>CAVYFF010000018.1:287500-290571 GCA_963767745.1 uncultured Acidobacteriaceae bacterium | reverse complement strand
TAGTTAATGCCGGCAATCACCTACGCTCCCACACACTTACGCGTGCAGTACCATCGGCCCAGCGAGGCTTAACTTCCGTGTTCGGGATGGGAACGGGTGTGACCCTCGCGGTATGGTCACCGGCAAATCTAGGTGTGCTGCGAAGACTTATTCTTCCTCGCGTGTGCTCCGACAACCTTAACCGAGCTGTAAAAACACACCTTTGAGCTTTTGGGGCGCTTGGCGGAGGGTCTCCCCCGCAGTCGCGGCGAGTTCAGGCTAGTTTTCCTGAGGTTCTCGGGCGGCAAACTGGCGCCATGCAACCTGATTTTTCACAACGAAACCGATTGGGCTAGATCACTGGCAGATCTTTTAGATCGTGCCGTATATCACTTACAAGGCTTGTTGAATGTCTCTCTGATAACTGCGCAGAGTTAATTCTATGGACAAGCCGAACGGGCGATTAGTACTGGTAAGCTACACGCATTACTGCGCTTCCACCTCCAGCCTATCAACCAGGTGGTCTTCCTGGACCCTTCTTGACCCTTTTGGGTTGGGAGATCTCATCTTGGGGCGTGCTTCCCGCTTATATGCATTCAGCGGTTATCACAACCGAACTTCGCTACCCAGCCGTGCCTTTGGCAAGACAACTGGAACACAAGAGGTTCGTCCATCCCGGTCCTCTCGTACTAAGGACAGCCCCCCGCAAATCTCCTACGCCCACAGCAGATAGGGACCGAACTGTCTCGCGACGTTCTGAACCCAGCTCACGTACCGCTTTAATAGGCGAACAGCCTAACCCTTGGAACCTTCTACAGCTCCAGGATGCGATGAGCCGACATCGAGGTGCCAAACCGGAGCGTCGATATGAACTCTTGGCTCCGATCAGCCTGTTATCCCCGGCGTACCTTTTATCCGTTGAGCGATGGCCCTTCCATACAGAACCACCGGATCACTAAGGCCTGCTTTCGCATCTGCTCGACTTGTAGGTCTTACAGTTAACCACACTTATGCCTTTGCACTCGACGGCTGATTTCCAAACAGCCTGAGTGTAGCTTCGCGCGCCTCCGTTACAATTTAGGAGGCGACCGCCCCAGTCAAACTACCCGTCTTACTATGTCCCTCTCCCGGATCACGGGAGGAGGTTAGAATCACAGCACTCGCAGGGTGGTATCTCACCGTTGGCTCCACCAAGTCCGAGAACCTGGTATCAAAGCCTCCCACCTATCCTGCGCAGCAAGAGCCATAATTCATAGTAAAAGTGTAGTAAAGGTGCACGGGGTCTTTCCGTCTAGCTGCGGGTAACCGGCATCTTCACCGGTACTACAAGTTCGCCGAGCAACTCCTTAAGACAGTCGTACGATCGTTACGCCATTCGTGCAGGTCGGAACTTACCCGACAAGGAATTTCGCTACCTTAGGACCGTTATAGTTACGGCCGCCGTTCACCGGGGCTTCAATTCAAAGCTTCGCCTTGCGGCTAACCTCTCCTTTTAACCTTCCGGCACCGGGCAGGCGTCAGCCCCTATACGTCGTTTTCGACTTAGCAGAGACCTGTGTTTTTGTTAAACAGTCGCCGTACGCGTTTCACTGCGGCCCCCTCGAGCTTTCACTCTACCGGGGCGCTCCTTCTCCCGAAGTTACGGAGCTAATTTGCCGAGTTCCTTAAGAAGCCTTCACTCGAGCGCCTTTGGATATTCTCCTCGTCTACCTGTGTCGGTTTGTGGTACGGTTCCCAATTTCTCTCCTTAGAGGATTTTCTTGGCAGCGTGAAATCGGCAGCTTTCGGGCATACGCCCTACTGTTTTGCGCCTCACTGTTAAGCTCACCTGGATTTGCCTGGGTGAACCAGCTTACGCGCATCAAGCCCCATAGCCATAGGAGGCCCTGCTTATCCTTCTGCGTCTCCCCGTCGTCAAACGAGATATTGGGAGGTCCGGAATATTAACCGGATGTCCATCAGCTACGCCTTTCGGCCTCACCTTAGGGACCGCCTAACCCTGAGCGGATTAACCTTCCTCAGGAAACCTTAGACTTTCGGCGTGGGTGGTTCTCACACCCATTATCGCTACTTATGCCGGCAGGGTCTCTTCTCAACGCTCCATCAGTCTTCACAGTCTGACTTCGCTGCGGTTGAGAATGCTCTCCTACCACGCACACCCTAGAGTGTGCATCCGCTGCTTCGGTGTACAGTTTTAGCCCCGTTATATTGTCGGCACCGGACCGCTTGACCAGTGAGCTATTACGCTTTCTTTAAAGGATGGCTGCTTCTAAGCCAACCTCCTGGCTGTCTGAGCGTTCCGACTTCCTTTCCCACTTAACTGTAACTTTGGGACCTTAGCAGGCGGTCTGGGCTGTTTCCCTCTCGACAATGAAGCTTAGCCCCCATTGTCTGACTCCCGGACTGGTTGTCATTGGCATTCGAAGTTTGATTGGATTCAGTAAGCCGGAAAGCCCCCTAGTCCATCCAGTTCTCTACCACCAATGCAAATCATCCGAGGCTAGCCCTAAAGCTATTTCGGAGAGAACGAGCTATCACGAAATTTGATTAGCCTTTCACCCCTACCCTCAGCTCATCCGAGCTTTTTTCAACAAACACCGGTTCGGTCCTCCAGTGGGTGTTACCCCACCTTCAACCTGGCCAAGGGTAGATCATCCCGCTTCGCGTCTATTCCTGCCAACTGAATCGCCCTATTCAGACTCGCTTTCGCTACGGCTCGCTTTCGCTTAACCTTGCTGACAAGAATAACTAGCCGGCTCATTATGCAATAGGCACGCGGTCAGACATTCCCTTGCGGGCATAGTCCTCCCACTGCTTGTAGGCACACGGTTTCAGGTACTTTTCACTCCCCTCGCAGGGGTTCTTTTCGCCTTTCCCTCACGGTACTGGTTCACTATCGGTCAGAAACGAGTATTTAGCCTTACGGGATGGTCCCCGTAGATTCAAGCAGGGTTTCACGTGCCCCGCCTTACTCAGGTATCCGCTTCGAGTCTGGATGGTTTTCGTCTACGCGCCTGTCACGCTCTATGGATCCACTTTCCAGAGGATTCGACTAACCACCAGATTGGTAACTCTACTGTTGCGGACCCTAC
>CAVYFF010000018.1:0-285000 GCA_963767745.1 uncultured Acidobacteriaceae bacterium | reverse complement strand
CGCCCTCTCAGGCCGGATACCGATCATCGTCTTGGTGGGCCATTACCCCGCCAACTAACTAATCGGCCGCGACCCCCTCCTTAAGCGAATTGCTCCTTTGACCCGAAGGTATTATGCGGTATTAGCCCAGGTTTCCCTAGGTTATCCCCCACTCAAGGGTAGGTTAGTCACGTGTTACTCACCCGTGCGCCACTTTACTCATGGATTGCTCCACTTTCTCGTTCGACTTGCATGTGTTAGGCACGCCGCCAGCGTTGATTCTGAGCCAGGATCAAACTCTCGTTTGAAACCTACGATTGACTCGATCCCAGGACGGAGGTCCGGGATGAGCAGACCAAGTCTCGCAGAGCTCGAAAACGCTGCGAAGACATTACATTGTGAGAATGATCAAACCAAACTTCATTGTATTCTCACGACTGGCATGTTCAACCTGATTGTCAAAGATCCGTGCCGGGGTCCGCCTGAGCGGGTCCGCTTTGGATCAAGGAATCCGCAGCCTAGCTGCGTGTCCTCGAACTTGTTGCGCTGCATTAACACGGCATTGCCGTGTTTTAGGCGCACTTACCGAAGCTATAGAAATTTCGGGAGCCTGTCAAGGGGAAATTTTTCCCGATTGACTCGAAGCGCGCTTGCAGCACCAAATTTTTAAAGATCTGCTCAGAATGCGCGTGGCGTTCTGGTGGGCAATTTTGCCCAAGAGGGAAAGTTCCCCTCGCCCTGCAATGGATTGTTCGCTCTGGAAGGCCTTACCTTCTCTACCGGGTTCCTGGACGATCAAGCGCCCGGCTTCGATTCAGCCGGATTTGATTGCGCTTGTTCAGGTGATCGGTATGGGCTGATTTCGCCCGTCGAACAAACTGCCGCTTCGCTCGCTACTGCTGGGTGGGTACTATTTGTTCCCTACCGCGAAGCTCCACCGTGACCACTGCTACACTTTTTTATAGTACCAATTTTGTTGAATTTTGCAAATCAGTTCCGGGGATTTTGATTCCGGCGAGCTGCTGTTTTCAACGACCTCTGCGAGAGTAACAACTCATTCACGGAAGAGCAAGGGCTGGGTTGTTGAAAAGGGGGTGGGGCTGTTGAAAAGAGGGTCCGGTGGGGATTTTGTTTGGGGTGGGGTGAAAGCAGTGGTGGGGCTTCGCCCCTCGTTTTCGTCGCCACGTACGCTGGGGCGAAACGTGGGGCACCCGTCTTTCCATTTGCCGATTCTTGGTGGGGAGACAGAGCTTTACTCGAATTTGGCGATCAGGCCGAGGTCGGTTAGGCCGTTGATGAAGAATTGCACGGCTAGCGCTACTAGCAGCAAGCCCATTATGCGGACAAGGATGCGGATTCCGGTCTCGCCCATGATGCCTCGGACCCGGTTGGCTCCGTTCAGGATTAGATAGCTTAGACCTGCGGTTAGGACGATGGCGGCCAGCACTACCATCAGCTCCCAGGGTTTCAGGGCTTGACCCACCAGGATCATTACGCTCGAAATGGCTCCCGGTCCAGCCAGCATCGGAATGCCTAACGGCACTATGCCGGCATCGTCCTTTGAGGCCGCTTCTGCGGTTTCATCGCTTGACTCCTGGGTGGGGGAGCGACGGGCTTCGATCATGTCTATGCCGATGAGAAGGAGGATGACGCCTCCGGCGATTTCAAAGGCCGGTAGAGTTATGCCGAACATACGGAAGATGAGCTTGCCCGCCAGGGCGAAGGTCATCAGGACGATGAGGCAGGTGAGCGCTCCTTTTCTCGCCATGCGCTGCTGGCGCTTGCGATCGGCACCGGCGGTGATGGCAAGGAAGGCGGGGATCGCGGCGAAGGGATCGACGAGAAAGAAGATGGAACTGACCGCCAACACGGAGAAGCGCACGTAGTTCGAGTGCAGGGTGTTGATCGCTATGCTGGCCGGACCATACATGCACTCAACTTAACCCAGAGAGGCCGGTTGCGGCAGTTATAATCAGAGCTTCAATCGAAGGGAGCTGCTGTCGATGCCTATCCAGCCAACCGCCAAGATCTGGCACAACGGAAATTTAGTTCCGTGGGACAAGGCCCAGATCCATGTGATGAGTCATGTCGTGCACTATGGCTCGTCGGTTTTTGAAGGAATTCGCTGCTACGCGCAACCCCAGGGGGCGGCTATTTTCCGGCTCCCAGAACATATGCAGCGACTGCTGGATTCAGCCAAAATCTATCGCATGCCCCTGCCCTACTCGCTGGAGCAACTATCGAGCGCCGTGGTTGGCCTGGTCGAAAGCAACGGTATCGCTCCGTGCTACATTCGGCCGATCGCGCTGCGCGGGTACGGAGAGATGGGCGTGAGCCCTAAGGGCACTCCCATTGAAGTGTTCATCGCGAATTATTCCTGGGGTAAGTACGTGGCCGGAGATGAGGGCGCGGATGTTTGCATCTCCTCCTGGAGCCGGATGGCCCCCAATACGATGCCTGCGCTGGCTAAGGCCGGTGGGAATTATCTGAATTCGCAGCTTATTCGCATGGAAGCGGATAGCAACGGATACTCGGAAGGAATTGCTCTCGATGTGTTCGGCAATCTGTCGGAGGGGTCGGGGGAGAATCTGTTCGTGGTGCGGAATGGCGTGATCTATACCACGCCGCTGGCTAATTCGGTGTTGTCCGGGATTACGCGCGATTCAGTGCTGACGATGGCGCGCCATCTTGGCATTCCCGTGGTGGAACAGGCCATGCCTCGCGAATTGCTGTACATCGCCGATGAGGCGTTCTTTACCGGGACGGCGGCCGAGGTGCACCCGATCCGTTCGGTGGATCGCATTCACATTGGCGACGGGACGGTTGGACCGATCAGCGAAGCAGCTTTCCGAGGAGTATCTGGGCATCGCTCATGGGCTGCGGCCGGATCGGTTTGGCTGGCTGACCCATGTTAACGTGAATACCAGCCAGCCGGTACCGGTTTAGGCTTTACGTTCGTTCCGGAGTCGGGGCGCACCGCAGATCCCTCGGCTTCGCTCGGGATGACAAAGGGGACGGGGGCGCTCTCATTGAGGACAGTTGCCTATTTGACTGCGGTTTTTGGTTCTTCCACCACCACTGGGCCCATCAGGGGTGAGGTGGTGTCCATGGGTGGCATGCATCACCTGCGGACGGATGCCTGCCTGCGAGCCCCACCCGGGAGCAGGGGGCTTCCGGTGATGAGGCGGGCGCCGCGGTTGAAGGTCAGATAAGTCCAGGCCCAGGAAAAAAAGACGGCCAGGCGGTTGCGAAAACCGATCAGAAAGAAAAGATGGACCGACACCCAGGCGAGCCAGGCCAGGGTTCCCTGCCAGTGGGCCTTGAAGGGCCAGCGGACATTGGCGACGGCGGCGTGACGGCCGATGGTGGCCATGTCTCCTTTGTCGAAATAGTGGAATGGGGTTCGCGGCTTGCCCGCCATGTCCTGCGCGATCATCTGCGCGGCGTGTTTGCCCATCTGCATCGCCGGCTGCGCCACGCCGGGGACCTGGCGGCCGTCTTCTTCCACGTGGGCGAGGTCGCCGCATACAAAGATCTCCGGGTGACCGGGCGGATTCAGGTTAAGATCGACAATGGCGCAGCCTCGCTTGTCGGTGGGCGTGCCCAGCATTTTACCCAGCGGCGAGGCCTGGACGCCGGCCGCCCATAACGTGACCACCGCGTCGAGGCGCTTGCCGCCGACCATGACGTAGCCGGGCTTTACGTCGCATCACGCTTTGGCCGGTGCGTACTTCCACTCCTAATTGCGCCAGCTGGCTGGACCGCTTTTTTCGATAGATCTTCGGGGTAGGCGGCCAGGATGCGGGGCGAGCCCTCGATCAGGATCACGCGCGCGTTGGCCGGATTGATGTGGCGGAAATCGTGGCGCATGTAGAGCTTCGAGATGTCACTGATGGCTCCGGCCAATTCGACGCCGGTGGGCCCTCCGCCGATGATGACGAAGTTCAACTGCGGGTGGGCGCCGGTCTCTACCATCTCCCGCTCCGCCAGCTCGAAGGCGAGCAGCACGCGGCGGCGGATCTCGGTCGCATCCTCGACGGTCTTCAGGCCCGGGGCATTTTGCGCCCAGTCGTCCTTGCCGAAGTAGGAATGGGTGGATCCGGTACCCAGGATGAGGTAGTCGTATTCGACGGTCGCGCCGGTGTGCAAGCGCAGGCGGCGGTGGTCGGGTTCGATGGCGATGACTTCGTCCATCAGGACTTCGATGTTTTTCTTTTTGGAGAAGATGGAGCGGATGGGCTGCGCGATATCCGCTGGAGAAAGCACGGCGAGCGCTACCTGATAGAGCAACGGCTGGAAGGTGTGGTGATTGCGGCGGTCGAGCAGGGTCACGTCGACATTCATGTCGGCCAGCGCCATGCCGGCGTTCAAACCGGCAAAGCCGCCGCCCACTACCACTACCCTCGGCCGCGGGGGAAGCTTCGAGGTTGCAGGGATCTCAGCCATTCAGACACTCTCCATTGTTGAGATGCTCTGTGTTTAGGATACAGACGGATGAAAAAAGATCCCTCAGCGGCGCCAGGATGGACAGGCTCTTAGCCCCTTTGCTTTTTCCCGTCCGATCTTCGAGTCAGATTTTGCGGTGGCAGGGCTAAAGCCCTGTCCATTTTGGCTTGGGACGGCACGCCTGAAGTCGTGCCCTGTTACAAAGCAAGCCTGGATAATCCGAGTTCTCCCGCAGACTCTAAAGGCCGTCTCCTTCGCAGGTGCTAAATCTCGGGGTAGAAGTCGAAGAAGGCCTCGATGCTCTGGCGCAACTGGTTTTCGATTTGTTCGCGACTGCCTTCGAGCACGTGCATGGTGACGTGGGCCTGCTTGCCGTTTTTGAGGGTGACCAGGGCGTCGCCCACTTCTACCGCTTCCTCGGAGGGGAGCAGCCTCATACCGTAAATCAATGTGAGATTTGCCATGCCGTCATCTTACGTTGGCGGACTCGCTCGCATCCTTTGCTCCCGCGTAGAATCAAAGAGTTCACCTTTATGGCTCAAGACATTCGCGATACCGTCATCCTCGGCACCGGTTGCGCCGGCCTCACGGCCGCCATCTATGCCGCCCGCGCTAACCTGAAACCGCTGGTGCTGGAAGGCCATGAGCCGGGCGGGCAGCTCTCGATTACGACCCTGGTGGAGAACTTTCCCGGCTGGCCGGAGGGGATCCAGGGTCCGGAACTGATCGAACGCATGAAGCTGCAGGCTACCCGCTTTGGGGCTGATATCCAGATGGGTCACCTGGTTTCGGTCGATCTATCAAAGCGTCCTTTTGCCCTGAATCTGGGCAAGGACACGGTGCACACACGCACGCTGATCATTGCCAGCGGCGCCTCAGCGCGGTGGCTGGGACTGCCCAGCGAACAGGCGCTGATCGGGCACGGGGTGAGCTCCTGCGCTACTTGCGACGGGTTTTTCTTTTCGGGCAAGGACATTGCGGTGATCGGCGGCGGCGATTCTGCGATGGAAGAAGCGCTTTTCCTCACGCGGTTCGCCACCAAGGTCACGCTGATCCATCGGCGGGAGCAGTTCCGCGCTTCGCGCATCATGCTGGAGCGCGCGATGGGCGCACGAGAAGATCAAGTTCCTGAGCAATACCGCGGTCGAGGAAGTGCTGGGAGTGGAGCAGAAGGAAGTGTCCGGCTTGCGGTTGCGGAATACGTTGACGCACGATGAGTCGACTTTGCCGGTGAGCGCGATGTTCCTGGGGATTGGGCATATTCCGAACGCGAAGATGTTTCAGGGGCTGATCGATCTGGACGATGACGGGTACATTCGCACGACGGACCAGGTGTTTACTCGGGTGCCCGGGGTGTTCGCGTGTGGAGACGTGCAGGATCGCCGGTACCGGCAGGCGATTACGGCAGCCGGTTCCGGGTGCGCGGCAGCGCTCGAGGTGGAGAAATACCTTGAAGAACACGGCCGTTGAGTGGGAGCCGGGAGTTCTCGGGGAAAATCTCGATCGTATCGAAGCGCAGATTTCGGCGGCTTGCCGCGCTGCGGGACGGCCACGCGGCGAAGTGACGCTGATGGCGGTGTCAAAGATGCATCCGGCTTCGGCGATTCTGGCGGCAGAGGCGCTTGGGGTCAGGGTCTTCGGGGAAAACCGGGTACAGGAATTTCAGGAGAAGAGTGCTCTGCTTGCGGAGGCGCCCCGGCAAGCTCCACGGCGAGCCGGGACAGGCGGGGCGGAGACGGAGTTCCACCTGATTGGCCACTTGCAGTCGAATAAGGCGGCGCGCGCGGCCGAGCTTTTTGCTTCGATTGATACGCTCGATTCGGTCGCGCTGGCGGGGCGGCTGAACGAGGCGGCGAAACGGCTGGGACGGCGGGTGGCGGTGCTGATCGAGATCAAGCTTAGCCATGAAGCGTCAAAGGCCGGGGTGGAGCCGGGGTCCGCCGAGCTTCCGTTGCTGCTGGAGCGGCTCCCTGACTTGACTGCATTGGAGTTTCGCGGGTTGATGACGGTACCTCCGTTTCTCGAGGATGCAGACGCGGTGCGGCCTTACTTCAGCCGGCTGCGGGTGCTGCGCGATGAGATGGCGGCGGCTCATCCGCGGCTGTCGTTTGCTGAGCTTTCGATGGGGATGTCGCATGACTTCCCAGTGGCGATTGCCGAGGGCGCTACCCAGGTGCGGATCGGGACTGCGTTGTTCGGGCGGCGGATTTATCCTCAGTGATTCGTTCGCTGATCTTATGGTTCGCTGCCCTCAGCGGCTAAAGCCGCGATTGTTTTGAAAGGGATAATGGACAGCCGGAAGGCCGGAGCCGAGTTTTCAGCCGTCCCTTCGGGACTACTAACGTCGATGGTGATTCCAAACCCAGGACTACGTCCTGGGCTACGTTCAGCGGTGCCTACGGGACTTAGTGCAGAGTCCTCACAAAAACTCTAAAGCGGATCCGCTTAGGGGTGGTTCGCTTTCCCTCTGGACTGAAGTCGAGTTCCCCCTGCTGAAGCTGCCTGTGGCTTACACTCAGAAAACATGCCCAACCATGGTTTGTATGCCGGGGTGCTCGGCGCGATCGCTCTTACCCTGCTCACGGTTTCGCTTTCGCGGCTGAATAAAACCAGGACCAAGGCGGATTATCTGCTGGCGGGGCGTTCCCTGCCGGCCTTTGTGCTGGTGTTTACTCTTCTGTCTTCCTGGATCGGTTCAGGATCTCTGCTGGGCGGCGCGGAAAATGCGTACAAGCATGGCTTCCCGGCGCTGTGGCAGGCGGGCGGCGGGTGGGCTGGACTGCTTCTGATTTATTTCATCGCGCCGCGGGCACGCAAGTTTGCTCAGTTCACTATTCCCGATCTGCTGGAGGCGCGGTACAACCAGACAGCCCGGGTGCTGGGCGTGATCGCCATTCTTTTTGCCTACACTGCGATCACCAGCTATCAGCTCATTGGCGGTGGCGATATTCTGCATTTGATCTTCCCTACCCTGATCACCGCGGACCTGGGCAAATACATCATTGCGACGTTCGTCATTGTGTTCACCGCGATCGCGGGAATGGCTTCGGTGGCCTATATGGACGTGGTGATCGGGCTGCTGGCAACGATTACGCTGGTGCTTGCGCTGCCCTTCGTACTGCACGCGGCGGGCGGGTGGGGGGCAGTGACCCAGGCGTTGCCGGCGACACATTTTCAGGTGCTGGGAGATTTTAGCCTGGTCCAGGCGCTCGAGCTGTTTTTGCCTACAATGCTGCTGATGTTGGGCAATCAGTCGATGTATCAGAAGTTCTTCTCGGCGAAATCGGAGAAGGATGCGCGGAATGCAGTTGTGGGGTGGATCGTCGGCACGGTGGTTCTCGAAACTGTGATTGTTTCCCTTGCGGTGTTCGGTTCGGTGCTGTTTCCCAGCGGCGAGGTTCATCAGCGACCGCGGGAAATTATTGCGTATACGGCGTTGCATGGGTTGCCGGCTTGGCTGGGGGCGCTGCTGATGGGGGCGGTATTCGCGAAAATCATATCCACTGCGAATAATTACCTGTTTTCCCCGGCTACTAACCTGGTCAATGATGTTTTTACCCGGTATGTCTCACCGGGGGCCTCGAATAAACGGGTGCTTATTGTTTCCCGGCTGGTTGTGGTCATGCTTGGGATTTGGGCACTGTACCAGGCGCTTAACACCAGTTCGGTGCTGGCTAAGACGCTTTATGCTTACACGATTTACTCGGCTGCGCTTACGCCGGTGATTCTGGCGGCGTTTTATAGCCGGCGGGCGAATGCCCAGGGGGCTGTGAGCGCGATTGCTGCAGGGACGCTGGTTACTTTTTTCTGGGATTTTGAGGCGGTTAAACGGCATTTGCCTTCTATGCTGGCGCAGCGGGATGCGATTTTTCCGGCTTTGATGGCTTCGGTTTTTTGTTTGGTGGTGGTAAGCGCGGTTACGGCGCGGCCTCGGGCGGAACAGGTGGGGTTGTTTTTTCCTTAGGGATTGCTTGAGTGATTTCCAAAGGGTTGAGAGTCTTGGTATCCCACATCTCGCGAAAAACGAGCGAGATGCCCCGAATTTCCTGCACACTGCCCTGGACAAGGCCGCGTGTGCGCCTTTCTTTAAGGAAAGGCGCATGAAGTTCGCAGAAGCCACTAGGCCTCACAGGAAATCGGGGGTGTGGGGCACCCCATGATTCGTGGAAGGGACAGGGTTTTTCCCTTTGGGTTAAGGACAATGGTTGGGGCTTCGCCCCGTCGTTTTCGTCCCACGTACGCTGGGGCGAACGTGGGGCACCCGTCTTTACCTCAATCGTGGTTACATCAACCGCGTTGGTTGCTAGGTTGTGGTTAGGGCTTCTAGTTGGGGGCGGGCGGCTTCGTAGGTTAGGGCTATGCCCTGGGAGAGGGTGGTTCGCGGTTGCCAGCCCAGGGCTTGCATGCGGGTTACGTCGAGGAGCTTCTGCGGGGTTCCGTCGGGGCGGTTGGTGTCGAAGACCAAGTCGCCGGTGTAGCCCAGGGCCGCGCAGACTTGTTGTGCCAACTCGCGGATGGTCACGTCCTTGCCTGTGCCGATGTTGATCAGCGGCACTCCCTCGATCAGAGAGGAGTAGGTGGCTTCGTCCAGGTTCATGAGAAAGACACAGGCCTCGGCCAGGTCTTCACTGAACAACAGTTCGCGGCGCGGGGTGCCGGTTCCCCAGACGACAATCTGCTTGTGACCGAGGGCCTTGGCCTCGGCTACCTTGCGGATCAGTGCGGGCAGGACGTGCGATTTCTGGGGATCGAAGTTGTCGCCGGGACCGTAGAGGTTGGCGGGCATGGCGGCAAGATAACGAGTCTGGAATTGCCGGTTGTAGGACCAGCACATCTCAATGCCGGCGATTTTGGCCAACGCGTAGGGACGGTTGGTGGGCTCAAGCAGGCCGGTGAGCAGATACTCTTCCTTGATCGGCTGCGGACAGAGCTTGGGGTAAATGCAGGAGGAGCCGAGGAATAAGAGACGGTCCACACCGGCACGGTAGGCGGCATCGACCACGTTGGTCTGAATGATCAGGTTCTCGCGAATAAAGTCGGCGGGATAAAGATCGTTGGCGAGAATGCCTCCGACTTTGGCGGCGGCGAGAAAGACGTAGTGGGGGCGCTCCTGCTCGAAGAAGCGATGCACGGCAACCGAGTCTGTCAGATCGAGCTCGGCGTGGGATCGCAGCAAGAGCCGATGAAAGCCCTGCTGACGCAGATTGCGACAAATCGCCGAGCCCACCAGACCACGGTGGCCGGCGACGTAGATGAGGCTATCTTTTTTCACAATCGCTCCCAATCATGATTCGTGGAAGTTATAGGCGGCGTAGCCGTGAAGGGTTACCAGGGCATCGCGCTCGGCAGCTTTCAGGTCCTCGATGGCCATTTCCTCGACCAGCGAACGGAAGTCAATGCGGGGCGACCAGCCCAGTTCCCTGCGGGCTTTACTGGCATCGCCGAGCAAGGTCTCCACTTCGGCCGGCCGGAAATAACGGGGGTCGACGGCGACCACGGCCTTGCCGTGCTGGTCATAGGCTTGCTCTTCGATGCCTGATCCGCGCCATTCCAGGTGGATATCCAAACACGCCGCAGCCATAGTGACAAATTCACGCACGCTGTATTGCACGCCGGTGGCAATCACGTAGTCCGTGGCTTTTTGCTGTTGCAGCATCAGCCATTGCATTTCGACGTAATCGCGCGCATGTCCCCAGTCGCGCCTGGAATCGAGGTTGCCGAGGTAGAGCTTCTGCTGCAGGCCGAGTTTGATGCGGGCCATGGCGCGGGTCACTTTACGCGTGACGAATGTTTCGCCGCGTAACGGGGATTCGTGATTGAACATGATTCCGTTGCAGGCGTAGAGGCCGTAGGATTCACGGTAGTTGACGGTGATCCAGTAGGCGTAGAGCTTGGCGCACCCATAAGGGGAGCGGGGATAAAACGGAGTATTTTCCGATTGCGGTATCTGCTGCACCAGGCCGTACATCTCGGAGGTGGACGCCTGGTAGAAGCGCGACTTGGCGGTGAGGGAGAGAATGCGGATGGCCTCGAGCATCCGGAGGGTCCCCAGGGCATCGGAGTTGGCGGTGTACTCAGGCTCCTCGAACGAGACCTGCACGTGGCTCTGGGCGGCCAGGTTGTAGATTTCATCCGGCTGCACCTTCTCGACCACATGGATCAGGCTGGTTGAGTCGGTCATGTCGCCGTAGTGAAGGACCAGACGGCGGCGTTCGGCGTGGGGATCTTCGTAGAGGTGGTCGATGCGGTTGGTGTTCAGCAAGGAAGTGCGGCGCTTGATGCCATGCACTTCATACCCCTTCTTCAGAAGGAACTCGGCGAGATAGGCGCCATCCTGACCGGTGATGCCGGTAATCAAAGCTCGTTTCAAGAAGGAGTACTCCTCTGGGTTTCATTTTAAGCCAGGGGAGCTGCGTGTCCTGGACTGGTATCTTGACAGAGACCATGGGTGTACACGAATCTCAACCGCTACCTAAGCGGCTGCTGCATGTGGTGGCATCGTTCGCGCCGGCAATGGGAGGGACGAGCGAAGGCATCAGGAAGCTTGCCCTGAGCAGTGCGAACTCGGTTGAGCTGGTCTGCCTGGATGACCCAGCGGAGTCGTATGTGCAGGGTCTAGGCTTTCCAGTGCACGCGCTTGGACCGGCGCAGGGGGGTTATTGCTATACACCCAGGCTGCAGCCGTGGTTGAGGGAGAATCTCCATCGTTTTGATGGTGTGGTGATCCATGGGCTGTGGCAGTGGCATAGCTATGGGAGCTACCAGGTGGTTCGGCGCCGCATACCTTATGTGGTGTTTCCTCACGGCATGCTGGACCCTTATTTCAAGCGTGCCTTTCCGCTCAAGCATGTGAAGAAACAGATGTATTGGCTGGCGCGAGAATATCGTGTGCTGCGCGATGCCAGGGCAGTTTGTTTTACTACGCCGATTGAGCGTGACTTGGCGGGGGGAACCATGTGGCCGCGACGTTGGAATCCCGCGGTGGTTTCGTTTGGGACCTCGGAGCCGGGCGGGGACGGAGCGGCGCAGCAGGAGGTGTTTCTTGGCCGCTATCCGGTATTGCGCGGGCGCAGATTTTTTCTGTTTCTGTCTCGTATTCATAGCAAGAAGGGATGCGATTTGCTGCTGGATGCGTTTGCGCGGGTGGTGAGGGAGCATCCGGATTTGGACCTGGTTATGGCTGGACCCGACGAGGATGGGTTGCAACCGATGTTGGAGGGGCAGGCTAAGCGTTTGGGGATTGAGAGCCGGGTTCATTGGACAGGGATGCTGGAGGGCGATTTGAAATGGGGCGCGGTGCGGGGTGCGGAAGGATTTGTGCTTCCGTCACATCAGGAGAATTTTGGGGTGGCGGTGGTTGAGGCGCTAGCTTGCGGGGTTCCGGTGATGATCTCGGATAAGGTCAATATCTGGCCGGATATTGCGCGCGATGAGGCGGGTATCGTGAATGCGGATACGGTCGAGGGTACGTATTGCTCTATGGCTACGTTGCTGGGGATGTCGCCGGAGAAGCGGCGGCGGATGATTAGTAATGGGGTGGCTTGCTTTCGCGCACGGTATGAGATGAAGAGGACGGCAGAGGCTTTGAGTGATTTGTTTTGAGTGGGTGAGGGGGTTTGGTAGGGAAGATTTGGGAAGTCCGAGAGGCGCACCGCAGATCCCTCGGCTTCGCTCGGGATGACAAAGGGGAGAGTGGCGCTTCCCTTCCACATTCGTTATTGGGATCGAGGGAACAGCAGGTCCCTCCACTAAGATTTGGGATGTCCGAGAGGCGCACCACAGATCCCTCGGCTTCGCTCGGGATGACAAAGGGTACGGTGGGGCTTACTCGGCATTTGCTCGCCGGGTTGAGGGAACAGCAGGTCCCTCGACTTCGCTCCGTCTGTTCGACCGGAGCGGATTGTGTCGTTGGCTACCTGCTGACGGCGTGGGTTACGGTTCTGGTCTCGGGTTGTTCGAAGTGCTCGTAGACGGCGGCGTGCTCCAGGGTTGAGCCGGCCAGGTCTTTTGCGGATAGGATGGCCCGGTTGCGGTGAGGCCATTCGATCTGTAGGGTCGGGTCGTCCCAGAGAATGGTTCGCTCATGGAGTGGGGCGTAAAAGTCGGTTGCCTTGTAGAGAACTTCTGCACCATGCGAAAGGACCATGAAGCCGTGGGCGAAGCCTGGTGGGATCCACAGCATGTGGCGGTTGCTCGCGCTCAGGGTTGCTCCTACCCATTTGCAGAAGGTGGGTGAATTCCGGCGTAGATCGACCGCGACGTCGAAGATTTCTCCGCTCAGACAGCGGATGAGCTTTCCCTGGGGTTGCTTGATCTGATAGTGGAGACCACGCACCACGTCCTTGCGGGAAAAAGACTGGTTGTCCTGAACAAAGGTGCCCATGATGCCCAAGTCGGTCAGAACGCGCTCATTGTAGCTTTCGAAGAAGGATCCCCGGTTGTCATCAAAGACCCTGGGTTCAAGGAGTTGCACGTCCGCAATGGTGGTCGCTACTGCCTTCATCGCTTAACCTCGTTGGTTTTTGATTTCAGCTCGCGACCTGCATCCCGGCCAATACCTGCTCCAGCTGTTGCTGCCAACTGGGGAGGCGAAAACCGAAGGTGCGGGCGAACTTTTCGTTCGCTAGTACTGAGTTAGACGGCCGTCTGGCAGGAGTTGGATAGTCCGAGGCCGGAATGGGTTGCACACGGGGCTGAGTACTAAGGATTCCCGCACTGAAAATGGCGCGGGCGAAGCCGCACCACGAGGTCGAGCCAGCGGCCGTCATGTGAAAAATTCCTGCGGGCCAAGGCATACCAGATCCATCATACTGCGTGTATTGCTCCACCAGGCGGGCGGTGGCTGCGGCGATTTCAGCCGCGGAGGTAGGTGCTCCCACCTGATCATCCACCACTCGCAGCTCGGAGCGCTCAGCGCCGAGGCGGAGCATGGTGCGGAGAAAATTTTTGCCGTGCGCGCTATAGACCCAACTGGTGCGAAGCACCAGGTAACGGCCGCCGGTCTCGACAATGGCCGCTTCCCCTGCTGCCTTTGATTCGCCATAGACGCTCAGCGGGGCGATTGGATCGCTTTCGAGCCAGGGCCCTGGCTTTTCCCCGTTGAAGACATAGTCCGTGGAGTAATGAATGAGGAGGGCGTCCAGTTGGGCGGCCTCCTGGGCCAGCACCCGTGGGGCAACGGCGTTGATGGCAAAGCACAGTGGACGTTCTGTTTCAGCCTGATCTACCGCGGTGTAGGCGCCGGCGTTGATGATGACGGCAGGCTTCACACGCCTGACCGTGTCTTGAATCGACCGCTCGCTCGAAAGGTCGCATTCGTCCCGGCCAACCAGGACCACATCACCGTGGGGGTGGTACAGGCGGGAAAGTTCGGTCCCTACCTGCCCGGTCTTGCCGGTAATCAGGATTCGCATGGTTTCGCTACCAGTGTAGAGGAAGCTGGCCGCCGATTGCGAATGGGGTTTTGCACACACTGTCTATACCCGTCGGAGGAAGAGGGCCTCTTTAGTAACTTCTGCCCGGTTACGCAATAGGCTAGAATTCCTGCACAGTGAGCGAAGTGACCGAATCCACCGATCTATCGGAAGTCTCCGGGCCCGGACCGAATCTGGCGCAGGTCGATCCTCCGCACCCGTTCAGAAGCGCGCTCAAAACCCTGGTCATCGCTGCGATCGTGGTGAGTATCGCACTGGGGTTGTATGTTTACCTGGGACAGAAACCGCCGGTAGCGGCCGGAGAGATCCTGACCATGAACCTCTACCCGGTGCACGCCCTCGTCAATAACGGAGGTGGAGCGGAAGGGATGCCGGGCCAGGGCGAGTATTACGATCAGCTACTGATACTGGCGAAGATCAAGATACGGAACCAGACCGATATTCCGCTTTTTCTGCAGGATATTGCGGCCACGATCAAGTTACCGGATGGCTCAGAGCAAGTGAATGTGACAGCCTCCGACAAGGATATGGATCGGGTGTTCCAGGCATATCCTTCGTTGAATTACCTGCGTGGGGAATCTATTCGGCGAGATATTACTTTGACCCCAGGGGAGTCGGTGCAGGGGCTTACTATTTTCAATTTTCCGATTACGAAGGAACAGTGGGATACGCTGCAGTCGGCTAAGGTCGTGGTCACGTTAATGCACCATAAGAATTTGGAGTTGTTGCTTCCTCGGAAGTAGGGTTTGTGGGGTAGGGTTTAGCCGTTCCGGTGGATGCCGGGACGGTTTTTTGCGTTTGGGGGGTTTGATAGGGGAGATTTGGGAGGGCCGAGGGGCGCACCGCAGATCCCTCGGCTGCGCTCGGGATGACAAAGGGTACGGTGGGGGCTACCTCGGCATTTGTTCGCTGGGTGGAGGGAACAGCAGGTCGCCGTTCGACTACGCTCAGGCCAGGCTCTCCACTTCGCTTCGCTCCGGTCGGGATGACACTTCTGTTTGGGGGTTGCGGGTTTGATAGGGAATATTCGGGAGGTCCGAGGGGCGCACAGCAGGTCCCTCGGCTGCGCTCGGGATGACAAAGGGTACGGTGGGGCTTACCTCGCCATTGGTTCGCTGGGTGGAGGGAACAGCAGTTCCCTCCATTTCTGTTTTGATTTGAGGGGTGGGTGGTAGGTTTGGGTGCCCTCCCCTGGTTTGGAAGGTCTTAGGGGGTCATGGGGGCGGGGGCGTTCTTGGGAGTGGCCAGGTAGCCTATTACTTGATTCTTATTGATGGTGTTGATTACCAGCTCGTAGAGAAGCTTGTCTTTGCCGGTGTAGAACTGGACGGGCTCGTCCAGACCCTTGTCCTTTTTCTCTATTTTCTTGTCATCGGATTCCACCAGCAGCGTGTACTTCGAGTGCTTGGTGTCCGCTTTCTTCAGGGAAAGGCTGATGCCTGAGATGGGGGTCGGCTTGGCTCCCTTGGTCAGGTTCAAATCGTAATAGTTGCGGTCACCCTTGTGCTTGAGGATCTCCAGTTCCTTGCCGTTGGTGGCAACCAGCCCACTGGTTACACCAAGATCGCCAGTCACCCTCTTCAATTGTGTTTCTGCGTTTTGCAATTCCGTCTTGGTCGCCGCGACGTCGGTTTTCACTCCACCCACATCCGTCTTGACGGAGGAGACGTCGCTCGATACAGCTCCGATTTGCTTTGTGGCTTCAGCCTGAGCTGCCTGCTGCTCCTTCTCCAGACGGGCGGTCTCCGCTTGCTGACGCTTGAGGAATTCGCTGGCACGGGCTTCCAATTGGCGCTGGGTTAGCCCAACGCTCTGCCCCAGAGTCTCCGAGGTCACACGTAGCTTGGCGTTGGTTTCGTTGAGGCTCTCGGCTAGTTTGTCGTTTTGCTGTTGCGCACTAACCAAGGCGGTTTGCGATTTTTCCAGGCGCGTCTCCAGTGTGTAGGCCCAGATGAGAGAAGCCGCGGACGCCATCACGGCAAAACCGACCAGGGCTATAAACACTCCAGAGTGGGTTCGTTCGACTAATTCCAAATTTTCGTCGCTCATGCGATCTGCCTCTTTTCAACTGGGAACGCTGGTGTATTTTCCCATCCTACAATGGACGAGTGGAGACTGTAGATGTCATCGTTGGCGGCGGGGGTATTATCGGGCTCTCAGTCGCGCTGGAGTTAGCCCGCAAGGGGCTCCGTGTCCGGGTGCTGGAGAAGGGACGGGCTATGTCGGAGGCCTCCTGGGCGGCCGCCGGCATGTTATCGGCCCATGACCCGGAGCACCCTCCTGAACTGGCCGACCTGGCCGAACTGAGCATTCGGCTTTACCCGGAATATCTCAACACGGTGGAGGAGCTTTCGGGGCACGAGGTCCGGATACGCACCCACGGAGCGGTGATGACGGGCGGGGATCGCGGTCGCTTCGCCGCGATAACGGCCGAGGAGGCGCAACGGCGGATCCCCGGTCTTGCGACCGAAGGCCGTTCCTATTGGTGGATGGAGGATACCAGCCTTGATCCACGCGATCTTTGCGTCGCTCTCCCCCTGGCCGCAGACGCGGCGGGGGTGGATTTGCAACAGCCAATGGAAGTGCTTTCCGTCCGGAGCCGCGGAGACTCGGTCGAAGTGACGACTGGTAGCGGCAAAGTCAGCGCGGGCGCCTTTGTGAACTGTTGCGGAGCCTGGGCGGGCAAAGTACAGCATCCTGACCTGGAGAACCAGCCTGCGGCGGTGGTCGAGCCCAGGAAGGGGCAGATTTTTAGCGTCCGTATGCCCCCACCCCATGATCTCGGGTACGTTTTGCAGAGTCCGGAGGTCTACCTGGTCCCGCGGGGAGCCGGCCTCATCGTGATCGGGGCCACGGTGGAACGGGTGGGATTCGATCGCCGGGTGGACCCTTTGGTCATCGAAGGGCTGCGGACCCTGGCGGCGGAACTCTGGCCCCCCATTGCTTCTGCCGAGGTGGTTGAACGCTGGATCGGGCTGCGGCCAGGAACCAGCGACGGGCTGCCACTGATTGGAAGCGCCGGGGAGCCCCATTGCTGGGTGGCGACGGGGCACTTTCGTAACGGGATCTTATTGGCGCCGGCGACGGGCACGATCGTACGGCAACTGGTCCAAGGCGATCCACCGGCAGTTTCGCTGGACGCTTTTGTTCCCGGACGTGTAAGTGACAAGGTTCCGAGCGCTGCGCTATAAAACAGACAGCGAGGAGCGTTCAGATATGTCTACGGCGGTGGCGGGCAAGGGACTTGCAGGGGTAGTTGCAGCCAACTCAGGCATTTGCTGGATCGATGGCGACGCTGGAGTGCTGGCTTATCGCGGGATCGATATCCATGAACTGGCAGAGAAGTCGACCTTCGAGGAAAGCAGCTACCTGTTGTGGTTTGGGAAGCTACCTCGCCGGGCGGAGCTGGAGGAGTTCAACCGGCGATTGGCCGAGGCTCGCCAAATGGACCCCAAGATCATCGAGTTGCTCCGGTCCTTTCCGAAGAGCGCGACGCCGATGGAGGTGCTTCGCACTGCTGTTTCGGCGTTGAGTTTTTACGACCCGGAGGAGAGCGATAACGAGCACGATGCCAACGTGAGCAAGAGTTTTCGGCTGACTTCGCAGATTGCCATGCTGGTGGCGGCCTATGATCGCCTGCGCAAAGGCAAGCCGGTGGTCGAGCCGGACAAGTCGCTGAGCCATGCGGCAAATTTTTTGTGGATGCTGAACGGCGAAAAGCCGTCTGTGACTGCGACGAAAACGTTTGACGTGGCATTGATTTTGCATGCGGATCACGAGCTGAATGCGTCCACGTTTGCGGCCCGGGTCATTGCGGCTACGTTGTCTGATATTCATTCGGCGATTACCGGAGCCATTGGCGCGCTCAAGGGCCCGCTGCATGGCGGGGCCAACGAGGCGGTGATGCGGATGCTCTTCTCGATAGATAAGGAGGGCGCGGACCCGGTGGATTATGTGGGCAAGCTATTGGCCCAGAAGAAGAAGATTTCCGGGTTCGGGCATCGGGTTTACCACACGGAAGATCCTCGCGCGACCCACTTGCGCAAGATGTCAGAGGAATTGGGTGAGTCGTCGGGGAACGCCAAGTGGTTCAATATGTCGCGGGCGATCGAGAAGTATGTTTTGGCGGAGAAGAAACTTAACGCGAATGTGGATTTTTATTCGGCTTCGACGTACACCATGCTGGGGATCGACCTTGATTTGTTCACGCCGATTTTTGCGGTGAGCAGGATTTCGGGTTGGGCGGCGCATGTGATCGAACAGCTGGATGATAATCGGCTGATTCGTCCGCGGGCGGAGTATATCGGCGCGGAGTATCCGGTGAAGTATACGGCGGTGGAGAAGCGGTAGTTGGTCAGCGGGTGGGGCGCTTCGTTTGGTAAAGGGGACGGCCTGAAGGCCGTCCCCTTCGTCCTACACTGTCTAAAAACATTTCCATGAGAGATCCGTAATACCGCAGATCCCTCGGCTTCGCTCGGGATGACAAAGGGAAAGGTAAGGGCTTACCTCGGCATTTGTTCGCTCGGTTGAGAGAACAGCAGGTCCCTCCACTCCGCTACCCCGGATTTCCTGTGGAACAGGAAATCCGGGTACGCTCCGGTCGGGATGACACTTCTGTTTGGCATTGAAATGTGAGTAGCCAAAGAGGATCGTCATCCCGACCCGTTTCTTTGCTAAGACTTTATTTGCGGCTGGCTGGGGGTACGATCCCGTTCATGCGTAAGTAGACCACCATTTGGCCGTAGTGATCGTTGGTGTGAGCCAGGGAAAAGGCTGTAATGCTGGCTCGGGTGTTGGTGCCATCGATTTTGGCAATCTCCTCAAAGGCGTTTTCTGTTGTCATGGTCTCGGTTGCCTTCTCGGCGAAGGCGAAGGAATCTTTCAAGGCTTTCACGATGTCATCTTTGCCGGTTAGCTTTTCCAGCGATTTCGGATCGATGGTTGGCTTGATACCGAATCCACCGAAAAAGAAATATTGTGCTTCCGCGACGTGGGTGATCTGCTGTGCAAAGGTTCGGACTCCCTTGAAATCACCACTGGTGGGGGCGAAGTTGTACTTGTCCGCCGGCATGGCTTCGGCAGCGGAGACTACTTCCTCTGCTTGACTGCTGATGAGTTTTCCGAAGACCTGAGACGGGGAGGCTTGAGCTGCGAAGGCTGGCGCTATGAGTACAGTGGTTAGGGCAAATGTGGATATAGAAGTGATACAGGATTTGAGATTCACGTTTGGCTTCCTTCAAGCGCAAGGTGCGCTTGGCAGGAGAAGCGTAGCAGGTTTCGGTGAATGTGGGTTGGGGTGGGGTCGTGCTTAAAGGCAGTGGTTGGGCTTCGCCCATCGTTTTCGTCCCACGTACGCTTTGGCGAACGTGGGGCACCCGTCCGGATCCCATCAGCCGTTTAGCCACTTCGGATTCCTGGCTGGGATGTATTCCGAGGATGGGCCTCCCTGTTCCCGTAGAATGTAGGTGTGCGGCGAATTTACCTTGATGCGAATGCCACTACGCCTTTGATGCCTGAGGTGCTGGTGGCTATGCGTCCGTTTTTGGTGGGGGAGTTTGGCAATGCTTCGTCCATCCACCAGGAAGGACAGCATGCTCGCGCCGCAGTCGAAAACGCTCGGGCCAGCGTTGCCCGTTTTGTCGGATGCCGGCCGGCGGAGATTGTTTTCACCAGCGGGGGGACGGAGAGCGATAACCTGGCCATCTTTGGTTCGGTCCGGGCCGGGGATCATGTGATCACCAGCAGCGTTGAACATCATGCGGTGCTGCATGCTGTCGAGCGACTGGGAGAGCGGGGAGTCGACGTTTCCTTCTTGCCTGTCGATGGTGAGGGGTTGGTGGCTGCCGAGGATGTGCGGCGGGCGTTGAGGCCCAATACCAGGTTGATTAGCGTGATGATGGCGAACAATGAGACCGGAGTTTTGCAGCCGGTGGAGGAGATTGGGCGCATCGCTGCCGAGACTGGGGTCCGATTCCACGTGGATGCGGTTCAGGCTGCGGGGAAGATGCCGCTGGATGTCGATTCGATTGGATGCCAGCTGCTGAGTATTTCCGGGCATAAGATGCATGGGCCGCAAGGGACAGGAGCGCTGTTCGTACGGCGCGGTACCCGAGTCGAGCCGCTGTTTGCAGGTGGGGCGCATGAGCGCCAGCGGCGGGCAGGCACGGAGAATGTCGCCGGCATCGTGGGTCTGGGCAAAGCAGCCGAGAGTGCCATGGGCACCAGGACGGCGGAGCGTGTGGGCGCCCTGCGGGACAGGCTGGAGACGGGTTTGTTGCCGCATGCCAGCGGAGTTAATGGCGGAAAGGCTTCGCGCGTTCCCAACACTACTAACCTGTGGTTCGATTCGATCGAGGGAGAAGCCCTGGTGATCGCGCTCGACCTCAAGGGCTTGGCGGTGTCGAGCGGCGCCGCTTGTTCTTCGGGCGCGAACGAACCTTCGCATGTTCTGCTGGCAATGGGCGTCTCTCCGGAACGAGCCAAGTGCAGCGTGCGTTTTAGCCTGCACAGACAGACGACGGAAGAAGAGATTGACCGGGCGATCGAGTTAGTCTCGTCGCAAGTGGTCAGAATGCGGGAGCTTTCGGCGGTGACTTTATGACGATCGCGGTGGCCATGTCGGGTGGTGTGGATTCGTCTGCGGTTGCGGCCATGCTCAAGCAAGAGGGGCACGACCTGGTCGGGCTCACGATGCAGCTTTGGAACCAGCGCCGGCTGGCCGGTCAGGACGGCATGCCCGAACAGGTGCAGGGACGTTGCTGCTCGATCGACGATGTCTACGACGCGCGCCGGGTGGCGGAGATGCTGTCGATTCCCTACTACGTGGTGAACCACCAGGAGCGATTCGAGCGGGACGTGATTCGGCCGTTTGTTGATGAATACCTGGCGGGGCGGACGCCGATTCCCTGCAGCCTGTGCAACAACCACCTGAAGTTCGACCAGTTGCTTTTGACTGCCCGGCAGATTGGGGCGGAGCAGATTGCGACCGGCCACTATGCGCGCAACGAATACGATCCGGAGCGCGGGCGGTGGATCCTGAAGCGGCCGGCAGATGCCAGCAAAGACCAGACCTACTTTCTTTTTGGCTTGACCCAGGAACAGCTGGCGCGGACCTTGTTCCCCCTGGGCGGGTTCACGAAGCCCCAGGTGCGCGAGCTGGCGCATGGATATGGCCTGGCGCTGGCCAACAAGCCTGATTCGCAGGAGATTTGCTTCATTCCCGGCGGCGACTACAAGCGCTTCATCGACGCCTATCTGGAAGAGCAAGGAGAAGCGGTGCCCGATACCTCGGGAGAGCTGGTTTCCGTGGGCGGGCAGTCCCGCGGCACCCACGAGGGAGTGCATAACTTTACCGTGGGACAGCGCAAGGGTCTCGGTTTGGCTTCCCCTTCACCGCTTTACGTAATCTCGATTGATCGTGAGCGCAAGCAGGTGACGGTGGGAGCGGAGCAGGAGTTAATGCGCGATTCGCTACGGGCGCAGCGGGTCAACTGGATCTCAGTGCCTGGGCTGGCAGGGGAGATGAGAGCGCAGGTCAAGATTCGCCACCGGCACGAACCGGCGTGGGCAACGCTGCGGTCAAGTGGCGCGGATGAGGTTGAAGTGCGTTTCGACGAGCCAGTGCGCGCCGTTACCCCGGGCCAGGCGGCCGTGTTCTATGCCGGCGACGAGGTGGTGGGCGGGGGCTGGATCGTTTAGACGAAGAGGTCTTCCCGGTCAGGATCGGGATGGCTCTCAGGGTTTTTTTTGCGCATTACATCGACACCGGCGCGCAGACCGTTGAGAATCCCGTTTACCTGGCGGACGGGCACAGCGATGCCGTGCTCGATGGCTTGCACGGCAAAGGTGAGCTGATCGAGTGTGCCCTTCACCATTCCGTCCACGCGGGAAGCCTGGGCCTGCGCCTTGCCGGTTACATCTCCCACGAATCCGCCCACCTGATCGGTCCGGCTGCGGAGGGTGGCGGTGGTCGCGTTCAGGTTCTCGGTGATGGATTTTATCTTAGGCGAGATATCCTGGATCACTTCACGCGACGACATGATCGCGGGCAAGGCGTGCAGGCGTACGTCATCGGCGAGATCCATGAGCTTTTTCTGCGCCTTGCGGGCGCCGAAAAACATGGCCACCGTGAAGCCAGCCTGCATGAGAATGCTGACCGCGGCCACAGCGATAAAGATGACCAACAGGGTCTGCGTGGTGGAATTGTCCATTTGCGACGCTAGATCTGGCCGTCGACTGGTGAGGTCGTCGCCGTGTACGCGCTCTTGCCCGCATCCACCGCAGCGGACACCTTGCTGGCATGCTTGGCAACTACTTTACGGCCGCGCTCGACGTAGTCCTCTACCTGGGAGCGACCTGTGGCCACGGCGCTCTTGCCCCGCTCCACGTAATCGCCGAACTGCTCTTTGCCGGCATCGACGTAGGTGTTGACGTGCGCCGCCGCTTCTCTCGATTTGTGCTTCAGATACTCGGCGCGTTCGCGCGCGCTTTCGGCGAGAGTTTCCCGCGTGTCCGTGCCCGCCTGAGGAGCGTAGAGCACACCGATTGCTGCGCCTATTCCGAGCCCGACCAAAAACCAACCGAAGCCACTTCCGCCGCCATTGTCTTGAATTTCGTCTGACATGGATGTCCCCTTATCTTGCTGAGCTTCCTTCACTATACTGCTTTCACCAGCCCCGGCGGGTTTAGCAACCGGGTACTTGAGCATATTTACTCGCGTACAGCAATAGTAAAATGCTCATGCCGGTTGAGAGATTTGCCGAGCCACCGATTACCGGCAGCAATAGGTGGGATGCATTATTCGCCCACAGCGCGCCAGCCTGTTGCATCTTTCCTTCGTCCAATGAGGTGAGCAGGCGCATCGAACGTCGAGAATTGAGGATTTCCCCATGAAGAGTGAGTTTCTAATGCAACGCGGCATTCCGTTGACGGTTCTGACTGGTTTGCTAGTGCTCGGGTCTGGGTGCAAGAACCCGTTCCTCCCTGCAGAACAGCCGGCGCCCGCTGCCCAGGCGGCTCCGGCGCCCGCGCCGACACCGGCACCCCCGCCGGTACGAAACGATCAGCAGATTGGCAGTGACATTCAGGGTAAGATCGCGGCGGAGTCGGCGTTGACGGGGCAGAATATTCAGGTGGATGTGGCCAACGGGGTGGCCACGCTGAATGGCAAGGTAGACAACGACGCATCGCGCGCGCTGGCGGCTGCCGATAGTGCGTCGATCGATGGGGTAAGAACGGTTGTAAATAATTTGGTGGTTGCGCCGGCACGCGCGGTGAAGGTGGCACCACCGCCTCCAGTGAAAGAGCGGCGGCACAAGGAAGTAGCGCAGGCTGCGCCTCCGCCGCCTCCGCCTCCTCCTCCGGCGGCTGCTCCTGCTCCCGATCCGGTGCAGGTGGTCGCTCCTCCTCCGCCTCCTCCCCCACCGGTGGTGAAGACGGTGACGCTGCCTGCGGGCACGGTGATTCCGATTCGCATGACGGATACGCTGGATAGCGCGAGCACCCAGTCGAACTCGGTTTTCCATGGATCGCTGGCTGGGGATTTGATTTCGGATGGGATGGTGGTGGCGAAATCGGGCGCCGCGGTTACTGGCCGGGTGGTCACGGCTAAGGACGCTACGCACTTTTCCGGGAGCTCGGAGTTATCGATTGAGCTGACACGGATCGATACGGTGGATCATCCGGTGGATGTGGTGACGGATGCGTTTACCAAGCAAGGAAATGGACGCGGGAAGAATACGGCTACCAAGGCCGGCGGCGGGGCTGCGCTCGGAGCGATTATTGGGGCGCTTGCCGGCGGTGGTAAAGGTGCGGCGATCGGGGCAGTTACCGGGGGTGGTGTTGGGGCCGGGGTGAATGGGGTGACTCGCGGACAACAGGTGCAGATTCCTACGGAGACGCTGGTTAGTTTTCATTTGCAGTCGCCGATTAGTGTGACTACTTCGCGGACGATTGGGACGTCTCGGGGTGGGGATGGGTTGCAGCCTCGGGAGAATTAAGTTGGGGTAGGGTTGCTGGTTGAGGGCTGTGGTATCCCACATCTCGCGAAAAACGAGCGAGATGTGGGGCACCCTCGGATTTGTTACTGGTCGTAATTTTCAAGAGCATTGGTGGGGCTTCGCCCCGTTGTTTTCGTCCCACGTACGCTTTGGCTAACGTGGGGCACCCGTCTTCCCATTTACCCTTGTCTTTGTCCTCTAGTTCTTTCCGTCTTTCCGTTTACCCTTGTCTTTGTTCTCTAGTTCTTTCCGTCTTTCCATTTGACCTTGTGATTGTCTTGTAGTTTTTTCCGTCTTTCCATCCGTCTTGGTTCCTAGGTCCAGACTCCTTTTTCTATTAGGTGTTGGGCGATTTCGCGGGAGGCGGCGTAGGTGTCGTGAGGTTGGCGCTTGGCTAGACGGCGGGCTATGGCTAGTTGGACGCGGAGGGTGTCGCCTTCGGCGACCGCGGCTACGATGCGACGAGAGGCCAGTTCGACTATGTCCATGGCTTTGGCGGCGTAGAGACGGACCATGGTGGCGGCGGTTGCGGCCAAGGGCAGGTTGCGGGCTCGCAGCTTACGGGCTCGCAAGAGGGCGGACTCGAGAGCGTAGACCTGGATGATGATGTCCGCCAGGTCGGCCATTACTTCCTGCTGGTCGGCCAAGGCGTTCATGTACTTTTGCGAGGCGGCTCCCGCGGTGAAGAGAGCTAGTTTTTTTGCTCCGGCCAATAGCTGCGCTTCGGCGTGCAAGGGGTCGTCTTCGTGGTCAGAGACGTCCTCGAACGAGGGCGGCTCCAGAACTTCATCCATCAGCTTCTTGATCGCAGCCAGCAGCGGGAGTTGGCCGGCCATCGCACGCTTCATCAGCCAGCCAGTGATGATGAGGCGGTTGATTTCGTTGGTACCCTCAAAGATACGGTTGATACGCGAGTCGCGATAAGCACGCTCCACCGGGTACTCTTCCACGTATCCGTAACCGCCATAGATCTGAACGGCGTGGTCGACGACCGCGTCGAGCATTTCCGAGCCCCACACTTTCAGGATGGAACACTCGACGGCGTATTCTTCGATGCGCTTCTGAATCTCGCGTGAATTTTCCGGAGCACCCTCCAGGGCGTTGTCGATCATGCCTACGGTTCGATAGGCCATGCTTTCGACAGCGAAAAGTTGCGCGGCGCAGTCAGCCAGCTTTTGCTGGATCAGACCGAAGGCGGAGATGGGCTTGCCAAAGGCCTGGCGCTGCTTGGCGTAACCGATGGCGTGGCCGAGAACCGTGCGGCCGGCACCTACACAAGCAGCACCCAGCTTGAAGCGGCCGATGTTCAAAATGTTAAACGCGATATGGTGGCCCTTGCCCACTTCGCCGAGTAGATTCTCTACCGGTACCTTGCAGTCTGAGAGGACAAGTGGGCATGTGGAGGAACCGCGGATTCCTAACTTGTGCTCTTCCCCACCAAGGGAAAGTCCTGGGGTGTCCTTCTCAATCAGGAAGGCGGTGAACTTCTCTCCATCGACTTTTACGAAGACGGTGAAGAGGTCGGCAAAGCCGGCGTTCGAGATCCACATTTTCTCGCCGTTCAGAATGTAGTGAGTTCCGTCGGGTGCGAGCGTGGCTCGGGCGCGAATGTTCATCGCGTCGGAACCGGAGGTGGCTTCGGAGAGAGCATAGGCGCCGATGCAATCGCCGGTGGCTAAACGAGGCAGGAATTTCTGCTTCTGCGCGTCGGTTCCATACCAGACGATGGGCAAGGTTCCGATGCCGACATGGGCGCTGAAAGCTACAGAGAAGCTGCCTAGCTGGGAAAGATGATCAGCGACGATGGCAGAAGTGACTTTGTCCATGGCGAGACCGCCGTAGGCCTCCGGAATATCGACTGCCATGAGGCCCAGGTCTCCGGCTTTTTTCAGGAGGGCGCGGGTTACGTCGAAATGCTTGGCTTCGATGTCCTCGGCTGCAGGCACGACTTCGTTGCGAACAAAGTCGGAGGCGGTGCGGGCGATCTGCCGCTGCTCCTCGGTGAAGTCTTCCGGAGTCATGATTTCGTCCGGAGTCCGCTCCTCGATAAGGAAACTGCCGCCGGCAATGGTGCGGTGCACGATTTCAGTTGCTGTGGCCAAGGTTTTTCCCCTTTAGTGGATGGATTCGAAAATGCCTGCGGCGCCCATGCCTCCGCCGACACACATGGTCACCAGGCCGTATTTCAGGCCGCGGCTTTGCATGGTGTGCAGGAGGGTGGCGGTCAACTTGGCGCCAGTGCAACCGAGCGGATGGCCGAGTGCGATCGCCCCTCCGTTCACGTTCACCTTCGCGGGATCGAGGCCCAGCTGCTGGATAACCGCGAGCGATTGCGCGGCGAAGGCTTCATTCAACTCGATGAGGTCGATTTGATCGAGGGTGAGCCCGGCGAGCTTGAGTGCTTTGGGAACGGCGTAAACCGGACCGATGCCCATCTCTTCCGGCAAGCAGCCGGCGGTGGCAAAGGATACGAAGCGAGCCAGGGGCTTGATGCCGAGAGCGGCGGCGCGTTCCGCCGACATGACTACGGCGGCCGCGGCTCCGTCAGAGGTTTGCGAGGAGTTCCCTGCCGTTACAGTTCCCTTCGCGTGAAAGGCCGGTTTGAGCGCGGCTAAGGCCTGAAGCGAAGTGTCTGCGCGCGGACCTTCGTCGGTGGTGAAGGGCTTGGTTGCGAGCTTGATCTTGCCTCCGCCGTTGGTTGCACTGGTCACGGTTACCGATACAATCTCGGTTGCGAATCGGCCGGATTCGATGGCGGCCAATGCTTTTTGGTGGCTGGCCAGGGCAAATGCGTCGGCTTGTTCGCGAGTGATCCCGTAGTGCTGGGCTACCCGCTCGGCGGTGAGGCCCATGGAAAGATAAGAGTCGGCATAGTGGTCGATGAGCCAGGGATTGGCGCTGACTTTGTTGCCACCCATGGGCACCATGCTCATGGATTCGGTGCCGCCGGCTACGATGACTTCGGCACCGCCGCCACGGATACGCTCCGCCGCCATGGCGATGGATTGCAAGCCGGAGGCGCAGAAGCGGTTGACAGTCATAGCTGAGGAGCCTACCGGCAGGCCGGCACGCAGGGCGGCGATGCGGGCGACGTTCATTCCCTGCTCCGCTTCGGGCATGGCACAACCCAGGATGACGTCTTCGATTTCGTTGCGGTCGAGTTGAGGGAGCCGGGCCAGCGCGCCTTCGATCGCGGTGGCGGCGAGGTCGTCAGGGCGGGTGGTGGCGAGCGCTCCTCGACCGGACTTACCGACGGCGGTTCGGACTGTGCTGACGATTACTGCTTCTTTCATTTTGATTTCGTTTCCTGTGAAGAATGTCGGTCTGACAGTTGCTGTATCCCACATCTCGCAAAAAACGAGCGAGATATGGGGCACCCCCTTATTCGTTGCTCTACTTACGGTTTAACGATGAGCCTCGTTGCTCTAGTCACGGTTAGTTCCTTAGGGGTTTGCCGGTTTTTAGGGTGAAGGCTATGCGCTCCTGGGTTTTGCGTTCTCCGCAGAGGGCCAGGAAGGCCTGACGCTCGAGGTCGAGGAGATATTGCTCGGTGACGATTGTGCCGCCAGGGATGGCCCCTCCACATAGGATGTTGGCGACGTGGTTGGCGACCTTCTGGTCGTGGTCGCTGATGTAGTCGGCCTGACGCATCAGGTGAACTCCGAGTTTCAGGGTCGCCAGGGCCGATTCGCCGGCAGCCGGGATTTCGCGCGGTGCCGGGGGCGCATAGCCTGCGCCGGCTAAGGTGAGGGCAGCCTGCTTGGCATCGTTCACCAAGCGATCGCGATGGGCGGTGATGTGGTCAAAGGCGCTCAGATAGCCGAGCAGACGGGCTTCGGCAGCCGAGGTTGACACCTTTGCCATGGCGATCGTTTCGAAGTTGCGCTTGAGTGCGTCGAAATATTCTGTCGAGCCGGCGAGGCGGGCGACCGCGTCGCGACCGGTGGCGGAGAGCACGCTTACGGCGGAATCCACTGCGCGCAGAACCATTTCCTTGGTCCCGCCACCGGCAGGGACAACGCCGACACCGGTTTCGACCAGGCCCATGTAAAGCTCGGCATGTGGCTGGCGGCAGGCTGCGTGGAGTGCGATCTCCGCTCCTCCCCCAAGGCAAAGGCCGTAAGGTGCTACCACCACGGGCCGGGGGCAGAATTTGATGGCGGCCGTCATGCGCTGAAAAGCGCGAACGGCAAAGTCCAGATCGTCCCACTCCCCTTCCTGAATGAAGAGCAAGACCTGGAACAGGTTTGCGCCCACGGAGAAGTTGGCCGCGTCGCCGGTGATGACAAATCCCTGGAAGTCGCGGACCGCGTCGCTGGCGGGGTTCAGGGCCTGGCTGACGAGGCGGGTGATGTCTTCACCGACCGCGTCCTTTTTGGAATGCAACTCGATGGCGGCGATGCCGTCGCCCAGGTCTATGAGGGAGGCTCCGGCATTGCCTTTGACTATTCCGTGGGATTTGCGAAAGTCGGCGATGGTGGCGATGCCGACCGGGTGGAGGACCGGGATGAAATCGCGCTTGGCCGGATCGAATACCTGTTTGCCACCGTCGCGGTACCAGGCGGGCGCCACCTTGGGGTCTACGCCGACTGCGTCCCACATTTCAAAGGGACCGAGTTCCCAGTTGAACCCTGTTCGCATGGCGCGGTCGATGCTGGCCGGTTCTGCGGCGATCTCCGGCAGGCAAGCGGCGGTGTAGGCGAACAGACGAGTCAGCAGCTGATGTTGGAAGGCGGCTGCCTTATCTTTCTTGACGTTGCCGGCCATGAGCAGGCGGAGGCGTTCGGGCAGTGAGTCGGCGTTCTTTGCGAGTTCGAGGGAGGGAAACTTTGGCCGGGTTGCCGGGCGGTAGGTTACGGTTTGCCAGTCGAGGGCGAGACGGACCTCGTTGCCTTCCGCGTCCTTCTCCTTCTTATAAAAGCCCTGGCCGGTTTTGTCGCCGAGCCAGCGGCGCTCGAGCATGGTTTGCACGAAAGGGGGCAGCTTAAGGGCTTCGCCAGCATGCGACTGGGCAAAATTCGAGACGACATGGGCCAGGATGTCGAGACCGACCATATCGGACAGGCGGAAGATTCCGGTGCGGGGCCAACCGAGGGCGCTTCCGGTCAGGACGTCCACTTCTTCTACGGTGAGGCCTTGTTCCTGCATCAGCTCGATGGCCTGAGTCATGACGTAGACGCCGATGCGATTGGCAATGAAGTTAGGGGTGTCGCGGGCGTAGACCACGGTCTTGCCCAGGCGACGGTCGGCGAAATCGGCGATGGCGGCGATGGCGGCGGGGTCAGACTCGGGGGTGGAGATGACCTCGAGCAGCCTCATGTAGCGCGGCGGGTTGAAGAAGTGGGTGCCGAACCAGGAGCGGCGGAGCTCGGGGGGCAGTTGCCCGGCAATACTGGCTACCGGGAGCCCGCTGGTGTTGGTGGTGAGAATGGCTCCCGGCTTGAGGAACGGGGTGATTTTCGCGAGAAGTTCCTGCTTGATGGCCAGGTTCTCGGTGACCGCCTCGATCACCCAATCGCATTTGGAAAGACGAGCCAGATCGTGATCGAAGGTTCCGGGCTGGATCAGCTTGATGTTGGCTGGGTCGTAGAAGGCTGCTGGTTTGGCGCGACTGAGGGATTCGAGGGCGGCTCCGGCGACTCCCCCCTTGGCGGGGTCTCCGGTCAGGTCGAGGAGCACGACGGGGATGCCGGCGTTGGCCAGATGGGCCGCGATGCGGACTCCCATGGTTCCGGCACCCAAGACGGCGGCCTGTTGGATCATCCCGGGACGGGGCGGGACTGGGGAAGGATCAGACGAGGCGCGTTGCAGGGGAGAAGCAGGCGCTGTGGTCATGTTCTCTTTTGCTCCTGGTTTAACGTTACGCCTCGGAAGTGGATGGTGAAAATGGTGGGGTGAATATGGGGTAAAACGTGGATCGCTCGGTACCGAGGTTGCAAACGGTGTTGGCGGTTTATGCCTATATGCTTGGCGTGGGTAGCGTATCCCACCTGATTCCGTTACCGGGGTGGAGTTCGGGTTGGGCAGCTGTGGTATCCCACATCTCGCGAAAACGAGCGAGATGTGGGGCACCCTTTGATTTGCTGCCAGGTTAGATCTTTTGGTTTAGGTTCTGAGTGTAAGTTGATGTTTCGAGGGGGATTGGCGATGCAATTCGCGATTGTAATCATGGCGGCGGGAAAGGGCACGCGGCTTAAGAGCAAGCGGCCGAAGGTTTTGCATGAGGTGGGGGGCAAGGCTCTGATACGACACGTGGTCGATGCGGCGCGGCAGATTGTTCCACCGGAAGATATCTACGTGATTGTTGGGCATGAGGCGGACCTGGTGAAGAACTCCGTCTCAGCATTGGGAGTGCAGTTTGTCATGCAGGCGGAACAGAGGGGCACGGGCCACGCCATGCAAACGGCACGGCAGGCTACGCAGGGATATGAAAACGTGATTGTCCTGTATGGGGATGTGCCCCTGATTCGGCCAGAGACGATTCGCAGGTTACGCGATTTCCACCTGGAGCGGCGGGCGGCCATGACGGTGCTGACGGCGACGCCGAAGGATTTGCAGGGTTATGGCCGGGTGGTTCGCAAATCAAGTAGTTCCGATGAGATAAGGGAGATCGTTGAACCGAAGGCTTTAAAACCGGAGCACGCTCAGGCTACGGAAATCAACGCTGGAATTTATGCGTTTGCCACCAAGCCGCTGTTCGCCCATATCGATAGCCTGGGCACGGATAACGCACACGGCGAGTTCTACCTGACGGATATGGCCTCCATTCTGGTTGCAGCGGGCGAACGGGTTTTGGCGCTCAAGGCCGAAGACCCCGACGAGGTGCTGGGGGCTAATACGATCGTGGAGATGATGGCTATCGATGGCAAGATGCGGCTGCTTACCGCGAGCCGGTTGATGGCAGAAGGGGTGACGATCTTCCGCCCGGAGACTACGGTGATCGATTCCGGGGTGACGGTGGGCGCGGATACGGTGATTGAACCTTTTGTACAGCTGTTGGGCGAAACCAAGATTGGGAGAGAGTGCCGGATTCGGTCCTACTCGGTGTTGGAACACACTACCGTCGGCAACCAGGTGGTGGTTCGCCAGGGTTGCATCATCAGCGAGTCACGGGTGGACGATGGCGCACTGCTGGGGCCCTATGCGCATATTCGGCCGGAAAGCGAGATCGGCGCGGGCGCGCATGTGGGCAATTTTGTGGAGACCAAGAAGATCCGGTTGGGCAAAGGCTCCAAGGCAAACCACCTGACTTACCTGGGGGACGCAGAGATTGGCGAGGGCGTGAATGTTGGGGCGGGGGTGATTACCTGCAACTATGACGGGATCAGTAAGCGGAAGACGATTATCGGGAATGGGGTTTTTGTGGGGAGCGATTCGACGTTGGTGGCGCCACTGACGGTGGCCGATGGCGCCTATATTGCGGCTGGATCGTGCATTACGGAGGATGTGCCGGCGGATGCGCTCGCAGTGGGACGAGCGCGGCAGATCAATAAAGAGGGGTGGGTTGCTGCTCGGCGGAATAAGAAGAAGGGTTAGGGCCGATAGAAACAGCAGGTCCCTCCGCTTCGCTTACGCTTCGGTCGGGATGACACTTCTGTTTGAGGGTTGGAGTTTGGTAGGGAAAATTCGGGAGGTCCGAGGGGCGCACCGCAGATCCCTACACTGCGCTACGCTTCGGTCGGGATGACAAAGGGGAGAGCGGCGGTTCCATTGAGTTTGGTTAGCGGGTGATGGGACTGCTGGTTCCTTTGCTTCCGTCGGGAGGCACTTATTCTTCTGTTTGATCAGGCGGCCTCGGTTCGAACTTGCTCGGCGAGAGCCTGCCGGAGGCGGAGGCGGGCGGAAAAGAGGGAACGCTGCACCTGCGCTTCGGGGATGTCGAGCAGACGGCTGATCATGGCTGGGGCATAGCCTTCCACATCGCGGAGCAGGAAAAGCAGGCGCTCGTTGGCGGGTAGATTGCTTACGGCGGCCTCAAGGATGGAGCGGTGCACATTGCGGTGACTCAGCCCGAGACCCGCAGCCGGAACCGCTGGGGTTTCTTCCTGGCGCAAGGCAAATTTCTCACTGAGCTGCTGCATGAGGGCTGAATCGACGGCGAACCCGTCGGGCCGTTCGTGCTGCTGAAAGACGCGCACAAAGGTGGAGGCGAGAATTTCTTCCGCTTCCAGCTCGTTGGCGGTCATGTAAAAAGCGAGGGAGAAGATGCGATGCCGGTGGCTCTCGTAGACATCACGCTGCTGCTGCTCACAGGACTGCTTGGCAGCCTGGGAAACAACCAGATTCGATTCTGCAGCAAACTCGCGTTCAAAGTTGAACAAAGCTACCCCGATTTAAGTGATTTCACAGTGACTGTGGCCTGATAGAGGCCTCAAGGAATGGTACCGGGTTTCGGTCTTTGTCCTGATCATGAGAGAACGCGTAGGGAAGGACCAACGCCAGTATAACAGTTTGCTCCAGGGGGGTGTTCGGGGGCAGAAGAATTCATACCATAGGTATCTGTTGCGAATAGACTCAGCATGAGAGACTCACACTTTGCGGGAGAAAAGATGCGGCGGCGCGCAATCGTTTGTTTGGCGCAACCGTTGGTGCGCACTTTCTCTCCGGCAGCGCTGAGTCCACTGGTTTCCAGGTGCTCAGGTGCGATAAGAGTGACTGAGGAAGGGGGCATTCCGGAAAGACCGGTTGCCCGGCAAGTATGGAAACAGTAGAGAACCCAGCACGCGTCCTGGTAGTGGACGACCAAAGGCAGAGCCGCGCGGACATCGACGGCATGCTTGAAAAAGCGGAGTACTCCACGGTGTTGTCAAGCGGGGGTGCTGAGGCGATTGCGCGCATCGAACAAGATCCCCCCTATGACCTGGTGCTTTCGGATCTGACAATCGCCGGCAGGGACGGCAACGGCCTGATCGGCCGGATGCGCCAGACGCTGCCTGAGACACCTTTAGTACTCTTGACACCCGGCCGGGACGAGGGGGCGGCGCTGGTGGCAGTGCGCCAGGGGGCCTATGACTACCTGGTGAAGCCGTTTGAGAAGGATCAGTTGGTGGCCACGGTCAAGCGGGCGGTCGACTATCGACGGCTGCTACAGCAGAACGCCATGTACCGGCAAGACCTGGAGCAGTTGGTAAGCGCCCGAACCGGCATGTTGCACCAGGCAATCAGCGACCTGGAGCGATCGTACGACATCACGCTGGAGGCGCTGGGCGACGCACTGGATTTGAAAGATGCAGAGACCGAAGGCCACTCCAAACGGGTGACGGCTTTTACGATCGCGCTGGCCCGGGGCGCGGGCATTCCTCCGCATCAGATACCCGTGGTGGCACGCGGGGCTTTTCTGCACGACATCGGAAAGATGGCAATTCCCGACGCGATTCTGCTCAAACCCAGCAAGCTGCACGCGGATGAGCAAAAAGTGATGCGGGAACACTGTGCGCGCGGCTATCAAATGCTGCGCAAGATTCCCTTTCTGCAAGAGGCGGCGGAGATTGTGTACGCCCACCAGGAACACTACGATGGCAGCGGGTATCCACGCGGATTGAAGGGGGATCAGATTCCGTTAGGGGCAAGAATCTTCGCGGTCGCCGATACGCTGGACGCCATCACGTCGGACCGGCCTTACCGCAAAGGGACCACGTTCGCTGCGGCACGGCTGGAGATCAAGCGCTGCTCGGGAACGCAATTCGACCCCAAGGTGGTGGCGGTTTATCTCAGCTTGCCGGATCAGTTGTGGGAGGACCTGCGGGCGGAGATTACCACGCAGGCTAAGAAGCTCGCACCACCCCTACAGCTTGAGCCCAAGGGGCCGAAGCTGCGCAATCCCTTCAGTTAACAATAAGGTGGATCGATGAGTTTATTGAGCGCGGAAATGGTGCGGGAAAGCCTGGGTTCTTTGCCTGAGTGGAAGCTTGAGGGCAAGGAGATCGTCCGCCGGTACGAGTTTGCGGATTTTGCGGCGGCTATGGTGTTTGTTAATAAGGTGGCGGAGAAGGCTGAGGCGGCCGGACATCATCCGGATATTGATATCCGGTATAACAAGGTCCGGGTGGCGCTGGTTTCCCACGATAAGGGCGGGATTACCGGGCGGGATGTTTCGATGGCGAAGACGATTGACTTGATTTCTTGAGGGTGGGCCCCTACGCTTCCGGACTGTCGTCTTCTGTGGGCGGGGTTTGCTGGCGGATTTTGGCCAGGGTTCTGCGATCCCAGATGGCGACGGCTATGCCGCCTAGAGCGGCTGAAGTGGCTAGCAGAAGGCCGGTTCGCCAGAGATTTCGCGGCTCAGGGACCGGCTGCGAGTCGTCAACCAGCATCGGACCGGACCTAAAACTTGCAAATTTTCGTATGGGCACAGATTTCCTGGTCGGTTGCGAAACTTAATTTTCAGAAGTGCGTCTATGTTTTCGAGGGTTGTGGTAGAGCCCGAAAGATACAGTAATTGGGATTTAAAAAGTTCAAAAATGCGTTTTTTTACGAAATTTGGTATTTACAACTAGAAATTCGGGGAACGCATCTGCTAGTATGAGTTCAGTCGTGGTTGAGGAAGTAGCTCCTACGGCGCGGTTTTAAGTACAAGTTGCGTCACTGGCCTCCCGGCACGGACAAATTACCGTTCGTGCCGCCTTTTTTTTGCTCCCGCGCTCTGCATCCTGTCTTGCAATCCTGTCACCGAACCAGTCTGCGCTAAACTATGGTTTCTTGAGGAGCGGAAATGCGGCGAATTTTGGTGTGCCTGGGAATTGGGATGTTGACGGTAGCGTCTTACGCGCAATGGATCACCGACCAGGACGTTCCGGCTTACCATGCGACAGCGCCGGCTCACGGAACCAAGTTGCCTCCCCTGCTCAGCGGTTCACAGCTGTCTGGTCCCATGTTCCAGTACCCGTGGCAAAAGGCAGTGTATGTGGACGCAGCCAAGATCCCGAACGTGCTTTACCAGTTGCCCTGCTATTGCCGCTGCGATCGGAATATGGGGCACGCCAGCCTACATAGCTGCTTCGAAGGAATGCACGGCGCGGAGTGCAGTACCTGCGCCAAAGAGGGGTTTTACGCCTACCAGATGTCGCTCAAAGGCAAGACGGTGAAAGAGATTCGCGAAGGGGTGATGCACCAGGAGTTTGAGAGCATCGACCTGAATTCAATTGGGATGTAAGTCATATAATGAAGAGAAGGGGGCGTCACGGTTTCGACGGGATCGATTAGGTTGAGAGGCATGCCGGGGTGTGAGCACCCGTAATCGCTTGCAAAAACAATAATTGCTAACAACAATCTAGCACTTGCTGCTTAATTAAATAAGTAGCCGTTCTCCGTGGCTTCGCCTGTGGGCTACGAAAGAACGTCGCACAGCAGGCTGGTCCCTGAGACGCGGTCCGAGCCGCAGGGATGAGATCATCGGACTAGCGTTACGCGTATCTTGTCGGTTCTGAGCGCGTAGTGCGAAATCTTCGGAACTCGACTACGCATGGAGTCTCTTTGCTGACATGGATTTCGGACGCGGGTTCGACTCCCGCCGCCTCCACCATATTTAACCTCGGCTGAAGTGGCTCTTACTGGCGCCTGCAGACGAACGTTTCCAGGACGAGTCCCGCTACAGCGCAGATCCCTCCGCTCCGCTACGCTCTGGTCGGGATGACAAAGGGGGCGGCAGCGATTCCCTTAAGAGCGGCTGATAAGCGGAGGTCGCGTTGTGCTCGACTACCCCTGTCAGGCTGACTGTTTGCGGGCTTTGTTGAGTACCCGGCGAAGATTATTTCCTACGACAAGGTCCTCTCCATCCTGGAGGGTCATGGAAATGATTTGTAAGTGGTTGGCTTTTGGCCTGGGCTCTCTCCCACTCACTGCAGGAACCAGACTTGGGTTGTTGTTGGTGAGAACTTCGATGCGGGGCTCACCGGCGCGTAGCTGCTCCGCACATTGATCGATGGTTAAACCGAACTTCTGCTCGTCCCACTGAACGGTGAGTGTTGGGTAGCTGTTACCGGTCTTGGGAATGGTGATGTCAGTGGTGACACCCGGCACTGTTCCCACAAGCTTTGCAATGCGCTCTACTCGGGCTGACCACTCTTTATTCAGAGCCCCCGAATCAGCCTGGGACCAGTATTCGACGCCAGCAAGAATGCCCATGACTTCTTCCTTGCCCACCTTCATGGCGCGGCATACAGAGCCTTCCCAGGGGCAGGTGTTGGCGAGGGCTGCGGTGATGAGGTCCTGGCGGCCGAGCAATATCCCGGAACACTGTGGCCCGCGGAAGCCCTTTCCTCCACTAAAGCAATAGAGGTCGACGCCCATCTTGGCAAAGCGGGTGAAGTTTTCAAAGGGCGGGATACCCGCGGCGGCGTCGAGCAACACGGGCACGCCCGCAGGCTTGCTGATCTTCAGTACCTCGGGTACGCGTTCGTCTTTCCAGGTGGTGTAAATCATGGCGGTCTGCGGTGTGATTGCTGCCTTCAGGTCAGCCACGGTGGGCACGATCACGAGTTTAGCGCCGCATAAGCGAATGGCGTTGTCAAAGGCGCTTCGCCCGCCAAGCATGATCACCTCTCCCTTCAATCCAGTGGTGTCGGGGAGTTGCCATACATTCTTTGGATCGCAGCCGGCGATACACCCCGCGGTGGCCACGGCGATCGCTCCCGCTGAGCCCGAAGTGACCATGCCTGATTCCGCGCCGGAAATTTTGGCTAGATAGCGCCCGGCGGCTACCTGTAGTTCGAACATGTCCACGAAATGATGCGAGGCTTCTTCTTCGGCTTTGCGCACTTCGGGAAGCTCGAGCGAGCCGCTCAGGTAAGTCCATGTGCCGCGAGCATTGATAAAAGATCGGACGCCAAGCACCCGCGAGTAGATATTCCCGCTTGCCGGCTTTTTGGTCGCCGCAGCCACGGTGTTTGCCAGACTACGCGAGCTGATGGTGGCTAATAGCGGGGCCGCGGCCATCCATTTTATGAACGATCGACGATCGCTTGGGCGAGCGATGATGTTTTGCTCAAGTGACATTGTTTCCTCCCGAAACCTATATCAAGGTGTTGGCTGTTTCACGGCGATAAAGGAAATTTGTTCCCCTGTCGTCGTCTTCATGTCGAAGCTATTCTGCAGAAGAGTTTGAGCGGGAAAATTCCCCTTGAAAAAAGTGCCATACAGGGGGACGACTTGATCCGAATACTGCATTTCCCGCACATAGATTGTTGCCTGCACGACGTCGGGAAAGTCCAGGTCTGCGCCCTGTAGATCGTCCAACAGGTTTCGCATCGTCTGGCGCAATTGCAAAGACACATCCTGCGTAACGATCCCCTGGTCGGGAATGAAGCCGCTCTTGCCCGACATGTAATAAGTATCCCAATAAATCACGCCTGGGCTTGCCGTCGGGCTAGGCTTCATATTCCTGATCTGAATTGACTTTCGTTTTGATAGATCGGATCCCGCGATGGCGCTGAAGACGATGTGGCTGTTGTTGGGAAGGCTCGCCACCTGGATCGTTCCCCGTCCGGGAGTATTGCCGAACTCAAAGTAAGACGCATAAACCTTGTTCATCACACTGGCGTTGGGGCGCTGCGCTTGCCCATTGTGACCGATCGGCCCGGGCGGGTTTGGCGCCCGCCGGATTCACCTGTGTGGTGCTCAGGTAGGGATTTACCCACACGACGTTGGCCATACTCATATTCGCGGTTTTCAGGATCGTTGCTACATTGTCGAGCGCCTGCTTGACCTCGGTTCCGTAATCGTCCGAGATCTTTCCCGTGACCCGATCGGTCCCATCCTGGGCCGACATGTAGAGCACTTCGCCGGCCTGGATTCCGGCGGGATCGATGTGATCTCCCTTCGGCCATCCCGAGGGCTGGATGACCTTCCGCTCGAGCGTATTGGCGGCCGCGATGCAGCTGATCTGGACCTTCTCCCCCTTGGGAAGGTTTGCCACCACCAGCACTGTGCGCGCAGGAGGATGATTACCGATGGCCTTCCAATAGACATCGTTCATTGTTGCGATGTCCTGCGAACTCGTCACGTACACATGCATCCAGACAACGGAGCCAAAATCCATTTTCGCCGCGCTCAGCACACCCTGCACATTGCGCAAGGATTGGCTCACCTCCTGCGAGAAGTCCTTCGGAAGACTGCCATCGCTGCTCCGGCCATTCTGGCCTGCCACATAAAGCGTGTCACCCGCCAGCACGCCCGAACTCGACATCGATGCCGCGCTTCGACCTTCCACGTTGATGACCTTCAGCGCACCGCCCTTCTGCGCCACCAACTCGGGGGCGCCGGAAACAGCAAAGAGACATGCCAACATGATCAAAGCGCGCCTGGGGTAGTAATTCATGCCTTCTCCTTGGAGGGATATTTGGCTTGCAATATTCCGGAATGGTTTCGCGCGAGAGTTAGCGTATGCGACGGCAAGATAGGGGCTTTATTTCATATTGAAACAAAGTATAGCCAAGATTTTACATACCTATGAGATGCTGTCAATACAAAGTCATTGCACCGCGTTATCTTGATTTCCGCTGTCGATATGGCTTTGCTGGAAAGCGATCGATGATATCCCGACTCTTCCCTTCCCCGCTGTTGACGCTCGTATCTCTTGCGCTCTTGCACCTATCCGCCGCTGCGCAGGTTGCAGCCCCGCCCGCACCGGAACCTCCACAAGCCACGGCGACTCACTCGGCACCGGTCCCGGACAAACCGTTTGAACTGCACGCACTCGATCCGGAGTTCTGGAAGGTGTTTCGTAAGGATGCCAAGCTGGAAACGATGGGGACCGGCTTCGTCTTCACGGAAGGGCCAGTGTGGGACCGGAGCGGTTTTTTGTGGGTGAGCGATGAAAAGGGAAACAAAATCGACAAGCTCTATCCAGACGGTCATGTTGAAACAGCAATTTCAGTGATCGATCCGGACGGCAGCACCTACGATAAACAGCATCGCCTGTGGAGTACGTCGAGCGGTCTGCGCGCAGTCATCGAGCTTTCCGCGGATGGCAAAAGCTTTGAGGTCATCGCGGACCATTATCAAGACAAGAAGCTTAATACCCCGAACGACATCGTCCTCGGACCGGACGGCGCGATCTATTTCACCGATCCAATTATCGATTTGCGACCCGACCAACAGCAGGAGCAGCCACAATCCATTTACCGTCTTGGTGCCGATCACTCCTTAACGCTGCTGACGCGGGAGTTGTTAGCGCCGAACGGATTGGCGTTTTCACCCGACGGGAAATATCTATACGTCGACGACGACAAAACCAGGGAAATCCATCGCTATGACTTCCACAAGGACGGGACTATTTCCGGTGGCATGGTCTTCGGCACAATGATTGATCCAGGAAGCCGCGGGAATCCTGACGGAATGAGGGTCGACAAGCATGGCCGACTCTTCGTCTCCGGGCCTAACGGTATCTGGGTCTATAACCGCGACGGCAAGCACATCGGAACCGTGCAGATGCCGCATAACATGGCCAACCTTGCCTGGGGCGGACCCGGTTACTCCAAGCTGTACATCACGGCGGGCAAGACGGTGTATATCCTGCAGACCAAGACGCATGGGTTTATCCCGTATGAGAGTAAGAAGTAAACGCGGTCCTGCGACGAGGAACGGACAGGACACGACTTCAGTCATGCCGTTAGGCACCGGAAAAGGGTCGGGCTTCAAGAGTCTGCGTGAGAACCCCGCGCTCAAACCGAAGAATTCGGGAAGGCCGAGAGGCGCACCGCAGATCCCTCCACTCCGCTACGCTCCTGGTCGGGATGACAATTTTGTTTGGGAACGCCAGCATGTGGTTTCCAAGATGAATTGTCATCCCGAGCCGGAGCCCACTCGGATTTCCTGCCACGCTGCAGGCCCTCAGCTTTTTCGCGATCGGAATTTCCTGCAGATTTTTGCGGTGGCAGGGGCTGAAGCCCGACTCTTTTTTGCGCCTTTACGGCACGACTAAAGTCGTGCCCTGATACAGAGCCAAAATGCGGCGGAACGTCGTGGAGAAATCTGAGAGCGACCGGAACCTGTGCAATCAAGGTGGCGATTAGATCAGGGTGTGAATCCACTGCCGCGAATCCAGAAGCTCTCGGTCCATTTCTGGCCGGCGGGCAATGTTTGTAACTCCGCATATTTGCCCCGGCGCGCCAAATTGACTCCATCGATGATGGCGGCCAAGGGCTCGAAGCAAATGAATTCCTGGGTCAGGTTCGGGGAGGGCGGTAGATAAATGGTGGCGACCTGGTATTTCGGCCCGAATAACGTCTCTACCTTCATGCCACCCGCTTCGATGGAAAAATGGGCACGGCCGTCCGCATCGCGTTCCAGGCCGGTAAAGCCGTCGTCCAAATTTTGGCCGCGAAGAGGCAATGGATTGGGTATGTCAAGTGGCCGCATTTCACCCGTCGGAATTTTGTTTCATCCGCCACGACATGGAGCCGTGCGGAGAGATGCGCGGTCCACTCGTCGCGCGGAATGCCGGGAATCTGAAAGAAAGGGTGAAATCCGATGATCACCGGCATTGGATCCGCGCTCAGATTGGTAATCGTTGTTTTCACTTCCAGGACGCCATCGGCCAGACTGTAGGTCACCTCGTACTCCTGGGCGAACGGCCATTGCGCCATCAGATCCGGATACTTCCAGAATTGAAGCCGGCTGGTCACATGTGCGGACTGGCTGTCGGCCGCCACCTCCGTCACCTCCCAGAGTGGCGAATTCGATGAGCAACCCGTGACCCGGCATGACGCCTCGGACGTTGCCTAGACTCATATTGAATCCATATCGCTTGCCGTTGGCCCAAAAGGCTTGTTCGTCCAACAGGTCGGCCCACGGCGCGAGAAATGGAATCCCGCCCATCTTTGGGTTCTTCACATACTCGGAAAGGTCATCGTAGGGGAAGTACAGAATGTTTTTCCCGTGTACCTTCATCTCGTAGACAAGATTGCCCACGGACGGCACGACGGAGACTTCCACTCCGTTCGCCGCATCGCTCAGACGAACGATAGGGACGCCGTGATCCGATGTTTTCTCAGCCGTGTAGTTCTGGGCAAAAGAAGTCGTCGCCAGCAACAACCAGCACAGCGTGAGGATGTGAGCCGAATTCCTGGTGAACTTCAGGCGCCGCTCCCTGACCTTGCATCAGCTTAACGCTGTGCCGCGCCGCTACGGCCCATGATGGGCCATACGTCCACGATCTTGTCACCCTGGGCGATATAGTAGCGGTCGAAGGCGTTGGTGCTCTGGTCCAGGTTGGTGCAGTAAATCTCCAACCGGTCGCCTAGCTTCGGCGCCTGGTCCCCGTCCTTCCAGGTCAGGGCGCCATATTCTGCTCCCTGAACCCCTACCTCCAGCCACGGCATCCCCTTCACCTCGTCGGTCTTCTTGGCGAGCGCCTTGTTGCCGTAATCGGTGGTGATGATGTTGGGGTGGTGCTGGCTATCAACCGTAGTTAGAATGGTCAGCGCAGGTTGCCAATCGGTATATCTGGTCATGTTCCCATCTTGGCCGCCGACGATGAAGTATTCGGTGTCCATGAAGACATAGGTGCCGGCTTCCAGCTCCGTCAATCCGGTTTCGCGATCGATGTTGTAAGTGCCGGTGGAGCCGCCGGACATGATGTTTACAGGCAAGCCGGATTTGAGCGCCAGGTCCTTGCTCTCGCGCGCACCAGCCAGCACCTCCATGGACTTCTTCTTTCGTGCTTCGAAGCCCTTGGTATGCGCCGCGCCTCCGGAGTAGGCCATGAAGCCTTCAAATTGCATGTGTTTGCAGGACGATACCTTCTTGTGCCAGCTCGACTGCAGGCTGACCGCCGTCAATGCCTTGCCGGTTCATTCCGGCGAATACCGACACCGCGATTCTCAGCTTTGCCTTGTGAGCGTCCGCCGCTTCCTCCAGCCAATCCACCACCTGTGCGTCATCGGTCACGAGCATGAAGGTGGGATCCTTCTTCGACAGCGCTACGGCTCGCTGGATGTTATTGACGCCAACGGGCTGCTTGGTCCACAGAACGCCCTTGATCCCCGCTCCGGAGAAGAGCTCCGCCTCGGCGATGGTGGCACAGGTGAGCCCGACCGCTCCGGCGGCTACCTGATGCTTGGCAACGTCCACGCTCTTGTGGACCTTGACGTGGGGCCTTACGTTGATGCCGTTGGCCTTGGCCGTCTCTGCCATGTGCTTCACGTTGGCGTTGAACATGTCCAGGTCTACGACCATGCACGGTGTCGGCAAGATGTCCTTGGTCATGTCGCGAAAATCTCTCCTGGCAATCCGCGCTTCGAATTCGTTGATGGGATAGGGCGAGGAAGATGTTGTGCCGGCTCGGCTCTGTGCCAGCGACAGAACACTCATGGCAGCTCCTGCGGATAGGAATTCGCGACGTGTTGTCATCTCATTCTCCTGCGGTGATATGATCCGTTTTGATTGGCTACCGAGGTTATTTCACCTTAGCGAATCACTCACGCAGATTGCTTACGAGCCTTTTCAAGAACCTGGCGCAGACGATTGCCCACGATGAGCTCTTCGCCTGGCTGCAGTGTCAGGGAGAGGATGCGCAGATGATTCGGACGGCCCGACTTGGGGTTGCCTGACTCAGTGAGTCCCGCTCGCGCCAGAACACCGCTGGGATTATTGCTGGTCGACACGTCAATCCGCGGTTCGCCCTCGCGCAGCTGCTGGTCGCATTGAGCCACCGTCAAGCCAAACTTTTGTTCGTCCCACGATACCGCAAGGGTGGGGAAACTGTCCTCCTCTTCGGAGGGAGGGGTGGTGATGGTTGTCTGAACTCCTGGTACCGTCTCCACTAACTTGGCGATGCGCTCCATCTGGCGCTGCCAGACTTTGTCGATGGCCGCAATGTCGGCCTTGGACCAGTAGTCGATGGCCGCGAGGACGCCCATGATTTCTTCCTTGCCGACCTTCATCGGCCGGCAGATGGAACCTTCCCAGGGATTGGTGTTGTACAGGGCCGCATCGATCAGATCCTTGCGGCCCATCAACACGCCGGAGACTTGCGGACCACGCATGCCCTTTCCACCGCTGAAGCAAAAAAGATCGACACCCGTCTTTGCCAGGCGCGTGAAATTCGAGAATGGGGGGATGGCCGAAGCCTGGTCCACCATGACAGGGACGCCGGCGGGCTTGGTGATCTTGAGGATGCTCTGGACGACCTCGGTTTCGCCCCAGGTGGTGTAGACCATGGCGGTCTGGGATGTAAGAGCCGCGGAGAGATCGTTCACGGTGGGAGCGACGATCAGCTTGGCTCCGGTGAGCCGGATGCAACTGTCCCAGGGGGTGCGGCCGCCAAGGATGATGACCTCCCCTTTCATGCCGGTGGTGTCGGGCAGCTGGTAGATATTTTTGGGATCCGATCCGGCGATGCAGCCTGCGGTGGCGCGAGCGATCGCACCAGCCGAGCCGGAGGTGACCATGCCGGATTCAGCGCCGGAGAGTTTCGCGAGGTAGCGGCCGGCGGCTGCTTGAAGCTCAAACAGGTCGACGAAGTAGTGGGAGGCTGCTTCCGCGGCCGCGCGCACCTCGGGCAATTCGAGCGAGGCAGTCAGATAAGTCCAGGGCCCGCGGCAATTGATCAGCGGCCGAACACCTAAGCTGCGTGTAGATGTTGTCTGAAAAAGTTCCCTTGAGGGTGGCGGCCCTGGTAGCAGTAGCTACGGTAGCGGCAAAACTGCGTGCGCCGATGGTGGCAAAGAGTGGGGCCGCGACCAGCAGTTTGATGAATGATCGCCGGTCATTCGAATTAGGTTGAAGCGAGTTAAGTTGAAGCTCCCGTTCAGACAACGTGAGGTACCCTCGAAACGTTTGCGCATGTCAATAAAGCTGGGCAGATAAGGGTTCAAACATAGCCAAGAAAAATATCTGTGTCAAGAGAAAATTCTCACAGTCCGTATTACTTTATTTCTGTAGGATTTCCAAAGATGGAATCAGCAATGTATTGCAAGAGCAAGTGTTTTGAAGGGCTGCGTTTCATACATTCGCGACGGATTCTATGCGCGGCAGTTCTCGCCGGTGCGGCGCTTCTCTCCTCGAGCGCGGCGCTCGCAGAGAGCCCGGCTCAAACCACGCGCGACTATTTCGTCTATGCGGGAACTTATCCCAGTGGCGATAGCAAGGGAATATATCTTTATCGGTTCGATGAAAAATCGAGCCACCTGACTTCATTGGGACTTGCGGCGGAGATCGCGAATCCATCGTTCGTAGTTACCGATCCGACTCACCGTTATCTCTATGCGGTGAGCGACAGCGATATGGACATCCGCGGCCCGAATGCTGATCAGGCCGTTAACACCATCAGCAGCTTCGCGATTGATGCGGCGACCGGATCGCTCAAGTTTCTCAATCGGGTGTCGTCAGGCGGCAAGGATCCCATCCACTTGATCGTCGATAACACGGGAAAGATCCTGTTTGTCGCCAACTACGATAGCGGAAGTGTGGCCTCGTTCGCTATTCGCCCCGATGGCAGCATTGGCGCGATGACCGGCTTCGATCAGCACCACGGTTCCAGCGTCGATGCCCAGCGTCAGGAAGGACCCCACGCCCATGAGGTCGTCGTTTCCCCTGATAATCGCTTCCTCTTCGTGCCTGACCTTGGACTCGATCGCATCCTCATTTATCGGATCGATGAGGCGAAACGTTCGTTTGCGCTGAGCAATCCCGGCTACGTGGCAGTGAAGGCGGGCCTGGGCCCACGCCATTTTGCCTTTGCCCCCGGCGGCAAATTCGCCTATGCGATATGCGAAATGGGTTCCAGCGTGGTCGCATTCTCCTACGATCGCGAGAGCGGCGCGTTAAATCCGATTCAAACCATATCCACGCTGCCGGCCGGATTTTCTGGGAAGGATGATTCGGCGGAGATACAAATCGACAAATCCGGACGGTTTCTTTATGCCTCCAATCGGGGTCAGAACGCCATCACTGAATTCCAGATAGACAAAAGCACGGGGAAACTGACCGCAGTTCAAAGTATCTCGACTGGGGGAAGACTCCGCGCCACTTCGTGATCGATCCAACCGGCAGATACCTTTTAGCTGCAAACCAGGATTCCAACAACATTGTTCTCTTTGAGATTGACTCGGCCACTGGGCGCCTGAAGCCCGCGAAGCAGATCGGGGAGATAGGGGCTCCAGTCTGCCTCCTCTTTGTTCCGAAGCCAGGATCCGCGACCGCATCGCAGCAGCCGCCTTCTGTCAGCCTTGCGAACGGCTCGCTGGAGCTCAAGGTTTATCTTCCTGACGCCGATCACGGGTTCTATCGGGGCACCCGCTTCGACTGGTCCGGCATCATCGGCGATCTCACGTTCGCTGGCCATCATCTCTACGGTCCCTGGTTCTCCGCTGTTGACCCTGCGGTCCACGACTTCACCTACAAGGGATCTGACCTAGAAATCGTCAGCGGCCTTGCCAACTCCGCCACCGGCCCAGCCGAGGAGTTCATCGGCGCCGACGGCACGGCTCTCGGCTTCAGCTCCGCGCAACCCGACGGCAACTTTATCAAGATCGGTGTCGGCGTGCTCCGCCGTCCCGATGCCGCGCCCTACGATAACTTCCGCGTCTATGAGATTGTCGATCACGGCGTCTGGCAGGTTCACACCCACTCCCGCTCCGTCGAATTTTCACAGCGCCTCGTCGATCCCTCTGACGGCTACAGCTATCTCTACACAAAGACACTTCTGCTCAATCCGGGGAAGCCGGTTCTTGTTATCCAGCACAGCCTCAAAAACCTGGGCCGCCTGCCGATCGCGACCGAACTCTACGATCACAACTTTGTGAACTTCGACGGGCGTACCACCGGTCCCGATTTCAAAATCATTTTTCCCTTTGCCCCCCGTTTTCTCAAGCCCGTCGAGGGGGATCTATGCCGCATCGAAGGCAACCAGATTCTTTACAACCGGCCGCTCGCCGGTCGCGACGAGTTTTATGTTCCGATCGGCGGCTTCGACTCGACTGCGAACAACTATGACTTCCGCGTAGAGAATCGGGATGCCGGCATCGGCCTCCACGTCACGGGGGACCAACCCCTGGCGCACGTGTCGATGTGGTCCATTCGGTCAGTGCTCGCGGTTGAACCGTATATCAGCTTGGCCATCCAGCCGGGCGAGACCGTAAGTTGGAGCTACACGTACACTTATTACCGCCTCTGAGGGCAAGAACATTCAGGGGCTGGAGTGTCTGCGTAGGAACTCCAAAATTTGGGTAGGCCGAAGGGCGCACTTCAGATCCCTCCACTGCGCTACGCTCCGGTCGGGATGACAAAGGGGAAGGCAATTCTTCCATTTGCATGGGAAGAATCGGCTGGACAAAGGAAGGTTTACGCGTGCTTAGTGTCCCTCGCCTCTCTCCTCAAGACCTGGATACCACCAACGTACGCAGAGGATCCGCGAGTGGGCGCTTGGGGCGCTGTAAAAGCCGACGGTCCCATTGGCGCGGATGAAGTAGGCATCTCCGGGTTTCGCGGGATAGCGGGCCTCTACGCCATTGATGCCGCTTCCGGCGACCTGGTCTCCCTGGCCACTCAAGACCTGATAGATCTCCTCCTGGCGTAGATGATGGTGAGGAAAGTTGGTGCCGCCTGGGTCGATCTCCATGAGAAAGAGGCTGGTAACAACACGGCCAGCCTTGATGCGTCCGTCTGCGCCAGTCACGTCTTCCAACAGGATGCGGTAGTGAGTTGAATCCGGATGGCCACTGACAAGCTGTAGAGGCACATTTTCGATGTTGTCTTTGAGGGCATGCGCGGGCAATGGAAGCGCATCATATCCCTTGGTGCTGAAGCCCATGACCACAACGGTGAGAGGCGCGGCCGATTTATTTGTCAACGCGTGCGGAACAGTTGCGGGAATGTAGAGAAAATCTTCTTTCTTTAAAGGCACATCTTCAGAGGCGTAACGCGCGGATCCGCTGCCATCCACAACAACGTAGATTTGATCCTCTTGTGGATACTGAACCGCAGTGCAGGAGCCGTTAGGATCTACGACCGCCTCGCCATAGCGAGCCAAACCGCTGCCACGAAGCGTAGAAGCGCCATTTCCGAAGAATGGTTTGTAATGACAGGTCGCCGTGGTTATGTCAGACGGCTTCTCCGGCGCGGTGTTGGCATCGGCGTGCAGGAACGTTGGATCGACCTTACGCTCCTGCGCACGAAGCGAAGACAAAGTGCCCGCAAGAAGAACGATGTAGGCAGCGGTATGCAGCTTGCTCAAATACATGGTTGGTTACTCTTTCGGTGCGACCATTTCTGTGATGCGGCCGACGCTGGTGTCGCCAGCGTATAGGTTGTCGTGCTTATCAAAGACAAAGTAGCTGGCCTCGATGAACTGACCGGGCCCGATGCCCATACCGTCGCCAACGGCTCCGATCACTTTTCCGTCGCGTGTGAGTTTGAGGAACTGCCCATCCTGTCCGCTGCCCATCCAGGGATTGCCCTCGTTATCAAACTGCAGCGCGCAGACGAGGTTGCGCATCGAAAAGGTCTTCTTGAACAGCCCATCGGCCGTATAAACGACGATGCGATATTCCTCGCGGTCACCAATCCATACGTCGCCGTTGGTGGGGTCGATGGCCAGTCCATGCGCATTATAGAAACGACCGGGGCCCAGGTTGTCCCCGTACCAGAGATTGACGAAGTTGCCGTCCTTGTCGAAGTGAAGGATGCGGGCGGCACCCGACTTGTTGGCTGGATCGCTTGAGTCAGTATCGTTGGGGCTTTCGTTCGCATGCCCTTCGCCAATGTACATGTCGCCGTCCGGAGCGAAGGCCACCATCACCGGCTGCCATAGCAAGTGCCGGCCCCTGGCTTCATCCCAGTCGCCGCGATGGCCGCTCTCGCCGATGGTCTTCAGGAGTTTTCCATCCGGGCTGATTTCCTTCACGGTGGCGAGGTTGGCGTCACAGATCCACACGTTGTCATGCGAATCGATAGCCATGCCGTGGGCCTTGTTAGCGTGGCCAATCACATTTTCGCCAACGGTACGGATGAGCTTGTGGTCAGGCCCGTACTCATACAACTGCGGTGTGCCCTCGGCGGTGCGCTTGAAGACCCAAAGATCTCCCCTGGAGTCGAGAGCCACCGATGGCATGCCGCCGGGACCGACAGGCGCAGCATAGGGATACGTATAGGTGTATCCCATGGTTTGCTTCCACTCGACGCGTTGAGAATGATCGTCCTCGCCCTGTTGCGGTCCGACGATGCCATTGGTCATGCGGTTGCCACACACGGGTGAATGGCTGCAATTCGGCACACGTTCTATTACGGTCGGTTGCTTCCTGTTTCCCCTTGGCAGGATGGTCACCTTACCATCGGCAGAGACGCTTGCAGATCCTTCCGGATCGGGAAACGAACGCTGCAGAAACCAGGCGGGCGATCCATTTTCTGCCGGGCCCGAGGATGGCAATGGGTGCGATTGGGCGAGCGCCGACGTTGCTCCGCATAGCAGGATGATCGCCGCGGCGGTAATCCGAACGGGACGCTTGTTTTTCGTTTCACCCCTCATCCATTCTCCTTGCTTCTGTCGGATATTGTTGTGGCCTGCCGAGAGGACGAGTGATTGGTGGGTACGACGAATCGCAAACCAACATGTTTATCGTGCTTTAAAGTTGGCAGGTCGACAGCCGTGGTATCCCACATCTCGTAAAAAACGAGCGAGATATGGGGCACCCTCGGATTTGTTGCAACATGCGCTACGCCTTGACCTTTGCATGGGCCTCATCCTGGGCCGCGTGAAACAGCGCCTTCATGTATGCAAACCCATACGCAGTTTCGGCGTAGCGCCCGCCCACCATCTTCGGTGTGTGGTCCCACATCACGTTGCCGTCAAAGTTCACTTCCACAAGAGCCTTGGCGACCTTGTACATGTCGTAGTAGCCGTTGTCGATGAAGGTCTCCACGAAATGCGGCAGCGGCGCGCTTATGTTTCTGAAGTGTATCTGCCATATCTTCTCCGGCCCGAAGTACCGGATCATCTCCACAGGGTCCTTGCCCATCAACGTCCGCCCGCCCTCAAGCCAGGTGCCGCAGCACAGACAAATGCCCACATTGGGGCTGTTGGCAATCTCCAGGGCCCTTTTATAGCCTTCAAAGCTGGTAAAGATACAGCGCGGAACCCCGGCCAACATCGGCACTGGCGGATCCTCGGGGTGAATTCCTATGCGAACGCCGACCTCTTCCGCTACCGGAGCGACCTGCCTGATGAAGTAGGTGTAGTTATCCCAAATTTCTTTTTCCGTGAAGACCCGCCCGTTAGAGAGCGGTGGATGGTATTTGATCCCGTTCCACTCGCCGTAAATGTTCGGGCTCGCCATGTCAAACGCGCGCGCCTCGGCTCCGCGAATCGTCTCCCGCCCGCTGTGCCAGATGCCGTTGCCCGAATGCACATACGTCGTATAGTAGAGGCCTGCCTTGCTCAAGTTGCGAAGATACTGCTTATACTCTTCGATCTTCTGGTCGCGGCCGGGGAGGTTGAGTACAATTTCCGGGATGATCTGAACTTCACCGATCGTCCAAACCGCAATCCCCGCATCCGCATAGCGCTTCTTGATTTTCATGAACCATTCCAGGGTGCGCTGCTCCGGTGTTGTATCTACGTTCACATACTTGACCCCAATCTGGGTGAGGAAGAGCAGTTGGTCATCGGTGGGCATGGCCGGCTCATCGTTGCTCGAGAATTTGATTCCCGGTGCGTTCGTATACTCGATCGCCGACGCGGTGCGTGCGGACGAGAGGAGCGCCGAGGCACCCAGAGCGCCGCCAACGGCAAGTTTCATGAACTCTCTCCGGTCGGGGCTGGTGATTCGATTGGTGAAGTCGCGCACGCTTGGATCAGTCGCATTCGTTCCCATGGTTGTCTCCTCTACGGCGGTTTTGCAGTTTGTTTAGTGTTTCTGGCATCGTGCAAAGTGGCGTCCGGCCCAACTCTTCTGCAAGGTCCGATCGTTCATCGAGCTCCGCATCGAGACGACCCCTCCCGACTGCGCCCCCGTTATGGCAGCGCAAATGCAACGTACATACCTCCCATCGGCTCCTTGCTCGACTGCCCTCCGCTAGCCGCGATCACCACATATTGCTTGCCGTCGACCATGTACGTCGCGGGTGTGGCAAGACCTGCAAAGGGGAGCTTTGCCTGCCAGAGAAGCTTGCCGGTGCTGCTGTCGTAAGCATGCATTTCATCGTCGAAGACCGTGGCACCAATAAACAACAGCCCTCCCGCTGTCACCACCGGCCCGCCGAAGTTATCGGAGCCAGTATCGCCCATACCCTTGGCCGCCAACTCCGGATACACGCCGAATGGAATCTTCCACAGGTATTTGCCTGTATTCATATCGATCGCGCTCAGAGTGCCCCATGGCGGGGCGGTTGCGGGATAGTCTTCGGGATCCAGGAAGCGGCGAAATCCTATGGTCTCGTAGGGCATATCGTTTACCCCGCTTGTGGCTGGACGGGATGCGCTGCCTGCTGCGAAGGGGCCGGCTTAGAAGCAGCCCGCCGGAGCCTGTTCTCCCGCTTTGTGACGCGCCCTTCGTCACAGCTTGGCGAAATTTCTCCGGAGGCTCCCCTGTTCTCCCGCTGCTGGGGATACATGGTCAGGTATTGGATCACTGATTCGATCTCGTCATCACTCGAGATTGCTAAAAGGAGGCATGCGGCCCCTTCCCTGCCGGATAGTAGCGGCGATCTCAGCATCCGTGAGAATGCCGTCGATGCCGCACAGCGCCGGTATTGAGGGTGGCGAACCGGCCCAGTGCTGCGCCGTGACACATGGCACATTGCTTCTGGTAGGTGCGCTCGCCTGGGCTGCCCGCCGGCGGTGGCGCGGCGAGGCCAACCAGCCACGCTGTATCGTTGCCGTTGACATAGAACACACCGGTCTTTGGGTCCACAGCGGGTCCGCCCCACTCGCCGCCACCATCCATGCCGGGCATCTCCACCGTCAGCTTGTCCAGGGTGGGAGGGATGAACTGTCCTCCGCTGATAAATGCCGATAACTGCTTGACCGCCCATGCGTGCGCTTCAGGGGTTCGATTCGTCAGCGTATCTACAGTCACATTTTGGTGGGCGTAGGGAGCGGGCATCGCCGGCAACGGCTGCGTAGGAGAAGTTATTTCTCCCGGCACCGTGCTGCGCGGGTAGGCTGACTCCTTGATGGGAAACAGCGGCTTGCCGTTGGTACGATCCAGCAGAAAGACATAGCCAGACTTGGTGGTCTGCGCAATCGCGTCCACCGGCTTGCCATCTCGGATCACGGTCAGAAGCGCGGGCGGCGATGGGAAATCGCGATCCCAAAGATCGTGATGCACGCCCTGGAAATACCAGACCAACTTGCCTGTCTCCGCATCGAGAGCCAGCAGCGTGTCGGCATAGAGATCGTTGCCGACGCGATCGCCCCCATAGAAGTCGAAGACTGCGGAGCCGGTGGGAACATAAAGAATTCCGCGATTGATATCGAGCGCCATGCCCGACCAATTGTTGGCCGCACCGGCGTCCTTCCAGGCGTCCTTCGGCCAGGTGTCATATCCCTGCTCGCCGGGACGGGGAATGGTGTGGAAGGTCCAGCGCAGGGCGCCGGTGCGCACATCGTAGGCGCGAATATCTCCGGGAGGCGAAGGATGGGTTTCAGGATTCGAGCCGCCTACGATAATCAGGTCCTTGTAGATGATCCCCGGCGAAGTCAGGCCTGTGGACTGGCGTTCGTAGGGCTCGCGGAGGCCCTTGCGCAAGTCGACTCTGCCGTCCTCGCCAAAACCCGAAATGAGCTTGCCGGTTTTCGCGTCGATGGCATAGAGGTAGTAGCGATAGCCGGCGAAGATGCGGCTATCCCGGCCATCGGTCCAATAGGAGACGCCCCGCGCCGTCGCTTCTCCTCCGATAGGGGCTTGAAACTTCCACAGCAGCTTGCCGGTCGCGGCATCGAGCGCAATGACGCCGGGGTTCGGGGTGTTGGTGTAGAGGACATGGCCGACAACGATAGGGCTCGACTCCAGGCCGCCGCGTTCGCCCGTGTCATACTTCCACGCCACTCCCAGCTTATTCACATTCTGGCGATTGATTTGCGTTAACGGAGAATAGTGATCTTGCGCCGACTGTCCCCCGTAGACGGGCCAATCCTGTGATGGACCCGAGACTCCTTCCCCATGAGTTTTGGCCACATAGATGCCACCGGATATGGCCAAGCCCGCGAGCAATGCAGCAACCGCCTGCCTTCTCGTCATGCAATCAACCAATCACCTCGAAATTTTCTTTCAACTGAGAGACACCTGGATTATGCATGCTGCCGTCTAGAACGTGAAGCGGCCGCTGAATTGGATTAAACGCGGTTGGTTTGCCTGCGAGTAAACCTGGCCGAACGATGCTGGGTTGTCTGCCTGATTGTTGGGCGGAGCGAACTGGGTCCAGTTGAAGATGTTGAAAAATTCAGCTCTGATATCCAGCCTGTAACGGTCGTGGAAAGCAATGTCCTTGGCTGCCGAAAAATCGGTGCTGTCGATGCCCTGGGCGCGGAGATCAGGATCGACTCGCGGCTCGTTGCCAAACTCAAAAGGCCCTGGCGGGGTGTAGCAGGCGGTGTTGAACCATTCACCCAGCCTTCTTGAGGGCTTCGCGCTGATCTTCGGATTGCAACCGGCGACAAAGTTGGGACGACTGGCTCCGCCGCTCTCCCCATACCACATAGCCCGCCGCGAAGTTGGTTACCAGAGCGTTATTGCTGGAATCCTGCGAATGCCATCGGGAAACCGATCCTGGAAAGTTGTGAGGCCATTGATCGTCCAATCGCCTACGATTTTGTCGAGCGCTCCATTCGCATTGGACAGAGAACCGCTTGCCCGCGTCCGAAGGGCAATGGATACACGTAATTGATGACCAGCCGATTGGGCGTCTGGAAGGCTCGAGCGCGAATACTCGCCCGGGTTGGTCGAGTTGCCCCTGATGTTGGTGTTGTCCTGGACGCCCCCGGTTCCGCCTGCGCCGAAAACGCTCCCCTCGACCCAACCAGTGAGAGATTCGGTCGTTCCGACGAAGTTGGAGAAAGTCCAGGCCGCGCTGAGAATGCCTCCGCTGCAGACGCTTCTGCGCCAGCACCTGCAGGGCCTGGTAGAAAGTAAACCCGACGGTCGGCGCATACGCGCTCATGTAGAGATACTGCGGATGCGGCTTGAGCAGATACCCATAAGGGATGCTCGATGCACCAAGAGTCGGGACGTTTGCCGCGATTGGGCCGCCGTTTGCCGCGGATAGCGGATTGAGCACCATATCGGTCAGGTAGTGGCCGTTGCATTGGGACGCTGTGTTGCTGGTGCCGCACACGTCATATTGATCCGGCAACTGGTCTTCGATTGACGGAGAACAGCGGAATTGTGGTTGCCTCGCGATCCCACATAACCCACATTGACCGACGCCGAACTGCCGAACTGCCTCTGGAATCCAATATTCCATTGCATCTGGTATGCATCTTTATGAATCGGCAGTGGACCCTGAATTCCCGAGCCAAGCAGGCCATTGATGTCGGCCTGCAAGGCAGCGCGCTCCGGCTGATGGAGTTGCAATGCCGTTCGGGAACGGATTGGTCAGCGAGATGGTCGGGGTCGCACCAGCTACTCGTGATCGTGGTGGTGGCAAGGTTGAGCGGAGAGTCATACGGTCCAAGACCGAATGCGATCGCTTCGGCGGGCAGATAGCTCATGCCGAAGCCGCCGCGGAAAACCCACTTGTTCGTCGGGCTGTAGGCAAATCCCACGCGGGGCGAGTAGTCTTTCCAGTTCAGCTCCTGCCAGTCCTTATGCGGATACGCCGGCGAATTGATCAGCCCCAGGCCGCCGGTATAGGTACCGCTGAAGCCGCGCGGCCATGGCGCGGATACCGCGGGCTGCGGCAAATTGAGCAGCATGGCCGCCAGCCTTGCCGTGCGTCTCTGTGAACGAACCCGGCTGCTCCCAGCGCACGCCGGCGTTGATGGTGAGCTTGGGCGTCATGCGGAACGAATCGTTCACGTAGAGGCCGGAGTACCAATCCACAGCCTTGGTAAGCGCCGGTTCCGCCGCCTGCAGCATAGGTTGGATAGCCCAGTCAGCAAGGAGGCGAAACCATAACCTGTGTTCGAGTCAGCCATGGACGAACTCGGTGTAGCCCTGAGCGCTGGGAGAGTTGAACGTGGTCCCGGCGCTGTTGGACTGCACGTAGTCCCATTCGCTTGCGCAGCTCGGCGCCAAACGTGATGGTGTGCCGTCCAACAGTCTTGGTAAAGGCTCCGGAAAGCATGTACGCCTTGTCGGTATCGGTGGCCGTGTCTAATATTCGAGAGTTGTCCATGCCGGTAATATTCGGCGTCGGCAACTGGGGAAAGGTCGCGGCGCCTTGAATATTCGCCCAGCCGGGGCCGATCTTTGAGCCGAAATTGAAGTTGCAGCACGAAGTCGGGATAGTACGGATAGAAAAAGCGCACGAATGAGGCGCGGACATCGGCGATCATCGTGGGAGTGATGGTGATGGTGTCGCCGACCACGGCCTGATCGACTCCGAACCAATTGAGGACACCACTATCGGCAGTGCCCGGCATCATGGGAGCGATTGCCTTATTGAAGTGCCAGTCGGTATACCGCTCGAAGAGTTTGTTTTTGCTGGCCGATATTCTGATCTCCACGGGCCATCCACTGGTTCGTATCCGTGACCAGCGGCACGGTCAGCTGGAAGTTCGCAGCTCCCGTCGGACGGGTTGCCACTGTTCGTCGGGGGTGCAAATATCAGCTTGCTGAGATTTAAAGTGGCCTGATTGATTTCGCTCGGCGGGATTTGGTTGATGGCGCCAGGAATCTGGCCAGGGTCGGTGCCTGCATATCCATTGGCGGCTGTGTAGGCGCAACGCGAGGTGCCTGAGCCTTTGGCCCCGCCGTTGGCGTCGCAGGTTTGATTATTCGGGTCATAGAGTTGGGAAGGTACTGCCGAAAAGTCGCCGGCGATCATGTTCGCCGTCGGCACCTGAGTGCTGATCAGCGACCGCCTGGGTCAGATCGAACTGCTCCCAGCTCAGGAAGAAGAATGCCTTGTCCTTGATGACCGGACCGCCCACAGTCGCGCCATACTGGTTCTGTGTATAGATCGGGCGCGGGATAATCGGAGTGGCTTGTTTGTCAAAGTAGAGGTTGGCGTTCAACGCCGCATTGCGCACATAATCGTACGAGCGTTCCGTGGAATCTGATTGGTCCCCGACTTGGTGGCCATGTTGATGACGCCACCCGCGAAGCGGCCGTACTCCGGGGAAACATTGTTCGTTGCCATCTGAAACTCCTGGATCGAGTCCTGGGTAGGAACGAGCATGGCGGCTGTTTCGCATGCTGACGTTGATGGGGGCGCCATCGATGAAGATGGCGCTCTGATTGGAGGTGCCACCGCCGATCTGATAATTGCCAAACATGTTCATGGACCCATAGGACATAAAGTTGGCGCCTGCATTGCCACTGGTTCCACCCTGCGGCACAACGCCGGGGACGAGTTCCGCAAGGTTAAGGACGTCGCGGCCGTTGAGTGGCAACTGCTCGACTTGACTGGACTGAACGGTGTAATCAAGCGAGGAACTTTGTGTATCCAACAACGCGGCCTGAGCGGCCACCTCCACGGTCTGCGTTGTCTGTCCGACCTGCAGGGTGGCATCCACACGGGCGGCGCTCCCAACCACAACCTGCACCGAGGGGACATCAAACATCTGAAATCCGGGTTGCTCCGCAACTACTTTGTAGTTGCCGGGCAGCAGTTGCAGAAACTGGAAGTTGCCGTTGCCATCGGACTGGGCGATTTTGGTCTCATTGGTTGCGAGATTGGTTAACGTAATTTTTGCGCCCGGCAAAACGGCGCCCCCCTTGTCGGTTACCGTACCGACGAGCGACCCTGTGGCCTGCGCCCAACCCACGTTGCAAGCTGCCAGCCCGACAAAGAGCGAAAGCAAAATTTTGTAGAGTTGTTTGCGTCCAATCACCATGTCTCCTGCCTCCATCCAATTCAATTGGCATTGCCTTAGCAAAACCGGGCCGCGACCGGGACAAGGTTTGCCGGCCGTTCTTGGCGTGTGTTGATAGTTCTTCGGATTTGAGCGCACCGGGTGTCATGACTCCATCCGTTGTTGGGCTGAACGAGAAAAAAAGCGATTCGAGCGTGCAAATTTGCACAGGCTTCGAGAATGAAGTCGTTTATATTACCTATCATGACAGGACGTCAACACAAAAGTTAGCCCGTAGCTGGCCAAAAGGAAGATGACTTAATTTTCGCCTGTAATTACTAGTTGGAAAGTTGGGGAAGAGCGTCTGCCAGGAAGCGTCGCCGGGGCTCTTCGGCAACGCTCAGAGCTTGTGACTTTTTTAGTTTCGCTTGTAGTTTGTGGCTGGAAAGCTTGGAAGAGCATTTGCCAGGAAGCTTCGCCGGGGTCCTTCGACTCCGCGCCATAAGCCGTCCGTTATGCGAGGCCCGCGCGGCGCTTCGCTCAGGATGACGGCTTTGTTGGGGTTGAAAAACATCCGATTAGGTGTGCGGAAAAACGAAGATCGAAAAAGTCACAGGCTGACGTAACGGCTTCCGGAACTTATACTTTCGCTTGACGCACGAGGTTCATGTGGAAATTTGCTACGATCCCCGCGGTGTTTCGCGACAAAGTACTCCAGCGGCTCACCGTTCTCGAGCAGACCAACGCTCTTCAGGAGAAGCGCCGGGCTTTTTGAGCGCTGATTTAACAGCCTGGCGTCGGCTGAGTCGAGTGCGATCGCTTCGACGGTGCGATGTCCTTGTGCGATGACCAGCCCAAATTTCCTTGCCAGCAACTCGTAGAGAGATTGGTTGGTCAGATCTTCGCTCACCAGGCCCGGACATTTGCTTTCCAAAATGTAAGTCACGACCAGCACCTCGGGCTCACCATCGAGGAAGCGAAGGCGGTTAATCATGATGACCGGGACACCTTCTTTGAGCTTCAGGGCGTCCGCGACCTCACCTTTTGCCGGTTCCACCCTAAGATCGAGAACACGCGTCGTAGGATTCTGCCCCTTCGATACGGCGTCTTCATAGAAGCCCTGCAGATTTTGCATGAGGCTGCCGTTGTAGATGGGGTATGCTACGGAGCTACGTTTTCCGTTCTGCTTTGTGACTAAGCCTTTGCGCTCGAGGTCGGCCATCGCCTGGCGAACGACCGTCCGGCTAACCCTCAGCTTTTCGCAGATTTCCTGCTCGCTCGGCATGAGACAGCCGGGCACCAATTCTTTCGCCTTGATCTTCTGCTCAACATAGCTACTCAATTGGAAATAGTAAGGGATCGGACTTTCGTGTTTGACAATTCCTGGGCTATCGAAAAAGGCCATGGTCGTTCACTTTCGTCCTATGATCGTACTGTACGGCGGAATTGTCCCCAACGCGACCACGTACGGCTGGTTTGACGCCTTTCACGCAGATGTTACCGTTTACATGCTGTAATCATAGCATGATAGAGTTACATGACTAAAATGTTCCTTCTCGGCGTCGATCTGGGAACTTCCGCCACCAAGGCCGCTCTCTACGACTTGAGCGGGCGTCTGGTATCGCAAGGACGGTCAGAGGTTCCGTTGTACTATCCTCATCCGGGCGCAGTCGAGCAGGAGCTCGACGACTTTTATCGGTCAGCCAAAGTGGCCATTCGTCAATGCATCGATTCGTGCCGAGTGGCCCCAGCGCAAGTAGCTGGGGTAGCCTTCGACAGCCAGATGGCGGGGATTGGGGGTATCGACGAGAGTTTTCAACCCGCGATGCGTTTTGATTCCTGGCTCGATGCGCGTTGCCAACCATACATCGAACAGATAAGTAAACACTTCGCGAACCGTGTAACGGTCCTCACGGGATGCCCTCCCACCTGCAATCACGGCCCGAAGATGCTTTGGTGGGCGAACGAACGACCGGCGGAGTACAAACGCATCGCGAAATTTGTTACCCCTGGTTCCTACGTCGCGGGCAAAGCGGTCAAGCTGCGTTCGGAGGAAGCGTTCATCGACGCTACATTTTTGCATTTCACAGCAGCTAGCGATGCAGCATCGGGGACCTGGTCGGAGGAACTCTGCAGTGCGCTCGAAATCGACCGGCAACGGCTTCCGCGGATTGTTGAGCCATGGACAGTGATTGGTGAGCTGAGCGCGGAGGCGGCCCGAGATTTTGGTCTAAAGGCCGGCACTCCGGTGGCAGCGGGTTGCGGCGACACGGCCGCGGGAGCGTTGGGAGCCGGGGTTGTGAGTCCGGGAATGCTGCTGGATACCGCAGGCACGGCTTCAGTACTCGCTTGCTGTACAGATCGATTCGTCGCAGACACACGTCACCGGGCCCTGATCGTCATGCGTTCTGTCATTCCGGGAATATGGAATCCGCTCGCTTATGTCGGCGGAGGCGGCCTGGCGCTGCAGTGGTACGGCCGGGAGTTCGCGAATAACCAGGAACACGGCGGTCGTCCCGACGAATTCTACGACGACCTGTTCGCCAGCGCCAGCACAGCTCCTGCAGGATGCGACGGTCTTTTATTTTCACCTCACCTGGGCGGTCGCATCTGCCCGGCAGGGCCGGAGATGAGGGGGGCCTGGATCGGGTTCTCGTGGACGCACACCCGGAATCACTTTGTTCGAGCAATGCTCGAAAGCATTGGCTATGAGTATGCATGGTATCTCCGGATCCTGCGCGGGCTCTCTCCCGAACTTAACCTGGTGGAAGCGCGGGTGATCGGCGGAGGAGCAAGAAGCGAGACCTGGAATCAGATCAAGTCCGATATTCTGTCGGTGCCCTACGCACAACTCGCGCGGAAGGAATGCGCAACCTGGGGCAGCGCGATGATCGCGGGCAAGGCTTCCGGGCTGATCACCGACTTAGCCGCAACGGCGATGGACCTGGCTCCCTTGACTGGGACGGTGTCATCGCCGAATTCAGACCTACGCGCCATTTATGACGCGACGCTGGAGCGCTATCTGTGCTGGCAGCAAAGGCTCAAAGCAGGGTTCGAGACTTATGACAAACGCAATTAGAGTTTGCCTGGTGGGGGCTGGCCGGGCCGGTCAGGTGCACGCGGAATCATTACTGCAGCACGTTCCTCAGGGAGAACTGACTGCCCTGGTAGACCCAAACCCCACCGCGTTGGAGAAGACCTCCAGCCGCTTTGATATCGATTCTAAATTCAGCTCTCTCGACGAGGCCATCGACCGGGTTGCGTTCGATGCCGTCATCATTGCCACGCCCACGTTCACGCACCGGGAACTGGCGACGATCGCGGCCGCCCGAGGGAAACATGTCTTCTGCGAGAAACCGATGGCGCTCACGATTGAAGAGTGTGACGAAATGATCGCCGCGGCGGAACGAAACAGCGTGCTTCTGCAACTCGGTTTTATGCGACGCTTCGATCCCGATTTTCAAGCCGCAGCAGCTCGCATTGAAGCGGGAGAGATTGGTCAGCCGATGCTGATCAAGTCTTTGACCCATGGGCCCGGGTTACCTCCAACCTGGGCCCGTGATTTTCGAACGTCGAACGGCATGCTCGCAGAAGTAAACAGCCACGATTGGGACGCGGTGCGATGGCTGACGGGCTCTAACCCTGAACGGGTCTACGCTGAGGTTTCGAACTTCAAGGGTCAGAAGCACGGTGTAGATACTCCGCATTTCTACGACACGGCGTTGGTGAGCGTTCGTTTCGAAAGCGGCGCACTGGGTGCAATCTCCGGAGTCTGTCCCTGCGATTACGGTTACGACGCACGGGTGGAGATTGTCGGAGAGAAGGGGCTGTTACAGATCGGAGACGTTCGCGGGCAATCCGTGGTGGTGTGCACGGATCGCGATCGCGGGCTTGTGACCCCCATCTATCGCTCCTGGCCGGAGCGTTTCGGTTCGGCCTACGTGCGGGAGATGAAGCATTTTCTGGGGTGTATTCGCGACGGTTCGCAACCATCTGTGAACGGGTCTGACGGCCGCTGGGCAGTGGCTGGGGTTCTCGCCGCTACCAAGTCTTTTTACGAGGAGCGCAGTGTACGCATCGCGGAAGTACTCGACGCCGTCGCCACTGCCGGGCAGACCAATCGATGATAGCGGCGGTGTATCACGGCCCAGAGGACCTGAGAGTGGAACAATGGCCCACGCCCTCAGCGGCCCCGGGGGAGATTGTGTTGCGAATGGAATATGCGAGCGTCTGTGCAACCGATCTGCGCATTATCCGGGGTGCTCACCGTAAGTATGGCCCGGGAACGGTACGAGTGCCGGGCCATGAAGTCGTAGCCACCATCGCCGAGTTGGGAAGTGGAGTCAACGGCGGTTATCGCGTCGGACAACGAGTGTTCGTGGCGCCTAACGTTGGTTGTGGCCACTGCCTACAGTGCCAGCACGGTCAAAACAATCTTTGTGAAGACTACGCTGCGCTGGGCATAACGATGGACGGTGCATTCGCGGAATTCATTAAGCTGCCGGCGGCATTTCTCGAACAGGACAACCTGATTCCTTTCGACCCGTCTCTGGATGGCGCGGAGGTCGCTCTGGCTGAACCGTTCGCTTGCGTGCTCCATGGTCAGGACGCGCTAAGAATTGGTAGTGAGGAGACGCTGCTGATCATGGGGTCCGGCCCGATCGGGATCATGCACGTGACTGCTGCGCGGGCGGCCGGAGTCAAAAAGATTGTCGTGAGCGGGAAATCATCGGAGCGCTTACAGATGGCCCTCACGGCGGGTGCAGACCGGGTGGTGAATATTCGCGAAGAAATTCTGGGAAATGTAATAGCCGAGGAGACAAGGGGGCGAGGTGCGGACCTGATCATTGTCGCTACAGGAGCTCGCGAAGCGATGGAGGAAGCACCTGCACTGGCAGCGATCAGAGGCCGAGTCAATCTGTTTGCCGGTCTTCCCAACCATGGCAGCGCAATCTCGCTGGATGCGAACCTGATTCACTACAAAGAGCTTATCGTCACCGGTACGAGTGGTTGCAGCACAAAAGATTGCCGGCGTTCGCTGGAGATGATCAGTTCAGGCGCAGTTGACCTCGCTCCCATGATCAGCGCCCGCTATAGCCTGGATCGCGCGACTGAAGCGATTGGTGCCGTGCGCGCGGGTAACGTACTTAAAGTTGCTATACACAATCGCGGCGAAGGGGTTTCGTGAGGTCGCGACCATTCTGACACACGATTTTCCTGCGCAATGGCAGTCACGCGTCATAACCCGGCCACTAAGCAAATCTGGTGATTTTCCATGAAGAGCTTCGCAAGCTTTGCACATGTCAATCGACTGTCCAGGAAGGAATCCAAGACCAGTAAAGAAAGATATCTATCTCGAGAAAAACGTCTTGCATCCGTAATACACTTCATTGCTGAGTGGGTCTTGCCCGGATTCGAGCGGGCCAAAGCATAAGTCTCCAGCGCTCCAGAAACAATAGCTTCGAAAAGGAATGACATGAATCGTCGAAAGTTTTTGGCGATGCTCGTATTGTGTGCGGGCACCGCGCAATTATCCGCGCAAAAACTGCTCCCGGTGTCAGTCGCGGTGTCCACGAACTACCAGCTCAACGGCGTGGCAGTAAGCCATGACGACCGCATCTTTGTTGCGCTGCCCCGGTGGGTTCAACCGGATAGCTTTTCTCTTGGCGAAGTGAAGGATGGCAAAGTCGTGCCCTACCCGGGCGGAGACTGGAACACCTGGCACCAAGGCCTCGATGAGGAGAATCGTTTTACTACGGTGAATGCAGTCTGGGTCGAACCGGGCATCCCGGATGCGTTGTGGGTGGTTGATTGTGGGCAAGGCGTAGCGCACGGGAAGAAACTGGTGAAGATTGATCTGAAAACCAATACCGTTAGCCGCGTCTATCACTTCAGCCAGGAGGAAGCACCCCTGCAAGCCTGCCTGAACGATGTTCGCATCGCCAAGGGCCATGCATTCGTCACCGAATCGGGCCTCGGAGCAATACTGACGGTGGATTTGAAAACAGGTCGCGTCAGGAGACTGCTCGCGGCGAGTCACAAGACCAAGGCGGTCCCCGGCCGTACCGCTGTGGTCGATGGGAAAAAGTTGGCCGGTCCTGATGGAAAGCCGCCGTTAGTCCACGCAGACGATATTGAGATTTCTCCGGATAAGAACTGGCTTTATTTCGGCATGCCCATGGGGGGCGATCTGTGGAAAGTGAAGATTGACGATTTGCTCAACGATTCGCTGGATGAGAAAGCGCTCGATGCGCGAGTACTCGATAACGGACCGCTGATACCGGTGGGAGGAATATATATGCTTCCCAATGGAAGTCTGCTGCTGAGCGATCTGGAAAGGCATGCGCTGACACTGCGAAGTCCGGATGGCAAACTCACTCTGTTGGCGCAATCGAAATTTCTGGATTCACCGGATGCTATGTCTGTTGATAAGGAGGGACGGGTTTATATTGCGGCGTCTCAGGCGGGCCGCAGTCCAGGAGGGAACCATGGGGTAAATGGGACCACCCCTCCCTTTCTGGTACTGCGGGTCACGCTTCCACGCGATCTTTTGAAGCCCGCATCGGGGGCGAAGTAACGCTCCCTGTTCGCGATGCGCTTCGCGCGCGAATAAGTTCAGCTTAAAGGGCAACGGATGATGGATATTAGCGGGGTGCCGAAAACATTTCCAGGGGAGGTCCGCGGAACTGCAGATCCCTCCACTGCGCTACGCTTCGGTCGGGATGACAAAGGGGAGGGCGGCATTTCCATTGAGATTCGATGCCAGGGATGATGAACAACAGGTCCCTCCACTTCGCTTCGCTTCGGTCGGGATGACACGTCTGTTTGGAACACCGGCGATTTACACCGGATTTCTGGAGGGTTTATGAGGAAAGAAGAAATCGTAACGATCGCGGCTTGCTTTCTTGGTTTGGCAGCTGTGTGGGGCCAGGTTCCTCCAGCAAAGCGGTCGTTAGAGGCTTCGCAGGATCCCAGAGAGGCGGCCGTACTGGCTCAATGCAAGAACCCACGGCTGCCAGCTCCGGATTATGGCCAGCCACAACTGGGGCTTCGAGACTATAAGGTCATTGAGATTCCGGGCGTCATCGCTGCCGGACAGAAATGGAAGTCTGTTTGGCAACAGATGGGGGACAACGGCGATGGGATTGTGGGATCACCCGACGGCGGGCTCCTGATCGCACAAAATGATAGCAGCGACGTTTTGAAACTCGATGCTCAAGGCAAACCTTCGGTCGCCTACACGGATACAAATACGGGAGGTTCTCTCTCGACGAACTCGAAGGGGGCGCTCTTTATCGTGGAGAGGGGCTTCCACCCATCGATTTCAGAGCTTGCGCCCCATCGCAAAATCCTGGCTGACCACTACCAGGGCGATCCCCTGGATTGCAGCGGCGTGACTCTCAACGATCTGATAGGAGGCAGCAAGGGTGGCGCGTATTTCACGATGGGCGGCGTGTTTTACGCCAGCCCGAGGGGCCAAATCACCAGGTATGACCACACCCACCTCAAAGGCCCGAACGGGATCATCCTGAGTGCCGATGAAAAGACACTCTATGTGAGCAATAGGCTCGTACTCGTGGCCTTCGACGTCCAGCCCGATGGCTCGCTTACAAACCAACGGGATTTTGGCAAGCTCGAAGCTGGGGGCTTTGGCGACGGCAGCGCCATCGATGCGCAAGGACGCATTTACGTGACAACCGCCGCTGGTGTCCAGGTTATCTCCCCGGATGGCAAGTACCTCGGGCTGATCCCTACTCCCCGGCCGGTCATCAGCGTTGCCTTCTCCGGCCCGGAGAAGAAAACACTCTACGTCTTGGCCCAGGGCGCCAAAGATGGTCAGGGAAAAGAGGTCGACAACGCGGCCCAGGTCTATTCCATCGCGATGATCGCGCAAGGCTTCAAAGGACGAGCGAAGTAAGCGATTCTATGCCCGTGAATAAGGTTCCAGGAACTGCTTCATTGCTTCACGGATAACTTTTTGTTGAGCTTCATTCGGGGTGACGCCGTCGGCGCCGAAGACGCGGCTGGCGTCGCGCACTACGGTTGTTTCTTTGAAGACCCCGCGGGCGGTCAAAAGGTACTGCGTCGCTCCTGTAATGGTTTGAAACGCCTGAACTCTGCCGAACATTTCAAAGGCTTCATTCTGCTTGCCGGCATTCCACAGTTCAAAGACGGTCTGAAGGAGATCGGCGTACGTGATGATGGGCACATAGCCGTCAAAACCTGCCCGGAGTTCATCGAGCATCTGGATGCAGTTGTGTGCAGCCATTACTACGAACTTTTTGTCAGCTAGTTTCCTGAATTCCGGGATGCGGGGCAACGGGCTGCCGGTCGTTTCGTCTTTAACTCCTATCAGGGTTGGAATCTGCCGGGAGAGTTCGACGATGAACTCCACACTCATATCACCGTAGCTTTGTATCATGAGCGGGAGATCCGTGGCTGCGCCCAAGGTCTTGTAATAGTCCGTAACGGCTTGATCGCTTACCGTTGCGGCGCCCTTATCTGCAAGCGCACCGGGTGGCAAGGAAATAAGTCCATCTGCACCGCACCTGGCAGCGTGTTTGGCATAGCGAACGGTGGTGTTTATGTCGCCACCTGAGGCCTGAACTCCAATCACTACGGCGGCTTTGCCCCCCTTGGCGGTGGCCATGAGGGACTCGGTTCCGTCCATTCGTTCTTTCTCGGTGAGGTGGAACCATCCGCTGGAATTGAGCGGCCACATCAGACCCGGCACACGATTTTGGTTGCAGAATTTGACCTGTGCGGCGAGGCAATCGAGATCGAGCTTGTTGTCGGGGGTGAACGGCGTCTGTGCTACCGGATACAAGCCTCGCCATGGTTGGGATCCTGGCTTCGATTCGCCTGAGGCCAGGGCTGTTCCGGGGGTCATCATAGCGGCTGCACCAAGCGCGGCCACACCGGCGGTTTGCATAAATTCACGCCTGTTCCACTGATCCTTTTTCATGCCATTGCCTGTTTACGCGCCTTTTCGAGCTCCTGGCGAATGCGATTGCCTACGATGAGATCCTGGCCGGGCTGCATCGTCACCGAGAAAATCTGCAGTTGGTTGGGGCCGCTCACGTTCGCATCATAGATTTTGTCGAGATCCTCTCGCGCCAGGACCCCACTGAAATTGAACCCTGTCCACACGTCGATCCGCGGATTTCCATCGCGCAGCAGCTTGCCGCATTGATTCGCGGTCAAGCCAAATTTCTTTTCGTCCCAAGCTATGGTCAAGGTGGGATAACTGTTGCCCTTCTCTGACGGAGGAGTCAGGATTTCTGTCTTGACTCCCGGTACGGTTGACACTAGCTTCGCGATGCGTTCCATCTGCCGCTGCCAGGTTCCTTCAATGATCGCTGCCTGAGGCTTGGACCAGTAATCGAGCGCGGCGAGGACGCCCATGATCTCTTCCTTGCCGACTTTCATGGGCCGGCAAATGGCGCCTTCCCAGGGACTGCAGTTGTACCGGGCCGCGTCGATCAGGTCCTTGCGGCCTAACAAAAGTCCGGAGACCTGCGGTCCACGCAGGCCCTTTCCTCCGCTGATACAAAAAAGATCGACGCCCGATTTTGCCAGGGTTGTCAGATTCGAATACGGGGGAATGTGCCCGGCCTGGTCCAGGAACACAGGAACGCCCGCAGCCTTGGCGATCTTGACGATCGGCTGGAGGCGTTCGTCGCCCCATGTGGTGTATACCATTGCGGTCTGCGACGTGATCGCACCGGGGAGATCATTGACCGTAGGCGCGACGACCAGTTTGGCCCCCGCGAGCCGTATGCAGCTATCCCAGGGGGTGCGTGGACCGAGGAAGGCGACCTCTCCTTTCATGCCGGTCGTGTCGGGCAGCTGGTAGATTTTTTTGGGATCCGAGCCAGCGATGCAAGCCGCAGTTCCCGCGGAGATCGCGCCCGCCGAGCCGGAGGTGATCATGCCGGATTCGGCGCCGGAGAGTTCTGCGAGACGGCGGCCAGCGGCAGCCTGCAACTCATACATGTCGACGAAATAGTGGGAGGCTGCTTCGCAAGCCGCACGCACCTCGGGTAGCTCGAGCGATGCAGTCAGGTAGGTCCAGGTCCCAACACAATTAATCACCGGCCGAACGCCGAGGCGCGTGTAGATATTGTTGGAGAAGGACTCATTGGAGCCAGGGTTGGCGGTGGCAGCTACGGCAGAGGCAAAACTGCGCGCCCCTAGCGAAGCAAAGAGGGGCGCCGCTGCGAGTAGTTTGAGGAAGGATCGCCTGTCGTTGAGGTTAGCTTGCAACAGGTTAGTTTGAAGCTCTCGATCAGATTGCATGTTGTTCTGACTCCCCGGGGGCAATCGCTAGGTCGACCTTTGCAGCTCGTTGATTTGAGAAATAGAAGCCATGCCGATTTCTCAGATAGCTGGACAGCCCCGCGAGGTACGGCTGAAGACCGGTCCGAGTTTTCAGCCGTCCCTCCGGGACTGCTCGATGACGCATTCCTAACCCAGGACTAGGTCCTGGGCTACTTTCAGACGTCCCTCCGGGACTCAGTAGCCAAGTTCTCTTGAAGACTCTAAGCCCGTAGCTTCAACGACCGGAGTTTTGTCGCCGCATGCTAGAAGACTAGTTTTAAGGCAACTTGCATGATGCGAGGATCTCGAGCCGATGTTACATAGCCGAAGCCACCCTGGCCGGTATTGTTGATGCTCCCTGCCGGATTGTTGAATTGCGCGTGATTGAATACGTTGAACGCCTCTGCACGGAATTGCAACTGGGTTTTCTCGGTGATCTGCGTATCCTTCAACAAGGACAAATTGTAGTTGTCGATACCGGGACCAGAGAAGAAACGGCGCGAAATATCCCCTACCTGACCTATTGGGTTCGGCACGAAATAGTTCGGATTAAAGTAGGGTTGCCCTGATCTGGGATTGCGGTTGGTGTACAAATGGCTTCCGTCATTAGCCGCGCTTGGCGTATCGAAAGGAAAGCTAAAGTCACCCACGAGATCGCGATCATCCGATTCCGAGAGTCGAATCGGCTCACCGGTGGCCAATGTGGTGAGACCCGCGACGTTCCATCCGGCGGTAAACCGCTTTGCGACATTGCCTTTTCCAAAGTAGTTATCGAAGGGCAGCCGCACCGTATAGCTCGCTGCAAAATTGTGTCGCAGATCGAAGATCGACAAGCCATAGCTCAGAGCCGGGTTGAAACAATTGGTTGCGTCAAATACATCCGAGCCATTATCCAAGGCTTTCGAGTACGTATAAGAAAGCAAGAAGTTGCCCCACTTCCCCGAACTCTTCAAGCTTGCCTGTAACGAGTTATAGGAGGAGTGGGCAGCGGATTTGTACCATGGGTTAGAGCCGATTCCATCCAATCCGAGCGCACGCGTAGTGGTGATTGCCTGCCCGCTTGCCTCGGTATAGTCGACTTGTTCGCCGAAGGGGCCGCAAGTTGCCGATCCGGGGGCGACGTTCGCAGGATTGCTTAGCAAGAGACAGAGAGCCTGGCTTCCAGGGTTCGCTTCGACCCCGGTAAGAAGGTGGGTCCCCACCGTGCCCACGTAGCTGAGACTCATCACCGTGTTAGTGCCCAATTCTCGCTGAATGGAAAGTTCGAACTGTTGTGAATAGGGCGTGACGTTATGTATGTAGTAGAACTCCGACCCCGAGACCGGTTCTACTTGCGCCCAGGGGAAGTTGGTAAAGGGGTGGGATGGGGATACATTCTTTGGCGGATAGTTGAAGGGAAATTTTATTCCTTCGAAACGCCCGGTCGGCCGATCGATGTAGGGTGAAGCGAGCAGAGAAGGAACAGGGCTAACCCAGTTCGACCCATAGGGGGCATCGCCGGATTCGTAGAAGGAAGTGGCATCCTCGATGCCCTGGTAGAAGAGGCCATAGCCAGTACGTATGCTTGTCTTTCCGGGACCGCCGAGAAGCTTGCCTAGAAATCCGCCGTCAACATTGGGTGCATAAGCGATCCCGATTCGCGGAGCAAAGTTTTTGTAGCTAATAGGCGCCAGCGTCCTGGGGATGCCGGGATCGAGGGGCACAACCAGTCCGAGCGGGGCGCCCGGGAAAGACAGAGATTGTTCGCCCGGGACGAGTGCTTCCAGCTTATTGGTTGCGTCGTACCAAGGAGTGCTCACCTCCCAACGCAAGCCATAGTTGATGGTTAACGTTGGCCGTGCGCGCCAGCTATCCTGCGCATAAACTCCGTAATAGATATCTCGTGTATCAAGAATCTGGAAGCTCTGTTGACTGAAATTTGAGGGAGCGCCGATGAGGATAGTCGGCAAAATCCAGGCCGGTTTCCGAGCCATTAAAGCTAAATGCTCCATTCGGGGTGGAAGGGTGACGCTGGATGATCTGGTCGTAGTGGAAGTCGGCGCCTGCCTGCAAGCTGTGGGTTCCTATGATTTTGGTCCAATTGTCGATCACCTGGATCGTGTTGTTGACCTGGGTCGTAATACTGGTGGAGGAGCCAAAACTGTAGTTATTGAAGCCAAACTGTGGAACAGCGGTGTCTGCAGTAAACACATTTCCAAGGCCACCGGTGCTGTTCCAGGGCGTGTTAAAACCCAGAGAGGCGAGGGTAACTCCCTTGCCGCCTATGATCGTCCCCTCATTGGCGTCGTCTCGCATGTAAACGAGACGAATATCATTGACGGCATTGCTGCTGAAAGTGGTGGTAAGGCCCACGTCGCCCATCAGGGTATCGCCGATGTTCCCCTGGGAAAAACCAGGGATGTTCACACCGGTGTAGGGATTGACTCCATTGAATTTATCCTGGAAGAAGTAGGCAAAGGCCTGCCCGACGCGGGTGTTTATATCCCCGCGGATTCCATATTTGTTATCGCTTAAGGTTGAGGGGAAAGCGGCTGTCTGGTAATGACTTCCATCCGCTGAGTTGGGCGCCGGAATGTACTTTAACGTATTGGCCGCAACCGGCGACCAAGCGCTTTGCGGAATGATCGCGTTGGGAAATACGCATTGGGATGAGCTGACGCATCCGTCTGTGTAATATGCCTCGCCGTTGGTTACGGGATACCCGAGTGACTGGGAAAGAACACTTGCAAAGTAGGCGCCGTTGACTCCTGTGCCGCCGTTTGCCGGGGTGGCCGAGAGGAACGCCGCCGCCTGGTCACTCAGACTTCCTGTACGGTCCGATGCGGTAGGCACGGGGAAAAACTGTGTTTGTCCGATGGTTTGTCTGGTTCCCTGGTAGTCGCCAAAGAAGAAAATTTTGTTTTTCTTTATTGGGCCACCGACTGTTCCGCCAAACTGGTTTTGAATGTAGACGCCGCGGGTTGGGGAATAGTAGTTTCTTGCATCCAGGTCGGTGTTGCGCAGAAACTCGAAGACGTCGCCGTGAAAGCTGTTGGTTCCGGACTTGGTGACGACGTTGATTTGACCGCCGCTGTAGTTGCCGTATTCTGCATTGAAGTTATTAGTAATGATGCGAAACTCAGCGATCGAGTCAAGGTTTGGAATGAGCGCGGCGCCGTTGTGCACACCTTCCTGAGAATCTCCTCCATTGACCATGAATCCATTGGCGCCGGTTCGACTGCCGTTGACGGACTGAGTTCCGTCGGTAAGATCGCCGGATACTCCGGTCTCTGACAGGCCGGCGCCCTTGGTCAACCCAGTGCTTTGGTAGGGCGAGACGCCTGGCTGCAGGGCTAATAGGTCGATGAAGGAGCGTCCATTGAGCGGCATGGACGCAATCTGCTCTCCTCCGATGACCTCTCCCATTTGGGTGTTTTCTGTTTCGATCTGCAGGGCGTTGCTCTGTACGGTTACGACGTTATTGACTGCGCCAACCTGCAGGGAAATATCGACGCGGATTGCTGAATTGGCATCGATTTTTACGCCTTGCTCCAAGAAGTCGCGGAAGCCGGTCTGACTGGCGCTGACGTCATAGCTGTCCACATCTAGAGCGGGAAAGCTGTAAAAGCCTTTGGAATCCGTAACCGTCGTACGCTTTGCGCTGGTCGCCTGACTGGTGACAGTAACGCTGACCCCGGGAACCACGGCGCCGCTTGGGTCGGTGATCACGCCGGAGATCGATCCAGTGATTGCGGCCCAGGTCACAACTGCCGTAAAGAGGAAACATACAATCGCGATGGTCACCAAAACGTGCCGTGTCAGTCGATTCATTTGACCGCTACCCCCCAAAAAGTATTCAGAATGTGGAGCCTTGGCCCGGTACAAAGGAAAGACCGCTCGAATCAACGCGGAGTAGAACCCTCCACGGGCACCACCGCGAAGCGCCGGCAATTGACAGACTGGGCCAGTCGCAAGATTCAGCGATTTCGAAATCACCCGGAAAAAATGCGGTCAAACTGGTAATGCGGGGCGCCCAAAGACTCTCTTACTGCTAACTCGACCGCGGCCACTAAGAGAATTCGAAACCTTTGGGATCACGACTCTCCCGTCGAATCGTTTCGATGAACTTGTGAGATCTTTCGTCTTCTTGTCGTAAACCGGCCCGATTAATCTTTGCTGGGAGCAACTTCCAGGACCATCCAGGGTGTGGCCCAAAATTAATAAAGAATAATATTCATGTCAAGAGAAAATTCTCATAAGGCAAAAGATAGCTATTCGGAAGTAAGCAGTTGGATTCGAAAACATTTAGGGTGCTCGCGGTGGGCGTTGGCTTTTTTTTCTTGCTCCTCGTGAAAATTTGCTTTAGTTTCGAGCCAACACCACGTAAGGCTTTCTTAACGTCGGAAGGCAGTCCTGTGATTTCCGAGGTTAGGTGGGATCCTGGTGTTGCTGCTCGCCTTCCCCAAGAATGCTGACTATCCGCGGAGGTAAGGAGGCGGAGAGGTGCGGCGAACATCGGATTGTTCAAGTAATCGCAGGAGCACTGCCATGGAGCGACAGGGTCAGGATCCATTCGATAGGCGTGCATTTCTGAAAACTGCCGGCATATTCACTCTTGGACTGGGTGCGGCTGCTTTGCTGGGTTCCGAAGAGGCCGAGGCGGCGGGTACGCTCAACCCCGGCGCCAAACCCTGGCGGGGCTTGTTTCCGATTGCGCAGACGCCATTCACTCCGGACAACAAGCTCGACCTCGATTGCCTGGTGGCAGAAGTCGGATTCTGCAACCGTGGCGGCATACCGGGCCTTCTCTGGCCGCAGGGCTCGAGCGGATGGACGACCCTTTCGGAAAAAGAACGGCTGGACGGAGCCGAGGCCATGCTGGCCGCCGGCAAGGGTGGAAAGACCGCATTGATCATTGGTGTTCAACCCCTGGATGGCGATGTCAACACTGCGATTCGCTATGCCAAGCACGCTGCGAAACATGGCGCAGATGGACTCGTGTCGCTGCCTCCCGGCATCGACAATGGCCAACCGGAAAAAAAGCTTACCGCTCAGGACCACCTGGACTATTACAAGGCAGTAGGCGCGGCAACGGACCTTCCCATCATGGTTCAGAGCCACGGTGATATGAGCGTCGACTTGATCGTAGGACTGTATGAGCAGGTTCCCACATTAAAAGGACTGAAAGATGAGACCGGCAATACCCTGACCCGCCTTCCGGAATTCAAGAGACGAACGGATAACAAGTTCGTGGTCATGGATGCAAACGGTGCACTTCTCATGATTCCTGGAATGCGACTAGGCTTTGACGGTTATGTGCCGAAAACCGGCCTGGCCGATCTTTCTCAAGTGGTATTCGATCTGTGGTATGCGGGCAAGCAGAAAGAAGCCTTTGACCTGTTCGGCAGGATACAAGCGTTTCAAACGATTCCGGGCGCGATGCAGTACATATTGACGGCACGCGGGGTGTTCAAAGAGACCACTACCATTCGCGATGCCCGCCGCATTTTTGGCCCCAGCGGCATGACGCCAGATGAAGCACAAAGAAAGATTATCCGCGAAGAGATGACACAATTTCTGGGACCCTATTTACGGGCGTAGGTCTGTCTGCTGCTGGCCAGACTGCGCGTTCACTGCGCCGACTTCGTTCTCACCGGCTCTCGCCAACTTGCATCGTGCTGTTCTCTGTACGAAACGCGCCACTCGGGATCGCCCCTTCTTGAGGGGCACCACACCAGGGTGCGCGGCTTTATCAGGTGCTTCTTTCTTGAGGGGAACTCTGAAGCGGATGAGACATAGCTGGCTGGCACGCCTGTTTGCTGCTTCAACCCTGCTCCTTCTCCCTGGAATGGCGTTGATAGGACAGGGACAGACGCGTGTTGTCGAACAGGGTGCGCAGCAGGGCGAGCAGCCGTTCCAGGCGAACTGTGCTGGATGCCATGGTGCGGACGGCAGGGGCGGGGAGAAGGGTCCCGCGATTGCGACGCTGCCAAGCGTGGTCGCGCTCACCGAGGCTGACCTGATCAAGATTGTGCGCGATGGTACGAACGCGGGTATGCCATCGTTCGAGCGGCTTGGCGATGCGAAGATCACTGCAGTGGTGGACTATCTGCGGACACTGCAGGGCAAAACGGCTGTCCCCGAAACCGAGGAGTTGACGGGAAATGCCGTCGCTGGACGCATTCTCTACTTCGGCAAGGCGCAATGTTCAAGCTGTCATATGGTGATGACGGCGGGCGTAGGCGAGGGCGGGTTTATCGCTTCGGACCTGACAGGCTATGGTGCGAACCATGCGGCAGGAGCCATCAAGCACGCAATCGTGCAACCGGATACTCTGTTGGACCCAGCTTCGCGCGCGGTCGAGGTAGAGACAAAGACCGGGCAGAAACTTAGGGGCGTCGTGCGTTCCGAGGACAACTTCAACCTGGAGCTGCAAACCGAGGACGGCCGTTACCACTTTCTGACGCGGAGCAGCCTAGCGGGGGTGAACTACAAGCCTTATTCGCTGATGCCGCGGGACTATGGCACTCGGCTGACGAGCAAGGAGCTGGATGATCTGGTTAGCTTCCTGATTGTCACGAGTAAGAACGCCCCGATGGAGGCCCCACCATCGCGGCGGAGGCGACACGGTGATAAACCACCAGCCAACAACAACTGAGATCGGCACAACTGAGGGCAGCCAGGGGGAAAATGACGCGATTGGCCAAAATTGGGTTCGGGCTTGCGGCGGCGAGCTGCGTGCTACTCGCGATGGTGAGCGGCCAGGCGCCAAGACGGGTGGTGGAGGCGGCGGCGGAGCTGGGTGCGAAGGCCAACGATCCGACGACGACTGGCAGGACTGGCCTTATCGACGTGCAGCAGAGCGACCTGGAGCAGACGGCGATCGGAGATAACTGGGTCTCCTACAACGGGGATTACACGGGACGGCGTTACAGCAGCATGACGCAGATCACGCCGGCGAACGTGGGCCATCTGGTAGCGAAGTGGGTCTTCCATACCCGAGAAGTTGGCCCCGTCGAGGCGACTCCCGTCGTCGCAGCGGGAGTGATGTTCATTACCAGCGCCAACAGCGCGTATGCGCTGGATGCGAAGACGGGGATGGAGCTGTGGCATCACGAAAGGGCAATCACCCAGGGACTGATTGATGACGCTTCCAGCCATCACAATCGAGGTATCGCGATTTTGGGCACGCGGGTTTATATGGAGACCGACAACGCGCACCTGCTGTGCCTGGATGCGCGCTCGGGTCACTTGATCTGGGACGTCCTGTATGCGACGGGCAACAAGAACTATGGAGCTACGAGTGCACCTCTGATCGTGAAGAACAAGATATTGGTGGGCACGTCGGGCGGCGATGACGGCGTGCGCGGCTTCCTGGCGGCTTTCGATGCGCAGACGGGGCGTGAGGTTTGGCGGTTTTGGACCATCCCCGGGCCGGGCGAGAAGGGCAACGAGAGCTGGCCGGGCGATATGTACCTTCATGGCGGCGGAACGACGTGGATGCCGGGAACCTTCGATCCGAAGTTGAATACTCTTTATTGGGGCACGGGTAATCCCACGCCGGACTACGACGGCAGCGTGCGACCGGGTGATGATCTGTACACGAGTTCCCTGCTGGCGTTGGATCCGGATACGGGCAAGTTAAAGTGGTACTTCCAATACAGCCCCCATAACCTGTACGACTATGACGCCCTGCAGACGCCGGTGCTGGTGAACGCAAGCTTCAAAGGGCAGCCGCGCAAGCTGATTGTGACGGCAAATCGAAATGGCTTTCTATATATCCTGGACCGGACGAACGGAAAGTATCTCTACTCTAAGAAGTTTGCTATGACCGAAAACTGGGCGGCGGGTATTGACGATCATGGGCGGCCCATCTCCAACAACCTGATACCCGATGAAAAGGGCGTTCTTGTTTGTCCCAGCGCCAGCGGAGGAACCAACTGGTACTCACCCAGCTATAGCGAGGCGACACACATGTTCTACTTTCGGTCGATGGAAGCGTGCGACATCTTTACTTCGAAGACCGAGCCCTTCCAGGAAGGCATTGAGTATTACTCGACGGGAACACGGACGCCGCCGGGACAGATTACCAAGGGTTTCATCAACGCCTTCGACCTCAATAAGCTCGATTTCGCATGGCGCAATGCTCTGATCGGGTCCACCTTTGCCTGGGCCGGGGTGATGTCGACAGCAACGGGCCTGGTTGCATTTGGAGACGATGCACACAATTTTGTAATCCTCAACGGGCGCACCGGGATACCTCTATGGCACTTCAACATTGGGCAAATACCCCGCGCCTCACCTATGAGTTACGCGGTGAGTGGAAAACAATATTTTGCTTTGGCGGCAGGGGAGGATGTGTTTGCGTTCGGACTGCCTTAAGCACGTGCGCTCCCGTCGATGCAGGGAAAGCGTTCGTTGGGCTTCGCCCATCGTTTTCGTCCCAGGTATCCGGATCTCCTGCACGGGGCTCCGCCAACATCCGCGTGTGCGGCTTTCATTAAGGAAAGCCGCATTAAGTGCGCCAAGGCCAGCAAGCTCCACAGGAAATCCGGAGTACGCTGGGGCGAACCTGGGGCACCCGTCTGTAACGACGGCTTCTGTGGGGAAGCCCGAGATTAGGGGTTGGGAATTTATTGCTTGATTGCGATGCAGGAGATTTCGATGTTTCCGTTGCGTATGTGCCCTACCTCTACCGTGACTCGCGTCGGCTTCGGATCTGGCATTAGTTTTTTGTAGACCTCGTTCATCTTGTCGATGTCGTTGATGTCGGACAGGTAGACGTTCACGCTGACGATGTCCGTCATCTTGAAGCCGGCCTCCTCAACCACCTTTTGGATGGCGCCCAGAGTGAGCGTTGTCTGTGTGGCAATGTCGAGGTCCGACAGTTTGCCAGTGGCAGGAGTTCCCTTCAGGCCGGCGACAAAGAGCATGTTGCCGACAACCCTCCCCTGGCTCAAAGCCGCTCCCGGCTTGAAGCCGATCGTCTTGTTTTGCGCAAAAGCGGTGCACGATGCTCCGATGACAAGAAGGCCGGTCAGCAGGATGCTCGGTTTCATGGTTTAGTCTCCTTATTCAATGGATCAGCGGGCCGCGGTTCGTTGCCTCGTGCTGCTGGTTGTTGCGCTGTTCGAAGCGCGAGCTGGGCCGCACGAGTCTCTCTTGATGAATTCTGTTGGAACCGTAAGGCGCTGGGGGGCCTGATCGGGTTTGGCAATACGACTGAGAACGGATTCGACGAGTTGTTTCCCTATCAGCTCAGGGAATTCCCGGACCGAACTCAAGGCTGGATATAGCCATGTGCCAATGGTATCGCCGCAGCCGGCTACGCTGATGTCTTTGGGGATACTCAACCCCCTGTCGCGCAACGCCTTGTAAACTCCATAGGCGGTCGTATCATTGCCGGCAAGAATGGCGGTGACGGATTCGTCCTGTGCCAGCAGCGACTTGGCGCCCAGGTATCCACTTTCCGTAGAGTCTTCCGAGTCGATGCTGCTCTCGCGGGGTACGAGACCGTTCTCGTGCATCGCGCGCTGATACCCCTCGAAGCAACGCGCAAACCACGGCATGCGGGTGTTGCCAACAAACCAGATATTGCGGTGACCTAAACCGATCAGATATCGGGTCGCATCCTGGCCACCCTGAATGTCATCTCCCAGGACTACGTCGTTATTCTCCAGATCTTGTGGCTTACCGATCACGTTATTGCCGAAGACCGCAAAAGGCATGCCTTTCTGGTGTAGCAGTTCGATGAGGTTCGTCGAGTTCGTACCGGCCAAAATGACCGCTCTGGTCACGTCGTGACGTTGCACTACCTTGGGCAAGTGGAGTTCTGTCGAGGGAGCGAGGAGTGAATAGTTGAAAGAGAGAAACACCATCTCCCACCCGTGGGCGGAGGCGCATTGCTCGGCGCCGATCAGAATTCTCGAGTGAAAGACGTGGAGCATGGCGCGATTGCTGAGAAGAAAGGCCAGACTTTTGGTCTTGTTTTGCTGAGAGGGATCGATCCCAAGCTTCTTCGCCTCCTCAAAAACAACCCTTTGAATGTGGGGAGCGACTCGGCTGTTTCCACTCAGAACGCGGGACGCCGTTGCGATGCTTACGTTGGCGGCGGATGCAATTTCCCGGAGCCCTACCTTGCGCTTTTTGGGGTTCTTATCATTCATTTAGTTAAGGGCCCTAACCTCGGATTCAGTACTGCGTTGACGCGCTCTAAACCACGGAGCAAAGTTTCACCATAGCAAGAAAAAAGCGGGGCGTCACTTCTCGGGAGAGTACGAGTTCCCTCTGTTTTCCCAAGGTATGGGGGCTGGTCCAGCGCGAGCATCCCAATTCTATGAGAATTTTCTCTTGACATGAATATTTTTCTTGATTATTTTTAGGCCACATTGGGGGGGCCTGTGGCGCAAAATGCAGGTCGCTCCCAGCGGAAATTCATCCGGCCTTTCTCCATTTCGCGGCTGAACAGTAACTATTCCCGCCTTGTGCACCACTCATTCGATTTTGCCGCAATAGGAAAGGAAGACCATGCCGCCGGAGAGCGAACTGCAAAACAGCCGCCGGTCATTCATGAAGCTCGTGGGCGCAGCTCCTCTCTTTGTCTCTCTGGGCGCGCGCAGCCTGGCCTCCACGGTGGCCGCTTCCGCCGCCGGACTCATCCCTACTTCCCCAAGGGATTGGAATAACAACATCTACACCCGGTTTGGGATACGTCCTATCATCAACTGCCGAGGGGTCTTTACTTACCTCACCGCCTCGGTCGAACTCCCCCAGGTGCGCAAGGCCGCCGAAGAGGCTTCCCACTTCTTCATCGATCTTTTTGAGCTGCAGGCGGCGGTGGGCCGCCATCTCGCCAAGATGTCCGGCGCCGAATCCGGCATGATCACATCCGGCTCGGCGGGCTCGATCGCGTGCGCTACCGCGGGCTGCATTGCCGGCTGCGATCCGAGAAACATTTACCAGTTACCCGACACCACGGGCATGAAGGGCGAGGTCATCATTATGGGTGGCCGTAGCGTCTGGGACAGCTGCATCCGGCTCAGCGGCGCCAAGCTGATCGTCGCGCCCACGGTCAAGGATCTGAGTTCCGCCATCACGCCGCAGACCGCGATGATCTACACCACCTGGCACGACGATGACCGCATTACCCAGATCCTCAAGATCAGCAAGCCCGCGGGAGTCCCTCTCATGGTCGACCAAGCGGCGGGCATCCCTCCGTACTCCAACTTCACGCGCTACGCCAAGCTGGGTGTCGATCTTTTTTGCTTCAGTGGCGGCAAAGGCCTCATGGGCCCGCAGGTCTCCGGTCTGCTGCTCGGCCGCAAGGACCTCATTGATGCTGCGCTCTACAACAGTACTCCCTGGGAGGGCGCCATCTGCCGTCCGATGAAGGTCGGCAAGGAAGAGATCATGGGCTGCCTCGCGGCATTGGACTACTGGTCAAAGGCCGACGTCACAGCCATCAATAATGAGTGGCAGCGACGCATGGAGCGCCTGGCAAAGATGGTCGAGACGGTGTCCGGGGTGCAGACGTCGATCAAGACGCCGGCTGCCTTTGAATCCGACGCCTTCCCTACCCTCCACGTCCATTGGGACGAACAGAAGTTCGGTCTCACGGTGGCGCAATGTAACGAGCAACTCAAGGCGGGCAATCCTCGGATTGAGGTACAGACCAATGAAAACGCCAGCGGCGTCCTCGCCCGAATCAAGACGGCCTCGGAACCCTTCGGGATCGGCCGGCCGACCACGAACGAGATGCGTATCCTGCCCATCACCATGCAGCCCGGTGAAGAGCTTATCGTAGGCAATCGCCTGCGACAGATTCTCGACAAGGCGCGCAAACAATCGGCTTGAGGGGGTTGGTGACTCGATTGTTCTGGCCTTTCTGGCGGGTCATTCTTGCAGTCAGCAAATTGTGTACGTTCAATCGGCTGTGAGATCCCTCAGCGGCTAAAGCCGCGGTGGTTGAAGGTGGTTGGGTACGGCCTGAAGGCCGTACCCTTCGAACCATTTGTCGCGTTCTGAAGACAGCTCCCGTTCGACTCCCGCCGAAAAACATTTCCAGGACGAGTCAGCTGAACCGCAGATTCCGCGGCTTCGCTGGATGACAAAGGGAACGGTGATGCTTCCGGCAAAGAGCTCCGTTTTCGTCCCCGGGTTCCGGGCATCATGGAATTCCTTCTTCCGCCGATGATGTTTACGTAGGCGATTGGAACGGGAGAAGATCACTTGCTAAGTGACAATGGCGGAGCTGCGCCCGAGTGGTTTGCGGCGTACACGATGTCCCGGCATGAAAAGCGTATTGCAGCGCATTGCGAACGCATTGGCATTGAACAATTTCTTCCCCTCTACACCTGGCAGCGATCGTGGAAGAATCGCACCAGGGTTGATCTGCAGATGCCGCTTTTTCCCAATTACATTTTTGTCCGGTTGCTGCCCCAAGACCAGGGCCCTCTTATGCGGTTGCCCGGTTTGTTAAGCATCGTCGGTAATACCACGGGGCCCGTGGTCATTCGCGATGATGATATGGAATCGCTGCGGCGCATCATTGCCTGCAAGAGCATCGAGCCCTACCCGTTCGTGACCAACGGAGACAAGGTACGGGTGATGATGGGTCCACTGACCGGTGTGATGGGCGTTGTTGTAAGAAAAGGGAATGGTCTTCGTTTCATCGTGACCCTGGATGTGATTGGCAAGAGCGTATCTCTGCAGATTGACGGAAGTGCTCTTGAACGAATCGCCTCACACGCCGGCCTGGCTGCGGAACATGGCAATGCGGTCGCCTGATCCAGCGGGCGGCAAACTTCACCTTCCGGGGAGATTCATCCATGCCGTTTTTTTCTCTGCCTGACGGTCGGCCGGGACAATTTCCGCGCCGGCTTCTCGCATCCATCATGGACGCTGTTGGATTTACCATCTGCGGATTGCTGGCCTTCCTGCTGCGTTTTGATGGTTCTGTGCCCGCTCTCTACGCGCACGGGATGGGTGAGGCAATCCTTATATGGGCGGCTGCCAAGTCGGCTGCGTTTTTCTTTGGCGGGGTCAATACCGGCTACTGGCGCTATACCTCACTCGACGAGGCAGTACGGATCGGGTTAGCCAACTCCGCCGGTTCGGTGGTTGGCGGCATGGTCATTGTTCTTGCCGTGCGTCCGGGAATTCCTCGCTCCGTATACTTCTGGAATGGCTAACTTCATGCTCGTTGATCCTGGGCACTCGATTTGCGGTCCGGTTAGCCAAGACCTCAGGCAAGGCAAACGACAAGCGAGACGGCGACTGGACGAGGACCCTTATCTACGGCGCCGGGACGGCAGGGTTGGCGCTGGCCCGCGAGCTGCGGGAGAATCATTCCCTGAAAAGCGAACTGGTGGGCCTGATCGACGACGATGCGCGCAAGATCGGTTTGACCTTCCACGGAGCGAGAGTGTTGGGCACCGGCGAGGCCCTTGGGGCGCTGGCGAAAAAGTACGAGATTGAACAAGTGCTGATCGCCATCCCATCGGCCACGGGCCCGCAACTGGTCCGCATGCTGCAATCTGTCATTGACGCGGAAGTTGATTACAAGATGGTGCCGGGCTTAGCGGACATCATTCACGGCGCGGAACTGGGAAAACAGATCCGCGATGTAGCGGTGGAAGATCTGTTGGGAAGAAGGCCGGTGTTGTTGGATGAAGAGCGAATCCGTGAGCGCCTTGCGGGCAAAACCGTCCTGGTCACCGGTGCGGCGGGTTCGATCGGGTCAGAGATCTGTCGCCAGATCGCTCGATTCGACCCGCTTGCCCTGGTCGGCTTCGATGAGGCCGAGACTCCGCTGTTTCAGCTCGACAGAGAGTTGCACAACAAGTTCCCCGGCTGACGTTCTTCCCTGAGCTGGGCAATATTACTCGCTCAGAGAACGTACAGCAGGTCATGGAGCGTTACAAGCCGTCGATCGTCTACCACGCTGCCGCATACAAGCACGTGCCCATGATGGAACGACATGTATTTGCGGCGGTAGAAAATAACATCTTTGGAACCTGGAATGTTGCCAGCGCTGCGCTTGACCATAAGGTGGAAGATTTTGTGATGATCTCGTCCGACAAGGCGGTTCGCCCTACGAGCATGATGGGCGCTACCAAACGTATTTCAGAGCTGGTAATCAACGCGCTGCAGAAGCAAGGCGGCACGCGCTTTATGGCGGTACGGTTCGGCAATGTTCTGGGCAGCAATGGCAGTGTCGTTCCGATATTCAAAGAACAGATTGCGGCGGGGGGGCCGGTGACGATTACTCACCCGGAAATGCGTCGCTACTTCATGACGATCAGGCCGAGAACGGCTATAGCCTGCAGGATGCTGGTGACGGGGTAGCGCGGGGCGTATAACGCAGAATTTGCGATCGCGAGCACTTCGCTGGAGAATGAGGGATCAGAAGAGATGAGGTCGCCGAGCTGACGCATCGACACATCTTCATCGCTCGTGAGTTGGAGAATGCGGATGGCGATGAGAGGAAACGAGGGAATCCGCAAATTGCCCCACGGTATCCTGGCTGCCTGTTCACTCTGTCCAGCGATTTGCACGGTCTGGGCATCCCTTCGTGCTGCAGCGTTCGTACGCACAGAAGTGCGTATCGCCGGACGGACGATCAGGGCACGATTTATCGATTCTGCGGTCCCTGAGTATCGATATCGGCAGGCCCCTCTATCGTCGATAGGGTGTTCCGATGCAATTGGTCAACCTTTGACTTCCGAATGAGCTCAGGTGCAGGAGTGGTCTGTTGACATCATGCTCGGCAGCTATCGGCTGACAGCGTGCGCCATGAGTACACTTGCGAGTGCGTCCGCGATCATCCTGTCTTCTCCGGGTTGGAGATCTATAGCCGTCATCTCAATCGTGCTTGTGCCCTCAGTGAGAACGATGGAAGGTTTCATCGCGGCAAGCTGCTCAGTGATGTCATGAGGTTTTGCGGAAAAGCGGGCCGGGTCCAGATGTATTTGAAGCGCGGGGAAATGATTTGCAATTTCCGGCACGTCTCGTGTCACCGTCACTCCAGGTATCTTCGATACTTTGGTCGATACCGTGTCGAGCTGCCGCCACTGATCTTTATTTAACGTTTCCTGATCTTCCGCCAAATAAAGCTCCAGCGCCTTCACCACACCCACTATCTCTTCCTTTCCAACCTTCGTAGGGCGCCCCAGAGTGTCCTCATTCGGACTCATGTTCAGCAAGGCATTGTGCACCATCTCCTGACGTCCAATCAGCAGGCCCGTACATTGAGGACCCCTGATTGCTTTTCCACCACTGAATGCGATCAAATCAAACCCCATATTGGCGTAGTCCGTCAGACGGGATTTCGGCGGTACGTCCGCTGCGGCATCAAGAAATGCCGGCACATTGGCCGCGTGCGCGAGTTTCACCCAATCGGCCCGTTTGATCTGACCATCCGGATCACTCAGGTTCAAAAAGTGCATGGCTGCAGTCCGCTCGCTCATTGCCTTATGAACGTCTTCTACCGTTTCCACTTCAACAATCTTCGCCCCGGTCGCTCGAATCTGATGATCCCACCCGCTGCGGTGTGCCCGCTGAATGATCACTTCCGATTTCATCCCGGTTAAATCGGGGATCTGTCTTATAAACGTTTCGTTGCTCCCGGTAAGAATTCCCGAGTATCCATTTTGGATTGCCGAAGCCGCACCTGAGGTGACAATCGCCCCATACCCCTGCGGTAATTTCAGCATCTCTGAAATTCGTTTTCCTGCCGCGGCTTCCAGGTCCATGAGGACCACGAAATGCTCTGCTGCCAAATCCATGACGGCTCGTACTTCCGGGCGGATGAGCGAACCACCAAGAACTGTCTCTGTCCCCTGGCCATTGATTACCGTCGTTAAGCCAAGCTCTTTATATACATCCCCACTCGCGCCCAGCCCTGTTATCTTTCCCTTCCAGGGCGCTTGGTCACATGGGGAAGCGCTCGTTGCTGCAAATACTCTCTGCCGGCCAAAGACTGATCCGGCCAGAAAGACAAGACTGCCCAGGAATCCTCGACGATTCAATTCGTCGGCGCCAAATCTCCGCATTGGGTGTTCTCCTGAAAGTGAAATGGTCAGTAATTGGCCCTGAGAGCGATACTACGCTCCGCTGGACCAGCCAGGGAAAAGTCTACTTTGTGGACCATGGGAGCAAGCGAAGATTTCGACTCGCCTATTTACTTTCCTCGAGCAAGCCGGCGTTACGGAGGATCCGGCGGACCTTCTTGGGTGAGATCGACAGCCGTTCGGCGACTCGGGAAACTTTCTTACCCTCTCTTGCCCAGACTTTAGGGATGACGATTTCCGCAAACTCTTCGGTGACCTGCTGGAAGGTTTTGTCTCCTAGCATTCCTTCGGACCAGGCACGAAGGGTTTCGTCGATGCCGGAGGCGCGCAGGATCTGCGCCTTTAAGGTAATAAGCTCTTCCCAGAGATGATCTCTGTCGTCGGAGCGCAGGAGCGCGGCCGCCCGGGATGCACATTGCCTGGCCTCATCCCACTGTTGAAAGAAGTCGTTTGCCGCGGTCATCCCGCGCACGATATAGGCGCCCGCCAGGAGGCGCCGATTCTGGGTGTGCCTGGCCAGGGTGATGGCCTCCTCAGCGTAGCGTTGAGCGGCGTTTGCATAGACGGCCGTATCCCCATCCTCGCCAAGTTGCTCTTCCACGCGGGCGTTCTCCGCGAACGCCTCCAGGATGCGTGAGCGGGCCATGAGAATCTGATCATGTTTTTCACAGCCGAGCGTATAGGCTTTCAGTGCCTCGGCAAGAGCCCGGTCGATTTCGCCCATGTCAAGGTGCAACTGCCCGGCATTGACCAGGACAGAACCCTCCCCGCCGTGGTGCTCATGGAGACGGTAAATTTCGCCGGCCCGGCCGAGCTGCGCCAATGCCTCACGGCACACAGAGGCGTAACGGGCATGATGGTTGCGGGGCTCCGCTCCCCTGGCAGGTGGACGCTGGTCTGAGCGGGGCACCCTCGATTCAATCCGCTTGCGCAGGTGGAGCGCAACCAATCGATTTACGTAGGCAGCATTGACGAGGGTCCGCGCGAGGTTGCGATGGTTTACATCACGGCGAGCGTAGATAGCGATGGCACGCTCGTAGTGATCGAGGGCCAGATTGTACTCACCTGTCCTGCGCACGATGCGGCCCCGTGCCGATTCGATATTGCCTAACGAAATGTCATCGTCGGTATCTTTGAGCTGTTGCTCGGCGTGGCTCAGCAACTCCAATGCCTTTTTCGCTTCCCCTTTCTGGAAAATGAGCCACGCCTCCTGAACCTCGATCACGGCCGCCAATTTTCCGGCTCTCATGGTTTCTGCCCGGCGGCGTGCTTCGACGACATGCTCGAACGCGGCCTCGTATTCGCCCTTCTTACGGTGGGCTCTTCCCTTCCAGAAATGCGCCATGACTATCAGGTGTTCATCCCCTAACTCCCGCTCTGCCTTAAGGACAAATTCCAGCAGCTCAATCGCGGTATCCGCATCCTCAGCCATCAAGGCTCGAAAGGCCTCGGCAAGGCGAAGCTCAAGGTAGTCGCGAAGCGGCATCCTGGAGCGTAGTGCGAGCGAAAATCGGGATAACAAGGCCTCCACGCTCTTTCGATCGCGGTAGCCAACATCCAGCCATTGTGCGGCTCTGAGGGCGATTCCTGCACCGCCGCGTTCGATGTCGGGATTTGCCCAGCCGGCGCCTGCATTCTCGAGCAGCCGGATGCCCTCGCCTATGCGACGTTCTTTCAAAGCGTCGTCCAGCTGTTCCAGGAAATGGAGCGAGAGGATCATGCTCCCTGATTCTAGGCAACTGATCCGAAACGGTCGAGCGTATTCTTCCGCCGATATCCTCGCGGGAATCCCGGCCCAATCACCCTCGACGAGCTTCGAGGGAGCACTGGAGCCCCAGTGGTTAACAGCGAGGCCGATTCGGTCACGGTTCGATTCGGGCGCTCGTCCGATTCGGACTAGTCTTTTTGCCCGAACGGCAAATTGTACTTAGGCTTGACTAGTCAGTGCTCCCCTCCCAATAGATTTGCCCGATGGGGTCTCCATGTGAATACAGCTGAGCCACACACCAAGGAATGCCTTCTTAGCCAAGAGGCAGTCGCATTTCTCTACGAGTTGCATGGTCGCTTTGAATCGCGACGCCAGCAGCTTTTGCTTGAACGCCAAGGCCGCCAGCGCGAATTTGATCTCGGTTACCTCCCGGACTTCCCTCCCGTGACGAATCAGGTGCAACAGTTGCCTTGGACGACGATGCCGCTCCCTTCCGATCTCGTTCACTGGCAAGTGACTTTAAGTGGGCCGCCCGACAGAGAAGCTCTTTTGCTCGGTTTCGACTCCGGGGCGAACGTCTTGATCGCGGATTTCGACGATCAATTATCCCCGACCTGGGCCAACTGTCTGGAGGGCCACTCCTGCTTGCATGAAGTACCCAATGGGCAGGAGGGAAAGCCTGCAGTCTTTGTTCGACCGCGCAACTGGAGTCTCGAGGAAAAGCACTTTCTGGTTCAGGAGGGGCCGATCTCTGCTTCGCTCTTCGATTTTGGGCTGAGCATCTTTCATGGATCCTGCGCCCGCTTCTCTCTACCAAAGCTGGAAACTCATCAGGAGGGGCGCCTGTGGGCCGACATTTTTCAGTTCACAGAAGAGCGCCTTGCCATTCCGCGGGGCATGATTCGTGTGATCCTGTCGATTGAGACGATCTCCGCAGCCTTCGAAATGGAGGAGTTGCTGTATGAGCTACGGGATTACACCGTCGCGCTCGAGTGCTCCCCCACGAACTACCTTTCCAGCTTTGCCAGGACCTTCCGGGCCAATGGCGAGTCTCTCTTACCGCAACGCAATGACATCACCATGAACCAGCCATTCCTGCATGCTCTGCAGGAATTACTGGTTCACACCTGCCACAAGCACGAGATATACGCGATCAGTTCGTGGCTGCCACAACTGCGAGCCCGGGGAAGTGTAGGCCTCAATATGAGGCACGAGGTTGCGCGCGGTTTCGACGGGATCTGTGTCTCCGATGCCGGCCTTGTTGCAGTTGCCCGCGCCGCGTTTGAGCATGCCGCGAAGGAGGGTGCATCGATGGCGCCCCCTGAGCGGCATTGTTACATTACGTCCGGCGCGCTGATCTCACGTGTTCATGGAAAAATCACGATGCTCGCCCTCAAAGAGAATGTTGAACTCGCACTCGAACATCTCGAGGCGTGGCTCTCAGGTGACTCTCCCCAGAGGCCACACCGGATGGGAAGCATGGCAACGGTGGAGTTATGCCGGGCCCAGCTGTGGCAATGGATTCGGCATTCTGCCCGGCTCACATGCGGACGCCGGGTCACCCGGTATCTGATCGAATGCTTCGTTCGCGACCTGTTGGTGACCATTGAGCGCAGGATTGGCGAAGTAGAATTTGCCGCCTCCAAATTCCGACTGGCTGGAGAGCTTTTGCTTAGTTCCTGCACTGATGGATTTGGTTCGCCGCTTGTCTTTCGCGCTTACGATCGGCTTGCTTGACTTTCTCCCGCTCTGAATCACTTTATCTATGGGTGCCGATGCGGCACCCATTTTTCTGTCCGGAACATTCACAGGGACAAATCGGACGACTGTCCGGTTGGCGCCGTACAATTTGCAGTCTACATGGTTACATATTCTACTCGGTGACAGACACGCGTTCGTCAGTCGAATTCAGCAAGTCACGGGAGAGAGAATATGAATCCAAAGACATCGCAGCCCCATTACATTTACCGGTTTGGGCACGGGCAAGCCGAAGGTACTGGGTGCATGCGCGAGGAGCTTGGAGGCAAGGGCGCCGGTCTGGCCGAAATGACAAAGCTTGGCGTTCCTGTGCCACCGGGGTTCACCATTTCTACAAGCGCCTGCAGGTTCTACCTCGAATACGACGCGATCCCGGAGTCGCTAGACGAGGAACTGGAGTGCGCTCTGGGTTGGCTTGAGCTGGAACAAGCGCAGCGGTTCGGAAGCGAAGTCGACCCTTTGCTGGTAAGCGTCCGTTCCGGGGCATCCATTTCCATGCCCGGGATGATGGACACCATCCTCAACATAGGCATCAATGACGCAAACATCCGTGGCCTGGCAGCCAAGCACGAGAATGCCGTATTCGCTCTCGATTCGTACCGGCGTCTCTTACAAATGTTCAGCTCGGTGGTCCTGCAGGTTCCAAAGCAGGCTTTCGATCAAGCGATTCAGGAATCGAGTGTCGGTCTTTCTCTGCCGGTTAACTGCGAGGAGGCTTCACTCCACCGGATCGTCGCAGCCTTCCAGCAAATCATCGAGCAACACACGGGGAGGCCGTTTCCTCTCGATCCTCGCGCTCAGTTGCGGCAAGCGGTGGAGGCCGTCTTCCAGTCCTGGAACAATGAGCGTGCTCGACACTACCGGCGTATCCACGGCATCCAGAGAGGATTCTGGAACAGCGGTTACGGTACAGGCGATGGTCTTCGGGAACTATGGGTTCAACAGCGGCACAGGAGTTGGGTTTACTCGTAACCCCTCGACCGGAGAGCGTGAGATGTTCGCTGAATTTCTGCCGAACGCGCAAGGCGAGGACATTGTGGCTGGGTATCCGTACCCCTTTGCCCATCAGCGAACTCGAGCGAGCGATGCCCCAGGTCTATCAACAGCTTCGATCGGTGACCACGAAGCTGGAAACTCACTACGGTGACGTTCAGGACTTTGAGTTCACCGTGCAGAAGGGCGAGCTCTTCCTCTTGCAAACGAGGTCGGCCAGTGCAGCGCACTGGCAAAGATTCGCACCTCGGTTGAGATGGCAGACGAGGGTTTGATTTCTAAATCCGAAGCCGTGCTAGCGGGTGTCTCCAGCGGAGATCGAGGAAGTTTTATCGCAGCAGCTGGACCTGGGCGGGGAGACCTTGCAGCAGATTGCGAAGGGATTGCCGGCATCTCCCGGTTCAGCGGTGGGGCAGTTGGCCCTCAACGCAGACCGTCGCGGTCGAGCTCGCGGGGAAACACAAGGAAACACCGATTGTGCTGGTGCGGCAGGAGACGACGGCCGATGACATCCACGGTATGGACGCGGCCGTCGGCTTTCTGACCGCGCGTGGGGGAGCTACCAGCCATGCGGCGGTGGTCGCCCGTGGTATGGGCAAATGCTGCATCACGGGCGCGAGCGCGATCCTGGTGGACGAGGATGCCGGTGTGGTGCGCATCGGTGAACATATTTTGAACGAGGGAGATTGGCTTTCACTCGATGGGTCGACCGGGAGGGTATTCCTGGGTAAGTTGCGCCTGCGCGCCAACGAATCGGCCACAAATGAATGGCTGAGGAAGCTGCTCAGCTGGGCCAAAGAAGCGAGCATCCTCGCTGTGCGTGCGAATGCAGACACACCTCAGGATGTCGAACGAGGCCGCAGTGCGGGTGCGGAGGGAATTGGGCTTTGCCGCACCGAACATATGTTCTTCGCGCCGGATCGACTTCCGCATGTGCACGCAATGATTCTGGCGTCGACTGATGAGTCTCGCAAACGCGCCCTCGATTGGATGCTCCCCGCGCAACTAGCTGACTTCGAGGATCTGTTCCGCGCAATGTCGGGTCTGCCAGTCACCATCCGGCTCATCGATCCACCGCTGCATGAGTTCCTGCCTACCGAGATGGCTGTGCGGGACGAATTAGCTCAAGCACGGCGGGACGGATCTGACGTTGTGGGCCGACTCGAAGGACTTCTCACACGGGTTCGAGAGTTGAGCGAGTCAAACCCCATGATGGGCTTTCGCGGTTGCCGCCTGGGGATTGTCTATCCCGAGATCCTCAGAATGCAAGTGACTGCGATCCTGCAAGCAGCAATCAATGTCAGGGCCGAGGGCGTGGTACCGCTGCCTGAAATCATGGTTCCGCTGGTTGCCTGTGTTGAGGAAATACGCTATCTGCGCAAGATCATTGACAGTACCGCACGCGAGGTGTTTTGCCGGGAGGGTGATGTGATTGCCTACCACGTAGGCACCATGATCGAGCTGCCACGCGCGGCTGTCTGCGCGGGGACGATTGCGAAAGAAGTGGATTTCCTATCGTTCGGCACCAACGATCTGACCCAGATGACCTTTGGATTTTCCCGTGACGATTCGCAGAAATACCTGGATCGCTACATGGAGCTTGGGATCCTTAAACAGGATCCCTTCGTGACCATCGACCGGGAAGGGGTTGGATCGTTGATGAGAACTGCGATCCATCAGGCTCGGGCGGCAAACCCGGAGATCACGATCGGCGTCTGCGGCGAACACGGGGGCGATCCGGCATCGATCGAGTTCTTTGCAGAGCTTGGGGTGGACTATGTCTCCTGCTCACCGGCAAGGATGCCGATCGCGCAGTTGAGTGTGGCGCGAATCGTATTCGATCAGACCGTTGGATCGTCTGCGGATCAGTTACTGCTATCGAAATCCTCAGCCTAAGCTAAATTGTCACAGACCGCATGGGTCACTTCTCTGGATACATCAGGACTTTGATGGCTTTCTTCTGTTCGCATAATCCAAAGGCGGTGCGCCACTCTGATATCGGAAGCTTGGTGGAGATCAGATCCTTCAGGTCGACTCGACCCTCGGCATAGATCTTCATCATGCGCTCCCAGGTTCGAGCCGTATAGCAGACGGAGCCGGACATGGTCAGCTGCTTGTAGAAAATAAGGTCGATGGGAAATTGAATGTCCTGCCCGCAGATTGCTACCTGGGTGTAGCCGCCCATTGGACGGAGCGATTCGAGGCATCCGCGGACAGAGCCAGGATGGCCAGCACACTCAAAGGCCACGTCCACGCCGGCGCCGCGCGTGTACTCCTGGATGGCCTCGCTGAGGTCCTCGTGGCCAATATTGACTACGGCTGCGGCTCCATTGCGGCTCGCCGCGTTCAGACGTTCTTGATCTCCCGCGGCGCCGGCGACAATCGTTCGTACGCCTTCCGCGACCAGCAATTTCAGACAGAGAAGTCCGATGGGCCCGGGGCCCGAGACCAGGGCAGTGTCGCCGATGCGCACACGAGAGATCTCGGTCACTGCCTGCACGACGGCTGCGAACGGTTCGCTCATGGCTGCTTCTTCCAGGCTGAAGTTTTCTGGAATACGGTAGAGCTGGTCAGGGCGCATGACAACGTAGCGCGTGAAAGCGCCATTCACACCGTGGCCCATGCCTCTGCGATTGGAGCAAAAAATGAAATATCCGGAGCGGCAGTACTCGCATTGTCCACAGGTAACGGCTGTGGCGCCGAGGCCCGTGACCCTCTGCCCCAGTGCCACATGGTGGTTAACGTTGCTCCCCTTTTCTACAACCGTGCCGGCGAACTCATGCCCAAGAATGACCGGGGGGTAATTGCGGAATGTGTCGTGAAGAACATGAAGATCGGTTCCGCAGATTCCGCAATAGGCAATTTCAAGCTTGACTTCGCCGTCTCCACATCGAGGTTCCTCAACTTCCCGTATACCGACGTTACCTTCTCCACTCGCGTATTTGACCAGAGCTTTCATGTTGGCAGATCCCTGAGGCACAGCTTTGCGTGACCGATTACTGGGGAAGGAAGGGGTTCCGTTGCATACCTCGCCATTCGACCGAGAGTTTCTGCAGCACATCTGTCGGAGTAGGTCCATCGTGAACCACGACCCGGTACCGTAGTATCAGAGGCGCATCGGGTTCGATGGTTACAGTGCCGAAAGTTGTGATGCAGGGCTGGACCATCCAAAGAACGTTGTGCCAACGAGTCGGCGGATTGAGCGGGTGATCGAGCACGGCGACTCCAACCACCTTACCGTCGCTCTTGAGCTTGATGGTGTAGTCATACCATGGCTCCGAGGGCCAGTCTGAGTCGGGATACGAATAGTGGGGACTGCGGAAATCAGTCTTGCCATAAGCGGCCGTGTAGTAGGAGTCGCCATACTTCTGGGCTTGTACCACAAAGCCCCCAAATGCGGTCTGGTTGAGCACATATTCCACGACCGGGGTAAAGCGGTAGTTGAGATCGATCACGTACACGCCTTCGCGCTCGGCTACAAATACTTCATCGGTTTCTTCGAGCATCTTTTTGTTATCGATCAACCAGTCGTTGTGAATCTCCAACTGCGCGTGTTTATCGTCGGCACTCACCAGCTTGATGTCGCGGTTTTGAATCACCCGGCCTTCCCGCGGGGCATACAATCCCCACGCCCAGAAGTCACCCCGTTGGACGTTGAAGGCGCGTAACGCATGGTTCGGCGGAGCTTTGGAGAAGTCGGCTGGAGTGCGAAACTCCGAATCCAAAAACCCCAGGAAGATGCCGCGATGATGGGGATGGTCGTCAGGCGCTACGTTGGTGACGCGCTCGCCCGATGGGGTGTTGACAGGATCGAAGTAAGCAGCGCTGGGAGATGTGAGGCCGATATTCTCAGGCTTTTTCGTCACATATTCGAAGACTAGGCTGCCATTCGGAGCTTTGAGTTGCATCCCGTATTGTTCGGGAACCAGGGTGTAGGCCGATGCTCCATAAGCCTGGGTGGAGAAGGTAAGTGCAGTGAGGAAAGCGGACAGGGTTCCGACGACGGCGGGAATTGTGGCGAATAGCTTACTCAATGACATCGGAAAACACCTCCAGAATAAGTGGATCGTAAACAGGACGGCGTGTCGTGCCCCGCCATCCCTCGGTATCTGTTCTATTAGGGCAGAGCAAATCGTTGGGACCGCCTTCGAGTCCAACCAAAGCGAGCGGGCTCGGACGATAAACCCACTTCAGCGACAAATTGTTTGCGTTGTCTCGGTTGACCTGAGCCAGGCCAGAGCCGGTGAACAGAAGTAACGCAAACAGTATCTTCATGGCTTACTGTGGCAGACCAAAGACGTAGAGCACGTTGCCGGCACAGACCGCTACATATTGATGGCCGTCGACCGAGTAGGTCATGGGACCACTGGCGACGCTGCTGCCCAGGCCTACTCTCCACAGAGGTTCACCCGTGCGCGCATCCAGAGCAAAGAAGTTGCCTTCCCTTCCTCCTGAAAAAAGTACGTCCGAAGCGGTGGTGAGCACGCCGGTCTCGGTAAAGTCAACCATCTTGAATTCCCACTTCTTTTCACCGGTTTGGGGATCGATCGCGATAGTCGCGCCGTATCCCTCGGCCTCCGTTTTGAAAGACGAAGCATTGCCGTAGTTGCCGGTAGCGAGGCCGCCTCCGCGGTTAGGTCGTGCCGCAGGAGGATGAGCAGGATGGCCAACCCCGGTATATCTTTCGCCCTCGACCCACACAGCGGGAGCCTTGGCAGATATCTGGGAGCCGTTCTGCCAGGAGGAAACATAGAAAAGGCCGGTACGCGGACTGTAGGAAGGTGAATACCAGTTAGTGCCGCCTTGCACACCCGGCTCGATGAAAGTACCTTCCGCCGTAGCTTTGAAGTCAGGAGCTTTGATGGGCCGGCCATTTGCGTTGAAGCCTAAGTTCCAGTTTTGCTTCACAAACGGCTTGCCCAACAGGAACTTCCCCGTGGTGCGGTCGAGAACGTAGAAGAAGCCGTTGCGATTCGCCCAAAGCATGACTTTCCGCGGCTTTCCTTCCCAGTTGACGTCGGCCAGTACCGGGATCTCAACCGCGTCCCAATCGAACTCATCGTTGGGAGTGAACTGGTAGTACCACTTAAGCTTGCCAGTATCGACATCGAGTGCGAGCACCGAGTCAGTGTACAGATTGTCGCCGGGGCTACGCGGATCTCCATTCCATCCTGGGTTAGGATTGCCGGTTCCCCAGTAGGTTAGGTTTGTTTCCGGATCATAGGAGCCCGTGACCCAGATCGAACCGCCGCCATGTTTCCAGGAATTTGCAGGCCAGGTGTCGTTGCCAGGTTCACCGGGCGACGGTGTTGCGTTGAAGCGCCACAATTCTTTCCCGGTCTTACTATCGAATGCGGCGACCCAGCAATTCGCGCCCTCTTCATTGGTTGCCGGCCCTAGGATGACTTTGTCCTTTACAACCAGGGGAGCGACATTCAGCTGATATCCCTTCTGCCACACGGCAACCGTGGTATCCCAGAGGGGTTGTCCATTTTTGACATCGACGGCAATCAGATGACCGTCCAACGTCGCCCAGAATAATCTATTCCCCGAGATGGCTAAGCCCTTGAGCATGGGAAGTACGAACACCCCCCGCGGATCGACTGTGTGCCGCAGGGTCCAGTAGGTTCTACCGGTGACCGCGTCCACGGCTTCGATCTGGTTGACGTCTCCCGTATACATGACCCCATCCACGACCAGGGGCGTGTTCTCTATCTTCTTCGGGGTATCGAAGACATGTACCCATTTCAGTTGCAGCCCTTTTACATTAGCGCGATCGATTTGGGTTAACTCGCTATAACGCATACTGGCGTAGCCACCCGAATACGTGAGCCAGTTTTGCGGTTCCCGATCGGCATGGAGCATACGCTCGTGAGTCACCTGAGCCTGGAGGGTCGTAGCAGCCAGAAACAGGAACATGAATGTTTGGATTTTCACTACCTGGGTCCTCTGCACCATACATCGCCCGCGGTCACAGCCATCGACGTAGCAGGCCCTTCGATGTTTCACGGCTTAGCGTTGTCTTTCAAAGAACTTAGGTAGTGAACGAGATCGGTAAGATCCTGAGGGCTCATCTTGTTTGCATAAGACGGCATAGGATTGGTAGTTATGATCTCGAATTGGCGAAGGCCCGCTTTTTGAAACGACCTGAGCTGATCAGAGGAGTCAATGAGTTGTACGCTGAATCCATCCTGGTTGAGAATCCTTCCTGTGACTGTCTTCCCGTCGCCAGTCACCAGACGGACGGAGCGGTTCTCGGGGTTAACATCTTTGCTGGGTGTTACTAACGCGGCATGTATTTGATCGGCAGATCGACTGGCCCCAATGCCGGTCAGGTTCGGTCCGACATATGAGCCCATGTCGCCAACACGGTGACACGACAAACAACCATTCGCCTTAAGGAGTTTCGTCCCTTGAGCAATCTCAGCTTCGCTTAGTGGGGTTTGAATCACTACCGCTGGGGGTGCAGGCACAGCAGCGGCATTGGCCGCAGGAACATTGGCGTCAGGAGCTTTGTCTTTGCCATAATTCGCTGCCAGATAGGTGACTACATTATTCAGTTCATCCTGGGTTCCCTGAGCTCCACGCGAGACCATATCATTGACCACGCCCATCCATTCGGCCTGAGTCATCCGCTGCGTGGTTGCCATGGATACGCTGTGGCAGCTGCTGCAAATGCGCTGGAAATCGGTTTTCCCTTTGCCCTCGGGCAGTGATTGTGCGTGGCTAGCGACGGCTAATGACAAGCAGGCTATCGACCCCAGATTGAGGATGAAATTCAAGGTGTATTTTCGGTTCATTTCCAGTCGCCCGATCTCACGAGTAGCAGGTTTCTTGTAACGCCCTTGTGGCTTCCGATCATCCGCGATGACTGAGTTTATTTTAGTTCCGTAATGAACTTGATAAAAACATAACCTTAATTTGCGCGCGTCGTGCTTTCGGATAAGTAGATATACTTCATAGCGGAGCTGTGTCAAGGCATTTGTAGTTGCTTCCGTTCCCTATTGAACTACGACTTGGGGTCGAGAATAGTTTCGGGATAAGCCGGTTGAACTGCGAATCCCTTTCCAGTTCTTACACAGACTCATACGCGAAGATGATGAAGGTATACGTAACTCTGGCGAAGTTGGTCGATGGAATCGGTGGGCCAAGCGTTCGCGGGCACACCGCGTAGACTTCCGGAACCGTAAGCAGCCACCTCGGCAAAATAATTCTCGATCGGCGTCTGCCTGGCTGCTTTGAAAATCTTCTTCCAATCCAGAATACCTTGACCGACGGGGACGCTGGTCTTTCCCGGCAGGTAGTCCTTGGCGTGCATGGAGAAGTAACGTGTGGGGTAGCGATGAAGGTACGCCAGGGCATCCGCGCCTGCAAAGGTAAGATTCCCTACGTCGATTTGAAACTTGACTAGTTTCGGGTCGGTTCGAGCCATCAGCACGTCGTAAGGGATCATCTTGTCAATAGCCATGAATTCGCGATCGTGATTGTGATAACCCAACTGAAACCCGGCTGCCCGGATCTTTTCCCCGAGGATATTCAACTGGTCGGCTTGCCACTTCCAATCGTCTATCGTTTTCATCCGTGTTGGTTCGGGAGCGCAGATGATATTCCTGAGCTTTAACTCCTGAGCGAAAGCTATCTTCTCGTCGAAGGCCTGGTGAAGCTCGGCGTAATAGAACTGACAGTTTTCGCACAGCATGTTGATCGAAGTCAGCTTTTGTCGGATCTCTTTCGCTGACAGATTGGCCAGGGAGGAGTTTTCGTAGCCGTACCCCTTGAAGGACACCAAATCTACCGACTGATAGCCCATGTCGCGCATCTCACGCCAGCCCTGATCCCAATCTTTGATAAGCAGGAACCTGGCGTCGTATCCCTGGAACCCGAGGGGCATGTGCAAAGGGTTCGCCTTTGCCGGCACTGCCATTTGACAGGCAAGGGTGGCGCCCATCCCCCGCAGGAAGTCTCTCCGGTTTACACGGATGTCTGCCATTACTTTTGTTTCGAAGTTGGCTTACCCCAGAATATATATAAGCCCCGCTTGGTTGGGGCCACGATATCCATGACTCCGTCTCCGTTCAAATCAATGGCAAGCAGGTGGTCACCGGCGCCTGAGCTGTTATGGATCAACTCCGGAACCAGCCTTGCTCCGCCGGGCGCCTTGGGATCGCGAACCGTTTTATACCAATAGAGATAGGGTGGGCCATAGACATCCGGGTCTAAGTAATCGTCTTTGTGCGAGAACTGACGTTTACCGACAATGAAATCCGGAATACCATCTCCGTCAACATCGGCGATGGCTGTACCGTGAAGCTCAGCGAAGGTGACGCCGCCGGAGTTCTGAGTATTGTAGTTATCCATAACCATGTGCTCGACGAACGAGATTTCGCCGCTGGGGGAGCGTTTCTGCTCGTACCAGGCGAGCCCGAAACCGTGTGCGTCCAGCGAAGTCACGACATCGTTCAGGCCATCCCCGTTGATGTCATAAATTCCGATCTCCGCTCCGCCATAAGAGACCCGGCCCCAGCGGCCAAAGGCTTGTGGATGATATTTCCATGGTTGATCGCCGCTGCCTGGGGGTGGTTGCTCCCACCATCCATAAGCAGTCACGATATCCAGCCGCCCATCGCCGTTGATGTCGCCTACGCCGAGTCCGTGGGCGGACCCAGTGCCGCGCTCAGAGATGGTGTGAACCACCCACGGACGGGTTGGATTGGCCGGATCAGGCTTGGCGTAGCGGACGTATCCATCCGCCATATAGATCAGTTCCGGTTTACCGTCGCCGTCTATATCCTTGAGCAAGGAGTATTCGCTCTGCATCGAGGGAAGTACCCTGTATTGCTTCCAGCGGCGGCTCTCGCCGGCTGGATTCACATATAGGATCGCGCCGACACCGAGGTAGGTGCCTACGACATCGGGCCAACCATCGCCGGTGAAGTCATAGGCATGTTGATCCCAGGTTGAATATTCCGTAGAAGGATTGAAGCTGCGTGCTGGATAGATCTCTCTGAACTTTGTGTAGTCAGGTGCCAAGTAGAGATACGCGCCGGAAACCAGGTCAAGTTTTCCGCTGTGCGTGAAATCGGCAGCCGCGGCCGTCCAGTTGTAGTAGAAGGGGCTGAGGCGCTGCATACGAAAGCGGTCCCCCACTTGCTCGAGCGGCTGCACTTTGATGGCCAGATCTTTGTAAGAAGCGTCTTTGAAGCGGACTTCGCTATCTTTGCCGACATAGAGGGCAACCGGGCCATAGGAATCCATATCATCCCCGGCGGTCGCAACGCTGATTTGGGAGTCGGTGTCGTTCAAATAAGCACGCAGTATATTTGCGTCGAGCACCGTCTCTACCTCGTTCCACTCACCATTGCGCATGATTGGTAGAGGCCGTTTGGCCGGCAGAGTTACGCCGGGAGCCGCTTCAAAGGAGGGGGGCCTCAGCGCAGCCGCCGGAAGTGCCGTTGGGTCCGGCTCCGGAGGAGCAAAGCGAACCTGCCCTGCGGCATTCCGCAACTTCTCCCGTTCGACGACATCCCCGTTGGCGTTGAGAGTCAGATTCTCCGCTCTCAGTTCGCTGCCCTTGATTGAGAGGTAGGTGCCTTTCCAACCGTCCGCGGTTTTGGTCATGCGCAGCAGGATGCCGGTGTCACAAGTGCCGGTGCAGCGGAAGGCGGTATAGAAACCAGTGTCCTGGAGAGAGTGATCGAGTACCAGCCAACCACCGCCTTTTCCCGTCGCCTTTCCGACGAGCTCACCGTTTTCGGCACGCCAGTCCGCTTGCCCCAACGTGTGCCAGCCGGTGAGGGCCGACCCGGAAAACTTCGAATCCGGTATGAAACTAGGACCGTGCAAAGCGGACGAGTCTGGGGTAGAGTCGCCAGATTGCGCGGCTGCGCGCCCGGCGAAGCACAATGCGAGAAGGCACACTGCGAGCGCGCTGCCTATGCGTCTAACCATTCCATCAACCTCATTTCATTCGTCCTTGCGGCTCAACCAAGGCCGTTTTTCAACCGCGAACTCTGAACCACACAAGCACTCCAATCTTAAAGAGCAGTTCCGGATCGCGCAAAAACCGCGGTCTCCGCCGGGGTGAACCTGCGGAGACCGTGATTGTTTGCAGTCGATTAAAAAGTGAACCGGACACCGAAGCGGAAGTATCGTGCATCGAGGAGCCGGCCGAGCGGGTTGACGGCCGTAATCTGGCTATAGCTGCTCGATGAGCCGACAATTCCATTGGCAATACTCGCGCTCGACACATTTGCGTTGGGGTTGGCGAAATGCGGCGTGTTTGAGATGTTGAAGCCCTCAGCCCGGAATTGCATACTGAGTCGCTCCCAGATCTGAAAGTCGCGGAAGACGCTGGCATCCATATTGGTTGCGCCCGGTCCCCGCAGTTCATTGAAGCTGCTGCTTCCGAAGCTGGCGGTGGTGACCGGAGCAAATGCGGTCGGATCGAAATACGAGTTACCGTGCAGGCCATTGCCCACCTTAGTCACGTGAGGCTTTACCTGGTTGGCAAGCTGCGCGCTGATTGCGGTGGGACAATTGCACGAAGCGGCGGAAGCCTGAACATAATACGGTAACCCGGAGAGATGGTAGAAGACTCCATTGAGACTCCATCCGCCAAGGACCGCGGCGCCGATGCCGTGGTTGACGAACATCTGATTCCTGCCGAATGGCAGTTGATATATCGCGCTGACGATGAAGTTATTTGTGCGGTCCACGGGGGTTACTGACGTGTTCCGGTAATAATAGGACGGAATCTCAAACCCAGCCCCGCCCGAAGGCAGTGCCGCCGTTGCGCCTCCCTGCATATCCTTGGACCAGGTATAGGCCACGTTCATGGTTAGCCCGTAAGTGAGCCGCTTCTGGACCGAAACCTGTAAGGCGTTGTAGATGTCCCAATTGGCAGGTTCGAAGGCCGTGATCGCACCGGTAATCCCATAAATCGACAAGGGCTGGCTTGCGGCGCCTCCTCCTACTTGACCGTAGTTGAAGTTAACCGTTCCATTCTGGTGAACAACATGTGTCCCTACGTAACCGGCCTGGGCGACAAATCCCGCAGGGAAACTTCTTTGTACATTCACGTTGTAGGACTGAATATAACCGCGGATAAAATTCTTCGGCAGTGTGTTGACGTTGCCCGCGCCGAAGGGGATCGCCACGTTGCCGTGGCTATCCGGCGTCGGAGTGGGAATGACGGGAAAGCCGGTTGCCAGGGTACTACTGGCCGGCTGATATGAGTTTGCCCCAGTGTAGACGGCCTCAACTGTGGCGGGGAAAGCCTGGGTGCCGGAGTTCCCCGTTTCAACTTGCGTGGGAGACAGGGCATATCCTGCGCGCACCACGGTATCTTCGGTAGCGCGATAGGCAATTCCAATGCTGGGCGCGAACAGCTTGTGCGATACCTGGATCCCGCAATCACCCGGGTTCCCTCCAACACCACAAAGTTCCATGGTGGGATTGGAGAGGTCGCTCAGTAGATTGTTGTATTGGACACCGCGGCCGACTGTAGTTGGCACGGGATAGAATTCCCAGCGAAGGCCGTAGTTGACGGTCAGCTTATGGCTAACTTGCCAATTGTCGCGAGCATAGATTGCGAAATTCCACTCGCGAAGAGTGATGTACGGCTGCTCTGGTTGAAACCAGTTGTTGGTGGTCTGGGGCAGACCCAGCAAGAAATCCGCCACGCCGTTGTAGGGATTTGGTGAGGCCCCACCCTTAAGGGCAGTTACCCCACCGGTGAACTCAAAGATCGTGTTGCGCACTTCTTTGTGGTTCATGTGCAGGCGGACAATGTCTTCGCCGACTCGAATGTTGTGGGCACCCTTGATCTTGGTTATGTTGGCGGTGTATTCGAAGACCGGATCTTTGTATTCGAGTGGCGGGTAGGAGTAGCCGAAGGTGGTGCTGGAACCAGAAGCCGAAGGATAACCTCCAATATCAAAGTTCGGCATGCCTCCTGACCAGGGGAGGGCTCCTATGTTTGTTCCAGGAATTCCCAGTGTGTCCAGGCCAACCTTGACATTGGTCATGGTCGGGAAGAGTAACTGGTGAGCCTGCGTGACTCCGAACGTCCCATCGAGAATCAGCGTCGGACTGAACACGTAGGTGGCTGACGCAGAGACGGCGAGTGTGGCCCCGTTTTGCAGGTAATTTCCAGCGCCGTTTTGGCTGAACGCAGCCCAGCCGCCGCTGGAGCCGCCGAGGAACTGGCCGAAGAATGGGTTTTGTTGATTGGCATAGGGCTGATAACCATAACGGCCCGAGACCCTCAACTTAGAGGTCGCCTGGTAGTCCACTTTGGTATCAATCTTGTGGAGGTTATAGAGGGTCGCCTGCACTACAGAAAAATTGTTGATGTACCCGGGGAGATTGGGCGGCGGGACGTACGGAATCATGATCTTGACGACGGGGCTGATACGAGCATCAGGAATTTTGTTATTGGGGAACGGCGTCCTGCCAGTACCGTCCGGATTCCCGGTCATAGGGTCGTAGATAGGTGTCGGTGATCCCGACAAGTCTCCGGAGAGCATCTGTGGCGTGGGCACGGAGATGATTCCCGCATAGCCTTGGTGGATGTAGTCTCCCTCATAACCGCCAAAATAGAATAGTTTGTTGCGGATGATGGGGCCACTCGCCCAGCCGCCGGTATCGTTGTCAACCAGGTGGGCCGGCTTTTGGCCAACGGGCTGGAAATAGCTGCGGGATTCGGTTGCGTTGTTGATGTTGTATTCGTAAAAGGCTCCGTGAAAGGAGTTGGAGCCACTCTTAAGCTGCACGGTTACCGAAGGGCCGCCGGAGAGCCCCTGTTCGGCGTCGGGGCTGTTGGTTACTACGTTGATGCTCTGAATCGCTTCTACGGAGGGTACAAAGCTGGTGTACTGCTGGACCCACGCATTGGTCGCACTGACCCCCTCAATGCGAACGTTCGGGCCCTGGACACCTGTTCCATTCGCCGCGAAACTCATCGACTTGGATGGGTTGTTGGTACCGCCAGAGAGTTGTCCGCCTGGGGGCACCATTCCAGGAACCTGGTTGAGGATTCCCTGGTAGCTCCTGGTTGCTTGAGGCACGTTTTCCAGAGCGTGGTTGGAAATCTCGGCGTGCACATCTGCAGTGTCGGTTTGGAGTTGGGCGGCGAGCGCAGCTTGTACCTCAACGGTTTGGGAGACGGCCCCGATCTGAAGCTGGGCATCGACACGGACCACGTTGTTCGCAGTAACCGCAATGCTCGTGGCCTTGAACCCTTGAAATCCCTGCTTGGTTACATTAACCACATAGGGTCCCTCCGGCAACGTGGACACGGTGTAGTTTCCACCATCGTTGGTTTGAACGGTACGTGCGTCGTTGGTTTGCGTGTTGGTGATCAGGACCGCTGCATCTGGAACGGCGGCGCCGGTGTTATCTGTAACCGTACCTACGACGGAACCAAAAAGCACCTGCGCCCATAGAGGTGCTGAGAGCAATGTCGCCGTGAACAACAAAAGGAGACATGCGTAGATCCACGGCTTTACCCTGTTTTGCGGGCGTCGTTGAACTGTTGGTGTGCAATCGCGACTTGTCTTTTGGATTCTCACTGCGTCACCTCACCTGTCTGTAAGTTCCTTAATGAACTATCCAAAGATGCAGCTAAGTAAGTCAAAGCTTTAGCCTCGGGGTAACTAGATATACTTTGCGATTAAGACGTGTCAAGCGCTTTCTACACCCTCCAGTTCCGTATTGAACTCTCGCCAGGCACAGCTGCTTTTAGGGTGTTCGAGACGCTTTTCTCCTCCCATTTCTTCGTGGGTTGCAGACAAAGCTCCCCGTTAAGGTGGAACCACGTTACCAATCACCGCGATCGGGATGCGAAGCAAAAGTTTCGATTTTTACTGATGACGATTGCTGTTGACTGTGTAAATCAGGGGAAGCGTAGGGGAGAAGATCGGTGCGTCGTTCCTCGGCAACTCAGTAGTCTGAACTACTGCTTCTCGAGTCGTTGAAGCGCTTGCGCGGCCTGCTGGGCCACGTTTGGATCCGCGCCGCTGGCAGCTTTGCGCAGGTGTTCGGCCGCACCGGTCAGATCGCCTTGCGCGGCTAAGACCAAGCCGAGATCCAGGTGTGCGCGACTGAAATCAGGCCTTGCTTGCAATGCCTTCTGATATTCGGTCGCCGCTTCACCCAACTGCGTCTTTCTGGCAAGAAGGCCGCCCAGCAACTCATGGGCTTCAGCGAGATTCTGATCAGCATGAATTGCGGCCTGAGCAGACTCCTGGGCCTCATCCAATCGATTCAGACGCACAAGCATGAGGGCATAGTCGTAGAGATAGGGACCATATCCTGGACGAAGTCGAGTTGCCTTCTGAAAATCAAAGAACGCTTCAGACCCTTTGCCAGTCCCGGCCAGCAAACGGCCGGCCAGATTGTAGGTGGCGGCATCGTAAGGGTCTATGCTGAGCGCCTGTTGCAACGCAGTCGTTGCGGATTCGATCTGTCCTGCTGCGGCAAGCAGGCTGGCGAGGCTCAAATACACTCCAGGCAAATCCGGATTAAGCGCGACGGTTTTTGCATCTTCTCAAGAGCGGCGTCGGATCGACCAAGCCGAGTATCGAGGATGCTGTATTGATATAAGACCTTGGCGTTTTCCGGAGCAAGACGCAAAGCGCGTTGCAAAGTCTGCTCGCTCTGGGAGAGTTCCCCCGATGTCTTCTGCGCTTCGGCCAAGGCTTGCAATGCGGTGATCGAGTCTGGGCTTCGAGAAACTGCTTGCTCAAATGCCGCAATTGCTTCTTTCGGCTTTCCGCTGCTCTGCCACGCATCACCGAGCGTGGTGTAGAACTCCATTTGGGCAGGCGACTGCTGTTTGATTTCACGGCTCAGATCGACCACACCGCTCTGCAGGTTGTTCCCGAGTGCCACCTGCGCTACGGCTTGGTAAAGCGGGTACTGGCCGGTTTGCGGAAAGGGTTGCGGATAATACGGGACGACTTTTCCATGGTAATCCTCCGCATCGGTCAGATGACGTTCTGGAAGCTCGGCAAGCAGGTCGCGAGCGGGAAGACGGCGCTGAATGAGATGGTCTGTAACAACGGCGTGGACCACATCCTCCGTTCTCCGCTCGGGCATGTGGCAAGAGATGCAATCGTTGGAATCCGTATGCTTGCCCGAGCTGCGACCAGGGCGGCAAGCGCCGGTTCATGGCAACTTCGGCACTGGCCGGAATAATACTTCGTAGCTTCCTCGCCGCTGGGTAAGGGCCGATGCGGATCATGGCAGGTTAAGCACGTCATCGCGCCTTTGCTTTCCAGGAAGCAGCGGGATTTGCGAAGCCGATATGCTGCGCTTGCGATTTCAAACTTGTCATCATGTCCAGTGCCCGGGGCGTAATCGAAATAGAGGATAAAGTCCTCCAATGGCTGGCCGGGAACATAGGAAAACGGCTTTCGATTGAACCTGCGAATCAACGCGGGAAGGCGGCCGCTGGTCGGCTCCAGGTGGCATTGCATGCATACATCCATCTGGAGTTTCGGATTGAGCCGCGCCGGGTTCACGATGCTGGCGCTTATATCTGCTGGCTTGGCGCCGGGGGTCTGTGCTACGCGAACGTGTCGGCCGCCGGGACCATGGCATCGTTGACAGTCGATTCCCTCCGGCAAGTCTTGCGCGAAGACAGGATCTGAATCGTGAGACAAGGCCGGGGATGGTGTCTGCGGATATCCGTTGTGGCAAAACATGCACTCGTATGAAACCAGGCGCCTGGTTTGCGGATGACGGGAATCGAACCCCGGACTCATCGCCCAGTATCCTGCCCGCTCCGAGTACCAACCCAGGGGCAGTTCGATCAATGTTCCCCGCTCGGTGCGATGCAGATAGGACCGCGCATGATCGCCGGCACCCATCACGTAGTCGATCTTCATGTCTTCGATGTTGGTGTCTGCTCCGTTGAAGCCGGTTTGCCAGCGTCGCTGGTAGTAGGCTCCATCATGCACAGTCATCGAATAATGCGTCCCGGTCAAGGAATGCGTGTATTGATTTTTTTCCTTGTAGTCTTCGACGGTGTTGTCAGGCGTGGGACGAAACAAGGACTTGCCCATGCTGGTGCGGCGATAGCTTTTGTAGATGGCGCTGTGGCAATTTGCGCAGGTCGACGCGTCTACATATTCGTTCACCGGCGGCGTCTGAGGTGGCACCGCTATTGCGAAAATGGCGGCGCCCGTCAAGAAGAGCGAAAAAAGAATGAACCCGATCCTCACCCACAACTCCCCGAATTACCAAACATACAACCACCCTTGGCATTCTGATTCATTAGTAACGAGGGACCGGTGCGGATGGACCCTGAAAGCAAAACGTCGAGGTGCCTGGTATCCCCTTGATTTGTAGCGGGACTTACATCTGAAATCAGTGTTCGTTTGCTTTGGAGACTCGCAACAAGACCACGCCGTGGGGTGGAACATTTGCGGTATAGCTCTCGCCTGTCGTTGCGACAGCTTCGTGCTTCCACAGATCGCGCACCTTGAGGTTCTTGCCCATCTTCAGGCTATTCCAGGCGACACTTCCCTGCGCGGCGTCATCGCCGCGATTGAAGATCGCAACGGCCATGGACCCATCCTGTAAGGGCCGGCTCAGGATTTCCGTCTTGCCCTCCTGGCTTAGCAACTGCACGGGTCTGGCTGCCGAGTCCTGATCGATGGCAATGACATCGGCGTTCATCAGGATGGATTTCGTTTCGTCGGTCATGGTGCGCAAGTCGTTGCCGGCCATGAGGGGCGCGGACAAAAGCGACCAGAGACTCATATGGGTGCGGTATTCATCCGCGTTCATACCGCCGTTTCCAATCTCAAGCATGTCCGGATCGTTCCAATGCCCCGGACGGACGTACGGAGCGATATCAATTTGACTGAAGCCAATGCGCTCCATGGATTCCCATTCGTCCCGAATGTCCCCCGTGGTGCGCCACAGGTTCCCTCCTGTGTTCGTTCCCCACTTCCAAACGTCTGCTACTCCGTACTGACAAAGGCTATAGACGATAGGCCTTTTGGTGTTCTGCAAGGCCTCGCCCATCTTCTGGTAGAGCCTCTGCTGGTCATCCTGCGTGGACGCATAGATGTTTCTGGCACTGCATAGATCGTATTTCAGGTAGTCAAAACCCCACGCGGCGAAGGTTTGGGCATCCTGCACTTCATGTCCGAAGCTGCCTTCATAGCCGGCACACGTCTTTGGCCCAGGCGACGAGTAGATCCCGATCTTCAGCCCTTTGGAATGCACATAGTCCGCAAGGGCTTTCATGTCGGGGAATTTTCTGTTGGCGACGATGTTGCCAGATGCATCGCGGCCCCCCTGCCACGTGTCATCGATGTTGATGTAGACATAGCCCAGCTTGCTCATTCCGCTGGACACGATTGCATCGGCCATCGACCGCACAGCGGCATCATCGACTTTTCCGGCGAATTTGTTCCAACTATTCCATCCCATCGGCGGAGTTCTCACCAGGCCGTTGTCGGGCAAATCATGCAACTCGGGCAACGGGAGCCTGGCCGGTGGCAGTGTTGCCTCGCGGGTTGTCCTCTCGGCCGTGCCCTGGAGGGTTTCGCCACGAAAATTTCGGGTTTGCAGGGAAAGCTTTCCGTCTTGATAGGTACCCTCGTACGCTAGCGTGCGAGGAGCCGAAGGGGGACGGCCGTTCGCCGGCGGAGCCGGGGGCGCAGTTTTAAATTGCAGCTTGCCGTCCTGGAAGGTTCCGCTGATCGGCGTTCCATTGGGCCCGCGGCCCAACGACGTGCCGGTGATAGAGGCCCCGTCCTGTTTCAACTCGAAGTAGGTGTCGCGGATGGTTCCGTCACCGTTGGGGACGTGGAGCACCCAGTATCCGGTAAGGTCTGTCTGGGCCGCAGCAGGCCGCGCCCCCAGCGCCAGGCTGCAAACGATGAGGACGCAACACTGGACCAGGCGCGCTGATCCCTGCTTCCATTTCCAACTCTTGGACATTCCCATGAACAGGCTCCTGTCACGTGCGCAAAACGAATGCAGACGAGGAGCACTCTACTTAAATGGTGCGAATAGCGCAAACCGGCGGAGATCGGTAAGACGGTTTCTGAGGTGTCCCAAACTATCGGAGAGCATATGCGCTGATGGTGCAGCCGGGACATTCGATCCGTTGTAGCTCTTTGAGCTTTGCTTCGTCCGAGACCCGCAGCAAAGCAGCGTTCTTGTGGTCTCCCGATCGGTCGAGCACCTGAGAGTAGGCGATTTCCGCCTCTAAGTATCGACGGCTCTTGTGATCCCATGTGCTGCCAAGGATGGACAGTCCTTGTCTCATCTCGCTGAGAGCGTCTTCTGCTCTGCCGGCGTAAGAATAGGCAACGCCGAGAAGTATGCGCTCCCAGCCAATGTTTGGATTGGTTGCTTCGTGAGCCCGTTGCAATATCTGAAGCGCGTGCTCATGTCCGGCGATCTCGGCAGAAACGTTGCCGTCGACCCTGGCAAACTGAGCCCGTGTAGAGAAAATCACCGCGAGGTCATCGTCGTTGAGTTCGGTGGCCATCTTCAGACTCTCCGCGGTTTGCTTGAGATACCGTCTGCCTTCCTTCAGGTGGCCCTGTTGCAATGCAAGCCCCGCAAGGACGGAACTGTCTCTCGCAATCCTGGAATAATCGCCCAGCTGTTGGTACATCCGGAGCGTCTTTGTTCGGAGATTCGTAGCAACCTGCAACTCTCCTTCGGCCTGATACAGGTTTGCAAAGTGGTCCATTACGGCGGCATAGTCCCTGATACTTTCCGGCAAAGGCTGCAGAATAGAGATGGCCTGTTCGTAGGCGTTGCGCGCGTCGTGAAACTCATTCTGGTCTGCGTAGGCCAGGCCCAGGATAATCCATGCTCTGCCGAGTTCGGCTCCGTGGAACGTACCTGAATTTATAAGCGGTCGAAGCAGAGCAATCGCGTTGGGCATCTTACCTTGCTCATCAAGAGCATAGGCGCGCAGGATTGCGCCCTCCTGATCAACCTGTGCGAAGAGCAGGATCGGCGTTAGTAGCGTGAGAAGAAAGATTCCGACGTTGTATTTCACGCGGCCGAGTGGGCGGTGAGAACTGAGTTTGGCCATGCTGCACCTCCTGGACATTTCTGCGGTCTTGGAGAATCGGGTTGGAGCGGCGTCCAACCAATCTGTTGTCGTTAGAAGTGACAGTTGCCGGGGTCTGCCACGTCGACCCGGCGCGTCGCACTTGCAGGGACGAGCTGGACGACGATGGTCTGGGCTACGGCTTTGCCCTCGTTCCGGAGGATGTGTACGTGATCGCCGCCGGGATCGACGAACGTCATGTCCTTGGTGTAGACGTGGGGTTTGCAGTCGGGATCGTTGCCGAGGTAGTCGGTCACCGTTCCCTTGGTGACGATGATCAGGCTATGCCCAGGATGTGTATGCCAACCGGTACTTCCTCCCGGCTGCCAAACATTGCGCTGAACGTACAAATCTGAAGGCCCTTCGGTTTTCTGGAGAGACAGCCACTCCTCCTCATCCTTAATTGAGTCGTGGATGGTGGATCTTTTGGAACCATCGATATCGCCGAAAGTTCCTTTGACGAGCGTTGTGGCTGGTGAAACGGTCGGCCGGTGTCGCCCAGACATTGTCTGCGTAAAAGAGAGTCGTGAGCGCAATCTCGGCACCGAACATCACGAGGCAGGCCAGCTTTTTTTCCATTCCACGTCCTTTCCTCGCCCCACTGATAGGCCGGGCCACACTTCCCGGGCCGGTTTGGACGAGCGGCCGCCATGCAATCCGGGGGATTGCTATGAATCCACCCGGGCAAAGTGGCCGCCCAGTCCTGGATCTACCTTTCTTCCCCGACGATTTGAACTACACCGGGGAGAGCCTCAGAACCAAAGTGCTTGGATCCGGGATTCCCAAATGTCACCGTGATATTGGAAAATTCGACGTCGCTGCCGCCGGTAATTTCGATCACCACGGGTGAGGGTTCAATGGTCGTGGGTGCGGGGCCTCCGTTGAGCGTAAACACCGCCGTGCCGGTTACCTTGAATCCGCCCGTAATCTGCGAGACAGTGCCACCGGCGACACCAATGTGGTGGGTATGGGCGCCTCTGAGGGCCGGATCAAAATTCCCGTTCCCGCCACCCTTGGTCAGAACCCAACCATCGGAGAATCCCATGTTCAGGGCTGCGTAAAAATCCGCCTTAGTCCCACCTTCCGTCAGCTTCAGGGACCATGGGCCTCGAACCTCATAGGGCCCGGTTGCGGTGGTCGTGGAACCCATAGTTGCCATGGTTTGGGTTGTATAGGCGTTGATCACCCCACTAAATTCCCTGTGTGTTGATCTTTGAGCCAGCGCACCGGTACCTATCGCGAGCACCAGGACCGGGGCAACGCGTACTGCCCATCCGAAAGCTTTGCTGTTCATGAAATTCCTCCAAATTTGAGATTTACGCTTGAGACGCAGGGACACAGTCGGATACTTTGGTGGGGACCTTCAAGCGGCAAGACGCAGAATGGCAGCTATTCCGCGATTTGCTGTCGGAATGCCGTGCTTTGCCGTGTCCTTGCCGGACGCAGGAGGCTACAATTTTGGTCTCCGGGTTGGTCACGACCGCGGACCAATCAGGAGATCGCGATGGCCGAACCCTTCCGTTGGCACGCCGCGATCCGAGAAACCGCTTGAAGATCGGCTGGACTCGTGGAAAGAAATTGCGGCCTACCTCAACCGCGACGTGACGACCGTTCAACGCTGGGAGAAACGGGAGGCGATGCCCGTTCACCGGCATCTGCACGACAGGATGGGCTCGGTCTACGCCTCTCGGGCGGAGTTGGACGCCTGGGTGCGCGGCCGGAATCTTCGAGCAGCCAGGAGAACGAGAACGAAACCGCTCCAGCCGCTCGCCCCCGAACCACCACTTCCCGTTGAACCGCCTCCGCAACCTATCTACCTTTTCTACCCGGCGAAGGCTCCTCGTTTTGCTGGCCGCGGCGGCAGCTACGCTGGCGATTGGCGCAGGCCTCTGGTTGCAAAGGACGGAATACTTCTGGCGCAACCCGATCGCTGACGCGCGATTTCAGACGGTCACCGACTTCGGCGGAGTGGAGCAGGCGGCTGCGCTGTCCCGCGACGGCCATTTCGTGGCGTTTCTGTCGGACCGGGACGGACAAATGGACGTTTGGGTTACGCAGGCCGGTTCGGGACAATTCCACAACCTGACCCGCGGAAGCGTGCCGGAGCTGGTCAATCCGTCGATCCGAACGTCTGGGCTTTTCGCCCGACGGCTCTCTGGTCACGTTTTGGGTTCGCAAGCGAGACAGCTCGAACGGGGGCGACATCAGCATCTGGGCAGTGCCGACGCTCGGCGGCGAACCGAGGCCGTACCTCGAAGGCGTAGCCGAATTCGACTGGTCGCCCGACGGCTCCCGCCTCGCTTACCACACCCCTGGCCCGGGAGATCCGCTGTTCGTGTCCGACGGCAACCCTCGCCCGGGGAGCCGGCCCATCTTCACCGCGCCTGCTGGACTCCACTCCCATTTCCCCTTGTGGTCGTCCGACGCGGTGTTCGTCTACTTCGTCCGGGGCTCTCTCCCAGACAAGTTGGATATCTGGCGCATCCCTTCAGCGGGCGGAACTCCCGGAACGGATCACGTCGCAGGATGCAAGCGTGAGCTATCCGGTTCTGTTCGGACCGGCGCACATTGATGTATCTGGCTAGCGACCCCGATGGCTCGGGGCCGTGGCTTTATAGCATGGACATTGAGCGCCGGATTCCCCACCGGCTTGGCTCTGGCCCTGAACGGTATACGTCGCTGGCGGCCAGCGCCGACGGTTCGCCGTCTGGTGGTTACGCTCGCAAGTCCGAGGACAACACTGCTGCGGTTGCGAATTCGCCGATTCAGCCGACGGAGGTGTCGAGCCGCGGATCCGATTCTTCTCACCACCGGCACGGGGTTTTCTCCACGACTGGGGCCGAATTACCTTCTGTATGTTTCTGCGAAGGGCACGGGCGAGAGTATCTGGAAGTTTGCCAACGGAACCAGCACCGAGTTGTGGAGTGGCGAGGGAGCGCACGTTCTTGGCGGCCCCGCAGTCTCCCCTGATGGACGTTATTTTGCATTCTCGGTCAGCCAACACGGGCAAACGCTCTTATACGTGATGCAGGCCGACGGCACGAATAGCGCGGATCGTGGCCGATTCGCTGAACCTGCAAGGTGCTCCGGCGTGGGCGCCCGACGGGCAATCGATCACTTCGGCGGTGGTGGATCACGGTGTCCCGCACCTCTTTCGCATACCGATCGACGGAGGCTCGCCCACGGCTTTTGTTCGCGAATATTCGGTCGATCCGGCGTGGTCGCCCGACGGGCGCTTCGTTGTCTACTCGGGACCCGACGTCGGCACGACGTTTTCCGTGAAGGCCGTTACGCCGGAAGCTGCGGCGCATCCCCTGCCATCCTTGCAACTGACCCGGGGGCTCGGCACGTGCGTTTGCTCCCCGGAGGGCGCGTCACTCGTTGTTCTGCGGGGAGAGATTCAACACAAGAATCTATGGCTTATTGATTTGGAGACCGGTGCTGAGCGGCAGTTGACCAACCTTCCGTCAGACTTCGACATTCGCGACTTCGACGTCTCTGCAGATGGTCATGACGTTGTTCTCGAGCGGGTGCAGGAGCGGTCTGACGTGGTGATGCTGGATTTACCTCGACGGTAGGTGGACAGCAGTTGCATCCACTCCGCTCTCCCGGATTTCTCTCAAATGCGTCATCCTGAGCGGAGCGCCTCACAGATTTATCCCGTACACAGCGCTGTTGCGCGGAGTCGAAGGACCCCGGCGATGCCTATCTCACCCATGCTGCCCGGAGCTTTTAAACCACTGAAGCCCGAGGACAGGATGTGATGCGGTGCGCCTTGATGATTACGCGCCTTCCTCATGTTGCATTCCCGCAGATACAGGTTCCTGGTGACGTCAATGTAAAGCGTGCCGTATGGCCCCCGAAATGTAGATGTAGCACCGGACATGGCGTGAAGCTAAGCGGTTCTTGAGTCCCTTCGCCAGGGAGAGACCGTAGCCGGTGCGCCGAATGCGGGGTTCAGTGGTCGAAAAGCTCCGAGCGGCATCGGTAAGATCAGCACCGCCGGGGTCCTTCGACTGCGCGCCACAAGCGCTGTGTACGGGATCAATCTGTGAGGCGCTCCGCTACAAGGATGACGCGTTCGCGGGAAATCCGGGAGCGTATTGGAGAGATCTGCGTCTCTTCACAGGCTCAGGCGTACTTTTCAAGTTCGGTGGCTGTGGGTACACGCTGAGGATACTTCAGTAAGTAGGAGATGCCAACAACCGCTGCGGCAAAGCCGGAGGCGGCGCCGATGCCAAGCGCCCAGCGCGGGCCGAACTTATCCGCGACCCAACCGACGATGGGCGCGCCGATGGGCGTGCCGCCCAACGCGATGGCGAGGAGGATCGCCATCACCCGCCCGCGCATGGCGGGCTCGGTCGATAGTTGCACCAGGCTGTTCGTCGAGGTGGTGAAGGTCTGGGCAGACACGCCGATGACGACGAGAGCGAGGCCGAAGAGCCAGTAGTTGGGCATCGAGCGCGGCCAGCGCGAAGCCGAACCCGAAGATCGCGCGCACCCACCAGGAGAGCAGCCATGCGCGGTTTCTCTCGTCTGGCGGAAAGCAGCGCGCCGGCGACCGATCCGATCGCCATGATCGAGGTCAAGAGCCCGTATTGGCCCGCCCCTGCGTGAAAGACGGTGACCGACATGGTTGAAATGAAGATCGGGAAATTGAGCTCCGAACGTGCCGATCAGAAAAAGCATGAGAAGAATGAGCCTTCAGGTCGGGCCGCTTCCAGACATAGCGAAACCCTTCCGCCAGGCTCCCCGGCGTTCGACGAGCTCTGATCGCTCGCGATGAAGTTCGTCGGATGCGAAGGAGACTCAGCGAGCAGAGGACGGCGGCAAACGAGGCCGCGTTGATCAGGAATACCCACCCGGAGCCGACGCCGCGATGAGAACGCCGGCGATGGCCGGACCGATCATCCGCGCGCGCGTTGAACGAGGTGGAATTCAGCGCCACGGCGTTCGGACAGATCGGCCTCGCCGACCAATTCCGAAACGAATGTCTGGCGCGCCGGCGCGTCGAACGCGGTCACGCAGCCCAGCAGAAACGCAAACATGTATACATGCCACAACTGGACACGCCCGGCGACGGTGAGGATGCCCAAGCCTAGCGCGCAGCACTCCCATGGCCGCCTGGGTGGCGAACAGGAGTTTTCGCCGGTCGAAATGATCGGCCGCAAAACCGGTCAAGGGCAGCAACAGAACCTGGGGTCCGAACTGGAGCGCCATGACCACACCGACAGCGGTCGCATTGTGGTGGGTCAGCTGGGTGAGGACGATCCAGTCCTGGGCAGTGCGCTGCATCCACGTACCTATGTTGGATACGATTGCACCGCCCGCCCACACCCGATAGTTGAAACTGTTTAACGAGCGGAAAATGCCTTTCACTGGATCTCTCGCGAGCCCACAGGAGAATTGCCACCGTGAAAGCGTCCAAAGCTGCGCGCTGCCACCAGACTCATGAGAAGAACGCCCAATCCGAAAACAACAACCTGGTCCGTGGAACGTAAATTGAAGTTGCCAACACGGCATACGAGAACGTAACCGACCGCCAGATTGAAAAATCCCCAGAGCACGTTCACGGTCGAAGAAGAGAGCCCCTGGCCTGGCGGTTTTGCGAATGGGCTCTGAAAGGGTCGCCCCATCACTCCGCTAACCAGATGAGGAATGGCGTTGCTGAGGAACATGCCACCGAAGAAATACGAGATGTAGTGATTCCATTCCATCTAAGAGCTCCTCTCGTTAAGCCGGGCGGCTGTCGAGGAGAGTGATGATCTCCCGGGTAACGCCGGTTTCCCCCAGACGGGGAAAGATCCGCGTGATGCTGTTGTGGTGAGCATCGGGGTTGGTGTCCGTCGTGGCGTCGACCGCCAGGGTAACGTTGAATCCGTGCTCGTGCGCCTGGCGCGCGGTTGACTCGACGCCGACACTGGTAGAGACGCCGGCAACCACGACCTGCGTAACTCCCAACTTCTTCAGGTGCTGCTCCAGATCGGTGTTCGTGAATGCTCCCCAGGTCCGTTTGGTCACCGTGTGGTCTTGCGGCTGCTGGTTCAACTCGGGGGCGAGATCGGTCCATCCGGGGGGAAATTCACGAACTCTCGGAGGCTGTTCCGTTCGACCGGGTGCTCCCCCGGCAACGTTGACGAGCACGACCGGCAAGCCGTGGCGACGAAAGGCCTCAGCCAGGGCACCGGCGTGTTGCACAACTTCAGAAACGGGATGTGCGGTGGGCAAAGCCAGAATGCCCTTCTGCAGATCGATGATGACGAGAGCGGTCTTCGGATCGAGGACGCTGATGGCCACGAATGTTCTCCAATTAGTTACGAATCGAAAAGGCGTTTAAGTAGTTCCACGGCGGCCGAGAGTTCTTCCTGCTCCCCGGACGTGAGTTTGCTTTGGATCATGCGGAATAACCAGTCCTCTTTTGCCGCCCGGCTGGCCTGGATCATTTCCCGGCAGGTATCGGTGAGAGACAGTATGGTTTGCCGTCCGTCGGCCGGGTCAGGTGTTCCGGCCACGAGACCGGCAGACTGAAGTGTGGCAACGGTGGCACCGAGGGATTGAGGGCGCACACTCTCTGCACGCGCGAGTGTAGTTACAGTTGCTGGACCATCCCGTTCCAAACGAAGCAGAATAGATTTCTGAGCGGAGGTGAAATCTCCAGGATGGGCCTGTTCACGGAGCCGCCGGCTTACTTTGCCGAACAGGACGCGGAGTTCGACCGCCAGAGCTAAAGCGCGCGCTGAGTCAGGGTCGCTCTTTTGTCCATCCATAAACAGACTTTAGCATATATGAAGCCAAACTACAAAGGTTACCTTTATACAATGCCAGATATCCATTACGCGTTCTCAGCCCAGACTCGCAGGCTTTCCCGGTTGTGGGAGCCAAGAACCCTGATTAGGTCTCCCGCCCGGCATTGCATGTGTTCCATGAAGGGGTAGAAGAAAACTGACCAGTTTGAAGTCGCCGCATGCGTTGCGGGATGGTTTTCGTACTCGCCGACTTCGTCCATGGTGAGGTGGATCCATTGAACGACGCCACGTACGCCATCGCGTTGGGCAACGAGCGATCGAGCGGACCGCTCCTCGGGGAAAGGGCCTCCGGATGCGAAATCAAAGCTGAAGAGGTCGGTGGGTTCACTGAGCACGGTGATGCCGCGATCGTCGCGGTGGACTCTGAAACTCGGAGGAGCGAGTTGGTTGAAGTGCGAAAGGTCGAAGCCGTCCACGGTTGCCATGCGCATTCTCGCTGTGCCGGAATAGTCGGCTAAGGCGACACGTACGGAACCTCGCGCTGGAATGATGCGGCCACCGCTCTTTAAGAAACGATGCGCGTCTTCCATAACCGGGAGGACATGCTCACCGATAAGGTCGAGGTTAATGATCTCGGAAACGAGCACATCGACGGGACCGCCAAGATCCGCCTCGAGATCAAGAGCAGTGGAGTGTTTGCCGAGGATGCGGATGCGATCCGCATAACCATTCGCGGCGACAATTTCTTGTGCTGCCTGAGCGATCGATGGATTCACTTCACAACTGATGACTTCACTGGCCCCGGCGCGAACCGCCATCATTGCTAATAGGCCGGTGCCCGATCCGATATCGAGCACGCGCATTCCAGGACGGATCGCACGGCGCAGAGCCTGGTCAAAAGCGGCGTTTCGAAGGTCGTCGCGAACAATGGAGAAATGCCAGGTGGGAACGTTCTGGCTTAACACTTCCCGGGCGAGCATGTCGATTTCAGAGTCGTTGGGTGCGAGGCTTCGTGCCTGCAATGCCAGAGAGACAGCGCGATCGCTTTCCCCTGTGGCCATGAGGTGGTGCGCCAGAGTTAACAGTGCCTTGGGATGGTTTGGGGCCTGAGCGATGAGCGCTTCGAGCATCCGCGATGCTTTCTCATCGGAAGGTGATTCTGGTTTCAAGCAGGAGTCCTGGCCGCGGTGGAAAGGCCAGTATAAAGCAGTCACTCCTAAGGTTTTCAAGTGGAAGCGCCGTCTGCCTTCGCTATCAGGAAGACAGACGGCTTAGATTGATTGGCGGTTAAGAGAAACTCAGATCGAACAGCCTTTGCGCTGGTTCCACAAGCCGCGGGTGAAGTCGGGGAATTTGACGGGCGCACTGCCTTGAGCCAGCGACGTTTTGCTTAGAGGCGTGGGCACAGACCAGGCTGCCCCGTCGTACACGTCCATGTCGGGCGGCAAACCTTCGCGCATGCACTGGAGCAAGCGGTAAATCATGATGAAATCCATGCCTCCATGACCTCCGGAAGTGCTGGCCATCGCGCCCTCCTTAGCCCAGAGTGGACTCTCGTACTGCTTCTTATATTGGTCGAGAGTCGCCCAATCTTCCTTGCCCCCTTGTCCGTCCAGGTAGATGCGCGGCGGGTAATCAGCAAAGATGCCCTTGGTGCCGCCAATCATATTGATCCGGCTGTAGGGCTGAGGATTGGAAACATCGTGCTTGAGTGTGATCATCAGACCGGACGCCGTCTTGATCAGGGACGTATTCAAATCCCCGGTTATGTACTTTTCTTTCCATTTAGGGTCGCCCTGCGGAGTATTCGCTTCACGATAAGCAGCCAGGCCGAGGGCGGGCGTGCCCATGGAAACCATGTAATCGAAGCGGTCACCGCGGTTGATGTTCATGTAGTTCGCCACCGGGCCCAATCCGTGAGTTGGGTAAAGATTGCCGTCGCTCAAAGTGTGAAAGGCGCGGCGCCACAAGCCTTCACCCTTATTGGAAAACATCTCTTCCCGCAGGTCATGCAGGTAGGCAGCTTCTCCATAGAGGATGTGGCCTAACTCGCCCTGACGCACCATGTTCAGCACCAGGGTTTCGGTGTAGCCGTAGCAACACTCCTCCAACATGATGCAGTGACGGCGAGTTGCTTCCGAGGTGTCGACCAGCTTCCACAGGTCTTCCGTGGTGTAGGCGAGGGGTACTTCCACCGCGGCGTGCTTACCATTCTCCATGGCCGAAAGCGCCATGGGGGTGTGCCAGTTCCACGGGGTTGCGATGACGACGAGATCGAGATCGCTTCGTTTCGTCAGAGACTCGTAGTCGTGAGGCCCCTTGGTGTAGAGTTCGGGCGCTTTCTGCCCCGCCTTTTCTACCAGCTGACCGGCGTGCTCAGCCTTCTCGGGCACAACGTCACAAATGGCAAGAACCTGCGCATTCTGTGCCAGGAACCAACCGAGCAGGCCAGTGCCTCTTCCGCCCACGCCGATGAATCCGATACGTGGATCCTTGGTCGCAGCGAAAGGAGTGTTGATCATCGAACGTGCGGGGGAGGGATGAACTGCATCGGCGAGCGCGCTCTGGTCGAGTTTGAACGCTGCGGTAACCATGGCGCCAAGCTGAAGGAACTGGCGCCGGCTGCGCGTAAGTGTAGGCTCTGTTAAATCGTCTTTCACGGGTAGTTCAGCTCCTCATATGCGAAGGAAGATCTTGCGGCGGTACATCCAGAAAAGAAAGAGCCAGTCGAGCAACAGAATGGAAGCCCCAAGAAGCAGAGGCTGCAGTCCCTGGCCAAGAATCAGAAAGGTCTTTGCGCCCAGGTTGGTTATGAGATTACGGGCGAGAAACTCTTCCCACAGGTGGGCAATGAGATAGGCGGCAATGGAATTTGTTCCGACCACGACCAGCGGGAAGGCCCAGCCGCGCCACTGCTTGACGTCGATGATCCAACTGAACGCGGCTAAGAACAGGAAGCATATGCCACCGCTAAACAGCGTCCAGCTGGGAGTCCAGATGCGCTTTACGATGGGGCAAATGCCGGCCAGGTGAAAAAAGAGGCCGAGCGCGAAGAGAGAAACGCCGGCGATGAGGAACCGGCGGATGGGCTGCCTGGGCGCCGAAGCGAGGAACCATTGTCCGGCGAACAGGCCAAGAATCATGGTGCCGAGGGTGGGAATGAAACTCAGCGTGAGGTAGCCGCCATCGTTGGCCACGAACGGATGTTCCCGTGGAAACAGGTTCAGGAACCATACATCGAAAGCCTGGCCAAAGTTGCTGTTCTTGTTCCAGTGCGCGCGAAAGCCAGTGTATAGATGATGCCAATCGGCGGGAACTCCGACTGCGGCATAGTCGAAGCCGGGTCCCGGGGCGGGATAGAGAGCCCAAGCCAGCCAGTAGCCAAAAAGGATGGCGCTGAAAGCGATCCATTGATCGCGCACCGGACGAAAGGCCAACAGGAACAAAAAGGTATAGCCCAGGCCAATTTGCGTGAGCGTGTCTTCAAAGGTGAAGTAGGTCTGGCTGCTATGAAGAGAGCGAAGGAAGATCCCGAGCGCAATCAGGAGCAGCGATCGCCAGATAGTGTGGGCGAGCATCTGAGGAAATAGCTTGCCCTTCCGTAAACGGCTTCTGATCGAATAAGGAAGTGCTACGCCGACCAGGAACGAGAAGGACGGCTGGATCATATCGTGCAGCGAACAACCGAACCACTCGGTGTGGGTTTGGTTGAAGGCAAGAATTTTCCAGAAAACGCTGTGGTTGTAGTAGGCAGAGACCCGGGAGAACTGGAGTACCTCGCCCATCATGAGAAGCATGACCAGGCCGCGATAGGCGTCTACCGCCAGATTGCGCGCCGTGGGCAAAGCCGGGCGGACAGTCGTGGTTGCAACGGTTTCTACCTGTACTGCGGTGGTCGCCCCCGCCTCGAGAACCTCGCTCATAAGCTCCGCATTCTATGCCTGATCGCGTTTGCTTCGTACCAGAACGCCGATGCAGGCAGGCGGCTGCATGGCTTTTGCGGTGGCATTGGCGCCGAACAGAAAGAATTTTGCGAAGCGCATCGAACTGCGCTGTCGATATGAGCTATGATCGTAACGTTTTATTTCGAGTTGTCAATCAATTCTTTCACTTGAGCGCTTTTGCCCTTCGAATTGCGATCGGCCTAGGGGCTATCATTTGAGGGGATAGACTGAGCCTAACCGCAAGACAGCGAAAGGGAATGTGCAATCGGGCATGCGCAAGGGCCGTTCGGTATCAAACACAGAGGAAACCGCTCCCCACGGCTCGGGCACCGATGACTCCGCCCTACCCCGTCCCCTGGACGGAATGATGGCGGAGGAGCGACGGACCCAGATCCTGCAGATTGTGCGCAGCGAGGGCCGGGCCCGGGTCAACGAATTGGCTAACCGCTTCAGCAGCTCTGCGGTCACCATCCGCAACGACCTCAACGAGTTGCATCAGCGTGGGTTAGTCTTGCGTTCGCATGGCGGAGCCGTGCTTCCGGAAAAGATTCTGCGCGAGTCGCCGGTTTATGAGCGGCTCAAAACGCACGCGGAGGAGAAGCGGCGGATTGGAGCAACCGCGGCGACCTTGGTCCATGACGGCGAAACCATCATTCTGGACTCGGGCACGACCACGCTTGAAATTGCGCGCCAGATCAAAAATAAGCAAGGGCTGCAGGTAATCACTAACGGAGTGAATATCGCCGCGGAATTGCTCGACGCGCGGGATGCACAGGTTTTCATCGTAGGCGGTACGCTTCGCGGCGACTCGGCTTCGATTGTTGGCCGCTCGGCGGAGGAGATGTTCGAGCAGTTCTCAGCAGATAAGGTTTTTCTCAGTGGCGCGGGTTGCGATCCGGACTTTGGCGTAAGCGGCGCGAACCTGGATGAGACGATGGTGAACCGGGCTATGTTGCGCATCGCGCGGGAAATCATTCTGGTTGCCGACGCCAGCAAGTTCTCCAAGCGCAGCATGGTGCGAATTGCCTCGTTCTCTGAGATCGACATCATTATCAGCGACACAGGTCTGCGTTCGGAGATGCAGGACAAGGTGCGTGGATTCGGCTGCAACCTGATTCTGGCCTAGGCCGGAATTTAGACTCCGCAACAAACCGCGGTTTCTTTTTCCGCCTCGCTTGCAGACTCTGAAGCCCAATGCACTTGTGTTACGAGGTGCAGACGCCGGGGCCTGGGGGCGCAGCGTGGATTTTGACCCCCTGCACCACGCGGTTGATGACGCCCTCGGGACTCGGATTGTCAGGATTCAGACCAATGCGCAGGCTCAGGTGGTATCCGAGGAGCTGCGGAATCAGAATCTCAAAGGGTGTGCGCAGGTCGTCCGGCGCGTCGGGCAGGACGGCCGGGATCACGTCGTCAAATCCGCTACCATCCTCGTTCGCGCCGGCGATCACCACCGAGTAGCCGAGCCGCTTGGAACGCAGCTCCCGGATGAGATCCAACTCGTAGAGCCGGCGGGTGGGATCATTGGAGAGCAGGCACAGGACCAGCGTGTCTTTCCTCAGGAAAGACATGGGACCGTGGCGAAGGCCGAGATAGGTTTCGATGACGACAGGAAAACGGCCCGCGGTCATTTCCAGTATTTTGAGCCCGGCCTCCCGACCCCATCCAAGCAGCGGCGACGAAGACAAGACAACGATTCGGTCGCGAACCCCGGCGGCGATGCGGCGGCACTCCTTATCAATGACGGGCAATAGTGTTTGGGCGCGCTCACTCGCCCGATCGCTGTTCTGTGCTGCGGCGCGGGGTTGAGCCAGGCAGAGACCCGCCAGGACGAGATTTGAAAACGAGCCGGTCATGACCAGGCTGCGGTCGTTGGTCCGAGGGTCGAGCGCGATGAGACCGTCGAGTCCGGATTGCCCGAGCCGGCTTTTGTCGTTGCAGGTGACGGCCAGTTGAAGGATTTCCGGACAGAGAACGCGAACCCGCTCGGCGACTGCGGCGCTCTCCGGGCTTTCTCCAGATCGGGCGAGCGAGATGACTGCTCCCACATCGAGCAGGTAGCGCTCCGCATCGATCAGCAGATCGGTCGTGGGAACAGCAATCGCGCGCGGCCATGCCGAGGCCGCAGCCGCCGCAGCGTAGGCTGAACTGCCTGCGCCAGTCAGCAGGACCTGGGCCCCTGAAAGGCGGGAGGCGAGATTCATCTGCTCCGAGGCAGATCGCACACGAGACACCGTAGTAGGCCACAAAAGAGGCTGCTGAAGAATTTCCTGCAGCGTATGTAAGGGCTCGTCCTGTTGATCAACTCCCGTGGTCACATGAAGAGATTCTGACATTACTAAGGGGCTCCATTCCTCTACCGGCGGCCGAGGGGATCAAGGTCTCGCTCCAAACGCGTCGCTGCGGAAGTATATCGTAAGCCTACGTAAACACCAACCCGCGATTGACAGCGATCGAAGGCGCTGGGCAGACGATCCCCGCCGCGACAGGTGAAGGCTCTAACCGCTTGTTGATAATGGGTAACTTCACACAATTCCGCAGAGACGGCGGCGAGAGAGTCCTCGGCCACATGCCTTCGTTTATTTTCTGTCGCATTAAAATGAAAATATGTTGACTTCCGAATCGGCCTATATCCATACTCGTCCTCTAACCAAATAGCGACTTTCGCAAGCACACGGCGGTACTCGTAAGCCAAAGCAAGCATCCCGGCTCTCTCATCTACACTGGTTTTTGGAAACCAGGGAGAACATGGCAATTTGACGAAGACCTTGGACATCTCCATAGCAGGCGAGATCAATCTCGACCTGATTATGTATGGATTACCCGAGGTCATGCCGGTCGAGAGAGAATTGCTCGGCACCGACTTCCGGCTCACGCTGGGGAGTTCATCGGCAATCCTCGCTCACAACCTCGCCGTTCTTGGGATCCATGTCGGGTTTGTGACCCTTGTAGGGGAAGATGCACTCGGCAAAGTCGCCCTGGAGCGGCTTGGCGCGAGCGGGGTCGACCTGAGCCGGGTCCGGGTGGACCAACGCGGCACTGGTACCGGCGTCACCCTGGTGCTCCCTCACGGCATCCCACGGCATATCCTGACCTACCCCGGAACCATGGCGGAATTGAGCCTGCGGGATATCGATATTGCCTATCTCAAGTCGGCAAAGCACTTTCACCTCTCTTCTCTCTTCCTGCTTCGCTCTCTCGAGCCTGAACTCCCGACGCTCTTTCGTGAACTGAAGGGTGCCGGCCTGACAATCTCCCTCGACACCAATGATGACCCCAGCGGGCAATGGAGCGGTGTGTTTCCCGAGCTCCTGGATTATGTCGACCTGCTGCTGCCAAACGAGGGGGAAGCCTGCCGCATGACGAACAAACAGACGCTGGAAGACGCACTGGAAGACCTCGGCCGGCGGGTTCCCTGGGTGGCGGTCAAGTGCGGATCCCGGGGTTCGGTCGTTCGCGCGGAAGGACATTCCTTTACTGTGGCCGGAGTTCCTGTAGAGCCAGTGGACACAATCGGTGCAGGAGACAGCTTCAACGCAGGATTTCTCTTTGGTTGGCTGAAAGGCTGGACTCCCGAGCAGTGTGCTTATGCAGGAAATGTTACGGGAGCGCTTTCGACCCAGCGGGTGGGGGGGACGGAGGCATTTCGCGAGCCGGAGCTGGTCAGAGACTTTTTGCGGGAGCACGCTTTTCCTGGAGTTAGGAGCAACAGTGACGCAATCAAGGAAAATTGATGACAACTTCATGGCCATGGTCTCGGCGAAAGCCGAAGTAACGCTTCCGCTCAGCGAATTTCAGCCAAAGTCCACACTGGTGACAGCAGAGCATCACCTGCAGACCGCCCGCTTCCCGGTGATTGACTACCACAACCACCTGGATGCCCTTGACCCAATCGAGGTCCTGCGCATCATGGATGCCTGTGGCATCGAACGCATCGTCAACATCACCATGAAGACGGGCGACGAAGCGATTGCCATGATCGATAAGTTCCGTTCCGTCGATGCAGAACGCTTTGCCACGATTGGCTGGATGGACTGGTCCGGTGTGGAAGGCGATGACTTCGTCGATCTCACCCTGGATCGGCTCGAACGGCTGGTGGAGCATGGCGCCAAAGGGATCAAGTTCTGGAAAAACCTTGGGCTGAGCGTGCGCGATCGAAGCGGAGAGCTGCTGCGCGTGGACGACGAGCGCCTGACGCCCATCTTTGATAAGGCAGCACAGCTGGGCATCCCTGTGATGTTCCACATCGCAGATCCGGATGCATTTTTCCTGCCCGTCGATGCGCACAACGAGCGTTTTGAGGAGCTGGCGGCGCATCCTGACTGGAGTTTTCATGGGTCTCATTTTTCAAAAAAACAACTGCTTGATCAGCGCGACCGGGTCATCGCGCGACATCCAAAAACTACTTTTGTCGCTGCCCATATAGCTGAATGTGGAGAGAACCTGGGTCGGGCCACCCAGCTCTTGGAAAACCACCCGAATGTCCTGCTCGATATCAGCGCGCGGGCCTCGGAACTCGGGCGCCAGCCGTATTCCTCGCGTGCTCTTTTTCTCAAGTTCCCGGACCGCATCCTGTTTGGCGCCGACTTAGTGCCGGAAGAATCCATGTACCGCCTGTACTTCCGATTTTTGGAAACGGCGGACGAATACTTCGACTACCCATCGCATGCGTCCCGCCAGGGGCGCTGGCAGATCCAGGGAATTTATCTGCCGGACGATGTCCTGCGCAAGGTATACAGAGACAATGCGCTCCGTCTGTTGAAATAGAGATTTTTCACGATTCGCCTGATCTGTGTTACCTCTAAATAGACCTTCCCCAGCGCAGCCTGTCGTTCATCCTCGTCAGAAGGAGATTTCCCCTCGGGTGACGACTGAGTCGATTGATCCCCAGCTACGACGAAACTCGCTCGGACTTCCGGAGCTGATCTTCCAGAGCGTGACCCACATCGCTCCGGCAACCAACATGGTGTTCACCTTTCCGATCATCGCCCTCAAGGCGGGACCGGACATGCCGATCTCCTTCCTGCTCGCCACCATTGTTTGTTTCTTCATTGGAAACACCGTAGCGCAGTTTTCCAGCTATATGCCGTCGAGCGGTGGCTACTACTCCTTTGCGACGCGCGGGCTGGGGCCCCGTATCGGTTTCATGGCCACCTGGAGCTATCTGGTCTATGAACTACCGGGCGGCGCAGGGTCCACGGGTTTTCTCGGCTACATCCTTTCGGACATGCTGCGAACCGGGTTCGGCATAAACGTCCCCTGGTGGGTGATCGCGTTGATTGCGTTTGCCGTGATATGGATGCTCACGCACCACGGGATCCAACTGTCGGTGCGGATTACGCTCCTCTTGGGCGGACTTGAGTTGCTGATCATGCTGTCGCTCGCGGTCACGTTTCTGCTTCATCCTGGACCGGGTTCCAGCTACCTGGCGCCCCTGAATCCGTCGTTATCGCCGCATCACTATGGAGGCGTGCTGGCCGGAATGGTCTTCTCCATCCTCTCGCTCAGCGGGTTCGAGGGGTCGGCCCCATTAGCCCAGGAATCGCGCCGCGCAGCGAAGTTCGTTGGCCAGGCGGTCCTTCTCTCGTTGGTGGCTACCGGCACTTTTTATATTTTTACGTCCTATGCGAGCGCCATTGGCTGGGGCACGGGCGACATGGTTGCGTTTGCCGTTCACCCGAACCCCTACTACGCTCTTGGCCACAAGCTTTGGGGCATGGGCTGGTGGTTCGTGGTGCTGGCTATTATCAACAGCGCGATCGCGGTCGGTCTGGCCACCACCAATTCAGCATCTCGTGTGATGTACACCATGGGCCGGGCAGGCACGCTTCCCTCTGCGTTTGGCCGGGTCCATCCGGTGCACCAGACGCCGACGTTTGCCATCGGGTTTGTACAGGTCTTCGGCATCGCGGCGGTGCTCCTGGTGGGGCTGCTGTTGCAACCGAGCTATATCTTCGGTCTGTTGGAAACGATTGCGACGCTGGCGGTCATCGTTATCTATTGTGTGGCGAACCTGGCCCTGACGGCTTATATCCGCCGCGAACATCCTTCCAATTTCAACGTCTGGCACCACCTGGTCTCGCCCTGGATCGGGACCCTGGCGTTGTTGCCTGTCCTGTTTGTAACGGTGTACCCGATGCCCGAGTGGCCGTATAACCTCGCCCCTTACTTTTTCGTGGTTTCGCTCATCGTGGGGTTTGGCTATATGCAGTGGCACGAAAAGCGACACCCAGGGTCGCTTCGTAACGGCGCAACGATGCTGGTCGGCAGTCTCAGTACCACGGAGGGCGACGTGGATTGGGACAAACCAATAAAGCCGGTCTGAGACAGTCCGCGTTCAGCTCGTACATAACCCCACAACCTCGATGGGCTTTAGCCTCTGAGGGAATTCTTCGCGGAAAAGCACTTTAACTCCAGAATTTGGGAGCCCGAAGGGCGCACCGCAGATCCCCCGCTACGCTACGCTCCGGTCGGGATGACAATTTTGTCTGGGAGCGCTAAGCATCGTTTCCAAGATGAATTGTCATCCCGACCGGAGCGTAGCGTAGCGGAGGGATCTGCGGTGCGCCCTTCGGGCTCCCCAAATTCTGGAGTTAAAGTGCAGACTCTCTAACCGCAATCGTTCTGCGACGAGTCGGCCTGCAAGGCCGTCCCCTTCCACAACTTGCAGCTTGGCGAGGATATAGCTTCCCTGCCGTCTCTAGGCGTAACTTTGATGATGATGGGGAAGGGGCCTTGATGAGCTTTGGTTCGCTTGTTTTCACACCGCTGGTCAAGAAGCTGCAGGAACGGTATGGCAGCCGGCGGCAGTACCAACGCATGGAGAATTCCGGCATTTCGCAGGATCGCCTTACTCCCTTCGAGACGGAATTCCTCGCCGGACGAGATAGCTTTTATATGGCGACCACCGGAGCAACCGGCTGGCCTTATGTGCAGCATCGCGGTGGACCCAAGGGGTTCCTGAAGGTGATCGATGACCATACCCTGGCATTCGGAGATCTTCGGGGAAACAAACAATACATCAGCACAGGCAATTTGCTTACCGACGACCGCGTCGCCCTCATCATGGTCGACTATCCGCGGCAGGCCCGGCTCAAGATCCTGGGACGGGTGGAGATCCTTGACGGGGATAAAGCGTCCAGCTGGTTGGATCGGGTCCGTGTGCCGGAAGAGAAGACTGAGATCGAGAGAGTCTACGTCATTCACGTCGAAGCTTACGATTGGAACTGCCCACAACACATTACACCCCGCTATTCGGTCGAAGAACTGCGTGAAGGAATGAAAGACGTCGAGAAGCGGTTGCAGGCACTGGAGCAGGAGAATGCCGCCCTGCGTAAAGAGCTTGCGGCAGCCCACCCGAAGGACTGAAGGAGCATACGAGTATGAGTTCCCGCCCTCCCTTGCCTCCATTTACAGCCGAGACTGCGGTGCAGAAAGTGCGCCTGGCAGAAGATGGCTGGAACACGCGCGACCCGGAAAAGGTAGCCTTGGCCTATACCATTGATTCGCGTTGGCGGAATCGCGCGGAGTTCCCCAACGGACGGGAGCAGATCATTGCCTTCTTGAAGAGAAAGTGGACCAGAGAGCTGGATTACCGGCTGATTAAGGAGTTGTGGGCGTTCACCGGCAACCGCATCGCGGTTCGTTTTGCCTATGAATATCACGATGACTCGGGAAACTGGTTTCGCGCCTATGGCAATGAGAATTGGGAGTTTGACACAGAGGGTTTGATGTACGCGCGACACGCGAGCATCAATGAGCTGCCAATCAAAGAGGTGGAGCGGAAGTTTCACTGGCCTCTGGGACGAAGGCCCGACGACCACAAGGGATTGAGCGCGCTTGGCCTTTAGCCCTCAAGCAAATTTGTGGTGTCCGAACCTTTACGGCACTTTCTACAGGTCTAGTTCGATCCCCGTGAGCGGAGTGGAACAACAGATTAAGAGATTCCCCTCCGCCGGCCGGTCGAGGGGTTCAGGGTCATAGCGAACTTCTCCGTCTATCAATGCCGACTCGCAGGTGTGGCAAACACCTGCCCGGCACGCCCATCTGACAGGGACGTCACAGGCTTCTGCAAATTCGAGGATGTTTGAAAAACGGCCATCCCATGGGATCGATAGGCCGCTCCGTGTAAACGAAATTTGTGGACCGGTCCCCCCGGCTTCGGATGGGGGATGCGGGGTCTTGGGCGTGGTGCTAGCGATGCCCGGGGTCACGGCAGACTCAGTGCCAAAGTTTTCGAAGTGGATGGATGAATACGGCACGCCCCAGGACGTGAGCGCAGCTGTCAGTCCGGTGAGAAATGCTGGAGGACCACACAGGTAGAAGTTCGCTGTCTGCGGCACATGAAGCTGTTGCAGTGACGAAAGGCTGAGATGGCCGAATGCGTCATAGTCCTTACCTTGTTGATCTTCGGGTTCCGGGTTGCTGTACGCAATGAACGAATGGCTGTGGGGAAGATCCAAAAGAAGCTGGCGAACCTCCGCCGCAAATGGATGCTCCCTGCCATTGCGTGCGCCGTAACACCACCAGATCTCTCGCCTCTCGCCAGCCGCACCGATGGCGAGCGAATGGAGCATGGAAAGCACCGGAGTCGCCCCTATCCCGGCGCTCAGCATAACCACCGGTTTGTTGTCTGCGGCCAGGGTGAAGTTGCCTCTGGGCGCGCTCACTTGTAGCAGGTCTCCGGCGTGGATGTGGTCGTGAAAGAAACGGCTTCCTTCCCCATCGGCGCGCTTTACGCTGATGCGGTAGGTTCCTGCGCGCGGCGGCCCAGACATTGAATAGCTGCGCATAACGGGCGCAGAATGGTTATCCAAGTTCAATTTGAAGACCAGAAACTGGCCGGGTAGGGGTGCCGGTAGAGGAGATCGATCCTCAGATTCCAGGAGAAAAGAGCAGACGCCCTGAGACTCACGATGAACCTCCGCCACACGGAGCGGCCGAAAGCCCCGCCACGCAGGAGGCGGCGAAGAGGGAGCAAGCCCTGCATTGCCTTGTTTTTCTTTGCTCTCATCCGCGACTAAAGCTTGCAGCGATCCTCTCCAACCCGCGGGGAGGGCTGGAATGCGCAAGGCACGTTGAAGCAATTCGCGCGGATGACCCGGCAGGTACAGGAGCCCGTCGATTTCCGCCACAGTGACCCGTTCCGGCCCTTCGGAGATCTTCACGATCTCGTCGCCCGCGCCAATCTCGCCTTCTTCAATTACGCGGAAATAGAAGCCAGGCCGCTTGTGGGAAACGAGCAGGCTGGGCATCTGCGGATTCAGCATGCGAATACCGACTCGATAACAAGTGACTCGCGGTTGCGTCACTTCGAACAGCGCGCCGCCGATCCGGTAACGATCGCCGATGCAGACCTCGTCGTCGGCCAGACCGTCGACGGTCAGGTTTTCGCCGAATTGACCGTACTCAAAGTCCTGGCGCCGCAGTTGCTGCTGCCAATAGCGATAGGAAGCAAGCTGGTAGACCATCACGGCACGGTTCTCTCCGCCGTGCCCTCCCTGATCTCCCTGCCCGTCGCCATCCAGGTTCAGGCGTCGTGCCATCACCCGGCCGGTGACAGGTTTTTTCCAGATACCAGTGTGAACCAGTTTTCCCTGCCACTCGACATCGCGGGGAAGACCGACATTCACTGAGACAACTGAACTCACGCTACACTCCTGACGCTGGGAGTCTCACTATCTCAATGGTAAATCTCTAACCGTCGATGAAACCTCTTTTCATGGCAATCATGACGGCATGGGTGCGGTCGCTCGCCCCCAATTTGGCGAGGATATTTTTCATGTGGCCCTTGACGGTTGCTTCAGACAAATTTAGCCGGTCAGCTATGAGCTTGTTGGAGTTTCCCATGGCAACACTCCGCAGGACCTCAACTTCGCGCTCGGTCAGGGCATCGTCGGCGAGATGATCGGCGAGGTCCAGGGCAATCTCCGGCGGAATACAGCGCCGGCCGGCGTGAACAGCCCGAATCGTATCCAACAAGTTTTTCCGCAGCGTGCCCTTCAAAAGATATCCGGAGGCCCCGGCCTTGAGAGCACGCAATGCCTGGACATCTCCGTCATACGTGGTGAGTACGATAAAGCGGGCGTGAGAGAACTCGCGGCGGATCGCGATCATGGTGTCGATCCCGTTCATACCCGGCATCTGCAAATCCATGAGCGTTACGTCGGGACGATGGGACCGGAACTTGTCGATGGCCTCCTGGCCATTTCCTGCCTGGTCGATCAACACGATGTCCCGTTCGTCCTGAATGACCGCGGCGATTCCCTCACGCAACAAGGGATGATCATCCACGGCGAGCACTCGTATCTCATTCACGTCTCGTAACCCCCCGGCGCCGGCGTCAATTTGATTATTCGCCGAATCAAGGCTTCTGGCTTGGGTGATCGTGAAATTTGTCTGGAAGATAAGCGAAACACGGCCGAAATCGCCGGATTTGACCCCGATCCTGAAGACCCTGACCTACATTCTGTCAATCCGAACTGGTCAACTGTGCCCGGAGCTGACTGACCGCATGGTGCATGTCTTCCGACGCGGTATTGCCGAATCCCAGGATCAAACCCTGGCGACGGAACTTGCCCAGGTAAGACGGGGACAGAGGCCACAACCAGAGATCTTTACTCGCCGCCTTCCTTGCAATTTCCAGATCGCTGAGCCCTTTGGGCAGCGTCACCGCCAAATGCATGCCCGCCTGGGTGCCGAGGATCTCTAACTCCGGCCCAAGTTGCTCCCGGATGCTCGCGACGAGTGCAGTTCTGCGTTCGCTGTAGAGCAACCGCATCTTGCGGATATGCCGCGCGAAAGCCACCGTCGCGGATGAAGTCGGTCAGCGCCCCTGATAGAGCACGGTGGAAAAATATCGACTGCATCACGCACCGCGCCGGAAGGTGGGAATGAGATCCTTCGGCAATACCAGATAGCCCATGCGAAGCGCAGGGAAAGAGAACCTTGCTGAAGGTCCCGATGTAGATGACCCGGTCGTCCGTGTCGAGCCCCTGGAGTGAAGTGATCGGCTCCGTGCCGAAGCGATACTCGCTGTCATAGTCATCTTCGATGATCCAGGCATCGGCGCTCTGCGCCCAGTTCAGCAACTGAATGCGGCTGCCGGCGCTGAGCGTCATGCCCAGAGGGTATTGATGCGAGGGCGTAACGTAGGCAGCTCGCGCCGATGGTTGGCGACGGATCCCCTCTTCGACATCGAGCCCCTCGTCGTCGACCGGAACAGGGACAGGCTCGCAGCCCGAGCCACCAGCGCGCGGTGGGTTCTCGCCAGACATAACCTGGGTCTTCGACCCATACCGACTTCGCCCGGTCCGAGCAGCGCGCGCAGGGTGATCTGCACGCCTGCTGCGAGCCGGAAACAACCATGACCTGGTGAGGTTCGCATTGAACCGCTCGCGCGGTGCGAAGGTAGTTACAGATAGCCTCGCGAAATGCTTCCGTGCCCAGAGGATCGATGTTATGAATTGAGCTCAGGCGTGGACTTCGGGAATGGCGCGTGATGATGTTCGACCAGATTTGAAATGGAAAGCATTCAAAAGCGGGCTGATGAACGCTGAACGCGCCCCAGCCACCGGCCCATGGCGGGCGCTCATGGGACAGGAGCAGAGATCGTCGCGCCAGCGGCCGCGGTCCTGAACTTTGTGCACGCTGCGGCGTTTTATCCTTACAAATCGTGAGGCTTTCAGGTAGCGAGTCTGATACAAACGTGCCCGCACCTTTACGGCTTTCGAAGTATCCTTCGGCCAGCAATTGAGCATATGCGTTGAGCACCGGAATGCGGGACAATCCGAGCTCAATACTGAGGGCACGAGATGACGGCACGCGCTGACCGGCACGCAGATTGCCGCGGACAATTGCCGTGCGAAACCCGTCGTACACCTGCCTGTGCAAGGGGGCTGATGCTTTTCTGTCCACAGCAATGACGGGCGCGATTGCCTCAGAAACCTTTGCCATGGGTTGATACTAGTGGCTATATGGATCAACCGGCAAGTGGCTATGCCAACCGACCACTAGCTGGAACTCTTGAGTTCTACCTTGTATCGCTTGGCGGCGGATTCGATCCGTTTCCACGCGGCGCGGCGCTCCGCCTCAGTGACACCCTCTACCTGATTGAAGCGCGCGGCTGCGTTGCGCACATGGGTGGCATTCTCTAACGGTTCCTTGCGTTGCTTGGGAAACGCGAACTTGGTTGCAGGTATCCGATCGCGAGCTGCCTCGTTTAACTTTGCCATAACCTCTCCTTCCGTCCCCAGTTTTCTTGGACGCAGGGCGGGCATGCTTGGTTGGCGAGGTGGTGCTTCTTATTGGAGGCGCTGCCCTTCCCTTTTGTCATCCCGAGCGTGCCCGAATTTCCTACTTAACGGCTCTCGCCGGACCACTTATGTGGTTCTCCGTAAAGAGAACCACAAGCCGTTGACCGAAGCCGCAACTCTCGACAGGAAATCCGGGGAAGCCGAGGGATCTGCGGTTCAACGGACCTTTCTGGGAGATGTTTTTCGATCGGAGTGTAGCGGACTTGCTGTCTCGCGCTATTCAAGACGCAGCGTTTCGAATGGACGGCCCAGTTCTATGCAAAGAGCTTCCACTGCCAATTGGTGATCAGCGCGCTCCGGCAAGCCGGAGACTGTGACCGAACCGATGACTCCCGCTCCCAACACGCGCAGCGGAAAGCTGCCGCCATGGCTGGCGTAGTCGGCGACCGGAAGCCCGTAGCGATCGAAGAGATTGGATTTCTTCTCCTCCATCTCCCGCCCGATCGCATAGGAACTACGATGAAAGCGAGCTACCACATTGCCCTTGCGCCGCACCCACTCTACGTTGTCGGGAGTGGTCCCCGGCAATGCTGAATAAAAGAGCGGCTGCCCAAAACGGCGCACATCGACCACCAGGCTCAATTTGCGCGCAACCGCCAGCGCTCGGACATGTCCACCCAATCTCCACGCCGTCTCTTCGTCAAAGCCGGCAAATTGAAGCTCTTGTTCCTGAAGTGCGATGCGTGCGAGATCGTCGGCTATTGGCATGGTGGCAACACTAACGATACTTTAGCATCTGCATAAGCCGGCAGCTGTCCCGGAGGGCGGAACTTTGGGGTTCATTCGAGAGACAAAGCCATGAATTCCGTTGCTTAAGGATTATTCCATTTGATAAATCTTGGAGCCGGTCGAGTAGTATGACGAGATCACAGGGGAGCAAGTGCGAAGTTTCAGGTCGTTTCCGTTGCTGTTGGTTTGGATCATCTGTTGGCCGGCAGTCAGCTACTCCGCCGGCACGGGACAAAAGGTACTCGTCGACGCATGGTTCAACAGCCAGCAGCGGACCAATGCGTTGGGACAACAGGAGTACTTCCATTACAAGTGGGATGATGTCAGTAACAGTGGCTTTTTTCTTTTCGGGCAGGTGTTCCGCGGATTCGGTGTGGCCACGGATACGCTTTACAGCGCGCCAACGGCAACCAATCTGAAAGGCGCGCAGTTCTACATCATTGTGTCCCCTGACATCCCGGCAAAGAATCCGCAGCCTCACTACATGCAGCCGGAAGATGCCCAGCGGGTGGCTGAATGGGTAAGACAGGGCGGCGTTCTGGTTCTGATGGCCAACGATCCCGCCAACGGAGATATAGAACATCTGGATCGGCTCGCCGACCTATTCGGTATCCACTTCAACTCGGTCATGAGCCACCACGTGGTTGGAAAGGCCCATGAAACGGGCCGAATCCCCGTGGCGGGTGGTGGGCCGTTATTTCGCTATCCACACACGTTCTTCATGAAGGACACTTGCACCATATCCCTCAAGAGTCCCGCAACTTCGCTGCTGGAGGACAAGGGAGATATTCTGATGGCCACGGCGAAGTACGGCAAGGGAGCGGTCTTTGCTGTGGCCGACCCCTGGATCTACAACGAATACACAAATGGGCAAAACCTACCTCCGGAATATGACAACCTTGCCGGAGCCGTCGAACTGGTTCATTGGATGAAGGAGCAGGTCCCGCGATGAGACTCTATCGCTCGCTGCGCAGTCTTACAGTAGTGCCGGCAATTGAACCAACTGCTTTAACCGTAGATGACAGTAGGTCTTCGCGGATGATTTGACCCTGGTGAAGGAGAACGACTTGAAGACCTATCTCTTGGCCGACCCCGCACGCTATCCACACATGACAACGGCTCAACTCCGGGAGACATTCCTGCTCGATTCGTTATATAAGCCGGGCTCGCTTCATTTAGCGTATGTCGACCTCGATCGCACGGTTGTAGGCATAGCGGCACCGGCCTCAGGTCCTATTTCCCTACCGACGGACCCCGATCTGCGGGCGCAATACTTTACCGAGCGGCGCGAGCTGGGCGCGCTGAATGTGGGGGGAACGGGATGTATCAAGGTGAACGGCAAATGCCATACGCTTGAGAATCTCGACTGCCTGTACATCGGCAGAGGCAATGCGGAGATCAGCTTCGAATCCACGAACCCGGCGTCCCCAGCGATTTTTTACCTTCTGAGCTATCCCGCGCATACCGCCCACCCGGTGGCGCTGGTGCGGAAGGATGAAGCCAGCCCTACGGTGGTCGGGAGCGCCGAGACCTGCAACCTGAGGACGGTGTCCAAGTACATCTATCTTGGTGGAGTGCAGAGCTGCCAGCTGGTCATGGGCGTGACCCACCTGCATGCGGGAAGCGTATGGAACACGATGCCGCCGCATACTCATATGCGCCGTTCCGAGGTCTACCTCTACTTCAATCTTGCTCAGGAGGCGGTGGTGTTTCACCTCATGGGGCCGCCAGAGGAAACCCGCCATATCATCATGAACTCACTGCAGGCTGTCATTTCTCCGGGCTGGTCGATACACGCAGGAGTGGGTACCCGAGCGTATAGCTTTTGCTGGGGGATGGGCGGAGAAAATCAGGACTACGGCGACATGGATGTGGCTTCGATTCCTGCCTTGCGCTAGGTGTGGGAAAGAGAACGACAGGTCCCTCCACTGCGCTAGCTGTGGTAGTGACGCTCGAAGGCGGAGAGCACACGCGGCCGTTTCTTGGCGTGCATCCCAAGCGAGAGGGAGATGTCACGGCAGCAGCGCAGCAGATGCTCCGCTATCTCCGGCATGTTGGGCGCGGTAATGCGCGAGGTCGGCCCGGAGATGCTGACGGCGGCAATCGCTTGACGATTTTCATCGAAGATAGGCGCACCCACACAACGAACGCCCATCTCGATTTCCTGATCGTCGATGGCGTATCCACGGCGACGTACTCTCTCCAGCGCCTTCATCAGGGCTTCCTTGGAAGTAAGCGTCTTGTGGGTGTAGCGGACGAAGCGAATCTTGGAGACGATTTGCTCGATCACTTCCGGGGGCTGAAAAGCGAGCATCGCCTTGCCCATCGAAGTACAGTACACCGGGTTGGAGGTCCCCGTTTTTGAGCTGACGCACACCCGGCGGTTGGGTTCGACTTTGTCCAGGTAAACGATCGATGTTTTCTGCAGGACGCTGAGATGCACGGTTTCTCCCACCTGGGCTGCAAGACGGCGGAAATAGGGATGAACACGAGTGCGCAGATCGACCTGTTCAACCGCCCGATTACCAAGCTCGTACAGTTTCAAGCCGAGCCGGTAACGATTCTCCGGGGTACGCTCGATCAGGGCACTGCGTTCCAACACCATGAGCGAACGATGTGCTGTGCTCTTGTGCAGATTCAGCCGCTGGCATACTTCCGCCAGGCTGAGAGCGGTTTCACTCTCCCCCAGCATCTCCAGCACGGAGACCGCGCGGTCGAGGCTGTGCAGCTGATATAGGTCATTGGATCGTGACCCGGTTTCCGCAACGGGACGCGCACTTACTGTAGCTTCCATGGACTGGCCCTCGAGTACCGCCAGACCGGATTCTAGTCCCGCTTTGCGGTACGTCCCCACCGGGGAAATCTTGCCGATAAGCATGATTTTCGTTCGAAGGTACGGTTGTCAATGTTTGACGCATGGAGGAGCCGGAAAAGACATGCGTTGTACCGCATAGCGAGACAAGCGGCTCGGAGAGCGGTCCGGGGGAGAGAAGGACCTATGCCTCCCTTTTCGCGACGACGGGAACCACGCCGGAGTTTTGACTCCCAACCGGCCACTTCACGCCGGTGAGCCGCTCCGACACCTCCCAGAGCTTTCGCGCGACCGTCTCATCCTTCGCCTGGGGAAGGACTTTCGCGGGCGCCACCGGGCCCTTCAATTCATAGAAGCCATTCGGTCCGTAATATCCCATCGGTGTTACCGCGGGCGAAGTGGCCGCGAAAAGAGTCGGCAAAGCACCAGCTGCGGCGGAGTGGCTCATAAAAGACCCCACTAACTTAGCCCCTGCTCCTTTCAGGCCGCCGGTTCCCGGACCATTCGGAATGAGATCTGTACGCGCATACCCCGGATGTGCGGCGTTGCTCATCAGTCCCCACCCGTTGGAGTCGCTGCGCCGCTGCAGCTCGAAGGTGAAGAGCAGATTTGCCAGCTTCGACTGCTGGTAAGCCGGCCAGGACCGATACTTGCGCTCAGCCTGCAGATTGTCGAAATCGATCTTGCCTCCGCGATGCGCCAGGCTGCTTACATTGACGACTCGCGGCGCCTCGGCGCGATGCAGCACAGGCAACAGTAAGCCGGTAAGAGCAAAGTGGCTAAGATGGTTGGTCCCGAATTGCATCTCGAAACCGTCTTCGGTCAATCGCCTGCCGGGCAGGTCCATTACGCCGGCATTATTGATAAGCAGATCCAATGGCTGACCATTTGCAACCATCTTTGCGGCGAATGCTCGTACCGAACAGAGGCTCGCCAAATCGAGCATCTCAAAGCGCACCTTCGCCGAGGGCACGGCATGCTTGATACGGTCGAGGGCCCCTCTCCCCTTCTCGATGTTCCTGCCGGTTACCAGTACTTCGGCCCCAGCACCGGCCAAGGCGAGCGCTGTCTCGTAACCGAGTCCTCCGGTGGCTCCGGTGATGACCGCGACTTTACCCTGCTGCGATGGAATATCTGCGACTGACCAGGTATTCATGATGGCTCCTTTACACCTTTATATGAGTGATTACATACTCATTAAGATTCACGAAAAATCAAGGTTTGCGCGTGACCGCAGCCCACAGCATCTCAAAACCCGGCGTTGCGGTACATGTCAGCCTGGGCCGGGCTCCGGCGCATAAACTGGATCGTCGTCTCCGCCAATGCGCTCATGGTGGCGGCTATGAACTCTAGTGGGCGATCAAGAAAGACCTGTTCGGCCACTGCGGTCTCGGCGACCTTCTCAATTTCCAGAAAGGGTGCGACGCCCGCGCGCCTGGACTCTTCTGTAAGACCTCCCCAGACGGTGATTTGTTGTAGAACCCTATATTGCTTGGGATTGGCGATGCCCCATTTCGCATAGCGATCCCACACGTGCTGAAACCGCCGGCGAACGCTGGCCCGGCGAGGAAAGTCAGACATCATCGCATCGGCCAGTTCCAGCTTGATCTCGCGGTAAAGCGCATTCACTAGGTCGTCTTTGGTCTTGAAATAGGTAAAGAGTGTACCCTCCGCAACCCCTGCGGCGTGGGAGATAGCCGAGGTAGCGGCGCCCAATCCTCGCTCGGCAAATACTTCCGTGGCAGCTGACAGGATGGCGTTGCGCTTGTCTTCGCTCTTAGCTCTTGCCATATCCGCCCCTTACATGAGTATACGCTCACTTATCGGAACGAGTCTTCAGAGATCCCTTAACACGCCGCAGGGATTGCCCACAGCCAGCACTCCGGCGGGCAGGTCTCGAGTCACGATGCTGCCTGCGCCGACCACCGCGTTCTCACCGATGGTGACGCCAGGGCACACAATGACTCCGCCGCCGAGCCACGCGCCGTCCTGGATGACCACAGGAAGAGCGAACTCCAGCCCGGAACGCCGCGTTGCCGCATCGAGGGGATGAGTCGCGGTGTAGATCTGGACCCGCGGCGCAATCTGCACTTCGCGGCCGATCGTGATCCGATTGCAGTCCAGGAACACGCAGTCGTAATTGATGAACGTGTTTTCGCCGATCGAGATATTTCCGCCGTAGTCACAACGGAGGGACGGCCTCAGGACCGCGCCGGACCCAAATGAATCAAATAGCTCAGAGAGCAACGCTCGGCGCTCATCCGGGGCGTCAGGACGGGTCAGGTTGAAGCGATAGAGCAGCTCCTGAGCGCGCAAATCTTCGGCCACAAGCTGCGGGTCGGTTGCTAAATACAAGTCGCCCGCCAACATCTTTGCTTTTTGGCCCGAAGGTGCCGTCATCAGGCGACTTTGCCCGTAGACCTGCTTGAAGAGGCGGTCTGCAGAGGCAGTTCCTTGAACCGTTTAACCGCGATAATCGTCAGGATGACAAAGACCGCCATGAGTACAAGCTGAGCGATCAGGAAGGGCGGTTCGTTTCCCTTCGGAGCCAATACATGCAGAGCAGGCACTTTGAGGAACAGCTGCGCGACGAGTACGAAACAATTCAGATACAAAGCAACCATGGCGCAGATCACATAGATCCGGCGCCAGCCACCCTCCAAACGACGGGGGTACCGCGCGACGATCGCGACCGCGAGGATTAACAACGAAAGCATGCCTACGATATGGGACGGCAACAGGTGCTCAAACGGAAAGAGGAACCCGGTCGCGCTGGTCAACACCGTTGTGACAAGAAAGAATGCGGTCCAGTTGTCCAGTCGTTTCCCCGATATCAACCCATAGACTACGATGAGTCCAGAAGCTATTCCCAGCAGGCTCAGTACAACATGGAAGAGAGTGAAGGTCGATAACGTCATCCCGAGTATCATGCGGTCTTTCCTTTCAGAACCAGGATGTACTTGTGTCTGCAGTGACGTTACCAACAAAGTAATTGAATATCCATAAGAAAGCCTTCTCTCAACCGGGGAACCTCTGATGCCTGACTCGTCCAGGCCGCCGAACAGGCGCAAGCACATCCAGGTGCGAGGCATCGTGCAGGGCGTGGGATTTCGTCCCTTCGTTTACAAACTGGCCAATTCATTGGGGCTGACCGGGTATGTCTTCAATTCCTCCTCCGGAGTAACGATTGAAGATTGAAGGCGGCGAATCCGAGGTCGATGAATTTCTTACAATGCTGAGAAACGACCCTCCTCAACTGGCGGAAATCACGCAGATCAAGTCTCCGAAATCGACGGTTCAGGGAGACACAGGCTTCTCCATCCTTGGCAGCCGGGAGGAGGCAGGTGAATTCGCGTTGATCTCTCCCGATGCGGGCACTTGCGACGCTTGCTGGCGCGATTTTGGGGATCCTTCGAACCGGCGCTACGGATATCCGTTCACCAACTGCACCCATTGCGGACCGCGCTACACCATCATCCGCGACATACCGTATGACCGCGCGACCACGACGATGTCCACCTTCACCATGTGCGATGCCTGCCGGGCGGAGTACGAGAATCCTGAAGACCGCCGCTTTCATGCCCAGCCCAATGCCTGTGCTGTCTGCGGACCCTCGTTGCTGCTGGTGAAGAGTATGTTGAAGGGCTGGATGGAGACACGCGCCGGACGCAGCCGCGCGCGCTTCACTGGGGAGTTGCTGGTTTCGCGATAAAGACTCGCTGCCGGTCATTCACCAGGCGCGAGCGCTGTTGCATGAGGGCAAAATCCTGGCGGTGAAAGGTCTCGGCGGCTTTCTGCTTGCGTGCGACGCATCCAACGATGCTGCGGTAGCGGAGTTACGAAGACGCAAGAGGCGTCCGCACAAGCCGTTCGCGCTGATGGTGCGCGATCTTGCGGCAGCCGGGAGGATCTGCGAATTAACGCCGGAGGACGAAACCGCGCTGCTGTCTCCGCGCAGGCCGATCGTCATTCTCACACGTCGGCCTGGGGTGGAGCTCGCTCCCAGCATCGCTCCCGGAGACAACACCCTGGGCGTGATGCTGCCCGTACACCCCGCTGCACTACCTGCTATTCAGTGATTCGCCGGAGAGGATCCGAGTGGACTGCCCTGGTGATGACCAGCGGCAATCTGAGCGAGGAGCCCATCGTGGTTACGAATCAGGAAGCGATGCTGCAACTTGGCTGCGTCGCGGATTGGTTCCTGTTGCACAACCGCGACATTGCCACGCGGGTCGATGATTCTGTCGTGCGCACCTTCGAGGGACGAGAACGTGTGTTGCGCCGCGCCCGTGGCTTTGTGCCACAAACAATCGACCTGGGTGTCGAGTTGGAAGAGGTACTTGCGTTTGGCGGGGAGCTGAAAAACACTTTCTGTCTCACCAAAGACCGTTACGCGATCCTGAGCCAGCATATCGGGGACCTTGAAAACTACGAGACAATGCGCTTCTTCGAAGAAACGCTGGCCAACCTTAAACATATTTTCAGGATTGCGCCCCGCGTAGCGGCCTATGATCTGCACCCCGGCTACATGAGCACCCGCATGGCCATGGAGTCAGGCATCGAGCACAAGATCGGCGTGCAACATCACCATGCGCACATCGCGAGTTGCATGGCGGAGAATCACCTGCGCGGCAAGGTTCTGGGGGTGGCCCTGGACGGAACCGGATTCGGGACGGACGGCAAAATCTGGGGCGGCGAATTTCTGGTTGCCGATTTCTCCGGCTTCACAAGGCGCGCTCATTTTCGCAACGTCCTCCTGCCCGGGGGCGACGCGGCGGTGCGCCAGCCCTGGCGCATGGCGCTCAGCTACTTACGCGATACTTTTGGCGACCGCATGCCCCACGCCCTGAAGTGCTTCCAGGCACTCGACGAGAAACAGGTTGCACTGGTAGACACCATGCTCGTCCGGAGAATTCAGACGTTGGAGACATCCTCCTGTGGCCGGCTGTTCGATGCGGTGGCAGCGTTGTTGGGAATCGCAACGGAAGTGAGCTTCGAGGGCCAAGCGGCCATTGCGCTCGAGGCAATGGCAGAACCTGGCATCGGCGAACGCTACGACTTCGAAGTCGAGCCCGGGGAGCCGGCGATCCTCGACTTCCGGCCGACCATCGCGGAGATCGTGAAGGACCTCTCCCAGGGCCGGCGCGTGGGAGACATCTCCGCTTGTTTTCACAACACTTTGAGTACAGCGATCGGCGACGGTGTGCGCCCGAATTGGTGCAAACGACGCGGTAAACCGGGTTTGCCTGAGCGGTGGGAGCTTCCAGAACCTGTACCTTCTTGGTCGTACGGTGGTAGAGTTGCGGCGTCGCGGGTTTGAGGTGTTCCTGCACGCCCAAGTGCCCGCGAACGACGGCGGCCTTTCTCTGGGGCAGGCCATGATCGCGAACCAGCATTGGCGCGAAGGAGACTGACATGTGCCTGGCCATACCCGGCAAGGTGGTAGAGACATTCGATCAAGCTCGGCATGCGCATGGGAAAGATCCAGTTCGGCGGGATCGTGCGTGAGGCCTGCCTGGAATATGTTCCCGGAGACACAGGTTGGCGAATACGTCCTGGTGCATGTTGGTTTCGCTATCAGCCGGGTCGATGAGGCGGAGGCCGAGCGCACCTACCAGGCCCTGAGAGATCTCGACCAGCTCACCGAACTGGAGTCGCCCGTGGTCGAGGAGATGGAACCGGGAGGTTACCGACAATGAAATATCTGGATGAGTACCGTGATGGTGACGTGGCGCAGAAAATTGTAGGCGAGATGCGTCGTATTCAGACCCGGCCCTGGGTGCTGATGGAAGTTTGCGGGGGACAGACGCACTCGATCGTCAAGAACGGAATCGATCACCTATTGCCGGAGGGTGTGGAGTTGGTCCACGGGCCCGGCTGCCCGGTTTGCGTAACCCCGCTGGAGATGATCGACAAGGCGCACGCGATTGCGCGGCAAGCGAATGTTATCTTCTGCTCCTTCGGCGACATGTTGCGGGTGCCCGGCTCGGATGGCGACCTGTTCACCATCAAGTCTCTGGGCGGCGATGTGCGGGTGGTCTATTCACCGCTCGACTGCCTGAAGATTGCGCGCGCCAACCCGGACAAGCAGGTGGTGTTCTTTGCCATTGGCTTTGAAACCACGGCCCCGGCGAACGCCATGCTGGCGTGGCGCGCGCGCGAGCAGCAGGTAAACAATGTTTCGCTGCTGGTTTCGCATGTCCTGGTGCCGCCCGCTCTGGAGGCAATTCTGCAATCGCCCGATAACCGGGTGCAGGGCTTTCTGGGCCCGGGTCATGTGTGCGCGGTGATGGGGTATCGCGAATACGAGCCCATCAGCGCTCGCTACCAGGTGCCAATCGTCGTCACGGGGTTTGAACCTATCGATATTTTGCATGGCACGCTGATGACGTTGCGGCAATTGGAAGAAGGCCGCGCGGTGGTTGAGAACGAATACTCGCGGATCTTAGGTCCCGCTGGAAATGGAGCGGCGCAAAAGCTGGTGCAACGCGTTTTCGAGGTGGTGGATCGCAAGTGGCGCGGCATCGGCATGATTCCCAGGTCTGGCTTCGGTTTGCGCGATGAGTTTGCCCATCAGGATGCGGAGAAGCTGTTCGACGTTGCGGAGATTGCCACGCTTGAACCGGAGATATGCATCAGCGGCCAGATATTGCGAGGCATCAAGAAGCCCCACGACTGCCCGGCGTTCGGCACGCTGTGTTCTCCACAGCGTCCGCTTGGGCGCGACGATGGTATCAGCGGAGGGCGCCTGCGCTGCGTACTACGCGTACGGGCGGCACCTGAAGCAAACCGGGGTACTCCACCAGATTGTTGCGCGTCCAACGGCCAATCACCAGGGAGTCTCGGCCAATGGCGGGATCTGAAACTTCCATCAGGGTCGAGGAGAAGCCGGCCGAGGAGCGACCGGTGTCTCCTGTGTTCGGGTCGTGTGCCTTGCCTATCCTGGATCATCAGCAAATCGTGCTTGGGCACGGCAGCGGTGGCAAGCTAACCGCCGATCTGATCGACCAGGTTTTTCTTGCCGGCATTCAAGAATCCAATTCTCGACAAGCTCGATGACCAGGCAGTCGTTACGGTCGGCGGTGCTCGCCTTGCTTTTACGACGGATTCTTTCGTGGTAACGCCCATCTTTTTTCCCGGAGGCGACATTGGACGGCTGGCGGTACACGGAACCGTAAACGATCTGGCGATGAGCGGCGCTCGTCCACTTTATCTTTCCGCAGCCTTCATCCTCGAGGAAGGTTTGGCAGTCGACGACCTGCGGCGGGTTGTGGAATCGATGCGTGTTGCCGCGACGGAGGCAGGCGTACAGTTCGTGACCGGCGACACCAAGGTAGTCAACCGCGGCAAGGGTGATCAGATTTTCATTACGACAACAGGCATTGGCGTGGTCGATAGCGGTGTCAACATTTCCGCCGACCGTGCCCGGCCCGGCGATCAGATCATTCTCAGTGGCTATATCGGCGACCACGGAATGGCCATTATGTCGCAACGTGAGAATCTCGAATTTGACGGCGCCATTTCGAGCGATTGCGCTTCGCTGAACGGATTGGTCGCCAGGATGCTAAGCACACCGTCCGCCGGCACCGCGGACTTCATCCACTGCTTACGCGATCCAACCCGCGGCGGCGCGGCTACGACGCTGAACGAAATCGCCAAGCGGGCCGGCGTGGGTATGTTGTTGCACGAGCAATCGATTCCAGTGCGCGACTCGGTGAAGGGCGCGTGCGAGGTCTTGGGTCTTGACCCGCTCTACGTAGCCAATGAAGGAAAGCTGGTCGCCGTGGTTGTTCCGGAAATGGCACAAGCAGTCCTTCGGCAAATGCAACAACATCCCCTTGGCCGCGATGCCGCCATCATCGGAGAAGTCGTCGCCGAACACCCCGGCATGGTGTTGATGAAAACACAGATCGGCGGCACCCGGGTACTCGATGTAATGTTCGGCGAACAGCTGCCTCGCATTTGTTGATTTTCCCAACCCTGCAGTGGGATGTTTCCTGATACCGAAATGGGGCTTTTCCTGATGCGCTCCATGACCGGATGAATTGTTATCTTCAGCTTGTGAATGGACTCGCTCACGCGGTTTGACAGTGCGGGTAGACCGAGCGTAGTTTCCTCTGGTTCGCAGTCGGGCAACAGATTTGAACGCGAATTCTGCGTTTCGCCTTTTGCCTCGTCCGGTAGCTCCATCCCGATCCAACAGGCTGAAGGAGAAGTCCATGGCTGAAAAGGTCAGCAGCATCACCAAAGCTCCCGCCGTTTCTGACGTTCACATTCTCTGGATTACAGCCGGTCTCAGTTGCGATGGTGACAGCGTCTCGGTCACGGCAGCGGAACAGCCCAGTATCGAGGACGTTTTGCTGGGTGCAATCCCGGGGCTGCCCAAAGTTCATTTGCATAATCCTGTGCTCGCCTATGAGAACGGCGACGAATTCATGAAGTTTTTTTACGAGGCGGAGAAGGGCTTGCTCGATCCCTTCGTGCTGGTGGTGGAAGGTTCGATTCCAAACGAGAAGATCAAGAAAGAGGGTTACTGGGCGGCGATGGGCACTAACCCGGATACCGGCCAGCCGATTACTACCTGCGAGTGGATCGATCGTCTGGCTCCGAAAGCACTCGCCATTATCGGCGCCGGCACTTGCGCTACCTACGGCGGAATTCACGCAATGTCCGGCAATCCTACGGGCTGCATGGGGTTAGCCGATTACCTGGGATGGGATTGGCGTTCCAAAGCGGGTCTGCCGATCGTGAACGTTCCAGGATGCCCGGTGCAACCGGACAACTTTATGGAAACGGTCCTCTACCTGCTCTATCAGGTAGCCGGTCTCGCGCCGATGATTCCTTTGGACAAGCAGCTGCGCCCGACGTGGCTTTTCGGCAAAACGGTACATGAGGGGTGCGATCGTGGTTCCTATTACGAGCAGGGCGACTTTGCCACCCACTACGGGTCATCCAAGTGCCTGGTGAAGTTGGGCTGCTGGGGACCGGTGGTGGATTGCAATGTAACCAAGCGCGGCTGGATGCGCGGCATCGGCGGCTGTCCCAATGTAGGCGGCATCTGCATCGGATGCACCATGCCCGGCTTTCCCGACAAGTTCATGCCGTTCATGGATGAACCGCCGGGAGCGAAACTTTCCTCAAACATCATCGGCACTTATGGCCGGTTCATCCGCACCATGCGCAGCATCACCAACACCACGGTGAATAAGGAACCAAAGTGGCGGCATCCTGGAAGTACTCTCACCACCGGATACCGTCCGACAACGTACTAGCGAGATCCGTAGCAGCCATACATCTATTGCAGCTTCCGACGAACGATTAACCGAGAGGAAACAAATTTCATGGCGACTTATCCAGATACAGTGCAAGAAGTCGATAAGAGGAAGCGCAACCTGGTCGAGATGAATTGGGATCCGATTACCCGGATCGTAGGCAGTCTCGGCATCTTTACCAAGATCGACTTCGAGAACCGGGAAGTCGCCGAGTGCCACAGCACCTCATCCATTTTTCGCGGCTATAGCATTTTCATGAAGGGCAAAGACCCGCGCGACGCCCACTTCATCACCAGCCGCATATGCGGTATCTGCGGCGATAATCACGCCACCTGCGCGGTGTATGCACAGAATATGGCGTTTGGCGTAAAACCTCCTCCACTGGCCGAATGGATCATCAACCTGGGCGAGGCGGCGGAGTACATGTTTGACCACAACATCTTTCAGGACAACCTGGTGGGTGTGGACTTTTGCGAAACGATGGTCAAGGAGACTAACCCTGGGGTATGGGCAAAGGCTCAATCGACCGCTTCCCCAAATGGAGACAAACACGGCTACAAAACCATTGCCGACATTATGACGGCGCTCAATCCCTTCACCGGGACGTTTTATCGCGAGACTCTGGCTATGAGCCGCATGACGCGCGAGATGTTCTGCTTGATGGAAGGGCGGCACGTTCATCCTTCGACGCTTTATCCCGGCGGCGTGGGCACTGTGGCCACCATCCAGCTGTTTACCGACTATCTGGTTCGACTGATGAAGTACGTCGAGTTCATGAAGAAGGTCGTACCGCTGCACGATGACTTGTTCGACTTCTTTTACCAGGCGATGCCAGGGTACGAGAAGGTCGGTCTGCGGCGCACTTTGCTCGCGTGTTGGGGATCGTACAACGATCCCGAGAGTTGCGACTACACCTACAAGAACATGGCGGAGTGGGGACGCAAGATGTACGTCACGCCAGGAGTGGTGGTTGATGGAAAGCTGGTGACGAATAGCCTGGTCGACATCAATCTCAACATACGGATCCTGCTCGGCAGTTCCTACTACGACGACTGGCAGGGCTCAGAAACATTTGTTGCGCGAGACCCACTCGGTAATCCGGTAGATAAGCATCACCCCTGGAACCAGACCACTCTTCCCCGCCCGCAGAAGCGCGACTTTGGCGGTAATTATACCTGGGTGATGTCTCCACGCTGGTACGACAAGCGCACCGGCGATCATCTTGCCCTCGACACCGGCGGCGGGCCGATCGCCCGGCTGTGGTCCACCGCGCTTTCCGGGTTGGTCGATATCGGCTATGTGAAGGCAACGGGACACAGCGTCAAAATCAATCTTCCCAAGACTGCGCTGCTGCCGGAAACTGAATTCGAGTGGAAGATTCCGCAGTGGAGCAACACGCTCGAGCGGGATCGGGCTCGTACTTATTTCCAGGCGTACGCAGCGGCGACGGCGCTCTACTTTGTAGAGAAAGCACTCGGGGAGTTGAACGCCGGCCGCACTTCTACCTGGAGTGACTTCAAGGTTCCCGAGGAGGCCATCGGCTGCGGGTTCCACGAGGCGGTTCGTGGCGTGCTCTCTCATCATGTGGTCATCCGCGAAGGCAAGATCGCGAATTACCATCCTTACCCTCCGACCCCATGGAATGCGAATCCGCGCGATGTGTATGGAACTCCCGGACCTTATGAGGACGCGGTGCAAAACACACCCATCTTCGAAGACAATGGCCCGGAGAATTTCAAGGGCATCGACATCATGCGTACGGTTCGCAGCTTCGATCCCTGCCTGCCCTGCGGCGTACATATGTATGTCGGGGACGGGAAGGTGATCGAAGTGAAACATTCACCCATGTTCGGGGCGGCGGGGCCCGAATAATGGCGGCCAAGGCTGAGCAACCGATAGCCGCTCCGCGGCGCGGCGAGTTCCGCGGCCAAAGTGAACACGTAGAAAAGCTGGCGGCTAAACTTGACCAGTGCGGGGACCCGGAAGTTCGGGCCGCCGCGCTGGAGCTGGTTCAGTCGGTGGTTGAGCTGCATGGTGCTGCACTGCAGCGGCTGATTGAGCGTTGTCTGGAAACCGCGGACGGCGAACGGGTGTTGTCGGCGGCGCTTGAAGACAACCTGGTCGCCGGTATGTTTCTGCTCCATTCTCTCCATCCCGACGATATCGAAACCAGGGTAGTGCGTGGACTCGAGGCAGTCAGGCCGTATCTCAAGTCTCATGGCGGGGACTGCGAGCTGGTGAGTGTCCGGGATGGCATCGTCCGTCTCAAGCTGCATGGTACCTGCGGCAGCTGCCCATCATCTTCCCTCACTCTGAAGACCGCGGTGGAAGAAGCTCTTTACGAAGCTGCTCCTGACATCCTCGAAATTATCGCGGAGAATGCCGCCGCCGAGCCCTCCGCACCCTCCAAGCTTGTCGTTCTCAAATAAAGGAGAGATTCGATGCCAATACAGGACGCAACACGAACCAGGCCGGCCTTAAGGCTCGAGCCGCTGGCCAAGCCGGTCGACCGTCTCGAACACGATGCCACGGGTGTCAATGTCGAGGATCGCAAACCGATTGACCCACGCATGCCTCACATGCCACCCGCATAGCGCAGTGATTAGGTGAGATAAGAACGAGCAGGTCTCTCCGAGTTCTGCTCGTTCTCCGTCCGTCCCGACAGAAGTGTCATCCCGCCTGTCCCGGCCGGCCGGGGGACCGAAGCGTAACGAAGTGGAGGGACCTGCTGTTCATCATCCTCAGCATCGAATCTGAATGGAGACGCCGCCCTACCCATTGTCATCCCGAGCGAAGCCGAGGGATCTGCGGTCCAGCGGACTCGTCCTGGAAATGTTTTTCGGCCGGAGAGTAGAGAACCTATGGCGCAAGAGCAGCTTCCCTTCTTGAACAGAATCGCCCGCCGGCGTCCGGCAGCGGAGCGCTGTGAGCTTTGCAGCATGGAGCTGTCACCCGTGCATCAGCATTTACTCGATCCCAACACGCGCCAGATCGTTTGCTCCTGCGATGGCTGCGCCGTTCTCTTTTGCGGACAAGCCGGGGCACATTACCTGCGGGTTCCGCGGCGCATTCGTTCCCTACCCGATTTCCAGATGGCTGACTTACAGTGGGAGTCGCTGATGATTCCCATCAATCTTGCATTTTTCTATCGCGACAGTACCGCGGACAAGGTCAGGGCGATGTATCCCAGTCCCGCGGGCGCGATTGAATCGCTACTCAGCCTCGAATCCTGGACGGAGATTGCGGCGGAGCATCCCGCGTTGCAAAAGATGGAGCCGGACGTCGAGACTTTTCTGGTCAACCGCGTGGGCACGCCGGCGCAATACTACATCGTCCCCGTGGATGAGTGTTATCGCCTGGTAGGGCTGATCCGCACCCACTGGCGTGGGCTCTCCGGCGGGACGGAAGTCTGGAAGGAAATCCATAGCTTCTTTTCCGGTCTGAAGACGCGGAGTGTCGAAGTAAGAGAGCCGACCCATGCCTGAACTGCATTTTAAAATCGAAGCCACCGAGGCCGTGCCCCATGCGGCCGCCCCGCTTATCTCAGCAAAGCTGCGTATCACGAATCTGCCCGCGGACGAGGCAATTCACACGCTCACCCTCCGTTGCCAGGTGCAGATCGAGCCGTCCAAGAGGCGCTATGTTCCGCAGGAGCAGGAGAAGCTGCTCGACCTCTTTGGCACCCCGGAGCGATGGAGCCGCACCGTCCGACCCTTGCTGTGGATGAATACCACGGTGGCTGTCCCGGGTTTCACCGACAACGTGCTGGTCGACCTGCAACTCCCCTGCACCTTCGACTTCAATGTTGCCGCGACCAAGTATTTTCACGCTCTCGAGACCGGTGATATTCCTGTCTGCGTGATGTTTAGTGGGACGATTTTTTATCAAGGTGAGGACGATGCTCTCCAGGTAGCTCAAGTGCCCTGGGATCGCGAGGCGAATTTCCGCCTGCCGGTCTCGGTTTGGAAAGAGATGATGGAGATGCACTTTCCCAACACCGCGTGGCTGTGCCTGCGACGCGATGTTTTCGAGCAGCTCTACGAATATAAAGTGCGCCATGGTATTCCCACCTGGGAGCAGGCCATCACCCGGGCGCTGGGAACGGAAATTCGCGACGAGGTTAAGGCATGAACTTCGAAGCGGTGGAGAAGATTGCGGCTGCGGTTCTTTACGAGGGATACATTCTCTATCCCTATCGACCGACTGCAATCAAGAACCGCCAGCGTTGGAATTTCGGGACGCTCTATCCGCGGGTCTATGCCCAGGCACAGCGCCCCGAAGAACCCTATCGCCTGGTAGCCGAATGCCTCGCGACGACTGAGACGCAAGCCACACTCGACGTAAGACTTCGTTTCCTGCAGATGATTCGCCAGCCGCAAACCCCGCCCCTGGCTTGGGACGAGGCCGTAGAACGCACTTCAGAGCATACCGGTATTTCTCTTGCCGAGTTAAATGTTTCCCCGCTCTCGTTAACGCTGCAGATGGAGGCGGATTTGCATGTTGACCTGACCATCAGCGCGCAGCAGCTAACCAATGGGGCGTGCAAGCTCCGTCTCGAGGTGCAGAACAGCAGTGATTTGCCCAGTGGACCGGAAGCAAATCGGGATGAAGCGCTGCCCTCCTCGCTGGTCTCTGCGCACTTGCTGCTGTGCATCGCTCAGGGGCAGTGGGTTTCCTCACTCGACCCCGGAGAGGCGTATCGTGAGTCAGCGTCAGCTTGTTCTAACCAGGGAGTCTTTCCAGTCTTGGCCGGCGAGGAGCCAGATCAAAGCATCATGTTTTGCTCACCGATTATCCTCTACGACTATCCGAAGATCGCTCCCGAGAGTGCAGGCGACTTCTTCGATGGAACCGAGATGGATGAGATGCTGACCCTGCGCGTGCTCACCCTTACCGACGCGGAGAAGCTGGAGATGCAAAACGGTGATCCGCGCGCCCGCAGGATCCTCGAACGCACCGAGGCGCTTACGTCGGATGCCATGCTCAAAGCGCACGGGGTCATCCGCGGACTGCGCGACATTCGAGGAGACGCCTCATGATCGGAGACTGGAACCCTCTCGAGGAAACAAAGGCCGCGCCCGAGAGCGTGCGCATTGACGGCATCGAACTGCGAGTGGGTGACCGGGTTCTTTTATGTCCCACAAAAAAGGCAGACATCATGGACATGGCGCTGGCGGGCAAGGTTGCCGTGATCGAGGCCATTGAGCAGGACTTTGAAGACCACATTCAGCTTGCGGTAGTGTTGGATGACGACCCGGGCCGCGAATTCGGCATGATGCGCCAGCCGGGCCATCGTTTCTTCTTCTCTCCGGAAGAGGTAGCACCCGTATGAAGATTCTGATCGCATGTGTGGGCAACATCTTTCTCGGGGATGATGGCTTCGGAGTGGAAGTTGCGCGGTCGCTCAGCAAGCGACAGCTACCGGAGACCTTGTCGGTCAAGGATTTTGGCATTCGCGGATTTGACTTAGCCTACTCTCTGCTCGATCCCTGGGATGGAGTGATTATCGTGGACGCCCTGCCTCGCGGGGAAGCCCCTGGTACCCTCTATGTGATTGAGCCGGATCGCTCAGCTGCGACTGACTCGGCGATCAATCCTCACGGCATGGATCCGGTACGAGTATTAAACCTGGCTGCTTCTATGGGGACGATTTCTGCCAGGATACTGGTCGTCGGCTGTGAACCGCACGACTTTGGTGACGAACTCGAAGGGCGAATGGGCCTATCATCGCCAGTAGAGGGCGCAGTGGAAGAGGCCTGCAACATGATTGTGGAGCTGGCTGCAACCTGGCGAGCGAATTCAGCGCAGTTAGAGACAGTGGAGAGGTGACATAAATGAACGCAAAAGTGATCCTTGGTGCATTGGGTTTAGTTTTAATCGGTCTGGCGGTTACGGTCGCTCCGGATCTCAAGCGCTACCTGAAGATCCGAGCGATGTAACGGGAGAAGCATGCACGAATTGTCGATTGCGATCAGCATGATCGACCAGATCACCGAAGAGTCGGAAAGCCGCGGGGGGCTTGCTGTCGAAGCGGTGCACCTGAAGCTGGGGATTTTCTCCGGCGTCGACAAGGAGGCATTGCTGTTCGCGTACGAGCTGGCTTGTGAAGGCTCGCCTCTGGCAGGCTCACGGCTGGTAATCGAAAGCATTCCTCTCGTCATTTACTGTGACGCGTGTCAGAAAGACCGTACTCCGCCGTCGGTCTACGAGCTCAGCTGTCCGGAATGTGGGACTCCGGGGCAGAAGATCGTCACCGGCCGCGAGATCGAGGTCGCATCGTTGGAGGTTTTGGCATGAGCACACGCATGGTGGAGGTCAGGGCCAAGGTCCTGAAGCAGAACGATCTGCTGGCCCGGGCTTTGCGTGAGCGGTTTCGTACTGAGGGTACCTGCGTCGTAGGCCTGGTCTCGAGCCCCGGCTCGGGAAAAACCGCCTTCCTGGAAAAGCTTCTCGCCGGCCTTGCGCGCGACTCTCGCGTAGCGGCCCTGGTCGGCGATTTGGCTACAGAAAACGATGCAGCGCGGCTGCGGCGCGCGACGCCGAACGTGAGACAGATCACCACCGGGACCGTCTGCCATCTGGATGCCCAGATGGTCGAAAAAGCTCTTGAATCATGGCACCTGGATCGAATCGATTTCCTTTTCATCGAGAACGTGGGAAACCTGGTTTGCCCGTCCAGTTACGATCTGGGTGAGGAGTTGCGGTTCGTTCTGCTCTCGGCCACCGAAGGCGAGGACAAGCCGCTGAAGTATCCCACCATTTTCAACAGTTCCGATGTTGCCATCATCACCAAGATGGACCTCGCCGAAGCCGCGGAGTTTGACCTGGCAGCCGCGCGCCGCAACATAGAGTCCGTTCGGCCCGGGATGCAGGTCTTTGAAGTTTCCGCCAAAACCGGAACCGGAATGCAACCTGTGTTCGACTTGCTCCACGCGCAACTCGCGCGAGCCCGCCACTCTCAAGTGGCGGCAACCCTCTAGAGAACCGCTCTCAAACGGGAGTTCCCCTCAGGTCTGCGTGAACCCGACAAGAGAAACTGCAGATCCCTTGAAAATATTCTTCGACAGAGCCTGGTGCAATAGAGGAATCTGCAGTTTCTCTTCTCGGTTTTCACTCAGGCACATCACCCCGCACCTCCACCCTTCGATGGATGCAGAAACCACGCCGTCAGGCGTAAGCTGTGGCTCGTCGGAACCCTCCTTTGAAAGGACTACTCCCGTCATGGCCCACATTCAGCTACCCGAAGGTCTCCCTGGAATTCGCGGCGCGATGGCTTTCCGTCCGGAGACTGCCAAACCGCTTAACGAACTAGTCGAAATCCTGTTGCACGCCCCGAACTCGCTCACTTCGGGGGAGCGGGAGCTGATCGCGACCTATGTTTCCTCAGAAAATGATTGTTATTACTGTCAGACAATCCATGGCGCGATCGCCGCGGCCAGCCTAAATGACGATGAGGCGTTGGTGAAGAAGGTGAAGCATGATTTTCAGAACGCCGAGATCTCTCCCAAGCTAAAGGCGTTGCTGGTTATCGCCGGAAAGGTACGGAAGGGGGGTAAGCACGTCACGGCTGAAGATGTCCATAAAGCACGGGAACTCGGCGCTACCGACCTCGAGATCCACGATACGGTGCTCATTGCGGCCGCATTTTGCATGTACAACCGCTACGTCGATGGCCTCGGCACAACCCAGCCACGAGATGAAGCAATGTACCGTGAACGCGGCAAGCGGGTTGCCCGCGATGGATACGTCACAGTCAGCAAAGAATATCTACCCGTCACCGTCTAAACCGTCTCGTAGGAGAACCAAGCATGCCGCACATCGCCCTTCCCGAAGGATTACCAGGAATCTCCAGCGGCTTCGCCTTCCGCCCCGAAACCGCTAAGCCAATGCGCGAGTTGGCTCATGTCTTATTGCATGTACCCAGCTCATTAACTCCGGGCGAACGGGAGTTGATTGCAACCTACGTCTCCAGCCAAAACGATTGTTACTTCTGCCAGACCAGTCACGGAGCAGCAGCAGCAGCTCACCTGGGTCAGAATTCAGAGTTGGTCGACACTGTTAAGCGCGACTTTCTCCAATCCCCGGTTTCCAACAAGCTCAAGGCGCTACTGACCATCGCCGGTCAGGTGCAAAAGGGCGGCAAGAATGTCACCGCCGCAAATGTGGAGAATGCGCGCCGTGAGGGAGCGACCGATCTTGAAATTCACGACACGGTTCTAATCGCAGCAGCCTTTTGCATGTACAACCGCTATGTCGATGGGCTTGCCACATGGCAGCCACAAGACCCGGCAATGTACGCGAGCATGGGTGCGCACCTGGCTACCCACGGTTACATCACTCCCTCCATCGAGGTTGTCCCCTCGTAACTAACGTGCCTTCGCTGCCTTTTTGGCGTGCGCGGAAAGCGCCTTATGGGAGGCAGCCGAGTGCGGCTCCTTCTTCAGCGCCTGTTCGTTTGCGCGCGACCGTTTAGCCGACGTCTTCTTTGGGGTAGCGGACTGACTTTTGCGATAATCCCTCGCCGCGTTCTCCCGCGTGGCTTCGCTGGTTTTCCCGGCTTTCGGCGGAGCCAACGGAACTCCCGCGCGCCGAGCCTTGCTAAGTCCGATGGCAATGGCCTGCTGTGGCGAACGAGCGCCGTGTTTCCCTTCGCGCACGTGCTCGATTTCCTCGCGAACAAATTCTCCGGCTGCGGTTGAAGGCGACTTCCCTTCTTTCAGATCCTCTTTTGCTTGCTCGACTACTTCTTTTTCTGGCATGGCCCAGCTCCTCCCTGCCAAATTGAGATGCACTAAACTCAGGCTATGACAGTCACGCCTGATCCGAACGAGAAGCTTCAAACCCAGAGCATCCATTCCGGCCGGCACGTGGACCCAGCCTCCGGCGCGGTCACTATGCCGCTTTACACCTCGACCACGTTTGAACGCGATCCCGATGGCGCATTCTCCCGTCACTTCTTTTACAGCCGCATCGACAATCCCAATCGCAGTTCGCTCGAACAGTGCCTGGCCGATCTCGAAGGCGGGGTAGAGGCAGTCGCCTTCAGTACCGGCATGGCGGCGAGCCTGGCCGTGTTTCAGGCGCTGGCCCCGGGCGACCACGTCGTGCTTCACCGGGATTTGTACTTCGGCGTCCGGGAGCTCGTCACCGGGCTCTTCGCGCGATGGGGGCTGCAGCATTCGTTCGTTGACATGCGGGATATCGAAGCACTTCGGGGGGCGTGCCGGCCCCAGACCAAACTTCTCTGGCTGGAAACCCCAACCAACCCCCTGATTGAAGTTGTCGACATACTTCCGGTGGCCGAGTGCGCGCGCACCCTCCAGATTCCTCTGGCCTGCGAAAATACCTTTGCCACGCCGGTGCTGCAACGGCCACTGGAGCTGGGAGCAGATCTGGTCATCCATGCCCTGACCAAATATCTTTCCGGACACTCCGATGCCCTGGGAGGAGCCGTGATTTTTCGGCAGAAATCCGATTTAGCTGTCCGAATCAAGGAGTTCCAACGGGTGGGCGGCGCGGTGCTTTCCCCGTTTGATTGCTGGGTCATCCTGCGCGGGTTACAAACCCTCGTGCCCCGCGTGCGCCTGCATTGCGAGAATGCGCGCCGGGTGGCGGACTTCCTGTCCACTCACCCTGCGGTCGCCGTGGTTCACTATCCCGGCCTCGAGAGCGATCCGGGGCACGCGATTGCCAGCAAGCAGATGCGCGACTTTGGCGGAATGCTTTCATTTGAGATTCGGGGCGGACGGGATGAGGCCTTCGCCATGACTTCGCGGCTGAAGTTGATCGTGCGTGCCACCAGCTTGGGAGGAACACACAGCCTGATCGAACATCGCGCCTCGATCGAGGGGGTCTTCTCGCGCTCTCCGGAGTCGCTGCTCCGGCTCTCGGTCGGCCTGGAAGGCGCCGCGGACCTAATCGCCGACCTAGATCAGGCGCTTCGGGGGTAGTGCATTGGCTAAGCGCTTATCCTGAAGTAGGATGGTAGGGTTCGGAAAGAAGGGGTAAGGATATGACGCGCAGACTGACCATGGCGCAAGCCATCATTCAATTTCTAAAATCCCAATCCGTCGCACGAGACGGGAAAGAGCAAACCTTCTTTGGCGGCTGCCTGGGTATTTTTGGACACGGGAATGTTGCCGGCATTGGACAGGCACTGCAGCAAAATCCTGATTTTCCCTACTACCTGTTTCGCAATGAGCAAGGCATGGTTCACGCCGCGACCGGCTTTGCCAAAATGAGCAATCGGCTGCGCACCCTGGTCTGTACTTCATCCATCGGACCGGGGGCTACCAATATGATCACCGGAGCGGCCCTGGCCACGATCAATCGGATTCCTGTGCTGCTGCTGCCGGGAGATATCTTTGCCCGCCGCAATGTCGCGCCGGTCTTACAACAGTTGGAATCAACCAGCAGCCAGGACGTCTCGGTGAATGATTGCTTTCGCCCCGTCTCCCGTTACTGGGACCGCATTCAGCGTCCGGAGCAGATTCTCACCGCGCTCCCGGAAGCGATGCGCGTGCTGACGTCGCCGGCGGAAACCGGGGCCGTGACCCTGGCTCTGCCACAGGATGTGCAGACCGAAGCCTACGACTACCCGGAGGAATTTTTTGAACGGCGCGTCTGGACGATCGCACGCCCTCGTGCCGATGTTGGGTTGCTGAAACAGGCTGCAGGTTGGATACGATCTTCCGAGCGCCCGCTTATCATTGCCGGCGGCGGCGTGATCTACGGGGAGGCGACGGCCGAATTGACGCGCTTCGCCAGCCGAACCGGCATTCCAGTTGCCGAAACGCAGGCGGGTAAGGGTGCACTCCATGCGGACCATCCGCAATTGGCCGGCGCCATCGGGGCGACCGGCACCTCTGCTGCCAATCTACTGGCCGCGGATGCGGATTTGATCATCGCCATCGGAACTCGCCTGGGCGACTTCACGACTGCGTCCAAGACCGCCTTTCAAAATCCTGCGGTGCGGTTTGTGAATATCAACGTTGCCGAGTTCGATGCGTTCAAGCATGCCGCTCTGCCGCTAACGGCGGACGCTCTGCAAACGCTCGAAGAGTTGGGCAGCGAACTGTCATCGTGGCAGATTCCGAAGAACTACCAGGGCGAGATTGCCCGTCTTCGTAGTGCGTGGGACCAGGAGGTCAACAGGATCTTCGCGCGCCGCCACGGGCCGCCACTGTCTCAGGGGGAAGTGGTCGGTCTACTGAACGAGACCCTGGGACCACGTGACATTATCGTTAACGCGGCGGGGAGTCTGCCCGGGGATCTGCACAAACTCTGGCGGACACGCGATCCCAAGGGCTACCACATGGATTATGGGTATTCCTGCATGGGCTATGAAGTGGCAGGTGGGTTGGGGGTCAAGATGGCGGATCCCAGCCGCGAAGTTTATGTGTTGATCGGCGATGGCTCCTATCTCATGATGGCCCAGGAGATCGTCACTAGCCTGCAGGAGAATATCAAGCTCAACATTGTGCTCTTTGATAACCATGGTTTTTCAAGCATTGGGGGTTTAAGCCGTGCCTGCGGCAGTGGAGGATTTGGCACGGAATATCGTTATCGCGAAGAAGGGCTCACCGGCCCCGTGATTGTTACCGACTTTGCGGCGAACGCCGCCAGCCTGGGCGCCTACACCGTAGCCGCCCGCACCTACGATCAGTTAGCCGCGGCTTTGGCGGACGCCAGGAAGCAGCCTCGTACTTCTGTAGTCGTGGTGGAGACAGATTACAGTGACCGCGTGCCGGGCTATCACACGTGGTGGGATGTTCCCATTGCTGAGGTATCCGAGAGCCAGGCTGTGCGCGACGCACGAGCCGCTTATGTGGAAGCGGTCAAGAAAGAGCGGCATTTCTGGCCAGCGCCGGCAGGAGAACCAGTAGAGGCCAAGCAAGCTGAAACCGCGGATCACTCCACCACGGTCCGATGACGGATCAACCGTCCTGCTTGTCCAAATTAGGCTCCGCAACAAAACTGCGGGTGCCCCATATCTCGCTCGTTTTTCGCGAGATGTGGGATACCACAGCTTTCGACCCGCAGACTTCGGAGCCCAATTCGGACAAGCAGGACAGCTGAATCATCTTCGTTCACTCAGTGAACATTGAGGTAACGGTCAAGCTCCCATTGGCTAACGCTGTTGTGATAGCTCTCCCATTCCTCTGTTTTTACTTTGATGTAGTACTCCGCGTACTCCGCGCCCAGGGAGTTACGCACTACCTCATCCTGGGACAAGGCCTCGACCGCTGCCTGAAGAGTAGGCGGCAGATGACCAATCCCCCGCGCATGCAACTCATCCCACGGCACCTCATATAAATTGTCATGGCTTGGCGATCCCGGATCGATCTGAAGATCGATGCCGTCCAGCCCGGCCGCCAGCATCGCGGCGCATGCCAGGTAGGGATTTGCTGCCGCATCGACCATTCGGTTTTCAATGCGCCCAGGACCGGGCACACGAATCATCTGTGTCCGATTCGCGCTGCCATAGGTGATGTAGACAGGGGCCCAGGTAGCGCCGGAACGGGGTCTTCCGCGGATGAGACGTTTGTAGCTGTTGACCGTCGGAGCCAGAATCGCACTCAGCGCAGGTGCATGCTTCAAGATACCACCCATGAACCAACGGCCTTCCGCCGAGAGACCAAGAGGGTCGTCGGCGTTATAAAAGAGATTCTTCGCGGAAGTGGGACTTGCCAGGCTCAAATGGCAGTGCGAGCCGTTCCCAGTCAGGTTTGCAAATGGCTTGGGCATGAACGTAGCCAGGAGCCCTTGCTCTTCTGCGAGGATCTTGACCATCCACTTGTAGAAGATCTGCCGATCGCACGTAGTAAGCGCATCGGAATACTTCCAATTGATCTCAAACTGGCAGTTGGCATCCTCGTGGTCGGCTGCATAAGGCTCCCATCCCAGCGCCTGCATATAACCGAGTAGCCTGGTCAATAGATCCAGATTGCGATGAAGAGCGCGCATGTCGTAACAGGGTTTGGGCGCGTTATCCAGAGCATCCCATGGCATGCACGAGCCATCCTGAGCTCGTTTGAGCAACATGAATTCCGGCTCGACCCCCACCATCATTTCGTAACCACGTTGGCGCCCAATCTCCAGCTGATGGGCCAGTATTCTTCGTGGGCAGTATTTCGACGGCTGCTTCTCGACCTCCAGCATCCCTGGAACCCAGGCAACATTCTTTCGCCACGGCAACACGATCATGCCGTGCATATCCGGGATGGACACCAGGTCCGGGTGGTGAGGACCTTGCCCCACGTCTCCCGCTGCAAAGCCGGCAAACCCTGCGCCGTCACTGACCATATCGTCCAGCGCGCTGGCCGGGACGAGCTTAGCCTTGGGGATCCCGCTCATCTCTACGAACGAACACAGAAAATACTCGATACCTTTTTCCTGCACGAGCGCCTTGAGATCGTTGGTCAAGTTTGTTTCTCCCTTTCTACTGCGAGACCGAAGCTGCCGCTTTTTCCCCTAACAACTTACCCCTGGAAAAGCGCGCGGGTGCAAATGGCTGCATCAGGATCGCGGCCTTGCCGGTGGCAATGGTCTCCGCCAGGCATTTACCGGCAATTGGGCCAGCCTTGAATCCCCACGTACCCCAACCCACGTCCATATAGAAGTTATCCAGTTCGCCGGCCGCACCCATGATAGGAGCATAATCCGGCGTCATGTCACATACCCCGGCCCACTGGCGCAGAATCTTCACGCCGTGGAGTTGAGGAAACAATTCCAACGTGTAGGTAGCCATTTGTTCCAGCGTGGGCAGCGTGGAACGGGTGCAGTAAGTCTGGTAAGGATCGACCTCGGAGCCAATCACCAGCTCACCTTTAGCAGTCTGGCTCACGTAGACGTGCAGGTTCGAAGAAACGATCACATAGTCCAGGAACGGTTCCAGCAACTCAGTGACGCAAGCCTGAAGCGGCTGGCTAACGATGGGAAGCGGCACCCCAGCCATGTCAGAGATGGTAGTGGCCCACCCCGCGGTGGCATTCAGGACCGCACCCGCGGCCAAGTCGCCTTTGGTCGTGCGTATCCGAGTCACTTTGCGGCCTGCCACCTCAAGGCCGGTGACGGCCGTGAACTGATGAACCTCGATGCCCATGGCATCACAGGCATGCCCATAGCCGTGCACCACTTCATCGTGCCCGATGGTTCCGCCGGGCGGGTGGTAGAGCGCGGCAAGTATGGGTAGACGGGGCCGGCTCGACATATCCATCGCCGGTACCATGCGCCGCAGTTCATCCCGATCAACCATTCGGCTGTCGACACCCATCAACCGGTTGTTTTCTGCGCGAATTCTGAGACCGGTGATGGAAGAGTCCGTGTGCGCCAGCGTGAAGTGCCCACTCTGATTGAAATCCAGTGGGCATCCCAACTCCTCGGTGAGGCCTTCGTACAGATGTAGCGACGCGTCGTAAAAGGCGATACCGGGAAACGTCCGGTAGTTGGAGCGCAAAATGGCCGTGTTGCGGGTACTGTTGCCGCAGCCGATATAGCCCTTCTCGAGCAGCGCTACTTTGCGAATGCCGTGGATCTTGCCCAGATAGTAAGCCGCGGCGAGACCGTGAACACCCGCGCCGATGATAGCGACGTCGTAGGTAGGCTGCAGGGCATGCCTGCCCCACATGACGGGCTCAGGCTTATGCGTCTTCATGGCGAAATCCAGTTAAGTGCTGCTGTGCGATCATCCCGAATGGGAGCGCGCCGGCATGCAGCAATGCTTCCCATACGTGCTCCGCGACATCGCGGGTGTTCAATATGAGAAAACCTTCGCTGCGGAGGATGGTGGCGTTCACGTGGGCCACGCGTGTCTGGCGGGCGCCGAACTCGGGCATGGCAGCATCGCTCACGTTGAGCGTGGTCAGCTTGCGCAGCACATCCCGTGACTTTGGGCCGGCAAGCAAGATCGCGCTGTAAATTGATGTGACGTCGGTGAGGAAGGACGAAGGAATGAAGTCGATGGTCCGCGGCGACGTGACCAGCGCATGGGCCGGGCTGAGCTTCCACAATCGGGCAGGCAAGGGAAACTCGACTGCCGGACCGCGGAGGTCGAGCTTGGCAAGGTAACTCGCGTCGGAAATGCCGGCAGACGCTCGCACTTGCTCAAGCTCACTCGACGGTTCCGAATACCAGGCGGGTAGCTGCCAACCTGAAAAGTTCTTCAAGTGGGCGCGCGCCTCGAGATGACAATGATGCAGCGGCGATTGACGTTCCATCACATCTTCAACCGGTCTCCGGTAGGGTCGTAAAAGACTTCCTCGACCACGTCGGCGGGATAGTCGACGCCGTCGGCGCGGAGGGTGATGTGTGTGCCACCCTTTGCCTGCGCGGGCGTGACCCATGCCATACCAATCACTTTTTCTTTTTCCCAGGAGTAGCGAACGCTCGTAGCCCACCCAACGGGCGCGCCTTCGACCAACGCCGGTGAACCATCAGGGGGTACGTTGGTTCCTTCTAATTCAAACCCGACGAGCATGCGGTCGAGAGGATTTTGCTTCAGGCGAGTCAGCGCAGCTTTGCCTATGAAATCGGCTTTATCGAGCTTGGCCACCCAGCCCATGCCTGCTTCATAGGGGTTGCTGAGGGCATCCGTATCCACACCCACAATAATGTGCTTCTTTTCCAGGCGCAGGAGACGCTGCGCCTCCACTCCGAATGGCAAGGCACCGGCTTGCAGCACTTTTTCCCAGAGGTGGCTTCCGTACTCGGCCGCAACCACGATCTCCCAGCCCATCTCGCCTACAAAACCGATGCGCATCAGGGTAGCCGGAACTCCGGCTACAGATGCCTGCCGCCAGTCCATGTAAGGAAACGACGCAGTGGAAAGATCGCAGTCGGTTAGTTTTTGGAGAATGCCACGGGCCATAGGGCCTGCCACGTTCATGGAGGCCAGACCAGCGGTGAGGTTAGTAATGGTGACCTTCCAACCTAGCGCGGACGCCCACCATTCCAGCCATTGGTGTACGAAGTCCACGTTGCCCGTGGTGGTGGTAAGAAAGTAGCGCTGCTCGTCCATACGCGAGATGGTGCCATCGTCGACAATGGTTCCCAGCTCATCGCAAAGCACGGAGTAGCGCACTCGTCCGATTGGTAAGGTTGAAAAATTGTGCGTGAAAACCAGATCGAGCAGGCGGCCGGCATCGTCCCCTTTGACCTCGATCTTTCCCAGCGTGCTGACGTCGATGATGCCGGCACGTTCGCGAACCGCGCGGTATTCCCGTTCGACGCAGTGGTCCTGCGAGGAAACCGAAGGCCGGGATGACACTTCTGCGTGGGAACCGATTTTGTCTACTTCCGAAAAAGAAGTGTCATCCCGACCGGAGCGTAGCGCAGTGGAGGGACCTGCTGTTTCTTTAGAGTAGTACCGAGGCCGCTTCCAGTCTCCCATGTCCATCCAAACGGCGCCCAGCTGATCATGCTGATGATGCATCGGCGTACGGCGCACGAGATGATGTCTCGGGCCGGCGAGTACGCCCAGAGTCACCGGAGGCGCTGGCGGGCGGGCAACGGTCTTGCCTACCTGAGCAATCGATTGCCCGCTGGATTGTGAACAGAGATGGATTGCAGCCGTCTGGCACATGCGGCCCTGGCAAGCGCTCTTGCCCAACTTGGTGAACCTTTTGATCAATTCGACATGCCCCATGCCGGCCTCGATCGTCTCCACCACATCGCGGCCGGAAACATCCATACACAGACACGCAATGGCATCGGTGGACTGGGCCGATGACGGAAGAACGTAGGGGCTATTGGCGACTCCCTCTCCCGCGGCTCCACCTGCCAGGGTCACCTCCTGAGCCCCGGCAAGACCCACGTCCGGAACCAGGGGCCCGCACATCACCACCAAGTCCGCATCATAAGTGCCTGTTTCGGTGACTAATCCAGTCACATGGTCTTTCCCCGTGGCACGGACCACGGCCTCGACCGGCACGCCGGCAACTACTTCGATCCCCGCGGCCTCAAGCCCGGTGGAAAGCTCGGCGCACCGTTCGGCGTCTCCGATCAGGACCGCTCGTTGGCCAGGTATGATCCCGTGGCGGTGAATCAGCCGCAGCACAGCGGTCGAGAGCATCACTCCGGGCAGATCGTTGTTGGCAAAGAGATACTGCGCTTCAAAAGCACCCGTAGCAACCACGACACTGCCGGCACGCAGGTGCAGTAACGTTTCCGCATTGGGCCGGCCGTAATCGATCTGCACCGCACCCACCAGGTTGCCCTCGTAGATGCCGAAACAACTACAGTTCAAGAAGGTTGTGATTCCAGGATGAAGCTGAGCTGCTTGCGCCAGTCCCGGCTCTCTTTCGAGCAAAGCGACCTGCTTGCCCTGGAATGCGGATTCCAAAGCAGCTTCAAACCCGCTCGGCCCGCTGCCAATCACCACCACATCGAATTGCAGATAGAGGTGCTCATAATGCTGTGGGGACTCGCTAAGCGGCGGGGCGGCTGGAAAACGCTTTACGGCAGGGGAATCAAATCCGCGATAGACATTCTGGTTCTGCGACACAACAGACAGGGCGCTGCGCGCCGGTAGGGTGCAGCTGCGCACATTGGGCACGCCATCCACATTCACCATGCAGTTAGGGCAGGATCCGGTGAGGCAAAGGAGACCTCGAGGACGGCCATGCTGATAGCTGTAAGTAAAGGTGCGCACGCCGGAGCGATACAGCGCCGAGGCCACGGTGTCGCCGGGCTCTGCAGTGACCGTGCTGCCATTCCATTGAAACTGGATCGGATCCATTAGCCGCGCTGCTCCTCATCCCGGGGCAGAACGGTTTCACGGACTTCATTGGTCAACGTGTTGCGGTTGGCTTTGAACCATTCGCCGCACCCACCGCGGTGGAACCACCACTCCCACTGCAGGCCGGCGACGTTTCGTTTATACAGCGCGTAGTTGAGAAAATCCTCGTACCCGGCTTCCGGCCCCGGCCTTTTCCGGATCTCTCCGCCAAAGCGAAACTCGTAGACGCTTCGCTCGCCGCAGTTCGGGCACTTCAACAAGAAAGACATGCCGTTTATCTTCCAAAAACTTTGCGCGTGCCGGCCAGGGGGACGCCGCAGATGATGGAGGCTTCCATGGTCAAGGCCGCCATATCTTCCGGCTCCAGGTGATGCACATCCGATTTGCCGCAGGCCCGCGCCAGCATCTGGATCTCAAGGGTCATGGCTCGCAGTAGATTCAGCGCGCGCTCAGCCCCCTGCTCGATGTCGAGCCGCTTCATCAGTTCAGGGTCCTGGGTCGTAATGCCTACCGGGCAACGGCCGGTGTGGCAATGATGACAATGGTAGGGCTCCGTGCCCAGGGCCTTGTAGTCCTCTACATACAAAGGCTTGTTGCAATTCAGGCTGATCAAGGCCGCGGTGCCGATATAGACCGCATCGGCGCCCAGCGCCATCGCCTTGGCTGCGTCGACTCCATCGCGAATGCCGCCCGCGATAATGAGCTGCACCTCCCCATACAAACCACAATCTTCCAAAGCAGCGCGCGCCTCACAAACGGCAGCGAGCGTGGGGATGCCAGTGTGTTCCTGCAGGATGGCGGGCGATGCGCCGGTTCCTCCCTCCATGCCGTCGACCACGACCACATCGGCGCCGGCCTTGGCGGCAAGCTTGACGTCATCGAACGTCCGGCTCGCGCCCAGCTTCACGAAGATAGGCACCTGCCCATCGGTCGCCTCGCGCAGCTCTTCAATTTTGATCACCATGTCGTCGGGTCCCAGCATATCTGGGTGCCTGGCCGGGCTGCGCTGGTCGACCCCCACTGGCAGATCGCGCTGATGGGCAATCGTCTCGGAAATCTTCGACCCAAGCAGCAGTCCACCGGTACCCGGTTTTGCCCCCTGGCCAATGGTCAATTCGATGGCGCTGGCTCCGCGCAAGTCGTGCACGTCGATTCCATAACGTGAGGGAAGAACTTCGTAAACATAGTCCTTGGCAAACTCGCGCTCCGCCGGGGAGAGGCCGCCATCGCCCGTCGTGTTCGAGGTGCCTACCCTAGCCGCCGCTTTGGCCAATGCGGCTTTGGCATTGTAGGAGAGCGCTCCCCAACTCATGCCTGTAATCATGATGGGAATTTCGAGTTCCAGGGGACGTTTAGCGAATCGCCCTCCCAAAACTGTTTTCGTGGAGCATTTCTCGCGGTAGCCCTCAAGCGGGATACGGGTCAGTCCGCAGGGCAGGAAGGTCAGGTCGTCGAAGGTCGCCCAACGCCGCTGGCGCAGTGTGCCATAGCCGCGTATCTCATAGATGCCGGTCTCCGCCTTGGTGTGAATGCCCTGCATCACTTCAGCAGTGTAGGTACCACTGGTTTGCAGCAAGGGGCGAGTAGAGTTCACAGCCGTATCATCCATCAAAGCGCGTCCTGCCAGGCTTTCCAATTGTGCTTGTCAAAGTTCCATAATTTGCGCCCGGCGACCACTTTCTTGAAATCGCGCCCGGCCGGTTTTCGCGCGCGTAGCTCCGCCGGAAGATGTTCGGCCAGCAGACGGTCCAACGTCGCCGCCTCTTCCGCCGAAAGCGGCTCGATGACAGCGTCCGTACCCAGGGCCCCGATGCTGCCTCCCACGTAGCAGGTCGTCGCATACATGGAGTCGGCAAAGGCCTGGCCGGTGTTGCCGCAGACCACCAGCGTTCCCTTCTGACCCATGAAGCCCGCCATGTAACCGCAATCGCCGGCGACCAGCACCAGTCCGCCCTTCATGGAGACGCCGAGCCGCGCCGCAGCGTCGCCGTGGATCACCACCGTGCCGCCGCGAATCGCCGCGGCCGCCCCGTTGCCTGCGCCGCCGTGGACCACCACGTGACCCTGGCTCATCGATTCCGCCAAACCCCACCCCGCACTCCCCTCCACGTGGATCTCGGCGCCATCCATCAGACCGCCGCAGTAGTAGCCCACACTTCCCAGGAAGCGGACCCGCCCCGGCCGCAGCAGCGCGACCGCAAGATTGTGACGTGCGTTGGGGTTTTCCACGCAGATCTCCGTCGACCCGCTCTCCAGCCTGGCTCGGATCAACGCGTTGACTTCGCGGGTAGAAAGCGTCGCGGCATCGATGGCCGTCGCGGCTATCTCGACCAAACCCGCACCTCCTCGACCTGGGCTTCGGACACCTTGTAGTCTCCGGGTATCGCTGAGCGGATAGCAATCTCCTCGGTGGCGACGGCAACGAAATCGTCGGTCTCGGCAACCACCAGCGGCTTGAATGCGTATGGATCCTTCACGAAGCCCATCTCGGTTGCGGTCACGGCTAGACAGGAGAACGCCCCGTCCATGTCTCGCAGTACGCCGTCCAGCCCCTGACGCAGCGTAGCGCCACGGTTAAGAGCCTCCGCGAGATAAACCGCCAGCACTTCGGAATCATTTTCGGTAACGAAGCCCACACCACGCTGCTCATATTTGCGCCGCAACTGATGGTAGTTGGTGATGTGCCCGTTGTGGACGATGGCGACATCCGCTGCCCCCCGTCCCCAGAAAGGTTGGGAGTGACTGAGGTCCACGATCGATTCGGTGCAAAGGCGAGTATGGCCGATGCCGTGGGTACCCGCAAAAGCCGAGATATGGTGCTTGCCCTCAAGCAGTCGTGGACTTCCGACTTCCTTGGAGAGCTCCATCGCGTGACCAACGCTGAGCACCCTGATACCTTCGCCAAGCGATTCAATCCTGTCGGTCAGCGCGGCAAGATCGATATCTCCAGCCAGCAAAAAACGCACATAGACGCCGCTCGAGGAGACATCGGAAACGTTGTCCAGCGTGCGCGCAAACGTCTCGATTGCTTCCCGGTTTTCGGCAATGGCTTGCTGGCTAAGATCCAGTTCGTCACCAGCCTGGATGCGCACGATGTAACTGGCCCGATGCACGGGACCCACCAGTGCCACGCCGGCGGAATCAGGGCCGCGGCGGCCGAGCGCCTCCAACATGCTGAGCATGGTCGCGCCAAGCTGCTCGTCGCTACCCGGGGTTTTTCGGAAATAGCCTAAGATCCCACACATGCGGCGCTGCCCCGATAAGATACTTCTCGTATCCATTCAGTATACCAGAGGAACTGGACATAAAACCCCGACAAGACTGGACGTCGGGAAGTTCAGCCGCTCCTGTTCACCGTCGTGTGCTCCAAGAGTGGTACTATCCCGCGCAGACAATTGTGGGCGATGATGGACCTTCGATGAGTCAAGGATCAAAACGCCAACGGCCAGCGCGTGCAATGCTCTTGCTGCTGGCTATGACCATCGCCCTGCATGCGCAGGAACCCCGGCAGAAAATCGGCCTGGTGCTCGAAGGGGGTGGTGCGCTCGGTCTGGCGCACATCGGCGTGATGCAGTGGCTCTACCAACACCACGTTCCAGTCGACCTGGTCGCGGGCACCAGCATGGGCGGCCTGGTCGGCGGCATGTACGCGACGGGCCGTTCTCCGGAGCAGATTCAGCAGCTAATTCAGAACGTGGACTGGGACCAGGCTCTCAGCGGTGAGCTACCGTTCCGGGACCTCTCCTATCGACGGAAAGAAGACGAGGTTCAATTTCCCACGCGAATTGAGTTTGGCCTGCGCAACGGCATTCAGCTTCCAGCAGGCTTCAATTCCGGCCAACAGGTAAGTTTCATCCTCGACCACGTGGCACTTCCCTACTCACAGATCAAGAGCTTCAATGATCTGCCAACTCCCTTTGCCTGCGTGGCAACGGAACTCAACGATGGGAAGCAACACGTCTTTCATGATGGGTCCTTGTCCCTGGCTTTGCGGGCGACGATGTCCCTGCCCGGGATCTTTACTCCGGTAAGGTCGGGCAACAATGTCTATGCGGACGGCGGTCTGCTCAACAACCTGCCGGTCGACGTCGCCCAGAAGATGGGCGCCCAGTTGACGGTTGCCGTCTACCTGCAAACAGCTTCCTTCAATGCGCAACAACCGCTTTCTTCCTTTTCTGTTCTGGGACAGTCATTGAGCGTGATGATCGCCGCTAACGAGCTTAAGAGCATGCAAATGGCGGACGTTCTCGTCACAGTCCCCCTGGACAAGTACACCGCCCTCGACTACGACAAGGCCGCTGAGATTATTCGCCTGGGCTATGAGGCCGCCGAAGGAAAGAGCGCCATTCTGAGTAAACTCGCCGTCGATGATGCGGCGTGGAAGCAATACGTTGATAACCGTGAGAGGCGAACACTTGAGACGCCTATTCCTCAGTTCGTCGAGGTGACGGGCACCACGCCGATACTGGCAAACAGGATTGAGCGAAGACTGCAACCGGACATCGGCAAGCCGATCAACAACGTTAACCTGGAAGCCCAGTTCACCCGGATTGCCGGAACCGGACGCTTTGGCTCGCTGGGCTACAGCATGACGGAAAAGGACGGAAAGCCTGGTCTTCTGGTTTCTGCTCAGGAGAAAGCGTACTCCCCGCCCATCGTGCGGCCTTTGATCAACATCGACGGGACGAATTACAACGAAGTTCTGTTCAGCGCAGGGGCGCGGATTACTTTTCTGGACTTTGGCAGCTTTGGCTCGGAATTACGCAACGACATTATCCTGGGCTCGGTCTATCGATTAGCCACGGAATACTATCACCCATTCTCCACCTCGACCCGCTGGTTCATCGCTCCGCAGGTCGCGCTCGACACGAGGAAATTTTATTTCTACTTTGACAACCATATTGACTCGCAATACCGGAAGCGCCAGTTTGGCGGAGCCCTCGATATTGGGTACACCTTCCATTCGGTCGCCGAAGTTCGTCTTGGATATCAGTCTGCTTATCAGCGATATTCTCCGGTGATTGGCGATACCGTCATCTATCCCGTCCAATCCGGACGTATCGGTGTCACCCGGCTGCATTACACCCTTGATCGGACCGATGATCCGGTTTTGCCTATGCGCGGAATGTCAGCAAGCTTCCGTGGAGAGTGGTGGGACTCGAATACAGGCACCAAGCAGCCGTTCCCTGTCACCGAACTTCGGTCGCACTTTCTTTTTCCATTGAATCAGAAGTCCTCGGCCTATCTAGCCGTGTCCGGCGGTTCGACGCTGGGCTACGAAAACACAGGGATCCCTCCTTTTTCTTTGGGGGGTGGACTCCAGCTCTCTGCTTTTGGCGAAAACGAGCTGATTACTAACCAGTACTACCTGTTCCAGACTGGATACATTCGGCGGCTGGCGAAGCTGCCGCCTTTCCTGGGAGACAGCATTTCTCTAATTACGACGTACGAGGCAGGAAAGACCTTTTTTCTGCCTAACGAGCCGAGTGTGCCCATGGACGGAGTTGTGGGTATCGTGATCAAGACCGCAATCGGCCCGTTTGAAATTGCCGGTGCCGCCGGCAATGGCAATGGCCATCGGAAGATTTTCTTCCAGCTGGACAGATTCTTCTGACGCTTCTATTTTGGCTGCGAAGCGAGCCAGACACACGCCTCACGAACCCTCGCCGCCTGTACCGCGTTTACGCTTAGAAAATGCCGCTTGCCCTGTGGGTTGGGCTGGAATTTAGTTAAGCCGTCCTTTGCAACGAGGACATCACCTGGCGGCGAGACATCAAAATACCCACCATCGGGCCGCAAATCGTAGACCACCGTAGTCAGGTCCCAGGTGGGACGGTCATACGGCATCTTTTGATACAGACGGTAGGCTTCCGCAACCGGATTACCCGCCGGGAAGTCATGCTCAATGCTGGATGCGGGATACAGAATCGCCAATCCAACCTCGAAGCCGCTGATGTAGATATCGGTCGGCCAGTCGGCAAAGACCTTGGTAGCAGCGGGAATATCGGTTACTACGTTGTACTCAGGTTTGCTGGCGGCAAAGTTTCCCGCCATCACGGTGAGCGAGCGGACTTTTTTCTTCACCAGTTCCATGCCGCTGAGATCGCTGAAACTGTCGGGCGCAGACTCCATCAAACGCGCCAAGTTGGTGGAAAAGCCCACCTGGATCAAGGTCACCGCGCCGTCTGGCTCACCAGCCAGCGTCTTCCTCAGCAGTTGCACCGCGTCGCTCACCTCGGCCTTATCGGGGTGGCGGCCGTGCAGCTCACAGACCTGCCTCACATACTGGCCATCCTCCGTCGTCTTACCGTCGTGGACGATACCAACCGGGATGCTCCCTCGCCCGTAGTATTCGTCGACCATACGGACGTATTCAGCGGCCCAGGAATTGTCTTTGCTCACGGTGACGGCCAGCAGTTTCACTTCGCCCCGGGAAGCAAATGCGTGCAACATCGCCAGCGCGAGGGCGTCGTCCACATCGTTGCCCATATCGGTGTCGAAGATCACATCGAGCGGCGTCGCTGCCGACGCCGGAGCAGATGCCGCCAGGATAAGAAGCGCGGCCAGAAGAATCTTGATCATTTACTTGCCTCTTTCAGAGGAACCATCCGATATAGCTTTAGCCGGTTCCTGTCCTCACGATCAAATACTGCGTAGTTTGCAACTTCATCCAGCCGGAACGCCGACAGAGAATCCATGTAGTCCTGATCGAGTTCATTCCACCCTACATACCAACCGGGCTGGTAGGCCAATGCTTTTTGGGTCAGATCCTGGCTGCTGTACCCGTCATTGATCGCAGGGATACCGGCCATCAGGGCCAGCTGATCGCCACTTGTCCCAAGCAGGAGGCGGTGTGCGGCTGGATCCGCATCGACGATTGCCTGGATGGACTTTGCTGCATCGTAGAACTGGTATTGGCGGTGCCTCAGGAATCCGAGAACTTGTACCGTATCGAGCACGATCGCGAACGCAAGCGTGGCTGCGAGAAGCGCGGCCATACCGCGGTTGCGGACCCTAAGTTCCTGCAAAGTGAAAACCAGGGCCAGAATCAATGGCACCAGCATGACAAGGAAATACCGGGGAGCGTAGTCATCCTGGCGGCGAAGGACGAATACCGCATCGCCCGCAAATGCGATCCAGGATGCGGCAAACAACGGATTCCTCCATAACTGGCGCAGCCATGCCAGCGATAGTAGCAGCACCGCTAGCCCGGCGGGGTACAGGATGCGGTCAACCCACATACCGTGATGCCACAACTGCAGCAGGTAGGAACCGGTGCTGGCCAACTCAACCTCTGCCAGTGCATTGATAGCGAAGAAATAGTGGTAGTCCGTGGCATACCTGGATCGCAGGACGATCGAAAGGTAGATACCGATCGCGGCAGCTGCCATGGCGCACACTGCCAGTATTGCTCGCGGACTCTTCTTCCACAGCACCCAAAGAACTGCGGGCACCAGGACGAGCGCCGTGGTTTTGGTCAGAAGCATGATCGGGATCAGGATACCCAGGGCAGGTATCGGCAAACTTCGTCCTGGTTTGACGTAAGAAGCGACCCACAGCAGTAGGCACCACTCGAAAACTACCACGGTGTCTAACGTTGCCAGCCTGCTATAGGCGAAGGCGAAGGGACTGGCCGCCGACAGGAGCGCCGCAAGTGCCGCCGTTGTCTCCGTGCCACCATAGCGCCTCACCAATGAGTACACGAGAGCCACGGTCGCAAGGGAGAAGAACACATCTACAGTTCGCGCGGCCACCAGGCTGACGCCGCTGAAATGAAACACCAGGGTCAGCAATAAGGGCCAAACCGGAACGACGACCGCGGGATTATAGTCCCCCGCAACCTCCCAATGTCCGAGGAGAAAATGGCGCACCGCTGCGCTTGCCCACCACCCTTCGTCGGTAAACTTAGCCTGGTCAATCATCCACGGTGAATGATTGGGAAAATCCGCGCGCAGAAAGGCGAACCGCAGAAGGCAGAGAACGAGCGCTAGCGAGAGAAGTATTATTTGCAGCCAGCGGTCCGCTGCTTTGAATAGCATTGTTCCGGCACCTCGTTTAGTTCCGGCACGATTGACTTGTTCAAATCAGGCCCCGCAACAAAGTTGGGGGTGCCCCAGAGCTCGCTGGTTTTTCGCGAGATGTGGGGCACCACAGCTTTCGACCTGAATATTTCGAACCCAATAAGCACTTCTCGTTGAGATTCGTGGTATCCCACATCTCGCAAAAAACGAGAATGAAGGCTCAGTCCCGCATCCAATCACCGTTGGTTCCCCCAGAGCTTGTGGTGAAGCTGCTTGAACCGGGAGACAATCTCTTCCTGCAGTGGGTGCCGTCCATCGCGCACCACCCAGCGGCCGTTCACCATCACGTCGCGCACCGCTGACCGGTTAAGCGAGAAGACGGCTAAAGGCAGCAAATCTTCTCCGGAATGCCCGGCGATAGATAGGTCATCCAGATCCACCGTAAAGAAATCAGCCAAAGCCCCTCCAGTCAACTCGCCGGCAGGGAGGCCGAGCGCACGGGCTCCATTGACTGTGGCGCAATCAAAGAGACGCGTTGCCAAGTTCTGTCCTCCAATCTGGTCAAGAATGGCGCGTTGCTGACGATCGAGCCGCAAATGGTATTCGAGTTGGCGCGCATCCTCCAGCGGATCGATCTGCGCCTGGCTGTCGGACCCCAACGCAATGCGAATGCCCTCTCCCATCATCTGGTCAGCCACGATCACACCATCGCCGAGGTTGCGTTCTGTTGTAGGGCAGGAACAGACGGTAGTGCCGGACCGGGCAAGCAGCCCGATCTCTTCCGCTGTGATATGGATCGCGTGCACCGCGGTAAAATCAGAGCCCAGCAGTCCTTCCCTTCCCAGCAGCGCGGCGGGTGGCAAACCATACTCGCGCAAGCAAGCTTCATTCTCAGCAATCTGCTCGGCCACATGCATATGCAGAGGCAGCTTCCTCTCCCGCGTCCATGCGGCGATCTGTTTGAGTTCGTGCAGCGGCACCGCGCGCAGGCTATGCGGCGCGACGCCAATGCGTACCTCGGTCGCCTCCGCGAGGGCCGCCATATTTTCCACGAACTGAGAAGCAGTTTCGTAGAACCGGACCTGACCCGGATCCGGAGGGAGTTCATATCCCGATCGGAGATACGCCGAGCGCAGTAAGACGATCCTTATCCCCACGGACTGGGCGGCCGCAATGACCTGCTTGCCCAGCACGTTTGGATCGTCATAGGGACGCCCACCTGGGGCATTGTGCAGATAGTGGAACTCTCCCACGGCGGTGGTCCCACCCAGCACCATCTCCAGGAATGCCATGCGCGCGACATCGTAGACGTCTTGCGGATCGAGTCGTGCCGCGGCATGGTACATAGTCCCGCGCCAGGACCAGAAATCGCGGCCACTCGTCACCCTGGACTCAGACTTACCCCGTATCAAGCGCTGAAAGGAATGAGAGTGCGTGTTGACAAAGCCGGGAAGCACCGCTTTCCCCGGCAAATCGACAGTCTGCGCGGAAAGATCCGTACCGGCCGCCACGACACTGCCTTGCGGGCTGACTAAAAGACCCGAACCGGAGGTGAACCCGGACCCGGAATAGAGCAGTTGCGGGCGATAGAGCGTGTTCACGAGCGCCGCGCCTGCTGCACCATTTCCACCAGCATCTTTCTGGTATCCGCCGGGGTGCTCACTTCACTCAGGAATGCCAGGCGGGCCCCCTTCATGCCGTCCCCGGTCTTCATACGCACGTGAAAACCCAGACGATCCACCGCGGTCATCGCCGCCTCCTGTGCTTCGATGCCGGCAAAAGACCGCGCCAGCAGGATCAGCGCATCCTGATGATCCGCATTCATGTGTTGCAGAATTCCAGCAGCCGCATCCGCCAGCGGGTCCGGGTGCGCCTGGGCGTAGTCCGGTGCGGCGATCCATCCCATGACTCCGAAGCCGCCCACGTAATAGACATCGACCACATCCATACGGAAAAAAGCGAAATCGTCGAAGTCCACCCAGTACTTGCTGTTGGGATGAAGGTCCAGGTAGAGCCGGCGCGCTTCCGTCACCTCGGGCGCAGCCAGGACAGTTGCGTTGCCCACCACCGTCACCCGCGCCGCCCCAAGCGGGTCGCCGCTGGCTTCCGGCTGCGTCACCAGTAGGCTGGCGCGTGGGTCCTGCTGCAGATTTTGCGTGTGCATCGCCATGGTGCTTATCAGGAAGAGAGGCCGTCCCTCGCTATCCAGGGCAAAGGGCATTAAAGACCCGAAAGGAAAGCCCGGCCGCTTACGCGAAAGAGTAGACAGGCTGCCGACCCGGCCGAGATACAGCAGAGTCCGCGCACGCTCCGCGAACGATGGTTCCGGAATCGCCGGCTCAGTGCTCGCAGCAGCCGTACCTGCGTGTTTGTTGCTCGACATGTGGGCCCCCTTGGAAGAAGTCTAAATGGTATAAGACAGGTAAAGACGGAGGAGGCACCCATGTATACGCCCAAGGCCTTTGAGCTGACAAACCTCCCCATGCTTCATTCGGCTATGAAGCAGAGCGAACTGGCGACGCTGGTCTCCCTCACCACCCACGGGCTGGTGGCCACGCATCTCCCGGTCCTGCTGGATGAGACCAGGGGTGAGTACGGAACCCTGACCGGCCATGTGTCGCGGGCTAATGTCCAGTGGAGGGAAACCGATCCCGAAGCCGAGGCGCTCATCATTTTCCTCGGGCTCGACACGTATGTTTCTCCTAACTGGTACCCCGCGAAACAGGAAACAGGCAGGGTAGTGCCGACCTGGAACTACGCCGCGATTCATGCCTATGGCCGCATAGCCTTTTTTGAAGACGTGGAAAGGTTAAGGACCGTAGTCACCGAACTGACCCGGAAGCACGAGGCGTCTTTCCCTGCTCCGTGGCAAGTCACCGATGCTCCGGCGGTCTACATCGACTCGCAGCTCAAGGCGATTGTCGGGTTTGAATTCAAAATTCTCCGCCTCGAAGGCAAGCGGAAATTCAACCAGAATCGTTCGGTCGAGGACAGAATCGGAGTCATCGAGGGATTGCGCGAGCTGCAGGACGAACGCAAGACAAAGGTCGCCGACCTGATGGAAGAGATTGAGTCGCAGCAAAAAACCCCGTGATACGCTACGATGACAGGGTCCCCCGATCAATCTCTTTTTGTCATCCCGCTTGCAAAGGAGATGTGCTCGCGTGAAAACCGCCCATCTTTTTACCCTGCTCCTCGTCGCGCCCTTTCTCGCAACAGCCTGTTCTGGGCGAGCGGGCGAAAATACTGACAAAGTCGGGCCCACGGCAAAGGTCTGGAACCAGGCGGCAGCAGCGCATTACCTCGATAGCCGCGAAACATGGTGGCAGAGTTGGAGCGGCTCGAAGCGAGATCACGATACGGTTTGTGTTTCGTGCCACACCGTACTGCCCTATGCGCTTGCCCGCTCCAGCTTGCGGGGGCCTTTGGGCGAAAACGCGCCCACTGAGCAGGAGCACGTCTTACTCAACAATGTGCTTCGCCGGGTCACGATGTGGAACGACGTTAAGCCGTATTATGCCAACAGCAAAAGCGGCCCCACATTAGCCGCGGACTCGCGCGCCACGGAATCAGTGGTGAACGCCCTTATCCTGTCCTCCTATGACCAACGAAAGAATCATCTGACCGACATTACGCGCAGCGCCTTTGACAACATGTGGGCCCTGCAGATCAAGTCCGGTGAACAGGCGGGCGCCTGGGGCTGGCAAAATTTCCACCTGGCTCCCTGGGAGTCGACTGAGTCCCAATACAGTGGTGCCGCGCTGGCGGCGATCGCGGTGGGCAAGGCTCCTGATAATTATCAGAACGACCCCAAAATTCAGGAGAATCTGCGGCTACTGCGCGGCTTCCTCCGGCGGGAGTACGCGGCGCAGCCGTTGCTCAACAAGGTCTACATGCTGTGGGCTTCCGCCAGGATGGCCGGGCTGTTGAACGACGGGGAGCGCACCGCCCTGCTGGCAACCCTCACCTCTAAGCAACAACCGGACGGTGGCTGGAGCCTTAATGACCTGGGCACCTGGAAGAGAGGCGATGGCACCTCTCTGCAAACGAGGAGCGACGGGCTTGCTACCGCTCTCACCGTCGTAGCCCTGGAGGAATCTGGCCTGGGGCGGGCAGAGGCTAAGAAGGGTCTGACCTGGCTAACTCAGAACCAGACCCTGGACGAGGGAAAGTGGACCGCCTGGTCGCTGAACAAGCAACGTGACCAGAGTTCGGATATCGGGCATTTTATGAGTGATGCCGCGACCGGGTTCGCCGTGCTCGCGCTCCAGAACAGTCACTGAGACGAATCTGCCTGCGAAGGCCGATTCCTACCGCGACGCCGATTCGGCCGTCGGCGCGAGTTCTTCGGGCTCAGCCGCTTGTGCGCGGATCTTCGCGGGCTTGGGAGTCTTCACCTTGGTGGCCGCGCGTGTTCGTCTCTCCTGCGAGCCGGCGACGACTGTCTCCATGCTCTTAAGAAACTCCGGCAGGTTCATCTTCTCGCGAAAGCCCGCAAGGTAGGGCTGGATCTTCTCAAACTGGAAATACATCTCCTGGCAGGTGTCGAAGATCAGCGATTCGTCCAGCGCGCCGTGGACAACGAATGCGGCGACCATATCCCAGTATCCGTAGACCTGAAGGATATGCCCGCTCGGTTTACCGCCATCTCTTACCAGGCTCACGAATTCATCCACGGATTTGGGTGAGAACTCACCGCCTACATAATCGCGGGACGAGCGCAGAGCGGTCTCGCGGCGAATCTCGTAGAGCTTCAAAATGAGCTCCGCCTGTTCCAGGGCTTTCTTGGTTTTCACATCATCTCCTTATTGGCGGAAGAAATTTCTGGCTATGAATAGCAGGTTGGCCGGCCGTTCCGCCAACCGGCGCATAAAGTAGGGATACCACTCGGTCCCAAAAGGAATATAAACCCGCACCCGGTAGCCTGACGCCACCAACGAGCGCTGCAGGTCACGCCGGACACCGTATAGCATCTGGAATTCAAACTCGTCGGGCTGGATGCCACGTTCCTTTGCGAACTGGCAGGTAGCGTCAATCATCTTTTCGTCGTGGGTCGCGATGCCATGGTAGATGCCACTGGGCAGCAAAACCTGCATAAGCCTGATGAAATTTCTGTCAACATCTGCCTTATCGGGGAAGGCCAGATCGGCCGGCTCCTGATAGGCTCCTTTGCACAAGCGTATACGAATCCCCTCCGCCAGCAGGCGATCGATGTCCGCTTTGCTGCGGTAGAGGTAGGCCTGGATCACCACGCCCACGTGGCCTCGATTTCCGTTCATGGCATTTAGCTTGCTTACCAGGTCGATGGTGGCCTGCGTGTATGCGGAGTCCTCCATGTCGATGCGCACGAAGGTGCCGGCCGTTACTGCATGCTCGACCAAGCCCGCGGCCATGGAGAAGGCCAGTTCAGGGTCAAGCTCCATACCCATCTGGCTAAGCTTCACACTCACGTTGGCATCCAGCCGATCCTGTTGGATGGCATCAAGCAACCGGTGATAGATATCTGCGGCGCGCTGAGCCTCGGCGGGGGAATGAACATTTTCCCCCAGGCTATCAAGCGTGGCAGACATGCGCTGGCGGTTCACCGAGGTGGCTGCGTCCAGCACATCCTCGATGCGGGTGCCGGCAACGAAGCGGGAGGACATCCGGCCACCAAGAGTGGAATTTTCCGCGAATTGACGTAACGACGAATTCCGGGAGAGCGCAATAAAAATCGAGCGCAGTATCGGCATGTGAACTGCTTATTCTCGCATACGAAACATATCTAATGGCCGCTGGAGAAAACCCTTTGGTCATTTCTCGGCTCATATCTTTAGCAGCAAGGGTCATCCTCCAGCTAAAAGCGAGACTCGGCTCCATTGGGGTATTTCATGGTGAATCAGTGTGCAAATCCAACCTGCGGCAAACCACTCCATTACCTGCGTGAAGGACGCATTTTCGTATTCGATCTGCCGGATCCAACTGTACCTGGCCCTGGGGGGCGCGCCCGGGGTCTACAGCACTTTTGGCTTTGCGCGCGCTGCTCGGAGACCATGGTGATGGAGCAGACCAGCGAAATGGAGATCCGAGTCGCCGTGAAGTCGAGGAAGCTGGAGGCAGAATTGGAAACCGAGATGCTTCCCGCCGGCTTCAGCCTTTGACCACCGGCCATTCCGGGGTGAATTCAACTACATTCCGATCGTAGGCGCCCGCAAACGCTTCCCAACGGATGTACGCAATCTCTTCCAGCATCTTGAGTCCGTCCTTGAGATAGCTCAGACGCGACCGCTCGTCGTGTCCCCAGGTGACGGGCACCTCTTGAATTTTGTAACCGCGTTTCAGAGCGATGAAGAGCAATTCGGGATCAAAACCCCACCGCTCGATGCGTTGCAGCTGGAAAATGGTCTGGGCCACGGGGCGCCGAAAGGCCTTGAACCCGCATTGTGTGTCGGCAAACGGCAGTCCCATGACCAGCCGGGTGATGGCATTGAAGCATCGCCCAAAAAACTGGCGATAGAGAGGTTGCTTGAGCGTCTGGCGGTTGCGCTCGAGCCAGCGGGAACCGATGGCAATATCCGCACCCTGGTGCAGGGCTTCGAACAACCGTTCGGCTTCCTCCATGGGCGCCGACAGATCAGCGTCAGTGAACATTACGATCTCCCCGACGGCATGCAGCACACCGTGGCGAACGCTGAATCCCTTGCCCCGGTTTGTCGGGTTGGTCAGCAGGCGTACCTGTGGGTGCAACTGAGCAAACTCCTCGACGACGGCGCCTGTACGGTCGGTCGATCCGTCATTGACCACGAGGATCTCGGCATTCCAGGCGCGCTCATGCACACAACGCAGAACCTCGGTAAGGGCTCTCCCGATGCGGGCGCTTTCGTTATAAGCGGGGATCACGATGCTGATTAAAGGTCGTTCCATTGATACGCCGTAAATTCTACGCTACTCCGTTCCAAACTGTTGCATCTGTAGGTCATACTCGTCTCGCTGCGTGGCGAAACTGAGTTTTCACAAGGTTAAACACTAATTTGCCGAAAAAAGCTCGTTATTGGTTATCCAGCTGCGCAATCCACAGGGGAAAGCATGGCTGCCATTCGTTTCCGATGTACCATCGAGTTGCTGCATCTACTATAGCTGACACGGGTTACCTTTATACTTTGGAGAAGATAGGACCATGACCAAAGCAGACCTCGTAGAGGAAGTGACCCAACTCGGCGATCTGACGCGCCGGGATGGGGAAATGATCGTGGATACCATTTTCGATTCCGTAATTCACGCCTTGCGTTCCGGCGACAAGATCGAAATCCGCGGTTTCGGCAGCTTCCGCATCCGCCAGCGAAAGCCCCGAACCGGACGAAACCCCAAAACCGGGGCCAAAGTGGACGTACCCGCCAAGCGAGTGCCCTACTTCAAGCCGAGCAAGGAATTGCGCGACCTGGTCAACCCCAAGGGCACAACACCGGAGCCGGATGAGACCAAGCCTGAATCTGCCGCTTAAATTTGTCTGGACTCAAGGCTTGGCGACTCCAATCACGCTCATCATCCGACCGGTAAATCCACGTTCTGTGCGGTGAGAGAAGAAGCGATCCGTGTGGCAGCCCGTGCATTGCCCGGCGAGATAAATTGCGCTTTTCTTGAGCCCCGCTGCCAACAACTGCCGTCGATTCGCCTCCGCCAAGTCCAGGTGCATGGAGGGACCAATGTCACTGTGCCCGGGTGCGCGAGCAGTGAGAAACAGCATCGGATATTTGGTCTTTACCGGATCGGAGTCGTACACCTCACGGAAGAGTTCCGGGGCATATATAAACTGCGATTCGAATTGCTCCCTCACCTCTTCCCCAACGGAGTAGCAGCACACCCCGATGGCCGGCCCGACGGAGGCAATTAAATGTTCTGGCTTGGAGCCAAACTCCAGCCGCATGCGGCCCACGCCGTTTTCCACAATGCGGGCCAACGTGCCGCGCCATCCCGCATGAAAAGCCGCTACCGCTCGATTCTTGCGGTCGGCCACAAGAACAGGAACACAGTCCGCCGTTTGAATGCCCAGTAATACACCGGGCTCGTCGGTCATCAGCCCATCGCCCTTTAGCACCGCAGGCATCCCGGCCTGACCCACGTCCCTGGCCGAAACTCTGCGGATGAGCGAAGAGTGGATTTGCCGCAGGGAAACCAACCCGAGAATTTCCTTGCCTTCGGCGGCAGCGGCGAGAAAAAGTCCGCGATTTGCGGACACGACATCCCGGTCGTCGGAATCGGTAAATCCAAGATTTAAATCGGAGCCGCCGGGACGATAGACCGTCGTTCTTCCCCCAAGTCGAGTGCTGAATCCATGGATGAGCCAAGCCAGGCCAGGCTTGCTGCGCGATGCCCAGCTGGGGACGCGGACGACCTCTGGTCCTTTGGCTCGGGTAACGTTGGAAGATACCATCCACGCTATCTTACGTCGGTCGCCAAAATACAAAGGCCCGCCTTCCGGCGGGCCCGCTCAAGAGGCCAATTGGGAAGGGGAAATCAGGGTTTTTGAAGAGGAGAGTCCGCCGGGGCGGAGCTTCAATGAGGTGAACAATTACCTAGGTTGGAAAAAGTTGAAGTAGCCTCTGTTGTTGTTTAATAAGAATGCGCTTCCCGCCGTAAAGTTGTTCCACTCCGCAAAAATAATTGCCGCGATGGTAATTATTTGAGGTTTGGCGGCCGGAACATCCGCTCCACCGCGCTTGTGACGACCCCGCGGGGCACGAATCGCTGGGCAAAGACCTGCAGGCGACCCGCGAAGTACGGAAGGACCCATGATTTGCCGTCCGCAAGGCCCTCCAGGCCGCGGCGCGCCACCTCGGCGGCCGATTGTGCCTTCCGCCTGTCCCCTGCCCGCTCACCAGCCACCTGGTTGAATTCTGATTCCGTCGGTCCCGGACAAAGGGCGCTCACGCGGATTCCATAGCGCTTCACCTCTTCGGCCAGGGCTTCGGCCAGCATGCGATCGAAGGCTTTGGTTGCACCGTAAGTCGCCAGATAGGGCACGGGCTGATAGGAGGCGGTCGATGCCACAATCAAAACCGCACCCCGCCGGCGGTCGACCATCGCCGGGATCCACAGCCGGGTGAGATGCACCACGGCTGCACAATTGACCTGGACCATATTCACCTGCATTTCCAGGCTGGAGTGGAGAAACTCGCCGTACTCCCCGAAGCCGGCATTGTTGACCAGCAGATCTACGACTCGGCCGGAGCCCTCGGTGGCGTCAAAGATTTCCTGCGGGGCCTGAGGCCGGGTAAGGTCAGCCTCAATCACCTGCGCCCGAATGGAATATTGGGTGCGCAGCCGCTCGGCGAGGGCATCGAGCCGCTCACGGCGGCGGGCTGTGAGCACCACGTTCACACCCGCCTCTGCCAACTCCACAGCAATCGCTTCACCAATGCCGGCGCTGGCCCCGGTAACCAGCGCCCACTTTCCCTCCCACGCCTTACGCAGAATTGCCGATGCCATCGGTTTCCTTTCTTCCCGCGGCGCTTCCCTCCCCTGCCGCGGTGCCGGCGAATTCCTCACCCACCCACTCGGCAAAGGCATCCATCTTTTGTTCGCGGCCAAGGAAATCTGCGATGAGCTGGGTGCCCGGCCTGGATCCGCCGGGCTCGAGAATAGACTGCCGGTAGCGCATCGCAGTAGGCCCTTCCAGCAGATTCGAGCGGTCGAATTGACCAAAGAAATCGAGCGCAATCACCTTGTCGAACATGTAGGTGTAGTAGTTGGACGAGTAGCCGATCAGATGGGTGAAGCTGGCATACATGCGATTGCCATCAACCCACTCATAAGGCATCATGCGTTTGTAGCCTTCTTCGAGCATGGCATCGGGATCAATGTCGGCAGGCGGACGGTTGTGCACGTCGAGCGAATAGCTGGTGTAGAAGAGCTGGGTGCGTACTCCGTCTGCTCTTCCGAAAGCACTCGCCCGATTCATTCGTTCGACTAGGGCTGCCGGGATGGGCTCGCCGGTCTGGTAGTGCCGGGCAAACGACGCCAAAAGCCTGGGGTCGTGGAAAAACTCTTCCAGCATTTGCGAAGGGACTTCGACGAAGTCGCCTTCGGTGGAGATACCGCTCACGCCGGCCCATGCCTGGTGGCCGCCAAGAATAGCGTGCATCAAGTGCCCGAACTCGTGGAAGAAGGTGACCACGTCACTGTATTGCATAAGACCGGGGTCGCCCGGTTTGCCTCCAGGAAAGTTGCAGATCAGCGCCGCTTCCGGCAACTGCCGCCCTGCGATCCCCGGAATCAACGGGGCCGCGCTAAACCACTTGTCCTTGCCTTCGCGCGGATGCATGTCCAGATAGAAGCAGCCAACCAACTGGCCCCGGTCATAGACATCCCAGGCGCTCACCTGGGGATGCCAGACGCTGGTGTCCTTTTTCCGCTGGAAGCTGACGTGGAAGAGCCGCGCTGCGGTCTCGAGAATGCCCGCCTCCACGGAGTCATACGGGAAGTAGGGACGGACTGACTGCGAATCGAAGTCGAAGGCTTCACGCCGGTACTGCTCATACCAGTAACCGCGGTCGCTGCTTTTGAGGTTGTTCAGTCCTGGCTCCTGCCCGCGGGCAAAGCTCAGCACCATCTCGTATTCCCGCTGAGCGCCCAAGCGCGACGCCTGTTCCAGTTCGCCGATGAATTTCTTCAGGTTGGCGGCAGAACCCATCATCTGGTTAGCCGTGGCCAGATCGGCCCAGGAAGCAAAACCCAGAATCGTGGCCATCTCCTGGCGCACCGCGAGCAGGTCAAGCAACAACTGCCGGTTGGCCGGGTAAGCCCGCGTGTTATAGGCGCGGAACATGCGCAGGCGTAAATCGGCGCTCCTGGCAAAGGTCATCACCGGCTGCATATCGGGAAAATCGGTGGTCAGAGTAATCACGCCCCGGGCATCCGGCGGATGATTGTGGATGTAGTCTTCCGGCAGCCCGGCGAGCTCGGCGGCATCGTGGACTTCCACGCGGTTTACGTTCTCCTGTACATGCTTGGCAAAAGTGAGCGATATCTCCGTCGCCTTATCCGAAAGCTCCCGCAAATGGGCGCGCGTCGGATCATCCTTATCGACGCCGGCCAAGCGGTAGTTCAGCAGGGTCTGGCTAACATAGTGGGTGGTCGCGGGGTCGGCGTGGCTCAGATCGATAGCTGAGAGCGCGTGGTAGACCTCCTGGTTGAGCGACAGTACGGTTGCCTCCTCGGCGACCGTCTGCGTGAGTTCCCGCGCTTTGTCCCGTACCGGCTTATCCGGATAAACGCTATCCAACAGCGAGGCCAGGGACCCGGTCGCACTCAGGGTGGCCACCGCTTCGTCATAAGGACGTAGGGTATTTTCCAGCGTTTTCTGGCCTTCGACGGCTAAGAGCGAAGCGATTAGCTTTTGCTGCCGTGCCAGCCTCCCCGCGACCCAGCCTTCCAGTGCCGGGGCGTCAATCTGTCCGCTTTCGTTCCAGGGGTGCAAAGCTATCGCTTCGGTTGCCGATGAATGATTCAAGGGGGACCTGCTCCTTACTCCACCTAAAAGGGTAAACGGTTCTTGCATCCAGCGGATAAGGCCGGTACAGCATTTTCACTTCTGCTGTATAAAGAGGAGCGTAACTTGAAGCGGCTTTTCGTCAGGAAAAGACGCACATCGCCAAGCTTGCCTGTGCAGCGTAGAAGTGAAAATGCATTAAGATGTCCAGATTGTCATCATGAATTCTGCTGCCCCATCACTCTCGCAGCAATACTTACGCTCGCGTATGGGCAAACTCTGCGTGGCGATCATCGGATCGACGGCCGCCGAGATGGTCGATCGAGCGACGGAAGCTATGCGCGACAGCCCGTTTCTGGAATTCCGCCTCGATTACCTTGAAAAACCCCTCGCTGCGCTCCCCAGGTTGAAGCAGTTCATGGCCGAAAACAGTGTGGTCACGGCCATTGCCACCTGTCGCCGCGCCGTGAACGGAGGAAAGTTTAAAGGCGCCATCGCCGCCGAATTGGACGTGCTCCAGAAAGCCAGCGCATCGGGGTTTCACCTGGTAGATCTGGAGTTGCAGACGGCCGAGGCCATTAAGGCGACTGAGCTGGAGAAGTTGAGGGCTCGGGGCACGGCCCTCATCGTCTCCTGGCACGACTTTCAGACCACCAAGGATCTGGACGGCATCTTTGAACGCATCCGGCCTTATGAGCCGGAGTTCATCAAGATCGTGACCACGGCCAAGGCCCTCGCGGACAACGTGGTCATGATGCACTTTCTCGAGCGCACCAGTGACATGGCCAACATGGTAGGCCTGTGCATGGGTGATCAGGGGATCATCAGCCGGGTGCTTGCCATTCGCGCCGGCAGCGTATTTACCTTTGCCTCCGCCACCCAGGGCGAGGAGACGGCTCCGGGCCAGATTGCCGCACACACACTCACCGACACCTATCGCATCGCGCAGATCGATACGGCTACGCGGGTGTATGGTGTCGTGGGCAACCCCATCAAGCACTCCCTGTCCCCCTTGATGATGAACACCGCCTTCCACCGCGAAACGGTCAACGCGGTGTACCTGGCGCTGCAAACCAGTAAGCTGACTGACTTGCTGACCGTGGTGCGAGAGGTACCGCTCTCCGGCCTGAGCGTAACCATGCCTCTGAAGCAGGAGGTGCTCAAGCACCTGGAGAACATGGACCCAATCTCGGCCCAGGTTGGCGCTTGCAACACGATCGTTCGGGCGCACGATGGCAAACTCTACGGTTTCAATACCGATGTTGGAGGGATTGTCCGACCGCTCGAGAAGCGGCTTTCGCTGAGCGGGGCGAAAATCCTGGTATTAGGTGCCGGCGGTGCCGCCAGGGCGGCGGTCTTCGGCCTGGTGAATAAGGGAGCGGAGGTTTTGATCCTGAACCGTACTCCGCAGACGGCGCAGAAGCTCGCCCGTGAAGCCAAAGCCAAGACCATTCGCCGCGAGCAGGTGGCCAAGAGCAGCTTCGATGTGATCGTGAACGCCACTGCAGTCGGCATGCACGGGGTGAAACCACAGCACATTCTGGAACCGAAAGAGATCAACGCACGCCTGGTCTTCGACCTGGTCTACAACCCTGTAGAGACACCTTTGCTGCGCATGGCTCGTCAAAAAGGAATACCTGTCGTGACCGGTGTCGAAATGTTTGTCCAGCAGGGCGCGCGGCAGTTCGAAATCTGGAGCGGTAAGCGGGCCCCCGAAGAGGAAATGCTACGGGTTGTGGTGCACGCGTTGAAGCAACAGGCGGAAGCTTCCGCGGCAAGCCATTAGGCGAATGCTTTTGGACAAAAATGCGCAGTACTGGGTAGAACAACTGGGAATGAGCCCTCACCCCGAGGGGGGCTTCTATCGCGCCACCTATAAGTCAGATCTGACCATTGCCCAGAGTGCCCTGCCGGGCAGCTATCAAGGGGATAGGTCGGCGTCGACCGCGATCTACTTTCTGCTGGCAGGAAATGACTTTTCCGCATTCCACCGCATCGCCTCCGACGAGGTATGGCATTTCTATGCCGGCAACCCATTAGTCGTGTACGTGATCGATCCGGAAGGAAATCGATCCGAGTTGCAGCTGGGCGATGGAGCTTTTCAAGGGGTGGTGAACGCCGGCTGTTGGTTTGCTTCACGATTGAAAGATCCGTCCGGATTTGCGCTGGTCGGCTGCACCGTGGCGCCCGGCTTCGAGTTTGCGGATTTCGAGTTGGCTGCCAGGTCCGAACTCATCCGTATCTACCCGGCACATAAGAAACTTATTGAAGAGCTGACTCGACTCTAGCTCCAGAAGCTGCGATCCAGGGTGCGGTACTGAATCGCTTCCGCGATATGGCCCACGGTGATGGCCGGCTGAGCATCGAGGTCCGCGATGGTGCGGGCGACTTTCAAAATCCGATCGTGCGCACGCGCGCTCAGGCCCTGCTGTTGCATCGCTCTTTCCAACAGGCGTTCGGCTTCAGGAGAGAGCTCACAGTAGGTGCGGATTTGGCGAGTATGCATCTGTGCATTGGTGAAGATACGGTCGCCGACGAAACGCTGGTGCTGCCGCTCCCGCGCCGCCAGGACACGCGCCCGAATTTCATCCGATCCTTCGCTCGCTGCGCCAGAACGAAGCTCCCGATACTGCACTGCGGGAACCTCTATGTGGATATCAATGCGATCCAGCAGCGGACCAGAGATTTTTGAGATGTAGCGCTGCATCATGGGCGGAGTACAAAGACACTCGTGCGACTTGTCGTTGAAATAACCGCAAGGGCAAGGATTCATCGCCGCCGCCAGCATGAAGCGCGCAGGGAAGCTAAGCGACATGGCGGCGCGAGAGATGGTCACGGTGCCATCCTCCAGCGGCTGGCGCATCACCTCCAGCACGTTACGCGGGAACTCAGGAAGCTCATCGAGGAACAGCACGCCATTGTGAGCCAGCGAGACTTCGCCCGGCCGTGGAATACTGCCGCCGCCAATGAGCCCCGCGTCCGAGATGGAGTGGTGCGGGGAGCGGAAGGGGCGTTGTGTCACCAACCCTGCGTCCGCATCGAGCACGCCGGCGACGGAGTGGATCTTGGTGGTCTCGAGCGCCTCTTCCAGGCGCAGCGGGGCAAGGATCGAAGGCAGCCGCTTGGCTAACATCGTCTTCCCGGACCCGGGCGGACCAATCATGAGAATATTGTGGCCACCGGCAGCGGCAACCTCCAAAGCACGCTTAGCCGTCTGCTGGCCGCGCACATCTTTGAAGTCAAGAACGAACGAATGACGCTCACGAAGGAGACACTGCGAGTCCACGCGAAAAGGCTGGGCATAAAGTCCCCCGGAATTGAGCAGCTCGCGCACCTGGATCAACGTGCGCATGGAAAAGACGTTGAGCCCCTCAACCACCGCCGCTTCCGCCGCATTGCGCTCGGGGACAATAAGGTTGGCGATACCGCGCGCACGCGCAGCAACAGCAATCGGCAGTACGCCAGGAACACCACGGAGCGCGCCATCGAGTCCAAGTTCGCCCACCAGGAGGAATTGGCCCAGGTCCTTTAACTGCAGCGCACCGTAGGCGCCGAGAATTCCGACGGCTATCGGGAGATCAAAACCCGAGCCTTCTTTCTTGAGATCGGCAGGAGCCAGATTGATAGTGATTTGCGTAGGTGGTATGTCGAAGCCGGAATTCTTGATCGCTGATCTGACCCGATCGCGGCTTTCACGCACCGCCGCATCCGGCAGGCCCACGGTGTGAAACCAGTCTTCCGTGGTTTTGACACCGGAATAATCGACTTCGACATCGATGATGTGAGCGTCGATGCCATAGACCGCCGCACTGAGTGCTTTGAACAGAATGGCGGGCTCCAGTTGGTCCGGTGCGGCGAGTATAGCAGGGGAAACGAGCTGCTCCCGCGGAGGAGACATGAACGGCGAGGAAAAGGCTTGACCGTGTCAGCGGGCAGAACTATAAAGAAACGATATAAGCGCTTATTGCAGGGACTTTCTTGTAGGACGATCGCGCGCACCTGGTGTGCAAAGCGTCCGCTACCAACTCGAACGAACACCAACAGGATGAAAAAGGTTTCATAAATGACAAGCCTTAGTTCACGATTTACGTTTGCCTCTGCTCCTGACAGCTGGGGGGTGTTGGATTATCCCGGCCCCTCGTGGGAGCAAAGCTACCAAAAAATGCTGGACGAGATGGTGCTTGCCGGCTACACCGGAACCGAGCTCGGGCCGTATGGATTTTTCCCCACAGACCCGGCCGTTTTGTCTCCCGAGTTGTCGAAACGGAATCTGAAGCTGTTGGGTTCCTTTGTGCCTGCACCGTTGAGCGACCCCGCCTCAACCAAGCTCGTTGTCGATCAAATTCGCAAGGTAGGCGGATTGCTCGCAGCCCTGGGCGCACCCTTCTTGGTTTTGGCCGATGCTCAGTCCGACGAGCGGGATCGAATTGCCGGTCGCGTGCCGGCAGACGGCAGCAAGGGTCTGAACGCGGACCAATGGAAGCAGGTGGCGAAGGTGGTGGCGGAAGCCGCCCAAGTGACGGAGGAGTTTGGCCTGGATCTCGTCTTCCATCCCCACATATCCACCTACGTTGAAACCGCCGCGGAGACGGAGCGGTTCTTCGACGTAACCGCAGCCACCAAAATTGGCCTCTGTCTGGATACCGGCCACTGTGATTACGCCGGAGACGATTGCATCGCCGAGGCGGAAAAGTATCGCGACATCCTGCGCTTCGTTCACATCAAGGACATCGACCCGGCGGTTATAGCAGAAGTGCGCCGCAACGAAATGAACTTTGAGCAGGCGATCGAGGCCAAGGCTTTCACCATCATTGGCGAGGGGTCAATCGATTTTCCGGAATTCTTTCGGGTGTTGGCCCGAAACAACTATTCCGGATGGATGGTCGTGGAACAGGATGTAAAGTTCGGAGCGACCACGCGGCCCCCGGTGGAAAGCGTAGCCGCCAGCCTGTCGTATCTCAGGAAGGTCGTCAGCGAACTGCGCTGAAGAAACTACGGGTGCCCCAGGTCGCTCGCGGCGCAACAAACCTTCTGCTTTGTTGTTGTCCAGGGCACGACTTTAGTCGTGCCGACAGACGCAAAAAGAGATGGGCTTTAGCCCCTGCGGCTTTTCCCATTGGCGTGCAGGGGCTAAAGTGTCTGCATTTTAACTCCAGAATTTGGGCAGCCCGAGAGGCGCACAGCAGATCCCTCCACTACGCTACGCCACGGTCGGGATGACAATTCATCTTGGAAACGATACCTAGCGTTCCCCAAACAAAATTGTCATCCCGACCGGAGCGTAGCGTAGTGGAGGGACCTGCTGTGCGCCTCAACCCGATCGACAATGGCGAGTCGTTTCCTGATACAAAGCAAAACCCTGTTGCGCTGCACAAGCTGATCAACTCCACGGCTCCATGATCACCTTCATCGAATCCGGGGCGATTGACTTTGCCATCGCTGCTTCCACCCCGCGGAGTGGAAAACGATGGCTCACAAAATTACGCAATGGATAATGTTTCATGTATCGAGCCATCTGCCGCATGCTGGGAGCATACGCAGCAGGCTCCTCTCCACCTACGCCCAGGATGCGCGCGTTTTTCGCGCAGATCTGACGGTGGGGGCTGATCGAGACTTCGCCTAGATCGGAAAAGTTTCCCGCCTCCACCAACAGACCTCCCAACCTCAACATGTCCAGGCCTTCCGGAACGGCTTGAGGAACGCCGGCACACTCGACTACCATGTCGGCACCACGGCCGTTGGTAAGGTCGCGCACAAAAGCGAGCCTGTCCGCCGCGGTGGTGCCGGATACGTTCAGCACGTGATCGGCGCCCAAACGTTTGGCGGTAGTCAGCCTGTAATCGGACAGGTCGACAGCCACGATGGTTCCGGCACCCAGCATGCGTGCCTTCATCAAAAAGCACATACCCAGGGGGCCGACACCCAAAACCACAACGGTATCGTCAAAGCGAAATGACTCATTGGGAAATGCTGACATTTGCTTCGCCCGGTCGAGGCCGACGGTCACGGCCATGATTTCGGTAAGAACCGCAACCTCGGAGGGAAGGTCGTCCGGGACTTTTACCAGGAAGCTTCCCGGCACGACGTAGATGTACTGCGACCAGCCACCGAAGAGGTGGGGTGGATTTTTCGCAGTCATGTTGTTGCCATAATCGGTTGTGTTTTGGCAGAAGTAGTAGGGGAAGTCGTGCCGGCAATAGTAGCATTGCCCGCAGCAAACGTTGGCCCCCACAACAACGCGGTCACCCACCTTGAGGGGAATGCCTTCGAAATCCGCGTAGATTCCGTTGCCGCCGATCGCCGCTACCGTGCCAACATTCTCGTGCCCCTGAATGATCGGGAATTCGATCTCCTTCGGTGAACCGGCGCCAGCATATTGGGTGGTATAGCCCTGATAGGTGTGTTTGTCGGTCCCACAGATCCCTGACATCTCCATCTTCACCAGGACGCAACCTGGCTCAGGTTCGGGGAGTGGGTACTCGATCAGCTCATACTTCCCCGGTGCAACGAGCGTTGCCGTCAGAACACCGTTGGCCATAGAAGTCTTCCCTCGTGCTGTGATCAAAATAGCAGTTTGAAGTGGGTTGCTGCTTCAATTGGAAGCTTTCCTCTGTAACAGGGATTGGTTCTAGCGCTCGACCGCCATGGCCACCGAGTTGCCACCTCCCAAACAGAGGGCCGCGACTCCGCGGTGCACGTCACGCCGCATCATCTCGTAGATGAGCGCAACCAGAACGCGGGCTCCGCTGGCGCCTATGGGGTGTCCTATGGCCACCGCTCCGCCATTCACGTTCACCTTGGCCGGATCCATGCCAACTTCCTTCATCACGCCCATGGCCTGCACGGAAAACGCCTCGTTCAATTCGTAGAGATCGGGATCCTCCTTAGACCAGCCCGCCTTCGCCAGGACGCGCTGGATTCCCAAAACGGGAGCGAGCATCACCCACTTGGGATCAATGCCACTCGTCGCCTGGGCGCGAATGTGGACCATCGGCACGAGACCCAGCGATGTGGCTTTCGACGCCGCCATGACCACCACGGCGGCAGCGCCATCATTTACGCCCGGAGCGTTTCCAGCGGTGACCGTTCCGTCTTTCTTAAAAGCCGGCTTCAGCGCGCGCAGCGCTTCGAGCGAAGCGTCCTCGCGCACCGACTCGTCGTGGTCGAAGGTGGTGGATGGCTCTCCCTTCTTCTTCGCCGGCACTTCGATGGGGAGCGTCTGCGATTTCAAGTAACCTGCACGCCAGGCAGCAGCCGCTTTACGATGCGAGTTCAGTGCATACTGGTCCTGTTCCTCGCGTGTGATTCCATGCTTCTCGGCAACGTGCTCACCGGTGATACCCATGTGGTAGTCGTTGAAGATCTCCCACAGGCCGTCATGGATCATCGAATCGACGACCGTTGCATTGCCCATGCGAAAGCCATTGCGCCCCTGGGGCAGAAGGTAGGGCGCATTGGTCATCGACTCCATGCCACCGGCGATGACGATCTCGGCGTTGCCCGTCTGGATGGCCTGCACCGCGAGACCAACCGCCTTTAACCCCGAGCCGCAAACCTTGTTAACGGTCATAGCGCTGACCGAGGGAGAAAGCCCGCCGTGGATCGCGGCCTGGCGCGCTGGATTTTGTCCCAGACCAGCGGAGACGACATTGCCCATGATGCACTCGTCCACCTGGTCCGGATTGAGCCGCGCACGGCTCAGGACTTCCCGCACCACCAATGAACCCAGTTGCACAGCAGAAAAATTTGATAATGCACCCTGAAATTTTCCAACGGGCGTGCGCACTCCGGCGACAATGACTACATCTTCCATAACGGACGACCTCACTTTTTAGATGCCAAAACAACGGAACACAATACCATGACGACGATGGAACCGCCGCAATCCACCCGCGGGCGTACCTACGAGCAAGGCGGTCTTCTAGCGCCGTGGTGGCACACCGCACTGATGGTGCTGCTCATCATCGGGCTTTCGGTGGCCGGAGTCAGGCAGCTGCGCAGTTTTGGTAATCAGCCCCTGCACCTGGTGGCGAATTACAGTCTGACCATCGCTTATGAGTGGATTCTGGCAGGCCTCGCACTGTGGGGCATCCACATGCGCAAGGTTCCGCTGCGACAGCTGTTGGGGGAGAAGCGGCCTGGAGTCAGGGCGTGGTTGGCCGACCTTGGTATCGCGCTCGGCTACTGGGGGGTTGCGCTGATCACGCTCGCGCTGCTGGGCAATCTGCTGGTGAAAGTCTCGGGATCGCATATCGACCCACAGAAAATCGGTGACGTGACCCAGAAACTGACGCCGGTCACAGGAATCGAGATGCTCCTGTTCCTGGTACTGAGCATCTCTGCCGGCATCTGCGAGGAATTGGTCTTCCGCGGCTACCTGCAGCAACAATTTGCGCGCATGGGGCACCGCGTGTGGGTGGGCGTCGCGCTCTCCGCTCTGGTGTTTGGCGCTGCGCACGGCTATGAAGGAGTCGCCGGTGTACTGCTCATCGCCGCGTATGGAGCCATGTTTGGCGTGCTCGCGCTGCTGCGGAGAGGACTACGGACAGGAATGATCGCGCACGCCTGGCACGATTCGATCAGTGGTCTCGCGCTGGTGTTGTTGCGACATTATGGTGTCCACCTCGCGGGAAAATGAGCGCGTGGGGAAGTCGACGGTTGGCTTCATCGATTCCGATCAGTGAATTGATCTTCACGAAATGTGATTTTTTTCTTGACACTATTTTTTCTGGATTCTATACATTCGTTAACTGCAAAGTATCTCTTGCAGGTTCGATGTCGACTCGACAAAGGGAGAATAGAAACAATGGCAACCAAGAAAGCAGTAGCAAAGAAGCCAGCGAAGAAGGCAGCCAAGAAAGCTGCAAAGAAGAAGTAAGCAGGCAACGTAACAGGCAACACAATCGGGGGACGCCAAAAGCGTCCCCCGATGTGTTTTTGGCGAGAGCCGTATCGCCAGTGTTTATGCGGCTGCGATTGACATTGTGCACAGCCGGAAAGTTGTTTGGGTGTGGAGGAGTCGAGAGCTGCGCCAGGCTCAATCTCTCGATCGCATGAGCGCGCGGCGAGTTTTCCTTGTCGAATTCGCCCCGGTTTTGCCCCCTCGGTGTGCCCGCCCTATCCCCGCCTGCGGCGGTGAGAATATGACAAGAGAGCGAGATGCGAGCGGACTCCAGGGACCGGTTCCGGCCGGTGCGAGGGGAGAGCGAGCGCACCGCTTACCAAAGTGGTACTGGGCCATCACACTTTTAGATGAGACGGTGGAGCGATGACGAGAAGGCGGTGGATTGCCGACGACTGGGACGACCACAGCGCTTCGCTCAAGGGGGAGCAGGCGGCTCACTTGATTCGGGTGCTGCGTGCGCAAACCGGCATGGAGTGTGACATGGTGGCGGGTGATCGCGTGTGGCGTGCCGTCATTTCCGGCGTCAGTGGGGACGCCGTGAGGTTCACGCTGCTCTCGGAGGTAGAAGCGGAGCCGGCACTTCCGGTAACCCTTTTGCTCTCGGTCTTCAAGTTCGACCGCATGGAGTGGATCATCGAGAAGGCGACGGAATTGGGAGCCGAGAGGTTTATTCCCATGACTGCGCGGCGCAGTGAAAAGCACCTGGTTCAGGCCGCGCCCGCGCGCGTGGAACGCTGGCGCCGGGTTGCACGCGAGGCAGCGAAGCAATCGCGCCGATCGGACGTGCCGGTGGTAGAAGATGTGGTCTTATTGAAGCCAGCCACGCGCATCCTCGCGCCTCAACCTGGACTGAGCCTGCTGTTGGCCGAACAAGAGCGAACGACAACCCTGTATGCGGCGATGCAAGGAGCACTGCAGCAACCCACCATGGAGAGACCGGCAGTGAACCTTGCCGTGGGACCCGAGGGCGGATGGACAGCGGAGGAAGAAGCTCTCTTCGGCGCGGAAGGATGGCAGCCGGTAACTTTGGGTCCAAGAATTCTGCGCGCCGAGACGGCGGGGATTACTGCGATGGCGGTGATCGCTGCGATGCTGGGTTGAGTCGTGCCGCTCCGTAAAGGACTCGACCTACGGTGTCCTTCGAGATTTTTCAAGTTGTAAAGCAGTGAAGGGTACGGGCTAAAGCCCGTACATCAACCCCCACCACTTATTTGGGATAAAAGAGTCTGCGTGAGAACTCCAGAATTTGGGAAGGCCGAGGGGCGCACCCGTTCTGTCATGGCTATGACTCGGACTGCGGGGCTTATTGGGAGAGGATAGTTATCACGCTAGCTCTAAAACCCCGGGTGACGGGGCACGACTGGAATCGTGCCCTGATACAAAGCCAACCTCGAGCGGCAGCTCAGCTGAAGAGGTCTTTCATTTTCCCCAGCAGGCTGCGGGAGGTGGGCTTGTTCTCGATATGCATCGTTTCGCCGAGCTGCCGCAGCAGCTCACGTTGCGGCTTGCTGAACTTCTTCGGCGTCTGCACCACCACCTGTACCACCAGGTCTCCACGACCATGCTCGTTGAGATGAGGAACACCCTTGCCGCGCAAGCGGAACTCCTTGCCCGTCTGCGTACCCTCCTGGATGCGAAGCGCAGTCTCGCCCTCGAGCGTCGGTACCTGAATCTCATCACCCAGTGCGAGCTGGGGAAACGAGACGAAGATAACGCAATAGAGGTCGTTGCCATCACGTTCAAAGAACTCGTGAGGCTTTACCGACAGCACAACATAAAGATCACCCTTAGGCCCACCGGAACGCCCTGCATCGCCTTCACCCTGGTAGCGAATGCGGGTTCCATCTTCGACTCCAGCCGGTACGCTGACACTGATGGTGTGACGACGGTCGGTGAGCCCAGCGCCGTTGCACTGGAGACAGGGGTGCGTAATTACCTGCCCGGCGCCGTTACAAATCGGGCAAGTGCGGGCGATCGAGAAGAAGCCCTGTTGGTAACGAACCTGACCGCGACCGGCACATTGCTGGCAAGTTTCAGGACCACGGCCCGCAGGCGCTCCCGTGCCGCGACAGTCGACGCAAACCTCGGCGCGGCGGATCTGGATTTCTGTCTGCTTGCCGAACACGGCTTCTTCGAACTCGAGCGACAGATCGTAACGGATGTCACGGCCGCGTTGCTGGCGACCATTACGGCGCCCTCCGCCCATGTTGAACATTTCTCCGAAGAAGTCTCCGAAGATGTCTCCCACGTCGGTATTGGCGAAGCCCTCGAAACCGGTCGCACCTGCACCGCTGACTCCGGCGTGTCCGTACCGATCGTAGGCAGCGCGCTTTTGCGGATCGGAAAGTACTTGGTAAGCTTCGCTGGCCTGTTTGAACTTCTCTTCCGCTTGCGGATTGTCCGGGTTGCGATCGGGATGAAACTGCATCGCCAGACGACGATACGCGGTCTTAAGCTCCTGATCGTTGCAGTCGCGGGTGACACCCAGAAATTCGTAGTATTCGACTTTGGTCACTTTGGATGTAGGACTCATGCTTCTTTCTGTTGCGGATTGTTTACGATACGAACCAGAGCGGGACGGAGAAGGCGGTCGCGGATACGATAGCCGCGGCGCACTTCTTCCAGTACCTGGTGGTCAGGAAGGTCAGAACGATCGACACTCTCGAGCGCCTCATGTACCCGGGGATCGAATTTTGTTCCGACTGTCTCCACCGGTACCACATTGAGCGACCGCAGTACTTCTTCCATCTGTTTCACGATGAGCTCAATCCCTGTCCGAAGCTGCTCCACGGAGCCGGCCGATCCCAGGGCCAATTGAAAATTGTCCAGGACGGGTAGAAATTGCTCCACCGCGCCGGAAACAGCGAATTCGCGAAAGTCGGTCCGTTCGCGCGCTTCGCGTTTACGGGCATTCTCAAACTCTGCCTGCAGCCGCGCCAGCCGCTCAACCAACTGGTCGCGCTCGTTCCTGAAGCGATCAACCTCGCTCTGTAGCTGCGCGGTGGCTTCTCCGCTGTTGTTCTGAGTTCCGTCCCGGCCTTCAACTGCGGCGGTGTCGGTAGGCTCTGCGACCGGCTCCCGATCGGGTTGCGCTTCATTCGCGGGATCGGTGATTTTGCGTGCACTTGCCATGAATTGGAAAAACCTTTCGCTTAACTTGATGCAGGATCGTCAAACAACGATGCAGGGCGGCCGGGCGCTGACGCGAGCTCTGCAAGTAAATGAGGACCGCCCTATTGTGTAGGCAATATGCGGTCGGAAAGCTGCGCGATGAACGACACAGCGTTGATTGTCTCCTGATACGCGATGCGTGTGGAACCAATCACTGCCACCGTGCCCAGACTCTGCGTGCCCCACCGCGCCGGCGCGCCGATAAGAACCAAATTTCGCATTTCAGGAATTGTCTCCTCCAGGCCTACCACTACGCGGACCGATTGCTGGCGGGCATCCACATACGCGTCCAGCAGCTCGATGAGCCGCTGCTTGGTTTCCAGTGCGTTCAGCAGCCGGCGCAGGCGTTCCCCGTCGGCTTCGCCAGCGACCAGGTTGGCCACTCCGACAATAAATATAGATTGCACCGCGGTGTCCTGTTCCAGTGCACCCTTGCGGCAGAGTTCGTCGATCGAACGCATGAGCTGGTCGTATTCGCTTCTTTCCTGCTCCAGCCGCCGTGCAAGCTCGGTGCGGATGCGCTCGATGGACCAGCCGCGGAAGTTCAGGTTCAAAAAAGCCGCAGCAGATTCCAGTTCCGCGAGCGAGAGGTCACGATCCAGCGTCAGAACGCGATCAAGCACGACTCCCGACTTCGTCACGACCACCGCGAGCACGCGTCCGGCCGAGATTCTCGAAAAATGGATGTGGTCCAACCAGTAAGTCTCCGATTGGGCGGCCATGGCCACGCCGACCCCACTCGAGATCAAAGCCAGCACATGCGATGTGCGTTCCAGAAATTGCTGGCGGCTGCTCACCCCGGCAAAGCTATCCTCTATCTGATCCCTGCGCTCCTGCGTCAGCGCGACTGGAGTCAGCTTCGTGTTCCCGTGGAGGTGCTCAACATACAGGCGAAACGCGCTGGCCGTCGGGCAGCGGCCCGCCGAAGTATGCGGTTGTTCCAGCAGCCCTGCGTCACCCAGTGCGGCCATCACGTTGCGAATCGTCGCCGCGCTCATGCCATCCTTATTGTCCAGTTGGCGCGCCACGGTCTGGGACGCAACAGGCTCCCCAGTTGCTATATAGATTTCGATGATGGCGTTAAGGACCAGCCGGTCGCGCGGGCTGATCCGAAGGTCGGAAGACATCGTCCACCTGCCCTAAGGCACTCATTCCACACTGGTTTAAATCTACTCAGCGCAGACTTGCCAACACTAATTCTAGAAGGTTGAGTGTGCCACTGTCAAGATCGGTCGCCGCCCATTTCCGCTCCCTCTCGACAGCAAAGCGAAAACACGTCAGCTTATCTCGAAAATATTCTCGTCCTTGGCCGACAGTGCGAGCGCGCGCTCGGCCACCTTGCGTGCCACCTCGTAGAACTGGCGTGCGTGTGCGTTCCCTTCTCCGGCCAGCACAATGGGCAATCCGCGATCTCCTCCGTGGCGGATTTCCGGGTCCAGTTCAATCGACCCCAGGAATGTCAGGTTGGCTTGCTTAGCCAGACGCTCCGCTCCGCCGCGGGAGAAGATGTCGATTACCTCGTTGCAGTGCGGGCAGGTGAACTGGCTCATGTTTTCGACCAGGCCCAGAACTTCCACGTTGACCTGATGGAACATCTCCAGGGCCTTACGCAGCGTCCTGCAACGAAACATCCGACGGCGTAGAGATGATGACGGCGCCGGTAAGGGGAACCGTCTGCACCAGCGATATGACTACGTCTCCCGTACCGGGTGGAAGATCCACCACCAGAAAATCGAGTTCGCCCCATTGAACCTGCTGCAGGAATTGGCGAATGATCTGGTGCAACATGGGGCCGCGCATGACCAGCGGCTTGTCGCCCGGCGAGATGAGTCCGACTGAAATCAGCTTCACCCCGTGGGCCATCAACGGCTCGATCTGATTGTTCTCGAGTACCCTCGGCTGCTGGCTGATGCCCATCATCAATGGAACGTTCGGCCCATAAATGTCAGCGTCGATCAGCCCGACGCGATAACCCATCTTGACCAGTGCCGTGGCCAGATTCACAGCGAGCGTGGTCTTGCCTACTCCGCCTTTGCCAGAACCAACGGCGATGATGTTCGATACGCCAGGGAGGGTCTGCGGTCCTGGGGGTGTTTGTGCATGTGCCATATAAATCCCCTTTACGATCCTGCTTGCGCGGTTTGTTTGCGTTCGCGCTCATGTTGACTTTGTTCGCGCCGCCGCCCTGCGTCCTGGTAGCGGCGTTTATCCTCTTCTGTTTCCAGTTCGAGCGGTGGAACCAGTACGCGGCCGCCCTTCGAGTCAACCGCAACGAAAGTGAGATACGCCGAAGCGACATGACGGAGATTGCCGTCGATCGTGTGTTCCACCCACACTTTCACGCCCACCTCCATGGAGGTCCGGAAAGCGCGATTCAATGTGGACTTCAAAATCAGCAGATCGCCGACATGCACCGGCGCGATGAAGTCGATATGGTCCATCGAAGCTGTGACCACATGCGCCCGCGCATGGCGGTACGCCGCCATAGCTCCTACCAGGTCGATGTAGTGCATGAGCCTGCCGCCCAGCAGGTTGCCGAGGGTATTGGCGTCGTTAGGCAATACCAACTCGGTCATCTCAGACCGTGAGTCCGCCACCTTGCGATGCGGAAGCACAAGATCACCAGATTTCATATGGTTCAAGTGTGGACAATTGTGCCCATGAATGCAAATTACGGAGCGAACGGTCCGGGCTGAAGTGTCTGCGTGAGAACTCTGCAATAGGCACGGGGAAACGGGTTGGGGTTCGGCGAGCAGCTTATTGCTTTGTATCAGGGCCCGACTTGAGTCGTGCCACCCGCCCGCCACAAGAGTCAGGGCTTTAGCCACTGCTACCGCAAAATCTGCGCGAAATTCCAATCGAAAAGGCTTCATAGCCAAAGCCCGTTTGCTTCCGGATCGGGACTATGATTCAAAGATAACTATGGACAAAATTGCGATGCTCACTCAGATCCTGGCGCAAAACCCGGGCGACGCCTTTGCGCGCTACGGGTTAGCCATGGAACATGCGAATCAGGGCCAAACGGACGCCGCGTTGGCAGAGTTTGACCGCTTGCTGTCGACCCACCCTGATTACACCGCCGGCTATTTCATGGCGGGACAAACGCTCGTCAAGGCAGGCCGTACAGATGAGGCCAGGCAGAGGCTCGAGCAAGGCATAGCCAGCGCGCGGCGGACCGGCAATCAACACGCATTGGGTGAAATGGAGGCGTTGCTTGAGGACCTGGCTTGAAATAGCCAACGGCTAATCGCTTGGGATCAAAACCAGCACTTTGACACCGGGCCGCGGTGCGTGAAAGACGAGCATAATAACAAGAGAATGAAGATACCTCTGTTTCCGTTAGAAGTAGTGCTGTTTCCTGAAGCAGCGCTACCTCTTCATATTTTCGAAGACCGTTATAAGGAGATGGTCAGCGTATGCCTGACCCAGAAGATTGGCTTCGGCGTGGTCTGTGCCCAGCGAGAGGGCCTGGCTATCGTTGGCTGCACCGCTGAGATCGTTCGCATCCTGGAAAAGTATCCCGACGGACGGATGGATATCCTTTGCCAGGGAGCGAAACGATTCGAGATTGAGAACCTGGATAACTCACGCAACTTCCTGCAGGCGGAAGTCGATTTCTTCGGGGATGAGGGTCTGCCCGCCACTCGCGCCATGCGCGAGGAGTGTACATCGCTTCACTTTGAAGTCCTGGAATTGATGGGTGGTGAAAAAGCGCACCGGGCGTTCGATTTGGATGAACCGATTGCTTTTCGGCTGGCCTGGGCGTCGCCCACCGATCTTTCCTTTCGTATCGAATTGCTGTCTATGCGATCCGATGCCGATCGGACGGAACGCTTGATCGCCTTCTATACCGCAATGCTTCCGAAGTTGCGCCGTGGCGTGCAGGCGAGCGCCACAGCCGGCCGCAACGGACACGTCATGTAGCAGGGTAGGCCTCATGGTGTAAGGTGAACATCAGGGGCCGGCATTTCAAGGAGCAAATTTATGTCTTCCCGTCTTCCGCAAACTCTGGGTGAGCTACAGAGCAGCAAAGAATTCTACGAAGCGCGCCTGAAAAAGCGGAGCGTCAAAGACGAGTTGCGCGAGAACCTGATTGCCCGGCTGAAGACCAAGGAAACCATCTTCCCTGGCATTGTCGGGTATGAGGATACGGTTGTTCCGCAGATCGTGAATGCTGTGCTTTCTAAGCAGAATTTCATTCTGCTCGGACTGCGCGGTCAGGCCAAGAGCCGCATTCTGCGTGGGCTGACAGAATTGCTCGACGAGCAAATGCCCTACGTGGCTGGCTGCGAGATCCGTGACAATCCTTACCATCCTTTGTGCCGGCGCTGCCGCGACCTCATCGCAGAAAAGGGTCCGGCGACCCCCATTGCGTTCCTGCCCCGGCAAGAGCGTTACGTCGAAAAGCTGGCCACACCCGACGTGACGGTGGCCGATCTGATAGGCGATCTTGATCCCATCAAAGCGGCGCGTGGCGGCCAGGACTTGTCCAATGAACTGACCATGCACTACGGCCTACTGCCCAGGGCCAACCGCGGGATTTTCGCCATCAATGAGCTACCCGACCTTGCGGGCAAAATCCAGGTCGCGCTGTTCAACATCATGCAGGAAGGCGATGTGCAGATTAAGGGATATCCAGTCCGCCTGGAACTGGACGTCGTTCTCGCCTTCAGCGCGAACCCCGAAGACTACACCGCGCGCGGAAAAATCGTCACTCCCCTCAAAGATCGCATCGGTTCCGAAATCCGCACGCACTATCCAGAGACCATCGAAGAGGGCATGGCGATCACCGCTCAGGAAGCCTGGAGCGAACGCGGGTCGACCAAGATTACTGTCCCGCACTATCTGCGCGAAGTGATCGAGCAGGTGGCTTTCTCTGCGCGCGAAGACAAGAAAGTGGATAAACGCAGCGGCGTGAGCCAGCGTCTCCCCATATCGACCATGGAGCTGGTGGTTTCCAATGCCGAGCGGCGGGCACTGCTGCACGGGGAAAAACTGGTGGTGCCGCGCGTCAGCGACCTCTACGCCGCCATGCCCGGGATCACCGGGAAACTCGAGCTGGAGTATGAAGGCGAAATGCGTGGCGCCGATGTCGTGGTGCGTGAGCTGATCCGTGGCGCGATCGGCAAGATCTTCGACAAGTACTTCTCCGGCACGAATACTCAGCAGATCGAGCAATGGTTCAATCTTGGGGGAACGGTGCGCATCGACGACGATCAGCCGTCGCAGGCGATCCTTGAGGAACTGAAGCAGATTCAGGGCTTGTTCACCCAGCTGTCACCGGTATCGGTCAAGGTCACGGATGCGCCCGAGATCGCGGTAGCGGCAGCAGAGTTTCTGCTCGAAGGGATGCACGCCCACAAGCGACTCAGCCGTAGCGAGGAACGCGGCTTCACCGCCCAGGAAAAGGCCACGCGGAAACAGGAGCGCGTGGAGGAACGCGAATACGACGAATTCCAGGAGCAGCGGCGCACCCGCCGTGGCTTTAACTAGATGAAACGAATCCGCTACACGAAATACACCGGCGACCCGTCCTCGGAGATGAGCCTGGACGACCTGCTCAAGGCGCTGTCGGAGTATTTGCTCGATTCCGGTTTTCAAGATCCGTGGTCGCGTTTCGCCGAGTTCAATGGCGAACACACCATGGATAACCTGCGCGAGGCGTTGCGCCAGGCGCTCGAAGCCGGCGACCTTTTCGACGGCGATATGCAGCAGCGAATCGAAGAGATGGCAGAGAATGGACAGCTTGACGAGTTAATCGACAAGCTTATCCAGCGCATGGAGCAGGAGAACTACATCTCCACCCAGGGCCGGCAAGATCCGAACCAGGCAATCCGCGGGCGGCCAGATGGGCATGGCCGAGGGCCAGGTGCGATTCGAAGTGACCGACAAGAGCCTGGACTTTCTTGGGCTTCAAGACCTTACGCGATCTGCTTGGCTCGCTGGGCAAGTCCAGTTTTGGCCGCCACGACACCAGGCATTTTGCTACTGGAATTGAGGCCAGTGGCGCTTCCAAGTCTTACGAATTCGGCGACATCGCTGAATCTGGATACGACCGCCACACTCAGCGCGGCCATCGCTCGCGAAGGCATCACCCTGCCTCTGAACCTTGAGTATTCCGATCTGCATGTACACCAGTGCGAGTATCAGAGCTCTTGCGCCACGGTAGTCATGCTGGACTGTTCGCACTCCATGATTCTTTACGGCGAGGATCGCTTTACGCCGGCCAAGAAGGTCGCGATGGCGCTTTCCCATTTGATCCGCACCCAGTACCCGGGCGACTCGCTCTCGCTGGTGCTGTTTCACGATTCGGCAGAGGAAGTACCGATCTCCCAAATCGCCCGAGTCAAGGTTGGACCGCACTACACCAATACCCGCGAGGGCCTGCGGGTGGCGCAAAGGATTCTGGAGCGCCAGCGTAAAGACATGAAGCAGATTGTGATGATCACCGACGGTAAGCCCTCCGCGCTTACGCTGCCGGATGGACGCATCTACAAGAACGCCTTCGGGCTTGATCCACTGGTCGTCAGCGAGACGCTGGAAGAAGTAGCACGGTGCAAGCGCTCAAACATCATGATCAACACCTTCATGCTGGCTTCTGATCTCGGCCTGGTGCAGTTCGTGCAAAAGATGACGAAGATGTGCCGCGGCAAGGCCTACTTCACGACTCCTGACACACTAGGCGAATACCTGCTGATGGATTACATGTCACGCAAAATGAAGACCATCCACTAATTCATTCTTTCTCTTTCCTCGCATTGAGTCCCGACGAGACCCCTGAGCATAGCCCAGACCTGTCCAAGTTAGGCTCGTAACAGGTTTTTGCTTTGTATCAGGGCACGACTTCAGTCGTGCCGTAAAGGCGCAAGAAAATGCGGGCTTTAGCCCCTGCGCTCTTTCCATCGGAACTTCGTGCAGATTTTAGATTGGCAGGGGCTAAAGCCCTGACCGTTTCGAACGGAGGTAGCACGACTGAAGTCGTGCCCTGATACAAAGCGCAAGGTTTGTTGCGGTTTTACCTACCGAGCCATGTAGATGAAGCGCAGGATGAAGAGCGCCGCCAGCACGAAGAGCATCCAGTCTTGCCGCGTCGCTTGCCCGCGCAGTAGCCGTAGGACCGCAAACGATGTAATCCCGAAAGCCAAACCGTTCGCTATCGAGAACGTAAGCGGAATGGTGATCAGGGTGAGAAATGCGGGCACCGCGACCATAGGATCCGCCCATTCGATCTCGGTCACGGCGGAGATCATCAATGCACCCACCAGGATCAACGCCGGCGCCGTCGCCGCAATCGGAATGCTGGCCACCAGCGGCGCCACAAACAGTGCCATCAGGAACAGCAACCCGGTGACGATCGATGCGAAACCGGTTCTGCCCCCAACCGCGACCCCCGCCGCACTCTCGATGTAGCTGACCACGGTACTGGTGCCGGCCATGGAACCGGCCAACGTTGCCGTTGCGTCGGCAAAAAGAATGCGATTCAAGCGTGGAATCTCACCGTCTGGTTTCACCAGCCCTGCCTTTTTCGTAACCGCAACCAGCGTCCCGACGTTATCGAAAAGGTCGACAAACAGAAACACGAAGACAACCTCAAGCAGCCCCGCGCCAAAACTTCCTTTCAGATGCAGAGCCCCGCGAATGTCGAGTTGGAATGCGGTTGCTGTCAGGTCCGTCAGGTGATAGTGAACAGGTTTCCATTGGACAATACCCAACGCGAAGCCCGCGGCTGTGGTGCCGAGAATGCCCAGCAGCATGGCGGTGCGCACTCGCCACGCCTGCAGCACAGCAATCGTTAACAAACATACGCACGCCAGCGCAGTCTGCGGTGCACGTAGATTGCCCATGCCCACGATGGTCGCAGCATTGGGAACAATGATCCCGGCATCGCGCAAGCCGACGAAGGCGACGAACAAACCCACACCCGCGGCCACGGAAGCAAACAATTCTCGTGGTATGGCATTCACGATCAACTGGCGAATCCCGGCCGCCGTCAACAGCAAAAAGACACAGCCGGAGATAAAGACACAGCCCAGCGCGGTCCGCCAGGGAACTCCCATCCCCTTGACGACGGTGAAAGCGAAGTAGGCGTTGAGTCCCATGCCGGGCGCGAGGGCGATGGGGTAGTTGGCGATAATGCCCATCAGGATGCAGCCGATGGCCGCCGACAGACAGGTCGCGGCAGCGACGGCAGGCACGGGCATACCAGCCTCACTCAGGATGTCCGGGTTCACGAACACTATGTACGCCATGGTGAGAAACGTAGTGGCCCCGGCAAGCATTTCGGTGCGCCATGTCGATCCGCGTTCCTCTATGTGGAAGGTTCGCTCGAGGTAACTCAATTTCGGGGTGCTGGGCGCCGGCATCGTGGTGCTCATCGTTTCTCCTCGCTCACTTGCCCGGTATGTGATCCTGGTAGCGGTCCCAGTTTGTAACAATCTCAGAGACGACAACGTTTCCCACGCGGTATGCCGCCTCGAGCGCTGGCAGGTACGCACTATAGCGATGCGCCGCACTGGCAGCCAGGCTTTCGGCGGCCGTCAACCCGGTCGGCTGCTGATCGAAGTTGCTGACCGTGCGCAGAACCATGACGCGGTCCAGATCGACGCGTCCGCTGTGATGAAGAAAAGTGAGCGATTGAAGTACGCCTGAGTCTTCCATGGCGGAAGTCACAAAATTGCCCTTGGACCCAGTCTGATAGCTGACCCAATCGTTCGCCCACCGATCTAGTAATTTGCCGTGCCAGAAAGTGGAGGAGGAGAGGGTATCGCCCTTGAGCACAAACGGTGGACGGTGGGCGTTCGCTCCTTCGAAGTGCGCGCGAGCCGTCTCCAGTGCCGGTGAATCATCGAGCTTGACTGCTTTCGTTTGCTGGTATGCCCATTCCCTAAGCACCGGGTTGAGATGAAAGACGGCGGAGAAATCGTCCGTACGCGGTTGTTCATACGGCACCGTCTTGCCCAGCGGCACATAACCCGTGGTCCATTTTCGAGGGATCTCGCGGCCATCGATCTCATAGGCCAGATCGCCATCCACCACCCATTCGGCCCAGACGGCGGAGCCGAGCGAGGCATCCGCGGGATCGGCCCCGGAAATGCCGGCGACCAGCCAATAGGCCTTGCTGAGATCAAAGCGCGGATCAAGACCCAGCGCCATGATGGAGGCGGCCGCCCTTGCTGTTCCAACCCCAGCCAGCACTCCCAGGACACCCTGGTCGTTCATCCGCAGGTCATGGTTCCCCTGGGGAAAGGGATAGACGTGGTTTAGATGTTCGCGTTCCACCCAGTATTGAAACTCACCCGGTGTGTCGCCTTGATCGCCTCCGGGTTCAAAAAGCGCGATGACCACAATTTTTACGGGGATCGGCGCCGCCGCACGGGCGCCCGCCGCACCTAAGAAGAAAAACAGCAGGACCAGCAGTCGAGTGCTCATACGGGAGCATAGACGGAAGACGCCCTGGGGACCAACAGAAAAGCGTAGGAGACGGAAACAGCAGGTCCCTCCGCTGCGTTACGCTGCCCAGAATTCCTCGTCGATTTCTGTTTTGCTTTGTATCAGAGCACGACTCTAGTCGTGCCGTACAAGCCTGAAATGGAACTGGGCTTCAGCCCCTGCCACGGTAAAGCCTGAGCGAAATTCCAAGGGAAAAAGGACAGGGACTAAAGAGTCTGCGTGAGAACTATGCTCCTCAACTAAGTCCCGTAGGGACGACTGAAAGTAGCCCAGGACGACAGTCCTGGGTTCAGATCACGAGATCTGTACAGTCCCGTCAGGGACGGCTGAGACCTCACACGCAGGCTTCAGCCGTCCCTGGCGGGACTATTCCGATCGCGTTCCGGTAACCCAGGACTACCGTCCTGGGCTACTTTCAGTCGTCCCTACGGGACTTAGTTGAGCGAGCATAGTTCTCACGCAGACTCTTTAGTCCCACTGTTCTTGCGCCCGTTGTAGCACGGCTAAAGTCGTGCCCTGATACAAAGCAAGAATCCCAGGCCGCGAAGCGGAGCGACCTGCTCTTTCCCAGCTAATAAGTGATCTTTGACTGGTGTTCCTGCCATGCACGAAAACTCTCGATCGCCTTCTCCGGTAGCAAACGCACCGTAGGCAACTTCCGCTTCTCACGCGGCACCGCAAGTTCCTCATAAATGAAGTGGTCGTCGAAACCAACTTCGGCAGCATCGTGACAGGTATTTCCGAAATAAACAGAATCCAGCCGGACCCAATAAATCGCGCCCAGGCACATGGGGCATGGCTCGCAGCTGGTGTAGAGTACGCAACCCGGCAACTGGAAGGTGCCCAGCGCTTTGCATGCCTCGCGGATGGCATTCACCTCGGCGTGAGCCGTGGGATCATTGTCCGCCGTCACGCGGTTGACCCCGGTCGCGATGACCTCCCCGCTCCTGACGACGACCGCTCCAAAGGGGCCGCCCACTCCGCTGCGCACGTTTTCCGTCGCCAGCCGGATGGCGAGTTGCATGAAATCATTCTCACTTTGCACTTGCGCTCTCCACAGGGGTGCCCGGATATTCGAAGTATGACACAGGCGTTCATCTCCAACCGTGTGGTTACACCCCAGGGGGTGCGGCCAGCCGCGGTCGTGGTTGACCAGGGACGCATCCAGTCCGTACGCGATCCCGGAGACACGCCGCGCGGACCCTTGCTGCATTCCTTCGGCGACCTGGTGCTGTTGCCCGGCCTGGTTGATTCGCATGTGCACATGAACGAACCGGGCAGAACGGAATGGGAAGGCTTCGCCACCGCCACTCGCGCCGCCGCCGCCGGCGGTTACACCACACTCGTCGATATGCCGTTGAACTGCCTCCCGGAAACAACGACGGTTGCCGCGCTCGAAGCGAAACGTACAGCGGCCGCCGGGCAATGCAGGGTGGATTGGGTACCCTGGGGTGGCTTAACCAACCTCAACCGCGCTCACCTCGTGCCGTTGGCGGCAGCCGGTGTGGCGGGATTCAAATGCTTCCTCATCTATCCCGGCATCGAAGGCTTCGCCATGATCGGCAAGCAGGAACTCGAGGCCGCGCTCCCGGACCTCGCCGCCACCGGACTTCCTCTTCTGGTACACGCGGAGCTGGCTGAGCATCTCTATCAAGGCAGCGACGCAGATGACTGGATGCAGTACGCAACTTACCTGCGCTCGCGTCCTGACGAGGCGGAGCTAGCCGCCATCCGGATGATGATCGAGCTTTGCCGCAAGTATTCGTTTCCGCTGCATATCGTTCATCTTTCCACCGCGCTCGCGCTCAAGGATCTGGCCCTGGCTCGAGCTGAGGGTCTGCCGGTCACAGTGGAAACCTGTCCACACTACCTGCACTTCTTTGCGGAAGATATTCCTGCCGGCGGCACCCTCTACAAGTGCGCGCCGCCCATCCGCTCGCGCGCCAACCGCGAAGCGCTCTGGCAAGGGCTTCGCGACGGAGTGATCGATCTGATCGCAACCGATCATTCCCCTTGCCCGCCATCGATGAAGCAAGGAGATTTCCGCCAGGCGTGGGGAGGAATTGCCAGCCTGAGTGTGGCCATCTCTGTCATTTGGACAGAGATGCGCGAGCGCGGTCTTCCCCTTCGAACACTTGGCGCGCTGGATGTCTGCGCAGCCGGCGAAGCTTGCCGGCCTCACGGAACGCAAAGGCGCCATCGCCGCAGGATGGGACGCCGACCTGGTGGTCTTCGATCCTGATGCCGAGTTCACTCTTGAGCGCCGAAGACCTGCATTATCGGCACCTTGTATCTCCCTATCTAGGAGAGAGATTGCGCGGCAAGGTCATAGCACATTCGTCAGAGGCGTCGCCGTCTACAACGATGGCTGTTCCCCGGTCCTCCGGTAGGCAGGGAGCACCCCCGCAAGGCAAAATAGAATCAAAGCTTATCGCTGACTGGAGGTCCCATTTGCAAACCCGCGTCGTGGGCGTCTCCGTTCCCCGCAAGGAGGGCGCTGCCAAGCTAACCGGGCAGGCTCGCTACATCGACGATCTCTCGCTGCCGGGCATGATCTTCGGCGCCACGGTGCGCAGCAGCATTGCCCGCGGCGCGATTGAAGAGATCAAATTCGGCGAAGGGATTCCCTGGCACGAGTTCACCATCGTCACCGCCAAAGATATTCCCGGCCGCAATGTAGTCTCGCTCATCGTGGACGATCAACCCTGCCTTGCCGACGGAGTGGTCAACCATCCGGAAGAGCCGATCCTGCTGCTGGCGCACCCCGACCGGCACGCCCTGGCAGCCGCGGTAGCGGCAGTGAACATCTGCTATAAGCCTGCGCCCTCGATTCATACCATTGAAGAAAGCGAGCGCCGCGAACTGATCATCTGGGGCAAAGACAATATCTTCAAGAGCTTCCGGATGGAAAAGGGAGACGTAGACCAGGCCTGGAAGGACGCCGCCTGGATCGTCGAAGGAGAATACAGCACCGGCGCGCAGGAGCAGCTGTACATCGAGCCCAACGGAGTGATCGCACAGGCGGGCGACACCGGGGTCTAACCGTCTGGGGCTCCATGCAATGCCCCTTCTACGTGCACAAGGCTTTGGTCGCGCTCACCGGCCTGCCCGCGGAAAGCGTTCGCGTCATACAGGCCGAGACGGGCGGCGCCTTTGGCGGCAAAGAAGAATATCCCTCGATGCTTGCCGGCCACGCTGCATTGCTGGCCATGAAGTCAGGGCGCCCGGTGAAGATTATCTACGACCGCATGGAAGACATGGCGGCCACCACCAAGCGGCATCCCTCGCGCACCCGGCATCGCACCGCGGTCAGCGCCGACGGCAAACTGCTCGCCGCGGAGATCGAGTTCGCCACCGATGGCGGCGCTTATGCCACCTTATCTTCTACCGTGCTTTCGCGCGGCACCATCCACGCCGGCGGCCCTTATTTCTGGCCCAACATCCGCGTCAACGCCAAAGCGTATGCCACGAATACGCCGCCGCACGGCGCCTTCCGCGGCTTCGGCGCGCCGCAAAGCCTGTTCGCGCTGGAGCGGCACATGGATCATGTGGCGAAGACGATCGGCATGGCTCCCGACGAATTCCGCCGGCGCAACCTGTTGCGCCAGGGGATGACGACCGCCACCAACCAGGTGATCCATGAACCGATCGTCATCGATCAGATGCTCGATCGCGCGCTCGAACTCTCCGGCTACCACGCCAAGGTAACAGCAGTTCGCCGAACACAACCTGCACCAGCACGCAGAAAGAAAGGCATCGGCATGGCCGCCTTTCTGCATGGCGCCGGCTTTACCGGCTCCGGCGAACGCTATCTCAACGCATTAGTCGGCCTGGAAGCAACGGCCGACAGGAGGCATTGCGGGTGCTGGTTTCGAGCACGGAATTCGGCCAGGGAACCAACACCATTCTTTGCCAGATTGCGGCGGAAACGCTGGGCCTCGAGTACGACGACGTCAGCATGGCCCCGGTCGACACCAGCACCAGCCCCAACAGCGGCCCCACGGTAGCTTCGCGCACGGCGATGATCATCGGCAAGATTGTGCAGACCGCCGGCATTGAAGCTGCGGCAAACGCTGATTGATAGCGGGCTGCTCGAAGCCTTCTGCCGGCCGCGAGCAGTTCCTGGCCGCGTGCCAGGCCTACCGCCAGCAGTTTGGCGAACTGCAGTCCTTCAGCCGCTATGAGGCGGCGCCGAATATTTTCTGGAACGACGAGCTGTATCGCGGCGAGGCCTATCCGCGCGTATGCCTGGGCGGTCTATGTGGCGGAAGTCACGGTCGACACCATCACCTACAGCGTCACCATCGATGACTTTGTTGCCCTGCAGGAGATTGGCAAGGTGCTGCATCCCATTCTGGCTGCGGGACAGATCGAAGGCGGAGTGGCCCAGGCCATCGGCTATGCGCTTTACGAAAAGGTAGTGTGGAAAGACGGGCGGATGATCAACAACCAGATGACCAACTACATCATGCCCACCGCGGAAGACATCCCGCCGATTCGCGTGTTCTTCGAAGAAGTGCCCTACCAGTACGGAGCCGTATGGCGCCAAAGGGATCGGCGAGTTGCCCATGGACGGCCCCGCGCCCGCAATCTTGAATGCGGTCGTGCAGGCGACCGGCATCAACTTCAACGCGATTCCGCTGCTGCCCGAAGATATCTTTCGCGGCCTGACGGCGGAACCGGAGCGCCCGGCGGAGTCGCTGCGTTTCGGCACTGGCGGCGGAGGGAAGCCAATGAGCACCAGCCACCGCGAGATCTCCTTCACCGTGAATGGCGCCGCGCACACCGTGTCGGTCTATCCGATGGAGCGCCTGCTCGACGTTTTGCGCACCCAACTTGGCCTTACCGGAACCAAGGAGGGATGCGGCGAAGGAGAGTGCGGCTCCTGCTCGGTGCTGTTGAATGGCGAGTTGGTGAACAGCTGCCTGGTTCCGGTGCTGCATGCCGAGGGAGCTTCGATGTGCACCATCGAGGGGCTTGCCGGCGATGGCGGCCTGCATCCCGTACAGCAGGCATTTCTTAAATGCGGAGGCGCGCAGTGCGGCATCTGCACTCCGGGCATGGTGATGGCGACGGTTCATCTTTTGCGCCGCAATCCCACGCCCACCCTGGAACAGGTTCGCGAAGGGCTCGGCGGCAACCTCTGCCGCTGTACCGGCTATACGCGCATCTTCGACGCCGTCGTGAAGCGGCACAGTTGGAGGCGGCGAGGTACGAAAGATACGTGAGGTCCCGTCCGTCGGAGTACGAGCTGGTGGCCCCCGGCAAGCTGGCGGCAGTGCTCGAATTGCTCGCGAGTGAGCCTGGAGTGTGGCTGCCGATTGCCGGCGGCACGGAATTGATGGTGCAGTACGGCGCGGGAAAGCTCGGAGCGCGCAAGCTGGTCAGCCTGTGGGGACTGCCGGAGTTGCGGCGCATCGAACAGCACCGCGCAGGAGCTGATCATCGGCGCCGGATGCACCTACTACCGACCTGAGAAATCATCCCCAGGTAGCGCAGGAGTTTCCTCTGCTTGCCCGCGCGGCATCCTGGACCGGCAGCATTGCCAACCAGAACCGCGGCACCCTCGGCGGCAACATCGTGAACGCATCGCCGGCCGCCGATTCCCTTCCCGCGTTGATGGTCTACGAGGCCGAACTGCTGCTGATTTCCGCTCGCGGCACACGGCGCATCCCCGTATGTCGATTTCCATACCGGCTACAAGCAAACCAGGCTGGCGGTCGATGAGATCATCTCAGCCGTCGTACTGCAACCGCGATTTGCCGGCTACCACTCGTACTCCCGCAAGGTGGGCACCCGCAATGCGCAGGCCATCGCCAAGCTCTGCCTGGCTGGCGCTGGGCAAAGTCTCCAACAACAAAATCGAAGACGTGCGGCTGGCCATCGGCAGCATGGCGGTCACTCCTTTGCGGCTGCGGCGGACGGAAGAGATTCTGCTGGGCCGGGCGTGGAGCTCCCGCATTGGCTCGCGAAGCGCAGGCAGGCGCTGGAAGCCGAGGTCGCTCCCATCGATGACATTCGTTCCAGCGCTGCATACCGGCTGCATGTCGCCGGCAATCTGCTGCAGGAATTTCTTGAGGAGCTGTTCGCTTGAACCCAGTGCTGGCGCGTTGGAATGCGCTGCCACCCGAGGAGGCAGCGACAGAAATTCTTTCCTGCTGCGGCTCCCGCGCCTGGGCAGCGCAGTTGGTGGCGATGCGCCCCTTCGCGGATGAGCAAAGTCTCTTCGCCGCCGCTGACCACTGCTGGCAGACATCTGCCCGAGGCCGACTGGCTGGAGGCTTTCCGCAGCCACCCGCGCATCGGAGAAAAGCACGCACAGAACAAGACAACCGCAGCCTCCGCCGCCTGGTCGCGTTCGGAGCAGAGCCAGATGAAGGAGGCCGATGCTGCTATCCTACTGCGGATGCGAGAGGGTCACCGCGAGTACGAAGAACGCTTTGGGCGCATCTTTATCGTCTGCGCCAGCGGCAAGCAGCCGGCGGAAATGCTGCGCATACTCGAGCGCCGTCTGACCAATGACCCGGCGCAGGAGTTGCTGGAATCAGCCGCGCAACAGCAGCAGATCATGCAGCTTCGGCTGCGCAAGTGGCTGGAGGCCGCGTGAGCCGCATCTCTACCCACGTACTCGACACCGCGCTCGGCCGGCCGGCCGCCGGCATGATGGTGTCTCTGGAATATGCCGAGCCCTCCGGCGAGTGGCAAAGCGCTCGCCGCGCATGGAGACCGATGGCGATGGCCGGTGCGCGAACCTTCTGCCCCGGACGGATCGCTCTTTACAGCCGGGACAATACCGGCTGCGATTCGAGACCGGAACCTACCACCTGGCGCAATCGGTCAAAGGGCCTATACCTGATGGTTGAGATTGTGGTGACTGTGCGACCCGGCGATACCCACTTGCACGTTCCGCTACTCTTGAGTCCCAATGGCTATACCACCTACAGGGGAGCTAGCCGGTGATTGCCCTGGCAGAGAACTCTTACGGAAAATCCGAGCGTGCGCCTGATGAAGGTGAAGCGCGATCAGTCCGTTGCACACGGTGAAGGAGTGGAAAGTCGAAGTCCTGCTCTCCGGCAACTTCGAAAGCTGCTTCACCGCCGGCGATAACAGCGGCATATTGCCCACCGATACGATGAAAAACACGGTCTACTCGCGGGCCCGCGAGAGCACGGCGGAGTGTATCGAAGATTTCGCCCGGGAGCTGGCCGAGTTTTTTCTGGGTCGCAATCCGCAGGTCGAGAGGTCGACATCAACATCGCCAGCACTCCCTGGGAGCATGCGTGTCCCAGGGTAAGCCGCATCCCTCCACCTTTGTTCGCGGCTCCGAGCGAGTCGCAAACCACGGCGGTTACGCTCTTCCCAGGATGGTGCTGTCTCGGTCGTCTTCGGGCTTCGACAACCTGGTGCTGCTCAAGACCGCCAACTCGGGGTTTGAGGGATTTATGCGCGACTCCCTTACCACCCTGCCGGAGACCGCAGACCGGCTTTTCGGGACGGCAATGCGTGCCGCAATGGAAATATCAATCCGAGCCGGACTCCCCTTCGACCAGCTGCGCACGCAAGCTGCGGGCGACCTTGATCGATGCCTTTGCCCAGCACGACAGCAAGTCGGTGCAACACACGCTTTATGCCATGGCCCAGGCAGCGCTCGAAGCCGCACCGGAGATCGCTGGACAGTGGAGCTGGCCATGCCCAACAAACATTGTCTCCTGGTCGATCTCTCCCGCTTCGGGCAAACCAATCCCAACCAGATCTTCGTACCCACCGACGAGCCCTATGGCAACATCGTGGCTCGTATATGCCAGAAACTTAAGTGATGCCGAATGACCTGCGAGAACAGGCGGAGAAAGTGATTGCCCGCTGCCGCTACCTCGCCCAATTCAGCGAAGAGCCGGGCCAGATCAAGCGCACCTTCCTCTCCCCCGCGATGCGCGATTGCATGCAGGCGGTGCAAGGATGGATGGAAGCAGCAGGCATGACAGGTAGTGACGGATGCAGCCGGCAATCTGCGCGGGCGATATCCTGGCGGCTCATTCCTCGAACCCTTGCCTGATGATCGGCTCGCATCTCGACACGGTGCCGAACGGCGGCGCATTCGACGGCATCCTGGGCGTGATGCTGGGCTGGCCCTGATCGAAGCCCTGCATGGAGAACAGCCTGCCGTTTGCCATCGAGCTGGTCGGATTCTCAGAAGAAGAGGGTGTGCGCTACGGCCTTCCCTTTATCGGCAGCCGGGCGTTGGTCGGACGTATGGATCTGAAGCGCTCGCCATCAGGGACCGCGATGGAATTTCGATTGCCCAGGCACTGGTATCGTTCGGGCTTGATCCTCGAAGAATCGCAGAATTGCGTCGTGGGCGACGATGTAGCCGCCTTCCTCGAGTTCCACATCGAGCAGGGCATCCTGCTGGAAAGCGAAGACATGTCGCTTGGCGTGGTGCACGCGATTGCCGGCCAGAGCCGCGCCGAAATTACCTTCACCGGCCGGGCCCGTCATGCCGGCACAACGCCGATGCGGCTGCGCAACGATGCGGTGGCCGGCGCGGCGGAGTGGGTCGGCGAAGTGGAGCGGCTTGCGCTTGCACACCCAGGGCATGGTGGCCACCGTCGGCGATCTGCGCACCCACCCCGGAGCGGGGAATGTCGTCGCCGGCCAGTTGCGCGCCAGCCTCGATGTGCGCCATGGGGATGATACCGTTCGCCACCAGCCGTGGATAATCTGCTTGACTGGGCGACGTCGATCGCTCAGCGGCGCGGCCTCACGGTTGCCAGTAGATGCTGATGGACCAACCCGCGGTCGCCATGGATGCCGGCTTGTGCGCGCTGGCGACGGATGCGATCCACGGCATCGGAATTTCGCCGCTCTCCATGGTCAGCGGCGCGGGACATGATGCCATGATTCTGGCCGAGCGAGTTCCCAGCACAATGATCTTTCTGCGCAGCCCCGGAGGCATCAGTCATCATCCTGACGAGTCCGTTCGTCCCCAGGATGTTGAGCATGCGCTGGCCGCCGGTCTTCGCTTCTGCACCTCTTCGCATCAGCTACGTGACTAACGACATAGTGAAAGTACAGAGCACTCCGCATGCATAACCTGGGACATACCCGCAGCGACCGCCAGCCCACCCACCTGCTGCAAACGCCGGATACGTTTGTGGGCATGCCGCTGCCCGGCTTTCGATTCTGTAACGTCATCGTGCACGCGGCGCCCGCCATCGGAGCTGCCTTCACCCAGTACACCGCGGAGTTCGAGCCCGGAGGCTCGCTGGGGCCGGCGCATGGGCAGCGCTTTCTTTATGTGCTCGAAGGCGCCGTCACGGTGGCTCTGGGTAGCAAGACACACGAGCTTGGCCCGGGCGGATATGCCCATGTGCCCCCCAACCAGCAGCACACGGTGAAAGCCTCGACGAAAAGCCGCGTTGCCGTAATCGAGAAGCCGGCGATCGCGCTCCCGAGCGCTGCCCCCGCGCCGGCTCCTTTCGGAAACGAGAGCGCCGTCGTCTCGCAGCCGCTGGGCGGCGACGAGCGCACTGCAGGTGAAGCAATTGCTGCCCACTGCGCCTGGCTTCGACTACGCCGTTAACACCATGCGTTACCAGCCCGGCGCCTCGCTGGCCCTGGTGGAAATTCACGTGATGGAGCATGGACTGCTGATGCTCGAAGGCGGCGGCATCTACCGGCTGGGGAATTGTCTGGTATCCCGTGCAGACCGGAGATTTTATCTGGATGGCGCCCTACTGCCCGCAATGGTTCGGCGCCCTGGGCAAGACCCCGGCCAAGTATCTGATTTACAAAGACTGGAATCGCCACCCGCTTCCTGGACGGTAACACCTATGCCACTGCACACCACTGAACTGCACATCGATCGCGATCGGTTGCTCTGCTGACATCGAGACGCTGGCGTCGTTTTCTGACGACACGCCGCCTGGAATCACCCGCCTGGTTTTTGCCGACGCGGACCAGAAGGCACGCGACATGGCTCAAGTCACAATGCCGCGAGGCGGGATTGGCGGTGCGCGAAGACGCGGTAGGCAATATGTTTGCCCGCTGGGTGGGGCCCGGCCCGAGCTGGCCGCGATCGGCACCGGCTCCCACATCGACGCCGTTCCCCACTCCGGAAATTTGACGGGACGGTAGGTGTGCTGGGCGGCCTGGAGGCAATCCGCGCTTTGCAGCAGAGTGGCTTCCAGCCGCAACGCTCGATCGAGCTCTTACTCTTTACCGCCGAGGAGCCAACGCGCTTCGGCCTGGGCTGCCTGGGCAGCCGCATGCTGAACGGCGGCCTGGGCAGCGCCGCGGACGCGCAGCTTGAAAGATTCCGAAGGCAGCACGCTGGCCCAACTGCGCGCGGCAGCCGGCTTCCATGGCTCCACTCGATGAGGTGAGACTGCGCGATGGCTACTATGCCGGGTTTGTGGAGTTGCATATCGAGCAGGGCCCGTTGCTGGAGAAGGAAGGTTTGGCCATTGGGCATTGTCACCAGCATCGCTGCCCCCGCGGCTTTGCGCATCACGGTCGAGGGCGAGGGAGGCCACGCCGGCGGCGTCATGATGCACGACCGCAAGGATGCCTTTTGCGCCGCCGCGGAGATCGTCCTCGCCGTCGAAGAGCGGGCGCTTGCGACCGGCTCTGTGGACACCTGCGGCACCGTGGGCAAGTGCCATGTCTATCCCGGAGCAGTGAACAGTATTCCCAGCCGGGTAGAGATGGAAGCCGATATTCGCGACACCGATGAGCAGCGGAGAAACCGGGTGCTGCGAGAGATCGAGGAGGCCTGTGCGCGCGTGGCGGCCAAGCGAAAGGTGGGGGTGAAGATTACTCCCATCAACGCCGATGCTCCGGCGGCATGCTCACCGCGGCATCATTGAGGCCATGGTAGCAGGCCGCTGCTGAGAATCGGCCTCGCTACAGGAAGATGGTCAGCCGCGCTTATCATGACTCGCTGTTCATGGCCCGGATCGCCCCAGTGGGGATGGTCTTCATCCCTTGCCGCGGCGGAGTCAGTCATAGCCCCGACGAGTATTCCGCACCACAGGAAATTGAGAATGGCGTCAAGGTCCTGGCCTGCACCCTGGCCAGGCTTTCGTTAGAAAGCTGGAGGGGTGAGAATCGACCCATACCCATTTGCCATCCCGAGCAGCTGACTGCCTGTGTCAAGTTAAGGGCGAAATGAACGGCGCCCTTCGGCTCTCTCCCGGCATGACTAATGAAGGGTAGCGCCATATCCGCGAGTTTCTGCGCGAGATGTGGGATACCGCGAACCTTAACCTTCACTGCCACTCGAGCAAAAACCTGCAGTGCGGCAATCGTTTGCCATTGGAAGCGCAGCCGGCCTTGCATCCCGAGCGAAGCCGAGGGATCCGCAGTTTGCGTACCTCACCCGGCCCGTTCCCTAAGCCTGCCCCTCCACATCCGGCATGACGAGGTAAAGCAAGATAATGCCCACGATCGTGAACATGTGCTCGGCGACCTCCTTTCCGCTCCATTGCTTGGACTGCCACATCAAAAACCACTCGTTGCCTACAGCTCAAAAAGGCCGACAGCCACATCAGCAAGCTCAACGTCAGCCCCATAACTCCCAGCTTCTTGGCGGCATTGAACGTGGCCGCGCTGGAGTGCAGGTTGCGTATGAGGCGAAACCCTGCCCACCAGCAGAAGAACACCCGTCACAATTTCCCAGCATACGATTGACACAAAGAAAAGCACATGAATCGCAGGCGCATGAATAGCGCGCCACATACCATTGTTTCCCGGGAACGTGGTATCCATCAGCAGAACGTGGCGCACGAAGGTTAGTTGGAGTTGTAGTCGTTGGTGTTGTTAAACACCAACAGCGTGTAATAGAAAGCCAGAGCAAAGAGAAGCAGCGCCTTTGAGGCACGAATCGTCATTTTTGTTCTCCTGCAGCAAACGTAGAAAAGTAAGCCTCAAGAGCAGCGATGGTTTGGTCATCATACCCGGGGCTGGCGGCCATTCGACTTCGCGGGTTCAGCGCCTGCGGATTGCGTACGTACTTGGCAAAGAATTCCGGATTTCCCTTGGCCAGGGCGCCAAGCACGAGCCAGGAGACAGATGCCATATGGCCGCCCTCGTCGCCCATGTTGTGACAGCGATAGCAGTTCTGCTGCGCGATCCTGTATCCGTCCATCACCGGCGAACCAGGAGCAAACTCGCCATGGGGCGCAATCGCGCCGAAGACCTGGCTCTCGCTGCGGAAGTCGAGGCGCACAACCTGGAAAGGAATCTGCGCTTCGTCGGCTGTGGGAAAGCACCTTGAAAGACGGAGCAAAGCTGGGGTTCGAGATCACGTAAGGTCCCAGCTCACCGCCGTCGTGTGTCTTCGGCCAACTCCTTCTGTGACTTGCCGTCCACCGTCAGCACCAGCACGGGTGGTGCGCCGCGAGATATGCAGCTGGGTAGTTGCTGCGGTACCCATCTGCGCATATGGCTACGACCATATCCGCATCTGACCACCGAGCGAACGCTTGAGCTGCTCGAGCGAGACGCCACTGAGGCGAACAGGCGTGGGAAAATTCGAATCATCGGAGAGCGGTAAAGCTGACCTGGGGTAAGCGGAGCAGATCCTGGTAGGAGACGAATTGCCTCAGCGCCGGCGGTAGGCCGATCTCGAGATCTGTCGGAGCTTGCGGGACGCGTGCAGCAGCTGGAGCTATGACGTTTGCGCGGCAAGTAGCAAACCGCCGGTGCCATGAGAGCGGCAAGCACTCGTTTCATTGGCTCATACTAACAAGTGATATAGATTACGAACACATGAGTGCTGAGAGTCGTTTGCTGGAGCTTGGGATTACTTTGCCGGATATCCGCTCACCGGCAGGCAATTATCGTTCCGCCAAAGCGGCGGAGGTCTGGTTTATCTCGCCGGCGTGATCTCGACCGAGACGCTGACGGCGTGATCACCGGCACCGCCGGCGCCGATCGAAGCATTGCTGATGGCTATGCCGCAGCCCGGGCCTGTGCACTGACCCAGTTCGCCGTGCTGAAGCACAGCTGGGTTCGCTCGACAAAGTGCGCGAGATTGTCAGCCTGAATGGCTACGTAAACGCCGTTGCCGGTTTTCCCGATCCGCCCGCAGTCATCAACGGAGCCTCCGATCTGTTGTGGCGGTGTTTTCGGCGACTCCGGCCGCCACGTCCGCGCGGCCATCGGCGTGAGCGCCTTGCCGCGCAACGCGCTGGTTGAGGTGCAGATGATCGTGGCGGTATAAAGTAGCCAATGGCCGAACACCGGTTGACCGCTGAACCTACCCATTCGCGCTGGAACCGCGCTCTCGAACCGCGGCTCACCATCTCGTCCGGAGATACGGTGCACATGAGCTGCCTCGACTCGAGCGGCGGCCAGGTAAAACCCGGCGCGAGCGTGGAAGATTTTCTGGCCATCGACCGGGGCAGGATTCATGCCTTGACCGGCCCCATCCGCATCGACGGCGCCGAGCCCGGCGATGTGCTCGAGATTGAAGTGCTGCAGGTGGAGCATCGGGGCTGGGGTTGGTCGAGCGTGATCCCCGGGCTCGGCTTCCTCAAGGAACAGTTCCGTGAGCCGTATCTTTTTCATTGGGCGCTGGACCCGCGAGGTTAGCCTTTCGCTGGGACCGGCCATCGTCCCGCTCCGTCCCTTCTGCGGAGTGATGGGCGTCGCCCCGGCGGAAGACGGCGAGTTCCGAACCCGCCCCCCAGGCCCCTTCGGCGGCAACATGGACGTGCGCGAGCTTTGCACCGGCGCCAGGCTTTACCTGCCGGTGCTGAATCCTGGCGCCTTATTTTCCGCCGGAGACGCGCACGCAGCCCAGGGCGACGGCGAAGTCTGCATCAACGGCATCGAGTGCCCAGCGGAGGTGTCTCTGCGCTTCCGCGTACACCGCCAGCAGCCGCTCTCCGGACCGTTGGTCGAATCGGCGGAATCCCGCACTCCCGACGCGCCTGCCGATGCATGGATCGTGGTCGAATCCGATGCAGACGCCATGCAGGCCGCCCGTGCCGCCACGCTGCGCATGGTGGAGTTGCTGATCGCCAGGTGGTCGTTTGCTCCCATCCACGCTTACCTGCTGTGCAGCGTGGCCATGAAACTGCGCATAAGCCAGGTGGTCAACGAACCCATGATTACGGTGAGCGCCGCCATGCCCAAATGTGTACTGCCCTCCAGGAAGATGTTTTGACCGCCATGCTGATCAACGACCCTGACACCGTTGCCGAGTTGCGCGAACTTTATCCTCGCTATGAGCAAGCCTTAGTCACGAACGACGTAGAGACCCTGGTGAGCATGTTCTGGGCCTCTCCCTATGTCGCGCGCTTTGGCCCCACCGAGAGTCTTTACGGGATCGGCGAGATTGAAGCCTTTCGCAAAGGGCGTTCCCCGGCCAACCTGGCGCGAACGATCACCAGGCTTGACATCGTTGCCTTTGGCAAAGACTTCGCCAGCATCACGCTGGCCTTCGAACGAGTAGATCGGAGGGCAGGTTACCCGCGGCCGCCAGAGCCAAACCTGGGTCCGGCTCCCTGAAGGATGGCGCATCGTTTTTGCCCACGTTTCCATGCTGCCTAATATCGGTCTTTTTTGCGTGCACCTTTCCTGATTCACCGCCAAGCGCAATTTTGCTTGGCTCCGGAATCAGACTTTGGGCTATCCTCGACTACACAGCTCCTCGAAATCGATCCCGGTTGAGTTTTGGGCCGTCACCTTGTCGTGACCTTTCTGGTTACACCGACCTCGTCGTCGCATAAAGAAAAAAATTAGAGTCCGGTCCCAGCTTCTCTCTCACGCGAGGCATATCCAACGATGTATCTATTTTCCAGAAGGCTTCTTTCGCTATTACGTCCTGCTGTTTTCACTCGTCCTGTTGCAGCCCCACGCCATGCAGGCACAACAAACCCTCGGTGGCATTACAGGAACGGTCGTCGACCCTTCCGGCAGCGCCATTCCCGGCGTAGACGGTGAAGGCCACATCGGAAGACACCAGAGCTCGAGCGCAAAGCGAAGAGCAACGCTCAGGGCACGTACGCATTCAACGATCTCCCGATCGGCAAATACACCGTAACGTTCACGCTGCAAGGTTTCTCGACCGAGCGTTATCCCGGCATCCTGGTGCAGGCCGACCGCACCGTCTCGCTTCCGGCGCAGCTTAAAGTCGGCACGGTGGCTGACTCTGTGGAAGTCGATGTAAACCCGCTGCTCAATGCCGTCGACACCACCAATGGCTATGTCCTGGATCAGGCAGCAGATTGAGGCCATCCCGCTGCCGACCGGCAGCTTCACCGGTGTCGCCATCCTTACTCCGGGCGTCAACGCAGAACTGCCTGGCGGAACCGGCGTCAACTCCGGCCTGGGCAATGCGCCCATCTGGGCCAATGGCGAGCGCGATACCAGCAACAGCTTTCTATTGAATGGCGTCGACGGCAGCAACCTGTTCAACGGCAAGAGCACCAGCCAGGTCGCCTCCGCGCGCGTGATCACCAGCACCGGCATGGGAAATAGCGGCGGCGGCGGCGTGATCCAGTCGAGTGCTTCGATCTATCTCTCCATCGGCAACGCGCTTCCCACTCCCGCCCCGGAAAGATCCAGGAGATCACGGGTCAACGCATCCATGTACGACGCCCAACAAGGCGCCACCAGCGGGGCGCACATCGACCTCAGCACCACCTCCGGCACCAATAACTATCACGGAAACCTCTACCTGCATCGCGGCACCAACTGGCTTAATGCCGCCCCTTCTTCTTCAAGCAGGATGAAGCAGTTCCGGCGGAGGACAAGGTTCCCCAGCTGCATCGCTACATCCTGGGAGGCACAGTGGGCGGTCCCATCATCAAAGACAAACTCTTTGGCTTTCTGGCTTATCAACATCTTCATGTAAGCGATGCTGAGATTGGCGACTCTTTCCTCGACGTACCGGTGGGCCTGACCGACGATCGCAGCCCGCAGACTCTGGCCGCGATCGCGAACAATGCGTTCGGCTCGGGATCGGTAACCGGCGCCATCGACCCTGTCGCGCTCGCCTTGTTCAATTCGCCGGCGGCAAAGGGTGAACCCGGCAAGTGGCTCATCCCTAATGCGCAGAACGTCACCTTACTCCCACGCATACGTTTAACGCCTTTATCCCCGGAGCGGCCTACTTTATCGGCGACCAGGCCGTCGCCAACCTCGACTACAACGCCACCAGCAAAGGACACGCTGGCGCTGAAGTACTACTATCAGCACGATCCCACGGTCGCTCCTTACGCCTACTCCAACGTTCCCGGCTTCACCCAAATCTGGATGCCGGCGCCCAGGTCTTCTCCATCAACAATACGTATCTGGTCAAATCCAACCTAAGCACGCAGGAGACCCTGGGCTTCTTGCGGGAAAAACTTTACAACACCAATGACCAGGCCTTCGGGCCCTCGAACATCCCTGGAGGAAGCTACCCAGTCCGCCTCCATCGACACCTTCGGGTCGAACTACTTTCCTGGAGTTTCCATCATTCATGCGCTTGGCGACATCAAGGTGCCGGGAATCAGCGACACGCTGAATATCGGCCCCGGCGCCAGCGCGCAGGGATCGCAATCACCGGCGTCTTCCAAAACCGCCTGCAGCCCTCTGGCAACGCGCTATCTGGACCAAAGGAAACATACCATTGGCTTCGGCGGCAGCTATAGCTTCACCCAGCTCAACACCACCGATCGCCGCGCCGGCATAGGCAGCGTCGCCAGCGCGGACTTCGGCCAGTTTCTACAGGGAGCTGTCACCCCCGACGACGATTACAACGTCACCACTTTCCTGCAGGGAGACGCCAATCGCTACTTTAGGGCGAATCAGCTTGGCCTCTTATCTGCAGGACAAGTTCCAGATCAAGCCGAACCTCACGCTTACCGCCGGCATCCGCTACGACTGGGACGGCGGCCTGACGCGAGAAGTACGGACGCATCTTCAATTTCGATCCCTCTCTTTACTCCTATATCTCTCCAACTGGTCCGCTTCCCAGCGGCGAGTCAGCCGGAACGCTTGGTCCCACACAGAGCGGCTTCATCATCGCGGGCAACAACAAAAACGGGACGCCAGGGGTGAGCAACACCACGCTTACCGGACGCCAGTGGGGTTTTGCTCCGCGAATCGGCGCCGCCTGGGAACCCACCAATATTCAACAACAAGGTCGTTGTGCGTGCCGGAATGGGTATGTACTACGACCGCGGAGAGCTCTTCAGTTATTTCTCTCCTGGATACGCGATCGGTCTGGTCACGGGAGGACCGTTCGGCGCCAACCAACAGGTTCCTTTCGTCACCGCCCAGAGCTGCCCGCACAGCCACCTACTACCAGGGGTACATCCCGACGTGCGCCGGGGGAACCTCCGGCTCACTCGAGTTCCCTTACACCAACGTACAAAGCGCAGCCCCCAGCAATCCCAATGCATCGGATTTCGCGAAATATCTGCCCAACGCGACGGCGATTGCCAACGGCGCCCAACCTGTCTCCCTCGGTGTCTACAACCGGTCAAACAAACTACCTTACTCCATCAATTTCACTCTGGATTTTCAGTGGCAGCCGCGTAACGATCTAGCCTTTGATTTTGGCTATGTGGGCAACCTGGGCCGCCATCAGGTGGTCCCGGTTCCCTTCAACCAACCCAATATCGCTTCACCCACCAGCCAGGTTCACTCGCAGAATTACTCCTACGGCTACACGCCTGAGAATGCCGACGGCAGCTTTATCACCTTGGGAGATGGCTCGACCGCGCTACTAAACTTTGAGGGCGGTAATATCGATCTTCGCGTTCCCTATATCGGTTACGCGGCCGAGTCCATCACCTACAAAGCAGCCGGCGTCGGTGCGTATAACGCGTTGCAGGCCCATGTGGAAAAGCGCATGAGCCACGGCATCCAGGTGGGCGCGTCCTACACCTACTCGCACTCTCTCGACGAGCAGAGCGGAATTGGTCTGTTCTATAACGGCAACAACCCGCTCAACCTCCGCGATGGTTATGCCTCCTCCGACTTTGACCGCACCCACGTCTTCAACTTCACCTATGTTTACCGCCTGCCCGACTTCTACGGCAAAGACTCCTTCAAGGGCCGGCTCACGGACGGTTGGTCGCTGGTCGGGCTGACCGTTCTGCAGAGCGGTCAACCCTACAGTGTCGTCGACTTTAGCGGTGCCGTAGGCAGCCTTTACTACAGCGTCTACGATGGCATCACCAATCCCATCGTGCCCCTGAACTACGCTGCGTGTTCACCGAAGAAAGCCGAGACTGGCCACTCCGGAGCTTTCGGAGTCAACTATCTTCCTGCTCTGAACCCGCAATGCTTCACGGTCCCTCTGGTCAACTCGTCCAGCCCTCTGGCTTCGGCCATCCCGGCTGGGGACACCGTGGAGACCAACTTCACCACCGGTCAGCGCAACATTTTCCGTCAGGCTTCGCAGAAGCGGGCGGACATCTCGTTGGTCAAGATGACCAACCTCACCGAACGAACCAGCCTCAAGTACACCTTTGATGTGTACAACCTCACCAACACCACCAGCTTTGACATTCCCGGCAATGAGGTGTTTCAGAATCAATATTTCGACCAATTCCCGGCCGCCGGCCAAACTGCTTTACCAACCGGATGCGACTCAACCGGGAACCAGACCAACAGCAGCTTCTATAACTGCCCGGCTGGCCTCGGCTATGTCGGCCACACCATAGGCAGCCCACGGCAGATACAAATGTCACTGGCACTGACCTTCTAAGATAGCTCGACGTTAAGTAAGAGCCGGATGGCGTAGTCAGCCATCCGGCTCTTTGTTTCTCCGGTAGTGGCGGAATCCATGGTGACCCGCCGGCCCATGACCCAGGTAGGGTGGCCCTCCTAACCAGATATTTTTCACCGCCCCGCCACAAAACCGTCATCCTGAGCGAAGCGCCGCGCAGATCGATCGCGTAACGGATGGCTTATGGCGTGCAGTCGAAGGACCCCGGCGATGCTTGTTGGCAGATACTCTTCAAAGTTTTTCAGCAACACTCTCCATGGAAGTGTCACCGCCCCTTTGTCATCCCGGGCGTAGCCGAGGGATCTGCGGTTCTACGGACCCCTCCTGGAAATGTTCTAGCGCGTTACCGTGACCGGCAACTGCACCACAACAGCCTCGTTAAATTTTGCCTGGAGCTCCTCAGCGCTAGTGAAGACCTTCCCGTCTACATGGCGCGCAGGCAGCTCGAATGCCAGCGACGGCGCGGCAAAGGGATAAGGAGCGAGCCGAAAGTGGCGTTCACCCAGCGATTCAACCGCAACCCGGCTCTCTCCACCGTCACCCAATGGCAGCTTATGCAACAAGTCGCCCGGTTTGTCATAGTCGACACAACTCAACAACGACAGGTTGTCGCAAGCCTGCAGCAAGCGAAAATGATTTTCGATGCGCGCCGGAGAAATCTCTTCGGCCGCAAGCTTCTTATCCTCCGCCAACCGGGCTTGCAAATCCTTCTGGAACGCCAACTGCCGTTCAAGAAACGCATCGAGCAGCGGAAGCTGCGACGCTTCGATCGTGGAGCGGTCGGCACGAGCAGTCAGTAGATTGTAAGTATGCATGGAGACCAGGAGCGCGGCGTACGCGTCCTCCTCCGCCACCATGCGGACCGCCCGTTCACGCACTGCGAGATAGTCGGCCAGGTCGATCTCTTCAAAAGCTGAATACTTCCCCACCAGCTCCACGGAAAATGCGCTCGGCTTTCCCTGGCGCGTAATCTGCGGCTGTCGATCGCGCGCCGCCCAGCCGTCGTCGTGAGCGTGTACACCTCGCAGCACGCGGTCTCGTGGCTGAGGAGCCAGGAAATGATCATTTCCCCATTGAGCGGCGAAAGCTCCCGCCAGATGCGCGTGGTCGACATGGGTCACCAACCACCAGCCAGTTTCAGATTCCAGACGAAGCATGGATACATCCTCTATTCATCAATCATTGTCCTTGCCGACTCATGCCAGTTGTGCAGGAAATACCACTCCAGAAACATCACCAGGAAGAAGAACGCAAAACCCAGCACGGTCGCAGCCAGAACCAGCGCAAAAAGATAATCCGTTTGCAGCTGAGCACTAGCGTACAGGATGGAGTAGCCCAAGCCGCCCTCGCCCACCCTACTGGATCCGGCAAACAGTTCCCCGGTGATCGCACCAATGACGGAGATCCCAGCCGCAATGCGAATGCCGACAAAAAGTGAAGGCACCGCGTGTGGCAGGCGAAGCCGGGTGAGGATCTGTAAACGCGAAGCATTGTGCATCAAAAAAAGATGGATAAGATTCGGCTCCACGCTGATCAGCCCCTGTGTGGTGTTGGCGATGATCGGCGCCAGGCAAATGATGAAGGCCACCAAGGTGACGGACAAGGTCCCAGGTCCGACCCACATCAGGATCAGCGGCGCCACCGCCACGATAGGCACGGTTTGCAACAGGATGGTATAGGGATAGAGCATCCGCCGTATCCAGCGCGATTGCGCGAAGAGCAACGCGATCAGCAGGCCAACAACAATACTGGCCACCAGGCCACCGGCCGCTTCCTCAGTGGTGATGGCAAGCGACGCCAGCAGAGACGGAAAACGAGCGACGACCGCTCTTCCCACGGCGAGCGGTGTCGGGAGTATATAAGGTGGCAGATGGAGCAGTCGATCAAGCCCATACCATAGCAACAGAAGAGCGCCGAAGACGGCCAGAGCGTTGAGCACCGTAACTGAGTACTTCTTCATGCGCTATGCACCCCGCGGAGCGCCCTCGAAACATCAGTCACCAGGGATTCGAATTGCGGGCTTTCGCGCGTAACACTAGTGCGGGGAAAAGGTAGATCGATCGCGATCTGATGTGCAATGCGGCCCGGCGATGGCGCGAGGACAACAATGCGGGTGGAAAGAAAAACTGCCTCCGCGACGGAATGGGTAACGAAGACTGCGGTCCAATTCTGTTCCGCCCGCAGGCGAAGCAGTTCCTCGTTGAGGCGATCGCGGGTCATCTCGTCAAGCGCGCCAAAGGGCTCATCCATCAGCAAAAGATGCGGTGTCGTAGCCAGCGCACGAGCCACGGAAACGCGCATCTTCATCCCCCCTGAAAGCTGACGTGGATAGGCGTGCGCCACGTGCGTGAGGCCAACCAGTTCGAGCAGTGACTGCACCTTCTCTTTCCTGATCTCCCGTCCGACGTGCTCGAGTTCGAGCCCCAGGCCAACGTTCCGGGTGACCGTCCGCCAGGGCAACAGGGTCGCGTCCTGAAAAATGTAAGACATGGTCTTGCGGGCATTCACCGGGCTCATACCGTCGACCAGGATGCTTCCCGAACTGGGGCTGGTGAGGCCGGAGATAAGTTTGAGCAGCGTCGATTTACCGCATCCGGAAGGACCGATGAGACTGACAAACTCTCCCTTGTCGATGGCGAGATCGATCTGCTCCAGCACCGGCGGGTTGCTCCCATAACGCTTGCTCAGGTTGGAGAGATTCACCATCAGGTCTTCACCACTGGCAGGGAGAGCCGTGAAGGATGCTCCGCATCGTGCAGCACCATCTGGGTCGAGCGCTGCCAGTTCCACGAGTTCGCAAGCCATGGCTGCACCCCCGTCGAAGGATTGCGGTCGTACAAGGGAAAGGCACTGCTCGCGACTTCCAGGCGAATCGCATCGCCGGCGGCAAAGACACAAGAGGTCGGTTCGAGCGAAATCTCCCAGCAATGAGTGGCGTCCGCGCGGTAACCGGAGTCGCGGAAGAGATACGATGAGCGCGCGATCCCAATGCAGACAAAGTCGGCTTGTCCACTCGACCGCACCCTGACCAGCTTCCCGGTAAAGTCGGCATGCGCGGCGGAAGTGGCACAGTAAAGCGTGAGCTGTGGCGACCCCAGGATGTGCAAGGGTTCCGTCAACGGAGGACCAGTGTAGACAAGCAGGTTGTTCCCGGTTTCAAGCTGGGCTTGATTGAGCGGACCAGCGAGCGCCGATACACCTCCGGGAGCGAGAACCGGGGTCTCCGGATCGTAGACAAAAATGTCGCGCGGCTCGCCGGAATCGGGAGCAGTGTTCGAGAGCACACCATCTCCTTTGCGCGAGTCGGCGCGGCCGCCGCTATGCAGGTACAAAGAAAGACTCTCCGCAGGAAAGGCCTCCGCATCGAACCATCGATTCGCGCCCAAAGCAAAGTGGCGGATACGCGGCTCGCTGGAAAACTCGCCGCTATTCTTCAGCCAATGATTGAACCAACGCAACAACAGCGAATCGGTATCGAGCAATGCCTCAGGGCCGAGGTTCTGCTCACCGATCAACTCACCCCACGGGATGTGCACCCAGGGGCCGGCGACCAGATACTGGTGTTCCGAATGCGCAGCCAAAGCAAGGAAACCAGCCACGCTGCCCGACAGGTACGTATCGAACCAGCCCGAGACGTGCAGCGCGGGCACCGTGATCTCGCGCAGCGATTCGCTCACATCCAATGCCGACCAGTAGGGCCCGGGGAGATCACGAGCGAACCAGTCGCGCACGTAGGAGGGCAGTCCTTCGTCCTGGAGCTGTGGATGCAATCCATAAGGTGTAACCAGAGGTTGGCTGCGCAGATCGGCCCACGCTTTTTCCAGACCGTCGCTGGCCTCACGAAGTTTGCGCCGCCGCGCATCCGCTTTCAGCATCTGCAGTCCCCAGCCCAGACTCGAGGCTAACCGCAGCGCGCCCTGGCGATAGAACCAGCCATGATAGAGATCGCAGGCGGTCTGTGCAGGAGCGATGCAGACCAGACCGGGTGGGCTCTCGGCTGCGGCGAGCAGCTGCGTCATGCCCTGATAGGAGAATCCATACATACCTACGCTGCCGTTCGATTCGCCGCGCGTCCGCAGCCAGCGGATGGTCTCTGCTCCATCACGTCCTTCGTTGCGAAAGGGATAGAATTCGCCTTCGGAGTCGCCGCGCCCCCGCACATCCTGAATGACGACGTTGTAGCCATGAGCAGCAAACCAAACGGGGTGAGCGTAGACCACCGTCGAGGCAATATCGCGGCCATAGGGTTGACGCATCAGCAGGGTCGGGTGCGGCCCCGGCGCAGGAGGATAGTAGTGATCAGAGACCAACACAACGCCGTCCGGCATGGTGCAATGCAGGCCGCGTTCAAGACGAACGCCGGAACCGCAGTCAATCATCCTGCTTCCTCCTAAACCAGCAACAAAACCGCGGGTGCCCCATACCCCAATTTCCTGAGAAGTTCCGTGGGTTCCTTGAATCTCATGCGCCTTTCCTTAAAGAAAGGCGCATGAGCCGTCTTGTCCAGTGCCACGTGCAGGAAATTCGGGGTATCTCGCTCGTTTTTCGCGAGATGTGGGATACCACAGCTCACGACCGAAAGTTTTCCGTGGCAGGTTGAATCTGAAGTCAGGGTTTGTGCCAATTTTCGTAAGCGGCCATGGCGGTCAAAGCAGCCGCGACCTTTTTCGACGCCTCTTCAATCCAGAGCGTTCCCTTCTCCGCAGTGGCCGGATTCGGATCACCCATGACACCACTTGGCGCGATGTCCCGGGTGAGCCAGGCGAACGTCGCAGGAGCGTTTTCCGGACGCAACACCTCCGGCTTGGCAATATCCGCAATGTAGTTCACGGTGTACTCACTGGGATGAACCAGCTCCGGTATGGCGCTAAGCAGAAATGAGGTCTCCACTTCACCCGCGTGGAAGCCATACGTGCGTTCCTGCTCGCCCAGCCCGGTGAAGGCAGCGCCGCCGGAGCCAAACAGCGAAAAAACACGAAGCCCAAATTCCGCCCGCAGGTCGCGCGCCATTACGTCCACCAGCGATGAGTTGCCACCGTGGGTGTTGTACAGCACCAGCTTCTTGAAGCCGGAAGAAGCAATACTCGAGCCCAGATCGCGCACCACAGCCATGAAGGTCGAAGCAGACACAGAAAGCGTTCCCGGAAAACCAATATGCTCATTGCTCTTGCCGTAGCAGATTGCGGGAAGCGCATAAACCGGCGTCTCTAAAGGCAGCCGCGCCAGTGCAGCGCCAAGAAGAATGCTGTTAATCAGCGTGTCCGTAGCCAATGGAAGATGTTGGCCATGCTGCTCGATCGCGGCCGTGGGCAGCACCAGGACTGTCTTGTCCCGAGGCAAAGCGTCCACCTGTTTCCAGGTGAGATAAGCGAAGTTGCGGGCATCAGGAATCCAGCTCTTCATGCGATCGGCACTCCCGCGGGGTGCCGTTCGAAGGTGACCATCTTGCCCGGGTTCAAGAGCCCCTTGGTGTCGTACTTATGCTTGGCCAGCAGTTGCACGTTATCGCTACGATACCGTCCTCCGCCCTCGACGTTATTCACATGTGGATTCGCCACGCTCACCCCAATCTCGCGACAGTAGTCGATCATTTCGTTTAACCGCTCTTCGGTGCTGAAGCGAACCACGGGAATGGACCCCGGAACAATGACACCCTGGGCGTTCTTCATGAACTCGAGGTGGAACAAGAACTCGTCGCCGAACCGCTGCTTGAGCCGGGCAAACTGACTGCGGGCGGCAACCGCGTCGAAGCCGCACTGCAGGTAGGTGTATTCCGGATCGAATTTCATAGCCCAGAGCGTGGTGTGATTCCAGGTGTAGTCGGAAAGCAAGGGCACCGTGCGCAGGCCGGCATAAGGCGCGGAGAACGTCACCACACCTCCGGCTTGCCGGGCGGCGACCTCCAGCTTCGTCCGCTGATCCTCCGCGATCATGAAAAATATAAGCGCCTTGCCCTCGGGGGCCAGGGTGCGCACCGGACTAAAGAAGGAAGAAATCGGCCACTCAAAGGTAGTGACCAGCCGCTTGGTCCAATCCTCCGAGGCAGCGATTCGCTGGCTAAAGTCAAATGCCTGATCAAAGGTATCGAAGGCAACAGAACACTGTGCCCACTCGACCGCGGGTGTCAACGCCAGCCAGATGCGCGTAATGATCCCATTCGTGCCCCAGGCATGCAGGATTTCGTGAATGGCTTCTCCCTCATGATGAACAACGCGGGGCCGTTCTTCCATGGTGACCACGTCCATGGCGCGCACGGTGGAAAAATCCCGCAGGCCTCCGTGCGTCACGGAGCCGATGCCTCCCGATCCACCGCCCAGAAAGCCGCCCACAGATGCTTTGACTACCGTCGAGGGATAGCAGCGAAGTTCCCAACCCGCTTTGCGGGCTTCGCCTTCGAGTACGCCCAGGCGCACACCCGGCTGGCAAATCGCAACCCCATCGCCATCGATCGATTCAATCTGGTCCATACGGGAGAGGTCGAGCAGCACTCCGCCGTGGAGCGGCACGGCTTGCCCATAGTTCCCTGTCCCGGCACCTCGCGCGGTGACGGGGATTTCGTTGGCATAGCAGTAAGCCAGCACATCCTGAATTTCCTTGACCGTCAGTGGATGAACGACAACGTCGGCGATTTTGCCATCGAGCTGCTTACGGAGCACCGGCGAGTACCAGTAGAAGTCGCGCGACAGGCGGTTCACCACCTGCGGAACGCTGGAGATCCGCGCAGGATCGCCCACAATGGAGGCCAGGGACACTTCAAGCGGCGTTGTCATGCGGTTTCCTTTCGGGTCCCCCAGGTGGCGAAAGCCTGCTGCATCCGCGGATCGTCAAAAAGGGTATTGCAGAGTTCACGCAGGAAGGGCCCGATGACTGCGCATTGCATGTCGCTACGCCGCGCTAGCTCGGCGGCCGGAATCTGGATCTGACGGCAATGTCGATTCGCATCCTCGATAGTTGCCCCATAGACCACCCGGTCGAGACCTGCCCAGAGAGCATTGGCCATGCACATTGGACAAGGTTCGCAGGTGGAATAAAGTGTATATCCCCGAAGCGAATAGCTCTGACGCTTTTTGCAGGCCAAGCGCACCGCACGCAGCTCCGCGTGGGCAGACGGATCATTCTCCACGGCCACCGCATTCCGTCCCCGCATCAGCGTTTCTCCGCTTTGGCTGTCTACGATCAGGGCGCCGAAGGGAACCGGGCGGGGCGTGCGGAAACTGAGAGCCGTAAATTTGACCAGCGCTTTAAGGTGGGTTTCATCCGCGGCGGTAGCGTCCCGGATCGTGGCTTGTTCAACGTTCATGGGGAAGTTTAAATCATTTTCGCCGCGGGTTGGGTGCGTGGTATACACGAATCCAGATGTCACCTTTGACCGAACTACAAGATTCCTTGTCTACCCGCGGGCCGGTCGTGCCGGCGCGCGAAGCGTTTGCGCACGCCAATAGCAATGAAGGCCGCAATGTCTATCTGGCTATGGACCGCGAACGCACCCTGGCAGAAGCCGAAGCCCTCAACGATCGCTTTCCGCAGCAGCGGCCGCCACTCTTCGCGGTCCCTGTCGCCATTAAGGATTGCTTCGACGTCGCCGGCTACCCGACCACCTGCGGGTCCCGCTTCTATGCGGAAAAGAACGGTATCGCGCGCGCCGACTCCTACGTGGCGGCAAGGCTGCGTCAGGCCGGTGCCGTCATCATGGGCAAAACGCATCTGCACCAGCTCGCCTACGGCATCACCGGCGAGAACAGCGAATACGGCGCTTGCGTCCAGCCCCGCGACCCAAACCGGCTCACAGGAGGCTCGTCCAGCGGCAGTGTAGCCAGCGTGCAGGAAGGCTCGGCTCTGGCTGCGATCGGCACCGACACCGGCGGCTCCATTCGCGTGCCGGCGTCGCTTTGTGGACTGGCTGGGTATCGCTCCACACTCGGTCTCGGCGGCCCACAAGCCTGGGAGGGCGGCTGGCATCTGGCTGTGTCGTTCGACACCCTTGGATGGGTATTTCGCGACCTGCGCGATGGGCCTGCGCTCGCGGCTGCCTTGTTCGATCTCCCACCTGTCGCGGCGCCCCACGGCGTCACCATTGCCGCTGTCGGAGATTCCTTCCTGCACGACTGCGAGCCGGCGATACTCGAGGTGTATCACGGCTGGCAGGAAAAACTGCGCCGCGGTGGTGCCCAGCTCCACGTCTTCGAGCCTGACTTCTGGGACGACACGCGGGAGATCTTCGGCGGGATCCAGGGACATGAAGCGGCCGAGCTGCACCGCGGAAACTTTGACCACTTTGAGAAACCGGTCGCGGAACGGCTGATCCACGGCGCATCGCTATCTGCCGCCACAGTCGAAGATTTGCGCAAGCGTCACACTGCCTTTCGCGCGGAGATGGATCGTTTGCTCCAGCAGTATGACTTTCTCATGTTGCCCTGTGCTCCCCTGAGCGCCTTGGCGCCAGGCGTCGATCATTCAGCGGCGCGCATGCAGATCTTGCGCTACACCACGCCGGGCAGTCTGGCCGGTACACCCGTGGTTGCGCTGCCCGCGCCGGTAGGTGGAGTGCAGTTGATGGCTGCGCGCGGCAGCGACGCCCGTCTGCTCGCGTTCGCTGCCGGCCTGGAGAATCGATGGTGACGTTACGAATCATCACTGCTGGCTTACTCGGCATCAGCCTCGTGCTTGCTGGCTGCGGGAAGCAGCGCGCGTCAAGCGGTCTCACACCGGTAACGTTGCAGACCGACTGGTATCCGCAACCGGAGCATGGGGGCTTCTACGATGCGCTCATTCGTGGCTACTACAAAGACGAGGGCCTGGACGTAACCATCCTTCCCGGCGGCCCCTACGCAAACTCGGATCAGCTGATTTCGGTGGGGAAAGTGCAGTTCGGGATGGGCTCTTCGGACCATACGCTGGAGGCGATCGACAACGGCGTGCCGCTCGTAGCGGTAGGTGCGACCATGCAACACGATCCCCAGGCGGTGATGGTGCATGCGGAGTCGCCCGTTCGCAGCTTTCAGGATTTGGATGGTCACGCGGTCGCAATCAGGCTCGGCCTGTCGACCTGGTTTGAGTACCTGGTGAAGCGATACCAGCTCAAGAACGTGCGCGAGGTTCCTGCGACCTACAGCGTCGCGAACTTCCTCCAGGACCCCAACTACATTCAGCAGATATTTGTCACCTCAGAGCCCTTCTTCGCGCACCAGGCAGGAGTGCCGGTGCGCACCATGCTCATCAGCCAGGCTGGTTACGATCCTTACCGGGTTTTCGTAACCTCGCGCACTTTCTTGCAACAGCATCCGGACACGGTAGCGAAGTTTGTACGCGCGTCACTGCGCGGCTGGCACGATTATTTGATCCACCCAGACGACATCAATGCGGCCATCGCAAAGCTCAACCCTGCGATGAGCGTGCCACAGATGAAGTTCAGCTACGAGGCTTTGCGCGACCAACACTTCATCGCTGGCGACGCCCCCAACGGAGCTGACCTCGGACGATTCGACGCGGCACGCTGGACAAGCATGTACCAGCAACTCCTCGACCTGAAGGTAATCAAAAAGCCATTCGATCCAGCAACGGCTTACACTCTTCAGTTTCTGCCCAAAAGCAACTAGGTCCAGCGTCAGTGAAAACTGTGTTCTTCCAATTGAGTCCCGGGGGCAACAAGCTTTTTGCTTTGTATCAGGGCACGAATTTTAGTCGTGCCGTAAAAGCGCGAGATAACTCCAGAATTTGGGAAGCCCGAAGTGCGCACCGCAGATCCCTCCACTACGCTACGACAATTCATCTTGGAAACTATATTTAGCGCTCCCAGATGAATTGTCATCCCGACCGAAGCGTAGCGTAGTGGAGGGATCTGCGGTGCGCACTTCGGGCTTCCCAAATTCTGGAGTTAGAATGCAGCGTCCTCACGCAGACACTTTAACCCGAGGCACGCCCCATCCGGCCAGAAGCACCAGCAAGATGTAGATAACCTGCATCGCTAATCGAACCGGCACACTCGGCATGTGCAAACCGCCCACGGTCTGATTCGCGGCATACACATTGGCAGGAAAAATGACGATCATCAACACCGCCAGGCAGGCAGAGGCCACGCGCGTGAATGCCGGCAGAAGCAGGCCCACAGCACCGGCGAGTTCCATCACCCCGCTCAACAAGACCAGCTGCGGCCGATAAGGGAAAAAGGCCGGAATGATGCTCGCCATCAGCGCGGTGCGGGCGAAGTGAGCAAATCCGGAAATCAGCAAAGGCAGCGCCACGACCCCACGCAAAACCCACTGCTTCCAGCCGAACGATGAGAGGCCCTTACGCGCCCACACGCACCATGCGGCGACGGTGACAATCAAAACCGCGGTGGTGACCCAATAGACCATCTCACTCCCCGTCTGCGATCATAACTGGGCCTATGGCTTCTGAAGTCGTCGTGCATCCCAAGCCAACCCGTGTTCGCCGCATGCGGCTTTTCGCTGTCTCCTTTCTCTTTCTCGCCGGCATCGTCAACTATCTTGACCGCACCTCCTTCTCCCTGGCCAACACCAGTATTCGCGCCGAACTGGGCTTATCCGGCACACAAATTGGCGCCCTGCTCTCCGCCTTTTCCTTAGCTTATGGAATAGCCCAACTGCCCATCGGCCTGATGCTCGACCGCCTCGGCTCACGCGTCATTCTGGCCGCGGGCATGTTTATCTGGTCCCTGGCGCAGATGGCCACCGGCCTGGTCAGCAGCTTTGCCGGCTTCATGACCACACGCATCAGCCTGGGTGCGGGTGAAGCTCCCATGATGCCATGCGGTGTGAAGGTGATGAATGACTGGTTCAGCGTCCGTGATCGCGGCCTGCCGACAGGGCTATTGACCGCTTCGAACACCTTGGGAGTGACCTTGGCCCCGCCTTTGCTCACCGCAATCATGCTCGCCTTCGGCTGGCGGACCATGTTTGTGACTGTGGGGCTCTTCAGCCTGCTGCTTTCGCTCGCCTGGTATCCGCTCTACCGCGATCGGGCGAGTGTTCAGTTGACTCCGTCCGAGGCTGATTCCCTGGGCCTCGAACCAGAACAGCCGCGGACCGCAATGTCGCTGCATCAATGGAAGCGTCTGTTTCGCTTGCGTACCGTGTGGGGCATGATGTTGGGATTCGGCGGAGTCAACTACACCACCTGGCTTTACCTGTCGTGGCTCCCCGGCTATTTGCAGGCGGCAAGGCACCTGACGATCGCCAGGACCGGCTGGGTGGCGATCATTCCCTACATGTTCGCCACCATCGGCTCGGTGGTAAGCGGCGCCGCCGTCAATCTGTTGATCCGCCGTGGCTACGCTCCCATGATCGCGTGCAAGATTCTGATTGTTGGCGGAATGTTTTGCTCCGCGCTCAGCACGCTCGGGGTGGCCTACGCTGCCACCGCAACTGGAGCGGTAGCTTGTGTGAGCGCCGCACTTTTCTTCATCTACTTCGCCGGCAACTCAGGGTGGGGGTTGGCCCAGGCGATGGCCCCGGCCCACATGATCGCCTCCGTCAGCGCGATCCAGAACTTCGGCAGCTTTGTTTGCGCTTCGCTCGCGCCGATCATCACCGGATGGCTGCTCGACCACACCCACTCCTTCGATGTCGCCTTGATGATCTGCGCGTTAGCTTCCACTCTGGGCGCGCTCTCCTACTGGTTCATCGTGAAAGACCGGATCGACAGCACAATCTGAATCCAGAACTGGGAAATGAAGTTGCATCAAAGGCCGTTCAAATCCTTACCGGCCCGAGAAGATGCCAGTGTATGGCGAACCAGGAAAGCATCACGCACGCAGCGGCAACCAGCGAATACTTCACCATGGTGATGCCGCGCAAACCCGTGTGACTCCAAACGCGAACCGCGGAAAAAACCACGAATAAGCTAAGCCCGAGCGCCAGCCCAGTCACAAAATTTGTCAGGACAAAGTATTTATCCCAGGCGGACGTGGGCGGCAATGAGTCGTCGCCCCCCGCCACGGCGGCAACACGCCACAGCGCAGCAAAAAGGATCACCCACACCACCGCTGCCACCTGTGTCGTCCACGGCAACCAGCGAGTGCCCGGCTGCGGCGCCGGAAGCGGCCGCTGTCCCGGAAACACTCGTCTGGCCAAGCGGATGATAGGCGCAAGCACCACGGCCAGCAGGAGGAGCAGGCTGACCGCTACCGCGATCAGTACCGGGTTCCTGTACTCGTACCAAGCGACCCGCTGCGCTTGCACCCCGGGAAAATCATAGGCAAGCCGGACGATCTGACCCGCCTGATCGCGAATCGCGAATATTCTCCGCTGGCCGTCAACCTCCTGCCAAAGATCCTTCCCGATCGGCTTCCATTGGATGGGATGATTCCGCAGATCCTTGATGTCTTCCAGATGAAGGACCCCGTCCTTATCAACGATTGCCGCCCTCTGCGAGAGCAGGGACAGCAGCTTCACCCTGGTGCTATCCGCCCTTCTGGTCGATTGATAAACCCCCTCGATTGCCGTCAATTCCTTCCGTGGCACGGAAAGAAAGGTTTGCTTCATCTCGCCGGGAAAGTAGCGATCCGTGAACATATCGATGATCTCGGGCCGCGGTCTTGCGCCGCCGCCGGCAGAGTTATACGAGAGGAAGAGCAACAACTTCCTCGAAGGCTCGAGCATGAACATGCTGTGGAATGCGACCAGGTCGCCCTCGTGGCCGATCCATCGCAGATGGTTTCTCCACCCCTCATAGAAGCCCATGCATATGGCTGGCAGCTGCTCGCTGGCGCGGAATTGCGGAGTCCACATCGCGGCCAAGGTCTCCGGCTTCAGAATGCGATTTCCGTCGAGTTCTCCTCCATTCAGCAGGGCTTGCCCGAAACGGCCCATGTCTGCGGCGGTCGAGGAAACTCCTCCCGCAGGCATCGGGTTGAAAACCTCGAAGCCGATCGCAGGCTTCTCCGTGTTGCTTGGGTAACCTTCCGACGGCAACTTCCGCATCGCGCTGGGAGGAGGCTGGTAGAAAGTTGAGTGCAACATTTTCAGTGGCGTGAAAATGTGGTCTTCCACGTATTGCTCGAACGGCTCGCCACTCGCTCGTTGCACGACGTAACCGGCCAGTCCCACCCCGTAGTTCGAGTAGGCCGGAATGGTGCCGGGGACGAACACCCTCTGCGGCTGGTTGCGTATGAGAAAGTCGCGCAGAGCGATCGCATGGCTGGGATTCGTAACAATGATGTCGCGGATTTCTTCTTCAAATCCGCCCGTGTGCGTCATCAGGTTGCGCAGGGTGATCGGCTTGGAAAACGCCGGCCGAATCTGAAAATCGAGATACTGGTTCACATCCGTATCAAGATCGAGTTTCCCCTGCTCCACCAGCTGCATCACCGATACCCACGTAAACAGCTTGGAAATCGAGGCCAGACGGAAGACGGTGGTCGCGGGATCGACCGGCTTCTTGCTCTTGAGATCCGCATACCCATAACCTTTCTCCAGCAGTACTTGGCCGTTCTGCATTACCAGGACCGAAGCGCCGGCGATGTCGGAGCGCTCCAGCTGCAAGGGTATGATTCCGTCGAAAAACGCCTCCAGATCCGCAGATTCGAGCGCATGCTGCCCGGAAAGCGGCGCGGCTTCCGTTTTTAGGTCCGCTGGTTGCGCGTGAGCAGGCGGCCCCGCGGGCACGGGAGACACCTGGGCCTGGGCAAACAAAGCAGGAGCCAGAAGCAGACAAACCACACCGAATCCGTGCATTAGGGACTCCAGGAAAGAAGGATTCTAGCAGGCAGGCAGGTGATACCCGGGCTGGTTAGAGGTAACCATGGTCAAACATGTCTTACCAGCCCAGACATGCTAGTGTTTTGTTGCATGGCTACAGCAAGACAGAACGGAAAACGAGAGGCGAAACCCCAGGGGTCCTCGCGCTCAGGGGAAGGCGACGGGGGGCGCCCGGTTGCCGTGGCAACCTCCTCGTACGTAAACATTATCGAGGCGCTGCTGGAAAACGGGTCCATGTCTCGTTCCGAGCTCGCCAGCTCCATCGGACTCAGCCGCTCAGCCTTAACCGAAATGAGCCGGGTCCTGATTCAACATCAGTTTGTCGAGGAATCCCCATCCGTGATTGATAAACAGCGGAAGGGCCGGCCCTCGATCATGCTCTCCTTGAACGCCAGATACGGATACTTCGTGGGCGTAGGCCTGACCGAAAATCCTCCCCTGATGGCGCTGACGGATTGCCACGGAAACGTCCTGGCCGAGCATGAAATCGACGTAGTGATGGAGCCGGAGGCCGTCGCCGCGGCCATCGCGCGAGGCATTCCTCATCTCACGCGTGCCTCCAACATTTCGCGCGAAAAGGTGCTGGGCATCGGCGTGGCCCTCTCCGGGCATGTCAACCACGCGCGCGGGATGTGCCTGCACTCGAACCTGCTTGGCTGGCATGATGTCCCGATCGCGAAGATTATCGAGCGGGTGACCGGGATGCCCACCTATATCGACAACGATGCCCACGCCGTGGCCCTGGGGCAAAAGCTCTTCGGACTGGCCCGGGAAATGAAGAGCTTTACGGTCATTATGCTGGGCAAGAAGATTGGCTCTGGCAGCTACATGCAAGGGCGGCTTTACCGTGGAAACACCGGGGCCGCGGGGGAGATTGGCCATTGCATCGTGGCCCCCGGGGGTCCCCGCTGCGAATGCGGAAAAGAAGGCTGCGTGGAAGCGTTCGCCTCCAGTTCCGCACTTCTAAGGGCGGCTGCGGAGCTCAATCTCCCGGTCACGGAAATCGGCGAACTGGAAGCACTCGCCGCCAAGGGAGTCGCGAGTGCGACCGAACTGCTTCGTCACGCAGGAACCGCCCTCGGCATTGCGGTTGCGAACTCGATACAAATTAACAATCCCGAATTGGTACTCTTTGCCGACCTGGTTGGCTTTGGCAAAGGGGTATTCACCACCAGTGCCCGGCGGGCGATCGAGAACAACATCATGCCCCATTTGCTTTCCACGACTCGGCTTGAGTTCCGCTCCGTGGAGATGGACTTCCTGGTGCGCGGTGCCGCCAGCATTGCCGCACATCAATTCCTGATCGAGCGTGCAGGCTAACGAGCCTGCCCCACGACATCATCCGAGGGAATCGACGGGTGCCCCACGTTCGCCCAAGCGTACGTGGGACGAAAAAGATGGGCGCAGCCCAACGACCGCTTCTGCTGCATCGACTCGGAGATGACCCGTCCCGGAGGGACGGCTGAAAATAACAAACTTATCCAATTCAGGCTCGGCCCAAGCCTTTTGCTTTTGTATCAGGGCGCGACTTTAGTCGTGCCGTAAAGGGACGCAGAGACGTGGGGCTAAAGCCCGTGCGTGAGAACTCCAGAATTTGGGAAGCCCGAAGGGCGCACCGCAGATCCCTCCGCTCCGGTCGGGATGACACTTCATCTTGGAACTATACTTAGCGTTCCCAAACAAAATTGTCATCCCGAGCGGACCCGGATTTCCTGCTTCACGGCTCTAACCGGCGACCACTTATGTGGTTCTCCCTAAAGAGAACCACATGCAGTCGACCGAAGCCGCAACTCTCGACAGGAGATCTGGGGTAGCCGAGGGATCTGCGGTGCGCCCTCCGGGCTTCCCAAATTCTGGAGTTCCCACGCAGACTCTTTAGCCCACCCCATTTTGGCCGTGAGCGAACGAAGCAAAAAGCCTGTCACCGAGCCCGCTGAGCTACTGCAGCGCTCTGGCCACCGCTGCGAAAAAGGGTACATCGTCGACCGGGCTGACTCCCGACTCTGGTTTGGGGCGTGCGCTCAACACCACAATCACCAACTTCTGCGCCGGATTGATGTACATGTGTTGGCCGAAGATTCCCCGCGCCTCAAAAGCACCGCGGTGGATCGGATCCCCCGCCGGCATCGGCCACCATAAATAACCGTAATCGACTGATTTCCCCCCGATTACATGCGCGCTGCCCGCCTCATGAAACCATCCTGCGGGCACGATCTGGTGGCCATCGATGACGCCGTCCTGTTGCACCAGCAATCCCATGCGTCCGTAATCCCGCAGAGTTGCGCCCACGCCGCTGCCCGCCAATCCCATGCCGCCCGGGGATTCCACCCACCACGTCGCATCCTGCTCCATACCCAACCGCGACCAAACGACTTCTGAAAGATAGGTCGCCAGCGGCTTACGGGTGGCTGCTTCGAGCAGTGCTCCAACCATGAAGGACTCCCCCGTGTTGTAGTTCCAGATCGAACCGGGAGGGCCCACCCGCGACAAGCGACTCATGTAAGCCAGGATGGCGCCGGACTTTTGCTCCAATTGAATGTCCAGCAGCTTTCTGCGGTCGGAGTGTGGATCAGTGTAGGTCTCGTTCCACTTCACACCGGAAGCCATTTGCATAATATTGCGAACGCTCACGCCATCGTAGGCTCCTCCCTTGAGCTGGGGCAGATATCGCGTCAGCGGGTCATCCAGGCTGGAGATCAAGCCCTGCTTGAGTGCCGCGCCGACCAGCGTCGAGGACATGGACTTGGCCATGGAGTAAGAAATCCAGCGGGTATCCGGTCCAGCGCCGAGTTCGTAATCCTCGAGCACCACCTTTCCATCCTTGAGAATGAGCAGGCCGGCGACGCGATCGTCGGCCAGATAATCGAACAGATCGTAGCTGGCCCCTCGCGATTGGAAGTGAACGTTCTTGAGCGGGATTGAAGCCCGAGGAAGAGGCCGGACCGCGCCGCCGCGCGCCACTCGCTTCACCGGAAAGAGCGTGTCGCTGTGCTCGAACGTGACCACCTCGACGCCCGGCAGCATGGCACCGTCGAATACCTGCCGTGCCCCCGCAGGCTGCTGCGCAACGGCCGATGCGATAGCGAAAACCAGCAATGCTGCAAAAATATACAGCCGCGAATGTGTGTGCATGGCTGCGAGTCTACGACGGTTAGGGAATAGGTCGCGAGAAAATGCACCGGATAAGATAAAGGGCAGGGGCAAGGGACAAGCATGAACGTAGCCACAAAAATGGATTCGCTTCGATCGCGACTGAATTACGAACCGCAGGAGTTAGGATTCGGAACCAGCGGCCGGCGGGGCAAAGTGGTCGATCTGACCCAGCTGGAGATCTACCTGAACGCGCTCGCGGAGCTCGAATACCTGCAGTCATTACCCCTCTCCGATGGCGGCATCCAGCGGGGCGACGTATTCTATTTCGCCTCTGACTTGCGTCCCAGCTCCACCGAGTTTGTCAGCCAGGAGCAAGGCCGGGGCGAGCTTGCCCAGGCCATCGTCAAGGCCATCAGCGATGCGGGCATGCAGCCCGTCAACCTGGGCCGCATCCCCACGCCCGCCCTGGCGAACTTTGCCTTGTCGCGCAATAAGGGCAGCATCATGGTGACCGGCAGTCACATCCCATTTGATCGAAACGGCTACAAGGCCAACAGCAGCCGGGGTGAGCTACTAAAGGAACAAGAAGCGCCGATCAATGAACAGGTGAGGCAGGTTCGCAAGCGGCTATACGAGCAGCCCTGGGATCAGTCCATCTTCGATGAGCGCGGCATGCTCAAGACCGGCCATCAGGCTCTTCCTGCGGAGCTGGGCGACGCACGCACCGCCTACATCAAGCGGTACACCGATTTCTTCGCCGGCTCCTCTCTCGGCGGAAAGCGGATCCTGGTTTACCAGCACTCCGCAGTGGGGCGCGATTTGCTGGCAGAAGTTCTTGAGCAGCTGGGAGCAGTGGTGGTAAGAGCTGGGCGAAGCGAGACTTTCGTCCCCATTGACACGGAAAACATCGATGCCGCACAACTGGCCGTGATTCAGGCTCTCGCGGATGAAGCCGGCAGACCGCTTCACGCCGTCGTCTCCACGGACGGCGACAGCGATCGACCTCTGCTTCTCGGGGTGGATCCGGCGACCGGCCGGGTGCAATTCTTCGGAGGAGACCTGGTAGGCATGGTGGTGGCTGAGTATCTGCAGGCGGACGCGGTCGTGGTCCCTATCAGCTGCAACGACGCCATCGACCGGGGAAAGCTGGCCTCCGTGGTCGAGCCAAAGACGCGCATCGGCTCTCCCTTTGTGATCGCCGGCATGGAGGCCGCCCTGGCCAAAGGGAAAAAGCGCGTCTGCGGATGGGAGCCCAACGGTGGCTTCCTGACCGGCTCTCCGATTGACCGCAACGGAGCTGTCCTCGAACCACTCCTGACCAGGGACGCGGGCCTACCGATCATGGGAGTGCTTTTCGCCGCCGAACAGGCTGGCGTCCCATTGGTCGATTTATTCGCCAAGCTCCCCAAACGCTTTAGCCGCGCCGCTTTGCTTAAGCAATTTCCCCGGTCAACGGCATTGAAGATCGTCGGTCGCTTTTCTCCGCCGGCCGCGGAAGCCGCGATCAAAAAGGATCTGGCGCAGTTCTTCACTCCAGCGCTGGGTTTCGCCGATATCAAGCGTGTGGACTACACCGACGGTGTGCGCATTCTCTTCGCCAACGGCGAGGTAGCCCATGTACGGCCCTCGGGAAATGCGGACGAGTTGCGCATTTACGCGGTCGCCGATACTCAGACCCGCGCGGACGCGATCGCCGCCATGGGTGTGGAAGAACCTGCAGGTATCCTGCGCAGGATGGAGAAAGCCGTCAATGGCTGAAGCGGGCGTACTGACCTTACAAGGTGTGGTCCAGCACTACGACTGGGGCGGCCACAACTTCATCCCTGATCTTCTGGGCGCGGAAAATGCGACCCGCAGACCATTTGCCGAATTGTGGATTGGCGCACACGCAAAGGCGCCGTCCCTGGTCCACCTTGGCCGGGAGCAGGTGCCGTTGGACAAGCTGATTGCAGAGCAGCCCGATGCCATCCTTGGGAAGGCGGCGAATGCTCATTTCGGCGGCCGGCTACCTTATCTCTTCAAAATTCTCGACGTTCACAAGATGCTCTCGATTCAGGCGCACCCTACGCTCGCCCAGGCGAAAGAGGGCTTCGCGCGAGAGAACGCTGAAGGCATAAGTCTCGGTGCCGGCGCCAGAAACTATAAAGACGATAACCACAAGCCCGAAATCGGCGTGGCCCTGACCGAGTTCTGGATGCTGCACGGTTTCCGGCCGCTGGAGCAGATCGCCGATACATTCGACGCGACTCCCGAGTTGAGTTCGCTGATGCCCGGGTTTCGCCAGCGATTGGTCGCTACAGCCCACGATCATCAGGCACGGCGCAGCCTGCTTCGCGATCTCTACAGCAATGTCATGACCTTGCCCCAGCAGCAGGTGAACTTACTGCTGAATGGGCTGCTCTCCCGGCTGCGGGAGAAGCCGCCCACCGATAAGGACAGCGCGGACTACTGGGCCTTGCGCGCGGCGGAGAATTTTCCTTTGCCTGGCGGGGACCGCGATCGCGGTATCTTCAGCGTCTATTTGCTCAACCTCGTCCATCTGCACCCGGGGCAAGGCACCTTCCAGCCGGCCGGTGTTCTGCACGCCTATCTCGAAGGTGTGAACGTCGAGTTAATGGCCAACTCCGACAACGTGATGCGCGGAGGCCTAACAACCAAGCACGTCGACGTGGCCGAATTGCTCAAGATCCTCACCTTCGAAGGCGGCACCCCGGAAATCATCGATGGGCTCCAGGTGAGCGCGCAGGAGCGCGTTTATCGCACCCCGGCGCAAGAGTTTGAGCTGAGCCGCATCGCGCTCACGCCGCACAGCCGCTATGTCGGCGAGGCGGCCTACGGGCCTAAAGCTCTCCTCGTATTGCAAGGCTCTGCCACCCTGATCGCGGCCGGAAAACCTACATCGCTCGGCCGGGGTTCTATCGTGTTGGCGCCTCACGCAACCGAGTTCGTCATCGAGACGCAAGCCAACGATCTCGTGATCTTCCAGGCCACCCTGCCTCGTCACGCCCGCGGCGCCGCCTGAACCACTAGGCTGACGCCGCTGTCGCACTTCATGCGTCCTTGTCAGGGCGGTGTGGCAGGAAATCCGGGTACGCTCCGGTCGGGATGACAATTCATCCTGGAAACTATACTTAGCGTTCCCAAACAAAATTGTCATCCCGACCGGAGCATAGCGTAGTGGAGGGATCTGCGGTGCGCCCTTCGGGCTTCCCAAATTCTAGACAGACAGCCAACCGCCGTTCCGTGCTGCTCAGCCCGCCTGCGCGAGAAATGCGTCCACTTCCGACGCTGTGGGCAACGACGGTTGAGCCCCCGCCCGGGTAACGGAAATCGCCGCGGCCGCCGCCGCATAACGGGCCGCCACAGCAGGCGGCTCTCCACGCGTAAGTGCAACCGCGAAGGCCCCGTTGAAGCAATCCCCTGCGGCAGTGGTGTCCACCGCCTTCACGGGAAACGCGGGAACCTGTTGCGTCGCAAAATCGCGGCCGGCCAAAAATACCCCCTGCGACCCCAGCTTAAGGGCCACGTTCCGTACTCCCATTGCCAGTAATTTCTCCGCTGCAGCCGCAGGATCGATATTCACTCCTCCCAATAAGATCTGCGCCTCAGTTTCGTTGGGCGTAAGCCAGGTCGTACGCCTCAGCAGGGCTTCCGGCAGTTCCCGGGCGGGAGCAGGATCCAACATCAAAGGAGTCTTCGCCTCCCACGCTTGTTCCGCCAGGCGAAGGACTGCTTCCAGAGGGGTCTCCAGTTGCACCAGGATCATGCTTGCCTGCTGCACTGCATCGAGATGGATATCGATAAAAGCCGGGGAGACGAGGCGATTCGCTCCTGAAACCACGATGATGGAATTCTCTCCATTGTCTGCCCTGGAGATATGCGCCACTCCGCACGGACCGGCCGCGATCTGCACCGCGTGCGTATCAACACCCGCGGCTTTCAGGCCAGACAGCAGCCGCTCGGTGAAAAGGTCAGTGCCGAGAGACGCGATCATGTCCACGGGTATACCCAGTTTCGCGATAGCCACCGCTTGGTTGGCGCCCTTGCCTCCGTTGAACACATCGAAGCTGCTGCCTAGAATCGTCTCCCCCGGAGCTGGGAGGCGGTTGGCGCACGCCACGAGGTCGATGTTGATGCTGCCGACTACCAATAGCTTCTTTTGCACCTGAAAAGCATATCGCAAGATATCCCCCGGGCGAGACGATGCCGCATGCCCCGCAAAATTCTGTTTCAACGCAAGCCCTGGAAGGGGATACTCTTATCCCCGATATCCAATTGCCGGGAGGACGGAATAGTGATGGGGACCGATGATAGGCGCAGAGAGTTTCTTAAGCTTGCGGCATTCAGCCTTGCAGGCCTCACCACCGCTTCCGCCCGGGCCCTCGGCCAGGCGCGCGACACGATCCAGCGGCCGGAGACCCCGGATCGCGCCCTGAACCTGATGATCGAAGGCAATCAGCGCTTCGTGGCCCAGAAGCTGGTCTCATTCCAGGAAGACCTGGACATCCTTAAAGGCGCACTCCGAAGAGCACCAGGAACCATTCGCGGCGGTGCTTTCCTGTGCCGACTCTCGCGTGCCGGTCGAACTGATCTTCGACCAAAGCATCGGTCATCTCTTTGTTGTTCGCGTGGCCGGCAACGTAGCCACCCCGGATACCATTGCCAGCCTCGAATATGGCGCGGCAGTGTTGGGCACAAAAGCGATTCTGGTGCTTGGGCACACCAATTGCGGCGCCGTGAAAGCTACAATCGCAGGCAAGGCGGTGCCAGGACAGATCAGCACACTGTACCAGTACATCCATCCGGCGATTGCCGGGGCCAACGGCGACCTCACCACGGCGAGCCGGCAAAATGCCATGCTGCAAGCGTCCATACTGCGTGAAACATCGCCTGTTCTCGGCGAGCTTGTGAAGGAGAAAAAGCTGGCCATTCGCTCGGCGCTTTACGATGTGGGCAACGGAAAAATCACTATGCTCTAGCGCCCGATGGGCGTACGGCCACACCGTTCTGCAACGAAACCGTGGCTGTATCGAAGTCCGAGAGACGCTGGTTTCCCGCATCTAAACTCGCCGCGAAACCGCCATCCTGAGCGGAGCGCCCACAGCTTTATCACGCTAGATAGCGTTTGGGGCGCGGAGTCGAAGAGCCTTTCCTGAGCGTAGCCGAATGAACCCCGGCGGTGCTTATCGTACCCATGCTGTTCGGGGCTTTTCAACCACCGAAGCCCTCCCCTAGCGGACGTCATTCGCGGCACTCGCGCACCCCTTTCCCATCTTTAAACAAAAGTTGTAGCGTCTCGACACTGGTTAGTAACCGGCATGGAGCAGATCTGTACCCTGCTACATGCCGATAAGATTTCTAGCTATCTAAATAGGCCTGGTTACACGACGGGAACCCTATAACTAGCGGAGATCGTGATCATTGCGAAATCTGGCCATCGACCCGGCTCAGCCTGGAGCCACAATCGCTTTTCAGTCGGGAGCGGAGTGAGTTCGGTACAGAAGGAATGTTATTAGGTAATGCTATTCGACAGTTTTGCCGATGACTTTAGAATTGCGACGAATTGTGTATCCATTCCCGGGTTTTGCCTGGTATACGATCCGTTTTGTCATGGAGCGATGAACTTCCGAGAGAAGAAGTTCGGGCTCAGTGGCGGTCAAATGCTTTGGATCGGTCCTCCCCCCTTTTGTCATTTCCCGCTCTCCAAGTTGACGACCTGTCTCTGTAACTGCTCTTGAGGACTCTTGTATGAGCCGAAAATCCAGGCTGCTCCTGCCAGCCTTGCTGGTGTTCGCGACCACCGTGCCGCACGCCGCACGGGCGGCGGCAGTTTCTACCGTGACGACGCTGGTGCTTTCTTCGCCATCGGTCGCTTCGCCTGCGGCAGTGACCCTCTCTGCCTCAGTGGTGGCCGGCGGCGCGCCGGTGACCGCGGGCACCGTCACCTTCTGCGACGCATCGGCGACTCACTGCGAAGACGCAGCCGTTGTGGGTACGGCACAGTTGAACGGAGGTACCGCAACTCTAAAGTTCATTCCCGCGATCGGTGTCCACACCTACAAGGCGATCTTCAGCGCAACCACAACCGCGCTGGCCAGCACTTCCACCGTGCAAACGTTGACGGTGACTGGTCTCTACCCAACAACCACGTCCATTGCCGCAACCGGCAACCCCAGTGGCTATGGATTGACCGCAACGGTGGTTGGACACGCGAATCATCCGCCAATCCTTACAGGTACTGTGTCTTTTCAAGACACCAGCAACGGAAACTTCGTACTGGGAACAGCGTCTCTCGGAACGCCGGCTTATGCCCAGGGTTTCATCCAGGCCCCCGGCTCCCCAATCCCTACCGGCAACGAGCCTGCGGCTGGTGCCACGGCAGACTTCAACGGCGATGGCAAGAGGGACCTGGCCATCATGGACTCTTATCAGACTGCGATTACGATTCTGCTGGGCAATGGCGACGGCACCTTCACCCAGGGCACAACCATCGATGGAATTGGAACGATTCCCTGCATCCCGTATCCGGTAAACCAGCGTTCGAATTGCTCCGTGATCACGGGAGATTTTAACCACGACGGCCACGCCGACCTGGCGGCAACCAGTGACTTCGACAATACCCTCATCATCCTGCTGGGCCATGGAGATGGCACATTTACGCCGGCCAATGGCTCACCGATTACCGTCGGTAATTTCCCTGAAACGGTAAGAATCGGAGATTTTAATAACGACGGTCTGCTGGATCTGGTGGTCGCCAATGGCAAAGACAATACCTTGAGTATTTTGTTGGGCAATGGAGACGGCACCTTCACGCCGGCCAGCGGCTCGCCTGTCCCGGTGGGCGGATTTCCCTTTTTCACAGCGGTCGCAGACTTCAACCACGACGGCTCGGCCGATATTGCCGTGGGCAACGCAGACGATAGCACGGTAAGCATACTGCTGGGCAACGGAGACGGCACCTTCACCCAGGCTCCCGGTTCCCCGATTCCCGGGTTCAACTACAACCCAGCGCAAATTGTCGCCGCCGATTTTAACGGAGACGGCATTCCCGATATGGCGGTGGCAGACTTCACCCCCGTCAATCAAGCCCCTCCCGAAGATGACCAGAAGAGCAATGTGACCATCATGCTCGGCACCGGAGATGGTACCTTTACCGCTGCGCCGGGATCCCCGATTACGGTGGGCTTGTACGCCACTGTCATGGTTGCCGCAGACTTCAACCAGGACGGAAAGCTGGACCTGGCTGTCGATAACGAGGGCGACATTACCGACTTCCCGACGCAGACCCTCACTCTCCTATTGGGAGATGGTAAGGGCGGCTTCGCGCCGGCCGGACCTCCAACCCAGTTGGCAGATTCACCCGACGACCTGATTCCGGCGGACTACAACGGGGATGGCACCATAGACCTGGCAATTCCCAACGTGGCCGACTTTAACACCACCATTCTGCTGTATGAATTCACGCAAACAGCAACCGCCAGTGTGTCGAATATCACCATCGCCGGGACCGGAACCCATTATGTGGACGCCGTGTATGAGGGCAATACCTCCTTTGCCACCAGCACCTCGACCACCATCCCTTTGCAAGGCTCGACGGTAGCTACTTCGCTCACCCTGAGCGCCAATCCCAGCGAGCAAATGCTGACCATGCCGATAGTGTTTACGGCCCAGCTTGCTTCGCTTTCCAATCAACCGTTGTTCACCAGTCCAACCGGAACGGTCAGCTTCTTTGATCAGAGCCTCGCCGGTCAGCTATTGGGAACCGCGCCCATGGGACCGAATGGCCAGGCCGTCTTCACTACCAGCAGCATCGGCCCGGGCGTGCATAACATCACCGCAAGCTATAGCGGAGATCCGACCTTTCTGGCGAGCGCGTCCAGTCAGGTAACCGTCACCATCGACGAGTTGATGATCAATCGCGTAGGAAACAACAATACGACCATCCTGCCCGGCACCACGGTGGCCTATACCCTTCAGGTGACAGCCGCAAGTGGCGAAGTACGTTTCTTATACACTGTGAGCTTTTCAGCCATTGGTCTGCCCGCCGGAGCAAGCGCCACCTTTTCGCCTGCGACTCTGCAGGCCGGCGGCAAAATGACGAATATCACCATGACCGTCGTGACAGCCGCGACCGCGTTAAACGCGCCGCCGCCGTCGCCCTTCGAGCGCCTGCCGATCGCCCTCGGGCTTTTGCTTCCGCTCTTCGGAACAAAAGCAATGCGCCGGCGTTTCCGGCAGATCCCCCCCATCCTGGGAGTAGCGCTGTTTGCGATAGCTCGGCCTGGCAGCGGTTGCCGGCTTGAGTGGATGCTCGGGCGCGGGCCTCTTTCGCAGCACGAAAGGTTCCCTACTCCATCACGGTTACAGCCACCGAAGGAACACTGCAGCGCTCAACGAAGGTGCCCCTTGCGATCCAGTAGACGAGGTGCGCTGATCAGCGCGGGAGAGGGTATGCATAGATCGCTAGTCGTACTGTTTATGGGAACGATGCTGGGACTCCATGCGCCCAGCCTCCACGCCCAGTCGTTGCCGGGAGGGAGAGATTTTTCTCTGCCGCGTGCGGAGGTCTCGCTCGCCTACAGTCCCACCGAAGCGAACGCCGGCCCGGCCACTGCGGTTGCTTCTTTATGAACGGCGCCAGCGCGGAAGGAAACTTCCGCACCTATCGCGGATATACCACTGTGGTCGATGTAACCGCCGCGCATACCGGCCAGATCAATAACACGGGTCAACCTTTTTCCCTGCTGATGGAACGGGCGGGATCCGCCTCAATTTCAGGTTTGGACACCAGCGGGAAGACGGATTCGACACCTACCATCGCATCAAACCCTTTGCTCAGGGGTTGGTGGGTTTTGCTCACGGCTTTGATTCGGCATTTCCCAGCAAGACCGGCTTCATTCGAACCTACTGCGAATTCCTGTCGCGCTGCTGGCGGGCGTTGGGTTGGACGTGAAGTATCGAAAGCATCTCTCCTTCCGCGCCATTCAGGCCGACTACGGATATACTCGCCTGCCCAATCTTGCCGGCAACGACCAGAACCTGCTGCGCATTTCCTCCGGCATCACCATCCACCTCTGGTAACAAGCCATCTCCCCCTCTCCCTCTGGATCCACTCCCGGATATACGCTGGGCAGTTTCGCAGTTCGGCGCCTCTCGTTTCACAATGCGAGAGAAAAGCAATGGAGTCCTGGTCCACGAGTCTGACTTCTCCCATGTCCAGGACGATAAAATTCTGATTCCCCGCTTCTGCAGTGAAGACCTCGCGCAAGCTCCGCGAGATGCTCTCCCTCGATGCGACCACTCACGAGCAGGACGATCGAGTCGCCGTCGTCTGTTCTTTGCACTTTCCACATAGATACTTTCCATCCGTTTCTAAAAAAATCAATAAACGCTTCCACGACACGCGGGCGGCCACGAGACCATCGTGCCCGGTTGCTGACACGCAGTTGTTCCAGGCGAGGATCGCCAGGGTTACCAGCGCAACGACGATCCCGTTCAAGGCACAGCTCAGCACGACGCTACAGATCACCTCCCAGGCCGTGTACAGATTCCGCATTGCATTTCTCTCTTTTCCGCCGTGCTTTCTCGAGCGTCGGTACCTTCTTGATTGCAAGCGAAGCGCCAATCTTAAATAGCTGAAATGATGAGGGTTACACTGGCTATAAGCGGCTGAACCTTCGGGAATTCGCGAAACATCGTGAAACAAGGCGAGGCGGATACCCCGGGTACTAGGCTATGAAGCTGGATTTGGGTTATGTTCATAACCATCCAAAAGAGTAGTTGAGGCACGGTGACGAACATGACCACGTCCCACCCCAGCAAAACCCTCATTCAGCCAGAGGAACCGGTGAAGGGCGAAGCAAACTATCGCCCTCGTGTTCGAGCTTTGTCCGGTTGCCATTTTTTTGTTGGACGACGACGGCAATTTTCTTTCGATCAAACACAGCGGGTGGCGCGACTGTTGAAAGCCTCTGAGCAGGAGATCATAGGCGCGAACATCGCCTCGACCTACCCGCCTGGCGAACTCTCCGCGACTGCCGATGGAACAAAGGAACGGCAGCCACCGATTCGAGCGGAGCTTCCTGCGAAGAGACGGAACCAGTGTTCCAGTAGAAGTTTCCCTTTCTGCCGTGCGGTCGGGGATGCGTCAGGCAGTTGTTCAGGATATAAGCGAGCGCAAACGTGCCGCGAATCGTCTGGAGAGTGCTCTGGATGAGGCGAAGCGGTCAGAAGATCACCTTCAATTGGTCCTCAATTCGATTCCGATGATGGTTTGGAGCGACAATCAGGAAGGAAAGAACGATTTCTGCAATCAGCAAGTCCTCGACTATATAGGTATTCCAACCGAAAGAGCGGCGGAATTTGACTGGAAGTACACTCTTCATCCGGACGATGCCGCACGAGTCGCGCAGAAGTGGGAATTGGCAAGCGCAACCGGGGAGATGTACGAGGTCGAAAAGCGGGTGCGGGGTGCGGATGGGATCTATCGCTGGTTTCAGACCCGCGCCCTGCCTATGCGAGATCAACAGGGGAAGATTGTTCGCTGGTACGGTACCGACACGGACATTGAAGACCTGAAACGCGCCGACGAGGCCCTGGCAGAGCACGCCCGTCAGCTGAAGCAGGTCATCGATGTCGCTCCCATGCACATGTTTATTTGGGAAGCGGATGCAAGCGCGTCCTACGGTAACCGGGCGTCGCTCGAGTATTTTGGCCCTATTCCGCCCATGGCCCCACTGGACTTTCTCGAGTTGGTCACGCACGCCGACGATTTGGAGAAACTCCATGCAGGGATATCCGATGCGATGGAGCGCGGAAAGGTATTCGCCATGGAAGCGCGCATGCGGAAACACAACGGTGAGTATCGTTGGTTTCTCTACCAGATCAATCCCCTGCGCGACGAACAGAAACAAATTGTTCGCTGGTGCGGCACACGAATCGACATTGACGATCGTAAACGGGCAGAAGACAGAACCCAGCGGGAGAACCTGGTTCTGCGCGAAGAGATTGAACAGGTGTCGATGTTCGAAGAAATCGTTGGCACCTCGCCTGCCATACAAAAGGTGCTGGCCCGGGTGGCCAAAGTTGCGCGCACCGACTCCACGGTGTTGATCACTGGAGAAACCGGTACGGGGAAGGAGCTGATCGCGCGCGCCATCCACAAACGTTCTACGCGTTCTTCGCGCGCCTTTGTCAGCGTAAACTGCGCCGCGATCCCCCGCGATCTGATCGCCTCGGAGCTGTTCGGGCACGAAAAGGGCGCATTCACCGGCGCGCTGCAGCGGCGATTAGGCCGCTTCGAGCTGGCGGACGGGGGCACACTTTTTCTCGATGAAGTCGGCGAGCTGCCCGCGGAGACCGCAAGTCGCGCTCTTGCGCGTGCTGCAGGAAAGAGAGTTTGAGCGCATGGGGGGCGGCCGTCCCATCCGCACGGATGTACGCGTGATCACTGCCACGAACCGAGACTTGCCGGCTGCTATTGCGAACGGCACTTTCCGCAGCGATCTGTTCTACCGCATCAACGTTTTTCCGGTCCATGTTCCGCCGCTGCGCGAGCGGCGAGAAGACATTCGTCTGCTGGTTGAATATTTCATCGACCGATTTTCCAGTAAAGCAGGAAAGAAGATACGGCATATCGACAAGAAGAGCCTGGACCGGCTGCAACTCTATCCCTGGCCCGGCAATATTCGCGAGTTACAAAACGTCATCGAGAGATCTGTGATTGTCTGTGATACCGAAGCTTTTTCTGTGGACGAGAGCTGGCTCTCTCACGAACGCGCTTCCAGCCGGCCCTTGGCGGATGAATTGGTGACCCAGGAAAAAGAAATCATCGAGGCTGCGCTCGCTCAAACCGGTGGCCGGGTCTCCGGGCCAACTGGAGCCGCTGCCCGTCTCGGGATGCCCGCCTCGACTCTGGATTCCAAAATAAAATCGTTAAAAATCAACAAGCGACAATTTCAAACCACCTAAGCCGAAAAGAGATCTCTCCACTACGCTACCGCTCCGGTCGAGACATTTCTTTTCCTTCAATCCATTCAGCAGGTGCTCAATGGAAGCGCCGCCCTCCCCTTTGTCATCCCGAGCGAAGCCGAGGGATCCGCGGTTCTACGGACCTCTCGTGGAAATGTTTTTCGAACACAGCCTGGACCCTAACGGCCCTTGCTTCAGAATCCGATCCCAGATGGAGTGCTGTGGTACCCCAGTGCAGGCACGCGAACGTACCGGACGCAAGCTACTCAGCTTGCGTCCATCCGTTGCTTGGATTGTATTGATCAATGGCTTCGATCGTATCCGTTGTCTGGGGCCCCAGGTCCTGCTGATACACGACGCCGTCGCGGCCCACGCTAAACGTCATGATGCCGGAACGTTGATAATTGACGGGACTGGCAAAAATCGTGAATCCCCCTTGCGTGGTGAGAATACGGAAAGAATACCCCTTAAAAACTGCCGTTTTGCTGGGGGCGCCGGCGTCAAAGATACCCTTAGCGAACTGATTCAACCTGCCCATGGGGCTGGAAACCTGGCCTTCAGCGACCTCCCAATAAAGCCCATCCTGCTGGCCCGGCGTGCTGATAATGGTATCGGTGTACCGATGGGTGTTCTGGTGATAAAGCTCTTCCGCATGCGCGATCAGTCTGCATGCATCCATAGCCGCGAGTTCATTGCTTCCAATGCGGCGAGCCCGGAGTTCTTCATCCCCCGCAGTGGCGTCGAAGTACCATCGCGACGTACTATCCTGAGCCAGAGGAATCGGAAAGGGATAGTTGTCGGCGCCCACATAAAGCACCTGGCTGCCATCCGTCATGGCCACCCAGCGGTTCATCCGATCATACTTTTTCGCGAAAGAATCGTTGGCGTTCGCATCCTCTGCCGAGTCTCCTGAACTTACCAGCGTTTTCGCCTTGGGTCCGAGGACCTGGGTGATGGCCTTGTCATCTTTCGTTCGCGCTGCCGTTTGCAAAGCCTGCCCCGCTTCCGCGGGTGTAGCGAAGGTTTTCTGAGACACTTCCGTCGCGGTATGGCTTTGTTTTTTCGAGCAGCCGAGAATGAAAACGACCGCCAGGATAGCCAGCGCAGCCAGATGATAAGAGTGGCGCGCAGTTAAGCTCTTCCGTTGTGAGTTCATGTTCCTATATTCCTTTCGATTGAATGGATGTAGATGAAACTGCGCGGGCTTAGCGGCGCCCACCGCGTTCGCCGCCGCGTGGCTGGCTGAAGTGCTGTTGGCGCGGCTGATTGAAATGTTGCTGACGCGGTTGATTGAAGCGCTGCTGGCGCTGCTGCGGCGCCCGTTGTTGGCGTTGATATGCTGCCGGGTTCATGCTGGCGCGACCACGATTCGCCTCGGCACGGGCCTGGTTACCGTTGCCGTTCATGGCAGATCGGGGCTGGTTGCCATCGAAGGCGTTCGCACGATTGCGGTCAGCCACCGGATGCTGAACCCCTCCGTTGCCTCCGATTAGGCCGTGATCTCCGTTGCGTCCCCCGTTGGGCGCGTCCGGCCTGTTCCCGTTATATCTGTTGCCGGCTTCGTTGTTGTTGTTGCGGTTGCCATTGCCATTGTTATTGTTTCTGTTGCCATTGTTGTTGTTGCTGTTCCTGTTAATGACGGTTTTGTTGATGTAGGTATTGTGGTTGTAGTTGATGTTTCCACCGCCGCCTCCACCGCCCCAATTCATACCCCAGGCGCCGAAGCCCCAACCCCCTCCACCGCCGAAGCCGCCCGCGACAAAGCCGCCGCCGCCGATCGCAGCCCCAATGGCTACACCAGCACCGAAAGAAACGCCGGCTGCAACAGCCACGGGAGGTGTATAAGCCGGCACAATCAGGGGCGTACCGAAGACAACCGCCGGGTTGTACTGCGGAACATAGACCACATTGCTGCTGGCTGGCTCAATGATGATGGTCTGCGGAGTCTGCTGGACCACCTTGATCTGAGAAGACGACTGCAGAGTACCCGCGGCTTGTGCCTTGCTCCGCATGACCTGTACCGCGGCCATCACGTCTGATTGCTGATTGGTGAATGCCTGCCCCAGGTTGGAGGTCCAGGACAGATTCTTCGCCAGATCGTGAAGCACGGACGGAAACTGGGTCAGGGCCTTCACGCTCGGATCCCACGGCTGTTGATTCACCGCCTGGGTTAATGCGGTTCCCTGCAGATTCTGATTCTGTGCGAGCCAGTCATCCGCGAAGGCGACCTCGTCTGGATAGCAGGATGCCGCGAGAACCTGGGCCACCAATGCATCCGGGTAAAGTGCGATGGGGGCAACCAAAGAATCCAATTGATCGTCGGTGAGCGGCGCAACGGTGGGTGCCGTCGTGGTGGATGAAGGTTGAGAGTTGGTCTGGGCGGTCACTCCCTGCACAAGCAGAATCGCGCACAGCGACATTGAAAGGGCCTGATGGATCGTCTTGGAAATCATCTGTCTCTCCGTGTTTCGAAAGTGGCGACGTGAGTTTGGCTTTGTTCCCGAACTCATATCTGTGCACTTCTGAATGCAACCCGGAGGCCAAACCTAAGCAATTGAAAAACAAGCCCTTACGGAGATCAAAACTCACGGCTTGCTCGGGAATTCACGAAACTTCGTGATGATTCATTACAAACTCGAACCGAAGTCATTTTCCAAGGAAGCGTCGCGCTTCCCTTTGTCATCCCGAGCGAGCCGAGGGATCTGCGGTTCTTCGGACCCGTCCTGGATGGAATGCGCCTTCTGCCCAGCAGCCATTTTCCATGGAAGCGTCACCCTTCCCTTTGTCATCCCGAGCGAAGCCGAGGGATCTGCGGTTCTACGGACCCGTCCTGGAAATGTTTTCTCCTCAGGAAAACAGGAATTCCGTGGTGTGCACGGCCTTGTAGCTGCGAGTCGATCGCTCTCGAAAGCGATCTCTGTCTTTAGTTGTTTGGTAGACTTTCTTGCGCGGGTGCCTTTCTCGTGTCTATGCTTCCGACACTCTCGGAGCCGCACGATCTTCAAACTGAATGGCAGGACACTTCCATACGACACTCGCGGTGGACATGGCTGGTTTCATTCGCGATGAGCTTTGGGCTAGCCACGGCCGGCGGAATCACGTCGAGCGCCCAGACAATTTCTCAAGAGAACACTCACACCGCCGCCATTCATGGAACCGTAAAAGTTGGCACCTTGCCCCTGCAGGGCGTCCGCGTGACCGCAAGCAACGCTCTTACGGGGAAACAAGTCACCACGACCACCGACGCAAACGGTGCTTATTCTATTGCCCTCCCCGGGATTGGACGCTACCTGATTCGAGCAGAACTTTTTGGCTTTACGCCGTCCACCACAGAAGTTCTCCTGAACCAGCAACGCCACCCAGAAAGTGGCGAACTTCGCCCTGCAGAGTGGCGCGAACAACCTCTCATCTCCCTGGGAAGCCATGCTGCTTACCCCCGGTAAGCACCAGCAGCGTCAGCCTGCAACCTGCGATCTCCACCATCGGCGCCAGTTCCGGCGCGCAGATCCCATCGTTTCCCGGTGATCCAAATTTCTCCGGCGACTCCTTTATCGTCGACGGGCAGGCCTCGATCGTGAATCCCTTCTTTCAGATGGATGACCTGATGCGTCAGTCCTTCGAAGATGGGCACCAACTGCAAGGCAACTTCGGTAGGATCGGACGAGGACCTCAGCGCAGGGGGACCGGCCACTCTCAGCAGCACCAATCAAACCCATGGCCTGGTTTTCTGGAACGGCGGCAATTCCGCGCTGAATGCGGACCCCTTCTTATTGGCGGGGCAGCCCATTCCTAATCCCAGCTACGACAGTAACGGTTACGGACTGGTGATCACGGGGCATCCGTATATTCTCGGGCTCACCAGGCCGAGCAACAAAGACTCCGCTTCTTTCTCCTTTGCCGGCCAGATCGCGACAACCTTGGTCAATGATTACGCCACCGTGCCAACGGTATTGGAGCGCGCAGGCAACTTCTCCCAACTCCTCGGGCCCACCGGGGCTCCGGTCCTCATCTATCCTCCCCGAAGTCATGTGCCCTACCCCAACAACACCATCGACCAGCGCCCTTCTCGACCCGGTAGCGTTGGCTCTGCTGCAATACCTGCCCACTCCCAACCTGAACGGTACCGGCCTGAATTACCGCCTGATCACTCCACAGGGAACGCACACGAACACGATAGGCGCCGGCTATACCCACAGCTTCGGCGCATCGCCTACCGCATCCTCTGGTAAGTCAGAGCTTAAGTGTGAACTTCAACCTGAACCGGGTGGCCAACGACGTCATCAATGTCTTCCCTGCTTTCGGCGGCAAACGGGTGGTTCAGGGTTATGCGCTCACTGCGGCGTACTCCGTTAACAGACAACACCTGTTCAGCAACATCAGCCTTACCTCGAACCGCAACAACGCAGAGTTGCGCAATCACTTCACCAATGTCGAAGATGTCGCCACCGAGGCGGGCGTTCTGAACGACGGGTTCGACCACCGCATCAATCAAAATCCACTCAACTATGGACTGCCAAACCTGGTTCTGAATAACTTCACTGGACTTAGCGAAACGCAGCCGAACTATCAACTCACGCAAGTGATCGCCTTGTCAGGATCCTCCTCCTGGGAGCACGGCGCACACATCGTGCGTTTTGGCGGGGATATCCGTCGCATCGAGTTCAATCTGTTTGGAGGCACGAACGCCACCGGAACCTTCGTTTTTACCGGGGCTTACACCCAGCAGGAAGGAGTAGACCGTCGCGAATCCTGTCGCTGTCACAGGCTCGTCGTTTGCCGATTTCCTGCTGGGGCTTCCTCACGAGACCACCATCGAGTCGGCGCGACAGAAAGCCTACATGCGTCAAAACAACTGGGACCTCTTCGTCCGGGATGACTGGAGAGTGCTGCCAAACCTCACGCTTCTCGCTGGGCTGCGATATGACTACTTTTCTCCCTACGCGGAGAAAGACGATCGCCTTTCGACGCTCGACTACAATTCCGGCTTCACCCGGGTCGCTCCTGTTCGGCCAAACGAGATTGGCCGCGTCTCGGGCGTGAAATATCCCCGCACTCTGGTCTCTCCGGACCGCGATAACTTTTCCCCGCATCTGGGCTTCGCCTGGCAGGCTTCCAGGAGCACGGTCGTGCGGTCCGCCTACGGCATCAACTACACCGTCGGCCTGTATGGCAGCTTCACGCAATACCTCGCCTACCAGCCGCCATTTGCGCACGTCGAGGTCAATCTGAATCTCCCGCCCGACTTCACCTTGTTTCCGCTCAGCCGCCGGCTTTGGCAACACGCGCGGATCGGGGCAACTATTCGATCAGCCGCAATTACCGGCTTCCCTACACGCAGGTCTGGTATCTGGAACTGCAACAGGCGCTGCCGCACGATATTGTGCTGAACGTGGGCTACAGCGGGGCTAAGGGCACGCGGCTCGACGTGATCAGTGCGCCGGGCTTCTACAACAACGTGGGCTTTGCCAGCGCGTTTTTCAACTTTGACGATTCGTCCGCTTTCTCGAATTTCAATGCGCTCATCGTTCGCGCCAACAAGCGGCTGCTCCATGGTCTCGCTCTGCAGGCGACTTATGCCTATTCCCATTCCATCGACGATGCTTCTTCCATCAACGCGGGCGCCCCGGTGGTCGCGCAGAACTGGCAAGACCTGCGCGCCGAGGAAGGTAATTCCAGCTTCGACATACGCCACCAGGTCACCGGCAGCTTTTTCTACCAGCTGCCCTTTGGCCGCAACAAGCCTTATCTGAGCAACGGCGGTTGGGCATCCAGTCTGCTTGGCGGCTGGACGGTGTCAGGCTACTTTTTATTCGCCACTGGAGTGCCTCTGACGCCCTTGATCGCAGCTTCGGCTACTGAGGTCGAGCGAGGTACCCACGGTTCGGTGCGGCCTAACCGGGTTCCCGGAGTTTCCATCCGCGCAGGGGGCGGCCACCTGCATCACTGGTTCAATACCGCTGCCTTCTCCACGGACTTTGCTCCCGGCCAGTTGTACGGCACGGCCGCACGCAATTCGATCCCCGGTCCCGGCACGGAGAATGTGAATCTGTCACTGTCACGAATCTTTCATCCTGGCGAAGGCAAGAGCCTCGAACTTCGCGCCACCGCGAACAACGCCCTCAACATCGTTCAATATTCCGGCGTGAATACCCAGTTCGACTCCACCTCGAACAGCCAGGTGGACGCGTTCCAGCCCATGCGCCAGATCACTTTCCTTGCCCGATTCAGCTTCTAAGGGTCTTAGAAATTGAAGACGGCCTGGAGAAAGACGCTGCGGTTCCCGGCAGTAGGGGGTCCGAAAAATCCACCGCCCGCGAGCGACTGCGATTCACCGAAGAACGGCGAGTGAGCGTGCCGTTCGGGCGTTCCCAGGTTCTCATGGTTGAACAGGTTGGTCGCGTACGCAGTCATGGTCAGGTTGTATCGGCGTGAGGTACGTCTGGTCCAGCCGTGCCTGGTCCGCCGCGGCTCCCACTCAGCCCCCCCGGACCGATTCCGCCGCCACCGCCGCGGCCGCCTCCTCCACCGCCGCCGCCTCCGCCCCCACCTCGTGCGGCACGGCCGCCTTCCACCTTCGGACCAATCCCAATCACCTTACTCACGCGCATGTTCAGGCTGACATTCGTAGGACCGGTACCGATACCGTAAGGAATGATCTTTTCGTTGGTGCCGAAGGGTTTGTGTTGAGACAGCCATAACTTGGTCGATAAGACCCACGCTTGCCTCGGACTGCAGCTGCGCAGCGAAGCGTAGGCCGGGCATTGAACTGGTTGTTTCTCGTCAGATCGCTGCCGATGGTGACGTTATAGGGCGCGCCGGAGTTGTAGCAGCGAAAAAGGGCGTGAGCGAGATACCGTACGGCAGCCGAGAAGTTACCCAGGATCACGAAGCGGTTGTGAACATCGAAGCTCGATCGTCCGTAGTCGAGCCCTGGGTTCTGGGCAACGGAAGGAGTGTACGTGACTCCATTGGTATCGGCTTTCGCAGACGTTGTAGGTGTAGAAGGTGAAGAAACTGAACTGTGGATAACTCGCCCTGCCCGAAACGATCATCTGATTTTGCCGGTAGACGCCTCCGGACTGGTATTGCAGATTGTTCTCCTGCGCGGAGGGGAGCGGGGTGTCGGGATAGATGCCGAGATCAGCCGTGGCAAACTCCGGAGCGCCAATGTTGTTAGTAAAGTATTGGTGCACCCCGCGGCCGTAAAGATAGGTCACATTCGCGGTGATCCTCTTGGCCAGCTGACGGTCGATGCCCACGGCCGCCTGCATGTCCGTAGCGGCATGGAAATGCGGGTCGATGGTGTAGAGAGTTTGTGCCGTATTCGAGGTCGCAACCGCGGCCGGATTGACGGGAAATGTGGGATCGGTGATGGTGGAAACCGTCTGGTTGATTCCGTTCTGGTGGATGGCCTGGATCACATAGGGCGTGCCCGCGTTGGAGCCGAAACTATTGGGCACGGTGAACCGCTGATAAAACCAGCCATACCCCGCACGCAGCACGGTCTTCGGCGGCTGCTTCGATCGCCGCCGCCCAACGCATACGCAAACGAAATCCGCGGCGCCCAGTCGCTCTTATCGTTGATGCGGTTTTGCGTCTCCCAACGCAATCCGTAGCTGAAGGTAAAACGCTGATTTACCTTCCAGTCGTCCTGGTAGAAAAGCGCGCCATCGAACAGGATCGCGCGCGCCGTGTACTGATTGACGTTGGTCACCTGGTAGGTCTGCGGAGTATTGTTCGAGATAACGCGGTCGGCGATTGAAAGATGTATTGGCCGTTCGTGCCCCCGTTGGTGAAGTCTGCGTCGCGATAGGCGCGCAGGCGCGCGCCGAAGTTCAACGAATGATTGCCCTCGGCGGCCGCGAAATAGTTCTGCAATTCATAAGATGTCCTGGTTATCGCGTACGACTCCGCCGTTGTTGCCGCCGGCGTTAAATGTGCCCTGCACGGTGACCGTCGGTGAATCGTTTTGCGCGATGTTCTGATAGCGAAAGCGGCGATATTGGAAACGGATGTCGTCGACGATGTTCTTGCTCAGCACCAGGCTGTCACTTGCCTGCAGCGTATTCTCCATGCTTTGCGTGTTCGTGGCTTGTGTCGGCAACGACAGCTGACCAACTCCGCCGTTGGTCGTAACCGCGCGGAAGAAGTCGTAACGCAGGGTCAAAGTATTCGCTTGCCCGAGCTGCAGGTCCAAGCCGCGGACTGATGTCGATGCGCGAACTTGGGTTGGGGAAAGCCTCATTCAAGCGAACGCCGTTTGGTGTCTCCGGCGTGACGCTGGTTGGATCAATCGCATCGATGACGCTTACATTCTGGGTGTTTCGTCCGAAAGCGCTGACAAAATACGAGGCGGTCTTTGAGATCGGACCGCCGACACTGCCTTGCAGGTTGTACGAATAGTAGGGCGGTTCGGCCGTCTGCAGGATCGGATTGCGCGAGTTAAACGAGGAGTCGTTGCCTCGGGCTTCGATCTGGCCGTGCAACTTATCCGTGCCGGGCTTGGTGAGGATTTCTATGCGGCCATAGCCGAGGCGATCAAACTCGGCAGAAAATGGGTTCTGATTGATGCGTATCTCACGAATCGAAGACTTGGGGGGAATCTGCCCACCGGTAAACCCATCAATATAGATCTCGCCCCCATTAGGACCAGCCGCCGGACCCGCCAAAGCCTGCAGCTGACTCTCCAATTCATCGGGATCGTCGGAAAGTGCATCGAGATCCTTACCTTTGAGCACCACCGCATTGGCATTTTCATCCGGACTGGTATCGACGGTCGGCGCTTCGGCCTCGACCTGTACCTGCTGCTTCTCCGTCTCGATTTGCATCGCGATATTCAGCGTCTTTGCCTGCCCGGCCGCGAGGGTGACCGTAGACGTGAAGGGAGCGAATCCCGCCGTCGTCGGCATTCACCGTGTAGGCGCCGGCAGCAAGGCCCGCGCACCTGGTAAGAACCCCCGCCATCTGACACCGCGGTGGCACTTTTTCCTGAGGCTGAAGTGACTGTGATCTGCGCCTGGGGGATGACCGCTCCGCTGGGATCTAGTACACGCCCTTGCAGCGTGCCGGTTGGCCCTTGGCCGAGCACCATCGTGCCCGAGGTAAAGCTGCCCAGGAGGACCGTGATCAGAATCAACAAGTAGTTTGTTTTCTTCATTTACGCGGGAATCCGCCCGGGAACGACACTCCGGATATGAGAGATTGACGCGCCGGCCCCACTGTAAGTTTCCCATCTGTCAACCCGGGTTGTCCCAACCGGCAACGATCTCGGCTTCATTTCCTGAAAAGCGGTAGCCGCAGTGCGCCCCTCGACCCTCCCGAATTCTCAGTCTCAAACCTCAACCCACAAACAGAAGTGTTATCCCGACCGAAGTGGAGGGACCTGCTGTTCATCCTCCACACCATCGAATCTGAATGGAAGCGCCACCCTTCCCTTTGTCATCCCGAGCGAAGCCGAGGGATCTGCAGTGCGCCCCTCGGGCTTCCCGAATTCTGGCGGTAAATTACGCTCCCGCCAGTGCCCGATTCTTCAACGCCTTCATGTACGCAAACCCGTAAGCCTGTTCCGGATAATGCCCGCCAACAACCGTGGGTGTGTGATCAAGAATCACAATCCCGTCAAACTTAACCTCCACCAAAGCCGTCATGATCTTCGACATGTCGTAATAGCCATTGTCCATGAACGTTTCAACGAAGTGCGGCAGAGGCGCGCTCACATTGCGGAAATGGATCTTCCATATCTTCTCCGGGCCGAAGTACCGAATCATCTCCGCCGGATCCTTATGCATAAGCGCGGGCCCTCCCTCATTCCAGCAACCGCAACACAAACAAATGCCAACGTTCGGACTATTAGCGATCTCCATGGCCCGCTTATAACCTTCAAAATTGGCAAAGATGCACCGTGGGACGCCGGCCAGTACGGGTTCCGGTGGATCATCGGGGTGAATACCTATGCGAACGCTGTTCTCTTCAGCAACCGGCGCGACCTGTTTAATAAAATAGGTGTAGTTCTCCCATATCTCCTCTTTTGAAAACTCGCGCCCGTGGGAGAGTGGTTCGTAGAATTTCTGATCTCCCCAAACACCTACTTTGTTCGGGCTCGCCATATCAAATTCCCGGGCGGACGATCCACGAATCTCGGCCCTGCCGCTGCTCCAGATCCCGTTGCCCATGTGGGCATACGTGGTGTAGTAAATCCCCGCTTTCCCCAGGTTGCGAATGTACTGCTTGTACTCCTCGATCTTCTGCTCGCGGCCAGGAAGATTGAGCGTGACCTCGGGCATGTTATGTACGTTGGAGTTGCCGATGTTCCACACCGTGATGCCTGCATCCGCATAGCGCTTCTTGATTTGCATGAAGCCTTCCGCGGTCCTCAGGTCGGGAGTAGAAGCCACGCTGACATAATCGGCGCCCATCTGCTTGAGGAACAGCAATTCCTCGTCGGTAGGCTTGGCCGAAGTTTGCGCGCATAGTTTGATGCCCGGAGCACTCTGGTGTACGGTCGCCGAGGCGCTGCGTGACGATGCAAAAACCCCGGCGGCGCTCAGGGCGCCCCCCATCGCCAACTTGACGAACTCTCTCCGGTCGGGAGAAAACCCGGCACTTTGGATATGCTGATCGATTTCCTTTTGTCCCATCTCACCTGTCCTTCAGAAAGAGAGTTGCAAAGCCAACTGAACTGCCCACTGGCAGAGCGAGCACGTAGACACCTGCCAGGCGGTGAGGAAAATTGTAGCTGAGAGACGCCTACTCGGCGCCGATGGGTTTCCCATTTGAACTACCGGAAGGTCCGATGGGAGCTTCTGCTACTTGAGCGGGGCGAGTTCCAGGTTGCGATAGAACGTCTCGGCGCCCTCAGTCTGAAAGAGGATCTTTCCCCTGGTCGCGTTCAGATCGGTGGCCTCGTTCACCAGCTTCCCATTCACGAAATACTTTACGTGATCGTGGTCCACCACCAATTCAAGCTGGTTCCATTCTCCGTGGGGCTTCTCTACCTCGCCGGCCGGGTCGCGAAAACCGGTTACGTTCTGCCAGGGCCCGCCGCCGAAGCGGCGCGACTTCACAAACTGGTGTGGACCCACCTCCGCTTCGCTCGCGATCACTTGCCCGTTGACTTTGAGACTGGCGCCTTTCACCAGCCAGATGTCACCCGTGCCACCCTCGATAATCTGGAACTCGAAGGAGCGAGGCCACACTCCTTTGGGCGGTGCAGGCAAAGGGCCGGTGACGTTGTAAAGGATGCCGCAATCCCTGGCCTTTCCGACGCGGTCCTGCCAGGTTTTCTCGCCCCACTTAAACTGAGCGCGCAAGTAATAGTTCTCGTACTCCTTCTGGGTCACAATACCGCCGAAATCATCTCCGGAAACGTGAATAATTCCCTTCTCGACCTGAAAGATCTTTTCCGGGTCATGATTCAACCCTTTCGACTGGAGCAGTATGTCGAAGCCGGTAAGATCCTTCCCATTAAAGAGACGGACTAATTTGCCGTGTGGGGGAATACCCGTCGCCAGCTGCGCGAATCCGCTGCAGGCCAGCAATACGGAAACGGCCATGAAGTTAAGAACTCGGATTACACTTTGGTGCACGTTTGCTCGGACCTTTAATGGCGCAGGAACAACATGATCCCGACCACGATCAGCACCACAATCATCGCTGAAATTCGAATAGTTCCCACACGGTTTTGCCATTGGCCACTCATTCCGGCACCCCACAAACTCGCACCAGTATAGTCCCGCACAACGCAACCATGCGTTTTCGCAGGATCAAGCCGGTCGGGCTTTTGTTCCCGCATCCCGCAGCACGGCACAATCGCAGCCTCGCCGCTATCTTGATCAGGTCGGCAAGGAGGTGAGTCCGAGTGAGTGGGATCACCCTGTTGGAAGTGCGTCGTTAAGCGCCTTGAGTAGAGCAATGTCGCTGAATGGCTTGAACAAACATGCCACGGCGCCCTGTTCGAGTAATCGTGGACGAACGTCCTCAGCTCCGTGAGCGGTGATGAAGACGACTGGGATCTCGTAATGCCGGCGCACCAGTTCGCGTTGAAGATCGGGTCCGCTCATGCCCGGCATGGCGATGTCGAGGATCAAGCACCTGGTCTGGCCAAGGCAATCGGACGCAAGGAACTCTTCCGCTGACGAGAACGCGCGGGCCGCATACCCGAATTCCCGCAGCAGGTCGGGGAGCGACTCGCGCACAGACTCGTCATCATCGACGACCGACACGAGTGCGCGTTTGGGCATAACGGATTCCCCATGACCAGATGCGCGTTCGGCACAGCACGTGTATCCGCCGGAGATCGCCGTAAGGACGAGTCCTGGCAGCGCATCCATGAGGCAGTCGAGGTCGACTTCCATAGCGGTCCCTTCCTGGCGGCACACCAAACACTAGGATGCGCCAAAGGCAGAGGGGGCAGCTATTGTACTTTGGTATCGGTCCGGCAATGTTAACCGCAGTGCCTCGCGCAGCGACAAAGGGTGTCGACCGATACCTTCGTCCAATAGTTTCGTCTCCATTGTTCTGGCTTAATCAGAGTGGCATCGAAAGCCGGGAAACGGCGCGCAGTTCAACTTTTCCACAACTCATCTGTGGCGGTTTAGGAATCGCTACACACCTCGCCGGAATCTGGCCCATTGTCATCGTTGACCGTGGATACCCCGATCACGCACACACCAGAAGCAGAATTCCCTGATCGCTCTGCGCACAAAAGCAACAGGAGCTAACTATGACAAGCAATAAAACAGTCATCGTAACCGGCGCCTCACAGGGCATCGGGGCGGCGGTGGTACACGCCTTTTTAGATCGTGGCTATAACGTGGTTGCAACCTCGCGAAACGTCTCCAGGGCCGGTTTCACGCCCTTGCCTAACCTCGCACTCGTCGACGGGGATATCGGTCAGGCAGCAACGGCTGAGAAGATCGCACAAACGGCAATCGCTACGTTCGGCTCGATCGACCATGTGATCAATAACGCAGGCATCTTCGCCGGCAAACCCTTCACGGAATACACCGTCGATGAGTTTCACAATCTTGTCTCCACCAACCTGGAAGGCTTCATCTTCATAACCCAGCTGGCCGTCAGGCAGATGCTGTTGCAGGGCACTGGTGGGAGCGTGACAACCATCACGGCGGCATTGGCCGACAACCCAATGGCGGGTAGTCCGGCCTCAATCGCGATGATCACCAAGGGTGGACTTGACGCGATTACCCTCAGTCTCGCGAGCGAATATGCCAAGCAGCACATCCGCTTTAACGCCGTAGCCCCCGGAATCGTCGACACCCCTATGCACGAAAACGACCCGAAGGATTTCCTGAAAAGCCTTTCCCCTATGGGTACAATTTCTGACCCGAAGGATATCGCCGACGCTGTTGTTTACCTGACGGAAGCTGGTCACGTCACCGGGGAGGTGCTGCACGTCGACGACGGTGCGCACGTGGGCCGGTGGTAACTACGCAGGGTCTGCAGTTGAGCGGTGCAGATCGCCGGCTGCAGGACCTTGGCATTCAACTCCCAGCCGCGCCGACTCCATTCGGCACTTATGTGGAAACACTACAGACGGGCAACCTGCTCTTTCTCACCGGGATGCTCCCGGTCGTCGATCACAAGCCGAAGTATGTCGGTCGGCTCGGAAAAGAACTCGATACCGAGGCCGGACGAGATGCCGCCTACACCGCGGCTCTAAGTGCCCTCGCCGCGGCCAAAAAGCATTTAGGTTCACTCGACAAAGTGACTCGCGTCGTCCGCCTGGGAGTATTCATAGCCACTCACGGGGACTTCTACGATCAGCCCAGGGTGGCAGATGCTGTTTCGGACCTGTTTCGCGATGTCTTTGGCAGCGAGAAACTACCAGTCCGGATGGTAGTCGGCGTTGCCAGCCTACCTCTCGGGATGCCGATAGAACTCGAGGTCATCTTCGAAGTTGCAGAGTAGTTCCAGCAGGCAGACCCACACCGTCTCTGCCAGTTGCTTTCACGAGGATCGTTATGAAACGGCCATCCACCTCGCCCGCGTGGAACAAAACGCGCATCGCCGCAAGCCTTGGGATTGAGTACCCAATCATTCAAGGCCCTCTCGGTGGCTTGTCAACACAGCGCTTGACAGCGACCGTTTCGAATTTTGGCGGCCTCGGTTCCTTTGGAGCGCATGCCTGGGCTCCTTCAGCAATCAAAGAGGTCATTGCTGAGATTCGAACACTCACCGCCAAACCGTTTGCTATGAATTTGTGGGTCTCGATGGAGGATGAAGGTGCGCACACCTCCGGCAGCGAAGCCTTCGCGCGAAGCCTGCCCTTCCTTTCGCGGCACATCCAGGCCCTGGGCGGCACGCTCCCGGCCTTCACGCCATACGTTCCCATCAAGTTCGAGGATCAGGCGCGGGTCCTGCTGGATGCAAAGGTACCCGCCTTCAGCTTCATCTTCGGAATCCCGCCGAAAGAAATTCTCGACGAATGCCGTGCGCAGGGAATCATCACCATCGGGGCAGCGACGACGGCGGAAGAAGCCATGGTTCTTGAGCAGGCAGGAGTCGACGTCATCGCTGCTTCCGGCTTCGAAGCCGGCGGTCATCGTGGGTCTTTTCTGCGCCCCGCCGAGGAGTCCCTCACGGGAACCTTCTCCCTGGTCCCTCAAGTCGCAGACGCCGTCTCGGTCCCCGTGGTTGCCGCCGGGGGAATCGCCGATGCTCGCGGAATTATCGCCGCTTTTTCTCTCGGAGCCGAGGGCGTACAGATCGGCTCGGCTTTTCTGGCTTGCGAAGAATCCGGGGCGACTGTGCATCATCGCAAGGCTCTCCTCAGTGGAAAGGTGCTAAGAACAGGATTGACCAAGGGCTTTACCGGAAGGTTGGCCCGCGGAATCCATAACCAGTTACTCGAAGAACTGAATCGCCCAGGAGTGGAAATACTTCCCTACCCCTTGCAGCGCGCTCTGGTGAGAAACCTCGCCATCCCTGCCGAGAAAGCTGCCAAACCGGAGCTGCTTCCGCTTTGGGCTGGACAAAGTGCAAGCCTTTGCCGCCAGACCGACGCGAAGGAGCTGCTGCAGACCCTGGTGTCCGAAGTTTCCAGCATTGCCGGCCCGGTTCTTCAATGGAACCGCGAACGAGGTGGCGATTGATCACCCGCAGATTGATCCTTTGCACCCTGGCAATCGTCGCGGCATTCCTCGGCAGTACCGCAGTTGCACACGCCCAGAGAAAGGAAGCAGCCATGGAACAGCAGGTGTTTTATCGGACGGTGAAGGTCGACGGGCTTTCCATTTTCTATAGGGAAGCCGGGCCGAAAGATGCTCCCACTATTCTTCTGCTCCACGGTCTACCCTCGTCGTCGCGGATGTTTCAACCCCTGTTGACGCGGCTATCCGGCACTTACCATCTGGTCGCGCCCGACTATCCAGGCTTCGGACATAGCGACTGGCCCGACCCGAAGCAGTTCGATTACACCTTCGACCATGTCGCTGCGATGATGGACGGTTTTACCCAGGCGCTGGGTTTGTCGCAGTACACTCTTTATATGCAGGACTACGGTGGGCCAGTCGGCTTTCGCATGGCGTTGGCGCACCCGGAGCGGGTAAAAGCTCTCATCGTCCAGGACGCAGTCGCCCACAACGAAGGCCTGGGCGCGAACTGGGCAACACGGCGTGCATTTTGGGCAGACCGCTCCGCTCATGAAGAAGCGTTGCGCAAAAACCTGCTGTCGATGGCAACCACGAAAACGCGACACGTGGGAGACGACCCGAACATCGAACTCTATGATCCCGATCTTTGGACCGATGAATATGCATTTTTGAACGCTCCCGGGCAGGGGCAGATTCAAAGCGATCTGTTTTACGACTACCGGACCAATGTCGATGCTTATCCTAAGTGGCAGGCATGGCTACAGAAGACGCAGCCGAAGTTGCTGGTTGTTTGGGGAAAACACGACCTCTCGTTCGATCCCGGAGAGCCGGAACGCTATCGCAAAGACGTACCAGGCGCGCGGGTCTACGTGCTCGACGCCGGACATTTCGCGCTGGATACCAAAGCAGATGAGATTGCCGCGCTGGTGCTGGAGTTCATGAAGGCGCAAACATGAATCAACGCGGTTTACCCGCTTTATCAATCACTACCAGGGCGCGCCGGGATAAATCGTCGCGTAAACCTTCTGCGCTATACTCGCGCTGAATTCCACAAATGGAGCCGCCCATGTCCACCCCCGCCCGGCCGCAATCCACCGACATTCACGCCAAAGCCCTGGCCATCAACCTGGAAGACTCCTACTACGGGACTTTTGCCGAAATTGGAGCCGGTCAGGAAGTAGCCCGTTGGTTTCTGAGCGTTGGCGCGGCGTCGGGAACGGTCGCGCAAGCCATCTCAGCCTACGACAAGATGGTCAGCGACGATACGTACGGCGCCGGCACGCGCTACGTCTCCCGGGAGCGGCTGCTGGCCATGCTCGACCACGAATACCAGCTGCTTCTTGCCCGGCTGGCCAAAGTTCGTGGGGCCAATACCCGATTTTTCGTTTTTGCGGATACCGTCGCCACCAGGAATTACCAGGGAACCAACGAGCAGCACGGCTGGCTTGGAGTCCGCTTCCAGGCCGACCCTCAGGACCAGCCCAGTCAGATTCTTCTCCACATCAATCTCGGAGACCACACCGCGCAGCTGCAGCAGCAAGCCATTGGTACCCTCGGTGTGAACATGATCTACGCCGCCTTTCACCAAAGGGCTTCAGCAGACAGTCTTCTGGCCGGCCTGTTCGACGATCTATCCATTGAACGCCTCGAAATCGACGTCCTCGAACTGACTGGGCCTGTCTTCGCCGGTGCGGATGCCCGCCTCTGGTGCCTGGATTTGCTCCGCAAAGGCATGTGCCGTGCGTTGATCTTCGATACCAACGGCCAGGTCGCCGAACCGTCCACGCCCCTGCACAAGCGTCCGCTCATCCTGCAGCGCACTTTGAGCGGCCATCCGGGCCCATCTGTCGCAGAAAGCTTTCAGCAAGCAGGACAGAAGTTCCTCGCTGAAGGTATTGCCACCGATCACGAACCGTTGACCATGCTCGAGATCAACACGGCAAGTCTCGAAGGCGCTGCTACCTCGAACAGCGTGGAACTGCTGGCGCTGATCGAACAGCTTACCCCGCTAAGCCCGGTTGTCGTCACCGATTTCCGCGAGGGCTACCAGGTCCTCAATTACCTGCGCCGCTACACCCCTGCGCCCATCCGGGTGATTATCTGGATCTCTATGTTTCTTCAGCTCATGGAAGAACGGCTGTATTCGTCCCAGCCGGGCGCCATATTAGAAAGCTTCGGCCGTTTGCTCTTTACCGACGTGACGATCTATGTCGCACCCATGCGCAAGGAAGCGTTAGTGGCAGCGCTTGGCAGCCTACCCGAAGGTCTCTTGCGGCAGCCCCCCGACCGGGACCTGCTGTCCCTTGACGATCTCCTCCCCAAGTCGCCCCTGGACCACCTCTATGGCTATCTTCGCGCCTCAGGGCGCATCGTTCCTCTGAACGATGCGCGGACCAACCCGTAACCATGGTTAACCATTACCGGTCACACGCGGAAAGGCTATCCGGCACGGCTTGCGAAGTCTGGTGGACGGCAGTGAGCGCCCCGCTTACGGCCGTATATTCGGCTCGCAACGCGGCCTTGGCTCGCGCCAACCGGGACTTATAGGCGGCAGGGGAGATTTTGAGCAGGCGTGCGCCTTCCTTGTTTGACAATTCCTGAACAACACGGAGTTCGATTGGGACGCGAAGCGTCCGATGCAGGTTGTCGACCGCTCGCCGTACCCACTCCTCGGTCTCGCTTTTAAGCAAGCGGCATTCTTGATCATCTGCGGTATCCGCGATTTCCCAGGAGGAGAAGCGGTCTTCCTCGTGAGGGTCGACCTCGATTGAGACCTCCGCATGGTTCTTCCTTTTGCGCAAAATCATGAGGGCGGAATTGATTGCGATCCTTGTGAGCCAGGTCGCGAATTGCGCTCGACCATCGAAGCTTTTCAGGTGAACGAAGGCGCGCATAAACCCGTCCTGAAGCGCATCCTCTGCGTCTTCACGATTGCGGACGATCTGGTAGATCGTGTGAAAAAGACGAGGAGTATAGACTCGACATACCTCAGCAAATGCCGCCCGATCGCCGTCCAATGCGGCTGAAATCAGAGCCTCGTTGTTATTCGTCATTATTATGTTCTCCTGGAAGCATCCCGGCCCGCCTGCCGCAAAAGGTAGTGATGAAGATCAGAAGGCAAAATATCTTTTGGGGCCGGTATTGCATTTCTTCTCGCGAACGGCGCCGCGGGCGGATGGCTTCGGCTCCGGCCTGCTATGAAGCTATCCGGAATACCGGCCTCGGAGAAGTGAGGAGACGTTAGCTAACGGTGATGAAGTTGTGAGGAGTGTTTCAGCCGCAGATCTTCCCCGCCGAGTTTGGTGGGAGCCCCCTGCTTCAGCAGGGGGGAGCTGGACTTCAGTCCAGCGGAAAAACGGTCCATCTGTTAGGAATGGGCTCTAGCGAGCCCCGGATTTTCGAGGTCGGAGCTAAAGCCCATGATCAAATCGAACTTTTTGCAGCTAGTGTCACAGCGAGCCGGGGGTGACAATGCAGGTTTTTCCGTCTATCGGTTGCCAGCTCGTGCCGTCCGCATAGGTTACAGAGTTCAGTTCGATGCGGTTGATATCGCTAAAGCCCATCAGCAACGAGTCGACAGGAACCTCACGTCCCGCGTCCACGGTCACATCGCGCTCAATCTCGAGGGCCTTCGCGTAGGCTTTTTTCGCATAAGCTGGTTGCAGAGTGGGCGAAGATTCATCCCTCGTTGCGATGCCGTGGAACGTGATTCGTTCAGAGATAATCGCCACGGAATTTGTGTTCTTCAGCTCTAATTGAACGATGCGTGATGGAAGAGAGTCCAACTGCCCAAGCATCCGGGCTCTGACGCCGATTGGACCACAATTGGGCTCTGACAAGAACAACCCAGACCGTTGGATGCGAACGATGGGTTGCTCTCCAGGCTTTGGCTCTCCAGGCAACGAAGGCATTTTTGACTGTGGAAGTGGAGGGAACGTAGGGTATGGCTCGGACTTCTGCGCCAGTGATGCTTGTGTCATCAAGGGTAGCAAACCCAAAAGGCCAACGAGCACGAGGGCGCTGAGGCGACTCATATCGGGCTCCGGAAAGCTCGCCAACAATATATCACCGTTCAAGTGGCGGCACTCGGCGACCGCAGCAAATGGACGGCCGGAGGAAGTTCCAACGGCCGCGTTCGCGTATACTTGACAGCAATATGAGCAGACCGGGCAAAAATCAGGCATGGAAGACTCTCGTAGTCATCTGCCTATTGTTCGCCCTGGCCACGGTTCTCCTTTCACATCCACATCACAACGTGTCGATTGCTTGTCCTCTGCTGGTCGTTGTGTTCCTGTTTGGGGCAATGGACGCTTCGGTTTCGCTGCGTCATGTGTCTCCAGTAAACGAAGCGTGCTCTGTCCAATCGCCCGCCCAACCTTTCCGGTTCCAACGCCCCCCTCCAGCTCTTTCCTAAGCCGTCCAGCAAACCTGGGTGTTTTTGCGACCTTGAGAGGTCGACGCCCGGCTGTCTTCCAACACCTCGTTTGGCCAAACCGAAGAGGGGATGAAGCCATTGGACTTTGCTTCGGAATTGATTCGCGGCTTTTATGCCGTGAACGCGCTGGCAATCATCGCGTGTTGTCTCGTTTTCTACGCACGCCGTCGTCTTTGGAGACGCAGACAACGTCTCGGAAAGACTAACCCGGGCTTCTTCCCCACCTATACCGCCGCCGGTAATGCCCTTCAGACGCTGCACGCGATGACGCAGCAAAGAGTCGACTACGTGCTGGAAGAAAAGTTCGTAGACGAGGCCGACGACGACGACGAAGGCGGCCCTCCTGACCCAACGAAGCACTTACAACGCCAGCTGAGGCGAATCAGGCGGGGAGAACAAGTAGATAGATTGACTGCTATTACACCGCAGTGACGAGTACGACATCTGGATCATCTCGCCGCGTTCAAAGACGCTGCGGAAGCAAAGACCATTCGACTCCCTTCGAACCAAACGGTCAGTATCGAAAGATCCGTTCTGCAGAGGATGGCACCGGAGTATGCTTCCGGAAAGTGAAACGTCAAGACTTCAACCTGGCAATCGTGATCATGGTTTTTGTCACGCTGCTGTGTGTCCTGCTGATGAAATCCTGAATGATTTGCGCAGTGGTGGACCCTCCAGCGCTAGCGCCTGGAAAACGCGGCGGATGGAGTCTGGTGCGAGGCAGGATCGTTTTCTCTTAGATCCATGCGTTCAATCAGATCGTTCGCGATGGTGTAAATGTGCCACACGTCCGTGTCTGAAAGAACATCGCCACTGAGAGTCTTCACCAACTGGTGAACCTTCACGTCGGTCTTGCTTCCCTCGCGATCGATCACTTCCACCGGTTCCACGTGCGGGTCAAACTCCTTCCACTGACGTGTCCAGTAGGCGCGAATCTCTTCTTTCCCGACCACACGGCCGCCTTCCGATGCCTTGGGCCAGCTCACGTTCTCGCTCATGAGCGCCAGCACACCATCGATATCCCGGCGGTTGAAAGCGGCATAGGCTTCCGCGATGAGCATCTGTGTGTTTGCCAATGAGTCCTCCTGTGTGGACATATTTGCATCTTACACATACATGCGGAAGCGCCTCAAAGGGCGCACCACACGTGAGGCTCAATGTGATTGCAGAAGGTTTTGAATATCGCTGTGGATGCGGGTGAGGGATGTGCCCTGATATCGGGCCTGGATCTTCCCATCACGGCCGATGAGGAAAGTAACCGGTAATCCCAGGACGCCGCCGTAGTCGGCCCCAAGATACTCGTCTCCCATCAGCACCGGATAGTTAAGTTTCAGCCTGGATACGGTTGCGATGACCTCCGTGGCCGCGTCGTCCATGGAAATGCCGATCACCTGAAAATTCCCGGAGCCATACTGCTTCTGCCATTCCACGAACGTCGGCATCTCCGTAAGACACGGTTCGCACCACGTCGCCCAGAAGTTGAGCAGGACGATCTTGCCACGGTATGAGCTGAGTACAATCTTCCGATGGGTCAGGTCGACCCGCGAAAAATTCGGAGCAGAGTGACCGACACGCACGCTCCCCGTTGCCGTTTGCGCGACAAGAGTCAGGTGGACGATCGGCGCAATGGAAAGCAACAGCAGCCGTGACAGGAATAGGAGGGATCCCGCCGTCCTCGATCGAGCGGTTCCTTTCATAGCTCCTCTATCTGCCTTTGACCACCGGGTAACCCTTGTCGACCCAGTCAGTCCCGAAATTGTCAGCGAGATAGAGAGCCTTTACGTTGGTAAACCCGAGCGACCGCAGCTGCTGATAAGCGGGTTTAATATTCGGGCAACGACTCCAGGGGCAGCACCCGCAATAGATGACGATCAGTGTGTCCTTGTTGAGGCTGGTGACACGCGCGCGCAGTGCTTCGATCCCCGCACTCGTGCCCGCGGGTCCAGCATACTCTGACCCTGGTATATGCGCTTCAGCGAAGAGAACATGCGAGCCGGTCTGCAGCACCAATGGTTTTGCCGAAGTGTTCAGCATCTGCACCAGCTCTGCCGGCTGTAGCATGGCCTGTGGCGGAATGCCGGCGTCGGTTTGAGCCGGGGGGACGGCGGCGGACTGTTGCGCCTGGACACTCATTCCGTAGGCGGCGCAAATCACCAGCAAGCTTGCGGCGAAGCTGATTTGGAGATTCCGGATGTTCAAGGGCGATCCCTTCCTGCGCAGATTTGAGGCTAAATTGACAATAAAGGTGTCAGCACGCCTGCGTCGAGATGAACCTCCGGATTTCCCCTCCCGCCTGGCTTGAACGGGACCTGATAGGGGTATTGACTACGCTCAAGCTTTATTTTTAGCCTTGGCAATGAAAGCGGTGCAAAAACGCCGCAGTGGTGAGCTGTTTTATTGCTGATTTTCTGTCAGAGGTGACCTTGGTGCGACGGTTTGTCCTATTTCACAAGACAGCGCTCTCTTTGAATCGGGCCAGTGTTCTTTACTTCGGACTGATCACCATCCTGTTGTGGTTTTGCCCTCCCGTTTCCTCCGCTCAGGAGAATCCCCGTCAACTCACGGTGCCAAGGATTTCAGGGGTATTTATTAAACCCGTTCCGGGTGCTCCCTTCTCTGCGACGGTCGAGGTCGTTTCCCGGCAAAAGCTCCCAGACGGCTCCGTCTTTATGCTCAAAACGATGAACCATATCGCCCGCGACTCGGCTGGACGCACTCATAATGAGTCCCGGCGGCTCGTTTCCGACTTGTACAAGCAGGAACCGCTTCTCACCGAGATTCACATCTATGACCCGTCAACTGGACTCATAACCCACCTCGATCCATTTGCGTTCATTGCCAAACAAACCAGGATGCACGCGCCGCCTGTCGCTCTTGCCAGAGCTGTTCCTGACCCGAACCCGAATGTCCTGGGATCGCCCGTGAAGCGAGTCGATGATCTGGGCACCCGGGTCTTCAAGAACCTCACTCTTCAGGGCACGCGTCAATCCAGAGACGGCGGCGAATTTGACGAATATTGGTATTCTCCGGATTTTTCTATCTTCATGAGCCACAAACATCAGGATCCCGTGTGGGAGCAGACGGTCAACATAACCGAATTCAACCCCCAGGACCCCGATCCTTCGGACTTCGCCATTCCTGCGGGGTATAAAATCGTCGACGTCGCCGAAACCCTCCCTGGGCCCGATGCTTCCGGAATCTACCATGTGGGGAATGGAGTCTCGCAGCCACAAATCATCTACGCCCCCGATCCAAAGTACACAGACCAGGCAGCCGCGGCGAGATACAACGGAGTCGCTGTCGTCTCGCTGATCGTGGACGCCCAGGGTAATCCGCAAAACATACATCTGATCAGACATCTGCAGATGGGCCTTGATGAACAAACATTAAAAGCGGTCAAACAGTACAAGTTCAAGCCGGGAACGTTAGACGGCAAGCCCGTCCCGGTTGAAGTCAATATCGAAGTGAAATTCAAGATTTACTCGCCCTGAACTTAGGAATACAGCCACCCGATACGGAGTGAGTCGTCTTGCAACCCGCCTCTGGTGGGAGTCCTCTGCTTCAGCAGAGGGGAGCAACGCTTCAGTGTTGCGGAAAAGAGTTGGACCTTGATGATGCGCTTTAGCGCTGGCCAGGTCTAAAGCGCCTGCGTGAGAACTCCAGATTTAGGAAGTCCGAAAGGCGCACCGCAGATCCCTCCACTCCGCTACCCCGGATTTCCTGTTGACCTTAGTGGCGTTGGAGCACTTTATGCGCCCTTGTCCAGTGCAACGTGGCAGGAAATCCGGGTACACTCCGGTCGGGATGACAATTTTGTTTGGTAACGCTAAGTGTCGTTTCCAAGATGAATTTCGAAACCCCTGACCTAAAGGAGACGGCCAATGACGAACGAACAGACGAAGGTTGCGAAGGAAGTTGCCGACTTGTCGGCGACCGGAAAGATCCACTTTGGCTACTGGGAGGTCACTCTCATGTACGAATGCGGTCGGCTTCACTTGGACGTATCTAACCGGCTTGCCGGACAAATGCAATGAACTTCGCAGCCGCAGAAAAGCCCGGTGAAAGGTATCGTGCCGCGGTACTTAGTCCGCGGTAGTGCGCTTTGGTTGTGGTGATAAGGTGCGGGGGGCGTTCGTTTCTCGCGAAGATCTGCGGAGCCCCGGCCTCCACCTCCCCTCCGTCGACGGGATTCTCATGGCGAACTCCCTGCACTTCATTCGCGACCAACACCTATTTCTGAAAAAGCTTCTGTCTGTCACGGATCGTTTCCTCATTGTGGAGTATGAGCGATCAAAGCCAAGTCCCTGGGGACCATATCCAGTGGGCTTCGGAAGGCTCTGCCAACTCTTCAACGAGTCCGGGGTGAAGCGTGTAGAGAAACTGGCGACGCGGCGGTCGCGGTTTGGCGGCACGATGTACTCAGCCTTTGCCCGATAGTCCTAATGCGTGCTGTCAAAGGGTGACGAAGCGACTCCAGTTACTTCCCAGATACCTGCGCACCTGGATTGCAAACAGAAGGCGGGCAAGGGTGACGGCTGTTCCCAGCCAGAAGGGCAAAGGGCGCACCCGCCAGAGCTGGGGGTAAGGCCAAGGCAGCGGGATGCGAGTTGTAGGGAATTCGGGGTCTGTGCACAAAACTCCCGTGAGAAACTGGCATACATGGAACGCATCATTCTCGGAGCTCTGTGCGTCCTCCTTGCCTATGTGGCAGGACTGTTCGGCAGGTCGTTCTTGCCCAGCCATATGCAAGAGACGGGCAAGAACCTCGCCACGAAGGAAGACCTCCAGGAACTGGCCGGGCAAATGGCGATACTCGCCCAAACGACAAAAGAGATCGAGGCAAGAATCTCAACGGGTGTATGGTCACAGCAACAGCGATCGGATGTTCAGAAAATGGCCCTCCTGGAGAGCTTGAAGGAACTCGCTTCTGCGGAAACCTTTCTGGTGCGATTGGTACACATATTCGCGGATACCAAAGATCACCCGCAGGGATGGGAAGCACGGCGTAAAGAGGCGAATGAAAAATATGCCGGGGCGATTAACAATTTCTGGCGGACGCAACTGGCAATGGAAATTGTATGCGGCAGAGAGATTGGCAATCAATTTCAGCAGATTGATAATACGTTCAAACGAGTGCTGAGCAAGGTTAGACAAGGCGACTTCAAAGACATATGGGATACGCAATTTCCACTGTTTTTTGCGGAGAAGGGACAATTGGGGGAGACGATTCGTAGAAAGTTAGGATTTGATGTTGCGGCTGAAGCAGAAATTGTTCTGAGCGCACCTCTTGACCCTCAATCCAGTGGATCTTCGGCGGTTCCAATCCTTGATCCCCAAGGCCCTGCAGCGGATAAAACATAGCGTCCGTGGTTGCTGCAGCCATGTTTTCGGGTAGCCAGAGTACCGAAAGAACTGGCGGGACCTTGAAAACGAAAAAGTGTAGGATCAATTGTCTCTGCCATGGCTCAAGTACAGCTACCTACGGCTAAGAATCTTGCCCGACGGATTCTGCCTGTCACCGGGCACAAGTTCTTTTTGCTATTTCTGTTTCTACTTGCTTACCTGACCCTCTACCCCTACATGGGTGAAACCGGCGCGCGTTATCAGGTGTTCCGGATACTCGGCGCCGCGGTCACGCTGATGAGCGTATACGCTGTGAGCTTCCGCAGAGGCCTCATTGTTGTCGCTCTGATTCTTGCCGGTCCCGCATTGGTGGAGCACGCGATCGTTTTTCGCCCCAGGGTGGTTCCTGCGTCGGTCTTCACCATCGTTTTCAGCTTCGCATTCGACGTTTTCATTATCGTAGCTATCTTCCGCCGTGTTTTTGCGCGCGAAGAGCCCACGGCGGAAACGCTTTTCGGCGCGGTATGCATTTATCTCATCATCGGATTTTCGTTCGCACGCCTCTATGCCATCATTGCCATCATCCAGCCCCACGCCTTTTATCTTGATCCGGCGATCTATCCGCATGGTGTTCCTGAGGTTTTCGATTTTATTTTTTATAGCTTTGGAAGCATGACGACGGCGGGGGCGGCTGGCATCGCAGCCGCTTCGCCGCAGGTCCGCTCGCTGTCTATGCTCGAGTCCATTCTGGCGGTGCTGTATCTCGCGGTGATGATTTCAAGGCTAACGGGCGCCTACCGGCCAAGACGCATCGAATAAGTGCTTTTGTCTCGCCTCGAATTGTAGCGGAGGGCGGTTTGCAGATACGTGACGGGAATACGTAATGGCACAGAACAGGCAAGCCAATGCCATTCACACACTCAGTCCGCTGGACGTAACGATCATGCTGCCGCTAAACAATGCTCATGCCAAAGAAACGTCAGCGCTCGATGAGGCCAGTTTTACGGCACTGCTCGACATGGCTTTTTACGCCCGCGGCATAGATCGAGGCGCAACTGCATTCTTGATCGCACTCGATCACAACGCCTCCTACGGAAGTCCGAACTTCCTTTGGTTCAAGGCGACCCATGCGTCATTTGTCTACATTGATCGCATTATTGTCTCGAGTGCTGCGCGAGGCCGGGGCATTGCCCGGCTTCTCTATGACGACCTCTTTGCCGCGGCGAGAAACGCTGGATATGATCGGGTTGTCTGCGAGGTGAATATCGATCCGCCAAACCTCGGATCCGAAGCCTTCCACGCAGCAATGGGTTTCGAACGCGTTGGAGAGGCCGCCATTCACAACGGGACGAAGATCGTACGCTATCTGGAAAAGGCACTCCATTAACCTGCCTCGTATCGGGCCGATGAGAACGGCCGTCCCCGAAAAGCCTCCAAATTGATTGCAAACGATACCAAAGTGCAGACCGATACCTTGGTCCAATTGTTTCGCCTTTTCTCGTCAGGCTTAATTGTGGCTGGGTTATCGGTCGAATAAACCGGAATTGGAGTCGCCAATGGACAGCGTACAAGTCGAACAAAAGAGCTTTGAGATGCCCCCGCGGGACGGGATGAGCATTGCGCATTTTCTCACCGTGAAGGACATCGAGCGATCGGCTCGCTACTACGAAAAGGTCTTCGGCGCTCGCATTCTGAGCCTGGGCGACGGCAACGCGCCTGGGTACCTTCAGCTCGCGAATATCTGGATGATTGTGAACGTGGGGGGCGGCCCGACTCCGGACAAGCCGACGGTATCGCTCAGCGTCCCCGACCCGAATCACATCAGCAGCTTTATGAATTTCCGGGTTGCGGATATTCAAGCGTGCTATGAGTTATGGAAAAGTCGAGGAGCCGAGTTCATCACGGAGCCGCTGCCCAAGTACGGCGAGATCCGCTGCTATATTCGCGATCCTGACGGCTATCTCATCGAGGTTGGTCAAAGCACAGATGTTACTTACGGTTGACGCCTGGCCGGATGAGTTGCCGGGGTTGTGTTGCTTGTAGAAAAGTGCGAAGAAAGCGAACTAAGCGAATTAAGTCCCCCTTGGAGCGAAGCGGTGGCGCACAGAAGAGGTTACGTTTCGCTTTTTGGAATTCCTCTGACCCGGGGGAGCGATTGGGCAAGGTGACCAAGGCAAGATGGCCAAATAGGGCAAGATGGCCAAATAAGTCCTTTGTTTCACGAAGATGGCCAAGGTGTCCAAGTAATTAATTTGGACATCTTGCCTCCGTGGGGGCTGGTTTTGGAGCTGCGGAGGCGAAGTTGGTCTCGCGGGAGGCCGTCTTTCGGGTTGGTTTGGGGGGTTGGTTGGCCAATTTAAATGCGCGGAAAGCGCCATAGGTCCCCCTCTCTTGTGACGGATCGCCGGTCCTTTGCCGACCGGAGTGGTTTTGCTCCGCCGGTGCGGTGACAAACGGGACGATCTTTCTGCCTACGAGGCACGTGGTGGTGAACGTCCCGTATGTCGTCCGGCGTCCGTGCCCTCTGGCTTGGGATGGCCTCGGGCTGGTGTCCGGTGGGGTGGTATTTCTCGAGTTGTCAAAACTGCTCAATCAAGAGGACGCACTGGGCGCACCCTGTTTAGATACGGTGATTCTTGCTCTCCGCAGGCGCGCCTTCGCCGCAGACAGGCTTAATTCGTCACTTCGAAAACACATTACGGCTTGCTACACCGGACATCAGGCTGGCAAGCGCTGATGCTTTCGCGGTGGTGGGCGGCGGATGCACGGGTAGAGCGCATGGGTGCAAGGCCAAACAGTGTCGTCGTGACAAAGACGGCGCTGACGTGTGTTCTTGGTCCCACAGTAGTACGGTTTTGGGATGGCGTCCAGAGCTGGTGAAGAATTCTTTGGTAACCGCCATAGATCGATTACCACTCGCAAGTCGCTTTTGATGTTCGCTTCGGCACGTGTGTAGCCGATTGCGGGTAAGTCCTTTGTTTCATGAAGGTGCTCAAAATTTCTGTTTGAGCATCTTGCTTCTTTCATGGGTTGTTACTGTCCCCCGCAGAACTGATGATCAAGGGGTATGTCCTGCCTGTCACCACCGTCCGTCAACAACTGACATCGTCGCCATTGTTAACAAGGTCATCGTGGGCTCGATAAAGCCATGTGTCGATACGGCCACGGGCAGACGCTTACGGTTAACCGTTGCTTAGAGCGTTTGCAATTAAACATGAGGAAAGGCGGGAGGGGAGCTGGTTCAAGATTTGGCTTGATGTTTGCAAACCTGGTAGATGGGTGACGAGAAGATGCGGCTGGCTCCTCCACAAAAGAGGCTGCCATCACCATCGTCCATGATTTGATATTTGTAGCTGTAGTTGCGGCGGCATGGGGTACGTCCTGTGTCACCACCGGTTGTCACCACCGGTTTAGACCTAAGTAGATAGAAGCTGTTATTGCTTTGAGGCACTGGATCGGCGGGATCGCTTAGAGATTGCACTCTTCGGCAATCGTGGAACGGCCTGAACACCCGCCCAAAGCGTTGCGATCGTTTGCTCGACCACGAGAGCCTGGTCAGGCAAGTTGGGCACAACCCCTTGCATAACCATGAGTGTGGCGAGGCCAAAGATCGAGTACCACCAGGTGTGGGCTACCACTGTGTCATCCTTGCTTGGCAATCTTTCATCCCTGGCAACTTCGAAGAAGAGCTGCACGAAACGCTCGAACAACGGCCTGCCAATGTCGTCGATGTACTGTCCAGCGCGGACGCCGTTGCGGTTCTCAGGACCGAAGAAGACGTTACGGAACTGTTGTGGATGGTCGATGCAGAATTGAATCAAGCCGCGCGAAGTCGCAAAAAGACGCTCTTTCGGTGCGAGATGTTTGGCGGCGATCTCGTCGAAGTTCTGAACCATCAGCCCGATCGTCTCGCTGCTTAATTCAACAAGAATGTGCCACTTGTCAGGGAAATGCTGATAGATCACGGCGTGCGTATAGCCGATCTCTTTAGCGATCTCGCGAAGCGTCACGGCTTCGTAACCGCGATCGGCAAACATTTTGCTGGCAGCCGCAAAGATTTCAGCCCGCAACCTCTCCTTGCGCTCTACCCGTCGACTTGGTGATGTGGATGTCACTTCACTAGCTTAGCCCGTTTTGACACTTTTTTGCGGCCGAATGTCGCGTTTTTACCAATGGTTACTACACCACCGATTATTTTGCAACCAACGGTTACAATAAGTCTCTAATCGTCAGGCCGCGTATTTGGGTAGCGGCCAATACGAGGCAAAAGGAGGATGCAATGAAAGTCCTAGTGATTGGAGCTGCGGGAAAGAGCGGAGAGAGGCTGGTAAATGAGGCATTGGCGGTTGGGCATAAAGTGACGGCTTTCGTGCGCAGTGCCGCGCAGTACAAGAACGCGAATGTCAGAGTCGTTGCAGGAGACGTGCTGGACGCGGCTGCGGTCAACGTTGCGGTAGCCGGACAGGATGCGGTCATCGACGCGCTTGGCGGCAAAACGCCGTGGAAAGTGACGACGATGGAAACAAACGCGGCACACAATATTGTGGGCGCGATGCGGCGCAATGGCGTGCGGCGGCTGCTGAAGATTTCAGTGGTGGGTGCGGGCGAGAGCGTGAAGAACGCTGGCTTCTTCAACGAGCACGTACTCATGCGGACTTTTTTGCGTGGTCTGCTCGTAGACAAGGCGGGCATGGAGGCCGAGATCGAAGGCAGCAACTTGGACTGGACACTCGTGCGGCCGCCGATGTTGACCGACCACGATAAGACCGGCATTGCCAGGGTCCTGAGCACGGAGAGCGGCGAGAAGGCGCACAAGATCGGGCGGGCCGATCTGGCCGCCTTCATGGTGCAGCAATTGGAAAGCAGCCGGTATGTGCGTCAGGCTGTGACGGTGACGACCACATAGCCAGATTCCCCGCGAGGACCAACCAACTCTCTCATCGAGGCGATCCGATCGGCTGTGTAAAGGCTGGTAACGATTCATGCGACAGATAACTGTGGAAATACACGGGACTAGCGGAGTGCTAGCTGCGCAACTCACGGTGCAAGAACAACAAGGAGAAAACGAGCATGTATTTAGTCATGGGCATTACTGGAAAAGTTGGGGGTGCCACCGCGCGGCACCTGCTGAAGCGAGACAAAAAGGTGCGAGCACTTGTACGCAATCGCGAGAAGGCGGCGAAGTGGGCAGACCAGGGCGTGGAGTTAGTCGAAGGAGACTGGAACGATTCCAACGCCATAGCGGCGGCGCTCAGAGGTGTTGAGGGCGCGTTTGTGATGTTGCCGGCTATATGGGCGCCGTCACCTGATTACAGAGAAGCAAAGGGCGTGATTGCGAACTATGTCGAGGCGCTGACTGGGGCTGTGCCTCCACGGGTGGTAGCGCTCTCGTCGATGGGCGCGAATAGAACAAGCGGGATCGGGATGATCACGGCTTTGGCGCTTTTGGAGCAAGGCTTTCGGAGCTTGCCTTTTCCGGTCGCATTTGTGCGCGCAGGCGGCTTTTTCGAGAACTTTCTTTTCGGCTTACAGGCGGCCCAAGGCGGAACGCTGCCGGTCTTCTACAATCCCACCAAACGGAAGACGACAATGGTCGCGTCGGACGACATCGGCGCAGAAGTGGCAGCGCTTCTGACAGGGGCGGCGTGGTCAGGGCATCGCGTCATCGAGTTGGGTTCGATGGTAAGTGCGGATGAAGTGGCCGCACAATTGGGTGAAGTCCTGAAACTCGACGTAAAAGCCTTCGCACTCCCGCGTGCCGCCTGGGCGGATGCGTTCCAGCAGGTCGGCGTCCCGAAGGGCCACACTGAAGCAGCAGAAGAAATGTTCGAAAGCATTAACACGGGGTGGATGGACCTCGGAGTCAGGGGTACGGAGCACGTAGCGGGTACGACGTCTGCACGCGATGTATTTGCGGCTGCACAGAACGCCGTCGAGGCGTAAGTCCGGGGCAAGCTTAACAAGCCCTGGAAACTGCGGCGCTAATGCCAACGAGCGGAACCGGACGGCTGATTGTCTGGTTCCGCGCTGGCGAAAGGCCATCCCACTGTGACCGTAAGAAGAGGATCTTTTTACGATGAAAACTGAACACGCAATAGAGAAATCGGTGCAGTCAGGTCGAGCCACTCAAATAGTCGCGATGGTAACAACCGGCGTGGTCGCCTTCATGTGGATGTACTTCGGAAGGCTATATCTGATTCACGATCCAAGCGAATGGAAGATCGCCCAGCAGCTCGGATACCCGTTCTATATCATCCCTCTGATTGGAGTAACCCACATCCTCGGTGGCGTGGGCCTTCTGATTCCCAATGCGCCTCGATTGACTGAGTGGGTCTATGCTGGCTGCGCGTTCACGCTTTTACTCGCGTTCTATTCACAACTGAATGGCGGTGGCGGCACTTGGGATAAATTTGATCCGATTTTCGCCCTGGCGTTCGTCTTCGCTTCCTATGTATTGAGACGCAGCATGCGCACAAACAGGTGGTCGATATGAAGAACACCCTCAGCGCAGTTGTGACTTTCCAAGCACGCGGCTGGCGGCGCCATCAGTCCTGCTAAACACTCCCCTCGTCAGCTTCCGATCACTTCCGACGAACAGCACATAAAACGACATGAAAGAGACGACGACATCCGATGCAAAACTCGAAGCCGCCAATATTTCCAGTCGCTGTTGTGGCGCTTTTGATCGCAGGACTCGAACTCAGCTAGCGATTCAGGGTTGCGGTAGCATCGTCGCCAACCCGGACACCGTTTTGGGGGTAACTCCCGGGTGGGCGGTGACTCGACTGCAATCACGACCGTGGTGTTCAGATGACCTCCATCATTCGCCGGAACTGCGCACACACAGCGCACGTAGGTTGCCGGTGTAACCGATGGGATCGAAACGCCATCGCTCCCCGTGGGGGAAGTCGTATTGCGAAGCGATCCCAGTACGATGGCCGCGATCATCGAGCACCCGGCTGCTGCTCCACTCCCGAGCGCCTGTCAAAGGCAGCCCGCCCTTTGCTCTCCCCGCAAGTGCCAGCATTGAGCCCTTTGAGTGCAGTGCGGTAAAACCGCGGCCATCGTAAATGTTCTGCAACTCATCGATCGACGGTAGCCTCCAGTCGGAGTATCCGGCCAATCTCAGGTTCTGGCAGTATTTCACTGCATTGCCCCACGAAATGTCGTGGCCGTTGTCCTTTACGGTCCACATGAGTCCGGTAGAAGGATCAATCCAATACCCGCGTACCATCGTTTCCTGTGCTGAGCTTTGATCCTGCGTCGAGGATTGAACTCCGGCGATCATGGCGACGGTAGATAGAAGAATCAGAACAACCCTGCACGTCGCCCTACTCCTCGTGACATTCATGTCGGTGATTGTAGTGCCCGCCATATTGGCGATGTGGCGAATTTGTGGCACTTCTAAAATTGATACAACGCCTCGAATTGAGGTCTGGGCGGTTGACGCCTATACGGAGAGAACCGCATTTTGGGGGGTAACTTCCGGATAGCCGGTCACTCGCCCAGAACTCGAAGTTTTGAGTCGTCCGCGCTTCAATGAGTGCATCGGCGATTATGCGCAAACTGAGGTTGCGACGCATTACTTCTGGATCGCCGACTACACGTCCATGTGAGCGATACAATCCGCTAAGATGCTGCAGACACGCGGTTGTCGTCTTAGTCTGTCGCGCCCTCGTCGCAGCACAGGCTAAAGTTCGAGAACGGAGACCCATACGATCTCAGACCATCCCACCATTTCAGAGCGATTTCCCCGCTCTTCGCAATACAACCCGGAATGGCTCCTTGCCAGCATCAGCGGGGCCGCGAATCCACTCTGGATGGCCGAGTGGCTCACGTCCGCGCTTGATCTGCGACCTGGAATGCGGGTACTCGACCTTGGCTGCGGACGCGCCACCTCCTCGATCTTCCTCCACCGCGAATTCGGCGTTCAGGTCTGGGCCACTGATCTGTGGTTCAGTGCCGCGGAGAACGGCCAGAGAATCCGCGATGCGGCAGTCGAAGACAGCGTTTTCCCCGTGCATGCTGACGCCAGGTCGCTACCCTTCAGCGACGAATTCTTCGACGTCATCGTGTCGCTTGATTCCTTCTGTTACTACGGGACCGACGATCTGTACCTCAACTACCTCGCCCGATTCGTGAAGCCTGGCGGAGCTATCGGCATCGCCGGGGCTGGCCTCATGCAAGAAATCGACAGCTTTATTCCGAAACATCTTCGCGATTGGTGGACGAACGATCTCTGGTGCCTGCACTCTGCACCCTGGTGGCGCCGCCACTGGGAGCGCACCAAAATTATGGACATCGAGATCGCGGATACGATGCCGGACGGCTGCCAGCTCTGGCTGGACTGGCACAGGCTCATAGCCCCCGACAATGAAGCGGAGATCAAAGCTCTCGAAGCTGACCTTGGGGAGTATCTCGGCTACGTTCGCCTCGTAGGTCGCCGCCACGCCAACGCAATACTGCCAGACCGAATCCTGTCCGTGCCTACGCAATACATCAAAAAGCCTCTGCTGCGCACCGAGCCCTGACGCTGACGCAGCGGCGAAAGCGGTAGCGGACGCAACATCGTAGTCGCTTAGGGCTCAGATGTCCCACATGGACGAGAAATGGCAACCGGAAGTAATTCTCGACTGGTGCTTACATGCCAATGCGCGTTTCAATCTCCCACGCGCCTCGGTCTTTTGAGTTCAGGGCGGATTGTCGCCTATCGGGACATCATTCCCCACCAGCCAGTTCTGACCTGATAGCCGGTGACTCGACCCGGAACTGCCATTTTGAGGCACTATACTTCTGGCCATGCGGCGAACATTGATGGGACTCGTTGTTGCATGCCTCATCGGGATTGCGTTGGTTACCGCTGCAACGCTCCTCCAGCCCCGATTCATGGCCGGATCTGGCCCAGATTTGGTTTGCGAGCTGATCTTAATGCCGGGAAAGTTGCTGGCCGTTCCGTTTAGCGACCGTGGGAACGCAAGCCCCGAGTTTCTGTGGCGATCCCGTGTGTTCGGGTCGATCATTCTGAGTGCCATTGTGTTCCTTGTGTTTGTCCGCAAGAAAGGTCGCCCGAAGGATTGTTTCTGAGTAGGCGGTGATCCGCCAGGAACTCGAAAACCCAAACGCCTACACCGCTCAATGAGCGCATCGGCGATTCTGCGCCAACTGAGTACAGCCGCTGTCAGAAATTGCGGCTGTGAAAGATCGGTCACGGATCACATGTCACATTGCGGGTCGACCTTCGACCTGTTCGCTCCGTTGGTGAGCCTCCACGCCTGTTCTGCTGTTGGAGACCTGCGCAAAGCCAGCTGGGGAGGCAGTCGAGCCGGTTACTTGCGGATTGGGTTTCCGATCACCGCTCAATCTCGGCGTTACCCAAGAATTACCTCAAGAATTTGAAATACTCCGCAATACTCTTTGGAACCGAGGTTCACTTCGCAAAGGCGCGAATGTTGGATCGACAGGGAGATACGGTATCCAACCGGACCGCTCTATATACGCTCTTTCCAGACAATCAAGCGCATGCTCGTATTCATGCAGTCCCACGTGAATCGTACCAAGTTCATACGCCGCTACGTAGCGGCTCTTCGATAAATCCTTTAATGTGCCGAGTATGTGAACTGCTTTGTCCCTATCACCGGCAACTGCGCATGCATGTCCGAGCGCAGACAGCATGAATGTGCTTCCCGAGAGCTGATATGACTTTTCTAGTGCCTTTACGGCGTCGCGGATACTTCCAAGCTGTCCGAGAGCGAGACCCTTGAAGTAATGAGCTTTATGAAAGTTCGGTTCCATTTCGAGGAGCTTGTTCGATTCTTCGAGTTCCTCCTCGTAATGTCCCCCCATGTGGTAGTGCCATGCGAGGTGCGAATTGATAAGCAGGTCGAAAGGATCGAGTTCGATAATGCGCAGGCTGTGTTCCAGCGACTCTTTCATCCTTCCCTGGGCGACCAGCAGGTGAGAGTACCAGTGGTGAGCGTGGGAGTAATTGGGATTCAGATCAATGGCTCGCTTAAACGCGGCCTCGGCGCAGCCCCAGTCCCACTCATAGTGGAAATGACAATAGCCACGGGAGGTGTGTGCTTCCGCAAGATTGGAATCCAGCTGGAGTGCCCGACTGGCGGCGGCCTTGCCCCGTTCCAATGCGATCGCCGGCTCCAGAACGCCGGCTTCCCATGCGCCTAATGTGTTGTAGCAGTCGGCGAGCCCAACGTGGGCCAGAGCGAAGGCTGGATCGAGTGCAACCGCCTCATCGAACAGCTCAATTGCTTTTTCTACATAACCCGCTCCCGGGCGCTTGGCCCAGAAGTATCTTCCCCGCAAGTAAAGACGATAGGCTTCGGAATTTTCAGTCGACCGATGAGATACGCCGCGCGGCACCCCAGTGCGCTGCTTCGATCCCAGGCGATCCCGCAAAGCCAATGCGATTGTCGATGGAAGCAGTGAAAGCTCCTGGATGAGTGGCTTATAGCTGGCTCCCCAAAGGCGCAAACCCTGAGTTGTGCTGATCAGCTCAGCTCTCACCAGCACATGGTCGCCAGCGGGGTGCACACTTCCAATCACTACTGCCTGTACACCGAGTTCGCGCCCTGCTTCCTGCGGGTCACGCGCTTTGAATCGGTAGGCCGAATTACGAGCGATTACTTTCGCGATCCCGCGAATCTGACAGACAGCGTCAATCAGGGCTTCGGTCATGCCTTCACACAGATAGTCGAGGTCCGAGCTATCTGAATTGCTCGTGAAAGGCAGAATCGCTACGGAAATGATGCGCCTGGTGTTGGTGTCCGTTCCATTCTCGAGCGAGATAAATCGGTATCCAACCCGCGGCACGGTTTCGATGTAGCTATTGTTGCCTTTGGCCCCCGGAGGTCTGCCCAGCACGACTCGCAGTTTACGGACAGCAGCGCTCAGTCCATTATCGAAATCGATGAACACATCAGACGGCCAAATGTGCATTCGTAACTGCTCTCGAGTTAACACCTCGCCACGATCTTCGAGGAACTTCGTCAGAAGCCTAAAGACCTGGTTCTGCAGTCTGACTGGCCGGTTATTCCTGCGAAGCTCGCCGGCGCGAAGGTCGACCTCAAACTGATCGAATTTGATAACTCCTCCAACCTCCGGCATGTCTTCCCCCCTAAAATCGGATAATTATTCCACAAAACCTTCAAAGCTGGCAGATGTATCGTGGTTTCTGCAACTTAGCAGAACAGGAATTGATAAGAAGCTGGTAAGCCTTCGCCCATGGCTCAAGTCCGCGTGCATGAGCCATGATCGACACCAGTTTGGCAGCGTCCTCGCCCCACGCCAAAGACTTCAACCGTTGAAGAGCTAAGGCTGTGGGCAGTATGCGCTGTCCGAAATCAAGAGGATGGAGGTTTCGTGTGAAGAATAAGGCTTTCCTGCTGTCTACGCAAATTGCGGTCATGGTCCTGGCGCTGAGCAGTGTGTTGGTTGCTGAGGGTCCGCGCTCCACCACACTCAAGGGAACGATCAACGACTACAACCCCTTCGCGATGGGAGGGTACGAGATTCGCGGAACGTGGTCGCTCGAGGTCTACCCTAATTTCGATGCCGTCGATTTTCGTGCGGCACTGAACATGGAGCATTCCGACCTTTGGATGATCGCCAACAAAACGACCGACACGACCCTGCGTGACCAACATACGCATCACTTCACCATGAGGAACGCACGCGTGATCTCTGATCCTAACTACGTGGCAGAGAACTGTCCTACCGCCCACTTCGCCGTTGCCGCCACGACAACCGGTTTTGTCGTTGTCGGGATGGCGAGCACTACCGGGAATGGGGGCAACGCGCCGTTTGCACCCGACGGCGAAAAGTCCCAGCTCATGGTCTGCATCACCGGTTCAAATGAGGTGCCGTTCTCAAATATCACGCTGACGTTTGCCCCGGGCTCAAAAGCGAGCAATCACTTCGGAACTGTTCCGATTAACGGCGTTGTCCGGCACTAGCGTCGGGACAGTCTGCAAATCCAGCTCTCGCCTAGTTGCACCAAATCGAACCGCAATATCGGACCGTGAGAGCTCGAAGAGATCATCTGAACGAGATCTATCCCGGCGTGGATGGCCTCATCGAGAAATGCTGTGAGGTCAACCTTTGTGGAGGGGTGGGGATCAAAGCGCTTTCAAGGCGCCCATCTCCCCTCTCTGTAAAGAACTGCGTCGGAAAGCCCGGCAGCAGTTCCGCAAAGCTGCATCTGTTCGCACTCTCGCGACTATTCTGATCAGAATACCAGTGGGAACGCGATCTATCGTGTAGATCAATGGGCTAAGCGTTTCATTACCTCTGACCAGGTTCTCGCGTCAAACCCCGGACAAGTGGATGGGCGGCATTCGGTCGATTGAGTTCT
>CAVYFF010000017.1:0-264736 GCA_963767745.1 uncultured Acidobacteriaceae bacterium | reverse complement strand
TGCTAAATTCGTCATCCCCAGGGGCTGAAGGAGGCTGCGGAAATATTCAGCATGCTTCCCGAAATGTTGTGCTCCTGTGTTCAGCCGTCCCTGACGGGACTGTTCCAGGTCGTTTATGTGTACCCAGGACTCCGTCCTGGGCTAAGTTCAACCGTCCCTTCGGGACTGATGCCGAGCATTTCCGCAGCCCGTAAGCCCGGCTGCTCGAGCACCTACTATACGCGCCCTGATACAAATCCTACTTAGCCCTCGGTCGGCGCTTCGGTTGCCGCCGCTGCTGTTTGTGAATCTTTGTTTGTCCCGGCGGCTTCGGCCTCGGGTGCAATTTGTCCGGCACTTCGGGTGCGACTGCGGTTTCGACAGGCGCGGCGGCCACGGGTTCTGCTTTCGGAGCCTCAGCTTCGGGCTCTGCTTTGGCGCTTCGGCCTTGGGTGCTTCGACGGCTGCAGGCTTGGCCGGCGCGGCTGGAGCGGCGAATTTGCCTTGCTCGACGGCCTGATTGACCACGACGGCAAGATCCCGGCCGGCTGCGTTCATCACCGTGACCAGGCGCTGCGCCGGGGCGTTGATGAGGAACAGTAGCTCGGCAAAAATCTGCTCTTTCGACGGCATCGTCGCCAGTTGCTTGACTTCTTCAACCGTGATGACTTGGCCATCGATGATGCCCAGCTTGAAGGTGAACTCGGCGTTCTCCTGCATCCAGGTGGAGAGCGCCTTGGCCAGGGCGACTGGATCGCCGCTGGTGTAAGCCACTGAGGAGACGCCCTTTAACCCTTGCAGCGCCTTCTCTACCTTGGTTCCCTTCGATGCCCGGGCGGCCAGCTTGTTCTTGAGCACCCGATAACGGCCACCTGCGCCCCGCACCACTTTGCGCAGCTCGAAGTCCTGAGAGACGGTGAGCTTGGCAAAGGTGCCGACTATGGCGCTGGTCGAGCCTTCGAGCTCGTGTGCCAGCTGATCGATCTGTACTGCTTTTTTCGCCTTGGTGAGTGCCATAAAAACCAACCTTCGTTGCCTCGGCGCGGCTTGAGCGGCGCAAACGAGAGCGTCCTGTTAATCCGTAATTCCTACCAGGGCTTTGCGGCCGCTTCAGCGACCTGACTGTCGAGCAGGATGCCGGGGCCCATGGTCGAACTCAAGGTAATTCCCCGGATGTACTTGCCCTTCGCCGCTGAGGGCTTGGCCCTGACCACGCTGTTGATCACCGTGGTGGCGTTGTCGATCAGCTTTTGCGGAGGAAAGGAGAGCTTGCCCACCGGGACGTGCACCAGGGCCGTCTTATCGGTGCGGAACTCGACCTTACCTGCCTTGATTTCCTTGATCGCCGCCGCTACATCGTTGGTGACGGTGCCGGTCTTGGGGTTGGGCATCAAGCCGCGAGGGCCTAGTACCTTGCCTAGACGGCCGACGGACTTCATCATGTCCGGGGTCGCGATCAGGGCGTCGAAATCGGTCCAGCTTTCCTTTTGGATCCGCTCTACCATTTCTTCACCACCGACGATGTCGGCGCCGGCGGCTTCCGCTTCGCGTAGGCGATCTCCGGAGGCGATCACCGCTACCTTCTTGGTTTTGCCCAAGCCGTGCGGTAGGACTACGGTTCCACGCACCATCTGATCGGCGTGCTTGGGGTCTACACCCAAACGTAGAGTCAAATCGACGGTTTCGTCGAACTTGGCGTATTGCACTTTTTTGAGAAGCGGTACTGCGTCCGCTAGCGAGTACGGGCGGTCTTCAACCTGCGCGCGCACCTTCGCCATGTTTTTGCTGATTTTCTTTGCCATGCTTCCTCTGTCTCCCACCGCCTGGACTTTGTTGCTGTCCTGCCGTGGTGTTGGCCGTTGTTGATGCTAATCGGCCGGTTGACCTGCGCCTGGATGCTGCTCAAGACGCATTTTTGATTATCTCATAAGTTTTTCGCCTATGAGCTTAGAAAAACATTTCCAAGACTGACCTGTTGAACCGCAGATCCCTCGGCTTCGCTCGGGATGACAAAGGGAAGGGCGCCGCTTCCATTGAGGTCCGATGAGAGGGATGACCACAGCAGGTCCCTCCACTACGCTTCGCTCCGGTCGGGATGACACTTCTTTTTGGTTCCGAAGCTCAGCTTTTGGGTTTCGAAGTTCAGCCGAAACAATTCCATTCAGGTCGCTAAGCGGTGACTTCGATGCCCATGGAGCGTGCGGTGCCCTTGATGCTTTTCACTGCGGACTCTACGGAGACCGTGTTCAGGTCGGGCATCTTTTGCTTGGCGATTTCCAGGACCTGCTTCTCGGTCACCTTGCCTACCTTGTCCTTGTTCGGGGTGCCGGAGCCCTTGGCCAGATTCGCGGCCTTCTTCAGCAGGACCGCCGCGGGCGGGGTCTTGGTGACAAAGGTGAAGGTGCGGTCTACGTAGACCGTGATCACCACCGGGATGATGAGGCCCGCCATATCTTTGTTCTGCGTGCGCGCGTTGAATTGCTTGCAGAATTCCATGATATTGACCTGGGCCTGGCCTAAGGCCGGTCCAACTGGAGGAGCAGGGGTCGCTTTGCCTGCTTCGATCTGTAACTTTACCTGGGTCTGTACTTTCTTAACTGGAGGCATTGCAATTACCTTTCTGCCCTAGACTACTTTTTCCACTTTGCCGAATTCGAGCTCGACCGGTGTCGACCGGCCGAAGATTGTGACCATCACCTTCAAGGTCTCGCGGTCCTCGTTTACCTCGTCGACCACACCGTTGAAATTGGCGAATGGCCCATCGGTGATGCGCACCGATTCGTTCTTCTCAAACTTGATCTTCATCCGCGGCTTGTCTTTGGAGACATCGGTGCGGAAGAGGATCGAACTGACTTCTTGCTCGCTCAAGCGCAACCGGCTTGTCTCCCGTGCCGAGAAATCCTGTTACCCGCGGGGTGTTCTTCATGACGTGCCAGAGATCGTTGTCCAGATCCATCTCTACCAGCACGTAACCGGGCAGAAATACCCGTTCGACGGTACGCTTTTTGCCGTTGAAGACTTCAGTCACCGGCTCGGTCGGGATCATGACCCGCCCAATCCGGTTTTGCAGGCCGAAAGCCTCAACCCGGCCCTCGATCGACTCCTTCACCTTGCGCTCAAAACCCGAGTAAGCGTGAATGATGTACCACTTGAAACGCTCGTTGGCCGAGGGCGGGAGCCCTTCCTCAGGGTTGCCAGGCGGGGTGTCGGGCCCTTGATTTCTTCCGTCATCGATTTCTCTAATTTCTCTTTCAACATTTACTGAACCCCGCCCAGCCAATGCAGCATGGACTGGATAACGCGGCTCAGTACTGCGTCCACTACATAGAAGTAGGCCGCAAACGCAAACACGGTCACGATCACCACCGTCGTCGTGGTACGAACTTCCTCACGCGACGGGGTCGTCACCTTGCGCATTTCGCTGCGCACATCCCGGAGGAAGTCCGCGGTCCTGGTGAACATCCCGGTCAGCTGATTTCCCTGCCCGGCGTCTGTCCCCTCGTTCCGCCAACTTGTCCGCGACTTTCGCCTTGGTCACAGCTCTCTCAGGCTGTGAGCCCTGCTTATTCTCATCGCGAACCACTGTGGTTGACTTCGCCATAACTTTCCTTCTTCCCGAGCCTCTGACTTCGGGGCCGTTTACGCACATACTCGCGAACTGGCAGGGGCGGAGGGATTCGAACCCCCAAGTTCGGTTTTGGAGACCGACAGTTTAACCGTTGAGCTTACGCCCCTAAAACAAATGCAAACTCTCTGCCGACGCCAAAACGATGAGTCGTATGACCGCGAGCCTTACCAAGGAGCCGAGGCAGCAAAAGTACAGTATTTAATTCCAAAGAACGCTTAATTATTTGGTCTCTTTGTGCGGGGTATGCTTGCGGCAGCGATTGCAAAACTTGGAGAATTCAAGGCGGCCAGTGGTCGTCTTTTTATTCTTCGTCGTCGAGTAATTCCGCTCTTTGCATTCCGGACACTGGAGGGTAATTATTTCACGCATAGTCTATCCTAACCGATTCCGGGACGATTCACGGCCCTGAAATTTACCTGCCTGTTACTTGATGATTTCGCTGATGGTGCCGGCGCCTACCGTACGGCCGCCCTCGCGGATGGCAAAACGCAGGCCCTTTTCCATGGCTACTGGAGTATGCAATTCAATCTCCAGCTGGACGTTGTCCCCAGGCATCACCATCTCGGTGCCTTCGGGCAGCTTCGCCGTCCCGGTCACGTCGGTGGTGCGGAAGTAAAACTGCGGGCGGTAACCATTGAAAAACGGGGTGTGACGGCCGCCTTCTTCCTTGCTCAGGACGTAAATCTCGCCCTTGAACTTGGTGTGCGGGGTAATGGATCCAGGCTTGGCCAGAACCATGCCGCGCTCCACATCTTCCTTGGCAATACCGCGCAGCAACAGACCCGCGTTGTCTCCGGCAAGTCCTTCATCCAATTGCTTTTTGAACATTTCAACGCCGGTGACCACGGTCTTGCGGGTTTCGCGGAAACCGACGATTTCCGACTCTTCGCCGACCTTGACCTTGCCCCGCTCGATTCGGCCTGTCACTACCGTGCCGCGGCCGGAAATGGAGAAAATGTCTTCGATCGGCATCAGGAAGGGCTGGTCGATCGCACGGGCCGGGAGGGGCACGTTCTTGTCGACCGCATCCATCAGCTCATCGATCTTGGCTTCCCATTGCGCTTCGCCGTTCAACCCACCCAGGGCGGAGCCGCGAATGACCGGCACATCGTCCCCAGGGAAGTTGTACTTCGACAGCAATTCCCGCACTTCCATTTCCACCAGGTCGGTCAGCTCTTCATCTTCGACCGCATCGCACTTGTTGAGGAACACCACGATGTAAGGAACACCTACCTGGCGGGCAAGCAGAACGTGCTCCTTGGTTTGCGGCATCGGACCGTCGGTCGCTGCCACTACCAGGATCGCTCCGTCCATCTGCGCTGCGCCGGTGATCATGTTCTTGATGTAGTCGGCGTGACCAGGGCAATCGACGTGCGCATAGTGACGGTTGGCCGTCTCGTACTCCACGTGCGCGGTCGCGATGGTGATGCCGCGCTCCCGCTCCTCAGGCGCGTTGTCGATCGAATCAAACGAGCGAAACTGGATCTTCGGATTGTGCTTCGACAATACCTTCGTGATTGCTGCCGTCAAGGTCGTCTTGCCGTGATCGATGTGTCCAATCGTCCCAACGTTCACGTGCGGTTTGGACCGGTCAAACTTTTCCTTCGCCATCTCGTCCCTCTCTACCTTCCAATAAACAAACTCTTGTTACGCGTTTCTTTTACGCCTCAGGGGGGAAGCCGCCGATGCGCCGTTCCCACACGGTAAGCCCGCTGAACCGCCGGTCCAGCACATCGTAAGCCGTGGCATTGGCGGCCAGAAATGCGTCCATGGCCGCCGCCGAACCCCAGTGATCGAGGGTGAAGAAGCGGGTGGCGTTCCCCACGCTGCCCAGCAGTTCGACCCCTATAAATTCCGGGGAGCGGCGGAACAGCCGCGCCCATTCCCCATCCGGCCCATAGGCCTGGATAAATTCTGCTTCACTGCCCGCTTTGACCTGGTACTCCCACACCACGATGAAGGTGCTTTCTACCACCGTGGGGAGCGCCATTTCAGTAGTAGGCATATAGCTTGAGAAACCTGGTTCTGAGCTCCTGCGGGACCTTCTCGACCAGCGACAGGTAGAGCTCGCGCGCCTGGCCGCGGTCGGAATCGCTCAAGGCCTGGTAGGCGTCGGCCGTGGTTTTACCCAACAGCCCGCGTTTCAGCAGACCCTCAAAATCCCGTACCCTGAGCTTTGACTGCTTCACTCGCTTTAAGTACCCGGCGACGTTGCCGGAGGTGAACAAGGGCTCGAGCGATGCCTTGACGGCGGTGAAGTGCGCTTCGTCTTCAATCGGTAAGACTGTCTGCACAAACATTTCGGAGACTCTCACACTAAAATTTGGAGCGGGAGACGGGAATCGAACCCGCGACCAACAGCTTGGAAGGCTGTGACTCTACCACTGAGTTACTCCCGCGACTCCCGCGTTTGGACTGCTTAAATCTGGAGCTGATGCTGCCAGCGCTAAAGCGCTGGATCAAGGTCAGACTCTTTCACGGAGCGCTGAAGCGCTCCTCCCCCCGCATAAATGCGGGGGCTCCCACCAAATCTGGAGCTGATGCTTATGAGTTCCACATCGGATAAGCTTCTGCTCTTCCCAACAACACCTCTACTTCAAAATCCGGAGCTGATGCTTATGAGTTCCACATCGGATAAGCTTCTGCTCTTCCCCAACAACACCACTACTCAAAATCTGGAGCTGATGACCGGGATTGAACCGGTGACCTCTCCCTTACCAAGGGAGTGCTCTACCAACTGAGCTACATCAGCCTTGAAAAACTACTGCCATGCTATCGCGAAGCGAACCCCGTCAGCACAATCCGCAGCGCGAAAAAGCCCAATAATAGCAACACCGCCGAGCGCACCTTGCCCGGCTCGATGGTTTTTACCGCTAAACCGCAGAGGACGACCAGCAGGCCCAGCGATATCCACTTCCGTCCCGGCGATCCAGGTCCCAGGTTCATCCGTTCCAATCCATGGTGCACAGGGGAGGATTCGAACCTCCGTAGCTCCAAGGAGCGGCAGATTTACAGTCTGCTGCCATTAACCGCTCGGCCACCTGTGCACAACTTAAACACCCGCGGAGCGACCGTCCACACCAACCCATTCCGCAGACGTTTTCCCGCGCAGACAAGCTCAGAGGAAACAGGTCGGTTGGAATGATTGCGGCGGGATACTCCGGGCCAAACTCTGGAGCTGGCGAAGGGACTTGAACCCCCGACCGTCTGATTACAAATCAGATGCTCTACCAGCTGAGCTACGCCAGCCCGAACAGCCGTGCTCCCTGCCCAACTTCGACAGGATCACAATTGCCAAGGTTACCACAGAATCCGGGCAAATTGTGCAGGCAGCCGGGTCGAACCCGGGTGCTATGATTCCTGCGACAGATGAGGGTGGTAAACCGGACATTGCATGCCCAGGCGCACTAAGGCGACCATCATCATTGTTTTGCTGGTTCTGGTGTTGGTGGCGTTGGCTGCGTACCTGCGCCGCAAGGCTCCGCCCGAGGCGGCGCGGCTGCTTCCCGAGTCTGATTGCATCCTGTATTTCAATCTGCGGCCGCTGCGCGCTGCCACCCACTTCGACCGCACCAAGGTGCCGCACGATCCGCAATATCAAGCCTTCATCGATGCCACCGGGTTTGAATTCGAGCGCGATCTGGACGAGGTAGCGTTCGGTTTGCATCGCATGCCGAATCCGCTTGGCCCGAATGGGGCGGTTGCGTACTCTGAAATATTTCTCGGGCATCTCGATGGCCAGCGTGTGGCGCGGTATCTGGCGTCCATCACTACCCAGACCGAGGAATATGCCGGGCATACCATCTACGACATTCCCAGCCAGGGGCGTACGGTCCGCGTCGCGCTGCTGGGTTACGACATGGTGGCTGCCTCCAATACGCCGACTCCGGAGCAGATTCACTCCATCCTGGACCGGTATCGCACCTCGGCGCTGCCTTTTTCCGGGTCTTCTCTGCTGACTGATCATTATGCGGAAGTGCCGCTGCTGTCGGTTGCATGGGGTATTGGCAAGATCACCGTGCCACTGAAGAGTGACGGCATTCGAATTCTCGGTTTCCATTTTCCTGTAGCACTCGATACTACGTTCATCGGCTCGCTGCGGTGGGCAGGGGCGCTGCGCCTCAGGATCGAAGAAATTGCCCCCACGGAGATGGCTGCCACGGTCTCGTCCGACGCGTTGAGTACCATGGTCGCGATTGGCCGGGCGGCGGAAAATAATCTTCCGTCAGCGATGACGGATGCCGATATTCGCGATCTGCTCAATTCCACCAATGTTGAGCATAAAAACGACCGTGCGGTGGTCACGGCTACCCTGCCGGTGGCGCTGCTGCAGAAGTTGGTGAGCGCGCCGAATTCTTTGCGGTCGTTGCCCCAGCCTCGGCCGGGGCCGGGCCAGTAGGGGGTAGAACCTGAGAAACACAACAGCAGAAAGCTCTGAAGAGCATCTGCTAACAGGCATCGCCGAGGTCCTTCGACTCCGCGCCATAAGCCGTCCGTATGGATAGATCTGGGTGGCGCTACGCTCAGGATGACGGTTTTGTGGGGGGGTGAGAAACAACAGATCCCTCCGCTCGCTATGCTTCGCTCAGGATGACGGTTTTGTGGGGGGTGAGAAACAACAGGTCCCTCCGCTCGCTATGCTTCGCTCAGGACGACGGTTTTGTGGGGAGGGGGAGAAACAGCAGGTCCCTCCACTACGCTACGCTTCGGTCGGGATGACACTTCATCTGTCGAGCAGGGCGGATCAGAGACGCAGGAGTCTTCCGAAGATCAGGTGGAAGTAGGCTTCGGCGTTGATACTGCGCAAGACCAGCGCGTTCGCAGGCTTGCCACTCACATTCCACCAATCGACTACGCTCGCGCCCAGGGTTAAGGGACTGTTGCATTCGATGTCTACCCGGACGGTGCGGCCGGCGAAGAGGTCCGGGGCCAGGAGATAGGCGGTCACGGTTGCGTCATGGAGAGGGCCGCCGGGCCAGCCATATTTGGCGCGATCGAAGCGCTTGTTCCACTCGAGCAGATGATAGAAGGCGGTTCCCACGGGGGTTCCCGCGGCGCGCAGCATTTCCAGCCGGTCGTCGGTGATCAGGGCCTGGTGGGTGCAGTCCAGCGGGATCATGGTGATGGCCGCTCCGCTCTCGAAGACTCGGGAGGCGGCCTCGGGGTCGACGTAGAAATTGAACTCGGCGGCGGGGGTGATGTTGCCGCCTTCCGACATGGCTCCGCCCATAAGCACTATGCCGCCCAGGTGCTTGGCCAGGCGCGGTTCCCGGGCCATCGCCAGGGCTACGTTGGTGAGCGGGGCCAGGCAGCACAGAGTCACCGCCTTCGCCGGCCGCGACATGACCAGGTCGACGATGACTTCGGGAGCGAAGCCACTGCCTAGCGGCGTTTTCGGTTCGGGCAGGTCGTAGCCATCGAAACCGGTGCGCCCATGCACATGCTCCGCTGTCACCAAAGGCCGGACCAGCGGAGCCGCGGCCCCGGCATAGACGGGGATGTCGGCTCGCCTCGCCAGCTCCAGTGCTTTGCGCGCGTTCTTTGAGGTAAGTTCGACGCCCACGTTGCCGGCTACGGTGGTGATGGCCAGGACGCGCAGGTCTTCGGGCGACGCGATCGCGGCCAGGAAGGCCACGGCGTCATCGGGCGACGGGTCGGTGTCGAAGATGACTTCCCGGATCAATGGAGCGCTCGCAGCAGGGCGTGCTTGAAGCCGGGAATATCCATCTCCCAGATCACTTTGTGCCTGCGTCCCTGCTTCAGAACCTCGCTCCAGGCGGTTCGGTTTTTGGGATCGTCCGCCACACCCAGCCTATCCACCACGCTCATGCCGCGGGTGATCCCGCTGTCTACCTGCACATCCATGTAGTGACCAGAGGAAACGAGCGCCAGGGCCGGATCGAGCAGGATGGCCATCGCCGTCGGATCGGGAAGAGCAATCCCTTCTTCCCCTGTCTGTTTATGGTGGGCCTGGGCGGCGGTATCGTTCGAGCAGATGGCGAAGTCGGCAAAGCTGGTCCGCAGGGCGAGAATTTCCTCGACGTCGCGACCGTTGACCACCGCCGCTCCGCGCGAAAGCTGCCAACCAACCAGTTCAATCGGGAGCTGCGATCGGAGCACAACCCGCGCTGCCTCGGGATCGGCCCAGAAGTTATATTCCGCGGCCGGCGACACATTGCCCTCGCAACACGGCGCCCCGCCCATGACCACGCACCGGCTTACATTGTTTGCCAGCTGAGGCCATTGGGCCAGCGCCAGGGCCACGTTTGTCAGCGGCCCGAGTGTGATCAATTCGAGGCCCGGATTGGTTTGGATAATGCGCACCATCGCATCCACGGCAAACCCGTCTTCGGCGGTGCGCGCGGCTGGTTGATAGCCGTGGTCACCCAGGCCATCGCGACCATGAAACCAGGTGGCATCCTCAAGCGGGCGAGTCAACGGGGCCGCGGCTCCGGAGAATACCGGGACGGGGGACCCGCAAAGTTCCGCGGTAAACAGGGCGTTGCGGGTGCCCTGCTCCACTGAGACATTCCCTGCAACCACGGTGATCGCGAGCACGGTCACCTGGGGGGAACGCAGCGCCATGATCAGCGCCACTGCGTCGTCGGACGCAGTGTCGGTGTCGATGAGGATCTTTCTCGAGCTAGCTGACATTTCAATGGCCATCGTTAGAATGCAGACTGGAGCCTTGCTGAGTGGAACCTTCTCAAGCCGTCACGCGAATTTCCGGATCCGGCGCCATCGAGGGTTTCGCCATCGAGCCGATTCCTGACGCGCTCAAGACCGTGCGCTGGCCGGACCTGTTTCTGCTGGTCAGCAATTTTCTGGTGAATCCCTCGACCATTCTGATTGGCGGCCTGGCAGTGGCCTCCGGCCTTTCGTTCTGGGCTGCGATTCTTTGCAGCACGCTGGGCATCGTGATCGCGTTTTCAGCGTACATCATCATGGCCACGGTTGGGGTCGACTATGGAATTACCGGCCAGGTCGCGTGCCGCATGGTTTTCGGGATCCGGGGTGCGAAGTGGCTGCCCTCGGTGATGCGCACCATCGCCTCGGCTTACTGGTTTGCCATGCAAACCATCGTGGGCGCGAACGTGATTGTCGCGATCCGCCACCAGTGGACGGGTAGGAATTATTCCGTCGTCCGCACCGGGCTGGTTATGGCCGGCGCGCAGGTGATCCTGGCGCTGGTGGGCTACAACTGGATGAAGCTGATCTCCCGCTTCAGCCTTCCGGTCAAAGTGACCGGCATTCTCTATTTATTTTGGGTATTGGAGCACGGGCCGGGTGCAAGTTACCGGACGTCGGCTGCGCTGCATTTTCAATCGCACACTGGGTGGCACTATCTGCTGGGCGCGGTCTGGTTGAACAGCATGACCGCGGCGTGGCTCACGATGATTACGGATGCCGCCGATTTTTGCCGCTATACGCGCAGCCGCAAAGACATGTGGTGGGGCACGATGCTGGCCGGTTTGCTGGCCAGCGGTTTCTCCGTATCGCTCGGCGCCTATGGGGCTGCTGCCTCGCTGGGGCGTCAGCCGAATCCGTTCTCGCTGGCCGCGATGGTCGACCCGCACTGGGTCACACTCCTCATTCTGCTGATCGTGATCGCGCTCGACGAAAGCACGATCAATGTCATGAACCTTTACACGGGCGGCCTTTCTCTCTCCAACCTTTTTGAAGGCCCGGGGCGTTTTTGGAACACGCTTTTCGTTGGCATCGTCAGTACCGGCCTCTCCGCCTTGCCGGTGTTGCTCGACCGGCTGGTTCCGTTAACTACGGTGCTGGGCAACTTGTTCGCGCCGCTGGCAGGGGTTTTGCTTTTCCACTATTTGTTTGTCGAACACATGCGCATTGACGTCCCGGCGCTGTTTGACCCTCACGGCCGATACCACTACTGGCATGGGGTGAACGTGACGGCCGTTGCCTGGTGCTTTCTGGGCGGCGGCATTTATTACCTGCTGCCGGTGGCCGTTCTGCCCGCGGTGATCGTGCCCCTGATCACCGGCTCCGGTTATTTGCTCACCGTGCGGGTGCAGGAGCGTCTTCGGCCCGGCGCCGGGGAAGAAGAAAAAGATTATCAATTTCAGGCTTCTTCGCCAGGCGAGTAGGAAGAAGATCCACACTAAACTGATAGAGCTAACGTGTCTGGAGGATTATCCCCATGAAACTGCCCCCCTTTTTTTCTGCTTCCCTCATTGCACTTTCCCTGCTGCCGGCGATCCCTGCTGTGGCACAAACGCTGACCGGCCAGGATGCCTTTACCGATTACAGCAAAGAACATCCCGGGGTGCGGCGTAAGGTCACGACGGCTGACCTTCCCCAGCCTTATGCCACACCATCCGCGAACAACGCAGCCTCGATCGCTCCTCGCCCCGATGGGGTATGGCCGCAGACGCTTCCCGGCTTCAAGGTGGAGCAGTTCGCTACCGGTCTCGAAAACCCGCGGCTGATGCGCATGGCGCCCAACGGCGACATATTTCTGGCGGAGAGTACTCCGGGCAAGGTCATCGTGATTCGCGGGATCGGGGCGGATGGTAAGGCGGGCAAGATGGAAACGTTCGCCACCGACCAGGCGGGCGTGTTTGGCATCAACTTTTATCCCGCCGGTCCGAACCCGCAATGGGTATATGTCGGCAACACCGCGTCCGTGGTTCGTTTTCCCTATCAGGTTGGGGACATGAAGGCCCGGGGGCCGGGACAGAAGTTGACCGATCTGCCGGGCGGCGGTGGCCACCGCACTCGGGATATTGTGTTTACTCCGGATGGTAAGCACATGCTGGTCTCGGTGGGATCGCATTCCAATGTCGACGATCCGGACACCACGCCGGCCGAGTTCCATCGCGCGGATGTGCTGGAGTTCACGCCCGAGGGCAAGTTCGAGAAGGTGTACGCCTCCGGGATTCGCAATTGCGTGGGTGAGGCGATTCAGCCTGCGACCGGTGAGCTTTGGTGCTCGGTCAACGAACGGGATGGGTTGGGGAATAACCTGGTTCCCGATTACGTTACCCACGTGCAAGAGGGTGGATTTTACGGGTGGCCGTGGTACTACATGGGTGGCCATCAGGATCCGCGGCATGCGGGCAAGCATCCTGAGTTGCAGGCAAAGGTCATCACTCCCGACGTGCCGGTGAATCCGCACATGGCTTCGCTCCAGATCCAGTTCTACGAGGCTTCTCAGTTCCCTGCCAGTTTTCATGGGTGGGCGTTTGCTGCGGAGCACGGGTCGTGGAACCGGGACCCACGCGGCGGGTATGAGGTGATTGCTGTTCCTATCGATCATGGCAAAGCGACTGGCGAATATGAAGATTTCCTTACTGGGTTTGTGCTTCCCGGTGGGAAAGTGTGGGGCCGGCCGGTGGGTGTGGTGGTGGCTAAGGATGGTTCTCTGCTGGTTTCGGATGATGGGTCCGAGTCGATTTGGCGGGTGACGTACACGGGCGGTAAAGGGGCAGCCGGCCAGTAGGGCTTTGTTTGGTTGAAAAGTGTCGGTTGAGCGCTGTGGTATCCCACATCCCCGATTTCCTGTGAAGGTTAGTGGGTTCCGCGAACCTCATGCGCCTTTCCTCAAAGAAAGGCGCACAAGCTGTCTTGTCCAGTGCAGCGTGCAGGAAATTCGGGGCATCTCGCGAAAAACGAGCGAGATGTGGGGCACCCGGGCTTCTGTCTCACATTTTCCGTGGTTGGAAAGCTCCGAGCAGCATGGGTAAGATAAGGACCGCCGAGGTCCTTCGACTCCGCGCTGCAAGATCTGTGTCACGCGATAAATATGTGCGGCGCTCCGCTCAGGATGACGGTTTTGTGGGAGTTTTAACGAAAAACATCCAAATAAGTTAACGCTTACGGGCCCGGGTGGAGAATATGCAACCGTTACTGTCTGCTTAAGGTGGGTTGATGCGTTCGTCGGAATGGATTCAGATTGGTTTCGCCATTGTTCTGGCGGCGGCGGCCTGGATACAGGCTCTTTCCGCTCATCCGTTGCCGGTGCGGCGACGATGGAATATTACGCTGCTGGCCCTGGTTCCTTTGATGGCTGTGGAGGTGGCTCGCGCGACAGCCTCTTTCCTTTCCCCCTCCTACGTTTCTGCCCTGCGTGACTTTCTCACCGTTGCTCTCTTCCTGGTGCCTTACTGGCAGACCGGGCAATTCTTTCAGGGGCCGAACCACCGCATCGAGGAACGCCTGCTGGCGTTTGACCGGCGGTTGATGCCGCGCACGGCCGGTACCTCCGGTACCTCGCGCACCGGCCTCGGACTGGCGCTCGAAGTTGCCTACCTGTTTTGCTATCCACTGGTGCCGCTGGGGCTGCTCGCGATGTACGCCGCCGGCCAACGCAGCCACGTCGCCGGTTTTTGGCTGGTGGTCCTGATTGCTACCTATCTCTGTTACGCAATCACGCCGTTTGTCCCGGCATACCCGCCGCGGGACCTTGCGGGCAGCCAACCTCCACCCGCGCAAACCGGCAAGGCGCGGATTTTCAATCGCTGGATTCTCAAGCATGGCAGCATCCATGCCATTTCTTTCCCCAGCGCGCACGTGGCTTCGTCGTTCGCCGTCGCACTCGCGCTGCTGCACTACGCGCCGTGGCTGGGCCTGGTGTTTCTGTTTATCGCGGTGTGGATTTCGCTGGGAGCGGTGGTCGGGCGGTATCACTATGCCCTGGATGTACTGCTGGGAGCAGTTACCGCGTTGGCCGTCTTCCTGGCTTGCTACCGCTACCTTACTTAACGCCGAATATCTTCATCGCGGCGCCGCCCACGATCTTCTGCGCCGGGCTTTGCGGTTGGCCATCGGCAGGAGGCAGGAAGACTGCCGTCAACACGTGAATGCCGGCGGGAAGCTGCGGCGGCCCACCTGGCGTGGCTGGAGGGAAAAAACGGGTCAGAGCTTCGCGCGGCTGGTTACGAACCAGGTCGAGCATGGCCACGCGGTGCACACAAGAGACAGTGCAGAAGGGCGCACAGGGCTTGACCGTCGAGTACTCGCGATCCCGATCTTGCTGGGTGTATTTTTCCAGTGGAATCGCGGGATAGCCGCGCTGCTGCGAGCAATAGTGCACGAGGCCCTGTTCGCAGATATAGAGGTAGCGGCTTCCCGCCCTGCACTGCCACTCGTTTGGCTGGCCAAGGGCCAGGTTCTTGTGGAACAGGTTGTCGTACGCGAAGGTGAACCTCGACGGCTTCCGCTCCCTGAGGATTTGATCGTAGACCGCCTGCTCGTTGGGCTTCAGCGGATCCAGTTGGCCGTCGTGGTCGTGGATGATGCCAACCGACGTATCGAATCCCAGTTGCAGGGCTCGGCGTGTGATGGTCAGGGCGTCTTCTGGATGGGACATGCCCCCACCGAGAACGGAGTTGATGTTGACATCGAACTGCGCGTGCTCGGCCAACCACTCGAGTTTGCGGTCGAGCACCTTCAGGCTTTTTTTGGAGACGTCGTCCGGCATTACATTGTCGATCGAGATCTGCAGGTGTTCGAGGCCGGCGCGGTTCAGGCGCTGGATGCGCTCCGGGGTTAACAGATAGCCGTTGGTGATGATGGTGGCGATGGCGCCGTGACTGCGGACGGCAGCGATGATCTGGTCGAGTTCCGGGTGGAGTAAGGGCTCTCCGCCGCTGATGGTGATGATGCCTGTGCCCATCCCGGCCAGGATTTCAATCCGGCGCAGCATCTCGGCGGTGGGCACGGGGTCGGAAACTTTGTCGTACTCGTTGCAGTAGGCGCAGGAGAGGTTGCAGCGGCGCATGGGAATGATGTGAGCCAGGATGGGGTGGTGCTTGGATTTAATGGCGCGGGCTACCATGCGCGCCTGGCGGATGCGGCGTTGGTAGGAACGGAGCTTGCGCACTACTGGGGTGAATGTCATTGGGATAGGCAGCCCACCGGTTTCAGTTTACTCTCCGTTGTGGCAGTCCTTGCTTACCGTTGTTTGCGGATTGGGCTTGAAAAGTGTCGGTTCACGGCAGTGGTATCCCACATCTCGCGAAAAACGAGCGAGATATGGGGCACCCCACGCTCCGTCGCTGGTGAAAGTTTTGGATCGAAGATATTGGAGGAAGGATGCAGAGTTTTTGGTTTCGCCGGGTTGGTTTAGCGGTCATGACGTTGGCGGCGGTTTCTGTGGTTCGTTCGGAGAATGGCGCCACGCAGTCACAACGATTCCCGCAGTTTGAGAATCAGGGTGTGCGGGTTTGGAAGGCGGTCGTGATGCCCAATGCGCCGCTGATGATGCACCGGCACGATCATCCTCGGGTCATCATTGCCCTCAGTGGGGGCACGATGAAGATTGTCGATCCGCAGGGCAAATCAGAGAGCCATGTGTGGGAGACGGGAAAGGCTTACTGGCTTCCCGCAAATCCGCCGGGCACCATGCACTCAGACGTCAACGCCGGCGATAAACCGATTGAGGTCATGGTGGTGGAACTCGAAAAGGAACATGACTAGCGATACGCGGCGGCCTGGATGCTGTAGAGCTCCGCGTATTGGCCGCTCTTAGCCATGAGTTCCTCATGCGTGCCTACCTCGACCAGGCGGGATCCGTCGAGCACCACGATCAGATCGGCCATGCGCACGGTGGAGAAGCGGTGGGAGACGAGAAGGGTAATGCGGCCGCTCGCGTCCGTGCTGCGCGCAGCGGCGGCGTAGCGTTCGAATAACGCGTGCTCCGTCTCCGCGTCGAGCGCGGCGGTCGGCTCGTCCAGGATCAGTAACAGTGGCTGGTCGCGCATGAAACCGCGCGCCAGAGCCAGTTTTTGCCACTGGCCGAAGGACAACTCCACCCCACTGGGCCAGGTGGGGCCAAGCTGGGTGTCGAGCCCCGACGGCAAACGGGCGAGGACGTCGCCGGCGCCGGCGCGGTCGATTGCAGCGGTCACGGCTGGATCGTCGTCGATGCGCAGGACATCACCCAATCCCACGGTGTGCCCGGCACGAAATTCGAAGCGAAAGAAATCCTGGAACGCGCCGGCCAGACGGGCCCGCCAGTCTGCGGCATTCAGGCGCGCCAAGGGCACATCATCGACCAGGATCGCGCCCGTAGTGGGCTCGTACATTTTGGCCAACAGCTTGACCAGCGTCGTTTTGCCTGCACCGTTTTCTCCCACGACGGCGACCACGGCGCCTGCCGGTAATAGCAACGACACGTCCTCAAGCACCACGCGGGCGGTGCCCGGGTAGGCGAAGGAAACGTGCTCCAGGCGGACGCCGTGATGCAGGGCTGCGGGAACCGGCCGATCTCCCGACGCGGCGACCGAGGCGGCGTAGTCTTCGAGCCAAGCCAGCCGGCGCGAGCCGTCCATCCAGAATCCGCGCAGGAATCCTATTTCCCCTACCGTGGCCCCGATGTAGCCGGACAGCCGCGCTCCCGCGGCCAGCACCAGGAGCACCGAGCTGGCGGGGGCACGAAGATAAGACGACACGAACACCACTGCGCCGGCATACGCCAGGCCGAAAATGGCCCAGCCCAACGCCAGCCACCACGCCGAGCCCCAGCGTGTCGCCGCGACCGGCCGGTACCATCGCTCCCAGGCCTCCCTCCGATCGGTGACCAGGCGCTCTCCAATGCCGGTGACACGCACCTCTTTGCCCGGCGGCGCGGTGGTGGCAAGAGTGAACAAGTGGCGTGCCAGACGACTGCTTTGTGCCCCTCGCTCCTGCGCCGCTCGCTCCACCGCAGGCCGCCATCCCGAAGTCAGCACCGTGGGGATGGCGAAGGCCGCCAGCAGCAGGAGCGCGGGATGAATGGAGGCCAGCAGGGCCATGGTGACGCCCAGGCGCAGAATCCACCCGAGGGTGGAAAACAACGACATGTACATGTGGTCGAGGACGAACACCTGGTTGCGCAGCATGAAGAGGCGATCGAGATACTCAGGGCGCTCATGGTGGGCAACTGTCACCACCGTGGCCTGCAGCCGCGCCACATGAGACTCGAGCGCGATGGTCACCTTATCGCGGAAGCGGCGCTGCACCCGGGCGCTGACGGTGCGGAGAAACCAGGTGGCCGCTGTCGACAGGCCCAGGCCGACGGCGGCGATTTGTATCCAGCCGGTGCGGTGTTGCAGCACGCCTTTGCCGAGAAGCCACAGCCACAACGCGAGCAGCGCATCGGGCAGCGCCGCGAGCTGCGACAGCACGAACGAGACCACCATCAGGCGGGGCTCATGGCGATAGCCCAGCTTGCACAGCCGCCACATGGACTGGAGCGCCGGCGGGAGGGGCTCGAGGCCGGGATCCTGTTTAGGTGAGGGCATCATAGGTGGCGCCCTCCTCTTCGGGAAGATGGAAGCGCTGGGCCTGGAGATCGAACATGGTGCGGTAGCGACCACCCAGCGTCATCAGCTCATCGTGGGTACCCAGTTCGACGACGTGGCCCTGCTCCAGCACACAGATGCGGTCGGCATGGCGGACGGTCGAAAAGCGATGAGAAATCAGGATGGTGGTGCAATGCCGGGTGGCGGACAACAGGCGATCGAAGATCTCGGCTTCTCCACGCACGTCGAGTTGGGCGGTGGGCTCATCCAGCAGCACCACGCCGGCGCCGAGCGACACGGAGGCCAAGGCGCGGGCAAGCGCGATGCGCTGCCACTGGCCGCCCGACAAGTCGGTGCCGCCGGCGTATCCGCGAGCCAGGATGGTGTCGAGCGAGGCCAGGTTGGCGGCTCCCGCGGACTCGAGCGCTGCGCATACCACATCCTCAGGCGCGCCAGCGGGGGCCACATTGTCGCGCAGGGGCAGCTCCAGGCGGAGGAAGTCCTGAAACACGGCCGTCACCCTGGAGCGCCAGGAGGCGAGATCGAACTCGCGCAAGTCGGTACCGTCGACAGTGATCGCTCCTGACTGCGGATCGTATAAGCGGCAGAGCAGCTTGGCGATGGTGGTCTTGCCGGCACCGTTCTGGCCCACGATGGCTAAGGACGAGCCGGCGGGGATGGTGAGGTCGAAGTGTTCGAGCACCGGCGGGGTCCCAGCCCCATTGACCGCCGGGTAGGCGAAGCTGACGTCGCGCAGACTGATTTCGTGAGCCGGCAGCCCATCGGCGCGGCGATGGCCGGAGGCGAGCGCGCCGGCGGGACGCATGGCCGGTTCCAGGCGCAAGACCGCAGCCACCGGAGCCGAAGAGCCATCAAGCGCCCAACTGAACCCGCCGAAGGCGATCATCGAGACGCCGATTGCACTCTGCACATAAACCACCGCCTCGCCCAGCGAGATGCTGCCGTGGGCGACCGCGTTGGCCAATTGCCAGAAGACAATCACGTTGGCGGAGATCACCAGGAGCAGGCTCCAAATCACCGGGCGTTCGCGCAGCCGGGTCGCGGCGTACTGCAGTTGGTGCAGGCGGGTGCGGCGGGCGACAAAACGGTCGATGGTCCAATCGGAGAGACCGAATAAGCGCAGCTCTTTGCTGGCCGGTGGATCGACGGCCAGCCGGTAGGCGTAGTCGGCATCGCGCTGCGCGGCGCGCACTTCGGGGTTATTGCGATCGCGCCACACTCCGCTCTCGCGCAGCAGCCAGTGGGTGGCCGACCAGGCGCCGGCGAGCAATAGCGGAGCCCACCAGGCGTAGCGCAGGAGAATCAACGCGGAGGCGATTCCGCCGATCATTTCGACCAGGCCGCCGGCGATGAAGTCCATGGAGATGGAGAGGGGCGGTCCGGTCATGCCGAGGTCGAAGTCGCGGGCCACGGTGAGGTCGGCGGTCAGGGTTGGATCTTCCAGATGCCCGATGCCGGGCGGGCGTACGCAAGCTTCGGTAAGGCGGTCATAGAGCCAGGCGGCGGTGCGGTCGCCCAGGTTGGCACTGAGCGCCTGGTGAATTGGGCTGAGCACCTGGAGCAGGACAAAGATGGCGCCGGCGAGGGCCAGCGGACCGGTGAGGGGATGGCCGCGTTCGACCGCGCCCACCAGCACGCCCATGGCGATGGCGAATGCTGCGGGCAGGATGCCGCGCAGCAGCAGCACGGTCCACCAGGCCGCTGCCAGAACTGGATCCGCTTTGGGGAGGACGGCGAAGAACTTCCATTCCTTGCGCGCCGTCAATGATTGCAGCACGACCGCATTCTCGTCACTCCTGTCGAAAACTTTCCAGGCGGGATGGACCGCACCCTATAATACGGAAACTAAACTGGGCGGCCTGCCGATGAGAGACATACTGGAGCGTCAGATCGATCAAGCACTCGGGCGGTTGCCCGCCGACCTGGTCATTCGCAATGCGCGCATCCTGAACCTGGTCACCGGTGAGTTGGAGTCGGGAGACATCGCGGTGTGCGGCAGCACCATCGTGGGCACGCTCGACAGTTACCGCGGACTCGAGGAAATCGACGCCCAGGGCCGGTTCGCCGTGCCCGGCTTTATCGACAGCCACGTGCACTGCGAGAGCACGCTGGTGACGCCGGGGGAGTTCGACCGCTGTGTGCTGCCGCACGGGGTCACCACCGCGATCTGCGATCCGCACGAAATCGCCAACGTCCTGGGCCTCAAGGGACTTGAATATTTTCTCGACGCCGCGCAGCAACACCGCGCTCGATCTGCGGGTGCAGCTTTCTTCCTGTGTGCCGGCAACCAACCTCGAAACCTCGGGCGCGCGGCTCACGGCGGCTGACCTGGTTCCCCATCGCCACCATCCCCAGGTGATTGGCCTGGCCGAGTTCATGAACGTGCCCGGGGTTTTGAACAAAGATCCCGAGTGCATGGAGAAGCTGGCCGCGTTCCAGGGCCAGCATATCGACGGCCATGCGCCGCTGCGTTTCCGGCCATGACCTGAACGCCTATCTCTCCTGCCGTATTCGTAACTGTCACGAGACCACAAACCTGGCCGAGGGACGGGAGAAGCTGGCCAAAGGCATGCAGGTGCTGATCCGCGAAGGGTCGGCGTCGAAGGATCTGGCCGCGCTGGCGCCGCTGATCAGCGAGTTCACTTCGCCGTTTCTCGGCTTCTGCACCGACGACCGCAATCCGCTGGACATCCACGAAGAAGGCCACCTGGACTACCTGGTGCGGCGGGCCATTGCGCTGGGCGCCCCGGTGGCCGCGGTCTATCGCACTGCCAGCTGGTCGGCGGCCCGGGGCTTTGGCCTGGCCGACCGGGGGCTGATCGCGCCGGGGTATCTGGCAGATTTCCTGCTGCTGGACGATTTGGAAACCTGCGCCGTGCACACCGTTTTCCGCCGCGGCCGCGCGTGACTGCGGAGACTTTTGCCGGGCGGGTGCTGCCCGACGCCGCCGGGCGGAAACACCATGCACCGGGCGCCGGTCACGGCGGAGGCTTTTCGCGTGCCCGCCTCCGGCCCGGCGACGCGCCGTGATCGGCATTATCCCGGGCAAGATCCTGACCGACCGTTTGGAGGCGGATCTTCCTTTCCGCGATGGCATGCGGCATGCCGATCCGGAACACGACCTGCTCAAGATCTGCGTGCTCGAGCGCCACGGGCGCAATGGCAACATTGGCCGTGGGTTCGTCCAGGGCTTCGGCTTTCGCCGGGGCGCGCTGGCCTCCTCGGTCGGTCATGACAGCCACAACATCTGCGTGGTCGGCTCGAGCGACGAGGACATGGCGGTGGCCGTCAATCGCCTGCTGACGCTGGGCGGAGGATTCGTGGCCGTTCAGCACCGGCCGGTGCTGGCGCGAGCTTGCCTTGCCCTTCGCCGGGCTGATGAGCCTGGAGCCGTTTGACACCGTGCGCAGAACCTCATACCCTGCGCACCACGGTCGAGGCCATGGGGTGCCGGCTGCCCGAACCGTTCCTGCACCTGGCCTTTCTTCCCCTCCCGGTCATTCCCCACCTGAAGATCACCGACCTGGGCCTGGTGGACGTGGATCGCTTTGAATTGCTGCCGTCCTGAGCTATGCCCTGCCCACAACGTGTTACCGGCACCTACCCTGTTGCCCGAGTAAGCCGCTTTCGTAAGGGCCGGGGCTGCGATGTTTGCTTGCCATGGGCCATGGGCCGCTGCGATGCTTTGCTTGCTGCTCAAAGAAGCCCGCGTGGTCAGAAAAGGGCTCGCGCAGCCGCATTCACTCTTTTTGGGCCCTATTGGGGGTTGTTATGAAATTCTGCCAGGTGGTTCTCATCATGACGCTGGGTATGACCGCGGAAATGATGCTGCGGGCACAGATGCTGCCTGCGGACAGCATGCTGCCTGCGGGCACCGTTCTGGTCGCCAGCGACGCCCTGCCGGATGGGCTGTTTCCGGACCTGTTGGCCGGCTCGGGCCATGACGCTCTGTTGCAGGGCCTGGCCATAGCCCCTGAAATCGCCCAGGCTGCTCCCAAACCGCCGGGCACCGACGCCGCCCAAGCCGCTCACCATGCAGGACCGGTTCACCCTGTTCTGGAACGATACCTACGCCTCCCCGGGCGCCTTTGCCGGGCTTTTCGCCGGCGCCCTGGTCGACCAGATACGGCATATGCCGGCCAAGTGGGACGGCGACGGCAGCGCCTATACCCGGCGTTTTGCCAGTGAATACGGCCAACTGGCCGCCCGCAATGTCATTCACGAGGGCCTGGCCGGCGTGACCGGGCTCGACCCGCGCTATCCCGTCTGCAAGTGCGCAGGGCATGCTCCATCGCAGTGCCCACGCGCTCAAGATGACGCTTCACCACCTACCGCCAGGACGGACGGTTGACGCTCGATATGCCGCAGATCGCCGGCGCCTACGGTTCGGGCATGGTCTCCACCTACTGGTATCCTCACCGTCTTTACAGTCCCCTGGTGCAGGGAGTTCAGTTCGGCCATGAGCAGATGGGCGAAGTCTTTGTCGGCAACCTGGTTCAGGAATTCGGTCCCAGCATCAAACACGCCTTGCATTTGCATGCCTTGACGGTCGCGCATCACTCCGCGCCTCCGACGACGAGTAGCCCAGTGCAGCCGCAAGTCAAGACTTTGGTTCAGACATGAGGCAGCCGTCCGCTCCCGGACAGACAGGATGTTCTCACCCCCTGTTCCATCTCACAAAAGACAACAGCAGAAGTGCTCTAATGACAGTGGCAATCACTGGGCCTTACACACCGGAGCCAGAGGAGGTCCTATGCGACCCGGACAGCGTTTTCCGCCACTTTCTGGTTTTTTCTTGCTCTTGTCACGACCGCCACGGCAGCGGCGCAAAATCCCTTCGCCGGCACCTGGAAGCTGAACCAGGAAAAAGCCAGTTGGCCGGCGACACGCTGAAGTTTAGTCCTGCGGAAGGGAAGGCCATCGAGCTCACCGCGGGCGGGATCAGCTACTCCTTCCGCCTGGATGGGCAAAACTACGCCATGCCCTCGGGCAACATTGCCATCTGGCGACAGACCAGCCCCGATAGCTGGACCACCGAGTATCGAACAAGATCGACGGCAAGCTGCTGAGCAGCGACAGCTGGAAGCTCTCAGCCGACGGCAAGACCTCACCGTACCACCAGCGGGGTCAAGGCCAACGGCGACCTGTATACCGATACGGCGGAGTATGCGCGCACCGACGGGCACCAGCGGGCTGATCGGCTCCTGGAAGAGCACGGCGGTCAAGCTCAGCTCGCCCAACGAGCTCATCATCCAGGAATCAGGCCTGGATAAATTGGTGTTCAAAATTCCGGCGATCAAGGCTTCCTGCGAGCCCAACTTCGATGGCAAGGAAATGGCTGTCGACGGCCCGGATGTTCCGACCGGGCTTCGCTTGAGCCTCAGCGCACCGGGCCTTACAGCTTTCGCATGGTGCAGAAGTTGAACGGCAGCACGGTTTACTCGTCCGTGTACACCGTCGCCGAGGACGGCAAAACGATGACCGAGGTGGGCGGGACGCCGGGGGATCCGCCATCCACCGTGGTCTGGGAAAAGCAGTAACGGGAGTACACTGAGGTTAGTGCACTTTGCTTCCTCGCCCTGAGCTTTTGCTCCAGACGAGCCACGTTTTGCTAGTTAACGGCAGTCAATGGAGCCAAGATGAGTTTGATCAAATCAGCAGATGTACCCAAGCATATGGCCGACCGGTTGCGGTCCCGCCGCATTGCGGCTCGCCTTTCCGGCGGCGCCGCCAAGCAGCCGATTGTTCCGCCAAAGGACACGATCGTGTCGACCCCGATCGAGCCTGGTCAGACGCCTACGACGTAAGCGGTCCCCGCGTAAGGCTGAAGCCAGCGGAATTTTTGAGCTTCCCGCCAGGGAGAGCTCGCACTGCACCCGTCTTCAGCCGTCCCTGACGGGACTTCGCGTAATTTCGTGCTGTTGAACCCAGGACTTACTGTCCTGGGCAACTTCCAGTCGACCCTACGGGACTTCCCTGGCACCTTCGGTCTCCACCGAAAGATCGAGGGAAAATCCTACTCTGGGTCCAAGACACGGCTGGGGCTCGAAACCTATCTTTGGGTACTCGCAATCACATACCAATTCTCCACGCGCCCTCACCCAGGGCGCGTTTTTTTGCTTCCATCCCGGGTTCATACTGGAGCCATCATGATGCGGGCTGGGTGGCGAGGGCGCAGTGTGTGGGTCCTGCTGCTGGCGTTCACTCACTTCCGCCCTGGCGCTCGATCCCCATCGCTCGCTTGACCACTACGGCCATCAGGCCTGGCGGACCGATTCCGGCCTGCCCCAGAACACCGTTCACTCCATCCTGCAAACGCGCGATGGCTTCGTGTGGCTGGGCACCGACGGAGGCCTGGTCCGCTTCGATGGCATCGACTTCGTCACCTTCGATGCGGAGAATACACCGCAATTCAAAAGCGACACCGTCTCCGATCTGCTCGAGGACCACTCCGGCAACTTGTGGATTTCGACCGCTGCCGGCCTGGTGAGCTATCGTGGCGGCGGTTTTGCCGCCTACACCGCGGCTCAGGGCCTGCCGGCGGACACGGTGTGGTTCAGCTATGAGGACCGCCGCCACCGGCTCTGGGCCATCACCGCGGCAGGCCCAGCGTGGTTCGATGGCAAGATCTTTCGCCCGCTGGCCGGAGCCCAGGCCGCGGCCCCCTCCATCGCCACGCGCTGGCTGAGGATGGCCGGGGAACGCTCTGGCTGGGGGGCAGCAGCGGTGTCTTCGCCGCTCGATACCACCCGCCACACCCCGAGCTGGCGCGCGCACCTGCTCAGCGGCAGTCCCGGTGGAAGCGATCGAGCTCGACCGGCAGGACAACGTCTGGATCGGCACCGGCGAGGGACTGGAGCGCTATACCGGCGGCACGCTCGCGTCCCTGTCGCTCTGCCGGCAAGCACGCGGTGACCGCGCTCGCATGCCGACGGCCAAGGCGGCATGTGGGTGGGCACGGCCAGCCGGATGATGCATGTGGCCGCCGCGGGCTGGCTGCTTCCGCTGGCGAACGGGCCGGCGGACGGACCGGGTGGACCAGCTGTTCGAAGACCGCCAGCGGGTGCTTTGGATCTCGACCGAGCGGGGCGTGTTCCGCCTCGAAGGCAACCAGCTTCAATCCTTCGCCCCGGGCTCTGCCTTGGCCGGCAACCGCGTGCTCGCCATGTTCGAAGACCGCGAAGGCAGACCTGTGGCTGGGCACCGATTCCGCCGGCCTGCACCTGTTGCGCGATCAGAAGTTCACCACCTACACCACCAGCGACGGTCTCTCCGGCAATTTTGTGCGCTGCGTTTTTCAAAGCGCGCAATGGAGACGCTCTGGATTGGAACAGATGGGGCGGGGCTGAATCGCCGCACCAGCCCCGGGCTTTGCCCACTACTCGACCGCCCAGGGACTGTCCAGCAACGTCATCCTTTCGCTGGCCGGCGGCGCGGGCGGCGACCTCTGGATCGGAACCCCCAACGGGCTCAACCTGCTCCATGCAAGCGGGCAAGGGTGGAGAGATTTACCTCCGCCGACGGACTGCCCGACGACTTCATTCGCTCCCTCTACAACGACCGCGACGGCAGCCTGTGGATCGGGACGCGGCACGGGCTGGCACATCTGGCTGGAGGCAAGTTCTCCAGCTTTTCCAGCATGGATGGCCTGGGCAGCGACTTCATCGGCGCCATCCTGCGGAGCGGCCACAACGCCGGGCCCGGGCCCGCTCTGGATTGGCACCTCCGCCGGGCTGAGCCGGTCAGGAAGGCGGTGTCTTCCGCAACTACACCGGCCAGCAGGGCCTCTCGAATAACACCGTCACCGCCATCGCCCAGGACCACCACCGGCACGCTGTGGCTGGGCACCAATGGCGGCGGCCTCAATCGCGTGGCAGCCAGGCAAGGCGATTCAGGCCTTTCCCTCGAGCTCGCAGGGGCTGCCGAGCACCATTTACGGCATGCTCGAAGACGCGAGCGGCCATCTCTGGATGAGCTCGAAAACCGGGATCTTCCGCGTTTCGCTGGCGCAGTTGAACGCTTAGCGTCGGGAGCGCCGTCCTGCGGTCGCAGCCTACGGCACGGCGGACGGCATGAATATCCGCGAATGCAGCGGCGAGGGCCACCCGGCGGCCTGGAAGCTGGCTGATGGAAGCTTGTGGTTCGCCACCCTCGACGGGGTGAGCTTCATCGATCCCGCGCACATGCCGGAGAACCGCGTGCCGCCACCGGTGGCGATCGAAAAGTATCTGGTCGACGACCACGCTTCGCAGTCTGGATCAGCAACTCACGGTCAGGCCGGGCGCCAACCGGCTCGAGTTCCAATATGCCGGCCTGAGCTTTGTGGCCCCGCAGAAAGTTCAGTACCGCTATCAGCTGCAAGGCTTCGACCAGGGCTGGATCGACGCGGGCAGCCGGCGGGCTGCGTTTTACACCAACCTGCCGCCGGGCAGCTACCGCTTCCGGGTGCTGGCGGCCAACAATGACGGCGTCTGGAATACGACCGGCGCTTCCTTCGGCTTGCGCATGATGCCGCATTATTACCAGACCTGGTGGTTTTATTCCGCGCTGGCGCTGGCCCTGCTGTTGCTGGGATACCTGGTCTATCGCTGGCGGGTGCTGGCAGTAGAAGCGCGAGTGGGGTGCCGTGCTGCGCGAGCGGGGACGCATCGCGCGGGAGATTCACGACACCCTGGCCCAGGGCTTTGTCGGCATTTCGGTACAGCTGGAACTGGTGGCTCGCCTGCTGGCCGGCTCGCGCGACGGCGGCGGTCTCGAACCCGGGAGCGCCGAAGGAGGCTTTACAGCAACTGGATCAGGCGCGGGCGCTGGTCCGCGCCAGCCTGGCGGATGCGCGCACGTCCATCTGGGATCTGCGTTCGGAGGCAGCGGGGGCCGCAGACCAGCCCGACGATCTGCCCGCGCGACTGAGCCGCAGCTGCACCCGGATTGCCGGCGGCTCTCCGGCCAAGGTGTACCTTCAGGTGAAAGGGACCTACCGCCCGGTGGAGCGCAAGATCGAAGAAGAATTGCTGCGCATTGGGCAGGAGGCGGTGGCGAATGCCGTCCGCCATGCGGCGGCCACGCGCATCGATGTGCAGCTGATCTACCAGGCGGCGCGGGTTTCGCTGCGGGTGGAGGATGACGGCCGCGGGTTTGATCCCAGTACGAACGGCGCGCAAGGCCACTACGGAATCCGGGGCATGCAGGAGCGGGCGGGCGAGATCGATGCCACGCTGGTGCTCGAAAGCGCACCGGGCGAAGGCACGCGGGTCTCGGTCGAGGCGCCGCTGGCATGAAGAGGAGAAAGTGAGCAGCATGAACGATCCCATCCGGATCATGATTGTCGAAGACCACGCGGTGGTGCGCCAGGGCCTGGCGGCCCTGCTGCGCACGGTGCCCGATTTTTCCATCGTTGCCGAAGCAGCCGATGGCCGGGAGGCGATTGAGTTGTTTCGCCTGCCACCAGCCCGACATCACCTTGATGGATCTGCGGCTGCCGCAGATGAACGGGGTGGAGGCGATTGCCAGCATCCGGATGGATTTTCCCCAGGCGCGCATCATCGTGCTCACCACCTTCGACGGGGATGAGGACATTTACCGCGCCCTGCAGGCGGGCGCCCGGGGCTACCTGCTGAAAGGCATGACGGGCGACGAATTGATGGACGCCATCCGCTCGGTCTATGCCGGCAAATCGCGCATCCCGGCCCCGGTGGCCGAGCGGCTGGCGGAGCGCATGAGCGCGCCGTCGCTCACCGGCCGCGAAACCGAGGTGCTGCAGTTGATCGTGGGCGGCAACAGCAACAAGGAGATTGCCGCCGCGCTGTTCATTTCCGAGGCCACGGTGAAAACCCACATCAACAGCCTGCTCAGCAAGCTGGGGGTGACCGATCGCACCCAGGCCGCCACCACCGCGCTGCAGAGAGGGATCGTGCATCTTGATTAGACGCTTGCGCGATGGCCGCATTGGTTCTGTGGCTGGTGGGCGACGGCCACGTGGCGCAGGCGGCCAGCTGGCACAACGCCAGCGAAGCGGAGCTGAAGGCCTTGATTCCGGCCCGCGCGCCGGTGATCAGCGGAGCGCATTGAAACCGAGTTCCGCACTGCGTCCGGGATTACCGACGGCAAGGGCCACTCGATTGCCGGGGTGGTGCTGATCACGGCCGGCTACTCCGCCGACGGCAAGTACTCCCACTATTTCGTTTCCCAGGTGCCGCTCAAGGTTGGGGATTTCCTGCTTCCGCCGGGGCAATACCTGATCGGCTGGGTGCGGCGGACAAGACTCACTGAAGGTGACGTTTTACCTGGCGCAGAGCGGCAAAGCGGTGGGCCAGGTGGAAGCCACGCGCAATCTTTCGATTACCCGGGTGGAATCGTTTCGCATCTGGCCGCCGGCGGACAAGTCGCTGATCCAGTTCGGCCGGTTTACTTTCCCTTATGCGCTGGCCCAACTAGGTTGGCAGTGATCGGGAAGCGGTAGTTGGGCATCCTAGATCATCACGTACGCCTTGGCGATGTGGGCCCCGGTTGATCTCCGGCTGCTCTGAACAGACCGTGGACCTAGATTATTCTGGGGCTGCGTGGCGATGACACGACTTCGCAGGGACTGCGGTGGTTTGCGCTACCCTATTATCGACATTCATGCGCCGCTCCGAGATCGATGGCTTCGCCGCTTGACGCTGCCGCTCCTGGCGCGGGGTGCCGCCAGGCCCCGGTCGAAACGCCGGACGCCGAAGAGGTCTAGCCGCGCCGTCATTTATCCCGACGGCGGCCAGGCGGAGGCGGATATTGCCGCCGCGCTGGCCCGGGCGGCCAAGGAAAAGAAGCGCGTCCTGCTCGACTTCGGCGGCAACTGGTGCGGCGACTGCCATGTGCTCGAAATCTACTTTCACGATGCCGGCCAATCGTGGCCTGCTCGAGGCCAACTACGTGCTGGTCCCGGTCAATATCGGCCGCTAGGATGAGAATCTGGACATCGCGGCCCGATATGGCGTTCCGGTCGCCAAAGGAGTGCCCGCACTGGCCGTGCTCGAGCCAGCGGTCAGGTGGTCTACAGCCAGCGTAATGGGGAGTTCGAGGCTATGCGGCAAAATGGATCCCGGCCTCGGTCACCGCCTTCCTGGTGCAGTGGAAGGGCATAAGCATGACCCGGGCGCTTGAAAAATTCCGGCTCGCCTTGCTGGCTTCGCTCTCGCACGACGTCTTCGGCACCGCCAAAGCCGCGGCTTACTCCGCCATCCTCTGCCTCTTCCCCACCATCCTGGTGCTCACCACGCTGCTGGCCCTGACCCCGGAATCGGATACCGTGCGGGGCGAGATGCGCGCCGCCTTCGCCGAGGTGCTGCCCAGCGACACCATGACCCTGCTGCACGCCTACTTCACCAACCAGAAGGTCCGCTCCGAACAGGTGGTCTTCTCCGCCATCGCTGGTCAGCCTGTTCGCCGCCATGGGCATGATGCTCTCGCTGATGGAGGGCTTTCGCCGCGCCTACGAGCTGCCCCGGCATGAATGGAGCTTCTGGGTGGAGCGCCTGGTGGCCCTGGCCATGGTTCCCTTGTGCCTGGTGCCCCTGGCTTTTGCCACCGTCATGGTTGCTTTTGGCCACCAGATCGAAGCAATGGGTGGTCAGCAACAGCTACCACGTGCTCGGGCCCCTACGTGCTTTTCATCTGGCGCGTGGTGCGCTGGTCGATCGGCCTGTTCACCACCATCTGCGTGCTGGCCATGATCTACCAGTTCGGCACCCCGCGGCGGCGGGCGTGGAAATACGTGTTGCCCGGCGCTTCGGGCGCCGCCATCATCTGGTTTCTGGCCACCCTGGGCTTCGGTTTCTATCTCACCCGCTTCGCCGACTACTCCGTGGTCTACGGCCCGCTGGGCGCGGTGGTGGCCACGCTGGTGTGGCTCTACATCGCCACCCTGAGCGTGCTGATCGGCGCCGAATTCAACGCCCACCTCTTTCCCAAGCCGCAGCGGGCGCGTCGCGCCAGCCCGACGGAAACCCCGGAGATGATGGCGACCGCCGGCCAGGGCGACCGAAGGTAGAACGTTAAAATTGCGCGCTTCCCGGTTCGCAGCGCGTGGTGTCAACAGCCGCGTCCGGGCCACTTCCTCGTACCGCCGGAGAGTACGCGTAGAATGACGTGCTGGAGTACGCTAGCGTCTCCGCTGAACAGAGTATGGGGGACGAATGAGTTTTACCCTGATGGAACCGAACGAGAGCCTTCCCGCAGAGCCACGCCGCCGGGCCAAGATTGTCGCCACCCTGGGCCCTTCCTGTAGCACCGAACCGGTTTTCCGCGAACTGCTCCGCGCCGGCCTGGATGTGGCCCGGCTTAATTTCTCCCACGGCACGCACCCGGAAAAGCTCAAGCTGATCGAGATGGTGCGCAAGGTCTCGCGCGAAGAAGGCAAGCCGATTTGCATCCTGGGCGATTTGCAAGGGCCCGAAGATCCGCACCGGCCGGCTGAAGAACCGCATCCCGGTGCAGCTCAAGGCGGGACAGAAGCTGACCATTACCCCGCGCGACATCGCGGGCACGTCCACCCTCATCGCCACCACCTTCCCCACGCTGGCGGAAAATCTGGAGCCGGGAGCGCGCATTCTGCTTTCCGACGGCCTGATCGAGCTTTACGTGGTGGCGGTGCATGGGCAGGACACGGAGTGCGAGGTGGTCAACGGCGGCATGCTGGGCGAGCACAAGGGCATCAATCTGCCCGGCATCCCGGTGCGCGTGCCGTCCCTAACCGCGAAGGACGAAGAAGATCTGGAGTTCGCCATCAGCAGCGGCGTGGACGCGATCGCTGTCTCCTTTGTGCGCACGGCGGAAGATATCCGCCTGGTGCGGCATCGGGTAGCTGCCATGGGCGCCGAGACCTGGATCATCGCCAAGCTGGAAAAGCCGCAAGCCATTCAGCACCTGGAAAGCATTCTCGAAGCAGCCGATGGGGTCATGGTGGCGCGCGGAGACCTGGGCGTCGAAATGCCGCCGGAGAAGGTACCGGCCATTCAGAAGCATGTGATCCGCCGCGCCGGCGGACTATCGCAAGCCGGTCATCACGGCCACCCAGATGCTGGAGTCGATGATTGAAAATCCCCGCCCCACCCGGGCCGAAGCCAGGACGTGGCCAACGCCATTTATGACGGCACCGACGCGGTGATGCTCTCGGCCGAAACCGCGGCCGGCAAATATCCCGTCGAGGCAGTGAAGATGATGGCCAAGATCGTGCTCGAGACGGAAAGCCAGGAGCCGCTTCCCCGGGCCAGCGAGCGGAGCCAGTCGGGACATGTGCGGCTTTCGGTGGCCGAGACCATTTGCGAATCGATGGCCCACGCCGCCGAAGACCTGGACATCAGCGCCATCGCTGTGTTTACCGAGACCGGGACCACGGCCCGCCAGCTTTCCAAGTACCGGCCCAAGTCGCCCATCTTCGGGCTGAGCAGCGTGGAGCGAGTGATCCATCGCATGACGCTGCTTTGGGGAGTGCACCCCCTGCTGTGCAACAAGCTGGCCACCGCGGAACAGATGGTCGAAACCGCGGAACGGCTGCTCGAAGAAGGCGGCCACGTACAACCGCGGCAGATCCTGGGCATTGTCGCGGGCACGCGAACCAAATCGGGCTCCACCAATTTTCTCCGTCTGCATGTATTGGGCGACACTTTGTCGGAGGCTTCCTCGTCGCGCGAAGAAGCGTTGGCGCATCCCCGGGGCAAGCGGCTGGCCAAGACCAAATTACCCACCCAGGCATTGCCGCGGCGGGTACGCATCCGGGCGCTGAGCAGGCTTTCGGTTTACCGAGATTTCCGCAGCACAAAGGAACAATGCTTTCTCAGGCTCGTCGCGGCTGGAACGTCTCAGGCGCGACAGGTCTGATAGGATATTGAGTCACGGAGCTGTCCAAAATGTTTACGGCGGGGGCGGCGGGGGATCAAACTTAGGCGGCGTGGGTTACGCTGCTGTAGTTTGGGTAAGGTATTTTAGGGAAATGGGCCGCATCCACATACTTGCCGACCAGGTGGCCAACCAGATCGCGGCCGGCGAAGTCGTCGACCGGCCGGCCTCGGTGGTCAAGGAGCTGCTGGAAAATTCGCTCGACGCCGGCGCGCACCGCATCGTCATCGACATCGAGGGCGGCGGCCGCAAGCTGATACGCATCGCCGATGACGGCTGCGGCATGATGCGCGACGATGCTCTGCTGGCCTTCGAGCGGCATGCCACCTCCAAGCTGCGCTCGAGCGACGACCTGCTCTCGATCGCGACCCTGGGTTTCCGCGGCGAAGCCCTGCCCTCGATCGCCTCCATTGCCCGGGTCGAGCTGATGACCCGCGCGAGGAGGAGATCGCCGGCACGAGGATGGAAATTGCCGGCGGCAAGCTGCTGCGTGTGCGAGGACGCGGGCGGCCCCGCGGGCACCACGCTCACCGTGCGCGACCTGTTCTTCAACACCCCGGCCCGACGCAAGTTCCTCAAGTCCGAAAACACCGAGCTGGCACATGTCACTGCGCTGGTTACTCATTACGCCCTGGCCTCACCCGGATAAGCACTTCGAGCTGCACTCCGCCACTCATGCGCTGCTGGTCGCGCCCCCGGTGTGCGAGGCGGCGGAGCGTATCTTTCAGATCTTCGGCCAGGACACCCTGGATAACCTTCTCCCTCTGGCCGCCGAGATCAAGCTGGCGCATGCCGGCCTGCCCGAACCTCCGCCCTGGCGACGGCCCGCGGACTACCAGGCGCCGCAGCCGGGCTGGCTGCGCATCCATGGCTTCACCTCCAAGCCGGAGCTGCAGAAGCTCAACCGCAACTCCATCTACTGCTTCGTCAACCGGCGCCTGGTGCGCGACCGCCTGTTGATGCACGCGGTGAGTGAGGCCTATCGCAACATTCTTCGCGCCCACTTCGTTTCCCGTGGTGCTGCTGTTTGTCGAGATGCCGCCCCAGGAGGTGGACGTCAACGTCCACCCGGCTAAGACGGAGGTCCGCTTCCGCCAGGCCGGCTGGCTGCACGACTTCGTGCGCGACAGCATCCGCAACAAGCTAACCGTGGGGCGGCCGGCCGCGGCCTTTCTGCGCGCGCTCACCGCCCACCCGAGCGCCGCCCCCGCGCTGGTTCCCGACTCCTCGCCCCACTTCCCAGGCGACACCCACCTCGGAAGGCTGGTCCCCGGAAATTTCGCCGGAAGGCTGGCCCAATTCCGGTTGCCCGATTCTTTGCCCGGCGCAGCCGGACGGGGATGGCTTCACCTTGACCGCGCCACCAGTGATCGCATCCCCCGGCCATCTTCCCTTCGCGCCGGTCGGCCGGCTGCGCAGACGCGGCCTATCGGTATCGCCCTGTTCCCCGGAAGCTCCCGCGGAGGCGATGCGGCGGAGGTCAGCCAGCCCCTCGTTGCATGGGCTGGCGTCGCTGCGGCCGCTCGGACAGCTGCGCGAATCCTTCATCCTGGCGGTGAACGAGGAAGGGCTTTGGATCATCGATCAGCATGTGGCGCACGAGCGGGTGCTGTTCGAGCGGGTGCTGCGCGAGCGCCGGGTGGAGCAGGTGGAGCGGCAGCGGCTGCTCATGCCCATGCTGCTCGATCTGCTGCCGGCGCAGATGGTCACCTTCGCCGCCATCGCCGAAGAACTGGAAGCCAACGGCTTTGAGGCGGAACCCTTTGGACCGCGCACCATCGCCATCAAAGCGGCGCCGGCCGGGCTCGAGGGCCGGCACTCGAGCGCATGCTGGTAGAGGTGCTGGAGCAGGCAGGCAGCCCGGAACAGGCGGAGAACCTGGAAACGGCGCGCACCCGTATCGCCGCCTCCATCGCCTGTCATGCCGCCATCAAAGTCGAACACCCCGCTCGATCCCGCGCGCATGGAATGGCTGCTGGCTGAGCTGGCCCGGACCGAGCACCCCACCAGTTGCCCACATGGCCGTCCCATCGTCCTGCGGTATGCTTGGAAGGAAATCCAGCGGGCCTTTCACAGGATCTAGAAGGTCTGGCCGTTGCCTGAACCAGAGCGTGTGCGCCGCTACGGTCATGCGCACAAAACCGCGGCGTTCCGAACGCGCGGGAAAAGGAAGTCTTCTTGATAGCAGAGCAGCTCCAGGCAGCACGGGCGGCGCACTGGCGCCAGAAGCAAAACCCTGTCCTCACTCTCGATGATGCGCAGGACTGGCTCCGCCAGCATCCCCTGTGCTTGTACCTGCCCCGGCAGGCGCAGTTGCCCGCGCCCGCGCCCTCCTTTGTCGAAGCCTGCATGGGAAGCCGCTCGACAACTCCCGGCCCGGCGGCCATCGCGCAGGCGCATGGGCTGTTGACGCGGCTGATTGCCTCCGGCAGCGTGGTGGCGTTGAATCTGCTCGGCGCGGTGGGGGAGCAGCCGGATTTTCTCGCCCACAGCGACGCGCTGCCTTACGTGCTTTCCCTGCGCGGCGACAAGGACTGGAAGCATGCTCCACAGAAATCCTCCGGGCACAAAGTCTCTCCCCTGGTGCTGGAGCTGTGGAAGGTTCTGGAAGGCTCAGGCGTGCTGACCGCCGCTGGAGCGCGGGAGACACTGGGCCGGGAGCTCACCGAGGCTGCGGTGCTGCGTGCCTTGTGCGAGCTCTGGCAGGGCTTGCGCATCAGCCCTTTGTACGCTGAGGAAGGCCAGGCCACCAGCTGGGAGATGCTCCGCGTCCGCCACCGCGAAGCCCTGGCCACCGGCGGCTCCACCAGCCAGGTTACCGCCATCTCGTTGCTGGTCTCCATGTACCTGCAGTCGGTTTATGCCGCGACCAGCGAGGAGATCGAGATTTTTCTCTCCCCGGTTGCTTCCCGCTCCCGGGTGCGGGAAGCGGTGCGCGGTTTGTCCGCCACCCGGCAGATTCATCCCCTGTCCATGGATGCCCAGACCTATCACTTTCTGGAGGGTGGCCTGCCCGAGTTCGCTGAGCCGGCTTTGCCCGCCGCGACGACGGAACCCAGCCGGACAGCGCCAGGCCCCTGTTCCCGCTCCTTCGTGCCCCGCGGCCGGCCGCCTCGCCGAGGTATTGACCGAGGTGCACCCATCCCTACCCCGGCAGGCGTCCTCAGCCCGAGGCCCGCGGCCGCTCCGCCGGCCGAGCCGCAAAGGGGGGTTGGAAGAGCCCCCGACGCGCGAGCCTCACCAGGCTCGACCGCCGTGGCGGCCGGGGTAAGCCGGCGGCGAGTGGGGCCGCCGCCGCTGGGCGGGAAAAGAGGGAGGCGCGGTCGCGAGGCGGCACAAGCGTTCCGCCCGGACAGGCAACGGGCGGGAAAATTCTCCGGTGGACCGCGCGGGCGCAGAGACGCTCACGCGGCGTCAAGCGCGGCCCGGATACTTCCGCGGCGGACGCGCGGCCCGGCCGGGCGGGCCAAAGCGCGCCGATCCCGCGCCCTGGCCGGCCGTCAAGCACCGCGACCGCGGCCGCGGCCACGTCCTGCGGGTGGCCGGGGAGATGCTCCCTTCCGCCCGCCGCAGAAAACCCGCGATCGTTCTCAGCCTGAGCAAATCGTGGGACCCGAGATCGCGGGGGACAGCTCCCGACCGTCCACCTGGGCCGTGAAGGAAGACCCGGAGCAGCGGGGCCAACCGGCTCCGGCGTCGCCTCTGGGGCGTGGCACTGGCCGTTCTCCGTGCTCGCCCGGGAGCCCGTTCCGGCCCAGCCGCGGCCGCCCAGCGATGCCCTGCCGCCGCACCGCTTTGCTCGTCCGCGGGGAGGCGCGCAGCGTGGCCCGGTCCGGTCCGGGCATTGATCGGAGCAGCGGTCCGGCAGCGCCAGGAGCGGGGCGCCAATTACGGTCGGCCGCGCCCTGGCGGTTATGCCGGACCGGCGCAAATTCCGCCTCAGCCGGGGGAACAGAGACCACCGCGGCCCCCCCCGCCGCCGGTCCCGCCCTGCCAAGCCCTGACGCCAAGCCCCCCACCAGGCCTTGGGCCAAAGCCGGCAAGACGACCGGGCAAGCCGGCCACCAGCTTCCGCGGGGGCAAGCCAGCCAGGAAAAAACCGGGAGCATGACGACGAACGAACTCGCCCCTGGTGGTCGCCATCGACGGCCCCGCCGGCGCCGGCAAGAGCACGGTCGCGGCCCGGGTTGCGGCCCGCTTCGGCTTGCTGAACCTGGAGAGTGGCGCCATGTATCGCGCCTTCGCGCTGAAGGCGATCCAGACCGACAGCGACCTCGATGACCGCGAAGAGCTGGGCCGGCTGGCGGACAGGACGCGCATCCGGCTGCTGCCGGCGCCGCTCGGCAACCGCGTTTTTCTGGACGATGTCGAGGTCACCAAGCGGATCCGCGAGCCCGATGTGACCGCGGCCGCCTCACGGGTAAGCGTTCATCCCGGCTATCCGTCAGTGGATGGTTTCCATGCAGCGCCAGCTGGGCGCAAGCAGCGGCATCGTCATGGAAGGCAGAGACATCGGCACCAAGGTATTCCCCCATGCCCAGGTCAAGATTTTTCTCGATGCGGCGGCCGAGGTTCGCGGCCAGCGCCGCTATCAGCAGAACGGCCCGGGCGCTCACAAGGCTGGAGTCGGTGCTGCAGGAGTTGCGCGAACGCGACCGGCGCGACCGCACCCGCGCCGAATCTCCCCTGCTGCCCGCCGCCGATGCGGTGATTATCGATTCCACCGATCTCTCGCTGGACGAGGTGGTGGCGCGAGTGGAAGCCATCATCAGCCAACTTTGGCTGGGAAGTAAACAAAGAGAAACAGCAGGTCGCTTCGCTTCAGGATGACAATTCTGTTTTGGATTGGATGGTGTACGCACACAGAATTGTCTGCGTACAGTCTGTCGAAAAACATTTCCTTCAGAGGTCCGCGGAACTGCAGATCCTTCCACTTCGCTACGCTTCGGTCAGGATGACAAAGGAGAGGGTGGCGCTTCCAATCAGGATCCGATAGTGGATGAGTGGACCGCAGATCCTTCCACTTCGCTACGCTTCGGTCAGGATGACAAAGGGAAGGGCGGCGTCTCCAATCAGGATCCTCTGGTGGATGAGTGGACCGCAGATCCTTCCACTTCGCTGCGCTCCGGTCAGGATGACAAAGGAGAGGGTGGCGCTTCCAATCAGGATCCGATAGTTGATGAGCGGACCGCAGATCCTTCCACTTCGCTACGCTTCGGTCAGGATGACAAAGGGAAGGGCGGCGTCTCCAATCAGGATCCTCTGGTGGATGAGTGGACCGCAGATCCTTCCTCTTCGCTGCGCTCCGGTCAGGATGACAAAGGGGCGGGCGGCGTCTTCCAATCAGGACTGCGCTAGTGGATGAGATGGACCGCAGATCCTTCCACTTCGCTACGCTTCGGTCGGGATGACAAAGGAGAGGGTGGCGTCTCCAATACAGGATGCGATAGTGGATGAGTAGACCGCAGATCCTTCCACTCCGCTTCGCTCCGGTCAGGATGACAAAGGGTGGGGCGGCGCTTCCATTTCGGCTTCGATGCGGCGGATGGTGAACGCAGGTCCCTCCACGCGCTCGCTCCGGTCGGGATGACACTTCTGTTTTGGATTGGATGTTGCATCTACACAGAATTGCCCGCGTACGGGCTGTCAAAAAACATTTCCAAGAAAGGTCCGCAGAACTGCAGATCCCTCGGCTTCGCTCGGGATGACAAAGGGGCAGGTGGCGCTTCCAATCAACATCCGCTTGTGGCTGAGTGGACCGCAGGTCCTTCCACTTCGCTTCGCTCCGGTGCCGGCTATTGAACGACGGCGCGCCGTGGTTCCACACCTTTCGAGGGGTGAAGGTGGCGCAGCGATTTTGCTCCCGCGCGGGCCGCGGGCGGTGCAGGCGGGTGCAGGCGGTGCCGGGGGCGTTGGTGGAGGCGGCAGGATATCCATCGCGCCGATCTCGATGTCTCCGTGATCGGCGACCAGCTCGATGCGGGGGCCGCCGCCGCCCACCTGCCCGGAAACGCTCTGCCCCTCGCCGGCGTTACTGACCGGCAGGTTCAACTTGGAGTCGATGTTGCCGTTCCTGGCCGTCGCCTGCAGCGAAAGCCCGCGCCCAGCGGCACGGTCAGCTGGATCTCGCCATTGCGGTTGTGAATCTGCAGTTCGCCCATGGGCGCGACCGCGGCCACCGAAATATCCCCGTCCCCATCCTCCACCCGCAGGTCGCCGGAGATCGCGCTGCACTCGACATCCTTGGCGCTGGTGGAGATTTTGGCCGGGCCGGTGGCGTTGTTTAACTGCAGGTCACCGCTGTCGATCGACAGGTCTCCGGGAATGGAGGCTACTTCTACGTCGGTGCGGCTGGAATGAAAATGGACCGGCGCCGGGATGTGAGCCAGGTCGGTATCGCCGAAGAAGTCGCCATCCAACGCCACCCTGCCCTGCACGTCGGAGATGGAAACGTCGTCCAGCTTGCCCTTGCAGCGCCAAGTCGCCCGCGATGGCGTGGGCGCTGAAGTCGCCCTTGCCCATGCGCACATGCAGCCCGCCGGCGAGATTATCCGCTTTGACGTCCCCCCGGTCCGCGTTCACGTTCGCCGGGCCGGCCAGACCCTCGAGGGTCACGTCACCATGGCCGGCGGTAACCGAAGGCACCGCGCCGCTGGGGATCTCGATGGTCAGGTCGGCGTGGCCGTTGCTCGATCCGCAGCACGCAGAGTCACGTTCTTGCCATTCACCGACCAGCTGGGGAGCCAGCGCGTCCAAGCTGCGCCGGGCCGCGCGATCGTTGGGCGCATAATACCACCAGGTGCGCCTGCACGTGAATCTGGTCATCACCGGACGCAGTCACGGTAACGTCCCCGTGAGGCACCTGGATGTCGACCGCCGCTCCCGCCGGAATCGTCTGGTTAAGATTGCGATCGTCGTCGTGCTCCTGGCCGAACAGGCGGGAAAACATCTCCTCGTCCTCGCCATGGCCGAAGACATGCATGCCGCGCAGCCCATGGGCGGTGAAGCCCACCATGTAGCCCAAGACGGCGAGGCAGATGATCAGCGCGATCAGACCGCCGTGCGAGCGGCCGGGCGACGCCGCCCTGTTGCGGTCCAGCCACCACTCGCCCAGCGAGAGCAGGCCCACCGCAATCAGCAGCAGCGGCCACCAGCGCATGTACCAGTCCCACAGATACTGACGTTCAGCTGGTTGGTCTCGACCAGCAGCGCGATCACGCCCACGGCAATCAACACCACCGGGCCCACCATGGAGGGGCGGCGGAGGGAGCGGCGATAGTAACGCTGCGCCCGGGCCGCGTCGCGCTGGGAATAGGGCGGGGGCAGGGTGGCCATCACGGCCTCCCGTCCGGGCTCGGCTAGCGGGGTCGATTCCGGGGCGGGGCCGGTATACGGCCGGCGACGGTGGACATACGGGCTCGGGGTAGGCCGCCGGATATAAGGATTCGGCGGAGGCGCGGCGGCGAGCGCCGCCCGTTCCGCCAACCCAATGACTCCCGCCAGAATCAGATAGAGGGGCCAGCTGCGGCTGAAGCTGAGCACGCCCCACTGGTTGAGCAGCGCGGTAATGCCGAACAGGATGAGAAAGGCCGGCCCGCGCAAACGGCGGATGAGCAGCCAGGTGTTCATTAGGCACCTCCCCGGGGCCCATCGTGGGTTCTGCGGTAAAGCAGCCAGGCGCCGACGCCGATGATGATGACCGGCCACGCGCGGCTGATCCACTCCTCCTCGAAGACGCCCAGGGTATGCAGCAACAGCAGCAGGCCGATGCCGATGAGCACGATGGCGCCCAGCGGATGCCGGTGGGGCCCCGGCGCGTCGGCGCTAGGGGTACAGCGGGGAGCCGGGATTCGGATAAGCCGCGGCGGACGGCGCGGCATAAGGCGCCGTATAGCCAGACGGAGGCGGAACGGCGCCGGAGGCGGTTTGAGCCGGGATGGCAACCGGTCCGAACGGGATTCGCCGCCGTCGGCCCGGCGGGGTTACCGGGCGCCGGGTGGGGGCTAAAGCCGGCGACGTAGGGCGCGGCGGGGGGCGCGGAGTCATCCCCAGCCTGGTACCCAGGTCGTTGAGACCGAAGGGATTGGGCAGCGGCAGCCCGTCGCGCCGCGCCTTCGCCGTCTGGGCCGCGTCAAAGACCTGGTAAAACGTCCACGCCGCCACCAGCATGGCGAAGACAAAGCTCTTATCGGAGAGGCTGACGAAGACCGCAAAGATGAGCACGTGGGCCAGCGCCTTGACGAATTGCCCGTTGTACATGGCGCCGACCCCGGGAATGAAGCCCAGCAGGCCGGCCAGCACGGGATGCGCATGCAGGCCGGTCAGGATTCGGCGGCGGCAGCCAGCCGCAGCAGGACGGAGAGGCGGGCGGCCAGGCACGGTTCGCAGTAGACCACGCCCCCTACGGAACGCATGCAGGCGGAGCACAGGGGCTTGCCGCAGTTCTGACAGTAGGCCGCAGCCGGCAACATCGGGATGGTTAGCGCAGTTCATACCAAGCTCCTTTTCGCTTGGTCTTCAGTTGTTGACCGCAAAGCCCTGAAAACCTCTCTTCTGTGACTTTTCTCTTCTTCCCGACGGTCAAAGCCGGCGGCCCATCTCCGCCGGTAACACCGGCTCGTACTCGGCATCGCAGTGGGCTGCCGTCGGGCGCCGGGGGAACCTGCTGCCCCGGGGACGGTGGAGCTGGGACTGCCGCTGCCATCGCGCGCCGGCTTGCTTGGGGGTTTCCCGCGGCGCGGGGCGCGGGCTCGGCCTCGGTCGAGCGCCGCAATTCCCTTACCCGGGCCTCCATCTCGTACACCAGGCGCAGATTCTCGTAATACTTGGTCACCTGTTCGTTGGTGGAATAGTACGTCCGGGTGAGGTTGGCGCGCAGCCGCGGAGGGCTGAAAGTCCGCGGCGCGCAGCTCGGTAACCTTGATCCCGGTAAGGTTCAGGGTCAGGGCGATGGAGAAAAAAGCCATGGCCGCGGTCATCATCAGCCTTGGCTCCAGCACCTGGCGGACCGGGGGGCAGCACCACCCGGCGCCAGGCGGGGCGGCGGGCAGGGCGCCGGCGCAGGCAGCCGCGGCTCCCGCCGAGACCCCGTCCCGCCGGTCCGCTGGTGCGGGCCAGGATATTTCTGCAGCAGATCGGCGGGGGCCTCCGGCTCGGCCGCCAGGTACTGCATCCAGGCCTTGCCCTGCTCGGTTTCCTTGAGCATCTGGGCACACAGCGCACATTCGTTCTGGTGGCGGTTGAAGGCCGCCTGGTCGGCCGCGGTCAAGGTTCCGTCCAGCGCATCGGCGAGCAGGTTTTCCCACTCGTCGCACCGCAGCACCCGGCCTGGCTCCGCCTAACGGCTTAGTTTGGCTCGCGCTCAGACATTTACATCACCTGCCCTTTAGTACGTTCCAGCAACCGCGCTAGTTCCGCCCGGCCGCGGCTGATGCGCGACTTGACGGTTCCCTGGGGAATCGCCAGCACCTCGGCAATCTCTTTGTAATCCATATCCTGCAAATCGCGCAGAATAACTGCCTCGCGCAACTCGGGCGACACCTTGGCCAGGGCGTTTTGCACCATTCGCCCCAGCTGGTTACGCACCGCATGCTGCAGCGGCGTGGTGCGCGGGTCGACGATGGGCTCGGCCGGGGGCGTCGTGGCCCTGGTCCCAGCCGGCGTCGATCGAATCTGTCACCCGCTGCTGGCGGGAGCGGCGGAAGTGATCGACCAGCAGGTTGCGGGTCAGGGTGGTGATCCAGGTATGGAAGCTGCCCTTGGCCGGGTCGAAGCTGCGCAGGTTGCCGTAGACCTTGATGAAGACGTCCTGGGTCAGATCTTCCGCGTCGTGGGAGGAACCGGTAAAGCGGTAGCACAGGGCGTAGACCCGGCGCTGCTGGGCCGCCCACCAGCTCGGTCCAGGCCGCGGCATCGCCGTCGAGGCAGCGCCGGACCAGCGCCGGCCAATCGATCTCCGGCGCTTCCGCCTCGTATCCGCCGGGCCATTGCCGGCGTGCGCCACCCTCCCGGTCCGGCGGCGTGTTCGAAGAAGGATTCAACGCGGGCGTTCCTCGGCCTGTAGGATACCGCCTCCCCGAATCGGGCTAAAGCGCTCACCGCGTGCTCCCGTTTCCCCGTTGTTCAAGGAGAGCGTGGCAGCCAGACTCATGGATGCTGATACGCATCGGCCGCGCCTTCAGTTCCCTATCCGCGATCGAGCGGGCTCCACTCGGACCCGCTTTCAAAGCCATTGACCGGGCCGCGAAACCGAAGAAATAGCAGGCTCAAGCAACCAGGCCAGGCCGAACAGCAGAGCCATGATGCCCGCGCCCCACCAGAAAATCAGCATGGGCAGGGACCCGACCACGCTGGCGTCGCGCCGGCCTGCCCTCTGCTCCCAGGCGCGGAAGATGTATCCGCTGCCCAGGCAGACGGCGGCGGCCAGCAGCAACATATCGAGCGAAGGCAGCAGGCGCTGGTGGAGATTGCTCCCGGCTCCAGAAAGGCAGAATGAAAGACGGCATCGAGGGAAAGAATGCTGAGCAACAAAGAAGCGAATTTAGCGAGTTCCAGAAACACGGCCAGCTCGTCTCAGTAGTTTAGGGCGACACCCACTGGATTTTATGCCACTTCAACCACCAGCACGGAGCCTCCGAGCCATGGGGAAAGAGCGAGCGACACGCATGGCTGGGCCACCGTTCCCATGTAGTCGAATTCCTCTTTCTGGCCCTTGAGCGGCGTCCGCAGGAACTGCTCCACCTGGACGGTGGAGGATCGCCGCGCCCGGACCCGCAGCACGACCCAATCTCCGACATAGAGGACGACCAAAGGGCAAGCAAAAACTGGAGGATGCGTCCCAATGCCGCTTCATCTTGACAGCCATCCTACTCTTTCCGGGATTGTCCTGAATGGCGGAGCGGGGCCCTACATCCAATCGAAAAACATTTCCAGCGAGAGGTCCGTTGAACTGCAGATCCCTCCACTGCGCTACGCTTCGGTCGGGATGACAAAGGAGAGCGGTAGCGCATCCATTTGCATTGACGGATCGGATGGACAGGCGCGGAGCTTTCCGTCGCCATCGAGCAACTGTTGCCCCGCAGTTCAGGACTGCTGCATGAAGTCCGGGGAGACGGGATTTTCGTAGAGCGAGTAGTCGCGCGTGACCACGGTCAAGCCGCTTTGGGTGACGAAGTAGTTGCGCCGGTCTTCTTCCCGGTCGTAGCCGATCACCGTGCCTTCGGGCAGATGGACGTCGCGGTCGATGATGGCCCGCCGGATGCGGCAGTGGCGGCCGATGTCGACGTGGGTGAAGATGATGCTCGATTCCACCTCGGCATAGGAATTCACGCGCACGTCCTGGGAAAGCACGCTGTTGCGGACCACCGCTCCGGAAATGATGCAGCCGGCCGAGATCACCGAGTTGATCGCCATGCCGGTACGGCCCGGTTCGCCAAAGACGAACTTGGCCGGCGGATATTGCCGCTGCCGCGTGCGCATCGGCCAGGCTTTGTCGTACAGGTTGAAGATCGGCGAGACCGAGGCCACATCCATGTTGGCGTCGAAATAAGCTTCGAGCGTGCCCACGTCGCGCCAGTAGAGGGCGTTCTGCTTGTTCTCGTCGACGAAGTTGTAGGCGGAGATCTTGTAGCGGCCGAGGATGCCGGGCAGGATGTTGTGGCCGAAGTCGTGCTTGGAGTTGGGATCCTCGGCGTCCTTCATCAGCGCCGGCAGCAGCACGTCGGTGTTGAAGAGATAAATGCCCATGGAGGCATCGACCATGGTGGGATTGAAGGGCGAGCGCAGGTTGGTCGTTTTCGGCTTTTCCTGAAAGCCGACGACCTCTCCCGTCCGGCTCACTTCGACCACGCCGAAACGCGCAACCTCATCCGGGCGGATGGGGAGGGTGGCCAGGGTCACATCCGCGCCGGCTTCCTTGTGATGATCGAGCATCAGCCCGTAATTCATCTTGTAGATGTGGTCGCCGGAAAGGATCAGCACATGCTTCGGCTGCTCGGCGCCGATCGAGTAGATGTTCTGATAAACCGCGTCGGCCGTGCCCATGTACCAGTTGGCGCTGACCCGCTGCATGGGAGGCAGAATCTCGATGAACTCGCCCAGCTCCTGGGCCACGATGCCGGTCCAGCCTTCGCGGATATGCCGGTTGAGCGAGAGCGCCTTGTACTGGGTGAGGATGTAGACCCGGCGAAGGTCGGAGTTGATGCAGTTGGAGAGGGTGATATCGATGATGCGGTAGTTGCCGCCGAAAGGGACCGCCGGCTTGGCCCGATCGCGTGTCAGGGGGAAGAGCCGCTCTCCCGCTCCCCCTGCCAGCAGTACTCCGAGTGTGTCTTTCATGGCGTCACCGCGGTGCCCGTGACTCTATCCCTGGAACTGCGTGCGTGTTTCAACCTTCCTCGACAGAGATGCGCAGGGAGCGCAGAAAGTGTACATCCTGAGCGTTAAAAGTCTCGTCCCCTTGCGGGTTTTCGCTGGCGGGAGCCTCCAGTTCGGAAACCGGCTGTTGTTCCACCTCGTTCAATCCAATCGTCGCTTCCAGCATGAGCAGCACATCAAAGCCCTGTTTACGGATGTCCTGCACTACCTCGGAGATCTGCTCGGACTCGGAAACCGACTCATGGATGGCTTCCCCCAGTTGCTGGATAAGACGACGAAGTCGTTGGTTCAATGAAGTACCCCCAATCGCCACCCTTCGGGCGCGGTTTTACCTACCTTACTTCTGATGTCGACAGCGGAGCAATCTGAATCAGCCGGCTGATAAACTTTTGCTATGGAGCCAAAGAAAGTAGGCCGCACGCTCGGCATCGGCGTCCGCGTGGCCTCCAACATGCTCCGCCAGCGGGTGGAACAGGCGCGGCCGCCCAGCCTGCCCGGTGGAGACGGGAAACGGCCGGCCGCCAGTGCCGCCGCGACCCGCTCCGGCAAGTCCCAGCCTCAGCAGCCGGGCAGCTACCGCCAAACGGGGAGCCAAAGCCTTTGGCCAGGCTCTCTTGGGCCCCTTTACCCACGCCGGAAGTGTGTTCTGGCTGGAAATCACCGGGCTGTTTTTTGCCCTGTTTGCGCTGTTTTTTGCGCAGAGCGTTTATCGTGTTCGCGCCGCCTGGAGGCAGGGACCGGAACATAGCCACCTGCTGCTTTACGTCGTCCTGGCCGGCGTCTTCGGCTGGTTTTCGGCCAGCTCGTTTACCCGCGCCTATCGCAAGAGCAAACGGGGCCCGCGGACTCAATATGCAGCTAAAGCCTACGATTCCTCCGCAGAAAGACGGTCTACCAGGCAGAGGATCTGGCTGGCTTCGACCCCGACCGCGACCTTGGGTACCCCGGGCCAGTATCCCTTTACCCGGGGTATCCGGCCCACCATGTACCGGGGCCGCCTGTGGACCATGCGCCAGTACTCCGGGATGGGCGACGCGGAAGAGTCCAATCGCCGCTACAAATTTTTCTGGCACAGGGCAGCGACGGCCTTTCGGTGGCGTTCGACCTGCCCACCCAGATCGGCTACGACTCCGACTCTCCCTGGGCGGCGGGCGAGGTGGGCAAGGCCGGAGTGGCCATCGATTCGATCGAAGATATGGAACGGCTCTTTGCCGGTATCCCGCTGGACGCGGTTTCGACCTCCATGACCATCAATGCCACGGCGACCATTCTTCTCGCCCTGTATGTCGCGGCGGCGCGGCGTTCCGGGCTGTGAGCTGGGCCAGCTCTCGGGCACGGTGCAGAATGACATCCTCAAGGAATATATTGCGCGCGGCGCCTACATCTATCCGCTGCGAGCACGGCCTGCGCCTGGTGACCGACCTGTTCGCCTGGAGCGGTCAAGCATTTGCCGAGCATGGAATCCCATTTCCATCTCCGGGTACCACATGCGGGAGGCGGGCGCGACCGCGGTACAGGAAGTGGCCTTCACCCTGGCCAACGGGCGCGCCTACCTTGAGGCGCTGCGCGAGCGCCGGGACTCGATATCGAGCTGGCCGCGGCGCGATTCTCGTTCTTTTTTGCCGCGCATAGTGACTTCTTTGAGGAAGTGGCCAAGTTCCGCGCGGCGCGGCGGTTGTGGGCCCGCCTGCTGCTGGAGAGGTTTGGCGCTAGTGATCCGCGCCCTGGCGCTGCGGTTTCATGCACAAACTGCCGGCTCGACCCTGACCGCCCAGCAGCCGAGAACAACTTTGCGCGCACCGCCCTGCAGGCGCTCTCCGCCATTCTCGGCGGCACGCAGTCGCTGCACGTGAACAGCTACGATGAGGCTCTGGCGCTGCCCAGCGAAGAGTCCGCGCGCATGGCGCTGCGCACGCAGCAGATTCTGGCGAAGGAATCCGGGGTCGCGCAGACGGTCGATCCTCTGGCCGGTTCCTATTACGTCGAATCGCTGACCACTGCCATTGAGCAGAGGCGCGGATTACCTCGACCGTATCGATGCGCTGGGCGGCATGGTGGGCGCGATCGAACGCGGCTGGGTGCAGCGGGAAATTGAAGACTCCGCCTACCGCTACCAGCAAGCGGTCGATTGAGGAGAAAGGGTCGTGGTCGGGGTTAACCGATTCGCTGGTCCGAACGATGATTCGCCTGGCGCGCGTGCTGGTGAGGAAGATGGAACTTCGGAACGGATGCAGGTGGAGCGGGTGCGCGCGCTGCGGGCGCGCCGCGATCCGGTGCGCTGGAAGACGGCTATGGACCGGGTTACGGAACGGGCTCGGTCGTCGGGGAATGTTATGCCGGTTATTGTTGAGGCGGCCGAGAGCGGGGCTACGGTGGGTGAGATTGCGGGGGGATTACGCGAGGTCTTTGGGGAGTTTCGGGGTTCGGAGTGAGACAGCAGGTCCCTCCACTTCGCTACGCTCCGGTCGGGATGACACTGCTGTTGGTGGTTAAAACATTTCCAAGACAGGTCCGCGGAACTGCAGATCCCTCGGCTTCGCTCCCCCGGATTTCCTGTAAGAGTTGGTGACGTTGATACACTTCATGCGCCTTTCCCTTACAGAAAGGCGCACACGCGGCCTTGTCCAGCGCAGGGTGGCAGGAAATCCGGGTCGGGATGACAAAGGGGAGGGTAGCGCTTCCAGTCAGCACCAAATAGCGGCTGAGAGGACGGCAGATCGGTTGCAGTTCGTGGCTGGAAAGCTTGGAAGAACATCTGCCAACAAGCATCGCCGAGGTCCTTCGACTCCGCGCCATAAGCCGTCCGTTTTTCGATAGATCCGCTCGGCGCTTCGCTCAGGATGACGGGTTTGTGCGGGGTTGAAAACATCCGGTTTGGTGTGCTGAAAACGTAAAAAAGTCACGGGCACCCGACCGAAGCGTGGCGCAATGAAAGACCCGCGGGCTAGCGGAATAGGTTGGTCTTTGCCAAGTCGATCACCTCGTCGCCGCGGCCGCTGAGCACGGCCCGCACCATGTAGAGGCTGAACCCTTGGCCTGCTCGGCGGTGATGGTGGGCGGCATCGAGAGTTCCTGGCGATTCACGATGACCTCCACCAGCGCGGGGCCGTCGTGGCGAGAGCCTGCTTGACAGGCCGGGCGCAGCTCTTCCGGCTTCTCCACCCGCAGGCCCAGAGATCCCGGCCGACTCCGCCAAGCTGGCGAAAGTTGGGATTGACCAGGTCCGTGGCGAAATCGAGCAGGCCCGGCGGCTTTCATCTCCAGCTCCACAAAGCCCAGGGTGCTGTTGTTGAAGACCACCATCTTGACCGGCAGCTTCAGCTGGCGCAGCGTCAGCAGATCGCCCAGCAGCATGGCCAAGCCTCCGTCGCCGGAGAGGCTGATGACCTGCCGTCCCGGGAAAGCAGCCTGTGCGCCGATGGCCTGCGGCAGAGCGTTGGCCATCGAGCCGTGCGTGAACGAGCCCAGCAGGCGGCGCTTGCCGTTCATGTGCAGATAGCGAGCAGCCCAGATGGTCGGCGTGCCCACATCGCAGGTGAAGACGGCATCGTCGGCGGCCAGCTCATCCACCACCTTGGCAACGTATTGCGGATGGATCGGCGTGCGGCCCGGCTCGCCGACGGCCAGATCGTCCAGCCCTTTGCGCGCGTTCTTGTAGTTGCTCCAGGCAGGTATCGAGATACTTGCGGTCCTGCTTGTCCTCGAGCAGCGGCGTCAGCGCATCGAGCGTGTCCTTGACGTTGCCGATCATGCCCAGGTCGACCGGCGTGCGGCGGCCGATCTGCTCGCCCCGCACGTCGACCTGGATGATCTTGGCCTTCTTGGGATAGAACTGCTGATAGGGAAAATCCGTGCCCAGCATCAGCAGCGCGTCGCAGTTCATCATGGCGTGGTAGCCGGAGGAAAAGCCGAGCAGGCCGGTCATGCCGACGTCGTAGGGATTGTCGTACTCGATGAACTCCTTGCCGCGCAGGGCGTGGCACGATGGGCGCCTTCAGCTTGGCCTGCCAGCGCCACCAGCTCATCATGCGCGCCCTCGCATCCCGCGCCGCCCAGGATGGTGACCTTCTGCGCGCCGGTTCAGCATTTCGGCCGCCTGTCTCAGTTCGGCGTCGAGGGACAGACCACCGACGCGGATTGATGAATGCCGAGCGCCAGGCGGAGCCTCGGAGCACTCGCGCTGCGAACACGTCTCCGGGGACGACGACCACCGCGACTCCCCGCCGGGCAATCGCGGTGCGCATCGCGATGCCCAGCACGCGCGGCATCTGGTCCGCTTGCGAGACCATCTCGCAGTAGTGGCTGCAATCCTTGAACAGATGCTGCGGATTGGTTTCCTGGAAGTAGCCGCTGCCGATCTCCTGGCTCGGAATCTGGGCCGCGATGGCCAGCACCGGGACGCGGCTGCGATGGCAATCGTATAGGCCGTTGATCAGGTGCAGATTGCCCGGACCGCAGCTTCCCGCGCATACCGCAATCTCGCCCGGTGAGCTGGCTCTCCGCCCCCGCGGCGAAGGCGGCCGCCTCTTCGTGGCGTACGTGCATCCATTCGATCTGCTTGTTCCGCCGAATCGCATCGGTGAGCCCGTTCAGCGAGTCGCCGGTGACGCCATAGACACGTTTTACGCCGGCTTGCGGCCAACGTCTCGACAAAGACTTCAGAAACTTTCATCGCCATTTGCATCCTCAGGATGGCTCAGCTTCGCCCGTCCGCAGGATTGGATGCTGCACCCTGCCGAGGTTCTGCGGGGATCAGAGGATATTGACCGCGCGCGCCGCCAGCAACGCCAGGGTGGCCAGCGAGATGCTGGATTGAATCATCATGAGCACCTTGGCCCAGCGGGACAGAACCGGGGAATCTGTGGGCGAAAACGCGGTGCTGGTATTGAAGGCCAGGAACAGATAGTCCACAAAGCCGGGAGACCAGTCCGGATCGAGCGGTAGCTGGGTGTCTGGAGCCAGCGTCATCTGCGGAAAGAGGAAATCTCCTTTGCTGTGGCTGCCGCGGAGATGGCGGGCGTGCGGCCCGCCTGCGTCCAGCCGCCAGTACCACGAAGCGAAGACCAGAAAGTTGGTGACCCAGAGCGCGGTCGCCGAGCGCAGCAGCGATCGGATGGCGCCAGCTGATGCCCGGGAAGGGAGCGGACAAGCAGGAAAAGCGACCACAGCATCGCCGCCGTGACTATGCCAAGCAGGATGTACCCAAGCACCTGATTAAGAGCAAAGGAGCCGCGCAGCCGGGCGATCCACACCGGGACCAGGAGCACGGCAACCACCGCCAGCAAAAGCCAGGACGGACCAAAGGTCAGGGTTTCCGGTAAGGCTGCAAACAGGCCGCCTACCGCCAGAGCAGCAAGAGCTGCGGGCCAGCGGGGCTGTGCCGGTCTGACTGGTTTGGGAGTGGCTTCGGTCATAACTCTGCAGACAGCTTATCCCGTCACCATGACGGCAGCGACAGTGAAAAGTTGCCTTTGTAGTCTACCTTCTCATCTGCTAAGGCCGAATGGCGGAGGTCTCCGCTTCACTCTCGCCAACCCTAGGCCCCCAACGCTGCCCCAAGCGAGCTGTTCGCGGATATAATTCTCCCGCTATGTATAAGCGAATATCCGCGTACCTGTACTTGATGATTCTTGCGTTCTGTCTGGTGCTGCCCTTGACTCTTCTTATGATGAACGCCTCGGCTATTCCCGAACCCGCAAAACCGCTTCTGGTGGCCACCAACCAGGGCGACCGCGACCTGAGCATCATCGACCCTGCCGCTGACAAGCAGCTCGCCACAGTGCCGGAAGGGGGCATCACCGGCCACGAGGTCGCCACCTCTCCCGATGGCCGAACCGCCTATGTGCCGATCTACGGAGACTCGGGCGTAGGCAAGCCGGGAACCGACGGCCGGGAAATGGTGGTGATCGATATTGCCAGCCGAAAGGTCACCGGCAAGGTCGATTTCGGCCACGGCGTGCGCCCCCATTGCCCGGTTTACGATCGGGTCCACGAACCTGCTCTATGTGACCACCGAACTCGATCAGACGGTGACCATCGTCGACCCGCATACCCTCAAGGTTGTGGGCACCGTCCCCACCGGGCAGAAGGAATCTCACATGCTCGTGATCACTCGCGACGGGCAGCGCGGGTATACCTCGAATGTGGGCGCCGGTTCCGTTTCGGTGCTGGATATGGCCGGACGCAAGACGATCGCGATAATTCCGATCTCGGCCACAGCCCAGCGCATTGCCATCTCCAACGACGACAAGATGGTCTTCACCTCCGACCAGACGAAGCCGCAACTGGCGGTCATCGACACCGCCACCAACAAAGATCAAGACGTGGGTGCCTTTGCCGGCGTTGGGCTACGGAACATCGCCCACCCCGGATGGCCGCTTCCTGCTGGTCGCGCTACCCAGCGCCAACCAGCTTGCCGTGGTCGATCTCAGCAGTCTCAAGGTGGTCCGTACCGTTGACGTTCCCGATGACCCGGTCAAGGTGCTGGCCCGGCCTGACGGTAAGGTCGCTTATGTCTCCTGCTCCAAGGCCAAGCAGATAGCCGTGGTCGATTTGTCGCAGTGGAAGGTGGAGTCGCTGATCGATGCCGGGAAGGGCGTAGACGGCCTGGCCTGGGCAGCGCCGGCCGTCCACCACCGGACCCGCAGGAAGCAGCAATCCAGCGCATATCCTGGGCGGCAAGCTAGTGGGGAATAAGAACGCCACCCTAGCTTGAAGTCTTCTCGACGACTACGAGAGGGATGCGGTTGCCACCATCAATTCGGAGCTAGCGTCCCTGCAAGGCGCACCGAGAGCCTGCCCTGACCGAGTCAGGGATCTGCGGTTCTGCATGCCGGTCCTGGAAATGATTGACAAGGCGGTCGGGCGAGGCCCGAGAGGCGAACTGTAGCCAGCTCGGAAGGGCGGCCCTGGCATCCGAGCGCCGTAGATGCGGCACTGGGATCAGGGTCTACCCGGTTTTCCTGACGGGGACCTGCAGTTCTCTCAAGCCTTGGATCACCTCGCGGCATCCACCAGGCAGCCTTCGGGCGGGAAATGCCTCCCTCGTCCGTGCTACCGTGGAAGATAAGCCATTTCTCGAAAAGGAACTCGCCCTGTGTCCGCTGGCTCTCTTTCCACTCCCGCCCTGCGCAAAACCGCGCTCAATGGTGTCCACCGGCAGCTTGGAGCCAAGATGGTCGATTTCGGCGGCTGGGACATGCCGGTCGAGTACTCCGGCATTACCGCGGAGCACATGGCGGTCCGCACCGCGGTGGGGCTGTTTGACGTCAGCCACATGGGCGATATTCAGTTCCGCGGGCCGGGCTCGCTGGCGGCGATCCAGGCCCTCTCCATGAACGATGCGTCGAAGCTGGCCACGGGCCAGGCGCAATACTCGGCCATGCTGTATCCCCAGGGGACGTTTGTCGACGACATCCTGGTGCACAAATTCAGCGACAACGACTACCTGCTGGTGATCAACGCCGGCACCCGGGAGAAGGACTACCAGTGGATTCGCTCCCAGGTGGGGTCTTCGCCGGCGTGCATATCAGCGACTACAGCGACCACTACACCCAGCTCGCGATCCAGGGACCGCGGGCGGCAGGAGACGCTGGCCAAGCTGACTAAAACGGACCTGAGCACGATCAAGAATTACTGGTTCACCTGGGGCACTGTTTGCGGCGTGCACAACGTGCTCATCGCGCGCACCGGCTATACCGGCGAAGACGGATTTGAGATCTACCTGCCCTCCGACGAGCCCACCAGCACGCGGGTATGGCACGAAGTGCTGGAAGCCGGGCAGAGTTCGGTATCCTGCCCTGCGGCCTGGGAGCACGCAACACGCTTCGCCTGGAGGCCGCCATGGCCCTCTACGGCCATGAGATTTCCGACGAGATCAATCTTCGAAGCCGGCCTGGAACGGTTCTCGAAGCTGGGCAAGAGCGACTTTCTTGGCTCGCAGTCGCTGTTAGCAACTGCAGCAGAGCGGCGGACCGAAGCGCAAGCTGGTCGGACTGGAAATGGTCGATCGCGGCATCGCGCGCGATGGCTACAAGGTCTGCACGCCTGGACGGCAAGCCCATCGGCTACGTGACCAGCGGCTCGCCCTCCCTATCTGAAAAAGAACATCGCGCTGGCCTATGTGCCGTGGACCGCATCGCGCCGGGGACGGAAGTGGCGGTCGAGATACGCGGGAACCTGGTCAAGGCGAAGGTGGTGCCGCACCCCGTTCTACCGGCGCGCCAAAAAACGGCTTACCGTATTGCAGCCATGGAAATCCACGCCCAGGCATTCTTCCTAGCTCTAAAATGAACGAGGGAGATGAGGACGGATGGCGTATCCAGCAACCTATCGCTACACCAAAGAGCACGAGTGGATCGACGAGAGGGTAAGACGGGCAAGGTGGGCATCACCGACTACGCCCAGAACACGCGGGAGACATCGTTTTTGTCGATCTGCCGAAGGTGGTTCGACCGCGAGAAGGGCAAATCTTTGGCAGCGTGGAGTCGGTCAAAGCCGTCTCCGACCTCTATTCGCCCGTCACCGGGACCGTGTCGAGGTGAACGAGGAGCTGGCAACGGCACCGGAAAAGATCAACACGGATGCCCACGGGACCTGGATCCTCAAGGTGGAACTGACCGATCCTTCCGAAGTCGACCAGCTGCTCAAAGCGGCGGACTACGAGAAGTTTGTGCAAGGAAGAGACCCACTAGGCGATGAGCGGTATCGCAGGACACCGGGACTAGGGGACCAGAGATGCGCTATTTGCCAAAATCGCCGGCGGACGACTCGAGATGCTGAAGCAGATCGGCGCCGGCTCGATCGACGATTTCTTTTCCACCATTCCTCAGGAGTACCGGCTGGAGCGGGATCTCGAGGTTCCCCGGCAGATGGGGGAGTCGGAGATTGTCGACTACTTTCGCCAGGCGTCGCCGAAAACGCCGCCGGTTACGCCAGTTTTCTCGGCGCGGGCGCCTATCGTCACTATCGCCCGGTCATTATCGATTCGCTGGTGCAGCGGGGCGAATTCCTCACCTCCTACACTCCCTACCAGGCGGAGATTATCGCAGGGGACTCTGCAGGCCATCTTCGAGTTCCAGACCATGATCTGCGAGCTGACCGGCATGGACATCGCCAACGCGTCGATGTATGACGGGTCGACGGGCGCTGCCGAATCGGTACCGATGGCGGTGCGCATTACCCGGCGCAGCGGGTCTGGTCGCGCGAACCGTGCACCCGGAGTACCGCGAAGTGATGCACACCTACGCGCAGCACCAGGGACTGGATGCCGAGATGGTGGGTTTCGGCGACGATGGCCGGCTCGACCTGGCCGCGCTGGAACGCAGTGTTAGCGAAGAGACGCCTGCGTGCTGGTGCAGTCGCCGAACTTCTTCGGCGTGATCGAGGACATTCCTGCGATTGCCGAGATTGTGCACAAGAAGGGCGCGCTGCTGATTGTTTCGATTGCGGAGGCGATTTCGCTGGGCGTGGTGCGGCCGCCGGTGGAAGCGGATATCGTCTCGATGGAAGCGCAATCCTTCGGGGTCGCGCTCAGTTATGGTGGCCCTTATTGCGGGGTGATCGCGGCCAAGGAGAAATATCTGCGGCAAATGCCGGGCCGGCTGGTGGGCGAGACCGTGGACAGCGGAAGGCCGCCGCGGTTTTGTGCTTACGCTTTCGACGCGCGAGCAACATATCCGGCGGGAGAAGGCTACCTCGAATATCTGCACCAACCAGGCGCTGGTGGCTCTGATGGCGACCATCTTCCTGGTGGTCTACGGGAAAGAAGGACTGCGCGAGCTGGCGCTGCACAACCTGGCCAAAGCCGATTATGCGGCGACAGCAGTTTTCAAGTGTCGGAGGCGCCCGGCTGCTCTTCGCTGCGGCTCCCCGTTTCCATGAATTTGTGCTCGAGACTTCGGAGTCCCCGGAGCTGCTCAACACGCAGCTGCTGAAGCAGAAGGTGATCGGCGGCCTGCCACTTAAGCGCTGGTATCCGGAGCTGGGCAACGCCAGTCTGTGGTGTACCACCGAGCTCAATACCCGGGAGCAGATTGACTACGCGGCCTCACTGCTGCAGCAAGTTTCCGAAGAGGCCCTGACCCGGGCTTGAAAGGCAAAGAACCCATGGCAACCACCACCCAGGAGCCGAGCAAGCCGTTTGAAGGCGTGCGGCACAAAGTTCGCGCGCATCTGACGCAGAACGAAGGCCTGGTCTTTGAGAAGTCTTCCCCGGGCAAGAAGGCTTACAAGATGCCGCCGCTCGACGTGCCCGAGGTCGACGCGGAAGCGCTGCTGGGCAAAGCCGCGCGCGCGGACCTGGGCCTGATGCCGGAGCTGAGCGAGATCGAAATCATCCGCCATTTCACTCGGCTCTCCACCTGGAACTACGCCATCGATCTGGGCATGTATCCGCTGGGCAGCTGCACCATGAAGTACAACCCGCGGGTCAACGAATTCGTTGCCCGGCTGGAGGGGATTGCCGAAGCGCACCCTTATCAGCCCGAGTCGCTCTCGCAGGGCGCGCTCGAAGTCATGCGGCTGTTGCAATCCTGCCTGATCGAAATCACCGGCATGGACACGATTACCCTGCAACCGGCGGCAGGCGCGCATGGCGAGTTTACCGGCATCCTGCTGGTGCGCGCTTACCACCAGTCCAAGGGCAATCCGCGTACGAAGGTCATCATTCCCGACTCCGCGCATGGAACGAATCCAGCCACAGCAGCGATCTGCGGTTACCAGGTCGAGAACCTGCCATCGAATTCGCTGGGGATGGTCGATGTGGCGCAGCTGGAGCACATCGTTACGGAGGATACGGCCGCGCTGATGCTGACGAACCCCAGCACCATCGGCGTTTTCGAGAGCGAGATTCATAAGATCGCTGACATTCTCCATGCCAAGGGCGCGCTGCTTTATATGGACGGCGCGAACATGAATGCGCTGGTGGGCAAGACACGTCCGGGAGATTTCGGGGTGGATGTGATGCACCTGAACCTGCACAAGACTTTCTCGACCCCGCATGGCGGGGGTGGTCCCGGGTCGGGTCCGGTGGCGGCGAAGAAGATTCTGGAGCCGTTTCTGCCCACGCCGGTGGTGGTGGAAGGTGCGCCTGACCAGGACGGCCGGCGTACGTTACGGCTGGACTACGATCGCCCGCAATCGGTCGGCCGGGTGCGCATGTTCTATGGCAACTTCGGCATGTTCGTTCGCGCGCTCGCCTACATCATGGCCAACGGCCCGGATGGCCTGCGCCAGACCACGGAAGATGCGGTGCTGAACGCGAACTATATCCGCAAGAACCTGGAGGATGTGTACGAGCTGCCGTATCGGACACCTACGCTGCATGAGGTGGTGTTCAGCGATCGCCGACAGACCCAGAAGGGGGTCAAGACGGGTGATATTGCCAAACGGTTGATCGATTATGGGTTCCATCCCTACACGACTTCGTTTCCGCTGATTGTGCCTGGGGCGCTGATGATCGAGCCTACTGAGAGTGAATCGAAGGAAGAGCTTGATTTGTTTATTGACGCCATGCGGCAAGTGGCTCGCGAGGCGGAGGAGAATCCTGAGCTGGTGCTGAGTGCGCCGCATGCTACGCGGATTTCGCGGCTGGATGAGACCAGGGCGGCGCGTAATCCGGTGTTGCGGTATACGCCGCCTGGGGATAAGGGTTAGGGGCTACGCCGGTTCGGTCATAACCGATTCAGGGGCAACTGGTATGAGTTCGCCGGTCGATACGGTGAAAGCGATCGAACGGGCTGCGCCCATCGTTTTCGTCCCACGTATCCGGATTTCCTGCACGGGGCTCCGCCAACACCGGCGTGTGCGGCTTTCATTAAGGAAGGCCGCATGAATTTCGGCAACGCCAGGAAGCTCGACAGGAAATCCGGAGTACGCTTTGGCGAACGTCGGGCACCCGTTGATTTCCTCCGACACAAATTTCGTCCGAAAGCAGGAAAGATGCCGGGACCTCAATCCTCGATAGCGCAACGGCGCGACGATCTGGAGCGGTTCGAATTCATGATGGGGGCGGAACGGGGCCGTCTTGCTGTCACCCTCGACATGCTTACCGATGCGCTGATCCTGATTGGCCAGCACGGGGTGTATTGTGCCTCCACACGCAATCCATCCAAGCCGGCGCTTGATCTGGAAACTGTGCTGGCGGAGATTGGCGGGGCTAAGGAGCTTATTCAGTCGGTCATGGAACAGCTCCGGGTGAAGAGCGAGCAGGCTGCCGAACGGTAGAGGGTGTGGTGTTGTATCCTTAAGTTGCGCGCCCGTAGCTCAGCTGGATAGAGCGAACGCCTCCGGAGCGTTAGGTCGGGAGTTCGAATCTCTCCGGGCGCACCATTCTTCCGCACAGCACAATCGACTGCGGTTCCTATTGGCCGTCGCGAGGGTCTGCGCTTGATTTCAAATTTCGAATTTGCAAAATTGAAACATTTTTGACATCCTTGCAATACGTATGCTAGGGCAAGACATCGCATTACTCCTCAAGATCTGCCTTATGGAAGGGCCAAGAATCCTGTCAAAAACCTTGGCAGATGACCTTTTCCTCCCTCCTGGGGAAGTCTCCAAGTCGTTGAATCGGTGCAAGGAATCCGGACTCCTTTACTGGTCAGACCTCGAGAAAAGGGTCAATCGCTCCGCCCTGTTGGACTTCCTGGCATATGGGATGAGGCACGTGTTCCCTCCCCAGAGGGGCGCACTGGTCCGCGGCGTTCCTACGGCGGCCGCGGCCGAGCCCCTGAAGTCGCGCTTCCTGGACGACGGCGAACCGCCGCCGGTTTGGCCTTATCCGGAAGGCTCCGTCCGCGGCTTATCGTTCTCGCCCCTGTATAAAAATGCGGCAAAAGCTGCCTTGCTCGATTCCAATCTTTATGAACTTCTTGCCTTATGCGATGCGATTCGAAGTGGAAGAACCAGGGAACGTGTACTCGCTATTGAGTTGTTGCGCAAGGCGCTGAATGCCTGATCCAAACTTGCGTCTTCTTGAGGAGGCCGCCAAGAAACTCGCTCCTTTTCTGGGGGAGATTGTTTTCATTGGTGGTGTGACCCTTGGACTACTCATTACAGATAAGGCCGCCGCTCCTATTCGCAGTACGGACGACGTAGATGTGATCGCCGAAATCGTTACTTATGCCGACTACATTGCGTTTTCGATGCGTCTTCGCAAGGCAGAATTCACAGAAGACACGAGCGAGGAGCCACTTACGTGCCGCTGGTTTCATGGAAAGCTGAAGCTGGATGTATTGGCGCTCAGCAAAGAAGTTCTGGGCTATACCAACATCTGGTATGAGAGCGCACTGAATCATGCAATCTCATTTGTTTTGCCGAGCGGCCAATCAATCAGGGTGATCACAGCCCCCTACTTCCTGGCTACCAAGATGGAAGCATTCCGGGGACGTGGACATCCATGATAGGTAAAAGTCAACGGGAAACGGAGATTCCCCTTGACCCGGCAGAATAGGTTCTCCCGAGCGGGTAGATAGTGAGTGTTGCGAACTGTCCTCGATCCCTTAGCAAGACCAACGCAGTGGCAGCGTGGCCAGACATCCATTTGCGGGAACAACGTCGAGTAGACATCGTCCACGAAGATTGAGTGAGAGTGAACCGGCCGACCTCGAAACAGACGGTAGGGTGTATTGGGAACCGAAGTTCCCGTGCACAGTCCACGAAAAACCAAGGACCGGCCGGTGGATCGCTGACAGATCGAACCGATGATATGGCCGCCGCTAGGCGGCTTTTGCGAGAGCTGCTCGCTTTGTTCTTTTTCCTTTCGCAGGACCCGGGAGCGTAGGTGGTGGAGTGGTCACCTGGAAAGGCCGACCGCTCTTGTCCACAGCCAATAGGTAAGCGACCAGCTTTCGCGCCACTTGCAGGGTAGCCCGATTGGGATGGCCCAATTCCAGTTGTTTGGCATGCAGTGTTGCCAACTGCGGATTCCATCGCGGCGCCAGCTTGGCCGCTTCGATCAGCACCGTCTGTAACCACGCATTGCGTTGTTTGGAAATAGGGCCTCGTTGCTGTTTGCCGGCCGACGATCGGAAGGCGGACGTTAAGCCACAGTAACTGACAGCATCCCCGATGGAGGAGAATCGATGTGGATCGGCTACCTCCAACGCCCAGGTCAGTGCTGTAATCGGACCTACTCCGCGGATGCTCGTCAACCGTTCGACGCGCTGCTGTAACACCGGCTCGGAAAGCAGCCTCTTGACCATCTGCTTCTGGATCAACTGAAACATCTCCATCGAGCTGCGACTCATGCGCAGCAGGTCTTTGACCGACTCCGGTACCTCCTCCAGGCTCGCCATTAGCTCGGAGAAGTATTTCTTCCCGTGCAGCTTGTCTTTGTGGAAGGTGGTTCCGCTCTCCATCAGCAGACCAGCCATCTTGTTCTGCATGCGTACAGACTGCTGTACCACCATATTTCGATAGCGCAGCAACCGCCTGAGATCGCGCATCTCCGGCACTAATACATAGCAGGTGGGCAACAGATCGCAGCGGAGCAGGTCGGCGATGGTTCGTGCATCGATCGAATCGCTCTTCTTTTTGCCCGCGGTGATAGCCTTCATCTTTGCTGGATGACCCATTACCAGCTGCTGCGTGTAGGGCTTCAGCGTGTCGTAGATCCAGGCACTGAAAAGGGTCGCTTCCATGGCTCCACGCCACGGCACCCGCTGGCCCTCCGCCCAGCTTCGAAGCGCTGAGCGCGATGCCTGCAGTCGGCCCTCCTCGACGATTTGGCCGGCCGCCGTCTTTACGCAATAGCTGATGGTTTTCTTGTGTACGTCGAATCCGATATAGTGAATAGCATTCATGGGGTTCTCCTAATCGAGATTTCTGAGTCGGCTGCTCCAAACAACCGGTCTCAGTATCGTAATCTTGAGGAGAACCCTTTTTCCTTTGCATCCAAACCCCAATCACGGCGCCTATACATTCAAACAGATGGATTTCCTGGCAAGCCATGATCTGGAGGATTTTGTCGCGGTGCTCGATGGAAGAAGCACCATCCTCAAAGAGATTGCCGATTCTCCAGCTGATATTCGCGAGTATCTCGTCGAAGCAGCAAGCAGCCTTTTGAGCGAATCTCGTTTTCTCGATGCGGTTCCGGGATTTGTTCTGGATGATGGGCGCGTGCCATTGATTCTCGAACGACTGAATCAACTGACGAGGCTTAACGCATAACAGTCACTTGGCGCTCGTCCTGATATAACCTCATCGATGGAGAAAGCTTCATGAAGGCAAGTATGCGGTGCTCGGCTGCGATGGCGGCTTTGCTGGGGTGCGTGGTGCTGGCGGCGTTGGCTCAGCCTCGCAGCAAAGTCAAGGTTGGCTACTGCGGCGCGCTGAAGGACATGGACGCCGTGAAGGCCGCGGGGTTCGATTACATGGAGGTGCGCACTTCAGAAGTGGCCGCGCTTTCCGATGCCGATTACGAGAAGGCGGCCGCCAAGTTCCGGGAGGTGGGACTTCCGGTGCTTTCTGCTAATTTGTTTCTTCCCGGGGACGTCAAGGTCACCGGACCGCTCATCGACAAGGAGCGGCAGATGGAATACGTCCGGCGGGCGCTCGATCGCGTGTCCAGGCTGGGTGTGCGGCTGGTTGTTTTTGGCAGCGGCGGCGCGCGCCAGGTTCCCGAGGGATTCTCGAAGCAGGAGGCCTTTGAACAACTCGTGGACTTTGGAAAGCGGATTGCTCCGGAAGCCCGATCACGCAACATCACGATCGCGATCGAGCCGCTTCGCCACCAGGAGAGCAATATCATCAACACCGCGGCCGAGGGGTTGCAGTGGGTGAACGCGGTGAACGATCCGAATATTCAGCTGATGATCGACTATTACCACTTCCAGGTAGAGAAAGAAGACCTGGCCGATATTTTCAAAGTGAAAGATCATCTGCGCCATCTGCATATGGCAAACCCCAACGGGCGCGTGGTGCCGCTCGAATGGGGGGAATATGACTACGCGCCGTTTTTCGCGGATATGCGCGCGATTCATTACGACCGGATGATCAGCGTGGAAGCTTCGACCAAGGACCTACGAACGGAAGGGCCGCAGGCGATTGCGCTGCTACGGCGGGCGTTCGCTCAGTAAGGCTGCGTGCGCGCAGTGAGGCTATTCCGGCGCCGGATAAAAAAGCCGGTGACCTTCCAGCTGGGCAAAATCAGTCATGGTGTGCGGCTTGCGGGATGACTTGCCATCCGGCAGCACAAAGATATCTTCCACAACGCCTCCGCGGGCGAGAACGGCATCGCCAATCAGGCGACGATGGCACCGCCAGGGAACGGCCTCGGCACACATGATCGCAACCGTGTGCGGGTTCTTTTGCCCAGTCAGCCAATCGATCTGGCCGGCAAACTCCGCTGTCTGCATGTAATCCGCATACCCGCGAAAGCTTGCATTGGCCCAGCCAGTGTTGATGCTGTTCTGATGCGTGGGACGACGGCCCCCAAGTCCCTCGCGCCAGACCGCGCTGATCCCTTCCGCTTCAAGCGAGGCAAAGAGCCGCTCCCGATCGTACTGCGGATGTTTCCGTGAGCCGGGAAAACGACGCACATCCACCAGGAGACCGCATCCGTTGTCTTTGAGGGCGCGGAGAAAGGACTCTATCGGAAGCGTCGAATGTCCGATCGTCATCATGGTTCGAAATCCAACAGCGCGGACACGCTATTCTTTAGCAGCAAGTTCCCTCTGGAGGCATTGCATGAAGCGGATTTGGAATGCCTTGACTCTTGGGGCAATGCTCACCATTCTGCCGGCTTTGGTGGGCGGCCAGAACTTCATGGAAGTCAAACCGTCTCCACAACAGGTCGCGTGGCAGGATCTGGAGTTTGGAGTCATTGTTCATTTCTCCACCAACACCTTCCTCGATCAGGAATGGGGCGACGGCAGCGCCAGCCCCGCTGTATTCAATCCGACGCAATTCAATCCAGATCAATGGATGGAGGCGATCAAGGCAAGCGGAGCCAAATATGTTGTGCTGGTTGCGAAACATCATGATGGATTTTGTCTATGGCCCACCGCGCAAACAGACTATAGCGTCAAAGGGAGTCCATGGAAAGGCGGCAAGGGAGACGTAGTGGGCGACGTCGCGCGATCGGCGCGCAAATACGGCCTTAAATTCGGTGTCTACCTCTCTCCATGGGACCGGCATGATCCGAAATACAACAACCCCGAGGCGTACGACAAGTATTACCTCTCTGCGTTAGCCGAGCTGGCACAACACTACGGCGACCTGGTTGAATTCTGGCTCGATGGGGCGGGCAGCGCCGGGCACGTCTATAACTTTTCCAAGATCGTTGAGACGCTGCGGACGTATCAGCCCAATACCATTGTCTTCGCCGATACAGGCCTGTTTGAATACGGCGATGCGCGCTGGGTGGGAACGGAATCGGGACGCGTCGACTATGAGAACTGGAACGTCATCGACCGCCACGGCTATCTGCGCTGGCGCCCCATCGAAGCGGATACCCCGCTGCGCGATCTGCATTGGTTCTGGCATCCGCACGATGAGGGGTCGGTGAAGAGCCTAAAGGAACTGACTACGGTCTATGAGCAGACGGTTGGGCGGGGAGCCCAACTCATGCTCGGGTTGGCACCCGACTCGCGGGGACTTCTGCCCGATTCCGATGTGGCCCGGCTCAGGGAGTTCGGTGCAGCCATCCATGGTTTGCAGGCCGGCAACCTGGCCCTGCAACATCTGCCGGCAACGCCCGAAGCAGAGGCCGCTTTGGATGGCAATCCGGACACTTTCTGGTCAGCGCCGGCGGGATCGCATCATTCCGTGCTGGAGGTTGACTTCGCGAAGCCTATCAGCATTGACCGGGTGACATCGATGGAATGGCTCAATGACGGCCAGCACGTTGAGAAATACGCGGTCGAAGTATGGGCGGGCCATGCGTGGAAGAGCGTTGCGACCGGTCAGGCCATCGGACACGAGAAGATGGACCGCTTCGCCCCGGTGATGGCGAGCCGGATACGATTGAACATACTCTCCAGTTCGGAAGAGGCGCATATCAGAGAATTTCAGGTTTATAGCGATGGCCCGTAGGCCGGCGATATTTTGTGGATAATTTCATCTTTCAGGGAGAATAAAAGGCGAATATAATCGCCTCATGCCGGGACAAGCAAAGCTGACCCCAATCCAGGTGCTTGAGCGACTGCAACTTCGCCTGGAACAGCGTATGGAAAGCTTGCAGCGGGTCAAGCTGGATGAGTATCGGGTGGTGATCAGCGAGCTGGAGACGGAGCTTGATTTGCTGCGAAGGGCGCAGCGCTACCTGGAGGACTGAGACGCGACGGGCTGTGCCTTCACTTGGGCAGATCAGGGTGGTGGCGCATGGCTAAAAGGACGGAGGAAGCGCGTTCGAGGTAGACTCGCTGCTGATCCAGGCCTTCTTCGCTGTGCCTGGCGAGATAGAGCAGATTCGCGACCATTTCGATGCTGACGTAGAGAGGCCGGCTAGGCTCTTCCCTATCGGCCGGAGTATCGGAAGAGTTCATTTTTTAGCCTCCGCCGCGGCGCCTTCTCTTCTTTTCAGATTGATGTGCCGGTAATCTGAGTTGTTCATCATTACACAAATCATCGGCGAAAGTTTGAATCGCAGTTGGCAAGCAACAAAACAGATGTCGACAGCGTCAATTCGGGTTAGACTACCTGCCTTGAGGGGTTCGATGCTCAACAATCCAGCTCGCATCTTGTGCATCGGCAAAGACTCCGGTTTGCTGCGAAGCCGGTGCGCCGTCCTGAGTCATGCCGGTTACGATGCTCAAGCGGTGATGTACAACGATGCTGAAGATTTGCTGCGAGCTGAGGAGTTCGACTTGATCATCCTAAGCGCCATCCTCAGTGGCGAGGAAAAAGATCACATCTCTGCTGTCGTCAACGGTGGGGCTCCCATCCTGCCGTTGAAGAAACTGATCTTTGCATCCGAATTGCTGAGTGAAGTGGAACAACGGCTCCGCTCCGCCAAGCAGAACTCGGTCGCCTAGACTTATTGGACCAAGTCCAGCTGGTTGGCGTTAGTGTGCCTCAATCTGCTTCGTTACGCCATGCTGCTTCGGCGTCAGACGGCCCACCGATGGTGGGAGTGATCGCAGGAAAGAGCGTGCTTGAGTACTAGCGCGCTGCAGGTTCAGTGAAAGAGTAACGTCGTTCCACAAAAAGACACATTGACTGTTTTAATTTGGCGAGATGATAATCGCCTTAGGCCTGCTAAAGGCTGATTTTTGGAGGTTCCTTTGCCATCTAATGCGCTCACTTCTGCCTGTGCCATTGTTGTTTCCGGACTTGCCCGGGAAGATAAGGAAAGACTCCTGCGTGAGCTTGCGCGGGAATGTGGCTATCATCTTCAGCCGGCCAAAGAGATGCCGGATGATTTCAAGAAGAAGTTGTTTCTGGACGAGCTTGAATAGAGGGGGCTTTCCTTTGAGGAGAGCGGTGGCTTTCGTCTGCAGCGTGGTTTTTAGAGTCTGCGTGAGAACTCCAGAATTTGGGAAGCCCGAGAGGCGCACCGCAGATCCCTCCGCTCCGCTACGCTCCGGTCGGGATGACAATTCATCTTGGGAACGCTAAGTATAGTTTCCAAGATGAATTGCCATCCCGACCGGAGCGCCTTTGTGGGAGTTTCGACGAAACATCCCAAACAAAGTGTTCGTGGGAACTTTGGCGAAGACATCCCAAACAAGCTAGCGTCGCACGCGGGCCCATTTCCGCCGCAAGCTTTCAGCTTCGTGACTAGCTCGAGCAGCTTCGTAAAACAAAAGGACTTAGCTGAGACAGTGACTGTACATACCAGATAGTAATTAGGCCTGCAACAGTTACTAAAGTTCGAAACCGACATTCCAGGTGTAGTCGAACGTGTATCTCATTTCATATAAATGGTGCAGGAGGAAGAACAATGCCTAGCGAACACTGCAAACAGTGCGGCGAGATCATGACAGAGCAACCAAGTGCATATGAAACGGTTAACCTCCCTGGCGTTCCGAAGCATTCCGACCGTTTTTATGAACAGTGGTTCGTCTGCCGAAATGGCCACCGGAAGGGATACATTTCCGGGCATGGCCGTGCTCCCGGAGTTGCCAAGGTGATAAGCGAAACCAGCGTGGTCACGGTTCGCACCTAAACAGCTGCCGCACGTGATCGACACCGAATGCCCCTGAAGCCGGGTTCAGGGGCATTCTTATTTTGATCCTGACCGTGGCTGACAGCGAACTTGGGTTTAGGCTGATTTCAGGTGCCGGAATGAGGGGTTGGCCAGGATGAATCGTGCTCACAGGATTGCAGCGGTGGTATCGCTGGCGGTCGTGGTCTTGTGTTTGATTGGGAGCTTCATGACCAGGGGCGTCATGGAGCATCTCCCCTTCCTGCACGGGCAAAAAGCAGGTTGGAACGCCGCACCGCGGCCGTATGGGATTGTGGACCAGAGGCCCTGGCAGACAGCAAAAACACTGACGGCTCTGGCAGTCTCCGCGGAGGAGCTGGAGTTTGCGCGGGAGGCGGAACGGTTGGCGGACCACGAGGTGGACCAGGCTTTCGCCCAATCGCTACGCCAAGCAAGTGCCGAGACCAGGGAGCTGACGGGCGAGTCGCTCACGTTGCAGCAGCGGGTCACAGAACTGCAGCAGACGGTCAAGGAAGACCAACAGCGAGTGGCAGCTTTGACGGCGAAAGCCGGTCCCGCTACAAGTGCGGCGGCTGGTTCAGCGCCTGCAGTGGCCGGACCAGGGGACGACCTGGATGTGGCCAAGGCACAGCTGGGCCTCGACCAGGAAGAGTTGTCGGACTCGCATGGAGGATCTGGCGCGGGCGAGTGGAGATCATCGGGGAAAGATTCAGCAGGAGTTGACGGCGCACCAGGCGGCGATGAAGAAGTACGACCTGCAGGCGAGCGGTGGCGATGGACAGACGGCGGTGATCTCGGCCGGCCAGTACAACACGCTGGCGGGACAGATTCCGAATGGTGGGCACTGCGGAGCCGGCAGCAACTGATCGCCGCAGGCGGAGCAGCTGGCAAGGGCGGATGTCGCAGCACTGACAGCAGACAACGCAAGGCTGGAGCCGGAGGCCGAGGCGGCCGAAGCCGCGCGCTGCGAAAGCGGCCGGCGAGTCAGCTCGAGCCCGGGTTAAGGCCTTGCAGAGCGTAGCGACGCAACGGACCATTTTGAGCATCCTCGACGACCGTTTGGCGGCACAACAGCAATTGGTCACGCTCTACGGTCGCTGGGGCAACCAGGTACAGCTGCAACACAAGATCCTGGTCCACCTGATGCTGCAGTCGCTGACGCTTGATTGCAGTGATTGTTCTGCTGACTATCCTGGCCGGCTGGGGTTTGCAAGTGCTGTTTGACCGGATGTCGCGGGACCGGCGGCAGCGGCAGACGTTGCGGGTCATTCTGAACCTGGGCACGCAAGTGGTTGGGTTGGTACTGGTGCTGTTGGTCATCTTCGGAACTCCGCAGCAGATGCCGACCATCCTGGGGCTGGCCACAGCGGGGCTCACCGTGGTCTTCCAGGATTTCATCCTGGCTTTCTGCGGCTGGTTTGTGCTCATGGGGCGCAATGGGATACGGGTGGGCGACTGGGTGGAGATCGATGGCGTCGGAGGCGAGGCGGTGGAGATCGGTCTATTCCGTACGTGGCTGCTGGAGACGGGCAATTGGACGGCAAACGGCCATCCCACGGGACGGCGGGTCTCCTTTCTGAACGGGTACGCGATTCATGGCAAGTACTTCAACTTCTCCACGGCGGGACAGTGGATGTGGGACGAAATCAAGGTAAGTATTCCGCCGGGGACCGAAGCTTATCCCCTGATCGATAAGATCCGCGAGGCCGCGGTCAAGGCAACCGAGGCGGACGCGAAGATGGCGGAGGAAGAGTGGAAACGCGTGACGCATGAAGAGGGTCTGCCGCAATTCAGTGCGAAACCTTCAGTCGATATGCGGCCGGCAGGCGGGGGCGTGGATATCGTGGTGCGCTATGTAACCCGAGCCGGGGTGCGGCTGGAGACGCGGAACCGGCTGTTTAGTACGGTGGTGGAGTTGATGATGGGGACGCGGGAAGTGACCGCAAAATAGCGGCGCTTTCGAGATGCAATGGCTCCTCCTGTGGTTAGCGATGAGAAAGGTCACGTATCCAGATGTCTTTGAATTCCATGTTGCCTCGTCCCCCGGCATGTAGCTGCAAGGCGATCTTGCCATCGAAAGAGGTTGGCTTGGGATCGGTGAAGTCCACCATGGGCACGCCATTGAGACGGGATTGGTAGCGGTTTCCGTTGACCTCGACCAGATAGTCGTTCCAGTCGCCCATGCGGACCACACCTTCATTTTCCGGGGCCGGCCAAACCACCCACCCGCGTCCGTCTTCGGCATATACGCCTGCGGTGTGATGCATCATGGTGCAGTCGATTTCAAATTGCATACCCTGGGTCACATCCGCGGTGCCCGGCTTGAAGGCGGTATGGAAGAAGACGCCGCTATTACCATCGCCTACACATTTGAAGCGTAGCGAAAGCTGAAAGTCTTTGTAGTCTTCCTCGGTTTGCAGATACCCATAGTCTTTCGTGAGGCCCTTGCCATGGATCAAGCCATCCTCCACATTCCAGCTCTCGTTGCCGATTTTGGTCCAACCGCTGAGATCGTTTCCGTTGAATAACCGGATCCAGTCTTCTCCCGGGAGACGGGGTTTTTGCTGGCCAACCACCAGACCGGAGAGAGCGCCCACCATGGCTAGAAGCAGGACGACGGTGATAGCGGTTCGCCGCCATTGAGTGACTTTGGATGGGAGCGTGCGAGAGGCATGGCAAGGCATGGCGAGAATTCTATCAGCCGCTTCGGATGACAATTCTGTTTGGGTGTTGGAGTTTGATCCGGAGAATTCGGGAAGACCGAAGGGCGCACCGCAGATCCCTCGGCTTCGCTCGGGATGACAAAGGTTGGGGCTGTTCGTCCATTCGGCCCGGCGGTGTGCAAGGTTGGGGCTGTTCGCCCATTCGGCCCGGCGGTGTGCAGGGTTGGGGCTGTCGTCCATTCGGGTTTACGGTATGCGAGGTGTGGTGTCCCACCCGTAAATTTGTTGCAGAACCTGTTTTGGATAAGCCTGAGGTCGATGAATGAGATACCCTGTGGAACTATGCCATCGCATAGTGGGCAATCGCTTCGTGGCTGCTGCCGCTCGGCCGCGATAGTTCTCGCGGCCACCCTCCCCCTTGCTTCTGGCCTCTCCGTCGCCGCGCAACTTCAGGAGCCGGCGATGACCTCGCGGACCGCAAGCGAAGAGCCTTGGCCCGCGGCCTCAGCGCGCTATCAAGAATTGCAGGAGCGGCTGGGCGTGGGGTGGAACACCTGGGACGTTCATAGTGTCACTACGCAGGTTCTGTTGCCGGATGGATTGGCTATCCATGTGGGACTGAAACACAACTCGACGTTATATGGAGACGCATTTCTGGGCGACGCCCTGATCGGCAGATTGACCCCGAGCGCGGAGCAGGTTTTTCCCGGACCGCATGCCTGGGAGGGTGGCTACACCGATCTGCGTCTTTCGTGGAAAGGGCACGACCTGCGTCTGCAAACGGCGCACGACGGCGCCAACGTGGTGATGCTGGCGACGCCGCTTCCGTCACAACCGCTGTCCGCGCTGCCGGCAACCATCGTCTTTTCCGTGAACTATCTCTGGGGCCGGCCGGGCAGTGTCGTGAAGGAGCCGAGGCGAATCGAAGCCCGCTCACCGCTCCACACCGTCGCGGTGAATTGCACCTGCAAAGACGCGCCGGAGCGTGCCCTGGCAGAGGATGTGAACCTGCCGGTGAGCGATGCCTATTTCTCCACAGATTTCGTTCGACCCGTCGGAGTGAGCTCAGGTGCGCCCCTGAGCATCGAGAGGATCCAGGCGATCATCGAGCGGGCGAGACAAAATTATGCGCAATCCGTTGCGCGCAGCGGCAAGACCGCGGAGGTCGTGGACGCGATCCAAACCGTTCTGGGATGGGACACGATTTACGAGCCCGAAGGCCGCCGCGTCCTCTCACCCGTCAGCAGGGTTTGGAGTGTCAGCTGGGGCGGCTACGTGATCTTCGATTGGGACACGTTCTTTGCTGCAACCATGGGATCGATTGGCGACCGCGATCTGGCCTACGCCGATGCCATCGAGACTTTGCGCAGCGAGACGCAGCAAGGGTTTGTGCCCAACTATGCCCGTTCCGGAGGTTGGAAAAGCTCGGATAGATCGGAACCTCCTGTCGGATCGATCACTGTGCTCGGCATCTATCAACAATTCCGCGATCGGTGGTTTCTCGAGGAAGCCTTCGCGCCGTTGTTGCGTTGGAATCGTTGGTGGGCAGCTCATCGCGATATTCAAGGCTATCTGACCTGGGGCAGTGACGGGAGCAATGCGCCGGCCAACCTGGATGATAACGCGCGGGGAACGCGTGCCGGCGCGATTCTCGAGTCTGGCCTGGACAACAGCCCTATGTATGACGATGCCGTCTACGACGCCGCGACCCACAGGTTGGAATTCGCTGACGTCGGGCTTATGAGCATGTACATCGCCGATTGCGACGCGCTGGCAACCATGGCTGACATTCTGGGTGAGTCAGCGGCAGCAAAGGAGATTCGGGGACGAGCGACGCGCTATCGCGTGAAGCTGGCAACCTTGTGGGATAGCGATGCAGGCATGTTTTTAAACAAAGACCTGCATACCGGCCAGTTCAGTTTTCGGCTGTCTCCGACCAATTTTTATCCATTGCTGGCCAAAGCGGCTACGCCGCAACAGGCTGAGGTAATGATCAAAAACCACTTGCTCAACGCAAAAGAATTCTGGGGAGAGTGGATCATACCCTCCATTGCGCGGAACGATCCGGCGTTCAAGGATCAGAATTATTGGCGCGGGCGCATATGGGGGCCGATGAATTACCTGGTTTACCTTGGGTTGCGAAACTATGACCAGCCGGAGGTGTCACGCCAGTTCGCAGAAAAATCTTATGACCTGTTTCTTCAGGAATGGAAGAAGAATGGTCACGTGCATGAGAACTATAACGGCATGACCGGTGCCGGGGATGACGTACAAAGCAGTGACCGATTTTATCATTGGGGCGCGTTGCTTGGATACATTCAGTATTTGAACGAAACGACGGCTGTCCGCTAGACGAGCTGATACCTACTCCGCGCGCAACGCACTCAAAGGGTCAATGCTCGCGGCTCTCCGCGCCGGAATGAGACTGGCGGCCAGAGCCACACAGACAACGCCATACACGGCCAGCGAGTAACTCAAGATATCGTAAGGCTTCACTCCGTAGAGGGCAGAGGTAAGCGCCCTCGCCATGAGAGCGGCCAACGGGACACCGAGGGCGACGCCAATCGCCGTCAGGACGAGGCTATCGCGCACCACCATCCAGACGACCTGGCCGCGTTGGGCACCGACCGCCATGCGCACACCAATCTCAACCGTGCGCTGATTCACGCGATAGGCCAGCGTACCGTACAGGCCAGTGGCCACGAGCAATACAGCCAACAGGCCAAAGAATCCTCCGAGCCTGGCGAACAGCAGCTGCTGAGAGATGGTCTGCTCATATTGCGCTTGTTGCGTGATGGGCTGTATCAGAGGCAGGCCCGGGTCCATTTGCTGCAGTGCTTTACGTGCGGCAGGCAGGATCGCAAGCGGATCGCCGTGGACGCGTAGCTCGACGTGCATTTTGCCGGTCATCGGTATCTGAGCGTACATGTACCAGGCCATCGGAATGGGTGTTTCATCGATGCTGCGATATTTGTGATCTCTGACCACGCCGACCACCGTCATCTGATAGTTTCCATCGCTGGTTCCGATACTGTGACCAATTGGATTCTGATTGGGGAAGAATCGCTGGGCGAACTGCTCATTGATGATGCCGACGTGGGGCGAGGCCGCGGTATCGGAATCGGAGAAGTCCCGGCCCTCGAGGACGGGCACGCCCAGCGTGTGGAAGAAGTCGGGGCCTGCCACATTGCTGCGTACCGTTCTCGAGCTGCCGTTGGCAACATCCGGCAGTTTGCCATCCACCATCATGGCATCGTTATCAGACCACCACGTTCCCAGACGCTCTTCCATGATGGTGACCGATTGAACACCGGGAAGGGCACGCAGTTTGCGCATCAGCTCCTGATAAAAAGCGATGCCTTCGGGAACTGAATGTATCTTTTGCGGATTCACACCGAAGACGACCAGCCCTTCGGTGGAAAAGCCCAGCGGAATATGCTGGAGATTACGGAGAGTGCGAACCAGCAGCCCGCCGCTGACAAGCAACACTACGCACAACGCCATTTGCAGCGCGACAATTATCTTGCCCGCGCGGGTTTTGCCTGCGTCGGTGTTGGACGTTGCCGACGTGGTCTTCAACGCCAATCCAGGCCCAGCAGCTAGGGCAATCCGCAACGGTGCTAACGCAAAGAGCAGCGCAGCAACTACCAGGATGCTCAAGGTGAAGAGGAGCACGGTGTTGTCAGGCGCGAGACTAGTCTCGATCTGGGCCCACGCTCCGAGCGATTTGGTCGCAGAAGTGGCAAACAGCCAGGCCAAGCCGCCTCCCAGCGCTACCAGTAGCAGGGCCTCGATGAGCAGCTGGCGAAACAACTCCCCACGACCGGCGCCCAACGCCAAGCGCAAGGAGAATTCTCGCTGCCGGGTGGCGTTGCGAGCCATCAACAGCATCACTACATTGCTTAGTGCTATCAGCAGGACAAGCGCTACCATGGCCATCAGCATCCGCAACGGTTTGCCGTATTGCTCGTCGTAACCCGGAAAGCTCTTCGCATCCTTTAAGCTCAAGATAGGTTTCTGTTCGCCCGGTTCAGGCTTGCCAAGCCCGATATAGGCCGCGGTTTGAAATGCAGGTTGCAGCTGCATCACCGCCTGTGCCTTGGTCAGACCGGGCGCAAGACGCCCCAGGATCCGCAGGCACCACCAGGTTGCATTTTCACGATAGGTCTTTCCATCTTCCAGTGGATTGCCCCATGCATTTAATTCCGGGCGGCTCTGCAGGGGGATCCAGAAGTCAGTCGACCTACCCGCTTCGACACCTTCAAATCCCTGGGAGGCGATGCCGACAATGGTGAGGGGTACTCCGTTCACGTAAAGAGTTCTGCCCAGCACCTCAGGGCTGCGGGAAAACCGTTGGGTCCAGTAGTTGTAGCTGATCACGGCGATCGGTGCATGGCTGGCCTCATCCTGCTCGGTAAACCCAAGTCCCCGCGCGAGCTTTACGCCCAGCCCGGAAAAGAAGTTTCCACTCACCATATCGCCCTCGGCTTCCTCGGGCTCTCCCTCGTAGCGCACGGGAACTTTGCTGGTGGCAAGAGGAACGTAAGCCATGACCTGCGTCAGCCCTCGTTGTTGCTGGCGCAGGGAGTCGTACACCGGATAGGAGAAGGTTTCACGGGAGTCGACGGTGCCCGTTCTCCTGGGTGCTCCCGATGTATTCAGGTACACGACCCGATCGGGATCGGCAACCGGCAAAGATTTGAGCAGCACGGCATTCAGTACGGTGAAGACCGCCGTGTTTGCGCCGATGCCGAGCGCGAGTGTGAGTACACAGGCGAAGGTAAAGCCGGGACTTTTTCGAAGCTGGCGCGCGGCGTAGCGAAGATCCATCCATAAGGAGTTCGCGTTCGATTCCCAGCCTGCAGACCAGATCTTCTGCTTCACCGTCTCCATACTCCCGATCTCTACCCTGGAGGCTCGTAGAGCGTCCTGCCGATTCATCCCCCGTCGCATCTTCTCTTCAGCAGCGGATTCCATGTAGCTACGCAGTTCCTCGTCCATCTCCTGATTTCGTTGATCTCGATGGAAGAGCGCCTTGAGTCCCATTACCAGATTGCGCAGCATAGCCATTGCTCCTTTGCTAACTTTCCAGGATTCTGCTGATGGCAGCGATCTGACGTCCCCATGACACGGTTTCGTCTTTAAGAGCTTTTCGGCCGAGGGCGGTGAGGGCATAGTACTTGGCCCGGCGATTGTTCTCCGTGGCTCTCCACTCGGCTTTGATCCTGCCTGCACGTTCCATCCGGCTAAGGGCTGGAAGGAGCGACCCGGCGTTCACCCGGAACACTCCTTTGCTGATCTGCTCGATTCGCAGGGAAATGCCATAGCCGTGCATGGACTCCAGGGCCAGAGTCTTCAGGATGAGCATTTCCAGGGTTCCCTGCACCAGCTCGCTGGGTGGATCGGGCATTTGCTGTGTCTCCTCTTGATTATCTAGGGTAACGCTTTACTCCCCTAGATTGTCAAGAGGAGAGCAAATACAAGGTTGCATCCGGTGCTAGACGCGGTTTACGAAACGGCTTCCGTTTGCTCGGCAAAGAAGGAGCATAGGGGTCTGAGGAGGCTGCCCTTTCACTCCAGAATTTGGGAAGCCCGAAGGGCGCACCGCAGATCCCTCCACTACGCTACGCTCCGGTCGGGATGACAATTTTGTTTGCGAACGTTGAGTGTAGTTTCCAAGATGAATTGTCATTACGACCGGAGCGGAGAGATCTGTTACGACCTCAGGAGAAATCGAACAAGTCCAAAGGCGACGCTCATGAGAACCAGCTGAATTACATTGACTTTGAATCTCAGGAGGAGCACAAGGGCAAAGATCGCCCATAAAAGATAGGCTGCATCGATCCCCCGGAGTGTTGCGACTCCGGACGGGAAGAAGGCGGCCTTGCCAAGAAAGAGCGTTAGATCGAGGATCGCACCTACAACCACTGCCGTGATCAATCGCAGGATGCCTTCGATCATGGGCTTTCCCTGGGTGCGCTCCACGAGAGGCGCACCGGCGAAGACAAAAAGGAAACATGGCAGGAAGGTGTAGAACGTCGTGGCCAGAAGAGCCAGCGTTCCCATCCATAAGGAACCATGGAAGTGGTTGTACCCAGCCATGAAGCCGACGAATGCGACCACGATGATGAGGGGCCCCGGGGTTGTCTCCGCCAGGGCAAACCCGTCTACCATCTGGGACTTGGATAACCAGTGCAATTTTGAGACCGTCACCTGGGCGACGTATGGAAGGACGGTATAAGAGCCGCCAACGGTCACGCACGCGGTCCTGGTGAAAAACAGTGCTATCGCTTTCCAGAAGTGAAAGTCATGGGCGAAAAGGAAGAAAGCAGCGAGGGGAAGAAACCAGAGGACGAGAACGATGCCGGCCAGCGTTATGGTGGATTTCAGAAGAGCCTTGACTGGCTCGGGGCCGCCGTCGATACAAACTTCGTGATCCTCGGCCTCAGATTCGACACTGGGAATTTTAAGCAGACCAGGCAACAGCCAAGCGAACACGATTCCGAACGCAATTGCACTGAACAGTACCAGCAAAATTGAGGCCCCAAGGAAGAACATGGCCGCAAACGCGGCTGCGGCTACGACGATTTGTATCGGGCTGCGCAAGGATCGTTTGGCCACTTTGAGCAGAGCGACCACTACCAGGGCGATGACGGCAGGCTTCATGCCGGCAAACATTGCGGCGATCCAAGGCAGGGCGCCAAACCTGACATAGATGATGCTGAGCCCAAGGATGATGAACATCGATGGCAGCACAAAGAGTGTTCCCGCGACGACACCGCCTCGCTTGCCATGCAAGGTCCATCCGATGTAAGTGGCTAGTTGCTGCGCTTCTGGTCCCGGTAACACCATGCAGTGGCTGAGCGCATGCAGAAATCTTCGATGACTGATCCACTGTCTCCGGTCGACCAGTTCCTCTTGCATCACAGCGATATGGGCTGCAGTGCCCCCGAAAGTGATCCAACCCAGCTTGAACCAGAACAGGAGCGCTTCGCGGAAGCATGGGATTCGTTCTTTTCGTTCCGCATCCATTACGACATTATAACATCATATTATCTATGAACAGGTCTCCTGCCCTCTCCCCTTTTCCCGGATTCCATCGAGTCTTCTTCGCGCGTTGGGCGCCCCTACCCCTACGCCTGATAGTTGGGTGCGGTTTCATGCAACATGGATTCGCCAAACTGATGCGAGGACCCTCGTCTTTCGCGGTCATCCTGCATCAACTCGGCGTGCCAGCCCCTCATCTGATGGCGCAATTCACCATTCTGACCGAGATTGTTGGCGGGCTGGCTGTGTTGCTTGGGGCGCTGGTACCCCTGTTTAGCGTGCCGATGGCAGGGCTTCTGCTGGTGGCGATGGCCACGGTGCATCTGCCCTACGGCTTCAGTTCTATCAAACTGCTGAGCGTGACAGGCGGCCACGCGCAATTTGGGCCCCCGGGGTACGAATGTGACCTGCTCTACCTCGCCTGCCTGGCCGCCCTCGTCCTCGGAGGTTCCGGTGCGATGTCGATTGACGGCTTTCGCGCGAGCCTGGTTACAAAACGGATGAGGTCGCCGCGGTAGTGGAGCCTTTCGAAATCAACTGGGCGGGGACCCTGTGTGTACGAGGTCCTCTCGATGCGGAAGACGGGGCTGCCCAACTTTACGCGTAAGGCACGGGACACGGCGGGATCGGCGGCGATCGCTTCTAATTTGTACTCGGCCTCGATCAGGGGGATGTTGTACTTCTTTTCAAGGAGGGAGAAGATCGGCTCGACTTTGAGGTTGTTGGTGATGATTTTCTTTCCAATATCAAGCGGGAGGTAGGTTTCGTCAAAAGACACGGGCACATCATCCGCGAGGCGGACACGATAAATCCGGACAACGCGCTCCCCTTTCGTGAGCGAGAGGTGGTCGGCCACCGTTTTGTCCGCGGCCACGATGGTCTTTTCCAGGAGCCGCGCCGACGGATTGCGTCCCAACGCTTTCATATCTTCGACAAACCCTGTGAGTTCGGTGAGTTCCTGAGTCATTTTGGGTGAAGCAACGAATGTACCTTTTCCGCGCCGAATCTCGACGAGTCCACGAGCGACGAGATTTTGAATCGCCCTGCGAACGGTGATCCGGCTGACGTCGAAGCGGCGGATCAGCTCATCTTCGGTGGGAAGTTGCTCTCCGACGGCAGGCGTTCCATCGCTGATTTCCGAGGCGAGGATGGACTCGAGTCTCGCGTAGAGCAGGACGTTGGCAGAGGAAGACATGACGACATAATAACGCGCTTCTTCCGCGGCTTCTCTTAAACCACGTTTTGACTCCGACGTATGCAGGTCGAAAGCAGTGGTATCCCACATCTCGCGAGAAACGAGGAGATACCCCGAATTTCCTGTACGCCGCCCCAGACAAGACTGCGTGTGCGCCTTTCTTTAAGGAAAGGCGCATGAAGTGCACAGAACCCAATAACCTCCACAGGAAATCGGGGATATGGGGCGCCCTCAGTTTTGTCGCTGAGCCTGATTAGCGCTTAATATTTGAGTCAGGAGATCAGCTCACTTTTATGACTGAAGAAACTCTTGTTGCAGCGTCTTTGCCGACGATCGAGGAAATTCAAGCGGCGCAACAGTTGGTTTACGCGGTGATGCCACCCACGCCACAGTTTGTTTGGCCTTTGCTTAGCGAGCGTCTCGGAGGCGAAGTGTGGGTGAAGCATGAGAACCACACGCCGATTGGGGCATTCAAGGCTCGTACCGCGGTGGTTTATGCGTCTGAGTTGTTTCGCGAGGCAAGGACGATCGCGGGGTTGGTTACAGCGACTCGCGGCAATCATGGACAGTCCGTGGCGCTGGCGGCGAAGCGGTTCAAGGTGCCGGCGTATGTCGTGGTGCCGCGGGGAAACAGCGCGGAGAAGAATGCCGCGATGCGCGCGCAGGGCGCCAATCTCATCGAGTTTGGCAACGACTTCCAGGACGCAAAGGAGCACGCGCAGCAACTTGCACAAGAGCACGGCTGGCACTTCGTGCCTAACTATCACCGCGACATTACGAAAGGCGTCGCTACTTATTGGCTGGAGTTCTTCTCCGCGGTGCCCGATTTGGATGTGGTGTACGTGCCTGTGGGCCAGGGATCGGGGATCTGCTCCTGCTGCGCGGTTCGGAATGGGATGCAATTGAAGACGAAGATCGTGGGGGTGGCCGCCGAAGGTGCGCCTGCCTATGCCCTGTCGTTTGAAGCCAGACGTAGCATCGCGGCACCGGTAACCACGTTGCTGGCGGACGGGATGGCTTGCCGGGTACCCGATGATGGAGCGCTTGCGGTGATGCTCGAGCATGTCGAGCGCGTGGTGAGCGTGAGCGAAGAGGAAATTCGACAGGCCATGAAGTTCTATTTCACAGACACGCACAATGTAGTGGAGGGTGCGGGCGCAGCGGGATTGGCTGCCGCTCTCAAAGAGAAGCACGCTCTAGGCGGAAAGCGTGTGGGCCTGGTGGCCACCGGGGGGAACGTTGACCATGACGTATTTGCCCGGGTCTTGATGGATTGAGGCGGGCGCGTGGATACCGCAAACCGAGAAGCCTGGTTTTGACGAGTTCTTTTTGCATGTATATACATTTACTATGAGCGCAGAAACTTCAGGCAACAAGCCCACAAACCCACTCTTTGAGCTGCCCTGTGCTTGTCAGAACCTACGCCGCCTCATGCGGATCACGACCCGGATTTACGACCAGGAATTGAAAAAGCCTGGACTCGAAATCACGCAATTCGGGCTGCTCACCGCACTGACTAAGACCGGTGAGATCAACCAGAAGCGGCTAAGCGCTGGTTTTGCCATGGACAGCACCACGCTGACGCGCACCCTGGGCCCGTTGGTGAAGAAGGGTTGGGTTCAGGTCAAACGTGGTAAAGACAGGCGAGAACGTTTGTTCACTCTGACTCGAGCGGGAGAGCGACAAGTGGCTGAGGCGCAGCCGTATTGGGAGAGGGCCGAACAGCGACTACGCCGCGAACTTGGAGACGCCGGCTGGAAACAAATGAAAGCGAGCGTATCGCGCATGACGGAAGCGGCCATGAGGGCGTGAATTCTCTGCGACCAGATAGATGTAGTTACATCTACTTTACCAGGAACCCATGGCCTGGGGAAAGGAACCTCTTATGAAAACCGCTCTGTATTTGTCGGCTGGGCTGATCGTGCTCGGAGTTTTTCTTGTCAGCCTGCGAAAACCATCAGGCGGCTCGGCGGTGGGGCCGGCAAGTTCCCCTCGTCCGGAACTTGAGTATTTCAAAGCCGTCAACAGCGTGGCGCCACCGAAGGATCCGCAGTTGCTGTTTCTGCTGATGGCACAGTATTCGAGTGCCAATATGCAAAGTGAGGGCGCAGAGTTCTTTTCGGCTCGACTGAAGGAGTTCGGCCCGCGCCTTAACGACGTTCAAAAAGCCTTGTATTTAAGTGCGATCGGTTTGTTGCGAGCCCAGCATGCGCGTTCGGTTTCGTTGTTGCATCGCGTGGGTTACGTGAAAGACACCATCACGATCCTGGAGCAGGCGAAGCAGCTTTCCGGAGGGCAGGTCTTTGTCGTGAACTGGATTACGGGGGTCGTTTACTCTCAGCTTCCTGGCTTCTTCGGTCAGCGAAAGGCGGCGCTGGACGAGCTGAGATGGTGTGAGGAACATGGTGACAAGGCGCCGGACGCGGGCTGGTTACGTGAGGTCTACTATCGTCTGGGAAAACTCGCTCTCGCCCGGGGAGAACAAGATAAAGCGCAAGAGTATCTGAAGCGAAGCGGCTACCGAGACTTCGATAGCCCGATTACCCTTGTTACTCCTTTTTCTGAGGACACTTTGACCGGGCATACTTTCGCGCCGCGGCGCATTGCCGAGATTGTGCCAGGGCGGGTATACGTGCTTACGGGTTTCGAGTTCACGGAATATTATTTCGTGGTCTCGGACGATGGCCGGGAGCTGATCGGCATCGACGCAGGAACTCGGCCGGACTCGGCCAAGGCAGCCTATGAGGCGCTGCGAGCGTACGCTCCTGGTTTGCCCGAACTGACGACGGTGTTCGTAACCCATTCTCACTGGGACCACATTGGCGGCCAGGCGTATTTCCGTTCCCTTAATCCCCACGTGCGCTTCTATGCCAGGAGCAACTATGGGGAAGAGATTGCCCACGATTTCAGTGGACCTGCGACGCTCGTCAAGCCCTTCTTCGGAGAACGTATCAACTTAGAAGACATACGCAACTTCAAGCCGGACGTCCTGATCGACGGTCGAACCAGGCTAACGATCGGGGGAACGCCGATCGAGTTGATCCCGGTGCAGGGCGGAGAAACCCATGATGGAATGTTCATTCATCTGCCAGAACAGGGAGTGATGTTCGTGGGCGATTTCATCATGCCCTATTTAGGAGCTCCCGTTGTCCAGGAGGGCAATCTGCCTGGGCTGCTGGACGCGATTGATATTGTCGTTCAAGAGAACCCGAAGTATTTACTGCACGGCCATGAGCCGCTGACGCGGAATTTCGCATCGACGGCCATTCTGTCGCAGCTGAAATTAAATCTCAGCTGGTTGCGCGAGCAGGTGTTGAGGCGGATAAGCAGCGGAGAAGAACGCGCCATGATTCAACAGGAAAATTTGATTCCACCAGATCTGCTGCAGCGGAATCCCGACGTGTATCTGCCGTATTTCATCCTGCGCGAACATGTCATTGATCGCCTGTATGACCAGAACGTCGGCTACTGGCAGGCGGACCTCCAGGGGCTCGACCATATCAGCCGCGCCGACCGCGCAGAACTGCTGGTTGACTACCTGGGTTTGTCAGAAGGACAGCTCACCAAGGCTTTAGAACGACTGACCGCAGACGGCAAATACGAACTCGCAGCCTCTCTGCTGGAATCTTCTGAAGACAGGTTCGAACACAGCGAGCCTGTAGCCAAGGCTAAGCGGCTCGTCTACCTCAAGCTGATGGAGAAGAACCAGAACACCGACCCGTTCAAATACATTCTCTACTCAGCGAAGATCGGGGAACAGACACAACAAATGACAACACCGCATCCTTGACCAGCGTGCTGCGACGCATCAAAGGTGCGGAGCAATGTTACGGGCGAGGAACCCGGCAAAGCTGTGCCAGGCTGGCGTCATTCCGATGGGAACGGCAAGGGCTCCGAATGCGAACGTAAGCGGAGCGGCCCAGAGTGTGGAGCGATGGATGCGATGGAGCGAGACCAGGTCATAGGCGATCAAGAGCAGGACCAGAATGCCGAGGCCGGTGACAGCACCCGCAGCCTGCGGGAACCCAATCTGATTCCATGGAAAACGGCCGAAGGCGGCTTCCGTTAACCCCATCGTGGCAAGGAGGATCAGGCGCTTATGAGAGTCCGACTTTCGACGAGCCCGCCATGACGCGAAGATCACGATGGAAAAGCCGACTATGCCGATCAGCGGGATAGCCGAGGAAACCGCCGGATCGAGCTTACCGATCGAGACGTTGCGGCCCAGGGCGTCGATCGCCGCGATCACGCCGAGAATGATCATGACCGGGGGAAGACAGAACGCGATGGTGCCCAGGGAACGGTGCCAGGCGACACGGCGAGCCGAGATAAGAGTCGTCTGCACCAGGAAGAGAACCATCCAGAGGGTGAAAACCGCCCCGTGGACGTGAAGGATAGGACTGGGCAGCGGAGCGCGCAACATGCCGGCGCGGAAGTAAGTGGGTGAAAAGCCTACAAAGACAACCGCACACAACAGCAACGCCATGCTGCTGAAGAAAATGCGCTCAGCGGTGCGGTTGACCGGTCGATAGAGAGACGGGCGGGGGTTAGATTTTGGCGGATACAGCGTCTCTGTTGCCATGGTCGTTCTCCTGGTAGAGACAGGGGTGTTGCTGGGGCGAAACCCCGGGGGGTTGCTACGGGAAAACTATCACGCGGAAGGCCCACCGGACTACAAGTTTCCTCCGTAGAGGCTGGTCACAGGAGCAAGGATCCAGGAGCTGGCGAGCCTAATTTAGGTTGGCCGGCGAATCCTCCCCCTGCTCCCAAACATCAACATTGAGGAAGCGGACGTGGCCAAGTGGTCAGGATGGCAACCTCCGATACTGAACAGTGCGCATACTCTCCTCATCCACGCTTTCTCTTTTACTTTTCGCGTTGCTGTCCTCGTTGCCGGCTACAACGGCTGCTCATGCTTCTTCGATTGCAAACAGCTTGCTGGAGCCGGTAAATGCCGACCTGACCGTTGGGAACGCAGACGACGCAATTTCGCGCCTGAGCTCGTCGCTCGCGGCAAACCCGGCTGACGCGGAGGCGCACAATCTGCTTTGCCGCGTGTATTACCAGGAAGAGCGGTGGGATGAGGCGATCCACGAGTGCGAGATGGCTGTGCGGCTGATGCCGCAAGAGAGCGAGTATCACCTTTGGCTGGGCCGGGCCTATGGCGAGAAAGCGGACAAAATCCATTCCATCAAGGCCTACGGACTGGCAAAGAAAGTGCGGGATGAATTCGAGCGGGCGGTTCAGCTGGACGGCGCAAATGTAGATGCACTTTCCGACCTGGGTGAGTTCTATACGGCAGCTCCGGGAATTGTTGGGGGAGGCAAGCAAAAGGCACAAAACGTCGCCCAGACACTGGAGCGATTTGGGCCGGCGCAGGCTCATCAACTGAAAGGCCGCCTGGCGGAGAAGGATAAGAATCTCACCCTGGCGGAAACGGAGTTCAAGGCGGCGGTAGAAGCCTCCAACCAATCTGCTGATGCGTGGATGGCGTTGGCCTCGTTCTATTCGCGGCATCGGCAGTCGGACAAGATGCTGGAGGCGTTGCATGCCGGGATCGATGCAGACGCAAAGGACACGAAGCCACATGGGGCCGCATTGGTAGACGGGGCTTCCCTTCTGAGCCGGAACAACCTGGAGCCGCAACTCGCTATCCAGCTACTTAAGCTCTACCTGGCTTCGCCGAATAAATCGGCGGAAACGCCTGCCTTCCAGGTGCATGCACAGCTGAGCCGTTTGTTAGAGCAGCAAGGGGACCACGAGGGCGCGCAGCAGCAGATCGCGGCTGCGGCTGCTCTGGCGCGGGAATACCACCCGAAGATTGCGTGAGTAGAGATCATTTCGCTCGGGTAGACTTAGACCATGCAGGCCCGAGGTTTCACACCGTTGAGCGACGGCAGGAGATGAGCCAGCCTCTTCAACCGCCGGCGGTTTCACCGGCTTTCGCTGAAGGTGAGCGAGACACGGTTTACCGGGTGATCCGTGCGCGTCGCGATGTGCGCCGCGGTTTTCTGCCTGAGCCACTCCCAGATCCCTTGCTGACCCGGCTCCTCAGGGCGGCTCATGACGCACCTTCGGTCGGATTGATGCAGCCATCGCGGTTCATCGTCATCCGGTCACTGGCGATTCGCCGCCAGGTGCACAGCGCATTTCAACAGGCGAACCAGCAGGCGCTGGCGAAGTATCAGGGCGACCGTCAAGAGCAATATGCCGGGTTGAAGCTGGAAGGAATTCTGGAGGCACCGCAAAATCTCTGCATCCTGTGCGACGCGGAGAATGAACAAGGGCACGGCCTTGGGCGGCAAACCATGCCGCAGACGGCGGTCTACTCGACGGTCTGCGCGGTACAGAATTTATGGCTTGCTGCACGCGCAGAGGGGGTTGGCGTGGGCTGGGTCAGTATCCTGTCCCCAGACGCGCTGCGCACGATCCTCAATATTCCCGGTCATATTACGCCGGTGGCTTATCTCTGCCTGGGGTACGTGGATAGTTTCGGGAATGAACCCGAACTGGAGCGGGTTGGCTGGGAACGACGGGCACCGCTGGAAAGCGTTGTCTTCGAAGAGACGTATACGCCAGGGGAAAAGCCCTAGGAGGGTTTCTCACCGCCCCTTCTGACGCTCGGCGACTTCCTTCGCGCGGAATTTTGCGATGCGAGCGATCAACTTCACGGGGACGGGCTGCGCAAGCGGGAAACGGAGCGCTCTTCGCCAGGTAGGGCGCGATGTCGTCCTTGAAGGCTGCGATCACGGTGGCAGTTGCCGGGTAGATTGAAACGTGTTGTTTCCACCCGGCGAAATAGAGGACCGGATCACCGCGCAGTTTGTACGCGGGAATTTTGTATGAGATGGATTCCTCGGCTTGCGGTACAGCGTTGTGGATCGTGCTTCGCACGCGCTTAAGAATGGTCTGAACGTCCTTGGGCCGAGAGGCTATGTATTGGTCGACGGATTCGAATTCGGTTTTGGCCATGGGAAGTGCTCGAGATCGGCGAAATTGTACGCCGTAGGTCTGTTCCGACGCTATAAAGGGAACTCGAGGAAAATGGAATGTTCCCTTGACTACGTTCTCTTCGATTGGAGCTTCGTATAGATCTTGCGGTGGCAGGGGCTAAAGCCCTAACCATTTCCTATCGTTGCGGCACGACTAAAGTCGTGCCCTGATACAAAGCACCAAGCTTGTTGGCGACGGTGGTGAAAAAGCTCCGAGCAGCATGGGCAAGATAAGCACCGCTGGGGTCCTTCGACTCCGCGCAACGGAGCGCTGTGTCACGCGATAGATCTGTGAGGCGCTCCGCTCAGGATGACGATTTTGTGGGAGTATTGACGAATACATCCTAAACAAGTTATTTCCTAGGTTACTCTCGGCCCGTCCCTGCGTGACTCAATTTGGAGACAGTAGTTCTCGCGCGGACTCTGAAGCCTGGATCATTCTGGCCGAGTATGGCACGACTAAAGTCAGTGCCCTGATACAGAGCAACAAGCTTGTTGGGGGCGGTGGCGAAAAAGCTCCGAGCGGCATGGGTTAGATAAGGAACGCCGGGGTTCCTTCGGCTACGCTCAGGATGAGGTTTTTGCGGCGCGTTCAGATAGGAAAAGGCAGCGCCTTCTCGGACTTCTCACGCAGACACTGAAGCCCAAACCATTCCCGATCTGTTGACAAGCTCCTCGCTTTCAGGATACTTTGCATTGTAAAGTGAAGAGCCGTGAATGAACTGAACAGAGCGCTGGGCGACATCAGTAGCATCCGCAGGCAGATGGCGCGGAGCACGGAGTTTCGTGGTTACGGCCCGGCAACGCTTGCTGCAACCGGTCTTATTGCGTTTTTGGCTGCAGCGGTACAGGCTGTGTTCGTGCCGGACCCGGTGAACCACATCTCGACTTATTTGAGCGTGTGGATCTGGACCGCCGTGCTTTCGGCCGCTTTGACCGGAGTACAGATGTATACCCGCACGCGGCGCATGCATTCGGGTATGTCGCAGGAGATGATGCACATGGCTGTTGAGCAGTTTTTGCCCTCCGCTGGAGCGGGACTGCTGATTACCATCGTGTTGGTACGTTTCGTTCCAGCGGCCCTTTGGATGCTTCCCGGAATCTGGCAGGTCATTTTTAGCCTGGGCGTGTTTTCATCATGCCCGTTTCTGCCGCAGCCGATGCTCGCAGCAGGCGCGTGGTACCTCATCACTGGCTTGGTCTGCATCTCCCTGGGCGACGGCCGGGCTCTCTCGCCTTGGGCCATGGGTATTCCATACGGAGCCGGGCAGCTCCTGGTTGCAGGAGTTCTGCTTTTCAGTACACATGAGGGTGGCGATGAAAGCTAAGGTACCCCCAAGCGAAGGCCGATTTGCTTATGAGGGGTTGGATCGCGTGATCCACGAACGCGCTCGTCTTAGCGTACTCACGTCTCTGATCACAAATCCTAAGGGACTGACTTTCGGCGATCTTAAACAACTTTGCGGACTTACTGACGGCAACCTGAGCCGTCATCTGCAAGTGCTGGAAAAAGAAAGCATGGTGGACATCGTCAAGGGGCATGATCACAATCGGCCACAGACCATGTGCCGCATTACGGCGCCGGGCCGCAAGCGCTATCTCGAATACCTTTCGACGCTCGAGCAGGTGGTTCGAGATGCGGCGAAAGTCACAAGAGACGAGCCCGCCTCCACCTTAATTCGCGGCCTCACGCCCACCCGAGCCTAAACTCTTTTTTTGCGAGGCAACTTTACGATGCAAAGTAGTCTAGCCGAATCCGGTAACTTTACAGTGCAAAGTGAGAAGGCAGCGGGACTGCATGTCGCCATCATCATGGACGGCAACGGACGCTGGGCTGAGCGACGCAATTTACCTCGGGTTGCGGGTCATCGTGCGGGAGTGGCGGCGGTGCGGCGCATCGTGGAACATGCTCCTGAAGTGGGCATTCGATGTCTGACCCTCTACGCATTTTCGTCTGACAATTGGCGCCGGCCGTCCACCGAGGTAAGGAGTATTTTCTGGCTGCTGCGAGCGTTCCTGCGACTGGAAAGAGGGCGACTCAGAGAGGCCGGTGCGCGGCTGGAAGTGATCGGCCGGCGCGATCGTATACCGAAGTTGCTGCTGCGTGAGATCGAACAGGCGATCGCCGCGACCGCAGCAGGGCGGCGCCTGCGCTTGCGGGTGGCCATTGATTACTCGTCGCGCGAGGCCATCATGCGCGCTACGCTGGCCGCCCACGAGATTTCATCGGTTGAGCAACGACACCATGTGGTCGGTCAAGAGTTAAGCGGAGAGAGCGGCGAGGTGGATTTGCTTATCCGCACCGGCGGAGAGAAACGCCTTTCCGACTTCCTGCTGTGGGAATGTGCCTACGCCGAGCTGTGGTTTACCGATCGAATGTGGCCGGAGTTCGACACCAACGATCTGGATGCAGCACTCACAGATTTCAGAGGGAGGGAGCGTCGCTTCGGCGGGGTTCCAGAGCCTTCCGCAGCTTTAGCCATCGGTGGTGCGCGATGATCGCTCCCGGTTCACGCCCGCTCAACGTCAAGTTCATTCTGCCCTCTTTGAAGGAGGCGAGCGATCCTTACTGGCGGCCCATCAAGTATTCGTTGTTTCCGCCCCTTGGCCTGGCCACACTCGCCGCGTATTTATCTGCCGATGATCGCGCGGTCATCGTGGATGAGCATGTGGAGCCGCTCACTATCGACGACGCGCCAGAGTTGGTCGTGATTCAGGTTTACATTACCAACGCGTACCGGGCGTACAAGATCGCAGACCACTACCGCAGGCGGGGAGCGTTTGTCTGCCTGGGTGGACTGCACGTGACGTCACTTCCCGACGAGGCAGCGGGGCACGCCGACGCTATTTTTCTCGGCCCTGGGGAACAGACCTTCCCAAAATTTCTGCAGGACTTTCGCGCGGGCAAGGCGGGGCGGGTTTACACCTCGGCGGCAGGCCGCACGCTGGAGCGGGTTCCGGCGATTCGCCGCGATCTCATCCGGCGCGCGTCATACCTGGTGCCGAACTCCATCGTGGTGACGCGAGGCTGCCCGCAACACTGCGACTTTTGCTACAAGGATGCCTTCTTTCAGGGAGGGCGGAGCTTCTACACCCAGAGAGTTGAGGATGCGCTGGCGGAGATAGAGCGATTGCCTGGACGTCATCTCTACTTTCTCGATGATCATCTGCTGGGTGATCGGCGATTTGCGGAAGCGTTGTTCGCCGGCATGAAGGGGATGAGGCGCGTGTTTCAGGGTGCGGCAACCGTTGATTCCATTTTGCGAGGCGACCTGATCGAGCGTGCCGCAGAAGCGGGACTGCGCAGCCTCTTCGTCGGCTTTGAGACGCTCGCGCCGGAGAACCTGAGAAGGAGCAACAAGCGGCAAAACCTCGGCCGCGACTACAAGGCGGTTGCCGATCGGTTGCATTCCCTTGGCATCATGATCAATGGCAGCTTTGTCTTCGGCATGGATGACGATGGGGAAGACGTGTTCCGGCGCACAGTTGATTGGGCGATTGAACACGGCATCACCACGGCGACGTTTCATATTCAAACGCCCTACCCCGGAACTCAATTGCACGCACGCATGGTTCGCGAGGGACGCATGCTGACGCGAGACTGGAATCTGTACGACACGAGGCATGTGGTTTACCGGCCGGCGCAACTCAAGCCTGAAGTGCTGAAGACTGGATACGACTGGGCCTATCGTGAGTTCTATCGGTGGGCCTCGATCACGCGCGCTTCGCTGCATCATGGCGCGTTGAAGCATCAGGCTAAACACTTTTTCTATGCTGCAGGCTGGAAGAAGTTCGAGTCCGTCTGGGATTTGTTGATTCGGGCGCGGCAATTGAACCACGTGACCCCAATGCTCGAAGGCGTACTCTCCCGGGTGACGAGCTCCACGGCCGAGACAACGCCAGGCCGGCCCACACACGAAAGCCAGCTGGTCGAGATCCAACCCTGAGGCCCTTCCCTTGACAATCGACAAGAGCGAGCGTAATTCTACTGTCGAGTATCGAGGGGAACGGAGTCCGCATGATGAAAGAGTTCCTTACCCGTGTGCGCTTCTTTTTCTTCCGCCCTCGCCAATGCGAATTGGACGAGGAATTGCAGTTTCACCTGGAGCAAGCGACAGAGTCGTACATCGCCGGAGGGATGACTCCTGAGGAGGCGCAGCGCCAGGCACGCGTTCTGTTTGGCGGCGTGGAGGCTGCCCGAGAGAATTGTCGTGAAGAGCAGCCGGGGTGGTGGTTGGGTACGGTCGCGCAGGATGTTCGTTATGCCCTACGTGGCTTTCATCGTGCTCCTGTCTTTGCGGTTACGGTGATTGCTACATTGGCATTGGGCATCGGCGCAACTACAGCAGTCTTCAGTGTGGTGGACCGGATTCTGTTTCGCGGCTTGCCCTACGGGGACGACGACCGGCTGGTATCAGTCGGACTGGTGCAGTCGCTCGAGCGGCAGGAGTTCACGCTGGGTGGCTTCTATTACGATTGGCACGATCATCAGAAGCCGTTTGCCTCGATGACCTTCGAGCGAGGCGTCGACGAGTGCGATCTTACGCAGGAAAACCCGGTTCATTTGCAGTGTGCTGCGGTAGCGCAGAGCTTCCTGCCCACACTCGGAATCACGCCTGTGTTGGGACGCAATTTCGTTCCCGAGGAAGACGTGCCCAACGCGGCTAAGACCGCGCTGATTTCCGATGGCTTGTGGTTGAGCCGATTCAACCGCGATCCTGGCGTCTTGAATAAAACCATCATGATCGACACCCACCCGGTGCGCATCATTGGCGTTCTTCCCAAAGACTTTGAAATGCCCAGGCTGCAGGCTGCCGACGTTGTTATTCCAGCGCAAGTGGACATAGCGGCACAGCACACGGTCAATAGCGGGATTGGCTCTCCGATGTGGGCCTTCGCCCGGCTCAATCCTGGGGTGAGCGTTCAACAAGCAAAGGATCAGTTGGAGCCCCTGTTCCGGCAGACGCAGCAGTGGATTCCGCCGCAAATCCGGAATGACTTCCATCTGCAAGTTCGTTCGCTTCGTGACCGCCAGATGCAGGAGGCATACGCGGTTGCATGGGTGCTTCTTGGCGCGGTGCTTGCCGTGCTGCTGATCGCCTGTGCCAACGTCGCCAGCCTGTTTTCCGCGCGCGGAGTTGCGCGGGAGCGAGAGTTGGCGGTGCGTTCTGCGCTGGGCGCCAGCCAGAGCCGCCTGGTGCGACAAACGCTGACCGAGGCAATTCTGCTGGCGCTTGCGGGCGCGGCGACCGGGTATTTGCTAGCCGACCTTCTGCTGCGGGTGTTTATCGCGATCGCTCCCACCGGACTTCCCTTCCTTACGCAAGCCCGGCTCGACGGGCGCATCATTCTGTTCACCGTACTGCTCTCGCTTCTCTGCGCTGCACTTTTCGGCATCGTGCCTGCACTCCAGAAGCCGAACGTGACGAGGTTAGCTGCGAAGCAAACGCGGTCCAGCGCACATGCGCGGGTGCGGCGATTCCTTGTGGCGGCGCAGATCGGTGTGAGCGTTGTTCTGCTGTGCGGCGCGAGCCTGCTGCTGAAGAGTTTCCGCAACCTTGAACAGCAGAAGCTTGGCATACAAACCCGCAATGTGCTCACCGTGCGGGTTCCGCTTAACCGGGAACGCTATCAATCGGGCCAGGCATATATGGACTTCTATCTGCGGGCCGAAAAAGCGTTCGAGCGACTGCCCGGTGTCACCACGGTGGGCATGAGCGACTCGTTGCCCCCCGACGCCAACAGTTGGCACGACGGTATGCGGTACTCTGACCTCGTTGTCACGGGCAAACCGCAGACTCCGCCGGGGACTGGCGGGACGGTGGTTACGCGTGCGGTCACACCTGGATATTTTCGCGCCCTGCAGATCCCCATCCTCGAAGGACCGGGCTTCACCCAGGAAGAGCGGCAATCGAGCGGTGACTTCATCATTCTGAGCAAGCTGCTTGCGGCACGCCTGTTTCCTGAGGGGAATGCCGTTGGGCAACACATACAGCGTGCGGTGTTCCGGCCTTACCAGACCATGGAGGGACCGGTCTACACGATCGTCGGGGTAGCGGGGAATGTGAAAAACGAGGGTCTCACCGGCCAGGGTGCTCCGGAACTCTACATACTTAGGAGCAATCACCGCCCCGAAGTGTGGACCGGACATCACGTATTCCTGCTTGAGACGGAGCTCCCACCGGCAGTCGCAGCCCAGTGGGTCCGGACGCAACTTTCACAACTCGATCCCAACGCCCCGGTCGAGATTGATCGGCTGAGTGAAAACGTGAGCAAGCTTGCGGATCGGCCTCGATTCGAGACCGCTCTGCTGGGCTTTTTTGCTGGATGTGGATTGCTTATGGCCGTGATTGGCCTTTACGGCGTTATTTCTTATGTGGCCGCGCAGCGCACGCAGGAGATCGGCGTGCGCATGGCACTCGGCGCGACGAGGGCGGACATCCTGCGGCTTATTGCGATGGAGGGCGTGCGCCTGATTCTGCTGGGCGGTTTCATAGGATTGGGAGTCGCGGTGGGAAGCGCACAGTTGCTGAAGAGTTTGATGTTCAACGTGGGACCTCGCGATCCCGCTACCTACGCGGTGGTGGTGGTGGTTTTGTCTTTGGTTGCTCTAACCGCGACTCTGATTCCGGCAGGCGTTGCGATGCGTACAGACCCTGGCGAGGCTTTGCGCTGCGAGTAGTGTTGGCGAAGGAGAATTCGGGAGGGCGGGGGGGGGCGCGCTGTAGATCCCTCCACTTCGCTACGCCTCGGTCGGAACTTGCGACTTTTATAATTTGAACTGTAGTTTGTGGTTGGAAAGCTTCGAAGAGCATCTGCCAACGATCATCGCCGGGGTCCTTCGACTCCGCGCTATAAGGCGTTCGTTATGCGACAGATCCGCTCGGCGCTTCGCTCAGGATGACGGCTCTGTTGGGGGTTGAAAAGCTTTCGGTTAGCTACGTGGAAAACACGAAAGATCTAAAAAGCCATAGGCTCTCGGTATGACACTTCTGCAGCTAGAACAGAGAGAGACCGCCGGCTAATCCGTAAATCGCTGAGACGAGCCCTAAGACGATGCTGGCTATCAGGAAAAGCGGCAAATCGATTACCACGGAGACGGACGCGAGGACGATGGCAATTTGCAGTCCACCACTGGCTATTTCCAAGGTGTGTGTGCGGTGCATCTCGTGGTCGCGCACATGCTCTTGCTCGTGGGCCTTTTCCGTGAGCTGCTCCATGCCGTCGCCGCCAGGTTCGGAACGCATGCGATCAGCACTGGCGCGCGCATCGGCAATTCGCTTCTGTACCGCAGGATCGTTGCTTGCGGGCAAGCTTGCCAGCAGGTCTAGCTCAGAGGTTAAAATCGTCCGGCGCACAGACTTCGCCTGATATTGAGCCCAGGTATCGCTGGCGGCGATGTGATTGGTCAGATAACCTGTTTGCGCGTCCTTTGCGGCAAATTCCGTGAGCGCCAACGCCGCAGCCAGAATTGCGATGATGACGGCGGCGCGTGAGTGGCTGGTGCCACCGTGTCCATGGCCTGCATGCTCATGGGCTGCATGCTCCAGATGTTCCTGGGCGTGTTCAAATTCACTCATACGTTGTGTTCTCCTCGGTTGTACCAACCAGGTGGCACTCAACCTGGCTACAAATGGGCCCGGGACCACGCTGCAAGAAGTACGCCGTCACTGTTCCAAGATTCTAACAACGATACGCTCCCCTGGGTTTTACTGTTGCAGGAGCTAAAGCCCTACTTTGTTTCGGACCTTTGCGCCACGACTAAAATCTTGCCCTGATACAAGCAAAGCGCGCAGCGTCTAGGTGACCAGGTCGCTGTTGAGGGGGGCGTTGGTGTTGACCTCTCCCTTTGCCACCAGGAAGTAGAGAGAGACGGCCACAAGCATCAATCCGGCGCCTCCCAGGGCCCAGGAGACCCCGAAGATGGGAATGAGCTTTCCCAGGATCAAACTACCGAGAGGAATCCCGGCGCGAAAGGCCAGGTTGTACACACTCATCACCCGTCCTCGCATGGCGTCGGTGGTGATGAGCTGCACGAGCGACAGCATGAGCGAGGCGGAGGCCATGACGGCCACGCCGGTCAGGAAGATCAGCAGGCAAGAGAGCGGGAGCCACCTGGAAAGAGCAAAGGCAGCGGTCGCGAATCCCAAAAAGGCCAGAATCAGCACCGTGAGGCGCTGTTGCCCCTTGAACTTCTCCATGGCTGCCACGATGAGGGCACCGCATATCGATCCCGCCCCGGAGAAAACCAGCAGCAGGGTGTAGGTCTCAGGACCTTTGTGAAAGATGTTCTGTACGAAGACCGGCAAGAAGCCGGTGAGCGAGAATCCGAATAGAGTGGTGCAGAACGCCAACACCACCAGCGCACTCATTCCGTCGCGGCGCCGAATGAACCGGATGCCCTCTGCCATGCTGGTCAGAACCGGCTCGCGTGTCTTGGCCGGCACATATTTGATGCGAATCATGAAGAGCGAAATGATCACGGCAATGTAGGACACGCCGTTCACCGTAAAACACCAGGTGGGGCCCAGCAGGGTGTAGGTGAGGCCTCCGATGGTGGGGCCAAGGATGCGCGCCAGGTTGAACTGGATCGAGTTCATGGCAATCGCATTGGCGAGGTCTTCCGGACCGACCAGGGCGGGCAGCAGCGCGGAATAGGCCGGACCCCCAAAAGACTGCCCAAGTCCTACGACAAAAGAGAGAGCGAGAATGTGCCAGACCTGAACGACATGGGTAAAGAAAAGGAACGCCAGCAGGAAGGCGCATGTCATCTGGATGTACTGGGAAGTGAGCAACATCTTTCGTCTGTCCAGGCGATCTGCGAAGACCCCGCCAAACAGGGAAAACATAATGATGGGCAGTTGTCCCAGGAAGAGGTCCAAACCCAGGTAGAAGGGGTCCTTGGTGAGGTAGTAGACCAGCCAGCTTTGGGCGAATTGTTGTACGAAGGTGCCGATGGTGGAGACGCATGCCCCCAACCACATAAGGCGGAAATCACGGTAGCGAAAAGCCCGGAAGATGCGCGCGAAGAATGGCGAGGCTGAGCCCACTAGGAGAGTGGCCCCATACATCGGTTGGAAAGCACGCTACAGATTTTCACTCGCACCAGGTTCATCACACAAAGACAGAGATGTGATTCAGTTTACTTGGTCGCAGTTTCTTCCGGGAAGCGACCCCGGGGAGGGGCTTTGTTACACTCCTCGTATTTTGCGAGAGGTCAAGGAATGGCGCCGCTGGTAGAGCTGGATCGGGTGTCTAAAACGTACGAGCGGAAGGTGGCGGTACACGATCTGAGCCTGCGGATCGAACCGGGGACGATGTTTGGCCTGCTTGGGCCGAATGGGGCTGGGAAGACGTCGAGCATCCGGATGATGGTGGGGATTACCCTGCCAGATTCGGGCACTGTCAGCCTTTTTGGCCGGCTATTCACCCGGGAGAGCCTGAAAAAGGTCGGGTATCTGCCGGAAGAACGCGGACTCTACCGAAAAATGAAGGTGATGGATCAGCTCATTTTCATGGGCCAGCTCCGTGGGCTGACCGCAGAGGTCGCCGCCCAGCGCGCGCAGGCCTGGTGCGAACGGCTGAAAATCGTGGACGCGGCGCAGAACAAGACAGAGGAACTTTCGAAAGGAATGCAGCAGAAGATCCAGTTTATCGTGACCCTGCTGCACGAGCCGGAACTGATCATTATGGATGAACCCTTTGCCGGGCTTGATCCGGTGAACGCAACCCTGCTGCAAGACACCCTGGTGGATCTGAAGAAGGCGGGCCGCGCCATTCTGTTTTCCACCCACCGTATGGACCAGGCGGAGAAGCTGTGCGATGAGATTTGCCTGGTTCATCGGGGAGAGAAGGTGCTTTCGGGCAAGATGCGCGACGTAAAATCGCGCTACGAACGTAACCGGGTGATTATCGATTTCGAGGGGGAAGACGGGTTTCTGAGCCATGAGGCAATCGCCGAATGCAAGGAGTATCCGGGTCACGTAGAGATCCGGCTGAAGGAGCACGCGGACTCGCAGGCATTATTGCGCGCGGCCGAACAACACGCACGCATTTATCGCTTTGAACTGGTTGAGCCGTCGCTGGAAGAGATTTTCATCCAGACGGTAGGGGAGAGAGTCGATGCGTGAGGCATTACTGATCGCACGGCGGGAGTATCTGGAGCGGATTCGCAGCCGGGCTTTCCGCGTCAGCACGGTACTCATACCGGCGGTGTTCGGGTTGATCTTCGGTCTTGGTGCCCTTTCGGGCAAACTTGGCGGAGGTACGGGGCATCTGGTGGTGGCATCGAACGATGCGGTGCTGGCAGAGAGCGTACGGGCGGAGCTGGCGTCGGCACGCCGCTCCTCTGCGTTGAGGATCGATGTGAACGCTCCGGTGACCGAAGGTGAATTGGCCGCCCTGAACCCGGAGGTGGAGAGCAAGGCGATTGACGGCTACCTGTGGCTGAATGTAAAGCCAGGAGCGCCGCTCGAGGCGACCTACACGTCACGCGGATCGGCGGATTTTGCGGGACGAGACAGGATGCAGGATGCGATCGGCCATGCGCTGGTGCGAGAAGACCTGGTGAAGCGCGGCGCGACCAGTGAAGAAATAAGGACCTTGCTCAGGGATGTTGGTCTGAAAACGCTGCAGGTGAAGAACGGCAAAGCCGTGGCCGCGGACGCGGGCAAGAGTTTCTTGGGCGCGTACCTGATGGCTTTCGTGCTGTACTTCGCGGTCGTGTTTTATGGCGTGAATGTGGCGCAATCGGTGGTAGCGGAAAAGACTTCGCGGGTGTTCGAAGTTCTGCTGGCTTCGGTCAAGCCGCAGTCGCTGATGATGGGAAAACTGTTGGGCGTAGGCGCGGTGGGGCTGACGCAGATGGCGGTTTGGATCGCCTTTCTCGTGGTGCTGAGTGGTTCGTCGTTGGGGATGACGCTTGGCCAGGGAGGTCTGGCAGCCTTTGGCGTGACTCCTCTGCGGCTGGTCTTCTTTGTGCTTTATTTCCTGCTCGGGTTTTTCTTTTACAGCGCGCTGAGCGCCGGGCTCGGGGCTTCGGTCAGCCAGGAGTCAGAGGTACAACAGTTCAACATGCTCCTCGTCTTGCCACAGGTTATTGGCCTGGTGCTGATCGTGTATATCCTAAGCAACCCGGGCGCGTGGCCGGTGGTTTTGTTGTCGCTGTTTCCGCCTTGCACGCCGATCGTGATGTGTCTGCGCATGGCGGCGATGACGGTTCCAGCCTGGCAACTTGCTCTTTCGCTGGTGCTGATGGTGCTCTCCATCTACGGGGTGGCGTGGTTCGCTTCGCGCATCTATCGCGTTGGCATCCTGATGTACGGCAAGCGGCCGACTCTGCCGGAGATGCTGCGCTGGGTCAAGTACAGTTGATGGGCGGTCTGTGAGGTGAAGAAATGGTCCGGTCTCTTGCTCTCGGTGTTTTTCTATTGCCCGGGTGTTGTGCAGTGGCGCTCGCTTCCGGTCCGGGGGACAGGGTAGCCACGGATCCGAGAAATGTCATTTCAACGATGCAGGCGGGTTCGAAGCCGGTCAAGGTGGCCGATGTACTCGATACCACTCAGCTTGCCGGCGCGACGGTGTCTCCCGACGGAAGCCGCATCGCCTACGTAAGCAATGCTTCCGGCCGGCTCAATCTCTGGGTCATGCATGCGGACGGCAGCGAGCGAAGGCAGTTACTCCACTCAGACGATCGGCAGGCAGGCCCGGTCTTTTCCCATGACGGGAAAGAGCTTGTCTACATGCAGGATAAAGGTGGCGATGAGCTTTATGACCTATACGCGGTTTCCGTTGCGGGAGGCGAGCCTCGCAACCTGACGAACACGGACAAGACCAGCGAATTGAGGCCACTCTTCTCACCTGATGGGACGAAGCTCGCGTTTGGCAGCAAGGATAAGATCACTCCGTTCATCAATCTTGCGGTGATGGACTGGAAATCCGGAGTGGCGCACCTGTTGACGCATGAGATGGATCCGAAGGCGAGTTGGCGTGCGGTGTGCTGGAGCGCGGATGGACACGCTCTTTTCGCCACGCGCAGTGTCGGCCTGGACGATGCCGATGCTTACCGGGTAGACGCGCAGAGTGGTGTAACGGTGAAACTGACGACACACACCGGCAAGCAGCTGGTGGAGTTGAGTGACGTTTCACCGGACGGAAAGACGCTGCTGCTGACCAACAACGAAAAAGATGGTTACGCGAATGTCGCCCTGTTCGACGTTGCGTCGAAGCAAATGCGGTGGGTGACGAAGACGCAATGGGAGGCGAGTTCCGGGGAATTCTCTCCCGATGGGCGCAGCTTCACCTACTCGTTGAACGCGGACGGGCGGACAACGGTTGAATTCGTCGATAGGGCAAACCTCAAGGCGAACGACCGCGGGGTGCCGGCGGGGCTAAACTTCGGTGCGGCAAGTCCTCGAGCCTTCATGCCCGACGGCAGCTACCTTCTGGCACACCAGGACTCTACGCATCCTGCGAACCTGTTTCTCGTGGGTGCGGGCGGCGGGATCAAGCAGATCACCCACAACGAAAGTCCCGGGCTCGCGTCTGCGGTCTTGCCCCGGTCGCAGCTGGTGACCTATAAGAGTTTCGATGGGCGGTTGATTTCGGCATTCGTGTGGGTTCCCTTCAATGTAAAGCGCGATGGATCCGCGGCTGCGGTGGTGATGCCTCATGGTGGGCCAACAGGCCAGGTCGTCGACAGCTTCAATGGGCGGGCGGTGTTGCTGGTCTCGCGCGGCTTTGTTGTCATCGCGCCGAATGTGCGCGGCTCCACTGGTTATGGGATGGAGTTCCAGAAGGCTAACGTAAAAGATCTGGGCGGGGGAGATCTAAAGGACGAGATCGCCGGCGTGGATTTTTTGAAATCAACAGGGTTTGTCGACGCAAAGAGGATTGGCATCTGGGGAGGATCGTACGGAGGGTTCATGACGCTGATGGCCATCGGCAAGACGCCGGAGGTGTGGGCTGCGGCAGTGGACGAATATGGAATTCTGAACTGGTACAGCATGCTGGAACATGAAGATCCGCAACTGCAGGAGTATGAGAAGACCTTGCTTGGCGATCCGGAGAAGGATCGGGCGGTATACGAGGCTAGTTCGCCGTTGAAGTACATACGCAATGAGCGCGCGCCCTTGCTGGTTCTTCAGGGAGAGCGCGACATTCGAGTACCTAAGGAGGAAGCCGAACAGGTGGTGACGATCCTTAAGGGTGAAGGCCGCACGGTTGATGCGGTTTATTATCCGCAGGAGGGCCACGGATTCATCAAGCGTGAGCATCAGACGGATGAGCTAACGCGGGCGGTGGAGTGGCTCGAACGGTATTTGCAGGGGAAGGGGTAGCGGGTTTGGAGCTGTGGTATCCCACATCTCGCGAAAAACGAGCGAGATATGGGGCACCCTTGGATTTATTGCCGGGACAGAGTTAGAGGCCTGGCGGTAGCGAGGTTCGATCAACCTTGGATTTGTTGATGGGACAGAGTTAGAGCTTCGGCACAACGTCTTTACTCTGATTTGTTGCTGGGTCAGATTAGAGCTTTGGCAGTTGCGAGGTGTCCCAGCCTCCGCCTATCGCTTTTACCAGGAGGACGCTGGCATCCATCCGACGCCGCTCGATGTCGATGTCGTTGCGCTGATTTGTCAGGAGCACGGTTTGCGCAGTGATGACCTGAAGATAGTTATCGACCCCGCCCTGATACCGATTTGTAAAAAGCTGCAGTGATTCTTCTGCAGATGTTGTGGCCTCTTTCTGTTGTTGCGATTCCTTTTCGAGAATGCGCAACGCGGCCAAATTGTCTTCTACCTCCTGGAAGGCGGTCAGCGTGGTCTGACGGTACGAGGCCACGGTAGCGTCATAGTTTGCGGTCGCGCCTTCAGAGACAGCGCGGCGGCGTCCAGCATCGAAGATGGTCTGAGATAGCTGCGGACCCACTGCCCACATACGGCTGGGCCAGTTCAACCAATTGGTAATCGAGGTTCCGGTGAAGCCACCCGTCGCTCCCAGCACCAGGCTGGGAAAGAAGGCAGCACGCGCTATGCCAATCTGATCATTCGCCTCAGCGACGCGGCGTTCGCCGGCAGCAATATCGGGTCTGCGCTCAAGCAGAGTCGCCGGCAACCCAACGGGTATGACAGGGAGTTCCATCGCAGTGCTGGGCGCTGGTTTTATGCTGAACTCTGCCGGAGGTTTGCCGATCAGGGTGGCGATGGCGTGCTCAAATTGCGCGCGCGTCACCGTAATGTCGGTGTCCTGCACGCGTGCTCCATCGAGCTGGGTTTGCGCCTGGGCGACATCTGACTTGGGAGCGGCACCGCCCTCAAAGCGGTTTTGGGTGAGCTTCAGCGCATCGGTGTAGGCCGCAACGGTGTTATCGAGCAGTTGCTTCTGGTCGTCCGCACTGCGCAGTTCGAAGTAGTCAACCGCCAGTTCGGCATGCAAGCTCAAATTCGCAGTCTGCAAATCAGCCGCGCTGGCCTGCGCCTCCTCGCGAGACGCGCTTACTGTTCGGCGGACGCGGCCCCACAAGTCGACTTCATAAGAGAAATCGAAGGGCAAGGTGAAAGCGCCGGTGCCGTTGTTTGCCAGCGAAGGCGGAAAGTAGGGCTGATGCGCAGAGTCTCGTTCGTTGACAATGCTGGGCGAAGTCGAGATGGTCGGAAACTCTTCGGATCGGTTGAAGCGAATCATGGCGCGCGCCTGGCGAAACCGTGCCTCGGATACTTTCAGGTCCTGGTTAGAAGCGGTTACCTGCTCTTCCAATGCGTTGAGTTGCGGATCGCCGAAGACTTCCCACCAGTTGCCGCGGAGTGCCTGATCACCGGGCTGCGCTGGCTTCCACCCGTCAGACTGTTTATAAGAATCCGGCACCTGTTCTTTGAACGCAGGCGCCATCGGCACCGTCGGTTTAACGTACTTGGGGCCGACCATACATCCGCCGAGCAGCAGGCTCACAGACCCCACTATCGCGCATGCAATTTGCCGATTCACTGCAAGCCCCCAGTCTTGCTCACTTGCACTGGAGTGCCGCTGGTGAGGGAGTCCGATGGGTTGACGATGATTTGATCCGTCGGATGAAGACCAGTCACCACTTCCACGGTTGCCCCATAGTCGCGGCCGATGGTGATGGGAACGAGCTCGGCGCGGCCGTTGCGGACGACTCCGACACGGAGACCCTCGGACCGAAAGAGCAAGGTGTTGGCGGGAATGGTGATCGACTGCGCGGAGCTGTGCTCCGGAACTTTGAGATGCACGAAGACATAGGCGCCGGTCCGGATGCGGCCTTGCGCGTTGTCGACATCGACCTCAACGTTCAGAGTGCGTGAGGCGGGGTCAATGGAATCGGAGTTGCGGACGATCGTGCCCTGGAACGTTTCGCCGGGAAACTCGTCCAGAGTCAACATTGCCTTGGCCCCCGTCTGTGCGGCCAGGGAATCCACTTCAGGCACGGCGACATAGACGCGCAGGCGATTCACCGCCGCCATATGAAACAGCTCCTGTGGCACACCTCCGGCTCCGGCATTGATCAGTGCGCCGATATCCGTGTTCCTTGCGGTGATTACGCCGGCGAACGGAGCGTACACCTTTTCGAAGGATTGCAATTGCTCCAGGCGGTGAACGTTCGCCGCCATGGAGTCGACAGTTGCCTGCCGCGCACTGAGATCGCTGACCGCCTGATCGGTTTCCTGCTTGGAAACGGAATTCGTTTTGAGCAAGTTCTGCCAGCGCGCCGCCGTGATCTGTGCGAGTTGTGCGTTTGCCTGAGCATTTTTCAGGTCTGCACGAGCTTGCTCCAACTGCTGGTCGACCTCGGGTGTCTCAATCTCCGCCAGGAGCTGACCTTGCACTACGTGTGCACCAATGTCTACATACCAACGCTTGAGATAGCCATTGGTGCGGGCATAGATGGGAGTGTCGTTGAAAGGCTGGGTGTTGCCGGGCAGTACAACTTCCTTGCCGGCGGTATTTGAGGCCGGCTGAATCACACTTACCGTCGGAACGGCCGCTTGTTCGGTGCTCGCTCCTAACCTGCTCTCAGCCTCAGCGCGCTCGTGGATGCCCGAATAGATGACGAACCCGAGAACGAGGACCGCGGCCGCGAGACCAATGACCCACCAGCGGGACGACCCTGACGGGATCGGCGCAAGTGGTTCCTGATTGGTTTCGGTAACTTCAGATGGGTTGTTCTCGAGGGTCTCCATTTTATTTCTCCATTTGCAGAGGTTGCGATCACGCGTGGATCGGTTCGTTTTCCGGATCTGCAACCGGTTGGGCATCGGGGGAAATGGTTCGTCCGTGCAGGAGCGCGAACACTGACGGAACAAAGACCAGTGTCGCAACGGTAGCGCAGAGCAAACCTCCAATGACAGCGCGGCCCAAAGGCGCGTTTTGCTCACCGCCATCGCCCAGGCCGAGCGCCATCGGTATCATGCCGATGATCATGGCCAGGGCCGTCATGATGACGGGACGGAAACGAGTTGTCCCCGCCTCGATGGCAGCGATGATGGAATCTCCGTGGTGAAGCAGCCGTCTCCTTAGCGAAGGCAACGACCAGGATGCTGTTGGCCGTGGCAACGCCCATGCACATGATGGCGCCCATCAGAGCAGGAACGCTCAGCGTGGTGTGGGTGATGAAGAGAAATAGAACGATCCCGGCCAAGGCCGCAGGGAGTGCGGTGATGATGATGAACGGGTCGAGCCAGGATTGAAAATTAACCACGATCAGCAAGTACACCAGGATGATGGCAAACCCCAGACCACCGATCAGGCCGATGTACGAGGTGCGCATTGTGCCGTACTGGCCGCGGAGGGTGACAAAACTTCCCCGGGGGAGCAACTTTCCATTGGCTTGAACGATGCGGTTTACATCGCGACCGACTGCGCCCAGGTCCCGATCCTGTACGGCAGCATAGATATCGACCACGCGGCGAATATTGTAGTGGTTGATGGAGGCCAGCTCACTGGTGCGCTGAATCGAGGCCACATCGGTAAGGATCGCCGGCCGCTTTTGGTTCGGACCGCTAATGGGAATGTTCTGCAGATCAGAACCCGATTGCATATCGTATTGCGGCGTCTGCGTGACCAGGTTGTAAGAAACGCCGTTTTTCGGGTTGAGGTAGAACATGGGCGACACCTGGAAACTGCCACTGAGCGAGATCAACATGCTGTTGGCGATGTCGCGTTCCGTCAAGCCGCCCTGTGCAGCCTTGGTCCGATCGGCCACGATGTGGAACTTGGGATAGTCACTCTGCTGCTGGATGCGCAGGTCGGCAATGCCGCGGACGTGACTCAATTGGGTGACCATTTGGTCGGCGACGCGCAGGTTGGCATTCACGTCCGGACCGTCGATCTGCACGTCGATGGGCGCGGGCAGGCCGAAGTTCAGGATTTGGGTGACGATGTCGGCCGGAAGATAGTAGAAAGTCACTCCAGGAAACTCGCGCGGGAGCTTGTCACGCAGAGTCCGCACGTAGTCCGCGGTGCGATGATGTTTCTCTTTCAGGGAGACGAGAACGTCTGCATCGGCCGCACCCGTGAGCCCGGTGTTGTTGTAGATGTAGTTGATATTGCTGATCGGCAGGCCAATGTTGTCGAGGATATTGTCGACTTCGCCGGGCGGAATCGTCTTTCGGATACTGGACTCTACCAAGTCGGCTAAACGCGCAGTCTCTTCGATGCGTGTTCCGGTCTTGCCGCGCACGTGCAGGATGAATTGGCCGCTATCGGTATCCGGGAAAAAGTCCTGACCGAGAAACGGAATGAGGGCAAAGGCGCAAAGGCAGGTGACCAGGAAGGCCGGAACGAATACCCTTCTGAGCGAAACAAGCCGTGCAAGTAATGACGAGTAGGCTGAACGAACACTTTCAAACCGTCTCTCGAATGCCCGTTGGAACCGGGCGAACAGGCTACGCGACGGATTCACGCCGTGCGCTTTGGCCTTCAACAGGTACATGGCCATGGTAGGGACCAATGTACGGGACAGGATGTACGACGCAATCATGGCAAAGATGACTGCTTCGGCAAGAGGAACAAAGAGAAATTTGGCAACCCCACTGAGGAAGAACATGGGGAGAAACACAATACAGATACACAGGGTCGAAACCAGCGCGGGGACAGCGATCTGCGCGGCTCCTTCGAGGATGCCATCGTGGAGGGCCGCACCTTCTTCCAGGTGACGCTCGATATTTTCGATGGTGACCGTGGCGTCGTCGACCAGAATACCTACGGCGAGGGCGAGGCCGCCCAGAGTCATGATGTTGATCGTCTCGTGGAGGAAGCTGAGGACCATCACCGAGGTCAGGATGGAGAGAGGAATCGAGATGGCGATGATGAATGTGCTGCGCCAGCTTCCGAGGAAGATCAGGATCATCAGGCCGGTGAGCGCGGCAGCGATGATGGCTTCACGGATGACTCCATTGATGGATCCGCGCACGAAGATCGACTGATCGAGGAGCGGCGTTATCTTGAGTTGCGGGGGAAGGGTTTGGGCTACGTGCGGCAGGATGTGGCGAATGCCCTTCACCACGTCGATGGTGGAAGCATCCCCAGCCTTGAGTACGGTTAATAGGACGCCGCGATTGCCATCCTGGCGGACAACGTTGGTTTGCGGGGCGAAGCCGTCGCTGACGGTGGCAACATCGCGAAGATAGATGACAGAGCTGCCCACGGTCTTAATGGGCAAATTGTTGAATTCCTGTACAGTTTTGAGGTCTGCATTCAGGTCGACGTCGTATTCAGCGCTGCCGATCTTGGCTGTGCCGCCGGGCAGGATCAAGTTCTGGTTAGCGAGCGCGTTGAGCACATCGTTGGGCGAAAGACCCTTGGCCTGCAGCAAGCCCTGGTTCAGATTCACCATGATTTGCCGCACTTTGCCCCCGAAAGGATAGGGGACGGATGCTCCGGGCACGGTGACCAGCTGGGTGCGCAAGAAGTTCAGCGCTATGTCGTTGAGTTGCGGTTCGGTGAGGTTCTTGCCGGACACCCCGAGTTGAAGAATTGGAACAGTCGACGCACTGTAATCGATGATGAGTGGGGGGAGTGAGCCTGGGGGTAGCTGGCGCAGAATGGTTTGGGAAACTGCTGTGACCTGGGCATTCGCACGATCGATGCTGGCGGTGGGTTGCAGGTATATCTTGACGATCGAGGTTCCGTTTACCGTCGTAGATTCAATGTGCTCAATGTTGTCGACGGTGGTGGTGAGCACCCGTTCGAAGACGGTCGTGATGCGGCCCTCTGTCTCTTCCGGGCTGAGGCCGGTGTAGGTCCAGGCCACTGCGATTACAGGAATATTAATATTGGGGAAGATATCGGTCGGTGTCCGCAAAATCACGACCGGGCTCATGATAAGTATGAGCAGCGCCAACACGATGAAGGTATAGGGCCGGTTCAGGGCGATCTTGACAATCCACATTTAGCTTCCCTTGTTCTTCTGCAGCCTGCTGTTTATAGCTTCGCCGCACAAGCAGTAGATTTTTCAGCATGCCAAAACGATTCGTCGTATGTTCCAATCAGTCTGATAGGAATCGGCGATCAGTATGGAACTCAGGCATCTTCGATACTTCTCGGCAGTGGTGCAATGGAAGGGTTATCGTGAGGCTTCGCGGCATCTTCACATAGCGCAGCCAGCCATCAGCCAGACGGTGGCGGACCTGGAGCAGGAACTCGGCATCAAACTGTTCTCGCGCGCCGGCCGTACCGTGCGTCTTACGGCAGAGGGCGAGGTATTTTACGCGGAAGCCATGCGTACACTTGCGCAAGCGGAGTCGGCCATCAACACCGCGAAACGAGCTGCCAAGGGTGAACTTGGAAAGCTTTCGATCGGCTTTATTGGCTCGGCCACGCTCGCGTTTCTTCCCGAACTCGTGCGCAGTTATAAAGCGCAATACCCGGGCGTACAGCTTGTGTTACAGGAACTGAATCCGACGCAGCAAGAAGCCGCTTTTGATCAGGGTTTGATCGACATCGGCCTCACCCGAGCTCTCACGGCAGAAAGAAGCAAGACTCTCTCCTCACGACTTCTGTATCGTGAGCCGTTGCTTGCCGTCCTGCCTGTGTCGAGAAAATTGAAGACGAAGCGAGTGCGCATTGCGGATCTCTCCAATGAGCGTTTCGTGCTTTTTCATCGGGAAGGTGCGTCTGGGCTCTATGACACGATTATGGGAGTGTGCAACAATGCCGGATTCTCTCCCCGGGTTGAGTATCAGCCAGACCGGGCGCAGACAGTGCTTTCGCTAGTGGAAGCGGAGGAGGGCGTTTCTATCGTGCCTGCATGTGTCAGCAGTCTTCGATCGAACGGTGTCCGGTTTTACCGGTTGCAACCCGATGATGTGCGGGTTGAACTGATCGTGGCCTGGAAGAAGGAGGCGCCGTCGGTTGCCCTGCGGTCGTTTTTGGACCTGGTGAACTCGAAAGCATCGCGCATCCGGAAGAAGGGGGAACTCGTTGAAGGGCATTGACGGAATGGGAGCAGACGGGAGGCTCAGCTCGTCTTGTGGAAGTCAAAATAGGCCAGGTTCATCTGGCCTTCGGTAACGATGTGGACGGTGAGAACGCTTTTCCCTTTCGGTAGTTTCAACTTGACCAGGTTTGGCGCGAGGTTCCAGTGATGCCATTGCCGCCAGGCAACGGGATCGGCCGCATTGAAAGTGGACACAATCGTTAAAGGTGGAGTGGCAGGCTTTCCGTTCACGTCCAGGCTGATGCTTCCGCCGCGATTCGACGTGTAAAGGAGATCTGCGCTGTAGATTCCCGCCTGGGCAACCTGAACAGTTATGTTGAACCACTCTCCAGGCTCGGTCCAGCCGACGTAGAGTTGGTTCTCCGGTGGCTGAACCAGGTTGTATTGCGTGTTGTCGATGTCGTGGTGGAATTTAGTGTATGAGATGTCGACGCCCTCGCTCATGCGGAACTCGTTCAGGTAGGTTCCATCCGCGGGATTGAGCGCGCCACTGCCGTTATTCTTTGTATCGGTATCGTGATAAGCGATGCCTTCGCCGCCAAGGTCGTAGTAAGCACATTGCACCTTGCCGGGGATCGGCTGGGCTTCCCCCGAGTAGTGGGTGTCGTGATACGGCTTTCCCTGGTACGTCTCGAGGAACTCAAATCCTGCGGCGCAAGCCAGCTGACTGGTGGCGAGGATTACGAGTGCGAAGTGACAGAAACTGCGCTGCATGGTTTTTCGTTTCATTGCAATGAGAATGCTACCTTCCAGTTGCCATCAATACCAGTAGGATCTTCAGAGCTTTCCAGATGCTAGGATGGCTGCATGTTTCATTTCGGCAGACCGAGAACACCGGGCCAGTGGATTGCCCATGCTCTGGCAGTCATCGTGGCGCTTTTCCTGGTCTGGTGGATGCTACGGCTTTTCGTTCTCTGATGGAAGGGGCTATGGGCAGTATGGGTAGCCCGACCAGCGGGATATCATTTGCTCGATCTCGTCCCGGCCGACTACAGCAGCTGACGGGGCACTGAGATGGTGCTTCACCCTTAGGACATCGAGGTTTTCCCGTTCCTTCCGTTCTTCGTCGGAATAATGTCTCGCCTTTTCGAATTCATGATTGGCTATGGCACTTTCAAGCCGGTGGACGATGAACTTGAGACGCTTTTCCGCTTCCGCTACTTCGGCAGGAGGTGCTGCCTGGCGCAACTTTACCAGCGATCCGGCTGCGTCGAGGAGTTCTAGCGCCTTTGCCGGGAAAGAACGTTCAGGGAGATAACTACCGGAGGAGTGCGCGGCAAACTCCAGAGCCTCCGGCGTATAGGTCACCTGGTGAAACGTCTCCAGCCCGTTCTTGCGAGCCAGTAGCACACGGAGAGTCGCTGCCTGATCGAGTGCACGGACATAGACTGCGCGGAAATATTTTCCAAACCATAGAGCGGCTTCTGTTCGATCGCGGTAGTCGGTAGCGTTCAAAGTGCCGATGCACTGAATCCCGTTATACAAGAGCGCGCGCTCGACGATTTTAGTGCCATCGGGCGCTCCGGCCTTGGAGTGCGATGCAAAAAGGTTCTGTACTTCATCAACGAGCAGGATAACTTCAGAGGGATTTGCCCTCGAACCCACCAATTTCGTCAGCTCTTCGAATTTTTGCCGGGCATTGGCCCAGCCGGCGACAAGTCCCGGCTCAAGAGCCAGGATCCGCTTGTTTGCCAGGGCTGCTGGGACCTGGCCATCCGCGATGCGCTGCGCTAGCCGTGTTCCGGTTGAAGCGGCTGCAGAGAATCTCGATGATGCTCTCCAGTTCGAGATCGCGGCCCACGATGGGTTCGAGTTGGCCAGCGGTCGCGGATTGGACGAGATCCGTAAATAACTCCGCGGGAGTGGATTCGGCACCTCGTGCGGTGGGCTGCTCCGGTGTTTTGGCAATCTCTTCGCGAGTCGCGTAAAGTCGCAAACCACGCTCGTGCAATATCTGTGCGGCGAAGCATTTTTCTTCGCGCAAAAGGCCTAACAGTAAGTGCTCGGTACCCACGTGTTTGTGGCCCAGTTCCTGCGCCTCTTCGCCGGCATAGGACAGCACCCGCTTGGACTCGTTCGAAAGCGGCAGGTCTACGCTGGTTGAAATCGATTCGCGGATGGTGGTGTGGGCTTCGACCTGCCGGCGGATCAATCCCACCGACGCGTGGCTGGCGCGAAGGAAACGGGTGGTGAAGGCCTTGTCCTCGCGCAAGAGGCCCAGCAGCAGATGTTCGGTCTCGATGTAGGGCTGCCCGAACTGGCTGGCCTCATATCTTGCGAAGAAGATCACGCGACGTGCTTTCTCGGTGTACTTTTCAAACATGTTGGGAAGCACTCCTATTCTTGCAGTCGATGCTACATGGGACGTGCTCATTGGATTCTAAGTTCCAAACTGCTCCCGGGTCCGCGTGAGAACCGGAAGAGCCCGGGGTTGAGTTCCGACGATAGCCCGGGATTGCTCCACTAACGCTGTCGAAAAACATTTCCACGAGGGGTCCGCGGAACTGCAGATCCCTCCACTTCGGTCGGGATGACAAAGAGGAGGGTGGCGCTTCCATTCAGATTCGATATTGCGGATGATGAACAGCAGGTCGCTCCACTACGCTCCCCCGTATTTTCTGTGGAACTTGATGGCGTTGTTACTGCATCCAGGCGGTCGATGCAGCGAGAGCGATCGTTGGGCTGCGCCCATCTTTTTCGGCTCACGTACGCTTGGGCGAACGTGGGGCACCCGTCGATTCCCTGTTGCGATGCTGTGCCAGAGACTCCGCTGGGTCATGTCCTCTTGGGAATAGGTTTAATATGGCGTTTACACAGGGTTGCGATCGGGACGCATATCTTCTCTGAAATAGCACGCTGCACGCGAAACTCTCCACCCACGATGTGAGGACCTATGAGTATTAATCGCAGACAGTTTATGCGGAGAGCGGCCGAAGCGGTCTCAACCGCGGCTTTGATGGGCACCGCAGGATCCCAACGATTGGCTGGCCAGGAGCAGGGATTGCCCGATCCGGATGCATCTGGCATCGAGCACATCGTGGTTGTGATGATGGAAAACCGCAGTTTCGATCATCTCCTTGGGTGGCTGCCGGGCGGGAACGGAACCCAGGCCGGACTCAGCTACGTGGACAAACGTGGCGAGGCTCACCCAACTTTTCGACTCAGCACATTTGTGGGTTGTTCGCATCCGGATCCCGACCATTCTTATGCAGGGGGAAGAAGCGAATACGACGACGGCAAGATGGACGGATGGCTGCAAACCTCCAGCAATGACACCTTCAGCATCGGCTACTACGAGGAAGCCGACCTGCCCTTTTTCAGTGCGCTGGCCCGTAACTTCACTACGCTGGATAACTACTTCCCATCCATCCTCTCGTCTACGTTTCCCAACCGCGTCTTCCAACACGCTGCACAGACCGATCGTTTATCAAACACAGTGGATTTGTCCACGCTGCCCACTATCTGGGACACTCTTGCGGTCGCCGGCGTCAGCCACAAATATTACTACTCCAACGTTCCCTTCCTTGCTCTTTGGGGACCGAAGTACCTGGGCATTTCGGCGCTCTTTGCGGACTTTCTGGCAGACGCAGCGTCAGGAAATCTTCCGGCGGTCTCGTTTCTTGATCCCAGGTTCACCATCCTGGATGATGGGCTGGGCAACGACGATCATCCCCATGCTGATTTACGCGCGGGCGAAGCGTTTCTAGGGCAGGTGTACCGAGCGCTGACCTCCGGCCCGGGTTGGCCGAACACTTTGCTGGTCGTGAATCGGGACGAGTGGGGCGGTTTCTACGACACCGTAGCACCGCCGCGCGTCATCGCTCCCAATGATATCGACACGGACCTGGTGGAGGGCAAGGCGCTGCTGGGATGCCGGGTTCCCGTGGTGCTGGTCTCGCCCTTTACGCAGGGCACCAATCCGGCAACCCCGCGCATCAATTCGTTACTTTATGACCACTCCTCGGTTCTCAAATTGATTGAGTGGCGATACAACCTGCCTCCGCTGACCAGTCGCGATGCTTCAGACGAGATCGCAAACCTGGCCCTGGCGCTCAACTTCGCTGTGCCGAATATCACCGCACCGACGTTGCCGGTAATCAAGCCTCCCCTCCCAACGCCATGTGGGCTGTTTGAGCTGGGAAGCCTGATCGACAATGAAAGTTACGATTTCTATAAGCTGCTTATCTCCGATCTGGCCTTGGAGTGGAAGAAGCTTACTTAGACTGCGTATTTATTGAACCAGTCGATCGTGCGCTGCCAGGCCAGGTCGGCCGCGGCTTTGTTGTAGCGTTCCGGCGTCGCGTCGCAATTGAAGCCGTGAACGGCGCCCGGGTAGATATAGCCTTCGTGCGGAACGTTGTGCCGCCTTAGCGCCTTGTCGTAAGCCGGCCACGTCGCCGCCAGCCGCGTGTCGAGTTCCCCGTGATGGACCAGAATCGCGCGCCTTGATCTTTGGGATGTCCTCCTCGGCGGGAGGACCACCATAGAACGGAACCGCGGCCGCCAGATCGGCTCCCAGGCGTACCGCCAGCATATTGGCGATGCCGCCCCCGTAGCAGAAACCGGTGACGCCGATCTTTCCCGTGCAGTCGGAGCGCGCCTTCAACCACATTGCGGACGCCACGAAATCTTCCGCCATCTTTTCCTGATCAATCTTGCTGAACAACAGGCCGCCGTTGTAGTCGTCCCCAGGGATAGCCGCCCAGAGAGGTCAGACCGTCCGGCGCAAAGGCCATGAAGTTGGCCAGGGCTAGCCGCCGCGCGATGTCCTCGATATGGGGATTCAGGCCGCGATTTTCATGGATCACGATAATGCCCGGCAATTTCGTCGCCGTCTCGGAGCGTGTGTCGGCGCTGATCGGGCGCACGAGATAACCCTTGATGCTTCCGTTGCCCTTGGGCGAGGACATGGTTTCGTAGGTGGCCTTGATGCGGTCATCGGTGCGGAGACCTGTTGGCCCAGGGCGTAGTTCGGCATCAATGCGTCGATCATCGCGGCTGCTGCCAGACCGCCGATTGCGAGCCGCTGCAGGCCCTCCATAAAAGAGCGGCGAGTAATCTCACCGTGAATGAATTCGTTATAGAGTTCTATGGCTTCGGTCGGCAGTTTGGATTTCGTCGGTTCCATCGCATCACTCCCGTCGGGATAGTACCATGGCTACTCAACTGTGAGGGAGGAGCGAGACGTGGGTTTCAAGTTCAGGAATTCGATCTGCCTCACACTCGTTTGCTTGACGGCGGGGATCGCCGCAAACACCGAATCGGGCAAGACGCAGTATGGCAAATGGGGGATAGACCTCACTGCTATGGACCGAAACGTCAAGCCGGGCGACAACTTCAATCTCTACGCCTCAGGCGCCTGGCTCGCCCGAACAGAGATCCCCGCCGACAAGCCCATGGCTTCGCTGCGGTACCTGATGTCCGATGTGACCGAAGCGCGGTTGCATGAGTTGATGGAGAAGGCCGCCGCTGCTGCACCGGCGCAACCGGTAACACTGGAGCAAAAGGTCGGAAGCTACTATAAGGCGTTCATGGACGAGGAGCGGCTCGAGACTCTGGGTGCAGCCGCGATCGGACCGGAACTTACTGCTATCCGCGCGGCTCAGGACCGGCAGGACATTGCAGAGCTCATGGGCCGCAACAATAGCGACTTCTACGCCACGATTTTCAATCTCGGAACGGACGTCGATCTGAAGAACACTACTCGCGACGCGGTGTATGCAGGACAGGGAGGGCTGGGTCTTCCAGACAGGGACTACTACCTCAAGCCCTCCTTCGCATCACAAAAGGCGGCATACCAGGCCTACGTCGCCAGACTATTAACTCTTGTCGGATGGCCTGAACCCGAGGCGAAGGCCGCTGCGGTGGTCGATTTCGAAACCCGGGTCGCCGAGGCAAGTTGGACCAAGGCGCAGCAGCGCGATATTGCGAGTACGTACAATCCGCAAACGCAGACAGATCTTGCGGCTCTGACACCCGGCTTCGCCTGGAATCGCTTTCTTCAAGGGGCAGGCCTCAGCGGCATCGATCGCCTGGTGGTGGCGGAGAAATCCGCGTTCCCGGCTATCGCGGCGATTTTCCAGTCGACCCCGCTCGATGTTTTGCAAGCGTGGCAGGCATTCACGGTTGCTGAAAACGCGGCCTTCTATCTCGCAAAACCGTTCTCCCAGGCGCGCTTCCAATTCCGCGACAAGGTTCTCTCGGGACAGCCTGAAGAGCAAGTGCGATGGAAGCGCGCGATCCGCGCCGTTAGCGGCGGCGATTGCACCGGTGACCGCGTGGATTGCTTTGGCAATATGGGATTCGGCGTCGGCCAGCTCTATACTGCCCGCTATTTTCCGCCCGATTCCAAAGCCAAGATCGAAGCGCTGGTTGCTAACGTGAAAGCGGCCATGCGAGCGCGGCTCGAGCGGCTCGATTGGATGGGCCCGGCCACTAAGGCAGAAGCGCTGAAGAAACTCGACACCTATCAGATAAAGGTAGGTTATCCCGATCATCCGCGTGACTATTCCGGCCTGGTGATACGCGCAGACGACCTTGTGGGGGACGTGCGCCGGTCGGCCGAGTTGGACTGGCAGTTCTACACTTCACGGCTGAATGGGCCGGTCGACCGCACGGACTGGTCGATGACGCCGCAGACCAACGATGCCTATAACGGATCGCTGCGCGACATCGTATTTCCAGCCGGCATTCTTCAGCCGCCGGATGTTCGATCCCGCGGCGGATCCCGCAGTAAACTATGGCGCCATTGGCGGGGTCATCGGCCACGAGCTGACCCACGGCTTCGACGACGAAGGACGTAAGCTCGACGCGGCGGGGCACTCCGCGACTGGTGGACGCAAAGCAGATGCGGACGCGTTTGAGGCCAGGGCAAAGAGGTTGGGAGCACAGTATTCGGCGTATGAACCCGTGCCGGGCGTTCACATCAACGGAGATTTGACGATGGGAGAGAATATCGCCGATCTCGGCGGTGTGAACGTTGCGCTTGAGGCTTATCATCGCTCGTTGAACGGAAAACCTGCTCCGGTGATTGATGGCTTCACAGGCGATCAGCGTGTGCTGCTGGGTTGGGCACAAGTGTGGCGGGGCAAGGTACGGGAAGACTACGTGCGCAAGCAGGTCACCTCTGACCCCCATTCACCGCGTGCGTTTCGGGTGATCGGCCCGACGCGAAATGTGGATGAGTGGTATGCGGCATTTGGGGTAAAGCCGGGAGAGACCTACTATCTGGCCCCGGACCAGCGGGTTCGTATTTGGTGAGTTGGGATCTCCTCTGGAACTTCAGGCGTCCACCAGCCCGGTGAACGGTTAGAATTCTGGTGCATGCTAGCGCCGTGGCTGCCCGTATTTGACGTCCGATCCGACCCACCGCTGCTGGAGGTGTTTGCGGTCGGTGCAGCCGTGCTCGTGGCCGTCACGCTCGTGCATGGCTCTGTCATCGGACGGATTGTTCGCGACTATCATCACGGGGCGAAGCGTCTTCTTGAACATGCCAGCCATCCTTTCTGGGCATCCATGCGATTTGGACGCGCGGTGCTTCTTATGCTGGTCCTGCACATCGTGGACATGACTATCTGGGCTACCGTGATGGTTCGGCTCGGCCTGATTCCGGACGTCCGAGACAGCCTCTACTTCACCGCCAACAGTTACACCACCTTAGGCTACGGAGGAATGCCGCTCGGCTTTGGGTGGCGCGAACTTGGCCCTATGATGGCCATCTCCGGCCTCTTCACCTTTGCCTGGACCACTGGCACGATGTTTAATGTCGTGGGCTATCAACGCGAGCTGAGCGAGCAGTTGGCGGAGGAATTTGCCCGCAAGAAGCAATTGCATCGCGAGTTGGTTGGCGAACTCAGCACGATACGCCGCCAGGAGTCAGAACAGGAGAAACTCGCCTTGGTCGCAGAGCGCGAAAGCGAGGCAGGCAAGACCCTCTTTCAGAGATGGCAGATGCGGTGGACGGAACGAAAAGAACTTTACGGTATGCACCGTGCAGCCTTGAAGCAGGTTGAGGAAGCGCTCGAAAGAGAACGCCAGGCGAAAGCCAAGATCTATCAACCTGCGCCTCATCGCCCTCCCGAAGCCTGAACTCGTAGCCAATGCCATTGGGCCTACTATTCGTTCCTCAACGCCCGCGCCGGATCAATCGAAGCGGCCCGGCGTGCCGGAATAAAGCCCGCGAAGCAGGCGGCCAGGGTCAGGGTCGCGACACAGATCAAAAGCGCGGCCGCATCAACGCCCTTGACTTCGTAAAGCTGCGCCGCGATAAGCCGCACGCAGAGCAGCGCGGCGGGAATACCGATCGCGAGGCCCAGGGCCGCCTGGATGATCGCGCTCCGCATCACCATTGCGGTCACCTCCGCACGCTTTGCGCCGAGCGCCATGCGAATGCCGATTTCTGATGTCCGGCGGGCGACGGCGTACGCGGTCACCCCGTAGAGTCCGAGTGTTGCCAGCAACAGAGCCAGCACTCCGAACAGCATGGTAAGCCTTGCAAGCATTCGGTCTTCGGTAAAGAGATCGGAAATTTGTGCGTCGAAGGTTTGGAACTTCACCACACTGAGATTCGGGTTAATTCCGGAAAGCGTTTTGCGCGTGATGGTTTCCATGTCGTTCATCGGGCCGCGAGTTTTGAGCACTACTGCTCCGGCATACATCATTTCGTCCTTCTCGATGGGGCCGGTATCGCTCGCCGGCCTCTGCATCATGGGCACAAAATACATCGCATGGTCTTTCCAGCGCGCGTCGGTGTAGGCCGTATCTTCCACTACACCGACGATTTCATAGTCCCCGGTCGACTTAGGGTCCGTGCCGAAATGGTGGCCGATCGGATTCTCGCGTGGCTTGAACAGCTTATTCACAAACGACTGGTTCACGACCGCTACCGTGGTGGACGCAGGGGTATCCTGCTGACGAATGCCGCGGCCCATCAGAACATGGGTCCCCACTGAATCGAAATATTCCGCATTCGCCTTCACGTCGGACGCGGATACGTGCAAATCCGGCTGTCCCTGAACCAGAACGCCCCAGCCATCGTTGTTATCCTCCATCGGTGTATAGGTGCTGATACCCACTTTCTCCACGCCCGGCACCGCGTGAAACTGGTCTTCGATCATCCGGTATAGTTCCCCGACCTGGCGTTGCGAATAGCCCGCCGCCTGCGGGTTGATGTGCACAATGTAGCGATTTTTCGCTTCGAGTTTGAGATCGATGTGTTGGAGTTTGCTCAGACTGCGGGCGAACAGTGCCGCACCCACGAGCAATACCAGCGATAACGCCGCCTGCACCACAACCAGGCTGCGCTGCAGCAGGGTAGCTCCGCCCGATGTACTCCGGGTGCCGCTGCGCAACACGTCAGCCGGCTGCGTCCGCGAGGCTATCCATGCAGGCGCCGCGCCGAAGAGCACACCGGTGAGCAGTGAGAGTCCGATGGCAAACGCCAGCACGGCCGGCGACGGGCCGGCATGGATGGGAATACTTTGCGCCGTGGGGAAAACCAGGGCTAAGAGTAAGCGAGTTCCGCCGTACGCTACCGCCAATCCCGCGATCCCACTGAGGGTTGCCAAGACCATGCTTTCCGTCAGCAGTTGGCGGGCGACTCGGCCGCGCCTCGCCCCGAGCGCCGTACGTACACTCATTTCCGCTTTCCGCGCGGTACCGCGCACCAGCAGCAGGTTCGCGATATTGGCGCATGCAATCAGCAGCACCAGCGCAGAGATCGCCATCAACAAGTGCAGATGGGACGCATATTGTTCCTGCATGGCCTCAATGCCGGCGCTGCCCGGCGTGAGCACCAGGTGCACGTGCGGCAGCTGGGCCTTCGCCTCTTTCGACGCGTAAGTACGGATCGGCGCAAGCGCCTGGCGCAGTAACCCGCTCAGTTTTGCCTGGAGTTGAGTTTGCGATACACCTGGCTTCAGACGCCCGATCATGTAGAGCCATTTAGCGGCCGGGTCTTGCACGTAAGGCGCGTTCATGACCACCGGCATTGATTCAATGGGCAGATAAAAGTCCGGTGGTGTGCTGGACATCCGGTCCCCATAAAACCCCTCGGGTGCGATTCCGAGCGATCGTTACCGGCCTGGTGTTCATGAAATAGGTGCTGCCCACGATTGCGGGATCGCCGGCGTAGTCGTTTTTCCACGTCGCGTAGCTCATGACCGCCACGAGCGGAGCGCCCTCGACATCATCCGCATCCGAGAGTAGCCGGCCGGCAAAGGGCTTTAGGCCAAAGGTATGAAAGTAGTTTCCGGAAACGAACTCACCCACCACCGACCGCGCGCTCTCCTGAGTGCCGTCACGGCGTGCAATGACTGGCCGAGGGGCAAATCCCGCCTGCATCGCCGCTAGATCTTCAAACTCCGGCGCGCTTTTCTTTAACTGTTTGTAGGCGTCCGTGGAAAAGAGGGAGTAGTCGCCATCGTCGGGCACGCCGTATCCCACACAGCAGTCGTTACGATCTCCAGGTGCACCAGGGTCTTCGGGTCGACGACGGGGAGGTTCCTCAGCAGGACGGCATTCACCAAGGTGAAAATCGCTGCGTTGGCTCCGATGCCCAGGGCTAGCGTGAGCACTGCTGTTAGCGTGAAGCCGGGTGTCTTGCGCAGTTGGCGGGAGTGCATAGCGCACATCCAGGACCGTGGTTTCGAGCAGGGTTGTGCCACGCGATTCCCGGCAATCTTCCTTGACCTGGCCGAGGCCTCCGAATTCAAGGCGGGTTCGCCGCATTGCTTCCTCGTGCGTGAGGCCGGCTCGCACATATTTCTCTACCTGGTGTTCAAGATGAAATCGCAGCTCCTGGTCTAGTTCGTCTCAACCGCAGTGCGCCGGAAAAGAGAACGAATACGGAAAAATAGATCGCTGAACATGCCGCGTCTCCTGGACCGTCCCGTGGCCCCCTTTCGCTTCTACATGAAAAGGTACAGAACTCCTTGTAGAAGTACAAGGGGTGGGATGGAATCGCAGCAGGACTATAGCGTGCGGTAAACGTCTGAAAGTAGCCCAAGACGATAGTCCTGGGTAATGATAGGCAAGCTGGACAGTCCCGCGAGGGACGGCTGAATACCGGAGCCGAGTTTTCAGCCGTCCCTTCGGGACTACTCGACGGTGTATTCCAAACCCAGGACTACGTCCTGGACTACTTTCAGACGTCCCTACGGGACTTGCTGTAGGGTTCTCACGGAGACTCTTCAGCCCCTGCGCGTTTCCTCTAAATTTGGAACAGGTTTTACGGTGTCAGGGGCTAAAGCCCGACTCTTTTTTGCGCCTTTACGGCACGACTAAAGTCGTGCCCTGATAACAAAGCAAAAACTGGCATAAGCTGCCCTGTGGCTTTGTGCTTATTCTGCGGGATCGTAGTTTAGGTTTTGGCCCAGCCATCGCTCGACTTCGGCAACGCTCATTCCTTTGCGCTCCGCATAGTCGGCGACCTGATCGCGGTCGATCTTGCCCAGACTGAAGTATCGCGATTTCGGGTGAGCGAAGTAGAGCCCACTCACGCTTGAGCCGGGCCACATCGCAAACGACTCGGTAATCAGCATTCCGGTGTTTGCCTGCACATCAAGTAAGCGCCAGAGCGGGCCCTTTTCCGTGTGGTCAGGGCACGCCGGATAACCGGCGGCCGGCCTGATTCCGCGATACTTCTCTTGAATCAGCTCGGCTTTGCTCAAGCCTTCCTCACAGCCATAGCCCCATTCGTCCCGCACTCGCTTGTGCAGACATTCAGCGAAAGCCTCGGCCAGGCGATCGGCGACAGCCTCCGCCATGATCGCGTTGTAGTCGTCGTTATCGGCGCGGAACCTGTCACACAGCTCCTTCAAGCCGATCCCGCTGGTCACCGCGAAAGCGCCGATGTGATCGCGCAGCCCGGTTTCTTTCGGGGCGATGAAGTCGGCGAGCGAACGGCACGGCTCACTTCCTTCCCGGTTGGCTTGCTGGCGGAGGAAGTGGAATTTCTCGAGCACCTTTTCGCGATTGCCGTCGGTATAAAGCTCGACATCGTCGCCCACGGCGTTAGCCGGGAAAGAAACCATATACACCACGCGCTGTGATGAGCTTCTTTTCAATGATCCTGATCCAGCAGAGCATTGGCTTCAGCGAAAATCTGGCGCGCCTGCGCACCCTGCTCTCGTGTTCCAGAATGCGGGGGTAAACGCCTTTCAACCCCCAGGTATGGAAGAACGGCGTCCAATCAATAAAATCGCGCAGCGTCGCCAGCGGAAACTTGTCCAACACGCGAACGCCGGTAAATGATGGGACGGGCAGGTCGGCGGCGCGCCATTCGATTGGAGTGCGCCGTGCGCGCGCGGTCTCAAGAGAAACGACCTGTTTGACGCGGCGCGGAATGCGCCTTGCGGAGTGCTTCGTATTCGGCACGATGCTGCGCCACGAACGCCGGCTTGCCATCGTCGCTCAGCAGACTGGTCGTGACCGGCACGGCGCGGCTGGCATCCAGCACATGCACCACGGGCTCACTGTAGTGCGGCGCAATCTTGATCGCCGTGTGCGCTTCGGCTGGTGGTCGCCCCGCCGATGAGCAATGGAAGTTTGAAGCCCTGGCGCTCCATCTCGCGGGCCACGTGCACCATCTCGTCGAGAGATGGCGTGATCAGACCGCTCAGGCCGATCAGGTCTGCCTTCTCCGCCTTGGCTCGTTCGAGGATTTTCTCGCACGGGACCATCACCCCCATATCGATGACTTCATAGTTGTTGCACGCGAGGACGACGCCAACGATATTCTTGCCGATGTCGTGAACGTCACCCTTGACCGTCGCGAGCACGATCTTTCCATGTGCCTTGACCTCTTGACCCGACGCAGCCATCGCGGCTTTCTCGGCTTCCATGAACGGAGTCAGATGGGCCACGGCCTTCTTCATCACGCGGGCAGACTTGACCACCTGGGGCAGGAACATCTTGCCCGCTCCAAACAAGATCGCCCACCACGCTCATGCCGTCCATCAGCGGGCCTTCAATCACCAACAGAGGTCGACCCAGCTTGACGCGGGCTTCCTCGGCGTCAATCTCGATGTACGTGTCGATGCCCTTTACCAGTGCGTGAGAAAGTCGCTCCTCAACCGTGCCGCTGCGCCACTCTTCGGCCTTCTTTTCACTGACGCTCGCGCCGGCGCCTTGAGCGTCTCGCCATACTCCACCAGTCGCTCGGTCGCGTCGGGACGCCGGTTCAGCAGCACGTCTTCGACCAACACTTTCAGCTCGGGGTCGATCTCCTCGTAGACCTCAAGCATGCCGGCATTGACGATGCCCATGTCCATACCCGCCGCTATGGCGTGGTAGAGAAATGCGGAGTGCATGGCTTCGCGGACCTTGTTGTTGCCACGAAAACTGAATGAAATGTTCGACACGCCGCCGCTCACCTTCGCATGCGGAAGGTTGGCCTTGATCCAGCGGGTCGCATTGATGAAGTCGACTGCGTAGTTGTTGTGCTCCTCCATGCCGGTGGCAACGGTGAGAATGTTCGGATCGAAGATGATGTCTTCGGGCGGAAACCCGACCTCATCGACCAGCATGCCGGTAAGCACGTTCGCAGATGCGAATCTTGTCTTCGTAAGTAGCGGCCTGCCCTTTCTCGTCGAAGGCCATCACTACGGCTGCCGCTCCATACTTAAGTACCGTGGCAGCGTTCTGGCGAAACTTGTCCTCACCTTCCTTCAAGGAGATCGAATTAACAATGCCCTTGCCCTGCAGGCACTTGAGGCCGGCCTCAATGACTTCCCACTTCGAGGAGTCCACCATGAAGGGAACTTTGGCCACCTCAGGCTCGGTCGCCAGCAATTGCAGGTAGCGAGTCATCGCCGCAACGCCGTCGATCATGCCTTCGTCCATGCAGATGTCGAGAACGTTCGCGCCATTCTCGACTTGCTGCCGGGCTATGCTGACCGCCTCCTCGAATTTGCCTTCCTTTATCAGTTTGGCGAATTTCGGCGAGCCGGCCACATTGGTCCGCTCACCGATAATGATGTAGACGCCGGCCTGCTGGGTGAATGGCTGTGATCCTGAAAGGCGAAGAGGCTTTTGCTCATTCGCGTCTCCGCGTTTCCGGGACTTCCGCTACGCTCACGCTCGGCTCCCATTGTGGCGGACGCCGGATTCCCCGACTGAACGCCGGTCCCAATTCTCGTGGAGGCTGGCCTTCGAGCGCCTTGGCGATGGCAGCGATGTGCTCCGGCGTGTTGCCGCAACAACCGCCGGCAATGTTGATAAGCCCTGCCTTGGCAAAATCACTTAGATAGCGGGCCATGTCGCTCGGCCCCAGATCAAACCCCGTTTCGGCAAGCGGATTTGGTAAGCCGGCATTCGGATAACACGAGATTGCCACGTTCGCCTTCTCCGAAAGCTCCTCCAGAAACGGATACATCAGGTCGGGGCCCAGCGAACAATTGAGGCCCACCGACAAAGGCTTCACGTGCTCGCACCGCGTTCCAGAACGCTTCCGTAGTTTGCGCAGAAATCATGGTTTCGCCGCCACGCCCGACCGCGGCAGAGATCATCACCGGCAACTCCTTGCCGTCCTCATCGAATACCTCGCGGATAGCGACAAGGGCCGCCTTGGCATTCAAAGAATCGAAGATCGTCTCGACCAGAAGCAGATCGACTCCGCCGGCGATGAGGGCGCGGGCCTGTTGCGCATACGCGGTTTTCACCTGATCGAAGGTAACCACGCGAAACCCGGGATCATCGGCATCGGGCGAGTTCGAGAGAGACACCGTCAGCGGTCCGATTGCTCCCGCCACAAATCGTTGACGCGACGTCTCGGTCCCGACACGATCTGCCCATTCGCGGCACTGCCGCGCCGATTGCTCGTTGATCTCCCAGGCCAGATCTGTTGAGGAACGGATCGTCGATGATCTTCTGGTAGAACTCAGGGTCCTTCCGGCCGCCCCGCTCCCGCGGATCGTCCACGAAGAACTCGCTCTGGGCGATGCTGGTAGCGCCGAAGGTGTTCGTCTCGATGATGTCCGCACCGGCCTCCAGAAAGCGGCGATGGATGTCGCCGATCATGTCCGGACGTGTGAGCGAGAAAAGGTCGCCGTTGTTCAGCAGTCCCTTGGACGCGTCCTTGAAGCGCTCTCCGCGGATATCGACTTCTTCATCCCGTAGGTGCGGATGGTCGTGCCCATCGCTCCGTCAATGATCGCTATTCGATTCTCGAGGATTTTTTGTAGGGGATGTTTATGGTCTTTGATCATGTGTTTCCTCGATGGTCGCAAGCATGGCAAGGTCGCAGCAGAACGGCCATGCCATATTCGGCCGTAGCTAGCGCCTTTTATATTATAGCGAGACAGCGACCGTATCCGGCTGCGGGGTCCGGAGGGCATGGCTCAGGGCTTAAGTGCAATCTTTTCGCGCGGAGAATCGGAAGAGTGCAGCTCAATTCAGATCATTGCCTCTCATGCGCCGCCGAATGCCTTTCACGCCGGCGGGTGCGGTCACGGGCATCGGCAGCCTGCCTTTCACATCTGCTACCTCCGCAATTCGGTCCGTTGCCGAATTTTCGCCGGAGATTCCGTTCTGGCCTCAGCTGCCACAACTCTCAGAGCGGGAGAGCGCCGTAGGTCAAGGTTTGGGGATTGTGGCGGACCTCATTGAGCCGTCGCAGGAAGGCTATGGTTATCAGGTAAAAGAGGGCCGGATCGATGCGTGCTCGAACGATTCTCCACCGAAGTACTGGAGAGTTGACCCCAGCGCACGCAGCAGGCTTTGGTGCGTTCGACGGAAGCATTGTCATCGGGCTCTCTTTGGGTCTGCGGTCGCTGTTAAGGGCCAGATCGAGGGTCCGATCACGCTCGTCGGCGTATTTGTTTCACCAGGGTCGCCCTTTCCTGTCGGATCCCGCTCTTTTCGCCGCCATCGCGTTCCACGTCTCGCAGATGATCTGCTGGCAGATCGATCGGCTGAAGCGCGCCGGTCTGCCGGTGCTACTGTTTGTCGATGAACCGGCCCTGTGCCTGGAGGCGACCACAGCAAACGCCGTCTCCGAAGAGAAGAGACTTAACGCATTGGCGGTCACACTTGAGGATGCACGCGTTCGCGGAGCCTACGCCGGATTGCATTGCTGCGCAGCGCGTCCATTCGAACGCATGTGCCGGGCCAAACCGGATATCCTTTCGTTCGATGCCCATGAGGGGCTTGACCTTTTCTTTGCCGATTCGCATGCGCGTGAGTTTGTGCATCAGGGAGGAATAGTCGCTTATGGAATCGTCCCCACTTGGCAGCGCTTGAACGAGGTCGATTCAGGAAGCATCTTTATTCGTTGGCTGAAAGCAGCGTCCCTGGCCGGCGACCCGCAGAAGTTTGCGCAAGGAGCGATGATCACGGCGACCTGCGGACTTGGACTGCTTGATTCGTCCTCTGTCCAGGAATCATTCAGTGTCGCCCACAGCATCAGCAAACTTATCAGGACAGTGGCTGGTGAGGCGCAAGAATAAGCCCTGATGGGCTGCCGCTGTAAAGCGCTATCGTTCCGCTCCCAATCGGCACTTGAGGTTGAGACTCGTGGTATCCCACATCCCCGATTTCCTGTGAAGATTAGCGCATTCCGCGAACTTTATGCGCCTTTCTTTAAGGAAAGGCGCACACGCTGTCTCGTCGAGTGCCACGTGCAGGAAATTCGGGGCATCTCGCGAAAAACGAGCGAGATATGGGGCACCCCGGTATTCGTTGCCACGCCGATACTAGGAAACGGCTTTTGCTTGTTGGGCTCCGCGCCAGTGGGCGGGGGGAACTCCTTCCCAGGTGCGGAAGGCGCGCACGAAGGAATTCGAGTCTTCGTATCCGAGAAGATAGGCGGTCTCGTTCAGCTCGAGGAGTGAGTTGGTGAGATAGTGGCGGGCGAGCTGATGGCGGGCCTCCTCCAGAACCTGCTGGAAGCTGTAGCCCGCTTGCTGCAGGCGACGCTGCAGGGTCCGGGAACTAATGTGGAGTTCGCGTGCGATTTCCTGCATTTTGGGACGGCGACCGGCAAGTTTTTTCTGGATGGCGGCGCGGACACGCTCGGGGAAGGTCTCCTGGCCTTTATGACGCTTCAGTTCCTCATCGAGCTGCGGCGCGAGCATCGCCAGTAGCTCGGCGTTGCCGGTTACGAAGGGCAGATTGGCATCGGAGGCACGGAAGACAATGGCGTTGCGAGCAGCTCCAAAAACGATGGGGCAGCCAAAGTGGCGTTCGAGAATCTTTGCGTAGGTGCGCGGACGCACCATCTCGATGCGCTGCGGCGCAATATTGGTACCGGTGCCGTGGCGTGCAATGCTGAGCACCCAGGCAAAACAGAGATCGGTGAGGACTGCCGGCTCGACATCGTTGGCGAGGAGCCAGCGAAAGTGAATGCTCCACTCGACGGCGTCGGATTCGTGGACGATCTCTTCCGGGCAGGAGAGTTGCTTGTAACGAGACAACTGGTGCATGGCTTCGCCGAAGCTGGAGGTAGACAGAGCCGCGAGGCCGATGGCATCGAACTGCTCTGCCTTCGATTCCGTGCCAAGCTGGAGGCCTATCGCAGGATCAGAGCTGGCACGGCCGATTCCCTGCCACAGGGCGAACAATTGTTCTGTGGTCACCATGATGCGGGTCTGGTCCATCAGCCCCGGCGGTAGCCCTGCATGTTGCAGCACCGCAGACACACGGATTCCCAACTGTTCCAACTTTACTGACAGGCGGCCGGGAACCCGGAAGTGTTTGCTCATGTGATCAGGCTTCGCTTTTGAGAGAGGCCATATCGATGACAAAGCGGTATTTGACATCGGCCTTTTGCAGGCGGTCATAGGCTTCGTTGATCTTCTGGATGGGGATGACTTCGACGTCTGCGGTGAGGTTGTGTTTGCCGCAGAAGTCGAGCATTTCCTGGGTTTCGATGGTTCCTCCGATGGGCGAACCGGAGAGGCTGCGACGGCCGAAGATAAGGTTGAAGGCCGCTAAGGCCAGAGGCTTTTCGGGCGCGCCTACGAGCGTGAGGTTGCCGTCGCGGCGAAGAAGGTGGAGATACGCGTTGATGTCGTGATCGGCAGAGACTGCGTCGAGGATGAAGTCGAAGCTGCCGGCGTGCTTCGCCATCTCATTCGCATTGCGGGAGACGACGACCTCGTCGGCACCGAGACGAAGAGCGTCTTCTTTCTTGTTGGCTGAAGTGGTGAACAGCACAACATGTGCGCCCAGGGCGTGGGCGAACTTTACTCCCATGTGGCCCAGGCCGCCGAGTCCGACGATGCCGACCTTCTTGCCCTTGGTAACGCCCCAGTGGTGCATGGGCGAGTAGGTGGTGATGCCGGCGCAAAGCAGCGGCGCGGCTCCGGCGGGGTCCAGGGTTGAGGGAACCTTGTAGACGAACTTCTGGTTGACGACGACGCTGTCGGAGTAGCCGCCGTAGGTCATGCCTCCACTGATTTTGTCGGGGGAGTTGTAGGTGAGGGTGAAGTTGGGGCAGAACTGTTCCATCGACTGCTTGCACTCGGCGCACACCCCGCACGAGTCCACCAGGCAGCCGACAGCGGCGAGATCGCCGGCTTTGAATTTGGTCACGGCTGAGCCGACTTTGGCGACGCGGCCCAGGATCTCGTGGCCAGGCACGACGGGATAGGTGGTGGCAAACGACTCTTTCCACTCGTTGCGCGCCTGATGCAGGTCGGAGTGGCAAATTCCGCAGAAAAGAATGTCAATCTGCACATCGTTTTCGGTTGGATCGCGGCGCTCGATCCTGGTGGAGGCTAAGGCCGATTTCTCACTGGCAGCGGAATACGCTTTTGCTTTGTACATGGGTCCAATGTAGGCCGTTCGGCACGGCGGCGGTATGCAAAACACGCCATACTATATGCAGAATACGCCATCTCATCCGACATCAGTTGGCCGTGGGCCGTTCCGCTGTGTCGACGACGAGCGCTTCGACCGGACCCTTGGTCGCCTCCAGCCTCAGCCCAAGTTGCTGCTGGATCGCCTCAAAAAGGGGTGGGCTGGGCGCTGCCGCTGACGCGGGCGGAACGTCGCCGCCGAACTGAGTCTCATCCGGCGCCCACTCAAGGTCAAAGTCATACTTTCCTGAAAGGCCTGTCTTATCTACGACTGGGCGATCGAGGATCGCACGCTGCAGCAGGGATACAAAATTCCCCATGGTCGCGTTTCGCCCCGGAAGCACAATGCGCTGGGGATAAACCACACCCGGTCCCACGACGGCAGGGTCGTCAGGATGCGATGCGGTTTCTTTCAGCTTAGGTCCGCCCTTTGCGACCTGGAGTTCGTAGATGGAGAACACTTTCTGTTCACGATGAAACGTGAGCTTAAACCTATCCGCCAGGAGGCTACGCAGCATCGACATCTGCTCATCATGGTTGGGCCGGACTTCTCCCGGGGTCACGGCGAGAATGTCATAGTGGTCATCGCTGAGCCATGCGGGACCACCGGAAATGGTTCGGGGATTGAGATCGTAGGCGGCCGCGATCAGCAACTTCAACGTGTAGTCTTTCTCGACAAAACGATTCGTGCCCTGCATGACGATGAACCGGCCGCTCTTGGGGCCGGAATCAGCAGGCTTAACGGTGGCCACTTCAAATGCGTCAAACTTCGGGCGTGGAGCGGGAGACTGAGCCAACACTGCACACGTAGCAAAAGCGAAGAAAGCAAACGCGATGCGTCGGACCATGAGATTCCACCCTTTGCAGGGCATTTTCTCATAAGCCGGATTACGAGCTCGACATGCCTCGACTTCTAGGCGTATGCTACCGACAATACTGAGATGTGTAGGGGTACGTCGCGTGGCTAGAAACGATCTTCAAGGAAGTTTGGACCTTTTGGTCCTCAAGACGCTATCGCAGGTTGGGCCGCTGCACGGTTACGGCATAGTGCTTCATATTCAAAGAGCCTCCGACGAACTATTGAACGTAGAAGAGGGATCGCTGTATCCCGCTTTGCACCGCATGGAGCAGAACGGATGGGTTCGTTCGGAGTGGTCTTTCACTGAGACAGGCCGAAAGGCCAAGTATTACAAGTTGACTCCCGTGGGCCGGAAGCAGTTGGAGGAAGCCGAGAAGAGCTTCGAACAGCTGGTGAAGGGTGTTCGCGCCATACTTCGTTACGCGTGAGGGATGTTATGTCGGTTCTTAACCGAATCACGAACCTGTTTTCCCGTTCTCGAGTGGACCAGGAAGCTGAGGCTGAACTTCAGTCGCACATTGAAATGCGTACTGAAGACAACATTGCTGCGGGCATGTCTCCAGAAGAAGCAAAACGTCATGCGCTGCTACGCTTCGGCAATCTGGTATTGACCCGGGAGCGTGTGGCGGCTATGGATATGTCACTTGCGGTCGACAGCGTTTGGCGGGACATCCGCTATGCGTGGCGGCAGCTCCTTAAGCATCCTGGCTTTACCATCACCGCGGTAACGACACTGGCGCTGGGCATTGGGGCGAATGTCGTGGTCTTCAGCGTGCTGAACGGACTGATTTTGCGTCCGCTCAACGTGCCCGACCCGCAAAGCCTCTACAACGTTGAGCACAAGGAGCATGGCAGCTACTTTCAATCGTATCCGGACTACCTCGACTATCGCGAGCGCAACCGCACCTTCAGTGAAATGGCTGCCTACGATACAACCAAGGCGGCCATCACGACTGGAGCTACCACGACCAGGAACTTCGGCTACCTTGCCTCCGGCAATTATTTCGACACGCTGCGCGTGCATCCCGCTTTGGGCCGACTCTTTCATTTGAGCGACGAGCATGGCATCAATTCGGCCCCGTACATTGTTCTGAGTTATGACTTCTGGCAAACACGGTTCAACGGCGACCCGAACATTGTTGGCGAGAGGATCGATCTGAATCAGCAGCCCTTCACGGTGATCGGGGTTGCGGCTCGTCAATTTCATGGAACCGAGATATTTTTTTGGCCGGACTTTTGGATTCCCATGGTCAACGCGCCCCAGATCGGATTCAGCAGACACTACCTGGAGAACCGCACCACCCACAATCCCTGGATCCTGGGACGGCTGAAGCCCGGGGTGACGCCCCAGCAGGCAACCGATGACCTGAGCACGATCTCCGCTCAGTTGGCCAAACAATACCCGACTTCGGATGATGATCTGACTGCTCGCCTGGTGAAGCCGGGATTGATGGGCGATTCGTGGGGCGACCCGATTCGTTCTTTCCTGGCCGGGATCATGATTCTGGCGTCCCTGGTGTTGCTGGCAGCATGCGCCAACCTGGGAAGTATCTTCGCCGTGCGTGCGGCTGACCGGAGCCGGGAGTTAGCCATTCGGCTGTCCATTGGCTCCTCGCGATGGAATATCCTCCGTGGATTATTGACCGAAGCTGTCATTGTTTCTTTATTGGGTGGGATCGCAGGAACGTTGTTTGCCGCCGCGTTGCTGCAAGCGCTGAGCCGCTGGCATCCTTTTGTGGAATTCCCTATCCATGTCACTGTCCTTCCCGATGCAAAGGTCTATGTGATTGCGTTGCTGTTGTCTCTGGGCAGCGGGATGTTGTTTGGGCTGTTGCCGGCGCGGCAGATCCAGAGATCCGACGCGGCGCATGTTCGATGAAGAGCGGCGGCAAACGCCGTGACGAACTTCCGACGCTTTGCCTTACGGGATGTTTGCTATGCGTTCAGATTGCCCTCTGTACGCTGTTGGTTACTGCCTCCCTTGTAGCTTTACGGGGATGGAACGCTCTCTGCACGCACCCATGGGCTTTCAACCGAAAGGCGTGATGCTGGCAGGGACTGATTTAACTATGGCGGGGTATGGGAAGACCAATTCCTGCCGGTACAAAAGCGCATGTTGGAGGAAGCATCTCGCATTACGGGGGTATCGGCGGCAGGAATCATCGACCGCACCCTGTTGGGTAGTGGCTGCTGTGGAAGCTATGGGGGTCTTTCGAGAAGGCACCACTGATTTCCGTTCTATGATCAAGTCTTCGACGGCCGGAATTTCTCCATCTCTCCCGGATATCTACAGGCTGCAGGCACGCGATTGCTTTCGGGCCGGAATTTTACCTGGCATGATGATGACAAGTCTCCCCGGGTTGCGCTGGTCAACGCTACGTTTGCGCGGATGATGTTTGGAAACCGCTCACGCAGTAGGACAGCCTTTTCTGTTATTCATGGAGACACAATCCGATAGAAATTGTCGGGGTGGTGGAAGACGGAAAATACCAGAGCTTGACCGAAGATGCGCAGCCGGCCATGTTTTTTCCACTGACGCAGCAATCAACAACAATGAGACAGTGCTGGTGGTTCGTTCTTCACTGGCGCCTGCCGCAATGGCTTCCACACTCGATCAAGCTCTCACCGGCATCGACCGTAATATTCCTCTTCATCCTGCATAGTTGGCCGGATGCGCTTGACCTGGCTTTCTTTCCCGCACGTGCAGCCACTGCCGCTCTCGGCATCATGGGTTTGCTGGCAGCCATGCTGGCGGTCACTGGCATCTTCGGCATGGCGGCCTACAGTGTCTCAAGGCGCATGAAGGAACTCGGAATCCGTGTGGCGATGGGCGCAGAACGAATACAACTGATGCGCTCAGCGCTCGGCCGCCCTTTGATCTTGCTCCTGTCCGGTTCCTTAGCGGGCCTGGTATTGGGGGTGCTGGCAAGCCGCTTACTTGCGCAGTCGTCTATGAAGCTACGCCGCGTGACCCTCTGGTGCTTGGCGGGGTGATTCTTACCATGGCGTTATTGGGCGTCGCGGCGACGTGGATTCCGGCCCGTCATGCTTTGAGGTTGACCCTGCGCCTTTGCTCAGGGACGAGTGATGCCAACCTTTCTGATCGTTGTGACAATTCGAAGGGGCCACCGCAGATCCCTCGGCTTCGCTCGGAGCTTGTGACTTTATTTGATTTGGTTTGTAGTATGTGGCTGGAAAGCTTCGTAGAGCATCTGCCAATAAACATCGCCGGGGTCCTTCGACTCCGCGCCACAAGCCTTCCTTTGTGCAATAGATCCGCGCGGCGCTTCGCTCAGGATGACGGCTTTGTGGGAAGAAAACCTACGGTGAGCTGCGCAGAAAACACGAAAAGATCGAAAAGTCACAGGCTCTCGGGATGACAAAGGGAAGGGCGACGCTTCCATGGAAATTGGTTGCCGGTGATTCTCAATCGCCGCCGGGCGCTCCCCATTTGAAACGGGCTTTCCAATGAACTAGAATTTCGCTGGCGTCTATGACCCAGCTGGTCCTGGCTCGTACGAAATTCTTGTCTGCAGCGTGCCTTCTCGGTGCTCTCCTGGGCATAATACCGGCGCACCTGCTGACCGCGCAGACTACGATTGCGACGCTGAAGAGCAACTTTGAAAATCCACCGGCCGACTCAAGACCCATGATGCGGTGGTGGTGGTTCGGTCCGGCCGTCGAAAAGCCTGAGATCCTCCACGAACTCGAACAAATGAAGGCAGACGGCATCGGGGGAGCTGAGTTGGCTTTCGTTTATCCGCAGGTGGTCGACGACCTGACAAGCCATCTGGTCAATGAACGGTTTCTGAGCCCGCCCATGTTGGATAGCGTCAGATACGCCGCGAGCCAGGCGCGCAGACTCGGTCTTCGACTGGACGTGACTTTAGGCAGCGGCTGGCCTTATGGAGGTCCGGCAACCACGCTCCCGGAAGCAGCAGAACGCGTTCGCGTCGCGGAGCTACCACTCGCGCCAGGTGCGACAATCCTGCCGGCGTTGCCGTTGGCGGAAGGTGAATCAGTACTTTCCATTTCCTTAGTCAACGGAGAGCCAAAGCATTGGCAGGCAGCTTCCGCCCAGCTGCTAGCGCAGAATCAAACGAAAGATCTTCCCTCAGCCACAACCCCGCGCACCGCTCTCGTCTTTATCGCCAGCCACACCGGGCAACAGGTAAAGCGAGCTTCGGTTGGCGCTGAAGGTTGGGTTCTGGACCCTTTCAGCCACCAGGCCGTAGCCACCCACTTGAACGCAGTCGGACAGCCGTTGGTTAGGGCTTTTGGCGCGGCAGGCCCTTACGCGGTCTTCTCCGATTCGCTCGAAGCCTACGGCGCTGATTGGACACCGGGCCTGGTTGCCGAGTTCAGGAAACGCCGTGGTTACGATTTGCTGCCCCACCTGCCTGAGCTGTTTGCCGGCGGCACGCCTGAAGCGGAACGAGTTCGCCATGACTGGGGAAAAACGCTGACCGAACTGGTCGACGAGAACTACCTTACGCAGATCAATGCCTGGGCCATCGCTCATCACACCAAATTCCGCTCGCAAACTTACGGGGAGCCGGCTGTGAGTTTGTCCAGCCAGCGATTAGTCACGCTCCCTGAGGGCGAGGGACCCCACTGGCGAGCTTTCTCTACTCTCCGTTGGGCTACTTCGGCCAACCATCTTTTCGGCAACAACGTGACTTCTGCGGAGACGTTTACCTGGCTTCACTCCCCGGCGTTTCGGGCAACCCCGTTGGATATGAAGGCAGAAGTGGATCTGCATTTCCTGATTGGCACCAATCAGGTTATCGGTCACGGCTGGCCGTATTCCCCGGCGCAGGTGGGCGAGCCGGGCTGGTCGCTCTATGCTGCCGCGGTTTTCAACGACCATAATCCCTGGCATCCGGTAATGCCGGATGTCACGCGGTACATCCAGCGCATCAGCTTTCTTCTTCGCCAGGGTCAACCCGCGAACCAGGTCGCTCTGCTGCTGCCGACCGACGATGCCTGGGCTAACTTTCGACCCGGCAAGGTTAGCGTTACCGCGGAGATGAATCGACTGGTCACCCCCGCGCTCATGTCTGCAATCCTCTCCGCGGGATATAACATCGATTACATCGATGCCGACACGATCGACAAGATTGGGGTCCACTATCCGGTTCTCGTCGTTCCTCCGACCGATCGCATACCTCTGGAAACTCTGCGCAAGATTCAGCAGTACGTGGCTGCCGGAGGTAAAGCCATATCGGTCGGGCGCGCTCCTTCGCTCGACGCAGATGGACAAAGCGAGCCGGAGATCGCGTCGCTCTCTCGCTCCCTCTTTGAAAGTTCCAAAGCGACCTTTATTGCCGATGAATCGGCTCTCGGAGAAGCACTCCACAAAGCCGCTTCCCCCGACTTTCAGCTGCAAGGCGGTAAAGACGACATTGGCTTCATTCGCCGCAAGCTGCCCTCCGCGGACATCTACTTCGTCGCCAACACGTCGAACCATCCTGTCCGTACTGAGGCAGCCTTCGCGACCACTCATCCGTATGGCCAGCGGTGGGATGTTGATACCGGGGCTGCTGTGGGTATCGCCAACCCGGCCTCGGATCCCTCTGAACTGGCGGCTTACGAATCAGCCATTTTCATTTTCGGCGACAATCCTTCGCACGCAGCCACACCACCGCCCTGCTGCCCAGGTCGCCGATCTGAGTGCGGACTGGAAGGTCACCTTCACGGCGAAAACATAGATCCGTCTCCGAACATACGCTGACCGATTGGACTGAGCGATCCAGCCACCAGGTTCTACTCGGGAGAGGTCGTTTATGAGCGGGATTTGAAACTCGACAAGCTACCGTCGGGCAACGACGTTTCTTGAAGTCGACGGCGGAACACCTTAACCGAGCCGGCCAGCCGCACAGGCCCGGGCATGAGAGCCTGGTACGACCCACCCGTGCGAGAAGCGGCCCTTGTTTATTAATGGTCGCCGCGTGGGATCGCTATGGCATCCTCCTTACAAACTCGACGTACCGGCTTTCTGAAACAAGGACAGAACCATTTCGTGATCAAGGTTTATAACACAGCCATCAATGCGTGGGCGGCATTGCCGCCCCATGACTACAAGCCGCTGATCGCAAAGTATGGAGACCGCTTCCAGATGCAGGACCTGGATGAGGTCAAGCCTGTTCCTTCGGGTCTGCTAGGAACCATCCGCCTGTTCAGTGAAGCAAAGCATGATGAACCGCTCGCGCTCTCACTTTTGTTGTGCTCTTTTTTTGACCACATGTGCCGCGCATGCAGCCGTAAAAAACTTCCTGGCTAATGACTATGGAGCAAAGGGCGATGGTTCAACGCTCGACACTGCCTCTATCCAGAAGGCGATCGATGCAGCCGCAAACGTTGGAGGTAGGGTAATCCTCAAACCAGGTAACTATCTGACCGGCTCGCTTTTTTTGAAGTCCGGGACCACGTTGGAGATCGGCGAGGGGGTTACCCTGACTGGTTCGCAGAAGCTGGACGATTACCCCATGCTGCCTACGCGCATTGCTGGGATCGAAATGACGTGGCCATCGGCCTTAATCAACGTCCGCGATCAGCACCATGTCACGATTACGGGTAAGGGGGCGATCGACGGTGACGGGCCTATCTGGTGGAAGTCCTATTGGGATCTCCGCGCCGTCTACGAGCCAAAGGGACTTCGCTGGGCCTCCGATTATGATGCCCGCCGGCCACGCCTGATCCTGCTGCAGAATTCATCGGACATTCACTTGGAAGGCGGATTGCTGCTGAAACGCTCCGGCTTCTGGACGGTCCAGGTGCTCTACTCGGAGTTGTGACCATCGATGGGGTTATCATTCGCAACAATGAGGGTGGCAAAGGCCCATCGACCGATGGCATCGACATTGATTCTTCGCGCAAGGTGCTGGTAGAGCACGCCGATATCGATGTGAATGACGATGCTCTTTGCCTTAAGGCGGGACGTGACTCCGACGGATTGCGGGTAAACCGTCCCACCACGGATATCGTGCTTCGCGACTCGATCATTCGCCGCGGCGCGGCGGCGGTCACGATTGGCAGCGAGACGTCTGGTGGGTTTCGTAACATTGAGGCTTATCAACCTGACCGCGTTGGCGGGCGTTCCCTCAGGAGTGCTCTTCAAGTCTGCCCATACTCGCGGAGGAACCACCCGCGATATCCGGATCCATGACCTGACTCTCGTGGGTGTTGCCATTCCAATTCACATCACGATGAATTGGAATCCCAGCTATAGTTACGCAACCCTGCCGGCTGGGTTCGAAGAATGTTCCACCTTACTGGATTACGCTGACCACCAGAGTTCCCGAACAACAGGGCCTGCCGCATTTCAGCGATGTACACATCTGGAATATCAGAGCGACTGGGGCGACGCAGGCCTTCAACGTCAGCGCTTATCCCAACGCCACGCTGGACAACTTCAGGCTCGACCACCTGGATATTGAGGCGAAAACGGCCGGCTTTATTGCGAATGCGCAGGATTGGAAGTTTGCTGATAACCGAATCAAGACCGTGGATGGAAGCCAAGTGAATCTCACCGGCGCAGTCAGTCCGCGTGGTGAAGACGTTCCGTACGGCGAGCCGCGGTAGTCTCCGATGACGGCCTTGGGACATGAGAAGGCTGCACTTGGCATAAATTCGGGAAGGCCGAGAGGCGCACCGTAGATCCCTCCACTACGCTACGCTCCGGTCGGGATGACAATTTTGTTTGGGAACGCTAAGTATCGTTTCCAAGATGAATTGTCATCCCGACCGTAGCGTGACCAGATTTCCTGCCACGGTAAATCTGCATGAAAGTCCGATGGAAAATGCGCAGGGGCTAAAGCCCCCTCTTTTTGTCCCTTTACGGCACGACTAAAGTCGTGCCCTGATACAAAGCAAAAAACTTGTTGCCGTGCCGTAGTGGAGGGACCTGCTGTTTCTCTTCCAGTTCTTCAGTTCCTGGCTAGCTCCGCTTCGACTGCCTTCACCAGGGCAGGATCGTCGGGGGTGGTGTTGGGGGCAAAGCGGGCGGCTACTTTGCCGCTCCGGTCGACGAGGAACTTTTCGAAATTCCAGAGAATTTCGGGCTCGCTGTTGGGCTCGATTCCGTGGCCCTTCAACCTCTCGCTAAAGGGAACGTCGGAGGTGCTGATGGCCTTCGGCTGGGCGGCGATGAGTTCTCGGTAGAGCGGGTGCTTCCCTTCCCCAACCACGGTGATCTTTTCAAATAATGGAAAGTCAACGCCAAAGTTGCTGGTGCAAAAGCTCTGGATTTCGTCGTTGCTGCCGGGTTCCTGCTCTCTGAAGTCGTTGGCAGGAAAACCCGCGACGACGAAGCCGCGATCGCGGTAATCCCGATAGAGCTTTTCCAAACCTTCGTACTGCTTGGTTAGTCCACATTTGGATGCGACATTCACGACCAGGACGACTTTTCCGTTGTATTCGCCAAGGTTCGTGTCTTCGCCAGTGATGCGGCGGACGGGAATTTGCTGAATGGGAGTGCTCATGCATCCAATTGTAGTTGTGCACGCATTGAAATTCTTCATATATGACATTCCTTGTCATATATGCATGGCTAGACTCATTTTCGTGGAGGGATTTTCGAAATGAATCTGAAGATGACCGACCTTTTTCTGGAAGAGTTGAAACGTGAAGCGGTGGGTACCAGAAAGGCACTGGAGCGGGTACCCGAGGGACACCATGATTGGAAGCCGCATCCGAAGTCGATGCCGCTGGGATACCTCGCCTCCTTGGTCGCGACGATGCCGGGGTGGATCGACTTCATGATCAATCGGGATGAGTTGGACTTTGCTCCGGTGGGCCACAATGAAAACAAGCCGCCTGAGTGGAAGACGACGGCAGATCTGCTAAAACAGTTCGATGAAAACATGGAGAAGGCCCGCGCTGCGTTGGCCGGCACGAGCGATGAGCATCTGCTGACGACATGGAAGCTAAAGGCGCATGGGCACCTGCTGAGTGAGGAGCCCCGCTACGTGAATATTCGTAGTGGAGTGATCAATCACCTCGCCCACCATCGCGGACAGTTGACGGTGTATCTGCGACTCAATGACGCAGCAGTGCCCGCATTGTATGGGCCCTCGGCGGATGACCGGGGGTTCTGACGAGGTCAGCTGGATGATCCGTTTTTCGACCGGGCCAGCATTGCGGCGATGTTTTGACACATTGCCTGGGGGCCATCCAGCTTGCTCATGAAAAGATCCGCATAGGCCGCGTCGGCGGGTATCTCATTTACGGCGGAAATCAGGATGACCGGGAGGTCAGGGTCCTGCGCCTTGATTTGGCGCGCAAGCTCAGTCCCGGTCAGTCCGGGCATCAGATGGTCCGATAGGACGAGGTCGATCGGGTGGAGGGCGAGTAGGTCTAATGCCTGCTGGCCTGAACCAGCAGCCAGCACCGAGTAGCCCGCCTGCTCAAGCACGAGCTTCCGAACGGCCAGCTGATTCTCCTCGTCGTCTACACACAAGATGAGCTCTTTCTCGTTCACGACAGCTCCTCGAACCTCGACAGAAGTAACTAACGCAATGACGCGCTGGAGAGCACGCGCGCTTCCGGCATCTGCGGGGAAGCAGACTTGGGTATAAACACTGAGAATGCGGTGATGTTTCCCCGTAGCAGCCGCATACTCCGAAATTGAATGATACCTTCATACTTCTGAACGATACCTTTGCTTATCCAAAGACCTAAGCCTGTGCCCTTGGTCGATTTGGTAGTAAAGAATGGCTCAAACAACTGCTTTGCGTCTTCCGGACGAATGCCCGAACCGGTGTCGGCAATCAAAACCCGAATGCCCTCTCGCTGCTGCCCCCTCTCCGTGGCCTCACTGACGCGTATGCGGAGCCGGCCACCATCAGGCATGGCCTGAATAGCATTGCCGATCAAGTTGAGGAACACCTGCTTAAGCTCGCCCGGGAAGCCAAGCACCGGACCATCGCTGCTGTATTCCTTCTCGAGAACAATTCCGTTACGTTCCAGTAACCGTAGCTGAAGCGCAAGAATGTCGTTGAGAATTTCAGCAATCGAAACCGGGACTGCCTCCTTCGATTCGCGATAGAAGCTCAATGTCTGCCGCGTGATATGCGCAACTCGGGTCAATTCCTCTTCTGCGATCCTGGTGTACTGGCGGGCATCATCATCCAATGAGGGATGATGATGAAGCAGATAAAACGCGTTCCGGATCGCGTCCAGGGGATTGTTGATTTCGTGCGCGATAATTCCAGCGACCCGCCCCATCGCCGCGAGCTTCTCCGCTTTGCGCAAGGCATCCTCGGCTTGCAATTGCGCGGTGATATCGCGGCTGATTTCTAAAATGGTGTGGCGGGCTCCTCCGGCATCCGTCTGCAGCACCTGACGGCTGGCCACGACCACTTCACGGCCGTGCTTCGTATATTGAACCAGGTTTCCTTCCCATCTTCCCTCACTGCGGATGGCTGATTCGATTTCTTCAGCCGAGTTGGGAAGTTTCGTGCGCAATATCTGATGAACGTTTCTACCCAGAACCTCTGCCCGGTCCCAGCCATAAAAAGCCTCTGCTCCGGAATTCCAAAACTGGAGAACACCCTCGAAGTCGCGCACCATAATCGCCTCGGACGCGAGATCGAGCAGGTCTGCGCGCTGGCGCAATTGCTTCTCGCTCTCTCGCAATTCCGCCGTTCTTTCGAGCACACGCTGTTCCAGGTCGCGGTTCAACAGCTCCAGCTCTCGTGCCTTTCGGTGCAGCTCAGCAAACACACTCACCTTGGCGCGCAACAGTTCGGGGACAACAGGAACGGAGATATAATCCATCGCCCCTCGCTGATATCCCTTGAGCCTGTCCAGGTCGGTGAGATGCACGGCGGAGATAAAGATAATTGCAATCTTCTGAAACCGCGGATGTTGCCGAATCATATCCGCAAGCTGAAACCCGTCCAGTTCCGGCATGCTCACATCCATCAGGACGACGGCGATGTCCGTCTTTAGCAGGACATCCAGCGCTTCTCTTCCGGAGGATGCCTTAATGAGGTTTTCCCCGAGTTCGCCCAGGATAGCTTCATAGGTCAACAGCTTTCCCGGCTGATCGTCCACCATCAGGATGTTGACCTTTGATTCCATCGTCGTGCTCCTAGGGAAACCTCAACGCGAACAACTCTGACGGCTTCTCCCCGACCGTTATCTATGCAGCCAGATACGCAGTGCTGATAGCAGTTGCTCAGTATTCACGGGCTTCGCCAGATATTCCGAAGCGCCCGCTTCGAGACATTTCTCACGGTCGCCTTTCATTGCTTTCGCCGTCAGCGCAATGATAGGCAGTCTGCGGAACAACCCGTTCTGCCGCATCACCTGCATGGTCTCGTATCCATCCATCTCCGGCATCATGATGTCCATCAACACAATTGCCATGTCAGGAGTGGACTCCAGGATCGCGATTGCTTCCCGGCCGGTTCCAGCGGTCAACACGGTCATTCCACGGCGTTCGAGCACACTGCTGAGCGCAAAAATGTTGCGCACATCATCATCGACCACCAACACCTTCTTGCCGATCAGTGCTTCATCGGAGCGATGCAGCCGGTCCAGCATATTCTGCTTCTCCGGCGGCAGGTTAGCGATGACCCGGTGGAGAAAGAGAGCCGTTTCGTCCAATAACCGTTCCGGCGATTCCACTCCCTTAACCACAACACTTCGCGCCAGGGTGCGCAGTTGGGCATCTTCCGCCGGAGACAACTCCTTTCCGGTGAACACCACCACCGGCACGTCACCGAGCGACGGGGTTTCTCGCAGGTTCTCCAGGACCTGGAAGCCCGTCATATCCGGAAGACGAAGATCCAGCACAACGCAGTCGAAGGGTTGCTCACGAAGGACGTTCAATGCCTCGCCGCCGCTGGTGACCACGGTGACATCGATGTCGTCATAGCCGAGCAACTCGCGAATGCTGAGCTGCTCCGCTGGGTTATCCTCCACGATCAACAAGCGCTTGCGTTCAAGAGCGGCGTACTCCTTGATCCTGACAAAAGCCGCATCGATTTCTTCCGCGGTGGCCGGTTTCATCACCGAGGCAAAAGCGCCGCGCGCCAAGCCATGCCGGCGATCCTCGTCGACGGTCAGTATCTGCACAGGGATGTGCCGCGTTTCCGGATCCTGCTTCATGTGGTTGAGCACGGTCCAACCCAGCATGTCAGGAAGAAAGACGTCCAAGGATATGGCGGTCGGCTTGAATTCGCGTGCCAGTGCCAGCCCTTCCGTACCACGCATCGCCAGAAGCACTTTGAAGCCGCTGTCGCGTGACAGGTCGCACAGCAGGCGCGCGTAATGCGGGTCATCTTCGATAATCAGCAGAACGGAATCTCCCGGCTGCAGAACTTCGCGATCGTCTGCAATCCGTTCCACGGGCAGTTCCAGGACGCTGGTGCTTAATAATTGCGCGCTGGTACCAGAAGGCGAGGCTTTTGCTTCGAGCGTAGCCACGCTGGAGGCGGACGGCCCCATATAAGTTTGCGGCAGATAGAGCGTGAACACGCTGCCTTTTCCGGGCGTGCTCCTCAGTCGAATCTCGCCGCCCAGCAAACTGGCCAGCTCACGGCTGATGGCCAAACCGAGGCCGGTGCCGCCGTATTTGCGGCTGGTCCCGGCATCCGCCTGCTGAAACGCCTCGAAGATAATTCGCTGTTTTTCAAACGGAATACCAATCCCTGTATCCGCAACCTCGAAGGAAATAACGGAGGCGGCCCGGCTAAGGATCGGGTGGTCTTCGCTCCAACCCTTCTCGGATATTGACACCGTGAGACGTACACTGCCCTGATCGGTGAATTTGAAGGCATTGGACAGCAGGTTTTTGAGCACCTGCTGCAGTCGCTTGGAGTCGGTCACAAAACTACGCGGCACATGCGCCCCGGTAATTACATCGAAGCCCAGCCGCCGGTTCTCGGCCTCGTGACGGAAGGGCCGTGCCATCATCTCCAGCAGGCTGGCGAAGACGAGCTCCTCGGCCTCTACCGAAACGGTGCCGGATTCGATCTTCGAAAGGTCCAGGATATCGCTGATGAGGTTGAGCAGATCCGTCCCGGCTCCGTGGATCGTGCGGGCAAATTCTACCTGCTTGGAAGTAAGATTGCCGCCCGGATTTTCACTCAGCTGTTGTCCCAGAACCAGGATGCTGTTCAGTGGGGTGCGCAGCTCGTGCGACATATTCGCCAGAAATTCCGACTTATATTTGGAGGTCAGCGCCAACTCCTTGGCCTTGCCTTCAAGCGCGCCGCGCGCCTGCTCAATCTCCTGGTTCTTGCGTTCCACCTCGACGTTCTGTTCGGCCAACTGCTGAGCCTTCTGTGCCAGCTGTTCGTTGGTCTGCTGCAACTCCTTCTGTTGCGTTTGCAACTCAGTGGCCAATTGTTGCGATTGCTTCAGCAGGCCTTCCGTCTGCATCGTCGCTTCGATGCTGTTGAGCACGATGCCGATGCTGGTTGTCAATTGCTCAAGAAATGCGAGCTGAGATGCTGTAAATGTACTGAGTGAGGCCAACTCAATGACCGCCTTCACCCGGTCCTCAAACAAAACAGGAAGAACGATCACATTGCGCGGGGTTGCCTCAAACAAGCCCGATCGGATGGAAATCGTGTTGGGGGGTACATCGGTAATCACCATGCGGCGTTTTTCCGCTGCGCACTGCCCCACCAATCCTTCGCCAATCCTCAGCCTTCGCAGATGTACGTCCTGCCCGTCATCGGCAAACGCGGAGAGGGGCACCATGGCCACCTCTTCCTCACTGTGCATCTGGTAGATGACGCCTTGCTGCGCATTGACCAGGAGCGCCAGCTCGGACAGCAGCGTCCTGCCCACGGTCGACAAATCACGCTGCCCCTGCAGCATCCCAGTGAAGCGCGCGAGGTTCGTCTTGAGCCAGTCCTGCTCGGTGTTCCGCTCCGTCGTGAGACGCAGGTTATTGATCATGGTGTTGATGTTGTCTTTCAACTCCGCGACCTCACCACTGGCCTCCACCTGGATCGAGCGGGTCAGATCGCCCTTGGTCACAGCGGTAGCCACTTCCGCAATGGCACGCACCTGGTTAGTCAGGTTATCGGCCAGAAGATTCACATTCCCGGTGAGATCCTTCCACGTGCCTGCGGCGCCGGGCACATTCGCCTGGCCTCCCAAGCCGGCCTTCCACGCCGACTTCACGGGCCACCGTCGTTACCTGATCGGCAAAGGTTGCCAGCGTGTCGGTCATATTGTTAATGGTTTCGGCCAATGCGGCGACTTCGCCCTTGGCATTCACGGTCAACTTCTGCGTCAGCACTCCATTTGCAACCGCGGTCACTACTTTAACGATGCCGCGCACCTGCTCGGTAAGGTTGGCCGCCATTACGTTCACATTGTCGGTCAGATCTTTCCAGGTTCCGGCCACCCCGGGAACTTCCGCCTGCCCACCCAGTTTGCCGTCGGTACCCACCTCGCGCGCCACACGCGTCACTTCCGCGGCGAACGCATTGAGCTGATCCACCATGGTGTTGATGGTGTTCTTCAGCTCCAGAATTTCACCCTTTACGTCCACCGTGATCTTGCGCGACAAATCACCGCGAGCCACGGCGGTCGTCACTTCCGCGATGTTGCGCACCTGGCCGGTCAGGTTGCCGGCCATGGCATTTACGGAATCGGTGAGATCTTTCCACGTGCCGGCGACACCTTGCACATTGGCCTGGCCGCCCAACCGGCCTTCGCTGCCCACTTCGCGGGCGACGCGGGTCACTTCCGCCGCAAACGAGCGCAGCTGTTCGACCATGGTGTTGAGGGTTTCCTTGAGCTGCAGGATCTCGCCACGCACGTCTACTGTAATTTTCTTGGAAAGGTCGCCGTTGGCAATGGCGGTCGCCACTTCGGCAATGTTGCGCACCTGGTCGGTCAGGTTGCTGGCCATGAAATTTACGTTGTCGGTGAGATCTTTCCAGGTGCCGCCCACACCCGGCACCTGCGCCTGGCCACCTAACTTGCCTTCTGTACCGACCTCGCGCGCCACACGCGTGACTTCCCCGGCGAACGCGTTGAGCTGATCGACCATCGTGTTGATGGTGTTCTTCAGCTCCAGGATTTCTCCTCTCACATCCACGGTAATCTTGCGCGATAGGTCGCCGCGTGCGACCGCGGTGGTGACTTCTGCGATGTTACGCACCTGGCCGGTCAGATTGCCGGCCATGGAATTCACAGAATCCGTAAGATCCTTCCACGTGCCGGCGACGCCGGGAACGTTGGCCTGGCCGCCCAGGCGCCCTTCGCTGCCCACTTCGCGGGCTACGCGGGTTACTTCGCCGGCGAATGCATTGAGCTGATCGACCATCGTGTTGATGGTCTCTTTGAGAAGCAGAATCTCTCCGCTCACGTTCACGGTGATCTTCTTGGAAAGATCGCCGCTGGCGATGGCGGTGGATACTTCTGCAATGTTGCGGACCTGGCCGGTCAAGTTACTCGCCATCGAGTTGACGGAATCGGTAAGGTCCTTCCACGTGCCGCCCACACCGGGTACTTGCGCCTGACCGCCAAGCTTTCCGTCCGTGCCCACTTCGCGCGCCACGCGCGTGACTTCGGAGGCGAACGCTCGCAACTGATCCACCATGGTGTTGATGGTGTCTTTCAGTTCGAGGATTTCGCCCTTCACATCCACCGTGATCTTGCGCGACAAATCGCCACGCGCGACGGCGGTCGCCACTTCGGCGATGTTACGAACCTGGCCGGTCAGGTTGCTGGCCATGAAGTTGACGTTGTCGGTGAGATCCTTCCATGTACCAGCGACACCGAGCACCTGCGCCTGGCCGCCCAGCTTACCTTCCGTGCCCACTTCGCGGGCTACGCGGGTCACCTCACCGGCGAAGCCGTTCAGCTGGTCGACCATCGTGTTGATGGTGTTCTTGAGCTCGAGGATTTCGCCCTTCACGTCTACCGTGATCTTGCGCGACAGATCGCCGCGCGCCACGGCGGTCGTCACTTCCGCGATATTGCGCACTTGTCCGGTCAAGTTGCCGGCCATCGAGTTGACGGAGTCGGTAAGGTCCTTCCAGGTGCCGGCAACGCCGGGCACGTTCGCCTGTCCGCCCAGGCGGCCTTCGCTGCCCACCTCACGGGCCACGCGGGTCACCTCGCCGGCGAACCGGTTCAGCTGATCCACCATGGTGTTGAGGGTTTCTTTCAGCTGCAGGATCTCGCCCCGCACGTCTACGGTGATCTTGCTGGAAAGGTCGCCGCTGGCGATGGCCGTGGCCACTTCCGCGATGTTGCGGACCTGACCCGTCAGGTTGCTGGCCATGAAATTTACGTTGTCGGTGAGATCTTTCCAGGTCCCACCCACGCCCGGCACCTGCGCCTGGCCGCCGAGCTTGCCTTCGGTGCCCACCTCGCGGGCCACGCGCGTAACTTCACCCGCGAATGCGTTCAACTGGTCCACCATCGTATTGATGGTGTCTTTCAGCTCGAGAATTTCGCCCTTCACGTCGACGGTGATCTTGCGCGATAAATCGCCGCGCGCCACAGCGGTGGTTACTTCGGCAATATTGCGCACCTGGGCTGTCAGGTTGCCGGCCATCGCGTTGACCGAGTCGGTGAGATCCTTCCAGGTGCCTGCCACGCCCGGCACCACGGCCTGGCCGCCGAGCTTCCCGTCGGTGCCCACTTCGCGCGCCACGCGCGTCACCTCCGACGCAAAGGAGCGCAACTGGTCCACCATGGTGTTGATTGCTTCTTTGAGCTGCAGAATTTCGCCGCGGACGTCAACCGTAATTTTGCGCGAGAGATCGCCGCTGGCAACGGCGGTCGCAACCTCGGCTATATTGCGCACCTGCCCAGTCAGGTTGCTGGCCATCGAATTGACTGAGTCGGTGAGATCTTTCCAGGTACCGGCCACCCCCGGCACCTGTGCCTGGCCGCCGAGCTTGCCGTCGGTGCCCACCTCGCGCGCCACACGCGTCACTTCTGAGGTAAACACGCTGAGCTGCTGGATCATGGTGTTCACGATCTCTGCAGAGCGGAAGAATTCTCCTTCGAGCGGCCGCCCGTCCACGTCAAGCCGCACGGTTTGCGCCAGGTTGCCCTGGGCCACGGCCGCGATGGCGCGGGTCACCTCCGTTGTCGGCCGGAGCAGATCCTCCACCAACGTATTGACCGAGACTTCCATTTCGCCCCACGCGCCTCTCGACTCGTAGAACCGCGTGCGTTCCCTTGTTCTGCCCTCCTTGCCCACTACTTGGCCGACACGCCTGAGTTCCTTGGCCATCTGCTGGTTGGCGGCGACGATTTCGTTAAACGTATCTGCGATTTTTCCCGGCAATCCAATCCAGGAACCAGGCAGGCGCACGGAAAAATTTCCGTCTCGTACCGCTTGCAGTTGCGCCAGGATCACCTCAAGGTCGGCATTGGCAGGCTCAGCCGCCGGGTGGACGGTTCCGTTTCTTTCCCTGCTCTTGCCGCTTTTTGGGGGGCTGCCATTGGCGCTCGCGATCGCGGTGCGCTCTTCGCTTTTCTTCATGTCCGCTCCTGAATCAGCGATGGCTCGGGTTGTTCTGCAGAATCAGTTTCGGGTACCAACCGCCTGCTAGAAAATACTAAAGGAAAAACGGAATAGGGGGACAAGAGGACTCAGTAGCTCCGTCTTCTGCCCCTCGTTGATAACGGACAAGGCCGCCCGGAGGAATTGTATCTACAACTAAAGCGGTATGCTGACGTGCCGAAATTTGCTCGCGAGGGACCCGTGCTTGCCCTCGAACTAGTGCATCTTATGGCCGCTGAGAGCGGAATGAGCAATCGGAAAGGAATGCGCGGGTGAGGATTGGGAAATAAGGCGGCAGCGGAGTTGCGGGTGCCGCATCCAAGTCGCAGAACCGGAGAATTTGGATGGGTGCCGTAGCCTGATTGGGTCGAGTCAGACTTTCCCTCTGTTCCAGAGGACTGCCAGGACGGCGAGCAAGGCAATGTTGAGCCAGGCAAACCAGTCGCCCAATTTCGAATAGAGGGTCACGTCGTGATGCACGGGAACCGATGTCACGACGGTTGCGAAGGGAAGCATCATTGTGTTCTGCTCGGCGAGCACACGTCCGCGATCATCCGATGCATAGAGGATGCTCCGCTTCGCCGAACGCGCGATGCTGAACCCGCCTTCCACTCCGCGCATGGCGGCAATACGGCCGTGCGACCATCCATCCAGAGTGAAGTCCCAGGCGGGAACTACCATCAGCCCCACCCCGTCCCTGGCGTACTCCCGGCTCAGGAGTGGAAAATCCATGTCCTTGCAGATTTGAAGTCCCCATATACCGGAAGGCTCTTTCAGCGTCGTGCGTGCACTGGCCGGGGTGAACTGGTTCTCGAAGGGCGGCAGCAGGTGATGCTTGTCATAGGTCGCGGCCAGCGTGCCGTCGGGAGCATAAAGCCTCTCCTCGTTCCAGGAGAGCTTCGGCCCGATGCGGGCGACTCCGATGGCCACAAAAGCATGCGCTTCCTTCGCCATCCCTCCCAGCTTCTCATCCGTTGCAGCGACTGACGCGTCGGTCACCGGGCCACTGTTCTCGGGCAGCACGAACATCTGGATTCCCCGCCCTTGCAGTGTTCGTATCTCCTTACCGAACCGGTCATACATTCCCAGCGACTGCTCTGGCGTAAACGCGAGCACCATATTCGAGTCATCCGAAGCCACGAGCCCGACCTTAACCGTGGGGGCGTTTTTCGGCGATCTCGCCAGCCGCAAAAATCCATAACCGAAGACGCAGAGGAAGAATATCGCCGCCGTCGCCGCAAGCGCCGTCTTCTGCCTACGTGGGCCGCTCCCCAGAAGCACTGCAACCGTCGCCGCAAACAGCAGGATGGAGAAGCTGATACCCCATATTCCAGTCACCGCGGCCAATTGCAGGATGGGCAGAAAGTTCAACTGGCTATAGCCGATGTTTCCAATTGTCCCGTGGATTGACAACAGCGATGTCACATACTCGTACGTGACCCAGAAGGCCGGTACAATCAACACCGCTTGCCACAACCGGCCACGCACGACGCGATTGCGAAACAAAACAACCGCTGCGGCAAATAAGCACGCCGGGACAAACGCATTCAGCAGTGCGACCCACGTCGGAGCCACAATCGTCATGTAAAACCAGAGATTGAATCCGCCAAGCATATACGCCGCAGCGGCGACGAGAAACGCCTGCCCCGCCGAGATGCGTGGTGACAGCCATAGGATGGGAATCGGCGCCAGCCATAACAGCATCCACACGGGCGTAAGCCCGGTTCCGAAGAAGAAAAGTGCCGCCGATACAGCGAGGCACAATGCGGCGAGGGCGTTCATACTAGGCTTTGAGACCATGGATCAACCTCCTGAGCGAGCGGCGTACTAACGCGCGAAATTCCTTTTCCGACAGGTCGAACCGCCCGCCGCGGTAGAGCGAAACATACCCATGCGTGTGGGCCCACATCTCCATCGCAAGCTCCCATACGTCGTCCTGCTTTAAAAATCCGGCTTCCATCGCCTTCTGCAACAGATCAGCCACGGGATTCAGCGTTGGCGAGCGCCGAGCGCGAAAATCTTCCGGATACCGGCGTGCACCCGGCCGCGGTTCCGCGAAGACGTAATCGAAGATGCGGGGATGGGCGAAGGCGTAGTCGATGTAGGCGTCCATGCAAGTCACAAGGCGGGATTCGTACGAGCCTCGCTGGGGGAGCGCCTGAAAAAATTCCAGATACTTGGCGAACTCCCGGTCCACCACAAAGTTCAGCAGCGACCTCCGGTCGGCAAAGTGGTGATAGATGGCCATCGGCGTTATCCCCACAGCAGTGGCTACCCGCCGCATGCTCACCCCGGCCTCACCATCGGTCTCAAAAAGCCTGAGGGCCGTCTCCGAAATGCGTTCCTGCGTTGCCTGATCCATCGATCTATACACCGTATAGCTTTTAGGTATACAGCGTATAGGTGTTTTGGTCAAGAGAATGGATGCGGGCTCGAGTGTTTCCGATCCGAAACACAAAAAAACCGCAACTTGCTTTGTTTTGATTCAGAGTCGAATGTCTTTGAGCATGGGTCGATGCGAACCCAATAGAGGTGTCAGTCAATGCTCATTTGTCACTCCCCCAGCCAACACTCAGGAAAGCGGAAGAATGCGATTTGCCTCAAAGGTCATGCCGTTCAAGTCTGCGTGGAACCCGGATGCCTTGATGCTGCAACAGCCTGCCCGTTACCCAATTGCAAGTCACCAATTGCACTCTTGCCCAGACCCATCGACCAACCATTGCCACTCAGCATGTCACTCTAGTCAACCAGCAGGCGTTTAAGGATGCACGCGCACCAGGGGCAAGCCTGAACCTTCCGCATCGGCGTCATGGTCGCTGGTGCGGAATAACCTGGCGTGATCAGGGTCGGTTAGCTCTACACGGAAGCTGACCAGGGAACCGTCTGCGCGATGCATCACGAAACTCAGCTTTCTCGGTTCGTAATTCAAATTTTCCATGGGACCCAGTGCCTGGCCATCCACATGCGCATTGCTTCCGTCAGAGTTCTTTTTGATCAGATAGAAGACAGCTGCTCCGGTAGCCTGGCCGGCGTCTTTTTCGATCGTGAGGTCTACGATCGGAAGATTATTTTCCGTGCCGTGCCATTTGCCGCTCAAGGAAGTCTGACCATAACCGGCAAGTGAAACGGACAACAGCCATGCGACGACGAGGTATTTGCTGGCACTTCTCATGACAAGTCCTCTCTCTTTCCAGGGCCTAGCGTTCGCGGGCGATAGCCGAGGTGGCGAGCGTTCCCCCGAGACCCATGGTTTCTACAGCGGTTGACGGGACGATGACCATGGCTCCCTTTTCCTTCATGGCCTCGTAGAGCATATTCATCGCACGTAAGTGAAGGGCTCCCGGGTTATCGCCATAGGTCCTGGCTGCTTCGGCGAATTTGACGGCGACCTGAGTTTCAGCATCTCCGAGAATCAGGCGAGCCTGGCGCTCCCGTTCTGCCTGGGCCTGCTGGGACATGGCATTCTCCAGGGCCTGAGGGATGCGAACATCGCGAATCTCCACCGATTGGATGGTGATGCCCCATGGGTTTGTTTTGGCGTCAAGGATCAACTGCAATTGCTGGCCCATGCTTTCGCGCTCGGTGATCATCTGTGCAAGCTCATGGCGGCCAATGGATTCGCGGAGAGCGGTCTGAGCGCTCATGTTCACTGCGTCGGTAAAGTTTTCCACTTCGAGAATGGACTTTTCGGCATTCCAGACCAGCCAGAAGACAATGGCGTCCACATTGACCGGGACGGTGTCACGGGTGAGCGTGGATTCCGCGGTAACCGTGGCGACGCGAACCCGCTGGTCGACAAAGCGGCTAAGCGTATCCATGATGGGCACGATAAGAAAGATGCCAGGCCCGCGCAGGCCACGGTATCGCCCAAAACGCAGAATCGCGACCCGTTGCCACTGCTGCACGACCTTGATCGAGAACATGAGGTAGATACCGAGAGCGAGGGCGGCAATCAACGCGATTGGCGAATGAAGCAGGCGAGCGGATACAAGACCGGCAGCCAAACAGGCAAGGAAGGCTGCGATTCCCGGACCGCTTATATCTACGTCGAACGTTTTGCCCATGCTGTTCATCGTTTTTCTCCTTTTGATTTCAGGGCACTTCCCTGTTTGCCTTCTGCCAGGCGATCGCGCAGAGCCATCATCAGTTCTTCCAGCTGGAAGCCAGCCTCCCCGGCCCGGGCAGCAAAATCTTCCACCAGTTGCTCCAGGCCGCGAGAGTGCTCGAGGGCATCGCGTTCGACCGTCTGCTGGGCAACAAAGGTGCCCGTACCCTGCTGTGTGTCGAGAACGCCGCGAATCTCCATTTCGCGATACGCGCGCATCACCGTATTGGGATTGATTTCGAGGTCCACGGCAACCTGACGGACAGTTGGTAGCTGATCGCCGGGAACCAGCGATCCCGTAGCGATGGCAGCCTGAACCTGGTCGATGAGCTGCCGGTAGATGGGTACACCGGTGCGGAGATCGATCCGGAAGGTAAAAGGGCGACGAAATGGAGTCGCAGGATTCATCTAAAGGAATGGTGTACTAGAATACTAGTACATGTCAAGTGGAAAATGCATCAGTAGGCCTTCTGGGAAAAGACGGGCACTGGCCTCAGAGCATCTGAGCGGCTCCGGGAGTACCGACACCTTAGGTTGTTCGGATAGAGCCGATTTGTAACCAGTGCGGTTGCAGGGACTGGCCGCCGGCGAGCTCGGCGGCCCAGTTTACTTTATCCCTATTACCATGGAGTCGGGGCCGACCAGGTGCTCCACCCGGGTTTCGCGGAATCCTGTTTGCTTCATCCAGCCCGTACAATCGCTGCCGGTGTAGTCGAAGCCTCCCGGGGTCTCGATCAACATATTCAGGCTCATCAGCAATCCAAATGCATTGCTCGATCGATCATCGTCGATGATGCTTTCGTAAATGATGCAGGCTCCGCCCTCCGGCAATGCTTCCCAGGCCTTGCGCAGCAGCATGGACTTTGTTTCCAGATCCCAGTCGTGCAGGATGTGCCCCATCATGACCACATCCGCCTTCGGCAAAGGCTCATCGAAGAAACTTCCGGGTTGAAACTTCAACCGGGCTGAAAGGCCATTGGCCTCGACGTATTCCTCAAAGATAGGAGCTACAGGAGGCAGATCAAAACCTATCCCCTCAATATGCTGGTTGGCCAAGGCCACCTGGGTGATCAGGTCACCCTGGGCGGTGCCGACATCCACGGCAGTGCGATAGCGGTCCCAGGGAAACTTGCGAGCGATGGCCATGTTTCCACCGTGGCTCACGCCCGTCATGGCTCCGAGGAACTCCTTCAAGCGCGCCGGGTCGGCATAGAGGGCAAGGAACGGGTCGGGAGCGCCGTCTTTTGTTTCATTTTGCGGCAAACCGGTGCGCAACGCAGTGGTGAGGTGCCCCCAGGCCGGATAGAGCCGGTGGTTGGCCATCTCGAGGATGCCGCCGATATAGGATGGCTTGCGTTTGTCGAGAAAGAGATCCGTGGACGGAGTGTTGCAGTATTTGCCGTCGCGGCGTTGAAGAAATTCAAGCGCCACCAGCGCATCGAGGAAATCGCGGGCCGAGCGCCGATGGAGACCGAGCCTCCCCTGTAACGTCTCGAGATCTTCCGGGTGTTCCGCCAGTTCCGTGAACAGTCCCATTTCAACTGCGCTCAACAGCGTTTTGGAGGCCCAAAAGCCCATTCCAACTTGCAGAATGGGACCGGGCTGTGGATCGTTCATAGGTGTTTCCTCATCAGCCAGCAAAAATTTATTGAAGTGGTAGTGCCTAGGATTCTACGCGCTTCGCGGCAGACCCTTTCAAGCCACCCAAATTTACCGCAGGATGACCATCGGCACCGCGCCTGGGTGCAACCCCGGCTAGCGGTTTGGGATCATAAACGTTGACATCCTATGCGCGTTCTTACGGGGATTCAATGAGCGAAAATGAGCGTCGCAACGATACCACTGCGGGACCCACTCGCATTGAAACCGGCATCGCGGGTTTAGACGACATCTTGCATGGTGGTCTGCCGCAAGGGCACCTGTACCTGATTGAGGGCGATCCGGGAACTGGCAAAACGACTCTTGCACTGCAATTTCTGCTGGCCGGCATCCGGCAAGGCGAGAGCGTGATCTATGTGACCCTATCGGAGTCGAGGAGGGAGCTCGAAGAAGTGGCCCGCTCTCACGGCTGGTCCACCGACTCCTTGCAGATTTACGAAATGGCTGACGACGACGATCTTCGTCCCGAAGCTCAGTACACGGTCTTTCACCCGTCTGAGGTGGAACTCGCCGATACGATCACCTCTATCCTCGAACAAGTGGATACGGCCCGGCCGCAGCGCGTGGTATTCGACTCGCTCTCGGAACTGCGCATGCTGGCGCGCGACCCGCTGAAATACCGGCGGCAGATTCTGGCCCTGAAGCGCCACTTCGCGGGGAGAAACTGTACCGTTTTGCTGTTGGACGATCGTACCGCGGAAGGAAGCCACGACCTTCAGCTTCAGAGCATTGCCCATGGCGTAGTCATGATGCAAAGCCTGGAGCGCGATTTCGGAATCAAGCGCCGCAGAGTCGAGGTGCGTAAGCTCCGCGGATCTTCTTACCGCGAGGGCTTTCACGATTACACCATCGCGACAGGGGGCATCTCTATTTATCCCCGTTTGATCGCGGCGGAGCACAAGCCGGGCTTTCGACGCACGTGTGTGCCCAGTGGGCTTAAGGGCCTGGATGAATTATTCAGCGGAGGCATCGACACCGGCACCAGCACGTTGTTCATTGGCCCTGCCGGATGCGGGAAATCCACGATCGCTCTGCGTTACGCAGTTTCCTCCGCACAACGCGGAGAGAAGGCCGTCATCTTCACCTTCGATGAGGCTTTGGCCACCCTGATCGAGCGGGCAAAGGGACTGGGCATGGAGATCGAACCTCTCTTTGCCAATGGCACCCTGGAGATTCAGCAGATTGATCCGGCCGAACTTGCGCCAGGCGAATTCGTTTCACGGGTCCGCGGCCTGGTGGATCGGGAGCATTTGCGGGTTGTGGTGTTGGACAGCTTGAACGGCTTCCTGAATGCAATGCCGCATGAGCAGTTCCTCGCTATGCAGCTGCACGAATTGCTTTCCTACCTCGGCCAACAAGGCGTGGCCACGATTCTTACGCTGGCACAACATGGATTCATCGGCAATATGCAGTCCACTGTCGACGTGAGCTACCTGGCGGATACCGTATTACTTTTTCGCTTTTTCGAGTACGCGGGTGAAATTCGACAGGCGCTCTCCGTGATCAAGAAGCGCAGCGGCCCCCACGAACGAGCCATCCGCGAGCTGATTCTTGGAGGTGGGAAAATTTCCGTGGGAGAACCATTGAAGGACTTCAGGGGAGTTCTTACCGGGACACCCAACTTCAGCGGCAAGAGGCAGAACCTGGAGGACTCCGCTGCATCCTGAGACTGCGCTCTCGGCGCACGATCATCGAACGATCATCCTCGCGCCCACGGGCAAGGATGGGCGTTTGGTTGCAGCCCTACTCGGGCGTCTGACGATTCCTTGTCGCGTCGCGACCTCTCTTACCGAAACCTGTGCCCTGATTCGCGAGGGAGCGGGAGCCGCCATCATCTCTGAAGAGGCCTTCTTCGGGGATTCCATCAGTGAGCTTCTCCAGGTCCTGCATCAGCAACCCTCGTGGTCCGACTTCCCTCTCATCCTGCTCACCGTGAGCGGTCGCGTCACCATCGAGAGTGAACGTTTGCGCGAGATGCGCCGGCCACTGGGAAATGTATTTCTGCTGGAACGGCCGATTCGTCCGGAGACTCTCTTAAGCACGCTGGAAATCGCACTACGAGGCAGGGAGAGGCAATATCAAATTCGCGATCAGATCCAGCAATATGCCCGGGCCCAGGAGGCGTTGCTACGGTCGGAAAAGCTGGCAGTTACCGGCCGCCTGGCCGCGAGCATTGCGCACGAGATCAATAATCCGCTGGAAGCGGTGACCAATCTGCTTTTCCTGATGCGTGCCGATGCCTCGACCGACTCGCAAAAGAAATATCTCGCCCAGGCCGAACAGGAACTGGCTCGCGTCGCCGAAATCACCAAGCAGACGTTGCGTTTCTATCGTGAACCCAGCCAACCCACAGCCACCAGAATCTCAACCGTGTTCGATTCCGTCCTCATGCTCTTCGGTCCGCGGCTGGTGTCTGCAGGGATCGCGGTGGAACGGATCGAGCGCTCGACATCAGCCACTGTTCTTTCCAGCCCAGGGGAGCTGCGGCAGGTGATCGCCAATCTGGTGGGAAACGCGATCGACGCCATGCGCACGGGTGGCCGATTGCGGATTCGCATTTCTCAATACCGGCGTTTAGACCCAGGCCGCGAATTTGTCCGCTTGACCATCGCTGACACAGGCATGGGCATTCCTGACGAAGTGCTGCCCACAATTTTCGAGCCTTTTGTCACGACCAAAGGCGAGACTGGCACTGGCTTGGGTCTCTGGGTCACAGCGGAAATCATGAAGAGAAATGGCTGGAAGATTCGTGTTCGCAGCTGCAGTCATCCCGGACACAGCGGCACCACGTTTTCTATCGTCATTCCGGCATTTGAATCGCTCAAGGAGGCAGCTTAGCGCCTTTTTCACGATCCGAGGATGGCCGCTATCGTATAAGCTGTTGTCGCACGATTTTGCGGAGAGTCTCATGAGAATCAGACAGCGGCTGTTCGTCGTAATATGCGGGATTAGCCTGGGCGTAGGTGCGGCCACCGCGCAGGTCATTGTTCGCGGAGGTCCCCCACCGGCAGTTATTGTCGAGCGCCCGGGACCGCCTTTGCATGCAGGCTGGGTCTGGGTTCCCGGATATTACCGTTGGAACGGGAGACGGTATGTCTGGGTAGGTGGATACTGGGCCAAGCCTCCGCGGCCTCGCGCGATCTGGGTTCCCGGGCGATGGGTTCCCCGCGGCGGGGGCTACGTCTGGGTCACCGGATACTGGCGTTAGATCGTCCACGACGGACTCGAAAACATTTCCAGGACGAGTTCGTTGAACCGCGGATCCCTTGGCTTTGCTCGGGATGACAAAGGGGACGGCGACACTTCCATGGAAAGTGGTTGCTGAACAGCAGGCGATTGCTCAGCAGCTGCTTTTGATGGAAGTGTCGCCGTCCCCTTTGTCATCCCGAGCAAAGCCGAGAGATCTGCGGTTTTCTTTTCGGCTCCGATAACTGTGGGCCTGTCGGCAGCGTGGGCGGAGACAATAGCAGATTCCTCTCAACCTTCCGCGATGAGCCCGGCTTCCTGGTCCAAAACAGTCCTGGCTACTACGGCGGGAATCACTCCCTCCTCGCCTTGCTTTCTTTGAACATCTCCAGCCTTCGCGCTCCGATGCTAACAAGCAGCGGCGATAGTCGTCGTCGCTGGAGCGTTCATGCAAAGCCGCATCTCTGTCTTCCTGCTTCTTGTTGCCTTATCCTTGGTTCTCATCCCAGCGGTTCACGGGGCTGCCCTCGCCAGCGACGGACTCTATTGCAGCGCGGGCCTGCATCCCGACGGCTACATCGATTTCTCCGGGCTCCCCCCGGCGCCAAATATCGTGGGCAGTCCCGAAGGCAAGGTCACGCCGTCTGCCGCCGTTACCGCTACCCTTCCGGTCTATGGCGTGGCCGGACTCACCGCAACCGTGACCATCCCCGCACTGTATAACAACGTGCCTGGCGCGCTGGTGGCCTACGCGGTCGACGGCGGAACACTGCAATTGAACGGCCTGCCCCAATCCGGCGCCTCGTCCGTACTTACCCTGGCGTTTAATCAGCCGATCGCGGGCGTCGGACTGAATGCGGTGACGAACGGCCGCTTCGAATATGCCTACACGCTGCAAGTCGGACAGCCGTCAGGCAACTCCCCGGCGGTTTTCTCCACCACTGCAGCCGGCTATACCCTGATTCTGGGAGAGCCGCAAACGCAGAGCCTGCAGATGGTCGCGCTCCTTCCGACGCGATTCGGAACTGCTTCGGTTCAATTCGCGGGAGATGAATACTCCGCGATCACTCTGTCCAATGTCCGGGTTCAATCGAGTTCCGCGCCCGACCCCGCAAATGTGGTTCCAACCAATGGACTCGAACAATGGCTCCGGGCAGACCAGGCGCAAGCGAGTCTTGACGGCGGCGGCAGCGGCACCTGGCAGGACCAGTCAGGCAACGGTCACGACGCAACTCCGTCTGCCATACCGCCTTTGCTTACCGCGGATGGGCGCAACTGTCAGCCCGCATGGCAGTTCACCGGCAATCAGTCGTTCCGCTTCAACCTACCCATAGCAGGCTGGAGCGAGATGACCATCTTTCTCGTCGCCAAGGCGGCAAACGCCAATGCTCCAACCAACTCCTTTGCAGGGAACAGCGCGATCGCCTGGACTGAAGATGAACCCTGGGGTAATACCTTCGTGAGCCCCTACCAGACCAACGTGTATGCAAGCTTCGGCACCACGCAGGCAGGCAACACTCTTTTCTATTCGCGTCCCGGCGGTGGCGCCGGTCAGGACTTCACCACCACTCGCGCAGTGCATGACCACGGCATCGACAGCTTGTACGTAAACAATCTGTTGGTGCAAAGCCGGTCGGGCAAGCTTTCCGTGCTCGGGGGAGTCACCGGCGGGGGCACCATCGGTGCAGGCATGGGCAACACTTTTTTCCACGGCGAAATCAGCGAAATCCTGGTGTATGATCGCGTCCTCTCCGCAGACGAAGCCGCATTGGTAGAAAACTACCTGGCGCAAAAATACGGCACCCAGTGACCTATGATGAACTGATGGAAGGGGCACCCTAAGCCGGCCATGTTCTCACTTCCAGAGGGAGATCTGCATGAAACTCCTGCTAGCGTTACTCGTTCCCTGCCTGGGCTTGCTGCTGCAGCGGGCGCAAGGCGAGGAGGCGAAGCCCGTGGCCGTTGCTGATCGGACTGCGGTGGTCGAGGGCAACAATGCTTTCGCGTTTGCGCTGTACAGCCAATTGCGGAATCGAAATGGTAATCTCTTCTTCTCGCCGGAGAGCATTTCCACCGCCTTGGCCATGGCCTATGCCGGGGCCCGCGGCAGCACCGCCTCTGAAATGGCGAAGACACTTCATTTCACTTTGCCGCAGCCGCATCTGAACCCCGCAATGGGTGCCCTGCTGAGCGACCTCAACGCCGCGCACGTTGGCTACCAGCTAAGCGTAGCCAATGCACTCTGGGCGCAACAGGGCTACACCTTTCTCGACACCTTTCTGCAACTACTGAAGACCGACTATGGTGCGGGATTGAACCAGGTGGATTTCAAAGGGGCGACGGAAGCTGCGCGGTTGACGATCAACCGATGGGTCGAGCAAAAGACCCAGGATAAGATCAAGGACCTGCTTCAGCCGGGCACGCTCGCGCCCAACACACGATTGGTGCTGACCAACGCTATCTATTTCAAGGGTGACTGGCAGACACAATTCGACAAGGCGCAGACGAGGGATGAGGATTTCTACCCATCGCAGGCGCAGACCAAGAAGGTGGCCTTCATGCACCGCGAAGGCAACTTCGGCTACCACAATGGTGGAACATTTCAGTTGCTGGAAATACCCTATAAGAGCAACCAGCTGTCGTTGATCATTCTGCTGCCCAAAGATCGAAATGGTTTGCCTGCTTTGGAACAGTCACTGACCGCCGTCAACATGAAGCAGTGGCTAAGCGAGATAGCGCAACTCGACAAAGTTATCGTGGGCCTTCCTAAATTCAAGTCCACGCAACAGTTTGAGCTGGGTGCCACGCTTGGCGCGATGGGGATGGCACAGGCCTTCTCTGGCAGCGCGGATTTTTCAGGAATGACGGGCAAGCGCGATATAGCCATTTCCGAGGTAATTCACAAGGCCTACATCGACGTCAACGAGGAAGGAACCGAGGCGGCGGCGGCGACCGCAGTGGGCTTTAGGACGCTGGCTATGCGCGGTCCGGTGGAGCAACCGCCTGTTTTTCGCGCCGACCATCCGTTCATTTTTCTCATTCGCGACAATCGTTCGAGCAGCATCCTATTTATGGGCCGCGTGGCGGATCCCGTGGAGTAGTGATTCGAGCGATTTCCCCGGGATTGGTTACCGCGGTACCCGACAAGAATCTAAGTGAGTACGCATCTAACCGTGAACGGTTCGGGCGGTGGTTAGTTTCGTCTTTTTGCCACATCCTGGGTCCTAATAGATTATGGGATTTGGAACTAAAGCCAGAAGTCTGGCCCTCTGCCTGCTGGCAACGGCAGGAACGTGTGCTCATGCATCGGTCGCGCTCCTGATGGAGGAGCCCTACGGCGAATTCGGTGCGATGAATCCCACCGGGCACTCAGCCGTGTATTTCAACCGGATCTGCGCCGATTCGCCCACACAACTTCGCCTTTGCCACGAAGGAGAATATGGCGTTGTCATCAGCCGTTACCACAAGATCGACGGCTACGACTGGCTCGCCGTTCCCCTGGTTGGCTATCTCTACGCGGTCGATTCGCCGGACAACATTCCCCTTGAGGTAGATAAAGAAAAGGTCGCCGCCCTACGCGATGCATATCGCAAAGAGCACCTGCTCGCACTCGCGCCGGATAACCGCCAGGGCGGGGCGCCCAAAGGCGAGTGGACCGAACTGGTGGGCGCTTCCTACGACCGAACCATCCACGGTTTCCAGGTCGACAGCTCGGTCGCGCAAGACGAGCGATTCATCTCCATCTTCAACGACCGGCGCAATGTCGGCCACTTCAACATCCTCTTCCATAACTGCGCTGACTTCTCCCGCGTGGTTCTTGACCTCTACTTTCCCGCACGCCATCCACCGCAACTTCATCGCTGACGTCGGCCTGACGACGCCGAAACAAGTCGCCCGCTCGCTTGTCAGTTACGGCAAGAAGAACCCCGAGCTCAACATGACCGCATTCGTCATCCAGCAGGTAGCCGGCAGCATTCCCCGCAGCCACCCGGTGGACGGCGTAGCCGAGTCGCTGGTCAAGAGCAAGAAGTATCTGCTCCCCATGGCCTTTCTGGCACCTGAAGTCACGGGCGGAGTCGTCGTCGCCTACCTGGTGGACGGCCGTCTGAAACTGCCCAAAGGCACGCAGACCTTCGATATTGGCGACGAGGAGACACCTGCTCCGCCTACTTCGCGGCGGCCGCTTGCGGTCCCAACGCCACAAGAGGTGCCGGCAGCGGCTCATTCCTCTGCGATCCCGTAGCCGATCCGTGGCCTCGCAAAGCCACGCATCGAATGAAATGCCGAGTTATAGCCGCCATTTGGTGCGTGTGTATGCAATGCGAAAACCCATGCGTTCGGCATTGCGCTGAGACTGGCTGCCGGCTTCCGTTACCATCATGGCCAGCGAGTAGCCGTGTTCGAATGCGTAGCGCATGCGGGATTCGAGCAGGGCGGCCTGGAGGCCGCGCCGGCGCAACTCCGGGATAGTCGACGCGCCGCCGAAGAGGGCGACTCCGTTATGAAGAGACAGCGATCCCGCCGCTCCGGGTTGACCATCCAGCTCTGCAATAAATTGCACACTTAGCTCGCGCGCAAATGAGATCGCGCCGAATTCCTGGAGGAAACCCAGCAGCTCCGGATTCTGGTGCGCCCATCCCCGCGCGCTGACGCCCGTCCAGAGTGCAGCTTCCTCCGGGGCAGCCACGCGCACCGTTGCCACGCTACTCTCTTTCGTGTCCGGCGGGTCGACGGGCCGGTGCATCACGCTGCTGAGCTCGATCGGCCGGTACCCTCGGGCGCAAAGTAAGTCGAGGGTAGCGACGCCAGCCAGGGGGCTGACTTCATGCACGACGGCGGCTCCACGATCGAGAAAAAACCGCTCGATCTTCTCCAATGAAGCCGGAGTTAACTGCTCGAAGAGTCCCAGACCGAAGCTTTGCGTAACCGGCGAGTCCACTCCGTCAAAGACGGCGTAGACGCCTGCGCACTCGATCCAGGACGCGCCACTGTTCGGATCAAGGCGGGAACGGGCTTTAGCAAACTCCAGGCATGCCTGTCCTTCGGCACGTTCGAGTTGCCGCGAGAGGTCGAGATCGGAAAACACCATGGCATCGTAACGGTACACAGCGAGACAAAGCTGTGTCCACAGTACGAACACCGATTTACGATTTCGAACATTCGTCTTCTGAAATAACTTTGAGGAAGCAATGTGCATTCAATTGCTTGCCTCCATAGGTGGCGTGGTGCTTCAATTGCTGGCTATTGAGCCGAGTTCTTGCGTGGTGATCAGGAGAATGCGCACATGGCACACTTTGAACGTATAAGAGACGTGATTTCCGGCCCATTCAGCGAATCTCTCATCCAGCAGCGCACCTCTGCCGGGTGGCAGTTAGTGTCGATCGAGTGGCGGCGCGAGCTGCCAGGGGACGAAGCGCCGAGTGAGGGCGCATTTCACGAAGAGATCCCGTACGGCCTTCGCATTTCCGACGATTGCCTGCGACTGGAATTCCATCCGCGCGAGCGCATGGTGCTCACGCAGATGATGGACCTGGTGGTTCAGGATTTCCCCTTCTCCAGCATAGCCAGCGACCTGAACGAGAAGGGATTCCGGACCCGCGAAGGAAAACTGTGGAACCAGGTTTCGGTCTTCAACATGATCCCGCGACTTATCGAGATAGGACCCGGCCTGTTCTCGACGGCAGAGTGGGCAGCCCGACGCGATAAAATCCGCATGTCCTAAAGTGCTGGAACAATATCTTCCCAACTTCGGGTTCTTACGACTCGCCCGCCGGCTTGCGCGCAGATGGAAACCTACCCCAAGTCTTAATTAGCTAAGATTTAACCGAAGAGTCACGTCTTAGTAGCCTTCCACCGCTAGTACTCGCGCTGGAGGTATGACATGAAAGTAAAAAGGTTAGTCCTGGCAGGCACGGCAGTAACAGCATCGCTGTTGTCTTCAACCTACGGAATTGCAGCGGGCTCGAACACGGTGGGCTCGGAAAAAATCAAGCATGTGCTGCTGCTGAGCATTGACGGCATGCATGCGGTGGATTTCTATAACTGCGCGCATGGGATTGCCGGGTGTGAACAGCGGGAATCCGTACTGCCCGAACCTGGCCGCATTGAGCCGGGACGGCGATCAATTATGTGGCCACCTCGTCGTCAAAGCCTTCGGACTCCTTTCCCGGACTCATGGCGCTGGTAACCGGCGGCACGCCCAAGATCGACCGGCCTCTACTACGATGTGGCGTATGACCGGTCGCTCGATGCGCCGGCAATCACGACAGGCACCGGCCTGGCTGCGGCGCCTGCACGCCCGGTGCGGCCCCGACCGGCACGACGACCGACAACGATCAGGGCATCGACCTCGACGATACCAAGCTGAACGGCGGCGCACCGGCGCTGCGCTGACCGATGGCAGCGCCGCCTCGATCGATCCCGAAGAAGCTGTCACGCAATCCCGCGGCAGGTTGCGCGCCAGTGTATCCGTGGAACTTCCTCCGGACAAACACGATCTTTGGCGTCGTCCATGCGGCGGGCGGATACACGGCGTGGATCGACAAGCACCCGTCGTATTGCCTTTGTGGCCGGGCCAGGCGGCAATGGTCTGAACGACTACTATTCGCCGGAGGTGGACTCCAATGTGGTGGGCACTGCCAGGAATCAAGACCTCGCAAGGTGCTTCGTGCGCCACTATCCGCGACTGGCGACCGCTTCCTCCTGGAATGCCAGCTTCGAAGACATCCAGTGCTATGACGCACTCAAAGTGAACGCGCTGTTGAATGAGATTGCGGGCAAGACCACGGCGGCTCGGCGGCTGTGACGCCTGCGATCATCGGGATGAACTTCCAATCGGTATATACCGGAGAATCGGTCAACGAGCCCGGCGTGGTGCGGGCGGTTATCAGAATGCGGCTGGGCTGCCAAGCACCTTGCTGTTGCAGGAGATCGAGTTCGGTGGACGCCTCGATCGGCGACATCGTCAAGCGCTCTGAAGGATCGCGGGCATTTATGACGACACGTTGATCATCGTCACCGCCAAGCATGGGGGATCTCCCATCGACACCAGCCGGTACGTCGCCAACACCAATACGCCAGCAACCCTGTTGGGCACACGCCTTCCCTTCTCCGAATCGCCGCTGAACTCTACTGGTATCGGCGCAACGGAAGACGATGTTTCTGTGCTGTGGCTGAATAAGGGCGAGAGCGTTGCCTCGGCCGTGGAGTTGCTTGAACAAAACGCAGCAGCCATTGGCCTCGGGCAAATCTACTTCGGGCCGACCCTGTCGCTGAATTACAACGTGGGTGGTTGGGAGCCGGGGCAGGATCCTCGGACCCCAGATATCATTGTGACTCCGAATGTAGGTGTGACCTACTCCGGGAGCACGACGATGATCGCGGATCACAGCGGTTTTGCGCATGACGACACCAATGTCATGCTGCTGGTTTCGCATCCAGGTTTTAAGCCACAGACAGTCTACGACGGTGTTTCGACCACACAGGTCGCGCCGACGATCCTGAAAGCTTTGGGGTTGAATCCCGTAGCATTGGACGCTGTGAGAGCGGAAGGCACGGCGGTTTTGTCCGAGGTTTGGTCGCAGCTCAAATAATCCTGCCATCGAAAAGGGGGCCGCTTCGGCGGCCCCCTTTTTGCCAAGCAAATCTGCGTCTCGAACCTAAAAAGTACAAAGGAAGGTTCACGCCGTCCAGTATGTCTTAACCGCTTAAGATTTATTAACGGGATTTTCATCCCTCCGCAATGCAAGCTGCCCGGCCTTCAGTGAACCTTGTTCCCGGAGGTAGTAATGAAAAAAGCGGTTGCTGTTCTCTCCCTCGCGGTTGCGTGTTCCGCGGCTTCTGCGTTTGCGCAGGATAATAGCTGGGGCAAGGGTCATATCAAGCGGGTTCTTCTGGTCAGCGTCGATGGCATGCACGCTGTGGATCTCGCGAACTGCGTTAATGGCATCGGCACGGTCAACGGTGGCGATCCCTACTGCCCCGCGCTCGCTGCGCTAGGCAGGAGTGGCGTCAACTACGTCGCCGCCAGTACCTCAAAGCCCTCGGATTCCTTTCCTGGCCTGATCGCGATCGTCACCGGTGGAAGCCCTGCTCTGACCGGCATCTACTACGACGTCGCCTACGCCCGGAATCTTGATGCCCCGGCCACCACCACCGGGAACGGCCTCGGAGCCGGCCCCTGCACTCCCGGCGCGCCTCCGACCGGCACCACGACCGAGTACGAAGAAGGCATCGACATCGACCAGACCAAAGTGAATGGCGGCGCACCCGGCGCGGCGCTGACCGACGGCGGCATCGCCTCCATCGATCCCAAGAAGCTGGTCCGCGATCCCAATCACGGCTGCGCTCCCGTTTATCCATGGAATTTCGTTCGCGCCAACACCATCTTCAGCGTCATTCACGGGGCTGGTGGATACGCGGCATGGTCCGACAAGCATCCAGCTTACTCGGCGGTCGCCGCTGGTCTTGGCCCGATCGCGCTTGACGACTTCTATGGGCCGGAAATCAACTCCACCGTGATCGCGCTGCCGGGCGTGACCACACCGACCGGGGTATCCTGTGCCACGGTCCAGGATCCAGGGTCGGATGTGACAGCCTGGACCAACAGCTTCCAGAACATCCAGTGCTACGACACGTTGAAGGTCAACGCGATCCTCAACGAGATCAAGGGCATGAACCACCTCGGCACCAAGACGACCAAAACCCCCACCATCTTCGGCATGAACTTCCAAGCCGTTAGCGTAGGCCAAAAGCTGGTTGAAAAGAGCAACGGCGTTACCGGCGGATATCTTGATGCCGCAGGCACGCCCACCGACGCGCTGCTGGGCGAATTCAAGTTCGTCGATGCTTCGATTGGAGCATGGGTCAACGAACTGAAGGCTCAGGGTCTTTATGATTCGACTCTGATTGTGATCACCGCCAAGCACGGCCAGTCGCCGATCGATCCTTCCCGCTACGTCTCCCAGGAAATCAACGGCACTTCGCCGGTCACCCTGCTCTCCAATGCGGGCTATATTCCCACCTCTGAATCCACCAACACCCCTGGTGGCATTGGGCCGACAGAAGATGACGTCTCGCTGGTCTGGCTCAACAACTCCACCAACACGGAAGCGAGTGTCAAAATCCTCGAAGACAATGCCACTGCCGCGGGGATCGCGTTGGGGCAGATCTACTACGGTCCGTCGCTCACGCTCAACTACAATGACCCAACCGTCGACCCGCGGACACCAGACATCATCGTCACCCCGAATGTCGGCGTCACTTACTCCGGCAGCAAAGCGAAGCTGTCCGAACACGGCGGCTTTGCCCATGACGACACGAATGTCGTTATGCTGCTGTCGAATCCCGCCTTTCAACCCAAAACAGTCAAGGCCGGGGTAGGAACCGCCCAGGTGGCTCCTACCATCCTCAGAGCACTCGGACTCGACCCTACTGCGCTGTATGCCGTTCGCCAGGAAGGGACCCCAGTTCTTCCCGGCCTCGACTTGAAATAAGTTAACTGCGCCAGCTCAACTGAAAAAGGACGTTCCTTCGGGAGCGTCCTTTCTTTTTGTCCATCTTGATTGAGTTACATTCGAAGCAGTCCATCTCGAGGTGTTGGTACGTGAGATTCGCTCACTGGTCGAAGATCGGCCTTGCACTGATTCTTGCCGGCGGCACAGCTCTCGCACAGAGCCCCGACTGGAATGTCCTGGGCAAACTGTGGTGGGCCCACGTTCAGTTTCTCGCGGACGACAGCCTCGAAGGCCGCGACACCGGTAGCCCGGGCTACGAGAAAGCCGCCAGCTATATAGCTGAGCAGTTTCGCGCTGCGGGTCTGGAGCCCGCCGGCGTCGATGGCTATCGACAGCCGATCGACTTCAAGGTGGTAAAGGTTGACGAAAGTCGCTGCGCTCTCGATCTGCTGCGCGACGGGAAAGTGCAGCCGGTCAAGCTGGGGGATGACGCCGTGCTCGGGATCAGCTCAGGTGCGGCGGAGAAGGTCGAGGCGGGCGCGGTATTTGTTGGTTACGGACTCACCGTCCCAGAATCCCACTACGATGACCTGGCCGGCCAGGACGTGAAGGGCAAGATTGTAGTCTTTGTCACCGGCGGCCCTGCAGAGATGGCGGGACCGGTGAAAGCGCATTATCAATCCGGGGAACAGCGCCGGAAGGCATTGCTGAAGGCAGGGGCGGTGGGCGCCATTGTGATCCCGAATCCCAGGAGCGCCGAGGTGCCCTGGTCGCGCATTGCCGCAGCGCGTTTCCAGCCACGTATGGAACTGAGCGATCCCGGGCAAGGCGTTCCACCTCCGCTGCCGGTGACCATTGAATTCAATCCTTCGCAGGCTGAAATGCTATTCGCCGGAAGCGGCCATACCTTTCAGGAGATTCTTGCGGCGATCAATGGAGATAAGCCGCTCCCGCATTTTCCGTTGGCAGTGACCGTCCATGCCCGGGTTGGCATGACCCATTCCGAAGTGAAGTCCGAAAATGTCGTGGGCGTTATTCCTGGCAGCGATCCACAACTGAAGAAGGAGTATGTGGTCATCAGCGCGCACCTTGACCATCTTGGCATCGGTGAACCAGTTCATGGCGATCGCATTTACAACGGCGCGATGGACGATGCCTCAGGCGATGCATCGCTGATCGAAATCGCTCGTGCCATGAAGGGGGCAAAGGTGAAGCGCTCGATTCTGTTTCTATCCGTGACCGGCGAGGAGAAGGGCGAGCTTGGCTCCCAATATTTTGCGGCGCACCCGACGGTCTCAGGACCGATCGTCGCCGACATCAACATGGATATGTATCTTCCACTATTTCCTTTGAAATACCTGGAAGTCCAGGGCTTGGATGAGTCCACTCTGGGTGACGATGTTCGCGCTGTTGGCGAAGCTGCAGGGGTGCATATACAAGCCGATAAAGAGCCGGAGCATAATCGGTTCATCCGGAGCGACCAGTACAGCTTCATCAAAAAAGGTGTGCCGTCGCTTGCGTTCAAGTTCGGTTGGCTGAAAGGGACACCGGAGGAGAAAACGTTTAGAGCCTGGTATGCCGATCGCTACCATGGGCCGGCGGATGACCTGAGTCAGCCCGTCGATCTCGCAGCCGCGGCGCAGTTCAATGCGATCCTCGAAAAGCTGGCATTGCGGGTTGCCGACGCGGAGCAGCGACCCGAGTGGAAATCAAACAGTTTCTTCCGCCGCTTCGCTCAGTGAGAAAAATCGCAGAAAACATTTCCAGGACAGGTCCGTAGAACCGCAGATCCCTCGGCTTCGCTCGGGATGACAAAGGGGACGGCGGCGCTCCCATGAAAGGGTGGTTGCTGGACCGAAGGTGCACCGCTTGCCAGCCGTCCTGGAAATGTTTTAGCGGCGAACGAGCGCGACTGCGGTCAAATCTTCATTCCCGCGTTGTTTGCGTGGATGCAGAAAGTCGTAGACGCGCGACCAGGGATGATTACCGAAGTCATAGGCCTCGCGTAGGACGGCGTCGCAGATTTTGGACGCAGCATCTCCGTTGGAGTGTTCGAGCAACCGCTCGACGCGCTTGGCCCCAAATTCAGCGGCGCCTCGCCGGCTCTCCGTTACGCCCTTGGTCACCAGGAGCAATTGGTCCTGGGGTTCAAAAGCCAAAACGGCAGGTTCGTAGGTAACGTGCGTGAAAAGCCCCAGGGGGACTCCGCCGCGTTCGAGAACGCACGCGCTCTTTGCATCACGAAACACGGCAAGCACCCGCCCGGCATTGCAGTAGGTCAGAATGCCAAGCGTCACGTTGAAACAACCGAGAAAGGTGGGCGCAAAGCGTACCCCGTTTGCCGCCTCCATCAGGGATCGATTGACATCGTGCGCCAGCGTGGCAATGGCATCCGATTCGTTGGCACCCGGCGCGCTGAACAATTCCCAGGCTCTCTCGCGAAAGGCAAATTGCGCTTCGGCCGCGATCGCGTGGGTCTCCGCTCGCGGGCCGGCGATATCTGTCAACAGGAAGACCACGCGGAAGCCAATCGTGAGGGCATCAAAAAAGTCGCCCCCGCAGCGGTCGGAGTGGTAGCGGGCGCTGATATCCAGTCCCGGTAGCTTCGTCAGATTGACCGGACAAGGAGTGGTACCCGTCGTGCCGAGAGGGCGGGTGCCTAACTCCGTCAGAGAAGAAGCCATCTTTTCCTTCCGCACCGGTGACGATACTCAGTTGTCGAGTGAGAGTTCCGCGGACACTGAGACCAGAAAGTTCTTGTCTGAAATATCCCGATGCGCTTAAGTTCGCCAATGCGTGGCAAGGTACTACAGTAATTAGGCAGGCGAAATCACCCTGGAGCAATACACAAACTGTGTCATTGCTCCAGATTGGCCGAGGGCCAGTCTGCTGCGATACAGTGGCAAAACCGGAGACGCTGATGGCAGTCGAGATCCATATTCCGCCCATTCTCAAGATCGGGGGTGGGGCGTTTGCAGAGGCATCGACGCTGCTTTTGCTCCTCCAGTGCAAGCGGCCTCTGATCGTCACCGACCCTTTCCTGATGAAGAATCAGCTGGCGGAAAGGCTGCGCGCGCAGATTCAGGATGCGGGCCTGAGCTGCGAGATCTTCCACGAGACGGTGGCCGATCCGACCACGGTCGTGGTGGAGGCAGGTGTCCGCGTGTTTGTGGATGGCGGGCACGACAGCCTGGTGAGCCTGGGAGGCGGTAGCCCGATCGATACGGCAAAAGCGATCGGAATGCTGGCCGCCAATGGAGGCAAAGTCAGGGACTATCGGGTTCCGCACCCCATTCCGGCCGCCGGTCCGGTGCACCTTGCGATTCCGACCACTGCCGGCACCGGTTCTGAAGTTACGCGGTTCACCGTGATCACGGATTCAGAGAGCAGCGAGAAGATGCTGGTTGCCGGGAATAGCCTGTTGCCCGCAGCCGCGATCGTGGACTACGAGCTGACGATGACGATGCCGCCGAGGCTAACCGCGGATACCGGTACAGACTCCCTGACCCATGCAATCGAGGCGTACGTCAGCCGCAAAGCGAATCCGTTCGCCGACGCGTTCGCATTGGCAGCGATGAAGACAATCTGGCGGGAACTGCCAACCAGCTTTCGCGAACCGGCTAACGTAAAAGCACGGGAAGCGATGATGCTGGCAGCAACCCAGGCGGGAATTGCCTTCTCCAATGCCAGCGTGGCCCTGGTACATGGAATGAGCCGCCCGCTGGGAGCGCACTTTCATATTCCGCATGGGCTTTCAAATGCCATGCTGCTACCGGCAGTGACGGCTTTTTCCGTAGAAGCTGCCCTGGACCGCTATGCGGAATGTGCTCGCGCCATGGGCGTAGCGCAGGCGGACGATGCCGATCAATTGGCCGTCGATCAGCTCATTCACGGTTTGTACACGCGGAACACCGAACTGCAGGTACCTTCGCCTAAGCAGTTCGGTATAGAGGAAGAGCGATACATAGCGCTCATTCCTGCCATGGCCGCACAGGCGCTGGCCTCCGGCTCGCCTCAGAACAATCCTCGGGTCCCGAGCGCGGAAGAAATCGAAGACATTTATCGCCAGGTGTGGTCATGATGGCGAAGCCGCTTATTGCCGGCGGCGAACCAGTGCCAGCGCGGTCAAGTCGTCCTGCCGCTTTCCCGGATGCAGAAAACCGAGAACACGGGACCAGGGACGATTGGCGAAGTCGTACGCCTGCTGCAGTACGGTGTTGCAAATTTCGGAGGCCGATTCCACAGTCGATTCTTTCAGCAACCGCTCGACACGTTCGACTCCAAACTCGTCCGCTCCGCGCCCGCTTTCGACGATTCCTTTGGTGACCACGAGCAGACTGTCCCCTTCCTGAAAGGCCAAAACTACCGCTTCAAACGTAGTGTGGGTGAAGAGTCCCAGGGGCATTCCAGTCGATTCCAGAACCCGCACATTTCCCCCATCGCGAAACAAAGCCAGCAGGCTGCCGGCGTTGCAATAGGTGAGGATGCCAAGCACCCGGTTGAAGCAGCCCAGAAACGTGGGCGCGAAACGCACTCCGTCAACAGCCTCGATCAGCGAGAGATTGACGGCATGGGCCAAAGCCGCCATGGCATCCGACTCATTCACCTCTGAACCTACAAAAAACTCCCCGGCTCTTTGCCGGAAGACATTTTGCGCAACCAGGGCCACTTGCTTTGCCTGTGATCGAGCGCCGGCTATATCGGTCATCAAGAAGAGGACTCGAGGACCGATCGCCAGCGCATCGAAGAAATCGCCACCGCGACATTCCGAGTGATACCGGGCGCGTAGGTCCACACCGTCCAGCCTGGACCAGTCAACTGGCAGCAGATCCGGACCGGGAACGGGAGGACGGGGTGCAGGGTCAGTGGGAGAAGAAGCTATCGTGTCGTTCTGCATAGATGCGCTTGCTAGATTCGCTGCCTCGCCCAGCGTCCCTGACGAAAGAGGACGAGGGTGATAAGTACAATGACAGATTGGGCAACCACGACGGAAACAAAAACGCCGTTGACATGCATAAACGTGTGCATGGCTAGCCACCAGGCCAGAGGAATCTCCAGCACCCAGAAGCCGAACAGATTGACATAGGTGGGGGTTAGCGTGTCGCCGGCGCCATTAAAAGCCTGCAGCAGCACCATGCCGTAGGCGTAGGCCACGTTGCCGCAGCTGAAGATGCGGAGGCTATGGACGGCAACCGGAACCACGGCGGGATCCTGCGTGAATAGCCCAATCAGAGTGGGGGCAAAGACGATAAAGATAATTCCGACCGAGCCAAGGAAAAGCATGTTCCATAGGCCGGTTCGCCAGACGGCATTACGGGCGCGGTCCGGATGACCGGCGCCGAGGTTCTGTCCGACGAGTGTTGCCGCGGCATTGCTCAATCCCCAGGAAGGCAGTATGGCGAAAATGACAATGCGAATCGAGATGGTGTATGCGGCCAGGGCGGGCGCCCCGAAGAGACTGACAATGCGGACCAACCCGATCCAGCTCGCCTGTCCAATCAGGAACTGCAGAATTCCGGTAAAGGACACCCGCACCAGTCGCCAAAGAACTGTGCCCTGGATGCGCAGGTGGCGGCGGAGAATCCGGATGCGCTCTGTTCCTTTACTGAGCCGGTAGAACTGGTAGAGGACACCAATGCCACGACCGGAGAAGGTGGCGAGCGCCGCGCCGGTGACTCCGAGTTTTGGGAATGGACCGAGACCGAAGATCAGGCAGGGGTCGAAGATCAGGTTGAGGATATTCGAGACCCAAAGCAGGCGCATCGCTATGGCCGCGTCGCCGGCTCCGCGGAAGATGGCATTGTTTAGAAATAGCAGCAGAACGACGCCTGAACCGCCGAGCGCGATGCGGGTGTAATTCACGCCAGTGGCGATGATTGCGGGCGAAGCGCCCATCAGGGCCAGCAACCGGGGCGCCAGGAAGAAGAACGGAAGGCCCAGCACGACCGAGGCGATGAGCCCCAGGAACACTGCCTGGACAGCGGAAACGGCCGCCCCTTCCGGGTCCTTCTCTCCTATGCGGCGGGCGACCATTGCGGTCGTCGACATGCCAAGCCCGATGCCGACCGCGAAAACCAGGGTCAGGACGGACTCCGTCAGCCCGACGGTAGCGATGGCGTTCGCGCCCAGGCGGCTGACCCAAAAGACATCGACCACGGCGAACAGGGATTCGAGCACCATCTCCAGAACCATGGGAATGGCGAGTAGCAGGATCGAACGGTTGAGGCTGCCAACGGTGTAATCCTGATGGCTGCCGCGCATGGCTTCGCGAACGGATTGCCAAAGAGTCGGTGCGGCCGAAGATTCTGCCCCAGTCTGCATGAGAAAGGTCTGTCCTGTCGTCTTGATGACAAGTTTAGACGCTGGGCGCGATTTGCTCTCAGGATGTTGCTAAGAAGAGAAAATACTGAAGACGCAACAGGACTACGGGTCTTCCGTAGTCCTGTTGCGGAGCCTGCTGTGCCGGCTTACCAGTTCACACGGATGGCAAACTGCATCACCCGCGGATCACCAGAAAGCGAGGTAATGGACGCCGCGCTTCCACTGCTCACGTTTCCGCTCGGCTGGCCAAACAGGGCGTGGTTGGCAACGTTGAATACCTCCCACCGTGCCTCCGCATTCCAATTTTCATGGATGGGTATGTTTTTAATCAGCGCGGCGTCGAACACCTGCGTGTTTGGACCGAGCAGCGTATTCCGGCTTCCATTGCCCACCACGTAGTGGCCAGGATCAGCAAAGGGGTTGGTTAAACCGGAGCCATACGCCGAACACGCGCTGTTGGCCGCGGTGTAGAAGAAGCAGCCCTGCTTCTTCGGGTAGTGCACCGGTGCGACGACGTTGGGAACGGCGGTTGCGTAGCCGTAGGCATCGAGCAGGCTGCTCTCGCTACCCCAGCTTGCCGTAAACGGGTGACCACTATAGAACGTGTACACCCCAGACGTGCGCCAGTTGCCGAAGACGTAAGCAAGCGGGCCGGAATTCAGCATCTGCTTGCCATGGCCGAACGGAAGATCGTAAACATAGCTGCCCGAAATGCGTTGCGGAATATTGAAGTCGCTGGGCCCATACCACGAGCTGTAGTTGCGGCCATTCGGTGGATCGCCGGAGTTGTTCTCCAATTCTTCCGGGGTGTTGTCCAGGCTGCGTGAGTACGTATAAGCCACGCGCACGCTGAGGCCCTTCGCCTGCGGGTGAGTCAGACTTGCCTGCAATCCGTTGTAGTTACCGAAGCCGATTGGAGTCGTATATTCGATCTGCCCAAAATCAGCGTAGGGCTGGACTTTGGTGCTGACCCCATTCGCGATGAGGGGCTGGTTGTAATCGTAGATCACATCCAGATGAGTAGATTTGGTTCCCACATAGTCGACCTCGGCCAGCCAACTGTTGATCTCCCGCTGAAAGCCGAAGCTCCATTGCTGCACACTTGGCGAGTGTGCCGTGGGATCGAGCGCGCGCACGTGGAACGACTGCAACGCGTTGAAGTTGATGGTCGAGGGATCGAGAAAGTTCGCTGGAAAACCGATGGCCGGGGTCAGGACGGGCGCGACGTTGCTGGCCGGCGTCTTGTTGATCAGGAAAGGCGGGTTCAGCGCCAGCTGATCTTCGCTCCCGAAACGCTCGAACAACGTGTAGTAGAGTCCGTAACCGCCGCGTACGACTGTCTTCGAATCGAGTCCGTAGGAGACCCCGAAGCGCGGGCCAAAATTTTTGTTGTTGGTGTTTACCAGCGACCGGTTGGTCAACGAACCGGAGCGAGCGAACACCAGCGACCCGTTACCGTCAGGGTCGAAGTTGGCAATCCTGTTTCGACCTTCGAGAGCGGGGGTCGCAAAGTCGTAACGCAGACCGAGATTCAAGGTCAGGCGAGGCGTGACCTTCCAGTCGTCTTCTACGAACCCGGAAGCCATCCAGATGCGTTGGTCGACGAAGAATACATTCGTCAACTGTGCGTATTGGGTTGCGCCCAACAGACCGTCGGCGTAGGACAGGCCGGTGAACACGCCGGTGAATGTCAGGTCGCCGCGCGTGCCCGGCTCATCCTGAAATAGGTTGCGCATGGGCGCGTACACGGTGCCGCCGAACTTGAGATTGTGCTTGCCCAGGGTCCAACCGAGCGTGTCGTTGTATTGATACAGCATCGGAACCTGTTGCTTGGGCAGGAAATCCGGAGAACCGAGGAATGTCTCGTTGGTGAAAGTGGTGAGCGGTACGCCGCCACCAATGGCCGGGTTGTTGGGAATGCCTGGAACAAAGCTACCGGCCTGCTGGGGCAGCGAAAAGGGCTGTTGTTGGGCGTAGGAGAAGTCGCGCACCCAGCCAAAGCGGAATTCGTTGACCATGCGCGGATTGATCACGTGGGTCCAGCCCACGACCACGCTATGACCTTTCAGTATCTGGTCACCCCAGGCCGAAGTTGAGGTGCCGTCGGCCAGGCCACCGAAATATCCCGGAATATCACGCGTGCGATTGAAATAGTTGTATCTCGCGAAGATCGTATCGGTGGAAGAAGGCGTCCAGTCGACTCGGCCGTCGTAGCTGTCGTTGAAGTCGGTGGAAGCTCCGGTACGAGAGTAGTTGTTCAGCTCTGGGAAGGTCGCGGAACCCGGTTTGTAGTTGGGCTCTGGGAAGAGCTTCATCAGGGCAGCGACCGACGAGTCGATGCGGGCCGCCGGGATTTGATTATTAGAGAACGCCTGGCAGCCGGCGCTGATGGTATACGGCTTGGGACAGGTCGTCGGATCGTAGACCGTGTGATAGTTGGGAAGGCCTGCCGCCGCCGCAGCCGCATTGCTGAAGTCGCCGATGCGTTCATTATCGAGCGGCACGGTGGAGATCCGGGAAAGCCCTTGCTTGATGCGCGTACCTTCGTAATTGAAGAAGCCGAAGAGACGGTCGCGCTTGATTGGACCGCCCAGACTTGCGCCAAACTGGTTCTGGTTGTCCTCTGCTTTGGTTTTTGTGCTTCGCCTGGTGAAGTAGTCAAAGGCGTCGAAGTACTGATTGCGTACGAACTCATAGGCGGTGCCGTGCACCTCGTTCGACCCGCTACGGGTGTTCACAGAAACCACAGCGCCTGGCCCTCGCCCATATTCCGCCGAGTAGGGATTCGTGATCACATTGAACTCCGAGATCACGTCCACCGAAGGGTGTGCCGACTCCGTGCTCAGCTCCTGCACATTCTCTGAGAAGGTGTTGTTGTCGATGCCGTCCAGAAGGAAGTTATTTTGCAGCGAGTGGACGCCATTCACGTTGAAACTACCCGTGCGCCCCGAAGAGGTCGCTCCGCTCTGATTGGTGTAGCGGTTGATCTGCACCCCGGGCACAGTGCGCAGCAGATCATCCCAGTTGCGCAGATAGAGCGGAGTGCCGGCAATGGTGTCTCTCGTAACCAGCGTGCTGATGGATGCGTCGTCGCGCGACAGGTTCACTGTCTGCGCATTTACCTGCACGGTCTGGTTCTCTGCGCCGACGGTCAGGTGGAGGTCGAGACGTACCCGCTCGCCAACACCCAGCGACACCCCCTGGTTAATGGTCTGAAAACCCTGCGCAGTGGCGCTCACGGTGTAATTGCCGATAGGAAGGTCGGGCAGGATATAGCTCCCGTCACCTCCGGTTTTGGTTGAACGCGCGTAGCCGGTGTCGACCGCGGTGGCTGTGACGGCTGCGCCGCTTATGATCGCACCGGACGAATCCAGAACCTGCCCGCTCAGGTTCCCCGTGGTCACCTGCGACTGGGAAGGAACGGCAAACAGGAGGACTGTCAATAAACCCGACAGCATACGAAGGGCAAACGGCACTTCTCTCCACAACCGGATCGTACGTCTCTGAACTGATCTTGAAGTCATAATTCCAGGCGCTCCTGCGGAATGTCTTTTTCTGACACTGCGCTGGGCTCAGGCTAGGAGCGGCTGGGGGCCGGGCAAAGTGTTTACCCTATAAAATCTCCGTGTATACCCTTGTATTAAATACCGCCAAACAACAGATCTTAGGGCACTTAGAGCGGATGTGAATTCTCCGTAAACGGCACTGGTTTTACACCTTGAAGCGGCCCAAATTCATCGGAGATTTATCTGCGAACGATAGCGTTGAGATGAGAGAGACGGTGGCGCGGGCGCCGCGATCCCCTCTCTGATTTCGTGGCCTCAGGCAGGAACTCTCCGAGAAAGAAGCCATGACTTGAAGACCACAAGCCTTGCTTCCCGCAGACTGCCCGTCTCCGGCTACGCGGATGACCCCCGTTGGCTGCTGGTGGAGCGGATTGTCGCCAGCCGCCACTTCAGCAAAGCTCCTCTGCTGTCCAGGTTCCTTCTGCACATTTGCGGAGAGTTGCTCAATGGTCGGCAGGGCGAGATCAGCGAATACCAGATCGGCGTGCAGGTCTTCGACCGCCCTCAGGGCTACCGAACGATCGAAGACAACATTGTCCGCAATTATGCCCGCCAGCTGCGCAAGCGCCTGGCGGAATATTTCGCCGAGCAGGGGGCAACGGAGCCACTACGTCTAGAGATTCCATTAGGCGGATACATTCCGGTGTTCACCGCACTCGATGAACAGCCGGTTCACGAATCCGGAGCGCCGGTTGCCGTCATAAGGCCGTTACCGGGCCCCGCAATCGCAACCGCCGCGGGATCATTTCCCGAGGCGGCAACGCGGATACGATCGATTCGCTTTTGGGGATGGCTCGCCGCCTACAGCATTGCCTTGATCCTGATCACCCTGGGCGCCTCCAGTTTGCTGCGCCGATTACGTCAACCGGTCGAGCCGTCGCACCCTTTGTGGGCCGCACTCTTCGACTCCTCGCGGAACACCTTCATCGTTCCCGCAGACTGCGGCTTCAACATCGTCGAGGATCTGGCTCAGAAGAAAGTTGATTTGGCCGATTACCTGCGGTCCGAGTACCTGACTCTTCCGCTGCCGGCAATGGACGCCCACAGTTCCAGCGACCTGCGTACGCAGGAGTTCACGAGCTTTGTGGACCTGGAGGTTGTGTCGTCGCTCTCGCGCCTTGCCGAGGTCAATCCGCGGAACCTCATCCTGCGCTTCCCGCGCGACTTGCATGTAGACGACCTCAAGACTGCCAATATCGTCCTCATTGGCTCCATTGGCAGCAATCCCTGGACGGAAATGTTGCAAAAGAATGTCAACTTCCGCGTGCTCTATCGCAACCAGATGGAGGAGGCCTGGATCTCCAATGCGAACCCGCAGCCGGGAGAAGCCGCGTCCTATACCAGCCACTGGAACGAGCCGGCACACCAGACATACGCTTTGATCACGTTCTTGCCCAATCTTGCCGGCAACGGCCATATCCTGATGATTCAGGGACTCGATGTGGCAGGCACCCAAGCTGCCGCGGAAACACTCTTCCGCGGAGACGCGATTGCCCCCGTATTGAAGAAAGCGACTCTCCCGGACGGCAAGCTTCGGTCGTTTGAGGTCCTGCTCCAATCCACCAGCATCCAGTCAAACGCCGCCAACACGCAAATCATCGCCAGCCGCATCTTCTAGACGCCGCCCGCACAGTCTCTTGTCAGGTTCCCTGCTCCGGACTTTAGACTGTAGAAGTGACCTCCTCTCTGCCCTGTGATCTGAATGTACCGATTGTTGAGACGGAGCGGCTCAGGCTGCGAGGCCACAGGTTGAGCGATTTTGCCCACACCCAGGCGCTCTGGAGCGACGCTTCCGTAACAAAATACATGGGAGGGAAGCCGCTCACCCGGGAAGAGTGCTGGACGAAATTTCTAAAGTATGTCGGTCACTGGTCTGTTCTCGGATTTGGATACTGGGTAGTCGAGGAACGAGAAACCGCAGAATTTGTTGGCGAGGTTGGTTTCGGGAATTTCAAGCGAGACCTGGAACCGCCTATTGGCGCAATTCCTGAACTCGGCTGGATCCTCACTCCAGCGAAACATGGCAAGGGATACGCAACCGAGGCCGCCCAGGCGGCGTTGGGTTGGGGACGAAAGCATTTTGATTCCATCGGCTTTGCATGCCTCATCCACCCGGATCATCGAGCTTCCATCCGAGTTGCCATGAAGTGCGGGTTTGAGCGCCAGCAAGTGGGTATGCGCAAGGGCCAGCCAGCGGTTATCTTCAAACTAGCTTGATGACAAACCACCTGATCTGGGCCGCCGGGCTTCTCGGACACTTGTTGCTTCTCACCGTGCTTTTCATGCGCAGGCGCGTGGCCCGGTTCCCCTGGTTTACACTCCTCATCCTCTTCTACCTGGCGCGCTCGATCGGGCTCGCCTCCACCGTGCGCTTCTCCGGCCATCCTGCGCACCAGTTCGCCACCATCGTCCTTGACGTCATGGATATCCTGCTGCAGTGTGCACTGCTGGCCGAACTCACCTGGAATGCCCTTCGGCCGCTTGGCAGCGTTCGCCGGTTCACGTTGCCCCTGCTGCTGGTTGCGAGTGGCACCCTCATTGTGGCGCGCCTCGCGCCGTCCCACCACTCCTCGGTGCGCTCGATTTTGGCTGTGATTCACTTCCTGCTATCCGTGCTGATGGTGGAGTGGGCGATCGTACTCGCTTTCCTGTTGCGGCCTCTGCGGCTTTCCTGGCGCAGTCATGTGGCCGCTATCAGCTTCGGGTTCGGAATTTATTCGGCCGCCCTGTTGGCGGGCGGCGGCTATTTCACTACTGGGCGCGAGATGCGCGATTACGTTTTCTTTTCGTTCTTACGGATCTCTGTTTATCTCCTGATCCTGCTCTGGTGGGTGGTCACTCTCTGGTTCGCTAACCCCACGCCCCGGAGCGTCGCGCCAATTTCAGATGCGGAAGCAAGAACCGGATAGATCGCCAGGACTCGCCGGTTCAATCTAGCTGCATGCATATCAACGTCGAACCCTCGATCTTGTATTTCGGTACTCCGGTCGTTCTGATCAGCACCCGCAACCTTGACGGAAGCACGAATGTCGCGCCCATGTCCTCTGCGTGGTGGCTGGGGTGGAACTGCATGCTGGGCCTCGGAGCCAGGTCGCATACGGCGCAAAACCTGCAGCGGGAGAAAGAATGCGTTCTGAACCTGCCGTCGGTGGCGATGGTCGACGCGGTGAATCGGCTCGCGCGCCTCACTGGATCGGATCCGGTGCCGCCCCACAAATTGGGTATGGGGTACCGCCACGAAAAAGACAAGCTGGGGATAGCGGGCTTGCGTGCGGGAGCATCGGATCTTATCAGCGCGCAGCGCATCATCGACTGCCCGGTTCAGCTCGAAGCGGTGCTCGAGAGCACGTGCGCGTTCGGCAACCGGCCGGATAAGGCTTGCACCGCGCTTGCGTTCGAAGTGCGGATCGTTCGCACGCATATTGACGAGCGCATCCTGGTGGACGGGGCGACGAATCACATTGATCCAGACAAGTGGCGTCCGCTCATTATGAGCTTTTGCCAGTTCTATGGGCTGGGGGAACGGGTATGGCAATCAACGCTGGCGGAGATTCCCGAGACTGCGTACCGGCCTGTTCCGCAGATGACGCGGTGAGAAGGTTTGTCCCTTCCGCTAAGTGGGTGGGACGAAAAAAAGACCGCAGATCCCTCGGCTTCGCTCGGGATGACAAAGGGAAGGGCGACGCTTCCAATGAGAGGAGCTGCCGGGCGGATGCGAGCTATGCAGCAACCACTTTTAATGAAAGCGCTGCCCTTCCCTTTGTCATCCCGAGCGAAGCCGAGGGATCTGTGGTCTCTTTTTCGTCCCACGCAAGGTTAATTGCCGGCCAGGGCACGGCCTGCGGCCGCGCCTGAGGCCCAGGCCCACTGGAAGTTAAAGCCGCCAAGATGGCCGGTGACGTCGACGACCTCGCCGATGAAGTAGAGTCCTGGAACCTTGCGGCTTTCCATGGTTCGGGCGCTCAGCTCAGCTGTGTCCACACCACCTGCGGTGACCTCTGCCTTTTCGTAGCCTTCCGTTCCGGCGGGAGAGATCGTCCAGCGATGGAGCGCGGCCTCGGCTTCTTCGATGCCCTGGTTGGTCCACGCGGCCGGTGGATGCAGCGCCAGCCAACGGTCAGCAAGACGATGAGGAAGAACGTTGCGGAGCGCGGTTCGCGCATTCGCCAAATCACGCTGCGAAATCCGGGCACGAAGTTCACTGGTCCAAACGCGGCCGGGCGCGAGATCGATCTCTATGGCTTGTCGAGGCTGCCAGTAAGAAGAAATTTGCAGAACGGCCGGCCCACTGAGGCCGCGGTGAGTAAAGAGAAGTTTTTCCCGAAAACGCGCGGACCCAGCGGAGGCGATCACCTCGGCTGAGACTCCGGCCAAATCAGCGAAGTGTGTGAGGTCCTCAGACGTCAAGGTAAGCGGGACCAGCGCCGGCCGGCAGGCCTGGATGGCCAAGCCAAACTGCCGCGCGATGTTGTACCCAAACGGGGTGGCGCCCATCTTCGGAATCGACAAGCCTCCCGTGGCAATGACCAGAGATGGCGCGGAGAAGTCGCCGAGGTCAGTCTGCAGATCAAAGCCATCACGGTGGCAAACCTCGCGCACGAGAGTGGCAACCTGGATGGTTACATTTGCCGCGGCGCACTCCCGCTCCAGCATGTTCACTATGTCGCCGGCCGCGCGGTTACAAAAGAGCTGCCCCAGCGTCTTCTCGTGCCAGGGAATCTGGTGCTGCTCTACAAGTTGGACGAAATCAGCCGGGGTATAGCGGGCAAGCGCGGACTTGGCAAAGTGAGGATTCGCGGAAAGGAAGTTTTCAGAGGTGGTATGCAGGTTGGTGAAGTTGCAGCGGCCTCCACCGGAAATCAGAATCTTCTTGCCAATGCGGTTGGCATGTTCCAGCAAGAGAACACGCCGTCCACCGCGGCCGGCATGCATGGCGCAGAACAGGCCGGCGGCGCCGGCTCCCACGATGATGACGTCATAGTGGGAGCCGACGCGGCTCTCAGATATGGCAGGAGAGCGCGCCGCGCTTCTCCAGATACTTCTGGTGATACTCCTCCGCGCGCCAAAAGGTTTGCGCGCGCACCACCTGGGTAGCGATTGGCCTTTTGTAGGCTTTCTGCTCGGTCAATCGGGCAATGGTTGCGTTGGCAATCGCCTCCTGCTCCGGCGAGTGGACAAATATCACACTGCGATATTGTGCTCCCCAGTCCGGGCCCTGACGGTTGAGCTGGGTGGGATCGTGCAGCTCAAAAAAGAGATTCAGCAGCTGCTGATAGCTTAGTTTTGCTGGATCGAACTTCACTTCCACCACTTCGGCGTGGCCGGTGCGATCAGTGCACACGTCCTTGTAAGTTGGATTGTCGAGCTTGCCGCCCTCATATCCCACAGCGGTCTCAATCACTCCCGGGAGTTGCTGAAAGCGCGCCTCGACACCCCAAAAACATCCTGCGCCAAATGTAGCTGTTTCCATAAATCCTCCCATCTATTAGATGGGGATAAGCGGCTTTTGATCCGCTTAGGGACGCCTGGCCGGCCGCCGGGCTGAGCTGCGCTTGCGGGGTGCCCGGGGCAGCGTGGCTGGGCCCGTCCTGGGGCGCCGCGCCGGTCGTCCGGGCTGGTCTCTCCCAGGTTGTTCTAGAGGTGCGGTCTTGCGGCGTGCTGCGCGCTTCAGTTGGGTCACTTCCTCCTCGTTGAGCTCGCGCATTTCCCCAGGCTTTACATCGAGGATCAAAGGCCCGAATCCGACGCGGCGAACCTTCTCGACAAAATGGCCTACCTCTTCGAACATCTTGCGAATCTCGCGGTTCTTGCCCTCGGTCAACACCACCTCGTACCAGGGATTGTCGGTATCGCGGACCAGGCTGATTTTGGCCGGTTGCGTCATGACCCGGCCATCGCGCTCTCCACGTCGGCCACGTTCGATCATCACTCCCTGGCGAAGCTGCTCCAACTGTTGCTCGGTTGGTTTGCCACTCACTTTCACCAGGTACGTCTTTTCTACCTTGGAGGCGGCGCTGGTCAAAATGTTGGCCAGTTCGCCATCGTTGGTCATCAGCAGCAAGCCTTCACTCTGGTAGTCCAATCGGCCAACGGGGAAGACGCGGGCCCCGGCGCGGGCGAAAAACTTCATCACCGTCGGACGGCCTTCGGGATCGGAAACCGTAGTGACCACTCCCTTTGGCTTGTTCAGCATGAAGTAGCGGAATAGCTGCGGTTTCTTGAGCAGCTTGCCATCGACACGGATATGGTCGAGCTCCGGGTCGGCTTTTGAGCCCAGCTCGGTCACCTTCTGACCATTCACCTGCACCCGGCCGGAGGTGATCAATTCTTCCGCCTTGCGCCGCGAGGTAATGCCGGCGGCAGCAACAATCTTCTGCAACCGCTGCTCGTTGCGCTCGGGACTCTCGGTCATACCTGCTGCTCTGTGTGCGGCTCTGCCGTGCTTTCTTCGGAGGACTCCGCCGCCGGCTCCTCTGCTCCTTCAACCTGGGGCGAATCGGAGGAAGTGTCTGCCGAGGCAACGTTGACTGCGTCCTGAGCTTCGCCCTCTGCTTCGGACTCAGCCAGCTCGCCCGCCATCTTTTCAAACTCCTCCATGCTGGGCAGATCGTTCACATCTTTCAGCCCAAAGCGGAGTAGAAACTCCTTCGTGGTCTTGTAGAGAATGGGCCGTCCGATCACCGGCTTTCGTCCCGCGGTAGTGATCAGCTTGCGGCTGATCAGACCGCCCAGCACCCCGCCCGAATCAACTCCCCGGATCTCGCTCACCTCGGGTGCTGTCACCGGCTGTTTATAGGCAATCACCGCCAGCGTTTCCAGAGCCTGCAAGGAGAGCTTCATGGGTGGCTTGAGACTCTTCACAAAGCCGCGCACCGCATCGTGATATTCGGGCTTGGTGGCCATGCGGTATCCACCAGCGATCTCCCGAATTTCCATGCCTCGCTCGCTGTTGGTATAGTCGGCGATCAGTTCATCGAGCACCGGCTGCAACGCCTGCCGGACCCGGCGGTCGCGCTGGCGTGCCGCTTTTTTTTCGTCGCCCTCGACTGGTTCCGCTGCAGAGGCGGGTTCTTCGGCAGAAGGGGTGGGGGATTCGACGGCGGCTGGAGATTCGGGGGTTGCGGATTCGGGGGTTGCATCCGAGACGGTCGATTCAGGGGCGACGGCTTCAGAGACGGAGACTTCAGCGGAAGGCTCGGCGGACGTAGCTGACGCGGCCGCCTCGTCCAGTCCCTGCGATACTTCGTCAGCAAAAATGGCAGCCAGCTGGGCCAGGGTCACTGGCTCCTCTGCGGCGTAAATCACGGCTTCTAATTTGGCTTTCAGACTCATCAGGGGATCGATCGGGCCCTAAAAAGAAACAGGCGCCTCGATTCATAGTATCGAAGCACCTGTCTTTCCGCTCGTCTTTGCTTGTGCGGGCTGTTACCCCTTGGGAGCAAACTGCACAAAGACCCAGAAAAGGGCTGCAGACATCAGGGCCGCTACCGGCAAGGTAAAGACCCACGCAGCCGCGATGTTACGGATGGTGGACCACTGCAGTCCGCTCTTGTTGGCCATCATGGTTCCGGCCACACCAGAGGAAAGCACGTGGGTGGTACTGACCGGCATGCCATACATATCCGCTGCAAGAATGGTGCACATGGCGACCAGTTCGGCCGAGGCGCCCTGGGCGTAGGTAAGGTGAGTTTTCCCGATCTTCTCGCCCACCGTAACCACAATGCGCTTCCAACCAACCATCGTGCCGAGTCCCAGCGCGATCGCGACTGCGACCTTTACCCAAGTGGGAATGAACTTGGTGGCAAGATCGAGCTTCTTCTTGTAGTTGGCCATCACCGCCGCCTGCTCCGCGTTAAACGCCGGTTTCTTTGACTTGGCGAAAAGGCGAAGAGCCTCGCTCGAGAGGTACATGTCGTTACGCACGTTCGACTGCTGGTTCGACGGCACGCCCTTCAGCGTTTTGTACTGGTGAACCTCATGCTCGATCTCGAGGATCATCTGCCGCTCCGCCAAGATGGTGGTCGGTGTCTCTTTCTTGGTCTGCAGATATTCGGTCAAATCGGCGCGCGGATCGTCCATGACTGCATTCGCATCCACGTAGGGAGTGAGCGCATGGACCGCCTGCTCCGATACCGCAACAAAGTCCTGCACCTGGCTGTAGCCGACGGCGTGATTGAGCGCATACGCGGTAGGCACGGTGCCGATCAGGATCAGCATGATAAGTCCCATGCCCTTTTGGCCATCATTGGAACCGTGAGCAAAACTCACGCCGGTGCAGGTCAGAACCAGCAGCCCGCGAATCCAGAATGGCGGAGGCGCGTCTCCCTTAGGGGCCTCGAACAGCCGCGGATCCTTGATCACAAACTTGATCAGCAGCAACAAAAGGGCAGAAAGGACGAATCCCACGACGGGCGAAATCAGCAGCGCCCGGAAGACGTTGCCCACCTGCGACCAATCGACGCCCGAGGTCCCGGTTGAGCCCGCCATCAACTGGTTAGCCACACCGACGCCGATGATCGAACCGATGAGGGTATGCGAACTGGAGGCCGGCAGTCCATACCACCAGGTACTCAGGTTCCAGAGGATAGCCGAGACCAGCAGCGCGAAGACCATGGCAAATCCGGCGCCTGACCCTACTTTGAGAATGAGTTCGACCGGCAGCAGCGAAACGACCGCAAAAGCCACGGCGCCCGAGGAGAGCAGCACGCCGATCAGGTTCCACATGCCCGACCACATCACGGCAATATGAGGCTCAAGCGAGTGAGTGTAGATGACCGTCGCCACTGCATTGGCGGTATCGTGAAAGCCGTTGACAAACTCAAATCCGAGGGCAATCAGCAACGCAATTGCCAGCAGGAAATAGGCCGTTGCTGAGGCAGTCCGTCCGTTTGCGAACAGGTCACCGAGCAGTTGGGACGCCGCCCAACCGATGCCGCCGACCAGGACAATCCCGAAGATTATCATCGGGAGCTTGCCCTGTTTTCTGTTCATTTTCTCTTCGAGAAGAGTGCTCTTTCCAGGGGCGGCCATAACTGCAGAAGTTCCTTCGTTCACGCGCACACGCTCCACACTACAGGTGTTCGCACAGTACCAAAGTGTGTCGGCTGGCAGTGTGAATTGTGGTACCCCGCAATGTTAAAGTTCCGTTAATTTGGGTTGGTGGGGTAGGCCAGCGGCAGGTTGCTCTCTGTCTAACGTCAATGTCTCTTAGATGGCGCTGAGTAAAACCGCAGATCCGCTACGCCGGGACGGGAAAACATTTCCAGAACGGGTCCGTTGAACCGCAGATCCCTCGGCTTCGCTCGGGATGACAAAGGGGACGGCGACGCTTCCATAAAAAGTGATTGCTAGTTCGGGAGAAGGAGCGAGCCGGCGCAGCAGCCGCCCTCAATGGAATCGCTTTCATCCCCTTTGTCATCCCGAGCGAAGCCGAGGGATCTGCGGTCTAGCCGAGGTGACGTGCTAACGCCAGTCGTCAGTGGCCTGTATCAAGCCTTGGTTCACGACGGTCTCGAAGGATGCGTGTTTCTTGATGTAGACCTCGCTGAAGTTGTTGTCCTGCCTCAGCAGGACCGCCTGCAGGCGCACCAGCTCAAGCAGAGCCAGAAACATGCAGATGAGCGCCCGCTCGGAGCGGGTATTTCGCAGCAGGCTGCTGAGAGACACCGGCCGGTCTTCCATGATCAGACGCCGGCGGACGTAGTCGAGCATCTGGGAAACTGTCACGGCTTCCTCGTCGACATCCAGCACCGGCCTTTGCCGTGCGCGATCCAGAATTTCCCGGAAAACCCGCACCAGGTCAACCGTGTCAGCTGCGATCTCAGGCTCGCCTTCTTCATGGCTGAATTGCCGGATGGCTGGATTGGTCCACGTGGCAGCTTCGATCTGTTGCTTCTGCAGCAGCATCTGGGCCGCGTTCTTAAACCGCTCGTGCTCGAGCAGCCGCTCCACCAGTTCCCGCCGCGGATCTTCCTGGTCGCCTTCCGCCCCCTCGGCCGAGGTGCGGGGGAGCAGCATACGGCTCTTGATGTGGATCAGAAGCGAAGCCACGTAGATGAAGTCCGCTGCCGCATCCACCTCGGTTTGCTTCAGACCCTCCACGTAGGCGAGAAACTGGGCCGTGATCTTGCCAATGGGGATGTCGTAGATATCAATGTCCTGTTTACGAATCAGGTCGAGCAGCAGGTCAAGCGGCCCGTCGTAGACAGCTCCGACGCTGACGCTGTAAGGAGATGCGCTCTCCGCAGCCTCCCGCTTCTTGGCCTGCGATTCCTCGCTCATTGGGCGCGCTCTCCGTACTCCGGTTGCACCAGGTGCATTGCTTCCCTCACCTGCCCCATGGTTTCTTCTGCGCGAGCCCGAGCCAGCTCGGAGCCACTGTGCAGAATGTCATGGACCAGGCGCGGGTGGTCCTCATATTGCCTGCGGCGCTGCTGCATCGGTTCCAGTTCGGTCACAATCGCGTCCGCGGCCCATCCCTTGCATTCGATGCAGCCGATGCCTGCCGATCGGCACCCGGCATACACCTTCTCCAGCGTGGCCGGGCTGGAAAAGACCTTGTGCAGATCGCCTACCGGGCAGACATCGGGATCGCCTGGGTCGCTTCGCCGCACCCGCGCCGGATCGGTCACCATAGTCTTCAGCTTCTGCCGCACCACCGGCTCCGGATCCGTAAGCAGGATGGTGTTGCCGTAGCTCTTGGACATCTTCCGGCCGTCGGTGCCGGGGAGCTTGGGCGACGGGGTCAGCAGCACCTGTGGTTCGGGCAGAATCTCGGTAGGGCCGGGATAGAAATGGTTAAATCGCCGGGCTATTTCGCGGGTAACTTCCACGTGCGCCACCTGGTCCTGCCCTACCGGCACAAAATCCGCCTGATAGATCAGGATATCCGTTGCCATCAACAATGGATATCCAAGGAAGCCATAGGTGGTCAGATCCTTGTCACCCATTTGCAACTGCTGCTCTTTGTAAGTCGGCACCCGCTCCAGCCAACCGAGGGGCATGATCATCGAGAGCAGCAGGTGCAACTCTGCGTGCTGGGGCACGAGCGACTGCACAAAGAGGACGCAGCGCTCCGGGTCCAGGCCCGCCGCCAGCCAATCGAGCGCAACATCCACCGTATTTTGCCGCACGTTCGAGGTGTTGGCGTAATCGGTGGTCAGGGCGTGCCAATCGGCGACAAAAAAGTAGCAGTTGTAGTCGTTCTGCAGGCGCACCCAGTTGTAAAGGGCGCCCATGTAGTTGCCGAGATGCAGTTTGCCAGTAGGGCGCATGCCGCTCAGCACGCGCTTGAGATGGGATCGATTCGAGACTTGATTCACTGCCTCGATTGTACGGAAATCCTTCAAATCGAGAGCAGCAAAACGCGAAAGAACCCGAGCACGGGATTGACCATTGCCATGGTGACGCTGCCACCGAAGAGCAACATCAGGAAGAGGCTCAGGATTCCCAGGCGGTCGTAGACAGGCAGCCAGCGAAAGGGGAGCATGTGGCGGAAGATGTGGCTTCCATCCAGCGGCGGCAGGGGAAGTAGATTAAACGCGGCCAGAAACAGGTTCAGCAGCATGCCGATATAAAAAATCAGAGACAGCGGATAGGCCACCGGGCTCGCGGCCAGGAGTTGCGGATCGAGACCGCTTATCCCGCGCATAGCGACCGAGCGCACACAGAGCGAGCCGATCGGCGACGTCTTGGCGATGACGATTAACACCAGCAACGAAACCACGGACCCAATCAGATTGCTGACCGGACCGGCGAGCGTGGTGAGGATGTCGTCGCGGACAAAATTCTTGAAGTTGCGCGTATTGACCGGTGTTGGTTTGGCCCAGCCAATCAGAGGGACGTGGGTCACCATCGCCACCAGGGGCAGCATGATCGTCCCGACGGGATCGATGTGCTTGATTGGATTAAGCGTAATACGACCCAGCATGCGTGCGGTTTGGTCGCCCAACCGTGAAGCCATCCATCCGTGCGCCGACTCGTGCAGACTCAGCGCGAACAGCAACACTACAAATTCACAAATCCCCAGAACGATCTCAGGAGTTCCCATTTCGAGCCTGATGGTAGCACGACGGCCACGGCTAAGTACGTTTGCTATCTTCGCCGTGAACGGCTTCCAGACCCGGTTTCCTGGCTTTGATCTCGCGTGCCGGTACGCCGCCCCAAATGGAATGCGGTGGTATGTCGTGGGTGGCGACGCCCATCGCACCCAGCATGGCGTCCTCACCCACCTTGACCCCGGCCATCACCGACGAATGATAGGTAAGGCGGGTGCCCGGTCCAATCTCGGTGGTGCGGTTCTCTATGTCGTAATAGTCCGATGCCTTGTGCCAATGCGAGTACACCGCCGCATAGTCGGAGATGGATGTCCCTTTGCGGATGATGAGTTCCCCGCGGTCGTCCAGCATCACAAATTTATGAATGGTGCAGTCGTCTTCGATCGTGAGGTTGTAACCGAAGCTGAACTCAACCCCGTGGAAGATCTTCACGTTCTTGCCTACGTGCTTGAAGATATGTTTGGCGAGCATCTTGCGAAAGCGGAAGCCGAGCCAGTGATTCAATCCCAGCGCGGAGCGGTCGAACATCTGCCAGAAATAGATCAACGGCTTGCGCTCGCAATATTTTTCCTTATCGATGTCGCCGTAGTACTCCGGTTCAAGAGTCACGTTAGCCGGGTCTAAAGAGACCTGGAGGACGTTCCCGGGTAACTCCGAGATCAGCGAAGTGTTGAGCTTGCCGCCGTGGGGGCGGCCCAGGTAGATCTGATGAAGGGAATCGCGGACGATTTCTCCCCGCAGCCGGGACTCTTTATGGCGGGTGAACTCTTCATCCAGGTGGCACAGCCAGCGCCGATAGAGTTCCTCGGCTTCCGCGCTCGGTTTCAACTCACGATAGTCATATCTCGCCATGGGTCAACGTCCTTACGTCCAGCATACGATGCTATTGAATCGAGAACACTGCGTACACCGTCGCCGAGGCGTTAACCTTGGGCGCGCTGACGCTGAGCGGCGCGACTTCCTTGGGCGCCGGTGAAGGAGCTGCCATCATGGCCTGGGCACGCATGAGTGGCTGAGGCTCACGGGCCGGCGCCTCATTGCTGGCGTACACCAGCGGACCCAGGGTGGCATTCAGCCCTGCGGCCATTTGCTGGGCGATCTGCCTGGCCCGATCCAGCGCCAGCTTCGCGGCCTTTGCCTGCAGACCATCCTGGTCAGCCACGCTCCAGGACATCTGCCCGCTCTGGTTGGCGCCAGCCTTAACCGCGACATCCAGCGCCTTGGCTCCATTCCCGGCGGCGGTTTTTACGCTCCAACTCTGCTGTACCTGGAACTTGCGGGTGACTTTTTCCTCCGGGGTCCAGTCCTGATTGCCATACTGCTGCACCGGCGAGATACTTTGCGACTCACTCTGAATCGCATCCTGCGGAATCTCGGCGGCCTTGAGCGCCGCGGCAATGGCATTGGAGGTCTTCGAACCCAGGGCATAAGCTGACTCCTGGTCCGGCCCGTAGGCAATGAAGCCAATTTGGACGGTGACGGTATCCGCAGCGGCGCTGGCATCGGCGCTGGTGGTCACGGCGATGGTCCGGTTGTCTTTGCTGACCACGATCTGCTGCGCGTGGCCAGGAACGGCTGCCGCCGCCAGCAAAAGCATGGCAGCAAGGGGTTGCAGTCGAATTGGCATGGTTCAGGCTCCCTTACAATTGGCCGGCGAATTTGCGCAGCTGCGCCAGCAGCCGCAGACCAGCACCTGAGTCTATCGCGCCGGCGGCAATGCGGACACCATCGGCAAAATCTACTGCGCTGCCGGCGATGACCAGGGCCGCCGCGGCATTGAGCAGAACCACGTCGCGTGGCGGCCCGGCTTTGCCCTCAAGAATTTTTTCGATCAGGGCTGCGTTCCCGGGGGCGTCACACCCGGCCAACGCGCTCAGCGGCGCCTGTTCCAGACCTGCATCGCCGGCTTCCAGCGTGAAGTCGCGGACGGTATGGTCCCGTACCTCGGCTACTTCGCTCACCCCGTTCAGGGTGAGTTCGTCCAGCCCATCTCTTCCATGGACCACAAAGGCATGGCGCACACCCAACCGAGCCAGGCTGTCGGCCACCAGGTCCACCCCGGCGAAAACCCCGACGACTTGCGCCCTGGCACCGGCGGGGTTGGCCAGCGGCCCGGCCAGATTGAAGATGGTGCGGAAACCGAGCGCCCGGCGAACCGGTTGCACCCGCTTTAGAGCCGGGTGCATCGCCGGTGCGTAGAGGAACATAAAGCCGGTCTGGCGCAGACATTCGGCCGCCTGCTCCGGCTCCAGTTGGACCGGAATGCCCAGGGCCTCAAGCACGTCGGCTGAACCGCACTTCGAGGTGACGCCCCGGTTGCCGTGCTTTGCGATTTTGACCCCTGCGGCGGCAGCCACAAGGGCCGCAGCAGTCGAGATATTGAAGGTCCCCTGGCCATCGCTGCCGGTACCGCAGGTGTCTACCAGTTGGTCCCTTTCCGCGTCGCTCAAGGGACCTGACGGCTCACCGCGCGCATCGCCTGGACGAAACCGGATAATTCTTCGACGGTCGGTCCGCGGGTCGCGATCGCGGTCAAAAGCGCCGCGATCTGGATGTCGGTCGCATCGCCCTCGAGAATTTCCCGGAGCGCAGCGCATCCCTGCTGTTGGGTGAGGGTGCCGTGATCCTCGGCCACGTGTTTTAGCAGCGCTGGTAGCTCAGACATTAGTTTTTCCATCCTAGAGCAATTGGTTGGCCGGGGGCTAAAGAGTCCGGATGGGAACCCGAACTGAGTCCCGAAGGGACGCCTGAAAGTAGCCCAGGACGACAGTCCTGGGTAAGCCAACAAAAATGGAACCTAGTCCCGTCAGGGACGGCTGAAATCCTGTCCCTGTGTTCAGCCGTCCCTGTCGGGACTGTTCTGGTGTCTTATGCCTACCCAGGACTCCGTCCTGGGCTAAGTTCAACCGTCCCTCCGGGACTTACGCTGAGTTGTTCCGCAGCTTGTAACGCCCTGAGGGAACGCTCCTTTTTTGCCCTTGCGGCCAATCCCCTTTAGTATGGAAGTTCTGTCCAAAGACCAAACGTATGAAAATTCACGAGTATCAGGCAAAAGACATCCTTGAGCGCTATGGCGTGGCTGTTCCCAAGGGTGAAGTGGCGAATACGCTTGAAGAGTCGCTGGATGTGGCACGACGCCTGTTTAGCAGCGGCGCCAAGGGCGTCGTGGTCAAGGCGCAGATTCATGCCGGCGGCCGCGGCAAGGGCGGCGGCGTCAAGGTCGCTAAGACCCTGGCCCAGGCCGAGGAATATAGCGCGCAGATTTTGGGCATGCAGCTGGTCACCCATCAGACCGGACCCGAGGGCCAGAAGGTGCAGCGGCTGCTGATCGAAGAGATGTCGCCGATTGCCCGCGAGCTGTACCTTGGCATCGTGCTCGACCGTGCTGCTGCCAAGCTGGTCTTTATGGCCTCCCAGGCCGGTGGCATGGAAATCGAAGAAGTCGCAGCGAAGGATCCGGACGCGATTTTCAAGGCCTACATCGACCCCGCGGTCGGCTTCCAGCCTTACCAGGCCCGCAAACTCGCCTTCGCGCTGGGCCTCAAGCCAACCCAGATTAACGATGCGGTTCGATTCATGACCGGGATCTACAAGGTCTTTCTCGAAACCGATGCTTCCCTGCTCGAGATCAACCCCTTCATCACCACCACCGACGACCGCCTGCTGGCCCTCGATTGCAAGATCAATTTCGACGACAACGCGATGTTCCGGCATAAGGAAGTAAAGGAGCTGCGCGATACGGCGGAAGAGGATCCGTTGGAAGTGGAAGCCTCGAAGTACGCGTTGAACTACATCAAGCTGGACGGCAACATCGCCTGCATGGTGAACGGCGCCGGCTTGGCCATGGCGACCATGGACATCATTCAGTATGCCGGTGGGTCGCCGGCAAACTTTCTGGACGTGGGCGGCGGCGCGAACCAGCAGCAGATCGAGCACGCCTTCGAGATCCTGCTCTCCGACCAGAATGTGCAGGCGGTTTTCATCAACATCTTCGGCGGCATTCTGCGCGTCGACACCCTGGCCCATGGCGTCGTGGAGGCGGCGAAAAAGACCAACGTGCAAGTCCCCGTGGTCCTTCGCCTGGAAGGAACGAATGTGGAGCAGGGCCGCGAGATTCTAAAGAACTCAGGCCTCAACTTCATCATCGGCGAGACCATGCAGGATGCGGCAGCCAAGGTGGTGGCGGCGGCCAAAGAGAAGGCCTTAACCAAGTGAGCTGGAGCAATCTATGTCGGTGTTAGTGGACGAAAATACGCGGCTCATCGTGCAGGGAATTACGGGCAAGGAAGGCACTTTCCACGCCAAGGGCTGCGCGGAGTACGGAACCAAAGTAGTGGGCGGAGTGACGCCGGGCAAAGGAGGGACCGTGCATGAGGGCTGGCCGGTCTTCGACACAGTGGCCCAGGCGGTGGAGAAGACAGGGGCCAATGCCACTGTCATTTTTGTGCCGCCGCCATTTGCCGCTGATGCCATTCTGGAAGCCGAAGATGCGGGTCTGCCGCTGATCATCTGCATCACTGAGGGAATCCCCACCAACGACATGGTCAAGGTGTGGAGCGTCCTGAAGGTATCCAAGTCCAGGCTCATCGGACCCAACTGTCCGGGCGTCATCTCTCCCGGCAAGGCCAAGATCGGCATCATGCCCGGACGCATCCACAAGCAGGGTAGCGTAGGCATTGTTTCCCGCTCCGGCACCCTTACTTATGAAGCCGTCTATCAGCTTAGCCAGCGAGGGATTGGCCAATCCACGGCCATTGGAATCGGCGGCGATCCAATCATCGGCACTACCCACGTCGACGCGCTCAAGTTGCTCAATGAAGACCCGCAGACAGAGTCGATCATTCTGATCGGCGAAATCGGAGGCACGGCGGAAGAAGCTGCTGCCGCCTACGTCAAAGCGCATGTAAAGAAGCCAGTCGTCGGATTCATCGCCGGCCAGACCGCGCCTCCGGGGCGCCGGATGGGCCACGCCGGGGCCATTATCTCCGGCGGCCAGGGCACTGCGGCGGACAAGATGAAGGCGCTTACTGCCGCCGGCATCCACGTGGTGCAATCCCCCGCTGCGATCGGGGAAACATTAGCCAAGGTCATCGGGAAATAGGATGCCAGGAGAATCACGCATGCAACGCACGTTCAGCATCATCAAGCCCGACGCGGTCCGCAAGAGCTACTCGGCTGCGATCCTGGCGGAATTTGAAAAGGCGGGCTTCAAAATCGTCGCCATCAAGAAGATGTTTCTCTCCAAGGGGCAGGCCCAGGGCTTCTACGCAGTGCACTCGAAGCGGCCTTTCTTCGACTCGCTGACCAGCTTTATGTCTTCCGGCTCGATCATCGCCATGGTGCTGGAGAAAGAGAATGCGATCGCTGACCTGCGCACGCTGATGGGCGCCACCAACCCGGCCGATGCGGCCGCGGGCACCATTCGCAAGCAGTTTGCCTCCTCCATTGAAGAGAACGCGATCCACGGGTCGGACGCCGAGGACACGGCGGCCTTCGAAATTGGGTACTTTTTTGCGGGGTACGAACTGATTTAGCCGGGCTGCTCAGCACTGATGTGCCTTGACATGAGGCTGCAGGCCAAGCAAACTTGCGTCACACGAGGTTCAGGCAATTGGGCGGATCACAACCGAGCACGGTTACCTACACACTTGAGTCCTCGCTTGACAGCGTCAACCGCGTAGAGCAGACGGCAGAAGAAATGGCCAGGAAGGCCGGCCTGGAAGAAGACGAGATCTACCGCGTCGCCATGGCAGTCCGCGAAGCAGCAGTCAATGCGGTACTCCACGGCAACGCTTACGACCCCGAAAAGCGCATCACTGCTTCCTTTGAACAGACCGCGGATTCGCTGGTGATTCGCATCGCAGATCAGGGGAAAGGCTTGAATCCGGAGACGCTGCCCGACCCCCTGGCACCAGAGAACTTGCTGCGCGGCTCAGGACGAGGTATCTTTCTCATTCGCTCGTTCATGGATGAGGTACACTTTCGACAATTGCAGCCCGGCACTGAACTTACCCTCATCAAACATCTAGGAACCGCCCGTTCCGCTATCTAAGGAGGAGTATTCGTGAGCATGAAAATCAAGACCCGTCAGGTGGACGGGATCACCATTATGGATTGCAGCGGCCGCATTACCCTGGGAGAAGGCAGTGTGCAACTGCGCGATGCTGTGCGGGATCTCCTCAGCAAAGGTTCCAAACAGATCCTGCTGAATCTGGGCGACGTAACGTACATCGACAGCTCAGGCATCGGCGAGTTGGTCAGCGCGTTTACAACCGTCCGCAATCAAGGCGGAGATCTCAAACTGCTCAATCTCACCAAGAAGGTGCACGACCTGCTGCAAATTACCAAGCTCTATACCGTTTTCGACGTCAAGGACGACGAAGCGAGCGCAGTAGCTTCCTTTGCACGCGCCTAGCAATCACCTTCCTTTTTGATCCAAACGGTTGACCCTCTTCGCTACCCAGCGAAGAGGGCAGCCTCGGTGCCTGCTTCGTCTGGAAGTGCAGATCCTCGTAATTTGAGACGTCCGAGGGCGCACCGCAGATCCTCCACTCCGCTACGCTCCGGTCGGGATGACAATTCATCTTGGAAACGATACTTAGCGTTTCCAAACAAAATTGTCATCCCGACCGGAGCGTAGCGGAGTGGAGGGATCTGCGGTGCGCCCCTCGGACGTCTCAAATTACGGAGTTTTAAAGTGCGGAGTTCATAGAAATTCCAGGCCCAGCATTGTCGTCCCGGGCCCTGAGAGACCGGCCTAGAAGCTCACCTTAGGTACGTTTTGCGCACCGGGGCTTGCCTTGAAGTAGTCGTTGTTCACCGCGAACCCGGCCATACCTGCCCAGATGCTGTTGGGAAACTGTTGGATAAAGGTGTTGTAGTCCTGGATGTTTGTGTTGTAACGCATCCTGGCTACGCTGATGCGGTTTTCCGTGCCGGCGAGTTCATCGGAAAGGCGCTGAAAGTTCGCATTGGACTTCAGCTCAGGATAGTTCTCCGACAACGCCAGCAGTCGTCCGAGAGCTCCATCCAGCTGCCCGTTGGCCTGGATGGTGGCTTTCGGATCGCCATGCGCATTGAGCAGACCAGCCCGTGCATTGGCGATATCGCCAAATACCGTGGTTTCCTGCTTGGCATAGCCTTTCACCGTCTCCACCAGGTTGGGGATCAGATCCGCGCGCCGCTGCAGTTGATTGTTTACTTCAGCCCAGGAGGAAGTGATCGTCTCCCTCTTTTGCACCATCTGATTCTTTGCGCTTACATAACTGCCGAAAACCAGCAGCACCGCCAGGAATACGACCACCAACGCCGCGATTGCTATCCAAAGCCCGCGTCTCATCTAAATAGTTCTCCTTATCCTGCTCTGCTTTTAAATTCTTTACCAACTGCCTGAGGCCCCACCGCCGCCAGAACTACCACCACCAAATCCGCCGAAGCCGCCGCCGTCGCCGCCACCAAATCCGCCGCCTCCGCCCCAGCCATCGCCACCGCCCCGGCCGCCCCAACCACCGCCGCCTCCGCCCCCCATGAACATACCAATCAGGAAGCCGAGCAGGCCGGAACCGCCAAAGCGCGCCAGGAAGAAGATCACCAGTAACAGCACGATGCCCAGCACCACTACCTCGCCGAGCGTGAGCGGCCGGGCCTGGGGCGCTGGAGCATAGGTAGGCCGAGGTCCGGTATTGAGGGTGACTCCGGCGTCCGCGGCGATGATCCCCGCCATCTGGCGCACGGCCATGGTAATTGCACCGTCGTAGTTGTTCTGTTGCAGATAGGGCACCATCGCTCTGCCGATATCACCCACCCGGCCATCGGGCAGAATACCCTCGAGGCCATAGCCCACCTCGGTGCGATACTGACGATCGTCGGTGGCAAGGATCAGAAGCAGGCCGCGATCCGTGCCTTTCTTCCCCACCTTCCACTTATCTTCCAGGGCGGTGGCGAAGTTCTCGATCGGTTCGCCGTCGAGCGATTTGACCGTGACCACAGCGATCTGAGCGTGGGCCAAGCGGTCCAGTTGCGCGCACAAGGCATTCAGAGAAGCCTGGGTTCCCGGGGACAACACACCGGCGAAGTCGCTGACGTAATTCGTGGGTTTAGGCAGATCCTGCACACGCTCCGCCAAAATCACACTGGACCAGGCGAGAAGAAGCACAGATAGCGCGAGTAGGCATTTACGCATTGCCCCATTGTACTCAGACACAGTTGTGCCCGCCGCCGGGGCAAGCCGGACTGGCGGGCACTCGATGAATCGGGCAACAATTTTATTTACTGGCCATGGCCACGTTCCGGTCTTTCGCTATCTGCTCGATCATCTGCAGATGCTGGGAAATGATCTTGCTCCCCTGGTTCGCCGAATCCTTCGCGGTCTGGTCCTGGCCGGAAGAAGCCTCGGTCTGAAAATCGCTGAGGTCCTGCTTGTGGTCCTTCACCATGTCCTGGATGTAGGCCTGATCGTAGGCGGAGCCGGAGAGTCCCTCCAGCTTGGCCATGGTCTTGGTATCTTTCTTCGAGACCTTGTTGGGAACCGACACACCCAGCTGCTGGGCCACCGGCTTCATCTGATCGATCATCTTGCTATGGTCGTCAATCATCTTTTGGGCAAACTGCTTCACCTGCTCGTCGCTACTCTTCTGCAGCGTCAGTTGACCCAGCTGAACTTCCGCCATTCCGCCCTGCATTGCCTTGGCTACAAACATCTTGTCCATAGGAGAGGCTTGCCCTGCCGCCTGCATCCCGTTTAGCTGGGGATCCATGGCGGGATTATTCTGGCCCGGGGTCTGCCCTGCTGCCGGCCCTGCGGAGGGTTGGCTCATCTGGGCCAATCCCATGCTTCCACAAAGCAGAACGGCACCGGCCAGGGCTGCGGTCTTCTTTCCGTAATTTGGGGGAAAATTCATGTCTTTACTCCTCACTAGTTAGGATGCACCAACCCGCTGGGGAGCGAGCCCGACTTATGACCAGATCCACAACTCTTCCTATATCTTTGATATATATGGCTTCTCCGACCGTTGCTCAACCGCCGATTGCCCGCCGGCAGAAAACTGTAAACACCATCCATGGCCACCAGTTGGTCGACGACTATGCCTGGCTGCGGGAAAAGACCAGCCCCGAAGTGATCGCATTTCTGGAACAAGAGAATGCTTACACCAGGGCTGTGATGAAGCCCACGGAAGAGCTCCAGGCCACCCTTTACAAAGAGATGATCAGTCACATCAAAGAGACCGACGTCTCGGTGCCCTTTCGCGATGGGAACTATTTCTACTACTCGCGCACCGAGCAGGGCGCACAGTATCCCATCTACTGCCGCAAGCGCGGCTCCCTCGATGCCAAGGAAGAGGTCATGCTCGACATGAACCAGCTGGCCATCGGCGAGGAGTTCATGGCGTTGGGCGCCCTCACCGTCTCTGACGATGGCAACCTGCTGGCCTATTCGACGGACACCACAGGCTTCCGGCAATACAACCTGCACATCAAGGATTTGCGAACCGGCGAAGTGCTGGCTGACCAGGCGCAGCGGGTCGGCTCGGTGGTGTGGACAGCCGATAACCGGACTCTTTTCTACACCGTGGAAGATGAAGAAACCAAGCGGCAGTTTCAGCTTTTCCGGCACACGGTGGGCAGCCCTCAGTCTGCGGATGTTCTCGTCTATGAGGAAGCCGATGAACGCTTCAATGTGGGCACCGGCCGCACGCGCGACGACAAGTACCTTGTGTTGGAGAGCGCCAGCCACACCACCAGCGAAGAGCAGTTTCTTCGCGCGGACGATCCGCAAGGGCAGTGGACGTTGATCGAGCCCCGCAGCGAGAACATCGAGTACTCCGCCGACCACCGCGACGGGCTCTGGTACATTCGCGTGAACGATACGGCAAGAACCTTTCGCGTGGTCACCGCCCCGCTGGCCACGCCTGGGCACGCGCACTGGCGCGAGTTGATTGCCCACCGCGAAGACGTGATGCTGGAAGACCTGGAACTCTTTCAGTCCTTCGCCGTGGTGGTCGAACGCTCCAATGGCCTGCCGCATTTGCAGGTGAGGTTTTTCGACAACCACGGCGCCTTTGCCGGGCCCTCGCCGCGGATCGCGTTTCCCGAGCCCACGTACAGTGCCCATCCGCATGTCAACCGTGAATTTGTAACCGACACGTTTCGCTATGGGTACCAGTCGCTGGTTTCCCCAACATCGGTTTACGAGTACAACGTCAAGACAAACGAATCGAAGTTGCTGAAAGAACTGGAAGTGCCCGGCGGATTTGATCGTTCCCTTTACCAATCGGAGCGCCTGTTCGCCACCGCCCCGGACGGAACGGGAATCCCGGTTTCGATCGTCTACCGCAAGGACAAGAAAGAGGATGGTAAAAACCCTCTTTACATCTACGGGTATGGCTCTTACGGCTATTCCCTTCCCGTAGGCTTCAGCTCCAATCGTCTCAGCTTGCTCGATCGTGGGTTTGTGCTCGCCTACGCTCATATTCGCGGCGGCGGGGATATGGGCAAGCCGTGGCACGATGCCGGGAGGCTGATGCAGAAAATGAATACCTTCACGGATTTCATCGCGGTGACGGAATACCTGACGGCCCATGGCTTTGGAGATCCGCGTCGCATTGCCATGGAAGGTGGCAGCGCGGGTGGCCTGCTGATGGGTGCCGTCGCCAACATGCGGCCGGATCTTTACCGTGCTGTTCTCTCCCATGTGCCCTTCGTGGACGTAATGAACACCATGCTCGATCCCACCCTGCCTTTGACCATTGCCGAGTATGAAGAGTGGGGAGATCCCAACCAGGCGGAGGCTTTTGAGTACATGCTGCGCTACTCGCCGTATGACAACGTGGAACGCAAGGCCTACCCGGCGATGTTGGTGAAGACGTCGTTAAACGATAGCCAGGTGATGTACTGGGAGCCGGCTAAATATGTCGCCAAGCTGCGGACGCTGAAAGAGGACGAGCATGTGTTGTTGCTTGAGACGAACATGAGCGCGGGACACGGGGGCGCTTCGGGACGGTATGACTATTTGAAGGAGATCGCGTTGGACTACGCGTTCTTGCTGCAGGAGTTGGGAGAAGGGTAGGGCGAAAGAACACATTTCCAGGACGGGTCCGTAGAACCGCAGATCCCTCGGCTTCGCTCGGGATGACAAAGGGAAGGGCGACACTTCCATGGAAGGTGGTTGCCGAGCAGAAGGCGTTTTCGTAGCGGCTGCTTTTAATGCAATCGCCGCCGTCTCCTTTGTCATCCCGACCCGGATTTCTTGCCACGCTTTGCTGGACAAAGCCGCGTGTGCGCCTTTCTGTAAGGGAAAGGCGCATGAGGTGCGACAGCGCCAACAAGTTCCACAGGAAATCCGGGGGAGCGAAGCCGAGGGATCTGCAGTTTTCGATCGGCCGCAAAAAGAGACGGCTCGCGGCAGTTCGCCGCGAGCCGTCCTGGCTTTGGTTGAGAGGTTAGCGGCGTTCGTGCTCTCCGCCGCCGCCCTGATGCGGTTCGTTGTGCGGTTGTTGGCCCCCACCCTGATGAGCCGGCTCCTGGTTGTGAGGTGCAGTTTGGTAATGGGCTTCATTTGCCGGGGCTTTGTAGGCGTTGTTGTTGTACGCCGGACGGCTATTGGCATTCGCGTTGTAGGCCGGCCGGTTGTTGTTGTTGTTCATCGCGGTGTGAGCAACGTTCGCGTTGGTCATAGGACGGCTTACAGCCGCGTTGGCAGGCCTTCCGCCATTGACGGACGCGAAGTTGGACCGGTTCGTGCTGGCAAAGTGCTCGTGAGACATCTGTTCGGACGTTGGCTGAACATGCTGTTCATGCATCGCCGCCATCTCCTGACCGTTGGGCCGGGCATTGATGCCGTTCGGTCCGTTGAAGCTGGTGCGGTTGATCACGGTCGTATTTCGAATCACAGTTCTGTCGACGTAGGTGTTGTGGATGATCGTGGTGTTTACGTGCAGCACAGCGGTGTTATAGGCGAAGTGTCCACCCTCCCAACGGCCGCCAAAGAAGCCGACGCCGCCGTAGCCGAAACCATAGTTAACCCCACCGTAAAAGCCAACGTGAGGGCCCCAATAGCCGGCATGCCAGAGATAGACTCCGCTACCCCAACCCCAGTAGCCGGGTGTCCAGAGAACTCCTGGCCGGGGCGCAAGCACCCAGGTTCCGGGTACCCAGTAGTAGCCCGCATCTCCATAGGCCCAGTAGCCGGGGGTCCACAGATAACCATCCCCAGGGCAGACAGGCTGCGCATACACCGGCAATACAGGCGGTGCGATGGTGACGGACAGGAAGACGCCCGCAAACGACGAGGCGGGCACCAGAGAAACCAGCAATGCGAGGAAAAGAGTTCGAAAAGATCGAATGGCACGCATAACGTTGCTCCTTGCTTGTCCGACCAGGTCGGTAAGCGAAGCCGGGGGATTGGCCGGCACGATCTGTATTAACGCGATGACCGGGATTATGTTGCTAGCAGGTGACCGCGCAGGTAACTGATTGGGGGGACGAAAAACCCAACCGTGCTGAGGGTACCGACCGTGTATGTAGATGGGAATACAACGTTTGCTGCAAGAAGGCGCCTAGCGGCGGCTGCTGCCGCCCAGCAGGGATCCCAGCACGCCACGTACGATCTGCCGTCCCACGGTGCTCCCGAGCGTCCGGGCGGCGCTCTTGGCCATGGTCTCGGCCAGACTATCCCCCCGGCGTCCGCCGGAAGATCCTGAACCCATGGTCAGCAGATCGCTATACCAGGGAGCCGTCTTTTGGCCAGGTTGTTGAGAAGAAGCCGGTTGCGTGGCACCACCCTGGCTTGCCCGGGCTTTTAGGAGCTCATAGGCCGATTCGCGATCGACCACGTTCTCATAGACCCCGGCAACCAGGGAATCGCGCATGATCTGCTGCCGCTGCTCCGGGGTGATCGGGCCGATCTGGCTGCGCGGCGGCCAAATCAGGGCGCGCTCCACCACGGCCGGAGTGCCCTTTTCATCCAGGAAAGAGACCAGCCCTTCGCCCACTCCCAGCTCCAGAATCACTTGCTCGACATTGAGCGCAGGGTTTGCACGAAAGGTCTGGGCTGCCGCCTTAACCGCTTTCTGGTCTTTTGGAGTGAAGGCCCGCACCGCGTGCTGAACGCGATTGCCGAGTTGACCCAGGATTCCGTCGGGAACGTCGATTGGATTCTGGGTGACGAAGAAAACACCTACGCCCTTGGATCGGACCAAGCGGACCACCTGGAGGACCTTGTCTTCGATCACTTTTGGCAGGTCGGTAAAAAGAAGGTGGGCTTCATCGAAAAAGAAGACCAGCTTGGGCTTTTCCGGATCACCCACTTCCGGCAGCTTCTCGAAGAGCTCGCTGAGCAGCCAGAGCAGGAAGGTGGCATAAAGCTTGGGTGAGTTGATGAGCTTGTCCGCCGCCAGGATATTGACCACGCCGTGACCCTGGGCATCGGTTTGAATGAGGTCGTCGAGGTTGAGCGCCGGCTCCCCTAGGAATTTGGCCCCGCCCTGCTGCTCGAGAGCCAACAGGCCGCGCTGCATGGCTCCGACGCTGGCAGCTGAGATGTTGCCGTACTGGGTTTGAAACTGCTTGGCATTGTCGGCCGCGTACTGCAGCATGGCCTGCAGATCCTTCAGATCGAGCAGCAACAGCCCCTGGTCGTCGGCGATCTTGAACACAGCAGTCAGTACGCCGGCCTGGGTTTCATTCAGGTTCAGCAGCCGGCTGAACAGCAGCGGGCCCATTTCCGAGACCGTGGCCCTGACCGGATGCCCCTGCTCGCCAAACACGTCCCAGAAGGTTACCGGGCAGCCGGCAAAGGAGAAATCGGTCAGGTTAAGCTTTTTGACCCGATCGGCGATCTTGGCGTTTTCAACTCCTGGCTGGCTTATGCCGGAGAGATCGCCTTTCACATCGGCGGCGAAAACCGGAACGCCGATACGGCTGAAAGACTCCGCCATCACCTGCAGGGTGACCGTTTTGCCGGTGCCGGTCGCTCCGGCGATCAAGCCGTGACGATTGGACATCGCGGGCAGCAGGTAGAGCGGGGTGTTGCCCTGGGCGATCAGCATCGGTTCGGACATATTCGAGGATTCTATATGGATGGAATCCCGCCGCAAATAGCAAGCGCCCGTAAGCGTTTAGCTCACGGGCGCGCCGAAGAGCAGCCCTCCCCCAGAACTGATCCTCGAGAACACAATAACGGTCACAATAAGGATTGGCTACGTCACCCTCGTTATACCCAACAGTGACTTTCCGGCTGATTACCTGCCCACCCGCAGACCGGCTTGCTGGTTTGTGTGATACATCCTTGTGGTACCCGCGATGACCCTTCTCCGCTGGCTCTACGCACTGACGATCTTCCTGAGCGCCTTTCTCCTCTTTGTCGTGGAACCGATGGCGGCGAAGCAGCTGCTTCCCACGCTGGGTGGGTCGTCCGCGGTGTGGACCACATGCCTGGTCTTTTTTTCCCTGGTGCTTTTGCTCGGCTACCTCTATGCACATTGGGTTTCCTCGAGATTTGACTCCAGGAAGCAGGCGGTGATCCATATCCTGCTGCTGACGGCGGGCTTGCTGACACTTGGGATTCGCATCCGGCCAAGCCCGGCGGCGGTGAGCTTTCACCCGGCTCTGACTGTCTTCCGGGTGCTGGTGACGGTGATCGGCCTCCCCTACCTGGCACTTTCTGCCACCACGCCGCTCCTGACAGCCTGGTATGCCGATAGTTTTGAGGGCCGTTCGCCGTACCGGTTGTTTGCCCTCTCCAACTTCGCTTCCCTGCTCGCCCTGGCCAGCTACCCACTTCTGATCGAGCCTGGCCTGACCATGAACCAGCAAACAAAGTGGTGGAGTGGAGGCTTTCTGCTCTTCGCCGTGCTGTGCGGAGCCATCGCCTGGCAGGGCCGTAGACGGGTTCTTTCGTCCACGCCGGAGCAAGCCGCCTTAACCGGGCACCCGGAGCCCTTTTGGTTTTTGCTGGCCCTGGGGGGCGGCATGATGCTGACCGCAGTGACCAGCCACATGAGCGCCAACATCGCTGCCATTCCGCTGCTGTGGCTGCCACCCCTGGCGCTATACCTGCTGACGTTCATCCTCGCCTTCCAGGGAGCCTGGACCCCTATACGCCAGTCAATGCTGCGGTTTGTGCTGGTGGCGGTGGCCTCCATGGCTTACGAGCTGCGGGATATTCGAGCGCAGCTGCCAATTGCTATCAGTGTGCCACTGTTCCTGATCGGTCTCTTTGTGACCTGCTTCTTTCTCCACGGCGAGCTCTATGAGCGGCGCCCGGTCACCTCCGGCATGACCAGGTTTTACCTGGTCACCGCAGCCGGCGGGGCTGCGGGAACTCTGCTGATCGGTGTGGTCGCTCCCCTGGTGCTGCGGGCAAACTATGACCTGGCCTGCACCCTGGTGGTGGTGGCGCTCATCGCGCTGGCGGCGACATGGCACGATGGTTGGGGCTTGCGCATGCTCTGGATGGTGGGAGCGACTGCCGCGGTCGTGGTCCTGAGCGCGCAAGTGAGGCAATATGACGATGACGCCGTGGCCCTGATGCGCAACTTCTACGGCACCCTGCGGGTTCGGGAGTCGCATCTTCCTCCCCAATCCGATACAGACCGCCAGCTGTTGAACGGAACCATCGAGCACGGTGCGGAGTGGTTTGCTCCCCAGTTTTTGGGGCAGCCTTTGACGTACTACGCCCCCGACTCCGGCCTCGGTTTGGCCATGCGGCTGTGCTGTGGGACGGACCCCAAACGGGTCGGCGTGATCGGACTGGGAACGGGCACGGTTGCAGCCTATGGCAACCGTGGGGACGTGATCCGCTTTTACGAGATCAATCCGCTGGTGGAAAGACTGGCCAGCCATTGGTTCACGTTTCTGCACGGGAGTGGCGCGAAAACCGACGTGGTGCTGGGAGACGCCCGGTTGTCTTTAGCGACCGAGAGTCCGCAGCACTTCAATGTAATCGTGATTGATGCTTTTTCCGGAGATGCTATCCCCGTGCATCTGTTAACCCGGGAGGCGCTGGCACTCTATCGGCGGCATTTGGAGCCGGATGGAGTGATTGCGTTCCATGTTTCCAACCAATACATCAATCTGGAGCCTGTGGTTGCCGCGATCGCCGCCGATGCCGGATTGCATGCGGTGTCAGTGCATTCGCATGGGGACGATCAGAATGGTTTGTATTATGCAGACTGGATCCTGGTGACCGCGAACCAGGTGCTCCTGGGGCAGCCAGAGGTCGTCAATAATGCGTTCCCGACGCCCGTGCAGGCGGGGGTGAGGCTATGGACGGACAATTACAGCAGTGTATTTCCACTGCTCAAATGGCACACAAAATAGATGTGCATCAGGTTGTCGAGTCGCTTCGCGACTAAATCTGAGACCTCAATTACGCCGAGGCTATTCGCCGAAATTGATTCGCACCCCGAAGCGGACGACGCGCGGCGATGCCAAGGTGAGGGTAGGTGTCTTGCCCGCTTGGATGGATCGATCGTAGAGATTGTCTCCAGCGGCAAAGACTACCAGGTGGCGGCCGAAGTCGTGCGAAGCGTAGGCGCCGAGGCGGAAGTAACAGTGCAGCAGATATTGATTGGCGTCGTCGTCGTACTGGCGTCCGCTGTAGCGTCCCTGAACACTGAGAAGACCCAAACGACGATGGGAAAAGGCTACCTGGGTTGTCGCCAGATTGCGCGCCACCTGGGGAATCCAGTTGCCCACCAAGTTGGGCTGCTTCGCATTGCTGGTGACCGTGGCATCGGCATATTGGTATCCCCCCTCAATACTCATCCAACTCACAGGCCGGGATGCATAATCGAGGGACACGCCGCGACTCTCAATTTGGCCCAGGTTCTCGCGCATCAGCAGCGAACTGGTAGGCGTGGTGCTCAAAGTGAGTGCGGTGATCGGCCGGTTGATCTGGGTCCAGAAGTAGCTGACCCGAACCGTAGACCCAATCTTCGGCAAATCGGTATGAACCCCTGTTTCCCACCCAGTTGCGCGCTCCGAACGTAGGTTGGGATTGGGCAGGGTGGTTTGCTGGCCCACCTGGCCGGTGCGATAAAGCTCATTTTCAGTCGGCGCGCGGTAAGCGCGAAAGGCGGACGCACTCAGAGCGACTGCCTTGGTGAGACGCCGGGTAATACCTATACGGGGATCGAAGACGGTCTCGTTGAGTTGTGGCAAGTCAACCGGCGGAGTGGCGGTCTTATATTGGCTGGCGGCGAAGTTGGAAAAGTGATCCACCCTGCCTGAAGCGCTGAGAGTCCACGCCGGCGGAGTGAAAAGAACCTCTCCGTAGACCCCACTCTGGCGCTGCCTGGCAGTGGTATTGAGATAGCCCTTCGACGTGGGAAACAAGGTTTCGTAGTCGGCAGCGCGCACGTCATGAATATCAGCGCCGGCCAACAGCAGCAGACGCGTGCCCACCGGTTGATGCCAATGTCCGGCGGCTCCCAACTCGTCGGCGGGATCTTTTCCAATTCGCGTTAAGGTTTCTCCCGTGCGCGTCGAATTGATGGTCGAGAAGGTCTGCGAGTAGTGCTCATTGTCGCCAAAGAGGCGCACCACCAGGTTGTTCCAGTCTGCTCCTCCGGCGTAGCGCCATAGACGGGTGCTGTTGATCTGAATCGGGGTCCCATTATGACGGTCTTCATTCAATACGCTGCCGCGCAGAAAAATTCGCCCGTCGTGGCTCAAGCCGTGGTCAAACTCGGTCAGCGCATTTTGCGCGTGCACGTTGTTCGGCTGATCAATGGGGCCGCGCAGGTTGGGAGCGACCAGGATATAGCCGTCGGTGGCCAGGACCTGCCCGCTGGCCAGGCCCGACCACTTGCCGAGTTTCAAGATTCCGAGGAGCGAACTGTCAGTCGTCGACTCGGAACCGCCACTGGTGGAGAACTGGAAGCGGTTGGCATCGGGCCGAACCGGGACAATGCTGATGACACCCCCGATTGCGCTCGAACCGTACAGATCTGAAGCACCTCCGCGCACCAGCTCAACCGAATGAATGGCCGGTGGGGGCAGTTCCTCCCAGTGAATCCAGCCTCCGAATGCATCGGCGATCGGAATATCGTCGAATACCACCAACGACCGGCTGGCCGCGGTCGAACCGAGACCGCGCAAGGAAACTCCCTCAGTGGTGGGGTTCGCGACCAAAGAGCTGGTCCGGCGGAAAAGCTCGAAGCCGGGAACCTGGCGCAGCTTGTCGTCGAGGGAAATTCCCGCCGCCTGGCGCAAATGCTGGGCGGTCAGGATGCGCGTGCTGGCTGGACTGTCCCCGGACGCGATCGGCGACCGGTACGCGGTCACCACGACGCTCTCCAACGGGTGTTCCAACAGCACGTGAACCGGAGAAGGGCCTTCCAGGGTTACCGACGTCGGCTCAAAGTGGGGCGCAGAGATTTGCACCCTGCCTGTTCCAGCGGGCACCGTGAAGCTGCCATCGGCAGCCGTAGTGCTTAGCAGATGCCCTCCACTGTCGACGATTTGCGCCCCGGCCACGGGCACATTGCGCGCATCGACAATGGTCCCGGAGAGGGTCGCTTGCTGCGCCGAACTCGGGGGCGACAACAAAAAGCAAAGCAACGCCGGGAGAATCAGGGCGCGACGGTACGAACGGAGATAGGCAGCCAGGTTTCGCGGGTCCAATACCCGAATGATACGTTATCCGCCGCTGTCAGGGCTTGGCTGCGGCTACGCCTGCCTCGGCCACGCTGTGGTCGTCCTTGCCTGAGCCCCCGCTGACACCGATGGCGCCTACGACCTCTCCTCCACGCTTAATCGGAATTCCCCCGGCGAAAATCATGATCTTGCCGTTGTTCGAAGCGTGAATCCCGAAGAACTGCTGACCCGACTGCGAGTTCTCACCCAGCGACTTGGTGTCGAGATCAAAGGCGCGGGCGGTGAAAGCCTTCTTCTGGGCAATGTCGATGCTGCCAATCCAGGCTCCGTCCATGCGCTCGAATGCCACCAGATTTGCGCCCTCATCGACGACTGCAATGTTCATCATGACCTTGATCTCGTTCGCCTTTTTTGTCGCTGCGGCGATTATCTGGCGCGCTTCTTCGAGTGTGATGCCAAGTGCTTTTCCCATGAGATTCCCTTTCTTTCTGTTGTTGGTGTGATGTGGCGGGAGTAGCTAAAGTGTGCCCGGAGTTATTTCAATTCTTCAAAGAGTTTCTCGCCTTCGCCCGGCGCGAGAAAGCGATTTGCTTCGAGCCCATGCTGTCGAGTGTACAGATCATGGTAACGGCCTTCGAGCGCGTAGAGGGTGGAGTGTGTGCCGCGCTCCAGAATCAGACCACCCTCGACCACCAGGATCTGATCAGCCCTGCGGATGGTGGACAGGCGGTGAGCAATCACGAAAGTGGTGCGTCCCTGCATCAGGTAGCTGAGCCCATTCTGGATCATGGCTTCTGATTCGGAGTCGAGCGACGAGGTCGCTTCATCGAGGATGAGAATGCGCGGATCTGCCAGGATTGCGCGCGCAATCGAGAGGCGCTGGCGCTGGCCGCCGGATAGCTTTACCCCACGCTCGCCGACAATCGTGTCATAGCCTTCGGGAAAGCGCAGAGCGAATTCGTCGACGCGGGCTATGGTGCAGGCGTTAATAAACTGCTCTTCGGTCGCCCCAGGGCGAGAGAAGGTCACGTTCTCGCGGATGGTGCCGTCGAAGAGGAAGGATTCCTGCAGAACCACTCCCAGCTGGCTACGGTAGCTATTCAGGCGAACCGTCGAAAGGTCGGTTCCGTCGACCAGCACCTGACCGGAACTGGGTTTATGAAAGGCGCAGATCAGGCTGATGATGGTGGATTTACCGGATCCCGAAGAGCCAACCAGCGCCGTGACCGTGCCCGGCCGGGCATGAAATGAAATGCCATGAAGGACGGGCTTGTCGGCCTCGTAGGCGAAGTGTACGTCCTCGAATTTCACATCGCCGTCAATCGGTCCCAGGCTGACGGTACGGCTGGGCTCGGCATCTTCTTCTCTTTCCGCAAGGATCTCGCTGGTACGGTCGAGTCCAGCGATGGCCTCGGTTAGCTGGGTACCGACGTTGACCACCTGAAAGACGGGCGCGACCATGAAAGCCAAAAACATGGTGTAGGTGAAGTAATCGCCCAGGGTGATCTTATGAGCCATTTCCTGGCGTGCGCCCAGCCACATAACGGTTGCGCCCACGATGCCCAGAATGGCGGTTGCGGCGAGCGAAAGTAAGGACGTCGCGGTCAACGAGCGGACTACATTTTGATAGAGCCGCTCCACCCCAGAGGCGAAGACCCCGGCTTCACGGTCTTCCGCATGGTAGCCCTTGACCACGCGCACGCCGCCCAGCGATTCGGTCAGCCGCCCGGTGACCTCGGCATTGATTTTTCCCCGTTCGCGAAAGATCGGGCGTATCACGCCGAAGGCTTTTCGCAGGATGAGAACGAAGGTCAGCACAAAGGCGAAGGAGATGAGGGTGATACTCGGGCTGATGCGCATCAGGATGAAAAAGGCAAGGACTGCGGTCAGCAAGCCTCCGACGAAGTCGACGAGACCGGTGCCGATCAGGTTACGCACGCCTTCGACGTCGGTCATGATGCGCGACACCAGAACGCCGGTGCGCGTGGCGTCATAGAAGCTGACCGAGAGACGGCCGATGTGCTGCTGCACCTGCATCCGCAGGTCGGCAATCATTCGCTGAGCGGCCTTCGAGAGCAGTTGGGTCAGGGAAAAGGAGGTGATCGCCTGAATGACAGTGGCCAGCAGAACCACGCCGACAATCCAGGGCAGTTTTTCGGCTTGCCTTTTTACCAGGACGCCGTCGACCAGGAACTTGGTCGAAGCCGGCAGCACCAACCCGCAGACGCGGTTGATGACCATGAGCACGAACCCGAGCGCCAGCAACCAGCGACGCGGCTTGATCAGGGTCCAGACTTCAGGCAGCACCTTACGGAGAGGTGGCCTCTTTTTCTTGACCTCGTCCCCGGGAGCACCGGAACGCCCCCGGGTGGACCGCTCGGCACGCAGAGACATCCCCGCCCCGGCGCTGGATCGCATGCTCACGGTGTAAAGGCCCCCTAAACCCTCGTGCGACGCGCCGTAATGAACGAACGCACACAGAGTAGTACATAGATGAGCATGAGGGCCGACATCGCTGCTTTTTCTTCAATAGCCGCTGGGTAGGGAAACAGCTTCCCCTTAAAGAGTTGCACGACGGAGATCAATGCTGGCGCTGTAGCCAGGAAGCCGAGCAGGCCGACCGTAACCGCGATATGCATGAACAGCATACGGCGCCGGCTATCCGGGGTTTCGGCCAAGCTGCCAAAAGCGACCAGCACAACTCCGAAAGCGGATGGAATGAGCGAGGTGGGAAACTTTGAGCCGGTGAGAACGAAGCCCAGGCCACCGAGGAGAATGAGAAGAATACCGAAAAGAACTGTGACTTTCGCCATTAGGGGCGGACGCCTCCAGGTGCAGAATAACGAACGTCAAACCTCATAGCAGCGCCAAAGCTCCTCAAGGTCAAGGGTGAAACCCTCGACCGGACCCTTCCCGGAGATGGCGTTGCCGGATACGACAGTATCCTGGCCGCCAGGTTCATAGACGTAGACCTTCTTCTTATAGGGGTCGATCAGCCAGCCGAGAGTGACGCCGTTCTCAATCCAACGTTCCATCTTCTCCCGGGCCTTGGGCAGGGTGTCCGACACGGAGAGCAACGCGACAACAAAGTCGGGGCAGAGGTGGGGGAAGCCCGTCAGCTCATCCTTGGTCAAACCCTTGAGCTTATTCGGCAGAACGTAAGAGGCATCAGGGCTCAACATTGAACTGTCCGCAAGGAAGAAAGTGCCATTGGAATCAAGCACCCTGCCCAGCCTGTGAGTCTTCCACCACAAGCGGAGCTGAGACGTGATTTCTGCGTTTCCTCCGCTGGTTAGTAATCCCGTGGGTGGGTGCATCAGGATTTTTCCTTCTCTGGTACGCTCCAGACGGAACCAATCGCTGGCGATGGCAAGAGCTTCCAGCTCCGCATCGGTCAAAGGAGGTTCGAGGACTACGCTGCGAGGGGTTGCTGCGTCGATGGGAAGGAGAGTCGGCACAGCATTGATTTTACCTTAGAGGTCTACCTTGCCCTCGACCGTCAGAATCTCATCCAGGATCTCCTGGACGATCTTGTCCGGCGAACCTTCGGCACAGACACGCATGAGATCGGGTGTCACTTCGAGGGTGTCGAGTTGGCTCTGCAAGAGATCCGGGTTCATGTAATGGTTCTTGCGGCCCTTGAGACGCTCTTCGAGCACCGGGCGCGATACGTCGAGCAGAATGAAGCGGATGTTGACGGGCGGAATTTGGGGGGTAAGCACGTCCCGATAGCTCTGCTTCAATGCGGAGCATCCCAGGATGCCGCTGATCCCGGCTTCATACCAACCCAGCAGCAATTGGTGCAGGGTATCCAGCCAGGGCTTGCGATCGTCATCGGTCAGCGGGATGCCGGCATGCATCTTTGCCTTGTTGGCTTCGGAATGGAAGTCGTCGGCGTCGGCAAATCGCCAGCCTGTTTCCGCAGCCAGCAGTTTGCCAATCGTGGTCTTGCCAGACCCGGTTACCCCCATGAGCACGAGAATCATAGCTCCCTTTTAAACCAGCGGGTGAGCTAGCGCAATCACTATTGGGAAATCGCCTGCCTTATGTCGTCAACCACGGCGGAGGGAGTCCATTCGTTACTCGGGTACCAGCGAAAGACCTTGCCGCTGGGCGCGATGATGGCGGTGGAAAGTGAGTGAGTGAGGGTGTTGTTGCTGCCGGCGCTCACGCCCACGTCGAAGAACTGGTCCACAGCATCCAGGTCCGACGAGGAAGGCGCGGCAAAATCCCAGTGAGAGAACGCCTCGCCCCCGTGGTCGCCGGTGTAAGCCGAGCCGTAGCTGCGCAGCACCTTCGGGGTGTCGTGCGCAGGATCGAAGCTGACGCTCAGCAGATGGGTCTTGCTGTAAAGCTGGGGGTCGGCCGCGAGCTGGTGTTGGATGGTAGCGAAGTTGCGGCTCATGCGTATGCAGTAATCGGGCAACGGGCAGCGGGTGTAGATGAAGGTGACCAGCAGGACCTTGCCGCGAAACTGCTGGATGTCAATTGTCTTGCCGTCTTGATTAAGAAACTTGAAATTGGGCACCGTCTGCCCAGGTGCGGGAACGTTGTAGACCTTGTCTGGTTTGTAGTCCGGCTTAGCCTGCGCGGTCACAACGATCTGATCCAGCACGGTTGCGGGGCCTGAGACCTGCAACCTCGCGGTGATGTGGTCGCCCGGGTGGAGTTCGGTGGCAACACCAGGCTGGGCGAGCTTATAGGGCATGATCATGGCGCCCATGAATCCGGGGATGGCTTCCGTATCGAGGGTGACTGCCCCTTTCGCCGCATCGGAGGAAACGACGATTCCCTTGAGTTGGTAGGTCGCCTTGTCCCCAAGCTGCTGTTCGTCTTTTGCCGGATTACTGCTCTGGCAACCGGCGAGAACGCTCAGGCCGAATAGAAGAAAAATGATGAGTTGCGCGCCGCAAGAGCAAACTGCTGCATGTTCCCTCTCTCATTTCTATCCTAGAGCCACGAGGCCATTCCAGAGAGTAGGGAAACCATCCCACAGCAGGTTCCTCAGAAGTGAAAACGATAGCGCACCTCCCCATAAATTTGGCGCGGATCGTTGTAGTGAAAACCTCCGAAGGTAAGGCTGTTGTCCAGCAGCACGCGTCGATTGGCTATATTCGTCGTTTGCACGGAAACAGATAAATTCTCCCCGATCTCCTTACCCAGTGCCAGGTCCGCCCAGGTATGCCCCGGCAAGTAGGCGGCGCTATACGGGGAAGGGGGTCCTGATAGCCATTGGAGAAACCCGAACCGTAGTAGATGTTGAAGGACGCATAGACTCGATAAGGAAGATTCCCGTTCATGCCCACATTCAAGGTGTTGCGCTGATCGTGATCCAGAGCCGAATATCCTGGCTCCACCGCGCAGTCCGGTGAATCGGGTGGATAGCAGATCAACCCTCCTGTGACGGGCCCAATCTGCTGCGCGATCTGATTGGAATAGGACAGATGAAACTGCCCGTAACGCCACAAGGAGGGTGAGCGGAGCGTAAGCTCCCAGGCTTGAATCAGCGCTCCCTGGACGGTTACGGGGACGAAGATACTCGATTCGCCGATGTTGCTGTGATCGAGGAAGTTATTGGCGCGGGTCTGAAAAGTATCAGCATCCAGTAACCATCCGCGACAGGGTATTTGCACTCCGAATTGATGCTCTTCGTCCCGCTCGCCCTTTAAGGGAATGAAGCTGGTGTTGTTGCCGGTCGCATATTCCAGGGCCGGCCCGGAAATACTGGTCAACGGCGGTGGTTGATAAAAGCGTCCATAAAACCCGCGGAAGACCCATTTGAGCTTGGGAATAAGAACGGCGGCACCCACCCGCGGATATACTGCGCTCTCGAAAAAGCGCCCTGAAAGTTCGACTGCCGAAAGCCGCCAATCAGTGTGAGCCACGTCGCGGGTTTGTAGGTGTCCTCAGCATAGAACTCTTCCACTCCGCCACTGAGTTGTTCCGGTTGGGTAAAATTCGGATAACTTCCGTCGTTGAAGACCACGCCGAAAACATCATGTTCGTGTTGGCCGTAGGCATAAAACCCTGCGCTCAGCGAGTTCTTCGCGATCACCGTCGCAATCGATGTCTGCACCCCGCCGTAGTTTCCCGTTTGGTCGGAAGTGGTCGCGGTCGGCAGATCCTGCGCGTCTGGGATCGTACTTTGCGTTGTTGTAGTGGTAGAAGGGCGACACCTGCAGCAAAGTGGAAGTGTTGAAATTGTGTACCCACGTGAACGCGACGTAGGCATCTGTCTCATGCTCCCCGTCACGCAGACCGCTTGAATCATAGAGTTGATTTTGCCAGTCGTTGGGGTCGGGGTCGTAGGGGATCTGGTAGTAATCCGCGCGTGCCTGTGTCACCAGGCGCATCTGGTTGGCGGGATCATGGTTGTAGATGAAGGAAGCAAAACCGCCATAACCATTGCTGGCATCATGAATGGGGGTCTCAATCGCCGGCTGCAATCCATAATTGCTGCGATTGCCATTGAGGCTGGTGTACCAGGCAAATTTCTGCGAATGGTCCCCCAGACTAAGCTGGTCGTTGGTCTGGTAAAAGTTGCCTGCGGTAAGTACCAGCTCCCCCTGACGATTGCGTTCAAAACCGGTGCGGGGTGATACGTCGAAGATTCCGTACGTGCGGTCTCCCAGGCTGGACTGATAGCTCCCGCGATCAACCTCGAGATAGTTGATGTCCTTGGGATCAATCTGGGGAGCAACGTTGCTGGCGATGTTGGTGTTCGGAATGTTTACCCCATCGATCATCCAGCTGAGCTCATGCCCGCCACGCATGTGCAACATGTCGTGCGTCATATAAGCGCCCGGCACATAGTCGGTGATCATTGCCATACTGTTGGTGCGAGACGCTCCGGGCGTGCGGGCGATGTCCTCGCGGCTGATTAGAGTTGTTGGCGTGTAGCTATCCACATTGGCCTGGGAGGTGTTCGTGGTGACCGTAACGGACTGTTGTACCGCGGCGACCTGGAGCTCGAAGTGCAAGACCGGAGAAGTATTCGAGGCTACCGTGATGGTTTCTTTCTCCGTGCTGAAACCTGACTGTCCGACGGTAATGATGTAAACCCCGAGAGGAACGGCTGACAAGGTGAATTCGCCGTTGGCATTGCTCTTTTCGTTTTCGACGAAATCGGAGTCGGCTGCGTGCAGAGTGATGGTCGCGCCTGCAATGGGACGATGACTGGGATCGTGGACGACCCCACGGACGGCCATTAACACGGTCGCCTGCGCTACCGGCAGGCACACGATAGCCACGACGACCAGGACGAATCGGTACAAGTACGAACAGCATTTCTTCCTCCATGAGTGAAGCAAACGAGACAAGCCCTGAAATTCTGCCCCATCCACATACCGAGGTTGCTGCCTCAGATTGGACGCCGCGCTCGTGCCCGGGTGTGGAGTTAACCGCTGTCCTGGGCTCTTGGTTCGCCCCGGCGATGCAACGGTCGCCCCGGCACTCTGAGGATGGGAAGGACTTAGACGGAGAAGGAAAGAGGCGGTCCGCGGGGAGCGGAACGGCGAAGCACGCGGGTAGCTACAGCATCCGCAACCCACTGCCGATCGATGTTGGCGACGGCAAGACCAAAGCTGGTGCGGGAGGCAAAATCCGCGGAAATGATGACCGTGGTGACGGCTCGAAGGCTCTGCCCAAATGGGCAGCCGGGCAGGCGCAGCGCAGGTCCTGCTTCCGAGGACGCGTTAGCCGCCATCCCCATCACGCAAGCATGGGCGCCGTGAGCGCGGCAGCAGATGGGCAAGCAATTTCTGTGGCGCGGCCAGCGCAACCACTGTCGCCGAGGGCAACATTGTCCCGAAAACGCACAGCAATAGGAATGCTGCAATGCGCCGCATGCTGTGAGTGTACACGTCGCCGCAGAGCCGCGCATCCACGCTGCTTTGCGGTATAAAACTAAGGATGCAACTCCCCCCGTCCATCGCCGAAGCAATCGAGAATGGCGATACGGTGATCGCATCGAGCGCACGCGCCGCGCGCGCCTTGCGGCGGCTGCACGGCGAAGCCCAGCGCAGCCGGGGATTAGAAGCCTGGCAATCCCCGGACATTCTTGACTGGGATAGCTGGTTAAACCGCCTGTGGCAGAAGCGCCTGCGCTCGGGCGCCGAGACTCGCCTCCTACTCACTACGCTGCAGGAGCAACAGATCTGGGTTCGACTGGTGAAGCCCAGCATCGAAGGTCGCCGGCTGATTTCGGTGCTGGGGGTAGCGGAGCTCGCGCAGCAAGCCTACGCATTGCTCTGCGCCTACCGTGCTTTCGAGTTCCTCAAGGGAGAAAGAGCGGGCGGCTCGGATGTCGAGAGCTTTCGTGAGTGGGCACGCGCCTTTCAATACACATGCGGCAAAGAGGAGTGGCTGAGCCGAAGCGAGCTCCCGCTGGTGTTGCAGGAAACCGTACTGGCAGGCCAGGTCGAGCAAACCGGGCGACTGGTGCTGACCGGCTTTGATCGCATCACTCCCGCACAAGAACACCTGATCAAGGCATTCGAGCAACAGGGTCACTCCGTCGAGATCATCGAGCCCTCCGAGACGCCTCTCGCAAAACAGCCTATTCTCGTCGAAGCTTCAGACAAGCGGGACGAGATCGCAACCTGTGCCCTATGGGTGCGGCAGGAGCTGGCCGCCGCCGCAGCGCAAGGCTACGCGCCGCGCATTGCGGTGGTCGTCCCGGCCGTCTCCCGTGTTCGTCCGGAAATAGAGAGAATCTTTCGTCACATACTAGCTCCCGAGGCTGAGTGCATTGGAGCGCGGGATACACCGCTGATGTTCGAATTCTCCCTCGGTGTCCCTTTGGCCGATGTTCCTATGGCGCGCGCCGCGCTCTTGCTCCTGCGCTGGATGCATAGCGCACTGCCCCAGGATCAGGCAAGTTGGTTGATGCTCTCCGGTTTCGTTTGCGAGTCCGCGGAGGAACTACTTCCGATCGCAGCCTTCGACGCCAGGCTGCGCAGCCAGTCGATGAGACAACCGGAACAGGACCTGGATACATTTTTGCGATTCCTGGATCGGGCGTGGACGGAGGCGCTGCCGCTCACGGCGTTGCGACGCAGGCTGCAGAAGGCCCAGCGCTTGCTCCCTACGAACCGCCTGCTGGATTTTGCCGAGTGGGCCTCGCTCGCAGAACAAATCCTCGCTACCGTCCTTTGGCCTGGATCACACGAACTCGCCAGTGAAGATTTTCAGGTTCAGGCCAGGTGGTCACAGTTGCTGGACGCGTTGGCTGCGTTGGCCTTCGATGGGCGTAAGGTTGACTACGCCCAATTCCTTGAGGTGCTCGAGCATCACGCCGCACAAACCATCTTCGCTCCTGAGTCTCGAGATGCGCCGGTGCAGATCCTGGGACCACTGGAAGCCGCCGGCCTGACGTTCGATGCGCTGTGGTTCTTGGGCGCGGACGATGCCAGCTGGCCGCCAGTCGCGCGACCCCACCCTTTCTTGAGCCGGTGGCTTCAGCGCAAGTACGAAATGCCCCACGCGAATAGCGACGTGGATTGGAAGCTGACGCAACAGGCGACGATTCGACTGCAGAAGAGCGCGACGCAATGTGTGTTCAGTTATGCGGCGCAGGATGGCGAGAGTGCCTGCCGGCCCTCAACGCTGGTGGATTCCGGCAAAGAAAACGTCAAAGCAAAACAGCTGCGCGCAACGCTGGGTGCCGAGGAAGACCTGGCGGCCGAGCACGACTTCCCTGCTGACGTCCCTGACGAAGAGCAAGCTACCGTCGTGCCGTGGCCGGTGGAAAAAGATGCCGGGGGCGCCGACGTATTGCGAAGCCAGGCAGCCTGCCCGTTTCGCGCGTTCGCCAGCAGACGGCTGGCCGCGCGTGCGATGAATGAAACCGACTGGGGACTCAACTACGGCGAGCGCGGTTCGGTGGTCCACACGATCCTGGAGAAGCTGTGGGCAGACTTGAAGAATCGCCAAAGCCTGCTGGACGCGCGCCGAGAGGGCCGGCTGGACGCCATCATGGCTCATCACATCGATGAAGCATTGCAGCGATACAAGGTGGAAGGGCCAAAGCGCAACTGGAACCAGGCTTACCTTGAAGCGGAACGAGAGCGCATTCTGTCTCTCATCAACGACTGGTTGGCTTATGAAGAGAAGCGTGCGGATTTCACCGTCGAGTCCCGCGAAGAAAAGCGCGTCGCCGCCGTGGGAGAGTTGAAGCTGCAAGTACGGGTGGACCGGGTCGATGCAGTCCGTGGCGGACGCGTCATTATCGACTACAAGACCGGTATGGTGAAAAAGGATCTCTGGGATGGTGATCGTCCGGATGATCCGCAATTGCCTATCTATGCCGGCTATGGCCAGGTCGAAGATTTGAAAGGGGTCTTGCTGGGCCACGTCGCTGAAGACAAGCTTGAATTCCTTGGGCGAGTGGAGGATGGCAATGTGATCATGCCCGGCGATACGGCCTTATCCAAGCCGCCCTACAGTGCGGAGATGCTGCAGGGCTGGCAGATCGTTTTAACTGAGCTGGCACAGCAATTCCTGACGGGCGAGGCACAGGTCGATCCGAAGCAATATCCAAATACGTGCAAGTTTTGCGATTTGCCTGGGCTATGCCGAATTGCCGAGAGCGAACGCGCGCAAACCGACGACGCTGACGAGAGTGATGGGGAGTCCGATTGACGGACGATCTGAAGCTGCCGCCCGATCAGCGCGAGCGGGCGCAAACGCTGGATACGCAGCAGTCTTTCCTCGTGCAGGCGCCGGCCGGTTCAGGCAAAACCGAACTGTTGACTCGCCGTTTGCTGAAACTTCTGGCTGAAGTCGATGAACCGGAAGAAATTCTGGCCATCACTTTCACCATCGCCGCAACCGCCGAGATGCGCGCCCGCGTGTTGAAAGCACTGCATGGTGCCGAGAACCCGGCAAGCTCCGACCAGGACATTGAAGTCGCCGGGCTTGCACGCGCGGCCCTGGCTAACGACAAAGCACGGGGATGGAATCTGCTGCAACAACCGCAGCGGCTCAGCATTCTAACGATTGACGCAGTGTGTCTCACCATCGCCCACGAGACTCCGCTGCTCTCCCGCCTGGGAGGCTCCCTCAGCCCGACCGACAAACCGCAGCCGCTCTACACCCTTGCGGCGCGGCGAACACTCGCCAGGCTCGGCGATGACCCTGAGCTGTCGAATGCCTTACGCGCCCTGCTGCAGTTGCGTGCAACCAGCCTGCTTGACTGCGAGAACCTGATTGCCGGCATGCTGGACAAGCGCGATCAGTGGGGCCGCGTGCTGCCGCTCGTCGGCGGACGGTTCGAGTGGCCGACGGTACGCGATCTGCTCGAACAGCCGCTGCGACGATTACATCAACAGGCGATTGCAAAAGCACAATCGCTGTTTGAGCGCCATCCCGAGTTGGAGCCGGAGCTGGCGCATTTGCTGGCCCACGCATGCGGCAACCTGGAAGCGGACGCCGAGGTGATAATGCTGCGCGACTTTACCCATCTTCGCCAGCTGACCAGCCGCCAGCATTGGGTCTGCCTGGCAAGCTTCCTGCTGACCAAAAGCGGGACCTGGCGGAAGAAGGCGCCGCCTGGTTTTGTTTCCGGCAAGCTGGGGCAAGCGGCAAGGGACCGGTATGCGTCGTTCATCCAGAAATTGGATGAAAGGGCTGGACTCCTCGAAATGCTGCACGAGCTACGGCGCCTGCCGCCCCAGGAGTACACCGAAGAAGAATCGCAGATGCTGCAACATCTTCTGGTGATTCTGCGCTATGCGGTCGCCGAGCTGCGATTGGTGTTTGCGGAGCGCGGTGTGGTGGATTTTGTCGAACTGGCTCTCGCGGCACGGCAGGTCTTGACCGACGACGAAGGCAAATCGAGCGAACTCGCAGCAGAGGTTGCCGGACGATGGCGCCATTTGCTGGTAGACGAATTTCAGGATACCTCGCGCAGCCAGTACGAACTGCTTACGTTTCTGGCGGAAGGGTGGGAGTCCGGAGAACGGGGCACATGTTTCCTGGTCGGCGATCCGATGCAATCGATTTACATGTTTCGCCAGGCCGAGGTGGAGCTTTTTGAGCGAACGCGGCGTCACGGTTTGGGCGAGGGCACGGCCGCATTGCAACTCGCACCGTTGCAGTTACAAACAAACTTCCGCTCCCATGCCGGGCTGGTGGATCGCCTGAACGAGATTTTCCTGCAGGTCTTCGCTCCGAGCCAGGGCCAGGGCCAGGATAGCGTCGACTATCATGTCGCGTTTGCCAAGTCCGTTGCCAGCCGCCCGGCAAAACATAAGCGGCCGAGCGTGCACGTATGGCCCTTTTTCCGCAGCTCCAAACCGAGCCCGGAAGAAAAGCAGACAACGGCCGAAGCAGAAGCCAGAAGAGTAGTCAGCATCATCCAGGAACACTTGCCGAAGATAGAACAGTGCCAGCGGCAGAATGGGCGGTTTCGAATTGCGGTGCTGGTTCGCGCGCGATCTCATCTGGCCCTGATCACGCCCAGACTGCGCAAGCAGGACATCCCCTTCCGCGCGATCGAGATCGAACAACTGGGCGAACGCCAGGAGGTACAGGATCTTGCGGCGCTCACTCGCGCCTTGTTGCACCCCATGGATCGCATCGCATGGCTCACTGTCCTTCGCGCGCCATGGTGCGGGCTAACTCTCAAGGATCTGCACACCCTATGCGGAAGCGATAACAAGGAATTTGCCACCCGGCCCGTGCTCACGCTGCTGCGCGAACGGGCGGCGATGCTGAGTGAAGACGGACAGCAACGGGCCACCCGCGTGCATGCCGTACTGGAGGATGCGTTACGCGGCAAACATCGCCAGGTCTCTTTGGCGCGGTGGGTCGAACGCACCTGGACGACACTCGGCGGGAATGCGTGCGTCGACCGCACCGGGTTTGCCAACGTGCGGGCCTTCTTTGCCATGCTCGAGGATTTGGGGCCGGACGCCGGGGGACTCGACGAGAGACTTGACGAGCTTTGCGCCCAACCTGATCCACGTGCCGACGAGCACTGCGGTGTACAGTTGATGACCATTCACAAGGCGAAGGGGTTGGGTTTCGAAGTTGTGATCGTACCCGGTCTGGAGCGCTCCACCCAGGTTGATACACAACCGCTGCTCCACTGGATCGAGCAGACGCGCCTGGTGGGCGCTGCGGAGGAAGAGGAGCGCGAATTCGTGGTTGCTCCCATCGGCCGCAATGGCGAACCGGGCGATATCTATCGGTGGATCGCCAAACAGCATGCACGGCGGGAAGACGAGGAAGCCAAGCGCCTGCTGTATGTGGCGGCCACCCGTGCCGGCGAAGAGCTGCATCTGTTGGGGACTGCGACTCTCAAGGCGCCGAAAAACGGCACCCAGGATTTGAGCTCAGGAGACAAGCACAGCCTGCTGGGGATTGCCTGGGAGGCGCTGAAGAGCGAGTTTGAGGAAGCGCACCGGGAGCAGCAGATTGAGGAGGCAGTAACCCCGGAGCAGGCGGAGTTTGATTTTGCGCCACCCGGCAAAACGATCCCATTGCGCCGGCTTCCGGTGGAGTGGAAGCCGGTAGAAGGTGGCACTTCGTCCGGTATCCCGGAAGAGAATTTCGAGGTGATCGAGCGGCCGCGTGGCTCACTCGCCGCACGCGCTTTCGGCACGGTGGTGCACGCGTTGCTGGAAGATGTTGCCAGGCTTCCCGGGATCGACGCCGGCGGAGTTTCCCCAGCCGTCTTTGCGGAGGTAGGCAGCTGGCGTGCACGCGCTCTGGCGTTGCTGCGTTCCAATGGGCTCGCTCGCGTAGAGGCGGAGGCGGAGTCAGCCGAGGTGGTGCGGGCGCTGCAAGCGGTGCTCCGGGATGCAACCGGCCGCTGGATTCTGGGCGCGCGTGCCGGAGCGAAGACCGAGACTTCATGGTCCGGGTGGGCGACCACCGAGCGCGGTGAACTGGTGCGCACGCTGCGCGGCGATCGGATCTTTCGTGGTGGAGCTGTGCCCTGCTCGATTGAGGAAACGCATTTGTGGATTGTGGATTACAAGACGGCCCGCCATGGCGCATCCGGCCTGGATGCTTTTCTTGAAAGCGAGAAAGGTAAGTATGTGCATCAGCTGGAGGCTTATGCGGAGATCATGCGTAAAGTTCAGGGGGAGAGCTTGCCTATACGGATGGCGCTTTATTATCCGCTGCTGAGAAGGTTGGTTTGGTGGTAGAAGGGAGAACTAAGGAATTTGCGTGAGAACTCCAGAATTTGGGAAACCCGAGAGGCGCACCGCAGATCCCTCGGCTTCGCTCGGGATGACAATTTTGTTTGGGAACGCTAAGTATCGTTTCCAAGAGGAATTGTCATCCCGACCGGAGCGTAGCGTAGGGATCTGCGGTGCGCCTCTCGGGCTTCCCAGATTCCGGAGTTCTCACGCGGGCTCTAAAGCCCGGTTCGATCAGTAGTAGAGATACTTGCGCCACTTGTGGTCGGAGTGGCCAATCATGCGCATGATGTGGCGGCTGGTGTGCAGGGAGAAGGGGCGGGGCTCGCGCAATAGCTTGATGTCGTGAAGCTCGCTGAGTAAATGATTGCCTTTTCTACGATTGCAGGAATGGCAGCAGGCCACCAGGTTTTCCCAGGTGGAGAGGCCTCCGCGGGAACGGGGCAATACGTGGTCCAGGGTGAGTTCACCTGCAGGCAGAACTACGCCGCAATATTGGCAGCTATTGCGGTCGCGGAGCAGGATGTTCTTGCGGGAGAGAGCACGCGTCTGATGCGGGATGCGGCGATATTCGAGCAGACGAATGACCGAAGGCATGGGAATGCGCAACAATGCAGCATGCAGGATGGCACCCTGCTCTTCCTCAGTCTTGGCCACACCTTTCAGAACCAGGATCAACGCCCGGCGCGCGCCACAAATATTGATCGGCTCGTAGGATGCATTCAACACCAGCACCGGCTTTTGCATGGTGTAGGCGGAGGACACCCGTTGGCCCGGCCAGCTTTCGTGCGGATCAGCGGTTTCGTGAGGCAGCGCGCGACCCTGCGCACTGACCTTCGGTTTGCGTGCGTGGATCATGGCTTTTCCCAAAGACATCTTGATCCTCCGTCTCAGTTCACTGTTCTCAGAAAACCGCTATCCCACAAGGCGACTCCCTCGCGCTGGGCACGAGCAACCGTCGCTACCCGGACCGATCGAGCACCCGCATTCATCAACACCCGGCTGCAGGCCCGAACCGTGGCCCCGGTGGTGTAAATGTCATCGACCAGCAACACATCCCGCCCAGCCAGGCGGGCGGAGCGAGGCGCAAAAAAAGCGCCACGCAGATTCTGCCGGCGCTGGTGGGTAGTCAGGCCTGCCTGACTCACCGTAACGCGCACACGTCTCAACAAGTCTGTTTCCAGATGGAGCACCCATTGGGGGTGGCGACGGCGCATCTCCACCATGGCCGCCCGGGCCAGCAACTCAGCATGGTTGTACCCGCGCTGACGCTGCTTGACGGCATGCATGGGGACGGGAATCACGAGCATCGATGTGGGGGCAAATGGCTCCAGCATGTCCGCCAACAGGACGCCTAGCCGCCCGGCGATAGGCTGCATACCCTCGTATTTCAGCAGATGAACCAGCGAGCGAAGCTCGCCGTGGTAACCGCCATACGCAACTGCTTTGACAAACGCGGGAGGGGCTAAACGGCAGGGCTGGCAGAGGGGCTGGGAACCAGAGTCGTCACCCGGCAGCGGGGAAAGATTCGCGATGCCAAGGTCCTCACCACAGCAGGCACAGAGAGTCCCCGATTGCGGAGGGAGTTGCGCGCAACAGAAATCGCAGATGGGAACGCGGGTAAAACGCAGGAGGGAACCACCACAGAGGGCGCAGGAACAGGGGAACAATGCACAGGAAAGGCTGTCCACGGGACTTCGCAGCACACGAACCACAGCACGCCAAACCGAAGTTTGCGATAGCGGGACGTCGAGAGTCAGGGATTCAGTCTGACCAGGAAAGACGCACCTCACACCCGGCCGGCAAGGCTACGCAGCTGCCCAGCCGCCGATGTGACGAGTATACGGGTAAGGCAAGGCGGAACGCCAGCCCCGGTTTAGGCCACTTTCTCGCGAGATTCACGCTGTACAACACGCTTCCCGGCGATGGTCGAGGCCACCCCGGCCACCACCAGGGCGGCCCCCGCGTACTGTAGCGGGGTAGGGCGTTCGTGGGCCAACCACGAACCCAGAAGCAAAGCGATCAGCGGATTCACATAGGCGTAACTGGCAACACGGGTGGTCGGATCGCGTCCAATAAGCCAGACATAGGCGGTGAAAGCAACGATGGACGCAAACAGGACGAGGTAGCCCATGGCGAACGCAAGCTGCCAGTTCCATTGACGCGAGAGGCCAGGCAGCCGACCTAGTTCGCCCGTCAAAGCGGAGAACAGGAGCAGGAAACCGCCTCCCCAGGCCATCTGCAAACCGGAGCTCATACTAAGTTGCCGGGGCAGCTGAAGGTGACGGCTGGCCACTGTTCCGCCCGCCCATAAGAAGCAGCCGAACAGCAGAACCAGGGCGGAAACACTGAAAGCGTTGTTATGAATACCTGCGGGGAGCATGAGCATGACGACCCCCGCGATCCCCAGGACGATGCCGGCAATCGACTTCGCGGTCGGCCGCTGCGAACCAGCAAACAACCACTCGGCGAGCAACACCCACACGGGAATGGTCGCCGCGATCACAGCCGCCAGGCCTGAAGGTACTTCCTTTTCCGCCCAGAAAAGGCAGCCGTAGTCGCCGCCAAACATGATGAGGCCGAGCACAGCGGTGCTGATCCATTGGCGCTTGTTGGGTTGGGGCATCCCCTTCCAACAGCTGTACGCGTAGAGGATTCCTCCGGCGCACATGAAGCGAAAGGACGCGGCGAAGAACGGTGGCGCGACCGCAACCACCTGGCGGATGGCCAGGAACGATGCGCCCCACAGGATATAAATCGCGGCATAAGCCAGCAGCTTGCGCATGGCAAGATTAGATTAGAGTGTTTCCATCCGGAGGCACGCCGAGTGCAAGAACCTCTACAAGAATTTCAACCTTTCGTCTCTCCCGCCGAAAACCGCCCTGAACTAACCACCCGCGCGCTGGTCCTTGGCTGCATTTTTGGCTTGCTCTTTGGCGCCGTGACCGTCTACGTGGGGCTGCGGGCGGGCTTGACGGTGGGAGCCTCGATCCCTATCGCCGTGCTTTCGATCAGCGTGCTGCGGGCGTTCGGGCGAGCCTCGATTCTCGAAAATAACATTGTTCAGACCACCGGCAATTCAGGGCAGTCGATCGCATCCGGCGTGATCTTCACTTTGCCCGCATTGATTTTTCTCGGCTTCGACCTGGAGTACTCGCGGATTTTCCTGTTGGCGCTGCTGGGCGGCCTGTTGGGCGTGCTGTTCATGATTCCTTTGCGGCGGCAGTTGATCGTAAAGGAGCACGACCGTCTCATTTATCCCGAAGGCACGGCCTGTGCGGACGTGCTGCTCGCGGGCGAGCGCGGCGGCTCCTTCGCCGGGCGCGTGTTTCTTGGCCTCGGTTTAGGCAGCCTCTACACCTTGTTCCAAAACGAAAACCTATTCGGCGCGTGGCCGGGCACACCGGACTACCAACCACAATGGTTGAAAGGTTCGGCTATCCGCGCAGACGTCACCCCGGAATATCTGGGTGTGGGCTACATCATTGGTCCACGAATTGCCGGTTTGCTTTTTGCCGGCGGCATCTTCTCCTGGCTGGTGCTCATGCCAACGATCTACTTCTTTGGCTCTCACTTTCCCCAGGCAATTTATCCCGGAACCAAGCCGATCGCACAGATGTCTCCCAGCGATCTTTGGGCCTCTTACATTCGCCCCATGGGCGCCGGTGCGGTGGCTGCATCCGGGCTGATCACGCTGATCAAGACCATGCCGACAATCTTTGGCGCGCTTCGTACCGCGCTGGGCAACATGCGCTCGAGCGGGGGAGTCAAGAGCACACCGCTTCGCACGGATGACGATCTTCCCTTCAGTGTGGTGGTCGGCGGCTCGGTGGTGCTGGTGTTGATGATGTTTTTCTTCCTGGAGTTTAAGCCCGTGCCGGGCGCGCAAGTGAGCTGGATGGCGAATCTCGCAGCCTCTCTGCTGGTGGCTTTCTTCGGGTTTCTCTTCGTGACGGTCTCCTCTCGTATCGTGGGGTTGATCGGCAGTTCTTCCAATCCTGTCTCGGGTATGACCATCGCCACGCTCATGGCGACCTCTGCGATCTTTCTGGTGAAAGGATGGACCGCTCCCGCGTTCGGTGCATTGGCGATTACCATCGGCGGCGTGGTCTGCATCGCGGCGGCGAATGCGGGTGATACTTCACAGGATCTCAAGACCGGCTATCTCATCGGCTCGACTCCACGCAAGCAGCAGATCGCATTGGTAATCGGCGCCTGCGTCTCGACGTTAGCCATTGGCGCCACGTTGCAGTTGATGAACGAGGGGTTGGCGGAGTTCCGTCAGACTGCGCGGCCTTGGGATATCGCGGCGGTTCACAGCGGCGTGCAGGTGCAGGAGCAGCACTTCCACCAGGCGCAGATCCGGGTCATGAACGCCGGCAAACTGGTCGACACTCGGCCGGGCAATGGATATGTTTTGCTGAACGCGCTCAACTCAGCTGAGTTGGCTGATGGGAAGTATCTTTACAATCCGCAGACGCAGCAGATCGAGGTGCAGTGGATCCAGGGGATTGGAAGCGAAAAAGCCGCGGCGCCGCAAGCGCGCCTGATGGCTACGGTGGTTAATGGGATTCTCGGCCGCAAGTTGCCGTGGGGGCTGGTGTTGCTCGGTGTCTTCCTGGTGATCGCGATTGAGATCCTGGGTATTCGCTCACTGTCGTTCGCAGTAGGTGCGTATCTTTCGATCGCGACTACGCTGGCGATCTTCGCCGGCGGCGTGGTGCGATGGATGATCGATCGGGCGGTGGAGAAGACAGAAAGCGAGAGTGAGGTCAGTCCGGGATCGCTTTATGCCAGCGGGCTGATTGCTGCCGGCGGGATTGTGGGATTGATGGGGGTTGCACTGAAGCTCTATGAGACCGCTACCGGCAAGCAGGATGTGTTGTTGTTTCCTCCGACCAATTTCCTGCACCACGATTGGGTTTCGGTGTTGATGTTTGTGCTCCTGGCAGGTTCGCTGTACTATTTTGCGCGCAAGCCGCTGAAGTAAGGCTTATCGCTTTCTCCCTTCCAAGAATCGTGGGGTGCCCCATATCTCGCTCGTTTTTCGCGAGATGTGGGAGACCACGGCGCTCCACGTGCTTCTTTCGAAGGTCGGAAAAAGGGTTAAGGTTCGTGGCATCCCACATCTCGCGAAAAACGAGCGAGATATGGGGCACCCCACGATTCTTGGAAGGGAGAAAGCGATAAGCCTTGGTTCAGCCCATGCGATAGGCTCGCTCTTTCCAGGTGACTTGTTGGCCGGCTAGTTTGCGCAACAGGGCGTACCACTGGAGCACGAGCAGGAGACTGACGCCGACGGGGTGCAACAAGGCGCTCAGTAGGGACTGACGGTATTTCCAGACGGACAGCAGACGAGGCACAAACGACGCTGCCAGTGCGACCAGAATGAGCGTCCGCGCGCGCCCGGTGTAGGAGCTCGGCGAGAGGGCTAACGAGAGCGCGAGTAGCAACGGCAGAACCTGCCCGCAAAAGAGCATGATAGTAAAGGGCAGGATCCGAGCGGGCGCCGCCATTCCTTCGGTGGCATTCTTTGCGAGGCCGCACCAGACCTCCGACGCGCTGCGATACATACGGCAAGTCGCAAGATGGGTCAGATCAGCTATATCCGTGCGGAGGCCGTGACGGCGGAAGAGTTGGGGTAGCAGCAACCCGTCATGCATGGTGGTGCGGATTTGCGAGTGGCCACCGCTCTTGCGGTAGGCATCGCGGCGCACCATGAGGAATTGCCCGCAGCCCGCCGCGAAGCCCGGTGCCGGCAAAGCACGCATGCCGGCCAGCGGCAGATAGGAAAGTAACACAAAGTGAATCAGCGGCAACAGTAGCCACTCCAGAGGAGTCTCCGTCTCCTGACGGGGAAAACCGCTCACCAGGTCGGAGCCGGAACGCAGCAGAAACGCGGACATATAAGCCAGAGCTTCGGGAGCAAGACGTACGTCCGCATCCAGAAAGCAGAGGGTGTCCGAGCGGGCAGTCATGGCGAGCTCATGGCAGGCGTGCTGCTTCCCGTTCCAGCCGCCAGGCAGCGGAGCCGAGGAGCGCAGACGTACCCGCGCATCCTGAACAGCAAAGCCGCGAACAATCTCCGCCGTCCGATCGCTCGAACCATCATCAAGGACAACGATCTCGATCTCAACCCCGCGCGAGGCCAACAGGCTGGCAAGGGTCGCCGCAATGACGCGTTCTTCATTGCGTGCCGGGATGAGCACGGAGACGGACCCAGGGAGAACGCAATGGCCTGATTCACCACAGCCGCCAGGCTGAGGCTCGCGATAAAGCACCATGTTCCAAACCCAGAGCACAGCGGGCACGGTCGCACAGCAGAATGCGAAAACAATGACTGTGCTCATAGGCGGTGGATGCTCCCATGGCTGCCTTGATATGCGCGCCCGGTGAGCAGGGCGACGAGCCGCTTCCAGGTTTCGTAGACGCCGCTGATGCCAACCCGACCGGAGAGAATGGTTTCGAAGCGGGCAGGATCGCGAAGCTTGGCCAACGCAGCGAGCTCATCCTGGGCCGTGGCTAATGCAGCGCTGAGACGGTCGCTCCACTCGGCATTGCTGTAGAGATGTCCATCGTTGACCTCAATGGGCTGGCCACAGTTGATGAGGATCTCAGGCAGGCGCTCATCCCAAAAGGTGTATTCGAAGGCCAGCGGGAGGAAGGTGCACGCGCCGGACCTCGCGGCCAATGCTGCCAGTCCTGGACGAAAGATTGCAGGACGAGTGCGCATGTCGGTGAAGCGGCCTTCGGGGGTGATCCAAAGAACTGAGTTTGGGGCAGAGAGGATTTCATTCGCGGCACGCAGGAACTGAGCCGCCCCGCGCCGGGTTCCCGCTTCGACCGGGAAGATGCCCAGCTTGCGGAGCAATGCGTAATGCTTCAGCGCGGCGGCGTCCATAGGAGCATAGTGAGAGGCAGTGGGGAGAAAGTATCGCGAAATTACGATGAAAGCAAGCGGGTCCCACCAGGAGGCGTGGTTGGCATAGACGATCAGCGGGCCGGCGGTCCGGGGAAAGCGGGGGGAATTTGCCAGGCGAATTGCGTGAAAGTGACGGCCGATATACCAATTCAGATAGTTGGCGAAGAACGAGAGCAGACGCCGCGACGGCTTGACCAGGGTCGATTCATCGTGCATCGCGGGGCTCCTATCTCCTCCGGCTCCTCCCCTAAGCTACGCCGGGAGGGATAAAGCTTGCTCCCGATAATGCTGGTCGAGCGCGTCCGCCGCGATCCAGCCGCTCATCATCACCATTGGCATTCCGGGTCCGGGATGCGCGGCCCCTCCCGCCAGATAGAGACCCTCCAGGTCGGGACTGGCGTTGGCGGGTTTGAAGGCTCCGTTCCAACGACCGTGACTGGAGATGCCGTAGATCGCTCCATTCAGTACCTTGTATCGCTGGTGAATATCAAGGGGAGTGAGCGCTTGCTCAAAAACGATGCGGTCCTCAATGTCGACCAGGCCGGCAGTGCGCTTCAGCTTGTTGAGAATCACCTGGCGATAGGCGGGAAACATTCTTGACCAGTCATGCCTGGGGCGGAGAAACGGGGTGTGCACCAGCACATAAAGGGCATCACCCCCGGCGGGCGCGGTGGTCGCATCGGTCGCGGAGGTCGAGGCGAGATAGCAGGTCGGATCAGGCGCCGGCTCGGCCAGATCGTAAATGTGGTGAAACTCCTCGTGCGGATCGCGGGAAAAAACAAAATCGTGGTGGGCCAGGTGCTCGTAGCGTTTGTTCAGGCCGAGGTAAAGCACCACGCCGGAGCATGCAGGCTCGTAATCTCTTCGCTTGTCAAAGCTATCGGCCACGGCGCCGCCAAGCAATTCGCGATAGGTACGCACCGCGTCTTCATTCGAAACCACGGCGTCGAACAGAAGCGTTTCGCCGCTGGTTGTTTCAAGACCGGAGATAGCACCGCCTTTTGCGAGCAAGCGCGCAACCTCGATCGAGGTGTGATAACGGACTCCGAGTTCGGTACCCAGACGAACCAGCGCATGAGGGATAGCGCGGGTACCTCCCTTCGGGTACCAAATGCCCTGTTCGGCCTGCATGTGACCAATGGAACAAAGAATCGCCGGAGAGTTGTCCGGCGATGAGCCCACGTATTGCACATAGTGATCGAGCATCTGGGCCACGCGCGGGTCCTTGATGAATTCGCGAATGGTTCCGGAGACGCTTTGCCCCAGGCGCATGCTCAGAACATCCTTCAACACCGAGATTTGAAAGCTGCCGCCGATATCGAAGGTGTCGCGCATGGAGCCAACGGACTTCCAGAAGAAAAACTTGTCGGAAATGTTGTGCAGTTTTTCAGAAAGCTCCATAAAGGCGGTGAAGCGGGCTCCCAGACCCGGTTCCCTGCCCTCAAGCGATGCGGCCATTTCGCGGACATCGTCTTTCAGGTCCAGGATCGTGCCGTCATCGAAGAAGCAGCGCCACTGCGGATCGAGGCGAACCATGTCAAGATAATCGGCCATGTTCCGGCCGGCTTCATCGAAGATGCGGCGCAGCACCGAGGGTTGAATCAGGATGGTGGGTCCCATATCGAAGCGGAATCCTTGCTCTTGCAGCACCGCGGCTTTGCCGCCCAGCCATGGATTCTTCTCGAAGACCTCGACCTGGTAACCGCGCGCGGCGAGGGTGCAAGCCGCCGCCAGCCCTCCCAGTCCTGAACCGATCACTGCAATGCGCATCGTGTCATTTCTCCTGAGCGTCAATCGAGCCGGGCGGCGCTGCGTAGAAACCGGCGAAGGCCATTCCAGCGAGTGAGCCAGTTCCCGCCATGCACGGCTTCGAGATAGGCCGTAAAAAACGGCTGGTGATCGGGCGTTGTGGGACGATAGGCGCGCATATCGCGGCTACGCTGAACGATGATGGTTTTAAGCGTGGTCATTTCCAACAGACCTTCGCGGCCGCGCGTGGTGCCAAAGCCGCTCGATCTGCGACCGCCGAAGCTGACGCGCGGATCGGCAGTGGCGACGATCAGGTCATTGATCAGCACGGTGCCGACGGGGAGGCGCTCCGCTAGAGCGCGCGCTTGAGGCTCGGGCCCGAAGATCGCCGCAGTCAGTGCGTAAGGACATGGTGCGTGAGCGGCGATCGCCGCCTCGGCATCCGGCACATCAAAGATGGAAAGCACAGGGGCAAAGAGATCGCTCTTCGCGATGCGCATTTCAGGACTGGCGTGGCTGATCAGGACATAGCGGAGGCCGGCAACAGACTCATCCTTCAGCACCACACCGCCGAAGCGCTGAGCATCGTCGACCAGATCAGCCAGCTCAACATGGGTGTGCGCGGGTAAGACTACAGGCCCGAGACTCTTGCATTGCTCGAGGAGTGCGGGCAGCAGGTGGGGATGATCACCCACGAGAAAGAGCCTTCGCGGGGCCATGCAGGTGGCTGAACCGTTGAGCCTCAATCCGAAGATCAGCGCGGCAACGGTACGATCGAGATCGGCACCGGGCAGCACAAAAACCGCGTCGCAGCCGGATAGTTCCATGACGGCGGGCGTCAACTGATCTGCCAATTGATGCAGGACCGTCGTGCCGGTAGCGGCGGAGCCGGTGAGAAACACCTTGTCGACTCCGGCAGCGATAGCCTCGCTGCCGGCCTGCGCCGATTCGTTGAGCAGTTGCAGCAAGGCAGGATCGAGGCCGCAACCCAGCAGAATGTCGCGCAGTGCCTGCGCCGCCGCCAGGCCGCCGGCCGCGGATTTCCAGAGCACGGCATTGCCGGCGGCCAACGCCTGCAACGCCTGCACCCCGGGCAGGAAGAGCGGGTAATTTGCGGGCGCGAGAATCAGCACCACGCCGAGCGGCTCGCGCCTGGTTTCGGCGGAGACCCGGCGCAGCCAAAAGGGACGATTGTGCGAGCTAAGCCGCTGAGGAGCGAGGATCCAGCCTGCTTCGCGCTCCAGAAAACGGCACGCCTCGACCAGGGGCAGCACCTCCGAGACCAAAGTATCCGCGGGGCTGCGATGCAACGCGCCGGCCTGGTTGCAAGGGACAGTCTGCGCAATTTCCTCCGCATTCGCGGCTATGCGGTGACGCGCGCGGCGCAGGAGTGCGATGCGCTCGCGTACGCTTCTGCGCCCCCAGATTTGCTGCGCCGTCCGCGCTTCCCCAAGGGAGACAGGCGGCAGGGACGACCCTGCGTTTCTACGCTGCGTCTTCAGCGGCATAGTGTTGATTGTGCACCCTGGCGCCATTTTATGAAGCGGCGGCCTCACACATGGCAGTTTCGGCCAGCGCTGGGGAGGTATTCCACTGCGGTTCGAGTTTCAGGTCTTCCAGGAGCAGGCGCGAGGTAATGCGCGCCGATTCGAAAATTACCGGCAGGCCACTGCCGGGATGGGTACCGCCCCCAACCAGGTAGACACGATCCAGATCCTCAAATCGATTGTGCGGGCGGAGATGAAGCATCTGCCGCAAATTGTGCGCCATGCTAAAGGTAGAGCCTTTATGCAGGGCGTAATCCGCGCGCCAGTCTGCGGGCGTGACCACCTTCTCGAAGCGAATGCGCCGTTCGACATCCGCAATTCCGATCTTTTCCAACTGGCGCAGGGCGAGCGACCGAAAACGCTCTTTCTCCGCAGCCCAATCGACGTTTTGATGCTCATGGGTGACCGGCAACAGAACGTAAAGGGTACTCATTTTCTTCGGCGCGAGCGACGAGTCGGTGACGCAGGCATTCTGAACGTAGAACGAGGGATCGTCTGAAAGCTGATGCAGTTGTTCAATATCGCGCAGGTTCTGCCGGTAATCCTCTGCCAGGTAGATGGTGTGATGGGCCACCTCGTCGTAACGCCCTTCAATGCCCAGGTAGAGCATAAAGGTGGAGCAAGAGAAGCGCTTCTTCTCTATTTTGCTATCGGTCCAGCGGCGTCGAATGGCATCCGGCACCATGCGTTGCATGGCTTGGGCAAAATCTGCGTTGACGACCACGGCGTCGGCAGCCAGGGTACGGCGCGCAGTGCGCACCGCAGTGCACTTGCGGCCGGAAAAGATCATTTCCGCTACTGGTTCGTTGAGCAGGACCTGAGCGCCCAGATCTTCGGCGATGCGCGCCATGGCCTTGGTGACCGCGCCACAACCACCCACGGGATGAAAGACGCCGTGCTCGTACTCGAGGAAAGAGAGGATGCTGAAGAGACTGGGGCAGGTAAATGGTGACATGCCCAGATACTTGGACTGAAAGCTGAAGCCGAGGCGAATACGCTCATCTTTGAAATAGCTCCGCAGGTCGGAATCGAGTGAGCGCCAGGGGCGCAGCAGCGGCAACAGCTTGAGCATGTCGAGTTTGGCAAGGTCTCTCCAACTCTCGAAGGGCGACTCCAGAAAGGGCGTGAATTTCTCCAGCTTGTTGCGATTGTCGCAAAAGAAACGATGGAAGCCGCGTGCGTCGTCCGGGCTGAGTTGAGCGATCGCCTGCTCCATGCGTTTCAGGTCAGGCGTAGCCAACAGTTCCCCACCTGAGCCGAAGACCAGGCGGTACTGGGGATCGAGCCGATACATGGGGATCTCTTCATCAAGGTCTCTGCCCGCGGCAGCAAAGATCTCGCGCAGCACCTTGGGATAAAGGAAGAAGGTCGGCCCGGTATCGAATTTGAATCCGTCTCGCTCCAGGGTGGAGGTGCGGCCGCCGACCACCTCCCGGCGCTCGACGACAGTGACGTCGACACCCGACCGTGCGAGCAAAATAGCAGCGGCCAGTCCACCTGGACCGGCCCCGACAATGACGACTTTCTGGCTTGGCTTGATCATTCGATTTTGAGTTGTGAGATGCAGGATCGATAAGGGATGGAGTTAGTTCCTCTTAGTATCGTCAAGTTAGAGCGGTTTCACGGGTGCTATCTCTTTAACATCGACCGGAAGCCGCTGCCTCGATACTTTAATTTTTCACAACTGAGGTGAACGCGCTATGGGCCGTTTGATGCCACGAAAGAAATGGCTGCGAATCGTTGCTCGTAAGACACGGTTCACAAAACAGGAACAGTCAGCGCCGAGGGATGAGCCGAATCGTGCAGGATGCTGTTCTTAGCGGTGACGTAATCCTTCGCAATGCCGGATGGTCGGCCGAGATTAAGATTGCGATCGAAGCGTGGAAAGTTGCTGCTGCTTATTTCGAGGCGTAGTTTGTGGCCGGCAAGGAAAACATTGCTGGTGGCCCAGAGGTCAATGTCCAAGCGATAGACCTGCCCTGGCACCAGATCCTGGGGCTTGGCCTGGGAATCGCGGTATCTTGCGCGAACAATTCCTTCGGTGAGATTCCGAGCAAATCCGCTGGAGTCGACATCGACCAGTTTGGCGGTGAAGTCCGTATCCACGGCGGAGGAAGTCGCATAAAGCTCGACCTTTACCGGACCGGTCACCTCGGTATCCGCGGAGAATGGCTGAGTGGAATAGACCAGAACGTCTTGCAGTTTCTCCACTGCTTGCTGGTCATGAGCGCCGGCCGGTTGGTGTGCATCGCAACAGAGCGGGCCGCCGGCGGTCGGGACCGGCTCCCGGGGATTGTATTGATAGTTGTCCTTCGGCTCGGCCCCTGGGGCGCTGGTGGATAGGGAGCCGTCGCCATTCACTGAGTTTGCTCTGCCGGCCGAGTGCAGATAAAACTTGGTCGATTTGGCACGGGTCAGCGGCCACTCCTGCTCATCTCGCCATGAGTTGCTACCCATTACGAAAATGCGGACTGGTTTGCCGGTGGCGAAGCGATTCTTTTTGCCTTTGAAGAGGAATTCATACCATTCGAGTGTGACCGCGGCCTCGTCAAATTCAGCAGCGGCGGGACCGAAATCTACATCGCCGATTTTGCGTCCGGATCCGGCATGGCCTCCGATGGTGATGAGCAGGCGCTGATTCTGCCGCGCGGTATCGCTTCCTCCCTCGTTCTTAACGCCGAGGTAGTTTCTCAGGGAGCCGCCGAGGAAGATGTCATACCAGGCAGCAACGGTCAAAGCCGGCACACGAATGTCGGGATAGTGGTCTTCAATCGACCAGGGACGCCAATACTCGTCAAAGTCCGGATGAGAAAGCCAATCGAGATAATAAGGAGCAAACTGGGCGGTCAGACGCCCCGGCTCGAGAGGGCTGCCAAGATTAAAAAGCTGATAGTTGGTTAATGGAAGGGTACGAGCGTCTTGCATGGCGTTGGTGACGCTTTTCAGGTAGCGCTCTACCGTATCTCGCGCCAGAATGGATGTCCAGGTCTGATTGAACCACTGCTCGAAGGCGCCTCCCTGGTAAATCCAGCCGTCGTGATAGTTGCTGGGAGTGAACATGGGGCAGATGCCTGCAAGATGCGGCGGATGAGCAATCGCTGCCAGCATTTGCGTGGCGCCCACATAGGAGGAGCCGAACATGCCCACCCTCCCATCGGAGTATGGGAGGGCAGCAGCCCACTCGACGGTGTCGAATCCGTCTTGTGATTCGTGGCGGAACGGATACCATTCGCCACCGGAACTGTAGCGGCCGCGTACATCCTGAACGATGACGACGTATCCGCGCTCGGCGGCGTCGTGACCGAGGTCTATCTCGTTGTCTTTGTCTTTGTCGTAAGGAGTGCGCTCCAGCAGTACGGGAAAACGGCCGGCTATCGATGGACGATAGATATCGGCAAACAGCACCACGCCGTCGCGCATGCGCACGGATACGCCGCGCTCCACTGTGACGGATTTCTCCTGCGCCCGGACGCCCAGCGAGCAGCAACCGGACAGGATGAACATCAGGATGGCCCTGCGGATTGCAGCCATCAGAAGCGAATCACACCCCCGAGCTGTATGTTCCGATTTCCTGGAGCGGGCACGATCGCGCCGTTTGCGGCATACGTGGCGGTCGCTCCGCCGTTGTAGTGGTCGTTGAGGAAACCGGAGACCGGAGACTTAAGGACGTCATCCAGGTATGGGTCCGGCGTGGCGTAATAGGCGCGATTCAAAGCATTCCAGGCAGTGATCTGCAGTTGCAGAGTCACCCGCTCGTTCAACCGGACATCCTTGTAGATACTCGCATCCAGGGCACTCCAGTTCTGGCCGCGCAGAGTGTTTCGACCCACTCCAGGATAGGGGTTGTTGAGGGCCGCCGCCTCGTACTGGTTGTTGTAGATCCAATGCACGTCGTTGCGCGAGATCGCCTTGCCTGGAATCGCATAATCCATGTAACCGTTTCCGGTGTTGATGCCCACAGATCCGATCGGAGCTTTAGGGTTGGCCAGGACCGGGCGGCACACATCGTAACCGGAATTGAAGTAGCTGTTAAAGGCAGAATCGCAATTGCTGAGATAGGTCTTGGGATCCGCAGAGTTGATGTTGGGCGACTGCGAAAACGCACTTTGGAAGGGCGTAAATGGTTGACCGGTGTTGAAAGTGTAGAAGGCATTCACGCGGTAGCCACCCAGCGCACGGCCCACCAACCCTTTCTGCTCCTTAAAGAAGGGCGTGGTGTAAGTAATCTTGGATCCTATGTCGTTGGTGTAGGAAATCCCGCTGACACCACGCTCACCATAGGAAAGATTCAACGGGTTTTGCGCATACGCGATGGTCGTGCCTCCGGCGAAGGTCGGATCTATCTCGCTGGCATTATCAATCGTACGGCTGTAGGTATAGGCGAAGGAACCACTCCAATTGTGCAGAGAGCGAGTGGTGAAGGAGGTTTGCAGTCCGTTGTACTGCGAAAAGCCGGTGTTGGCGACGGTGCTACGGAGGGAGTAACTGCAGTCGACCCGCTGATATCCAGGCTGAGTGGGGTCAACGCAGGCTGAGCTGCTGCCGATCAGCGGATTGGAGTTGATTCTCTGAAATTCCTGAGAGACATGATTGCCAACATAGCGAATTTCCACTGCGCTCTCCCGGCCAAGCTGGTGCTGCACTCCAAGCGTCCAGGTCTCGACAAAGGCGGTGCGGAAGTCTGTCGGTACATCCTGCTCGGGGCTAGTGCGGGGGTCACCGCCCGCGGGGATCAGCGAATTGTTCAATGCATGCACGTTCGCGTAGGTGAATCCGCTACCAGGCAGACACGTCACGGTTTGCCCATCACAGTTGAAGGTGCCTGAGTTTACGACTGGTCCCCCGCCGGCGGCCGTTTCGAAGATCTCGTTGAACCATGGATCGGCGTTGACAGAGAAACCACCGCGGACCACGAGACCCTTGTCAAATTCGGGATTGTAGGAGAACCCGAAGCGCGGCTCGATATTTTTCCAATAGGAACTGATTTTTGGGAAAGTGGTTGCCGAGAGAGGGAGCGCCGTGCTCCAGAAAGGATTGCTGCCTGTTTGTTGGGCCACCGTTTCGTTGTGCAATGCATTCCCCGGCTGGCCAAAGAATTCATAGCGCAAGCCGAGGTTGGCAGTAAAGTTCGGCGTGACTTTGAGGTCATCCTGGAAATAGAAGAAGACATTGGGCGCGGTGAAGTGAGTAACAGGATCACCGGCCGTGAGTGAAGTAAACGACACTCCTTCCAACAGGGCGGTGTAGCCGTTGTATGTGCTGCTCGAGCTCGAAGTATTGCGGAGCGGGAAAGAAGAGGCTCCTGGAGTGAAGGTGAAGACACCCGCTCCATTGGGCAGGCTGATATTCGGGTTGTTCTGGTAATCGAATTCTCCACCGAAACTGATGTTGTTGCGGCCGGCCACCCAGTTCGCGTTGTTTTGCACCTGCGTGACCTTCGAAATGCGGCCGATGGGAAAGCCTATCGGGTAGCCCAACGTTAAAAAGGAGCTGCCGAAGCTTACGTTGGAGGGGCACGGATTCAGATCATTGATGGTGCAGTTCGGAACACCGCCGGCGTCAAACGCGAGCCGCGCCTGCTGGAAGGAATAACGCAACTGGTCCACCCATCGTGGGGAGAAGGTGTGTGTCCAGTCACCACCGATGGAATGGGTTGTGCTTTGCACGTTGACGCTTTCACCGGCAACCAGCATGGCGTCAAAATAGGCAATGAGCGGCGTGTCTTGATAGATGTAGCGGAGATAGAAGTGGTCCCGGCTGGTGGGCTGATAGTCCAGGCGGCCCATCTGCTCCTGGTCCAGGTCAATATTCGCTACACTGCGCGCTACCTGGGCAGATTCAATCGGCACAGTGATATTTCCGTCTGTGACGTTGACCAGCGATGTTGGGCCAAACGATTGTGGATTCCCCGCCTTGTAGGCGAAGGGTCCCTGGTATACCAGCTCCTGCATGCCGGGGTTGTTGGGGAAGGCGCTTTGCAATGCGGCGAGCCCGGTAGCATCGGGAAACAGAGCCCCTTGGCTGGTGTAACGCGTGGCTCCCTGGAAGGTTCTCACCCACCAGGTGCTGCCGAAGAAGAAAAGTTTGTCTTTGAGAATGGGGCCGCCGAGAGTTCCGCCATAGGCATTTTCAGTAAATGCGGGAACATCGGGCTTGGTGCAACCGGTGGATGGGCTGACGCCCGGCGGACAGTAGCCAAACTGGGGGCCTTTTTGACCCGCGGTGAGTGAAGACAACCACGTCCCAGTATAGAACTCAAAGCCGGATCCGTGGAATTGGTTGGTCCCGGTTCTCGTGATGTAGTTGACAATGCTGCCTGCATTACGGCCGTATTGGGCGCTGAAGTTGTTGGAGATGACCTGAATTTCCTGCAACGCGTCCGGGTTAGAGAAGTAAATCTGCGGACCGGTAATCAAAAGATCGTCGTTTGCCTGCCCGTCGAGCTCTGCGTTGTTGGAGCGGGACCGCAATCCATTGGAGGAGTAGTCGATGCCGTTCGATTGGGCAAATCCGTTTGCATGGGTGGACACGATGCCTGGCACAAGCAGGGTTGTGGTGTCGAACCCTCCATAAACCGGGAGCTCCTGTAGAGCCTTGGCTTCTATGGTTGCACTACCCTCGGACGTAGTTGTATCGAGCAGCGACGCCGAACTGGCCGCAACCTGGACCGTCTCTGTGGTGGTGCCGGTCTGAAGTCTCTGATTACCAATCGACGTGGTGATACCCGCGACTACGCGCACACCTTGGACGCTCGCCTTGCCGAACCCGGCGGGACTCACGATGTTGACGTTGTAGTCCCCGATGGGAAGGTCGCGGAGGGTGAAGGTCCCATCGCCACCGGTAGAGGTCCTGAAGATGGCCCCGGTTTGGTTATTTACAGCAACAATGGGGACGTTGGGAATGACTGCCCCGGACGAATCCTGGATGAAGCCGGTTAAAGCGCCGGTGATGATGCCTTGAGCACGTGCTGTTGCCGGGTTGAAGAAGCCCAGATAAAGCCCAAAGCAAAGCAGGCTGCATGACCACACGAGACGAGAGATCTTCGCGAAGCGTGACACTGGACTCCCTCCAAAATTGCATTCTTGATGAGACTGCTGGTTTTCTCCGGGACGAATATTGGTCTCAGACGCATAAGCACCTGTGATAGTTTCATCTACCGAAAGTTGCATTCATCTTGAGGAGAAACACAGCGAACACTTCACCGCTCTCCCGCGTTTACCTCGGGTGAACAGGTGTCGTTGTCAAGCGTGCTGTTCGTGCGGGTTGCGGGCGATCGAGTCGTCGTTCCCAACAGTTGAATCAGAGGATGGCAGCAGAAATCTGCCGTTGCGCTCGGCGCCAGAGGCCCTTAAGCACGTAACTTCTCGGAGACGATCAAAAGTAGCCAGCGAGAAAACACCGGAGTTTGTTCTTCCCGGTGCATGACCTACTGTCGTATGTATAGCGGATTAAAGTCAACTGGAAAAACGCAAGAGCACTTGAGCAACTTTATTTCAATTTCCTGCACAGGCACGCGAAGTTGCGAGCAGCCGTGCAACCGCACGACCCTGGCGGACAAGATCGGGCAATCCCACTCCGTAGTAGGCGCTGCCTACAAGATGAAGACCAGGCATTCCACTCAGCATCGATTCCAGCTTTGTCATTCGATCGAGATGACCGACCGCGTATTGCGGCAGCGACTGCGGCCAACGGCGTACTACAGTTTCCGCGGCTTGCGGCAAAGGGCCGAGGACGCGGCCCAACTGCACGCGGGCTCGCTCGATAAGCTTGTCGTCTGTCTCGCCAAGGAGTGCATCGCCGGAATCTCCACCGAAGAAAGCGCGGAGTAACACCGCTCCCGGTGGAACGCGCCCGGAAAATTTCTGATCGACGAAAGTGCAGGCCAGTAGTGGATGCTCTTCCGATTCGCGCCGCTGGGAATGGCGAGGAACCACGAAGCCAAATCCGCGTGGGATGCGCAGACGACTGGCTTGCTCTGCAGCAAAAGCGAATGCGATCAGGATCGCCGAGCTGGCTTGCTGCGGTAGCAAACCGGCCATCTGCGGGTTGAGGGGTTGCAACAAGTCGCGGGTCACGTTGGGCGGAGTGGCCAGGACCACCGCATCAAACCGCGCGTCCAGGCGATCGCGGGTGGCAAGCCGCCAGGCGGAACCATCCCGTTCCATGAGCGTCACAGTTTGACCCAGGCGCAGTGAAGCACCAGGCAGTTTGGCAACTATGCGATCGATGAGAGTTTCAAGGCCACTGACGAGGGTGGTGAAGATAGCTGATGACGATTGCTGCGCGCTTCGCTGCACCGCCTGTATCAAGCTTCCCTGCTCAGCTTCCATGCGAACGAAGGCGGGCATCACGGCGCGCACACTGAGCTGCGTTATGTCTCCACCGAAAATTGCGGCCAGTAGCGGCCCAGCAATGGTACCTGCGACCTCGTCGCCGAAATGACGGCGCACGAAGTCGGCCACGGATTCGTCATGCGCGGGCGCGGATGCCTTCAGCTCTTCAGCACGTTTGGGTTCGCGCAAGTAAGCCAGGCGAGCCTGCCAACTGAACAGTGGAGACTCCAGCAGCGGCCCCCACCTGGCCGGAACCATCATGCGCATGCCATCGGGAATCGGTATCAGTTGCGTATTGCGCTCTGCACCCTGCTGCACATAGGTGCGCCGCCATTGATCATTGGAGGGGATGACCTGGGCTTCGAGGCCTAATTCCACCGCCAGTTCGCGAGCCCATGGTTTTTCCGTGACCCAGGAGTCGGGGCCGCACTCGATCACAAAGCCCTGGTGATGAACGGTCTCTATGATGCCGCCGAGCCGCCCAGAGGCCTCAAAGAGCGTGAACTCGATGCCCTCGCGCGCCAATTGGTACGCCGCCGCCAGGCCGCTGAGACCGCCGCCTACGATCGCGATCATACGACCGGCGCGGCCAGCGATGCAGAGTGAGTCTTCGCGGCGAGGCGAGCGAAGCCCTGCCGGGCCAGGTCTTCGAGTGTTGCGATCAGCAGAGGAGAGTCATTGAGCGATTGCGGCCGCACGACTTCAAGCCCGATCCCAGCGGCAAAGTCACGGAACGCGATATCAATGTCGTACAGGATCTCGACGTGGTCGCAGAGGAAACCGATCGGCTGGATCACGACCGCGGAGTGGCCTTCCTGGCGAAGCGCGGTCAGGGTGTCCTCGACCGTAGGGCCAATCCAGGTTGCGCCGGACATGCCCTGGCTTTGAAAGGCGAAATACCAGTCAGCGGCGGTGAGCCCCAGGGGTGAGAGCAGAGCAGCCACATTCGCCGCGGTGCGCTTCGCCTCGACTGGATAGGGATCGGGCGCCGGTTCCCCTTCAGAAGTCTGGATGGTTCTGCAGGGCACGCTGTGCGCGGTAAAAATCACCGGCGCGAGCGACCCAATTTGTGCAGAGAGACTCTGCCAAACCGGCTGCAGCCGTTCAGCGAAGGCCTGGGCGAGCTGGGGATGGTCGGCCCAACCATCAATGAACTCAATCTCGATGGACTCTGCAGCTTCGGCAAACACCGCGCGGCGATAGAGTCCCACGCTGGTTCGGGAATTTTGTGGCGCCAGGCAGATAGCGACGGCCGAGGTGATGCCGTCTGCTCGCATCTGGCGGACCACGTCGGCGATGTACGGCTTCCAATTGCGCATGCCGACATAGACAGGGAGAGCGAGTGGCTGGGAGAGCAGGCGACCCTGCTCCAGGGTGAGCCCGGTAAGCGGGCTTGATCCAATAAGACTGTAACGGTGACGAATTTCTTCGATCACCGATTGGGGCATGGGACGCCCGCTGGTGATGTTGCGCAGGTATTCGGGAATCTGGTCGAGCGACTCGGGCGTTCCGTGGGCCAGCAGGAGGACGGCCTGGCGCGGCAGTGCAATATCAGCCACGGGAATGGTCTCCAGGGAGAGCGCTGAACTCGCGCACGTACTGCACGACTCGCTGTACATTTTCGACGGGTGTACCGGGAACAATGCCGTGACCGAGATTGAAGATGTGGCCGGGACGGCCGCCAGCCTGCTGCAGGATCTGGCGCACGCGCCGGCGGAGCAGGTCCTCCTCGGCGAACAGCAGAATGGGGTCGAGATTGCCCTGCACCGCAACCGAGTGCCCGAGAGTGGACCAGCCCTGGTCCAACGGAACGCGCCAATCAAGGCCGATGACATCAGCGCCCGTCTCGCGCATGGCAGGCAGCAGGGTCGCCGTATCCACGCCGAAATAAATGACGGGAACTCCCAGGGCCTGTACCTTGCGTACTAAACGCGTGGTTACGGGCAACACAAAATCACGATAGTCGGCAGGACTCAGGGCTCCGGCCCAGCTATCGAAGATCTGGATCACGTCTGCCCCCGCATCCACCTGCTGGGCGGCGTACTCTGCGAGCACTGAATCGAGTTTTTCCAGCAGCAGATTCCAGACGGCCGGCTGCCGGTACATCAGCGATTTTGTGTGGATGTAGTTGCGCGAACCGCCACCTTCGATCATGTAGCTGGCAAGGGTGAAGGGTGCGCCGCAAAAGCCGACGATGCCGATGCGATCGTTGAAGTGGGCCACTACCTTGCGAATGGCCTGGGCCACGTAGCCGAGTTCGGAGGCGCGATCGATACGCAGTTTTTCGACGTCCTCCGAGGTACGTACGGGCTGATGGATCACCGGCCCTTCGCCGGCCAGGAACTCGAAGTCGAGGCCCATACTTTCCAGGGGTAGAAGCAGGTCGGCAAAGATGATCGCGGCATCGACGTCGAGCTTCTCGGCGGCGGTGATCGTTACTTCGGCGGCGAGTTCCGGGTTTTTGCAGATCTCCAGCAGCGAGTGGTGGCGGCGAACAGCCTGGTATTCCGGCATATAGCGGCCGGCCTGACGGAGAAACCACACCGGCGTCCGATCCACCGGCTGGCGCAGGCAGGCGCGCACAAAACGGCAGCCGCCGGAAAGACTGAGGTCAGAGGAACTGTGCTGGAGTAGGGGTTCGGGCATGCTGGCCTTCAATTTGAGGGTAGCATCCCGGATGGGGCTTCGGCAGAGGGGTGGATGGTTGGTATTTTCTGGGGGAAAATCCCGGAGGTTTTGTAGAGCGAAAGCGATCGTCGGGCTTCGCCCGTCTTTTTCGGCCCACGTACGCTGGGGCGAACGTGGGGCACCCGTCCCTTCCTTGACCTCATCTGATCCCGAAGAGAAACAGCAGGTCCCTCCACTTCGCTAAGCTCGGGTCGGGATGACACTTCTGTTGGGGATTCGGGGTTTCGATACCCAGACAGAATTGTCATCCCGACCGAAGCTTAGCGAAGTGGAGGGACCTGCTGTTTCTTCTCCTCAGGGGGCGGCGGAAAACTTGAAGATCGTTACGCTGTGGTAGGTCTCCCCTGGCTTGAGCTCGCTGGTGGGAAATTTAGGATGATTCGGAGAATCGGGAAAGTGCTGTGTTTCCAGGCAGAATCCAGTGTGCTTGGCATATACGTGACCGTGTTTGCCGTGCAGCGTTCCATCCAGGAAATTGCCGGAATAGAACTGGACCCCGGGTTGCGTGGTCTCCACGGTTAAGACACGCCCGCTGGTTGGTTCAACCACGCGCGCGGCCTCCTGAAGCACGCCCATTTTGCCGTTCAGGACGAAATTGTGATCGTAGCCCCCGCCCAGCCGCATTTGCTCGTTCGGGTCGTCAATCCGCGCTCCGATGGCGGTCGCTTTGTGGAAGTCCAGCGGCGTTCCCGCCACCGGGGCCAGCTCGCCGGTGGGAATGAGTCCGGAGTCGACGGGAGTGAAGCGATCCGCGGGGATCATCATCAGGTGGTTGAGGATATCTCCTTGCCCTTCGCCGGCAAGGTTGAAGTAGCTGTGATTCGTCAGATTGAGGACCGTGTCTTTATCCGTGGTGGCGAAGTACTCGATCTTCAGGGCATGCGCTTCAAGGGTGTAGCGGACGCGCGCGGTCAGGGTGCCGGGAAAGCCCTGGTCGCCGTCCTTGCTGACCAGGGTGAGTTCGACCCCATGGGGAATCTCCTGCCCCTTCCACACCAGCTTGTCGAAGCCTTTAATTCCCCCGTGGAGGGTGTTGACCCCGTCATTGGCTGGAAGATCGTACCGTTTGCCGTCAAGGGTAAAAGTGGCGTGGGCGATCCGGTTGCCGTAGCGCCCGACGATGGATCCGAAGTAGCTCTTGGGGTCCGCGGTGTAGCCGTCCAGCGATTCATAGCCGAGAACGATATCGGCGATCTTCCCACTGCGGTCGGGTACCTCCAGCGAAACCAAGCGGGCACCGTACGTCATCACGCGGGCCTTAATCGAACCTTCTTCAAGGGTGAAGATCTCCACTTTGGTTCCATCGGGCATACTGCCAAACACGGACTTGGTCACCTTCGCCTCCAGATGAGATGCCATCAACACCAGTGTAAAAAAGACACAAATACGGTTAAGTATTTTTAATTGCATCGACCGACTGGCCATGGGCAGACTCTCCTGAACCGCGTCTTCAAACCGTAATGGATACTAAAGCATTTTCCCCTTCCCTGTTTCCAGAGAAGGTAATTTTGCAGCCTGACGCGCCAGGGAGTGCGCCCTAAGGCATTGATTCGAAATGTGCAACTGCGCCAGGCACTGGTAGCGGCGACTGTGTAGACATTACCAACTGGGAGTACTTTTATCCCGCCGGTTGTTACCCAATAGTTGTAGTCAGCGGCGCGTTAGCGGCTATGCTACGAAACAAGCGGTGGTTAAGGACGACTGCTTGTTGATTCTTCGGGGGAGGGATTCAATTGAAGCAGCCGGCCGCAAACCACCGCGAGTACATTTCAACTAATGTCGAGGTCACGCTCGACGACGCCCGGGCCACAGCGCTCGAACGCATCGTCAGCCTGTCAATGGATTATCAGCGTGGCGTTGGCCTGGTGCAATTCCGGAATGGCGTGGATGCGGTGATCGCCTCCTCCGGATACCGGCAATTGATCGAGAAACTGCTTGAGATCCTCTAAATCCAGAACCGGGTCAAGCTCCACAGCACGGCGCCGCGAGGCTATCTCGGGCTACCAGGAGCAGATCGTGTCTCTGTTGTGGACCAGGCCCGTCCAGTTCAGCCTGCACATCGCCAAGCTCTCTCTGTAGCACCCACCAGCAGTGCCCCATCCTGTACTGAGTTATGATAAAGCGGCTGCGGAGCCATCATGGTCAATTATCTAGAACTGCCGGTAGGCGAGAAGAGCCCGGAGGTCATCAATGCGGTCATTGAGATTCCGGCCGAGGGCATCAACAAGTACGAGTACGACAAGACGCTCCACGTGTTTCGCCTGGACCGCAATCTCTATTCCCCGGTGCACTACCCGGGCGACTACGGGTTCATCCCCTCCACGCTAAGCGAGGACGGCGATCCGCTGGATGTGCTGGTGCTGGTGGACGCCCCCAGCTTCGTCGGCTGCGTGATGCAGGTAAGGCCCATCGGCCTGCTGGAAATGCTCGACCAGGGGGTGCCTGATGAGAAGGTCCTGGCTGTGGGCAAGAACAACCCCCGCTATGCCGACGTGTGGAACTACTCGGAAATCTATCCTCACTTGCTGAAGGAAATGACCCACTTCTTTGCCATTTATAAGGATCTCGAGGGCAAGCGGGTAGAAGTGAAGGGCTGGCACGATGCGGCCTTTGCCCGTACCAAGGTGGTCGAAGCGGTGAACCGCTACAAAGACAACAAGAAGGTCGTCTCTGAACCAAGCGGAAACCGCTAAGCTCGATATTGCTCCTCCGCCGCTTCGGATATAATCCGTCCAGTGACCCCGGAGAGATGGCCGAGTGGCTGAAGGCGGCGGTTTGCTAAACCGTTGTAGGGGCTAACACCTCTACCGGGGGTTCGAATCCCCCTCTCTCCGCCAGCAAACCCTTCCAGATCCCAATAAGCGCCTCCCATCAGCACGTGACCGGTACCTTTGACTGCAAAACGAGGGTCCATGTGCCTTGTCTTATTACGTGTGTGCCAGGGTTTCCGCCCCAGCGATTGCGTCTACCGCACGGTTCAGTTATTCCTGCGAAGATAGACCACGCTGAGGAGCAACATGGAATATCGCGTCATTTGGGAAATTGATATTCATGCTGACAGCCCTAAGCAGGCAGCCGAAGCGGCACGCGAAGTGCAGCTGAGGCCGGATATGCCGGCTACCGTCTTTGAGGTTTGGGATTATGCAAAGCAGAAAATGCACCGGGTCGATCTGGCGACGGCAACCGGCAGGCTGAAGAACAGCGAGGTAGCTTCGCTGCGGGCTAAGTTCCGGCAACTTCAGTGTGCGCCGGGCCTCGGTGCCGGGGTGAGGGATATCCTCTCGGTGATGCTCATTTTCCTCGACGCGGATGGCGGATATTGGAGACGCCGCTGACGGAGTCGTCCGCGGCCCACGTTTATAATCGAGCACCATGAAGGCGCATGTTTACGTCACGCTGAAGCGCACCGTCCTTGACCCCCAGGGCCAAACCATCCACGGCGCGCTCAAACGAATGCAATACACCGGCGTCGAGGACGTGCGGCAAGGAAAATACTTCCAACTCACCCTGCGCACCATGGATTCCGCAGACGCTCGGGCCGAAGTGGAACGCATCGCCCGAGAGGTGCTGACCAATCCGGTGATCGAAGAGTTTACCTATCGCCTGGAAGAATAAGCACCGCTCGCTATCGACCGTACAATGAAACTCTATGTGCGGAATCGTGGGATATGTCGGTCCGAAGGACGTCGTCACCGTCATTCTGGAAGGCTTGCGGCGGCTGGAATACCGTGGGTATGACTCGGCCGGCATCGCTGTTGGGTCCGCGGGGCACGGGCTGGACCTGCGCCGGGCGTCGGGCAAGCTGCGCAACCTGGAAGAGGTGATCCGGCAGCACCCGCTGCACGGCACCTATGGCATCGGCCATACCCGTTGGGCCACACACGGCCGGCCCACCGAAGAAAACGCCCACCCTCACCGGGACTGCACCGGTCGCATCGTGGTGGTGCATAACGGCATCGTTGAAAACTACCTGGAACTGAAGCGCGAGCTGGCGGAAGAACGCCATATTTTCGTCACCGAGACGGATACAGAAGTCATCGCCCACCTGATCGAACAGGAACTGCGCTCGGCGGAGACCTCGGGCAAGACGATGTTGCTGGAGGAGGCGGTGCGGCGCGCGGCGCGCAGGTTGACCGGCGCTTACGCCATCAGCGTGATCTCCGCCGATGCGCCCGACACCATTGTGACCGCCCGCAATGGGCCGCCGGCGGTGGTAGGCATGGGGGAGGGTGAAGCTTTCGTGGCCTCGGATGTGCCCGGGATCCTGCACCACACCCGCATGATGTACTTTCTGGCTGATGGCGATGTGGCCATCCTGACTCCTCAGGGGGTGAAGTTCACGAACTTGGCCGGCGAGCCGGTGGTGCGGAAGGTGGAGAAGATTCTGTGGGATCCGATCCAGGCGGAAAAGGGCGGCTACAAGCACTTTATGTTGAAGGAGATTTTCGAGCAGCCGCGGGCGGTGCGGGACACGACGCTGGGACGCATCTCGCTCGAAACGGGCGAGGTCTTCCTGGGCGAGATGCAGATCACGGACGATCACTTCCGCGCGGCCACCCAGGTGAACATCGCAGCCTGCGGGACGAGTTGGCATTCCGCGCTGGCGGGCAAGTACATGATCGAACGGCTGGCGCGGGTACCCACGGAAGTGGACTACGCCAGCGAATACCGGTATCGCGACCCGATCGCCGATCCGCATGCGCTGGGCATGTTGATTACCCAGTCCGGCGAGACCGCGGATACGCTGGCGGCACAGCGGGAGATGATCGCCAAGGGATCGATGACCGTCGCCATTTGCAATGTGGTGGGCGCCATGGTGGCGCGGGAAGCGCAGGGAACGATCTATACCCACGCCGGACCGGAGATCGGCGTGGCTTCGACCAAGGCATTCACGGCCCAGTTGACGGCGTTGTTCCTTTTTGCCCTGTACCTGGCACAGAAGCGGGGAACAATTACGGGGGCCGAGAGCGCTGCGCTGGTCGACGAGCTCAGCCGCGTGCCGGGGAAGATCGAGGAGGTGCTGCGGCAACGAGACGGCGAGTGCCGCGAACTGGCCAAAGCGTTTGCTTCCGCGAGGGACTTTCTGTTTTTAGGCCGCGGCATCCACTTTCCGATCGCGCTCGAGGGGGCGTTGAAGCTCAAGGAGATCTCCTATATTCACGCCGAAGGCTATCCCGCGGGGGAGATGAAACACGGGCCAAACGCGCTGATCGATGAGGCCTTGCCGGTGGTGGTGCTGGCTACCAGCGATGTGCATAGCCCGGAGTCAGTGCTGCGCTATGAGAAGACGCTGTCGAATATTCAGGAGGTAACGGCGCGGTCGGGCCGCGTGATCGCGGTGGCCACCGAGGGCAATAAACAGATTCGGGAGCTGGTGGAACACGTGATCTACGTGCCCGAGGCGCCCGAACTGCTGGCTCCGCTGATCGAAGTGGTTCCCTTGCAGCTGCTGGCCTACCACATTGCGGTGCGGCGCGGGTGCGATGTGGATCAGCCGCGAAATCTGGCAAAATCCGTGACCGTCGAATAATGTGGTGTTAAGCAAGTTAAAGTTGGGTCCCATCCGAGGTGACGGATATTGTCACGGCCAATTTATACTGCGCGGTTAACGCGCAGACTCCTGTTGTCAGAACCTGCCGCATGTTTCCATCTTGAATTCACTGTAGAGGAGCTGGAACGGTTCGATTTCGAACCTGGACAGTTCGTCTCGTTCGTGGCGCTTGACCCTGCGGGAAAGCAGCAGACGCGAGCCTATTCGATCGCGTCGGCGGCTCGCGGCAACCAGTTCGACGTGTGCGTGAATCGGGTGGAGGGCGGGTTTTTCTCCAATTTGCTGTGCGATCTGGAGGAGGGACAGAGCCTTCAGTTTCATGGGCCGCATGGGTTGTTCATGCTGCGCGCACCGCTTACCGACAGTATTTTTATCGCCACGGGAACCGGGATCGCACCCATGCGGGGCTTCGTCGAACACCTTTTCCCGGACGATGGCGAGGATCGCAGCCTGGGACGGAAGTTCTGGCTGGTATATGGAACACGGTATGAATCGGAGCTTTATTACGAGGATTATTTTGAGCGGATTGCTGCCAGCCGGCCGAACTTCTTCTATCAGAAGACTCTGAGCCGGGCGCACGAGGGGTGGGGAGGTGCGCGCGGTTACGTTCAGGAATTTGTGGCGGAAATCGCGGCCGAGCATGCGCGCCATAGCGCGCTGGATCCTCGCCCGGTTGGTGGGTCGCTGTTTAACATACACGCTTATATTTGCGGGTTGAATGAGATGGTCGCGGCAAACCGCGATTCGCTGAAGGGCCTGGGTTGGGAGAGAAAACAAATCATCTTCGAACGATACGATTGAGTACGTTTCTGAAGTGGAGAAGCAGCAGGTCCCTGCTGTTCATCATCCCGGGCATCGAATGTGGATGGAGGTGTCGCCCTTCCCTTTGTCATCCCGAGCGAAGCCGAGGGATCTGCAGTTCTACGGACCTCTCTTGGAAATCTTTTCTCGACCGGCCACTACGGCAGCGCGAAGGCGACGTAGACCCCGCCTGATGGCTTCCGGCTCGATTGCCCGCCTCCGGCTGCGATCACTACGTATTGCTTTCCATTCACCATGTAGGTCGAAGGCGTAGCCAGACCAGAGAAGGGCAACTCCGTCTCCCATAACAGCTTTCCGGTGGTCTTGTCATAGGCGTGGAACTTCTGGTCGAAAACGCTCGCACCAATGAACAAAAGCCCGCCGTCGGTGACCACGGGACCACCGTAGTTATCCGAGCCAGTATCGGCCATGCCCTTGGCTACCAGCTCCGGATACGTTCCGAAAGGAATCTTCCACAGATATTGCCCGGTGTTTAAATCGATCGCGCTGAGCGTACCCCAGGGCGGCGCTGTGGCCGGATAACCATCAGGATCGGTGAATCGGCGAAAGCCGATGGTCTTATAGGGCACGTCCTTGCTGTCACCGCCCGCACCCTCCGCGGCTACCGGATCTGCCGACTTCGCATTCGCATGCTGCGGGCGCTGCTGTTGTTGGGGCGCCCTGGTCAAATAGCGCACGACGGCCGCAACCTGCTCGTCACTCAGACTGTTGAAGGAAGGCATGCGGCCCCTTCCCTGGCGAATGACGCCGGCAATCTCCTGATCGGTAAGGATCCCCTCGATTCCCCGTAGACGAGGAATCGCCGGGGGTGAGCCGGCGCGGTTGATGCCGTGACAACCACTGCATTGGTTTTGGTAAACCTTCTCGCCCAAACTTCCCGCAGGCGGTGGAATCGTCAGCCCCACCAGCCACGCAGTGTCATTGGCGTTGACGTACAGCACTCCGGTGGATTGGATCGACCGCGACACCACCCCACTCCCCTCCACCGGCAAATCCGGGCATGTCGACGGTGAGCTTGTCCACGCTGGGAGGAACAAACTGGCCGCCACCGATCATGGTGCCAAACTGCTTCACTGCCCACGCGTGCGCTTCGGGCGTGCGGTTCGTCAGCGTATCTGCTGTGGTGCTTTGCTGGGTGTAGGGCGCGGGCAAGGTAGGCATCGGCTGCGTGGGAGAGGTGACTTCGCCGGGAACATTGCTGGTGGGAAAAGGTAGTTCCTTGACGGGAAAAATCGGCTTCCCCGTGGCCCGATCAAAGACGAAAAGCAAGCCGGACTTGGTGGTCTGCGCGATCGCATCCACGCGCTTGCCATCGTGTGTTATCGTTACCATAACCGGCGGCGCGGGAAAATCGCGGTCCCAAAGATCGTGATGCACGCCCTGGAAATGCCAGATGCGCTTGCCGGTCTCGGCGTCAAGCGCAATCAGCGAATCAGCAAACAGGTCGTTGCCGACGCGATCGCCGCCATAAAAATCGAAGACCGCGGAACCGGTGGGTACATACACGATGCCGCGCTTGGTATCGACCGTCATCCCGGTCCAATTGTTGGCGGCTCCGGCATCTTTCCAGGCGTCTTTGGGCCAGGTGTCATAACCGAACTCTCCCGGACGAGGGATGGTGTGGAAGGTCCAGCGCAAAGCTCCGGTGCGTACATCGAAGGCGCGGATGTCTCCGGGAGGCGCTGGATGAGTCTCAGGGCTTGCACCCGCCAACGATGATGACATCCTTATAAATGCTGCCCGGAGTGGTTAGCTCGACCGACTGCGCCTGGTAAGGTTCGCGGAGTCCTTTGCGTAAGTCGATTCTTCCCTTCTCGCCAAAGCAGGGGATCACCTTACCCGTGGCCGCATCGAGGGCGTAAAGATAGTTGCGGGCGCCGGCGAAGATACGGCTTTGATGGCCATCGCGTCCAATAAGAGACGCCTCGCGTCAGCACCCGCCCTTCCAGGTCCGATTGAAATTTCCAAAGCAGCTTGCCGGTTGCCGCATCGAGCGCGACCACGCTGCGGCCCGGCGTGGTGGCATAGAGAACTTTGCCCACGACGATAGGATTCGCTTCGATGCCGCCCTTTTCTCCGGTGTCATACTTCCACGCCACCACCAGCTTCTTTACGTTGTCGCGATTAATCTGCGACAGGCTGGAGTAATGAGTTCCGTCGTGGCCACCGTAAGCCGGCCAGTCCTGCTGTGCGTAACGAACCGGTTGCACAAAGGCCTAATCCCAAAGTAATCGCTGCCCTTAATTTCCCATCTGTTGTTCAACCTCAACTAGCCCCAAGTATTTCAGCCGCGAAAACCAAGCCTTCGCCCGTGCCCGCCTGATTTTACAGGATGCTGAGGCAGAGGAACCGCCGGCCCCCGCTTAGACGAACCACAACAAAATATTTGCGCCAGTCTTCTGTTACGCGAAACTTGTGTTGTTACAGGAGCGTATGTTCGATTCGACCTTTCAAGGATGTAAAGTGGGTGTGTCGACCAAGTGCCCTGTACCACTGCGGCCAAACCCGACCAAACGTCCGCCAAGAGGAGAATTTCGCATGAGTTCTGACTTTTCCAGAAGAAGCCCTGATGAAGGGGATTTGTTCGACTGCTGCGCTGTCAGCTGCATTACCGGCGGCCGCGGTTTTGCCTGCTGCGGCTGCGGACACCGCAACCGAGTACAAAGGACCCCATGGCCCGGGGATGCCCCAGGAGGGCCCCAACACGCCCAAGATCTGCGCCCCGATCAGCGGTCGCGAAATCACCGATGAAGCGATGCGTCAGGTTAAGCAGATCGGAGTGAACAATGTGTTGATGGGCGGTCCGAAGATGCCCTGGCAAGAGGCGGATCTTCAGTCCACGGTCGATAAGCTCAAGACCGGCGGCCTGACTGTCGGCAATATGATGATCGCCGGGTTTCACCAACTGTATCTACGGACGAGCCGGGGCGGCGCGCGATAAGGAGATCGAGGACTTCAAGAGTTCGGTTCGCGCAGCGGGCAAAGTAGGTTTACCGGTGATCGAGTATAACTGGTACGCGCATCGGGCAATCGAGGGTTACTACCTGGAAGAGGGTCGTGGTGGAGCGGGATACACTGCGTTCAACATCAATAAGGTAGAGAGCCTGCCCACGGTGCCGGAGGAAGGAGTCCATTCCAACGAGGAACTGTGGAAGAACATTACCTACTTTCTGCAGGCGGTCATTCCTACCTGCGAGCAATCGAACGTGCGCTTAGCACTGCATCCCGAACGATCCCCCGATTGCGGTCACCCGGGGATCGGGACAGATTATGGCTTCTCTCGAAGGCTGGAAGAAGTTGATCACCGTGGTGAACAGCCCGGCGAACGGCATTACTTACGAATGCGGCGTATCTCGTGAAATGGAAGTAGATCCAGTCGAAGTATGCAAATATTTTGGTACGCGAGACCGCATCAATCACGTGCACTACCGCAATCCGGTGGTGAGAGTGCCGCACAACGACTACACCGAGACCTTCATCGACATGGGTGAAAACAATATGCTGGCGGTGATGCGCGAGTTGATCAAGGTGAAGTACACCCGTCTGATCTATCCTGAGCACGAGCGCGCGTTGGACTACGACAAAGCGGTCGGGATCCGCAATCAATATCCGGGCGGAGGAGGATACACCGGCATGGTGTATGACATCGCTTATGCGCGGGCCATGTTCCAGGCCTCCATCATGCTGGAACGGGGCACGGAGTGGAAGGAGTTCTAGTTCACTAACCGCGAACCCGAAAGAGAAACCGCAAATCTCTTTCGGGTTTCAGCAGGTGGCAGCTACTCGCGGCCTTTGATAGCGTTTGCCAGAAGCTCATCGAATTCAGAACGCGGCATCTTCAGCTTCTCGGGGTGCGCATCGATATACTTACCCAGGCCCTGAAATTTGGCCGGTGTCCAGCCACCCTCGAATTCGGCGCCATTCTTGCCTTCGCGATTCAGTTCGAAGTTGTAGTCATCCATCAGGTTGGTAAATTCGGCATGACTCACGGCGGCTTCAGCCATGATTGCCGGGATGAAGATAACCCCGTCCGTCTTGGCCAGGACTAAGTCCCCCGGCAGCACGACGGCCCGTCCAATCCTGACTGGCGCGTTGATCGCCGTCAACGTCATCTGCTGCCAGAAGGAAGGATCGTACCCCTTGTAGAAACCGTTGAAATTGGGGATTTCGCGGTTCTCTTCCTGGTCTCGTATCCCGCCGTAGAAGACGAACCCCGTGTGGGTGTGGGCCGCGATGCCGTTGCCAAGATTAGACCCGATCAATGTACCGTCAACGATTTTGCCAAAACCATCCGCGACATAGACGTCGCCTATCTGCAGTTCATTGATTGGCCAGCTATTGTTTCCGCTGACCCTTCCCTCAGCCTTGCCTTCCGCAATGATTGCCTTCTCCATGTCGGCCCGGATCGGCATGTATTGAGCCGTAAGCGCACGGCCAGCGAAGGGTTTCTCGATATGGAGTGCTTGCCACTCGCCTTCGAACTGATTGCGGTAGCCTTTCTCGCGTAGATAGTCCCATACATCCTCGATCGACACGTCGAGTGCACGCTTGAGGAGATCGTCGGGCACCTTGGGACGCCCGTCAGGAAAACGATCTCCCTTCCAGTCAGAGGTGTAGAACATCATTTGTTCCCGGGTCATCTTCACCTGGGATAGGGCAGAGGAAGCGCCCAGAACAGTCCAGGCCATCAGCGCGGCTACCAGCACTTTTTTCATAGGAGAACACGATATCATTCGCGCCACCCACCGCCAAGACCGGTAAACCGTGGTTATTTTTGCGAGGGCAGCACCCTGATGTCACGAAACTCGATCTTGTTTCCCGGCTGGCACTGAAAACCGATCAGCCCTTGCGTGTGGGTGGAGTCGTGATCATCGAGGATCGTCTTGCCATTAAGAATGATGACGTAGTGGTCGCCATCCGCCTTGATGTCGTAGTTATTCCACTCATTGTCCAGGATCTTCACGGGCGCTGCTTTGAGCGAGCCCACCAGACTTCCAGTGTCGTAGCCGGCCGGCTGATAGTCCCAGATTTGTAATTCGTAACCGGTCTTGTGCGGCGCTCCCTCTTTTGTGGAGCGGAGAAAGACGCCGCTATTCACCTTCTCGCTGCCACGAAACTGCAGTTTTAGCTCGAAGTTGGTGTAGGAATCATTGCTGGCCAACCACCCGGCGCTGGTCCCCGGGCAAACGATCGCGCCGTCGGCCACAGTCCAATCCCCTGTCGCTTCCGGCTTCGAGGTGCTTAAGGGCTGCCAGCCGTCGAGATCCTTACCATTGAACAACAGTTTCCAACCATGAGCGGCTTCGCTGGACGTAAGCTTATTGGGAGTGCCCTGCGCGGCGGCCACGCAGCAGGGCACAACGAGCGGCGCCATTCCCAGAATCAGACAGTACCTCGCGATGGTTTTCATTTTGCCTCCCTGGCACGGTGATGGAATCTTTAGGGTGCGGGCGCAGTACGCGCAGGTCGAGGCTTAAGCCTTTCGGCCATGAGCGCATCAAATTCTGAACGCGGCATCTTCAACTTCTCAGGATGTGCATCGATCCACTTGGAAAGGCCCTGGTATTTCTCGGGCGTCCATCCACCTTCGAACTCCGCGCCGTTTTTACCCTGTTTGTTGAGCTCGAAGTTGTAGTCATCTTCGAGGCTGGTGAATTCCGCGTGACTGATCGCGTCTTCGGCCAGGATTGCGGGGATAAAAATCACTCCGTCGGTCTTCGCGAGGACAAGATCTCCCGGCAACACAACCGCTCGCCCGATACGAATAGGCGCATTGATTGCGGTTAATTCCATTTGCGCCCAGGCGGAAGGATCATACCCTTTATAGAACCCGTTGAAGTTTGGAATTTCGCGATTCTCTTCCTGGTCGCGTATGCCGGCGTAGAAGACAAACCCGGTATGGGTGTGGGCGGCAATGCCGTTGCCCAGGTTGGACCCAATCAAGGTGCCTTCAATGATCTTCCCAAAGCCGTCGGCGACATATACGTCCCCCAGCTGCAGCTCATTGATCGGCCAGCTATTATTTCCACTAACCCGGCCTTCTGCCTTACCCTCTGCGGCAATGGCCTTGGCCATATCTGCCCGAGTCGGCATATATTGCGCCGTGAGCGCACGGCCGGCAAACGGCTTTTCGATGTGGAGAGCTTGCCAGTCGCCCTCAAACTGGTTGGCGTATCCCTTCTGGCGCAGAAAACCCCAGATATCTTCGATAGTGCAGTCGACCGCCCGCTTAAGCAGATCGTCCGGAACTTTTGGACGGCCATCAGGAAAACGATCGCCCTTCCAGTCAGACGTGTAAAACATCATCTGATCCCTGGTCATCTTTACCTGAGAGAAGGCCGCCGAAGCTCCCACCACTGTCCAGAGGATTACTGCAGCCACAATTGCCTTTTTCATGAAAGTCTCCTGCCTCGAAACACTAAACCATGCGAGGGCTGCCGCCAACCTCGCTATGCCTTGACGTTCTCAGGTTCGCTTTTGTTTCCGCTCTTCTCAGCAGTTCCCTCCACTGCGCCAGGCAAAGCTAGAATGAATACTTCAAAGCAAATTGGAGCTGGCGCATCGCCCCCGCACTCGTGATGACACCAAAAGTAGCGAGGTTGCGGGGATCGTTCGCCGGCGTGTTCCAGTTCGGCCGATTGAGGGTATTGAAGGTCTCAAAGCGGAAGTTCAGCGAATGTGCCTCCCAAATGTGGATGTCTTTGGAGAGAGAAGCATCGAAGTCCTCGCTTCCTGGAGTGAAGAGAGTATTTCGGCTCTCATTACCCGGCCGGTAGCTGAGTGCGGGGTTGGTGTAGTTGAACCCGGCGGGATTCCAGAAGTGATTGACAGAGCGATTCGCGGGAACCGGACTCACTCCGCCGTAGTCGGGTTGATTCCCCAGGGTGCCCAGCCCGGCGGTATCGCCCAGCTGGGCGACGTTGTAGGGCGTGCCATCGGCAAGGGTGAGGATACCTCCGAATTGCCAACCTCCAATGATCTGGCTGAGAAAGCCTCCTGTTACATAGGGCCTGCCCGGCCCGAAGGGCAGGTCATAAAGGTAAGAAGCAACAAAGCGGCGCGGCAGGTCGAATTGTGAAAGTCCGCGCTCGGCGCGAAGATTGTAGGAGTTAGTCGGCCAAAGCGTATCCCCCGTGTTACTACGGAGGGCGCTCCCGCCATCAATCGATTTCGACCAGGTATAGGCAACCACGTAGAGAAGCCCATGAGAAAGGCGCTGTGACAGCTTGATCGTGCCCGCATTGTAGTTAGCGTTGTCGAAGCTGGCCGCCTGCTGAATCGGACCAAACTTGGGAAAAGGCCTGCGCGAGGTGGTGCTGCTGGTGTCTGTCGGCCCGGTCTTGGGCACGGCCTGATTCACGATGAAGTCCCGATCCAGGTGGTGCCCTTCATTGCCTAGATATCCGACTTCCAGGACTATGTTTTGCGTGATCTGCCGCTGAACATTGGCGATCCATTGCTCGATATACGGGGTGCGATTGTTCTGGAAATTAGCGTTGATCTGCGGACCCGCAATGCACGGGCCGGAGTATCCCGGGCACGAGGCGCTGCCCTGCTCTGCGGCCCAGGGAGCACTCAAGCTTACGGTGCGGGCGTTGTTCGCCACCACACTACCGTCCTTGCCGCCGAGATTGCGGGACATATCAAAGACGGCATTGCCGATATCGGTTGCGTAGAAGATCCCGAAGCCGGAACGGAAGCTCCATTTTGTACCCCAGGTGTAGTTGAGTCCGACCCGAGGTCCGAAGTTCATATTGTTGGGGTTGACCAGGGCCTTGCCCATGTACTGGTTGCCGCGTTGCACCGGTTGCCCGGCCGCATAGCGAAAGCCGATGCCTTGGTAGAAATCGCCACTTCCCGGCCGGGTAAGAATCGGAGAGGGCGAGTTGGGAATGATGGTGGAGACGGGAGTCGTAAACGGAGGCGCGGGAGCGGTACTTACGCCTGAAGTGAATACATCGGCGTTGATCTGTTGCCCGTATTTGTCCACCCAGGGGCGAATGTTTTCGTAACGCAGGCCGAGATTCAGCGTCAATTTAGGCGTAAGCTTCCAATCGTCTTGAATAAACACAGCGTAGTTCGTGCGCCTTAGCTGCGCATTCGCGAGCGAGGTAACCCGGTAATACTGGGAGGGCACGCCGAGCATGAAATCAGCAAATAGGTAACCGGTCTTGTTCGGATTGCCAGGGTTGTTGGTGGACTGGCCGTCGAAATCAAACTCGCCTTCGGACTTCTGATTGCCATTCTGGTTATAGCGATCGCGCCCAATTGTGCCGCCCACTTTGATCGAGTGAGCACCCTTGATCATGGAAAGGCTGTCGGTCCATTGGAAGAGATCGTCTCGAGTGACCCATGGGGTGATTCCCCCGAAACTGTTCAGACCGTTGCCGAGCCCGATCGCAGGGACCCCGTAAGCCGCGGCGCTGGGAGCAACCAGTCCATCAATCCCGAGTAAGGACTGAACGTTTGTCTTGTTGGCGAAGTATCCCGCGTAGTCGTTATTGAACTGAGCCCATGCAAAGCGCGCCTCGTTGACCATGGATGGGCTGATGATGTACGTGTTCCCTAGTACGACCTGGCGCACAGTAGTGTTCGTATTTGCGGTATTGGCCTGCTCGAACAGCACAGCTGGAGCACTCAGGTCCGATTCCCAGCTGAAGCGGCCGAACCAACTCGACTTTGTATTTTCGATCCAGTCGATGCGCTGGTTGAACTGAGTTTCGTCCGTGGGCTGCAAAGCCTGGCGCACATAGTTCCCTGACAGGTTACTGCCGGGCGTGGTCGGCAGCGGGTAATAGTTGAGCAGAGCAATAGCTTGAGGGCTGAGCCGAGACGCAGGAATGACATTTCCAGAAAACTGAGTTGCGGTTCCTGAGCTGGCTCCCGTGAATACACGGGTTGCGGGATCGTAGATATCAGGTAGGCCGGAAGCCGAGAAGTCGCCGGAGCGCATGGCAAGCGTTGCCGTAGAGCCGACTTGCTGAGTGGTCAACCGGTCGTGCAGGGTTTCAAAATTCGACATGAAAAACAGCTTGTCTTTGGCGTCAAATAATTTGGGTATAGAAAGCGGGCCGCCCAAAGTAAAGCCGTAGTCGTTGCGCCGGAACGGATCCTTCTTCCCCACTTGACGCCATTCCTTGGCATCGAAGACGTCGTTGCGGAGAAACTCAAAAGCCACCAGGTGATACTGGTTTGTCCCGGCAAGGGTGGTCGCATTGATCTGGGACGCTCCTTTGCCGAACTCGGCGGAATAGACGCCGGTCTGCACGCGAAATTCCTGAATGGCATCGATGGACGGATGAATGATATAGGAGTTGAAGTTGGGGTCGGTGTTCTCAACGCCGTCGAGCGTGTAGTGGTTAAACTCCAGTCTCTGCCCTGCGATCGCGATCGCGGTTGCCGAGCGAACTCCGCCTTGCAGACCACTGCTGCCACTGGCAGGGGCCTCGGAAACCACGTTGGGCGTGAGTGCAACCAGGGAAAGATAATCGCGCCCATTCAGCGGCAGACCAGTGATCTGCTTGGAACCAATCACCGTGCCCAGGGAAACAGATTCGGTGGTGAGCAATGGTTCGCCAGTGTTCACCACCACGTTCTGTGAAACCGTGCCCACCTCCATGGCGAAATCGATACGCGCCACGTCGCCCACCTGGACAGTGACCGCAGGATGGGTGATGAGCTTGAAGCCGGACTTTTCGGCGCGAAGGTCATAGACACCGGGCTGCAGGTAGGGGAGGGTGTAGGTGCCAGTGTCGTTGCTGGCCGCAGTGCGTACTTGTTGGGTGGCGGTATTCGTCGCCGTCACGGTTGCGCCGGCCACGAGAGCTGCGCTAGCGTCTGTCACAGTTCCGGTTACTTCACCCGTCTGCTGGCCATAGATACCGAGAGCGGGTACCGTCATCAAACAAACAATGAACAGCTCCTTGAAGAGTTTCACTTGTTTTCTCCTTGCCCGGCCGGTCCTGAAACGGGGAGCGGCGCGCTAGAAGGGCGGTGGGCGGTTGGTGTACTTGCGGCCGATCGCAGCCGTCTCAGGACTCGCCGGCCCTACCATTACGCCTTCCTTGATCATGTCGACTACATCTTTGGCGTTAAGCGAGTTGAGGAAGAAGATGTGGTTTGCCTTGCAGGCGGCCAGGACCTTGGCGCGCGCGGCAACCATTTTGGGATCCTGAACTGTGGCCTCACCTTGCCCACGGACGCCAAGGGACATCGCCATATCCCCGGGGCCCCATTCCGCCATCCCAATGCCGGGAACCTTCAGGTTCTCGTCGACATTGGCTAGCGCATACTTGTCCTCCTCTTTGACACCGAGCAACAATTCGCCATTCGGATTGAGCGGCCAGGGATCCGCCTTGTCTTCGTACTCCTCCTGGGAGACGCCCCAGATTTGCGCTGCCGTCGCCACCCCGTGAACACCGCGGCGCCCCTCGGGGAGTCCGTCTACCCCTACCCCTTCATGGTGGATGGGGAAGCGCACGGCTTCGACAAAGGCGCGGATGGCGCCGGGATCATCCGCATGGGTGAGCATCACCCCGTGCACTCCGGTGGCAAGCACCTGGTTGAACATCCAGGCATTGGCGTGAACCGCTGCAGCGTCCATGCCATTCACGGGAACGTTGACGATCACCGCCGGTGTGCGATGGCCGCTTCTGTCCGGGCCGCCGGCCGCGAGCCCACGCATGTACTCCTGCAGCCCCTTTACGTCGAAGGGAGCGTGCTCCATGTCGTAACTGATGTAGTCGGCATACGTCTGAGCGTCCTTGACTCCTTGCTCGTAGGTACCGGTGGTTCCGGAGTGAGAACCTGTGTAGTAGATAGGCTGGCCTGCCGCCAGCAGTTCGATTGCCTGGTTGATGCGCTTCGGTTTCCCTGTTTGAGCGACAATGGTGATGGTGACTACGCCCAGCAGAACAGTCGCTACTACAAAAAGCGCTTGCTTTCCTATCCTTCTCACGAACGCCCCCTGATTTATTGTTGATCTATCATCGATAATTTATGGCAGGCGGATACTATTCCACCGGGCCGTGGAGAGGCAAAGAAAATTTTCGGGAAATGTAACCGCTTACCTTGACAGTCAATCGGTCACGCTTCCCAGGGTTCACGCGAGACGTTGATCTACCATCAATCTGATTCGGGGGATACCATTGCATTGGAAGCACTTGCGGCCTGACCAAGGCAGCCGGCCCAGAGGTTGCGGCTATGCTGGTAGAGTCCGCGGCGAGTGTGTTCCATCAAGCAGGTTCCATTGGGGAGTGGTGATTCATGACAGTTGATTCGCTCCAGGGTGTGTTTGCTGTTCCGCCGCTCGCGCGAGCGGCCGGAAGTGCCAGAACCATTGATTTCGAAGAGAATTTGCGCATCGTGCGCTATATGGCGGACGGCGGAATTTCACGATTCATCTACGGCGGCAATGCCTTCCTTTACCACCTGACGCTCGCCGAATACGAACAACTGCTGGAATGGCAGGCAGCTATACAAAGAGATGGACTCTGGCTTATTCCGGGCGCTGGTCCCTCCTATGGGCGGCTGATGGACCAGGCCCCACTGTTGCGCCGCTTTGCCGTTCCCTGCGTGATGACGCTTCCCTGCAACGATCCGCGCGATGCTGCCGGGCTCGAGCGCGGCCTGCGCGAGTTTGCCGAAGCAGCGAATGCCAGCCTGATGCTCTATCTAAAAGAAGAAACAAACATGGGAGCGGACCTCATGGCGGGCCTCGATGTGGTCGCCACGCTGGTCGACGAACAGATTTGCACGGCGATCAAGTACGCGGTGGTTCGCAAACATCCGGAGAAAGATGACTACCTCGACGAACTAGTCAAACGGGTCGATCGGCGCAAGGTGATCAGCGGTATCGGCGAGCGCCCCGCGGTGATCCATCTGCGGCAGTGGGGCTTGCCCGGATTCACTACGGGCTCAGGTTGTCTGGCTCCTTCCCTGAGCGCGGCGATTTTCTCCGCTTGCCGGACCGGTGACTTTGAGGAAGCAGAACGCATCCGTTCCAGTTTCCTGGACGTTGAAGATTTGCGCGATGCATGGGGACCGGCTCGTGTTCTGCATCATGCGCTGGAGCTCGCCGGCATCGCACACACCGGACCCATTCCTCCCTTCGTCTCGGAGCTTTCAGCGGAGCAAAGGACTCGGGTAAAACCAGTGGTGCAGGAACTCCTGGCGCAACAGCAGGAGTTGGTTGCCGGAGATTGAGAAACCAAATGGCAGGTGAGGTGGGCGACTGGTCACGGCGGAGGTTGTTGAAAACTGCCGCCGGCGCAGCCTTGCTTAGCGGGTTTCGCGCGCTCGCCGAAACTGCGCGGACGAAAATCAGCGACGTTCAAACCATGACTCTGACTGGGCCACGTACCTATGTCCTGGTGAAGGTGGTCGCAGACAATGGACATTACGGCATCGCTGAGGCCTATGGCCTCCCGAGCATCGGGGTAAAGGAGCAGATTGAGGCGCTCAAGCCGCTGCTGGTGGGCAAGAATCCTCTGGAGATCGACGCCATTTACAGCTACATGGGGATCGGGGGCCGTGAGCTTTCCGGCACGCGCACCGATGGCTCGGCACACTCGCTCATGCGCGCGGCCAGCGGCATCGAGATGGCACTTTGGGACCTGGCGGGCAAGACCCTCGGCGTGCCTTCAACGACGCTGCTGGGAGGAAGGTTCCGCGATAAAGTCCGGGTCTACGACCATGCGGCGCCCCGCGACATGCTGGACAAAGCTTCGTGCCGCGAGTGGGCGGCAAAGATTAAGGCGGATCCCAGCGGCTTTACCGCGCACAAGATCGGGTTCCGCCATACCGAGCCGGCGACCGACAGCGCTCGGGACCTGGGCAATCGAGTGCTTACTACCAAAGAACTGATGGAGATTGCTCAGGGGTTTGAGAATTGCCGTGAGGCCATCGGCTGGGACCACGACCTGATGGTTCACTGCCACTGGGAGTACGACCTGCGCACTTCTATCCAGTTGGCGGACGCGGTTGCGCCGATCAAGCCACTGTGGCTGGAAGATCCGCTTCCCGTGGATTACTCGGAATCATGGAGACGGTTGTGTGCGAGTTCGCGTGTGCCGATCTGCACCGGTGAGAACCTGGAACGGCGGGCAGGCTTCAAGGATTTCATCATCTACCAGGGATGCGACATCCTGAATCCGGATCTGCGCAATAGCGGCGGTTTTTTAGAGACCAAACGGATTGCGGACATGGCGGACACCTTCGGATTGCCTATGGCAACACACAACACAGGAAGCCAACTGCACACCTGGGCTAACTGCCAATGGGCCGCATCCATCCGCGACTATATTGCCTGTGAAACGATCACCGGCCAGGGCGGCTGGATGGACCAGTTGCTTTTGCTCGATGGTCCTTATATCAAGGATGGGCACATCAGCGTGACCGGCAAGCCGGGGCTTGGTGTGGAATTGAATCCTGACGTAGTAAAAGCTCATTTGGCTGAAGGCGAACGCTGGTGGGGATGAAAGGTACAAGGGGACAAATGAAACGTCGTCAATTGTTGAAGTCCATCGGGAGTGCGGGCTTGCTTGGTATTGCTTCGCCTCTCTTGCGATCGCAGGAGCAGGTTGCGCGCGCCACGCGCGGCATGGCAACGCCGCGCATCAAGGATATAAGCGTGATTGAATGTGAGCCTGCGGGTACTCGGCTTACCGTGGTCAAGATCACAACCGACCAGGACGGTCTCTACGGCTACGGCTGTGCCACGTTTACCCAGCGTGCTGATCTGGTCAAGCCGGCGGTGGAGAAATATCTGAAGCCGTTTCTGCTGGGCAAGACCACGGACCGGATCGAAGATATCTGGCAATCGTGCTACGACAGTTCCTATTGGAAAAACGGTCCGGTGCTGAACAATGCGCTCAGCGGAGTCGATCAGGCGCTTTGGGATATCAAGGGCCGGCAGGCAGGCATGCCGGTTTATCAGCTTGCCGGGGGCAAGTGCCGCGAGGCCGTCGATGCCTATACTCATGCGGACGGTCCTGATTTTCAGGCGGTTGTGGAAAGCGCAAAGGGCTTCATGGCCCAGGGCTTCCGCAATGTTCGGGTGCAGGTTGGGATTCCGGGCATGGCGGGTTATGGGTCCAGACACGGCGACGACACCAAGCTGAAGGCGCTCCACGACCAACCGCTGTACGAGCCAGCCTATGACTTCCGCCGCGCGTTGAAGCTGCTGGAGGTCTGCCGTCAGGAATTGGGGGATGAGGTTGAGTTGCTGCACGACATGCACGAGCGTCTCACGCCCAACCAGGCAGTTCAGTTCTGCAAAGAAGCGGAGAAGTTCCACATGTTTTTTCTGGAAGATCCGCTCTCGCCGGAAGACCTCGGGTATTTTCAGCAGATCCGCCAGAACTGCGCCACACCGATTGCCATGGGCGAACTCTTCAACAGCCCGCACGAGTGGCAACCGCTGATCGAGGGACGACTGATCGACTATATCCGGGTGCACGTTTCGCAGGCTGGTGGATTTACGCCGGCGCGGAAGATCGCGATCCTTGGCGAACAGTATGGAGTGAAAACCGCATGGCATGGTCCGGGCGACGTTTCGCCGGTGGGCCACATGGCGAATGCCACGCTGGATATTGTCAGCTATAACTTCGGGATCCAGGAATATTCGCCGTTCAACGAACGGACCAGGGAAATCTTTCATGGGTGTCCGGAGCTGAAGGATGGCTACATCTGGGTGAGTGAGAAACCTGGATGGGGCATCGAGATCGATGAGCAGGCAGCGGCCAAGGCTCCGTTTACGCCGGGAAGAAACAATTTGAACGGCGGATGGGGAGAGATACGGAAACGCGATGGCACGGTGATTAAGCAGTAGGACGGACAGCGAACAGGGGTCCCGAAAAACATTTCCAGGAGAGATCCGCTGAACCGCAGATCCCTCGGCTTCGCTCGGGATGACAAAGGAGAGGACTGCGTTTCGTTTCAGAGCAGCTGGTGGGCAACACCGTGGAATTGTTTTCGGGATGTGGGGTGTCTGAAAAGAGGTGATCGTGGCGCAGACGAACGCTAAAACGAATGTTCCGTTGGGCCGCCGCGACCTTCTCAAGCTGCCGGCTATGGCCGCAGTCTGTGGCCTACTTCCATATTCTGCTGCGGCACAGAAAGCACCTTTCGATGAGGCAGACCCAGATGGCACGAAGATTGCCATCAAACTGACCGTCCAAAACACTTCGGACGAGGAACTGCTTTTCCTGAAACAAATTGGATTGCGCTGGCTGCACGCGGACTTCGGCGAAGAAGCATCCTACGATTTTATTAAGGCCACGCAGGATCGTTTTGCCCGGTACGGGCTCAGGATTGACTGCGCGCTGATGGAGAAGTATCGCTCGTTAAAGATTCAACTGGGGCAGCCGGGCAGAGACGAGGATATCGAGAAATTCAATACCTTTCTCACCGATTGTGGACGACTGGGTATTCGTACTTCCCACATCGATTTCCATCCGGGAAATACCTACACGACGAGCATGATCACAACGGCCCGGGGCTATACGGCGCGCGAGTTCAGCGTGACCGACTTTCGCGAAAAAGTTGAAAAGAAGATGTTTGACCGGGACTACTCTGCGGAAGAGATTTGGGCAAACTATGGCTATTTTCTTGACGCGGTTCTGCCGGTCGCGGAGAAAGCCGGCATCAAGTTAGCCCACCATCCGGACGATCCTCCAATTTCCCCGATGAATGGCGTGGCGAAAGTCTTTATCAACTATGCAGGCTACAAACACGCCGAGGACGTAGCGGCAAAAGGCAGTAAGAATTGGGGACTCTGCCTTTGCCTCGGTACGTGGCTCGAAGGGGGAGACACGATGGGCAAGGATGCCGCCTCCATGATCCGCGAATTTGGCGGACGCGATAAGCTCTTTACTATCCACTTTCGCAATGTGAGTTCGCCACTGCCACGGTTCCATGAGACTTTTCAGGACGATGGCTATCAGGACATGTATCAGCTTATGAAGGCCCTGCGCGAAGTGCGCAGCACCGCGTCGATGATACCGGATCACTATCCCGGCATTGTGAGCGACACTCATCTTCGCATCGACAACGCCTACATGGTCTCTGCGATGCGCCAGATGTTGCGTCGCGCTTATGAAGAAGTGGGATGACGTCTAGGCCAACAAGAGAGGAATCATGACGCCCATGCCCATGGCGAAAAACCAGAGAGCAGGCGCCGGCGTTCCGACCGGGCGAACGCGACGAAGCTCCCTAGCGGTCATTCTCGAGTCAAGCATCTGTTTCCTGGTATAGGCTCGCTCCAATATATAAAACAAGGAAGCGGTGCAGTTGCCATAGATCAGGTGGCCCAGGAGAGAGGGCAGCAACGCAGACGCGGCGGTTATTCTCCAATCGATCTCTCCGGTGAGTATCAACGGAAGCAGGGTCAACGGACCGACATACCACCAGATCAACCCGAATACCCAGCCCCACGCACCAGCCATGGCGAGGTTCGATGCCTCATCGCGGAACAATATGCCGTAGCTCATTCCAATCAAGGTGCTGACCAGCAGATGAATGAGAAGGCCGTTCACACTCGATAGATGGGTGGCCGCACCGGCGACATTCGACAACATATGAGCGGCGAACAGGAATGGACTGGAGACAAGGCCTCCGGCAAACCCCGCCTTGGCTCCCCACTGCAGAGAACGAAAGAGGCGAAATCCGGGGCCATCGGCCTCCCGGTTGAGCGGGTCTGATGCAATGAACAGCCGCACCCAGGCACGGTCAAACGTGGCATAGACCACGCCAAGAATGAGCCCGTAGAGGATGTACCCAACAAGTGGTCCGAACAACGGAACCGCCGCATCCATGGACCAGTTCAGTGGCATCCGCTGGACAAGTGGAAAGAAGGTGAGCGGTCCCGCAAACCAGCAAAAGACAGTAAACCCGAGCCCCCATCCCATGCAGGAGCCGTAGCCGCGAACGTCACGTTGGAAGAGCAGGCCGAAGGCCGCCCCCATCAGAAAGGCAATGCAGAATTGCAGGATCACGCGGGCGGCCTGCGATGGAGTGGCGATCAACCCGGCGATCAACGGAAAAAACCCTCCTTGCCACATCCAATGCCCGAAGATCAGGCCACTGACGATGCCGGCCAGACCGCCGGCAGTAATTGCCCGGCTCAAATTGAAAGGTGGCCTGGAGCTGCCCGGTGAGATGGCTGCTCGAATACCCAGTGCAAGCCCGACCGGTGCCCCGAGGCAAACCAGATATGCAGCTAGCTCAGAGAAGCGGCCGCGAGCATCGTCGAGCATGACGTTGGAATCGTGGGTGCCGAGTTTCAACATGCTTGCAGCCAGTACCAGAAACCAAAACAGGAGGGCAGCGCTCAACCCCCAGATCAGCCCTGCGCCTGCGCTCGATGCTCGTTTAGAGAACACTACAGTAAAGACCAGGCCAAACACTCCGCCAAGCAAAGCGGCACTGGGCAGCGCGGAGTGAAGAACGATGCCCTGGAGCAATCCGCCTACTATCCCCACCAGAAGTCCAAGACACATGTCCTTCCATGCAACTACTGGCTGTGCCATGAATGGGTATCCTTTCCTCCGAGGTCCACGGTCTGAATGATGTCTCGAGGGAAGAACAGCTCAAGCGTCCACGCCATCAGCACGCGGATCTTCCGCTCCAGTCCAGGTAGTTTGGAAACGTAGATCCCCCTCCAGATAAGCCAGGCGAGAAGGCCGGAGAAGCGGAGCGATCGTGCCGGCGCGAACGGAACCGTCAACTCCGCGCATGCGGTTTGGTGACCGACTACACAGAGGGCGCCCAGGGATCTGAAATGGAAGTTCTTTGCGGGAGCTCCCTTCAACACCGCGCAGATGTTTTTGGCAATGGTTGCTGCCTCACGCAAGGCAAATTGCGCCGTGGGAGGGCACGGGTTCCTGGTCTCACTATCGATCACTGCGGCACAGTCGCCGAGCGCCCAGGCAGTCGAATGCTTAGGAACCGCAAGCGTGCTGTCGACGATGATTGCGCCGCGAGGGTTGGTGGGCAGATCGAGTGTCTTAATCAGTGGATTGGGAGCCGTGCCCGCGGTCCACACCAGCGTGTCTGCTGGAATTTGTCCGTCGCCCAGAGTCACCATCCCAGGTTGCGCATCGACAAGCCTGGTGCCGAGACGGAATACGACGCCGCGCTGCTTCATTCTTTCCAGTGCGTACGCAGCCAGTGTTTCGCTGAGCTCAGGCAGGATACGGTTCCGCGAGTGGACCAGGGTCACACATAGCTCCTGGATATTGAGATTGCGGTAATCGGGAAAAATGCCATGGGCAAAGTCATTCAACGCTCCTGCCAGTTCCACACCAGCAAAGCCGCCACCTGCAATCACGAACGTGAGGAGTCGCCTGCGAATATCCGGGTCTGCTTCCCGATCTGCTCTTTCGAACATCTCGATGACGTGATTCCTTATTCGAATCGCATCCAGCAGTGTTTTAAAGTCGAAAGCCAACGCCTCGACGTTCGCCAGACCAAGGTAGTTCGAGACAGCGCCCAAGGCAAAGATCACATGATCGTATTCCAGTTCGCGGGCCTCTGTGCCGGCTCCATCAAGAACGATTACTTTTCTTACGAAGTCGACGGCTGTGACTCGTCCACGTACGAAGTGGGTGCGGTGAAGGCTGCTACGGAGCGGTACGCTGATATGGCTGGGTTCGAGACTGCTTCCTGCCACTTCAGCAAGCATGGGGGTAAACAGGAGTGCGTTGGTGTCGCTGACGAGAGAAATAGAGACCGACCCGGCCAGTTCTTCCTCAAGACATTCCGCTACCTTCATTCCCCCAAATCCGCCGCCGAGAATCACGATGCGGGTCGGGTGGGTGGATGGTGCGAACGCCGGCACAACCTCTGCACCATAACGAGTCGCTACGACCCCGGTGAGAAGCTGAAGTAGGACGCCAAGCAACGCCCCGAAGAGTATCCACCCAACCAGCGGCGCGAATTGTGCCTGCATCCCCACGGCATCCCAGGCCATCGTGCTGCCCGCAAGCAGGGGAAGCAAGACGACGGTGGTAATTCCCCAGAGCGGGATCCCCAGGGAGGCAGCGCTCATGACGTTGTCCGCGTATGCGGGCTCGAGCAGGAGGAACGGAGGCTCCGTAGAGTGAGCCAGCGGCGATCGCGACTACAAATTCAGGGCCTCTCGTCGGGCTAAGAATCAACAGGGGTAGGCTCGCGGCGGAAGCTGCGAGTCCACCGAGCAATCCTCTTCGAACAAATCTATTCATGGTTCAACAACGACGATAATGCTGGGTCTTAGAGGGCCTGGGCGCAGGAAGGTTACACAACTTATAGAAATTATGAGGAAAGGGGTGATCGTATAAACTTATTGGGTGGTGATGCCACGGACACGGAGTATACCTATGTCGACCAAGCCGCTGGAGCCGCTGAAAACTCACGAGCTTCCCCTGGAGCCGTTGCAAGAAATCGTTCCCAAGCAACGGCTGATCGCGTGGTCCAGCTTCTTCTTTGCGCTGCTGCAGAGCATTTGTGGCGCCGTTGTGGCTATCAATGGCCTACGCCTGGCGATTGGAATAGGATCGCTCGCGCTGAGCACCGGCGCAGGAGCAGCGGTCGTCCGATTCCACGCAGACTGGATTCGGGTTCCGATGATCGTCATTGCCCTGCTCGGTTCATTACTGAATCTGGCTATCCTGATGCATGTTCGTCACCTTCGCAGCCGCCCCGCTGCGCAATGGCGGCAAAAGCCATTGACCCTTCGCCAAAAAAGAGGCGAACTCGCGCAGCTGGTTCTGTCGCTGATGACGCTCGTTCTGATCGGCGTAGAAGAGTATTTGCATTTCGGCTTTCACCACTCGCTTTAGAGTCTGCGTGAGAACTCTGCTCTTAGTCCCGAAGGGACGTCTGAAAGTAGCCCAGGACGTAGTCCTGGGTTAGGAATGCGCCATCGGGCAGTCCCGTGGGGACGACTGAAAGCTCGGATCCGGTATTTCAGCCGTCCCTCACGGGACTGCCCCAGCTCGCTCGATCGTTACCCCAGGACTACGTCCTGGGCTACTTTCAGACGTCCCTTCGGGACTAAGAGCAGAGTTCTCACGCAAACGCTCTAGCCGATGATTTCCTGATCGAGGCGCGCATGCAGACGCTCACTGAATCCTACCGGGAGTTGGAAAACCTGCTCGTCCGCGGTTAGAATCAGAATATTGCGCGTTGAGTCCAGGATCGCGGAACAAATTTCGCAGTGGTCGAGGTGCCTTTGTACGAGCTCTCGCATCTCCGGCGGCAGGGTGTCGTCCAGATACCCTGAGATGCAGTCCCAAACGTGCTTGCAATTTAAAACCACGGGAGCCATCTCCGCTTTGGATTTGCATTTCTGAGTAGGGGCGTCAACTGCTTTTGCAGCATCATACGCGCGCGATGCAGCCGAACTTTCACGTTTCCTACCGTGATGCTGAGCGCAGCCGCCGTTTCCACAACATTCAGCTCCTCCACGTCGCGCAATAAAAACACCTCGCGGTATTTTTCGGGCAAACTTGTAATCGCCTTCTGCAGCATCTGCCGCACTTCCTTACGCTCCAACGCTTCGGAAGGAACTTCCCGCCAGTCTCGTAGAACTGCTGGAGACATATGGCCTCCCTCCTCCAGGGTGTCATCGATCGATTCCATGCGGACCGCCCCCTCCCTGCGCAGGCGGCTGCGTGCCTCATTCAACGCGATGCCGACTAACCAGGTACTGAATTTAGCCTCTGAGCGGAAGCCGGCGAGATGATGAAATGCTTTCAGGAAAGCTTCCTGGGCGACATCCTCCGCATCCGCCTCATTCTTCATATATGACAAAGCCATCATGTAGACACTGCGCTCGTAAGGACGGATGAGGTCATGATAAAGCTGTGTCTCCCCAGCAAGGATGGACGTGATCATCGCTGCCTCGTCCCTAGGCTTAGAAGTTCCAGTCATAGATCCTAGACCTGCGCTTGCAGACGCTTGGCTACCAACGCGTCCACGGAAAACAATCCGGCTCCCAGGATGAGCATCATTAACGAAGCGAAGAGAAAGGTGTAGGGATCGGCTACATAAAACTTCCCAGGATCGGAGAAGATGGGAGAGCAGCGCTTCATGATCCGCAGTCCAATAAGCAACGAGCATGTTGAACGCCAGTAGCAGGCCGGTGAAGCGGGATAGCAAAGCCGATGATGAGGAGCAGGCCACCGAAGAACTCCAAGCCAGACACGAAGTAAGCGTTGAAGGCGGGAAAGGGAATATTCAGGCTCATGAAGAAGCCAGTAATCTTTCCGATGTGGTGCATCTTTCCCCAGCCTGACTGGACGAACTGCCAACCCCAGTAAAGGCGTACTGCGAGGAGAAATGGTGACCGCAGGGAGAAACCTTCTCTGCGGCGAGGGAATAATAATGAAGCAGATGTTTCATGGTGTCTCTTTCTTCTGGTCAAGCAGGAACTAACTATTTGCAAAATCCATCGCCGCGTTAGAGGGCAACGGCCGCTGAATTAGTTACAGAGAGATGTTCTTCAGCCAGGAAAAAATAAAAAGCACACAACCCCAGACAGAAAATAAAACTTCAGGATCCCTTGTAACTTCACCCCGGCCCTTTCGTTCTAAAACAGTCGCGAGAGAGCGCGATGACTAAACGGCTTCGCTACCTAAGCAGATGGCTGCCCTTCCCGTGACAAAAACGCCCAGCGCACCTGGTGCGCGGCCTAACCAGAAAGGTATTCCTCTATGAAGAACCGTTCCGCAAATACCATCGCCCTCGCCGCTGCGTTTGCAGGTCTGCTCGGCGGCACGACAATCCGCTTGAACGCACAACCCAGCCAACAGGGTGGAACTCCCACCGCGAGTGCATCGTCGCACGCCGGCGCGTTGCTCGTTGCACAGAACGACCCGACCCCGACACCCACAAACACTCCTGCAAAGGCAAGAACGACTGCAAGGGACAGGGTGGCGGCCCGATCCGGGTAAGAACAGCTGCAAAGGTAAGGGCGGCTGCGCTACGGATGGCTCCACGCCTCCGAAGGCCAGCTAGCTGGGTCGCTTGTTGGAGGCTTGAGATCGCTCAAGCCTCCAAACCTCGCTTTCGTTCAAACAGGAGCAAACGATGCCGGCCAATCGTTTCAACGGCTTTACCGACTATGGGGTCGGCATTGGACTGCGGGTCCCACATTACCAGCCACATCCTCTCCAAGAAGCCGGTGGTCGATTGGTTCGAGATTATCTCCGAAAACTACATGGTCGATGGCGGCCGACCACTGGAGATGCTGGACCAGATTCTGGAGCAGTATCAGGTCGTGCAGCATGGCGTCTCGATGTATTTCGGATCTGCGCAGCCGCTCGAACCGCGAACATCTTAAACGGCTCAAAGCGCTGACCAAGCGAACCAAGACGCCCTGGCTTTCAGACCATCTGTGCTGGGGCAGCGTCGATGGACGGTACACGCACGATCTGCTTCCCACTGCCGTATACCTTTGAAGCGTCGCAGACCACGGCCGCAACGCATTCGCGAGGTGCAGGATTTCTCGAAATTCCCATCGCCGTCGAGAACGTCAGCAGCTATGCCGAGTTTCACGAATCGCAGATGACCGAGTGGGAGTTCCTGAACGAGGTGGTTCACGCCGCCGACTGCGGCATTCTGCTCGACGTGAACAATATCTATGTCTCGTCGCAGAACCATGGCTTCGATCCTCTCGAATATCTGAACAGCGTGCCTGCGGATCGCGTGGCTCAGATCCATATCGCCGGCCATTCCAAGTTCGAGAAATACACGCTCGACACTCACGATCATCCGGTGCTCGATCCGGTTTGGAACTGTATGCGCGTGCGATCGAGCGCGTCGGACCGACCGCGACGCTGCTGGAGTGGGACGACAATATTCCCTCCTTCGATGAAGTGCATGCCGAAGCGCTCAAAGCAAACCTTTATCTTGGCCTCGGCGACGGAGCCGCAACAATTGAGTCGAGTGCCGGCATGAACCTGCTGGAACTGCAGCGGCGCATGGCGCAGGACGTGATGCGTCCCTGACGCCTGATTTCGCAATGCAAGCCACGACCGAGGGTGATTCGCCAGTGCGACGAATTGGCGGCGAGCTACATAGACCTAACTCGTTGCTTACTTCCTTCGAGCGGCTCGAAATCTATAACCGGCAGTATTGGTTTCGGGTGATCGCGGCCGTGTCGGAAGACTACCCCGGCCCTCCGTGCGGTTCTCGGCCAGCAGAAATTCGACTCGCTGGTGCTGGCTTACCTGCGGGAAAATCCGTCCACTTCTTTTTCGCTACGAAATCTCGGAGCGAGGTTGCCGTCCTGGCTGGCAGCCTTACCCGAAACTCGCCGGCCCTCAACATGCCCTCGCGGTTGATGTTGCGCGGCTGGAATGGACATACATCGAGGCATACGACGGAGCGAGTCTGACACCTTTGGGCTGGCAGGATTTCGCCGGTTTAGGATCCCGAATCCACTCTGCGCTTGCAGCCACACCTGCAGTTACTCGACCTGCAACATCCCGTCGATGAAGTCGTTCTCGCTGTCCACAAAGGGGCTCCTTGAAATCGACATCGTGAGCAACGCCGCGACCGAACGCAGAGCAGATGCCTGAGATTGCGCTGCCGGAGGTGACGAGATCCAGCGTCTACCTGGCCGTGCATCGATTCGACAACTCCGTCTACTACCGGCGCATCGAGCGCGAAGAGTTTCTGCTGCTTGCCGATCTTAGGGACGGCGATTCGATCGCTACCGCGATCGAGCGCGCCTTCGAGGGCAGCAAGCTCACTCCCGAACTGCAAGCAGCGAGAATTCAGGAGTATTTCTCGCATGCATCAGAACTCGGATGGTTTCTGATGGCCGGGAGGAGGGTAGGAATGCCTCTTGGCGTTCAGGCCTTGATCTGCTGAGAGTCCGGATAATGTCTCATGTTTATCGAGAATGACTTTATGCCCGCTTCTTTTCCTGGTGGGGTTCCTGATTTCACCACCTTTCTTCGAAGGACAAAAAAATGAGACTGGTTTTGTGCTGGGGTCGGAGCAGATTCCTGGCTTCACCAGCACGTCGGGCACGCCGTTCAGCCTGGGAGGGCAGTGTTGCCTTTCGTTTGACTACGCCCGCAGACTGACGGGCGAGAAGACCGCGCTGCTGGTCGAGGTCCCGTTCGCGGCCGCGCCGAGCCACCATGGGGGATCCTCTCGACCCGGAACAGCTACCAGCCTGGCCACCTTGTATGTGGTCCCTTCCCTACGGATACAAGCCTTCGCTAACCGGCGCTTGTCTGCTTGGCTCTGCAGGAGGTTTTGGCTACGGCTGGCTTGACAAGTGCTGTTGCCGACGACGGCGCACA
>CAVYFF010000016.1:0-195525 GCA_963767745.1 uncultured Acidobacteriaceae bacterium | reverse complement strand
AGTTGAGGCGCCGCCCGAGGTTAAGCGCATTCTTGAAAAAGACTGCTACAGCTGCCACTCCGACCAGCCCCGGCTCTCCTGGTTCGACGACATCGTGCCGGGATACTGGCTGGTCCGCCACGACATTCTCGACCGCACGCGAGCACCTCGACTTTTCACTCTTGGGGAAGCCGGCGGCGGCGCAGAAAGCCACGCTTTACGAAGCTGTGAACATGGTTCAGCTGGGCGCGATGCCGCTGCCGCAGTTTCTTGTGCTGCATCCGATGCGAGGGTGACGCCGGTGATCTGGCGACGTTGAAGGCGCTACCTCGCGCCGTGGACACCCGCACCTCAGCTGACTGGCAACGCGCCGCCCATCGCCGAAGGTGCGAGCGCCGCTCTCTGGCCGCGGTCAGCCGAGTTCAATGGGTTGCCTTCGACCCCGCTTCGAAAGCTGGAAGCCGATCAGCACGACCGATCGAGGCGACAACCATCCTTTCGCTTTATCCTGGGCAATGACGTTGCCGTGAAAGCGGCACAATCGGGGAACATCTCTCCCTGGCCCGACGGAACGCGCTTTGCCAAGATCGCCTGGCAGCAGGAGATGGGCGCGATGGCCTGGTACACCCGGGGAAGTTTATTCAGGTCGAGCTGATGGTGAAAAATGCTCGCGAGTACAAAGATACAGAGGGCTGGGGCTGGGCCCGCTGGCGGGGCCTGGATTTGAAACCGTACGGCAACGATGCGCGCTTTGTGAACGAATGTACGGGTTGCCACCAGCCGCTGCGTGGCAACGATTACGTCTACACCATGCCCATCACTGTGGCCGGGGTGAGCCGCGAGGAGGTGGTGAACAACGCCGCCGCGGCGCTTCCCGCAAGCCTGCCTTATCAGCCGCTGGGATGGGGCGCCGATCACCATGTACGTCGATCCTAAAAACCGCACCACCGCGACTCTTTACGGCAACGATGCGGCCCTGCAAGCGGTTCAGACGCGGCGATCCGCCCCAGCGTATCCCGCAGGCGCGGTGCTGGCGCTGGTCACCTGGGCGCAGCGTGACGACCCCCACTGGTTCGGTGCACGCATTCCCGATCAGCCCGTTTCGGTGGAGTTCGTTCAGCCCGGCGGACGGAAGCCTGGCTATCGGCGTTTTTCTGGTCCGACTCTCAGTGCGGAAGAAGGAGCCGCCAATGCAGGGGAGCGGACCAGCTTCGTGCTCGGTCTTGCTCCTGCTTCGCTACCGTAGCTGTATGCCGAATTGTGGATGACTGAATCATGGGAGATGAGAGAATTGGTCATCCACAACACAGGAGAGCAAAAGAATGAAGATGCGGTATTCGGCAACGACGACGCGGGTCCTCTTGATGGCCGGGCTGATGGCCGGCTTTACTACGGGCAGCGCGCTTGCCCAAAACAAGGCAATCGACTTCAAGCAAGGCATGCCGTTCAGCGGCGGCTACATCGCGGGCAATACGCTCTACGTTGCCGGACAACAAGGACCGGATGAGCACGGCAAGGTGACGGGCACGGACATCACCCTGCAAACCAAGAATGCCATCGCGGCGGTAAAGAAAGTTGTGGATGCGGCAGGCTTCAAGATGACCGACATCGTTTCTGTAACCGTCTATGTTACCAGCCTGGATGATGTGCCAAAGATGAATGAGGTCTACAAAGCCGTCATGCCGGATCCCAAGCCGGCGCGCGCGACGGTCCAGGTTGCGGGTCTGATCGGCGGGGCAAAGGCTGAATCTCGGCCATCGCAGTAAAACAGTAGGTTGACGCACGATCACAGTCGTTGACACCGTGGGTCGAGAGCGATCGTTGGGCTTCGCCCCTTCGTTTTCGTCCCACGGTGCGCCGGGGCGTTTGGCGAACGTGGGGCACCCGTCGATTGCCTCCGACGACGATTGAAGAGTCGGAGCTTTTCTTCATCGATTACTTTTGTAATTTTATCTAAGTTGCTCTTGATGGGCGAGTTGTGGGTATTCGTCGCGGTTGATTGGGGCGACGTTACTAAGGTGGAACATCAAGCCTGCAACCGTCTGAAGGGCAAAACCTTTCTATAATCGTAGTATGCGAGTGTATCGGTTACTTTGGTGTTTCCTGCTCCTCTTCACCCTCCGCGCGGCACACGCGGATGGGGGTCCGGCGTTCGATCTTGATGGGCCTCGGATTCAGGCCAAGGTGACACGTGGTGGGAAGACTTTGCCCATCGGGACCGTGGCGAACCTCGCTGCCGGTGACCGCTTGTGGGTGCACCCCGATTTTTCCGACAAGATGGCGGCCCGGTATGTGCTGGTCGTCGCGTTTCTCCGCGGGTCGGTGAACCCGCCTCCGGAAAACTGGTTCACGAAAGCGGAAACCTGGAATAAGAAAATCCGCGAAGAGGGACTGTACGTAACGGTGCCTGAAGGCGCGCAGCAGGTTCTGCTGTTTCTCGCTCCGGAAACGGGTGGAGACTTCAGCACAGCTTGCGCAATGCTGTGCGTGGACGGCCGGGAGCTTTCGTGCGCGCGGCGCAGGACCTTCGTCAGGCAAGTCTTGATCGGGCGCGGCTGGATACTTATCTGGCCGGCGTGAAGAGCGTCGATACCGGCGATCCCAAGGTGGTGGAAGACCAGACCAAGCTTCTGGCGCGCAGCCTGAATATCAAAGTCGATCAGCAATGCTTCGATAAGCCTACGGAACAGCAGGCGCCCTGCCTGGTGCAGAATCCTGACAGCCTGGTGCTGGACAATGGCCGCAGTCAGAGCGTGGTGCAGCAGCTCACCGGCGGCTCGGCCGGCGACATGCTGGCGCAGATGTCTTATACCCAGCAGGCAGGCGGCGGCTACTACAGCGTGTATGTGGGCACAGTGCTGGACATGGCGAAAATCCTCGACAGCTTCCACACCGCGGAGTATCAGTATCTGCCCGCGCTTGCTATGCCCAAGGGCGATACGCTTGCGCTGAAGCTGAACAATCCTCCTTCGTTTCATAAGCCACAGTCGGTGCTGGTGGTTGGGCTGCCCGCGGTGCAGGCTCCGGAATTGCCGGTGCTGCATGCGGTTGATGCCAAGAGCACACTGTGCGCGCAAACCAAGCCACTGCTCCTTCCCGTGGTCGGTGCTCCCTATGTGTTTGCCACTGGATATGCGCATGATTTTGTTTTGCGCGTGCAGAACAAGGGTGGACAAAGCGTCGATCTTCCTGTGACCGCGGATCCTATGAAGGGTGGGTTTCTCGTCGATGAGCAAGCGTTAGCGGCGCAGAAACTGTCCTCCAACGTCACCGGTACCCTGCATGGGTATTGGGGTTTTGATTCGTTTGAAGGGCCAAGCTTCCATCTCGCCAGCGCCCACCCCGAACAGTGGACCCTGGCTTCCTCCGACCAGCACGCGCTGATCGTTGGCCGTAAAGATACGGTGCACCTGGATGCTGCGGAGGTTGCATGCGTTGATGGTGTGACGGTGAAGGATGCAGCGGGCAAGACGCTCGATGCTACCTGGAAAGCAGTCAAGCCCACCCAGATCCAGATTGACATGCCGCTCGACAGTGAGCAGGCCGGCTCGTTGAACCTGCAGGTAAAGCAAGTGGGATTAGAGAAGCCGGACCAGGTTCCTTTGCACACTTATTCCGAGGCGGGAAAGTTGGATAGTTTCAAACTGTATGCGGGTGATCATCAAGGCGTGTTGCGGGGCACGCGGCTGGATGAGGTCGCCACCATGACGGTGAATAACGTTGTCTTCTCGCCGGCCGGGACGCTCTCGCACAGCGGGAGTGAAGACTCGCTCCTCATGACAGCTCCGCCAACCGCGTCGTTCAACAAGGATGACAAACTTGCAGCCAAGGTCACGCTGAAAGACGGACGGGCGCTGGACCTGGATGCGACCGTGCAATCGCCACGGCCCAGCCTGAAGCTGATGAACAAGAGTGTTCGTTCCGATGGGCCGGCTTCGGTGGTGCAGCTGGGTAGTCAGGATGAGCTTCCTGATCATGCGAAGCTGACGTTCTTCGTGCAGGCGGCAGAAGCGTTTCCCAGAGACCAGAAGATCGAAGTGGCCAGCTCGGACAATGGATTCTCGACCATGCTGAAGGTTGGGGAGGGCGGTATTGTTCTGCAGGATAGTAAGACGGCGCTGGTGACTCTCGATCCGGCGAAGGCGTTTGGAGGGTCGGCGTTTGGTCCGCTGCGTTTTCGTCCTATCAGTGGGGATGGGGTGCAAGGGGACTGGCAGCCTCTCGCTACCCTGGTCCGCGTGCCGCAGTTGAAAGAGCTGAAGTGTGCAGAGGGCGCTCCTCTGTGCACGCTGGTGGGAACGGATTTGTTTTTGTTGCAGCAGGTAGGGACGGATGCGCAGTTGGCTAATGCTGTTACGGTGCCGGAAGGTTTTGGCGATACCAGCCTTAATGTTCCGCGGCCAAACGGTACGCTTTATTTGAAGCTGCGGGATGATCCTGCGGTGGTGAATACTGCGGTTCTCCCGGTGACGCCTGAGCCGTCACAGTCTGCTGCGGTTGCGCCTCCGGCGGTTCCGGATAGTGCCCGGCATGCGGATCCTAAGCCTGCGGAACCTGCTGCTGCTGCCGCTCCCGCTGCTTCGGTTACTGCTCCGTCGAACTAGCGGCGGCTGCTCGCGAGAACAAACAGCAGGTCCCTCCACTACGCTACGCTCCCGTCGGGATGACACATCTGTTGGAGGACCGAATATCCCATCAGCAACAGAAGTGTCATCCCGACCGAAGCGTACCCGGATTTCCTGCCACGCTGCACTGGACAAGGCAGCGTATGCGCCCTTCCGTAAAGAAGGGCGCATGAAGTGCGCCAACGCCACGAAGGTCGACAGGAAATTCGGGGTAGCGCAGTGGAGGGATCTGCAGTGCGCCCCTCGGCCCTCCCGAATTCTGATGTAAAGTGGCTCTGCTGGCGTTTTGTGAGGGAGGATACGGCCATGAAATATTTTCTGGTTTGGGCGAGTTTGATGGTGGGGCTTTCTAGCGCGTGGGCACAGACGAGCCCTCCTGAGACGGCCAGTGGCAAGATCGGCAACGCAACCCTGACAATCAAGTATTGTGCGCCGTCGGTTCGGGGGCGCAAGATCTTTGGCGCTGGCGGACAGGTGATGGGGGATGCAACCGCTCCGATCTGGCGCGCCGGAGCGAACGACGCCACCGCGTTCCACACCGACACAGATATCACCGTTGGCAGCCTGGCCGTGCCTAAGGGCGACTACACGCTGTATGTGAATGTCAAAGATCCCGATGCGTGGGAACTCGTGATCAGCAAACAGACCGGGCAATGGGGCACGGAATACGATGCCTCAAAAGACCTCGGCCGGGTGAAGATGGAAATGAAAACGCCGCCCGCCCCGATTGAAATGCTGAAGTATACGATCAGCAGCACGGGCGGCAATAAGGGCACGATCCAACTCGCGTGGGAGAAGCACGTCGCATCGGTCGGCGTGACCGCAAAGTAGGAGCTGACGATGGTAACCGCTGTGAAGCTACTTCTCAGGGTGGACGCATATATCGCCAAGGCGCAACCGTTTGCCCAGCCGATCATGGAGCACCTGCGAGACCTGGTGCACAAGGCCTGCCCGGAGATCGAAGAAAGCATCAAGTGGAGCCGGCCGTTTTTTGAGTATCGGGGTGCGATTCTTTGCAACATGTCGGCGTTCAGACAGCACTGCAGCTTCGGCTTCTGGGGTGAGGAGATGGGCGCTGTGCTGCGTGAGGCGGGGGTTGTGAGGCCGGATGGTATGGGCTCGCTGGGCCGCATTACCTGTCTGGCAGACTTACCTTCCGACAAGCGGATGCTGGGTTGGATCCGCCACGCCGCCGGTTTTGTAGACAGCGGCGAATACACCAGCCCGATCGCGGCCAGACGCAGGGTTGTGAAGCCGCAAAAAACGGCTCTCGACACACCTGCGGAATTCGCAGCCGCCTTAAAGCGAAACAAGAAAGCCGCAGCTGCATTTGCCGCCTTCAGCCCCAGCTGCAAACGGGAATATGTCGAGTGGATCGCGGATGCGAAGCGCACGGAGACGCGGGACAAGCGGATTACCACCGCGTTGGAGTGGATCGCCGAGGGCAAACAGCGCAACTGGAAATATCAGAACTGCTGATTCCTCTACCGCTCCGGATCCCCGGTGGGGAGGATGCCTTTGTTCTCGAACATAAGCACCACGGTGCGATGCGGTGCGCGGGTTCGATGCAGGACTCGCTGCGGCACGACGAATCCCTGCCCGGGGTCGAGTTCGACCGTGCGGTCTTCGAGATCGATGAGCAGTCGACCTTCGACGACGTAGAAGAATTCGTCGTCTGCATCGTGCTTGTGCCAGTGATACTCACCTTCCACAACGCCCAGGCGAACAATCGAATCGTTTACCTGGCAGAGCGTCTGGTTGTACCACTTGAATCCGCAGGCGTCGGCAAGTGACTTGGCGTCGACGATTTCCAGTGGTTTGTAGAGAACATTCAGACGAGTTTCATAAGGATATGTCTTCGTTTCAGTCATAAGCGCCTCATTGCGAAACTAACCGTGCTTCGTTCAGTTCCCGGACGTTGTTGCCAATTGAGCAAGATCAGGCCGGCAATGGTGATGGCAACACCGATGCAGGTGACGAGTCCGATGGACTCGTGAGCGAATAATCCCCAGAACAACCCCCAAAGAGGAAGCAGATAGGCAACTGCCGCGACATGAGTGGCGGAGACCTGGGAGAGCAGGTGGTAATACAGCAGATAAGCGAAGCCGCTGCCGGCAAAGCCGAGCACCGTGATGGCAGCGATGGGAGCCAGATGGAGACCGGACGGGTGGGCACCGCCGAGAGCCAGAGGCAGGATCATGAGGCCGGCCAGCGATAGCTGAGTGGTGGCGAGACCGATGGGGTCGAGCCCTTGCAACTTGGCCTTGGCAATCACCGTCGCGATGGCATAGGCAAGGGCAGCGAGCGAAATCACGATGGTGCCGCGAAGGACTCCGCCGGCGGCATGCTCCGCAGCGGGGTCCCCGGCGTGGCCGGCAACCACGACCAGCACTCCGCCGAAGCCGAGGAAAACGCCGGCAATGGTGAGCAGAGCGGCCCGGGTGCGGTGGATCGCCATGGTGAGAACCAGGGTCCAGATAGGGGTTGTGGCGTTGAGCACCGCGGCGACGTTGCTGGGGATAGTGCGCTCACCCCAGGCGAAGAGAGTGAAAGGGAGGGCGTTATTGAAGAGGGCGACGGTCAGCAGCCAGGGCAACAAGCGGCGCGGAGGCAGCTGTTTGCCGCCGAGACGGAGCACGGTCCAGAGCAGGACAGCGCCTAAGGTGCTGCGCAGCAGCGCCACCCAGAGCGGGGGAAACGCCGTGCCCGCGATCCGTATCATGAGGAAGGAAACTCCCCAGAGCGCCGAAAGTAGAAGAATCTGAAGCACGAATTTCGTCTTCATGGCTTAACCATGACAGCAGGGAAGTTATGCGTCCAATGAATTGATGGGATGCGATCCATCAAAATTCCTGATGCATCTGCTATAGTCACGGAATTCTCATTCAAGCATAGCGAAGGAACATTTATGAAGGCGAATATCATTGGCTGTCTTGCAGGTGTTCTGTTCATTTCCGGTTGCAACCAAACGCCGCCGTCTAACCGGGCTGCCGACGAGGCAGCGGTTCGCCAGACCGATGACAACTGGAGCAAGGCGGCGCAGTCGAAGAAAGTGGACGACTGGGTGGCTTACTATTCTGACGATGCCGTCGTTCTGCCGCCAAACGAAGCCAAGACCACCGGCAAAGATGGCATCCGCAAAGAGATTGGCGCTCTGTTAGGCCTGCCTGGTCTGTCGCTCAGCTGGTCGCCGGAAAAGGTGGAAGTGTCACGGTCAGGCGATCTCGCTTATACCCAGGGCGCTTATGAACTCACCGCCACGGATGCCAAAGGCAAGCCTATGACAGACCATGGGAAGACGCTCGAGATATGGAAGAAGCAAGCGGACGGCAGCTGGAAATGTATCGCGGATATGTGGAGCTCGAATCTTCCCCCTACTGCCTGAGCACCTGGCCGGTCGACTTATCCAGGATGTACGGCCTCGCATCGGGGTGGTCAAAGTCGAACATGTTGTTGATCGAGCCGGCGATGGCATCGAAGGAGCCGCCGCCAACGCGTTCGCCACGCAGCCAGTTGTCTTCGATGAAACGCAACACGGACGTCTGATCGGTCAGACTATGGTCGATATAGTTGCGCCGGGCGAAGGGAGAGATCACCAGCAAAGGCAGGCGTGGGCCATATCCGCATCGGCCTTGTGCATGGTCTACCGCAGGGCCGGGCAGGGCGGTCGCTCCATCACCGCATAGGCCGGGGCCGGTTAAGCCATCGACTTTCGTGGTGGACGTGTTCACGATCGGCCCCATCTGGTGGTCGTACCAGCCGTCGGAATCGTCATACGCCACAATCACTGCAGTGTTTTTCCAATCCGGTTGACGCTCCAGGAAGTTGATGACTGTGACCAGCCATGTTTGTTCGTCGAGGGGATTGGAATAGCCTGCGTGCGCGTCCTGGTAGGCCGGCGCCTTGAGGAAACTTACTTCCGGGAAATTGCCTGCCTTGACAGCAGCGAAAAAGTCATCGGTGTCGTACTGATGATTTGCGCCGTCTCCTTCCTTGCCGATCAGGCGCACCGAGGAGGGCCGCGTGTGCTCGAGGTTTGCCGTCGGCGTGTAGTACTGGAAGGGCTCGTGGTGCGGGATGTAGTCCACGGGAGAGATCTGCGTGACCTTCGAGTAGGTGCTGCGCAAGCAGCCGGTGGTTCCATTGGGGTTGGTTTTCGTCAAGTCGAAACCTGCTTCGAACCATCCCCAGCTCACTCTGCGCTTGCTGAGCATTTGCCCAATGTTATTTCCCGTGTAGCGCAATTGGCCCCATGAGGTGTTGGAGCATTTGTCTCCGATAGGATCCCCATCATCCACCTCGGTGAAGGTGCCGTTTCCACCATCTACCAGGAAGCTTGCCGCGTTGATCTGGTCGGTTACGCCGTTGGTTTGTCCGGAGATCAGTTCGATAGCGCCCTGGGTGGATTGGCCAAAGGTCGATCCGTACGAGTTATCATTCAGCGTGTAGCGTTGGGCGTAGTTCCAGAGCGCAGTGACTGTGTTCCCATCGAAGTAACCCATGACTAATGCCTTGGTCTGGTGTACATATTCGGGCGGAGCACCGACCATGCTTGCCGGTGGAAGTTTCTGCGTAGGTAGCGCGGGAAGTCCAGTGTATCGCGGAAAGGAATCCATCAAGCCGGCGTTGAAGGCATGCTGCTCGTCGGTGTAATCGTGACTCTGATCCGCGGTGGCTGCTTGGGCCGGGCCGAGGCGGAAGGGGTTTACCGCGAATTCCTGATTTACTTTTGAGTTCAGCAGATTTGGATTGCGATCGCGCAGAGTAGACGTCAGGCCATTCACGCTGGGGGTTCCCGGGCGCGCCTTGAACGAAGGCTCGTGAGGCGGGTTCAGCGCATTGGGATAGGTCGCGAAGTAGTGATCGAAGGAGATGTTCTCGTCAAAGATCACGACCAGATGTTTGATCGGGGTTGCGGTTTGCGCGGGAGCGTGGCTGGCCAGAATACCAAAAAGAACGACCGCAGCCTGAAAGGCCGATTTCTTCATGCACTCTCCTAAAAAGCATTCGTTGCGGCTCGCCTCAACGATTAATGGACTTTCCCTGCGGAGTTCTCCAGAACCACATTCGAGAGTATCGCGGTGTCCGATGTCTCCGGAAGGTGTGAGCAAAAGCCGATGCCTACGTAGAAGGGTTCGTCGAGGTGTAGATTGATGGGCGGGCCGAACGGATGCATCGGTTCGCCTTCCAGGCTCACGAGGAGCGCGATGGCGTCCCCTCGCTTTTCGATGCCAACGCGTTTGGCGAATACACTTACCAGGCTGTCAGGACTGGCGCCGCCGGGCCGACCGCGGCCGCCCACTCGATACTCCATGTCCTTGACTCGGACGTTCTTTTCCGCGCGCTGCGCCAACTGGATCATGCCCGCGCCGTGCAGAGCCACGATGGCCTCTCTGGAGTCGTCATCGAGGTTTTGGCGAATGACGAGGACGGCTTTCCGATCGCCGTAGCCTTTGGGATCGGGGAAGGCGATGTCGGCGGCGAGCGATACGTCGCCGGACATCTTCTTCCATAAGTAGCGGAACTCGTCGCGGGTATACCACACGTTATATCCAGCGGAGTTGATGGTGTACTGCCGTGTGGTGGGATCATAACTGGCACTGCCCGGCACCAATGCGCTTCCAATGTCAGACTGGCCCTCGAAGATACCGATGGGAGTATCGAAGTTCTTGCTCGGACGGTGAAAGTCCGGGGGTGGCGCTACCTGCACGTGGCCTGCAGAACCAGGTTGGGCCCATGGCGGCGCGGCAGGTGCTTGCGCGCAAAGCACGCGGGACGCGGTACACAGGATCAGGACGATGGTGATCTTCATGGTTTAGCGCAGGCAAAGTTGGCAGCATCGTTGGTATCGCCTGTGCCCTTATATTTCGCTATCGCCGGGTAGGGGCAGAGGGGCCGAGTCATGATGGCTTTATCGTCGGAGGAATATTTGGTTGCGATCACCTTATCCGCCGGCACTCCTTTCTCCACCCAATCGACCAGGGCATCGAACACTCCGTACTTTGGTCCGTCGGTGGTGGGAAGTCCGAGTTGCCCAAAGGAGGATGGACCCGGGCCGCCGTTGCAGTGTTCCATGCCCGGGACCATGTAGAGACGCAGAAACCCACTGGCCTGGGCAGCGCCCATGGTTTTTTGTACGTTCTGGTAATAGGCAATGCTGTTCCAGGGCGAGATCGCAGGATCATCCCAGCCGTGATAAATAATCAGCTTGCTACCGCGAGCGCGAAACGGGGTTAGATCCGGATTGGTTGAGTCGAGCTCGGCTGCGGTTTGCTTGACTGCTTCCCGGTACGACGCATCCACGTCCGCGGTCAAGAGATCCCACTTAGGATCACCGGTTACCATGTAGCGGAAGTAGCTTTTTACGTATTGGATCCCGGAGCCTGACCCTGGACCTTTTCCCACGACCCAGTCTTTCCAGCCTTCTTCATCGCCCATCAGATATCCCGGGAACATCGATTTGCCGTGATCGTCCACACCGCCTGCGTAATATCTCTTGAGCGATTGCACCTGGGGCTGGGTGAGGCAATCGGACGAGTCCTCGCCCTTACATAAGAGCACTGACGGATCAAACCGGCACTTTGCCGGGTTGCTGAGGAATCCGTCTTTCACACCGTCGGATGCGTCGCAGGCGGCGAGCGCGGCGTGTTCAATGGCAGGGAGTTTGCTAGCAGGGATATAGCCCCCGGGGGTGCCGAGGGTGGTGTGAGCCACGCTAATTCCTGAGGAGACCATGCGGCTCCAGGCATTGGCTGGCGCGCCGGCAAGGATCCCGTCGTAGTCCTGGGGGAACCGCTGAGCTTCCATCAGCGCTTCACGCCCACCATCCGAACAGGAATCGAAATATGCCTTGTCGGGAGTTTTGCCGTAGTAGGCGCGAACTACATCCTTGGCACGCTCCGCCGTCAGGTGGACTGCGCGCCAACCGAAATCCTTCGTCTTCTCGGGATGGCCGAGTGACCAGCTGGCGTCTTCTCCCCCTGCCTCGTGGCCTGCGTCGGAGCCGGCGGTCGCGAAGCCTCGGCGTAGATTGCCGGCCAGGCTTCGGTACCCGATGGAGCCGGCGAAGCCACCATTTCCTACTCCGAGGAAGCGCTGGTTCCAATCCTTTTCCGGCAGCCAGATTTCGAAACGGATATCCGAATCGGAGGTAGGGTGCAGGACTCCAGTCACGCGGCAAAACGCCGGCAATTCCTGCAACGGCTTATCCATACCGGACACGTTCAGGTCACCGGAAGTCACGCGCTCGGCCGTGTTGATCGTGGTATCCGCGAGCTTGAGCTGCTTGATCGCATCGCAGTCGGCGGCGTGGAGCTGGGGTGTGAACGCTGCAAACAAACCCAGGAGGCTGGCGCAAAATAACTGCGTTCTGTTCATTCGAGTGATTGTAGCTTGGCGGCGAAGGATATATTGGACGGCATGAAATCTCTCCCAAACCTTCTCGCTCTGGCCGCGCTGCTTACCGCTCATGGATTCGCCCAGATGAGCCACTCCGTGCTGGGCGAGGACACGACGAAGATTTCCGACCATGTATGGGCGATCATGGGCTTTCCTAATATCGCTATTGTGGTCGGCAGCCGCGCCACCCTGGTGGTCGATACCGGCATGGGCGCGAAGAACGGAGCCACGATCGCGCGCGTGGCGGCTAAACTCGCGCCTGGCAACAGCCGGCTATACCTCACAACCACGCATTTTCATCCAGAGCACGCAGCGGGCGAGCCGGGGTTTCCTGCCGGCACGATTCTCATTCGCGACGAGGTACAGCAGCAAGAGATGGAGAAGCACGGGAAGGAAATGATCGATATGTTCAGCGCACGTTCCGCGGAGAATAAGGCGCTGTTGGCGGGCGGTGTGTTGCGTGCGCCGGATGTGACCTTTACTCAGGAAGCAGATGTCGACCTGGGCGGGGTGACTGCGCGCCTGCTCTGGTACGGCGGGGCGCATACCAAGGGGGATGAACTGACTTTTGTAGAACCAGACCGAACCCTGGTTTCTGGGGACGTGGTGCAGAACAAGACTATGCCGAATATTTTTGGCGACGGGGGAACACCGGCTACATGGCTTGCTGTGCTGGATAAGGTGGAGGGGCTTAATGCTGCACATGTGTTGCCCGATCACAGCGCTCCGGGGGATGGTTCGATGGTAGGGGCGGAGCGGGAATTGATCTCGGGAATACGCACGCGAGCGCTGGCGCTTAAACAGCAGGGTGTTTCGGCTGAGGATGCGGGGAAAACGATTAGCTCGGAGTTGAAGGCGCAGCATCCCGATTGGGCTAATACGAATGCCGGCGGGTTCGTTAAGAGTGTTTATAACGAGCCGCAGTAGGGCTGGAGTGTCTGCGTGATAAGCCTGAGAAGACCCTGGTTTTGCTCTCCAACTAGCCGCAAAATCGCTCAGGATGACGCCTTTGCGGCTAGTCGCAGGAGCAAAAAACCACCGCCTTCTCAGACTTCTCACGCAGTGTCACGCAATAGATCTCTGAGGCGCTCCGCTCAGGATGACGATTTTGCGGGAACTTTGACGAATACATCCCGACCGGAGCGTAGCGGAGGGATCTGCGGTTCTCGTTACTAACTAACCCTGGCTGAAAATACCGCCCTCCCCTTTGTCATCCCGAGCGTAGCCGAGGGATCTGCGGTGCGCCCCTCGGCCTTCCCAAATTCTGGAGTCTCACGCAGACTCGTAAGCCTCGGCCCTTTCTGCGCCTGAGCGAACGACTGAAGTCCTCCCCTGGTACAAAGCAAAAGCTTCTTGCGAGCTTGGGCTAATTACTCGAACAGGGCAGCCTGCGCGGGCGTTTCTCCGGACTCGCGGAAGTTACTCAACCCTACGCCGACGAGGCGGAAACGTTGCTGTGGATCCAGGTTCACTCGCTCGCGCAAGGTGAGTGCGATGGCCACCAATTCTTCACAGGATGCGGGCGGAGCGACGGGTGTATGGCTGCGAGTAAGGATATTGAACTGGCTGGTCTTGAGCTTGAGCACCACCGTCCGCGGAATGCGCGTTTCCTTGCGCGAAGCAGCCCAGACTTTTTCTGCAAGACGAAGGATGATCGATTCGGTCTCGGCCAAGGGCACGTCGGTTTCAAAGGTGTCTTCGGCGGAGATCGATTTTGTCGGCCGATCGGGAACGACTGCACTGTGGTCGATTCCTTGCGCGAGTTCATAGAGCCTCAGACCGTAGCGCCCAAAATGTTGATCGAGAACGTGCAGCTCCAGGTTGCGCATGTCGCCCACGGTCTTGATGCCCAGTTGTTCCAGCCGCTTTTCTGTTACCTTGCCCACCCCGGGAATGCGCCCAATCGGTAGCGGGGGCAGAAATGCATCCAGATCCTCGGGCTGGATCACGAAGAGCCCGTCGGGCTTGCGCCAGTCGGAAGCAATCTTGGCCAGGAATTTGTTGGGGGCAACGCCGGCAGAAGCCGTGAGATGCAATTCTTCACGGATTTGCTCGCGAATGGCTCGCGCCACCCGGGTGGCGGTCGGCAAACCGATTTTGTTTTCGGTTACGTCGAGGTAGGCCTCGTCCAGCGACAGCGGTTCGATCAAATCGGTGTGGCGCTTGAATATCTCCCGCGTACTTTGCGAGACAGCTCGATAACGTGTGAAATCCGGAGGGATGAAGATCGCCTCGGGGCATAAGCGCTCCGCGTGGACTGCCGGCATGGCCGAACGCACACCGAAACGCCGCGCCTCATAGGAGGCGGCGCAGACGACCGAGCGCTTACCTCGCCACGCGACGACTACTGGTTTGCCGCGCAGGTGGGGATCATCGCGTTGCTCGACGGATGCGTAAAACGCGTCCATGTCGATATGGACGATTTTGCGGATTCCCATCGGAACCATCTTACTGGGGTGGCCGGGACTGAGATGCAACCTCCTATTCACACTTCCATGGGTAGGGGGGCCGTAGAATCTGAACGGATCAGGGGAGAACTCTATGGCTACTACTGTTTTGGCGTCTGTTGGCGACCATGGTGCTCTGAATGCCTCACTACCCACAGAACTGCAGTCGGTCTGGCTCGATCGGGACCTCAGCTGGCTCGATTTCAATGAGCGCGTGCTCGCCGAGGCGCTCGACGAGCGCACCCCGTTGCTGGAGAGGGCAAAATTTCTCGCCATTTTTACCTCCAACCTGGATGAGTTCTTCATGAAGCGCATGGCTGTCCTGCGCCATGGCACAACCGATGCCCAGCGCGACTTGCTACAGCGGGTCCGGGATAAGATCCTGACCTCGCTTCGGCGCCAGGCGGAGTGCTACCGGCAAGTCATTGTCCCCGGGCTTGCGGAGCATGGAGTGTTTTTGCGCTCGTGGAACGAACTCACGCCGCGGCAACAGGAAGAGGGAAGAAAGCACTTCCAATCGGACGTCTCGCCCGCGCTGACGCCGTTAGTGATCGATCCTGTCCATCCCTTTCCTTTCCTATCCAACCTGTCGACTTCCCTCGTCTTCCGGCTGCGCGATGTGGGCCGGGACGAATCGATGTTCGCTCGAGTGAAGGTGCCGGGATCCCTGAAGCAGTGGGTTTCGCTGGAAACGGATCTGAAACCGGGGCAAAAGCTGCTGGTTCCCCTGTACGAGGTCATTCGCGGCAATCTACAGAACCTTTATACCGGCATGGAAATTAGCCACGTCACCGTCATGCGGCTGACCCGCGATGCCGAGGTAGAAGTCGATGACGATTCGGCGGCTGACTTTCGCGCTATGGTGAAGGAGCAGATTCGCCAGCGGCGCTACGAGCCAGTGGTGCGGCTGGAGTTTTGTTTAGGGGCCGACGCGGCCATCACCGAGATGCTGCGATCACGCTTCGACCTCAGCCCGGTTGATATTTATGAGATGCAGGGGGAGTTGGACTACACCACACTCTTTGAGCTTCTCGGTCTTCCTCTGCCCACCTTACGCGACCACGAATGGACGCCGCTGTGGCCGGCCTCGCTGCCGGAGGGACCGGGCGCCATCTTTGCCGCAATGCAGACCGGCGATCTGCTGGTCCACCACCCGTATGAAAGCTTCGATGCCAGCGTTGAGCATTTCATCAGCGCGGCTGCTGACGATCCGCAGACTGTATCGATCAAGATGACCGCTTACCGCATCGGCGATGACACTCCTTTCGTCAAATCGCTGATACGGGCGGCGGAGCGGGGCAAGCAGGTAGCCTGCGTCATGGAAATCAAGGCGCGCTTCGACGAGGAGCGCAATCTGCACTGGGCGGCTGAACTGGAACGCGTCGGCGCGCACGTCACCTTCGGCGTGAGCGGATTGAAAACTCATGGCAAGACGGCGCTGGTGGTACGCAAAGAAGCACGCGGCTTACGGTGCTACGTGCATATCGGAACCGGCAACTATCACGTGAAGACAGCGCGCCTCTATGCCGACGTCGGACTGTTCACCTGCGACCATCGAATCACGGACGACGTGGTGAACCTGTTCCACTACCTTACCGGGCATGCCGATCAACCGGACTTCGGTTCGATCCTGGTTGCGCCGATGACCATGCGGCCGCGGCTCCTGGATCTGATCCATCGCGAAATACAAAATAAGCGAGCAGGGAAGCCGGCGCGCATCATTGCCAAAATGAATCAGCTCGAAGACCCGGACATGATCGAAGCCTTGTGCGAGGCCTCGAATGCAGGCGTGCCGATCGACATGATCATTCGCGGATTCTGCTGCCTGCGGCCGGGTGTGGCTGGCCACACGGAGAACATTCGCATCCGCTCCATCATTGGCCGGTTCCTGGAACACTCACGCATCTTCTACTTTGCGAACGGGGGGCAGGACCCCGCGGAAGGTGAGTACTACATCGGGTCAGCCGACTGGATGTACCGCAATCTCTCCAAGCGCATTGAAGTGGTTACACCGATCTTTGCCACGGGTCCGAAACAGCGGCTTTGGGAGATTCTGGATCTCTCGCCTGCGCGATCAACGGCAGGCCTGGGTGCTCGGTCCGGAGGGGACCTACGAGCAACTTCACCCGGCATCAGGAGCCATTGGCCCGGAAGCGAACGGAACGCACCAGACGCTGATGGATCTGGCACTGGCCCGGGCCAAACTTTAACTCTCGCTCAATCCCCGGGCTACTTCACCAGCTGCTTGCGGATCGCCATCAATTCGGCACGTCGTTTGGCTGTGGTTTTGGGATGCGTCAGCTTGAGATCCTCAAGCGCGTCAAGCACGATTTGGGCAATGATCAAACGTGCATTCTCTTTGTCGTCCGCGGGAACCACAAACCAGGGCGCCTGGCGTGTGCTGGTCGACTCCAGGCAGTCTTCAAAGGCCTTTTTGTAATCATCCCAGTACTGCCTCTCTTTCATGTCGGCGAGGGAGAACTTCCAGTTCTTGGCGACATCATCAATGCGGGCGAGGAACCGCTTTTTCTGCTCTTCCTTGGAAAGATGAAGAAATATTTTGACGATCCGAGTTCGGTTTCGGTAAAGGTGCTTCTCGAGATCGACAATGGAGCGGTAGCGCTCCTCCCAGAGGGTTTTCTGGTCCTTCATTTCATTCGCCAGGCCCTCGTTGAGGAGCAGTTCCGGATGCACCCGGACCACCAGCACTTCTTCGTAGTAGGAGCGATTGAAGATCCCTATTTTGCCGCGTTCAGGAAGCCGGCAGGTGGCGCGCCAGAGAAAATCATGCTTCAGTTCCTCAGCGCTCGGTTGTTTGAAGCTGGAAACGTCGCAGCCCTCCGGGTTGACCCCGGACATGACGTGGGCTATGGCTCCGTCCTTGCCCGCCGAATCCATCCCCTGAAAAATCAGCAGCAATGCGTACCGCTCGGTGGAGTAGTGAAGCTGCTGCAGTTCCCCCAGCCGCTTCCGGTGCTTTGTCAGCTGGTCCTCGTACTCTTCCTCGGTTTTGGCAAATGGCTTAAGCAGGGTTGGCCATTGCGCGAGTTTCACATTTTTGCCTGGCGGTACACGGAAGCGTTTTGTATCGATTTTCATAGTTGGCTGTTTGATTCAGGGTACGCGAAGGAGGCCTCGGAGAGGCGATGATTTTCTTCGGCCCGTCTGTTATGCGCTTTCGATATTGAGCGGCCGCCGCCTCTGTTTGCCGGTTTTCTTGCCGGCAGGTGCAGCGATTTCGGCGTTCTCGCGCGTCAGCTGATCGTGCAGGATCACGTTGAGCAGGGACTTGTGCACCTTGATCCGGCCGCTGTACTCGATGAAGCCAAGTTTGCGAAAGCGATTCATGAAGAAGCTGACGCGCGACCGGGTGGTGCCTACCATCTCTGCCAGGGTCTCCTGCGTGATCTGCGGGATGATACTTTCCGGTTCACCGGGTTTTCCAAATTCCGCCATCAAGAGAAGAATTCTTGCCAGCCGCTTTTCACTGGAGTTGAAAAGCTGGTCAACCAAATCAGCCTGAGTCCGCATGCTGCGGGCGAGGAGGAACTTGAGGAACAGGTCGGAGAAGGCATGCTGCTCATGCATCACACGGATCATCTCCGCCCTCTCGATCTTGAGCGCGGTACAAGCGGTGATGGCCGTCGCGGTGGCCAAGCGAAGCCCTACGGCACCGGCGAGCGACTCTTCCCCGACAAAGTCGCCGGCAGAGAGAAGGATGATGGTTGCTTCTTTACCTTCCGCGGAAACGACGGTCAGTTTGGCTCGGCCGTCTTGCAGATAGAAGATGGAGTCTGCTGCGCTTCCCTGGGAGAAGAAAATCTCCTCGGCTTTGAGCCGGACGATCCTTCGTCCTAGCCCGGCGCTCGCAAGAAAGGCCTCAGCATCGAAGGCTGGTTGGGTTGAGTCAGACACGAGAGCGACCTCCTCTCGGCGGGAATACAGGGGATTTGCTATAGCATACGCCGCATGCGCAGGGGAAAACCTGTGGTTTACGGGTGGATTGCAGTACTACGAAAGAGCCCCCTGTGCACGGCACCATTTGGGCTATGCAGTTTTTTGAGGCGAGCCTACCTTGTTGATAGAAACGCAATTGCTTTGCTTTGCGGGAGGCCGGCCATGACAGGGAACGCATACAGCCCACTCAACGATGTCGAAGAGTTCGACCCGTCCGAGCTGCACCAGTTAACGCAAGAGATCGGTTCCTTGCGGGCGATTGTCGCCGAACTGCTGGCAAAGAACCAGACCCTTCGCTGGGAGCTGCTGCAGAACGGTTGTTGGGCGAGTCAGGATCCGAGGCTCTTGATGGCTTCGGAGGGAATGCCGGTACGTAAGTACTCACGCACCGTGGCTATCCCGTAACGGGCACAGAGCAGGGCGGCCATGCGTGCCGCGGCCTGGTGCGCCCGGCGCGAAACGGTCGCGTCGGCGGGATGCGCCAGGGCCGCATCCACTTCGCTTGCCGGCAGATCCGGCAATTCCAACCTTTGCTTACCTGGACCAGCTAACGTCTCCACTAAACCTTCACGTAACCACAACGGCGCGTTCGCTCCGGCCTCTTGCTCTACCAGCACATGGAGAAACTCGTGAAGAAGGAGTGCTTCGTCTCCTCCGTTGTTTTTCCGCACCGAAGCGGGCTGCAGGAATACGTTGCTTCCACGGGTCGAGGCGAGCATCCAGCCTGGCTCGCCCGTTGTCTGGCGAAAGAGCTCGGTGGTGGGCAGATCCTGCACCGTGGGGCCGTGGGAAGGTGCGGAGTTACCCAGGAGCGACTGTGCTTTGGCCCAGGCGGCATTGCCTTCCGCCAGCAATCCGCCGCCCGGGTCTGTCGTCAGCAGGGTCCATCCTGCGCCGCTGATTTTCTTCCATCCGTGGTCTGCGGGAGTGATCCCGGCGATGGTGCCCGGGAAGTAAAAATTGAGGATGTCTGAATCGCTGTGGCCTTCCGCAGCCATCTCATAGGCGCCCGCCTGGCATAAGCCCACGCCGTGCCCGTAGCCTCGTCCCTTGATTTCGAGTGAGCCGCCCGACACGCCGGCGGTATACCAGTCGCTGCGCATCTGGTTCCAACCCAGCGCCCGGTCCACGGCGAAGCGAACGCTGCTGGCTGAGAGCTCAGCGGGGGTGCCGTGGCCGGTTACTTCGAGGAGTTCAGCCCGGCCGGCCGGGCTGTGCCTGATCACGCGGATGGCTTCGATCGGGGCAGGGGTATGCCAGCCTTGCTCGCGAAATATTTGGCTGAGTCGGGTCAGCGGGATTTGTGTGTGCCATTCGGCGGGGGAGCGGCGCAAGCAGTAGGGATCCGCGCGATGACCGGCCAGGTACGCGGCTTGCTCAGCCGGCCAGACGGCGGAGGCCGATTCACTCATGCCGCCGCAGTGCTGGGTGTAATAGATGTGTGCCCGTTGACCGTTCGACCATAGCGTTTCGCCGGCGGTTTCCCGCACTGCGCGCTCCACCTCTGGACGGGATTTTCCCAGGCGAAGCGCCTGGCAGTGGGTGCTGTCGCAGAGGCCGAAGCCGTCCACCTCGTGACGGTTGACGTTCACCAGGGCGAAGGTGCGGATGCTGATTGCCATTGCCTTGAGCGAGGCCAGCGGTTCATCGGGGGCTGCTTCTCCGTTGAGCGCGGCGAGAACATAGGCTTCGCTGGGCAGGGTCAGCAACACGCGCAGGCCGTCTTGTCGCCAGGCGAGGGTCCAGCTTCCCGCAGCCACAACCTCCGGCGCTTGCGTCGTTTGCAGACGGAAGTTTCCGGTTAGGTCGAGGTGTTTCAGGGTCTTCCCGGAAGAAGTGCGGAGGCCGTCCTTTTGCCAGTCTATTTCGAGCGGCATGGTTGGGTTGGCCAGCGGTTTTGCGGTGAGGTGGGTCACGGACTGCGCGGACCAGAGCTCGATCGTGAGCGCGCGGGCGCTGGTTGGTGCGGGTGGTGCGGAGGTCTGGAAGAAGTGCTGGGCCAGGCGGGCGGCGTCGGCTCCGTTGCCGCTGGGCAAATAAATCACGATCACGACTTCTTCGTGGTTGAGGGGAGCAATGCCGGCAAACCAGCCGCCGGTGGTGACGGTTCCAGTTTTGCCCGCGATCTCCATGCCGGGGACGGCGGCGTTGTGAGCCATGCCGTAGCGGACCGAGTCCCTGAGACCGTCGCGCACTGCGTCGAGGGCGGGGGATTGGGCCAGTTCAATAGCTAACCTGCGATAGGCATTGGCGATTTTTGATGGGGAGGTCGTGAGTCCCGCTAATCCGAGTACGAGCAGCTCTTTTTGCTCTTTGGTTTGCGGAGGATTTGTGAGCGGAAGGCCGTAGTGGCTGAGGGTGGTTGCAGCATCGGCGGGGGACAGGCGATCGGCCAATGCTGCAAAGTATCGGTTGCAGGAGTAGGCGAGCGCTTCCTGGGCGGAAAAGGCTACGTCGGTTTGGGGATGCGTACAGGCCAGGTTCCAGTCGCGATCTTCGGCGAGGACGTGTAGATCACGGCGGCAAAAGACTGTGGTTTGCGGTAGGACTTCGTGGCGATTGAGGGCGGAAGCCAGGAAGAGTGGTTTGAGCAGGGAACCGGGGGCGCCGTGGGTGGCCTCGGGCGTTTTCACTGCGGCCAGCTGACGCCCGCTTTTTACATCGACGACTACACCGACGGCTGGAGTCCCGCGCAGCGCGGACGATAAGGTTGCCTGTGTGGTGGATTCGGCCGCCAGGGGTAACTGACAGAGAAGTAGCAGAGTGAAAAGCGCGCCAATTCTTGTCGGGAAGCGACGGGTGCCCCACGTTCGCACCAGCGTACGTGGGACGAAAACGATAGGGCGGAGCCCTACCATTGTTTTATCCCGCATGGTTTCGCCGCTTTCTCACAACCAGAGCCTAGCGCACAAAAGCAATGGTGGGCTTCGCCCATCTTCCTCGTCCCACGTATCCGGATTTCCTGCACGGGGCGCCACCAATATCCGCGTGTGCGGCTTTCATTAAGGAAAGCCGCATGAAGTGCGCCAACGCCAGCAAGCTCCACAGGAAATCCGGAGTACGCTGGTGCGAACGTGGGGCACCCGTCTTTCCATTCGAATGCTTCGGGGTGTCCAGGGTGCCTAGAACTTGAGTTCGCGACGGCCTTCCATGGCCCGCGTCATCGTGACCTCGTCCGCATACTCGATGTCGCTCCCGGCGGGGACTCCGGTTGCTATGCGGGTAACGCGCACCGCCGCTGAGCGTAGCAGGTCCGCCAGGTAGACGGCTGTGGCCTCGCCTTCGACGGTTGGGTTGGTGGCCAGGATCACTTCTTCCACATCGCCGTGGGCCACCCTCGCTACGAGGCTGTCGGTTCTCAAGTGCTCCGGGCCAACCCCGTGCAGAGGTGAAAGGGTACCGTGCAGAACGTGGTAGACGCCGTTGTAGCTGCGGGTTTTTTCAATCACCGCAATGTTGCCCGGCTCTTCCACGACGCACACGACCCTTTGACTGCGGGTGGGGCTGGCGCAATAAATGCACGGATCCACGTCAGTGATGTTGTTGCAGGTGGAGCAGAGCAGCAGCCTGGCCTTCAACTCACGCACCGCGTCAGCCAGCGCGACGGCATCGTCTGTGCTCGCGCGCAGGATGTGGAAAGCGAGCCGCTGCGCGCTCTTGTTGCCAATCCCCGGCAATTTGCGCAGCTCCTCGATCAGCCGCGCCATCGGTTCTGCAAATTGAGACAAGCCAGGCTCCGCTACAGAAGTCCAGGAGGAAGATTCAAGCCGCCCAACATCCCGGTCAAATTGGACTTCATCGCTTCGTCGGCGCGGCGGCCGGCTTCGTTGAACGCTGCCGTCACCAGGTCCTCAAGCATTTCGACATCGGCCGGACTGGAGCTCAGGCTCATCATCGCGGCGGCGTCGATCTTTAGTTGCAAGACCTGCTTCTGGCCGTTCATCTTCACGGTGACGGCGCCTCCGCCAGAGGAGGCTTCCACCACCGTCTGGCTTAGCTTCTCCTGCATCTGGTCCTGCATGTGGCGCGCCTGCTCCAACATTTCCTGCATTTTTAAAGGATTCACCGCCGACTCCACCTCATGGATTCAACCTTTGCCTTTTTCCCGCAAATCGAGCACGCTACGCACTTCAGCATGGAACATCTCCTGGGCCTGCCGCACCAACGGATTACCGAGGGCTACTGCTTCGATGCTGTCGCGTGAGAATACGCGCGGGCTCCCACCGGCCGGCTCAGCCGATTCGCCCGGTACCACGGTCATCTTCTGCGTTCTGCCGGCGGTGCGCAGTGCCTCGCGCACAATCTTCCATGCATCGGGGTTCATGGTCAGGCCGAGCATTGTCTTCTTGACCCCGACTTCGACCCGGATCGCGCCGTCCTCGTCCAGCTTCCAACGGCCGGCTCCCAGCAGCGAGGCCGCCGTGTTGTGACCCTGCTCGTCGAGCGCAGCGGTGATTGCTTCCCGCACTGGATCCAGATCCGTTGCGGTTGCGGTCGTCTCCACGGCCTTGACTGGTGGCGGCTCCGGCGCGGCGGCTACGGGGACCGGTGCTGGCTCCTGAACCTTGACCTGAACAGGAGGCGGCTCCGGGACCTTGACCGGAATCGGAGGCGGCTCCGGAACCTTCACCTGAACCGGGGCCGGCTGCACAACAGGAACAGGGGTTGGCGCTTCCTCTTCGCTGGTCTGCTTCCGCTGGCTGTCCCGTTCGAACGGGGAAGGAGCGATCGGCTTTGGCTTGGGCGGTTCGAGCGAAACCGGCGGCGGAGCGGGACGCGGCGGCGCCTGCGCCGGCATCGCCGAAGCGGGCCGAGTGACGGTGACGTTGGTACGAGTCGCCCCAGCCCCCGGCAGACCGCTCAGAATCTGCTCCAGCGGTAACAGGCGCTGCAGATGCACCAACTTCATGAGGCCCAGCTCGAGGTGCAGGCGCGGCTCCTGACGATAGTTCAGCTCATCGAAGGTGCGCAGGATCACCTGCAGGAAGCGGGTCAGGTCTTCTTCGCTGAAGAGCGCGGCGGTGCGCACCGCACGAGCCCGCTCATCGCCCGAGATCTGCAGCAGTTCGGTTTGTTCTCCACCCAGCTTGGCCATGAGGCAGTTGCGCAGATAGCGCACTAATTGCCGTGCCATTTGCGAGGGGCTGTTGCCGGCATTCAGCAGCCGGTTGAGTTCCTCCATCACGGCCGCGCTTTGACCTTCGCCGATGGCTTCCAGGATGCGTTCGAAGACGGCATCCGGCACCGTTCCCATCAGCTCACGGATTTCGTTTCCGTCGAGTTTGGCCTTGCCGTCCACCATGGGGGCGCTGGCTATGGCCTGGTCCATGATGGAAAGTGCATCGCGCATGGATCCGTCGCCCGCCTCGGCCAACAGGGCCAGCGCTTGCGGGTCGGCCAGAATACCTTCCTGGGTGGCGATCTGGGTCAGCTGGGTCACGATGTCGTCGAACTTGACTGCGTGGAAGCTGAAATGCTGGCAGCGTGAACGGATGGTCTGCGGAATATCTTCCGGCTGCGTAGTCGCCATCATGAAGACGACGTGTTCTGGGGGCTCCTCGAGAATCTTGAGCAGCGCATTAAACGCCGCGTCGGTGATCTGGTGGGCTTCGTCGAGAAGATAAATTTTGTAGCGATCGCGTGCCGGGGCGTAGCGGGCTGCGTCGCGCAGCTCGCGAATCTCATCGATGCCGCGGTTGGTGGCGGCGTCGATTTCGATGACATCGAGGGAGTTGCCGGCGCGTATTTCCTTGCAGGAATCGCAAACTCCGCAGGGTTCCGGCGACGGCCTTTCTGCGCTGCCAATCGTGTTGCGGCAATTGAGAGCCATGGCCAGGATCCTGGCGATGGTGGTCTTGCCGATGCCGCGGTGCCCGCTGAAGATGTACCCGTGGGCCACCCGCTGCTGTTCGAGAGCGTGGCCCAGGGTCCGGGTTACGTGCTCCTGGCCAGCGACGTCGGAGAAGCGTTGGGGACGGTATTTGCGGGCTAGAACCTGGTAAGCCATAGGGAGGAAATCGGTGCGCGCGCGTGCGGTGTGCACGGCCTCTGAACTTTGATTGTAGCCCGAGTGGCGTCGCTATTTGTGGCGCGCCGAAACAAGCTTGTTCGCCGCTTTCCGGGCTTGCCGTTTCGCGGCTTTCTTCCGCCGCTCGACCTCCTCAACGGAGTACATGGTCTTGCGGCAGTTGCGGGCTCCGCAGTGGCAGCGGGCCTCATCTTCGTCGCCATCGTAGAGGTTGTAGTCGTAGGTGAGTTCTTCGCCGGGTGCGATTTCACGGATGGACATCACCCACACTCGGCCGCGCAGCTCCTCGGTCTCGCAATTGGGATCGCAGGAGTGGTTGATGTACATGGCCATGCCATGTCCGTTGATGACCTTGGTGCCGTCGCCGATGCCGAAGAGGTAGGTGATTTTCGAGTCTTTGAAGTAGGCGTCGGCTTGCTTCTTGGTGATCCGGGGTCCGGTGTATTCCACCACCTTGACCCCCTTGGGGATGGGCGAGGTGGTGTAGCAGCCAGCGGCGTGTATGGAAGAGGAACGAATCATCAAACCCATGATCAAATTTTTAACATGGAAGGGAAGAGCGAAACACATTTCCAGGACGGGTCCGTAGAACCGCAGATCCCTCGGCTTCGCTCGGGATGACAAAGGGTACGGCGACGCTTCCAATCAGATTCGATGCCGCAAATGAAAGTTCCCCCTCATCCACAAACCAACCTCCACTGAAAACGCCACCCCACCCTTCGTCATCCCGAGCGAAGCCGAGGGATCTGCGGTGCGCCCCTCGGCCCTCCCGAATCCCGCATTACAAACCCAACATCCAAACAGATGTGTCATCCCGCCTGTCCCGGCCTGCCGTGGGACCGAAGGGTAGCGAAGTGGAGGGACCTGCTGTTTTTTGCGGAAGGGCCCTGGGGTGGAAAGGTCTTGGCGATAGGTCTAGACTTAGGGAAGGAACGATGCGTAACCAGTCTTTTATTGTCGCGTCGATCGCCGCTCTGCTTATGTTCGGAGCGAGTCGCTCTGCTCAGGCTCAACAGCAGAGCCAGCCCGTTCCCGATGCGCCCCAGCCGCAAAAGAAGCCGGCAGACAAATCTACCGCGACAGACCCCAAGCAGGCCCCACCAACCAAGGACGACAACGCCTTCCCGGAGGCAGTTTCGAAGGCAGCCGCCAAACAGGCCTCTGATGCCGATCCGGCGCAGGCGGGCGACAGCAAGCCGGCAACCAAGGACGACAACCCTTTCCCGGAAGCGGTCTCGAAGGCGGCAGCCAAGCAGGATTCCGATCCGGCGCAATCGGGCGACGCCAAGCCGCCAACCAAGGACGAAAACCCGTTCCCGGAAGCAGTATCACGCGATGCCGCTAAGGCAGCCGGCAATGACTCTGCGCCGGATGCGAAGGGAGATATTCCCCCAGGCGTCAGTTCGAGTTCCAGCCAATCCAGCGGCGCTGAGGCGGACGAGCCGGGTGCCCCGCCCACCGTGGTCGATCCAGCGCGCGCCAAGAAGGATGCTGATGTGGCTGGCTTCTATCTGAAGACAGGCAACTACCAGGGCGCGCTTCTTCGTTATAAGGACGCCACTGCGTCTGATCCCGCTAATGTGGATGTCATTTTTGGTTTGGCCGAGGCGCAGCGCATGCTTAAGAAAAATGCGGAAGCAGCGCGCAATTACCAGCTTTATCTGGACATCGTGCCCAACGGACCCAAAGCCAAACAGGCGCTCAAGGCGCTCAAGACGCTGCTGCCCACCGGGTAATCCCCTATAAGCGAACAAAGGTTGTAGTGCCGTCGGAGGTGCAACCCACTTTTTGGGTGTCCTGTCCTAGGTGGCGTGTTCTACACTTTCGCGAGGTTTGGGAGAAAGTCCCCTATGCACGCCATCCTGGAACCGGTAGTCAGCCAAATATCCAGTGAGATTTGCGACTTAGACGCGGAGACCACACAACTCCACCCCAAGGGCCTGGCTTATAAATGGAGTGTTCAGCAGGTGATCGAGCACCTGGTTCTGAGCTACCGCCTGACGAGCGAAGGACTGGAGACCCGGCTGACCAAAGGGCGCCTCTCCCGCAACCGCAGAAGCACCCGCCTGCAGTGGTCGCTTCAGTTGATGATCCTGAGTTTTGGGGCACTGCCTCGGGGTGTGCCTTCGCTGGACGAGACCGTGCCTACCGAAGGCTTCTTTGCGGCCATGAATGGGCGGCAACTGGAAGATTTGCTTCGCCAGGAAATAAGCGCGATGGACGCGGTGCTGGATCGCTGCCGCCGTAAGTTCGGGATGGAGCGGGTGTCGCATCACCCCTGGCTCGGACCGCTGCGGGTCGATCAGTGGCGTCGCTTCCACGTGGTGCATGGACTCCACCATGTGACCCAGCTGCGGTCCGTGAAGGAACTCGTGGCGCCGTCGCCTGCTCCGTTGCGGCTGACCAGAGAGAACTTAGTGGAAAAATTGCAGATACCAGCCCAACGTCCGTTGGCCTAGAAAAATGCTGTACAGGCCGGCCAGGCTAAGTATGGTGCCGAAGGGAATCGGCATCTGGCCCAGCGGGAGTTGATCATCCCTGTTTTTGCGGCGACTCCACAGGATTGTCCCCAGCCCGTAGAGCGCGCCCACAATCACGGCAAGAAAAAAGACCAGGCCGATTTGCCGCAGGCCGAGCCACGCGGCCAGCATAGCCAGCAGCTTCACGTCTCCCATCCCCATGCCCATGCGGCGCCGGGCCAGCCAATAGGCTCCCGCGATCAACAACAGAGCCGCGGCGGCGATGGCCGCAGCCAGTAGAGATAACCCTGCCGCACGCAGCGCGGGAGCGAGGGTCCAGACTCCGCTTTCCAGGCCGGGGCGCAGGGCGGAGAATGCGATGCCGGAAGCCAGCCCGGGCAAGGTGAACCAGTCAGGCAGGAGCATGGTCTCGGCATCCATGACCGCCAGGCCGAGCAGAAGGAAACACAGCAGTGCCCAGAAACCGGAGACCCAACCAAACCCGAAGTGCAGGCAGCAGATTGCAAAGAGGATGCAAGTGGCTGATTCGATAATGGGATAACGCCAGGAAATGCGGCTACCGCAGGCTCTGCATGCAGCTCCGAGAAGGATCCAGCTCAGGACGGGAATGTTGTCCCAGCTGGCGATCGGCTGGTTGCACTGACGGCAGTGGGAGCGCGGCCAGACCACGGATTCGTCCAGGGGCAGTCGCAGGATGCAGACATTGAGGAAGCTCCCCAGCAGTAAACCGAAGACTGCAAAAAAGATGCAGGGCATTGAAGATCACAGTAGCATTCGGTCCCGCGGTTTGTTGCTTGTTCATCTCTTGGATTTGCTGCGCCTTCATCGTTTAGATTGTTGATATGAGTCCCGAGCGCGACTTGGCCCCCGATTCGGCTGCGCTTTTTGCCGAAGCAGTGAGCATCATGGCCCGGCTGCGCGGTCCCGGTGGCTGCGCCTGGGATCGCGAGCAGACCTTCGACACCATCCGGAAATATACCCTCGAAGAAAGCTATGAGGTGTTCGATGCGATCGAGCGCCGCAATTGGACCGACCTGTGCGAGGAACTGGGCGACCTGCTGCTGCAGGTACTCTTCTATGCCCAGATGGCGAGCGAGCCCGGATACTTCACCATCGCGGACGTGATCACCAGCCTTAACCGCAAGCTTGTTCGCCGCCACCCGCACGTTTTTGGCGACGCGGCGTCGGTGGCCGCGGGTAACGCAGTTGTGTCGCCGCTGGAGACGGAGAATATCGATTCGTCGCAGGTCCTGCGTAACTGGGAGGCGATCAAACGGGCAGAAAAGGCGCAGCCGCACGCGCACGCCTCCGCGCTCGACGGCATTCCGCGATCTCTTCCCGCACTGCTGGAAGCCGGCAAGTTGGGATCCAGGGCGCACAAGAGCGGCTTCGACTGGCCGGACGTTGACGGCATCTTCGCCAAGTTGGAAGAAGAAACGGCTGAACTCCGCCGGGCGATCGATTCTCCTTCTCCGGCCCCGGAGGAGGTTGTTTCGGAGGTCGGCGACATGCTTTTCACTTTGGTCAATCTTGCCCGCCACCTGCAGGTGGAACCGGAGTTTGCGCTGCGCCACACCAACGCTAAATTTCGTCGCCGGTTCGCCGCCATGGAAGCCGCTTCTGCGCAGCCCCTCGAGGCTTTGTCGGCGGCCCAGTTGGAAGCGCTTTGGTGCCAGGCCAAACTAGCTGACAGTGCCGCAGCGTCGCCTTCGCGATGAACTCCGGACCTCTTGTCATCCGGCCATGCGAGGGCTTCGAGGAACTCAGCGCCTGCGTCCAACTACAGATCGATGTGTGGGGATACGGAGACCGGGATGTGATTCCTCGCCGGGTCTTCAAGGTGGCGCAAGCCATCGGCGGCCAGGCGATCGGCGCATTTGATGGTCATCGTCTGGTCGGGTTTGCGATGGCGTTACCGGGCATCTCCGAAGGCCTGCCCTATCTGCACTCCCACATGCTCGCGGTTGAGCCTGAATACCGGAACCAGGGCATCGGGCGGCGCCTTAAGCTTTTCCAGCGGGAAGAAGCCCTGGGGCGGGGAATTACGCGCATGGAATGGACGTTCGACCCGCTGGAGATCAAGAACAGTTTCCTCAATGTGAGCAAGCTGGGGGCCATCGTTCGCCGCTACGCGGTGAATTTCTATGGTGTATCCTCATCACGGCTGCATGGTCAGGTTCCCACTGATCGGCTCTACGCGGAATGGTGGCTGGATAGTGATTGGGTTTGCTCTGCCCTGGGCGGCAAACCGGCTGCTGTAGGCGTTGTGGAGCAGGAAATCATCGTACCGCATCAAATTGCCCAGTGGAGGCACTCGCCTTTGGATCAGGAACGTGTTCTTGACATCCAGACCCGGAATCGCGAGCATTTTCAACAGGCATTCGCACGCCAGCTTGCGGTGATCGGTTTTAGGATCGATGCAGAGGGCAATGGAATTTTTCAACTCGGGCCATGGCAAGAGCCCGAACTCGCAAACAGGACAGCATGAATTCGACAATGCCAATGGGCCTTGAAAGGAAATTCGTCAGCCGTCTGGCTCCTCGCAACCAATCCAACCGAAATCCGGCAGGTGTGCATGAAGATTGATTCGATTGTCCTGCGTGAACTCAGCATGTCTTTGATCCACCCCTTCGCCACCAGCTTTGGTGAAACCAGGGAGCGCCGCGTGCTGTTAGTGGAAGTCCGCGCGGAAGGCCTCTCCGGCTGGGGCGAGTGTACAACGGGGGAGCACCCCTACTTCAACGAGGAGTCAACGGATACAGCCTGGGTTACGATTTTGCAGGAGCTGGCGCCCTTGCTCAACTCTGCCGAGGAGCAGAGTGGCGGCAAGTGTCCCGGGATCTTTCGCCGGGTGCGCGGCAACCGCATGGCCAAGGCCGCGCTGGAAAACGCAGTGTGGGACCTGGACGCGCAAATGCGCCGAATACCGCTGTACGAGCTGTTGGGCGGCGTCCGGGAAACGATCGCTTGCGGCGTCTCCATCGGCATCCAGCCGTCTCTGGAAAAGCTGATCGACAAAGTGGGTACCGCCATCTCTGAGGGCTACCAGCGAATCAAGCTGAAGTGCAAGCCGGGCCTGGATGTGGAGATGTTTGAAGCAGTTCGCCATCGCTGGCCGGAGATTCGTCTGAGCTGCGATGCCAACTCCGCTTACCGCCTCAAGGACGCTGACCACCTGGTCAGTTTCGATCAATTCGACTTGTTGATGATCGAGCAGCCGTTGTGGGCGGATGACTTTTACTTCCACGCCATGCTGCAGCAGCGTCTGGATACTGCCATCTGTCTGGATGAATCGATTCGCAATCGACGTGACGCGTTAGCAGCGATCGAAATGGAGTCCTGCCGCATCATAAACATCAAGCTGGGGCGGGTCGGCGGCTTCAGCGAGGCGATCGCCATCCATAACGCGACCCTGGAACGGGGTATCCCGGTGTGGTGTGGCGGAATGCTGGAAAGCGGCATTGGGCGCGCCCACAATATCGCGCTATCCACGCTCGAGAATTTCTCTTTGCCGGGAGATGTCTCCGCGTCCAGGCGCTACTGGGCTGAGGACATCATCGAGCCCGAGGTCACCGTATCCGCCGCCGGCGAGATTCGCGTGCCCAACACCCCGGGTCGGGGCTTTGAAGTGCGCACCGACCTGATCGAACGGCTTACCGTTCGCAAAGAGGAGATCAAGGCCATGGCGCTGGTCTCCTGATCATTTGGAGATGAGATGACTCCCCAGGAAGAATCCATGTTGAACGACCTGATCGGTCGTGTGCAGCAAACCCAGCTAACCGAGAAGGACCCGGAAGCAGAGCAGCTGCTGAACCAGTCGCTTGGGCGTAACCCCAACTCACTCTATATCCTGGCGCAGACGGTGCTGGTGCAGAAGTATGCGCTGGAGCAAGCCCAGGCGCAGCTCGCGCAGTCGCGGCAATTACAGCAAACCCAGCAGCAGCCGGCGCATAGCACCAGTTTCCTGGGCAGCCTGTTGGGCCACCGGGATCCCGTGCCACCGGCTGCTCCTCCTCCGATGGCTCCGCCACCCCCGGGTTACGGAGCGTCGCCGTATGCTCAGCCCTGGAATCAGCCCCCTGCCTACGGTGCGCCTCCTGTTCCGGGCGGGGGAGGGAGCTTTCTGCGCACTGCCGCCACCACGGCAGCTGGTGTGGCTGCCGGGGCGCTGGCTTTTCAGGGAATAGAGTCGCTGATGCATGGGTTTGGGGGAAGTCCGGCGGGTCTGGCCGGTGGCGGATTCTTCGGCGGCGGAGAGCGGCCGGAAGAGACGGTTATCAATAACTATTACGACGATTCTGGAAGTAAGGGCGCGGACTTTGACAGGAGCGGCCTGGGAGATAGCGGAAGTGATGCCGCGAACCTGCAGACGGCAAGCGACGATCTGCGGGACGATGGGGATAATCAGGACGATCTGAGCCTGGATGATTCCTCGTATGACGACTCATCTTTCGATGATTCTTCGGGTGGGGATGACCTGGCGTAGCGCATTTCTCTCTTTGGGTTCTGGGCTTTTCCTTTGTATCAGGGCACGACTTCAGTCGTGCCATCACCCACCCCAATGATCGGGGCTTTAGCCCCTGCTGCAGCCGGAAAATGAGCAGGGGCTAAAGCCCGACTCGTTTTGCCCTTTACGGCACGACTAAAGTCGTGCCCTGATACAAAGCAACTGCACGCAAAAGTCTATTTCGAGGCCACCTGGGCTGGTGATTTTTGCAGCAGGCGAATGGCCTCCTGGTAGCCCAGTTCCTGGGGCTGGACCTGAAAATCGCTGAAATCTTCCGTGGTTGAGTAGTCCACGCTCTTCATCATCAAAAGCTTGCCTTGCAGCTGCAGCTTCATGTGGATGGTCTCCCAGTGATGCAGGCCGACGTCGGCGTTCTGGACCAGGATGCTGCCACCCTTGTATAGCCGGCCCAGGACTCCCCAGCCGAAGTTCACATCCGAAATCAGGTGCGCGTCGATCTTGACCAGCCGCAATTGCGCCTGATCGACCCATAACTCGCCCACCATGCCGTGGTACACCTCACCTTCCCGGTCGGGAGGCGTGAACGCAGGGTTGGGCTTGAACTGCAGGCGGTAGCACGGCCCGTTGGGGCCCTCCACCATGCCGTCGAAGGTGTAGAGGAAGGCGTCGGGAAGCATGCGCACCATCTCGTCGCCCCGGGCGCTATCTTCCTGCTCCTTTTTATGGCGATGTTCCTGGACCTCAGGATGGGCAAGCAGGTTGTTCAGGCGGTCCGCTTCGGCCTGCTCCTCCTCCGGAGGCAGGGGCTTGCCATCCCTCTCGATCAGCCGGGCTACATCCCCATCCTTCGTCTCGAAGATCTCCTTGACCACGCTCCCCTTGGGGTCGACTTTGTGCTGGCGATAGCGGAAAGAGCGGCCTGGGGACTTGGAATGAAGCTCGTTATAGCTGGCGTCGCGGACGATTTTTAGCGGGTCCACGGTGGGGTTACCGTTTTGGGACAAGGCATGGCCGGCTGTCAGGGCAAACAGGGGTGCAAGCAGGAAATATGCCCGAAACGAGCCCGTGAACGGCCGAAAATGGCTCATAAATCGCATAATGTTACCCAGTAAGATGCAAAGCAATACCTTTCAGTTTACATCTGTGGGCCGCGAAGCCGTGTAACCTGTTTTGCCGGTTGCGGTTGACTTCAATCCTTGCGTATAGTTCGGGCAGAGAGCCTGCAACTGCAGGGAGGCACCCGATGAATGCAGGAGACAGCGCCGTCGCCGTGATCGGCAAGTCGGTGCAGATCAGGGGCGAGGTAAGGGGAAGCGAAGACCTGATGGTCGACGGCCACGTGGAAGGAACAATTACCCTGGTCGAAAGTCGCCTCACCATTGGTCCGAATGCCCATGTGTCCGCCAACGTATCGGCAAGAGACGTGATCCTGTTAGGCCAGCTGAGCGGCAATGTTACTGCCACCGGCCGGGTTGAACTACGTGATGGCTGCGATTTAGTGGGGGACATCTCCGCCGCACGCCTATCGATTGAGGAGAGCGCTGTTTTTCGCGGCAAGGTGGAACCCTTGCAGGGCGAAAAGGCAGCTGGTGTTGGACCGGCGAAGGGCGCCGAAATTCCGGTCTCAACCTCTCCAGCTAAACACTAACGAACGCTGGAGGGCTTGAAACATGATGAGCATATTTCCCGCAGGGAGCACTGGACTGCGGTCAAAAACCGATGACGTGATGCGCAATATATTTGGCAGACCACAACACGGTGCTCAGGCTTCTGGAACTCCCACGGTTCTGACCGGTCCCAGGGTGCCGCGACACTCGAGTGCCTGGAAGGACCTGCTTAAGTATCTGAAGGCCGAGCAAGGATTGCGCATCCTCGACATTGGCCCCACCTCTCCCACCAATATCAACTTCCTCACCACGCTGGGCCACGGAGTGTACATGGCCGATGTGGTGAATGAAGCCCTGCACGGCAACTGGATCAGCGCGCCGGACGAGAACGGCGTGACCCACTTTGACGTGGAAGGCTTCCTCGATAGCAACCTCGATTTTGCGGGCAGGGAATTCGACGTCCTTCTGCTCTGGACCACGCTGGATTACGTGCCGCAGGATTTGGTTGGACCATTGATCAAGCGCCTTCGGTCATCCATGCGGCCGGGCGGCCGGGTGCTCACCTTCTTTCACACCAAGAACACGGGACCGGATACCAGCTTCTGCCGCTACCACGTGACCGACAGCGACACCATCGAGACCCAGGAAACGACCGGCTACGCGGTGCAGCACGTTTATACCAATCGCACCATTGAGAAGCTCTTCGAGAACTACGCCAACACCAAGTTCTACCTGGCGAAAGACAACCTCTACGAAGTGATCATCACTCGCTAGTCGAGCCGAGCTTCCACAAGAGCTGGCGAAGGATGCCCATCCAACGCCGGGCATCGGATTGAGTCAGGTGCAGACGGCGTACCATGCGGCGCACCTCGGTGAGTTCAGCACCGGCGGGTCTGCGTTGCGCGTACCCGATGATTGCCAGCATTTCCGCAAGCAACTGGGTGACACGTTCCAGATCTTCTGCCTGGGCTGCGGGCGGCGCGTTCGTCTGCCGTGGCGCGGGCGCTCCCCTAATGAATTCGTACAGGCATACAGCTACGGCTTGTCCGAGATTCATGGACGCGTGGCGCACACCCGGAGTCGGGTGCATCGGAATGGTGATGAGCGAGTGGCAGTGGCTCAAGGCGTCGTTGCTCAGACCGGTCTTCTCGGATCCGAAAAGCAGGGCGATGCGTTCCGTTTCCAATCGATTGCCGATCGACTGGAAGCCCTCGGCCAGGGTGAACAGCGAATGTTCTTCTCTTCGCTCGCCGACCGCTGTCGTGCCCAAGACCAGGTTGCAGTCTTTAATTGCCTCGGCGACGGTGAGGTATTCGGTTGCCTGGTCGAGGATGGCGGATGCGTCCACGGCGGAACGGGCTTTTTCGAGGGTCAGGGAGTAGTCGTTGACCAGGCGTAGGTCGGTAAATCCGAAGTTATGCATGGCCCGCGCGACTGCGCCGATATTGTTAGGGTTGCGCGCGCGCACCAGCACCACGCAGACCCGCGAACGCTCTTCCGCAGTCAGCATTGGGATATTTTAGGGTGTGACCGAGCCTGGGTTAGCGAATCCAGTCCCGAACTGAAGAGACGCGTCTGATACGAACTGAGCCCGGAGGACGGCTAGATCTCTGGCGTTATCATCTGCAGACTGATCTCGGTAGGGTGAGGTCAACCCAGGACTGCATCCTGGGCTACTTTCAGCCGTCCCTTCGGGACTCGGTTCAGATGACCGAGAAAGGCGGGTCACACTGGCTCGAAGTGGGCGAACAGTTTCTGGAACAGCCGGGGAGGTTTGCCGGCACTTCGTAGTTACAGACCGCCTCGAAGCGCTTCCATAGTTCAAGGACTACGGGGTTGGAATGGGCGCCGGCAATCGCCTCCTGCGAGACCCACTCAAAGATTTCAATAATTGTTGCATCCTCAGTGCGCATGACGATCGGACGTCGCTCTGTCACCAAACCCTGGGCGCGCAGTGGGGGCAGATGGTTGCGGACTTCAGCCAGGAGAGCTTCTTCACAGCCGGGCTTGGGCCGGTAGCACGCTACAGAGATTGAACTAGGCATGGAAATCGTGACCTTTCCGCTCCGGTCCGAAACCGAAGATCAGGAAGAGACAGAAGATCACACACATCTCGAAGATGGTCAACGCCCATTGATAGCCAAAATGCTTGCGCAAGGTGTACTCGATCACCACCGACGGCGCCGCGATCAATACGCCCAGCTGGTAAACGACACCGGGAAACAAGCTGCGCACGCTGCTGGGGGAAAGTTCGTTCAGATGCGCGGGGATCACGCCAAAGGCGCCCTGCACCCCGAACTGCATCAGGAACGATCCCAGGGCAAGCATGGTGATGGTCGATGCCAAAGGCCCAAAGCGGAATGGAGAGCGCACAGATCAGCAAAGCCAGCATGATGGCGACGCGCCGGCCGAGCCGGTCAGAGTAATGACCGATGACCAACGCACCGGCGATGGCTCCGAGGTTGTACAGGATGGCCAGGTTCGAGACCACGGCATTGGAAAAGCGATGCACCGTCTTGAGAAAGTCGGGATAGAGGTCCTGGGTGCCGTGCGACAAGCAAGTGATGGCGGTCATCATCAGCACCAGGTAGACGAAATCCTTTTTGTGCTGCCAGACAACGCGTGCCACGTCGCCAAAGCTGGCCAGCCGGTGCTTCTGCCAGGAAGAAGACTCGGGCGACAACAAGGTCAGCACGGCGATCAGGGCGGCAAGAATGAGGCCGCAAAGAAACATCCACCTCCACCCGAAGCGGGGTTCGATGGTGCGCAGAGCGACCGCAGCCAGCAGATATCCCACGGAATAGCCGGCCTGCATGATCCCGGAGAAAAGCCCACGCCAACGTTTGGGCGAGCTCTCCATCACCAGCGAGGCGCCGATGCCCCAGTACCCGCCCATGCCGATGCCGTAAAGAGCCCGCAGCGCAACGAAAACGGCGTAGCTGGGAGCGAAGGGGGTGAGCGCGGTGATGATGGAGAAATAAAGGACGCAGGCGATCAGCGGACGGCGGCGTCCATAGCGATCGGCTAAGGAACCGAGCACCACCGCGCCCACCGGCCGCATCGCCAGGGTGATGGTGATGGTCCAGACGATGTCGCCTTTGCCTACGTGAAAGTTGTTGGCGAGAACATCCACCAGAAAGACGAGCACGAAAAAATCGAACGCGTCGAGGATCCAGCCCAGGATCCCGGAGGAGACGGCGAATCCCCATCGTGGAGTGACGGGTCTCTGCATTGGTCGCTATGCCGGGCGCATCTGCGACTGCCCGGGACTGCTTCATCCATTCCATCTATAGTCTCGCTAAGGTTAGACCGCCATCCAGTACCAGAACTGCGCCGGTTGCGTAGGGAACCTCTCCGCGCGCCAGCACGCTGACCGCAGTGCCGACATCCTCCGGGGTTCCCCAGCGCTTCTCGAGCAGAATACCGCCCTCGATCAGAGCGTCGTATTTGCCTTTCACCCCCTCCGTCATGTCGGTTTCTATGATGCCCGGGACGCACCTCGTAAACGCCGATGCCGTATTCCGCCAGACGCACGGCCCACAGCTTGGTGGCCATGGCGATGCCTGCTTTGGAGATGCAGTAGTCGCCCCGGTTCACGCTGGCCACGGTGGCCGATACAGAACTGATGTTGATGATCGATTGTCCCGGGCCTGGCGCTGGCGGATCATCCAGGCGGCCACGCGCTGGGTAAGAAAATAAGGGCCGCGAAGATTGGTCGCGATCAGTTCGTCGAAGCTCTCTTCGCCGGCTTCGAGCACGTCGGCCCGGACGCGCGGCGCGATGCCGGCGTTGTTGACCAGAACATCCAGCCTGCCGAGTTGGGCTTCGACGGTCGGCAAGAAGCTGCTGCCGGTCGGCCGCCGAGGCCACATCCGCCTGCACGTAGAGGGAGCGCGGGCTGTGCTGCCTTAACTGTTGCAGTACCGGTTGCACTTGATCGGCGGTCCGCCTGCCGGTGATCACCAGCGTGAAACCGGCTTCCGCCAGCTTGAGCGCGATGCCCAAGCCTATGCCCCGGGTGCCGCCGGTAACCAGCGCCACCTTCTCGTTATTTGGCATGACCGGCTCCGAAGAAGGTGTAGTAGCCGGAGTTCGCGATTCTGCTGATCAGCAGGCAAAGCTCCAGCAGATGGTAGTCGCCCCACATGCAGGACTCCCCGCAGGGAACCTTCGCTCCGGGCGGAATATAGTCCCATCCATTGGGGCGATGATAGATGCTGTGCAGGAGCAGCCCTTCGTGATCGGGTTGGGTCGAGAGATAAGGTTCCTGCAGCAGCCGCTGCGGCGATGGTCAGTCCTGCCTGGGTGTAGGCTTCGCCGCTTCGCCCAGTATATGCCCGAGGCGAATCAATCCCTGGGCGGCGATGGCGCTGGCGGAAGCGTCGACGGGCTCGTAGTCGTTGTAGGGATCGGCGGGTTTAGCCTGCCAGTCGCCGAGCCGGTATAACTGCGGCGCGCCCGTGTCCCAGTAGCAGATGCCGTCGAGGGCGCTCGCCTGCTGAATATAGAAGTCGCAGCAGGCACGAGCGGCCTTCTCCAACAGGGGCAATGTCTCCGCCTGGCCCGCGTTCTGCAGGAATTCCATCAGCTCGGGGAAGCCGAGCATGCTCCAGGCCAGTCCTCGCGTCCAGGTGGTGAAAGGCGAATAGCCCTGCTGCGAAGAAGGGGCGCGGAAAACGCCACTGGCCGGATTGAAGAGCGCTTCATGCACGGTTCGGCCGCGCAGCTCGGGCACATCGTAGTGATCGCGGCCTTCGCCGTAATAGATGTTGTAGAGGGCGGAGGTCTTTGCGTGGGCCAGCGCCCGGTCGAGCAGGCTGATCCGCTCGTCTTGTTCTGTCTGCAGCGAGTGGCCCAGCACATGCGCCATGCAGCAGATACGCAGGGTGCGGATGGTGTCGATAAAGAGAGACTGGCTGCCGTTGAACGAGTAGATGTAGCCGAGACCGTCCTTGAGGCTGGTCCAACGCGCGGCTTGCACGGCGCCACTCACCTTGAGCGCGAGTTCGTAGAAGTGCAGCTCCCATTCGTTGGCCGGAATGCGGCCTTCGAGCATCAGCCGGCGCAGATTGCCATAGGTGGAGATGTTGTTGAAGCCGTGATCGTGCACGCCGGTGTGGGTGAGATGCTCTGCCATGTCGGCGATAACGTGCCGCTGCGCCATGGCCAGCAGATCCTTGTTGCCGGTGAGGTCGAAGCAGAGCAGGGCATTGCCGTATTGGAATCCCTGGGTCCACTGGGTCCAGCTGCGCGCGGTGTAGCGGCCGGCCACGGTGATGACAGGTGCGCCGTCGCTGGGCTTCCAGCGCCGGTCGAGGCTAAGTGTTTTTTGCGAGGCTAGCTCCAGGGTGCGCTGGACTGCCGGCAATAGATCCTTCGCGTTCAAGGTTTGATTCGAGTTCAACCGTTCTCCTTGGTTTCCGTCTTCAGACAAATGCTATGAATCGATCGACCATTTGCTGCAACACCTCGTCGGGGTCGGTATCCCAGATGATGCGGTTGAAGATCTCCACTTCGATGGGACCTTCATAACCGGCCTGATCCACAGCCACGCGCAGCATACGGTTATCGATCACGCCGTCGCCCATCATCCCTCTGCCAAAGAGCAGGTCAGGCAAGGGAACCAGCCAATCGTTGACATGGAAGCCGTAGATTCTGCCCCTGGATTGCGCAATCAAGGCGAGCACCTGCGGGTCCCACCAGATGTGAAACACATCGAGGACCAGCCCTACTTCCTCAGGAGCAAAGGCAGATGCGAGTTCGAGCGCTTGTCCGATGGTGACCAGCACGGAACGCTCGGCCGCATACATGGGATGAAGCGGCTCAAGGCCAAGCTTTACGCCGTGCTGGCGAGCATATGGGACCAGGGCGGCGACTCCGTCCGCGACCATCTTTCTGGCCTCGGCCAAGCCGACTTCCGCGCCACCCCCGACGACCAGTACCAGCGAGTCGGCCTGGAGTGCGGCGGCCTCGTCCACGGCTCGGAAGTTGTCTTCGAGATTTTTTTGCCGGCCGGCCGCGGTCGGGCTGGGGAACATGCCTCCCCGGCATACGCTCGAGACATGCAGGCCTGCATCCTTGACCGATCGAACGCAGGAGACTAACCCAGCCTCCTCGATCTTGTGCCGCCAAAGCGCGATGGAAGGGATGCCGTGGCGCACGCAGCCTTCAACCGCCTGGCTTACGCTCCAGGTGGAGATGGTGATCTGGTTGAGTGAGAGCCTTGATATCTCTGCCATGCGAGGTTTCTTATTTCAATCCTTCCACCAGGTAGAGATCAGAGAGCGTTCGGTGGTAGCCGTATATATAGGACGTGCCGTCGGGCGTCATGACGATGGGGCCGATCTGACTGACGCCGGCGGGATCGGCCGGAGCAAGACTCCGCCAAAGAGTGCGCTTGCCGGTGGCCAGGTCGAGTTGAGATACTTTGGCGGGGAACTCGCCGGGGCGATAGACATAAAGGGATTTCCCATCGGCTGACCATTCAATGGGCTGCTCGCTGGGCAGTAAACCAGGAACGGACTTCGTCTCGCCTCCGGTGAGGGAGTAGAGGTAGGCTTTTCCATCGGCTCCGATACCGGCGACCTGGCTTCCGTCGGGAGCAAGGGCCAACACTAAAGGATCTATGCCCTCCGGAGAAACTGGCGTTGGCGGGCTGCTGGTGGACTGCTGGGTATAGATGCGCGCGCCATGACCTTCCTGCTTGGCAGTGAAGACAATCCCCTTGCTGTCAGGGAGCCAGCGGGCCCAGCTATGGTAAAGGTTGTCGTGCGTGATCTGTTGGGCATCGCCCGCGCCACTGGGAAGCAGAATAAGCTGGGCCGGTGAGGACATGGTGAGGCCCAGAACCCATCTGCCGTCGGGCGATAAGCTGACCGATTCGCCGTCACCCAATCTTACGGCCGATTCCTCGGCTGTCTTGCGCAGGTAGATCGAGTATCCCCCGCCGCCGCCAACTCCCTCTTCATCGAAGAGCAGGCGCTTGCCGTCCGTGGACAACTCAGCCGGAAAGGAATAGTCGAGCCAGGAGAAGTCCTGCTCCTTCGGCATCCCGGCGATCAGTCCGCCCAGCTCCCGCCGCCAGCTTTGGCGCGCGAGAAGTACATTGCCATTTTGGGAAATGTCTTCGATCTGCAGTGCGGCTGGGACGCGGGCCACAATCCGATCATGTCCGCTGAGCGTCACCGCGTTCAGCGAGCGGCCGTTGCCTACGTTGGTGCTGCTGGTGTACCAAACCTGTTTGCCGTCGGGCGCCCACGCGAGACCTTCTATCGTCAGGAAATTATCCGCGAGAATCTTGTCTGTGCCTTGACGGTTGACCACGTGGACGCCACCGGAGTCGTCGCCCACCTGAGGGTGCTCGAGGAAAGCGACTTGCTCTCCGTCTGGAGAAACGCGCGGATGGCTGATCCAGCCAGGAGTCTCGTGGATCACCTTGCCAATTGGGAACTCGAGACGATTCTTGCCACCCATGTCACGGACGATGGCCAGCTGTTTGCCGTCGGGGGACCAGTCGGCCCACTGGACTCCTTCGAGAATCTCCCGGGGGTCGCCGCCGTTAATGGGCATGCGGGCGAGGGTTCCTGACTGAGTCCATGTTCCGGTGACGTTCACATTCGTCAGCAGCGCGATATCGCCGGTCGAGGAAACGCTCATCAATTCTTCGCCACGGCGGTCGAGCGATCGCGACTGCGGGCTTTCCGGGCTGGTAATAAACAGTTCTGTCGGGTTTCCCTCCCAGGCTGCGCCATAGACTACCGATTGACCGTTGGGGGTGAAGCGCGCGGACCGGACCGTGCCCCGGCGGAATGTCAATTGATGGTAGATCGGCGGTTCCGTCCGGCTATGTGCAGCGTGCAGAAACCAGCCCAGTGCCAGTCCGGCGAGCAGGATGGAAGCAGCAGCAAGCATGGCGTACGGCCGCAAGCCGGCTGAAGTTTTTGTTGGGAGCACAGGAGCCGGTGGAGCTGCGGTCGTACTTCCAGATAGCGGCGATACCTGCGCAGCGGAGGTTCGCTGCGAATCCAGCGTGCGCTTGAGGATCTTCATCTCGGCGCGCATTTCGGCGGCGGATTGATAGCGCAGGTCGCGGTCTTTCTCCAGCGCGCGATCCAGAATGCGCTCGAATTGCGCAGGCAGGGCTGGGTTAAGCTGGCGCGGAGGCGTTGGATTACGGTTGAGGATGCTTTCAAAAATGACCGCGGAGGTATTCCCGTCGAAGGCTAGCCGGCCGGTGGTCATTTCGTAGAGGGTTGCGCCGAGGGAAAAGAGATCGGTGCGGCCATCGAGGTCTTCTCCGCGGGCCTGCTCGGGTGACATGTAGGCGACGGTTCCCAGGGCGCTGCCGGGGCTGGTCAGGTCTTTCAGAGTTTCGCCGTCGGCGGTCGCATTGAGATCACGCCGCGAGTCGATCTTTGCCAACCCAAAATCGAGCAGCTTCGCCTGGCGGGTTTTGGTGATGAAGATGTTGGCCGGCTTGATGTCGCGATGCACGATGCCTTTGGCGTGGGCGGCGTCGAGGGCGTCGGCGATCTGGATGCCGAGATCGAGGACATAGTCGATGGGCATGGGCTTGCCGTCGATCCGATGCTTCAGCGTCTGACCTTCGAGGAATTCCATGGCCAGGAAGGCACGGCCGTCTTCCTCGCCGACATCATAGATGGTGCAGATGTTGGGGTGATTGAGTGCCGAGGCGGCGCGCGCCTCGCGGCGGAAGCGGTCGAGCACGGGAAGCTGGCGGCCAACCTCGTCGGGCAGAAATTTGAGGGCTACGAAACGGCCCAGGCGGCTGTCTTCGGCCTTGTAGACCACGCCCATTCCCCCACCGCCAAGTTTTTCGACTACTCGATAATGGGAGACGGTTTCGCCAATCATACCTAAGGCGTTAGCCTAGGGTAGGGATGAAGGTAAGTCAACGAAATGCTTTGGGTTAGGTCAGACTCTTGTCCCTTCCGCAAAACAAAGGGTGTCTACATCTCGATTCGGTGGAAGGGACAGAGTTCTCAGTTCTCTTAGAGGGACAGAGTCTTACTTCACGGGCCATTTCCATTCGCGAATTTCTTTCTGGTCGATTCCGTTTTCGTGGGCGTAGTTGACGGCTTTGATGATCTGCCCCTTCAGCCATTCCACGGTGTGTGCCCCCTTCTCTTCCAGTTTGGGCACTCGTTCGATCACATCGATGGCCAGGTTGAAGCGATCTACCTGGTTCAGGATCGCCAGTTCCAGCGGCGTGTTGATGTTGCCCTTTTCCTTGTAGCCGCGCACATGGAAATTCGCGTGGTTGGTGCGACGGTAGGTCAGCTTGTGAATGAGCGAAGCGTACGCGTGGAAGTTGAAGATCACCGGTTTGGATTTCGTAAACAGGCCGTCGAACTCACGATCGCTCATGCCATGGGGGTGCTCACGTTCCGGCATCAGCCGGAAGAGATCGACCACGTTGATAAACCGTATCTTCAAATGCGGGCAATGCTCGCGCAGGATGGCTACCGCCGCCAGCCCCTCTGACGTGGGAATGTCACCCGCACAAGCGATGACCGCATCTGGCTCTTCGCCTTCATCCGTGCTCGCCCAGTCCCAGATCCCGATGCCCTTGGTGCAGTGCTCTACCGCCGCGTCCATGTCCAGATACTGCAGATGGAGTGCCTTATCGGCGACGATCACGTTGACGTAATTGCTGCTGCGGAGGCAATGGTCGGTCACACTCAGCAGGCAGTTTGCGTCCGGCGGAAGATAAATTCGCGTCACCTCCGGACTCTTGTTGGTCACCACATCCAGAAATCCGGGATCCTGATGGGTGAAGCCGTTGTGGTCCTGTCGCCAGACCAGCGAGGTGATCAGCAGATTGATGGAGGAGACAGGCGCCCGCCAGCGAATCTCCAGCTTGCTCTTCTCCAGCCACTTGGCATGCTGGTTGAACATGGAGTCGATGATGTGGACAAAGGCCTCGTAGGAGGAGAAGAAGCCGTGGCGCCCGGTGAGCACGTAGCCCTCGAACCAGCCTTCGAGCGTGTGCTCGCTGAGCATCTCCATCACCCGGCCATCATTGGCCAGGAAGCCGCCGTCCGCGTCCTGGGGTATCAGCTCCTCCATCCAGGTCTTGCCGCTGGCCTCGTAGATCGCCTGGAGTTTGTTGGAGGCGGTTTCGTCCGGGCCAAAGACGCGGAAACTGGTCATGTTGCGCCGCATCACATCGCGCAGGAAATGCGCAGTCACGTCGGTGGAAGAGACCTCGATCTGTCCCGGTTTGCTTACCTTGACGGCATAGTCGCGAAAGTCGGGCAGATTCAGAGGGCGGCGCAGCAGCCCGCCGTTGGCATGCGGGTTGGCGGTGATACGTCGATTGCCCACCGGCGCCATCTCCCGCAGTTCCTGGATCAGGCGTCCCGACTCATCAAACAACTCCTCAGGTTTATAGCTGCGTAGCCAGGCTTCGACTTCGGCCAGGCTCTTCGGGTTGGTTTGGGGATCGAGAATGGGAATCTGATGCGCCCGCCAGGATCCTTCGACCTTGTGCCCATCGAATGTCTTGGGGCCGGTCCAGCCTTTGGGCGTGCGCAGAATGATCATGGGCCACTTGGGCCGTTCGACAATTTGCCCGGCAGGCGCGCTGCGGGCCTTTTCTTGGATGGCGCGGATGTCGAGCACACAGCCTTCGAGTACCTCGGCCATTTTGGCGTGCATCACGTCCGGGTCATCGCCTTCTACTACGTGGGGCGTCCATCCCAAACCCCTGAAAAGCATGTCCAGTTCGTCGGCCGGGATGCGCGCAAGGATGGTGGGATTGGCAATCTTGTAGCCGTTCAAATGCAGGATAGGGAGTACGGCCCCGTCGCGTACCGGGTTGAGGAATTTGTTCGAGTGCCAACTGGTGGCCAGCGGTCCGGTCTCCGACTCGCCGTCGCCTACCGCCACGGTCACGATCAGGTCCGGATTGTCGAAAGCCGCTCCAAACCCGTGGGAAAGGCTGTACCCCAGTTCGCCGCCCTCGTGAATCGATCCTGGTGTTTCAGGAGTGCAATGGCTGCCAATCCCTCCGGGGAAGGAAAATTGCTTGAAGAACTTTTGCAGTCCCTGCACATCCTGGCTCTTATCCGGATAGACCTCCGAATAGACGCCTTCGAGATAGCAGTTGGAAAGAGTAGCCGGCGCGCCATGCCCGGGGCCGGAAAGGTAGATCGTGTTCAGGTCGTACTTCTTGATGAGCCGGTTCATGTGAACCCAGATGAAGCTTTGTCCCGGGTCCGACCCCCAGTGTCCAAGGAGCCGGTTCTTGATGTGCTCGGGCTTGAGCGGCTCGCGCAGGAGCGGGTTGTGGCATAGATAGAGCATCCCTGCGGAGAGGTAGTTGCACGCCCGCCAATAGGCGTTCATTTTTCTGATTTCGTCAGCGGTCAGTGGCTCGAAGTGCCCTTGCGTGGTTTGCGAAGCGGGAAGCGTCTCAACGTTGCTCATTGTTTCTCCTTATTTCGTTCCATCTGGTCCACGTGCACTGCGATCATTCGGTCTTCCTGTGCGGTAACCACCCAGACGGCAACTTGCGAACCCGCGCTGCTCACCCGTCGTAAATTATCGCCGCCGGCCTGGTTGGCGGCTGTGTCGAGCATCACACCTGAGGCTTCGAGCCCGCTCAGGATCTCCGCTCGGCTCTGCACATCGTGCTCACCAATGCCGCCGGTGAACACTACGGCGTCCAACCCACCCAACAGCCAGGCGAACGCGCCGATCGCTTTACGCACGGAGCGGGTAAAGACCTCGATGGCCAGCGTAGCGTCCGCGCTGCCCCCGGCTGCGGCCTTGCGCACAGCGCGCATGTCATTGGGTTGGCCGGAGAGCGCCACCATACCCGCGTTGTGATTCAGCACGGTTTCGACCTTTGCCAATGCAGCCTTGCGGTCGCCTTCCGCCTGCCGCAGCAAATACAGAACCAGCCCAGGATCGAGATCGCCCGGCCGAGTGCCCATGACCACCCCACCGGTCGGCGTGAGCCCCATGGTGGTATCGACCGAGCGTCCGTCCAGCAGAGCGGTTACGCTGCATCCGCTGCCCAGGTGAGCGATCACCATACGCTGGGGAAACTCGGTCTCGCCCCGATCTACGGCGGCTCGCATATCATCCACCACCCCTTCGCAGGAAAGCCCATGAAAGCCATATCGGCGAACGCCATGCCGGCGATACTCGAGCGGTATGGCGTAGGTCGAAGCCGCCGCGGGCATGGTTTCGTGAAAGATGGTGTCGAAGCATGCATAGTGACGCGCCTTAGGGAACCGGCCCATCATGTCGCGGATGAGGGCGATCGCCTGGGGATCGTGCAGTGGGGCAAACACGACTGCCTTTTCGAGATCCTGCAGTACCTCCTCGGTTATTCTTTTGTGGTCTTTCAGCAAAGGCCCGGGGTGCACGACCCGGTAGCCAACGGCGTCGATTCGCGGCATGCCGGACCCGCACACTGCGTGCTCCAGCATTGTGATCGGATCCTTGTTGGATGCGCCGTTAGGCTGTGGAGCCGCACGGCTCAACTCCTGGCCCTGGGCGTCGCGAAAAGTGAAGTTGAGGGCGGGACCGCCCACGCCGCTGATTTCCCCGGTGAACAAAGGGCGCGGCCAGGGGAACTTTCCCCCCGCGGCTGCCTCGTTAGCAGCCTCGAAAATGGAGAATTTAATGGAAGACGAACCACTATTGATAACCAGTATGTGCACACCACCACCCGGGCACTCGTAGCGTCTATGTCCAAGCTACACCCGGCATGTAGGCCAGAGATGAATATCGCCGGCGTTGCTCAGTAGATAGAGTCGCCGGTTGTGGAAGTTGGAGGGGACGGCCTTCAGGCCGTCCGTTATCGCCACAAAACAATTGGCTTTAGCCGCTGAGGGAGGGTCTCTTTCCTGGAAAGAATCCCTCAGTGGCTGAAGCCCATCGAGTTGCGAGGGTTACGTACGAGCTGAAGCTCGTACCCTTCACAAAAGGAGGCCCTCGATGGATGCTCCGATCGTACTTTTCCCCCGTCAGGCCGCGCCGTCACAAGCGGGGTTCGAGAGTGAGACTGATCCAAAAGATTGGTTGACGACCTTTTTCTGCGCGTGATAGCGTTTCCGCCGTTAAATGAAACGGCTGTTGCACGATGCGAAGGACAGGGGATGGCAGACCCCTGCTTAATGATCCAACGAAGTTAAAAGTTCAAATCTCGGCGCGAAAACGATTTCTGGAGGCAGTTCGATGTTAAAGCGTATTGGGGTATTTCTAAGTGTCACGTTTTTGGCAAGTTCCACGCTGCTGGCGCAAACCAGCGGTACCATCCTGGGGCATATCAACGACACAACGGGGGCGGTGGTTCCCGGCGTCACCATCACCTTGACCAACACGGGCACGAACACCAGCCGCACAACCCTTTCGACCAGCGACGGCGACTACACGTTCCCGGACGTTCCGCCAGGAGTCTATAGCGTGGAAGCCACCCATCCGGGCTTCAAAGCCGAAACCGCTGCGAACGTGCAACTGCAGGTGCAGCAATCGCTGACCCAGAATTTCACGCTCCAGGTCGGTGAGGTGACGCAAACGGTATCCGTTTCGGCCGCAGCCGCCCTCCTGCAGACGCAAAACTCTTCCCTCGGTACCGTGGTTTCTTCTCAGACCCTCGCCGAAGCGCCGGTGAACAATAGAAATTACCTGAACCTTGCGGCGCTCTCCGCGAACGCGAACGTCGTGTCCCCGACGCAGGGCCAGGCCGGCGCACGGCTGGGAGGCGCCCGTGCCAACGAGACCATCTCGGTGGGCGGCTCGCGCATCATGTTCAACCACTACACGCTCGATGGCATCAACAACTCAGACGTGGACTTCAACACCTTTGTGGTCCAGCCCTCCATCGACGCCATCCAGGAAATGAAGGTGCAAAACGGCGTCTATCCCGCGCAATACGGCTACAACCAGACCCAAGTCAACGTAGTCAGCAAGAGCGGCAGCAACAACTATCACGGCACCGCGTTCTACTTCCTTCGCAACAACTACGCGGACGCACTTGGGTATAACTACTTCTACCCCACGCCTCTCCCGAAGGCGTTCCCCTATAAATACAACGACTACGGGTTCGTGCTCAGCGGACCAATCTCGATTCCGCACGTCTTCAACGGCAAGAACCGCTTCTTCTTCATGGTCAACGACGAATGGTATTCCCGCATCAGTTTCTCGAACACCGCGAATACCCAGCCGACGGCGGCTGTCCTGGGCGGCGATTTCAGCCAATACAAGTCAACCGCAACCGGATCCGTAGTTCCCATTTACGATCCCGCCACGGGAAACCCCGATGGCACGGGCAGGACACAGTTCCCGGGCAATGTCATTCCGGCGAGCCGCATCGATCCCACTTCACTGAAGTACATCCAGTTGTTCGATGTCCCAGCTCAGAACTCCCTATTCCAGAACAACTACACCTACCTCACCTCCTCACGGGACACGCACGACGGCTTCAACGTGCGCGGCGACTACTATCTGTCATCGAAGCAGCAGTTTGCCTTCCGCTTCAGCAACGGCCTGGAAACGAACCCCACTGCGCAACTCCAGACGGCGGGCGGGACCACCGGCAGCAATATCATCACCAGCTACTACCAGTACATGGGCTCTCACACCTGGACCCCTTCTCCCACGATCGTCAACGTGGCCACGTTTGGCTACACGAATTTCTACAATTCTCTCGGGCTGTTCTCGCAGGGTGTTAATAACGCCGTGGGCAAGCTCGGGATTCCCAACCTTCAACCGGGTATTCCTGCAACCTGGGGTATTCCCAGTCTAGGCTTTACGGGGGATATCTACAGCGGGCTTGGCGACAGCACCGACGGTCCCTATGTGACCAAAGACCCCGATATCTCGATCAACGACAACATCACCTGGGTGCGTGGCAAGCACGCCTTCTCCTTCGGATTCCAATACGAGCGGCAGACCTTTAATGAACTGGGCAACCAGTTCTCCCGTGGCGGATTCACCACCCAGGCCAACGCTACCGCCGAGCTCAGCTCCCCGGGGAAGCTGGTTTCGAAAACCGGCTCCGCGTTTGCTGACTTCCTGCTCGGCCAGTTGTACACCTCGGTGTATGCGGTGCAGATCGCGCAGGCCGATTACAAGCGCAACGTCGAGGCCTTCTACTTCGACGATAACTATAAGTTCACACCCAAAGTCACCATATCTGCCGGCCTCCGCTATGAGCTGACTCCGCCCTGGCGCGACCAGCTGGGCAACGAGTTCATCGTGGATTTGCAAACCAACAACTCACCCGTCACTCCCTTTGTTTCCGGGCCGGAGCCTCAGAACCTGTGGCCCTTCTTCAGGCGCCAGGGCACCTGCAGTGACCCGTATCAGGGAGTGAACATCCGCTGGGTGAACTCCACTGGCGGTCCAGTCAGTCCGGCGCCGCAGTGCGCCAACGGCCAATTCCCCAACTCGCTCATGCAGACCGCCTACGACAACTGGGCGCCTCGCCTGGGCATTGCCTACACGCCGAACAATTCATGGGTCATCCGCACGGGCTTTGGCATGTACTACGACAATGACACCGCCAACGCCCGGTTCGACGTGGCCCGTAACCTGGCCGGGCGTGTCACCACAACCTCGGGGGGGGGAACTCCCGGCCTGAACACCATCAACTGGGGCAACGCGGTGGCTGGCGGCGGCACCGCCAACATACCGCCGCCCTATACCTACGCCAATGCGTACAGGCACAAATCCGAATACAGCGAGGTCTGGTTGTTCGATGTCCAAAAGCAGATTGGCCAGGATTGGCAGCTCGAGGCCGGATACCTGGGCTCGAAAACAGATCACCTCTATGGCTTTCGCAATGCCAATTTTTCGGTTCCATACGGACTGCTCGGAGCCGCTGGGTACAATGCGAATGGTTCGCCGAAGAGCATCCTGCAGCGTACGCCCTACCCGAACAATGGCGTAATTCAGTTAGTGCACGATCTGGGCAACGCAAATTACAACGCCTTCACCTTCCAGGTAAACAAACGCTTCAGCAACGGCTTCAACATTATCAGTTCCTATACCTATTCGAAATCGCTGGACGACACCAGCGGGATCCGTACCCAGTCGTCGGAGCTCTTCCCGCAGAACGACCTCTGCATCAGTTGCGAATACGGGCCTTCGGATTTCGATGTGAAGCATCGCGTAGTTGGCTCGCTCATTTACAACCTACCCTTTGGCGCGGGCATGATGTACGCGCCGTCGTCAAAGATCGTGGATGCGGTGATCGGCGGCTGGCAACTCAGCGTCCTCGGCACCCTCCAGACAGGCCAACCCTTCAACATGGGGTACAACGACAACAACGCCAGTACCAATACCATCTCCGGCGGCACACCGGCGACCCGGCCAAATTACGTCTCGGGACAGCCGTTTTTCGCGCCCAACAAAAGGGCCGGATCCAGCGGCCAATGGGTGAATCTCGCCGCCTTTCCCGAGCCGGCGCCGGGGTTCCTCGGAAGCACGAGTCGCAACATGCTATACAGCCCGGGCTATCAAAATTTCGATATGTCCATCGGCAAGCGTTTCAACATGCCCTACAACGAACACCACCAGTTACAAATCCGGTTGGACGCGTTCAACGCCCTCAACCACACCAATTTCGGCAATCCTACGAACAACAAATATGTGAATTCGTCGACAGGTGGCAAAATCACAACCTCAAATGCAATTCCGGGAAGTGCAAATCAAGGTGGGCGGGAACTCGAGCTAGGCGCCAGGTACACGTTCTAGCGTCGTATTTCGGTGCAGCTCCTCGTGAAGAGGAGCTGCACTTGTCTTTTGCAGCAAACACAGATACAGAAGGAACTCGGTAATGAATCGATATACACGAAGGTCAATATTGAAGGGTGCGGCTGCGGCCTTGCCCGCTGCTGGAATCTTCGCGCTCCCCTCCCTGGCACGGGCGATACAGGAGAACAGCACGCCGCAACAGAGGCCGAAGGTCAAGATCACGGACATCCGCACCGCGCAGGTGCTGGTGCACGGGCCGCAAACCCACGTGCGGGTTTATACCGATTCCGGGCTCTATGGCCAGGGAGAGTCGACCGATGCGGCGGTGGGCACGGCCTCCCTGGTGCACGGTTTTCGCCGCATGCTGGTCGGGCAGGATCCGCTGAATGTCGATGCACTGTGGGAGAGGATGAGGGTTCAGGGAATTTTCGCCGGGGCCCAGGGCGGACAGTACGTGACCGCGATGACGGGGGTGGAGATTGCCCTGTGGGATCTTGCGGGCAAGATTCTGGGGCTTCCGGTTTATCAATTGCTGGGAGGAAAATTCCGCGACAAGATTCGTATGTATTGCGATTCGGACATGGATAATCCCATCGGCGCCGAATCGGACCGCAAGCTACCGTGGATCAAGGAGCAGGGTTTCACGGCGATGAAGATTGACCTTGACGATTATGCCGATCCGGCGCGCTTCGACAAGGTGAACTGGACCGCGAGCAACGGCGAAATCGATCGCATGGTCAGCTGGGTAAAGCACGTCAGGGAATCGATACCGAAGGAAATGGACCTGGCGTGCGATATGCACGGCCGTTATGACGCCACGACCGGCAAACGGGTGGCGGTGGCGCTCGAACCCTACCGGCTGCTGTGGCTGGAAGAACCGGTACCGCCGGAAGATATCGATGCCATGGCGGATATTCGCCACTCGACCACCACGCCGATCTGCTGCGGTGAGAATCTGTACATGCGCTGGGGCTATACCGAACTGCTGCAGAAGCGCGCGGCGGACATCATCATGCCGGATATCCAAAAAGTCGGCGGCCTCTCCGAGGCGCGCAAGATCGCCAACATGGCGCAAGCGTATTACGTTCCGTTTGCGCCGCACTGCGTTGTTTCTCCCATCGGCACAATGGCGTCGGCCCACGTGTGCGTTACCATTCCGAACTACCTGGTTTGCGAATGGCACTGGATCAACCATCTCGAGGTCTGGAAAACGTTTGTCAAGGAAGGCGAGATCATCATTAAGGGTTACGTCACTCCTCCGGATAAGCCTGGATTGGGCGTGGAGATGAACGAGGAAGTGGCAAAGACCGTGCAGATTCCAGGGACAACGTGGTTTGAACCCAACAAGTAAAGGAAAAGGGCAAATGGACGGATTGGTGATTCAAATCAAGCGCACGGCGGTGGGAGCAGTTTGTTTGGCGATGCTTAGCGGCGCAGGTGCTGTCGCTCGAGCGCAGCAGGGATTTTTCAGCAAGGACGACGTGATCAAGTACACACCCGACTGGAAGGGGGAACGCTTTCCCGATGGGCGGCCCAAGGTACCTGACTCCATCCTCGACCGGATGCAAAAGGTGACCCTGGAGGAAGCGTGGGCTACGCTGCGCGCGCACAACTTCAATCACGAGTTTGAGGATGGATGGCTGTCGATCCATCCGGATAAGGTACTCGTCGGCCGGGCGCTCACGGCCACCTGGGTGCCGGGGCGGCCGGATATCCAGAAAGTGATCGAGGACCAGGGCAAGCAGGATAAGCGCCAGGGTGCGATGAACGCCTGGCCGGTGGATATGCTGCAGCCGCGCGACGTTTATGTGGCCGACCACTTTGGCCTCAAAACGGATGGGCCCTCGATTGGCGACAACGTGGGCAACGCGATCTATGCCCGCTCGGGCAACGGGATCGTGTACGACGGCGCGGTCCGCGACATCAACGGCCTCGAGGAATTGCCGAACTTTGTCTCCTTTGTTCGCTACTACGATCCGTCGCATCACTTCGGGTCGCTGGCTACTGGAGCTCGTCTCAACTCGACCATGGTCAGCATCAATGCGCCGACGCGGATCGGGCATGCCACCGTGATACCGGGCGACGTGGTGCTGGGCAGGAACGGTGCCGTCCTCTTCATCCCGGCGCAACTGGCAGAAGAAGTGGTGAAGAACTCCGAGTCTACCCACTTGCGTGACACGTTCGGGCACCAGCGGCTGGAAGAGAAGAAATATACCGCGGGACAGATCGACGCTCGTTGGACCCCCGCCATTGAAGACGACTACCGTGCGTGGCTGAAGCAAAACGAGGATCACCTCTCCGTTCCCAAGGAGCGAGTGGAAGAAATCCTTCGCGACAAGGAGTAGCGTAGCCAGAGCAGACGAGATCAGGCTTTGAGCATCTCCATCACGTTCGCCGGTCGCAGCGGCATTTTCCGCATCGGCTTTCCCGTTGCATCGAATACGGCGGACGCGATGGCAGAAGCGGCAAGCGCGTTCGCTGCTTCGGAGCCCTGGCCGTACTGACCAACCTCAGGCCGGTGCAGCATGACAACCTTAATGTCCGGAACGTCAGCCATGGTAGCGATGGGATACGAAGACCAGTTGGCTGTGGTAATGGCACTCTGATTGAAGTTCACTTCTTCGTGCAGGGCAATACTGATACCCATGACCGCGCCGCCTTCCACCTGGCGCTTCAGTTGTTCCGGGTTGACGACGATACCGGGCTCTACGACAACCGTGTACTTTTCTACCTTCACGACACCAGTCGCCGGGGTAACGGACACTTCGCACGCACACGCCCAATAAGTTCCCGAGCGGAACATGGCCGACATACCCTGGCCACGCACGGTTGCCTGACCGCTCGCAGCAGCCTTAGGGGTCTTCCTCGTTTCCCAACCTGCCTCCGTCTGCAAATGCCGCAGCACGTTCAACAGCCGTTCGTCTTTTGCATGATCGATGCGGAACTGCAGCGGATCAGCCCCGGCCAGCGCCGCGGCTTCATTCATCGCCATTTCCCGGGGGAAGTTCTGCTGAAACTGCCCGGGAGTACGCATGCTGTGATCGCGAAGGCCCACCGCCAGTGGAGACTTTTGCTGGCCAACCTGGTACGTCCCGTGGCATCGTTCGTCGAGATTGGCAACAGCATCGTAGAGCCACATGTCAGAACTGCCGTTGGCAATGTTGCCGATCGGGCCGCCCCTCTCAGACGGCGCAGGCATGGTGGGCAGACCCGCAAGGACGGCTCCAATGAGGCGATCGTCCTGCATGGCCGGTTGGTAGTGATCGATCTCGTAAGCTGCAATGCGGCCATGTTCATCCAGGCTGAGATTCACATCGGCGTAAGCTGCCGGCGACTGTGTCGACCACTTCATATCGTCATCGCGCATCCACTGCACGCGCACCGGCTTGCCCACTTCCTTCGACAGCAACACCGCTTCGTCTTCAGCGCCCGCGTTGCCGCCATTCGAGCGGCCGTAGTGGCCGGCGCCGGGATAGGTCTTTACCGTTACCCTGTCAACGCTCGTTCCCAGCATCATCGCAAGCTGGCCACGCAACGCCTGGGCGTTCTGCGTGTGCGTATGAACGATCACCGAGCCGTCTGGGCGGTAGTCGGCCAGGGCCATGGTGGGGCCAATCGGAGCATGCTTCCAGTACGGCAGCTGATAGGTCGCCGTCAGCTTATTCTTCGCTCCTTGTGCGCCGGCGGTGACGTCACCCTTGGACTTGCGGCTCTTCTGCACCGGGGCAGCCTTCCAGTCCGATTCATTCCTCAAGCTGGCAAAGAGATTGTCTTTGCCCGGCAGCCCTTTCCAATCACTCCATTTGGTTGCCTTGGCGACCTGGTACGAGGCCTGGATCGCTTCCCACTCAGTGGGAGCCACTACACCTACCAGGTTGCCCTTGACCACCACGCGCGTGTTAGGGAGCTTTGTTGCATCGACCGTTCCGGCCTGAACAAGTTGCGATCCCAGCGTAGATGGGTGCACCACCCGCCCATGTAACATGCCGGGCAGCTTGACGTTGGTGACCCACAACGCATCGTGCCGCACTTTTTCGGAAACAATGCTGTTCTTGAACGATTTGCCCACCACGTTCAGCTCGCTCGCTGATTTGAGCGGTGGGTCGCCGGTGATGCGAAGGCCGAAAATGCTGGTTAGGTCGCCGCTTACCGGAATGGTCAATTTCAGGTCCTGGTCTTTGACCAACTCACCGTAGGTGAATTCCTTGCCGCCGCCCGAGGCCTTCCCATCGGCGGTCCGTACCTGGTCTTTGGGTACACCGAGCCTTTCGGAGGCAAGCTGGAGAATCGCCTGCTTTGTGTACGCAGCGGCCTTTCGTATATTGGGGGTTCCTTCGCCCAACAGGCCAAAAGTGCCACCGCCTTCCGGGGTGGTATCTGTATCCGCCGAAACGACAGTGGTGATGGCTTCGAAGGGCATATCCAACTCATCGGCTACGATCTGGCGGTAGGCGGTGTAGATGGTCCCCTGGCCGAAGTCGCTCTTGCCGGTGCGAAAGAGGACGGTATTGTCGGGCCGAATCTCGATCCACGAAGCGGGGAGCGATACGTCGAACGCATCGCCCTTGATCATCGCAGCGGCTTTTGCGGTTCGTCCGCGGAAGATGCCGAACCCGACCACCAGCGCACCACCGGCCTTAACGAAACTGCGGCGGGTGAGGCTCGCACCGCACACATCGGTCATTTGCTCATAGGCTTCGCGAAGGTGTTCCATTAGACCGCTCCCTCTGCCATGAGCTTCGAGGCATGGCGTACTGCATCTTTGATCGCGATATACGTTCCGCAACGGCACAGGCGGGGTGACACGCCTCCGGTGGTGAAGGCTTCACTGATTTCCGCATCTGTCGGGTTGGGCTTGTGCTCCAGGAGCTCGGTTGCCTTGATCATCATGCCGCTTTGGCAGAAGCCGCAAAGCGGGACCTGCTGTTCGATCCAGGCGAGCTGCACGGGATGAAGCGCTTCTTTCGCATTTTGTGTCGCCTGATTTTGCGCCGAGTGCTTCCGGGCTGCCCAGCGGGCGGGCAATCCTTCCAGGGTGGTGACCTCCTTACCCACCGCCATGGAAGCGGGAGTAACGCAGGACCGAACCTCCTTACCGTCGACCAGTACGGAACACGCGCCGCATTGGGCGAGGCCACATCCGAACTGGGGGCTGTCTATTCCCAGCTCATCCCGTAATACGTAGAGAAGGGGAGTGTCTTGTGGGGATGTTACCGGCAGGCTCTTGCCATTTACGGTCAGGTTCATCACCGAGGTTCTCCTTTCGGCTTGCGCCCAAAGGCTCCGGCGAAACAACGCGCGACGGCCGGGCCGTCCTCGGGCACCGCACCCTACAGGCTAGCGCAATCCGGCAAAAACGCAAGGGCCCTTTCGCAATTGGCGCACCTTGCATCCATTTCTATTGCTTGCAACGGACATGTTTGGCACTGTTTGCGATAGATCTGAGAAGCGCTTCGCTCAGGATGTCGGCTTTTGTCGGGGAGCTTGCAATACAGCTGTTGAAGATGAAGAAGTCGTGCACGATGAAAATAAGACAAAAGGAGGAGCGGAGATAGCTATCGATTTCCCATACTACGCCACTGGCAGCCAACGGAACCGCCGCGGCAGAGTTTGCGTACCCCCCTTCGGAGACGCAACACCATTCCCTCGGAGGAACGAATGCTGGCAGATCTGCGCGATGCGCTGCGGCAACTACGAAAGGCCCCGGGCTTCGCGCTGACGGCGATCATCACCCTCGCCCTGGGCATTGGAGCTACCACCGCCATCTTCACCCTGGTGCACCAGGTCATGCTGAAGTCTCTGCCGGTGGTCAAGCCCGAGGAGCTGTGGCGGATCGGGGACAAGATTCGCTGCTGCAACTGGGGTGGTTACGTACAGGGGAGCGATGGAGACTTCGCCCTGTTCTCCTGGGAGATGTACAAGCATTTTCGCGCCCACACGCCGGAGTTCACCGACCTGGCGGCGCTGCAGGCGGGCAATGCGGCGCTGGGCGTGCGGAGAGCCGGATCGCAAGCTCCGGCAGACACCCGCAACGGGCAGTACGTCTCCGGCAATTTCTTCCGCACCCTCGGCATCAATCCCTGGATCGGGCGCATGATGACCGATGCCGATGATCAGCAGGGCGCACCGCTGGTGGCGGTGATGAGCTATCGCATCTGGAAAGAGAAGTACGGCGCCGATCCCACCGTGGTAGGCGCGGGCTATCAGATCAACGGCCATCCCTTCACCGTGATTGGCGTGGGGCCGCCAGGCTTCTATGGCGCGCGGCTCGGCGGCAGCAGCATGCCCGATTTCTGGCTTCCTTTGACCTCGGAACTCATCATCGATGGGACGACGGCACGTCTCAAGCGGCCAGATGGAAACTTTCTCGACCTGCTGGGCCGTGTGCGGCCGGGGGTAAATCCGACCCAGCTCGAAGCCAAACTCAGAGTGGAATTGCATGATTGGCTGGCCAGCCACGTGCCCGATATGCAGCCGGGAGAGAAACAGCTCTGGCAACAAGACACCCTGCACCTGACGCCGGGCGATGCCGGGGTCGCGGCAATGCGCGATCAGTATCAGGACGGGCTGAAGCTGTTGTTGGTGGCTGCGGGTTGTGTGCTGCTGGTGGCCTGCGGCAACCTGGCCAACCTGATGCTGGCACGCGGGCTGAAGGATCGCGCACAGACATCGATACGAATGGCTCTCGGCGCATCCCGCCATCGCCTGGTGCGCAAGGCCCTGGTCGAGTCCGTGCTGCTGGCTGTAACCGGGGGATTACTGGGGATTGTGGTGGCCTATGCAGGAACCAGGCTGATTCTCTACCTGGCCTTCGAGGCCGGTCATACGGACAACTATGTGCCGGTGGGCGCGTCTCCCTCATGGCCTGTACTGCTGTTCGCGCTTGGGATCTCGCTGCTCACCGGCATTCTGTTTGGGGTTGCTCCGGCGTGGACGACTTCGCACGCGGATCCGGTCGAGGCGCTGCGCGGAGCGAATCGCGCGGTCAGTGGGCGTGGTTCCTGGGCACAGAAGTCCTTAGTGATTGGGCAGGCCGCGATGTCGATTGTGCTCTTGTCCGCCGCGGCTTTGTTGGGCAAGAGTCTGCGCAACCTGGAACACCAGGATTTCGGGTTTGCGACCGAGGGCCGCTATCTCGTGTCGATCAACCCCGCGCTCGGTACGGACAAGCCCGAACAAATGGAGCCCAAGTTCCGGGAGATCGACGATCGTCTGCGGCAGATTCCGGGTGTGCGCATGGTGGCGCCTGTGCTCTATGCGCCGATGTCGGGGGATAGCTGGAACGACGGCGTGCGCATCGCCGGCAGACCCGAGCCCCCGGCCAAGGAAAACATGAGCGCAGGTTGGGCGCGCGCCATGCCGGGCTTCTTCGAAACCCTGGGCGCGAAGATGGTCATGGGCCGTTCCTTGACCGACGAGGACACGGCCACCACCCGCCCCGTAGCAGTGGTCAATGAAGCCTTCGCCCGGCGCTTCTTCAAAAACCAGAACCCGCTCGGCCAGCATTTCGGGCCGGACAAAATCCAATATGCCACCAAGTATGAAATCGTCGGCGTCGTGAAAGACATGCGTTACATGGCCTGGGACTTCAAGGATCCGATCGGGCCCATGTACTGGATATCGGAGGCGCAGAGCACACATTGGGACGATCCTGTCTTTGATGCTGGCGAGATCTTCTCGCACTACTTGTACAACATCGTGATTTGGGCGCCCGGCAATCCTCCGGGGATAGAAGACAATGTGCGCAAAGCCTTGGCCAGTGTCGATCCCGATCTGGTGTTTTATGGGATGGACTCCTACGACAAGGTTCTCCGTGGGGACTTTCAGCAGGAGGGCATGATTGCGACTCTGACGACTCTGTTCGGTGGGTTGGGCCTGGTGCTTTCGGCGGTTGGGCTGTACGGCGTGATGGCCTACATGGTGGAGCAGCGCACGGGGGAGATCGGCGTCCGCATGGCGTTGGGCGCCGATCGCGGAAGGGTGTTGCGCATGGTGCTAAGGGGCGCCTTTTCCCAGGTGGCCATCGGCTTGGCGATCGGCATACCCGCCGCGATCGGGGCAGGGAAGCTGATGACGCAGCAATTGTTCAGTGTTAGACCCTGGGATCCGGTGATGTTGGCATCGGCCACGCTGGCGTTAGGACTGGCAGCGTTGCTGGCGTCTGCGCTGCCGGCGTGGCGTGCAGCGGGCGTGGATCCGATGGTGGCGCTGCGGAACGAATGAGAACGCCTGTAGAAAATGTGCGAAGTAAGCGAAGTAAGCGAACTAAGTCCTGGGGTGACCCCCTAAGTCCTTTGTTTCACGAAGGTGCTCAAAATTTCAAACTAATCATTTGAGCATCTTGCCCCGGCTTCCAGGCTGCGGAGGCGAAGCTGGCGCGACAAGTCCCCTTCTCATGTGCTGGATCGCCGGTCCCTTGCGGATCAGGAGGGTTCTGCTCCGCCGGTGTGGTGACGAACGGGACGGTCTTCTGCCTACTAGTACGTGTTATCGGACGTCCCGTATGTCATCCGGCGTCCGTATGCTCTGGCTGGCGATAGCCTCGGGCTGGTGTCCGGCGGGGTGGTGTTTCTCGAATTGTCAAAACTGCTTCATCAAGAGGACGCACTGGGCGCACCCTGTTTAGACACTGTGATTATTGCTCTCCGCAGGCGCGCCCTCGGTAAAGACGGCGTTGACGTGCGGTTGCTAGTCACACAGTAGTACGGTTATGGAATCTCGTCGAGAGACTGAGACGGATTAAGAATTATTTGGTAACCATGTCTGCGCACTTTAGGTACCTGGCGAGAGTTGCGGGACAACCTCACGATGCGTAGCATTCGCCTCGGGGGTACTTGCCTCCGTCCCCTTATCTCCCGGCGGACGGATCTCCGCGGCTTCCATAAGTGCTAACCCCTCCACCCAGAAATGTCTTGTGACGGTGGTCACAGCTTTCTGATCGTAGGCCGCGTAGATTTGAGCAGGAGGAGCTATTCCATGATTGACTGTTGTGCTAACCCGGCGTGCACGACAGAGTTCCGGTTCTTGAATGGCGGAGATCTGTACGCGCTGGAAAGGGAATTCGAGAACACTCACTTCTTTTGGGTATGTCCAGCTTGCTGCCGCTTCCTCATATTACGACTCGGACGGGATTGTGGCGTATTTGCAGAACCCCGCTCCGGTTCTGGAACCAGTGGCTTCTCGTATCCACCGCGCGAGGAGGCTTGTCTCAAATTGGTTTATAGGCAACCGCGACTGCTCTGTACCGGGGAAAGTAAAGGTCCCGCCTTGGTGCAGACCGGTAAATCCAAATCTCGCTATCCGGTACCGATTCATGCAGACGGGGCTGAAAACACTTGCTCACCTGGATGAAATTGGCTCAGACCGTATTCTGGTTTCTGCCATGAGAGTCTTGATTTCCGGGGCAGGAATCGCGGGTCCCACCCTCGCCTATTGGCTGGCACGTTACCGAGTCACACCGACCATCCTAGAAGCCGCGCCCCACCTGCGCAGGGGCGGCTATGTCATCGACTTCTGGGGCGCAGGCTATGACATCGCTGAGCGGATGGGTTTGTTGCCGGAAATCAGCGGTAAAGGATACGTAGTTCGGGAGGTGAGAGCTGTCGGGCGAAACGGGCAACGCTTAGCCGGATTTCCAGCTGACGCGTTTTCGCGCATGACACACGGTCGATTTGTCAGTCTTCCGCGCGGGGAACTCGCGGCATCGATTTTCGGCAAGATCGAAGGCAACGTAGAAACGATATTTGGCGACAGTGTGCACCACCTTGAACAGACCGAAAGAGGAGTCGACGTCACCTTCGAAAGCGGAGAGCAACGTCAGTTCGACCTGGTCATCGGAGCAGACGGCCTTCATTCAAAAGTTCGCCAGCTGGTTTACGGTGAACAAAGCCGATTTGAGCGGTATCTGGGGTATAAGGTCGCTGCGTTCGAGGTCAAAGGCTACCGGCCGAGGGATGAACTGGTCTATGTGATGTACACCCAAGTCGGCCAGCAGGTGGTACGTTTTGCAATGCGTGATGACCGCACGATGTTCCTCTTCACCTTCGCGGACAAGAACATCACAGTGGTGGATACAGTTGCAGCGCAAAAAGCAGTTTTGCGCGAGCGTTTCGGAGCCGGCGGATGGGAATGTCCAGAGATTTTGCGGGCGCTGGATTGCTGCAACGACCTTTATTTCGACCGTGTGAGCCAGATACAAATGGAAGCACAGCGTGGAATGTGGACGCGGGGGAGGGTAACGCTGGTGGGCGACGCTGCCTCCTGCGTCTCTCTGCTGGCGGGTCAGGGTTCGGCGTTGGCCATGGTAGGGGCATACATCCTTGCCGGCGAATTGCACCGCGCTCAGGGTGACTATGTCGCAGCTTTTCGCCGATACCAGGATCTGTTCGCACCATTCGTTCACAATAAGCAGAAGGCGGCTCTCCGCTTTGCCGGCACCTTCGCGCCCAAGTCGAACTTCGCGCTACTCCTGCGAAATCAGATCTTCAAGCTCATGGCTATCCCCTGGATTGCGGACCTTGCCGCCGGCCGCGATCTCGCCGATACGATTGCCCTCCCTGACTACGACTAGGCAGGTCGTGAAAGGCGAGTCACCATGACGCCGGTATCATCGCCATGGAGCATTCAACCGGTTCGTCACCGCGATTATTCAACCGGTTCGTCACCGCGATTGATGTAATATATCCTACCGACTCACATTTATCTTTCACTCCATTCAACGCAGTTTGGCATTCCGAATGCAGCGCTTTTGCGCTTCAGGAATTGGCACGTTTTTTCGTTGTTGGTGATGCCTGTCACTGACAAAGTGGCGTGCTTAGCCGCACAATTAATTTGGATGATCGATAGCTACAGCGTGCTTTGCATGAGGAACAGCGAAATCGGAACATTCACGGATTACGCTCTTCTCTCCAGTAAACCTGCTGGGTCCCCTGATTTCGCTATGGTTCTGCTTCTGCCGAAGTAGGTCTCTGGGGTTCTCGAATCACGCCGTAGGTCCACTTACCGCCGAGCCTGCAATATTCGCGCGGACTGAGAAAAATACCCAAAGGAGAACCTATGTCCACTGCCGTTGCAACGAAACCTGACATGTCCAACAAAACCACAATTCAATTTCCCCAGACCGTCAATTTTCTCGACGAATTGGACGCATTGAACCGCGCAACCGCCAAACGCGCCTTTGCTCTTTTTCAACAGCGCGGTTACATGAATGGCTGGGATCTGGATGATTGGCTCCGCGCCGAGTCGGAGATTCTCCGGCCTGTGCCTATAGAAATGAGCGAATCAAATGACAGCTATACCATTCGGGCTGAGGTGCCGGGGTTCGATGCCAAGAATCTCACCATTCAGGCAGATGGCAGCTCGCTCTACATTCGCGGCAAGAATGAGCACAAAAAAGAAGAGAGAATGGGGGGCGAGGTCAAATATAGCGAATTATCCGCTACTGAGCTATGTCGTCGTATTGCATTGCCGAGCTCCATCAATCCGGAGAAAATTACGGCGCGGTTAATGAGCGGGGTCTTAGAGCTCACCCTGCCGAAGGCCGCCCCACCGAAGACGGTCGAAGTGAAGGCGGCTTGATTCTCGAGGGTCGCCGGCTCGACAAGGACGGAGCGTCTCTCGAGCCGGTGCCCTCTGAGGTCTCAACTTTTGCGTGGAGATGATGTGCGATAGCACCGGCCGTTGGGAGGGGGAGCTACTGGGCCAGCTTATCCAGTTTGGAGGGGTCCAGAATCACCAACGTCGCGCCGTGCCGCTCCACCAGGCGATTGCGTTCAAATCGGTTGAGCAGCCGGGTGACAGTCTCGCGCGAGGTACCTGCCATATTAGCAAGCTCCTCATGGGTGTACACCATGGTGAAGCGAGGCTGAAGCCCACCATCGTTTGCGGGTGCAGCCCAGTCCAGCAGCAACCGCGCCAGCCGGCCTGAGGCTGAGCCCGAGAGCGCCAGTCGACGGGTATCCTGGAACAATTCGCGATATTGGTTGGCAAGCACCTGCGCCGCCTTTCGGCCTACCTCAGGGGAGGTTTCAAGAAGCCATAGGAGGTCCCCGCGCCGTACCCCCATAAGTTGCGAAGGTTCCAGCGTTTGCGCCGTCACTTCATAAGGCAGGTCATTGAGTGCCGCGTTCAGGCCCAATATGTCCCCTGGGCCGGCGACTCTGATAATCATCCTGCGGCCTTCTTTGGAGGTACTGAAAAGCTTTACCCTCCCGAGGCGTATTACAAACACCTGGCTTGAACATTGGCTCTGCTCAAAAATCCTCGCCCGGCCGGGAAAGGCGAGGTGCGTACCCACTTCATCGAAACGCCGCAAAGCGTTGTCATTCGACGCGTGAGATGTTGCAAACGACGAACGCTCGCGAGCAAGGAATCCCATAGACTATCTCCAGATAGCGGGAAATACCCTTATATGTGCCCCCAATGCAAATAAGAGAACAGTTCGTCGCCCTGATCCAGGCGAAACTGCCGACGCGTTCGCAGGCTTCTCTTGTGGCGGTCCCGCACGAAACCGGCCATCGCCGTCCAATGTCGCCTTCTTAAATCTCCTGCAAAAGGCGGTGTGGCCTGGGCAGAGCCTATCCTTTGCCTCGATCCATCCCTTCTAGCATACATCGATTGAACGACAATCCAGAATTGCTGAAGTGCATGGTTGAGCGATATTGCAAATTGGTCGGTCAGTTGATTCCGGAAGGCCACCCGGAATGGTGTGTGCCCGCCGGAATGATTGTCTTGAGGCCGATCGACTTTCGGCCGCCACCTTCATACCAGCTTCGCCTATCGCTTGCTGGCGAACGCAAGCTGTCCCGTTCTTAGAATTCGAGACCTGTAGCGAATATGCTCCGGGCCCAACGTCACCGAAGTGGATGTCGTTGTTCAATGTAGCGTGCGAGCCGGAAAATGGGGTTATACTGGCGCACTCAAGGACTTACTTTACCGGGATGTTCTAAACCTGGATTCTGCCTTGAAAGTGGGAGTGACCCCCTATGTCCGGACGGCTTGCTGGCTTCTTTCTCCTTGCAGGATGTTTCTCGCTATGCACTCTGGCGGCAACGGCACAAGAAGTGGTTCATGCCTTGACCGGCACCGTCACGTCGATGAACCTGGGGAAAACCATCCAGGTTGACGCCGATGACGGCACTGAAGTGGATTTCAAGGACTTCACGAAGTCCAACATTCCCCTCGAATTCGATAGGGATCTTCGCGCTCAGGCGACCTCGGCCGATAGCTTCAAGACCAAGGGAACTCACGTGATTGTGTATTACTTCGGCGAGGGTGACCAGAGGACTGCGGTTGCTCTCCAGGGCCTGCCTCCGGGGCCACTCAAAAGGACGATTGGGACAGTGGTCAAGTTCGACAAGCATCAGCGTCTTATGTCGGTAGAGAGTACGCCAGGGGGCATTCAGTTATTCCACATCGAGCCTACGACCGTCGTTGAGAGCTCTGTGGGGGCGGTTGAGGGCCGTAAGTTCGATCCCCAGAAACGCGATCAAGTGCGAGTGACCGCCGCTCCGGTTCAGGGAACTGCGACCGCTCTGTTTATCTATGCTAAGTAAGTTCGGCGCGCAAAGGTGGAGGGGCACACCCTGGGGAACTATAGGAGCGCTTAGGGGTTCTTGTCTGCCGTCCAATAAGGCGCGTAGTCATAGTGCTGATGGAGGCGGAGCTCGTATTCGCGGCTAACGGGCGAGTCGGGATCCCATTCAGGGCTGTTCTGGATGATCCTGCGGTTCAGGTTCATCTCGATCTCCCGATCCGCCCACGTTACCCTGACAATCCATTGCGGTCTGAGTAAGACTTTTTTCCCAGGCCACCAATTCTTGGTGTCAATGATGGCGTACCTGATTTCCCAGGTCTCGTCATCAAATAAGAAATCTTCGAGATGCCCAATTTCGCCGTCCGACGCTTTCACATGGTATCCGGAGACTTCGTGCGTGCTCCGCAGATGTGCGTCCGCGGATGAATCCTTGATTTCGCCTTTAGGCACCGTTTGCGAAGCCTCTACGAGCGCGCGCGGATTTGGCCATGAACCCCAGATGCCTGTTCCCTCCCAGTAGAAGGGCAATCCATAGTGCCGGTGGTGTTCTGCCTCGTGCTGACGCGAAACCGGCTTATGGAGTTCAATGCCGGGACTATTCTGAACCTGTTCCCTGGTGAGATTCACATAAATGTGCAGCGGGCTCCACGGTCGATGCCGCAAAGATAAGGGGGATATTAAGACCTTTCGTCCGGAGAAGACGATGCCGGTGGCAACGACAATGTAACGAATGGCCCACTGCCGGTCATCAAAATAGAAATCGTGGACCGTCCCGATATCTGTATCGATTGCGCCAATCGTGTAGGTGGTTAGATCTTTTGTCCTTCGCAAACGCATCGCTTTGCTTCGTAGCCCGCCGGCGTAAAGCGATCTTGCAGGCAAGACCATTCTACTCTTTGCCGAATCGCATTGGCGTGTAGCCGACGGCTTAAATCAGCTTATGCAGCGATCTTCCTGCGTGTTGTGCATCCTATTAGATTGGTCCATTTATTCTTTGTAAGGGATGGTACAAAGCAATAGTGAAGACCGGAGACAGACCGCGGCTGCTTGTAGATTCGCTTGTGCTCGGTGTCATCGGCGGTTTGAGCGCGCAGATATTTATCTGGGTCTTGCGTCTTTCTCAGAAGATCTTCCTGTTTTGGCTCGCCGGCTACCACCCTCCAGGGCTCCCGCAAGAGGGCGGAGTTCTTCGAGAAGTCATCGGTCCTCATGGGTTGTGGCTGATACCGGTTTCCACAACGGTCGGGGGCCTGCTGTCCGGAGCGCTGGTTTACGGCCTCGCACCGGAGGCGGAGGGCCACGGTACAGATACGGTTGTGAAAGCACTGCACTGGACAGGTGGGTCCATCAGGGCGCGCGTCGCCCCGGTGAAGATGCTTGCCTCGGCGATCACCATCGGCTCAGGGGGATCCGCGGGGCGCGAAGGCCCCACCGCGCTCATCGCCGCGGGCTTTGGCTCGGGGTATGCAAAGCTGCTCCACCGGCCTGAGTACGAGAGACGATTAGTGGTCTTAATGGGGATGGCCGCGGGGCTTTCCGCGATCTTCCGTTCCCCCATCGGAACCGCGATTTTTGCCGTAGAGGTTCTTTACGGCGGGATGGACTTCGAGGCAGGAGCTCTCATTTACTGCATGCTGGCTGCCATTGTTGCCTACGCCGTCAACGGATGGTTTGTCGGATGGCAGTCACTCTTCCAGGTTCCGCAGCATTTGTCTGCCGCGGGCGTGGCGGATTATGGCTGGTACATTGCTCTCGGGGCCGCCAGTGGCCTGCTTGCTTCCATTTTGCCCGAGGTGTTTTATCGCTTTCGGGATGCGTTTGCAGCCTTACCTATACCCATCTGGACTAAGCCGGGCCTCGGCGGTTTGCTGCTGGGAATGATGGCTCTCCGCTTGCCCCAGGTGCTGGGGGGTGGGTATGGTTGGATTCAGGAAGCGATCGACGGCCGGTTGGCCCTGGGGCTGCTTCTCATTCTTATCCTTGCCAAGATGCTGGCACTGTCGCTAACCGTTTCCTCGGGTGGGTCGGGAGGAATTTTCGCCCCCAGCCTATTCGTCGGTTCTATGCTTGGAGGAGTTTTCGCGGCAGTCGCTCACGTTCCTCCAGCAGGCTTCGTGATTGTCGGCATGGCGGCAGTTTTCGCGGGTGCGGCCCGGGTCCCCATCGCTACCTTGCTGATGGTTGTCGAAATGACCGGCGGTTATCAGCTTCTTGTTCCCGCCGGATTAGCGGTCATGCTGAGCTTTGTGATCCAGATCAATCTTTCGTCTCTTTTCAAGTACAACAGTCTGTATGAAGCGCAGGTAGTCGGACGCGCCGATTCGCCGGCACACATTGCGGAGCATGTTCAGATTGCACTGCGACTGTTGGAACAGGGAAAAATAACCTTACCGCCTCCCATCACCCATCTCCACCTGGCGACACTCTTGCGATCGGGAGTTGCCCTGGATCTTCAAGATGGTTCACAGCTTATGATTGGGGCGCTTCGACCGGAGAGTCCGTGGGTGGGGAAGGATCTTCAATCACGCACCCTCGCCGGCCCGATCGCGGATTCGAAGGTTGCCGCAATACTGCGCGGCAAATCGGTTTTGCGGGCGCGGCCCGAAACCATCCTACAGCCAGGGGATCGGCTACTACTTATCGCCTCCCCGCAAGCGCAAGAACAACTGTTAGAACATCTGGTGCCGCCCTCTATTTCTATTGCAGAAGTGAGTGCGACGAGTACTTCGTAATCGTAACGAGTGCTGACGCGATGGTGCTTATTCCGTCCGCCCTGAAGTTTCTTGCCGAAACTTCCTCATGGATGTCACCAGCTTTGTCTGTATCCCAGTGAGGCTGCTTGGCCGACAACCGCGGTTTGCATTCGATGGCTATTTCGAGGTGAGAACGAATCACTCTGGAGGCGCAAAGCGCGCAAATACTGTTGCACTGCTTGTGCATCGCCACTCTTCGCCTTGAGAGCAACGTAGCCATCCGGGCGCACGAGCCACAGACCATTTCCATCATAGGGCGCGCGCAGCGTTGGTTCGGGGGAACATGAGGGGACGTGATACCTATCCCGCGGTCCCGCCTTTGTTCCAGCAATTACCTTGGGGGTTCGAGAGGTGAGGGTACTGGGGCCGGTGTCGCGCCCAGAACGCGATCGACCTCCGCGTCATCTACCCAGGTAGATCGAATGCCTTGTGATGGAATTTTGATGTGCGCGGTCCACGCGATCGCATTGAGCACCAGCTTGCGGTAGTCATCGTTTTGCCAGGCAGCGTAGTAGTGCCCGAAAGTGGCTCCGATGCTGCGGCCGGCTCCGCCGGGGCGGTCGTAGGCCCACATGGTGACCTGGTCCCTGGGGTCGGCCAGCGGCCCGGGGTAGACCTTGGGATCCGCCGGCAGTTCGGGCACACGGAGAAGAGGCGTAATACCTTCGGGAACGAAGGTGGCCCGGTAGTAGAACTCGTCCATCACCTGGAATGGCTTTACCCCGTTCAAGACAGGATGATGCGGGGACGGAAAGAGGACGTTCGAAGTAAGCGTCTTCTGGGTGAAATACATGTGTGGGTATTTAGGGCCGTCGTATTCGACATAGCCCCCGTCCCATCCGAGCGCCTGCTTTTGAAATTTGTACGGGATGTAGGTTGCAAAGTGGAACAGCATGAAGCCGCAGCCGCGGTCGATCTGCTTCTGCATGGTTGCGATGCGTTCGGGACTCAAGGACCAGGGAGACCACTGCATGCCATCGCTGATAAAGAGGATGGTGTCTGCTGTGTCGAGAACGGAGGAGTCTGATGGCCAGCCGTCATAGACGATCACCGTCTGGACACGCTTGAGGCCGGGGGCGCGGTCGAGCAGAACCTTCAGGAGCCGGACTGACTTGAGATACTCCTCGCCTCCAGCTTTTCGCGGGGCCCGCGTGCCGGCGATAAGGACAATCCTGGTGTGTCCATCGGGGGTCTTGGCCGACAAGGGCTCCATACAGAAGAGCACGGCCAGGACGACGGTGAGCCATTGGAATCTGCTGCTCAAGGTGCTCCGAATACCATTTTGGATTTGATTGATGACCTGGCTCCTCTGGTAGGACGCGAACCTACAGCCTTTCGGTTAACAGGTCACGTGTACAGGAGGAACACGTGACCTCACGAATGCGCGGGTTCCCGCAAAACTGACATCTTCCTCCATGGAAGTGCAGATCTATCTTACCGAATACAAATCAACCGTGGACGGAGTTTGGTTGTCAAACGGGGCTGGGAGTTTGTCGCGTCCGTCCTGGTTTCTCTGTCCTGGTTTCTCTGGTTTCTCGCAGCAGCTCGCTATTCTGCCTTGCTAACTAAGTCAGCCATGAGCGTATATGGAATCGGGACGGCCTGTGCAGACAGCCAATCAATTTCCGATGCGGAAAGGTCTTCAAAACCATTCTTCCCAAGGAGAAAGTTTAATCGATTTTCGATCAGGAGCATCGATAGCCCGTGCACTGAAGCCCACATCCTCAGTGAAATAGCGCGAACTTCTTCTTCGCTTTTTTGGGGGAAAAGTTTGGAAACGGATGTCTGCAACCCTTCAAAGCATGCTTCGCTGGCTGCTTTCAGTTCCGGATAGTCCGCATCGAGCTTTGATGCAAACATCACTTTGTAGAGTGCCGTGTTTGCTCTTGCAAAACGTAGATATCCCATTGCGACGGCTCGGATGACAGTCGAGGCTTTCGTTACCGCCCATCGTGAGGCATTCGAGCTTCATTGTCCACTGGCCTGAGCCATCGGTTCGGTTGGGGCGAGCGTGCGGGACTTTCCTGTTTCTCAATCGCCGCCAAATCTCCAAAATGCTCGTCGCGCCGGTGGAACGACGCTAACGGCTCGGTCGAGCATGGCTGCATAAGAATGCCCATTTGACCGAGGTAACCACGAATCGCTGAATTTTCCTCGTCGGCGGGCGCCGAGCGTGATCCCGATTGGGGCGCGATTTGAAGGGGTTTCGTGTGACATTGAAGGGCCAGACGGATCAATCACCACACGTAATTCGGAATCTGAGCAAATGCTGACGGGATAGTGGTTGTTTCGTCTGCCCCCCCTTGCCCTGTCCCGCCCTTGCCCAGCTTGCAACCGGGAACTTCTCTATCTAAATGATGGTCGCGTTGTAAGGCTCGTGAAAACGCACGGAGAGCATGCCAGGGTAGAACATTTCTGGCTGTGCGGCGAGTGTTACCGTCTGCATGACTTCCGGTTTTCTTCCAAAGAGGGTGTGTCGTTGATGGCGAGAAGCCAGGGGCCAGCGGGCGATTTTCAGTCGTAGAGGCCTGAGATTTGCTCGGAAGAAGATCGGGCAACCCGGTTGCCTAGAGTCGGCTTCGACCCCTTCCGAAAAGCAAATAAAGGATGACGATCAAGAGGACGAGGCCGAGGCCGCCGCCGCCGTAGTAGCCGAGGCCTGGACCCATATAGTAGCCACCGCCGCCGAAAAGCAAGAGAAGGATCACAAGAATGAGTATGAGAGGCATGGCGAGGAGTCTAGCAGATTTGCTTCCAATCCCTTATCTTGTGTCTGTGCAACGGCCGCGTCAGGCGTATCCTCGCCCCTGCTGCCATGATTAAACCAAAAGAGGCCGTAAGGTGGGGATAGGTATCATGTGCCCCTTAACTCCCGAAACCCAGACTTGCAATATTAGGTTGCGGCACTAGACTGCGGCAATCCTAGGGCCAACGGCCAGATCATCAAATTCCTAAAGGTTCCGACTGTGTTGGTGCGCTAGCGGCCGGTTTCACAGAAGGATTGCTCCTCGCGCTCACGCGGACCTTATAATTCCCCCCGGGGGGACCGCTTGCTTAATTCCAGACTGGCACTTGTAGCGTCGCTATTCGTTGCTGGCAACCTGGCGCCAGGACAGGATGGCTCGCAGCTGGCGGGGGCGTGGTCAGAGACTTGTCAGCAACTCCAGTCGCCGGAGTTCTTCTGACGTTGAGCTCACTTGATCGAGCACTCCAAACGAAGTCAGTGAAAGACGGGCGGTTTCGGTTCGAGAGCGTACCCAATGGAAAGTATGACCTTGAGCTTTCCGCTCCGGGCTTTGTCAGTCAGAGGTTTCCCGTTGATGTTTCAGGAATCACACCTCAACCGCTCACGATCATTCTCCGGTTGCTCGACAGCGTGCCAGACGTGAACTATTGCGGGCCGCATCCATCGGTCAGCTACGGTCTTTTGCAAGCCAATAGCCCCCACTTAACCGGCGTTGTGCGGGACTACTCCGATGGCAAGCCACTTAGAAATGCCACAGTGTCATTGTGGCGAAACGGCGAGGAGCATCCTGCATTTGCGTCTAATTCAGACCAAGTAGGCAAGTTCAAATTTAACGACATCCCAGCGGGCCATTATGATTTGCGAATTCTACGGCGAGGATACAGACCGGCGGAATTAAAGCAGCTGCTGGTACCAGGCGAAAGTAGCACGACGGTAGATTTCTCTGTACGTAAACGGAAGTGGCTTGTCGCGTGTGAATAGCCCGATTCAAGATGAGTTACGCCCTGTTCGGCTTGCAACTCGGGCAGCCCTCGTAGTGGGCGATTAAACAGGTAATCCAGGACGGAAGCGACCCTAAGGCGACGCCTTTTCCTTCAGTGTCAGTTCGGTCTGTCTCATCACGAGCAGCAAACAATACTTAAGTGACAACTTGACAATTTACTATCATCCGAATAATAGTAAAGTGGGAACTTAAGTAAGCGAGGAGATTGAAATGGACCATCTGCAAATCACGCACGGCACATTCACCATCGAGAAGCGCTACCCCCATGCACCCGAAAAAGTCTTTGACGCTTTTAGCGATCCAGTCAAGAAGCGTCGATGGATGGGAGGCGAGGACGACCCGCAGTCAGTTGCTCGCAAGCATCATGGAGACGGCTTTGAAATCATCAGCTTTGAGATGAATTTCAAGGTTGACGAGTTCGAGCGCTGGACCTTCCGCGTTCCGGGCGGCGAGTTGATGCGCAACGACACGCGCTACCACCGGATCATTCCCAACCACAGCATCGTTTTCGTATACACGATGGACGCTGGCAACCGCCGCATGTCTTCTTCTCAGAATACCGTCGAATTCATCAGAGACGGAAAGGGAACGAAACTCGTTTTTACCGAGCAGGGTGTCTACTTCGACGGGCCGGAGGCCGCACGAGGCCGTGAGCAAGGCACGACCGACGTTCTGGGCAAACTCGGCGAAGAGCTGGATCGGAACGGCTGATGAGGAGAACACAGGACATCGCCCGCGTCTTCAATGCGCTTGGCGATCCGACCCGCCGGGCGATCGTCGAACGTGTGAGTGAAGGGCCCGTCTCGGTCTCTGATCTTGCAAAGCCGCTGAAGATGACACTGGCGGCAGTCGTTCAGCACATTCAAGTTCTGGAGGCTGGCGGGCTCGTCCACACGGAAAAGGTCGGACGTGTGCGAACCTGCACCTTCCGGGCGAAGGGCTTTGATCTCGCCAGCAGCTGGATCAACGCTCGTAAGTCACTTTGGGAAAGCAGGCTCGACAGGCTGGGCGCACTGCTTGATGAGAAGAGTTGACGAAGTTCGTCGTTGCCGTCAATTTCATCCCCTTCAAACCTCGTGACATACAGAACGTTTACCTGCAATGACGCACAAATGCGGAAACGTTCTGGAAGTGTCACCAAATTAATTGCCGACCAGTTTGTCTCAGCTCAGGGGTGCACTCTGGATGTCACCGGTTTTGTTTTCGGCGTGTCTCAGCTTAGGCGTACAGTGCGATCTGTCCTGCGTTAGTTCGTCCTGCCTTAGTTCGGCAAACGGATGAAGCCCTTTATCTGTGTTCCTTGGGCAAAGTAGCCGATAACGACGTCGAGATTGTTTATGGCGGTCGGCATCGTCATCGAGGCGTTTGGTTGGGTGAAGGTCCTCAACTTGCCACCCTGCTTCTGAATAAAGCCGGCCGGCATGTTGGCTGCGTTTATGTAGGTGCCGACAATCGTATCCTCATGGTTGATCACGATAGTTGCCGGAGAAACGATCGTGACCCCTGTTGGTTCGTTCACGCTGGCGAGGCAAGAAGGAACTGTCCCTGGAACGCTCAGCGTGGTGATGGTTCCATCTGGTTCACGCCAGAAGTCAAAGTATGTAAGTGCAAGCGGCGGAACACGGGATTTGTGTTTATAGAATAGCAACCAACGATGGCTCCTCGCCCATTAATGCCAGTCGGAAAGGTTCCCGTGCTTCCGGGAACAGAGATAGACGTTATCGTTCCCGAAATGGGTGAGGGAACAGGGCCTTGACCGGACCAAAGAAACCCTTGCGCATAGAGGATACTTTCACTGCTCGCGTAGCCAAGAACCGCTCCGCTGGCGTTGAGGCCGGTGGCGACCGTAGGATACTCGGCGCCATCGCTCAAGGAAAATGCCTGCAGGTCCCCCGACCGTGACCTGATAAAAACCGACGGAGCTACATTGGGGTAAGGGAAGTTGCCGACAACCTCGCCAGCCACGTTGACTTTGACGGGGTTGGCATCAAATGGCCTATTGCCCGAACCATAGGGCGAGATTGTATCGCCGAAGAGAGTAATCCTCCCGTCTGCACTGCGAATAAAGCCCTGCGGGATTCCCGGGGTGGGACTTGTGGAGCTTGTGATGTAGGTCCCGGTGACCTCGCCGGCATAATTGATGCTGACGGGCCTAGTCGACGAACTGCCTGGTACATCAAACTTGGTGATGACGCCCTCCTCGTCACGCACAAACCCATGGTTGAGGCCAGACTTGCTTACGTAGTAGCCAGTGATCGTCATTCTGTCGTTGATGCTCAGGGGGTAGGTGGCAATGCTGTCGGCACATCGATGGGGACGTAGACGGGCTTGTGGTTTTGGGCGGCGAACAAAATAGGAGTGATCAGCCAGGCAGCGGGGCTCAGGCAGTAGCGAAGTTTCGAAGAAGATGTCATTGATGGTCCCTTTTGTGAGCGATTAGAGGGTTTAGGGCAGGCCGATTGCAACATTGATCCAACACACTTTTCGTTCGGGTCATGCGCGCGGTGCCTTGGGCGTCCGCGAACGCAACGGTATCCCAATCCGCAGCGACTTGTTCCCCGAGCCATGACAATGCGCGGCGTAAAAATCACGCGCCGGCTAGTCCGCAGTGGGCCTTTTCGTATTTGCTCAAACTCCAAGGAGAACTACAACCGTATAGTCAGAAAAAAAACATTGAGACCAAATGCAATTCCTCTGAGAGCCGTTCCGATAGCTTGGTCGGCTGCTCGCGGAAAACCACAACACCATAACACTCAGTTGGCAATAAAGTCACATGAATTTAGAGAGAGCGCAGCGGAACCTTACGTCCCCGTCGCGGTTTACTATGAGGCCCCCCGGCCATCCGTGATGGTCGAGAGAAAATCAGATGACAGGAAGAGACCTCAGGTGTACTCTCTCGCGGACCAATCAGTCATTCCGCTTCATCATTGCAGAGCATGGCGGTCGACGCGAAATTGAAAGGAATAGGCCATGCGAAGCTATGTGGGGAAGATAGGGGGACATGATGTGTGCTGCAGAAGCACGGAAGGAGTTGAAGGTGAAATAAAAATCCGTGTTGTGAAGCTGCATAGAAGATGAGGGTAGGCCCCTCGGGATCGGCTTTCAGGAGCGGGTCTCAAACCAGCCCGAGCTGCTGCGGTAAAGAGCCGCGGTGGTGAGCGTCGGGTGAAAAGTCCCGGGCAAGACTCGGGGCAGGTAAGTGTCGGAAAGACGAGCGTAAGCAAACCCTCCGAGGACGCGTCGCTAATTATCAGAAGCTGTCGAAACCAGGGGTGATCATGTTCTCTGGGACAAGCCCGCTAGAAGCCTGATTACTGGGCGGGCGGCAGCCGGCGTATAGGGGGCGTGAGTCCGACACAGGCTTTTATGCGGAACTGCAGGAACCAGGCCATCGATGCTAAGGGAGAAGCACAAGGGCAGAAAACCACGAGGCGAGAGTACCGATGCGTTGGTCTGGGACGGACCGGCTTGTAGTAGCGATGAAGGTTCTGTAATGGAGCTGGAGCGAAGGGGCCGGGTTAGGCAATCGTAGGTTCGACACAACTGGCGACAGGATGACGTCGAGCTATATGAGCAATCAGACGCTGAAGAGCGGCTGGTTTGTCTGATGGGAGCCGTGTGAGGTGAGAATCTCACGCACGGTTCTGAGAGAGGCCGGTGGTGAGATTCCCCGGCCTACTCACCACCTATCCCCCCCGAAAATCCTGCAATAGGTATGCTGTCCCTCTGTCTTCCTACTTCCCGCAAGGCCATCCAAATCACGGCCCTCTGCTTTGTCACCGGTTTTCGGATGGCGAGAAGGAAAAAATGATCGGTTCTCGTTTTAGAAAGACGATGCAGATGTCGGTTCGGGTCCTCTACGTTCGTCCCCCGAAGACGCAACCGACTTAGCTCGCTCATTCTCCTATTGGAGGGTTCGTTGCCATTCTTGACAAGCCTGCATCAAGTAGACGAAAGTTCGGCGAGTTGGACCATCAACCCAAATTCCTTTGAAAGCAATTGACTATTTACTGCCTTGTTGCCCTTGCCGGGGAGGCGTTCTCATCCCGGTGTGCCGCCGGGGAGGCGGCTTGCATCATGAAGAACCTTGTTACGATCGCGTGCCTATTGCTATCGGCTGTAACCTATGCTCAGACCGCGCCGAAAGTGGTGTTCACTGGAGACCAATTCACCGGCTACTGGCAGGTGACACCGTTCTTCGAAGCGAATGCGAACTGGATAGGCGCCGCAGTCAATCCTTGCTGCCTGGGAAACTCCTCCGCAGTCGCCGCCTCCTTTCAAGCGAATGTGATTAACCAGCATCCCGCCTTTGTTGTCATCACCACGGGCGAGTCCGATATCGAAGCGATCCATGATGCAACCCCGCTTGGCGTTGCCTGGACCGTGTACGCACAGTCCATCGTGGAGATGGTCGACATGGCGCACAACGCCAATATCAAGGTCATCCTGGGTAACACGCCCGCCACCGGATACTATGCCCAATATTTCAACGTGTGGCTGGGGCAATACGCAGCCGCGAGCGGACTGCCGGTGCTTAACTTCCATGATGCTCTCTGCCAGTGTGCCGGCCTGGCCGACAGCGTTTCCACCTCCTATGCAACCCTCTCTCAGGATGAACCTACTCCTACGCTCGGTCCCACCCGTCAGGGATATGCGCTGATCACGCAGATGGCCCAGACCGCCATTGCAACCTACGGCCTCACCATCAAGAGCGGCTGGCTAAACGATGTGACCATCACCAACGCGTTTCCTGGGAACGGGCCGCCGGCATTGGTCCCGGTGAACAACGTACCCCAGGGCACCCAGGTTCTCTTTACCCCGCAGGCGACGTGGAGCGATGGTGTCAACCGGCCGATGTTGAACGATGACTACAATGGACTGAGGGGCGGCACCTGGACGTCGAGCAATCCGTTGGTGATGACCATTAACCAACAGGGGCAGGCCTATGCGTACGGACCCGGCACAGCGAGAATCAGCTTTAAGACAGCCAATGGCATCATGTTTTCGCCCTGGGATATGACCATCACCGCGATTGAATAAGCCGGGTCAACCGGCAGTTCGGGTTCAGACAGAAAACCTGGTGAAAAAACCTGGTGAGACGGAACGTTTCCGCGTTTGTACGTAGTTGCGGTAAACGTTCTGTCTGTCCCGCCTCTGTCTGTCCCGCCTCTGTCTGGTGAAAAAACCTGGTGAGACGGAACGTTTCCGCGTTTGTACGTAGTTGCAGGTAAACGTTCTGTCTGTCCCGCCTCTGTCTTGTCCCGCCTCTGTCTTGTCCCGCCTCTGTCTGTCCCGCCTCTGTCTGTCCCGCCTCTGTCCCGCCTTTGCTGTCATATTTGCCAACAGCCGCAATGGCTTGCGGCCTTTGCGGCGGTTGGCACAGGTGCAATCTGGAACCCCACCCTCATTGTCCTACGGCTGGGTTTTGCGGCGTCTGGGTGACCACCCTCAGCCTCGTACAACGTCCGTTACCCGGATGACGCCGCGAAGTGCCGATAGTGGACGTATGAAGAAGCTCATGCCCATCATGGCAACCCTCCTACTGATACCGGCAGGTGCCACGGCTCACCAGTTGTATAGGAAGCAGGCGCGTTACGGGCACGTCACGCGCATCAAGGCAACCCGTCCGCCTTCGCACCTCGAAGGACGGGCTGTGAATATCCGTGATGTCCCGGAACCTGTCCCGACCGAGAAGGGCCAGGAGTCGGAAGCCAATCTGGAATCCGTAGTCGCTCCTTGCAAGGAGCCTCACGCTACGGCTACCCAAGAAAGTTTCGCTTGGACGTCCTCGAACAGTGAGGCGATGGAAGAGGTCCTGCACCAGGGGCAAGCGAAAGCCTTCCATGTGCAAGCAGGCTGCCAAGCTTATAACTGAGGCTTCTGAACAATAGAGGTAGCCGGACGCTACCACGAGTTACAGGCACCTGCGGAAATCACTATCTCGGGGGAAAAGAGGGACAGCCTGCCAGGCTGTCCCCCATTTCCGCGATTGCAAGTCCGTCCTAAGCTTCGGGATGCGTGTAAGGCGCTCGATATTCCTGGCGCAACAGTGCGTTTGCCTCGGAATCTCCGACCACGAGCTGCTTCTCTGGATCCCACGCCAGGCTTCGGCCTAGCTTCATCGAGTTGTTCGCCAAAATGCACGACGCGGTTGAAATGTAGCCCTGCTCGATGTCGGAGACCGGATGGCTACGCGCGTCGATCGAGGCAAGAAAGTTCTGCATATGATGCCGGATGGCGGGCGCGACGTGTTTCTCGAGTTCCTTTTCAGTCTTGTCCTCGGGGTATTGTTCCAACTCGTAGGTAACGTCTTTATGAACAGGCTGTCCGTCGCCGGAGGGAATAAAGTCATATCCCATCACGCTCACGTTTAGCGTTCCTTTGTCGCCGTAGAAGGTCGCGCCCCATGGATGATATTTCGGATTCGCGGGCTCGCCCCAAGTGCGGTGCTGCCACACGACTCGAAGATCCGGGAAATCGAAGGTGGCTGTCTGGGTATCGGAAATGTTGGCCTTGCTCTTCTTATCGACAAAGATTCCACCGGTGGAATCAATCTTCGTTGGCCAGCCCAATCCGAGCATCCACCGTGTCATATCAAACATGTGGACGCACATGTCACCCACAATGCCGTTCCCATACTCCATAAACGCGCGCCAGCCGCGGGGGTGAACCAAGCTGTTATAAGGCCGCATGGGAGCAGGACCAGTCCAGGCATCGTAATCCAGATTCGCCGGCGGCGCGGTATCAGGGGGATTTGCCGTCGCGCGCATGTGGTAGTAGCAGTAAATCTCGACCAGCGCGATCTTCCCCAGCTTACCCTCATCAATGAAGCGCTCTTTTGCCTCGACCAGGTGAGGCGTGCTACGGCGTTGCAGACCAACCTGGACAACGCGATTGTTCTGGCGGGCAGCGGCCAGCATGGCCTTGCCTTCCAGAACGTCGCGGCTAATCGGTTTCTGAACCCAGATGTCCACGCCAGACTTTGCGGCTTCAATCATGATCAGGGCATGCCAGTGGTCGGGCGGTGCAATCAGCACCAGGTCCAGATCTTTCTCGGCCAGCATCTTTCGATAGTCCGAGTAGGTGCGAGGCCTCTTCCTGGAACGCTGCCGGGCGGCGGACATGTCGGCGGCGTTCGAGAGCATCTGCGAATCGACGTCGCATAAAGAGACGATCTCGACCGGCGATACCTGCACCAGCCGGAACAGATCCGATTTTCCATACCATCCACAACCGATCAAACCAACTCGCCGGCGTTTGTCGCGATCATACTCTTGCGCGGGCGCTACGGCGGCCGCAGCCAACCCGAGGGCAGTGGTGTATAGGAATTCACGTCGATTCATAGGTATACCGGCAAAGCGAAATCAGTTTCCCAGTATATTCTTTCGTATCAATCCTGCCTGACAAAACCGTTTCCCACGCGATCGAGCGGGGAATCGATTTCTTGTTCGCCAATCGTCTGTTTTGCGGAAACGGGCCGTAGCCTCCACCGAGAAACCGCTTCGCTCATTCGGCCTGATCCCAAGTTCGCAACGGCGCCGCCGCATAGAGCGACGTTGGTTCAACGTCATCTCGGACAAATCACCCACATGGCTATCCCGTCTGCTTTGACGCAGTCAGACCGTCTAGCGGTGATTACTCCGCCTGTCCGTTTCACCGGAACCGATTAGCTCCGCATGGGTATCCGTTCGGCTACCGTTCCCCCCTCATCAGTCAGGGCAGCCCACGCGCATGTTATTGAAAATACGAGAGCTGCCATAGGCACCGCGGACCATTCGCGGTTGGTCCGCAGCATGCAAAAGAGAGTGCGTCCGAGCTCAGAGTAGCGGCAAGCCATTCCCTCTATCTGTCGCCGGCATACCCAAATGCAAGAGGAGCGATCTCATGAAAAACCTACTTCGCGCGATTGTAAGTGGCTGGGTGGCTGCTGAGCCCGGCTTTGTTGGTTGCGGCCACCGATTCCGCCTCGTTCGATCGGCCGCTGGTATTCGAGCCGAATGTCGGCCAGGCGCCGTCTCAAGTTTCATGGACCGCTCGCGGCCAAGGCTATCAACTCTATCTAACTGGGTCCGGTGCGTCCATCGTGGTGGCAGAGCCGGTGCCGGCATCTGCGGCGGATTCGCCGACAAAGCCAATGCCCGGCACCAGGCTTCAGGGGCTGCCCAAGGCGCGGATGAGCGTAGTAGGCATGAACCTGGGCGGTAGTCGTCCCTGGAACGCCGTTGAGGGCCTGGAGCCCACCGGCGGAGTCAGCAATTATTTGGTGGGCCCGGAAAAGGACTGGCACAAGGGCATTCCTCAATACGGCCGGGTCCGGGTAAAAAATGTCTACGACGGCATCGACCTGGTCTTCTACGGTCAAGGTCACGATATGGAATATGACTTTGTGGTCCGGCCGGGAGGCGATCCCAACCAGATTCGCCTGGCCTTCGACGGTGTGGATTCGATGCATGTCGATCACAAGACCGGCGACCTGGTGATCAAGACAAAGACCGGGTCGGAGATGCGCCACGTTCGACCCAGGGTCTACCAACAGGTGGGCGACGAGAAGGTCGAGGTCGCCGGTGGTTATCAAATTCTCGAGAACGGTCAGGCGGCGTTTCGGCTGGCGGCTTACGACCGGGGGAATAGTCTCATCGTCGATCCGACCGTGGCATTCACAACATTCCTCGAAGGCAATGCTCAGGACGATGCTTATTCCGTTGCGGTGGATACAGCCGGCAATTCTTATGTTGTGGGGCAAACCTACTCGACCAATTTCCCGGTTACCACAGCGGGGCCGGTGGCAAAGAATTGCGTTAACGGCATCTGCCCGGCATACATTTTTGTGACCAAGCTCTCTCCCCAGGGTACGGTTCTGAATTCCACGCTCATCGGCGGCAGTGATACCGACTACGTCGGCACCATTGCGGTGGATGCAACCGGCGTATGGGTCAGCGGCATGACAGATTCTCTCAATTTTGCGACGCACACTCAGTTTGGGCACGGTTTCTGGAATGGTTTCGTCGCCAAGCTCACCCCCGATCTAAGCACGCTGGATTGGTGTGTCACCTTTGGCGGTGTTGGTGACCAAACAGTATTTCAGGGAGCCTGGGCGATTGCGGTCGATTCGAACCATGCTGCGTATGCGACGGGTATGACCGGTTCGGTCGATTTTCCCACGTCGCTCTACACGTCTACCACGCTGCAGCCGAAACAACAGGCTTTCGGCGGCGGACTGTATGACGCATTTGTCGTTAAGGTGGGCGCCGATGGGTATTTGACCTCGGGCTATTCCACTTACTTAGGTGGTTCAGGCATGGACTATGGGTATGGCATTGCTGTCGACAGCGTGGGCCACGCTTACGTGACCGGCACGACGTCTTCTTCGGATTTCCCAACCAACGGGGCGGTCTCCCACGGAGCACCAAACACGAATGGCACGGTTGCCTTCATCACCGAACTCTCCACGGACGGATCCAAGTCTCTCTACTCCGTGTTGCTGGGGGGCACAAAGACCTTCGGGGGCACCTACCCCTTGGACGGGGGGAATGCCATCGCGGTGGATGCGACGGGGACAGCATACGTTACTGGATATGCATGCTCGGTGGATTTCCCAACCACCGCCCAGGCATTCCAGGCATCCCCTCCGTCGGCATGCATACCGAAGCCCGCAGGCGATGACTATCAAAGTGCATTTGTCGCGAAACTTAATTGCACCGGAACTCTGCTTTACTCCACCTACCTCGGGGGCGCGGAGGGCTCGACGCAGGGCTACAGCATCGGGTTCGATCATCTGGGAGATACGTTTGTCGGCGGTACCACCACGACTGGCTTGTTTCCCGGTGTTCCGCAGACGACTGTGCACCCGTCGGCAGGCTTTTTAACTAAACTGCATCCCAAGCTGATGACCATGGCGTACACCACGTTCCTGGGAGCAGACGTGTACGGCATCGATGTTACAGACCCTGTAAGCAGCACCGGCACCTATTCAGCGTCTGGCGCAACGATCTATACCGTGGGCGATCGTTATATTCCAAAGTCGGATACGACCCAGGTCAGCAATCTCGACGCCTTCGTCGTCACCCTGTTGGACACACCTTAAGCTGCGGGACTGTTTCAATTGCGGTTCTTTCGTTGTGTGTTACAGCCGCGAGTGACTGCCCCTGCCAGTGCAGGGCAGTCACTCGCGGTTTTGCGCGATATGGGACACCCCGGTAGCGTCCCGTCACCGGCGCTGTGTCGAATAACCGACTTAATGAAAGGTACAGATCTGATCCTTACGCCTGAGCCGGAGTCGCGTGGGCCAGTTGCTCGATCCACTCTGCCATCGATTTCTTCGGCTCGCCCATGGCCGCATTCGACACATCCTCCCACGCTTCCCACGTCTCCAACCGCTCCGCGTAGGCGGCGCGGGCCCTGGGCAGAATAGAAGTGCCAAGCCCAAGTCGCAGCGGCGGATTTTCCGCGTCCACGAGCTTCAGGATGGCTTCTGCCGTTGCCTCTGGATCGCCGCGTTCAACATTCACCAGATGCGTCAGAAACTGCTTCCGGAACTCCGCGTATGGTTCCAGCGCATCCGCGATCTGTGAAGATTTTCCGAAGTCGGTTGCGTAGGCCCCGGGTTCAACAAGCGTCACCTTCAACCCGAACGCCCTCACCTCCTGCGCGAGCGATTCGTGGAGGGCTTCGACAGCCCATTTCGTGGCGCAATAGAAGCCGATGAGCGGCAAGGCCGTAATGCCAAGCCCGCTCGAGACGCCGAGAATGTGGCCGCTCCCTTGTTTCCGCAGCAAAGGCAGAGCCGCTCGGAGCACTCGGACCATGCCGAAGTAGTTCGCATCGAAAAGGCCGCGGATCTGTTCGTCGCTTGCTTCCTCTGTAGCCGCGAACAGGCTCGCGCCGGCATTGTTGACAAGGACGTCCAGCCTGCCGAAATGCGCGTATGCCTGATGAACCACCTGAGGCACTTGCGCGGAGTCGGTGACGTCGAGGGCGAGGGGCAGCACTGCTTCGCCAAAACGTTCCGCGAGATCGGCGACGTCTGCCAGTTTACGGGCAGTCGCTGTGACCCGATCGCCTCGTTGAAGAGCAGCCTCGGCCCAGATGCGGCCGAACCCGCGCGAGGCGCCGGTGATGAACCATGTCTTTTTCATGTCGATTCCTCCGTGATGGTGGGGTTAGGTTCAGGCCTCGGAATAGCGCATGTTCCCGAGATCGGTGAGAAGGGAAGGGCCGGTGGGGTTCCATCCGAGCTTTGCGCGGGTCTGCGCACTGGAGGTCAGAGGGTCCCTTCCCGCGAAGAATCCGAGGAAGCCGAAATGTTCCTGGGCCTGTTCCTGCGAAATGGAAATGACGGGCACATTCAGGCCACGGCCGATCGCGGTGGCGATGTCTTTGAGCGCCACACCCTCTTCGGCGACGGCGTGGTAACGGGCTCCCGCTGAGCCTTTCTCCAGAGCAAGCAGGTAGAGGCGAGCGACATCCGTCACGTGCGCGGCAGGCCAGCGGTTGTGACCATCGCCGATGTACGCCGAGACTCCCTTCGCGCGTGCGATCGCAATCAGGGGGGTGACAGGCCCTGCTTTACGGTGTCGTGGACCTGCGGCAAGCGCATCACAGAGGCATGGACTCCGCGCTCCATGAGTGCGACAGCCGTCACCTCGGATACACGAGGAAGGGAAGGGGAAGAAAGCGGCGGATCGTCCTCGGTCGCGGCGCGGCCCTGAGCCACTCCGACTCCGGAGCTGACGATGAACGGACGGCTCGAGCCCTGGAGCACGGCGCCGATGGTCTCGATGGCGCGCTTGTCCAGTTCGCAGCCCTCCGCAAACCTCGACCAGTCGTGCCGGAAGGCGGTGTGGATGACGGCATCGGCCGCGGCTGCTCCGCTGCGCAGGCTTTCCAGGTCCTCCAGATCGCCTCGATGCGCCTGGACACCGGCGGCATCAAGCGACTTGGCACCCGCATCTGACCGCGCCATTCCAAGGACGTGGTGGCCGGCGCCGACGAGTTCTTTCACGACGGCGGAACCGATGAATCCGGTAGCGCCGGTAACGAATACGCGCATAGGTGCCTCCCTGATCTCGATTCCGACTAAGATTGACGAAAGGATGCCGCCTCAACTAAACCGGAGGCAGCCTCCGAATTAGTAGATAATCGGAGATAGCCTCCGGTTGCAAGAATTTTTGGAGATGACGAAGAAGCGTTCGACGCCCGCCCGGAAACCGCGCACCGACGCGCTGCGCAACCGCGAGCGAATTCTTGAAGTCGCGAAGGCAGCATTTACCCGGAAGGAGCTAATGCCAGTCTTGAAGAAATCGCGAAGCGGGCGGGCGTTGGACCAGGTACCCTGTATCGCCATTTCCCTACGCGGGATGAGCTGATCGAAGGCGTTTACCGGAACGAGGTGGAGAAACTCGCGGCGGCCGCGGGCCGCTTTTGCCGAGACCATGGCTCCCATCGAAGCGCTTCGAGCCTGGATGCTGCTGCTGGTCGATTACATCGCAGCCAAGCACATCATTGCGCCCGCTCTTAATAGCGTTGTCGGAGGACCTTCCAGGCTCTATGAAGGTTCACGCACCATGATCCATGGCGCGATCGATGAGCTGGTCAAGCGCGCTAAGAGGAGTGGCGATCTGCAAAGAGATCTGGATGCATTCGACTTGCTTCGAGCACTGATCGGCGTCTCGCATGTGGGCTCTGGCGCTGATTGGCAGCAAAGCGCCAGGAGACTCGTAGACATCCTCATCGCGGGCTCACGCCCACGCAAATAGGTCGCGTCAAATGGAAAAGAAGCTGGCGCCGGTACGGGCCGGGTCAAAGGAGAAGAATGGGATCTATGTCGAAGGCGCTGTTGCCAGTCCTGTTGATCGCCGCCGCCTGTCTGCCCGTGTGGGCGCAGGAGAATCGATCGAGCGAAGTGATTCTGAAAGAGATCCAGGGGCACCATCAGGGGATGGCCGTCTGGTGGATGGGCAATGCAGGCTGGCTGATCAAGTCGGGGGACCTGCTGATCGGTTCCGACCTCGACCTGGAGGCCAATGACCAATCCTATCCCAAGATCCATCCGCCGCCGTTAACGCCGCAGCAACTGGCTGGGGAACTGGATGTCGAGTTTGTGACGCACCAGCACGGGGATCATTGCAATGTGGCCACCATCCGGGGGCTTGCGCAGGGAAGCCGGACCACGTTTGTGCTGCCACAGAGTTGTCTGAAGGAGGTCACCTCGCTGAATATTCCAAAGGAGCGGATCGTCGTTCCCGAGCCTTTGCAGCCCTTCGACGTGAAGGGTATTCACGTGGAGCCGATCCATGCGATTCACGGCAATCAGGATTTCACCGTGCTGACTCGCGAACCTGACTTTGTCGACAATATAGCGCACAACTGCGGTTACGTGTTCAATATCGGGGGCAAGCGGATTCTCGAGCCCGGCGATTCGGTGCTCACCGAAGAGCACCTGAACCTGAAGAACATCGATGTCCTGTTCGTTTCGCCCACGATCCACAACATGTATACCGACCGCTCGATGATTCTCATCAACCGATTGCAGCCGTCCTACATTTTTCCACAGCACTTCGGCACGTACCAGGTGCGGGAGGATATCTCGTTCTGGACTCGGGGTTATCCGGAAGAGCTGAAAATGTATCTCTCGCAGGACCTGCAAAAGCGCTATCACCAGCTCAAGATTGGCGAGATGTTCGAAATTCGCTGACGATAGGGGACGAAATCAGCCCCCAAATGCGGCGCTGGTTTCTGTTCATTGGGGGTTGTTTCGTCCGTCCGGAATCTCTCTAACCATTGCAGGAGACCTAATCAATGACGCTCGAATGCATCAATCCCAAGGATCTGCCTACTCCGCAAACGTACACCCAGGTCGTCGTTGCGACGGGAAGCAAGATGGTATTCGTCTCGGGGCAGGAGCCCGAGGATATACATGGCAAGCTTGTTGGCGCTGGTGATCTTGCTATTCAGGCGCGGCAGGTGTTTGGCAATCTTGGCCGAGCACTTGCTGCTGCCGGTGCGCACCCTGCGCAGGTCACCAGGATCACAATCTACGTCGTCAATTACAGACGCGACGAATGCTTGCCGATGATTGAAAAGGCCCGGAAAGTGCTGTTCGGAGATCACAAGCCAGCGGACGTGGTGGTCGGCGTAGCGACGCTGTCCCCCGGCTACCTGATCGAAGTTGACGCGATCGCGATCATTGATTGACCATCCCACGGAGAGCTCTCTCGCATCTCTGTCTGCCTTATCCTATCCAGACGCGACGTCCGGGATCGGCGCTGCCGGATAGTCCTCAGCCACTCCCCCATTGCACGAGGCGTGTCAATGACACCACCAGCAACTTCGCACATTCCCCAAACCGAGTTCATCCATTTCCACGACCGCGCTTCAGATCACCCGTTCATCGAAAAAGTCTGGCGCTGCCACAGCGACCGCACAGATAAGTTCCTCTCCATTGCCGCCAACACCTTCGAAATGGCCATTACGCGGCTTGCAGGTAAAACCTTCCTGACGCTCCGTGGGCCGGAGACCACCGCTACTTCGGTCGATTGTCCCGCCGAAGGCGAGTGGGTTTGCATTCGCTTCAAACCGGGCACCTTCATGCCGCGCTTTCTCCCCGGGACTCTTCGCGATCACAACGACGTCACGCTCCCGCACGCCACCGGAGGTTCCTTCTGGCTCAACGGATCGGCCCTGCAATATCCTGATTTTGAAAACGCAGAGACCTTCGTTCATCACCTCGCCAGACGCGGCCTGCTCGTTCGCGATCCTGTCGTCGCCGACATGCTTCGGCGCAATCCGCGAGAGCTATCCCAACGCTCGCAGCAGCGCCACTTTCTGCGGTCCACCGGCGTCACCTACGCAACCTTTCGCCAGATCGAGCGCGCGCGATACGCAACCGGTCTGCTCAAAGGCGGAGCCTCCATTCTCGATGTAGTTGCCACGGCTCAATACTTCGATCAGGCCCACCTAACGCGATCCTTCCGCCGATTCATCGGAGAATCCCCGGCCAGGATCGCTCAGGTCCAAAGGCAGTTGTCGTTTCTGTACAAGACCGGCTAGCCTGAGCAGGCCATAATCTCTCCTGACTATCGCGCCCGATCTTCCGGGCCAACGTATGGAGTGAACGGAGGTTCTCTTGGTTTCGAATACACAACTCTGGGCCGGGCGCATCGTAAGCGGCTTCGCCGTCCTCTTCTTTTTGATGGACGGAGTCATGAAGCTCATCAAACCCGGCGTCGTCGTGAAAGCCACAGTTCAGGAACTCGGCTACCCCGAATCTGAAATCGTCGGCATCGGCGTACTGCTGCTGGCATGCACATTGTTGTACGTCATTCCCCGCACTTCGATCCTGGGAGCAATCCTGCTGACCGGATACCTCGGCGGCGCCATCGCCAGCAAGGTCCGCATCGGCGGACCATGGTCCGGCATCGCCTTTACCGTTGCCTTCGCATGCCTGGTGTGGGGTGGTCTGTGGCTGCGAGACGTCCGCGTTCGAAGTCTCATTTAACAACGGGCGCAGTGAGCCCCCTCAGGCCTCGGCCGCCAGGGGAAATGGGGGTTATCTCGTCTCGAATGTCAAGCCTCGCTGGAAACGGCGCGGTGGCGTTGAACAGCCTGGACTGTAGGCTGCATTCGTGCGACCAAAAGCGACGCAGCATGGACAGCCCGGCTGTTCCCTATCCATTGAGGGAGGGGCGAAGCAGAAAACATTACAAGGCTGGTTACATCGACTGCCTTGGAAACATCGTCATTCCACCTCGTTCCAGAATGCTTATCCGTTCCGAAATGGTGTGGCCACCGTTCGGCAAAACGGATTGTGGGGAGCTATCAACCCGAACGGTGAGCTTGTGATCCCAACAACATACACTGGTCCCCTTATTTTCACGGAAGGGCTGGCTTCTTTTTCTGCGGGTCACGTAAACGCACCGTATCAAGTGGGAGTAATGTCTCTTACCGGAGAGATCCTTATCAAGCCACGGTACCGGAGTATCAGTCATTTCAGCGGAGGTCTCGCCTGCGTCAACACGGGAGAACATTACGGCTACATCGACTGGAGCGGGAACCAGATAATCCCCCCGTTCTTTTGAGGACGCACGCAATTGTTACGAAGGATGGGCCGGGGTAAAGATGAATGGTGCCTGGGGATACATTCACCCGACGCATCAACCGCAATCCCCATGCGTTTCATTTGTGAGCGGGGGATGGCGGGGCCTTTCCGGGAGGGCCGGGCCCGGGTTGCCCGCAATGGAAGGTGGGGGGCACATCGATCCCCAGGGAAAGTTTGTCGTGAAACCTCGGTTTGATATGGCCTACGGCACCTCGATTTGTCATCGCGGGAAGTTTCCCGGGCGGCCTTTGCCTGGTAGAAACCGACAAGGAACTGCTCTACGTGGGCCGCGGCGGAGAACCTTTCGGAAAAGCGGCTGGGTGGAACTGGGCAGTTTCGACCCCTCCATCTGTTTCCGCATCAGGCTTGAAAACAACAGAATTTGAACTTGGTCGGCATACGGGACTCCGGAGACATCATCCTTGAGCTTGAGCAGCGACAGTAACGTCGGATAAAGAATCCATACTCATTCCGTACGATCGGAATAGTTTTCCATACTTCCAGCGTAGGTCTTAGGTTGTGCATTTGCCATCTATATCACTGGAAGCGAATTCCGGAGGGACAAACTTCCGTTTGTGGAGGGTGTGTCGACTGCAGTCGAGCCTGCCGGCGGTCTCCGTCTCGAGAATGCACGAACGCGATAACCTCAATCTACAAAGGGATACAAGAATGAGGAGACGATCTATTAGCGACTGCTCGTGGCCTCGCAGTGATCGAGGGCTGCGATGAAAGCTGGGTCGGGGAGGTCTGTTTGAACGACAAGCAGATCCAATCCGTTGCCGCTGACCGAACTCGGAAAGGCATTGTTTACTGCGGAACCTTCGGCGATGGAATTTTCAGAACCGGCGATCGGGGAGCGAGTTGGCACCCATTGCAGAATTTCACTGCGCCTAACGTAACGGCGCTCGCATCCTCTCCATCTGGCGCACTCTACGCGGGAACGGAGCTGAGCGCGATGTATCGATCCGACGATGGTGGCGAATCCTGGCGTGAACTGGAGACGTTGCTGACGCTGCCTTCGGCGAAGTCCTGGAGTTTCCCGCCACGCCCGGAAACTCATCACGTCCAGTCCATCCTTCCGGACTTGGCACACCCAGCACGTTTGCATGTCGCGATTGAGGCCGGAGCTCTGGTACACAGTGATGATGCGGGAAGGACATGGTGTGACCGCGTGTCGAGCGCTCCGCGAGACGCACATTGTCTCGCGGTTCACACGCTGGATCCCACCCGGTTGCACTCAGCTGCCGGCGATGGCTATTTCGAAAGTGCCGATGACGGTAATACCTGGCGACGGGTTGTTGACGGTTTAGAGCATCAGTATTGCTGGAGCATCGCCATCAGCCTTGCAGATTCAAAGACTCTCTTACTGTCTACCTCGAAGAGCGCATACGGAGCGCACTATAAAGAGTCAGCCAACTCCATCCTCTATCGCCGCACCGGAAGCGATGCCTGGAAACCGGTGCGACAAGGATTCCCGGATCCGCAAGGCTTGCGGATCGCCGTAGTGGCTGCAAGTTCTTCCGAGCCCGGAGTTTTCTATTGTTCAACTGAGGGAGCGGTCTACCGGTCCGAGGACGACGGCTTGCAATGGCAGAAGCTCGCGGTTCAATGGAACAGCAAAGCTACGGCTGAGCATGCGACAGGGATGGCACTTGTGGAAGAGGCTTAACTTTCCCGCATCTTCAGAAAGTGCCGACTCCGTCTGTCCACTCAAAGTCTCTAAGTGGGAGTAGGAGTGACTCATTACCATGAGTCAAATACACTCACCATATGGCTAAACGGCTGCAAGTCATCCTCCAGGATCCCGAATACAGGGAAATACAGCGGGTTGCGCGATCACGGCATATGTCTTTGGCGGAGTGGGTTCGCCAAGCGCTGGAGTCCGCACGCAGGCAGGAGCCGCTCGGTAGTGCAGGCAAGAAGCTTGACTCAATTCGGATCGCGGTGGAGCACGAATATCCTGCCGGAGATGTTGAAGACATGCTTGCTGAAATCGAAGCGGGCTATGGAGCGGGTACGCGCTCGTGATTTTCGTTGCCTCGAACATCCCGATGTGTCTGGTCGGCGCGTCTCATCGGCATAAAATCGAGGCCCAGCGAATGCTGGAAAAACTTATCAGAGATCGCCAAAGATTGATGACGGATGCGGAAGTGCTGCAGGAAATACTTCACCGCTACGTCGCGATCGATCGCCGGGATGCAATCCAACCAGCCTTCGATGCGCTGCTGGGCGTCGTCGATGAGGTTCTGGCCGTGGATAACAAAATAGTCGAGCGTGCAAAACAGATTGTTCTGGAGTATCGACGCCTCTCTGCTCGCGATGCAATCCATCTTTCGATCATGGAAAGGCACGGCATCGAACGAATTTTAAGCTTTGATTCAGGGTTCGACTCCTTCCCCGGTATTACACGGTTATCGTGAGCGAGTCTTGTCCGCGACGAGAAGCAGGACAGACCGGAGTTGGCACTAAAGAAAGAGCATTTGCGCCAATCAGAATTATCTGACTTCTAAAGGGCGCCCTGGGCCAACCGAGGTCCGTCAAATGCGTTCGGGGGGTTAGGTATGCTGTCGCCTTATCTACGTCCGCCTCATCTGCCAAAGATTTTGCTTGTTGCAGTATCTGCGCTCGTAAAACTTCGTGCCAGGACGCCCCTATAAGCAATTGCTGAGGCTCAGATATACATTTGCCTTCAAACACTAGACTCAACAAATCAACGAGTTCAAATTTCACATCTTCCAGACAGAACGTGTCCCTCCAATCACGTACAAAGGCGGGAATGAAGGTGCGCATAATTGCCGGTAACAGGGTCTACCCCGCGGGCTAACGCTCGTAGCGCCATTCGCTGATGAAGTGGAAGCCGCGCTCGAGGAGCGGGTAGTGGTCGGGCGTCGGGGTTCGCGTGAGGGTGAGGACGGCGGGGGTGAAGGGAGGCGCAGGTTTGGCGGGTTTATTCTTGCTGCCGGGTTTGGGTGGGTCGGGTGGGACCGAGGTGAGCATGAGGTGGTTGGGGTCGGAGAGCTGCCAGGCGTAGTTGGTGGGGGCGCTGATGAAGTAGCAGCTGATGCGGACGGTGTGTTGCTTGGGGTTGAGATTGACGCCTGAGAGCCAGAGCTCGCCGTCTGTGGAGCGCGTGTAGGCGCGGTTGGAGGGGGCAACGTAGAGATCGGTGATGGGAAGGCCTTCGGGGTCGATGAAGGCGCCGGAGGCTGGGTGGGTGGCGTCGAGATGCCAGGCGCCGACCAGAGGGGATGGCGTGCGGAGCGCGACTTGAAGGTGTCGCCAGCCGATCGTCATGAAGATGGGCCGGACGACGAGGAAGGCGATGGCGAAGACAATCTCGGTGAGGAGGATGGCGATGCGCCCGGCGCGGCGGCTGGTGGGGGGAACCCAACTGGCGGTGGGCGCGGCGGGTTTGTGGCTCCAGAAGAAGCGGCAAAGGGAGAGGGCGTCGGGCAAGGAGAGGAAGATGCAGCCGAGGAGCAGATTGACGGCGAAGAGCTTGACGGGGACGTCGTAGCAGAAGTTGTAGAGGACTACGTTGGTGACGACGAAGGTAGAGAAGAGGGCGCCGGCGAGAGCGGTGCGGCGATAGAGGAGGAGGATACCGCCGAGGACCTCAGCTGAGCCGCAGATGATCTCGTAGACGGGGTTGAGGCCGATGAGGTTCCAAAGGAAGGTCATCGGAGCCATGTTGCCGGCGGGCTCGTTGAGGATGGCGATGGAGGGCGGGGGCATCTGGAACGGAAAGACCTTGGCCAGGCCATACATGACCATGAACATGCCGCAGGTAAGGCGGAGGACGAAACGAAGCCAGGCGTGGAGGGTGCGGTACTCGGTGCGACGGTTGTTGCGGAGGTGGGCAATGACGGTCCAAAGGAGGCCCCCGGCCAGGGCGAAGGTGAACAAGAGGCCGTTCTGGATCCAGTTCATCGTGGTGTCGCCGGAGTCGCTGGGGTGCCAGTGGGCGGCGATGCCGGTGAGATGGAAGAGATGCTGCCCGGTGAACTCGGAGAGATAGTTGAAGGGCCAGTTGAGTTTGTCCTGGATCCAGCCGCCAACGACCGGGAAGGCTTGAAAGAGGCTTCCGTTGCTGTCGAAAAAGACGAAGCAGAAGAAGTAGAGGAAGGCGATGCGGAAGCCGAAGCGGGTGGCGGGGCTCCAGGGAGCGGGCGGAGTGGCGGCGGAGACGGGGGACTCGGCGGGGGTGGTGATGCCTGACGACTCCAAACGGGACCTCGCGCGGGGATGACTCTGGATATTGGACGATTTTGGTGTGGGGCGAGTTTGGAGTCATGGAAAGAAAATTTTGCATGGAGTTGGGAGGACCGGCCGCTCTCGCGGTTCGTGATCGCTATGGTGGCTACCAACACTGCACGTGAATGCGTACGCTGTCACCGCATCGCCATGCTGCGATTCTGGCCGGCGGTATACACTTGCGGCTTCTATACAACTGATCGACACGGAGGCATGCGATGAAGTCTGTTCTGGTGACGGGTACAAGTAAAGGGATCGGGTTTGAGACTGCGCTGTTATTTGCGCGCGCAGGATATAGAGTGCATGCGACGATGCGCAACCCGGCGGGAGCGCCGTCGCTGGCGACTGTGGCCGCGAAGGAGAACCTGCCTATCACGGTGACGACGATGGACGTGGACGACGATGCCTCCGTGGCCGAAGGCATTGCGACAATCCAGGCCGAGTATGGGCCGATCGATGTGCTGGTGAACAATGCCGGCGTGGAGTGCTTTGGCTCCATCGAAGAGCTGCCGATATCTGAGTTTCGCGCGGTGATGGAGACGAATTACTTTGGCGTGCTGCGCTGCGTGAAGGCGGTAATTCCGCAGATGCGCAAGCGGCGCCAGGGTACGATCATCAACTTGAGTTCGGTGGCGGGGTCGTTCAGCCAGCCGCCGACATCGCCGTACTCGGCGTCGAAGTGGGCGCTGGAGGCGATGTGCGAGGGCCTGGCCGGGGAGATGAAAGCGTTCGGCGTGCGCGTAGTGCTGATCAAGCCGGGCATCATCGACACGTCGATGGCGCAGCGTATCAGCAAGATAGACAGCGCAGTCTATCCGCATGCGGCGCGCATCGCGGGCTACTTTGCCGCGACGCTGGCGGGCGAACCCGCGCAACCGAGTCTGGTGGCAGAGCTAATTGTGGATGTGGCGAGGAGCGACAGCTGGCAGTTGCGGTACGTGGTCGGACCAGGCGCTGCCGACCTGCTCACCTTCCGCAAGAGCATGAGCGATGAGGACTGGGTGGCGCTGCATGGGTCGGACGATGCGACGTTCCAGCGCTTGATGAGCGGGAGCTAACTGCGGTGTCAGCGGTATTCGCCGGGCGGAGGCGTCGGGATTGGGGGGCTTCCCGGACAAGGAAAAACAGAAGCTGTAAACCGGCATTTGCAGGACGGGCCCCCAATGGATGCCCTCCCCGATGTGCTCTTCGCGCACCCGGGGTTCACGTTCACTCTCCTATCAGATGGTGTTGCATCCACCGGTTGAACTCGCAGGGACTTACGGTAACTTACCCGCTCACGCTCCCGCCGGGCTGAGGAACATACCGATAGCCGGACTTTCGAGGCATTCAGTCTTTTACGGGCTGCTCGCCTGCCCTTGGCTACAATTGCCGAATGAAAACCTCCGTTGTTTTGATCCTCACCATGATTGCCGGTGGTCTATCATCGCCGCAGGGCCCGGGTGGGGCGCAGGAGGCTCAGGTGCGTGGCTATTGGACAGATCCCGCCACCGGACTCATGTGGGCCGGGAAGGACAATGGAAAAGACGTGAACTGGTACAACGCCATAAAGTACTGCCGCAATCTCCGCTTGGCTGGCTACTCTGACTGGAGGTTGGCGAATATGTTCGAGTTGCAACCCCTTTATGACGAAACAGCCAACGCTCCCGGTCTAGCTGGTAGACATGACGACGAGCCGGCCATGTGGCATGTGAAGGGGAATCTGTTTCTGACAGGTCTTGAGTGAAGCAGCAGAGTGGATGGCCGTGAGCATTCTACTGGCTACGGGTATTACTTTGACTTCAACGAAGGCAAATCTAACGACCAGCCAACCGGATGGCCATACTCCTTCTCCTTTATGAGAGCACTGTGCGTGCGTGGTTCGGGCCATCCCTTTTCGGGGCAAAATCAACGCTGATGGTGTCCGTTCAGGAGAGCATACCCTTCTGTAAGCGTGGGCAGTTCGTTTCGGGCAGCCCCGCCCCCGTCTGATGGGGACCTATCGGCTGAAAGTTGGAAGATGCACTACATCGGTCTCGGGCACAGTCTCCAGCGGATTCCCCGCTTTGCGCCAGGCTGCCAGACCGCCTACGATGACAAATGCCTGAAATCCCCATTCCCGTAAAAGATGCGCGACGCTACGGCTCGTCGCTTCCTTCTGGCAAGTGCAGTAGAGGTAGATGTCCTTGTCTCGAGGGAATAGTGCTATTTCGGCGCTGAGATTGTTGGGCTCGACTCGAATCGAGCCGGGAATGCGGACAGCGCCCGCACTGTAATAACCATGGCTGCGCACATCGGCCAGCAGTATCTTTCCCGGGCCTTCTGTCTGGAGCTTCGCGGCCAATATCTGTACCTCTACGCGTGGTACAACCCGATCGGCGCGTTGCTTCCAGTACAACGAAATCCGATAACCTATAAACGCAATCAGGGCAAGGATGACTACAATCTCGACCGCATGTCCTGCTGCGCGAAATCCGCTGACGATCTTGGCCACGAAATCGCGAAAGATGAATCCGATTGCGCCATAGGAGAGGGCATAGAGGCTGGCGCCCAGGAAGTCCAGCGCCAGGAATTGAGAGAACCGCATTTTCATGCTCCCAGCCAGCGGCGCGGCCATCGTGCTCACCCCAGGAATGAACTTGTCGAATAACAGCGTGAGCCGTCCACGTTTATAGAACGATTCCGCGGAGCGCAGAACGCATCCTTCCGGATCGACAGAAACCTGGCACAGAAATTTCAAGATCGTCCATCCCATATGGCGGCCGAGGACGTAAAGGAGTGAGTCGGCCGACAACATCGCAGCGACCGCAAACAACCAGACCGTCGGCCCATACAGGGTTCCCGCCGCCGCAGCAGCTCCGCCCGCAACAAGAGCCACTGCGCCCGGTACGGGCACACCGATGGCTTCCGCAAAAACAATGAGGCAGATGACGAGGTATCCGTAGTGCTCAATCAATGACGAGAAGTCATTCATGCGTCAGGTCTAAGGCTAGCATGCGCTACTTCAAGCTCCCGCCAGTCCAGGCCAGGCAAGAAGCGCAATTTCCATGACATCTGTGAGCTCGGCCTGAGTCGCCCCATCCATTGCCTGAACGGACATGCCTTGGAGCACGGCCGTTGTAAAAGGGAACCCGATTAGCCGCGTTTACAGAGCTCTTCATACGGCCGGTGACGATATCTTTTTCTATTCGCTTTTGGAGAGCAACGGAGATAAGGGGCAGAATACCAATCCCCAGGCGCGCTGCAATAGATAGGCTATCCCTTCATCTTTCCAAGTTACCGCTCTGCGGGTGATCACCCCGTAAGGGTCCTTTTGCCCTTCGCCGGTGGGTTTTCTGTGGTACATTCGCTGCAAAGTTCATGAGCATCTGAAGTTACCGGAATCGGGACAAGATGGCCGACGCTCGAGATCTATCCGCAGCCGTCGTCGATCTGCCGTCCGAGACCGACTTTGGCCAATCCACGCTGAAAAAGATTGCCTGGCGACTATTGCCCTTGTTCGCTTTGGGCTATGGCGTCGCCATCATGGACCGGACCAACATCGGCCTGGCCGCCCTGCAGATGAACCGGGATCTGCATTTCAGTGCGTCGATTTTCGGCTTCGGAGCCGGTCTCTTCTCCATAGGCTATGCGCTATGTGAGATCCCCTCGAACCTGGCGTTATACCGGTTCGGCGCGCGCCGGTGGATTGCGCGCATTATGCTCACCTGGGGATTGCTCGCCATGAGCATGATGTTCGTGAAGACCCCGCCACAGTTCTATGCTATGCGCTTCCTGCTGGGAGTAGCGGAGGCCGGCTTTTTCCCAGGCATCATGTTCTACTTTTTGCAGTGGTTCCCGGATAATTTTCGATCACGAGCCATCAGCCGATTCTATGCCGGGGCACCCCTGGTGGGGATCATCAACGGTCTGCTTGCCGGCCCTTTGATGAGTTTGCAAGGCCGGCTCGGCCTTCGCGGCTGGCAATGGCTTTTTCTATTGGAAGGCTTGCCCGCGGTCCTGTTAAGTGTCGTGTTTCTTCGTCAACTGCCGAACTCTCCCGAGGAAGCCCGATGGCTTTCGCCGAGTGAGCGAGCGTGGCTGAAAGCAAGAATCGCCGCAGATATGCGGACCGGCACCCATCTCGAAGATAGCTGGGGCTCTTTGCGGGATCTGCGCGTCTGGCTGGTCGGGCTTCTCTCCTTCTGCGCACTTACCTGCATCTTTGCGTATGTGCTGACCGCGCCGATCATATTGCAGGCAGCAACCCGGTTTTCCATCGGCTCGATTGGTGTGTTCATGGCAATCAACGCTTTGCTCGGCCTTTTCAGCATGACGATCAACGCGACCCATTCGGATCACGCCGGGGAGCGCCGGTGGCACATCGCGATTCCCCTCCTCATCACGGCTGCGGCATTCCTGGTAAGCGGCAGTACGAGAAATTCCTGGTGGCTGGTAGCGGCCTTCGCCGTCGCGATCACTTGCCTTTACGCGACCCAGGGAATTATCTACGCCATCCCTGGCAGTTTTCTCAAGGGCAAGTCCGCTGCAACCGGGATCGCCGTTGTCACTTCGATGGGCATTCTCGGCGGCTTTGCCGGACCAGCCTGGATAGGGTGGATGAGAGACGCCGCCGGCAGCTTTCAAATCGGCCTGATGTCTCTGGCTATTCCCTGCGTCGCCGGTGCAGCCATTTCGGTGTCCTTAAAGAACTTCACTCTCGCTGGATCCGAACGGCGGGGCAGACAGGAGACTTCGGGGACAGAGGAAATAGCCCCCATCCTTCTGGAATAAAGCACGAAGATGGCGCTTACCTAGAGCCTTCCCATTATCCCAACATTGGAAGTTTCGGAGACGGGAAGCTCAACCCCCTTGCATCTTCATGAAACAAAAGACTTATTTGGCAACGTTGCCAACTTGCCGGTTTCGAAGATCGGGTCGAGGAGATACTGCGAGACTACGAATAACGCTAGTGCGGAGGCGGAGCAGACGAGGAAGGGGTGGGTTTTCCATCGATAGTGTTCGGCTCCATGATCTCGGTGCGCGTTCCATCAGGATCGAAGAGATTTGCCTGCCGCTTGCGATTGATTCCCAAATGAGTTTCGATTGGCCGGCCGTATGTCTTGTCGTAGGGGTTGGCCTGGAGAGTAACAATGCTCGCTGCAACGTCGGGCACCTGCAGGCAGAGATGGTGCGCGCCGCCTCGTTGTGTGGGAGCGGGCGCGTCTTTGTACAGCATGAACTCCAGATAGTCATCCCCATCCGGAACTTTAAGATTGACCCAGGAGAGCACCGTTCCTGAGCTGCTGCCTCGCCACGTTTCCTTGAATCCCAGAATGTCTGTGTAGAACTTGTACTCAGCGTCCAGGTCGGTAACGATGATCCCAACATGCGTCATGCGATGAGAGATCTGCGTGTCGCTCATGTACTGCCCTTTGGCTTTCATGGTCCAGCCATCGGGGGTGTATTGCGTTATCTCTACTGTATGGCCGGCGGGATCGACAATGTTGAAGGCGAGGTTGCCAATTCTGACTCGGTGCGCTTCGCTGGGAACCTTGACACCTTTGGATGCGAGATAGGCTCTCAGAGCCTCGATATCGTCGGTCTCGAGCGAGATGTGGCTCAACCGATCAGTGCCGGCGGCATGCTCTGGAGCTAACTCAATATATTGGCGGTCGTTGATCTTCAAGAAGGTCATGGAGGTCGATCCGTCGGCGTTCTTCAGCGTATAGGGCTCCTGAAAACCGAGGAATTGGGTATAAAACGCGCGCGTCTTCTCAAAATCGTGCGCGAGCAAAGAGATGTGGGCAACGCCGGTGATGTGCGGCCGTTGGGGTGTCTGAGCAGATAAGGAAGCGGTCAGGACTAACGCTAGCCACGTCCCGGTCAGGAGTTGTTGGATTTTGTTGTTGCGCATACCTGAGGGATCCTCGGTCTTTTTCTGTCGAGGACAAGTTTACAGGGGCGCTGCAACGTTGCTTGCGCTTCAATAGATGAGCTTGATTTCGAGCGACTGATCTGTCTGGTGCGAGAAGTGTGCCTCTTCGAAAGTGGGAGCTCTCATCTTTCTCCCGGGATTGTTGGAGGCGCCGTAACCTTCCTTCGGAATTCCCATGAGGTTCTTATCCAGCTTTTCGTTTAGGTTTTCGTCGTGAAATACCGATAGCGCGTACTGTCCTGGCGGGAGATCCGCGAGAACCATCTGGGAACTTAAAGTTTGTGGATCAATCGGGGCGTTCTCGAGCCGGAAGGCTTTCGACGCGTCTCCCGGAAACCCTTCGGCGGAGCGAAACAGCGCGACCCGTATCTTACCCTTGGGGTTCCGTGCGCCGATGACCCGGACGGTCAACGTTGCGTTGGTCGAGGGGTGCGCCGGGATTCGCATAATGAACGTTGCCACTACGAGAGCCAGGGCTGCAAGAAACCTGGTTCGTTTCATTGATTGCCTCCTTTCGGATACCATGAACGTCAGCCCGCCTGAGCGGTCTTTCCACCATCGATCACCATTTGCGCGCCTGTCATGAAAGGGAAATCGTCCGAGGCAAGCGCAAGAGCGAAGCCGGCAATCTCTTCCGGTGTTGCCATCCGCCCCATTGGGATATTATGTTTCCCCCATTCGTGAGCGCCCAGCTCCCAGACGGCGTCGGGCGCGCCTTCCATGTTCGCCACTCGTCTCACCAGTGCCGTGTCGGTTGTGCCCGGGATCAGGGCATTCACCCGAATTCCTTTGGATGCATAATCCAAAGCGGCGGATTGAACGAGGCCCACAAGTCCACGCTTACTCGCAGCGTACGCAGAGCGGTGAGCGGTCGTCGCGATCGCGTTGGAAGAGGACGTCACTACGATGTTTCCGCCGCCGGCTGCAAGCATGTGGGGTATCTCGTACTTCATTGCCAGGAAGGCTCCACGCAGGTTGGTGTGCACGACGTCGTCCCATTCTGCGGAGGTGTATTCGTGCAAGGGCTTCTCCAACGTGATTCCGGCGTTGTTGAACGCGATATCGATACGGCCATAACGTGTCGCCACCTGATCGACAAATGATTTGACGTCGTTCTCGACCCGAACATCGGCTCGGATGTAGGCCGCATCCGCGCCCATGCCGCGGATCTCTTTTTCTACCTCTTGTCCGAGTGCTTCGCGGCGTCCGCAGAAGGCGACCGTGGCGCCTTCGGCCGCAAAGGCAAGAGCAGCAGCACGGCCGATTCCCGAAGTTGCTCCCGTGATGAGAACGATCTTGCCGGCAAAACGTCTTCTTGGCGGCGTAGCGGCGAGTGCCGGATGCGCCGGCTGGGTGCACGCGGTCAGCGATCCTGCCACCGCCGCCGCGGTGAAACTGAGCATTGTTCTTCGACTGACTTCTTCGGGCATGGGACCCTCCCTGATTTCAGTTGAGTCAGCGGCGGGGAGCGATGAACTCACCCACCAGATTGCCGGCGGCTTTATAGATAAAGGACATGCTTCCGATGCGAAATGCGTCGGCCGGCTCATAGCGGCTTGGATACCAGGCGTTCACGGCGGCGAAGGACCCTGCGTATGGCGACACCAGGGCCGGAAAGGAGAAGATGGCTTGTCCGGTTCTCGTTCTTGCAGTGAGCGTTGAGGCGACCGCGTGGACAGTCCGCGGGATCAAGCCGGTGCAGTCGCATCGATGGAACGAAACATCTTCGCCCATCACCGCGCCGAGGGAATACTTTGTGGTCTCGCTCAGCAGTGACATTCCGAATCTGGACCCGTAGCGTTCCGCGTATCCCTCAGCGCCGGAATCCCACTCGGGCGGGGCGGGTTTGCTCTGTTCCAATCCCGCGCCGATCGCCGTACTGATGAGCCCCGGCGGCCCGAAGGTATTGTAGAAGTAGTTGTGGAACTGCTCTCTTCCGTCAGGGAAGGTGTAGTTGTGGGCGACGCCGGCACTGGGCGCGGGTTGCAGATCAGTGACGGAACTCGATTGCGCGTAGGCGTTGGTGCTGACGATCGCGATCAGCATTGCGATGGCGTGACCAAGTTGATTTCGAGCCATGCACCCTCCTTGATAAGGGGAGTTTGGCTCGGGAGAACAGGGGTGTACCAGCACCGACGAGTGGACGCAGAGAATTTCCGCATGAACGTCCAGATTGCCGGGCTGAGCGTATGCGGGGTACCGGGTGTTCGTTGCCGGCGATACGTTCGCGGTCGAATTTGCCGCGTTCGCGCGTTTTTTGGATTGATAGGCTAAGAATTGTTGGACACTGTTTGCAGGTGAGATGGACCAACTTTCTACAGCAAGTATGGCCGGGCAGACCTATGGGTTCGCCATCGGAACGGCGTTGGCCGGTTTGCTTTTGGTGCTTGTCTGCCGCTCGGGCGGCGTGGATCGCCGTCCACGGTTCCTGTTTGCCATTTGCATCCTGATTGCGAATTGCTCTGGTCTGGCCAAGAACATTGCTCTGCTCCTGGGCTTCCCGCACCAGAGCGATGTGGTGTTGCAGATACGGTCTGTGGGTTTCAGCGCGGCGGCCATGCTGCCGCTGAGCATTATGGTGATCTGGCGGAACAATGCGGTGTCAATAGCCCGGCGCAGATGGGGGAACGCGCTCGTCTACTATGGTGCGGCTAGCGGGTTACTGATTGCTACAGCCCTCAATGTGGGGTCATGGGGACATACTCATCGCTTCGTCGCAAACCTGACTTTCTATAATGGGCTGGCCCTGGTCGTGCTGGGAGGCATTCTTCTACTACCCGGCACGCTGGGCAACACCCTCGATCGTGTCGCGGTCACCCTGATGATCGCCGGACTGTTGCTGAGCTCAGCCGGCGCGCTTCTCGATGATTTCGTTTCTTTGCCGGCGTCGTTCGCTCCCCTTATTGAGATTTTTAAATTTCAAAGTACCGGGTTGGTGGTGGTCGGCGCTCTGTTCTATTTCTCGCGATTCAGGGCAGCAGATATTTTTGCCAAACAGGCTCTTCGCCTGGTGGTGGGCGCGGGCGTCGCACTGCTGTCGGCACTCATCATTTTCGGACCTATCGCGTTGATCGGCAGGCCGGCCCGCATCGTCGCGGCGGCGATTTCCGTGGGTTGCGCGATGCTCCTCTATGGACGCGTGGCGAGATGGACAGACGTCCTGGTGGAACGCAGAATCTTCGGCAAGCCTGATACACGTCTTGCCGTTCGTGAATTTCGTGATCGGCTTGGATTATTGGATTCGAGATCCACGATCCTGACTGCGATGCAGAGCCTGGTTGCCGAGGTTCTGGGGATGAAGCCCGAAGAACTGTCCATTCAGGACCGGACCCAACGCAACGAAGGCTCGAAGGGCCTGTTGATTCCCATTCCGTTTCAGGGTGAGGCACTCCAGCTCGTGGTCTCCTTGGGGGAGAACAGAAAGGTGCTTCTCAGCGTGGAAATAGACGCACTGCAGGAGATCGCCCTGCATGCAGGGAGACGTTTGGATGAGCTCGGCCGTGAAGAAGAGCGCATCGAGAGCATCCGGCTTGAGGGCCGATTGAGCCAACAACTGGCGCAGGCAGAGCTTCGCGCCCTACGCGCCCAGATCAACCCGCATTTTCTTTTCAATTCTCTCAATACGATTGCCGCGCTGATTGTGGCTGAGCCGGAGAAGGCGGAGACCATCACCATGCGCCTGGCTAGTATTTTCCGCTACGTGCTGCTTCATGCAGACCGGCCCCTCAGCTCGCTCGATGAAGAGATGGGATTTCTGCGCACCTATCTGGACATAGAGCAAATCCGGTTTGGAGAGAGGCTGCTCGTAGAGTTTGAGGTGGAATCGTCGATCACACATACTGCAGTTCCTACCCTGATCCTGCAGCCTCTGGTCGAAAACGCAATCAAGCATGGGATCGCGCCAAAAGTCGGTAAGAGTCGAATTTTGGTGCGGGCAAAACGCCATGGAGATTGCATCCTACTCAGCGTCGAAGACGATGGGATCGGGCTGTTCGGAAAACGGGACGGAGACAGGCGGCCCTTACCGGGCGCAGAGTCAGGCGCGGGTGTTGGTCTGCAGAATATCCGGGAGCGGCTTAAAACCATGTATGGCGGAGACGCCATCCTTTCCCTGGTCGATATACGCAGCGGTGGCAGCCGAGCAACGCTGGAGATTCCTATTGCGGAGGAACGAGATGCAGATTCGTGCGTTCCTGGCAGATGACGAGCAAGCGGCACGCTTGCGCTTGCGCAGGCTGCTGGCGCGTCATCCGCAAATCGGAATTGTGGGCGAGGCGGAAGATGGTCCTGAGGCGGTGGAGGCAATCGAACGCCTTCGACCGGAACTGCTTTTTCTCGATGTGCAGATGCCGGGGTTGAATGGCTTTGAGGTGTTAAAGGGACTCTCGAAGGATGTCCCGCGCCCGCTCACCATATTTATTACCGGCTTCCACGAATATGCGCTGGAGGCGTTTCGCGAGCGTGCCATCGCGTATCTACTGAAGCCAATTGAGGAGGATCATTTACAGGAGATGATCGAACGCGCTCGACGGCTGTTGATCCCCAGTCCGTCGCGCGAGGAGGAAGAGCGCAGCGTCGACTCCCTGTTGGGCGACAATTTGCGCGCGATGGAGCAGCTCGTGGCCAGAAAGGCGAATCGCGTCTTCTTGCTGGATCCGGCGGAGGCGTTGTTTTTTTACATGGATAGTGGGATCGTACGGGTGCGTGTGGAGAACGACACCTACTGGGTCAACTACCAATTGGGTGAGTTGGAGGAAGCGCTCGCATCCCGGGGATTCTTTCGTGCCCGGCGCTCTTCTCTGGTTAATTTGAAGCAGGTAAAAGAGATTCGCTCCGATCCACGCAGCAGCTATGTTCTGGTCATGGGCGACACGAGGAATTCCGAGGTCGAGGTGAGTGAGCGGCAGGGACGCGCGCTCAGAGCGCGCATCCCGGGGCTATGACGACGTGGGACCCCGTCGCCTTCGAATCAAGATGCCTAGAGACTCCAGGTCGCGTTCTGCGTGCGACTGGCGCATAAACAGAGTGGCCTCCTGATATCGACGCGAGGTTTCCTCGTCCATCGACAATGGATAGGGTCCATAAGCCCGAGAAAAGCGGTGGAGTATTTCTGTACCCATTTGCTCGATCAGATGACGAAGTTTCAGGGCGCGAATGTGCGCGGCCTTTGCATCGCAGGGCGCTCCATCTATCTCGATACCCGCCTGGTTCAGGAGAGAGTACATACCCCAAACGCTTGCCTGCATCGCTCCGAGATGAGCGAGAGTGTGAGGATCGTCGCGTTTGCTGGCGAGAGCAAAGTCCAACAAGCCGGCCACGCCGCCGGCCCAGCAGGCAGCAGGGCCGCAGGCGCCATGCCAGAAGCCCGGTCTCTCCAGGTACCAGCCTGAAGAGCCCACGACGGCGTCCGGCGAGAGTAGGGAACTGGCAAATGTGAGTGCGCCCGTCTGCGTGGCGCGAAAGGCATCCACCTTCCAGGTCTCGAGATCAGAGGCGATATGCTCCTGGTTATTTCGTAGATCCACTTCGAGGAGGAGGTGTTCCGGAAGGCCCACCGTCACCAAGGCACGGTCCACGATTCCGATGCCACTGCAGAAGGGTTTACGGCCGCTTAGTTCGTAGCTGTTCGGGGCTCGTTTCAGCTCCAATGCATGACCTGGGATTTCTGAGGCCCAGACGGCGTAGAGCATGCCAGGTTGCGGGGTACGTCCGGCTTCCGCAAGAATAGCGAGCGCGTCCCAGTGGGCTTCGGCCAATTTCGCTAAGCTGATATCCTCGCGCGCCGTTTCGGCCAACTGGCGATGCCGGTCCGCGGTATGGCCGCTTCCCGGAAGCGGCATTTCCTGCGAGACCATTGCGGCCAACCTCGCCTTTAACTCTCCGGTTATCATCACGCGGCTCCGTTATACGCAGCGAGCGTGCCCGCAAACCCAAGTGGCGCGCGTCCGGCCTTTCTCCCGCTGGTTGAGACACAGAGGCTGGCGACCGAGATGTGCTTGTGGCGCCCTCGTTGCAGACGCCGCCACAAGTCGTGATCCTCAGCGGTGTAAAGATTTTGCCAGCCGCCCGCCTGAAGGTAAGCATCGGCTCGCACACCAAGATTGGCTCCATGGACGTGTGGGTGGGTTCCGTCGGAGTGAATCAAGTACGCGCGCCGAAAGCGGTCGGAAACGAAAGGCTTATGTTCGGCAAAGGAGTCCACGTCAACGATGCCGGCGGTTGCGGAATATCCTGCATTTGCGAAGGCCAATTGATCCTGCAACCAGGTCGCGGGCACCTGGCAATCCGCGTCCGTGTTGGCCAGCCAACAGCGATTCCGTCGCCCACGATAGCGTTCCAATGCGTGCCGCACTCCGAGAGCGCGAGCGGCGCCTACGCAACCTGCCTGGGTTTCGACTACAGTTCCGTTACCTTGAACGAAGTCCCACGCGACGTTGCAGGTGTCGTCCGTCGATTGATCGGCGACGACGATCAGGTCACTGGTTACGTGAGAGGGAAGCATCAGGCGGGCATTCTGAACGGAGCGCAAACAACGAGGTAGGAGCTCCTGTTCGTCTCGCGCGGGTATCACGATGGCCATGTGGAAAGGGGTTGTCATAAGCGCACCAGACGATCCAGCCTCATGTTCGGCCCGCGTTCCGTGTGGTCTGCCCGTAACTTCGGATGGGAAAGGAGAATCTCGTGGACCTCATCCCCATGAATGCGATGGTCCTGCGAATGGCCTAGCCAATGAGCGGCCAGGACAACAGCGCCTTGCCGTAGGGAATCGATCAGCGCGGCCGAGGTCCGTTGCCAATCTTCTGGAGTGAAGTAATATCCTATTTCGCTCAGCACCAGTAGATCGAAGTCCTTCGCCGGCGTTCCTGCCGCCAACGATGCGCAAGTCACTCCCACTTGCGGCAGATGCGCACATCGCGCCCGGGCCTGGGCGCACGCTGATGGCGAAAAATCGATTGCGTATACCTCGTCGCAGTAGGCGGCGAGACGCTCGGTGAGTACGCCGATGGAGCAGCCTGGTTCAAAGGCCCGGCCATAGCGCCGATGCGCGATCGCACGGATGATGGCGTTGTAACGTTGTAATTCGTAGGTGTTGGTTGAGAAGTCCCATGGGTCGGTCTTCTTTTGATACTTAGCTTCGAAGAAGGAAGCAGAGGATGCGAAATCAATGTCCTGAGTCAACGGATATAGACCTCAAATGGCCGCTGAGCCGGTATCAGCAACTCGGGCGACAGGATGGGCTGACCGTCTCCGTGCTCGAATTGGGAAACGTGCGCCTGCAATGCGTGGAGCTTCGACTTCAGTTCCGGTTCACTGAGTGGAAGTTTGGCGACGGGAAGTCCGTGAAGCATGGCCGGGTGGCCACGGTGCCAGGTCCAAAAGAAGTAATAGGTGATAGTTAGGTCTTTGGATTGGGCAACCCTCGCTGCTGCTCGCCCCACTGCCTCGTGATCGGGATGGAAGTCGTGCTGCCAGGGTGCGACCAGGTGCATATCCGGCGTGACCAGAGGTGAGAGTAGTTTCACGAGTTGGTTTTCATAGTCCGAGACGTCCCGGTCCGGCAAATGAAGACGGTGAATCATGTGCTCAGGAACACCTAAACGTTGAACAGCCTCGTTCTGTTCCAGCACTCTGATGTCGCCCAGACGAGGAACGCCATCATAGGCGTTTTCGCCATCCGTGATTGCGACGATCGTTACGGGGACACCTGCTCTGCGGAGTTTTGCAATCAGCCCGCCCGCTCCGAGAGTCTCGTCGTCGGGATGAGGGGCCAGGACGAGCGTGGGCACTAAAGGCGGCTCCCAATCAGCCAGATCAACGAACGCTGGAAGCCATTCAGCTTCCGGGGTAAGAGGGACAATCGTTGGCATATCCTGGGCACTCCGATTACAGATGGGCAGCAACGAGCTAACTTGATTACGTCAGATGTGATGCAAGTAGGGATCTCGAGAAAGACTGGATTGTCAAATGGTGTGAGCAATATGAAACAGCAGTCGTCTTCTCGACCCGAGAAACATTTCCACGAGAGGTCCGTTAGAACCGCGGATCCCTCGGCTTCGCTCGGGATGACAAAGGAGAGGGCGGCGCTTCCACAGCAAGTGGCTGCTGGACGGAGACTGGTTGCTGGTGCTGGACGGAAAGTGGTTGCTGGACAGCAGGCTCTCCGCAGCTGGTTTTAATGGAGGCGTCGCCGCTCCCCTTTGTCATCCCGAGCGAAGCCGAGGGATCTGCGGTTTTACGGACCTGTCGTGGAAATGTTTCTCGTTATTAGTGCTTGAGGAGGGCGACGCCGCAGCAGACGAGGGCTGCGGCTAGCCAGCGGCGGCGATCGACGTTTTCGTGCAGGACCCACTTTGCCGCCACGGCGTTGCTTACGAAGGTGAGGGAACCTGCGGCGGGGGCAATCAGACTTACATCCGCGTGGCTGAGAGAAAAGAGAAGAGAGAAGAAGCTGAGAGCCATGCAGGCGCCGCCGGCGAGAAAACGGCCTTCACTCACCACCGCCCAGATCGCACCGCGCAAGCCCCGGTCCGCTTTGATGTGGTCAAGGTCACCCACCGCGCGCATGGCAGAGGCGAGCAAAACGTCGCCGGCCGTGGCGGTTAGAACGATGGCGCCGATCATGAGGGCTATCGCTGCGCCGGAACCTGGATTCATCATGCTGTCTCAGCCGATTCGCGGGGGGTGTAGGCCGGGCCCTGCGTGACGAAACCTACTCCGGCCGTGATGAGGGCTATGCCCAGCCAGCGCGCCGGCGAAATCTGCTCGTGCAGCCAGAAGCGGGAAAGCAGCGCTACGGCCACGTAGGCAAGGGAAGTGGCGGGCAACACAAAGGTCAGATCTGCCCAAGATAGAGCGGTGAGATAGCAACCAGTCCAGACCAGCAGTAACAGAATGCCGGCGAGTACCCAGGGTGTTTGCAGAGCGGAGAGCAACGCATTTGGGTGGGACAGCGGTACCGGCCCAAGACGCTTCATGCCCACCGCGAGTGAGGTGTCGCCAAAGGCGGAGGCGAGCGTGACTACGCCCAGTACCAGATACCTCCGCAATGTCAAAGTCTGCACGGGTGCTACCCGATCAGGCGCCGGCGTTGACGGCAGGGCCCGGGGTGTTGGCGGCCTTGATCTTCCCGTCGGCTACTACCTTGTTGCGTGCGGCACGAAGCTTGAGGAACGACTTGGCCTCAACGTAGAGCCGCTTTACGTCGCGGTTGACAATCGCCTTGCTGACGATCCGCCATGCTGCCTTGGGACGGAAGTAATACTCGTCGTAGAAGCGATGCACCATCTCGAGCACGTAGTCCTTGGGCAAGCCCGGATATTCAATGTGGGCGAGCTGATGTCCGCCTTCGTCGACCATGGCTCCGTTGTTGATGATGAAACCATTTTCGGCGGCGAAGTCGTAGAACTCGGTGCCGGGATAGGCGTGGGCAATCGATACCTGGATGGTCTCCACGTCAAGGGCTTTGGCGAAGTTGATGGTGTTGCGGATCGACTCCTTGGTTTCGCCGGGCAGACCTAGGATGAAATCGCCATGGATGGTGAGGCCGAGCTCATGACAATCGCGAGCGAAGTCACGCGCGCGTTCCACGGTAGCGCCCTTTTTGATGTTCTTGAGAATCTGCGGATCGCCGGATTCAAAGCCCACAATCAGCAGCCGGCATCCCGCTTCCCGCATGGCCTTGAGGGTTTCGCGATCGGTGGTTACACGGGAGGTGCAGGACCAGGTGAGCTTCAGCGGCTTCAGTTTCGCGCAAAGCTCCACTGTCCGCGCTTTCTGGATGTTGAAAGTGTCGTCGTCGAAGAAGAATTCTTTTACGTCGGGGAAAAGCTCCTTGGCGTGCGCCATTTCGGCGGCAACGTCGTCGGTGGAGCGTTTGCGCCAGGCGTGGCCGCTTAAGGTCTGTGGCCAGAGGCAGAAGGTGCACTGCGCAGGGCAGCCCCTGGTGGAGTAAAGCGAGACATACGGGTAGAGCAGAAACGGCACGTTGTAGCGCGTTACATCGATGTCGCGCTTGTAGACATCGGTGACCCACGGCATCTCATCCAGGTTGTCCACCTGGGGACGGTCGGGATTGTGCACCACGGTTCCGTTCTTGAGATAGCTGATGCCGAGGATCTCATCGAGCGGCTTGCCATTGGCAAACTCGACCACGGAGAAATCAAACTCGCGACGGCAAACGAAATCGATGGCGGCACATTCGTTGAGTGCCTTGTCGGGCGAAGTCGTGACCGGCGGACCAACAAAAGCGATCTTGATCTGCGGGTTGGCGCGCTTGATCGCTTCGGCTAGTTTCTGATCGCCGGTCCAACCTGGCGTGCTGGTGAAGAGCACGAGGAATTCATAGCTCTTGCTGATCTCGATGGTCTCGGTGGCAGAGACGTGATGCGGCGGCGCATCGAGCATGCGGGAGCCCTCAAGCATGCCGGCGGGATAGGCCAGCCATACCGGGTACCAGTAGGATTCGATCTCACGCGTTGCAGGCCAGCGAGAGCTGGCGCCGCCGTCAAAGTTCTCGAATGATGGGGGATTTAACAGTAGCGTTTTTAAAGGCATAGGCTCAACTTCCAGTCTATCAGCACCACGGGCGCTGGGGGCGAAAAGAGGGTCGCAATAGGTTAGACGCGGGGCACCCGGCGGAGGGTTCGTAAATTCAATGGTGGCAGGGGGTTAGGGGAGATGTTCGGGCTGGGGCCGGGGGGCGGGCACGGCCTTGGCCCAGTCTTCGATTCTGCCCATGGAGCGCAGCAGGGTGAGCCGGGTCTGCGTCAGCTGAAAGCGAGTTTCGAGCAGGTCAACGAAATGGCTGCGCTCGCGGATGTGGGCGCCTTGCTCATCCTTGGGTAGCGGGGCTGCCGCACCCGGAGTGCCGCTTCCCAGCCGAAGCTGGGTGGTGATGGCGTCGAGTTGGTCCTGGGACAGTTCGTTTTGCAGTTCCGCCACCTCCTCCTGCGCCGTCAACTCGGCTATCGACTTCTGCAATTGCAGCACCTGCTCGCTGGTCTGATTGCGCAACTGATCGGCCTGGGCACTGGCCGCCGCGGCCTCTGCACCGGAACCTTTGGCTTTTGCCTTGCGCGTGGCGTCGAAGAGCGGAATGTTGATCTGAATGCCTACGTTGAAGTTGTTGTGCTGAAAGCGGAGGTAGTACTCATTGTAATTGTTGAATTTGGCGTAGCGGTTGTACTCGCCACCAAAGGCGAAGGTCGGGCGGTTGTTCTGGCGAGCGTCGCCAAAGGCGGTGTAAAGCTTCGACTTCGCGGAGGCATAGGCTGCCTTGACGCCGCTGTTGTCGTCGATCGGAGCAGAGTCGGAGATTTCAGGGGGACTGGGAACCGTTTGCGGTTCGGACACGATGTCTGCCGGGTTGAGCCCCGTCAAGTGAGCGAGGCGGACGCGCACCAGTTCGGCCTGGTCCATAAGATGAAGGCGCCGTAGCGCAATCTGGGCTCCGGTCAAGCGGGCTTGCGTCAATTCGACTTTGCTATCCAATCCGGCGTCGACACGCTCGGTCTCGATCTCGACCAATCGGTGAACGAAGCCAGTCTCCTCATCGAGCGCAGCGATTTGCTGGTCCACCGTTACCAGCTGGACATAGTCGGTTGCGGTATCCAGGATGACTTGCTGGCGCGTGTCTTTTAACTGGAGTTGTGCCGAGAGCAGTGCCTGACGAGCCGAACGGATATAGTCCGGCTGGGAAAAGGAATAGGCCAGCGAGTTTGCGGCGACGCTGTAAATCGAAGGTTGGCCTACGGGGAAACCGTACGAGTAGCCGAGGCTCGAGCCGACGGAGAAGCTTGGTTTGTAAGCGTCCACGCTTTCCATCACCGCAGCTTCGGCGTGCTGCACGTCGGCGGAGCTGATGCGCACTTGCGTGCTGTTGCGCAGAGCCAGGTCGACCGCGGTGTAGAAGGAGACCCCCTGGGCGCGGGCGCTGGTTGACGCAAGCAGGGTGACGATACCCAGCACCACGAACTGGCAGGCGCGTCTCACCAATATCCTCAATTGACGATGCGAATGGGAACGCCTTCGGAGATCGGCGCGCCATTGGTTGTTCCCAGGGCAACAACCGTATGTTCCTTGAGGCCGCTCAGGATCTGCACCGAAGTGAGGTTGATCGCACCCACCTGTACCGCCTCACGATGCAACGTGTCGCGCGTGACCACGTAGACATAATCGCGTCCACCTTCGATGTGGAGTGCCTCACGGGGAACGGTGAGCGCGTTACGCACGTCCTGGGTGATGACGGTGACGACGACGTTGGTATTGGGTAAGAGCACTCCATTCGAGTCCTCGACACTTACCAGCACTTCGCCAACGAAGCGGGTTCCGTAGGTGATGATGGTGGAGGGCAGGCGGATGATACGGCCATGGAATTTCATGTCCGGTTTCGCATCCCAGACAATGCTCACCGGATCGTTGAGCTTCAGGTCGCCGATCTCGGGTTCGTCAAAGTAGGCGCGCACCTGGAGTTTGGATAGATCCGCGGCCTGGAGGATCTCGCCTCCGGGCTCGATATATCCGTAGCGGGTGGCGGGGAGCGAATAGACGGTAGCGGCGAAGGGAGCGCGCACATTGGACTGCGCGATGATCTCCTCGGCGGCGGCAACGGCTGCCTGGGCCTCGGCTACGTTCGCCTGAGCCCGGGTGAGATCGATGAGAGCGAAGGGCTTGGTCTTCTGGTCCTGGAGCGCTTGTAGTGATGCGGTGGCCAGGCTCAAGCGCAGCTTCGCCTGGGCGACCTCGCTGGGCGCGGCCGCTCCTTTGGCCGCGAGCTGTTCGATCACGCCGAGATCCTTGGACGCCTGGTCGTGATCGATTTGTGCTTTAGCAAGGTTGCTGGCAAGGGCCAGCTGTTCCTGGTGGGTGCCGCCGCTCTCCACACCCTGGTAGCCGGCCTGGGCTGCCCGCAGTGCTGCGGTTGCGGTGGCTAACCGGGCCCGGGCGCTGCTGTCGTCCAGGGTTACGAGCAGCTGCCCCGGGCGCACCTGCTCGCCTACGTGGACATATACATTCTTGACGATGGTCGCGTCTGGCGCGTGCGCCTCAAAAATGTGCTGGGGCTCGACACGTCCACTGGTGCTGCTGGGCTTGATCAGGTCCTGTACCTGGGCCTCAGCCACCCGCAGCGGCAATTTCTCTCGCGTCAACCGGCGGACACCGAAGAAAATGAAAACCAGGACGATCGCCGCAGCAATCCAGAGCGCACCGCTGCTGATTCTTTTTCGTCTTTCTTCTACCATTCAATAGCGACCGGTGCCCAGTATATAAGACGCGTTTGGGGGGTTGGATTTGCGGCTGAGTGAGTCTGCGCGAGCACTCTGGAATTGGGAAGGCCGAGGGCGCACCACAGATCCCTCGGCTTCGCTCGGGATGACAATTCATCTTGGAAACTACACTTGGCATTCCCAAACAAATTTGTCATCCCGAGCGAAGCCGAGGGATCTGTGGTGCGCCCCTCGGCCTTCCCAAATTCTGGAGTTCTCACGCAGACTTCGAATGCTATGCATCAGAAGGATGATTGAGTTTGAGATGTATGAATCTGCAAGTTGATGCAGTGAAAGCGGTCGTTGGGCTTCGCCCATCATTTTCGTCCCACGTACGCGTGGGCGAACGTGGGGCACCCGTCGAATGCCTCCGGAGGTGCTATGACGATAATGGAGGCTGAGGGGTTTGTGCTTGCCGGGGGCCGCAGCACCCGCATGGGGCAGGACAAGGCTCTGCTCCGGTTGGGCGGCCGGCCGCTGATTGATCTTGCGCTCGAGAAGCTTCGCGCACTGCCGCTGGCGGTGGCTCCACGGAGTAGCCGGCGCGCGTCCTGAGCTGGCTTCTTATGGGGTGACGATTGCTGACCTGCGTCCCGGGTGTGGTCCCTGAGCGGTATCGAAGCGGCATTAGCCACGAGCAGCCAGCTGCTGAATGCTTTTCTACCGGTGGACACGCCCCTGTTGCCGGGGCAGTTCCTATTTTGGATGCTCGTGCGCGCCCAGATCACCGGCGCCCTGGCGACGATTCCTCGGATCAACGGCTGGCCCCAGCCGTTGTGCGCCGTATACCGCCGGGAGTCTGTTGGGCCCGATCGCCGATGCACTGACCGCAGGCGATTACAAGGTAATGCCCGTGATCCAAGCGGCATGCCCTTCGCGTCAGGCCCCTCGATGTTTTCGATATAGAAGGTGTGGCCTCGGCCCAGCCGGACCTCTTCTACTTTTCTGATCTGCCACTGTACCGGTGGTTCCACAATTGCAATACCCCCGAGGACATGGCCGGCATCGGAATGCTTTAGTCTTGACCCAATGACTATGCTTCCCGATTCTCCGGAGCCGATGGGTATTCCTGCGGGGACGCCGATCGAGATCGTGGGTCCGCCACCCGGTGACCAGGAGCGAAGAGAAGAAGCCCGGCCCGAGGAAAGGCCCTACATCGCCTTTGAACACGTGTCGAAATCGTTCGGCGACGTTCACGTGCTCGACGATGTCAGCTTTTCTGTTCAGGCGGGGGAGACGCTTTGCATTCTGGGCCGTTCCGGAGTGGGCAAATCCGTTTCTCTGCAGCAGATCATGGGATTCCTGAAGCCCGATTCGGGGAAGATCATGGTGGCGGGACAGGACATCACGGACTTTAACGAAGAGCAGATGGAGACGGTGCGCAAGAAGGTCACCATGGTCTTCCAGAGTGGCGCGCTCTTCGATTCACTGTCGGTAGGGGAGAACGTAGCGTTCCCTCTCAGGGAGCGGGGCCAGCTGCTGGAAGACCAGATTCAACAGGTGGTGAACGGTTTGCTGGACATGGTCGGCGTGGCGGGAATGGCAGATCAACTTCCCTCGGATCTTTCTACCGGCATGAAGCGCTCGGTGGCCATTGCCCGCGCACTTTCCGCGCAACCAGAGGCCATTCTTTATGACGAGCCCACAACCATGGTCGATCCACTTATGGGCCGCCTGCTGGGCAATCTTATTCAGAAGCTGAAGCATCAGCTTAGGCTAACCAGCATCGTAGTAACTCATGACATGCGCTTTGCAGAGCGATTGGCAGACCACGTGCTTTTCCTGCACGAAGCCAAAGCTTATTTCTTCGGCACCATGGACGAACTTAAGCGGACGGACGACCCCTTCCTGCGGGAATTTCTCGACATGGATAAGTTGGTTCTGCCGCAGGCCTGAGCTTTATCTCCTTTCTCTGGATCTTGTGTGAAGAGGGGATGACTTCCTGGTTACAGCGTCCCCAAATAGTAACCACACGTTCGTCGTTACTTATGCCCCGGCTGGGGGACCCGATGGTATGCTGACTGGGAAAGGCACGAAGGTATGACGTTAGTTTTTTGACGTCTCATCGTCTTTCAATGGGCCCTGTTCGGGGCGATTTTTGCGCTGGTCAACAAGTTCTACGACGTGTGTCGATTTGGTTAATTCTTGAAGAACAAAAGGTTTAGGTGCTATGCAACCCGGACTTTTCGCTCCTCTCCTGCAATCCTTTTGGCTAATTGTGGCATCCTACGTTCAGCTTCAATTGCCGCGCTTGGCACACTCTTTGCCAAATCTGAGCTCACCTAATTCCAGTCACCCCAAAAGTAACGTTGAGTGATCGCCCGAGTATCAGCTTAGTAACAGAGTAACTACGACAATTTGAATGATTCCAGCTCTCACGAGGGGCAAAGTGTAATTGGGCTTCTACAGCCTCCTCGGTAGAGCTTGTGGCGGGGGTATCGATGGCGACGTCCGGACTTCTAAAGCGCTTGGCCGCGAACGGTCAGGAAATGCGGCCGGGAGATGTTGTCGTCCAGCGACCGAACCAGCAGGGCAAGGGCGCGCGCGTCGGTGTGCTTTGGATCCTGGGCGATGTGTTTATCGTCCTGGCCGCGCTGATGATTGCAGTTCGCGGTTGGCTAGGCCAAGGGCTTTTCGGAGCAGATTCACCCTACCGCACGAATTTAATGTTTCATAGCCATCCCACCATTTTGCTGGGCTGCCTGGGATGGTTCATACTCTCGCTCATATTGGTCAGCAAGCGCTATCACCTCTATGGTCCCATGCAGATGCGCAATACCCTGCATGAACAGCGCCTGACTATCCAGGCTTGCCTCACTGCAGGGCTTCTGCTATCGGGGGCACTTTACCTGGTGCGCGGCGAGATCATCTCTCGCGGCGTGGTGATTATCACCGTGGTGGCAACGACCGTATTGCTGTGCGGCCGGCGGCTGATATGGCGGATGATGATGTACCGGCGTTTCGAACGTGGGCTCGAGGTGCGCAATATCATCATCGTGGGCACTGGCAGAGTCGGCCAGGCGATGCGCCACCATTTGGATAGCATTCGACACCTGGGGTACAGCTTCAAAGGCTACGTGCAAATCCCTGGAGTGGACTCCGAGAGTCCGGCATTGGCTGGCGACGTCCTCGGTTCGATTGACCAGTTGTTGCCGTTGGCCCGGCAGTTTTTCGCTGACGATGTCTTCCTTTCCGCGCCCTGCGATGCGCGTGTGGTGACGCAAATCGTAACCAAAGCACGCGAGGCGGGAGTCGATATCCGCGTCGTGCCTGAGCTCTACGACGGCCTGGCCTGGAATAGTCCGATCGAGTATATCGGTCAATTTCCTACCATTCCGTTCCATCGCGGGGAGACCCCGGTGGTCGGGCTGTTCCTCAAACGAATTCTCGATGTATTGCTCTCGTCGATGGCGCTGTTCGTTCTGTCGCCACTGATCGCTGTTATCGCCCTTCTGGTCAAAATCGATTCGCCTGGGCCGATCTTCTATTGCTCCGACCGGATCGGGAAAAAGGGCAGAGTTTTCCGCTGCATCAAGTTTCGTACCATGGTTGCTGACGCGGAGCGGCGCCGAGCGGAAGTGCTGCACATGAACGAACGCGATGGAGTGCTGTTCAAGGTCAGCAATGACCCCCGGATTACCGCGTTTGGCCGATTTCTGCGGAAGTATTCACTGGATGAGCTGCCTCAGTTTCTGAATGTGCTGCGCGGAGATATGAGCATGGTAGGCCCCCGGCCTCCCATCGCCAGTGAGGTCAAGCGCTACGATCTGAGCCATTTGCGGCGGCTCGACGTGCTGCCCGGCATGACTGGGTTGTGGCAGGTACAGGCTCGTCAGGACCCTTCGTTCGACAGCTATATTTCGTTGGACACGGCTTATATTCAGAATTGGAGTATCTGGCTGGATATCAAGATTCTGGTGCGGACGCTGTCGGTGGTGGTGGGCGGGACTGGCAGCTGAAGGGTTGGGTAGGAGACCCTGGTTTCAAAACTATGCTCTTCCGCTAAGTCCCGTAGGGACGTCTGAAATTAGCCCAGGACGCCAGTCCTGGGTATCGATCACGAAACCGGTCCAGTCCCGCCAGGGACGGCTGAGACCTCAGATACAAGCTTCAGCCGTCCCTGGCGGGACTATTCCGATCGCGTCGCGTTAACCCAGGACTGGCGTCCTGGGCTACTTTCAGACGTCCCTACGGGACTGCGTTGGGAGAACGTAGTTCTCGTGCAGACTCTTTAGCCCGATTTTTCGAACCCCAGCGCTAAAGCGCACAAACTACGTCGAGACGTTTTTCCGGATCGCTGAAGCGACCCTTCCCCCGCGTAAACGCGGGGACTCCGATCACGGGCTGAAACCCTTCGATTGATAGACTGAAGGGGTGAAGATTGCTCTCGCCCAGATCAACCCTACGGTTGGGGATTTTCAAGGCAATACCCAGAAAATCATTGAGTTCGCGCGGGAGGCGGCGGCAGCCCGGGCGGATATCGTCATGTTTCCGGAATTGGCGGTGTGTGGTTACCCTCCCGCCGATTTTCTGGATAAGCCATCCTTTGTGGCACGCGCCGGCGAGGCGGTCGCGGAGATTGCCGCCACTGCCACCACAGGAACGCCGCTGACCGTTATCTGCGGCTACGTGACCGCAGCGCCCCCCGGACTGGGCAAGCAGGTGATCAATTCGGCTGCGCTGCTGCGCAACGGCGTGGTGGAGTTTGTTCAGTCCAAACGGCTTTTGCCTTTCTACGACGTTTTCGATGAACAGCGCTATTTTGCTCCAGCGGAGAGCCAGAGCTTGTACCGCCTCGATGACCAACGGCTGGCACTCACCATCTGCGAAGATGCCTGGAACGATAAGCTGTTCTGGCCCAGACGCCTCTATTCCGTTGACCCGATCGAAGAGTTGATGCGCGCCGGGGGCTCGATCATCCTGAACATCTCAGCCTCCCCTTACTACCGGGGCAAGCGGGAACTGCGCCACCGCATGCTGACCGCCATCGCAAAGCGGCACAATGCCTCGGTTGTCATGGTCAACCAGGTGGGAGGCAATGACAGCCTGGTCTTCGACGGAGCCAGCTTTGCCCTCGGACCCGACGGAGAGGTTGTCACCCAGGCACGTTCCTTTGAAGAGGACCTGGTCTACTTCGACAGCACAGCGCTCACGGGCGATCGCCGTCCGGTTGATCCGAGCGAGGATGCGGCGGTCTATCAGGCCCTGGTCCTGGGCACACGGGACTACGTTCGCAAATGCGGATTCTCCAAGGTGCTGGTAGGCCTGAGTGGAGGTGTCGATTCGGCCCTGGTCGCTGCCATCGCGGTCGACGCCGTCGGCAAAGAGAATGTCACTACCATCGGCATGCCCAGCCAATATTCCTCCACCGGCTCCATCGACGATGCACGCGCGCTGGCAGAGAATCTAGGTATTTGCTACGAGACGATCCCTATTCACGATCTCTTTGCGCAATACATTCAGGCACTCGCACCCCTGTTCGCGGGCCGGCAGCCGGATATTACCGAGGAAAACATCCAGTCACGCATACGCGGCAACCTGTTGATGGCGCTTTCCAACAAGTTCAACGCGCTTGTGCTGACGACGGGCAACAAGTCGGAAATGTCGGTAGGTTATTGCACGCTTTACGGCGATATGGTGGGAGCGCTGGCGGTGATTGGCGATGTGGTCAAGACGGAGGTTTACCAGCTCTGCCACTATCTGAACCGCGAGCGCGCCGTGATTCCCCTGCCGATCCTGGAGAAGCCCCCTTCTGCAGAGCTTCGTCCCGGGCAGAAGGATACGGACTCTCTTCCACCGTACGAGGTGCTCGATCCGATTCTGCAGGCCTACGTCGAGCGCTACGAGACCCCGGAACAGATTGCTGCCGAATACCATTTCGATCTGGCGACAGTCTGTCATGTAGTCAAGCTGGTCGAGCGCAGCGAATACAAACGGCAGCAGGCGGCGCCGGTGCTCAAGGTCACCAGCAAGTCTTTTGGTATGGGCCGCCGTTTTCCCATCGCCGTTAAAGTTCAGGTATAAGCAAAGTTAGAGAGGAATTGAATGCACCTTCGCACAACTTTATGTCTTTATGTTCTGGCCATCGCAAGCGCGGCCGCACTCGCCCAGAACGGACCCCCGCAGGCTCCTGCCCCGCAGGCCCCCACACCCCAGGCTCCGGCTGGACAGGCTGCCCCGATGACCGTGCCGACTGCGCCCCCGGCCCTCGCGTTTCCCCCGGTTGATCCGGCGAACTTTACGGCCACCTCACCCACCAAGCAGACGGTGGAAGATTTTCTCCATGCGTTCTGGGGATATGACAACAGCCGGGAGTGGCAAATTCAGGCCATATTGCCGACGCCTGCAGCGGGTGTGAGCAGGGTGCTGGTTCTGGTCAAGGCGGCCAAGCCCACCCCGAAGGATCAGATGGCGCAGCTCTCGTTCTACACGTTGCCCGATGGCAAGTTTCTGGTGGCTGACTCGCTGCTTCCGTTCGGCGCCAAGCCGTTTCAGGGTTTTCGCGAGCTTTTACAATCAAGCGCCAACGGGCCCTCCAAGGGCGGCGCGTCGAAAGCTATCGAGTTGGTGGAGTTCTCCGATTTTGAGTGCCCGCATTGCAAGGATGCTCAACCGACCGTCGCCAAGCTGCTGGCCGACTATCCGAGCGCGCACTTTGTGTACCAGGATTTTCCTCTGATTCAGATTCACACCGAGGCGATGAAGGCATCGACGCATGGTTATTGCGTCGCCAAGGCCGGCGGCAATGAGGCTTTCTTTAAATTCTCCGATGCGCTGTTTGAAGCACAGGCCGGACTTACGGCGGCAACTTCGGACCAGACTCTGAAAGACGCGGAGACCAAGGCGGGGCAGGATCCGGCTAAGATCGCTGCTTGCGCGGCAACGCCGGCGGCTAAGGAAGCTATTGATGCTTCACGTGCTCTGGGCGAGAAGGTAGGGGTGAATCAAACGCCTACGCTCTTCGTCAACGGCCGGGCGCTCCCGCTGACTGGAATTCCGTACGAGATGCTGCAGAAGATCATCGAGTTCCAGGCGAAATTGGATGGTGTGCCCTTGCCGCCCGCTCCTACGGCGCCGCCAACTCCGCCGGCAAAACCGGCTCCTTCGCTGCGCTAGGGTAGGGTGAAACAATTCGGGCCCGACTACTCAGGACTTGTGGAGTCCCGAAGGGACGGCTGAAAGTAGCCCAGGACGACAGTCCTGGGTACACCCCCAAAAAAGAATCAGTCCCGTCAGGGACGGCTGAAACCTGTGCTCGCGCATTCAGCCGTCCCTTCGGGACTTTTGAAATGTTTGACTTTGTACCCAGGACTGTCGTCCTGGGCTACTTTCAGCCGTCCCTTCGGGACTCGATCCCGGTTTCGATCAAGAAGGGCGCCATGGTTGTCATTCAACACTATAGGTGCGACGAATAACGTGGCCACTGAGAGCGCATCCGCGGAATATTCCCGGCGCCGGGAGGAGTTGTCGGCGCGCCGCTCCAGGCTTCAGGATCGGGAACGGCTCACCGGCTATACACAACTTGCTCTTGCCGCTTTCAGTTTGGCGTGGATCCTGTTTCGGCTACGCCACTTCGGTGTGGTGGATCTGCTGGTTTTGATTCCTGTCACGTGCTTTGTTGTCCTTGCCGCCGTACACGCGAAACTTATTCGTCAAGTGACCGTTTGCTCCCGCGCCATTCGCTTTTATGAGCAAGGACAGGCGCGGCTCGACGGCAATTGGGCGGGAAGTGGGGTCACCGGCGAGCGTTTCCTCGAAGCATCGCACCCCTATGCCCGCGATCTCGATCTGTTCGGACGAGCATCGGTTTTTGAGTTGTTGTGTACGGCGCGTACCCGCGCGGGCGAGGAAGCTCTTGCCCGATGGCTACTGGCCCCGGCAACGCCAGACGAGATCCAGGCCCGCCAGGTGGCGGTGGTCGACCTAAGCGGGCGCCTCGACTTTCGGGAGAGCCTCGCGATCCTGGGAGAAGATGTGGCTTTGGGAGTCCACCCGGCACAGCTGGTTGCATGGGGAGAGGCACCGGCCGCATTTGCTTCCGGAATGACCCATATCGCGGCACCCTTTCTCGGGGCCGCGTGGGTGCTGAGCCTGGTGGCATGGCAGGTTTGGGGCGCACCGGGGTTGCTAGTACTCGCCACGACCGCGATCAACCTCCTGCTCTCCTACCGTATTCGCGTGCACCTCGATCATGCAGCGCACGAGGCTGAAGAGGCGTGTGCCGATTTGAAACTCCTCTCCCTGGTCTTGACTGCCTTCGAGCGCGAATCTTTCACCAGCCCCAGGCTGCTGCAATTGCAGGCGAGGCTGAAGGAGGCTGGGGTTCTGCCCTCACGAGCGATCGCCCAACTCAATCGGCGAGTGGAGTATCTCGAATCGGCACACAACCTCTTCGTTCGCGTTCTCGATCCGGTCATTTTTTATCGCCTGCAATTTGTCTTTGCTACCGAGAGGTGGCGGAGACGTTGCGGGTCTTCGTTACGCGTCTGGCTGGAAACAGTGGGTGATCTGGAAGCGCTCGCGGCCCTGGGCGGTTATACCTATGAGCATCCCGAGGATGTATTTCCTGAGTTCGCCGACCAGGCGCCCTGCTTTGAAGCGGAGGGACTGGCACATCCGCTGGTTCCTCCAACCCAGGCGGTCTCGAACGATCTCCGTCTGAATGGGGATCTTCAGCTCATGATCGTGAGCGGGCCAAACATGGCAGGGAAGAGTACCTTCCTTCGCGCGATCGGGGTGAACGCGGTGCTGGCGCAGAGCGGTGCGCCAGTGCGCGCAGTCAGGCTGAAGCTGTCGCCGTTAACCGTCACCGCCTCCATTTGTGTGCTGGATTCGCTCGAAGGCGGCATCTCGCGTTTCTATGCCGAGATCCATCGGCTGAAGCAGATCATGGATTTGACTGGCGGCCGGGCACCCGTTCTTTTCCTGCTGGATGAGTTGCTTTCCGGGACAAACTCGCACGACCGATTGATTGGAACCCGTTCGTTCGTCCGCAAATTGGTCGAACAGGGCGCCGTGGGACTGGTGAGCACCCACGACCTGGCGCTCACCGCGATTCCCCAGGAGATTGGATCGCGGGCGATCAATTGCCACTTCGAAGACCATCTGGAAGAAGGGCAGTTGGCCTTTGACTACAAGCTATATCCGGGCATCGTGCAGACCAGCAACGCGCTGGCGCTTATGCGATCGATCGGGCTTGAGGTTTAAGAAAATGGCCTAACGATTAGCGAGTTCGACATCCATGACCTGGCCTGGAGGGGGATCTTTCACCAGTCCCTCACTGGTCACGATGGCTGTCCAGATGGGATGGATTCGCCGATCGTTCTGGCCCCGCGCGGATAACCTGACTTCGGCAAACCCCGAATTACACATGTAATCCTGAACGTCGGGCGCGGCGAAATATTCCTCTACCACCGAGCTGATGCCGTCGGAATAGGCCTGCTGGACGGGCCAGACCACGGGAAACGTCAGGGAAAGTATATTGGCGTGGTCGCCCAATAAATCGACTGCGACCTTTCGCGCGCCGAAGGCAGCCGCGAGCTGGTCGGTTTTCTTGAGCCGCGCCTGCACCGCGGTGGCGCGCTGGTCTTTCGGCCGGAGAAGAATATAGGAATAGCAATTCTGGCTGGGCGCAGGCTGGTAGACCTCCTGCTGGCTACGCTCTGCCGCCGGATTGGATCCCTGCGACATAGCCGCATGGGTGACGGGCAGCGAAAGCTGTTGCTGGCGGCAGGCCGTCAACGTGAACAGCAGAGTGGTGAGAGCCAGAGTTTTGCTCGCCATTTCGCCCCTGAAAAACACCCGCAGTCCGTGGGTTATTAGAATGCACCTTTTGCGGGTCGGAGTTCAAGTCAGCTGTGGGGGGGCAGGGGAATCAGGGGTCCGACCTGTTCATTATGGCGCCGGCGCAGGATGTGCGGGGTGACCAGAATGGCCAGGTTGCTCACGTCATATTCTTTGGTGGTGCTGCTGAGCGGGGTGAAGCCTGGGAGTTCCGTGAGTCCTGGAGTGCCACTCACGGCGTTCGATTCCTGGCGGCTCAGGTTGCCCACCACCAGGGCACTGGCCCCGCTGCGCAGGTGGATGTCGGCGGTATAGCCGCGATTGGTAAGTACCGGCAGCCCATTGAGACTGGCGCCTTGCAGCGCCTGGATCTTGAGGTCGAGCTTGAGCACCACATCATCGTTGCGCTCGATCCTGGGAGTCACTTTGAAGGTCAACCCGAGGTCCTCATATTGCACCTGGGGGATCGGCTGGGCGCTGGAGAGAGAACTGGCGCTGATCCCCAATCCGCTTAAAACGCTGGATAATCCGGCACTGGTGATGCCCGGGATATTGACAGATGTGGAGGCAATGCTCGAATAACTTGAGGTGGTAATGGGATAGCGGGTGCCGTTTTTGATGGTTCCTTCTGCATTGTCGTCAAGGCGGATCTGGAGCTGGTCGAGGGAGCGTGTATCGGCCGCATTGAAGCTCAGGTTTCCGGTTAAGCCGCCGTTGGAGAGGCCCGTCAGGGTAAGACCATTGCCGAAGGTGGCGAATGGCTGGGTCAAAATGGAGCCCGTCACCTCTCCTGATGCGATCAAAATGGCCGCAATGGCGGCGAAGTCCCCGGCGTTGGCCAATCCGCTCGAAATGATCTGCTGCACCAGGCTTGAGTTTTGCGAGAGGACACTGTTCAGTTCGGTAGAGACATTGAACACGGTGGTTGTTTGCGGCAGCTGGATCCCGTAAAGACGGGTCTTGGTGTTTTCCACCTCGTAGATCTTTACGTCCAGCAGCACTTCGCTCTTGCCGTCCAGCAGATCGGCCAAAGTCTGGTTGAGCGCGGCCAGATTGGCGGCCGGCGCGCGGACGGTCAAGGTACCTAGCTCAGCTTGCACCGCCGCCTGCTGGATACCGAGCACATTCCTGGCCAGGTTGGCCATGTCACTGAATTCCGCCGCACTCAAGCCGGGCAAACGGATTGTTTCCAGCGACAGGCGGTCGTATTTAGTGTGATTGTCTTTGTTGTCCTTGGCCACCATGACCCGGACCGGGTCGAGAGGCACCATGAAAGAGTTGGTCGCCAGGCCCACCAGCTTTGCGGCCTGGGGGAAGTCCACGTCGTCGACGTCGAAGCGAATGGTTTTGGTCGCCAGCGAGCCATCGTCCACCATCCTGATTCCGTAGGCATCAAGCACCCGGCGCAGGACTTCCTGCTCGGTGCTTCTGAAGTGAAAGCTCTGTTTCCCTGGTTTGGGAGTCAGTTCGATGGGGGGAGCGAGCGAGACGGTGAAGTTGTCGGAGGGTAGTCCCGAAAGGCTCGCCAAGTCATCGATATGCTGGGCCACCTCCTGGTTTTTGGGGTCCAGCGTGAGCGCCTCGGCGAGCTTTGCCCGGGCTACCTCGGGGTGACCGGTCATCTTCGCCTTATTCGCATCCTGGATCAGTTTGGTGACGCTGTGCTGGCGGGCGATCTCCAGGTCCAGCGTGTAATCGTGGTTCGTGGGATCCGCTTTGGCGGCTTTGGTGAAAGCCTTCTCGGCTTCGTCTACCTCTCCTTTTTCCATGGCGCGCACGCCCTGGGCATAGAACTGCTCCGCCTTCCGAACTTGCCGGGAGGAGGGTGTGGACGCGGCGGTGATTGGTGGCGCGGGGGTAGGTGTGGATGTCGATGGGGGCGTGGCGTTGGCCGGCGCGGACTGCTGCGCATAGCCCGCGAGGGGCGTCAGTGCACACCAGGCGGCAAGCAAGCAGACTACACGCATGAACTTATCCTAGGGGGCGGGCAGTGGGTGGGCAAGTTACGAGGGGCCAAGAGTGACACTGGGTGCCCATCCTGGAAATGTTCTCCGGGATGCGCACCGCGTTCAGGCTGTTGTCGCGAGCAGGGCTTGTAGGGTTGGGGTACAGACTTCTGGGTGGTGCTGCAGCAGGGTTTCGTAGGGGTAGACTCCGGTGGCCACGGCGATGGTTGGCAGCCCATTGGCTTTGGCCGCGGAGATGTCTGATGGCGTGTCGCCGACGACGCAAACTTTGAAATCCGGCCCTCCTAGTCTTCGCGCTTTTGCCAGCGCGTTGCCGATCATGTCGGAACGCACAGCGTGACAATCGCTGAAGCCACCAAAGGTGAACCAGTCGCGGAGGCCGGCGATTTCGATCTTCAACCATCCGATCTGTTCCAGGTTGCCGGTGGCGACACCGAGAAGCTTGCCTCTGCTCTTGAGATAAGCCAACGTAGAAAGGACGCCGGGCATCACGGTTACGCTCATGCGGTCGCGCCGCTCCAGGACCGTCTTGCGCATGCGCTCAAGAATTTCTTCCTGGCGAGGCTGCCACACCTCGTCGGCAATGGCGGCGTGGCGAAAGGCGTCACGCAGGATCGCAGTATCGGTACTGCCGTGCACGGGCACAGCAGCAATCGATAGCGGATACCCCATCACTGCTTCTACGCTGCAGGAGAAGGCGTCGGTGTGAACACCGCCGTGGGCGTGCAGGAGGGTGCCATCAATGTCGAAGAGGTAGGCGTCGCAGTCGTCCCAGCGAAATCCTTTACGGACGACTACGAGGCCCTCAGCCGGCGAAGTTTCCAGCCGGCCGTTTGGTTCGGCCACTAAGTGCGCACCGTCTGCTTGTTCTCAAAGACAGGGCGTTCCGCGCGCGGCGGCCGCTTGAGTCCGTTGCGAATCTGCTCCGGATCGAGTTTCAGTTCTGCGATGGTGCGGCGAAGCGTGTTGCGGTGCATGCTCAGCTCGCGAGCTGCCTTACACTGGTTTCCCCTGTGATGCGACAACACTTCGAGAATGAAGCGCCGTTTAAATTCCCGCACTGCCTCGTCGTAATGAATGCCGCCGGCGTGCATTTGCGTCACAAGACTATCCAGCTCACGTTTCACGAAAACCTCTTTCCTTAATCCTACCCGCTCGACTGCCGGGTTTGTGTTTGCGCAGTGTCGAAATGAATCTCCGAACTCGGCTTCAACCAATTAGGCTGCGCCATGCGGAGTGCTTCTAAGCCCTGGCGTATTTCTTCCCCTAGAGCAAACGGTACGACTTGAGAGCCACCGTGAGCCGCGGTCAAAAAGACCGGAGCCAGACGGGAGCTACTTAACCAGTCCTGCCGGGGCAAGAATGCCACAATGCCCATCAGGACCAGCGTGACGATAACACAACCTTCGACCAACCCGAAAACTGCTCCCAGGAGTCGATCTACAATACCCAAGCCCACGCCGCGGAACAAGCCTCGAAGTAAACGACCTGCAAGGCCCGCCACCACCATTACGAGCAACACGATCAGCAGGAACGCTATCAGGTTCGCGGCCGCGTGATTCCGGACCAGGACCAGAATCCAGGGTGCGAATCCAGCGTAATTTGCCGCAGCGATGAAGAGCCCGAGAATAACACCGATCAGAGAACAGACTTCAACAAAAAATCCTTTGGCAAACGCAGACACCACAGTGACTGCCAGCAAAATAATAATCAGCAGGTCGGCCAGATTCATGCTCATGTTTCCTGAAAATCAGGGCCGAGTAACAGGCGCAGCCGCAACGGCTGGTCCGGTCAACAACTGCAGAGCCTGCTCATACTTTTCCTGTGTCTGGCGCACCACGTTGGCCGGAAGCTCCGGTGCGGGCGGTTGCTTATTCCAGCCGATGGTTTCCAGATAGTCGCGCACAAATTGTTTGTCGAACGAGGGCTGCGCCGCTCCGGGGCTGTAACCTTCGCTAGGCCAGAAACGGGAAGAGTCTGGCGTTAAAACCTCATCTGCCAGTACGATGCCTTTCCCGGTCAACCCGAATTCAAATTTCGTATCGGCAAGGATCAAACCGCGCTCGCTGGCATGATCCGCCGCCTTGGCGTAAATCGCAAGACTCAATCTGCGTAATTCTTCTGCATGACTGCCGCCGACGCGCGCCACCATCTGGTCGAAAGAAATATTTTCGTCGTGCTCGCCGCTCATGCTTTTGGTCGCCGGGGTGAAGATCGGCTCCGGGAGACGGTCCGACTCTCGCAGACCTGTGGGCAACGCGATGCCACAAATTTTTCCCGTCCGCTGGTAGTCTTTCCAGCCAGAGCCGGAGAGATATCCCCTGACTACACATTCAGCGGGAAACATGCGAGCACGGTTCACCAACATCGATCGCCCACGCAACTCTTCTTCGTAGGGCTTCAGCTGTGCGGGATACTTTTCTACGTCCGCTGTCACCAGGTGATTGGGAACAAGATCGCTGAGATAGTTGAACCAGAAGAGAGAAATCTGCGTCAGTACACGGCCCTTACCTGGAATTCCTGTAGCCAGCACATAATCGAAAGCCGAGATTCGATCGGTGGCCACCAGCAGCAGGAGATCTCCCACCGCATATAGATCGCGTACTTTACCCCGCGCATAGAGTTGCAGGTCTTCGAACTCGGTTGCAATGAGCGTCGGCAAAGGTTCCGCCTCGGGAGAGGAAATGACTTTCCGATTGTCCGAGGTGGCGACCGCTTTGTCAACGCAGGAAAACTAAGCCGCGTACTTGCAGCGCGCGAGGATTCTCACGATAGGGAAGTTGGTGTCAAGCGCATTATTCCGTCACGCCATCGCTAATCGACGTTCCTGCGTCCGCTCCCGGGGGCGCGGATGACTGGCATCTTCACCGCCCAGGCGGACGGAGACCAGCTTGGATACTCCCGGCTCCTGCATGGTTACGCCGTAAATCAGGTCAGCGGCGGTCATCATGCGCTTGGAGTGGGTTACTAAAAGGAACTGAGTATCGTTACTCATGTTCTTGAGCATGTCTGCCAGGCGGCCGACGTTCGTCTCATCGAGTGGAGCGTCTACTTCGTCCAAAACGCAGAACGGGGCGGGTGCAAATTCGAAAATACCGACGAGCAAAGCGAGCGCGGTAAGGGCTTTTTCGCCGCCCGAAAGTAACAACACGTTTTGCAACTTCTTACCTGGGGGTGAGGCGACGATGTCGATGCCGCTCTCAGCCGTATTCTCTTCGTCGGTCAAGCGCATGAAGCCCTGGCCGCCACCGAAAAGATTGGTGAAGGTCCGGGAAAAATTCTGGTTGATGTGGGCGAAGGCCTCGTCGAACTTCTGGCGGGTAATCTGATCGATCTCCCGGATGGTCGATTGCGTGTTCTCAATCGCATCGAGCAGATCTTTGCGCTGGGTTTCGAGGAAGCCGTGGCGGTCCGCGGTTTCCTGGTACTCTTCGAGCGCCATCATGTTGACCGGACCCATGGCCTCGAGCTTCTGCTTCAAGCCGCGGCAGGCCTCGTCCTCTTGCGCCAGGGTCTCGCCTTCCAGGCGGGGAATATCCTCCTGCTGACGCAGTTCGGAGGCTTCGATTCCCAGATCGCTGACACAGGCCGCTTCCATGTACTCGAGCTCTACGGTCAACTTGGCCGAGTGTGCACTGCTGGTGCTGCGCGCCTCGCGGAAGCTATCCATTTCAGCGCGCAGGGTTTTCAGATTGTGATCCAGTTCCTTGAGCTGCTCGCGCAGCACTTTGGCCTCTTCGGTTGCCTGTGCTGCTTCCTCGAGCGCGCTGCGCCGTTCTTCGGTGAGGCGCTCACGCTCCACTTCGAGTTGTTCGTTCTCCCGCGTACGCTGCTGTTCTTCCGCGGTGGCGGAGGCGAGTTGTTGCTCCAGCTGGTTGACCCGGCGCTCCAGGTCGCCGTACATGCGATCGATGCGAGCGAAGGCGGCTTCGGCGCCACGGCTGCGCTCTTCCAACCCGGCCAGCTCGGCGGAAATGGCTGCAGCCTTCTGTTGCGCCTCGTCGCGCTGGCGGCGCAACTCTTCCATGTTCTGCTGCTGCTCGTTGACCTTGACTTCAGCCGCGGCGTGTTCTGCTTCCACGCGGCTCACCTCTTCACGTTTTTCTTCGATCAACGCCTGGCGGACGCCGCGCAGGTCCTTGTTGCGTTCGCTCTGCACGACCCAGTCGTTAAGGCGCCTCTCCAGGCGGGCGACTTCGGCATCCATCTGACGCAGCGCAGCGCTCTGGTTGGCGCTCTCGCGTTCCGCATTGCGCCGTTCTTCGCTGATTCGTTCCGCTTGCGTGGCCAGTTCGCCGATGAGGCGGGCAAGGGAAGCGGCGGACATTTCTGCCCGGGCTAGTTCTTCTTCGACCGAGTCAAGCCGTTTTTGGGTTTCGCGCAGTTCGCCCTTGAGTGCCAGCGGGCCCTCAACACTGGGTTTGCCGCCGGTCACGGTGACGTTGTGAAAGCACTCGCCGGAAGGGGCGAGGAAAAAGGCGTTGGGATTTTCCAGGGCCAGCGATTTTGCCTGCTCCGCGTCCGGAGTCACGAAGCCATCGCGGAGTTTGGGCAAAATCACTTCGAGCGAACGGCCAAAGCCATCGAGTACCCGGATGCAGTCTTTCAGCCGTTTCACGCCGACGCTGTTGTGCTCCGCGTCCAGGGCGTCGCCGGAAAAAGAAAACTTGGCCTGGGAATCGTCAGGGTGGACGAGGAAGGTGGCGCGCCCGTCGACATCGCTTTTGAGCAGCCGCATCCCTTCATGCGCGGCATCCCAACTTTTGACGACGATGTAGTTCAGCTCGTCGCGCAGGAAAGAATCAACTACAGTTTCGTATTCGCCGCTTACTTCGAGGAAGTCCGCCAGCGTGCCTACCGGAGCCAGGCCGCCGCCGAGGGAATTCGATTTGAGCAGTTTGCGCACGGTGTCGGTGGAATAGCTGTGCTCGTGGATGAGCGACTGGAGCGAGTTGCGACGGCCGGTCAGTGTGGCCATCTCCGCGCGGAGACGGTCGACGTCGAGCTTGGTCACGTTCTCTTCGTTGCGCCGGGTTTCGGTTTCCGAGCGCACGGTGGCGAGTTCGGCTTCGAGCCGCTGCAGCTGCTCGGTGACCGATTCGAACTTGAGGGAAGCTTGTCCGCGTTCCGAGCCCAGCGATGTGAGCTCCCCGCTGGCCGCGGAAATCTCTCCGGCCAACCGCTCCGCATCCTGTTCGAGGGCGGTTAGCGACTCTTCCGCATGCATGGTCTGGTTCCGCGCATGCCCAGCCTGGGTAAGCAGCTGCATCGCGTAGCGGCGTGCTGCCTCAAGGCGTTGTTCTGCTCCGTTGGCGGATTCGGCCGCGTCCCTTGCCTGCGCCTGGCACAATCTGGACTGTTCACGGACGCCTGCGGCTTCCGCCGCGGCTGTTTCCAAAAAGCTCCGGTGCGACTCGCGCTCTACAATCAACCCCTGCAGGTGAAGGCGCGCCTGTTCCAGTTCCGCCGAGCCGGCAGCGGCACGGGTACGCAATTCTGCGATGCGCTCCTGGTTGGATATTTCCCGGGTCGTGGCTCGCTCCAGGTCTACGGAAGCTTGGTTGGCACGCGCGTTGGCGTCCTTCGCGGTGGAGTCCAATTGATAGCCGCGCGCCATTCCGGTGGAGTGTTCCGCTTCGAGCGCGCCGACATGCTCGGCGCCCTGCTCGATCTTCGTTCCCAGTTCGGCTATCTCAATGGTCAGGGCTGCCTGCTCGCTATCCATCTGCTGGATCCGGCTGGCGAGCACGACCCGCAGGCGGGCGCGCATCTCATCACGGAGCGCGGCATAGCGCTCGGCCTTCGCGGCCTGGCGTTTGAGAGAACCCATCTGGCGGGTTACTTCTTCGAAGATGTCATCGACCCGGGCCAGATTCTGTTTCGCCTGTTCGAGGCGCAGCTCAGATAGTCGCTTGCGGGTTTTGAAGCGAGTGATCCCGGCTGCTTCTTCGATAATCGCGCGCCGGTCGTGCGGCTTGGAACTAAGGAGCTGCCCGATGCGCTCCTGTTCGATGATGGCGTAGGACTCAGGACCAAGGCCGGTGCCCATGAAGATGTCCTGAATATCGCGCAGGCGGCAAAGCTTGCCGTTGAGCAGATATTCGCTTTCGCCGGTGCGGAACAGGCGGCGGGTGACTACGATCTCTCCCTGCCGGGCTGCGGTGCGTTGGAAGCGCCGGCGCCGAATTTTGAGGACTACAGGGTTCTCTGCTGACTGGTCTGGAGCTTCGGGAGCCGGTGGTGCTGCTTCGACCGCCGCACCTTCTACTCCTTCGCCGTCTACGAGGGTACCGGGCTGCACTTCGGCGATGATCTCTTCTGTCTCCGCGGCGCGCTCGCTCCGATTCTTCTCTTCGTCCCAGTCAGTCGTCTCCGATTCGCCGTCATTCGGCGTTTCGCCCGCGTCGAGGAGTGGACCTTCCGCGTAGGCTTCGGGGTCAATGAGGGAGAGCGAAACTTCGGCCATACCCAGCGATTTGCGCTCGCGGGTGCCGGCAAAGATGACGTCCTCCATCTTGGCGCCGCGTAGGCTTTTGGCGGATTGTTCGCCGAGCACCCAGCTCACCGCGTCGAGGATGTTGGATTTGCCGCAGCCATTCGGACCCACCACGACCGCGATCCCCTGACCCGGGAGAGTCACCTCTGTGCGATCACAGAAGGACTTGAACCCCAGCATCTGGATCTTTTTAAGCTTCAGCATGGACGTGTTCCTTTGGCCTTAAAGAAGACTTTAGCGATCGCATTCCCCCGAAGCAACATGGATACCCCAACATGTTGTGGATAAACCGTACACAACCCAATGCATGGGCCGTTTCCGATGTTTGGTTGGTCCTGAGATACCGTCGATGGCCTAAACGTCCCGTCGCGGCGGGGGCCGCCGGGTTGCTCAGGAAGCGCTCGCGTTCCCGAAATAGCACACTTTAAGGCTAGACCTGCTTCCCCTAAAGATACAAGTAACGTTCGGGGCACTAGCTTGGCCTGGAAGTTGTGCTGGTATCAAGTAAGTATATGAGGGTAAAGGGCGATGGGGTTAAATCTCTGCACTTAGTCCCGAAGGGACGTCTGAAAGTGGCCCAGGACGATAGTCCTGGGTTTGGAATGCACCATCGAGCAGTCCCTGGCGGGACTGTCCAGCTTCGTTGCGGTTACCCAGGACTACGTCCTGGGCTACTTTCAGGCGTCCCTTCGGGACTAAGTGCAGCTTTTTCGCTGGGCTGAAGCCCGTACCCTCCAGGCGGTAGCCGGCTAGGGCTTCATGGTGGGGCGCAGCAGGACCTCGCTGACAAAGGACGTAGGGGCCTGGGTGACCAGCATGGCAACCACCTGGGCGACGTCTTTGGGTTGGACCATTTTGGCGGGGTCCTTGGTACCGCCTCCAGGGCCGAACTGAGTGTTTACCGAACCGGGTGCGATGACCGATACGCGCACGTTGTATTGGCGCAGTTCTTCCGCGACGGAGTAGGTCAGGCCGTTGAGTCCCCACTTGGAGGCGGAATAGGCGGCACCTTCGGGGAGGATATTTCTCCCGGCGAGCGACGAAATGTTGATGATATGCCCGGATTTGGCCGTGATCATCATTGGACCGAACGCCCGGATCAAAAGGTAAGGGGCCTTTAGATTGGTATCCATCATGCGGTCCCATTCCTCGACAGGCAGATCGATGAGCGGTTTACGCAGGACACCGATGCCGGCATTGTTGACCAGGATGTCGCAGCGGCCGTGCTCTTTGCCGACGCGCTGCCCCAACGCGACTACGGCGCTCTCGTCGGTCAAATCACAGGGGAGCACGAAGGCCTTTGCGCCATGCTGCTCAATATCCTCTTTTACCTGCGCCAATCGTGCCTGATCGCGGGCGGTGAGGATCACGGCGGCGCCCATGCGCGCGAGCCGATGGGCGATGGCCTCGCCGATGCCGCGGGCCGCTCCCGTGACCACCGCTACCTGTCCCATTAATGGAGTTGATGCATCAAGCCCACTTTGTTTTTCTGTCATTCTGTTACTCCTTCGCACGATTCGATGCAGTCGCCGATTCGTTTACTTGTCAGAAGTGGCAACGGTTTCTATAATCCTTCCACAGCTCATCGGAAAGGCCTTGGTTTTTCTCATGGGTTCTATCCACGAGCGAAGGATTCAAAGCGATTAGCTCTAATACTAGTTTTTCCGGCTAGCATCCCATCAAAAGATGAGAGACTTTCGGCTGTACTGTCATGATTGCTGATTTCTGCGTTTTCCTGATTCCCGCATCTCCTAGGAGCGTTGCATGAAGAAGTCCGTCCTTGCTTCCTTGTTGGCCTTGGCCACCATCTTTCCGGTCAGCGTTCCTATGGTCTATGGCCAAGCCGCTCAGTCCGGACAGCTCACCATCAAAGATCCCCAGGAATATAACGACTACACCAATGCCGTGGGGCAATCTACGCCGGCTGCAAAGGCGGCCGCGATTGAGACATTCCTGACGAAGTACCCCAACTCGGTAGTCAAGAACGACCTGCTTGAAGTGCTGATGGCCAGCTATCAGCAGGCGGGCGACATGACGAAGACGCTGAGCACCGCCGATCGGCTGCTCGCGGTCGACCCGGGCAACCTGCGCGCACTGGCGATTTCGGTTTACATCGAGAAATCCCAGGCCGCTACAAAAACCACTCCTGCTGATGCGCAGCCAATTCTGGATAAGGCGGCAACCCAGGCACAGACGGGTCTCAGCGCCACCAAGCCGGCGAACATGTCAGACGCTGACTTTCAGAAGTTGAAGGGCGCCACCGCTCCGATCTTCGACAGCGCAATTGCCCAGGACGCTGAAAACAAGAAGGACTTCAGCGGCGCGATCGCAGCGTTTACCAATGAGCTGAAGGCCTATTCCGATCCAGCCCAGACGCAGTCTGGTCCTGGACTCAACGACACTTACCTTCTGGGACAGGCTTATGCGCAGCAGACGCCGCCAGACCTCAAGAATGCTGCCTGGTTCCTGACCAGGGCGGCCCAATTTGCTCCGCCGCAGGCCAAGCCGCAGATCGAAAAGGCGGCTGAGTACTTCTTCAACAAGTACCACGGCAGCATGGACGGGTACCCAGCGATCCAGGCTTTGGCGCAGGCCAACCTCTTTCCGCCGGCGGAATATAATCCGACTCCGGCTCCTCCGCCACCGTCACCCGCCGATCTTGCCGCGCAGACCGTTGCTTCCACTCCGGATCTCAAGACGCTTAGCCTCTCCGATCAGGAGTTCATCCTGTTCAACGGTAAGCCTGAGGATGCGCAAAAGGTTTGGGACGTGATGAAGGGCCACCGGGTCGAAGTGCCGGGTGTGGTGATTTCGGCAACTGCTGATTCGGTCCAACTCGCGGTTACCGAAGACAACAAGCAGAGCAAGAAGGCGGACTTCACGGTCAACATGAAGACTCCACTCAAGACCGTGCCCACCATCGGCTCGACCGGGACGTTCGACGCTACGTTCGATTCTTACGTGGCGAACCCGCCGATGATCACCCTCAGCGACGGCGAACTACCGGCCAAGGCAAAGCCTGCCCCGGCCCATCGCCGTCCCGCCGCACACTAAAGCGGACCTCGGGAGAGAGCAGCCTCAAAACATCGGGGCTGCTCCCTCCTAAGACCGAATGAGGGATGCTCCATCGCTTTCCTGCCGGAAACTTATACCGTTCAACTCGCCTTCATGTTGCTCAGCATGGTCTGCTGGGGTTCGTGGGCAAACACCCTCAAACTGACTCCAGGTTGGCCCCTCCAACTTTTCTACTGGGACTACGTCCTAGGCATCCTGTTGGGCAGCGTAGCCTGGGGCCTTGCTTTGGGCGGGGGTACCGGGGTCCTCTTCCCGGCAATCGCAAACGCTGATCATACCCATCTTCTGTTAGCGGTGGTGGGCGGCATCATTTTCAATGCCGCCAATCTTCTGCTGGTCGTTGCCATTGAGATTGCGGGGCTGGCCGTGGCGTTCCCGTTGGGAATTGGGTTGGCCCTGGTGATCGGGGTATTGCTCAACTATGCTTTTTCGCCTGCCGGCAACGTGTGGCTGCTGTTTGGCGGAGTCATCCTGGTGGCGATTGCCATCGTGATCGACGCGGTCGCCTATCGGCGCCGCGAGCAACATCGAACCAAGGTTACCGCCCGGGGCATCCTGCTGAGTTTGTTGGCCGGGGTGCTTATGGGGTTGTTTTATCCGGTGGTTGCTCGATCCATGCATGGCAGCGGAGCCCTGGGGCCGTACAGCGTGGTTCCCGTGTTTGCCGTGGGCATTGCGCTGTGCAATATTCCGGCTAATTTATGGCTGATGCGGCATCCGCTGCCCGAGCAGAAGCCGATGCGGATGAGCGAGTACTTTGGGGGACGCGCGGCCTGGCATTTTTGGGGGTTGGTTGGAGGGTTGGTGTGGTGCTCGGGGGCGGTGCTGAATTTCGTCGCCTCGCAAGCCAGGTTTGTTGGTCCCGCGATTTCGTATGCGATCGGTCAAGGCGCGACGATGATTTCGGCCGCTTGGGGAGTGTTTGTGTGGCATGAGTTTCGCGAGGCCCCGGCTGAAGCCCGGCGGCTGATCCCGCTGATGTTTCTTTTTTTCCTGCTTGGGCTGGGTGCGATCGCGCTGGCGCCTAATTATTAGGGGGCATTAGGCTCGGGCAGCAAGATCTGAGTGAAAACTCTGCACTTTGACTCCAGAATTTGGGAAGCCCGAAGGGCGCACCGCAGATCCCTTCACTACGCTCCCCCGGATTTCCTGTTGACCTCGGTGGCGTTGGTGCACTTCATGCGCCTTTTCCTTAGAGAAAGGCGCACACGCGGCCTTGTCCAGTGCAGCGTGGCAGGAAATCCGGGTACGCTCCGGTCGGGATGACAATTCATCTTGGAAACTATACTTAGCGTTCCCAAACAAACTTGTCATCCCGACCGGAGCGTAGCGTAGTGGAGGGATCTGCGGTGCGCCCCTCGGCCTTCCCGAATGCTGGAGTTCTCACGCACGGGCTAAAGTCGTGCCCTGATACAAAGCAAAAGCCTATTTCCAGCCTAAATTTGCCGCCACGTATCAAGCTAAGCTCAGCCCTGGATAACTGTGGGGAGTGGCGGCTGGGGTGCATGTTAAAGTGAGGGAGTCGATGCCGACCATTGCCCCCATGTTCCGGCCTCTGCTGCTTGTCAGTCTTGCTCTGCAGACCCTTCCGGCTTTTTCTCAGGCACCCAATCAGGATCTCTTTCCTGGGTTTTCGGCATCGGTAACCAACACTGCGTTTCCCGGCTTCAGTGCTCACCCGATCGCGGGGACTCCACTTTCCAATCCACCCTCGGTGATCGCGCTCGACCATCTCGATCCGGAGCAAATGAGCCGCGCGGATTATGATGTCGTTTCCAATCTGAGCGCCGAGCTAGCCAAGCAGGCGGCGCTGGCGAATTTCGATATCAGCCGGCCGGGATGGCATTACCAGCAAATCGTGTGCCCGGCATTTCCGGATTACGTCTTCCTCGCGTTCAGCCATGGCGCGGACGACAGCGGCTCCTCCCGGTTCGGGGCGATCCTTCCTCGCAACGACGCCAAAGTGCGGGTGATCACCACCTATGCCCACGGGCTTTTGCCGTTCAACGCCTCCTGGAACCGCCCCGGTACGTTTGAGGTCTTCAACGGATTGTTGCGCCAGGAACGGGGAGAGGTTCCCCTCAGCCATGCACCGAACTGGCTGATGATTTCGGTCTGCTATGCCGAAGTGACCGGGTACCCGGTTCAGGTGCTGAGCACGGTTCCACTTCCGGATCAGACGCTTGATATGCTTCGACTCGATGCAAACCGGCCGCAGATGATGATCGCCGCCGATCAGAGCGCAGATGTCACCTTCAGTGACGTTTCCCGGCCCACCATCACCACCAACTGGACGCTTCACTTCGATCGTCACGGTCAGATCACGTCCACGTCGCGAAACCAGACGCGTCAGTCCACCGCCATCGCGCTCAAGCCGTAGACCTCTACTCCCCTAGCATGATGCGCTGGATAGAAAGCGCCTTCCCCGTCGCGCCGTCACACTCCATTAACGCAGCGCACATCCGGGGATCTCCCTTGGCGGCTTCGAACTTTCCCGGCATCCCGGTCAGAAAGCGGGCGATGATCTGATCTTTTTCCACGCCGATGACGCTGTCGAAGGGTCCGCTCATGCCCACATCGGTCTGATAAGCGGTGCCCCCGGGCAGAATTCGCTCATCCGCCGTGGTTACGTGCGTGTGGGTTCCGATTACCGCGGTAACCCTTCCGTCCAGGTACCAACCGAGGGCAACTTTCTCCGAAGTGGCTTCGGCATGAAAATCCACCAGGATCACTTTGGCTTGAATTTTCTGCAGCAGGGAATCCGCCATTCGGAAGGGATCTTCCAGGCTGGCCATGAAGATGCGTCCCTGCAGGTTGATGACCGCGTATGTCTGTCCGGAAGGCAGCTCGCCCTGGTAAAACCCGTGCCCTGGTGTGCCCGCGACGTAGTTAGCCGGCCGCAGCACACGGCGGGCACGATCATGGCTATCGGCGGGTACCGACTGCATATACTCGATAATCTCGCGTTTGTCCCAGACATGGTTACCAGTGGTGATGACGTGGGCGCCCTGGTCGAACAGCTCGTCGGCAATGCCCGGAGTCACGCCAAAGCCGCCGGCCGCGTTTTCCGCGTTCACCACCACCAGGTCGACGCTCCTCTGCTCGATTAAAGGGCTTAAGTGCTCGTTTACGATACGCCGCCCGGCCTGGCCAAAGACATCACCGACAAAGAGAATACGCAAAAAATATCCTCACTTCAAGGCCTTGATTCGGCCAAATGATCCTGCGACGGGTACGAAATGTCGGAAATGATCATGGTTACCTGTTAGTGGTTCTGCAACCTTGGAAGTTACTAACGTGCCGTCATCAGGCCATGGCCATTTCTGGCTCTGTTATGTTAGCGTTCGAGCATGGCCGTTAATTGCAGATTTGCTACCGGGGTTCACGTGCTCGTTCTGCTCGCTTCGGAGCCGGATACGTTGCAAACTTCAACCGATATTGCGCTCAAGCTCGACACCAATCCGGTCGTCGTTCGCCGCGTCCTGGCCTCTCTTCAGCAGGCAAAGCTGATCGAGAGTCAAAAGGGGCCGACGGGCGGTTCACGACTGCTGAAATCTCCTAAAGCTATCTCGCTGGCGGATGTTTACAAGGCAGTGGAGACTGGCTCGCTCTTCCACACTCCCAATGTCCATGCCGCTGCGGCATTGCGAGTAAACTCTGCGCTCGAAAAGATTTTCTCCGGCTCCATGATAGCGCTGCTGGAGGAATTTGAAAAAACCAGCCTGAGCCAGGTGCTCAAGCGCGTCGGTAAGCAGACCGGCCAGGAAAGTAAGCCCGTCCACTAGGCAGATCTTCTGGCTGTTTGGCTGGCCGCTCTCCTCATCGCCGGAGGGAGAGCGTCGGACATGGTTTCTATAGCCTGCTCCGTGCCGCCCGACTGGGCGCGCAGCAGAGGGAAGAGAATCACGTCCCGGATCGACTTCGCGCCGGTGAGCACCATGGTCAGGCGGTCGATGCCGATGCCTTCCCCCGCGGTCGGAGGCAGCCCGTAGGCCAGGGCGCGTACATAATCTTCATCCATTACATGGGCCTCCGTGTCGCCCCTCTCCCGCTCTGCCAGCTGCTGCTCGAAACGCCTGCGTTGCTCTTCCGGATCGTTGAGCTCGCTAAAGGCATTGCCCAGCTCGAAGCCCCCGATGTAGAACTCGAACCGCTCCACCCATTCCGGTTCCTCCGGCTTGTTCTTGGAAAGCGGGGAGACGGCGACGGGAAAGTCGTAGATGATGGTGGGCTGAATCAGGTGGTCCTCGGCGATCGCTTCAAAGATGGCGGCGATGGTCTTGCCCGCGGGCTGACCCGGCTTGAAATCGAGAGAGATTCTTGCCTCCCGGACTCGCTCCGCCATCTGCTCGACGGCGTAGATCGCTGGCAAAATCCTCGAGCGCCGGCTTGGCCCCGCCGCCTCCGGCCAGAACTCCAGGATGGCCTCGCGCATGGAAAAGCGGCTCCACTTGGACAAGGTCGATTTCGTGGCCGGCGAAATTCGTAACCGTGGTGCCATTCACCTCCAGCGCCACCTGGACGATGAGTTCCTGGGTCAGCTGCATCAGGTCGTGGTAGTTAGCGTAGGCCTGATAGAACTCGAGCATGGTGAACTCGGGGTTGTGCTGGGTTGAGACACCTTCATTACGAAAATTGCGGTTGATCTCGTAAACCCGGTCCAGGCCGCCCACCACCAGCCGCTTGAGATAGAGCTCGGGGGCGATGCGCAGGTACAAATCCAGATCCAGCGCATTATGGTGGGTGCGGAAGGGCCGGGCCGCAGCTCCCCCGGCGATGGGCTGCATCATCGGCGTCTCCACCTCGATGTAGCCGCGCGCATCGAAAAAGCTCCGGAGCGCCTTGAGCACCTGCGCGCGCTTGACGAAGACCGCGCGCACATCGGTGTTCATGAACAGGTCGACGTAACGCTGCCGGTAGCGCAGTTCCACGTCGGCCAAGCCGTGATACTTCTCGGGCAAGGCCAGCATCGCCTTGGTGAGAAAGGTGATGGTATCGACATGCACCGTGAGCTCGCCGGTGCGGGTGCGGAAGACGTAGCCGGAGACCCCGATGTGATCTCCCAGGTCGAGCAATTTATAGAGCTGGAAACCCTGTCTCTCCGACAGCGTCCAGACGAACGTAGATTTGCAGCCGCTCACCGCCCTGCTGCAGCTGGGCAAAGCCGGCTTTACCCTGGGCGCGGATGGCCATGATGCGGCCGGCAACCGTGACTATCGGGCCGCTCCGCCTCCAGCACATCCGGCAGGGATCTCTCCGAACTTCTGGCGCACTTCCGCGAGGGTGTGCGAGGTGAGAAACTGGCTGGGGTATGCGGGCTGGCCGAGCGCGGAAATCTGGCGGAGCTTATCCTGGCGGAGCGCAAAGAGATTGCGCTCGAATTCCGACTCAAACAATGGGTGCCTCTCCCGCGTATTATAACTGCCGGGGACCAGCTTCGAAGCCATGGCTACATCCGATCCGCAAGATAAGACCAGGTCATCGTCGAAGGACGGAGCGGTTCAATCCCTGGTGGGTGTGCAAAGCCTGATCCAACTGGGCCTGTTGTTGCCCGCCGCCGTGGTCGTCGGTTGGGCTATGGGTTTGGTGCTGGATCGCTGGTTGCATCAGCACTGGATCAACATTGGGGGCCTGATCGCCGGGCGCCGTTGCCGGCTTCGTGCAGATCTTTCGCGTCGTTCTGTCACATACCAAGGAATGAATGGAATTTACCGATCAGGATCTGCGGGCGGTTTTGAACCGGGCGCTGCGCATCGTCGTGATCGCCGTCCTGGTGGGGATCCCTATCATTTGGATCGCCTGGGGTTGGCGCTCCATGTTGCTGTTCCTGGTGGGAGGCGCCATCGCCGCCACCGGGATTCTAGAGTGGCGCCAGCTGATGAGCGCGGTGCTCGTCCGGCTGGCCTTGCCCGGCGCTGAGACCGCAGCCACCCCCAAGCCTTTGGGACCGGTTTTGTTCTGGTTTTTTCTCCGCCTCGCGGTCGCCGCCGCGCTGCTTTATGTTAGCCTGAGGAGTTTGGACGGCAAGGTATTTGCGCTGTTATTGGGCATCGCCTTGGCGTTGTTGGCCTTATTTATTGAGGCAATTCGGCTATTCCGCGGCTGGTCCGCATGAGGCACGATCCACCGTATGCATGAACAAGGCCCTATCACGGCTCTATTGAACAAGTACTTTGGGAATTTGGCGACGCAGGTTCTGCACTCTCTGCATGTGCAGCCTTACGATCCGCAGGCTCCCATTACCGAGACCTTCGCCATGGAGATCGCTGGTGTTCGGTCTGCTGCTGATTTTCTTCGTGCTGGTGCGCATTTCGCTGAACGTGGAGAAGCCGGGCACGATCCAGCAGATTGCGGAGATGATCCACGGTTTTGTCGCCGGTCAGGCCGATTCGATCATTGGCCACGGCTCACAGCAGTTCGTGATGTTTACCACCACGGTGCTTCTATTTATTTTGCTCTCGAACCTTCTGGGCATGGTGCCCGGCCTGATTGCGCCCACGTCGATGGCGACTGTGCCGCTGGGTTGCGCTCTGTGTTGCTGGATTTACTACCACTACTACGGCATCCGCGAGAATGGCTTCGGCTATATCAAGCAGTTCGTGGGTCCCATCTGGTGGATTTCATGGATGCTGCTGCCGATCGAGTTGATCTCTCATTTTGCCCGCATCCTGTCGCTCACCGTTCGTCTTTATGCCAACATGTTCGCCGGAGAACAGGTGACGCTGGTTTTCTTCTCCCTGGTGCCGATCGCTATCCCGGTGGTCTTTATGTCCCTTCACCTGATGGTCGCGCTGATCCAGGCTTACATATTTATGCTGCTGACGATGATTTACGTGTCGCAGGCGGTGGCGCACGACCATTAAGTTTTTACGATGTTTTCGCGCCGGAGCCTGCTTCCACTCCGGTGCGAACGCCGCAAGCGTGAGGGGGCCAGCACGGTGAGCCTCAACCACCCACTGGCGGCAATTCTTACGGAAGCAAGGAGAAAGAATGCGCATACTGCAATATCTATTCATGACGTTGTCGGTTTTGTTCCTGGCAACCCCGGCCTTCGCCCAAGCTGCGGGCGGGGATGCGGGCGTTAGTCACGGACTTGTCGCCATCGCAGCCGGCGTTGGTATGGGCTTGGCCGCCGGGCTTTGCGGCCTTGGCCAGGGCCGGGCAACCGCTTCCGCTACCGAAGCGCTGGCTCGCAATCCGGGAGCACGCGCCGGCATCCTGCTCTTGCTCACCCTGGGCCTGGCCTTTATGGAGTCACTCTCCCTGTTCACCCTGGTCATCATCTTCGTCAAAGTCCAATACTGATCAACCACAGAAGCAGAGAGATCGGGCAGCTGTTCTGAGAGAGCTCCCGGTCTCTTTCTGTTTTCACCCGCTTGCTGATTCTTCAGGTCTTCGGCCATGGCTCCTCGCCTGACGTTCTCGGCAATTTCCAAGCAATTCGGTAAGCAGACCGCGCTCCACCCGCTGACTCTGAGCATCGAGCCGGGAGAGATTCTCGGCTTTCTAGGCCCGAACGGGGCGGGGAAGACGACGGCCATCCATCTGGCGCTTGGGTTTCTGCGGCCATCTTCGGGAAGCGGATTGCTGCTGGGCAAGCCGTTCGGGGATGCGCAGGCGCGGGCCCGGCTGGGCTTTGTGCCGGACGTGCCCGTATTTTTTTCCGAGAGCGGCTTTCGCAGTGTGGAGTTGGCGGCGCGCCTGAACGGCGTCGATGATCCGCGGCTGGCCAAGGACATTCGCGATCTTTTGGGCGCGGTCGGTTTGCCCGAGGAGAAAAAGAATGCTCCCCAGTTTTCGCGCGGCATGCAGCAGCGGCTGGCTCTTGCCCAGGCATTGATCAACGACCCGGAGTTGTTGATCCTCGATGAGCCGGCGGCCGCCCTTGATCCGGCGGGTGTGCAGCAGGTGAGGGAATTGCTGCGCAACGCGCGTCATGCGGGAAAGAGTATTTTCTTCAGCTCCCACCAGCTGACCGAGGTGGAGCATATCTGCGACCGGATTGCTTTTCTCCACCAGGGCCGCCTGGTGCGCTCCGGCACGCTGAGGGAGTTTCAGAGTGAGTCGGATCGGGTAGAGATTGAGCTTCGCGGTTTGTCGCTCGCCGAAGTAAGCCGCATTTATCCCGCGGCTGCCACCGCCGGGCCCGATTCGATACGCATCTCGGTACCGGCACAGGAGCAGCGCCGGGTGATTGAGGCGGTGTGGCATGCGGGTGGTGAGATTGTGAGCCTGGCGCCGCTGCGGCGGCGGCTGGAGGATTTGTTTCTCGAGTGGAGCGGCTCATGAAGACGAATCTACTGGAAGATTTGGGAGATCACGCGCCGGCTGCTCTACCAGAATCGCTGGATTTATTTGTTTCTGATGTTGTGGCCTTTTGGTATGGCCGCCATTCTCCTGGTGCCGGCGGCCAAACCGGAGCCTGACGATGTGCTGTCCATCCTGCATCAGGAGTGCCTTTACGGGCTGGGGCTGGTGGCATTTACCGGCGAGCGCGCTGCTGGGTAATGAGCAGCGTTCCCGCCGCATTGCCACGGTGATGTCGCGCGCGGTCAGCCGGCGTCAGTATTTCTTTGCGTTGTTCAGCGCGGCGTGGCTGCCGTTGGCTGTCTATGTAGCTAGTTTTGTGGCGAGTGGACTCGCCCTCTTCGCGGCCGTCGAGAAGCCGCCGGCTTTTCTCTTTGCCCTCGCTCTGGCGCAGCTGGTCCTGGGACTGTGGACGGCGGCCGGGGCTCTTTTCTTCGCCACCTGGCTACCCATGATGCTGGCATCCACCGCATCGTTGGGGTTGCTCGCGCTGTTGGGATTTGCGGGCTATGTCTGGCCCGGCATCGCGCCGGCGCGGCTGCTCTTCACTCTAACGCAAGGAGACCTGGGCGAGACGGCGAGCATGCTGCAGCACCCAGGCAGCTTCCTGCTGATCATCGCGGGTGCGGCGCTGCTTTTTGCCGCGGGCACTGCGATCTTTGAGCGCCGGGATTTGCCCTTGAAGAGCGATTAGGCTTTCTATTCTGCCCTTAGGGTGATCGAGGGATCGACCTGCGCGGCTCGCCACGCCGGGACCCAGCAGGCAATTGCGGACACGACCGTGAGCAGCGCGATCACGAAGAGATACGTGGCCGGGTCGAACCGGGATACGCCGTAGAGTAAGGAAACGACGACCCGGCTTGCAGCGAGCGCTGCCAACAGCCCCAGCAGAACTCCGATTCCCGGTGAGCGCCATTCCTTGACGGATGACTAACATGAGTATGCTTCGTCGAGAGGCTCCGAGCGCAGCCCGCACGCCAATCTCACGCATGCGCTCGGTGACACCACCGGACAGGACACCGTAAATGCCGACCGCGGCGAGCAACAGGGCTACGATTGCAAATGTTTCGAATAGACTCAGTGCAAAACGCCGTTGGGCCTCTGAGGACTCCAGCAGCGAGCCCATGGTTGCCACCCGCACGATCGGTTGATCCTTGTCCACCGACCAGATCGCGTCTTTGATAGCGGGAGCTAGTTTTGCGGGATCGCCCTGGGTGCGCACCACCAGCGATTGCGCGGCATCCACCCAGGTCCACTGTGTCGTCGGAGTATAGAACGCATCCGATTGGCTCACCGCCAGGGACGCCTGTCTTACATTTCCTACTACGCCGACGATGGTGGCCCAGGGGAGGTTATCGTGCAAAGCATTTGGGCCAAGCCGAACCCGCTGACCGATTGGATCCTGATCGGAGAATTTGCGTTTGGCAAGCGATTCGCTGATCAGGACCGCGCCGGGTGTGTCTGCGCTGTCGCGTTCGTTGAGCAGGCGCCCGCGCCGGAGTGGAATGCGCATGGTTTCGAAGTAGGCCGGGCTTACTGCGTATTGTAGCGATCCCTCGGCGGTGACACTGGGTTGCGACGCGAACTGCACACCGTAGACGGAGAAATCGCCACTCAACGGCAATTGGTTGGTAAAGGCTGCTGCTGTGACGCCGGGTACGCGGCGCACCGCCTCCAGGGTTTGTTCCAGAAACCGGGCTCGAGCACTCACAGTGTCGAGGCGGTGACCGGATTCCTGCACCTGCATGGTGAGCAAGTGAGACGTGTCGAAACCTGGATCGATCGCAAACAGACGCTTGAGACTGCGCAATACAAGTCCCGCGGTCACCAGCAACACCAGGGCGAGCGCGACCTGCGCCACCGCGAGCGTCCGGCGCATGGATTGACGTCCGCCGGCGGTTGTCCGCGAGCCCTGCTGCAGCCCACCCTGTGGGTTGTTACGCGACGCTTGAAGAGCCGGCAGCAGCCCCACGATCAGGCCGATCACTGTGGTGATGGCCAGACCGAAGGCGAAGACTGAGGCGTCGACGTGGATTGCTGCGGCACGGGGCAGATCGGGCGGACTGAGGGCCAGCAACGCCTGTACGCAAACTTCCGCAACCGCCAACCCCAGAGCCCCGCCGATTGCTGCCAGCAAAAGGCTTTCCGTAAGCACCTGGCGAATCAGGCGCATCGGTCCGGCGCCAAGCGCGGCGCGCATGGCGAATTCACTGCGCCGCCGCACACTGAGCGTTAGCAAAAGATTGGTCACATTCACACATACGATCAGGAGCACCAGTCCAACCGCCCCGAGAATCGCCAGCAGCCCTGGCTTGACTGCGCGAGTGATGTCATCCTGAAGCCGATTGATAACCATCCCGTCGGGAGCACCGCCAGAGCCGTCATATCCCTTCGCGTACGTCTGCGTCATGGGGCGAAGGATTGCGTTGAGCTCGCTCCTGGCCTGGTTCTCGCTAACGCCCGGACGGAGCCGGCCCACCATCTGCAAATGATGACCCCACTCCCTGCCGTCGAAGGGAAGCGAGGGGTTGTATTGCAAAGGCGCCCAGAGTTCTCCGGCAGGAGCGAGCACATTCTCGAACGAGCTGGGCATCACACCGATCACGGTGAAAAGGTTGTCATCCAGCTTGACCTGCTGACCGACAATCGTGCGGTCCCCGCAAAGCGCAACCGCCATAACCGGTCGCTCAGGATCACCACGTTGGGACCCTGGAACTGATCGTCAGCTGCCTGGAAATCTCGTCCCAGCGCGGGCTCGACACCCAAGGCGCGGAAGTAGTCTGCGCTGACACGCTGACCTTCGAATCGTTCCGGCTGGCCGCTCCCGACCATCGCCGGTTGCCACGGCTTCATCACCGCCATCGCGTCGAGGGAGCGAGTCCTCTCCTCGAGCCCGTGAAACGTGCCGAAGGTCACCGGTTGGGGAGAGCCATCGCTTCGCATCTCCCAGAGCATCATCAGGTGATCGGCATGCGGATAGGGAAGTGGCTGGAAAAGGATAGGATTCACGGCACTGAAGATCGCCGTGGTGGCCCCGATGCCGAGCGATAAGGTGAGTGTGGTCACCAGCGCAAAGCCCGGATTGTGGAGCAGTTGACGTGCGGCAAAGCGCAGGTCGGCGACCAGTGATTGAATTGGGTGCTCCCATCCGTAGGATCGCACCTGTTCGCGGACCAGACTCGGACTACCCAGCTCCAGGCGAGCGGCTCTCCGCGCATCCTCCTGCGAGAGTCCGTCGGCCACCAGCGCGGCGGTGGCTTGATCCAGGTAATGGTCCACCTCGTCGGCGACATCCTGGTTGGCGGCGGGTTCATTGAAGAGCACGCGAAGGCCGCGGGTTAACTGCCGCCAGAGAGACATGCCCTAACCCTCGGCTTTCAAGACTCGGGCAATGGCGGATGCCCGGCGGGTCCAGTCGGCTGTCTCAACCTCAAGCTGTTTTCTCCCGGCGCGGGTGAGGGTATAAAACTTCGCGCGGCGGGAGTTCTCTGTTTGCCGCCATTCGGCGTCGAGCCATCCGGCGCGCTGCAGCCGCTCCAATGCGGTGAGCAGAGATCCCGGGTTCACCTTGAACACACCACGCGAGATCTGTTCGACACGGCGGGCGATGCCAAAGCCGTGCATGGGCTCGAGGCTCAGCGTCTTGAGAATGAGCATGTCGAGCGTGCCCTGGATGACGTCGGTGTTGGCTTGGCGTTGGCTTGGTCCATGAGCCAAACGGTAGTCCACCTTCATCTTGATTGTCAAGATGTGATGGTCAAGTATCAGGCCGGGGTCAACTGAGTGTTGGCCGTGGCGGCGATCTGTGCGCAGACTGCTTCGGTTACCTGTGCGGTGGTTGCGGTGCCCCCAAGATCACGCGTGTGCAGGGCAGGATTTGCGGTGACGTGTTCGATCGCTTTCATGACCCGCGCCGCCGCAGCCATTTCTCCCAGGTGTTCGAGCAGCATGACAACTGACCAGAACGTGCCCACCGGGTTGGCCCAGCCCTTGCCCATGATGTCGAAGGCAGATCCGTGAATGGGTTCGAACATGGAAGGATAGATGCGTTCCGGGTTTATGTTGGCAGTCGGAGCAATGCCCAGGCTGCCGGCCAACGCTGCTGCGAGATCGCTGAGTATGTCGGCATGCAGGTTTGTCGCGACAATCGTATCCAGGGAGGATGGACGGTTGACCATGCGTGCGGTCGCCGCGTCGACCAGTTCTTTCTCCCAGGTGACGTCGGGAAATTCTTTGGCTATTTGCGCGCGCAATCTCGTCCCACATCACCATTGCGTGGCGTTGTGCATTGCTCTTGGTTATTACTGTCAGGAGCTTGCGCGGGCGGGATTGGGCTAGTTTGAAAGCAAAACGATGGATGCGCTCGACCCCGGTTCGGGTCATCAAAGACAAGTCCGTCGCCACCTCGATCGGGTGGCCCTGATGCGCCCGGCCGCCTACGCCGGAATACTCGCCTTCAGTGTTTTCGCGCACGATCACCCAGTTCAGATCTTCCGGTTTGCAGCGCTTGAGCGGGCTATCGATTCCCGGAAGAATGCGGGTGGGGCGCACGTTAGCGTATTGATCGAGGCCCTGGCAGATTTTCAGGCGTAGACCCCAGAGGGTGATGTGGTCGGGAATATGTGGGTCGCCGGCGGATCCGAAGAGAATGGCGTCTTTGCCGCGGAGATTGTCCAGTCCGCTGTCCGGCATCATTACGCCGTGCTGGCGGTAGTAGTCTCCCCCCCAGTCGAAGTTCTCGAATTGGAAGTTGAAGGAGCCGCCGCCCACGGCTTCCATTACTTGCCGGCCGGCGGGTACAACTTCTTTACCGATTCCGTCTCCCGGCACGGTGGCGATGCGGTAGGTCTTCATGCGCTGTCCCCTCAAATTACGCTACGCCCTGTCGAAAAACATTTCCAGGATGGGCCTGCAGAACCGCAGATCCCTCGGCTTCGCTCGGGATGACAAAGGGGAGGGTAGCGCTCTCCTCGGTAGCATCTGCTTGATACAGGCTAGTGCTTATCCGCGATAGCTTACGTGTGGGGGATTTACGCTGGACAGCTCTTTGAAGGCGGCGTCGGGGAGCTCCAATGCGGCTGCGGCGATGTTTTCCTCTACGTGGGCGGCCGAAGAGGTTCCGGGAATCGGCAGCATGATCTTAGAGCGCTTGAGCAACCAGGCAAGGCCTGTTTGGAGCGTGGTGGCGCCGAGTTCTTTGGCAATCTTCTCCAGGATCTCCAGTGCCTTCCGGTTTTGTCCCAGCGGCGCCCAGGGCAGGAAGGCGATGCCATTCTGCTCGCAGTAGTCGACTACGTAGTCCCACTCGCGGTCGGCAAAGCTGTAGCGGTTTTGCACCGAGACGATGGGGACAATCTTTCGCCCGCGCTCGATGTGTTCCTGGGTCACGTTGGAAAGACCGACGTGACGGATCTTGCCCTGCTCGCGCAGCTTGGCCAGGGTCTCCATGGAGGCGTCGTAGGAGACGGCCGGGTCAGGAACATGAAGCTGGTAAACATCGATGCGATCCAGACGCAGGCGTTTGAGACTGCCTTCCACGGCTGCGGTAAGGTGCTTCGGGCTGGCATTGTGGATCCATTGCGCAGGACCGACGCGCTCCCAGCCGCCTTTGGTGCCGACGACCACTCCGGCGGGATAGGGATAGAGGGCCTCGGCGATCAGCTCTTCGGAAACATTAGGGCCATACGAGTCCGCGGTGTCGATGAAGTTGACGCCCAATTCGACAGCGCGGCGCAGGGTGGCGAGGGCCGCCGGCTTGTCCTCGGGCGGGCCCCAGACTCCCTTACCGGTAATGCGCATGGCTCCATAGCCCAGACGGTTGACGGTGAGGTCGGCACCGAGTGTGACGGTTCCTGCGGCTGCGGCGGAGACGGTTTGCGCTTGACTCATTAGAGTAGCTCCTTCGGTTCTTGCGCCGATGTTTTTAGATTGTCAGGATACACCCGGCATCACGGCTGGACAGATCGCACCGCCTATGGTCCGCTAGATGGATGAGTACGACACCAACCAGGGCCGGTGCTGCAGTGAATTCGCCGCGCCAGGTCTTGTTCGCCAGCCTGATCGGAACCACGATTGAGTTCTTCGATTTCTACATCTATGCGACGGCGGCAGTCCTGGTCTTTCCCAAGTTGTTCTTTCCCGCCTCTGATCCGGCCTCGGCCACGCTCGAATCGCTGGCCACCTTCGGCATTGCGTTTCTCGCCCGACCGGTGGGCTCTGCGCTCTTCGGTCACTTCGGCGATCGTATCGGTCGTAAGACAACCCTGGTGATCGCGCTATCAACCATGGGCTTATCCACTGTCGCCATTGGTGCGCTGCCCACTTATCACACGATTGGTTTCGCCGCGCCGCTGTTGCTGGCCCTCTGCCGCTTCGGCCAAGGGTTAGGTCTGGGAGGCGAATGGGGTGGGGCTGTGCTTCTCGCGATCGAGAATGCTCCGCCTAACAAGCGTGCCTGGTACGGAATGTTTCCCCAACTCGGTGCTCCGCTCGGGTTCTTTCTTTCGGGCGGCGTCTTCCTGTTGCTCTCTCATTGGCTTACTGACAAGCAATTCTTTGCGTTCGGTTGGCGTCTGCCGTTCTTGTCGAGTGCGGTGCTGGTGTTCCTGGGTCTCTACGTGCGGTTGACCATCACCGAGACGCCGGTGTTCCGCGAAGCTCTCAATCGTGGGCAACAAGTGAAGCTGCCGATGCTGGCGGTTTTTCGCGACTACACGCGGGCGCTGATTGCGGGCATAGCAGTGAGCCTGGCGACGTTTGTCCTCTTCTACCTGATGACGGTCTTCGCCTTGTCGTGGGGCACGAGTGCCCTCCACTATAGCCGGGGAAAATTCCTGCTCATGCAGTTGTTCGACATTATTTTCTTCGCTATTTTCATTCCCATCTCGGCGGTTCTGGCGGAGCGAGGACGGCGTCGCGTGATGCTCTGGGTGACTGCGGGGATCGCGCTCTTCGGACTGGTGCTGGCGCCGATGTTCGCGGCCGGAACGACCGGGGCGTTGCTGATGATGGCCTTGGGACTATCGCTGATGGGCCTCACCTATGGTCCGCTGGGCACGGTCATTTCCGAGTTGTTTCCGACGCCGGTTCGTTACACGGGTAGCTCGCTGGCCTTCAGCTTCGCGGGCATCCTGGGCGCGTCGCTGGCGCCATACATTGCCACCTGGCTGGCCCGTAACTATGGTCTCCAATACGTCGGGTACTATCTCGCGGCCGCCGCGGTCGTGACTTTCCTGGGCCTGCTTTCGATCCGAGAAACGAAAGACGATGATCTGGCTACTTCGAGTTAGCTTAGCCAGGAATAGGGAGAAGCACGATGTCAGAATTGGCTAGGACCGGTGTTTCGCTCGAAGAAGGACTGTTAAACGAATTTGACCGGTTGATTGCGAAACGCGGCTACAAGAATCGCTCCGAGGCTTTCCGCGACCTGATCCGCGAAGCGCTGTTATCGGAGACGGTTGACTTGAACAAGCCTGTGGTTGGCACGTTGACGCTGGTGTACGACCACCACGTTCCCAATCTCTCTGAGAAGTTGACCGCGGCGCAGCACTCGGCCGGTGCCATGATTCTCGCCGCCACCCACGTTCATCTCGATCATCACTACTGTCTCGAAGTGGTGATCATGAAGGGCAAGAGCAGGGAACTGCAGGAAATCGCAGACCGCATGTTGGCGTTGCGTGGCGTGGAGTTGGGCAAACTGGTGCTGACCAATTCCGGCAAAGAGCTAAAGCACGCGAAGCACTAAACGCCTTCTCCCTTCCGCTCTGCGGAAGGGAGGAAGACAGCGTAACGTTGCGACTTAGTGGCCGAAGTTATAAGTTAGGTTGATGCTCGCGTAGGAAGGAATGCGAACTCCTACCACCTGTTGGATCGGAGAGGGATAAAAGTTCTCTATCGTTTGACCGGTGTAGCCGCTTGCAATCAACATATTCACCCCCACATTCAGTCGTCTGTCGAGGAAGGGACGCACCACTGCGGCGCGAAATTCCCTGACTGAGGTGCCCACACACTCCGCGTTGAGGTCTGGGGCGCAGCCGGTGCCCAGCGATTTTCTCCCCACATATTCAAATTCACCGCGCGCCTGCAGCCGGAACGGTAACTTCTGCACAATCCCCAGCAGATCGAAGATGGTCCTTGGTGCTTCCGGAGTGGGCTGCCCGGAATCGATGTCGCGTGCGTCGGCTTTGGAGAAGGTTGCGAGAATCGATCCCTGGCTGAAATTACGCCGCACCGCTGCGGTGAGAAAGCGCAGGCGCCCTGGACCTTGATCCTCCTGCAATCCCGTGTCGGGGTCGATCTTTCCCAGCTCCTGGCTGGTGGTTACGTGGCCGAGGGTGATTTTCACATCCGTCTGGGCGATTGTCTTGCTGGCGACTACTTGATAGGAGTGCGCTGTGGCCACAGGGGTTCCCGCGGCTGTTCCGGTCCCTATACGGGGGTCCTCGGTAAAGAAGGCTTGACCGAAGCTGCCGGAGATCAGGGGAAGAAGCCGCGATTGCCTGGGAATGAAGGAAACCGTAGCCTTGGGCGAGTTCACGCCTACCCACTTCTGAAAGGAGTTGCCGCTGTTGACCAGGTCTTCGTTGTCGACGTTGATTTGATCGCGCCGCCAGCCGGCGTAATAGCGAAAGTCATGAGTGAGTGCACCGGATCCGGCAGCGTACGGAGTCACCGAGCTGATGGTTACATTGTTCGAATCTACCTTGGTGAACGGGCCGTACGTGAAATTTCCCGGGGTGTAGAAGTTGTAGTGGTCCAGATTGTCCCGACGCGGAGCTTCGCGTTGGTAGTCCAGCCCAAACAAGAGCGACAAGGCCTCGGCAATTTTGTTCACATAGTTCGTGCTTTGTCCCGCCACGGTGCGAAACTCACTTTGCCGAATAAGACCCTGGCCAAAATCGGAGTAAAGCGCAAGATTGTAAGTGCGGAAGAAACCGGAGATTTGCAGTTGCTGGTTTCCCCTGATTTGCCAAACGTCGTTCAAGGCTGCAAGCGTGGTATGGGTCTGGTCTTTTTGCCTGGGGTCGATGGTGTCATCGGGGTTAGGCAAGAAGATTGGCACCAGGCCGGGCACATAAGAGAAACCGTAGTATCCGATTCCCAGCAGTGTAAGTTGGTGGTTTCCCAGCCGGAAGATACGTTGGCCATTCAGTTTGTATTGCTGCCTGTGCTCCAGTCTCCTGAGAAATCCGTTTCCGTAGGAGGCTTCCACGGCGAGGAACGATTCTGGAGACGGGCTGAACCCCGTCACCACGTCGATATCCCGATCGTCTCCGGTGACGGTGATAAACCGATCGAGGTGTGAGCGAAATCCGTAGACCGCCGCCAGGTTGAGCGCATGATTTCCCTCGCGGACGTTGAAGGCTCCGCCATCCACCTGAACGCTTTCTAAAAGCTCCGGGATAAAAACATTGGGGTCGGCATAGCCGTTGCCGTGGGCATTTGCCGATAGGTTGTTGGGCACCAGGTAGGAACCTACAGCGATGTACTGAGCGATGGGTTCACCATGATCGCCGGCTACTCCGGGGGCAAAGTACTGCGGAGCCTTGATGCCGCTGGAAGCGGTTTCTATGGGATACCCCGGAATGGAAACCGGGGCGCCAGGACGGCCGGGGTTGGCATCGAGAAGATCCTGACGGACGAACACCTTTTCCGCCGGGTCCGGTGAGAGTAGATCGAATGTGGTCACGTCCGCGGTGACGGTGACTGAATCGTTGCGGGTGATGAGGGGCGCGGGCTTTGCCGCCGCGTCGGTTGGCGCGGGGTCTTCTGCCGAAGCGGACCAGCAGCAGAGCAGGCAGGTGAGGGCCCCCAGAGCTTTCAGAGAATTCTTCATTGGGTGACCCTCTTGTCACGCCAGAGAAATGCGACGAGCCCGGAGTCTCCTGGGACGCGGTGGTATTATCCCTTTGAGAATCGTGCTACCAGAAGTACGCGGAAAGCATCCGAAGTAGATTTCCAGATTCCGAATTCGGGGCAAGAATACTACAATTATGAAAATCGTGCTACCGGTGGACCCAGGAGCCTGATGCGACCTGCATTGCGGACGCTAGTTAACGACGAAGCCGGCAATACTCGCGGCAAGGTGCTCCAGATCTACGGTGTCCTGCTGGCGTTCAATGGCGCGGCGTGGCTTTGGGCCATCGTAGCCCTGCGTCATTTCCCGGTGTTGCTGGGCACCGCGTTTCTTGCCTACAGCTTCGGCCTTCGGCATGCGGTGGATGCCGACCATATTGCCGCGATCGACAATGTGACCCGCAAGCTCATGCAGGAAGGCAAACGGCCGGTCGCAGTCGGATTCATGTTTTCTCTGGGGCATTCGACGATCGTCTTGCTGGGTTCGGCGGCGATTGCCTGGACCACGCTCACGCTGCAGCATCGCATGGATGCAGTGAGGGAAATCGGTGGCGTAGTCAGCACCCTGCTTTCCACCGGGTTTTTGTTCGGAATTGCAGCAGTAAACCTGGTGGTTCTGCGCTCCATCTACCGGACATTCGTCAGGGTTCGCGCTGGTGAGCCGTATGTTGAGGAAGACCTCGATCTGCTGCTTGGTAATCGAGGGTTGTTGGCGCGCGTGTTTCGCCCCATGTTCCGGATGATCACGCGGAGTTGGCACATGTATCCCCTCGGGGTGCTGTTTGGTCTGGGGTTCGATACGGCCACCGAGATTGGCGTGTTGGGGATCTCCGCTGCCGAGGCGTCCAAGGGGCTTCCGTTCTGGTCGATCCTTATCTTTCCTGTGCTCTTTGCGGCGGGTATGTCGTTGATCGACACCACGGATAACATCCTGATGTTGGGGGCGTACGGATGGGCCTTCGTTAAGCCGATTCGCAAGCTGTACTACAACATGACCATCACGAGTGTTTCGGTGATTGTCGCGCTTGCTGTGGGAGGGATTGAGGCGCTGGGGCTGGTGGCGGGGCGGTTCAATTTGAAGGGCACGTTCTGGGATGCCATCACCGGGCTGAATGAGAATTTCGGTGTGCTTGGGTATCTTATTGTTGGTTTGTTTGTTGTTAGCTGGGCGGTCTCGGTGGGGTTTTACAAGTGGCGGCGGTTTGATGAGCTTGAAGTGGATAGGGACCCGCCGGAACGGTTGAAGTTTCCTGCGTGAGAAGTGTGTGCGTCCGAAAAAGGAACCGCAGATCTCTCCACTGCGCTACGGTCGAGATCTGCGGTTTCTAAGCTTCACTCTACAGAGCGGCGGCTTTTTCTGCGGCGGCGAGCAAAACGCAGATTGCCACGCCTTCCGCTGCCTGAGCCACTTCCTCTAGGTCGGGGAAGGTGGGGGCGATACGGATGGTACGGTCGTCGGGATCTTTTCCGTAAGGATGGGTCGCTCCCGCCGGCGTGAGCACGACGCCTGCTTCCTTGGCCAGGGCGATCACTCGCTTGGCGCAGCCCTTGCCTACCTCGAGACTGATGAAATAGCCGCCTTTGGGGTGAGTCCAGCTCACATCAGGAACGTACGCAAGCTTCTCGGTGAAGGTGTCGAGCACCTTGTGGAATTTGGGCGCGATCAGCGCCCGCTGCCGGTCCATCAAGTGCACAATACCCGCGCCATCCTTGAGAAAACGAACATGACGGAGTTGGTTGACCTTGTCCGGCCCGATCGTCCTCGGCGTGAATCTTGCCAGCAGCCACTTGACGTTGTCTTTTGATGCGGCAAACAAAGCCAGCCCCGCTCCGGGGATCGTGATCTTCGAGGTGGACGCAAAGACAAAAGCACGGTTTGGATGCTCATGGCGTGCACACAAATCCAGGATGTTGGCGATCTCGATGCGTTCGCTGGTCAGGTGATGCACCGCGTAAGCATTGTCCCAGTAAATCCGAAAATCGGGGGCCGCGGTCTTCATCGCCGCAAGGCGCTCGCTCGTGGCATCGGAATACACGGTTCCGGTTGGATTGCTGTACTTGGGAACGCACCATATGCCCTTGATGGAAGCGTCCTGGGAGACCAGGCGCTCCACCTGCTCCATATCCGGTCCATCGTCCTTCAATGCCACCGGAATCATCCGGATGCCGTAATCCTCGCAAATTTTGAAGTGGCGGTCATAGCCCGGCACCGGGCACAGAAACGAAATTTCCCCTTGTTGGGACCAGGGGGTGACGCTATCGCAGGTTCCTTTAAGCAATGCATAAACAACGGTGTCATGCATTAATGCGAGACTGGAATTATTGGCTGCAACTATTTGATCTGCCGCGACTCCCATGATTTCGGAGAAGAGTCTTCGCACCTCCACCAGCCCCTGGAGTCCGCCGTAATTGCGGCAATCCACGGCGCCCTCGGCAACATAATCTTTCTCACCTGGAAGCGACAGTAATCCATTGCTCAGGTCCAACTGGGCCGGCGACGGCTTTCCCCTCGTCAGATCCAGCTTGAGACCGCGGGCCTTGAAGGCATCGTAGTCTGCCTGAAGTTGTTGGCTGGAAGCAGTGAGGGCGTCTGGTCTAAGCTGCGCGATGTTTGTCATGGCTTTGTTTCTATTATGAAGGATTTCGTGTTTGGGCCGCGAGTCGCGAGGCAACCCTGTTAACCCGGCTGTAAAATTAGCGAGCGCGCTAAGAACTAACGATGGAAGTTTGGGTCAACACTAACGATCGGTCTTCGCCTGCGTGTCCACCTTCTGAAAGCACAGAAAGATGGCCTCGCTGCCGGGCGCCGCACGGAGGCCACGTAGGAAAATGAAACGCAGATCCCCCCAACTCGCATCGCACACGGTACTGAGACGCCTGGTCGCCTTGACCATGGTCGTACTGCTCTTGCCGCTTGGAGAAGTGGAACTTTTTGCCCAGCAGCCTTATCCCTACCCGGCGCAATACCCGCCACCCTATCAACAGTCAGGCTATGGGCGACCTGCCTATCCACAGCAACAAGCTTACCCGCAGCAGCAGGCTTACCCACAGCAACAGCCTTACCCACAACAGCAACCTTACCCGCAACAGCAGACCTATCCACAACAGCAGCCAGCCTACGGACAGCAGCCCTATCCTCAGCAGGCTTATGGCCAGCCGCAAATGCAGGTGCAGCCGCTGAGTGCCCAACAACTGGAGCAGTTGGTGGCGCCGATCGCGCTCTATCCGGACTCGCTGGTGGCCGAGGTGCTGGCTGCGTCGACTTACCCGCAACAGGTAGCGGAGGCAGATCGGTGGCGGCAGGCGCAGGGATATGCGCCTGCTGAGCAGATTGCCGCCGGGGCCCAGGCGCAAAACTGGGACCCAAGCGTGAAGGGATTGACCGCGTTTCCCCAGGTGCTGGCGGAGATGGATCGGAATGTTCGCTGGACTACCGATTTAGGCAATGCGTACTACAACCAGCCGCAGGACCTGATGGAAGCAGTGCAGATCATGCGCCAGCGCGCGCAGGCTGCCGGCAACCTGCAAGACACGCCGCAGGAAACTGTGAACTACGACCAGGGCAACGTCGAGATCGCGCCCGCCAACCCACAAGTGGTGTATGTGCCGGCCTATAACCCATGGGGTGTCTATGGGCAGCCGATGTCTCCCTATCCTGGTTTCTCCCTGCTGGGCGCACTGGGATCATTTCTCGGTTCTACGCCGGTATCGTTTGGACTGGGCATTGCGATGAACGCCTTCAGCCAAACACCTTTTGGTTTGCTGGGCTGGGGATTAAGTTGGCTGGCTTCGGCCATCCTGTTCAACCATTCGAACTACTATTCCCACAGCACGACGGTGGCCGATTGGGGCTTCGCACATGGAGGCCGGCGTGCCTTTTCGCAACCTGGGATGTCACGGCAATCAAACGGGTTTAACCAGGCTCGCGGCGGTTACAACACCGGGTATGGTCAGGGATTCCACGGGACGCAGGGATATGCCGGCTATGGTTCGAACCGGCCCGGAGTTGGCTATAACCGTCCCGTCCAGCAGGCGTACAACCATGTGCAGCCGGCGTTCAACACCTCGCGCCCCGCTTATGGATCCAGCTTTTATGGTGGCGCGTCCAGAGGTTTCGGCAACAGCCCCGGCGGGTTTTACGGTGGCTCGCAGCCGGCCTATCGCGCACCCGCAGCCAGTTTCCAGAGCCATGACTTTGTGCAACGGTCCTCAGCGGGTTATGGGGGAGCTTACGGAAGCAAAGGCTTTAACGGATTCTCGGGCAAGCAGGAGCACTCCGGTGGCGGCTTCCATCTATTTGGCGGGGGCGGCGGCCATGAACCGAAGAGTTTCGGTGGCGGCGGAAAGAGCTTTGGCGGTGGACACTCCGGTGGCGGGCACTCAGGCGGGGGACACTCGGGCGGAAGCGGTCACGGGGGCCATCACCACTAATCCCGCGGGCGGCCCAACGCACCTTAATCGATAACGAATCCCCCGCAACAGGTATTCGGCGATGATGCGGCACCCTCTATGCTGAATAGAGATGGTTCAGGGTGTCGCATCTCGTCTCATCGCACCGTGGTCAGGAATCCGATGGCGACGGGCGCCCGGCTGCGATCCGCGTCGCTTGGTTCGCGCGTATGCAATGGGTCTCTTGTTCTGCTCTCTCCCGGGTCTGTGCCAGTCCCAGCAAGTCCAATCGAACAACGCTCCCTTACCCGAAGCCACGGGCGCCGTCAGCGGCACGGTGGTAGACCCGAATGGAAACTTTGTTGTCTCCGCCCAGGTGACGCTGGTGGTTGAGGGGCACGCCGGGCAACAGGGAATGGTGTCGAATGCCGAGGGACGTTTTGTCTTTAACAATGTTCCGGCCGGCGCTTTTGAGCTCACCATCGCGGCGCCCAGTTTCGCAACCCGTCAGGTGCCGGGTGTCCTGCACCCTGGAGAGACGCTCGCGGTTCCGGATGTCTCGCTGCCGATTGCGGCTGCCACCACTGAGGTACAGGTAAGCGGCAAAGATAACTATGAACTGGCAGAAGAGCAGATCAAGGTGCAGGAGACGCAGCGGGTGCTTGGCGTCATTCCAAATTTCTATGTCACCTACGATCCCTCGGCGCTCCCTCTTCAGCCAAAGCAGAAGTTCGAACTTGCCTGGAAGAGCGCCACGGACCCCGTCACGTTTGCGGCCACCGGATTTGTCGCGGGCCTGGAGCAGGCGGACAACGGGTTCAGCGGCTATGGTCAAGGCTCTCAGGGGTATGCCAAGAGATATGGCGCGTCCTTTGCCGACAGCTTCATTGGCAACATGATCGGCGGCGCCATCCTGCCCTCGCTTCTCAAACAAGATCCACGGTATTTCTATAAAGGCACCGGCGGCACGCGGGCGCGCATCCTGTATGCACTGGCGAATGCGGTCATTTGCAAGGGTGACAACGGCCGCTGGCAGCCGGATTATTCCGGCATCCTGGGAAGCCTGGCCGCCGGCGGAATTTCCAATCTCTACTATCCAGCCGGTAACCGTAATGGAGTGCAGTTGACTTTCGAAAACACGTTCATTGGCATTGGGGGCTCCGCGATCAGCAATCTCTTCCAGGAATTCCTGATTCGCCGATTGACGCCCCACGCCCGGGATCCGCATCCCTAACCCTCGATCTGGTGTTGCCGCTCCTATAGTATGGCTACGTTCCTAAGCGAGCGGCGAGGTTCGACGAGTGGCGCCTAAGAAAAAATATGATTACAAGCGGCACATCCGGCTGGAAGAGTACCGGATTGCGGGCTGGCTTAACTCTGTCATCTTTTTATCCATCGCGGTGATTGGATATACCGACTGGAGGGTCGTACCGAATGTTTCCCTCGGCTATCTCTATGTACTGCCCATAGCTCTCAGTGCGCTGGTCAATCCACGGCCTCTCACCATCGGCTTAGCCGTGGTCTGTACGTTTCTCCAGGACATCTTTTTTGGGACGGCACCAGAAACCGTCAAGGTGAGGATGGTCCGTGATGTGATCACGCTTGCCGGTTTTCTGATTGTAGGGTTCCTGGTTACTTTGGTCGCGAGGCAGCGCAGCCGCCTGGTCGAAGAAGTACGCCGCCAGCGTGATGAATATGAGCACGATCTGGTTCTGGCTTCCCAGGTACAACGGCAGGTCTTGCCTAAACCTCTTGTTTGTCCTGCCCTGGAGCTCGCAGCAGCGATGCAAACCGCGCAGCTATTGGGCGGCGACTACTACGATTTTTTTCAGATCTCGGAAGATGTGGTGGACGTTGTGATCGCCGACGTCTCCGGCCACGGGGCGGCAGCTTCTCTTCTCATGCCCTCGCTAGCGGTGGCCCTGCGTCTTCGCGCCCGCGAACTCAGCGGACCGGCTGCGATCCTCCAGGACCTCGATCGGGTCTTAAAGCAGATTACGAATATGGCGACCTTTGTGACCATGTTTTATGCACGTTTCGATCAGGCCAGTAGAACCCTCGAATACGCCAACGGGGGGCATAATCCGCCGCTGCTGCTTCAGTCGAAGACTGGGAAGTCGGTGCAGTTAGAGGGTGGTGGGGGGCCGATCATGGGCATCTTGCCCGATCCCCAGTTCTCGAATACCGTGGTTGCGCTCGATCCCGGCGACATTCTGACACTTTTCACCGACGGTGTGACCGAGCAGGAAAATGAAGCCGGCGATGAGTTTTCGATTGAGCGATTGGAAGAGGTTGTACGCAAGAGAAAAGCAGAGCCGGCGGCTGCGCTGGTCGCCAACATCACGGATGCTGTTGCTGTCTTTGCGGAGAAAAAGCGCAGGCGGATGATTTGACGGTGGTAGTGGTCAAGGTTCTGTGACAACCGAAACAGACCGCGGATCCCTCGGCTAAGAACTATGCGCTCCCAACTCAGTCCCGTAGGGACGTCTGAAGTAGCCCAGGACTGGCGCCCTGGGCTACTTTCAAAGGCCCCTACGGGACTGAGCGGTAGAGCTCAGTTCTCACGCACTCTAATGCCCAACATTTAGGAATGGCCGCTTTTCCGCTGAACTAAAGTCCAGCTCCCCCTGCTGAAGCAGGGGGTTCCCACCAAACTCGACCTGCTGCTTCCTCTCGCGGTTGCGGAATTTGACAATAGGAAACGACCCCGAATACTCTTCCCATAAGATGATTAGGGAAGAGAGCGGCGAGCTCATTCAGGGCACCCTGGAAATGCTGATCCTCAAGGCGCTGGCGCGTGGACCGCTGCATGGCTACGCTGTGGCCGAGTGGGTCGAGCAAACTTCGCAACAGGTCTTGAAGGTGGAAGAGGGTGCGCTCTATCCGGCGCTCCATCGATTGCAACTGCGCGGCCTGCTCAAGGCCGAATGGGGCGCGTCAGAGAATAACCGCAGGGCCAAGTTTTACCAACTAACCACAGAAGGCCGAAAACGGCTGAGCTCTGAATCGCAACGCTGGGCTCGACTGTCGGCCGCAGTCGCTTTTGTCATGCAAGCCTCGTGAGGAAGCCCGTATGGCGCTTAATGAATTCTTTCTCCGCGTTAAATCTCTCTTACAGCGAAAAAGTATGGGTCGCGAAATCGCTGAAGAATTGGAATTTCACCAAACTCTTTTGCGGGAAAGACTCGCGCGGCAGGGGGTGGCGCCAGCGCAGTTGGATCTGGCAACCAGGCGAGTCTTTGGCAATCAATCGCGCTGGCAGGAGCGCCTCACCGAACTGTGGCAGTTTCGTACCCTGGAAAACTTTCTGCTCGACCTGAGCTTCTCCCTGCGGCTGCTGCGAAAGTCGCCCGGTTTCACGGCCGTTGCGCTCTTGACCCTGGCGCTGGGTGTAGGAGCGAATACCGCAGTTTTCTCCTTGATCAACGGGCTCCTGTTACGACCGCTCCCGGTGCCGCATGGCGAGCAGTTAGTCGTGCTGCGCATGGAGGAGGGTGGACCCCAGCCTAACTATGCTTTCTGTACCCCGTTCTTCCGGGCCCTGGAGAGCCGGCATGACATCTTTTCAGATGTTTTCGCTTACGACTCGGATCTTATGCAGGTGCGAGGACGAACGGCAAACGAAAATATTCCGGGGATGACGGTCAGCGGGCAATTTTTCCGAGCGCTTGAAACGCCGCCGTTGCTGGGACGATATTTGACCCCGGAAGACGATCAAAGAGGCGGCAGCCCGTCGGGCCTTACGGTGGTGATTACCGAACAGTTCTGGGAGACCTGGTTTGATCGTGCCCCCGACGTGATCGGGCGCAAGCTGTCCATTGCCAATGTCCCGTTCACCGTAGTGGGCGTGATGCCTAAGCGATTTATAGGAGCAGATCCCACGCGGAGACCGCAGATCTATTTGCCGCTTTCTGCAGATCCGATCATTGACGCGCCGAGAAATCACATCGATGCGGGCATCCACGCCTGGTGGTTGACCGTGGGCGCGCGGCTTCAACCGGGTGTCACCGTGGGACAAGCAAACGCGTCTCTCGCCACCATCTCCGGCCCTATCCTGCACCAGGCGTCCGAGGATGCCGAATTTATCGCGGACGAGGAGAAAGGGCATTTCCATTTCGTCGCGGAGCCGGGCTCCCGGGGCTTCGCCTATGCCCGCCTCCTGTTCCGCAGGCCGCTGGTAGCCATGCTTTCCATGTGCGGAGGAATTCTGCTGCTGGCTTGTTTGAATCTGGCAGGGCTGTTGATGGCGCGCGGCGCGGCGCGGGAACGGGAGTTGGCGACGCGGCTGGCAATCGGCGCAACCCGCCGGCGGCTTATCCAGCAACTGCTGGCCGAGAGCCTGTTGCTCGCGATCCTGGGAACAGCCGCCGGGCTCGCCGTTGCGCCGCTGGTTAGCCGTTCGCTGGCTGCTTTGCTCATGAGTGCCGACCGTCTGTCGCACCTCGACACCTCACTCGATTTGCGTGTATTTGCTTTGCCGCCCTGATCGCCGTTATCTCCGCGGTGCTGATCGGGCTGGTGCCGGCGCTGCAGGCCACAGCGGGCAACGTCAGCGACCATATCAAAGACGGGCAGCATAGCCGGCAGCCGCATGCTCGTCGCAGGATTCTTGCCGCGTGTGCTCCTGGCTTCCGAGGTAGCGCTCGCCCTGGTGCTGGTCGTTGGGGCCGGACTCTTAGCCACGAGCATGGTGCGGCTCTATCGATCAGGCGTTGGGTTCGATCCCAATGGTGTGGTGAACATCGGATTCAGCATGGACAAGCAGCAACTCGAAGGCGATGCGCTCATGCGGCAATACCAGCAGTTGGGCGAGGGACTGAGCCGCCAGCCGGGGGTCAAGGGTGTCAGTTTCCAGTTCATCGTACCCCTCTCCCATCTAGGTTGGAACGGGAGATATGGACCACCAGGCGCGCCGCCCCAGCTTATGTTTATGAATAGCGTGGGGCCGGATTACTTTGCCACCATGCGCATTCCGCTTTACCGGGGAAGGGAATTCCGTTGGTCCGACACGAATGCCTCCGGGCTGAAGATAACTCTGAATCAGGCTGCCGCCAAGTTGCTCTTTCCCGGTCAGGAAGCACTGGGGCAGCAGGTGATCGAAGAGAGAAGCCGGCATTCCTACGAAGTGGTTGCCGTGGTCGGCGATACCAAGTACCGAGAGATTCGCGCCCCGGCGCCGCCCATCGGCTACGTGCCAATCATGCAGGACGAGCAGAAGAAGCCGTCCTTTACCGCCGTCGTGCGAGTCGATGGGCCGCAAACTGCCCTGGCTTCCGCTGCGCGTTCGTTAGCGGCCCGGTTGGCGCCTACCATACCCGCTCCGACGTTCTCTACCATGAACGAGGTTATCGACGAATCGATGAGCACGGAACGGATGATGGCGTTGCTGGCGGTGTTCTTTGCCGGCTGTGCGCTGCTGGTAACTGCCATTGGTCTTTATGGAACGCTGGCCTACTCCACCGCCCGGCGGACCAGCGAAATCGGCGTGCGCATGGCTTTAGGGGCGCAGCGCACCCGAGTGATGGCCATGGTGTTTGGAGAAAACGTCACGGTTGCGGCATTCGGGGCTGGTGCTGGTCTGGGTACGGCACTCCTGGCGTCCCGGGCCCTGGCCAGCTTTCTCTACGGGATCTCGCCCCGCGATCCCTGGGTGCTGCTGGGTTCGGTCGCGGCGCTCACTGTCATCGCCAGCGCAGCCTCTCTTCTGCCGGCACTGCGAGCGGCGTGGATTGAGCCGATGACTGCCATCCGGCGCGAATAGCGAGCATCCGGGGTTTGAGGGGGGACCACTTACTAAGGGCGGTGGGATGTGTTGATTGTTAAAGTGCGCTCACATTGCAATTCCCACAGAGAAGAGAGTCGGCAGAAGAGTCAAGAGAACGATAGAATGATTCTGCATGACCACACGGACCGAAATAATCGCTCAACTAGATGCTGAAATTGGCCGCCTGCAGCGGGCGCGAGACTTTCTCGTAGCTGCGTTCGCAAGCTCCAAGAATGATTCGAAGACCAGGACCGCAATTGCCCTAGCCAGCAAGGCGACGGCGAAAGCCACGACGAAAGCCACGACTCGGAAGCGCAAGGAACCGCCTTCCGCGGCCGCTCGCATTACAAAAGTTTTTGAGGATCAGACAATTGTTGTTGCTTCTGTTGTCGCTCCTCCTCCACCGCCGAAAGAGGAACCACAGGTCCACCGTGTTCCACCGAGGCGCCGGATGGAACGGAGGCATCTGCAAACGGATAGGCACGGCAAGTCTGGCGCCGCGTTGAGCGGGTTAGTGCCCACGGGCCCGGTAGTGGTTTCTGCCAACGAGGCACGCAAGGTGCAGGAACGAGCCGTACCGGCTCCGCTGCCGCCGATTGTGAGTGAGCCCCGCCCGGAAATCGGCGCCGAGCGCAGTCTCGGATCTTTGATCCAGGCGTTTGAACGTAGAGCCGGCTTGAGTGGATTAGAAACTCCCTAAGCAAAAGATCTTTGTGAGCCCGCAGCAAGGATGAAGAAGAGCCGTTCGCCGCTTTACGTCACCACGCTCATCGCCGGCGCCTTCTTCATGGAAAACCTGGACGGCACCATCATTGCGACGGCTCTGCCGCAGATGGCGCACAGTCTCCACACCAGCGCTGTCAGCCTCAACATCGGCATGACGGCTTACTTGTTGACCCTCGCTGTTTTCATCCCGATCAGCGGTTGGGTCGCAGACCGCTTTGGCTCACGGTCCGTGTTTGCCGCGGCCATCGCAACGTTTACCCTGGCTTCGCTGCTCTGCGGAGCATCCCACACGCTTACCCAGTTCACGCTCATGCGTATTCTGCAGGGGATTGGCGGAGCCATGATGGTGCCTGTCGGACGCCTGATCGTCCTGCGCACCACCCCAAAGGATAAGCTGGCCGAGGCCATCGCTTACATCACCTGGCCTGGTCTCACCGCGCTGGTCGTGGGGCCGCCGCTCGGTGGCTTCATCACCACCTATGCCAGCTGGCACTGGATTTTCTTCCTCAATCTGCCGATCGGCATCGCCGCGCTGATCCTGACCCTGCTATGGGTGGAGAACGTGCGCAGCGGAGAGAAGCATGGATTCGATTGGCTCACCTTCCTGCTCGCGGGCTTTGCCTCCGCCGGAGCCGTGTACGGGATGGAGAAGCTGGGGAGCGAAGGTGTGTCCTGGCAGGTGCCCGCCCTCGTCCTGGTGCTCAGCCTGCTCAGCGGTGTGGCTGCCATCCTTGCCGCCCATCGCAATCCGGCCACTTCGTTCATCGATCTGGAGTCGATGAAGCTCAAGACCTATTCTCTTTCTGTTTTTGGAGGGAGTTCCTTCCGTATTGCGGTTTCGGTGCTCCCGTTTCTTCTGCCACTCATGTTTCAGATCGCGTTCGGGTTGAATGCCTTCCAGTCCGGCCTTTACCTGCTCGCGCTGTTCGCCGGCGACCTGACGATGAAGGCCTTTGTGATTCAGGCTCTTCGCCGTTTCGGGTTTCGCCGTCTCCTTATTGTGAATGGAACCATTACCGCCGGATCGATGGCGCTTTGCGGGCTACTCAGCCCGGCCACTGCGACGATCCTGGTGATCGCGATTCTTTTCTTCCACGGGGCTTCGCGGTCGATGCAGTTTACCTGCATGACAACGCTTGCCTATGCAGAGATCACGCCCAGCCGGATGAGCCGGGCCAACGGCTTCCTCAGTGCCGTGATGCAACTTAGCATGGGTCTGGGGGTGGCCATCGGCGCCATCACCTTGCGTCTGGTGGCCCACGCGCGTGGCCATTCCGCAGCCACGCCCCAGCTGCGCGACTTTCATCTGGCTATCCTCTTCATCTCGATCCTGGTGCTCGGACCCGTCTTCGACGGCCTCGGATTGCCGCCGGACGCAGGCGCCACCACGAGTGGCCATCAGCAGCCGGAGCTTGAGGTTAATCCGGTCTAAAGTATTGAAGCAGCAGGCGGCTCCGGGGCGCTTCTTGCTTTGTATCAGGGCACGCAGGAGATGGCAGAATGATTGGATGTTCACTACCGACGAGCTGAAGCGAATCAAGTTGTTCAGCGTTCTCGACGAGACGCAGATCCTCCGGTTAGCGGAGAAGGCTGCCGACGTGCGCCTGGCCCCAGGCGATTGGCTGATTCGCGAGGGCGAGCCGCCGTGGTTTTACATCCTTTTCGAGGGCAAGCTGCGCATGGTCAAAGACGTTCTTGGCCTGCAAAAGGAGTTGTTCGAATACGAGTACCAGGTGGGCGATTTCTTTGGCGAGACGCCAATTCTGCTGGGGACCCAGGCCCTGGTTTCGCTACGAGCAGCAACGCCCACGAGAGTGGCCCGGCTCGACCGGCAGCAGTTACAGGATTTGATCAGAGACTCAAAAGAAGCCAGCGCTCTGATTCTGCAAACCATGAATGATCGGCTTATGCGGGTGCAGAAGTATGTCACCTCGGTCCCGTCCTCGCGAGTGCTCATTCTGGGAACGGAATACGACACCGACTGCCGGGAAATCCGCAGCTTCCTTTCCGCTAACCGAATCCCCTACGAGTGGGTCGATCGCGATCGAGAACCGGACCGGGTGCCATCGTTCGCGCCCAAAGATCTGGGTTGCCCGGCCGTGGCCATCGATGGCAACTTCTTCGACCACGCGCCATCCGTGCGCGAGGTGGCCGATGCCTTGCAGCTACAGACCAAACCAAACAGCGACAGTTACGACGTGGTCATCGTCGGAGCAGGCCCGGCGGGTATGGCTGCCGGAGTGTACGGCGCGTCCGAGGGGCTCAACGTGCTCATGGTGGACCGCTGGGCTGCTGGTGGGCAGGCGGGCACGTCATCGCGCATCGAAAATTATCTTGGCTTTCCCGAGGGCATCTCTGGTGAGGATCTGACCGGGCGCGCGCTGAGGCAGGCTGTCCGCTTTGGGGCGGAGATTGCGATGACTCGCTGCATCGAAAATCTGGCGCAGGTGGACGGCCGCTACTGTGTGGAACTGGATGGCGGGCATCGTGTTTCTGCGCGCGCCGTGCTGTTGGCGACCGGCGTGGAATGGCGCCGGCTGGCAGTGGAGGGTGAGAATCGTTTGATCGGGCGCGGAGTGTTGTATGGAGCGGGTCGCGCGGAAGCCGTCAACGTGAACGGCAAGAAGGTGTTCATCGTAGGCGGCGGCAACTCGGCTGGACAAGCAGCGATGTTCTTCTCCAACTATGCTGCCCAGGTAAAGGTGTTGGTACGCGGCGAAGGGCTCAAGCTAAGCATGTCGCAGTATTTGATCGGCGAGATCGCATCGAAGGCCAACATCGAGGTAGTTCCGTTTACCCAGGTTGCCGCTGTCGAAGGCGAGGACCATCTCGAGCGGATCGTGACCCGCGTTCGCACGCCCGCTGGCGAGGAGAAACGTGTCACCTTTGACGCGGATGCTTTATTTGTGATGATCGGCGCCGATGCCAGCACCTCGTGGCTGCCCCACGAGCTCGAACGCGATGCCCTGGGTTATATCTGCACCGGTCGCGATTTGCACCACCTGGAAACTCCAGCGCGCGCCCTTTCCTCTGGAGACAAGCCTGGCGGGAATTTTCTGCGCAGGAGACGTGCGTCACAATTCCATCAAGCGCGTATCCAGCGGGGTTGGCGAGGGCAGCATGGCGATTGCCTTCATTCATCAATATCTGGCGCTGAAAGAGAAAGTACCAGCGCTGGCGGGGGCTTAGATCCGGCTCATCCGCGCTTCAGTTGAGCGCGCAATTTTGCATGATCGGCTACCGTTTGATCTCCGTAGGCTTCAGCCCAGTCGGCAAAGGATTCCCGCAGCGGCTTGGAAACACCGCAATAGCCTGCGATGGTCGCAGCCTCACTGGTCCTGGCGTGGGCGCGGGCGAGCAGGGCGCCACAAGCCCAGGCATAGAAATTGAAGGCATCGCCTGTCAGCCACTCGACCGGCACCGACGCTTTGAGATTTTTCATCTGGCGCACGTAATAATGGCGGCCCTCCATCTCGGTCCATCCCAGCATCACGTCGCTGGTTGCCTGCAGGGCGCGTTGGCCAACCACGACCCGCTGGCCTTCGTGCGCGAATATAGCCCGTCGTAGTGGTAAATAGGGCGCGTGGGCAGGAACCAGGGCTTCCTTAACTTGCAGGAACAGCGGATCGTTATCGTGCTTTCCTATCAGTAGCACCAGGTACGCCCGGGTGCCGACGGATCCCACACCCACGACCCGATGAGCCACATCCTCTACGCGATAGCGTGAGAGCATGTAGCGAAGCTCGCGTGTCAGGGTAAGGGAATACTTTTCTAACGCTTGAATCAGACTCTTCTTCCGCGCAGCATGCACGCGGGTGAGGATGGGCGGATCCTCGCGGAATCGCCAGTGGCCGGTGGAATCTTTATCAGCCACTTTTCGTAGAAGGCCGTTGTGATCGGAGCGCGTGGCCTTATCCATGATTTTCTCGATCACTGCCTTCGCTTTCGCGGGCACTTTTCTGAGCTCGGTGGCCCGTCCGGGAAAGGAGTGTAGATGCCATAGGTCGAGCGTGCCCATGGGCTCGAGGCGCTCCATGTTCATCTGATAACCCTGCACGGCTTGCATGACGGCCACTCGCCGCTCCCGGGCGGAAAGGCCGTTCTCTCGTCCCGCGACATTGACGCTTGCTGTCAGGCGCTTGAGGTCCCATTCCCAGGGCCCGATCAACGTTTCATCAAAATCGTTGAGATCAAAGACCAGCTCACGGTGCGGTGAGCCATACAGGCCATAGTTGCCCAGGTGCGCATCCCCGGCAAGCACTACGTTATGTCCGATGGTGGGGGTCGGGAACAAATCGTGAGCCATCACCGCGACCGCTCCACGCAGAAAGGCAAACGGAGACTCGGCCATTCTTTCCATCCGAAGGGGAATCAGCCGCTCTTGCCGGCCCGCATTACTACGCTTGATGATCGACAGGACATCTTCGCGCTGTGCGTGTGGCTTCCACTGCCCGTGCAATTCTCGAGGCACAGTTTCCCGCATCGCCTTTCCCTGCGCGTGGAGCTGCTCCACCGTGGGCAGCGGCTTGCGCATATTCAGGCGCTTGTCAGGGGAATCAACCGGTTTGCTGGCTGAGTGGCGTGGCATGCTAGTCCATCAACTTGCGTGTGAGATAGATGTAGTCCACTGCTTCGGTTTGCGCTGTCTCTTTCAGGTTCGCTCCCGTATTGTGTCCGCCTTCAATGATCTCGTCGTAGAAGAAGGGCTTATTAAACTCCTGCAGCCTGGCGGCGAATTTTCTGGCGTGGACAGGCCCGACCCGGTCGTCTTTCGTAGTCGTGAAAATCAGAGGTTCGGGATAATTCACATTGGGCTCGAAGCTGGTTATAAGGCGAGATTGATGCCAGAAACGCGCGCTCTTCGGGAACGGAAACCGAACCATACTCCCCAACCCATGATGCACCCGCCGCAATTTGCTCGTAGCGCAGCATATCGAGCAACGGCACTCCGATGATTACGGCATCCCACATCTCCGGATGCTGGGTAAATTCAACCCCCATGAGCAGTCCGCCGTTGGAGTCGCCGCTGATGCCAAGTCTGCGCGGTGAAGTAATTTGCCGTGTCACCAGATCCTCGCCCACTGCGGCGAAGTCATCGTAGATCCGTTGACGGTGTGTCTTCAGCCCCGCCTCGTGCCAGGCGGGGCCGAACTCGCCTCCACCGCGTATGTTGGCCAATACATACACGCCGCCCCGTTCCAGCCACAACTTGCCTATGGTGCCGCGGTAAGTTGGTGTGTTCGAGACCTGGAAGCCGCCATACGCGGTCAGCAATGTTGGGTTGGCGCCGTTGTACTTCATATCCTTGCGATGGACGACAAAGTAAGGCACCTTGGTTCCGTCTTCGACGTTGCCTCCAGCTGCTCAACCATCTCCTGCGATGCGTCGAATTGTGGCGGAAGAGACTTCGCCGTCTTCAGCGCATTGGTCGTCGGGTCACCGAGCTGCAGCGATGAGGGAGTGAGAAACCCCTGAACCTCCAGAAAAAAACGGTCATCGGAACCGTTGGCGGGCACAATGTCCACCGTTTGGTTGTCGGGCAGATCCAGCTTCTTGCGGGTCCACTCGCCGGTGGCACCTGGTGTGTAGATGTAAGCGCGTCCCTGGACATTTTCGAGCGTGGTCAACACTAAGTGATCTTTGGTGGTTTGCACCTCCTGTGCGAACTCGACCTTGCTCGGGGTGAAGATGACCGCCGGCTTCAAATGGCCGGGATCTTTGCGCACTGCAGTCATATCCAGGGAAACTACGGATCCCTGGGGGAAAGTGTTGTCGAGTCCGTCTGGCTTCCAGTCCTCGTTCAAGGTGACGATGAGTTGGTTGTCCAGCAGTCCCTCCACTTCCACCTTACCCGGGAGTGAAAGTTTGCTGTGGCCGGCGGGGGTCCAAAGGAAGTACGCGCCCTCGAAAGTATTGATCTCCGTGTGCAGCAGTGCGACGTGATGCCCGCGGCTGTCATCCAGTGTCGCCGGTTCTGCGCCTACGTCGCCTTCCGTTGCAGCGGAAAACTTCTTTCGCCTGGTCGAGTGATTGACCTCGCTTCCAGAGCTTGATCACAAACGGATAACCGGACCTGGTCATCGTTCCCGTTCCCCAGTCGCGCGCGACGAGGAGGGAATCCTTGTCTATCCAGGCGACACTTTGTTTGGAGTGCGGCGACACAAAGCCGTGGTCCACGAATCTTGCGGTTTTCAAATCAAATTCGCGCAAGGTTTCCGCATCTTCGCCTCCGGCTGAGAGCGACACCAGGCAGACGCTATTGCCGGGGTAGAGGCAGTCCAAACCGTTCGCCACCCACTCCTGCTTGTCCTGTTTGGCGAGTGCATCGTAGTCGATCACCGTTTGCCAGTGGGGCTGGGGGTCAGATAATCGGCGAGACTGGTGCGCCGCAGGATGCCATGCACGTGCTCCGCATCGCGCCAGGTGTTGTAGACCGTTCCCTCCTGCAACCTGGGAATGGCCAGTCGATCGGGCGACTCCAGAACCTTGAGTGCGGCGTCTTTTAGCTGCGGAAACCGGGGATCATTTTCAAGCACGCTAGCGGAACGAGCGTTCTGCATCTTTACCCAGGTCAGGGAGCGGTCGCCGGTGACATCTTCCAGCCACTGGTACTTGTCGGCCTGTTCGACTGAAGAGGGGGAAACGGCGGCGGTCGCAGCCGAGCGGCAACCGATGTTCACGGCGGTCGTCCCCAGAATTCCTATGACGGAGAAGATGATTGAGGCGAAGCGTGCCCTGATCATTGTTATTACCTCAGGGGGAGTTTCCACCAGGCGAGAAGAGCCAACGCGGATGGAATAGCAAAAATCAGCAGGAAGATCGGCGTTTCATCGCGCAGGGAATACCCCGCTTTCGCCACGCCAAACCAGAGATTGATAGCCGCGCCAACCAGCCATACGGGTACAAAGTACAGGGCCGCCCTTGAACCATTCCCCAATGCCCGTCCAAGGAGCACAAACGCGACGAGCAGGACGAGGCCCAGGAGCAGAATCTTGATCGTGTGCAATCGTTTCTCCTCCGGAACGGGAATTGTAACAGCGCGGCCGCCCCGGTTACCTGGACAGAAATCGTGCCAGCCGTTCGATGCCTGACTCGATCTTGTTCCACTCCGCCGCGTAGCACCAGCGTAGCCAGCCCTCTCCTTCAGGCCCGAACGCCCTTCCGGGCGCGAGCCCCAGGCCAACTTCGTTGATCAAGCGTTTTGCCAGGCGCACCGAATCCGCTTCGCCGGCGACACGCAGGAAGAGGTACATGGCGCCGTCTGCATCCGGCACTTCGAGCCCCGGGAGCGGACGCAGCCCGGCCAGCAACCTCGTCTTGGTGTGGGCCAGGCTGGCTCGCAGCTCAGCCACGTAGGGTTCTCCCTGTTCCAGGGCGATGGTGCCTGCGCGCTGGGTAAATTGCGACACGCAGGACACGTTGTATTCGAGCAGGGCGCCGAGGTCATCCTGGATCGTTTCCGGCCCGACCATCCAGCCTAAGCGCCAGCCGGTCATACTCCAGGCTTTGGAGAAGCTGTTGATGACGATTAACCGCTCGTCCTCGTCCGCAAGGGTGAGAAAGGAGGGCGCCGATTTCATGCCGTCTGCGAAGACCAGGCGTTCGTAGACATCGTCGGCGAGAATCCATATTCCAAGGCGGCGGCAATGTTCGAGAATGGCGAGTTGTTCCGCGCGTTGTATGGTCCAGCCGGTGGGATTGTTGGGTGAGTTGAGCACCAGCATCCGGGTTCCCGGCGTGAGCGCGTGCAGCAGTTTCTCCAGCGGTAGGGTCCATCGGCCGTCCTGTGCTTCCAGCGAAACGCAGGTAACCCGGGCATGGACAACCTTTGGTATTTCAACCGCGTTTGGCCACAACGGCGTGACCGTCACCACGCGGTCGCCCGGTGAGAGGAGTAGCTGGCTGACGATCATCAGCGCGGAGACACCGGAAGCGGTCACAGCGATGCGGCCGGTACCGATGGGACGTTGATGCAGGTTGGTCAAATAGGTGGAGATGGCTCGCCGCAGGTACAGGCGGCCCAGGTTTTCGGAATAGAAGGTTTCTCCCTCGCGCAGGGAGGCAATGGCTGCCTCGCGAATGAAAGTCGGTGTCGCCTGATCGGATTCCCCAAACCAGAAGGGAAGAACGTCGTCCCGGCCGGCGGCGGTATTGGCGACTGCACGAATAAGCGAGGGAGAGAACCTGGGCTCAACATCCTTCTCGTTAAGGGCGGCCGGACTGGGTGGGTGCACAGTGATTGCCTCTATTTTTATTTTAAGGGGGTAGCCGAATACATTTCCAGGACAGGTCCGTAGAGCCGCAGATCCCTCGGCTTCGCTCGGGATGACAAAGGGGAGGGGCGGCACTTCCATGGAAAGTGGTTGCTGGACAGAGGCGCTTTTTAACGGCTTCGGCCTACGCTCCGCTCAGGAGCCGCCGTTCAATCGAAGCGTCGCCGTTCCCTTTGTCATCCCGAGCGAAGCCGAGGGATCCGCGGTTCTACGGACCCGTCCTGGAAAAGAGGGGGCGAATCACAAGCGAACAGGCTTCAAACAGATTCTGAATACCTTCGTTGAATGCGTTCGGTTGTTCGCTCTCAACATCAAGCGAAGCGCGGCGATCGCGAGAGGCTCCGACAATACGTTCGAGATTTGTTAGCAGAGGGTCGCCGCTCATGTTTTCAAGATAGCAAAGCGGGTAATCTTTTCTGATGAGGTTCAGAACCGCAACCGCTGCTGATATCCCTCAGATTTGCTCCCTGGAGCGGCGGCCGGAGTTCCGCACGATGGTCGGCTCCTGGCCGGAAGACCAGCATCGCAAGACGATCGCCGATCCGGGTTCGGCCTATATCGTGGCGGAAGATCAGCTTGGAGAGATTGCCGGATTCGCGATCCTGCAAGGGCTTTTATCGGAGCACCGCGCGGTGGAGGTCAAACGAATTGTCATCGGCGCTCCCAGCCAGGGCACGGGCAAAAGACTGCTCACCGAGGTAGCAAAGCGCACTTTCGGACAATATGGCGCGCACCGGCTCTATCTGGACGTCTTCGTGAACAATGAACGCGCCCGTCACGTATATAAGACATTTGGATTTCGAGAAGAGGGCATCATGCGGGACGCAATCTTTCGGGATGGAGCCTACTACTCACTGGTCCTGATGTCGTTGTTGGAGCATGAGTATCGTGGGTAAGCCCTGTCTTCTGCTGGCATTGGCGACACTCTTCGCGGTGCGCGGCGTGTCTGCGCAATCCGCACCGGATACCGGGTGGCCGAACTATGGGAACGACGCCGGCGGCGAGCGCTTTTCCCCCGCGCGGCAGATCGATCGCAGCAACGTCGCTCAATTGCAAGTGGCCTGGACCTATCGAACGGGCGCGTACCAGCAGAAGACGGACCTAATCCAGAAAGCGGCGTTTGAAGCCACTCCGATCCTGATCGAAGACAAACTCTTCCTCACCACCCCTTACAACCATGTCATTGCGCTGAACCCGGAGACCGGCGTCAAGCTGTGGGAGTACGACGCGCATGTGGACCTCGGTAAAGGCTACTCCGAGGTTTCTTCCCGAGGAGTCTCGGCGTGGATCGACCCCAAAGCGAAGCGCGCGCAGGCTTGCCGGCTGCGCATTTTCATGGGGACTTTGGATGGCCGGCTCATTGCACTCGACGGCGAAACGGGGAAGCCTTGCCTCGACTTTGCTGAGAAGGGCGAAGTGAATCTGGCCCACGATGCAGCGACGGCGATGGAGTGGACCGGCGGCTACCAGGTTACCTCTGCTCCGGCTATCGCCATAGACCTGGTCATCACTGGTTCTTCGATTGCCGACAATTGGAAGGTAGATACAGGGCGGGGCATCGTTCGTGCCTTCGACGCCCGCAGCGGTCAACTACGTTGGACGTGGAATCCCACACCCTGGGCGGATAAGACAGAGCCTCGCACCGGCGCGGGCAATGCGTGGTCCACGCTTTCGGTGGATTCCAAGGAAGATCTGGTCTTCATTCCCACCGGTAGTTCCGCCCCGGACTACTACGGTGGCATTCGTAAAGGCGACGATAAGTGGGCCAACTCCGTGGTTGCTTTACGCGCATCCACGGGCAAGTTTGTGTGGGGCTTTCAGGTGGTTCACCATGACCTGTGGGACTATGACGTAGCCTCGCAGCCCACTCTATTCACCTGGAAAGACGGAACGCCGGCGATCGTTATCAACACCAAAATGGGCCATGTGTTCGTGCTCAACCGCCTGACCGGTGTTCCCTTGTTGCCGGTGGAAGAGCGGCCGGTGCCGCAGTCTGATATTCCCGGCGAACAGAGTTCGCCCACGCAACCCTTCTCGACTATTTCCTTAGTGCCGGAACAAATTTCACCCAGCGATGCCTGGGGAATGAGCGCGGAGGATGTTGCGCGGTGCCGGGATCTGATGCAAGCGTCGCGTTGGGATGGCATGTTCACGCCCCCGAGCTTGCAGGGGACACTGGTCTTTCCTGGCAATGTAGGCGGAGTGAACTGGGGCAGTGCCGCGTACGATCCGACGCATCACGTGATGGTTGTGAACACGAATCGCCTCATTGCGTGGAACAAGTTGATTCCGCGCGACCAGTTTCGAGACGAGCACAAGAAGGACCAGCACAACCGTATTTATGGGGAGTTTGGAGAACAGAAAGGCGCCCCTTATGGGCTCTATCGCACTTTCCTCTTGTCGCCTGCGAAGGTGCCCTGCAACAAGCCGCCATGGGGGACTACCGAAGCAGTGGATCTCTTTACCGGCAAACAGGTATGGGACGTTCCGTTGGGCACCATGATTCCCGGCCAGCAGACTGGCTCAATCAATCTAGGAGGGCCGATGATCACCGGCGGAGGTCTGGTATTCACGGCGGCTGGGATGGATCTCTTCCTGCACGCCTTCGATCTCGAAACCGGCAAGGAGCTCTGGAAATATCAGCTCCCGGCAGGTGGCCAGGCCACCCCGATGACCTACACCTTGAAAGGCAAGCAGTATGTCGTGATCGCGGCGGGCGGGCATGGCAAGCTGGGCACCAAGCAGGGTGATTACGTTCTTGCCTTTGCTCTGCCCTAGTTCGCCAATTTACGCCTGCGGCGTACGCCGCTTCACCATCACCAGCGTGGTAAAACTAAGCGCCGCCATGGCCATCAAATAGAAGCTAGGCGCCGTGTTGTTGTGGGTGACCTCGGTTACCCAGGTGAAGATCGCTGGGGAAAAGCCGCCGAACAGGGTGACGCCAAGGTTATAGCTAAGCGACAGACCAGTGACCCGAGTGCGCGCGGGGAAGAGAGTCGCCATCACCGCCGGTAAGGCAGAGACATAGGCGACCTGGTTCAGTGCGTCCCATATGAGCCCCACCAGCAGGGTGGGCAGGCTCGGACGGTGCGTGATGAAGAGAAACAGCGGATAGAACGACAGGAACATGATGATCGCCGCCGGCAGCATGATCCGGGTGTGGCCTATCTTGTCCGCGAGGTGCCCGGCTACCGGGCACAGCACCGTGGCGATCACGGCGAGGACGATGGTCACGATGTATCCGGTGGCGGGTGGTAGATGCAAACGCGTCGTCGCGTAGGTGGGCATGTAGATGGAGAAATAGGTGCTGGCGGTGCCCACGGCCACCAGGCCGGCTCCGAGGAAGAGGCCGGTTTTTTCTGTCGCAAAGAGCTCGCGGACCGGGGTCCGGGTGTGAGTGGAGCGCATGAACTCCGGCGTCTCGTCGACCCGTCGACGGATGTAGACGCCCACCGGTCCCACTAACAAGCCGAATAGGAATGGTATCCGCCAACCCCAGCCGTGCAACTGATGGGCATTGAGGTTGGTGATCAGCCCAACGCCGAACAGTGCGGCCAGCAGTTTCGCCATCTGCTGACCGGAAAACTGCCAGCTGGAGAAGAAGGCTTTGCGGTGGGCCGAGTGCTCGATCATAAACGCGGTCGAGCTGCCAAACTCTCCGGCTACGGCGAATCCCTGCAGCAGGCGCGCTGCGAAAACGGCGATTGGTGCAATCAATCCAATCGAGGCATAGGACGGCATCAAGGCCAGCACCGCGGTGCCGATGACCATCAGCCGGATTGAGAGCGCGAGCGCAGCTTTGCGGCCGGCGCGGTCGGCGTAGGCGCCGAGAACCACCGCGCCCACCGGCCGGGCCAAATAAGACAAACCAAACGATCCGAAGGTGAGGACTAACGAGACCACCGGGTTCGAATTAGGAAAGAAGACGCCGGCGATCGTGGTCGCGAAGTACCCGTAGATCAGGATGTCGAACCACTCCAGCGCATTGCCGATGGTGGCAGCGGCGATTTGCAGCGCGCCACTGGCGGACTTCGGCGTCGGCGGGACCAGCGGATCTAAGGTGGTGGTGGACACGAAGGTAGCTGGAGGGTACATGAGGTGGAATTTGGGGGCAAGGCATTTATCCGCGGGGCATAAGCCGCTCATTCCCGCGTTTAGCCCAGGAATTCGGGAAGCCCGAAGGGCGCACCGCAGATCCCTCCACTACGCTACCCCGGATTTCCTGTTGACCTTGGTGGTTGGTGCACTTCATGCGCCTTTCCCTTACAGAAAGGTGCACACGGGGACCTGTCCAGTGCAGCGTGATAGGAAATTCGGGTACGCTTCGGTCGGGATGACAATTCATCTTGGAAACTACACTTGGCGTTCCCAAACAAATTTGTCATCCCGGCCGGAGCGTAGCGTAGTGGAGGGATCTGCGGTGCGCCTTTCGGCATTCCCGAATTCTGGAGTTAAAGAAACTATGTTTTAACAGCAGCCGCGGGAGTGCTCACAGCGTTCAGCTTTTCCAGCGATGCGTGATCGAGCTTCAATTTCGTCGCTTCGATGAGATCGGTCAAGTGGTTGTCGTTGGTTGCGCTGGCAATGGGCGCCGTCACGCCAGGTTGCACCATCAACCATGCCAGGGCGACCCTCGCCGGGGTCGAATGGTGCGCGGCGGCCACCTCGTCCAGCGCATGGAGCACATTGAATCCCCACTCATTCAGGAACTTGCTTACGCTTCCTCCGCGAGCCTTTCCGTCCGCATCCGCTTTCGAGCGGTACTTGCCGGTGAGAAAGCCGGCCGCGAGCGAGTAGTAGGGAATTACACCCAAGCCATGTTCCTGAACCACCGGCAGCAATTCGGTTTCGAACTGCTCTCGGGACACGAGGTTATACAGCGGCTGGAGGGAGATGTAACTGACCAGTCCATTCTCCTTGCTGCTATGGAGCGCCTTGGCCAGCGCTTGCGGCGCCGTAGTTCGAAGCGCCGATATGGCGCACTTTGCCCTGTCTCACCAGCTTATCGAAGGCAGACAGCGTTTCTTCAAACGGTGTCTTCTCATCGTCCTTATGCGCCTGGTAGAGGTCGATGTAATCCGTTTGCAAGCGCCGTAAAGAGGCCTCGACGGCCTGCTCAATGTAGGCCGGCTTCAGTCCTTCTTTGCCATCGCCCATATCGAGGCCAAGCTTGGTGGCCACAATCACATTGCTGCGCTTGCCTCCCTTGGCCAGCCACTTGCCGAGAATCGTCTCGGACTCACCGCCTATATGACCTGGAGCCCAACGTGAATACACGTCCGCGGTATCGATAAAGTTCAGTCCCGCCTCCAGGGCTGTATCCAGTTGCCGGAACGAATCCGCCTCCGGCAGCGTCCACCCAAAAACATTCCCACCGAGACAGAGCACCGGAACTTCCAAATCGGACTTGCCTAGCTTGACGCGCTGCATAGCTATCCTCCGTGTCTAGTGTCTGATGTTTTGCGGAAAAGACGCAAACTGCGCGGCCAGCTTATGTCAGCTTGCGCTTCGTCTGGGGGCGGGCCACTTTTTTGCTGTGGGTTTTGCCGGTACGTTTGCTGTAGCTCGCCACCCGAAGAGTGGCTGTGGGCCGGCTCTTGGGCCGAGACACCACGGGAGGGCGAAGCACTGCCTGCACCCGCAGTTCGGCTGCGGTGGGCGCCGGGTGTAGTCAGGATCGAACATAGCGATGACGGTGGTGGCGCGAATGCTGTATCGTCTCGCCCACTGGCTGTCCATCAGCGTGTGCTGCACGGTCTGCCAGTGCTCCCCTTCGGTTTCGATATATCCGTCGAGCTGGGTAATTCGCGCTCGCCGTTTTCATCGTTGACAGCGCCAAGAAACCCAACAAACTGCTGCAGATTCGTGCCCATCTGGAAGACCAGCTGGCTTAACGCCATCTGCTGCGATGCCGGTCAGCCGATCGAAATCACCGGCAATAAGCCCTGGCGTTGTATACCGCCTGTATCGCCGATATCCGCAGCAGACGGGTGGCCTCCTCTTCGGTAAGCTCTGGCGTCAGGGTGTGGCGGATGACCTTTCGGCGATACTGCTTTGCCGTCCACCTGCTTGCATCGCGATCAAACTGGTCGAGAATTTGCTGTAACCGCTCCGGAGACAGCCCCGCAGCCTGCCAGAGTTGCGCCGACGAAGGCTCAACGAAAGGATGAGGGTTCAGCGGATCGAGCTGCGGATGGTCGACTGCCCGGAACATCCAGGCTGAACCCCGCACCGATGAGCGGCTGATGGGTGTTTGGGTCGGGGTAGGCGGCGAGCACCCAGCCTTCGTGGCTGGTGGTCGCGAAGGATCTCCATCAAGCTCGCCAGATCGAACTTGATATCGGAATCCTTAAATTGAGGAGCTGTTGCGACCCGTCTGGCTCCAGATCTTCCTGCGAAGGAGCGAAGCAGAGGGGCAGCGCCGACGATTGTTCCGGGCAGCAGAAGGGCGCCGGCCGGCGCAATTTGCGCGGAGGCCGAAGCCGTCGCGGCTAACACCAAGGCTGTCAAGAACAAACGCATGTCTTTCGATCGCTCTGCGCGGAATCTTCGTGTGCAATACACGATGACGCAAAAATTAACCAATAAACAATGACGGAAAAGTGCCAGCGCACGGGGAAGGTAGTGCATCCGGCACTGGTCGCAGGGAGCCGCTAGTAGAGTGGATGAATATAAGCCTATGCGCCCCGTTCCAGCCTCCCAGCGCTCCTCGCTCACCCCTCCGCCCCGTCCGCTCCGCCAGCAAGCGTCTTCTGCCGTGGCTGGTCGCGGTGGCGTTTTTCATGGAGTCGCTCGACACCACGATTCTGAACACCGCGGTGCCCGCCATCTCGGCCGCCCTCCACGTGACTCCGCTGAGCATGAAGTCGGTGCTGGCCAGCTACACGCTTGAGCCTGGCGGTCTTCATTCCCATCAGCGGCTGGATGGCCGACCGGTTCGGGACCCGCCGCGTGTTTGCCTCCGCGATCGGCCTCTTCACCCTGGGATCATTTCTCTGCGGCATATCGAGCAACATCCACCTGCTGGTCGCCTGCCGCATCCTGCAGGGCTGCGGCGGGGCCATGATGGTGCCGGTGGGCCGGCTCACCCTGGTGCGAACGTTTGCCAAATCCGAACTCATCCGCGCCATGAGCTTCGTCGCCATTCCGGCCTGGTCGGCCCCATGCTCGGCCCGGTCGCCGGCGGCCTTATCGTCGGCTACCTGCACTGGCGGTTCATCTTTTTCGTGAACATCCCGATCGGCATTTTCGGCTTGTTGATGGTCTATCTGCATCTGCCGGACTACCGCGAAGAGCACACCCACCCGCTCGATATCGTCGGGCTCATCCTCTTCGGCTCCGGCATCGCCCTGCTGTCCTACGTGCTGGAGATCTTCGGCGAACACACGTTGAGCGCGCGCGAGATCCTCGGGTTGCTGGCCATTTCGCTGCGTTCTGCTCGCGGGCTACGGATTGCATGCGAAGGGGACTGCGCTATCCGTTGCTGCAGCTGAGCCTGTTTCGCATCCGCACGTTCAGCGCGGCGGTCAGCGGCAGCTTCTTCACCCGGCTTGGCATCGGCGGCGTGCCGTTCCTGCTGCCGCTGCTCTACCAGGTTGGTCTCGGGTTTACCGCCGATTCAATCCGGCCTGCTGATCATGCCCCAGGCGATCGCGGCCATGAGCACCAAGTTCCTCATGCCCAAAATTCTGGCCCGCGTCGGCTTTCGCGGCGTGCTGATCTCGAACACCGTCATCCTCGGCATTCTGCTCATCCTGCTTTTCGCGACCATCGGACTTGCGCACGCCGGTTTGGCTGATCGTGCTCGCAGGCGTTTTGCTATGGGACCTTCAGCTCGCTGCAATACACCAGCATGAATACCCTGGCCTACGCCGACATCAGCGAAGAACAAACCAGCAACGCGAGCTCCATCGCCAGCACCATGCAGCAAATGTCGATCAGCTTCGGCGTTGCCGCGGCCGGGCTCGCCACCGCATTTTTCATTCCCGCTCGCGTTCACATCAACCAGCGGGAAATGATTCACGGCATCCACCAGGCGCTGCTCGTTCTTGGCGGATTCACGATCCTGTCCACCGTCATCTTTCAGCAAATTGAAAAGTGGTGACGGCAGCAGTGTCAGCCAGCAGAAAGTCGCTTAGCAGAAGTTGCATGGGTTCTCCGCCTATCTGCCAGCGAAGAAAGGGGGCACCTATTTTCCGCTGGCAGAACAGAACCTTGGCCCCTCTTTTCCGCTGGCGGGACCATCCCCACTATGGGTTGGTGGTGAACCAATACGGTCTTTCGACCTTAGCACCACCCTTTTTCATTGGGGGCGGATTCTCTTTGCCCCACGTGGCGTGGTTCCAGGTAACTGCCTGCAGCCCATCGTGGCCGGGCTGAAATGCCATCGCGGCTCGGCCGGCTTACCTTCTTCGGAGTCGAACGTGACGGTGACCTGGCTGCCGGTGTCGACCCAATGACCAAACAGGGTCGTGGTACCGTTGCCCGGATCTTCCGTAACCGTCGCCGTGCCATCGCGGCCCAGGCTTAAATTCATGAATGGACCCGCTTTGGCGTCCGTCGTGCGATGGGAAACATACACTCCGGCAAATCTGGAATGGGCGTCTGTGCTGCCAGCGAGTGCGGCTGCCGGCGAAAGCAACAAACCCCACAAAGCGAAACATGAAGAAATAAACAGGCTAAATCGCATAGTCTCTCATCATGGAACTCAAAATTGATGCGTGCAAGACGCAGATCCCAGGGGCAAGCGGGGGTCTCCGCTCAGGTCAAAGCCCGCTCCGGCAACGCTTTGCCACTGCAGGTTATTCTAGCTCCAGAGGTTCCGACTCTCTGACGCTAAACTGAGACTGATTACTTTAGGTCCCATACTGGTGACTAAATGCCTCAGATCTGTTGCACAAATTCTTAACAGGACTTAAGGGAGGCGAATGGAAGCTCTACCCAAATTTGATCTGCCAGGCAAGATCGCGCTGGTCACCGGAGCGGCACGAGGGTTGGGCCGGGCCATCGCCCTTGCGCTCGCCGAGGCCGGCGCGGACGTCGCTGTTGGATTGCGTGACATCACCAGTGACAGCGGCGTGATTGCCGAGATTACTGCTCGTGGACGGCGCGCGTTGCCGCTGCAGATGGACATGACCAGCCCGGAGCAGATCCGCCAGGCGTTCGACCGACACGGTGCAGGAATTCGGACGATTGGATATTCTGGTCAACAACGCCGGGATCGCGCCGGACAACCTGGCGGAGAACGTCACCGAGGAGGATTTCGACCGACCCTTGGCATCAATCTGAAGGGCACGTTTTTCGCCTGCCAGGCGGCCGGCAAGATCATGATCAAGCAGAAGGGCGGATGCATCATTAACATGGGCTCGCAGGCGGCCTTCGCCGCGTTGCCGACCGAGTCGGTCTACTGCATGACCAAGGCGGGCATCAGCCATCTGACCAAGTGCCTGGCGGTGGAGTGGGGCAAATACAACATTAACGTGAACGCGGTGGCGCCCACTTTCATTCACACTCCGGGCACGCAAGGCTGCACTTGCCGATGCCGAATTTCGCCAGGATGTGATTGATCGCATCGCCGCGTTGCATCGCATCGGAGAACCCATCGAAGTGGCCGGCGCTGTCGTCTTTCTCGCTTCGCCTGCTGCCTCCCTCATCACCGGCCATACCCTGGTGATCGACGGTGGCTGGACGGCCCGCTGATGATCAGCGTCCAGGAACAGTTTGGGCAGATCGACATTTACGTGTTCGATCAAATACTGCGCGGGAACATCGAGCGTGGCATGCGGGTGCTCGATGCCGGTTGCGGATACGGACGGAACCTGGTGCATCTACTGCGCGAGGGATGTGAGATATTTGCCCTGGACGCGGACGCCGACGGCGTGGACCATGTGCGGCAATTATCTGCGTCGCTTAAAACCGGGTTGCCGGTAGAGAATTTCCAGGTCGGATTGATCGAGCGTATGCCATTTCCGGATGGCTTTGCCGATGTCGTGATCTGCAATTCTGTGCTCCACTTTGCCCGCGACGAGCAGCATTTCCTCGCGATGTTGGCAGAGCTTTGGCGCGTGTTGCGGCCGGGCGGCATGTTGTTCTGCCGCTTAGGTTCAAGGATCGGAATGGACTTTGAATCCGTGCGCGAAAATATATTTCTTGTAGGCGACGGTTCGGAGTGGTTCCTGGTGGATGAGGAGATGCTCTTGGATTTGACCGAGACGATGAACGGCGTGTTGGTGGATCCGTTGAAGACGACGATTGTTCAGGATTATCGTTGCATGACCACCTGGGTGTTGAGAAAACGAAGACAATAGCCTCCCGGTCGCATCCAACGATTTGGGTGTGTGAACTCTTTCCACCTGACAACAGGACGCAACCCAATCTCAGCGAAAAGGTCCCCATGAAATACAACACTCTCGGCCGAACCGGCCTCCTTGTATCCGAAATTTGTCTAGGCACCATGACCTTCGCCACCGGTGATGGCATCTGGAAAAACATTGCCGGTGTCGAGCAGAACCTTGCCGACCAACTGCTCAAGCAGTCCTTCGATGCGGGTGTCAACTTTGTCGATACCGCGGATGTTTACAGCAATGGAGGGTCAGAGACGACATTGGGCAAGGCGATCGCCAACATCGGGCTCGCCCGTAAAGACATCGTGATTGCGACCAAGGTGTATGGCCGCACGGGCCCGGGCCGGAACGATGTGGGTGCCTCGCGCGGCCACATTATGGATGGGGTGGAACAGTCGCTCAAGCGTTTGCAGACGGACTACATCGATCTTTACCAAATTCACGCTTCTGACTCTGTGACCCCTCTTGAAGAGACGTTGCACGCACTCGACACGCTGGTATCGCAAGGCAAGGTACGCTACATCGGCTGTTCCAACTGGTACGCCTGGCAGCTGATGAAGGCGCTGGGTATCTCTGCGGCAAAGAATCTGGCCAGGATGGATACTCTGCAGGCCTACTACTCCATTGCCGGTCGTGACCTGGAACGGGAAATGGTTCCGTTGCTGAAGGATCAGGGAACGGGTCTGCTGGTCTGGAGCCCGTTGGCGGGAGGTCTGCTCTCGGGAAAGTTTTCTCGCGAACACCAGAAGCCTGAGGACTCACGCCGCTCCGCATTTGACTTCCCCATCGTGGACAAGGAGCGCACCTGGCGCATTCTGGATGTTCTTAGTCCCATCGCCAAAGCTCACAATACGGGCGTGGCTACGGTCGCCCTGGCTTGGGTGTTGACGAAACCGTTCGTTACGTCCGTCATCATCGGCGCCAAGCGTGTCGACCAGCTAGAGCAAAATCTGGCCGCGGTCGACCTCCAACTCACGGAAGAGGAAATCAAGCGGCTCGATGAGGTCAGCGCCCTGCCGCCTGAATATCCCGGATGGATGGTCCCCTTCCAAAACGCCAACCGCCTGGCCGACGTGCCTCGTTTCTAAACTGAATGGGCGAAGCTTTCTACGATGAGCTGGCCGAGTTCTATCACCTCATGTTTGAGGATTGGAACCGGAGCATAGCCGCACAGGCTGCGGTGATCGGCCCCATTCTGGAGCGTTACACCGGAAAAGCTTCGCCCTACGTTTTGGACTGTGCATGCGGGATAGGAACACAGACCCTTGGATTAGCCCAACGAGGTCATATCCTCGTTGGGTCCGATTTGAGTCGAGCGGCCGTAACCCGGGCGAGCAAAGAAGCGCAACTGCGGAACCTTGATGTCACGTTTCGCGTGGCGGACATGCGAACACTGAGTACTGTTCCGGAAGCCGGCTTCGATGCGGTATTGATCGCGGACAATGCGCTGCCTCATCTCTTATCGCAAAGCGATCTTGAGCGCGCGGTCGGAGGGATGGCCGAGAAACTAAAAGATTCTGGAATTCTGCTGGCGACGATCAGAGATTACGATCAGTTGATTTCCACACGACCCACGATGCAACCGCCAGCATTCTATGAAAAACGTTTCGTTCACCAGGTCTGGCGCTGGGAAGAAGAGCAATACGAACTGCATGTCTATTTGACCCTGCAAATGGAGAGCGAGTGGAGCGTCAAGCATTTCGTCTCGAGGTATCGCGCTCTGCAGAGGCGAGAGTTAAATTTAGCCTTGCAGTCGGCGGGGTTCACGGATATTCAGTGGCTGGAGCCCGGTTCCACTGCGTTCTATCAGCCCATCGTTGTTGCAACGAAGGCGCCCCGATAAACGAAATTGAGTCCCGAAGGGACGGCTGAAAGTAGCCCACGACGACAGTCCTGGGTACAAGATCAAACATCTGAAAAGTCCCGCCAGGGACGGCTGAATGCGAGCGCATAGGGTTTCAGCCGTCCCTGCGGGACTGACCAAAGTTGTCGAATGGCACCCAGGACTACGTCCTGGGCTATTTTCAGACGTCCCTTCGGGACTCGATTGAGAGGGGCAGTTTTCAAGCAGGCAAGGCCTTCTTGCTCTTCAATTCTTCCAGCAGAGCCTCTACCTGTTGGTCGCGTTCGAGCATAGCGAAACGGTCTTCCAGCGAATCACCAGTAGTCAGCTCTCGGCTTGCGTGATTTGCGGCCTGCTGCACATTGATGCGCGACTTGTACCGGTCGATCGAAGCAGCGCCCTTTTCTGTGCGTGCTGCGGCATTCGCCTGCTGCGATCTACCTATAGTACGAGCTCTCCGGTGCTCTGCTACCAGCAGATCACAGTGCGCACGTGTTTCCGTGAGCTTCTGCTGCAGCTTGTGAAAGGCGCTGCGCAGGCTTTCGGCTTCGGCGCGCTGATCTTCCAGTTGCTCGACAAAGCTCTTGCTCATCTGCGCATGCGACAGCGACCTTTCCAGTGCTTCCCGCGCCATATCGTCCCGGCCTTTAGCAACTGCAAGCGCAGCTTTGTTCTTCCAGGTTTCTACCGCCGTCTGATGCTCGGCCGTTTTCTTCTCCAGGATATGTTGATCTGCGATCGCAATGGCGACCTGGGTCTTTACCTGCAACAGCTGGTTTTCCATGTCGAGCACGAGTTGTCTGAGCATCTTCTCCGGGTCTTCCGCCTTGTCGATCAGGTCGTTGAGGTTGGCGCGCAGAAGAGTGGTGACGCGTTCCATGAGTGCCATGATTTTCATCCTTTCGTCAGATGGTGCCGCTGACGCGGCACCGGTTTAACCTAGCGGCGTGTTGTTCGCGTCGCCGTTTACTCGAGATGTCATCTGCTTCACGTTCGACATCAAGTCAGACATCTTCATTCCGCTGAGAGCCTCAAACAGAGCAGGAACCTGCGCCGCTATCTCGGTCATCTCGCCGGTCAGCTTGTGAGCCCCGACATTCCCGTTGTTCCCCGTGGAGACGATGGTGATCTTATCGACCTTCGACAGGGGCTCGGACATGGCGCGCACTACATCAGCCAGGTTGGTGATGAGCTTGTCGACCACGGCTGCCTGCGACCACTCCTGATAGGCCTCAGCCTTCACGTTCATGGCCTTCGCCTCGGCCTCACCTTTCTGCAGAATGATGGCGGCTTCCGCTTCACCCTGCAGGCGGATGGCAGAGGCCCGGCCTTCGGCTTCCGCCATCAGACGAGCGCGCTCACCGTTTGCCAGGTTCTCAACCCGCTGCTTGTCGATCTCGGAGCGCTTCAGGACGGTAGCAATCAGCTCTTTCTCATTGCGGAGAATTTCTGCTTCCTGCACCTTGACCTGGCCTTCCTTCTCGATTTGCTGCACCTTCACCTGCTCGGCAATGACCTTTTGCTGCATCACGTTAGTTTGCAGTTCGTACGCCTTGTCGGCTTGGGCCTCCTGGCGCCGCGATTGCTCGGCGAATTGCGCCTTCTGGATGTCAAGGTCACGTTGCGCTTCTGCCTGTTTCGCCAGCGATGCGGTCTCCGCGATCACACGGTCCTGATCGGAGGCGGCCTTAGCGATCGCTGCTTCACGGAGCGCGTTGGCGCGGCGGATGGCCGTATCGCGTTCCGCTTCCGCGCTGGCAATTTCCGCATCGCGCCGGATGCGGGCAATATCCGGACGGCCCATATTGGTGATGTATTCGTTCTTGTCACGAACCTCGCGGATGGTAAAGCTCACCACCTCCAGTCCCATCTTGCTCATATCGTCGGCGCAGGTAGAGCGCATGCGCTCGGCGACCATCTCCGGCTCTTTCACGATTTGCTCAACCGTGAGTTGGCCGATAATCCCACGCAGATGGCCTTCCATCACCAGGCGAATCAGGCCCTCGCGCTGGTCGGGAGTTTTTGTTAGAAACTGTTCCGCGGCGGTAAGAATCGACTCCTGATCAGAACGAACCTTGATCTGCGCAACTGCTTCGACGGTAACGGCGACGCCCTGGCGGGTGTAGAGATCCTGCTGCGGCGCAACATCAAAGCTCATCAACTCGAGCGAGAGCTGGCGGCAGTGTTCTACCACCGGGAAGATCATCGTTGCGTGCCCCTTGATGACACGCGGACCGCGGAAACCATAAACGATGAGCGCCTCATTGGGGCCGGCCTTGCGGAACATGCGCGCCAGGACGGTGAGTAGAACAATGGTGGCCAGGAAACAAAGACCGATAACAACAATCACTGTGTTAGGCATAAAGCCTTCCTTCGTGGTTAGCCAATGGTGGGACTGCCGGCGGCTACTTAAAAAAGAAGTAGTCGCGCCTGGATATTGCGCCATGCACTAAGGATCGAGATCGTTCCAGGCACGCACATAGGCGATGCCATGCTCATAGCGCAAGACCACGACTTCCGAGCCGCGGTCAATACTGGTTCCATCTTCTGAGCGCGCCGGGACCGACCTGCGTGCCCCAAGTTGGGTGTAGATGATTTCACCGGTGCCGTCGGGATGCAGGGGACCGCTGACGCGGCCGACGACCCCCGTGATCTCAGTCTCTTCGGCGGTGAGGGCGCGCTCGTGCGGCAGCAGAACGGAGGCCAGAAACCAGAAGATGAGCGCACCGCCGGCGAGTCCACTCAGCGTAGAGATCAGCAGGATCATCGGCGCGAGCAGTCCGCTGTGCGTGCGCAGCAGATACCCCATCCCGCCAAACCAACAGAGAAAGGCCGTAAGGGTGAAGCCGTTGATCGGGGACACACCGGCCGACGCATGACTGTGCGCAACCTTCGCCGCGTGGGGGACATGAAGGTGGGTGTGGCCGACGAGGTGAAAGTGGCCGGCGTGTGCGTGGCCGCCGGTGAAGAGCGAGAGCACACACAACAGGAGACCAAGGCTGAAGCAGACGAGATAGAAAAGTTCCCACGTCATTTTTGTTTCACCGAGTTCCGCGCCGTGCGGCGTGTTCCTTTCTCCTGATTAATCGGCGGTGCCTTAGCCGCTGCGTGTTCCGAGGGGCGAAGAATTTCGAGCAACCGTTCCATCAGCACCGGTGTTTCCAGCACCGCTTCGAGCAGCAGCAGGCTGCGGCGCGAGTCCTGGTAAAGTGCGATGGCTCTTAAGGCGCGGCAAAGTTCCGGATCCTTGCGGAAGCGGTCTGAGCCGGCGATCAGCCAGAGATCGAGCTTTTCCTCCTGCGTGCGAATGTCGGAAAGAAGCTCGGCGTGGTAACCCTCGGGGTCTTCTACCAGGTAGCCGGGGTGCACCTTGAAGAACTTGGCCAGGAGCAGGCGTGTGGTGTTGGTGAGGTGCGGCCGAGCGCCCGACTCGATCTGGGAGAGGTAGCTCTGGCTTATGGGGGAATCCATCTCAGCCGCGATCGCGCGAACCAATTCCTGTTGCGTCATTGCCCGGCCGAGGCCACGCAGGCTGCCCTCGACTTCCCGGAGGTATTTCATCTTGTCGGAGAGTTTCATGTCGATCGCCGATTGCAATAACAATATCGCATATTGCAATATCACGCAAGGGCGGGATTGTTCCAAATATGACGAGACATAGGTATCCTTGTCGCTGTATCGGGCCTGCCCTGGGTTGTTCAATCTCTCGATCGATAGGACCTCCGATGAAGAATCGCATGATGTACCTTCCTTTGTTTTGTCTTCTTGCCGCCTCCTTTTTGTTCTCTACCTCCGCCCGGGCGCAGAACGGGGGCGGTTGGCAGGTGGTGAGGGCGGATTGGGGTGCGGGCAATCGTTGGATGAACGTGACGCATCAGGTCCGCAGGCTCTTGAACGGCAATCGCATAGTCATGGTGAACAACGACACCATGGGCGGCGATCCCGCTTATGGCGCAGTCAAAATTCTGCGCATTCAGGCCACGAATGGTCGCGGCCAATCACAGCAATTCACTTACAACGAAGGTTCCACGCTCAATGCCAGCCAGTTTTACAGCAATGGCCGCCCCGGGGGTCCAGGATATCCAGGGAATCCCGGCTATCCACCACCGAATCCCGGTTATCCCGGCGGCGGTAACAACTCACTGCAAATCACGCGCGCCTACTATGGCCTGAACAATCGGACCATGGACGTAACCCAACTTCTGCGTGGAATGGCGCGCAACGGATCACTCGCCGTGCCGGTGAACAACAACACCATGGGCGGCGATCCCGCGATGGGCGGAATTAAAGTGCTCACCGTGTTCTATCGCTTCCAGGGACAGGAGCGAACCTCCACCGTGAGAGAAGGAAATGTGCTCAGAATTCCGTAAGCGTTTTGAGCCTACTACAGCTGTCCGAACTTCAGAATTTGGGGCGTCCGAAAGGCGCACACGCGGACCTGTCCAGTGCAGCGTGGCAGAAAATTCGGTTACGTTCCGGTCCGGATGACAATTCATCTTGGAAACTACACTTAGCGTTCCCAAACAAACTTGTCATCCCGAGCGAAGGCGAGGGATCTGCGGTGCGCCCTTCTAACGCCCCAAATTTCAAAGTTCTCACGCAGACTCTTTAGCCCCTGCCACCCTAAAATCCGCACGAATGCTGCAAACGAATTCCGTACGTAAAATCCTTCATCCATACCCAACTTATTTTGCGACGAGGAAAGGTGGACGGGACGTTCACCTCCAGTAAGGCCGTAACTCACGTTCACTTGACGTAATTACCCCTACCGGCCTACTATCTCGACCGAGCAGATATGTCCCCCCCGCGCGCTCATCAGCGATAACAATTGGTCCATTTGCAGAGCCTTTGCTTACTAACTGTCCTTGGTAGAGGAATGGTCTCTAGCGGGGCTTTCCAGCCCGATACGCCAACTCCCTACTGACAAAAGAATGCCGGTGCAATCCCACCATCCACGTGTGCGTTTGCACTCATGGATGGGATGAACCGGCAGCCGATGATCGACGAGCAATCACTGTATTGCTGATATCGTTCATTCTCGTTGGAAGATCGTCGATGTTCCAACGCCCTTCAAGAAAGATCTGGAGGTCAATCAAGTGAGAATCAAGGCATCGTATCAGCTAGCCGCGATGGCGCTCATGGCCGTTGCATCCGTAAATGCCCAAAAGGGGAAGATAACCACGTTCGATGCGCCCGGAGCAACCAACGGTACATACCCCGTCGCCATCAACGCGGCCGGGGAGATCGCCGGCTCCTTCTTCGACGCAAACTATGGAGAGCATGGGTTTGTGCGCGACCGCCGTGGCTTGATCACAACCTTTGATGCGCCCAACGCAACGGCGACCTTCCCCCAGGGCATGAATGCGGAAGGCGAAATTGTAGGTTTTTCCGTTGTCGGTTCAGCTCGCCCGGGGTTTTTGCGGTCCAGAGACGGTACGTTTACTATGCTCACTCTTCCCGACGGAACGCCTCTCGGAGCCCAGTCGATTAATGCCGCGGGGGAGATTTGCGGAGCTTATACCGATAGCACAGGGGATAACCACGGTTTCCTGCGCCACCGCGACGGCCGTGTTGAGGTATTCGACGCGGGGCCAGGGACGGGTGCGACCAGCCTCAACGAAGAAGGTGGCCTCATCGGAGTTTACTCTGAACCCGGAAACATTACTTACGGTTTCCTGCGAAGCCCTCAAGGAGGGATTACTTCTTTCAAAGTTAGTGGCTCAGCCTTCACCACTCCTGCCGGCATCAATTCTTTCGATACGATCGTCGGTACCTATTCCGACCCTCCCAATATTTTCTTCTGGCATAGCTTTTTGCGTGAGAGCAACGGTGTCATCACCACCTTTGCTCCGCCTGGAGCAACAGAGAGCCTGGCGAACGGCATCAATGATTCGGGAACGATCACCGGCGCATACGGCGACAGTCTTGGAGGCCACGGTTTTCTGCGGTTTAGAAATGGCTCCTACGTTTCCTTCGACGGGCCCGGGTCAAACAATACGCTGTCTGAGGCGATCAACGCGGAAGGAGATGTAACAGGGTACTATACCGATGCCGCAGACATTCCGCACGGCTTTGTACGATGCGCCTTCTGACCTTGCTCAGTTGATTTCGTTCAACCCCTTCGACGTGTTTAAAATCATTCCCCTTGCGGGGTTCGCTCGACAAGCCTGTCGCGCGAACCCCGCTTTTTTCGAAACTTCTAAGGTTAAGCTAGCCGTTCCTGAAAGAGACCTCGAAAAAGACCGAGGATAGACCTCGAGGAAAATGCTCCGCAATGAAAAGCGATGAATGGTCTTGACTTAGTCGAGTTGCGCCATCATTATTCGTTGCACCCGTTTTTAGCGAAGACTGGAGCATTCCCCGTGCGATGACTTTCAACGCTGGGGGGCCAACCACGCTGCGGGCTTACACGAAAATTCACGAGGATGAATCCTATGAAACTCACGACAAAGATACGCTTAACCGCGGCTACCCTCTTGTGCACACTGCCCGCCCCGATGTACCTCTTTGCGCAGAAAACAACCTCGAAAATTATCGCTCTCGATGCTCCCGGCGCAGACACAACCGCGGGCAACTTTAACGGCACCTATGCGATGAGCATTAATAACTCGGGAGTGATCACGGGATCCTACATCGACGTAAACGATGTGAACTATGGATTTCTGCGTGCCCCTGACGGCAAATACACCTCGTTCCAGGCCCCCGGCGCGGATACGACCAAGGGTTCCTTGAATGGGACCTCTCCGTCAGCGATCAATGACCTGGGGGTGGTCACGGGATCCTACACGGATGCGAACAGCTTCGCTCACGGCTTCCTGCGCAGCCCGCAGGGGAAATTCACCACGTTCGAAGTTCCAGGGGCCGGCGGGTATGGAACCATTCCTATCGCGATTAATCTCGAGGGGACGGTTGTCGGGTACTACACAGACGCGAACCTTCTATTCCACGGGTTTGCGCGCACTTCTGACGGGAAGTTTGTGACGTATGTAGGTCCAGGCGCATGCGATAGCAATCCCAACGCGGGTTGTTACGGAACAGGGGCGTTAGCGATCAATATTTTTCAAACGATCGCGGGAGGCTACTCGGACAATAGCGGCAACTTTGTGCACCACGCCCTGGTGCGCACTCCCCAGGGCCAGTTGATTACGTTCGAAGCACCGGGCGCGGGCACGGGTTTGAACCAGGGCACGGGTTGCCCCGGTTGCGCTCCAGGACTTAATCAATGGGGAGCGATCGCGGGAACCTATACCGACACAAACAACGTGTCTCATGGGTACCTGCGCAGTCCCTTGGGCAAGTTCACGACGTTCGACGTTCCGGGCGCGGGCAGCGCGGCTTTCGAGGGCACGGGCTGTCCCTCGGATTGTCCTGTCAGTCTCAATGATTTGGGCGCGCTCACGGGAATCTACATCGGCACGGACGATAACTTACACGGCTATCTGCGCAGTCCGGCTGGCCAGTTTACGACCTTCGACGGTCCCGGTTCTTTGGAGATGTACGTTGTCAACCTTAACGACTGGGGAAGCATCACGGGATACTACATTGACGGGAACTTTGTGTATCACGGTTTTCTGCGGGTTCCATAAGCCGGGAATTCGCAGCAGGGAATTCGCAGCCGTGAGGACAGACAAAGCTGGCACAACTGTTTTTGTCGTCTGCTCCATCATCCGGCCCGGAGCGAGATACAGCTATTTTGCTAGTCGAAAGATATCTTAAAGCGCAGAAAGATTACTTGACACTGTCGGGTTATAAGGCGGAGACTCGGTCCGCTTCACCGTTGCCAGGCTATGGATGACGTGTGGTTCCCTTCGGTTTGTCCCCTTATCTTTTGTCTGAAAGAAGAAAAATCATGAAAGCGCAATCCACGACACGCAAACTGACCATCGCCAGAGCGGCTGTGCTGGCCCGAGGGAACGCAGCGCTTGTGGTTTGTCTTGTCCTTTCCGCAGTAGGGCTGGGCCGTTCGGCGATCGCTGGGGAGTCCGCCAGCATCACCTTCGACGCTCCGGGTGCGGGCACCAGTTCCGGCCAGGGAACCTCTGCCTTTAGCATCAACCAATCGGGGACGATTGCCGGTTTCTATCTTGACGCGAGTAATGTATATCACGGCTTCCTGCGCACCCAGCGCGGCCACATTACGACCTTCGATGCTCCGGGCGCGGGCACTGGCATTTTCCAGGGCACATTGGCCTATGGCAGTAATCCAGAGGGGGCAATCGCGGGGTTTTACGCCGACTCGAGCTATGTGTATCACGGCTTCGTGCGCGCTCCTGACGGCCACATCACCACCTTCGACGCTCCCGGCGCGACCGGCACCTTTGCAGCCAACATCAATCCCGCAGGTGTGATCGCAGGTGACTACTTCGACGTCAATGGTGTGCAACACGCCTACCTGCGCACTCCTGACGACAAGTTCACCACCTTCGACGCTCCCGGCGCGGGCACTGGCGCCGGTCAGGGCACCTTCACCGAATTCCTCGACTGTATCAACCCGCAGGGGGCAATGACGGGATACTCCGTCGACACCAACAACGAACTTCACGGCTACGTGCGCGATCATGACGGCCACATCACCATCTTCCAAGCTCCCGGCGCGGGCTCTGGCGCCGGTCTGGGCACGTTAGCTACGGGCATCGACCCGGCGAGAAGCATCACAGGCGAATACTTCGACGCCAGCAATGTGTCTCACGGCTTCGTGCGCGGAGCATACGGCGATATCATCCGTGTGTTTTTCGCAAGACGGTGGGGTTAATTTGGATGTCCCGCATCTCCCGGGCTGTTGGTCACCGCTAATCCCGACACCTCGCTAAGGAACGGAGTCCGTTGCTTTGAAGGGACAGGCTCAATGTGTGATTTTGCGGGCAGTCCCGGGGTTCCGTCTAAAGGAGATCTCGAAAAGAAGCTGTTTTAATCCTGAACCTGTGCTGATGTGCCCACTCGTCCTTGATTTTATCGGCTTCGTCTGTATTGAGCACGCCGGTTCGTATAAGGGCCAAGATCACATCGACAGTCTTCACAACGTCCAACCTTGCCCCCATTTCACGGACCGCCCTCTTGACCGCTCGATCATCGTCAATGGCGATGGGATATTTCCGGTTGATCGCAATCGCAATGGCGGAACATTCTCCCGGTCCAAGTCGTTCTCCACGGCGCAGGCGCAGAAAGAGCACCACCTCATCTGGATCGACGACTGAACAAGTATCGAGTTGCCCCGAAACTACCGCTGCCTGATAACGCGTTCGTTGGTCCGCGTAATCGCTCGTGATTTCGGTTTCCACGTGATCAGTGGCGAGAAATCGTTGTGGATAATGACCTAACAGGTCCATGCGGTCAATGCGGAGAAAATTGATGAGCACAGATGTATCCGCCACAACGATCGTGGATTGCATCCGCCCACCCCTTTTACTCTCCGCGGGCTACCTCGGCGAGTTCGATCAATTCACGAGCAGGTACTTGGAGCTTGCCTGCGAGTTCGCGAAGCCTGCCCTGCGAAATTTCCTCGCGACGATATGCCTCGACTCCGAGCCATGCGAGTTGGCTTCTCAATTCTTGGTCGCGTTCGCCGTTCGGAATTTTCTTCTCGTCCCACCCTTGGAGCTTCAACAACCTCATGAAAGCCTTGCCCGAATCCTTCTGTTCGATCAGGACGTTGGTCTCCGGAGATCCAAGGTGCCCAAGACTCTTTAAGCGCCAAACGGCCGCTTCATAACTGACAGCGAAATGCCGCGCCATGTTAGCGACATCCTGGTAGGTGATAGATTGTGAACCTGGACGGGGACGGATTTCCACCTCGCTCTGGCCGCCGGTTGCCACATCATAGACTGACTGCGCCTGTCGGCTTGGCCGTCCTTTATCGAGTTGCCGTAAGTGGTCCTCGACGCCGCCTGCCGGCATGAGAAAGGCCGCAGCGAAGGCGTTGGCACGCTTCTCAACAAGCTCACTTGCATTGCTCTGCTGCGTAAGTCTTACCGTTTCTTCTCTATCAAAAAGTGCGTGTCCGTATTCATGCGCGTAGGAAAAACGGCGACGCACAGAAACATGCTTACTGTTGATGAGGACGGCGAGGCCATCCTGTTTATCGCTTATGAACATGCCTGACATATCGTCAGGAAGGCTACAGGCGGCAGCCCAAACCCCCAATCCGCTAATAAACCCGGCGATATTGCCAATCGGCGCGTTGCCGAGACCAAGCCGGCGGCGTTCTTCCCGCCGCCACGGTATTTCCCTGTCGGATGGCTTCGGCAGGCGAGCTGATCTTGGCTCCATAATTCGGAAGCGACCCATCGAATTCCCACCCGAGCATTTTCCGCAGCACCGCGCCCTCATGAAAGAGTTCGCGCACGTCTTCAATTGCCCGCGAAATCTCGTCAGAAATGCTTGCCTGCTTTAGAGCGCGCATGAGGACAACGGAGGCATCTTCGCTCATCTCTGCGTCCAGCAAGATAGCGGCGGAAATACGATAGAGCGACGCAAGCCGAGTCAATTCCAGAGTCGAAACTTCCCGGTTGCCAGATTCGATATTGGTAACGGAAGTGCGCGGAAGGCCGAGGGAATCGGCCACGTCTTCTTGGCTTAGGCCGCGCCGCGTACGGGCGGCGCGTAGGTTGCCGCCAAGCTGCACCGCATCAATCATATTCAACTCCTTTAATATCTGTGACCTACGGGATGACGAGCGGAGGGGCACCTGTTGCCGGTTTCAGATCGGATAAAAATGCTCCCTGGCCATCGTATGACGAAGATGGGCTATTTTTCCACAAATGTCCGATTGGTATTGATATAGTAAATCGGACATGATATGGATAATTAATCCAGTAATGTCCTTTAGGGGGGGCAAGCGTTGAAACCTACGAATGGATCTTCAAGCCTCGATGGTCGTCAAAGAAATACTGATGGGGAGATCGACCGTAAACACGGCAACACCTTAGTCCGCTCACTCCGCGAGATATATGGTCAAACTTTTGCCGCTGACTGCCGCGCTGATATGAAGCTCAGCACACTGCTCTGGGAAAACGGCGTGGATTCCTTGAGCCAATACCTCAAGAAAAACAGGTGAGAAGGGGGAATTCCGTGACAACGAGTTACGCACTTAACTTCGAAGGCTATTGGCGTGAACCGAACGTTGGCAGAATGCCCAGCAGTTCTGGGATTTACGGCGTATACGCCTGTACCTACGACGCATACCTAAATTCAGTCTCCCTACAGCGTCTGCTATATATCGGTGAAGGTGCCAATATTCATGACCGAGTCGCCAACCATGAAAAGTGGAGTGAATGGCGGCGACAAGCGAGGAGCGGTCAGGTACTGTGCTTGAACGCTGCACTCATCTTCGGTCAGGCCAACCGGCAACATGCGGAGGCTGGGCTGATTTTCACACACAAGCCACCCTGCAATACTGAATACAGAGATTGTTTTCCTTTTGACACGGCTACCATCTCAACCACGGGATGCAACGCGCTGATGAAGTCAATTGTCACGGCATACCGCAGGGAGGATCCCACGGTTGCTGCATTTGCACGGCGCTGGTGAGACACAAGAGGGATTGTGAAGGATGGGCAGGCCTGCAGTTTCCGATCACAGTGCTCGCTTGCAGGGCGTCAGTCCTTGTAGATAAGCCACGATAGATCATCCCAGTATCTACGCGGCTGAGGATGCCGCGTTCTTGGCAAACCAGATTTTACGATTTAGCACTGCTGAGGTTCGGGGCCGGGAATATGGAGTACGAAAGGGAGTGAGGGCGTGGTGTTTTCTCTTTCAGATTCGATCGTCGCTGCTGCCATTGCCGCGACGGTATCTTGGCTCGGTCTGGTTATCAGCAAAGAGACCAAAATCTCCGAATTCCGTCAGGAATGGATCGATGGCCTGAGAAAGGATATAGCAACTTTATTGGGTGAGGCAACGCAGTATCATGCCTCGGTTCTGGGCTTGGCTCCCACATCCTCCGTTCTGAAAATAAACCAACTTATGGCACGGATTAGGTTGAGGTTGAATCTAAAAGAGGATAACCATCAGAAGCTATTTGACGCGATTGTCAAATGCCAAGAAATGATCCTCGGCAAAAGCAGCCTAGAGAGCGTTCGGAAAGCAGATGGACGAAATATACATATGTAGCTGCTGAAGTTTTAAAGAAGGAGTGGAAGGTCGTAAAGAGAGGCGAGTTCGTATATAAATGGACCTTTCGTGGACTGCTCGTAATCATTCTCTACACGGTGGTCGTCCACCTCATGCATAGAAGCCTCTGGTTTAAGCCTCTTCCTTAGCTTTACGATTTGATCGGGCCTTCTCAGCATACCAGCACGGAGGATCGTCATGGCGATTCACGTTACCACAGCAAACCCACAGGGGCTGCTTGATGCCATATACGCGGCCATCGATGAGGGACACATTGAAACTTGGACCTATGATGACGATGGAGACTTCTCTCATGACACCTCGGACGGGCAATGGGTCGGGGAAGCATGGTTGCACCCTGAAGTCAGTCCGGGAATACTTAATTTGAATATTGTCCCACCGGAGCAGGGACTTTCAAAAGAAGCCTACGCGGTTTATCACGGACGCTTCATTGAGATGCTCCTGGCGCATTTTGATGATGACTTCCTGCAGGCTATAGCAACAGCGCAATAGTTCCAACTCCGGAATACAACCTGCCGGAATATGCCGAGGGGAGGATCCAAAACCAGGAGGCCGCATGATCTTTGATGAGCTGTGGCGATTGGAGAGACAACTAGTCGTTCGCCAACGTGCACGTTCGCGCACGTTAAAACGCCTACGGCAGGAACCCGGGAGCGGAGGGATAGCGATCCTCAGCGCCCAGGAGAAACCCGCCTGGCAAGAAGGCGGTTGGGAAATAGACACTCTTCGCGACGAAATCGAAAGATCGAACGCGTCCCGCCTGATCAGACGTGCCAATCGCCTAAGTCTGCCCACTCCCGCGTTCAACGTCAAAGAGTCGATCGACGGCGAGATATGGGAGCGGGGCATCACCGGCTCCTACCATCTGACCCGTACTGCACAGGCAGACCTACGAAGCCGAATCAGACTGGAGGAGAAAGAGCGTCGTGAAGCCCTAGCATTTTGGGTTAAAGATATCCTCGTGCCGATACTCTCGGTAGCCCTAGGAATTATCGGTGCGACAACGGGCCTGATTGCCGTGCTCCACAGGTAGGCTCCCTCGGAAAGATCAGCTACTTCGCCACGATCTGTCCGCATACCGTCGGCCGGCAGCCATAAAAAGCCTATGGACGTCCGGCCAAGCATAGATCTATAAGATGTGAGTGTCGACCATCCATGATGACTTAAGGCACGAATTTGTGACCGACGAACCGACAAAGCCGATTGCCACACGAGCACAGCGCTATCCCGAGCCGACGGAGGCGGATGCTGTCCAGACAGTGGCAAGATCCGCCATTGCAGCGGTCCCTGTGATCGGGGGAACTATCACGGAGCTGCTGTCGCTGGTGCTGGCGCCCGCGGTCGAGCATCGCAAGGGAGTGGCTAAAGGAACTTGCCGCTGGACTTGACGAATTGGAAGTCAAGGTAGAGGGCTTCAAGATCGATGATCTCCAGCGTAACGAACAGTTCGTCTCAGCAGTAATTGAAGCGTCCCGCTCGGCGATCAGCACGCATAAGTCGGAGAAACGCGAGGCCCTGCGGAATGCCCTGCTCAATTTGAAGAGTCCGAAGCTGCTGATCCGATCGGGCCACCTGAAGGCTTTGAATGATCCTCTTTCTGGGGTACTAAGCGCAGGGAAAGCGCAGCTAGAGTGTCCCATCTCTGACCATCATCGTCTATACGTGATGCCAAGAGGTTGCCAAGCATGAGCTGGTGCGTCTCAACCAGCCGCGAATGGAACGCAGCAAGATTCTCAGATGTGGCCGCGTTCATCCTTAAATATATCGCCGCAACAAAATTCGTCAGAATCGCCCCGACGGCTCCCAAAACAGCAGTGATTACCTGAGTAGTCTGACTACCGCCGTTCAGCTTGAATACCATATAAAGGCTTGCACTTATGATTAATGAGCCCAGACCGATGCACCCAACACCCAAACTAAAGATCCACCGATTCTGGCTCAGATTGAGATCATAGTACCGACGTAGCTGTATATCGTTCAGGCGCAAAAGCTTTTCAGCGCGTATTTCCCGTTTCGTTGTTTCATAGCTGAATAAGTCGATCTGAAAGTCAAGTTGTTGGATGTCAGTTTCTAGATCTCTCACCCTAGCACGCATAGACGGTAGCGTCGAAAGGGGGATCACTCCATACGCCAAAGCAATGACAGCAAAGTGTTGCGAGGATCGACTAGAGCTGAGATGCAGAAGGTAGGCTGCAAACGGTGCAGCAAGGAACAACGATAGCGCGATTTGGGCGACTCTCTGGTAAAGTCTCTGCGATCGTTCTCGCCGTGCCAATAGCTCTTTTCGCTGGCCCTCCAGATGTGCCAGGCTTGGACGTCTGGGGAGGTCTTCATCATCTTCGATCGTCACGCTGTCTTCTCCAGATAGTCCATGACCGACGGAACTGACGTTTTTGCGAAATCAAACGCCCGTTAGTGGTCTTCGCCCGTCTGCAGGTGACCGGTCTCGTGGTTTTTCAATGTCCGATCACATATAACGAGAACCGATCACTTTTTCCTTCGCTCTACAGGGACAGAGACTCTGGAAAGACCTTGACGGAGCGTTTACTGATCCATTATGTTGCTTTAACGCAAAGGTAACGTTCACCGTCTGTCCCTCGAACGTTCAGCCTCCCCGCGACATGTTTGTATAACTGAAACGCTCCAGAATTGAGGCCAAGGAACCGATTCAGCGTTTGTCTTTAGGCGGCTTCGGTGCTCGCCGGATTGCTCTGTCTTCCCTCTGTAGCTGCGCCTCGACTTTGGTGAAAGATCGTGGAATTTCGTCCCGGCGCCTCAAGCACCCTTCGATAGTCTAGGCCATACTCAATTGCTAAGCCGCCGATTACTTTCGACCTAAACAGAATTGCCCCGCCATGTCGCTGCCGCTGTATATTGATCAAAATTCTGGAGAGTGTTTTTGTCCAAAGCTCTTTTGCGAAAAACCTCCAATGGCGGCGGTGTCCTACTAGCGCCCTACGATCGACTAGCTTGAAAGCTTCGCGCCACAGGGGCCTGAGGGGACAGGCCTCAGGCCCCCTCAGGCCGAAATTCCAATGCGTCACCCTTGTTCTGACCCTAGGTTGTCAGCGAGCTGTAATCTTCGGGAAAGACTCATGGAGTCTCCGGAGCCATCGAGTCTCGGGAGTCCGGGTATCTCGGAACCGCTACCGCACTGCGGCAGCGGGGCAGCCGACGAAAGCTTGGCTGCGCGTGGCGTCGAAAAACCAACAGAATCGATCACTGAAGTCTTTCGTGGAATCTGGAGTATCTTTGTAACGCACTGTGCCGTAGACGTAGGCCGTTGCCCTGCCCGCCAGTATGTC
>CAVYFF010000015.1:0-192211 GCA_963767745.1 uncultured Acidobacteriaceae bacterium | reverse complement strand
ATAAGGAGTGAAGATATTGGGCGAGAAGCTCACATTCGGAAACTGCCTCGCAATATCGCTCATAGTTTTAAAAGTGATGGTGCGATCGGCCTCGGTTTCACCGGGATATGCAAAGATGAGATTGAAGGTGACCCGGATGCCGGCGAGTTTGGCCTTGCGCGCGGTCTCATACATCTCATTCGACGCGTTGATGGCGCTTGTTCATCAGCTTCAGCACCGACTCGGAAGTGGATTCGGTGCCGAAGCCCATATGCGATACGCCGCTCTTGCCCAGCAGGATGACGTCTTCTTCGCTCATGCGGCAAAGGAAGTCGGTCGAAGCCTGAAACGTCCAGCGAAACTTGACGCCGGAGTGCGAGTATGCCGCGCGCGATATCGAGTGCGCGGCCAAGTTGAACGGGAAAGTTTGAGTCCAGCAGGGCAACTTCTTCGATGCGATACCTGGTCACCAGGTCGGTGAGCTCTGAGACCACGCGCTCGGCCGAGAGGGCATTGAATCGGCGCTTGTAAAAGACCATGTCGGTGCAGTAGTTGCACGCGTACGGGCATCCGACGCTGGTGGCGTATGCCAATCTTCCTGGCCGCCGCTCAGCTTCTCGTAAGCGTCGAAATCGGTCAGGTCAAAGGCTGGGATCAGGAAGCGCATCGAGCGGCTCCACGTGGCGGTCCGGGTTGTGCCTGCGCTGACCGTTGCTCTTCCAGGACACGCCGGCGATCCCTCCAGCGACCGTTTTGCGAGCAGGGCCTCGGCCACTTCCACCAGCGTGACTTCGCCCTGCCCGCGGACCACCACATCGACGAAGGGCTCGCTCAATGTTTCATCCGGCAACAGGGTGGGATGCCAGCCGCCAAAGATAATCGGCAGCCAGGGCAGTGTCGCTCTTGACCGCGGTGGCCACTTCGATCGCGCCGCGGATCATGGGACCGGTAAGTACCGAGATCCCGACGCACAGCGCGTCCACGCTTTCACACTTGATGCGGGTTCGATAGTCGGGGTCAATCGCGGCGTCGATCACCACGACCTCAAAGTTTGCCTCGCGCAGAGTAGAAGCGAGGGCCAGCAGGCACAAGCGGGGCGCCGAGCGGAGGCCCGTCGTACGGCGGGTAAAAGAGGATCACCTTTCCCCGGCTCAGCATGTGGCCTCCACCGCGTTGGCTCGAGCCGCTTTGCATCGACGGCCGGTTTAAGCGCGGCGGTCCGCTCTTTCAGCTTCTTGTTGAGCCAGAGCTCGACAGGAAAGCGGTAAACGCTATGGTCAAGACGCCAGCGCGCGGGCAGCGAGATGCATTTCTGCGCCAGCCGGATGATGGGTGTGCGCGTGTCCGCCGAGATCGGGACGCGATCGAAGGCAATGCGCAGATAGTCGCGCATGACCTGCAGTTCCTCATGATCGCGGCCGTTCAACCACGGAAGCTTGGTATAGCGCGGGAAAGAAGTCGACCCAACCTTCCAGCGAGTCCGGCATGTGGATGCCAAGTTCCGCAATCTTATCCATGATGGGAGCGCCGGGATAGGGGGTAAAGATATTGGTCCAGAACTCTGCGCCGGGAAACTTTCTGCACACATCCATCACGAAACGGATGGTCTCTCTGCGCTCTTTCGCTCCTTCGCCAGGGAAGGCGAAGATGATGTTGAAGGATGGGCGAATCCCCGCCGCCAGGCAGCGGGCCGCACTTTCATAAATCGTCGGGAAGTCCTGAAAGTCTTTGTTCATGGCCTTCCAGACCTTGCGTGACCCCGATTCGGCGCCCTGGCATATCTGGTGAAGGCCGGCTCTGTGCAGCAGCTTCAGGTCTTCGAGGGAGAGGCGCGCGGTGAGGTTGGTGGTCGCCTGAATGCTCCACTTGAATTGCGAACCGGCACGCACCAGTCCTTCAGAGATGGCTCGTGCCCGGTCGAGGTCGACGAGGAAGTTATCATCGACGATCCACAGCATTTCCAATCCGTATCTGCGGCTGAGATCGACCGTCTCTTCCACGAACTGTTCCGCGGGCAGAGCGTTCCACTTGCGTCCGTAGACGCCGGCGTTGGTGCAGTAGGCGCAATTGAAGGGGCAGGCGAGACTGGAGGTTACATTGCCCAGCGCTTTCCGCACAACTGTTCATAGGCGTCGAAGTCGGCCAGGTGGTACGCCTTCGGGGGCATGTCTACCAGCGGCTTGAGAGGGCGTTCGGGGGTGAAGATCAACCTGTTGTCTCGTTTGAATCCGATGCCCGCGACAAAGTCAGGCGCCGATCCCTTCTCGATGTGGTTAACGAGTTCAAGCAGTGAGTCTTCGCCCTGTCCGCGAACTACGTAGTCGATATAGGGGCTTCCAGGGTCTGCGTCGGGAGCAGGGAAGGGTGCCAGCCTCCCAGGATGATGGGGAATTCCGGATTCCATTCTTTGATGGCGCGGGCAATTTCAACCGTTTCCCGGATCATGGGTCCGGTCACAAGAGAGATCCCAAGGCAGAGGGCATCACGCACTTCTTCGAGCACGCGCTTTTTATAGTTGGGAGTGATGGTGGAATCGATGAGGCAAATTTGATATCCGGCACGGAGCAAGGGTGTGGCAACAGCCAGGATGCCCAGCGGCGCCGTCGCGTCGGAACTCGCGAAGGAGGGGAAGAAAAAAACAATTTTGCGGGACTTCGACAACACAGATTCCTCGCTTGAATGGACGATAGATCCTTTCCAGAGCGCAATTGTCACGGGGATGTCAGCGGTTTGTCTCTTTTAAAACAAGGCGTCCGAAGGCACTCTGCGGCCTTGCAAAAAAGGGTAGTCGGAGCCCTGTCCAGTGCAGCGTGACAGGAAATCCATGTACGCTCCGGTCGAGATCCGTTTGTCCACGCGCAGTTGCCTCTTTGGATTTCGCCCGATGGAGAGCCATCTTCCGTCCGGGCTGATGCCGCGCCTTTGGAGTCAAGGGAGGCGGAATATTTTGTAAAATTCGATAAAATTTGGCTTTTTATCGACTTCAACGGCGCCGCCCTGAGGCGCCTTGCTCTGGGGAAAACGAGGGCCGGAGGGAACTGGTTTTGTCCAGAACAGCGTCGAAGACAAAGCCGGTTGCGGCGGGAACCCGGTTGGGCTTTTCGGGGTGGACGAAGGGGTTGAGGGGGCCGGGGGACCGATGAAGGCGGAAACGACTGTCTTCGCCGGGTTGGGGGTGGCTCGGGTGTCGGCTGGGGCTTGGGGACCTGATCGCGGCGGGTGGGGACCGCGGGTTGCGCTCCAGCAGCCGAGGCAAGGCGGCGGTCATTCAGCGTTCCGACCGGAATCAGACCTTCGATGGCTACGATCAGCCTAAAGGCCTTGATCTGGCCGGCGATGGTAGCCTCTGGTACTTTCGTGGCTGAGGAGCTTGGCCAGTTCCCAGAGCCGGGCCAGGACCTGATCGCGACCAAGGTTGAGCTTGCGGAGGCCTTCGACTTCCTGGTTTATCAATTTTTTTGTAACAGCGTTGCGGTGTTCGATCATGTAGTCGTGGACGCGAGGCTTGGCTTTCGTGTAGGCGGCGGTGTCGGGGTTGAGACCGGCCGCTTCGGCGGCGGCGCGGTCGTTTGTGGTTCCGGAAAGGACCAGGTGAGCAAAGGCGATTTCCTGATCGGTGATGGGATCATTGACTGTATTTTTTGGCATAGGTTGTCTCGTTCTCTTTGTTTGCTGGAGATTGAGGGAGCGGGGTTGTGCGAGGTTTGTTTGGTGCCGGCTGGTGACGCACAGGGGGTGTGAGAGCGGCGGTGGGCCACTCTTCGCTAGGGGTTGGGCTGGTGTTGGTTAATTTGAGATAGGGATCGAGTGTGTCACTGAGCATCGATGAAGCTGTCCTCGCTCGCGCTTAGTCCCCGCACTGGCGGAAACTGCCGACCAGGGCGCCGCCAGTCCAGAAGCTGTGTTCCTGCTGATTTCGGCTGCCCAAGATACAGTCTTCCAGGTTTTCCATCAGGCGAGATGCGTTTTTCGGAACGAGAGTACCTACCCAGAGGTTACCTGGATAGAACTTGGCCCTTTAGGGCCGCCAGTGTCGGCGCGAGAACCAGAGAAAAGAAACCGCAGATCTCTCCAGTACGCTCCCCCGGATTTCCTGCTGGAGACTTGGTGGCGTTGCGTTCAGTTTCATGCGCCTTTCCCTTGCGGAAAGGCGCACAGTCGGCCTTGTCTAGTGCCGGTCGAGATGACAATTTGTTTAGGCACGCTAAACATCGTTTTCAAGAGTGAATTGTTAAGAATTCGAAAGCTGTTACGAATTGGCCCTCCGATCATTCAGGCAGAGCTGGGAGCCCTCTGCTTCAGCGTTGCGGAAAAGAGTTGGACTTTGAAATGCGCTTTAGCGCTGGCATCGAAAAATCCAGGGCTAGAGCACTGCGTGAGAACCTGCCGGTCTCAATTTCTGTCCCGACCACGGACCTCGATCGGCAGTTCCTAGGGAGCCGAAGAGTGTACGATTGGCAGCGTGCGTGGATCCCACATCTCGCGAAAAACGAGCGAGATATGGGGCACCCCCTGACTCGTGATCGGGACAAAAATTGGACCGGCGGGTTCTCACGCTGCACTGTTTAGCCCTGGCGATTTTGGCCTGGGGGACGGATTCAAGTAGAAGATTGGTACGTACGATCAGGCGAGAGAGGTCGTCTTTGTCTATGATTCATTCTGGATGAGGAACCGGACGTATGAATAAAGCGGATGGTCAGGACATGGTAGCGCGCCTCTCTGCCATTGTCGTGAACTCCCTGGACACTCAGGCGAAAACAGAAGATCTGGCACGCCAGGCGTATCGAAGCCGCACGCAGTTCCATCGGTTGTTCCGCACCGTGGTCGAAGAAAGTCCGGCGGCGATGCGACGACGGCTATTGTTGGAAAGAGCAGCGTATCAACTGGGGCATACCGGAATGTCCGTCACGGATGTAGCCCTGGACGCCAACTACGGTTCGTTGGAGGCGTTTACTCGCGCTTTCCGAAAGGCTTTTCGGATTTCTCCCAGCCTCTACCGCCGCATGCGTGAGCCGCACTTTCACTTGCCGGCGTCCAATAAAGTTCACTTTTTTGCCCCAGGCTCATCAACAGAAGGAGGAACGAGACATGGATCTATTCGATCGTTTTGCAGGCAATGACTCCTGGCACACACGGCGTTTGTTGGAATACGCGGGTACTTTGACAGAGGAACAATTGGATCGGCCGCTGCCCTCAGTCATCGAACTGCTGCCCTGGCGGGAGTCGAATAAAACGTCTGAGGCAGCTCCTGGAAAACATCATCTTCACCAAAGAAGTGTGGACCGCCGCGCTGTCCGGAGCCGACATGGATGTGAACGGCCCTCCCCCATCGCAGCGCTCCCCACAGGCGATGCTTCAACGGCTGGAGAAGACCGATGCAGAACTGCATCGTATTTTTTGTGACGTCAGAAACCGCTCCGCATGGGACGATACGTTCGTCGACGCTCTGTGCGAGCCGGCTGAAACCTTCACGTTCGGCGGCGTCTTCGCCCATATCATGACATTCAATGCACATCGCCGATTGATGGCGTTGGACGCTCTACGCCAGCTCGGTGTTCCAAACCGAAGGTTTCGGCGATCCCATGGAGTACGAGGAAAGTGTGGCGCCCTGGAACGAACGGGTTGCCGTCAAAATGCCATGAGTCATTTTTCTGGTGTGTAACCGGGCAAGATGCGAGACTCCGCCCGGAAGAGATGATAGTTCGCAAAACGCATGTCGTTCATCTTCGTGGAGTAGGGGCCGTAAGTCAGGAAGCTTTGATCCCACAGTTTCAGGGAGATGATCGATCGGCCTCTCGCGAGGGACACACTTCTTGCGGGGCAGAAGTAAGTCTTCCCGCCGATTTTGACCGGACCGTAGTCGATCACGACCTCGTCCCGGTCCATAGGCACATAGTCCTGCATATCGAATTGCTGTTGCAGGCGAAAAATTGTGCCATCCTCGGGATTGATCGCAATCTCTCCACGATATCCTGCCTGGATTCGAAACGAATCTTCTCCGTCCGCATCGGGAAGACAACAGCCGCCTTCGAAATAGGTAGACTCCGCCGCCGGAACCTCGAAGCCGAATACACCGCGCCGCCCCTCCGGACTACTCTCCCAGCGCACCCACTTCATGCGACCCGGGTTTTCCAGGGCGCGCCGCACGTCGGCAAGGATGGGACCGAAGGTGCCGTGGGTTGTCAGGCCTTCTGAGGCCAACGATTCGAAGTCCCCTGATTCCACACCCTCGTCTCCGTTACGGTAGAGGACTCTCGCTTTCGACAGTTCCGCAACCCGCAAGGGCTGGCTCCCGGGGCTGTTCTTGCCATGGTCGATCCCCGGCGTCTCTTCATAGCGAGCCGTCGTTCTCGTCGCATAGAAGTCCGGCAACCTGGAAATCGTTCTTGCGAGATAGTCTTTCACCAGGGCCAGCATGTGTTCTTTCGCTGCTTCGTCTGGGAAAGCCTGGTTTGGAATTTCAGCCGGCGGCGGCCCGAGAAATGCAGATACATCGGCCACCGCAACCAGGGCCTGCTGAAGATTCTTGTTTCGGAAATCTCCGGTCAACGCGGAGAGATCTGCAAGGCTGAGGCGCTCGGTCAATTCAAGCCGGGAAAGCTTTTCTGCGCGTCCGTCTATTCCGCGACTGTCTGTTTCGCTCAGGAGCTGATGCAACTGTTCCACCGTCACACGTTGCACGGCGGGGTTCGGCTGGTCCGAGTAAAAGGGTTCGTTGTAGTAGCCGGTGTTCGTGTGCACGACTAGTTCCGGGTTGTCCACTCGCACTTGCAGAGTGTGGTACTCGTGAGGTTGAACAGCGACGGGAGGAACGAACGAAAGGGTGTAGAAATTCAGAGCACTCAGGTAACGATTCATCGCCGCTACCAGGTCATTGGCATCATTCGCGACACTCCCGCCGCTTTGCGTTGCGAGAACTTTTTTGTATAGGAACCGGTCGTCAGCCTCGTGTACCGTTCGTGGTCCGCTCAGATAAAGCTGATAACCGGGCGCGCAAGGGCCCGCTTGATCCACAGGGAGCTCATCGATTGACATGCGAGCCTCGCGGAACAGCGTGGCGAACCAGTAAATCGGATCGAACGTTTTCTGCCCCTGATTATGGCTCGCGGGAAATATGCCGGTTCCCTTGCCGCAACCGGGGCCTATCCAAAGCATCACCTTGCGGCCGCGTGTTCGCCTCTGTGCAGTCGCAATGTAGGCGAGGGCGCGCAGTGCGTCAGGCCGGCGATCGAGAACGATTCTCTTGCCGGATGACAGATCCGCGACGAGGGAATTTCCATCCATGGGATTGTGATGGGGTAGGGTCCACAAACCATCGTCTGATATTCCGAAAATGGAAACTGGTTGATGGAGGTGACCGTTATCTTGTGCCAGGAAGGCTTCGATTGCAGCTTGCGCACGCGACGCATCCGCTTTCGACATGCAAGATGGGTAGATCCTGCATAAGGTGTCAAGGAACAGGATGACCTGCACGGACTGTCCACTGAGCGCATGAAACGACAGAATCCTTTGGTGCAGACCTTCGTCCAGCAACTCGAAATTTTCGCGCGTCAGGCTGGATACTGGTTCTCCGCCTGGTTTGGTTACGGAGACGTCGAGGTGCATGAGCCCCTTTCCTTCATCGAGCATGGGTATGGTTGGCTGCTGAACTTGAGGGGAGGGTTTGGAGTCTCCGCCGCTGTGTTGCGTGTAGAAGATGGAGCAGAGGAGGAGGGCGATTTTCAGATTGTGGACAGTCGGGTGGGGCGATGCTTTACGACGGGGCTTCGCTACGAGGTTTGCAGGTTCCATTTTGGTGTTGCTGCCTAGCAGCACGCGGAACGATTGTAGCTCCAGCGGGAAGGTTGGTTTTGGGGGCGGTTCTTTCAGGTCCAATCGTCCAGGGGGGTGGTTGGCGGCCGCTCCTTCGGTGGCAGTTCGGTCATTTCGCGATATCGCTGCTCTTCCGGTAGGAGATAGGTTTCGAGGCGTTGCAGGTGGAGAACCTCTTTAAACATTGGGAGCAGCCTGATCGGCGCGTGGGCTCGAATCACGAAGCATTGTTTGAAGGTGTTGAAGGAGATGGATGCCGGCACTTCACCGAGGACTACAGAAAGAGTTTCCAGGGTTTCCTTCACCGCGTTTGGGTCTACTTTGAGGATGAAGCCGCTCCAACGCTCGATCAGGATCGGAGAAGCGCCGCGAACGGCTTCATCAAATGCCATCGATGCGGCTCGAGCAAAGGCTTCCGGGTAGGAGTATTTTGGCAAGAATGTTGCCCCAAGCATGGTCACTTCCAACCCGATCATGGGGTAAGCGTGAATGGGACCGGAGTCTAACTTCCTGAGGATGGAGGCTCGGGCCGCGTCGTGGCAGGGCTCGGGGATTTCGAAGGTATCGGATTTGGTTACGAGGCGAAGGTCTCCCGGGCGGGGAATCAAGTGCAGGCGGATATGCGCGAAGTGTCCCCGGCCGTCAAAGTGACGGATGTATTTGCGGTCGCCGATGGCGGCGCGCTGGATTGTTTCTTTGTAGTCGGGGTGTTCTGGTTTCACATCGACATTTTTCCATAACGTCTGTGTGTGTTGCCATTTATCAGGGTGCGGGCTCCGAAGTATTCAGGTCGAAAGCTGTGGTATCCCACATCTCGCGAAAAACGAGCGAGATATGGGGCACCCGCAGTTCTGTTGCCGAGCCTGATTTTGGACAAGTCTGACTTCCACTTCGGGTTGTCGTGCGATCGAGTGAAAGCGCTTGTTGGGCTTCGCCCGTCGATTTCCTTCGGGCGTGGCTATGACCTGAGGACCTCCCTCAGCGGCTGAAGCCGCGGTTACTTTTGCTGTTGACGGACGGCCTGAAGGCCGTCCCCTTCACAGACGCCGCTTTGTTGTTTCTAAAGTTGCGGCGGCCGGAGTACCCGTTTGTTGATGCTCACCAGCGAGAGGCGAAAGGGTGGGGTTTATTGATGTACACTCCGGTTTCGGAGATTTGTCTTTGGTGAGACTGTTTCAAGGTTTGCGTCCATTCAAGGCCGCCTCAGCGGCGCGCGATGCGTTTGCAGGGTTCACGCTCGCTGCCATGAATATTCCCCAGGCGCTGGGATATACCAAGATTGCCGGGATGCCGGTGGTGACTGGTCTCTATTCCCTGCTGCTGCCGGCGGTGGCTTTCGCGGCTTTCGGATCTTCCCGCTACCTGGTGGTTTCCGCGGACTCGGCGACCGCGGCGATCTTTGCCGGTGGCGTCTCTGACCTGGCGCCTGTGGCCAGCCCGCGTTATGTGGCTCTGGCGGGTGCGGTTGCTTTGCTTACGGCGCTGTTTCTGCTGCTGGCGCGATTGCTCAAACTGGGCTTCATTGCCGACTTTCTTTCCCAGACCGTGCTCGCCGGCTTTCTCACCGGAGTCGGTTTCCAGGTGGGCATCGCGGTGCTCGGAGAAATGCTGGGAGTGCCCGTCTCCTCTCGTCGAACGGTTCTGCAGTTCGTGGAAGTCCTTAGAAGACTGCCGCACGTTCACCTGCCGACCTTAGCCGTTTCTGCTGTGGTCGTGGCCGCCCTGCTTCTGTTTCGCCGCTTTCTGCCGAGAACGCCGGGAGCACTGGTGGCGGTTGCCGGAGCCATTACAGCGAGTGCCCTCTGGAACTTTAGCGGGCATGGCATAGAAATCATCGGGCCGGTGGAAGGAGGGCTTCCTCAGTTTGCCCTCCCGCATATGGGTTGGCGCGATCTGCTACCCCTGATTTCCGTGGCCGCATCGTGCGCGGTCATGATCATCACGCAGAGTGCTGCCACCGCCCGGGCTTACGCCGCACGCCATCGGCAGATACTCGATGAGAATGCCGACCTCGCGGGTCTTTCCGCGGCAAATGCGGTGGCCGGATTTAGCGGGACATTTGTGGTGAACGGTAGTCCTACGCAGACCGCAATGGTCGAGGGCGCCGGCGCGCAGAGCCAGGTAGCGCAACTTGCCACCTCGGCCACGGTCGCGCTGGTTTTGCTGTTTCTCACCCGGCCGCTCGAGTACCTGCCGCGTTGCGTGCTGGGCTCCCTGGTGTTCGTGATCGCGATCCGTTTGATCAATGTGCGGACCCTGCTGGCCATACGCCGGGAAAGCCCAGGTGAGTTTGCACTGGCTGTGACCACCGCGGTGGTGGTGGTCGCGGCGGGCGTTGAGCAGGGCATCGTTCTGGCGATGATCCTCTCGCTGTTTCGGATCGTCCACCACAGTTACCATCCGCACACGGCTGTCATGCAGCCTCACGCGGACGGAGGTTGGGATCTGAAGACGGTGGCGCCGGGCGTGATGACGGAACCTGGCTTGGTGTTGTATCAATTTGGAGCAGAGCTCTTTTATGCGAATGCCAACCGGTTCGCAGAGGAAGTAAAGGACATAGTGGGAGACGACCCTCCTTCTCAGGTCCGCTGGCTGATTGTCGACGCGGAGGCCATCATCCACATGGACTATTCGGCCGCGCGCATGCTTGTGGAATTACAACAGGAACTAAAGGACAGCGGAACGCAGTTAGGCTTTGCGCGTGTGAACCGGGCTTTGGAATCGGACTTTGTGCGTCACCACGTGGCCCAGGTTATCGATCCGGCGCTGAACTTCCGACGGCTGCACCAGGCTCTGTCCGCTTTCCGAAGATTGAATGCTACTTTTGAAAAAGCAGCGGAGCAAAATGAATGAGATTGTCGCGCCACACCGGCCACTGGTGATGGCCTGGGGTTTCGATGGCCGTCACCTGCAGGCCTTCGGCTTTGAGCGCTGCAATCGCTGCCTGGTTTGGTTTGAGCAGCGCATCGTCCACGCCGCAGGCCATCCATAACAGACGGAGATCAGCCTTCTGCGGGGTGGTCTTCGGAAGCAGCGCGACGGCGTCGCCACTCAGACCAGCGGAAAAAGTACCGATCCAGGCAAAAAGGTCAGTGTGGGTAAGACCGATGAACAGGCTTTCATGGCCGCCCATGGAAAGACCGGCAATTGCGCGGTCCTCACGCTTCTTCGATACGCGATAGTTCGCCTCGATCTGGGGCATGACTTCCGTGAGGAGCGCCTTCTCAAAGAGGTCCATGTTCTGCGCCCGCATCACAGGATCGCGGCCGGGCTTGAGCACCGCCATGTTGCCATAGCCGAGCGTCATGACTACGATCATCGGCTTGGCTTTGCCCGAGGCGATCAGGCTGTCGAGGATGAAGTTTGCCTTGCCGACGGTCGACCAGCCGTCTGCTGCGTCGCTGAAGCCGTGCAGAAGGTAGAGGACGGGGTAGCTGCGCTTGGCTTTGGCATCATAGCCGGGTGGAGTGTAGACGTAGTAATCGCTTTGATTGTTGAAGAGACCGAGAACCACCTGCGAGGTGTAGAAGCGATGCTCCACGATGCCGTGCGGGATGGACTGCAATTCCCACGGTTCGGGCGGTGTGCCGGGGATGGTGAGATTGCTCGAGGGGCTCTGCAGGTTGTCGCGCATGTCGGTGTTTCTCGGGTCGAGTATCGGAGTGCCGTCGACCACAAAGCGATACTCATAGATTTCAGGCGCGAGGGCGGCCGTGGTGGTTGACCACAGACCATCGGAATCCTTCTGCATCGGCGTCACCGCACCTTCGAGCTCGAGGTTCACTTGCTGCGCGTTGGGCGCGCGAAGGCGAAGGGTTACCGTATTGTCCGCGTGGATCTCAGGTGAGACGTAGGGTGGAAGCGCCGGGGGCTTAGGAGCAGCCGGGGTGGCCGGGGCTTGGGCAATGGCAAACAGCGGCAGGCAAAGTGCGAGAAGGCATGCGTTTCGGGCGGCGCAGAGGTATTGTTGTTTCATCCGCGAAAGTCTATCAGACCAGGGCGAACCCATTGCCCGGAGGCTATCGCAAATCCCGCAGGTTTGGATGGGCGCAAGAGACATGAACAAGTACGGCAAGAATGCGGTTCTCGTGATCCTGATGTGTAGTATGACGGCAACCGCGAAACCAAAGCAGAGCCCGAGGCAACATACGACGTGGAGCACCTACCTGGGCAGCACGGATGCTTCTCACTACTCGGCTTTGAAGCAGATTGACGGTTCCAACGTAAGCAAACTGCACCCGGTCTGGTCGTACGACAGCGGAGACGATCGAGCCTATGAGTTCAATCCCATCGTTGTTGGCAAGACGATGTACGTGCTGGCAAAGGATTCCGCGATTGTTGCCCTCGACGCAGCGACGGGAAAGGAGCTGTGGGTCTATCGCTCCGCGGCGCAGACCCAGAGACGGGAAACCCATCGCGGCATCAACTATTGGCAGAGCGGCGATGGTTCCGATAAACGCCTTTTGATCACGTTTGATAATCAACTGGAAGCAATCAGCGCGGACAGCGGGCAACGAATCACCTCCTTTGGAAAAGGGGGATTGGTGGATTTGAAGGAAGGCCTGGGGCGCGATTTCAATACCATCCATCAGATCCAGTCGGGCACGCCCGGTATTGTCTTTGGAGATTTGATCATTTTGGGTTCGTCCACGGGTGAGGACTATGGGTCTCCTCCGGGAGATATTCGGGCCTATGACGTGAAGACCGGACGCATGGTCTGGATCTTCCACACCATTCCCCATCCGGGCGAAGTTGGTTACGATACCTGGCCCAAAGATGCGTGGAGGTACGGCGGCGGCACCAACTGCTGGGGCGAAATGAGTTTGGACGAGTCGACGGGCATCGTCTACATACCCACGGGGTCGCCGGTTTACGATTTCTACGGCGCCGACCGCAAGGGTAACAACTTATTTTCGGATTCGTTGATTGCGCTCAACGCGCGCACGGGAAAGTTGATCTGGTACTACCAGCTGGTTCACCACGATTTATGGGACTACGACGCGATGTCCGCGCCTCAGCTACTGACGGTGCGTCAGAACGGAAAAGATGTTGGGATCGTGGCGCAGGCAAGCAAACAGGGATTTGTTTACGTTTTTGACCGCGCTACGGGCAAGCCGGTTTGGCCGATTAAAGAGCGTCCGGTGCCGAAATCGGATATGCCGGAAGAGCAGGCTTCGCCCACGCAACCTTTTCCGGTCAAGCCGCCTCCGTTCGCGCGTCAGTCATTCACGGTGGCGGATATCAATCCCTACATTCTGAGCCCGGCGGATCGAGCCCGATGGGTGAAAGTGGTGGGGAATGCCCGTAACGACGGGCTGTTCACACCGCCGGGGTTGACGGACACAATCGAGATGCCTGGTAATCACGGTGGCGCCAACTGGGGCATGACCGCTGCCGATCCGGTCAATGGGACGATGTATGTGGTGTCGATGGACATCCCCGCGATCCTCAAGAATGAGCACCGTGAACCTTCGTCACTGTGGCAGATTCCGATGCGGGCGACGCCGGCCATGCAAGGCAAGGCGGTGTATCACTACTACTGCGAACGATGCCACGGTCCCGATCGGGCTGGGGCCCCTCCGGCCATTCCTTCGCTGGTCAACGCTCCCGCGGTTTTTGGTGGAGACACGATTAAAGCGACGGTGAATTATGGGCGGAACGATATGCCCGGTTTTCCAGACCTCACGGATCGGCTGCTTAACAATCTACTGCTGTATCTCGGTAATCCTGCGAGCGCGCCGGAGCCGCTTCCCGCGCGCAGCGAACCGCCGGCTCCTCCGGCCGGGGTTCCGGCACCGCCGATTCGCTACTGGAGCGGTTACGGATTGCAACCTGCCATTGTTCGTCCGCCGTGGACGACGATGACTGCGTACGATCTGAACCTGGGGGTGATTAAGTGGCAGATACCGCTGGGGAATGCTCCTCAAGGGGCAGCGGAAAATTTGGTGGGTACGGGCGTCATGATGGCTCGGAGTGGCCCTCTGGTCACCGCGGGTGGTTTGGTTTTTATTGCTACCAAAGATGAAGCCAAGCTTCGGGCTTATGACGAGGTGAGTGGGAAGGTTGTTTGGCAGACGGATCTTCCGGCGGGATCCGAGGGAGTGCCCGCTGCTTATGAGGTGGAGGGGCGGGAGTATATCGTGATTTGCGCCACTTCGGGGAAGGGAAAGGATATTCCCAGAGACGGCCCAGAGGAGCCGGGTGGGCAGTTAGTGAAGAGGTCTTACGTTGCGTTTGCTTTGCCGGGTCGGTGATTCTCGACAAGAGTACGTGTTAACCACGGGGAATTTGGGAAGGCCGAGGGGCGCACCGCAGATCCCTCCACTTCGGTCGGGATGACACTTCTGTTTGGGGTTGAGGTTTTGATACGGGGGATTGGGGAAGTACTAGGGGCACACCGCAGATCCCTCCACTTCGGTCGGGATGACAAAGGGGAGGAGGGCGCTTCCATTTGGGGTTTGCAGTGTGGGACGGTGAACAGCAGGTCCCTCCACTTCGCTACGCTCCGGTCGGGATGACACTTCTGTTTGGGGTTGAGGTTTTGATACGGGGGATTTGGGAAGTACGAGGGGCGCACTGCAGGTCCCTCCACTTCGGTCGGGATGACAAAGGGGAGGAGGGCGCTTCCATTTGGGGTTTGCAGTGTGGGATGGTGAACAGCAGGTCCCTCCACTTCGCTACGCTCCGGTCGGGATGACACTTCTGTTTGGGGTTGAGGTTTTGATACGGGAGATTCGGGAAGGCCGAGGGGCGCACAGCAGGTCCCTCCACTTCGCTACGCTTCGGTCGGGATGACACTTCTGTTTGGGGTTGAGGTTTTGATACGGGAGATTCGGGAAGTACGAGGGGCGCACAGCAGGTCCCTCCACTACGCTACGCTCCGGTAGGGATGACAATTTCGTTTGGGAACGCTAAGTGTAGTTTCCAAGATGAATTCTCATCCCGACCGGAGCGTAGCGAAGTGAAGGGATCTGCGGTGCGCCCTTCGGCCTTCCCGAATTCCCCGTGGTTACACGTACTCTTGTTGCGGGATTAATCTTTGATGTTTTCGCTGAGGCGGGCTACCTGGGTCAGGAGATAGTTTCGTTCCGGGAGGCTGGTTGTTCGTTCGGCGGCCAGCTGGTAGTGGGTGATTGCGCCTGAACGGTCACCGGCCATCTCCAGGAGGTAGGCCCGCACTGCATCCAGACGATGATGGCCGTTGAGCCGCCCGTCCTCATCCAGTAGCGTCAGCAGCTTGAGGCCTTCGGCAGGGCCCCTGACCATGGCGGTCGCGATCGCGTGATTCAACATCACCATCGGATTGCTGGACATGTGCTTCAGGAGCTCGTAGAGCGCCAGGATCTGTGGCCAATCGGTTTCCTCAGCCCGGGCCGCCTCCGCATGAACGGCGGCTATGGCGGCTTGTAGCTGATAGGACGTGATCGATCCTTTCGAAAGGGTCGCGGTGATGAGGGCGATGCCTTCGGCGATCTCTTCCTGGTCCCACAGGTTCGATCCTGCTTGGCGAGCGGGATCAATTCCTCGTCGGGCCCGGTTCGCGCCTTGCGGCGCGCGTTCGTCAGCAACATAAGGGCGAGCAGTCCCCCCACTTCGCCATCGTGGGGAAGGGAATTGTGAAGAGCGCGCGTCAGGCGGATGGCCTCTCCGGATAATTCGAGCCGCTGCGCTTGCGGTCCGGCGCTGGCAACATAGCCCTCGTTAAAGATCAGGTAGAGCACATGCAACACTGCGCCAAGCCGTTGCGCGCGCTCCTCATCGGTGGGCAATCGGAAAGGGCTTCCGGAAGACTTGATGCTTTGTTTGGCGCGGCTGATTCGCTGGGCCATGGTGGCCTCGGGCACCAGGAACGCGCGCGCGATCTCCGCAGTGGTAAAGCCACCTACAGCTCGCAGGGTGAGAGCGATCGCGGAGGGACGGCTGAGAGCGGGATGACAGCACATGAAAAGCAAAATGAGCGTGTCATCCTGCCCGACATGAGTGTCTATCTCGGCTACGGAGGCCAGGTAATCCAGTTCGGCCGCCACCGTAGTTTCGCGGCGGCGACGGGCCATCTCGCTTCTCAGGTGGTCGGTCATGCGGCGGGAGGCGACCTGGATAAGCCACGCACGAGGATTGTCAGGAGTGCCTTCCTGGGGCCACTGAGCGCTGCTGCCAACAACGCTTCCTGGACGGCATCTTCGGCGTCGGCGAAGTCACGGAAGCGACGAATGACCACACCGAGCACCTGCGGCGCGAGTTCGCGCAACAGATGCTCGGAACCGCGATCCAAACTCGGTCACGGCAACTCCTCAGAGGTCCTATTCATGATCTGCCGCACCTCGATGGGCATACTCAATGTGATTCCCCCGGGGCCGGGGCCGCCCGATATGCGGGCCGCGATCTCGTAGGCGCGTTCCGCACTGTCGACGTCGACAATCCAATAGCCCAGGACAAATTCCTTTGCCTCGGGAAAGACGCCATCGGTGATCGGTGCGTGATCCTTGCCCGCCCGCACCACTTTAGCTTGTTGCGGCATGCCCAGACCATCCGTGGCCACAAACTCTCCTGATTTGCTCAGGTCGTTTTTGAGACCGGTCAAATAGGCGAAATGGTTCTGGATATCCTTCTGCGACCATGCCTTATACGAATCGACGCCTGCGTTGGTGCCGCTCATCAGCAAAATGTATTTCATCTCGTCTGCTCCTTTGTTTAGCGCCCATTCTATTGCGCTTTTGTAAGAGAGTCGGAGCTGCTGCTCAGTTCTCGACATCAGGTGGCATCGAATTAAAAAAAATGTTTTTGGCGAGGGTCATGTCGAAATTCCGTGAGGTGGATCGACATTAGGACAGAGGTGAAGAGAGATGACGATGGACGTGGCTGTCATGGATTGTCCCACGGAGCGGGTGGCTGCCTTCGAGGTACAGCAGCGATTCCTGCAGCACTGGGGTCCAGGCCTCGATACGTTGGATTACAGCGGGCAGTGCAGGCAGATGGGGGAAGTGGGCGGCGATTTTTACGATTTCGTAAGGCTCCCCGGGAGATCGCCTCGCGGTTGCCATTGGAGATGCCTCGGGCAAGGGCTTCGCCGCGGCGCTGATGATTGCGAACGTCCAGTCTTCTCTGCGCACGGCAACCTTATTCGCTGGCAGCGATACGGCAGCGGCGCTCGAGGCGGTGAACCATCAGGTGTTTGGATCGTCCCTGGCCTCGCGGTACGCGACTCTCTTTTCCGGCACCTTTGACGGATCGACCCGAACCCTGCACTACGTGAATGCCGGGCACAATCCTCCTATGGTGATCCGCCCGAATGGCTCGATCGTCTGGCTGGAGACGGGCGGGGCGCCGGTGGGATTGTTTCCGGATTCAACCTATAAGGAAGGTACGGTTCAGCTTCATCCTGGCGACTTGCTTGTGGCCTATACCGATGGGGTGACCGAAGCTCTCAGCCCGGATGGCTGGGAATGGGGAACGGAGGGAATTCGGCTGGCAGCCACGGGAAGCGACGTTGAATCCGCTGACGCGACGGTGGGAGCGATCATGCAGGCGATGCGCAGGTATGCGACCGGACGGCAGATGGATGATGCGACGGTGGTGGTGTTACGCGTGAATTGACGGGGCTTGACACGGATAACTAAACTGTTCAGTATTGTATTTATCGGGAAGCTGTCTGCCAACAGGAGGACCCATCCTCGGATGATTTCCGTCAGCAATCTGGTGAAGAAATTTGGAGATGTCACGGCCGTCGATGACATCAGCTTCGAGGTCGCGCAGGGAGAGATATTTGCCTTCCTGGGGCCGAACGGTGCCGGCAAAACCACCACCATCAAGATGCTTACTACGCTGTTGCGGCCCACCAGCGGGCGGATCGAGCTCGACGGACTTGATCCCACGGTGAAGCAGAAGCTGGCGCGTCAGCGCTTCGGGATTGTCTTTCAGGATGCCAGCCTCGACAACGAACAAACCGCGTACGAAAACATGGATCTGCATGGAGTGCTCTACCACGTCCCGCGCAAGGTTCGGGCCCAACGTACCGAGGAGCTGCTGAAGCTCTTCGAACTATGGGAGCGCAAAGACGCTTACGTGAAGACTTTTTCCGGGGGGATGAAGCGGCGTCTGGAGATCGCGCGTGGCTTTCTGCACACACCCAAAATTCTCTTTCTGGATGAGCCCACACTCGGGCTTGACCCGCAGAGTCGCAACCAACTCTGGACCCACGTGAAGCGCCTCAACGAGACGGAGAAGACGACCGTGTTTCTCACCACTCATTACATGGACGAGGCGGATCGGGTCGCCCATCGCATCGCCATCATGGATCACGGAAAGATCGTGGCCCAGGGGACCTCGGCGGAGTTGAAGGAGCAGACCGGGACCGAATCGCTCGAGGCCGCGTTTCTCGCGCTCACCGGTTCGTCGCTGCGCGATGAAGGTGCGGATTCCAAGGATCGATTGCGCCAGATGGCGCAGATGTTCCAACGCCGCTAATCATCCGTAGGAGGGAACGAACATGGGTGCGATTTATATTCTGTGGTTGCGTGAGCTAAAACGCTACGTGCGGTCGCGGGTGCAGATTGTGGTTTCACTCGGCCAGCCGTGCCTCTATTTATTGGCTCTAGGGTTTGGGCTTGGTCCGGTGTTCCGGCAGGCTGGTCATGGCAGCTACCTGCAGTTCATGGCGCCCGGCGTTGTCGGCATGACGGTGCTGTTCAGCTCCGTCTTTTCCGGAATTGCCATGCTTTGGGACCGGCAATTCGGGTTTCTGAAAGAAACGCTGGTCGCTCCCGTTTCGCGCATGCAAATCATGATCGGACGAACTTTGGGGGGCGCGACGGTCGCGGTCATCCAGGGAACTCTGATCCTTATCATTTGCCTCATCGCGGGCTTCCGTCCGCACAGCTGGTTTGCCATCCCGCTGGCCTTTCTGTTCGTAGTCATGATTGCGATCGTCTTCGCCGCCCTGGGAACCGCCATCGGCTCGGTCATCAAGGACATGCAGGGGTTTCAGCTGGTCATGAACTTCCTGGTGATGCCTATCTTCTTTCTATCCGGAGCTTTGTTTCCGCTCGCCAACCTGCCGCTTGCGATGACGATCATTACCAGGCTTGATCCGCTGGCTTACGGAGTCGACGGCCTGCGCGGTGTGCTCATCAACACCTGGCACTTCAGCCTGGCGTTCGATGTTGCGCTGCTCGCGGGGATTGCCGCGATCTTTCTGAGCGCCGGCGCTTATTTGTTTACCAGGATCGAAGCGTAGGAGTAGAAGACTTACAAGATGGGAAGACCGAGAAGCACGCTGGCCCATAAGAAAGTGTTGGATGCCGCAGTGCAGTTGTTTTCAGAACGGGGCATCGATGCGACCAGCATGGATGCCATCGCGGAAACTTCGGGTGTGAGCAAGGCCACCATCTATAAACACTGGAAAGACAAAGACGATCTGTGCCTCGAGGTGTTGGGCTACCTGCATGGGCTGGACGAGGAGCCTCCGGTTTTTGACTCGGGGGACTTCCGCGCTGATCTCATTGCCCAGCTGCAGTATCATCCGGCGGCCGATCGTCAGGAACTGCGGGAGAAAATGACTCCGCATATGATTGCTTACGCTTCACGCAACCGAGCGATGGGCGCGGTGTGGCGGGCGCGTGTGGTCGAGCCGGCGCGTTTGGCGCTGGCTAATATGATCAAGCGGGGAGAGAAGCGCGGGGTGCTGCGCCGTGGGATTGATCCTGAGGTTGGGATTGCGCTGTTGCTTGGACCGTTGATTTATCGGCATGTGTTTGTGAGCAAGTTTGGTGGGAGCCCTCCCAAGGACCTTGAGGTTCATGTTGCCAATGCGTTCCTTGCGGCTTTTGGGACGGAGCGTAAAAACATTTCCAGGATGGGACCGTAGAACCGCAGATCCCTCGGCTTCCCCGGATTTCCTGTCGAGAGTTGCGGCTACGGTCAACTGCATGTGGTTCTCTTTAGAGAGAACCACACACGCGGCCGCCGGTGAGTGCGGTGAAGTAGGAAATCCGGGTACGCTCGGGATGACAAAGGGGACGGCGTCGCTGTCATTGGGATCGGTCAGTGGCGGAGGGACGTGCAACATTTCCAGGATGGGTCCGTAGAACCGCAGATCCCTCGGCTTCCCCGGATTTCCTGTCGAGAGTTGCGGCTACGGTCAACTGCATGTGGTTCTCTTTAGAGAGAACCACATACGCGGCCGCCGGTGAGTGCGGTGAAGTAGGAAATCCGGGTACGCTCGGGATGACAAAGGGGACGGCCGCGCTCTCATTGGGCATTGGTCAATGGCGGAGGGACCTGCAACATTTCCAGGATGGGTCCGCTGAACTGCAGATCCCTCCACTTCGCTACGCTTCGGTCGGGATGAGAAAGGGGAGGGCTGCGCTCTCAGCAGGAATTGGTGAGAGCGGATGGTGACAGCAGGTCCCTCCCAGCTGAAACAAAATTTTTACAGGGAATTTTGCGGGCGGGCTTGATATGCGACTACTCTGATCGTATATTAAGTCAGACTGAACTGGTCCGAGTTCTGCAATAACTGACTGAGACGATACACCCCCAGTCCCCGCATTCAACTCTTGGCCGAGAGATGCGAGGACCAGGGCAAACCTACAGCTTGGCAGCCGCAGATTCCTCTCACTATAGGTCTCCGCGCTGCCGCTTTCAACCGGCAACAGGAGACTCCCAGCGGACAATGAACGAAAAACAACCGCGGCGTACCCGCAGCGGACGCACGTGGCTCACCCTCGGCACCGTGGCTGCCTATGCTGCCGTTTCCATCACAAAGTCTTTGCCGGCGCTGGGCCCAGGATGCAACCACGGCCAAGGGCAAACCACGCGAGCAACAGAACCTGAGGTGCGCCGCCTGGATATACCTGCGGGCCCGCTGGATGAGACCATTCGCGGCCTACGAACGGGTGAGCGGAGTCGACGTCACGTTTTCGATACCGGCTGAGACCATCGCCGGATTCAAGTCGCCGGGGGCCACGGGGCTGTACACGGAAGATCAGGCGTTGCGGTCCATCCTCGCCGGCACCGGCCTCTCCTATCGAATCAACAACAACGGTGGGGTGACGATCTCCGTGGCGGCCAGTGAATCGGTCACGGTGCAGGATTCCGCCGCGCAATTGAGCCTGGACCGGTACCCGGTTCCTCTGCTGGATACGCCGCAATCGATCACCGCCATCTCGCAGGCGACCATTCACGAGGAGGGAGCGACGACCTTGCGCGACACCCTGCGCAACGCTCCTGGCATCAGCCTGGCAGCCGGTGAGGGCGGCTCGCAGGGCGATAACCTTACGCTGCGTGGGTTCACCGCCCGCAATGACATCTTCCTCGATGGCATGCGCGATTTCGGCAGCTACTACCGCGACTCCTTCAACTATCAGGAAGTGGAGGTGCTGGAGGGGCCGTCTTCGGTGACATTTGGCCGGGGATCGACTGGCGGCGTCATCAACCAGGAGAGCAAGGCGCCGGTCGACCATCCGTTCATCATCGCCGAGGGGGACTTCGGTACAGACATCACCCGCCGCTTCGCCGCAGACATTAACCAGCCGCTCAAGAGCTTCGGCCACGGAGCCGCGGTTCGGCTGAACCTGATGGCCCATGAAGCCAATGTGGCCGAACGCGACGTGACGGAGAATCGGCGCTTTGGTGTGTGCGCCTTCGCTTGCCCTCGGACTGGGAACGGCCAACCGGCTCACCGCAAGCTATTTCCATTTCGGCGAGGATGACATTCCTGACTATGGCATTCCCTGGTACTTCAATCGCCCAGCGCCTGTTGCACGGCATAACTACTACGGCTTCCGCGACGGCAATTATCTGCGCACGGATGTCGACATGGTCACGCTCAAGGTCGAGCACGACATTTCGGATTGGGCCATTCTGCGCAACCGGGCCCGGTTTGCGAATAATCAGCGCGATGCGCGCATCACCGAGCCGCAGTTGAATACTGCTACCGTCGGGCTCCATTACGCCGGCGACTCCGCTGGAGCAGATCGCGGTGAACCGCAACCAGATCGCCACCTTCAGCAACGAGGGCTTGTTGTGGGACCAGCTCGACGCCACAGCCCACGTGAACACCCTGGGGCTTCGCCACATTGTCGTCATCGGAGCGGAAGGGGGCCGCGAAACTTCCGACCCGGTGCGTCCGACGTTCAACTACGTCAACCCGGCCGGTCAAACCATCAATACCGTCCCGACGGCCAATCTGCTGGCGCCGAATGAGAGCCAAAGTTTCAGCGGTACTTCCGCGCCCTCCTCCAACGTGCACCTGACTTCCACCAGCTACGCTCTCTACCTTCTGGATACGATTCAGATCGGCCATTATTGGGAGCTGATTGGTGGTGCGCGCTTCGACCGCTTCCTGAGCGACGAGAAGAGCATTGCATACCCAACGCCGAAAATGGCGATTGCGGGAGGGCCCATTGTGCAGGGGCCGCCTACCATTACGTATCCTTCCCGGCTGGACCGCAAGCCGAGCTGGCGTGCCGCGGCGGTGTTCAAGCCAACGAGTTTCGGCAGCGTCTACTTTGACTACGGCACCTCCTTCAATCCGTCAGCCGAGGCCCTTGCACTCACCGTCGGCCCCAACGGAACGGGCACTGCGAATCTCGCCCCGGAATTCAACCGGTCTTATGAAGTGGGCACCAAGTGGGATCTGAACAACGGGCACATCAGTGTGCGCGCGGACCTCTTCCGCACCACCAAGGACAACGCCCGCGAAGCTTCTCCTACGAATTCTCTGGTTTACGTGCTGGCCGGAACCCAACGGGTCGATGGTGCAGAGCTGGTGGTCAACGGGCGCGTCAGCAATCGCTGGCAGGTGCTCTCCAGCTACACGTTTATGCATAGCGAGGTGGTCCATTCACAGTACTATCCACTTTCGGTGGGACATCGGCTGGCGAATGTTCCCAACAATCTCTTCAATATCTGGACTACGTATGAACCCATGCATCGCCTGACGATCGGGGGCGGGGGCAACTATGTTGACAGCCGCACGGCCAGCTCGACTGTTCCCTTGGATCCAACGACAGGCCTGGTGAAGCAGGTACCAGGTTATGTCGTGCTCAACGCGATGGGCCGCTATTCGCTTAGCGACAACCTGGCGCTGCAGGTGAATATCTTCAACGTGGCCAACCGCAATTACATCGATGAAATCCATCCGGCGCACATTGTGCCCGGAGCGGGTACTTCTGGACTCTTCGGCCTCGACTTCAGGTTTTGAACGGTTTTCGAGCAAGAGCAATCGTCCTGGATTTGAGGAGAAGAGCACCATGTTAATTACAGTTCCCGATGTTCTTACTGCGTCACAGATCGCGCACGCGCGGCAGGTGTTATCTTCCGCGGACTGGGTGGATGGCCGCGTGACGGCTGGGTATCAGTCGGCGCAGGCAAAAGACAACCTGCAAATCCCGGAAGGGCATCCCGCCGCATTGGAGATCGGCGATATGATTCTGAACGCGCTGGGTCAGAATTCGCTTTTCATCTCCGCTGCTTTGCCGATGAAGGTTTTTCCGCCGCTGTTCAATAGCTATGTTGGCGGGCAGTCGTTTGGCACACATGTCGACAACGCGATTCGCCACGTTAAGGGAAGTTCGCACCGGGTGCGCAGCGATCTTTCCGCAACCCTCTTTCTTACCCCGCCTGAGGACTACGATGGCGGTGAGTTGGTCATCGAGGATACCTACGGTATCCACAAGGCGAAGCTGCCGCTGGGGCACATGGTGGTGTATCCCTCGTCGAGCCTGCACCGGGTTGAGCCGGTCACGCGCGGGCGGCGGACCTCGTCGTTTTTCTGGATTCAAAGCATGGTGCGCAGCGACGCCCAGCGTACGTTGCTTTTTGATTTGGATAATGCGGCGCAGCGGGTGAATCGCGATATGCCGTCGAGCCCGGCGGCAGTACAGCTTACGGGGATTTACCACAACCTTCTGCGCCAGTGGGCAGAGGTCTAGAGCCTGTGCGCCGGGTACTGTTCTGGATGCATCTTGGGGCGGGAGTACTGATCAGCTGCCTCGTTCTTTTTTTCGCGACTACGGGAGCGTTGCTCGCGTATGAGCGGCCTATCCTCCATTCTGCGGACAAACGCTTTTACGCATCAGGCGTGGTTTCGGGAACGCTGCGCCCATGCCGCTCGATGCGCTGGCCGCGGGCGCCATGGCGGCTGTTCCCTCACCGGTTGAGATGGTGACGGTTTATCGCGATCCGAGTTTGCCGGTGGAGATGCTGACGGCCCGGCGGACGGTGTATCTGGCAAATCGTTACTCCGGTGAAGTGCAGGGTCCTGTTTCCCCGCGGCTGCGTGCTTTCTTTGCGGAGGTCACCGCGTTACACCGTTGGTTCGGCCTGAGCAACGCCAGCCATGCCACGGCGATTGCGGTGAAGGGTGCGACGGCTTTGTTGTTTCTGTTTCTTGTCTTGTCTGGGGCGGTTCTGTGGATACCGAGGCATTGGTCGCGCACTTCTGTTCGCAGCAGTATCGTGCCCCGCTTCGATGCGCGCGGCCGACCACGTAACTACAACTGGCACAAGGTAGCGGGATTCTGGACTGCTCTGCCGCTCGCGGTCATTGTAGGCACGGGTGTGATTATGGCGTATCCGTGGGCCAATGCGCTGCTTTTCCGTCTCGCGCGCAGCCCGGTGCCGGTGCGGAATGCGGAGAATGGAAGTCCGGGCCGTCGTGGCAAAGGCGTACACGCACTCCCCGCGCGTCTTGATCAGGCCTTTGTGGAGGCGACCCGTGGCGTGGAGGATTGGCAAAGCGCAACTCTGCGCGTGCCGGCAGGTATCGGCGCACTGAGCTTTGTTGTGGATCGTAGCGATGGAGGACACCCCGAGAAGCGTGAGCAGATATCGGTTGATCCGAAGACTCTGGTGGTGTTGCACCGTGAGAACTTTGCTGCTTTAAGCCGAGGTCAACGCTGGCGAAGCTGGGTGCGGTTTGCGCATACGGGGGAAGCGGGTGGCTGGTGGGGAGAATCGCTCGCACTGATATCGGCTTGCGGGGCGATTGTTTTGTCTGTGACTGGGGTGGCTATGTCTTTGGATCGGTGGCGGCGTTGGCGGCGGTGAGAAACAGTGTGGCGAGAAGGTTTGCCCGGTAACAGAATTATGGGTGGTCTGCCGTTTCTTTCTCCCACGATTCTTGGAAGGGAGAATGTTGGTTTGTGCGATCATTCGATTCCCTCGGAGGCAGACGGCAATCAGATGTCTTTCTCCAGCAGCACGAAATGCAGGCCTTCCCGGAGGGGTCTGCCTAAACGGTTGTCCTTATAGGGAAAGGATAGGGTTTCACCGGTCAGGGCGTAGCCTCGGCGTTCATACCATGCGATCACCGTGTCTCGAGCATTTACTACCGTCATACGTATCCTGCAAGCGCCGCGCTCTTTTCCGTAAGCTTCTGCAGCAGATAATAAAGCTCGGCCCAGGTGTCTGTTTTGCAGATCGGGCCGGATAGTCAGAAGGCCTAGATACCAGACGCCGTTTCCTTTCGGTTCCAGCCAGACAGTTCCCAGTAATTCTCCATGGGGGGCGTCGCGATAGGTCAGCAATTGCGCTTCGGGCTTTGCCGCCAGGTCTTCCCGGAGAAGAGCTTCGGTCAGGCGCTCTCCTTCGATGAACTCCGCTTCGGAGTTCCAGCTTGCTCCAGGGCCAGCGCCTCGATAGGCCATGTTTACAAGTTCGATGATACGAACGTAGTCTGCTTCTAGAGCACGATTAAGCAACATTCGAATTATTTTACGACGGCATGACTCGACGCCCTCCACCCTACGGTTTTCCCTTGATGCCGCCGTCCGCGAAGTTGAAGCGCAGGATTTTGCGCGACGGGGCGAGGCCGAATGAGCTTCGCGATATGGCTTTCCGCCGTGTGGTGCTGGCGATCCCTCCAGGTAAGGTGAGCACCTACGGGAAGGTGGCGGCAGCGGCAGGTTATCCGCTGTACCATCGCGCCGTGGCGCGGTTGCTGCGCACCGATCCCCCGGACTTGTTGCCGTGGCACCGTGTCGTGGGAGCGGGCGGCGCGATCAAGCTGCGGCACGAGGGCTCGGAAGAACAACGTCTGCGTTTGCAGATGGAGGGGGTTGGTTTCCGTGGCAAGCTGGTTGATATGGATGCACACGAATATCAGTTCCGCATGTGGGAAGAGGAGTGACCCAGGTCTCGGTTTTCGAGACCTGGGTTCCATCCATTATGACCGTTAGAAGATAATCTTCCCGGTGAGTGAGAGAACGCGGGCGCCGCTCAGCGTTCCCGGGATCTGGTACACGCTGGTGACCGTACCGAAATTGTTCAAGGTTGGCTGGGCAATCGGGCTGTTGTCGTGGCCAATGGCGGCATTGGGAGTGTTGGCGCTGGGGTGGTTGAATGCGTTAAACGCCTCTGCCCGGAACTGGAACTTCAGCCGCTCCCAGATGGAGAAGTCCTTGAACAGGGAAATGTTCTGGTAGGAAAATCCAGGTCCTTGGATGGTATTCCTGGACGTGTTGCCGAAGGCATATTGCGGATTTGCGCCATTGATATTTGCCGGCAGCGCGTAGGCTGTCGGATCGATACAGGGAGTCGTGTTGCCGTGGATGTAGTTTTTCAGGCTGCAATTGGCGTGAGGCGTGTGGACAAAGTTAGGGCGCTGCGTACCCTGGGTAAGGCCGGCGCTGTTGTAGTTCAGGGTTACGTTGATCGGGAAGCCGGATTGCACATTGACGATGCCATTGACGGACCATCCACCCAGGGTTTCGCGCACCAGCAAATTGGAACCGTTGAACGCCGGAAGAGAATAGGTAATAACACCCACCACGCGATTGCGAACATCCCAATTGGCATTGCCATAGTCAGCGGCGGGATTGAACTGCTGAGAAAGGGTTCCGCCCCCGTTGGAATCGGTCGAAAGATCCAGATCGTGAGACCAGGTGTAGCTCACTTGCCCCGCCACCTGGTGGTACGTCCGCTGCCGCAGCACCACGGTCAACGCATCGTAGTGCGAGTAAGCGTCATTCTGGATTTTGCGAATGTCGCCGAACAGCTGATTGGGGCGCCTGGCGTTGAGCTGTCCCGGCGGTCCCGGAGTAAGAGGCTGATTGTCGTAGAAGCTGCGATCCAGGTGGATGGAATGCGAGCCCAGGTACTCTACGTCGAGCCCGGCGCCGTTCCACAGACCGTAGCCTAAGTCGAAATTCCACTGATAATTACGTTGTGTTTTATTGTTGGGGTTGTCGGTGAAGGTGCTGACATAAGTTCCCGGGATCCCGGCGACCGGAGCCGCTTTTCCTGCTCCCGGAGTCGGGTTGGTGAAACTAAGCAAATTGGTAGGAGAGGTGGTGTAGTTCACGGTTGCGGCTAATGGATAGTTACCCGTCGCCAGCGTATAACTGTTCAACTGGTTTGCGTTGTAATAAGCGCCGAAGCCGGCGCGCAATACCAGCTTTTCCGTGGCGCGAAAGGCGAGACCAATACGCGGGCCCCAGTTGTCGTGCTGCGGATTACCGAATTTGAAGCCCGGGGTCGGTACGAAGTCCGCACCGCTGGTCGCGTCGGATGCAGGAATGAGGGCCGTCTCCTCAGCGTTCAAAATGCGGGCAAAACCGTTCAGGCTGTAGGGGACAGTGGGCAGATCGTAGCGAAGGCCGTAGTTAATGGTAAGTCTCTGCGTTGCCTGCCAGTTGTCCAGAGCAAAGAAGCCATCACGCCATTGTCCAACCGAACCCTTGATGGTGGCAATCGGTGTCTGATCGTTGGCCGCCAGCCCGAGCACAAAGTCTGAGGTAGCGTAGCCAGTGGAATTGGTGCCGGCGGTTCCGGCGGCGAAGGTGAAGGCGCCAAGCGGATTATTCGAGGCTTCACGGCCAAGCGTCAGGCGACGGAATTCCACTCCGCCCATGATGGTGTGCCGGCCGTGGGTGTAGCTGAGCTCGTCGTAGAAATCATAGGTCCGGTCATCCTGGTACCAGTTGCTGCCGGCATTGCCCAGCGTCTGGTAGTTACCGGTAACCCCGGCGCCCGAGGTACCGAAGCTGATCACCGGAATTCCAGGGTTGTTATATTTCGTGTCGAAGTTGAAGCCGGGAATTCCCAGGTTGGTTCCTGCACTCTTCAGGTTGTTTTGCACCCAGTAGTTCAGGTTGTTGGAGGTGAGCTTGTTGACTCCAAAGTGGAAGTCGTTGACCAGGCTGGAGCTGATGACATGGGTGTAGCCGAACGCGTAATTTCGGCTGTTGGTAGGGCCGAAGGAAGAACCGCTGGGGAGCAGGGTTCCGCCGACGATGCTAAGGTTCTGCCAGTGCATGCGCCCGAACAGGCGAACATGCTGGCCGATGTTTTCGTCGACGCGATCCAAAGACTGGGTGATCGACACGTCGGTTGGGTAGGATGAATTGAAATTGTTCAGCGTACCGTTCTGCGTACCGGTCACGTTCGGGGGCTCCATATAGGCTTCCAGCTTTTGCGCAACCAGGCCATTGGCACTGCCCAACTCACTCGCCGGAATCTGATTGCCGGGATAGTAGGCTCCTCCGTTCGTTGGGTCTTTCAAACAGATGGCAATGCCGTTGTTGGGCACGCAGGTGTTCGTGGCGACGTTATAGCTGCCGAGCGCGGAGAAGTCGCCCTGTTCCATCGCGGGGGTGAGGACAGAACCGATGCTGGTGCTTTGCCCGATCTGTTTCAGCTTTTCCCATGAACCGAAAACGAAGGTCTTGTCACGCCCGTTATAGAGTTTTGGAATAACCACCGGGCCGCCCAGCGCGAAGCCATATTGGTTGTAATTGAGGACAGGTTTCTTGCTGGTGGCGGTAGCGAGAAATGGCTTGGCGTTGAAGACGGTGTTCTCAATGTAATCGTAGAGCGATCCATGTATCTCGTTGGTTCCGCTCTTGCTCACCAGGTTGATATGGATGCCAAGATAGGCCCCATATTGTGCCGGATAGTTGCCACTCTGCATCTGGACTTCGGAGATCACATCGCTGCTGGGACGCGCGGCGGCCACGGTGATCAGGTTGTTCATGATGGAAACGCCGTCGAGGGTAAGGCTGTTTTGGATCTCGCGCTGACCCGCGCCCTGAAAATCTTCACCTGGGGGTACGCCGGTGTAAGAGGTTTTCGTCCCGATGAGGACATTGGAGGAGAGAGCGGCGATTTCGAGCGCGTTGTGCCCGTTGATTGGCAGGCTTTCGACCATTTTTGTACTGAAGGTCTCGCCCAGCGTGGCATCGTCGGTGGAGAGGGGAGGAGTCGAAGCCGACACGCTCACGGTGTCCGTCGTCGCACCGACCGCAAGCGCAAAGTCGGTGCGCACGGCCTGGTCATTGGGTAGCGGGATTCCCGTTTTCGTCGCCGTCTTAAAGCCGGTTTGACGAATGGTGATGTCGTAGGTGCCGGCTTTGATAAAGGTGATGGCGTAGTAGCCGGCGTCGTTGGTGGTGGCACTATAGGTTAGCTTTGTGCCTTCTTCGACCGCTTCGACCTTTGCCCCAGCCATGGCCGCGCCGCCCGAATCAAGAACGGTTCCAACCAGTGAGGTGTTGTTGGCGATTTGAGCCGGCACGACGGCGGCGCAGGCACCCAGAAGCAAACAGGTACACAAATCTCTTATCTTCACGGCACATCCTCCCAAAAAGTGTCTCTTGATGCTCTTCTTGCCTTGGTAACGTTCCCAACTGTACGGCGGGCCCGGTGGAAGAAGCTATGAGCGCCTTGGACTACGGCGTCTGTTTACAGCAAAGCGCAGAGTCAAAAACGGTGTTTCTTTTGGATACCTGGAAATTGAATGAGCAGAGTATAAACCAGTCATTCGGCGGTTGCTATGGTTTTCATCTAGGGCAAATGTCCTATACGAACAGCGACCGAGACAAATAAGCCCTTAGTTCCGGTGCGGGCGTTGAGCGAACGCCCAGGGGTGTCCTGGCGGCGAGTTACCAGGTTATCGGTTGTCCCTGCTTCAGATCCAGGACTTCGATTCCGGTCCCCGACAGCTTCTCTTCGAGCTCGGCCGGCCGGCCAGTTAGGATGGGGAAAGTGCCATAGTGCATGGGGATGACTTGTTTCACCTTGAGCAAGCGTGCCGCATAAGCAGCTTCTTCGGGGCCCATGGTGTAGTGGTCACCGATCGGCAAGAAGGCCAGCTCAGGATGGTAAACATCCGCGTATAAACCCATTTCCGAGAAAATTGCGGTATCGCCGGCGAAGTAGGCGCGCCGGCCATCCTTAAGCGTCAGGATGAAGCCTGCTGCTTCTCCTGCGTAGATCGAATTGTCGCCGTCCTGGATGGAAGAACTGTGCAGCGCCTGGGTCATAGTGAGCTTGGCAAAGCCCAGATCCACCGTGCCACCCTTGTTGAAGCCGACAGTGTTCTTTACGCCTTTGCCGGCACACCAACCAGCGATCTCAACCATGGCAAATACTTTAGAGCCGAACTTTTTTGCCAGTGGGACTACGTCTCCCAGATGATCGCCATGCCCGTGCGAAACAGCAATCGCATCCGCTTTTTGGAGGTTATAATTTTTCGGGTAAGCTGGGTTGCCCTCGATCCAGGGGTCCAATAGCAAAACCTCTCCCCCCTCAAAGCGGATTTCGAAAGCAGCGTGTCCAAGCCAGGTGATCTGTATCATTTTGTTCCTCCGGTGAGTTCGATAGCCGTGCCAAGTAATACTTTAGCCGACAGGCACAGCTCTTTGCCGGAAGTTCATCGATAGTAGCCTTCCCTGGTTCGCACTCTCAGCTTACGGAGTTCAGGGTGCGCCTTAAGCGTTTCGGGAGTCAGTTGAAGCTGAAGTTTGCAGAAGGTTCCCTCGGGTTTTGCAGTCGATGGTTTGTATCCGATGGTGTAACGCAGACGAATCTGGTCGACCAGCTCGGCCAGGCGATCGGCTATTTCTTTTTTGCTGGTATCGAGGACCGGGCCGCCTGTCAGTTCAGCATATTTGCGAATGTCTCCCGTACGGCCTCCGAACATCATCGCCAGGGGATTGGCGTTCATCGCGACGAGCGTGATATCGGTGGCGGCGGTACGATCGATGAGCGCGGAGACCACGACGCCGGAGTGCAGCAGTGCCGCGCTGGCCTCTTCTCTCGTATGCAGGCGCGCGGGAGCGCCTTTCCCGATGGTCTTCATGGTCATCGAGTTTTCGAAGTTTGCCGTGCCGTCGGTTAGCCAGATCATGACCCGGCGGCTGTCGGGTACAGTGGCTTGCGTCGCCTGGTTCACTGCCTCAAACATGCTCTCGTGAATAAAGGTGCCATCCTTGCTTTCCATCCCGGAGGCTTTGGTGATGGCATCCGAGGCGAGTGCGCGGTCGGTGGTGAATTTTTGCAGCAGCTCTGTATGCGAGGAGAAGACCATAACGGCCACCTCATCCTCGGGTTTCAAGTGGCCCAGGATCTCGTGGGCGCCTTCCGCCAGGGGTTTCAATGCGGATCGTACGGTCTCCGTGAGATCAAAGAGGAAGACCACCGAAAGTGGCAGCCTGTCCTGGCTGAAGTAAGTGATCTTCTGAGGGACTCCATCCTCCGAAAGCCGGAGATCTGTGAGCTGCAAATTGGCGGGTAAGCTACCGGTTTGTTTGTTCTCGATGAGGGCATCGAGCATCACGAACTGCGAGGAGACGCGAATGGTGGGTGGAGTGTCGGGCGAGGAAGGGGAGGAAACCTGGGCATGGCTGGAACCATGCAACAGTAACAGCACGGAATAGAAGACGGTATGGAAGGGAAGTGCTCGAAGAGCAAACCGTGGCTGCACTGTCTTACCTCCGATGCGAAGACTCTTCCTATTTAAGTGATTCGAGGTCATGGCATTTGAGGAGAGCTTGTCCGAAGCATTTTGGCTGTCCATTCCGCGCCGGGCAGATCAGAGGAGAGAAGCGCTTTCAGTTCTTTCTCGACGTTGTACTCGACACGGCGAATCGACGGAGTACCGTTGTCGAGAAGCAAGTACGAAGCACGGGGATCTCCGTCGTAAGGAAGTCCCACACTCCCGGTGTTGATCAGGAGTTCAGGGTGTCCAGCGATTTTACGAATGGAAGGGCGATGTGTATGCCCGAAGGCGACCACCGGCTCGCTTAGCGAGCCATAAATAGCTTCCAGTTCTGCATCGGTTGCGTCTTCCGCTGGTGTCCGCCAAGAGTCTTGAGGAGAGGCATGGACGAGCGCGAAACCTGGCTTGCTTACAGCCAATGGCAGTTTGTCCAACCACGCCAGTCTTTCGTCTCCAAGGGCGGTACGGGTAGACGCGGCTATCTGACGAATCATCGACCACATGCTGGGCGGGGCAGAGGACTGGCTGGCGAACTCCTCCATCGAGTGTGGCCGAACGAGCATTTCGTCGACGTTGCCCATAACACCTTTCCACCCCAGGTTACGGATCTGATCGACTATCTCGATTGGACTCGACCCCATGGCGGCCAAATCGCCTCCGTGAAGCACTACATCCGGAGACATCTGACGAATATCCGCCAGCACTGCTGCGAATGCAGTGAGGTTCCCGTGGATGTCAGATAAAACAGCAAGGCGCATATCGTGGTATCGCGGTTCGGTCCTAGGGGCTCAAATCTTCCCGTACACTAATCTTCTAAAACCAGAGCACGTTTTGGGCCAGATCCCCACGGAATGAGGGATCTGTTTTCAGTTTATGTTTTGTGAGAAAGCAGTAAAGACAAATCTGGATGTTCGAAACCAGGAACGAACCGTTCGTTAGTGAACATTGCACTCTGTCGCCAGGACCATTGTCGAGGATCACGTTGCATGATTCCCGGAGTAGTCGAGCCCCCTGCTTCAGCAGGGGGAAGCTCTACTTCGGTCCAACGGAAAAGCGATTCATTCCGAAAGGACGGGCTAAAGTGTGTGCGTGAGATCCCGCCGGTCGAAGAATCTCATGGTGCCACGGCTGCCGATCTACATTCTTCGGCCCTCCGGGACTGCCGATCGAGATCTGTGGTCTCCCACATCTCGCGAAAAACGAGCGAGATATGGGGCACCCCTTGATTCTTGGTCGGGACAGAAATTGGACCAGCAGGATCTTACGCAGACTCTAAGGCGCTGACCATCGTGCCCCTGATACAAAGCAAAAAGCTTGTTGCCTTTGGCTTAGTTAAACTCGTGACAGTCTGAATCAATCTTGCTCCCCGAGAGTCAAACATTTGTACCCAGGAAGGGAAACAGGTTCGATTGCCGTTGAGAGTCCCATCCCCCGCTCTGCGTGCCGGACTGGTTCTTCTGGGAATCGTGTGTTTTGGCCCTCGACAGCTTCTCCGCGCTCAGGCCGTCGGTTTTCCAGTGCAGGCATCGGGTCCTGATGGCCGGCCACTGCCTGGAGCGATCATTGAAGGCCACAAGGCGGCTTCAGACCCCGGCGTAGTCTGCAGCACCACTACCGACGCGCGGGGCCAAGGTGTCCTGAAGGATTGCGGGAACGCTCCTTTGCTGCAGATAACGGCCCGGCTCTCAGGATATGTCACGGGCACCGCAGAGACTCCCGCGGGTCAGGAGGCGATGGTTCAAATCACTCTTATCCCTGCCCCCACAACGCAACAGAGCGTCACGGTGCAGGCGAACGATACGAAGAATCCACTGACGGAAGCCTCCAGCAGTGAAACCAGGTTGCCTCTCGAGAGTGCTAAATCCACGCCCCTGCGCCCCAGTACGGTGATCGACGAGCTCCCGCTGGTTCCTGGAGTGATCCGTACACCCGATGGCCGCGTTCAGGTCTCCGGCCTCGATGAAGTGCATAGCAGTCTTCTCATCAATGCGGTCAACGTCAATGATCCCGCGACGGGAGACTTCGGTCTCGGCATTCCGGTCGACAGCGTCGATCTGCTCAAGGTCATGCAGTCGCCTTACCTGGCGCAGTACGGAAGCTTTTCGGCGGGGGTAGTCAGCGCGGAAACGCGGCCAGGCGGCAACAAGTGGGATTACAGCCTGAATGACCCGCTGCCCGACTTCCGCATTCGCAGCGGACACCTGGTAGGTCTTCGGGATGCCTCTCCGCGGCTGAATGTGAGTGGTCCGCTCATTCAGAATCGTCTTTTCCTGGCCGAAGGTTCGGAGTACCTCATCAACAAGGCGGAAGTGCGGACGCTGCCTTTTCCTGTCAATGAAACCCGCTCCAATGCGTTCAACTCCTTCAGCCAATTCGACGCGGTGACCGGCGCCGAGAACAGCATCACTGCCACGCTCCATTTCGCCCCACATACACTTCACTACGCGAATTTGAATTACTTCGATCCGCAGCCGGTCACGCCCAATGCCGACTACCAGGAAGACACGGGCACGATCAGCGATCGTTTCGCGCTGCGCGGAGGCCTGCTTACTTCCACCTTCGCGGGAACTCGCGACGCCACCAATGTTCAGGGGCAGACCTCCGGCGCGGAGGCGGGAACCGCCATGATTCTGTCTCCGGTCGGTAACTCCGGCACCTACTTCGGCCAGCAAAGCCGCGAAGCTACACGGTTTCAGGCGCTGGAAACATGGGCCCTGGCGCCGGTGAACCTGCATGGTGAACACAGCATTCAATTGGGCACCGTGCTCGGGCATGCAGAGGACTCCGGTATGGTGGTCGACCGAAATGTCAATCTGGTCAATGGGTCGGGGCAACTGCTGCAGAGCATCACCTACGGCGGTAGCGGCAGGTACAGCCTGGCCGACGTGGAGGCGGCAGCGTACGCACAAGATCACTGGGTGGTGAGCCGGCATTTTGCTACCGATGCAGGACTCCGCATCGAAACCCAATCGCTCACCTACGCCACCCGGGTAGCTCCCCGGTTGGGGTTGGCGTGGACTCCGACCGGCACCAACGCGTTCGTGGTTCGCGGTGGGCTCGGACTGTTTTATGACTCCGTTCCGCTTGATACGTATGCTTTCAACAAATATCCGGAACAGACTATAACCGGCTATGATGGCGCGGGAAACATCATCCGTGGACCGGAGACCTACCTCAACATCATCAGCCAATCGGCTGAGACGAGGAACCCCTTCCTCCATCAGCAAGACCGCAATGGCAACTTCGCACCCTACAGCTTCGCGTGGAACCTGGAAGCCGAACGCTCGTTCAGTGAATCGCTTGTGTTGCGGGTTCGCTATCTTCATTCGGACGCGCAAAACCAGCTGACACTTTCACCCCAATCGACTGCGACGGGCAATGCGTTGGTACTCTCCGGCTCGGGCGAGTTGCAAAGCCGGCAACTCGAGTTGACAGCCCGGACGGGAGCCAGCAAACAGCGGCAGTTTTTTGTGTCGTATGTGCACCAGTTTGCTCGCGGAGATATCACGGACGCCTCGAGTTATCTGGGAGATTTTCCGTTTCCCGTGGTTCGTTCGCAAATCAGTGCAAGCACCGCGGGGGAGATACCGAATCGCTTCCTTTTCTGGGGAACGTCCAATCTGCCCTGGCGCATGCACATCTCACCGCACATCGAATATCGCAACGGGTTTACCTGGCAGCCTGTCGATCAGCTTCAGAACTACGTGGCTCTTCCCGCAACGACCCAGCCTCGTTATCCGGGATACCTATCCGCCGATGCCCGCATTGCGAAGGATCTCAACATCAATCCGCAGCATGCCATCCGTCTGTCGTTAACCATCCGGAATATCACCAACCACGACAATCCTCTCCAGGTGCACAACAACATTGCCGACCCACAATACGGATCCTATTTCGGCAATTATGGAACTCACGCCCTCGTGGATTTTGACTTCCTTTTCTAGGGGCTTGCTGACCCCAGCCTCATGTATCATGGCCGACTGGAAAGGAAAGACGACATGATGATCCCTGGCAAAGTGGCCACGCTGGCGATGATGGCTTTGACCCTGACGAGCCTGGCCATGGCTGCCGATAAGGATGACAACCTGCGGAAACAGACTGGTGTGTATAACGCATCCAGTACGGGCAAGACGCCGGGCTTCGTCGTCGATGCAGCATGGCCGCAGCCGCTGCCGAACAATTGGCGTCTCGGTCAGGTAGGTGGGCTCTTTGTCGACCGCCATGACCATATCTGGGTCTACAACCGGCCGCGCACGATGACCAATGAAGAGGCGGGGCTGGAAGGGCCGGTGCCGGGCGCCGTGGATCAGAAGGGTCAGCCGGTGAACGGCCTGGGCCAGGTGCGCACCTATGGCTCGATCGCAGATTGCTGCAAAGCGGCGCCTTCCGTTCTGGAGTTCGATACGGATGGGAAGTTGCTGCGCGCCTGGGGCGGGCCCGCCGACCCCGGTTATATCGGCAGCAAATGCAAGCCGGAAGCAGGCTGCATCTGGCCCAGCAGCGAGCATGGAATTTATGTCGATCAGGACGACAACGTCTGGCTCTCGGGGAATTCTGCCGCTGCGGATCGCAGCGGTATGCCCTGGGCAACGAACAAAGAGGGCGGCGACGGCTTCGTCCAGAAGTTCGACATGGACGGCAATTTCAAGATGAGAATCGGCGGAACTCCGAAGGGACCGGACAGCAACGATTTCAATGGAGGAATCAATGGCACGCCGGTGCTCTATCAAGCGGCGGACATGGTGGTCGATCCCACAACCAACCGGCTGTACATTGCGGACGGTTACGGGAACCGCCGGGTTCTGATCGTTGACGCCGGCACCGGGAAATACATCGGCCATTTTGGCGCTTATGGAAACAGCCCCGTCGACGACGCCGCCGCCAAGGCCGCGGGCGCGTGGATCGAGGACTACACCAAAGGCAACAAGAAGCCGGCATTCTTCCGCAACCCCGTGCACTGCGTGAAGATTGCCGATGACGGCAAGATGTATGTTTGTGACCGGGGAAACGATCGCATCCAGGTGTTCGACATCCATGATCCCGCGTTGGGTAAGCCTTGCAGCAATCCGGATGGAACGGCCGGCAAGTGCGGTTTCGTGGCCGAGCAATTTATCAGCGACCACACCAACATCATTGGCACCGCGGTTTCCATGAGCTTCTCGAAGGACAAGGTGCAGAGCTGCCTCTATGTCGGAGATAACGCGAACATGACTGTCTATGTTTTAAACAGAAGTAACCTGCAGGAGTTAGGCCGCCTCGGGCGCAGTGGCCGGATGGCGGGAGAATTCCACTGGCTTCACCAGGTGAGCCTGGACAGCAAGGGCAACCTCTATACTGCGGAAGTCGACACCGGCAAACGAATTCAGAAGTTTCTTCGCTACGGGGAGAACGGCTGCAGCGGAACCGGATCGGCTGTTGTGGGCGGCCCCATGCCCGGAAAGTAGTGTGCTATTGCGGTAACGCGTAAGCGACATAGCTACCTCCTCCAGCCGGAGTGGCTGGATCACGCTGGCCTCCGGCTCCGATGACGATGTACTGCCGTCCATCCATTTCATAGGTTGCCGGCGTGGCGCAAGCGGAGAAGGGAAGGGATGTTTCCCAGAGGAGTTTGCCGGTTGATTTGTCGAATGCCCGGAATTTTTTGTCGCGCACGGTTGCGCCGATGAAGAGCACACCGCCGGCCGTAACAACCGGACCCCCGTAGTTCTCCGAGCCGGTATCGGGCATTCCCTTCGCAACGAGTTCCGGGTACTGTCCCAGAGGAATCTTCCAGAGATATTCCCCTGTATCGAGATTGATTGCGCTCAGAGTGCCCCACGGCATCGCACTTGCCGGGTAGCCTTGAGGGTCAAGAAATTTCGGATAGCCGGTAGAGTCGTAGTGCACCTTGCCATCATCGACGACCTTCGCGTGGGCCTCGTCCTCAACGTTGCCGGAGAGCAGGTAGTGGGCCAGCGACTGGAATTGGCTCCCCGCAGGCGGGTCCAGGATGGGAAAGCCGGGCATCCTTCCGCGGCCCGTCTGCAGCAACTCTGAGAGCTGAGCCTGGTTATAACGCTTTCCGATATCGACCAGCGACGGAATTTCGGGCGGCTGCCCCTGCCGGTTCGCCTGATGGCAGGACGAACACTGGCTGAGATAAACGGCACGTCCCGTGGATGTAGGACCACGCTTTTGAAGCGATTCGGTCATGCCGAATTCGTTTGCGTTGATATAGAGAATGTGTGTCTGAGGATCGAAGGCCGGACCGCCCCATTCGCCGCCGCCGTCCGTGCCAGGGTACATCAACGTATCTTTATCAACCACGAGCGGTGTGAACTGGCCTGTATTGTGCAGCTCATGAAACCTTGCCAGTGCCCATGCGTGAGCTTCGGGTGTTCGCGTCGTGAGGGTATCTTCTGTGATGAGTTGCCGTGCGAACGGAGCAGGCTTTGTCGGGAACGGTTGCTCTTTCGCAGTAACCTCGCCGGGCACGTCGCTGGCGGTGACCCTGCGGTATTCGATTGGGAAGATGGGTTTGCCATCGGTGCGATTGAGCAGGAAGAGGAATCCCTGCTTGGAGGGCTGCGCAACGGCAGGTATGTCTTTTCCGTTCACGCGAACAGTCACCAGGGTGGGGGGTGTCGGAAAGTCGCGATCCCAGATGTCGTGGCGCACGCCTTGAAAGTGCCACAAGCGCTTTCCGGTGTGGGCATCGAGTGCGATGAGTGTATTCGCGAACAGATCGTCACCGACGCGGTCCGCGCCGTACCAGTCGGTGGCGGCCGAGCCGGTTGGCACATAGACGATCCCGCGGTCTACATCAAGAGACATACCGCACCAGTTATTTGCAGCGCCGCTGTAGGTCCACGCGTCCTTCGGCCAGGAGTCATAGCCGTACTCGCCGGGATGAGGAATTGTATGGAATGTCCACTTCAACGCACCGGTGCGCACATCGTAGGCGCGAATATCCCCTGGCGGCGCCGGTAACGCCTCCGGTGTGGCATCGCCGAGAATGAGGAGGTCTTTGTAGATGACTCCCGGACTCGTAATAGAGAGGGACATCGTCCTGGCCGGATCACGTAGGTTTTCACGGAGATCGATGCGTCCCTGATTGCCGAAGGAGGGGAGCAGCTTCCCGGTATCCGGGTCAAGCGCGTACACATAGTGCGACACGTTTGCCATGAGGCGCTTCTCTTTGCCGTTGTGCCAGTAAGAAAGGCCCCGCTCGGCTCTCGATGCCACCCTCTCTGCGGGGAACGCCTTTTGTGAATCAAATGTCCAGAGCAGCCTACCGGTAGCAGCATCCAGTGCGATGACCTCCTGCCTGGGTGTGTACGCAAACAGAGTTCGTCCAACAATCAGCGGCGCCGTTTCCAGTCCACCCGTCTCGTGCGAGTCGTATCTCCAGACCTCTTTCAACTGGGACACATTCTTCGTATTGATCTGCGTCAGCTTTGAATATTTAGTGTTTTCGTAGGAGCCGTTGTATACCGGCCAATCTATGGTCTGGCCCCATGCGGGGTGCGGAACAACGCATGCGATGGCCAAGGCCAGTTTCAGATACAGAGGGGTTGAGACAAGTGGCGACCTGAGTGCGCGCAATCTGGCTCCTATCGCTTCTCTGCCATGCTATTCGAGAAACTGAGTCAATGGAACAAGGTAGACCATTGACGGCATTTTCAGGGTGCCGTAGTATCCATCTGCAAAACACGCGCCCAGCGCGGGGATTTCTTCACTCAACCAGAAAGGTGATGTGATGAAGAATACGGGACTCGACCGTAGGTCATTTGTTCAGCTTCTCAGCGGCGCCGCGGCCGGGGCGGGTTTGGGAGCACTGCAGGAAGCGAAAGCGGCCCCACAGGCTCGAACAGGTTCGGCCACTGCTTCAGCGCCACCGGCAAACCGTCCGGAGACCACCCTGAAGAAGAATGTCGTCGCGATTCAGGTCAAACCCTTTTGCTGGGTTGACGAAGGAATCGAACAGGTGCTCGACAATCTGCAGCAGAAGGGCAATGTGAATACAGTTTTCACCTATACCTACGACTACGACCCGGCCCAGATCATCAAGGGAGGGACAAAGCCCCTGCCGGATCATGGCAAGTACAGCCCCAGGCCGTCCTGGATCGGAGGGGCATTCTATGACTACGATCTGAAGTACTTTCGAGATACGACACTCACGGACTTCCGCTCGCGTGACCTGGCGAATTTTAATGTCATTACCGCTGTAGCCCCGAAGATGAAAGCTCGAGGGATGGACTTCTTCGCCTGGGACTATAACAACGCCTTCCCGCAGATGATGCAGAACATTCCCGGCCTGACAGATGTTGCAGAGATCGACGTGTACGGGCGGCGCACGACAAGCGCGTGTTTCAACCATCCAAATTACCGAGGCCACCTGACGGGCAAAATCGAGTCGTACCTCGCGCAGTACCCCACGGAAGTGGACGGAATCATCTGGGGCTGCGAACGAATGGGGCCGATCGACAACATGATCGGAGGCGGTTGGGCTACCGTGGGCATCTGCTGTTTCTGCCCCTTCTGCCTGGAGAAAGCCAAAGATCGCGGCATCTCCGCTGAGAGGGCGCGTAGGGGCTATATCAGGCTCGATCAGTTGTTTGCTGCGACCGCGAAACATCAACGCCCCGATGACGGCGTCTTCGTTACCTTCCTCCGAATCCTGTTTGAGTTCCCGGAGATTTTGAGCTGGAACATGCTTTGGCACGATAGCTTCCATGAGGTTCGTTCGGAGCTGTACGGAACCGCGAAAGCGCTTGCACCGCACAAACCGTTCGGCTTTCACATCGTCCAGAACACAACGTTCAGCCCGTTTTACAGGGCGGCGGACGACTATGCGAAGGTTGCAGACTACTCTGACTTTCTGAAGATCGCGACCTATAACAACGCGGGCGGCCCCAGGATGGCACACTTTATTGATCGGTTGTGTGCCACTGTATTTGCCGACGCCACCCCGGAAGATCTGCAACCCTTCTATTACAAGATGATGGGCTACCACGAGGCCTCGTTCCAAGAGATCGTGACGAAGGGCCTCTCCCCGGCCTATGTTACGAGCGAAACAAAACGTGCGATCGCTGGGACAGGCGGTCGAGTCAAAATTTTTCCAGGCATCGATATCGATGTGCCAACGGCTGCTGATGAGAAACACACCAAACCGGAAGACGTGCGTGCGGCGACAACCGCGGCGTTGGAGGCCGGTGCGGATGGGGTTGTGCTCTCACGTGAATACTACGAGATGTGGCTCGGAAATCTTTCAGCTGCTGGAGAGACAACGCGAAAGTTTTTCGCCAGCAAAGGCTAATTGCCAGAAGACTTGAGGGAAGCGTGGCATGAGTCAAGCATTCGAAAATTGCAGCTGGCTAAGGACGGTAGTGATCGTATGTGTGGTGTTCGCGAGCATCCACGTAGGCTCGACCCAACAAATCGGGAGCGTAGGAGCTAGTGCCACTATCGAGCCGGCGAAATTTCCTGCAAACGGATCTGTGGTGTTGCGGGTTCACATACACCCCCCTAAACCGCTGGCAACGGGTGCAATCATCACGACCCAGCTGCCAAACGCGATGCTGGCTGAGGAATTGAGCTATTCCCTGACCAAGAAAATTGCCCTGGCCAAGGGAGGCTTTGATTGGGACAACGTTATGGTTCAAGCCACCGGTAACCCCGATGCGAAGTTCGACGTAAAAATAGAAACCCATGAGCCCGAAGACCAAGCACTACCTTCTCGTCATGGACAACGGGTGAGCGCCACTCTTACGTCAGCCTCACTCCCGGCAGATACAGATATCATATTTACTTACCGTACAAGTTCGCCATGGATTGTGAGTAGTCACTTTCCTGTAAATGTCAGCATTGATGGGAAACGTATTAAACCGGATCCGAGTTTCGCCGTAGTTCCTGGTCCAATCGCGTACAGCAGAGTCATCATCCCGTCATCAGCGAAACCTGGTCAACCGTTTCGCGTGCTTCTGGTATCACTTGATCAATTCGATAATCTCGCCGATTCTCCAAAATCCAATGTACAAATACTTCTTGGCGACAAGGTCTTGCGCAAAGACATCTCTTACACCGGTCGCTACGAAACAGCCGTGTCCTTGCCGGCTCAAGGGGTTTTTAGGCTCCGTGCGGACGGCGTCGAATCTAATCCAATCCGGATCACGAACGACGCTGACGGACCCTATTGGGGTGACATCCATTCGCACAATGAATGGAGCTCAGATGCGGTGAGTAGTAACCAAGATCCCGATCATTACACGTACGCTCGTGACATCTCTGGTCTGGATTTCGCAGCACTTTCCAATCACGCGAACGGACTGGAACCCATCTACTGGACGCAAGCGCAGGCATTATGCCGGAGATATAACGATCCCGGGCACTTTGTTTCTATTCTTGGTTACGAAGCTGGATTCGGGTATCACCTCAATGGCTATTACTATAGTTGCGATGAGGGGCCCGCTGACGGACAAAGGGCAGATGTAGGGCGGGGAAAGCCAGAAGACTATGAGGCCTTTCGAAAGTATCTCGAACATGCCAGGATGTTATTGGAACTTCATCACATGGGTATTAGCTGGGGATTAGAGCACGGTTCCACTAATTTTGACGGATCCGACAAGTTTCCGGCCCAGACGCGATTGATGGAAATATACAGCGCTCATGGTGAAAGCGAATACTACAATCCGAAAGACGCACTTAGCTACGAGCATAATTTGAGCGCACCGTTCTCAAATTCACTTCCAGGGCCACACTATGCTCGCGACGCATGGGCTCAGGGAAACAAGTTCGTTACCGTTGCTTCTTCCGACGACCATAATGGCCAACCCGGGAAGCGATTCAATGGCTTAGCGGCGGTAACGGCTCCAAGCCTGGACCGTACAGCAATTCTGGGTTCAATGGCTGCAGGACATGTATATGCAACCACAGGCGAGCGGATCTTGCTGGATTTCAGTCTCAATGGCAAACCGATGGGGAGCGTTTTGAAGACGAAAGCTGGGGAGCCGCTGAATCTTAAAGTTGAAGTTCACGGCACTGGCCCCCTGGATGTGATCGAGGTGTTTCGTTACTCTTTCCAGGGAAATGGTTCGTGGGAGACAGCGTACGTGAGGCGCGATATTGGCTTGGAAGATTTCATCGGATCCTGGACTGAGAGTTCTCAAGGACGCTCACTTTACTATGTGCGCGTGCAACAGCGGGACTCACTTCCGGTCATGGTACCGACATCACAAATGAGGCCTGTCAGGGCTTGGAGTACACCCATCTGGCTCGAGACGGAAAATACTTCAGGGAATTAGCCATTTAGCGGATGTTACGAGCGAAACAAAACGTGCCATCGCCGAGACTCAAAGGTTAATTGCCACCTGCATCGATGCGGTGAAACATCTGGCTGATACTGGTCGCATTCGCAGCCTCATCCGAGGCAATGAAACCGTACTGGTGAAAGTCGATTTCCTTGACCACCTGATCGGGAGTTTCGCCCGCCTGCTTTGCCGCCTGAACCTTGGTCCACATGCCACCAAGGTAGGCCTTCTCGGTCTGCAGAGCTTCCGGGCCCGCGATCGCCCCGTGGCCGGGCACGACGGTCGTCACTCCCCAGGACAACATTTTGTCCAGAGCTGCGAGCCACCCCTTATAGCTGCCGCCGGCATCGCCCGTGTTGTTTCCGTGGGCCCACGTGACACAGAGATCTCCCGTGGCCACAATATGTTGTTTCGGAAGGTAGGCCACCGTGTCGCCCTGGGAGTGAGCGGGGCCCAAACGGACGAACTCGACTCTTTGCGTGCCGTCGTCGAACACAAGATGATCAGAGAACGTCAGGGAAGCGAACTCCTGCCGCGTGTCTTTGAGGCTGTGCGCCTGGTCGTTCCATTTCGCCCAACCATCGGCGCCGCGGGTTCTTGCCTCTTTGTCCGTGGCTTCCGAGCTCACGATCATCGCTCCGGCATCCACGAAGACCGCGTTGCCATAGGCGTGATCTCCGTGATAGTGGGTGTTCAGTACGAAGCGAATTGGCTTGTTGGTCGTCGCTTTGATGCGGGGAAGAATCTCGCGCGCGCCCCATGGAAAATTGGCATCGACCACGAGCACGTAGTCGTGGAAGATCACCCACATACAATTTGCCGGTTCGCGCTTGTCCCGGTCCCCCTGCCACACATAGACTCCCGGGGCAAGATTCTTTACCTCTCCCGGCTCTGCGTGCGCAGCGAGGCCGGCAAGCAACGCAACCGCAAGCACCGGAAACACTGCGAACCTGTACAACGACATGGCAGTGGAGATCAAACCGTGGGACCAGGTGATTCAGGAGGCCTGAAGTTTTGGCGGAGAGAGAGGGATTTGAACCCCCGATACCCGTGAAGGTATGCCTGATTTCGAGTCAGGTGCATTCAACCGCTCTGCCATCTCTCCGTGTCTTTATTGTCAATGAGTTAGGGTGCATTGTAAAGTCACCTCCTGACATCGCGGCAGGCACATCCGAGCCGCCGAGGGGAGTTCGTCTGGCAACCTTCGGTCCAGGTTCCTGAGTCTTAATTCCCTGAGACTGGAAGCGGGTGATTCCAGCCTGCTGACGACGGAGAGTCCAATAACCGGGGGGCGAGGGGCTCTCCGTCGCTTGTCACGAGCTGGCGGTGCGGAGCAGGGTTTCCCGCGACTCTGCCTGTTTACCAGAGCGCGCATGTGCAAGTACCGATAACCCGACTTGAACGAAGCCGCTGCGGCGGCAGACGCTTGCGCGTGTGGCGGAATCGGCTTTTGTGGCTACCGGGGTAGTTTGGTTCGCAGAGAAGGAGGATTCTCTGTGAATCAACTACGTCAGCTCATGCTTGAGGAGTTGCAGCGCCGTAACTTCGCCGCCACAACCATCCGTACATATCTTCACGGTGTTACGCACTTCAGCCGATACTTTCGCCGTTCACCCGATCAGCTTGGCCCGGAAGATATTCGCAAGTACCAGGCGATGCTCTTCACCAAGTTGAAGTTCAGCCCAAACACTGTCATCTTACGGCTTGCATCCTTGCGCTTCTTCTACATCCACGTGTTGAAGCGCGACTGGAGCATCGCCGAGACGCCCTATCCGAAGAAGGTGCGTCACCTTCCGGGGGTCTCAGTCAGGAAGAAGTCGCGCGACTGATTGAGTCCGCGGACACACCTTTTCATCGCATCCTGCTGATGACGATGTATGCCACCGGCGCACGCCGCGCAGAAACGGCTCACCTGAAGGTCAGTGACATCGACAGCAAGCGGATGGTGGTCCATATCCGAGAGGGCAAGGGCGGCAAGGACCGCGATGTCATGCTCAGCCCGAAGCTGCTGGAGGAACTTCGCATCTATTGGCGAGGTCTCCGGCGCAAGCCGAAGGAGTGGCTGTTTCCCGGCAACCGCTGGCACACGGCAAGTTATCCCGTCACCACCAAGGTCCTCTGGACTGCCTGCCAGATAGCTGCTGAACGTGCGGGCCTTGAGCATAGGCGCATCCATCCGCACACTCTACGTCATTGCTTCGCCACACATCTTCTTGAAGCCGGCGCCGACCTGCGCACCATTCAGATCCTGCTCGGCCATCGAGACCTCGAAGTAACCACGGTCTACCTGCATCTATCCCAACGGCATCTGAGTGCGACCGCCAGCCCGCTCGATGCCCTCATGTTCTCTTCACAGGGAGGAAGCAAGCACAGTTGAACAACCGGCCTCTCGTGGAGATGGCCGACATTGTTCGCTGTGCCGGACAGGCGTTTATCGAACGCAGTCGTAAGTGGATCAACTGGCAACACCAGAAGGTGTTGCTAGCCATTACACGCTGTCGCACTGCCGCGCTAGGCGGACATCGCGACCGCTGCACCGGCTGCGGACATACGACCAGGATCTCCTACAACTCCTGCAGAAACAGGCACTGCACGCGGTGCCAGGGCAACGCGCGCCGACGCTGGCTCAAGGCGCGCGAACGCGAGCTTCTGCCCACTCGCTACGTACATGCCGTCTTCACGCTGCCGCGGGAACTAGCTCCGCTCGCATTGCAGAATAAGCGGCTCATCTACAACCTGCTCTTCCACGCCAGTGCAGAGACTCTGCTTGAAGTCGCCCGCAATCCACGGCATCTCGGTGCCGAGATCGGTTTCTTCAGCGTGCTCCATAGCTGGAATCAACGCTTACAGTTTCATCCCCACATCCACTGTGTCGTTGCCGCTGGCGGCATCACTCCGGACCACTCCAGGCTGGATCTCCGCCCGGCGTTCCTTCTTCCTTCCCATCGGCGTGCTCAGCCGTGTCTTCCGCGGCAAGTTCGTCGCTGGACTTCGCAACGCCTTCCATCGAGGTGAGCTCCAGTTCCACGGCAGCCTGCTGGCTCTTGCCCAACCACACGCCTTCAGCGCGTGGCTGCGAGTACTGTTCCGCCACGACTGGGTCGTCTACTCCAAGTCGCCCTTCGGCGGACCGGAACATGTGCTGCGTTATCTCGGCGCCTATACTCATCGCGTCGCCATTTCCAACAGCAGGCTGGTTGCTCTCTCCGATGGCAACGTCACCTTCCGATGGCGCGATTCCGCCCACGGCAACAAGAAGCGGCTCATGACTCTGGCCGTCGATGAGTTCCTGCGCCGCTTCCTGCTCCATGTACTGCCGCCCGGCTTCGTGCGCATCCGCAACTTCGGATTCCTTGCCAACCGCAACCGCGCTACTCTGTTGCCGCTGTGCTTTCGACTCCTCGGCAACTCAGAGAAGATGGCTGCTCCGCCAGCATCACCATCCACCGATCAGACTCGATCCAGTCTGGAACTGCCCAGTCTGCGGTGGAACCATGCACGTCGTCGAACGGCTCTCCGCCGCCCATCTCCTGCTTCGCTCGCCACCTCAACCAGACCGATCCGCTGCATGAAGCTCTATCCACATCCTCGACCTCTGTCCGTGCTTCGGCGCACACGCGGATCCCTTGTCTCTTCCGGCCAAAACCCTTTGCGATGCCAGCCTCTCCAGCGTCCACAAAAGGCCTCGGCGAGCCAACCTGCTGCTCCATCCGGTCCTTCAGTCATCCGACGCTGCCCAACTCAGCCTGTGCCTGATCCCTCTGCACCTGTTCAGACCGATTCAAAGTACATAGGCTTCCCTGTGGGCGGCTTCCTTCAAGTCGCTGTATCAGAAGCGCCCCCCTCTAAGACCGCGCAGCCCGCGCACTGTTACCTGACGGGGCGCTCCAGATACAGCACCAGGTGCTTACTCGCTCGCTCCGGTTGCGCGAGAGGAAGAAACAATCGTTCCTTGATGGTCGAGGATGCGCCAGCCACTAGCCGTTTCTTGCCAAATGGTAGCGCGGCGGATAACGCGCTCCCCTTGGTGGAGGGTGTACGTGAGAAGGTAAGTATCTGGGCCGAGGCGGCGTAGACCAAGGTCACGGATTTGCCAAGCTGCCGAGCGGGCGTCGATCGGTGGATTCTGTTCCAGAAAGGGAAGGATGAAATCTCGACTATAGCGACGACCAGATGCGCCAACCTCCCAGTAGTGCGGGGCCATGGCGTGATCAAAGTCTTCGCGAGTCGTGCCGAATTCTGGTGTGCGGAATATAGGCTCACGCCGGCGGAGCTCTTCGAGCACCGGAAACAGATCCGGCTCTACATAGCTAAATATCTCCTCGTCCGCCATGACCACAATTCTATCCTTGCTCAATCACTTCCTGAATGGCCCGGCGATATGACGATTGTGAGAGCGCCCACAGCGAATGCCTGGAATATCAGCGGCTGCAACACGCCTACGACGACGCCATAGTTGTGTGGGAGCAAGATCGGCTTCCAAGTATCCGGCCAATCAATACACAAAAACTTTCGAAGGAAGAGGCCGCGGAACTTCGCGAATTGGCACTAATCAAGCGAAACATAGCAGCCAACGAGCTCGACTAACCAACCTATCCCGCAAAACTCATTGTTTCTCGAACACCTCGACCGTATTCGGGTCATCATGAGTGAAAGTCATCGTCTTTCCGTCCTTGGATACGAGCATTTGGCCTGAATCGACAACACTGCCGTGATCCTTTATCGTCACGTTCTGAGTGTGATCATCGACCTGGAGTACGGCAAGGGTAATTCCCTGCTCATCGACGGGGTGGTCTTTCCCATCCCACGCGATAAGGTAGTTCTGGTTGATCGCGTTTCCGTTCGAGTCGGTGCCGATGCCGACTTGCTTCCACTGGTCACCAACGCGCTCGTAGGTAAGAGTCATTTCTTTGGGCGTCGTGTCTTCCGCTGACTTCGACTTTACAGTGTTGATTTTCCACACGCCGACAAACAGACTCTGCGCGAGCAGCGGAGTGCAAGATAAAGAAAGAACAGTGACAACTGTAAGAACTCTAAACAGCTGACATCCTTGCATAACATACCCCCCAAGCGTCTCGGAAGAGTAACACAAGGGGATGGGGACCCACGACATGGGACTCGAATAGCAAACTCGCGGTAAACGGCGAGCTGAGTTCCCGTGAGCCGGGGTCATAGATAACTTGCCCGTCGGCTCCACGCTTCGATAGACAAGACGCGGAAACTCCACCGTGCCCCAGGGGGACGCTCCTTCAGATGTCCCGCTGATCGGCTAGCCAGGTGTGCCCAACGGCGCGCGGCATGATGGGGCCTCTCGACAGAGTGTGCCCAAAATGTGTCCAAGCTCCGCAACAAAGCGCAACAGTGGTACACAGTTGACAAAATTAGGAATTGGTTCCGTGCTTGCGATTGTTAGTTAAGTAGTTGATAACTCGTAGCTGTTACGGTTCAGCGGGGTTAATTTCGAGTCAGGTGCATTCAACCGCTCTGCCATCTCTCCGTATTCTTTTGCGACACCTTCTACTTAACAGTCATAAATGAACCACTTGCAGTTGCTGGGGGCGATTCTCCGGCTGCCGATCCTGCAACCCTCAGGGGGTAACCCCATACCAAGGTAGTATGGCTTGCCTCGTTTCGGCATGGCATTCTCTTCCTACGATGCGAGTCAACATCAAAGCCCGTATCCCCATGCATCTGTACCAGGAGTTTCACACTCTGCCCCTTGTGCTGACGATTGAAACGGCACACGGCCTGGCCGCTCGTTGTGAACATCGCACCACTGCCGCGGAACTGATGTGGGCCCTGGACCAGAAGACCGATATAAACTCCGGCCTTCTGGACCGGTTCCGTCAAAAATTAAGGCTCATTGAAGAAGCCAATTTAAGCGACGTTGAGGTCAGCGACGAAGTCCTCGATATGTTCGGCTTCTTCCTCTAGACTCACGATTTTTCGGCTGCCCCCGAGTTCCTCATTCAACAGCCGCGCCAGGCGTAAGCCGGCGAGGGCGAGTTGCCGGTCGACCACCGGCCGCTCGCGCAGGTAGTAGGCCTCGTCGATCTTCGCCTGCGGTTGCACCCATGCCTGTTTGGCTAGTTGCAGCGATTCGTTCGCCCACGTCAACCGGATCCGCAGACCCGCCTGCAGATGATCGGCGGCAATCATCTTCTCCAGCTCGCGCGCATAGCGGTGTTCGCGCAAGCCGGTATGCCGAATCAATTCGCTATCCCAGACGCTGTGCAGATTACACGGTATAGTCGCCACACTGGGTCGAGCCAAAGACGGTGACCGGAATGTCATTGCCTCCGCGCGCATCGGCCATGGCGTGGAATGGCTGGCTGAGGTCGCCGACAAAATGAACCAGAAACTTGAGCGCTTCGCTCCGAGCCGCGAAGGGCTGCTCCGGATCGCCCAGGATCCGGGCAAACTTATTGATCTGCGCCACCACGCAGTTGTCGTCCGGGCAGTCTTTTGGCTCGTACCCAGCCTGAATCCGGAGGGATATCGACGTAATGCCAGGGTCCGGTCTCCGGGCGCGCGCCGGATATCGTCCGCCCAGGTGGAGATGGATGCCAAATCGTTGTCGCCCAGAAATTGCCGCAGCTTTTTGAGCGTGGCCTCGTTGAGGTGGTCCCAGGCGATGTCGGCGATGATCCGGTGGCCCTCGCTTCCCCAGGCCCATGCCTGGGGGTGGGGAAGCAACAGCAGGAAAGCGACTGCTGCTGCCAACCCTGGTCGCAAACGGAAACCCATGATTTCGATCATAGCGTGGGCTGAGGACTTCTTACTTGTTCGCTCATTTCCGCCTGAGAACTGTCGCTCGAATTAGCGAACTGTTGCGGGTACGCACTTGATGGTTCGGTGGTTGAAAAGGTACGAGCGGCGTGCGCAAGGTACGTGCCATTGGGGTCCTTCGACTCCGCGCAACTAACGCTGTGCTCATGGGATCAACCTGTGAGGCGCTGCGCTCAGGATGACGCTTTTGCGGCGGGTTGAAGATGCAAAAAGCCACTGTTGCAGATCCAGGTCGAAAAGTTGCGCCATCCCACCCTTCGCAAACAGCGCGAAGGATGGGCCACCCGTAGTTTTGTTGCGGTTCCTGTGTTCTTACAGAAACAACGGCGCCAGCACCAGCGTGACCGTCGCCAGCAGCTTGATCAGCACGTGCAGCGAAGGGCCGGCCGTGTCTTTGAACGGATCGCCGACCGTGTCGCCGACGACCGCTGCCTTGTGCGCCTCGGAACGCTTGCCGCCGTGGGCGCCGGTCTCAATGTATTTCTTGGCGTTGTCCCACGCGCCGCCGCTGTTGTTCATCAGCATGGCCATCAGGATGCCGACGATGGTCCCGACCATGAGCAGGGCGGCGACCGCCTCCGCACCGGCAAGGTCGATCGAACGGCCATTGAGGATGGGCGTGTACTCTCCCGGAATGTGGATGTGAAAGCTCCCACTCAAATTCCTGAAGACCAGCCCCACGGCCAATGGAGTAAGCACGGCAAGCGCGCCGGGCAGAACCATTTGCTTGAGCGCGGCGCCGGTAACGATGCGCACGCAACGGCCATAGTCCGGCTTCGAGGTGCCCGCCATGATGCCGGGGTTCTCGCGGAACTGCGCGCGCACATCTTCAATGATGTATTGCGCCGTGCGGCCCACAGCCTTGATGGCGAACGAAGAGAACAGGAAAATCAGCATCGCGCCCAGCAGCGCCCCGACAAAGACCGGCACGCTGGCCAGGTTGATGTTGGTAAAGCTCCAGTTGGCGGTCGAGCACCTGGCCGGCATCGGCGAAGCGCTGCGCCACGATGCCGTGGACCGTCTCCAGGTACGCGGAAAAGAGCAGAAAGGCGGCCAGGGCCGCGGAGCCGATGGCGTAGCCCTTGGTGAGCGCCTTGGTGGTGTTGCCGGCTGCGTCCAGCTTGTCGGTCTTTTCGCGCACCGCATCCGGCTGATCCGACATCTCGATGATTCCGCCGGCGTTGTCGGTGATGGGCCCGAAGGTATCCATGGCCAGGATGTAGGCCGCAGACGACAGCATGCCCATGGTGGCGATCGCGGTGCCGTAAATGCCCTTGGCGTAGTCGGAGATGGTCGCATCCGCCAGCCCGCGCACGCCGAAGTAGTAGCTCAGCAGCAGGGCGGCGCTGATCACCACCACCGGCATGGCGGGTGTCTCCATGCCCACGGCGAGGCCGCTGATGATGTTGGTTGCCGGGCCGGTGAGCGAGGCGTTGGCGATCGATTGCACCGGCCGGTAGCGGGTCTCGGTGTAGTACTCGGTGATGCGGACAAAGAGAAACGAGGTCACGATGCCGACCACGCCGCAGCCCAGCAGCCACCAGCGGCCCTGCAGCATGTAGTACACCGCGCCGGCAAAGCCGGCCAGCGCCAGCAGGGTGGTGACGTAATAGCCGCGGTTCAGCGCATCCATCGGATCCTGATCTTCGCGGCTGTGGACCACCAGCACACCGATGAAGCTGGCCACCAGGTTGATGGCGTGAACGATCAGGGGAAAGAGGATGCCCTTGATGCCGAAGACCGGGTAGAGAGCCGTCCCCAGGATCATGGCGCCGACGTTTTCCGCGGCGGTCGACTCAAAAATGTCCGCCCCGCGGCCGGCGCAGTCGCCCACGTTGTCGCCCACCAGGTCGGCAATCACGGCGGGATTGCGGGGATCGTCTTCCGGAATGCCTGCTTCGACCTTGCCCACCAGGTCGGCGCCCACGTCGGCAGCCTTGGTATAGATGCCCCCGCCCAGCTGGGCGAAGAGCGCCACCAGCGACGCGCCAAAGCCAAAGCCCACCAGTTGATAGGGAACGTGCTGCGGATCCTGCAATCCGCCGAAGAGGAAGAACAGGCTGCCCACGCCCAGCAGGGAAAGGCTGATCACCACCATGCCGGTGACGGCTCCCCCGTGCAGCGCAATCTTCAAGGCCTGGCCCAGGCTGGAACGGGCAGCGCTGGCGGCGCGGATGTTGGTGCGGATGGAGACGAACATGCCGGTATAGCCGGCGAAACCGGAGCAGATGGCGCCGATCAGGAAGCTGATGACCACTTTGCCCGCCAACGGCGCGGTAAAGTCGGAAAACTTGTAGCCCACAAAGAGGGCAATGGCCAGCACCACGGCCAGCGCGGCAATGGTCGTGTATTGGCGCGACATGAAGGCTTCCGCGCCCTCGCGAATGGCATTCGAAATGAGCCGCATTTCCGGCGTCCCGGTATCGTAGGCCAGCACCGAGCGGGCAAGAAACAGGGCAAAAACCAGCCCGAGCACGACCGGCGATCAGAGCAATCCAGAGAAAAGTGCTGCCACTGGTGTCAACGGCAGCGGTCAAGCCCTGTCCGAAGACAGTGGCCGATAGTGAAGAAGAAAACCATTCAAACGCCTCCAGAGATTACCTGCTACTGGGGTGACCGAGGGGCCGCCGCGGCTGCTCCGCCAGCCGCGAGCGCAAACACCTGCAAACCGGCTGATTAAAGCACGCTGAGAAAAAGAAGGTCAACGCCGCTCCGTCATCATACCGGCAGGAAAGGTAACCACGACCACCATAGGATGCAATTGGGGATTACTTTTCGTCAGCATACGACCGCTGGCCGTAGCACGAAGAAAGCCGACCAAGTTGGCCAACATTCCCCACCTACGGAAATCGGGGAATGAATAGCCGTTCCCCAGCAAGGAGGGAACCATTACAATCTCGGTTGGAGTAACCAGAGGTGGGCATGGCGAAGACAGCCATCTACGGAGCAAGGCACCGCTCGGGTCCTACGCTGGTTTGGAGCCGGAGCAGCTGATCCGGATGTACCGGCTGATGTATCTGTCGCGCCGCACCGACGATCGTGAAATCTTCTTAAACGGCAGCAGAAGATTTTTTTCCAGGTTTCCGGCGCCGGCCACGAGGCATTGCTGGTAGCCGCCGGCATGGCTCTGAAACCCGGCTACGACTGGTTCTATCCCTATTATCGTGACCGTGCCCTATGCCTTACGCTGGGCCACACGGTGGAGGAGCAGCTGCTGCAATCGGTGGGCGCGGCCGCAGACCCGTCCAGCGGCGGACGCCAGATGCCGTCCCATTGGAGCAATCCACGGCTGAACATCGTCAGCCAGTCTTCTTCCGTCACCACCCAATGCCTGCAGGCCGTCGGTTGCGCCGAGGCGGGCAGGTACCTGGCCAGCCCATCCGGCTGCGGCCGAGCAGCGCCAGGGGGACTACAGCGCGTTCAAGGCGACCCATTTTCATGGGGATGAGGTGGTCTACGTCTCGCTGGGCGAAGGCGCCACCAGCGAAGGCGAGTTTTGGGAGGCGATGAGTTCGGCCTCCAGCCCTGCGGTTGCCCGTCTTGTTTGTGATCGAAGACAACGGCTACGCCATCTCCGTGCCGGTGGACGTGAACACGCCGGGAGGAAACATCTCCCGCCTGGTGGCCAATTTCCCCAACTTTCTATTTTGCCGAAGTGGACGGCACGGATCCGGTCGAAAGCTATGCCGCGTTCACCCAGGCGGTGCAAGCATTGCCGCTCCGGCAAGGGGCCGGCCTTTGTCCATGGGCACGTGATCCGGCAGTATTCCCATTCCTTTTCCGACGACGAAGGGCTCTACCGGTCGGAAGCGGAGCGCAAGAGGGATGCTGCTCTCGATCCTCTGCCCAAGCTGCAGATGCGCCTGCTGCGCGACGGCATTCTCGATCCTGCGGCCATCAACCGCCTGGAACAGGAGGTAGATGAGGAAGTGCGCAGCGCGGCAGAAAGGGTTCTGCGCGCGCCGCTGCCGGAGATCAGTTCCATCAAGCGCCATGTCTATTCCGAAGACCTGGACCCCACCAGCGAAGAGCTGGCCCGGCCGGCGGTGCAGACGCCGGATGCGCAGGAACGGACCATGGCCGACCTGATCAACGCCTGCCTTAAGGACGAGATGCAGCGTGATCCCCGCATGGTGATCTTCGGCCAGGACGTGGCCGATACCAGCCACGATCAGGAACTGCGCGACGGCCTGGTAAAGGGCAAGGGCGGCGTCTTCAAGCTCACGGCGGGGCTGCAGCGGGAGTTCGGCCCCGACCGCGTCTACAACGCCCGCCTGGCCGAGGCCGATATTGTCGGCCGCGCCATCGGCATGGCCACTCGCGGGCTCAAACCCGTGGTCGAGATGCAGTTTTTCGACTACATCTGGCCGGCGATGCACCAGTTGCGCAACGAGCTCAGCCTGCTGCGCTGGCGCTCCAACGGCAGCTATTCGGCGCCGGTGGTGGTTCGGGTGGCCATTGGCGGATACCTGACCGGCGGATCGGTCTACCATTCGCAGTGCGGCGAGAGCATTTTCACCCACACGCCTGGGATTCGGGTGGTCTTTCCCTCCAATGCGCTCGATGCCAACGGCCTGTTGCGCACGGCGATCCGCTGCGATGATCCGGTTCTCTTTTTTCGAGCACAAGCGCCTTTATCGCGAGACCTTCGGCCGAGCTGCGTATCCCGGGCCCGAATTCGCTATCCCCTTTGGCAAGGCCAACCTGTTGCGCCAGGGGAAGGACATTACGCTCATTACCTACGGCGCGGTGGTGCCGCGTGCCCTGCGCGCCGCGCAGCAGGCGAGCAGTGAACTGGGATTGGAGGTCGAGCTGATCGATCTGCGCACGCTCAATCCCTACGACTGGGAGGCGATTGCCACCTCGGTGCAGAAGACCGGCCGGGTCATCGTTGCCCACGAAGATATGTTGAGCTGGGGATACGGAGCGGAAATCGCGGCGCGGATCGCGGACGAGCTGTTCGAGTACCTGGATGCCCCGGTCAAGCGGGTGGCCGCCATGGATACCTTCGTGGCCTACCAGCCGATTCTTGAAGACGCCATTCTGCCCCAGCCGGAAGATCTGTTCCGCGCCATAGCTGAGCTGGGCAAGTATTAGCCCGAAGGCTTCAGACTTGTCCGAATTTTGGCTCCGCAACAAAGCTGGAGGGTGCCCCATATCTCGCTCAGTTTTATGCGAGATGTGGGATACCACAGCTTCCGACCTGCGTATTTTGAAGCCCAATAGGCACATCCGGTTCGAGACCCGTGGTATCCCACATCTCGCATAAAACGAGCGACGATCATGGGGCACCCCCAGCTTAGTTACAGCTGGAGTTTTTCCTTCTGAACATCTTTCTTGTTTTTAAGCCCGATATACGGCATAAGTAATCTCCAGCTTTAACGTTTAGAGCGGCCCCTTCTCTCCCTCCTCTCCTTATTTCCACAATCTAGGCCGCTCCGGCTGCACAACTTTCCCCGCCATCCTCGCGTTCGAATGGATGTGCCCGCAAGCGCGGGCCGGTTTGGAGTTGCAGAATGGCAACACGTCGGGCATTCATGAAGGGTGGGGCGATGGCCCTGGTCGGCACCTCGGTGGTGCCGACGTTTCTCAGGCAATCCGTGCTTGCTCAGACGACCAGCGCGCAGGCCCAGGGCAAGAAGCTGGTGGTGATCTTCCAGCGCGGGGCCGCCGACGGGCTCAATATCGTGGTGCCCCACGCGGAACCAAACTACTACCAGCTGCGGCCGACGATCGCCATCCCGCAGAATCAACTCATCGACCTGGATGGATTTTTCGGCCTGCACCCGGCCATGCAATCCTTCAAACCGCTGTTTGATCAGGGGCACCTGGCGATGGTCCAGGCAGCCGGCTCGCCCGACACCACCCGCTCCCACTTCGACGCCCAGGATTTCATGGAAAGCGGCACGCCCGGCGTGAAAGCCACGCCCGACGGCTGGTTGAACCGCGCTTTGCAGGCGGAGGATCTTCGCCGGCCGGCAACCCACACCGCGTTTCGCGCGGTCGCCCTGGGATCCCAGGTGCCTCGCACCCTGGAAGGAAAAATCGCCGCAGTCGCGGTCAACCGGGTGCAGGATTTCGCGGTAGCGGGGAAGAATCCGAACGCGGCGCCGATCAGCTCGGCCTTTGAAGCCATGTATGCCGATTCCGTCGATTCCGTGCTCCACGGCACCGGACAGGAAACCTTCGAGGCGGTTAAAATGTTGAAAGCAACGGACCCGGCGCACTACAAGCCGGGGCCGGGCGCAAACTATCCCAACGGGGCTTTCGGCGACAACATGAAGCAGATCGCCCAGTTGCTGAAGGCGAACCTGGGCGTGGAAGCAGCGTTTACCGACATCGGCGGCTGGGATACGCATCAGAATCAGGGCAGCGTGAACGGACAGCTGGCCAATTGCCTGCGCGACTTCAGCCAGGGCATTTCCGCTTTCTGGACCGATATGGGCAGCGACGCGGAAAACGTCGTGCTCGTGACCATGTCTGAGTTCGGGCGTACGGCGCAGCAGAACGGCACCGGCGGAACCGACCATGGGCATGCCAATGTGATGTTTGTGCTGGGTGGCAGCCGTCAAGGGTGGCAAGGTCTACGGCAAGTGGCCAGGGATGGCGACCGAGCAGCTGTATCAGAACCGCGATCTGGCGATCACCACCGATTTCCGCCAGGTTTTGGGTGAAGCAGCGTACAAGACCCTGGGAGCACGCAACCTGGAGTTGGTTTTCCCCGGGTCGGAACTGAAGACGACCCAGTTTCTCAACCTGATATCGAGCTGATCGGGATGTCCCGGCGGCTCAGGCCCAGCCAGCAACAGGTAGATCCGCCAGATCCGGCACGTTCGCTGTGTCAGATGGGGAAACCGCGATTCTCGGATTCTTGAAACCTTTACAGGCCGAATCGAAGTCGGGGGGCTTGCGACGATGCCGGAGGTTTCTGAGGTCGCGGAATCCCTTATCTGACACAGCGAAGGTGTCGAATAGGGTGGAGCTTAGCGGCCCACCACCTTGGCGCGCGTGCCCCTGCCTCTCCCTACAAAATCATCCAGCCCCAGCCAGCCACAGCCGGTAAAGACCAGCATCAGGGCGATGGCAAAGCAGCCAGCGGAAAGGCGAAAGAGTTGGGCCCCATCAGGCCACCGTGGAGGTGAACTTTAATGATGGCCACCGCCATATCGATGGCCATCATGAACGCGGCCACCCGCGTCAACAAGCCAACGATCAGCAGCATGCCGCCGAAGAATTCCGTAAAGGCCGCGACATAGCCCAGCCAGACCGGCAAGTGCAGTCGCGCCGACCATGTGGCTGAAGGTGTAGAGTGCGCCGGTGGGAATGATCTTCGTGTATCCGTAACGGACCATGATGACGCCTAGAACCAGCCGCATGACCAAGGCGCCAAAACCCTGAAAGCGATTAAGCCAGCTAAACAATCGGAACTCCTGTTGGTGTCAGTTGTAGGCAAGCTTAGCAGGGAACTGATCAAGCTCCGGGAAGATATTTGCTGAGAAAACTTCTCAGGCTGTCCAGATATCCCGGATCCGCGTAGCCGGTAACCGTGGCTCTCTGCTTTGGCTCCGCCGCCTGTAGTAGTGGCCGCCCGCCACTTTCGGTGGAGTAGAGCAACAGCTTCGGCGTCGCGCAGACTGGCCAGCGTCCTTCGTCAGGATCGAAGCGGTCATGGAAGAGCAAACGGATGGGCAGCAGGCGCGTGCGCGAATCGAACTGCAACGAGTCGAGGATGGGCGGCACGGGATCTTCCAGGATCAGCGCCGCCGCCTGGGGATGACGCCGGGCGGTTTCGGCCGCGATGGCCGCGCCCAGTCCGACTCCATCGAGGACGATGGTGGAGGGCGATAGATGGCGCGTGTCGGTGAGGTAACGCCAGGCTGCGTCAGCATCCTCGTAGGTGCTTGCTTCCGAGGGATGGATGTTCAGGCTTTTTCCAAAGCCGCGATAGTCGAAAGCAAAAATATTGATGCCTAGTTTGTGCAAGGCCTGCAATTGCGGCAGCGTGTCCGAGAGGGAACCACGCCGTTGTGGAGCAAGAGCAGGGTATCGGCGGCAAGGCTTGCGTTGGGTTCGGCGGGAATCCACCAGCCGTTGAGTTGGAGAATTCCGGTCTCGGTTGCGTCAAACGAGATCTCGTCAAACTTCAGTCCGGCGGAGGCCGGAGTGGAAGTGATGGCGCGTGAGGGTTTGAACACCAGTTGCCATTGGCCCTGCCAGAAGAGCAGGCAAAAGGTGATGTAGACGCAGAATCGCCGCCAAGCAGGACGATTGCGGCCACGGCGCCGAGCATCCAGCGAGCGCTGGCCAGCGGCTGCTGGGGGGCCAGGGGGTTTTTCCACCCGGGTGGAGGCGTGTGCTTGCGGAGTTTTGCCATGGCCTAGCCGAAGGCGAGTTCGTCAGCGGATTCGAGCGGGGTTCCACAGATGCGGCAGAGGACCGCGGAGCAATCGCCGCAAACCAGCGGATCAGGAACCGCCCGGGCGCAGGTCGGGCACCACAGGTCTGGTCGTGTTGGGGCTGGCGGTTGGGTTGGAGGTGTAATACTGGCCATTCCAGTCCGAGCGTAGAGATCACCGGTAGCGTATGCTCGGCTATATGAGCGACAAAACTCATCAAAGCCCTACCGTGCCCGTCTACAACAAAGCCCTCCGCAAATGGACGTTACTACATCTTTCCTGAAGGAGTTGAGCAGGAGGCGGGCGATTTTCCCGACGAAGAGACCGCCCGGGTGGCATCCTGGAAGACCTATCGCACCTGGCAGGCCAACGGCTGCAAATACTGAACCCATGAGTGCATTGGTCAGGATCTGCACGAAGGGGGAATTGCCGCGCCCCGGAGAGGCCAGGGAATTCAGCGCCGGCCCAAGGACACTTTGCATCGCCAACGTCGACGGGGTGATCCGCGCCCTGGACAACGAATGCCCCCACCGGGGAGGCCCGCTGGCCGAGGGCATGATCGAAGACGGGAAATTGATTTGTCCCTGGCATGCCTGGACCTTCGATCCCGCGACCGGAGCGACCGAATACTCTCAGGAAAGAGTTGCAGTTTATCCGGTAAGTGTTGAAGGCGAAGAGGTTTTCGTCAGGATCTAATGGTCGAGAACTCCGAGGTGGAGTCCTGAAGGGACGACTGAAGGTAGCCCAGGACGCAGTCCTGGGTAAAAATCAAACATCTGAAGAGTCCGCAAGGGACGGCTGAATGCGAGCGCGCAGGTTTTCAGCCGTCCTGCGGGACTACTCACGATCACGTTCCGCCTACCCAGGACTGCAGTCCTGGGCTAATTTCAGTCGTCCGCTTCGGGACTAACCGACGCCGCCCGCTTTGACGATTGCGGCGAACGATTGCGGATCCAGGCTGGCGCCCCCGACCAGCGCGCCATCAATTTCCGGCTGGCTGAGCAGCGCTTCCGCATTCTCCGGTTTCACGCTGCCGCCGTACAGGATGCGCAGCGGCATCGGCAAATCGGTCTCCCAACCAACCGCGCCACCTCGCTGCGGATCATGAGATGGGCCTCGGCAGCAATGGCCGGCGTGGCGGTTTTTCCCGTCCCAATCGCCCAGATGGGCTCATAGGCGATGACCATCGGGTGCAGTCTGGCTGCATCGATCTGATGGATCGCGCGGCTGATCTGCCGGCACAAGACCTCTCCGTCATGCCGCTCTCCCGTTCTTCCTCATGCTCACCCACGCAAACAATCGGCACCAGGTGGTGTTTGAGCGCAGTGATCAGCTTTTTGTTGACCGTCTCGTCGGTTTCGCCAAAATATTGGCGGCGCTCGGAGTGGCCGATGATCACGTGGCTCACCCCCAGAGCGACGAGCATGGACGCCGAGATCTCTCCAGTAAACGCGCCCTGCTCCGCAAAATGCATGTTCTGGGCGCCTACCGTGACCTGCGGAGCCTTTCACGGAGTGGACCGCAGTGGCCAAATCAACGGCGGGAGGGCAAATCACGATTTCGCTCCGGGTCACGACCTTTGACCAACGGCAGAAAGGTATGAAGGAAGCTCTGCGCCTCCGTGGGCGTTTTGTACATCTTCCAGTTGGCGGCGATCAGGAGCTTACGCATGCGTTAGGGTTCTCAATGGTTGTCGCGCTCCTTGTGTTCCTTGACCAAATTGTAGAGCACGGAAAGGGTATGTTTTCGATCCAGCTCGGCCGGCCAGACGCACCACCGTCCAGCAACCGAGAAAGCCGAATACCAGGTAGCCCAGGCAGGCGAGGGTCAACACGAAAGACATCGGCTTGCCCGCCAGCCAGTCGCCGAACATGCTGGCTGCGTTGAGCGTGGAAATGAAACCCATCAGGCCGCCAAGCGGAAAAGCAATCAGCCCCAGGGTGACGCGATAGCGATAGCCGCGAAGCCACTGCGTGAAGGTTGCCAGAAGCCACGCCACCAACGCGCAGACGATTCCAGCGATGAGGATCAGCAGCGGCAGTTCGAGGTTGACGACAGCCATGTTCTATAAGCTGGGAGCTGCGGAGAGAGCCTCGACGCCGGGAAGGCGTTTGCCTTCGAGAAACTCAAGCGACGCGCCGCCGCCGGTAGAAATGTGCTTGATCTTGTCCGCCACCCCGGCCTGCTTGACGGCAGAGACGGAATCGCCGCCGCCGACGATGGTGATGGCGGCGGCATTCTCTGCCAGCGCCTCGGCGACGCCGGTGGTGCCGCGGGCAAACGCCGGCATTTCAAACACCCCCATGGGCCCGTTCCATACGATGGTGCGGGCTCTGGCGATCTCTGTCGTAAACAGCTCCACTGTAGCCGGGCCGATATCCAGCGCCATCCAGCCGGCAGGGAACGGCCCGTCCCCCTCGAAGATGACGGGTATTGGCATCGGGCGCAAATTTGTCGGCCAGCACGTGATCGATGGGCAAAAGAAAGCGCACACCTTTCTTTTCGGCTTCCTTGAGCGCTTCACGAGCCACGTCGAGCTTGTCGGCTTCTACCAGCGATTTGCCTACATCCTGACCCTTGGCTTTGAGGAAGGTGTAGGCCATGCCGCCCCCGATGAGCAATGCGTCCACCTTGCTCAACAGGTTGTGGATGACCTCGATCTTGTCAGAAACCTTCGCCCCGCCGAGGATCGCCACAAACGGCTTCTCCGGAGCCTCCAGGGCTTTGCCCAGGTAATTCAACTCCTTTTCAAGCAGCAGCCCGGCCGCGGACTGAGAGACGAAATGAGTGATGCCCTCGGTCGAAGCATGCGCCCGGTGAGCGCTGCCAAAGGCGTCATTTACATAGACGTTGCAAAGGCTGGCGAGTTGACGCGCGAATTGAGCATCGTTGGCTTCCTCCCCGGCATGGAAGCGCAGATTTTCCAGCAGCAACACCTGCCGCGACTCCAGCTGCCGCGCCAGTTCGGTGGCCACGTCGCCCACGCAATCGGGAGAAAAGGCAACATTCACCGATTCGCCCAGTGCGTGATCGAGAAGCGTGCGCAGCCGGTCCACCACCGGCCGCAGACTGTATTTGGGATTTGGCTTTCCTTTGGGACGCCCCAGGTGCGATGCCACGATCACTTTGGCGTGATGCCGCAGCGCGTACTCAAGCGTGGGCAGCGTCTCTTTGATCCGCGTATCGTCGAGAATCTGCAGACCGCTGTCCGAGAGCGGCACGTTGAAATCGACGCGAACAAAGAGATATTTGTTGTTCAGCTCCAGGTCGCGGATGGATAGCTTTGCCATGGTCGTTCCTCACCCAGTCGTCGAGACCTGTTTTTAGAGCCCTGCTTTTTCGAGAAACAGCACCAGGTCCCTCACCCGGTTGGAATAGCCCCACTCGTTGTCGTACCAGCTGATGACCTTGGCCATGTTGGTGCCGACGGTCTTGGTCAGCGGGCTGTCGACGATCGAGGAAAGCGGGTTGCCCTTGAAATCGCTCGAGACCAGTTCGTTGGTCTCGTAGCCCAGGATGCCCTTCATGGGACCCTCCGCCGCAGCCTTGAGCGCGTCGTTGACCGACTCCTTGGTGACCGGCTTTTCCGAAGTGAAAGTCAGATCGACAACCGAAACGTTGGGCGTGGGAACGCGGATGGCGAAGCCGTCCAGCTTGCCCTTGAGTTCGGGGACCACCAGGTGCAGAGCCTTGGCGGCACCGGTCGAGGTGGGAATCATGGACAGGGCGGCAGCGCGTCCGCGGCGCAGATCCTTGTGCGGGAAAGTCCAGAATCACCTGATCGTTGGTGTAGCTGTGGATAGTGGTCATGATGCCGGAGGCGATGCCGAACGTGTCATTGAGAACTTTGGCCAAGGGCGCCAGGCAATTGGTGGTGCAGGACGCATTCGAGATGACGTGATGAGCCTTGGGGTCATACTTGTTCTCGTTCACCCCGAGCACGATGGTCAGATCCTCGTTGCTCGCGGGCGCGGAGATGATGACCTTCTTCACCGTACCCTTGCAGATGGGCCTTGGCCTTTGTCGGCATCGGTGAAATGGCCGGTGGATTCGATCACCACCTGGGCGCCGGCAGAGGACCAGTCGAGCTTGGCGGGATCGCGCTCGGCATAAACCTTGAGCTTCTTGCCGTCGACGGAAATGAAGTCGTCCCCCGCGATGATGGTGTGGTGCAGGTTACCCAGGATGGAGTCATACTTGAGCAGATGGGCCAGTGTTGCCGGGCTGGTCAAGTCGTTGACCGCGACAAATTCGATTTCAGGATTGCCGAGCGCGGCCCGGAACACGTTGCGGCCGATACGGCCAAAGCCATTGATGCCAACCTTTACTGCCATAAACTTTGGGATCTCCTTGAAGGGGGGTAATGGTTTTGGTGCGTGGAATTACACAAGTTGAACGAGCCACCATCGGGCTGAGCGCGAAACTTGAGTGTACCAAAGAGCGGTTGCGGGAAACGGGACCGGGCATTTGCTGCGATGGCGGAATTTGTGTTACATCCTCATCATGCGCTTATGGATGAGCGCCCGAATGAGACGACGTGGCAAGCGCGGAGTGAATGACTCGGAATCCACGGGCAAAATCGGACAGGAGATTCCAGCCAACCAGCCGACGCCTTTACAGCCAATGTATCCGGAAGACCAACGGAGGAAGGCAGACCGAAGCTGCAGCCGCCGCGACCAGCAACGTGAAGCCGGCCAGAGCAGCCGAGATCTGTGGTGAGAGGTCAAGTATGACGGCACCCGAGCCTGCTGAGGCCGCGGAGTCAGCTGCACGTTGAGCCGGAAGCCGCACCGAGTCGATCCCCGGGGACGGGAAAGCTGGTGGTAGAAACCCAACCGGAATCGCCGTCGGTACCTCCTCCCGAGGCGCCGTCTGCGAGCCGGAAAGATCTCAAAGGCTACGTGGTGCTGGCCATCGGGCTGCCCGGGTCGGGCAAGACGACGTGGTTCAAGCGCCGGGGTGTGACGCCGCTTTCGAGCGACATGCTGCGCAGCATTCTGTTCGATGACATCACGGAACAGCGCTACCAGGGACTGGTCTTTTCTACGCTTCGCTCCCTGCTGCGAGCGCGCCTGATCGCCAAGATGCCCTGGAACTACGTCGACGCGACCAATCTCTCCGCCCATGAACGGCGGCAGTGGATCAAGATGGCCAAGAGTTTTGGCTACGAAGCACAGGCGGTCTTCTTCGATGTTCCGCTGGAAGTCTGCATGGAACGGAACAGCCGCAGAGAGCGCACGGTGAGCGATGACGTGATGCGCAAGATGGCAGAGCGCCTGCGTCCGCCCAGCTTCAAGGAAGGTTTCAGCAAGATCACGATGGTGCGGGTCAAAGGCGCGCCACCGCTCAAGCTGGATGGGGTCGAAGTGGAGCCGCCCAGCTCTTGACCGGGAGCGCTCACGAGCCGGCCATCGCTTTCGATCAAGTGGGGCTGACCACGTCTGACGGGCGCGTCATTCTCGACCATATCGATCTAGAGGTAGCAAGCGGTTCGACGACTGCGCTGCTGGGCCGCAGCGGCTCGGGAAAGACCACGCTGCTGCGCATGGTCAATCGCCTGATCGAACCAACCGCAGGCCGGGTGATGGTGGAGGCCAAGGCCACCACCGATTGGGATCCGATCCGTCTGCGCCGATCGATCGGATACGTGATCCAGGAAACCGGGCTCTTTCCGCACTTTGACGCCGAGCGCAACATCGGCGCGGTGCTCGAAATCGAAGGCCGGCCGAAGGCACGAGATTGCCGAGCGCGCGCGGCAATTGTTTACCCAGGTGGGACTGGACTATGACGACCTTTGCCCGCCGCCTGCCCTACCAGCTTTCCGGCGGACAACGCCAGCGTGTCGGCCTGGCGCGCGCGCTTGCGGCCGAGCCCAAGCTGCTGCTGATGGATGAGCCCTTCGGAGCACTGGACCCGCTGACCCGCGCGGAAATGCAGGACATGCTGCGCGCACTGCTCCAGCGGCTGAACAAGACGGTGCTGCTGGTGACCCACGATCTGGACGAGGCGCTCTACCTGGCCTCGCACATCGTGCTGCTGGAGGGCGGCAAGGTCGTGGCCAACCTCCCCGCGGAAGAATTTCTCGGCTCGCAAATTCCGGCAGTGCAGAGCTATGTGCGCGCCGTGCATCGGGGCACACCAATGTCCGGCTTCTTAGCGCAGCACGCCTCGGAGATCGCCGAGCTCACCCTGGAACATCTGTGGCTGACCGGGTCCGGCCATGTTGCTGGCCGCGGCCATCGGCGTGCCGACCGGCATATGGCTGACCCGGCATCCGCGATGGGCCAAGCCAGTGCTGGGGGTGGTGAATATCATCCAGACCATTCCCAGTCTGGCGCTCTTTGGCTTCCTGTTGCCGCTGCCGTGGATTGGCGATCGCGCGGCGCGCATCGCCATTGCTGCGCTGACCGCGTATGCGCTGCTGCCCATCGTGCGCAATACGTACGCCGGCATTGAAGGAGTGGACCCGACCGTGCTCGAGGTGGCCAAGGCCCTGGGCATGACCAGTGGACAGCGGCTGCGCAAAGTGGAGCTTCCCCTGGCGGCGGGCTTTATTCTGGCTGGGTTGCGGACCGCGACGGTGCTGGCGGTGGGCATTGCCACCATTGCGGCGGCGGTAGGCGCCGGCGGACTGGGCGAATTTATTTTTCGCGGAGTGGCTTCGGTCGACAACCGGCTGGTGCTGGCGGGAGCGATCCCGGCAGCCTTGCTGGCCATCGCGGCCGACACCGGGCTGGGGTGGGTGGAGAGCCGGCTGCGTGTGCCGGCCCCGGGACGCACGTGATCATCCGCTTTTGCTGCCAGTCTCCTGCTGCTGGTGATTGCGGCGTGCGCTCCGCCTCGGCCGAACTATCCCGGTGATCGGGGCCAAGAATTTTACCGAGCAGGTGGTTCTGGGCGAGTTGCTGGCCCAGCACATCGAGGCGGTGACCGGCATGAAGGTGGAACGCCGCTTCTATCTCGCCGGCAGCTACATCTGCAACCAGGCGCTGATCGCCGGCCGCATCGATTCTTATGTGGAGTACACCGGGACTGCGCTGACCGCGATTCTCAAGCAGCCGGTGGATAAAGACCCGCAGCGTGTGTTGGATACGGTGCGGCGGCTCTACCAACAGCGCTACCAGGTAGTGGTCACAGAGCCGCTGGGATTCGAGAACACCTTCGCCATGGTGATCCGCGGCCAGGACGCGCAGCGACTTCACCTCACGACGCTGAGCCAGGCGGCGCGGTACAGTCCGCAATGGAAGCTGGGAGTGGGCTACGAATTTGAACAGCGGCCGGACGGTCTGCCAGGTCTGCAGCAAGCCTACGGCCTGAAGTTCGATGGCTCGCCCAGGCTCATGGATCTGGGATTGCTCTACCGGGCGCTGAATGGGCGCCAGGTGGACATCATTGCCGGCAACTCGACCGATGGGCCGATCAAAGCCTTTCACCTGGCGGTGCTTCAGGACGACAAGCATTACTTTCCTCCTTACCAGGCGGTTCCGCTGGTGCGGCAGGAGGCGCTCGACCGCTGGCCGCAGTTGCGCGCGGCCTTTGCCGATCTGGCGGGCAAGATTACCGCCGAAGAAATGCAGACCATGAACGAGGCAGTCGATGGGCAGCATCGCGACCCGGCACAAGTGGTGAAGGGAATTTCGCGCAGGCCCACGGCCTGTAGGTCAGACCGTGGGACTACAACGAACGCGTCAGACGTGTCGCTGATCTCGTCGCGTTTCGACTGCAAGAACTCAAGATCTGCATGGCTAGAGCAGTGGTGTCTTCGAGCATCTCACGAACTAAACGATGCACAGATGTGGTATCCGCACATCTCACGAAACGCGAGCGAGATATGGGAGCACCTCGATTGTCCGTCAGGACAGATCGTGGCACGGAAAGATCCTCGAGAGGGAAGATCCTGGAGGTTGTCAGGAACCTTGGCTGCGAGGCACGCTTACCGATCTGCCGGTGCTGCAGCGGGCGCTGCTCCATTCGCTCCAGATGGCGCAGGAGGACATCGCCAAATGGTGCGGCGGCCTCGACGACCGCGAAGTGCACGCGCGGCCTTTTCGAGCTGCCCTCAGTAGCATTTCAGTTGCGGCACATCGCCCGCAGCCTGGATCGCTTTTGCTGCTACGCGGAAGGCACTCCCCTGAGCCAGCAGCAACTCGCGGCACTGGCCAGCGAGATGGACGAAACCGGAACCCGCGACTCCATCTTCAGCGAACTGGAAGCCAGCCTGGAAAACACTCGCCGGCGTCTAGACGCAATCGTCCGCCAGCCGGTCGACCCCCGATAGAATCGGCCGCAAAGGTCTGCCCACCACCCTGCCGGACTGCTGATCCACGCCGCGGAACACACCCAGCGCCACGTAGGGCAGGCCATCACCACCGCAAAGGTGATCGTGGCCCAGCGAGGCTAACTCAGCTCCGGGAACACGCGGTCGATAATGTGGCCCATCTTTTCCTGCTTGACCTGGACGTAGCGCTCGAAGCTTTCCAGCGGCTCCACCTCAGCAGAAATCCGCTCGACCACGCGAATCCCGATCGCTTCCAGCGCCTCGACCTTATCCGGGTTATTGGTGATCAGGCGCACCGAAGTTCACATGCAGTAACTTCAAAATCTCGGCGGGCAACTCGAATTCACGGCAATCCGGCTTGAACCCCAGCCTGAGATTGGCCTCGACCGTATCCAGCCCCTGGTCCTGCAATTCGTAGGCGCGCAACTTGGCCATCAGCCCAATGCCGCGGCCCTCCTGCTGCTCGTAAAGCAGGATGCCCGGCGCCGGCCTGCGCGATCGTCCGCATCGCCAGTTCCAACTGCAGGCGGCAGTCGCAGCGCAGGGAGCCGAAGACATCCCCGTAAGGCACTGGGAATGAATGCGCACCACCGGCGGCCCGCTATGGATATCGCCCAGCACCAGCGCAATCGCGCCTTCGATCTTCTTGCTGACCGGCAGCGGTCCCCGGGCTGCAGGGCTCCGGGTCAATCCGCGTACCTTCGAACCCGAGAATGCGGAAATGGCCCCAGCGGGTGGGAAAATCCGCATCCGCCACCTTCTTCACACCTTCCAATGGCATATCTTCAATTAGAGCCTCTCTACCAGCCCCATGTCCAGCCGGGACTGGCGTAAAGTAAGAGCGTGAATGAGCCTAAGCTCGTCCTCATCTCACTGCTGATCAAGCTGGGCGTGGCCGCCGCAGTTTCGGCGGTGACCGCCCGGGCCCTGACCTTCCAGCGCCTTTTGTTCGCCGAGCGCCGCACCACCGAGCCAGACGATTGGACTGCTGGCCTTCCTCTGTATCCCGCTCACGCTGGGGTGTGGATTCGCTTGATCGTGCCCAACTTTTATGCGGCGGACATCGGTTTCGAGACCGTGATCATCCTGGGCATCCTGCTGGGGCCGTTTTCCGCGCATGCTGGGCGGAGCCGTGCTCTCGCTGCCGGCCATGCTGCACCACGAGTATCTGACCTTGCCGTTCTTCCTGGCCGTCGGCGATCGTTTCCGGATTGTACGGGCGGGCCGTGGAGCCGGAAGAGGTGTGGTCGTTTTCTCCCTTCGTCGACCTCAGCATCTATCGCTGGGTGCGGCGCAACCTGCGCAAACCACGCGTTCGATCGCCAGATCCTGTTGTTGATGCTGATTGTCGGGATGCAGATGGTGCGCATGTGGCTGGCGCAGCTTTATCCCGGGCGTCTGTTTAGCCTGGATTCCCCCAGTCTTGCGGTGAAGGTCTGCATCTGCGTCTGCCCCGCGGTGGTGGTGGCCATCCCGCTGAAAATCTGGAATGCCAGCCGCATCGAGATCAAGCTGAAGGAGCAGAAGCGGCTGGTGCTGGAGGCGCGCTTCGACGCACTGCAGCGGCAGATCAATCCCCATTTCCTCTTCAACACCCTCAATTCCATCGCGTCGCTGGTCCGCTTCCGGCCGGAGATGGCGCGGGAGATGATCGTGCAGTTGGGCAATATCCTGCGCGCGCTGCTCAAGGATCACGATTCGTATGTGCCTTTCCGCGAAGAGCTGACTTTTACCGACGACTACCTGGGCATCGAGGTGGTGCGTTTTGGCGCGGAGAAGCTGCGCGTGGTGAAGGAGATCGATCCCGACGACGCTGGAACTGCTGGTGCCCTGCATGCTGCTGCAGCCCCTGATCGAGAACAGCATCAAGCATGGCCTGGAGCCGCGGCTGCAGGGAGGAACCATCACCCTGCGCAGCCGCATCCAGGGAGCCAAGCTGGTCGTCGAGGTGGAAGACGACGGCGTGGGCATGGCCGAAGGGCGGGCGCGGGAAGTAGGCTTTGTCAGCCGGGGAGCCGGCATCGGCATGCGCAATGTGCGCGAGCGGCTGGAAGTGCTCTACGGCAACAGCGCCCGCTTCGAAGTTTTCAGCCGTCCGGGGCGGGGAACGCGCGTTACCCTGGAGATCCCGATGGCGCCCAATGTACTGGTGCTTGCCGATCAGACCTCGGCGCGCGCCAGCACCCTCTCGTAGTACTGCTCGTAGACGGGAATGATGCGCGAGGCGCAATAGTGATCCTGGGCGGCTCGTCTGCCTGCTTCCCCCATTGCCGTAAGGCGCGCATCGTCGGCCAGCAATTCGATCGCGCCGGCGGCCATGGCGGCGACATCGCCGACAGCGAAAAGCCGGCCGGTGACGCCGTCTTCGATCAATTCCGATACGCCTCCGACGCGGGTGGCGATGGTGGGGACCTTGCAGGCCATGGCTTCGAGCGCGGCCAGCCCGAACGACTCCAGTTCGCTGGGCATGATCATCAGGTCGGCTACCGGCAACAGTTCATGCACCCGCTCCTGTTTGCCCAGAAATTGGACCCGGTTCTGGAGCCCTTTGCTATTCGACCAGCCACTCCGCCGAGGAACGGTCCGGCCCATCGCCCACCAATAACAGCCGGGCGGGCATCTCTTGCGCGACCCGGGAGAAGACCTCGATCACATCGAGGATGCGCTTGACCGGGCGGAAGTTTGAAAGGTGGAGCAGGATTTTTTCTTCCGGATCGGCATAACGCGCCCGGGCGTCGGCGCGCCGGTCGCCCAGGGGTTTGTATTCGTCGCAGTTGACGAAGTTGGGAATGACTTCGATGGGCCGCAGAATGCCGAAGTCGTGTACGGTTTTTTCGCGCAGGTAATTCGATATCGAAGTGACCCCGTCGCTCTCTTCGATGGCGAAGCGGGTAATCGGAAGGTATGAGCGGTCGAGCCCTACCAGGGTGATGTCGGTGCCGTGCAAGGTGGTGACAAAGGGCAGAGTGCTTGCGCTTGGCCAGCATCTGGCGGGCAAGCAGTGCGCACACCGAGTGGGGAATGGCGTAGTGAACGTGAAGCAGATCGAGCTCGTAATATTCGGCCACCTCGGACATGCGCGTAGCCAGGGCGAGATCGTAGGGCGGGTACTCGAAGAGGGGATAATTGGAGACCGGCACTTCGTGATAGAAAATACCTTCTTCGCGCCCGGTGAGCCGGAACGGCTGCGAATAGGTAATGAAGTGCACCTGGTGGCCGCGCGCCGCGAGCTCAATACCGAGCTCGGTCGCAACCACTCCGCTGCCGCCATAGGTCGGATAACACGTGATGCCGATTTTCATTGTTTGACCTCTGAAAACATTTCCAAGACGAGTCCGCTGAACCGCAGATCCCTCGGTTCGCTCGGGATGACAAAGGAGACGCCAGGGTTTCCATTAAAAGCAGCTGCTGATAAAAGCGGACTGCTCAGCAAACGCCTTCTGTCCAGCAATCACTTTTTATGGAAGCGCCATCCTCCCCTTTGTCATCCCGAGCGAAGCCGAGGGATCCGCGGTTCAGCGGACCTGTCCTGGTAAATGTTGTCAACAGTCTCCTTAATCCCCCAGCTGATGAAAATCAATGAGCGCCAACCCGGAGTCATTCCTGAGCGCTTCGGGAATGACCTCGAGCAGAGCGCTGCGCTCCGTCTCCCGCGACGCACGCAAACGCGTACGCGCCTCTCCAGAGCGCGTCCTGTAACCCGGATGACAAACCAGCTCCCAGGTGCCCGTAGGCATGGCTGAAGCAGGGAACGCAAGACCGAATCATCGAGGATTCCCGGTAGCCAGCAGCCCGATCGAGCCGTCGGCGGTCATCATACCGTGCTCCCTGGTCAGCCTGGCGAATGCTCGCCCGCTGGGTTCGCATGCGCGCACCTGGGTTCGCCGCCACGCGCCGGCGGGCCGGGTCGCCCGCAGACTCCATCCTGGTTCAAATGGATTGCGCACGCAGTGGACGCCACAGTGGCGGCGCCGCGCGAAGCAGGGGAGCGAGCACCCGGGGAAAAGCGTGAACATGTTTATGGGAGTCGATGTGGCTGACAGTGAGACCGCTGGATTGGATGCGCTGTATCTGGGCGATGGCCTCGGCCTCAATCTCCTGCTCGCGGATGCGGCCGCGCACCAGGTCACGCAAAAATTCCCCACCGTGGTTCGGAACGACGAAGAATCCCACGGGTCGAGCAGCGACGGCACCTCGGCCGGGCGCAGGCGGGGCGAGCCGTCGACCAGCACCACGTGGCAGCCGACTGCCAGGGCCGGTTGCGCAAAGGCCATATAGACTGCTGGAGAGAAATATGGAGCGGTGGCCATCAGCGTTGCGGAACTGAGGGCGCCAGCCTCTTGCAGCTCAACGATGGCCCGGTTTACGCCTGGCGCGAGACCAAAGTCGTCCGCGTTGATGATCAGGCGCTTCATTTCCGCCAGTGTACCAAGAGCCCACTTTACGTTTTCGAGCATCAAAGGCCCAGAAAGCAGGGGAACCCCGGGGCGGCGAAGCTATTCATACGGTGTGCCCGGGGAGAGCGCTACAATGGTTTTTCTTTTGAGCGGGGGAGGATCTTCGCAAAATGTTTCGAGGACGGCTGCAGCGCAAAGGGCCCGGGCCAGCCGCTTATGCGTTGCTGCTGGCTCTTGCCTGCGCCGCACACGCGGCCTGGGGAGCCCCCACCGACAACATCGTCTACCAGACGCCGAGCACGTTCGATCCCCACTCCGGCCCGGCGCAGATGATCCACCATTTGTCGCTTTTTGTGATGCAAATCACGGGCGCGATTTTCATCGTGGTCGCCTCGCTTCTGGCGTTATGTGGTGGTCCGCTACCGGCAGCGCGATCCCAACGATGACAGCGAGCCGCCCCAGATCTACGGCAGTACCCAGATTGAGTTGGCCTGGACGGTGATCCCCGTTCTGATTGTGCTGGTTCTCTTCCTCACCACGGCCCGCATTCTGTTTGCCATCCAGGATCAGAAGATGCCGCCGACCGCCATTCGACGCCGATGTCGTCGGCCATCAGTTCTGGTGGGAATTTCACTATCCAAAATATGGCTTCACCACCGCCAATGAACTACACGTTCCGGTCAGCACCGAGCAGGCTCCCATGACAACTTCGCTGAACCTGCTTTCCGCCGATGTGGACCACAGCTTCTGGGTTCCTGCGTTATTCGGCAAGATCGACTCGATTCCAAACCAGGTCAACCACATGTGGTTCAATCCCGATAAGGCCGGCATGTATGTGGGGCAATGTGCCCAGTTCTGCGGCGTGGAACATGCCAAAATGCTGCTGCGCGTTTACGTGCAGACCCCGGAAGATTTCGCCGCCTGGGTGAAGAATCAGCAGCAGCCGGCGGTTCAGGATCCGGCAGTGGCCGAAGGCAGGCAGATCTTCGAGTCGCAAGCTTGCAGTCAGTTGCCATGTGATCCGTGGCACCGCCGCCAACGGACAGTTTGGGCCCGACCTTACCCACTTCATGAGCCGGGATACTCTGGCTTCGGGAGCGGCAGACAATACCCCTGCGAATCTCAAGCTCTGGATTCAGGATCCGGACTACGTCAAGCCGGGAAGCCTGATGCCGGCGATGCAATTGAGTGACGATCAGATCGACAAGGTCGTTGCTTACCTCGACACATTGAAGTAGCTAACGGGCCACTGCACACAGGAGTTTTCCGATTATGGCTGACTCGACTCTACCCATCGGGAGCGCCATCGACCTCACCCCGCCCGGTGAATTCACGGGACGTGGCTCGATCAGGTGCAGTCCTGGGTGGTGACGGTCGACCACAAAAAGATTGGGTTGATGTACATGGTTACGCCGTGGTCTTTTTGCTGGTTGGGGGTTTCGAGGCGATGTTGCTGCGCATTCAGCTGTGCCGTTCCGCACAATAACTTCCTCTCCCCTGAGGTGTTCAACCGCATCTTCACCATGCACGGCACCACCATGGTGTTTCTCATGGGGATGCCGTTGATCATTGGGTTTGCCAATTACCTGGTTCCGCTGATGATCGGCGCCCGGGATATGGCTTTTCCGCGGATGAATGCCTTCAGTTTCTGGATGACCGCGCTGGGCGGCTTGATGCTGTACTACAGCTTCATCGGCGGCGTGGGGCTGCAAGGGGCGGGGAGCGCGCCCGATGTGACCTGGTGGGCTTATGCGCCGCTTACCGAACGTGCATTCTCGCGCGGGCACAGCACGGACTACTGGGCGCTGTCGCTGATCGTCTCTGGATTCGGCACCATCGGCGCCGCAGTCAACATCATCGCCACCACCCTCTGCATGCGGTGCAAAGGCATGACCTTGCTTCGCATGCCGCTGCTGCCGTGGCTCTATCTGGTGGTCTCGGGAATGATCCTGGTAACCATCAGCCCTTTGACCGCGGCGCAGATCATGCTCACCATCGATCGCTATCTTGGGGGCCACTTCTTCGACTCGCAGGCGGGTGGCGCACCGGTCGTCTGGGCGCACTTTTTCTGGGTCTTCGGCCACCCCGAGGTTTATGTGCTGGTGTTGCCGGCATTCGCCATTGCCAACGAAGTTATTCCCGTATTTTCGCGCAAGGCGATCTTTGGCTACCCGGCCATGGTGGCCGCGTCTGCCGGCATTGGCCTGATCAGCCTGAGCGTATGGGCGCACCACATGTTCACCGTGGGCATGACTTCGGCGCAGAATGCATTCTTCGTGCTCTCCACCGGATTGGTCGGTGTTCCTACCGGGATCAAGATTTTCAACTGGATCGCCACCATGTGGGGGGGCAAGATACGCTTTGCCACGCCGATGCTCTTTTGCACCGCCTTTCTGGCACAGTTTCTGTTCGCGGGCTTGACCGGGATCATGCTGTCGACCGCGCCCTGGAACTGGCAACTCCACAATTCTTATTTCGTCATTGCCCACTTCCACTATGTTCTGGTGGGGGCCATCGTCTTCTGCTTTTTCGGCGGGTTCTACTACTGGTTTCCGAAAATGACCGGCAAGATGCTCAGCGAGCGGCTGGGCAAGTGGCATTTCTGGCTGTTCCTGCTGGGCTTCCACCTATGCTTCGACCTAATGCACATTCCTGGGCTGCTGGGTATGCCGCGGAGTATCTACACCTATGAACCCGGGCGCGGCTGGGACGGCTGGAACATGATCGTCTCGATCGGCGGCCTGATTCAGGGCGTCGCGACACTGATTTTTGCCTACAACCTGGTCTATTCGTACTTCAAGGGACAAGACGCCGGGCCAGACCCCTGGGATGCCTGGACGCTGGAGTGGGCCACCACATCGCCCCCGCCCGAATACAACTTTGCCAGCGCGCCGGTGGTCGACAGCCGGCGGCCGCTGTGGGACCTGAAGCACCCCGAAGACCCGGATTCACGCTACGAATGATCTTCATCTCGCGGAGAAGACAGAAAATGACAGGCCACAAACCATGAGCGCGAGCGCCATTCCCCTGGCTCACGGCAACGAAGACTGGGTTCTTCCGTATCACGGCACGGTCGCCATGCTGGCGCTGATCGTGGCCGAGACGGCGATCTTCGGTATCTTCGTGGTCGCCTATATCTACTACATCGGCAAGAGCCTCACCGGGCCTTATCCGCGCCAGGTGCTGGAGCTTCCCATCTTCAACACGGTTTGCCTGCTGTCGAGCAGCTTCACGATCTGGATCGCAGAACGCGCGCTGAAACGGGGCGCGAAGGGAGCTTTCAGCTTGTGGTGGGCGATCACGGTGCTTTTGGGGGCGATCTTTCTGGTCGGTACCGGGCTGGAATGGAAGAAGTTGATTTATCACGACGGCCTGACCATCAGCACCAATCTCTTTGGCACCACGTTCTATTCCCTCGTCGGTTTACATGCCAGCCACGTCATCGTCGGCTTGACCATGCTTTCGATCGTCTTGATCTTTTCGCTGACGGGCAAGTTGAAAACTGAGCACTCAAGACAGCTCGAGGTGCTCTCGCTTTATTGGCATTTTGTCGACGGGGTCTGGGTAGTGGTCTTTACCGTTGTCTACATCATTGGCCGCTGAGAAAGAGAATGCCATGGCAAATGCAATGCCTAATCCGATGAATGACCCGCCGAGCCCAGAGGTTTCCGAAGAGGTGGTCCATTTACCCACCCCGACCGCGTGGCCGCTGGTGTTAGCCGTAGGCTTGACGCTCGCCCTCGCGGGCCTGGTGACGAATGCGGGAATCAGCATCCTGGGCGCGGTGCTCATTGTCGCCGGCTGCTTCGGCTGGTTCGGTCAGGTATGGCCTCACGCGCAACACATTGCTGTACCGGTGAAAGTGCAGAAGTTCAAATTCACCACGGTGCGCAAGAAAACCACGCACATTCAAATCGATGAAACCCACCGCGCGCGCCTTCCGGTGCATACACCTTCGGTGATGGCTGGGGTCAAAGGAGGCATCGCGGGAGGCGCCGCCATGATCGTGCCGGCCATGCTCTACGGCCTGATTGCTTACCACAGCATCTGGTACCCGGTAAATCTGCTGGGTGGCGCGGGGGTCGCGGGCTGGAGCAATCCCAGCCAGTCCGAGATCGAGCACTTTCGTTTGAGCGCAACCATTTTTGCCACAGTCATCCATGTCGCCGGCTCGCTTCTGGTGGGTCTGTTGTATGGCGCCATGCTTCCCATCATGCCGAAGCGGCCGATCCTGTTGGGTGGCATCATCGCCCCGGTTCTGTGGACGGGCTTTCTTCATTCAGCGCTCCCTCTGATCAATCCCTTCCTCGCCGACCGCATCGATTGGCGGTGGTTTGTCGTTTCCCAGCTGACCTTCGGATTGGTGGCGGGTTGGGTGGTGGCGAAACAAGCCCACATCCGGACTGAGCAATATCTGCCGTTCGCGGCCCGCGTAGGCCTGGAAACACCGGGGATGATGGACGTGCGCGATGAGAAGGATGGACCGAAGTGATGGCACGCCTCCTCTTGACGCTGGTTTCTTGTCTCGCTGTGCTCGGCTGCAGCCAGCTTCCCGGCCGTCCCAAGCCCGGACCGGAGGTGCCGCGCCCCGATTCGATCGTGGACTTTGCAACGCTCTACAGTCAGAATTGCTCCGCTTGTCACGGCGCCCAGGGGATGAATGGCCCGTCTTACCCACTGGCCAACCCCACATACCAGGCGATGGTGGACGAGCAGGTGCTTCATCAGACGGTGGCCAACGGACTGCCTGGAACGCTGATGCCCGCCTTTGCCATCAGTGCCGGAGGCAGCTTGACTGACCAACAAGTCGACGCGCTGGTTCACGGGCTGCGCACCGCGTGGTACAAGCCGGGGACGCCGGATGGCGCGCCCCCCCCACCCTACAAGGCTTCCCTGACGGTCAATGCCGCTCACGGTCAACAGGTTTACCTGAGCAGTTGTGCCTCGTGCCACGGTGACAAAAGGGGAGCGCCGAAAACCGGGGTCGAGGGCAAGGCGGGATCGATTCTTGACCCGGCGTTTCTTTCGCTGGTAAGCGACCAGACGCTACGCACTGTCGTCATTGCCGGACGTCCTGATATTGGTCAGCCGGATTGGCGCAACGTTCAACCCGGGCACCCGATGAGCGATCAGGACGTGACCGACGTGGTGGGTTGGCTCTCCAGCCAAAGGGCGGCACAGCAAGGAAAGTCTGCAGGAGGCGGGCAATGAGCGAGGATAAAGCGGTAAGCAGACGGTGGTTCCTGGTGGGGATCGGCGTACTGCTCAATGGCGCGGTTGCCCTGCTGATTGCCACCCCGGTCGTGGGCTACCTGCTGGGGCCGATTCGTAAGAACGGTGGTTACGATTCCTGGATCGACCTGGGGGACATTTCGCAATTTCCCGAGGGCGAGACCCGGCTGGCCAGCTTCGTCACCCCGCAGAGTATGCCGTGGGACGGGGCTACCAGCAAGGCAGCTTGCTGGGTCCGTCGCACACAGGACCAGAAGTTCCAGGTGTTTGCCATCAACTGTGCCCACCTTGGTTGCCCGGTACGCTGGTTTCCCCAGTCGGAACTGTTCATGTGTCCTTGCCATGGCGGGGTCTATTATGGCGATGGCTCGCGTGCCGCCGGCCCACCCCCGCGTGGCCTTTTTGAATATCCCTACAAAGTCGAAGACGGCAAATTGAAGATCGATGGCGGCCAGATGCCCACGTTGGCAACCAGCGCGTCGGTGCGGAAAGAGAGCTCCCAATGCACCGGTTGAAGCAGATTTACGATTGGCTGGAATTCCGGTTGAAGTTGGAAGGGCCGATCAAGGATACGGTTCTCCACCCGGTGCCCAGGAATACGGCCAGCTGGTGGTATGTGTTCGGGAGCGCCAGTTTCGTTCTGTTACTGCTACAGATCGTCACCGGCATCCTTCTGGCCATCGTCTATGTTCCCTCCGCGGGCGAGGCCTGGAACAGTTTGCAGGTGTTGAACCACCAACTTCCGCTGGGGTGGTTCCTGCGCGCCATGCACGGCTGGGGTTCCAACTTCATGGTTGCCGTGGTGCTGATTCACATGGCGCAGGTCTTCCTGTTTGGCGCTTACAAGTTTCCTCGCGAGCTGACCTGGATCCTGGGTGTGTTTCTGCTGCTGATGACACTCGGTATGGCATTCACCGGGCAGGTGATGCGCTTTGACCAGGATGCCTACTGGGGGCTGGGCATTGGCGCGTCGATCGTTGCCCGCGTTCCGTTGATTGGCGGTCCACTGGTCAATCTGATGTTGGGTGGCCCGATTATTGCGGGTCCTACCTTGACCCGATTCTTCGCCTTGCACGTCTTTGTCATTCCCGGAATGATGCTGGGCTTTGCCGCGTTGCACATCTGGATGGTGGTAGGGCTGGGCATTAACGATTGGCCCATGCCGGGCCGGGTGGTCCGGCGCAGCACTTACATTCAGGAGTACCACGAGCTTACGCACAAGGACGGCATTCCTTTTGTACCCGGCGCAGTTTGGAAAGACATGATCTTTTGCGCCGCCATCCTGTTCTCGGTGGCGGTTTGCGCGCTGGTTTTGGGGCCGTTTGGGCCTACAGGGTTTCCCGATCCAACCATCATCCAGACAGTGCCCAAGCCGGACTTTTTCTTCCTCTGGCTTTACACCATCCTCTCGTTTCTCCCGGAGAACCTGGAGACGCCATTTATTTTGATCGCTCCGATTCTGGGAATCGCTTTTCTGCTGGCGCTGCCGTTCTTTGCCGGAGAAGGGGAGAAGAGCTGGCACCGGCGCCCGATTGCAGTGCTCTCGATCACTGTGCTCGCGGTAGGCTTCGCCGTGTGCGAGCACCTGGGAACGTACACTCCGTGGAGCCCGGAGATGCAAGCGTGGAGCGGTGACACCGTTCCCGTCCGCTATGTGCATTCCGCGACGCCGCTGGGCAGGCAGGGGCAGATTGTGTTTCAGGATAAGCAGTGCCGCAACTGCCATATGCTGGGTGGTGTGGGCGGCGAGCGTGGGCCCGCGCTCGACGGCGTGGCTACGCGGCTCACCTATGATCAGCTGGTACGCCAGGTGCTGCAGGGTGGCGGAAACATGCCCGCTTATGGAAAGAATCTTTCTCCGGCTGAGGTGACAGCGCTGGTGAGTTTTCTCGAAACTCTACACCCCGAGGGCCAACGGCCGGCGCAGGATGCTTCGCGGCACTTCGTAAGCAGCGGGGAACTCGATCCTGGAAAGCCCGGCGGGCAATAGGGGGTTTTCGTTCTCGCGCAGGGGCTTTAGAGTCTGTTTGTGGCACCTGAAGACTTCAGGGCTGAGTCCCGAAGGAACGTCTGAGAGTAGCCCAGGACAACAGTCCTGGGTACAGAATCAAAACATGGGAAAAGTCCCGTCAGGGACGGCTGAATGCGGCCACTTAGGATTTCAGCCGTCCCTGACGGGACTGAATCGGCTTGGTGGGACGTACCCAGGACTGTCGTCCTGGGCTACTCTCAGACGTCCCTTCGGGACTCGACAGACCCTAAGGAACCGCGTAGGTTCGTTGCTGCGCACACACTATAGTGAGAGTCAATGTCAGACGGGGTATCACAGGCCGCGTGGGGTTCCTGGGCCTTTCCCTTTTGGGCCACCTTGGGATTGCTCGCGACCGCCTTACTCTATCTCAGGGGCTGGAGCAGAATCCGCCGTACCAGGCCGCAAATCTTTCCTCCCTGGCGCGCGTGGTGCTTTCTCGCCGGCCTGCTCGCCCTGTGGGTAGCGATCGCGTCCCCTCTCGACACCCTGGACGGCCTGTTACTGGTCGCCCATATGACACAGCACCTGATACTGATGTCGGTTGTGCCGCCCCTCCTGCTTTTGGGCGCACCAATGGTTCCCCTGCTGCGCGGCCTCCCGCAATCTGCCCTGCGCGACGGCCTCGGCCCCTTCTTCCGTACCCCGGCCCTGCATCGGGTGTTCCGCGTGCTCACTCACCCTGTCACCGCATTCTTCGCGATGAATATCGCCTACATCGGCTGGCATGTCCCACCGGCCTATGAACTGGCATTGCGCTCCCCCGGCTGGCATGAGGTAGAGCACGCCTGCTTTTTATTTACATCCCTGCTCTTTTGGTTTCCCGTGATCCAGCCCTGGCCCAGCGTGGCCCGAGGATCCCGCTGGATCATGTTGCCCTATCTGGCCGGCGCCGATCTGATCAATACCGCGCTGGCTGCATTCCTGACCTTTGCCGGCAGGGTGATTTATCCCAGCTACGCCACCGTGCCGAGACTCTTCGGTCTCTCCGCACTGGGCGACCAGGTCGCGGCAGGCGCTCTGATGTGGGTGATCGGTTCCATCTTCTACTTTGTGCCTTTAGTAGCGATTGCGATCCATCTGCTCTCGCCGCAATCTCGCCGCGATGTTCACGCCTCGCCGGTCTCGCGAGGCAGTATCGCAATCCCGCCGCCAGAGCGTTTCGACCTGATGCGCTTACCCCTGGTCGGCACTCTGCTGCGAGCGCGCTACGGGCGGATGGCCCTGCAGAGTCTCGCCTTCGTCACCGTGGTCCTGGTCATTGCGGACGGTTTTCTGGGTCACCCCATGGGTGCGATGAACCTCGCCGGAGTATTGCCGTGGACCTACGTCCGAGCCTTCGGTGTGGTCGCCTTGCTGGTCCTGGGGAATATCTTTTGCCTGTCGTGCCCATTCATGTTGCCGCGGGAGTTGGGACATCGGCTGGGCCTGGCCCGGTTCAAGTGGCCGCGATGGCTGCGCGGCAAGTGGATCGCGATTGCCTTGATGATCCTCTTTTTCTGGTCCTATGAGGCCTTCGATCTCTGGGACCGTCCGCAACGAACCGCGTGGCTCCTGATCGCGTATCTCGCGGCCGCCTTTCTGGTCGACACCTTCTTTCGCGGCGCCAGCTTCTGTAAGTATGTTTGCCCGCTGGGCCAATTCAATTTTGCCGCTTCGCTGCTTTCCCCTTCTCCCTGCAGGCGCGCAGCCAGGCCACCTGCGAGCGCTGCACCACCCACGACTGCATCGCCGGCAATCCGCAGCAGCGTGGTTGTGAGCTGCAGCTCTATATGCCGCAAAAAGCGGGAAACATGGACTGCACGCTGTGTATGGACTGCGTCAAAGCCTGCCCCCATGACAACATCGGACTTTTCGCGCTTGCTCCAGTAAGCGACGTGCTGCGCAACCCGGTGCGCTCTTCGATTGGCAGGTTCTCCTCGCGCATCGACATCGCGGTGCTCGCCCTGGTGGTGGTGATCGCTGCCTTTGTGAACGCCGGCTTGATGGTGAGCTCCAGGCGTTCTCGGAAAGTACGTAGCGCTGCTGGTTCTTTTGGCTGCCGCGGCGTCAGCTCTGCTGGTGTACAACGCCCGACGCTCCAACCTGGCGAAAAAGGAACTCTTCTGCCGCTTTTCGCTCGCGCTGCTGCCGTTGGGATTGGCGATGTGGACAGCACATCTGCTCTTTCATCTCATCACCGGCTGGGCTACGTCTGGGGCCCGCGATCCATCAGGCCGCGGCAGACTTCGGCTGGCATTTACTGGGGCCTGCGCAGTGGGGAATGGAGCTGCCGCTGCTGCCCGCCAACAACATGCTCTCGGTACAACTGCTGGTGCTCGATGCGGGCCTGCTCTTGACCCTGTATCTGGGTTGGAGACTGGCGCAGCAGTGGGCTGCCCGCGCCGGCCGCGCCTTGCTGCTGCTGTTGCCATGGGCAACGATCGTTGCCGTGGACCTACGCAGCCGGAGTCTGGATCCTGCTCCAGCCTATGCAGATGCGCGGCATGATAATGAATCCATGAAGGCGCTCCGTCCGCTGGCAGCGGTTTTCATCCTGGGTATGTGGGCGACGGCGGCGCGTGGCGATGGCGGGACGATGCTTCTTCACCAGGATAGCGGGCCTTCACCATCACCCTCTTTGCTGCGCCACAGCCGCTGCAGGTGGGCGTCGGCTGACCTCAGCGTGATGGTGCAGGATCGCAGCAGCGGGGATGTGCTGCTGGATCCGGCGGTGGATCTGACCGTTGCTCCGGAAGCAGCCGACGCATCGCCGCAGACGGTTCGGCTGACCAGCGGACAGGCGAGCAACCGTCTTTTGCAGGCAGCCACCGTGCATTTTCCCACGCGCCGGTAAGTGGCGGCTGACCTTGCTGGTCAGCCGCGGCAGGCGACGCAGTTCGCCTGGGCACAGAATGCACAGTCGAGCCGGATCGCTCGCGTGCTCTGCTGGTGTGGTTTTATGTGTTGTTGCCGGTCGGCTGATTCTGCTGTTTGTCATCCATCAGGGATTAAAGATTCGCCAAAGGAAGGCCAGATGATCCATGCGCCAAATCCGCTGATTGCGATCGGAGTGGTGGCGTCTACCGCCGCTACGGATGCGGTCTACGTACTCTTCACCGCCGCGGTCGCCGCGCGCCGCAGGAGCGTCGCGGCAAGTTGGAGCAGCGTCTGGTACCTGCTCTCCGCTTTTGCCGTGATCAGCTACACCGGCAATGCCATCTATGTCGTCTTTGCCGCGGTCGGCTCGTGGTTGGGAGCCTTTGGAGCCGTCACCTGGCTGGGCACAGCAGGGAAGCCGCACTCCTGATCGGGATGTGGTAACTTTTCGAGACATGGCAGAAAAGCACATCAAGTGGAACGACATAGAAGTAGAAAGCCTGAGCCCGACGATAGGCCGGCAAATGATTGTCGGCACCAATGTGATGGTTGCGCGTGTGCTGCTGAAGAAGGGCGCGAAGGTACCGCTGCACAGTCATCACAATGAACAGGTCACCTATATTCTGGAAGGCGCATTGCATTTCCTCATCAACGGCCGGGAACTCACTGTCTCTGCCGGCGAAGTGCTCTGCATTCCTCCCACATGCCGCATGAGGCCGTAGCGCTCGAGGACACGGTCGACCTGGACATCTTCAATCCGCCGCGCCAGGATTGGATCGACGAAGCGACGCCTACCTGCGGCAGGCTGCAGATAAATAGACGAAAGGGACAGGCAGTGGATCTGGGATTGAAGAACCGCAGTGTCATTGTCGCTGCTTCGAGCGACGGTATTGCGCGGGCGGCGGCAGAGAAGTTCGCAGCCGAAGGCGCGCGGGTGGCGATGTGCTCGCGCGATGCGGCGAAGCTGAACGCGGCAGCGGCACAGATTCGCGAACGCTACAACGGCCAGGTACTTGCCGAGCCGCTGGATGTGACCGACGCCGGCGCAGTCGAAGAATTTGTGAAGCACGTGGCAAAGGAGTTCGGCGGCGTTGACGTCTGCGTGACCAATGCCGGGGGCCCTCCGGCGAAGATGTTCTTTGCCACCACCACCGAGGAGTGGCATCGCGCGGTGGAGCTGAACTTCATGAGCGTGATCCACTTTGCGCGCGCTGTTCTGCCCTGGATGCAGAAGAACCATTGGGGCAGGCTGGTGACGATTACGTCCGTCACGGTGCGCCAGCCGGTCTCTGATCTGATCTACTCCAACGCGGTGCGGGCCGGTGTTCTCGGTCTGATCAAGAGCCTTTCCAACGAGTTTGGCAAAGACGGCATCACGGTCAACAATGTGGCTCCCGGCTTCACCGCGACCGAGCGGCTAAAGCAACTTATCGCCAAGCGCTCGCAGGATCTGGGCATTAGCCCAGCAGAATTTGAAGCCCGCCTGGGAGTCGAGGCGCCCCTGAAGCGTGTCGCACGGCCGGAAGAAGTGGCCGACGCGATTGTCTGGCTGGCATCGGATCGCGCGTCGTTTATTACCGGACAAACGCTGCTGGTGGACGGCGGTCTGTTCAAGGGACTCTAGGTCAAAAAACATTTCCTGGAAATGTTTTTGCGGAGCTGATACGGCATGCACAGTTTGCGGTTCTGGCTCCCCCTCACGATTGCCATTCTGATGGCAGCTCCCACCTCGCTGCGTGGGCAGGCCCCCGGCTATCAGCAGACCTACGACCGCATGCTGCAGCAGATCCGCCAGATCGCCATTCTCGATGATCATGGCCATCCTGGTTTTGCCGATGACAGCGATGTGGACGCGATGGCCTCCTCCCCCTCGCACCCGCCGCTCCGGCTGCAAAGCGACAATCCCGAGCTCATCGACGCTTCCAAAGCCCTTTTCGGCTATCCCTACTCCGATAACAGCCCAGACCATCTCAAGTGGCTGGTCGCCAAAAAAGCGCAGATGCGGCAAAGCGATCCGGGCTATCAATACTTCGATCGAATCCTCGATAAGCTGAACGTCGAAACCATGATGGCGAACCGCGTAGCCATGCCCAGCTATCTCGATCCCAAACGTTTCCACTGGGTATTTTTCGTCGACTCCTTTCTCTTTCCGCTGGATAACAGCGATCTGACCGCGCGCAATATAGACGAGGGTGTCTACGTTCCCTTGCAGGAAAAGCTGCTCCAGCGCGAACTTAAGCAGGCAGGGCTAACTTCGCTGCCCAGGACCTTTCCCGAATACCTGGCTTTTGTAAGCAAAATCCTGGAGCAAAATCGCGACCCACGGCGGAGTTTCCATCAAGTTTGAGATTGCCTATTTTCGCCCTTTGCACTTCGACGATCCGCCCGAGGCTCTGGCGGCGAGCATTTACAACCGGTACAACGGCGGGGGTAAGCCGTCCGCGGCAGAACATACGGAATTCGAGGACTTCATGTTCCGCTATCTGCTGCGGGAAGCCGGCCGCCTGCACCTTGCCGTGCAAATACACACGGCCGTCGGTACCGGCGACTTTTTCAGCCTGACCGGCGGCAACGTCCTGAATCTCGAGAACGTGCTGCGCGACCCCCGGTACAGCAATGTGAACTTCGTTCTGTTGCATGGCGGTTATCCGTTCCAGGAGCAAGCCATCTGGCTGGCCGCGCGCGAGAATGTCTATCTGGACTCCTCTTTGATGGGGCTTTATCTGTATCCTGCGGATCTGGCCGAGGTGCTCCGTCACTGGCTTCTGCTCTACCCTGACAAGGTGGTATTCGGCTCCGATGCCTTTCCCGTTCAACGAAGCCATCGGGGCGGAAGAAAGCGATTGGCTGGCGATTGAGTCAGCGCGCAAGGCGCTTGCCGCAGCACTCTCGCGGATGATCCTGAACGGCGAGGTCAGCGAACAGCAGGCCCTGCAATTTGCGCACGCCTATCTTCACGACAACGCGGCGCGCATTTATAACAAAACCAGCACCCAGTGATCCAAGAAAGGCTCTATGAGTCGCCGCGCTTCATCTGTGCTTCCGGTTCTCGTCGTAGGTTGCGCCACCTTTGCGACAGCCCAGCAGCTCCCGAGTGCTGCTGCACGCCATGATTATTCGGTCGCTGGCACTCCCATTCCCGTGTCACCAGTGGACAAACAGATCGCTGCTGCGTTGAGTAAGGTTTCGGCGGAGAAGATCAAAACCAACATCGAGGCGCTGGTTGCGTTCAAGAACCGCAGCACGATTTCCAGCACGGAAAGCAATCTTCCTGCTGGGACCGGTGCGTTCGCTGCCGCCGACTGGGTAAAGTCGCAGTTTGAAAATTATTCCCAGGCCTGCGGCGGCTGTTTGGAGGTAAAAGAAGATTCTTTTGTGGAGCAACCGCTCACGGGGCTGACAGCCTACCGGGCACGCGTCGTCAAACCTACCCCGATGCGCAATGTATACGCCGTCCTGCGAGGCACTGATCCGGCTGCTGCAAAGCGAATGTATTTGATTACCGGGCACTACGACACGCGGGAGACCGATGTGATGAACACGCACGACCCCGCGCCGGGCGCGAACGATGACGCCAGCGGGACCGCCGTAAGCCTGGAGGCGGCGCGGGTATTGAGCCAGTTAAAATTTCCTGCAACCCTCGTCTTTGTTTGTGTCGCGGGAGAAGAACAAGGATTGAATGGGAGCCGGCACCTGGCGAAGCTTGCGAAGCAGCAAGAGTGGCAGCTGGAAGGGGTCCTGAACAACGACATCGTCGGTGGAGATACAACGCCTGGAGCTTCTCTGCAGGATAAATCGCGGGTCCGCGTATTCTCTCAGGGAATCCTTCCCTCGGCCCCGATCGAAGAGATCAAGCAGATGCTCGCTTTGGGCATGGATAGCGACACTCCCTCGCGGCAACTGGCTCGCGAAGTACTTGCCGCGGGTCGCACCTATTTTTCAACCGCGCATCCCAAGCCATTTACCGCGGTGATGGAACTTCGGCTGGACCGCTTTCTTCGTGGAGGAGATCACAGCTCCTTCAGCAATGAAGATTTTCCCGCGATTCGCTTTACCGAGTGGCGCGAGAATTACGATCATCAGCACCAGCACGTAAGAATGGAGAACGGCGTCGAATACGGAGACCTGCTGAAATTCGACGACTTCGGCTACATTGCGCAGGTCGCTCGTCTGAACATTGCAACGCTTGCGACGTTGGCGAGTTCGCCAGGTATGCCCGAGAACGTGCGCGTGGTCACTACCAACCTCGATAACAACACCACGCTCAAGTGGGATCGTCCCTCCGCATGGAGCGGCGCAATTCATTATCAAATTGTCTGGCGCGAGACGACCGCCAACGACTGGCAATTCGCGGCCGATGCGCAGAAGTATGGGGCGACCAGCGAAAGCAACACAGCCACCCTTCCGGTTTCGAAAGACAATGTTTTCTTTGGAATTCGCGCCTGCGATGTGTATGGCCACTGCAGCCAGGCAGTTGCACCACTTCCGGAGCAACCGTAGTTTCTTTGTAACGCAACAGCCGTAGTACGCACTACTCAGGACAGAACCCCCGAGGCCGACCGAGTCACGGGGAGCTGAGATCACGAATCTGAGTCAATTTCTGCCTTAGTTCTTCTCGTTGTCCCCCAACCAGCTGCCCATTACGACGCGAAAGCCATAGTCAGCGTATTGGAATTCCGGCGGGATGCTGGAACGTGCCGAACATCGTGAGATCTTGATCTGGTGCCGCCATGAACCACCGCGTGAAGACTTTCTGCTGCCTTCCGCGGGTCCCTGCGGGTTCCGATGCGGTGAAATCCTGTAGTAGTCGGCCTGAAACCAATCGCTACACCATTCATGCACGTTCTCGCACATTTCAAACAGCCCGTAGCCATTTGGCTCCGATTGTTTGACCGGTTCAGGCCCAGTCTTCCATCGGGTCTCATAGTTGGCGCGGGAAACCGGCGGATCATCGCCCCAGGGGAACATCTTTCCTTCCACACCTCCGCGCGCAGCTCGTTCCCACTCGGCTTCAGTCGGTAGGCGATAGTGCGAGCCACTCACCGTCGAGAGCCACGAGCAATAGGCGACTGCGTCGAACCACGAAACCGCCGTGACCGGGTGCTGCGGATGAGAAAAGTTGACATCGTCCCAAACCGGCGGCGGTTTGCGTCCGGTTGCGTCGAGAAAGCGCGCGTACTCCGCAACCGTGACCTGCGAGGGCGCCATGGCAAACGAATCCACCCACACACGATGCACCGGCCCCTCGACTTCCTGACCCGAGTCGGACCCCATGGAAAACCAGCCGGCGGCGATTTGGATGGGTTGCGGCTCGATGATCGTTATGCAAGGCACATTCGATGTTAGCGTGAGGCAGGGGCGGAGGCGGATGAAATTTGACTGGAGCCAGGGTGCACTAGCTGAAGGCCTGCAGCGTTATCATGCAGGCGAGTTCTTCGCTGCTCATGAGTCGTGGGAAAGTCTATGGTTGGTGGCCGAGGAGCCGGAGAAGACATTCCTGCAGGGATTGATTCAGGTGACTGCGGCATTTCATCACCATCAGCGCAACAATCCTTTGGGGACTGCCCGCTTGTTGCAAGGCGCCCTGGGGCGGCTCGAGGGTTATCCCGCAAACTTTGGATCTATTTCCGTGGTGTCGCTCTGCGCTGACATTCGTGAGTGGTTGAAGGCTCTGGAGACGGATGCACCGTCACCCGAGTTCGGTTCGGTTCGAATCTTCAGGGTTTAGCCTCGCTACTACCGAAAAACATTTCCAGGAGAGGTCCGTAGAACCGCAGATCCCTCGGCTGCGCTCGGGATGACAAAGGGGACGGCGGCGCTTCCATAAAAAGTGGTTGCCGAACAGTGTGGCTGCCGAACAGCATCTTCCTTCCAGCAACCAATCTGTATGGAAGCGCTACCGTCCCCTTTGTCATCCCGAGCGCAGCCGAGGGATCTGCGGTTCTACGGACCTCCCCTGGAAATGCTTTTCGGCAAATTCGGCTTATTCGTACCGTAGCGCGACCAGAGGATCGACCCGCATCGCCCGCCTTGCAGGGATATAACAAGCCGTCAGCGCGACCGCTGTGAGCACCAGGGTCACTCCCACGAAGGTGAGGGGATCGGTGGGCCGCACGCCGTAAAGTAGTCCTGCCATGAGGTGCGCCACGATCAACGCTCCCACCAGTCCCACCGCGGCGCCGGCAAGGGCGAGCCTCAATCCCTGGCGCAGAACCATCTCCAGGATTTTTCTCCTTTGCGCCCCCAGCGCCAGGCGAATACCAATCTCGTGTGCCCGCTCGCTGACCAGGTAGGAAATGGTCCCATAAATTCCAAGCCCTGCAAGCAGCAACGCCGTCAGCGCGAACAACGCCACCATCTCCATCGAGAATCGCCTTTCAGAAAGTGACGCGGAAAGCGCATCGTCGAGCGTCTGCGCTCCAAAGACAGGGAGCTCGGGATTGATGGACCGCACCAGCTCGTGCACTTGCGCCGGCAGCGCAGTCGTATTCAGTTGACCACGCAAGAAGACAGCCAGCTCCTTTTCCCTGGTTTGATACGCGCTCAAATACAGTTGCGGAATGCTCGCTCCCGCCAGCGACTCAGTGCGGGCATCCGCGATTACGCCGACCACCGTGATCCAGGTATGGTCTGCCGAACTCACCTTGAGACGCTTGCCCAGCGAATTGGCATTGGGCCAGTACATCCGCGCCATCGCCTCATTAATGATCGCGACCTTAGGCGCCTTGGCGTCGTCCAGATCGCTGAAGAGGCGGCCACGCAGCAACGGAATTTCCAGCAAATGAAAATAGCCCGGCGTAACATTGCGTAACTCGATCAGAGGAGGCTCCTTCTGCATCCCGCTTCCTTCCAGGATCAAGGGAGATGGATTGCGATCATGATTCAAGGGAATGGCCGCGCTGCTTCCGAGTGCCGCTTCTTGCACTCCCGGCAGCGACCCGCTGCGGCGCAGCAATTCGCGCAGGAACGGTGCTTCCTGCGCAGGCGTTCCATAGATGTCCGTCTTGGGGTCATTGGGCACCGGCAGCCAAAGGCGAACAGACATAACGTGATCTGGATTAAAGCCCAGCCGCACCTTGAACAAATCCCAAAAACTGCGCAGCAGAAGGCCCGCGGCAATCATCAGCACCAACGACAGCGCGAACTCCATTGTCACCAACAAACGGCGGGTTTGTGTCTGTTCCGTGGAACCTTTCGAACCCCGGCCCTCCTGCCTGAGCGTGTGGATCAGATTCGTTCGGCTGGTCTGCCATGCCGGAGCCAGACCAAACATCACGCCCGCCGCAACCGAGGCGAGCAGGGCAAACAGCATAACGCTCCAACGAATCGAAATATCGTTGAGGCGCGGCAGGCTTTCCGGGATCATGTGCAGCAGAAACCCCCGGGTGGCGAAGAGGATCGCCAGTCCGGCGATCCCACCGGCGAGCGAAAGCAGCAGGCTCTCCGTCAATAGTTGCTGTACGAGGCGCGCTCGCGCAGCCCCCAGCGCCTGGCGAACGGCCATCTCATGTCCTCTCGCGCTCGCGCGCGCCAGCATCAGGTTGGCTACGTTCACGCAGCCGATGAGCAGCACAAGGGTCACGGCGCCCAGCAGCAGAATCAACGACTGGCGAACCCCGCCGACCACACTCTCCTTCAGCGGCACCAGCTGCACTCTCCAGGAACTTTGCACCGGATAGTCGGCGGGAAATTGTTTCTGCAAAGAGGCGACGAGCGCGTCCAGCTGGCTCTGCGCCGCTGCAACCGTCAGTCCGGGTTTGAGCCGCCCCACTGTTTCTAACGTGAGCCGCGAATTGCGTTGCGGCAACGGGGCAGGCGCCGCGGCAAAACCGGATGCCGCCCAAAGTTCGGTGTTTCTCCGTTCCGTCGTTCGCCCTGGGTCGTGAAAGCTGGCCGGCATGACGCCGATGATGCGGTAGAGGTCATTGTCGAGCCGCAAACTTTTGCCCACGATGTGCGGGTCGCCTCCGTACGCGCGCTTCCACAGCCCGTCGCTGATGAGCACGTCCAGAGTGAACCCCGGCGTCTGGTCATTGGGATCAAACCAGCGGCCTAACTCCGGTTTCACCCCCAGCGTCGCTAGATAGTTCGGCGAGACGCTGAAGAAGGCAATTCGCTCCGGCTGCAATGAGCCGGTGAGGTTTGCCGATCCTCCCCCCATCAGTGAGACATATTGAAAAATGCCGGAGTGCTCAAGATCCTTCCATTCCGGTATGGAAATCCCCACCTCTCGTGCACCGATGCCGGGCAGGTCGTCCTCAACCTTCACCAGTTGAGCCGGATGGGGATACAACAAGGGGTGGAGCAGTGTGGCGTCGACCACGCTGAAGATCGCCGTCGTTGCGCCAATGCCCAGCGCCATGGTCAAAACCGCGATGGCAGCAAAACCCGGCGACTTGGCAAACAGCCGCAACGCATACCGCACATCTTGCAACAACGTTTCGAGGAAGGGCAATCCCTGCTCCGCGTGACACTGCTCCTTGATCGTTCCCATCGCCCCGAACTTCAGCACAGCGTGTCGCCGGGCTTCCTCCGGCGGCATGCCGTTGCGCAGATTCTCCGCGGTTAGAAACGCGAGATGCTCCTCCACCTCTTCCCGCAACCGTTGATCCGCCTGCTGCCTCGTCGCGAAGTTCGCCAGGCGAGCCAGGAACCGCCTCAGGAGTCTCATGACAGGTCCTCCGCTTTTACATCAAAGAAACGCGCCATGATGGCCGCGGTTTGTTCCCAGCCACGTGTCTCGGCCTCCAGCAGCTTATGCCCGGTCTTTGTCAGTCGATAAAAGCGAGCGCGGCGGTTGTTCTCCGAGGCGCCCCACTCCGACGCGACCGCGCCTTCGTTCTCCAACTTCAACAACACCGGATAGAGAGTGCCCTGATTCACCGCCAGCAAATCTCCGCTGATTTGCTCGATGCGCCGGGCAATCCCGTACCCGTGCAGCGGCCCCAGCACATCCAGAGTACGCAGGACCATCAGTGCCAACGTTCCCTGTAAGACGTCCGTTTTTTGTTTCATAATTAAGACATTTTGGTTTCCAACAGGAATCATGCTACAGTTCCTTTGGGAAAGCAACAGGTAGTTGATTAAAATGACACGCGGGTGGCCGTCTGCTGGAAAGTGAGATCGGACGATGAGGGTGTCGGTCTTTATCGGGAGCAGCGTAGACGGCTATATTGCGCGACTGAACGACGGTCTTGACTTTCTTCCCCCGGACGGGGGAGAGCCCCACGGCTACGATGAGTTCATGGCCGGGATTGATGCGCTGGTCATAGGGCGCAAGACCTTCGAAACGGTCCTCGCATTTCCCGCCTGGCCGTATGGGGATAAGCGCGTCGTGGTTCTCAGCAGCAAGACGCTCGATTTGTCCGCGGCTCGCGGGGTGGTCGAGCAAATGGCTGGATCGCCCGCTGAAATTGTCGCCAGGCTTGTCGCCGGTGGTGTTCGCCACGTCTACGTCGATGGAGGAGTCACGATCCAGGGGTTCCTGCGTGCAGGCCTGGTGCAACGCCTCATCATCACCAGAGTGCCAGTGCTTATCGGGGAGGGAATTCCTCTCTTCGGCGCGCTGCCTCATGATGTCCGGCTGCGTCATGTCGCGACGCAAAGTTACGCGAGTGGTCTGGTCAAGACGGAGTATGAGGTTATCGCCCAACCATAGGAAATGCTTATCGCATCAACACAGGGGGATGAACCAATGAAAGCGAAGTCGAAGCTGGCGTTGGCCGTGCTGGCCTGCATCTCAATCGGGAGTGCCGGTGCTCAAGTGATTCCTGGCCATCCAATCAAGGCGTCCACCGTCTACGTCATCCTGGAAGCCTCTGTGACTTATCCAGGCAGCGGCTATCCGTGTGGGTGCCGTAGCGAAGAGCAGAGCGGGGACCGGGGAAAATCCGCACGCAAAACCCGCCATCCCCAGCGACCGGTAGACATCGCTCGCCGCCCTGCGAGCCGGCCAAACCGGGCAGGGAACCCGCACAGAAAAGTCGTGGTCGTGGCGTAAGTACGCGGCCGGAGTGCCCGGAGGGACCGGTGTCGCGATGCTAGAATCCACCCTATGCAACCGCAGACACTACGCCCGTACGGGTTCGTAGCGCGAGCCTGCTTCCTCGGTGCATTGTTCCTTTCGACTCACAGGCCAGCTTGCCCGCAGAACCCGGATGCTCCGTCGCCTCTGTCGGCGACTGAGATTAAGATGGTCCGTTCCGTGGACGCGCATGCGGAGGCAGACCTGGCGCTGCTGCAGCAACTGGTCGACCTCAACAGCGGCACCATGAACCTCGCCGGCGTAGAAGCGGTGAAGGACATTCTTGTTCCCCAATTCGAAGCGTTTGGTTTCCAGGTGCGTTGGGTGCCGATGAAAGCAGAGACCGCGCGAGCCGGCGATCTCGTCGCCGAACATCCTTGCCCCGCCGGAGCAGGCCAGTGTGGAAAGAAGTTGCTGCTCATCGGACATATGGATACTGTCTTTGAGCCCGCCAGTTCCTTCCAGAAATACCTGCTTGTTCCCAATACAGACAGCAAGATTGCCACCGGTCCTGGGGTTGCCGACATGAAGGGCGGATTGGTTGTGATGTTGGCCGCGCTGCGTGCCATGCGGGAGGCCGGCGTTCTCGAGCACTGCGAAATCCGCATCGTGTTGAGCGGGGACGAAGAGCGTGTTGGCAATCCTGTCCAACTAGCTCGCCACGACCTGATCGAAGCCGCTAAAAAAAGTGATGTGGCCCTGGAATTCGAGCCTAGCGTCCGGTTGAACGGGCAGGATACCGTCAGCATTGCGCGCAGGAGCTCGACCACCTGGCATCTGGCGACCACCGGCCTGAGTGGGCACTCGTCGCAAGTTTTCGGCGATCGCCTTGGCTACGGCGCGATCTATGAGCTTGCGCGCATCCTCGATGCGTTCCGCAAAGAGCTCCCTGAAGAGGGCCTGACCTACAACCCCGGCCTTGTGCTTGGCGGCGCGACTGCGCAGATCAACCCGGATAACACAGGAGGTTCCGCCAGCGGCAAATCCAACGTAGTGGCGCCAACTGCGATTGCTACCGGAGACTTGCGCACCCTGAACGACGAGCAGACCGCGCGGGTCGAGGCGAAGATGCGCGCCATTGTCGCTGCCCACCTGCCCAAGACCGGCGCGACCATCAGCTTCGATGAAAGCTATCCTGCGATGGCCAGGACGGAGGCAGGGGAGAAGCTCCTGGGACAATGGAACAACGAAAGCGTGGCGCTGGGCTTCGGCCCTGTTCTTGAAGGCGGTCCGATGACTCGCGGCGCGGGCGACATTTCCTTCGTCGCTCCTTACCTGCCGGGCATCGTTGGCGTCGGAATGCTCGGAGAAGGCTACCACGCCGAAGGAGAGACAGCTTACCTGGATTCCTTATCCAAGCAAGCAAAGCGCAACGCTGTCTTTATGGAGCGCCTCAGTCATCAGCCCTCTGGCCACTGATCCTTCACCTTACGTAATTGAAAGTGCCGCATAGATCTGTTGTGTTTGCGATTGCATCCGCCGTGAAGACCGGTATTTTTTGTCCCGAGAAAAATGCCAGATGCAAGGCGTGCCCTACAACGTAGGTGGCCATCCACTGCGTATCCTCAGAACCACACAGGGTATTTTTATGCATGAACCTCTTATCGCCAGGTATGCGCAGCCTGTAGAGGTTGCCGCTTCCACCGGCAGCGTCCTCCGATGGGAACAATGCGCTCAGCTCAGCGGGCTCGAGAGCACGTATTTGGGCAATCGTAAAGGCGGAAAAATTGATCGATAACTTATCCTCAGAAAGCGCCACATCGCCCGTGATGGATTGGGCCGTCGAGCTCGCTGCTCGCCAAATTCCTTTTTCCTGCGCTGCAGCCGTGAGAGAGCAGGCCCACACCGCTACCACAATCACCCAGAGTATTCTTCGATTCATCTACCGAGCATGACATCCAGGATATTTTTGAGCAACCTGAAGCCCGTTGAGTCCCGGTTCCGAGTAGTCCTGTAGGTTAGACGGTGGCAAAGCGTATTGAAGGGGACGGCCTGAAGAGCCTGCATGAGAACTCCAACATTTGGGAAGCCCGAAAGGCGCACCGCAGATCCCTCGACTACGCTACGCTCCGGTCGGGATGACAATTTTGTTTGGGAACGCTAAGTGTAGTTTCCAAGATGAATTGTCATCCCGACCGGAGCGTACCCGGATTTCCTGCCACGCTTCACTGGACAAGGAAGCGTGTGCGCCCTTCGGTAAAGAAGGGCGCATGAAGTGCACCAACGCCACCAAGGTCAACAGGAAATCCGGGGGAGCGGAGTGGAGGGATCTGCGGTGCGCCTTTCGGGCTTCCCAAATGTTGGAGTTCTCACGCAGGCTCTTCAGACCGTCCGTTATCACTACAAAACAATGGTGACTCTAGCCGCTGAGGGGCGTCTTCATTACAGGAAAGAATTCCCTCAGGGGCTAAAAGCCTATCGACGGTGCCAGGGTTATGTACGCGCTGAAGCTCGTACCCTTCATTTCGGATTCTTTCGCTTAACCATGAGTGAGGAGTTTTCACCCGGCGATGTGTTTATTCTTGTTGTAATACCTTATCGGTTACTAACGGCACAACACTCGCCAAGTCTCCGATGCAGCACTCCCCCCTTATCTGCAAGTGACGTAATATGGCGCTTAATGTAAAAGTAAGCGGCGCAGTATGGGCGTATCTGGGGAGCGCCGCGACTAACTTACATACATACGCTCACAGCACATCGGTCCTGTATTTCCGCGAACTTGATCGCGCTTAGGTGATGCGATGGCATTCATCAGGCTACTGCTGGTCGATGACGACGAGGTTTCCCTTCTTATCCTGGGTGCGCTGCTGCAAGAGCAGGGCTTCGAAGTCACCACCGCGTCCACTGTGTCTACAGCTCTGAAATTGATAAGTTCGAGAGTGTTCGACGTGCTCTTGAGCGACCTCCACATGCCAGGTGCAGGAGATGGACTCACGGTAGTGAGTGCCATGCGCCATGCCAATGCTGAAGCGGTAACAATTTTGCTCAGTTCGTTCCCGGAGATGCGCGCTGCTACGCAAGCTATCCTCCGGCAAACCGATCAAATCCTGGTCAAGCCGGTGGACATAGGTTGCCTGGTCGAAGCTATCGAGCAGAGACTTGCCGATGGACATCGGCCATCCCAGGTGATTGAAGATCTGGCGACAATTCTTGAACGTTCAACGCAGCGGACCATCGATGCGTGGTTGGCGCTTGCGGAGAAGGACGAGAAGCTCATGATTGTTCCCCTGGAGCGCCTGCAACGCTCTGGCCATCTCCCTCAACTTTTGGACGACCTCGTCAATCGGCTTCGCTATTTTCGACCCCTGGCGAGAAACGAAGTGGCGTCGGCTGCCGCCCACGATCATGGAGTGCTTCGGCACAGGCAGGGTTATTCGGCAGCGATGATGGTCGAAGAAGCGCGGCTATTGCAGGTCAGCATCTTTGAGACCCTACAGGCCAACCTGATAAACATCGATTTCAGCGTGCTGCTCAACGGGGTCATGACCATCGCAGACGAGATCGATTCGCAGCTTAGCCAGGCCGTGGCCAGCTACGATGCGGAATCTCTCCGTGATTCGCTGCGCGACCATACTTCATCGCACGACAGTGGGCGCCGGCCGTATCTCCTGTTGGGTTAGTGCTACCGCTCGTCTGCCTTGATCAGATCCAGAAGTCCGTTATCGATCGCGCCCTCGGCACAGCCAGGCTGCAAGCGTGAGCTCAGTACCTGAAAGGTGTACGCTCCAAAGGAGGCGTTGTTCGGGATATATCCCGAGTTGGCCGTTCCATTGGCTAACGTAACAACGACGGTGTTGGCCATGGGCGATTGTTCTTTCAGACGTCTTGCGATGGTGCTGTAGATTTCGGCATCCACCGAAGTAAGAACAACATTGCCGATGCGCAGAGCGCCCAGCCGAATGTGCACCGGGTCGCCGGCGGTGTAAGTGCCGGGAGTGCCTTCACGCGCGGTGTCTGTGCGATGCCGCCCGGGACAAGTCACCACGTCTTGATCTGCCACAATGGCCGGGCTTGACTCCATACGTTTGGTATTACTCATCACGCGAATGACTTCTTCGCCCAGCAGGACGCCTTCGCTTTCCATCACCCGTTCGAGGTTGTCGCGAACCTTCGGATCCGGGTTTTGTGGGGTGACTTTCCCGTCGCGCACCGCTGCTTCTATCGGTTCGCGCGTGAGCACGTTGCCGGTGATCGGGGCCCCGCCGCGAGACGCTAAGGTATTGGTGGCGGCGCGCAGGTACAAGGGGTTCTGATCCCCGGAAGCGCCCTGGGCGAATACCGCAACCATCTTGTCTCCATAGGCCTGTTCGACCCAGCGGGAAGTAGCCCCGGCAAAATCGGCGCTGATGAAGCCGGCAAGATATCCATTCACCGGGTGCATCGCGTAATCGATGTAGGCTGCGATCGGTTCGCCGGTTGGGGTCTCAAACTTGAGCACGGCCACCGTCTTATCGGACGACCCGTCGAGGTTGGCGGCCTGGGTCCAGAGATGAGTTTCAGGATCGATGGCATCACGGTTCACGTTGAGGTAAGAAAACCCTGTTCCAAAGCCCATGCGGGCGGGCTGGAGTTTGGCTTTCGCCTGGCGTACGGCGTCCAGTATTTGCGTCACGATCGGAGGAGGCGGCTGATTCGGGTCGGGGGCAGCCATTGGACCGCCCCGCGGAATTGGCGCGCCTGCGCCCCAACCGCTGTGGGTATGGGTCGCGGACATGATGATGTTCGTCACCGGGCAATCCACTTCCTGCGCTATTTGCTTCGAGGCCGCCGTCCAGATCAGTTCCGAGAGCATCCCCTGATCGGCGCCGATCAAGACCGCCCGGGCGGATCCGTTGTCCAGTACGATCGCGCGCACATAGAGTCGCTCGTGCTCGTACTTTCCTGTGGGCGGGTTCGCCGGGTCAGAAGCAGGAGTGATGTCAATACGCGCGGCGCCGACCCGGAGGCTGCCGGGCGTTGCCGCCGCCGCAGTCAAACAAGCCAGGAGCGCGAGCACACTTTCAAGAAAAACCAAACGGGTTTTGGACATTGTCGGACGGTCCTTATCAAAACGGTCAAAACGGTCTATGAGTCGAGGGGCATTTGCATGGTCTACGCCTTCTCGATGAGGGCGTCGATGCTGAGATTTCCAGGGCCGGTAAAGAGGATTGCCGCGAACACGGTGATGAACAGCGCGACCAGCTCCACATGACTCTGGGTGAAAAATGCTGCGTGATGCACGAAGAGGAACGCTGTCAGCAAATTGATCAGGATCCACGCCGCGGCCGGTCGAGTGGCCAGGCCAAGCACGACCAGGACCGAACAGATGCCGTCGGAGAGCAGGGCAAAGGCTAAGCCGAAGTGCGCGCCGACATGGAGCGGGTCAGGGAAGTGCTGCACCATGGTCGAGTAACCAGTGAGCTTCTCTAAACCGTGCTTGAGAAAAAGGATGAGCCCGGCGCCGAGGCGTAGAAGCAACAAACCTATGCCGAGACTCCGTTGGCCAGGTTGCGTACTGAAAAAATGGGCGATCTTCATGAATGAGCGGATTAGATCTGACCGCAGCACGCCCCACAAGGCAGTTACTGTATCACTGGGATCATCTGCTCCGAACTGCCTTTGAATGTGCTATTTGATAAGCACCGGCGCACGTGAATGCGAGAGGTATGATACCTGCGCCGGGCCTGCGACTTACCAGAAGGCGGTCGCTAAGACCTTCGGGGGGCCAGGATTGCCCTGGATGACTTCTGTCCCAATAACTATTTCCATATCTCGCTTGCTCCAACCGGGCGGGGCTTGTTTCGACGCCTCATCAAGATACTTTGGATCGGTCAGGAATCGCCCGGCGGCAAGCGTTCCGTAGCCCCACAATCCGGCGACCGTAACGGTAATAGAGCCGGTTCGAGGGTTCGCCACCCGCGAGATGATGGCGTAGTCCTGCTTGATGTCGAGATTTCCTTCGGCGTCGGTTTGCCCCAGGTCGACTTTCCAATCCTGAAACGACGGATGATCGCGATCCGCGACCCAATGCACGCGGCCGGTGCGCTGAAAGGTGTAGCGCATCTTCTGCATCAGTTCCAGGGTCCACTGATCGTTAAAAGCACCGATGAGCACGGCGGGACTTTGCTGGAAATCGCTGAAGGTGGCATGATCCTCCCGCATCAGCCGCAGAGTGGCGCCCTTTGCCCCTATCAATCCAGCCAGGCGCGCCATCGTTTCCGCGTCCCACCACGCAACGGGTCTGTAGTTTGGATCGAGGTTCGTAGGGTCGGAAGTGCTTTGCCCCCTGGATCCCGCACGTCCCACACACAGCAATACCGGGCTCCCCCGGGTAATTACCGGCCGCCAGAAAAGCTCGAGCGCGGCGGGCCGGGTTGCAAACCATAAGGAAGTGAGTCCGAGAAGTAGGACAAGTCCTGCGCAGGAGAGAACCAGCGACTTTCTTGCGTGTGATTGCCCTTGAGCGTTTTCGGCCGTAACCGGTTCGGCAGGGACCGGTGTCGGGAGAGCGACCACTTCAGGCACGCGCTCCGCAGCAGTGAATTCAGGCTGGTAAGACCCCAGCGCGATTTCAATCCGAAGTTCGTGACGATGTGCGGTTTCCTGATAGTACTGCGCCAGCCGTTTCCGAACCTCTCCTGCTGTAATGCGCACGACCGGGTCTATTCCCAGATCGTAAGACGGATCCCGCCCGAATACATCGATGCCGATGTTTCGTTCCTTCAGCTCAGACGCGTTGCCTTCCAGCGTCTTCTCGACCACATAGCGCAGCAGCGCTGGGTAGCGTTTGCTATTCCGAAAGGAAGTGCTGGCAACAATGCGCTCCAATTGCGCCTGCACCGCAGCCGAACTGGTCGGGGTCGAAGCAGAGCCTTTGCCGGGTAGTGGGGGATCTGGCTGCGGCGCCGCAGTGCCTTCGATCCGAGTCCAAGAAGTACGCAATGGTTCTCCTTAAGCCTGCCGGCTACAGCCATGTCCCGGCGTCGAGGTATGATACTCCTCCCCTTCCGTATCCTGGAGTGCCGCGCATTAAGCTGTTAACTATCAACTAGATATATCGACATTCTTCCGGGGATCGTTGAGCAATTCTATGGGCGGTTCGCCCACGCCAGGCCGTCTGGTTCGCCGCCAACGTCGAGGTGGCCGGTGACCTTAAAAGTCTTCAGATCCAGAATGGCTATGTAATTGTCAGGACTGCAAGCGATGAAAGCGCGTGCGCCATTCGGCTCGACCAGAATGCCGGCCGCTCCGTGGCCGATGTGCACACGCTTGAATTCTTTGCGCGATGCTGCGTCGTAAATGAACAGATCGCCGTTGCTCAGACACGAAATCAGCACCAGCTTTCCATCAGGAGTGAACTTCAGCCGGTTCGCGTCGAACGTCTTCGCGTTCAGAGTGGCCGTCACTTTTCGCGTTCGGAGATCAATTACCGACAGGGTGCCGTCTTCAGCATTGGCCGTCCACAGCTCGCGCCCGTCGGGTGACACGTCAAACCCCTCGTCGCCTTTGCCGACTGCAATGACGGTCTGATTCCAGTCCAGGTGAGTTTGCCCTCGGCCCGATGGGGGTGGCAGCGGCTGAGCGCCAGGTGGCGGGTGTGCTCCCGGAGGAGGTCCGCTCCGCAGGGCAACCTCATCCAGGATGCTGACGGTCGCAGAACTGACGTTGGTGGTGTAGATCTGCTTCTCGTCTGGCCTGACGTAGATCATGTGGGTCCGGTTCTGGCCAGTGCCCATAATCCAGTCGATCCTGGCGGTTGCAGGATCAAAGCTCCCGATGGCCTTCGCACCTTCTGCCGTGAACCACAGCTTTCCTCCTTCGAACGCAAGACCGTGGGGGCCGTTGAGGGCCCCCGTATCGATGTCAGGCAGGGCTTTCTTCGCGGCCAGGTCGATGACGGAGATCGCGTGGTAGCGGCCGCCGCCGTAAATGGAAACGTAGGCGGTGCGGCCGTCAGAGGAGGCAATCACCTCATGCGGGTCGGGGCCAACCGGAGCGCGCGCGATGACCTGCAGAGTGCCTGGATCCACCATCGCCAGCGAATGGTCGTGTTTCGAGAGCGCCAGAAGGATTCGTTTCGGCGACTGGGCACGGACCGGAGCAGGAGTGCAGATCCAGACGACAAGAATGGCAATGGACATCAACCCTGGGTTCCGTCTGGCTCGCATCGTCTTCTTCCTTTTCAGCTCGGCCAGAAGGTGCCGGCTCGAGATTGGGGTAATCATAGTTTGCGCCGTAGCAAATTTCCGCATGTATTCTTGCCCAAGCGGTGGTGAAGGCACGCCGGAGGCGGAGCCGGCGAAGAGAGGGAATCACGATGAGAAGAGGAATTTGTGCGGCGCTTGCCTCACTGGTTGTCTTTGCGATGGCGCCTCAGCCGTCGATCGCACAGAAAACAGCTGCTCCGGTGACGTCCCTGCGCGTTTACCTGTTCGACTGCGGCCTGATCAAGGGCGAAAACCCGATCGAATACGGATTGAACAAAGGCGACGTGAAGAACAGCGACATGGTGGTGCCCTGTTATTTAATCGTTCATCCCAAAGGCACGTTGATGTGGGATGTCGGGTTGATTCCGGACAGTGCGTTCCAGGGAAACAAGCCGGTAGTCAAGGTCGAAGATTCCGAGACGATCAGCTCCCCCCGGCCTCTGCTGCCGCAACTGGCAGCGCTGGGCTATCGGCCCGAGAACATCACCTACATTGCCTTTTCTCACTACCATTTCGATCACACGGCGAATGCGAATGCATTTGCCGGTTCCACCTGGCTGGTTCACGCCGCAGAACGGGATGCGATGTTTGCTGCCAGTGCTGATCACCAAGCCGCGTACAGTCGGCTCCGCAACAGCAAGACGGTGATTCTTCCAAACAGCGACTACGACGTCTTCGGCGATGGAACCGTCGTTATCAAATACACTCCCGGTCATACTCCAGGTCACCAGGTTCTGGCATTGAAGCTGCCCAAGACTGGCCCGGTCCTGATCGCGGGGGATTTATGGCACTACGTAGCCGAGCGGGGCGCATCCAAACCCCCTGAGGGCGAGGCAAACGGGCAACAGACGCTTGCCAGCCGCGCAGCCATGGAAGCCTACCTCAAAAAGAGCGGCGCTCAACTCTGGATCGAGCATGATCCGGTAACCTTCCAGCGTCTCAAGAAAGCTCCGGACTTTATTCAGTAGCCTCGGCTGAAAGATCCGCGGATATCGCCCCTACCGCGCGCCGCCGGGTGACGAATTGCACCGCCCACCGCAGCATGACAAAGAGCCGATTGGAAAAGCCGATCAGAAAATAGATGTGGACGCCGGCCCATATCAGCCACGCCAAAAAGCCGGCGGACTTCCAGAACCGAAGGTCGGCCACGGCATAGGTGCGTCCGACAACGGCTAAATCGCCCTTGTCCCAATACCAAAAGGGATCGGGAGCGGGCTGCCCGGAGGCGCGGCGGCCAATCAGTTTCGCCACATACTCACCTTGTTGAATGGCCGGTTGCGCGAGTCCCGGCATGGTCACGTTGGCTCCACTTTTCATGAAAAACAGATTGCGGGTGTTTGCGATCACGAGGGCGGTATCGCCGATCACGAAGATCTCGGGATGCCCCGGCACCGAGAGGTCAGGATTTACCTTGACCCTGCCCGACTTATCCGCCTCGGCCCCCAGCCACTGCGCGGCCGGCGAAGCCGACACACCCGCCGTCCACATGACATTCCGGCTGCGAATGCGCGCTCCATTGGCCACAATGCCCTCTGCGTCAACGCTCTCAACGCGCGTGCTGGTGAAGATCTTCACGCCCAACTGCTCCAAATGCCGGCGTGCTTTCACCGAGAGTTCCTCGGCAAAAGAGGGCAGTATGCGGGGCGTACCTTCATAGAGCAGAATCTGGGCTGCACCGGGTGCCAGGTGACGGAAGTCGCGCTGTAATGCCATCGCCGCCATTTCAGCAATGGTGCCGGCAAGCTCGACGCCCACCGTGCCGCCACCCACGAGGATGAAGGTAAGCATCTCCTGAATGCGCGCGGGATCCGCATTCGCACATAAGGCGAGGCGGTCTGCCTCTTCAAACGTAGTCAGAAGTCTGCTGCGAATGAGATCTGCTTCGGCCAGGGAATCTAGCCCCGGTGCGATCGCTTTCCATTCGTCGTGGCCAAAGTAGTTCACATGGATACCGGTAGCCAGCACAAGATAGTCGTACCCCAGTTCACAGTTGGGGAGGAGTACTTTCCGGTTCGCAACGTCCACCCCCGTCACTTCAGACATCAGCACGTCTACATTTTCCTGTTTGCTGAAGAGCACGCGCAACGACGGAGCTACTTCATCACCCGCGAGCAACCCGGTCGCCGCCTGGTACAACATAGGGCGAAACAAGTGATAATTGCGCTTATCGACGAGGGTGACTCGGACCGCGGCTTTAGCCAGGGAGCGGGCAGCATAGAAGCCGCCGAACCCGCCTCCCACAATCACAACTCGCGGACCTGATTCTGCCGTCAAGGGAACCTCCGACGTTGTCATTCTTGTATATAGATGTGAACCGCTCTGAAAAGGTGTTGGCGGAAACGATGGGAAGATGCCCGAGTCTTTGGGCCCAGGAGGTGATCTATGACCCGCTCACAGGCTGATGTTGACCCTTGCCAGGTGCTGGTGGAGAGTTACGCTGTCAACGAGCGCATGAATCAGATGGTGCTCGAGCATCTCGATCCTGCTGCATGGCGCGCGAAACTGCCCGGGAGTAAGGGGCGCACGATCGCCGCCATCTTTGCCCACGTGCATAATGTCCGCCGCAAGTGGTTGAGGTTGTCTGCCCCGCACTTGAAGCTCCCCGTGTCGCTGGAGCACGCTCGCTGCACGCAAAAGCAGGTGCGGACCGCTCTGGTTGAAAGCGGCGCGCGCTGTTCCGAGATGCTGGCGGACGCTTTCTCCGGACCCCAGAGCCAGGTCGAAGTTTTCCACCGCGACGGTTGGGCTAAACCCTGGCCTTCCGGCGCAAGCATGGTGGTCTACATGGTTTCGCACGACGCACATCATCGCGGACAGGTGTGTATGCTCGCCCATCAGCTCGGATTCCCGCTGCCGATGAAGAGCATGTCCGGGATATGGGCCTGGGAAAAACTATGGAAGGAGTGCGGATTCACCCATCCGCGATAGCTGCGGTAAGAGAATCTCGACTTCCAGTCCATGAGGAACAGCATTTCTGGCATGGATAGTTCCGCCGTGGATGCGCACCACTCGCTCCGCGATCGCAAGGCCCAGCCCAGTCCCGCCGGAGAGGCGATCACGATCTTCGGCCACACGATAAAACGGCTGGAAAATGTTGAGCAGCTCCGATTCCGGAACGCCGCTTCCGTGGTCACGAATGGCCAGACGGACGAAATTGGAAGGCGCGAATTCCTGCGAGCGTAGAGAAACTTCGATGGGGCTATCTCCTTCCGTATAGCGGACCGCGTTGCGCATCACATTTTCTATAGCGCTATGCAGCAATTCTGCATTGGCCTGCACAAAGTACTGGCCAGACATGTTTAGATGCACTGCGTTGCTTTCCTGCAACTCAAACTGCGCGCCACGGACGATCTTCGAGACCAACTCGCTCAAATCCACCTTCGTCATGGCCACGGGAGTTGTCGTGGCATCCAGGCGGGCTATGGAGAGCAAACGCCCGATCATGTCGTTCATGGACTCGAGATCCTGCTCCATTTGATCGAAGGCGGGATCGTCGCCCTTTCGCTGGCGGCCAATGTCGAGGGCGACGTTCAATCTCGCCAGGGGCGAGCGCAACTCATGCGAGACATCCGAGATGAGCTGCCGCTGCCTGGAAATGAGCTTCTCGATACGATCAGCCATGGTGTTGAAATCACGCACCAGCGAGCCCAGCTCATCTTGCCGCCGTTCCATCTGCGCCGCGGCGCGCGTGCTCAACTCGCCGGCGGCCAGATGCTGAGACGCTTCGCGCAAGCGCAGGATGGGCGTGGTGAGATACCTGGTCAACAAATAGCAGATGAAACCGGAAACCAGTAGGGCGATGCACCACTGGCGCACGATGGCAACTCGACTGAGGGGAGGTCCGGTGGGGACGCTGGTGGCGTAAACGTAGACGGCGTTGTTGCTTCCCTGCAATCTCACGGCAATGCGCGTGCTGCCGTGCCGCCAGGTGGTTTCTGATGTATGGGCGTCTGTCAGCCGCGAGACTATCTCGGAGAGCCCTGCACAGTTGCTGCCCGCGATCAGGTTTCGCGAAGCATCGAAGAGGCAGGCTTGCACGTGGGTCTGATCCTCGAGCCTTGCGAGATAAGCCGACGCTGCCGGAGCCCCGTGTAGCTCGACCTCCTCGATCGCCATGGCGCCCGATTGGCGCGCCGTTTCCGTCATGGTTGCATGCGACTGCGAAACGCCATTGCCGGAAAGAATTACAAACGCAACGACCAGGGAGAGAGCTGTCACAATGACAGTTGCCCAAAACCACAGGAATATCTTCAAGAAGAGACTGTGAATCCTGGCTGTCATTTCGCTTCTGACCGGGCGACGAACTGGTAGCCGCTGCCGCGTATCGCCTTGATGCGCTCTCCTGCGTGTGCGCGGCTCAGTTTCTTGCGCAGATTGCTGACGTGCACGTCGATCACTCGATCGAACGAGCCGAGCTTGCGTCCCAGCACCGTCTCGGTAAGATGCTCTCGCGTCACCACGTGCCCCGCGTCGTGCAGCAGAGCCTCGAGCAGTGAGAATTCCACACTGGTGATTTCGAGGGGAACCCCGTCGATCAGGACTTCACGTGCGGAAGGGTCAAGCCGAATGTCGTCCACCGTGAGCACGTCGGATGTCTCGGACACTCGTTCGCTTCGCCGCAGGATTGCGCGCGCCCTGGCTATGAGTTCGCGCGGGTTGAAGGGTTTGGGCAGATAATCGTCCGCGCCGAGTTCCAGACCGAGGATACGATCGACATCCTCGCCGCGAGCGGTCAACATCAGCACCGGCATGGAGGACTGGCTGCGCAGGGCGCGCAATAAGTCCAGGCCGTTCATGCCCGGCAACATCAGGTCGAGTATGACCAGCGCGTGCTCCTGCGATAAAGCACGGCTCAGGCCGCGTGGCCCATCGTGAACGGATTCGAGGGAGAAGCCTTCCGTGCTCAGGCGCTCCGTGAGTAGCCGGCACAGCTCGACATCATCATCGACGATGAGCACGCGATCCATTCTCGTTCGCCCACTTTCGATACTAGTGCATCTCGCTCGAGCACCATCGGCGTTTACAAAACTTTATATCTCTTTACCAATCTGTACCGCACCCCCTTTGCACCGATGCTCGAATGAGGTTGTAACAAGGAGATGTTGGTATGAAGAGAATCACGATCTGGTCCATCGGCGTATTGCTGGTGGTTGTCGTTGGAGTGGTGATTGCCGCAGCGGACGTCCATGAACGGTATGGATGCAACGGTCATCGCTGGGGTCATTTTGGTCCCATGGGTTATGTGGCACGGGAACTCAAACTGAGTGACGGGCAGAAGAACGAAATTCATGCGATGTGGGAGACGGAGCGTCCGGTCATTTTCGGGATGGTTCACGAGTTCGCCGCCCAGAGCAAAGAGATGGACGAAGCGAATGCCAAGGGCAATCTCGACGAGAGCAAGGTGCAGGAGATTGCCACGCGCCAGGGTGAGACCGTGGCGAAACTGCTGGTGGAGAAAGAACACTTCAAACAGAAGATCTACAGCACGGTCCTGACTCCGGAGCAGCGCACGAAGGCTGACGAGCTGCAGTCGCACTGGCATGAGCGCATAGATCACATGAGCGAATCACAGATGCGGTAACTGCAGCGCCCCGTGAAGAGTGTGAGCCCGAGAGAAACAGCAGGTCCCTCCACTACGCTGCGCTCCGGTCGGGATGACACTTCAGTTTAATCGAACTATTTTCCGTTACCCAAAGAAGTGTCATCCCGACCGGAGCGCAGCGTAGTGGAGGGACCTACTGTTTCTCTCGGGCTCAACAAATCATCGCCAGTGACAGAAAGGCAGAATGAAAATGAAGACAAATCTGACACTACTTACCAAGCTGACAGCAGGCGGACTGGTTGCGGTCGCGATCGCTCTGTGGACGCAGTGGCTTTCCGGCGATCCTGCGTATCCTAAGTTTCCTCCCGGCCCGGTGCTTTTTATCGGCGTCGCGGCGATCGTTGTCTTCGGGGCACGATGGTGGTGGACGCCGCTGATCGGCGCACTGATCTCGCTGCTGGTTACCTCCGGCTGGTTTGCGCGGCTGCCGGCAGAGATGTTGCGTCTGGGACATCCTGGTTCCGTCGGTAAGTTTGCGGCAGGTATCTTCTTCGGGACGTTGCTTCAAATTAGCGCACTCCTGTTGACCGATATCTCGGGGCTGGCGGCTACGGTGCAGAACTTCCGCCGTCGGGGAAACACGGCCGACACCGCCAGGATGATGTGCCGCCTCTTCGGCGGCTTGTTCGCTGCGATGGGTGTGCTGGCCATTGTGGCCGGCACGCGCGTGGACAAGTACCACAACCTGATGCACCTCGTGTGGGGTGCGCTGGCTTTCGGTGTCAGCTTCCTGGGCCCGGAGATGGCAAAACGTTTCTCCATTGCATCGGGCGCGTTCTATTTGTCATTGGCCGCGCTAGGCTTGACGCTTGGAAATGCAGCGATGAACAGAGCATGGTATCTCGGCCCCATGCACTTACATACAGGCGACCACATTTTCCATCTGGTGCTCGGCTCGATATTCCTGGCGGCGGGCCTTTTCTCCGGTCGTGAATGGGTGGAAAGCCCCGGGCTTGGGTATTCCGTCCGGCGTCCATGACCGTCTATCCCACTCCCTGGATGTAGGATAATTTCTCCAGGAGATTTCTCCCATGGGCAGCGTCGCTCTTCTGCAATCGCTTAAGGAAAGTATTGTTGGCCAGGTGGGCTCGAAGGCTATCTACGGCGAACCCGTGTCCGCCGCAGGAAAGACAGTCATCCCAGTGGCGAAACTGATGTATGGATACGGCGGCGGAGCGGGCACGCACGGGGGAGGGAACTCGAACCTGCAAGGTGAAGGCGGCGGTGGTGGCGCTTGGGTGCGAGCGATTCCTGTGGGCGTGATCGAGATCAGCGAGCAGCAGACCCGTTTCATACCGATCACCAGTCGAAAGAAGCTGACCGGCGCTGCGATCGCGGGAATCCTCCTGGGAATCTCGCTGGGTTGGCGTAGACGGCGGCGCTGACCTTACGCGGACTTTTTTCTCCTGGTGCCGGAGGTCTTTTCCTTCGAATTCTTCGCGGTCTCTGTCGCCGGCTGCGTCTCTTGCGCGGGAGTTACCTGGGCAAGGCTCCTGCGCAATGCTTCCATCAAGTCGACGACCTTGGGTGGCTTCTTTTCCGCCTCCGGCTCCGGTATCGGCAGGTTCTTGATCTTGGCTTCCACCAGCTCGCGCAGTGCTTCCTCGTAGTGATCTTTAAAGTTGCTTACCTCGAAGGGCCGTGTGTACGCGTCGATTAATTGCTTAGCCAGGCCCAGCTGGGCCACGTCGCCCTGGCTGCTTTCCGCCCCATTGGAGTAATCACGCGCATTGCGCAGCTCGGTGGCAAAACGCAGGGTGTAGAGCATCATTCCGGGCTGGTCCTGGTCGTGAGGAGGGGCCAGGGTCATCAAGTGCTGCCGCCCGCTAAATACGATCTCCCCCACCCCGACCATGCCGTTTTCCGCCATGCTTTTCCGCATCACGGCGAAGGCCACCGCCTGCGGGCCCGACTTGGGCATCACGAAGTAAGGCTTTTCGTAAAGGGTTGGATCGATTTCGGCGGCCTTGGAGAATTGGGAAATCTCGATGGTCTTCTTGCCGGCGAGGCGCAGGTTTTTGAGTTCCGCCGGTTCGACGATCGCGTATTTGCCCTTTTCGTACTCGTAGCCTTTGACGATGTCGGCCTTCTCCACCGTGTGTTGCACCGGGGCGCTGTCTGCGAGCTGCGGAGCAAGGTGGAGCGAAGAGCTATGTTTCGCAGAAGGAGCTTCGCTTTCCTCAGAATCTGCCGAGTCTGCTTCGGGCGCTGGCGCTTCGGACACGTTTGCGCGGCGCACCCGGCTAAGGGTGTTCCGGTCTATTTCGTGGAAGGAAAACGGGCGCGTGGTGCTGGTCGCGGGGTAAATCTCCACCGCAAACCCGACGAGCGAAATCTGAATAGTTCCTGACCACAAAGGGCGTGCCATTAAAGCTCCTTTTTCGCAAAGTGGAGGAAATCCAGAATAACCTGTCCGGGGTTGGATGCTGACCTTCAGTTGAGCATGGGTGTCTTTTCCCTTCAGGGAGCGTGGTTTCTTTCTGTCCCTTCCAAGAATCGTGGGTGCCCCATATCTCGCTCGTTTTTCGCGAGATGTGGGAGACCCCAGCTCTCCCCGTGCGTCTTTCTGAGGTCGGAAAAAAGGTTAAGGTTCGTGGTCTCCCACATCTCGCGAAAAACGAGCGAGATATGGGGCACCCCACGATTCTTGGAAGGTACAAAAGAGCTATCGAGAATTAGTTTTCGAAGTTTTACAGGGTAATACGTACGTACGTATTATAGGCAAATGAGCAAGCCCTCCCTGCGCGAAGATATTCTCAACGCCGGCCTCAAAGTCATGTTTCAAACGGGATATGAGGGGGCCACGGTACGCGATATCTGCGCGGCGGCGGGCGCTCCGCACGGATCCTTCACCAATCACTTCCGCTCCAAGGAGGCTTTTGCCCAGGAAGTGCTCGACCGCTATTTTGCCAACCTTCAAGGGACTGTCAGAGCGGCCTTGGACGACAAATCCCTTTCCCCCCGGCAGCGGCTGAAGCGTTACCTGGACACCATCAGCGACATACTGGCAGCTGCCAAATGGAATCGCGGTTGCCTGATCGGCGATTTCAGTGTCGAAACCACCTCGCAGAGCAAACTCCTGCGCCAGAGGTTGGAGGCGATCTTCCAGGAGTGGCGCCTACCGTTCGCCTCGTGCATCGCGGAGGCTCAAGCCGCCGGTGAGATCGATGCAACGTTCGATCCAGTGGATCTCGCCGAAGTCTTCCTCGCCTCCTGGGAGGGCGCAATTCTTCGTATGAAGGTCGAACGTGGTCCTGCCCCGCTCGATCGCTTCAAGAACATCATTTTCCAAACCGTCTTCAACTTTCGATAACTACGCGCCGCATTCCACGTACAGCATTTGTTAGCCAGACCTCATCCGCACTAAGTAGCCGCTCCAACGAGAACTCCACGACTTGGATCTCAGGCATCCTCCTGAGCAAGGAAGTCCTGTAAACGCCAGGAAGAAGACCCGCATCAACTGGCGGAGTCAGCCAGGAATCTCCGTGCTTCACTACGACGTTGGTGATCGCCCCTTCCGTCACAACCCCGCGCTCATTTTGAAAGATTGCGTCGATGCATCCTCGTTCGCGTGAGACTTGCGCAGCATGGTTATAGAGTGCCCTCCTGGTCGTCTTGTGGCGCAGAAAGCGATCACCCGACTGTACAGGTTCCGGCCAAAGCATTGCCCTTGCGACCTCCGGTTCCTTCTCCAGCACTTCCAACTCCGATAAGGTCCAGCTTCCATCTCGCTTTAGTTCCAGTCGCAGCTTTGAAGCGCCTCGATCAGACGATTCGCGCACCGCACGCTCGATCGCCTCAGTAAGTTCTGTATGGGGAAAGCGAAAGCCAAAATAATCTGCGGAGGCTTGAAGCCGTTCAAGATGCAGCGGCAGAAGCAAGCACTTACCGCCTTCGCAACGCATCGTTTCGATGAGGGAGAAGCTGTTGTCTTTGAGAAACTCGGCCTTCAGCTTGCACTCCTGATACTCTTCCCTGGCAACGGAGTCGTAGGTTATACCCGCCCCCACTCCCATATTCAGCCGTTCCGCGTGCAGCACTGCGGTTCGTATCGCGACGCTGAACGCGCTGTCGCCGTTGGGAGCAAAGTACCCAATCGAACCCGTGTACACGCCGCGAGGCCGCTTTTCCAACTCTTGTATCAGCTGCATCGTCCTCACCTTGGGGGCCCCGACAATGGAGCCGGAGGGAAACAGGCTGGCGAAGAGTTTGTATAGAGTGACATCGCTTCTGAGCGTTGCGGTAATCTCGGTGCTCATTTGCAGCAGCGAGGGAAGCCGCTCGACTGCGAATAGCTTGCCGACACGCACGCTGCCCGTCTCCGCAACACGCCCCAGATCGTTCCGCATGAGATCCACGATCATTACGTTCTCTGCACGATTCTTCTCGTCGTTGGCCAGAGCCTCCATCCGTGCCGCATCTTCGCTGGCGTCGCGCCCTCTCGGTGCGGTTCCCTTGATTGGGCGAACGATGATATGCCGTCCCTGAACACGAAAGAACAGTTCTGGAGACGCGGAAAGAATGAAACGATCGTCAAGCCGCAGCAGCGCCCCAAACGCAACCGGTTGGGCTTCCATCATGTAAGCAAAGAGTTGCAAAGCGCTTCCGGAATATCGCGCTCGCACCTGGTCCGTTAGATTGACCTGGTAGGTATCGCCAGCTTCGATGTAGCTGTGGACAATTCTTATTTTTTCCTGAAAGTCTTCACCAGAGATATCAAGGGAAGGGCTCTCTACACCGCGTGCCAGCCCGGAGGGAACCAGGTCAGCGGTGAATATGGTAGGCGCCGAATAGAGGCCGAAAGCGGCAAGTGGCAGGTCTTCCTGGTTGGGGATAAAGTTGAGGGCTGCCCTCGGCTCCCAGTGATAGCCGCACTCGTAGCTGAAGTAGCCCGCACTCCACAATCCCTGGGCGCGAGCCGTCTCAAGTCTTTGGAAGAACGATGGCAGTTCGCTAAGGTTTCGTGCCTCCAGCCATTCGACTGGGTTCCTGAAAAGAAACGAGCGCTCAGGGGATCCAGCGGTAAGACTCGAGGCCTCCAACAGGATTGCATGATCCTCGGTCGCTGCCAGGTTACGATATTCGATCGTACGAGTCATGCTTTCCCACACAGAAAAACCAGATGTTTCGATCTTATCGCCGATTCGTTGTGAGTCTCGAGCGAGTCACGGGCGCCAGGCCGCGTTTGTAGAATCGATCCATGAGAATTGCTCTTCTTGCCGACATACATGGAAATGAGCTTGCCTTAAACGCGGTGTTAAGGGATGTAGCAGCGCGGGGCGGGGTGAATGCCTATTGGATACTTGGAGACTTAGTTGCTTTGGGACCACAGCCAGTGCGGGTGCTTGAAATCCTGTCAGAACTCCCCAATACACGCTTCATTCGAGGCAACACCGACCGATACGTCGTGTCTGGCGACCGGCCATCCCCGAGCATTGAGGAAGCCAAGAGTAATTCCGAGTTGATGGCCGCCCTGGTTGAAGTAGCCAACACGTTTGCCTGGACGCAGGGCATGATTACCGCCGGCGGATGGCTGCCCTGGTTGCAGGAACTACCGGTCGAGATGAGAATCGAACTTCCGAATGGCACTCGCTTCCTGGGTGTGCATGCGTCCCCTGGTCGCGATGATGGCTTGGGCATCGGTCCTCACATGAACGCGGCGGAAATCACTCCCCTATTGCAGGACTGCGCTGCAGACCTGGTATGCGTAGGCCACACGCATTGCCCTTTCGAGCACAGAGTCGATGGTGTTCACGTCGTCAATCCGGGCGCCGTGAGCCTCTCCGTCACCGCGGACAAAGGCGCGAGTTATTTGCTTCTGGATACCGCAGAGAAGTTGTACAGCGTGCAACACTATAGTGTTTCCTATGACCGGGCGGCAGTGATCGACCAGTTGAACACGTTGCAACATCCGGGACGCGGCTACCTGATCAAACATTTGTCGGATCGATAGCCCTTCCGCAAAAAATGGGCCGGCGGTTCACCCAAGGAGCGCAGCGGCTTTACCGCATCCCCTACGCAAGGTTGCGCTTATAAAGTGCGGTGAGTTCCCCCCACGCTCGCTCTGCTCCTGCCTCGTTGTAGACCTGGCTGCCGCGCACCGTCCAGCCGTGATTGCAGCCCTCGTAGACCTCAACCGTTGCCTTCAGATGCGCTGCCGCAAAGCCCTCCTTTAGTTTGTCCTTGGCAGCAGGGTCGCGCTTGTCGTCATTGTCTGCCACCGCACAGAGAACCTCGGCCTTCATCTTCGGGATCAGCAGGTGGGGGCTGTCTGGCTTGTCGGTCACCAGGCCGCCGCCGTGAAAAGTAGCCGCCGCGCCGATGCGCTCGGATGCGGTAGCTGCGGTGCGAAACGTCAGCGGACCGCCCATGCAGTACCCCTGGACACCCATCTTTCTCTTTTTGTTCGTTTGCGGCTGCGCGTCGAGAAAGGCGACATACGATTTCGCGTCGCTGATATTAGCATCGGCTGTCAACGCCGCTGCCATTGGCATCACCTTGGCGCGGTCTTCCGGCTTGCTGAAGTCAAACGAACCATCGACCACCGGAGCCTTTGCATTGCGGTAGAACGGATTCGGCACCAGGACCACGTAGCCTTCGGCGGCGAGCCTTTGACCCATCTCGCGAAACACCGGCCTCAGCCCAAGAATGTCGGTCCACACCAGGACTGCCGGCCAGCTTCCCCGGCCCTCGGGGTAGAAGAGCGCAGAGTCGGCAACACCGCTCGCCATGGGCACATCCACGTCCTTTTGAACCACCTTCATCTGCGCCGCGGCCACCGAAGAGCGCAGCACAATGGTCGCTGCCGCTCCAAGCCCAAAGGCTCTCCGCGAAACCGTAGGATCATGGATAAGCCCCTGGTGAATCATTTCATCGCACATAAATTAACTCTCTCCTTTCCTCGATATGAAGTATTGCCGAAGTGTGGCCTGTTGTCGACCCGTGTAGCCGGTTCTCGGCTGTCGGAGTGATCGCCTGAATTAGCCTGAGACGTAGAATGTCCACAATGAATCGTACCCTCGTCATTGGCGCTACCGGAAATATTGGCCGCGAGGTGGTCCTGCACCTGGCGGCTAACGATCATCCAGTCCGCGCCCTGACTCGCAAGCCGGATGAGATCTGCATGCCGCCTCACGTCGGGGCAGGCCTACCCGCATTTGTTGCATCGACCGTAGCGGAGATCACAGGAGCGCCGGCACGAACGTTTTACGACTGGGCCACTGATCATGCTGCGGATTTTCGACGCCCGCGAGACGAGGGCCAGCAGCTTTGATCGGTGGCAGCGAATCATCGCTCGGTTATGGCTGCCTTCTGGTTTTGGGGAATCTGTTCTGGGCGGATGCACACGAAAAGATCGCTGCTCCCGTATATGAAATGTAGCTCGCGAACGTCGAAGTTCGGCGAATGGCCTCCACATTTTTCGGCCCAGGTACCGGTCCATATCGCGAGATTGTGCTTGCCGGCTGGGCCATCGGACTCTGAGCCCTTCATGAGAACGCTTCCCAGATATTGCGGCCTTAAAGTCGTATCGCTCGACTCTCCCTGCCTGGCAACTGCGAGACTCCACCCATCGGGCGACTTGGAAGGCATCAGTTTGTACATTCCCGCAGGCACTCTGAGATTTTCCATCCACACCGCGATCGCGGTGAAAAACGTCGCGGCATTGCGTTGCGAGTCCTGGGCTCCAGCAAGAAAGTCGCTTCCGTCCTTTGTTGCGGAGCTAAATCCAGCCCCCCAGGCTTCATGTGCGGTAATTTGACCAGAAGACGTGCAGTACACGGGCGCCGGCCCGGTGAGTGCCACTGGCGACGCTCCGCATTTGAAGATGGAGTACCAGCCTCCAAGGCTTCCGCTCTGCACACCCGAACAGAAATCGACGGGGTCAAGCTTGCCTAAATCGGCATCTTCGGGTGTGCGGAGGTTGGGTACCGTTGCCTTCACCCAATCGACGCACCGTTGGGTTTCGGTGTCGGGGTTGACGGATGCATCCTGCGCACCGGCACCGGAACCGGCGACGGTCAAAGCGAGGGTCAGAACCGTCAGTGAGTACAGCTTCACAGTAGCCTCTAGTCGCGGGCGATATGAGCCGACAAAATTCTGATCTTTAGACGAAAGCTCTACCGAAATCGCTCACGTCAGCAAAAAAGGACAGGATCCGATGTCAAGTGTGCTTGACATCGTCGGGGTGGCAAATGTAAAGTTTACTTGTCTCGGAGGACTTGCATCGTGTTTTGTCGCAAACAGCTCACCAGCCTTCAACGCCGGTCCACACAGCGAATGGGAGTTGTCATCCTGCTGACCGTACTCACAAATTTTTCCAATCCAAGATTTCCCAATCCATTGCTGGAATTGTTTCCGCAATTCAGAGAATTTCTACTGCGCCAGCAGGCATCGTTGGCTTATGTTGCGACCTTATCCCTTATTTCGGTTTTGCCTATCCTACTCGCGGTTTGGATCGCCGCGGACTATCTCAAGCGAGAATCGGACGAGTTCATTCGCATGTTGGTGGTGCGCGCTCTGCTCTGGGGTTTCGCGATCACCATGGCAGGGGACGCGATTGCTGGTGTTGTCACGATGGTCTACTCGCGACCCTTCCCGATTGCTCTCTTGAATGTCGACCTCTTCTTTGCTTCGGCTCTCATCGCTTTCCGTCTTCTCCGCCGAGGCTATCAGTGAAGAACTGTTTACGGCTTCTCCGTTCCCAAAGGAACTGGAGCCAGGCGGATCTTGCGGAAAAGCTAGGGGTCTCCCGTCAGTCCGTCAATGCGATCGAGACGGGCAAGTTCGACCCCAGCTTGCCTCTCGCCTTTCGACTAGCGCGTCTCTTCACCAGGTCGATTGAAGATATTTTTTCGGAGTGATGTAACGAGCGTCCATCTTCTTCGACTTCCACTCGTCCTTGTGTCCGTTCCTAACAGCGGACCCCCCATGAAATCTTTTGCGACAGAGCCGAGTGCTAGTGGTGCCGCGCTCTACGCGACGATCAAGTCCTTATTGATCTCCACGCCCAACCCCGGACCTTGCGGCAAGTTGAGATAGCCTTCCTTGTCCACCAGTGGGGGATTCGCCATAACAGCGAACCCATTGGTATACGCGGCGATGGGCGGGTCGTGCAGGATCTCGATCCAGGGCGCGTTCGGCCAGGAAGCGATGGCGTGAAGCTGGGCGATGGTGCCGAGATTGCCTCCGCCGTGATGCGGAATCAATCTCTTGTGGTGAGCCTGGGTGAGAGCTCCTATCTCACGAAAACCGGTGACGCCGTCGGCCACCATAATATCGGGCTGCACGATGCTGTAGACATTCTGTTCGAGGATCCATCGGTATTCGTGTACGCCGCGATTGTTCTCTCCGCCGGCGATGGGAATACCAACCAGGTCGCTCAACCGCGCCAGCTCATCGAACGAGTAGCGCAGTCGCGGCTCCTCCAGCCAGAGGCAGTTTAAACGCTCGAGTTCTCGCGCCGTCTCGAGCGCGCGGCGAAAATCCCACATCACGCCCGGCTGCCAGGTGCCAAACGACTGCGCCTGGTTGGCGTCCACCATGATTTCCATGTCGTCGCCCACCGCTTTGCGCACCGCTTCGACCAGCTGCACATCTTCCTTCAATGTCGGGTAGTGCGCGCGCAGCTTGATCGCCTTCCAACCTTCCGATTTGAGTTGGACCGCCATGCGCGCTCTTTCCTCCGGAGTGGAAAGCTGGATCATGCTGGCGTAAGCCGGGACCCGATCCTTGGCCGCGCCCCAGACTTTGTACACTGGCTGGCCGCTGGCCTTGCCGATCAGGTCCCACAGCGCAATCTCCAGAGCCGAGACCGTGCGTGGGCTTCCACCCACGTAATAGCGCAGCGGACCAGCCAACTGCTCAATGCTGAAAGGATCCTTGCCGATGAGTTGGGCCTGGGCCGCCTCCAGGGAAGCGGGGTCCATGCCGGGCCCAATGCCCGAGATCCCCTGATCGGTTTGAATCTCGATGACCGATCCACCGCCGATGCGTTGTGTGGTCACGGTTCCCGGATTCCACGCCGCTTCCATCTTGCCGGTTTCGCGAACGACCTTCAGGTTCACGATCCGGATGCCGGTGATTTTGAGCCGGACGGCAGAGTGCAACTGGGGCATCAGAGAAGGGAACTGCGGCATCAGAATGGCGAGCGGTGCGGACTTCAGAAAATCTCTTCGCTGCATAGGCGAATCACCAGAGAGTACCAATCCTACATCGGAAATAATATAGCGGCCCCAATCGGAAGCTGGTGTAATAGTCGCGTATCGATGACCGGTGCATCGCGGTCTTTACACGACGCTAACGGCAGGGTGAGAAAAAAAGAGCATGCGGACCCGACGTGACTTTCTCAAACTTGCCGCCATGGCATCCGGCGCCGCGGGGATCTCCGATCTGATTCCGGAATCCATTCAGCGCGCCCACGCAATTGAACCATCCTCCGGCTCGACCTACCTGGACGCGGAACATATCGTCATCCTGATGCAGGAGAACCGTTCGTTCGATCATGCGTTTGGCACTCTCCGCGGGGTGCGAGGTTTCAACGACCCGCGTGCGATTCGCTCCGTGAACGGCAACTCTGTCTTTGTGCAGACCGATGCATCGGGCAACTCCTACGCACCGTGGCGGCTTGACATCCGCGACACGCGCATCACTTGGATGGGTGATCTGCCGCATTCTCGCAACAGCCAGGTCGATGCCTGGAACGAAGGCCGCCACGATGGGTGGCTGGAAGCTAAGCGTTCGGCAAACCAGGAATACGCGCACCTGCCGCTGACCATGGGCCACTACACCCGGGAAGATCTGCCGTTCTATTACGCGCTGGCGGACGCCTTCACGATCTGCGATCAGAATTATTGCTCCGTGATGACCAGCACTTCACCCAACCGCTGCTACTTCTGGACCGGGACCATTCGAGACCAACAGCACGTGCATTCGAAGGTCTTTATGCGCAATGACCAGATTGACTATGGCGGGATGAGTTGGAAGACCTTTCCCGAGCGGCTGCAGGAAGCCGGGATCAGGTGGAAGTGCTACCAGAATGAGCTGACCCGCTCTGGGCTCGCCGGCGAAGAGGCAGCATGGCTCTCGAATTTCGGTGACAACATCCTGGAATTCTTCTCCGCCTACAATGTCGAGGCCTATCCGGGATATCTTCCTGCCGGGCAAGGATTGATTTCTGAGCTTTCCGCCCATGCCGCGAAACTCGCATCGGAGATCTCCGCAGAAATTGATCCCGCCAAGCTTCAGATGCGGCTCGACATTTTGCAAAGCAAGATCAAATCTCTCAAGGCGTCGCTTGCCAGAGCAGGCGAAGCGAGATACAGCCAGCTCTCGGAGCAGCAGAAAGCACTGCATCATGCGGCATTCGTCACCAACGGGGGTGATCCTGCCTATCACGCGCTCGATGCTCTGTCGTTCCAGTCCGAGGGCAAATCGCAGACCATGAAGGTCCCCACCGGCGACATTCTGTATCAGTTTCGTAAAGATGTGAACGAAGGCAAGTTGCCCACCATCTCCTGGCTGACGGCTCCTGAAAGATTCTCCGACCATCCAACCTCACCCTGGTTCGGAGCCTGGTATATCTCCGAGGTGATGGACATCCTGACGAAAAATCCCGAGGTTTGGAAGAAGACGATCTTCATCCTCACCTACGACGAGAACGACGGGTACTTCGACCATGCCCCTTCGTTCGTGGCGGCCGATCCCAGGCGCCCTGAGACAGGCGGAGCATCCGCGGGCATTGATACCGGTCTCGAATACAGCTACAAGGAAGACGAATTGCGCCAGGGTGTGGCGAAGAACGATGCGCGGTCGGGGCCAATAGGCATGGGCTTTCGTGTGCCCATGATCATTGCGTCTCCGTGGAGCCGCGGCGGATGGGTGAACTCCCAACACTTCGATCACACCTCGACGCTGATGTTCCTGGAACGATTTCTTCAGCAGAAATACGGCAAGACGGTACATGAAGAGAACATCAGCGCGTGGCGGCGAGCAATCTCTGGAGACCTGACCTCGGTCTTTCGCGCTGATGATCCGAAAGAGGCCAGACTTGATTTTCTCAAGCGCGACAAGTTTGTCGTGAGTATCGAGAAAGCTCGCTACAAAGAGATCCCATCGAACTACAGAAGACTGACTGCTGAGGAGATCGAACAGATCAACCGTGCTCCACGACATTCTCCGTGGATGCCCCATCAGGAAGAAGGCATCCGCCCGGCATGCGCGGTTCCCTACGAGCTCTATGCGGATGGGAGTGCCGGTGCAGACGGCAAATACTATGAAATTCGTCTCAGCGCCGGCAACCAGGTGCATGGAGCGAGGGCAGCCGGTGCCCCTTTCAACGTCTATCTCCGGAATACGAGACAGGGAATGATGGCTGCCACGTACGCCGTCAAGGCGGGCGACACCCTGACGCGCCAGTATCCGTTCGCCCTGTTCGCCGATGCCGGTTATGCCATGGAAGTGCACGGCCCGAACGGCTTCTGTCGATCCTTTACCGGCCGCGCCGATTCGCATCCTTTCGAACTGCGGACGTCATACGAGCACAAAGAGCAGACCTTAACAGGAAACCTGCTGATACATCTGCGCAACACCGCCGCCAACCCAATCAGCGTCGAGATCATTGGCAGTGCGTACAAAACGAAATCAGTGACCAGAAAAATCGAACCTGGCCAGGAAATCTCGGTCGTTCTGCCTTGCGAACAAAGTCACGGCTGGTATGACTACACGGTGAAGGCAAGTGGCTCCCACGCGGAAGCGCGCTTCGCCGGCCGTGTAGAAACCGGAAAGCCAAGCTTCACCGATCCCCTGATGGGAGGGTTGGTGTAACTGAAGATGTCCTACGTTACACTCAACCGCAGGCGAGGAACCACGTTGCGAACCTCTTTTGCTGTCCTTCTTGCTCTGGCAGCCCTGTCTGCCGTTCCCTGCCATGCGCAGCAACCTACAGACGGCCAACAGCAATTCGCCGATCTCGGCGTCTGTAAGCTCACCAACGGCCAGCAAATCACCAATTGCCGCCTGGGCTATCGCACCTGGGGCACGCTCAACCCCGATCGCTCCAACGCTGTCCTCATCCCGACCTGGTTTAGCGGCAACAGCGCCGGCTCCGGTGCAATGGCCACCGGCGATGACAAGCTGGTGGACCCGGCGAAATACTTCGTGGTTGTCATTGACGCGCTGGGAGACGGCGTCTCTTCATCGCCTTCGAACTCCACCACCCAGCCCGGCCCCATGTTCCCCGCCTTTACCACCCGCGATATGGTCAACGCAGAGTACCGCCTGGCCACGGAGACGATGGGCATTAAGCATCTGCACGCGGTCATGGGCATCTCCATGGGCGGCATGCAGACTTTCGAATGGATGGTGAATTACCCGGATTTCATGGACGAGGCGATTCCCATCGTCGGCTCGCCCAAACTCACCGGGTACGATCTGCTGCTGTGGCACGAGGAAGAGGACGCGCTTAAGTCTGACCCCGCCTGGCAGAACGGCCACTACGCGCAGCGCCCGCCCATGGGCGCGGTGGAAGCGCTACACGACATGCACCTGACCACGCCGGCCCACTACGCGCGCACCCACTCGCCGGACCAGTTTGCCGCTGGGTACGAGGCCTATTACACCAAAGGCATTCTGCCCTTCGACGCCAACGACTGGCTCTCCCAACTGGAGGCCATGATCAATCACGACGTCGCGCACGGCGGATCGATGGAGCAAGCGGAGAAGCGCGTCAAGGCGCACGTGCTGGTGGTGGTAGCGGCGCAGGACCACATGGTCAACCCCAAACCCGCAGAAGATTTCGCAAAGGCAATCGGCGCGAAGGTCTTTATCCTCGACTTCTGACTGCGGCCACATCTCAACCGGCTGCGAAGTGGGCAAACTGGCCCCCGTCGTCCGCCCTTTTTTGGACCGGTAGCCGCCCCATTGCTGCCGTGGCCAGCGGGGTGTTCCTGCCGACGCTGCTAAATTAACAGTAAGACTATGCTTTATCCGACAGATGATCTTCGTATTCAATCCACCAAAGTCGTTCTTCCTCCGGTTTTTCTTGAAGAGGAGTTGCCGGCGACGGAGCGGGCCTCCTCAACCGTTTTTCAAGCAAGAAATGAGATTGTCAACATTCTGAAAGGCAGCGATTCCCGGCTGATGGTGGTGGTCGGGCCCTGCTCCATTCACGACACCAAAGCAGCGCGCGAATATGCCGGCCTACTCAAAAGCGCCATCGCCGAGTTCTCCAAAGACCTCCGCATTGTCATGCGCGTCTATTTTGAGAAGCCTCGCACCACGCTCGGTTGGAAGGGGCTGATCAACGATCCTTATCTGGACGAGACCTTCCGCATCAACGATGGGTTGAGGCTCGCGCGCCACCTGCTGTTGGATCTTGCGGATATGGGCGTCCCCGCCGGAACCGAGTTCCTGGACATGATTTCTCCGCAATATCTGGCCTCGCTGGTGAGTTGGGGAGCGATTGGCGCGCGAACGACAGAGAGCCAGGTGCATCGGCAGCTCTCGTCAGGGCTTTCGTGTCCCGTCGGCTTCAAGAACGGCACCTCGGGCAACGTGCAAATTGCAATTGAGGCGATTGTCTCCGCGGCCAATCCGCATACCTTCCTCGGGCACTCGAAGACAGGGCAGTCGGCGATTCTGTTTACCAGGGGCAATCCGGACTGTCACATCATCCTCCGCGGCGGCAGGCAGACGACGAACTACGATGCTGGCGCTGTGGCGCAGACTGCTGAGCAGATGGAGAAAGCCGGCGTTGCGCCGCGCATCATGATCGATTGCAGCCACGCCAACAGCAACAAGGACCACACCCGTCAAGGCCTGGTTTGCCGCAATGTCGCTGCGCAAATCGCCGCCGGAGACCGCCGCATTATCGGCGTGATGATCGAAAGCAACCTGGTGGCTGGGGCGCAAACGTTGGTGCCGGGCAAACCACTGGTGTACGGGCAGAGCATCACCGATGCCTGCATCGATTGGAATGAAACCCACGGGCTTCTCAAAGAGCTGGCCGCGGCCGTTCACTCCGCCCGTACGAGTTAACGTGAGTTGAGAAAACAACAGCGGCGACCTGCTGTTTCCATTCTCAAGCACGCCGCCCTTTCTCGTTCATTTCCGTGGCTCCTTAGCAACCCGTTTCGCGTTGATCGTCATAAAGCGTTTCAACTGGCCGGGGGTTTCTCCGACGTACAAGGTTTGAGTGAAGGAGTTCGAGGTCAAATCAGACCAGACCTCTTTTTGAACCACTCTCTTTCCGGAAACTTCGCGCGTGTCGGTCTGAACAAAGTCTTCACCGTCCCATCGACCGACTTCCGATGAAACCCGGCAACCCCGGTCAAGCGCATAGGTATCGCACCATACAAAATGAAACCCTTGAACTGCACTGTCCCACCAGATCACGCCGGTACCCCAGGCCTTACCCGCTGCGCCGTCACCGTGGTACTCCTCGATGAGAGACAGTCGAGCGGGACCTGCGCGATAACTGTCACGAGAGTGCCCCATTCCTCCCTTCGGCATGGTGTCGCTGGCTTCATATTTTTCAACAGTGGTCCATTCGCCCGCCAGGGCATCGATCAATTTCTCCATCTGCGGTGGCGGGGTTGAGAGGGTCGCGGACTTTGCCGCCGAAGAGCCAGTCAACAACAGCGAGACTGACAAAATTACGACGGTTGTGACGACCAGCTTCATCTTTCTGCACAGCTCCGAGCTTGTTAGCTCATGATCAGGCCCAACCAACACCGTCGCACTGTTTAGTGCGGAGTACCTCGCGAACGCTCGGCACGCAAATGATACTCCGCACAAGATTAGCCTCCGAGTGGCTCCAGCTGTGCGTGGTTCCGGTTCCGTTCACTTGCCGGCAGGTTTTGGGATCGCCAGAAAGCCATGAAACTTGCCCGCTCCATCCAAGGCCAGGCCGGTAATCTCCCCGCTGGAATTGATCGATTCTCCGAGCAGCAGATACAACTTCCCCGGATTGACAGCAACCAGGGTGTTGAGGTCGGTCATCACCCCGTTCTCCCAGAGAAACGCGCGCAGCTTACTGAAGTCTGCGTTGACTGACTGGCCGACCACCGCCGCATTATCATTCATCCCGATGGCGAAGCTGGCGAAGTCACCGGCCAGCGTGCCCAGCCCCTGCATGCCTTTCTCCTTGCTCCAAAGGAAGGCAACCGTGTTCGCGTTGGACGTCGTATGGCCGGCCGCCTGACCTTTGTTATTGATGGCACAGGCGTGATTTCCCGCCCCAGGCAGCCCATTGGGACCAAGGTTGCCCAGGTCAATCGCCTCGCCATCTTCCCAGACCATGGCGTGATTCTCCTCGAGGTAGAGCCCTGAATTCGGGTTGAAGGGCGTGCAAATGCCTGATGCGCCCGCTACGTCACCCTTTTCATTGATCGCAGCGGCGACTCCATCCGAATCACCAGGGGCTAAAGGAAGCTTGTGGATCGCACCGTTTGCCCAGATGACAGGCGCAAACTGGTGGACTGGACAACCCGGGGTCGGATCGGTCGCGGAGGTCTCTGCGATCCCAACGATCTCACCTCGATCATTGATCTGGTTGGCGAAGCCATTCTCGCCTCCCAGGGTCGGGAGCTTGGTCATTACGCCTTGCCACAAGAAGGGGACGCATGCGGTCGATGAGGGAAACCCATAGGCGTTGAAGCCGCAAAAGTCTTCCCCATTGGCAACCGAAGTCTCGGCCTGACCCACAGTCTGCCCGAAGTCGTTCACGCCAAACGCCGCATTGTTCGGTCCTCCAAGGCCCGGGGTGCCGATATCGAACTTCAGTCCCTGGTACCACAGGACGGCATGCATTTTGCCGCTGGCGGTGGCCGCCGCCCCACTGACCAACCCGTTGTTCTTAAGGAGATACGGCGTCCCAGGTGGATTGCCTACCACGCCCAGATCGACGACGGTATAGTGGGCAGGCGCTGCCGCCTTTCCCTGCGTCGCTGCCTGTTCCTGAGCTTGGACGACGGCGGTTGAGATTGCCGTTGCCAGCCCGAGGCCGGCAACGGGCAACCACTTGATTCTCGAATGATTCAGCTTCATTTGTTTGTTCCTCCCAGAGAAATGAACCGGACGCAAACTTGCGGCTGAGGAAGGAAAGAAGTCATTGCAAAGCCGGTGAAAATTTCTGATAATTTCTTGCATTTCTGTAAGGGGCGGAAACAAAAGTACTTAAGACATGATTAGCCAAAGCCGACCGGGCGATGATCAGCGCGTCGTGTTACAGATGGTGAGAATGGTGGCTCCCAGTGCTCGCGAGCGAACGGCACAAGGCGAAAGAACTTTATGAGTTCGGACCTTTCCGCGTAGACGCCGAGAAGGAAATTTTGCTGCGCGCCGGCGAGCCAATCCCGCTGACGCCGAAGACCTTTCAAATTCTGCTCGTTCTCATCCGCCACAGTGAGGAAGTCGTCACCAAAGACGACTTGATGAAAACGGTCTGGCCAGACACCTTTGTCGAAGAGACCAACCTCACCCGCAACATCTTCATGCTGAGAAAAGCGCTGGGGGAGCGGCCGCAGGACCATCGTTATGTGGTCACCGTGCCCGGCCGAGGGTATCGTCTGGCCGAAAAGGTGCAGGTGGTCTCGGGTGAGGAGCTCAATATTGTTGCGGCGAGCCATTCCAGGGTGCAGGTCGAGGTCAAGGAACCGAAGCCTTGGGCATGGATCGCAGCGGCCGTGATTCTGGTGTGCGTCGTTGCGGGCTCACTTTGGTTTGCCTCTCGCCGCAAAGTAGTTCTCGGTGAAAAGGACACGGTGGTGCTCGCCGACTTTGCCAATCGCACAGGGGACCCTGTTTTCGACGGGACTCTGCGCCAGGGCCTGGCCGTGCAACTTGAGCAGTCGCCGTTTCTCAGTCTTATCTCCGAACAGCGTCTGCGGCACGTGCTTCACCTGATGGGCCGTTCGGGCGATGAGCGGCTCACGCCAGAGGTGGCGCGTGAGATTTGTGAAAGAACAGGGAGCGCTGCCTTTGTGGAAGGTTCCATTGCGCGCCTTGGCAGTCAATACGTGTTGGGTTTGCGGGCCGAGACCCGGAGCGGACAGGTACTCGATGAAGAGCAGGCACGAGCGTCGACAAAGGAAGACGTACTCAGTGCTCTGGATGAAACCGCGGTCCGCCTGCGCGGCAAACTCGGAGAGTCCCTCAGCTCGGTAGAGAAATACGACACGCCGGCGGAGGAAGCGACCACCCCATCGTTAGAAGCGTTGAAAGCCTATAGCCTGGGCCGGAAGATGTTCTTTGAGAAGGGAAACGCGGCTGCTTTGCCATTCCTCAAGCGGGCGGTGGAAATCGATCCGAATTTTGCCATTGCTTATCGTGCACTGGGGTCGATGTACGGAAATCTTGGTCAGCAACAGCGAATGGCAGAAAACATCCGTAAAGCTTACGAACTGAGGGACAAAGTAAGTGAGCGAGAGCGTTTTTACATTGAGGCGCACTATTACTGGGCCGTGACGGGAGAATTAGAGAAGGCGATACCGGCCTACGAACTCTGGCGTCAGACCTACCCGCGGGACTATGCACTCTACGTCCATCTTGGTGTTGTTTATGCGAGCCTTGGCAATCTGGAGCAGGCATTGGAGGAGGCTCGCGAGTCGGTACGCCTGGAGCCAAATGTCGAGAACAACTTTTTCAACGTGGTTTGGGACAACATCGCACTCAATCGGCTGGACGAGGCGGAGGCCGCGTTCAAGCAAGCCAGGCAGCGGAATTTCGGGGGCGACGATCTGCTCTATCTGCGTGACGCATTAGCCTTTCTCAAGGGAGACAGGTCGCAGATGGTATTGACCGAAACCGGGCAGCCGGGCGCGGGAGATTTGCTGGTGGCCCAGCAGGCGAGCAGCGAGGGCTACTACGGACGCTTGAAAGACTCGCGCGCATTGATGCATCGTGCCATCGATTTAGCCGAGAGAAACGATGCCGGGGAGACGGCCGCAGGCTATGAGGCGAAGATGGCGTTGTTCGAGGTGGGGGTAGGCAACAGACAGCAAGCACGAGAAGATGCGGAGGCGGCACTCAAGATGGCGGGGAATCGCGATGTGTTGGGGAGAGCGGCACTCGCGCTGGCCCTGGCAGGCGATGTGGTCACAGCGGAGCAGCTGGCGGCCGAACTCGACCGCGGCTTTCCCGTGGATACGCTGGTCCAGCGCTATCGCCTACCTGCAATCCGGGCCGCCGTTGCACTGCAGCGTAAGGATGCGAAGCGAGCCATCGAGGAATTGCGGGAGACGGAAGCGATCGAACTCGGAGACGGTGGCATGCTGCTGCCGGTGTACCTGCGCGGGGAAGCCTATCTCATGCTCCGCGATGGTAGGCGAGCGGCGACCGAATTCCAGAAATTCATCGATCACCCCGGACTCGTGAAAAACTTTCCCTGGGGATCGCTCGCGCGTTTGCAACTCGGTAGATCCATCGCTTTGTCAGGAGAGAAGACGAGGGCTAAAGCTGCCTATCAGGATTTCTTCACTCTCTGGAACGATGCCGATCCTGACCTGGCTGTACTGAAACAAGCGAAGTTGGAATACGCTCAGTTGCAATAGGGAAGAAACCCGTCCTCTACCTGGCATCCGCGGGTTTGCAGCAAAGATCGCAAGAATGCAGCAATTGCTGCAAAGCGGAGCCCTGCCGGCTCCGCTAGTCTGACTCGGAGTGGCGACGGGTCTGCATTAAATCACATTACCCAAATCTGACTATCAATGTGAGCGAAGCATAGGAGGAAATACCATGGCAACTTTGCAGCAGGAAGCCCAAAGGAAAGGCGCAAGCAGCGACGCGACCGTCGCGAAAGTAGCCCATAAGCTCGAGGTACTGGTCATCCCCGTCTCGGATGTGGATCGCGCCAAGGACTTCTACAGGGACCTCGGCTGGCGGCTCGACGCCGACTACGACAACGGTAGCGACTTCCGGGTGATTCAGTTCACGCCGACTGGCTCGGGATGCTCGGTCATCTTCGGCAGGAACGTCACCGCGGCAGCACCCGGTTCCGCCCAGGGGCTGTACCTGATCGTCTCCGACGTAGCGGCTGCCCGCGCCGACCTGATCGATCGCGGTGTCAAGGTCAGTGAGGTGTTCCACGATGCGGGCGGCGTGTATGCCGGTCCCGATGAGCCCTACCTCTTTGGACGGCTGCGCGTCAGCGGTCCGGATCCCGATCATCGGAGCTACCGTTCGTTTGCCTCGTTCCATGATCCGGACGGCAACGGCTGGCTGTTTCAGGAGATCACGACGCGACTGCCCGGTCGTGTGACCGGCGACACGAAGTACCCGTCGGCGAGTGAATTGTCGCAGGCATTGCGCCGCGCGGAAGCTGCGCACGGGGAACACGAGAAGCGGACAGGCAAAGCCGACCCCAACTGGGCAGACTGGTACGCCGAGTACATGGTGCGCGAGCAGTCTGGCGAGGAGCTGCCCAAATGAGCAACAACGATGGGGACGTTTTCGAGGCTTACTGTCTCGCGCCGGCGGGGAGGCCATGAGCCGCGAGCCGCAGCTCACCGGGCAAACGGTCGTCGTGCTCGGTGGCAGTTCCGGAATGGGCTTTGAGACCGCTAAGCAGGCACGTTCCGAGGGCGCTAACGTCGTCCTCTCCGGCCGCAACCCGGAACGCGTCGAGCACGCCGCACGCGAGCTCGGCGCGCTGAGCAGTGCGGCATTCGACGTCACCGATTTCGAGCGTCTCGGGCGCTTCTTAGGCGATCTGCCGAAGCCCATCGATCACATCATGGTCACCGCCGGCGGCCCGTACTACGCGCGGCTGGCGGACATCGACTTCACTAAGGCACGCCGCAACGTAGAGGAAGAATTCTGGCTGCCGCTCCAACTCGCCCGTTTCGCGACTGGTAAAGTCCGCCCGGGCGGAACGCTCCTGTTCATCGGGGGCACGGGAGGTCGAAAGCCATCTGCGGGCCCGGTGCTCACCACGTTCACCGCCGCTATACCGGCGCTCACCAAAGCGCTCGCAGTCGAGATTGCACCCATCCGCGTCAACCTGATCGCGCCCGGCTTCGTCGACACCCCGCTGTCGGCATCGATCCTCGGTGACCAGCTGGATGCGCGTCGCGAGAAACTCCGAACAACGCTGCCCATCAGGCGGGTGGTCGGCCCAGCCGACATTGCGGCGCTCGCAATCCACCTCATGGTCAACACAGCGATCACTGGCGTCACGTACGACATCGACGGAGGCCAGCAGCTGATTGAGTAAGACGGCGACGGGGACTTCTTGAGGTGCATTTCTCACGCTCCGGAATCTGGAAGAGGGTAGCCATGAAACGACTCACCGTCTTGCTCGTTGCCGTTGCGGCGGTGGCCGGCATGGCAGCCTCTTGGACTCGGACGTCCGGACCCGCCGACAGGAATTCATCCACAGAGTTCTCTTTCATGAACACAGTACGAGCTGAAGAGCACTTGACGGCCACGTTGCTTCCGGAAAAATCGGCGCGCCTCGCAGCAACCGCCGCTGAATCTCAGCCTTCCCTTGCCGACGAGGGGCGCCTCCCTGAACTGGACGGTGCGATCGGCTGGCTGAACTCCGCTCCTCTGAACCGTAAGTCGCTTCGAGGCAAGGTTGTGCTGGTCGACATCTGGACCTACTCCTGCATCAACAGCTTGCGACAGTTGCCCTACATGAAGAGCTGGGCGGCGAAATATAAGGATGCGGGGTTAGTTGTGATCGGTGTGCATGCTCCGGAGTTTGGCTTCGAGAAAGAACGCGCGAACGTTGAAACTGCTGTGCGTGATTTAAAGCTCACTTATCCAGTGGCTATCGACAGTAACCATGCGATATGGCGGGCGTTCAACAACGAATACTGGCCGGCAGACTACTTCATTGACGGGAAAGGGACGAATTCGTTATCACCACTTCGGCGAGGGCGAATACGTCGAGTCCGAGCGTGTCATCCAGCAACTTCTGAAGGAAAACGGCGCCACTGGTTTGAATCGGAACCCGGTCAACCTGACTGCTGACGGAGTGGAGGCGCCACCCAGCGAGGACGTGCAGTCTCCGGAAACCTATGTCGGCTATGATCGCACCGAGCGCTTCGCGTCCCTGGAACGATTGGCTCAGGATTCGCGAAAGACCTACAGCGCACCGGAAAGACCATCCTTGAATCAATGGGGGCTGAGCGGATCGTGGGACGTGGGCGCCGAGAGCGCGGCGCTTCAGGGCGCGCCGGGCAAAATCATATTCCGCTTCCACGCCCGCGATCTGCACATGGTGTTAGGTCCTACGAAGAATGGAAAGCCGGTGCGCTTTAGGGTTACCTTGGACGGCGGCGCGCCTGGCGACGATCGTGGACTTGATTCCGCCCCTGACGGCGCCGGCGAGGTCCGGGATCCTCGTCTCTACCAGCTCATCCGGCAGAGAGGCCAGGTCAAAGACCGGACCTTTGCCATCGAATTTCTAGATCCGGGTATTCAGGCCTTTTCATTCACCTTCGGTTAAGCGTCCGATAAGGGGCGAGTTGTTAGGCGATCGGACAGTCAATAGACTAGAAAGAGCGCCCGGGAGTGGATCGGCCCCTCTAACGGATTGACGCCGAGGAAGTAGAACTCATGGAGCAAACATCGAAACCTACCGTAGAACCGGTGGCGAGCGTGGAACAGGCGCAACGCGAATCGGTCTTCTTCTCCAGCGAACGAGTACTTGGCATTCTTAAATTAATTCTTGCCGGCTCACCGTTGTCTGAAGTGCTGACGATCATCGGCCGCCTGGTCGAATCTCAAGGTGAAGGGACGCTGTGCACGATATGGCTTCCCGATGAGGCCGGAAAGCAGCTGCATTGCGTTGCCGCTCCCAGTATGCCTGGATTTCCAGCTCATGTGGGGCCTACGATTGTGGGCCCGAAATGCGCATCCTGTGGCACGGCTGCTTATCGACGAGAGCCGGTATATGTCACCGACATCCTTACCGATGCCCTCTGGGATGATTATCGTCACCTCTTCGAGCCTTACGGTATTCGCGCGGTGTGGTCGCGCCCGCTGCTCACCAGCGACGGTAAAGTCGTCGGAACATTCGCCATCCTTTATCGTGAAGCGCGAAGTCCCGGCGAAGCTGACCTGCAGTTGATCGAGAGTGCCAGTCACATTGCGGGTATCGCGATTGAGCGTCACATCAATGAAGAGAAGTTGCGCCTGGAGCGCGACCGGTTACGCCTGGTTCTGGAGATTACGAACAGCATATCTTCCAAGCTGGACCTTCGCCGTTTGGTCGAGGTTCTTTCTACCAGTCTGCTGCGGGTAACGCGGTGTGATTTTTGCGCCTTGCTTCTCCCCGACGCTGACAGCGGAGAACTGCGTACCACGATTCTCTACAATCCGGAAGCGCGAGGTTCCCTTTGCGACGGAACCATCATGCCGATTCATGGTTCGATCTGTGGCAAAGCCTTTCGGACCGGTAGGACGCAACATTTCGATCACTTTGCAGAATTGCGATACGACCCCGAGAGTTTCGGCAACAACGCCGGACGAGATTCGTATCAACGGGTCATGGCGGAAGGCCTGGTGTCAGGGTGTGACCTCCCGCTTATCGGGAGAAACGGCGTAGTGGGCGTATTGAGCGCACTGAAGCGCTCGGAAAAGGCATTCGAACGAGAGGACGTCGTCTTTCTTGAACAGGTGGCAAGCCAGGTGGCCGTTGCCGTTGAAAATGCGTTGGAGTACGAAAAGGCGATCAGGGATCGCGATAAAGAGACCAAGCGGCGACTCTATCTCGAGGAGGAGCTTCGCGCAGAATTTGGCGATATCGTGGGTGAAAGTCCCGCTTTGAAGACCGCGCTGGACCTGGTGTCCGTCGTGGCGCCCACGGATTCGAGTGTGCTGATCCTGGGCGAGACGGGAACCGGTAAGGAGCTGATCGCGCGCGCAATTCATCGTCTCAGCGGCCGCCGGGAACGAGCCTTCGTCAAATTGAACTGTGCGGCGATCCCGCTTGGGCTCCTCGAAAGTGAGCTCTTCGGCCACGAAAAGGGGGCATTTACCGGCGCCATCGCCCAAAAGACAGGACGCTTCGAACTGGCCCACAAGGGAACGCTCTTTCTCGATGAGGTCGGCGATATCCCGCTGGAGCTTCAGGCGAAACTACTGCGCGTCTTGCAGGAGCAGGAATTCGAGAGATTGGGTAGCAACCGTACCCACAAGGTTGACGTCCGGGTCATCGCCGCCACTCATCGTGATCTGGCTGCGATGGTAAAGCAGACGACATTTCGCGAGGATTTGTATTACCGGCTGAAGGTATTCCCGATCAACGTGCCGCCGCTACGGCAACGTACCGAGGACATTCCCAAACTCGTTATGCATTTTACGGCTCTCTACGCACGGCGTATGAACAAGAGAATCGACGAAATTCCCACCGACACGATCGATGCGCTGGTGCGATATCGCTGGCCTGGAAATGTCCGGGAATTGCAGAATTTTATCGAACGAGCTGTCATTCTCTCCCCCCACACAGTGCTACGAGCCCCAGTCACCGAATTGGAACCGTCCAGCTCTCCCAAGGGCTCCAATATATCTATGTCCATGACTGGTCTTGAAGAGGTGGAGCGAGATCATATTTTGCGTGCACTGGAAGCCAGCAATTGGATTGTGGGTGGTCGAAACGGTGCTGCCGCGCGACTGGGGATGCAGCGGACGACGTTGGTCTACAGAATGAGAAAGCTTCGCCTGAGCCGCCCAACACCTGCGTCGAAAGATGCCGTTTTGAACCACGCAGGCGGTCGCTGATTCGTCAGTGGCGGACATTCGTCACAAATCCGTCAGCACGCTGAGAAAGGGAATCGACCGCCTGTTTCCCTTATCCTTCGATAGCAGAATGGCTTAAGCCTCGCTTTACCCTTCGCCTTAAATCCACCAATTTCTGGCAGGCTGGATGCTTTCGAGCTCCCTTGGAACCCTGACATAGGTGGATTCATGTCTGCTCTCGCTGCGAAATATAGAGCCGTGCGGGCAACAACGAGTGCTCTCGCCGCGAACCTATCCCCGGAAGATCAGATGGTCCAGTCATGTCCCGAGGCCAGTCCGGTGAAATGGCATCAGGCGCACACCACGTGGTTTTTCGAGACGTTTGTGCTTCGGCCATTCTTACCGGATTACGAGCCCTTTCACGAGGAATTCCATTGGCTTTTCGACAGCTATTACCTCTCACTTGCCGAGGAGCTTGCGGAAAAGAAGCAGTGCGCGTCCTTTTCTCGACCTTCTCTTGAACAGATCCTTGATTTTCGCGTCCACGTAGATCAGGAGATGGAGAGACTGTTTGCCCGCACCGTCGATGATGATATGTCGCGCCGCGTCGTCCTGGGCCTGAATCACGAGCAGCAACACCAGGAACTGGCGTTGACGGACATTAAACACGCCTTTTTCTCGAACCCCCTGCGTCCTTCGTACCGATTCGACTCTATCGCGGAAGGGGGCGTTCACCCACGCGCTAAGCTTCGTTGGTGTAGCTTCGAAGGCGGGCTGATTGAAATCGGCTATCAACCGAGTGCTGGCAACTCTCTCGATTTCTGCTTTGACAATGAGACTCCTCGCCACAAGGTGTACCTGCGACCCTTTCAGATCGCAAGCCACACGGTCACCTGCCGCGAGTATTTGGAGTTCATGTCGGATGACGGATATACGCGCCCGGGACTCTGGGTCTCCGAAGGTTGGGAGAAGGCAACCCAGTCATCGTGGCTGGCGCCGCTCTACTGGGAACGGGATGCTCAAGATGAGACTGGCTGGCGCGTGTTCACTTTGAGGGGCTGCCAGGGCCTTTCCACGCTCCTTGATACGCCGGTGTGCCATGTAAATTATTTCGAAGCCGATGCCTTTGCCCGATGGCGAGGTTGCCGCCTGCCAACAGAAGCGGAGTGGGAGCATGTCGCGGGTGAAGCACCGCTTGATGGAAATCTGCTCGACTCCGGGAAACTGCATCCCGCGAAGGCGAGGGGTGAGCGCATGGACCAACTCTTCGGGGACTGTTGGGAGTGGACTGCCAGCCCGTACACCGCTCATCCGGGATACAAGCCCTTCCCCGATGCGCTGGGCGAATACAACGGCAAATTTACGTCGGGCCAAATGATTCTGCGAGGCGGTTCGTGCGTCACCCCACCGGGTCATGTCCGGGCCACCTATCGCAATTTTTTTCCGCCCGCAACCCGCTGGCAATTCACCGGAATACGCCTGGCCGTCTAACTGCTCTTGGACAGACGAATGCGCGTGGCTTGGGAAATTAAGTTGTAGCAAATGAGAGGGTGCCCCATATCTCGCGAAAAACGAGCGAGATATGGGGCACCCTCTCATTTGCTATAACTTAATTTCCCTCACGAAGGATCTTTCCCGGAGCCCCTTCGACCCTGCCCCACATCTAAACTCGTTGAGGACAGACTAATGCGACTAAAACTCGTCACTGTTGGGCCTCCGTCGCGGATTCGTCAGTTCAAGCCACACCTCGCGCCAATCGATCCTGCCAGTTCAGAACAACTTGGCTCCGCGTGGGAGCTTTGGCATTTCGTGTGCAAGAACAACATCGACAAAAGAGGAGAAATTCGATGACACAAACTCTCTCAACGCCCGCACTTGAGTCCACGATTCCTTTGACATCCATTCACCAGGTCAACGCAGACGGTGTCAAAGTCTTCTACCGGGAGGCGGGCGATCCGAATGCTCCGGTGGTTCTGCTGCTCCACGGCTTTCCCACCTCCTCCTTCATGTTTCGCGAACTCATTCCGCGCCTGGCTGATCGTTACCGCGTGATCGCGCCTGACTTGCCAGGCTTTGGGTTCACCGAAGTACCTGCCGAGCGGAAGTACACATACTCGTTCGAATCATTGGCGGTCACGATCGACGCGTTCACTCGTGCGCTCGCCCTCAATCGCTATGCGATTTATGTATTTGATTACGGAGCTCCGACGGGCCTCCGTCTCGCGATGGCTCATCCCGAACGAGTTTCCGCAATCGTTTCACAGAACGGTAACGCTTATGAAGACGGCCTCGGCGACGCGTGGGCCCCGATCAGAAAATACTGGTCTGAGCCGACGGCGGAAAACAGAGACGTGATTCGGCAAAACGTTCTCACCCTCGAAGGAACTCGTTGGCAATACACTCACGGTGTGGCGAATCCTGCCAGCGTTCCGCCGGAGTCGTACACATTAGATATGGCTTTGATGGAACGGCCCGGCAACAAGGAAATTCAGCTCGATTTGTTTCTGGACTACGCATCGAACGTGAAGCTCTATCCGAAGTTTCAGGAGTACTTCCGCCAATCGAAACCGCCTTTGCTGGCAATCTGGGGCAAGAACGATCCATTCTTCATTCCGCCTGGAGCAGAAGCCTATCGAAAAGATCTACCGAATGCGCGGGTTCAATTCCTCGATACTGGCCACTTCGCTACAGAAACGCATGTGGTGGAGATTGCCGACGCGATGAGAGAGTTCCTTGCGGAAAATGGCATAGGGCAGGGCACAGGTAAGGGTGGTGCCCGATGAATGCTTCTTTTCAAAGCGGCACCGTGGTACTGGTTCACGGGGCCTGGGCCGACGGATCCTGCTGGAGAAACGTCATTCTGCCGTTGCAGCGTCACGGACTCGCGGTGACCTGCGCGCCGATTCCTCTCACGTCTCTCACGGCAGATATCGCCGATCTCCATCGCGTGCTGGAACGAACCACTGGGCCGGTGGTTCTGGTGGGGCACGCCTATGCCGGCGCGGTGATCGCCGCCGCCAAAGCAGAACAGGTGAAGGCGCTGGTTTATATAGCTGCGCTGGCGCCCGACGAGAATGAAACTGTCGCTGAGGTGTTTTATCGCACTGATCCACATCCTGAAGCCCCGAAGCTGGCGCCCGACGCGCACGGTTTTATCTGGATGTCGGAAGAGGGTTTCGGCCGGGCGGTGGCGCACAAGGCCTCGGCAGACGAGTCCAGAATTATGGCGGCCATACAGCGGCCCATCTCTGTGAAATGCATTCAGGAGAAGGCTCCTGCACCGGGTTGGAGAACGAAGCCATCGTGGTTCCTCATCGCTGAAGAAGATCGCATGATCAGTCCGGAGACGCAGCGCTTCATGGCGGCGCGAATGGGCGCAACGGTTCGGTCGTACAAGGTGGACCACAGTCCGATGTATACAGAACCCGATCTCGTGGTCGATGTGATTCTCCAGGCTGTTCGGGACACGGTCTTGCCGGTAGGGGTTTCCGCCGCGCATGCTGGCTCCGAAGTAAGCAGAGGATGAAGATGAGTTCCGTTGCCATCGTGACTGGAGCAAGCCAGGGTATCGGCCAGGCTACAGCGTTACGCCTTGCCCGTGATTTCTCTGCCGTCGTACTGACCGCGAGAAATGAAAGCGAGCTGGAGAAGACCGCGTCTGGAGTGAAGTCCGCGGGAGCCGAGCCACTCACCTATGCACTTGACCTGCGCCAGCCTTCGGCTGTCGAAACCGTCGTGCAAGGGACCCTTGACCGTTTTGGCAGAATCGACGCCCTGCTCAACATCGCCGGTGCTGTGCCCCAGATTGATCTGTTTGAAATGACGGATGCACAGTGGGAAGATGGGCTAGCCCTCAAGCTCCACGGCGCGCGCCGCCTGACCATTCGAGCCTGGGGTGCACTAAAAGCCTCGAAGGGATCTGTGGTTCTGATTTCGGGTAGCGCCGCCCTCGATCCCAAACCCGGCTTCGCCGCCGTCGCCGCAGTGAACGCAGCGATTATCGCGGTGGCGAAAGCATTCGCAGAGCAGGGAATCAAAGACGGCGTGCAGGTGAACAGCGTAGTGCCCGGTGCTGTCATGACCGGGCGCAGAATGTCCTTCTTCCAAAAGTGGGCGCCGGCACACAACCTGACCGTGGAAGAGGCGATGAAGAAGTTTCCGGAAGAGGCCGGCATCAGTCGTTTTGGTAAACCCGAAGAAATTGCCGATTTGATGGCCTATTTGGTGTCACCGGCCGCGAAGTGGATGACAGGCTCCTGTGTGCGTATGGACGGTGGCGAAGTCAAAGGCATTTGAGCCGATTGCCAATGCCGGCAAGACCCTCATTTCGGGAACGAGCGGCCGAACGTCGGTCTCCCGCTCTTGGACTGTGCCTCCGTGGCCTCGTCCTGAATCACATCCCAGTGTTCGACCAGAATCCCCTCCTTCAAGCGAACGATGTCCGCGGCGATCCAATTCACCGGCAGTCCGATGTTGGGGAACCGGCCGTGAGCGATCACGAAGTGGTCTTCTGCAAGAATCACGCCGGGCTCATACTTGAACGATGGCGGTGTGCCGGTCACAGCTTCGATCCGCCATCGACTGGAATACTCGCACCCGTGATCCAGCGCGCCCCATCGGACGCCACAAAAGCAACTACATCGGCGACATCCTCCGGTTTACCAAGCCGCTTCAATGCCTGCATTCCCAATGTGACCTCACGTCCCGCTTCGGTCTTTGTGAAATTAGACATATCCGTGTCGATGACGCCTGGAGCTACAGCGTTCACGCGTATGCCCTTCGGCCCAAGAATGGCGGCCCAGTTCTTGACCAGAGTCTCAACTGCCCCTTTGGTAGAGGCGTAAGCAAGAATGGAAGGGTTTTCCAACCCCGGCTTGCCCACCACCGTACGGGCGACAACAGACGAGATAATAACGACGTTCGAACCCTCACCCAGAGTTGGCAGGAGTTGCTGCACCAGGAAGAACGGGCCGCGGACGTTCGTCGCAAAGAGGTTGTCAAAATCCTCCACGCTGTAGTCGGCGATACGTGCTGACTTGCTGACTCCGGCGTTGAGCACAAGCACATCCAGTTGATCGCCCACGATGGACCGCACTTCTTTGGCGAGTAAGGAAGGGCCGTCGGGCGCTCCCAGGTCCGCCGAAACTGCATCTGCGCGTCCGCCCTTCCCCCGGATTTCAGCGACCAGAGACTCCGCTTCGCGTGCGGAACGGCCATAGTGAACCAGGACGTGCGCCCCGGCCCCAGCAAGGGCAGCGGCCGTCGCCCGGCCAATTCCTCTTGACGCGCCCGTAACGAGCGCCGTTTTGTTTTGTAGTGAAATCATTGTCCCCTCTCTTGTGGGCTGCGATTACTCGAGCCGTAAGTGATGATGAACCGTTCAGTTCTATACGATGATGAACCTCCGGCGAAGATGCAGGATATATTGAACTATATGGTTCTTTATCGGATAATACTCGAATGGGGCGTCCGAAGAACTTTAGTCGCGAGGAAGTGCTGGAGAAGGCGATGCCTGTCTTCTGGACCCGCGGATTTTCGGACACGAGTCTGCAGGACCTGGAGCGAGCAACAGGGGTCAACAAGTCAGGCATCTATGCGGAGTTCCGCGACAAGGAAGATCTCTTTGTAGCGTGCCTTCGCCATTATCTTGAGAGTCAGGGGAAGCGCGGGCTTCTTACCAGGAAACCTCTTGGCTGGAAGAATGTTGAGAGCTTTCTCAAGAATGGTCCGCTCAACAGCGGCGAGCAGCAGGGATGTTTTTCGGTCAACTCGATGCGAGAGTTCGCTATCCTCCCAAACGAGGCTTATCAGGCCGTAACAGAGAATCGGGCGCAGTTGCAGCGCCTGCTCGCGAGCAATGTCGAGGTGGAGCAACCCCGAATGCCTCCTGCAGCAATTGCGGAGGTGGTGCTGTCTTTCTTCTCCGGACTATGTATTGAGCGCAACCTTAGGTCCAGCAAAGCGGCATCGACCGGCAAGATCGAAAACTTTATGACCGCCCTTCGTAGTCTCTAATTGATCGACTACGCCGCGTCAGGCCAATGCTTCATCCACGGCAGTCCGGGTGGTCACAATGACACGCGAGCGCAGTCACGTTCTTGGAGTCCTGGCAAATCTGGCTGCAATACTTTTGTTTATCCGGTGCGATACAGCTACAAGCGGGGTGCGCACACTTCTTGTTCCCGGTCATACTACCTCCTCGCCTCCAGAAGTCACGCCGCGGTCACAAGACCCTGTGACCCGGCTAATATGGTGACGCGGGAAGGCGGCCATTGGGTTTCCTCAAACCGCAAAAAAATCTCCCGTCAGTACACTGCCCAAATGTCTCAGATGCTGGCCGATGACGGAATGGAGGTCAAAAGTAAATCCTCTAACCTCGTCCCGGTAACGAATCAGAGGGTGCCCCATATCCGCGATGTCCTTTGGAACTGAGCGAGTTCCATCGGATGTCGCCAACATGGCGAAGCTAACGATAATTTCTTGTCAAACCACTATCCCTTCACCGCGCCAATCGTCGAACGTCTATTAAGCAGTCACCGACGTAAAGGAAGCACAAATTGCTTGCCCGCAAAATCCTTTCCGCGCTGGTCTCACTGTCGTACGCATTCCCGGCCCAAATCGCATTTAGCCAGGTTCCAAACACACCGGGTTCGGGCGGCTCCGATCTCACCGCACAAACCTCGTTAGTCATCGTTCCCGCGCTCGTGCGCAGTAAAACAGGACAGCTTGTCTTTAACCTGAACGCCTCGGACTTCGCGCTCACCGATGATGGCATTCCGCAAAAGGTCACCTTGGATCAGGATACGGGTGGAGAACCGCTCGCGATGGTGGTTGTAGTAGAAGTCGGCGGCGCCGGCGCTCGCGAATTCGATAACGACAAGCTCGCCCCCCTGGCCCCTTTGCTGGAAAATGTCGTCGGCAACGTCCCCCACACGATTGCCGTGGTTGCTTTCGACAGTCAGCCCAAACTGGTTCAGCAGTTCACCCCGAACGTCGACGTGGCCGCGAAGGCAATCCTCGATCTCACTCCGGGCTGTAGCCGTCAACATCACAGGGAGAATTGTGCAGCGCCCGGATCTTTTCACGATCTCAGCACCGCAGACAATGGGGCTGCCACTCTCGACGCGCTGGGCTTCGCCGTCGACTTGCTGCGCGATCAACCTGTCTCGCACCGTCGTTCGATCCTGCTGGTCAGCGAAACCATCGATCGCGGCAGCAAGCTCACAGTGGACGACGCCGTCCGCGATCTCAGCGACACAAACACCGCCATCTACAGCTTCGGATTCTCCACTGGAAAATCCGAGGCCGAACACTACGCCTACCGGGAGCTGCCGGGAAGCCACCGTTATTCCAATCCCCCGCACGGCTGCATGGGAAACGACCCGGTGCCGGACCCGGATGCCACGCACAGCAAAACCGTGCAGGCCTATGACTGTCTTACGCAGCTTGCTCCACCGCTGGCGCTGGCGAAGATGGCCGCCATCCTCGTGACCGACGGTTTGCACCGCAACGTGCCTCAGACCGTCGCGCACCTTACGGGAGGCGAATACTACAAGCTTACCGATCGCAAGAGCCTCGAACGAGGTCTGCAGACAATCGCCAATCACCTCCCAAATCGCTACGTCCTCACCTTCCATCCCCAATCTCCCCATCCTGGCTTCCATGCAATCGCGTTGCGCCTTCCTGATTACACAAATCTCCAAGTGACCGGCCGGCGCGGCTACTGGATGCAATGAATGCGCCGGCGATTTAGCGCCAGCCGAGAGCTGGGGCGACAGTGGTCAGAATCGCCTCCATAACATGGGCATTGTAGGCAACCCCTAGTTGGTTCGGGACGGTTAACAAGAGCGTGTCCGACTCCGCGATTGCCTCGTCTGCCCTAAGCTGTTCGATCAGAACATCCGGTTCAGCAGCGTAGCTGCGGCCGAAAATCGCCCGCGTGCTTTCATCAAGGAAGCCGATCGTGTCTTCTTCCTGACCTCCTCGCCCGAAATACATACGATCTCGATCATCAATCAAGGCGAAGATGCTGCGGCTAACGGAAATGCGCGGAGTGCGAGCGTGGCCGGCCTCCTTCCAGGCTGCACGAAAGACTCGAATTTGGGCCGCTTGTTGGATGTGGAGCGGCTCGCCGGACTCGTCGAATTTCAGGGTTGAGGTCTGCAGGTTCATTCCGAGCTTCGCCGCCCAGGCAGCAGTCGAGTTGGTAGCAGACCCCCACCAGATCCGATCACGCAATCCTTCGGAATATGGCTCAAGGCGCAGCAGCCCCGGCGGATTAGGAAACATCGGACGCGGGTTGGGCCGCGCGAAACCCTTGCCGCGCAGCAGGTCGAGAAATTCTTCGGTATGCCGCCTACCCATATCTGCATCGTTCTCGCCGTCCCGCGGACGGTGGCCAAAATAGCTCCAACCATCGATTACCTGCTCGGGCGACCCACGGCTGATTCCCAACTGCAGCCGTCCCCCAGCGATGAGATCGGCAGCGCCGGCGTCCTCTGCCATGTAATGAGGGTTCTCATACCGCATGTCGATGACTGCGGTGCCAATTTCAATTTTTCGCGTCTTGGCGCCTACCGCAGCGAGCAGGGGGAACGGTGAGGCCAGTTGTTGCGCGAAATGATGAACACGGAAGTAGGCCCCGTCCATTCCCAGGCGCTCGGCCTCTACGGCGAGGTCTATCGATTGGAGAAGCGCGTCAGCTGCCGACTGGGTTCGTGACTGCGGGGAAGGCGTCCAATGACCGAATGAGAGGAAACCGATTTTCTTCATGCAATATCAGTCTACTGTTCTGGTTCGGCTCTCGCTCCATGGACGGCTTAGAAAATGGGGTACGATCCTACCTTGACGGGGAGGAAGACGATGCCGTACCCGCAGGTATTGGTGAAGCCCCGTGCAGGAAATCCGGATAAAGCCTCTCTCCGTGGCTACTAGTCGACACGAAGCGCTTCAACTGGATTGACCATCGCGGCACGGCGCGCCGGAATATAGCTAGCTGCCAATGAGCAAACGGCCAACGTCACGGCAACAATAGCCAACGTAGCCAGGTCCCACGGCTGCGTGCCAAACAATAACTTGCGCATCAGTGTCGCCGCTGCGACCGAGCAGGCAATGCCCATAGCAACGCCAACAGCCGTCAACCATCCGGCCTCGCGCAAGATGAGTGCATAGACAGAACCGCGTTGTGCGCCCAATGCCATGCGTACGCCAAGCTCGCGCGTTCGCTGGCCCACCGAATAGGCCACTACCCCGTAGAGCCCGACCATGCCCAGGCACAGCGCCATCGCGGCAAATGCTCCTAACAGCCATGCCGAAGAACGACGCAGATAGGCTGACTGCGACTGATTGATCCTCTCTACCATGGTTTCTTCTCCGGAAGTGATAATGCCCCGGTCAATCTGATGAATGACCCCCACCAGTTTGGTCAACAGAGCTTGTGGTTCTCCAGACGTGCGTGCGATCACGAAAAAATTGTAGTGGGGTTCCTGACTGAACGGGACATAAAGTGCAGGGTCAGTAGCCGCGTCCAGCGGGCCCTCCTTAATGTCATCCACCACCCCAACAATCTGGATCGTTGGTTCCGACTCGTCATAGCGAATCTGCCTGCCTATAGCATCCTCCCCGCCAAAGTACTTTCGTGCGAACGCCTGATTGATGATCATCACATGCGGCTTCGACACATCTTCTTCATCGTTGAAATACCGGCCCCGCAGCAGCCGCGCATGCACGGTGGCAAAGTAGCCGGCGCTTACCTGCCTGCTGTTTGCTTCATTACCCTCCCCGTGGCCTGCTCTGCCAACGATTTGGAAGATCGTGTTTCCTCCTCCCACCCCCACGGGCAATTGGCGCGAGACCGCCACCGACTGTACTCCAGGTAAACTTCCAACCTCACGCATCACATGCTGTGCCAATGAAACCACCTTTTCGTTGCTCGGATAGTCTGCAAGCGTCGCCGTCAACCGCAGCATTGCCAGGTGGTCCGGCTGGAATCCCGGATCGGTGTGGAGCAGGCGATAGAAGCTCTTGCCTAACAGGCCGGCGCCAACGAGCAACACCATGGCCGCGCATATCTCCAGCACAACAAGGTTCGCGCCCAGTCGTCGCCACAGCGTACCGGCTGCGCCATGGCCACCTTCCGTCAACCCATCACGCAAATTAGACGGCGACCAGCGCAGGATGGGCGTCAACGAAAAGACCAGCCACGTTGCGCAAGCAAGTGCACCGGCAAACATCATCACGTGTGCATTTAGCCCCAGGCCGCGAAGGTAGGGCATATTGGCTAACATGTTGACCGGAATAAGCCGTGCTAACAGTAGCATTGCACCGTAGGCTGCACTCACCCCGGCAATGCTTCCAGCTCCTACCAGCATCAGGGCTTCCGTAACGAACTGTCGTACCAATCGTATGCGTGACGCGCCCAGCGCACCCCGAACGGCAATCTCCCGCGCCCGGCTCGCGGTACGCACAAGCAGCAGACTCGACACATTGACGCACGCAATCAACAGCAGCAACGCAGCCCCAGCCAACAGTAGCAGCAGAACCGGACAAACATTTCCGACAATGAACTCTGTCAATGGCATCAGAGTCGCACCTCTTCCCTCATCGGCGTCGGGATACTGTTTTGCCAATTGGCTTGCAATGGAATTCATATCTGCGGATGCACTCTCAGGAGACACCCCGTCCTTTAGCCGGGCAATCCCGGAAAGTCCATGTTCCCCTCGGCCATCGGGATTTGTTGAGACATGGAGCGCCGTCCAGAATTCCGCTGAGCCTACGGGCGCGAAATCAAATTGCGGAGGTAACACGCCGATAATGATGTTCGGGAAGCCGTCCAGGGTCACCATCTGCCCGAGTACATCCTGCCGTCCTCCAAATCGCTTCTGCCATGTGCCGTAACTCAGTATCACCGTACGAGGTGCGCCGCCTAAATCTTCGCCCGCACGAAAATCGCGTCCTAGCAAGGGTGTAACTCCCAGGGCGCTCAAAAATCCACTACTCACGGTAGCGCCGTCCGCTTGCTGCACTCCCGTGGACGTTCGCAGCAGGAAAGCATTGTTGTCGTAGGCTTCGACTGAGGTGAAAACCGTGTTCAGTCTTTTCCAATCCAGGTAGTCCAGATACGACAGATGGAATCTTGGTCCCAACGGGGTGCTCTCGAACAGCGCCACGAGACGTGACGGAGCGCGATACGGCAGCGGCTCGATCAGTGCCGCATCCACAAAAGCGAAGATGGCAACGCTCGCGCAGACGCCCAACGCCAGCACCAGGATGGCCGTACAGGCAAATCCTCGATTCTTCAATAACTGGCGGCATGCATACCGGAGATCGGACCAAAGACTATCGAGCATGAGAGACACTTCCACCCCATTGACTTGTTCTCTTGTAATGGTTGGGTTTCCGAAGCGCTCCAACGCATCCCGCCGAGCCTCCTCAGGGGACATTCCGGCAGCGATGCTGTCCTCGATTCGCATCTCAAGGTGCGACGTGAGTTCCGCTTGAATTTCCTGGTCGATTTTAGATCGGAAGAGAAGATTCGATATTCGACGAAGGAGCGCCATAGAACATTCAACCTCACGCGTAGCGCAGGATAGCGCGGACCGTAAACAATTCGGCAAGCCGACTGTACCCATAGAAGACTAGGTGTGTCAAGCTGCGAATCAACCTCGCAGTAGAATGTCAAGGCAGCAACTACAGGAGAGGACCCGGAAGCAAGCATGCGTATGAAGGTTCGTTGCACTCTTCTTGCAATACTTCTTCCCGCCGCCGCAGCCGCTCAGATTGTGCCCACGAACGACTATCATCAGCATCTGCTCAGTCCCGCCGTCGCAAAGTTCATCGGGGAAGCAAAGCCATTCCTCGCACGCGATCTGATTACCCAGATGGATGCCGCCGGGATTCGGCATGCTGTCGTTCTCTCGCTTGCCTACCAGTTCGGCAATCCCAATCGTCCGCGAGTCGAGGATGAATACACGCTGGTCAAGGCTGAGAACGATTGGACCGCTGAGCAGGTTAAGCAATACAGCGACCGTCTTCTAGGCGTTTGTGGCGTCGATCCTCTTCGCGATTACGCCTTATCCGAGATCGAGCGCTGCTCTCAGAATCCTTACCTGAACTCTGGAATCAAGCTGCACTTCGGCAATTCGGATGTCGATCTCGACAATCCAGAGCAGGTGAAGAAGCTTCGCCAGGTATTTAACGCCGCCGACAACCACCACATGGCGATCATCGTGCACATGCACGCGAATGTGAATCATCATCGGCCTTATGGGAGAAGAGAGGCAGAGATATTTCTCACCCAGTTGCTTCCCGCCGCTCCTCACAGTACCGTTCAGATTGCCCACCTTGCCGGGAGCGGCGGCTACGATGACCCCGCTACCGACGCGGCCCTCGCAGTCTTTATTCATGCAATCTCCAACCATGACATACGCGTATCCCACGTCTACTTCGACATCTCCGGGGTAGCTGGGCTAGGGAACTGGCAGAGCAAGAAAGAACAAATCGCGCTGAGGATTCGTCAGGTGGGCGTGCACCGTATTCTCTTCGGGAGTGACGGAGCCTGGAGCGGCTTCACACCGAGTAAAGCCATAGCCGCCTACAACGAACTACCCCTCACCGATGAGGAATTCCGCATCATCGACAGCAATCTGCCACCCTACATGAGCACGCTACGCGTTGAGCGGTAAAGAGCCCCCGCGCTGTCAAGGCTGGTTGACAAACAGGATCAACCGGAGATACAGTCGTTCATCGATATATCGATCATCGACTAACAATGCCAAAACGAAGACTCGATCCTCTCCCCGCAGCCGCGTTCCAGATCATGCTGGCCCTCGCCGGTGGCGACCTGCATGGATACGCAATCATGCGCCAGGTTGAGGACCAGACCGGTGGACGTCTCCGTCTCGGGCCAGGAACGCTGTATGGTTCCATCCAGACGCTCCTCGAAGGGAAGCTGATCGAGGAAGTGCATCGGCCCGGGAACAGCGAAGGGGGCGCAGAGCGCCGCCGCTACTACCGGCTGACCATAGCCGGCCGAAAACTGGCGCGGTCGGAGGCGGAAAAAATGGCGGACGTCTTGCGTGTTGCGCGGTCCCGAAAAATTCTGAGGGGGGATTATGTCTGAGAAGATGTACACCCGTTTGTTTCGTCTTTACCCGTTGAAGTTCCGTAAGAAATACGAGGCCGAGGCGCTCCAACTGATTCGGGACCGTCTCCGTGACGAGACAGGTACCTTTAAACGAGCCCGCCTCTTGTGGGACCTGGTGGCGGACTTCTTAGTAGGGCTTCCGCAAGCCCACCGGAACTCCTACACGGCGGCAGAAACACAATCGCTTTCCCTCAATGCCGTGGGTATTCCCTCCTTTAAGGTTCTGGACGAAGAACCGATGGGCCCCAAATCGATTCTCCTCGGCGGCACCCTTTCGTTGGCCACGATCGTTGCCTTCGGATTCTTGCTGAGCCGGTCGATGGCTCACCTGCCGGTCTTGGGTACAAACGGACGGATGTCTCCGATCGAAGCGGTGGTCGATCGTCTCAATCGAGCGGCGACCTCAGATACACCCATGAGCGGATCTGAGAACGTGGCTGAGGCCATCGCATGGAGAGGAGCTTTGGCCGATGAGTCTGGTCGGCCGGTGCGCTCAGCAGAGATTCATTTGATCGGCGGACATGGCGAACTGGTAGCGCGCACCGTTGCCGACGGAAGCTTCGCATTTCCTCAGCTCCCGCCAGGTAACTATGAGGTAGCTGTTGTCCTGGGCGGCCGTGAAGTAGCCTATCGAAAGTCGCTGCATCTGAGTGCGGTCTCTTCGCCGTCTCGGCTCACACTCGCCTCGGGCGGCCGTCTTCTGGTCTCTCAGCCCGGCAAGTTGCCGTAAAGCATCAAAACCCGATCGAAGCTGATAAAAAGGCAGCGGCTTGTCCAATTCCGGACAGCAATTTGTTAATTCCGGGCAGACCCTGGCCGGTGTCCGCCCCGTACACCCATGTAAAGTTGCGGCATACCAGCCATTGCGCCGCATATGGTTTGGCCAGAAAATTGCACCTGATTCCGTGTACTGCCGGTTCCATGTGCTTTCGCTCTGATCGGTGACTCTATGCAAAAACTGTTCCAGGACATGCGGCAAGCATTGCGCCAGTTGAGCAAGGCGCCCGGCTTTTCTCTCACTGTCATATTGACCCTGGCCGTTGGAATCGGCGCCACCACGGCCATTTTCACGCTTGTTTATGACGTGATGCTCAGGCCTCTCCCGTTTCAACACCCCAACCGGCTCGTCGTGCTGGAAGAGCAGGTTGCCGAATTCAGCGACATCTATTCGAAGCTGCCGGTCACCGCCAACCATTTCGTCAACTGGGAGCGCAACAGCCACAGCTTCCAGTCCATGGCGGCGATGGAACAGAACTCCGTGCCTCTGGGGACGGACGAGCACCCGGTCCAGGTGAAAGTCATCCGCGCAACTCCTGGCATCTTTTCCGTGCTGAACGCTACGCCGGAGTTAGGCCGCCCGTTTTCCGCGCAGGAAGCCCAGCCGGGCCATCAAGGCGTTGTGGTGCTGATGAACGACCTGTGGCGGACACAGTTTCAGAGCGATCCAGCGATTCTGGGCAAAACGATTACGTTGAGTGGCTTCCCCTTCACCGTCATTGGTGTGATGCCCCGGTCGTTTCACCTGCCTGTCATGCAGGATCTCGCCAACAATACCGATCGTGCCATGCCGGTGGAAGCTCTTCTACCCCAGGTGTTTTCGAAGGACCAGTTGGCGGCGCCGATGCGCGACTTCAACTACTTCGCGGTGGGTCAGCTTAAACCCGGCGTGACCGTCGCCCAGGCCAGCGCGGAGATCAATGCTTTGCAGCACGCCATCTCGGCCTCGCTCCCCGCGAATGAGAAGGGCACTCTCTCCGCGGTGCTGACCCCGTTTCAGGAAGCGCTGGTGGGCGACAATCGAACTCCGTTACTAATCTTGCTGGCCGCGGTGGCGGGCCTGTTGCTGGTCGGGTGCGTCAATATCGCAAATCTTCTTTTGTCCCGTGCGGTGGGCCGGCGGCAACAGATGGCGATCGCCGTTGCTCTCGGTGCAAGGCAGGCGGAGCTGCTGCGCATGGCGATGCGTGAGCCCATCCTGCTGGCCGCGCTGGGCGCAGTGCTTGGCCTCCTATTGGCGGCGGCTTTGGTGCCGGCAATGCAAAATTTTCTTCCTCCCGCGCTGGACTTCCGCGGATCTCTGCATCTGGATTGGGCGGGCGCGGGGTGTGCCCTCATGCTCGCGATTGCGGCCACTCTGCTCGCAGGCGGGGTTCCGGCGTGGATCGGATCGCGAACCCAGCCGGTGGAGGCGCTGCGTGGCGAGTCACGGAACGCAAGTGAATCGCGCAGCAACAAACGTCTGCGCCGAGCACTCGTGGCTGTGGAAGTGGCTGTCAGCGTGACACTCGTGCTCATGACCGGGTTGCTGACCGCCAGCCTGGTCAACTTGATGCGTACCCATCGCGGCTTTGAGGCAGATCACGTCCTGAGCGCGAAGCTGGATCTCCCCAATAAAACCTACTCCGGCCTGCAGGCCCGCGCTGCGTTTTATCAAACGGCGCTCGACCGTATCCACCGCCTTCCGGGTGTCGAGTCCGCCGCCATCGTCAGCGTGCCGCCGCTCGGCGGAGACTTTTGGCTCGAGATGATCCGCGTTCCAGGGGATGCGCGTCCTGTCATGCAGCTCCCCGCGGAACACTTCCGCTGGATCAGTCCGGGTTATTTTCAAACCGTTCACCTGCCGCTCGTTGCCGGGCGACTCCTGGACATGGGCGACCAGGGCAAGAAATTCGTGGTCATCTCCGAACTCACTGCCCGCACGCTTTGGCCGGGTAAGAATCCGCTCGGCAGGCAATTCATGCTCGGGTACACGCCGGAGGCTCCCTTTACGGTGATCGGAGTTGTCAAAGACGCCCGGACGATCACGCTTGCCCAGTCTGACCCGATGATCGTCTACGTGCCCTACTGGATTCGCTGCGACAGCACGAGTGGTCTGCTCGTGCGCATGCGCCAGGCCCCGGCTTCTCTCGCAGATGCCGTGCGCAAGGCAATATGGAGCTTGGATCCAGCGGTGTCTATCCCGGTGATGCGCTCTCTCGATGGCGTGGTTGCGGATTCGCTGGCAAACCGCCGTTTCGAGATGGACCTCCTGCTACTGTTTGCCGTCAGCGCCCTGCTCCTTGCGGGATTAGGCGTCTACGGGGTCGTCACCTACTCCGTCGTTCAGCGTCAGCAAGAAATCGGTGTCCGCCTGGCCCTCGGTGCTCAAACCGCAAATATCTACGCACTCGTGCTGCGCGATGGAATGACGCCGGTCTTGGTCGGCGCAGCTGCCGGAGTCGGGATCGCGGCAGGCTTTGCCCGTGTCGTGGGGAGCTTGTTGTTTGAGGTGAGCCCGTCCAATCCGGCCATTGTTGCCAGCGCAGTATGCATTCTTGTCGCAGTAGGAACCGCTGCTTGCCTGCTCCCAGCACACCGCGCTGCCGCAATCGATCCAATGCGTGCGTTGCGATCGGAATAACGGTCGGCCCTGCATCTAAAGAGCTGGAGTGTTGTCAGGAACGCAATTGCGCACACTCCGGCCGTTCGGGTCGTTTGCATGCGTCCCGTAGAGTGCCAGCCCCGTCTGACCGCGAATTTTCTAGCCCTAGGTTGCCCAAAGCATGAAGCAGATCAACCCGCAAACGTTGATTTCTCGCAGCGGAAAAGTCTTAACGCAAGGTTGCGAAATCAAACGATATCGCAACTAAAACGCAAACACATCTTTAGGTTTCATTCCGGGAATCACGCATTTCCGTCTTGGCCGCTAATCCCATGGTCGTTGCCACGTTCAACAGCATCGGCGCGAACTTCCGCATGATGTCTTCCAACTCCGCGTTGCGGTGCCGCAGGGCCTGGCTCTCGGATTCGCGGCGCGACAAAACATCTCGCAGTTCCCGGTTCTCACGGAAAATGTCCCGGGTCGATTCCAACCGGTCCAGGATCGTGCGCAATTCGTCTTCCGTGACCGGTTTCGAGGTGACGGCGGGGGCTGTGGCCTTGGGTGGTTCACTAACGGCACTGTCTTTCCACATTAGATCGTCTCCTATCGCGTGCGGTTGATGTTGCGTTTAGCTGCAGCCCATCTTGTATTAGGGCCATACGAATGGAAGTTGGTTGCTCCGCGGAATGAAAAAATGTCCGAGTCAGGAGCAGATCTCTGGCCGATGGTACCACCGAAAAGTTCGATCGCTGAGAATTTGGATCAGGATAAGACCAGATTACCGGTCAAAATCGGGAAATGATTCCTGCACCGATCCGCCCCTTTCGCTAGCACGAATGCTTTGATTGGATGAAGAGAGGCCCGGATTTCTTGCGGAGTCGATTCCGCTCAATCACTGCTTCCAGTATAGCCTTTCCGCAATCCTTGCATACAAAGCGATGCAAAAGTTCGGCAGCCAAAGGACAGCATTTTTTTCAAGCAAGAATAGTAGCATCTCCTGAACCCGCCGTCCCATTCTGGATCGAGAGAAATTCCACCGCACCGCTCATAAAAGTCGAAGGGAATCGACAAGTGCCCCACGTTCGCTTTCGCTTCATCGACTGGCACCTTTACCTCAATCCTCTAATATTTCAACAGGACTCAAGAGCACGCCGAAAACCATACACGGCAGAACCGAAACTCAGCTTTAATTACGACGCCTATAATGAACCCGACTTTATGAGATGGACGCGCACATTCCCGCTCACGCTCTGTCTCCTTACAACGACCACGCACGCGCAGGAAAGCCCGCCCACCCAGGCGACCCTGACTGTGCGCTCAACCCTGGTAAACGTCCCCGCCCTCGTAAAAACCAGCGGCGGGGAAGTTGTTTTTGAACTCACAGCCGATGACTTCAACCTCACAGACGACGGGGTACCGCAGCATCTGACCCTCGATCCGGACACCGACTCGCAGCCGCTGGCATTGGCCATCTGCGTCGAAACAGGCGGCGCCGGAGCTCGTCACCTGGCAGACTATCAAGACCTCGACGCGATCCTCGACGCATTGATCGGCAACGTCGAGCATCGGGTGGCCGTCATTGGCTTCGACAGCACCCCTCATCTGCTGCTGCCCTTTGGGCCCACCACAGACGATGCTTCCCGGCAGCTTGCCAATTTGCCTGCAGGCGACCCTGGGGCAGCCATTTTGGATGGGGTGGCATTCGCCGTCGCGCAACTGCAAACGCAGCCCGCAAGCTATCGCCGCGCCGTTCTACTCCTCAGCGAAACGGTCGACCAGGGCAGCAAGACAACGCTGAATGAAGCTCTCCGCCTCATCAGCGATACCAACACAACCATGTACAGCTTCGGCTTTTCCAGTACACGTTCGGCCGCCTCCCATGAGGCATCGAAGCTTAGCCGCGAGGAAGAGACCGGGCCCGCGCACGGCTGCTTCAGCCGTGCCGGCGACGGAAACGATGGTGAGTACGAGGGCCACTACAGCAAACAGGTGCTTGACTGCATAAGCATGCTTGCACCGCCTATTCGTCTGGCCACCATGGCGTTCCTGAGCGCACGCAACGCTCTGCACACCCAGACCACATCGTCCGTCGCCCAGCTAACCGGCGGCGAGTTTCGTCACTTTCACGATGCCAAGGACTTGAAAGCAGGCCTGATTGCGGTCTCCAGTGACGTACCCAACTACTATGTCCTGAGCTTCCATCCCACGTCTCCCGTGCCCGGCATGCATGCGCTGCATCTGGAGATCAAGGATCGCCCACAGTTGACCCTGAAGTCCCGCACGGAATATTGGATCGACAACAACCCGGCGCCATAAGGTGGCTAGCTCGCAGCCATATCAGCGAACCACTTAGGGCTCTTTTCTATCCTTATTTGTCCTCGGCCGTACCCCAAACGAAAGAACGATCCCGCATATGAGCGCTAGCGCTCCGATAATGGGCGGGACCAGGTTGGCCGTGGGCAGACCCATGGGCGACTGAAACATGAGTCGCATCGGCGAAACAAAGTAAGCGAGGGAAACGATACCGAGGCCCATCAGAATGATGCCAAGAATTGCTGTCGTTCGCATAACAGCTCCTTTACAGCAACGTCAGTTGACCATCGCAATCGCTGCCCAAAGCAGCCCCTCGACGGAGTTGCCAGTCATCTTACCCGCTCAAATGAATTCGAACAAATTGTTGATCCCGATACAAACGCCCTCCTTGGAAAGCTTGTTGCATCACCCCTTCGGGTCACGGGGAACCCACCGGTCATGCGACCTTGTTACCCGGGGGGCTTTGCACGCTCAATTGGGGGAGCCCAACCGCAGGGAGGTTGCCCTACTATAGAGATCGTGCGTTACTTGCTGTCTTTGGAGAATTACAAATGCCTTGTATGGAAATGAAAGAACTGGAAGTGACCTATTCGAAATACGAGGAACGGCGGCTTAAATCGATGCCACCGAGGTCTGAAAGGCGCAAAGGGACTTCTGGAAAACGCCTAATCGGTCAAGCAGAGTTGGCCTACATTATGCAAATGCATCTGCAAACCTGCAAAAAATGCCGACGGCAGATCTGATCCTCCACCCATCCGCACAAAATTCAGCGTAGAAACTGGTCGACGAATCCCTCTCCCAATCCAACAGCCGTGTAATGGCGGCGGCAGAGATCGATCTTGGTGAATACATCTTCGTATCCCTGGACTTTCCCGTCAGGGTCAACGTAGATCATCGCGCCATTTACCTGAAATAGCGTGATCATCTCGGGAACGTCGGGTTCCACCACCAGCGTGTGCGTCTCGCCCGGAGTCTCATAAACATAGGAGCCTTCGGTCGCCGTCCAATCATGCTCCAGGTAGTGCCAACTGCCTTTCAGCACGAACCCGTGCACCGGCTGCGGATGGCGATGGCGCGAAAGCACGCCCGACTTGCGCACTCGCAAAAGGTTCATCCAGTAGCCCCGGCTTGCCGAAAGGCAAAGCGGGCGAAACCATACGTTTTCCATCTGCGGCACCCACAGGCGTTCATCCTCGGGGATCGCGTTAGGAATCACCAGCTCGGGATAAGCTTCCTTTGGCTGCGGGTGCCGGTAGGGAATTCGCGCATCGGTGACAGTGCTCATGGTCGATCCTCTCCTTCATACTGCTGCATAACCACCATCGACAGGCAAGATCGCGCCGGTGATGAAGCGCGCTGCTTCGGAACAAAGAAAAACTGCGGCCCCGCCAATATCTCCCGGCTCGCCCCACCGCTGCATGGGGGTGCGGCTCAGAATGGCGGCAGACTTGTCCTCATCTTCCACCAGGCCGCGGGTCAATGTGGTTGCAATCCAACCGGGAGCAATGGCGTTCACCCGGATGCCTTCAGCCGCCCAGGCAACCGCCAGGGCCTTGGTCAATTGTGCCACTCCGCCCTTTGAGGCAGTGTAGGCAGGCACTGCCGGGCCACCAAACAACGAGAGCATCGACGCGGTATTGACGATAGCGCCGCGCGCGGCAGCAAGCTTGGGACGCGCTTCGACACACATGCGCATGGTCCCCGTCAGGTTCACATCAATCACTTTTTGAAATGTCTCGATGTTGTATTCGGCGCCATTGCGAAAGATAATGCCGGCACAGTTGACCAGCGCAGTGAGTTGGTCAAACGGCGCCAGAACCGCCGCCACCGAGGCGGCGTTGGTCACATCGAGCTTGACTGCTGAAAGGTGCTGCCTCGCAGGGACTTCACTGACCTGCTCATCGGTCAGCCCGGTCACCGTGACCTCATAACCGGCGTCGAGCATCGCAGTCGCGATGCCATAACCAATTCCCGTCGTACCCCCCGTGACCAGTGCTTTCATGGCTTGGATGGACGGAGCCAGAGAGCAACTGCAGCCGGGACGAGCGAACACAGCAGAGCGAGCCGAAGAAAGAGCATAGTTCTCCGGTCGAATCTTATTACAAACGATCCCCGACTTGCTTGGTTCAGACGGCTGCGAGGCCGAGCGCGTCGTGGACAGTCGCCAGCGCCGCTTTCTCCTGATCGGAAACCAGCACCCCGCCGATTCCGAGGAAGCCGCCTTCTTTAGCCGCCTCCGCGGTCGACTGGGCCACCTTCGCCAGCCATTCCTTGATTTCAGTCGTTTCCTCCGGCGTGGCCTTTGTGGCGAGAAGCGCGGAGGTGCGCCTTAGAATTTCCGCAGCTGCTTCTTGCACTTGTGCGGGCGTGGCGCCTGCCGGTGGCCGGGGAATCGCCATCGTCTTCACCATATCCTCAGCCAGGGCTTTGAGCAGAGGTGTCTGGGCATTTCCCGCCGCTTCCATGACAAGCCTGCCCGCGGCGCTTGATTCCTGAACTAACCCCACCGGTCCGCTGGGGCTTGCCGCTACCACCAGAAGACTCGCCATTAAAGGAGAGGAACGTAGAAGGTCCCACTCATCCGCACTGAAATCCGCTTTGCCGCTCATCGAAGATCCTTTCGCTAGTGCTTAAGAAATCCGCCTAACGCATTACCCAGAGGATTGCTCTGGGTCCCCTTCTGCTGGCCCTTGGTTGCCCCGGTTGCCCCGTTGACCAGACCCTTGCCGGCTCCGGAAGCCAGTCCGGCCAGGTTCGGCGCGAACGTCGGATTGCTGGTCGTTCCCCCGATAGCCACCGGGATCCCATTCTTTAATAAACCACCGGCGAGCCCACCGATCGAACCGAGGCCGCCAGCCGCCGCACCACCGGGGACCATTCCCGCCAGTCCGCCCAGCAGCGCAGCCGTGCCTCCTCCGCCGGCGGCCGCAGCCGGGCTGCCCGAGGATCCACCCGTCAGGCCGGTCAGCTTCAAAACCACGTTGTAGTTGAGTGCGCCGGCCGGGCTTACGCTGCCCGCCCCGGTTGCGGTCCCCACTCCGGCCACGTCCAGCGCGATATTGTCGGTTTGTATGCCGCCGCCGGCCTCGCGAATATTCATGCTCAGCGAACGAATGTTGGTTCCAGAACCAGTGGCGCCCCCAAGCTTGCCGCCTGTCAACTGCGAGAGCGTCTTCAGTTTCGAACCAAGGTCAAAGCCGGCCAGCTGCGTGTTGTTGATCCGCACGGGTCCGCTGATCACAGGATTCGCCGACGATCCCGACACAGTCAAGGCAGTAGTCAGGGTTCCTCCCTTGAGCTGGGAACCCTGCGGCAGGTGCACCCCCAGAGCGGGTAGAAATGCTTCAAGGTCGTCGATTGGAACGCCATCGCCCGTCACCTTCAGGTTGATCGCCGTGGTCGGGCCTGCGGTCTGATAAGTCCCGGAGGTGTTGATGGTCGCGCGTCCCACCGTGAAAGTCGCCTTCTGTACTTCGCCCGTCATCGCCTGCTCATTCTGCGCGATGGCAAACTGAACATTGACCGGTTTGGCCGAAGGCTGTCCGTCCTTTGCCAGCTTGATGCCGGCAATCTGGGTCGACCCCGTCGCATTCAAAGTCTGACCATTCGATTGAATCTGCGCTTGCAGATCTGCCGTTCCGCTAATGCCGGCATCCGGCGGCAGCACGCCAGACGACGCCAGCTCCACGTGCTTCAGCGTCACTTGCGCATTCAGTGGGGTTGCTGCATTGTTCTGCTGGTTGAACGGCCCCACCGATCCGTTGGCATTCAGGCTGCCTCCGCCCGGAAGCACTGCGCTTACCGTAAAGGGCGAAGAGGTTTTCGGGGTCAGGTTGGAAATTTGCGCGTTGAGTTGTTGATAAACCGCGCCGCCAGCCTGTCCTGGACTGGTCAGCGTAATCGATCCGTTCTTGACCTGGGCGTTGTCCACGGACAGGTTATCGAGCATCGTCGCGCCTTCGGGATTCGCACCCGCCGGTTTCGGCTGCGGGGGGGCGTTGCTGCGTACCAGGGTCAACTTCGGGCCGTCCACCAGCAGCTTGGCCACGTGCATCTGCTGCCCGTTCCAGCTGGCGTCCAGAACCATGCTGTCAACCAAGCCCGTGATTCCGTCAGACCGATCGACAAACCCGGCTGCCAGCGGATCGATATGCTTCATCTCCAGCTGTCCGGAGAAGGGTGTCGCGGAGGCGTCCTCCTGGTTGATCGGCCCCGCATTTCCGCTCAGGTTGACCGTTCCATCCCCAGGCAGATGAGCCGAAACCGTGAATGGAAACGAATTCCTGAAGCCAAAGTTCTTGGCTTCCAGGTTCACCTGGTCATACACCCGCACGGGAGCGCTGGCCGTTGCGCCAGCTGCCGGCTGAGTTCCTACGGTGAATCGCCCGTTTTCCACGGTAACGTGACCGACCGTCAGATCGGGGAAGGCCTGCTTGGTGTCCGCATCCTGGGTTGCCGCGGGCGTCGATTTCCCGATGGTCGAGTAGTTCCAGGTACCGTTGGCCGCGCGCAGCAATTGCACCTTCGGTGCTGTCAGCGAGAATCCTCTTATATGGAGCGCCCGGCTGAAGATCAGGGGAAGTAGCTCTACGCCAATCTTGACGTTATCTGCCTGGATGAATGGCTGGTTGCTGAAAGCCGGATCGTCCGCGACGGAAGTATTGGTGGCAACCAGTCCACCCGACCAAACCGACAGTTCCAGCTTGCCGATGCTGACCTTCCGGCCGAGCGACTTGGTGAGGGTGGTTTCAATCCGCGTGCGAAAACTGTCCGCATTCAGGAACAGGGGCAGGCAAACTGCCACGATAACGACGAGTGCGACCAGGGCGCCAATCGCAATGAGGACATACCGAGTCATTTTTCCCATCTGATGACCTCTCTTGTTCGTACCGCTTTAGATGCATTCGGGGACACTGTTGTTGTGCTTGCACGCAAGGCACAGCGCGAGTAAATGTCTGACGTAATACCGTAAGCAAAAGGATGAAAACCGGGGTTTCTTTGCACGTGCTTGCTTCACAGGCAAGTCTACGCTCGGGTGAGTGATCACCGGCACACCTGCCCGGAAGTTGCATTTGCGATGGTGAAGCTCGCAGTTTAAATCGTATCAACGCCCTTGCGGTAGAAGGGTGATGCCCAGATGAAGATTAACCTCCAATCCGATTTAACTGAAGATGTGCTGGCCCTTACCCAGGAATACGGTTATGCCCCGGCTGAAATCATCAGCGTAGGAATTGCCCTCGCAACTGTTCTCTTGAAGGAGAGGCGTTTGGGCAACCAGGTCGTCGTCCTCACCCCCAAGGGCGACAAAGTAGCAGAATTCCAGGAAGTCGAACCAAGGGCAATCTACGAAACTGCCAGGGAATACGTTCGGAGCATCTGCCCCGAACTGCCAGGAGCCCCCGCGAGTCTCCTGGTAGCCAAACTGGAACACGAACGCGACCTGGGACACCGCCGCTAACCCAAACAAGACAAGAAATGTCATCCAAACCGGGGCGTACCCGGATTTCCTGCCACGCTGCACTGGATTAGGCAGCGTGTGCGCCCTTCCGTAAAGAAGGGCGCATGAAGTGCGACAACGCCACCAAGTTCCACAGGAAATCCGGGGTGGCGAAGTGGAGGGACCTGCTGTTCTCCTCATCCATTAACTATCCTCCCCTGGAAACGCCGCCCTCCCCTTTGTCATCCCGAGCGAAGCCGAGGGATCTGCGGTTCCGCGGACTCCTCCTGGAAATGTTTTTCTACAGGGCGTACCAAATCCGAAGGGACCCCCGTTACCATCCCATCGAAATATCTGTTACACCCATATAACTTAGGCGTAAAGTGTTGAGCGAATTCATTTCAACCTAAGGGGGCTCCTATGTTGAAGCCTTTCCTGATTCTCTCCACCCTGGTGCTGGCCGGCGTCACCGCGCTGCTCTCGCAGGCACCACAGCCCGGTAGCGAAACTCCAGCGACTCCGGCAGCTTCGGCAACCGAAGCAAAAATTCCCCTCGAAGCTGTGAACCAGGTCAACCCGGTCAAACCAAGCGCCGAATCCCTGGCGCGTGCCAAAAAAATCTACGGATACGAGTGCGCCATCTGCCACGGGGAAGACGGTGCGGGCGCCGGCGATCTGGCCAAGAGCATGAAGGAGAAGATGGCCAATCTTCGCGACCCCGCGGCCCTTAAGGGACGGACTGACGGCGAAATCTACTACATCATTAATCACGGTATGGGCGAGATGGAGGGTGAGGGCGCACGGGTCAAGCCGGACGACACCTGGAACCTGGTGAACTATGTCCGGTCGCTCTCGAAGGGGCAGCCGGCGGTAGCCTCGGCCGGGCCGGCCTAGACTCTGACCGCTCCCCCCTTGGTCACGCGCGAACACCCGGGGGAACTTTGTCTTCCCAAACCGAACCCATTCTGCGTAAACTAACCATCAAGATGCAGAAAGCGTCACGCCACTTTTTCTTTACCTACCGCTACTGGTATCCAGTAGCGGCTCAGGCGGTGTGCGCGCATCTTCGACTCTGATTCTGTAATTTAAGAGCGCATTCATCACCAGGGGCCGCGACCAAGTCGCGGCCCTTTTGCATTTCCACCCAAAAGGAGACCAGCACGATGCAGACCCTCACCGAAGACAAAGCACCGCCGCCGGAACTATTCAGCAGCGCAAGCGGGAGCGAGCGAACCGTAGTCCGAGTAGGAGCAGTGGAGATTGGCGCGGGTCAACCGGTAGTCATTGCCGGCCCCTGTTCCGTGGAATCCTACGAGCAGGTACTGACCACCGCCGAAGCAGTGAAATTCGCCGGGGCCGCAATCCTGCGTGGCGGAGCCTACAAGCCGCGCACCTCGCCCTACGATTTTCAGGGACTGGGCCTGGAAGCTCTGCAAATCCTCCGCCAGGTTCGCGAAGAAACCGGCTTGCCGGTCGTCTCCGAAGTCCTCAGCACCGACGACATCGAAATGGTCGCGGAGCACGTCGACATGCTCCAGGTAGGAGCGCGCAACATGCAGAACTTCGCCCTGCTTCGACGTCTGGGACAGTTACGAAAACCCGTCCTGCTCAAACGCAATCCGGCAGCGACCGTGAAGGAGTGGCTCCTCGCCGCGGAATATCTGCTGGCCGGCGGCAACGGGCAGGTGGTGCTGTGCGAGCGTGGCATCCGCTCCTACGACCCTCAGCTGCGCAACACGCTCGATCTGGCGGGCATGGCGCTCGCACGGCAGCTCAGCCATCTGCCCGTAATAGCTGATCCGTCACATGCCACCGGCCGGCGCGACCTGATCCCGGCCATGTCTCGCGCAGCCCTGGCCGCGGGTGCCGATGGCCTCATCGTCGAAGTCCATCCCGATCCTGCGCATGCCTTATCAGACGGCATGCAATCTTTAGATTTCCCCAGCTTCACCCGCCTGATGGAGGGAATGCGCACCTAACCATCAGCGCAGCGCAATCCGGAACGCATACGCGTACCCTTCCGAAGGTTTTGCCGGAAGCTCGATATGCAGCCCATCTGCCTGCTGCTTATAGGTCAGCGACGCATCGGAGCCCAGCAGCGTGATGGCCTGAATCTGCTTGCCCTTCAGTGTCTCGCCGGTGATCGAGTGAATCACCGCTTCCTGTCCCGAAGGCCACGCCAGCTCGATGGCATACAGATTGTCGCCCTTGGTAGTGAAGCGGAAATCCGCTGCTGTATAGTCCTCGGTCTTGGTGTCCTGGAAGGATCCGGCCGCGACCTTGGTAGGCCCTTCACCGTAGACGGTCCACGGCCGCGTGCCATAGATGGCGTCGCCATTCACCTTGAGCCAGCCGCCGACCTCGCGCAGCACCCGTTGTACCTCGTCAGGGATGGTGCCGTCGGAACGCGGTCCAATGTTCAACAACAGGTTCCCGTTCTTGCTGACGATGTCGGCCAGTTGGTGGACGATGAATTCCGGCGTCTTGAACGTGTCGTGTTCGATATATCCCCACGACTGATTGCTCACCGAAGTATCGGTCTGCCAAACCCGGTCGAGCGATTGGTCGAGCTGGCCGCGTTCGATATCCAGCACGCCCGAATCCTTCTGCATGTCCACCCATTTGAAGGTGATGATGCCCACCGGCCCACGCTTGGCCGACTCGTTGTAGTAGTAGGCCGCGAACTTCGTCAGGTACGGGCGGACATACGGCTGCCCAATCCACCAGTCAAAAAAGATGATGTCCGGGTGGTATTTCTGAACAATCTCGGCATTCCGGGCAAGCCAGTCGTTGGCATATGCCGGGCTGACATAAGTCCAGTCCTCGTCCAGGTTGCTGTTGTGCTCTTGCACCTTATCCTGGAGCTGGATTTGCGCCGGGCCGTAGAAGGCAGCGTACTGCGGATCGTTGACGTCGGAGGCAACCTTGCGTCCTCCATCCATGAACCAATCATGCTCGATGCGATGGGAGGACGCTCCGAAGTACAGCCCCTCGGCGCGAACCTGCTTTTCCAGGTCGCCCATCAGGTCACGGTGCGGGCCCATTTTCGCCGCGGTCCAGTCAGAGAGCTGGCTGTCATACATTTGGAAACCGTCATGGTGCTCAAAGACCGGCACAACATAGCGAGCGCCGGATTCCTTGAACAGACGCGCCCACGCCTGCGGATCGAAATGTTGCGCCTTGAACATCGGGACAAAGTCCTTATATCCGAACTTGGTCAGCGGACCGTATAGGCTCACCTGGTGTTCGTTTTCTTTGGACCCGGCAAGATACATCTGGCGCGGATACCACTCGCTACCAAACGCAGGCACGGAGTACACGCCCCAGTGGATAAAGATTCCGAACTTCGCATCTCTGTACCAGTTGGGGACCTGGTACTGCGACAGGGAATTCCAGTCCGGGCGAAAGCGTCCATCCTGCGAGCCTCGTTCCACATCCGAAAGAATTGCTTTGCGCGGGGAGTCGTACTTGGCACTCGCCTGCGCCCATGCATCTGCCAGGGATTCAGCGCTGTTTGTCGCGGTGGGAGCAGTAGGGGACTGCGCCATCAAGCAGAAGGGAACTGCGAGGGCGCCGAGAGCTGCAGTCAGGGTAAACGTTTTCAGCATGCCGGCCAAAGACATAAATTCTCCCGTCGAATACTATTACAAGCGATCCTTTGGCTCCAGAGGGAAGTCACCGATCATGCCCGAGGCGCCAAGCAAACGACGATTTCTCGTGACCGTGATGCTCTTTGTCATCGTGGTCATCAATTATCTCGACCGCAGCAACCTCTCGATCGTCGGGCCACAGCTCGTCCGAGCGCTGAATCTAACTCCGGTAAAACTGGGATTTATCCTGTCCGGCTTCGGATGGACCTACGCCGCGTTGCAGATCCCGTCGGGATGGCTGGTCGATCGAGTGCACCCGCGTCTCCTGTACGGGTGCATCCTCGCGCTTTGGTCGCTGGCCACCCTGTCGCTTGGGCTAGTGGGAAGTTTTGCCGTATTACTTCTGTTGCGCTTAGCCGTGGGTGTCTTTGAGGCGCCGGCGTATCCCATCAACAACCGCATCGTCACCACCTGGTTTGGAGAAGACGAGCGTGCCGGCGCGATTGGCGTATACACCTCTGGCCAATACGTGGGCCTGGGCTTTCTCACGCCGTTGCTCGCCTGGATCGACGTTTCGTTCGGATGGAGAGCGGTCTTTGCCGTCACTGGTGTGATTGGCCTGATGTGGGCCGCGGCCTGGTTTCTCTTCTATCGCGATCCTATGGAATTTCGCGGTGTGAACCAGGCAGAGATCGATCACATTGCGGCCAGGGGAGGCATTCCCGATCTGAGCCAGCGAATCAAAGTCAGAAAGAGGCGCTTCGCCTGGTCCGATTTCAAGGTGGTCTTGGGGCGGCGGAAATTGTGGGGGGTCTACATCGGCCAATTTGGCATCAATTCCACGCAATGGTTCTTTTTGACCTGGTTTCCGACCTACATGGTTACCTATCGACATGTGAGTTTTCAAAGATCCGGGCTGTTGCAGGCGGCTCCATTCTTTGGTGCGTTCGTTGGCGTGTTGATGGGCGGTTTTGTTTCTGACTGGATGCTGCGCAGGGGAAGCACGCTCACGCGTGCGCGGAAGTTTCCCATCGTTGTTGGGTTGATGCTTTCGAGCCTGATCATCGGTGCCAACTACGTGAGCGACCCGGTGTATATCAGTGCCTGTCTCACCTGCGCCTTCTTCGGCTGTGGCTTTGGTTCGATCACCTGGTCGCTGGTTTCGACCATTGCGCCGGAGCACCTGATCGGTCTCACCGGAGGCGTGTTCAATCTCTTTGGCAATTTGCCCGCCATCATGGTGCCCATTGCCATCGGCTTTCTCATCAAAGGCAACGACTTCACCCGGCCGTTGATTGCGGTATCGGCCATGGCCCTGCTGGGGGCCGGTTCCTACATTTTTCTGGTAGGCCGGATTGAACGGGTTTCCTCATAGTTGCAGCGCTTTATCTTCTGATAGACTCGTTCTTGTCGCTGTCCCGGATGAACCAGTCTGGGGACGTAGCTCAGTTGGTTAGAGCGCTGCCCTGTCACGGCAGAGGTCGCGGGTTCGAGCCCCGTCGTCCCCGCCATCATTCCAAAAGACTTAAGGAATGATTCGGCCCCAGAAAACAACAAATCATTCTCAGCGTCACCCTTGTCCGGACTAGGCTCCGCAACAAAGCCCCGGGGTGCCCCATATCTCGCCCGTTTTTCGCGAGATGTGGGATACCACGAACCTTTCCGTTCCTTCCCCGTCGGTCGTACCAGCCCCAGAGGCAATCGACGGGTGCCCCGCGTTCGCCTGACCTGCCCCGGGCGTGCCGCGGGGCGTACGTGGGCCGAAAACGACGGGCGAAGCCCAACGATCGCTTTCGCACGGGACTGTCCAGCTTGCTTATTAGAAGAGCGTGAGAACCTAAAGGGAGCCCTGAATTTGGCGGGAACCCCCCTGCTTTAGCAGCAGGGGGGAGCTGGACTTCAGTCCATCGGAAAAGCGTTCATCTCTTAGGGGTTGGCTTCAGCCCTGGATTTACGACGCCGTTGCGAAAGCGCACGATCACTACGCTCCGATCGAGAGGCAATTCATCTTGGAAACAATGGTTAGCGTTCCCAACAAAATTGTCATCTCGACCGGAGCGTAGCTCTTCAGGACTCACGCAGACTCTTTAGTTCCCGGGATGCTGTTTCGGGGGTGTCCTTTTGAAGGGGCGGGGCTTCAGCCCCGCCATCAAACCCCACCAAAAGTTGCGGCTTTAGCCGCTGAGGGATCGACGCGAACGCGAGCACGCCCGCCCGGTTTGCGAAACGCATCTCGGCCCACCCTAGGGGAGTAAAAACTGCTTCTATTTGTTCTTTCCTAACAGAAGTGTCATCCCGACCGTAGCGGAGCGAAGTGGAGGGACCTGCTGTTAATCCTCCGCGGCATCAATTTTAATGGAAGCGTCGCCCTCCCCTTTGTCATCTCGACCGGAGCGTACCCGGATTTCCTGCCACGCAACACTGGACAAGGCCGCGTGTGCGTCCTTCCGTAAAGAAGGGCGCATGAAGTGCGACAACGCCACCAAGTTCCACAGGAAATCCGGGATAGCGTAGTGGAGGGATCTGCAGTTCCGCGGACCTCTCTTGGAGATGTTTTTCGACCGGAGCGTAGCGGCAACGCTTCCCTGACCAACCACATCCGCCGCAGAGGCGTGGCGGAAGTTTCGAGGACAAAAGTTTCGGGGTGAAGCTGAAGTAATTCGGCGATTCGCAGAAACGATTAGCGGCGTTGGGCAAAAGCTGGAAACGAGGAACAACGACGGGGGATAGGTATATGCCTCTTGACTCCGGCACAGGAACAACCCGCTAACACGTGAATGACTTTTGCCGGCGAAGTCCTTCAACAGAGGCCCAACTTGTTTTTCCGAACCGTCTTTCATCGGCCGGGGATAGGTATATCATGTCCCCTTATCTTCACCTTATCTTCATCTTCGGTCCCCTTATCTTCGCATGGCTAAAGTGGGGTGGCCGGCGATTTGTCGGCGTGCATCTGAACCGATGAAAGAGCTGCCGGATTCGACCACACTCGTAGGCTTCTCAATCGGTGCGGAGGTGATTGGCAGCTTGTGGCACCGGCGACCGGAGAGCACCAGCGACCGGAGAGCAAGGCCGTTCTCCTGTTCCATGGACTTGCGGATATCCCGAGGAATGTCAGACCCGGCCTCAAAGTGCAAACCCATGTAGCGGAAACTGACCCACTCGTTTCTGCGGAACAAAGAGCCCTATGGGCTGAGTCGGCACAAATTGCTGGTTCTCCTTATCGAGGATCATAACTACGCTGACGCAGGACATTTTTTCACTGATTTCAACTCGATCGATTACAACTCTGCCGCCTCGGAACTTGCATGGAAGCGCGCATTGGATTTCCTGGACCGACTATGATCGGGCGCAGTGATCGAGATCTAAAAGCCATCTACTCAGGAGTTGTTACCGAGGTGGGCGGGGAGAGGGGCAGGGATTGGCCAATGCCAAGCAGATTGCCCTCACTGTCTTTAAACCACGAGCCCCTCTCACCGACTCCCTTGCTCGAATAATTTCCTGCGATTTCAGCGATTCCATTTACGGTTTTAAGGCCGGGCAGATCGTATTCTTCAAAAACGACGCCACGCGCCTTGAGGCCTGCCACGTTTGCTTCGATATCATCAACTTCCCAGCCCATCTGGGTGTGGCTGCCCGACGCTTCTCCTGCCGATTCGAACAAAACAAAGAAACTGTTGCCGCTCCGGTAGCGAAGGCCGCCAGGCCTTTCCTCTATCGGCTCCAGTCCTAGCTTGTCCGAATAGAATTTCCGGGCTCGATTCAAATCCCGCGCTGGGAGCCGGGTAGCCACTTCGCTTTCTTTGAGCATTGGCACACTCCTACTTCCATTATCGACTTCAAGAGATAGTGCGGTTTCAGGGATTTAATCCTGATTTTGATTGGAGCCATGAGTCTCTTTAACTAATTCCTTTCCCGCAACGACGGGGTGAGCGTGATGCCGATGAGGAGACCTTCAGGGGAGAGAAATCGGCTTACGGTCTGTCCCCACGGTTCCGTTTTGTTCTTAATGAACATTCGATGGCCCTGCGATTCGAGCTCGAAAGTGGCTCTCTCCACATCGTCCACCTCAAATTCCAGCCATGCTTGCGGAACGGGAATGTTGTCTGGCCATGAGTCGCTGCCGAAGCAGGATTGTGCCGCCTGCGAAACGGGCCATAGCGCAAAATGCTTCGCGCCCTGAAGGGCGCCGGTGTGGAGATAACCGCCAGCATCCTCATTGAATAGGATGCCCAGGCTGTCCCGATACAGGGCGCGACTTTCAGTAAGGTCGCGATCGATCGGACCGAAACCCGCTATCAACAACACTTTCATCCCCACGGTCGCCATTTGAGAACCTCCCTCTGTCTTTGAGGTGCCGATTCGTGATAAGCGCATACTGCTCCTCGCTGCCGGGACGCCCCGTTTGTGTGTTGTCGGAGCAGAATCGGCATAGGGAAATCGGCTTCTTTGGTAGTGGAGGCTGCGGCGAGAAGCACATTCCATAGATTCGAATTGTGGCATGTCCAACTCTGAATGCGTCTTCAGAATCCAAACTAGAGTGGCTGTCCGATACATCGTCAAGGTTCATTCATGCAGGGACCGATGACTCGATCATTCCGTGTTGCCGTCCTTGTAGGGAGTCTGCGTAAAGAATCGTTCTCGCGTAAGGTCGCCAGAGCGCTCATCGCCCGCGCGCCCGCATCGTTGCGTTGCAGTCTCCTTGAGCTCGGCGACTTAGCCATGTACAACCAGGATTTGGATGCAAACCCACCCATGTCGTGGGAACGCTTTCGCCAAGAAATCGCCGCATCGGACTCTATCCTCTTTGTCACCCCTGAATACAACCGGTCGATTCCCGGCTGCCTGAAGAACGCGCTCGATGTCGCCTCACGGCCTGAGGGCCACAACGCCTGGGATGGCAAGCCGGCTGCGATCGTCAGAGTCACGCCTTATCAACTTGGAGCATTTGGCGCCAACCATGCGCTCCGTCAGGCCCTCGTCTTCCTGAACATCCCTGCCATGCAGCAACCAGAAGCCTATATCGGCAAAGCCGGGGAGCTGTTTGACTCGACGGATGAACCGAATGAGCAAACCAGGCAACTCTTCGTCAGGTTCATGGCCAGCTTCGCGGAGTGGATCGGTGCGCTCCATGGTGCTTCGGGCCAGTCGTTCGATGAATTCCTTCAGCAACGTCAACAAGCAGCCGCCGCCTACGTGCGAGGCGACGTCGCTCCTCTGGATCGATTGGTGGCAACGGAGGGTGAAGCCAGTTTCTTTCCCCCAGGCGGGGGCGTCGTCACAGCAGCAAATACCGTCAAGGCTCGCTATGACGCCGATGCGAAGAGCTTCGGGCCGTCTGGCAAAAGCGATCTGAAAGCCGTCCAATCCGGCGCGAGCGGCGGTCTCGCCTTTTGGACTGGATTACAGGATGCGGAGGTCGAGCTGGCCGGTAAAAAGCAGTCCATGACACTGCGGGTTACCGAAGTCTTCGCGCGCCAGAACGGATCCTGGCAGTTGATACATCGGCACGCTGACATGAACGCAGAAGCAAAGAAGGAACGGTAATGCAAACTTGCCTCCTCGTCAGCCATTGTTGGTGTCGAGAAGCATGTTTTTCCTGACTAATCATCTTTTCCGGAAAGGAAGTTGCTGACCGCGCGACAAAACTCCTTCGGACTGTCGGTATGAACCACATGTCCTCTCGGATTTATTGAACCGGCACGACAACTGTCGCTGAAGACAAATCACTTTGAAAGGAGTACCCATGCCCGACACCTCTACGCTCATCCCCGCCAAAGAGATGGCCGCCAAAGGCACTGCGCACTGGCCCCACGAAAGCCCGGAGTATCGCGCCGCGCGCAACACGCTTGTCGCCGAAGAGATCGAACTCCGCCGCCACATTGAGCGCGTCGCCGCCATGCGCCGCGCGCTTCCTCCTGGCGGCGAAATCCCCAAAGACTTCCACTTCATCGGCGAGCAAGGCCCAACGCACTTCAGCGTTCTCTTCGGTGACAAAGACACACTGATGATCTACAGCATGATGTTCGGACCCCAGCGCAAAGGCCCGTGCCCCATGTGCACGTCCTTCCTCAGCTCGTGGAACGGGACGGCAGTCAACTTGAATACCCGCGTCGCCATGGCCGTCACCGCGCGCTCACCCATTGAGCGCCTCATCGAATACAAACAGAAGCGCGGCTTCACCAATCTCCTGTTCTTCTCCGACCCTAGTGCCGACTTTACCCGCACCTACGTCAGCGCCGAACATGCCGACCTGCCGGGCTTCACAATCTTTACGCGCCGCGACGGCAAGATTCGCCACTTCTACTCAGGCGAGTTCAACGCCCAGATGATGGACCCCGGCCAGGACCCGCGCGGCGCCCCCGATCCCGATCCCCTCTGGCTCATGCTCGACTACACCCCCGAAGGCCGCGGCACAGACTGGTACCCGAAGTTGAGCTACGACAAGAAGGAGTGACCAGGAAACGCCTACCACCCGTCGGTGCGGTTTAAGCAAGAAGCGAGTTCGTTCCAAACAGCCGCAAACTTCGGGCCATAGCAAGGACCTCAGATTCCAAGCCATCCTTCTACGTAAGATAACAATCGAGGCGCCTAGATACAGACTGGAGAGTTCACACAAGGAGGTGCGCGATACGAGAATCAGTAGGTAGCGGTTGGTTACTGATCAGGCGGCGAAACGATCCAGCGCTACATCGATGGTGAGGCACCGATGGCAAAACCTTTAGGAGGTTTGCATGACTTCGATCCCGCTTGTGTATTCGTTCTGGTTCATGCTGTCCGCGTATGTCATTCACATCATCGACGAGTCCTTGCTGGGCGGCAGCTTTGTAGAGAAGGTGCAACAGCACTGGTGGCCGGAGTATTCCTGGCGCAAGTTTTTCTGGTTCAACACCGGTTACCTGCTCATCATGAGCGCAAGCATCGTTCTCTATGACCGCATCGGAGAGGCGCTTCTCTTCCTTCCCCTTGCCTGGGCTATCGAGAGGTTCTTCAACGCCATTTGGCATGTCTGGTGGGCAGTCCACTTTCAGGAATATTCGCCAGGTCTCTTGACTAGTCTTTTGATCTGCGTGCAGACGTATTTCATCCTCTTTGTAGACCCAGTCAGGAGAGACTCGAACTCCAGGCGATCTGGCCGGGAGTTGTTCTTGGGCTCCTTGCGGCCGCATTTTTGAGCTTCTATATGCCTGTTGTGGCGAACTGGAAAAGAAGAAGCTGACGAGTGAAAATACCCGATGCACTAGCTGAGGCGCGGGCTTTTGTCTGCGCTTCAGGCTGATGACGAAAAAGCGTTACTCGTCACTAATCATCCTTTTTCGGAAAGAAATAGGTTGACCGCGCGACAAAACTCCTTCGGACTGTCGATATGAACCACGTGTCCTCCCGGGAGTGTAAGCAGGATTGTGTTTGCGCGACGCTCCGCCATGCTCCGCATTTCCACTTCTTTGGTGATGGGGCTATGGTCACCGCGAATTACTAGCGCTTTACATTCACTCGCAAGCCAGTCGGACCAGTGGTCTCCATTCAGATGTTGCTGAGACCTTTCTTCATCGGCAGGATCAAAAGACAGTCGCCATCCCGCATCTACCTTTCGGAACGGCTAATCCAGGACAGACGGAAATGACCCTAATGCAACTATGTCTGACGATTAAGGCCAACCGGTTCGATGCTACCGCAAATGACAGATCGCTCTGTCGTTCGTCCGCGGTCGTTTTTCTCGGTCGGCCGCTGTGCGGCCGACCCTTCCGGGAACACCTCTAATTCCGCTTGACAAGTAATCGCTCTATGGCGGTTACCAAAGAGTTGTGGATCCGCTCTCGACGCCAGCCCAAAACCGTACTACTGTGGGACTAGCACCCACACGTCAGCGCCGTCTTTACTATGACGGCCCTGTTTGGCCTTGCACCCATGCGCTCTACCCGTGCATTCGCCGCCCATCACCGCGAAAGCATCAGCGCTTGCCAGCCTGATGTCCGGTGTAGCAAGCCGTAATGTGATATCGAAGTAACGGATGACGCCTGTCCGCAGCATTCCTGCGCCCCGCGAGGGCGCGCCTGCGGAGAGCAACAATGACCGTGTCCAAACAGGGTGCGCCCAGTGCGCTCTCTTGATGAAGCATCTTTGACAATTCGGGAAACACCACTCCACCGGACACCAACCCGAGGCTATCCCCAGCCAGAGGACACGGGCGCCGGATGACATACGGGACGTTCGCTAACACATGCCTGGAAGGCAGAAGACCGTCCCGTTCGTCACCGCATCGGCGGAGCAGAACAGTCCCGATCGGCAAAGGACCGGCGATCCAGCACAATAAGAAGGGGACTTATAGCGCTTAACGGCGCATTTCGCGCGCTTTTATTTTGCCGGCCATCCCCCAAACCAAACCCAAAGCCGGCCTCCAAAACGAACCGCCCGCGAGACCAGCTCCGCCTCTGCAGCCTGGAAACCAGCCACCCACCGAGGCAAGATGCTCAAATTAATTAATTGAGCATCTTGACCATCTTCGTGAAACAAACGACTTATTTGATCACCTTGCACTTATTTGATCACCTTGCCCGATCGTTTGATCACCTTGCTCGATCGCACCCCCGCATCAGAGAAATTCGAGAAACACGAAACGTAACCCCTTCTGTGCGACGCCCCTTCGCCCAAGACTTAGTTAGCTTACTTCGCTTTCTCCGCACATTTCTACAGGCAACACAACCCCGGCAACCCGGTGAATCCTCAGACGGATTAAGTGGACCACTCCGGAAGGCTTATCGAGGCTTAAAATCAAGGCCCTATTCCATCGCCACGTAAGCAAACAGGAAATCAACCTGGCTCTCGGAGAGCTGCCACCCTCCGCCTTATCAACAGCAAAACCAACACCGGTGGACGCTCTGCAACCCTCCGGGCCAAAGTACAAAACGCGGGAACTGGTCCCAGCACCCCGGAACCGACCCATAGGGCGTTTATGGCGCATATTCCACCTACCCTTACCAGATCAACGGCAGCGACAAATATCAAGCCGCGCGACGAGTCACTGCAGCACAGAGGACTGCCCAATTGAGGAAAGGAAGAATGGGGATTCAAACAGGATTAAGTCGACGTTTCGCTTTTCCTGCCGTAGATATCCCTTAAGGGAGAAAGCCATGCCCGCGAACGACGGTTTGCCTCGACCCGATCCTGCCGCTCAACGAGAGGGACTATCCCTCGCCTGGCCTGAAATAGTCAAATGCCTCACAGAGATTGTGGGAAGGAAACTCACGGCATACATCGCCGGCATAGAGGACACTGCCGTGCTCGATCAATGGATCAATGGAACGGAGCCATATGGAGAGGTCGAGGAACGCCTGCGCTTCACCTATCAAGTGGCGCGCACACTGAGCCAACGCGATTCGCCCAGGATAGTTCAAGCATGGTTGACCGGAGTCAATCCTGAGCTCGGTGATCGCGTCCCACTGCGCGTCCTGCGAGATGGAGACCTGAGCACCGTAGCTCCAGAAATCTTGGGAGCTGCCAGAGCCTTCATAGCCGGGGCCTGATTTGGAATGTCCGAGACAACAACCCCCACAGATCCTATCTTTCGGTTGGGGCTGCACCCAGATCCCTGGGAGCCGCCTGACTGGTCACGGGCCCATACCGACGGCACATTCGGCAATCGCTTCGACGATCCTACGGGCTACTACCGCGTCCTCTATGCGTCGAGCCAGCGTCTCTCTTGTTTTATTGAGACTTTGGCCCGGTTTCGACCCGACCTAACCTTGCTAGCCGAGCTAGAGAGAATCGCCGGCGAAGATGACTATGTTCCTCTCGGACATGTTCCGGCAGAATGGTGCGACGCCCGTCGGCTCGGAACGTGTACTGCGCAGGGAAGCTATGCCGACATCTACTCTGCCTACTGGGTTGGCCGTTTGCGCCAAACCTTGGCATCTGAGTGCCTGAAACTCGGGATCGAGGACCTCGACGTCGCTATTCTCCAACAAGGAAAACCACGCCGATTGACACAACTCTCGTCACTTGAGGTCTACAAAGCTGGCCTGAAAGGAATTTATTACCGTTCTCGGTACGGAGATGACCTTGAGAACTGGGCTCTGTTTGAACCATTCCAAATTCGAGAAAAACGGCCCGCAGAGGCTATCCATCTGGATGACCAGGACCTCTTGGCTGCGTGTGAAATCTTGGAAATTCAGATCGAAAGACAGGCTTGGCGCTCTATTTGTAACAATCCGGTGAATAGCGCATCGGGAGTCCGACGCTTAGTAGGAAACATACACGCTTACAGATCGGGACTGCCACGGCTGCCCGAGCCGCTCAAATAAACTGTACGCAGTGACGAAAGTACAGCACCCGTTGATTCATTCGGATCATTCTGGCACTATTACTGAGTAAATAAACAGGCGCTATGCGAATCGCCTTCTCCTCCACCTTTCGCATCGCAGCCGGTTTGCTGCTGGCCGTCCTGCTGAGCTGTGTCGGATATCAAGTCCTCCGGAGGAGGAATTCTGGCACTCCAGAGGCACTCCTCAAGCGGGCCGACGAGATGTCATGGCTCAATAACTGGATTGCGGCTGAACCTCTTTACCGGCAAGCGGAAGTTCAATTCAATCAAGAAGAAGGTCAATACTCAAAGGCCCTCTACGCGCGTGTCAGTGAAATTCCCGCCCGTAGCGAATCCTCGACAAGCTTCCCATCGCAGATTGCCTCGCTTAGACGCGACCTGGAATTGCCAGAGGCGCGGGACCCCGAGACCCGCCTTCGCGTTCTGACCATCCTCGGCATTCTAGAAGTGAATTGCGACTCGGGAATGACGCGACGGACTTGGGCTGAGGTGCAGTCCCTGGCGACCAACCAGCCTCGATCTTAGGCGAGGCCGATATGCGATCGTGCGACGCCGCCTCGCCCCAGGGGGTCACCCCAAGACTTAGTTCGCTTACTTCGCTTTCTTCGCACATTTCTACAGGCAACATAACCCTGACAACCCCGGTGAATCCTCAGACGGATTAAGGGGACGGACACTGTAATGCACCCCTAAAGTGAGACCTAATTGAAATTAGGTAAGGCAGGTGCATAATGAATCCGGGAAACGAGCCGCACTTCCTGCGACCCGCTTCCATTCCCGTTGTAGAGGATGAACCTAGACTGCGGAAGTCTAGCAGGCTAGGCAGGCCCTCTCAACCCACGACGCAGAATAGCCGGGCAAGGTGACGCACATGCATGTCGACAAACGATCAGATCATAGTGGGTATTTATCAATCGCTCCTTTGCAGGGGGAATATCTCATCACAGCCCAGGACTGCTCTGCATCATGCCGCCGTCAGTGATAATGGTCGTAGCCGTAATGTAGCTGGCCCCGTCTCCGGCCAAAAAGGCAACAACGTTGGCGATTTCTTCGGGTTTCGCCATTCGGCCCAGCGGAATCGCAGCATTCAATTTAGCCATTAGTGCCGGATCGGTCATTGTGGAGACATTGATCGGGGTCGCGACCGCGCCCGGCGCCACGCCCACGACCAGGATGTTGTGGGGAGCGAGTTCCACAGCTGCCGTGCGGGTCAACATGCGCATAGCGCCTTTCGAGAGGCAATATGCTGTGTTGCCGGGCATTGGCCAGTCTTCGTGGATGGAAGTTATGTTGATAATTCGGCCTCCGCCGCCCTGCTTGATCATCTGTTGGGCGACAAACTGCGTACCAAAAAAAGCACTCTTTAGATTGACTTCAAGTACTTTCTCGTATTGCGCTTCGGTTGTGTCGAGAATGGAGGTGCGGGTTTCTACGCCGGCGTTGTTCACCATGATGTCGATATGTCCAAATTTCCCTACCGCAGAAGCAACGAGCTTTTGCAGATCATCCAGCTTGCTGACGTCGGCGTCGACTCCGATAACGCGATCATGTAAGGCGACGATCTCTTGTTCTAGTGCTTCTGTCGCGTCGGGATGAGCGACATAGTCGATAACGACACTTGCACCGTGCTTCGCGAGCGCGAGCGCGATGGCTTTGCCAATACCGCTATTGCCCCCAGTGACGATTGCAACTTTATTTGCGAGTGACATAAGAATTCCTTTTGAAGGCTGCGGCCGCGGTGGTTCTTGAAAGATCAGTTGTCCATTGAGCTATCGGCGGGGAAAGGCCGGCCACTGTTTTGACCTATGCTTCCGCGATGCGATGCCACGGAGTGGCGTCGTCGTTCCAGTTGATACGAGTTTCGACGGTGCGGCAGCCCAACCACTTCCGGAGGTGGTCCCAGGCGACCTCTATGTGGCTCGACCTTAGAAATCGCACTAGAACCTACTCATACTTTGAAGAATAGATTTGAATAGTTCTCCGCTCGTTATCGACGTTTTTACAAGGATGGTCCCCACTCTAGCCCTCCCTAGTGCGAGATGCATCAGAGAATCAAATAGGATTGTTCTTCTGAAAGAGATCTTCGAACACTGTCACTTGCGACAGTACCCTTGCAGTAGAGGTTCCGATGCCTTCCGAGGAGATGGATCATTGAACCGTACCTTGAAATCAACCACGACAAACTGATGGGCAGCTCGCCAAACGAGTCGGTGACATGAGACTGTTGAGGCTCATTGCGGCGTTTTTTAATGCAGAATGGGTGCAAGAGATGCCCTTCAGCCCCTGTCGCAAGTGACAGTTCCCACGCGGGTCGTGTAGGAGTTTGATGACGATAGCGAGGCTGGGTCATAAATCCCGTGGGCGGACGCAATTCCTTTTGAAAAGTCGGCTCCATGTGGGTGAATTGGCTGGGTTCGATTTGGGGGAGAGTGGATGAGCAACGAACTCGAACAGCTCAACAGGGCTTTCGACCGGAGCCATTCTCGACTTGCTTACCTGGACCGCTGCCTTTCCGGAGTCCTGGTGATCGCTGCAGTAGTCACAATCTGGCTGATCGTTCTTGACCATTGACAGAAATGCCTCTGCCAGTTGTGCTGGTCTTTTAGCGTGCATTTAACCGTTTCTGCCCCAAGAGTAGTTCGTTTCGGACAGCAGATTCGCACAGTCAGCAAAGTCAAAGCAGGCGAACATCAGACGCACCATTGAAGGCCGATAAATATGACGTTTCCCAAAACGGCCATGCAGCAATTCAAATTTCTCGCACTACGAAGGAATCAGCATGTCGAAGGCTGTTAGATTGACTACCGGAATCGACGGATTCGTGCTCCCAATCCTGCCACCGGAGCGCGACGCACGCGTTTGGGCTCGACTGGTGCGCGTGATGTTTTACCTGCCCGGCTTTATGGGCCTGCTGCTGATCAAGACCGGGGAACCGGCGAGCTTTGGCATCACGGTCGAGCTACTGATGCTATCCAGCGCGGCCGCCATCGTCGGCGGCCTGTATATCGGCACGGAATCCTCCGGCGCCGGCGCCGATCCCTCATCCAAGGTCGGAGTCTGGAGCGGGTCGCTGGTGCTCGAACTGCTCGCCGTGGTGCCTTTCCTGGCTGCGATACCGGCTCTATTCCATGAACTAGCCCACAGTACGCTGCTGCACTCCCACGCGCCTGGTGCTGTCGACATTGCTCTCGGTGCCTCCGAATTAATGCCGATGGTAGCGATTCTGCCCTTCATGCTCTACCAACTCGCGGGCTTCGGGACCCTGGACTTCCTCGTGCCCAAGACTGTCAACTGGATCATCAACATCGGCATTTTCTGCTTGATCGTCTGCCAGTTATATTTTCTACCGCGAGGGTGACTATCCCATGGAAAGGCGCTTGGCAGGCCTTCTGGTGATCGCGATGGCGATTATCGTCTTCTACGGCGTGCTGAAGTTAAAGCGGATGCAGGCAACTTACGACACACACTGCCCGACGAAGGCTCCTAAATAACGATCTGAAAACGATGGGGGCCCGCGCTGGCTTTTTGTCCTAAACACGGGACTGGCTGCGTCAGCCCTATGGCCCGCCTTCGATGCGGCCATTATACCGGGGAGAAGGAGCCTCTATCGGCCGTCCTTTGCTATCCGCAAGCAGCCGAACCAGACTTGTACAATCAATGCTTCTTGTTGACAAATGGTGGTGAGTCCGTTTTTCGGGCGCAGCGATCCCGGGCGTGAGGAGAACGCCTGTCACTTCTGCCAGTCGCAGGGGCATTGACCCCCGCCTATTCTTTCAGCAGACTTCCGGCCCCAAGCGAGGATGCCGAACATCTCGGTGCCCGTGGAACCGGCAGAATACAGCTAAGAAACGGAATGGACAAATGCTGGCATCGTCCATCGAATGGATACTCATAAGTTCAGGGATCGGGACAGCCGCTGGCGGGCTTGCTGGACTCTTCTTGCCTCAAACTACTCTGCAGTTAGTGTCCGGAGTGAAGCGTTCAGACGGTGTGACGATGTTCTTCGTTCGGCATTGGGGAGCGCTCCTCTTCGTAGTCTGCGCACTGACCGTATATAGCGCCTATGTCCCCATTTCTCGCGTTCCTATCTTGACCGCTGCCATCATCGAAAAGTTGGCCGTCGTGGCACTGATCTTCTTCGGCCCTTTGAAGCGAACGATCGTGATGACGGTTATGGGGATCATGGATGGAATTTTAGCCATCCTGTTCATTGCGTACCTTGCGGGGTTCTAGTGCCACTGTGGATTCAAGCCGGCCCAGTACCAAAGCGTCAGTGGTTGGGGTTACTTGCGTGAGGCTGGTTCGCGCCCCCACAGTTTTGCTAGTTTCAATGCCCTCGGCAGCCCGCTACTGTAGGTTCCTGTCTTGTGTGTCGTGTGCTGGTAGAGATGGTCGCCGAGGCTCACGTCTTCTGGTTTGTGAATGATTGTCTCTGTCCTCTAAAGACCGGTGAAGACGTCCAAAGGAACGAGGCAAAAATGAAATCCGCTTGACGTCGCTCTGGACATTGCTTTTCCCGATGCTCCTCCTTGTCGGTTGTTCTAGCAGTCCTAACCTCCTCCAATCCTTCCGCCTCCAACCCCGTCTCCTCAACTCCCTCCGCGGCTCAGGTGGATCTTGGCGCGGATCCACCGCCGTCATGGAACAAAGAGCCCGCAAAGCAAGCGATCATCAGCTTTGTCAAAACCATCACCGACAAGGCGAACCCCGAATTCGTGCAGCCTGCGTACCGCATCGCTACCTTCGATCAGGACGGTACGACCTGGCTTGAGCACCCCATGTATTCGCAATTGTTATTTATGCGCGACCGGCTGGTTGCTCTTGCACCTCAGCATCCGTGTCGATTTCGCTCAATTGCCCAGCCCGGACCGGATCCGGCTCGATGCCAGCTCGTCGTTAACGGCTTGCGCGAGCTTCTGTCCGACGCCAAGGTACCTTCCCTAGTCTAAAGGGCTGGTGCCGCTGCACATTCAAGAAGGAGGCTCTACCTGTCGCAAGAGACAGTGGTAGGCTTCGCTCACCCGCGAGTAATCTGTCATGAAGTAACAGGCTCGTCTAGAGCCTACTTATCATATAGTCGGCCCAGAGCTATCTTCGGAGAGAGCGAAGGTACTGAAGAAGCTCCATCCCAACGCAAAGATTTCTCGTGTCGTAGATGATGAATCGTACTGCCACAGGGGCCTAACTTCAAAAGCTAAGCATAGGAGAACAATATGAAGAAAATCAGTATTCGAGGCTTTGTAATCGTTGCTGGTATGACGCTGCTCAGCGGCTTACCGGCATTGGCACAGACCGGTTACAACTTCAAAATGACGTCGAGCTTCTACGCCGGAAATACGAAGATGCCGGCGGGATCTTACAGCCTAACGCCACTGGAAGAGGAAGTGGGCCTATTTCGGCTCCAAAATAGTTCGGGCTCACACGCGGTGATTTTAGAGACGCGGCCGTCTTCCAAGGCTTCAAAGGGGAGCTCAGAAGCTCTCTTCAACCGATATAACCAGACTGATTATTTGGAGGCCGTTGAGACGTCCACTGGCAACTCGATAGACATATTGCCCAGCGCTGCGGAGAGAGTTGCTGCCAAGAAAGGGACCGCTCAACCGCATACCGTGCCGACGACTTAGTAGCCTTCGTGAGGCGAAGATAGGGTCTTCAGCATGCATGGTCCGCCGCCTCGCCGCAAGCGAAGAGTGAGAGTAGCAGGCGGGATTTTCTTCTGCCGCTAGAACCGAGGCGCCATCCCCCGTGGGCGCCTCTCAGGGACGAGCTGCAAGGTCTATCGGAAGGTAAGTTTGCCTACGCCTTTGGCGCTGGTTGGTAAGGGTCGAGTAAAAAAAGATGATTGTCGTCCACAGTCTTCGCCGTCGCGTGAATCAGAGGGAAGATCGCTTCGATACGCGTGCCAGAGCCAGGTTTTGTGGTGATAATCAATTTACCGCCAATCAGGTGGAGCCTTTCACACATACTAATCAATCCGAGTCCAGGTCTGGCTTCGGTCGCCTTTTGAACGAAGCCTACCCCATTGTCAGAAATAGTGAGATGGACAGAATCGCAAGTCCCGTTCAGTTGAATATCGATCTCTGTCGCGTGGCTGTGCTTCGCGATATTGTGCAACGTCTCCTGCATGACTCGAAAGAAACAGAGAGACGCCTCAGGAGATAAGCTTTCCGGAACGCCGGAGCACTCGCAGCGAGCATTCATCTGATATTGCTCTGAGAATTCCCGGCTTAGCGCTTTGACCGCGACTTCAAGACCAAGCAGGTCCAGCTTCGATGAGTGAAGGCGATGCGACAGGTTCGAAACATCCTGGCTGACTTCCTTGAGCTTGCCCGAGAGACGTGCTAATCGTGCAACAGTGTCGAGCGACGAGTCAGTCAGAGACATCCTGGTTCTTTCAAGATCCATGATAAGCATTGCCAAGGACTGGTTGATGCTGTCGTGAAGCTCCTGGCCGACCCGTCTGGACTCTGCCTCCTGAGCGTTGATCAAGCGTTGGGCCAAAACCAACCGAGCCTCTTCAGCTTGCTTGCGCACGGTAATGTCCTCTGCAGTGACCAATGCACATGGCCTGCCGTCGAACTGTATGATCTCTGCGGACAGAAGAGTGATGAGAGGTTCGCCTCTCTTCGTTTGAAAGACTTCCTCACTTTGCGGGAGGCGGCCGTGGGTAAGCAACCTTTGAAACATGCGATCGCGATCTTCTATCGTGCTCCACAAACCCAGATTCAGGCTGGCTTTGCCTAGAACATCGGCACGGCGGTAGCCTGTGCACTGTTCGTAGGCATGGTTGATGTCCCGGTACCGAAGGCCGTCCAGCTGAATGATGCAAAGGATTGCTGGGCTCGCCTGGAATATTCTCGCGAAGTTCTCGCGGGCCTGATGAAGATCAAGCTCCATGTCTTCTAGATCCGTCGCTGCAAGCGTAGCCATCTGTCAATCCTCTCGAGAATATGGCGGCGACTTGGGTCAGATTCCTCTGATCTCCAAGCAAGTCGAAGAGTAAATACATTGGGTGATCACCCAGGTCCATCTTCAAAGGGCGTCGTAAACGTTATCTTCTAGCAGGGGCCCGAAAAACGGAGTGGCACGGATCGCTGTGACCCTACTATGTCTAACCACGTATTAGAAATGCGTGGCCCAACTCTCCTTGGAGGGCTAGCACAGATGCGGCAGTAGGCGAAATGGCGTCTTCTGGTTACGTATGCCAGGTGAATAGCCAAATTGTGCCAAGCAAAGAAACTTTTTCTTTCGAGCCACTGAAGGGCAAGGTGCTACCGCGACTGGATCAGTATTCATAGAAAACAAACATTGAGCTGTTCATTGTGGTCCATAATGCACCCCTCGATCGAGGTGCACCTCGGCCGAAAGGGCACGAAGGGGAGAGGAGAAAGGCTGAAAATTTGGCTGCCCTTCGCTGCGGCCAGCGTAATGACTAGAACAGAAACTTGATAGTGAGTTGGCCGGAACGCGGGCCGCCGATCTGATAGAGCGGATTCAATATGCCGAGGTCCTCGTTGAGGGTTTCGTGTGATCTGGCCGAAGCTGGAATACCCGAGATACGATTATTATTCCGCTGCGGCGAACATTGGGTGATTGAAGACGTTGAAGTACTCCGCGCCGAGGAACAAGCTCGCACGCTCGTTGAGGTGAAACTGGCGGCGTAGTGAAAGGTCGGTCTGGTCGATTGGGAATCCGCGGAAGTAATTGCGCGGCAGGTCACCCTGCTGTCCGGCGGGCGGCCTAGTAAAGGCGGCTGGGTTCAGAGTTCTGCCGCCCGGCTGTCCCGGGGCGGGGAGATAGAAGGGCACGCCCGGGACGATATCGGCACGTGTTTCGTAAAACGCATCGGAGAGTCAACTATTGGCGCTCACGTTATAGGGCGTAGCTGAACTTATTCGGACGATGCTGTCGATCTGCCAGTTCCGCAGAAGAGCGTCGCTCCGCCCGTTCCAGTGTGGGGAGGGTATCTGCCAGGAGACGGCCGCAGCGAACGAATTGCGCACGTCGAAGTCGCGAAGGACCAAGATCTGACGCGACGTTCACGTTCCTCAAACTGGTCGTCCAAATTCCCTCGTCGGTATCGTCCGAGGCCGTATCGGTGGACTTTGCGAAAGTGTAGGAGACGAGGGCCTGAAAACCGCGCGCCATGCGGCGCTGAAACTGGAGCTGCAGTGCGTTGTAGTTGGACCAATCGCCGTTGTGAGTTGCAAAAGTGTCGTAGTTCGTGTCCAGTAGATGATTGTGTCTTCGCGGAGAAGATTTTCTCCGTGTGCACCGACATACGTCGCCGAGACAGACTGATTTGCCCCAAATCCACGCTGGACCGCAACATTCCATTCATAAGTGAAAGGGACCTGCAGATGGGGATCGACCGCATCAATATATAGGCAGTGCCGATACCGGGCACGAGCGTAAAGGGAGGGGGCTGAAAGGCGGGGTTGGTGAAGTCGAACGGATATGGGGCCGGAGATCGAAGTCCGCAGTGTCATAGGGGAAATCGATCATCGTTCCTGAGACTCCCCCGCCGTAGCCCAGGTCATAATAGCGTCCGAATCCACCCCGCAGGACAGTCTGTGGAGTCAGCTGAAAGGCGGCGCCGACGCGCGGCGCAAAATTGTCGAATCGCGTATGCCAGAGCGGTGTACCCGCGGGGGCAAGCCCGAACGGGGCCGAATCGAAGACCCCCGTCACCGCATAGAGAGGCTTTCCGGGAGTGACGGAGCGGATGGGAGTATTAATCTCCCAGCGCAGGCCATAGGTCAGCGTGAGGCGTGGGGAGGCCTTCCAGACGTCCTGGGCAAAGAGGGAATAGTTGTTAATAGCAGAGGTGATTGAGGCGCCGCCGATAGTGTAGACCAAGTCCACAATTCCCGCCTGCAGACTGGCGTAAGTCGTTCGCTTCCATCAGAAGGTCATAGTTATTGGTGTTGGTGGTTGGATTGAGATGCCGAAAGTCAGCTCCGAATTTAAGCTGGTGCGCTCTGGCCGTAACAGCGAAGTTATCGATGAAGTTAAGTTGCCTCTGGACGTTCGCTTCCTGCGGGCCGCTTTTAACCTCGCCATCTGTACCGGGAGGCTCAGAATCCGAACTGGCTTGTTTTACTGCTGTAGCCCGGCGGGTAATCGCGGAGTCGGGTGGCGGCACCGCGCCATGGAAAGTGTCCATAACGCAAGTATGGCCGCCTGTGTCCCGGCTCCAGTTTCCTCTGAAATCATTCACCAGGCCTGAGATGGAGACGAATGTTGCACCGATCGTGGCTGAGTCGGCATTGGCAGTAAAGTTCGCGTCCTGGGACCAGGAGCGTATCCATTCCGCGGAGGGGGCGTGGTTGTAACGGCCAAACAGGCTCAGATGCTGATTGATAGTGTGGTCGATGCGCAGGCTATAGGCATCCAGAGACGTGGGGTCGGAGTAGCCGACGGTAAGAGGGGCTGTCAGGCCATCGGAATTGAGGGGTCCGTCCGGCAGCGGGAGGGCCGCCATCAATGGCTGGTAAGCAGGTGCGACGTTCTGGCGAGCTGCCGCTGTATAGAAGTGCCGGTGGCCGTCTGCGGCAGCAGCAGCCGCAAGCCCTCATAGGAGAAGAAGAAGAAAGTACGATTCCTGATGAGGGGGCCACCGAGCGTTCCGCCGAAGTCGTTCTGGCGGAGCGGCGGAACAGGGTTTGGAGGCCGGTCGAAGTAGTTGCGGGCGTCCAGGAAGTTATTTCGCAGGTAATCGTACAGCGTACCGTGAAACTGGCTGGTACCGGAGCGGGTGACGATGGAGATCTGAGCGGGGCTGCGCCCATATTCGGGCGCAAAGGTCGAGGTTTGGACGCGGAACTCCTGCATGGCGTCCACCGAAAGCAGGCCGTTAGTACCTCCGCTGACGGTGAGTGAGGGCAGGGTGCCGCCAGGGGTTTGTCCCGGATCAAAAAGCGTACTTGTTGCGAAGTTCGCACTCACGCCATCTACGGTGAAGTAGTTCGAGTTGGTGCGCTGACCGTTCACGCTGAACTCACCGTAGCTGCCCCCTCCTCCTAGTGTCCCACTCGAGGAAACGAAGTCAACGCCAGGCGTAAGGCCGATCAGTGACTGGAAGCTGCGGCCGTTGAGCGGCAGGTTCTCGACGAACTCCGGGTTCACAACGGTGCCGACCGCAGGAGATATATTCACGGCCTGGCCGGTCGCAGTGATGGTGAGGGACTCGATGACCGACCCGATCTGCATGGTAAAGTTACGGCCCACCGCATCCTGCGCGCTAAGGACCAAACCCACCAGCACAATTTGCCGAAATCCTTGATTGTCGACGACGAGCCGGTACTGTCCGGGACGAAGATTGTGGAGCACATACACACCGTTCTGGTTCGTAAATGCAGTGGATCGAGTACCTGCTTCCACATTGACCGCGCGCACTTGCGCTCCCACCAGCACCGCGCCTTTACTGTCTGTTACCAGCCCCGAGACTGTCGCCGTGTCGCTCTGTGCCAGCGCGAGAACAGGCGTAAGGCATAGAGCGACAAGAAGGGAAGCGACGAGGCGAACCATGGCCGTCATGCTCCTGGATTAGAAGGAATCTCTGGTAACTATAACCGAGGTAGCGGCTACGGGTGATTGGCCTCGCCAAGGTAGGCGTAAAGAAGCCGTTGACTGCTGGGCTTTTTGGCGCCCCCCTCCGGTTCCAATGTGACAAACACCGAGTCGATTTCCTTTACCGCGGCAGGATCGTCTGTCTTGAGCGCCCAACGTCGTTGTGTCTTGTCGTCAACATATAGAAAACCCAGGCTGCGCAGCGAACTTGCCTTCCCTTCCTGCTGTCCCCACACCTGAAAGGTTTGTTTCGCATTAATCTTTTTTGCGTCAGTCAGGTCGAACGCATAAAAGATAAGTGACTTACCCTCTGTCAAGAAGACACGGCCGAAAGCTTTCCCGGCCTTTCCATTAGGATCAGTATCGCGAACATCCACAACGTGCAACTGGCGTGCGCCCATAAGATCGCGAACGTCTTTGCCTGCGCTTGCCAGTTGACGCTCCATGTCGACATTCGTGGTAGCGGTTTTTAGCTGCTCCGAGAGCTCGTTGATATGCGCCTGGGCCGCGACCAGGTCCGCCTGATCTGAAGCCCGTGCCTGATTTAACCGGGCCAGTTGGGCTTCGGTATCGGCCAGCTGTTTTTCCAGCGTCTTCCGTTGCGCTTCTGCCTCCTCCAGCGACTGGGCGTTGTGCGAGGCTGATAGCGTTGCCGTTGATAGCGCCAGCTCTTTATCGTGCCGGGCGCTGCTCGCGGCCACATTTTGGGATGCCAATTGAGCGCGCAGATCATCGGTTTCACGCTGCTGTTCAGCCAACGCGTGTTGGAGCCTGGAAACTTCCCCGTCAAGGCTGGAATTCTGCCGCGTGAGCTGCTCATGCTGCTGTTGTGCCTGCGTTGCGTTTTCCTGACTACGCTGAACAGGAGCATGACCGGAAGGATGCAAACCGAACATGAATGCAATGAGTAGGGCAGCGAGTCCCCAAGCAGGCGCAGCGAACCTTAAATGCCATCTGGGGGAGGAATCAAGGCTCCTGACATCGCGCGAGAAGGCAAGGCCTTCCATCGAGGCCCTTCGGATAAACCGTTCTGTGGCGCCAGGATTGGGGCGGTTCATAGCCATGCCGACGATCCGGTGAAGGCGGCTCTCGGTAAGCGGCAAACAGGAATAGACAAGTTCGCGGAATTCTGCGCGCGCGTTCCTGCATTCCGCGCAGGTCTCCGCGTGCCTCTGGAGATCACTCAATTCCTCTTCGCTGAGATAGCCTCCAGCTGCCAAAGCAGCTAACTCCTCATAATATGGATGCTCACTTATCATTGCTTAATTGACCGGCTCATTGGTTGACTGATGAAAGAGCGTAGTTTCTGAAGCCCTCGATAGTAATGGTGCCGGACATTCGAGACAGTGTCTCCGGTCTTGTTCGCGATCTCCTTCATGGAAAGTCCTTCGTAGTTCGCTAACTCGATGACCCGCTTCTGAGGTGCGCCCAGTGTTTCTAGCCCTTGATGCAACAATCTTTGCAATTCTCCGGGTACGTATTTCCCGCCGGCGAATGCATCGCCCGAAGAGAACGGCCCCAGGTCTTCTATTCCGTCCTGGTTGTAAAAATTCCTCGAATTCAAGTACTGCTTACGATTGAACGCGCGGTGGTACGCGTATTGGAGCAGCCACACTTTGAGTGTGCCTTTACCAGGGTCGAATTGTGCCATCGAGTTGTAAATTTCCAGAAAGACGTTCTGTGTCACGTCCTCAGCCTCGCCACGGTCGCGGACGATCTTTAGCGCAATACCGAAGACGAGCCGATGGTAGCGCTCGAACAAGACCGCAAGAGCATCGTTGATGCCGCCCTGCAGCTGCACCATTAACTTTTCATCGCTCAGCAGCTTCAGATCTGAGAGGCTTGGTGGTGTAGCGCCGGACCTCAGACCAGATTCCGAATTCACCAACGAACCTCCAGAAAAAGGGTGAACGCAAGGTCTTCCGAAAGCAGTTGTCCCAGCATCAATAGTGAGTACGTCGGCGCAGCATTGCCATTATCCCACCCCCCCTTTTGGTGACCCGAAGACTGCACCGGCAACGGTGCATTTCTCAATACGAGAACCTTGTTTCCTCTATTAGCGGTTCGGTGGTGGTGCCGCAGCAGTGTGAGGCTTGTGTTCGGCAGGTATGCTGGTGATCTCTCTATTGAGCAACTCATCAGCCAAAGCGAGCCGATTCCACAGATTTTGCGGCGACAGAGATGTTACGTCGCCTCAGAGACAAAGGGGCGTCCAGTCACGGCTTCGCGGATAGCGGGGACCAGATCTGTTGAGAGGCGGCTCTTGATTACGTATCCACACGCCCCGGCCGAGAACGCTGCTGCCACAAAGTCCGGATCGTCATGCATGCTGAGGAAGATAATCTTGGCTCGGCAATTGGCCGCCTGGAGCTGTCGGGCAGCCTGTATTCCGTTGAGCACTGGCATCGAAACATCAAGTATGACTGCGTCGGGATCCATTCTCAGGGTGGCATCAACAGCCTGACGGCCATTCACGAACGAGCCCAGAACTTCAAACTGTTCCCCAAGTACCTCACGAATGTTCACCATTATGGATATATGGTCGTCGGCGAGGACCACTCGAATCTTGGCCATGCGGCTCCTTTCTCAAGTGCGGGCCGCTAAAGAGAGAGCACTATACGACGAATTGTCCGGTCCATTAGCTTCCTCGGCAACTGTCACTTGTGCCAGTGTTATGGGTGATGGGAAAAATCTTTCGAAGGCACGTCAAAAGCAGGTTGGATCGTTGGTGGGATGAACAGCAAGCTCCCCGACGGAGCCTCCTCATTCGCGAAGCCAATACTGCGTGCGGCCCAGCAGAGAGACGCCGATGAATCCGCGCACCTTCAGCTTCTTCCCACCGTCCTCCACGGAGAGTTGGCATTTGTAGGTTTTGCCGTTAGCCGGATCGAGTATTGAGCCTCCCGACCAGCCATCGCCATCCTTGGAGAGATCCCAGAGAATCCGCAGCCCAATCACCCGTTTTCCCTTCTGCTCACCCGTGCAATCATCGCACCTGGGATCTGGGTCATGGGGATCCAAGTCCACTATCTTCTGGACCCGTCCGAACAGCTTACCGTTTTCCTCCCAGATAACGACCACCGACTTAGCCTTACCTGTGACGTCGTCCATGGTTTTCCACCGGCCGACGGGCGTATTCCCGGACGGGTCTTGTACGCCGGTTTCCGCCATGACCTCCGGGGCAGATACGGAACCCAGCAACACCCATATCGCCAAACCCAAGACCAACGATGATCCCATGACGTCCTCATTGTTCTTCGGCTTCTTCGTCTGGAACGAAGAGCTGGTTGGGATACCCTCGCCAGCTGATTGACAGCGGAAGAAATCCTTCGTGGTTTCTCGGACCACAGCCGAGGAGGCGGCTAGCGTGACGGCGCGCGCTCCTCGTGCGGCGGGTGGCGATCAGGCAACTCATCTCCTTTGGATGCTCCGTTTCAGCTTTGAGGCGTCTTAACGTCGATCGAAGCCGTTTGAAAAACACGACCAAATCCGGGAAACGCCGATTACCGCTGCCGGCCGACGCCCTGTAACAAGATCTACAGCAACACAATCGTCCTGAGCGGGGAAGAGTGCCTTCTGACCCTCCTCCCCATCGTCGGTTTTCCTGTAGAGAAACGACTAAGCGCCCCCCTCAAGCCCTTTGTTTACTATGAGAGTGACATCGACACGCCGGTCCAGCGCGCGCCCTTGCGGATCGCTATTGGTGGCATCTGGGTGGGTAGAGCCGAAACCGGCTGGGGCAAGGATCCGCCTTAGAGGGATATTCCCCTGGCTGCGAAGATAATTGGCGACCGCGGAAGCACGATCCTCGCTGAGTTGTTGATTGGCATCTGCCGTTCCGGTCTTCGAGGCATAACCCGCGACCTCGATCATGTAGCCGTCTGTAGATAATGCAAGAGCGGCAAGCTTGTCAAGATCCGCCTTTGCGGCGTCATCCAAAGTGTATTGACCGGTAGGATAGTAGATTACGGCCTGGGCAACGGTTTTGTAGTCGTCGAGGTCAGAAACGCGCTTGTTCACCATTTGGACGTCCGCCGCATTCGTAATTGCTACGGCACCGGCTGCTGTCGCTACTGTGCCTGCTGCATCAGCCGTTGTCTGCGCTTGATTCGCGGAGGACTGTGCGTAGGATGCTGCCTTCACACCCTGGTTGGCTGTCGACTGCGCGCTGCTGGCGGCTGACTTGTTGGCCATAATCTGCTGCTCCTGGGCAACTTCAATCGCAAAGGCGTCCGGCGAGAACGTGATCTTGCTCGCTTCCAGCTGGTTGTTCGCATTGCCTAGGCCCTCAGCATTGATGGTCAAGCCAGGCACCATGGCCGTTACATCCATGTCTTCGTGACGATGAAACGATACCCTGGATTTGTCGCGCAAAATCTTTGTGTCGTCGGTGATCTTTACCACCGCCATTGAACCAGTCTTATCGTCTTGTACTTTAACCAGGTCGCCATTTCTGGACTTGATCGCCCCCTTCACCTTTCCCTTTTCGCCTGCGGTGAATGTCTGTGCATAGGCGACGGACGTAAAAGCTATAGCAAGCAGGATCGCAAGTGCTGTTTGTTTCCTGTGTGTGAGATCCGTATACGATGATTTCATTGTGACGCCTCCCCCTCTGTGTTTATGAGTCAAGCTCATTTGTCTTAGGAATCTGCACCGCCGGACGATCCGTCGCGCGATCTCCTCCAACGTAGACTTCGGTCCGACGATCTTTTCTATCGGCTCCTAGCCAACCGCCTAGTATCAGGCTCAAGTTACTGGCGGGTCAGCGCTACTTACTACTGTCTCCTGCGACAGGTGGGCTCCCGTTCCAGCCCAGCAGGCACAAGAAAAACGCCGCTGTCCCGATCGCAGGTGATAGCCAACGCCCCAAGAGTTTGGCGGTTGTTCCTTCGAATTGCAGCCGTTACCCTGCAACGACAGAGAGATAGAGCCATCCAGCCGCGTATGCGGCAAAGCTTCCGCTTCGATCGGCGCTGCCGGGATTCGTCAGAACCGTTTCGGTCAGACGAGAACGGCCAAAGTGACATTATTCCATTGGATAGGTCTCTGTTGCAGGGTCCTGTCGCAACTGACAGTAGTCGAGATCCTGGCAGCAACGCAATCTCGTCGTTAGTCTCTCTGGTTCGGCGTCGACATGTCCCGAGAGCGATCGCTGGATAGTCGTCGGAGTGATTCACGCGACGCTTCATGAGGAGTTTTACGTTATGAGCACAGCAGCGAACAGCAAACAAAAGCAGCTCGATTTAGTCCCGTGAAGGAATCTTGCCGTCACACACGTACGAAGTCATCTGATCATTCACTTACAGGCTGATGGAGAGTTTAGGACCCCATGAATTCAAAACTTAGTCTCGGTTGGCACGAAGAGTCTGAGAGTCCCGATATACCGGAACCGATCATGCCAAGCGGACGCCAGCGGCATATACGGGAAAAAGCCGTCGACGAGCTAAGCAGCTTGGTAATAATTTTGGGATACCTTTGGGTAGTCTTTGAATTACTGTCTGTCAGGAAAAGTATCGTCTTGTCGGAGTACCACTTGAATTGTCCGGAATATGCCTTCGCAATCATCAACTCCCTGGTTTTTGCCAAGGTTGTGCTGACGCGGAATTGCATCTGGGATTTTGTTGTGAAGCTATCGCGACACGTATCCGCAAAACCACACCTCAGCGTGCGTCCAATCAGCCTGTGGGGGGCAATACCCCCGCAGGATTCGATCCCTTATCTGCACTACCTGTCGCAAGAGACAGTAGTAGGTTTTTCGCACGGTCAAATAGTCTCTCCCAAAGTAAATGACTCGCCAGGAGCCAACTTTCACGGTGATCGGCAGCGAGCTAGGGCCGGTGAGATGCTAGTTAGGTTGTAAAAGGCCACAACACCCAAATCCAAATCTGACGCAAGGAGAATGGTATGACGAAGAACCGTATTTCAACCCTTGTAATAGTTGTCGGTATGACGCTGCTGAGCGGCTTTCCCGCATTGGCACAGAACAAGTGGGACTTCAAGATAGCATCGAGCTTCTACGCGGGAAATACGAAGATGCCGGCGGGAACCTACACCCTAAGGCAAATGCAAGAAGATCAGGCTCTATATACACTTCAAAATAACTCAGGCACACATTCAGTGATTTTGGAGACGCGGCAGTCTTCCAAGGCTTCAACGAAGGGCTCTGAAGTTCTCTTCAATCGATATGACAAAACGGATTACCTGGAGGCCGTTGACTCGAACACGGGGAACTCGATAGACATAATCCCCAGCGCGGCAGAGAAGATTGCCGCCAAGAAGGCGACCGCGCAACCGCACTCTGTGCCCGCATCGTAGTGACCTTTCGGGCGACTCTAAAACGCGGCAGGTGGAATGCATCGGTCAGCCCATATCGCGGTCTAACACATGGATCGCAGGCCGCGCAGGGGTCGCTCGAATCAATTGAGCGATTTGGTCAGGAAAATCCTACCTCGACGACGATCGACAGAAGACAACGGGCCCAAAATAGCTGGCAGGGTACGGGCGGGAATCAATGGTCAAAGTTGATAAGCAGCTGGACCGCTCGTCCCAAAATAAGCGCCAGATTGAATGTATTGAATGTAAGGAGGCAAGGTTTTATGGATGGCGTGGCAAGGGCCAAGCAAGGTATCTCTCCTGGTTTGAGCATTCTCTTGATCTTGACCGTCGGTCCTGGGGACGTGACCAGCATGGCGTATCAGAGCACGCCCCCCAGTTATCCAGGACAGGGCGTACCGGCCACGGTCGATGAGTTGCAAAGTGTTGTGGTGCCGATCGCTTTGTATCCAGATGCGCTGGTGGCACAGATTCTCGCTGCGGCGACCTTCCCTGACCAGGTAGCCGACGCCGATTACTGGTTACAGCAGAACAAGGATGTGACCGGAAGCGCTCTGATGACAGCCGTGAACAAACAAACCTGGGATCCGAGCGTCAAGGCGCTCACCCAGTTTCCCTCTGTGCTACACAACATGGCTCAAAATCTTGCCTGGACGTCACAGCTGGGTGAGGACTACCACAACCAACAGGCTGAGGTCATGACGGCTGTCCAGACCTTGCGCGAGAAAGCGAAGGCCGCCGGCAATTTGAAATCGGGTCCGCAGATCACCGTAGTCCAACAGTCGCCGCAGACAATCGTGATCCAGCCGACCAACCCGCAGGTTGTCTATGTCCCCCAGTACAACCCTACCGTGATTTACGGCACCCCTATGTCGTTCCTGGCTATACCACCGGAGACCTGGTGGCCGCAAGTGTGCTCTCCTTCGGGGCAGGGTTGGCCATTGGAGCTATGATGAGCGACGGTTGCTGCGGCTGGGGATACAGCAGTTGGAATTGCAATTGGTACGGCGGCGCCGCGGTGTATCACGGGGGAGCCTACTACGGAAACGCCGCTTGGCATGGCGGCTACTATGGCTACAGCGGATCCGCCTATGGCGCGTACGGCAGCGCACACTACGGTGCCGGTTACAATCCCTCCACCGGCACCTATGCGCGCGGCGCGTCGACCTCGACGGCTTTCGGCACTCAAAAAGTTGGACAGGCGTACAACCCATACACCGGAGCCTACGGCGCCACCCATCAAGGTTCTAATGCAAATGCAAACTGGGGTAGCTCGACGTTCTCAAAGAACGGCCAGACTGCTGACACTCAGCATTATTCGAGTGCGCGCGGTTCTGTTGGAACAGCCGAGACTTCAAATGGTAACAAGTACGCTGCAGTGAACGGAAACGCCTACAAGAATACCGGGAGTGGCTGGGATAAAGACACGAACGGAAGCTGGAACAGTGTCCAAAAGCCCGATGGCGGGGGCTCCAGTTCAGATGCTGCGCACGGTTGGGGATCGCAATCCCACAGCGGCGGGTCGTCGGCCTTTAGTGGCTGGGGCAACCGCTCTGGCGGGTTCGGCGGCGGTGGTTGGGCTTCACGCTCCTCCAGCTCGCGCGGCTGGGCCAGCCGCGGAGGCGCTGGAGGGGGTGGCGGCTGGGGTGGCAGGGGTGGCGGAGGATTCCGTCGCTGATGAGGTGTAGCAATCAGGAGATAACGATCGCGCGCCTTTGGAGGACTGAATGTTTGACTTATCGCACAAATTCGGCCGTTCGTAGTGTGCTGCTCATGGCAAGTGTCGCTATGCTGTTGCCGATTGCAGCGTGCAACAAGCAGGATTCTTCGCCGGTCCAGGCGGGCCCCAAGACCTTTGCTTCGCCCGAAGACGCCGGCAAGGCGCTGGCGGATGCCGCGAAAGCGCAAAGTCAGGATCAAATTCTGGCGATCTTCGGGGCGGATCAGCGGATATCGTTTCCTCTGGCAATGTCGAGGAAGACAAAGCTTCTTTGAATGGATTCGTCAAGGCGTACGAGGTGACAAACCGATGGCGGAAATTAAGCGACGGCAGCGAATTGTTGCTGGTAGGCGCCGACAACGAGGCATTTCCTGTCCCACTGATGAAGAACGCTGCCGGTCAGTGGTTTTTCAATGCCGCAGCTGGGAAAGAGGAGATCCTGGCGCGTCGCATCGGCCGCGACGAGATTGCCGCCATCAATGTCTGCGCGGCACTTGCGGACGCCCAGAACCAGTACTTCTCCCAAAAGCACGGCGGCGTCGACCAGTATGCGCAGAAATTCATCAGCGATCCCGGTCAGCAGAACGGTTTGTACTGGCAGTCCTCGCAAGGCTCTCCTCGTAGCCCACTTGGACCGTTGGTGGCCTTTGCAACAGAGGAAGGGCTCGCCGTCAAGGCTGACGCTGCCCAACCCTTTTACGGCTACTACTTCCGTCGTCTGGAAAATCAGGGCGCTGCTGCCAAAGGCGGCGCGAAGCCTTATCTGGTCGATGGAAAGATGACCCAAGGGTTCGCCTATGCTGCGTACCCGGCGAAGTACAACGAAACGGGTGTCAAGACGTTCATCATTGACCAGGAACAGGTGATCTACGAAAAGAATCTTGGCCAAGATACGGCCGACGTGGCGAAGGCAATGACTCAGTTCAATCCCGATAACACCTGGACCGCGTTGTAGCGGCTACCCAAGGAACTCGGGCAAGTGCGCCGCAACGGCGTCCGGTCGCGCTGGTTGGGAAATGGCTTCGCTCCTGGTCAGGATACCCGGAGGCACAGCGCCCAGACGAGTGTTAGTGTTACGCTGGGGACAAACCCACATGTGTGATCCCTCTTCTGGATGCAACCTTCTACTGCATTAGCCGCGACACCTGTCACAAGAGACAGTGGCAGGCTTGGCTCACCTGCGATTACTTTGTGGGTTGAACTAAACTAACAGGCTCGGCAAGGGCTTGCTTATAAGATTATTGAGAAGCTGTTGAGACGTCCACCGGCTACTCGATAGATATAGTGCCCAGCGCTGCGAAGAGAATTGCTGCCAAGAAAGGAAGCGCCAGACGCACACTGTGCCGACGATTTAGTAACTTGTGGCGATGAATACAAGCGGCGCTCGCTCGCTTGCTTTGTGGATGTCGCTCGTTCCGGTCACCCGTACGGGTTCAATTCCGGTATGAGCGCACCATCTTCGCCTCAAATTAACGGTGCGCCGGAAGCCTGTGCGGGTTAGCTATGCATATTCCAGGATCGTATATCCTTTTAATGTTTATTACCGTGTTAGCGGCGGTCATTCTTCTCCTGCTGCACTTAACCAAGCTCGGTTTGCTGATCCATCAGAAGATTCCTGATCGGCCTCATCGCCGGCTGTTTCTTGCTTCTGTGAGTTTCTTTATCACGTTCCTTACGGTGCGGCTGTTGGTGGCCTCCATCACGCATCACATTGGGCCATTCGGCTACGTGGAGATGGGTGGGACCCACATCCACCACCTGGTTTGGGGTATCCTTCTCCTCCTCATTACCGGCTACGCTGAGCTCGCTGAAGTGGGAACGGGCGACAGCATAGCCTCCATATTTATGAGCCGTCTGCTGGCGCTGAGTTATGGGATTGGCGCGGCGCTGACGCTGGATGAATTTGCCCTTTGGCTGAACCTGAATGCCGCAGATTATTGGTCGAGTCAGGGGCGAGAGAGCATTGATGCTGTGGTGCTCTTTGGGGCTCTGCTCGCGATAGGAACCTGGGGCGCGCCTCTATTTCGCCGGGTGGACCGCCCCGGCGACAGAATTTTTCAGTAAAGGTGAGCGCTACCAGCGAGCAAACCACGCCTTTGGGCTGTCCGTCGATTGATTTCGAATAGAGGGTGTCTTGCTTTCATTCGTCGTTGACGAACACTATGATTGCCGCGCAGTTACACGCTTGTTGCAAATGCCAACGGAGATCGCCGCCTGATATGAATTTTCTAGGGCTTTTGAGCAATTGCCTTCGATATCTGAATCTGCTGGCAACTCTCTTGATTGTCACCAGTCTGCATGCGCAGCACACATGCAGCGAGGAAGTGAAACTTCTCCTTTCCCCGGCGCAGGTGAAGGCTGCGGTTACGGCTCTTAAGGGTCGTCAAGAGGCTCATGGCGGTGTTTATTTTTATGACACACCTGCTCTTGATCTACTCTCCAGGGGTGTGATTCTTCGTTTTAGAGAAGGCGAGAAGGTAGATCTCACCGTGAAATTGCGGCCTCTCCCAGGAGATAGGTTCTTCGATCCATCCGGAATACGAGACGGCTACAAGTGTGAAGTGGATTTGAACGATGGCGTGGAAAACCAGTCGTTTTCACTCGTGAACAAATACCCAGCCGCAAAGGCGCCCGCGACGGGCGAGGAGTTGCTCCAATGGCTGACCGAGGGACAGAAGAGACTGCTCCGGGATTCACAGGTTCAGATCGATTGGAAGCGCGTCAAGCGGATCGCGGAGATTCAATCAACGAGTTGGACATCACCCGCTAAGCCGCCGTTGGGTAAGTTGACCCTGGAGCTTTGGGAGTGGCCGAGTGGAAGCCTTTTCGAAGTCTCAACGAGGGCAGCACAGGATGCCGAAGCCGGACAAACCACGTTTGTCGAACTGCGGGCTCTTGCAAACAAGAAAGGGCTCGCATTGGACACGAATCAACGCTCCAAGACAGCGATCGCATTGGGACAGATCGCCGCCGCGCACCAACAGTAGCGTTCATCGGCGTAACTTCACAACGGCTGCGGGCCCACCACAACTGCCATTTGCGACAGGTAAACGCCAATTACCCGGGGAGCCGCCTCCCCGAAATGAAAGACCCACACCGAAAACCGGTCGTCAGTCGAGGTACTTCATCACGATAGGGTAGTTCGCAAATCGTCGCAGCGTTTTCCGCTTACGGCCGCCAGACTTAAGACCTCACAGTTTGCAAGCGGGCTTTTCAGCCCCATTATCGCGATATTTACACTTACCTGTCGCTTCTGACAGTTATCACCGAAACCTTCTGTGAATAACCTACTTCTCATCATCGGCGAACGATGGGCATGGATCGAGTACCAGCCGTTGCTCCCGAAGAGACGAATCAGCCTGACCAACTTAAATCGACGATGGAGGGGACTCTAATGAAATCATCGAGTGGTAACTTCCAACCCCTGGGGCAGCAGAGAATGTGCGTTGTTCTGCTTACCATCATCGCGCTAACCTCCATGGGCTTTGCGCAGACGTTCAGTTCTGGCGAAAAGGGAAAAGTGAAGGGGACAATTGTGTCCCGAAGTGGCGACCTCGTAAAGGTGCAAGATGAGAAGACCGGGTCGATGGCGGTCGTGAAAATAACCGACGATACGAAGATCCTTCGAGACACACATAAGATTGCGTTCCACCGTCACGAAGCCATGGACGTGACCGCCATGGTTCCTGGCCTGACCATCAAAGCCGAAGGTTTGGGCAATGCGAACAACCAATTGGAGGCAAATCAAGATTACCTTCTCGCCCGATGCATTCGCGATTGAAGTCGCACAAGAACAGCAGATCATGGCGAACAAATCAGCGGCCAGCAGCGCGCAGAAAACAGCCAACCAGGGGGTAACCGCGGCTGGTGCGGCGCAGTCTTCTGCAAATCAGGCGCAGACAACGGCTGATGCAGCAGGCACAGTAGCGACAGCAGCCGGTGCCGTAGCAATTACGAATACGGCTGCCGTTCAAATGGTGAATCGGCGCGTTTCCGACCTCGACGAGTACCAAACTGTCGCCGAAGCCGTCATCTACTATCCTAGTGGGAAATACGCTTTGGATGACGCCGCAAAGGCCGACCTCGACAAACTTACCGCCCTCGCCACGTCCACGGATGGCTATTTGATCGAGATCGCAGGCTATGCCTCCAAGACCGGCACGAAAGCGGCAAATCAACAGCTCAGCGAGGATCGGGCCGAAGCAGTGGCGAATTATCTCCGAAACACAGGGAATATTCCAATGAGGCGGATCGTTGCGCCAGCCGGGTATGGCTCTACCCATCCTGACGCCAGCAATACAGACGCACAGGGGCGCGCGCTGGACCGGCGTGTCGATGTAAAGCTCATAGTCAACAAAGGGTTTCAGGGGGGTCTGTAGTTAGTAAGCCCAAAGCGCTGGCACCGAGATGCGAGACCTGCAAGTGGGGCGCCTGCTGAGAAGATGGTCGCGCCTTAGCTAGCCGGCGCACTGTGTTCACCGCCGCCGTTCTAGGTGGACGATCAGGTTGCGAGCAGGGATCAGTGTGAGTGCTTCTTGCTGCGCAACGGTCCGATGAGCAATCGGCCGAAGGATCATTGGATCGAGTCTTGCGAAACGAGCTTGCTTATCCGCATCCACCTGGTCGCCTGAAGCAGGCTGCGCAGGAAGCTCATGCGAGCTCTATGGACGCCGGGGTGAGTGGCGATGCCTGGTAGACGGGGACGCAATGGAAGCTATCCAAACACGAGCGTGGACGACACTGGGCGAGCCACTGACCGGCACCCACAAATATGAACTCCATTTCGACGCGGGCAAAATTCCGCCAGTGATTGTGTTCTGGAACATGCCGACGTACACATCCGACATGCTTTTCATCGAAAACGATTTCGGACGTCACAGCATCGGCAGCACAACCGATGGGCTGAAGAAGGATAGCGACGGTTCGCTCACAATTCTGATTCAGGAAGATAAAACGGCGCGACACCTCAAAACTGGCTATCCGCTCCTCCAGGAAACTTCAATCTGACGATGCCGCTTTACGGACCGGAGACATCTGTCCTTGACGGTTCATACCGGATTCCTGCTGTACACCGGGTGCGATAAACCGGGCGGTTCGCCCCCGGATCGCAAAGATGAATCCCGAACTCCGACACACGATGGCGCTCAGGAGGCGCCAACATTCCCACAAGTGGCTTACCGGTTTTCATTCGCCGGATAGTGTCTATTTTTCTGCCGCATTTCGCGCCCACGTGGCCAGGGGTTCAAGAAATGGATAGGTGGCCGAGGGAGCGTCGATTTCGCCACTGAGTGATGTAGCAAAGGGCACCATACGTCCGTAGAAGGCTCGTGTGCTGTCCTTGTCCTGCTTCATTGTCCCGTGTTCCAGCGTAGCCCCGGCAAAGACTCCACGGGAACGAGAATAGCTCAACACTTCAGCACGCATCTTCCAGTCCGTTTCAGCCGCGGTCTGACGGCCCACCGGGCCGCCGGCCGCGCTGGCCTGCGCGCCTAGCGCAAATTTGCTGGAGAGTAGTTCCGTCATGCCGCCGTCGTTCATGATCAGCATGATCCGATCCACGGCTTGGCCGCCGAACTGCAAACCGAAGCTGCCTCCCCACACGACAAAGAAGGCGGGCGCGCTCCAACCCTTGGCTGTGCGGCAGCTAGCAACCCCGCGGCCATAACGCAAGCCGAGAACGAAGCCACCATTTAACATGGCGGGCACTACCGCCACGCAGGCAGCCGAGGCCAGTAAACCTTCTGGAATGCCCTGATCCGGGGCGGACTGGATCTCTTGCAGAATTCTGCCGGCCGCCTCTACGCGACCTTGAGCCTTTTCGCATTCTCTGCCGCCCACGCTGCGGGCACCAGACACAGCACCAATACCATGTGAAGGAATACGTCGCTTTCATTTTGGGCCTCTCTGCGTCTGATTCTAAGCGGATTCGGCAGCCTTTGATGCAGCGGCGAAGATAGCTATTAGCTACTAAGGGGTGCAAGCGATCGCGTGGCGGAGGAGATCTGTCCCAGGGATCATGGATTGGCTCCACTTGTTCATCTCTTCTCGGGCACAGCCAAAGCACACAGTCAGTCTCTGTTCTTCTTAACTGAAGATCAGAGCCCCATATCGCAATGATCCTTGCTCTAACCGCAACGAACTTTGATCCTCTC
>CAVYFF010000014.1:0-433193 GCA_963767745.1 uncultured Acidobacteriaceae bacterium | reverse complement strand
ACTCAAGAGCGAATTCTCTCAATCCAACAACGCTGTCATTGCGGCGCTCAAGAACTACCAGGCGTGGCTCCGGAAGGACGTTTTGCCCCGCTCCCACGGCGATTTCCGATTTGGCGCAGAAACCTACTCGAAGAAGCTGCGATACGACGAGATGGTAGACACGCCGCTGCCCAGCCTGTTGCAGATCGCCTATGCGGATTTGCACCGGAACCAGGCAGAGTTCAAACGCATCGCGGGCGAACTCGAACCCCGCCGGCAACCGCGCGAGGTTCTGGCGGAACTGACCACCGACCATCCCACCTCAGACCATCTTCTGCAGAGTTTTCGCGACACGTTTCAGGGTTTGATCCAGTTTATTCAGGAAAAGCATATCGTCGACATTCCGTCGCCGGTGCGCCCTACGCTGGAAAATACGCCGCCTTTCATGCGCGCCACCACGACCGCTTCGATGGACACCCCGGGGCCCTACGAGAAGGTTGCCACCGAAGCGTACTTCAATGTGACCCTGCCAGATCCGCATGCGAGTCGACAAGAGACCGAGCAACTCCTGCGCAATTTAATCGGGGAACCATTATCAGCACGTCGATTCACGAAGCGTATCCAGGACATTATGTACAGTTCTTGTGGGTGCCACAGGCGCCGAGCAAGGTGCGCAAGCTTTTGGGTGCCTCCTCCAATTCCGAGGGCTGGGCCCACTATTGCGAGCAGATGATGCTCGACGAAGGATATGGCCAACCGGGGACTGGCGCCCGCGATGCCCGGGATGCCAAAATGATTCGCCTGGGACAACTACAAGATGCGCTGCTGCGCGATGCCCGGTTTGTTGTAGGCATTCAAATGCACACCGGACAGATGACGTTCGATCAGGCAGTAAGATTCTTTGTAGACGAAGGTTATGAAACGCATGCGGGCGGCTTAGTCGAGGCAAAACGCGGAACAACGGATGCAACCTATCTTTACTACACCTTGGGGAAACTACAGATTCTTAAGTTGCGAGCCGATCTCCAGCAAAAGGAGGGTGCGCAATTTTCGCTACAACGGTTTCACGACGACTTTCTCAAGCAGGGATTCCCGCCCATCAAGATTGTCCGCCGCGCGCTTCTGGGGGACACCTCACCTACACTCTAGCTTTTCCTGCATCCTAAATAGGCGGAGCGGGATGTCGCTTTCACGGTAAGACTGGAACGGAGCATGAAGAGATGAAAGACAGAGTGCGCAAAGCAGTTTTTCCGGCGGCCGGCCTCGGCACACGCTTTTTGCCGGCGACCAAAGCGCTGCCTAAGGAGATGTTGGCGCTGGTAGACAAGCCGCTCATCCAGTACGGGGTGGAAGAGGCAATTGCGGCCGGATGCGAACAAATCATCATCGTTACGGGTAGAAACAAAGCCGAAATCGAGGACCACTTCGACATCAGCTTTGAGCTGGAACAACTGCTGGAGAAGCGGGGCAAGACCGAGCTGCTGGCCATGACCAGGCAGATATCGCACATGGCGCGGATCGCGTATGTCCGGCAAAAGGAGGCCATGGGCCTGGGACACGCGGTATTGATGGCGCGTGACCTGGTGGGCGATGAGCCCTTCGCGGTGATTTTGCCCGATGACATCATTGAAGCCAAGGTGCCGTGCCTGCAGCAGATGATCGAGGTCTTTGAGAAGACCCAGTCGTCGATTTTGGCGACGCAGGTTGTGGACGGGCCTTCTATCTCCTCCTACGGGGTGCTCGACGGCACCGAGGTCGATGGAAACGAACGCCTCTACGACATCAAAACCCTGGTGGAGAAGCCAAAGCCGGAAGAGGCGCCCTCGCGCCACGCGATTATCGGGCGCTACATTCTCACCCCCAAGATTTTCGACGTGCTGGAAAAGACCCCCCTCGGCGCTGGTGGGGAGCTGCAGCTAACGGACGGCATCAAGGGTCTGTTGCAATACGAGAAGGTCTACGGGTATAGCTTCGACGGCCTGCGCTTCGACGCCGGTGACAAGTTGGGCATGCTGAAAGCAACCGTGGAGTTTGGCCTGAACCACAATGAGTTGGGGGCTCCCTTCCGCGAGTTTCTGAAAACCTTGTCTTTTTGATTCGGAACATGGACGAACAAAGAAACCGCAGATCTCTCCGGATCTGCGGTTTCTCTTTCTCGGAAGGGACGAAACTTGGACTATCCTGACACCCGCAAAGATGACCAGGTGGACGATTATCACGGGACCAAAGTTGCCGATCCCTATCGCTGGCTTGAAGACGACAACTCTGCGGAAACCCTGGCGTGGGTAACGGCGCAAAATCAAGTCACCTTCGACTACCTCCAACAGATTCCCTATCGTTCGCTCCTCAAGCAGCGCCTCCAGGAACTCTATAACTACCCCAAGTACGGCATTCCGAGCCGAAGCGGCGCCTTTTATCTTTGGTCCAAAAATGATGGCCTGCAAAATCAGAGCGTGCTTTATGTGCAGAACGGCCTCGACGGCACACCGCGGGTTCTGATTGATCCCAACCAGCTCTCTCCCGACGGCACGGTGCGCCTCATGGCCGGGGAAGCATCGCAGGATGGGCGCTACTTTGCCTATTATCTTTCCAGCGGCGGCTCGGATTGGCTCGAAGGCCGCGTTCTGGAAATCGAAACCGGAAGGGTGCTTGAAGACCACCTCGAGTGGCTGAAAGTTACCGGCCTGGCCTGGTTCAACGACGGTTTCTTTTACAGCCGATATGACGCGCCCGAAGGAGGGCATGATCTCTCCTCCCGGAACGAAGGCCACAAGGTCTACTACCACCGCCTCGGCACAGCGCAGACAGACGACCGGCTGGTCTACGAGGATCAGGCGCATCCACAGCGCTTCCATACCTTGCAGACAACCGAGGACGAAAGGTTCGCCCTGCTCACCGTCTCGGAGCGCGGACAGGGCAAAGACGGAAACGCGCTTTTCTTTCTCGACCTCTCCCGGCCGGAGGCAGCGTTCACCCCGATTGTCGCGGAGGTGACCAACGACAGCTTTCAGACGGTCGACAGTGTCGGCGACAAATTCCTGATCCTCACCAACCAGGACGCTCCCAACGGACGGATCGTGCTCTATGATCCTGCATCCGGCTGGAACGATGTTGTGCCCGAGACGAAGGATTCGTTGAGCAGTGCCTCGACCCAGGGAGGCAAGCTCTTTGTCACGTATTCCCGGGATGTGACGTCGCATCCTTACGTTTATTCGCTTGCGGGCAAGATGGAGAACCCAATCGCGCTGCCGGGGCCAGGAACAGCGGGTGGCTTTGGCGGACGCCACGACGATACTTCCGCCTTCTACGCTTACTCCTCGTTCAATTACCCCAGCACCATTTTTCGCTACGAGATTGCAAGCGGAGAATCCGCCCTCTTCCGCGAATCGGCAATCAAGGACTTCAGAGCAGAAGACTATGAGACAACGCAGGTGTTCTACCCCAGCAAAGACGGCACCCGAGTGCCCATGTTTCTCGTTTACAAGCGCGGCTTGAAGCTCGACGGAAACAATCCCACGCTGCTCTATGGATATGGCGGATTCAACATTACCGTCGCACCTGAGTTCAATCCGCTACGCCTGGCTCTGCTGGAACAGGGTTTTGTCTATGCTTCGGTCAACCTGCGGGGCGGCGGCGAATACGGCGAGACGTGGCACCAGGCTGGGATGAAGCTGGCAAAGCAGAATGTCTTCGATGACTTTATCGCGGCGGCAGAATGGCTGATCGCCAACAACTACACTTCGCCCGCTCGACTGGCGATCACCGGCGGCTCCAACGGCGGGCTGCTGGTGGGAACGGTGATCAACCAGCGACCGGAACTCTTTCGCGCTGCCGTGCCCCAGGTTGGGGTCATGGATATGCTTCGTTTTCAGAAGTTCACAATCGGGTGGAACTGGATTGCGGACTATGGCTCGAGCGACAACCCGGAAGAGTTCGAGGCTCTTTACCGATACTCGCCTTTACACAATCTTCGTGCCGGCGTGACCTATCCCGCCACACTCATCACTACCGCGGACCATGACGATCGAGTAGTACCAGCCCATTCCTTCAAGTACGCAGCCGCGATGCAGGAAAAAGCGAGCCGCGCCAATCCGGTTTTGATCCGCATCGATACCCAGTCCGGCCATGGAGCCAGCAATACCAGTAAAGCGCTCGACACCGCGGCCGACATTTATTCGTTTTTGATGTACAACCTCGGTGTCGAACCCCATTTTCTCCAGGCCCCGCGGTGACCACCCGAATACATTGGTAACAAACACGCCGCTTTTTAACTTGCCGCCAAATCTTTCCCGGATCCCTACCGTCTATTAAATAAGAGGTACAGCAATACTGGTCGCCATGTGGTATACCGACGGAAATGGCATCTCGCAACCGGGCGGGCGAATCTATTAAGAAGTTGGGGTGGCGATGAAAACCATGGTCCCGCGTAAGAGCGCAGTACTTTTGAAGATGCAGTCATTGGGAACGCTGGTGGGTGAGTCCGCCTTCAGGCCGATGACAGGGGAATCGAAGAAGCCCCTGTTGGTTTCGCCGGCGGAGCTAGGGGTCACCTTCATTGGCCACTCGTCGTTCCTGGTCCAGATAGCCGGAAGCAGGCTGCTGATTGATCCTGTGTTCGCTGAGCGCCTGATTGCCTTGCGGCGCCTGCGCCGGCCCGGAGTCAGGATCAAGGATTTGCCGGCGATTGACGTGGTGCTGCTTTCGCATGCGCATATGGATCACCTCAATCGGCCCTCCCTTCGCCGAATTGTCGCCCACAACATCAAAGTAGCGGGCAAAGCGCCCGTAGCCGTGGTGCCCTGGGGGGTTGAAGACCTGGTGAATGATCTGGGTTTTGCCCAGGTGGTCACGTTGGAATGGTGGCAGACCAAGCCGGTGAGTGGCCTGGAGGTCACCATGACGCCCTCCAAACATTGGGGAGCGCGCCTTTTCAAGGATACCCACCGGGGCTTCGGCGGCTACGTGATTCGGGGTGGCGGTCACTCCCTCTACCACTCCGGTGACTCTGCGTATTTCGATGGCTTCGCCAAGATCGGCAAGCGGCTGAAACCCGAGATCGCCCTGCTGCCAATTGGTGCCTACCGGCCAGACAGCTATCGCGGGGTCCACACCAGCCCGGAGGAGGCGCTGCAGGCTTTCCTCGACCTGGGCGCTCGGCGGATGATCCCGATGCATTACGGCACTTTTCGGCTTTCCCAGGAGCCAATGGAGGAACCGGTCGAACGCTTGATGGCGGCTGCCAGGCAAGCCGGCGTGGACGGATCGGTTTGCGTGCTCCCGGAAGGGGAAACGGACGTCACCCAGCTGGTGACCGAGCCGCTGTTGTCCCGGCGTGTCGCCCTCGGTTAAAGCCCTTTAAACCGCTGGGGATGGCCAGAGTCTCTGCCACAGACCGCGTAAGGCTTTCATCACCCACCGAATCATCAGAATCGAGGCCAGCAGCAACGCGATCACTACACTGGCGGCGGCCCAGGGATGGGCAGTGGCCAGCCACGTGATGCCCACCGCGGCTACGTCTTCGCTGCTGCTAAGGGCGATGTTCGACACTGGCTCGGGACTGGGAGTCACCAGCGCCCGTGCAGCCGTCTTGGACCCATGCGCAGCCAGGGCAATCGCCGCTCCTACCGCGGTGGCCAGCACCTGCATTCCGGGGCTCAGCTGGGTGGTGGCGCGGTAAGCCAACAGCGCCGCTACCGGGACGCGGATAAAGGTGTGCAGCGCGTTCCACAGCAGATCGAAGCCGGGAATTTTATCGGCGATGAATTCCACCGAGAAGAGGGTTGCGCTCACGCCAATGATCCACCAGTTGGCCAGCGTTTCCAGGCCCGGCGGCAGGGTTACCCAATGCGCGTGGGCCAGCAGGCCCAGGGTCAAGACGGTCGCGTACACATTGAGCCCGGCGGCGAAACTCGCGGCAATGACCAACGCGGCTATGGTGCTGGGCGTAAAGGGCATGGTGCGCATTCTACAGCCAGCTGAACCTCTTGAGCATCCATAACACCATTCCAGTAGAAGCGACCATGGCCCCGACCACGATCTCGGTGCCGTGGTCCGACTCCAGGAAGGGCAGACCCTTCAGGTTCATTCCGTAGATCCCGGAGATGACCAGAGCAGGAAGCGCGACCGTGCTGAGCACTGTCAACACCTTCATCACCTGGTTGGTGCGATTGGCGACGCTCGAAAGATATACGTCGAAGGTGTTTTGCAGCAGGTCGCGGAGCGTCTCTACCATATCCAGCAAACGCAGTGAGTGATCGTAGACGTCACGAAAGAAGGGGTAAAGCTCGGGTTGGAGGATGGAACTCGCGTCCCGCTGCAGCGACATGCAGGCATCGCGGAGATTGACCAGAATGCGCCGCAGCTCGATCAGCTTGCGCTTCTGGTCGAAGAGATTTTCCAGTATCTCGGGAGAAGGATTGTCCAGGACGCTCTCCTGCAGGTCGTCGATACGGTCATCGCTGTGATCGATGGAGACAAAGTAGGAGTCGACAACGCTGTCGATGATCAGATAGAGCAGCTTGGAAGGGATCTCTTCCAGACCTGCCCTTTGGGCGCGTTGCAGAATCTCATCGCTGATGCACGAGGGGTCGCGGACACTGATGAGAAAGTCGCGGCCGACGAACAGGTAGATACTGGCAAAACCAATGTCACCATCTTCCACAGATTGAATGAACTTGAGGATCAGGAAGAGATAGTTGTCCGCTGCCTCAGCCTTGAGGCGCTCATTGTTGCTGCGGCAGTCTTCAATGTGGAGCGGATGGAGCCGGAACTGACTGGCCAGCTCGTCGAGTTGCGGGTCGTTGGGGTCATCAAGCGCGTACCAGGACACGGGAACCCTCCTGCGACGAGAAGAACACGGTTAGGCGACATTTTGGTTAAGAAAAGTGAAGATCGGTGCCCACAGGCAAGGCAGGAGGCGAACATCGCCGTTCACTATGCAGGCTCCGGCGGCGCCTTTATGATTCTGGAAGCGTCTGGCACACGGTCGCAGATAAGCCATGAAGTTTACCAAGCCGGACCTGCACTTGCTGGCTCTTTGTATCTCCGCCCTGGTGTTGTTTGCGGTTGGCGGGGCCAGAGTCTTCCATTCGTCGAATGACTTCGTCCCGGTTTACACCGGGGCGCGATGCCTGCTCCATGGCTGCAATCCCTACGACACGTCGCAACTCGAACAACAGTTCTATCAGGCCGGCGGCCACGCTGGTGAACTGCCTTCATGGCTGATCGACGTGCCCGTTTACCCGCCGTCGACCTTCCTGGTGCTTTCGCCGCTGGCGCTGCTGCCTTTTCCCGCGGCACGCTTGCTCTGGTTTCTGCTGAGTGGCAGCCTGCTCGTTTCCGCTGCGGGCTCATTCTATCCGTCAGTCCACCACCGCACCGGTGGCTGGCCACAGCTCTGGTCTCGTTTTTTCTGGTTACGGCAGGAATTCTGCTGGTACTGGGTCAGCCCGCGGTATTTGCTATTTCGCTGTTGGTGATCGGCAGTTGTCTCTTCCTCCGTGGGCGCCTTCTCCCTCTGGGCACCCTCTTATTTCTGCTCAGCCTTGCCGTCAAGCCACAAATCGGCGGCCTTATTGTGCTCTATTTCCTGGTGCAGAAAATCCATTGGCGCTACGCGGCCGTCGCCATGGCCGGCGCGGGTGCGCTTCTCCTCTCCGCATGCCTGCTTCTCGGTCATCACCCGCAAAGCGTCGACTGGGCTTCCACTCTGCGTACGAACCTCTCCGCGACCCTGAGCCCCGGAGGCAGTGCGGATCCAAGGCCTGCAAATCGACAAGCCATCGGCGATACAAATCTACAAACACTGACCAGCATTTTCTTCCCCGACGCGGGCAGGTTTAATCCTGTTGCCTACGTCATCTTCCTCGCGCTCCTCGTGGCGGGGTGGATGGCTGTCGTCCGAGCGAATGGAGCCGGAGAGCTGCATTTTCTTGCCCTCGGAGCCTTGTCGATCCTCTCCCTCATGCCCGTCTATCATCGTTTTTACGACACCCGGCTACTCTTACTTTCGATTCCGGCAGTTCTGATCGTTTTCCAGAGACACCGGCTTCTGGGTACGGTCATCGCCTTGCTGACCGTGCTTGCCGGCATTTCCGTGCAGTATCGGGTGCAAATATACCTTCTGAAACATTCACAGTGGCAATACGTGCTGGCGCACAAATTCCTATTCATTTTCTTATTACGGCAGCAGAACCTGGAACTGCTGACTCTCTTCTGTCTGTATCTGGTAGCGATCTCCTCCATGCGCTTTTCGGGCACTACGAAGATTGATTCCTATCCCGCCCATGAGCCTGCGATACCCCTCCATGCAAAGTGAGCCGGCGCGGGAAGGGATAGGTTTTCGATGGCAGGCAGCGGTTTTCTTAGCGGCCCTGGTAGCCGTCTTCAGCCGTCTTCCCGGCGCCTTTCTGCATCCGCAGTTTTTTGCCGAAGACGGTTGGGTTTGGTATCAGCAAGCCTACAATCTGCACTGGTTGCGCTCGCTCGGGATCGCGCAGGCCGGCTATTTGCAGACCTTTCCCCGCCTGGTGACAGGTGTGGCACTGCTCTTTCCCATGCAGTGGGCTCCACTGATCATGAGCCTTGCAGGAGCCGTGATCCAGGTGCTACCGGTTACGGTATTGCTTTCGCGACGCTGCGCGCCATGGGGACCGCTGCGTCTCCGCCTACTGATGGCCGCACTCTACCTGGCGATTCCGGATGCGCCTGAGATCCACATCGTTTTGACCAACGCGATGTGGCACCTTGCCGTGCTCCAAGCCCTGCTGGCCTTTTCTCTTCCGCCCCTGAGCTGGCGTGGACGCGTATCGGACGTCCTCATATTTGCAATCGGAGCGATCAGCGGCCCGTTCTGTCTTCTTCTCTTACCTTGTATCGCCGCCTGGTGGTGGATCCGCCGCGAGCGCTGGACGCTTGCCGTAATGGGCATCACGCTTCTCGGCGCCGCAATGCAGGTTCTGACGATTCTGCACTCGGCAAGGGCCCGTCAGGCGCCTCTCGGCGTTACTCCTCTCCGGCTGTTGCGCATCATGGCCGGCAGTATTTTTATCGACAGCATGACCGGCACCGGTGGTCCGTATTTGCGGATTTCGTTGCTCATTGTCGCTGCTCTTGGCGGACTGACCATCATGGTATGGGGCTGGCGCAGCGCACCGCTGGCGGGACGCCTCTATATCTCCTTTGCCCTCCTGGTTCTCCTAGCGTGCCTGAGAGACCCTCTCCTCTTGCCCGGCACCACCCCTCGTTGGGAAGTGCTGGCGAATGCTACCGGAATCCGTTACTGGTTCCTGCCCTCACTTATGTTTCTCTGGTCCGCCGCATGGTGTGCGTCGGGAGGAGAGAGCAGGTTGGTGCGGTTTGCAGGACTGGCGGTCCTGCTGCTTACCCTGGTGGGCGTCTATCGCGAGTGGAGGTACCCGGCTTGGCCGGCTAGTCACTGGAGTGCGGACGTCGTGCGTTTCCAAACCCTCAAACCGGGAGACCACATGATCTTCCAGGTTTACGACCCCGGCGGCCGACCCATGGAACTCATCAAACGATGATGACCCGGCTTTAGGGAAGGAAGCAGCAGGTCCCTCTACTAACGCTAGAATTTGGGAAGCCCGAAGGGCGCACCGCAGATCCCTCGGCTTCGCTCGGGATGACAATTTTGTTTGGGAACGCTAAGTATAGTCTCCAAGATGAATTGTCATCCCGACCGGAGCGTACCCGGATTTCCTGCCACGCTGCACTGGACACGACCGCGTGTGCGCCCTTCCGTAAAGAAGGGCGCACGAAGTGCACCAACGCCACCAAGGTCAACAGGAAATCCGGGGTAGCGTAGTGGCTTCCCAAACTCTAGCGTTAGTAGAGGAAATTGCTGCTTTCCCCGACGCCGGGTCGCTAGGCCTCAGAGAATCTTTTTTCCGAAAGCGGAGCAGATCAGCTCCACCGCGAGCTCTGCGGTTCGGTTGTGCTCGTCGATGACCGGGTTCACCTCAACGGTCTCAAAGCTAAGCAACCGTCCATGGTCGGCCAGGATCTCCATAGCCAGGTGCGCCTCGCGATAGGTGGCCCCGCCACGCACTGGCGTGCCGACGCCCGGCGCGTCTTCCGGATCAACCCAGTCCATGTCCAGGGAGACGTGGTACCCCGCCGTGCCGCGGCCGGCAACGCGCAAAGCTTCTTCCATCACCGTGCGCATGCCGCGCTCGTCGATGTCGCGCATGGTATAAACCTCACCGATGCCGGCGCGCCGGATGTTCTCCTTCTCCGTTTTGTCGATGTCACGTACGCCAATCAATACCGCGTTTTCCGGGGCAACTTTTGGCCGCCAATCGTAAATGTTCGACAGCATGTCCGGTCCCAGACCGAGCAGAGCAGCCAGCGGCATGCCGTGCACGTTGCCGCTGGGAGAGGTCTCAGGAGTGTTGATGTCGGAATGAGCGTCCATCCACAGCAGTCCGATTTTCTGGTTCCGGCGGCGATAGTATTCCGCGACTCCGGAGACCGAACCAACCGCTGCGGAGTGATCGCCTCCGAGAATCATCGGAGTGATGCCTTCCTCAAGGGTTTGCAGCACCATGCTGGCCACTCGCTCGCAGGTCTCGCTGATTTCCTTGAGGTACTTGGCGTTGGCCTCGCCCGCGTTTCGGGTCTCAGCGATGGCCACCAGCACATTGCCCCCATCGCTGACTACATGTCCCAAAGACTCGAGTCGGGCTTCGAGCCCGGCCACCCTGACTGCGGATGGCCCCATATCAACCCCGCGGCGCGATTGGCCGAGGTCGAGTGGGACACCGAGGATGCGGATCTGACGTGGTGGAAGAGACTGGACTCCACCGTGTAACGGGCTGCCGGTACTTTGATCTCTGGCCATGTCAGGGGTAGATCCGATTGAGCGTTCGCGCGAACGGGATGGTCTCGCGCACGTGCTCCAGACTGCAGACCCAGGCCACCACGCGCTCGATGCCCATGCCGAAGCCGGAGTGGGGAACGGAGCCGTATCGGCGCAGATCCAGATACCAGGAAAACGCTTCGAGCGGCAACTGGTGGTCCTCGATCCGCTTCTTCAGCAGATCATAGGAGTCGATACGCTGCGAACCGCCGATGATTTCTCCATAGCCTTCCGGCGCCAACACGTCGACGCAGAGCGCGAGGTTTGCGTTCTCCGGGATCTGGCTCCATGTAAAACGCCTTCACCGCGGCGGGATAGCGGTGCACCATCACCGGGCCGATCGAATTGGGAGGAGAGATAGGTCTCGTCCGGCGACCCAAAGTCGTTTCCGTATTCAAATTTTTGTTCGATCAAGCCGCGCGCAAGAGCGTCGTTGAGCATGCTGACAGCCTGGTCGTAGCGTGATTCGGGGAAAGGGCGGCTTGACCGCCTCAAGCTTGGCCGTGTCGCGCCCCAGCACCTTCAGGTCCAGGGCCCGCCGGGTCAGCACGCGCTGCACCAGGAAGCTCAGAAACTCCTCCGCCAGCACCATCAGATCCTCGAGCGTGGCATAGGCCATCTCCGGCTCCACCATCCAGAACTCGGTCAGGTGGCGCCGCGTCTTCGACTTCTCCGCGCGAAACGTGGGGCCGAAGGAATACACCTTGCCCAACGCCATGGCCGTACTCTCGATATACAGTTGGCCGCTCTGGGTGAGGTACGCCTCGTCGCCGAAGTAGTCCACCGGAAACAGCGTGCTGGTCCCTTCGCAGGCAGCGGGAGTGAGAATCGGCGGGTCGGTGAGGACAAAACCGTGATCGTCGAGATAATCGCGCGCTGCCTTGATGATTTCGGCGCGGATGCGCAAAATGGCCGACTGCCGCGGAGTGCGAATCCACAGGTGCCGGTGCTCCATCAGAAATTCGACGCCGTGCTCCTTGAGCGTGATCGGGAAAGGTTCCTCTTCGCTCACTCGCTGCAGCACTTCGACGTTGTCGACATCCAGTTCGATAGCCACCGGGAGCGCGCTTGTCTGCTCTCACCCTGCCGGTCACGATCACGCTTGATTCCTGGGTCAGGCCGCGCACTCGCTCAAAGACTTCCGGCGGCACGGCGGCCTTGGGCACGATGCCCTGGACGGTGCCCGTCCCGTCGCGGAAGATGGGGAAGAGCAGCTTCCCGCTTTCGCGCAGGTTATAGAGCCATCCCCTCAGCGTTACTGGTTTTCCTTCGTGCTGGTTCAGGGTCGCGATAGTGGCCAGCGGAGCAGCCACGGTTTCGTTCTTATTCTCTTCTGCCATTTCCACCTACAGCTCGAGCATCTTGAAGGTTTCGGCGGCCCGGCTGGCGACGTGCTCAGGCGAGTCCTCGGGCAGGTAATTGATCTCCAGCACGGCGGCAGATAACTCGGGCGCCGTGCGCAGTTCCTGCATCGTTTCCGCCCAGGGAATGGTTCCGTCTCCGGGCCAAAGATGCTCGTCCTTCTGCCCATGGTTGTCATGAATATGGGCGGAACGGATGAGCGGCTTCAGCTCGGCGATGGCCGCGGCGATGCCACCGCCAATGTGTGCATGGCCCAGGTCCAGGCATACGCCTACGTCTTTGAAGTGGCCAATGCGCACGATCTCCACCAGGTTGACCGAATCGGTCACTTCGTTCTGGATGTTTTCCAGCAGAAGCTTGACTCCCAGCGGCCGGGAGAAGGCCTGCAAGTGCTCGATGGCCGTCATGGCATGCTCCAGGGTTCGTGGGCTCCAGTGGTCTTCGCGCTCCCCCAGGTGCAGAATCAGGTGGCGCAGCGGCATCTCTTCGGCGGTTTCGAGCGCTCGTTTCACCTCGTCCATGGCGTCGATCCGCCGTGACTTTTCCGGGTGAACGACGTTGACTGCCGGCGCACCGCTGCGTCCCATCTCGGTATCCCCAAACATCGGCATGTGCATGGAAAACGGCTCTACGGGGTTGGCCGCGAACCATAGTGCGATTTCTTTTACGTGGGTCTTGGAGGTGTAGTCGAAATGCTGGCGCGCGGCAAAGATCTCGATTCCCTGCGCGCCTCCTTTGGCCAAAGTCTCCAGCAGCCCCGGATGCAGCCGCTGGCGCAGAAATATGTGGGTCGAAATCGTTCTCAGCATCGCGCCGTTTCCACGGAACTCCTCGGCTCCGTTGTTCTCTTCTATCTTCTCACCGCGCAGGAGTGCGTGATCGGCTCATGAATCAGGAGAAACACTCTCGGAAGAAATACCGGACGGGTCCGTCGAACCGCAGATCCCTCGGGTACGCTCGGGACGACAAAGGGAAGGGCGACACTTCCATGGAGAGTGTTGCTGGACAGAGGGCGCTTGTCATCGTCCGTTGACTAGCTACTCTCCAGGAAACCGCCCGTCCCCTTTGTCATCCCGAGCGTACCCGGGTTTCCTACTTCACCGCTCTCACTGACGACCACTTATGTGGTTCTGCTCGAAAGAGAACCACACGTAGTCGGACCGAAGCAGCAACGCTCGACAGGAAATCTCGGGGTAGCCGAGGGATCTGCGGTTCTACGGACCCGTCCTGGAAATGTTTTCTATGCAGAAGCAGTAGGACTAACGGGAATGATGGTCACTGAGGATGGAAATGGGAGCCACTTCGTCCTGCAGCGAATAATACGGAACCGGCCGCCATTGCAGCAGGCAATCGAGCACGGCCTCGGAGTCATAGGCGATATCAGCGACCACCAGTTGCTTGCCATCGTCCCCCTGGATCACCACCCCGCGGTCGCAGCGCATGCGGTATTCGCGCACATGCTTGAGCTCTTGCCAGCGGATGCGGCTGGAGGCACAACCGCCTTCGAGCAATCCCTGGCCGTCCAGGATCAGCGGTTCGGGCCAATCGGCCAACACCAGCGGAACCAGGAAGAAGCCGAAACCAAAACCCAGCCACGCTACCCAGTTGGTGGTACCGGAGGCCAGCATTTGGGCCGCGCTGAAGCCAACCGCGCCCATGCCACCACCCAGGGCCAGGTAATAAAGCAGAAGACAGGTCGGCTTCACCGGAAAGCGCCAGCCATCGACCGTCGGCTTCGGCTTCAAGCCGAAGTTGGGAGCGATCAGGATCAGCAGGCCAATTACGGCAGCCACGATCATTCCGATCATGCCGACTTCGATCAGTCTCTGGGGGAAGGGCTGCATCGAAAAGAGTTTCCACTTCCGAAGTAACAATTGGCAATAGGCAATTGCGATAGTTTTGCAACAAAAAGTAACGTGACGGCGGCAGAAGCTAAAATCGGACCGATGCCCACCAGCGTTCGATCGCATACCAAGATCAATTTGGGCCTGGCCATCGGCCCTCTGCGTCCGGACGGGTTCCACCAGCTCACGACCGTGTATCAAACCCTGGCCCTGCACGAATGGGTAACAGTGGAGGCGCGCAGCGCCGCAGCCACCCGCATCACCCTCAGCAGCACCCATCCGCGCGTGCCCACCGACGCCGGCAATACCGCGTGGCGGATGGTGGAACGCTGCCTGAATTGCTCGACCTGCGGGCCGAGGTTCATATCCACATCGACAAACAATTGCCGGTGCAGGGCGGGCTGGGCGGCGGCTCGGCCAATGCCATCGCCGCGCTTATAGGGCTGGAGCAAGAACTCGACCGCCGGCTCTCGCCACCGGAACGCCTGCGCCTGGCGGCAGAGATCGGTTCCGATGTCCCGCTGTTTCTGTTCGGCGGCGCGGTGGTGGGGGTGGGACGCGGGGAGGAGGTCTTTCCCTCTTCCCGATATTCCCTCGTTGCCCTGCGTCCTGGCGCTGCCGGCAATCGGGGTTTCTACCCCGCAAGCCTACCGGGACTGGGACAGCCTGCAGGCCGCCGCGTTGACCGGGCGCCCCCTCAGCTACAATCAAGGAGTTGAGTCGGTCGATCGCTGCTGCATTTGGCGAACCGCACTCCTCCGGTGTCTTCTCCGATTGGAGAGAAGACCGGGCCGAGGATCCGCTTCTCGCGCTTGTCCGAACCGGGATCGAAAACGACTTTGAACGGGTCGTCTTTCCTCAGTATCCCTTTCTCGGTGAAATCAAGCGCATTCTTGCGGGCACTCCCAGCACGGAGGACGCGGCTGTCTATGCAGGCCTTTCCGGGTCCGGATCAGCCCTTTTTGGGCTCTACCGTACCCCGGCAGCGGCACAGGCGGCACTCGGTTCGGCTGGAGCGGCACGGTGTAACTGGCTTGGTCACCAGCACGTTGCCTCGCAGCGATTACTGGCGCACTATGATGGTGGCAGACGCGGAGTAACGCGTTCCAGCCGCACCCAGTTGGGCGATCGACTAATGGTAGGTCAAGTGCCTTTGGAGCACTTTGTCTAGGTTCGACTCCTAGTCGCCCAGCCAGCTTTCTGGTTCAGGAAATGTGGTTCCTGTCACGGCGGAGACACTCCGTGGCGCGACAATCAGGCGGAACAACCAAAGCAAACCAGCTTGGGAGGTTCGTGTGAAGGGAGAATCCACTGTTTTGACGGTTCCCGCCTCGCAACAAGAGGTCGGAGAGCGTAACCCAGGAGCTAGCGGCGCCAGGCAAGGTCAAGCCGGAGCGCAAGCGTGCCGGGCGTTTGAGCGAAGACAAGCGGTTCAAGATCTTCGCCGGTTCGGCCAACCGCAAACTGGCCGAGGGTATTTGTGCCCATGTCGGCGTGCAGCTGGGCGAAAGCAAGCTGCAGCGTTTTGCCGACGGAGAGATTTACTTTCAGTTGCTCGAGAACGTCCGCGGCGTGGATGTTTTTATCGTGCAGCCGACTTGTTTTCCGGTGGATCAGCACCTGGTAGAGCTGCTGATCATGATTGACGCGCTGAAGCGCGCTTCGGCCGGGCGGATCACGGTGGTGGTGCCGTATTACGGATATGCCCGGCAGGACCGTAAGGATCGGCCGCGGGTGGCGATCTCGTCCAAGCTGGTGGCGGATCTGTTGACCACCGCGGGAGCCAACCGGGCGTTGTTCATGGATCTGCATGCGGCGCAGATCCAGGGGTTCTTCAACATCCCGGTGGATCATATGTTCGCCAGTCCGGTGATGGTGAGCTACTTCCGGGAGCTGAACCTGCCCGATCTTACGGTGGTTTCGCCGGATGCGGGCGGTGTGGAACGGGCGCGGTTTTTCGCGACCAAGATGCAGGCTCCGTTGGCCATTGTCGATAAGCGGCGAACGGACCTGAATGTGACCGAGGTGATGAACGTGATCGGCGATGTGCAGGGAAGAACCTGCCTGATCATCGACGACATCATCGACACCGCGGGCACGCTGGTCAAGACGGCGCAGGCGCTGCTCGATGCAGGAGCGGTGAAGGTGTATGCGGCAGCTTCGCATGCGGTGCTGTCAGGGCCGGCTATCGAGCGCATCAGCCAGCTCGCGGATTCAGGAAGTGATTGTCACTGACTCGATCCCGCTGCGCGAAGAGGCGCAGAAGCTGGAACGGCAGGGAAAGATCAAAGTGCTCTCGGTCGCCGGCCTGTTAGGCGCCACGATCGAGAGCATTCACATGGAGACCAGCGTCAGCTCGTTGTTTAGTTAGAGCGGGCGGCGCGGAAGAGTTAGAGGAGAGAAGTATGGCTGAGCAGGAAGTGGTCGCAGCAAAACCCCGCGAGGGCAAGTTCAACAAGAATGCGGCACGCCGGGTGCGCGTCGCGGGCATGATTCCGGGCGTCGTCTACGGCGCCAAGGAGCCCTCGATTGCGGTGGAACTCGATCCCAAGCAGATTACCCGCATCCTTCATTCGGATTCGGGCCACAACACGATTTTCGATCTGGAGATCGGCACCGGCAAGACCAAGGCCATGATTGTCGATTGGCAGTACGAGCCCATCAAGGGCAAGCTCATGCACATCGACCTGAAGCGCATCGCCATGGACAAGGCGATGCGGGTCAAGGTGCCGGTATTGCTGGAGGGAATCCCGGTCGGCGTCAAGATGCAGGGCGGCATTCTCGACCAGGTGTTGCGCGAGGTTGAGATCGAGTGCCTGCCGGGCGATATCCCCAGCCATATTGACTTGAATGTCACCGGCCTGGCATTGAACAGCTCCATCCGCGTGGCCGATCTGCCGCGTGGTGGCAAGCTCAAGTTCATTACCGATGAGAACGCAACCGTAGCCCACGTGGTGGCGATCAAGGAAGAAGTCGCGCCGGCGGTGGATGCGGTGGTCGCGGCGGCTCCGGCGGAGCCGGAAGTGGCCAAGAAGGGCAAGGTCGAGACTCCGGATCCGGCTGCGGAAAAGGGCGGAAAGAAGTGACCTGGCTCTGAGCTTGGCTGACGAAGTGGACGAGGAAAGAAAGGGTCCGGCGCTGGTGGTCGGCCTGGGAAACCCGGGTATCGAGTACCAGTTCACCCCCCATAATGTGGGTTTTCTGGCTATCGACCGGCTGGCGGAGCAGGGTGGGGTGGCGGTGAACAACCGCCGCTGCCGGGCACTGACGGCCACCACTCGCATTGCCGGCAGAGAAGTGGTGCTGGCGAAGCCGGAAACCTACATGAACCTGAGCGGCATCTCGGTTCAGGCGTTGGTGAAGGAGTTCGATGCCGACGCGACGCGCGACCTGATCGTGATTTATGACGAGATCGCGCTGAGCCTGGGCTCGCTGCGTATCCGGGAGCGGGGCAGCGCAGGTGGCCATAACGGGGTCAAGTCCGTCTCTGGCGCGTTAGGCAGCGAAGAGTGGCTGCGGATTCGTATCGGGGTCGCTCCCCCGGGAGATGAGGCAGCGGAAAGCGCACGGCGAGGGCGGAAGGATTATGTGCTGACGCCCATGCGCAAAGCGCAACTGGCGATCCTCGATGAGGTTCTGGATCGCACGGCGAGGGCAGTGGAGATGGTGCTGGCAAAGGGAGCAGGCCCGGCAATGAATGAGTTCAATCGCCGCGAAAATGGCGGCGAACAGGAAAGAATTGGAGAGTAGCCATGCAACGCACGTACGAAATCATGTTCATTGTTCGTCCTGACATTCTGGACGAGGATCTCGACAAGTTGATCGCCGGCCTGGAGGCGAATATCACCCAGGGTGGCGGCAGCATCAAGTCGATGGAGAAGCTCGGGCGGCGCAAGCTCGCCTACACTGGTCAAGAAGTTCAACGATGGCAACTATGTGCTGCTGACGATCAACGCCGATGGCTCGCTGGTCGGTGAGATCGAGCGCCGCCTGCGCGTCTCCGAGCCGGTGATCAAGTTCATCTCCGTCCGCATGGACGAAGAAGAGAAGCGAGTGGCCAAGATCAAGGCTATCCGCGCCACGCGCAAGAAGCTCAGTGCTCAGCCGGCGGCAACTCCTCCGGCTCCGGTGGAGCCTGCTGCCGCCCCAGCGCCGGCGGCCGAAGCGGCCAGCGCCTAAGGAATTTTGAAAGGAACAGGAAAATTATGGCTGACGAAACCAGCACGCCCAGCGCACCAAGCACCTCCCGGCCCGAGGGTTCAGGACCCGCATCCTCAGGTCCCGGCGGACGCCCGCCTGGCGGGCGCCCCAGCGGCCCTGGCGGCGGCGGACGCAAGTTCTTTCGCCGCAAGAAGGTTTGCAAATTCTGTGTCGAGAAAATCGATGCCATCCACTATCGCGATGTACGCCTGCTGCAGCAGTTTGTCGCCGAGCGGGGCAAGATAGTACCCCGCCGCCTTACCGGCGTCTGCACCACCCATCAGCGTGGGCTGGCGCGTGCCATCAAGCAGGCACGCAACATCGCTTTGCTGCCCTTTGCAGCTCGCTACTAAAGCAGGAGATTGGTCATGGAAGTCATTCTGAAAGAAGATGTGAACAAGCTCGGCCATCGCGGCGATGTGGTGAAGGTGGCCGACGGTTACGGCCGCAATTTTCTGCTGCCGCAAAAGCTCGCCATGGAAGCGACCGCCGCCAATAAGGTGGTGATCGAGCAGATGAAGCAGGCTGCGGTGCGGCGTTCCGCGAAGGAAAAATCCGAGGCTGAATTATTGGTCACCCAGCTTAATCAGGTGGAGCTGGTTTTCGAGCGCAAGGTGGGCGAGAACGATCATCTGTTTGGCTCCGTCACTTCGGCCGAGATCGCGCATCAGCTGGAGCAGCAAGGGTTCATCATCGATCGCCGCAAGCTGCAGCTGGAAGAGCCGCTGCGCCAGCTGGGCGAGTTCCATGTGCCCATCAAGCTGCATCGCGAAGTGACCGCGCACGTCAAGGTTACGGTCAAGGCTGAAGAGGCCGAAGCTTAGTTTCGGCTGCAAGAACAGCAGGTCCCTCCACTACGCTGCGCTCCGGTCGGGATGACACTTCTGTTTGGGATTGGGGTATCGATACCTAAACAGAAGTGTCATCCCGACCGGAGCGCAGCGTAGTGGAGGGACCTGCTGTTCTTGCAGCAATCAGCGGCCGTAGCTTAAGCGCATGGCTAACTGATCGGGAAGCCCGGCGCGCATGATACGCATCTGCGCCAGGCGGAAGTCGTAAGGCACGCGGCGGAATTCGACCATCATCCGCTCATCGTCATAGAGCGCGAAAGCGGCGCGGCGATCGTTATCCCGGGGCTGGCCCACCGAGCCGGGATTGATCAGGTAGCGCGCACCCGGAACCAGCACCAGCTCCGACACGTCAAGCTCGTCGTCATTGGTATAAACCGGGTCCAGCTTGAACCAGTCTTCGCCGTGCACGGCAAAGCCACCCTGCAAATGCGTATGGCCGAAGAAATTGATGCGGGTTTCCGCCTGCTTGAGCGGCAGCCTGGCATCGCGCACCGAGAGCAGATATTCATCTTCGTCGAGATAGGACCCGTGCATGCAGCTGACCTGGGGGCCGTCCGGCGTAACCGGTCCACGAACCATATGCTGCAGCCAGTCGATATGCTCCGGCGTCAGCACCTGCCGCGTCCAGCGGGCGGCGCGGCTGGCGATGGGGTTAAAATCCTCGAGCGACAGTTGCCCGCAGCACGCGCGATCGTGGTTCCCGCGGACAAAGGTCTTGCCCAGATCGCGCACGCGGTCAATCACCTCGTTGGGAGCGGCGCCGTAGCCGACGACATCACCCAGGTTCCAGACCACATCGTGCTCCGGAGCAGCCTCGAGCACTGCTTCGAGGGCATCGATGTTGGCGTGGATGTCGGATATGAGTAAAGCGCGCATGGTGCGGGACAGCACCTTTCAGGCTCTGGCGCCGGGAAATCAGCCGCAAACACACAGGGTACCAGACTAGTTATATGCAGCGCACCCAATGGCCGGGAGCCTGCTCCACCAAAGTTCCGGCCGCGCCGTCGGGTGGCGCCAGCGTGGCCAGCGGCTGATCCCGGTCGGTGGTGAGCGATGGCACCGCCCCCAGAAGACTTCTTGTATAGGCATGCCCGGGCTGGAGAAAGACCTGGTCACGCGTGCCGGTCTCGAGCAGCATGCCCCGGCGCATGACCGCGACCCGGTCCGCCATCTGGGCCACCACAGCCAGATCGTGGGAGATGAACAACATACCCAGGCCATTGCTTTGCTGCAGCGATTTGAGCAGGAGAAGAATCTGTGCCTGGACTGTGACATCCAGCGCAGTAGTGGGTTCGTCGGCGATCAGTAGGCTTGGCCGGTTCACCAGCGCCATCGCGATCAACAGGCGTTGCCGTTGACCTCCGGAAAACTGGTGCGGATAGTCACGCAAGCGCTGTTCCGGATCGGGAATTGCCACCGCGGTCATTGCTTCGACCACGGCGTCCCGTACCTCCTTGCGTCCGAGCCTGGGCTGATGGGTTTCGATGGCTTCGGCAATTTGCCGGCCCACCGGCATGACGGGATTGAGAGCCGTCATGGGTTCCTGAAAGATCATGGCGATCTTGCTTCCCCGATAGGGACGCATCTGCTCCGGCTGCAGCGCCAGCAAATCCTGGCCCTTGAAACGGATCGAGCCTTCCACCCGGGCCGCAGCATCCAGCAGCCGCAGGATGGATAGCGAGGTCAGCGACTTTCCCGATCCTGATTCGCCCACCAGTCCCAGCACTTCGCCCTGCGCGACATAAAAACTCAGGTCGCGGACCACTGCCTGGTCGCGAAAATAAATCGAGAGATGGTCGACTTCAAGCAGCGGAGCCACGGGCCAAGATTACAACATTGGATTTGTGCGTGAAGGGATGGTGTAGCGGTGACGGTTGCTAAAGCAAGAAGCCCCTGGCCGAAGCCAGGGGCTTGCTGCAGGTTCGCGATGCGACTACTTGCCGGTGTTGTCCATCGTAATGCCACCTGGCGTTTGCTGATTCTTCTTCTCTTCGTTCGCCTTGCGTGTCGCCATGGTCTTGTCGCGCCACTGATCGAACATGGCCATGTCCGCCTTGTGGCCGGCTTCGTCGCCGCAATCAAGGTCGGCCTTGCGACGGTAAAGCAGACTGAGATACGACATCGCGTCATCGTATCCGGGTCGCAGGTTGACAGCCTGCTGCAACTCCTTGATGCCCTCGTCCACGATCGGCCCGTTCTGTTCGGCCAGCTTCTGGCACGCAGCCTTGTCCTTGATCATGTCGCCGTTGTCCTGCATGCCGAGGCCATTGCGAACCGCGATCGCATTCCGGTAGGCAACGCGCCAGTCGATGACTCCGATGGTGTAATGCGCGACCGGGTCATTCGGATCAACCGACGTCACTTTTCTCTGCCAGGTCTTGGCCTCGTCGGTCTTGCCGGTATTCAAATAGACCGCGGCAATGCCCCTCAGGGCAGTCAGGTCGTTCGGATCCTTGGCCAGCACCTTTTGATAGGCATCCACGGCCAGTTGGGCATTCTTCGTGTTCTCAGGAGTGTTGGCGTCCGGAACCACCTGCTGGGCGTAAGCCGTGGCGAGATACAACGGAGCGTTTTGCAGCGTGGGGTCGAGACGTTCCGCGTTCTGGAAGTGGTCGATTGCCTCTTCGAACTTGGCGTTCTTATATGCCTGAACACCCTTAATCAACTGATCACGAGCCTGCAGCTTGCTGCACCCGGTAACCATGGACAGCAGCGACAGGGTGGCGACCGCCAGCACCGGAACATATGCGCTTCGCTTCATTCTGGTTTAAATCTCCTTATGATCGCCAGGCTCAGCCTGATGTCTTACCAGCTTACCCGGCCTCCGACTCGAGGGGAAAAAACTCTGCGCAGTGATTGTAATTGGTTTCTGCCCACTGGCAAGTCTTGCCCAAAAAACTAGAATCCGCGGCTGCTCAATGAGCAGCCGCGGACCTCTTGCAACACGCGATGAACCGTCGAACTTGTTTGGTCGTTGCGGCTCATGCAGCAGGGTCAGGCAACCTTTCCTTCAATCCCAGCTTGCCTGCAAAACTCAGCAGCTTGCTGGATACCATGGCCCGGCCTGCAACAACCAGATAGCTCTACTGCCCCGCTTCCACCTTCGGTGTGATGAGGCCAATGTGGTCCACACCCGCCTCATGGCCGATGTCGAGCACGTCTGCCACTGCTGAGAAGTCGAGGGCTGGATCCCCCTTGACGAACATAACCTTCTCCGCTCGCGTGGCAAAAATCCCTTCCAACTTATTCAATAGATCTCCGTGGGAAATGTCCAGCTCATTGATTTTGTAGCCTGGAACGCCGCCACCGGCCCGATGCGTGATCTGAACCACGATCGTCCGATCGTTGTCCTGCTGTTTCTGCGGCTCTTTCGGTGGCTGCGGCACCAGGGCATCGAGCCCTTTCGGCGTCACCGGCGTGATGACCATGAACACGATCAGCAACACCAGCAACACATCGATCATCGGAGTCACGTTGATGCTTGAATTAAGGCCACCACCACCGCCTGTATCAAATGCCATTTCGTCCCTCGTTTCTGTTGGGTCAGCCCGTAAGTTGGTCGTTGTTGCCTAATCGTCGGAACGCCGGCTACTGCCCGGCTGGCGGAGTAGCTGGCGGCGGCGTGGTGGTTTGATCCTGTCTGCGATCGGTCAGCAAACCCACCTGGTCGACGCCGGCTGCGCGCACATCGTCAATCGCATCCATGACCGTGCCGTACTGCGCCCGGGCGTCCGCGCGCATAAAGATTTGCTTTTCTGTCTTGTTCTGCAACAGATCCGCGACCTTGGCGCCCAGATCCGCCATGGAGACCTGGTTTTGCCCAAGGTAGACCTTGTTGTCCCGGGTGATCGCCACGACCACCGCGTCCTCTTTGTCGGCATCGGGCATCGAGGTCGGGTCAGTTACTTTGGCCAGCTCAATATTCACCTTGTTTTGAAGCATGGGGGTGATGACCATGAAAACGATGAGCAGCACCAGCATCACGTCCACCATGGGCGTGACGTTGATGTTCGAATTTACTTTGGCGCCTTCGTTGCTGACTGCGATTGCCATTGTTTTGCTCCGTGGGGTTGAGCGGCTTTAGCGTTTTCAGAGTGAGTGCTGACTGGTTTGACTCGCCTGCACTCGCTGTGAAAACGCTCCAGGCTTGCCCACCTTCAAGATGACTTTCTTAGATCCGGTGAAAACCACCAGGTTGGAACGGATGTTTCAGGTCCGTTCCAACCGGTGCAGGATTCCCGCTGTTGAGTGCTTGATGCACATGCGCCTTAGCGGCGGTGGCTCTGCTTGATGAAGTAATCGATCAATTCGCTGGAGGAATTGTCCATTTCCACGTCGAAGGCTTCCACCTTGCCGGTGAAGTAGTTGAACGTCATAACGGCAGGGATGGCGACCAGCAGCCCGAAAGCCGTGGTGACCAGCGCCTCAGAGATACCGCCGGCGACTGCGCCGATACCGGAGGTCTTCTGGGTTGCGATCTGTTGGAAGGCGTTCAAGATACCGACCACCGTTCCAAACAGCCCGATAAACGGCGCCGTGGAACCAATGGTTGCCAGACCGCCCAGACCCCTCTTCAGTTTGGCGTGGACAATGGCTTCAGAGCGCTCGAGTGCGCGCTTGCTGGATTCGATCTGCTCCTCGGTGATGGCGCCGCCGCTTCCGAAATTGCGGAACTCCTGCAGGCCGGCGGTGACCACTTCAGCCAGATGTGACTTCTTATTACGGTCAGCAACCTTCACCGCTTCGTCCAGCTTGCCTTCCTTGAGGGCTCCGGCAACCCGGGGCGCAAATTCGCGGGACTGCTTACGAGCCGCGCTGAAATAGAGCGCACGGTCAATAATCACAGCCAGCGACCAGATAGACATGACGAAGAGAACCGCGACGACGGCTTTAGCCGCGGGACCCATGTTGTGCCAGAGGTCCATGGGGGAGAAGCCAACGGTTTGTCCACTTTCCTGAAAAAGAAACATACCGAGAGCTGCCTGGTGGGCGAGGTGAGCGAGAATCACTGAATCTTTCCTCCTACGGAATGACTTTCGTTATAGCTCTGAAACATCCAGATGCTAGCACTGGGCAACTTCGTTCCGAAATGACCCGAAGTGGCCACAAGGGGGATTGCCGGCTACCACCTTTGGTCAAAGTGGCGCCGGCGCGTCGGATTAACCGCCGAGGTTGAAGACTACGTTGACCGTAGTCTCAACTTCGACTGGATCTCCATTGAGCAAATAGGGTTTGTAGCGCCAGGAGCGGACAGCATCCATAGCCGCTTGCTGCAGCATGGGAGGGCCGCTGACGACTCTGAGGTTTTGGATACCGCCAGCCTTGGAAATCGTGGCTTGCAACACCACGGTTCCTTGAATGCGGGCCGCTTTCGCGATCGCCGGATATTGCGGCACCGTCTTTTGGAGCAGATTGCCGGCCATGACACCGGACGAAATGCTCAGCTTCTTAGGAGGGGCTGCCTTAACGATTGCCGGACCCGATCCGATGCCGCCAAGGATACCGCCCATGACGCCGCCAGGGGTGCCCCCGCCCATTCCTTCCATACCGGAAACGCCGGCCATGGCAGGCGGAGCTGCCGACTCCTTGATCTGCTTAATGTCTTTCGGGATCTTGCTTGGCGCCTGTAGCTGATTGTTGAGCATCTCAGACTTGATCTTGACCTGCACCGGAGCCTGAGGTGGTGGTGGCGGGGGAGGTGGCGGTGGGGGCGGTGGGGCAACCAGCAGCGTAGCCATCATCTGCGTGGGTAGTGCCTCTGGATGCAACAGCGGCCAGATGATCAGGGCTGCCAGGATCACCGCGTTGAGAGCCAGGGTGGCAATCGACCAATACTTACTTTTGGTTTTAAGTCTGCCACCAGACTCTATTAGAGAATCTTCAAACATCGCCTTACCTCGGATATTCGAACTTGTACCAATTTAGACACCGGCGGACGATTTTTTGATCCCGAAGGGCTATTGGCATGCTCTGCCCCCCTGTGCAAGCTGTGGAAACGTCACCCAGGTCGCCCAACCGGGATGCTCCACCTCTCGCTTCAGACATGTGGGATGCAGCGAACTCCATGTCCTTTGCTGGTCGGACCCAAAAAATTGCCGGGGGGCCATTGAACCAGTCCGTGAGCAACCGTGTCAACCAATTAGAAGGGCGACCAGGAAGCTTTGCTTTGTTTGCTTACTTGAGGCCTGGCAACTGGGGCTAGAGCGGTGGTATCTCACATCTCGGAAAAAAACGAGCGGATGTGGGACACCCACCGATCGGTTGCACGACTGGCCTGGGAAACGCTTAGACCTTGGCCTTCTTGCCTGCAGGCAAAACAGCCTGCTTGCCCCTTTTCGCACGCCATTCCTGATACGCCACCAACATGGGGGCAGCCACTGCGATCGACGAATAGGTACCGATGAGGATGCCGATCACCAGCGCGAAGGAGAAGCCGTGCAAAACTTCGCCACCAAAGAGGTAAAGCGACAAGACGGTGAGGAACGTCAGGCCCGAAGTCAGAACCGTCCGGCTCAGCGTCTGGTTGATACTGCGATTCACCACGCTGGTCAGGTTCTCGCGGCGAGAAATGCGCAGATTCTCGCGGATGCGATCGAAAACCACGATGGTGTCATTCATGGAGTAGCCGATCAGCGTAAGAATGGCGGCGATGACCGTCAGCGTGATTTCCTGGTTGGATAAGCTGAAGGCGCCCACCGTGATCAAGGTGTCGTGGAAGACCGCCACCACCGCGGCCACTCCGTAGATCAGCTCGAAACGGAACCAGAGATAGATCAGCATGCCGGCAAGCGAGTAGAGCGTAGCCAGCAGGGCCTGCTTGCGCAATGCCGCGCCAACCTGAGGTCCGATGATATCGGCCGCGAACACATGGAAACCGGAAAGATAGGCGCCCTGCTTGAGCTGGTTGACCACTGCCGGATCCGCGACCCCGTTCAGCTGGTCGATGCTGCTAAAGATGCCGCCGAGGTCCTTGTCGCGGTGCGCCAGAATGGCCTGCGCCTGCTGGGCATATTTCTGCGTGGCGCCTCCCGCGCTCGCAAGGTGCTCGGGATCGTTCTGTACCAGAAACTGCGTTAGAGTGCCCTCGCTGGCATTGTCCAAATCCAGCTTGCCCTGATTCGCCGGCCCGGTTGTGGAGTAGTTTGTATTCAACGTCCCCACGATGGTCTCCCGCCCCACATCCAGGGACGACTCCTTCGTTTCCTTTTGTGCCAACGAAATGGCTACCTGGTGCTGCGCCGACGTTCCATAGGTCTGGATACGAGCGTCGTGGATACCCGCGCGGTCGATCGCCTGACGAATTCGATCGATGTTCGGCTGCTCCTCGAATTGGACGTAGACCAGCGTGCCGCCGCGAAAGTCGATGCCCAGCTTGATGCCGTGCCAGAACAGCATCGACAGAACACCCGCTACGCTGAAGACCAGCGAAAAGGCGAGGAAGTACCACTTCTTCCCCAGCCAATCAACGTTAATGCCACGAAACAGTTCCACTTGAAATTCCCGCCTTACTTAGGTACGCGGCCACTACCCGATCGAAAGCGCTTCTCCGCGCGCCTTGCGCTTGAGAATCGAATCGAAGATGTGGCGTGAGACAAAAACCGCAGTGAACAGGTTTGCGAACAAACCAAAGCTTAGCGTCACCGCAAAACCCTTGACCGGTCCGGTTCCGAACAGGAACAGGATGGCAGCCGAAACGATGGTGGTTACGTGGGTATCGACGATCGTCACCCAGGCGTGGGCAAATCCCTGCTCGACAGCAGCCGCCGCCGATTTGCCTGCACGCAGTTCTTCGCGGATGCGCTCGAAAATCAGCACGTTCGAATCGACACCCATACCGATGGTTAGGATCACCCCGGCAATGCCGGGCAAGGTCAGTGTGGCCTTGGAAAAGCCCATAAAGCCCAGCAGGATCACCAGGTTCAGCATCAGCGCCAGGTCCGCATTGATGCCTGCTCCGTGGTAGTAGATGAGCATGAAGATCATGACCGCCAGCATGCCGACCACGGAGGCGAGCACGCCCCGGCGAATGGAATCGGCGCCCAGCGACGGTCCGACAACGCTTTCCTGCAGGTAGTGAATCGAAGCGGGCAGCGCGCCGGTGCGCAACATCAGGGAAAGGTTCTCTGCCTTCTCTTTGCCCAGGCCGGTAATTCGGCCCTGGTCGCGAATCGCCTGCTGAATATTGGCGGCTTCCTGCACGCGGTTGTCGAGCACTACAGCCAGCATTTTGCCGATGTTGGTGCTGGTGAACTGGTAGAACCGGTCACCCGCGTTACGGGTGAGAATAAACGTCGCATCCGGCCGGCCATTTTCGTCCACCGAGGGCTGCGCATCGCGGAAGTCGTCGCCGGCCACGATGGGAACCCGCTGCAGAACATAATACTGACCCAGCAATTCCGGCTCAGTACCCCCGTATTGCATGACTACATCTTCAGGAGGAACGGTTCCTCCAACGCTTTGCACCGCAGCCTGCTCGGTGGGGAAAGGCCCACCCACGCCCAGGTGCATCTCCAGGCGGGCTGTCGACTGGATAATGTCGCGCACCTGGCTCAGGTCGTCCACGCCCGGCAGCTCAACCAGGATCTGGTTGGTGCCCAGGTTGTATTCCTGGATCGTGGGTTCGGTGACTCCCAGGGCTATTGATCCGGGTGCCGATGGTGTCGATCGACTGCTGCATAGCATGCTGCTCGATCGCCTGCACCTCGGTCCGCTTCATGGTCAGGGTCCAGCTATTGTTAGGTTCGGAGGCGACGAGTGTACTGGGCTCCGTAGCGGGAGTCGAGCAGGCTGCGCACGTCGCCGGTACGGTCCGGGGGCGTGCCCTGGATTTCGATCACTTCCGGCTTCTTGGGGTCCGGCTTGAGCACCGAGCGGGCAGAAAGGCCGGCCTGCTGCAGGTCAGTTTGCACCCGGGCCACCGCATTATCCGTTTCCGCGCCCACCGCTTCATTGACCATCACCTGCAACACCAGGTGGATCCCGCCCTTAAGGTCAAGACCGAGGTGGATGCGGTCGGTCAACGCCGTTTTCCAGGCGGACAGGCCAATGCCCTTCGGAATGCCGAAGATGCCAAAGACGAACACGAGTAGAACTGCAACGATCAGAATGGTTTTACGCATGGGCTCAGGTTTTCCGCCGGGCTTACGGTCTGCCCGCGAAATACGGTTATTTCGCTTCCTCTTGGTTTGTTGTCACGGAAGCAATCGCACTCTTGATGACCTCTAACTTAATACCGTCTGGGGGGACGCGCAGCTGCACCGCGTCCTCTTTGATCGAAATGATAGTCCCGCGCATACCGCCGGTGGTGGTGATGCGGTCGCCGGGTTTCAGGCTTGTCAGCATCTCCTGCCATTGCTTCTGCTTTTTCTGGTTCGGTCGCACCAGCATCAGGTAAAAAACCGCGATGATCAGCAAAAATGGGAGAAATGTCACCAAGCCGGGTGGTAAGACGGCAGGAGCCAACAACAAGGGGGTGAAAGTCAACGTACTATCCTCTTAATTTCTTATCCAGCCTTCTACTACAGCCTATCTGCCCCGGTTTGTCTACTGGAGTGGGGGATCGCTGGAGGGAGGCCAACCCGATCGGCTTGCGCGCGCACGCGGGCTAGTAGCGCGGGAAGAGTATCCGTCGCAATAGCATTTCGTACCGCTCGCATCGTGTCAAGGTAGTAGGCAAGATTGTGCAGGGTGTTGAGCACTCCGGCAAGCGGTTCCTGAGCCGCCATGAGGTGGCGCAGATAGGCCCGGCTGTAGCGGCCGCAGACCATGCACCCGCAGTGCGGATCAGGGGGTTCCCGATCCTCGGCGAAGCGCCGATTTCTGATGTTGAGCCGCCCCCCGGAGGTAAACAGCAGGCCATGCCGGGCAGCGCGGGTGGGAATGGTGCAATCCATCATGTCCACCCCCAGCGCGGCATACTCCACAATCTCGTCCGGATAACCCACGCCCATCACGTATCGCGGCTTGTCCCGCGGCAGCAGCGGCAGGGTGCTTTCGATGATCTCCCGGGTCAGCGCCCGCGGCTCGCCCACGCTCAGGCCCCCGATGGCGTAGCCAGGAAAATCCATATCCACCAGCTGCTCAGCACACTGGCGTCGCAAATCCGGATACATGCCCCCCTGGACGATGCCAAACAGCGATTGGCCTCCGTTGGCATGGTGGTTGAAGTGCTGTTGGCTGCGCCTGGCCCAGCGCAGGGTGAGTTCGAGCGATTGGAGGGCGCGGGCGCGGTCAGCCGGGTATTCGGTGCATTCGTCAAAGGCCATGATGATGTCCGCACCCAGCGCCAGTTGCACATCCATCGAGTGTTCGGGCGAGAAAAAGTGGGTGGATCCATCGAGGTGCGAGCGGAATTGCACCCCTTCTTCGCTGATTTTGCGCAATTCGTTGAGGCTGAAGACCTGAAAGCCGCCGGAATCGGTCAGCATGGGCCGCGGCCAGGAGATGAAGCGGTGCAGCCCTCCCAGCCGCCGGATCAGCTCGTGTCCCGGGCGCAGGTACAGGTGATAGGTATTGGAGAGAATGATCTGCGCGTCCAGCTCTTCGAGCAGGTGCTGGGGGATGGCCTTGACTGACCCCGCCGTGCCCACCGGCATAAAGGCCGGAGTCTGGACGATCCCATGGGGCAGGGTCATGGTCGCCCGCCGTGCCTGTCCACCGACGGCTTCTATCTGAAAAGCGAGAGACACTTCTTTGATTCTAGCCTGCGAAAACATTTCCAGGAGAGCTCCGCTAAACCGCAGATCCCTCGACTTCGCTCGGGATGACAAAGGGAATGGCGGTACTTCCATTAAAAGTCGTCGCTGGGTAGGCCGCAGGCACATTGCCTCCCAGTTGGAATGAAAAGCGCCTCCCGCTCAGCACCGGCTTGAATGGAGCCGCCGCCGTCTCCTTTGTCACCCCGAGCGAAGCCGAGGAATCTGCGGTTCAACGGACCTCTCCTGGAAATGTTTTTCTAAACCCCTCTAGCCGGCGGACTGAGGAGACCCGATTCTCACCCTCATCAGGTAGCTGGGCCAGCAGGTCCGTCATGGTCTGCTTAAGTTGCGGATGGCGCAGGTCTGGCGCGATCTCAGCCAGCGGCGCCAGCACAAAGCGGCGATGTGCCAGAGCCGGATGTGGCAAGGTCAGGTCCTCCGCGGCGACGATCGCGTCCCCCAACAACAGCAGATCGAGGTCCAGTATGCGTGGGCCTTTGGGGAGCCCCCGGCTGCGATCGCGTCCGAGTTCCCGTTCGATGGATAACAGGGCATAGAGCAGGGGCAGAGGCTCCAATTCCGTCTCCAGTGCGAGCGCCGCGTTCAGGAAGGCGGGCTGATCGCGATATCCGACGGGTTCGGTTTGATAAAGCGAAGAGCGCGCTACCACCCGCCCCAGGCCGCCAAGACGATCCGTTGCAGCGACCAGGATTGCCTCCCGGTCGCCCAGGTTGGAGCCGAGCGCAATGTAGGCGATGGGCATCGAAGTGGCCCCAGCATACAGCCGTCGCGATACGATGCCGTATGCGTATCGCCTTTTTTGGGGGCACCTTCGATCCGCCGCATTGTGGCCACATCACGATCGCGCGTGCGGCCATTGACCGGCTGGCCATCGACCAGGTCCTGGTCGCGCCCGTAGGAGCCCAGCCGCTCAAGGGCGGCTCTGGCCATTCCAGTTTTGAAGACCGGCTGGCCATGGTCGAGCTGGCAGTGGCGGGCGAGCCAGGACTCTCGGCAAGCGACATAGACGCGCCCCTACCCGGCGGCCAGCCTAACTACACCTTTGATACGCTGCAACGCCTTCGCAACCGTCTGCAGCCGGCGGATGTGCTCTTTTTTCTGCTCGGCGCCGATTCCTTCCTCACGCTCAGGCAGTGGCATCAATCCACCGAGCTGCTGCTTTTTTGCGACTTTATCGTTGCCGCAAGGCCTGGGTTTTCCCTCGAACAGATCAATGCGGCGTTGCCCGACGGAGTGAAGAACACGGGCGGGCACCGCGAAGCCGGGTTCACTCGTTTCACGTTGTCCGGGCCGGCTGGCCAGCGCGCAAGTCTGTTTGTGCTACCCGACCTTGACCAGGACATCTCCGCGACCGAAATTCGCACCGCTCTGGCTGAAGGCTCGGAACAGCAAACCGTGCTCGCTCCGGCAGTCGCCGAATACATTCGCTCCCACGGCCTCTACCGTCCCGTGGGGATACCATAGAGACAAAGGAGACACCACCCGACCGAATGGCAACTACGGAAACGCGCCGCCTGGTTTTGGCCGCTGCGCAGGCCTGCGAAGACAAGAAAGCCGAGGACACCCGGATTCTCGAACTGGATGCCGCGGATGCCGGCTTTACCGACTTTTTTCTTATTTCCAGTGGATCGAACGAGCGGCAGACGCAGGCTATTGCCGATGAGATTGAGATTCGGCTGAAAAAAGACTTTCAAACCTATCCCAACTCGGTCGAGGGCCGGCGCCAGGGTGAATGGATCCTGATGGACTACGTAGACTTCGTCGTCCACATCTTTCTCACCGAAAAGCGGGCCTACTACGACATCGAACGCCTGAGAAAGTCGGCGCGGACGGTGGACCTGCAGCAATTAAAGGCCATGCTGGTAGAGAAGACAGTGGTGGCACGCGCCAAGCCGGCAAAGAAGGCGGTTAAGAAAGCAGCCGTCAAAAAGACAGTGACCAAAAAAGCAGCGCTCAAAAAGTCGCCGCCTCGGGGGCTAAAGCCCAAAAAGAAAGAAGGTTGACACCGACAAAATGGAACCTTCCTGCATCACCGTTTTAGCCGAAGGTGGCACGACTGAAGTCGTGCCTTGATACAAAGCTAACGCCCAGATCTGAGGCCTTTGACCCCGAAGGCTTTACAAACCCTCAAATGCGCATGGGCATGATCACGTAGCGATACTTGAAATCATCGGCTGGATCTTCCGGGCGCATCTGACCGGCGGACTGAGCGTCCTTAAATTCGAGCCGAACCTCACCACTGGATCCGACAGCCCGGAGAAAATCGATGAGATACGTCGAATTGAAGCCCACCACAATGGGGTCGAAGCTGTAAGGCGTTTCGATGGTGTCTTCCGACTCGCCCGATTCGGTCGAGGAAGAGGATATCTTCATCTCGTTCTGCTCCAGCCGGATTTTAATCGCGCCCGAACGTTCATCGGCAAATTGCGCCACCCTCTGGATCGATCCCATTAATTCTTCGCTGCGCACCACCACGAATTTATTGTTATCCCGCGGCAGCACCGCTTCGTAGTTGGGAAATTGCCCGGTGAGTTTGCGAGTGGTCAACACTCGATGACCCAGGCGGAAGAACAGGGTGTGCTCGTCGTCGTAAAAGTCGAGCGCTTCTTCTTCGGTATCGGCGAGCAGGGATTGTAGCTCTGCCAACGCCTTGCGCGGGATCAAAGTCTTCTTCTCTCCGCTGATGTTCTTGAGCGATTCCCCGGCCTTTTCAATATGCGCCAGCCGGTGACCATCCGTAGCGACCATGGATAAAGACTCAGCCTTCAAAATGAGCAATGCGCCATTGAGCGTATAACGCGATTCTTCATTCGATATCGCGAAAATGGTTTTGGAGATCATGCTCTTGATGGAGATCGCCGCGAGTTGAGTCAGTCCCGTCTCAGGGAACTCTGGCACCTGGGGAAAATTGGCGCGCGCCATGCCCACCATCTTGGTGTTGGAACGGCCGGAGCGAATCTGCACCCAGTGGTTCTCCATCAGCTTGATGGAAATATCGCCGTCAGGAAGCAGCTTGACGTAGTCGAAAAGTTTCCGCGCGGGGATCGTGCATGCCCCGGGCTTTTTTACTTTGGCGGCGCAGGAGGTGCGAATGCTCTGGTCCAGGTCAGTGGCGGTGATGGTGAGACGGTCGGTCGCGTCCCCTTCTCCCTGCCCGGCCTCGAGCAGAAAATTTGAGAGGATAGGAATCGTAGTCTTCCGCTCGACCACGCTCTGCGTTGCGCTCAGTTCCCGCAGCAGGTCGTGACGGCTCACGCTGATCTCCATCGTTGCGGCTCCCTGTACGACCGGTCTCTCCTGCTCAACCCCCGCGCTAAGCATGGTATTTGCCCCCTTGTCGGTTTGACTCACTCTACACCACGCCGAACCCGCATGAGAATCTCCCCTATGTGCTTCCTGTGGATTCTCGGGACTTAATGCCTCGGCTTGGATAACAACGGGACTTTAAATTTTCGACTACGACGAAAAACAAAAAATAACCATCCCCTCTTAGTAGTAGTAACCGTTACAGCCGGAAAAGTGGAAAGACAGGCATAAACCAAGAGTACGGCGGGGATGACACCATTCCACGTTTTAGAAAACAGGTCCCGGGGAAAATGAAAAGCAGGAGAAGCGGGGAATAGTCCCGAGTTGGGTCCTGCGTTGCCCACGGTCTGCACAGTGGATCTGAAAAGTGCTGTGGAAAGCGGCGACCGCAAGTGCAAAGCGCGTTCCCAGGCAAGTCTGATGCGTTTCTGCGAGCACCCGGCTTTGCACAATGCAGCGAAACCGCTTCATGGTGTCTTTTCCGGCGCCTTTTCCCACAATTCCTGATGGCGGTCGTCGGAAAAAAGTAAACCGGTGACATGGCCATCCGGACCTTTCTCGAAAGTCAGGCGGGTGGTGCTGCCACTGGGATAGAAAAATCGATTGGGCTGCTCGGGCAGCAACTCGGTCTGGTCGCCGGTGCGGTTGCGGGACATCAACTTGTTGCCCATGCGGAAGACGGTCACCTGGGTTACACCAGCATCCACGTATTCCCCCTGATAAGCGTCATAGACGCTGGGGTCGACGTGTATTGGTAAAGGATGGATGGGGATCACGCGTTTTTCCGCATTAGGTTTGGTGGTCGCGATATCGGAGAGGCGATGGGCAAGGAACCATTGCGGTAATTCTGGATCGACGTATGCCCTGTCCCAGGCGTTGTGATGATAGTTGGCATACTCCCAGAAGCGTACGTTGCCGCCCGCGGCACTGAGAGCCGCATACATGATCTGCGACTGAGCCGGGGAAACCACGGGATCGTCCGCGCCATGAAAGATCCAGACCGGGGTGCGGCCAATGGCTTTGACATACTGCGGAACCAGTTCCGGCTGGTGCCACCGGCCGGGCGCGTAGGACCAGTAGATGCCTCCGCATACCGGAGCAATGGCAGCAAAGTGGCCAGGATAATTCTTGGCAATCTCCCATACGCCGTAGCCGCCAAGGGACATGCCGGTGAGGTATAGCCGCTGCGGATCGCCGTGGAATTCTTTTACCTCGGCATTCAACGCACCCATGGCCATGGCCATGATGTCCGAGTCGGTCCAATGATGGTGACTATAGGGGACCTGGGGCATGACCACCACGAAGGGCCAGCGCTCGTAATGGGAACGCAGTGCATTGGGCAGGCCTACCTGGGTCTCATCCAGGCCGTCCGAGCCGCGCTCTCCGGATCCATGCAGAAACAGGATGACGGGCCACTTCTGCTTGGGCGACCAATCCATGGGCAGATACACGACGTAGTGATAGAGGGTTCCATTGAGGGTGATACTACGATTGAGAAAGCCGGTGTCCTGTTGGCGGGCGTAGGCGGGCGGTCCCATGAGCGGGACTATGCCGAGGAGCACAGCACTGAACAAGTAACCAGCCATCGAACCCAGGCGGCTCGGCGACCCGAGACCAAACATAGACAACTAGAGCATACCGGGAGCGCCCGAAGGTGGAAAGGTTTGGCTGCTTCGGGCATGACAGCGAAGGAACAGCGGATCCCCGGGCAAGGCGTTTGCTTTGTATCAGGTCACGACTTCAATCGTGCCGTCCCTCGGCCCAGATGATCCGGGCTTTAGCCCCTGCCAACTCGTTCTGGCCCAGAAAAAGCACACAGGGGCTAAAGCTCCAACGGAGTGTCGGCGAGAATGCCAGCTCAGCCGTTGAGGGTTTCCAGGAGTTTGTTGATGGTGCGATTGAGATCTTTGTCAGCGCGGCGCTGCTCATCGATCTTGGCGATGGAGTGCATGACGGTGGTGTGGTGCTTGCCGCCGAACTGCCGCCCGATCTCGGGGAGAGAGGCCTCCGTCATCTGCTTGGCCAGGTACATGGCGATCTGCCGGGGCACGACCACCGAGCGCGAATTGTTTTTCTGCTTGAGCTCGGCGACGCGCATGCCGAACTGCTCGGAGACGGCGCGTTGAATGGCTTCGATCGTGATCTTGCGTACCTGGGTATCAATGAATTGCTTGAGGCATAGCTGGGTGGTCGCGAGGGTGAGCTCCGCGCCATTGAGGCGGCACCACGCCAGCAGGCGCACCATCGCGCCCTCCAGCTCGCGCACATTGGTGCGCACGTTGGAGGCAATGAAGAGGGCAATATCGGTGGGCAGCAGGACGTGCTCGCTCTCCGCCTTCTTCTGCAGGATCGCCACCTTGGTCTCCAGGTCAGGCGGCTGAATATCGGCGATCAATCCCCATTCGAAGCGGCTGCGCAGACGGTCTTCGATTTCCGGCAGCTCCTTGGGTGGACGATCGGAGGCGATGACAATCTGCTTCATGCTCTCGTGGAGCGCATTGAAGGTGTGGAAGAACTCTTCCTGGGTGCGCTCCTTTTGCGCCAGGAACTGGATGTCGTCAATGAGCAACAGATCGACGGAGCGGAACTTGTCGCGGAAGCTGGTCATTTTGTCATAGCGCAGCGAGTTGATCATCTCGTTGGTGAATTTCTCGCTCGAGACATAGCAGACGGAGCATTGCGGCTGGCGCTTCTTTACCTCGTGGCCGATGGCATGCATCAAATGGGTCTTGCCCATGCCGACACCACCGTAGATGAAGAGCGGGTTGTAGGCTTTCGAGGGGCGCTCAGCGACCGCTTCCGAGGCGGCGCGGGCGAACTGGTTGCCATTGCCGATGACGAAGGCCTCGAAGGTATAGCGCGGATTGAGCTGTGCCGCCGTGGCCCAGTCGAACTTGGCCTGCTGCGGCTGCGGCATCGGCGGAACAGCCGCGCCACGGTTGGCAGCACGCTGGGCGCCGGCGGAGTGGGAAGGGACGGGGCGAACCCTCCATCCTGGCGCACGCGGACGGCGACCGGGTCTTCCTGGGGAATGACGAAGGAGACGTCGTCGAACTCCAGGTGGAAGGCGTCGATCGCTTCCTGAATCAGATCGCCGTAGCGATCACCGATGTGTTGGAACTCGGGCGTGGGAACCCGCACGAAAAGCATCCGGCCGTTGACGTGGCTGAAACGCGTGGGCTTCAGCCATGTATCGAAGGATTGCCGGTTGACCTTCTTTTCGAGAGCACCCAGTATCCGCACCCAGGGATTGGGTGCGGTGGGGGCGGTGGCGACAAAAGACATACGCTTCCTTCGTTCAACGCCGACTGCCTGATACTTTCCGCAAATCAAAAAGCAAGCGCGCGCCGGCAATGACCGTGCGCGCCATTGTGCTCCTGTGCTTAGGAACTGCTTTGGGGGAACAAGCCCCTTCGCGAAAGTATCCAGATCGGAAGTTCAGGTAGTGTGGACGTGCAAAAATCAATCTTGATCGGAGCCGATACTAGCACAGTTACAAGGCGGCGCAACGGCTCATTCCGGGCAAAAATTCTTTCTTTCCCGAGTTGCACCATGCGCAGTGAAAGCCGAACCCCTCGGCGGCCTGAACCATCAGCACGGCTTTGCCCTTTGGCCTGAATCCGTTATACTTAAAGCTTGCCTTCAGGCAGAAATTTTCGAGTGAGATACAGGAGCGCAGTGTTATGCCCAAGCGCACATTCCAACCGAACCGCCGCCATCGGGCGAAGACACACGGCTTTTTGACGCGGATGAAGACCAAGGCCGGAGCAGCAGTGCTTTCCCGCCGCCGCGCCAAGGGCCGCAAGCGCGTTTCCGTGAGCGCAGGCTACCGCGACTAGAAGTTTTACACAGTGCCGGGATTCCGAGTTGAGGCTTCTTACCCAAAGCGATGCCCGGCTGCGCAAGCACGCTGACTATCAACGTGTGTACCAGCGGAGCCGCAAGCATTTTTCGCCTTCGATGACCTATTTTTTCGCCGAGCGCGCCGTCGAGTCGAGGCGGTTGGTCCGCGCGTGGGTCTGACCGCCGGCCGTGTTCTGGGCAAAGCGGTTGAACGCAACCGCATCAAGCGGCGCATGCGCGAGGCGGTGCGCCTGAACCTCGCTTTGCTTACGCGAGATGTCGACGTGGTGCTGCATCCCCGGCGAACCGTGCTGACTGCGGATTTCACCGCGATTGCAAGGCGAAGTTTCCAGGATCTTTGCCACGTGCAGTCGAGAAGGCAGCCAAGAGAAAGTCAGCGAGCAGGGTGGGCGCGCGATGTCTGATCACGCGGGTCTACCAGCGCTGGATCTCGCCATGCTGCACTCCAGTCAGCGGGTCTCGGGTGCCTGCCGCTTTCAGCCGACCTGTTCGGAATATGCCGTCGCCGCCGTAGCCCGCCATGGAGTTCTGCGGGGCGTCGCGCTGGCGGTGTGGCGAGTGTTGCGCTGCAACCCGTTCGGCCGCGGAGGCTTCGATCCGGTGCCGGGACACTTACCCGGCAGCGCGTGACCTCCCGCCGCTCGCTTCCGCACAGATGACCCCCGCCATTTACCATAAGATCGTGGCCATCGGCGCATCGAGCGCATCGGGTGCCGCCAGATCGTCCGATCGACAGGAACTCTCTTTGGCCGAAATACGCAATCCTAATCAACCGGGTGGCGGTGGGCAAGACTCCCGCACGCTTCTCATCTTCTCCATCGTCTTTGTTCTGATCTTCCTTGGCCTGCAGTACTTTGGACCGAAAAAAAAGACGCAACCGGCGACTCCGGCCCAGGTGGCTTCGACTTCCGCGCCCACAGCGCCGGTATCCGCCTCTGCCTGCTCCGGACCCAGTTGCCGCCGGCCGCCGGTTCACGCGCCAGGCCGCCACGGCCAAGGACGCGGTCGTGGCGCAGCGCCGAAACGACCACGGTGGTGGAGAACGAGCTGTACCGGATTACCTTTTCCAATCGCGGCGGCCAGGCCACCTCCTGGATTCTGAAGAAGTACAAAGACGAAGCCGGCAAGCCGCTGGACCTGGTCAACGCCAAAGGCCGCGGCAAAGGTTGGCTATCCGCTCTCGCTCTGGACCTACGATGCAAGCCTGCGCAACCAGCTGGCGCAGGCGCTGTATGTGCCGTCGGCCACGGGCACGTTGAATGCCCCCGCCACGCTCACCTTTACCTACTCCAACAATGGCCTCGAAGTGAAAAAGGTTTTCACGCTTCGATTCCAGCTATGTGCTGCATGTGGAGGTGACGGCCACCGATCATGGCAGCCCGGTCACCGCGCTGGTGGCATGGCCCGGCGGATTCGGCGACCAGGAGACACTGCCGGATTATGCGCAGTCGCAGTTCGACACCATGCAGAACGGCAAGGACGAGAGCCAGGCGGCGAAGAAGATTGCCGGGGGCGGCACGATGCCCGGTCCCTTCGAATGGGCCGGGGTGAGCGACCTGTACTTCGCGGCGATTTTTCTTCCCGACGCGCCGTCGCAGACATTGCTGGTCGGCCTGCACGATTCGATTGACGTCCCGCGCCATGGCAAGACGGACCAGACCGACTCCGCCTCGGTGCTGGGCGCCGCGATGGGCGCAACCTCGGGGCACACCAGTATGCGCCTTTTCGCCGGTCCCAAGGTGCTGGATGTGCTGGCCTCAGTGCGCGCGACCACGGGAATGGCGGCGCAGACCGGGCCCAATATCGAACCGGTCGTGAACTTCGGCTACTCGGGCATCATCGCCAAGCCGCTCTTCCTGGCGCTGCGCTGGGTCCATGAGCACATTGTCTCCAACTGGGGCTGGGCCATCCTGGTACTCACCCTGGTGATCAACCTGGCCATGCTGCCGACGCGCATCCAGATGATGAAGTCCGCGCTGAAGATGCAACGCATTCAGCCGGAGATGAACGCGATCAAGGAGAAGTACAAGAAGTACAAGACCACCGACCCTCGCCGAGCGGACATGAACAAAGAGATGTTCGATCTGCAGAAGCGCGAGGGCGTAAACATGTTTGGCGGCTGCCTGCCGATGCTGGTGCAGTGGCCGTTGCTCTTCGCGTTTTATCGCATGCTGCTGCACACCATCGAGCTGCGCCAGGCGCCCTGGTTGTGGCTGCACAACCTGGCCGCTCCCGACCCGCTGCACATTCTGCCCGTCTTCTTCATCGTGACCATGTTCCTGGTGCAGTACCTGACCCCGTCGCCGGGCATGGACCCGGCGCAGCAGAAGATGATGGCCTTTACCATGCCGGTCTTTTTCGGCTTCATGACCTGGAATCTGAGCTCGGGCCTGGCGCTCTATTGGGCCTTCGGCAACGTGATCAACGTGATCCAGCAGGCGATCATGAACCGCACCGGCATTGGGAAGCAGATGCGCGAAATCGCCGCCAAGCGGGCAGCGCAAAAGCGAAGCGGCGGCCGGCAGATGGCTCGTCGCAAGATGGCCTCTAGTCGCCAGGGTGGTCGAAGAAATGCATCCTCGGTCATACTGCGAATGTACCCGATTACCGCGGTGAATTGGTGTTCGGCGTGGCTGACTTCTCTTCACGCAAAGTGCGATACTAAACCGATGCCGATTGTCGATCACGCGGCTGCAGCCCAGAAGATTGCAGCGTTCCTCAAGACCCTGACCACCACCGGCGGCCTGCGATTCAAGTACAGGATCACCGCGGGCGCTGGAGCCCGTGACCCCGATGGCCTGGAAGCCCGCGAGATTTACGTGGAGATGTCCGGGCCGGATGCGGTGCTGCTGACCCAGCGCGGCGGCGAGTTGCTGCGCGCCCTGGAACACATCGCCGCCAAAATCGTGCGCCTGGAAGCCGAAGAGCACGACATCATTTCCTTCGACGCGAACAACTTCAAGGCGCTCCGCGCGCGGGAGCTTAAGCTGGCGGCGGAGACAGCCGCAGAGCGGGTTCGCGGTACGTCGCAGCCCTACAGCTTTGCTCCCATGAGCTCGCGCGAGCGGCGCATGCTGCATCTGGCCTTCCGCGACTATGCCGATCTCGAAACGGAGAGCAGCGGCGAAGGTTTGCGCCGCTTCGTGGTGGTCTATCCCAAGGGCGCGGCGCGGCCACGGCCGCGGGCTTCAGAAGCCAGTGGTGCCGGCATGCGTCCCTCGCGGCGCAACTCACCTTACTAAAACCCGAGAAGGAAATCGAGGCGCTCGATGCAGCCCGATCCACACGTCGTCTATCAGAACGAGACCATCGTCGCCGTTGCGACGCCGCCTGGCCGCGGCGGCATCGGGATCGTGCGGCTCTCGGGGCCGGAGGCCAGCGCGGATTGCCGAGCCGATGCTGCGCCTGCGCAACCCTCTGGCCCATGCGCAGGCCCGCTTTGCTGATTTGCTCGACCTCGACACCCAGGAAAAGCTGGACGAAGGCATGGTGACGTTCTTCGCGGCGCCCCATTCCTATACCGGCGAAGATGTGGTGGAAGTGGCCGCGCACGGCTCGCCGGTGATCCTGGAGACGCTGGTGCGACAGGCGCTGACGGGCGGCGCGCGTCTGGCTGCTCCCGGCGAGTTTACGCAGCGGGCCTTCCTGAGCGGCCGCATCGATCTGACCCAGGCCGAAGCGGTGCGCGACCTGATCGAAGCGCAGACGCTCTATCAGGCGCGGGTTGCGGCGCAGCAACTGGAAGGCGCGCTTTCGCGGCGCATCAAGCCGATCAAAGAGGGTCTGGTCGCGCTGATTGCTTTGCTCGAAGCGGGAATCGATTTCGCCGAAGACGATGTCGAGGTGCTGCCGGGGGCGGAGATCTTGAGCCGGATCGAGGAGATTCGCGCCCTGCTGCAGCCGATCGCGGAGAGCTTTGCCCGCGGGCGCATTGTGCACGCGGGATTGATGCTGGCGATTGTGGGCCGGCCGAATGCGGGAAAATCTTCGCTCTTCAATCGCATCGTGCAGCGGGAGCGCGCGATTGTCACCGCGGCGCCGGGGACCACGCGCGACCTGGTGACGGAGCGGGTTTCGCTCGGCGGAATCCCGGTCGAGCTGGTGGATACGGCGGGTATGCGTGAGGCCAGCGACGAAGCGGAGCAGATTGGGGTTCGCAAATCGCGCGAGGCGTTGGCGGATGCGGACATGGTGTTGCTGGTGCTGGATGCGACCGCAGCGCCCGAGCAGGAAGAGCTGGAGCTGCTGGCAACGCTGGCGCAACGCCGGGCGCTGGTGGTGGTCAACAAGAGTGATCTGGCCCATCCGTCGGCGGCGATGGAGGAGGCACTGGGCGGCCTCGGCTTGCCGGTGGTGCACACCTCTGCTCTTAGTGGAGAAGGAGTGGGTGAGCTGAAGCAGAAGATGCTGGCGATGGTGGGCGACCGGACAGCGGAGACGGAGGGTGGCATGCTGACCAGCCTGCGCCAATACCAGGCGGTAACGGCAACGCTGGAAGGGCTGGCGGCCGCGGCTGCAGCAGCCGGGCAAAACATTCCCCACGAGATGGTGCTGCTGGATCTATACGGAGCGCTGCGTCATCTCGACTCGCTTACCGGAGAGACCACCAGCGACGACATCCTGAATCTGATCTTCTCCACTTTTTGCATCGGCAAATAGACTTGGATGGGAATGATGGCCGACCTGAAGCAAGCCGCCGAACTCCTGTTTGGAGAAGCTCTTGATTTGCAGCCGGACCAAAGGGCAGCCTTCCTCGAGGAAGCGTGCCGCGACGCGCCCGAGTTGCGTTCCCTGGTCGAGGAGTTGCTTCGCAGGAACCAACAACTGGGTACCTTCCTGGCCCATCCGCCATTTACTCCGCAAGCCAAAGGCCTCGCAGCCGGGAGTACGCTCGGCCGTTACACCATCCTTGAGCCGCTGGGTTCCGGTGGCATGGGCGTCGTGTATCGGGCGCGCGACGAAAAGCTGGAGCGCGCGGTCGCGATCAAGATTCTTGTGCCCGGCATGTTTACGGGGGATGAAGCGCGCCGGCGTTTTCACAAGGAAGCGCTTGCTCTTGCCAAGCTGAGTCATACCCACATCGCCGCCGTGTATGACGTTGGCCAGCAGGATGGCGTCGATTACATCGTGATGGAGTGCGTGCCCGGGGAATCGCTCGCGGCGAAATTGAAGTCTGGTCCGCTTACGCTGAAAGATGCGACGTCTCTCATCTTGCAAATTGCCCAGGCGCTCGAAGAGGCCCACGAACAAGGGGTCATTCATCGCGACCTTAAGCCGGCCAACGTGATGGTCACGCCCAAGGGACAAGTGAAGGTACTCGACTTTGGTATTGCGAAGCTTCTCGCGCAAGATGCCAGTGATAGGACGCTGACCGCTGCGGGGACGCGGGGAATCATCGGCACCCCGCTCTACATGTCGCCGGAACAAGCGCAGGGGCAGAACGTGGATGCGCGAACCGACTTATGGAACCTGGGTGTCATTTATTACGAACTACTTGGAGGGCGGGCCCCATTCCAGGCGGAAAGCAACCTTGCAGTCTTGCGTGCCATCGTCGATCAGGCCCCGCTGCCATTGCGGCAGATTCGCCCCGACGCCTCGCCACTCGCGGAGCAGATTGTATCCCGTGCGCTCGAGAAGGATCCAACCCGCCGCTACCAGTCCGCGTCAGAGGTCGTACGCGACGCATCGGCTCTTCTGTCGTCGCTAAGCGTTACCTCGCTCACGCCGCAAAAACCCGTGACCGGGATATCTCGCCGCCTATACGTCACGGCCACGGTTCTTGTCTTATTGGCAATCGCCGCTGGTATGTGGCTTTACCATCACTGGTCCCGCAGGCAATGGGTACGCGAGGAAGCAATACCGCAAATAACCGCCCTTCTCGCCGCAAACAAGCCACTCGCGGCCTTCCTGGTGCTCGACAAAGCCCGCGAGTACCTGCCGTCCGATCCCCGGTTCAAACAAATCGCAGAGGAGAACGCCGCGGGGGTCTCCATCACGTCGTCGCCCTCTGGCGCGAAGGTTGAAATTAAGGATTACGTTGCGCCGGATACTCAATGGCACAGTCTCGGTGTCACTCCTCTCGAAAACGTTCTCATGCCGAAAGGATATTTTCGTTGGAAGGTGTCTAAGCCCGGAATGAGTGAACTGGTGGTGGCGCCGGGGACAGATGCAAGAATGGATTTTGCGCTGGCTGAATCGCAACCATCGCCCAAAGGGATGGTACGTGTAGCTGGGGGCGAGTGGAAGGGGTTCATCGGCTTCGTTGGCTTTCTTGGTCCCTACAAGCTGCCGCCCTATGACATCGACCAGTACGAGGTTACCAATCGCGAGTACCAGGCCTTTATAGACAGTGGTGGTTACGAAAAGAAGGAGTATTGGACTGAGCAATTCATGCAGGATGGCCGCGAACTTTCATGGGACGAAGCGATGGCGCAATTCCGGGACACGACCGATCGTCCCGGGCCATCCACCTGGGTCGCAGGCCACTATCCCCAGGGCCAGGCCGATTTTCCCGTTTCCGGCGTCAGCTGGTTTGAGGCCTCCGCATATGCAGCGTTCGCCGGAAAGCGCCTGCCCGTCATTGCACAGTGGTATCAGGCGGCGCCCCCCGAGCTCGGTCCCGCGATTGTGCAGGCCAGCAACATTACAGGCAGCGCGCTCGCGCCCGTGGGTGCGTACAAGGGACTCGGGCCCTACGGGACCTACGACATGGCCGGAAATGTCCGGGAATGGGTTGTCAACCGAGTCGGTGACAAGCTTCATTTCATCCTCGGCGGTTCGTGGAAATCGCAGTCTTACCTGTATTCGGACCCTGAAGCTCTCTCGCCGTTCGATCGTTCCGGTACCAACGGGTTCCGCTGTGTACGCAACATCGATGCACTCCCGCCCAGGTCTTCCGATCCGGTCAAGCCTCTGGTGCGCGATTTTGCCAGCTTTAAGCCTGTCTCTGACGACGTGTTTCATGCCTACAAGCTTCTCTACGAGTATCCGAATTTGCCTCTGCACGAGAAAGTAGAAGGGGTCGTCGAGGACACGGCCGACTGGCGCGAAGAAAAAATCACGTTCGACATTGCCTACGGTAGCGGCCGGATGGCGGCTTACTTGTTCCTGCCAAAGAAGGTTCGCCCACCTTATCAAACCGTTCTGTTCTTTCCCAGTGCGCGCGTGCTCTCGCTGGACGACAGTCGCAAGCTCGGCGACGTGAAATTTTTTGACTACATCATTCAGAGCGGCCGTGCGGTGATGTATCCGGTTTACCAGGACACTTATGAGCGCGGCGTGAAATCTTATCTTCCCAACGGTGTATTGAGCAGCGAACTCAACATCGACCACTATAAGGATGCGGCACGCTCTCTCGACTACCTCGCCACGCGTCCCGATATCGACAGCAGCAGACTGGCCTATCTCGGCGTCAGCATGGGATCGGCAAAAGGCGTGATTATTGCGACCCTCCTGCAAGAGCGCTTGAAGACTGCCATTTTTCTTGACGGGGGCTATTTCCTCTATAAGCCTATCCCCGGCGGCGACCAGGCAGACTTTGCATCGCGCATGAAAAAGCCCGTGCTCATGGTAAACGGGCGCTACGATTTTTCCTTCCCTCTGGAAAGATCACAGAACCCACTTTTTGCCATGCTCGGAACCCGCGCCGAAGACAAGCGTCACGTGATTCTCGACACGCCGCACGATGTTACGCAACAGCGCCCGCAGTTGGTGAAAGTAGTGCTTGATTGGCTCGATCACTATCTCGGGCGGGTGAACGATTAACCTGGAACCTCTTCTACCTTTTGGCTCGATGATCAAATGCAAATCCCCCATCCGAGGCATACGAGACATCGTCCAGTCACTGGATTTGCGTTACGTGTGTGTTGCACGATCGCTTCAACGTGAAAACCGATGAAGAGCACAGCAGCGTAGCTGTAACGATCAATGATTTTCTTGCTGTTATGGAGTGTCCCGTGCCTTGTATGCGAATGAAAGAGCTCGAAGCGAGCCGCGCCAGGTTTGCCGAACGCCGCCTTAAAGCTATTGCGCCAAAGTCGGAAAGACGCATGGTGTTTTCTGTCAGGCGTAGGATCCGCTTAGCTCAGACGTCTTACCTCATGCAAGTGCATCTACACAACTGCCTAGAATGCAGCCCGCACGATTGACGAACCCGGGGCAGATACGTCGCCACCATGGTGACAATCACAGCCTGCGCGTGTTCGTTTCACTCGGATGAATGACGGTGCTCCGAGGAAGCTTTTGCACCATTTCTTCACCATCCGGTCGTGGCGTTTGGCCACCTCGTGCTGTTTCGTGCTAAACCTAGGTCAGGCCGAGATGCTCGAAGCGGTTGAGACCAGAGTTGCGGGGAGCACAATCTTTAACATTCCTCGAGTATCGTTGTTCTGCCCACCGAGCCATCATTCCAAGGAGCCAATTCGTGCCGCTGCCCACAGACGAAAAGATTATTGCCCTGAGCAACGCAATCCTGCAGAAGTTCGAAGTTCTCTTCGGGGCGCACCCTGGCTTTCGACCGGTTCACGCCAAAGGCGCTATGCTGAATGGTTCCTTTACGCCCTCGCCGGATGCGGCCAAACTCAGTAGGGCGCCGCACTTCAACAGGCCATCCACGCCAACGACGGTGCGTTTCTCGAATTCCACCGGCATTCCCGTCATTCCCGACAACGATCCCAACGCCGACCCACGCGGCTGCGCAGTTCGGTTTCATCTTGCTGAGCGCGTGCACACGGACATCGTGGCCCATTCAGCCAATGGTTTTCCTTCGCGAACAGGCGAGGACTTCCTGGATTTTCTGACAGCCATTTCCACTACCGACCTCACCCACTTTCCCGGCTCTCCTCTCGAAAAATACCTGGGTACGCACCCCGCAGCGCTCGCCTTCGTGCAGATGCCCAAGCCGCCCGCTGCGAGCTTCGCTCGAGAATCTTATTTTGGCTTGGCCGCAGTGCGGTTCGTCACCAAAGAGGGTGCGGGCCGTTACGGTCGTTACCGCCTTCTCCCGGAGGCCGGCAATGAGCATCTCGACGCGGCGGCTGCGGCGGCAAAAGGACCAAATTATCTCTTCGAGGAACTTGAGCAACGGATCGCCAAAGAGCCGGTGAAATTTCGCGTCGTCGTTCAACTGGCGGAGGATGGGGATACCACGGACAACGTGACCATTCAATGGCCGGATAGCCGCCAGTTGCTCGAACTGGGCAAGCTCTCTTTCACTGATCCGGTGCTCGACGAGGCTCACGAACAGAAGCAGATCATCTTCGATCCGATTCCCCGCGTGGATGGCATCGAACCCTCCGGTGATCCCCTGCTGGAACTTCGCGCCGCAGTGTACCTGTTGAGCGGACGCCGCCGACGAGCGGCTCCCGAATAGACGGGTTCTATTGCAAAGAACCGCGGATAGGAGCACCCTGTCCCTCTACTACGCGATGGACAATGTTCGCCCTGTATCAGGGCACGACTTTAGTCTTGCCGCCTGCCTGCCGAAATCGTTAGGGCTTCAGCCCCTCCCACTGCAAGAAGCTCACGGGCTAAAGTGTCTCCGTAAGAATCTGCACTTAGTCCCGTAGGGACGTCTGAAAGTAGCCCAGGACGTAGTCCTGAGTTGGTTTGAAACCACCGAGCAGTCCCGAAGGGACGGCTGAAAACTCGGCCCCGTTGTTCAGCCGTCCCTCGCGGGACTGTCCGGCTTGCTAATCATTACCCAGGACTATCGTCCTGGGCTACTTTCAGACGTCCCTATGGGACTAAGTGCAGAGTTCTCACGCAGACTCTAAAGCCCCGGACTAAGTTCCATCGAAATTAAATCGAACCGCGAGCCCGCACCCTCCGTATCTAGTTTTGCGGGGGATACGGATGCAACTTGCAGCAGATGTGCGTTACGCCTTACGTCAATTTGCCAAGGCGCCGGGATTTACGACGACAGCGATTCTCACCCTGGCTCTGGGTATCGGCGCGACCACCGCGATTTTTACCCTGGTGTACGCGGTGCTCCTGAAGTCGCTGCCAGTGGTCAATCCCGAAGACTTGTATCGCGTCGGCAACGAAGAGAACTGCTGCGTTAACGGCGGCATGCAGGATAATTGGTCTCTCTTCTCTTACGAGCAATACAAGCAGTTTCGCGCCCAGGCGACCGGATTTGAGGATCTGGCCGCCTTTCAGGCGGGCGGAACCATGATCGGTGTTCGCCGCGAGGGTAGTAACAAACCGGCGGAGCCCTACAAGAGCGAATACATCTCCGGCAATTACTTCTCGACCTTCGGCATTCTTCCCTATTTCGGCCGCACCATCATGCCCAATGACGACAGGAAGGGCGCGCCTGCCGTGACCATGATGAGCTTCCAGACCTGGCAGGAAAAATTTGGCAAGGACAAGTCAGTCGTCGGGGCAGGCGTCGTGATCAACGGGCAGCCATTTACCGTGGTCGGGATAACACCGCCGGGATTTTTTGGCGATCGTGTCCAGAGTCGGCCGCCCGCTTTTTACATTCCCCTCAACGATGAACCATTGATTACCCCCACTGGCACGCTCCTCGAGGAGGCCTCGCTGCAGTGGTTGGATCTGATCGGTCGCGCTCGTCCCGGTGCTGACACCCTTGCCATGGAAGCTCACATGCAGGTGCAGTTGCGCCAATTTTTGCTCAGCCCGTTAAGCAAAGTAGAGGAGCGCGATAAGCCGTTGGTGGCCAAGCAGACACTGCACTTCTCTCATGGCGGCAATGGGGTGCAGATGATGCGGGACGAGTATAAAGACGGACTGCATTTGCTGATGTGGGTCTCCGGATTTGTGCTGCTGATTGCCTGCGCCAACATTGCCAACCTGATGCTGGTGCGCTCGGCCAATCGCCAGCAGCAGAGCTCGGTGCGGTCGGCGCTGGGGGCGTCCCGCGCTGCATTGATCAGGCAAACTCTGACAGAAAGCGTCGTGCTGGCCATACTGGGCGGCCTCGCAGGCATCGTGGTGGCATTCGCCGGCACCCGGGTGATTCTGTATCTTGCTTTCCGCAATGACCCGGTGCCAATACCGGCCACTCCGTCGCTGCCAGTGCTTGGTTTTGCTCTCGCGGTCGCTCTGCTGACCGGCATTCTCTTTGGAGTTGGCCCGGCATGGATCACATCTAAAACGAATCCTGTCGAAGCACTTCGTGGAGCCAACCGCTCTACGGCGAATCACGGCGGATGGGGACAAAAGTCGCTGGTGGTGGTGCAGGCGGCTCTCTCCCTCGTCTTGCTATGTGCCGCAGGCCTTCTGGCGCGAAGCCTGAGCAACATGCAGCATCAGGATTTCGGTTTTGTAACTGCGAATCGGTCGATCCTGCACATCGACCCGCTCATGGCAGGTTACAAACCGAATCAGCTGGAAGCGCTCTATCGCCAACTGCGCGACAACCTGGCGGCCATCCCCGGGGTGAAGCAAGTCGGCTTTTCCCTGTATAGCCCGATGGAAGGGGATAACTGGGGTGAAGGGGTCTTCATTGAAGGCGAGCCGCCACCGGCTCCGGGGACCCGCGATCATGGAGCTTCCTGGCTGCGGGCGAGTCCCCATTACTTCGAAACCATCGGCACCAAGATCGTCGAAGGCCGCGCCATGAATGAGCAGGACACCCCAACGACGCGCAATGTCGCCGTGGTCAACCGCTTTTTTGCCAACAAATATTTCAAGGATGGCCACGCGATTGGAAAACACTTCAGCGACGATCTCAAACATCCTGGTTGGTTCGAGATCGTCGGCGTGACCGAAGACACGCACTATTGGGGACCGTCGGAGAAGATGCGCCCGATGTACTTTCTCGCCCAGGGGCAGACTGTCCACAGCGATCAGCCACGTTATCAGCAGTTCGAGGACCGGTCGCAATATCTCAATGCGATTGAAATTGAAACCGCCGGCAGCGTACCCGGACTCGAGGCGCAGGTGCGGCGTGCCATCTCCCAGGTCAATGCTGATCTCGCAGTGATCGATTTCGAAAGTTTTGCCGACCAGGTCAAGATGAACTTCACCCAGCAGGCTATGATCGCGAAGTTAACCTCCTTCTTCGGAGGGCTGGCGTTGATACTGGCTTCGATCGGACTTTACGGTGTGACCGCGTACTCGGTCGAACGCCGGACGAGCGAGATTGGTATTCGCATGGCGCTGGGCGCCGATCGCATGAGCGTGTTGCGGATGGTTCTGCGCAGCGCTTTCCTGCAGGTGGGCATTGGCCTGGCGATCGGCATTCCGGTGGCGATCCTGGGAGGTCACCTGATGGCAAGCCAATTGTTCGGGGTGAAGCCTTACGATCCCCTGATTCTGTCTGTCACCTTGTTGGTGCTGTGCGCGGCGGCCTTCATCGCCGCACTCCTGCCGGCTCGCAGCGCCGCGAGCCTGGAACCCATGCGGGCGCTACGAACCGAGTGAGCGTCGCTATTCAATGCCGGAAGGTTCAAAACCCGCGACGATGGTCACGATTTGTCCAAAGGGAATGAAGAAGGCAAGCGCTGCTGACGAAGGTTTTTTGGATAGATTCCCAACCAGCTTGTCCATCGCTTCCTGGCTCTCGATCCAGATGCCCGCCTCTTCGACAGCCAGGAGCTTCACGCTCTCTAACTTCTCACTATCGAGAAAGTTTGGCCCCTTCACGATCACTCGATGGCCGACCAGCTCGCGCAACTCGATTTCCATGGCTACCTAGACGTGTTCCCGGGCAACTTGGTTGCCGCCTCAGGCTGATTCATGCCTGATACTCTGATCTTTCAGCGGTGGCGAAGCGACTCCGGCGTACCAAAATAAGCGGCCAGGAAGTCACGTTCAAGCGTCGACGTCAATCCGGAGAGAACGAGGGCTGGAACTGAATGGGGCAATTGATTGAGGCTGAGGGCCAGCTCCCATTGTCACGGGCGGCCAGGCAACCTCGCTTTTACCGGCCAGAGCTTGACGGACTACGGTTCTACGCCTTCCTGGGCGTATTTCTCTGTCACACATTGCCAAATGACTCGAAGTTCTATGGCAGCCTGCATTTGCCATTGCCCGGGATCTGGGCAGCAGTGGTTCGGTCAGGGGCTGCCGGTGTTGATTTGTTCTTCGTGCTGAGTGCCTTTCTAATCACATCTCTTCTGCTCCGCGAGCGCCAGGACACGGGAAAAATTTCGCTCCGCCTGTTTTATATCAGGCGGGTCCTGCGTATTTGGCCGCTCTACTTTCTCGTGGTTGGCTTGGGCGTCTTGCTGGCGCACACGGTGCCCGATCGAAGCCACTTCTGGTACTACGATCCAAGCTTGTCGTGGCAATATGTTGCCGGTTACATGTTTTTCGTCGCCAACTGGGTTTACGCTGTTTTGGGAACCACGCATTCGATCTGCGCTCCGCTGTGGACGGTCTCCATCGAGGAGCAGTTTTACCTGGTTTGGCCCGCACTGATGAAGACCCTGCGGCCTCGTGGGATGATTATCGCCGCAATCGTTACCTTCCTGTTGGCGACGATAAACCAACTCGCTCTCGTGTTGGCAGGTGCGACCGCAGCCTACGCCTACTATGGGAGTGCGGCCCGCTGTGAGTCGTTGGCGCTGGGTATCTTGCTCGCACTCTTCGTAGATCGCCTGCCGAAGCTTACAGGTAGCATTCGCTTCCTGCTGGTTGGCGGTGGCTTGATCGTATGTATATGGGCGTCAGCGAGTCTTTCGGATTTTGTCGGGCCTGCAAGCCTGCGCATGGCGTGGGACCGCCTGATGATCTCGCTTGCGTCGGCCGCGATTTTATATGCTTGCCTCTACAGCCGCAGCCGGCTTGTCACAGGCGGCCTGGTAGTGCAACTCGGTAAGATCAGTTATGGACTCTATATGCTGCACTATGCCGGACTCCTCATAACGCTGAGCCTGCTTCATCCGAGTTCGGGCTGGGAGTTGCTGGCTGCTAAGTCAACGGGGTTCTTCGTGACAGTGGTATTCGCGTTTGCCTCCTACCGCTGGATCGAGTCTCCCTTTCTGCGGCTAAAAAGCCGTTTCGCGCCGGTTCTTAGCCGCCCGGTGTGATGAGGTTCGTTCTCACACTCGATGTTCGGTCACATCACGATGATCACGTGCTTTTGTTATTCTTGACAATGTTAGCGTAACGGGTTTTCGCGGCGGGCCATTGCTGAGGTGTCGCGGGCAGAGGAAACAGGTGCCTATCGCAACTTCCAGAACCATTGGATATCGGGCTCGGCCAGAACCTTTATGGAAAACGCGCCAATCCTTCTTTGCTGAGGTGGCCCTGTTTATCCTTGGAGTTGCAGGCTATTTCAGCCTTAACCTCATTGGCGCGCTTCCCGGCAGCGAAGTCATTCTTCTCCCAATCCTCCCTGTATTGCTTCTGGCCAAGGGCGGCCGAGCCTTCAATCGACAATATTTGATGTTCTACATATTGGCGGGAGGGTGGTTTATCGGAACGCAAATCGCAGATACCTATAACGGAATCTGGATTGTGCTTCGGATGAAGGGAACCGCGAGGGTAGTCTTTTTCATTCTCGACTTCGTGGCACTTGCCATTTTGCTAAATAACAAGACTCGAAGGTTGGTGATTTTCGCGCTGAGCATTGCCGTCGTGTTGATCCTTAGTTCGTGGCAGTCGTTCGGGGGCGACTTCAACGTCCAGTGGAAATTTGGCTTGAGCCAGGGTCTTGCAATCTTCGCACTGCTTGGTTCCTCTTATTTTTATGCCAAAGGAAGATATCGGATTTGGATTTCCATCAGTCTTGTCCTGGCGGCGCTGAATTTGCACTATGGCTTCCGTTCACAGCTCGCCATCCATTTCGTAGCATCCGTGCTAATTTGGCCGCATTCTGCTCAGATAAGGACGCGGTACGGGGTCTTTCGTGGCCGCCAGGACACGACAAGAATTCTGACCCTGCTATTCCTGGCAGGCGCAGCTGCTTATGTCGCGAATGCCGCGATAAAATTTGCCGCGGAACATGAATTTTTTGACGAATCCCAGAACTCGAAGTTTATCAGCCAGGCGGAAGGGGACTACGGAGTGCTCGTCGGCGGACGACCCGAAACGCTGGTCGCCATTCAGGCTATCCGTGACAGCCCAATTATTGGCCACGGTTCGTTTCCTGAGGGAATGAAGTACATTCAACTAAAACAGGATATCCAGTATCAGCACGGGTACAGCGGCTCGGATGAACCTGAAGACTCTGAGACCCTGATCCCGGTTATTCCAACCCACTCTCATTTGACGTTGGCTTGGGTAGAGGGCGGTATACTCGGCGGTCTTTGTTGGATCTACATTTTGATTTTAACCGTGCGAGGGGTCTTTCGTGTGACCGCGCTGCGTCCTCATTTGGCCCCCTTATATTCTTATCTTCTGATTGGTTTCTTGTGGGACATACTCTATTCCCCATTCGGGAGTGTTAATCGAATTAGAGCGGCCTTCTATATCTTACTGAGCTACTCCCTGTTAAGGACCCCCGTGGCGGCGGCTACGCTGGTCCGGGGTCCTAAATTCAGAATGCCTTACAGGCGTAGCCCAGTCCAGCTTCCAATCAGGGCCACACATTAGAGTTCCGACGCTCCCAACAAGCCTGGCTCGCGGCCTTAGCCTTGGGCTTTCACGTATCCCTTTGAGCGCTCGCAATACGTGAACAAGTGAGATGGGTCTGGATCAGATCGATGACCGCGACTAAAATCACGATGACTAATGAGTTAAGACCGTTGTCTCACGGAGGCAACTGTCTGGAGATCGGACCATTTTGGATGCTCGGCCCCATATAGACGAATTGCAGTCACTTCGCGGCATTGCCGCTTTGATTGTCGCGGTCTCTCACCTGAGTTCGATTTATTTGCTTGCGCCAACGGCGCGAATCGCCATTGATGCCGTTTTCAATGCTCACGCCTGTATCATCGTCTTCTTCGTGTTGAGCGGATATGTCCTGACCGGTTCTCTGGTCCGCCGCGGCCTTTCGTGGCCGAGCGTAAGGGCCTTTTATATTGGCAGACTGTTCCGGCTGTTTCCTGCGCTATGGGTTGCCAGCGCGATCTCAGCTTTATTTCTTTTGCTGTACCCGCGGCTGACGATCCACCCCGCTCTTAGCTTTTGGTTTTATCTTTTTCTTCATCCGTTTCCTTCTCTGACGCAATTGATTTTGGCGGCGCTGGCCATCGATAAGTCGCTCATTATGCCGGTCTGGACCATTTTTATTGAGCTCGTAGGGTCGGCGATCATGCCGGTCCTGGTAAGCATAGCCTTAGTCAGGGCGCGGCTGTTCAGCTATATCGTTTTAGGGATGTTGCTGGCGGCCTATCTGGTGGCGCATGCACCACACCGCCTGGATTCTCTTTCGTACATGTCCGACTTTGCACTCGGAGTGTGGTTGGCGACGCGAAGATGGCCGTTCTTTGCTGGCAAGTCGTTGCCGACGCTTCTTGGCGCCACCGTCACCCTGGTGTTTTTTCGTTTCGTCTACTTCGCAATCTCCAAGGGCCACCCCGGGCCATTGTTCTTTGGTTATGATGACCCCGTGCCCATGCTGATCGAAGGTGTGGCGGCATTCTTCTTGGTCGGCGCACTTGCCTCAGAGCACGGTCGTATCCGGGCCCTCCGGAGTCGATGGGCCGTTTCACTGGGCAACGTATCTTATAGCCTTTATCTGATCCATTTCCCGGTTGCGATTCTTCTCGCCAAGCTTTTAAGCCGCGCATTCTCTGATGAAACAAATGCAATAGCCGCTACAGCGATCCTGATGGCGTCGGGCCTTACGGTTTCACTCGCCCTGGCTTTCTTGATCTACCGGTTCGTAGAACTACCCTCGATAGCCCTTGGCAAGCGAGTTTCGAACCAGCCTATCTTGAGCCGTGCGGCCATAAAAATCTGAGTCCCGCTCACATGGGGGGTGCTGAATTGTCCAGGATGAGGAATCCAGGAGTGGGGAACGATGGCGCCCAATTAGCCTCGTTTTGCTCGATGACGTTGGCGCTGATTCCGTTGACTCCATCGGTACTATAGATAGTGTTCACCGCGGGAACCACGTTGTTGCGGATCATGAGACCCGAGACCAAAAAACCTGGAAAGTCTTGAATCCCGATCCCCCATAGAGCGAACCCAGCATCCAGAAAAATGAAGTTGCCCGCTCCCACTGTTAGTTTGTTACGAAGCACATCCGTGTTCATCACCGGACCGAAGGCTGCCGGTCCCCCGTAAGGACCAAAGGCAGAAATGAGAATCCCAGCGCCTGCATTGGTGAGTGTGTTGTCTTCGACTACGCCTTCGAGCGCGTCTGCTAAGACAATTGCGCCGCCAAGGGTATTTGTTATCGCGTTGTGCGCGATCGTCATGTTTAGCTCATATTGAGAAATCACGACGACCGATGTCGAATCCGGCAAGACCTTCCACGGAGTCTGCAGGTTCATCGTTCGACCGCTATAGCTCTCGAGAAAGGAGTACTGGCCCACGCCCGTCCCAAAGACAATTGCCATGACGGACGCCTGCGGGTTTGTTGTACCCATCCAGTCCCAGTTAGGATCTTCAGCCAGTGTGACTGTGCTCGTCGCGCTGGAGGCGATGGGCCCGAAATAGGATCCGCCATCTCCATCGTTTGTGATCACCTGCTGATCGCCTGAGCCCATATTCTGAAACGTGTTATAGCCAATGTAAATATCCCTGGAGAGGGCGGATTGCCCATAGAGACTGTTACCCCGGCTTACGCTGAGGCCCGAACCGCCGGAGTTACCGCCGTTTCCCTGCCCAGGTGGATTTTGCGAGTAAGTCGTATTGCCTTCAAAGATCAGGTTTTGACTATCGCTGATGCCCAGCCCCGTCCAATTGTTTAGAACCAGGTTGTTCCCGGAGACAATGCCGCCATCTCCAAAGAGAATGTCGAAAACCTGATTAGAGTTGGAAAGGAAGAAGGAGTTATAGACCTGGATATCTGGGCCGGCGAGTAGAAACATCATCTCCCCCCCGTTGGATGCATCGGTGGTCGAAGTAAAGCTGATGTTGTTGAAGTACAAATGGCCGGAGGTGAGAGGATTTCCGGTGAGTGTGCCCGAGCTGACCAGCAGGTTTGGGTTCGCCGGCGCCTGCAGCGACAGATTTGTCAGCCCGAAGTGTTGAGGCACCGTAAACCATGCCGCGGGCGGCGCTCCTTTCGGGATCCCAATAAATTTAGTCGAGGTAGGGGACGATCCGGCAATCACTTCAAACGGGTGCCCGCTCACTCCCCCTGTGAGCAGAAATGTACCCGGGGGAATCGTAATATAAACGATCCCCTTTGCGCCGATTGGCGCGTACAAGTCGAGGCACGTTTGAAGAGCTTTCGTATTGTCGGTGACGCCATCGCCCACCAGGTGAGAGCAGTTGACGTTGAGCGCAACACTCCGCGATGCGGCGTTTACCGTGATCTGACCCGCTGGGCTTGAGGTTGCGCTCCAGGGGAGAGTTCCGATCCAGACGCTGTAGATGCCCGCAGCAAGCGTACTGGGAATCTCAACTGAAGCAGAGTTTGTATCCAGTTTGGACGGTGCAAGCGCGTAAGCGACGCCGGTCGAAGATTGCAGAACAACCTGGTTCGCCGCAACGAAGTTCTTTCCGAACAGCCTTAGGATCCCGCCCGGTTCGACACCGCAGTCATATACCTGGTGTTGCAGCGCCGCTGCGGGATCGGTGATCGACGGAACTCCAATCGCCCAGTTCAGCGACGGTGTGTTTGCCAATCCGAGAACCGAGGCAGCCGTCGGATCCTCGATCGCAAACCCGTAAACGCCCACAGGAAAACTTGACGGGACGATGAATGAAAGTCCGGTAGTACCTTGTTGTGTGGTGCTAATGACTGTGGCGCTTCCAAGCACCAACGATTGCCAGTCAACAGTCCCGGGTGGAATCAATGCGAGTCGCGCCTTCTTCGTCGCATCGGTGAAAGCTCCCGTCAGCAAAATCGATTGGCCTGGTGCGTTTTCCCGAGAGGTCCAGAAAATTGTGTTCGACTTATAGATAGGCATTCCTACAACCGGGTATGTGTTATCTACGGTGGTGTAAACCGGGGTGGTCTTCACGCCCCAGTCGCCATTCGAAGTGCCCGTATTCGGATTTGTGCATCCAGTGAGCGCCTGGACAGCACCGGGAGCCGCAACTGTTTGTCCGCCTGGCCCGCTCGATCCTCCTCCTGAACCCCCGGTGCTTTGGCTAGTTGTGGGTCCTGCAGTGGGGTTAACAGAAAATCCGCACCCCATCAGCAGCAAGAACATACTTAAGACCGCCAGACTAAGTGCCGCTGAGCCGAGCGAAACAATCTCGGTTGGGATTCGCCCAGCTTCTAACTTCGTCACGCAGGTACCGTCCGTGTCGGGATCTGACAATCCAGTTATCGACAGGGAGCCTGAGAGGGTGAGTGCTCAAGGGCTGTTTCGTTTTCCGCGAAGGGGGTGTCACACCAAGACGGGAATAGCTGCGAGGAAAGAGTGTCTGCGTGGGAACCGGAAAAAAAGGAAACAGCTAAGGTTTGCGCGGTGCGGACGACTCCTTAGCCAGCCCTTGGCCCAGTAATTCCATCACGGCGACCGCAGCGGCCAGACCGCGGCGCGCATCCGGTGAGGCGACTCGCCGCCCCAGGGCGAACAGCGAGGGCGGTTTCCCGCCTGGGGCTTGCGTCGTGGCCTGGGGAATTCCCTCAACCACGGCATGCAATACATCGGGGTTGATGCTGCCCAGCACCTTCCCCATCAGAATCAGGTTGCGCAGCGCATTCACCGCCTCGGGCGCGGTGGCCAGCGATACAACATGCTCCACCAGCACGTCTCCGGCGCCGAGCGCGCCGCGCAGAATGTCCAGAGTCCCCGTGTCATGCAGCCGCTGCAGCAAGTCGTACGCGGAGAGAACCGCGTCCGCGTGGGCTATGGGAGCATCGTGAATTCGCTTCTGTAGTTCTTCCCGGGGATCAGCCTGGGAGTACTGCTTCATAGGCACTGGCACTGCCATAAGAACTCCTCTTTACTTTTTGGCGGTTTCTATTTGCGCCAGGTGGTTGCTGCCAGGCATGCGATAACCAGGCTGCTTCCACTTGCGCTCGACTTCCACTCCGCGCTGCGGTGTGGGGCTGGGATGATGGCGGAAATTAGACGTCATCAAAGGACTCGGGCCCTGGTAGGGGAGTGCGTTCATTTGCACCGCAGTCTCCTTATAGGCCGGCGTGTGCGTATCCCGATCCGTATTGCTGCTGGTCAGCATGTTGACCGGACCTTCCTGTGAGTTCAGGGGAAGATAGAGCTGCTTGCCATCGACCCGCTCGGTGACCAATACCTTGGAACGTACTTCGCCGTGGCGCGATTTGATCTCCACCCAATGACCGGAATGCAAACCTCTCTCCTGTGCAAGCTCCGGTGATACTTCCACCCATCGTTCCGGGTTCTCCTCCCGGATGCCCGGTACTCGATAAGTCATGTTGCCTTCGTGGAAATGCTCCAGCAGACGGCCATTGTTTAAATGCAAATCGAATTGCTGATCGCTGGTTTCGCAAGGTTCAATCCATTGCAGAGAATGGAGCTTCGCTTTGCCATCCTCGGTGTGAAATTTTTCGGTATAGAGCAGAGGTTGATCGCTGCCGTCGATCGCCACCGGCCATTGCAGAGTCTTGTAACCGGCAAGGCGATCGTACGTAACCCCGGCGAACATGGGCGAGAGCGAAGCGGCCTCGTGCATGATGTCCGCGGGATGGCTATAGTTCCAATTAGCTCCTAACAGGCGCGCGAGATCCTGAATGATGACCCAGTCCGGCCGGCTCTCTCCCAGCGGCGCGAGGGCTTGGTAAAGCCGCTGAATGCGCCGTTCGGTATTGACGAAGGTTCCATCCTTCTCCAGGCTGGGACTGGCGGGAAGAATCACGTCGGCGAAGCGGCAAGTCTCGGTGAAGAAAATATCCTGCACGACGAAAAACTCCAGCTTCGAAAACGCCTCGCCCACTTCATGTGCGTTCGAATCAGCACTGAACATGTCTTCCCCATCCACGTACATGGCTTTGAGCTTGCCATCGAGAACCGACTGCACCATCTCGTGATTGTCCAACCCCTTGGACGTGGGAAGCTTACAATTCCACCCGCGTTCGTAGCGGTCGCGAGCCTCCTCGTCATCCAACTTGTCATAGCCGGGAAAGTAAGCCGGCATCGCGCCGAAGTCGCTCGCTCCCTGCACATTGTTGTGGCCGCGCAGGGGATAGCATCCGGTACCAGGCCGCATGTAATTGCCCGTGATCAACATCAGGTTTGAGATGGCGGTCGAGGTGTCAGAGCCGCCGCAATGTTGGGTTACGCCCATGGCCCACAGGGAGCAGACCCGTTCGGCCGAGGCGATTTCATGGGCTACGGTTTTCAGCGTCTCTATCGGGACACCGCAGACCTGCTCGGCGAATTCCAGCGTGAAGGGTTCCAGGCTCTTGCGGTATTCTTCCAAGCCATTCACCCATTGCTGGAGGAAGTCTTGCTTGGCCAACCCGTGGTCCAGAATGTAGCGGCTGATGGCCGATAGCCACACCATGTCGGTACTGGGCCGGGGGCGGAAGAAGATGTCGGCGCGTTGCGCCATCTCGTGCCGGCGCAGATCAGCCACGATTACTTTTTGGCCGTGCAGCTTTTGTGCCCGCTTGACGCGCGTCGCCAGCACCGGGTGGCTCTCACAGGTGTTGCTGCCGACAATCAACACCAGAGATGCCTGCGCGATATCGCTGATCGAGCCCGAGTCGCCTCCGTATCCTACCGTGTGGAACAGACCTTGGGTGGCAGGCGATTGGCAGTAGCGCGAGCAATTATCAATATTGTTCGTGCCCACTACGGCTCTAGCCAGCTTCTGCATGAGGTAGGCTTCCTCATTGGTGCACTTCGAGGATGCGACCAGGCCGATTGCATCCGGGCCATGGTCCGCCTTGATTGCGCCTAGCCGGCTGGCCACCAGTTGTAGAGCTTCTTCCCAGCCGGCCTCGCGGAAGCTGCTGCCTTCGCGGATCAGGGGCACCTTCAGGCGCTCGGGACTGTTCACGTAATCCCAGCCGAACTTACCCTTGACGCAGGTGGAGATATTATTTGCCGCGCCCTCTGAGGGCTCGACTTTGAGGATGTGGCGATCCTTGGTCCAGATGTCGAAGCTGCAACCCACGCCGCAGTAGGTGCAGACCGTCTTGGTCTTCTTCACGCGCACCTCACGCATGGCCGCCTCGGTCTGCGAGACGCGCATAATGGGCGGATAGCCGATCTCCGGCTCGATTCCCTTGACCAGGTCGATCATTTTATTCAGAGCATCTTTGGGCAGGCCGGTAAAGTAGCCCGCATGCCCGAGCATGGACTTTTCCATCAGCGCATTGCAGGGACAGACCGTAACGCAGTGGCCGCAGGAGACACAACTGGAACCGGCGATCTGCTCCCCGCCATCCCACAGCACCCGCGGATGTGCCGATTCCCAATCGATGGAGAGGGTTTCGTTTACCTGCACATTTTGGCAGGCCTCCACGCAGCGGCCGCACAGGATGCATTGATCGGGATCATACCGGTAGAAAGGATTGCTGAAGTCGGCCTCGTAGGGCTTGGGCAAATACGGACGCTTTTGGTGTTCGACGTTCAGCAGGGCGGTCGTGTTATGTACCGTGCAATTTTCATTGTTGTTGTCGCAGACCGTGCAGTAGAGCAGGTGGTTGCCGAGGATCACATCCATGGCTTCCAGTTGCGCCTGACGTACGGCCGCCGACTCCGTTACCACATGCAGGCCGCTCTCCACCGGGGTGGAACAGGCGCGCGTGAGTTTGCCATTTACCTCGACCATGCAGGTGTCGCACGTCTGGATAGGCCCGAGGCGCGGATGATAACAAATATGAGGGAGCGCTTTTTCCCGGGTGATGGCGTCGACTAGCCACTCGCCTTCATGGGCCTTGATCTTTGCTCCGTCGAGGATGAGTTCTACCGATGGCGAATCCATAGTGTTCTTGATGTACGTTTTACCGGTTGAGATGTGGTCCAGTGCATAATCGATTTCAGGAGCGTGCAAATGGAATACGTCAATCTTGGTTCGACTGGCCTGAAGGTTTCCCGCATCTGCCTGGGGACCATGACCTATGGTTCAAAAAAGTGGCGTGAGTGGGTGTTGGAGGACGCAGAGGCGCGGCCGTTCTACCGCCGTGCGATCGAAGCCGGCATCAACTTTTTTGACACCGCGGATATCTATTCGCTGGGCGTCAGTGAGGAGATTACCGGGCGCGCGCTCAAGGAATATGGCCCGTCGCGGGACAAACTGGTCATTGCCACGAAGGTCTTCAACGCCATGGGAAGCGATCCGAACCAGCAGGGTCTCTCGCGCAAGCACATCATGCACGCCATCGACGACAGCCTGCGTCGTCTGCAGACTGACTACGTCGATCTTTACCAGATCCACCGTTTCGATCCGCACACTCCCATCGAAGAGACGCTCGAGGCGCTGGACCAGGTCGTGCGTGCGGGCAAGGCACTCTACATCGGCGCGTCGTCTATGTATGCATGGCAGTTCCTCAAGATGCTCCAAACCTCCGACTTGATGGGACTGGCTCGGTTTGTGACCATGCAGAATCACTACAACCTCGTCTACCGGGAGGAAGAGCGGGAGATGATTCCGCTTTGTTTGGAGGAGGGTGTGGGGCTGATTCCCTGGAGCCCGTTGGCGCGTGGATTTCTTGCCGGAAACCGGAATAGTGAAAGCCGCGGAGAAACCGTGCGCGCAAAAACCGACGACTTTGCGCAAAAGCTTTACTACCGTCCCTCGGACTTCACCGTTGTGGACCGGCTCGCCGAAATCGCTACAAAGCGCGGAATTCAGAATGCGCAAGTGGCCCTGGCCTGGATACTGTCGAAACCGGGAGTAAGTTCACCCATCATCGGCGCCAGCAAGATGACGCATCTCGATCAGGCGCTCGCGGCGTTGGAAGTCCGCCTGGATGAGGGTGAAATCAAGGCCCTGGAAGAGCCTTACGAGCCCCATCCAGTTTTGGGATTCTAAGGAGTCGCGTGGAGCAGGTCGCACCGGTCGAGTACGCCAAGCAGAGCCTTTGCTTTGTATCAGGGCACGACTTCAGTCGTGCCGTAAAGGTCTAAACCAGCACAAAGCAAAAGTGTTGTTGCCGGACCCAATTCGGCTCACTCCTCCAGCATCTGCAGATCGAAAGGCGGAGCCTGCATACAATCCAGTCGCGCTATTTTCTTGAGCGCCGCCTTCAATGCTGAACTGGGGCATGGCTCAACCGTGACCACGAATGGCAGACGATCCTTGGGGTAACCGGGCTTTTGCAGCAGCGCGTTGATATTGATCTTCTGCTCGGCCAGGTCGCCGGCGATCGCCGCAACGATGCCCGGGCTATCGTCGACCACGAACCTTATGTAATGAGGCACGACAAAATCGCCATCGACCCGGGCGCGGGTGCTGGTGATGGTCACTGGGCAGCCGCCATGCGCGATCGCCAGCACGTCGGAGAGAACCGCGACCGCCGTTGGGTGCCCCCCCGCTCCGTGGCCGGAAAAGACCGTTTTGCCTCCGTACTCGCCGCCGGAGATAACCATGTTTTCCGTGCCCCGCGACCAGGACAACGGGGAGCTGCGTGGAACCAGCATCGGCCCCACCGTGGCCAGCAGTTCCTGATCTCTGACCTCGGCGCGCGAAATCTGGCGGATGGTGCAATTGAGGTCCTTGGCATACGCGAAGTCAATCGCGGAGACATCGCGGATCGTGCGGCAGGCAACCTCCTCCGGCAAAACCTCCATCCGCAGTCCAATGCGGGAGAGGATGACCAGCTTGGCCCGGGCATCAAAACCGTCGACATCCTCGGTAGGGTTTGCCTCCGCATATCCGCGCTCCTGTGCCGCGCGCAGGGTGGGTGCAAACTCCGCCCCATCTTCCATGTTGCTGAGGATGAAATTGCATGTGCCGTTCAAGATCCCGTGGAAGCGGTTGATGCGGTCGCCGGCGAGCCCCTGCTGCACCGCGGGAATAACCGGAACCCCACCCGCCACCGCGGCGCCGTAGAGCAGCTGGCAGCCATGACCCCGGGCTAATTCTTCCAGCGCGATTCCCTGCTCGGCAATCAACTTCTTGTTAGCCGTGACCACCGATTTTCCAGCCGCCAGCGATTTTCGCACCCAGTCACCGGCGGGCTGCAGGCCCCCTGCCAACTCCACCACGATGTCAGGGTTCGAAGCGAGCACCTGATCGAAGTTTTCCGTCCAAACGACGGATGAGGGAATCCAGGACACGCGTTTACGGTCGATTCCCCGATTGAAGATGCAGGCCAGCTCCACGCCTTGCGGCGGGTGCTCACATAAAATGCGGGCAACCGAATTGCCCACCGTGCCAAAACCCAAAATAGCAACTTTCATCTGTCTAGCCATATCGTCTGACACAACCTTCTCACAGACGTAGTAGACAGAAAAGCGGTTCTCAGTACCCATCGGGAGAGCATGGGTAACCCACGTCGGGGACAGCGTTCTTGGGACGGGTCCTCTTAGAAATGACGGAACTGCTCTTCCGGCATCGTCTCAGGTGCGGGACGGGCCGCCTCCCGTTCGAGCGAGCGGCTCACCAGGTCACGCGAACCCAGGCCCACTGCCAGCGCCAGCGCCAGCACGATGCCGCCGAAGAGAATGCCAAATGCCAGGTCGACAATCGCGGCTCCGATCGACAGGTGATCGAGAACCATCGCCGCCGTGAGCACCAGCACCAGCCACTTGATGCCCAGGCTCAACAACCGCGCATAATGCAGATTCATGTTGACCGCACCGATCAACACGCTGCGGGAAAGAAAGCGGGCTATAACGTTGCCCAGCAGAAGCAGTACCACCGCGCCGACGACATTGGGAATGTAGCCCAGCAAGCGAGCCGAGAGAAGATTGTCTGAGGATGCGCCAAAGGCTTCCAGGCCGACCAAAAAACCAACCAGTACAACGCACCAAAACACAACGCGTGTGATCAAAGTGGTGGGAGTGTAGGTGGGCGACCACTCAGCGATGGCGTTTGTCCCCCGTGCCAGCCGCTCGTCAATGCGGATCGCATTAAGAAAGGAACGCACCAGCCAGGCGAGCAGCCACGCAATTGCGGCGAAAAAAAGCACAGCAAGAATGAACGCCAGAAGTCCAGGAAGCAGCGTGGCAATGCGGCTGATGACCCGAGCCATCGATTCGTGCAGTGACTGTGACACTTGAGTCCACATAATGATCTCCTCCGGGCCTACGGGTTGAAGCGGTCTGGCCAACGCCACCGCGATAATAGATACGGCTTGCCGTCTTCGTAGGCGCGCGCCAGCCTCTCCAACCGCTGTTCCGCATCCGCGGCGCTGCAATTCGCCACTTCCAGGGCATAGGAGGCAACCCATCCCAGGTAAAGCGGGGTGAGAGCTCCCAACAGATGGGTGCGGCTGATGGTGCGCAGGCGGTAGGCCAAAGCAAAGTCATAGACAATGCGAACCCACAGCTCGTCCGGCATGTGGAACCGCTCTGTGCTCGGCCGCGCCAGACGCTTGAGCTCCAAAAGTGTGACCGGCGGCAGCACCAGTGACCAGACCTCCTGCAAATTGCGGAAGCCGAGTTGAAAGGTTTCCAGCATCGGACTGGTATCGGCGTGGGCTGTGTCGGCCGGCGTTGCCACCGCGGCGCCATAGGTTTCAACCGGCTGGGAACCGCGGATCCTCTGCCATAAGGGCGCGTTGGTCGCCATCTCCGCAAATAATGGGCCAACGGTTTGGGCCAGAACTGTACTCAGGTCTATGCCATCAGCTTGCGGCAGATGCCGCGTATCCACATGCACCTGGCAAGTTCCGCAGTCGCGGATAGCCGCCTCGGTTGACGGCCAAAAAAGTGTTTGTCCCTGCGCCGTGGTTCGCTGCAACGCCACTTCCAACTCTGGAATCATCTTGCTCGAAAGGCAGAAGTCCGGCGCCAGAGGAAAGCGCACCCGCCGCCCATAAAGAGCGCGTGTGAGCGGAGCAAGAATGCTGGAGTTCAGCAGGCCGTCGAACTTTCCCAGTGAATAGAGGGGCATCGCAAGTTCGCAGCGGTTCTCCAGTACCGGTGCCATCATCGGCCCTAGAAAATTTGTGTGCAGCGCTGCCAGATCAAGTCCAATCACCGCGCACGCGCTCACCCCCCACTCCCGGGCCATGGCGAAGACCGCCTGGTACGTGCTGGCCGCGGGCAGCCACGGGATTTTCGAGGGACTAGCGGGTGGCAATGAATAGGGCACGAATCGCAGGCCGCTATCCGTTTCCATCGGCTGGGTGGCTATGTTCGCCTGCTCGGGGGACTCCCCACCGCTCAGGCTGGGAAACGCAACCACGATGCGCTGAGGGGACATCGCGGGCCCTCCCATGCGGAGCACCGCTTCGCTGGCCGCGGCCCGGAGCTGATCGGCTTCCACCGGCACAGCTACTGCGATCAGCAGGTCAGCTTCCTTTATTTGTTCGATTCCTGCCTTCGTCTCTTCCGAAAGCTCTAGCTTTGCCATGCGTGTACCTTCGGTCCCTACTCGGATCTTAACTGCTGCTGCCATCCCGCAGGGGCTAAACAAGCTGCGAAACTCTGCATGAGTCCCGAAGGGACGGCTGAATTTAGCCCAGGACGCAGTCCTGGGCTAGGCAAACAAATGGAATGCAGTCCCGTCAGGGACGGCTGAAATCCTCTTTCCCTAAGTTCAGCCGTCCCTGACGGGACTGTCTAGGTCGCTCACGTCTACCCAGGACTACGTCCTGGGCTAAGTTCAGCCGTCCCTTCGGGACTCATGCGGAGGCCTTCGCCCGTTTAGCCGCCGAGGGATCTGCTCTTATCCCTCTCACCTTACAGCGGCAACCCCAGGATTCCCGTCAGCGGAATCATCACCCAGCTGGGCCGGTTATTCAACTCGTAGACCAATTCATAAAACGCTTTGTCAATCACGTAGGCCTCCAGCATTTGCTGGAAAAGGAACGGTTCGGAGGGCACCACCTCCACGCCCTTGGCAAATTCACAATAGCTGCGCAGGAAGGCCGACGCCACCGACTGCTCCCAAAGATGCGCCCAGGGCTCCAGTCGCGTAAAGTCTTCAGGACGACGCGAGGCATACTTCATCAGCGCCGAAAATGCCGCATAACTGAAGGAACGCAACATCCCGGCAACGTCTTTCAGTGGCGATTGCTTAGTCCGCCGTTCCGCCAATAACCGCGCCGGCTCACCCTCGAAATCCAAAATAACGAAGTCTCCCTTGGAACGCAGTACCTGTCCCAAATGGTAGTCCCCGTGGATCCGGGTACGCAGGGCATGAATCTCGTTTGCCGACAGCTGGCGCAGTCGGTCGAGCACCAGGCTTTTACGGCTGAGCACCAGGCCGGCCCTCTCCAGCACTGCGTCGGGCAAGCGGGCTACATTTTCCTTGAGCGCCTCAAAAGCGCTGGCGGCGTGTGCGGTCAGCTCTTCGCGAAGCAGTTCGATGTCCCGCGAATTGAGTGGTTCAGGCATGAACGCCGGATCATGGGTGGGCGAAGCCAGGGCCAGGTGCATCTCCGCTGTTCGTCTACCCAGCAACGCCGCGGCGTCGAGATAGGACCCCACATGCTCGCGCGCGAACGCCGTCTCTCCGGCCGTGCTCAATTGCAGCAGGCTGGCCGGCCCATCGGGGACAGCACCCTGGGCGAAGTTATGCGCTGCGCTCGCTTCGTAGTATCGGTCCAATTCCTCCAGCGTCCATTGCCATCCATCTCCCTCGTTGCTGACCAGCCCCTGCAGCATGGCCACCGTCGATGGCTCCTGCCCCTTCCGGGTGTACTCGATCGCGCCTCCGAAAGGCGCAGTGTGGGTGAAATGGGTTTGCTCGGTGAGATACCGGCCGATCTCGGTGTCGGGGTTTGGACCGACCTGCTGTCGCCGGAACAGCTTCATGATCAGTTTGTCGCCGAACAGAATCGAGGTGTTGCTTTGCTCTGCCGAGCCGCGCCGCGCGGCTGGCGGCTCTCCCGAATCTCCCTGCAAACGAGCCAGGGCCGTACTGGGAATTCCGTGGAGAGCACCCTCGCGGGACAGAATCTGGCTGCCCCCGGCAATCAGCGCCAGCAGTGCCTGGCTGGCGGTGTCGTTGAAGATCGCTTCATGCAGCACACCGTCGCCGTCAACCGAGGTGAGCCGGGCCAGTACGGCATTCGGCGATTCCTCCCGCAGCGCCTCGGCGGCCCTGCCAAAAAGTAAACCCAGGGTCACCAGGTAGGTGTCGCATTCCCCTTCGGTGTATTGCACCTCAACCCAAACCAGGGTGCTGACGCCCTCGTTGAAAACGGCCCAGTCTTCGATGCGGGTGCCGGTGATGGTGCGTGACTTGGCGCCAAACCAGCGTTGCCGGGCCATGTAGCTCCGCAGGATGGTCTCTTCCATTTCCCGGCGCCCGTTGCCTTCGAGAACGCTCATCCAGTCGGTCGGTCCGGCGACCTCGAGTTCTGGTTCCCCCTCCTCGGCCACGCTAGGCACCGGCTCGGGTGAGGGCTGCAACTCCAGCCACAAAAAGCCATAGGGGCCCACCGTCAACGGATAGGCCGTGGTCCGGATCCGGGGGAATTCGACGTAACCCAGCATCTCTACCGGGACCATTCCGGCATACGCGGCCAGGTCCAGTTCCACAGGTTGGGCGAAGCGGGAAAGATTGGCGACACACAAGACTCGTTCGTTTTGATACTCGCGGATGTATGCGAGGATTTTGCGGTTGGCGGGATTAAGGAAAGAGAGCGTGCCCCGGCCAAACACCTGAAACAGCTTGCGCAACGCGATCATGTTGCGCATCCAGCTCAGTAGCGAGGAGGGATCGCTCTGCTGCGCTTCCACGTTCAGCCCTTCATAGCCCCACACCGGGTCCATGATGACCGGGCTGTAAAGCTTGGCCGGAACCGCGCGCGAGAAGCCGGCGTTCCGGTCTCCGTTCCACTGCATGGGCGTACGCACACCGTTGCGGTCGCCTAGATAGATGTTGTCACCCATGCCGATCTCGTCACCGTAATAAACGATGGGAGTACCGGGAAAGGAGAACAGCAGGCTATTCAACAGCTCAATGCGGCGCCGGCTGTTATCGACCAGTGGGGCAAGGCGGCGCCGGATGCCGATATTGATGCGCATCCGCGGATCTGCGCTGTAGGCCAGGTACATGTAATCGCGCTCATCGTCACTGACCATTTCCAGCGTCAACTCGTCGTGGTTGCGTAAAAACAGCCCCCACTGGCAGTTGCTCGGAATCGGCGGCGTTTGCGCCATGATGTCGGTGATCGGCAGACGATCTTCCTGGCGTAGCGCCATGTACATCCTGGGCATGAGAGGGAAATGAAAGGCCATGTGGCACTCATCTCCGTCGCCGTAGTAGATGCGCACATCGTCAGGCCATTGGTTAGCCTCAGCCAGAATGGTTCTGGCGGCATACTTGTTATCGATTTCCGCGCGAATCCGCTTCATCACCGCGTGCGTTTCCGCCAGGTTTTCGCAGTTGGTTCCTTCCCGCTCCACCAGGTAGGGAATGGCATCGACGCGCAGCCCGTCGACCCCCATGTCAAGCCAGTAGTGCATGATCTTGACTACTTCTTCGAGTACCACCGGGTTGTCGTAGTTCAAGTCCGGCTGGTGCGAGAAGAATCGATGCCAGTAGTATTGCTGGGCTTCAGGGTCCCAGGTCCAATTGGACTTTTCGGTGTCGGTAAAAATGATGCGTGCGTCGAGATACTTTTGATCGGTGTCACTCCACACGTAAAAGTCGCGTTCCGGTGAGCCCTTGGGCGCGTGGCGCGCTCGCTGAAACCAGGGATGCTGATCGGAGGTGTGGTTGATGACCAGCTCGATCATCACTTGCAGACCGCGGCTATGAGCCTGGTTGAGGAACTCCCTGAAATCCTCCATCGTCCCGTAATTCGGGTGCACGCTCAGGTAATCGGAAATATCGTAGCCGTCGTCGCGCAGCGGAGAGGGGAAGAACGGCAGCAACCAAAGACAGGTGACGCCCAGGTCCTGCACATAGTCCAGTTTGCTGAGTAATCCCTGGAAGTCGCCGATGCCATCGTTGTTGCCGTCCATGAAGGCCTTGACGTGCAACTCATAGATGATCGCGTCCTTGTACCAGAGTGGGTCTGCCGCGCTTCCCGCTTGCTTCAATCCTGCCTCCCGGCTTGGTTAAATCGTAACCATCGCAGTTATCATTAGGATGGCCTCATCTACGCTCGCGTCACGCGGAATACATGAGCCGGCATTTCCGCCGGACGCAGGGCCACGTAATTTCTCCGCCCTCGCCAGCTATACGCGTGATCTGCGAGCAGATCATAGACTTCAAATGTATCGTCCGGGCCGAGCCCCAGCACGTCCAAATCGAGATCAACCCAACCTGTCTGAACCAAGAAAGGATCGAGGTTGACCACCGCGAGGATCAGGTTGCTGCCATCCGCCGCGCGCTTGGAATAGCAGATCAGCGAGGCATTGTCGGTGGTGTGGAAGTGCAGCCGCTCGTTGCTCTGCAGCGCCGGGTTCTCTTCCCGGATCTGGTTCACCCTGGTGATCAACGGCTTCAGGCTGGTGGGCTTTTGCAAATCCCAGGTTTTGATCTCGTATTTTTCTGAGTTCAGGTACTCTTCACTGCCTGGTCTGACGGGGGTGTTTTCTCCCAACTCAAAGGCAGGCCCATAGATCCCGTAATTGGCCGACAGGGTCGCGGCCAGTACTAACCGGAAGCGAAAGGCCGGCAGCCCACCCGTCTGCAGGTGCCCAGGCAGAATGTCGGGGGTGTTGGGCCAGAAGTTAGGACGAAAGTATTCTCGCACCGGGGTGGTGGTGAGTTCCAGCATGTACTGCGTGAGCTCTTCCTTGGTGTCGCGCCAGGTGAAGTAGGTGTAGGACTGGGAGAAGCCGGCTTTTGCCAGCCGCTCCATCACCCGGGGCCGGGTAAACGCCTCAGCCAGGAACAACACATTGGGGTCTTTTGCCTTAAGCTCGGGGATGACCCACTGCCAGAACGGGAATGCCTTGGTATGCGGATTGTCTACGCGGAAGATGAGCACACCGGCATCCATCCAGGATGTGAACACGCCCTTGAGGGCATCCCACAGTCCCTGCCAGTTGGAAGTTTCAAAGTCCAAAGGATAGATATCCTGATATTTCTTGGGCGGGTTCTCCGCATACTGAATCGACCCATCGGGGCGCATCTTGAAAAATTCAGGATGCTCGGTCACCCAGGGATGGTCCGGCGAGCATTGGAAGGCAATGTCGAGGGCAATTTCCATTTTCAGCTGTTTGGCGCGTTTGACCAGGGCCGCGAAGTCCTTCATCGTGCCCAGCGTGGGATGGATCGCGGTATGGCCGCCCTCGGACGAGCCGATGGCCCAGGGACTGCCCTCATCCCCTGCAGCGGCTTCCACGGCGTTGTTCTTACCCTTGCGGAAGCTTGTCCCAATAGGCGAGATGGGGGGCAGGTAGAGGACGTTAAAGCCCATGTCCGCCGCGTAGTCCATCCGGCCGGCTACGTCGCGCAGGGTCCCGTGCTTGCCTGGGGTGGTTGACCAGGAACGGGGAAACAACTCATACCAGGCCGAAAAACGCGCCCGTTCCCGGTCCACCAGAACTTCCAGCTCGTGCTCATACCAGCTCTCAAGCGCGGGATCGGGATAACGATGGACCATCGCCAGGAGGTCGTCCTGCAGTGCCAATGCGACCGTTGCGGAAGGATCCTGCCCTGTCCGCAGTTTCTTAGCCCAGGCGGCCAGTTTGGCGCTGTCTTCTTTTGTTGCCCGGGTCTGCACCTGTTCCAGAAGAGCAGCGCCGGTGGCAAAGGGAACGGCAAGATCCTGCTTCGCCTCCACCCGTTTCTTGAGGTCGCTCTGCCAGGTTTCGAAGTGGTCGACTTCGCCCACCAGGGTAAAGCGATAATTGCCGGCTTGGCTTACCGGGAATTCGCCCCGCCAGCGGTCGTTTCCCAGCGCCAGCATCTCTACCGTCTGCCAGGCACTGTCTCCGTCTTTCTTCCACAGCAGCCGGGCTCGAACATGGTCGTGCCCGTCGCCGAACACGTCCGCTTCCACAGACACCAGGTCGTTGACGATGCGCTTGATGGGAAAGAGGCCACAATTGATCTGTGGCTCCACGTTTTCGATCACTACCCGCTTTCGTCCCTCGTTCGGCTTCGCCATTAACCCCCCATAATCTCCATTGTAGGCAGATGCATTTTCCTCCGGTCGTGGGCAGTCCTTCTATAGTCGAGAAATGAAATTTGCTGTCCGTCCCAGGGCCGCCCATCTCCTGCTAGCCATTGACCTGGTGGGAACGGCTCTCTTTGCCGCCGAAGGCGCGTCTACGGCTGTCCAAGCCAGGCTTGATCTGCTTGGGATGCTGGTCCTGGCCTTCGTGACTGCACTGGGAGGTGGCATTGTTCGCGATCTCCTGATTGGCGATATACCGCCCAGCTCTATCCGCAATTGGAATTATGCCGCCGTGGCTCTCTCTACCGGTGCAGCGGTTTTTATCTTGCACGCCTACACATCGACAATGAACCAATGGTTGATAATTTCCCTGGACGCGGCCGGGCTCAGCTTCTTTGCCGTCGCGGGAGCAACCAAGGCGCTGGAGTTTAAGCTCCATCCCCTGCTGGCTACGATGATGGGAGGCATCACGGGTGTTGGCGGGGGCACAATGCGTGATCTGCTGATCGGCCAGGTTCCTAAAGTGCTTCGCTCAGACGTGTACGCGGCCGCCGCTCTTTTCGGTGCTGCGATCACTATTTTGTGCCTGAGGCTCAGAGTGAATGCTGTGGTTGCCAGCTGCAGTGGCATCCTTGGTTGTTTCGCGCTCCGCATGTTGGCCGTCTACCACCACTGGAATTTACCCGGCGCGGCCGGCTCTTGAATCAAGGCATTTCCGCAGATTTTTACCCATTCCTGCGTCCGTCGTTGGACAATCGATGAATGCGCCTTATCACTTACCGTCGCGATGCAACCACTGCCCCGGCACTCCTTAAGGACGGCCATGTCTTTCCTCTCAACCAGCTCGGATACCCGGACACGTTGTCTTTCATTGCCGCGGGCCCCAAGCGATGGGCAGGGGTGAAGTCGCAGCTGGACGAGACGGGTCTGAATCTGCTCGCTCCCCTGTCTTCCGTAACCCTGGAGCCACCCGTGCAGCGGCCGTCCAAGATTCTCTGCATCGGCCTTAATTATCGCGATCACGCGATCGAATCGAAGATGGAGCCGCCCAAATTTCCCACCGTCTTTACCAAATACCCGTTGGCTCTCATCGGCGATGGCCAGCCAATCCTGTTGCCCCGTGCCACCCAGCAACCGGATTATGAAGTGGAGTTGGCGGTCGTGATCGGCCAGGGCGGCCGCAATATACCTGAGGCAGACTGGGAAGACCACGTCTTCGGCTACACCATCATGAATGATGTCAGCGCGCGCGACGTGCAGTTGGCCACCTCGCAATGGACCCTGGGCAAGAACTTTCCCACCTTCGCGCCCATGGGACCGTGGATCGTGTCCAAGGACGAGGTCCCCGATCCCCACCAGCTGGATATTTCCCTTGCCATCAACGGTGAGACCCTGCAGAAGTCCAATACCCGCGAGTTGATCTTTAAGTTGCCTCGTCTCATTTCGTACATTTCGACCATGATGCCCCTGGTTCCGGGGGACATTATCAGCACCGGCACGCCGGCGGGGGTGGGGATGGGCCGCACTCCGCAGCGATGGCTCCGGCCGGGCGATGAGGTGGTGCTGAATGTTTCGGGCATTGGCAGCTTGAAAAACCCCGTTGTCGCCGAGCCTTGAGGGTATGGATTATTCATCCTCCCGGTGCTAGCATCACGCCGAGAGAGACTCTCCATGGTCAGGGTGATCACCGTTGAACGGGAGTACGGAAGTCAGGGTGCGGAATTCGCTCACCGCCTGGCCGGCAGGCTGAACTGGAAGCTCGTCGATCGTTGCCTGATTGACGAAATCGCCCATAAGGCCGGGGTGCCCCAGAGCATGGCCGAGCAGTGCGACGAGCGCCTTGACCCCTGGTACTACCGTATGGGCAAGTCTTTCTGGCACGGCAGTGTGGACCGCCTGCCTGCGCCTCCCAAAGACCAGGTCTTCGACAGCGAGCGCATGGTTGAGTTCGTGCGCAGCTATTTGAAGCAATGCGTGGCTGACGGCAACTGTGTGATCGTTGGCCGCGGCGCGGCTTGCGCTTTAGCCTCACTCCCCGGCGTCTTCAATATTTTCGTCTACGCCTCGATGACGCGGAAGGTTCGCTGGTTTGAAGAACACTTTCCCGAGCACGCGGGACGTGCACGGGCAGAGCTTGAGGCGACGGACAACCGGCGTCAGGAATATGTCCGCCGCTATTATGACCGTGACTGGGCCGACCGCCGTCTCTACCACATGATGATCAACTCCTGCATGGGCTGTGACGCCATGATCGATGCGGTACTCGACGGAGCCGGCATGGCAACGTTCCGGGAGCAGGTAGGAGCCGGCCGCACCGCCCACGATTAGTGTGGTGACAGTCGGGATGACAATTCATCCTGGAAACTATACTTAGCGCTCCTAAACAAATTGTCATCCCGAGCGAAGCCGAGGGATCTGCGGTGCGCCCCTCGGGCTTCCCAAATTTTGGAGTTTTCACCCGGCTCTTTCGCCCCTGCGACTTCTCTACCCCCATTACGCAAGATGCGGGTCTGCAGTTTGCCATAGCAGGGGCTAAAAGCCCGGATCACTTTCGACCTGGTGGTGGCACGACTTCAAGTCGTGCCCTGATACAAAGCACAAAACGAACCTCTAGAATTCGTACCTGCCGGACCGTTTCCCGGTCTCGCAAGGAAAGGTCATACCCAGTCTGAACCTTACCCTGGCATACATCGCGCAACGTACCCGAAGCGACCTGCTCGGACCCCCGACCACCCTCTACCTGGATCGCATCGCCCCGTACGCCGGTATCGAATCCGTCCTCTTCCGTGACGAGGAATCCCTCTTCGCCTACGTCACCCGGCAGCGCGCACGGACCCCCGCATGGCTGACCCTGCTCGACAGCCGCGGCGAAGCTCTATCGTCCGAAGAGTTGGCCGCATGGTTAGGCGCACGCCGTGATGCAGGCCAGCAGAGGATTGTCTTCGCCATCGGGCCGGCCAGCGGGTGGTCAGAGCGGGCGCCACGGCAGGCACAGACGATCCTGTCCTTAGGACGAATGACCCTCCCCCACGAACTCGCCCGCCTGGTGCTCGCGGAACAGCTCTACCGGGCATTTACAATACTGGGAGGGCATCCGTACCACACCGGTCACTGATGCGAGCAGTGCGTACGCAGCTACCCAGTCGGGAAAAGCTGCACAAAACCCGAGGCAAAAGGGCGCAATCGCTGTATGCTCCAAAGTCGGAGCAGCGGCAACATCGGGGACGATTGGCGGAAGGGAATACATGTCCTGGTTTAAGCGGCAGGAAAACGAGATTGAACCGAACCCAGCAGAAAAAAATGTTCGCACCGAGGGTTTGTGGCAAAAGTGCGAAGGCTGCGGCCAATCCATCTTCAAAGCCGAGTTCGAAGCGAACCTTCAGGTCTGCCCCAAGTGTGGGTATCATCTCCGGCTGGATGCCCGGAGCCGCGTCGCCAGCCTGCTCGAGCCGGGATACCAGCTGGTTGACCTCGAGCTCGTATCCACCGACCCACTCGAGTTTGTCGATATCAAGCCGTATCGCGCCCGCCTGGAAAAGGCCCGGCGCGAGACTGGCCTCAACGACGCCGTCTTGAATGCCATAGGAAACCTCGGTCCCCATGCCGTCGTTGTGAGCGTGATGGAATTCGCCTTCATTGGGGGAAGCATGGGCTGCGTGGTCGGGGAAACCATCGCTCGCGCCATCGACCGTGCGCTGGCCGCCCGGCAGCCGCTCATCATCGTCGCCGCTTCGGGCGGCGCGCGCATGATGGAAGGGGTCGCAAGCCTGATGCAGTTGGCCAAGGTCTCCGCCGGGCTGGCGCAACTGGATGACGCTGGTTTGCCCTACATCTCGGTCCTCACCAACCCCACCACCGGCGGCGTGACCGCCAGCTTTGGCATGCTGGGCGATCTCAATATCGCCGAGCCCGGAGCCCTGATAGGTTTCGCAGGTCCTCGAGTCATCGAGCAGACGATTCGACAGAAACTTCCGGAGGGTTTCCAGAAGTCAGAGTTCCTGTTGGAGCACGGCATGCTGGATGCAATCGTCGCCCGGCGTGATCTCAAGACTTACCTGATCCGGGCCCTCGACTTCATGTGGCCGGCAACCGCTGCCGCAGTAGCGGCAGGGAATTGACTCTAGAATAAGAACATGTCTTACGCCTCGGCCCTTGACCGCTTGCACGCGCTCGGTCAGGAACTACACACCGCGCCGGGCATGCCTCGCCGAAAATTTGAGCTCGCGCATATGCGCACGCTCATGGCCGCGCTGGGCAACCCCGAGCAGAACTTTGCCACGGTCTTGGTTGCCGGCACCAACGGCAAGGGATCAACCTCGTCGACCCTGGCCAGCATTCTCACTCGCGCCGGCTACAAAACAGGTCTTTACACGTCGCCCCACCTGAGCCGTGTCAATGAGCGCATCCAGGTGGATGGCGCCCTGATCTCCGACGATGATTTTGCCGCCCTCTTCTCCCATGTCGAAGAGATCGCCTCGACCCTGGTACGGGATGGCCGGTTGCCTGCCTTGCCGAGCTTCTTCGAAACTCTTACCGCCATGGGTTTTCTGCACTTCGCCTCCAGCAAGGTGCATACCGCAGTGGTGGAGGTGGGCATGGGCGGCCGGCTCGATGCGACGAACATTGTCGAGCCCGTGGTGTCGGTGATTACCGATATTTCGCTCGACCACACTGAGTGGCTGGGCTCGACTGTCGATAAGATCGCGCGTGAAAAGGCCGGCATCCTGCGCCGCGATGGCGTCATGGTTACGCTGCCACAGCACCCTGAAGCGAACCAGGCATTGGGCGAAGTAGCTGTCTCGCTAGACGTGCGTGGAGTCAATGCAGCCAGCTATGTACCGGTGCACAATCATCCCGAACAGTACACGCGTAATCGCTATCCGCTATCTGTGATGGGTGAGCTGATCGGGATTGATTCTCCTCTCGCGGGCGCGCATCAACAGCGCAACCTGGCGCTGGCCATTGCTACCGCGGTGGAGTTAAGAAACAATCACGGTTACAATATAACTCCCGTCGATATTCAGAGCGGTATCCACGCTACCGTTTGGCCGGCTCGGCTGGAACGGATTGTGGGCGATCGTGGCCGGGCGGATGTGCTGCTGGATGTCGGTCACAACCCCGCGGGGGCGTGGGCGCTGCGGGCCGCGATCTCGCATCTCGACGAGGGCCAACCCCTCACGTTGGTTTTCGGATGCCTGCAAGACAAACCGGCAGAGGAACTCGCGCAGATTCTTTTTCCCCTGTTCGGCAAGGTGATCGTGACGCCAGTCGACTCACCACGCAGCGCGTCGGTAGAGGACCTGCTTGCGGCAGCGCGGACGACTGGCAGCGACATAGAGGCAGTCACCGACGCGATCAGCGCGGTGGGGCGTGCCCTGCAATTGACCCCTGTGCACGGCTTGGTTGTGGTGACCGGCTCGGTCTTCCTGGTTGGGCAGGTGCGTCCATTGCTCGTCGCTACGCAAACCGCGTCGACGGAGCCACTAAAAGTATGAGCTCCGAACCTGGCGTCGAGCCGGCACTTTCGCTGAGCAACCGCCTGACCTCTAACCTGGTACGGAGTCCGCTGTTCTTTTTCTTCACCGGCTTCTTTGGGTGCATGTCGCTGGCGGCATCCTGCCTCGAAGCGGATGGTCGAATGCAGCACAACATCGCACGGCAGTGGGCGCGGACATCGTTGTGGGCTGTCGGCGCGCCCGTTACTGTTATCGGACGTGAGAATCTACTACCGCTCGCTGTCTACACTTCGAACCACACCTCGTTCATGGATACGCCTTTGGTCTTTAGCAGCCTGCCGTTCCAGTTTCGAATCCTGGCTAAGCAGAGCTTGTGGAGTTGGCCGTTCATCGGATGGCATTTAAATCGTTCCGGCCAGATCCCGGTGGACGAGGAGAGCGGCACGGTGGCTGGGCTCAACCGTGCGATTCGCGCGCTCAAAGACGGCATGCCGCTGTTTATCTTCCCTGAAGGAGGGCGCACAAAAGACGGCCAGATACAGCCCTTCATGAAAGGGCCGGCTTACCTATCAATCCGTGCCCGCGTGCCACTCGTCCCCATGGCGCTGGTTGGGACCTATGAGTTGTTGCCGATTCACACTCATCATTTTCGGCCACGGCCGATCAAACTGGTAATTGGCAAGCCCATCGATCCGTCGGGTTATACCATACGGCAGGTGGATGAGCTGACTGCCAGGCTTCGCGATGAAATTCTGCAGCTCTATGCGAGCTATGCAGCGGCCGGCGACCTGGCTCCGAATCTGGCAATGCAGACCGACGGAGAATTGCTGGATGGCCGGGCGGAAATCGCCAAAGAGGATTCATGACGTTAGCACTTCCCCGCATCGCTATCCCTGAGCCCACCTCTACGGACGAGGCCTATAACCAGCGCAGTTTACCGCAGTACATCCGCGCAATCGAAGCGGCGGGAGGAACAGCGGTGCCCATTTCGCTGCAAGACTCGCCGAGCGTACAGGCGGATATCCTGGCTTCCTGCTCGGCCGTCTTGCTGCCGGGCAGCCCTGCCGATCTTGATCCCGCGCGGTACGGGCAGGAAACGCGCGAAAGAATCTGCGCCGAAGGATGTGCCGCGGGAGGCAGCCGACGACCTCCTTTTGCGGCATGCCTTCGAGCATGGGAAACCGGTCTTCGGAATCTGCTATGGCCTGCAGTCCCTAAATGTATGGCGGCGAGGCTCGCTCATCCAGCACCTGCCCCGGACGGAACGCTGTCGCGGTTAACCACGAGCCCGGGCGGGAGGTGCAGAAGGCTCACTCCGATTGAGGTCATGCCGGGCTCCCGCCTCGCAGCAATTGCGCCGAGAATTCAGGAAGAAGAGGGGTCCTTTGTCAATTCGAGTCATCATCAGGCGATCGATCGCCCTGGACAGAAATTGATTGTCGCCGCCGTCAGCCCGGAGGATGGGGTCATCGAAGCATTGGAAGGCGCCGAACCAGACCAGTTTGTGGTTGCAGTGCAGTGGCATCCGGAAAGAAGCTACGAGAGCAGTGCGGCATCGCGCGCGCTCTTCGCGGCGTTCCTTGAGGCCGCTCGCTCTTGGTCATCCACAGTTTCGCCTACGCCTCCAGCTGGCCGTCTGGGTGCACATTGAACGAAGCGATAGGACAGATAAAGCAGGCTTTCACGGCCGCGGGAATCCCCGGGCTGCCGGCACATGCCTACCAGCAGTTTCAAACCTATCTGGAGTTGCTCGTTCGCTGGAATCAGCGGATAAGCCTGACTGCAGTCCGGGATCCGGAGCAAATCATACGCCGCCATTTCGTGGAATGTGCGTTTGCTGCCCACCAGCTCCCGCAGGACATTCGGACCCTGTTGGACTACGGATCCGGGGCAGGACTGCCGGGAATCCCAATCGCCATCTGCCGTCCCGGAGATAATGGTGACCCTGGCCGAGGCCCACGGGAAGAAAGCCGCCTTTTTGCAGGAGGCGTTACGGGTTTTGGGCCTCAGGGGAGAAGTCTATGACGGACGCGTGGAAGCAATGCCGGACCAGCCTAGGTTTGATGCCGTCGCTATGCGCGCAGTAGAGAAGATGGGTCTGGCTATTCCCGTAGCGGTCTCCACGCGTAAAACGGTATTTGTTCCTTTTCACTACTGAGCAATCCGTCCGCGCTTTTCGAGCAGGTCGCTCCGGATCTCGAGTGGTTAAAGCCCGATTCCCCTCCCGAACACCGAGCAGATGATCCTGGCGATTGGGCGACGCACGCTAAGTCTTGTTCCACGTGGAACATATCCAATTCAACTTCGCCCCATCCTTTTTGTTCCACGTGGAACACCGAGATTTCCACCGGCCCCTTACCAAAAAACCACCCGGTAACCCACCAAACGTATCTCGTTGCAAATCTGACACTTCGCGGGCGCCCCGGATTCCCGGAACAGCGAGTTCTCCACAATTTATGCCCAGTTCTGCACATCACCTCGCCGCACTTTCTTGCTCTCCGGCGTTTCCCTCGATACTCTTCCATTACGCATGGGTAAAGTAATCGCGGTAGTCAATCAGAAGGGCGGAGTTGGTAAAACCACTACCGCAATCAACCTCTCTGCGGCTCTGGCCCTCGAAGGATTGACCTGCCTGCTGGTCGATTGTGATCCTCAGGCCAATTCCTCCGGCGGATTTGGCATTACCCGGGACGAAAACCGCAACTCGACCTACGACATCCTCACCGGAAACGCCACCATCGCCGAAGCTACCTTCGCGACGGAAATCGATGGCCTAAAGATAGTTCCCGGTAGCAACCATCTCATTGGCGCCACCGTGGAGCTGATCCAGGCCGAACGCCGCGAATATCGACTGCGCCAAGCTCTGGAGCCGGTCCGGAATCTGTACAACTTCATCATCCTCGACTGCCCCCCCGCGCTCGATCTGCTGACCCTGAACGCCCTAGTCGCAGCAGACCGCCTGCTTGTTCCCATGCAAGCGGAATACTTCGCCCTTGAAGGCATCTCCGAACTGCTCACCACCCTGGGCCGCATTCAGGCCGCATTCAACCCCACCCTCGACATCGAGGGCGTGATTCTCACCATGTACGACGAGCGGACAAACCTGGCTCAACAGGTCACGGAAAATCTTCGCCGCTTCTTTGGAGCCAAGCTGCTTAAAACAGCCATCCCGCGCAACGTCCGCCTGGCGGAGGCGCCGAGCTACGGAAAGCCGGTAGCCCTCTACGATCCACGATCCCGGGGCGCCGAAAGCTACCGCGAACTTGCCGAAGAAATTCTGGCTCGCAATAACATCGAAAGCCCGCGTGCCCTGGAACGAAAAGCCGCTACGCAGGCACAGGCGCAAACGCGACAAGAAAATAAAGTGCGTTTCTGGCCGTATGCTTGATGTCCATTCCCATATGCGGACGCAGAATTTCTTCACGGATGCCGGCCAGACATGCTCAGGCCGCAACCGAATTTGCAGTTTTCAACCCTCGGCTCCCAGGACCACTAAACCATGACCCCTTCTGTTGAACTACCCAAACGCCGCGCCCTCGGCAAAGGTCTCGAATCCCTCCTGCCCGGACGATCTGGATTTACGCCTGCTCCCGCCGCTGCCAACGCTGCCGCTCCCGTTCCCGATGAGGGCAAGCCGAGAGAGATCCCCGTCGACCAGATTGAGCGGAATCCCTTCCAGACGCGGGCGGCAGTGGATGAGAGCGCCCTCAAAGAGCTCTCCGCCTCGATTGCGGCTACAGGGGTTGTGCAGCCGGTGTTGGTGCGGCCGCTGGCCGACAATCGTTTTCAACTCATCGCCGGCGAGCGCCGCTGGCTTGCCTCCAAAATGGCCGGCAAGGCCACCGTGCCTGCCATCCTGCGTCATGTGTCTGACGAGCAGGCGATGGAGATCACCATCGTCGAAAATCTGCAGCGCACAGACCTGAACCCCATGGAGCAGGCGCGCGCTTACGACCGCCTCAGCCATCACTTCAAAATGACGCAGGAACAAATGGCCCAGCGGACCGGCAAGGACCGGGCCTCGGTTGCCAATTTCTTACGGCTGCTTCGGCTTCCGCCCGAAGTGCAGCAGAAGGTCGAAACCGGCAGCCTTAGCTTTGGCCACGCGCGCACCCTTGCTGAGCCTGGAGTCGCCGGAAGCAATCCTGAAGGCTGCGCAAAAAGTGACCGCGCTCTCCATGTCAGTCCGCCAGACCGAAAGCTATGTGCAGGGACTTACTGAATCCGGAGAAGAAACCGAAGGGTGAAGAAAAGGAGAAAGCGCCGCTTGATCCCAATGTCCGCGAAGCGCGGGATCTGCTGCAGAGAGCCCTGGGCCTGAAGGTCTCGATCGAAGACAAGAACGGTCGCGGACGAGTGATCATCGAATATTCCCGCCTGGAAGACTTCGATGCCCTGCTCGAAACCATAGCCGGCAAGTAGCGGCTCTGCGGTAACCCCCGGCTACTTCTCGAGATATGAAACTATTACAGTTACATTATAGACGTGCCGCCCGCGAATGGCCGGCGGCCGGCCTATGATGAATGCGGCGGCGCTGGCGTTTCGCTTCCGCGTCTTCATCTTCGTCTTGCTCTATCTTGATTGGCTTTCTGGCCCCCTGGGAATTTCGCAGCGGCAGCCAGGCACGCTTTGGCTCGCTGCATCGACGCTTCTGGCGCGCAGCGGATGGATCGGCCTGGCAGCTGCAACCGTGGCAGTGACTCTTGTGCGCCTCGCTTGCCTGGTCTTGGGGACCGTACTCTACGCGTTTGGGGTACCGCGTATCTGGGTTCCGGCGTGATGCGCGGCGCCGCCATGCAGGGCGACAGCGTTCGTCGCGGCGGGGCCTTATAGTTATGTCCGCAATCCGCTCTACCTGGGGTCGTGGCTGCTGGCGCTCGGCGTCTCTGTCCTGATGCCGCCCAGCGGCGCGGCTTTCTTCCTGGTTGCCTTCAGCATTTTCGTACTGCTTCTGATCCGCGGCGGAGGAGCGCTTCCTCGCGGCAAGCAGGGGAGCATCTATCAGCAGTATCGCCGCCGAGTTGCCCCGGCTATGGCCTCGGTTACGCCGCGGAAATGCGGCGACCGCTGCCGGCCGCCCGCGTTGGGTGCAAGCCCTTCTCGCGGAAACTTATCCTGTTGCCATTACGCTTTGCTTCGCGGTCTTGCCTGGCGCTATAACGCGCGCATCCTGATCCAATGCGTGCTCATTTGCTACGGGGTTTCTCTGGTGGTGCGCGCTTACAGCGGCCCATGGCAGGATGAATGGGACCTGATAAGGGAGTCCCGAGGGTCTCTTGCTCATCAGATCCGGCATCACACAGACAAGGCAGGACGAAAAGTTTTTCGTTGCGGGGACGGGTTAGAACAGAACAATCGGAGGTAGAGAGGGCGCGGCAAGTCGCCTGCCCTCTTCGATGTTGCAGCCGTGCAGGAGTGCTGCTACTTCCTCGGCGGCGCGATGGTGTCTTTAGCAGCCTTGGCCACGCGGAACTTGACCACGGTCTTGGCTTTGATCTTGATGGTTTCGCCAGTTTGGGGATTGCGACCCATGCGGGCTTTCCGCTCAGCCTTTACCAACCGGCCAAGCCCAGGGATGACGAACACGCCATTCTTCTTCGTTTCCTTCACTGCCGTCTCTGCGAGCAGATCGAGAAAAGCCGCCGATTGCTTGTTGGTCAACTCAAGTTTTTCTGCCATTGTCCGGACCAGTGCTGTCTTGGTCATGCCTGTTGCCATATTGTGTCCTTCTTTCCTCTGTTATTTCATGGGCCCACGGTCGCGGTGTTCCGCACCCTTGAGAATCCATGTCTTGACCGGTTTCTGTAGATCTGATGCTCGCAGAAACGCGCATCAATCATCAGAAAACCCAGTGTTTATGCGGGTAAAAACGAACCCACCGCCGTTTACGATGCGGCTTTGTCTAGCGTTTGTCAATCGAAAAACCGAGAATTGTTCCGTTTTTGGCTCGTTTTTCCCAAGATTTTGCCCAATTTTATCAGGTTTTCCTCGATTTCAGCGTGCTTTGCCCACCGGCTCGAAGCCGAAAAGCGGCCGCCGTTTTTTCTGCACGCTCAGCAGCAGAGGCGTATTGAGAGCATCTACGAGCGGCGTGCGAGCCGCGAAAGCGGCGGATGACCTGTCCGGCAAAATCCTTCTGCAACGATGCCGATGAGGGCAGCTTTCGCTTCCACGCCCCACTGCCGGCACAACAGCAAATCCATAGCCGGATGTTCTTTCGGGAAACCTTTCGGTGGCCGTGTGAGCGGCATGCCGGTAAATGAATCCATCAGGCGCCTGAGCTTGCGGTCCATGAGCAGCCTGCCGCACCTCGGCATGGTGCACCAGCAGATGCTGCCTGATCGCCAGCAACTGCTCCCGCTCCGGCATATACACGCCCGCGGCGACAACAACTTCCTCCGGGGAGATATGCATGTAGTAACCTCCGCCGGAAGTCTTCTCCAAGCCTTCCCGCGACCACCATGCAGAGATATGACTTTTGTAAGGCCGCTTGTCAGAAGAAAAGCGTATGTCGCGATAGATGCGCATCATACATTTTTGAGGCGGTCGTAGATGGCCGGGAGCGAAGTCTTCCATGGCCTTGTTGACGGTTTCGATGAGCGCCAGCATGGGCTGTTTCAACTCGCGCTCGAACTCCGGTTTATGGGCCTCAAACCACTCGCGGCGGTTATTTCGTTTCAGGCTGCGCAGGAATTTGAGGCCGGCTTCACGAAAGTACGGTTCGCCGGCGATGTGTGCGAAGGAGGAGATGGTCATGCTGAGAATAATTACCGAAGATAATGTGATGGGTGAAACAGGCTGCGATTTTCGCGGTTGTGCGCGTTACGCGTGTCCTATTAGAGCATTTCTGCGAGACAGGTAACCTGGGCCAGGTAACTTCGCAGGATATACTCGAAATCCGTTTTGAAGTACAAAAGTAATGGACTTGCTACGCCACAACACAGCGTGTTTCGATGGTTGTTCGGTAGACTTTGCTTGCCTCCCTCAATCTGACAAGGCTGTCCGGCTGCTCACACTACATGAGACAACTTGCCTTTTTTTTCTTTTTAATGGCCACCTCTACCCTGTGCGCGCGTGCGCGTGTGCATGAGATGGAGTTCGATCAGGCTCGCCAGGTCGCACTCATCGTCGCCCGGTACGACAACATCACGGTGGATGATCGCACGATCGTGATGAACTCGATGGACACCCGGACCGATGCCGGATTCATTCCTGGCTACTATAGCTTTTCCATCATTCGGGAAAGCGACTCTCCCGCGCACCCGGATGAAACCATTCGTATGTATGTAGTTTCGAAAAAGACGGCCGATACGTGGGAATTGAATCTTTGTACCCACTATTCGTTCCCTGAGCTGCAGAAATTTCAGCAGGATATTATGCACAAGACCGGAGCCAGTTCCGGCGACGATGGCGATATCCGCAAGGCGATCGGCTGTGTCAATCAGGCACAGATGAAACCGGCAGCTGAATAAGTCGTGGGGCAAGCAAAAAGAAGATGCCCACACCTCCCTGGCATGGGCATCTTCTCCGCGGCATCACCGAAGTGAGCCGCAAACTCAGTAACCGCCGAGGCGTGCGGCTATCTTCTTTCGTCATCTTGTGTTACACTTTCATGGATGCATGTGCCGTGCCAAACAGCATGCCTGGGCGACGCATGGTTTCAGCACTTTACGGCGTTGTGGATTTCCTCGCAACAGTGAAAACCGGTTCAATCTACTCTCTGATGGGAAAATTTTACCTGCCCGTTACGTGTACGCGGCGCGACCCGGGACGCTAATTGCGCATGCCTGCCAGAGCAGCGCGGAAAAGTGCCTCAAAGTTGTCACTAACCGTCTTATCCTTAGCCACCGCCGCGGCAATTGCCTTCTGCGCCAGCGGCCGCTGATAGCCCAGATTCACCAGCGCTGAAAGCACATCCTCAGTGGACGGTCCGGTTTCGATCGCTCGCGGCGCGGTGGCCATATCTTCGAGCTTGTCTTTCAGATCCACCACCAGCCGCTCCGCCAGGCGCTTGCCAATGCCCGGGATTTGCGACAAGGTGGCATGATCCTGGCCGCGGATGGCGCCCACCAATCGTTCGGTGCTCAGACCGCTCTGGATGGTGACGGCAAGCTTTGGGCCAACGCCGCTCACCGTGATCAAGCGCTCAAAGACGCGCTTTTCTTCTGGGGTTGAGAAAGCCATAAAGCGCCAGAGTGTCTTCGCGAACGTGGGTGTGGATGAAGAGGGCCACCTCGGTTCCCTCTGCTGGCAGCGCGCTGAACGTGGTCACGCTGATCACAACGTCATAGCCGACGCCGCCGGCCTCGATGATCGCCTGCTGTGGATGTTTCGCCAGCAGCTTTCCGCGCAGGTGCGCAATCATTCGCTGATTGTACTGGTTAGAACTTGTGGCGATAGGAGATTTGAAAATCGTATCCGGCATTGGGCGGAAACAGCGCGGCGACATGGCGCAGGCGCTCGGCCAGACGCCGGTGCGGCCAGCAGCGGATACTCACGCTCCCGCAAATCCGTGTAGTTGAAGTCGAGCGTGAGCGAGAGCATATAGATCGCCAGGGCATCAGAAAAAGCGGATTCAAAGAAGCTGCTCTTAGCCTTTTCGTCGATCCGGCCCTTTTCCGCAGCCGGCCCGCGGCGGTTTGATCCACGCGGGAGAAGCTCCTCTCGGCCATGCGGGTGCCGGGACCATCACTGCGCCCGCGGTCCAGTGCACGGCGGCGGCTTTCGTAGCTATCCTGGCTGGTTTCCCCGCGCACCTCGGCAACGCTTGCGACCACACCAGGTCACAGAAACTCTGCGGCACCCCAGCGGCTTCGACAAAGTGGTGCCCCACGTTGATAAAGAACTCGAATGCCAAGGCAAACCGGTCCTGCATCAGCCGGGTGGAGATGAAGATGCAATCCGAGCCGTCAAATTGCACATTGCGGTGACACATCGCGCGATCGCCCAGGTCGATGGTGTAGCCGGGCGCCACCATCGTCTCCTCGGTTTCACCAATGGTGAGGGGCACAAAATAATAGGCATGCCGGGAGAGGGCGGCGGCGATGGCATTGGGCACTGCCTGCACGATCGGCTCCAGCTCTTGCTCGGTGATGTGGGTATCGGCAAAGATTGCGTAGCACAGGCGGTTTTCGGACTGACGCACGGGCGTCTGCTGCGCCACGAGCGAGGCCGGTAACAACTCCATTTGGGCGGCTTCAGCCATAACCTAGTATTCTAGCTGAGTGGAGGGGTGTGCACTTCCCCTTTCGAGGCCAATTATGAATGCGCAGCAGAACCTGCAGCAGGTTCGGCCCCCACAGGCAGGGGGAAAGTTCTTCGGCGTCCCGCTGGGCGACCTGGGTTTCGCCACCAGTGCTCTGATGGCCTTTACTGTGGGTTTTCTGAGCTTTTTCCTGTTTACCTTCCTGGCCATCGTCGGCGTGATGATCTACAACGGCATGGGCCACCACGTGGACTACGCCGTCAGCTACAAGTACATTTCCTTCCCTGCCGCTTGCGTCGTGCTGCTCGCCAGCCTGATCTTTTTCGGCTCGCTTTGGGTGCGCCGCAAGGTTTCCCGAGGCTAGGAGGCCTGCTCGCGTGGCTCTCGTCACCATCGATCTTGACCGGTGCACCGCAACGGGCTCGAAGCTCCGGACGAATCAGGCGCGAGCTTGGTGCCAGAGGCTGGAAGCGGGCGACATTCTCTACTTTCCGCAAACCCCCATCCGCTTGCGGCCTGAGGACCTTTCTTTTCTGCTGGGCCAGCAGCAGACCGGCAGCACCCTGCACAAGAACATTGCCTACAAGCCGAATCTGGATACCGTGAGCGGGCTGGATGCCGATACCACAGGTGCTGCGGAACTGCAAGCAGTTGCAGACCGATCATGCGCCAGTACTCGCAGGATGTGACCCATTTTCTGAGCAGCTTCTTGTCGCCCTACGAGGGCCGCTGGCAGCTGGATTACGCCAGCTTCCGGCCGCAGGAGGAAGAAGGCCGCGACTTACCGCTGCGCCGCCGCAACGACCTGCTGCACACCGATGCCTTCCCTACCCGGCCTACGCATGGCGCGCGCATACTTCGCTTCTTCAACAACATTCATCCCACGCGTTCGCGCGACTGGGTGGTCAGCGACCCGTTTCCGGTGCTGGCGTCGCGCTATGCGCCGCAACAGATTTCCCTTCCTGCGCCCGGCAACTCCGCCGGCCGCGCCCTGCGCTCTCTGGCCAACACCGCCGGCCTGGGATATGCGATTCCCAGCCTGAAGCGATCACCCTATGACGACTTCATGATGCGCTTCCACAACTTCCTCAAGGAGAACGCATCCTTCCAGGCGGAGTGCCGCAAGGAATATCTGCAGTTTCCCGCCGGATCGAGTTGGATGGTCTACACCGACATGGTTCCGCATGCGGTTCTCTCCGGCCAGTACGCGTTGGAGCAAACCTTTCTGGTGGAACACGGCGCCATGGTTTCTCCCGGAATCATCGCCTCTCTCTGTCCTCGAGGCCATGACTCACTCCGCACTGGTCTAGGCAGTCAGACTTTGCTGCTTTGTATCAGGGCACGACTTTTAGCGGGTGCCGCCATTCAGCGATCTCCGGAAAATAGTTGGGCTTCGACCATGCGCTTTAGCGCTGGCATGGAAAATCTACGAACAAAAGAGCTGCGCTGAGAACTCGCCTTCCATAGTCCCGTAGGGACGTCTGCAGTGCCAGGACGCAATCCTGGGTATCGATCACGAAACCCTGTCCAGTCCCGTCAGGGACGGCTGAGACCTCAGATACTGGCTTCAGCCGTCCCTTGCGGGGCTATGACCGATCGCGTCACAAGTAACCCAGGATTGGCTCCTGAGGCTACTTGTCGCGGACGCTACTTTCGCCCTGCCCTCGACGAATGAGGCCAGCAGACACATATCCTTAAGACTTAAAGCAGGAAAATGACACCCAACGCAGACTCAATAAAAGTCCATCTCCCCGACGGCTCCATCAAAGAATTCCCCGCCGGATCCACTCCCTTCGATGTGGCCCAGAGTATCTCCCCGCGACTGGCGGCAGCCGCGATCGTTGCCCGGGTTCGACCGGCGAGCACCAACGGCACGGCGAAAGACAATGGCGTGCGACGCGGAGCCGCAGCGGGAGAAGCGCCGCCGGAAGCCGGTATGTACGCCGCCGAGGAAGCCAACGCCGAACGCCTGGTGGACCTGAGCACTCCGCTGCAAAGAGGACATGTGGTTGCAGCTGCTCACCGAAAAGGATGCCGAAGCGTCTGAAGGTAGTGCGCCACTCCGCTGCGCACGTGATGGCGACGGCGGTGCTCGAGCTGTATCCCGAGACCAAGCTCGGCCATGGCCCAGCGACGGACGCGGGCTTCTTTTACGATTTCTACCGGCCCACGCCCTTTACTCCCGAAGACCTGAAAGCCATCGAAGCCAAAATGGCCGAGGTGGTCGCGCGCAACGAGCCTTTTGTGCGCGAATGGGAGTCGCGCGAGCCAGAGCCTGGAGCGCTTCAAGGCAGGCAACGATTTCATGAAGGCCCACTTTGTCGAACGCTTCACCAAGCCGGGCGAGGAAATTTCCTTCTACCGCAACGGCAAATTTGAGGATTTCTGCCGCGGACCGCATGTGCCCTCCACCGGCAGGGTGAAGGCCTACAAAGTGACGAACCTGGCCGGGGCTTACTGGCTGGGAGATGAAAAAAATCCGCAACTGCAGCGGATTTACGGCACGGCCTTTTTCTCCAACAAGGAGCTGGAGCAGCACTTTGCCCGCCTGGAAGAGGCGCAGCGGCGGGATCATCGTGTCCTGGGCAAGCAGCTGGACCTTTTTTCCATCCAGGAAGTGGCCGGGCCCGGGCTGATCTTCTGGCATCCCAAAGGCGCGATGGTGCGCCGCATCATGGAAGACTGGATGCGGGACGAGTGCCTTAGGCACGGTTACGAGCTGGTGTACACGCCGCACGTGGCGCGGGTGCATCTGTGGCAGATCAGCGGCCACGAAGGCTTTTACTCGCAGAACATGTTTACCCCGATGGAGCTGGACGACGCGGACTACCGGATGAAACCGATGAACTGCCCGTTCCACATTCTCATCTACAAGAATTCGCCCAAGAGCTACCGGGATCTACCGGTGCGCTATGCGGAGCTGGGGAATGTGTACCGCTACGAGCGCTCGGGCACCATGCATGGGCTGTTGCGTGTGCGCGGCTTCACCCAGGATGACGCGCACATCTTCTGCACCCCGGACCAGATTGAAGACGAAGTAGTGGGCTGCATTGAGTTCGCCCAGTTGGTGCTGAGCACCTTTGGCTTTGCGGAGTTCAAAGTGGAGCTTTCCACCTGGGATCCGAAAGACCGCAAGAGCTATACCGGCTCGGACGAAAACTGGGCACTGGCGATTCATTCGCTTGAGAACGCGCTTGGCGCGGAAGGGCATTCCCTACAAGACCATCCGTGGCGAAGCCGCGTTTTACGGTCCCAAGATCGACATCAAGCTGGTGGATGTTCTGGGCCGCCTATGGCAGCTGTCGACGGTGCAATTCGACTTCAACATGCCGGCGCGCTTTGAGATGGAGTATGTAGGAGAAGACGGCGAGCGCCATCAACCGCTGATGGTCCATCGCGCGCTCTTCGGGTCGGTGGAGCGGTTTTTCGGCGTGCTGGTGGAGCACTATGCGGGTGCCTTCCCGCTCTGGCTGGCGCCGGTGCAGGTGGGGATCGTGCCCATCAGCGAGCGCCATCTGGATTACGCGGAAAAGATACAGGCGACGTTACAGAATGCCGGACTGCGGGTTGAGGTTGACCATCGCAACGAGAAGATGGGCGCCAAGATTCGCGACTTCACCATGCAGAAGCTGCCTTACATTCTGGTCGTCGGGGACAAAGAAGCGGAGACGGGCGCGGTCAGCCTGCGCGTCAGGGGCCAGGGCGACCAGGGCGGCATGCCACTGGAGGAATTCGTCAGCCGGGCGCGGAGGTTGGTGGATAGTAAGTCAACCAGCCTGTAGCGGCTGTCAGACTGAAGCTGTGTTTAGGCTTTGTATCACGGCACGACTTGACAGGCTGCGGAAAAACTCTGTTCTTTGAGGGGTTCGGGCTTCAGCCCGTACAAAAACGGTTGAAAACAGATACGGCTTTAGCCGCTGAGGGCCGCATTTCCATTCTTCTCCCGACTTTTTCCGCAGCCTCTTGAGTCGTGCCGTAACAAGCCCAAAACAGAGTTTGGCGTTACGCCCTTCCTTGCTCGGCTCACCCCCAAGAGTGAAGCTATACTCGGTACGTGATTACCACGAAGCGTTGGATATTTCCCCTGTTCATCTTTCTCGCCACCTGCTTCGGTGTTTTTATCGCGCCTTTTTTGCTGCCGCCGCCCTATCTCGCCGGGATTTCTGCGGCGAACGTCGCCGGTTTCAACAATAAAGTTGCCTCCCTCGCAGCGGCGGCGTTGGGAACCTTAGTATTTTTTGTTGCCCTAAGGTGGCCACGATTCCAATCGGAGCAAAGCAATGCTGACTCTGGCAAACTTCCCCGTCTGCTGGTCCTGACCACCGTTGTCGTTTGCGGTTGCATGGTCGCAGGGCTCAGTTACCTGGTTGCAATTTCCCGTCTGCAGTATGGTGACGGGGGCTATTTATGCGGCAGATCAGTATGCATTTCGACTATGGTCGCAAACTCTACGACCAGATCGAATTTACCTACGGACCGTTCCTCTTCTATGCCCCAGGGATCGTGCACACACTACTGTCTCCGCTGCATGTTTCTGCGACCGCTGCTTACTACACCACACTGGTGCTGGAGCATGTCATAGGATTGCTCCTCGTCGTCTATGTACTAAATCGTTTGCCGATCGCCCGAAAATGGAAAGCCGTATTCCTAATACTCTGTTTGTTACACACATATCCATTCGGGTTTGGTCTCAACTACACGTTTTTCCGCTTCGCGCTTCCAGTCGCGTTTCTGGTTTTGGCCGCCGGACAAACGAGGCCCTGGCCATTCGCAGCGGCCTTGTTCGTCGGCCAGGCGGCTAGCCTGTCCCTCTCGCCGGAACTCGGCTTTGCCTTCTGCGCCAGCAGCATGGCTTATGCTGCCTACAAGTTTGTCTATCTCAAGCGAGGTTGGTTGGTTGGCGTGCTGGCGCCCGTCGCGGCGACGGCTGCATTTCTGTTGCTGGCCGGTGCTGGTTACCTGCGCATGTTGAAGCTCTTCGCGCGTGGCATAGCTAACTTCATCGTCGAGCCGCTCCCATACATTCTTGTATTCTTGTTCGCTTTGGTGTGGTTGGTGCCCCTCACGCTGGCGCGCTTTTTTCGAGAGGCGCGTCCCGAAGCGCCTCTTCTCGCCTCACTCTACGTGTTCTCAGTGGCCCTACTGCCCGTAGCGTTCGGAAGGGCCGATCCTGGTCACGTTTTTTTTGCTGGATTCGGCATCTACCTTCTCTCTCTGGTGGCAATTTCGGATATGGGACCGGGGCCTCAGTTTGCATGGGTGACTTGCGTTGTCCTGGTCCTGACATGGACAGCCTACATAGATGCCCACTTCTATTGGCCGGTGTTGGAAGGAAGGATCCGCTACGACACCAGCCATTGGCAAGACCATCGGCTGATGGGTGCGGCCCATACTGTCATGCAGAAAGTCTCTCCCGCGATCGACCAGCGCTACTTTTCCGCGGGTACCAGGGATTACACGGAATATAGCGCTTTCGATCTAAAAGGCCTGCAGGCGATCGTCGGCAACGATCCGGTGGTCCTCCCGCTTTCGGTGCCAATGCCGGTTCAGGAAGCATTGAGGAGATCGGGGCAGTTCGTTCCGACGTTTTACAACTTCGATTGGAGTGTTCTGGATGCCTCCGCGGAGGACCGTCAACTCACAGAGTTGAACGCATCGCGTTGGGCCCTTCTTCCGCAAGGCCAGACATTGTTGTGGACAGAGACACCAGACAGCGTGGCTCCTTATCTCGGGCCGCGCTTGCCATATCGGACGAAACGTGAACCCTACGTCATTGGCAGGCGCTTTGCGGAGAATCTAAGAGCGAATTGGCAGCCTTACGCTGCGCTCGGCCCTTATGAAGTCTATCAACGTAGGAATTAAAGCAGCTCTCTGTTAGGCCGCTGACTTACAGCGGCTGGTTACAAAAGTCGAGGGGCTCTCTCCGATGCACCGCGATCAGGCTTCTCGTAGCCGCTGGTGCATCGAAAGAATCGATGACTTTCCATTCAAATTGCGGCATCTTCTTGATGGTCATGTCGAACCAGCTGTGTTGTTCGACGTCCAGCACCAGAAAATCGGGATGAGAGCAGAAAAAGGCTCTGGTTCTCTTGAATGTTGTTCGCGTAGTAGCCGTTATCCCGGTAGGCCTTCATCAGATGGTAGTCGAGCACAAACCCTCTGGGCCCATCCACTGCCGACGGCCAGTCCAGCAGAAAATAGTAGCGATCCTGCGGATCGCGAGAGAAGCGCATAAGTTTTGAGAAGTCCTCCTGCCAAGCAGCGACGACCACAGTATTGGGGGGGACGACGCGGTCCAGACGCTGCACGTCCAGATATTCCCCGCGAGTGTCGAGCAGCGGCAGAGCCAGAGTTGTGACCACGGGACAAATCACAAGGAGCACCACAACCGCTCCCCACAACAAGCGTGAGGATGCCTCACTGCCCGCACCCAGCGCTTCAGCAAAATCTGCCAGGATGATCGCAATGCCAACACCGCAGGGCAGCAAATACCTGGAAACGAAGACCGGATTGATAAGGTGAGACACCACGAACAACACCACCGGTGTACTGAATAGAAAGTAGCCGACCAGCAGGAAAGCACTTCTGGCAGCGGAGCCGGCTTGCTGTCGCGTCTTGACGAGTCGTCGCAGACCGAGCAGAAGAATGAACGTGAGAGGGATAAGAATGATCCACTCCGCTACGTGTCGAATCATTTGAAATGTCGCTTCCTGGGAGTGCCGCTGAAGCAGCCCAAACCACGGGTCGAAAGCCTCGAACAGATAGCTGGCGACTAAGGTTTTAAAGGTCGGCATCATGATCCAGCTGTGAGGTTTGCCCGCTGCCATGGAAGTTCGGATCGCGGGAACCCAGACGAGAAGCGCCAGCCAACCAGCCGCATACGAGAGATAGACTCGCGGCCGGACGCGACGCCTGGATGCGTCCGACAGGATCAATGCCAACAAAATCAATCCGCCGTAAATGATCCCCAGGACGTGCGTCAACACCAAAGCTGCCTGAGAAAGCAACGACATGACCAGCAGCCGGGCTTTGGGAGCAGGTTGCTCGATGAGACGCGCATAAACATTAACTGCAATCGCGACTGTAAGGATGAAGAGACCGTAGAAGCGCGCTTCCACATTCTGATTGAGCAGCAGCCCCGAAGTGCCCCAAAATGCCAGCACACCAAAAGCCGTCGCCCACATACTATAAAAGCGGCGTAGGGTACTCCAGGTGACCAGCAAAGCCCCGCACATGGTAACGCAGGAGTACAACCGTAGTGTCAGAACACCGGTGCCAAAAGCCTTCGCCCAGAGCCACGCTGTGGTGTAGAAAAGTGGCATCCCGCCGTCAGCGCCATGTTGGATGGCGTAATAAAGATGCCACAGGGAGGGGTCGCTGACTTCCTTCCAGGTGAACAACTCGTCCATCCACGCCTGTTTGTGCGGCGACCAGAGGATGCACGAGGCAATCAGCGATAGCAAAGAGGAGCAGAGCAGGAGAACTTCGCCTGCCGACTTTCTTTCCTTGGCAGGGCCATCCACAGGCAAGAGAGTCTTGCTGGAAGAACTCACGTGGGCCGAAGGTTCTCCCTTGGGCTGCGGTTCCTGGATTTCGGCTGGAAGGCCATGAAATACCACTTGAGGTAGTGTGGTAACCACTTCCAGAGCTTGAAGCGGGAGGTCCCTGCTGTCCGGTCCCGCCAGGTCGAAGGCGTTTCAGAGATCTTATAGCCCGCAAGAAAGGCTTTAACCGTGATCTCCAGACTCAATTCAAATCCGCCCTTACTCTCAATTTGGATGGTGCTCAACATGGCGCGATCATAGATTTTGAAAGCGTTCGTCGCGTCATGAGTCGGTATGCCGCGGAACCAGCACAAAGTAACTCCGGACAAACGTGAAAGCAGCTGTTTAAACCAGGGGCCTCCGATGAGCCGGCCACCCTTCATATAGCGGCTGCCGACAACAATGTGGCTACCACTCCGATAAAGTTCGAGCATCCGGGGAACCTGCCCCAGGTCATCCGACAGGTCGGCCATCAACACCAGCACAGGTCCTGGAGCTGCCGCATCGAACCCGGTGCGGATTGCACCCACCACCCCACGGCCATAGGTATTCTTGATTAACCTCAGTCGAGTCTCGCCCTGGGCAATAATCTCCTGCGCCACCGGAAGCGTGTTATCTCCATCAAAGTCGTATGCGACAAAAGCGGTGAAGGGAAAGTTGAGATGCTCCTTCACCTCTGACCAGAGCGCGGGGAAATTGGCCCCTTCGTTGTATACCGGAATGACTATGGTGAGCGGTCTGTCCACTAAACCTCCTGTCGAAACTGGTGAGGGAACCGGTTCGCTCACATCTGGCCTATTTCCACCTGCTCTGCGATCCAGGGGATGACCTCGTCCAATATGTCCGATAGCGGAGTGGTCGCCTCGAATCCAAGCAAATCCCGCGCCTTCCCAACTGCCGGTGCCCTCTCCTGGACATCGTACTCGTAAGCAGGGTCACTCACGTAGCGGAACGGCTTTCCGGAGCCATGGATCTTTTTCCAGATCACCTCTGCCAGCTCCAGAACCGTCGTGCGTACCGGGGTGGAAAGGTTGAAGTCCTGGTTCAGGGCAGCCGGGTGCTCGACACAAACCCGAATTCCCCGCGCCAGATCGCCACCATAGGTGTAGTGACGTACTTGCTTCCCGTCGCCCAGGATGTGCAGCGGATCCTGTCCCTTCACCAGCTTTTGCACCAGGTCGGGAACCACGTGGGACATGGCCAGGCGTACATTGCCGCTCATGATGTCGCGATCAGACAACGCCCGCTTTTCTCCGATGCCGACACAATTGAAGGGCCGCACGATGGTGTAAGGAAGCTTGTATTGTTCGAAGGCGCCTTGAACGAAATATTCGACGGCGAGTTTTTGGAAGCCATAGGTTGAGCGAGGGGGTGGGCTCCGCCGCTCCGCTCCTTCCGGCGTGGGATATTCCGTAGTGCTCTCGAAAACCATGCTCGATGAAAGCACAACAATCTTTTTCAGCTTGCGCTCTTTGTGGGCCCAGATCGCAGCGTCAAACGAAGAAGCGATGATGCGCTCGTTTTCCGCCAGCAGGTCGTACGCAAACTCGTGAAAATACGAGATCCCGCCAATCATGGCTGCGGCCGCGATGAAGTGGTCGCAATCGGAGAGGAGTTCCTTCATCAATGCGACATCTTTTGCATTGCCTTCAACCAGCTTGTAATGAGGGTGGGAATCGTACGACTTCTGTAGCCGCCCATACTTGCTGAAGTTATCGAGACCAACTACTTCGTATCCGTTATCCAGCAACTCCTGGATCAGATATCCACAAATAAAGCCTGAAGCGCCAGTAACCAGTACTTTCACGATGCGACACGTCCCCCTGTTGCGGATTGTTGGCGGTTCGGCCAGAAGCCCCAGACATCTACAACGACCTTATCGCTGGAAAGAGGAAGGTCGCGGTAGGCGGCGTGCGGGGCCCCTAAAATGATGACATCCGCGCGCCGTAACGCTTCTCCGAGCGGGACCAGTTTCGGGTCGACAACGTAAGGGTCGGTGCACAGTACTTCTTTCGCTTCGACCATAAGCAGCTTTCGCAACTTATAGGAAAGACTCTCGCGCTTGTCATCCGATTCCCCTTTAAAAGCCATACCCAATACTGCCACTACCTTATCCCGAAGATTCTGCTGTTGTCGCAGCTGGTTCACAATGAAATTGGGCAATCCCTCGTTGACCAGCATCGCCGAATGTCCCAGGAAAAAATTGTTGCCCGAAAATGCTGATAGTTGCAACGTATCCTTCAACAGGCACGGGCCCGCCGCAAAACCCGCCTTGGCAAAACTCTTCATGCGTGGATAGCGGTGGGTCACCGCTCCATAGATGCGCTGAAAGTCAAGACCATAGGTCTCGGCGAGCACATAAAACTGATTGGAAATAGCGAAATTCATATAGCGCCAGCTATTCGTGAACAGCTTGGCCAGCTCTGCCTCCAGCGGCGAGAGTTCGATCAGGTCGTCATTGATGATGGAAAACAGTTCGCGGACGCGGGCCAGGGAAGCGGAGTCGAACGCGGAGATGATCTGCGGCAAAGTCCGGATCTCCTCCATAGCTTTGCCCTCGGCGATCCTTTCCGGGCAAAAGGACAAGAGAATTTTGCGCCCGGAAGCCTGCAGTCGCTCGTAGACCAGTTTGGTGACGCCTGGGTAGACCGTGCTCCGCAGCACCAGCAGAGCATTCTCCGGCATCAGGGCGATCACCTCGTCGATGCTGTGATAAAGGTCAGTCACGGTTGGATTAAGGTGCTCATCGACGGGGGTCCCAAGAACCGCAATCGCTGCATCCGAATCTCGCAGACAGGAAGTATCTGCGGTGGCGACCAATTTCTTGCCCACAACGTTCCCCAGCTGCTCCAGGGCATTGGTCTCCATAAAGGGCATTTGGCCGGCGTTCACCGTGTCTATCTTGGCTTGATCACGATCAAGAAGAACGACATCTAGACCACAATTGGCGAAGACGATGCCCAGGGGAAGCCCCACATGGCCGCACCCGCCGATAATCACAATTTTTTTCAGTTTTTGCATGAATCCCTGGTGGCCTAAGCGTGGAAGAACACTGATGGTCGAACTGAAACTGCGGGGCGAAACCGTTCGCTCGTCCGCCCGGTCCCTCTCCAACAATATTACCTAATCCCAAGGCCGGTTCAAGACAAGGTAGCGTATCAGTCACCGCCCGCCGGCCGGGGCTGAACAGGAGTTCACGACCCCTTTTCGTACTCGTACATAACCCCGTTTGTGTCCGCTCGCGCTGATTTCATCGTATAGCCGGCGCTTACGAACGTCTGTATGGCTCCGGCGTCCTCACTGTTCCCACGGCCGTAGACTAGAAATTTGTCATGAGTAGCAAGAAAAGGATCGAAAGTCGTCGCCTTAAGATCGATCTGTGCTCCTTTTCCGAGTCTCTCGTACGCTTCAAGAAACAAATCGTCCGTCGGACTTCCGAAGTACAGGTGGGAAACCACAGAGGGCGGAGCGTATCTGAAAAAGTAAAGGTACTCGATACTCGAAAGGACCAGGATATCCAGACCCCTATTGTCGGACGACAACGACTCGTACATCGCCAGCGGGTTTGCCGGGGTTGTGCTCAGAAGTTGTCCGCTGCTTGATTCAACAAGCCTGATCCTGTGCCTCCGGCCAAAATAAACGGTCGTTCCGACATCCCAAACCATAAGCAGGAACATGCATCCTGCTAACGCCTTTACCGTCCAGGAGCGGACTCGCAGGCGGGAAACTCTCGAAGCCCAGGATGATTGCGTAACCGGCAATGCTCGAAAGAAAATACCGGTCCATGAACGGACCATGGCTAAGCCTGGATCCAAGCAAACCAATGAGAGGTATGCAGGCAAAGCCTATCGCTACCACGATCTCCCGCTGTGGGATGGTGGCAGTTGTGTTCACAGGCTGCGCGCGCCGCATCCCATCCACAGCGGATAGCAAGAGCGACAGGAGAAGGATGATGATGGCAGGCCCGAACCCATTGACCAGGAATCGTTGAAATACGTCATAGGAGCCGGCGTGAAAGCTTTGCGGGACGCTTGCTCGATACATGCGAAACAGTGGCAGATATACGGCTGCAATGACCGATGTTAGGGCGAGGGCCATTGGCCGCAAAACACCCCAGCTCGGTGGCCTTCTGCAAAAGAGGCTGTAAAGCTCGACCACGGCAAATGGAACAAAGTAAGATACACTGCGTAAACGTGAGTTAGTAAAGCGCCTATGAGACTCAATCCGAAACCCGCTAGCCACAGATACTTTTTGCCCGTCCTTCTGCATTCCTCTGCCAGCAGACAAGGGCCAGACCACACCATCCCAGCACGATCCCATGAGGCTCTGGCTTCGTAGGCATAGTACTGAGCCAAAGTAAAAAAGGGAAAAATCCCCGCGATCATACCGGGAATACCGCATCCGTGCGCCGGGCCACGAATAGAAAGAGGCAGACTCCGAATAGCCAGACACCAAACATCGCGGGCAATCGAGTCGCAATCAAGCCTTCGCCATAATACCGATGCGCATCCCTGGTTAACAGGTACAGCATCGGCGGATTGAAATCTGCACCGTGGAGAACTGCTATCCATGTACTCTTGAAAGTGGGCAAACGACAAAGGTAGGTGGTAAAAAGCTCATCGAGCCAGAAACATTTCTGGCGGGCTTTGACAAAGATATCTGCGAAGTAGACAGCCGAAACTAGGAGGATGCCGAATGGCTTCCGGCCTATCTGGTGAGAACTAATGGGTCGTGTTCTCGACTGCTGCCATCGTTCTTCGAGTATAAGGTCAGGGCAAAGAGGGGGCGCCGTTTTACGATCTGAGTTCCGGGAAAAACTCGTGTCATCCCATGTTCGTCGCTAAGGGTTGGACATCGATTAGACTCCGAGGGGGAGGTTATCTTCTGAGGAGAGGTTATCTTCTGATAGAGCTTGAACCCGAGCGAATGCAAATGAAGCTGGATTTTATTCCCCGGACTTGCCCTCTTTGCGCCGGCGATGATGCCACGGTCCTGGTGGAAGCAACTCTCGATGAGGGTAAGCTGACAACGTCGGCGTTCGCCTCTCGGAAACTCCCCGAATACATGCATTCCAGGATGGTCGAATGCAATGCGTGCGGTATGCTCTACGCCAACCCTGTGCTCCGCCCGGAGACCCTCGCCGACGCATACAAAGACGCCTCGTTCGACAGCGGAGCCGAGTCCCGGTTAGCCGCTGTAACCTATCGCGCTCTACTTGAGCCTCACTTGGCGGCACTGCCAAATCGGGGAAGTGCTCTCGACATTGGGGCGGGAGACGGTGCCTTCGTTGAGGAATTGTTGGACCTGGGGTTCAGCGACGTCATCGGCGTGGAGCCGTCCATCGCCCCCATCGAGGCTGCCAAGCCCGCCATTCGCGGTTATCTCAAATGCGGGATCTTTGCAGCGGATCAATTTGCTGCGGCGAGCTTCGATCTCATCACCTGCTTTCAGGTGATCGAGCATGTCTGGGACCCGGTGAAGATCGCCGCGGATGCGCTCGCTCTGTTGAAGCCCGGCGGCCTGTTCCTGATTGTCGCGCATAACCGCCGTGCTTTCTCCGCCCGCGTGATGGGCACAAAATCACCCATCTTCGACATTGAGCATTTGCAACTCTTCGATCGGCCAACCAGCGCCGCACTCCTGCGAAATGCCGGATTCGATTCGATCAAGGTAAGTTCGGTGCAAAACCGATATCCAGTCGACTACTGGATCAAGCTGTTTCCGATTCCCAAGCCGGTAAAGTCCGGCGTGAGACGCGCGGCAGAGATCTCGGGAATAGGCAAGTTACTGCTGTCTCTCCCCGCAGGTAATTTAGCCGTGGTAGGACAGAAACCGCGGAAGTAGCCCGAGAAAAGCCAAAGCAGGTCCCTCCACTTCGCTACGCTTCGGTCGGGATGAACCCACATTCTGATTCCAGGCAGAAGTGTCATCCCGACCGGAGCCTACCCGGATTTCCTGCCACGCTGCACTGGACGAAGCCGCGTGTGCGCCTTTCTGTAAGGGAAAGGCGCATGAAGTGCACCAACGCCACCAAGGTCCACAGGAAATCCGGGGGAGCGTAGTGGAGGGACCTGCTGTTTCTTTCGGTTATCAACAAAGGTTAGAAGACAGCAACCTGACTCACTTCACCCGCGAACTGCCAACACCGTATAGCCAAGACAGTCGTCTCCTCCATAGCTAAGAGAGACATTCGCAACCACTGCGAGCCCCACAAACAAAGGCAGAAAAACCAACCCGACTAATCGAAGCAGCAGCCCCAGACCTTTCGACGCGGTTTGCGGCATCAGCAACAGCAACAGCAACGTCATAACCTTGTAGCACGCGACCGTGCAAGCATTTCCACGCGCGTACACACGCACGCTGTGAAAGCCCGTTCCTGTTAGCAGATGATTCAGGCTGGAGGGGGTAAACCGCCAATAATCGTAGGGAATGAAATGCCATCGGGCAGCAAAGGGAATGGTCAGCAACAGGGTCCCACCGCGCGCCACGCAGCGTGCGGCTTCTGCCAGAAACCGGCGCGTGTCGAGCACGTGCTCAAGGGTCTCCGTGCACAACACCACGTCCACGGATGTGTCTGCCACGGGCCAGACATCGCCCGAAAAGTAGGTTGTATTTGGCATCTCATATCCGAAATGAGCCTTGGCTCCATCCGTATCGATACCTAGATAAGTGGCGTCCGGGTTAATCAGTGACCGGAAGGGTTGTGCTCCGCAGCCGACGTCGAGAACGGTCCCTTGCAGCGACGGTAGTATTGCGCTCAGGTCACGCCACGCAGAACCCGCCTGGATGTCAAAAAACCTGCGCACTGCGGCAAGAAGCAGCGACAGCCGGGTAGTGGTTGCGACGAATAGCTGCGGCCGCCAGGTCTCCGAGGTGGCATCTACCATGTTGTCGCGGTGCTTGAATGCAGCCGCATTTTGCTCGGGGAACAACGCTGCGCCGGTACCTTTCATCAACTCTCTTTCGCCGCCAATCGTACTTCTCCGTCGCGAATGATGCTGCGGCGAATGAAGTGCGGCCGCTGCTTGACCTCTTCAAAAATCTTGGCGATATACTCGCCGGCTACACTGATTGCGAGCACATTGAGCGAACCGAAAAATACAATCAAAATGATTAACGTAGCGAAACCTTTGGGCGCTAATTGGGGGAAGAGGAGCTTGGCCAGCAGTTGCCCCAGGATCATCACCAACGAAATGGCGCAGAGAATAATCGCCGAGCTGCTCATGATGTCCAGCGGAACATAGCTGAACGACAGAATTCCCTTCTTCGCCCAGCCCAGGTTTTTCAGCAGGCTATTGGTCGTGCGTCCGAACATCCGTTCCGGCCGCACGTAGTCAACACCAACCTGCCGAAAGCCGGCATAGGCGCGTACCCCCCGCAGGAACAAATCCCGCTCCGGAAAGCGAAGCATGGCTTCCGCGACTCTTCGGTCGACCAACGAAAAGTCCCCCGCATCGCGTGGAATCTTGATGTACGAAAAAGTGTCAAAGAGCCGGTAAAACGTTTTGTACGCCAGCTGCATCGGCAGAGAAGCCTCCCGCTTCACCCGCCGGCCGTAGACCACATCGAAACCCTCCCGCCATTTCCCTACAAATTGTTCGATCAACTCCGGCGGGTCCTGTAGATCTCCGTCCAGCAGCACGCAGGAATTCATGCTGGCAATCTCCATCCCGCTGCGAAACGCGGCTTGAGAACCGAAGTTCCGCGAGTGAGAAATGCCTAATACGCGCCGGTCATTGCGGGAAATGGACCGGATCACCTCTTCCGAATCGTCCGGGCTGCAATCGTTGACGAAGATGATCTCGTGGTCGACATTCAGAGCGCCGAAAGTCTTCTTCAGGCGCTCGTACATGATCGGGATCGCTTGACCGTCCTTGTAACACGCAATGATCGCCGACACACTATGCTTGGTATCCAGCCCGAAGCGCTTCGACGACTGCAGGTATGCGCGCTTGTCGGGAAGAGATCGGTACCACGCTGCTGTGCGTTCCAATCCTTCATCGAGACTTACACGGGGCGCCCACCCAAATCGTTCCCGCACCTTGTCGATGTCGGCAAACCAGTCTGTCAGATCCCATTCTCGATTGGGCATTGAAAACACTGGATCCTGACGGATATCAAAGAGCCGCTGAGAGACGGAGACAATATCTCCAATCGTTGTCTTGCGTCCAGTGCCTATATTGAAGGATTCGCCGTAGTCTTCCTCACTCAATTTCAGGCCGACATCCACGAACGCCTGGACCACGTCATCGACGTAGATAAAGTCGCGTGATACTCGCGGGTCGACCAACTCCGGATATCCCCCGGATGCTCCAAAGTGGACGATATTCGGAATCAATCGAGAGGAGTCCTCCAGCGGGCCATAGGCCGAATAGAGACGAAGGTTCGCGCAGGGCAGGCCTTTCTTTTTGCCCAGGTAGTTGATCAGGCTGGCCGCGGCCACCTTGGACACGGAGTAGTGGCTGTTCGGTGCCGGCGATTCATCCTCTCCGGGACCGGATGCGTTGTCCCCATACTCCGAGGAACTACCGGCATGCACATAACAGGAAAGCTTGCGCGGATCGAGCCGCCCCAGAAGCCGCGAGATCAGGTTAAAATTCGTGCGGTAGATTAGCTCCCGGTCTGTCTCGAAGGAGTAAGCGCCGTATGCGATGCAGTCGAAGATGGTTCGAGGCTTCACCCCTTCAAGCAGCGCATCAAGGTTCGAATCGATAAGTAGATCGGTGACCAGTACGTGATTGCGCGGCAAATCTTCGAGCCGCCATGCCGGAAGTCGCGTCGCCGTTCCAAACACGTCCTCACGGTACTGCAGCAGCGTGCGTAAAAGATTGGCGCCGATGAAACCGCTTGCTCCGAGGACCAGAATCGGGCCCTGGAGCTGTTTGATACTGGTGGAGCTGACCTCGTTGAGCGGATCGCCTTGCGCTGGACTCATTGCACAGAAACCGCAGCGACGATGGAGGCTGGGTCCAACCCACATTCCGCACGATGGAACTTCTGCGATCCATATAGACCTGACACATAGCCGAGAGCATGCCGGTGAGTGAATGAATCGGGAGACTCGCCTGCAGACGCCAGGTGATGGGCCAGCATCTGACCAAAACCGCCATGCACCGTGTGCTCTTCCACCACGAAACCCGGCGAGTGCGGCGCACGCTATTCATAAATTCCGCCGGAACGTCGGTGATCGGCAATTCAGTGATCAGCCATACCTCTGGGCGCACATCTTCTTCTAGTTGTTGCAATGCGGTCAGCATACCACCCACTAACGGTCCAACTCCGGCGAGGACCGAGCCATTGCCGCTAAGCAACTTGCGCCAGGGAGCATACGCCGGAACAGGCCACCCTTTGGGCTCTTCTGATAACCCCAGCCGCAGGTAAACCGGTCCATCGCTCTCCATCAGTGCTGGAAGCATGGTGCTCACGTCGGAATCGAACGCCGGAACAAACGCGCGCATATGGGGTAGCGTGAGCAGGCAACCATAGTCTTCGAGCGCGTGGTGCGAACTGCCCATGACGCCATATCCGTATCCGCCGCCGTTGCCGACCAGGATCACCGGTAGGTCATGGAAACAGACATCGTTGCGAATTTGCTCGAAGGGGCGGGCGTAGAGGAAGGGTGCAATGCTGTAGGCCCAAGGCCGCAAGCCGCTGCGCGCCAGGCCGGCCGCAACCGAGATCATGTTTTGTTCCGATACGCCGGCATTAATAAAGCGCGAGCCCATGGCATCCTGCAACGGCTCCAGGGCTTTGAAACCAAGATCTCCGGTGAGAAAAACAAATTCCGGCAGAAGAGCCTGCTGCACTAGACCGTTGCAGAAAGCTTGCCGCATTCCGTCACCTCGCGCACCGCTTGCTGATACTGTTCCTCACTCATCGGAAGGTAATGCCAGGCCATCTGGTTTTCCATGAAAGACACGCCACAGCCCTTCTTCGTATTGGCTACAATCGCCAGCGGTCCATGACTCGACCCCAGGGCAGAACAGATGCTGTCCACATTGTGACCATCGATTTCGATCGTGGTCACACCAAAGGCTCGAAACTTAGCGGCAAGTGAGTCCAGGTTGGCCACCTGCCGTGTGGAACCGAAACCCTGCATCCCATTCAAATCGACAATGAACGTAAGGTTGTCGAGTTTCTGATGGGCCATGAATATGAGTGCTTCCCAACAAGAGCCCTCATTCCACTCGCCGTCCGAGGTTAAGCAAAAAACTCGCCCGCTTTCACCCCGCAGCTTCTTGCCCAGCGCCAGGCCTGCCGAAAGACTAAGACCGTGCCCCAGGCTTCCGGTAGCGAAGATAATCTCTGGTATCCCCTTTAAAGGCGGATGGCCGCTCAGTCGGGTCGCCTCTCCGTGAAAGTGGCGCAGATCCTCGTCCGTCAGCAGTCCCATCGTCCATAACGTCACATACAGCGCTCCCGCGGAGTGTCCCTTCGAAAGCACAAATTTGTCGTTGGGGCGAAGACGGAAATGGTAAAGGCTTATCAGGATATCGAGCGCACTGAGGTTGCCACCGATGTGCCCAACCTTACTCTGGTAGTGCATTTCCAGTAAGCGCAGCTTGGCTCGTTGGATCAGACCTGTTGCATCTGCCTGTTCGATGACACCGGGGGGTCTGCCATCCATGCATACAGAGTTTACACGACCAGTTGCGTGGTTACGATACACGGAAAGGCACCTGCTCAGAGGAGTAACGCGCTGCGAAACGCACCCCTTTCTCTCTACCGCCGGCTACCCGCTGGCAACAAACGCGGCAATCCTTGGCTCTCCCATGCCCACGCGCTGCGCAGAATATCTTCCAGATCAAATTCCGGTGCCCACCCCAGCACCCGTCGCGCGAGGCTGGGGTCCGCGTAGAGTGCGGGGGGATCGCCCCGCCGGCCGGCGGCAAACTCGTGCGGAACCTCTCGACCAGTAATTTTCTGGATTGTGGCGAGTAAGGAACCAATCGAAGTACCCCTGCCTGATCCCAGGTTCAACGCGATCGATTCCCCTCCGCCTGCCAGATACTCCAGCGCCATGACGTGGGCTCGGCCCAGATCCGTAACATGCACAAAATCGCGGACGCAGGTCCCGTCCTGCGTCGGCAGATCTTTGCCAAATACTTTGAGCGGTGGCGAAGTGCCCAGGACCGCCTTCAATGCAAGTGGGATCAGGTGTGTTTCCGGATCGTGGTACTCGCCGATCTCGCCACTGGGATGAGCGCCGGCGGCGTTGAAATATCGCAGGCACACATGTTGCAGCCCATGCGAGGAGCGATAGGCGGAAAGCACCTGTTCCAGGAATAACTTGGTCGCGCCATAGGGGTTGATCGGGTTCTTCGGCGACGACTCCTCAATCGGCAAATGCGGCGGCACTCCATAGGTTGCGCAGCTGGAGGAAAAGATGAAGAGTCGCACATCGCTGGCCAGCACTGCATCGGTAAGCTTAAGCGCAGACTCCACGTTATTGTGAAAGTACTTGCGCGGATTCTCGATCGACTCGCCCACATACGCCGACCCCGCAAAATGCATCACCGCATCGACTCCGCGAAGAGCCTTGAGCAAAGGCTGGTTGTCTGCGACGTCGGCGACGATCAGCGGAACTCCATCGACCAATTCGCGGTGGCCGGTCGAGAGGTTGTCATAGACAACGACGTCGTGGCGCGCCGCGAGCAGCTCCCGCACCGCGTGCGATCCGACGTATCCAGCTCCCCCGGTCACCAATACCTTCATCTTCGAATCCCTTCAGTCCGGTCCGTCCTGATCCCAGCTTTTAAATCAGTGCGAGGCAGCTGTCTGCGTACGGGGCACGAACTCCAACACCTTGACTCCGTCGAACACTCCCAACTGGCGAACATCGTCCGTGCTCGCAGCTGCCTTCACCAGCCAATTGAGCGTCTCATACGACTGCACAAAGGCCAACGCTAGAAAACGTTGATGGCGCTGTGCCTGCTGCTGCAGAAATTCCGAGCCGGCACGGATCGCCTCCTCGTTGAGCCCCCGCGGCAGCGGCGTCACCGGCACGCTGACCTTGTAATAACTGAGCGGCGGCAAAATCCCGGTTTCCTCAATCGCCGGCCCCACAGGCATCCGCATATGATCGGCCTCTGGAATATCGCTGCAAATCAGCAACGGAGCGTTGTCCACTGAGGCGTTCTTTCCCGCGAAGGCGAGGGCGCCTTTCCACGAATACATGTGCCGCTGGAAAGAGGGTGCAGTGAAGTAGACGCAGGCAGCGACCGTAACCAGGGCTGCACAGAACATCAGCCGCAGGCCTCGCGAGTCAATCCAGCTGACCACCAAAGCCCAGCAGAGCGCGATCCCCGGAACGGCGACCAGCCGGTAGCGAGGGACAAACACGTGGATCGACGTTCCCACGCTCAACCCATAAAGGCTAAAGATCGGAATCAGCGCCAGGGACAAACAGAGCAAAACAGTCCATCGATCAGAATGGCCTTGTATATCCAAAGCTCGTCGAATCGCCGCCACCACAACGAAAACGATCAGGACAATCACCAGTCCCCGTACCGTGATCGTCGAAACCAGCTGCAGCAGCCGCGGAGCTTCGGAGAAAACATGCGTGCCGCTGGTGCGCATCATGTATTGCAGTCGCGGAATGACCGGCAGGAACGCGACCACAAACACCGCAACCGCGATACCGAGCTGCCGCCACAAGGTCTTCCTGTCGTGAATCTTTAGCGCGATAAAGCAGATGGCAAGTGCCGGCACGATGGTTGCGAACAGCAGCTGAAACTCCACAATGAGCGCTGCCATCAGGCCGAACAGGGCGGCCAGCCAGTTTGAGTTGTTATGCCGTAGGTGAACCAGGGTAAGAATGGTTGCGTTGATGGTCAGTGCAGAGAAGGCATACGGCCGCACATCAATCGCCGCAAAAATGATGATCGGATGAAGGCAGAAGACGATCGCGGCAATCAGCGCAACATCCCGATCGAACAGCTCCCGTGCGGCCAGATACAGCAGGTACACCGCGCCCAGCATGGGAAGAACGGACGAGATTCTGAGCATCAGCTCGCCCGTCCCCATCGCTTTGGTCCACAACCAGAGCAGGCACGAGTAGGCCGGGGCGTCGGGCCAGACCTGGCGCGACATGATGCCTGCAAAGCCACCTTTGATCAGGTAGAAGGAGACGGTTTCATCCAGCCAAAGAGGAGCCCGGATCACGATGAACCAGGTCGAAATAGCTACCGCCAGGGCCAGGGCATAGATCCCGTACTGCCAGCGGTCTGGAACGGCGCGAAGGCTTTGGATTCCCCGGGGCCCGTCCACTGGTGCCTCTGTCGTCGTGTTGGAAGCCTGCAAAAGGGTCTCCGCTCAGCCGAGGCTACTCGATACCGAAGGGGGTGCCACTCCACCGGCCGGCAGCCTCTCCAAAGGCACATCCGCAAGGAATGCTGGCTTGGCCAGGCCCCAGCGCTTTAATCGAAGGTCGAGCGCCGTGCGCAGCACTCCAAACCCGTACGTCACGCTGCGCTGGAAGTTGATGGACGATGCTTCTTTGAAATACTTCGTCGGGCAAGAGATCTCACCCACATGGAATCCAAAATAAAGCGCCTGCACGATCATCTGGTTGTCGAAGACGAAATCGTCGGAACAGCTCAACAGCGGCAGACGCTCCAGCAGTTCGCGGCTCCAGGCCCGGTAGCCGGAGTGATATTCCGACATCTTGTGCCCGATCAGAACGTTTTCAATGAAAGTAAGCCCGCGGTTGGAGATGTATTTGTAAAGGGGCATCCCGCCCTCGAGCGCCCCTCGGCCGAGAATGCGCGAGGCCAGCACGGCGTCGTATTCTCCGTAGGCGATCATCGACGCCATGGCGGAAACCAGCCTGGGCGTGTACTGGTAATCGGGGTGCAGCATCACAACGATGTCGGCGCCCCGCGCCAGCGCCGCCGTGTAGCAGGTCTTCTGGTTCCCACCGTAGCCACGATTGTGATCGTGCCGGATGGTTATCAGACCAAGCTCCAGCGCAAGCTCGGAGGTGTTGTCGCGGCTGGCGTCGTCGGTCAGGATCACCTCATCGACAATCTCGTGAGGAATCTCCTCGACCGTACGGCGCAAAGTCTTCGCAGCGTTATAGGCCGGCAGCACCACGACGACTTTCTTGTTATTCAGCATTGCAACTTCAATTATAAGGACTTGCGGGTGAGCGCATAGCCAAGAGACAAGCCCCGGTGCCCCATCCCTAAACCCCAATGGGGGGACTTAGTTCGCTTACTTCGCTTTCTTCGCACATTTCTACAGGCCCCTGGGGATCCCTCCCTGTTACGGAGCATCCGAACCCACCAAGCGGTGTCCGCGGGGAATCTCTCCCAGCTACAGAGGATCAAAAACCAAGAAGCGGTGTCCGCGGGACCTCTCCTAGCCACGGATCGTGGGGTGCCCCACATCTCGCTCGTTTTTCGCGAGATGTGGGATGCCACGACCCTCGACCCTCAACCCTGAAGTGCAGACGACCGTATCTTGATCAACCGCGGCAAAACATCCCCTAACTCGACCGCCGCAGCACCCTGCCGGCCAAATGCAAGATAGACCTTTCGGTAAAGCTGATAAAGCTCCTCATACACCGCAACAGCCTTCGCTTCAGGCTCATACGTCTTATGTCCCAGGCACATCTTCGCCTGCGCCTCTTCCACCGAACGAAACGCCCCCGCCGCCAGCAGCGCGAAAATCCCGGAACCCAGACTCGTGGGAATACCATCCGGCACCATCACCGGTTTGCCCAGCACATTCGCATAAACCTGGTTGAGCACGGGATTGTTCTGCGGCACGCCACCCCCGTTAATTACGCGCTCAACCGGCACTCCATATTCGCCCAGCCGCTCGAGGATGATCCGCGTGTGAAACGCGGTGCCTTCGATCGCGGCGAACAACTCATCCTGCGCGGTGTTGCCCAGGTTCCAGCCAAGCGTCATGCCTCCCAGTTCCGGGTTCACCAGGATGGTCCGGTCGCCATTGTCCCAGCTCAGCCGCAGCAGGCCGGTCTGCCCCGGCCGGTAGATTTCAAGACCGCGGCTTAGCTCCGCAACTTTGACGTTGGCCCTTCGCGCGATTGCCTCGAAGATGTCGCCGGTGGCTGAGAGCCCCGCTTCGATCCCTGTATAGCCAGGGTGCACGCTGCCCGGAACAACCCCGCACACTCCGGGAATCAGCGTAGTCTTCCGCTGCATAGCGATGATGCAGGTCGAAGTGCCGACTACATTAACGACATCCCCCTCCTTGCAGCCTGCTCCAATGGCATCCCAATGGGCATCGAAGGCGCCCACGGGAATCGGAATGCCGGGTCGCAATCCCATCTTCTCCGCCCAGGAAGGCGCGAGATGTCCCGCCAGCGCGTCGGAGGTGTGATACTCCCCCGACAGCTTTTCCCGAATGCCGTCCAGCAGCGGATCCACTTTGGAGAGAAACTCCTGGGATGGCAGCCCATCCCACTTCGGATTCCACATCCACTTGTGGCCCATGGCGCAGATGCTGCGTTTCACCAGCCTGGGATCGGTGACCCCGCAGAGCGTTGCCGCAACCATGTCGCAGTGTTCGAAAGCGCTCGCTAGCCGGCCGCGCTTCTCCGGGTTATGGCGTAGCCAGTGCAACAGCTTGGCAAATCCCCATTCATGGGAATAGACGCCACCGCACCACTCAATTCCTTCCAGATGCTCCCGGTGGGCGAGCTCGGTTATCTCATGCGCCTCGCCCTTGGCGCGATGGTCGCACCACAGATAGTAGTCATCCAGGGGTTGAAGAGCAGCGTCGACCGGCACCACGCTCGACCCGGTAGTATCGAGCGCGATCGCTTCCACCTGCTCACCCGGAATCCCCGCCTTCGCCAGCACGGCGTGCATGGCGCTGACCAGCGCATCCATCTGATCCTGATGCGACTGGGTAGCAAAATCCGGGTCTTCCCGCTTACGCTTCAGCGGGTACTCGGCGGAGGCGGTGGCCAACCCGCCTTTCCCCGTCCGGCCGCTGTCGAACAGCGTAACCCGCACGGTCAGCGTTCCAAAATCAACCCCTGCGACGATGGCCACGCGCTGTCCTCATCCCTTGATCAACGAAACTTCCAACTCGAGCTTGAGATCGTCGCCCAGCATAATTCCGCCCGTCTCCAACGCCGCGTTCCAGGTCAAACCGTGGTCGCTGCGTTTGATCTTTGCGCCGGCCGACGCACCTACGCGAATATTTCCCCACGGATCTTTTTGTTCTCCCGTCGGACCGTCCACGTCAAGAACAACTTCTTTGGTCACGCCATGAACCGTCAGGTCACCCTTCACCCGCAACCCGTCGCCATCCTTGGCGATGGACTTGCTCTTGAAAATAATCGTCGGATATTTGTCTGTTTCGAGAAATTCTGCGCTCTTCACATGCGTGTCCCGGTTAGCATCCCCGGTGTTGAGAGTATTTGCATCGATGGTCACATCGACGCTCGATGCCCCGAGATTGTCGGGGTCGTAAACCACCGTGCCCTGCACGCCGCTGAATGAACCGCGGACGTTGGTGATCATCATGTGACGAACAACAAAATGCGCAGTGGAGTGGGCTGGATCAATCTTGTAACTGGTCTTCATGGTTCTCCTTCTCTGGGCTCAATGTGGGGGTCGCAACTCCCTCGCATTAGATACCAGCAAATTGGAAAAGGTGCGGCACGAATCGAACGGGTGCCCCAGGTTCACCCCAGCGTACTCCGGATTTCCTGTCGAACCTCCTGGCGTTGGCGAGCTTCTTGCGACTTTCCCTGATGAAAGTCGCATACGCGGATGTTGGTGGAGCCCCGTGCAGGACATCCGGATACCTGGGCCGAAAAAGATGGGCGAAGCCCAACGATCGCCCTCACTCAACCTTCCGCATCGTGGTTATACATACTCCATCCCAAATACCGGACAGCCGCCTCATAAACCGGGCTCGCCACCTGCGAAAAATTGGCCGCGACGTGATGTTCAAATCCCTGCTCGCAGATCAGGCGAAGCAGCTTCTGCAGTCTTGGAATCTTGGCTACACCCGCGCCGCCAAAAGTCTCCAGCGGATCATTGGTAAACTCCCCCTCCCCGACGTAACCCCGGATCTTGCCATGGAAGTCGTCGGTTGAGAAGCGCACATAGGTCATGGCGCCGGCCTTCACCCGGCCAACGCAGGTGCCAAACGTATTCTCCTTGCCCACCGTGCCCGCGATGATCGCCTGAAAGTCCATCACCACATCCTTGAAGAAATGCTTGGGCAGGTTGGAGCAGTGAAAGCAGACGCACTTGTCGGGATCCGTACCGTAGTTGTTGTTCCAATCCAGCAGCGCGCTCGGAGTCTCTGAAGCCAGGGCCAGCGCGTGCATGCTGATGGTCCCGCAAATATCCACCTCGCAGGCACTGGGGAACAGGTTGTCGCTCATCATGCTCATCACCGTGCAGGGCACCACTCCAAAGTATTCTTCGAGCGACGTCCAGCATTGGATCGCGCTGACCGTGCAATAGGTCTGCTGCATCCATTGCTCGATCACCACACCCAGCTTCGACATCTTGATCAGCGCCGCGATCGGAATGTTGTTGGTTGAAACATACTTTTGAATCGCAGCCAGCTTCAACTGCACTGCATCGTCATTGTCCTTGAGCCGTTCAATACGGCCCAGCACTTCGGAAAGATCGAGCGTGTCGACCGAGATGCCACTCCGTTCCAGCAGCTTCTCGCTATAGCGAACCGTGTTGAAAGCCGCGGGGCGCGCGCCGATTGCGCCTACACGGAGATTGGTAAAACCCCGCACCACCCGGCACACCGAAGAAAACCAAGCCAGGTCTTTGCGGAACCCATCGGAGTCAGGCTGCACCGTGTGCAGCGCGGTAAGCGAATACGGAATCCCGTACTGCATCATGTTGTTGCACGCCGACATCTTTCCGCAAAAGCTGTCGCGGCGGTGAGAGATTTTCATGTCCGCGGCCCGGTCAGGCGTCGCCTGCACCAGCACCGGGACCTTCAGGGTAGAGAGGCGCAGCGCATCGACTATCCCGCGCTCCTCGCCAAAATTCGGAAGTGTAACAATCACTCCATCGATTTCGTCCCGATGCTTGCGAAAAAGGTCACCGCATAAGCGCGCATCTGTCGGAGTTTCAACGGCGCCGAACTTGGATGCTTCCGTGCTCAGCGCAATGGTGCGGATACCGGCCGCCTCCAGCACTCTGAGCATCTCTTCGCGGCCCGTCTTTGCCAGGTGATCGGGAAAGAAGCCGCGGTTGCCTACGATCACACCGAACGTCATTTGTTTCGCCATTTTGCTATTTCCTTCGCTTGTTAGCCGACTGACGGGGGCGGAAGCCGATGGTGTAGCTGAGACCGAAAATCAGCAGCAGCGCGCCCCACCAGATGGGCGCATGCAGATTGCTCAGCACAGGAGGATGGAGCAGGGGATGACTCAGTTCCCAAAGGCCGGTGGCGAAAATCACCACCCCGTAGGCCAACATCAGGATGCCGGCGAACCACCAGATCGAAAAGGACTCTCGCATCTACTCTCCTTACCAGAAAATGACATTCAGAATGATGAACATCACGGTCACTGCGCCTGCCCACACGATCGGACGTTGATACCAGTGATCGTCATGTTCCTTAGGGAGGGCAGAAACACCATAGACCAACCCCTCCAGTTCCGCGACCGGGCGAGGCTTGGTCATGTAGCTGACCACCACCGTCACCAGCACGCAGACAATCCAGGCCCACAGGGCGCGATAGATGTTCTCTGCCATATCTTTTGCGTCCGGAGACATAGCGACATAACGCAAGGCGGAAGGGTCATTCTTCACCCACAGCCACAGACCGATTGAGGTACCTGTGCCGGCCAGCAATCCCCAGAACCCGGCCTCTTTGGTCGCCCGCTTCCACAGCATGCCCAGGATCACGGTCCCAAACAGCGGGGCGATGAAGAAGCTGAACAGTTGCTGGACATAATCCATGATGCTGGCCGCGTGCTGCACCAGGTACGCTGTCGCGACTGAAACCAGGACGCCAACCAAAGTGCTCCAGCGTCCCATGGCTACGTAGTGGCGGTCGGTCGCTTTCTTGTTTAAAAACGCCCCATAGATGTCATAGGTCCAAACGGTAGAGAACGCGCTTACGTTGCCCGCCATGCCAGACATGAAGCCGGCGATGAGGGCAGTGACTCCCAATCCCAGTAGCCCAGGCCCGCAGTAGCGAACCAGCATCAGAGGCAGAACCTCGTTGAAGCTATGCTGGCCCGTTTGTACCGCCACGTCTTGAGCAACCAGCTTGAAGGGCAGCACGGAAAGCGCGATCAGCCCGGGCAGGATCACGATGAACGGTACGGCCATCTTGAAAGCGGCGCCAATCACCGGCGCCATCCGTGCCGAGCGGATGCTGTCAGCCGACAGGATGCGCTGCACCACCAGAAAATCCGTAGTCCAATAGCCGAAACTCACCACAAAGCCCAGCCCGAACACGATCCCGAACCAGTTCACCCCCATGGGGTTGGTGTTGAAGTGGCCCAGGGTCGACCACAAGTGCACATAGTCGGATCGGCCCAGGTTAGTTGCGATCTGTTGCCGCAGGTTGGTCCAGCCCCCTACCTCGATCAGGCCAAGAATCGGCACCAGCAAGGCGCCCGCCCAGATCAGCAGGAACTGCAGAATCTCGTTATAGATGGCCGACTTAAGCCCGCCCAGCGCCACGTAAACGGCCACCGTGATCGAGGAAACCCAGATGCTGAAGTTCAGGTCCCACCCCAGGACCACCTTCATCACAATCGCCATCGAGTACATGTTGATTCCGCTCATGAGAATGGTCATGAACGCGAAGCTGATTGCGGAAAGAGCCCGCGCCCCATCGCCGTAACGGAGCTTGAGGTATCCCGGTACGGAGTGGGTCTTCGAGATGTAGTAGAAGGGCATCATCACGATGCCGAGAAAGAGCATCGCCGGGATGGCGCCGATCCAGTACCAATGCATCGCCAGGATCCCATACTGGTAGGCGGACCCGGCCCAGCCCATCAACTCAAGCGAGCCGAGATTGGCGGAAACAAAGCTCAAACCGGCGATCCAGGCGGTCATTTCCCGCCCGGCCATAAAGAACTCTTCGCTGGTATTGGAGGATCCACGCAGGTAAAAGCCGATGAAGACCACGATCGCGAAGTAGATAGCGATCACCAGAACGTCGATCCAGTTCAGGCGGGCAAGTTGAGTGGAAACCGCCAAGGCAGCAAGGTGCATTATTTCTCCTGTCCGTAGGTCGCTTTGGCGCCATGTTTACGGAAGTAGTGCCGGTCCAGCAGGGCCTGAGAAACGCCTGCACAACCCTCGCGCAGGGTAGCCGTGTAGTAGGCCATGCGGGCGACCGTTTCGAGCACCGCCGCGTTGTGGGCGGCGTCGTGCGGCGTTTTCCCCCAACAGAAGGGCGCATGACCCGCCACCAGAACCGCCGGAATTGCTTGTGGATCAAGGCCCTGGAAGCGCCTGGTGATCGCGACCCCGGTGTTGTAAACGTATTCTCCGCCGATTTCATCCGGGGTCAGTTCTTCCGTGACAGGTACTGGGCCGTAGAAATAGTCCGCATGGGTGGTTCCGTAGGCGGGAATCTCCCGTCCTGCCTGGGCCCACGCCGTAGCAAATTCAGAATGCGTGTGCACCACCCCGCCAATGCCGGGAAACTCTTTGTAGAGTATGAGATGAGTCGCCAGGTCTGAAGATGGGCGAAGCTTGCCCTCGACCACTTTGCCGTCCAAATCGGTCACCACCATGTCAGAGGGAGCCAGCGCCGCGTAATCCACCCCGCTGGGCTTGATGACCACCAGGCCGCGATGGCGATCGATGCCGCTGGCGTTGCCGAAGGTGAAAAGAACCAGGCCCTGGCGAACCAGCTCCAGGTTGGCGTCGAGCACTTGCTGCTTCAGCGTATCCAGGGATGTAGTATCGCTCGCACGCTGTTGGGTGGCATTGGACATTGCTCCTGACCTTAGGAGAATCAGGCACACGGCGTCAAGCAGAAGCTCTTAACCGGCTTTGGATTGGGCGGGCCGTCTGAATGGTGTTGGAGGCGTCCTGGGTGGGCCCTGCTGGCTCTTGCTTCCGGGAGAGGATCCCGGGCGCGAAGCCGTTCTGCCGGCGTGGTCGTCGCGCTTCCCCATATCGCCCGAACCGCCTTCCCGAAGGCGCCATATTCCTTGATTCCGGCCGGGCTGAGCTCGATCACCACCCAGCGATCGTCCAGAATCTTGGTTTTGGAGCGGTAGGCGACTTCCCAGCGTTCGAACTCAGGGCCTGCTTTGTGGCGCAAGTAACGCCACAATTCTCCATCTGCCGTCCCGCCGTAGGCGCTGGCGACCAGTTCCGGCTCGTGATCGGGCCAACCGTGCTGCACGGCATGCGCCGTCGCCGGCCCCGCCGCGGATCATGCGGGTAATTTCAAGCTCGGCTTCCCTTAAGGTACGGGCAATCACATTGGCCTGAACGTCCTGCCCCACGTATGCCCGGCAAAAATAACCGAGGTCCGGTTCCATAAGTCACCTCTGATAAGCTACGCGATCCTGCCGGTGCTGGAAAGAAGGAAAAAAACACCGAGGTTACGTTTGGTCAGGACCTTTCCGTGCAATTTCCAGGACAAGTCCGTTGAACCGCAGATCCCTCGGCTTCGCTCGGGATGACAAAGGGAATGGCAGCGCTTTCAATGAAAGCAGTTGCCGAGCGTCTTCCAGCAACCACGTCACATTGAGTCGCTGTCGTCCTCTTTGTCATCCCGAGCGAAGCCGAGGGATCTGCGGTCCAGCGGACTTGTCCTGGAAATGTTTTGCCTATTGTTGTTGCTGTTGCATTTGTTGCAGTTGCAGCAGCTGGGCCGGCGGCGAGGGCGGTTCCTGGGCTCGCTCCACCAGGATAGACCAGTCCTCTGGAACAGGCATATCGCGGTCCAGCGGCGGCATGTCCACGTATTTCGAAACCTTGACCGCGACATAAAGCTCGCTGTCCTTGCTGCCGCGATAGGTCCCGCGCGTCGGCGGCACATCCGCATAATCCCTCCCCATTGCGGTCCGGATGTACCGGTTATGCGCGAGAAGGTTGTTGGTCGGGTCAAACCCTATCCAACCCACCTGGGGCAGAAAGGCCTCGACCCAGGCATGAGTCGCGTCGGCCCGGGATCGGTCCGCATTCTCCTCGCCATGGTAGAGATAGCCGCTCACGTACCGGCAAGGGATCCGACGTGCCGCACCAGCGCAATCATGGTGTGGGCAAAGTCCTGGCACACCCCTTTCCGGGACTCAAGCGCCTCGTCGATAGGGGAATTAACGTGAGTGCTGCGCGGGACATAGTCGAACCAGTGATAGATCGAAGCATTCAACTGGCGCAACAGCACCAGCGGATCGTCGCGGCGCCGGACATCCAGTAATTTCGCCAGATCCAGCAGCGCGGACGACGGTTTGGCGAACTCGCTCGGCAGCAGCATCTCGGAAAAATCACCCAAAGCGACCAGCGAGTCCAGTTCGTTCCAAGCTCCCGGCCGAAGCGTTTGGGGAATCTCCGGCAGCGGCTGCTGTTCGACCAGCGCCTCGGCCACCATCACCAGTTGTGAGTGCTCTCCCGGGATATCGAAGTGATGGACATTGTTGCCCAGATGATCGCGATAAGAAAAAACCCGGCAACGGGGGCTTACCGACAAGGAAAACGAGAGGCAGCGTTGATTGTTGTCGCTGCGCGGGTGCATGCGCGCCTCCATGAGGCTTTCGCTTACCTGGTCCGCATACAGGAACTTGGTCAGATGCCGTATCAGATAAAAATCCATCGCCTGTCGAACTCCCTGCTGGCAACCAGCTACATGGCGAGAGCGGCTTGCACTGAGTACTGAATATAAAAACGGTAGATCAGGTCGTGCGTCTGCCGGCACTGTTGCAGGATGTTGTGGAGATAGGCCCCGGCGTCCTGGGCGAGAATGTCGGAAACCTCGACAAAGCTCAGCGAAGCCTGCAGCCTGCCCGAGATCCTGGTTAGCTCATCCACCGGCGGCCTTCCGCTCGCCTGTTGCACGGCTACCAGCGCCTGGCGCAGGCAGTCGACCGAGTATCTGAGCGAATGCGGAAATTGCGGATTCAACAATAGAAATTCGAGAATTTGGTCGGCGGTAATGTCCGCGGTGTAAACCTTGCAATACGCTTCGAAGGCCGTGCAGCAGCGCAGCAAGCCAACCCACTCCTGGTATTGTCGCCCCTCCGCGGCCACTTCCGGGGTATGAAGAATCTCCGGTTGATACAGGTCAAGCAGATTCGCAATGGCGGCCGCCCGCTCCAGGTAGCGGCCCATTTGGATAAACTGCCACTCCTCGCCATGGCTCATGGTGGTATCCGTCACCCCCTGGAAAAGGTGAACGCCGTCGATCACGGCGGGAAGAAAATCCGCCAGCCGGGTATTCAATCCCAAACTCCGAATGGGGCTGAATCACCCAGTGGTACATGCGATTTAATTGCTGCCACTGCTCTGAACTGATCTCGTCGCGCACCTGGCGAGCATTTTCCCGTGCTTCGATCAGGCAGGAAGTCACTGATGCGGGAACATCCGGGTCGAAAGTCAGCGTGTGGACCAGTTGGTAGTAGTCATTTTGCCAACGGACGTCCTCCGGATTTCCCAGCGCGGCCAGCACCCGCTTCCATCGTCCCTCGGCGCTGGTGCTGGACTTGTCCAACATCAGCCCCATGTTCACATCCAGCATCCGCACCGTATGCTCGGCGCGCTCGAGGTAGCGGCCATCCAGTAGAGGCTGTCTGCTACGCGAGAAAGCATTGTTCCCTCAGTCATTCAAAACCCAGGTATCTTTACTGCCCCCGCCCTGCGACGAATTCACCACCAGCGAGCCCCGGCGCAGAGCCACCCGGGTCAAGCCGCCGGGCACAATGCGCACTTTGTCGCCATACAGGATGTAAGGCCGCAGGTCCACGTGCCGGGGCTCGATTCCGTTCTCCGTCAAGCAACCAGCGCGAGAAAAATCAAGCGTCGGCTGTGCGATATAGTTTCGCGGATTGGCCTCGATCGCGCGTTTGAATTCCTCCCGCTGTTCGGCGCTGCTGTGCGGGCCGATCAGCATCCCATAACCGCCGGATTCCCCTACCGCCTTAACCACCAGCTTGTCCAGGTTCTCGATGGCATACTGGCGCTGCTTCGGGTCGGTCATGAGGTAGGTTTCCACGTTGTTCAGAATCGGCTCTTCACCCAGGTAATAGCGGATGATCGCGGGCACGTAGGCGTAGACGGCCTTGTCGTCGGCGATCCCGGTGCCGAACGCATTGGCGAGAGTTACGTTGCCGGCACGGTAAGCGTTGAACATCCCGGCCACGCCCAGGATGGAGTCGGAACGAAACGCCAGCGGATCGATAAAGTCGTCATCCACCCGGCGGTAGATCACATCCACCCGCTTCAGGCCGGCCGTGGTTCGCATGTAAACCACGTTGTCGTGGATGACCAGGTCGCGTCCTTCGACCAGCTCGATACCCATCTGCCGGGCAAGGTAAGTGTGCTCGAAAGTATGCGGAGTTGTAGACCCCCGGGGTCAGCAACACAATCGACGGGTCGTGGCGCCCCTCCGGCGCCAGCGACCGCAGCGTGCTTAGCAGCAGCTGCGTGTAGTGTTCGATCGGTTGCACTCCGTAGTCGCGGAAGAGCTGGGGAAACGTCCGCTTCATCACCCGGCGGCTCGTAAGCATGTAAGAGACGCCGCTGGGCACCCGTAGATTGTCTTCCAGCACCACGAACTCTCCGTTTTTAAGCCGAAGAAGATCCGTGCCTGTTACGGTAATGTAAACATTCCGCGGCACTTGCAGGCCGCGCATTTCTCTCCGGAACTGCCGGCAGCTGTACACGATGTCGCGCGGCACATGCCCGTCGTTGAGAATCTTGCCGTCGTTATAAACATCGTGGAGGAACAGATTGAGGGCAGTGATTCGTTGCGTGAGCCCCTTTTCGATATGCGCCCACTCTGCCCCCGTAATCACGCGTGGCATCAGGTCGTAAGGAAAAATCCTTTCCGTTCCTTCTCCGTGCCCGTAAACGTTAAACGTAATGCCCTGCGTCATGAACGACAGATCTACCGAGCGCTTGCGGCGTGCGATTTCCTCCGGCGGAAGGTTCAGGAACGTCTCCAGGACCTCGGCATAGTGGGGTCTCACCAGGCCGTCTTCGGTGAACACCTCGTCATAGGTGCTATCGAGGACATAGTCCTTCAAGAGCGGATTGCCGAACGTGCTCGGTCGGACGAGTCCCATTTATCTCCTGAATCCTGACGTGGTTTCGGCGGCAACCTCGTCGCTAACCACATTGAAGTGAGTGAGGCTGGCGATTCCGAAGGAGGTGGTGATCGCCACATCTGAGGCATCCCGGCCGACCGCCATCAACACCCGGCCGATGCGGGGATGATTGTGCCGCGCATCCACAGTCCACCAGCGATTTGCCAGGTAGACCTCAAACCAGGCGCTGAAGTCCATGGGCGTGTAGGTCGGGGGAATCCCAATATCCCCAAGGTATCCCGTCACATAGCGCGCCGGTATGTTGAGCGCGCGGCAGAAGGTGACCGCCAGGTGCTGAAAGTCGCGGCATACGCCAACCCGCTCGGTGAACACGTCGAGAGCTGTTTTTGTGGATCGGGCATGCTGATAGCCGAAAGCCACCTTGGAATAGACCCATTCGCAGACCGCCCTAACCCGGCCCCAGCCGGGAGTCACATTGCCAAAAAGCTCCACGGCGATGTTAGAAAGCCGATCGACCTCGCAATAGCGGCTGTTTAGGAGATAGATCAACGTCTCGTTGGGCAAGTCCGCAACCGGATGTTCCATTGCGTCGAGCGGGGCAGGGTCCTCCAGGCCGGAGTCTTCTATCAAGGTAGAACCGGTGAGCCTTATATGCCCTGTCGGCGCTACGAACCTCGAGCACCGATTGCCAAAGGTGTCGATATAGCTGGTAATGGGGACGTCCGGGTCCAGCTTCAGTTCATCCGGTTCGAGCAGATCTGGCTCCCGCGATGGATGCACGTGGAGCATCGCAACGATGGTTACGGGAGCGGGGATGTTGAAACCGATGTCATAACCTAAGCGAATAAGCATTGCACTCCCTCGATCGAGTCCCGAAGCGGATTTCCCCCAGGCAAGTCGACAGGAACGACAAGGTTCTAGTCGCAAAGATTATGATGCTGAAAAACTATCAGACATTCCTGATCGGTTCACCCGGAAAAATGCTCTAGCATTCCCCTTAAGGAGAAATAATGACTTATTGTCTGGGCATCATGACCCGCGAGGGGTTGGTAATGGCCTCTGATTCCCGAGCCAACGCCGGCTTCGACCAGGTGAACGTGACCCCCAAGATGCACACCTTCCTGCAACCGGGAGAGCGCGCATTTGTCATCCTGAGCAGTGGCAACCTGTCACTTACCCAATCCATTATTACTCTCTTGCGCGGTGAATTTGCGGCTGGGGAAGGCCTGGCGAAGGCCGAATCCATGTACGCTGCCGCCCGCGCCGTGGGTGACACCGTTCGCCGGGTCTCGGATCTGGATCGCGCTGCCCTCGAAAAAGATGACTTCAAGTTCAACGTCCACCTGGTGTTGGGCGGACAGGTTAAGGGTGAGAAGCCGAACCTGTTCCTCATTTATCCCCAGGGAAACCCGCTCAGCGCGACCGAGGGCTCGCCCTATTTGCAGATCGGGGAAGTCAAATATGGCCGGCCGATTCTCGATCGCGGCATTGAATATGACTCCACCAGCCTGGAGGTCGCCGGAACCTACGCCCTGCTTTCGCTCGATGCTGCGATGCGTTCCAATGTGACGGTCGGGCCCCCGCTCGAAGTCCTGCTCTACCAGAACGACAAACTAGACTTTGACCGCTACCGCCGCTTTGAGGCCGATGATCCTGAACTCGTGCTCATGCACGCCCGCTGGGAACAAGAATTGCGCCGGGCAGTCGAAGACCTGCCCAACGTCCACTTCGACGTCGCCCCTGTGCACCTACCTTAGGCCGGAGGGCACACAGCCAGTCGGATGACACTTCTATCTAGGAATTAGGAACAAGGATGTCGGCATTCAACAGAAGTGTCATCCCGACCGAAGCGAAGCGGAGGGACCTGCTGTGTGCCCCTCGGCTCTCCCGAATCCGGCTCTCGAAACCGCTACAGGATGTACCGCGACAAGTCCTGATCCTTGACAATCGACGCCACCATGGCGCGTACGTACTCCGGATCGATCAGGACCACCCGCTCCCGTCCTTCCGCCGTCTCCACGTCGCTGATAGGCAGAGGCACCGTGGCGCCATTCTCCGTTCCCGTTGCAATCTCCAGCAGCGCACCTTCGGCCGAATGCCCCTTCATCATGTCCGGAGCCATGAAGCTGATCTCATCCAGCACCCGCTCCATGATGGTGTGTAGCCGCCTGGCGCCGATGTTTTCCGTGGTCTCATTGACTCGAAAGGCGAACCGCGCCATCTCTTCCAGAGACTCCTTGGTAAACCTCAGCTTCAGGCCTTCCGTTTCCAGCAGAGCCGTGTACTGCTTGGTCAGCGACGACTTCGGTTCGGTAAGGATCCGGACAAAGTCCTCCACCGTCAGCGACTGCAGCTCAACCCGGATGGGAAACCGGCCCTGTAGCTCAGGGATCAGGTCACTCGGCTTGGAAACGTGAAACGCGCCCGCCGCGATAAACAGGATGTGGTCGGTCCGCACCATCCCATACCTGGTATTGACCGTGGTCCCTTCCACGATGGGCAGAATATCCCTCTGTACCCCCTCGCGCGAAACATCCGGACCGTGCCCGCCTTCGCGGCCGGCGATCTTGTCGATCTCGTCCAGGAAGATGATGCCCGAGTTCTCTACCCGCTCCACCGCCAGCCGGGTCACCTGGTCCATATCGACCAGCCGGGTTTCTTCCTCCTGCACCAGGTATTCGAAGGCCTCTCCGACCTTCATCTTGCGCTTCTTGGTCCGCTGGCCGAAGAGGTTGGGCAGCACGTCCTTGAGATTGATGTCCATCTCCTCGATGCCCTGGTTGGAGATGATCTCAAACGACGGTGTACTCCGCTCCCGCACATCGATTTCCACGGTGCGGTCATCCAGCTTGCTTTCGCGGAACTGTTGCCGCAGCTTTTCCCGGGTGCGGTTATGGCTCTCCTGGCTGGCCGGAGGGAAGCTGTTGCCGTCTACCGCGACCGGTCCCGGTGTGGGAGCACCCGCAGGCGCCGGTGAAGGGGGCAACAGGAGGTCGAGCAGGCGCTCTTCGGCGTTCAGCTCGGCCCTGTCCTCCACCTCTTCCAGCTTTTCTTCCCGCACCATGTCGACGGCGATCTCGACCAGGTCGCGAATCATCGATTCCACGTCACGGCCGACGTAACCGACCTCGGTAAACTTCGAGGCTTCCACCTTCATGAAGGGCGAATTGGTCAGCTTGGCCAGGCGGCGGGCAATTTCCGTTTTGCCGACCCCGGTGGGCCCGATCATGATGATGTTCTTGGGCATGATCTCTTCGGCGAGATCCGGCGGCAATTTCTGCCGGCGCATACGATTTCTCAGCGCGATGGCCACCGCACGCTTGGCAGCGCGTTGACCCACGACATGCTTGTCCAGTTCCGCCACGATTTCTCGTGGCGTCAGGTCTTCCAAAGATAATTCCAGTTCTTCCGCGGTTCCCGGTAAGAAGATCGCCATTTGCCAACTCCTTGTTACGTGGCAGCCGTACTAGCCGTGCAATTCCTCGATCGTGATTTGATCGTTGGTGTAGATGCAGATTTGGCCTGCGATACGCAGCGACTTCTCAGCAATGGCACGGGCCGGCAAATCGGAGTTCTCGACCAGCGCACGAGCTGCCGCCAGCGCGAAGCTTCCCCCGCTGCCGATGGCTGCGATCCCCTCGTCGGGCTCGATCACATCGCCTGAGCCGCTGATCAAAAAGGTCTGCTTCAAATCGGCAACCACCAGCAGAGCCTCCAGATTGCGCAGCATCTTGTCGGTGCGCCAATCCTTGGCCAGCTCCACTGCCGAGCGCCCCAGGTTACCGGCGTACTGTTCCAGCTTGGCCTCGAAGCGGCTAAAAAGTGAGAATGCATCCGCTGTCGAGCCAGCAAAGCCAGCCAGAATCTTATCCTGATACAGTCGCCGGATCTTCCGTGCCGAATGTTTGATCACGCTTTCACCCAGGGTGACCTGACCATCGGCTGCCATCACTACGCTTGAATCTCTGCGCACACACAAAACGGTAGTCGAGCGAATCCGCTGGGCTCTTGAGCGTGAATTTGCTTTGGAATCGGATCTCGAAGCGGCGGTCGCCGTCGAGCTTTGCACTACAGACGAACGGATTGACATCTTTGGCCAGTATAACGCAGACAGGGGGGTTGCCGAATGGGGTCCAGTGCGCGCACTGCACACCCAGGAGGCTCTGGCCTGCGCTATCCTGCATCGTGTACCCCTTTTTCTGGGCGGAGCATCCATGAACAGTTTGCCTCTACTTGGCGCGGTTGGGATTTGCCTTGGGGGCGCGGCCACCTATGCCTTGCTTCGCCGCAAGGAAAGCCCCGACGAGCTCGAGCGCAAGCGTCGCGATCTGCTGGTCCAGCAAGGGCGCATCATCGATGCCACCGTCATCGACATCTCCGATCTCACTGCTGAAGAGAGCGGACGGCCCAACGGGATGCAGCTGATTCTTTACAAATATGAAGCGGCAGGGGTCGTCTACGAGTGTTCCCAGGACGTGACCATGTTGCGCCACCTGGTCAACATTTACGATTGCCGCCTGGGCTTTCCCGCATCCGTGCGCTATGACCCCCACAATCCCGGCAACTCACTGATCGTGGCCGAGAGCTGGAGCGGCCTGCGCGATACCGCCAACTCTGTCCCTCTCCATGGCCGCTCGAGTGCGGCAGCTCCTTCGTTACGCTAGTACAATATTTGTATGCACGTTCATGGCGGGGGGTCGGAGAAGACAAAGCGAATCTTGCGTATTTCGCTTTTGGCCACCCTGGCCTACGTGGGCTTGACCTTCGTAGCCGGCGTGCGGGCTCATTCCCTGGCTCTCATCTCCGAGGCCGGGCACAACATATCCGACTTTCTGGCGCTGTTGCTCTCCTTTGTCGCCGTCTACTTCCAGACCCGGCCGCCCACGGATCAAAAGACTTTCGGTTATCAGCGCGCCGGCGTGCTGGCCGCGTTCCTCAACGCGCTCACCCTGGTCCTGATTGCCATTTGGATTGCGATCGCCGCTATCCACCGTCTGAGCGACCCGGTGCAAGTGCAGCCCCGGCTGATGATGATCGTCGCCGCGGCTGGAGTGCTGATGAATGGCGTCATCGCCGCATTGCTTTGGACCGCCTCCCGCGATGTCAACATCCGCAGCACCTTCATTCACATGTTGGGTGACACGCTTTCGACTGCGGCTGTAATTGTTGGCGGCGCCGCAATTCTTTTCACCGGACACAACTGGATCGATCCGGTGCTTTCCATCTTCATCGCCGCACTGATTCTGTGGAGTTCGCTTTCCATCGTGCGGGAGACGCTCAATATCCTGTTGGAGGGTACGCCGCGTGGCTGTTCGCTGGCGGAGATCCGAGTGTCGCTTCAGGCCATCGATGGGGTCCAGGATGTGCACGACCTGCACGTATGGAGTCTCGGATCCCAAACGCACGCCCTCGCCACGCACATCACCATCGACGACATCCCGCCGTCCGAGAGCGCGCGCATCCTGGAGCAGGTCAACGGAACCCTACGGCAAAAATTCCGCATCTACCACTCGACCATCCAATTCGAGTGTGTCGAATGTGAAGTCGCGCACGGTTGCGCGCCGCCCATCGAGATAGACGAACACAACCACCCCGGTCACGACCACTCGCACGCTCACTCTCACTAGAGATCCATCCCCCGGGGCTAAACAGTCAGCGGTGCACTTCATGCGCCCTTATCGGCAGGAAATCCGGGTACGCTCCGGCCGGGATGACCCTTCTGTTCAGGACGACAATACTGACACGCCAAATGAAGTGTCATCCCGACCGGAGTGGAGGGACCTGCTGTTCCAATCATCCACGAACCGCTCTCAACTGAAGCCGCTACCGTCCCCTTTGTCATCCCGAGCGCAGCCGAGGGATCTGCGGTGCGCCTCTCGGGCTTCCCAAATTCTGGAGCTAAAGTGCAGAGTTCTCACGCGGCCCGAAGGGTACGGGCTTTGGCCCGTACGTCAACTCCGCACACGACATGGGGCTTCAGCCCTGAGGGAGATGCTCTTTCCCTTTAAACCACCTAACCCCCCTCAACCTCGACCGGTTTGTCCGGCTGGGACCGATAAATTTCCCCGACCCGCTCCAGCGTGTCGATCTCGCTTACCGGTTTATCGTCGCGAATCCGCAGAATACGCGGAAATCGCAGGGCGAAACCGCTATCATGCCGATCGGATCGCATCACGTTATTGAACGCGACTTCAAACACGACAAGCGGTTCAACGGAGCGGATACCCCCGTAATCCTCAACCGTGTGTTCCAGGAAGAACTGGGTTAACCGGACAATCTCCGCATCGGTCACGCCGGAGTACGCCTTGCCGACGTTGCGCAGCACGTCACCATCCCGGACCGCGAAGGTATAGTCGCTTAACCAGCCGGCCCTTTTCCCGTGGCCATACTCCGCGGCGGTCACCACCACGTCCAGCGTGGCCAGCTCCCGCTTGAGCTTGAGCCACGCGAGGCCGCGTCGTCCGGGCTGGTAGACGCTGTGCCGGGCCTTCAGCATGACGCCTTCATTCCCGCGCGCCCGGGCGTCCACGTAGGCCTGTTCCAGTTGGGCCACACTTTCCAGCTGAACCACCGGCGCGAGCATCAGCCGGGCGAAGCTATCTGTCGCCGCCATCGCTTCAAATAGCAACTCCGTCTGCTGACCCGCCGCGTTCGAGCGGCTGCCTACCCTGGTTCGCGCGTGCTCTCGTCCCACCAACTCTTCGAGCACCTGCCGCCTCTCCTCCAGCGGCTTCTCCATCATCATTTGCCCACCGGTGTAGAGCACATCGAAAGCCATAAAAACCACCGGAACGGATTCGCGCATCTCGGTGGTCACCCGCTTGCGTCCCAGCCGCGCTTGCAGGGAGGAGAAGGGTAGGGCACGCTCCTCCTTACTGCTCCACGCCAGGATTTCGCCATCCAGCACCATCGGCTGGTTGAAATCAGCAAAAGCCTCCACCAGCTCAGGGAAGCTGGCCGTCATATCCTCCCTGGAACGCGAGAAGAGCGCCACCCGCCCAGGATGCTCCGGCGAGCCACAATGAATCTGCGCCCGGACGCCATCGTACTTATCTTCCAATTGCGCTTCTTTGATAACCGGTCCAGCCAGCCCCGCCTCCGCCACTTCCGTGGAGAAACGCTGCAAAGCCTCCTCCACCGTCTCGACCGGGCTGGCGAGCATGAAGCCGAGAGGATGAAAAAGCCTCATCCGCGCCTCCGTCAACCGGCCGGTGGCGGCCAACTCCAACACCTCCGGGAGGTTGCCGTTGAGCATCCTGGCGTGCCGCACCTCAGCAATGGCTCCGCCGTAGGCCGCCGCGATCGCCTCCTCCACCAGGCTGACCTTAATCCCGGTGCGCATGTCGCCCAGAATGATCTTGATCAGGTATTTGGCTTCGAGCGGGGTGGCCCTCTCCAGCAGGACTTTCGTGATTTGCTGTTTGGCAGCCGGCTTCCCCGCGCCGGCAATCGCGGCAAAGGCATCGGCGACCTCCGGCAGCAGAAGAGTACTCGTCTTGCCTCGCGCCTGTAGCAAATCTTCCGCCGCACCACCCAGGTCGCCGTAGCGCAGGTAGGCGGCATGCATCGTGGGCTGGTCAGCCCCCGACAGTTGGGCAAGGACGCGGCTCAGCAGCGCCCCGCCTACGTTCAGTTCCCGCCCGTCGGTCTCCGGGAAGGGAACTCCGGCCAGGTACAGGGCTGCCAGCCCGGCCTCATGAACCGGGAGAGCGCCCAGATACTCCGCCATAAGCGCCCGCTTCTGCAACTTGCTGCCGGTGGACGCCAGCCTCTGGCACAGCTCTGCGAATGGCTCAAACCTGATAAAATCAGACAAATGGTTCATCGCGTCGCCAACACGGTTCCCGTCCGGCACGCCCTTTCCTAGCGGCGCCCGCCGCCGAGTGTCCGTCTCTTGTTTCGCCCGCGGAAAGGAACCCTATCATGTTGGATCGTTTGGAACAGATTGAAAACCGTTATGAAGACCTTGGACGCCAGCTAGCCGACCCGCAGCTGGTTACCGACCAGCAAAAATATCACAAGACCGCCAAAGCGCATCGTGACCTCGAAGCGGTGGTGGGAAAGTACCGTGAGCTCAAACAGGCGCAACAGGGAATTGCCGACGCAACCGGCATGTTGAGCGAGAGCGACCCCGAGCTCGCGGCCATGGCGCAGGAGGAGCTCACTCGCCTCGAGACCACCGCCGCTACCCTGGAAGAAGAGATCAGGGTAATGCTATTGCCTAAGGATCCCAATGACGAGAAGAACGTCATTTTGGAAATCCGCGCAGGCACCGGTGGGGATGAGGCCTCCCTCTTTGTGGCAGAGATCTTTCGCATGTACTCGCGTTTTGCCGAGCAGCATCGCTGGAAGGTGGAGGTTCTTTCCCAGTCCGAATCCGGCGTGGGCGGGCTTAAGGAAGTAATCGCCATCATCGAAGGCAAGCGGGTGTACTCGCAAATGAAATACGAAAGCGGAGTGCATCGGGTGCAGCGCGTGCCCGCGACCGAGACGCAGGGCCGCGTCCACACGTCAGCCATCACTGTCGCGGTTTTACCCGAGGCCGAAGAAGTCGATGTGAAGATCGAAGCGAAGGACATTCGCATCGATACTTTCTGCTCTTCCGGGCCCGGCGGCCAGTCAGTCAACACGACTTATTCTGCAGTGCGCATCACCCACCTCCCCACGAGTACCGTGGTGAGCTGCCAGGACGAAAAGTCGCAGATCAAGAATCGCGAGAAGGCGATGCGCGTCCTCCGCGCCCGGCTCTATGAAGTAGAAATGGATAAGCAGCAGGAGGCGTTGGCCAAGGAGCGGAAGCAACAAGTGGGGAGCGGAGATCGCAGCGAAAAGATCCGCACTTACAATTTCCCTCAGAACCGGCTCACGGATCACCGCATCGGCCTGACCAACCACCAGCTTGCGGAGGTCATGGAAGGCAGACTGCAGCCGACCATTGACGCGCTGATCTCGCACTATCAGGCCGAGCGTCTCAAGGCTGAAACAGCCACTGTGGCATAAAGTGCCGGCGACTGCCGGCGAGGCACTGCAAGCAGCTCGCGGTCGCCTGGCTGCTACCTCTAAAAATCCGCGGCGCGATGCCGAGTTGCTTCTGGCCCATCTGCTTGGATGGGACCAGGCTGCCCTGCTCACTCATCCCGAGCGCCTGCTCTCCCCAGCTGAGGCAGATCAATTCGAAAGCATGCTCAGCCGCCGCCTGGCTTCTGAGCCGGTGCAGTACATCACCGGCGTGCAGGAGTTTTTTGGCCTGCCCTTCGAGGTCTCGCCCGCGGTCCTCATCCCGCGGCCCGAAACGGAACATCTGGTGGAAGCGGTGCTGGAGCGCTTCGGCCGCGAGGCTGGCCCGCGCATCGTCGATGTGGGAACTGGCTCGGGCGCCATCGCAGTCGCGCTTGCGCATGCCATACCACGGTCCTGGGTGACGGCGGTGGATCTCTCGTCCGCCGCCCTTGAGGTCGCGCAACGCAACGCGGAGCGTCATGGGGTGTTGGAGCGGCTGACGTTGCTGCAATCGGATCTGTTGGAGTCGGTTAACGCTGTCGACTTTGACGTCGTGGTATCCAACCCTCCATACATCGCCGAGGGAGAAGTATTGGAGCCGCAGGTATTTGATTACGAGCCCCGCTCCGCGCTCTACGCGGGGCCAACCGGCCTCGAAGTTTACCAACGCCTGATTCCCCAGGCCCAAAAGGTACTCAAGCCTCAGGGCTGGCTGATGCTCGAGATCGGCTATGGCCAAAGCGCGGCTCTTTCAAGACTCCTGAGTGACTGGAACGAGGTAAGTTTTCTGGACGACCTCCAGGGAATTCCCCGGGTGGTTCAAGCGAAAACCTGAATTCGCGGCGCGGACAGATCTTACAATGGGAAGCATGGCTACGATCACGGAGCTTCCGAAGACTTCCCTGAGCTTTGAGCAGAAACTAGACCGCCTCGCCCAGGTTGCAGTGAATGCGGGCCTCGGGCTCGCACGCGGACAAGAACTGGTCATGACGGCCACGCTCGATGCCTTGCCGCTGGCCCGGTTGATTACCGAGCACGCCTACAAGGCCGGGGCCTCACTCGTGACCACGCTATTCACCGATGAGCAATCTGCCCTCCTGCGCTACCGTTACGCAGACGATGCTGGTTTCGACAAGGCTCCAGGATGGCTATTCGAAGGAATGGCGCAGGCCTTCCGTAGCGGGGCAGCGCGGCTCGCGATTGCGGGGGGAGATCCCTCCTTGCTGTCGAAGCAAGATCCGGAAAAAGTCGGCCGCGCAAATCGCGCTGTATCGAAGGCCTATCGGCCAGCCATCGAACTCATTACCCGGCATGACATCAATTGGACAATCGTTGCCTCCGCCACACCGGCATGGGCGGCGGCGGTTTTTCCGGATCTCCCGTCGGATCAAGCGATGACGAAGCTGTGGGACGCAATCTTTGCCGCGTCGCGAGTAGATGCCGATGATCCCGTTGCGCGTTGGAAGCAACACGACGCCGGGCTGCATCGACGCGCGGATCTGCTCAACCAGAAGCGTTACGCGACGCTTCATTTTCAAGGACCAGGAACCAACCTGCGCGTGGGCTTAGCGGATGATCATCTCTGGATGGGTGGAGGTACGCAGGCCGGTACCGGTGCCTATTGCATTCCCAACATGCCGACGGAAGAGGTCTTCACCACGCCGCACAAAGATCGTGTGGACGGCACAGTGACCAGCACCAAGCCGCTCTCCTACCAGGGGACTCTCATTGAGAAGATCGCGGTGCGTTTCGAGGGAGGCCGCGTAGTAGACGCGAAAGCGTCGAAGGGACAAGAGGTGTTGCAGCGCATGATCGACACCGACGACGGTGCCCGGCGACTAGGTGAAGTGGCGTTGGTGCCGCACTCCTCGCCCATTGCCAGCAGTGGGCTGCTCTTCCTGAACACGCTATTCGACGAAAATGCGGCCAGCCACATTGCTCTGGGGCAGGCCTACAGCACTTGTCTCAAGAACGGTGATCAGCTGACGCATGAAGAGCTCGCAGCCAGGGGCGCAAACGAGAGCCTGATCCACGTCGATTGGATGATCGGCTCAAGCGAGATCGATTTGGACGGCATCACCGCCACCGGCAACGCGGAGCCGCTCATGCGCAAAGGCGAGTGGGTGTTCTAAAGAAAAAGGAGAAACCGCAGATCCCTCGGCTGCGCTCGGGATGACAAAGGATAGGGCGATACTTCCATGGAAAGTGGTTGCCGGACAGAACGCGCTCTCAGGCAGCTGCTCTCATTGGAAGCACCGCCCTGTCCTTTGTCATCCCGAGCGCAGCCGAGGGATGCTGCGGTTTCCGCGGACTTTATTGGAAATGATTTGCGATTTTTGGAAGTTCTATCCCAGGACGAACGTTTCCTGGGATAGAAGCCCCCTTATGTTGACGTCACGCCTCGACCGTTCTTCCCGCCACCTCAAACAGCAGGCGATTTTTTAGCGGATCCGCATCCACCCGTATGTGATCGCCATGAAGCACCTCGCCATCCAGAATCTTGATTGCCAAAGGATCCTGGATCAAACGCTGGATCGCTCTCTTCAACGGACGAGCCCCATACTGCCGATCGTATCCGGTCAACAGCAACTGATGACGCGCCGCGGAAGTCAGCTCGAGAGTGATCTTGCGCGGCTCCAGCAGCTTGCGCAAATCGGTCAGCCGCAAATCGACAATGTGCTCCAGTTGTTCCTCGCCCAGCGGACGGAAGATCACCACATCGTCGATGCGGTTGAGAAACTCCGGCCGAAAGTGCTGCCGCAACAACTGCGTCACCTGCTCCCGTGCCGCCTCAAACGCCGCTTCACTGTCCAGGTTCTCTGACTGCAACAAATGCGCTCCCAGGTTTGAGGTCATGATCAGCACCGTGTTCTTGAAGTCCACCGTGCGGCCCTTTCGAGTCCGTCAACCGCCCGTCATCGAGTACCTGCAACAGAATGTTGAACACATCCGGATGCGCCTTCTCAATCTCATCGAATAGAATGACGGAATAAGGACGTCTGCGCACCGCCTCAGTCAACTGTCCCCCTTCGTCGTAGCCCACATATCCCGGAGGCGCACCGATCAGCCGCGCGACCGCATGCTTCTCCATGTACTCCGACATGTCGATACGGATCATGGCCTGCTCGTCATCGAAGAGGAACTCGGCCAGCGCACGCGCAGTCTCTGTCTTGCCCACGCCCGTCGGTCCGAGGAACAAAAACGAGCCAATCGGCCGCTTAGGATCGCTCAGCCCGGCACGTGAACGGCGAATCGCATTGGCGACGGTTTCGATCGCCTCTTCTTGCCCGACAACCCGCTCGCGCAGTCGCCCTTCCATTTCCACCAGCTTGCGCACTTCGCCTTCCAGCATCTTGTCCACTGGAATCCCAGTCCACTTGCTCACAATCTTGGCGATGTCCTCTTCGTCCACTTCTTCTTTCAACAGTTGGCCGCCGCCGGAAGCACCGTCCTGCTTGGCATTCAGCCGCTTCAGTTCCGCTTCGAGCTGCGGCAGTTCGCCATACTGGATCGCTGCCGAGCGCTCCAGATTCCCTCGCCGCGTCTGCTCTTCCATCTCAAAGCGCAGCGCTTCGATCTTCTTCTTCACTTCGGTCAGCCGGGTAATCGCTTCCCGTTCCGTCTGCCAGCGAGCACGCAGTCCGGTGGCTTGTTCCTTCAGTGCCGCAAGCTCTTCGTCCACTTCCTCCAGCCGTTCTTTTGAGTTTCGGTCAGTCTCCCGCTTGAGCGCCGTGCGCTCGATTTCCAGCGAGATCATCTGTCGATCCAGCTGATCGATCTCCACCGGCACAGAGCCAATCTGGATGGCCAGCGAAGCCGCAGCTTCGTCGACCAGATCAATCGCCTTGTCAGGCAGAAATCGATCAGAAATATAGCGGTGCGAAAGCGTGGCCGCGGCAACGATGGCGGAATCCTTGATGCGGACATTGTGGTGAGCCTCGTAACGCTCCTTGAGCCCGCGCAGAATCGCAATCGTGTCTTCTACGTTGGGTTCGCCCACGAATACGATCTGAAAGCGCCGTTCCAGCGCGGCATCCTTCTCGATGTATTTGCGATATTCATTCAGCGTGGTTGCGCCGATGGCTCGCAATTCGCCTCGCGCCAGCGGCGGCTTCAGCATATTCGAAGCATCGATAGCGCCCTCTGCCGCGCCTGCGCCGACCAGCGTGTGCAGTTCATCGATGAACAGGATGATCTGGCCGTTCGACTCTTCAATATCCTTGAGTACCGCCTTGAGGCGATCTTCAAACTCGCCGCGATACTTCGCACCCGCGAGCATGGAACCCAGGTCGAGCGAGATCACGCGTTTGTCGCGCAGAAGCTCCGGCACATCACCGGACACGATCCGCCGCGCCAAACCCTCAACAATCGCAGTCTTGCCCACGCCCGGCTCCCCAATCAGTACGGGGTTGTTCTTAGTCCTGCGAGAGAGCACCTGGATCACGCGGCGAATCTCTTCGTCCCGGCCGATGACCGGATCCAGCTTTCCCCTCCGCGCCAGCTCCGTGAGATCTTTGGCGTAACGGTCCAGGGCCTGGTATTTGCCTTCGGGATTCTGGTCGGTCACCCGCTGGTTGCCGCGTACCGAGGTAAGTGCCTGCAGGATCGCCTCGCGGGTCGCTCCCACGGATGTCAGCAACACCTGCGCCGGATCCTTCTTGATCTGTGCCAGAGCTAACAGCAGGTGCTCGGTCGATACATACTCGTCCTTGAAGTCTTGTGCCTCTTTAGAAGCCTCGTTCAATACCTTCTGCATGCTGGAAGAGAGTCCCGGCTCAGAAGCCGCACCCGAGACCTTAGGCAGCCCGGCGATCGCATGCCGAGCACTCGCGAACAGCTGTTCTGTGGCCACGCCTATCTTTTGCAGAAGCGGAACGATGATGCCGTCCTTGTCTTCCACCAGTGCCATTAACAAGTGCATGGGTAGCACTTCAGGCTGGCCATTTTCATTAGCCAGCGAGACCGCTGTCTGCACAGCCTCCTGTGATTTCAGCGTGAATTTATCCCAGCGCATTGCCATATAAATGTCATCCTTCATTGACCAGATCATCCTCAATCGCTTGGGCCGCGAAATGCAAGGCCGGCATGCCGTAATGCCGTAGAACCTGGTCGTCTATTCCTGTTTTGATTTTGAAATTAGGAGAAAAGTCGCTCACCCCAGTGAGCCGAACCCGCTGGGGTGAACGCGAGTTATGCGATGCAGTTACGCCGTCTTGACGGTTTCTCCTGCGGGGGCCTGGCTGTGGTTCAGCTCCCTGGCTGAGCCCACGTTGACCTTGATCTGCCTGGGCTTGCTTTCCGCCTTCTTCTCCAGCTCCACACGCAGCACCCCGGCATCATAGTCAGCCTTGATGCTCTCCGGGTTGATGGTGTTGGGAACCGTGAACGAGCGATAGAAGCTGCCGTACCGACGCTCCACGCGATGGAAGTTCTCTTCTTTTCCCTCGCTCTGGAAGCTGCGCTCGCCCTTCACCGTCAGGGTGTTGTTCTCCATGCGGACATCGAGATCCTCCTGGCGCATGCCTGCGATTTCGATCTTGAGCACCAGTTTGTGCTCGTCCTCATAGATGTCGACCGGGGGCACAAAGCCGGAAGCGGTCACTGATTCGTTCTCCCCATTCCGGGAAAAGTCCTGAAAAAGACTGTTCATCCGGTTCTGCAAAGCCACCACGTCGCGATAGGGTTCCCACCGAATAATTGTCATATCTCCTCCGAAGCTGGCCAGTTTCTTGGCCAGCTGTTACTTTGATGAAAATCATAGCACGAAGGAAGCATAAAATATGAGTGACTTAGCATCATATTTACGGGAGCTCTGGTGTCGCCTCCAGGAGCGCCTTGGTATATCCCTCTCGGGGGAAACGGCAAATCTGCTCGCAGCTTCCAGCCTCGACGGCCTTCCCGGCTCGCATCACCAGGATGTTGGTGGACAAGTACCGCACCAATGGCATGGAGTGGGTGATGAAGAGGTAAGTCAACTGGAATGTTCGCTGTAGGTCCCGCAGCAGGTTCATGATCTGGGCCCCAACGCTGACATCGAGAGCGGAGACAGGCTCATCCAGTACGAGCAGCTCAGGCCGAAGGGCGAGTGCCCTGGCAATATTGATCCGCTGCCGCTGCCCGCCAGAAAACTCATGGGGATAGCGGGACAAGGCTGATTCGTCCAGGCCCACCTCGGCCAGCAGCTCCCGTGGATTCTCTGGCGGAGGGCCAGGTGAGGTGTCGTGGCGGTGAATGCGGAAGGGTTCGGCGATGATCTCGGCGACCGTCATCCGGGGGTTAAGGGCCGCGAAGGGATCCTGAAAGACCGGCTGCATTCTCCGCCGGAGGGTGCGGAGCCGTGCACTGGAGGCACCGCAGATGACTTCCTGGCCGTCGAAAGTGACGGTTCCGGAAGAGGGTGGAACCAGCCCCAGGATCATCCGGGCGACCGTGCTCTTGCCGGATCCGGACTCCCCAACCAACCCCAGCGTCTCCCCCCGGGCGATGGTGAAGGAAACCTGGTCGACCACGCACTTTTGCTCGCGCGCGTACCCCCATCCGGACCGCCGAGCATAATTTTTAGTGAGCTGGTTTACTTCGAGCAGAGCCATGCACCGGATGGTAGCAGCCCAGAAAGCACAGCAGGTCCCTCCACTTCGCTACGCTTCGGTCGGGATGACACGTCTGTTGGACGAACAACTTTCCGTCTTCCCAACAGATGTGTCATCCCGACCGGAGCGTAGCGAAGTGGAGGGACCTGCTGTGTGCCCTTCGGGCTTCTCCAATGCTGGCGTTCTCAGGGAGCAAAGTAGCCCCTGCCCTTTTCACAAGAGAAAGCCACCGACCCGCTAGATGTCCAGGTTCTTCACGTCCAAGGCATTGTCTTCAATGAACTTGCGCCGTGCTTCGACATCCTCGCCCATGAGCGTGCTGAAGATCGATTCGGTTTCCGCGATATCTTCCAGCTTGACCGAGAGCAGTGTCCGCCGGTCAGGGTCCATGGTCGTTTCCCAAAGCTGCGACGACGTCATTTCGCCCAGCCCTTTATATCGCTGAACGTCGTAGTCACGCCGACCCTGTTCGATCACGTGCTCGAAGACTTCCCGCGCCGATTGCTTGGTCACCGGATCGATGTTCGCACGCTTGGCCTTCTTCGGCTTGGCAGCGGTATCGGGAGCCGCCGTCTCTGCCTCAGCCTCTTCGGGCTCAGCAGATTTGGCGTACTCGATGACAAAGGGCCCTTCGAGTTCCTCGCGAATCAGGGAGTATTTCGCCATCATCTGGCGGTATTCCGGTGATGAAGCCAGGGTCCAGTCCACCCTGCGCTCCGCACCCTGACTGTCGGTAAAGCTCACCGACCACGTACGGTGCTCTTCCTCGTACCGCGGCGCTGCCACGGCCTTGAACTGGAACTGTTTGGTCATCTTCACCAGTTCCGCGTGCAGCTTCGCGAGTTTCGGCGGTACCGCGCCCTCAGATTCAAAGTCACTGCGCCGTAGGAGCTCGAACTTGGGGAGCAGTTCGGTGACCTCCTCATTGCGCATGTGCTTGTTCGCCTTCTCAAAAACACTCAGGTAGTCGTTGAGCTGGCCCATGTACTTGGTCAACGCACTCCCTTCGAGCCTCTTGCCGGCCGTACCGTAGCGCAACCCCATGCCTTCCGAAGCGCGCTTGATCATCACCTTCACGAATTCCCGGTCGTCCTTGATGTACTGCTCAAACTTGCCCTTCTTGATGCGATAGAGAGGCGGCTGGGCGATATACACGTGCCCCCGGCGGATCAGATCGACCATGTGGCGGAAAAAGAACGTCAACAGCAAGGTGCGAATGTGGGATCCGTCGACGTCCGCATCGGTCATCAGGATGATCTTGCCGTAGCGCAGCTTGGCCGGATCGAAGTCGTCCTTCCCGATGCCGCAGCCCAGGGCGGTAATCATGGCCCGGATTTCCTCGTGGCCCAGCATCTTGTCGTAGCGGGCCTTCTCGACGTTGAGGATCTTGCCCTTAAGCGGCAGAACAGCCTGGAACTTACGATCCCGTCCCTGCTTGGCAGTGCCGCCTGCGGATTCACCCTCGACCAGGTATAGCTCGCAACGGTCCGGCTGGCGTTCGCTGCAGTCGGCCAGCTTGCCGGGCAAGCCCCCACCGTCGAGTGCGCCTTTTCGCCGCGTCAGATCGCGCGCTTTTCTGGCCGCCTCGCGCGCGCGTGCCGCCTCGATCGCCTTGTTGATGATGCGCTTGGCGACGGGTGGGTTCTGCTCGAAGAACATGCCCAGGCGTTCGTTGACGAAGGCCTGCACCGTCCCGGCGATATCGGAATTGAGTTTCCCTTTGGTCTGCCCTTCGAACTGCGGCTGAGACAGCTTCACGCTGACCACCGCCACCAACCCCTCGCGCACGTCGTCTCCGGAGAGATTCTCCTTGACGTCTTTAAACAGCCCCATCTGCTGCCCCGCGGTATTGATGGTCCGAGTGAGCGCGGTACGAAACCCGGAAAGATGCGTGCCGCCGTCGACCGTGTTGATGTTGTTGGCAAAACTGAACACCGACTCGGAATAGCTGTCGTTGTACTGCAGCGCGATGTCCAGCTCCACCCCATCGCGGGAGGACTCCATCACGATCGGCTTATCGTGCAGCACCTGCTTGCCACGATTCAGATGCTTGATGAATTCGGCGATCCCGCCGGCATACTTGAACTCAGAACGCTTGGCATCCCCGGTCTTGGGGTCGGTCGCGCGCTCATCCACCAACTTGATTTCCAGCCCCTTGTTGAGGAAGGCAAGCTCACGCAGCCTTTGAGCCAGGGTGTCGAAGTTATATTCGGAAACGGTGAAAATGGAGCGATCGGGCAGAAAGTGGATCTTCGTACCCCGCTTCTTGGTCGTGCCCGTCTTGCGCAGCTTGGTAATCGGAACACCCTTGGCATAGGACTGCTCATAGGTGTGTTCGTCTTTCCAGACCTCGACCTCGAGCTCCTCGCTCAGCGCGTTCACGCACGAAACGCCAACGCCGTGCAGCCCGCCCGATACCTTGTAGTTCGAGGAATCGAACTTGCCCCCGGCGTGCAGCTTGGTAAGCACAACCTGCAGGGCAGGCATCCGCTCGCCCCCGGGAGTATCCATCTCGTCCACAGGAATCCCACGCCCGTCGTCGGTCACAGTGATGGAGTTGTCGATGTGGATGGTCACATCGACGTGCGTCGCATAGCCGGCCAGCGCTTCATCGACGGAGTTATCCACTACCTCGTACACCAGGTGATGCAGGCCCTGATCGCCGGTCGACCCGATGTACATCGCGGGACGCAGGCGCACAGCCTCTAAACCTTCGAGAATCTTGATGTTGTCGCCGGTGTAGGTGCGTTCTGGATCTGGCATGGCTGACGGGGGAAGAGAGGCGGTAACTGGAAGTTCTTTGGTGGACATGCAACTCCGAACGGCAAAGCTCTGAAAGCGGCTCTCGGTACGCAGGGACCGATTGAAATAACATCTTGAAAGTGCAGGGTTTGACTGCACTCGACTGGTTAAATTTTAACACGTTTCAAGGCCCAAATGCAGGGCCCGGAACAGCCCTCTCTGGGTGGAAAACGGGTCCCCATCCCAAGTCACTGGAAACACGCCCACCTACATTGTTTGCCCTGAAATTAGGGTACCTAAGTGATCAAATTACATCTTTGGGAGAATTCGGAAGTACCTTAAAAATAGGGTACTCTTGAACGGTCAACAGAAGTATTTAGGTAACGTACGCAGTAGATTAAGTCCTATATGTCGCTTAAATGACGAGGTTTAGTGCGTTGGCGCCTTATACTCTTAACTGTTCCCGTTTCCTACAGAAAATGGAAACAAAATCCCCCGGAGGTAACTTCCCCATGAAGCTTCTCGTACATGCATCGATTTTCTCGGTTGTCTTTGCCGGTTTCGTCGCCAGCGCGTTAACTACCAAGGTCACAGCTCACGTTACTGCGAATCACAGCCTCGTCGTTTCCCATGCGATGCCAGTGCCGACCTGCGGCCCCGAGCACCGGTTGCTCCTTTTAAGACCCTGTACGCAGTACTAACGCGTATTCCGGCAGTACCTAAACTATGCACACATAGCACAAAAGTGCCAGTTTTAAAGGATTTCTTCGGTTGAGCAGCATCCCTTTTCGAGCTATTCTCAAGACTCGGAAGGGGTGTTGTGATGACGAGCGTAGCCCTCACCATCTTGTACGCCGCAGAGCCTCTCCTCATGGTTATTGCCATGATTGCTCTGCTCAGGTCCCGGGAACAGCGGCGCTTTCCAGCCCTTTTCGCTTACGTTTCTCTTCGGCTCGTCTCATCGGTGGTCCTCCATCTGTTGTTGCAGGTGCATCGAGTGTTCGCCGTCAGCGAAAAGACAGCTTACGCCTGGTACTTCTATACCTATTGGCTCAGTTATGTGGCCGGCGCCGTCGTCGTCTTCCTGGTAATCCAGGAGATGTTTCAGTCGTCTATGGATCCGTTCCCCGGCTTGAAGTGGTTAGGCACGATATCGTTCCGCTGGGCCGCATGCCTCTCTTTTGTCGTCGCATCAGCCGCTCTGCTTACGCCCGGTGGTAAGGGAGACAAGTTCCTCCTCTCCATGGCGGCTCAGATGATGCGCTGCGAGAGCATCTTCATCCTCAGCCTCCTGCTCTTTCTCATGATTGCGGCGGGAAAACTTGGCCTGACTTACCGCAGCCGGGTCTTCGGTGTCAGCTTCGGCTTCGGCATCATGGCTGCCAGCGACCTGGTTGCCTCTGCAGCCTTTCTCCACTTCGGGCACAACATGATGACCTCCTCCGTCAGCGTGGTCACCACAAGTGCCAGCCTGGTGACCCTGGTCATCTGGTCCGGCTACTTCATGCAGCGTGAGCCGGCTCGCCGTCCCGCGGTCTTCGACCCGTCCTCTCCGCTGGCGCGTTGGAATGAGATCGCGATTACGCTCAGCCAGAGTGGACCCCGGGCTCCCGTCGCTGTCCCAGTACCGGCAAGCGACTTCTTCCTTCAGGATGTGGAGAAAGTGGTTGACCGCATTCTGATCAAGAACTCGCTGCATGTAGCTGCTAGTTCAATACCAAACAAGGCAAAAGGCCATAACGGGTTCCCGTTATGGCCATTTTGTTTGATTTCTGTGGAGAGATCTGCGGTGCTCATCCACCTCAGTTGGAGCAGAAATGAAGTTCCTTACTTTGCCGGAGTCTCCACTGGTTCCACGGAGACAAAACGGCCGGTCCTACCACGGTCGATGAAGTTCACCCGGCCAGCAATCTCGGCATAAAGGGTGTCATCTTTTCCCCGGCCGACGTTCAGGCCGGCCTTCAGCTTGGTGCCGCGCTGGCGCACGATAATCGAACCGCCTGTGACTACCTGGCCGGCGAAGATCTTCACGCCCAGTCGCTGAGCATTGGAATCGCGACCATTCTTAGAACTGCCTAAGCCTTTTTTATGTGCCATTGCCTATCCTTTTGCCTCCGGTCTTTTCGTTCCCGTAGCTCAAGCCGTTGACCTCGATGCTGCTGATCCGGATCTCGGCGAAAGCCTGGCGATGACCCTGCAATTTCTTGTATTGCTTCTTGCGCTTGAAGTGGAAGACCAGGATCTTTTCTCCACGTCCTTCGCTGACCACCGTGCCCAGAACCTTGGCGCCGGTCGGCTTCACCAGCGGCGATACGCCGTCTGAGAAAGCCAGCACGTCATCGAATTCCACCTCGCTGGCAGATTCGCCCGCAGGTCTTTCAATCTTGACCACGTCGCCGGGGGAAACGCGATATTGCTTACCGCCTGTGCGGATCACCGCGTACATAAAACCTCCACACGCCGAACCACACCGGCGTCACAAAACTCTAGCTGGGCAAATGAATGGATTGCCGAAGGTGCTCAAACCCGAAGGTGAGCAGACGTAGGCTTAGATCCCAAGCTTTTTAAGTTTACGTTTGCCTACTGTTTTGGTCAACTCGGCGGATTGGAAAAGGTAAACCCCAAGAATCACCATCAAGGGTTCCAGCGGGTGGCGAAAGCGGGCGTGGGCGGCCACGCCGTAGTAGACCAACGGGAGCAGCAGGAAGGCCCACGCGAACAGTCCGGCAGCGGTAGCTTTGCGCCGCAGGGCGAGAGCAAGTCCGAGCAGTCCGCAAACGCTGGCGAAAATGAAATTGAGGCTGCGCGCATACTCCACCCACGGAGTGGCGCTCACCGGATGGGGAACCCCTGCCCAGAAGAAGAACACCCGCTTCAGCGAATTTTGCGCAAAGTGCAGCGGGTCAGCGCGCATGGTTGCCATGGCCTGGTCGCCGCGCATCCTGGAATAGCCAATTTCCCCCATCCGGGTGTACAGGCGCAGTTGATCGGGGGCTTGTATGGGATGGTCGTACTCCATCAACAACCCGGTCGATCCTGGTCCATTGCCCAGGTAGAGCTCAGCGCCGAAATTCCCCCGGGTAGGAACAAACTGATGAAAGGCCACCCAGTTCCGCCACGTCCATACCCCCAGGCAGGCGGTAAACAGCACGGCTGCCAGCACCACTCCGCTTGCCTGGCGTTGGGGTGCTCCGGCTAACACCCAGAGGCCACAAACGGGCAGGAAGATCAGGAGTGCCGGGTTGCTGAGACCGGTTAAGCCCCAGGCCAGCCCGAAGAGTGCCCAGCGCCCCAGGCCGCCATCAGCACGAAGGCGTAGCGCCAACACCAGGGCCCACGAGAACAGGAACGTAGTCAGAGACGTATCCCAAAACCAGCGGACCGCGTACTGCATGGCAGCCGGGTAGAGCGCCCAGATCCAGGCTGACCACTGCGCCACATTGCGGCTAAAGCTGCGGGCTCCGATCTCCCAGATGGTACGTGCCGTCAGGGCAGAAAACAGGCTGTTGAAGGTCAGGATTACCCAGGCCGACAGTGGGCTGAAGACACCGAAAAGCTTGAAAATACCGCCCAGAAGCAAGGGAAAGAGCGGGCCCACCCATGCCGTCGGGCCGGTGTGTCCACGGAAAGGATCTGCGAATCCGTAGCCGGTGGCCAGGGCACGAGCGATCCGCCCCATCTCCTCCCCAAACAGCATGTGGTCGTCGTAGGGCCGGACGCGGTAGGTGTGTGCCAGTGTGAGATAAACCACCCGCACCGCGAATGCAATCCAGAAGACCAGCCACGGCGCACGGACGCTCTCTTCGCTCCGGGCTCGGGTTACGACAGAATCAATCGCGCAATCGGTCATGAGGGGCTGCGGATGCAATGACCCGTATTCTATGCGCTCCAGGGTTGTCCCATGTTGGCGCTGCGGATATACTGGAAGTTCGCGAGTTTGATGCGTGTCCCTGTCCTGTGCTCCGTTCACAGCGTAAGACTGCCGCATGTTTCTGCGAAAAGCTCAAGTAATTTGGAGTTCGTCATGGCTCAGGTTTGCAAAATCTGCGGCAAGGGTCCGCAGTTCGGTAACAAGATCTCGCACGCCCACAACGTTTCCAAGCGCCGCTGGAACGTCAACCTTCGTCCAGTAAAGGCTGAGGTGCCCGGCGGCAGCAAGCGCATTCGAGTCTGCACCCGTTGCATCAAAGCGGGCAAGGTCGTTAAGGCTTAGAAGCCAGCGCCGCAGCTTACCAAAATTAAGTCCCGCAGGGGACGGCTGAAAGTAGCCCAGGACGCAGTCCTGGGTAGACCCAGGAAACCAAGAACAGTCCCGCCAGGGACGGCTGAAACTTCCGCAGTTCAGCCATCCCTCGCGGGACTGTTTCAGTTTCAGCGCAGCGGGAAACCTTATTCCTTCTCCCCGGCATGTTTGGGGTCAAAACCAAGCGACAAAGAATTGATGCAGTAGCGCAGTCCACCGGGTCCCGGACCATCCGGGAAGACATGCCCCAGGTGAGCCCCGCAGCGCGCGCAGGTGACTTCCGTGCGCGTCATGCCGTGGCTCTTATCCTCATGCAAATGCACGGCTTCGGCGTTTGCCGGCACGGTAAAGCTGGGCCAGCCACTGCCCGACTCGAATTTCGTATCGGAGCTGAATAGCTCGGTACCGCAGGCGCCGCAACGGTAGGTTCCATCCGCATGGTTGCGGTAGAGGGCTCCAGAGAATGCCGGCTCCGTCCCTTTTTGCCGCATTACGTAATACTGTTCCGGCGTCAGCTCGGCACGCCACTCAGCATCCGTCTTCTCGACCTTATCCAGTTTCGCAACTTGCTCTTTTTCCATAATTGCTCCTGCGCTGTTCGATGCGTTGCGCCTTGCTTAAGACTCGAAGGGCTAGCGTAGCGCGATCACGTCGATTTCTACCAGGGCGTCTTTGGGTAATCGAGTCACTTCAACGGTGGAACGAGCCGGTGCGACCCCGCCCTCGAGCGCCAGATAGCCGGCGTAAATCTCGTTCATGGCTGCGAAATCGTTCATATCTTTGAGGAAGACAGTCGTCTTCACAACCTTTTGCAGACTGCTCCCGGCCGCTGCCAGCACTGCCTGCAGGTTTTCGAGCACGCGAACTGTCTGTTCCCGGATGCCACCGTCGACCATCTTCCCGGTCACTGGGTCGAGTGGCACCTGTCCCGAGGCATAGATCATTTCCCCGGTTTGTACCGCCTGGGAGTAGGGGCCGATGGCCACTGGAGCATTTGGGGTAGAAACCGCGGACTTACCGTGAGAGGTCATGCCCTGATTTTCCCATGCTTCACACCTTGTGGGCGCGTTGCACGTCGCGAACGCCCGGCACTCGGCGCAGGCCGCTCACGATGCGCGTAAGGTGCCGCATATCTTCCGCTTCCAGTACAAATTCGACCACCGCCTCCGAATCCCCAGTCGGCTTGGAATCGACCCCGCGGATGTTCGTGCCGTCGTCGCTGATGACCGCGGTCATCTCTTTCAACATGCCGGCGCGATCGTCACAGAATACGGTCAGCTTCACCGGGTAGGTCATCTTGCGGCCGGCGTTTTCCTCGGCCATCCGCGCCCATTCCACGGAAATGCGGCGGTCGCTCTCGTAGAGCAGGTTCTGCACGTTGGGGCAACTGCGGGCATGCACCGCAACCCCTTTGCCGCGGGTCACGTAGCCGACAATCTCCTCGCCCCGGATCGGATTGCAACATCGGGCGCGGTAGACCAGCAGATCATCCTGCCCTTCCACCTGCAACGAATCGGATCCGTGCATGTGGACGCGCCTCACCGCATCCGACATGCCGCCGCTGGCTGCGTCCTTACCCGGTTCTATTTCGACGCCGGTTTGTGAGGTCACACCCGGAGATAGCTTGTTCAGCACCTGGCGCGATGAGTACTTGCCGAAGCCGATGGCGGCCATCAGATCGCTTGCCGTAGCCAGGCCACATTCGGTGGCCGCGCGGGCGTAGTCGGTGTCAGTCAGTTTGCTCAGGGACACTTTGTACTTACGCGCTTCCCGCTCGAGTAGCTTCTTGCCGATCTCGACCGCGCGCTCGCGTTGGTGCTCGTTGAGCCAGTGCTTGATCTTGTTGCGCGCCCGCGAGCTTTTAGCGAAGGTGAGCCAGTCGCGGCTGGGGGTGTGGCCGTTTTGGGTGACCACTTCCACAATGTCGCCGTTGTGCAGTTTGGTCCGGAGTTGCGCCATTCTGCCGTTTACCTTGGCGCCCACGCAGGTATTCCCCACCTCGGTGTGGATGGAGTAAGCGAAGTCGATCGGCGTCGCATCCTTGGGCAACACCACCACCTTGCCCTTGGGGGTGAAGGTGTACACCTCCTCGGGGTAGAGATCGATCTTCAACGTGGAGAGAAACTCGTTGGGATCGCTCATCTCCCGCTGCCATTCGACCAGCTGCCGGACCCAGGCCAGACGCTGCTCGTCCCGCGCGCTGGTGGGCGACCCGGCCGCTTTGTATTTCCAGTGCGCCGCAATCCCTTCCTCGGCGATGCGGTGCATTTCCTCCGTCCTGATCTGGACCTCGAATTGGTGCCCGCCCTCTCCCATCACCGTGGTGTGCAGTGATTGATACAGATTGGGCCGGGGCATGGCGATAAAGTCCTTGATGCGCCCTGGTACCGGCCGCCAGATGGAGTGGATCAGGCCGAAGGCGGCGTAGCAGTCCTGGACGGTGGCGGTGATCACGCGGACTGCCAGCAGGTCGTACACCTGGTCGACTGTTATCTTCTGCTTTTGCAGTTTTTGGTAGATGCTGTAGAGCCGCTTGATGCGCCACTCCACGCGCGCCTTGATGTTGTTTTCCCGCAGCCGTTCGTTGAGCAGGGATTCGACCGAGTTCAGAAACTGCTCGTCCTCATCGCGTGCCGCGTCGACCGCATTCTTCACCTGCTCGTAGCCAAAGGGATCGACGTAGCGGAAGGCCAAATCCTCCAACTCGCCGCGCACCTTGCCCATGCCCAGCCGGTGGGCCAAGGGAGCATAGATGTCCAGGGTTTCGCGGGCGATCGATTCCTGGCGCTCCGGCGGCAGGTGCTGAAGAGTCCGCATGTTGTGCAGCCGGTCCGCCATTTTGATCAGGACCACGCGCACATCGCTGACCATGGCCAGAAGCATCTTGCGTACGTTTTCTGCCTGGCGGTCTTCGCGGTTAGCGAACTGAATCTTGTCGATCTTGGTCACGCCTTCGACGATGTGCGCGACCTGCTCCCCGAATTGCTCGGTGATGTCTTCGGTGGTGACTGGCGTGTCTTCGACGGCATCGTGCAGCAGGCCGGCCGCGATGGCGGTCGAGTCCAGCTTCATCTCGGCCAGAACCTGGGCTACTTCGAGGGGATGGAGCACATACGGTTCTCCGGAGGCCCGGAGTTGCCCGCTATGGTGCTGCACGCAAAACTCCCACGCTTTGCGGATGACGCCGATGTCGTCGCTCGGCCGATTCTTGCCAATGGTTGCAAGCAACTCGGCAAACTTCGCTGCCAGGACACCTGGCTCCGCGGGAGGCTCGAGTGGCGTGGAGTGCACAGTCGCCATACCTGATTATAGGCTGATGGCATTACGCTTGCTACCAGCTTGGCGATCGGGTCCGGTGGAGCCCTCTGCTTTAGCAGAGGGAAGCAACGCTTCAGCGTTGCGGGGAAAGCTCACTTCCGATCATGCGCTTTAGCGGTGGCCGCCTCACCCGCCAGGACCGCTGTGCGAAGATAATTTGTGCCCCGAGAACCCATCTCCGCGCCCCCCGGCAAGGCCGCGCGCGCCCCGTTCAGCGATGGGCCGGTCGCGATTATCTCCCGCCGGGCGGCGGATCGGCTGCGTGCCGGCCACGTGTGGGTCTATCGCTCGGATATAGAACATTTGGTCGAAATGGACGCGGGCCTGCTCGCCGTGGCTGACCATCGCGGCTTTCCCCTGGGCACAGCCCTCTGGAGCCCCAGCTCGCAAATCGCCCTTCGTCTGCTGACAACCGATCCCCACCTCACGCACCCTTCGTGGATGGCCTTGTTCGACCAGCGCCTGCGTCAAGCCTTTCAACTGCGAACCGGCATGTTAGACGAGGGCACCGATGCTTGCCGCCTGGTCTTCAGCGAAGCCGATCAACTTCCCGGTCTGATCGTCGACCGTTACGGTGACCTCATCCTGTTCGAAATACTCGCCAAAGCGCTCGATCGGGACGATATTCGTGAGGCCATCGTGGATGTTCTGCGATCGGAACTCGCGCCGCTGACCATCGTGGAGCGATCCGATGCCCGCATCCGTGAACTGGAGCAGCTCAGCGAGCCAGCGGAGGGACCGCTCTATTCCGCGGACTCGATCGCGCAGCTAACGACTATCTTTCACCTGAACGGGCTGGCTTTCCACTACGACGCCAACGCCGGGCAAAAGACCGGCGCTTTCCTCGACCAGCGCCTGAACTATGCCGCCGCCGCGCGCCATGCTCATGGCGAGGCGCTCGACGTCTGTACCTACCAGGGTGGTTTTGCGTTGCACCTTGCTCGATCCTGTACGCGAGTCACGGGCATCGATGCCTCCCGGGCAGCACTCGAGGTCGCGGAAGAGAACCTGGAGGTCAACCGGCACCGCATCCAGGCGCCGGTGGAGTGGATCGAGGCCAACGCCTTCGACCTGCTGCGCGACTGGAGCACGGCTGGCACCACCTTCGACACGGTGGTGCTTGACCCCCCTGCCTTTGCCAAGTCCAAGCGTGCAGTGCCCGGCGCTCTGCGTGGCTACAAGGAGCTCAACCTGCGTGCCCTCAAGATGTTGCGTCCGGGCGGAACGCTGGTGACTTGCTCCTGTTCCCATCACGTTTCCTGGGACGAGTTTCATGGCGTGGTGGCCGATGCGGCCGGAGACGCGCAACGCAGAGTTCGTCTCCTGGAACGCCGGGAGGCGGCTCCGGATCACCCTGTGGTCCTGAATATTCCCGAGACCGAATATCTAAAGTGTCTGATTCTGCGGGTCGACTGACATGGCATTGGGTCCTCAGTGGCAACACGCCTGGTTGGTCATCGCTTCCTTTCTTGCCGGCGCTCTGAATGCCATGGCGGGCGGCGGCTCCTTTTTATCGTTTCCCGCGCTGCTGGGTGTGGGGGTTCTGCCGATTCAGGCAAATGCAACCAACACGGTTGCCCTTTGGCCAGGCCAGTTCACCTCCATCGCCGCCTACTGGCAGGACCTGAAGGCCAATTTGCGGCTGGTGTTCCCGGTTTGTTCTGCAGCTCTCCTCGGGGGATTAGTGGGAGCCATCATCCTACTGCGCACCGGGCAGGCCACTTTTCTGGCGCTGGTGCCATGGCTCCTGCTGCTGGCCGCCGGGCTCTTTGCCGCCAGCGGTCCGGTATCGCGCTGGTTGCAGCGCAAACGGGTGAGTGCTGCCGGCGCCAGGCCCCATCTGGCGCCGCTATGGATCGGCGTGGTCGTGGTGTGCTTTTACATCGGATATTTTGGCGCCGGCGCCGGGTTCTTGCTGATGTCAGTGCTGGCGGTGTTTGGCATCCAGAACATCAATCAGGTCAACGCGCTGAAAGTTATTGCCACCACCACGGCGAACGGTATCGCCGTCGTGACCTTCATTGTTGAGGGACAGATCGTCTGGAAGTACTGCCTGCTCATGATGATTGCCGCCGCCTTCGGCGGATATCTTGGAGCGCGGTACTCACGCGGGCTAAACCCGCGGTTCATGCGCATGTTGGTGGTATCGATTGGCCTGGGAATGGCGGCTTACTTCTTCTGGAAGCAGTATGCTTAAAGGGAGATTGCGATGAGCCACGAAGGCATTCGATTTATCAGCGAGCAAGAGGCTGCGAAGCTGGCGCGGGAGACTGCGGAACGCGATCTGCCCCGCGAGGCGACCGAGCCGGCGCGCGTCCGCGTGCAGAAGACGACCGGCACGGGCATGGAGATCGACTGGAAAGACGGCCATCAAAGCAGTTGGACCTTCAGCTGGTTACGCGATGCCTGCCCTTGTGCCACCTGCCATGAAGAGCGCGGCGCCACCGGCCGCAATCCCGGTGAGCCGAAGCCGCAGCCGGCGACGTTGTTGCCCATGTACAAAGCACCGGTGCGACCCGAATCGGTATCACCCGTCGGACGTTACGCCGTCAGCTTCCACTGGAACGACGGGCACCAGAGTGGGATCTACTCCTGGGACTACCTCCGCCATCATTGCCAATGTGAGCACTGCCGCAGAGCTTCTTCTTGAAAGTTGAAATCCTTCGTAGTCCAGAGCACCGATAAGTCCCGTAGGGACGTCTGAAAGTAGCCCAGGACGATAGTCCTGGGTAATGATAGGCAAGCTGGACAGCTCCCGCGAGGGACGGCTGAACACCGGAGCCGAGTTTTCAGCCGTCCCTTCGGGACTACTCGATGGTGCATTCCAAACCCAGGACTACGTCCTGGGCTACCTTTCAGCCGTCCCTACGGGACTAAGCGCAGAGCCCTGATACAAAGCAGACCAACAACTCACGGAGCAGGCTTGGCCGGAGCGACGTGGCTGATGGGCAACGTCTCCCACAGTTTCTGAATACGAGCGAGCGCCTCGGCGGCATCCGCCACGACGTGAATCAAGGCCTTGTTTTTCTGCTTGAGAAACCCCTCATCAATCGCAACCCGCAGAAAACTCAGCAAGTGATCGTAATAACCTGCAGTGTTGACCAGCACACACGGTTTCGCATGGATCCCCAGCTGTGCCCAGGTAAGAATCTCGAAAAATTCATCCAGGGTTCCGAACCCGCCTGGCAGTGCGACAAAAGCATCCGCTTCCTGCGCCATCAAAGCTTTGCGTTCGTGCATGGTCTCGACCAAGACCAGCTTGCTCAGATGCTGATGTGCAACTTCGATGCCGGCCAGGGTACTGGGAATCACCCCGAGCACCTCGCTCCCGTTTGCCAGCGCGGAGTCGGCCAGCATCCCCATCAGCCCCGCGTGTGCACCGCCGTACACCAGGCCTAATCCTGCTTCTCCCAGCAATCGCCCCAAAGCCACGGCTTCGGCGCGATATTCCTGTTTTACTCCAGAGCTCGACCCACAAAAGACACAAACTCTTCGTTCCATATCCGAATTGCAACACAACTTGCCCAGGGCGATACACTAGTAGCAGAGAATTCATCGCTTCATTTCAGCGCACACCCCAGAGACCACCCATTGCAACATCTGCTCGACAAATTAAATCCGCAGCAACGCGCCGCCGTCGAATCGGTGGACGGCCCCTTGCTGATTCTGGCTGGAGCGGGCTCGGGCAAGACCCGCGTCATTACCCACCGCATCGCGTATCTCATTGAAGTACGGAATGTCGCCCCCGATTCCATCCTGGCAGTCACGTTTACCAACAAGGCATCGGCGGAGATGGCGGAGCGGGTCGACAAGCTGCTCGAGCACCGGTCCCTGGCCAAACCGCTGCTGGCCACCTTCCACTCCTTTTGCGTGCGCCTTCTTCGCCGCGACATCGAAGCGCTGCGCATTGGCAATGAAGGGCTTACCCGCAACTTTGTGATTTATGACGAAGCCGACCAGCAGGCCATCGTCAAGCAGGCAATGCGTCGCATGGGTTTGGACACCAAGCAGCTGACGCCACGGACGGTTTTGTCGCGCATCTCCTGGGCTAAGAACCATATGCTTGACCCGCAGGAGATCTACCTGCAATCCACCGACCCGGTGGCCGAACGGATCGCTCACATCTACGAGATTTACCGCAAAGAACTGCGCAAGGCGAATGCGCTGGATTTCGATGACCTGCTGCTCGAGGCGGTGCGCGTGCTGCGCTCCTCCGCTGAAGTGCGGGAACGCTACAACCGCCGCTATCGCTATCTGCTGATCGACGAATATCAAGACACCAACCGCCCGCAGTACGAGCTGATGAAGCTGCTCGCTGGGACGGAGCACAACGTCTGCGTGGTGGGCGATGAAGATCAGAGCATCTACTCCTGGCGTGGAGCCGATATCCGCAACATACTGGAGTTTGAGAAAGACTTTCCGGAAGCCAAGACCATCCGGTTGGAGCAAAACTATCGTTCCACGCAGGTCATTCTCGAAGGCGCTTCCGCCGTCGTAGCCAAAAATCTCCAGCGCAAGGGCAAGAACCTGTGGACCTCGCGCGAGGGTGGGGCCATGATCGGCTACTACGAAGCCCCCGATGGGGAAAACGAAGCGCTCTTCATTGCCGACCAGATTCAGAAGTACCTGCGCGGTGCAGGCCAGGAACAGGAACATCCCCGCGCGGCCGTGCTTTATCGCACCAACTCCCAATCCCGTTTGGTGGAAGAGGCGCTGCGCCGTTACGGAATCGCTTACACCATGGTGGGCGGCTTCTCCTTCTACGATCGCTCCGAGATCAAGGATCTGCTGAGCTATCTGAAGCTGGTGCAGAACCCGGATGATTCGATCGCCCTGGCGCGGGTAATCAACACGCCGCCTCGCGGTATCGGTAAGACCACGTTGGAAGTGCTCGATCGGCTCAGTGTCGAGACTGGCATGAGCACCTGGGCAGCGATCGGGCAAGCAGTGAAAGAGCAGCTTTTGCCCGCCCGCGCGTGCATGGCGTTGGCCACGTTCCGCAGGTTGATAGAAGATGCGCGCGCCTTGCTCGAGCCGGGATTTGCGGAAAAGCTCACCGCCGATGTTGCCCCCGAGCAGGAGTCCTGCGCCACAGAAGATACGAAATTCGATTCAAGCGAGTGGGAAGATGTCGGCTTCGACTTTGGCGATCTGGAACCGGAACCGGCCGACCTGGACGCGGACGAGCAGGCCCCCCCATTGCTCAGCTTTGATGAAGCAGACAAGCCTTTTATTTCCCCGGCCGACCCACTTCCCCAGGAGGGATTCCGCAAGCCCGGTGATGCAGCCACGCTGCCCGAAATAATCCGCTTTCTGATTGATCGCACCGGCTACATCCGCTCGCTGGAGGAGGAAGGTACGCCTGAATCCATCTCCCGCATTGAAAACTTGAAGGAACTCGCCAACGCCGCCCAGGATGCGCAGCAGCGCGGCGAGACGCTGTCCGAGTTTCTCGACCACGCTGCCCTGGTCAGTGACACTGACCGTTACAATCCCGAAAGCCGCGTGACCCTGATGAGCCTGCATTCGGCCAAAGGGCTCGAGTTCCCCCTGGTTCTGCTGGCGGGAATGGAAGAAGGCCTGTTTCCCCATTCGCGAACCCTCAATCAACCAATGGAGCTGGAAGAGGAGCGGCGGCTTTGCTATGTGGGCATGACGCGGGCAATGGATGCGCTGGTCTTGACGCGAGCGCGCTATCGCCGCAGATATGGGAACGATATGCCCGAAGCCAGTCTGCCCTCGCGATTCCTGGAGGAGATCCCGCCCCATTTGTTGCAGGATCTCACGCGGGGTCAGCGGCCCACGAGTGGCGCCTATGCCGGACGCTATCGTTCAGGCCGCGATGAATGGGAATCACCCCGGCATTACAGCTACGAAGACGAGGATCAACGGCCAGCTCCCGCCTCCCGCCCCCCTGCTGCAAGGCAGACCGGTTCGTTGGACAACATCGCCCAGTTTTTTTCCTCGCGCAAGAGTAGCGGGGGTAGGCCGAAACTCGATATCGCGGTGCCGACGGGTGCCACTGGCTTTCGTAATGGCCAGCGCGTGCGCCATCCCAAGTACGGTGAAGGCATCGTCGCGCGCCGCGAGGGAGACGGTGATGACGCGAAGATTACGGTACAATTTGCAGAATTCGGCGTGAAAAAGCTGGTGGAGAAGTTTGCCCAGCTGGAAAAAGTGTAGACAAGGAAAATAATGGCCAATACCAAGAACGTAGAAGACAAGTTGGAACGGAAGAAGATTAAGCGCACGGCGCGCAAGAAAGCTGCACCCAAAGCCGCGCGTACCACCCCCCGAGGTTCCAACAAGAAGAAGACCAAGAGACTATCGCGAGGTCAAAGCAAGCGTTAAGGTGAGAGAACCGCAGATCCCTCGGCTGCGCTCGGGATGACAAAGGAGAGGTTGATTTTTTCAGCTGGTGACCAATCCCGATGGAAGCTCCGTGCTCCCCTTTGTCATCCCGAGCGAAGCCGAGGGATCTGCGGTCCAGCGACTTGCGCCACTACAGCATAGGAATTACGACCTCCAGGAGCCGAGACGCTGCGAAAGCAATTGTTCGCAACTAAATCGATCGATAAGCTGATCAGCGACTCGGAACTCCCCGAGCACTGTCTGAAGAAAACGCTCGGTCCCTGGTCGCTTACCGCGCTAGGCATCGGAGCCGTCATTGGTTCGGGAATTTTCACCGTGGTCGGCACAGCCATCGCGGGGGAAAAATTCGATACTTCCTCCATCCTGAACACGCCTCTGCTCGATTACCTGGTGAATCACCATGCGCTGGCAGGCCGCCCCGGGGCTGGCCCGGCTCTGGCATTCTCCATCGCGCTCGTGGCCATCGTCTGCGCCTTTACCGGGCTCTGCTATGCCGAACTGGCGTCGATGATTCCCATCGCCGGCAGCGCCTACACCTACACCTACGCCACCATGGGAGAACTGGTGGCCTGGATCATCGGCTGGGACCTGATCCTGGAGTACGCCGTCAGCAACATGGCCGTGTGCGTCGGCTTTGCCGCCCACATTGTCGATTTCATGGATTGGTTCGGACTGCATCCCAGCGCGCGTTGGATCTCTCCCGCTTTTCTGCCTTCCGGCCTTACCGACCTTCAAGGCAATACAATCTACCAGCCGGGCTGGCACCTCGGCTTCAATTTTCCCGCGTTTCTCATCGTGCTGGTTTTGACCATCGTGTTGGTCAGGGGTATCCGCGAGTCCGCGGGCACCAACAACATCATGGTTCTGCTCAAAATCACTGCCATCCTGATCTTCATCGTCGCCGGATCTCACTTCATCCACCCGGCTCATTGGCATCCGTTTTTTCCTAATGGATGGTCCGGCGTGCTCACCGGTGGCAGCATCATCTTTTTTACCTACATCGGTTTCGACTCGGTCTCGACAGCAGCCGAAGAGTGCCACCGGCCGCAGCGCGATGTCCCGATCGGCATCCTGGCTACCCTGGTCGTTTGCACAGTGCTCTACATCGGGGTCGCAGTTGTGCTCACCGGCCTGATCCCTTGGCAGACGCTGGTGGATGACGCGGCGCCGGTGGTCAATACCCTCAAAAAGCTCACCCACAGCACCGGCTCAGCGACGTTGAATTGGGTGCGGCTCATCGTGCTCTGCGGGGCCATGATGGGCATGATCTCCTCCATCCTGGTCTTCCAGCTCGGTCAGGCCAGGGTCTGGTTTGCCATGTCCCGCGATCGGCTTTTCCCCCGCTGGTTTGGCAAAGTGCACCCGCGGTATCGCACCCCCGCCGTGGCTACCTGGGTTGCCGGCTTCCTGGTCGCCATTCCCAGCGGGCTGCTGGATATAGGCACACTGGCGGACCTCTCAAATATCGGTACGCTCTTCGCTTTCGTGCTGGTTTCGATCGGGGTGCTGATTCTGCGCTATCGTGAACCTGACCGGCGCCGCGGATTCCGGGCTCCGGGCGGAATCTCCGTACCCATTCTGAGCCTCTTCTTCTGCATCCTGCTCATGTCAGGATTGCCGGTCATCACCTGGCTGCGCTTTTTCGGGTGGCTGATCATCGGGCTGGTCATCTACTTCTTGTATAGCCGCAAGCACAGCGAATTTTCCTCTCTGTCATGACACGTGCCCCCAACTCGCGCCGGAGCGGGGCCACCTGGTTGCGGGCGCTGCCCAAAGCGGAACTCCATCTTCACCTGGAAGGGACCGTTACCCCGGAAACCCTGGTCGAATTGAGCCAGCGGCAGGATGAAGACAAGCTGACACTGGCCCAGGCAAAAGCGCTTTATCGCTATACCGATTTCACCGGCTTCCTCATGGCATTTAAGGCGGTCAGTGAACGGTTGCGTACCGCTGCCGATTACGAACTCATCACCTTTCGTATGCTGGAGCGTTTGGCCGCCCAGGGAGTGGTGCACGCTGAGGTTTCGGTTTCGGTGGGGGTGGTCTTTTACTGGAGACGGATCGAGTTTGAGGCGCTTTTTCATGGAATGGAAGCAGCCCGTGTTCGGGCCGAACGGCAATTCGGGATCACGCTCTATTGGATCTTCGACGCGGTGCGTCAATTCGGCCCGGAGGAGGCAGCCCGCGTCTTTCGCAAGGCAGCGGAGCTGCGCCGTGATTCCCCCAGCATCGTCGGCATCGGGATTGGCGGGGACGAACGGCGCACCGGGGCGGAACCCTTCCGCGAGCTTTTTCAGGAAGCCCAGGACGCGGGTCTTCGCCTCACTGCGCATGCCGGCGAAACCGTTGGGCCGGAAAGTATCTGGGCGGCCCTCAACATCGGGGCCGAACGCATCGGGCACGGCCTCTCCGCGCAACTGGATCCGGACCTGATGGAGGTGCTGGCGGAGCGCCAGGTCCCGCTGGAGGTTTGTGTCACGTCAAACTTGCGTACCGGCTGTTGTCCTAAACTCGAGGAGCACCCGGTGCGCCGCTATTTCGATGCCGGGCTCATGGTCACTCTCAATTCCGACGATCCAGCCATGTTCTTCAGCGACCTGCAGGACGAATATCGCTTGGCGCACGAGGCGTTTGGCTTTACCGAGGAACATCTCCGTGAGCTCGCGGCTAATTCGATTGAAGCCAGCTTCCTTCCAGCGGGTCGCAAGGTCGCTCTTCTGCATCAAATTGAGCAGGTGAAATAGCCCTTTGGTGTCTCCCACCGTAACTACGTGATTGACACCAAGCTGCGCTATGATTTCGGCATGATGTACATGGATGGTAACGACATTTACGGGCTACAAAATTCCGGCCAAACACCGGAAATCTCTTCCCCCCAGGAAGAAGGTTCTGCAATGTGGATTGTTGGCTGGACTTCGGTTGCTGTTGGAATTGCTGCTGTGGGTCTCTTCATCGGTCGCGAGTTACGCGCGCGGTATAAATTCAATCACCGCACGCAGTACGACTTCTATTCGCATGCCGGGGACAGTGTCTGCACAGCAGACTACGGCACCGGAATTTAACCTTTGTCGCTGGTTAACTAACGCACGAATCGGTCGGCCCCTCCTTCGCGTCCTCTGCGAGGGCCGGGATTTAGCGCCCCCGATCGCCCTTCTTGAAGCGAATTCCGGACTTCAGTCGCTATATACTGCGTTTATCCACCGCACTGGAGTGAATCTGCATCCCCTTTTGCGGGGCTGGGGCCGTGAGTCATGCGAGAAGAAGGAGGCAATCCTCCCGGGCACGACGCCTCGAAACCGGGCAATGGGGGTGTGCGCGCCCCTGTAAAGGGTGAAAGCTCGTCCGCGAACGTGCGTGTCCCCAGCGATGCCGAAACCCTCTTCGGCGCCCCGCCGCCCAGCGTTGCCGAAACCCTCTTCGGCGCCCCGCCCAGTGTCGCTGCCCCAGGCAGCCATCCCAGCGATAGCCCTACGATCGTGGGGTCGTCCCTATCCCAGGTACTGCCCGGGGACTATAGCGAGGCAGGCCAACAGGTTCTCACTTCCGGCCACCTGCTGGCGCAGCGCTATGAGGTGTTGGGCCTGTTGGGTGAAGGCGGCATGGGCGCGGTTTACAAGGCCCGGGATGTGGAACTCAATCGCACGGTCGCCCTGAAGGTGATTCGCCCGGATCTGGCCCGAAACCGGGCCATTCTCGACCGGTTCAAGCAGGAACTGATCCTTGCCACCCAGGTCACCCACCGCAACGTAGTCCGCATCTACGATCTGGGCGAAGCGGAGGGAATTAAGTTCATCACGATGGAGTATGTCGAGGGCGAAGATCTCGCCGCCGTCCTCCATCAGCGGACCAAGCTACCTCCAGCCGAAGCAGTCGGCATCATTGACCAGGTATGCCGGGCGCTCGAGGCCGCGCACCGCGTGGGCGTCATCCACCGTGACCTGAAGCCACAGAACATCATGTGCGAAAAGAGCGGCCGCATTCTGGTCATGGATTTCGGCCTGGCCAAGACGCTCGAAGGCGACCGCATGACCCAGACCGGCGCCATGGTCGGCACCATGGAATACATGTCGCCCGAGCAGGCCCTGGCTGGGAATCTGGACCAACGCTCCGACATCTTTTCCCTGGGCCTGATCTTTTATGAGCTCCTGACCGGCGCGACACCGTTTCGTGCCGACAGCGCACTGGCCAGTCTGATCAAACGTACCCAGGAGCGCGTCGTTCCAGTCTCCGAATACGACAAAAGCATCCCTTCTGAACTAAGCCAGATCGTGGGCCGATGTTTGGAGCGGGATGTCGCCCAGAGATACCAGTCCGCGTCGGAACTGCTGGCAGACCTGGAACTGTGGTCGGGGACCGGCAAGTCCGGTATCATCGCCGCCCGCCTTCGCCCCGGCCCACGCAGGTGGGCGGATGAAAACAAACGGCTGATTGCCGGCGCGTCCTGCCTGTTGTTGCTGCTGATTGCAGCCTTGGCATATTTCCTCACTCGCCCCCGGACGTTGCCCTCTCAAGAAGCAAAGCAGTCGGCGGCGCCGGCCGCGCGCCCGAGATCGCTCGCGATCTTGCCTTTCCGCAACTCCTCCGGCGACGCCAAGGACGACTGGATGGGCACGAGCCTGGCCGACATGCTCAGCACAGACATCGGCCAGTCTGCGCATCTGCATACCGTATCTACCGACAGGTTGCACCAGGTGCTTTCCGATCTTCGCGTCGGTCCGGAGACCGCGGTTGATCCGGATACGCTGCGGCGTATTGCCCAGTTCAGCAATGCTGACGTTCTCGTTTCCGGTCAGTATGCCCGCTTCGGCGATCAGATTGTGATCGACGCCACCATTCGTGACCTGGTCCACGACCAAACCATTCCTGTCAAAGCACAGGCGCTGGTGAAAGATCTGCCTACGGCCATTGACAGCCTGGCCGACTCGGTGCGCAAGAATCTTTCGCTCTCCGCCGATGTGGTTGATGAGTTGAAGGCCCAGTCGTTTAAGCCGAATTCCAAATCCGTGGACGCGTTGCGTGAATACGACCAGGGAGCTGTGCTGATGCGCGCGGGCAAATATACCGACGCGTTGAAGCATCTGCAGGTGGCAACAAATCAGGACCCCGAGTTTGCTCTGGCGTTTTCCAAATTGGCGGATGCGCAGTCGGAGTTGGGCTTCCAGAGCGAAGCAGAGCAATCATCCATACGCGCGACCGATCTGGCGCAGAATCAGAACCTGCCTCTGCCGGAGAAGTACCTGATCAGCGCCAGCAACGCGCGGATCATGAAGGACAACAAGAAAGCTCTGAGTGCTTATGAGAACCTCTTGAAAAGCGCGCCTGGAGATGTAGATGTCCAATATCAGTTGGGCAACCTATATCTGCAGAACGGTGAGTACGATAAAGCGCGCGCGCAATTTAAAGGCATCCTCGACACCGATCCTAAAAACGTCAAGGCACTTTGGAGCTTAGGGGTCGTCGACAACCTTACCGGCAATCCGCAGGCGGCCCTCGATTCGCTTACCCGGGGATTGAGCTTGGCCATCCAGGTGGACAACCAGGATCAGCAAGCGTTGATCCTGCTCTCCATCGGAATCTCCTACCGCCTGCTTAATAAGCCCGACGAAGCGCTACGCAATTATCAGGATTCCATCACGGTCAACGAGAAGATTGGTCAGAAACGGGGCGTCGCTGCAGCGTTGAACGAGATGGGAGTGGTGCAGCGGACAACTGGAAAACCGGACGCTGCGATTGCCAGCTATACCAAGGCGTTGGCGCTGCTGCGCGATATCGGCATGAAGGGAGAGACCGCCGACACCCTCACCAACCTGGGCGCGGTATATCAGGATCTGGGTAAATTCGATCAGGCGCTCGACGTTTACAAGCAAGCATTGCAGATCCAGCGAGAGACCGGCGACCAGAGCTATGAATCACAATGCCTGGACAACATCGCGGGCGTGTACCTGGCGATGGGAGATACCAATAACGCCTTCACCTATTCGCAGCAGGCCCTGCAGCTACGGGAGAAGCTGGGTGTACCGGGCGATATTGCCGCAACGCTTGAGGGATTGAGCGAAGCCTACACTGCGGCTGGCCAATACGATGAGGCGATGACCGCACTGATGCGAGCTTTGGAGCTTGCGCGGAAGGCGGGCGATGCGACCGGCGCCGCGGTGATCTCTCGCCAGATCGGCCTGGTCCTAGGGTATCAAGGCCGGTTTGGAGCCGCTGCTAAATCGCTGCAGGATGCGGTGAACACTTTCCGCCAGCAAGGGGAAAATGGTCACAGCATGGCCGAGGCTCTCAATGACCTGGCCGAAGCGCTGGCTCGGGCAGGGAGAGGCGACGAGTCTGCAGCGCCGCTCGACGAAGCAGAGAAAATTCAGCAGTCTCTCAAAAGCGATGCTTTGCAGGCTGACCTTCTGAACACCCGCGGTGATATTGCTTTCTATCGCGGTGACGTTAAGGGTGCCGGCCAGTTTTACGAGTCCGCGCTACGGCTTGCCTCGAAGACCAAGGAAAACGATGTAACCCTCTTGTCGAAGTTAAATGTGGCAAAAGTCCGGACGGCGGAGGGTAAGTACCAGGAAGCGCTGCGCATCTTGCAAGCCTTGCTCAACACGAAAACCGCCATCAATGCGCACTTGTTGCTCGAAATCAATCTTGCTAAGGCGCAAGCCGAGATCGGGCTTAAGGACTACACCCAAGCCGATCATGATCTGGAGCAACAGCTGGCGAAGGCGCAGCGGGCCGGAGTCCGTTTTGGCCTAGCAAGGATCTACTATCTGCTGGGAACCTCAGCGAGGCTCAATGGCAACGGAGAGCGCGCAGCAGACTACTACACCCAGGCGGCCCGGTCGCTGGACGGAGTCCGCGGAGATTCCGGCGCAGAAAACATTCTGCGCCGTGCCGACGTCAAGGCGATGTATGACGAATCCGGCCGCTGGAAAAAGTAAGTTGTACTAGTAGTTGCTACGAAATCGGTTCCGCAGCTGCAACAATTTGAATGGAAGCGTCGCCATCCCCTTTGTCATCCCGACCGGAGCGTAGCGTAGTGGAGGGATCTGCGGTGCGCCCTTCGGGCTTCCCAAATCTGGAAGTCTCACGCAGACTCTAAAGTCCTGTGTTTTTCCCTGGAACCTTGTGCAGATTTTGCGTCGCCGTTCCTTCTTCCGGTTCGAATCAGTCCCGCGAGGAAAGCTGAACCAACTCAGCCGTCCTCGCAGAACTATTCCCAGCCGATCAATACACAAGCGTAACCGCGGTAGATTGCGTGATCCCTTGTCCCTGCGGGTTCGCGCTGCTCACCGTCGCCGTGTTCTTGATCTTCGTTCCCGCGGCAGCTTGCACGCTCACGACGATCTTAACCACGATCGGAGTTAACAACGTCATCGAAGGCGCCGTGCAAGTCACCGTATTGTTGGCAAACGAACAAGCGGCTGTGCCCGGCCCGGGCTGGCTTGCCTGAGCCGAAACGAAAGTGACCCCGGCAGGAAGCGGATCGGTGATCGTGACTGACGAAGCCGCCTGTTTACCCAGGTTGACGGCGGTGATCCCGTACGCCAGCTGCGTCTTCTGTTTCACCAGGAGCGGAGCGATTTTCAGGATCGACAGATTCACCGGTGGCAGCGATACCACCTGGTAATTGACGGATGCTGATGACTTATTCCCCGCAGCATCCACGGCATTCACCGTAAAGGTTGCCGGGCCGGCCTTCGACGTATCGACCGGACTCATAAGGTTGCCGGTGTCCGGCGTGCTGGGTGAGAAGGTCGTTGTGCCGCACTTCACGATCCCGGAACGTTCGTCGGTGCAGCGGTAAGTCGCGGTGACTTTCTGACCAACCAGATAGGAGTTTGCCACCCCGCCATTGGTCGAAGGCGCAGGAGACAACGTCGGCCCGGACACTACAGGCGCGATGGTGTCCACGTTGATGGGGAAAGTGTAGAAGGAGGTCGACCAACTTCCCGCCGTCTGGGTGAACTGAAGCTCCTCAGTGCCCGCGCAATCCTGGGCAAAGTAATGCACCACGTAATTGCCGTCAGCAGAGACGCTGATGTCTTGTGCGGAAGGCATGAAGACAGAAGCCGGCGGTGGGTTGGAACTGCCAGGCGCGGGGCAAGCCGTGTTGGGTAGGGTGATGTCGCCCGGAACAGGCGACCCGACCGGAGGCACGTTCGATGCGCTGGAGATGCCATAGGTGAGGCTCTGGATCGGCGAGGCGACGAAGTTATTGCTCGAGGCCAGCGCCGGCGGCGTGCTGACGAAATTTACGGTGGCGTTGCGGCTGTTGATCCAGTAGCCGGGTTGCTGCCCCACCACAGAAACGGTGGTCAGATCCTCAGGTACCGGGGCCACGGTAATGAAGGTGGAGTTGGGACTTTGCCCCGATCCACCGCTGCGGTACATGCCAGGTCCGGAGAAGCTCGTAAGCACATTCTGCGGACAAAGCAGATTGGCAATACTCGACGCTGGATCGAAGACGCAGGAGCCCCCGGCCCATTCCTCTTTGGCCTCAAGCAAACCTACCCCTTGATGGAAAGTCAGGCCGTCTGTGCCGGTAATGTCGGGAAGAGTAAAGCTCGGCCCGTCGAAAACTTCCTGGAAAATCTCGTTGCGCACCTGCGAAACCGGGCACAATGCGCCGCTCTGGCTGGGGTTCGCACCGATCTGGCAAGACAGAGTATAGAGTTCGCAGGCGGGCGCGTTGTTGAGCACCTCACCGGTGTGGACGAGGCAATTCGCAGTGGCAAACGAGGTGCCCGTTAGAAAGGAGGGAAAGGTTGCCGGGCTCAATGGGAGGTTCGCGGTCGAGGGCGTCGAGCCATTGGGAATCGTCAGTTTTCCTGCCGCTTGCGCCTGCGAAAGATCGTAGGTGAACTGGATCTGCTGGTCGGTGGTGGAGTTAAACGGAGTAATTTTGCGCCAGTTGCGGGTTGGTCGGACTGCTGCTCGAAATCGGGTTGCCGGTGATCAGGCCGGGACCGGTTATTCCTTCATTGGTGCAGTTCGTCACCAGGTAGAGAGAGGAACTGGCGAGATAGCCGCCCGTATCCACGAGCGAGATCTGGGTCTGCATCATGCCGGGCCAGAGGTGATTGCTGATATCGATCGGCCGCACGCCTCCCGTGGAGACGAACCCGTCCGGGTCTTGCCCATTCAGGCCACCGTTTTGGGCCTGAGACTGATAGCTGCTGGTGAAGCAGTCCTGTTGTCCCCAGTCTTCGTCGACGCCATAGCGGCAGATGTTAACCGGACTCTTTCCCCCGACGCTCAGCGACACAAAGTTGTCGACCAATACGTTGCCATTTCCATCGGGCGAGGAGGAAATCGTCGCATGGACGGGCGATGGGCAACTGAGGTTCAGGGTCGTGCTGTTGAAGGTCTTGGCCTGGCTCCCACGCCCCGTGCCTTGGGTGGAGGGCCTGACATTCACCGGCCCGAAGAGTTGGATAGCAGTTTGCGCGGAAACGGCAGACGTAGTGGCAGCAATGCAAACGGCCGCAAGACCGTGCAAAAAAACAGAACTCTTCATTTTGGACGAACCCCCATTGCCTAGTGCGATCGGTCGGCAGGACTTACCCCGGGGGAGGGTGTGCTGGAGCAACTACTGGAGCCTTACGGATTGTGCAGTTCACCGAAATCTCCTGTCAACTAAAACTTCGCGCTGGACGGTTCTTCCTCGACTTGCCGCAACGATTCTTCCGTCAACTGGTCGATCCCGCGAAGCCCGGGAAACAGCACGCTCCAAATGCCGGTAATGGCTAGCGCTCCCAGGCCGCCGGCCACGACGGCGCGCACCGCTCCCCACCACTGTGCGGTCACGCCGCTCTCAAATTCGCCCAGCTCGTTGGAAGCCCCAACAAAGAGGGAATTCACCGCGCTTACTCTCCCTCGCATGGACGCCGGGGTCGCCAATTGCAACATGGACGACCGGATCACCACGCTCACCATATCCGAGGCCCCCACCACCATCAGCGCAGCGAGGGAAAGCGGTAAGCTCCGGGAGAGGCCGAAAACAATGGTCGCGGTTCCGTAAATGGCGACCCCGGTGAACATGAGCACGCCAGGACGGCGCAAGACGGGCCGGAAGGTCAGCCAGATCGAAACGGCCAGCGCGCCCAGTGCCGGCGCTGAGCGCAGGGCGCCCAACCCCTGGGGGCCGGTGCGCAGCAGATCGTGGGCAAAGATGGGTAGCAACGCGGTTGCACCGCCCAGCAGGACCACAAAGAGATCCAGGGAAATCGATCCCAGCAACAACCTGGATCCCCAAACGTAGCGAAACCCAGCCAAAATCACCTCGGTCGAAATGGCTCGGTGTTCCATGCGGCCAGGACGTACATGCAGGGAAGCGATCAACGCTACGAAACTGATGCCGGTCGCCAGGGTAAACAGAAACACGATCGGGGCGCCGTACAGCCTGCCCCTCAGGGGCAGGGTGTAAAGCAGTCCACCGATGGCCGGCCCGGTGATGTTGGCAATCTGAAAGACCGTAGCTCCCCAGGTGATGGCGTTCACGAAATGTTTGCTGGGAACCAGGTGGGGGAGCAGCGCCGAGCTTGCCGGGCCGCTGAAGGCGCGCCCGAAACCGATCAGGAACAGTACCGCGAAAATCGGCTCTACCCGATGCAGCCGCTGCAAGGCGAAAATCAGCAGCGCAATAGTGCACAAAATCTGCAGCACATAGCAAACCAGGATCACCTGGCGCCGATCGTAACGGTCGGCCACATGGCCTGCCGGCAGGAGGAATAAAAGCCCGGGCAGGAAGAGCACCAGCCCGGTATAGCCCAAATCGATCGCCCGGTGGGTGATCTCATAAACCTGCCAGGCTACAGCCACTGCCTGTGCCTCTGCACCCATGATGACCATGACCCGGGCCAACTGGTAGCGGCGAAAATCTCGATGGGCAAATGCAGCTGTACCTGCTGTCGCTGGGGCCATAGGCCTGCTTTTTAATTTTCGGTCAAGAAAAGCTGCAACTGACCGCCCCCGCAAAGAATATCGCAACAGGAGTGCGATACGATGCAGGCATGTCATCCCCGTCGGAGGCTCAGGGTAGCGTGGAGGTGGTCGTCTCCAGCCCCATTGTCAGCGAGAACGAAAAAGAGAAGAAGGTCAGCCCCGAGAGCGCCCTGGATGAGCTACTGGCCGGCAATCGCCGCTTCATCAGCGGGCGCACCTCCTCTCACCGGCGCGACCTCGCACTCCTGCAGCAGATGATGGAGAGGCCGGAACCGTTCGCCGCGATCCTCTCGTGCGCTGATTCGCGCGTCCCGGTCGAGGTGGTCTTCGATCAGACCATTGGCCAGCTTTTTGTCACCCGGCTAGCCGGCAACATTGTGACGACGGAGATCATTGCCAGCCTGGAGTATGCCGCTGCCGTTCTGGGAACCCATACCATCCTGGTGATGGGCCACAGCCGCTGCGGGGCGGTCACTGCCGCTATTCAAGCTTCGACCCAGGCCTCGATGGCGGTTTCGGATCAAACTCTGGTTCCGGGGCAGATCAATGCGCTTTTCCCCTACATCAAGGATGCGGTGGAGCAGGCCGGCCCCGATGTAGAGGCCACTGTCCGCGCTAATGTGTTGATCCAGGCTGCTCGTTTGCGGGAAGCGTCCCCGCTGCTGTCAAACCTGATCGCAGAAGGCAAGCTGACGATTGCGGCCGCGTATTTCGATATCCGCAGCGGTGCGGTCAGTCTGCTCGAGCCGTCAGTCTAGTTGCCGTGCAGAAAAGTTGCGTATTGGGTGTCGACGATGCCCAGGTTGCGCGCCAGCCCCAGCTTGGCCTGATTGTGTTGACTGGTCGTATTGACCAGGTTCGTCTCGGCGCTAGCCAGCGTAGCCTGGGCCTGCACCACGGGCAGGTTATCGTCCACCCCGGCCTGAAAACGATCCGTGGTCTGTTCCAGTTCCTTGCGCGCCAGTTCCACGTTGCTTTGCGCCACTCGCACCAGCTCGGTCGCTGACTGCACGTCCAGGATGCTATCCCTTAACTGCCGGTTGATCTGCTCCCTGAGCGCATCCAGTTGCTGGCTCAAATTTTTCAGGTTGGCGGCGGCCACTCCACTGTCCCCGCGGAACTTCGCTTCCTGGAACAGCGGCACGTTCAAGGAACCGGCAGCCACAAACGTTCCATGGTAGAGGCCCCCGGTCACGCCGGTGACCCCGTAATTGCCTTGAAAATCCAGCGTCGGCAGCCGCTCCCATTTCGCCGCTTTTCGCTGCAACTGCGCCGCCCGAACCTGCGCCTGCAGACTCTGATAGTCCTGCCGGCTGCGATACGCCATTTCCTTAGCCTGGTCGATACTCATCGTCGCCAGGTCGGCATAGGGCGAAGTATCTGTGAGCTGGATCTCCTGTTGCGCCGGTAGACCAATCTCCCGGTTCAGTGCAATCTTCGCCTTCTGGAAATTCACTTCCGCCGAAATCACTGCCTGTTGCTGGGTCTGAAACTGCACCCGGGCTCTCAGCTCATCCAGGTTTGCCGCCGTTCCTGCCTGGTGTTCGGCCACGGCTTGATTGAGCAGCACCTGGTCGGCTGCGAGCAAGGCTCGCGCATTGTCCACCTGCGCCCCGAGAGCCACCGCCTGCAGGTAGGCGTCGCCCACGGTGAGCACCACCAGCCCGCGCGATGACTGCTTGTTATAAAAAGCAGCCACGACGCTTTGCTTGGACGCCCGATAGCGGTCGAAGATGGGCAGGCTGAACAGCGTTTGGGAGTAATTCACCATAGCGTCCGCCACGTTCACCTTCACCACCGGCGAAACAGACGAAAAGTTCAAATCAGGAAAAAGGGCTCGAATCTTCTTGATCACGCTACTGGAAAATCCCAGGGCCGCCAGATTGATCTGGTGAGCACCCAGGTCACCCTGCGCTGTAACCGTGGGTAGGAGAGGTTGGAGGCTCTCGAGCGACTGCGCCTTAACGCTCTGCTCCTGTTGCCGCGCCTCGATCAGCGCCAGATTGTGCTCGATGCCCATCCCGATGGCCTCGTCGAGCGTCAGCGGTTTGACCCCGTCGGTCGGTTGCACCGTGGTTACGCTGCCGTAATAGGCACTTTGCGCGGAACTCTGATTGGTGGTCTGCGCCGGGAGCATTCCGGTGGCTAACAAACCCACCGAAATCGCCGCCATAAGGCTCCGCGCCGGGATCGTCATTATGGGTTCGTCTCTTCCTTTCCGTTCAATCCTTTAGATCGAATCGGAGGCTCCAGGTTGCCTAATCTTGGCTGGTTTCGGCGCGAAGCCTTTCCCTGCTCTCTCTATCGTACTAAGGGAGCCAGCCGGAGCGGCCACGATTAGCGGTGGGAGCCCCCTGGTTTAGCAGGAGGAAGCCGGACTTCAGTCCAGCGGAAAAGCCAATTCATCTTGGAAACTATACTCAGCGTTCCCAAACAAAATTGTCATCCCGAGCGAAGCCGAGGGATCTGCGGTGCGCCCTTCGGGTTTCCCAAATTCTGGAGTTAAAGTGCAGACTTTTTAGCCCTGGATTGTAGAGGCCGGCGCTAAAGCGCACGACAATATCGAACTTTTCCCTTCAACGCTGAAGCGTTCATTCCGCCTCGTAAAGCAGGGGGCTCCCACCAAATCCACCCGCTACGATTCGTCCTCCGCCTGCAGATGCTTGTGCGCTGACGCGATGACCTTCTCCGCAGCCGCTGGAGGCACGACATCATAGCGAGCCATTTCCATATGAAAGCTGCCTAGTCCCTGAGTCAGTGACGTAAGCGTTGCCCCGTAACTGAGCATTTCCGCCATCGGGACTTCCGCCCGGATAATCGTGGTGCCGCGGCCACTCCCCATCCCTTGAACCCGGCCTCGCCGGCCGGTCAGGTCGCCCATAAGCACGCCCGTGAAACCCTCCGGCGCCTCAATCTCCACCCGCATAAGCGGTTCCAGCAGTACCGGCTTTGACTGCTGCATGCAGTTGCGAAAGGCCAGCCGCCCCGCCAATCGGAAGGAGAGCTCATTGGAGTCGACGTCATGGTAGCTGCCGTCGTACAGAACGGCCCGAAAATCAACCATGGGAAAGCCGGCCAGCCAGCCGCGCGCCGCCGCCTCCTGGATACCTTTTTCCACTGCGGGAATAAACGTCCTCGGAATCGCCCCGCCGAAGATCTCGTTGACGAATTCGAAGCCCGACCCTAAGGGAAGCGGTTCCAGGCGGACCCAGCAGTCGCCGTATTGCCCATGACCGCCACTCTGCTTCTTATGCCTGCCTTGCGCATCGGCGCGGGCGCGAATCGTTTCCCGATAGGGAACCTTAGGCGCCTTGAGCGTCACCTCGGTGTGATAGCGGCGATGCAGCTTGTGCACGATGGACTCAATGTGCGGTTGCCCCGAGCCCGCCAGCAGGAATTCGTGGGTCGCCGCGTCGCGATAGAAACGGACCATCAGGTCCTCCTCCATCAGCTTGTGCACCGCCGGCGCCAGCTTGTCTTCATCCGCTCGCGTTTTGGGCTCGATGGCATACGTCACCGCGGGCTCCGGCATGGTCACCGGGTCAAAATATATTTCCTGGCCGGCGTCCCCAAGCGTGTCGCCGGTAAACGTCTCGCGCAACTTCGCCACGGCGCCGATATCGCCTGCGTGCAGCTCCGCGATGGGCATCGCTGTGCGTCCTTGCATGACGGTCAGGTGAGCCATGCGTTCCGCGCTTCGGTGGGTGTAGTTCGTCACCGTCGCATCGCTCCGCGCAACTCCGGAAAAGACCTTGAAAAAAGAGATCCTACCCGCAAAGGGGTCGGACATGGTCTTGAAGACATACAGCGATAGCGGTTCGTGATCGTCTACCTTGCGCAACACCATCTCAGCAACGGAATCGGGGACGCCGTTTGCAGTGCCGTCCGCGCTTGCCTCCGCCTGCACCGTAGCGACCTGCCCGTTCACCTTGGCGTGCCGGACGGCGGATTCCATCGTGCCCCGGGCCGCCACCGGAACCCGCTCCACGGGCGCAGGCGCGTACACCTGAAGAAAGTCCAGCAGGTGGTCACTGCCCACATTCCGCAAGCCGCTGGCAAACAGAACAGGAAAGATCCGGTCCTCGCGGATAGCCTCATGGAGGGCGACGATCAAGTGTTCTTGAGGGATCGTCCCTTCGCGGAAGAACTCCTCCATCAACTCGTCCTTGCCCTCGGCGACAAGCTCCACCAGGGCCTGGTGGGCCGCCGTGGCCTCTTCGCGAAGACGCACCGGAATCTCCGAAAGCCGGCCGCTGCCGGTCCCGTCCGGTTCGTAGACGAAGGCTTCCATGGTCACCAGGTCCACAACGCCGCGGAAGCTGCCACTTTGCCCGTTCCCCTCAAGAATGGGAAGCTGCACCGGAACCACCTGGCGGCCAAACGCTTCGCACAAAGCGTTCATCGTACGTTCGCGATCCGCGCGAGGATGGTCCATCTGGTTGATCACGATGGCCCGCGGCAGGTTGAATTCTTCGCCAAACTTCCACACCCGCCGGGTCATGGCTTCCACACCGCAGGCCGCGTTCACCACCAGCAGCGCTGCTTCTACCGGCAGCAGCGCCGCACGCGCCTCGTGCACGAACATGGGGAAACCGGGGGTATCGACGAAATTGATTTTGAGGTTGCGCCACTCCGCGAATGCCAGCGCATTCTGCATGGTGGTACGCCGCGCGACATCTTCTTCGTCGTAGGCGGTGACCGCGCTGCCGTCATCTACCCGGCCCAGTCTTTCGGTCATCTTGGCGGCATGAAGAAGCGCGGAGATCAAGGTGGTTTTTCCGCAATGCGCGTGGCCCACCACAGCGACGTTACGAATGTCCTGTCCTTGATAGATCTTCAATGAACGATTCATTCGAGGTATCTCCAATTACGTTCCGCACGCGCCAGGAAGCACGTTGCGGAAGGCCATGGGCCCGCGAATTCGAAGAAAAGGCAAAACTCGGAACCGACTTTTCGCGCACACGAGCGGCCTACCTCGTTTGCGGGAACCGAGTGTAGCACAGTGCTCGCGATTCGTTCTTGGTCCGCCGCGTGGATCCCTAGCTGCGGCGATCGAGGTCCGCGCGCTGCTGACGCAGGTTCCAGGCAAAGATCCCAATTCGTAACAACAGGATTACCAGCAAGGCCACGGCCAGGGCCGCCGACTGCCCGTGGACGCCGCGGCGCAGTAGAAAACCCAGTGCCGCCAGCACCGCGATTACGAACGCCGCGAACGTTATCCACTCCCCGCGATTCTTCATATTCCTTCCTAACTTTTACGTGACAGCCGCACGTAAATCACGATAGCCAGCCCGGCAAAGACAGCCATCGCGATCATGGAGCTTAGCTGAAAGCGAAAAAGCACCCTGCCTGGCATACGTGTATGCGCCTCCGGCAGCATGGCTTCCAGCAAAACAAAGATCAGCAGGCCAACTGCGCCCGCTCCCACCAGGCTGAGTACGATCTTCAGCGTTGCGCGCCCCATCCCCCACCGGAAGCCTGCATCATAGCAGCGCCAACCGTTACAATTAACAGGAATCAAGGTCTGAAGAGTAAAGGGCAAACCAACCATGGACGCAACCCCAACTTCGCATCCCAATCGGCTCCTCTTGGCGGCTTTCCTGCTGTTCGGCGCTGTCTCCGCGCAATTTGCCGGCGCGCAGTCCACCACCGTGCATGATCCCGCCGCCCTCAAGCCTCCGCCCGGCTCTCACGTAGCGATCGTCGAGTTTGAAGACATGGAGTGTCCCGACTGTGCCCGTGCCAATCCCCTGCTTAAGGATGCAGTGGCCCAGTACCATATTCCCTGGGTGCGTCACGATTTTCCATTGCCTTTTCACGCCTGGAGTTTTGACGCTGCAGTGTATGCCCGATGGTTCGACACCAAGTCGAAGAAGTTGGGCGATGACTTCCGCGACCAGGTCTTTGCCAATCAGAATCTGATTGACGCTGCGGGTGAGACGTCACCCGAAACCCCGGCGGGTCCTACGACGGCCGCTTCGGCTGCCATCCATAACTTTGCCGAGAAATTTGCCCAGGAACATGGCCTGGCGCTTCCTTTTGTCGTCGACCCGCAAAAGAAGCTGGCGGCGCAGGTCCAGGCCGACATCGATCTCGGCAAGCGCATTGGCATCGAGCACACCCCAACCATCTGGGTGGTCACCAGCCAGACCAAGGGCGTGCCCTTTGTAGAAGTAGTCGATCGGCAAAGGCTATATCAGATCATCGACCAGGCCCTGGCCGACACCAAGGGCCAGGCCACGCCACCTGCCCATAAAGGCACCGGTCAGTAGAAACGGTTGGCTTTAAGTTTTCAACCGGACTCTACAGGCTGTTGAAGGGGACGGCCTTCAGGCCGTCCGTTGCCATCGCCAAAACAATTGCGGCTCTAGCCCCTGCTGGTGTGGAAACGACACCGAGCGTTTCCAAACAGAATTGTCATCCCGACCGGAGCGGAGGGATCTGTGGTGCGCCCTTCGGGCTTTCCGAATTCTGGAGTTCTCACGCAGACTCCTGTTGGTGGGAGCCCCCTGCTTCAGCAGGAGGGAGCTGGACTTCAGTCCAGCGTAAAAGCATTTCATTCCGAAGGACGGGCTTTAGCCCTGGGTTTTCGGCGCAATAAATTACATCCGGATCTTGACCAACTCCCCTGGCGTAGTTTGCCGCGTCTGTGGCGACCGCCAGTGGTCGATGTACGAGATCTGGTGCACGCACGAGACAGTGCAATGCGGAGCGCAACTCTTTTCCGTCAAATACTCACGCTGCACATCGGCCTTCGTATATTGGGCCAGCGGAACCCCCGGATATCCGCGCTGCTGCGAGCAGTAGTGCACCAACCCCTCCTCGCAGACATACAGGAAACGTGAACCAGCCCGGCATCGCCAGTCATTCGGCTCAGCATTCGCGATCGCTTCCTGAAACTTGTTGAAGCGCGAATAGTTTTTCTTCGCCATGCCCGCCATCTGGTAATAAACGCGCCGTTCCTCGTCTTTCAGGGCCTTAAGCTGACCTTCCCCGTCGTGGATAATGCCGATCGTCGAAGTAAAACCCAGCCCCAGTGCGCGTTTGCCGATCACCAGCGCGTCCTGCGGATTCCTGATGCCCCCGCCGACCACGGAGTTGATATTCACGTGGAATTCGGCATGCTGCGAGAGAAATTCAAGCTTCTTGTCCAGGACCTTGAGGCTCTTCTTGGAAATCTCATCCGGCTCGATGTTGTCGATCGAGATCTGCATGTGGTCCAGACCAGCCCGGTTCAGCCGTTCAATCCGTTCCGGCATCAGCAGGTATCCATTGGTGATCATGCCGGCCACCCGTCCGTGGTGACGGATACGGGCAATGATTCCATCCAGTTCCGGATGGGTGAGCGGCTCACCGCCGGAGATAGTGATGATGCTCGTACCCAGCGCGGCCAGGTGGTCGATGCGGCGCACCATCTCTTCCAGCGGTACCGGCTTCGACACCTTGTCGTACTCGTTGCAGTAGGCGCAGGAAAGATTGCAGAATCGCATGGGCACAATCTGTGCCATCACCACGTGTTTCGTGGAAGCCAGGGCTCGCCCCACCACCGCCAGCTCGCGCGCTTTGCGCGCCGCCGCCTTGGCCCGGCCCCGTACTGTGTGCTTTTTATGCTTCTGCTGCATCTGCTTCATTCAACCATAGCAGGGCACGGGACGGGAGTAACCACAAAGGAATGGGGCGGATAGCGACCTGAACTGCGCCGCAGGCGATCTGAAGCGAGACGCTTATTTTTTCTTGGGCTTACCGGCGCTCATGGTCAGGACCTGCTCCTGCTTATTCCGCATGACCGTCACCTGGACCGGTTGACCACGGTGGTTGCGCATCGCCTTGAGCCAGTCGTTGCGGCTGGCCATCTGCTGCGACTCGACCTTCACCACCACGTCGCCCGCCTTCAGGCCGGCCCTCCCGGCGGGGCTTTGGTAGTCCACGCTTTCCACCAGCAATCCCGTGCCGCTGCGCACCCCAAAGTAGTCAGCCAGCTGCTTTTGTACGGGGTTCAACTCCGCGCCCACATATAAGCCCTTAGGTAGCGCGATGTCGAAAAAGCCCACGGCGGCGGGTGCCTTCGACCCCAAAAAGCTGCTCTGGCCGCCCCCGCTGGGCACCGCTCGAGGAGGCTCCGGAACACTGTAGTGCTGCGACCAGGCTTGTTGCTCCAGCACCGCCCGATCGCAAAGTTGGACCGTGATGGTAATGGGGTTGCCGTCACGGCTGATGGACAAACTTACCGTGCGCCCCGAAGGCATCTCGCGCAGCCGGCGGCGCAATTGGTCAACGTTGTCAAAGGGCTGCCCGTCCAGCTCGAGAATCACGTCATGGATCTTCAGCAGGCCGGACTTACCCACCGGCGCATCATGATCCACCATGACCACCTCGGCTCCGTGAGCGTCTTTCAATCGGAGAGAACTGATGTGGTCGGCGTCGACCTCTACCAGACCAACTCCCAGGTAGCCCTGCGCACTAAAGAACAGAAAATCCGCGCCCAGATCTCCCGATAAATTCAATGTGCCGCCAAACGCCAGCATGGGCTGGGTGGTGAGAAGACCGCCCAGAACCAAAGCCGGCAAACCAAACATCGGAAGGTGTTTCATCGGAGTTCTCTCCAGGGATACCCAACAGCTGAGACTTGCTGCATGTCCAAAAGTAACCCAAGCTACTCCGTCTGAGGGAATCGATTTAAAACTTCCTGGGAGACGGTGCGAATGTGAGGATTGTCATCTTCCGAGGCGACGGTGTGCAATACTTCGCGGACGCTGCTGTCCGCTTCGACCGGCTGCAAGAGCTCGATGGCCCGCGATCGCACGTTGGCGTCAGGATCATCCATGAGCGCTTCCAGCACCCCGTCGCGCACCCGCATATCCTCTGCAACGTAAGGCTTGAGGCCGTTCAAGGCCCTTAACCGGACGCCGGTGTTCTGGTCATAGCGCAATGCCACCAGCAAAGCTTTTCGAACCGGACCGTCGGAACACTGATGCCCCGCCAGGCATTCATCAGCCAACAGGTCAACAGAGTTTTGCGCCACCCCGGGGTTGACTTGGCTTTCCGCCCCTACCAGAAGGAGCTGCCGTATTTGCGGATCATCCAACGACCCCTGGGCCGTTTCCGGGACCAGGCGATTGAACCGTACTTCGACATTCTCTGTGTTTGGCTGACGGACGATGCTGTTGATGTTCGCGATCTTGCCCGGACCCTCAACGGCCGCAGGCAACACAACCTGAGGCTTCAGCCGGGCTGCGTATTGGTAGCCGCCCCAGCCTCCACCGCCCACGCCCAGAAGCAGCAGCACAGAAGCTGCGACCGGAGCCCGGCCCAGCATGCTGGCGCCGCGAAAGATCGATTCCTGGACACGCATCAGCCAGCTACTGCGCGGCATGCTGTCTAAGGCTTCTTCCAGCCTTAAACGTGCCTGCGCCAACAGGTTGGCGGAAGGCTCCTGGGCCGGCGCAAGCGCCATTGCCTGTTGCAGCGCCTGTACGGCTGCGAACTCCTCCTGACACTGCTTGCAGGTCGCCAGATGACCTTCAAGGGCATGACACTGATCGTCAGGAAGCTCTCCGTATGCAAAGAGAGCTATCTTCTGTTGAGCCAGTCCGCATTCCATTTGAAACCTCGCCTCACCGAATTGCCGCCAGATTTGCTCTTAGTTTTCTTGTCGCGCGGAAGAGCGTATTCTTGGCGGTCTCTTCCGTGGTGTTCAGCATTTCACCGATTGTTCTTAATCTCAGGCCCTGGTAGTGCTTTAGTTCGAAAACCATCCGCTCCCGTGGGGTCAGGTGGCCGAGCGCTTCTTGAATTCGTTCACCGAGTAGCTTGCGCTCCAGTTCGCGTTCCGGATTGGCCATGGAGCGGTCGTCCGAGATGTTGCTCAGCAGGTCCATCTCCCCGCCGCTCGAATCAACCACCACCGACTGCTCTTCGCGGCGAGACTTGCGCCGGCGCAAATGATCCAGACACAGGTTCGTGACGATGCGGTAGATCCAGGTATAGAAGGAGCATTCAAAGCGGAAATTTGCCAGGTAGCGATAGGCCTTGAGGAAGGCTTCCTGATGAATGTCCTGGGCATCCTGCTCCGAACCGGTCAGGCGCAGCGCCAACCGGAGGACGGCCTGATCATATTGACGCACCAGGGCTTCGAAGGCGGTACGGGATCCCTTTTGCGCCTCGCGTATCAGCTCGGTCTCAGTAGCCCGACCCCATGCCTCGCTTGCCATGCCTGTCGAGGATTGTAACGTTCGCTTCGGAGCCCAGGCAGAGCTCCCGGCCTTGATCGATCCTTGTTGGGAAAAGCGAAGCGCGTCCGCCGGCATGGTCACTCCCACTACACACACTTTACCGCTGCCCCATAGGACGAAAATGGGGCCGGTTTGGTTAGCATGGCGATGCCAAACATTCGATAGACTCAGCCTATGTCTTCCCTATTCCCGAACTCCAGCGATGCGATCGTCGCTTATTGCGATGGTGGGTCTCGCGGCAACCCGGGCCCGGCCGGTTTCGGCGTCTACATCCAGGATTCTACTGGCAACGTTTTGGCCGAATTGAGTCAGTTCCTGGGCAAGCAAACCAATAACTACGCCGAGTACTCTGCGCTCCTGGCGGCGTTGGAATTTGCCATCGCCCAGGGTCATCGCAGCCTGCGGGTTGTCTCCGACTCTGAGCTCATGGTCAAGCAGATGAAGGGTCAGTACCGGGTAAACAGCCCTGAACTGCGCCCCCTTTACGAAGAAGCGCGCCGCCGTGTCCCGCAGCTCGAGCATTTCCAGATCCAGCATGTTCTGCGGGAAAAAAACCGTCATGCCGACCGCCTGGCAAACCTGGCCATGGACCGCGGCATGGGCAGAGCCCCAGCAGCGACTCCGGCACCCGCACCGGCACCGGCTCCCCCGACGCAAAGTAAAGCAGTCATGCTTCGCGGTTTGGTGAAGGGTGGAGTCGTGCACGTCCTGGGCGGTGAACTACCCGACGGCATCTTCGTCAAAGTAATCCCGGAGTGAGGTTCGGCTCGGAATCCGAAAAGAAAGCGGAGCGTAGTGGAGGGGCCCGCTGTTTCCTTCAGCCAATCACCAACCTCCCTTGAGAGCTCCACTCTCCCCTTTGTCATCCCGACCGAAGCGAAGCGTAGTGGAGGGATCTGCTGTGCGCCCCTCGGCCCTCCCGAATTCCCCGTTACAAACCCCAAACACCCAAACAGAATTGCCAAGGCAAACAACGCTAGCCCGCCAAGGCCGCCTTAACCAATTCACTTACTACCCGTCCGTCAGCGCGAAGCCCGCTGGCCTGAATCTTCGTTTGCACCGCCTTCATCACCATCCCCATATCCTTAGCCCCCGGCTGAGCGCCCTGGGCCCTCAATTCAGCCAGCGTTGAAGCGACCAACTGCCCCAACTCCTCATCCCCAGCCGCCTTGGGCATGTACTCCTCAATAACCGTGATCTCCGCCGCTTCCTTGGCCGCCAGCTCCGGCCGGTTACCCTTGGTGAATTGCTCGATAGAGTCCTTCCGCTGCTTGATCAAGGTCGTCAGCACCTGAACCGCCTGTGCATCGGTAACCGGTGCTCGTTGGTCTATCTCCTTATTCTTCAATGCTGCCTTGACCATACGCAGGGTGGATAAGCGCTCCACTGCCCGCTGCTTCATGGCCCCAACCATATCCTCGTGGATTTTCTCAACCAGGCTCATAGCCCTCCAGTCGTTCCCCGGACTCCGACTTTATTACAATAGAACCATGATCCGTAAGACGCGCTTATTTACCCCCGGCCCAACACCGCTTCTTCCCGCAGCCCAGTTCGCGATGGCTGCCGCTGATATACACCACCGCACGCCGGAATTCCGCGCTCTCTACCTCAAGGTGCTCCGCGATCTGAAGACCTTTGTAGGGACGAAAAACGATGTCATCCTGCTCGCCTCCTCTGGTACTGGCGCGATGGAAGCGTCCGTCTCGAACTTGACCTCGCCTGGAGACCGCGTCCTGGTGCTCACCGCAGGCAAGTTCGGCGAACGTTGGGTAAGCCTCGCGAAAGCATTTGGCTGCGACGTGGATGTAGTGAGCGCGCCCTACGGTCAGACCTTCGATCTGGAAGAGGTGCGCAAGGCCCTGAAGATCGAGACCCGCGCTGTCTTCATGCAGGCGACAGAGACTTCGACCGGGGTGCGTCACCGCGTTCAGGAAGTAGCCGAGCTATTGAAGCAAAGCGGCAAAGACGCGGTGCTGGTGGTGGATGCCATCACCGGACTCGGCACCACGCACATCGATATGGATGCGTGGGGCGTCGACGTGCTGATCGGTGGATCGCAGAAGGCGGTCATGATTCCGCCTGGCCTCTCCTACCTCGCGGTCAGCGACCGCGCATGGGATCTGATGGAGATCAGCCTCAACCCGCGCTACTACTTCGATCTCCGCAAAGAACGAAAGAATGCGGCAAAAGGTGAGTCCGCCTACACCCCAGCAGTGGCTTTGATTGCGGCGTTAGGCGCGGCGCTCGACTACATTGCTGGTCAGGCAGACGGCGATCTGGCCCAGGGCCGGGCCAAACTGGTTGAAAACGCGGAGAGCTGCGCTGCGATGACCCGCGCCGCCGTAGAAGCGCTGGGTCTGAAGCTGTTTGCTCCAGATGCCCCAGCGGCTGCCGTAACCGCAGTCCTGCCCCCGCCAGGCATGGATTCCGGCGCCATCGTCAAGGAATTGAAGAGCCGCTTTGCCGCTGTCATCACCAACGGGCAGGGCGAAATGAAGGGTCAGATCTTCCGTATCGCGCACCTGGGATTTTTCGACTACATGGATACGATTGCACTGATCGGCGCCCTGGAACAGGTAGCCCACACGCTCAAGCTTCCAGGATTCGCGTTTGGAAAAGCGTTGATCGCAGCGCAGGATGTTTTCGCTTCACGAGCGCCCGACGAGGCGGCGCAAAGGGAGCTTGCCCTGGCAGGCGCCTCCCTACCCACACGCTAGAGAACCGGTTTGCCCGCCGCGCTACAAAACCCTTAGGAGAACGATGAAGATCGTACTGGCAGAGAAAGTCTCGCCCGCCACCCTGGCTGTGTTGGCAAGCGAGGCTGATTGGCGAATCGTGACCCACGACCAGATAAAGAACGGGCTGGCCACAGAATTGGCGGACGCCGATGCGCTCGTCGTTCGTTCCGCGGTCCAGGTAGATGAAGCGCTGCTGGAATCCGCCCCCAGGCTGCGGGTGATCGGCCGCGCCGGCGTCGGCGTCGACAACATCGACGCGGATGCGGCCACACGCCGCGGCATTGTGGTGATGAATACGCCCGGCGCCAACGCCATCGCGGTCGCCGAGCTGACCATTGGACTCATGTTGGCGTTAGCCCGGCAGCTCCCCCGTGCCAACTCCCTTCTGCATGCCGGTAAATGGGAGAAGAAGTCGTTGCAGGGAGCAGAGCTGCGGGGCAAGCAGCTTGCCATCCTCGGCCTCGGCCGCGTGGGGCTTGAAGTCGCCCGCCGGGCCAAGGCCTTCGGCATGGAACTCCTCGGTCATGACCCGTTCGTTGCGCCGGCCGTAGCCCGGGAGAACGGAGTCCGCCTCTGCTCCATGGATGAGTTATTTCGAGAAGCGGATTTTCTGACTCTGCATGTGGGGTTGACCCCGCAAACGACCGGGATTATCAATCCTAAGACGCTGGCCACGATGAGAAAGAACATACGCATCGTCAACTGCGCCCGCGGCGAGTTGATTGACGATGCCGCGTTGGTGGAGGCGCTGCGCTCTGGCCAGGTAGCCGGGGCCGCGCTCGATGTTTTCAGCCACGAGCCTTTGAAAGATTCTCCCTATTTCGGCCTCGACAACGTGATCCTCACCCCTCACATTGCCGGCTCTACCAGCGAAGCGCAAGAGGCCGTTGGGGTACAGATTGCCATGCAGGTAAAGGAGTATCTCAAGTTCGGCGTGGTTCAGAACGCGGTCAACCTGCCGTCCATGACCTATGAGGAGTATCAGGAGGTTTCACCTTACATCCTGATGGCTCAGCGCCTGGGCGCGTTTCTTTCTCCGCTGGCCGCAGGCAATCTCGAGAGCATCCATATTTCCTACAGTGGGCGCCTCGCCCAGGGCAAGACTGAATTGGTGCGCAATTCCGCCATTCAGGGAGTGTTCGCGAACTCGGAAAATGTGAATCGTATCAACGCGCTTTCCGTGGCCGCCGAGCGCGGCATCCGGGTGCATGAAGAGAAGAAGGAAGAGGGATCGGGGGGCGCGGGAACCGTGCTTAAGCTGACCCTGCATACTGCGGGCGGAGACACGACCGCGAGTGCAACCGTGTTGCACGGTAGTTCGCCACGGCTGCTCTCCTGTGACGGAATCGATATCGAAGCCCCACTGAATGGAACGCTGCTATTCATTCGCAACTTGGACGTTCCGGGTGTGATTGGCCGAATCGGCACCATTCTGGGTGAGCATAAGATGAACATAGCGAACTTTGCTTTGGGGCGAAGCGTACGGACAGCGCAGCACAACGCGCTCGCAGTGGTTCAGATCGACGGACGTGTCGCACCCTCCGTTCTGAGTGCACTGGAGTCAACCGAAGCCATTACCGAGGTGCGCCTGATCGAGTTGGCAGATCGCCAGCCCGCGCTGGCAGTCGCCGAATGAAGAACCTGTAACGTTGAAGGAGCACGGATGCCGCTATACGAGTACAAGTGCAAAAAGTGCGGGCACCGATTTGAACGGATTCAAACCTACTCTGCCGCAGATGCTACAGAATGCCCCGTTTGCCAGGGCGAAGTGGAGCGCTTGATTTCCGCGCCCGCCGCGCATTTCAAAGGATCCGGATTCTACTCCACGGACTATGCCGCCAAGCCCGCGCCATCCGGCAAGTCGGATGGAGGCGGTAGTTCTGACAGCAGCTCCACCGCGTCAGACAAAGGTGGAGGCGATAAAGGATCCGCCGCAAAGACAGAGAGCACAGCGACTCCCGCCCCATCCACGTCCTCCACCAAATCCGACTAGGTGGCAGGAAATCCCTCGGCTTCGCTCGGGATGACAATTCATCCTGGAAACTATACCTAGCGTTCCCCAACGAAATTGTCATCCCGAGCGAAGCCGAGGGATCTGCGGTGCGCCCTTCGGACTTCCCAAATTCTAGAGTTTTCACGCAGACTCTTTAGCCCCTGCGCTATTTCCCTTCGGGACTTAGCTCCGCATTACCGGCTGGCCGCGGTAGCCGGAAGAATCTCCGCAACATCCACCCATTGCGTCGGATACTCGCCCGTATAGCAAGCAGTGCAATAGTGATTGCCCTCGCCCCCATCGCAAGCCCGCTCCAATCCTTCGAGTGAAAGATAGCTAAGCGAATCGGCCTCAATATACTGACGAATCTCTTCCACTGAAGAATTAGCGGCAATCAGCTCGCGCTTATTCGGCGTATCGACTCCGTAGTAGCAGGGCGAGATAGTCGGCGGACAACTGATCCGCAGATGCACCTCGATCGCTCCTGCTGCGCGCACCATGCGCACGATCTTGCGGCTCGTGGTGCCGCGGATAATAGAGTCGTCGATCAGAATAATCCGCTTGCCCTCGAGCAAATTGCGCACCGGGTTCAGCTTGAGCTTGACCCCAAAATCGCGCACCCGCTGCTCCGGCTCAATGAACGTACGCCCGACATAATGGTTACGTATGAGCCCGAAGTTGAAGGGAATCCCGCTCTGCGCCGCGTATCCCAGCGCCGCAGTCACTCCGGAGTCCGGAACCGGCACAACCAGGTCTGCATCCACCGGCGATTCGAGCGCCAGTCGTCGCCCCATCTGCTCCCGGCTGGCCTGTACCCAGCGTCCGAAAATTTTGCTGTCGGGCCGCGCAAAATACACATGTTCGAAGATGCAGCTTGCCTGCCGTGTGCCGGTTGCGTACTGCACCGAGGTGACACCGTCGCGGGTCACCATCACTACTTCGCCAGGCAGCACATCGCGTTCATACTTGGCCCGCAACAAGTCAAAAGCGCACGTCTCCGACGCAAACACCACCGTGTCCGGACCGTCCGGATTGTGGATGCGGCCCATGGAAAGCGGTCGGAAACCATACGGATCGCGAGCGGCAAAAATGCGATCCCGCGTCATCATGACGATCGAGAAAGCTCCCGTCACCTGGCGCAGCGAATCGCCGATGGCCTCAATGAGCGAGTTGGCGTTCGAGTGCGCGATCAGTTGCACGATGATCTCTGAGTCGCTGGTGGTCTGGAAGTAAGCGCCCTCTCGCTCCAGGCGCGTGCGCAGTGTGCCCAGGTTCACCAGGTTGCCATTGTGCGCAATGGCAATCAGGCCGCGCGTCGAATCCACCCGAATCGGCTGTGCATTCAAAAGCGCGGAGTCGCCAGTCGTGGAATAGCGGGTGTGGCCAATCGACAATTCGCCGGGCAATTTGCACAGCACATCGTCGGTGAAGATGTCGGCGACCAGGCCCATTCCCTTGATGTTGTAGAGATTGGTGTAATCGGCGGTCGCGATGCCCGCGGACTCCTGCCCGCGATGCTGCAGTGCGTAGAGGGCGAGATAAGCCTGCCGCGCCGCATCGGGGTGGCCGTGCACAGCAACCACGCCACACTCTTCCCTCAATTTATCCAAATGCTCGATGGTGTTACTCTCCATGCCGTTAGTTTCCAACCGGAGCATCGTTGCGCAGCAACGCCGCAAGCGCCGTTGACCAGACGTTACGCAGGCCTGAAACCTTTTCCCGGATCAGCACCCGGCTATCGATCGCCAGCTCAAAGAGATCAGTCACGGTTTCTCCCAACGTAGCCACCATCAGGCCCGGGTATTCTCCGATCAGCTTTTCGATCTGCGCCACCGAAGCCTTGGGGCAGCTAAGGATGCACTGGCTGGCCGTCTCTCCAAAAAGATCCCATTCCGCCGGCAGATCGGGTGCCTTGGAAAGGTTCGCGCGGACACCGATCCCATGGCAAAAACATGCTTCGGCCAAAGCAACCGCAATTCCTCCATCGGAGATATCGCGAGCGGAATGAACCAGGCCTCGCTTCGCCAACTCCGCCAGTAAGCGATGCAATTGAGCTTCCACCTGCAGATCCAGGCTCGGCGGCGTGCCCCACAGCGTGGACAAAACTTTTCTAGCGTATTCCGACGAGCCAAACTCCTGCATCCGCTCCTCGAGCGGAGGAACCGACGCCGGAGCGATGAGCAGAACCGCGTCGCCGGGGCGCTGAAAATCTGCTCCCACCGCGTGCCCGATCTGGTCGAGGATGCCCACAATTCCGATGACCGGTGTGGGATAAATGCCTTGGCCACGGGTCTCGTTATAGAGCGAGACATTCCCTCCCGTAATGGGAGTTCCCAGGGCAATGCATGCTGCTGAGATGCCATCGATGGCCAGCGAGAGTTGGGCCATGATCTCCGGCTTTTCCGGGTTGCCGAAATTGAGGCAATTTGTCGCCGCGACAGGAGTCGCGCCGGTGCACGCCACCTTGCGCGCTGCCTCGGCGACGGCATGCGACGCTCCCAGTTTTGGATCCAGGTAGCACCAGCGCTCATTGCCATCGAGCGCCATGGCCAGGCCGCGCTGCGTGCCCTTAATGCGCATGACGCCGGCCTCACCGCCTGGGCCCTGCATCGTGTTGGTCTGGACCATGGAATCGTACTGCTCGTGGATCCAGCTCTTGGAACAGATATTTGAGGAGGAGAGCAGAGCGCGCAGCTCATCCGCATACTTCGGGGCGCCGGCCTGTGTCTCTTCGAAAAACGTGAGTTTGTCCTGCAGTCCCGGCGGAGGATTGAGGCTCACCGGCGCCTTCCACTCTCCGACAGGCCGGTGATACAGCGGCGCGTCATCGGTGAGCGATTGGTTGGGAATATCGGCGACCAGCTGACCATGGTGGCGAATGCGCAACCGGGGCTCGCCGATCACCTGGCCCACGATGACCGCGTCCAGGCCCCACTTTTCGAAAACCCGAATCACTTCCTCTTCCCGGTCCTTGTCGGCAACCAGCAGCATGCGCTCCTGGCTCTCGCTCAGCATGATCTCGTAGGCCGACATACCAGTTTCCCGCTGCGGCACGTGATCCAGCTCGACGTCCAGCCCGACCCCTCCGCGCCCGCCCATCTCGCAGGTGGAGCAGGTAAGCCCGGCGGCGCCCATATCCTGGATGCCTACCACCGCGCCGGTACGCATGGCTTCGATGCAGGCCTCCAGCAGCAACTTCTCCATGAAGGGGTCGCCCACTTGCACGTTGGGCCGCTTCTGCTCCGCGCCCTCTTTGAACTCTTCGCTGGCCATGGTGGCCCCGTGAATGCCATCCCGGCCCGTCTTGGCGCCCACGTAAATCACCGGATTGCCGATGCCCGACGCCTTGGCATAAAAAATCTCATCCCGCCGCACCAGCCCTAAGGCAAACGCATTGACCAGGGGATTACCCGAATAGCAAGGTTCGAAGCGTGTCTCTCCGCCCAGGTTGGGGACGCCGAAGCAATTGCCATAGGCCGCAATGCCGCTGACCACGCCCTCGAGCAGGGAATGATTCTTATGGACCACCGCCGAGGCCGACGGGTCACGACCCAGCTCCTCTTCGCTGATGGGCCCGAAACGCAGGGAGTCCATCACGGCGAGCGGCCGTGCGCCCATGGTGAAGATATCGCGCAGGATACCCCCGACGCCGGTCGCGGCGCCCTGAAAAGGCTCAATGAAGGAGGGGTGGTTATGCGACTCGATCTTGAACGCGCACGCCCAGCCGTCGCCGACGTCGATAATGCCGGCATTCTCACCCGGTCCCTGCACCACGCGCTCGCTGCGTGTGGGCAGCCGCTTGAGGTGGACGCGCGAGGACTTATAGGAGCAATGCTCGCTCCACATCACGCTGAAGATGCCCAGCTCCGTCAGCCCGGGCGCCCGCCCCAGGGCGGCAACGATACGCTCGTACTCTTCGGGTGTGATGCTGTGCTGAGCCAGGAGTTCCGGCGTTACGGAGATAGATTCCAGGTCCACGGAGAGCGACTCAGGTTTCATGCGGTTAAATCCATTGTCGCATGTTGCAGGATTGTGACGGCGTACTACTTGCTCATGCTCGACTCCGCCATGTTGAGGAAGACGTTGGTCATGCTCTGGGCTCCCGCGTCGGAGCGCTGAATCAACAAGATGGAGATCAGGTCGTTGTTGGGATCGATCCAACCCTGGGTGCCAAACGCTCCCCCGTGGCCGTAGGTACCGATGGTGTGTCCCGCCAGTTCACCCAACGGATCGGTGACTACCTCCCACGCCAGGCCATAGTCGGAGCCGCGCATCCATCCCACCGGTTGAATTTCCGTGGTTTGCCGTTCTCTCATCAGGTGCACCGAGAACGGTGACAGGTAACGGTGGCCCTCGTAAACGCCGTTGCCGAGCATCATGCGGTAGAAGTGCAGCAGATCTTCGGCAGTGGAGTAGAGACCCCATCCCGGGGCAGAAAACACGGATCCTTGGCGGTGTTTTGCCGGGTCGCCGCCCAGGATGCTGGCCGGCGCGCGCGCCAGTTTCCCATCTTGCTCCGCGTACACCATGGCGATCCGTCCGATCTTGTCAGCCGGCGGATAGAAAAAGCTATCTTTCATCCCCAGCGGTCGAAGGATGTGCTCCGTGATGTAGTCCTCGTACTTTTCCCCCGAGCAGACCTCGATGATGCGGCCGAGGATCTCAATGCCTGGACTGGAGTAGCTCCACTGCGTGCCCGGCTGAAACAGCAACGGTTGCTTGGCCAGTTGCCTGACCACTTCATCCAGGGGCACGCTCATGGTCTGGGGGTAGTCGTGGATGGCCGGCGGCCCGGGATAGTCCTGCATACCGGAGGTATGGGTAAGAAGATCACGGATGGTGATCGCATGGTTGGGAATGCTCAGGCGTGCGGCGTCCGGGTTGGCCGTAGTGGCGACGCGCAGGCCATGGAATTCGGGCAGATACTGTTCTACCGGGTCGCGCAGCGCGAGCTTCCCTTGTTCTGCCAGCATCATGATGCCGACCGCCGTGAACGGCTTGGTCATGGACATGATCTGGAAAATGGTGTCCTTCTGCATGGGATGGCCAGCTTCCACATCGGCCATGCCCGCAGCGTCAAACTCCACGATGTCGCCGCCATGCGCGACAAGCGTAACTACCCCGGCGACGGTCTGCCGGTCGACAAAAGACTTCATCCGCTGCGGAATCTGCGAAAGGACTTCCTGATCCACGCCGGAGGCTGCGTAAGACAGCGTTGAGGCAACAAAAAACAGAGACAAAACAAGTTTTCGCACGCAGAACAGCTTAGAGCATTTTCCAAACTTCTGTATCTGGTTGGGCAAGCGCTTCGGGAAAACATTCGTTAGGGAACGAAGGGTGCTCCGTTGCAAATGAAGTGTCATCCCGACCGGAGCGTACCCGGATTTCCTGCCACGCTGCACTGGACAAGGCCACTTGTGTGCCCTTCCGTAAAGAAGGGCACATGAATTGCAACAACGCCATCAAGGTCAACAGGAAATCCGGGGTAGCGTAGCGGAGGGACCTGCTGTTCCTAAACCAGCATCCGATGCCGACGCCGCTACTTGTTTAGGTTTTTTCCTCAACCATCCCACAAAACCGTCATCCTGAGCGGAGCACCTCACACATCTATCACGTGAAACAGTGCTTGTGGCGCGTAGTCGAAGAGCCTGTCCCGAGCGTAGCCGAGGCAACCTCGGCGGCGCTATCTTACCGATGCTGCTCGGAGCTTTTCACACCGAAGCCCACACTTTCGCAACCAACCTCGGGGGTATGCTGCAGAGGAAGTCACCACCCTCCCCTTTGTCATCCCGAGCGAAGCTAAGCGGACGCCTTCTGTCCAGCAACTACTTTTCACGGGAAGCGCCACCCTCCCCTTTGTCATCCCGAGCGAAGCTAAGCGGACGCCTTCTGTCCAGCAACAACTTTTCACGGGAAGCGCTACCCTCCCCTTTGTCATCCCGACCGGAGCGAAGCGAAGTGGAGGGATCTGCGGTTCTACGGACCTCTCTTGGAAATGTTTTTCGACGGCAGAGGGGTCCACGGTTCCTCATCCTCATTCACCCACGCCAAACCTCAGCCACCATCCGCACGTGTTCCGGCCCGGTGCGGCAGCACCCGCCGATCCACTGCGCCCCGGCGTTCCGCCACCTCAGCGCCAGGTCGCCAAAATCCTTGATCTGTCCATCGCCTTGCCAGCAGTGATGCACCGCATCCCACTCCTCGCCGGAGTTGGGATAAACGATGACCGGTTTGCTGCTGACTTCCGCCACCTCCCTGATAAGTCCAGCGATCTGTTCGGGGCGCGTACAGTTCACGCCGATGCCGATAATCTGACGCTGCCCGTCAAGCAATTCCGCGCACTCCCGCAGTGTCTCCCCATGGGAAACATGCGTTCCATCCCTGCAAGTAAAGCTGAGGTACGCCGGCAGATCAGGATAGGGCCGAAGAGCCGTCAGTATAGCCCTGGCTTCCTCAAGCGAGGGGATGCTTTCAAAAGCCAGGAAGTCTGCATTGGTTTCGGCGAGCACTGCGATGCGTCGGCCGTGGAACCCCACCAGCTCTTCGTAGGAGCATTCATAGTTGCCGTGATACTCCGCTCCGTTATGCAACATCGCGCCATAGGGTCCGAGTGAAGCAGCGATCCAGATCCTGCGAGGCGAAATAGCCAGGTACTCGCCCCTGACCTTTTCCGCGATGGCCACGGACGCGCGAAGCGCTCTATCCGCGGCTTTGACCGCGTCATCGGGATCGTACCCGATCTTCTGAAAGCCTTCGGCCGAAACCTGGTAGCTGGCGGTCAGCAGGCAATCCGCGCCTGCTTCCAGGTAGGCTCGATGCACCTCGGCGATCGCTTCCGGCGAGCTCTCCAGCACGTGTGCCGACCACAGAGGACCGTCGAGATTGAAGCCTCTGCGCTCGAGCTCGGTGGCCATGGCTCCATCGAGAATATGCAAGCCGGTGAGATCGAGTTGCTGCACTGGTTTCATCGGTGTCGAGGTGCCACTCCTTTGCAGTGGAAGGGGAACAAAGCCAGGCCGGCGCGATCCGTCTCCCTCTTTCTGATACACTTTGAGGTGTTTACGAGTGTATACAGGGATCGACCAAGACCCTTGGGCGCGTAAGCATCCTTTCAACTGCAAGTTCGGGGAGTGGCTCAGCCTGGTAGAGCACCTGGTTCGGGACCAGGGGGTCGGAGGTTCGAATCCTCTCTCCCCGACCAACTAAAGGCCTTTTTCCTCATTCGTTTACAGCAGGCCTTCCCTCTTGGGATAACCAAAGATAACCGGAGCTTTCGCGGGCGACTCTTTCCGTCGAGATGTCTGGGTGCGCCCGATGGTTTCCGCGGTCGCTTCCTCCCACAACTTGGCTGCGGTTGCCTCATCGTTTTTCATCGCGTGCGTAAATGTCGAGCGTCACCGGTTCCCCTTTTGGGACCACCGGCACGTTGGCATCCTTGCATCCGATCCGCCAGATGCGGAGTCTAAATGTTATCGTCGCTAGAGTGTATACACCTGTATACGGAAAGCGGCCCGGGTGTGGAAAACGTGTACGCCCCGTATGCATAATGGACAGGATGAAAATTGCCGTCGCGGATTGTCCCCTGGGTTTGGTTCGCAAGGCGGTTGGTTTTTGAAGAAGGCGGGAAAAGAGGATGGCAGATCGTAAACAGTTTTTGAGCGCAGTCCCAGTTGATCCGGAACTGGCAGAACTGCTCAATGCAACCAAAGAGGTTACTGTTTCAGATGAAGAATTGCGCGAACAGAGGATAAGCTTTGCTTTCGGCAACGCGCTTAGCTCTGAAACCATCACCAAAGAGAGTGTACGGAACACCTCTCAACATATTCGCCTACGATAGGCTGAAGTTCAAAAGGGCCTGCATAACGATGCAGGCCCTTCCCTTTTCTCTATGTCAGTCAGGAAAAAAGACAATCCGATTTTATACGCCAAGATTGAAGAGCAAAACCTCCTGCGACAATACGATCTCTTGCTGAACTGCATCGAGATCGGACTCGAAAAAGGGATAGAGTCATTCGACAAATACACGCTATGGTCGCTGAACGCCGCGGCAGTGGCAAATATAGCGCAGTTTGGCGGCCGCTACCGCGAAGGCCCGATATACGTTGGCAGCCATCGGCCGCCGCATTTTAAGAACGTTCCTGACGAGATGGACCGGTTTTTCTCGGTCGTTCATGAAAATTGGGATCTGGTGGCTGACCCAACTACGCTCCCAGCGTATGCGCTTTGGCGGCTCAATTGGATACATCCCTTCGTCGAAGGGAACGGGCGAACTGCGCGAGCTGCGTGTTACTACTTAATCTGCCTTAGGCAGCAAAGGATTCTCGGCGGCAAGAAGATTGTGCCGGAACGAATTCGAGAAAATCGCGGACCGTACTACGACGCTCTCAAGGGCGGCGGATGCAAAATGGGACGATGGCGATTTTGATGTAACCCAGCTTGCGGCCTACCTGTCCGGTCTACTCAAAGCTCAGCTTTCAGAAGCGGTTTAGCAATCTGTTTCCGGGCAAGCCCAAATGGCAATAGCTGTGGGCTGATCCAGGTTATTGGATAAGCCGTGCTGAAACTCATCTCGGCTGGCGCGTTTGAATACCAAAAAAGCTCATTGCGGCTTAGTTAACTGGGCATGGGGTGTCAAGCCAGTGTTGCTTGTCTTCCTCAGTCATTTTCGTGTAAACAGGCGCAAATTCCGCATTAGTCTGCCAGAAATCTGGGTGACCAAAGCTTCGCGCTCTGATCCATTGCTTACCGTTGAATTTGAGATAATCGTCTTTCGGTTTGCCTTTTTTAAACCAACACAATTCCTGCGCTGCCTTCTCTTCTGAAAGCGTGCTTGCATTCATAGCCAGTTCCGCGAAGTCGAAGCGCGCTCCATATTGTCCCTGAATATCTGCACCCAGTACGCCGCCCGGTGCATCGATCGCTCCAACGTCCACACGAAAAGGCAACTCGGCATAGCGGACGACTCGTCCATTAACCGCCATTCGCATAATTGTGGATTGGCTCTTAATGCCAATTTCGCAGGCAAGATAAATGAATTGATCGAGGGGCAAATCATTGCCACCCAACGCAACTTGGAGAGAGTGTGGCTCCCCCTTCGCGTCAATAACGAGGAAAGTCAAGAATTTTTCCGAAGATATATATACCGAGAGCCGAGATCTATCGGCTTGTCCAAAATCGAGCAGGTACTGCCTCTCCCCTCCCAGTCGGTTCTCTAATCTGATTAGAAAGTTTAGAGAAATCCCAGGAAGGGATTCTTGCTTGGGCTCATCTTTTTGCGCGAGCCATTTTCCATATACAGAAATGGAAATGCCTGCCACCAGAACCAGGAGTGAACACATGCTCTTCTTAGTACGCAGCCTCGGGATCCCAAAGATCATTAGGGACGTAAACAGCCACGCGAGCGCTAAGCATATCCACATGGCGTTTACGCTGACTTTAGGACTGAAGGTCGCAGCGAAAACAAGGAGAGCCAGCGTCGCTGACAACTTTGGGTGGTCGGTGACGTGATCCCAGGTCGTTTTAACTCCGCCCTGTTCTTCCATTTCTCCATTCTGATCTCCGAGTCACCTTGCGTCACGGTGATAATCACTCGATATGCGTCTTTTGTTCGCGCGAAGCGTATCTTGATTGCAAAAAATAAATTCAAAATTGCTCCCCGTGGTGCGTGATTTCGGCAGCTGGGTCTCGGAGGCACCATCCACCCCTTAAACCGAGGAGGGTCGGGGAAGAGGAACTTCCTGAACTGGAATTTTGTGTCGTCGTTTGTGTCGTAACCGGGTATCCCTCCCGGTGTAATGGGATGTTTACGGGTGTCGAGCGGTGTCGCTCGCGGAGTGAGGAACTGCAGCAAACCCGCGCAAATGCTCGCGCTCAATGTCGCTCCAGCTTCCTCCGTATCACTCGATCTTCTTTCGATCCTTGAATTCGGGACCAGGGGGTCGGAGGTTCGAATCCTCTCTCCCCGACCATTCCTTTTTATCTTTAATATGCAGACTAGTTCCACCACCCGCTGTGGCAGCGTTGAAACTGGTGAGCACCCAAAATCAACCAGTTACCCTGAGCAGTGAACGCTTGGTCAACCGATAAGGACTCAAGTTCTCTTTTTAGCTGACCCCAAAGTCAGACACGTCGCGCCCGGAAAATAGCTGATTCCAATCGGCATTGAGACAAGGCGATGGATCATGCGGCCCCGAAGTATCTCCGGACGCATGGAAATGGTCCAAGCCTAAATTCCGGCAGCGCTGCCGCGGTTGTTTCCCGAGTCGAGCGCTGCTCCATGAAGAGCCTTGAGACGAAATGCGCTTAGTGCAATTCCCAGCGTAGCGGCTGGTCCTCCCGGCTCTCGCCTGAGAAGGTAATAGTGTTGCCGGAAGATGCGAGCTCTACCGCTGCGCCATTGACCCGCACCCCCTTCACCTTCGCTCGCTCCGCGGCAACGACTGTCAGGTTGATTGTCCAGCGGCCTGGCCGGGCAGGAGCATACCAACCGCTATAGTGGCCGGGTGCAGACTTGCTAAAACCGAAGAGAGGCGAGCGGAACTCATAGGCATCCTTCGGCAGAACAGGACGCAAACTAAGTCCCTGCGGATGGAAGTCCAGTCCAAGCAGCTTGGTAGCGGTGTAGAGCGGCCATGCATGGGAGTGCATGTCCAGGACGGGAAAGTCAGGCGCGGTGGAACCGGGGTGCTTCGCGAGGATGGAATCGTAGGCATCCGGACCGCTCCAGATGCCAAACCACATGTCTGGGTAGTGCTGAGCATGCAGGGCGAAGGTGTTCTTCTTCCACTCGTCCCATGCCATGTCTCCGTTGACTGCGGAGAGCGCCCATATCAGCGTGGCGTTGATGGCCGCAAAGATGCCGCCGTTGGTGCCGGTCCCCACCCTGTCCCTCATCGTAACGTCAGCCGGGCTTTGGAGCAGAGCACCGATAGGGGAAGGCCGGCGGGACAAGATGTCGATGTTGCGAACGAGGTCAGTAGTCTGCTCCGGCGTCGCACATCCGCCAAGCAGTGCCCAGGGTTGCGGCTCGAGCCAAAGCTGCTGATCGCCTGTCCAGCCGAGGTCCTTGCCCAGCCACGCGCGGCGGAACCAGCGGCCATTCCATTGCTCCCGCACCGCCTGGCGTTGCGCTTCAGCTTTGGCCCGGGCTTTGGCAGCATCCCCTTCGTTGCCGGTGTAGTCGAGAAGCCGCGCGTAGTTGTCGAAGACCCAGGCTGCCATCGCCGCGTTAAGAACGCTTTCGCCGTGTTTGGTGATTTCGGCGACCTGCGTGGGAGTCAGACGGTTGACTACTATGCTGTCATTCCAATCTCCATTGAGCAGGCGCTGCAGGCCATGCTCCCCCGTGCCGATCTTCTCCGTAATCTGCTCAAAGCAATGCCATAGCAACTCATGAACCGCAAGTGCCGATTGAGGTTGTCCTGCTGGAGGATAGGTGGTGACGCGCTCATCGAGGAACGCAGTATCGCGGGTGGCGAGAACGTACTCGCTGGCCAGCCAGAGGAGCCAGAGCTCAAGGTCGCTGGGACGGTAGCGGCAGGGCATGGGAACCCCGGCGCCCACGATCCCATAGGGAATTGATCCATCCGCCTGAATCTCTTTCAGCGTGTATCGCATGATGCCGCGCACGATTGCGGGATCGGTGAAGATAAGCGGCAGAGCATGTTGGAGCGGGTCGCGCGCCGCACCCTGCAGGCCAGCGAGATATTGAGAACCGGATCCCTGGGAAAGGATGTGCTCGCGGAAAAAGCTATCGTAGGTGAGCGCACTGCGCAGGTAGCCGGCATTCCAGGCGATCTCGCGCTCTACCCATGGCTCACCGTCAACGCGGAACCCGGGCATATTCGCCCGCCACCCGGCGCTTGAGGCCGCCAACAGGGTAGCCGGTTTTGCGCGGTACTTCGCCACCAGAGATTCCAGAGTGAATCCTGCAGGCAGGTAGCCGAAAAGGAAAGAGAGCGTCCGGCTCTGGTTCGGAGCGAGGTGGAGTTGGCGCTCGAGTAAAAATGCGGGCTCTCCGCTTTCTGGGTGAAGGGTGTTGTCAAGCGTTGCATGGGCTCCAGCCGGATCTGCGGGGCCCCCGCGAAAGAAGGCGGTCGCGTCTGTGCTGAATGCGTCGATGGCGCCATCGAGCGAGACGAGAAAGGTGGCGGGCGGTGCCAGGTCGTCCATGCTGGCGCCGGGCGCAATCGGAGGCACCGGACCGCCAAAATAGCCGTGCGGGTCCTTCTCGAGCGAGTCCTGCACCTTCTGCCACAAAGCTTCTTCTTCGGCCGAGCGGCCCAGAAAATGATGTTGCACGAGCAGGCCGGAGTTGCCCGGCGTTGATTCGAAGCGAAGCTCAAAACGCCGGCTGAAATCCCTACGGAGCTGCGGCGTGGCATCGGCATTCGTAACAACGCTGCCTTCCATCAGAGATCGGTAGGAGAACTGATACGGTTGGCAGCCCCAGTACTCGATCCAACGCGGGCTAGCGGCCGCGGGCCCGCGGTTCGAGATCGTGACTTGTGATACGAGTACGGGATCGTCGCCGAACGGAGCAAAAATGACCTGTTCAATCTCGTAGTGTCCGGCGCGGAGTCGTTTGCAGAAGTAGCCGGTCCCGAAGGTGCGTTCAAAGCTTCGTGCTGCGCTCGAAGGATAGTGGGTGCCGGCGACGAGAGTATTGTCGACGAGATAGCCGATGCCTCCGCCGAAGCGATGCTCCGCAGGAGCGTAGTCGTTGAGGAACTTTGGGCTGCCTTCGTCCTGGCGAAGCTGTACGTAGCCGTAATTCGAAGCGATCGCCACCACGCGGTCGTTTCCAAACTGATGGATGTGATCCGTACTGGAGCGCCAGGCCTCGTTGACGGGTTGGAAGGCCTTGGGATCTTGTATCTGATCGCAGGTGTAAAAGTAAGCGGGAAGATCGAATCTGTCCTGGATCCAGCGGCCGAAATGGCCGGAGCCAAAGGCGGCCGGTCCCGGAGAGCCGCTCCTGGTCGTAGCGGCCCATGAAGTTGGAACGGCGTGGCGCAGCGCTTCGAGGGCTGCTAGCTCGAGGAAGGTGCGGCGTTGCAAGGGCGTTGAATCCTTTCTTCCGCGCTGCGATGCGCGAATAGTAATTTCTATGGCCGGCTGAGCGAGGGCGGCTCATCCTCGGGCCGCGAGCCCCATGCTTTATCGGGTATGGGTTGGAGTGTGAAGCGGACGATGCTGCCCTGACGGATGCTGTCGAACGAAATCCAGTTTTGAGGACGCGGCCGGCCATCGACGGTGACGGTGTGAATGAATAAGCCGCCGGCCCCGTTGTTGGTGGTGATGGTGAACTGGCGCGCTGGGTAAGGCGCATCGAGTTGAATGGTGACGCGAGAGAAGGTGGGAGCAATGAGCTCCCAGGCGAGGCTCGTAGGATCCACCGTGTAGAGTCCCATCATGCTGAGTACGGCCCAGGAGGATGTAGCGCCGCAGTCATCGTTGCCCGGAATCCCATGGGGTTCATCGCGATAGTTTTCAGCAAGGATGCGATGGACCGCCCGCGAAGACTTCCAAGGTTGGCCCGAGAAGTGGAACGCGTAAGGGGCCTGAAAATCGGTCTCGTTTAAAGGGTTGTAATACTGCGCATACCAACCAGGCAGCGGATATTGGAAGAAGGTATCCATGCGTTGGTTGAAGCGGTCGCGACCCATGGCGTTGACCAGCCACGCCATATCTGCGGGCGCGAAGGTGAAGTAGTGCCAGCCGGTCCCTTCGACGAATCCGTGTCCATCCTGGGCGGGATTGAAATCTTTTTGCCAGGAGCCATCGGCCAAACGTGGACGAAAAAAGCCCATCCCCGGATCGAAGAGATTGCGATCGTAGAGTGCGCGTTCGCGCAACAGAGCCGCGTCCTTCTCCTTATGTAGGTCGGCGGCTAGGCGCGCGAGAGAAGCGTACGCGAGCGTATATTCGAGCGTTTTGGCGACCGAGCCGTACTCCACCTTGTCAGCCGGGAGATAGTGAAGTGTGTTGATCCAGTCCACGCCCTCCTCGCCGAGATAAGGCTTGTCCGGAGGAGGCGCTTGTGTGGCGTCCTGCAGCATGCCTTTCCAGGCAGTGTCGATGTCGAAGTCGTGCAGACCGTAAAGCCATGTGGTGGCCATCGCAATACTGAGCGGACTGCCGACCATATCGTTGGTGTAGAGATTGATTTGTGGCCAGCGGTCGATCCAGCCGCCCTGCTGGTACATGAGCACAATCGATTGCGCCATGTCCTCAACACGGCCAGGCTCAAGAATCGCGAGCAGAGGGATCTCGGAACGGTAGATGTCCCACCCGGAAAAGTTGGTATATACGGCGTGCCCACCAGCAATGTTGTGGACGTGTTGGTCGAAGCCGAGATAGCGTCCGTCGGCATCGCTGAAGAGGCTGGGCATCAACAGACTGTGATAGAGCGCCGTGTAGAAGACGCGGCGTTGTGTTCTGGTGCCCCCCGCGATCTGGATTCGGCTGAGTTCGTGGTTCCAGGACTTCTGCGTGCCCGCGCGAATGACATCGAAATCGCGGCCATCGGTTTCGGCTGCTAAATTCTTATCCGCTCCTGAGACGTCGACATAGGAGATGCCGATACGCGCTGTGACGGCATGTGCATTGGGCTGTGCAGGCCATGTGGCCCACCCACCGGTCGTGTGATCGTGGCTGGGTTGAGAAGCAGAGCGAACACCGCGAGCCAGTTGCCCCGGCCCGCCGTAGGGCTCCCCGGTCCATACGCCGAAAGCCGAAAACGGCTGGTCGAAGAGCATGACGAAGTAGACCTTGTACGTGCCTGCTTTATTGCAGAAGGCGTGATTTTCGACGAAGCCCTCGATGCGGCGATCGCCCACCACGCGGATCGACGCACTCTCGGTCTGGTTCAGCGTATGGCTGATGGGAACAAGAATGTTGCCCGGCTGGCCTGCCGGAAAGGTGAAGCGTGCAACGCCCGTGTGCGGCGTTGCGGTGAGTTCGGCCCGGATGTCCCATTGCAGTAGTTGAACCGCGTAGTACCCCGCCTCTGCAGTCTCGCGCTGGTGTGAGTAGGGAGTTTGATAGTCGTTGGTCTGGGTCACAATGGGCCCGGTCGTGGCGGTGAAAAATACTTCGCCTTCGTTGGCACAGCCCACGCCGCTCATGTGGGTCATGCTAAAACCCTTGAGCCACTTCTGGATGTGGTGATACCCAAGCCCGCGGTCCTCGGTTTCCGGGCTCAGCTGCGTCATACCGAAGGGCGCGACCGCTCCAGGATAGAGATTGTTGCCATCGTCGGGGTCGTCGCCGGTGCCGATCATCGGGTTGACGTTTGCGATCGGTCCTGAGAGAGCATGGACAAACGGGCCACTGCTCTGCGACAAGCCGCAGGAGGCGAGTCCGGCCAGAAGCAAGCAGGCAAGCACTCTCGCCGATCGAACCGACATCATGTCTGGTCCCCGCTGCGGATCTCCTCCAGCGTGACGGTGCGGCGCTCCCGTGCGGAACGAATCGCAGCGAAGGCGACTTCGGTGGCCAGCACCGCGGCGTCCACCCCGCAAACCTCTGGGCCACGTCCAGTAATCTCGTCAACAAACCGATCCAGCGCATGCGCGTGGCCTTTATCGGGTTCGGCTGTGAACTGGAGCTCAGGCTGGTGAGCAAGGGCAGCTTCCTGGCATGCGGCGCGCTTCTTTTCGAGCCAGCCCGAGACGCCGCCTTCCAGTCCAAGCTGAGGATGACGGTCGTGGAGCATGGGAAACGTGAGCCGAGCGGGCCCGTCTTCTATGCCGGCGGTCCGGATTTCCAGCATGTGATCGATCGCGAGATAGCCGCCGTTGCCCATAAACTCGTAGAGTTCTTTGCCATAACCGAAGGTACCGTTATTGCCGAGCACGATAGTGGCCAGCGCGCCGGACCGATAGCGCACAATCACAGATTCGATTAAGCATTCCGGTGGCCACCGCGGTCACTTCGAGGGGGTGGTCCGCGAGAAACCAATTGATGACATCCGTGAAGTGCGTCATCTCAAAGAGCATGGGACCGTGCGGCGCCTGGGTCTTATCGAACACCCATCCCTTCCAGCTGTGCCAGTCATCGTTGATGCGAACCGATACGGAAGGCACCGCATCATCGGGAAGTGGTGGCAGAGACGGTTCGCGCTGCCATCGCCAGGCAGACGTGTTGGGGTGGGTCATGTGCTGCCGGAAGATCGCGTGTGCGGCGAGCATAGCCGGGCTGGCGCGGCGGTTGTGTCCAGCGCAGAAAGGAATCGAAGCAGCGCGCACCAACTTCTGGATACGGTGTACCTCTCCCAGCGTGGTGGCGAGAGGCTTCTCAACGTAAATAGGTTTGCCGCTCTGCGCAGCGGCTTCGAGCACAGGCAATCGCAACTTCTCCGTGGTCGCGAGACAGATCACATCGACTTCAGGATCGGCCACCACTGGCTCCCACTGCTTGCTGGTGTGCAGCGCCCCATATTGATCACGGCACTCCGCCAGCACACGGGCATCAAGGTCGACGCAGGTGTGGAGTACCATGCGGGGCGACGCTGCGATGTTCGGGATATGTTGCGCGCGAGCGACCGAACCGCATCCAATCACGGCGAAGCGAAGTGGCGCAGTGGGAGCGGGCGGTTGCATCTTATTCGGGCTTGGGCAGCTGTTCTAAGCTGCGCAAGATAATCCCTCCTTGAGATGAGCCCAAATTCGAGCATCACTTCAGCGACCGTCAGGTCCGACGATCGTGACTCCAGCAGGAAGCTGCAGTTGGGTTGGTCGAAGCGTATCCGCACCTTCGAGCCATAGTGCCTCGCCACGTCCGCCATTTTCTGCTGATTAAAGTCTGCGAAGAGGGTGACCGCGTCGAAGTTGATCGTGGCCTGCACGATCGGGAGCCCGAAGCCGGCCCGGAGCGTCTCGGACCGATATCCTCCAGCGGCCAGTTCGTGGCCATCGCGATCGAGGATACGGCTCCACGGGGAATACGCCAGGATGAAGGGAACCCCGTAAGTGACAGCATAGGCCTCGAGAAGGGACCCTCCTGGAGTCATGCTGGGGAGCAGAAACGCGTCGACGCCTTTCGCCAACTGCGGTTCAAAGACGGTCTGCGGATAGTAAAGATCGACGCAGATGCTTCCGCCAAAAGAAAGGCCTTCCCAGCGGATAGTCTTTGGCGTTCCTGGACGCACGCCGCACGCTGCCTCGCCAACGGATGGAATGCACTTCTGATACTCGCCGAGCAAGCTCGCCGTCGCGATCGAGAAAGTAGAAACGGTTGGCGAGGCCCGATTCATCGCGCACCAGCAAGGGAAGAACCAGCGCAACGCGAGCACGAACGGCGGCTTCGCGAAGTTGCTCAGTCGGGCCCTGCCAGTCCTGCATCGCGCACTCTGCCAGAGTCATGCCTTCTTTTGGACGATGCAGAAGGTTGATGGTCTCGGGAAGCACCAGCAGCTCAGCGCCCTGGCGAGCGGCGTCGCTTACCAGGTGGGTAGCGTCGCGGAAGGTTTCCTCCAGCGTGGCATATTCGCCATCGCGAAGAGCGAGTGCGGCGATCGTCTTCTCGTTCACAGTCTGGCGGCCTCGCAGAAAGGCATGCGGTTACGATAACCAGCGGTCGAGGTTTTCGGCTACAAAAGCGTCGTCGTTGAGTAGGGGATACGCTGCATAGATGCGATTGATCTCGTCGATCTGACCTGCCGAGAGACTCTCGTGCGGATCAAGACACCAGCGGCCGGCGAGCAGGCCCTGGCGGCGAAGCACCTCGTGTATTCCGGAGATGCAGCCGTGGAACTCGTGGCGGGCGTCGAAGATGGCAGCGTTGGCGTCCGTGATCTCCGCGCCCCGGGCAAGCACCGTATCGATGCGCGCGCAATTGCGCTTGGCGTCCTGCACAGAACGCAGAAGCTCGACGGCGCATGAGGTCCAGACGGCCCATTGCCCTAACAGGCCACCTACGAAGTGTGCGGTGCGATCGCCGAAGCGGAACTCGGTGAGCAGATCGGCCACGATGTTGTCGTCGTTCCCGGTATAGAGGGCGATCTCCCCCCCGCGGCCGCTATGCGCGACGGCACGCAGACACTTCCATGGTCTGGTAACGATCGAAGGAAGCCACCTTAATCGCGACCACCGATTCAATCTCGACGAAGCGCTCCCAGAACTCGGCGTTGAGCGGGCGTCCCCCCACGGCGGGCTGAAGGTAAAAGCCGATCAGCGGGATGGTTTTGCCTACGGTGTGGCAGTGCTCAATGAGCTCTGTCGTTTGTGGCGCCGTTGAGTGCGGCCAGGCTGAGCAGCCCGGCACCGTATCCCAGCCGCCGCAGTGTTTCTGCCTCGCGTACGGCCTGCGCGGTATCTCCACACACTCCGCCAATCTTGGCCAGCGTCTTGCCCGTGCGGTTTTCGAAGCGGCACACTTCTTCCAACGCGAGTTCAAGCACAGGTTCGTAAAGACCCACGCTGGCATCGCGGATGTTGAACTGCGTCGTGTGTACGCCAACCGCAACCCCGCCGCTGCCCGCATCGCAGTAGTAGCGCGTGAGAGCGCGCTGCCGGCGCTCGTCCATCTTGCGGTCTTCCGTCAGGGCCAGGGGATGGGCTGGAATGACGAGGCCCTGCTGCATGAGTTTTCTAAAACTCTCTGTACTGTCAGGCATTAAAACTTCCCATCCGTGACTTGAAATTTCGTGGCCTTGTTCAGACTTGTGCCACCGGCTTCTACCCACACGGCGACGGCTTCCATCAGCTCGTTGGCCGGCATCGAGGGATAGCCGAGCGCGGCATGGCAGGCGCCTGCGTTGTTCAAGAGCGCGACGGGGCCCGGCTCTCCCTTCAGGCGCAGCGCACGGCCGAAGCGACTCGCAAAGAACTCCGCGGCGCGTACGACCGAAATCGTCTCAGGGCCGGTTACGTTCAGAATGCGTGGGGGTGACTCGCAGAGATCGAGAGAACGCAAGGCATACGAGTTGGCATCTCCCTGCCACAGCACGTTGACCGCCGGCACCGAGACATCTACGGGTTGGTCTGCAATCACCTGCCGCGCGATATCGACCAGCACTCCGTAGCGCAGGTCAATCGCGTAGTTGAGCCGGTAGATGAGGCAAGGCGTGTGGAACTTCCTGGAAAAGTACTCAAAGACGCGTTCCCGCGCCAGGCAGGACTGCGCATATTCGCCTCGCGGCTCCGGCAGGTCTGACTCGACCGAGCCTCCCTGGTCCACCGCGACGAATGGATAGACGTTGCCGGTAGAGAACGCCACAATGCGCGCGCTGCGGTAGTGTTCTGCCACCCAGGCCGGCGCCAAAGCGTTCATGGCCCATGTGAGCTCCGGGTCGCCTGTCGAGCCGAATTTACGGCCGGCCAGGTACAGGACATTTTCAACCTGTGGCAGCGTGCGAACCACCGCCGGATCGAGCAGGTCCGCGGCCAGCGTCTCCACCCCGGTGGCTTCCAGCTCCGCCCGGGCCGAAGAGGATTCGAAGCGCGAAACTGCCAGCACCCGCAAATGTTTTCCGGCCTTCGTCAAAGCCATGCGCAAGCGTTGCGCCAGCGTTGGGCCCATCTTGCCGCCGGCCCCCAGGACGACGGTGTCTCCTCGGAGCCCGCGGGCGAAGTCGATGTCCACTTCGCTGGGCGTGATGAGAAGGTCGGTCAGCTGCTCGTCGGTGGTGATCTTAGTCATGCAAAGTCATACAGCATCGTGGGGACTGTACTGTCGTCGAGCGAGAGTCTTAGGAGATGAACCAAGGCAGGTATCTCCGTAAAGGCAACAGGGTTTCACTATGCGAAACTGATGTTTGAAATTCGGATCAAGCATATGCAACGGCGAAATTCTCTGTCAAGCATTTGTTCCGGGATTCAGAACTGGAGCCAGCAGGCCGTCTGTGCTGCCTGAATATGAGGCATGCTCCAGTACTCCAGGGTGTTCCACTCGATGGCGGTGCTCGTTTCCAGGTAGGGCGTATCGTCCGGCCTGCCAATGAAGCCGGTGACCGGCGCTTCCGGGATTTGCGGGATGCGAAAAGAATAGCCGAACGGTTGGCGGTACCCAATGCCGGAAAACAGTGAGCGGTTCAGAGTGTTGCTGCCCAGACACCATTGCAGCAGGCGCTCGGCAGGGGCTCTCCAACCGGACCGACGAATCTGATGTGCTGCCCGGGCCAGAAGGTGAGCGTGGCTCAGCAGCACCGAGCTCGTCCCGTGGACGATGCCCTGGGCATTGAACGGATGCATGAAGGTGCGCACCCCTCTTCCGGAACCTGCATCGCGGAAAGTCTGCCGTTGCCGCTCCGGCGGATCGAGGTAGACGCCGTAGGGTGTAAGCGCAAAGGGATTGGCGCTGGCGTCGGCCAGCAGGTATTGCTCGATGTAGGCGGAGACCGCGTCCTTTGCCTGGTCCGCCAGGGCGGCGTTCTCGAAAAGGTGGCGCAACTCGTAAAGGCGCAACAGGGCTAGCGCCGGCTCCGCGGAAAACGCGATGGAGCGGTAAGCATCGGCCTTGTCCGCTTCGAGAAAATACCCGCTAAGACCCGGGGAAACGTGGGCCTGGCGGCCCAGAAGCTCTTTCGCAAGATGCGCAATCCGCGCCGGAGGAACCGCCTCACCAGAGGCCAGAAATTCCAGCCGGCCACGCAATTCCGCCGCCAGGAAGAGGGTGCGTCCATCGTGTGGATGCTGTTCCGCGTACGTGGTCGCGCGACGTGCTACCGCCAGACAGTGCTTTGCTTCTTCCCCGGGAAGCAGTCGCGCCACGCGCGCCTGGGTAGACACGAAATTCCATTGAATCAGCGGGTTGTAAGTGGTCCGCACCATCCGTTCATCGCCCGAAGCGGGCAGGTTGTCGGTCCAGCGGTTGTCGCTGGCATCCCCGAAGCAGCCGGGGTGGTTTTCAAACCACCAGTGTTGTTCGTAAGAGAGAGAGGAGCCCACGGGAGCGCGGCCCCCGGCGACATCTTCGAAGACCTGGCCATCGGTAGAGACCATAGCGTGGAAGAAGCGGTTGCCCCAGGAGATTTCGTCAAGCAGGGACTGGGTAGGGATGCCGCCGTTGGCCAGATGTGGGCCGCAGCATTCAAGCACCGTGGCCACGGCATCCAGGTGGCTTTGGGTAAAGGCAAGCCACTTGCGAAAGTCGCCGGCGTCATGCCAGCCACCCGTGACCGGCCAGGGTGAGCCGTCGCGATCCAGCACGCCGTCGTCGAGGTGGCAGGCCGCGTGAACGCCAAAGACCTCGCACCCGCACCGCTGCGAACGAAGAAACGTGAGATAGCCCGCAATGATGCGATCGTAGATGCGGTCACGAATGGCAAACGGTGGCGAGATCTGAAAATCAGTTTCAACCTGGTAGCTACCAGGCGCGGTGAACGCAGAAAAGTCTGCCTGCCAGAGCCGCCCCCAAAGGGACTCGCGTCGTACCAGTTCGCCAGAGTAGTACGCCGTTGCGGCGTCGCGCCGGGTGAGTGGGCCACGCAGAAGGTCATACGGGGAAGGAAACCGGGAGGAAAAGTCAGGCTCCGCCGGGCGCGCTCGCTCCATCCGTAGGCAGTTCTGCCGCAGGAAGAAGGGGATGCGTTCGGGGAGAGCGTCGGTCGCGTCCGGCACCAGCGTCAGCGTCTTTGGACTATCGGGAAGATAGCCAAGGTGGCAGAGGCTTAGCTGCATCGTAAGCCTATCTCGCCAGCACGGCGCGGCTCACGGCGTTGGGCCCGAGTTGCAGCGAAGTCTTGCGCGCGGCATCTTTCACCAGCGCAGCCGTATTGGCTTCGTGTTCGGGCGAAAACTCTTCGAGCGGGAGCGTAATGCTGATCGCAGCGGCTGGCAGACCATCCGGGCCCGCCGCCACACCCGCCGCCAACACCCAGTAGCCGGGCAGCAGTTCTTCGACGTTTCGCGCGTAGCGAGCTCTGCGCACCTGCTCCAGCTCCTCCCGCATTTGAGCCGAAGACGTGATGGTGCTTTGGGTGTACTTCTCGGTGCATTTCTCCATAACCCGGTCCACCTCTTCCGGCATCATGCCGGCCAGGAAGATTTTGCCCGAGGCCGTTGCGTTGAGTGAGCGTCGCAGGCCAACGTCGGCAAAAGCGTGGGGCGCACCTGCGTACCCAACAGAGTGGATGAACAGAACGCCATCCCGGTCCAGGACTCCGAGCTGAACGGTACCCGGCAGTTGGCGCGCCAGATCCTGCATGGGAAAGAAGGCCGCCCGGTAAATGGGGGAATGCCGCAAATAGGCGGAACCCACCCAAAGCGCGTGGCTGCTCAACATATATCGCCGTGTCGCCGGTTCTTGCGTGATCAGATTTGCCTCGATCAACGTGGTGCACAGTCGATGCGCTGAGGCCTTTGGAATGTTCAGCTTCGCGGCGATGTCGCTAAATGAAAGTTCGAACGGCTCTTCCGCCAGGAGTTCCAGGACTTTGAGACATCGAATCGTGGAACTCATCGCCGTAGATGCCTTACGCATGCGTACCACTGTCTCACACCTGTCGAAATGGTCTTGACAGCAACTCTCTAATTCGAGTAGTGTGCTCCACAATACAAACATCGATTTCGCATTACGGAACTCAAGGCCACCACCGGAGTCGATAGCAGGCCAGGTACATGTAGAAAACTCAGGAGACAGTGAGCATGAAAGCAATCGCGAAAGGTCCGTTCTCACGGTGCTGGGCTGTTTCGGCACTGTGCATTTTCATGTCAATGTTCTTTGCTGGATCTCGCCCTTTCTATGCGCAGAGCGTTACCGCGACGATCAATGGCAGCGTCACCGACCCCGCAGGGAACGTCATTCCGAATGCGGATGTAACCGCCACGGATCTGGATCGCGGCACTGCGTGGCCCGCCAAGACAAACGGGTCGGGTTTCTACAGCCTCAGCCATCTACCCATCGGCCGTTACTCCGTGCGTGTAACCATGACCGGTTTCACCACCGCGGTGCAGTCGCCTATCGAGCTTCAGCTCAATCAGGTCGCGGCCGTCAACGTTCAGTTGGCCGTCGGGTCTGAAAACCAGACTGTGGATGTCACCTCAGAGGCGCCGGTGTTGCAGACCGATACGACGGATGTCGGCACGGTGATCGACGCGCACACCAACGTCAGCCTGCCGCTGGCTAGTCGCAACTACCTGCAGCTGACGCTTGTCACACCAGGCGCTGTGACGGTACAGCCCTCAGGATTCCAGAACGGTCAAAACGCAGGACAGGTGGCTCGTCCTGAAATTAACGGCAACCGTTTCGACGCGAACAGCTTCCTGCTCGACGGCATGGACAACAACGATGCCGGGAGCAACTACGTTGCCTACTCCCCGCAACCCGATGCCATTCAGGAGTTCCGCCTCATCACGCAGAATGCTTCTGCGGATTTTGGCAACTACATGGGTGGTGTCATCAGCGCATCGATCAAGGGAGGTACAAACAGCTTCCACGGCACCGCATTCGAGTTCTTTCGCAACGATTTGCTGAACGCGAACGAGTGGATGAACAAGCTGGTACCTGGCAATATTCAACCTCGCCAGAAATTGCGTTGGAACGAGTTTGGCGGCACCATCGGTGGACCCATCATCAAAGACAAGCTATTCTTCTTTGCCGATTACCAGGGCGAGCGTTTTGACTTTCCCAGGACATCCGCCCCCATCACAGTATTCACCGCGAAAGAGCGTACGGGCGATGTCTCTGAACTGGTAGCCGCGGGCAAGACCATCGTCGATCCGCTGACCGGGCAGCCGTTTCCCAATAACGTCATTCCGCAAGACCGCCTCAGCAAGTCAGCTTTGGCGATCATCACATCGAACTTATATCCCACGCCGATAAACAGCTCTCTGCAGTCGAACGCGGTCAATACGTATGCCACGACCACCGACAGCGACCAGGGCGACGGTCGTGTGGATTACGCCCTGAACGAGAAAGATCACTTCATGGGCCGCTTCTCGTATGCCCAGTTGGCCAATCCAAAAGTCAATTCATTCAATTTCATCTACAACACTGGCGGCGTGGTTCAGACCTGGAACTTCGTTACCGGCTATACCCGGACGATCACGCCAAACCTTCTGAACGATGCACGCCTGGGTGTGAACTACGTCGAGGTCGGACAGAATCACACCACGTCAAACTTCCCGGGAAGCGCAAGCAGCCTGTTCGGCATCACTGGCTTGACCAGCGACTTCCTTCCGGCGATGACCTTCAGTGGCGGCTATGTCACTGGCTTTGGCAACAAGGTAAGCGTCACCAACAACAACGACACCTCCATTCAGTATTCGGATACTTTGAATTGGGTGCATGGCAAACACAACACGCGTTTCGGCTTTCAGGGTTGGCGGATCCGCACCAATGGCTTGTTCAATGGCAGCAATGGACAGGCCGGCAGCTTTACCTTCAGCGGCCTTTACTCGGGCAGCGCCGAATCGAACCTGCTGCTTGGCTTGCCCACTCAAGTCGGCGCAGGGAGCCAGGGGTCGGAGTGGGGACAGCGAAACAATGTCTTTGCCGGCTTCGTTCAGGACGACTGGAAGCTGACGAATCGGTTGACCTTCAACCTCGGATTGCGTTACGAGACGCACACCCCGTTTGTCGAGGCCCACAACGCTCAAGTGAACTGGGACCCGCAAACCGGCAACTTCGAATTGCCGAATCAAAACGGCAACAACAGCGCCCTCTACAACTCCTACAACGGGTACGGGAACTACCAGCCTCGCGTGGGTGTTGCTTGGCAGGTGTTGCCAAAAACCACGGTGCGCGCATCGTACGGGTTGTCGTCGTTTATGGAAGGTACGGGTCTGGGGCTGCGTCTGCCGGCGAACCCGCCGCAACCGATTACCGCCAGCGCCAATTACAGCAGTCTTCCCTACCCAACGACGACCTTGGATCAGGGCTTTAGTACGATCGCTGTCCCTTCAGGATGCACAATTGCCGGTCTTCAAGCAGCAAGTCCGCTCTGCTACAAGGGCGCCATTATCTATTCGTGGGACAAGAAGGTACAACCGGCGCACTCGCACCAGTGGAGCCTTTTCGTCCAGCAGCAGATCTCGTCGTCCTCCACCTTCCAGATTGGATACGTCGGGCAATCGACCCAGCACCTCACCAACGCGGAGCTGCTCACCCAGCTTTATTGGGACTCTCCCGGCGTCGTGAGCCCATCGCTGTTCTTCGCGAACAACCGGCAGTATATCAACCAGGTAGCCTATATTTTCGGCACCTTCGCAGAGGCACATCAGAATTACAACGCCTTACAGACCCAGTTGCAGGGACGGACAAACCACGGCCTTTCCTATCTGGTCAGCTACACCTGGTCGCGCTGCATGACCAACTCGCAGGGATTCTGGGGAGAAGGTGGACAATCGCAGGCGCCGAGTGCCTGGTGGCAGAACACCTACAATCCAGCGGGTGAAGTCGGTGCCTGCTACTACAACGTCAAGGGCGTCTTCACCGGCTATACGATTTATGAACTGCCATTTGGTCGCGGTAAGCAATTTGGAGCGAACATGAACAGGGTTGCCGATGCAGTGGTGGGTGGTTGGAGGTTGAGCGTGATACCGACCATCCGCGGTGGCTTCCCGCTCACGCTTAGCTCCAACGATGACCATTCCAACACCAACTCCTTCCAGAATCGACCGAACTGTATCGCTCCTCCACGTGTGCTGCACAAGCAGACCATAGGAAACGGTCTTTACGGATACCGCTGGTTCGATCCCAAGTCGTACCAGGAGCCCAGCGACGGTTATTTCGGTAACTGCAGCGTGAGTTCGGTTTACGGCCCGGGTGAACAGAACATCGACAGCAGTCTTGCCAAGATTTTCGCCATCACCGAACGTCAGAACATTGAGTTCCGTGCCGAGTTCATCAACACCTTCAACCACCCGATTCTTGACGCACCGAGCAATGGAGGCATCAACACAACCAACCCCGATGCCGGCACAATCGGCCAGGTCAAGAGCTCGGAAGGGGCGCGTAACATTCAGTTCGCCTTGAAATATAACTTCTGACCGAATGGCAGCCCGTTGGAGGTTGCGCATCACAACGGCAGCTGACCCAAGGCAGGTTGCATCGCCTCGGGTCAGCTGTTTCAATTTCTCCAGCGTTGCACTGGCAGAGGTATAGGTGCGATTGATCGGCCTCGCCTGAAATTCACTCACCAAAAACCGAAGAGCCGGCACCGAACGATGCAAAATGGGGATCTCATTGCGTTCTTGAAGCCGGTGGTAAGCCGGTTCAGTACACCGGATCGCGTCGAACTTCTCGATGTCGCTGGTCAAGTGACGGACATCGAAGCCAATCGCTACCGCCTCTGCTTGCGACTTGATCTCTCCACCGGAATCTATCGAGGCCGGCTCGAAACCAGGGCCGGATCTTTTGATATGGCGACGGCGAGCCTCAACATGGTGCGTGTGCCGGATGGGAACCGCGTGCCGGTTGGGCCGTGGGACCTGGACCATCTCCACAATGTGATGGCGATGCCCATGGCGAAGGTATGGGTAAACGGAACGCTCAAAGGTGGGCTGTGGTTCGCGATGCCCGGTCCTGAGGAAATTGCCGAGGGGCGGCTCTTTGCAGATTTTGGTTTTGAAGCAAGAGACGGCATGAATGAACTCGTGCTGGAATTGGTCGAGCGCGACCGCGAGCGGATGGGATGGGACCGTCTCGATTCCCTGGAAATTCGCCAGGACGATCGCCGCCTGCTGAGCCTTCGGCCGTCAAAGGTGGCGCCACCAAGACTGTTTGTTTCCGCGGAAGAAGCTCGTTCGATAGCAAGACGCTGGCAGGGAACACCTGAGTTTGAGGAACTCCGGCAATCTCTCGGGCGAGATGACCTCATGATGCTCACCGACAACAGCCAGGGAACACTCTCACTCGCGATTCTCTACTGGGCGGTGACCGGGGATGCGGAGATAGGGGGACGTGCGCGCGCGGCCGTGATGGAGCTTGCGAACGCGAAGACCTGGAGCGGCCGGCCAGACCCGTTGCTGATGGGGGGTGAAAATGACCGCGGCATCTCTCTGCGGTTGTTCCATGTTGCGCTGGCCTGGGAGCATTTGCAGCCGCTGCTTACCAGCGAAGACCGATCCTCGCTTCGCTCCAAGGCCGAAGAATACCTACAGAAAATCTACGACTTCTCCGTGTTGCAGCGCGCCTACATGGGTTGCCCGGCGATCGATCCTCATTCGCTTGGCAGCTGGAACGGTCCAGCGATCGCGTGCATGGCGTTCTACGACGAATTGCCTGTTGCCCGGCATGCTCTGCCGTTTTTCCATGGACTCTTTGTCGACAGCCTGCAACTCATGCCGGAGAGCGGGAAGGCAGCGTGGGCAACGTATTTCCCCTTTCATCTTGTGCTCTATCTGGCCGCCGCGCATACGTTTGCCGGGCAGTGTGAGGAGTTGTCGCGGAGCAGGTTTCTGGATCATCTCGGCGAAGCTCTCCTCACGTCGTTTGAGTCGCCCAACAGCCAGGAAATGCAGCGCGGGCTGCGGACCAGAGAGCACCGCTTTTTGACGGCATACCTGCATCGCTTCCATCCAACGCCCGGTGTCGATGCTATCTACCGTGCTTTTGTAGAGCGCGAGCGCCAGGCCACGTCCACGGTTTCGCTGGGCATCTTCGACCTGTTGTATGCGCCCGAGCTACATGGGCCGATTGCATCCATATCGTACGAGCCACTGTTTGCCAGGGACGCAGGAGACATTCTTGTGACTTCGCGCGGTACCCATCGGGTCAGTGTGTCGATGTCGGCAGGTGCGAAGGCAGGGCGGAAAGCAAGCTTCACTCTGATGCCGCAGAACCGGGAGTTTGCGCCATCGCTGGGCGCGGTGGAGGTAGCCGTTGATGGCGCGCCTGTTCTGTGCAACGTCAATATTAGCGGCTACGGCATCAACAGCGCATTGACCAATGCGATGTGCCTGGAAGACGGCGGCGGCGTTACGAATGGCCAATACCTGAATGGCGCCGTGCGCCCGGAACAATCGAGCGTGATACGGCGGTATCTCTGCGGCCGGCGCTTCCTCTATGCACATGTGATGCTGACAGGAGCTCTCCACCCAAAGCTCGAGGTAAACACCGCGGAGCGGGTGCTCCTCTTTGACCGGGAAACTGGAATCGTCCTGCTCGCAGATGCGTTTTCAGCAAGGCACGCGCTGCGATTCGCCACCCATCTGCACTGCTCAGGCTCTGCGAAGCAGCTAGACGGCGCGCTCTACAGGCTGAGTGGAGGGCAGGCCGACCTGATCGCAGGCATAAAGGGTGGCAGCAAGGGCCTGGGAAATGAAGAGCGCGGCGAACTCTATGTAAGTGTGTTGCGCCAATCGACGGCGACCCGGGTTGTGATCGAAGAGCCGGCCTGGATACCTGGATATATCTACGGGCTGAACTACACCGGCCACGAAGAATTGAAGGACGGAAAGTTTCCCCACTACGCCCGTTGGCGGCTCGAGGCTCTGGAACGTGTATCAGCAGGCGAACTGGTCATCGCCCTTAGCCCTGAACCCGGAATGGTGATGGTTGCCGAGGAGAGAATCCTGCTCCCCCATGGAGGCGTGTGCTTAGGGCAGGGCAGGCACACGGCGCTCGGTGTGACGTGCGATGCCGAGTGTCTGCTTTGGGATGAGGACTCGCGGCGCGTGACCGCGGTCGGAGCGACTTCTCTACAGCATGACGCTTACCGGCTCCTGTGGAAAGCACCGGTGGACCTCGAGTACACAGTGGATTCGCGTGTGGGGCAAGCCTTTGCGGCATCGGCCCCGAAGTCACATGCAGAAGGATTCGAGGTTAGACCCTGGACCGACGCAGGCAATGATGAAAGCAGGACACTCGGCAAGCTGCGTGCAAATTTCAGCGCGATCGATCAAAGCCATACAAACAAAGACGCGGAGGCCCGATGAAGAACAGCGGCAAGGCAATGCAGGTCGCCATCCTTGGCGGTGGGCAGATGGGGGTGAACGTCATGCGGCATCTGCGGGAAAGCCCGCTGGTCCGGGACATCACCGTGTATGACCCTGATCTCCAGCGCCTGGAAGAGGTGCGACGCGACCACAGCGTGAAGACTTCTGATTCGTTAGAGCGCGTTCTGGAAGACCGCGAGATTCCGCTGGTATTCATCACCGCTGCGAACCATGTTCACAAGGAATTGGCCATCAAGTCTCTCGAAGCGGGTAAGGCTGTGATGTGTGAAAAGCCGATGGCGACAACGCTCGAAGACGCAGAAGCGATGGTCGAAGCTGCGGAGCGCACCAAGGGCTTTTTACAGATAGGTTTTGAGCTGCGCTACTCTCACCTGTACCAGCGGGTAAAGGAGTGGATCGATCAAGGGCTTTTGGGACGCGTGATGAATACGCAATGCACGTATTGCACCAGCGCCTGGGGCAAACAGAACGTATGGCGCGCCGCCGAGGGCACCAGCGGAGGCATGTTCGGCGAAAAGTTGAGCCACTATGTAGATCTGGTTCGCTGGTGGATCTCGGACGAGGTCGAAGAGGTGTATGCGGTTGCCGCCCCAAACGTCATCTCCTACTACGAGGTGCATGACAACTATCACTGTAGCTATCGCTTCAGGAATGGCGCCGTGAGCCAGTTGACGTTCATGATGGCTCCCGCCGCGACATTTCAGGGCGATCCCCTGCAGAATGCCGTCTCGCAGCAGGCAGGAGACGGGCATGCGTTGCGCTACATGATCTACGGTGAAAAGGGAGCTGCCGAGACGGATGTCTTCCTCCGTACGGTCAAGCGTTGGGAGTTTGGAGAAAACGAATGGGGACAGACCAGCCGTTGGGTGGAAAACCAGACATGGGACCCCGACGTGGACTTCGCATATTTTCACAACACGCATGGCCAGGCTTTGGATATTGTGCGGCGTGTCGCGGAAGGGGAGCCGCCGATGACCTCTCCTCGTGATGCGCTGGAAACAACGCGCCTTTGCTTTGCTGCCGAGCGTTCGGCGGCAGAGCGTCGTCCCGTTCGGTTAGACGAGCTGAAGCGGGGAAGCAATCGATGAGCTCTCCGCCCCCCACTGAGCAGCCGGCGGGGGAATACCACGAAACGGTCGCGCCGATCGAAGACGCGAAGCTGCACCAGTTCTATGCGGACCGCGGGCGCGTGTGGCGCAACGTCTTCTGGATCACCTTTGGCCACTTCGGGATGTCGTTAGCGATGACGATTGTCGAGCCGCTGATGGATCTGCGGCTGAAGGCAATGGGCGTGAGCGACTCGAGCATCGGTTTGCTTACCTCCGCCAATCTGTGGGGCGTCAGTTTCCTGGTGATGTACTACTCGTGGAAGAGCGACCACTGCATCAGCCGCCTGGGGCGGCGCACCCCGTTCGTGCTGGGATCGCTTCCATTTCTGACGCTTTCCATGCTTCTGTTTCCGCTCTTCCACGTGCAGTGGATTTTGATCGCGTTGATGGCGATGTATTACTTCTTCAACGATATAAAGGCCTCCACGTATCCGCTGCTGGCGATCGATTGCGTGTCGAAAGATGTGCTGGCTCGTGTATCGGGCTTGGTTGCCGTGGTGACGAGCCTGGCAGGCTTTCTGTCCTCCCGGTTTGGCGCGCGCATGGCGGACGTTCATCCGCAACAGGTTTTTGTGTTTGCCGCCCTGGCGAATCTTGCCGTCACGCTGCTGGCGCTATGGGGGGTGAAAGAACCGCCCATCTTTCATCCGACCACGGAGCGCTTCAACCTGCTGGCGCCCATTCGCATCGCTGCGCGCGACAAGCGAATCCTGGTTCTCATGGTGGCGGTGGCTCTGCTGAACGCGTTTCCCATGATCTTTAAGACCTGGGTGTGGTTTTACGCGAAAACGAAACTCGGTTTGACCATTGGAGAGACGGGCGCTGCCATGTCCTGGGGACTGTTGCTGCAAATTGTCGTTTCCTATCCGGCAGGTTGGTTGATTGATCGCTTCGGGAGCTACCTCGCCTTGGTGATCGGCTGGTTCTTGATGATAGGGCTCGCTGTTTTCTCGCTGAAGGTGCACAGCGCATCGGGTCTGATCCTATTGACGGTGTTGTATTCGCTGGTGATGGCGCTCAAGGTTGCCGGTGACACGATTCTCTGGAAGACGATGGATAAAGCCGACACAGGCTCCTATACCGCCACGGTTGCGATGATCAGAAATTTCTGCACCGGCACAGTCATCGCCATCTCCGGATTCATTATCCGGTGGACAGGGAGTTACATTGTGGCATTCTGGTTTGGCTTTGCGCTGAGCTCGATCGCGCTGGTCGTCTTCTTTGTTTACCGCCATCTGATGCGAGCAGGTGGCGGCCTGGACGCACCGTTGTTAGAGTCCGGTACGACAAGCTGAAGGGGTCGGAGCTTCGAACCCTCTCCGAATTGGGTGGGAGCCCCCTGCTTCAGCAGGGGGAGCTGCCCTTCAGTCCAGCGGATAAGAGTTCTATCACTAAAGAATGGCTAAAGTGTCTGCGTGAGAACTCCAGAATTTGGGAAGCCTGAGGGGCGCACCGCAGATCCCTCCGCTACGCTACGCTCCGGTCGGGATGACAATTTTGTTTGGGAACGCTAGTATCTTTTCCAAGATGAATTGTCATCCCGACCGGAGCGTAGCGTAGCGGAGGGATCTCGGTGCGCCCCTCAGGCTTCCCAAATTCTGGAGTTCTCACGCAGACACTTTAGCCCTGGTCTTTGGAGGCCGGCGCTAAAGCGCATGATCCATCCAATTTACGGGGCTACGTCGTGCTGGGACAGTGCTGGATCATTCTCTTCGTAGCTGTCCTCGGTAGCCCACAATCTCCGGGGCAGCGCCCGCCTTCGTCAGTAAAGTACTTTCCCGACTCGTCCCTCGATTTGAGACAAGATCACTTCAAATGCGATTGGTATTCGGTTCAGCTCGATGCGCTTCAAGAACCATCTCTATATCGAATGGCAAAAACTCCAAGTGCGGAGTCGTATCGCTTTCTGTGGCTGCGATCATTCAACAATCCGATTGCTGTCAGACTTGACCCCAAGCGAGATGGGACCAGTGTTCTTACCACGAAGGTTGCAAGTGGTGCGGGAGGCTTCCGTCCGGGAGTGCTCACAGAGAATAGCTCGCGCCTGCTGACCAGGGAGCAGACGATGGCGTTTCTATCTAAGGTCACTGAGGTTGGATTTTGGAATGCTCCAAATCCTGTCAACGATCAGAGAGGAACCGATGGCTCTCAATGGATCATCGAAGGAGTGAAGGGCAGTCACTATCACGTAGTGGATCGATGGTCTCCGACTAACGGGGTCGCACGACAGCTGGGACTTCTACTGGCGTTCGATTTAGCAAAGATCGCCATGCCCAAAAACGACATCTACTGACTCCCAATGCCTGAGAAATCGGGTTATCAGTATTCCCCCAGAGGGCCACGGCCCGGGCAAGTCACCCACAACTTCAAGGAGTTTGCGCGTCTGGAGAGGCCCCCCTGGGTTCCTCGTTCCAAAGTATGAAGGCGCCGGTCGCCGCAAGAACTAGTAGGAGGATGTAGACGAAACGCTCATCCTTTCGACTCTTAGCTGAGAAATCTTCAAGAGCGTTCATCCTGGGGTTTTGACTGTCGTAATAAACCTCCACAGTCTGCCCGAAAGTGACTTCAGGGTATGTCTGGCTGACACCCCTGTACCAGTTGTCGCCAACGGCGAACGAGTAGTGACACCAGTTTTCACGTCCCTTGCCGCGCCGTTCACATTGAGAGGTGGTGCCGAAGCTTGTTTGCTGCCGCCTCGCCGCATCGTTCTCAGTGATCGCAAGATGGCCGTAGAAGACGATGCAGGCAACAGTGATAAGGGCGAATCCCCAAAGTCGTGACCTTGGCTTGCCGCCGTCCTTTACGTGCTGTGAGAGAGCCCCATGGGCGAAGTTCACGATGCGTCATTTTATCGAATCTATCGGAGTACCTTCGATTTCCCTGCAAAGTCGGGTTTTCAGTAACTTCCCCAATCCGGGGGAGTGACGGCAAGTTACCGGGAATCCCGTTTTCCGTCAGAAGAGTGTTGCGGCGAAGACAACGGTGACTCCCCGAGGAAGGGCCAACGGGCTGGGGGAATCTACCGGAATCCCGTTTCATCCCAGTCCGCTTGCGGTCATAATGCGTTGTCGCGAAGAGTAGGAAAATCCCCATCGTCTAAAATCCGCATATGTGCTTCAGCCTTTATGCAGGCACCACTAAACCGCTTCCGCAAAGGGCCTGGGACCAAGACACTCGCAATCTGAGCGTCGCTCCCCTCGCCGAACGCGATGTCAACGTCGTTTCTCATTTCAGCCTTCGCGAGGTTCAACACATTGGTTCCACGTCTGGCTGTGGATGCGATTTCCCGCACGTCACTCTAGCCAGAGGGTCGTGGGTGGGCTACCCGGACGTCGTAGTTGACGATCCTGCGTCGGAGGCCACAGAGCGCATGAATCGCGAAGCATTGGTGACGCTGTTGCGGGAGAGCGGGGAAAAGACGATTGAGTTGTACGGCATCTGGGATGGAGGCTTTGACTGGTAATGTTCCTCTGGCCCGTTGAACGTTTTTCTTCCCTCAGCCGATAGTTACTTGCCGAAGGCAGCGTCAAACCTCGCAAAACCGCCGCCCCAAAGGAGCGTCCCGTGACCACCTCGTCAATCATCAGCCCTCCCTCGTACTCCAACCCGGCCGTCACAGAGGAACCCGTCCCTTCTTCATCTCAGCAACAGCCTGCACAGCTCCCCCCAACCAACGCTCAGAATCCTGAAGATGTCGTGCATCTTTCTCAGTTTGCCCAGATGGCCCAGCAAGGTGATAGTCCATCCGTAATCGCCAGCACCACCGGCCTCACCGTCAGTGACGTTAATAGCGACCTCGGTATCCCGACCGCCTCGTCCAGCGTTACTGCTCCTGCGTCAGGTGGTCCTGGCCAGGAACACGCTGCCGCCGCCGCGCCAGCACCCGCAGTCACAAGTGTTCCTGGAACTGCAACACCTGTCCCCACGCTCTCGGTCAGGGTCTAGCCGCGACCGGTCCCACATCTGCATAAGACGCGCACGTCGTACTCCGCCGATCTGGAAGTGCCGCGGTTTGGGTCACTCGTTTTTTCTGGGGTTTAACTCTCGCGAAGAAAAAGAGTGCCAGGGCTGTGAGGCCACAGACTCTGGGTGAGTCTAGACGCTCAGGTTCGCCTCTTGGGCTTCCCACTGGCGGATAAGGTGTAACACAGCTTCTTCCTTCTGCGTCTGGGCCAACATATTTAACTCGAATTTCCCAGCCGTTACCGTGTACCCAATCCAGTCACCCGGTCGACCCGCTAGCCATACCTTCACATGCCAACTCGCCGTGTCCATGTATCGCCAGCCAGTCACCTCATAGCCGTCGAAGGTGCCACGACCGGTCACTTTATTCCTTAAGGGTTCCATCGTTCCCGCTGTCCTTCCCACCTTTACATTCACTCTTGGTTCATCACTTTGCCGGATTGCACTCATAGCAGTACCAGCACCAGTGGTCTTTAGCCCCCGGCGCCGTGTTCTTCGGCCGTGTAATTGCCATGAAAGTGCGGGAGTGCCGTTTTACCGGACAGGCTTTCATCTGGCGATCCGCGGGGTCAATTCGTTCCAGTGTCGGTACGCCTGGAAGCACACTGAAGTAACCATGCGGTTTTCCATAGTAGCGCCCACAACTTGGCGCTGCACATTTGAAAATGACCGCAGGCGAAAAGGACGACTCCTCAGGCCTCATTCTGAAATGATGGCGATCACACAACGGAATCTTGTTTTCGCTCATGTAACCAGTATGCGCTCAATTGAGGTCTTGAAGCACGCCTCGCGACTCCCGGCGGGCGCTTTGCGCATTTCCGCAACAAAATGAACTTGTAGGAAGCGCTGAACCAACTCCCCTGGCAGGGAAGAACCGTTGATTCAGTGGAACCTGGCAGGCAAACGTCCGCTCGACTCGTGCCGGCTCGCAGTTCGAACGCGAGTAACCTCTGGTCGAGTACTCCTGGTGCAGAAAATGCGTTTTTCCCCTTACATGAATCCTGAAAAGGCGCTATCTCTCAAAGCAGACGATATCGACAGGACGCAGCTTCTCGGCGGCGCGCCCATGTCGGCAGTTGCCCCCAGTTTGGGGCGCCGCCAGTTCGGGGCCTTAAGCGCGAGCGAAGGATAGCTTAAACCGCTATCCGGTGGCACACCCGATCCCTGTCTCAAAATAAGTCAACACCCGTCAAGAGCGGCCCACCGCCACTCTCAAACCCTTGTGCGTCACTAACCGGTAGCAAACAAACCCCGACAACTCCGCTCCCCCAAATCTTCAGCAAACGAGGAACAGACTCAACATGCCTAAAAATATAGTCACCGATCCCATCACTGATCAGGAAGTCGCCTTTGCACACCTGATCCTCTCCGGAACCATGAACGACCGCCAAGCCGCGGAAGCGGCCGGTCTCAACCCCGACACCGCCGCCTACACCAAAGCCAAGCCCCGCGTCCGCGACTACATGATCGAGCACCGCAACGCGGTTAGTGAAAAGCTGGTGGAAAAGGAAGTCGAAGGCCTGCGCAAGCTAAACCTGGGTCGCGACCAGGTCCTGGCCCGGCTCTGGGAACTGGCCAATCTCGGCCACGAGGTAACCCGGGGCTCGATCGCTGGCCAGATCAAGGCCGTCTCGCTGATCATAGCCATGGAAGGACTGATTCCCGGCCGCCCCTCCCCATCCGTAACGCAACCCATGGCCTCGCCCATCGAGGCACAAATCCGCAGCGCTGAGTGGCTCCGCAAACAGCAGCAGGATGGAAACCCAGGCGATGCCATCGTTCCCCCGGCAGCCAAACCAGGCGCGCAACAAACCCCCGAGCCGGAGCCCCCTCCCACGTCGGCCAAGGACGCACCGTCTCCCAACCTTGACCGCAACCACTTGAGCGTTGCCAATCCCTTCGTTTACCCAACCCCCAGCCCGGCGCCGGCCGCCAACTCCTACACTTTCGACGCCGTTCTCGACGCATCAGGTCCCCTCAGACTGCCCTTTTCTATACGAAAAGGCCCCTTTGGGAAGCGCCGCTGAAGTCAAAAAAGGCCAAATTTTATCGAATTTTATGCAATAGCAGCTCACTTCCCTCGGCACTCGACCTGCTGGCATGTCATGAACACGCAGCGGCGCCAGCCATCGTCGCGCCTCAGACTTTCACGCTAGGCCGCGAGCCTGCCGATAGGACAACTGAGAAATGTAGCTCGTTCGGCACATTGCATCGGTAGCCGGCCGCTGGGAATTGGGAATAGGCGCTTCGTGGCGGCAAAGCGGAGACATTGCCCAGAAGGCTGGAAGCATTAACCCCTCTTTTTGGGAAAGCAGGAGCGACCGTCTAATGCCAGTCCGGGTTTTTCCCGGCTACTCGGGCGCTCCTGGCCCCCCGAGTGCACCGCCGCTTCCTATCGACTACTGTCGCAACTCCTGATTGAGGTTCAGTCGGCCTCTCTAGGGGATGGGACGTAATTGGCAACTGGGCACGAGAGCGGTACTGGGTGATCGGACCATGGGGCAAGATCTCAACGGGAGTACCAAATCCGAGGCGAAGTATCGCGGGCTGTTAGAGGCGGCTCCGGATGCAATGGTGGTCGTGAACCAGGACGGCGGGATTGTCTTGTTGAATGCGCAGGCGGAAAAACAGTTTGGATATCAGCGCGATGAACTGCTCGGCCAGAAAGTCACCAGGATCATTCCCGAAGGCTTCGCGGAACGGCTGATCGCCGATGGAACTCGAACCCCGACCGATGCATTGGCGCAGCAGATAGGAACCGGGATCGAGCTGTCCGGTCGACGCAAAGATGGTAGCCGATTTCCCATCGAGATTATGCTGAGCCCCCTCGAAAGCGCCGAGGGAATCCTGGTGACCGCGGCGATTCGCAATATCAGCGCACGCAAGGACTCCGAGGCCCGATACCGCGGGCTGTTAGAGGCGGCTCCGGATGCGATGGTGGTCGTGAACCAGGATGGCGGGATTGTCCTCTTGAATGCGCAGGCGGAAAAACAGTTTGGATATCAGCGCGATGAACTGCTCGGCCAGAAAGTCACCAGGATCATTCCCGAAGGCTTCGCGGAACGGCTGATCGCCGATGGAACTCGAACCCCGACCGATGCATTGGCGCAGCAGATAGGAACCGGGATCGAGCTGTCCGGTCGACGCAAAGATGGTAGCCGATTTCCTATCGAGATCATGCTGAGCCCCCTCGAAAGCGCCGAGGGAATTCTGGTGACCGCGGCGATTCGCAATATCAGCGCACGCAAGGACTCCGAGGCCCGATACCGCGGGCTGTTAGAGGCAGCTCCGGATGCGATGGTGGTCGTGAACCAGGATGGCGGGATTGTCTTGTTGAATGCGCAGGCAGAAAAACAGTTCGGATATCAGCGCGATGAACTGCTCGGCCAGAAAGTCACCAGGATCATTCCCGAAGGCTTCGCGGAACGGCTGATCGCCGATGGAACTCGAACCCCGACCGATGCATTGGCGCAGCAGATAGGAACCGGGATCGAGCTGTCCGGTCGACGCAAAGATGGTAGCCGATTTCCTATCGAGATTATGCTGAGCCCCCTCGAAAGCGCCGAGGGAATCCTGGTGACCGCGGCGATTCGCAATATCAGCGCACGCAACAAGTCCGAGCGGGACAAGGCGAATCTCAGGAACCAGGCAACCGCAATGCAGATGGCTCATGACGATCTGGAACTACGTGTCAACGAGCGCACCCTGGAACTGGCGGCAGCCAATCAAATTTTAGAGCGAAGCAACATCGAGTTACAGCAATTCGCCTATATAGCATCACACGATCTGCAGTCTCCGCTTCGCAGCATTAGCGGGTTCGTCCAATTGCTCAAGATGAAATACGAAAGCAAGCTGGACGAACAAGCTGGCGACTGGATTCGCCGTGCAGTGCTGGCCATTGGACAGATGCAAGGGCTGATAAAGGATTTACTCGCCTATTCGCGGGTCGACTCGCGCCTCCGGCCCTTTGTGGCGACCGCTTTCCTGGATGTCTTTAACGACACGGTAGGACTCCTTGAGTCCTCCATTAGCGATGCCGGCGGACAAGTCACCTGTGGCGAACTGCCCGTAATTACGGGTGATCGCTCGCAGTTGGTCCAGCTCATGGACAACCTGATCGGCAACGGAATCAAGTACCACGGCGCCAAAACGCCGCGCGTTCATGTGTCAGCGGAGCGCAACGGGAACGAATGGAACTTCTCTGTCCGCGACAACGGTATCGGCATCGCCCCCGAGTACTACGAGCGGATCTTTGAAATATTCCAACGCTTACACGATAAGAAAGACTATCCCGGTACTGGCATTGGACTCGCCGTCTGTCGCCGTATAGTGGATGGCCACGGCGGCAGAATTTGGGTGGAATCCGAGCCCGGACGAGGAAGCGCATTTCATTTCACAATTCCCGTAAGACAGGACCAAGCTTAATGGACAGCGAAGGGACCAGTAGCAGAATTGCGCAGATTCTTCTCGTGGAAGACAACAACAACGATGTGGAGCTGACCCGCCTTGCCTTTGAGATGTCCGAACTGCCCCTCAACGTACATCACGTAAAGGATGGAGTTGACTGCATGGCCTTCTTGCGCAAAGAAGGCGAGTACGTCAACGTGCCCACGCCCGATCTGATCCTTCTCGACTTGAATATGCCCCGAAAGAACGGGCGCGAGGTCTTGACCGAAATGATGGCGGACGAAATCCTCCGTTACCTACGAGTCATCGTCCTTAGCACTTCTTCGAATGATGAGGAAATCCTGAAGACCTACAAGCTGGGCTGTAGCTCCTACATTGTCAAACCGGTCGATTTCGAGCGGTTCCTGGTGATTGTTCGATCGCTCGCGGAGTATTGGTTTACGGTTGTGATGTTGCCCCCCAAAATATCGACCATAAGACCCCCGGCCTGCTTGACACAGGCCATCGACGAGCACCGCAAGGCCACCGACCGGCACCAGCGCGGGGATCCAGGCTCACCTGAAATCAATCCTGAGCTTCGACGACGTTTGCCATGACACCAACGACCCACCGCTCCTCGAAGACGATGACGACGATGACAAGGCGTTCGTGGCGGAGCTACGCAAGCTGACCGGACAAGCGAAAGCCCTGGCGATCAGGTAATGGACTGGGAGCGCCCTCAGAGGCCGGAAATATCTGAGCAATCTCCAGGGCTGAAGTTGTCTCTGGAATTGCCGATGATCCCGCCAAGGATTTCAGTGGCAGGACACTTCGTCCTGTCACTGAGCCATGCATATTCTTCCTGAGTTTCTCGCTGCCTTAGCTGTTGAGCGGGGAATACGGATGCGAAACCTCTGAGTGGATGCAATTGCCTATCTATCGAAGATCGACTCTCTCTCCTTTGCGAAGCCATCCGCTGATTGCACTCGAATTGTCTCCGCTCACCTTCGCTTCAAGATCTGAAAACTTCACGCCGCTATGAATGCGCGCACATGAGCTCGTGTGTCCACTTTCTCAAGTTGATTTGTCTACGACGGAGGTACTTCATGGTTCCAACCAGACGGTCTCGTCCGCTCAAGAATGTTCTCGCTTTGTCGCTGCTGCTCTTTATCACGCAACATGCACACGCATCGGCAAGCTGGTTGTTTGATGGCTTGGTGCGGACGCTTAACACCGGGGGCTCCATCACCCTCAATTCCCCCTCCGCCATGGTCGTCGATCCGGCGGGCGATGTTTTCGTCGCGGACACCGGCAACCACCAGATCGTGGAAGTAAATGCCTCCGGCACAGCGTCGGTGCTCACCATCAGCAGTTTGAGTCCGGCGTTGGTGTCGCCAACAGGCATCGCCCTCGACGGCTCGGGAAATCTCTATATCACGGATGCGGATCCTTCCAATAGTCGCGTCGTAAAAGTAACTCCCTCCGGCGCTGGCTCGGTGATCAGTACGGGCTCGGTGATATTGGCCTCCCCGAAGGGCGTTGCGCTCGATCAGGCTGGGGATATCTTTATTGCGGATACCGGCCACAGTCACATCGTCGAAGTGACCTCCGCCGGATCGGCCTCGATCCTGGCAATTACAGGTCTAACCAGCCCGTCCACTCTTAATACCCCCATGGGCCTGGCGGTGGATACAGCGGGGAATCTCTACATCGCCGACTCGGTGAACGATCGTGTGGTCAAGGTTGCCGCGGGAGCGACAGCCGGTACGGTAGTCAGCACCGGCGAATTGGACCCCGCACTGGATGCTCCGAGCAGCGTTGCCGTAGACCGAATAGGAAACATCTATATTGCGTCCACAGGGAGTAACAACATCGCCGAGGTCGACACATCGGGCTCCGGTACCTGGCTGTTTTCCTCGTCCCTCTACATCGAGACTTTTTCACTCAGTGGCCCCCTCGGGGTTGCACTCGACGTTTTCGGAACAGTTTATGTTGCGGATAGCGGCGCCGCGACCGGTCATAACCGGGTCTTGATTGTCGATCGAGCAACTAACTGGTCATCCGACTCACCCGGGCAATATGCATCGTCGTTGAATAACTCGGCTGTCGGGTTCGGTCACGTCCAACTAGGCGCGTCCACTGGGGTAACCCTGAACCTGCCCTTTACCCCAGAGGTCAACTTCAGCGAGACGACGCCCTTCAAGGTGTTCACCTCCGGCACGCAGAATCAGGATTTCACCGTGGTGACGGGCGGCAACACGAACTGCAGCAGCACAAGTGACTACCTCGGTTGCACCATCGAGGTCCAGTTTCTGCCAACGGCCCCCGGCCTGCGACACGGTGCTGTGGTGCTCTATGACGCGAGCAATCACCCCATCATCACCGTTCCGCTGTATGGGTTCGGCGACGCCTCGCTAGCAGCGTTAGCTCCGAATACTGGAACCGTTATAAGCACCGGGGGCGTGCCCCTGGGTTTTCCCTTCCAGATTGCCCTGGATGGTGCGGGAACCATCTATGACGCCAATGACGGAGGCAACTTGGTCAAGATTCCCGCAGGGGGCGGCACTGCATCGGTGGTGTCCCCCAGCGGTTATCCCTTTGGTCAGGAAGTCACCGGTGTGGCTATTGATGGCGCCGGCAATCTGTTCATCAGCGACCATCTGCATAGTCGCATTATCGTGATAACACCGGGCGGCGTCGCGTCCGTATTGACCATCAATGGCCTGGTCACCGCATTGGGCTATCCTACTGGCCTTGCCCTCGACGGCGCAGGCAATCTGTACATCTCTGATTACACCAACGGCCGCGTCGTCGAAGTTTCGTGCCTCCTGGTCGCCGGATCGACTTCCAGGGGCATTGGAACGGTGATCGGGACGACGGGTTACACCACCAGTTCACTCGGCATCACCGGGGTGGCAGTCGACCCGATGGGAAACATCTATATCCCGGACGGGTACGCCGGCTCCGACCCTGGCCGCGTCATCAAGGTGACGGCAGCCGGAGCGGCATCTCTGCTGACTCCGACCGGAATTACCTTCAGCCGCACTGAAGGCGTCACCGCCGATGGCATGGGCAATCTTTACGTTAACGATGGAGGCCACAACCGCATCGTCGAAATCACCACGGCAGGCGTGCCCTCGGTGTTGGCATTCAATACCCTTCCAACTCCGGCCACATTGGGCTCCCCCTTTGGCGTCACGGTAGACCCGTTTGGCAACCTGTACATTCCGGACTCGGGTAACAATCGCATCCTGTTCTCCAATGTTTCAGGCAGCGCGCTGACGTTTCCAAACACCGCTACCGGGGCAACAAGTGCGGCAAAGACAGCAACCGTAACCAACCTGGGAAATCAGTCTCTGGTTTTTTCCACCAATCCCACTTACACGGCGAACTTCTCTAACTATTCCGGCGACCAGAACCCTTGCACGTCCTCGACTTCTCTGTTGGCAGGCACGGCATGCGACGTAGCGGTGGTGTTTACTCCGCAATCGGTGGGCAGCCTGAGCGCCGGCATCGCTCTGACCAACAATGCGCTCAATGTCGCCGGCAGCACCCAGCAGGTCACGGTAAGCGGTACAGCGTTTAGCGGCGCCGATGCGACCTCGACAACCATGACGGTGACTCCAGGTTCTCTGGCGAACGGTCAGGCGGCCAGCCTCACGGCAACGGTCGCCGATCAAACCCACAGCGGCACCCATCCAACCGGCTCAGTAACATTCAACGATACCCTGGGCACAACCACCACGACGTTAAGCAGTGCGAGCCTGAGTTCCGGCGCAGCGGCGTTGAGCGGTGTTGTGCTCCACGGCATCGGCACGCACACGCTCTCGGCCAACTACGCCGGGGTGAGCGGCGCCTATGCGGCAAGCAGCGGGACCGTGACCGTGGTCCTGAGTAAAGCCGTCGTCACGGTGAGCGGTCCAGCGACGCAGCCAGTAGCGGTGGCCTACGGACAATCGGGGTCCGTGACCGTCACAGCCACCGGGCCGTATAACACGATCGCCGCGCCTACGGGCACCATCAGCTACAGCATTCTCAATGCATCCGCAACCGTCGTTGCATCGGGAACGCTCGCCTTGACCACAGGCAGCACAAGTTCAGCGGCCACCATTCCCATTCCGGGTACGCTGGCCCGTGGCAGTTATACGATCAGCGTGACCTACAGCGGCGACGGCAGCTATGCCGTCACTTCCACGGCAACCACGATTCAATTGTCGGTCGGTCAAATCACCGCTTCGTCCGTGAGCTTGGTTTCCAGTGCAAATCCGGTACTGGTCACCAATGCAGTTACATTTACGGCGACCGTGGCCTCCGCGGCTGGCACACCAACCGGCTCTGTCAGCTTCGTGGATGGAACAACGCTTCTCGGTACGGCCACACTATCCAACGGTCTGGCGTCCTATACCACCTCGTCGCTGGCTGCCGCCACGCACAGCATTACGGCGGTCTACAGCGGCAGCTCGAGCTCTCTTGCGGCCACCAGTCCTGCGCTTGCTGAATTGGTGCAGGACTATAGCTTGGGTATTTCCGGCTCTCCCGGTAGCAGCGGCGGCGGCAATTCGCAGACGGTGGTTCCTGGAGGTAAAGCTACGTACACTCTCGCGCTTGGCCCGTCCAACGGTGCAACCTTCCCGGCGCCCATCACTCTGACGCTGAGCGGGCTGCCTCCCGGAGCAACAGGAAGCATAACTCCAAATTTGCTGCCCGCTGGTTCCGCACTCACAAACGTGACCGTCATCATCCAGCTGCCCCAGGTGACGGCGAGCCTCGACAAAAAGCACGCTCCGAACCGGCGTATGCCGCCTGTCTTTTGGGGACTACTGCTCTTACCCCTCGCCGGTGGAATGCGACGCGCCGGTCAGCGGCTTGGCCGGGCGATTCCGCTGCTGATGTTGATGATCGCGGGTCTGACCACAATGGCGACTCTCAACGGCTGCGGACCTTCGAATGGCTTCTCCGGGCAACCGCAAAAGACTTATGTCGTGACGGTGATCGCGACGTCCGGCAAACTATCGCACTCCGCCAACCTCACGCTCACTGTGGAATAACAAGGAAACTCGACATGCGCATCTCGACTCGCGTAAAGGTGCTCCTTGCAGGAGCTTGCATGATGGCAGCATCTGCAGTCATGGCACAACAGGATCAGAGTTCAACAAGTCCTACAAAGGGCTCGCTCGACGTAGCTCTCGTCTACAACCCGCTGATGTCCAATGTGGTTGGCAGCAACGGCTTTTGGATGCAAGGAGGCAGCATCCAGGTCCACGGCCAGTTCTGGCGCGGGCTGGGTGTCGTGGCCGACGTTTCAGGACTGCATACGGCCAATGCAAGCGCCTCCCCTGGGGTAGGGCTCGACCTGGTCACCGCGACCTTTGGGCCGCGCTACACGTGGTCGCCCCAGCGCGGCCGTTACGCCGTCTTCGGTCAGGTCCTGGCCGGAGAGGCCAACGGCTTGCATAGCGTCTTTCCTGCCGCGGGCAGCGCCAACGACAGCGCGGACAGCCTGGCGCTGTATGTCGGCGGCGGCGTCAACGTCCACCTGAAACACCGCTTTGCCCTCCGCGCTTTCGAAGCGAACTGGCTGCGCACACAGTTGCCCAACGCCACCACGAACGTGCAGAACAACCTGCGGCTCGGCGCAGGTTTGATCTACACCTTCAAGTGATCAGTGCAGATCGAACCAGGCGGAAGATCATACGGTCGGCCGTGATGGCCGCCATCGCCTGTTGTTTCACCCAGCGCTGCTGGTAACTGGCTTTCCGTAGGCAATGGTCCGCACAGCGGTCGTTGACGATGAATGATTGCTGGTCTCGCCTCCCTCGATACGAAAGCTGCCAACCATTGCCTCCAATTCGGCAGCGTTCGAGAGTAGCTCCTTCGCCGTAGACGAAAGCTCTTCGCTTTGAGCGGCGTTCAATTGCGTAACCATGTCCACGCTGACCACGGCATTATTGACATTTTCGATGGCCAGAGACTGTTCCGAACAGGCATTCGAAATCTCCGATACCACTTCGGCCACTCGCTTCACCGAGTCAACAATCTGGTGCAGCGTCTCGCCCGAAAGGTTCACTTGCTTGGAGCCGTATTCCACCTTGGCCAACGCATCTTTGATCAAATGATTGATCTCGCGAGCAGAAGCCGCAGTGCGTTGTGCCAGGTTGCGCACCTCCGCGGCGACCACCGCGAAGCCGCTACCCGTGTCTCCTGCCCTTGCTGCCTCGATCGCCGCGTTGACGGCCAGAATATTCGTATGGAAGGCGATCTCGTCGATGCTCAGAGTGATTTGCCGGATCTTGACGGAAGCAGCGATGATCTCTCCCATTGCGTGAATCGCCGCGTCGATCACACCAATCCCCTGTGCGGCGGATTTTGCCGCGGCGCTCGAAAGGTCACGCGCCTGCGCGGCGTTGTCCGCAGTCTGTTTCACCGTCGCCGTAAGCTCTTCCAGGCTCGCGGAGGTCTCTTCCAATCCACTGGCTTGCGACTGGGTTCCGTCCGAAAGCTTCACCGCAGCGCTTTCCAACTCACTCGATGTCCCGGAAACCCGCTTCGCAATGTCTCCGGCATCAGCAAATCCGTTCCGGATGGCGCCAATGGCCACGTTGAACGCCGCAGCCATGGCCCCTACCTCATCGTCATTCGCGACACTCAAGTGCGATGTCAGATCGCGGTCGGCTACTCTCTGCAGAGCCGTGACCGCGCTTTGCAGTGGAGCCGTGATGGACACAATGACATAGATGCCAACCCCAAGGATCAGAGCGAGGCTGAGCACAATGACCGCGAGCAACAGGGTGATGCGCGATGCGATCCTCTGCCGGGCTTCCTGCTCCCGCAGGCTCTGGCTCTTCTCCGTAAGATCGGCGAGCTGTTCGATCGCTGCCTTGTGCTGTACGTAGAGCGGAGCCAACTCCGTATCAATCACTTGATTTGCTTTTTGATCATCCTTTTGCTGCACAGCAGGAAGAAACTGGTCGAACAATATTTTGAAGTATTTGGCGGCAGGATCCTTCGAGGCAGTCAGAATGCCATCGCGAATTTGCACCTCGAGCGGGGTGCTCGCAGGAAGCGCGTCTTTCCAGTGGGCCTGTCGATCGTCGTAGTCGTGCTTGAGCCCATCCAGGTTCTTCACCAGTGGGCCAATTTGACTCGGATCGGATCGGAGCGCCTTCTCAATCTGCAACACAGTCAAATGCGTTTCTACAATGAACTCGGGAGGGGGCAGAATATCCGACCGTAGATCCATTTCGCGTGCAATCGCGGCATAAATGGGCCCGGAAACCTTTACCTCGTTGATCGCCGACACGAAGAAAGTCCCGAGGCCGGCGAGGCTCAGGATGGAAAGGCAGATCATCGATATAAGTTTGCTGCGTACGCTCAGGCGCTGGAGCCAACTACGTTCACCCTGCGGAGAGATCGTTTCCGCAGCGCGCAGGCCGCTGCCGCGGCCCATCATAGATTTCCCACCATCCACGCTCATCGTTCGTTGGCTCCGGTATTCTCTTAGGTCCTATCGGCAATCAGGCTAAGCAACCCTATGTCCTGAACCGCGAAAGCGACCCCTACCGTTGAACAGCTGTTCGGGAAAAGCTCCAGATCTTATGCGGCAGTACGTAGGTAACGCCGCCCGCGACCTGCCATTGGGTAGAAGTCCCGGTGAACCCGCGAACCAGGCCTGTGTCGATGACCAGGTTGGGACGAATGCTGTAGTTGGCTGCCCAAAGAGCACTGAATCCAGTACCGCCAGTGAGCGGCTGGGTGAAGTAACGCAGTTCTGCAGTCGCTCCCACCTTCGATGTGACCGGATGAGAAACCGCAACCGCATGTCCCCACTGAGCGCGCCGGACCGACCCCTCGGTTTCGTTCAAAAACACATTGTCGTCGACATGAAAGTGTCCCAGATCAGCGCTTGCCATCAACAGTGCGCTGTTCGCATAGCCGCCGATATCGAGGCTCGACGCAGTGCCTCCCTTTATCAGGTGAAGATAGCTACTCGAGATAGTTGGCCGTACCCCATGGCCCGGTAACAGGATCATCTGCACGCCGGCCTGGGCGTCGCCACGCTGTGTCAGCTCTTCCTGCGTGGTGCTGCTGTAGGCCACTGGCTCAGAAGAGAGGATGAACTGGAGTGACGGCGCCACCGTCAGCCGCATCGTCTGTTCCTCGGCGCTTCGATGAGAGAACTGCGCCGAGCCCGTCGCATACAACATGCCGGATTCAAACTGCGCGTAACCCACCGGCGTGAGCAGTGCTGAGGTGGCCATGGCCGGGCGTCCCGGGTTGGCAGTAAGGTCCGGCTGTTTGTTTTCAAGTGCGGGTGGCGGAATAGCAGACACGATGATGGGCGAGGAGACCCCACTTGCCGCGGGGTGCACGTTGGCTTCCGCAAGCCACAGGCGCGCTTCGTCGCCCGAAAAGCTTGCGTGCATGTCGACAGCAGTCGATAACTCCGACCTCTTCGCCTCTGCCGCCGGGTGGTTCAGGCACTGGGCTAAAGCGGGACCGCCCAGACTGGCCGTGCACGCAGCTGCTAACAGCAGCATGCAATGGAACGTACCCTGATGGGGTCGGGTTACACCCTGTTGAATCGGTTGTGCGGGAACTTCCTGCCTGCCCTGTCGAATCTGCTCTGAATGGTTCATTTCGCCCTCGCCAAAAACATCGGTGAAGGCATCGCGCTCTAACAGGTGCACCACCTGGACTTTTCGGGCAGCCGGCAGAACTTCTAGTCGGCCTCAGGTTGTGCGAAATCGGCACAAAACGAAGCCGCCGAGCGAACAGGGGAGCAGCATCCCGCGCAATAACCACCCGCTCCGGTCAAAAGAAACTCTTTCTCGTTGCTTTACGGGTTGTGATATTAGCTCCATAGGCCGCTTCGGCCTCCCAGGGGATGAAAACGATGATCGTCGCGGTTGCAAGAGCTTGTCTTTTCGGCGTCGTGTTGTGCGCGGCAGGTGCTCCCTATCGCCGTTGCCGCGACCAGTACCGGCGTACCCCTCCTGACAGCCGAGGGTCTCGGTAAGGGCACGGTTGCGTTGGATGGTCCCTGGCAGTTCCACCTGGGGGACAATCCCGGTTGGGCCGCGCGCTCGCTGAACGACGCCACTGGCCAGGAAGGATGGGAGCAGCTTACCGCCGATAAGCCCTGGGGCGAGCAAGGCCACCAGTCCTACACGGGCTTTGCCTGGTACCGCCGTCATCTCCACCTGGAGCCGGCAGCCGGCGCTTCGCCGGAATTCAGCCTGTTGGTCCCGCACGTCGAAGACGTGTACGAGGTCTACTGGAACGGCACGCTGGTTGGCAAGGAGGGTAAATTCCCACCCGGCTCTGCCTATCCGTTCAATCCGGTGCCACAGATTTACCAGCTAGGGCAGGCGAGAGACGGGGTGTTGGCGGTGCGGGTGTGGAAGGCGCCCCTCGATTCCTTCGACACAGGTCTCCAGGGAGGCCTCCTGGCGCCGCCCCTGGCGGGCAGCGGCGCCGCGCTCGCAGACCGCAAAACCGACTTCAATTATCGCTGGCTGCGCAGCCGCCAGTACGTCTTCGCTCTCGATGCGCTCACCTTCCTGGTGATGGCGTTAAGCCTGGTGGCATGGCTGCGCAACCGTTCGCAGAAACTTCTGCTCTGGATGTCGCTCTACGCCCTCGCCGTTGAACTTGGGTTGTTTCTTACTGGTCTGCACATTCCTTGGTCCTATCGCTTCGGCCTGGGCTGGTTGCAGCCGGTACACGCCCTTGCAGATATATCCCTTTGGTTCGTGCTGCTGTATCTGCTGCGGCTTACGGAGAATCGCTTCCTGGTGCGGCTCACCGTCTGGCTGGCCTGGATCGATCTGACTGCCAATGTGCTTGATGGAGCACTTACCCTGTTCGATTGGAGTAACCCGGCCGCGGTTCATTGGGCGCAAGGCGCAGATGCCTTCCTCACCATATTTGAAACCGTGCCTGAGCTTTTACCGCTGCTCCTGGTGGGTTTTGCCATTCGTAAAAAGCTGGATCCGGCCCGTTGGCTGGTCGCCATCTTCGCCTTCAGCGCCTCCCTCATCTCCAATTTCCTCATCGCGGCATCCCAGGGAAGCCGTTACACTCACTGGACCCTGGGGCGCGCGATCAACGCGCCCGTGTTTACCATCTTGGGCAATCCGTTCACCCCCCCTACGCTGGCGAATACCGGATTGATGCTCTCCATTGTGTATGCGGTCTACCGCTATACCAGGGAGGCCGCCCTGCGCCAGGGCGCCATGGAGCAGGAACTGCGCAGTGCGCAGGAACTGCAGCAGGTCCTCATCCCGGAATTGTTACCGTCGCTGACCGGGTTACTCCGTCACCAGCGCCTATATTCCTGCACAAGAGGTCGGCGGAGACTTCTTCCAGGTGATTCCCGGCCCCTGACGGCGCAGCCTGGTTGGTGCTCGGCGATGTGAGCGGCAAAGGACTGCGCGCGGCGATGACCGTATCGCTGATCGTTGGCATGCTGCGCACGCTGGCCGAGTTCACCGCGCAGCCGGCGGAGATTCTGGCCGGCCTCAACCGCCGCCTGTATGGTCGCCTGCACGGTGGCTTCGTTACCTGCCTGGTGATGCTGCTACACGCGGATGGAAGCTGCGTGCTGGCGAGCGCCGGTCATCCCCCGCCCTTTGTCAACCAAAAGGAGGTCGCGCTTCCTGGGGCTCTCCCCCTGGGTCTTGTGGCCGAAACCGCTTATGAGCAAATAACCGTGCCCCTGCAGGAGGGCGACCACCTCGTGCTCTACACCGATGGCCTGCTCGAGGCGCGCGCAGCCGGCTGGCGAACTCTTCAGCTTCGATCGGCTGAGCAGCCTGATGCAGCAAAAGCCCAGCGCCGAGCAGGCCACCAAAGCCGCTACCGACTTTCGGGCAGGAGGACGACATCACCGTACTCACCCTCACCCGCCTGGCTAAGGGAGAAGTGGCGTCCACTTCGCTCAAGGCGCCGGAGTTGGCTCCCGCCTGACCGACTAGTGCACCCGCCAGGCAGTCGTCGGGTTGAGCCAGCCAAGAACGCGCTGCCAACCGGGGGTCGTCTCGCGCACCTGGCGAGCCACGTTATGGCAAAGGTCCAGGTACCGCTGGCGCGGATGTTGCGGCGAGCTCGCTCCGAGCGATGCCTGGGCATGGAGCCGGGTCAAGACCTCGAGCCCGGGAATCGCGGGTCGCAATGCAAAGGCGAATTGTTCACGCGTGTTTCCACTGTCCCGCAGTAACCCGGCATCCGCCAGGCAGCCCAGCGCTGCCCGCAGACCAACCCGAGGCAGGTCACGCTCCGGGCAGACGTAGATGGCGAGCCTCCGCCAGAGCTTGCGGAGATAAAGTTGCAGCAGCCAGGCGACCAACATCCCAGCCAGGGCCCGGCGCACCATAGAGCCCAGCCACGCCAGAAGGTCCGGTTGTTGCCCCTTTGAGCTTTGACCCTTGTCCGCCGATCTGTTTGTCGTCCCCGCGAGCCATGTTGCCCAGCATGCGTTGTTGTTCAGGGTCGACCGGCTCTTGCGGGTCTTGCACCACATGCTGAGCGCTGATGTCCACAACCGTCCAACCCGCGCCCTCCAGGTAGATCTCCGGCCAAGCGTGGGCGTCACCGCTGCGAATCAGCAAGGACGCGCCGTGGCCACGCTGCCGGGCTGGCACTGCATAGCCCTCGCTGACCCGGGCAGGGATGCCGGCGGTACGGTAGAGCAGCGCCGCCGCCTGCGCGAAGTGGACACAGTAACCGTTACGATCTCCAAACAGAAAATCCGCCACCGGGTCCGCCGCTTGAGCGTGCGATACCTGCCTGTTGTAGGTCACATGCGCGTCAAGCCACGATTTGATCGCCCATGCGCGTGCCAAAGGGAATTGCCGTGCGGCAGCCGGCAGCTTGCCCAGCGCCTCGTTGGCTACGGCGGCAAAGCGCGGATCGGTGGGCGCTGCCGTAAAGTAGCTCAACGCCCGCGGATCCGAGGGCACAGGGTTGGCAATCGGAAGCGACAGCAGATCCGTGTAGGAGCTCGAGGTCGCCATCGAGTCGTCGCGGTACGCCCGTTCAAAACGCTTTGCATCGGGGTTCGGAGCGGGCGAATAGCTGATTGGGGTCACCAACCCGAAGGGACGGCTATGCGGTACCAGCAAAGTAATGTTCATGTGGACCAGCTGCGCATGATTAGGAATCTCTCCCGGCACCGCTGTGCGCCGCACAGGAAATCCGTCTGACGTGCCCTGCTCGTAGCGTGCCGACGCATCGGCCACGAGTTGGTCGTGGCTGTAGAGCGTCAAGACAGACTGCCGGAAGTAGTAGTACTGGCTCGGCGGATCGTAATCATTATGGAAGGTCACCACCGCGACCGGCACTGGCGAGTTGTGCTGCGGAGGCGGTGTCATGCTCAGCTGAGGATCCTGGTTCTCGCCCCCATCATCGGGTGCGCGGCCCTTGGAGGAATTGCTACTGCCACCGCTACGATTCCCAGAGCTCTTGTTGTTTCCTGTGTGCCCGTTGTCTCCGCCGCCCTGGGCGGGGCCTTTCTCATTGCTTTGTTTCTGACCGCTTCCGTTATCTCCCCCTTTGCCTCCCGTTGCCGCCCGTTGGGCGCGCAAGACGAGCCGGGGCAGTGAGACAGGCAGCAGCAGGGCTAGCAGGGCGAGTAGGGCGATGAGCAGAACAGGGTCTTTCATGCCCCTCCTGGGTAAGCGTGGGTTCACCAGACAGAAGACAACGGCACCTATCGCAATCGCGACTCCCGCCAGGAGAAAGAAATCGACTGGGTCGTATCCCCGGCGCAGCATCTGGTCCACTACCTGGTAAGGCCGTTGTTGCGCGCCATCGCGGTGCGCCGCCAAAAGGGTCGCAAAGCTCACCACGATCAAAATGACGCGGACAGCCGATGCCTCCGGAAATTTCGAGCGGAGTAGGTCCAGCCCCAGCGAGAAGCACAAGGCAGAGCCGCCCCACCGTAGGATCTCCGCGAGCTCATAGGCTGGGAGCTGGCCGAGTACTGCGGAAACAAACTGCCATCGTTGCAATTCATGAGCACCCATGACCAGCAACGGCCCAGGCGACGGCGCAACTGGGAATCACGACCTCCAACCGTGGCTCCGCCCGTCTACCCAGCCTGCCGCAATGTATGCCAGCAATGCGCCGGCGGTCGCGGCCACGGTGCCGGTCACGGTTGTATATTGCAAGGCTAAAACTGTCCACGCCGCCATCCAGACCAGCGTGCCCGGAACCTCTAAACGGTGTTTGCTGAGTCGCATAATTCCTCAAAGACCAGTGGAGTGATTTGCATTCGCCGATGGATTCAAACGTGGGAGAAGACCGAGGAGCGTTCCTCTTTAGGGTCACGTCTGGATTTGCGATGGTGCGGCCGACGGCGCCGACGGCGATCACGATTCCCGCCAGCAGGAAGAAATGAACGGGGTCCTTTTCTGCGTGCAACACGAAGTCGATTACCGAGAATGACCGTGGTCGGGAATGCGCGGCTAAAGAAGCAGCGAAGCCGGCAACGATCAAAACAACCCGGATGCCTGCCGCCTGGGGCAATTCTGCGCGGAACAGATCCAGCGCCAATGAGATGCAGAACGCCGCGCCGGCCCAGATCAGAATCGAGCGGTGCATTCCGTCGCCAGCCAGAAGTAAGAGTGCGCACATGAAAGGGCAGAGAGTGATAGCCGCCTCCAGATGTGCGCCGCGCCGCGCTGCCCATCGCGCAGCCACGCAGCCCAGAAACGCGCCCGTGCCCGCTGCTGCGGCGGCCGGAACGCTGGCATATTGCATCGCCACAACCCCACACGCCGCCATCCACGCCAGCGTGCCTAAAATCTCAAGACGATCATTGAAAGCTCGCATAATTCCTCAAACTGACTCTCATAAGGAAAGGCGAAGGATGGGGAGGGAACTGCTCAGGCCAAGCGCAATTTTTGGGTTCGGCAGCGAAACTGTGGGATTCGGGCTTTTGCGCTGTATCAGGGCACGACTTTAGTCGTGTCGTACGCGGCCGAAGAGGCAGGGCTTTAGCCCCTGCCACCGTAAAAACGTGCAATAGATTTCAAGCGACAAAAGCGCAGGGATTAAAGAGTCTGCGTGAGAACCTGCCGGTTCGAATTTCTGTCCCGACCACGAATCAAGGGGTGCCCCATATCTCGCTCGTTTTTCGCGAGATGTGGGATACCACGGAACCTCGATTGGCAGCCCCTGGTGTTGTTGCCGAGCCTGCTTTGAACGGCTACTCCCCGCTCGCCACGTCGCACATCACGCTGGTGTTGAAGAAAGAGGAAAGTCGGGAAACCGTAGCTGCAATCGCAGCCTTATCCTGCCGACCTATCCCCGGCCTCCAGAACATCCTGTGAATCCTCCCGGCTCGCTCCGGAAAGTCGTCTGCGCCGGAGACGGCAAATACGGCATGGAGATCGACCGGACTTTGCCGGCTGATCTGCTTGAGCTTCGCAGCCAACCCCGGGGCATCGGCGGATAAGAACAGGTAGCAACCCGAAAACCCCGCCAATTCCGCTTCACACAGAAACCGAAGGATTTCCCCCGGTTCCATTTCGCTAGCGCTCCCGGATCGAGCGATGGAGTCGTGGGCGCGTTCCATATCGCCCAAAATGAGGTCATGCGTTCCGCTCGCACCGAAACCCCACTGCTCACCCAGCAATCCACCTTCAATCGCCTCGCGAACCAATCGGGACGCAGCCTCACTCGAAGGAGCGCCGGCCAGCCAGGCGCACGAATTTGGACTATCCTCAAACGCCGGCTCGGGTGTCCGTACGATCAATTTGCGCGTATGCGCGAACAGCTTCCATCGAATCAACCGGGGTGAATCGCCCGGCCGATACTCGCGCATCTCGGTCAGGCTGCCGTGCAGCGCGCCGTTAGGGTCGGCCAATTCGCTGCCTTGGGCGAGGCCTGCGCGCAGTGCCAGCGCTCCGCTTCCCGCGCGGCTGGGCAACACGCGGATGGACCTGTCTTCCTCCACTAACCAGGAAACCTCGGCCAGGCCGAGAAAATCTCCGCAGCGAAATTGCCGCTCAATCGAACCCGCTGCGAGCCGGTGGCGCGGACGAATATATTCGCGGAGTTGACCTTGCTCGCGCCTGGTCTCCACGGTGATTCCGTCCGGTTGCCGCCAATCCCAGTGCAGCGTCACGAACGGAAGCCACGCAGGAAAGTTCACAGCGAAACCGGTCGCCTGGCGAACGTCCGGCATCCAGGTCAAGCGTCTCCGAGACACCCTGCCGGCGCGAAGAGTAGCGCGCGATCAGGCCATAGGTAATCACCACCAACGTCAGGCCGCATTGGATGGCCAGGACGACGGCCGCCGCCCCCAGCACCACCAGGTTCTGATGCCGCAGGCCCTCCGCCCAAAGCGCGAAGCCGTCCACCACGGCTAATGCGGCTCCCACGCGGGTCAAGGGGAAGATTCGGCGCAGCAGGCCTGAAGCCCGCCGCAGGCCTTTCCAGCATTGAGTTTTTCTGAGCGATGTCATACTGAGAATGGCGAAAATCCAACGCCGGGCTGCTCAAAGAAAATCCACCCGGTAAGCTTCTTTGGAGGTTGGTGATGGACCCAGGCAGCGAAGAGACAGTAAACAACCTGCTGGCCGCGGTTCGCCGCGGAGACGCTTCGGCACGAAACGATTTGACCCAGGCGGTCTATCCGGAATTGAAGCGGATCGCGCGCATCCTCATGGCCGGCGAACGCAAGGGCCATACCTTGGGGTCGACCGGTTCGGCGCTGGTCAGCCTGTTATGGGAGCGACTGCTCGCGCCCAGAGAGGCTACGTCGCCCGACACGCTGGTAGAAGTTCAGGATGTTCAGCATCTCTTACGCGTATCCGCAAAGAACATGAGACAGATACTGGTGGACTACGCGCGCAGTCATCGTTCCATCAAACGCGGCTCGGGAGACGCAAAGGTTGATATTGCCGATGTCGCCGAGCCGGGTGGCGAAGACAGATTCATGCACGTGGACACGCTCACCGTCGATGAGCTCCTTGAGCCGTCTCGCAGAAAGTCATCCCGAGCGGGCGCAAGCGATGGAATTGAAATACTTCCTTGAGCTCACCGACGAAGAGGGTGCGGCCGCGATGGGCATTCCGCTGATCAACTTCAGGCGTCAGTGCAAGTTTGCCGAGGCGTGGATGTTGACCCAGTTGGGAGTCACCGCTCCCGGCCAAACCAATCCCGCACCTACTTCTTAAGCACCAGGCAGCGGGCCATGAGATCGTGCAGGGCCTGTTTCTTGCCGTGAACAGGGGAAACAGATAACCCGCGCAGTAAGGTAAACCCGAAAGCCAGCGCCCGAAGTAGCGTGCATTCGCCCGCCCCCAGCGGATGCGGCGTCCATCCAGATCGGTGACCTTGAGACGAAGTCATCATCTTCCCGATCGTCCCCTGTGTGGGCGAGGCCTCAAGAAAGGTGTAGTAAGGCCAACTGGCGATGAATGTGCTGATGGCAAGAGCCGCCAGTATCTGCATCTCCTGCTGCAAAAAACGATGCCACGCGGCATCCGAGCGATCCGCGCCCTTTTGCACCTGTCGATCGACCGCAAGATCCTGCGTCGTGACTCTCGGCATAGTGAAGAAGAGCAGGACAACAATCAGAGGCGTCATCAGCACGAAATCGATGATCGCCGCAGCCACTCGAGGCAGAAAGCCCGCATAGCGCAAGGGTTCCGATCTGCGCGCGATCGAATAGCCGCACTGGGCACAGAAGACGATCGAAGGATCCACCGGGGTTCCGCATCCAGGACAGAGCATCACCGATCCTTTCCTTGAGAAGATCCTGCGAAAGTCGCGCAATCGGAACCGATCTCGACCTCGTCGAGCGCTTCCTTCAATCTCTGCTCTGCCAGGCTAGGTAAGAGTGCCGGCAACAAATTGCGCGCGGAGATCCCTGCCGGCGCTACAGTTTACGGCGCGAATAGCCGCCGTGTCCTGCTCCGTCTCCTGAGCGCTCTTTCGATAGAATGCCGGCAGCCAGAGGTTAGCCAGCGAAAAGGATAAGACCAGCGCGAAGGCCAGCACCCGCATGGGATACTTCCGCGCCCCGCGAAAGGCAACGTAGGCGGGGCTCCACGCCTTGGCGCGAACGCTCTTCCCTTCCAGGTACCGTTCAATGTCACGAGCCATCTCCTCCACCGAGGGATAACGGCGATGTGGCTCCTTGTGCAAAGCAACCAGTAGCAGGTTATCCAGATCGCCGCGCAACTCGTGCCGCAACTCACCAGTGGAGACGCCGCGCATGGCGCTCAGTTTGCTCGGGGCTGAACTCAAAGGTTTCGGTGCCCGGCCTCTCGACGAAACGAGTCCGCGAGACAACCACGCTGGGGGCAAGCGGAGCCTGCTCGCAGATCGCATGCATCATGGCTTGCTCGGAAAGCAGATCCAGGACCAGAGCAGTGTGCCCGGTGAGCAACTCATAAAGCACCGCGCCCAGCGAGTAGACATCGGAGAGGGTAGATAACGCGGCTCCCGGCGTCACCTGTTCCGGGCTCGCGTAAGCCCTGGAGAAGACCGCCATGGGGCCGCTCATCACCTCGTCTTTGCCCGCGCGCAAGCGCCGCGCGAGCCCAAAATCAAGCAACTTCGGCTCCCCCTCGCGGGTCACCAGAATGTTCGACGGCTTGAGATCGAGATGAACCACCAGGTTGCGATGGGCATACGCCACGGCATAGCAAACCTTCAGGAACAGGCGCAGGCGCTGCGTGGTCGAGAGCGCCTGTTCGTTGGCGTAGACATCGATAGGTTTCCCTTCGACGTATTCCATGGCTAGCCAAGCCCGCCCGTCGCCGGTGTAGCCGGTACTTAAAAGGTTGACGATATGGGGATGGTTGAGACTGGCCAGGATCTCCTGCTCTTCCTGGAAGCGCGCCGCCGCCAGGGGAGACAGCCCGCGCGTGTGCAGGATCTTGATCGCCACGATCTGGTCGAAACCGCCTTCGACCCGATGGGCTCGATAAACCTCGCCCTGGCCTCCCAGGTTGAGCCGGTCGTCGACGCACCAGGCGCCGAGTTGTTTTCCGATTAGAGGATCGAAATCGGTTGGCACGGGCCACTCCTGCTGCCGGCCTCGTTCGCGGCGGATAATGTTTCGGCTTGTTTCCGGTCTTCTTCCGCCAGGGCAAATTGCCCCGCGAATGCGCGGAAGCCAGAGCGCATGCACAGCGAATCGACCGCCATCTTCCTGGCCGCAACGTCATTGGGGTGCTGTGCCAGGTATTTCGTTCAACCGATCGATCGAAGTGGCAACCAGCTGTTGCGCTTGCTCCTGATGGCCGAGCCGCCAGGCGCAGAGCGCGGTAGTGGGATAGGTGCCGAGTTGCGCACGCTCCTCGTCCAGGTTGCGTGGCAGTCCTGTCGAAGTCTGCAGCAGGCGCACTTGCTCCTGCAGCGCGAGCTGTTTGGGCCTGTTGTTTGTGGGGCCCAGTCAGAGAATGGATCAGCTCCGGCAACGCCGTCAGCAAGCGTTGGTTATCACTGGCCGCAGCGGTCCGTGCTGCTTCGGCTTTTCGCTGCCTGGCCCGTGCGAGCCCGGTCTGATGCGACCCATAGAGATAGAGCAGGCAGGCGAGGACGAGAGCGGCGAAGGTCACCGGGTTTCGCCGCGCCCACTTGCTGGCGCGTTCCACCCTGGTCGGCCGGCGCGCCTCGACCGCCAGCCCGGCCAAAAAGCGTTGCACATCGAGGCGCAGGGCTTCGACGGATGAGTACCGATCGTTCGTCGCCGGGCGCAGGGCCGTCACCGCGATCGCATCAAGATCGCCGCGCAAGATGCGCTCCAAATGACGAGGCCGCGTTCCCCGCTGGGCGCTGGCACGTTCTGCACTGGTCTCTTCCCCAAGCAGAGCCTTACTCGGTGGTTCGGGCTCGCGGCCTTGCCGGGCGCGCGCTGCGCCGACATTCCAAATGCTCTGACCGGCAAAGGGCAATTGGCCGCAAAGCAATTCATAGAGAACTACGCCCAGACTGTATACATCGGTGGCTACCGTAAGGCGTTCGCCCGCCACCTGCTCCGGGCTCGCATGGGTCAGCGAGAACAAGTGGCGGCCGGGCATACTGACAGGCAGAGCCCGGCGAGTATCCGGCGCCAGCATCTTGATGATTCCAAAGTCGAGTAGCTTGAGGTTGCCGTCGCCGGTGACGAAAATGTTCTCTGGCTTTAGATCGCGGTGTAAGAACTGGCGGCGGTGCGCGTATTCCACGGCCGTGCATGCCTGCACGAACAATTGGAGTCTCTGGCTAAGGTTAAGACGGCGATGATCGCAATAAGCCGTGATCGGTTCACCCTGAACAAAGTCCATCACCAGGTAGGGAACTCCCTCTTCAGTGGTGCCCCCATCGACGAGCCGTGCGATTCCAGGATGACTTAGCTCTGCAAGCACCTGGCGCTCCAGCTCGAAACGTCTCACCAGTTCCGCGTCATGGCTTGCGATCTTCATGAATTTGACGGCTACGTCGGTTGACTGCCCGCCCACCTGCCGCGACGCTCGATACACCACGCCAAACCCACCCTCACCCACTTCCTGCTCCAGGAGATAGGGTCCGACTCGCTCTCCGGACTGAGGGATGGTCGAAAGGGCGGGGCGCCGCGGTTCGGGCGCAATCTTCAAATCCCCCCCGAGCGCCTGAAACAAGGCGCGAACCCGCGCAACGACTTCCGGCGAAACGGAATGGTGGGCCTGGAGCGCCGCCTCCCGCTCCGCGGCCGGCATGTCTACGACCGCATCGAAGAGCGCCTCGATTTCATGATCTTGATCTGCTGACATTCTCTACTCTCCTATCAGATCTCGGTGCGAATGCGAAAACAAACCTTCCGGTGCAAATGAATCGAGTGATGGTCCACATGTCGTTTCCGCGTCAAACAGTTGAGTCCCGTAGGGACGGCTGAAATTCACCGACGACGCTCAGGCGTCCCTTACTGGAACCCAACCGCACGTCTATTCTTTGTTACCTCCCTCGCAGAAGAGTGTCGACGGAGAGCTGCCGCGCATCCAGACTCGCGGGCGACCCGTTGATAGAGTCGATGTCTGCCTGCTCAACATTCAGCTTGCCGTTGAAGAAACTCTCGTGGATCGCAGCACACAGCCGCCGCGCAACATCTTTTGGCTTGCCGTTAGCCGAGGTTGCCGCACGTGCAAGAACCTCTCCCGAACTGCCCAACATCACGGCCTCAAGCATTGCGCCGTGGCGTTGGAACTGGATGGTAAAGCCCCGTCCCTGCCGAAAGCGGGGCGAAGAGCGCAACCACGCCGCAGCCAGATTGGCAGCATCATTGCCGCCCCGCTCGATGTTGACCGGCAACGCTAGGGCAAGCGAGCGGAAAACGTGGGGGTCGAGTTCCATGGCAGTGCTGTAGTGGACTTGCGCGTCTGCTGTTGCGCCGGTTTGTTCGAGTGCGTATCCCAAGAGTGCCTCGACGCGGCTGCGGAGCAGCGACCTCCTCCCTCGGCATCGCCTGCAGACTCGAGGAGAGTGGTGCCAGTGCGGCCCTGAAGTCACCACGATCCACCAGGCTTTCGCCCAGCATGCACTGCAGGTAAGGCCGCTCGCGATCAGCCTGCGCCCCAGATCTCTTCAACAGTTTGGTGACCGCGCTCGATACGATACCTGGGCCCAGAATCCCGTTCATGCCGGGGCGTAGGTATTCCTGAACATCTGAGTTTGGCCCGTAGGGACGCAACGACCAATCCAATCCATCGGGATTTCGCACCACCATCGCTCGCAGCCGGCTCTCGCTGATCCAAAGCTCAGCGCTGAGCATCGCCGCACGGCCAGTCCGCGGCACCAGGCCAGAGGCCCGCTCCACGACAGACTCTCGATCACCCGCTCGCGGTTACGTCGCAAAGCTTCGACATAGAGATCGAGCGAAGCAATTTCCGACTCCTGAGGACTGGCACTATTGTTTCCCAACCGGTCCGGGCGCCGAAGCAGCAAGGCGGTGGTATCCATTGCCTGCTGATCGCGGCCGGCGGCCAGCTGTACCAGTCCTACGATCAACTGCTCCCGGCTCCAGCGGTTCTGCTCCAGCGTGGGATCGGATGCAGCGTCCCATGAACGCATCTTTTGAATAGCGCTCACCGCGAATACCAATCGGCCGGTTTGCACGTAAAGCGGCGTGATCTCTTCCCATGGGTTGGTATAGCTTCCGGGCAGGAAGCGATCCGTGGCTTGCCTGTAGTCGGATTCCGCTCCCGCAAAGTTCTCCAGCGCCAGCGCAGTCTCGGCACGGTTGCTGAAGGTCGTCGGCGTCAGGTCTTCCGGCGGACTTTGCGCCGATCAGCAGGGTAAACCAGGCATAGGAGGCCTCGTAGTTCCAGGTGGAGAACTCAAGCGAGCCCAGCGTGTTGAGCGCGACGCGCCGGTCCACGGGATCGGTGCTCTTCAACGACTCGCGCATGGCAGCTCGAGCTTCGTCCATACGCCCCAGCTTCATCAGCGGCCAACCGCGCGTGGCTGACCAATCAAGATTTGCCTCGCGCCTCGCCAGGTCGATCAGGCGAAGCTCCTCCGTATATTGCTCTGTGGTCTCATAAATGTCAGCCAGCGTGCCCAGCGTTCGCCGATACACTTCGCTGTCTGTTTCCGTGAGTTTCCCGTGGGCTTTCTCACGTTCGAGCAGCGCCTTGGCCGTTTCCAGAGAACGACGAGCAAGGGGCAGATTGCCTTCCCCCTGCTGTAGCGCCACGCCCAGGAAGAACTGGCCCTCAACCGAACGGGGATCCTCGCGAACCGCCTCGTTGGCTCGTTCAAACAAAGTGACATACTGTTGCTCTCGCCAGAGCTGCAGTCCATCCTTCAGGGTCAACTCAGCGCTGTGCTGAGCCCACCCGGGAAAGCGACAGAACAAAAATGAAGAGAAGCGCTGCCCGTCGCATAGTCATCTCCGATCGATTGCGCTGGGCCGCGCCGGGCGCGCTTTGGCTAAGCCTGTACGAATGAGCGTCTCCAACGGAGTCCGGAGGCATTCCTGAATCACCGCGGCGGTCTCGTTCTCGATGTTCCGCGACCGCGCTCCGGCCATGTGGGTGCGATGACCGAAGACCGGTAGGGCCAGGCGGCGGACATCTTCAGCGCTCACGAATTCCCGGCCATCCAGAGCCGCGCTCGCTTTGAGCGCGGAAACCATCTGTACCAGGGATCGGCTGGACGGCCCCTGCGCCACCTGGGCGTGCGCGCGCAGGGTGTTTGCTATCTCCACCAGGCACTGGTAAATCGCATCGGCAACGAACACCTCCTCCTGAGCCCAACGGCGTGCTGCCAGGATGTCCTCCCGCTTTACCGGGACCGCGGAACCCAGCCCCTGCTTCCGAGCGGGTGTTCTCTGCAGCATGGCCAGCTCTTCGGCGGGATCCAGGTAGCCCATGCGGATGCGAAACAGGAATCGGTCTAGTTGCGCAGCCGGCAGGGGGTAGGTCCCGGCGGCGTCGAAGGGGTTTTGTGTGGCCAGCACCATGAACAGGGAATCCAGTTCGAGGGTGCGATCTTCCGCCGTTACCTGCTTTTCGGCCATCGCTTCCAGCAGTGCGGCCTGAACTTTGGGCGACGTGCGATTGATCTCGTCGGCCAACAGCAGATGGGCAAACAATGGGCCGCGGCGGAAGTGAAAGCTGCTCGTCTGCGGATCGAAAATGGACACGCCCAGGATGTCTGAGGGCATCAGGTCGGGGGTGAACTGGATACGCCGGAACGAAGGCAGATCGGTTTCGATGCCGGTCTCGATGAGACCCCCCAAAGTGCGAGCCAGGGTCGTCTTGCCTGAACCCGGGTGGTCTTCGAGCAACACGTGCCCGTCGGCCAGCAAAGCCACCAGGATCAGATCGATGACCTCATCGCGGCCCTGGATGACGTTGCGCAGCCCGGAGCGGATGGGCTCGAACACAGACACAGGATCGAGGGTTGGATAACTTTCAGTGAACAGCGCGGGCGTAGCAGCCATGATTCTTTTCCCTCCACAGTCAAAGGCGCAAGCCGGGTGGGTTTCTGCTCGCTTCGCGTTACGTTTTTAGTCCGCGCGCGGGTTTGCTTGGCTCGCCAAATCGGAAAGAGCTCTTTACGCGTGCCCGCCATGCTATGCTTAACCCGCAAAAAATGGCGTTTCTAGGGGGGATTGACCTTGCCCATCCGTCAGGGAAAGTGCATTGACTTTGGCGGCTGCACGCTGGCCGACAAGGGAGAGCTGATTCAGATTCCCGACGGGGTAGAGTTCGTCTGCCCGGAGTGCGGGCGCGCGCTCACGACCGTACGGAAGGAATCCAGTTCCGGCGGGCCGCCCTGGAAAATCCTTGCCGGCCTGCTACTGGTGCTGCTCTTAGGAGGCTTCGGGCTCTTTCGGTTGTTCAGCGGACATGCAACCAAGCCCGCGGCCGGGCCGCAGCCCGGCAAAACCGGAGCCTTGCCGCCGGCTGGTCAGGTGATTCTGCAGTTATGTGGTTCAAACACCATCGGCTCGGAGCTTGCGCCCGCGTTAGTTACGGCTTTTCTCAAGGCGCAGGGGGCTACAGATGCAAGGATCCTCCCCGGCGCAAAACCAGACGAAAAAATTGTTCAGGCTACGCTGCCCGGGGGAAAGGCGCCTTCACTCATCAAGATTGACGCCCAGGGTTCGGCCACCGCATTTACCGGCCTGGCCGATAAGAGTTGCGACATCGGTATGGCCTCGAGGAAGATCAAGCCGGACGAGATCACCGCGCTTGCTTCCTTCGGAGATATGACTTCTCCCTCAAACGAAATTCTGTTGGGACTGGACGGAATTGCGGTGATCGTCAACCGCTCCAACTCGCTCAGCTCCATCACTAAGGGACAGTTGGCACAGATCTTTTCCGGGCAAATGAACAGTTGGCCGGCTGGCGGCGGCGCCATTCAACTCTACGCTCGCGACGACAAGTCAGGGACGCTGGATATGTTCAAGACCCTGGTTCTGGGCTCCGCGAGCCTGAGCGCTGGGGCGAAAAGATTCGAAGACAGCGCGACGCTCTCGGACGCCGTAGCCAGCGATCCCAACGGAATTGGTTTTATCGGGCTGCCGTTTGTCAGAAATGCAAAAGCGCTCGCCGTGGAGGAACAGGGTGCGCAAGCGATGGTTCCGAACATGATGGCGGTAGCGACCGAAGACTATCCCCTTTCCCGTCGCTTGTACTTCTACATCCCTGAGAATCCGAAGAGTCCCTACGTCCGAAGGTTCATCGAATTCGCCATCTCGAATGCCGGCCAGGACATTGTCGGCGCAAATGGTTTTATCGCCCAGAATGTCAGGCAGGAAAAACAAACGGTGGCGTCCGACGCCCCGAGTGAATACAAGCGCCTTACCAACGGAGCGGAGCGGTTGTCGCTGGACTTCCGATTCCGGAGCGGCCGGGCCGATCTGGACGATAAGGCTCGCGCAGATCTCGATCGTGTCATTAGTTTTGTTCGCGATCTCCACTACTCCGGTACCAACGTCATGCTCTTCGGCTTCGCCGACAGCGCTGGTACAGCCAACGCCAACCAGGCGCTCTCAGAAAGTCGAGCCCATGCGGTCGAGAAGGAGTTCAAACAGAAGGGCCTCACCCTTGGAGTCGTTAAGGGCTTCGGTTCCGATCTTCCCGTGGCTTCCAACGACACCGAGGCCGGTCGCGAGAAGAACCGGCGAGTTGAGATCTGGGTCAAGAAGTAGCGGAAGAATTTCCTGCGAATCAAGCGCGCAGGGGACGCTAGTTGGCTCGCGGCAGGCCTTGTCCCTGCGGATTTCGCCAAAGTTCGTAGTAGTAGCCGGGGAGAAGGCCATAGTACTTGGTCATGAATGTGACCGGGTCCAAATCCCGAACGCAGTCCTGCACGCTGGTCTTCTGCCGCAGGCGGACAATCTGCCCACTGGCTGACACCTCCACGACAACCGCGCCGTGCAAATAGGGAAAGCCTTGCTGTTCATTGGGAGGGCTTTCGACGGTGACGATATCTCCAACCTGGGCCTGAAAGTTCTGCAGGCTCTGGTTTGTGGCCAACTCCTGATAGGCCTTATCTTCCAGGTAGTGGAAATTCTGCGGCCAGTTTGGCCCCTCGATCTCGCTGCTGTTGGGGACATCCCACCACATGCTGAAAATGGAACTAGGCGGCGAGCGCTCGATGAAGGTGCGCACGTAATGGAAACAGTTATAGCTACGTTGGCTCACGCGGCTCAACTGTGAATCGACCAGCAGGTGGAGCGGGTCAGTCTGCATTTGGACGCACTGGTTGATGACGGTGGAAGCAGACGAAGGGCGCCCGGCGGGGCAGTAGAGCGAGACCGCCTGAACTACGCGCGAGGAGACAAAATCCGATATCCCGAGGGAGAAGGCTGTAGCTGCCCATCCGCGACGCGCGCAGGAGATGATGGGGGTTGTGGAGTTCGTGCGCCAGCGCGGGATGATCGTATCCAGCGAGAGGCCGCCCTCGGGGTGATGCCAAGTCGGAGCGCCGGCTTGCCCACTGGAGCCGGTCTGGGTGGCGCCTGATGCTACCTGGACGTAGCCTTGCGCGGTGGGGGCAGCGACAATCTGCGAGCACTCGATCTCGATGTCTTCGGCGAAATCGAATCTTCGGGTAAAGAAAGAGACGACGCGACCACGGAAGCCGGAAACCGCTTGATTTTGCGCGCACATCATCGGCGGATGGGCGTCGCCGCCAGATGGATTGCCGCCCGAAGGACCCCATTGCGCCGCACCCCACTGGCAGTTCCCCCCCGTTGCAGACGGGCGTCGCACAGGCGACCTGCAGGAAATCGAGAACGTCGCCGCGGCGGAGGTTGGCACCCACGATGGCCTGCCCGGCGCCGCATCGTAAGGCAGACAGTTGGTAGTTAATGCCGAGGGACTTTCCTCCTGCCTGACCGCCCCGGTCGGCCGTGTCCACCTCGCCTGCTCGGGGAGTAGACGCCATGGGCTGGATGATTTGAGTCTGGGCGCGCCCGTGCATTGGGCACAGAAAACATAGGACAAAAACGAAAGAAGAAGCGAGCGTGAGGATCGGCCATCTTGCCGGCTGCATTCGCCGCCAGTGTACACCTGCGCGCCAGGATCCAGAGTTGTTTCCCGAACTTAGATCGCTTGTTGTAGTAGGTTCGTCCATAGCTCGATTTGCTCCACGGTCAAAATAACAATGCAGATGATTGCCTCAGCGTTCTGAAAGAAGAGCCGTCGATCCTGATCGACCTCTGTGCAGTAAACGCTGACATGGGGCGAAGCCAACGACATCACCCACGACACGGGGTGCCCCTCTATCTCCCCTGCGGGGTTGGCTTAGATCAACGAGAGCATCCCGCAGATGATGGAGCACGTAGTTGGCCGGCTGACCGCCGATCAAGTGCTCGCCACGGTTGCCTATAAAGCAGTGGCACCAGCGGGTTTTCTCGTCGCTGCGCAGAATCAGATCCGCGCCGGTGCCCGGCAAGTGGATTGCTATTTGCCATGGCGGAGCCACCTGCGCACCATTGTTATAGAAGCGAACGATGTTTTGAAATCGTGGCCAGTTCTGTTGCAGGTAGCGCAGCTCGTACGAGGTAGTGTTCATCGTGCGCGCCTGGCCGGCGAGCACCTGGTCGATGTTTTCGATCCCTTGAAGGCTGAAGAGAACTGGAGTTTTCGTCTGCACAGCACTATGGACCTGTGCTGAAAATTGATTCCAGTTCAGGTTGACTGGTTTGGCAATCGAGTTGATCGTGCGTCCGCCCACTGCTTCGGCGAAGTTTGCATAGCCGCCTTCGGCCGTGCCGTAGACCAGGCATCCCTCGCACCGCAGCCAGGGACATACCATGGGGCGTTGGAGAGTCCGTTGGCCTCTGCTTCTTCTTCGAGAGCGATGGCAGCGTTCGCGGCCTTTGAAACCTGTCTCGCTTCCGCCATCGCGCCCGCGGTGCGGGTAGCCGCCACGGCCAACAGCGCTGGAGCCGCTTGCCCGAAGACGCACGCCGGATCGTTCATCGTATGTTGCATCGATTGAACCGCGGCGTCGTACATTCTCAGGTTGTTGTCGTAAGCGTTGCTGGTGAGGTAGCGTCCACACCCCCTGATGCAACGACTTAGCGATCTGCGCGGCGGGCACGTAACCGGGTTGGGCTAGAAATTGAAGATCAGCACTCACCGCTTCCGTCATGCAGTGGAAGAATCGATTGGTAGCGGTCAGACTATAGTTCTGTGCATTCGTTGACGCGTTGTCCAGCCGGGCCGCGGCCTGCAGCAATTGACTGCGGACGTCTGTGGGCAGCGGCAATCCTGATTGAGGTTTTTCTTCCTCTAGTTCAGCTGCCTCGGCGAGCAGTCTGAACTCCATTCCAAAGAAAGGATTCACTGGCATCCGATCGAGGGATGCCTCGCTCTGATCGGATAGGTCGTCTGTCGTCATGCCGGAAAATACATCGCCGACGCACTCGGCGGAATGTACGGTTCATCCGCTTCGTCGCTGGTGCTCGCGGAAAATACATCCTCAGAATCGGAATTCTGATCGGAGCTCGATGAAAAGATATCCTGAGCCACCGCGATGTGGGCGAAGACGCCGGCTGTGAGCGCCATCAAAATGAGAATACGAACGGGTAAGCCGCTCCGCATAAGACTCTCCTGCGGAACCCTGGAAGGCCCGCAATCTTATAGGCGGAAAACAAAGATTTTTTTCTGATCAGGTTTGAGGGAAACGAGGGCGACTCATCTTGAGGCGCTGGGAGCTCTCTTCCCTAGGCAAGCGTTTTGCTTTGTATCAGGGCAAAAAACGCCGGGCTTTAGCTCTGCGGTGAGAACTCCAGCATTTGGGAAGCCCGAGGGGCGCACGCGCAGTCCCTCCGCTCCGCTACCCCGGATTTCCTGTGGGAATTGGTGGCGTTGGTGCACTTCATGCGCCCTTCTTTACGGAAGGGCGCACACGCTGCCTTGTCCAGTGCTGTGTGGCAGGAAATCCGGGTACGCTCCGGTCGGGATGACAATTCATCCTGGAAACTACACTTAGCGTTCCCAAACAAAATTGTCATCCCGACCGGAGCGTAGCGTAGTGGAGGGATCTGCGGTGCGCCCTCGGCAGTCCGAATTATGAGTTACTACGCACCAGCTCTTCGCCGTCTTCCTACTCAACCTTGACCAGAAGGCCGCGGGAGCGCACTGCTTCGAACATGCGGCGGAAGAAGAAAATGGCCACTGTGAGATAAACCGCGTTCAAGGCGAGCCCCCAGCCGAAATGCGAGATCGCGACGGGCCGCCCGGCAAGTGCTTCGCGCATGCCTTCGAAACTGTGAGTTGTGGGAAGCGCCCAGGCGAGCGGATGCAACGAACGCGGTAGCGCGCTTACCGGATAAAACACGCACGAGAACGGCATGAGAAGCCCGGCAATGCTGTAAGTAAGACCCTGAATCCTGGTTGAGAATCGCAGTATGAGGCCGGTCGTCATTACGCCAACCACCAAAGCAAAGAGGATCAGGTTCAGCATGAAGGGCAGAAGCCTGGGCAACATGGGAAAAATGTCATAGGCATAACACAACCATGCAACCGCGCCCGCCGCGATCAGGCCGATGATTCCCTTGAACAGGTTCACCAGGACCAGACCGGTCAGATATTCCCCAACCGTTAAAGGGGTAGAAAAAGATTGGCCAAGTTTTTTGACCATACTTCAGAAAGAAAGCCGATCGCCATGTCGCGTTGAAAGCAGCGAAACAGGTTCCATAGGATGATCGCCCCCATCAGAAAGGTAACCAGGCCTGGGCGTGCGCCGGTGTCGCGCGAAAGATAAATGGTGAACAAGCCCCACATGACGATGTCCATGACAGGCCAGTAGATCGTATCGGCAATTCGATCCAGGTTGCGGCGCGACTCGTACAGGTGCCGGAGGATGACTGCTTGCACTCGATACCACTTCATGGATTGTTTCGACTCGCGACATGGAGGAACGCTTCCACCAGGGCCGGCTCGTCCCGGTGCTCCTGCAGAATTGCCTGCGTCACTGCGATCGGGGTACCGTTTGCGAGAACGCGGCCGCGGCTGAGGAAATAGACGCAATCGCACAGCTCTTCCACCTCACTCATGTTGTGCGACGTGAAGAGGATGGTAGTTCCGTGTTCCTTGCGGCGGTCGAGCAGAATCTGTTTTACCTGCTGGGCTGCTTGCGGGTCGAGGTAAGCCGTAGGCTCGTCCAGCAGCAGCAGCCGGGGTTCGTTGAGGAATGCTTTGCACAGCCCGACCCGCGTTGTCTCGCCCGAGGAGAGACGAGAAACAGGTGTGTTCTTCAGGTGCTCGATGGCAAATAGCCGAAGCATTTCCCCGATCTTCGCCGAGGCGTCGCGGGTGTTGTACAGCCGGGCGAAAACGATCAGGTTCTCGTAAACGGTAAGCCGCGCAGGATAAGTGACATAGGGAGCGATAAAGTTCATCTGCTGCAGAATCTCTTCCCGGTTCTTCTCAAACGGCTTGTCGAAAATTCGCACCGAACCCGAGGAAGGGGAGATCAGGCCGAGGATCATATGAAGAGTGGTGGTCTTGCCCGCGCCGTTCGGACCCACCAGACCGACGATTGCGCTCTTCGGAATGGAAAACGAAACGTCCTGAACCGCCGTAAATTTACCAAAGGTCTTGGACAGGTTCTCGACTTCCAGGATCATCTCGAACTCTCGGCTTTCCGGAATGCCGGCGATCCGCCTGGGTGCTGCTATCCCCGGAGGTCGTTCATGGGTCAATTCAGTATAGGGGGTTTGATCATTGACCGGAACCGGACGGTCTCAGGAACGGCCGGCGTAGGCAATTTGGGGGACCTTTATGCGATTGCAAACAACCTGCGCAACCTCCAAAGCGCTTAGCAGCGCGGCCTATTGAAAACTCCATTCTTAGTGGTACGATGAGGCACCCAACTAACCCAATCTACCCACGGGAGCGATGCTTTGAGCAAGAGGGCCCTGATCACAGGTTCTGGAGGCCTGATAGGTTCTGCCTGCGTGGGCTTGTTGGCCGACCGGGGTTGGCAGGTCATCGGCGTCGATAACAACATGCGCGAGGTCTTTTTCGGCCCGCAGGGATCGACCGCCGGTGTCGTCAAGCACCTATCCCGCAGATTCAAAAGTTACCGCCATTACTCCACCGACATCCGCGACCGGCAGGGAATCAGGGACCTGATGGCGGCGGAGAAGCCGGACTTCATCATCCACACCGCAGGCCAACCCTCCCATGACCGGGCAGCGGCTATCCCTTATGAAGACTTTGACGTCAACGCGGTCGGCACATTGAATCTACTCGTCGCGGCCCGGGACTATTGCGCCGATGCGCCATTTTCCTTCACCAGCACCAACAAGGTTTATGGGGATCGGCCCAACAGCCTCCCCCTGGTCGAGTCAGAGAGCCGCTACGACTATGCGGATGGGCGGCAAGGCATCGATGAGACAATGCCCATCGATAATTGCCTGCACTCGCTGTTTGGCGCTTCCAAAGTGGCTGCCGATATCATGTGCCAGGAGTTCGGCAAATACTTCTCCATGCCTGTCGGCATCTTTCGCGGCGGCTGTCTCACCGGTCCACAGCACGCGGCGGTGGAAATGCATGGCTATCTCGCCTACATCGTCGCCTGCGCGTTATCCGGCAAGGAGTACACAGTCATTGGCTATAAGGGAAAGCAGGTACGTGACCAGATTCACTGCGATGACGTTACCGAGCTTTTCCTCGAGTTTTTAAGGCGCCTCGCTGCGGCGAGGTCTACAACATCGGCGGCGGGCGGCAAAACAGCCTCTCGATTCTGGAAACGATTGCCGCCCTCAAGGAAATGGGTTTCAACCTGCGGCATACATTCCAGGATGAAAATCGGGTGGGCGATCACATCTGCTACATTACTGACCTGTCGAAAGTCCGATCGCATTTCCCGAAGTGGCGGCCAAGGTACAATCTGGCTCGTATCCTATCGGAGATCGTGAGCCGTCATGACCTAGCACTCCAGGGATAATGCCGATCGCTTCGCGTTTAAGTTCCCCCCGCAACTGTCATGATGTACTTCATCCCGCCAGGAGATTCTTTGGCATGATCGGAAGTCCTCTACTTATTGCAGAAAGGGCGCGTGCCCGGTTGAGGTCCGTGGTCGATTCCATGCAGAGCGGCCGTGCCCCGGAATCGGATGGCCAGGTCGACGTAACCAGCCTTCCGCCCGAATCCGACATTGTGACCACCGCGGCCGAGATCAACGAATTCCACGGAACAGGAACTCTCTTGTTCCGCATCTTCCCCGATGCCTCCTCGATCATTTCGCTGCGCACCAGTAATTTCTACGATGGTAACCAGACCTTTGGAGCTGCCAGCTACTGCCTCCCGCTTTCGCGTGCGTCGCGTGCAGAGGTCTATTCGTGGGTCCGTTGGTATCTCAGCGGCACTCATGTCCGCCGGATTCTTACCATCCCGTATCTACCCGCCGATCCCCTCGTAAGCCTCGCCGTCAAAGACCAGTCCAATGCGCCTCTGTGTACGTACATCATGGACGATAAGAACGTCTGTGATGATGGAATTTCCGACGAGTTGATGGAAGAGCTTTTAACCAAATCGGATCTGCGGTTGGTGATCGGACCGGAGATGCGGGAAGCATACGAAAAGAAATATCGCATGAAGTTCTGGGTGATGCCACCCCTCGTCCCGGAGTCGCTCTTGAGTCGAGAGATGCTTCCTTTGCGCGATGGAATCGATCTCAAGCGCGGAGTGCTGCTCGGGAACATATGGGGACAAAGATGGCTCGATATGCTTCGCGAAACATTTCGTGACAGCGGCTACCAGGTAGATTGGTACTGCAATACCAAAGACCCCTTGTTTCTCACCTTCGATCGTGCGGATATGGCGCCGGGACGGCATTCGCCTCCAGTCTCCAGTCCCGGAACACCGGCTTCCTGAAGTTTTGCAGCAGTATCCTTTTGCCGTCGTGCCCACCGATACGCTTGATGGCAGGAGCGCGCCCGCGGTACAGGCTATCGCCGAATTGAGCCTGCCCAGCCGGATCCCAACCATCGTGGCTACCTCCCATCTCCCTGTACTGGTCATTGGTCATCCTGCCACCAGCGCTTCGCGGTTTGTCAGCCGCTTTGAAATTGGAGAGACAGTGCCCTACGATCATCATGCTGTAGGCGCTGCGCTCGATCGCCTCACCAGGCCCGCTACTCAGTCGGCGATTCGAAACCGTGCCGCCATCCTGAGCAGAAGCCTTTCGGCGAAGGGGTCCGCGGGTGGATCTGGCAATCGCTTGCCGCCGGCAAACCCTGCGATCTTATCTATGAGAACCTTATGCCGGCCGGGGCTCCCGTAGGCCCGCAATAGCGCCCCTGCAACCTGGAAGGAGGTTTCGTATGACTGAAATCATGACCCGCGACGTCGCCTTAAATAAAATTTCCAGCGACATCCGTGAGCTTGAGGGAATACTCGAATCCGTCGTAGCCAACGACACAGGAATTCTCGACGCTCTATCTCAAATGTTGTCCGCGATGCACCAGATGCAGAGAAAGAACGAGCAGCTGCAGAAGCGTCTCACGGATGAGCTGAGCGCGTTGACGGAAGCGGTTCAGCAACTCGATCTCAGAGCGCGCTCATTACAGAAAGCCATCGTTGTGGACGGCGACCCTGACGCCGATCAAAACCCGGAGGACGGGCTTCTCGAATTTTTGTTCGCCTTTCTGCCCAACACCACTGCAATCGACATCGGAGCCAATGTAGGCCGGGTATCCGACCGCCTGCTGGCAACCGGCTATACCGTCTATGCTTTCGAACCCTACGCGCCATCCTTTCAAAAACTCACCCAGCGGTTGAGCGGTCAAAAGAATTTCCACGCTTTTGAATATGCCATCGGGTCGGACGACTCCACCATGAATCTCAATGTCGCCGCCGATACCTCAGGAGAGAACAAGTGGGATCCGACTCTCTTCAACAGCTTGACCGACCATGCAATGCTCGAGGATTGTAAATTTACCTCGACCCTTCCGGTTAAGGTGCGTAGCCTTGAAAGCTTGCAAAAGGCGGGGGAGATTCCGGAGAGTGCCGGGCTGCTCAAGATCGATACCGAAGGCTTTGACTTGAACGTTATCCGCGGAATGGGAAACGGAAAGTTCTCAGTCGTGATGACCAGAATATTGGGATCCAGCCCATCCGTTTGGTGTCTCGGGTCACGGACGGCTCGAGGATCTTGTCACGGAAATGAAGGCGCGTGGTTTCGCCTGGTACATCGTGATCTATCACGTGGACGAAACGTCCACGATCTCCTACTACTCGAACCGGCTGCGGACTGTTCCCAAGTCGTGGGGAAATGTTTTGTTCTTTTCCGATCATGCGACCTTTACCCATGCGATCCGCTGGTGTGGAGAGGTTCTTCCGCCGACGCTCTATCGCTAATCCTGTTTCTGATGATTCATCTCGTCCATACATTAGGGGGTTCGGTCGAACCCGATCAAGCTGTTGTCTCGCGTGATGCCGGGCGCTGCGGTGCTCAGCGAGGTGAATCCTGCCGCGGTTAAGCTTTTTCCGCATTTTGATCCGCTGTATCAGGACGATCAGTGGCTGCACTTGCTCGATCCGGCGGATCGAACACGATTCTCTCACTCGATCTCACGGTCGCTGAGAATTTCCGGGACCTGGTGGCGCGCATGCACGATCGTGCCACTCAGGCCGACCTCACTTTATCTTGCGAGACTGGAATTACATCGACTATCTCGGAGTGCCGTTTAATCCTCAGCCACCCTGCCGGTTGACCATCTACGATGCCTTGCCTCAGGTTCAGACGGTAGCCATCGCCTTCATTCGCCATCCCCTGGATCAATGGGTCAGCCTTTGCAAGCATGAGGAACTGAAGCCTGATCTGACGCCTGTCATTTTCTGCAACGGATATCTGGCTTTTCTGCAGAGTCTCGGGTCCATCCCTGATCGCAAGTACGAAGAGTTTCTGCTCAATCCGGAAAGGGAAATGCGGAATTTGCGACGATCTTATGCTTCCGTTCGAGCCTGATTTTCTGGAGAATTCCACGCCTTCGATGCGGTGACCGGAGATTTCACACGGCTGCGAGAGACCACCATCTCGCCCCCGCCGAGGAGCCTATCCCTTCTGCCGACCTCGATAGATTTCATGCGAGCGAAAGCTACGCCGAGGTATTGCGCCTGACGGGATACAGGGAAAAGCCAGCATAGGACTGATGGAAAAAGAAACCGCAGATCTCTCCACTCCGCTTTGGTAAGCTTTTTGCTTTGTATCAGCGCACGACTGAAGTGGGCTTTGGTTTCTGCGTTAGAACTCCAGAATTTGGGGAGTCCGAAGGGCGCACTGCAGATCCCTCCACCCGCTACGCTCCGGTCGGGATGACAAAGGGGGGCTTGTTAGTTGATGTCAAGTTGCGATGGGGATGGAAAGTTTCGCCTTATCCATCCGATCTGTCCGATGCGAAATGGAAGCGATGCCCTCCCCTTTGTCATCCCGACCGGAGCGTAGCGTAGCGGAGGGATCTGCAGTGCGCCCTTCGGACTCCCTAAATTCTGGAGTTTTCACGCAGACCCTTATAGCCCCTGCGATTCTTTCCTTAAAATTTCGTGGAAATTTTCTGCGGCAGGGGCTAAAGCCCTGTTTATTTTCGACGGCTACGGCACGACTGAAGTCGTGCCCTGATACAAAGCAAAAAGCTTACCGAAGCGTACTGCGTCACACCTTCGTGGAGGGCAAAAGCGACTGGATCGACCTTTAGCAGATCTGCCCGTTCGAGCCACTCGATGATCGACTGAACACATTCAGAGACACTCGACCTTTCGGTCTCGATCACGATTTCGGGATGGGGCGGCGCCTCATAAGGATCGTCGATCCCGGTGAAGTGGGTGAGTTGCCCTGCCATTGCCTTGGCATACATCCCTTTGACATCGCGCTCGATACATACCGCAAGTGGAGTCTTGACGTAAATCTCCACGAATCCTGGAATCGTCTTTCTCAACTGCTCACGAGCATCGGCATAAGGGGAAACGACTGCTGCAATTGAGACCACCCCATGCCTGGAGAGCATGCTGCAGATCCATCCGATACGGGCCACGTTTTCATCCCGATCCTTCCGGTCCAATCCCAGGCCCCGGCACACCGTGGTCCGCAGTGCGTCAGCGTCCAGAACTTCCACCCTGCATCCACGCCGTTTCAGTTCCAGACCAACCTCTGCGGCCAGCGTCGTTTTCCCGGCGCAGGGCAATCCCGTAAACCACAGAGTGAATCCACCGGCCAAACCAGCAGAGGACGGGGTACCCTTTTCGGACATCGATCTCCTTCATCCCAGCTGGCGTCTTTACGAGGCGATAATACTACAGGCCTCCGCCATGTATGGCCGCTCTTCCCATTGTGAGTTCCTACATGACGGGATTTACCCGAATCACGCCTTGGTTAATGACGACGAAAGGCGACGGTGACTAATGATTACCGCCGCTCGGTACTCATTTAAATCAATCACGGGTGCCCGAAAACATCTGCAAGCATCGCTCGCTGTATCTGGCGGTATACTGGCCAGACTTTAGCGTCAACTTAGTGCACCTGGTGGGGAAGAGTCCTCTATGCCTGCTCGAACAGGGAAATGTATCAATTTCGGCGGCTGCAACAAGGCTGACTCCAGAAGTCATGACCATTCCGGATGGCGCTGAATTCGTGTGCCCGGAATGCGAAAAAAGCCTCATGCCAGCCGGTGGAGGCGGCAAGGGCGGGTCTGGCGGTGGGGGGGAGAATCCCTGAAGCTGATCCTCGCCGCCGGTATTGGGTTTAGGTAATAGGCGGCATCGTTGCATTCGTGATCGGCCACAACTCGCCTAGATTCAGATTCTTTCAGTTGAGCCGCACAAATCGAGGCCTGGCAGACGGCTACCCTGAAGTGGTCCGTCGATCACGCAGACAGATGTCTCCATCGATCCGGGGCTCGGTCCAGTGCAATCGGAAGTCACTTTCCCCGTGTCGCCCCGCGGCACCACGACTTATACCCTGACCGCCAAAAAGGGAAGTAATGTGGTCACGAAATCTGTGACCCTGCAGGTCAATATTGCGCAGCTGCCACCGGCCCCCATTCCGGCCCCAGTTCCGCCCGCTTGGTTCCTGTTCCGGCTCCGGGGCCCGGTCCTGCGCCCCGCCAGTGCCAGCGCCCGTGGCCGGGCCGCCGGTCATTACAAGTGCTCCGGCCATCCCGCTGTTGTCCAGGCCGGGCAAACGGTGGTCCTCCAATGGTCGACCCGCAACGCCAGGAGTGTGTCGTTTCCGGGCGCCAACCCTCCCAAAACAATCTGCCCCAGTCGGAAGTCTCAATATTACCCCTCGTTCCCCTGGGACCTTCCCAGTTTCGCTCATGGCGACGGGGCTAAGGCACTTCGGTGCGCCAAACCATCATGATCAGGGTCGTAAACGGTCAGCGAGGATACACTCCCAACCGGTTCCGGGCCCTGCTCAGCCGCAGCCAGTCTACCCGCAGCCCGCGCCCAGCCCGGCGCCGGAACCCGAGCCATCACCCGCAACACCTGCCTCCGGCACCCTGATATGGGAAGGAGACGTGCAGGGTACGCGCTGGTCACTATCCAGGATGGAACGGCAAGTCCAGGCCAACTCATGTCCGCAGGACTTCCGGGGAGGGAGGTAGTCCTTCAGCCCCAGAACGAAAAGAAGGTAGGGATTGCTTCTGCGCCGAGTCCGGACAATCACTATCGCCGTGTCGTCCTCCGGGTTTTTGGCAAGGGACACACACGGGTTGTCGTCAACTGGTCCACCCCCTAGACCAGGCAGTTCTGTTCAGCAGACAGGGCCGGATGTTAGTATCTCGGTCCGTTCATAACCACTGGTTCAGCCTCACAGGGCAGGGTCGAAGCCTGTCCTGTGTCCAGGTTTAGCGGCAGGCAGTTTTGTGTGAGCAGGAACGGCGACGGAGAACGCCTATACAGATACAGACCAAGACCCTCCCGGCGATCTGGCAGGAAGGTGGCGGTCAGGAAATTTTGAGGGGGAGCATATGCGGAATCGCAAACAACTATTCTCTGGTGCAGCACGGTTTATGCCGTCGAAATGCATCGTCGCTTTGGCTATCAGTCTGACACCCGGTCTTCTGGCAGCGCAGTCCGCCGGCCCGACTACCGGGCTCCATGACGCCACGTTTACCGCGACTCTGCTGTCGCCCATGAGCAGCGAAACCTCGCGCAAGGGCGATCACTTTACGGCAGCAGTACAGAGCCCGGCCCGTTATCGCGGAGCGGTCCTGACCGGAGTGATCACGGAGTCAAAACAGCCGAGCAAAGGCTTTGCTGGATTGGGAGCCCGCAAGAACGCGGAAATGTCGTTCCAGTTTGAGACCCTTACTTATAAGCATATTCAATATCCGGTGAGCGTGAATCTGACGGGTATAAGCAACAAGCAGGGGATCAAAGGGGTCGACGACGAAGGACACGTGATCGGAACCACCTCGGAGAAGAAGCCCATCGTGGCGACCATGATCGGCGCCGGGACAGGAGCTGTGGTTGGAGGATTGACGCACCTGGGTGTGGTGAAGGGGGCCGCGATCGGCGCCGGAGCGGGCCTGCTTATTGGCATGACCATGACGACGCAAGCCGAAAGCATCCACTTTAGCCCCGGCACGGCGTTCACACTGAAAGTGTCCGATGTCCAACCGGCTAACGGGCAAAGGATTCCACCGCCCCAGTACGGCGCAAAGATGTAGCCACTGTCTGCCGGCCACAATCGGGCCAGTCGCGAATATTGGCAGAAAGGATTGGAAAGCCAATGAATTACTTCGAGAACATGCTGCAGGTCTTAGGCCAGTGCGTCACTCTGCTGGTGCAGACCCAGCCTGTTCTTTTTGGTTTCACCTTGCTGGCTGGCGTGATTCTTGCTGCACTCTGTTGGTGGGGGGCTACCACTACTCGCGTCTGTTCAACCTCACCTTCCAGATCACCAGGCTTCACCAGGTCTTATGCGCGCTCGCTGCACTGTTGACCCTGGTCTTTTGCGTCCTTTTTGTAAGCCTGAAATTTACACGACAGATCGCCCAGCAGGCGATCGAAGCATGGACGCAAAAGGTAAGCGACCTCAATTGGCAGAACGACACGAATATCAGACTCTATTACGCGATCAAGGCAACCGGAGCGGAAGACTTTAGCAACTTCCCCCCGCCTGTCAGGGGGCTATCCTTCAATATGCCGGCGAACGCGCCATCGTCGCGTCACTTGATGGCCTCGGTGCCGGCCAATGAGGCGCTTCACCTTTTCCGCAGTAAAAATCCCTATCTCAGCCACGTGTTGTCGTTGCCCACCCGGATGCCGGACGCCCCCACTTTCAACGACGCCAACACTTTCCTCGCCCAATTTCCGAATCAACTCTACCCCCTCGAAAGGGCCTTTCGTTTGACCGAGGCGGCAATCAAAAGCAGGCTGGACCCCGAAACACCCAAAGCGGTACTGTACGCCCGGCTGATCCTGACTGGATTCTTTTTGCTGGCGCAGGCCATTCCGTTTGTGTGGATCGGCTTCGCTGCCTACCGTGACTTGCAGGTTCGGGTATAAATGTATCCACGGCGGCAAACTCGCTGGAATCACGATTTTGCCCTTGCAAATGGCGGGGGCGGCGACTATGGGCGAATTCGGGGGGCCAGCCCGTCTACGGCAGAAGGCTTTATCCAGCCAATGACTTACTTCGAAAGCATGCTCCAGATTCTATGGCTGTGCTTCACGCTGCTGGTGCAGACGGAGCCGCTTCTCTTTGGTCTCACGTTGCTGGCCGGCGTCATTCTTGCAGCATTGTGCTGGTGGGCGGCTACCCACTACTCGCGTCTGTTCAACCTTACTTTTCAGATCACCAGGCTTCATCAGATATTATGCGCAGGCGCGGCCATGTTGACTTTGATCTTCTGCCTGCTCTTTCGTAAGCCTGAAATTCACCAAACAGATCGCTCAGCAGGCGATCGACAGCTGGAATCACGAAATAACGACTGACACGCGATGGCAGTACCGGGTGGGCGTCAAGATTTACTACCTGATCAAAGCGACGGGAGCGGAAAACTTCGCCAAATACCCGCCGCCGACCGATGTGGGGGTCCGTTTTCCAGCAAATAAGGCTTCGTCGAGGCATATTATGGCGTCGGTGCCTGCCAATGAAGCCCTCCATCTTTTCCAAATCACGAATCCCTATCTAAGCCACGTACTGTCGTTGCCCTCCCGCATGCCTGAAGGCACCATCATTGCCGACGTCAACCGATACTTCGCTCAATTTCCCAACGGGATCTATTACATGAGCCGGGCCATCAATCTCGCGGCAATGGAGATCAAAAGCAGACTGGACCCGGAAACGCCCAAAGCCGTAACCTACGCCCGGCTGATTCTGACGGCATGTTTCTTTGCGGCGCAGTCGATTCCCTTTCGTTTGGATCGGCATCGCCGCCTATCGCGATTTGCAGGTTAAGGTTTAAATGTGTGGACGCCGTTCAATTCGCTCGGTTACCCCCCACGTTCTCATCCGGAGCGCTGGGTTGAGCCATGAGCGAAACCGGAGGCATGTTTCAGGTCCTGGGAGACTGCGTCGCAATGTTGGCCAGCCGGCAGCCTGCCATGTTCGGCTTTACCGTTTTCCTGGGAGTTGTTCTGGCGGCTGCGTGCTGGTGGATATGCACCCACTACTCGCGCCTGTGGAACCTGACCTTTCGGATTACCAGGCTGCATCAGGTTCTCTGTGCCGGCGCGGCGGTGCTGACCCTGGTTTTCTGGGTCCTCTTCGTCAGCCTGCAATACACCAAACAAGTCGCCCAGGATGCGATCGATGCCTGGCACCGGGAAGTGGAGTCAGACCCGGTGTTCCATCGCCAGACCAAACAAAGGATCTACTACATGGTTAAAGCGACCAACCAGGAAGACTTTCGCAAATACCCGGCCCCGGAGACGGTGAGCGGCGAGGCGTTGGTTCCGGTAAGCAAGCCTGGATCAAAGAAGATTCTTGCCTCTGTTATCGCGAATGAAGCTCTCAAGCGCTTCCGCCTAGAACAACCATTTCTCAGTGAGGTGCTCTCGCTGCCGGAGAGGATTCCGGACGCCGTCCTGGTGACCGACATGACGAACTACTTCGCCGCCAGACCACACGGCGGCACCTACCCTTTTAACCATGCCCTGGATTTGACTGCGGATCAGATCAAAGCCAGGCTGGACCCGGAAACGCCCAGGGTGGTGGTCGTCGCCCGCCTCATCCTGACCGGCTGTTTTCTACTTGCACAAGCCATTCCTTTCTGTTTGATTGGCTTGGCGGCGACTCGCGATTTGAAGATTTCGACTTAATTAAGGGAGCAGCGCAGCGTATGCCCAGCAATCATCTGATCATCGGACTTGGAGGCACGGGAGGCAAAATCCTGCGCTCCTTCCGCAAAACCATCTTCCAAAACTTTCGTAGCGAGGACCCGAAGGGGGTCAATATCCGCTACCTTTACGTCGATTCCAGCGACGAGATGATGCGCCACGATGATCCCACCTGGAAGATCCTCGGCCAGAGCGTCCAGCTCAAGAAGACCAGCCAGCTTTTGATCACGGGGCTGAATCTCGCCCAGGTGCTCGACAACGTGGGAAACTTTCCCGGCATCAGCCCGTGGTTGGGCAGCAAGGAACAATTCCGCAACATCCTGACCTCGGCCAACGCAGCCAATGTGGTCGGCGGACAGAAGCGGCGCCTGGGGCGTTTCCTCTTTGCCTGCATGGTGAGCAAGTATCGCGAGCAGGTGCAGGCCTTGGTCAAGGAGATGGAAACCGGAGGAACAGCGTCGGTTACCTTTCACGTTTGCTGCGGCCTGGCCGGAGGTACCGGCAGCGGCAGTCTGGTCGATGCCATTTCCCAGATACGCACCATGTATCCCGGCAAGCAGTACAGGATTCTCGTGTATGCATTTCTGCCGGACAAGAACCCGGGGCCAAACCGCGCCGGCCAGAGCTACCACGCCAACGGATATGCGGCGTTGCTCGAGCTGAATGCGTTGAGCCTGGGCATCTTCCAGCCGCATGATGTTGCGGGCATTCAAAAGGGCCGTCTCGAGCTGCAGGATCCGTTCCACTGCTGCTATCTGTTCACCGACGAAAATGAGGACCACAACAAGGTCGATATCGATAAGGAACTGCCGGATATCGTTGCCTCTTTCCTGTACCAGAAAATTGTTTCTGCCAATGACATGGTGTGGGATTCACTGAAGCGGCTGGAAACGTTCGAGAACATGGACTTCAAGCCGGAGGAATCGCCCTTTAGCCATCGTCCCGAGCGGACGCGCTTATTCTTCGCGTTTGGCATCAAGCAGATCGCGTATCCGGAGGAAGAAATCCGTGAATACATGACTTATGCCTTCGCCCGCCAGGCCGCCCTGCAATTGCAATACAACCGCTGGTCAGACTCCTTCGGCTACATCGAGGAGCCGGTCAACCAGAGCTTCGGCGAGTTCGTCAAGCAGAAGGAGACCTTGCAGCGTTGGCATATCACCGATGAACACCTCAGCCTTTCCGAGGGCATCCTTCCCGACGAGATCAAAAATAAACGCTGGAAGCCCGTTGGCACGTTCTGGATGGAGTTGCTGCCCAACTTTAAATCGTTCGTGCGCGAGTCGTTCGCCAAGAACGAGAATGTCTGGCTGGACGAGCTCTCCAAACTATGTGAAACGGCATACGGCCAGAATTATCGTGACCTGGGGGTGCGCAAGTTCTATGAAACCAAGCGTGGCGAAGTCAAGGACCATGTCCGCGAGCTGCGTCAGTTAATTGAGGGCGACCTGTTTCAGGATTGGGTCACCGGCGCGAGGTCGATGAACGACATTTCGCGTCTGCTGACCGCACTCACTTCTTCGCTCGAAGAACGGGCTCTTGGTTTCGATGACAAGATCGCCAAACAAAAAGAAAACGAAGAGGCAGCGGCGGGAAAGGTTGCGTTCAACAAGAAAGAATGGGCGAAGATAGGATTTCTGACTGGGTTCAAGAGGCAGTCACTGCTCGACGCCCAGGCCGAGTCGCTGCAGCAGGTCTACGTCCTGCGTACGCGTATCGAGGGGATGGACTTTGCCAAGCGGCTTACGCAGTTTCTGGTCGCGGAACTGACTTCGCTTTCTGCGGAAGTAAGCAAATGCGCCAGCATGATTACCGAGTCACTGCGCGACTTTAACGCCGGCATCGATGAGCGTTGCGCGGATTCTGGTCAGATGGATATGCAGAAGCAAATCATTCGCTTCTACAAGCCAGACGTGGTGAAGGACTTTACCAAAACACTGGTGCGGGACAAGAACGAACAGCAAAAGCAGACCAATGCGGTGCGCTCCTCCCTGGTGACGTTGCTCGGCGATTCGCAAAACTTCGCCACCTTCAATACCCGGATAGGCAAGGAAAAATTCGTCAGCGTGGTGGAAATCTCCTGCGAGCAAAGCGCGTTGGAAGCCCACAATACCCACGTATCGGCCAGTCCCGATCGCTCGCGCATTCTGAATGTAAGTGTGGTTGAGCGGCTTTATCGGGAGTACTCGGGAAATACCGAGGGACTACGCAGTTACATCATCAGCGTGGTTTCACACGCCAAAAACTTCCTCTGCTTTAACGAGGCAGAGGTCAAGCGGATGGGGCCGGGAACCACCCAGGGGGGTATGGTCTCCTACCTCTCGGTGATTCTCCCCGAAGCGCCGGAGTTCGCAGATTTTCGCGAGGTTTTGCGCAAGGAGTTCCGGAATGCCACGCCCGGCGCGAAGGATGATGTGGTCAGCCGGGAAAAACCGCACGAGATCACCCTGGTCAACCTGACCAATCTATTTCCCGCCCGCTTCGTTCAGGATGTTGGTTTCCTACGAGAGAAATACGAGCAGCGCATCGCCGGCAACGACTCCGAGCAGGTAAAAATGGAGTTGCATCTCGAGGGGGATGGCTCCAAGCTCCCCAGCTTATACGTCCCCGAAGTCGAGCCGAAGAAGTACCTGGCCTACCTGATGATTGCCAAGTCAATGGGCATCATTCAAAGCCTGGAAAACCCGGATACCGGTGTCACGAATCTTTATTTGCTGACCAGGAACGACAAGGGCCGGGAGAATGATCCAATCGAACTGGGCAAAGACTTTGCCGCGGCTCTCGAGAATGCAAACCTGATCAGCTATGACGCCTTGGGTGGCGCGGTCGAGTCAGCGCTCGGTCGCGACTATCTGCATCGCCTCAAGCGTGAGGAGCTTCTGACAGCCGTGAATGCCCAGGTCGACCAGGTGCGAGCTGAACGCAAAAACCCATTGGATAAGACGTACAAGGCGTTCGTCGCTGCTTCCGATACGGCAGCAACGATGTTAGGCCCGCAGCAATAGCGGGTTCGGCTTTCACTGCAACGAGTCTCTGAGTGCCCCACATCTCGAGTGTTACGAGATGTGGGACTTCACTGCTCCCGAGCCGCCTGCTTCAGGCCGCTAGTGTTTGTTGGCGTTGACCATCGTCACCGATTTCGCTGGAATCAACGGGTTGTTTATGCCGGCGATGGTCGAATGCCAGGTGGCGTGGGTCAGGGTATATACGATCTGGAACTGGTAGTTAACGGCGGAAGCGCCCGTTCCGCAGCTGTAGGTCTGACGACAGGTGACCATGCAGCCGCCCGCGGGTGGGTGCGGGAGCTGGGTCAGCAGATCGTACGGGCGCGTGCGGGAATCGAAGATAAAATGAGCATCCCCGAAACTGTTCTGATGGCCACCCGGAGGGTTCCACGCCACAGCCAAGCCGTTGGGTAATCCAATCTGTGTCCGGGTGTCGCCGACGGTAAACGTCAGCCCGGTGCCGACGGTACAGAGATTTGCCAGATTCGGCACCGGACATTGCGTCACAGTGGTGTCAAGGGCCACTGCCTCGCTGATCTGCACGCCGTTAAAGTTTCGCGAGGTGGGTTGCGCCTGCATCGTCGCCACGCTGCCGCCCGCCGTGCGCCCGCCGGACCCCAACCCGCTCGGCTGAAACCATTGCTGCTCGACCGTCGCCGACTGGTTATCAACCCCCGCCACGCTCAAGCTGGTGGGGCAGTTCGCGTCGGGCGCGGTGGGCAGGGAACTCGGGCAATAAAACGACACCGCCTGGACCACGCGCCGCCCCGGTACGACGAAATCGGAGACTCCCGTTGCGACCGCCGTGGCGCCCCCATGGGGCCGGCAGGAAATCCTATCGGTGACGGTCGCTACTCGAAAATTGTGAGGCAGGACCGAGAGGTTGAGGCTGCCCTGGCCTTGATGCCAATGGCCGCCGGTACTGGAGACGCGGAAGCCGCCGGTGGGGATCGCGGAGGTTATGGTGGAACATTGGATTTCGATGTCCGCGGCATAGTCGAAGACAGTGAAGGTTACAACGCGACCACGAAACCCGGAAACCATCTCGTTCTGGTTACACATCATCACCGGCTGTAGATCGCCGCCCGACGGATTGCCGGCCGAAGGTCCGTAGGTAGAGGCCGTCCATTGGCAGGCGCCATTCGTGCAGGTTGGCGTGGCGCAGACGATCTGCACATTGTCCAGCACGTCGCCGCTCCGAAGTTGCATGCCCACGATCGCCGAGCCCGTTCCTGAGCAGCGCAAATCTACAAGGCTGTAATTGATGCCGAAGCGGGGCCTGGTGCCCCCTGCCTGACCCACGCCGTGAGGGCCGGCAGTGTCAAATTCGTTTGGTCCGGGCGTGCTCGTCAGGGGCACGATTACCCGGCCCTGTGCGTGCAGCAGGCCGGCCGGCAGCAACAGCAAGAGCAGACAAAGCCACGCCAGGTGCGGCCAAAAGCGTCCGTACATATCGGCAGTCCTCAAGGTGGGGGTACGGAGGATTGTAGCCGAAAAAGAAACGTCAACTGCCACCATCTGGGTTGGTCTCATGTCGTGTCCTTCATCTGGGCGAACGAAATTGCTCGACGCGAACCACACCTGATTCACCGCCGGCTGGTGATCGATCACGCCACGCGCAAAGCAGTCGAGGTAGTTCGCACGGTGGAGCGACCCCGGTCAAAAAAGGCGCCGCCGCGTCGCGCCAAAAATTCCTCTAAATACAAAGCGCAAACGAGAGGCAAACCGGCTCATGAAACGTCCTTATATTGGTGCTATACTTCGGTGCCAAATGAGGGAAACGCATGCAAGAGCAGCCCATTGGCGAAGTTACCGTACTCTTGCAGCAAATGAGGGCGGGCGATTCGCAGGCGGCCGATAGACTGATTCCACTGGTCGTCGACGAGCTCCGTCGCCTGGCGCGACTCCAGCTGCGAGACGAGCGCCCGGGTCATACCCTTCAACCTACTGCCTTGGTAAACGAAGCGTATTTGCGCCTCGTGGGTGACCAGGCCAGAGACTGGCAGAATCGTGCGCATTTCATCGGGGTGAGCGTTTCGGTCATGAGGCGGATCCTCATCGATCATGCACGCCGCAAGCGGACGCTCAAGCGCGGTTTGGAAGTTCAGGGAGTTGTGGGAGCGGAAGATTACGCCGGCCTCTCCTTCGAGCAAGCCGACGACCTCCTAGCCTTAAACATCGCTCTGGATCGGCTGGAGGAAATGAGCTCACGCCAAAGGCAAGTGGTCGAGTTGCGCTACTTCGGCGGGCTCTCCAACGAAGAAACCGCGGAGGTTCTGAAAGTCTCTCCGATTACTGTAAAACGGGACTGGGTCGTCGCCAGGGCATGGCTGAAAGGACAATTGCGGCCCGAAAGTCCGACCAGCAAATTTGCATGACCTCGGAAGAATGGAATCGGCTCTTTGACCTGTTTCATGCCGCCCGTGAGAAGTCGGGGGAGGAACGGGTGATGGTACTCGATGCCGCTTGCGGAGAGAGTACCTTGCTTCGGCGGGCCGTCGAAGAGCTGCTGCGAGAGGACGAAGCCGCCGATGGCTTTTTGAGTGAGCCGTTCTTCGGCTCGCTCCGCGGGGAACCCCGCCCCAGCCCGATCATTCCTGGTCAGCGCCTGGGCCGATATGTCACCGTGGCACTCATCGGGCGCGGCGGCATGGGCGAGGTGTGGTCCGCTCAGGACACCGACCTCGATCGATTGGTAGCGCTGAAATTCCTTAGCTCTGAAACCCTCGCAGGCCTGGACCCACAGCAGATCACTCGTGAGGCGAAGGCCGCCTCCGCCTTGAACCACCCCGCCATCGTGACCATTCACGAGGTGGTGCAAAGCGGAACCACGTCTGCCCTGGTAATGGAACTGGTCGAAGGCAAACCGCTCCGCGAGGAGTGCGGCAAGCCGATGCCAATTCCTGAAGTGCTAGGCATCGGCACGGAAATTGCGGAAGCCCTGGCCGCCGCCCACGCCGGTGGCACGATCCACGGGGACATCAAACCAGAAAACATCTTCCTGCGCCCAGATCATTACGTGAAGTTGCTGGACTTCGGTTTAGCCCGCAAGGTGACGACCGAAACCATCGCGCTTGGCAGTAGCCCCACGCTGGGCACTTTACGCTACATGTCTCCGGAACAGGCACGTGGGGAGACGTTGACCCCGGCGAGCGATATTTTCTCCTTCGGCCTGGTTCTCTACGAACTGTTGGCCGGGCGCCATGCTTTTCCGGGTACCTCTGCCCTCGATACCGCGCAAGGCATCCTGGGGAAAGAAGCAGATGCGCCCTCCTATCTGAATCCTCGAGTGCCGGCGCGGCTGGATTTGCTGGTTCGCGCCATGCTGTCTAAGCAGCCTGCTGCCCGTCCCACTGCGGCGGAAATTGTGCGCACGCTGACGGAATTGCAAAAGGCACCAAAGACTTTATTGAATTCAATTCCGGCCGTTTGGAAATGGGCGCTAGCGGCGATATTGCTGGCCGTGGTGTGCTTCGCCGGCTGGCGATGGAGACAAGCTCGAATTGGAGGCAACACTGCGACGTTCCGCCAAATAACAACGCTGGTCCCGGAGAACCGGGCGACCGCCGCAGCGATCTCGCCGAATGGAAAACTCGTGGCCTATGCCAATGTTGATGGAATCTTTCTTCGAACCATTCAGAATGGAGATACCAGGACGCTGTCCGCGCCTGCTGATTACATCGTGGAACGTCTGAAGTGGTTCGCCGATGGCACAAAGTTAGTCGCAAGCGGGTTCTCGACAACGACGAACGTGACGAGCATTTGGCTGATCTCAAGCGCCAGGGCGGAGCCCAGGCTCCTTCGAACAAACGCTCGTTTGGCGACTCCCTCGCTAGACGGAACTCAGGTTGCGTTCGTAAGCCAGGATTGGTCGGAGATCTGGGTGACGGGGACACATGGCGAAGAGCCGCGAAGGATCGTCGCCGGCCACGCCGACGATAAGTTTCCCATCTTGCTCTGGTCACCCGATGGACGCCGGTTGGCATTTCAACGGCGACACTTCTATCAACATCATTACGTGTATCCCTACGAAACGGCGGAGTTAGACACGGGAAAGGTTGTCGTCGAAGCGCCAAATCTAGAGATGAGTTCGGCTACTTCGCTGCCGGACGGTCGGATCATGTTCCTGCAGTGGGACAACGAAGACTTCACTTCTTCTCATGGGCTGTATGAGATGAACACCGACCTGGCAACTGGCGCCATAAAGGGAGAACCACGGAAGATCGCGACCTTGGCGGGCGATGATACGACCACCATGCTCGGTCTAAGCGTCACCGCGAATGGAGAGCAAGCGATCGTTCTCATACGATCGAGCCAAAACAGCGTTTTCGTGGGGGATTTTGATCGATCTCCACCACGCATCAGCAATGTTCGCCGGCTAACCTTGGACGAGCAAACGAACTATCCGCATGCATGGACGGCCGACAGCCGCGCCGTGATCTTCGAGTCAAATCGCAGGGGCAACTATGACCTCTTCAAACAAGGAATCGAGCAGCGGACACCCGAGGTGGTTGTCGCCACTCCGATGACAGAGATGCTGGCTCAACTGGCGCCTGACGGTCATTTTGTGCTGTATGCTGCGCGACCTCGCGAAAGCGAAGAGCCGTGGCATTACAGACCGGGAACATCCAAATTGATGCGTGTACCGGTCGACGGAGGGACCCCGGCGGAGGTCCCCATAGGCGGCCCGCTGGACGAGTTTCGTTGCGCATTGGGCGCCGGCAAGCGATGCGTATTGAGGACCACGGTCCCGGGAGAATGGCGCACCTACTACGAGCTGGATGCCGTTCGGGGCAAGGGCCAGGAACTGGCTCGAACCAAGTGGTCCGTTGAGGTCCTTGGAGATTGGGATATTTCTCCCGATGGCTTGGAAGTAGCCATCCCCAACCATGATTCACGCGACGCACGCATCCGCGTGGTGTCGTTGGAGCCGAAGCCGAATCAACCAAGTGAGCATGAAGTAGTCCTGCCCGGTGTTACCGAATTGCGAGGTCTGGTATGGGCTGCCGATGGCAAAGGCTGGTTCGTGTCTGTGGATACAACCGTAGGCAGACGCTTGCTGTACGTATCTTTGGATGGCCAATTCCATCCGCTGGGGGACATCTGGGGCTGGGCGGTGCCATCTCCGGATGGGCGCCGCGTGGCATTCCTGAACACCATTATCGCCACAAATGCCTGGCTCATCGAGAGGCACTGATGCACCCCGCAGAATCTGGCTCGGATTTTCCGCGTTTTTGATGATCCCATAGCTCGTCCCTCTGCGCTTTAGCACGGCAGAAAGATAGCTTCTCGCTTTTGCTCCCTCACACCCTTCGGAGCCCACCAAAACTTTTTTTGTTCTGGATGATCCCAAAGTTCCTCCGTCTGCGCTTTACCCGGCAGAAGAAAGACTCAAACGCAGACAGGAGAACTCAAACGTGGCTCATCTCTATAACTCTTCGAACTCGCACTTGAATGACACTGGGAGCCGTATCTCGGCGGGTGGAGGTGTAGGGACGCGTTCACGATTACTGCGGCTGGCCTTCGGAGCAGTGCTCCTCTCTACATTGCTGATCGGTTGTGGTGGAGGTGGAGGCAACAACCCACCTGTGACGCCTATCACGATCACCACCGGCACCCTCACCGAGGGAACAGTCAAAACCGCCTACAATGCGACGTTAGCTGCGACCGGTGGCTCAGGGACTTATACGTGGTCTTTGTCCAGTGGCAGCAACCTCCCCGCCGGGCTCGCGTTAAGTGCCAGCGGTGTAATCTCCGGAACGCCCACTACGGCCGGGCTCAACAGCTTCTCAGTGGATGTTCAGGATTCAGAGACATCCCCGCAGACCTCGAGTGCGCCTCTCAAGCTGGCGATCAGCGGCGGAAACTTAGCCATCACCGCGCCCTTGCCTGTTGCCGGACAAGTCGGCGTGAGCTATTCCTTCCAGCTCTCAGCGCAAGGTGGGGTTCCACCGTACACGTGGTCAACGGTCGACAACACAACCCTGCCTGCGGGCTTGAGTCTCAGCTCCGGCGGCCTCCTTACGGGGACGCCGACGGCCGCAGGGAACTCTACCGTGGACTTTCAGGTGACGGACTCCGCCAATATCTCGCTCTCTCAGAATGTTCCCATGACCATCAACCCGGCAGGCCAATCGTTGCCGGACGGCAGCTATTCCTTCACGTTTAGCGGCACAGGTCCCAATGGCGCGGTCGTCATCAATGGCGGTTTCCTGCTGCAAAATCAAGCCGTATCCGTTGGGTTTTATGACGAGAATGTAGGCGCCTCGGGCTCTCAGGTGAATCAGGAAATGACGGGCGGAGCTGTGTTGATCGGCACCAACGGATTGGGCCAACTCACGCTCCAACTTGCATCCAGCCAGACGGTGACGTTTGCTCTGGCTGCTCCTGCTTCTATCTCTACGAACAACGACACAAGTGTCCGGATCATTGAGTTTGACGATAAGACAGGAGCTGGAACACGTGGCTCCGGTGTAATCAAAAGCTCGAATTCCGGTGCGGGCTCAGCCATCGTGAATAACTATGCCTTCTCTTTTAGCGGCGTTGATTCCTCGCAGAATCCGATTGCGATTGCCGGCTCCTTCAAAGCCGACGGCGCAGGGAATATCACCGGCTTTGCCGCAGATACGAATGATAACGGGGTGCTTACGAGTCAGACAGCATTCACTGGAACCTACAACGTGGACGCGCTACGCGGAACCATGCAGTTCAAGCTCGGGGGAAACACCTACAACTACAGCTTCTACCAGAAATCCCCCAGCGAACTGTTCGTCATCTCGGTAGACACTCTGTCCAGCAATGTGCCGCTGGTCAGCGGTCTGATCGAGCAGCAAACGGGGACCTTTAGCACAACCTCCCTGAAGGGTGCGGGAGTATTAGAACTGAATGGGCTCGCCGTTCTCAGTGGCACGCACGTTCCCGATGTTACTCTCGGCCTGGCCACTGCCGATGGGAACGGTAACCTGGGCGTCGTTTACGACGAGTACAAGGGCCAATTGCTAACCCCGCAAACCTTCAACGGTACTTATTCGGTTGATGCAACCAGCGGCCGCGTCGCGCTCACATCAACCGGCACGCCAACCATCCTCTACCTGTTTAACAGCAACCAGGCGTTCGTTCTGGGCGGCGATGCGTCGGCGAGCTCTGGGCTTCTCGAGCCACAATCAGGGAGCGGATTCAACAGCGGCTCCTTCAAAGGAAGTTATCTGGGAGGCAGCCTCCCATTGAGTAGCCCTTCGGCGATGAATGAAGTGGCTTTAGCTGCAGCCGATGGAAACGGCAATGTAACCATCACATACGACAATAGCGGGCCCAAAGGGTTGGTGACGAATACGACCACGACCGGCACTTACTCGGTGGGCTCTAACGGAAGAATCACGGTCACGGCCGCCGATGGAACGGCGAGAGTGTTCTATGTGGTTTCTCCTACCAAGGCTGCCCTGCTCTCGGGCGAAGGCAACGGCTACCTCGGCAGTCTCGAGCAATAGACCGGCAGCAAATATCCGAGTGCTTCATCGTTCGCGCTTTTTGCGAAGGATGGGGCACCCCAGACATTTGTTGCCGGCCAGCAGCTTAAACAAAAAAACGTCGGCTGACTTGCATGTAAGGGTAAGCTACCATCTGGCTGGATTTCGCACAGTTGGCTGTCCGGTGGGGAAATCGTTCCGGGGACGATGAACAATGCTGGATGTTTGGAGCAAAGCCCATCACACGATACTTGGAGTGCTCGTTGCGGCCGTTGTCCTCATTCTGCATCCTGCCTTAGTTGCCGCGGTGGCGCCCGCCCCGCCAGTTATCACCAGCATCACCGTCGTCATCAAGCCCGGCAAGCTATCCGGCCGGGCGATGGCCACCGTAAAGGGCAAGACAGCGAACATCGCAGCAAACACCGTTCAGGCGTGGACCATTCAGCAGGGTCAAGGCGCGTTGCTGCTGCTGGCTCCGTTGAAGAAAGGACAGCCCTATCGCGTTCGGTACTACGAGCTGGATGCAGGTAAGAGCCGCCTGCTCGGATACGTCCCGTTTGCGCAAGCGAAACTGGCGGAATCGAAAGCGACCGGGCCTATGTGGGCATTTGCTTTGGACGGCGTCGATCCACTCAGCAAAGGAACAGTGATCTTTGCGGGAGATACAGAAGCCATCCATGCGCGCCTCGACAGCGCATCCGAACCGGTCTTCTCGCCAGACTCGCTGTCCTTTCGCAACGCCGGCGGTCTTGCAACCGCGCCTCTACCTGCGTTGATGGGGTGGGATGTCCGCGGTGTGATCTTCGCTCCGGCAACCACGGACCCAAAGGCAGCCTACCTGGAATTCCTACCGAACGGAGATTCACTAACGATCGATCCCGCAGGGCAGGTAGAGCGTGGGCGTTGGGTCACTGACGGCAACGCTTTCCACATCGCTCCAGCGAAAGGATCCGCCATAACCTGGCAACGGTCGGCTCTGCACCCGGTTTCCGGAATTCCCGCCGCCCACCGGCTCGAGGTGCGCCTGCTAGAGCCCCTGTCGTCCAGAACGGCCAAAGTTGGTATGGAAGTCCATGCCGTTTCCATCGCCCCTGCAGTCTCCGCCGGTTCCATCCTCATCCCGGAGGGAAGTAAATTTAACGGCAAGATCGTACAAGCACGCGCAGTTGGCTGGGGCATTCGGCGCGAGACAGCGGCGTTGACCGTGCAATTCAACTCGGCCGAGTTACGCGATGGCCGCAAGCTTCCGATCAATGCGCGCGTCTTTCAGGTGGATAACGCGCGCGAGTCGGTGAGCGCGAATGGTCAGATCCAGGGAATTCGATCCACGGGAACACTCGGGAACTCGGCCGAGAACAAGATTTCTTCGCTGGCCCAGATCGATCCGACCGCTTTTCTGTTCCTGTCGATCTCCGGGTCTGCCGTGCTGGGATTTGCCGAGCCGGAGATTCTTTACAACGCCGGTACAGAGCTGATTCTAGAATTCAACGCTCCGGTCATCACGGCGCAGACCTACCAGGCCACCGTCACCCCTCTGAATCTGACCGGGCAGCAGCTCGACCAATTCAATGCGCTGGTGAGAGGGCTTCCTTACCGGACAGCGACGCAAGACACCGGCAAACCTTCCGACATTACCAATCTCATTTTTGTAGGCAATGTGTCTGCACTTCGTCGCGCCTTCGATGCCGCCGGGTGGACCACGGCCGACCAGCTTACCGCGGCCTCCACCTTCGAGACCGTGAAGACCCTGACCGGCAACCAGACCTATACCCAGGCGCCGATGTCGACGCTGATGCTGGGCGATGAAAAGCCCCTGTTTACTTTGCAAAAGACGACGAATACCTTCTCCTCCCGGCACCATGTCCGCGTTTTTCCCACGGGCGAGTCCTTCGACGGCAAAACCATCCTGACTGCATCCTCCACCCAGGACATTGCCATTGCTTTCTCGTACAGGCAGAAGACATTCATCCATGTCATCGATCAATACCTCGACAATGAACGGTCGAAGATCGTCGACGATTTGGGTTTCACCGGTTGCGTGGATCACGTTGGCTTGGTTCCCCGACCCTGGGTGCCGCAGGACGCCTATAACTCGACCGGCGATCGACTCCGTACAGATGGCGCTGCGGCCGCCTTATTTCTCAACGATTGCCTCGCTCCGCGCACGAACCCCACGACTCCAGCGACCCGTGCAGGACTCTTTGAGCGCAGCGAGCGCAACACCATGCTCACCATCAAAGACCAGCTCTATCGGGGAAACGTCGTGTATCAGGGCATTTCGGGTGGGATCACGGTACACCACTACCTGGCCACCCAGGGAGAACTTCCCGAAGACACCGGCCACTGGCAACAGAGCGATGCCTCCGGGACGCAGTACAGGGTGGCCGGGGCGGCGCCCACCCTCCTGCGCCGGCAGCCGCCCTGGGCCGCCAGCAGTGAGAAAAGCAATGAGCTGGATTCCGCGGCACAAGCGCTGGTCCGCTCGCATCGCTGGGATCCGCCGCATTATGAAATCGGGATCCAGGGAGGATATTCAAGGTTTGTCAACAGCAACCTGGAGTATGTCTTGCTCACTCAAACAGCTGCGGACCCAAACGCTCCCGATGCCCATTCGTTTATCCAGGTCTTCGCGTCTAGCGTGACCGATGGTTGGGCCGCGGGCGTCTCTCTGACTCTGAATTCGTGGAACTGGATTTCGAACGAATTCGCCTATACCCAGCAGCAAACAAAGTACGTGTTATACATCCCCGGCTATACCAGCACGAGCGGGCCGCAGGAACCGGGCACGGGTCCGGTTGGCCTTTCAACCCGGCAGGCTGAGTACAACATGCTGTTCCATGCGCGTCCTCGCAAGTCTCGGTTTCGTCCCTATTTTGCTGTTGGTCCCGACTTGCAGCTAATCAAACTTGCAGCCGCCCCGTTGAAGAGTCCGAGTGGCTACTTCAGGCTCGGACTTTCTAACGTAGGAATTCTTCAAGCAGCCTTCAGTTTCGGCAGCGTGCCTCCTCTCGATGGAGGCGCCATCTTTCAGCCTGGACTGCAGTATGGCGGTGGCATCAAGTATCGTCTGTTGCCGCGCCTTACCATTCGTGCCGACGTCCGTGAAAATTGGAGCAGGAACCCGCAAATGATCGCGTCCAGTTATGAGGGTTATGTCGTGCAGATCCCAGCCCTGAACGGACCCTACATCACCACGGTGAATTCCAATCCACCTGCAACCTATCTCCAGCAGCGTCTCACCGTAGGTTTCGCATTTACCTTCTGAGACTGCAACCGACCTTGACTTAGTGTTGCTGCGTGAGACTCTTCGATGGAGGAGGCTTCAAGCGTTTAACGGCGGTCAGCGTCACGGTCAGAGGCAGACTTCCGCTCGCTTTGTATACGCTCCCAGCCTTGCTGGTTGCTGCCGCGGCCAGGCTCAAGGTAGATGTGCCCGCGATAGCGTTTGCACTCCCCGTCAGCGTCAGCTTCCAGGAAACAGCGCCGGCTGGAGTTACGGTGGGCGCGCTCCACGCAGCCGTAAAGCCCTTCGGCAATCCTGCGGTCAGGTTGATACTCGATCCTTTCGCGCCAGCTGCCACAATGACACCGCCCACAGGCGTTGCGGTCACAGTCACGGTGTTCGCAGAAACCGACAATACGGAGAGCGTTAGCGGGGACAGGCTCAGCAGAATTCCCGGAGCAGCCTGAACCTGCATCGTCACACTTTTGGTTGCCACCAAGCCATCGCCCGCAGATGAAACCACCACAGTTGCTGAACCAACCGTCGCCGTGGAGGCAGCCGTGAGTGTGAGCGTCTCGCTGTTTGTGCTCACGCTCGCAGTCGGCGTTGCCGGATTGGAAGACCATTTCGTGCTGACGCCGGCAGGCAGACCGCTGACCGAATAGTTGATCATGCCGCTGAAGGACCCGCCTGTAACTGCCGTGAGCCCCATCGTACCGGAAGTTCCTTGCACCACCGCAAGCGACGTCGATGCCGTGTTCAACGATAACGTGGGCAACGGTGTCACTGTGAGCATGTAGGTTGCCGACTGAGTTCCCGTGGTATCCGTGCCGGTGATGACGAGGGTCTTGGCTCCGGCGGTAATCGTCGAACCTGCTGTCACCGTTACGGTAGCGTTTGTGCCCGGCAGGATCGATGCCGGCGTTATGCTCCCCGTCAACCCGCTTGCCGCCGTTGCCGTTAAGGAGACTTTGTTCTTCGCGCTGCCGCTTTCCGTCACGCCGAGCGTGAACGTCGTCGTCCTGCCCGCCAGTACGGTGCCGCTGTTGGTTGACGTTGTGAGTGCAAAATCGATCGACGGTTTAGTCGTTCCCGCGCCGCCGTTCCACTCACCTGCCAGCAAAGTGCTGTCCACTGAGCCGAGCCCGGTGGCCAGGTTATACGGTGCGCCTGCAGCAGTGAAGCCCGTTACACCCGGTACGCTGTTGTTGCCGGAAAGGGTGCTGTGGAAGGGACTCCTGCTCGCGTTCAGCAACCCATAGAGCGTGGGATTCGCATTACCCTGTCCACCCTTGCCCTTGGCTTCGACCACGAGCGCCATCACGCCCGCGAAAGAAGGGGACGCAGCCGACGTACCGGCAATTACGTAATAGTTGTTGTCTTCCACGATGATGTAGCCGTCGTGGGCAGACGCCGACATTGCAATATCCGGAACGGCTCTCATCCCATTGGCTGCGCTGGCGCCGCTGACCCCTTTTTGCCATGCCGGCTGGGGAAAGTAGAAGCTCACACCGCCGCCGGAAGACCACAGTCCCGAACCGCCTTTCGATCCGCTCTCGTTCCACACCTCTTCCGGCATGTAGCTGAGCGCCGAGCTGTAGCCTGCCCCATTCGTTGAAGACCAGTAGGTCCCCGAGCCCTCATTAAATTCTGTTCCGCCCACGCATGTGGAATAGGGTGAGCTGCACAGCCCGTTCACCCCGGTACCCGAAGCGGAGGTCGACGAACCGCTATAGCAGCCCGCGGCGCCCGCATCCCCGGAAGATACAAACGAACTGATGCCCTCGCTCGCCGCTTGTTGCCAGAGGCTGTTATAGAACGCCATCTCGGCGGCGCCCATATCGGCTTCGCAGCTTCCATAGCTGGTGCTCATGACTGGGGCCGTCACATGGTTCACAATATATTGCGCCGATAAGTCGACGCCGTCTGTGGTGCTGGTCGAAGCGGCAACCACAAATTTCACTGCCGCCGCAGGCGCCACCGCGCCTGACCATTCCACATCCAGTGTCGCTTCATCCTGATCGCCCGCAACCAGTCCGGGGTTCGTGTTCACCAGGATCAACGTTGGATTATTCGCCGGCAGCCCTGACGCCGACCGAAACTGAGCCACATCGGACATGTTGATATTGCTTCGACCCACGATCGCAATCGAGGTTCCTGAGCCGTTGGTGCCTGCCTGGTAGAGCGGCTTCAGATTGTAGATAGTGGCCCAATCGGCCGGAAACAGATAGTGCGTGCTGCCGTTCGAGTACTGCGGGCGAGCACCGATAGCCGTTCGTGATCGGATCTGCGAAGCGCTGCGGAAGTCATGCAGCGAGACCACACCTGCCACCACCCCCGCCAGTGCCGAGGGAATCTGCGGATCCTGCGTATTCGCTAAATGAGTCACACCGCCCACCAGGAAATGATGGATCTCCGTGTGGAACGTATCCTCGACTTGTCCTGCGGTCCCCGAAAAAATAACCAGCCGATTACTGACCGGAACGTCTTCCACGGCAAACCCATGTCCCGCCAGCCAGCCCGTAATTCTGTCCAGGTCCTGCCGGCTCACTCCAAAGCGGGCTCCGTACTGGGCCGCCGTAAGCCATTGGTGGTAGAGAGGCGACTCGGGATCGTGCTGCGCTTCCACCAGCGCGTCCAGTTCAGCTTGCTGTGCTTCGGAAGGCTTTAGTTGAAACACCATGTGCTGCAGCGGTGTGTCTTCGTTCACTGCCCCCCGGTCAAACTCTGCCCGTGCCATGGGATGTACGTTCCCCGCCAGGGTGGTGACTCGCGTTTCGTCAATGCGCGCGGCTACCCGATTAGCCGGTATTTGCGCCAGGGCTGACGTACACCCTCCGGAGATCAATAAGAAGGCAAGAAAAGACGAGCAGTTTTTCGCTGGTGTGGGCATCTGCTCATCTATCGGCTCGGGCGATGCAGGCTGAAGATTTGTTGGGAGGAATTGAATTACGGAAGTTTTCCGTGGCCGGCACAAGGTGTATAGGAATCACCAAAGGTGTTACGCGGGCGCAAGTGTTTCGCCTGAGCGTGGGAAAATCGTAATCTGCGTGAGTACGCTATCCGGCTTAGTCCCGTAGGGACGTTTGAAAGTAGCCCAGGACGATAGTCCTGGGTAATGATAGCCAAGCTGGACAGTCCCGCCGGGGACGGCTGAACACCGGAGCCGAGTTTTCAGCCGTCCCTTCGGGACTACCGATGGCGGATTCCAAACCCAGGACTACGTCCTGGGCTACTTTCAGACGTCCCTACGGGACTTAGTGCAGAGTGCTCGCAAGTACCGCGCAGAAGGGTCCGGCTCAAAGCCCCACTCTCCTTTGCGCCTTTAGCGGCACGACTAAAGTCGCGCCCTGATACAAAACAAAATGCGGAAGTGTGGGCAGCAGAACTAATGGGCCTGTCGAATTTCCCGCGCGACCAATTCGTACTGGTCCGACGCCAGATAATCGACATGCGCGGCGATCGCCGCACGCCACCGCACCCGCGCCGTATCGAGCGAGCCAAAGTTGTAATCACGGAACCAACCGTTACAACTGAGCTGCGCCTTGGTCGCGCCGTCAAGTGTGTAGAAGCGTATCCACAAGCCGTTCGCGTGTGCTCGTTCCACCAGCGCGCGCAGCCGGTCCATCTTGGCCGGGGTCCACTCGCCGGCGTTCACCTGGCCGCCTGCCTCAACCACTTTCCACGGATTGTTCCACCACCGCCGATAGTTCGTGGCTTTCCCTGGATCGATGACCTCGGCGGTTGCCGCCGGATCCTTGCCTTCGGTATGAATGGCGCCGAAAAGCAATACCCGATCCCCGCTTTGCAGCTGATCGTAAAACACGGTTTGCTGCGCGTCGGCTTCCCCGGTCAATACCAGAATCGGTTTCACGTCCAATGGCCGGACATCCGCCTCCGCTGTTCCTTTCACGGTCGTTGTCAGCCACGGCTGATATTTGCGCAGCAGCGACAACACCGCCGCGAGGTGTTCCGGCTTGTTGTCCTTGAAGTCAAGATTCAGCGTGATCAACGGCCAATTGCCATGGTTGCCCTCGCGCAGCGCTTTCTCTACGACAGGCCGCACGCGTTCGAAGAAATACTGATCCATCGTTGGCTCATTGCCGTGTGTGGGCAAACCGTGCGTGACAACAGACCAACTCCGCCCGGTCTTGGGATCGGTATGCCAGGCCAGGTCCTGCTCAATAGCCACAGGAGTACCCGCGGAAAGAGCACGATCGATGCGGTCGCCCCACCATTCGAAGTAGGGGTAGCAGTTGTGTGCATCCATAACCGTGCGCGAACCAGGATGCAACTGCTGCGCACCCAGCGGCCACGCACAGGCCAGAAGAGCCAGCACTATGTTGATTCGCATCGTCTATTCCTCAGGAAAATTTATGTAGAGCGGACTACTGATCAACTCGCTGACGCCGTTGTGATCGCGCACTTCCAAACGCAGGTAATGCCGCCCGGCGCTCGCGGTGACGGTAGCTTGCGTATCGGAGCGGCCGCCCTCCAAAGGCAGCGCGGGATTCGAATCCTCCCCGTCCAGCAGCAGGTGAGCGACCGATCCTTCCGCGGCAATCGCGTGAATATGCACGGTGATGGCAGCTCCGCCTCTGGTGTGCAATGTTCCGCCCATCTTTGCCGAAGTGCCCTCTGCTTCCGCTTCAAAGTCCAGCATCTTGTCCCGTGAAGAGGTCAGATCGATAAACGTGCGGCCGTGGCGAATACCATCCAGGATCGCCGGCACGGAAAGTTCATTCGCTTCGACAGCCGTTGCCGGCCAGCCAATCGCGCTCGCTTCTCCCGGTGGAATCGTCGCGTTGTGATTGTCGCTGCCGCCCACCGCCGCCAGGCGATGCCCTGCGCGCAGTTGAGCGTCCCAGTATTTCGCGCTCGAGAACATGATTTGCCCATAGTTGATCACTTCCACAGCGTTGAACAGGTTCACGTCCAGGTCTGTGGATGGCATCCACCGGCACCCCATGCACTGTTCTCCTTCCGGTGCTTCGGCATGATTCACCGAAGCGATGCCGCCTTTTGCCCGCGCATCGCGCAGCACTGCATTCAGATCAAGACCACCTTTGCTGATCCGCCAATCCATGAACTGCGTAACCCCAAAGACATTGAAGTGGCCATAGAAGGTAGTCATCTCGCGGCCGGGAATCAGCAGCAGATGATCGAAGTAAGGTTGCAGTTCGCGCAGTGGTTCATCATGCGAGTCGGTGTTGTGGTCGGTGATGGCGATAAAGTCCAGGCTGCGGGATGCCGCCGCCTGGACAGTCAGAAAGAGCGGACAAGGCACCCGCTGACCACCCTGGCTCTTGCAGCTGCCGTCGCTATGCCCGGTATGCATATGCAGATCGCCGCGATACCACCGTGTGCCGATGGCAAGTGGCTCCGCAGTGTACGCCGCGTCTTCGATTCGCGAGTTGAAACGTATGTCCGCCTGGTAGTGGGAAACCACCTGCGGGCGCATGTTGGGAACAGCGATAATCAGCCGCCATTGCCCAGCTGGAATCTCGCCCGGAAGATACGACGGGGTAGCGTCCGATTCGCTGATGGTGAAATGGCTTTTGTTTCCACCGCTCTCTCCCCGGAAGCGCTGCGGGTCTGCGATGCCGAGGTCCAGCGTAGCCTTCTGGTCTCTTCCTGTGTACTGAAAGTCGACGCTGATACGGTGTACACCGGCAGGTACGGTGAACGGGACATCAAAGTAGGTCTTGTGTTGTGCCCCGGTTACGTCGCCCTTGAGCACCAGGTCCGCTGGTTTCTCCTGTTGAGCAACTGCCGCGGCTGCAAGCACAAGACAAAACAAGCCCAAGGCGGATCGTTGCATGTTTATCTCGCGGCGATGCCGCTCGTTGAAGTGCGCACAGGGTTCTGCATACGAATAATTCTCCAATTCCTCAAGCGTATTGTCCAGGCTGGGTGAATAGGTGATTCGGAGCGTTGGGGCTTTGTGAAATTATGGCGAATCTTCAAGTGTGCCACCGCGTAGCGGCTAGAGAGTCTGCACTTTAACTCCAGAATTTGGGAAGCCCGAAGGGCGCACCGCAGATCCCTCCGCTCCGCTACGCTCCGGTCGGGATGACAATTCATCTTGGAAACGACACTTAGCGTTCCCAAACAAACTTGTCATCCCGACCGGAGCGGAGGGATCTGCGGTGCGCCCTTCGGGCTTCCCAAATTCTGGAGTTAAAGTGCAAAGTTGCGATTCCGCTTTTGGGTGCACCCCAAAATCATCCATTCACTTCCCCTAAAAAAGCACACCGGAAAGACGATGAAGTACTTGGTCTGCCTCAGGATCAAGCACTTCGCATGCGGACCATATCAGAAACGGAGACCCAAAGTGGCTTCCCTCATCGTTCCAAGCCGGCTTTTGGCCGCTGCCTTCTTCTTCGCTTTTGCTAGCGCCATGCAGGCGCAAACCGCCACCGCGCACTTCAGCGGGGCGCAGACTACGTTTTCGGTCGATGCCACCTACCCCTATGGTTTAGCCGTGGATGCCGGCGGCAACATTTACGTTGCGGATAACTTTTCCGGCAGCGTGACGATCGTCTCGCCACCGGGCAGTCCGTCTCTCGGAAGCGTGTCTGGATTGGATGGCCCCTTTGGGATTGCGGTGGACACTCAGGGCAACCTCTACATCACCGAGGACGGTGTCGGCGACAGCCCCAACGACGTAATTAAAGAGACGCGGGTTTCCACCCCGGGTGGCTACACCTACACCCGGAGCGTGTTGCCTACCACCGGGCTCAACACTCCCTATGGGATCGCGGTGGATGCCCACGGCAACGTCTACATTGCCGATGGCGATAACGCACGCGTCGTAAAAGAAACACCATCTGGGAGCAGCTACATCCAGAGCACAGTGCCGACCAGCGCCCTCAGCCTGCCCATGGGGGTTGCAGTGGATGCAAGTGGAAACCTCTACATCGCCGATTTAGGAAACGATCGCGTACTGAAGGAAACAGTGTCGGGTACCAGTCATACCGAGAGCACCGTGGCAGACCATCTTTTCAAGACCCCTGTCGGAGTGGCCGTGGATGCGAGGGGTAACGTTTATATCCTCGGCTATACCCTGGGCGGATACGCCGAGGACTACATCGTGATCGAGGAGACTCCGTCGCCGGGCGGCTATACCACGAGTATCGTCTCCTTTAGCCCAATACAAAATCCTTATGGGATGGCGGTGGATGCGAGCGGCAACATCTACATCGCGTCTCCCGGGGGTGACCGGCTGGAAAAATTGACGCAGAGTGGCGCGGGAGACTTCGGCCCGGTGAATATAGCCGCTATTTCGGATTTCCCCATCTCTCTGGTCTTCACCGTGGATACCGCGGGCACGTTAGGTAATCCGGCTGTGCTGACCCAGGGCCTTCCCGGACTGGATTTTGTGAATGCAAAATCCGGCTCCTGCGGCAACCAGGGAAAAGGCTACGTCTACTACGTCGGGGAAGCATGCGGAATTGATGTCAACTTCCAGCCGCAATTTTCAGGCGCCCGCTATGGCGCCGCCGTTCTGCAGGATGTCGCTGGAAATGCGCTGGCATCCGGCTACGTCTTCGGGACCGGATTGGGGCCGCAGATAAGCTTTCTTCCCGCAAGGGGAGTTTCCGTCGACGGTGGACTCGACCACCCCTCTGGCGTGACCGTCGACGCTAAAGGGAGTGTCTTTCTCGCTGAAACCGGAAGCGGCACCGTCTATAAGGAGACTCGTTCTGGCAACGGCTATCAGCGGACCGCAATCGCCGCTGGCTTGAACGATCCCACCGCTGTGGCCATGGATGGGAAAGGCAACCTATATGTCACCGCCGGCAACGCGGTATACAAAGAAACCCTCCTTGCCGGAACCTACTCCCAGAGCACAGCCGTTACCAATGTCGCTGATCCCGTCGGTATCGCGGTAGACGGCAGCGGAAATCTCTACGTTACCTCTTCTACCAGCGGCAATGTGCACAAGGAGACGCTCGAAGCCAACGGCAGCTACACCGCGAGCTCAATCGGCTTCGGGATCAAGGCCCCGCAGGGCGTAGCGTTGGATGGGATGGGAAATGTGTTTGTCACCGACCCCCAGCAGGGAGACGTATATAAGGAGAAACTCCAAACCGATGGCAGCTATCGTCAGACCACGCTCGCGACCGGCCTCGCCAGTCCGGAAAGCTTAGCCCTGGACGGAGGCGGCAATGTCTACGTGATCGGATTCACCAGCGGCCAGGTATACAAGGAAGCGCTGCAAACGGACGGCAACTACGCCCAGACCATCGCTGCCACCGGCCTCAACGGGCCCCGGGGCATTGCTCTCGACGACGGGGGAGACCTCTATGTTTCTCTTGACTTCACCGGCCAATTGGAAATGATCGATGTCGTCGATCCACCAGTGTTGAGTTTCAACAAAACCAACGCCGGATCCACCAGCAGCGCCAGTCCGCAACTCGTGACGGTTTCGAACATCGGCAACAGTGCACTCGCCTTTCCCTATCTTGGTACGGGCAACAATCCCGTCGCCACCACTGGATTTAATCTGGGTGCCGCAACGACTTGCCCTGAGGTTGGCCCTTCGGGCCCACCCGCCTCCTTGAATGCCGGCAGCTCCTGTGTCTACGCAATTGACTACGTCCCCGTGGCGCCCGGACCTGTGAGGGGTTCGCTGGTGTTGATGGATAACAGCCTGAACCAGTTTGATCCCTATGCGAAGCAGACCATCGAGCTAAGGCAAGGGGTAACGTCAGATCTCACCCGAACTACACTGCGCGTCACTCCGGACCAGATCGATCTGGGTCTCGGGGTAACCCTTACCGCCACAGTCGCTGATACAACCATCGCGTCGATCGTTCCCCAGGGCGGCGGCGTCACCTTCACCGACACTCTGTTAGGAAAAACAGTCGTTTTGAATGGCGGCGTGGCCGTACCGCTCAGCGGGGGAAAGGCGACGCTCAACATTGCCCCGAAGGTTGCCGGAGAACACACGATTACCGCCCACTACAGCGGGGTCAATGCAAGCTTTGTCAGCAGCACCGGCGAGGCAGCCCTGGCAGTTTATCGGTAGCTAGTTTCCACCTTTGAGGCTCGCATCCAGCGCCTGGAGGTTTCTCGGGTGGACCCGGATAATACCCCCACGCGGGCTGTCGATATCCGCTATCAGCAGGAAAGAGACAGCCACGGCGAGCGGCAGGATTACAGATAGCACCAGCGCCCTCGAATGCGCTCCATAACCAAGCAGGACATTCGAAAGAAGGGCAATCAGAAACAGCAGGCTCCATGCCGCAATCGGAATGCGATTCCACCAGGCTGCCTGCGTATACCCTTGCGCATTCAGAACATCATTCATGCCCGATGCAGTCAGTGCGGACAGAGGCGATGCCTGTAGCTTCGGTGCGCCGGCAACCGTCGTCCAAAGCTGGTTCTGCAGGCTCGCAGTAGCGGAGTTAATTCTCATTAGCTCCGCTCCGCCGTGCGTGACATAGAATTGAGCGCGCAGATCGGTGTACTTCCGCAGCAGCGCTTGTAGCTGGGTTGCATTCTCGGCAGGCAGGAAATCGACCCGCACGTATTCCGTGCCAATGGCATTGGCTTCTTCTTCCTCCAGGGTTTTCCGCTGGTCGTACCGCGTGACCGCCATGGAAAAAGTGAAGCCGATGATGAGGCCGAGCAGGGTAAGCGTAGCTCCCACCACCAGGCCATAGTCTGATCGCATGCCTTCAGGAAACTGGCGATGGCGAGAGCGAATAGCCATGCCAATCCAGGAAGCCCCCCACAACAAGAAAAACGTAACCACGAACAAGAGCAGCGGCCGGTCCAGAACAAACATCATGGGGTTGAACTCTTTCCTCGCAGCGAAGCCTTAGCAGTATGGACCCTCGCGAACCTACAATTCAATGGCGATAGAAGTCGCTGTTTGGATGATAGTGCTGCCAGTCGAACCAGAAGTCTTTCAGAACATCGATCCGTGTCAGACACTGTCCCCTCATATCTCCAGTAACGGCGCACCCATCAAAGCTGAATTCACTGAGCGTGTTGGCTTCCAGCAGCGTCCACGGTTCGGCGGTGCCGGTTAAGCCCTGGCCGTAAAAGTCGAGTGTGTTGGTGCCCATCTCACGTGAGAAAGCACGCACTGACTGCCCGTCAGGGCCAAGTACCAGCATGATCGGCTTTCCTCCGATGTCATCCAGCAGCACCGGGTACTGATCGGTTAGCTTGCTCAGCGGATAGGCGCGCGCGGCTCCGTTCATCGACACGCCCAGGATTGTCTCCCTGTCCGGCAGCGTTCCTTTCGGCGCGTGAATCACGGTCGGTGCTTTCTGAATAGAACTTTCCCAGTTCGCCTTCTCATACTTTGCCGCATCGCGCTTCAAAGGCGCCAGCACCGTTCCGTTGGGCTGTTCCTCCTTCCAGAGGCCAAAGGAGAGTTCGTCCTGGGCCACCAGGCTGAGCTTCGAGCCTTTCAGCGGGCCCGCAATCGCGGCGCCGGTGATCTGCTGCCAATAGCTGCCCGTCTCCTGGTCGCGCATCAGGAAGTTCTGGTTGTTGATGCCCGCCAGGTGAAAGTGGAGGTCGCGTCCTTGTACGCTGCGGGTCCAGACCAGACCCGTGTGGCACAGCGTTCAATAGGTCACGACGATCGGCAACTGATGCAGCCGATCATTGACCACGTGGTGATACCCCATCTCGCGAATCGGATACGCGCGGCTCTCTCCGCCCAGCGTAACTGCGATGACCATGTCTTTAGGGTCGATACCGGCCTGCTGGATGGAGACGTATTTCGGCTCTCCAAACCCGTGGAACATCAACTGCTCATAGGGATTGAACCACGCCGCACCGGCCGCGATCAGGGCAATGCCCATGGCCGGCGCTAATAGCAGCAGGCGCGCGATCCAGCCTGCGCGTCGCCAGACAAGCAGTGCGAGCACGGTGATCAGCAGAAAGAGCCCAAACAGGATCGGCTTATCGTGCAGCTGCACCCAAAGCGCGCGCTGCAGAGCCGCAGGCTTTTGTTCGATGAAGGGGCGAATTACGTAGATGGGATAGAGCGCAAGCGCCAACGCCACGAGGCTGGCGAGGAGCACGAAAGACCCACGCACAGAATTGCGGAGCCCTCTCTTGATGCGGTCGTTGCCAGCCGTCAGCATGGTTTCCAGTCTATTCGGTCAGACGCCGAGCTCGTGCGCGGCCAACTCGGTTCCTTCGACCCTGGCCCGGATCTTGCGGAAAGCAATATCGCGAGCAGTCGAAGTATCGTCGGCGAAGGGTGAGAAGCCACAGTCATCGGTCGTTCCCAGCTGAGCGACGGGTAGAAGAGAAGCCGCTTCCAGAACCCGATCGCGTACCTGGGAGGCAGTTTCGACTACAGGGTTGATGGGGTCGATCACACCGACAAAAACCGTCTGATGCGGCTTGAGGAGTTGGCGGATGATTTGCAGAACGCGTTTCCTGTCCGGCTCACTCGCCATCTGCAAGTAGAAGCGCCCGACGTTCATTTGAAACAGGTCAGGCAGCAATCCCGCGTAGTCCACGTCGGCGCTGTGGGTGGAATCATGGTCGCCCCCCGGGCAAACATGTACTCCGATACGCAGTTGCTCTTCAGAAGTGAACCGGTCGAGAACTTGGTTGTTGAGTGCCACGAAGTTGCGCAGCAAATTCCCCGGAGGGATCCAGCTTCAGCGACAACCGGCCTTCCGTGAAGTCGATCTGTACGTTGACTGCGCCGGCATCGATGGCCCCCCGGATGTCAGCCGCTGCTTCATCGATAAGGTCGGCCATGAATGCCTCCGCGGGTAGCCGGGTATCCCGGTCGCTGGATAGAGCAGGCTCAGCGCAGACGCTGAGATGACAGCCTGTTTGATCGGCAGGCGGCTATAGCCCTGGGCGGCCTTGAGATAAGTGGCAGCGTGAACCCCGTAACGGAACGGCCCAGCGTTCAAGCGGGGCAGCTGGCGCACGTGCCCGTCGGCAAAAGGAATCGTGACTCCATCCGAGGCAAGATTGTTCAACCCGGAAAGGGGATAGGTTGCGAAGCTGGGCTTGGTCTGCTCCCCATCTGAAATGACCGGCGACCCAGTCTGCTCAAACCGCGCGATGGTGTCACGAATCGCTTCTGCGTAGGCGCCCTCGAGTGCCGCGGGGCTTATTTCCTTCGCCTGTGACGCTGCAATCGCTCGCAGTAACGCAGCCGAACGCGGAATGCTGCCGATAGGCTCGGTCAAAATTGCCATACCGGGAACTCTATCGCGGCCAGGTTGGAGAGCGCATCCATCGAAAGGTTGACAGAGCCGGGTCCTCCAGACTATCTATCGTGCGGAAGATGATAAAGAGATTCAGACCGCTTTCGTCGATCGTGCTGGCCTCATTGCTCTTCGCCGAAATCGGCTTGGCACAGGACCCCGCCCCTGGCCGCGATTGGACCACCTGGGGCTACGATCAGGAGCGCACCGGCTGGAACAGGGGTGAGACTTCGCTTACAACGAACAACGTCTCCGGCCTGAAACTGCTGTGGAACACGCAACTGAGCACACCTCCCAAAGTGATCGTTCTTTCTACGCTCACCGCCCCACTCGTGGCCGAGGGAGTGCGCACGGCGCATGGCACGAAGAATCTGGTTTTTCTGCTCGGTGCCGACGACACCGTTTTCGCATTGGACGCGGATACAGGAAAAGGTGTTTGGCGGAAGACCTTCGCCAATCCGGCCACGCCGATGTGGGCGGCTACCTGGCTATGTTCCAACACGGTGAACGACACCCCGGTCATCGATAAGCAGAACAACCTCATTTTCCTGATCACCAGTGACGGTAAGCTGCGCGCCCTCAATCTTAGCGATGGCGCGGATCGTATGACTCCCACCAGCATGATTGAACCGTTCGCCCGTGCCTGGAGCCTCAACCTGATCGACAACGTTGTCTACACCACCAGTGGGCGGGGTTGCGGCCAAATGCCGGCGGTGAAAGGGGCCAAACCTGCGGTGGTGCCCGGGAGTGTCTCGGCCATGGATGTGAGTGATCTTGCGCATCCGCAGCTCACGCGCTTCTATACCAGCGGCACGAAATATGCGGGACCCTGGGGCCGGGGCGGGGTCACGAGAGGTCCCAATGGGACTGTGTTCACGCTAACAGCGGACGGCTTTTACGACCCGGCGGCCGGCATTTTTGGCGAGACCGTGCTGAAGCTGGCCCCCAGGGCGACACGCCTCCTCGATTCCTTCACCCCGGCAAACTGGCAATACCTGAACACCCAGGATCTCGATTTTGGTTCCGTCAGCCCGGACGTTTTTCCATTTCAAAACCGGACGCTGGTAGCCGTCGCCGGCAAAGAGGGTTTCCTCTATCTGCTCGACGCTTCCAATCTCGGCGGTGGTCCGCCAAACCACTCGACCCCGTTGTACAAATCACCGCAACTCGGCAACGACGCTGCGGAGGGCAAAAATCCGGGTGAGGGAGCATGGGGCGCCATCACCACCTACGAAACAGCGGGCGGCAAATGCTTCCTTTATGTGCCCATGTGGGGACCGCCTTCCAAAAGCGCGCCCCCATTCCCATCGAGCGGCGGCGCGGCTCCTCACGGGAGCATCATGGCATTCCAGGTTGTCGCTGCCGGCGATAAGGTATCGCTGCTCCCGCAATGGAGTTCGCCCGACATGATCGTCCCCGATCCGCCGGTGGTGGCGAACGGCGTGCTGTTTGCGATTCAGACCGGAGAGCAGACCATCCAGAGCCCGAAGGGCCTTCCCGGAACCCAGGATGAAATCAATCACAACCCTCTCTCGGCCAAGTATCGCTCCACTCCGGTCAACAATCTGATTCTCTACGCCTTCGATGCGGAGACAGGAAAACAGCTTTATTCCAGCGATAAGATCATCACGGACTGGGTGCATTTCAGCGAGCCAGTGGTGGCGCTGGGCAAAGTCTTTGTAGTGACTCACGACGCGCATGTCTACGCGTTCGGGCTTAAGTAAATCGAAGGGATCGAACATGCTCAATAGGCGGGAATTTGTGCTGGCAGGGTTGGCGAGTATGCTGACATCCCTTGATCCGATCGACCCCAACATCCGCTACGGAATTACCGGCTCTTTGTGGGGTGATTGGCCAAACGGCAATCTGCGTATGTCGACGGATATGCAGCAGATCATCTCAGATACCGCGCGTTTCGGCCTGCAAGGAATCGAACCATACTCCAGACAAATAGGCGACTTTGTGAGTCGGCCGCTCGCGCTCAAGCGCATGTGTGAATCGGCGGGGATCAGCTTGATCGATGTAGGAGATCTACCTGGGCAAATCAATCCGAAGGCTTGGACGAGTTCGGATGGGAATGCTGAGCTCATCGCCCGCATGGTGAACTTCGCCCACGATTTTCTTGCACCCTGTGGCTGCGATCATTGGAAGACGAATATGGGCAGCCGTCCGGAAGGCGGCCCGAGCGACGACCAGCTCAAGACCCTGGCCAACACGCTCAACGAAATAGGTAGGCAAACCATCGCGTTCGGCGTAAGGCTGGCGCCCCATCCTCACATCTGGGGACCCATGGAGCGGGAGCAAGACATGCGCAGGGTCATGGAGCTCACCGATCCCAAATATGTTTGGCTCACCGCCGACACTGCTCATTTGACGCTCGGTGGCGGCGATGCCTTTGAGATTATCCGCGACTATTTTCCCCGCGTTGCGGAAGTGCACATGAAGGATACGTATCCCCGCTATCGAGGCAACAAGTCGACGCCGACGCTGGCGGAGCATCAAAAAGCAAGTCTGTATCACAACCTCGGTGCGGGCGGAGTCGACTTCCCAGCCATCTTCAAGCTCTTACGCGACCGAAACTTCAAAGGCTGGGTGGTCTACGACCTCGACGCCCCGCGGCCAAACGACGGCACCGGAACCATCCAGAACAATCTCGCAGTGAACATCAACTATTTAAGAAACGTCCTCCACGTAAAACTTCCGCCACCGCCGCAATCCTGAGAAGGAAACATTTCCACGACGGGTCCGTAGAACCGCAGATCCCTCGGCTTCGCTCGGGATGACAAAGAGGACGGCCACGATCCGATCAGAAGCAGCTGCTGATTGGATGCCTTCTGTCCAGCAACCACGTTTCCTGGAAGCGCCTCTCTCCCCTTTGTCATCCCGAGCGAAGCCGAGGGATCTGCGGTCTACCATCCACTAGCTGGTGCAATATGAAAGCGCCTCTCTCTCCTTTGTCATCCCGACCGGAGCGTAGCGCAGCGGAGGGACCTGCTGTTCCGCTCATCCACAAGCCGATGCAATCAATCCCTCAAGGCCGCTCCGGCCATGAGTGCCTTGGATATCTACGCATCAACTCGCGACGCACCTGCGGATAAAGCCTTTCCCAGAACCCCGCGAGATCAGCTGTTGTCTGTACCGCCCGCTGATTCGGCGCCAGCAAATGCACCACCACCGGAGTCCGCTCCGGCCCAATCCGCGGCGTCTCCCGCATACCGAAAAAGTCTTGTAGCCGGGATGCGATCCAGGGCGGCTTGCCCGGTTCGTAGTGAACCTTTGTCTGGCGCCCGTTCGCCAATCGAATCCGCGCGGGTGCTATCTCATCCAATCGTCGCGCAGCCACCTTGCGCTCCAACATTGGGACGAGGTCCGTCGCCGCGCTCTTCAGCTCGCTGAAGCTTCGCAGTCCCACGCACAAATCGCGCACCGCCTGCGTAAGATCAGGCGCCTCGAAACCAGCAAACGCGACGCGCGCCATGAATTCATCCACAGCGTCCCTGTCAACGAAACGATCGATGCCTGCTTCCAAAGCCTTTTGCGCCAGCAACTCGGCAGCAGCCTCAGGATCGGGAGCCGCGCCTCGTGATTCTTGAATGACCAGCTCGTCGTACAACAGCGCGCTCACTGCCTCCACTCGCTCTGTCAGGCGGTTCCACTCGACCCCGGATTTTTCTCGCACATAATCCGGAAACAGCTCAATCAACCACTCCGGTTCAATCCGCGCCGCCATGCGAATCAAAGGCAGCGGCTTATCCTTGCGATCCTCAGCATCGACGGCGGCCATGAATTCATAGCGCGGAGCTTCACCGGCCAACTCCGCCGACCCGCCTGCCGAAAGCATTACCTGGTTGCCCGTCCGTCGTCGCGCCACGCGATCCGGAAACCCTGTCAGCACCGACATCAGCAACGCATCGTCGTTGTGCTCCCGCTGTTTGGGTGGGCGCGCAATTCTGCGCAGCTGCTCGATTTGCTGCAACGTGCGGTAGTCCTGCTCCGAATCGATGGCCGCGAGCAGATCATTTTTCTCCGTGCGTGCTCCGGAACCAAGCAGGGCGGCCGCAATACACCCGTCCTCTCCCACACCGCGCTCCATCGCCGCTATTAGGATTCGTGACAGCCGGGGATGCAGAGGATACCGTGCCAGCTTGTGGACCATCGCTGCGGTCGCGCCCAAGCGGTCGAGCAGCGACTCCGCGCTCTGCACCGCTGCCTCAGGAGGGGGATCGAGCCACGCGAGATCGACAATCCCCATTGCCCGCAGGGCGAGCGCAAGCTGGGATAAATCGCTGCGCGTGATCTCCGGCTCATCGTGCTCCGGCCGGCGCAAATAATCCTCCATACTGTAGAGCCGAAGCACCCGGCCGGGCCCGGTACGTCCAGCCCGCCCTGCTCTTTGCTTTGCCGACGCTTTGCTCACCCGCCCCACGTGCAGCGTGGGCAACCCGGTCCACTGGGAGTAGGTCGCAATCCGTGCCAGCCCGCTATCGATCACCGCATTCACGCCTTCGACGGTTACTGAGCTTTCCGCCACGTTCGTAGCTAGGATGACTTTTCTTTGCTGAGCCGGCGCGATGGCGCGGTCCTGTTCCGCGGGTGACAGATCGCCGTGCAGCGGCAGCACCAGCAAACCAGCACGCCGCGCGACCCCCTGGCTCTCGCGCATCGCTCGCCGTATCTCTGCCGCTCCAGGTAAAAAAGCCAACACGTCGCCCGAAGGTTCCTCTGCGATCAGCACCTCGAGGGCATCTGTTACCTGCGCTTCCAGGGTTTTCGGAGAGTACGGCAGGTGTTTGATCGCGAGCTCGAATAATCTCCCCTCTGAGCGCAGGATCGGGCATCCGCCGAGATAGTCCGCCACGTGAACAGTGTCGAGCGTTGCGGACATGACCACAATCCGGAACTCGGGTCGCGTCTGTTGCAGCCGTTTCAGCAGCGCCAGTGCGAGATCGCTGTCCAGGTGTCGTTCATGGAATTCATCCAGCACCACCGCACCAACGCCCTTCAAGGCGGGATCGGAAAGCAGACGGCGGGTCAGCACCCCTTCGGTGACGAAACGTAAACGTGTGCGCTGACTGACGACCTCCTCAAAGCGCACCTGATAGCCGACCGTCTGGCCGACGGGCTCATCGATCTCCCACGCCACGCGCCGCGCCGCCAACCGGGCTGCAATCCGCCGAGGTTCCAGCACCACGACTTCGCCGCTGATAAGCTCGAGCAGTGCCGGCGGCACGCGCGTCGTCTTGCCCGCCCCGGGAGGTGCTTCGATCACAAGGTTAGGAGAGCGCTTGAGAGACTCGATAATCTCCGGCAGAATCGCGTCCACCGGAAGCGCAGCTATACTTTTCACCAATTTTCATCGAAACACGCCCCCATACCCACGTCAACATTGCTGCACCTGCACGTCACTTGCGGCACCCACCACTCAATGACTAAACTCCCCCCATGAAGTAACCCGAAAGGAAACAAAATGGCCAGGGTCGTCTCCGTCGAGGCGCGTACCGTTCATATTCCATTGTCGCGAGCCACCGCGTTTGCGCGTCGCCAGGTGACAGCGCGTGATTACACCCTGGTAAAGATCCGCACCGATGACGGAGTCGAAGGCATTGGTCATTGCTACGCCGGGCATTCCGGGGGCAATGTGGTCACCACCGCGGTACGCGAGATGTTGGCGCCCATGCTGATCGGCGCCGACCCGCACGCAACCGAATTGCTGTGGAAGAATATGTATCAGGAAGTGTTGCTGCATGCCCGCGCCGGCTCAGTGATGCGCGCGCTCAGCATTCTTGATACCGCGCTGTGGGACAGAAACGCACGCGCCGCCAATCTGCCGCTCTACAAATATCTCGGCGCCGCTTACCAGGATACGGTTCCGGCCTACGGCAGCGGCGGTTACTACCTCGAGGGCAAAACGCCCGAAATGCTGGGCGAAGAAATGGCCGGCTATGTCGCGCTTGGCCTGGATGCAGTCAAGATGAAGGTCGGGCGCGGAGACCTTAGGTCAGAAGAGACCAGGATCGCAGCCGCGCGCAAGGCGATCGGCCCCGACGTCCTGCTCATGCTGGATGCCAACAATGCCTGGTATGACGTACCAACCGCCCTGCGCTACATGGAGCGTTTCGCGCCTTACGATCCCTATTGGATCGAAGAACCTTTCGGCCCCGACCAGATCGACAACCATGCCAAACTGGCTGCGGCCATCGCCATTCCTGTGGCCACCGGCGAAATCCTCGCCGGGCGCTGGCTCTTCAAGGAACTGCTGGAAAAGCAGGCAGCCTCGATCCTCCAACCCGACGCTCTCGTTTGTGGCGGCATTACGGAGTTCCGGCGTATCACCGCACTGGCCGATTGCCATGGGGTGACCGTGTGCCCCCACTGGTTCCACGATCTGCATGCGCACCTGGTAGCGGCTTCCCCGAACGGTCAGTTCGTCGAATTCTTCCCCGACGCCAACGTATTCAATTTCCGTGAGATCATCGACCGGCAACTGCAAGTGCGTGATGGTGGCCTGGCTCTCTCCAACGAGCCCGGTCTCGGCTATCAGTTCGATGAAAAGGCGATCGCGCGCTTCCAGTCCGACGCATGGAAATAAGAAGGGAAATTATCCATGGATTTGGGTCTTCAAGGTAAGACGGCTTTGGTGTTAGCCGGTGGTGGTGGCTTGGGCAGGGCGATTGCGCGAGCACTCGCGAGCGAAGGCGCAAACGTGGCCGTGGCCGGCGTCCGTGCTGATTCGATCGCCGCAACCCAGGCGGCGTTGGCGTCCATGGGGAGCAAAAGCATCTCTCTGCTCTGGGATCTTGCCGATCTCTCGCAGATCGATGGAAACGTTTCGAAGGTTGAAAGGGAACTAGGCCCGGTGGACATTCTCGTGAATAACACCGGAGGCCCGCCGCCAACACCGGCCAGCGGTCAGGATCCGGCCGTGTGGTCCAAACAATTTCAGTCCATGGTGCTTTCCGTGATCGCGACTACCGATCGCGTGCTGCCGAACATGCGAGCGCGGCACTGGGGCCGGGTCATCACCAGCACCTCTTCCGGCGTGGAGGCGCCCATTCCCAATCTGGCCATCTCCAACACGCTACGCCTCTCGTTGGTTGGGTGGTCGAAAACCCTCGCGCGCGAAGTTGCCAAGGACGGGATCACCGCCAACATCGTGGCCCCCGGCCGCATCGCGACCGGCCGCATAAAATTTCTCGACGAAGCGAAAGCCAAACGCGAAGGACGCAGCGTGGAAGAAGTGGAGGCCGAGAATGCGACCACCATACCGATCGGCCGTCTCGGCAAGCCGGAAGAATACGGCGACGTCGTAGCCTTCCTGGCCAGCGAGCGAGCCGCCTATATCACTGGTTCCCTCATCCGCGTGGATGGCGGCATGATCCCGAGCATCTAAGAAATGAAAACTGAATTAGACGAAAAAACAATCGCAACCCTCGAAGCTACGGCAACAGCGACGCTTACTACGGTGCTGCTCAAGAAGGGGCTGCGCAATGTCTGGTTGCGCGGCACAAGGCCTTTACGCCCGGGCCAGAAGCGCCTGGTGGGTCCCGCGTTCACACTCCGCTTCGTGCCTGCGCGCGAAGACCTGGCCACGCCGGAGTCCTGGAGTTCCCCAACCTCAACCCGCGCCGCCATTGAAGCCATGCCTGCCGGCTGCATTGCCGTGGTCGACGCCATGGGCATCACCGACGCCGGCATTTTTGGGGACATCCTCTGCGCCCGAATGAAAGTGCGCGGAGTGGCTGCTTTGGTCACCGACGGCGTCGTGCGTGACGTAGCCGGCGTGATCGGCACGGGCTTGCCCGTCTGGTGCAAGGGCGCAGCCGCGCCTCCTTCGGTGGCGGGGCTTACTTTTGTCAATTGGCAGGAGCCGGTCGGCTGTGGCGGAGTGGCCATTTTTCCCGATGACGTGATCGTCGTGGACGACGATGGCGCCGTAGTCATTCCCCGGGCCCTCCTGAGCGATGTAGTAGACGCGGCCGCCGAGCAGGAAAAACTGGAAGCCTGGATCATGGCCGAAGTGCAGGCAGGCGTGCCCCTGCCCGGCCTCTACCCCGCAAACGCCGAAACGAAAGCTCGCTACGAGGCCTTCCGAAGTCGCTCCGCCAAGCCTTCGGATTGATCGACAGCCTGGTCCATTAGCTCAAACTTGTCCAACTCCAGAATTTGGGAAGGCCGAAGGGCGCACCGCAGATCCCTCGGCTTCGCTCGGGATGACAATTCATCTCGGAAACGATACTTAGCGTTCCCAAACAAACTTGTCATCCCGAGCGAAGCCGAGGGATCTGCGGTGCGCCCTTCGGCCTTCCCAAATTCTGGAGTTCTCACTCAGGGTCGGAAGCCCCCCGAGGGCATTTTCGCTCCCGTAGAGCTAAGGCTCGTACCCTTCATTACTCTCAACTCTCGGGGTGCCCCATCCTCAGTAAAAGTCGGGAGGATGGAGCACCCGACGCCCTTCTTTACAGAAAGGCGCACACGCGGCCCTGGTTTGGTGCTGCGTGGCAGGAAAATCAGCGCTCTCCTAGCTGGCCTGAAGCGCCTGCATAGCCTGTTGCAGTTGAAGCACGGTAAGGCCGCCGGGAGTCGTCTTCTTCTCGCTGATCCATTCCGGGTCCGCGATGGCGTACGCCTCATCCACAAACTTCGCAAAGAAAGCCCAGGTCATGGTGTAGTACTTCCCCCACGAAATGACCCGCGCGCCCTTGGCGTCATACCCGGCCAGCACCACTGCGTGGCCGCCGACGAGGGTGTTGTCTGCCTGCGGATTGACATCCCAGACCTTGAGCGGCTCTTCATCGGGCGGCATGATGTACTGGGGCACGTTAAACCCGATATAAGCCACGCCGCAGTCGTGAATGCAGCGCTTCACGTTATCGATGTTCTTCACGTCGACCTCAACAAAGGCAATGATGTTATGCCGTTGTTGCCCATTGAGCCCGTACGGCGCACCCTTCTTAAGGATGTAGGTGAGGACGTGCTGTTCGTTGCCACCCGGACCTTCTCCGCCCTGGGCAGGCTTGTAGCCGCAGGCCTGTTCATAAAGGTCCAGGACATCGGTATCCGGCTCGGTATCGATGTTCTTCAGCGAGTTGAAGCTCCATACCTGGATTGCGTGGTAGTAGGCGGCGCAAGTGCAGTCGCCCAGCGTGTCATTCTTCATGATGCCCAGGTCGGCAGGCATCCCGGCGGTGTAGTCCACGGAGGGAACGACCGGTTCCAGCGCAGCGCCGGCAATCAGATTGTGGAGCATGGGAACACGTCGGTCATGGGAACGGGCGAGCCGTCCCAGCCTGAAGGTGGTGGCAGTCTTGGTGGTCACTTGCGGTTTCTCCTTTACGCTGAATGAGGGTTCTACATCTACCGTTGCGCCCTGTGCATCCCGCACGGGCGAGAGCCGTCCAAGTTTGAAACCAGACATCTTGTTTGCCTCCGGCCTTCAGGCTTATGGCGTTACGGGTCTTACGCTGGAGTGGGTGGACGGTATATCGAATAGTGCTGCAACGGCGTCGACCGTTACATTACCTGCGCAAAAGAGACGCAGATCCACCGCATCGCCAAATTGCCAATCCCCTGTAACGTTTGCTCCTCCCTCGCCACTACTTGACATGAATAACCGCTCCGCGCTCGCCCTGAGTCTTACTGGTACAAGACCAAGGCATCGTCGGCGGTGCAAAAGGTTGGGCCCAGTGAGATCGCACTATGACCAGGCAGGCCCCAAGGCAGGCTCACCCGGCGGTGTAAACTTAAACCCGCCCGCTGTCGCCGGGGAGGAATCGCGCTTGGAATTCTTTGCGTTCGACGCGTCCTACATCGATAGGCTCCGCTCCGGGGACACGCAGGTCGAAGGGCATTTCGTGGACTATTTCAGCGAATTGATCCGTCTGAAACTGCGCTCACGATTGAATTCCAGAGAAGCAATTGAAGATGTCAGGCAGGAAACCTTCGTGCGCGTGCTGGTGCTCATCCGCGGCGAAGGGGGGCTGAGGCAGCCCGATCGGCTTGGGCCCTTCGTCAATTCCGTCTGCAACCATGTGTTGCAGGAGCACTATCGTTCCAGAAAAAGAACAGAAACCACCATTGACGACGAAACCGAGGCTACCGTTGCCGGCCGCGAGCCAAGTGCGCTCCGGCTGCTCGAAGCCAAAGACACGGAGCGGGTCGTTCGCCAGATCCTGAACGAGTTGCCGGAACGGGATCGGCGTCTGCTGCAGTCCGTGCTTCTGGATGAACGCGATAAAGATGAGGTTTGCAAAGAGTTAGGCATTACCCGGGAATATTTAAGGGTCCTGTTGCACCGCGCAAAGCATTCATTTAAGTCGTTCTATATCGACCACTTAGGGTTGCATTAGAAAGGCCCCTTAATTTTATGGACCATAACCACATCACGCAGCACCTCACCGTCGAGCGTTATCTTCTGGATGAATTAACCCCGGAAGTTCGCGACGAGTTTGAGGAACATTTCTTCGATTGTCAGGAATGTGCGACCGACCTCCGCGCCACTGCCGCCTTCATGGACGCAGCCAAGCGGGAATTCAAGATCCGCCCAGTCCCAAAGCCCGGAGCGGGGAGCAAGGGTAGATCCTTCTTTGCCTCGGCTTTGGTGTGGTCTGCCCTGGCGGCCTCTCTTCTGGTGATCGCCTATCAAAACATGATCGTTTTTCCCCACTTCCGAACGGAAATCTCAGAACTGAGAGCTCCGGAGATTCTGCCGGTCATCTCTTTGGTGGGGGGCAACAGTCGCGGCGGACAGATTCCCGCGGGTACGGTAGGGAACACTCGCCCGTTCCTGCTCCAGCTGGATATTCCCACCCAGGACCGCTTTTCCAGCTACAACTGCCTGCTGTATGCACCCTCCGGCGCGCTCGTCTGGCGAACTGAAGTTTCGGCTCAGTCGGCAAAAGATACCGTCTCCATACGCGTCCCGTCGGTTGATACGCAGGCTGGGAAATACACTCTGGCTGTACAAGGTAATCTTGCCGGATCCTCGGTTGATCTGGCACGCTATCCCTTTGCTTTAAATTCCCACGATTAGAATCTCTGCGTAACGAGGTGCACGATGCGTTCGGATGCCAAAAAGGCCTTTTACTTCCATGCAGATGCGAACTCGCTTGGCGGGTTTATCGAGGAACCGTTTCAAAAACACATTCCTGCTCAGGCTTCATCGACCTTACCTGCGGTCGGCGGCCACGTAACCTCCAGAACTGAGGCGTTTACTTTTGAGGGAGTCATCTCCTGCCGAGCGGCCTATACCAGGGTTTCAGGCAGGCATGTCAAAGAGAATGGATCCGCTACCGTATCCGTTACCTCGGTTCTCGAAGGGCTGAATATTCTGGAAATCGTGAAGGCCGAGCGGGTCGTCGCGCAGATCACGGCCGAATATTCAGGCAAGGGAGGGTTTCCTCGGGTTTCCTTCGCCGGTTCTCACTTCGACCGGCTGACGATCGGTCACTCCGACGCATCCCTCGTGGTGAACGCCGGCCTATTGGGTCTTCCAAGCGGGGCTAAAGCCATTCGGGTCCCCATCACTGAGGCTGTTTTTCACGAGACGGGTCGGCAACAAGCTGCCAAACTAGTGAAGAGTGCTAAGGCTGATGCCGACCAGGACTCCGTCCGCTGGCTTATCGACCGTTATGGTTGGATGGAATCCGAGCGGAAGCCAGGGAAAGACGGATTTCTTCTATGTTCGTTGGTCGATGGCGTGGGTGGAGCAGTCCCTGGCAAGTCCTTTGGCCACGTCCTGGAAATCCCGGATTTTGGCAGGATTTTTCTCGGCGAAATATTAGTCGCTCAGTCCACATTTCGCATTTCGATGATTCGTGCCGAGCTGGGTTGCACCGTCAAGGGAAACGGCAACGCGTCGTGCGCGGCGGTCGCCGTTCACGGGGTTCCGCCATAGGTCTGGTATTGGTCTCGTTGGCAGCTGCGACCCTGACCGGATGTCGCCCTGCCGCGGCCCCCGATCCGGCTCCGATCTTTGAAAACATTCACAACGACTTTCTACACGGCAATCTCGACGTCGCACTGCAGAAGGCAGAGAAGGCTCGCAAGGACTTCTCTGCGAGCGGCGCGGACTGGCCCATGAAGTTCCGGGTCCTCGAAGCCGAAATCCTCACCTATCAGGGCCGGCGGCCGGATGTGCTGGCCCTCCTCAATGATCCACACGTGTCCTATCCCAAAGCGGGCGATCTCGCGATCAAGAGGGATCTGCTCTGCGCAATGGCCCACGCCAGGCTAGGCCACGCACAGCAAGCGGATTCCGAGTTGCAGGAGGCGCAGCGTCTGTCTGATGCAAGCCACTCCGCGCTGAACGGCGAGGTCCTTAGAACGCAAGCAACTGTTCAAAACTACCGTGGCAACTTGACCGAAGCTGCCGACCTATTCAGAAAGAGCCTGAAGGTTGCCCGCGAAGAGCGGGACAACTCATTTCTTGAAGCCAGTGATCTCTTGAATCTCGGCATGGTGACCTTCGAAATGGAGCACTTCGACGAGGCTCTCGCTTCTCTTAATGAAGCTGCGAATTTTGCCCGGCCCATTCAGGCACGCCTGGTTCTTGAGGCAGCCTCGGGGAATAGTGGGTCAGCTTATTACCAGTTGGGGGATTTTGAGAAAGCTCTCTCAAGCTACCAGCAGGCTGAAAAGGAAGCGAAGGAGATCGGAACTACCAGCGCTCAGGTGGACTGGTTAGGGAATGAAGGGTCCGCCTACTACAAGCTCGGCGATCTGCAACAAGCAAAGACATGTTACGAGCAGGCTCTCAAGGCTGCAGTGGCGATCGATAACCGGGAAGAAATTGTAATTTTCGAGTCCGAACTGGCCTACCTGCTCTTTCACGAGGGGCAATTCGATTCGGCAAAAACGCACAGCGATAATGCGATTCGTGTTGCGCGCCTCTCGGGAGACAAGGATGGAGAGCTGGAGCCGCTGCTCCTGCAGGCCCTCCTGGCTGCACGGCAGCCAAATTCGCAGGACGCGGAAAAAATGTTGATGCAGGTTTACGGGAAATCCGACAAGAGCCCTTCCCTGCGCGGGCAAATCGAAAATGCGCTCGCAAATTTGTATGCAGGCGAGAAACAAAAAAAAAGAGCGGAGCTCTGGTATAGGAAATCCATCCACACGTTCGAAGACCAGCGCGCAGCCATCAAACAGGAAGAGCTTAGGCTGCCCTTCTTCGCCAACGGCGATACGTTCTATCGCGACTACGCGAACTTTCTGATCTCCACGCAAAAGCCGGAGGAAGCGTTACAGCTTCTCGACATCGGCCGAGCCAAAACCCTGGCAGAAGGTCTGGGTTTGGCAAACGAAAAGCCAGACGCACAATCAGAGCACGCGGCAGACGTACAAGCGGTTGCTCACAAGCTGGACAGCACCATTCTCTTCTATTCGCTGGGCCCGGAAAAATCATGGTTGTGGGTCGTGGCCCCTCATCACACGACCCTCTTCCCACTTCCCGGGCAGGCGACCATCGAAACCCAGGTCCAGAATTATCAGAATGCCATCCTGAAATCGAGCGACCCGCTGCGCGATGTAAACCCAGCCGCGAGGATGCTGTATGACACCCTCGTGGCTCCCGCCGCGCCCATGATTCCCAAAGGCTCCAAAGTACTCATCATCCCGGATGGCCTCCTCAACGGATTGAATTTTGAGACCCTGCTCGCACCAGAGCCGAACGGGTCCCACTACTGGATCGAAGATGTAACCATCCGAAATGCAAACTCAATTCGCATGCTCTCCAGGCTGGCCCCCGACTCTTCCGAACAAGCTGCAAACAAACTGCTGTTGATCGGGAACCCCACCGCGGCTGGAACCGGATATGACAGCCTGGTGAATGCCTTTGCGGAGATCCGCGGGATCGAAAAGCATTTTCCGGCAGACAGCCGCACGGTGGTGACTCAATCTGGGGCGGTACCTGCAGCTTATGCACAAAATAATCCGGATGAGTTTTCATACATCCACTTTGTGGCTCACGGTACAGCAAGCCGATTAGATCCGCTGGATTCGGCGGTCGTGCTTTCGCCGCCGCCTGACAACCCCGAGAATTTCAAGCTTTACGCCCGCGACATCATGCGCGACCCGCTGCACGCCAGATTGGTAACTATCTCGGCGTGTTATGGGTCAGGCCTTCGCGCCTACGCCGGCGAAGGCCTGGTGGGTCTGTCCTGGGCCTTTCTCCGTGCCGGGGCGCACAATGTAATTGGTGCACTCTGGGAGGTAAATGATGCATCCACTCCTCTCCTCATGGATCGCCTCTACGGCGAACTTGAAGCCGGCAGCAGCCCTGACGTTGCCTTGCGCGCAGCAAAATTATCACTGATACATTCTCCCGCCGTATATCGAAAGCCGTTGTACTGGGCAGCCTTTCAACTCTATACAGGTTCTTAAGAGGAAGGAGTTAGGGGCAACTACTTCCATGGAAGTGTTGCTGTTTCCTTTGGCATCCCGAGCGAAACCGCGGGTGCTGCGGAGCTTTCTTTGAAATATTTTTCGATGGGAGCGTATCCGGATTTCCTGCCACGCAGGACTTGGCGAATGAAGTGCTCCAACGAAACCATGTCGCACAAGAATTCGGGGGAAGTGGAGGAATCTGCAGTTCCCAACCACCTCCTGAGAAATCTAAAAAATGTCTGAAACGAAAATGAAACTTAGGTCACTACATTTTCGTGAATGCAAAACCCGCCCTTACGAACAGGAGAACAGACGTGGCAACTCTGGCAAAGTCCAAACCTGGGGCTTCCCCGGATCAGGTTCAGCGCTTCGAGCGGAGACTTCGCGAAGTCAAACAGGCAATTGCCAATCTTCCCGGCGATGAGTATCACGCCGAGCTCGTCAACATCGTTCGCCGCGCCGGTTGGACTACCCTCGCGGAAGGGATTTTCTTCGACGGGATCACCGAGTCGATTCTGGCTCACACCCGCGATCTGCAGCAACTCCACCAAAAACTCAAGGCCTCTTTCGAGGCCGTTCAGGGCGAATAACCGGGCAGTATAGTATGGCGGGATGGACGATCCGCCGGGACCAGACAACACCAGAGGCCTGCGCAAGGGGCTCACCAGCTATGGTGACCCCGGCTTCTCGTTGTTTCTGCGCAAAGCCTTCATCAAGGCCAGTGGCTATTCCGACGATGCGCTTGATCGCCCCATCGTCGGGGTGACCAATACCTTCAGTGACTACAATCCGTGCCACGGCAACGTTCCCGAACTGATCGAGAGCGTAAAGCGTGGAGTGATGCTCGCCGGCGGTTTGCCGATGGTGTTTCCCACCATCTCCATCGGCGAGAGTTTTGCTCACCCCACCTCGATGTTCCTGCGCAACCTGATGGCCATGGACACCGAGGAAATGATTCGTGCCCAGCCCATGGATTCCGTGGTGCTGATTGGCGGATGCGACAAGACCCTGCCCGCCCAGGTGATGGCGGCCGCCAGCACCGATCTGCCCGCCATCGTCCTCCCCACAGGACCCATGGTGGTGGGTCATCATAAGGGTGAAGTTCTTGGCGCCTGCACGGATTGCCGCCGGCTGTGGGCACAGTACCGCGCCGGCGCCATCGACGTTGCCGAAACCGAACTGATCAGCGGCCGTCTCGCTCCCTCGGTCGGCACCTGTATGGTGATGGGGACCGCGAGCACCATGGCCTGCCTCATCGAGGCTCTCGGCCTGGCCCTTCCCATGAGCGCCACCGCGCCCGCAACCCAGGCCGACCGTCGCCGCATTGCCGAGGCCAGCGGCCAGCGCGCCGCCGAGATGGCGATTGCCGGCACCCCCAAACCGAGCGACCTGATTACCGAAAAGTCCGTGCGCAACGCGATGATCGTGTTGCAGGCCATCGGCGGTTCCACCAACGGGCTGATTCACCTGACTGCCATCGCCGGCCGGGCCGGCGTAAAACTCGATCTCGAAGCCTTCGATCAACTAGGCCGGCAAGTTCCCGTGCTGCTCAATCTGAAGCCGTCGGGCACTCATTACATGGAGCATTTCCACCACGCCGGCGGTCTTCCGGCTCTCATGCGCGAGCTGTCATGCGCTGCTCGATCTTCACGCGCCCAGCGTCGCCGGCGGTACCCTCGGCGACGCGATTGCGAAGGCAGAACAGGTGCCGGGCCAGGATGTGATCCGTAGCATCGCCACGCCGCTCAAGCAGGAGGGAGCGATGGCCGTGCTCTATGGCAACCTCGCGCCGCGAAGCGCAGTGATCAAGCAGTCCGCCGCTTCTCCTGAACCTGATGCGTCACACCGGCCGCGCAGTGGTGTTCGACTCCGTCGAAGATATGACCGCGCGCATCGACCAGGCGGATCTTGATGTGCATGCGGACGACATTCTGGTCCTGCGCAATGCGGGGCCGAAGGGTGCGCCGGGCATGCCGGAGGCAGGCTATCTTCCGATCCCCATGAAGTTGGCCCGGCAGGGCGTGAAGGACATGGTTCGTATTTCCGATGCGCGCATGAGCGGCACTGCCTTCGGCACCATCGTATTGCACATCACGCCGGAATCGGCCGTCGGCGGCCCGTTGGCGATCGTTAGACCGGCGACCGCATTCTGCTCGATGTAGAAGCCCGCAAGATTGAACTACTCATCGACGACGCGGAACTGCAAAGTCGTCTCGCCGCCTGGAAAGCGTCCCCGCCGCCACACCCGATTGCCACCCGCGGCTACGCCAAATTGTTTGAGGACTGCGTGCTGCAAGCCGACCAGGGCTGCGACTTCGACTTCCTCCAGCGCCAGAACGAAGGAAACTGAATCTAAAACTCTTCCCCGCAACCAGGGAATTGTCCTTAAAAACTCTTCCCCCCAAGGGAATTGTCCTTAAAACTTTTCCCAGGCAAACGGGAGATTGTCGGTCAAAAACTCTTTCCCTACAAAGACCAGGGGGTGCCCCATATCCCCGATTTCCTGTGAAGTTTAGTGGGTTCCGCGAACCTTATGCGCCTTTCCTTAAAGAAAGGCGCACACGCTGTCTTGTCCAGCGCCGCGTGCAGGAAATTCGGGGTATCTCGCTCGTTTTTCGCGAGATGTGGGATACCGCGGACCTTAACCCTCCCCGGTCAATTGTGCAACAGCCCAACCCTGTGGCAACTCCATACACACCCACCGAATATCGTCTCAGGCTGGGAAATCCGGGTGAGTCCCTTACCACCTATGGGCGGCATCGGCACCCTTTGTAGTATTTCGGCGCCCCGTACCCAGATGCATCATGAAGCTGTGAATCAAACAAATCCAGACTTTGACGCACTGCTTGTCTTCCTGGCCAACTGGGAGTCGATAGAGCGGTCCGCGTTAGGCAGAATTCTAACCGCGGGTCAGCTGGCTGATGTACAGGAATTAGAACGTCTCTACGCCCTACCATCCACACTGAACGGCTCGCCGGAATAACCAAGCCCGCGGGCCGAACGATCCTGCCGCAAGCCCACCCACCCTGTCCAAGTTGGGGTAGCCCCAAACTCTGTTGCACCCTGAGCTCCCAATCCTGCGTAGACTTGGAAAGTCCAGGGACAACAAACACCCATGAACCGCCGCAATTTCATCAAGTCGCTCAGCCGCACCACCCTGGTTCTGCCCTTCAGCGACGTGCTCATGATGGCCACTCCTTCCTGGAGCCTAAACTGGACCCGAAACGGCGCCGTCGACCCCCCACAACAAGGTCAAACGGGTAAGACGCGTTCTTACGATGCCAGACCGGTTCCACCCCCCCCAGGCCCTGCGTCGCCTATCGCCGGCACACCCCTCGGCATCGACTTTGTCGATGTGGCGACCTCCGCGGGCCTAAACGCAAAGACCATCTACGGCGGCATCGGCAGCAACAAATACCTGCTTGAGACAACCGGCTGTGGCGCTGCCTTTTATGACTACGATCACGATGGATGGCTGGATATCTTCCTTGTGAACGGATGGCGTCTCGAGGGCTTTGCCAAAAACAGCGAACCCACCTGCCACCTCTTTAAAAACAATCGCGATGGAACCTTCACTGATGTCACCGCGAAAGCCGGTCTCACACGCAGCGGCTGGGGGCAGGCATGTTGCGTGGGCGACTACGACAACGATGGATTCGACGACCTGTTCGTCACCTACTACGGTCAGAATGCGCTCTTCCGCAACAACGGCAACGGCACCTTCACCGACGTCACCATCAAGGCAGGGCTGAAACAGTCCGCGACTCGATGGAACAGTGGCTGTGCTTTTCTCGACTATGATCGCGACGGCCACCTCGATTTGTTTGTAGCCAACTACATCGACCTCGATCTTAAAACCGCGCCGCTGCCTGAATCCGGCCCGTGCACCTACAAGGGAATCATGGTCGCCTGCGGCCCACCCGGGCTTGCCGCCGGAAAAAACCTGCTTTACCACAACAACGGCGATGGAACCTTCACCGACGTTTCGGAAAAGAGCGGCATGTGGAACACCATCGGGAACTATGCGCTCAGTGTCGCCGTTTCCGATCTCGACGACGATGGCTGGCCTGACATTTATGTCGCGAACGATTCCACCGCGGCCACCTTATATCAGAATCAAAAGGACGGAACCTTCAAAGACGTAGCCATCGAGGTCGGAGCGGCGCTCTCTCCCGATGGAAAACCGCAGGCCGGAATGGGTGTCTCGATTGGAGACTATGACCGCGACGGCAAGCTCGACATCGTCAAAACCAACTTTGCCGGTGACACGGATTCCCTCTACGCCAACCTCGGAGACGGCAGCTTTCAGGATCGTACTTATTCCGCCGGGCTGGGCATCAATACCCGCTTCCTCGGATGGGGTGTCGGCTTTCTCGATATGGATAATGACGGTTGGTTAGACATTCTGGTGACCAACGGACACGTGTACCCCGAGGTCAGCAGCTCAAAAACAGAAGCTCCCTACGCCGAGCGCAAATACCTCTATCGCAACCTGCGCAACGGCCGCTTCGAAGATGTCTCCGACAAAGGCGGCTCCGGCATTACCGCTGCCGTTGCCGGCCGAGGCTGCGCCTTCGGCGACTACGACAATGACGGCGATATCGATGTGATCGTCAACTGCGTAAACTCTCTGCCTCAACTCCTGCGTTGCGACTCGCAGTGGAAGCGCTCCTGGATCAAAGTGAAGACCATTGGGGTCAAGTCAAACCGCACCGGCATCGGCGCCAGGGTGCGGGTGCTGGCCAAAACCCAAAAGGGAGCCGCGGAGCCGCTCCTGCAGGTGGATGAAGTGCGCAGCGGGGGCAGCTACTATTCGCAGAGCGACCTGCGGCTGCACTTCGGTCTCGATCAGGCGCAAATAGTCGATTCCCTTGAAGTCCGCTGGCCTTCCGGCCACGTCGATATATTCAGGAATCTTGCAGTGAATCACCTCTATGTCATTACCGAGGCCGCGAAAGACCCACAAGCAGTTGCCCTGGGTCATTAGCGATGCGGCGCTTACACTTTCTTCCATTCCTATTGCTGGCGGCTCTTACTGCCGCCGGCGGAGAACCCGGATAAGGCGTGTGCGCCTTGCCATCAAAAAATCTACGACAGCTACCAGGCGACCCCCATGGCGCGAGCGAGTGGACTTGCTGCCGACGGCCTTCTGCCTGGTGAGTTCACTCACGCGGCGTCGGGGGTCCACTACCGCCTTTTCCTGCGCGATGGGCGCGCGTGGCTGAGCTACGATCGGTCCAACGCGCCACAACTCCTCAAAGGAGAGCAGGAGCTCAGCTACTTCATCGGCTCCGGCCAGCGCGGCCGCACCTACCTGTTCCAGAAGCAGGGGTTCTGGTTTGAGAGCCCGGTGAACTGGTATAGCAAACAGCAGGTCTGGGACATGAACCCGAAATCGCTGGACGCAAAGGAAATGCCCTTCACCCTGAAGGTGGACCCGATTTGCCTTCACTGTCACACCAGCAGCGTGCAGCCGTCGTTAGGCGCGGTCAATCACTTCGGAGCCCAGCCCTTCCTCTATGGAGGCATCACCTGCCAATCGTGTCACGGGGACCCTGCCGCACACCTCGCGAGCGGCGGGGCCGCCCCGATCCTGAACCCGGCGAAACTGTCCCCCGCCAAACGCGACTCGATATGCCTGCAATGTCATCTGGAAGGGGAAACAGCGGTCAACGTCCCAGGCCGTTCACTCGCGGCTTTCCTACCCGGGCGAGAATCTCTCCGATTATCTAACTCACTTTGTTCACTCCGGCGAGTTGGGTCCTGACGGCAGAGCAACCAGCCAATGGGAAGCGCTGTTGCAGAGCGAGTGCAAGCGAAAGAGTGGAGACCGGCTTACCTGCACCACCTGTCATGACCCGCACAGTTCGCCCTCCGTCGAGCAGCGGATAAGCTACTTCAGAAGCCGATGCCTCACCTGCCACGGAGAGCCGGCCTTTGTTAGCAAGCATCACCCTGAGGTGCTCGACTGTAGCAGCTGCCACATGCCTCGGGAAAAAACCGGAGACGTGGCCCATGAGCAGGTGACGGATCATCGCATCCAGCGCCGTCCCTCGTCGCAGCAGATGTCCGAACGTACCGGGGATCTGACTGTCATCGGTGGCGGCCGGGCGAACGATCGTGATCTGGGGCTTGCTTATTTCCAACTTGCGAAGCGCGGCGACCAACAATCAGGTCAGAAGGCGATGTTGCTGTTGCAGCAGGCAGAACGCAGCAGCGGCGGGCAGCCAGATTCGGACCTGCACACCGCACTCGGCTTTCTCGCGCACGTGTCGGGAGACCAGAAGATGGCCATGCGTGAGTATCAGGCAGCGCTCCGTGCAAACCCGGCGGACTCTGCTGCAGCGGGAGACCTCGCAATCCTGGAAGCGCGCGCCGGCGACATCCAAAATGCGATCACCCGGTTACAAGCGGTAAGCCGGAACGATCCAGGAGAAACCGTGGCCGGCATGGATCTCGCGATGATCGAATGCACGATAGGCGATCCGCAGGCCGCCACGCTGGCATTGAAGCATCTGCTCGAGTTCTCCCCTGATGACGGAAAAGCTCGGCGAGCGCTGGCGGCCATCGAGGCGAAACCCGAGACCTGCCGGCGCTAATGCTTTAACTGCCCGGTTCCTTCTTTGAGAGAAATCATTCGGTCCGCTGCGACCCCCGGAAAGATCTCATCTCGCCCACTCGGCCACCGCACTTCAATCGACGCTACGCTGGTTGCGTGTCCCAGTCCAAAGTGCAGTCTCATGTCGTTGTTGGAGCTATAACTCGAGCCGCTACGCACCTCGTCGACCCATATCCGCGGAGTTTCCGGTCCGGAGCCAGACACGGTGACGCGCGCCCCGATCCCGTCGCGATTCGAAGCGACGCCGGTCAAATGGATCCCAAGCCAATGGTTGTCGTTCCTAGCCAGGTTAACCAGCAGAAGCGGAAAGTCGCTCACATTGTTAACCACCGCCTCCAGTCGCCCATCATTCCAAAGATCACCGATGGCGAGACCTCTGCTCGATTGCGGCCGGGTAATGCCCGGTCCCGACTCCCGAGAAATATCCTTGAATTTTCCGTTGCCCTGGTTCCAATAGAGCACCCGCGATTCCCGGTAAGCCGCGCCCATATTGCCGCTGTCCACCTCGGGGTAGACGTGGCCATTCACCAGCAAAAGATCGAGCCACCCGTCATTGTCGACATCCATGAACATGCAGCCCCACCCGAGATATTGTGTGTTGACGCCAATCCCGGCAGCAAAGGTCACATCGCTAAAGGAATGATCGGCATTGTGGTGATAGAGCGTGGAGGTATCGTCGGAGAAATTGGTCTTCACCACATCCAGGTGGCCATCTCCGTCATAATCCCCGATGGACGATCCCATGCCTGCCTGCTCGCGTCCATCGTCATTGAAGGCCACGCCGGTATCTGCGGCCGTATCGGTGAATGTGCCATCGTGGTTGTTGCGATAAAGAATGGCCGGAGTCGAATCGCAAGCAACGAAGATGTCAGGCCACCCGTCCTCGTCATAGTCGATCGTGGAAACGCTAAAGCAGTAATGGCCCAGGGTCTTCTTGAAGCCGCTCGTCGTGCTCACGTCAGCAAACTTGCCATTGCCCAGGTTGTGGTAGAGAAGGTTAGGGGAGTAGGCCAATCCTCGAGGTCCGCACATGACGGGAACTCCCTTCCATGTGCAGCTGGGCGAGGCGCCGGGAGCAGGCGTGGTGGCGAGATCGAAACTGACGTAGTTGGCCACCGCCAGGTCGAGCTTTCCATCGCGGTCGTAATCGACAAAGGCGCATCCTGTTCCCCACAGTTTGCCCGTGCCCGCGACTCCAGCCTCGGCGGCTACTTCTTTGAAGCTGCCATTGCCCTGATTGTGATAGAGACGATTCTTGCCGTACGTGGTGACGAAGAGGTCCTCGAAACCGTCATTGTCGTAATCGCCTACGCAAGCCCCTTGTCCCCAGGCAGTATCTGTAAGGCCAGCGCGTGCGGTAACGTCGGTGAACGTGCCATTGTGGTTGTTATGGAAGAGATGGCTGGTGGGATGCTGATCTTTTCCAGGCATAAAATCGCCATTCACCATAAAGATGTCTGGCCATCCGTCGTTGTCGTAATCGAAGATAGCCACGCCGCTTCCAGTGGCTTCAAGAATGTAGCGCTTGGACTCCACGCCGCCGTTCGCGTTGAGCACCCGTATGCCCGCCTTCCCGGCGAAATCCTCAAACCAGGCCGGCCCGCTATGTTGCCCAGTTGGCGGATAGATCTGTGTCACCTTCTGGCCAAACGCCACACCAACCACCAGCAAAAGAACCACGACCCTGGAAACAGAGGTAGCCATCCGCACCCATTCTAGAGAAGAAACAGCAGGTCCCTCCATTGCGTAGCGTAGTGGAGTGACCTGCTGTTTCCCTGGCACGATCGACGGTTCTTCATCCCCCGTGCGCGTCATCGGCAGTAACTGTAAAATGTGCCCGGTATCACTATGGCGTACCTCCGCGTCCTCTGTCTTCTCGTCCTGCTGGTACCTGCCCTCGCTGCGCAGCCGCCCGCCAATTCCCCAACCGCGGAAGCGCAAAAACTTTTAGACACAGGCCGGCTGGACGAAGCCTTGAAGGCCCTGGACACGCTGGCTCAGCAGCAACCCGAACCGCCCGGCGTAGAACGTCTGCGGGGCATGGCCTACTACGAGCAGGGCAAGATTCCGTCCGCTGTCACCGCCTTCGAACATGCCGTAACCCAGGACCCTGCCGACCGGGAAGCCATGCAGATGGAAGGGGTCGCGCTCTTCCGGAACGGGAAACCGGCAGCGGCCATCCCCCTGCTTGAGCAGGCCCACCTCTCCATCCCCCGCACGAATATCGACAGCAACTACGTACTGGGTCTCTGTTATCTCGACACCCGGCGCTACGATGACGCGCGGAAAGCCTTCGCCACACAATACGGCTTTCCGCCCGATAGTCCCTCAGCCTACCTGCTCGCCGCCAGAATGATGTTGCGGCGAGAATATCTACCGGTGGCCGACTCCTTCGCGCAGAAGGCGCTCTCGCTCAATCCAAACCTGCCCCTGGCTCATCTGTTGATCGGACAGATCCGCCTTGCCCAGTCACAATTAACCGAAGCGGTCGCCGAGTTCACCCGCGAGAGCGAACTGAATCCGCTCTATGGCGAGGTATACGACCGATTAGGCGATACCTACATCCGCCAGGGCGACTATCCCAAAGCCCAGGAAGCCCTCGACCGCGCCGTCCTGCTCGAACCGAATTCCCCTGTACCTTTTATTTTGCTGGGTAAGGTACTGTTGAAGCAGCAAGACCCGGTCATGGCGAAGATGTACCTGGATAAAGCGCTCGCCATGGATTCGCGCAACTATATGACGCACACGCTTCTCGGGCAGGCCTATCGCGCACTCGGACAATCCAGCCAGGCGTCCCATGAATTCCAGGTGGGCGAGCAGATCCAGGCCGACGCGCAGCCAAAGCTCGAGACGGTTAAGTGAGCCACCTCGAGGACCTGCCGGCATGTGTTTTCGTACAAAGAGGTCGGTTTGCTTAACGTTGACGCTTGCCGCGCTGGCGCTGCTGCCGTCGCCGGCGCAGGAAACCGCTAACTCCGCCACCCACACCTCAGCGGAAAAAGTGAAACAGGCCGACGCGGCCTTCCGCGCAGGCTATGCGGCCATGTCCAATCACCAACTCCAGCAGGCACGCGACGATTTCCAGGCGGTCGTCAAACTGGTCCCTGCAATTGAAGAAGGTCACAGCGCGCTGGGCGCCGTCTTAGTGCAAATGAGTGCCTATCCTGAGGCCATCGCCGAGCTGAAACAAGCTCTGAAGCTGAAGCCGGGGGACACCTCCGCCCAGACAAATCTGGCGGTGGCCTATGCCAGCACCGGACGCGATGCGGAGGCCATTCCGCTCTTTGCCAAATTAGACCGCAGCGCCGCTGGCGCAAACCAATCGTTGCCCCCCGATGTACTTGTTCTCTATGCGCGATCCCTGGCCGCGACCGGACAAGCGCCTGCGTCCACAGAAAGACTCAAGCGCGCCGTCACGCAGACTCCGGCAGATGCCTCGCTCCACGATGCGCTCGGCTCTCTTTATGCCCAACAGCAGCAGTGGACGCTCGCCGCGGACGAATTCGCATCCGCGCTGCGTCTTGATCCTCAACTCGCCGCCGCCCACCTTCACCTCGGGGTTGTCCTTCTCAACCAGCAGCAGACGGACGCGGCTCTACGCGAGCTCACCACGGCGTCGCAATTGGCTCCCCAGAACGCGATGACGCAGTTGACGCTGGGAAAAGCTCTCGCCCAGGCGGGCAGCATGGAAGACGCAGAGTCTGTTCTCAAGACGGCCGTGGCTCTCGATCCGTCCAATCAAAACGCAAAATATCAACTTGCGTTGACCTATCAGGCCAATGGTCGATTCAAGGAAGCTCTCCCGCTCTTTCAGGAAGCCGCCAGGGCCGACCCTGGCAACGCACCTTTGCTGACCAATCTCGCGCTCAACCTGGTGCAACTAGGCAATGCCAAGGACGCGATCCCCATTTTCCAGCGCGCCCTCGCGCTTACCCCGGATGTCGAAACCGTCCATGAAGACCTCGGGGTCGCTTATCTGCAGGCAAGCGATGTCGACGATGCCCTGCGCGAGTTTCGTGCCGGACTCAAACTGAGCCCGTCCGACCCCCAACTGCACTACAACCTCGGCCTCGCACTCAAGCTGAAAGATGACTTAGCCGGGGCGATCCCGGAACTGGAGACTGCAGCCGAGCTCGATCCTGGCGGTCCTGACCCGCCCTTTACCCTCGGAATTCTCTACATGCAGCAAGGGCGTTTCGACGAAGCCGCCCAGCAACTCAACACAGCGCTCAAACTGCGTCCGGAAAACAGCGACGGATGGGCGGTGCTCGGCTCCGTCTACCGCGAACAAAACAAACTCCCGGAGGCGGTGTCGGCACTTCAGGAAGCGATTCGCCTGGGACCCCACATGCCCGGGCCGCATATCACCCTTGCTGGCGTATTTGCCCAGCAGGGGAAGCAGCCGGAAGCTGCCGCGGAACGCAAGATTGCCGCCGACCTCACGCGCGTGGCCGTGAACCATCTGCGGGCTACCTTTGCCGCCAACACCGGCAACATGTTGCTCGAGAAGGGACAGATCGCCGACGCCATAGCCCGCTATCACGAGGCCTTGGCCGACGATCCGAATTTCGCGGAAGCACACCGGCAATTGGCCATCGCCCTGGCGCGCGAGGGTCAGACATCAGAAGCGGAGACGGAGCGCAAGAAAGCAGCCGATCTCGAACCGCCTCAACCTTAACGCTCTTGGTAGGAGCTGGACTTCGATCCAGCGAACAAGCGGGTCACCGGCAAACGGTACCTACCGCCCTGATCCACCATTCGTGCCTCTCCGGAAACGGGTGCGATCGCCCATCCGGTTTAAGGCGTCCCCGAACTGAAGGTCCAACTCTTAATATTCTGGATCGCAGTCAACCCACCGGTGCCACCCGTGAAGCCAACGTAAGCAGTAGACGCCCCAACCGTCGACGGAATATTGATCGCAGACGAATAAGCAAACGTTCTTCCAGTGACAGTATCCGTGATGTTCAACGTCAGGGTGGTGCCGTTATAAGTAAGCTGCGCTGCCATCGTATCCCCGCTTGCCAGCACAACACCAGAGGAAGTCATATTCACCGCGGGAACCGTCGGCGAGACGCCATTGACAAAGTATCCTGTCGAATCGTTGCCTTCCCCGGAATTGCTAAAAAAGTCGAATTTGACAGCGACACTGTTCGCTATGCCGGCTGGTGTTTTTGTCCCCGGGTCTGGTCCGTAACCTAAGCCGCCTCCAGGGCCCCCAACCGCTGTCGGGCTATTGTTCTGGATCGTGAAAGTAAATCCATCCGCCGACGCACTGGAAAGCTGGAACGTGAAGTTGGTGGTAAAGGACTGAACATTCACCGGAGTGGTCCAGAATGCGCTGGTGGCTTGATATCCGCCTCCATTCGTAACCTCGAGGCTGCCTGCATTCACGACCGCGCCGCCATTGAGCTGCAGTCCAGAGGCGCTGGCAAAGCCGCTGCCGAAATTGATACCGCCTGCAGATCCCGATTGAATGACATAAGCCGCGCTGGCCACCGCACTCTGCGCGAAGCCAGGAGCCACGGCAATCGCCTCCAGAGTGCTGCTGGCGCTGACCGGGATGGCTGCGCTATAGATGGCAGACGAGGTCGTGGGCGTGGAGCCGTTGGTCGTGTAGTAGATCACTGCTCCCGGAGTGGTATCGGAGAGGGTGACGGACTGGGCAGATGTGTAGCTTCCGGCTCCAGGTGAAAAGGTGGGTGTTGCCGTCGTCGCGGATTGGATCTGATAAGTGCCCAGCACAATCGGGCTGGCCTGATACCCAGTCGCCGACGCAAAAGCACGAATCGTAAGCGATGCGCCACTTACGACAATCGGCGCGCTGTAGACAGTAGAAGAGGTAGTCGGTGTCGACCCATCGACCGTGTAGTAGATCTTTGCCCCCGGTGTCGCACTGGTCAGCGTGACGTTTTGTGTCGTGCTGTAGGTACCGGGCAAAGGACTGAAGGAGGGTTCGGCAGCGGTGTTGGTCGTACCCGACGTGAACGTCCAGGTTTTGACGTTTTGTATCGCGGTCAATCCACCAGTGCCGCCGGTGAAGCCGACGTAAGCAGTGGCAGCGCCAACGGCCGTCGGAATGTTGATCGGGAATGCATGGCTGAAGGTTTTGCCCGTCACTGTGTCGGTAAGATTCAGTGTCAACGTGGTGCCGTCATAGGTGAGTTGGGCGGCTATCGTATCGCCGCTGGATAGGACGATCCCTGAAGAAGTAAGGTTGACCGCGGGGTTTGTCGGTGTCGCGCCGCCCGTAAATATGCCCGTCGAATCGGAGCCCTCGCCACTATTGCTGTAGATGTCGAATTTGATAGCGACACTGTTCGTTATACCCGGCGGCGTTCCCGTGCCAGGGTCTGGTCCGTAACCCAGTCCTCCTCCAAGCCCCCCGATCGCCGTCAGGCCTTTGTTTTGGATCGTGAAGGTGAACCCGTCTGCCGAGGCACTGGAAAGCTGGAAGGTGAAGTTGGTGGAAAACGACTGGATATTGACCGGCGTCGTCCAGAACGCGCTGCCGGCCTCACTTTGACCGCCATCCGTAAGCTCGAGGAAGTTGCTCGAGCTTATCTTGGTCGCGCCGTTCAGCTTCAGACCAGTGGCGCTGGGGAAGCCGCCCGCAAAATTAATGCCGCTGGACCCACCCGTTTGAATCACGAACGCCGCGCTGGCCACTGCACTCTGAGCCAATCCAGGGGCCACGGCCAAAGCCTCGATCGTAGTGCTGGCGTTTACCGGGATCGCCGAGCTGTATACGGCAGACCCAGTGGTCGGCGTTGAGCCGTTGGTGGTGTAGTAGATCACGGCTCCGGTCGTGCTGTCGGAGAGAGTGACTGACTGTGCCGAGGTATAGGTTCCCGTACCGGGAGAAAAAGTGGGTGTTGCCGTCGCCGCCGATTGGATCGTGTAGGTTGCGCTGGAAACGCTGCTGGCACTGAAACCCGCAGCCTGGGCAAGGGCCTTGATCGTGACCGTCCCACTATCCACGTGAATCGGAGAACTATAGACAGTCGAAGAGGTCGTAGGTGTCGAGCCATCGATTGTGTAGTAGATTACGGCTCCAGTAGTGCCATCGCTCAGCGTCACCTGTTGCGAGGTGGTGAAGGATCCCCCAGCCGGCGAGAAGGTTGGTGCTTGCGTGACCGATGTTGATTGAGAGCTGAGCGTCCAAGACAGGATTTTCTGGCTCGCGCTCAAGCCTCCCGTGCCGCCGGTAAAACCGATATAGGCCACATTGCTGCCGATCGTAGCCGGAATGTTGATTGGGAATGTGTGCGTGAAGGTCTTATTCGCGACTACGTCCGTTAACGTCATTACCAGGTTCGTGCCGTCGTAGGTGATGTGCGCCGCAATGCTGTCTCCGCTTGCCAGCAACAGGCCGGAAGAGGTCATGTCCACCGCAGGAAGCGTGGGCACCGCCCCGTTCACGTACAGGCCGGTGGAATCGCTGCCCTCGCCGGAGTTGCTATAAAAATCAAACTTGATCGCGACACTCTTGGCTATGCCGGGGGGTGTCCCGGTGCCCGGGTCCGGTCCATAGCCGAGCCCGCCCCCGTCGCCGCCAATCGCGGTAGGACCGACGTTTTGTATGGTGAAGGTAAATCCGTCTGCCTGGGCATTGGAAAGCTGAAAGGCGAAGTCCGTAGTAAAGGCCTGAATGTTGGTTGGCGTGTTATAAAACGCGCTTCCCGCCTGGTACGTCAGACCGGTGGTCAACTGCAGGCGGGTGTCGTCTGCGTTGGTCGCGCTTCCGTTCAACGTCATGCCGGCAACACTTGCGAAGCCATTGCCAAAGTTGATCGCGGTTCCATTCGGCACGATGGAGTAAGCCGCACTCGCCACGTTGCTGTTGGACAATCCGCTGGAGGCAGCGATGGCGTTGATGGTGGTGCTGCTGGTGACGCTGATCGGACCGGTATAGAGGCTCGAAGCCGTCGTGGGCGTCGATCCGTTGGTCGTGTAGTAGATGGTTGAGCCCGCCGTACTGTCGGAGATCGTGACGCTCTGCGTGGTGGTGTAGCTTCCTGCCGCCGGGGTAAATTGCGGCGCAGCCGTTTGTGTGCTGAAGCTATAGGTTGCGCTCGCTACCGCACTCTGCAGGTACCCGCTGGCGCTGGCAATCGCCTGCACCGTAGCGCCCGATGAAAGCTGGAAAGGCGCGGTGTAGAGGGTCGAAGCCGCCGTGGGGGTCGATCCGTTGGTCGTGTAGTAGATGGTTGCGCTGCTGTTTGTATCCGTGATGGTAATTTGTTGCGGGCTGGTGTAGGGGCCACCGGCGGGTGAAATCACCGGCGCTGGCGCCTGCGCCTCCTGGTTCAGAAGGCCATATACGTCCATCTGATAGCCGGCGCCCACATAGACCTTGCCATTGGTGATGACAGGAACGGCAAACTTCACTGCCGGCCCAGCATCGTCACGGCTGGGATTCTGATTGCTGGCATAAAGTTCCGCGCCGATATTTTGCGCATTGAATGCATACAGAATCGAGGATCCGTTCGAGCTGTTAAATTCGGTGTCCACCGCCCACACAATACCGTTCTGCGTACCATTGGACGACACCATCGGCGTTGCGCCTGGGAAGCCGAATGAGACCGGACCTTTGGCCGTGGCCTTGGTGGCCAGAACCCCGTTGGTGATCGGAAACATCCGCAGCACGTCGTTCTCGCCCCAGATATAGACGTTCCCATTCCAATACGCCGGCGTGCTCCACAACCCGCCCCCCAGGGCGCCCGAAATGTCCTGCACCGCATTGGTATTGGAGGTGCCTCCCGGCGCGTAGCCGCCCAGTCCGTCACGATTGATGAGCAGGATGCGGCCCTCTTTGCCCACCTGCAACAGCAGGTGAGGGTAGGTTCCGGACTGGTTGGGCAGGACAACGACACCACCCGAACCCTGGTCAAGATCCTGTGAAGTTAATTTGGCCTGGTTGTAGGTGGTGAATGCGTCGCTGATAGCGAAGCCACCATTGGATAAATCGTAGCGGAGGATGCTCTCACCGAAGTCAACGCTGGAGGTGAGCGGTGGATAGGAGGTGAAGTCCCCGTTACCGGTGGCTAGAAATGCCCGTCCGTTGGCGCTCACCGTATCGATAGCGAAGCCCGCCCCCGACATCCAGAAGCCGTTTCCATACCCGTTGGGCGAGGTGCAAATTGCGGCCGTTTGCTTGAGCGTGGTCTCGTTGTAAACCAAAACCCATCCATGCCACGGGCCATTGTCGCCGTGAGCGCCAAAACCGATATAAACACTACCGTTGAAGAGCCCCAGCGCGACCCGGTTGTTTTGCCACAAGGGACTGAAATTGAGCGTGCCCCCGGAACTTCCGCTGCCAGTGCCGGGTACCGATGCGGAGAGCGCTATGGGGCTGCCAGGCTGCTCGTTGCCCGTAAGAATGTTGAGCGCGTGCAGCCTTTGCACGTAGGTGCCACTCTCTTTGCTCACCGCGACGACAAAGATGGTTCTGCTCGTGAGGTCGATAACGGGGGTAGCACTGATGCCGATTTCCGGATGGATGTCTCCCGTACCGGATTGGACATCGGCCGTTGGAACCGTGGTCGCCCCGGCGGCCGCGCCATGCGCTGTGCTGAGGAGACTGGCCTGCCACAAGGGAGCACTATTTGCGCCGCCGTTGCTATCGGCATCGAAGGCATAGACAGAATCATGCTCGTCCGCAATAAAGATGACGTTGTGCGTGGTCTTGTTGGGCAGGGTCAGATTGGCCGCGTACAGTGGCTGTGCGTAGACCTGGCCGTCGACTGTCTGGCTGAATAGCTTGCCGAACGTGTTGGTGTTCACATTCGTCGGAGTGAGAATCGTCTCCTGTGTGTTTTGCCCTTGAAGCGTGTTGTCGTACCGCCAGGTGAGCACGTTGGGCGACTGCGCCAGGAGGGTTCCAAACGGCGCCCAAAACAAGAGACCCAGGAGCGCAATCCCGGTCAACATATTGGTGCGATGGAACTTATTTCCTGACTTGCCAGGCGTAAAGACACGAAGGAATACGAGACTCTGAGAAATGACCATGCTCCTCTGGTACCTGGATCCGGGGGAGGAACAAAATCGCAAAACTAATTGGAGGGGGAACGAACGGGCCTGTATTGCGGAGGGAGTACTACAGTGCCCAATTGTATCGTATTAGAGACATTTCTCAAGCATGTTTCGACGCGTTTGTTGGCTAAACTCAAAGGCGTGAGACGCGCAGCCTTCCTCTTGGCAATCCTCGGTGCGGTCCTGGGGTACGGGCCCTCCAGAGCCACTCTGGCCGAAAATGGGACACCGGACCCCGGGTTCTCTGGAATGGTTTGGGAAAGGCATGGGGACTGGCATCTGAATGGCAGCTCCGCGATGCTCCGGCTAGGAGAGGCAATCCCTCCCGGTGGCTTACTTACCGCCGGCGCCGGGACTGGGGCGCATTCAATCGTGATTCTTCTGCCCGATGGCCAGCGGATGTTGTGCGAATGCTACGAGGCCCGGATGTGTTCGCAGGGCTTCCGCGTACCGGCGATCACTCAGCGGCCTGATCCCGTCGTCTGGAGCATGTTTGTCGCGGCAAGAAACGTTCTGTTGTTACGTTCTGCAACCGCAGAGGTGGCATATCCCATGACCGTTGGCCGCGCAGCCATGGCGGCCAACGTGGAGATGGTGGCCGCCGTTACCGCGCAGGGTGAAATTTCCATCGCCCCAGCGCTCCGCGTTCTGCCTTCAGGTCAATACTCCCTTACCGTCACGAACAGCGGCCAGCCAGCCGCCGCCCAATCGCTGAACTGGAGCGCCGGGCAGAAGCTGGCGCAAGTTCGCGTAGGCGCTCCCGGCCTCTATTGGATCCGCGTCTCGGACCAAACCAACGTGCCGCGAATCGAGGTAGAAGTGCTCGCCATCGCTCCCGATTCCCTGGCCACGGAAACTGCCCGCCTGAAACAGCTGCGCGAGACAATCATGCAGTGGAACCATATCCACGGAGGGTGGGACCTGCACACCTTCCTGCGTGTCTATCTCGAATCGCGTACGGCCGTACAGGGTTGAGATCTAGTGCCGGCCCAGCGACTCCGCGATTCCGCTATCGAAAGGGCGTGGCCGGCCCGCCTCAGCCGCTTCATCGATGCGCAAAAAAGCGTTTTGCATATAGCGGACAACTAGCCACCGTAATGGTTCCATTTCCCAGTTTGGGGAACATCTCTGTGCCAGCGGAAGTATTTCCAAACCGGTTTTCCGCCGCGTGATCAGGCCCGCGAGCAACCGTGCGGCGAGATTGCTGGTGGAAACACCCTGCCCCGTGTACCCCATGATCGAACCGATCCCTGAGCCGGCATCGAACCGCACCGCGGGCATCCAGTCCCGCGGCATGCCCACCGGCCCACCCCACGAATGGGTAAAGCGAATGCCGGCCAGTGATGGAAACCATTCCACCAATGAGCGGTGGATCATGCGCATGGTCGCCTCATGCCTATCTTGCTCGTCTGTAATCCTCGAAGCGAAAGCATAGGGCGCACCGCGGCTGCCAAACAGGATCCGCCCATCTGGAGTCTTGGTGAGATAGACAACCGTGTTGCGCGTCGAGGAGACGCTCTCTCCGCCCTGCCACCCAATCTGCGACCATTGCGCGGCTGTCAGCGGTTGGGTCAGAGAGATCAGAGAATAAACCGGCAGCAGAGATCGGTGAAGGCCGGGCAAGCGGGTCAGATAGGCCTCTCCCGCCAGCACAATGGCTCGCGCCGCACGCAGTTCTCCGCCTGCAGTGATCAGACTCCCCGGCTTGAACGCGGTCACCCGCGTTTGTTCGTAGATCACCCCACCATGGGCCTCGACTGCTCTTGCCAGACCGCGCACCAGTCGTGCTGGATGAAGGCTTGCCCCGTCCGGCGTATAGAGGGCACCCTGGACGTCTGTTACGCGAATCCGGTCCGTCGCTTCTTCGGCGCTGATCAGCTGATAGCGATCTGCGAGTCCCAACCGTTCATAAGTCGTGTAGGCGAAGCGAATGCTCGGCAACTGATGCCGTCCACGCGCCAGGGTCAGCACGCCGCCTTTATGGAATCGCGCATCAATTTTTTCTTCGCCACACACGCGGCCAACCTCGTCCACTGCCGCGCGCATGGCCAACAGCAGGTTCCGCGCAGACTCACTCCCGAAGCGCTTCTCCAACCCGCCCGCCGTCACCGGAAAGTTTGGCGAGCACCAGCCTCCATTGCGGCCCGAGGCTCCAAAGCCGGCAATCTCTTTCTCCACCACGACAACCCGTAGTCCGGGCTCATGCTGGAGCAGGTAGTAGGCCGTCCACAGACCCGAATATCCAGCGCCGAGGATAGCTACGTCCACATCGGTTGACGTGGACAATGGCGGGCGCGGGATCAGAGGTTCGCCAGAGTCCTCAAGCCAGAAGCTATAAGTCCCATAATCGCGCATCACCCTGCCAACAGGAAACCGGCCAGCAAGGCACACGCAATGCCGAGTCCTTCCCGCGAAGTGATCTTTTCCTGCAGGAACAGGACACTCAAGACGATGGTGATGACCGGGTAGAGCGACGACATGGCGATCACCGTCGAAACTTTACCCTTCTCGATGGCCGCAAAGAAGCTCAGGAATCCGATGAAGTTAACAAAGCCCGCCGCCGCCGACCAACCAAATCCTTGCGGAGACCACTGGATGTGAAACCGCTCCAGTGCCAGCACCACCAGTCCAAAGGCCATGACACCGACTGCCTGGAAAAGCAGCGTTTGCCGGGGGCGCGTATACCCGGATGCCAGCTTGCTACAGACTCCCCACACACCCCAAGCCATCAGGGTCATGACCGCATAAAGGATCCAAGGCTTCATCAACACCACCTGAACGAAGATTTAGTCCCAGCCCAAGGTCCCTCTCCCCCAGTAGCGAATCTTGGGGTGCCCCACACCCCCGATTTCCTGTGAAATTCAGTGGGTTCCTCGAACTTCATGCGTCTTTCCTTAAAGAAAGGCGCACACACTGCCCTTTCCAGTGCAGCGTGCAGGAAATTCGGGGTATCTCGCTCGTTTTTTGCGAGATGTGGGATACCACTGCTTTAAATCTGCGTGTGTTAGTGGTGACTCAAAGCCCACACATAAGCAGCAACAGCAGACACCTGGTCACCCGTGAGTTGTGCTCCACCCATAGGTGGCATGGGACTGCGATATTCCTTAGGCTGCATCACTCCATCCGTGATCGTCTTGGCGATCCCCGGATAGCTGCCATCGCTCCACAGCCACTTCTGGTCGCTTAGATCAGGGCCCAGCGGACTTCCTTTACCATCCGCACCGTGGCAGCCTGCGCAGGAGGCTCCGCCCACCTGGCCGTGGTAAACGCGACCACCCAATGCCACCATCTCCGCTGTCGCGCCAGGGGGAACGGACAGGCCGGCATTGGTATTCGCGCCTTCTGGTGCTGCGGCTGCAGCTTCGACGATAGGACCGGCCGGAGCAGAGCCACTCGGGCAGGGAGTAAACTTCGCCCCGCCCCCAGCGGCTCCGCCAACGTAAACAACCTTGTAGATCCGCCCCGTTACGTCGTCCGAAATATAGAGCGACCCATCCGGTCCGACAGCGAGGCCACTCGGACGATGTGCCGCTTTCTCCGGGGTCTCGACTGTCCCCGCAAAGCCGTCGGCAAATACTTCACATGGGCCGGAAGCGTGGTCCCCGCTCAGCGGCTGAAACACTACGTTATAGCCCCCTTGAGCAAAGGGAGCCCGATTCCATGAACCATGGAAGGCGATGAAAACACCCTTGCGGTAGTGAGCAGGGAACTGCTTCTGGTCGTAGAACAAGGCGGCATTCGGTGCCCAATGCGCCGGAAACGCCGCAACCGGAGCGATCTTGCTTGCGCAAACGCCGACTTTACTCCCACCGTCACCGCCATATTCCGGGGCCAGAACCAGCTTCCGCTGCGCCCCATCGTAATAGCACTGCGGCCAGCCGTAGTCGCCACCCTCTTTTAAGAGCAGCAATTCCTCCGCCGGCAGCGTGGCTTCCTGTTCCGGCTTGTAGAGGTCGGGCCAATTGGAATGCAGCTGGTCGCGCCCGTGTTGGGTCACATAAAGGCGCTTGCCGGCTGCGTCGACAGCGAAGCCTTCGCCGTTGCGGATCCCGGTGGTGAAGCGATCGGCCGGTGTGAACGGTTGGTTGGTCTTGTTTGCGTCATAGCGCCAGGTGCCGCCCCGCGTCTCGAGTTCAGTGCAGGGGTCCGCGCCAGGCGATTTCAGCGTTCGATTCTTAAGCTGGCAGGAATTGGTCGCAGTCCCGACATCGACATACATTGTCCCGTCGGCGGTGATGGCGAACGGATGCATCGGGTGATCTCCTCCCAGAGGCAGTCCGGAAACGACAGTAGTAGCCGGCCCCTGGGGCACGATTGACCCCGCAGCCAGCCCATAGCGCACGATGCGATCGTTGAGCTCCGCATAGATCGACCCCTTGTAGAGAGCGATGCCCGTGCCGCCCGCTCCGCCGGTCGCGACCGTTTCACCAAAACGCTCAGGCACGCCGGCCTTTCCCGCACCTGTCTTGTCTTCGAGGGCTACCAGAAAGCCGCCTGCAGGCACCTTGTCGTCGGGCGGATCTCCGACGTAGGTGTTGACGTAGACAACGCCGTTTGGCGCAACCACCAGCTGACGGGCATGGCCGATGCCGTCAGCGAAGATCGTGGCGCAAAAACCAGCAGGTAGCTTCAGCCCGCTATCATCGCTGGCACAAGCCTGGCTTTTGGTTTGCGCGCCCGCTTGTGGTTGATCCGATACGAACGAACTGCACACAAACAATGCGCCGAGACCGGCGACGGCAGGCAGCAGACTTTTCGACAAACCGGAAAATCGCATGGACTATCTCCTGTGAATAAGGAACCCACTCACAACCGGCCGAACTTCTTGACTGCTTCCTGAATCGATTTCGTGTTTTCGATGTACGCGTACATGCTGTGTTCTTTAAAGTCCAGTTGCTGTGACAATACCAGGACCTTGGGAGCAATCTCCCGCGGCACGACCACGATTCCGTCACTGTCCGCAGCAACGATGTCGCCGGCATTCACCTTCACTCCATCACACACCACCGGGACCCCGGTGCCTTCGACGCGATAGTGTCCGGCGGAAGTGGATGGAACGACGCCTCTGGCATACACTGGAAACCCGATCTTTCGCAGATAGGCTACATCCCGCACTCCGCCATCAATCACTGCGCCTGAGAACTCCCGTGCAGACATCGCCGTGCCCATCAGGCCGCCCATGCCGGCAATATCAGCTCCGTCTGGAACGGTCATCACATAAACCGAGTCCTTCGCTCCGTGATCGATGGCAGAGAGCATGGGGGTAAGAGCATTCGGATCGTGATTTTCTTCCTTCGCCATCTTCACGGTTACCGCGTAGCCGGCAAACTTTGTGGTGAAGATTGGCTGCATGTGGTGCGACATATACATCCGTTGGCCGGTGAGCTGCTCAATTGCGTCGGAAACGGAAGAGACTTCGACGTGCCGGTACCCTGCAATCATGGCCGCCGGGTCGTTCGCATAGACAGACGCGTCGGGAAATGTTTGCCCGTGCAGGAGCAATGCAATAAGCATGCAGGAAACGGCAAGACCGCCCGCAAGAAAGTATTTGATTTTCACAGTAAATTCCTCCCACTTTTACCAGTCGAGAATGGCGCCGTCTGCCGCACGCGCGACCGAGGTCGCAAAAGCTTCCTGCTTGAACGGATGTTTCGCCGCCTCTGCTTCATTCACTTCAATCCCCAGACCTGGCGCTTCTGTCTTTGCCCAGTAGCCTTTATCCATTTTCAAACCATGCTTCACTACGTCCCACCGCCATGGCACGTCGGTGAGCATATCTTCCTGGATCAGAAAATTCGGCGTCGATAAAGCAAAGTGGAGTGCAGCTGCGTTGGCGATTGGCCCCAGGGGATTGTGTGGCGCCACCCCCATATAGTAGGTCTCCGCTGCTGCCGCGATCTTTTTCGCCTCAGCCAGACCGCCGCAATGGCACAAGTCCGGCTGCACGATGTGGCACGCTTGCTGCTCGAAGAGTTCGCGGAACTGGTAGCGAGAGACCAGACGTTCCCCGGTTGCGATAGGAGCGCGCACCGCCTCACGAACCTGGCGCAATGCCGGCACATTCTCGGGTGGGACTGGCTCCTCGCAGAAGTACGGACTGAAATCCTCAATCGCGTGGATATATTGAATCGCCATCGCGGGCGATGTTCGACCGTGGAAGTCGATCATGATGTCGATATTGTCGCCGACAGCCATCCGCAATTTCTCAAACATGCTGGAGAACTGTCGCACGTACTGCCTTCCCATTAACGGCTCAGAATAAGGGACGAAGACAACCTTGAGCGCAGTGTATCCCCGCGCAACCACCTCGTTGGCAAGATCGATAAGCGGTTGGGGATCGAACGTCTGGTAGACCGCTTTCATATCGCCGCCGCCCAGGTGGGTATACATTCGCACCCGGTCCCGTACTTCGCCGCCGAGTAGTCGATACACGGGGAGCCCCAGCGACTTACCGAAGATATCCCAGCACGCCTGTTCCAGGCCGCTGATCGCGCTCATGCCGATCACGCCCATGCGGAAAAATGAATGGCGATAGAGCTTCTGATAAAGATGCTCGATATTGCGCGGATCCTCGCCAATCAGCATCGGAGTGAAATCCTCGATCGCGCCCACGACCGCTCGCGTCTTCCACTCAAGCGACGCCTCACCCCATCCGAAAAGCCCCGCCTGGTCAGTAATGACCTTAACGAAGATCCAGTTCCGCATCTCTGCGTTGACGACAATCGTCTTGATATCGGTGATTTTCATAGACCGGACAGTTGGCCCCGCGTTCGCCCCAAAAGTTCCTCGGGTTCAGCAACGTCGGAGGGAATGCGACGGGTGCCCCACGTTCGCACCAGCGTACGTGGGACGAAAAGGATGGGCGCAGCCCTACGATCGCTTTCGCCGCATCGACTAACAGATTCATATGAGTCGGCCCAGATCGACTACTCGCGCTAAAGCAAGAACAAGCCAGGCCCGCTACTGACCCTTGGCAACCGAATGCTTCGGCATAACCGCACTCTCCGGCAGCGCCCACGCGAACAACACACTCCCGCTGCTGGTCAGCAGATACTGCCGGCCATCGAGCTCATAAGAAATCGGAGAACTACCGATACGCGCTCCTGACCCTGCATGCCAAAGCGTCTTACCGGTGCTCGTATCCAGCGCAAGAAAATTACCCGGAGCGTCGCCAGTAAACGTGATCCCGGAATCAGTGGTCAGCACCCCTGCCCCCGATCCTCCCGGCCCGAGTTCATGGGTCCAGCGAATCTTGCCGGTCTTATAGTCGATTGCCTCCAGCACTCCTTTGCCCCAGAGTCCGTAATCCGCGCCTGCCCAGCCGTACGATCCATCCGCTGGCTTATTGAAATAGAGGCTATAGGCGGGGTGAGCGCTCACGATGAAGAGACCAGTCTTAGGGTCAAAGCTGGGCGATCGGTAGTTAGTCAGGCCACCCTCGTCCGGTGCGATCAGCCGCCCATCCGGTGCCGGATCCTTGGCCGGGGCTGGGTTCGGGCGGCCTTCCTTATCCACACCCGATGCCCAGTTCACGGGCCCGAACGGAACCGTGAGCAGGCTCTTGCCATTGGTACGATCCAGTACGAAAAAGTACCCGTTCCGCGAAGCTTGCAGAAGCATCTTCCGCGGTTGTCCGTGGAACGTTCCGTCCACCAGGACCGGTATCTCGACCGCATCCCAGTCATGCGTATCATGCGGCGAGGGCTGAAAAGCCCAAACCAGCTTCCCGGTATCGGGATTCAGTGCGACGATGCTGCAGGTGTAGAGATCGTCCCCCGGCCGTGCATTTCCATCCAGCACCGGCGTAGGATTTCCGGTTCCCCAGAAAATAAGGTTGAGCGCGGGATCATACGTCCCGGCCATCCACGTCGTGCCTCCCGTCGTCACCCCCGGACCGGGCGGGGGAGTGACCATCCATTGCCATTGGGTCGCGCCCGTCTCCGGATCAATCGCCTTCACGAACATGGGAATGTTATCCAGATCGCCGCCTACGCCAACGATCACGTGGTTGCCCACAATGAACGGCGCCTCGGTCGCCCAGTAGCCCTTATTCACGTCAGCCAGCTCGATTATCCAGCGCACCTTGCCGTCCTTGGCGTTCAGCGAAACCAGGTGAGCATCCGGAGAGACGAAGAAGATCCAGTCCTTATACATGCCAACGCCGCGCTGGCCGATATGGTCCCCTTTATTCGGCGGATACGTATAGTGCCACAGCATATGGCCCGAACGCGCGTCCACGGCCCAGACATTGTCGGGAACGGTGAAGTAAATCACCCCATCGACCAGCAGCGGAGATGCTTTAATCTCCGCCGGTTGGCCCGTTTGAAAAGCCCACGCCAGGCTTAGATCGGCTACATTCTGCGGTGTGATTTGCGTGAGGTGACTATGCCGCTGCCCGGAGTAGTCGCCGTGGTAGCCGGGCCAACTGTCCGCGGGCGGATGCAGAAGCATCGTCGCATCCACGTTCTGCGCTCTAAGCGAAGGGGAAAAGGCAATCGCGACGGCAAGAAACAAAACTTTCTTCAACATGGAGACCCCTAGCGCAGCGTCTGAATATACGCCATCAGGTTATGGATGTCGTCATCGGTGTATTTGGGGAACAGGGCCACGTGTGCTTCGACAGGTGCATCGACTTTGACCTTCACATCGCTCACACGCCAGGACCGGTAGGTTCCCGTAGCATCCTTCAATCCCACCGTGAATTCATCCAGATACTCCAGCGACCCGGCTACTGTTTCTCCGGAAGGCAGGGTCACCGTCACTTTGTTCTTCACATCCTTGGGATAGAGCATTCGCTCTTCGAGCTGCAGCCCCTCGTAGCGGCTCGCAATACCGGCCAGGTCGCCGGTGGGCGAGTGGCAGGTTGCGACAACCTCCGGCACCATTGAAATAGGCCTTTCCCGCCTCCACATTTCCGGTTTGGAGATCAGAAACATCCACCCCTTTGCGCTTCCCGCTTTGCGCCATGGCCTTGGTCTGCTGGGCGTGGATGAAGGCGGCGAGGTTGGCGATCTGTTCGGCGGAGAAATCTAAAGGCGGGCATACCCTTGTCGGGGCGTCCGTGCAGCACCACATCCCCAATCTTGTCTCCGCCCACATCTGCGGTGACCAGCTTGGAGCGGGTTAGGTCGGGACCTGTCTCTCCGCCGCCCGCATCCCGCCCGTGGCAGAAGGCGCAATTCTGCTGGAAAAGCGAACCGCCGGCTGCCGCCGCTTCGGCACTGGTGCTGCTGCGCCGTTGCCACCGTGGGTGGGCCCAGCATTTTGCGTGGTAGCGGGCGCCTGTCCGGTCGCCGCATAGATGTGCAATTGCCTGCCCTGGTAGGCAGCCAATCCAGCAATGGCTGCGAGTATTGCCAAATCCCGAAACTTCTTCATCCTTGTGACACCACCTTTAATTCCATTTGGAAGCCTCATTTCGGCGCAGTCACCTTGGCGTGCGACGTTGTGCTTCCTTCCGTCATCCCCAGCGACCACTTGATCGCTTCAAAGTACATCTTTCGAATGTCCGGGTCTTCCCAGGCTTCTTCGGTATGGCCGAGCGTGGAATAGAAGACCCTGCCTTTGCCGTAGAGCTTGCTCCAGGCTACCGGGAAATCATGGTCCATGCGATGGATACGCGGGTTGTTCTCATAGTTCAGTTTGCTCGAATCCAGGCTCAGGAGCACGTTCACCTTGCTGCGAGACCAATCTTTAGGCTGGTAGATTTCGTCATACTTCACAAACGCCTTGGGAAAGTGCCGCACCGCCGGAAAGTCCGGGTCTTCATTAATGATCGGCGCATTGAAGGTCATCCAGGGATGCTGATCGAAGTACCCGCCGATCATCTCGCCATACTCTGGCCAGGTGTAATTTGTGTCCAACGCAGCGTGAATGCCGACGAAGCCCTTGCCATCGTCCTTGATAAACGACAGGAAATCCTGTTTTTGGCTCGCATCCATGTCTAGTTCGCCGGTGGTGCTGGCGAATACGATGGCGTCAAAGTAGTCGAGGTTTTTCGTATTTCGCTTCAAATCCTTCTTCGTGAGCAGTTCCGTGTCGGTGCGCAGCATGGTGTCCCATAACCCACTCTCTTTGCCCAGGTCGTAGACGGCGGCCATCGCGGCTGAGATCGAGTTGTGTTCAAAGCCCTTGCTCTGCCCGATCACCAGCACATGCTTAAGGTGGATTTCCTTGGCATGCGGTGCCGGCGGTGGCATGTCGTTTGCTGGTTGCTGGGCCTGAACCTGACTGCTCAGGAAGGCCAGGGCAAAGCAGAAAAACATCCGGGGAAAGCGCACGCAGTCTCCTTACAGAGTTGAAAAAGCTACATTTCCGCTCGGAGAGAAGTTTATTGGGGAATGCCCGGGGAAGCAATTCTTTCCGGCTACTGCGACGCCGGATTGGGAAATCAGGTCTGCGTCATAGCCAGAGTCGGAGGGAATCGACGGGGTGCCCCACGTTCGCACCAGCGTACGTGGGCCGAAAATGATGGGCGAAGCCCATCGATCGCTTTCCTGCAAGGGGCCCTGCGCATCTTTGACCCTGACCACCAAATGCAATAGAGTTTCGGTGCATGAGACGATCCTTGCTACTAGCCTTAGTCATCGCAACCGCCCCCCTTGGGGCGCAGACGCCTAAACGTCCTGCGATCACGGGAGTCGCCTTCGCGCGGTTCTATACAACCGATGCGCCTGGAGCGCAGAAATTCTACGGGGACACCCTCGGGTTCAAGCGTCTGCAGGCGAACGATGTGTGGACCTACCCTGTGAATGGCTCCCAATGGATCGAAATACTCACCGCGCCGCCGCCCCCTCTGCCGAACATTCGGATGGCCGCGGTCGCCTTCACCACCCGCAACGCGGCGGGGCTGCAGCGTTACCTGGCGGCCCACGGTGTCAAGCCGGAAATGCCGTTGAAAAATGGAGAGTTCGCGGTGCGCGATCCAGAGGGAAACCTGGTGATCTTCGTGCAGAGCGGCTCCAACAAGCTGGTCGCCAACGCCCCGCCGTCGCCTACCGCGACCAGCAACCGCATCATCCACGTGGGCTTCATCGTTCGGGATGCCGCGAAAGAGGACGCGTTCTGGCGAGACATCCTCGGCTTTCACCCCTATTGGCACGGTGGGATGACAGAGCAGCGCACGGATTGGCAGAGCATCCAGGTGCCAGACGGTACTGACTGGCTGGAATACATGCTCAACCTGCCCCCCACTCCGACCCTGAAACAGGCGGGAGTGATGGATCACTTCTCGCTCGGTGTGACCCACATGGCGGACGCGATCGCGGCCTTGCAGAAAAACGGTTGCGAAGGCCCGAATTGCGCCAACTCTAAGGTTGGACGTGACGGCAAGGTGCAGCTTAACCTCTACGACCCGGACCTTACCCGCGTGGAATTCATGGAATTCAGCGCGAGCAAAGAACCCTGCTGCTCACCCCTATTGGGTAAGCAGCCAGGGCCTGTAGAAGACAAATAAAGTGGAGATCCTAGCAGTTCGAGATATGTCCCCGTAACAAAACCAAGGGTGCCCCATATCTCGCTCGTTTTTCGCGAGATGTGGGATACCACAGCTTTCAACCTGCGTATCTCTGACCTTTAGTACGGTGTCAGAGGGGCCCAACGATCGTTTTTTCTAAACCGGCCACGTAGCTGTACGCCTTTGAACCGGCCCGAAGCCTAATTACTGGAAGACACCGGCCCTCGCTGCGCGAGCGCGCTGTCGCGTTGCTTTTCCGTCGCAGCGGCAGCGGTAGCATTCCCGGCAAGCCGGTAAGCCGAAGCCAGGGCACTGTACATGGCCGCATCGGGCGTTCCTGCATCGACAGCCTGCTTGAGATAGGCAACCGCGATCTGAGGCTGCTGTTGAGACAACGCGGACAATCCACGCCGGTATAGATTGACCACCGAGTCCGCGCTGCTCGTGTACGAGGGACTCGTAATGTTCCACGACGGATGCCGTTCCCCACCGACCAGCCTGAAATTCACCGCTTGCGAGGTGCTCTCCTTCGTCTCGGCGTCGGTGACCCGGACCACCAGGCGATAGTTGCCGGGGTGAAGGTCATTGCTGGGGATATCAATACCCATCAAAAGATTTCCCTGAGGGTCGAATTTCGCACGGTCAACCGTCTGCGTCTGCTCTTTCTTGGTAGCTACGCCAAGCTGGCCGATCAGGTAGGAAATCTCCAGGTTCTTTCCTTGCAGCATGGCCGGCAGATCGGGCTGCTCCCATAGCTGGTAGATCACCCGGATCGGATCACCGCCCACAAGCGGGGTATTATCCGCACCGGTCACCGCAAGTTTTACCCCGGAAAAACTAAACGGCTGATTCTGCTCATAGTCGCGTTGTGGAGCCGCCATGGAACCGAAGATGACCTGGCTCATCCCCAGGGTGTGGTCGAACGCCGGAACCAAAATCCCGCGCGTTTGCGCAAAGCTCTGCTTGGTGATCCGGTTCGTGACGTCGACCCGGAGCTGGTACTTGCCGGGTACGGCAACCAGGCGTCCATCAATCGCCAGAGGCCGTTGCCGCAATTGGTCGACCTGGTCGGGACTAAGAAACTCGTGCAGGTCTTGAGTGTCGGTGTAAATTACCTGGCCGTCGGCGGTCAGCAACTGCGACTCAATCGACAACGAGTAGTACACCCGTTGGGCTGCATCCTTGCCCAGAACGAAATCTCCAGCATTCATCAGCCGAAGCATGTAGTGAATGCTCGCCTGGTTGGCGCCATCCCGTGTAGCCATCACAGAGAGATCGCTAAAGTCCTGACCCAGCAGAACCCGGTGGGTCACGCCCTCCAGCAGTGCCCGGCGATGTGCCAGCAGATCCCTGTTTTCCGGCAAATTGCGATAGTTGCGGATCTTATTCAGCAGCGCATCCGACTCGAGCGTTGGTGTGCCTGTCTTGTTGTCTACCGGCTCATTCGGAAAAAGCGAGAGCGTCAGGTTCGCCACCTCGTCACCAAGTTCGCTCTTGATGATCTTCAGCGCTGCAGGCTCATCGTTCACCGCATTCGTGCTGGCAATCAACTTTTCCGGACGATCCTGATAGGGAGAGTAGATCCGGAAATCTTCGATCGGGCTCGGCTTGAAGAACACGACGGAAAAATAGGGCGCAAGCGCGTTTCCCGGATCCTGATAAAACCAGGTCTCCATGGGCTCCAGGTCTTTCGTGTCGGGGTACGACCTTTTCTGCTGGGGCGGACCTAATGTGATGTACACCATGCCGCGGTCGGTGTGCCATCCATTCCCCGCGGAAGGCAGCCCGTAATGGGTATTCGCGTAATCCAAACGCCGGTAGTGTTCTTCCCGGACTTCATTGCTGGGTGATGTTGGATCGGGGTTGCGAATCGCCCAAAAGGTATCGATGAAGTGGTCGCGATCCTGATCCGTGGTCAAGCCCAGGAAAACAGCTTTCTCCTGATTCGTGATCAGGTAATTGACTTCCTGGTCGAGCCAATGCTCATACCTGGGAGAAAGCGCCGGACGCTTGGCCGCCGTAGCTCCTGGAGTGCAGAGAAAGAGCCCGAAAAACAAAGCAACCAGAACTGAGGTTGCATATACAAAACGCTTCAACACTTTTGCCTCATCTTCGCTACTTCTATTGTAATGGACTGGTTAACCACAAAATAAAAGGGAGGGGGATGGTTTCATCCCCCTCCCTTTACAGCACAGAGCGCTGATTAAAATTCAAACCGTACCGATCCACGGCCGTAGAACGCCCGTTGGAAGGAAGTTGGCTTGAGGTAGTCCACGTCGGGCACTCCATAACTCAGAGAGATGTCCTGATCTACAGAGGTGAGGGACCGGGAATTAGTAACGTTGAATGTGTCGAAAGTAAACTTGACCTTATACCGTTCTCCGAATTGCAGTGGGTAGTCAGCATGGAGATCAAGTTGATAGTTGGAAGCCGTGGTTCCAACCGTTCCACGGCCACCGATCGGTACCTCGCCGCTATTGGCTTGGTAAACCGGGTGCGCCCCCAATTCGCTGATTGGCGCGCCAGAGCTTCCACGGAGGCCTATTCCAGCGGTAAAGCGCTTCATGAAGCCGCTAGGAATCACGTACGACCCGTAGAGGTTGCCCACCTGCCTGCGATCGGTGTTTAAGTACCCCGGCACAAACTGGGTGCCCAGCAAACCGAGAACGCCGTTGGTGAAGTCAAAGAGCGAGCTGATACTCGGGTCCGACTGATTGTTGTCATTGCGGTACAAGCCCTCGTAATTGCCATAGAGCTTGGCCCACCGGTAGTTAACCCGCAACATGAAGTTATGGCTGAAGCTCTTATTGGCTTCAAGCTCCAGTGCCTGGTAATGACGGCGGGGATTGGAAAAGCCGTCAGGTTTGCCGTCTGGCGTGGGTGTGCCGGCCGTTGCGACGTTGGAGCCGCAGGCGCCACCCGGACCAGAAACGTTTCCTACGGAATCCTGAAACGCTTGGCCGCCCAAGCCGACGTTGTAGTTGGTGACGCAGCTTGCGGGTGCGCCGAAATTCGGAGCGTTTGCATTGAACGTGTAGGGTGTTTCCTGCTCGTTGACAAAATAATCGGTTGTCGCGTTCATGTTGCCGACAACAAATTGTTGCGCCACGTTACCGCTGAGCGCGCCCTCTGGTGAGGCCCCGGACGCATCTTCGATAATGCGCAAGAGCCGCCGGTCCATGTAACGGGCACTCACATCAAATCCGCCGAATTGGCGTTCGATTCCCCCTACATATTCTTCTTCAAAATTCATCTTGGTGCCGTGTTCGATGAAGATGGGCGACGCTCCACTGCCGCTGACCGAAACGTTACCGCTCTGCTGGCCGGCCGCGGGATCCCCGTTGATGAGGTGATTTGCATCGAGGATCGGCTGTACTGACCCGTTCGAATTAAGAATCACATTGTTATTTGCATCTGCTTCCGGCTTCCAATTGACCGAGTAGATATCGAGTTCGTTCGAAAGATCTCGCAGTGCGCCGTCTTGGGGAAATGACTGCGTGTAGCGGCCCCAGTTGAAGAATACTTTTGACTTCCGGTCTCCGAATGGGTCGATATTGATGCCCAAACGTGGAGACCAGTTGTCGTTCAACACATAGGCCTGAGTGACAGCGTTAAGCTGCTCCTCATCCCAGCGAAGCCCAACGTTGAGGCTGACATACCGGTTGAACTGGAAGTTGTCATTCCCATAGACCGCCAGGTTGACGGCGCTCGTTTCAGCAATAGGGCTCGAGAAGATTCCATCGACCTGCTGAAGATAAACCTGGGTTCCGTTGTAGTAAGGGCAGTCAGCAGGAGAGCAGTCGACCGCGCCGGTATTTGGATTGACGGCCGCCGCTCTGAGGTTAAACGCCGCATTCGCCGTGCTGCCCACGAGCCCGGGATTGTTCACGATGGAGGAGACTTGCGTTCCAATGATATTCGTCGATGGGAACGTGAAGTATCCGCCGCTATAAGCCTTATCTAATGCGTAGATGGAATGGGTGTAACCAAAGCCCACCGACAGCGTGTGCTGGCCGTGAAAATTGACTGTCTTCTCGCTATCGATGCCGAAGCCGTAATCGTGAACGGTCGGATTTTGCGTGAAACCAAGTCCCTGCGCGGTGAACTGTCCAGCCTGCACGGCACCGGATTCGTCAACCACGTTGTAAACGTTCTGTAGTCCAACTTCGTTGAAGTGACTTCTCTTCGCGGAAACGGAAATATCAAGCTGCCAGGTTGGAGAAAGCGAGCTGGTAAGATGCGCCGTCTCGCTACGTGTGCCGTAGCTCCATCGGCTAAAACCCGTCTGGTTCGCAAGATTTAGATTCGGATAAAAAGGGAAACGGTCTTCGTTGGCTACGCCAAAACCCGCATTGGTCTTCGAAGGATCGGAGAACACAGAAGCATCGATGCTCGTGCCCTGGTTGAGATTGAACGTGACCTTCGCCGCGTAATCATTCGCCGTCGTCTTGTTGGTGAATGGGCCGTGGCTGTAGAGTCCGGCAACGGATGGCGCGAGCCAGTAAACTTTGTTGAGGCTCGGATTGTAGGCGCCAAAGAAGAACAGCTTGTCTTTCAGGTGCACGCCTGGAACGTAGCCGCCGATTTCTGCCGAAGCGTCGTACTGAGGTTCCGATGCAATCCAGCCACGTACGTTTACGCGCTGGAAGTAGTTATCCGCGTAACGCTGGCCGGAGCTGAAAGCATCCGGAGCAAAGAAAGCCGCGAGCGCGCCGTGATAAGCGCTGCCGCCCGACTTAGTAACGATCTGTACTACGCCGCCGTTCGCGTTGCCGTACTTAGGCTCGAATGCGCCGGTCTTCACCTGAACTTCCTGGATGAAGGTGAGGTTGATACCAGTGCCCAGCGAACCATAGATCGGGCTGTATACGCCCAGGCCACCGTAACCGGCATCCGTGATGTTTACGCCATCGGCAATGTATTGATTCTCCAGACCGGTAGCGCCACCGATGGAAGGATTAGCGGTACCCGGACCTCCACTATTCACGACGCCAGGCGCGGTATAGAAAAGGCTGCCTACATCGCGAGCCACAGGCACTTGGCTATAGAAGCTGGAGGTAAGGTTGGAGCTCAACGCTGTAGAGCCTGTATCAATGGATGTGGCCGTGGCGTCGACTTGGACAGTTTGCGCAACCGCGCCGGCTTGCAGCACAAGGTTGACGCCTTTAACGCGGTTAACCTCGGCGTCAATGGCTTTTGCCATCGTCTTACTGAAGCCCTCGCGCTCCACGCTGATCGTGTAAGGTCCAGGAGTCAGATCGAGAGCTTCCCAGTGCCCACCGTCATTCGTGGTCAGATGACGTGTATCGGCGTTTCCCGTAACAGTCACTGACGCTCCTGGCACAACTGCGCCGGCGGTGTCGGTCACGACACCCTGAAGACCACCCTTGACCCCAGATAACTCTTGTCCGTGGAGGTGGGTCGGCAGGCATGCCGTGATCGCAAATGCCATGAGGATAAGCAGGCTGCCGATCCTGCCAATGCCACTCTTAATACTTGAATTTGTCACACAATCTCCTTAGAAATAGCTCCACGGGCGACTTGGGCCGGGAAATTAGGTTGTTCGGAAGCGCGAAGCTGTTTGGAAGGCTTTCACTACTACCCGTTATGACTGCTTACAAACGATCAGATCCAGGGACCCCATCGAGTGAATCCCGTAAGAACCCGAATCGAGACACTTACCACTTCTAGTGACCAATGGTGTAGCAATTAGGTTGCCGAAGTAACGCGAAAGTGGAGTACGCAGTAAGTTTTCGATAAAACGCATCGAATCAGTAAATTAGTCCGATCAAGAGCGCGCTTTACCCAATCGCCCCAAAGTCCCAGATATCCAATAAACCATAGGCTCAAAGTGAGCGGCCGCCTCTGAGCGATCTTGAGTCATCCCTGATACGTATAGTCCGGCAACCACCCTCAATGGAAACGCCGCCGCTCCCTTTGTGAGCCACTCTCTACTGAAAGCGCCACCGTTCCCTTTGTCATCCCGAGCGAAGCCGAGGGATCTGCGGTTCCTCCTCCACGCGCCACCCTCTACTGAAGGCGCCACGCTCCCCTTTGTCATCCCGACCGCAGCGTAGCGGAGTGGAGGGATCTGCGGTTCCGCGGACCTCTCCTGGAAATGTTTCAGGCTGTACTCCCGATTCGATGGGCCAAGAAAAAGGGACCGCCGAAGTGGTCCCTTTTTCTACTACTTGCCTTCGCGGTGTTGTTAGAAGTCGATGCGCAGCGAGAGCTGTAGCACGCGGGCTCCATTGTTCAGGTTTCCAGGAGGGAGACGGTATAGCTGATGTTGCCGAATTGGCTGCTGGTGAAGTCCTGTTCATCCAAACCGTTGTAGACATTGCTGGCCGGCAAGGCGAAGCTCGGATGGTTAAGTGCGTTGAATGCGTCCGCACGGAAGTTTGCTTTGACCCTATCCCCGTACGATTGGGAAGGCCTTCCCAAGACCGAGATCGGCATTGAAGAACTTAGGTCCACGCAAGCTGTTGCGCGCTCCGATTTGGAATCCAATCGGACCTACATAGGAGTTTGACGCGGCGTTTCCGTCTTGGCCTGGCCGGCGAAGATGTTGACGCCTCCGCCTTGCGGCTTTTGAAGTTTCGTAGCTACCGCCGACTTTTGGCCGACCAGGATACCAGGGGCATTGTTCGAGTAGCTGGCGACGAAGGCGTCGGAGTTGTTTCCCCAAGCCTGACCGGTGTGCCAACTGGTGACACCGCTGAGACTCCATCCGCCGATGATTTCGTTCAACCAGGTCGAAGCTGAGTTTACAAACGCCTTACCTCTGCCGAATGGAAGCTGGTAGACAGCGTCTGCGGTGATGATTTGATTCAAATCGAAGTCAGAGTTAGCGCGGCACGTCGCGGGGCCGGACGGCATCGCAGACCAGGCCGACGCCGCCGATGCCCGTATCACCCTGGGAGTTGGCGAAGAACGACGTGTTATCGATGGAGTGCGCCAAAGGTGTAGTTGAAGTCAAAGTTCAAACCGTGGGAGAAGTTCTTCGCCAGGGTAAGCAGCATGGCGTTGTAGCTGGAGAACCCTCTGTTGCCGTAGAAGGTGTTCTCAGAGAACTGGGCAGCCGATCCCACGTTGAGCGGCGCACCGGTGTCGGAGAGGAACTGGACAACGTCACCGAAGTCGCCCCGGTACACGAGGCCGGTGACGTTTGCCACCATGAACGAGGTGTAGCTCGGCCGGGTCTTGTGGACCGTTGGCACCGATGACATTTTCAAACCATGGCTGAGGAATGACGGTTGCGGAAGTGGCTCCGTCCCTCAGCTGCTGGGTGACGTTCGCGAAGGCTTGGGCGAGGGTCTGGCCGGAGACGGGATCCGGGAAGTCGAGAACCTGGTTGGCGTCGGTTTGGGCCAGCAGGCGCCGGCCGAGGCGGCCGGCATAGCTAAGCTTCATAACCATGTCGCCCGCGAAGGCGTGTTGCATACCGGCGTTGTAAGCAATGGAGTACGGGGTCTTCAGTTTGGGATCGATGGTGGCATTGAAGGCCGAGCCGATCTGCAGACCGTAGGGTGACTCCGTTGGCTCACAAAAGGTTGGTACGGCGGTTTGGGCGTAGCCGGCGGGGTGATGGGAACGGTGGAGATGCCGTTCTTGCTGTCCAGCCGCGGGCCGGTCCTGATGGAATTGTAGGGGTCGCCCGAGATGCCCAACGAGGTGGGCAGGGTCTGCTGGAAGAGATACGAATCCGCATCCTGGATTTGCTGCACCGCATTGATGATGGTGCGGTCGTAGACGATGCCGACGCTCCCGTTGAAGACGGTCTTCTGGTCCCAGCTGGGGTTGAAAGCAAAGCCAAAACGCGGCGCGAAGAGATGATTCTCCGGCTGATACAGTGGCGGACCATTATTTGCCTTGCCCGCCAAGGACGTAGCTGATCAGCGGGACCGCAGTGGCACCCGTTTGGCCAGCCTTGCTCTGGTTGATGCGAGCGCCGAAGTAACTGTCGAAGTTGGTGTTGATGGTGCTCTCAAGGCCGCGTGTTTCATAGGGCACGGTGAAGTTCTGATAGGTAACGCCATAGGTGAGGGTGAGGTTGCGGGTGACCTTCCAGCTATCGGCGGCGTAAACCTGGGTCTGGTAGTACTTGTAGTAGCGCTGATCGCCGGTCAACTGCGGCAGTACGCGCCCTGGGCGTTGTAATTGAAGTCGGATGAAACTTCGGCGATGCGGCCCAGCGAGAAGAGGAAGGCCTGGTCGTAATCGTATTCAGCCTCGGTGCCCGATGTGCCGATATCGGCGGGGCGGAGGCTGGGGTTTGGGCTGTTCGTTGGACCGCCGCAATCGCCGGGGGTGGGGCCGCACAGGCTCAAGGTGTAACCGCCCGGCCCGATCTCAGCCGTGTTGTAGTCGGCAACGTTGGTATTGTGCGCCTTGATGTCCTTAAACGTGCCGCCGAATTGCCAGGTATGGCTTCCTTTGGTCCAGGAGAAGTCATCTCCAATGACGGGGATGGGGATGCGGCGGGCTTGCGCGTTGGGATTCAGGTAGAGAGAAGAGGCAAGAGCGGGTCCCGTGCCGTCGCTAAAGGTGAGGAAGGTCGAACCGGTTGGATTGTAGCTATTGGGGAAGGAGTATTTCTGGACGGTTTCCCCGAGGAAGACGCGATTGGTCTTGTTGGCGCCGATCACCCAGTTGTGGCCGATGACGAAGGAATAAGTGCGATCGACGAAGGGATTGGTAGCCGGGTCGCCGGCAAACTCGTTCGGGTTTTCGACTGAATTTTCACGAGCAATGGTGAACCGGCCCCAGAGATTCATGTGTCGAGTTCAGGTTATAGTCCATCCTGGTGACGTAGTTGGTTTCGAAGTCGTCGTCTGGAGCATTGAAGCTATAACCGCCGGAGTTGATCGCCATCGCCGGTGACGTTATTGTTGGAATGCGGGAAGCGGGCGGTGAACCCGGACTGCCAGGTTGGGCTTACGCCAATGCCGGCTGGGTCCAATGCTTGTACCTGGGCAGGAGTGAGGTAAGAAGTCCCACCGGCGTTGTTGAGATAGCCGAGGTTGCCGTTGCGAAAGCTATCCAGCGGCACTGTCCTCTGAACAAGCTGCGAGCTGATGATGCGGGAATCGTTGAAGTCGAAGAAGAAGAAGAGCTTGTTCTGCAGGACTGGGCCGCCGATATTGCCGCCGAACTGATTCTGGATCAGATGGTTGCGGGGAACGATCGGGCTCGCATTGTTGCTGAACCAGCTATTGGCCACCAGCGACGGATCGCGATGGTATTCATTAATGTTGCCGTGAAACTGGTTGGTGCCCGACTTGGTGACCAGCTGGAATTGGCCGCCGCTGGAGGGGCCGGCGGTTGGATTGAAGCCCGCCAACGGTGCCACGGAACTCTTCGACGGAATCGACGGGGGCGTGGCCCACAATGGTAAATCCGGTGCTGATGCCGGAGCCGGAGTTGTTCTGCTGCGCGCCGCCGGTCGCGAAGTCATTGACGTCCAGTCCATCGACCGTAACGTTATTCTGGTCGACGCGGGCGCCGGTCACCGAGCCGGTATCCGTGACGCCGGGCTGCATCGTGAACAGTGCAATCGGGTCGTTTCTCTGTTGCACCGGAAGATTGTTGAGCTGCTGCACGTTGAACGTGTTGCCGATAGTGGCGGTGCTGGTGTCGATGGTGACTTCGGAGCCGGAAGCCGTCACCTCAACCACTTGGCCTTGCGATCCCACCTTCAAAGTTGCGTTCTGTGTGCGGATGTTGGCAACCGTCAGATAGATGTTGTCGACGTTGAGGGGGGTGAACCCGGAGGCGCTAAAGTTCGCCGTATATCCCTCGCCGGGAGGAATCTCGGAGAAGCGGTACACGCCCTGGGAATTCGTCGTTGCCGTGTATTGCACCCCGGTCGCGCCATTCTTGAGGGTAACTGTGGCCCCGGTCAACGCTGCCCCGGTCGTGTCCGTCACCTCGCCAGTCATACCGGAGACGTCTTGTCCGTAGCAGACGGAGAGGGATGTCAGGACGAACATCGCGAAAATGCAGCAGAGGAGCTTGGCCGCCCTCGTGATTGGGGTGAGGTCATACGAAAATGTCTTCAAAACTGAATCCTCCAGCAGTGTTCTAGTGGAATTGAATAAAGAGAGGCTTCCTACAAAGCAGCTCCGGCTGCCGGAAGCTCTTGGGATTGCGCGACTACGGTAATGGCATGTGCATCTACTGAAGGGAAACATGCTCTTCTTCCTCCCATCGGGCGGGTATTGCTGGAAAGAAACCAAGGGTGGGCCCGGTGAATCTGCCGCGGGATGATAGGTGGGGAAGATCTACCTGTCCTGCTTGCGTGGTGTGTTGCAAGGCGAAAAATGCTTTTCGAATGCGCAACAACAGCCCCCATGAAGCATTTCTAGGGCCACTCCGCAAATTGCTTCCCTAAATGGAACATTATTAGTGCCTTGCAGCAGGATCCACTGTTTTCGGCTGCCAAATTGCAACTATGCTTTTTTGTAGGATTTTAGGCTTTCTGAAGCTTCATTCCGAAGTCGCCACCGTCGCACCGGATCGACTGGAGAGATATCTAACCCGTTGCTCTCCAAATCCTCTCTCTTTAGTCTCCGCACGCTTCCCAGCCCCCCAGCGACACTATCTTTTGGTCAATGTCGGTCTGGAGGATAACCAGCCGTGTCGTGCAGATTTTATCGATATTTCAGAAATCATAGGCAGGAGCGGCTTCGTCCGTTTTTTCGTACAACTTTCATGCAATTTCGAGCGATCGTTTGCGGGATTACCCTCGAGATGCCTGCAACCGGCAACCGAGCGGACCTGAACCTCAAACTGCCCTGGATCCGGATCGAGGACCAAACCCTGGATCCCTCCGTTATGGGCGGAGAAATGCCAGAACGCTCCAGTGCCAACGGCAAGCCGGGCCAGGCGGGATGGCAAATTTTTCTTTTGCTTAACCGTTTGCTTTCATAATCCGTTTACAGAAATCCGTAGACCCCTCAGAAGACTCGTCCGTGATGTGGGATATTTTGATCTCCGGCCTCCGGGGAAGCTCCGGCAACGCGGGAGAGACAGCTATCCAATAGGTCTCCCGCCAATCGCTAGTCTGTCTCCGAAGAATCTCCAACCTCAACCTGCATAGGCGATTGTGAATAGGATCATCAATTCATCCGGTCGCACCACCGCCAGCCCAAAACTTGGCACGAAATTTGCCATATGGGGAGTGAGCGTGAGGCCCTGAAAAGTGCGGTAGTGACGCACCCAACCTGGCCAACCAGTTCGATTCGGGCCGAGTGGCTACTTTGAAATTGGCTCGAGTGGTTATTGCCGCACAGGGCCATTGCACCGAAGCTTGGAAATGGACACATATATTCGCACGCGGCGCGTCGTCAACCGATGGGCCCCGGTCGGCTATCGCAGCTGATCAGGCGCAGCAACCTGAAAGTACTGAACCACTCACCGGACGTCGCAGCCGGATCGCTCATAACCGAAACCTTTTTAGGCCTTATCAAGGCGCTGGAGGATCTGCAATGTATTGCCAAGGGAACATACAAACAATAGAGATGACCGTGGACGGAATGGTCCGGCGCGAACTACGCAAGCTCTGCCTCCTGGTTACCATGCTCGTGTTGTGTCTGATGTATCAACGCCCAGTCTTTGCGCAAAGCGCGACCACCGGCAGCATCAATGGCACGGTCGTGGACTCGAGCGGAGCAATCGTTCCGGGCGCCACTGTAACCATTACGGATTTGGCCACGCGCGATCAGCGGGTATTCACCTCCAACGAGGAAGGCCGCTTCACGGCCCCATTCCTTAAGCCCGACAATTTCGAAATTTCGGCAACCGCCCAGGGACTGCAATCCGCCAAAACAACGGTGCAGATCCTGACCGGTCAGCAGTCCGCCGTCAACCTGACATTAGCTCCCAACGCCACGACCCAGACAGTAGAGGTCAGCGCGAACAATGCACAATTGATCGATACCCAGACCTCGAATACAACCACTACGTTTACGACCGAACAATTTCAGAACCTGCCGTCGCCGGGCGGCGACATCACAACCATTGCCTACACCGTACCGGGAGTGGTTATGGGCGCAGGTACCCAGGGCTTCGGTTCGATCGTCTCAGATGGCCTTCCTGGACTGTCCAACCTGGCCGTCATCAACGGCGCCGATTATTCCGTCTCGCTCTACAACATCGCGAATTCCGGTTCTTCTAATTTGACGCTCGGCCAGCAGGAGATCGACCAGGCAGCCGTGGTGCAAAATGGCTATAGCGTCCAGTATGGACGCCAGGCTGGCATCATCGAAACCTATACCACCAAAGGTGGAACCAACCACTTCCACGGACTAGCGCAATGGGACTACAACAGCGCCGGCATGAATGCAAATGACTTCTTCAACAACCAGTCCGGCATTCCCAAGTCGAAAGCAGTCTCCAACCAATACGCCGCACAGATCGGCGGACCCATCAAGCGTGATAAATTGTTCTTCTTTGCGGACACGGAAGGCATTCGCTACATTCAGCCCAGCGTCGGTTTTGTCAACCTGCCGTCGAAGGCAATGCAAGCTAGCATCCTGGCCAACCCTAACCTTTCCGCTGGTAGCAAAACTTTATATGGCACCATGTTTGCAAACACGAACGGGTCTTCAGCGTGGGCTGGATCAACTCCCGTCGTCACCGGCCCGGGATCCCTGCAGGATGCCTCGGGGGCTTATGGTTGCGGAAGCCTCGCCGGCACACCTGACTATGCGACTGGGGGAACCCTGGGCACCAACGCCGCCGAAAGCTGCATCAATTCCGCTTTCGTCAACGCCACCGCACTCAACCGGGAGTATCTGGCGGCAGGGCGCCTCGATTGGAATGTCAGCGACAAACACAGAGTCTTCTTCCGCGTAACCGTCGACCATGGCGAGCAGCCTTCTTTTGTCAGCCTGATCAATCCCTCCTGGAGCATGGTCAGCATCCAGCCGAATTACACCGGCCAACTGAACGACATCTATAGTCTTAAGCCAACTCTCACCAATCAGTTGATCGTGTCCTCGCTTTACACTGGCGGGGTGTTCGCCCCGGCAAACCTGCCTGCTACCCTTGCGTCTTCACCCACGGAATTTATCGAAAGCAACGACGGAGGAACCAATGCACTGGCTGGTGTTGGCCAGAACTCCTTCTATGCCAACGGCCAAACTCTTGGAGCAATCTGGGCCGATTTCCCGGGGGGCACCAACACATCGCAGTATCAGATCGTGGACGGCCTTTCCTGGCAAAAAGCGAACCACAACTTGAGGTTCGGGGTCGACTTCAAGAGATATAACTTCACCGATATTGGTTTGCAAACGTCGGCTTACGGCGGTTACTACACGTTCGGCAGTCTCGCGGACTTGGCTGGGGGTTCACTGCCGGGAAACAGCGGGTCAAATTTCATCCAGGGTTTTCCGCGTTTTGCCAACATCCATAACGCTGTCTACAACCTGGGACTTTATGCCCAGGATGAATGGCGCGCGCTTCCGAACCTGTCTCTCGACTTTGGCATCCGCGTCGATCGCAACGGCAACCCGATTTGCCACGATGGTTGCTACTCGCAGTATCTCGGAGGGTTTCCTGACTCCTCGGCAACGTTGGATACTCCCTACAACGCCACCCTTTCCGCCGGCCACGACAGTTTTGCCCCGGCGATTGAAAAGGCTATCGTGCAGCCCCGAGCGGGATTCAATTTTGACATCCGTGGGGACGGGAAAACCGTGGTGCGCGGCGGGGTCGGACTATTTTCGGATAGTTTCCCTGGCCTGATTCTCGAGCAAACCTTCCTCAACTTCCCGAATCGCTATTTTGCAGCCGTGAACTCGGGGACGGTGTCTCAGGGCTCGGGCAGCGCACAAGCAGTGGCAGCCGGCTCGGCCAATTCGGTGCTGGACGGCTTTTCCCAGGGAGCAACGTTCAACCAGATATCCTCGAATCTGGCGGCGCAGGGCATAGACTTCTTCCCTCCAAATTATGTGACCACCCCGCATACCTTCAAAAGCGCCCGATACCTCGAATTCAGCATGCAACTTCAACGGCAGCTTACCCCATCGGATGCTCTGATAATCTCTTATGCCGGCAATCATGGTTACAATCTGTTCATCGCCAGTGACCACCTGAATCAGAATGTCGGGACCTCTCTCTATGGAGCATACGGAGCCGGAACCTTCGATAACGTTCCGCTTGAATCGCCGGATCCGCGCTTCTCGACGGTACAGGGCTTCACCAACAACGCAATCTCGAATTACGGCGGAGTGTCGGTGCAGTATAAGCATTTCGACCGGCGCGGTTTGACGGCCGATGTTTCGTACACCTATTCTCATTCGCTCGATGACATCTCCAACGGAGGCAACTCGCAACTCCCGTACAACGGGAACACGTCTGTCCCTTTCCAGATCACCCCGGATTTACCTTCGAGGCTGATGTATTCCAATTCCGATTACGACATCCGCAATAACTTTCTCGTCGACCTCGTTTACGTGGAGCCCCATCACTTCAGCAATCGAATCGTGAACGCTGTGGGAGCGGGATGGACCGTTGGCAGCAAGGCATACTGGCGCTCGGGACAACCCTTTAGCGTCATCAACTTCAATGCAGAGAGCGCCCTGGGAGCGAATGGGACGGGGGGAGCTTCCACCGTACTGGCACAAGTGCTGAACAACAACTTCAACCACAAGTGCAACTCCTATTCGAATCCCTGCTTTCAGAATGCGGGCATCTTCAACGGTCAGGGCTTAACCGTCGATCCTGATTCCGGCAATGTCGTGCCCGTCGGACCTGGTCCATCGCCGCAAACAAACTATGGCAACGTGCCCCGGAATGCCTTCTATGGTCCTCACTACGCAGATGTCGACCTGAACCTCTATAAGGATGTCTACAAACATGAGTCGATGGTCTTCCAGGTGGGTGCGCAGGCCTACAACGCATTCAACCACGTGAATTTTGCTGCTCCTGCAAACAACGCGTCCAACCCGAGCACGCTCGGGCGCATTTCTTCCGACATCAATCAACCGACCAGTCCCTACGGCTCGAGCCAGGGAGCAACGGTCACTGGACGTGTAGTTGTGGTGCAAGGACGTTTCCTCTTTTAGAAGTAGGGTGCGAAAGCTGGCCGCAGCCTTGCTGGCTCTCAAGAGGCACTCAGGAAGAAAGTTCGAGGCTCCCCTATATCTTGCAAAAAGAGCGAGATATAGGGGGCATTTTTTTGTTCACTTGCCTCACACTTACCGCTTCGCGCCGGCGCCCATCGCCTGGCGCAGCTTAACTTCCGCATCATCGCTCCAGTACTTGCAATTGAGCTGCAGGAATACCGACGTATAAGGAACCGTCATAGTCGTCTTAAGAACAACGATGTGAAACGTCTTACCCACCTCGTCGACTTTAGCGATGATCTGTTCGTGAGGCAGAGAAGTTATCTTTTGCCCTGCGAGTACCGTCTTGATGCCATCACGGTAAGCGGTCACGCCGGGGGCGTCCTTTTCCGGCACAAAGGGAAGCTCCGCATCCATATAGACAATCGGCCGCACATGAATCGAGCTATCGATAGCGCCCAGCACCTTGCGGATCACTTCCACCTGGTCCGTGTTGGTTTCGAGCGTTTCCACTCCAGCCGAACTCTGCAGGGGATAGGCCGAGTCCACAATCATGATCCAATTCCGGTGCCCCATCAGCGGTAGAATCTGTGCCAATTTTGCCTGCCACTCCGTTTGTTGCGCATTGCACGCGAGACCGCTCATTATGAGTACCCACGCGACCAAAACCACCTTGACAGTCCTCATGCCAAACCCCCTCCCAGCGCCTCTCTCCGTTTCATGTGCACGCCAACAAACGAATAAAGCGCGATAACGCAGTAACAGAAGAGCGGAACCATGTACGCCCGGGCGATGCTGTGTTGGGTTTGCGAAATCCAACCCATAAGCGGTGTAAGCACGGCGCCCCCGACGATCGCCATCACGATTAGCGATCCTCCAATCTTGGTATTCCGGTCCAGCCCTTCGATGCCCAACGCGAAAATCGTGGGGAACATCACAGACATGAAAAAACTCGTCGCAAAGATGGCCCAAAGTCCCACCCAGCCGGGAAAGGCAATTCCGACCGCGACCAACACAATATTGATCAGGCTATACGCCCCCATAAGCTGGGCGGGTCTAACGTAGCGCATCAACGCTGCGGAGCTGAACCTGCCCACACCAAAGGCAACCAGCGTGCCGGTCAGAAAATATCCGGCAATCTTCTCTGGTTGGTGCGTTCCGTCTTGCACATATTGGATGAAATAGCTCCAGGTACCAACCTGGGCGCCGACGTAGAGGAACTGGGCCACGATGGCGAAGAGAAAACTCGGGTAGAGCAGCAGTTCTCTGAAGCTGCCATGCTCTTCCTGCGGATTCTCATGTTCCCGGGCAATGGTAGGGAACTTGGTGCGAGCGATCAGGATGGCCCAGATAAGCGCAATCAAGCCGACAACCAGGTAGGGCACCACCACACGCATCGTCTCACGCGTAAGGTACGCATTGTAGGTATGAGCGATGCGCATAGCGTCCACCTGTTGGGGCGTAAGTTCGATGCCGGAGAAGATAAAGACCGTGCCCAGAAGTACTCCCGCAATCGAACCGAGCGGATTAAAGGCCTGAGAAAAATTGAGACGCCGGGCGGCGCTCTCCGGAGACCCCAGTTGCGCCACAAACGGGTTCGACGCCGTCTCCAGAAAGGAAAGCCCACTGGCAATAACGAAAAGCGCGAACAGAAAGAAACCGTAGCGCCCAAGCAGGGCCGCCGGCCAGAAAAGAAAGGCGCCGCTGGCATAGAGCAGCAGCCCCACCACGATGCCGAATTTGTATCCCCGCTTGCGCATTAGCAGCGCGGCAGGGATGGCTAGCAAGAAATATCCCATGTAAAACGCCGACTGCACCAACCCCGCCTGAAAACGGGAAAGATCAAACGACTTCATGAATTGGCGAATCAGCACGTCGTTCAGATTATTGGGAACGCCCCAAAGAAAAAAGAGCGCGGTCACCAGGGAGAAAGGTAGGGCGAGTCCCTTAGGGACCAGTGACGGTGACGAATCCTTCGCGTCCTTCGAATCTGCAGGTAACGGCACGAGCATGGTCAGTCTCCACAAAGGTGTACATGAATGCCCAGCTCGGCCATCATAGCCGCTTTGGCTGCCAGCGCCTGGTCTGCCACCTGGCTGGTCGGAGCGTAGGCAACATTCAGATGGTTCGCTCGATGCCGGGCCATAAACTGATCGCGGCTAACCCCATGCAGCAGTGTATGCATAATGGGCCATTGTGGGGTCACGGATTTCAACCGGCGCGCAGTCTCTTCCGCGGGCAGTTCGATTGCCGTAGCCCGGCCCAGGTCAACATGCAAGGCGCCGTCTTCCACAAAGACCCGGCTCCATACCACGTGTCCAGGCTTGCAAACACCGTTGAGGGTGCCCCCGCCCAGGCGGAAGTACATCGGCGGTTGCCGTTCGCTGCGCGCCTTTGCGTATCCGCCCGCGATATGGGAAGCGGGAACGGCGCCCGAGATCTGAAACACCCAGACGAACTCGTCGATATCGCCCCCACTGTAATGTTCTCCCCAGCGCACGTCATGCAGAGTCGTAGCCGGATCAAGTTGCATCGCGCTCCAGACCCGGTTGGTGACCAGCGCATCCAGCCCCGCGCATTCGTCCACTTCATTAAAGTGGGGCAGCGGTTTCCCGGCGTATAGCTCTCGGCCGGCAGCGTCGAATACAGGGGGCCGTTCGACATTATTGAGTAAGCCCTCGACCAGGTCGGAAGCCGGGGCCATATCTTTCAGCCCTTGCTGGTATTGGATCCCGATGGCGTCGCAGCCGAATTCATCGGCAATGCGCATCGCGGCGATGTACATCTTGCACTGCTGCAAAATCTGCCCGTCGGTCAGATCCGTTTCTTCCTTGGTGCCGGTGACGAAGGTAAGCCCACGGTTGTCCAACCAGCTGCGAATCGCCTGCGCTTCAGCATCGGTCACCCCACCCATAGCGGCCACCAGCGCGGATTGGCTCAATCGTTCCTTATAAACACCCGTCGGGTTGAGAAGATAGTCCTCGATGATGGCGTTATACATTCCCATGCAGCCTTCATCGAAGACACCGAGGATCGCTTTACGCGTCTTGAGATCGTGGGCCAGCGATGCGCCCAATTTTTTCTCTGCTTCCGGCAGAACAGAGAGATCGAGTTCGTGAACGTGGCTTAAATCCTGATCGACCTTATGTATCTTGAGCCATTGCCGCAGGCCGCGGCGGAAGAACTCATCTTTAAAATCTTTGCTCCACAACGTGCTGAACGCCACGCCACCTTTGTGCAGGCACCCATTTAGATTGAGCATCCCCACCAGCCCTGGCCACTGGCCCGACCAGTTGGCCACGGTGAGGATCGGCCCACGATGATGCTGTAATCCGGAAAACACGTTGTGGCTGTACTGCCAGACTGCTTCAGCGACAATGATCGGAGCGTCAGGAGGGATTTTGAGAAAAACATCCATGCCCATGCGCTGGCTATAGATGAATCCGTGATGAAGATCGTCGCGGTAAGGATGTGCGCGGCGCAGCGCGAACCCCTCCGCACGCAACGCCTCGGTGAGTTGCTTTTCCATCTCAGCCTGGGCCGCCCAGCAGACCTTGTTTGCGGATTGCCGCAGGTCGCCGCTGGCGATGAGCAGAATTTCGCCGGACGCAACCGGCGTGGGCGATTCGAGGACCGGGACAGCATACGATGACATCTACAGTTCTCCTGAGCTCCATTGTTTTCATTGACGATGAGGCGAGAGTAACCGCTAACGATATCAGTTGCTCCTCGCTTGTGGCAAAATGGTGGCTCTCGATTCCAAACCTATGACAATGGACGCAATTTCCAGGCCGTGGGTCGTGCTGGTGGGTGGATTTCTCGGCTCCGGCAAGACAACATTAATATTGGCCGCGGCCCGTGAGTTGCGGCGGCGCGGTTTGCGTAGCGCCATGGTGTGGAATGACCAGGGGGATGAGCTCGTCGACAGCCGCTATGCGAGTCTGGCTGGTGTGCGCTCGGGCGAGGTGACCGGAGGGTGCTTTTGCTGCCGGCTTTCCCAGCTGATCGAAGCGATGGGTGATCTTCGCGCGTACGCGCCGGATGTAATCTTTGCCGAGCCGGTGGGGAGCTGCACGGATCTTTCGGCTACTGTGCTCCGGCCTCTGCTCGAATACAGCGATACCTACCAGCTTTCTCCGCTGACGGTTCTGGTAGATCCAATCCGCGCCCGAACCATGCTTAAGGAAGACGCCGATGCCGGCATGCGGTTCCTGTTCGACAAGCAATTGCAGGAAGCGGACCTGGTCTGCTTTACAAAATCCGACCTCTTCCCCGACTACCCGGAGACTGGCGCCCTTCACGTTCGCCAGTTGAGCGCGAAGTCAGGTCAGGGCGTTGCGGCGTGGCTGGACGAGGTCCTTTCCGGGACGATGGCCACAGCAGACCGAACATTAGAGATCGACTATTCGGAATATGCGCGGGCAGAAGCATCGCTTGCCTGGTTGAATCTGCGAGCCGTCTTTGAGCCACGCACCTTGCTTTCCCCGGCGATGTTGTTGGGCCCTTTGCTCGATAATTTGGATGCCACCCTAAGCGCCGGCAAGATCCCGATCGCCCATCTGAAGGCCATCGTCACTGCGCCCACAGGCTGGCTCAAGGCAGCGATCTGCACCAACGGACAGGAACCGGCAGTGGAAGGCGACCTGAACGCATCCCCAGCGGCCAAACTCGAACTGTTGCTCAATCTGCGTGCGCTGGGCGAGCCGGCGCAGGTGCGCGACCTCGTGGAGCGAGAGCTTCAAAGATTCGACAGCGGCCTGACCCACTGTGCCATCGACTGCTTTAGCCCGGCAGCGCCGGTCCCGGAACGTCGGATCCTTAAGCCGGTCTAGAGAAACCACTTCCACTCGTTCTTTTGTCCGTTCCAAGCAAAAGTGTCATGTTGACCAGAGCTTCTGCTCGTTCCTTTGTCGGTTCCTAACAGACGTGTCATCCCGACCGAAGCGAAGTGGAGGGACCTGCTGTTCATCCTCCGCAGCATCAAGTGTGTAATGGAAGCGCTACCCTCCCCTTTGTCATCCCGACCGAAGTGGAGGGACCTGCTGTTCATCATCCCTGGCATCGAATCTGAATGGAAGCGCCACCCTCCCCTTTGTCATCCCGACCGGAGCGTAGCGTAGTGGAGGGATCTGCATTCCGCGGACCCCTCTTGGAAATGTTTTTCGATCAGAGTTGGCAGACCACCCGGAAACCAGCTAAAGCGCCTGGTTGCTGAACCACGATTGAAACCACCGTTCCAGCTCTCTTCCCTGAGCAGCGCGAGCCGGCGAAAGCGGCAAGGGAAACGTAGGCTCCAAAATCGCGCGCGCCTGGGCAATCCACTTCAGCCCCCACGGCGTAGGAAACGCGCTGAGCTGTTCAACAAATTCGTCAAGCACTTGCGCGTACGTAGAAAACTCCGCCGACTTAAGATGCTTCTCTCGGGCATACAACCCCAGAATCAGTTCCGGCACAACACACGCAACCCCCGAGATAACTCCGTCGCACACCTCAGCACTCAGAGCCGCACTCAATACACCGTCGTCGCCGACGATCCTGCACGCATCCACCCCATGTTCTGTGAGATAACGAAGGATCTCGAGCGACCCGCTGGAATCTTTGATGCCAACAATATTAGGCACCTCTGAGATCAGCGTGCGTACGGTTTCCTTCTGCAAACCTGAAGTGAACTGGGGCAGGTTATAAAGCAGCACCGGGATGGAAACACTGGCCGCCAGGCTTCTGCAGAATTGCTCCAGATCGCCCTGCTGGTAAGGAAAGAAATAGGGCATGGGTAGCAACAAGCCCTTCACTCCCGCATCCTCCGCGATACGCGCAAACAGCATCGACTGCGCGCTGTCAGCCGCGCCCACACCGCAAAGGAACTGCGCCGAATCGCCGGCGGCTTCTTTTGCCGTGGCCAGCAGTGTGCGCAGTTGGGTGGGGGTCGTGATGCAGAATTCGCCGGTTGCGCCGTTCACGGCGAAAGAGGAGATTCCCTTGTTCAGGAGAAATTCAAGCAGCTTCTGTAGCGAGACGGCATCCACACTTCCATCCGCCAGACGCGGAGTCAGGACCGCAGCCGAGACGCCGCGCACCAGCTTGTTGTTCATCCCTCCTCCGGTACGGTTGGGTCAGTTCCACATCTTCGCTGAGTAATATACCATGTGACTACCGTATGTCGACAGTCATGAGTCACATCCCGTGATGTATGCTGTGCCCATGAACCGAAGACCCAGATCGCGGCAGGGTGGGACCGATCTCTCCATACGTGAACGAGCCTATCTGCACATCCAACAGCTTCTGCTAAGCGGTAAGCTGGAAGCGGGCAGCAGTGTCTCCGAGCAGTTGCTCGCCAGGGATCTGGGAAGCAGCCGCACGCCTATCCGGGAAGCGATGAACCAGCTTGCTGCGGAAGGGCTGCTCGAGCAGAGCCCGAACGGCGGCATGATCGTGGCCCAGTTGGGCCGTGAGGACATTATTGAGCTCTATGAGCTGCGCGAGGCGCTCGAGGTATATGCCGTCGGCAAGATTGCGCGCACGCCATTACGGCCAGTGGATCGCGATCGTTTGCAGAGCCTTATTGATGAAGTCTCCGTCTTCCGCAAGGAACTGGAAAAATCGAAGAAAGACGCGCTCGACGATGCGCAAATGAGTCGTTTCCTCACCTGCGACCTCGGCTTTCATGCTTTGCTGATGAGCCTGGCTTTCAATTCCAGAATGCAGAAAAGCATGAGTGAAACCCGGCTATTGATCAGCGTCTTCGCGATCCGGCGCAGCGGCCATGACAAAGAGGCGCTCACCAACATTCAGAAGTATCACCAGAACATTCTGAACGCGATCGTCAAGCAGGATAAGGAAGCCGCCATGCGCGAGCTGGCGGAGCACATCCAGGAAAGCCAGCGGGAGCGAGTCAACGAATACGATCAGTGGCGCCGTGAAACCTCCATGCGGCAGAGCATGCCGGCCTTCTACGACCACCCGACGATCACCAATCACCGATGATCCAGGGCGAATCGCCGGATCGCAGCTACAAGTGGCTTGTCGTAGGAATGCTGTGGTTCGTGTGTTTCTTCAACTACGCTGATCGCCAGGCAATCTTTTCCGTATTTCCCCTTATCAAGCAGCAGTTGGCGCTCACTGACGTCCAATTGGGCGTTGTCGGCGCGGCGTTTATGTGGATGTATGCCCTCTTTGGTCCCCTGGCGGGCTGGCTATGTGATCGCCTCCCCCGCAAAACGCTGGTACTGGGGGGCCTGATCGCGTGGTCCCTGATTACAGCGCTGACGGCGGCTTGTCACACCTATGCTGAATTGGTTCTTTGCCGCGCGCTGAGCGGTTTGGGGGAAGCTGTTTACCTGCCGGCGTCCATGTCCCTGATCGGCGACTATCACGGGGCCGGCACGCGCTCGCGTGCCATGTCTCTTCATCAGTCGAGCGTGTATATCGGTACGATCGCCGGAGGCGCTATTTCAGGCCTGGTGGGCCAATTCTATGGCTGGCGATCGAGCTTCATTCTCTTCGGAGCCTGTGGACTCCTCTTCGGCTTTGTCGTCGCGAAATTTCTTGTGGAACCGGTGCGTGGTATCGCCGAACAGCAAGCCGGGACAACGTCTTTGCCTGCTCCCGGCAGCCTGTTCCAGCAACTGGAAACCCTGCTGATGAACCCGATCGCGCGGTTGCTGATGCTCGCGTTCGTAGGCGCCAACTTCGTGGCCGTGGTCTTTCTTACCTGGATGCCTTCCTTCTTGTATCGAAAATTTCATATGAGCCTGAGCATGGCGGGGTTGAATGGCACCCTGTATCTCCAGCTTTCCTCTGTGGTGGGCGTTCTCTGCGGTGGGCTGCTGGCGGATTTCCTGGCCCGTAAATTTGCCGGCGGGCGAATGCTTACCCAGTCGGTCGGCCTCTTCGTGGGCATCCCATTCCTGTTTCTCACCGGATGGGCGGCTACGGTCCCTGCTGTGATCCTCGGGATGATTTGCTTTGGGTACTGCAAAGGCATGTACGACGCCAATATTTTCGCTTCGCTCTACGACGTGGTCGCGGTGCGGCAGCGCGGAATTGCAGCCGGACTGATGAACTCCCTGGGCTGGCTTGGGGGCGGGTTTGCACCCATCGTGATCGCGCTCGCCGCCGGTAGATACGGGATGGGCCCAAGCATCAGCGGGACGGCGTTAGTCTATCTCGCATCCGGCTTGCTGATGTTGCTCGCAGCGCGGCGAACCATCGCTCAGGCAAAACCTCGGGGTTGAGGTATACGCATGTATTTCATTCGTCGACACTCACGGAGAGATTTCGTTAAGAATGCGTCCATCGCTCTTGCCGGACATCGGTCGCGTTGGCTGCAGGCAGCAGCGCCGGCCAACCAAATCGATCTGCGGGACTGTGTTCTTGTAACCTCTCAAAATCCCACACCACGTGAGATGAAAGCCTTGGCTGTCCTCGCGGAAGAGGCGGCCAAACGAAGTGGGCTGGCCTGGCAGGTACAGTCGTCGAAAAGCACAGCATCGGTTACGATATATGCCGGCCTGGCGTCCGGGCTGGCAAAGCTGGGTCCCCGATTGAGAACCGTTGCGGTGGGCAGTGAACACGTTCCTGAGGCGTATGCAATCCACGCCGGGAGCGATAGCAGCGGCCGCTGGATAGCCGTGGCGGGCAGCGATGAGCGAGGCGTGCTCTTCGGCGTTGGTCAGCTTCTGCGCTCGATCGACTTTGGCCGTCAGACTGCGACCGTCGATCCTGATCGCTTACCCAAAACCGGAAGCCCTAAATATTCATTGCGCGGGCATCAGTTGGGATACCGCCCAAAGACCAACTCCTACGATGCCTGGACAGTCGAAGTATGGGACCAGTACATCCGCGACCTGGCCATCTTCGGAACAAATGCCATCGAGCTCATCCCTCCCCGTTCTGACGATGAGCCGGACAGCCCTCTCTTTCCCCTGCCACCGGCACAGATGATGGTAGAGATGTCGCGCATCGCGGACAGCTACGGTTTGGATGTCTGGATCTGGTATCCGGCCATGGACAAGGACTACAGTGATGCGTCAACCGTAAGCAAAGCGCTGGATGAATGGGAAGCAATTTTCAAAATGCTTCCTCGCGTGGATGCAGTCTTTGTTCCCGGCGGCGATCCGGGGCACACCGAACCCAAATACCTTTTGAACCTGCTGCAAAAGCAAAAGGCAGGCTTGCGCAGGCACCACCCCAAAGCGCAGATGTGGGTTTCTCCGCAATCGTTCACTGCAGATTGGATGGAGGAGTTCTTCTCCATAGTCGCCACGCCTGAGGTAAAGAGCTGGCTTGACGGAGTCGTTATCGGGCCGCAATCGCGCATGAAGCTCGCAGAAGTTCGCCGCCGTCTGCCCGCGCAGTACCCCATCCGTTTCTATCCCGACATCACGCACAGCGTGGGCTGCCAATTTCCAGTCCCGGAGTGGGATGTCGCCTATGCTCTCACCGAAGGCCGCGAGGTTATCAACCCGCGTCCCCTCGGCCAGGCCAACATTCTGCGAAAGTTTTTGCCTGAAACCATCGGTTTCATTACCTACTCCGAGGGTTGCAATGACGATGTGAATAAGTTCGTCTGGAGCGCGCTCGGGTGGGACCCGCAGCGTAGCCCAATCGATGCAATCCGAGACTTCTCGCATTACTTCGTGGGAAAGGATCAGGCGGAGGGGATGAGCCAGGGCCTGACGAGCCTGGAACAGAACTGGCGTGGGCCGCTGGCCGAGAACACTACCGTGGCGGTGACACTCTCCCAATTTCAGGACATCGAGCGGAATGCCGCGCCCGCGCTGCTCTCCAACTGGCGATTTCAGCAAGCACTTTATCGTGCGTATTACGATGCGTATTTGCAGAGCCGGTTGGCAGAGGAAACTGCACAGGTAGAACGTGCGATGGGCGTCCTCCGCCGGGTGGATGACATAGGCTGGACTTCCGTGCCCCTGCAGATCGGCGCGCCGCCAAGTGCCGGTCCACCCAACGGCCGCGATCCAATGCTGCTGCTCGAAGACGCCAGGAGCATTCTGCAACAGACACTGATTCAATCAGCAAGTGGAAGCCTGCGCGCCCGCGTGCTGGAATTGGGGGAAGCCTTATTTCAGAGCATCCGCATGCAACTGGCGGTGGAGCGCTACCACGGAGAGGCAGTGGTGCGCGGAGCCAATCTCGACACGCTGGATTACCCGGTGAGCGATGCTCCCTGGCTGCTGCTCCAAATCTCCGAAATCAGCCGAGAGCCAGATAGCGCGAAGCAGGTCGCCGCGATCCGAGCGCTCTTAACCCGCACCGATCCCGGGCCCGGAGGATTCTATGACGAGTTGGGCAACGTAGCCAATCGCCGCCACCTCCTGCCTGGAGAAGGGGCGGAGCAAGATCCCGAGTTCCGGTCCACTCCACTGACCGGCTTCCGCTATCCGGATCCATTCGGCAACCACGCACCGCTAGCCTGGAAGCGCTGGGCCGAGTCGCTCTTCGATTCGCCGTTAAGAATGCGCTATACCGGTTTAAATATGCAGGCGCCTTACCGTTTGCGAGTTGTCTATAGCGGTGATCAGCCAAAGAAAAAGATGCGTCTGGTGGCAAATGAGCACTTTGAGATTCACCCCTTCGCCCTCCGGCCCTGGCCCCCCGCCCCTCAGGAATTCGACATCCCCGCCGCAGCCACCGCAGCAGGCGAACTCAACCTGGCTTGGACCGCAGAGCCCAATCTGGGAGGCGACGGAAGAGCCTGTCAGGTTTCCGAAGTCTGGCTAATCATCGCTGCACAATAAGCTGAAACAGCAGGCCCCTCCACTGCGCTGCGCTCCGGTCGGGATGACACTTCAGTTGAGGATTGGGGTGTTGCTACCCAAACAGAACTGTCCCCGAAACAGAGTGTCATCGAAACAGAAGTGTCATCGACGCAGAAGGTCACCCAAACAGAGGGTGTCATCCCGACCGGAGCGTAGCGCAGTGGAGGGACCTGCTGTTGATCATCCGAAGTAACGAATCTGAATGGAAGCGCTACCGTCCGCTTTGTCATCCCGACCGGAGCGGAGGGATCTGCAGTTCCGCGGGCCTCTCCTGGAAATGTGTTTTGACGGACCCCAGCTGCGCAAACTTCAGACCCGCTTAGCGTTGACCTTGGTCGCAAGCCCCACTTTTTCCAGCATCCATATTCCGATGTAGTTCACATCCAGCTCGTACCAGGCCATCCCGTGGCGCGCCGAAACCGGGTGTGCGTGGTGGTTGTTATGCCACCCCTCGCCGCCCGTTAACAACGCGACCCACCAGTTATTCCGGGAATCATCCCGTGTCTCAAACCGCCGCGAACCCCAGATGTGCGTCGCGGAGTTAACCAGCCACGTCACATGCAGCCCGACCGTGACCCGGAAGAAAATGCCCCAGAACACCCAGGACCACCCACCGACTGCCAGCAGTCCAAATCCCAACACGGTTACTGGTAACCAATGGAAGCGGTTCAGCCACCGATAGAAACCCTGTTTCATCAAATCGGGAGCATACCGCTTGAGGATCCCGCTGTTGTTGTGCAGCGAACCGTTCAGGATCCACCCCATATGCGACCACCACTTCCCATCTCGCGGAGAATGAGGGTCGCCCGGCTTGTCGGTAAATTGATGGTGCAGGCGATGGACGGCAACCCAGTAGACCGGGCTCCCTTGCAAAGCCATAGTGCCGAAAATCGCCATGGTGTACTCCAACCACCTGGGAACCACATACCCGCGATGAGTCAGCAGGCGGTGGTACGACAGCCCGATACCCACATTCTGCGTCAAAACCCAGGTAACGGCGAAAACCGCCAGGGCGGACCAGCGAAACGTGAATAACGCCGCCAAAGCGCCCAGGTGAAAGGCACCAATAATCAATGCGAAATCCCACTGGAATTTGCCCCGTTTAGGCTCCAGGGCCGCCTGTATCTCAGCCGATTCCGTGGCTGCGCTCGCTGGGTTCGTGACAGTCGCCATCTTTGCTCTCTTCGCTCCCGGTTACTAGGCTAGTTCGCGCAAGTCTCCGGCGATGTAAGAGTTGCGTAATAGATGATCTTCGAGGTAACCGCCGCTTTGTTGTGATTGCCGGGAAATCGGACGTATACTGAATATGCGACCTGCACGGTCGCATTTGCATCCAAAGGTTAAAGCAAGGAATGCTGAGGCTGACCAAGAAGGCGGATTACGGACTGATGGCGCTGAAGTTCCTCGCCGAGCGGGCCGACACGCCTTCCCTGAGTGCAAAAGATATCGCCGAAGCCTACGGGATTCCCCCTCAGCTGCTGGCCAAGATTCTGCAGCGGCTCACCAAGGCAGGGTTGCTTCGCTCCCATGCCGGCACGAACGGCGGTTATGCCCTATCGAGGCCGCCTGAGGACATTACAGCATTTGAGGTGATCGGAGCCATTGATGGCCCGCTTTTTATCACCTCTTGTGAAACCGGCCCGCACGGTTGTGACTTAACCGATAGCTGCACCGTCAGAGAACCACTACGCAAGGTCAACGAGAGCATCTCGGGTGTCTTGAAGGCAATTCGGGTGTCTGACTTGTGTGAGCCTGAGTCGACCCGCAGATATCACGGTAAGACGGTCGAATCCATCCTGGTGAGTTTGGGCAACTAAATCGCAGCGGCAACGCTGAGTATTCGTAAATGTTAAGAGCAGGAGAGCTTTAGATGAGCACGGTTGAGAATGCAGTGAAGGCGCCGGTGAACGTGAAGTTGCCGATTTACATGGACGACCACGCGACCACACCGATGGATCCGCGCGTGCTCGAGGCAATGATGCCCTACTTCACCGGCAAATTTGGAAACGCAGCCAGCCGCAACCATTCCTTTGGTTGGGAAGCAGAGCAGGCTGTCGAAAAGGCTCGCGAGCAGGTAGCGAAATTGATTGGCGCCACCGCCAAGGAGATCATCTTTACCTCCGGCGCGACCGAGAGCAACAACCTGGCCATCAAAGGCATTGCCGAGATGTACCGCGAGCGCGGCAATCACATCATTACCCAGGTAACTGAGCACAAAGCCGTGCTCGATGCCTGCAAACGGCTGGAAAAGTACGGCTACCGCATCACCTATCTGCCCGTAAAGGCGGATGGCCTGATCGACCTGGAAGACTTGAAGCGAGCCATCGACGACAAGACTATCCTGGTCTCTATCATGTTTGCCAACAATGAGATAGGGGTCTTGCAGCCGGTCGCCGAGATTGGTAAGATCTGCCGCGAGCACAATATTATCTTCCACACCGATGCGGTGCAGGCGGTAGGCAAGGTTCCGGTCGACGTGAACGCCATGAACATCGATTGCCTGTCCCTGACCGGGCACAAGATTTACGGCCCCAAGGGATGTGGCGCGTTGTACGTCCGGCGGCGCAATCCCCGGGTGCAGATTTCCGGCCAGATCGATGGCGGCGGGCACGAGCGCGGTATGCGTTCGGGAACCCTCAATGTCCCCGGCATCGTCGGCCTGGGCAAGGCCTGCGAAATTGCCGGCCAGGAAATGGCGGCCGAGGCAGAGCGTCTGGGCAAGCTCCGCGACAAGCTGAAAGACAAGCTGGAGGCGAACCTGGACTACCTCCACGTGAACGGCTCCATGGAACATCGTCTGCCGGCCAACCTGAACGTCAGCTTTGTCTACGTCGAGGGTGAGTCGCTGCTGATGGGCATTAACGACGTCGCGGTTTCCAGCGGCTCAGCCTGCACCTCCGCGTCGCTTGAGCCATCTTATGTATTGAAGGCTCTGGGCCTGGGCGACGACGTTGCCCACAGTTCGATCCGTTTTGGTTTGGGCCGCTTCAACACCGAAGCTGAAGTTGATTATGTTGCAGACAAGGTGATCGACGTAGTGCAGAAGCTTCGCGAACTTTCCCCTCTCTATGAAATGGTGAAAGAAGGCATCGACATTTCGAAGATTGAGTGGCAAGCGCACTAAGGGCATCTCAAACTTTGGTGCACACGCACGACGGACGCTGGATACAAGCAAGGGAGATACAAATGGCATATAGCGACAAGGTAATTGACCACTACAACAATCCGCGGAACGTGGGCCAGATGGATAAGAGCAAGGCCGAAGTGGGTACGGGTCTGGTCGGCGCCCCGGAGTGCGGCGACGTGATGCGCTTGCAGATCAGGGTGAATCCCGAGACCCAGGTGATTGAAGAAGCAAAGTTCAAGACCTTTGGCTGCGGTTCGGCCATTGCCTCCTCCTCGCTCGCAACTGAGTGGGTCAAGGGCAAGACGGTCGAGGAAGCGATGCAGATCAAGAACACCGACATCGTGAAGGAACTGGCTCTACCGCCGGTCAAGATTCACTGCTCGGTGCTGGCGGAAGATGCGATCCGCGCTGCCATCGGCGACTGGAAAAAGAAGAACGGCGTAACCGAGACGGCGGAAGCCACAGCAGCGGTTGCCAACTAATCAGAAGGCAAATGGAACTAGCCGTCATTAATGCGGAAAACGCTGCGCCGAACCAGAAGGGCATCCAGATAACGGAGCGTGCCCTGAAGCGGATTCGCGTGGCCATGGCCAAAGAAGGAGTCTCCCCTGAAGAGGGGGGGCTCCGCCTGGGCATCCAGGGCGGCGGCTGTTCCGGGCTCTCCTACAACATTCGGTTCGACTCGCAGCCGCGAGAGCGCGACCGTGTATACAACTTTGAAGATGTACGCGTCTTTGTCGACCCCAAATCGTTTATCTACCTCCACGGCATGATTCTCGATTACGAAGAGACGCTGATGCGGCAGGGCTTCAATTTCATCAATCCCAACTCGACCAAGTCCTGCGGTTGCGGGTCATCGTTTTCGGCCTAAGTCGCAATCAAGGCCGCTCCGCCCTATGCAAATGAGCTGAAAGAGTGAGTGCCCCGGCAAAATGCTGGTCCTGCGGCCTCGAAGTCACGGCCGGGCAGCCCTTCTGCGCCTCGTGCGGCAAAGTGCAACCATCCCGGCAGGCGGACTACTTCGGCATGTTTGGCTTGCCGCCGAAGCTCGATCTCGATGTGCAGGCGTTGGAAAAGCAGTTTTACCGCTACAGCCGCAAGCTGCATCCCGATGTTCACGCCCGGGCGGCGCAAGAGGAGCAGGAATGGAGCCTCGCCCAGGCTTCGCTGCTGAACGATGCCTACCGCACCCTGAAGAATCCGCTGGAGCGAACCAAGTATCTTCTCGGCTCGAAGGGGTGGAGTTTGAAGACGCCCGCGGAGCGGGCAATCTGAACCCCTCCAAGGTGCCTGCTGATCTGCTGGAAGAGGTCTTTGAGCTGAATATGCAACTGGAAGAGTTGCGCCAGAACCAGAAGATGGGCGAAGACGATCCGCAGTTGCGCCGCGATCTTGAGGCGGCCAAGAACCACTTTACCGCGGCAGCTCGACGCGCTCGACGAGCAGGTGCGCTCCCGATGGTCGGCCTGGGATGCCGCCTGGGAACAGAACGACGAAGCCAGGAAAACCGCGTCCAAAGAAGCGATGACCGCGCTTGCTGCAGACGCCGAAGCTACCTGCAGAATCTGGTGCGCGACGTGGACGAGACCCTGGGAGGGTCGTAAGAGTTATGGCGGATGAGCGTGTAGTCGGTATCGACCTGGGCACGACCAACTCGTTAGTCGCCTTCATGCAGGGCGATAAGCCTGTCGTCATCCCCGGGGAAGATGGCCTGAACCTGGTGCCCTCGGTAGTGGCGTTGGCCCCGCGCGCGATGGCGCCCGGCCGGCCATGCTGGTCGGCAATGCGGCGCGGACATACTCTATTGCACGCGCCGGAGCGCGCCATCTACTCGGTGAAGCGCCTGATGGGCCGCGGCGTGGAAGATGTTGCCGAGGAATTGAAGTTCTTTCCCTTCCGCCTGGTCGAAGACATTCAGCCCGGAGAGGTGCTGCGGATTCGCCTGGGTGATAGCGGAGTTCACGCCGCCGGAGATTTCCGCGCACATCCTGCGCCAGCTCAAGCGCAACGCCGAGAGGTACTTTGGCGCGCCGGTGACTCAGGCCGTGATCACCGTGCCGGCATATTTTAACGATGCCCAGCGGCAGGCGACCAAGGATGCGGGACGCATGGCCGGGCTCGAAGTCCTGCGCCTGGTCAACGAGCCGACCGCCGCTGCTCTGGCCTATGGCCTGGATCGCCAAAAAGAAGGCATCATCGCGGTCTATGACTTCGGCGGCGGAACGTTCGACATCTCCATCCTCAAGCTGCATGAAGGCATCTTTGAGGTCATCGCCACCAATGGCGATACCCACCTCGGCGGCGATGACATTGACAATCTCCTGATCGCGATCGCGCTGGATGATATTGCGGGCGATGCGGGAACCGATCTGCGCCGCCAGCCCGACGCCATTCAGGCTATACGTAAGGCGATGATCGAGGCCAAGATCGCGCTTTCGTCACAGCCGGTGGCACAAATCGATATCCAGCTCCCGCAAGGCGGCCGCTATCGCCGGGAACTCTCGCGCGAGCAATTGGAACAGCTGATTCAACCGATCGTTGCCCGTACCATTGCGCCCTGCCGCGACGCGCTGCGCGATGCCCACCTCACCCCCGATCAAATTGACGAGGTCGTGCTGGTGGGCGGCTCAACCAGAATTCCTCTGGTGCAGCGGCTGGTCAGCGACGTCTTCGAGTTGCCGCGCCGCGGCAAGCAGCCGCGAACCGAGCTAAATCCGGATGAGGTAGTCGCCCTGGGCGCGGCCGTGCAGGCCAATATTCTGGGCGGCGGATCGAAAGCTACCGAAGACATGCTGCTGCTCGATGTGACCCCGCTGTCGCTGGGCATCGAGGCTCTGGGCGGAGTGGTAGCGAAAATTATTCAGCGCAACTCGACCATCCCTGCCTCCGCCTCCGAGTCGTTTACCACCGGCGTCGATGGCCAGACGAACGTCGCCATCCATGTATTGCAGGGTGAGCGTGAGATGGCCAAGGACTGCCGTTCGCTGGCGCGTTTCGATCTAAAGGGAATTCCTCCCATGAGCGCGGGATTGCCGCGCATCGAAGTCAAGTTCCTCATCGATGCCAACGGCATCCTTCATGTTTCCGCTCTGGAGCAGCGCAGTGGCAAGCAGGCGGAGGTCTCGGTAAAGCCGGCCTATGGCCTGACCGACGAGCAGGTCGAATCGATGATCCTTGAATCCTTCGATCACGCGGAGGAGGATATTCATCTTCGCCAGCTGGTCGAAGCCAGGAACGAAGCGGACACCATCCTCAACGCGCTGGAAAAAGCTCCTTCCCAGCCCTGCATGGCAGCTGCTCGACGCGGATGAGCGGGCCGAGATCAGCGCTCGCTCAGCGCGGAGCTGACCGTACTCAAGCAGGGCGATGATCTGCAGGCGCTGCGGGCTGGAACCGAAGCGCTGGACAAAGCAACCCACCGCTTCGCCGAGCTCATGATGGACGCACTGTTTCGAGCGCGATCAAGGGACAGACGATGCAATCGGCAGATGACAAACTGGGCCAGGGGCCCACTGCTCCGCATCCGATTCGCGCAGGCGGAGTTCATTGAAAGAAAGTAATGGAAACCACATGAGTGACAATATGGTCCGCGTAACATTTCTCCCCGAAGGCCGCACGGTTGAATTCGAGTACGGCACACTGCCCTACGGGCATCATGGAAAGCCCATGTCGTTCCTCGATGTGGCCGAGCATTTCGATATTTTTCTCGATCACGCCTGTGGCGGCGTCTGTGCCTGCACCACCTGTCATCTCTGGACCAAAGAGGGCAGCTGATGCTCTCACTCCGGCGGATGACGATGAGCTGGACCGCCTGGATATGGCGGCGGATCAGCAACTCAACTCGCGTCTGGGCTGCCAGGCCGTGATCACCGGCCCGGGAACTACGTGGTGGAGATTCCCAAGTGGAATCGCAACTATGTGTCCGAAGGCAAGCCGCTGAGCATGGCAGGAAGGAAGTAGAGGAACGATGGCGCGTGAGATTACCTGGAATGACGCGGAAGAGATCGGTATCCAATTGCAGGAAAAATTCCCTGACCTGGATCCGCTCACGGTGCGCTTCACCGATCTCCACAAGTATGTGACCGAACTAGAAGGCTTCGCGGACGACCCAGCGAAGTCAAACGAGCCCAAGCTCGAAGCCATTCAGATGGCCTGGCACGAGGAATACGAAGACGCCCAGTCCTAGCCGCGTCAGAGGGAATCGACGGGTGCCCCACGTTCGCCCAAGCGTACGTGGGCCGAAAACGATGGGCGAAGCCCAACGACTGCTTTCTATCGAACTGCAACAAAACCGAGGGTGCCCCACATCTCGCTCGTTTTTCGCGAGATGTGGGATACCACAGCTTTCGACCTGCGTATCTGTGACCTTCACCACGTCAGAGGGAATCGACGGGTGCTCCACGTTCGCCCAAGCGTACGTGGGCCGAAAAAGACGGGCGAAGCCCAACGACCGCTTCCCCTCAAATCTTCCGCAAAGCCGTACTCGGTCGCACCCCAACCGCGCGCGGCATACGACCAAGCTCAGCATCGGTCGAAGCATCAGGAACAGAGCACCCCGGCGTAATAATGTACTTACTCCCTGCCTGCTCCCGCGCCAGCATCCACTGCTTACGAATCTCCCCAGTCGTAAGCCGATCAAAATCTACTTCATCCACGCCGCCCGCGATCGGCTGCGTATAAACCTTGCGCACCTCTGCAATTGGAATCCCGCTCGTCTTGACCGAGTAATTGATCACTGGCGCCGCAAAGTCGTGGAACTGCTCCAGGTAGGGTCTTTCCAACGTATGCAGGTGAAGGACCGTGAGCTTGCTATCACCCAGCGCTGAAAGCACGCGCTTGTCGTAAGGCCGGCTATACCGTTCATAGTCCGACACCGATCCGAACTTACTCGTCGCGTTAAAAATACTCACCAGCGTCCCCGAAGCCCCAATCTCCTGCGACTGGCGAATATGGTTGATGGTCGATTGCGTAATCGCTTCCATCGCCTGTTCCCAGCCCGCCGTGTTCTCCTTTTGAAATTTGTGGATGCTGGCGATCACCTCACTGCGATCCTCTGCGTTCTTCTTGCCGGCAAACTCCGGCTCCGACGCCAGCAGCAACATCGCCGTCATATACGGGCCATAAAGCGTATCGACAAAATAAGCATCGCCCTGCAACCCATCGCGCACCAGTTCCAGCGTGTGCAGTTGCTCCGGATAAGGCGTCTTCACAGGTTCCAGCTCATACCACTTGCCGGTAGTCGATCGCGGATAGTCAAAGTCATTCATCACTTTGACAAAGTCGGTGTCGTAGCGGCGATGGAACTCCAGATGGTCCTGGGCCTCAAGTTGTGCGGTCGGGCGTTTGTAGTGGTGCCAAAAGCTGAAAGGAGGACGGTCCACATCCTCTCCCCGCAGCGCGCGATCGATACGTTCCTTATGCGTGAGGCGCGTGGAGGAAGCGAACGATGAACGAACTGCGATTGCAGCAGCCATTGCAGAAATAAATTGCCGGCGGTTCAACAAGTCAGGCTCCTTTCAATGCCAACCGAAAGCACCGCGGAAAAGCTGAATATCCACGGGCTCTTGAGCCAGGTAATAAATAGACAAGACATCGAAGCGAACTTCATCCGGAGCTTCGGGCAGCGCGAGAAGGTATTGACGTGCCAGGCGGCGCAGCACCCGGGTCTTCTCGCTATCGACTGCGGATTCCGCCGTGGCAACGTTCCTGCTGGTGCGCGTTTTTACTTCAACAAAGCAGAGCGTGTTGCCTTCCCACGCCACCAGGTCAATATCGCCCCGAACCTTCCCACTACACCAGTCGCGCGCCACCACTGTATAGCCGCGGCGGCGAAGGAAGAAGAAAGCTGCTTCCTCTCCACGGCGCCCCAACTCCAGGTGCGCTGCTCGCCCTTTCCCCAAGCGAGCAGCGAGGTAGTCGGTGGCGTGAACAAACTCCTCGAGCAGCCGGAGGGAAAGCATGGGCTCCATTCTATTCCCGGTACCAGTGGTTCACGACGTCGGCAAACTGATCCCCATCCCAGTCCATAGGCTGAAACCGGGGCAATTCGAAGCGATTCGAAGTCCGGGTCACCAATCCACCGAAATTGGAGCACGCGCAGGCGAATCCATTAGCCTTCACCGTCTTGACCGTCTGCTGGGTGTAATGGATCTTCTTCCCATAGGGATACGCGAACGTGGTGATGTTCTTCCCCGTCAGTGCTTCCAACCGCTGTTTGCTGCCCCCGATCTCATCCTGTTGCTGTTCGGGCGGCAGCTGCGAGAGCCATGGGTGGGTCATGGTGTGCGCGCCAATCTCCACCAGGTCTCCTGATGCCAGCTCGCGCAACTCAGTCTCGGTAAGGAAGCGGTGTTCGTGCCGATCTGCATAGGGCATAGCACCAGTGCGCAGCTGCTCGAAAGCCTGGTCGCGGTCAGAGTTCGATAACTTGACCAACGCTTCATAGAGCTCCAGGTAGGCACTCTGCCGAGGCCCCGGCGCAGTTTCCCAGCCTCTCCAGTTGTTATGCGGATCGGGGGCGCCCATTTCCCGGGTTGGCTCCGGAAAGACATAGGCATACTCACGGCCGGGTAGGTTCAGCCTCAGCCCTTTTTGCCGCGATGCGGGATCGAGGGTAAGCTTTGCCAGCTCATCCCACCACAAATTTTCCGGGAAACCGAGATATCCGGGCGTGACAAAGACCGTTCCCGGCACACGATATGTTTCCAGGGCGGGCTTAGCCGCATACAGGTTATCTGCATAGCCATCATCAAACGTGACACAGACCGGTCTTTCCGGGAGCTCGCGATCCGACCGAGCACTCACCAGCTGACGCAGCGAAATCGGGTGAGCGATGGTATTGAGGACCTGCAACTGCTGCGCAAAGTGCACCGGGCTGACGTTGAGAGCCCACGGGTCTACGGTGGCTTCGGCCACCCGATGGTAAACCAGGATCATCGCCTTCTTGTGGAAGAAGGTGCGCAACCGGTGTATGCGCTGTGCCGCTTTCTTAAGATTGCGTCGGAACGGAATGTTCTGTGGAACGTTGATCTGCGTTTCCTCGGGTCGCTGATTGCGTTCGGCCGGCAGCAATCTGAGGGGCAGCGCGGTTTAGCCGGTCTGCGTCGACGACTGGGGCTTGGCTCCAGTTAACCATGTGCGCATCCTTTGTGACAGTACCTTCTCGCCGATCGAGTTCCGGCCACCTGGCGTGGCATTGCCCTTGGCCAACCCGGGCATGAGGCGTAGAAGAAGGAACACCATCAATCCCTGAGGATAGTGCTCGACCAGCAGCAGAAGCTTTCGTCGAACTGGATGTCCGTGCAAAGTGGAGAAGGAACGTGCCAGTTCCGCCGCAAGCTGGCGCCCGTATTTTTCCCGCCACCTTCCAACTCCCTCCAGGAACGCGAACAGGCGCCGTGCATCGCCGCGAACATAGCGTGCCTGGCTTCGCAGCACCTGCAGAGTCATGGTCAGCATCAGCGCAGAATCATGCGAGGTATTCCCCAGGTGCAACCTGTATTCCGCGACCACCGCAGGGTGGCAACACATCGGATAGTCCCTGGCGATGCGCAGGTAGAGTTCATAGTCCTCGGCCACCCGAAGGCCGGTATCGAATCCGCCGAGCTCTTCGAGAACACATCGTCGAAAGACCACCGACGAGATCATTTCGATGAAGTTGCTTTTCAGCAGTGCTTCATAGTGCGAATCAAGCAGGCAATCCTTACGAGAAGCGGCCACCCGGGAGCCGTCCGCGGAAAGGAAAACATGATCCCCCACCGTCATGGCGCATTCGAGGTGTTCGCTCAGAACGCCAAGGCCGGTCTCAATCGCCTCCGGCTTGAGCCGATCGTCCGCGTCCAGGAAGACAATATAGTTCCCCCGGCTCGCCCGAATTCCCAGATTACGGCTTTCCGTCAGACCCCGATTCTGTTGGCGTATGTATCGTACGGGAAGCTTTTGCGCAATTGCGGGGCTGCTGTCGGTTGAGCCGTCGTCTACGACAATGATCTCCACCGGTTGGTAGGTTTGCGTCAGTGCGCTCTCAATCGCTTCCTTGAGATACGCTTCGCCGTTGTAGCAGGGAATGACGACGGAGACCAGCGAGTCTTGCCCCACGGAACGTGAGGCGCGATCGGTCACGCCCGATCGCGCGTGTGCGTCAGAGAAGTCGAAGGCAGACAGAGAGCTCACCATGTATTCCGGGGACGCTATCGGCATCCGCCGTCGATCTGTTCAATAACCGGAACTTGTCCGGTCGCGCAAGCTGCACCAGCAAACGGGCTAAACTATTGAGAGCCATTGCCGTGAAAGCTCCCATCACTATCTCGAAGGAAGATTATCTAAAGGCCGTTCTCGAGGCAGAGAGCGAGGGGCAGGAAGTCATTCCTGCCACTTTGGCGCACTGGCTCTCTGTGTCGCCGCCGGCGGTCACCATGGCTATTAAGCGCCTGCGCCGCGATGGTTACCTCGAGGTCAAGCCAGATGGGATTGTCCGGCTCACCCCGAAAGGCAAAGAGACAGCGTACCGGACCGCATTGCGCCATCATCTGATCGAACGCATGCTGGCAGAGATGTTCGGCATGGAGTGGTACGAAGTTCACGATGAGGCCGAGCGCCTGGAGCACGCCGTGTCCCCTGCCTTTGAAGCCAAGCTGTTGGAAAAGCTGGGCTCCAGGGGAACTTGTCCGCATGGCAATTGGGTATTGCCGGAAAGCCCGGAGCAGCGCGGGAAACGCGGGCTGGTCCTGCTTTCCGAAGCCCGGGAGGATACCGGGTATACCGTGGTTAGCCTCTATGAGCGCGATCCAAAGCTCTTACTCTTTCTCCACCAGGCGGGCATTTCGCCCGGCGGCCGCGTAAGCGTTTTGGCCAAGAATTACGACCGTACCATCTCGATTGAGACCACCGCAGGCCGCTCCACGCTGGGCCACCCGGCGGCGGAGAAGGTCTGGGTGAAGAAGCGATCCTCTGGAAAAACATAGCCCCGATTAGTTTTAGAATTATCTAAGTGGATAGGCACCGAGGTTTCGTTTGCGATTCCCAAAGTAACGGAATGCACCAGAGTTGTCGCATTGTGAATCGGTGTCGTTGAGGTAGCCTCGATGCGAATGAGGAATCTGTCCTTTATCTGGTTCGTGGGCGCGGTCGTGTGGTGGATAGATGCCGCAGTAGCCGTCCACTACAACAACAGAGCCCACGCCGTCCTCGCCCTCGCGGTCGCCTGTATCTTCTTCGCCGCTGGAATCATGTGGGTAAAAAGCACCGAGAAGCGCTAAACCCAGTCTCACCCTTCCCTGCATCACCGACCGGTTTGGCTTTGTATCAGGGCCCGACCATTCATCTTGGAAACTATACTGAGCGTTCCCAAACAAAATTGTCATCCCGAGCGTACCCGGATTTCCTGCTTCACGGCTTTCACTGGCGACCACTTATGTGGTTCTCCCTAAAGAGAACCACATGCAGTCGACCGAAGCCGCAACTCTCGACAGGAAATCTGGGGAAGCCGAGGGATCTGCGGTGCGCCCCTCGGCCTTCCCAAATCTTTTAGGTCTCACGCAGACTCTTTAGCCCCTGCCGAGCCTTCACCAACCGCGAAACCACACTAAGTGTTTTGAAACCGCGCCTCGCTGAGGTCCAACTCGCGCTCAATAGTCCTCAACAACTCATCATTGATCTTGTCTTCATTGCGCAACATGACCGCGGTGGATCGTTCCAACGCGCGCAATTCCTGGGTCAAGTTACGCTCATACCGGGCCAGCGCGATCTCTCGTTCGGGTTTCATCTCTTCGCCCCCGCCTTCAATCAAGGTCGCGCGCCCCTGGTAGTGACGGATCAGGTCTTCATAGATAGCCGCATGATCTGACTTCGCCTGCCGCGAAAGATCTCTGAGGTAATCAAGCACGGTGTTGAGGATGACCAGCCGCGCCTGCTGCTCCTCTAAGCTATTGCGGTCGCTGCCGACGGCGAGTCCCAGCTTCTTGATCACCGCCGGCAAAGTGAGTCCCTGCAAAACCAGGGTGGCAAAGATCACGCAAAAGGTAAGGAAGATGATCACGTTCCGCTGAGGGAAAGGCGATCCATCCTGCAGCACCGTAGGCAAAGAGATGGCGGCCGCCAACGCCAGCACTCCACGCATTCCAGTCCAGGCCACGATAAAGATCTGTTTGCTGGTGGGCTTGGGGTTCTTCTCATGAAACACATAGTGGCGGATGCGATAGGAGATCTCGGCGCCGGGATATACCCAGATAATTCTGAGTGCCACCACCAGGATCGCGAAGCTTATCCCGTACCGCGCCAGTTGGCCAATGGAAAGGTCGTGAATGCCACTTAAGATCAGACGAAGCTGCAGACCCATGAGAATGAAAACCAGGCCGTTGAGCCCGAACTCCAGTGTCTTCCACACCGCCGTGCTTTCGATGCGCGCGTTGATCGACATGATTTCGGAGTTCTTCCGGCCCAGGTACAGACCGCACACCACAACTGAGAGCACGCCGGATGCGTGGATCCCTTCGGCCGCGAGATAAGCCATGTATGGAGTAGCAAGGGACAGAGTGATTTCCACCGGCGAGTCGGTGATCTCGAGTGAGACTTTGTGAATCACGAAGGCGGCAAACAGCCCAATGGATATGCCACCAGCGATCAGCCACATCAGCTCCAGCATCGCGACGCCCGGCCCGGGGCGTCGTCCCGCGACCACCAGGGCGACAGCAAACTGGAGAGCGAGCAAACCGCTGGCGTCGTTGACCAGACTCTCGCCTTCCAGCACGTCAACGATGCGCCGAGGCAGGCCAAGGCGTTTGGCAATGGCGGTTGCGGCGATGGCATCGGTGGTCGAGACCACCGCTCCCAGAACCGCGCCCAGACGATAGTCAAAGCCGGGAATCAACCATCTCGTGCCCAGCGCGAGGCCAACCACAGTGAATCCGACCAGGCCAAACGCCAGCATAAGAATGCTGACAATGTTGTGGTGGAAGTCGCGCCACGAGGTGTTAAAACCCCCGACGTAAAGCAAAGGGGGCAGAACCACCAGAAAAACCACATCGGGATTGAGCGCAATCTGAGGGAGATGGGGCAGCAGGGAGAGAACCACGCCACCGATGAAAAGCACGATTGGATAAGGAATTTTGAAACGTTGTGCGAGTGTGGTCAGCCCAGCGACCAGGAGCACGAGAAAGAGCAGTGTTAGCTCAAGGTGATGAATGCCTGCAGCCTGCACGTTGGGCTCTCCAGAGACTTCAGATTAACCCAGGGAAGCTCGGGTGCCCCACTCTCGCCACTGCGAAAGTGGGGCATCCATCACGCTTTAAACGGTTGCCGAGGCCAGGCTCGCTGCTTGCGCATGCTCCTGCTCTGCTTGCGCCACGCACTGCTCGAAGATATCGAGGCCAATCGAAACCTCGTGCTGGTTGATGGTCAGCGGAGGCGCCAGGCGAATGGAGGTTTCCCCGCAGCCCAGCAGCAGAAGACCCTTCTCAAAAGCTAAGGACACGATCCGGTCGCGGAGTGCGGGTGCGGGCTCGCGGGTCTGCTGACTCTTGACGATCTCAACCCCGATCATCAACCCCCGGCCGCGAACATCGCCCACGATGGGGTGCTTTGCCGGCCAGTCACCCAAGCGGGAAAAGCAGGCTTCGCCCATGGTAGCCGCATTGGCAATGCCCTCGCGCTCCAGCACGTCCATGGTGGCCAGTGCAGCCGCGATAGCCACGGGGTTGCCACCGAAAGTCGAAGCATGAGAGCCGGGGACCCAGTCCATCAGCTCCGCCCGCGTCATGCAGATACCCAGCGGCATGCCCGAGGCGATGCCTTTGGCGATACAAACCATATCGGGCTCCACCCCGGTATGCTCGACCGCCCACCACTTGCCGGTGCGGCCGGCTCCCGATTGCACCTCATCGACTACCAGCAGAATGCCGTGCTTGTCGCAGATACGGCGCAGCTCCTGCATGAAGATGTCCGGAGCAACCACGTAACCGCCTTCGCCCTGGATCGGCTCCACGAAGATCGCGGCAACTTCTTCCGGGGGAAGGGTGGTTCTTGAAGAGCTTTTCTTCGATGTAGCGGGCGCAACCCAGGGCAAAGCGCTCCTCTTCCTGCGGACCACCGCTACAGCCCCGGTAGGCATAGGGATAGCGCACGTGGGTGACGCCGGGGACCAGGGGAGCGAAACGCCGCCGTTGCTGCGGCTTGGAAGCGGTGAGCGAAAGAGCGCCCATGGTGCGTCCGTGGAACGCGCCGAAAAAGGCAATCACGTTTTGCCGGCCGGTGTGGTAGCGCGCCAGCTTCAGCGCGCACTCGATCGCCTCCGCCCCGGAATTTCCGTAATAAAAACGATGGGGTCCGGGCATCGGTGCAATCGCCGACAGGCGCTCGGCAAGTGTCACCATATGCTCGTAGTAAAAATCGGTCCCCGAGATGTGGATCAGCTCGGCGGCTTGTTTCTGGATGGCGGCGACCACTTCCGGATGGCAATGTCCCGTGGAAACCACGGCGATGCCTGCGGCGAAGTCGAGAAACTCGTTTCCGTCGACGTCTTCTACTCGGACGCCGCGGCCGCGCTTGGCCACCATGGGGTAGGAACGGGTATAGCTCGGGGAGACGTAGCGTTCGTCGCCGGCGACAATCGCGCGGGCTTTCGGGCCCGGCACCGGTCCCAGGAGTTTCGGACCGTACTGGGCAAAAATGGAGCTGCTTTGATGACCATTCTTCTGCATGATGCTTCTCTGCTTTCTCGGCGTGTTACAAAGGCGAGTCAATCGACCGCGGAGCAGTCGGAGGCAGGGCAGAGCTTCGGCGGAGAAAAGCTAGTCGCCGCCGAAGAGACTAGGTCGGGTGCCGGCGGGGACCACGACTAAGATACCGACGTGGCATGGGGGAGGAGCCGGTATACCGAACGGCGCGATCTCTGATTTTCCACCCACATAGTCGAATCCCCTTGCACCCTAAGGGTACCACGGAGGTTTCTCAGAACCTCCGCGACCAACCAACTAGAGTGCCCAATAAGGAACGCAAGCGTAGTCATCCCGAATCGGAGGGGTCATAGCTGCGGTCGACCCGACTGGGGTGAAAACATGTCCATTGCAAGAAGAGGTGTCATCCCGACCGTAGCGAAGCGGAGTGGAGGGACCTGCTGTTCAACATCCGCAGTATCGGAATCTGAATGGAAGCGCCACCCTCCCCTTTGTCATCCCGACCGAAGCGTAGCGAAGTGGAGGGGATCTGCAGTTCAGCGGCCCTCCCGTGGAACTGTTTTCCGCCCTATTTCCGCCTCCATCGGGCGCCCTCTTTGGAATCCTCAATCACGATCCCCAACCCCGCTAACTGGTTGCGAATAGCTATCGCTACGAGCAAAATTGCTTAGTCCTGCGAGCCTGGTCCCGTTCCGCCAACAGCGCGTCGATCTGCTGGTCGCTAAGCGAATATGCGGCCACCAACTCAGGCGCCGCCTGGCCGCTCCGCCCCTCTTCCTGCGCCCATTGCAGGGCGCCCCGCGCTATCTCCGCATCCCGATCCTCCAGGATGGCAAACACCTCATCGAATCTCCGCAGCGCCTCCATAATCGCCGGAACATTCCCGGCATACAGGCTGCCCGAATCGGCCGCAACATTCCCCGCGCGGACCAGGTCGAAGATCGCCGCCCGGGCGGTCGACGTATTCAGGTCATCCGCCAGCGCCGCGCGTGAATTGCTGTTGCGTCTTGGCCGTTTGCGCTTCCAGCTCTGCGTTTAGCCCCGGAGCCCACGCCCCCCCGCGGACCCTCTGCGCAAACGTGCGGATCCTTTCCACCGCGCTGGCCGATTCAACCAAACCCTCCAGGGTGAAGTTCAAAGGCCCCCCATAAGGAACCGAAGTCAGCAGAAACCGGATCGCTGACGGCTTATATCCCTTGAGCAGCAAGTCACGTAAAGTGAAGAAGTTACCTTCCGACTTGGACATCTTGCGCCCGTCCACCAGCAGAAAACGAACATGCATCCAGTGATACGCCATGGTCTTCCCAGTGGCCGACTCAGACTGCGCAATCTCGTTCTCATGGTGGGGGAACGTCAAATCCTCGCCCCCGGCGTGCAGGTCGAAGCTCTCGCCCAGGTACCTCAGCGCCATGGCCGAGCACTCGATATGCCACCCAGGCCGGCCGGATCCGAGTGCCGTATCCCAGTGTTTTTCCCCGGGCTTGGCTGCCTTCCACAAGGCGAAATCCCGGGCCGAATCCTTGTCGTATTCGTCCAGATCCACCCGGGCGCCGTCGCTGATCGCGGAGAAATCCTTCTTGGACAACTTGCCGTACTCCGGAAACCCGGCAATCCGGAAGTACCACGATCCGTCCGGGGCCTGGTAGGCAAGGTTCTTAGCCGCCAGACGCTCGATCAGGGCCACCATTTGCGGGATGTTCTCCGTGGCCCGCGCCACGACCTCCGGGCGCTCGCAGCCCAGCGCATCCAGATCCTGGAAAAACGCGAGCTCATATTTCTTGGTGTATTCCTCTATGTGCACATGGGCGGCGGCGGCGTTGCGGATAATCTTGTCGTCCACATCCGTTATGTTCATGACATGGAAGATCTTGTGCCCCTGTTGCTTCCAAAAGCGGCGCAAAACATCCAACTGCAGGAAGGTGCGAAAGTTGCCGATGTGCCCGTAATCGTAGACCGTGGGTCCGCAGACATAAATGCGCAGGGTCTCGCCATCGGAGGGCTCAAGATCTTCGACAGTATTGGAGAGTGTGTTGAAGAGACGGATGGTCATCCAGGCGGGGCTTACCTGACCCATGGTAACTTCTGCGCGATCATCGTCCACAAGATCGAGCGTGTTACGACAGCATCCGCTTGATTTCGGGAATGGATTTCCCTTTCCAGTGGCGGGTGAAGTTCTCGAGCGTACAGAGACTCACGCTGCGCATCCGGTCCACATAGAGCGCGCCCGACAGATGGTCGATCTCGTGCTGCAGGATGCGCGCGTGCCAGCCCGAAGCCCGGATGACCTTCGGCTTTCCCTGGGCATCGAGACATTCGACCTTGACCTTGCGCGCGCGGGGCTACCAGGGCCACCAGCCCTGGGAGGCTCAGGCATCCCTCAAAAAACTCGATTTCCGGTTCAGATTCAAGCGTCAGCACCGGGTTGATGATGACCTCAAAAGCCACCGGTTTACGCTCCCGCTCGGCCAGCACCTCGCGGGTCAGATCTTTCAGGTATTCTTCGCGGTCTTCGATCACGGCGAGCTGCAAGGGCAATCCCACCTGAGGTGCGGCGAGGCCGACTCCCGGCGCATCGCGCATGGTCTCGCGCATGGCCGCGATCAGATCCTGGGTGCTGGGCAGCAGGATTTCCTCCGGCGTCAGCGGCCTCGCGCGGCCCCGCAGGACAGGTTCACCCACCGCTCTGATTTTCAGTATCATTTCGCCCCCAGCGCGAGCGATGCGTCGGCGGTCAAATCCAAAGGGGAGATCCCGCCGGCCAAAAACCTCGGCCACGCAGCGGCGGCAATCATGGCCGCATTATCGGTAGAAAGAGCAACGGTCGGAAAGGCAATCGGCAGTCCGCGCTTTTCCGCCTCCTCGGTAAAACGCGTCCGCAGTTCGCGATTGGCGGCCACGCCGCCTGACACCAGGATGCCTTCCGCGCCCAGCACCTCCGCAGCCTGAAAGGTCTTTCGCTTGAGATCCTCGACCACGGCGCGCTGAAACGACGCGATCAGTCCCAGAGTCCGAGCATCGCACAGCGGGAGGGCATCGGCAGGCCCAGCCTGGGGCAGGCGCGCCAGAGCCTCACGCCGCCGCTCGATCGAAGGGTAGAGGTCATGAATCTGCACGTAACGAAGCACAGCAGTCTTGATCCCGCTGAAGGAGAAAGCAAATCGCGCCGGGGGAGAATCCGGGCGATGCGCTTTTCGTTTGACCTGGGTCAGGCCAAAGGCCACGGACGAGGGGTCGCCGTGCGGGGCAAGCGCGTCGATCCATGGACCGCCCGGGTAGCCCAGTCCCAGCAGCTTGGCGACCTTGTCGAAGGCTTCGCCGGCGGCATCGTCGAGCGTGGCGCCAACATTCCGATAGGCGAAGCTCTCCCCATCAAAATGCGTCAGGTACAGGTGAGTGTGACCGCCGGAGACGACCAGCGCCAGTGACTGGTTGCCCGAGCAGTTCGCTATGGGCCAACAGAACGGCGTGGATGTGACCCTCCAGGTGGTTGACGGCAATCAGCGGCTTGCCCAGCGCGAAGGCCAGCGACTTGGCGTAGGCCACTCCAACCAGTAAAGCGCCGGCCAGGCCGGGACCCTTGGTGACCGCGATCGCGTCGAGTTCAGCTAAGCCCACGCCGGCTTTCGCCAGCGCCGAGCGGACCACGGGAACGATATTGCGCAGATGTTCGCGGGAAGCGAGTTCCGGGACCACCCCGCCATAAGGAGCGTGGATGGCGATCTGCGAAGCAACCACGCTGGAGAGGATGCGATGTCCGCGTTCCACCACCGCAGCCGCGGTTTCATCGCACGAGCTTTCGATGGCGAGAATCAGGCCGCTGCCGGAGCCTTGGCTATATGCGCCTTCGGCGCCAGAAAGAAGCTGGCTGGTTTGACTCACCTTTCTATAGTAGTAGGAATGGCAGACAACGCAGCACGAGACGCCGCAGCCGAGGTCGTCGCCCGCCTGCGCGCTGCAGGGCATCAGGCCTACTTTGTCGGCGGTTGCGTGCGCGACTTGCTGTTAGGCCGTTCTCCCAAGGACTTCGACGTGGCGACCAGCGCCCTCCCGGACCAGGTGCTAACCCTGTTCGAGAAGACTTTTTCCGTAGGAGCCCACTTCGGCGTCGTCCTCGTCTGCAGCGGCGAGATTGTGACCGAGGTGGCGACTTTTCGCAATGACGGCGCCTACTCCGACGGAAGGCACCCGGATGCGGTGCGATTCTCCACCAGCCCGCAAGAGGATGCCAGGCGCCGCGACTTCACCATCAACGGCATGATGCTCGATCCGGTGAACGACACGGTGCTGGACACGGTCGGGGGCATGCAGGATCTGCATGCCGGCTTGATACGCGCCATCGGAAACCCCGCCGAGCGCTTCGCGGAAGACAATCTGCGCATGTTGCGCGCAGTGCGTTTTGCCGCACGATTCGCTTTCGACCTCGATCCCGCAACCGCAACAGCCATTGAGCGATTTGCCCCTGAGGTGACCCAGGTCAGCCGCGAGCGGGTCCGCGATGAGTTGACCCGCATGCTTACCGAAGGTCGAGCGCGTCGTGCCTTCGAGTTACTGGATGCAACCGGTCTGCTGGCGCAGGTGCTACCCGAAGTAGTGAGGCTGAAAGGAGTGGAGCAGCCGCCGCAATACCACCCTGAAGGCGATGTGTGGGTGCATACGCTGATGTTGCTTGACGGCCTTGGCGCGAACTGTCCGCCGGCCCTCGCGTGGGGTGCGTTGCTGCACGACATTGGGAAGCCGGCCACCTTTCGCGTGGCTCCGGACCGCATACGTTTCGACGGGCACGTCGAAGTGGGTGTCCGCATAGCGGAGGAAATTTGCCGCCGCCTCCGCTTTCCCAACTACGACACCGAGCAGATCCTGTTGCTCATCGCCAACCACATGCGTTTTGCCGATGTGCGCAAGATGAAGGAGTCGACCCTCAAGCGATTCTTCCGTCTGCCGCACTTTGAAGAGCATCTCGCGTTACACCGCCTTGACGTCCTGGCGAGCCACGGATCGCTGGAGCTCTACGATTTTGCCCGTCATCGTTTCGAGACCATGCCGGAGGAGCACGTTCGCCCGCCCCTTCTTCTGAACGGCAAGGATCTGATCGAAGCCGGCTACAAACCCGGGCCGCAATTCACCCAAATGCTGGCGATGGCTGAAGACGCTCAACTGGAAGGGACAATCCACACCCGAGACCAAGCGCTGGCCCTAATCCAAGAGCACTGGCCAATAACCCCATCTCAATAACAAACCCAAAACTCTGTCCCACAAACGAATCCGAGGGGCACCACAAATGTCAGTACCTATTGAAGGTTTGTGTCGTAGCAAAAGCCGGAGGAAATCGACGGGTGGGCGAAGATGATGGGCGAAGCCCATCGACCGCTTTCTTCTCGCTTCTCAACGGAACAAAATAACACGTTAACTCCAGAATTTGAGAAGCCCGAAGGGCGCACCGCAGTTCCCTCGGCTTCGCTCGGGATGACAATTCATCTTGGAAACTATACTTAGCGTTCCCAAACAAAATTGTCATCCCGAGCGAAGCCGAGGGATTGCGGTGCGCCCTTCGGGCTTCCCAAATTCTGGAGTTAACGTGCAGACTCTTTAGTCGCTGAGGGTTGAATCCGCGGTATCCCACATCCCGCAAAAACCAGCAAGATGTGGGACACCCACTAAACCTCTACTTCTGAGCGTGTTCGAACCGCTTGTTAACCTCGTCCCAATTCACCGTACCCCACCACGCAGCAAGATAATCCGGCCGCTTGTTCTGGTACTTCAGGTAATACGCATGTTCCCAGACATCATTCCCCAGAATCGGATAATGCCCCTGAGAAATCGGATTATCCTGATTCGCCGAAGTGAGGACCTTCAACTTCCCACCCTCAAAAATCAGCCATCCCCACCCGGAGCCAAACTGCTTCGCGGTAGTTTCATTGAACAACTTCTTGAAATCGGCAAAGCTTCCAAAATCCTTCTTGATTTGCTCGCCAATTTTGCCCGTGGGGTCACCGCCCCCGTTGGGCTTCATAATGGCCCAAAACATACTGTGGTTTACATGCCCGCCACCGTTGTTACGCACAACGCCGCGGATGTCTTCGGGAATGGTGCCCAGGTTGCGCAGCAAATCCTCTGCGGAGTGCTTCGCAAGCTCCGGATGCTTCTCGATCGCGCCGTTAAGGTTGTTGACGTAGGCGGCATGATGCTTGTCGTGATGAAGCTTCATCGTTTCAGTATCGATGTGCGGTTCAAGCGCGGCGTAGTCGTACGGAAGTGGTGGCAGTTCGTAAGCCAAAATATCCTCCTGGGTTGGTCCCTTGGATTGGGTCCCTCATCGACCGCCCTCGCTGGGGGTGATGCGGGATAGCGAAAACCGTTGGCGGGCAAGAGCGACTGGGCGCAACGGCTGCACCCCTGATTGCCCCCTCCCATATTGCTTCTCAATTCCATGGGATGCAAATCGGGCGGCTTAGGTCTCATCGGAACAAGCCCGTTACCAGCCGGTCGCCCCCACCTTAGGGTGATATCGAGCGCGAACCACGGGTTTACACTCAAAAGAGTTTGGTCGAGCTGCTGTGTAGAACCATTTGCCTGCTCGTAATTTGGTCTCGAGAATAAATTTGCATTGACCCGAACACGTATAACCCGCAGGCAGCTGCTACGTCAGGCGGGCGCCACCGGAGCACTGGCCCTGAGTGCCTCAGGTCTGGCCGCCGGCGAGACGTTGCAGGACAAGGCGGCGCCCACCGCCGCGACCACCCCAAAGACCGAAAGCCAGTCGGCGGAGAAGTACGCTCATCCGCCCGGCGTCTTCATCAATCGGCCCCTTACCCAGGTTTCCAAGATGGCGGAGGCCCTCATGGACGACATGGAGGGCCGGAATTGCGACTTCTTCTTTAACGAGGCCAGCCCCAGGAGCGGCCTGGTTCGGGACCGGGCGCCGGTGGAGGGAAGATCCCTGAGCCGGGTGGCCAGCATTGCCGCCACGGGCTTTGGATTGAGTGCTTTGTGCATCGCCGCCAAATATAACTACCTGCGCCCCATGGATTGCGAGCAGCGAGTCGAGAAGACGCTGGCCTTCCTGCTCGAAGAATGCCCGCACGAGCATGGCTTCCTTTACCACTTCATCGACATCGATAGCGGGCAGCGGCTGTTCGGCAGTGAGCTGTCGTCGATCGATACGGCCCTCCTGCTCTGCGGGGTGCTTCACTGCCGTCAATTCTTTACCGGCAACACCCGCATTGAAGCGCTGGCCACTACGTTTTACCGCCGCATCGACTGGCAGTGGATGATGAACGGCGGCAACACCCTCTCCATGGGCTGGTTGCCCGACCAGGGCTTCCTTAAAAACCGCTGGGACATCTATTCCGAGCTCACGACCATGTATCTGCTGGCCATCGGCTCCCCGACCCACCCGGTCCCGCCCGAGGCTTGGGAATCGGTGCAGCGGCCGGTCGTCTCCTACGGAGGAATCGACTACATCAGCGGCGCGGCGCCGCTCTTCATCCACCAATACCCGCAAGCCTGGGTCGACTACCGCAACCTGCGGGATCGCCATGCGAACTACTTCACCAACTCCATCGCCGCCACCCGGGCGCACCAGCTTTGGTGCTTAGTGCAGGGACAAAAGTACCCCTGGATCGATCAGGATATGTGGGGAATCTCAGCCTCCGACTCTCGTCAGGGTTATCGTGTCTGGGGCGGTCCGCCTTCGATCGGCCCTCTCGACGGAACCCTGGTGCCCTGCGCCGCTGCCGGGTCGCTGGCCTTTCTGCCCGCGGAATGTTCTCACGTTCTGTTAACGATGCGCGAAAGATATGGCGATAAGCTGTACGGACGCTATGGATTCGCCGACGCCTTCCAGCCAAAAGCCGGGTGGTATGGGGAAGACGTGATCGGTATCGACGTGGGAATCGGTATGCTGATGGCAGAAAACCTGCGCAGCGGATTTGTGTGGGAGTGTTTCATGAAGAACCGGGAGATCGCCCACGCCATGCGAGAAGTCGCCTTCCATCCCGATCCGGACGCCAACACCCAGGTTCTGTAACCCCATTCCGGCTATTTTCAAGTCCAATGTAACTTTGGGCGCATCCATCCGTCAGGTACTCTGCAATTTCGGGGGAAAGCGAGACGATGACGGATCAGGCTTCCAGCTATCGCTGGATTGAGGGGCAAGGCTCGGCGTTTGGCGCGCCTGGAGTAGAACCGCGCTGGACCTCCAGCAGAAAAGATTGTGTCGGCATGGCGTACTCCGCCTCCAGCCGCATCTGGTACACCGTCTCCCACGGCATCCTCAACGAAATCTACTACCCCACCATCGATCGCCCGCAGACCCGGGACATGGAATTCCTGCTCACCGACGGGGAGACCTTTGTCCACGAAGAGAAGCGCGATCTCGAACGGATCTTTGAATATATCGATGGCTGCTCCTCCGCCGTGCGGCTCATCAATTCCGATCCTCAGGGCCGCTACAAGATCATCAAGGAAATTATTGCCGATCCTCATCACCCCGTAGTGCTGATCCGCGTCCGTGTCGAAGGCGACGAGCAGCTGCTGTCGCGGATGAAAGCCTACGCGTTGCTGGCGCCACACTTGGATGTTGGGGGAGCAGACAATTCCGGCTACGTTCTGGACTTGTCAGGCAAGCTGGTGCTGCTGGCGACCAAGCATTCGATCTCATTAGTCATGGCGGCGAGTTGTGGCTTCACGCGCGCCAGTTGTGGCTTTGTCGGCCGGAGCGACGGCTGGCAGGACCTGATGGACAACTTCAAAATGGACTGGCAGTTCGGCTCCGCGGCCAACGGAAATATCGCGCTGACCGGCGAGATCGACATCAGCCACCACCGGGAATTTATGGTCGCGATCGCTCTCGGAGAAGGGCATCACTCTGCCTTGACCTCAGCCTTGGGCGCCGTCACCACTCCCTTTGAACAGAACCTGAAGCGCTTCAACGAACAATGGCATCGGGCGGGTACGCCGGCAGCCCTGATAGGCGCCGCCAAGGATGCCGGGCGTCTGCTTCAGGTGAGTCAAAACGTCATTCTGTCCCACGAAGACAAGTACTATTCCGGCGCCTTCATCGCCTCGGCCTCCATCCCCTGGGGCCAGCACAAAGGAGATGACGATGTGGGCGGTTACCACCTTGTCTGGACCCGGGACATGGTGCAGAGCGCCACCGCCCTCCTGGCCTGCGGTCGTGTCGACACGGCGCGGCGGGCCCTGGTGTATCTGGCCTGCACGCAGAAACCAGACGGCAGCTTTGCCCAGAACTTCTGGATTAACGGAACGCCCTACTGGAGCGGCATTCAACTCGATGAGGTCGCGTTTCCCATCATCCTGACGTGGCGGCTCTGGAAGTTGGACGGCCTGGGAGAATTTGACGTCTTTCCCTTTGTGGAGCGCGCCGCCGGATTCCTGGTGCGCCATTCCCCGGTGACCCAGCAGGAGCGCTGGGAAGAGGCTCCCGGGTACTCCCCTTCAACGCTTGCGGCGGTGATTTCGGCCTCATTTGCGCCGCCGACATCATGCGCGCCAAGGGCTCGGCCGAGCTGGCCACTTTCCTGGAAGAACATGCCGATTGGATTGAGTCCCACCTGGAAGAATGGACTGTGACCCACAACGGCACTTTGTTGCCGGGCGTCCCACGCCACTACATGCGCATTCGTCCGCCCCTGTGTGGAGACCCCTATGCTCCACGAAGGCTGCGATCCGGAGAACGGTCCGGATCAACAACCGGGGCCCGGGCGAACAGAATTGATTTCGAAGCGCGTAACGTGGTCGATGGCGGCTTCCTGGAACTGGTCCGCTACGGCGTGCGCCGTGCCGACGATCCGCTCATCGTCGATTCGGTGAAGGTGATCGATCACGTGCTGAAGGTGGAAACTCCAGTCGGGCCCTGCTGGAGACGCTACAACCACGATGGCTACGGACAACGCCACGATGGCGGTCCTTTCCTGGGCTGGGGCCAGGGCAGGGCGTGGCCGCTGTTCACCGGAGAACGCGCCCACTATGAACTGGCGGCGGGTCACGACGTGACGCCCTATATTCAAGGCGCTCGAAGGTTTCAGCTCCCGGGGTGGCATGATGCCGGAGCAGATTTGGGATGCACCCGACATGCCGGAGCTGGGCCTGAAACTAGGCAAATCTACCGGCGCAGCCATGCCGCTGGTGTGGGCGCACGCGGAGTATGTCAAACTGCTGCGGTCGGTGACCGATGGGAATGTCTTCGACTCGCATTTCCGCCGTCGCAGAACGTTATGGGGAGGGTAAGCGGAAGTCCCCGGTCGAGATCTTCCGCCTCAAGCGCCAACTCGAAGCATGCGCCGCCGGAAGGAAGCTGCGCGTGTTGGCGGACGACCATTTCTACCTCGTGTGTACGCTCGATGACTGGCAGACCACGCGCACGAGCGGATAGCCACCATTTGGGTTGCGCAGGTCATTTTGCCGATATAGAAACCGAGCACGGCAAAGCCGGCAAGGTGATCTTTACTTTCAGTGGCGCCAGAACGATCGCTGGGAGGGCCGTAACTTCGAAGTGCGGCTGGACCTGGCTGGAGATGCAGAGGCAGATGGCCGGCGCGCTCGCGTCATCCTAAGAAAAAATGACGCCGTCACGTCAACAGGAAACCGAAGTATTCTCGAAAGGAAGAGTGAGGTTGCTATGAGCGAACTGGATCAGTTGTCCATCAATGCGCTGCGGTTTCTTGCCGTGGATGCCGTAGAGAAGGCAAAGAGCGGGCACCCGGGGGCGCCGCTGGGCGATTCCCCCACGGTGTATCTGCTCTTTCGTGAGATCATGCGCCACAACCCGGCCAACTCCAAGTGGACGAATCGCGATCGCTTTGTGCTCTCCAATGGGCATGCGTCGGCCATGCTCTACGCCGTGCTGCACCTGGCCGGCTATAAGGTCGGCATCGACGACCTGCAGCAGTTTCGCCAGTACGGCTCGATCACCCCCGGCCATCCGGAGTATGGCGATACCGACGGGGTGGAAGTAACCACCGGCCCGCTAGGCCAGGGATTCGCCATGGGCGTCGGCATGGCCATCGCCGAGAAACATCTGGCCGCGATTTACAACCGGCCGGGATACGAGGTAGTAGACCACTACACCTACGTGTTCTGCGGCGATGGCGACTTGATGGAAGGCGTTTCGCACGAAGCCGGCTCCCTTGCCGGTACCCTCGGCCTGGGCAAGATGATTTACTTCTACGACGACAACCTCATCTCGCTCGATGGACCGACCGCGCTCTCCTTTACCGAAGATGTGACCGAGCGCTTCGCTGCCTATCACTGGCACGTGCAGATGGTGGACGACGCCAACGATCTGGAAGCCATCACGCTGGCCATCAAAGCCGCCCAAGCGGTCAAGGATCAGCCTTCGCTGATCCGCATACGGACGGTCATCGGCTACGGCAGCCCCAAGGCAGGCACCAACAAGGCACACGGGGAGGCGCTTGGGTCCCGAAGCCACACAGGGAAACCAAGAAAAAGTTGGGCTGGCCGGAAGACAAGAGCTTCTATGTGCCCGAGGAAGCGCAGCGAAGAACTGGTCGCAGGCGCGTGGACAGGGGCAAGAAATACGAGCAGGAGTGGAACGACCTCTTCGCCCGCTACAAGAAGGAGTATCCGGATTTGGCTGCGGAGTTCGAGCGCATGCAATCCGGCGTGCTGGCCGATGGCTGGGAGAAAAGCCTGCCCACCTTCCCCGTCGATAAACCGATTGCGACCCGCAGCGCCGGCGGCAACTGCATGGAGGCCGTCTACAAGGTAGTGCCCGAGCTGATCGGCGGAGCAGCCGACCTGACCAGTTCGACCAGGACGATCTTCAAAGAAGAGCACCAACTTCCATCTCGACCCGAAGGGCCGCAATGTCTTATTTTGGCGTGCGCGAGTTTGGCATGTGCGCGGCGGTCAATGGGATGGCCGTGCACGGCGGCCTGATTCCCTACGGATCGACTTTCTTCTGCTTCAGCGACTACTGCAAACCGGCCTTCGCCTGGCCGCCCTGATGCAGGCGCACTCCATCTTTGTCTTTACCCATGATTCAATTGCGCTGGGCGAAGATGGACCAACCCACCAGCCAATCGAGCATCTCTCGATGCTGCGCGCCGTGCCCCATCTGACGGATTTTCGCCCCGCCGATGCGAATGAGACGCTTGCGGTTTGGCGGCTGGCTCTGGAACGGAAGTGCGCGTCCTTCATGGCTCTTTCCCGCCAGAACCTGCCTGTGTTGGATCCAGAGAAGTACAAGGTCGCGGAAGGCGTACGCAAAGGCGCCTACGTGCTGCAGGACGGTGGCGCGTCGCCGGATGTGCTGTTGGTTGCCGCCGGCGCCGAGGTTTGGCCCGTTTTGCAGTCTGCGGCGGATTTGAAGAAAGAGGGCATCTACGCGCGTGTGGTCTCCATGCCCAGCTTCCGCATTTTTGAAGAGCAGTCTGACGCCTACAAGCAACAAGTCTTTCCCGATCATCTGCCCGCGTTGGCGGTCGAAGCCGGCGCGCCCATGTGCTGGTGGAAGTACGTTGGCCGTCACGGGGACGTCATCGGTCTGGAGCGTTTCGGCGCGTCCTCCACAGGGCCCAAGGTATACGAGGAACTTGGCTTCAGTCCGGCGAACATCACCAAACGGGCCAAGCAGTTGCTGGAGCGGGTCCGGCCTGCAGCCGCGGCAGCTAAGGCCTAAACTCTAAACCAGCGACAAGGCGACGGGTTGCCGACGCACCTTCCTGTCCCGGTTCTCGTGCGACAAAGAGTAGCGTACTCACGGAGCTTAACGTTCCTATCCTTGACAGCTTGCTACCCTTCCTCCGTTGGAGACGCTAATCATGGCCGAGATCAGCACAATTCTTTGGGATGTGGGCGGCGTTCTGCTCACCAACGGGTGGGATCATTTCGAGCGCGCTGCCGTCCTGCAGCAGTTCGGCTTGGACAGCGCCCCCTTTGAGGAACGGCATGAGCTCGCCAACGATCCCGTGGGAGAAGGGTTTGATGACCGCGGAGCAATATCTTCTGCAAACGGTCTTCTATGAGCCACGCCCCTTTACCCCCGCGGCTTTTTTGCAGGCTATGAAGGAGCGGTCCGTCCTGCTGCCCCATGGCGCCATGCGAATCCTTCAGGACCTTGCGGCATCAGAGGAAGTGGAGCTGGCGATGCTCAACAACGAGGCCCGGGAGCTCAACGACTACCGGATCGAGCGCTTCGAGATGGGCAGATACTTCGATGTTTTCCTCAGTTCCTGCTACCTGGGTCTGCGCAAGCCGGACCCCAAAATCTTCGAACTGGCCCTCGATGTCCTGCAGCGCGATCCTGAGGAAGTGGCCTTTATCGACGATCGCCAGGGAAACTGCGAGGCGGCGGAGGCATTGGGAATTCACGCAATTTGCTATCAGGATGAAGCACAATGCGTGCAGGCGCTGGAGCGGCTGGGCCTTGATGCCGGCGTACGGACCTAAACACACAGTTGTGAGTAAGGAGCCATCCCATGGCAACGATGGAAGTGAAGTTTTCCCCCGAAGACCTGAAAGCGGCGCAAAGTGCCGAGCGGATTCCAGAGCCTACGGTCGTGGTCATTTTCGGCGCGTCCGGTGATTTGACCAAACGCAAGCTGCTACCCGCTCTCTTCCACCTCGAGCAATCCGGGCTCCTGCCGTCGGAGTTCGAGGTCGTCGGCGTCGCGCGACGTCCGCTCCAGGACGAGTTCTCCAAAGACATGCGCGAAGGCATTCTGCAGTTCGGCGGCGTCAAGGAAGGCGAGCAAAAGCTGGACGAGTTCATGGCCAAAGTCAGCTATCACGCCATGAACTTCGACGACCCGGAAGGCTACGGAAAATTGAAGACCTTGCTCGAAGGCATCGACCAGAAGAAGGGCACCAAGGGGAACCGGCTCTTCTATCTGGCGACGGCGCCGGAATACTTTGCCGACATTATCGAGCAGTTGGGTGCGCATGGAATGGCGAAACCGCCGCAGGGCAAAGTGCACACCATCATCGAGAAGCCTTTTGGCCATGACCTGGACTCCGCGCGGCAGTTGAACGATGAAGTGAATCGCGGTCTTTGCCGAAGACCAGATCTTCCGCATCGATCACTACCTGGGCAAAGAGACGGTACAGAATATCCTGATCTTCCGCTTTGCCAACGGGATCTTCGAGCCGGTCTGGAATCGTAACTACGTCGATCACGTACAGATCACCGCGGCGGAGGATATCGGTATCGAAGGACGCGGCCCGTTCTACGAGAAGGCCGGCGCGCTCCGCGATGTGGTGCAAAACCACGTGATGGAGTTGCTGTCGTTTGTTGCCCTGGAGCCTCCGGTCTCTTTTGAGGCCGATGCGATGCGCCGGGAGAAGGTCAAGGTCTGGCGCTCGATCCAGCCCATCCACCTCATGGATGCGGTGCGCGGCCAGTATGGTCCGGGCACGGTCGATGGCAAAGCAGGTGAAGGGATACCGGCAGGAGGATCGCGTCGATCCCAACAGCGCCACGGAAACTTATGCCGCGCTGAAAATCGGCATAGAGAACTGGCGTTGGGCGGGCGTGCCGTTCTATCTGCGCGCAGGCAAGCGGCTGGCCAAAAGAGCGACCGAAATCACCATTCAATTCAAGCAACCACCGCAGTTGCTATTCAAGCAGCAGAGCGGTGCCTGCAAGGAGCTGCAGCCGAATCTGATCACCATGCGTATTCAGCCGGATGAAGGCATTTCGCTGCGCTTCGGCGCCAAGGTGCCCAGCCCGAATATGGAAGTCTGCCCGGTCAACATGAACTTCAGTTACGCGGACGCGTTCGGCAAATCCTCCGCGAACGGCTACGAGAGGCTGCTGCTGGATGCGATGTTGGGCGATGCTACTCTATTTGCTCACCGTGATGGTGTAGAGGCTACCTGGTCCCTGTTGACTCCCATTCTCGACCAATGGGCGAGCACCAAGCCCAAAGGCTTCCCCAACTATGCCGCCGGCACCTGGGGACCGGAATCCGGCGACGAATTGCTGGCGCGGGACGGGCGCGCCTGGCACAAGCTTTAAGGCTTGGCCAAGGCTTCAAGGGTACAGGCATGAGGGTACGGGTTTTGGCCCGTACTTATCCCGAATCAACTGGGCTTTAGCCACTGAGGGCTGCGAATTGCATGGCTGAGACAATAGAAGTTATCTATTACGTGGATGCCAACGCGGAAGCAGTAAGCCACCGCGCTGCGCAGTACTTTGTGGATGGAATTCGTCGCCGCCGCCGGGGCCAGGGGCAAGGCGCGCATCGCCGTCTCCGGCGGCCACACCCCGAAAAATACCTTCGAAATGCTCGCCGACCCCAGTGCACAATACCGGGAGCAAATTCCCTGGGAAAACCTGGAGCTCTATTGGGTCGACGAACGCTGTGTGCCGCCTGATCATCCGGACAGCAATTACCGCATGACCAAGAGAGGCGATGCTGGACAAAGTGCCCCTGAGCCCCATCGCAGATCTTTCGCATTCAGGGCGAACTCGAACCGGATGAAGCCGCGGCCAGATACGAGGCGACATCCGGCAAAGCTTTCGCCTGGAAGGCGCGGAGGTGCCCGGTCTTTGATATGGTCGCGTTGGGGATGGGCCCCGATGGGCACACCGCCTCCCTTTTCCCCCACACCGAAGGACTGCACGAATTGATGCGCATCGCCATCGCCAATCACGTTCCGCAACAGAAGGAAACATGGCGGGTTACCCTCACCTCGCCGGTGATCAACCGGGCGCGGGATGTCTTCTTTCTCATTGAAGGCGCCGACAAGGTCGCCGCGCTCAATCGCGTATTTACTCGGCCCGTACGATCCGGAATCCTATCCGTCGCAGTTGATCCGGCCTGCCAGCCGCCGCATCACCCTGTCTGCTCGATCCCGCCGCTGCCGCCGCATTGCCCCCGGCCGGGGCAAATGGGCAGGGAAGACTGGAGATCACACGATGATCCTGGCCGGGGACGTGGGCGGCACCAAGGTCGACCTGGCCTTAGCAAGTTCGATCGCGGACAGCTGCAGACCGTGCACGAACACAAGTTTTCACGCCAGGGACTTCCCCGGTCTGGTGCAGATCGTGGAAGCATTCCTGGAAGAATGCAGGCAGACCCTCGGTCAGCCAGTCGACGTGCTGGCCGCCTGCTTTGGCGTGCCCGGCCCGGTGCGCCACGGCCGCCTGAAGCTGACCAATCTTCCCTGGGTACTGGACTCCAGCCAGCTTGCCACTCGAACTGAAGATCCAACATGTTTTCCTCATCAACGATCTTGAGGCCAATGGATATGGCATCGCCGAGCTGACCCCGGACCAGATTCTGGTTCTCAGCAAGGGCGACCCGGCATGCGGAAGGAAATCGTGGGCTTGATTGCCGCGGGCACCGGCCTGGGAGAGGCCATTCTGGTATGGAATGGTCACAGCTACTCTGCCCATGGCCTCGGAAGGCGGCCACAGCGACTTTGCCGCACGTAATGAAGAAGAGATTGAGCTGCTGCGCTATCTGCAAAAGACCATTGGTGGCCGGGTGAGTTCGGAGCGTGTTATCTCCGGCTGGGCTTGGCCAATGTCTATGCCTTCTGCCGTGATGTGAAAGGCTTGCCGGAACCGGCATGGCTGAAGGATCGCATGCGCACGGAAGACCCCAACGCGGTGATCGGCGAGTTGGGCGAGTCGGGTGCCAGCGAGCTTTGTGTGGAAGCTTTGAACATCTTCGTCTCCGCTTACGGGGCAGAAGCCGGCAATCTCGCGTTGAAGATCCTTGCCGTCGGCGGCATGTATGTGGGCGGAGGCATCGCCCCCAAGCTGGTCAAGAAGATGCAGGATGGCACGTTCATGAAGGCGTTCACCGACAAGGGACGGCTGAGTGATCTGCTGGTGCAGACGCCGGTGCGCCTGATTCTGGAAAGCCGCGCTGCCTTGATGGGTGCCGCCGCCTACGCTGAAGCCCGCGCCGCCGAAATCGGCGGCCTCTCCGAGCGCGCACAGTCCGTGCAAATGGCGCCATCCTAACGGGACGTTGTGCATCCAATGCTGTGGAATGCTTTCCTGGGAGGGATTATGCAAATCAAATCGCCGCAAGGTTCGCAGGCGTAATGTTCTTTTGCTCGCAGGGTTGATGGCCGTGAGCCCGCGTATGGCGTTGGCCCATGCCGTGTTGTTAAGTTCCACGCCGCAGAAGAATGCCGCAGTGAGCGGTCCGACGTTACGATCAGTCTCAAGTACAATTCGCGGGTCGATGGAGCCCGCTCGACCCTGAGCCTGCTGAAACCGGATGGAACGGTAGAGACGATCGGCGCCCCCGACTCAGCCTGCGCCCGACGTGTTGTCTGCGACCGGCCATGGGCTTGCGAAGGGAACCTACGTGCTTCGCTGGCAGGTGCTGGCCAGTGACGGTCACATTACCCGGGGCGAAGTTCCTTTCCAGGTCCAGTAACCTGCACGATCCGCTGTTCACCATCCGCAGCATCAAATCTGAATGGAAGCGCCACCCTCCCCTTTGTCATCCCGACCGAAGCCGTAGGGAAGCTGCGAGGGTATCTGCGTTCCGCGGACCTCTCCATGGGAAATTTTGTTTCGCCGCCCTATGCGGAATGGCATCAAAAGCAATTGAGATGATGACTTGATCTGGCTGCTGCGGGATATCGATCTTCTGGGCACGTTGCTGCGTGCGGCAAATCTCTCCTTTGAGGCCTTGCTGCTGGGCGGCATCGCCTATCTGCTGGCTCGTCGCGCGTCCCGCAAGCGCAAGCGCGCAGGTGGAATCCGTCTGCCTCCGCGGCATTCGCTGGGCCGCCCTCGCCCTTGCGCTCGCTGAGCTGGTCACCGTAGCTCTCTCCAGTGCATCTTTGCTCGGCGACAGCGATCTGCATTTCCGGGATCTGATCAACACCAGCTTCTTCGAGGCCGGTTTGAGCGCTGCTCTGCTCGCGATCCTGTTGTGGCTTTGCGCCCGCGTGAAAACCGCAAAGCCGTTGCCGCCATGATTCCGCTGAGCCTGTGTTGCTGACCGCGACGGTGTCGAGCAGCCACGCGGCATCCCGCATGGATCACCGTTTGTTGCTGGCATCCGCCACCGCGGCCCACCATCTGGGAACCGCGGCATGGATCGGAGCCATGCCCTTCCTGCTGGTTTCCCTAGGGCGCGCCGAGAGCGTGGAGGAAGCCCGCGCCATGGCCAAACGCTACTCGACCATGGCTCTGCTGAGCGTCGCAGTCCTGGTGCTCGCGGGAATCTGCATGGCCTGGTTCTACGTCGGCACCTGGAGGGCCTTTATGGAACCAGCTACGGCATCCTGCTGCTGGCCAAAATATACCTCCTGCTGGTGATGCTTCTCATGGGCGCGGGAAACTGGTTCGTGGTGCAGCGGCTGAACACCGATCCGCAGCCCCTGCTGGCGCGGCTGCGGCGTTTTGCCGAGGCAGAGATTGGGTTGGGATTCACCGTCATCCTGGCCGCTGCTTCGATGTCCTCGCAACCGCCTGCGGTGGATGTTCCCGACCAGGTCTCCCTGCAGGTGATTGCGGCGCGCATGCACCCGCGAATTCCGCGCATGAAGAGCCCAGCCGCGTCGCAGCTTACCCCGCCCACTTCGCATCGAAACCGCGGTGCGCGAAACCGAGTTCCAGGCACACCGGCGCCAGCGATGCCACGGACCGCAAATGGTCGGAGTACAACCATCACTGGGCCGGCCTGATTGTGTTGGTCGCCGGGTTGCTGGCATTTGCCAGCCGCTTTCCCGCTATGCGCTGGGCGCGCTTTTGGCCGCTTTCCTTTGCCGGTCTATCCATCTTCATTCTGCTGCGCGCTGACCCCGAGAACTGGCCCCTAGGTCCGCGTCCCTTCTGGGCCAGCTTTTCTGCTCCCGACGTATTGCAGCATCGCGCCGCCGCCGCTGCTCATCCTGTGCTTTGCGACATTCGAGTGCGCGGTGCAGGCGGGCAAATTGCGCGCTCGATGGGCGGACATGATTTTCCCCGCATGTGTGCCCTGGGAGCCGCGGTTCTGCTCACCCATAATCACGCCTCCAGCGATACGCAGGAGGACCTGCTGGCTTCGCTGAGCCATACCCCCATCGCCCTACTGGGCGCGACCGCCGGATGGGCCCGCTGGCTGGAACTGCGACTTCCGCCCGGGCCGCGCATCTAAAATCGCGGGCTACGTCTGGCCGCTGTTCCTTTCCGCTGCCGGCCTGGTGCTGCTGAACTACCGCGAGACCTGATCAGGAGATAGAGTCTCAATGGCTAAGTGGTTCCTGGCTTTGCTTCTGCTTCCGGGCGTTTGCTGCGAGCGCCCAACAGTCGCCGCGCCGCCCACCTCCCCCAGGCAGCCTGCACGCATCTGACGTGCTGAACAATCTCAGTAATGACATGGAGACGCTGTCGCATGCGGTCGAGCCCTCCGTAGTGAAGATTTACGCCGCCGGGCTGGCGCCGGTCGAGAACGCTGACGCCAACCGGACCGCATTCCTCGCCCAACAGCGATCGGTCGGATCCGGAGTCATCATGGATCCGCAAGGCTACATTCTTACCAACGCCCACGTGGTGCAGCGGGCCCGCACGCTGAGCGTGCTGGTGCCCGATTTGCAGCGGTACGGTAGACGCGGCCGGCAGCGACCGGGCTGAGCCGCCGGCCACCGCCGTGCCCGCTCGCGTTGTGGGCATCGACACGGTAACCGACCTGGCGGTGATCAAAGTCGACAAGTCCGGCCTCCGCGCGTTGAAGTTCGGCGACTCCGATCGCGTTCACCCGGGCGAGCTGGTGCTGGCTTTTGGAAGTCCACTGGGCTTGCAGGATAGTGTGAGTCTGGGCGTCATCAGTGCCGTCAATCAACAGCTCGACACCGACAGTCCTATGGTCTACCTGCAAACTGATGCCGCCATCAATCCCGGCAACTCCGGCGGCCCGCTGATCGACATGCGGGGAGATGTGGTGGGTATCAACTCCATGATTGAGTCTCAATCGGGAGGCAACGAGGGTGTTGGTTTCTCCATCCCCAGTGACACGGCGCGCATTGTCTACGAGCAATTGGTGAAGTATGGCCACCCACGCCGCGGAACCATTGGTGTCTACCCAACCAACCTTACCCCGGTGCTCGCGCAGGGCCTGGGGTTGTCGCGCAATGCAGGTGTATTGATCGAGGATGTAGTACCTGATTCGGCGGCAGAAAAAGCCGGCATCAAAATCGATGACATCGTGCTTTCCGCCGACGGCCGGCCGATGCGTGATACCAAACAGTTTGCCCTGATCATGTTTCGCAAGCGTCCCGGGGAGACAGTTCATCTTGCTATCCTGAGCGGCACAGCTACCAGGGAAGTCGATGTGGCGGTCACGCAATCGCCGCGGGATCCAACGCCCTGCTCAATCCAGCCGATACCGAACAGGATCTGATCCCGAGGCTGGGTGCATTGGTTTTGCCGATGACCCCGGAGCTTGCCGGCCAGTTAGGCAGTCCGCGGGAAGTCCTGGAGGCTTACTGGTGGTCGCCCGCACCTTCAGCGCCGCAACCGAAGAGGTGAATCTCAAAACCGGAGATATCCTCTACTACGCCAATAAACCAAACTCGACTCGGTGCCGATCCTGAGGAGTTTCATGGCCGGCTCAAGTCCGGAGATGCCGTGGTGCTGCAAATAGAGCGCGACGGACTGCTGACCTTCCTCTCTTTTCGCTTTGAGGAATAGTCCAATAGATGAAAACAGGAGTAGGAATGTTTGAGCAGCTCTCCCATCGAGGAATATCCTGCAGGGATGCAAACCGTCGTGCATAGAAGAAAAGTCCCTTGGCTTATCGTTCACCATCTGCGTTCTGATGCTATCCACCGCCGCCTACACGCAGCGGTTGCCCAGCGTAGCCCGTCCCCAGCACTACACCTTGCAACTGACCCCCGACTTACGGGCAGCAACCTTCACCGGGCGGGAAACGATTGATCTGACTCTGGAGCAGGCAGCCGATTCGATCGTGCTGAACGCTTGGCAGCTCAAATTTGCAGCGGTCACGGCCGATGTCGATGGCCACACCTTGCCCGCGGAAGTCTCTCTTAATCCTGACCTGCAGCAGGCGACGTTTCATTTTGCGAGCAAGCTGCCTGCCGGGCCAGTCACCTTGAAGATCGCCTACAGCGGCATCTTGAGCGAGGATCTGCGCGGCTTCTACCTTTCCCGCACACCCAAACGGAACTACGCCGTTACCCAATTCGAGCCCACCGACGCGCGCCGGGCTTTTCCCTCCTTCGATGAGCCGGCATATAAAGCGACCTTCGACATCAGCCTGGTAGTGCCCCACGGAGACACCGCGATTTCCAACACCAACCTGGTCTCCGATCGGCCCGGACCCATTGCAGGCGATCACACCGTCACCTTTGCCCGCACACCCAAAATGTCGACCTACCTGGTGGCCTTCCTGGTGGGCGATTTCAAATGTCTCTCGGGATCAAGTGACGGCGTGCCCATCCGCGCCTGTGCCACCCCCGACCAGGTGCAGTTCGCCCAATTTGCCCTCTCCGGCGCCGAGTTCTTTCTCCACTACTACGACAACTACTTCGGCATCAAGTACCCCATGCCCAAGCTGGACATGATTGCGATTCCAGACTTCGAGGCGGGAGCGATGGAGAATTTCGGCGCCATCACCTATCGCGAAACAGCCATGCTGGTGGATGAGAAGACCGCCTCCATCAACGCGAAGAAAGTGGTCGCCGTCGATGTCGCCCACGAAATGGCGCATCAATGGTTCGGTGACATGGTGACCATGGAGTGGTGGAACAACATCTGGCTGAATGAAGGCTTTGCTACCTGGATGTCGAACAAGCCTCTGGCCGTATGGAAACCGGAATGGCAGATTCCTCAGTCCGAGGCCTCGGAGCTCAATCGGACACTGGACCTCGACGCCGCACGCGCAACCAGGGCCATTCGCGCGCGGGCCGACACCCCCGGCGAGATCAACGAGATGTTCGACGGCATATCCTACGGAAAGGCTGCCGCCGTGCTCCTGATGACGGAGCACTATCTTGGCGAAGATACTTTTCGCGACGGCGTGCGCCGCTATCTGCGGGCGCACATGTATGGCAATGCCACCGCAGAGGACTTCTGGAACACTTTGCAGACCTCCAGCGGGAAGCCTGTGGACAAGATCATGGAAAGCCTGGTCGCGCAGCCCGGTGAGCCGCTACTCAGCTTTGCCGGAGTACGCGACGGCAAGGTGCAGGTGACGCAGAAGCGTTTCCTTCTCAACCCCAAAGACGCTGCGGATGCAAAACAGGCGGAAGATCAAACGCAAAGCTGGGTCCTGCCCGTTTGCCTCAAGAGCAGCGGCGATCGCCCTGACTGCCCCATCCTCAGCGCCAGCACCCAGCAGCTGCAAGTTCCAGCGGCGCCCGTCTTCTACGGCAACGCCGGAGGCAACGGCTACTATCGCGCCCGTTACACCAGTGACGATTATCAACAGCTGTTGCGCCACGTGGAGACGAGTCTTACGCCCCCGGAGCGGATCACTTTTCTTGGCAGCGAGTGGGCGCAGGCTCGCGCCGGCATCGCTCCCGTGGGCGACTTTTTGAATCTAGCGGCGGCGGTGCGTGACGACAGCAATTCGTTTGTGATGACGACGGTCTCGACGGCACTACGAGGTATCGATCAGCAGGTCGCTTCAACTCCCGAGGAGCACGCGGAGATTGCGGCATGGGTGCGAAAGAACTTTGCTCCTGCTCTTGCGCGCCTCGGTTCGCCAGCCGCCGGAGAGGCGCCGGACAAAAGCTTGTTGCGCGCAGCGCTCTACGGATTGCTGGGCAACATCGGCGCTGATCCGAAGATCATTGCGGATGCCAGGCAGGTCGCACAGCGTTACCTTAGCAACCCCGCCTCCGTCGATCCAACGTTGGCCGCTACCGCACTTAACGTCGCTGCGCAAAACGGAGACGCAGCCTTCTTCGAGCAGTTGCAGCAACTGAGCCAGACCTCTGGCAATCCGCAGTTGCGCTCCCAGGCGCTCCTGGCACTGGCAAGCTTCCGCGACCCGGCGCTGGTCGACCGCGCTCTGGATTACGCCCTATCAGGCCAGGTAAGGAATCAGGATGCCCTGCGCCTGGTCCAGCTGCAGATGAGGGACCGTCGCACGCGCGATGTGACCTGGCAATACGTGCAGCAAAACTGGCCAAAGGTGAAGGCTCAGCTCACGACCTCGATAGGCGGTGACTTGGTCGAGTCCATGGGAGCCTTCTGCACTGCAGAAAGAAGCACCCAGGTCATGGAGTTTTTCGAAGACCACACCGTGCCGGCCTCCTCGCGTGCTCTCAACAAGGCCCGCGACAACATCGAGAGCTGCGCAAACCTCCGCGCCGCCCAGGAACCAAACCTGAAGCAATGGCTACAAACCGGAGAGTAGTCTCGGCAACAAAACCGGAGTAGGTTCCACAACAAAACCGAAAAGTGTGTTCCACAACAAAACCGGGGGTGCCCCATATCTCGCTCGTTTTTCGCGAGATGTGGGATACTACGACACTCGACTGACTACTTAGGACAACTAACCGAGTCAAAGGGAATTGACGGGTGCCCCACGTTCGCACCAGCGTACGTGGGCCGAAAATGATGGGCGCAGTCCATCGAACGCTCTTCACACAATCGACCGACAATCGAACCTACCCCTGACGTCCACCCTTCCAAAACTCCTCATGCAACCGAGCGCGATCGTGCACATCGCGCATCCTTTGCGCCGCGTCTGCATTTCCAACTACTCTCCGGCGGCTGCACTGCTTTCTCTTCGAACCGCATTCCATCGTTGTCGGCAACGTCTCACCTTACCACTCCGTACAGAACAGTTATCCACAGTGACAGTTACGAAAGTATTTATCGACCCACGATTTTACCTTGTGCCTGCAATTGCTACTCAGCTAACTTGACTTCGAACTAAAGAGCTCTTGCCGAATCGAGAGCCGCCGACCACCTGTTCAGTATCTTTCGCTGACTTATTTGGGTTAGCTGGTGCGACCCGTTCCGTGGAAGCCGACACCTTATTCGCGCAGTCGGCATTCCGTTGCTCGCTGTTTTGTTCATAAGCTTCAACCCGTATCAGATCTCACGCACCTGAAGAACCACGCTCGTTCAGTGAGGACGCACTGTGTCACCTAAGCCAGCTCAATGCCACCTCCGCGCAGTCTTAGCGTTCCATGCGGTATCACCCTTATGAGGTTCTCCATGTTCTTCCTACGGACTTGTTGCAGGACAAAGCCGCTCGCTGCCGGACTGGCCATTATTTTCCTTTATGGTCTGTCGGGACCAGGATGCGCTTGGACCCAGACGACGCGCGTATACGGTCCGGAGGACCGGGAAGTTCCAATGCCTTCAGCCAGCGCTGTTCCTGGCACTGCGAATCAGGCTGCGGAGGGAGTGCTCGAGTCCTATTTCCATGCCGCGGGAGCCACTCAATGGCAGGGTGTTAAGGCAACCGGCACTATTACCTACTCTGGGAACGAAGCGCCGCCTCAAGGAACAGCGACGTTGACGATAACACGCGATGGCTTCACACGCCTCGATGTCACAAATAGTCTGGGAAGCAGCAGCTTTAGGGTTCGAGGAATACGCGGTGGCTTTCAGGATGTGAAAGGCACGCTGCACATGCTCCCCTTCCGCAATGCTCGAGCGGGCCTGTTTGCCTATCCAGTCTTGCTGTCCCCACGGCTCGCACAGCAGCAAGGAATAAGTCTCACCGCCGGCACCGTACAACTCGACGGTCGGTCGTTCAACAAACTTTCGCTCTCACGGCCTGTCATCGAACGGCAAACGTCTTCACGAGCGCACGGAGACGTAATTGCGACCGACGTTTATTTCTCGCCGGATACCAACCTTCCTTACAAGAGCGTCGACCTCGTAGGCTCCCTGGATCCGTCCCCTCAGCGATCGATCAGAGTGATCACCTATGAGGATTACAGACAGGTGGAAGGCGTGGCGTTGCCCTTCCGCTATACCGAAACCATCAACGGTCAACGTTCCTGGGTGCTTCAACTGACCGCCGCGGAACCTTACGCACAGACTGATCCAGCCTACTTTACCTTTTGAGGACCCGCGCCATGAACTCACGAGCCAAAGGTATTGCCTTGCCTCTCCTAGCTGTGTTTGCAGTGGCGACGATCAGTTCTGCTGCTCGAGCTCAACTTGCGGATTCCGCGACCGGAGTTCCCGTTGGCGCGTCCACGGTCCCTGTGGAGCGGGGCTTTATTAATCTCGGGAATGGAAACCTCCATATTGAAATCCCGTTCACCAGTTACAAAGAGCGCGGAGCGCTGTCGACGAATCTGCGGATGGTGTACGACAGCATGATCTGGCATGGGGTTGCAAATGGCTCCGGATCGAGCCAATGGCAGCCCAACAACATCCCAAACTCGATGGGCGGCTGGCGCTTTGCATCAAAGCCTCAGGGAGAATTCAGTAACGGTGGCTCCTCTGCAAGTAGCCCGTGCAGTGGTGTCCCGGCAGGGGAAGATGGGGTGATTCAGTACGGGCCGTTCTATTGGGAAACTGTGGATGGTACCAACCATACTTTCGCCATCACCACCACGGAAATTACCTTTCCCGTAGCCGGCTGCACCGATCCGAATTTCACGGATACTCCAACCGCCAGCGGCTATGCCATTGACGGCAGTGGCCTCTATGCTGTGGTGAATAACTACAACGAAGTGACTGTGTACGATCAGCAGGGAACCCAGGTCGCGAGCACTCCGGACGCTCCAACTGGTCAATACGGGCAAATAGATTCCAATGGAAACTACGACGATGGCTCCGGTGATGACCTCGGTCGTGTGCTCGTACCCAGTGTGACCACCTCTGCGGACGGAAATACAACCTACTACAACGTGCTCACGGCGTATGGAAACACTGAGCAATACAGTGTGACTACCGAATCGATCCCCCTGAATACCAATTTTCTATCGAACTCAGTCGGTAGCGACTTCCAGGGAAACATGACGGTTGTTCAGAGTATCGGTCTGCCCGATGGGTCTTCCTATAACTTCACTTATGAAAATGGAACCTACGGCGAGCTCTCGGGTATCACACTCCCTCAGGGAGGAACGATAACTTACGTCTACCAGAGTGGGTTGAGCGGGACACGCGCGGGCGAGACTGTACCACCTCGCTGGGTGTCATCTCATGCTGGTTCCAATGGGACCAGCACCTTCTCGATTATTCCGTCGAAATGTCCCGGCGGGATTGGGCAGATTGGACCATGCCCCGTGCAGGACAACTTCGTGACCAGGAATGCAATCACGACTGACTATCATTTCGCCCTCCAGGGGGGCACCGGCTATCTTAATGATTTTATCTACTACCACACCGGAAACAAGAACTCGACAGTCTCGCGGACGATCGCGAAAACTTATCTCCTCGATACTCTATGCCCCATCAAAATATGCGGGAATTCCCCTGGGTATCTGTGGCCTAATCTGGCGACGCAAGCGGAGGTTTTCAACGATACCTCGCTGACGAAATATACCTCGTACGGTTATGCGACTCCAGCCACCGGAATTCCCACCACCGTGAAGCAGTGGGACTATTACACTTCATCTGCCGGCTCCAATCCACCCTATGCGCCCACCGGCGCTGCGAGTCGAGAAACCGATACCACGTTGGGATACAACGTACATGGGGCGCTGTTACCTACACTTATTACTGTATCGGATACATCCGGTCAGCTTTCACAGACCACGCTCTCCTACGATGATCCAGGTCACCTGGTCTCGTCCCCAATAACCCCAACGCACAACGTATCGGTCGCCGGCAATCGTGGCAATCTCACCACGGTGAAGCAATTTCTAAACACGAACAACACCCAACTCTCTACAGGACTTTATTACGATGGCGCGGGAGCCTTGCAGTATTCGATCGATCCCCTCAACAATCAGACAACCTTCGGCTACGATGCGACTGACACGTTTATCACCTCGACCCTGCTTCCTCCAACGAACGGTGTCCAGCACCATCTTCAGGCTGCCTATGATGTTTCGTCGGGGCAGATCCTGAGCCAGACAGACCAGAACTCGCAGGTAACGAATTACACCTACGACTCGCTCGGGCGTCTCTCCACCGTGACGTCTCCCAACGGAAACGTCACCACGAATACCTACCCATCTCCGAATGAGACAGATACTACCGACATGCAATCGGCCGGTGTCAGCGTGCCTTCAACGAACCTGGTCGACTCCTTCGGACGCCCCAGCCAAAAAACGACAGCCGGAGTTTCCAGCGAAACCAGCTACGATACGTTCGGCCGGCTATCCTGCGTCACCACACCGCACACTACTACGGCGGCCGCCACGGATGGTAGCACGTGCAATACCCTCTATGACCTGTTTGACCGCGTGGAAACAATACAGCAGCCTGATAAGAACAAGGTGACCATCTCCTACACGGACAATCTCGTTACTACGACGGACGAAGTCGGAGCCCAGCATAAAAACGCCTACAATGCCTTCGGCGACTTGACCGCGGTCATCGAACAGGACAATCAAGGCGTACTCGATTGGGAAACGGATTACCAGTACGATGGCATGGATAGATTGCTCCGCGTTGACCAAAAAGGAAATTCGACGAGCCCATCGAATTGGAGAACGCGCACCTTTGCCTACGATTCTCTAGGGCGGGTCGCCAATCAAACCACGCCCGAGGGTGGGCAGCTGACTTTCAATAGCTATGATGCAAACGGCAACCTGCTCATGCAAACGGACGCTCGGGGTCTGACGGTTCAATATCAGTACGATGCTCTGAATCGATTGACCCATAAAGTGCTGCAGAATGGCAGCACCTACGTCTACACCTACGATGCACAGGATAATTCGAGCGATCCCTTTGGGATTGGGCGGCTCACCTCCGTACAGAGCGGGACAAACGTGGGCGCATTGTTTACCCACGACGTCAGCGGCAATGTAGCTTCGGAACGATACTGCCTGCCGAGCGATTGTTCGTACACCCAGCAGGTTTATGCGGTGTACGACTATCACGGAAATGTGGAGTCGCTGATCTACCCTAGCGGGGGAGGGCTCGCCTACGACATTCTTACCGGCTATGATCTTCTCGATAGGCCAACGTCTGTGTACGACCGGGATGGCAAGGTTAGACTGCCCTACCTTACCAACGCCACCTATTATCCGGCAGGCGAGCTGAATACAGCGACCTACGGCAACGGTGTGCAGCTCTCGGCCGTCTTCAACAAACGGCAGAGCGTCACCTCTCTGGGCTACTCTCTGAGCGGGAAAGCATTGTGGTCCAAAGCGTATGCCTGGGATAAGAATGCTACGAATCTGTTGACCGTCACGGACAAGGTTGGCGGAGACGTACGTTCCTTTACCTATGACCATGTCAACCGCCTGATCTCGGCCAACGATAGTGTGCAGAGTGGAGTCGGGACCGCCACGGGGAGCCATGGTTCGGTAACCATCTCCGGGACCGAGAACAGCAACTTGGATTGTTCCAGCGGACCACCGTGTACGGTCGTTTGGGACACCGGCTACGTAATGGTTACCGTCAACGGGGTAGCCGCTAGCGCAGATTATGGCCAGGGAAGCACGGCTTCCGCACTCGCCGCCGCATTGACATCCGCTCTGAATGCCGGAAACCCTTCTATTACCGCTTCGGTCTCTGGAACGACAATCAACATCGTTAGCAACTCCACTGGCGGGGGCACAAACTATTCGTTACAAGTCTATCCAGCCACCTCAGGTTTAGGTATAGATTTCACGCTTGCCGCCTCCGGGGCGGCCCTCAGCGGCGGCGCCGACGCTACCGCCGGAGGCCTGTCGGATACCTACTCAATCGATGCCTGGGGCAATCGCCAGGAGTCGGGAAACCTCAATTTCCTTCAACCTTTCAACGTTGCAAACCAAATCAGCGCCACCGGCTATGGATACGATTTGGTGGGGAATCTGACCACGGACGGATTGGGAAATACCTACAGCTACGATGCAGACGGCAAGATGTCGGCCAGCAACGGAGCAGCCTATACACGGGATCCTTTCGGACAACGAGTCCGCAAGGACTTTGGCGGCGGGGCCACGGAGTATTTCTACTTCGGCGGCAGACTGCTCGCGACCAGGGATCCATCGACCAATGAGTACACAGATTACGTCTACAATGGGACGCGGCTCTTTGCCGAACGCCTTGTTACCTATCGCATAAACGACGGGACGATCAATGAGACCGACACGCCTTTTTATCGCATTGGTGACCACTTGGATTCACTCGCGCAGAGGACCGACGGAGCCGGCAATGTTCTTGGAACAAACGACTTGTCACCCTATGGTGAGCTGATCACCGGTACTGGCGACGAGCGGCTATTATTCACGCAGCATGAGCGGGACACCGAAAATGGGAGCGATTCAACGGTCTACCGGCAATATGCGTCGACCCAGGGCCGGTGGCTGTCTCCCGATCCCTACAGCGGCAGCTATAACCTGGCGGACCCGCAATCACTCAACCGATATGCCTACCTGTCGGGGCGTCCATTGTCTGCTGTCGATAACCTCGGACTGTACGACGACGGTGGTGGCTTGGGCGGAATCTTTGGATTGCTTCCCGGCCTCGGCTTCGGCCTTTATGAGCTGTTTGCATCCGGCGGATCGCATCACCTGGGGCCGCCCAGCACCGTTGATACGGGATACGGAAATCCGTACGATACTAGCGGCAGCGTCATTTTCCCAGGATATGTGAATCAGCTCTCTTCAGATCCGGGTAGCCTCGGCGAAAGTCTCGGAATTCCCTTAAGCATCCCGCACGGGGTATGGGGCATAGGCCCCGCCCTCGGCCTGCCCTCTAGTTCATGCGAGTTCGGTGCCTGCGGAGGTGGCCCCCTGGATGCGACGGGAGTTGCCGTCTCTTCCGCAGTTCCCTACATCAACCTACAATCGTGGCAACAGCTTCTAGCGCATTTCTATCCATGGTTCTGGTTTAACAAAGGTGGTTCCAACCTGGTGCCGGGGACGCATTATTGTGGACCAGGCGGTTGGGGAAGCGTCGATGGCCATGTCGACGCCGCGTGTTACCAGCATGACCTTTGTTACGGCGGCTTGCATATAGATGCAGCCCAGGCTTTGGCAGGTCTCGTTCCTCCATCGGCTCAGTCCGGCAAGGCGGCGTGCGATCAAGCGTTGTGCCAGACGATCTCGAGGAACAGCAATTACACGCCGGACGAAATGGCAGAGCAATTCTGGGTTTCCGGATACTTCTGCCATTAAGGGGGCGAGGATGGCGCGGGGATGAAACAGGTCGTGACACAAGAGTGGTCGAGGATACTTGCAATGCTGATCGGGTTGATCGTAGGCTGCTTCAATTTCCGGGCGGCCATGACCTTCTTTTTTATTATCAGTAACTCGGACACTCCATTAGTCTTGATCGCGATTCTTGGTTACGCGGCATTACTGCCCTTGACCATCGTCGGTTTCTTCTATCCAGCTCGTGCCGCGAAAATCTTATTGGGTCTGACAGCGGCAGCTTTCGTATGCGGGATGGTGCCGTCCCCGGTCTTGCGAGCTGCCATATATATGGGGTCTCGCTTCGTGCTCCCCAACCTCATCGTCGCTGCGCTTTTCATGGTGTACGGGAGACGTCACGGCGGGCTACCTTCAACCAGATGGGGCACCTCTGGGGGGACGCCCTAGACCTGGCGGCCACCCTTCCAAAACTCCTCGTGCAACCGAGCGCGATCCGCACCGTGCAGCCCAAGCATCCTTTGCCCTGCTTCAGCATTCGAAACACTCTCGACCGCCACTTCAATGCTCTTTACCTGGTGCCATGGATAAACAAATCTCTCCCAAATAAGAAATCCCGAAGAATGCCACCCCTCGAGCAGTCCACTCAATTCCTTCTTCACATCCGTCTCGTGTCGTACAGGCAGCAGCTCTACCGTTTCTCCGGTCACGAGATGCGCTTTCACGTGGGCTATCAGCATGAAATCTTTTCTCCTCTCAATCTAAGATGCGGCCTTGGACGAGGTGCAAAACCCCTGACCATTACAAATGCATGTACAAAACAGCCCCGTATTGCACAAAGGTTGTACAGCAAAAGGCGTTCTGTCACTTGAGCAGATACATTGCATCTGCTTCAATCGTGAAGTGAATCCTGAGCCGTTGTCACCAGTCTCCTCGTCGCAGTCACCGGTCGTCGGCAAGGTAGTCGAGTTCGCCGATCTTCGTTTGTCCACGCCCATGCCGGGCCAGCCCATTGTCTTGTTGGAGTATGAAGACCGGCAAGGCGTCCGGTCGATTCACCAGGTGGCGTTAACCTGCACCGGCCAGGGTCGTGGTGGCTTGGTTTACTTTGGCGGCTATGACAAAGGTAAGTTCAGTATCTTCCGCGCCGACTGCATTCACCGGGTGGTCGAACTCTAGACTTCTGCTTTGATTTCCCCCCATGGCGAAGTTGGTTTTGCATAGCGAGTTCTGCCTCCCCTGGCAATCGTAAGTACTTCCACAAAAATCCAAAGGGTACACTTTAGTGCTTCCCCATGAAGTGCCCGTAAACCTCTGATTGCAAAGAAACAAGCGTTGATCCCCGGGCCGCTCGAGCGGCCCCCGGCACGGTCCAAAAGCGGCCTCCGCAGTTTTTCCCTCCCAACTCATGCCTGAAGCTGTAGCATTTTGCGACAGTGGAGTGTAGCCTCACACTCACTCCCTCTGTGTAAATGCCATTTCTGTGTTAACGGGCGATGACTCGCCCTTTAACAGGCGGCCTCGTCGCGCAAGTAGCGCTGCGAAAAGGGGTTGCAAGTTATTAGCATCCCCTTAGACTAGGGGTGACCGAACCAAAGTTGTAGAGGAGTGCCGCTGCCATGTTCGCTATTCCATCAAAATTCCCAAAAGGGTATTTCAGCTCAAACTCTAAACTTTTCTGCCTCTCCGTCCTGGCCCTTGCCATCGGCGCCTCCAGTAGTTGGGCACAAGTCCCATCGATCGTCATCGATGCCCAGCAGACTCTCGGAAACCAATACAACAGGCCCCAAGGCATGGTGGTTTCCAAGAATGGCACGGTGTTTGTCGCGGACACGGGCAACAATTTAATCCAGGTACTTGATCCTTTCCCGCCCCAGATCGCAACCAATACACCAGCTCTGACTCCGGGCATCACGCTCAACAGCCCGCAAGTGCTTGCCCTGGATGCCGGCGGAAATCTGTTTGTGGGCGACCTCCTCGCCAGTGGCGGCGGGCGAATCGTGGAGTTGATGGGGGACGGCAATGGCAATCTTACGGGAGCTGCGAAGGTCGTCTTCTCCGGAGCTCCGCTCGTCTTTCCGGCTGGGCTTGCGATCGATGGCACCGGCACCATGTTCATCGGCGATTGCCCGCTTTTCCTATCGAATGAGTGTGGCGGAGCCATCTATACAATGGCTACCTCGGGCGGCACTCCACAGCCTCTGGCGGTCACAGGCCTCCCGGCCCACTACTTTCCCGGGGCGTTGCTGAGGGACACTTCTTCTAACCTCTATATCGCAGACAACGGTGAAACGAACCCCCTGGGCGGGTTATATAAGGCGCCCGCTGCCGGCGGAGCCGCGCAGCCGGTTCCCACCGGGTCGTTCATTCTCAACGGGCCTTCAGGGCTGGCGATGAATACGGCAGGCGATCTCTACATCCTGTCCTTTCTCGGAGCCACCAACTCGCCCATCAACCCCGGGCAGCAGGTTGTGATTGTCCCTGCCGCTTCGCCCACGACCCCTTACATCCTGCCCAATACCAATCTTGGGCTCGCCACCGGAGGGGGGTTCGATCCGAGCGGGAACCTCGACGTGTCTGATTACGCCAACGGCGCGGTCGTCCAACTGTCGTCGCCCAATCCAGTCAACCTGGGCAGCATCATCAATGTCGGACAAACTGGGCAGCCGGTTCAATTCAACTTCGAGTACAACGCGCCCGTGACCCTCCGTGGTTTTCAAATCGTCACCCAGGGCGACACGAGCACCGAGGTAGTTCAGTCCAACGGTGGCACTTGCGCAAACGGGAAGCACACGAACCTGGGCCTCGGCGGCCCCGCCATTTCTCCCTATTTCCCTTACACCTGCACGGAGAACTTCTACGGCAACCCAAAATACCCTGGAGTTCGTTCCTCCGCCATTCAGGTCAAGGGTCCAACCGGTTCCATCCTGGCTTCCACGCCGGTCTACCAGACTGGGTTTGCCGGGGTAGAAGTGACTTATCCGCTCGATCAGAGCATCACCGCATCCGGCCTGCAACAGCCTCAGGCAGTAGCCATCTCGGGTCTTAACAACACGGTCTATGTCTCCGACAGCCAGGCGGGCAAAGTCTTCTCCGCTCAAAATTTGGGCGGCTCCGCACTGACTCCCGTATCCACCGGCGCCGTGACTCTCACCACACCGCTGGGCCTGGCCCTGGACGGAGCGGGCAACCTCTTTATCGCTGACTACGACGGTGCCCAGATCGTCGAAGTACCCACCACCACGGGTGCTGCACCATCGGTGGTCAAGACCGGGGGGCTTTTACAGCACCCGCTGGCCGTGGCCTTCGATTACGTGGGCAATCTCTACATCGGAGATGCGGGCCCGGCAGGGATCAACGCCAGTGCCGGCGACCCGGGCTATATCGTGAAAGTACCGGTCGGCGGTGCTCCTTTCAAAATGACCATCCCTGCGAACGTGCAGGTCGTCTTCCCCCAGGCTCTGGCAACGGATCCCTATACCACTGCCCTGTTGATCGGCGATGCCGGCGACCCGGCGGTAGGCGTTGGTCAGATCATTCAGCTTTATCCAAACGGGACCGCTGGTAGTGGGATCATCCCGGGTGTTACCAACCCGTCCGGGCTGACGTTTGACCAGGCAGAGCAGCTCTATGTTCTCGACGGCACGGCTAATACCATTACCGTCATTCCCGGTCCTACGAGTACCCAACCAATCCATCTCTTGCCGTTCGACAACACTATGCTGACTGCCGCCAGTGGCTTCGCCAGCTCTGCCGGAGGGCAGAGCTTTGTTATCGCGAATCTCTCCGGCCCCGGCAGTTCCAACCTGGTGCGGCTGAACGGTAATCGCTCTTTGCTTGCCTTCGGGAGCGTAAAGGTTGGAAGCCAGAGTCAACCCCAAACCGCAACCGTATACAACATCGGCAATCTGAATATGACGCTGGCTTCGCCGTATTACACCACCAACGGGGCGAACGCTGCGTTCAGCATCCTGGGTAGCACACAATGCGATAACGGCAATTTTCTGGCGCCCTCGTGGTCGTGCAACATTGATGTCGAGTTCATCCCGAAAGTGATCGGGCTGACTACGCAACAACTCACGGTCATGAGCGACGGCTACAACGGTGGCAGCAGCAGCGGCACTCCTCCGGTTCTCGTCTTACGCGGAACCGGCACTGCCGGTGGTGCCGTTAAGAAAAAGAAGTAAAGCCCATTCCGCCGCCGGAACGCAAACCATCGCGTTCCGGCGGTTTTCTTTTACAAGAATCATTGGCTAGCGGTCCATCCAACCGGATGAAAAACTGCTTCGTTCCTAACAGAAGTGTCATCCCGACCGGAGCGCAGCGTAGCGGAGGGACCTGCTGTTTCCCTGAATCCACTCACCAGACGCTCAATGGAAGCGTCACCCTCCCCTTTGTCATCCCGACCGAAGCGTAGCGCAGTGGAGGGATCTGCAGTTCAGCAGACTTGTCTTGGAGATGTTTTCAACGGGCGCTGCCTACTACCGTTGCCAACTTAGTTTGGGAAAATAAGTGATCTGGAACGACCCGGTGAAATCGTGCTGTTGTCCAGAGGCCAGGGCCGGTACCTTCCAGAATTCCATCTGGCCGAAAGCATTCAACTCCAGGTCGTCTTTAAGGCGAATCACAGCTTTGATGTTGACGTCATTCTGCGTCGTGCCCCCGGGGATGAAGCTCTTGGAGACCTTTGCATTTCGATAGCCCACTTGAATGTATTCCTTAGGGCTCAGCCAATCGGTCAGCCAGGCTTGGCCCCCCTTGCCCTCCCGCCCCATCCAACTTCCAAATATGTTCCCCTTATTCGTATAGCCGTCTTTATATTCGTACTCGTAATAAAGGAACTGGCCTCCCTGATCGGAGGCAACCGGATCCGTCGATACTGCCTCGGCGCGCAGATCGACATGCGGAAGCTTAGGCAGGTGCGACAAGTAAAGGCCAGGATTCACAGCGGCGCGGCGCGGGGCGGAGATAGGGCTTACGTCATCGTGAACGATGGAGTCGGAATAGAGCGTCAGCCATTTCTCCATCCACGGAAGCCTCCAGGAAAAGTCAAAACTGGAGCTGCGGAAGCCAGGATCATTTCTGCTCTCCTTTTCAGCAAGGCTCACATTGCTGAAGCTGGTGAAGCTGTGCCAGAAGGAGCCAAACGTGAGAGGCACATGGTCTTTCCCCGCGAAGACCACCACCCGCGAAAAACCGAATTCCAAATCCCTGCTCGGCTTGAAGCTGAATTTTTCAGCGTGTACCCAAGGGGCATTCGGATAACTATGTCCCTTCAGCGAGCCAAACAAACCTTCATAGCGAAACGGCCCTACAACATCGGAAAGCAGTGGGATCCGAATTGGTAGTACGCGATTGATCCGCAGTCCATAGATAGGCTCTGCGTTGTTGCTGAGCGCCATGCTTCCCGCCTGCGTGGGTCCCCACCAGTCATCCGCCTTGCCCACAGAGATCACGTTGTTCGCCAGGGAAACCGCAAGGTTCGCGTTGAGCAGTCGAAAGGCATTGGTCTGCGGAACGGCCGAGGGCGCGAGTAAGGGAGTGCTGTCGACTTGCGAGATCAGTTCCTGCACGGATTCGGAATAGGCCCCACGTCCCGGTGCGTGCTGATATTCCCCCCGAACATCGAGCGAAAAGTGATAGCCCTCGGCGCGCGCCGTGAAACCATCCAGCGCGTTGAAGCCTTCCTGGTACGGCCGTCCGTAATCATTGATGAGCGTCTGTCCAAAGTGGAAGGAGTCATTAATGGGACGGCCCTTGATATACATGTTCCGGGTGTAGACATTGGAAACTTCGGCCTGCGGTGTTGTTTGCCCAGCGTTGACTCCGAACTCAACTGCCAGGGCTTGAAAGATGCTCCACGCCTCTGTGTCTTCCGGAGCATTCTGCAGCTTAGGGTAAGTTTCCTGAAGAATCTGCAGGCAACTGGTACGGGTCCACGGCCGCATGCCGAGATACGCCGAGTCGGCATAGCCAAGCGAGAACAAGCGCTCAAACGCCGGATAGACCCAGCTATCGAGCGGCACATAGACCGTGCCGTAATTGCTCGTTTGCGCGGGCTCAAGCCCGGAGAAAGCCGGATCCAGACTAGGCGGCAAATACGGCACGGGGGCAGTTTGCTGGCAAACGACCGGCAGCCATGGCACGGCAATCAGGGTAAAAATCAGAGCAAATCGAACCAGGGCGCCCGACATCAATATTCGCTACTTCTGTGCAGATTCAAAACGCTCTCCAACTAGAGCATAGCTGTTTCTGTTGCCACCCGCACCAAAACTGAGGGGCCTTGCGTCCCCGCAGCAAATCTGAGGGATACCACAGCTCTACACCTGCATCCTCCGGAGTTTCATAACGCTTCGGAATGGAAAGACGGGTGCCCCAGGTTCGCCCCAGCGTACCTGGGACGAAAAAGACGGGCGAAGCCCAACCAAACCATCTACGGATGTCCCACTAAGTCTCTCTGGTAGCCGACCACTCGGCATTTCCATATTCACCCAGCGACACCGTCCCACTCATCGAACTCCCCGCCGCCGTCCCGCTGAAAGCATATTCAATCGCATTTCCACCAACCGGCATGACGCTCCGGAAGCTCACCTGTTGCGCCTGAACTTTCCCAACTAAATTCCCGCTATAAATCTCCCCCTGATGAACCCCGGTGATCGCACTCTCCTGCTGCTCCAACAGAAATCGCTGCGAGCCCTCCCCGCACTGATACTTCATGCGCACATTCCATATTCCGGCAATGTTCGAAGCAGGGCCCGGGGAACTTCAGGGTTAGCAAACACCGGCGGATGAGAAAGCGCGGCGAAGAGAGCATCCGCCACGATCTTGTCATCTCCCGGCATCATCATGTAAGGCATGATCGTGACCGAGCTTTCCATCTCGTCCGGCCGGCTTCCGCTCCACTCATCGAATTGAATACGCGGAGTGCCTTCATCGAGTGTCTTAGCCAACTCGTCGCCGGTAATCTTGAGTGTGTTGCCATTCCACTTCACCCGCAGTCTGGGCGAGTGATTCGATAGATCCTCGGGCATCAGATACTCAGTGATCACTGAGGGCACCGGTTTCACTTTCGCTTCGATAGTGCCCAGCCATCCCTTCCACGTATCCCATTCGGCATCATGGTCGCGCCTGGTCCACATCTCTACCGCGGTCAGCATACCCATGATTTCTTCCTTGCCAACTTTCAAGGACCGTCCCACATTGTGGTGCGGCGCCGCCTGGAACCACGCCGCCTGCACCAGGTCCTTGCGTCCCAGAAGCAATCCAGCGCATTGCGGACCGCGCATGCATTTGCCTCCGCTATAACCAACGAACGTTGCACCCACTGCAAGATGAATGTTGGGGATAGTCAAGATTCTCCGCTGCCGCGTCTACAAACACAGGAATATTCTTAGGCTTAGCGGCCTGGCAAATATTCGCAATGCTCAGAGGCCCACTGGCCGCGGCGGGCGAGGACAAGATATAGATCATCGCCGTCTGCGGTCCCATCGACGCCTCGAGTTGCTCCGGCGTTTCCACCTCTACGACTTCGACCCCCAGCAGGCGCGCACCCACGTCGTAAGGATTGCGCGAGTGCCTGGGTATGATCACCTGGCTTTTCAGACCACCTTTGGCGAGGTAAGGCATCTTCTGTGACTTTTCCGGATCGGTCCCCGCTATACAGGCAGCGGTAGCCCCTGCGATCGCCGCTGCGCAGCCCGCGGTCACGATGCCCCAGTCCGCGCCGGTGATCTTAGCCAGCCGCGCACCCACCGCAGCCATGAGCTCGTCCATGTTGACGTAATGCCGCCCCGCTTCCTCCATCGCTTGCTTGACTTCGGGTAAGGAGAGCGAACCGCTTATGATGGTATAGGTCCCCTTGGCGTTGACCAGCGGGCGTACCCCGATCGCCTCGTAGAGATTGGGCCCGGTGGGCACGGAAACGGAAGCCTTCTCCGCGGGGCTCGCGATTGGCAAAAGGGAACTCGCCGCTCCAGCCATCACCGAACGCTGTACGAATTTGCGCCTGCTAAACTTTGTATCTTTGGTACTTTCCATGCTCACCTTTCTTTATGGCCGATTCAAATAATAGCCACGCGACTTAGGCAAAGTGTCTGCGATGGTCGCCTCAAGCGTTAAACTTAAGCTCTTTGCCAAACCCGACTGGATTCTTGACACCATACGAGATCGACAGTAGCCTTTGTTAACATCGTTTTGTTTTCTTTATCATCGTTTGGTTTCGGAATCACGTCACTAATTTTCACCTGAGAGGCCAAAGTCACATGCTTCGAGTCATTAGACCAGCGTTTTCCGCTGGCATTGCTATTGCTGTAATCTTTTCAACTCTTTCCGTCTGGGCAGCAATTACCGGTTCGATTTCCGGTGTTGTCACCGACCCCAGCGGCGCAGTTGTACCCGGCGTAACCGTCGTCGCCACAGCCGTATCAACCAATGTGCAGAGCACCGCAGTTACGGATGCCAAGGGCTTTTATAACCTGCCCGCCCTTCAGGTGGACACCTACAACATCTCCGTCAACCAGGGTGGCTTCCGCGATTACCAGCAGACCGGAGTAAAGATCGACGCCAATTCTGCCCTCCGTGTCGACATCGCGCTGCAGCTCGGTACCGTCACCAACACGGTGAACGTGAAAAGCGATGCTCTTCAGGTAGAGACGCAGAGCACGCAGAATGGTGTGCTGATCGACGGCACAAAGATTACCTCCGTGCCGCTGAACGGGCGTTCCTATATCGACCTGTTGAAGTTGCAGCCAGGCGTCTCGCCTTATTCCCATAGCCAGGACAGCGGTACGTCGGGAGTTGGCGCAACGCAGGTATCCGGCGACCTGGACAATGGTCAGCAGTCCGTCAACGGTGGCCGGACCGGGTCCAATGCCTTCATGGTCAACGGAGCCAACGCAGAAGAAGGCGTGCACAACGGCGCCGCCATGATCCCCAACCTCGACTCCATCGCGCAGTTCCGCATCATCACCAACAACTTCGACGCGGAGTATGGAAACTACAGCGGCGGCCAGATCAACGTAGTCACCAAGTCGGGGACCAATCAGATTCACGGCACCGTCTTCGACTTCCTGCGCAACACAGATCTGGATGCCAGAAACTACTATTCTCCGACTCGCGGCGTTTATATCCAGAATCAATTCGGCGGAGCAGCCGGAGGCCCGATTCGCAAGAACAAGATTTTCTGGTTTGGCGACTACCAGGGAACACGCCAGATTTTGGGAGCAACGCAAAGCTATCCAGTGCCTTCCAGTTCAGACCGTACCGGTGACCTTTCGGACCAGGCTGGCGCGCTCACTGGCACAGTCGTCGGGGCCGGTTGGGCGAACACTCTCTCCCAGACGTTGGGATATCCCGTTGCACAGGGAGAAAATTACTACACTCCGGGTTGCACGGACACTGCAACCTGCGTCTTTCCGAATGCGAACATTCCCCAGAGCGCGTGGTCGCCGGTTGCGGTGAACTCGCTGAAGTATCTCCCTACGGCCAACGGAGTTGTCAACGATACTCCTAACTACGCAACCTCGGCCTTCAACGAAACGTTGAGCGACGATAAAGGCAGCGGTCGCATCGACGTGCCCACCCGCTTCGGCGCTGTGTTCGGCTATTACTTCATTGACCGATTCCATACCATCAATCCGTATAGCCAGGTAAATGTCCCGGGCTTTGCCGCCACGAATAAGGGGCAAACCCAAATGATCAATTTAGGGTTGACGACTACGTTTAACTCGTCGACCGTGAACGATATTCGTCTGGCCTATCTGCGCGACGTAAACCAAACCGGCCAACCGTCCGCAGGCCAGGGTCTGGGCGTCAGCCTCGCCTCGCAGGGGTTTGTTACTCCCTGGGGTCCTGAGGGCGGCATCTCTCCCATCAACCCTTCCTACGAGGGTGTGTCCAATCTGGAGTTCAACAACTTCCAAACTGGCGTGCCGCCAGACGCACTACGGCAGTACAACAACACCTTTCAGATCATCGACAACGTCACCAAGATTTTAGGAACGCATACTCTGCAGTTCGGCACCAACCTCCACTACAACCAGATCAACGAGCGGAACTACGACTGCTATGACGGGTGCTTCGGTTTTAACGGTTCAGAGACCGGCTTGGATTTTGCCGATTTCCTGATTGGAGCGCCGGACAGTTTTGTGCAGGCCAGCCAACAACTCCTCGACTCGCGCAGCAAGTACTACGGGTTTTATGCTCAGGACAGCTGGCGTGCCACCCGCAATCTCACCCTCAATTACGGCCTCCGTTGGGAAGTGTCTACGCCCTGGTACGACACCCAGAACAAACTGGAAACCGTCGTCCTTGGTGAGCAGTCACTCGCTTTCCCCGGTGCTCCCACGGGTCTGGTCGTTCCCGGAGACCCAGGCATTCCTCGCACCCTTGGGCCCACCAAGTACACCAACTTCGCTCCTAGAGTTGGTTTCGCTTATTCGCCGGATGTGAGTGACGGCTTCCTTGGCAAACTACTGGGCGGCGCTGGAAAAACCAGCATACGTGCTGGCTATGGCATCTTCTATAGCTCCATCGAAGACGCCACCGGCTTTGTCGAGGTAGGCGATGCTCCTTACGGCAACTACTATTCTGTGTCATCGACCGAACTAGCCACGCCGTTTGTCGATCGGCCGTCGGGAATTGGCGCGGGACAGAAGTTCCCCTTTGTCTTTCCACCAACCAACGTATCTCCCAAGAATCCCGATACAACCTTCAATTGGGCAGCAGCGACACCCATCGGCGGATCCGACTACTACTACTACAAAAACAAGATGCCCTATGTTCAGGAATGGGAACTATCGCTCCAGCGTCAGTTGGGAACCGCGACTGTGCTCAGCGTGAACTACGTCGGCACCATCGGCCGGCAGCTGCTGACGTTTGAGGAATCGAATCCTGGCAACCAGGCGCTCTGTCTCCAATTGAGCAATCCGGCCAATGTCGCCCCCGGTACAACGACCTGCGGCCCATACGGCGAAGACACGGCTTACACCACGGCGAGCGGTGCGACTGTGAACGGAACCAGGCCTTTCGGGCTTAACTTCAACAGCAACCCGTACATGAAGACGGCGGTTAGCTCCAGCTTTAACTCGCTCCAGGTGACCCTGGAGCACACCGAAAAGTACCTCAACTTCCTGATTGGCTATACGTTTGAGAAGTCGCTGGACAATGGTTCGGATTCCTTTGATGCAACCAATCCGATCAATCCGGGCCAAACCCGCGCATTGTCGAGCTTTGATGTCCCACATAACCTGGTCGCCAGCTACACGGTACAGTTGCCCTTCGATCACTTTGTCGGTGGAGGGGATCTTGCGAAGCGCTTTACCGCGGGCTGGGAGCTTTCTGGCGTAGCTACGTTTGCCAAGGGCGAGCCGATCACTCTCAATGAGAATGACGACAACTCTCTGCTTGGCGCCTTTAATGCCAATGTAGATGTGCCCAGCTACGCCGCCAACGGCAGTCCTCTTTATGGAAATAAGAACCCGCGCAAGGGGCTGCCCTATTTCAACCCGGACTACTTCGTCCCGGAACCAATCGGGCAAGTAGGAAACGCGATGCGGCGATCCTTCTCCGGTCCTGGCATCGACAATTATGATATGGCTCTACTGAAGAGCACGACCATCACCGAGAGCACCAAACTCCAATTCCGGGCAGAAGCGTTCAACGTCTTCAACCACACCCAGTTTAGGAATCCAAATGGGCTCGTCAACAACACCGGCCAGGGCGGATTCGGTTATGTGACCTCGGCGAATGATCCACGTATCATGCAGGTTGCTTTAAAGTTCCTGTTCTAGATCAGCGAGAGACCCTTTGACGATCGGCAGGCCGAAAAGAAACCGCAGACCTCTCCACTGCGCTAAGTGGAGCAATCTGCGGTTTCCTTTTCGCTTCTCTCAAGTCCCGAAGGGACGTCTGAAAGTACCCCAGGACGACAGTCCTGGGTACACCTACGAAAACGAACCAGTCCCGTCAGGGACGGCTGAAATCCTGAGCTACTTTCAGTCGTCTCGTCGGAGTCTGTGTCATAACCGCGTCAAAGGGAATCGACGGGTGCCTCACCTTCGCCCAAACGTACGTGGGCCGAAAATGATGGGCGCAGCCCAACGACCGCTTTTCGCCGTCTTCGCTCTTGTTCTTGCGCTCAGTCCTCTGCACGCGCAGCCGCCGGGCACCGCCATCTTCGCTTCCAACTGTGCCGGCTGTCACGGTGCGGATGGCCGGGGTGGCGAGCACGCGCCGAACATCGCCACGAATCCCGAAGTGCAGCACCTCATGGATCGCGAGCTGGCTGGCATCATCCGCTATGGAATCGCCGGCGCCGGTATGCCGGCCTTCTCCTCACTGAAGCCACAGGAAGTCGCGGATGTTGTCGCTTATCTGAGGATCCTGCAAGGCAGAGGAGACATCGTTAAGCTCCCCGGAGATCCGAATCAAGGCCAGGCTCTCTTCTTCGGTAAAGGGAAGTGCTCCGATTGCCACATTGTCAGCGGCAAAGGGGGATTCATCGGTACCGACCTTTCCTTCTACGGAGCCGACGCGAAGCCCGATAAAATACGCGCCATCATTCTCGATCCTGATAAAAATCTTTCCGCAGATCAAAAAGCCACCACCGTGGTGACGCGTACCGGGCAGAAAATTACCGGAATGCTCAAGGTCAACGACAATTTTTCCGTCTCGCTCCAGACCCTGGACGGATCGTTTCACTTCTTCCCAAAGCCAGATCTCGCGCAAGTGGATTTCGGCTCCCGCTCCCTGATGCCGGCCTCGACACTGAGTGGCAAGGAAGTGGATGACTTGGTCAGTTACCTGCTGCAGACCGGTCAGGAAAACGCCAAACAGTCACCAGCACACCCTTCAAAGTCGGACGATGATGACAACTAAGACTGCAGTTTTTTCTCTCGCCCTCGCAACCTTATTCGGCTTACAAGCGAGCCGTCCCGTGCACAGTCAAACCGGCAATGCCAATCCTGTCCTTGACGCGATCTCCCCTGGATTTTGGAACTTGTTCGACCACAAGGCGCAGCTGACCAAGGTAGCCGGCGGTTTCGGCTTTACCGAAGGCCCCGTGTGGGACAAGGCGGGCTACCTGTGGGTGAGCGATGAAACGATCAACAAGATCTACAAAGTAAGCACCACCACGGGTCAGAAGCAGGAGATCATTTCCCTGGGAGATCCCGACGGCAACACCTATGATCGGCAACATCGCCTTCTGGATTGCGCGAGCGTTCTGCGAGCCGTCATCCGCCTCTCTCCCGACGGCAAGACTTACACCACAATCGCAGACCACTACCAGGGCATGCGTCTCAACAGCCCCAACGACGTGGTGCTTGGACCCGATGGAGCGATTTACTTTACCGATCCAATCTCTGACCTCCCCAAAGATCAAAAGCAGGAAATTCCTTTCAAGGGCGTCTATCGCATTGCTCCCGATCACCAGGTTCAACTGCTGACAAAAGATCTCGACGAGCCCAACGGCCTGGCCTTTTCGCCCGACGGCAAGAAGTTTTACGTCGACGACTCGGCGCGGCGGAACATTCGTGTGTACGACTTCAAAGACGGCAAACTCAGCAACGGGCGCATCTTCGGCGAAGAACCAGGCGGACCGAAAGAGGGTGTGCCCGACGGCATGAAGATCGATCGTAACGGCAATCTCTACGTAACTGGCCCCCGCGGAGTATGGGTTTGGGACGCGGCTGGTCATCACCTGGGAACCATCGTCCTCCCAGAGCAGCCGGCGAATCTTGCCTGGGGAGATTCCGATTACTCCACCCTTTACCTCACGGCGACTACTTCGGTGTACAAGCTCCCAACCCGCGCACATGGCTTCATCCCCTACGAATAGAGGACGGAATGATCAATCGATTCCATGACGTCCTTCTGGCCTCACGATGAAACGAAGGACGTTTGTTAAATGGGCCGCTGCCTTCCCGCTGATGGCGCAGGTTGGCCTCGAGCAGGCATTGGGGACCGGGTGGGCGGAAGTCGCCCGGAACTCTGCCGAGAATATCTACACTCGGCTCGGAGTCAAGCCATTGATCAACGGGCGCGGCCCCTGGACTTATCTCAGCGCCACCCTCGAATTGCCCGAAGTAAGAGCAGCCCAGGTAGAAGCTGCGCAGCATTTCGTCAACATCTTCGATCTGCAGCTTGCCGCCGGCAGGCGCCTGGCGCAGCTCACCGGTGCGGAGTCTGGCATGATCACCTCCGGCGCGGCCGGAGCCATGGCGGTTGCAACCGCGGGATGCATTGCCGGAACCGATCCGGACAAAGTCTGGCAACTGCCCAACACCGACGGGCTGAAGAACGAGGTCATCATGGTCGGTGGGCGCAGCGTATTCGACAATGCCATCCGGCTGGCCGGTGGCAAGCTCGTGCTGGTCGACTCTGCGGAACAAATTCCCAACGCGGTCACTCCCAACACCGTAATGGTCTACACCACGTCGTCTACCGAGCAGCTGGCGAAGGAGATCGCCGCAGCTAAGGCCCATCACGTCCCCATCTTCATGGACGCAGCGGACGGCATTCCTCCGGTAAACAAACTGCAATTGTTCGCTAAGATGGGCTGCGATCTGTACACCTTCAGCGGGGGAAAGGGTTTGTGCGGACCGCAATCGAGCGGCATCCTCCTCGGCCGCAAAGATCTGATCGAGGCCGCCCTGGCCAACAGCAGCCCGTGGGAAGGCGCCGTATGCCGGCCCATGAAGGTAGGTAAAGAAGAGATCATGGGCTGTCTGGCCGCGGTCGAAACCTGGTTGAAGATGGATGTGCCCAAACTCAACAAGGAGTGGGGAACGCGCGTCCAGCGGATCGCAACCCTGGTGGAAACTGTCCCGGGAGTGGAAGCAAAGGTCTACATGCCTGAAGAAAACCAATGCCCCACGCTCATGATCTCCTGGGACCAAAAAGCCTGGCGCTACACCACGGCCGACTGTGTGCGCGAGTTGCTTGACGGCACGCCGGCCATCGCAGTATTGACCGACGACAATCCAAGCGATGTCTTATCGCGCAAGCCAACGCCCAAAAAAAACTCGGGCAAAGACGACACGCTGCAAATTGTTTCCATGACACTGAGGCCAGGCGAAGAAATTATCGTGGGCCAGCGGATTAGACAATTATTGACGCAGGCGCGGCGTAAGGGTGCTGCATGATTAGATCTTTAACTGTTGCTTGTTTGCTGGGCTTTGCTATAGCGGTATCCGCGGCAAGCGCTGCCCCATTTCCCTGCACCATTCACCCCACGGTCTTTGAAGGTTGGCAGGCGCAACAGGTCGCGAATGACTGGGTGCAGCTGACCTTTGTTCCCCAGCTGGGTGGACGTCTCATGCAGGTGACGTTTAACGGTCACCCCTACCTGTTTGTGAACCCGGTCTACAAAGGAAAATATATTTCTCCGGCCGAAGCGGCAGGCGACTGGATTAACTACGGTGGAGACAAAATCTGGCCCCTGCCCGAGGGCAATGAAGACGAGCAGCACTGGCAGGGAGCTTCCACTCCACTGGACGACGCCGCCTACGCTTTTTCTATCCTGGCCCAGGGCGCCCGTTGCACCGTGCGCCTGGAAGGCCCACCCGATCCACCCACCGGTCTGCAATATACCCGGGAGATCAGTATAGGCAGCGATTCTCCCCAGATCTCCTTCCACGCGATCACCAAAAACTTCACTGGCCACTCCATCACTTGGTCCGTGCAGTCGGTCTCGCAGTACAACCTGTCTGATGCCACGGATCCCAAGCAGTACAATCACGAATTTCGTGTCTTCGCCCCGCTCAATCCCAACTCCGGATATTTGCTTGGCTACCATGTGCGCGATGGGCTTGCCAACGATCCTTCCTATCGTGTCAAGGATGGCTTGTTCCAACTGAACTGGAAGTATCTCGAAAGCGAAGTATGGCTTGATTCGACAGCCGGATGGATAGCACTCGTTGACGGCGCGACTCAATATGCCATGGTGGAAAAAACCAAACACATCGCGGGCGGAGATTATCCCAGTAAAGCGACGGTCATCTTCTACAAGAATGGCCCCACGGTCCAGCTGGATGCAAAGGGAATGCCCTACCTGCGGTTGGGCAACCTGGAACGGACGCCCTATTACATGGAAGCAGAAATGAATAGCCCTATGGTCACGCTGGGACCGGGGGAAACCTACGCTTTCGATACCAATTGGTTTCCCTCCCGTCTCGCCGGCGACTTTCACACCGTGACCGAAGCCGGGTTAGTGGGCAAGCCGTTGGTCGCACGGCGGAACGAGGGCAAGATCGACCTCTCTGGCAGCTTTGGCGTTTTCTTTCCTGGGGAGCTCAAGGCTTATCTCTACAACGAGGGCGGTCTCGAAACCGGCGAAGTATCCTTGCAGGCTGTTCATCCCCAGGAACCGGTGACCCTTCGGCAGTCCATTGAGGCAGCGAAGAACATAGCCCGGGTTTCTATTCATCTCATCGACGGCAATGGCGTCGACCGCGGAGCTCTGGGAGAGGTATTCGTTACCATCAACGAGGAAGGGCACTAACAATATGAAGCTTGCTCGCTTGTGGGTGATGGTTCTCTGTGCCTGTACCTATGCCTCCGCGCAGATTAAAGACGATTGGCCTTCTTACAACGGTGACTACACAGGACGACGCTTCAGCGGCCTTACCCAGATAACTCCGCAGAACGTTGGCCACCTGCAGGCGCAGTGGGTTTTTCATGCCAGGACGCCCGGCGTACTGGAAGGCACACCTGTAGTGGTGAACGGCATCATGTACTTCACCGGGTCGAACGATGTGTTTGCACTCAACGCGCAATCGGGAGAGGTCCTCTGGCATTATGCCCGGCCGGTTTCGGGTGGCCTGGTCGATGATGCCTCGGGTCATATCAATCGCGGCGTAGCGGTATCAGGCACTCGCCTCTTCACAGAGACCGACAATGCCCATCTGCTCTGCCTCGACGCCCGATCCGGCCACCTCATCTGGGACATTCCCTATGCGGAAGGGAATAAGAACTATGGGGCCACAGGTGCGCCCCTCATCCTGAAAGACAAGGTCCTGGTCGCAACATCCGGTGGAGACGACGGAGTGCGCGGGTTCCTCGCCGCCTTTGATATCAACACAGGAAAACGAGCGTGGCGCTTGTGGACCATTCCAGCCCCGGGAGAACCCGGCTCTTCCAGCTGGCCGGGCGATACCTATCTTCACGGTGGCGGCACTGCCTGGATGCCCGGCACCTACGATCCCGAGTTAAACACCCTCTACTGGGGCACCGGCAACGCCTCTCCGGATTACGACGGAACCGTTCGCCCCGGGGACGACCTCTATACCTCCTGTCTGCTCGCCATCGATCCCGACACCGGCAAGTTGAAGTGGTATTTCCAATTCACTCCCCACGATCTCTATGACTACGATGCGGTGGAAACACCTATCCTGGTCGACACGGAATATCAGGGTCAGCCCAGAAAGCTGATCGTGGAAGCGAACCGTAATGGTTACGTGTACGTCCTCGACCGCACCAACGGGAAATTCCTGTCGGCGACCCAGTTCGTTCAGAAGCTGACTTGGGCCAAGGGAGTGGATGCGAACGGCCGCCCAATGACGACTGATTTGCTGCCTACCGCGGATGGAACGCTCATTTGTCCGGGAGTTGAAGGCGCCACCAATTGGTATTCGCCCTCGTACAGTGAAGTCACCCACCTGTTTTATTTTCTGTCGTTAGAGAGTTGCACCATCTATTTCCGCAAGCCGGCCGCATTTACCGAAGGCAAGGAATATTACTCCACCGGAACCAAGCGCGATCCAAATGCGAAGAGCTCGCAGGTGCTTCTCGCTTTTGATCCGCAGACCAAAACATTCGTGTGGCGCTATCCGCAGGCGGGCGATTCTCATGGCTGGGGTGGAGTGATGTCGACGGCGAGCGGCTTATTATTTTTCGCCGACAACCAGGGCTTCTTCGAAGCCGCGGACGCCACCACGGGCAAATCCCTGTGGCACTTCAACACCGGCCAAAGCCTGCACGCCTCGCCAATGAGCTACGCAGTGGGTGGCCATCAATACGTATCCATCGCCTCCGGCAGCGATCTCTTCAGCTTTGCTTTACCCCAATAAGAAAACGCGTCTGAAGGGTACGACATGAGTCCCGAAGGGACGGCTGAAAGTAGCCCAGGACGTTAGTCCTGGGTAGGGCAACAAAATGGAACCCAGTCCCGTCAGGGACGGCTGAAATCCTGTGACCCGGTTCCCCAATACAAGCCCTCACCCATTCTGCGGATCAACACTGCGAAACCCATACGTCTCGTAACTGGTAAAAAGCTTTCCCTGCTCAACCCGCACCACGGTGAAACCCTCCGGAGTCCCCATCCGGGTCCCATGCCACCAATTCCCGCTCACCGCGCCGCTGGTGATGTACGGTACGCCCTTCCACATCACTCGCTCGTTAATGTGCGTATGTCCCTGCAAAACCCCAAGCACGTTGTGCCCGTCGAAAAGTTCGATCACTTCATACGCGTTGGCCACGCTCAGCCCGTGATGTTTCGGCTCCGGATCGGGCACCGGGACGTATGAGTAGAAAGCCGTCACCAAAGGAATATGCACGGCCACAATGATCGGCGTCGCTGGCGGCAACCCGCCCAGGTCGCTCTTAAGCCAGCCGAGCTGAGCCCCATCCACACGGCCTTCATAGGCACGGTCGCTGGTAATCCCGATCGAATCCAGCACGACAAAGTGCACACCCTTATGATCAAACGAGTAGTACGTCTTGCCGAACCGCTCCTCAAACATCTTCTTGCCGTAGAGCGGATCTGACTCCGTCACGCCGCTGCTCGGATAAACCCCAAAGCAGTCATGGTTTCCCAGCGTGTGGTAAATCTTCAAGCCCAGATCCTGTTCTGTTTTCCCGTACAGGTCAAACAGGCTGCTGGCCCGCGAACTGCCAACCTGGAGCCCATCAAAGATATGATCCCCGCCCTGCAAAACGAAATCGCTTTTGATCGTGCGAGCCTTCTTGAAGCACTGGTCGCAACCCTGCGCAGCGTTCAGCTCCGGTTGCAAATGAGTATCTGTGATGAAGAGGAAACTAAAGTCCTGCGCACCAGCTAAGCCATGCAGCGATGGGCCCATCACCGCGGAAAGCCCTGCTGCGCCGCTCAGCCCAAGAAAGCGTCGACGATTCAGCAGCATGGTCACCTACACCAGTTCTAGTTCGAGTTTCCTCGCGTCCGGCTCCAGCCGCGCAATACGAAAGCTGCGAATCTGTCCCGCGTTGATCGCCTCGGGCTTCGCCGCAACGTTGCTGGGGCCGCCTTTCCACCGCGCCTTCAACATGGAGCTCAGCGCAGACAAATCCACTTTGCCCTCGGCTGCTGGTGCTTCCGCTGCCGGGCTCTCCGCGCCGGTCCGGTACACACCCTCAATGCCTTCGCCTAATTCCACTCTCGCCAATCCTTCCGCAACATCGACAATGCGGCCAGTAACCACGCTGCCCGCCGGGTGGTCGGCAAGATACTCCTCTACCGTGACCGAGGTCCGTTGCTTCATGCTCAAGCGCACCTGGCGTTTTGTCTTGTCCACTTCGAGCACCTGCGCCTTGACCATCTGCCCCATCCGAAGCACGTCCTGCGGATGATGAATGTGCTTTTCGGCACTGATCTCGCTCACGTGAACCATGCCTTCCACTCCATCTGCAAGCTGTACGAAGGCGCCAAACTTGGTGAAGCTGGTAACCGGTCCTTCAATCGCAGAGCCAGCGGGAAACTTCTGTTCGACCTCCGCCCACGGATCGCCCAACGTCTGCTTGAGCCCCAGGGAGAGCCGGCGTTCGCCCATATTCACGCCCAGAACCACCGCCTCAACCGTATCGCCCGGCTTGAGCACGTCGCTCGGCTTCCGGACTTTCTTGGCCCACGACATCTCCGAAAGGTGGATCAACCCCTCGACCCCGGGCTCTATTTCCACGAAAGCTCCGAAATCCGTAACCCGCGTCACCGCGCCGTGCACCCGGTCTCCTGCCTTCAGATTGGCCGCGACCGCATCCCATGGGTGCGGCAGGAGCTGCTTCATGCCCACCGAGATGCGCTGCTTCTCGGAATCAATCTTCAGCACTCTGGCTTCGATCTGCTGCCCTACGGAAAGCACATCCTCCGGCTTGTTCACCCGGCTCCACGAGATGTCGCCGATATGCAGCAGGGCATCCACGCCGCCTATATCCACGAAGGCTCCATAGCCGGTGAGGCTGCGCACCTCGCCCTGCACCGTCTCGCCTTCCCTCAGCTCAACATACCTGCGCTCTTTGGTGGAGCGCTCTTCCTCTTCCGAGAGCACGCGGCGGTCAACCACCACGTCTTCGTCGTCCACATCGAGTTTGATAATGCGGCAGCGGATCTGCTGCCCCACGAGTTTTTCCAGTTCCGAGGCGTCCCGCGTTCCGCTGCGCGAGGCGGGCATGAAGGCGCGCACGCCCACATCCACGCTCAATCCGCCTTTGACCACACCAGTGACTGTGCCGGCAATCGGCGTCTTGTCTTCAAAGGCCCGCTCCAGTGCAGACCAGTCCCGCGGCTGCTCTACCTTGAAGCGTGAAAGCTCGTAGTAGCCCTCCTCGTTGCGGCCTTTGACCGCGACCAGGAATTTATCGCCCGGCTTGACCGCTTCGTTGGCGCTTTGGAACGGGGCTAGCGGAAGCACACCCTCGGTCTTGTAACCGATATCGAGAAAGACCGAGTCGGCGGAGACAGCGACCACCGTCGCATCAATCTGTCTCCCTCCGCCTTCGGCGGGGCGTGCGTGGCTCTGCTCGTACTCGGAAAAAATCGCGTCGAACGATTCGCCGCTCTCCAGGTCCGTGTTGTCGGGTTGCGAACTACCAGGGGTAGGCATGGTACTGGTTCCGCTCAGGATACCACCACCTCTTAGCGCGGTGCCTCGCCTTCCTCTTCCCGCTCCCGGGGCACAATCATGAGGTGCTTCAGCGCAGTACCGCGCAGCAGGCTCACATTCTGTGGTTTACCGGCGCGCTCCGTGGTCAGCAAACGATGCAGATCGTCGATGCCTCCCACCGGCTGGGCCGCAAAACCTACAATCACGTCGCCTTCCTCCAGGCCCGCGGTCGAAGCCGGCCCATTCGCCGCCAGCGCCGTCGCCATCACGCCAGTAGCCATGGGCAGCTTGTATTCATACGCAAGCCGCCGGGGAATCGGCACGTTTTGCGCCGCAATACCAATGGAGCTGCGACGCACCCGGCCGTGCTGCAGAATCTGCGCCACTACGTACTTCGCCGTATCGATCCCAACGGCAAAAGACAGCCCCTGGGCGCCCAGGATCGTTGCCGTGTTCACTCCAATGACGCTGCCCGCGGAATCCAGCAGCGGCCCTCCGGAATTGCCCGGGTTCAGCGGCGCATCGGTCTGAATGATCTCTTCCATCATGCGCCCCGAAGCCCCGCGCATACTGCGGCCGAGTGCACTCACCACCCCTGCCGTCACCGAGAATTGAAAGCCAAATGGATTGCCTACCGCGATCGCGATCTGCCCAATGCGCAACCGCTTCGAGCTGCCGAGTGGGGCAGGGGAGAAGACCGGATGTTCGGTCCTGAGGATCGCGATATCCGTATCCCGATCCTCGCCGATCAGCACCGCTCCACTGCGGCTGCCATCCGTAAAGGTGAGCGAAATCTTTTCCGCCTGATGAACCACGTGGCTATTGGTCAGGATCAACCCGTCAGGAGTAAAAACGAATCCTGATCCCGAGCCCTCCTGGCCTGGCCGATTGGCCCGGCGCACACTCTGAACGTCGATTTTTACCAGCGACCCGCTCACCCGCTCCACCGCTTGCGTTACCGCACGGGAGTAGTTGTCCAGCAGATCGGAATCGTCCAGACGGCCCGGGACCACGCCGCCATCGACTGAGTGTACAGATTCATGTTCCATTTCTTTTCCCCTTAAATCGCAACCAGCCCACGCGTCATGCCAATTGTCACCGCTTCTGTCCGCGTGAGCGCACCGAGCTTGGCCAGAACCGAGCTGACGTGGAACTTAGCGGTATGCTCTGAAATTTTCAGCTCCGCGGCCACCTGCTTGTTTGTCTGCCCTCGCGCCATCAACCGCAAGACCTCCAGCTCGCGCGCCGTCAATTCCTCCGCGATCCGCATCGTGTCTGCAGGCGCAGCAGGCGGCAGCGGAAGAGTCACCGCAAACCCCGCCACAGTGGCGGAAACCGCGGTCACTAGTTGATGCGCGGTGACCTCCATAGGAAGCACAGAATAAATTTTCATCCGGGCCGCGCTACGAATGATTGCCGTGTTCGGCTCGGCTACAAGCATCACCGCTGGAGTATCGGAAAACACCTCGTCCAGGGAGGCACGGTTGCCCATCCTGCTCAGGAATGCTTCTCCCTCTGCAATCACGATGACGTCCGGGTTGTCACTTTGCACGCGAAACGGCAAAGTAGAGGGGAGAGCGACCGCCAGCAGATTCAACTCCCGGGCAGCGCGAAAGGCGGAAAATCGGCTCGCGTGGATCATCGAGTCCACGCACGGCAACACCAAAAAACGCTCAGAGACGGACACAGGCCCGGGCGTGGCCCAGGCCTGTCTTTCGCGTTTGTGATTTTCAGCCACGATCCGCCAAAATTACTTTGAGCTCCATTTTTACGCCGCCGCGGATAACCGCCACAGCCACTGGGTCTCCAACCTTCAGCGTTGACAGCTGGCGTTGAACACCATGCACGTTATGAACCAGTTTGCCATCGACTGACAGCACCAGGTCGCCCACCAGGATGCCCGCCGTAGCCGCCGGCGCATTCGCTTCCACGTGCAGCACCAGTAAAGCCTCGTCGACTCCCTCGCCGAATTGTGCACGCGACGCTTCCGGGACGGGAACCGCCTGCATCGCAGCGCCGAGATAGGGCCGAGGCACATGGCCCCGTTCCAGGATGGCGTCGACCACTCGATCGACGGTTGCCGCCGGGATGGTGATGACCGCGTTGCGCGCCAGGGCCGTGCTGTTGATGCCCAGTACACGGCGGCCTTCGTTCACCAGCGCGCTGCCCGCCTGGCCGACGTACAGCTGCACATCCGGCCGGATCAGTGAATCGATCTGTCCCCCGCGCCAGGTGCGGAAACCGCTGCCCAACCGTGCGACGATCCCCGAACTGGCCGAAATATCGCCCAGGGCAGAACGCCCCACCGCCAACACGATTTCTCCCACCCGGGCAGCCTGGGCGCCAGTGGTCTTTACAGGCTTGGTCGCGCCTGTCTCCACGCGCAGCACCGCGAGATCGGTCCCCGCGTCGGCGCCTACCAGCGCGGCTTGAACTGGATCGCCGCCATGGGCGACTTGTAGCGAGTCACTGCGGCGCAGCCCCTGGCGAACGGTCACGATCACTCCGGGACGCCAAACCACCCCGCTCGAAGTCGAGCGGCCGCCGCCATGCACCGTGACGATGCTGTCTGCGATGGATTCAATTGTTTCTGCTATTTGCCTGGAGAGCCCGCCCCAAACCCCTGCGCTCTGTATTGATGCTTCCATGATCTTCTCCCATAAAGGACAAGTTCATGGTGACACTCGGCGAGCTCCGGCACATCGCCCAGATGACTAGGGAGGCGGGAGCCCACTCCCTAAGGGACGCCGGGACGACCATTCATCTTGGAAACTATACTTAGCGTTCCCAAACAAACTTGTCATCCCGAGCGTAGCCGAGGGATCTGCGGTGCGCCCTTCGGGCTTCCCAAATTCTGGTGTTAAAGTGCAGACTCTTATCCTCTGCGCTTCTTCGATTGGATATTGGGCTGACAGAGGCTAAAGACTAAGCCACAGGGACCGGGCTTAGTCTTTCTGGTGGAAGATCGCGTTGTTGATATCCGGCCACACTTCTTTGAAGACGAAGACGCCGCCGTCGATGCACAGGTTGGTGATCCACCGCTGATAGGTCTTGGTGAACGTTCTTTCTGAGCTCGGGTAGTAGAGGTTGGCGACGCCCGAGAACGCGCCCGCGCCCAGGATCTCGCTGTAATTGACCGCCCGGTGGCCTTCATCCGTACGCGTGATCACAACCCGCGTGAACGCATACGCGACTCGTTTCCCAAACCTGCCCTTCCCCAGGGTGTAATACCTCGTGTCCTGATGCAAAAGCGAGGGAATGATGAACTCTACCCAGGTGTTTTCGTTGATTGCGTCAGCGAGTGTGTGCCAGTAATAGCGGCCATACCCTTTGGCCCCTTGGCCAAACTCAGGATACGAATTTGTCCACTGTGCAACCCCGGCTTGTGCCCCCACGAAGATGAACGAGGAGTAGTCGAAGCTGTCCTGCATCGCCGTCTTGAATTTTTCTTTGACGGTTTGCGGCGGCAGGTGTTGATCTGCGCTCACCGCGCGGAAGTTCGGTACGACGTAAAGGATACGCTTGGTTTGTCTCCCCTGGGCAAGCGGATCGTCAGCTGGCTTGGTGCCGTTTTGCGTCGCGGGTGCGGTCGGGGCAGCCTGGGTCTGCTGTTGCACCTCCGCGCCAGGATCATCGGGCAACTCAGAGTCCGCTGCAGGCTCCAGTGCCGCCACCCTCAGATTTGCCACATTCACAGGTTGGTCCGCTTTTTGCACCCCCAGAGTTGAGGGGTCGGCGGGTATTTCTTCCGCACTTGCTTTCGCGCCTGGGAAACAGATACCTCCCAACAGGAGTCCAAAAACAAGAACAGATAATCTCTTGGAGAACCTCATAAAGCCCTTTTTTTCCGGTAGTGTGAGTTTAGATGCAGTCTACTCGTCTTTTGTAGGGTCTTCTTTCGTCGGTGTCATGGATTGACTTTCTGATAACCGGCGCACTACCAGGGCATAAAAAATGCGCTCATTTACGATGACATTTCTCACTAGATGACGGTCTCATATTTGACGCGCGAAGCGAAGCAGAAGTGAACAACTGAGGAAAAAAAGTTCCTTCCCAGCAACACCCGGTATACAACCTTTAGGGTACAAGGTACTTTCTGAGCGCCGCCAGGCCGTCTTCAATCGCGTGCGGGTCGATCGCATAGCCAAAGCGGACGTACCCCTCACCCTGCCCCCCGAACACCACCCCGGGAATGGTCGCAACATGGGCTTTGCTCAGCAGCAACCGCGCCGCGACCCGGCTATCCTTGTTGATCTTCGTCACCCGCGGAAAAGCGTAAAAAGCCCCCTGCGGCATCTCACAGGGCAGTCCTACCTCGTTCAATCCGTTCACCAGCAAATCGCGTCTTTGCCGGTACTGTTCCCGCCGCGCATCGATCTCGCTGCGGGGAATCTGCAGCGCTTCCAGTGCAGCCCACTGGGTCATGGTTGACACGCCGTTGACGGAATACAGAACCAGCTTCTTCAAACCCGTCATAAACGGCTCGTTCGCCACCGCGTACCCCACGCGCCACCCGGTCATGCCATAGGTCTTGGAAAAGGTGTAGGTAGAAATGGTGCGTTGCGCCATACCGGGCAACGAAGCAATCGAGAAATGCTCCCCTTCGTACACCAGGTCCTCGTAAGCTTCGTCGGCAATTACGATCAGATCGTGTTTGTGGGCGAACGCAGCCACTTCTTCCGCCTCCGCGCGAGAGAACACCGTGCCGCTGGGATTCTGCGGCGTGTTGTAATAGATCGCGCGCGTGTGTGGCGTGGTGAAATCCTCGAGCGTCCGCGTCAGTCCAGCACTGCGTGCGGTGGCTGTCGGCACCAGCAGGGCCCGCGCCTGGCAGCTGGTGATCATCTCCCGGATGGGCGTCCAATACGGAGAGAAAAGCAACACATCGTCGCCCGGGTCGAGGACCACCTGGAAAGCAACATACAACGCGTGCGCCCCACCGGCAGTCACGATCACATGGTCCGCGGAAACGTCGAGTCCATTGCGTTCTTTCAACTTCGCAGCGATGGCGTGGCGCAGCGGCTCTATGCCCGAAGAGGGAGCGTACCGCGTCTTGTTGTCGACCACGGCGCTGATCAGCGCATATTTCACCCGGGTGGGGGTTTCGAAGAAAGGCTCGCCGCCATGGAAGGCGTGAACCTTTTGCCCGGCCGCTCGTAGCTCCATCACTTTATTTCGCACCAGGACGATATCGGAAAAACCAACCTCATCCAGGCGCTTCGACACTCTCATCGCGTCTGGAGCCATAATTGCCCTCTTTCCCCCGCATTGTTAACGTTAGTAGTGATGAAGGCCAGATACCTCTACCTTGCGGCGGCCATTGCCTTCCTGGTCGCAGCGGTATTTCAATTCCGTGCCCCACGCAACCTCACCGCCGCCCTGCTCGACGTGGCTGCAGGCGCCATCTTCCTCTTTCTCGGTGCTGGTCCGCAAAGAACTAAATCTTGATGAAGATCTTCCTCCGGTACAGCCATACGACCGGCAAGAAGCAGACAAGAACGAAGGAAAGGGCATAGAGCAGTGATCCGAAGGATGGATTAACCACCGGGAAGAACCAGTGCATATAAATGTATTGCTGCAGGTCAGTGATCCTGCCACCGTCATGCACACGAATCGTCGAAAGCGCGGCGGACAAAAGCTCTGAGAAAACATACGCGGTAATCGCATTCGATCCAAAGACCAGCCAGGGAAATGTCCAGCCGCGCGTCCACTCCCTGATCTCCACGGCATAAAAACAAATCGCAAGCAGCAGCAAAGTGCAGCCCGCCGCGAATAACACATAGGAGCTGGTCCAAAGCTTCTTGTTGATAGGGAACCAAACGTTCCAGAGGCTTCCCAGCAATAGTCCACTGATCGACGCAGCCAGCAGCCCGCCCGCCTTAGCGGACAAGGATTTTGGCCGCCGAAGCCAAATTCCTGTGAGGACGCCGAACAAAATAGTGCCCATCGCGGGAATGTCGCTGATCAGCCCTTCCGGATCGCGCACCCCCTCATAAAGCCGGCCGGGCAGGATTTTGCGGTCCAGATACGCCACCCAATTGTTATTAGGATCGAGCAGGGGCACGCTATGAGTCGGAACGCCGATGCCGGGAATCGGCACCCAGCGCATCAGGATCCAGTAGCCAAGTAAGGCCACTACCGCGGTGGTAGCAGCTATCCAGGCTCGGCTGTTCCACAGGTAAAGCAGGCTTGCGAAAAGGAAACAGATTGCGATGCGTTGCAGCACCCCATAGATGCGCAGTGTTCCAAGATGGAACAAGGGAAAGCCATTGACTACGAGTCCCAGCAGGAACAGGATCACTGCGCGCTTGAGTACATGCAGGCGGAGGGTACTCTTCGATTCGCCGCGTGCCATGCGCGACTCATTCGAAAATACGATCGAAATCCCGGCGATGAAGAGGAACGACGGGAACACCAGGTCCGTCAGAGTCCATCCGTTCCAGGCGCTATGTTCCAGCTGGCTGTAGCTGTATTTTCCGCTGCCTCCGTTGTTCACCAGGATCATGAACGCGATGGTGATCCCGCGTGCCACGTCGAGCGAGACCAATCGCCGCATCGGCGTGGTCTGCGGCGCCGTGGTCGTTGTAACCGTACTCTTGGTCACCGAGGTTGCCATGCTGGGAAGTGTATCTGCTGCCCTGAACGAGTGTCGAGCTGCTAATCTCCCAACCATGCGGGGCTCCCTCATCTGGTTCGCGCTGGCAGCAGGCTGGGGAATTGACTGCCTTCTATCCCTCCTCCGTCACAATCGCCAGCAAGCCGCACTGACCGCCTTCTTCGCCTGCTGCTTCCTGGCAGCCGCCCTAATCCTCCGCAAACGCGAAAATCAACGCCGCTGACCACACCCAAACCCCAACACCAAAAATGAAGTGTCATCCCGACCGGAGCGAAGCGTAGTGGAGGGACCTGCTGTTCCGTCATTCACTAACCAACTCCCAATGGAAGCGCCGTCGTCCCCTTTGTCATCCCGAGCGAAGCCGAGGGATCTACGGGCCTCTACTCCACAATCGAATCTGAATGGAAGCGTCGCCGCCCCCTTTGTCATCCCGAGCGAAGCCGAGGGACCTGCGGTCCTCTACTCCACAATCGAATCTGAATGGAAGCGCCACCCTCCCCTTTGTCATCCCGAGCGAAGCCGAGGGATCTGCGGTCCTCTCCTCCGCCATCGAATCTGAATGGAAGCGCCGCCCTCCCCTTTGTCATCCCGAGCGAAGCCGAGGGACCTGCGGTTCTCTACTCCACAATCGAATCTGAATGGAAGCGCCACCCTCCCTTTGTCATCCCGAGCGAAGCCGAGGGATCTGCGGTCCTCTCCTCCGCCATCGAATTCGAATGAAAGCGCTACCCTCCCCTTTGTCATCCCGAGCGAAGCCGAGGGATCTGCGGTCCTCTCCTCCGCCATCGAATTCGAATGAAAGCGCTACCCTCCCCTTTGTCATCCCGAGCGAAGCCGAGGGATCTGCGGTCCTCTACTCCACAATCGAATCTGAATGGAAGCGCCGCCCTCCCCTTTGTCATCCCGACCGAAGCGTAGCGAAGTGGAGGGATCTGCAGTTCTACGGACCTCTCGTGGAAATGTTTTCAACGAGCGTCGTGTAGCCGAGGCCCCCTCAGCCCCCGACCTCAAGCCGAAAGCACCCCCGAATAAACCGCCATCCCAGCCACCGCATCCACCCCAATCGAATCCAGCGCATCAATCTCCGCCTGCTCGCGAATCCCCCCCGCCACAATCAGCTGCCGCTTAGTCGTCTCTCTCAACCGCTGAGCCACCTCAAGAGGAAACCCCTGCATAGTTCCTTCCCGATCGATATGCGTATAAAGAAACGCACCGCAATAAGGTTCCAACTGAGGAATAGCCTCTTCCGGGGTAAGCTCCACTTTTTCCTTCCACCCCTTCACCGCGACGCGCCCTTCCTTCGTATCCACGCTAAACACCAGCCTCTCCACCCCCACCGCCGCAGCCAAATTCCCCGCGAACCCAACGTTCACCAGCTCCGCCCCGCCGAACAATGCCGAGCCCACAATGACCCGCCGCGCCCCCGCAGCCAACACACCAGCAGCCTTCTCCACCGTGGAAATCCCACCCCCCACCTGGCAAGGCAACCGGCTGGCGACTTTGCGAATAAGCTCGCTATTCTCCCCCTGCCGCATCGCCGCATCCAGGTCGATCAACTGCACCAGCGGATACCGTGCGAACCGCCCAATCCAATACTCAAAATCGTCGAACGCCAGCTTAAGCGTCTCTCCCTTGACCAACTGAACAATCCTGCCGCCCATCAGGTCGATCGATGGAATCAGCATGGCAGCCTCACCGGGACCCCCCGCCGCGCCAACTCCTGCTTGAGTTCGCGCACATCAGCGATGCCAAAGTGAAAAATACTCGCCGCCAGCGCCGCGTGCGCCTTGCCCGCCTGGAACACCTCGGCAAAATGCGCCGCCGACCCTGCGCCGCCAGAAGCGATCACCGGAATCTCCACCGCCTCGCTCACCAACGCCGTCAGCTCACAATCAAACCCTGCGCGAGTTCCATCGGAATCCATCGAAGTCAACAAAATCTCACCCGCTCCACGTGCTTCTGCTTCCCGTGCCCACTCGATCACTTGTCGGCCGGTACGCTTACGTCCACCGCTCACAAACACCTCCGCCTGGCCAACCGGGCTTCCTTCGACCCGTCTGGCATCGATGGCCACAATCACCGCCTGCGCGCCAAAGCTTTGCCCGATCGCGTCGATCAGGTTGGGATCGGCAATCGCAGCCGAGTTGACACTCACCTTGTCCGCGCCGGCATCGAACACCGCTGCTGCCTCATCTGCCGACCGTATCCCGCCGCCCACCGTGAACGGGATAAACAATTGCTTAGCGGTGCGACGGACCGTGTCTAGCAGTGTGCCCCGCCCCTCGTGCGTCGCCGTGATGTCGAGCAGAACAATCTCATCGGCGCCCGCGGCCGCATGCCGCCTCGCCAACTCCGCAGGATCCCCCGCATCTACCAGGTCCACGAACTGAACTCCCTTCACCACCCGCCCACTGCGTACATCCAGGCAGGCGATGATCCGCTTGGTCAGCATGCCGGCTCCACAAAGTTCCGCAGTACGTGCATCCCCACGGTCCCGGACTTCTCCGGATGAAACTGCACTCCCATGACATTGCCGCGCTCAACGGCACCCGAAAAAGGCCCGTCGTAATCGGTAACTGCAACTGTTTCTGCAATTACCGGTGCCCGGTAAGAGTGGGTGTAATACACAAACGCGCGGTCCTCCACCCCGCGCATCAGCCGCGATTGCGGATCAACCCGCACTTCGTTCCAACCCACATGAGGCACCTTCACTCCCGGCGCAAATCGCTCGCATTGTCCGGGGAATACGCTCAGTCCCTTCGTCGCCGGGGCTTCCGTACTCCCTTCGAACAACCACTGCAGCCCCACGCAGATTCCCAGGAAGGGAATCCCGCGGGCAATCGAATCGCTGACAGCCGCCGCCAGACCGGTCTCCCTGAGTAGTTGCGTGGCCTGAAAATGTCCGACCCCGGGAAGAATAACTTTGTTCGCTCTCCGCACCACGTCAGGATCAGCCGTGACCGTCGCCTCGCACCCCAGGGAATCGAGCGCCTTCATCACCGAGGTCAGGTTGCCGGCTTTGTAGTCAATGACAGCGATCACAGCAATCCCTTGGTGCTGGGCAGCATCTCTCCCAATTGCTTATCTCTGGAGCACGCAACCCGCAACGCCCGGGCGAACGCTTTGAACAGCGCCTCGATCTTGTGGTGGTTGGATCGCCCATACATGGTTGCGATGTGCACGTTGGCTCGCGCCCCGCGCGCGAAGCCCTCAAAAAAGTCTTCGACTAATTCGCTTTGCAGATCGCCCACCAGGCGCTTCTTCACCTTGGTCTTGACCACGCAGGACACGCGTCCGCTCAGGTCGACCGCCGCGACTCCCAGCGTCTCGTCCATCGGCATCAGAAAGTATCCTGCGCGCAGGATGCCCTTCTTATCACCCAGCGCCTGGTCGAACGCCTCGCCCAAAGCAATGCCTACATCTTCCACCGTGTGGTGCTGGTCCACGTCCAGATCGCCGTCGCACTGCAGCTCGAGGTCGAAGGCGCCGTGTCGCGTGAACAGCTCCAGCATATGGTCGAAGAAGCGAATCCCCGTCTTCACCTTGTACCGCCCGCTGCCTTCCACCACCAGCTTGAGCGAAATTTTTGTCTCGGTTGTTTTGCGATCAATCGCGGCCTGTCGCTTTTTCGGCGCAACGCTTTTCTTTTTTGCCATTATGCTTTCTTCCACCCGATCTCGTTGAGCGCCTCAGTCATGGCGGCCACGGCCTGCTTCATCTGCTCCCGTGTGCCCACGGTCATCCGCACACACCCGTCGCATCCCTGATCTTTCGATCTGTCGCGTGTCAGCACACCGCGGCGATGCATTGCCTGGACAAACTCGCCATGTCGCGGCCCGATCTCCACCAGCACAAAATTGGCTTGGGTGGGCCATTGCGGAACCCCGAGCCGGCGCAGGCTTTCCACCATCTCAGTACGCGCGGCCTTCACTTCTTCGACATACCAACTCAGGTACTCACCGTCATCCAGCGCCGCCGGCAGGCACGCCAGTGCGAGTGAGTTCACGCTGTAAGGCGAGATGACCGTCCGCAACCACTGCTGCATGCTGGCGGGCGCGGCTAGCATTCCCAGCCTCAACCCAGCAAGCCCGTAGGCTTTGGAAAACGTACGCGCCACCACCAGGTTAGGCACTTGCCCCACCAGGTCCATCACCGTTTGGCCGCAAAAATGGTAGTAGGCCTCATCCACCAGCACCACCGCCTGCGGCGCACGATGGAGAACCTGCAGGATCTGCTCCCGGCTGGCCACCGTGCCCGTAGGACTATTAGGGCTGGCGATCGCGATCAGCCGGGTCTGCGGTGTGATGGCAGCCAATAGCGCCTCGACTGGAAAGGCAAAATCCTCCCGCGATGGGACCGTCTTAACCGCCGCATCCGTGCACGAACCGTAGACCTCATACATGGAGTAGGTCGGGGTAGGGAAGAGAAACTCATCTCCGCGATCCAGATAGGTCTGGCAAAGCACATGGATCGCCTCGTCCACTCCGTTGGTCAGCAGCACCTGTTCCGGCTTCAGTCCCAGGTGCTGGGCAACTTTGGTTTCCACCTGTCCGCGCTCGGGATATTTCGCCAGGTCCGAGGCGGCGATCCTGCCCAGTGCTTCGAGCACGCGCGGCGAGCAAGCGACGGTGTTTTCGTTAAAGTCCAGGCGCAGCCCCTGCCGCCCGCTCAGCGGAGGATGATAAGCATGCATCCGCTGTACCGCGGCCCGCGGCGCCGGTGTTTGCAACACAGTCTCAGCCATCGATCCCCCTTGCCCGCACTGCCTCAGCGTGGCCCTGCAATCCCTCTGCCTCGGCCAGGGTGATGGCCGCCGGCCCCAGCCTCTGCAACCCGGCTAGGGTATATTCCTGCACCGTGATCACCTTCACGAAGTCCATGACGCTCAGCCCGCCGCGTACCTGCGCCACGCCACCGGTGGGCAGCGTGTGATTAGGTCCAGAGACGTAATCCCCCATGGGCTGCGGTGAATAACGGCCAATGAATACGGAACCGGCATTGCGCACCCATTCCAGGTCCTCGTTGGAATCGACGGTCAGGTGCTCGGGCGCCAGGCGATTGGTGATTTCGCGCGCCTCCTGCGTCGAACCAGCGATCACAGCCAGGCCATTCCGCTCGATCGCCTGCCGCGCGATGGGATTGGATTTGACCCGCCGCGCAACCTCTGCAACCACCGTGCGCGCGAGGCCGCTATTCGTTGTTATCAAAATAGCCAGAGCCTCAGGATCATGCTCCGCCTGGGCCACCAGGTCCGCTGCGATTCCCACCGCATCCCCGCTTTCGCTCGTCACCACAATCTCCGTGGGACCGGCCAGCATGTCGATGGCGCAATCGAACGCCACCATCTTCTTGGCTGCGGTCACATACCAGTTGCCCGGGCCCACAATCTTGTCCACGCGGGGGATGCTTTCCGTGCCGAAGGCGAGCGCCGCCACGGCCTGCGCGCCCCCGATGCGGTAAAACGCGCCCACGCCGAGCAGAGCCGCGGCCGCCAGTGTCTCCTTAGCCGGTTTCGGCGACACCACCACGATTCGCTCGACCCCCGCCACCTGTGCTGGGATCACGGTCATGAGCAGGGTAGATGGCAAGGGATAGCGCCCGCTAGGCACATAGCACCCGACAGCGCCGAGCGCCCGCACCTGTTGCCCAGTCGTAAGCCCAGCGGCAGTCGTGCTCCACTGCTTAGGCATTTGTCGTCCTGCGAATCGGCGAATATTTCCTGCGGCCGTCTGCAAGGCGGCCTGCAGTGCCTTGGGTGTATCCGCCCAGGCCTGCTCCATCTCCGCGCGGCTAATCTCCAGCGCCTGCAGCGCCGCCAGCCCATCAAGCTGGGCCGCATAGCGGCGCAGCGCCCGGTCCCCGCCCTTGCGCACACCGGCCACGATGCGCTGCACAACCGGCATCGCGCGAGCCGTGTTCCGCGCCCCGCGCCCCTCCAGTTCAAGCAGCATCTGCCGCGTCTTCTCACCCCCGCGGCCCACCGTCCTAACTAACCTCATGCCGAAGCTCCTAGCTCCACACTATTTCCATCCAACAAACCTCCCGGATAAGACGGGTGCCCCAGGTTCGCCCCAGCGTACCTGGGACGAAAACGCTGGGCGAAGCCCGACGATCGCTCTCACTAAATAACCAACAAACCCCATCCGGGCCCTTTGAACCATCAACAAATCCCAGGGACAAGACCGGTGGAAAAACCCCATCCCAACCCTTTAACCCATCAACAAATCCAAAGGATAAGACGGGTGCCCCAGGTTCGCCCCAGCGTACCTGGGATGAAAACGATGGGCGAAGCCCTACAATCGCTCTCACTGAATAACCCACAAACCTCATCCGGACTTTGAACCATCAACAAATCCCAGGGACAAGACCGGTGGACAGACCCCATCCGGGCTCTTTAAACCATCAACAAATACCCGGGTGCCCCATATCCCCGATTTCCTGTGAAACTCAATGGGTTCCGCGAACCTCATGCGCCTTTCCTTAAAGAAAGGCGCACACGCTGTCCTTTCCAGCGCCGCGTGCAGGAAATTCGGGGTATCTCGCTCGTTTTTCGCGAGATGTGGGATACCACGACCCTCAACCGAAAGTGCCCATACAACTAAAAAACAATCTTGTTGAGCGGATACTCCACAATCCCAGTAGCCCCCGCATTCTTAAGCTGAGGAATCACATCCCGCAGCACACTCTCTTCCAGCACCGTATTCAGCGCCGCCCAACCCGCATCGCTAAGCGTAGAAATCGTCGGAGAATCCAGCGCCGGCAACAGAGCCAACACCTTCTCCAAATTCTTCTTCTCGACATTCATCATCAATCCCACGCGACCCTTTGCCGCAATCGCCCCATTGAGCATGAGCGAAATATTGTCGATCTTCTGTTTCTTCCACGGATCGCCATAAGCCGACCGGTTAGCAATCAAATGAGTCTCGCTCTCCATCACCGTATCGATGATGCGCAGCCGGTTAGCCCGCAGCGAACTCCCCGTCTCCGTCACTTCCACGATCGCGTCTGCCAGTGTCGGCGGCTTTACCTCCGTCGCCCCCCAACTAAACTCAACCTTGACCGGAACCTTCTTGCTCGCGAAGTAATTCTTGGTCACCTCTACCAGTTCCGTAGCGATCACCTTTCCACTCAGCTCCTCGGCCTTCTGAAACGGAGAATCCTCAGGCACCGCAAGCACCCACCGCACCTTGGTCCTTGTCGCCTTGGAATACGTCAGGGAAGTGACACTCACCACGTCGAGCCCACTTTCCACCACCCAATCAATCCCCGTAAGACCGGCATCCAGAACCCCCTTCTCCACGTAACGCGCCATCTCCTGCGCGCGTATCAGCATGCATTCAATCTCGCTATCGTCGATGCCCGGAAAATACGACCGGCCGTTGGCATAAATATGCCAACCGGCATTCTCAAAAAGCGCAATGGTCGCGTCCTGCAAACTTCCCTTGGGAATCCCAAGCTTCAACTTACCTGCCATTGCGAGCCTCCAGGGCGATCGCGTTGGTAAAACAACTCACCGTCCCCTCGTGACAAACCAACCCATCCCCCTCGACCACAACCCGAAACAGCAAGGTATCCTGATCACAATCGGTCGCGGCCGAAACCACGCGCAGCCGGTTTCCGCTCGTCTCCCCCTTCATCCACAACTTCTGCCGGGTCCGGCTCCAAAACGTCACAAAGCCTGTTTCCAGGGTCTTGGCGTAGCTGGTTTCGTTCATAAACCCCACCATCAGAACTACGCCGCTTGCTGCGTCCTGCACGATTGCAGGCAGCAGCCCATCCATCTTCGCGAAATCGAGTTTCACTGCTTCGGTCATTGCCGACCCTCTCCCTTTCTGTGCTTGCCCCTGACCAAACGAAAAAAAAGCCCGCTTGCGCAATCGGCGCCGGCGGGCTTTTCTGAACCTGGTTTCCTGGCCTCTATTGGCCGGAATCGTCCGCCGACACGCTCGTCACGTGATGATGGTGATGACGATGATGGTGGGTGCGGACTTGCATATCTAATAGAAAACTAACTGCGTCGGCTCCTGATGTCAACCGCCGGAGGCCGGCTGCGGTCTGCTACCATGCCGCCTGAAGCATTTAAAAATGCTCTATTGGGTCCATGCAAACCAACCTCGCCAAACTACCGTATTTGTTGCTGGCCATCTTGGTTGCAGGGTCCATGCTCTTTTATGTAGCCAACACGGCTGCAGCCTTCGACAGCTTTCTCAATCCCAACCGTGCACGGCTGCCGTTTGACTACTCCCACAGCGCTCGATTTCTGGTGCAGCCCCTGCCCGAGTCGCGTCGCGCCGGCATGCATGCCGAAGACGACGTCCTTTCGGTCGATGGCGTCCCATTCACCGGCATGGCCGGATTGATTCGCCAGATCTTCCACGCTCGTCCGGGAGAGAAGGTCGCCATCGTCTATCGCAACGCGAACGGCGGCATGAACACCGCGCAAGTCGGCTTGATGCCGCGGCAAACAGCTCGTCCAACCCTCTCCGGCTGGTTGATCAACATCTTCCTGGTCGGCGTCTTTCCCGCATTTTGCTTGTTGCTCGGCTTTTGGGTGGTGCTGGCGAGGCCGCTGGAATGGAACGCCTGGTTTCTGCTGGGCATTATGAACGTGGCGCCGGTCTTCATCGTTCATACTGCCTACTACCCCGGCTTCCTGACCCCCTTCACCGTCTTCTGGCAAATCTTCGCCCTGCAGTGGATGTTCGTTTCGCTCATCCTCTTCAGCATCCACTTTCCCGTTCGCTCCCGAACCGACAGGCGCCACCCGTGGATCAAGTGGCTCCTCATTGTTCCCCAGATCCTGATCGCCCCCGCCCAGTTCGCGCTCGAGTACGGCCGGCTCTATGACAACCGCTTCATCCAACCCTATCTCTCTGCGACCGACCCGCTCGAGTTCGCAGGAAATTTCTTCGCCGCCATTTCCCTCTGCGTCTTCATCGCCGCCATTGTAGGCAAGCTCTTTGCTGTTCCCGCCCCGGCGCCGGATGCGCGGCGTCGCCTCGGAGTCGTGGCCGCGGGGTCGCTGCTTGGCCTGGGCCCCGTGCTTGTCCTGCTGGTGACCTCTACCATTTCCCAAAAAACCATCTTGGAGACCGCGCCCTCCTGGGCCCTCCTCACCGTCGCGGTCCTGTTTACCTTCTTTCCCCTCTCCCTCGCCTACACGGTCATCGTGCAGCGCGCCCTCGACCTGCGCATCATCCTTCGCCAGGGCACGCGCTACGCCTTCGCTCGTGGCACCTTGTGGGTGCTGCAGGTGATCGTCTTTGCCTTCCTCGGTTTCCGCCTCTTCCACTTTGCTCATGCTTCCGGCGGCTTCGCTCTCCTGATCACCCCGGCAGTGTTCGTCGTAGTCGTCCTGTTTCTGCGTCTGCGCGTCGCCCGGCCCCTCTCCCTCTGGGTGGACCGGCGCTTCTTTCGCGAGGCCTACTCCGTCGATCAGATATTGTCGGACCTTTCCGAGCAGGCACGCACCTTCACCGAAACCGAGCCCCTCCTGCGGACCATCACCGAGCGCATCGGCCAGACCCTGCATGTGGAGCGAATCTCCTTCCTTTTGCGCCAGGGAAAGCTCTTTCGCTTGGAGTATTCCCAGGGGCTGCCCGGCCCGATTGACGTTTCGCTGCCGGAAAACTCCTCCACTATGCGCGCGTTGGCTATCGACCGCAGTCCCAAGCAGGTCTTCCGCGATCATCCCGACCCCTGGCTGGCGCTCGCCGCTCCCTCCGAGGTCACCGTGCTCGACCGGCTGGATGCGGAGCTCCTGCTGCCTTTGCCTGGCCGCTCCAGTCTGATCGGGGTCATGGCTCTCGGGCCCAAGCGAAGCGAAGAGCCCTATTCCCGCTCTGACCGGCGATTGCTGTCCTCCGTCGCCTTGCAAACCGGGCTGGCCATTGAAAACAGCGCCCTCGTCCACCATCTCGCGCAAGAGTCCGCCCAACGCCAGCGCATTGATCGCGAAATCGAAATCGCCCGCCAGGTCCAGGAGCGCCTCCTGCCCCAGATCTACCCCCTGGTCAAAGGAGTCGATTTCGCCGGCTTTAGCCGCACGGCGCAGGAGGTTGGCGGGGACTATTACGACTTTATTGCCCTCGAGAACGGGCGCCTGGGCATGGCCATCGGCGACGTCTCCGGCAAAGGCATTTCTGCCGCCCTCTTGATGGCTTCTATTCGGTCCGCCCTGCACGGGCTTACCTTCAGCGGAACGTTATCGCTTGCCCGCATCATCAAGGGGCTCAACCAAATCATCTACGATTCCTCCACCAGCAATCGCTTCGTCACCTTTTTCTTCGGGGAATACGACCCCTCGACGCGCACGCTGGATTACGTCAACGCCGGCCACAACGCGCCCGTACTCTTGCGTCCTACGGGTCCGGGAGAGGATAGTTTCTGTAGTCCGGAGGCACCATGTATGGTGCAGCGTCTGGAGACCGGTGGTCCTGTGCTGGGCATCTTCACGGATGTTCAATACGAGCAAGGCCGGCTCCAGTTGCAGCCCTACGACACCCTCATCGCCTTCACCGACGGAATCAGCGAGGCCATGACCACCGCCTACGAGGAATGGGGCGAAGATCGTCTGATTGCGGCTGCCAGAACCACCACCCACCGCACCGCGCAGGAGATTGTCACCGCGTTAGTTGCGTCTGCGGACCGCTTCACTGCGGGCGCGGCGCAGAATGACGACCTCTCCGTGGTCGTCCTGAAGGTGCTTTAGCATGCGTTTTCGTCGGCTGGTTGCCTGCGCCTTCTTTTGCTTTACTCCGATGGTTGTCCACGCCCAAGCGCCGCCGGTGGAGTATGCCACCTTCAACAGCCACGGCAAAGCCGTGTCCTGTGTGGTCTATGACGCGCATGATGCCCGGGCGACGATGATCTTCTTGCGTGGTTCCGGCCCTTCCGATCTCGATTTCGGCCGGTCGGAGGCGCGCTTTTTTGCCGACCATGGTTTCCGCGTCTTATTGGCGGACTATTTGACCGTCACCCCCAACGTCGAACCCAAAACCGCAAACTATCGCCGCTGGGCCCAGGTGGTCGAGGACATCGTCGCCGATCTGCGCTCCAGGCCAATCCCGCTGAACCGCAAAATCGCCCTGGTTGGGCAAGACCTGGGCGCCTCTGTCGCCTTGCTTGCCGCTTCTCACAAGGTGGGTGTCGATGCAATGGCAGAGTGGTCGGGCCTGCTCCCCAATCAGTTCTTTCCCAAGCTACAGACCTTGCCCCCGCTTCTCATCATCCACGGCGAGCAGGATCAGCAGGTCCCGGTGGTCAACGCCCGTCAGCTCGTCCGTCTCTGCGAACTAAAAGACTTCACCTGCGAAGCCGAAATCTATCCCAACGAGGGACACGCCTTCACCGCTCGAG
>CAVYFF010000013.1:0-266608 GCA_963767745.1 uncultured Acidobacteriaceae bacterium | reverse complement strand
CCCGTGCCGAAAAACGCATCTCGCCTGATGGAAAACCCGGAAGTTTGTATCTATTTGATGCAAACCACTCTCGACCGGCGGCGCCCTCGTAGGCAGTTTCCGCCAGTGCGGGGACTAAGCGCGAGCGAAGGATAGATTCATGATGTCCAGTGACACACTCGAGTCCCAGTCCCCGATTAACCAAAACCAACCCAGCCCCAAGCATGACTGGCTACCGCCGCTCTCAAACCCTTCTTCATCACTAACCGGCAGCAAACAAACCCCCACAACCCCGCTCCCCCAATCTCCAGCAAACCAAGGAACGAGACGACCTATGCCAAAAAATACAGTCAATGATCCCATCACCGATCAGGAAATCTCCTTTGCTCACCTGGTCCTTTCCGGAACCATGAACGACCGCGCCGCCGCAGAAACGGCCGGTCTCAACCCCGACACTGCCGCCTATACCAAAGCCAAGCCTCGCGTCCACGACTACATGATCGAGCACCGCAACGCTGTCAGAGAAAAGCTGGTGGAAAAGGAAGTCGAAGGGCTGCGCAAGCTCAACCTTGGTCGCGACCAGGTCCTGGCCCGGCTCTGGGAACTCGCCAATCTCAGCCACGAAGTAACCAGAGGCTTCATCGCCGGCCAGGTCAAGGCCATTTCGCTGATCGTAGCCATCGAAGGACTGATTCCGTTCGGGAACCGATGCATGACCGCCGCCCTTGCTCATCTGCTGGAGCGCAACCCGCGGCCCCACCCGCCGCGCTCCAGGTTCCCGAGCCGCAGCCAACACCCAAACCGCCCCCCAAGCTGGCGAACGATCCGTCGTTTCCCAACCTTCATCGGCCCCAACCCAGCCCCCTCAACCCCTTCGTCCACCCCGAGAAGCCGAACCCGTTTCCCGCCGCAACCGACTTTGTCTTCGATTCTGTTCTGGACAAAACCAGTTCCCTCCGGCTCTCCCTTTCCCCAGAGCAAGGCTCCCCTGGGCGGCGCCGTTGAAGTCAATAAAGAGCCAAATTTTATCGAATTTTACAAACTATCCCGCTCCCTTGACTCGCGTGGCACGGCGTCACCCGGACGGAAGATCGCTCTCCATCAGGCGGAATTCCATGAAGGCAATCGCGCGTGGCCAAACGGATCTCGACCGGAGCGTACACGAATTTCCTGCCACGCTGCACTGGACAAGGCAGCGAGTGCGCCTCTTTTGTAAGGCCACAGAGTGCCTTCGGCAGCCTTGTTTTAAAAGAGACAAACCGCTGACATCCCCGTGACAATTGCGCTCCGGAAAGGATCTATCGTCCATTCAAGCGAGGAATACGAGTTGTCGAAGTCCCGCAAAATTGTTTTTTTCTTCCCCTCCTTCGCAAGCTCCGACGCGACGGCGCCCCTTGGCATCCTGGCTGTAGCCACACCCTTGCTTCGCGCCGGATATCAAATTTGCCTGATCGATTCCACCATCACGCCCAACTATAAAAAGCGCGTGCTCGAAGAAGTGCGGGATGCCCTCTGCCTTGGGATCTCTCTCGTGACCGGACCCATGATCCGGGAAACGGTTGAAATTGCCCGCGCCATCAAAGAATGGAATCCGGATTTCCCCATCATCCTGGGCGGCTGGCACCCTTCCCTGCTCCCGACGCAGACGCTGGAAGCGCCCTATATCGACTACGTCGTTCGCGGACAAGGCGAAGACTCACTGCTCGAACTCGTCAACCACATTGAGAAGGGATCAGCGCCTGACTTCATTGCAGGCATCGGCTTCAAACGCGATAACAAGTTGATCTTCACCCCCGAACGGCCTCTCAAGCCGCTCGTGGACATGCCCCCGAAGGCCTACCACCTGGCAGACTTCGACGCTTATGAAAAGTTGTGCGGAAAGCGCTGGGCGATGTATACCTCCAGTCTCGCCTGCCCCTTCAATTGCGCCTACTGCACCAACGCGGGCGTCTACGGACGCAAGTGGAACGCTCTGCCCGCCGAACAGTTCGTCGAAGAGACGGTCGATCTCAGTCGCAGATACGGATTGGAAATGCTGTGGGTCGTCGACGATAACTTCCTCGTCGACCTCGACCGGGCCCGTGCCATCTCCGAAGGACTGGTGCGCGCCGGCTCCCAATTTAAATGGAGCATTCAGGCGACCACGAACCTCACCGCGCGCCTCTCTCTCGAAGACCTGAAGCTGCTGCACAAAGCCGGACTGCACCAGATCTGCCAGGGCGCCGAATCGGGGTCGCGCAAGGTCTGGAAGGCCATGAACAAGGACTTTCAGGACTTCCCGAACCATTTACGAAAGTGCCGCCCGCTGCCTGGCCGCTGGGATTCGCCCATCCTTCAACATCATCTTCGCCTTCCCCGGGGAAGGATCCAAAGAGCGAAGAGAGACCATCAATTTTGTGATGGATGTGTGCAGGAAATTTCCCGGAGCAGAGTTCTGGACCAACATCTTTACCCCGTATCCGGGCGCTCCCATCATGGAAAAGATTGCAGAGCTTGGCGTACAAGTGCCGGATTCACTGGAAGGCTGGGTCGACTTTTTCCCGCGCTATACCAAACTCCCGTGGCTGAACGGCCGCGATCATCAGGAACTGCAGGTCATGCGCGACTATCTGCGCATCGCCTTCGATCGCATCCCCATCTCAGCGGACACCCGCACACCGCATCACCCGGCTGGCACAGAAATGCATCTCGATGCCTGCTCGGTGGCGTCTCGACCACAGCGTTTACCGCTTTCCTGTCGAGCTCTGGCTGAATAAGAAGCTGAAAGACCGGACCGCCGCTCTGAAACCGGCCGTCGATGCAAAGCGCCTCGAGCCAAACGCGGTGGAGGCCACATGCTGACCCGGGGGAAGGTGATCCTCTTCTACCCGCCGTACGACGGACCACCGCTCGGCGCCCCGCTTGTGCCTGCTGGCGCTCGCCTCTACTCTGCGCGAAGCAAACTTTGAGGTCGTGGTCATCGACGCCGCGATTGACCCGGACTATCGAACCCGCATCGAGTGCGAAAGCGTGGACGCTCTGTGCCTCGGAATCTCAGTCCTCACCGGACCCATGATCCGCGGCGCGGTCGAAGTGGCCACAGCCATCAAGAGCAACCTGCGCTGGCTGCCCGATCATCTTTGGCGGCTGGCATCCCACCCTGGTGCCGGACGAAACCTTGAGCGAGCCCTTCGTCGATGTGGTCGTACGCGGGCAGGGCGAAGTTACGCTGGTCGAAGTGGCCGAGGCGCTACTCGCAAAGCGGTCGCTGGAGGGCATCGCCGGCGTCTCCTGGAAGAGCAACGGTCAACGCAGGCACAACCCGGACCGCCACGTGGAGCCTCTCGATGCGCTTCCTGTTCCGGCCTTCGACCTGACCGACTTCGACGCTTACGAGAGGCTCAGCGGCGGCCGGAAGATTGGCTATGCCACCAGTGTCGGTTGCCCCTACGCGTGCAACTACTGCACCGACATGGTCTTCTACAAGCGCCGATTCAACGCCCTCTCGGCGGAGCGCGTGGTTTCCGAGCTGGTCGACCTGGTGACCAGGTATCGCATCGAAGAAGTTGCTCTGCTGGACTCAAACTTTCCCGTCCAACTTGGCCGCGCACTCGATATCGCCCGCGGCATACTCGCCTCCGGCGTCAAGTTTCGCTGGACCTTTCAGGCTTCGACGGACTTCCTTTGCCGCATGAGCGAAGAAGAAGTCATCCTGCTGGGCAAGAGCGGCGTTTCGCACATGGGCTTTGGCACAGAATCCACTTCTGAGCCTGTGCTGAAGCTGATGAACAAGCGTCACCAACGCGTCAATGAGATGTATGAGACCGCGCGCAAGGCCCAAATCGCCGGCATCCGGGTCACCTTCAATCTCATCTTTGCCTACCCCGGTGAAACCGAGGCCGACCGCACCGTCACTTTTCAAACTATGAGCGATATCGCGAGACAGTTTCCGAATGTAAGCTTCTCGCCCAATATTTTCACTCCCTATCCAGGAATTCCTATCTGGCCGCAGCTGCGGGAACTGGGAGTGCCCGAACCACACTCCCTGCGCGACTGGATGGAGATGCCGCTCGGCGCCAACATGCTCCCGTGGCTTAAAGGAAAAGAGCTTGCGCGCCTGGAGCGGATGGTCGAGTACTTCCTGCTCAATAGTCAGATATACCGTCAGACCGGAAAGCGTTCGCGGGTGCGGAGTGCCGTGCAGTTTGTCATTAAGTCGCCGATACGCTGGCGGCTGAATTCGAACCAATGCTTTTTTCCCTGGGAGCTTTGGCTTGCAGCTTTCTCTGAGCGGTTCGCCTTGCGCCGGTCGCTCGTAACCGGCCAGGAACTTCCCAAACTACCCGCAAGTGCGTGTTAGTTCCCCGCAAGGGCGTGTTAGTTAAACGATCGAGTCGAGGTAACCGTGGCAGATATACTTCTGGCGCACTCTTATCATCTGGCGTATGACCCCAAGCAGGTACGGAAGATGCAACCGTATCCGCCGCTCGGGACCCTCTACGCCGCCACTGCGCTCAGAGAGCAGAGAATCTCGGCTGCTGTTTTCGACCCCATGCTGCAGGACCCGGTGAGCGGTTTCCCCGAGATGCTGCATCAGGAGAAGCCGAAGATTCTTGCCATCTATGAGGATGACTTCAACTTTCTAACCAAGATGTGCCTGACCCGCATGCGCGAGCTGGCCTGGCAACTGGCGCGAGCTGCACGCGCTGCGGGAGCCATCGTGATTGCCCACGGCTCCGACGCCACTGACAACGCAAAAGAGTATTTGGAAAATGGAGTCGACTTCGTTCTCGTGGGCGAAGCGGAACAAAGCCTGGTAGAGCTCTGCGCAGCTATCCTCAAAGGTGACGCGGTCCCTACTGATATACCGGGTGTTCTCCACCTCGACGTCACCGGCCGCCTGGTGCAGAGCCCGGTGAAGCTAGCACGGAACTCCGGCTGGAAGAACCTGCATAAGCCGGCTCGCGAGTTGATAGATCTCGAGCCTTACCGGCGCTCCTGGACTTCGGCGCACGGTCACTTCTCCACCAATGTTGTCGCCAGCCGCGGATGTCCCTACCGGTGCAACTGGTGCGCCAAACCCATTTCTGGAAATAAGTTTCAACTGCGTCCCGCGGAGCTTGTCGCCGAAGAAATTCACGAGCTCAAAGAAGTTTATGGCGTGCAGCATATCTGGTTTGGAGATGACATCTTTGCCTTGAACCAGCATTGGACCCAGCAATTCGCGGACGAAATGGAAGCCCGGGCTTGCGCACTTCCCTTCAAGATTCAATCGCGCGCCGACCTGATGAGCGAGGAAACAGTCGCGAGCCTGAAACGAGCAGGCTGCGATGAAATATGGATGGGCGTGGAGTCCGGATCGCAGCGTGTGCTCGACTCCATGGATAAAGGTCTACGCGTCGCAGAGGTAAAGACTGCCCGTGCGCGCCTGGCCTACGCAGGCATTCGGGCTTGCTTTTTCCTGCAGTTCGGATATCCGGGTGAGCAATGGGAAGACATTCAGCAGACGATCGAACTCGTCCGCAACACTCGCCCGGATGATATAGGCGTGTCGTTCTCGTACCCGCTTCCCGGGACTGCTTTCTTTGACCGGGTGCAGGAGCAGATCGGCTCCAAGAGAAATTGGACCGATAGCGATGACCTATGCCTCATGTTCAAAGCAGCCTACAAAGATGAGTTTTATCTGGCACTGCGAAACGCGCTGCACGCTGAGGTGGACTCCTGGCACAACGGCGGCAAAGTCGACTGTGCCCTGCTCTGGGAGAATGTGTTCGCCCTGGAGCAAAGCAGCAGAAACTCCGAAGCGACCATCTTCGATGCCTATGAACCGGGCAAAGATCAGCTGGTTCATTTGCAAGTGACGCAATCGGGAGGCTCACATGGCTGAGCTCTTACTCGCCCACGGCTACTTTCTCTATGAAGATCCTAAAGAGCTTCAAATCCTGAAGCCCTATGCACCCCTGGGTATCTTGTACCTGTGCTCGCACCTGCGAAAGCAGGGGTTCGATGTCGACGTGTTCGACACCACCTTCTCCAGCCGGGAGGCTCTGTTCCTGCACCTTCGCAGCGAGAAGCCTTCGGTGCTGGGCATCTACGCGAACTTGATGACGCGCAAGAACGTGGTTGAAATTCTCAAGGTGGCACGGGAAGCCGGCTGGAAGACCATCGTCGGCGGTCCCGAACCTGGTGCTTACGCCCTTGAGTACCTGCAGGCGGGTGCGGACTTCGTGGTCTTTGGCGAGGGTGAGCTGACGGTGGCGGAATTGCTCGAGTGCTTTCGTTGCGGGGAAACCGACTACGCGAAGGTTACCGGCATCGCCTACCTCGATTCCACCGGGCACATGCAGGAAACAGGACAGCGCACCCAGATCGCCGATCTGGATAGCCAACCCTGGCCCGCCCGCCAGGCCATCGACGTCCACCGCTATGTGAAGACGTGGCGCGATGCGCACGGTACGGGATCGGTCAACTTCATCACTGCGCGCGGCTGCCCTTACAAGTGCCGCTGGTGCAGTCACCAGGTCTTTGGCCAGACGCACCGCCGGCGCAATCCTTTGCTGGTGGTCGACGAGGTGGAATGGCTGCTGAACACCTACAACCCGGACATCGTCTGGGTCTCCGACGACGTGTTCACCATCAACCACCAATGGCTTCGCCAGTATGCGGCGGAGATGCGCGCGCGCGGCCTCCGCATCCCGTTCGAGTGCATCTCGCGCGCAGATCGCCTTAACCCGGAAATGCTTGATCTGCTCGCCGAGCTGGGTTGCTTTCGCATTTGGATTGGTTCGGAAAGCGGATCGCAGCGCATTCTCGATTCCATGGATCGCGGAGTCAAGATCGAGCAGGTGCAGCAGGCGGTGGCCATGAGCCGCGAGCGCGGCATTCAAAGCGGAATGTTCCTGATGTGGGGTTACGAGGGAGAGGAACTGGAGGATATCGAGGCGACCATCAAGCACGTGAGCATCTCCAAGCCCGACATCTTCTTTACCACGGTCTCTTATCCGATCAAGGGAACTCCTTACTACAAGAAGGTATCCGACCGCCTGGTTCAGCTGCAGCCCTGGGGAAAAACCTCCGATCGCGAAATCAAGATCAAGGGCCGCCACTCGCAGAAGTTTTACAGCTATGCGGACAAGCTGCTGAGAGAGGAAGTGCAATTGGCCCGCCTGGCCGGCACACCCGCGGCAGAATCCGAGAGTGCAGCCACTCTTCGCCTCAACATAGAGCAGGCCAGGGCAGGAATGCTGTCCTCTCTTTCCGAGGTGGACGCATGACGGTTGTCAGCGAAGTTCCCTCTCAAACAGTCCTGGCATTCGATAGCCTGGCCGCAGGTTACGACGACCTGTTCACGCGATCCATGATCGGCCGTGCCCAGCGCGACGTCGTATGGGACGCACTGCTCGACATATTCGAGCCTGGCGCTCATATCCTCGAGCTCAACTGTGGCACCGGGGAAGACGCGCTCTTTCTTGCCCAGCATTGTGTTTCCGTGGTCGCTTGCGATGCTTCGGAAAAGATGATCCAGACCGCTCGCCGGCGCATGCAGGCCGAGGACCCGGAAGCGCCTATCGATTTCGAGGTTCTTCCCACCGAACATCTTTGGAAGCTGCACCCCGGTGAGCTGTTCGACGGCGCATTTTCGAACTTCTCCGGCTTGAACTGTGTTGCGGACTTGAACCGGACGGCGCGCGATCTGGCCGGGCTGGTCACCATGGGTGCGCCCGTGCTGGTCTGCCTTTCCACACGCTTCTGTCTCTCGGAAATGATCTGGTATCTGCTCCACGGTCAGCTGCGCAAGGCTTTCCGCAGATTCTCTGGGACAGCGATTGCCCGAGTAGGCGAATTCACCGTGAAGGTGCAATACCCAACCTTGCGGGCGTTGAAGCGGATGTTCTCGTCGCACTTTATCCTGCGCTCCTGCACCGGGATCGGGGTAACCGTACCACCCTCCTATGTCGAACCGGTCATGCGCAAATATCCTCGGCTGCTCAGCCTGCTCAGCCGGATCGACAAGCGCATTGCCCGCCTCCCTTGGTTTCGGACGATTGGTGATCACATGCTCATCCATTTTGAGCGGGTGGAGGGGCGATGCTGGTGAGCCCGCAGGCACAAGCCAGGCAACACTATGGGGTGCAGAGCGCCGGCGTTCGGCTGCGCTGCCCACAGTGTTTCAGCGCAATCGGCTATTTGCAGGAAGAGGATGCCACGCCGCTGGACTGTCTGATCTGCGGATTCAGACTGGCTTGCGACACAGGCATCTGGAGGGCCCTTCTGCCCGAGACCGCGCCTCGCTATGCCGCCTTCGTCAAGAACTATGAATCCATTCGTGCCGCGGAAGGCCGCGGAAGTACGACCGCCGGCTACTACCTCGCGCTTCCCTATCAGGACCTTACCGGCGTTCATACTTCGCAATGGGCACTGCGTGCCCGCACCTTTTGCTACATCGAGCAGAAGATTTTGCCGCACATCGCCACGCAGACAAACAACAAGCTTCGCATTCTGGATCTCGGCGCGGGTAACGGCTGGATGAGCTATCGCCTGCGAAGTAAAGGCCATGTGCCCGTCGCCGTCGACTTATTGGCGAATGATCAGGATGGTCTCGGTGCTGCGCGCCACTATAAGCAGCGGCTGAAGACTCTGTTTCCGCGGTTTCAAGCGGAGGTGGACAACCTGCCCTTTGCGAGTGGACAGTTTGACCTGGTGATCTTCAATTCCTCGTTTCATTATTCGGAGAATTACGAAAAGACACTCGCGGAAGCGCTCCGCTGCGCGCGCAAAGATGGAATGGTGATGATCGCCGACAGTCCGTGGTATGGAGATGAGCAAGACGGAATCAAGATGCTCGCAGAGCGCCGTGCGGCATTCATCAAGCATTATGGCTTTCCCTCCGACGCACTCAAGAGCCTCGAATTCCTCACCGACCGGCGACTGGAGAGCATGGAACAACGGTTCCATATCAAGTGGGAAACCCATGAGCCGTATTACGGGATACGCTGGCACACGCGGCCGCTGTTGGCGAAACTACGCGGACGCCGCGCACCCTCCCGCTTTCGAATCTATGCCGCCAGGGCGACCAAATGATCATCCTCTTCCATCCCCGGGCCACTAAGCCTCGCAACTGCCGGCTCCCGCTCGCGGTGCTCGCGCTCGCGGCTGTGTTGGAAGGCCGGGAAGAATACAGGATCATCGACGGCAATCTGGAGGACGATCCCACCGCAGCCATCTTGAGCACGATCAACCATCACCAGGTCGAACTCCTCGGTGTTTCCTGCATGCCCGGACCTCAAATGGTTGCGGCCATGGAAACCTGCCGCGAAATTCGGCGGCTCCGCCCGCAGGTGCGCATCGTCTGGGGCGGCTACTTCCCCTCGCTTTATCCCGATACCGCGCTCAATGCGAAGTACGTCGACTATGTGGTCCGCGGTCAAGGGGAAGATACCCTGCTTGAGCTCATCGACGCATTGCGAGGAAAGCGGACGCTCGATTCCATCCTTGGGCTTTGCTACAAGGATAGCTTCGGGTTTCATCGCACCAATCCCGAGCGGCCCGATGAAAGGTCCGGACGAGTTTCCCTGGTCTCCGTTTCATCGCCTTCCGGTCGAGAAGTACCTGCGGCCCTCTTTCTTTGGCAAGCGCACGGCCGTGCATCATGCCAGCATCGGGTGTCCCTTCAATTGCAGCTTCTGTGGTGTCCACGCCGCCTATGGAAGAGCAGAACGCATGGAGTCCCCTGAGCGGACGGTGCAGATCCTTAATTACCTGGTGGCCCGCTACGGTGCTGACTCTGTTCAGTTCTACGACATGAACTTCTTTCTGCGCGAAGATCACGCGCGCGAGCTGGCGGATCGGCTGGCGCCGCTCAACCTGCGCTGGTGGTGCGAAGCGCGTGTCGATATCATGTCGCGCTACTCAGATGCGACGCTGAAGGCGATCAAAAAGGCCGGCTGCGCGATGATTTTCTTCGGGGCGGAATCCGGCTCGGATTGGGTGCTGAAAGAGATGCAAAAGGGCATCACGACCGAGGAAACGGTCACGATGGCCCACCGCACGCGGCAGTTCGGCATCATTCCTGAGTTCTCATTTGTGATTGGCAACCCGGGAGATCCAGAGCGCGATACCAGGGAGACGGTGAGCTTTATTCGCAAGCTCAAACGAATCAACCCCGACTCCGAGATCATCATGCAGCATTACACCCCCACGCCCCAGCCGGGAAACATGTATGGAGATGTCGATAGCCAGATTACATTTCCCGACAGTCCCGCCGGATGGGCCAGCAAGGAATGGCTGGATTACACGCTGCGCATCGATACCCATGCCCCGTGGCTGAAAACCAGGACGAAGAAGCTGATCGACAATTTCGAAACAGTGGTTGCGTCGCGCTGGCCGACGGTGCAGGACATACGTGCTCCGCAATGGAGCCGTGCGCTGCTTGAAGGTGCTGAGCTGGTGGCGCTATGCGCTGCGCGTTTATAGCTTCCCGCTCGAACTCCAGTGGGCCAATAGCTTCATCAATCTCCGCAAGCCGAAGCGAGAGAGCTTATGAAACAGATCTCCTGCTTCCCTGCTGAGGTGTTTGATACCTGGGCGAATGTCTATGACAGCCAGCCGAACCCTCTGCTTGCGCTGGAACAGCGGCTCCTTGGTCCGATGCTGCCGGATGTTCGCGGCCTGGACGTGCTCGATGCCGGCTGCGGTACTGGCAGATGGCTGCACCAATTAGCCGGCAGGTCTCCAAGAAGCTTGCTCGGTGCCGACATATCCCCGCAGATGCTGCTCCTGGCAGCAGCCAAACTCGGCCACAACTGTGATCTTCGCCTGGGTAGCTGCACTGCGCTGCCGTTTAGCAACGGCGTCGCCGACCTGGTGCTTTCCTGCTTTCGTCATCAGTTACGTCGACGACCTGGAGACCTTTGCGCGGGAGATTGATCGTGTGGCCCGGCCAGGCACAACCATCTTTCTCACCGACATGCATCCGGAGACCGAAGCATCCCGTAACTGGAAGAGATCGTTTCAGCAGGAGGCTCGAGCACCGAGCTGCAAACCCGCGGATGGTCTCTGCAACAGATCACTCTCGCCTTCCTGGAGCGTGGATTTCAGCTAGTTTCGCTCGTCGAACCGGCTTTCAGTCTCGAAGAGAGGCAGATCTTCGAACAGTGCGGGAGGCTTGACCTGTATGAATCCGCCGCAGAGCTTCCCGGCAATTTATATCCTGCAATTGCGAAAGCACCCAAGTTCCACGCGCCTGAAAAAGGCCGCGTTCAGGGCGTCCCCGGAGCCATCCGTCTTACCGGAACGCGCTGTGCCCTGGGACCCGATGCAGCCGCACCCGCTTCGGTTTCGATTGTGGGCAAATACCTTCATTCGATCCGGGACCGATCGCCGATCCATCATCGGATCGATGACAAGTCGGAAAGCAGCGTTGACCTGTCGGGCTATCTTTTGCTGCCCGGGTTGATCAACGCGCACGACCATCTGGAATTCAGTCTCTTTCCGAATATCGGGGATGGACCCTATCAAAACTCGGCCGAGTGGGCAAACGATATCCACTCCACCAGGGCATCTCTCATTGCACAGCATCGCAAAGTACCCAGGCCGGTCCGCCTCTGGTGGGGCGCGATTCGCAACCTGCTATGCGGCGTAACGACCGTCTGCCATCACAACCCGGTCACCCCGGAGTTGGTGAGCTCCGAGTTCCCTATTCGGGTCGTCTCAGACTTTGGCTGGGCACATTCGCTTGCACTTGAGCCACAACTGGCCAGCAAGTTCGCAGCAAAGCGACGCCGATCTGCCGTTCATTATCCATGCTGCGGAAGGAGTCGACGAAGAGAGCATGCAGGAGGTCTTCGAGCTCGATCGCATGCGCGCCCTCGACCAGCGCACAGTGCTTGTCCATGGCCTTGCCTGTACCCCTGAAGCGGTGTCCCTGATCAATCGACGGTTTGCTGCGCTCATTCTCTGCCCCACGTCCAATGGGTTCCTCTTCGATCGGTCACCCTCGCTTGCGTTCATCCGCTCGCTCGATACCGTGGCGCTGGGCAGCGATTCACCGCTCACCGCCGCCGGCGACCTGCTCGATGAAATTGCCTTCGCTCACTCGCCCGATTGGCCTCGATGCCAACTCTGTGTATGGGATGGTGACCAACCGGGCAGCGGATGTTCTTCGCCTGCGCCAGGGAGAAGGCCGGCTCTGGCCCGGTTCCGTTGCAGATATGGTTGGGGTCCGCGATATTGGTCTCAGCCCGGCGGAGACGCTGGCCCAACTGACCATGGAACAAGTTGAATTGGTGATCGTTTGCGGCCGGGTCCAGCTGGCCAGTCACCGTCCTCTTCGAGCGACTTCCCTTGGCACTAAGGGAGGGATTGCAACTTCTCGAAGTAGATGGTCACCAACGATGGGTGCGCGCTCCCATCGAAAAGCTGCTGGCCGGCGCCGAAGAGTTCCTGGGGAGCGATCTTCGTCTCGGCGGAAAGAGAGTGCGCCGTGCCTCTGCTGCATGAGGTCGCGCCTGGCCGCGGAGCTGAGCTCGTGGCCGGGACTGCACTGACATCCATGCCGATCCTGATTCTGAATGTTCACACCCATTGCAACAGTCGCTGTATCATGTGTGACATCTGGAAGCGGGAAACGCATGAGCAGGTCAGAGTCGCCGACCTGGATCGCCATCGCGCGTCGCTACGCAATCTCGGTGTCCGCCAGGTGGTCCTGTCCGGCGGCGAACCTCTGCTGCACAGCGATCTGCCCGCGCTCTGCGAATTTTTCCTGGAGCAGAATATTCGTCTCACGCTGCTGACGACCGGCCTGCTGCTGCTCAAGCGCGCACGACGATGTCTCCAGATTCTTCGATGAGGTGATCGTCTCGATCGATGGTCCGCAGGAAATTCATGATGGGATCCGGCGCGTCAAGGGAGCGTTCGATTTGATCGGTCAAGGGGTAGCGGCTGTTCGGGCGCAACAAACGGAAATGCGAATCACTTGCCGCACTACGGTGCAGAAGGCCAATCATCGTCATCTTGATGCCACGGTGGCCGCGGCCAAAGCGCTCCGATTTGATTCCATCTCTTTTCTCGCGGCGGATCTGACATCGGAAGCTTTCAATCGGTCCCTGGTATGGCCCGGAGAGAGACAAAGTGAGATTGCATTGACGGCGAATGAAGTAGCCGCGCTCCACGATGACATCGAGCGGCTCATTGTGGAACATGCCTACGATATACGAGAGAAATTTATAGCCGAGTCGCCTGCGAAGCTCAGGCGGATCGCTCGCCGCTTCCGCGAGCATCTGGGACAGATCGCTCCCGAGGCTCCACGTTGCAATGCACCCTGGGTTTCGGCCGTCGTTGAAGTCGACGGCTCCGTCAGGCCGTGCTTTTTCCATCGTCCTGTTGGAAACGTCACTTCTTCCACGCTGGAAGAGGTTGTGAACGGTGAGGCAGCTCAACGTTTTCAGAGAGTCACTCAACGTGGCAGAAAATCCGACCTGCCGGCGCTGTGTGTGTTCGTTGAATTACCACCAGGAGTGACCCTTTGGCAGTCTGCCCCTATCACCCGACAGCACTGGCCCAGGATGAGGATCGCAGCCCGGGTCTGCATGTTGAGAAACCCTATTTCGATACGCAATGGAACGGTTGGGTTCTGAGCCGGTATGCCGATGTGGCCGCAGCCTTCAACTCCCCTGACCTGGTGATGGTTGGCGCCGCAAGCAAGGATGCGTATCCCGAGGTGGATGAAACTGCCCGATTCAGGCTGCGGGCCGAGACGAGGGAGGCACTTTCACCGGCCGCATTGCGATTCTGGCGCAGACGGATGCTGCACGATGCAAGGGCACGAGTGGCACAGTTCGAGTGCGGCCAGCCTATCGACTTGATCAAGGACTATGCAGAGCCGGTATGTCTTGCGTTGGCAATCCTGGCGACCGCGCCCGTTCCTGTCCCCGGTCGATACCTCGCCGCGCTTGCGGCCCATGTCTCGCTGGCTGCAGCCGATCCTTTGGATGAGCACCTCAAAGCTCAATCCAGGCGCGCCACGGCAGAGTTGCGCCCCTTTTTCACGACAGGTCCGGAGACGATGCGGGACTCGGGCTTTGTCGCTCTTTCGCGAACGCTCGTAAGTCTTTTGGGAAATGCATGGTTCGCCCTGGCACAACATCCGGAGGAATGGCAGCGGCTGCACAGGCGCCCCGCACTGGTGGCGCGAGCAGTAGAGGAGCTCCAGCGCTATGCTGGACTGACTCGCCTGCTTTTTCGCCGCGCGATCGCAGACACAACTCTCAACGGATTATCGATTCGTAGAGGAGACCGGGTAATCCTGAGCCTGCGTGCTGCCAACCGCGACCCTGAGCGGAATCCCGATCCTCACGAATTTTCCGTGATGCGCTCGCGCATCAGTCACGTCAGTCTCGGTGCAGGTCCGCATGCGTGCGTCGGTGCACCTCTCATTCGCATGGCTACGATTGCCGCTACGTTGGCCCTGGTAGAGAGATTTTCGAGTGCCCGGGTGATTACGCCAATCGAATGGCAGGGTGGCGTCGGATTCGTATCACCGGTGAGCCTGCCAGTCCTGCTGGGTACAGAATGAAGGGTACGAGCTTCGCACTTTACCTCCAGAATTCGGAAAGGCGGAAGGGCGCACACGCTACCTTGTCTAGTGCAGCGTGGCAGGAAATCCGGGTACGCTCCGGTCGGGATGACACTTTTACTTGGGAACACTAAGTATAGTTCCCAAGATGAATTGTCATCCCGAGCGAAGCCGAGGGATCTGCGGTGCGCCCCTCGGCCTTTCCGAATTCTGGAGGTAAAGTGCAGAGTTCTCACGCAGAATGGAAGCATGATCACTCTCACCCGCTCCTGGCTTCTGTTGCTCACGATTTTTATTTGCTACGGCTCCAATGCAAAAGCCCAGCACATGAACTCTGCAGACGCGCCCTGCCGGAACGTTTCGATAACCGTAGCCATGGAGAATTGCTTCGACCAAGCATACAAAGCCGCTGACAGCAAACTGAATCAGAAGTACAGCCAGATATCGAAGGTTCTTCAGCCGGACGATTTGCAACAGCTAAGAGCAGCGCAACTCCTCTGGATACAGTTTCGAGATGCGACCTGTGCGGCAGAGAGCCACCTCTACAACGGTGGAACTGCATCAGCCCCGGCCTATTCAGCCTGCCTTGAAGAAGTAACCCGCCTGCGAACAGCGGACCTCGGGACGATCTACGGCTGGGTTATCGCGAATTCCAAGTGACGTTCGGTTGTCAGGAATAAGTGCGGTATGCCAGAATGCGGAAGGGCCCGGCACTCCCATTTACGCTGTTTGCTTCGATGAGCACTTCGAAGTAGGGGACCGTGCCGTCCGATTTGCTCACTTTTCGCAAGAAAGGAAGCAGGGCAGCATCGTCGAAGAGAAAATCGCTGATTGCCTCGGTCCCGGCCATCGAATTGCCTTCGACGATCAGAGTATGCCCGGTCCCTTCCAAATTCGAGTAGATAGGCCAACACCCCGAGCACCCGCTGCGTCGGATCGCCTTCCGAGGTAGAGAATGCAGCTGCCTCGCCTGCGAGTGGATGGCGATTCAGAAAACGTGTAACCGTGGTGGACTCCACTCGTCTGTTCCAATGAAGTTCATCCTCGGCTCATAAAGAGCAAGCCAGGGATTGGCGCCGCGAGAGCCTGAGAATATGACATTGCCCTGTTTCAGCTCATCCATCTGCATGTCGCGCGCGTATCGTACGTCGAGTTTACCTGGGCTCGCGGCAACCAGTTGTTGCAGGCGGCGATAGATGTTGAGGTCTACGAATGATGTGTAACGGCGCTCGCCCATGTTCAGCACTTCATCCGCTCGCTCCGCAGAGAGGCCCCGCGTTTCCTGACTGAAGTCGCGGGTGAGATACTCCTCAAGCGTCGTACTTTTTCCCGTCATCCTATGCAGCAGCACCAAGCCACTATCCGCAGCAATGAGGGTAGTGGTTTGGTGGGGTTGAAAGAAGTGGCTCCATAACGGATGTTCCGAGACCGAGTTTGCCGGCGCCTTCGCCGGTGATTGAACCAGCACCGCACCAGGGCCGTTAGGAGCACCAGGCATAGGAAGGTCAGAATGCCGCAAGCCAACAAGTAGTGGTTTCCGCCGCTCAGTCAAAGGCGAAACGTTTTGCGGATGCCCTCCCACTGGCAATACCGGGACAGGCGCTTGGGCAGTCTCGGCATTGCGTGATCGAAACGAACACGATACTCGCCCTTTGGAACCGTGACGCAGATGGGCCCGCTTCGCCTGATTCTCTACAGCATATTGATCAAGTTTCTGCCGCAGCCGAACCATGTGGGAGCGAACAATCGTATCCACTTCTGGATCGAAATCGGCTTTGCGCTCGAAGACCGTGGTCGCGATGTTGTACTCCGTCAGTAAGTCGGTACGAGCAGCCAGCGTCTGCTCCGCGAGGTACAGCAGCAGATACGCAGGCGCGGCGACTTTTTGAAATAAGGCGACTCCACTACATGCTGGATGGTGAGCCAACGCTCATCCTCCGCAAGCAAGTAGCCTTCGTCATACGTGCTCAACTGGTTCGCAGGCATCGCTTCTCGACCCCACGATTATCACTCAGCCTCAGTTAAAGTTTGATGAAGCAGGTTTTTCGAGTCGCAGCATAACCTCCTTCTTCTCCAATCTCTTAGGCGACATGAAACATTGTCATTTCACATTGTGATGCGCTGCTGAAACTACCCGGCATAACGGCCGCCGCCTAAAGTCGGCCTTGATGATTCCTGCTTCGGCGGATGGTTCCACTTGAGGAGAGGCAAATGCGCAAATTCTGTTACTCACTGTCTATTCATGCTGCTGCTGGCAATACCCTACCGCGTCCTTCGGCCAGGCCAACGCGGTCGATGCGGCGGTGAACGGGTATGTCCTTGATCCCGTCGAAAAGCCCGAGTCTCGGGTGCTCATATTACGTTGACCAATGTCGCCACCGGCATCTCGCAAGAGGCGACGACCGATGGCCAGGGCTATTACCGTTTCCCGCTCGTTCATGTCGGGACTTACCGGCTGGACACCGCGGCGAATGGCTTTGAGACCAACACCCTTGCGGGCATCGTGCTTCGGGTGGGCCAGGAGGCACGTCTGGATATTTCGCTGGAAGTGGGAAGCATCGCGCAGACGGTCCAGGTCCAGGCAGACTCCGCCATTCTGGATACCGGCACTTCGACGGTCGGCGCGGTGCTCGATCAAAAAGAGACGGAAAATCTTCCGCTTCTCTCGCGCCAGGCCTACAACTTTCTGCTGCTCTCTCCTGGCGTCATCGGCATGCCGACCAGCACCTTTTCGACCACCCAGTTCACTTTCGGCGGCACAGAGCGCTCGCAGTGGAACCTGGATGGGCTCGATGACACGCAGCACGGCGGCAACCGCCAGATTCGCCTCATTATCGTGACGCCCGGAAGCGATCGCGCAGACGCAGACGCTGTCCAACGGATACTCGGCCGAATTTGGCAGAGCCGCCGGCGGCCAGGTCAACGTGGTGTTAAAGTCGGGGACCAATCAGTTTCACGGTTCTGCGCTTGGGCAGTGGCGTCCCACCGACCTGCAGGCGATCCCCACGCTGGCCACTGCTCAGCCCAGCCGCAGCTGGAATGACGAGGCCTTCACCCTCGGAGGTCCGATCATCAAGGATCGGCTGTTTTTCTTCGGGCAGTTCGAGAACAACCCCTACACCCTGCCCAATATCATCACGATCACTCCCGCCAACGCCGGCCTGCTCGGGCTCCCGAGCGATGAGATTGGCACCGCACCCTTCGGTGAAACCTATCGGACGCTGGTCGGCAAAGTTGACTACAAATTGAACGAGAAGAACAGCGGCTACGTTCGCTATGCGCGCTTCACCAACCATCAGCCCAACAACGACGGTGGGCTTTCGATCGTCGATCGCGGCTCCCGATACCTTGATCACCAGAACGGCGGCGGAATTCAATTTGCCACGATCCTGTCAAACTCCATGCTCAACGAATTGCGCGTGGGCACCATTCAGCGAGATACCGCGGACTACCCCGTAGTCAACTCTTCGCCCGCCGGCAGTGTCTTGATCAATATCACCAGCGTGGCCAATATCGGTTTTAGTCCACTCACTACCACGACGACGACCGAGCGCAGCACCGCCGTGCTCGACAACCTTACCTGGACGCGAGGACGCAACACCTTCAAGTTCGGTGGTGAGTTCGATCACGAACTCTTCTCGAACTTGTCGGCCACTGCGCCCACCTTCACCTTCAGCGGCCTTGCCGCAGCGAACGGCCACCCCGCCGTGAGCGCGCTCAACCAGTATCTCGACACGGTCGCGGGCGAGGTCAATCCTGCCACGGGCCTGCCCTACACCTATACCAACCTGACCGCCTACAGCGGCAACCCTGAGGTGCGCATCGCCTTCAACTTTGTGAATGGCTTTGCTCAGGACGAGATTCGCCTCACGCAGAATTTGATTGTGAATGTGGGCGCCCGCTATGAAGTCATCCTCTTTCCCACGTTCGACCCGCTTGCGCCGTATCGCTCTTTCCCGCAGCGTGCCCAACGACTACAGCGACATCGCACCTCGTCTTGGACTTACCTGGTCGCCCTTCGGTGACCGCAAGACAGTCGTGCATGCGGCTTACGGCATGTACTACGATGTTCCCGGGCTAAGCACCTTCTATAACGCTGCGCAGGTCAATGGGCATCGGCTCCTCAGCTATCTGGTAACCGGCACCACTGCGGGTGCGCCGACCTTCCCCAATGTTCCTCAATTTAATGGTGGCAGCTTTGAGGTTCCCCCAAGCATCACCGCATTCGACCAGAGTTTCCACGACACGTATCAACACCAGGCGAACCTGCAGGTGCAGCGGGATCTGGGAAACAACTTTCAGCTGACGGTTGGATATCAATTTGCCGCCATGCGTCATGGCCTGTACTACACCGACACGAACCTTACGCCGACGGGCCAGTCTGCTGGCCGACGGACGGCCGATCTTTGCCGGCACCGCCCACCGTCCCAACCCGAATTTCGGCGCCATCAACCTGATTCGTGCCGGGGCAACGAGCAACTTTAACGGCGGATTTCTCACCCTGCAGAAGCGCCTTTCCTCAGGGCTTGAGTTCACACTCAACTACATGTACTCGCATGCGCTCGCCGATAATATTGGTGAAGGCGGATCGGTCAGCGACCCGACCAATGTCCACCGCGACTACGGCAATGCGGATACAAACATCGGTCATAACCTTGTATTTCAAGGCCTTTACCAGCCAACCTTCAGCGCTCATTCTCTGCGTTTCTTCAACGGCTTCGAACTCTCTACCATTACCTATAAGAACTCGGGCTACCCCATCAACGTAATCGCGGGCACAGACCTGAACAACGATGGTGTGGTCAACGACCGGCCGTTGTTTGCCGGCCGCAACGCTTACACGGGCAGGGGGTTTGCTCAGGTGAGTGCGCAGATCAAACGCTACTTCAATGTAGGCGACTACGTGCACCTGGCGGCGTTTATCGGCGCTGAAAATCTGACCAACACCAACAACCTGAACTGCAACACCACCACCGGATGCACGGGAGCCGTGATCAACACCGCAAACTCCAGCGACTTGTTCAGGGAAACCGCAGCCGGCACAGCACGCAATGTGCAGCTCGGGTTCAGCGTGAAGTTCTAATCATCACCAGAATAAACCTCATAGAGCCAGGTGCCGGCACCAACCGTGTGCCGGCAAGCAAAGTCGAGCCGACCGCCGCCGGTACGAGGACCTTCTTGTGATCCAACTTCGTTCATCTTCTACGCTTGCTCGTCGCCCTGTCGATCCTGAGTGGGACCCATTTCTCCTGGGGAGAGCCAACCCCTAAGCCACTGACCCTGCACGCCGCCTTGCAGGACAAGGATTTTTATCTGCTGTCTGCTCTGCAGACAGACCCTGAGGTACGCAAGGTACTTTTGCAGGATCAAGCGCTGGCCCAGGTAAGCGCAGAACGGGACTGGTTTCTGTCGCAGACCTGCAAAGAAAGTGCATGCAGGGTACATGCTTTCCTCTGGACCGACGAAGAAATCAGCGGTGTTTCGTTTGCCCTCGCCAGGATATATAAGGAGAGCGCTCCTATGCGCAAACTCGTCGAAAAGGACCTCCGGCCCAGCGGCACGTATGTGCTCTATGAGAAACAAGACGGAGCCACCCTCCTGGTGAACGCCTGGCAGATATGCGCCCGTGGTCTGAACGACATTCTCTCGGTCTATGGGGAAGGGACTTGCCCCACGCTATCCCAAGATCGATTCAGTCTCCTTCAATGTAAGCTCTGCTGACTTTCAGTATCGCACGTGCCGTGGAATCACACACACAGCAACTGTTCTTCGAGCCCTCCCTGGGGGCCGCGTTGCAATTGCTTTCCCTTAACCATCGCGATGAGGCGGCCAGGATGGAGCCAATGGAGAAGGGAGTGAACGAGGCGGCGGTTAAAGCGATCCCTTCCCTTCCGTGGTCCAAATATCTCTACTCAGTCATTGTCGTTCCCGGCGCCGGGCCCAACGACGCCGATACTCCTATCTCCGCGGCGGGCCACGCGCGGGTGGCGCTCGCGGCCGAGGCCTATCATGCAGGGAAAGCCCCCTTGATCCTGCTCTCGGGCGGCTATGTGCATCCGGCGCAGACTCGTTTTGCTGAGGCGATCGAGATGAAGAAAGTCCTGCTCGCGGAGTACCACGTTCCCGAGGCCGCTGTGCTGGTGGATCCGCACGCCCGGCATACGACGACCAACATGCGCAACGCCGCGCGCGAGATCTATCGTTATCACATCCCCATGGATAAACCGGCACTGGTGGTCAGCGACGCGGCACAGACCGGCTACATTGCAGGCCAACCGTTTGCCGATCGTTGCCTCAAGGAGCTGGGTTACCTGCCCTATCAGATCGTCAGCCGTCCTTCGCAGACCAGTCTTGTCTTTCTGCCGCAGATCGACTCGCTGCAACAGGATCCTCTCATCCACTTGATCCATAACTTTAAATGACTCCTTAAACCGTTCATCTGCGGCATGGAGACGTCGATGAAGCGAACATCTTGCCTCGCAACTCTGCTTATTTCTATCCTTTGCATTCCCGAGCCGGCGTTTCCTTGGGGTACGCGAGCCCACGCTGTCATTGACCACACCGCTGTCGATACTCTGCCTGACGATGGGCCGGTATTTCTGAAAAAGTATGCCGACTATATTGCCGGATCCGCCAGCATACCCGATACCTGGCGTGGGGCATCGGAGCCGTTCTCGAAAATTGAGGAAGATCCTAACCATGGCTGGTTTCGGGAGCAGTTTGTATTTATGAAGGAGATTCCGCGCTCGCGGTATGAGTTTGTACTGGAGCTTTATAAGGAATATCTCCGCATTGAGAAGTCCGATCCGGAGAATGCCCGCCGCATGAATGTGCGCTGGACCGGCACGCTCCCGTATGCAGCGGCTGAGGTCTACGGTCATCTCGTTGCCGACATGCGTTATATCCGAAAATTACGCGCCCAGGGCAAAGACACGACCTTCCTGGAGCAAACCTGCGCCTTCTACGTCGCCTGGATGGGACATTACATCGGCGACGGCGCGCAACCACTGCATGACACCATTCATCATGATGGGTGGCAGGGTCCGGATCCAAAGGGATATACGCGCGACCATACGATCCACGGTCGCTTCGAGTCGCAGTATGTCGAAGCCATTGCTCTTACGGAAGAAGATATTCTTCCTCGCATTGGCAAGCCGGGCCATCTGCAGGGTGACGTGTTTGATTTGATCCTCGCGCACCTCAACGAGGCCGGCACTCAGGTGGAGACCATTTACAAGATGGATCACCGCAATGCGTTCGCCGATGCTCACGATCCGGAGGCTCGAGAAATGGTCTACAGTCGCACCGCCGCAGGGGCGCGCATGCTGCGCGACCTGGTCTATCGCGCGTGGCTGGAAAGCGCGCTTCCTGTCCCTACCGGGACAACCAAACCCGATCGACCCGAACAACCCGGTGTATAACCCGGAGACCGGCTCTGCACCGGCCGGGCAATCACCGGCTATCCCCTCACCTGCCAATTGATGTCGTAAGGAGTAAGTAGAGTTCCCACTAACATACGTTCCAGCTTAAAATACTACTCAGCCACCTTCTGAGCCTTCTCACGCAACAGGCTTTGGGTAATCGATGCATCGTTCATGCTCAGGCGAACGACGAAAGAACGTTCTCGAACTCGGCCGACTACCTGCTCCGAAAGCTGCCCGCTCTTCTCTTTGCGATCGCAGGCAAGAGATTCGTTCCCGATGGCTTGCAGCGGAACCGCGTGAGGGCCGCACCGGGCTGTGTACGAGGCGAACTCCCTGGCCGGTCTGCTCATAGTCCGCACTTCAATGCGCAGAGAGCCGGCGGAGGGCGACTGACGGACAAAAGAGCAGTCGGAATCGTCCCTGCCGTTGCCGGCATAGCCAGTGACCGAGGGATTGGCGCTCAGAGGCCCCGCGCCTGACTTGGCGTTGGGGGTGTGCACGTTGGGCTGTGAGACAGTGGCAATCACCGCGCCTCCCAGGACGCCACCCGCTGCAGCAGCGTTCAGCCGCAGGCAGGTTTTCTCCGCTCGCCAGAGCACGGGATATGAGAAAAGACAATCAGGAGGATAAGTCCCAGACTTCACATGCAATCAACACTCCACCATCGGTTTCTCTAGCGCGGCCGCAGATCCGAGAGGGAGTCCGGCGGAACATCCGTGTGTAAGTGCCAAGGCACGCTTTCCGTTGAAAATCTCGGGCGCATTCGGATCTACTTTCTTGCTCGCAAACAGCGCCGCCTGTTGCGCTGCTTTGTCCTTCATGCCCAGGCGACTGTGGAGAAGCGCCAGATTGTAATGCGCGGTTGCATCGTCCGGATCGATCGCCTGGAGTGGAACTCGCAACGAACCAGGACGGATCGTCCGGCCGGATGCCAACACGCACGGCGCTGACTCTTCTACCGAGCCGCACCAGTGGGGCGTTGCGACGGGACGCGCCTCTTCGCAGCGCGAAGTTTCGGCTGTTCGCTCTGAAGCAATTGGCTCCCGCGGGTATTGTGCAGATGTAGAGCCCCCTGCCAGGCAACCAAGTCGTTCCTTCCGAGCCTGGAGTACAATTCCCAAAAACCCCCGGCTCTTCCCCAGCAAGGACGTCACCCTCGATGATCGAGTCAGGTCGCTCTGGACAGTGGTGTGCTGACAGCCATGAGAAGCGAACCATCCGAGTATCTCCGCCGAAGAGGAGGAATCAGCCGACAAAGACGATAGCCAGGATGGGAAAGCGGACGCCACCAGCGCATTGGTACGCGCTGCTGTTATTGCTGGTCATCACGCCTGCTGCCTGGTCGCAAGACGTATTCATGGGCAAGGGTGCGCCGGACTACCAGGACCAATTCTCAGCCAACTGTCACACCGCCAACCCTCCGAATATTTTCGCCCAATTGGGGATGAACCCCATGGCCTGCCGCGGAGAAGTCGCGCCGGCCGACTCGCGCAGGCAGTGCAGCCTCAGGGGCATGACGTTACTGAAGCAAGTGGGCAACACCTGCTATTACTGTTCTCCGCGTAAGCCACCCATCAACGGGATCATCGTCCCTTACGACCAGGTTGGGAACGCAACCAACCAGGGTTTTCAATGCGGCGTGAATTCGATTGATCCGAATTGCAGTGCCATTTGTAGTAAACCGTCCGGCAATACGGAGTACACGCCTCCGCGTGACGGGGGCACTCCAACCACATTGCCGGGTGGGATCAATGGTCCCTGTGAAGATTACACCGGTCTGGACATGAACACTCCGGAAGGCCGGGCGGCGGCGTATCAGCGTTGCTCAGACGCTCTCTGCCAACACAATCCGAGTCTGCAACGTTGTCAGAAATCCGCCGCTCAACCCGCCGCCCCCGTGGCTCCCCAACCGTTCGTGAGCTGCACGATCAAAGTAGCGTTCGAGCAAGTCGGCGTGGTGACGTTGGTTCCCATCACCAACGGTTTTCACGCGGTCATTCTGCTCGAAGGTGGCGGGCTGCCATTGACGGGTTATGAAGGAAATCCGTCGGGGAATCCGCAAAACTGGGGGACTCTGATCGCGCGTGAGCGCAACATGACCCGGCATCCGCTGAAGGGCCTCTACGGAGACAATGGAGAACCGGTGATGGCCGGGCTGTTGCTTGAAAGCTGCACTACTGTGGCCGCACGCATGCGGGGCCTTGTCCAACAAATCAACGCCGCTCACATGCTTTACGCCCCCATCCCGGAATTGCAATGGAACACAGTCAACAGCAATAGCTTCGCTTACTGGGCCTTGGGCCAATTGGGAGTTCATCAGCCAGCAGCGCCGGCAGGCACCCAGGCCTACGGGTACAACGCGGATATACGCTGATTTCCAACCCTATAGGGCTTCGCGGCTGACAGTCGTGGTCTCCCACATCTCGCGAAAAACGAGCGAGATATGGCCCACCCCATGATTCGTGGGCAGGACGGAGTACAGCTTCAATTGCTCCGCAACGCGGTCATCGGTTGAATCCTGGAGGCACGGCGCGCGGGGAAATACCCGCTGATCAGGGCGATGCCTAGCAAGAAAGCAGCCATCGCCGCGTAGGCGGCAGGATCCCAGGGAGAGGTGGCGAAGAGCAGCGAGGCGATCAGGTGTGCGGCTCCAAGGGAGGCAAGAGTGCCCGCGGCCAGGCCGATGAGCGCAAGGCGCAGCGTCTGGGCCAATACAGCTCGCTGGACACGGCCGCTGGTTGCTCCGAGGGCCATGCGCACGCCTATCTCCTGAGTCCTCTGGGTCACGGAATAGGAGATGACTCCATAGATGCCGAGGGCGGCGAGGAGTGCGCCGAGAGTTGCAAAGATGGTCACGAGCAGCACGAAGAAGCGACGCGGCGAGACAGAGTGATCGACGAGCGCCTGCAGCGGACGGAATTCGCTCGCGGGTTGCGAGGGATTGAGGCTGCGGAGCGTGAGCAGGACACTGCCGGCGAGAGCGTCGGGATCCATTCGCGAGCGCACGATGAGACTTGCGCCTTCAACGTCTGCGTTTTGCGTCATAGGGACATAGATCTCCGGACTGGACTTCTGCTCGAGAGTGCTTTCGCGGACGTCGGCGATGACACCGACAACGCGAGCGGGTTTTTTCCCCGAGCCGTTCGCGAGTTTTCCAATAGGGTCTTCGCCGGGCCACTCGCGACGCGCGCCCGCTTCGTTAATGATGATGACCGGCTCGTTGCCAGGCGTGTCGTTCCACGAGAAATCGCGGCCTGAGCGCAGCCGCATCCCCATGGCTCGGAGATAGCCGGGGGTCACGAGATAGACGAGTGCGCCGGTATCGGCATCTTTCGCGTGGTAGCGGCCCACGGCCTCAAGCCCCCACTGGCGGTTCCGGTCAAGTGGAAGCATATCGGCGATGCCGACGGATTCGACACCGGGCAGCGCGCTCACGCGATCTATTTGGGATTTGAGAATGTTGGCACGCTGGACGAGCTGATCGTCATTCATCGCCGCAGGCAGGTCGACCTGCATCGCTGCGGCGCGGCTGGGATTGAAGCCGAGGTCCACATTGAGCACACGGAGGAAACTGCGTAGCAGAAGGCCAGCCCCGACTAACAGCAGGCATGCCGAAGCGACCTCGGAGATGACAAGGATCGAGCGGAAACGCTCATGACTGCGGCCTGCGGCCATACCTGCCGCGTTGCTCTTGATCGCCTCCTGCATGTTGGTGCCGGAGATACGCAGTGCGGGCGCGAGCCCAAAGACGAGTCCCACAGCGATAGCGGTGACCAGAGTCCAGAAAACCGACGCCGTGTCGAGATGGAGGGTTGTGAGCAGAGGCAGCGCGATGGAACTCTGGTGCGCAAGGTAGTAGATGATGGCGGAAGCGATGGCGAATCCGACGACAGAACCAAAGAACGACAGGATGAGACTCTCTGTGAGTAGCTGGCGGATGAGGCGACCGCGGCTTGCACCGAGGGCACGGCGCATGGCGAACTCTTTACTGCGCGTGGCCGCGCGGCTTAGCTGAAGATTCGAGAGATTGACACAAACAATGAGCAGGATAAGGCCGACGGCGGACCAGAGAACTACAAGCGAGCGCTGCAGCTTGCCGGAAACGTGGTCTTTGAGGGTAATGAGGTCCGAGGCGTAATCGTAATACCAATCTTTATGCTGAAGTCTAAGGTGCGGGAAAAGGCGATCGGCTTCGTCCTGCGCCTGAATAGCCGTCACGCCGGGCTTGAGGCGGCCAACGACGGCAAGCGTGTTGCCCCAGGTGCTCCAGAAGTCCATGACAGCAGGAACAAACAGGTCGACCTTTTTGCCGGGAGCAAAGACGGCGCCAAAATCGAAGCTGGCGGGGAGAACACCGACGATGGTGACGGGGCCGTTGACGGCGGCGGGGCTGGTATTGATCGTGATGGTCTTGCCAATGATGTTCGGGTCCGAGGCAAACTGAGTTTTCCAGTAGTAGTAGCTAAGCAGCGCCGCGGGCCGGCCACCCTTTACGGTCTCTTCTTCAGTAAAATTGCGGCCCAACACTGGGATGACGCCGAGTGTGGGGAAGAAATTGCCGGCAACTTCAACCGCATCAAGCTGCTTAGGTTCGCCAACCCCGGTAAGTTTGTATTGCAGCGAGTTGTAGAAGGTCTGGAATGCGGTAACGGACTGGAAGGATTGATTGTTGCGTTGGAACTCGCGATAGACGTCAACGGTATAAGTCTCACCGGAGAGACCGCCGGCGGCGCGGACTTTAGGATCGAAGCTTTTTCCCGCGGTGAACCAGACGAGCTGCTGCGATTGCAGAAAAGGTAAAGGCCGCAGCAGGATGAGGTTCACTACGCTGAAGACGGCAGCATTGAGGCCAACGCCGAGCGCGAGCACCAGGATAGCGACGCCGGTAAAGGCAGGATTGTTTCGCAGCGTGCGGAGCGTGTAGCGTGTGTCCCACAACCACTCGGCGTAATAGTCGCTGATGCGTCGGCGTCGTTCCATGCTTTCTCCTATGCGCTCACCTGCATGTTGCACAGCGAGCAGGTTGCCGAACTGGCGCTCGGCTTCCTCACGAGCGGCTTTGGGAGGCCAACCGCTAGTGATGAGTTCTTCGGTCTTGCAGTCGATGTGAAAGCGCAGTTCGGCCTTGATGTCAGTCTTTGGATCCGGACCGAGCATGCGATCGTATCTGCGCCAGATAGGGACTTTCTTCATGAGGTTTCCGGCGTAGGCGGCCGGGTTGCACCGAGAATCTTGGCGACGGCTTCCGCGTACGCCTCCCATGTCCTGGTTTCGGCGCGAAGGTAGCGGCGGCCCTCACCGGTCAGCTTGTAGTACTTTGCTTTCCGATTGTTGTCCGAGAGTCCCCATTCCGCTTCAATGAAGCCTTTGCTTTCCAGGCGCCACAGAGCGGGATAAAGCGTGCCTTCTTCGACGAGGAGGGCTTCGTCGCTCTGACGACGGATAAGGCTCGTGATCGCGTAGCCGTGCAGTGGGCTCCAGACGAGGGACTTGAGGATCAGGATATCGAGGGTCCCTCGTACGAGTTCCAGGCGCGTCCTCTCCACGTTTAGCACTCCCCTTGCAATACATGGGAAGCATGCCATCTTTCCCCTTGTGACGCAAGGGGAAGAGACCGGCCAGTGTTTCTCCACAATCGCGCCTGTTCCATCGAATGATAGGTACGAAACAGCGCCGCGAATTGTTCCCGGCAAACTCGGGGTTGGCGAGATCCGCTTCCCCCGTCCCCCAAGCGAATTGCAGGAGAAAACCATATCTCACTTTCCTTACCTGGGTGTTCTGGTCTGTGCTGGAATCTCCACTTGACATCCAAGTACACCTGGAGCCATCCTGAATGCGGGAGATCACTTGAATGTCAAGTAAAGAGAAGGATCAGATCCAACTGCTGCAGGGCACGCTCGATCTGATCGTTTTGCGAACGCTCGCCACCATGGGCTCACAGCACGCCTACCAGATCGCCACCCGCCTGCAGCAAGTTTCTGATCGCCTGCTCAATCTCAACCAGGGGACGCTGTACCCGGCATTAGTGAGGCTGGAACAATACGGATGGATCAAGGGAACCTGGGGCAAGACCGAAAACAACCGCGAAGCAAAATATTACGAAATCACCAAGGCCGGACAAAAGGCCCTGGGCGCCGAAACACTGAAGTGGAGAACCATGGCGGCCCTGGTAGAGCGGCTGCTGCTCGAGGAGTCATAGCCATGAAGCAACTCAGACGTGCCTTTCTGAAGCTTGCCCGGCTGTTTACCAACTCGCGGGAAGAAGCAGAACTAGCGAGAGAAATCGCCGCGCATCTCGCGTTATTAGAAGACGACTATCTTCGCCAGGGCATGGCTCCGGAGGAAGCGCGACAAGCCGCCAGGCGCGCCTACGGGGGGGTCGAGCAGGCCAAGCAAATGCATCGCAACGAGCGATCCTATCAAGGGCTGGCGCAAACCCTGCGAGACACGCGCTACACGTTTCGCCAGCTGCGTAAGTCGCCAGGATTCACCATCACCGCCATCCTGATGCTGGCCCTGGGCATCGGAGCCACGACTGCCATTTTTTCCATCGTTGCCGGCGTTCTTCTGCGCCCGCTACCCTTCCCCTCCCCAGATCGTCTGGTCATCCTAGGCGACACCCTCGAGGGCTCCACCGACATGACCGCCCGGCCTAGAGTCGGCGCTGCGGACATCCGCAACTACATGCGCGATACCCACAGCTTTAGCCAACTCGGCGGCTATCAGATGACAAGCTATGATCTGACCACTCCAGGCGTCCCCGAACCAGTCCATGCCGTTCGCATGAGCAGTGAGGTCTTTCCCGCTCTTCAGGTGGCGCCGCTGCTCGGGCGCACGTTTAGCCCGGCCGAAGAGGAGCAACAGCAATCGGTCGTCGTGCTCAGTTACAGCTTGTGGCAGAGCCATTACGAAGGCAGGGCCAACATCCTCGGGACCACCATCCTTCTCGATCGCAAGCCCTACGTGATTGTCGGGGTCATGCCGCAGAATTTCGAATTTCCCCTGGTGCCGGGGCACATGGACCGCAGCGACTTATGGGTTCCCCTGCGCTTGCAGCCGGAAGAATTCCTGGCCGGCCAAGCCGCCTCGTGGACCTTTCGCATGGTAGGCCGCTTGAAGCCAGGCATCACGCCGGAGCAGGCGCAGAGCGACGCCGAGCGAGTAGCCCTGGCAACCGTACAGCAGTACCCGGCCTTCATGCGCAGCCTCCGGATTCATGCAGCGGTCCGCCTGCTCCACGAGGACACGGTTGATCAGGCCCGACCGATGGTGCGCACCTTATTCTTTGCCGTGGTCGTCATCCTGTTGATCGCCTGCGCCAACCTGGCCGGTCTTCTGCTGGTGCGCTCTATTCGCAGGCGTAGAGAAATCGCACTCCGGCTCGCCCTCGGCGCGCGCGCCGCGACCTTACTCCGTCAAGCCATGGTAGAAAGCATGGTGCTCAGCATCGCCGGCGGTCTCGTAGGGTTAGCCTTCGCGGCAGCCGCGCTGCGCCTGGGCATAAGCCTGTTGCCGGAAACACTTCCACGTATTCACGAGATTGGCCTCAACTGGCCGGTCATGGCCTTCGCGCTGGGACTCGCGCTGCTCACAGGCCTACTCTGCGGACTGGCACCTGCTTTTGCCGCTATCCACACCAGCGTCAATGGAACCCTGAAAGAAAGCGGGCGCACGGGCACGACGGGCAGCGGCCACGCCCGGCTGCGTTCGGTGCTGGTAGCCGCAGAGATCGCGATTGCACTGGTGCTGCTCACCGCCTCAGGCTTACTCCTACGCAGTTTCGAAAAGATGCGCGCGGTCGACATAGGTTTCCGCCCAGACCATACCCTCACCGCGCTCTATGGTCTGCCCAGCTATCAATACGCAACCCAGGCAAGCATCGACACGTTCGATGAGCAAGTGCTGCGCACTCTCCGCCAGTTGCCGGGTGTAGAAGCTGTTGGCATCACCACGGTCCTGCCTTCCACCGGCGACTGGGACGGCCCCGCGATCACCATCGAAGGCTCTGTTCCTCTCAAGGGTGCCGGCCTGCACCTTACCATGGTTTCGCTGCTGCGCGGCGACCCCATCCAGGCGCTTGGCATCCGCCTGGTGCGGGGGCGAACCTTCACCGAGGCAGATAACGCCAACTCCCAATTAGTGGCTCTGGTGAACAGCAGATTGGCCGAGCGTTACTGGCCCGGCCAAGACCCCATCGGCAAGAGATTTCGCCGCGGGATGCCGGAGACCAAGACTCCATGGATGACCGTGGTCGGCGTAGTGGATAGCGTGAAGATGGGATCTCCGGATGAAAGAACTCCGGAGCAGTTTTATCAGCCGATAGACCAAACCCCCATTTCCGAAGGAGACTTCGCCAGCGCAGGAGAAGTAAACGGCGACTACGGGTACATCCTGCTCCGCACCCACATGGAACCCGAACAGATGGAGAATGCGATGCGCGCGACGGTGCACGGGATCGACCCGCAATTGCCGCTCTACCACATCCAAACCATGGAACACGCCATCGCCAGAAGCGAGGCGCCGCGGCGTTTCAACACCATCCTGATCTCGTGTTTTGCCTTGGTCGCCGTCCTGCTTAGCGTGCTCGGGATCTACAGCATCATCGCCTTTTCCGTCGCCTTGCGCGAACAGGAGATGGCTCTCCGTATGGCTCTGGGCTGTCAGCGATCGGGGGTGCTCGCGATCATCCTTGCTTCGGGGGTAAAACTGGCGGCGATCGGCTGCATCTTCGGCTTGCTGGGCGCCGTAGCCGCATCCCGCCTACTACGCTCTTTCCTGTTTGCTGTCAGCCCATTCGATCCCGTGGTGCTTACACTTGCAGCTGTCGCCATGCTGCTGCTGGCTCTCGCGGCCTCGGCACTGCCAGCCAGGAGGGCTTCGCGAACGGATCCTATGCTGGCACTTCGTGGCGAGTGAGTTCCATGAATCAGTGACAGTTACTGATGGGGCTTTAGAGTTTGCGTGAGACCTCCAGAATTTGGGAAGGCCGAAGGGCGCACCGCAGATCCCTCGGCTTCCCCAGATTTCCTGTCGAGAGTTGCGGCTTCGGTCGACTGCATGTGGTTCTCTTTACGGAGAACCACATAAGTGGTCGCCGGTGAGAGCAGCGAAGCAGGAAATCCGGGCACGCTCGGGATGACAATTTTGTTTGGGAATGCTAAGTGTGGTTTCCAAGATGAATTGTCATCCGACCGGAGCGTACCCGGATTTCCTGCCACGCTGCACTGGACAAGGCAGAGTGTGCGCCCTTCCGTAAAGAAGGGCGCATGAAGTGCACCAACGCCACCAAGGTCAACAGGAAATTCGGGGTGGCCGAGCGGAGGGATCTGCGGTGCACCCTTCGCCTTCCCCAAATTCTGGAGTTCCCAGTCACCCGCGCAGCAGCCGCGGCGTCATCGTTCTGCACAATTGGCCCGCTCCTGCCAGGTTTCCCCTCACAGTGTCAAAATCGTTGCACGGGGCAAGTGCATTATAAAACAACCACTTGTCGGATATACATGCAGCGGCAGTTGAACGACAGGCGCCGCTATTTGTGTTTAAATTGTGCGCTGTTGGTGAGACAGCGGAGCGGAAGAGACCCTACGCATGGCGATTACCTCTTATCTTTTGAAAAGTACGATTGTCGGGGCACTCGGTGGCCTCTTGTTCGGCTTTGACACGGCCGTGATTGCGGGCACCACTCAGCAGTTGACGGAGGTGTACCACCTCAGTCCTTTTACTCTCGGCTTGACCGTGTTTATTGGGCTAGCGGGAACCGTGCTCGGAGCCATGACCGCCGGAGTCCTCGGCCAGCGGATCGGCGGCCGTGAAGCGCTGCGGATCATGGCCATTCTTTACACAATCTCAGCACTGGGCTGCGCCTTCGCGTGGAATTGGCCTGCGCTGATGGTCTTCCGGTTTATTGGTGGAATTGGCATTGGCGGTTCTTCCGTGCTCGGGCCCGTCTACATCGCCGAGCTGGCGCCGGCCAAGTTACGAGGCAGAATGGTCGGCCTGTTTCAAATCAATGTGGTCGTCGGCGTCCTGCTTGCGTACCTCTCGAATTACCTGATTTCGCTGCTCAAGCTGGGTGAACTGCAATGGCGCTGGCAGCTTGGGGTCGCGGGGATTCCCTCGCTGCTCTTCCTGATCATGCTGTACGGGATTCCCCGGAGTTCGCGCTGGCTGGTGACCAAAAATAAAACTGACGAGGCACTCCAGATCCTCAAGATGATGGGCTCCCCGGACTCTGAAGCGGAGCTGCGCGAAATTGTCGATTCCATTCATATGGAGCGTGGCCTGGCAGCGGAGCCGCTGTTCAAACGCGAATATCGCTTACCCATCTTTCTTGCCATCAGCATCGGACTGTTTAATCAGCTGGCGGGGATCAATGCGATTCTCTACTACTCGAACTATATTTTCGCGTCGGCTGGATTTAGCCAATTGTCCAGCTCCTTTCAGACAGTGCTGATTGGGTTGATGAACCTGTTCGCTACGTTGTTGGGGATGTCGCTCATCGATAAGCTGGGACGAAAGACGTTGCTGCTTATCGGCAGCGTTGGGACGACGCTTTGCTTGTCTGGGGTGGCCGCGGTGTTCTTCACACACTCCCACGCAGGGAGCCTGGTTTGGCTGCTGGTTGGGTATATTGCGTTCTTTTCCATTTCGCAGGGCGCGGTGATTTGGGTTTATATCGCGGAGGTGTTTCCCAACCGCGTTCGATCGAAGGGCCAGAGCCTTGGGTCGTCCGCGCACTGGATTATGAATGCGATTATTTCCCTGCTTTTTCCGGTGCTCGCTAAGTATTCGGGGGGATTGCCGTTTGCATTCTTTGCGGCGATGACTACGCTGCAGTTTTTTGTTGTGCTGTTTGTCTATCCGGAGACTAAGGGGATCACGCTGGAACAACTGCAACATAAGCTTGGGATTGCGTGAGCGGGAGGGGAAACATTTCCAGGAGGGTGCCGTCGAACTGCAGATCCCTCCACTGCGCTGCGCTCCGGTCGGGATGACAAAAGGTAGGGTAGTGCTTCCATTCAGCTTCGATGCTACAGATGGTGAACAGCAGGTCCCTCCACTGCGCTTCGCTCCGGTCGGGATGACACTTCTGGCTGGAAGGGACAAAAAAACCGAGTAGACCGCGGGTCCATGATTGATGTGGGAGCAGTATGACTTTGCTGGTGCTCAGCCAGCGTGGGGAGACGCTGGTTACGTGATTGGGGCGGGATTGAATAGGGCGAACTCGTTGTGCAAGCCCCAGTGGTCGGCCCAGGTTTGTTTGCGACCGCTGGCCACGTCGAGAATCAGGCGGAAGATTTGTTCGCCGACTTGCTGAATGGTCATTTCCCCGGTGGCGATGTGGCCAGCGTCGAGGTCGATGAGATCGGACCAGCGGTCTGCCAGCGCACTGCGCGACGACACTTTGATCACCGGTACCATGGCTAGCCCATACGGAGTTCCGCGTCCGGTAGTGAAGACATGCATGTTCATCCCCGCGGCTAACTGCAGGGTTCCACATACGAAGTCGCTGGCTGGCGTAGCTGCGAAGATGAGACCTTTCGTCGTGACACGCTCTCCTGGCCCAAAGGCACCGGACAGCGCGGTGCTGCCCGCTTTTGCAGCAGAGCCCATTGCCTTCTCCACGATGTTGGTCAGCCCTCCGGTCTTGTTGCCGGGGGTTGGATTGGCACTGCGATCGGCACCTCCGTTCTGCAGGTAGGCGTCGTACCAAGCCATTTCGCGGATGAGGTCGCGCGCGATCTGCTGGTTGGCGGCGCGGGCAGTCAGCAGATGAATCACATCGCGGACTTCAGTCACTTCGGAAAACATCACCGTGGCGCCAGCGCGCACCAGGAGGTCGGCCGCATAGCCTACGGCGGGATTGGCGGTCACCCCGGAAAACGCGTCGCTGCCGCCACATTGCAAGCCGACGACGAGATCGGCGGCAGGGCGGGTCACGCGGGTTCGGGCATTCAACTGCATCAGCCGCTTTTCAGCCATCTCCATGATGGCGGTCACCATGTCGCCAAAGCTGTGATGCTGCTCATCCTGCAGGCGGATGATGTAGGGCGCACTGGATAAAATCGGAAGGCTGCTCGACGGCAACATCTGCGCGGGCTGCAGTTTCTCACAGCCCAGGCTGACCACCATGGGGGCCCCGCCCAGATTGGGATTGAGGCTCAGATTGCGCAACGTGCGGATGGGAATTTCGGATCCGGGCGCGTTGATCGCAACACCGCATCCGTAAGGATGAGTGATCGCAATCACATCGTCCACGTTCGCATAACGGGGCAGAATTTCTGCCTTGATGCGTTTGACCGCAAACTCTACCGTGGCGGAGACGCATTGGACCGTGGTTGCAATGCCGAGAATGTTTTTCGTTCCGACGGAACCGTCAGCGTTGAGAAAGCCCTCAAACGTGTGCCCCTCGAGCGCGGGCAGCGGCTCCTGCGCGGCCGTTGCCAGAGGAAGTTTGTCCAGCGGCGGAGCTACCGGCAAACTCATCACTCCCTCATGTACCCAGCTGCCCGGTTCGATTGGCGCCTGGCATAGCCAATCGACGACACCGTAGCGAATGATGGGTTCGCTTTGTGCAATCGCGAATAACGCAACTTTGTGTGCTTCGGGAATCGCCTCCCGCAAGGTAAGGCCAGAATCGAATTGGCTCCCAGCCGGCAGGCCACCTTCATTCGCAACAATTGCTACATTGTCCTGGGCGTGGACCCGAATGTAGTGAGGAGTTCCCTTCACTTCTGTTCCACCTTCGCGTGCTCGAGCAGGATGAGAGGATCGCCACTCGTCACCTTTACAGCGAAATCATGTGCGGTAACGGTCGAATTGCTGATCGTCATTCCCTTCTCTGCGCTGATATGCACGTTAGTCAGAGAGATTGAGGTGATCGGACTCTCAGGAAGACCGACGATAAATCCTCCGGTTTTTGCGCCGGTAGCGCGCAGATTCGTGATGCGGATGTCGTGAAAGCGCGGAGTGAGCCGGGTGACAGGCTGCGCGGAGTCATGGTCCGGAATGCGCGGATAGTATTCGGTGATAAGAACCGGCGTTGCTACGTCTTCCATGGTCAGATCACGAAAATCGAGATTGCCGATGTCTGCGCCGCGATCTCGATTTGATTTTACGCGCACGCCATTGGCGGTACCTTTGAATTGCACGCGGGCAACCCGGACATTTTGCACTCCCCCGGCAACCTCGCTACCGATGGACATGCCGTGTCCATGGAGAAAAGTGCAGTCGGAGACATCAATATCTGTGCTGGGATCATCGGGTCCGGGGGAGCCCGGCTGACCCGACTTGATGGCGACGTTGTCATCCCCTACATCGATGGTCATGTGCGCGATGGTGACATGATGCGAAGAAAAAGGATCGACGCCATCGGTATTGGGTGAATGCTCGGGGGCAAGGATCTTGCCATCGCGGATGATCACGTCGTCTGCGTAGTAGAGCGTTACCTGCCAGGAAGCTGAGTTCTGGACGGTGACTCCCTCGATCCGAACATGCTTTGTGTGGTCGATCACAATCAACCGTGGACGCTTTGCCGCAACGTACTCGGGAGAGTTTTTATGGGCGTACACTTCGGCCCACCAGGGTTCACCGTTGCCGTCGATCACTCCGCCACCACAGATCGTGATGTCCTGAGCGTTGGTCGCACCGATCAAGGGTTGGACTGCGTCTTCCCGCATCACCGTGATCTTCTGATAATCGCTTTTGTCCTGGCTACCCAGCAGGGTTGCCCCCGGTTCGATTTCGAGGGTGATATGGCTCTTCAATGCGATGGGGCCGGTAAGAAAGGTTCCCTTGGCCAGATGCACCGTACCACCACCCTTGCGGGCGCAGTCATCGATAGCCTTTTGCAGGGCAACGGTATCTTTCGTCTTTCCGTCTGCTTTGGCTCCATACGCTCCGGCATTACAAACGGTGGCTGCGTTTGACGGGGCGCACAGGGCCAAGATTGCGGCACAGATCAAGCTCGCGCTGAATTTCTTACGCAGCGAAAGCCGATGTTCGACGCGGAGCTGTCCGGAGTATTCGATGTGCGTGCAGCAACGCGATAGCGATTGCAGTAGGATGCGTGGCAAAGAAACGAGCCTCCCTTCATCACCTTCGCCTGGCCGGACGGCGGCCCGGCCGGGTTGTGCAGCATCGACCTCGAGGAGAACTCGGTTTGAAACCAATCGGCGCACCATTCCCATACATTCCCGGTGACAGAGTACAGCCCATGACCGTTCGGTGGAAAGCTATCGACCGGGCAACTGCCGCGATAGCCGTCCTCGCCCGGTGTCATGGTGAGGAAACTGGCCCTGCCAGATGTTGCAGAGATGCTTTCCTTCGGGAGTGAGTTCATCCCCCCAGGGATAAAGTTTTTGTTCGAGGCCGCCACGCGCAGCGTACTCCCATTGCGCCTCGGTAGGAAGGGTTTTCGATGCCCAGGCGGCGTAGGCTGCGGCGTCATTCCACGAAACATGGACGACAGGATGATTCAGCGCGGCATCTATGTCAGAGCCTGGGCCCAGGGGATGGTTCCAGGTTGCGCCTGGAACCTTGCACCACCAGGGCGTGGGGGCAGCGGTGTCTTCCACCAACTCGTCGAAGCGACCAGGCGGGATGTGAGACCAGAAGACGAAAGACCATCCAAAGGCTTCCGCCTCCGTGCGAAAATCTGTGGCGGCTACAAAGGCTGCAAAATCACGATTGGTTACCGGATAGGTATCAATCGCAAAGGCGGACAAGGAAACGCGCCTGACTGGACCTTCTCCGTCGGCGGCAAAACCGCGATCGTAGTCGGTCCCCATGAGAAAGGTGGCGGCGGAAAGAGCCACCATCGCCAGGCGCGCATCGACAACACTGGCCTCGGGAATTGCGTCTGCATGGGGTGCTGCCGGCTCACGCTGTGTTTTAGGAGCACAACAAGAGCCGGGTGTGGCATCGCTGTTCATTCACTTCCCCGCTAGGTGTAGAGCTTGGCCGGCAGGATCTCCGGCTCGGGCTCGCCCGCCGCTACGATCAGCTTCTTCAACTCGTCGCGCAAGGTGTCGGCCTGCTTACGGTACTCTTTGCGGGCGGCCAGATTGACCATCTCGCTTGGGTCGCCCCGCTCATCGTAGAAGAGATATTCCTGATATTTCGTGCTGTTCTTGTCAGTGTCGCACGTTTGCATTCGGGTCAGCCACGCAATAGACCCAATCCGCGGTTCGAATCGCGCGAGCAACCATGGCTTCGCTGATCTGGATCAGCTCCTTGTTGGGCCACTCGTCGCGGGCTTTCTTGTCGGTAAGGAGTGGGAGCAGGCTCTTTCCCTTGATGGAAGATGGCACCTCAACACCCGCTGCCTCAAGCAAAGTGGGTGTGATATGAACATTGCCGACAATCTCGTCCAAACGCTGCGATCCGTTGAAGCCTGGGCCCTCGATGATCAATGGAATGCGAATCGAACCGTTGTGTGGGCTGCGTTTGTACTCCTCGTTGCGGGTCATGAACTGGCAGCCATGATCGCTGATGAAAACGAAGATGGTGTTGTCCGCCAGATGCTCTTCTTCCAGGATCTTGCGGATCCTTCCTACCGAGGTGTCGATGGACTCGCAGCAGCCGTAGTAGTCCGGCAACTGCGACTGCCAATTTCCCGGGAAGGGACGCAGGTCTGGTGGCACAAATGAGTCCTGGAAACGCTCCGCCACGCCTTTGGGGGCGATAAAACGTTTGGCGTCGTTCTGGAAATGCGGCTCCAACTGAGAGATGTAAAGCAGGAAAGGCTTGTCGTGTGGCTGGCGTAAGAACTTCTCCGCGCGATCGGTCACGAAGTCGACGCGGAACTCATCTTTGAAAGTGATCTCCTTGCCATCCCGATCGTAGATGGTGCCTTCGTAGGGGTGGGTGGTGAACTCAAACTCGTTCGCCCCCTCCCACATATCGAGAAAGCCGGCACGATGCTCCGGCTTGACGTAGCCGCGGCCTCCGCCTGCTTCGACGGTGGGAGGGGCGAGATGCCACTTTCCCAATAGATTCGCGGTGTATCCCGCCTTGCGGAGCTCGCCGGCCAACGTGGGCAACGAGGGATCGATCGGCATGCGCGTTGTGCCACACGCCTGTCTCGGTGGCATAGCGGCCGGTTAGCATGACGGAACGCGAGGGAGAACAGACCGGTTGGTTGGTGACGGCGTGGGTGAATAAAGTGCCGCGCTCTGCCATCGCATCCAGGTTGGGGGTATTGGTCGAAGAATTGAGCCGATTGGCTCCGACAAAATCCCAGCGGAACTGGTCAGCAAGATAGAGGATGATGTTGGGCTTTTTCTTTTGCTCGGGGTGCGCTTCCGCCTGCCCGCTTTCTGCTGTGGCTTTGCGCGGTGCAACCGCGGCTACCCCCGCGGTTGCGGCGGCGGCGGCTGTTCCCAACATGAACTCGCGTCGATTGGTGGGCAATGCAAACTCCCTTCTCTATCTTACGGCTGGGATGGATCAAAAGTAATATTTGAGACTGAACTGCAGTTCGCGTGGATCGTCTGGATTATCCCTGGTGGCGCTGATCGATGCGAATGTGTTGGTGTTGGTAAAGACCAAATTTCCCGGCTGCCCAAAGTTGGGCGTGTTGGTCAGGTTAAATACTTCCACGCGAAACTCGAAGGATGTCTCCCGGAAGGCAGGAAACTGTCTCACTACAGAAAGATTCAACCGCCGGAAGGGTGGTCCGGTGACCTGGGTTGGCGCGCCGCCCAGGTTGGCAGGCGATGCCGAAGCGGCGGTTGCCGCTGGGGGATTGGCAAACGCAGCCGGGTTGAGAAACTGCGCCGCATTGTGATGCCCGGCGTAGGGATTTTGTCCGGGCACCGTCAACGCGTTGCAGCCCAAACCTGCAGCGTTGGTCGTTGTGCAGGCAATGGTGAGCGGCTGCCCATCCTGGGCGAAGAAGATCCAGTTCGTGGACCATCCGCCAAGAATCCAGGCGCCCGGACCGGAGGTGAGAAAGGGCTTGTTCTTGCCGAAGGGCAGTTCGTAGATTCCACTGACGTGGACAATCTGGCGGACGTCTATGTCGCAAAGTCCATAGTCGGCAGCGATGCCCACTCCGGGAACATAGGGAGCCCGATAGCTGCCAATCCCGTTGTCCAGCATGTCGCGCGCGTCCCCCAGGCACTTGGAATAAGTGTAGTTGGCGAGCAAGCTGAAGCCCTGGGAAAAGCGGCGCTCTACATTGACCTGAAGGCCGTTGTAGTTGGTCGCCGCCGCTCGCGCAATGAAGGTGCCGTTGGTGGCGAAACCAGGAAAGAAAGAGTTGGTATTGGCGTTGGTGCTTGGGGGCAAAATACTGCTGACCGTATTCGAAGGCTCGCCGGCCTGCAGATGCCTGGCGCTTGCTCCGACGTAGGCGAGCGTCGCAACCATATTCGACGCGAGCTGATACTGCAATTGCAGGTGGTAGGCCTGGGCGTAGGAGGTTCTGGCGTGGTAGGGCTCGCCATAAAGCCCCAAGCTTGTTTTTGAGGAGGAGGCGGCGGCGTCAGCGGTTAACGGTATATTGACCAGTCCGTTTTGCAACGCCCCGACTGAGTTATCGGGCGTGAGGGGTGTAGTGGAGTTGCCTGCGTTGTAGCTGGAGCTCACCTGGAAAGGAAAGTTGATGTAGTTGCTGATACTGAGGCCGTGATTTTCATTTCCCTGATAGAAGATTCCATAGCCACCACGAGCCACCAGCTTGGGAGATACCTGGTAGGCAAAGCCGAGGCGCGGGGCAAAGTTCGTTTTCTGGGCAAGCACCAGCCCGTTGCCGGAGACGGGAGTAAAGACGATGCCATTCTTGGCCAGAAGGGTCTGGAATGCGGCGGGCTCATTGGCTACCTGAGCCTGCGGAATATAGAAGCGCGATAGGCCGTCGGACGCGAGGCCGGTTTGGGCCGGTACGAGGTTGGCAAAGTGACCGTTGGTTTCAATCGGCGCCCCGATAAACTCCCAACGCAGTCCCAGATTCAAGGTGAGGTTGGATGTAGCTCGCCAATCGTCCTGGATATAGGCCCCAACATACGGTCTGGCCAGATGATAGGCAGGCGGGAAGTTGGAGGCTGCGATGGTGTTGGAGCCGCCAACATTGTTGATGCCATTTGGAACCGTGGCGGTTTCAGGATTGAGCACGAATTGCGCGCGGTCGGTGGAGGTATCGGTGTTGTTGACCACCGAAGTGTAGATGCCGTTATCGGTAAAGTTGCCTCGGGAAGCGGTTGGGGTGAGAGTCGGGGTGGCGATGTGCTGGTATTCCACGCCCACGCGAATCTGGTTGCGTCCGCGATCGATGGAGAGGTTGCCGGTGGCCTGGAGAATGTCGCTGGCTTTGTCGCTGGGCAAGGTGCCGGCAGCCCCCAGATTACTGAGAATGCCGAAACTGAACAGCGGTAAACCTCCATTGGTTGGGAGCTGCGGGACCCCCAGGATGCCATATTGGGCAGGGACGCCCAGCACGTTGGCATCGAACTGGCGCCGTTCATCGGCCACACGGCTATAGCCCAGGCGCGCTTCGAGTACGAGCCTGGGGGAGAAGATATGCGTTTCACTGCCGGCAATGTTCTGCGATTCGCTATGTCCTGATCCTGGACGGGAAGGCGCTCCGTCGGCCACTCCGGGAAACGGACTCGGCTGAAATTGATTGTTATAGACAAAGCTATAGCGGACAAAACCTGAGTCCTGGGCGCCGAAAACCTGGTCCAGACGAACATCGGCGCTATCGATGTTTGTCGTAGCCGCGGGGTTGGTGGTGTAGTTGTTGGTCAAGCCGCTCGACTGGGGCGCCGGGTAGAGCTTCAACAGCGCGACAGCCGCGGGATTGAGACGTCCTGCGGGAATTTGATTGAGCTGGGCTTCGTTGAGCGGACCGGTGAAATTGGCTATCCCCGATACGCTGCCCTGATAGAAGGGATCGCGGACCTGGCCGTTGGCCATGGCCACGATGCCGGAAACTGGATCGGCGTGCCCGGCGGTGATGGTACGCGTGGTTGCAGGATCGAAGACCGTGCCGCTGGGGAAGACGCGGCCGAGGGCGTCTGTCTTGGTTCCCTTCTGCAGCGAAACCAGATCCTGCAGATTGGTGAATCCGCTACTGCTTTCAGCTACCGTGGGAACGGTCTCGGTATAGGTCTTGCCCTGCACGACGCGGGTGCCCTGGTAATCCATAAAGAAAAAGGTTTTGTTGCGACCGTCGTAGAGGTGAGGAATGATCAGCGGACCGCCGAAGGTTGCTCCAAATTGGTTTTGCCGGAATTCTGGTTTGCGCTGGGTGGGCAGAACGAAATAATCTTTGGCGTCGAAATAGTCGTTGCGCAGGAACTCCCACACGTCTCCGTGAAACGCGTTGGAGCCTGACTTGGTGGTCAGGTTCAGGACAGCGCCCGCGGAGTGGCCAAACTCGGCGGAATAATCGTTGGTCTGCACGGTAAACTCGCGCAACGCATCGGGTGGCGGCAGCACGACAAACTGTGCCTGATTCACCAGGTCGGCGACCTGCACGTTATCGTCCATGCCATCGAGCAGGTAGTCATTTTGTGTGCGGCGGGATCCGTTGGCGGTGAAGGAACCACTGGCCTGCAGACCACGGCTGTCATTCTGAGCGATGGTTACTCCAGGAGAAAGCTGGGCGAGAAAGACGGCATTGCGGCCGTTGAGGGGCAGCTTGTCGATGGCTCGCTCCCCGACCAATTGCTGCAAGGATGAGCTTTGCGTGTCGAGAATGGGGCCGCTCGAGGTGACCTGCACATTCTGAGAAATCGAGCCTATCTCCAATTTCGGGTTGATCTCGAGGCGCGACTGAATGGTGACTTGAATACGATCCTGGACGGAGGTCTTGAAGCCTTGCTTCTCCGCGGTCAAGGTGTAGGTTCCGAGTTTGAGAGGGCTGAGGGTATAGCTGCCGTCGTGCCCGGTCTGCGCGGTTCGTTTGCGGCCGGTCCCCTCTTCGGTCACGGTCACTGTAGCATCTGGAATGTTTGCACCGGAGGTGTCCTGCACGGTGCCGACAATCGCTCCGGTATCGACTTGCGCTTTGGTGGAGCGGGGAATCAGTGCGAGAAAACCCAGTATGAGGAGGATCGACCTGAGACTAGACACGAAACCGCACTTGCGGGTGAGAACGGATTTGGCCATGGGGGAAATCATTGTGGTTAACCTCCTTCAAAGTCAGCTTTGTTGTTCTTGCTTTTGCTGGAAGTTGCCGGTCGCGGTCGTTCATGCATCCGAGCTAAATTCGATTCGTCGTCATCCTGGCGGGCGACAGGCCAACATTAAAGACCGCCATTAAAAATTGTGCAAGGATGGGTTAAATCTAGCGAAAACCTACTGGGAGGTTCCTAGGACGCAAGTTGGGCGCGACAACAACAACAGAAGCCAGGGCGGCTTCCGAAAATATGGCCCGGGTTGTCGTGGTGCAGGGTCATGAGTGAATGAGCCGTACGGTTAGAAAGTAGCATACGAGGCCGGAAAACAGAAGGTGCACTGAGATCCTGGGGGAGATATAGTGTTTGCCTATCAGGAAACAGACTTGTCGGAATTGGGTTTGCTTCCTGTGCAGCGCTTGAGCGGTTGAATCACGCCGGTTTAGAGCAGTGGTATCCCACATCTCGCAAAAAACGAGCGAGATATGGGGCACCCTCAGATTGGTTGCGATTGGTGGCTTAAAATGAGCGGTCAGATGACGCGTCGTGATGCCCTCAAAATTGGAACCAGCGCCGTGCTATCAGCCGCAGTTTCGGGGTACGCTATGCCTCATTCGTCAGACGAAATTTGTTTTATGCGTGCCGTCGATATGGTGGACGCAATCCGCAGCAAGAAAGTCTCCGCGCGCGAGGTGATGCAGGCGCACCTCAAACAGATCCACCAGGTCAATGCAAAAGTTAATGCGATGGTAACGCTGGTGGACGAAGAGCAATTGATGACGCAAGCGGCCGCGGCAGACGAGGCGCTTGCTAAGGGCAAATGGCTCGGCCCGCTGCATGGTTTACCGGTTGCCGTCAAAGATCTGCATGAAACGCGCGGGATCCGCACCACGTTTGGCTCCCCACTCCATAAAGACTATGTGCCGGATTTCGATTGCCGCGTGGTGCAACGGGAGAAGGAGGCGGGCGCGATCGTCCTGGGCAAGACCAACGTCCCTGAACTTGGCCTCGGTTCGCAGACGTTCAATCCGGTTTTCGGCGCGACCCACAATCCTTATGACACCACGAAGACCTGCGGCGGAAGCACGGGCGGTGGAGTGGTGGCGGTGGCGTGTGGGATGGCTCCTCTGGCGGACGGTAGCGACATGGGGGGCTCGCTGCGGAATCCTCCGAATTTCTGCAACATGGTGGGCATTCGCACTTCGCCGGGACGCGTGCCCAACGTGCCTACTAGCCTAGGTTGGTTCACCCTCTCCGTGCCCGGACCAGTGGCGCGTAATGTCACCGACTGCGCCTTCTTCCTGAGTGTGCTCGCCGGATACGACCAGCACTCACCCATCTCGATTGAACAACCAGGCGCTCCGTTTGCACAGCCTCTGGGCCGCAGTTTCAAAGGAGTTCGGGTGGCGATGTTTAAGGATATGGGGTTGCCGTGGGATCCCGAGGTGAAAAGCGCCGTGCAGGCGCAGCGCAAGGTGTTCGAGGAGTTGGGATGCATTGTGGAAGAGGCTGAACCTGATTTCACGGATGCGAATGAGGCTTTTCTGGCTTGGCGTCATTGGTCGGTGGAGTTGGGTTACGGGGATTTGATCGCTACTCATGGCGATGAGCTTAATGAATATGTTCACTGGCACGTGGAGGAAGGACGTAAATTGACCGGGCCTTATTTGTCTCGTATCGAGGCTAAGCGCACGGCGCTTTACCAGCGACTTTGTAATTTCAAAGGGGAGTATGAGTTTTTTGTTTTGCCGGTGAACCAGGTGCTTCCGTTTGACGTGAATACGCACTATCCGACGGAAATTGCGGGCGTGAAGATGGAAAGTTATATGGCTTGGATGAAGTCGGCTTATTTTATTTCGGCGGCGGGGAATCCTGCGATGTCTGTTCCGTGCGCGTTTTCTTCGGGTGGGTTGCCTATTGGGATTCAGATTGTTGGGCGACATCATGACGATTGGGGGGTGTTGCAGTTGGGGTATGCGTTTGAACAGGCCACGAACGTTGGTAGGAGACGGCCGGTTGTGGTTTGAGTGGATGATCCAATACTTTCGCTGCGAACGTGAGGAAACAGCAGGTCCCTCCACTGCGCTACGCTCCGGTCGGGATGACACCTTTGTTGAGAGCGCGGGAGTTGATCCGACAAGTCTGTCCCAAAACATTTCCATGGGAAAGCCGCTGAACTGCAGATCCCTCCACTGCGCTTCGCTCCGGTCGGGAGACAAAGGGGAGGGCGGCGCTTCCATTAGGGGTCGGATAGTGGATGGTAAGACCGCAGATCCCTCGGCTTCGCTCGGGATGACAAGGGGTAAGGCGGTGTTGCTCTTCGAGATTTATCTCAGCAGGTAGTAGCAGACGCCTACCGTTACGAGCAGGAGCAGTGAGACGATGCGGGGATCACTCGCTGCGGTGATTGGCCCTTTGAGAAATGCCAGAGGGTGATCCCAACAGACTTTCGATACTTCGGCCTCGTCCATGGCCGGCGTTAGCAGGCTGGTCAGCACATAGATCACTACGCAGACCACGGCGATGATGGGACCGGCTAGCATGAAAGGAATGCCTAAACCCTGAACTGGGTCGGTCACAAAGCCACCAAAATCTGTGAGCTTCGAGGAGGGCAGGAACCATCTGCCAGTACTCGGTAAATCGACCAGGAAATAGATGACGCCGATGAGGGTGCCGAAATAGAGCGTGGCCATCGCCGCCTGCTTCGTCCCCCGCTTCCACAACACACCGAGCACAAAGACCGTCGTCACCGCGGGCGCGAAGGTCATGGGAATTTTGTTGACCGCTTCGAAGATGGTTCCGAACTGGTCGCCCTGAGTGGACCACAACATCGCCAAAACCATGATTACGCCGGTGGTGATGCGGCCTACTCTTACCACGTAGGCGTCGGTTGCCTGGGGCCGGAGGCGCTTGGCCACATCGATGGAGATGAGCGTCGCACAACTGTTGAGGGCGGCGGCCATGCAACTCATAAGCGCTGCCGCGAGACTGGCGGCAATCAACCCGCGCACGCCTACCGGGATCAGGTATCGGATCAAGAGCGGCAACATGGTGTTGTAGTCCGGGCGCCCTGTACCGGGCACATCTGCCAGATGGATTGCGCCTTTTTGCCAAAGCACATAACCGATGACGCCGGGAAATACCATGAGAAACACCGGTGAGAGCTTCAGGAAGCCTGCAAACAGCGCTCCGTTCTGGCCATCCTTCAAGCTGTGCGCCCCAAGCACCCGCTGAACGTGCGTCTGGTCTGCACACCAATACCAGATACCGAGAATGGGATAGCCGAGCAGAACCGCCAACCAGGAGAACTCGCTGAGATGTCCTCGCGTATCGATGATCGGTTGCAACATGTGCAGTTGTCCGGGAGCGACCGCTTGCTCGAAGGCGGCGAGATCATGCACGCCCACGCCGGGCAGAGCGCGCACGCCCATGATGGTGATGAGGGTAGCGCCGCCCAGCAGCAGCACGACCTGGATGCTTTCCGTCATCACCACCGCCTTCAATCCGCCGAGCGCCGCATAGGCGACGGTAAACAGCGACAACACAAGGATGGTGGCAAACATGGGCACGCCGAGCAGGCTCTCGAAAACTTTTGCGGCGGCAAAGAGGCTGATGCCGATATGAATGAGCAGGGCGCCAAGGATTCCGATCACGGCAAGGAACGTGCGCGCTGCGGGACAGTAGCGGCGCTCCATAAACTCGGGCAGCGTGGCCACGCCGGAGTTGATATAGAAAGGGGCAAACATCAACGCCAGCAGGATGAGGATGAAGCACGCCATCCATTCGAAGTTGCCGATGACCAAACCGTCTCTCGCGCCACCGGCCGCATAGCCTACGAGATGAATCGTCGAAATATTCGAGGTGAACACCGCCGCACCGACGGTGAACCAGCCGAGCGATTTATTGGCCAGGAAATATTGCTGGGAAGAAGCGTTCCGCCGGTAGCCGACCTTGATCCCGAAGGCGGTGATGCCAACCAGGTATACAGCGATGACGATCGCATCGATTGGGGAAATGGCCATTACCAGGGTTGAATCTGGACTTTCAGGGCCATGGTTTTGTCGGCCGCAAAGTGGAGGGCGTCCACCGACTCGTCCAAGGGGAAGATACGATTGATAAGAGAGCGCACGTCAATGCGTCCGGCGGCCACCAGGCTGATCGCCTCGTCGAAGGTGTCGCCGTAGCGCATCGAACCGCGGAAATTAATTTCACGCACCATGATCTGGTTCACGGGTATCGGGATATCCGCTGTGCCCACGGTTCCGATCTGTACGATCGTGCCCCCGGGGCGGACCAGGTCGAACGCTGCCCGCAGCGCGGGTGGGGCGCCCGATGCTTCGAAAACCATATCGAAGCCGAGGCCGGTCAACTCCCGCACCTTATCGTGCAAATCGCTCGCCCTTGGATCGAGCGCCACATCGGCACCCACCTCGAGCGCCTTCGTGCGGCGTTCTGCAACAATATCGCTGACTGCAACGGGAACCGCACCGAAGGCGCGCGCGGTCATCGCCACCAGCAGACCTATCGTTCCTCCACCGGTCACGAGCACGCGCTTGCCCGATACGGTGCCGGCACGCTTCACGGCGTGCAGGGCAACGGAAAGGGGCTCCATCATGGCGCCGATGCCATCGTCCATATCCGCGGGTAGCAAATGACATTGATCGGCGCGGACGGTGAGGAACTCAGCAAGAGCGCCATCGGTCGGGGGTGTGGTGCTGGCGCTGCCCAGCATAATGGTTTTCCGGCAGAGGTTGATCTGCCCGCCTTTGCAGTAGGCACAAAAGCCGCAGGCGCGCGCAGGGTTTACCGTCACCCGGTCACCTACCTTCACCGTCTCCACATCTTTGGAAACGGCGGCCACTTCAGCCGTGAGTTCATGCCCGAGAATGAATGGGCGGTCGGGGACGAAGGTGGCGTTGTAGCCGTGCTCATAGTAGTGCAGGTCTGTGCCGCAAATGCCGACACGGCGGGTGCGCAACAGCACCATGCCCGGTTGCAGTTCCGGCTGGCGCCAAGACTCGATTCGTAGGTCTTTTGCTCCGTGCAGTACGGCGGCCTTCATTCTGATTCCTCAACGGGGATGTGGTAGAAGCGAGCGCAGTTTTCACCCAGAATTCCAGCCTGGGCTTCCACCGAAAATTTCCTTATGTAGTCGATCACGATCTTCATCACGGCTTCGTACTCGCCCGACAGCGTGCAGACCGGCCAGTCAGAACCGATCAGGCAACGCTCCAGCCCAAATGCCTCACAGGTGATGTCCAGGTAGCGGTGGAAGTCAGCGGGTTGCCACTGCTTCCATCCTGTTTCCGTCACCATACCGGAAAGCTTGCAGAAAACGTTGGGGAACTTCGCCAGGTGTTGCAAATTCTCCTGCCAGGGAGAGATCGATCGCTCTGCGATCCCGGGCTTGGCGATGTGGTCGAGGACAAACGGCTGATCCGGAAATTCTTCTACTAACTGCGCTGCGACGGTAAGGTGCCTGGGAAAAAGCAGCAAATCGTAGGTCAGATTGAATTCACGCAGCTGCCCGATGCCGCGGCGAAAGTCGGGCCGCAACATGAACTGATCGTCAGGCTCGTCGTGCACGATGTGGCGCACGCCAACCAGTTTGGGATGCCCGGCAAACTGTTGCAGCTGATTGGGTAGGTGTTCCGAACACAGGTCTACCCAGCCGACCACTCCCTTGATGAATGAGTGGCGTTCGGCGAGCTCCAGTAACCAGCGTGTCTCCTCCAGATCCTGCCGCGCTTGCACGGCAACGCAGCCATCGAAGTGAATGCTTGCCAGCAGTGGCCGCAGATCCTGAGGAAGAAAATCATGTTTGAGGATGCCCATCCGGTCCGTCATCCAGGTGTACCCGGTGGGACTGTAAAGCCAAAAATGCTGGTGGGAATCGAGACGCATAGGCGTCTGAAATGATGACCCATTGCGTCCGACGTTGGCAAGTTTATTGGTTCAACCATTTTGCGTGTCGACAGTGGCGTTTGCCGGTGCAATTATTGGGGCGCTTGGAAGGGGAGGTAAAGATGCGGCGAATTATTTGCTCTGCGGTGCTTGGGGGTGTTGCCTTGGTGTCGATCGTGATCCATAGCCAACAGAGCCAGCCAACACGAATTGGGATGTTGATTGGTATTAAGCCGGATCAAATCACGGCCTACGAGGCGCTGCACGCAGCGTCGAACCAGGGTGTTCGGGATTTACTCGACAAATACCATATGCATAACTTCTCTATCTACATTCAGAAGATGGATGACGGTCAGTATTACCTCTTTGGGTATTACGAATACACCGGGAATAACTACAAGGCCGACATGGAGATTATGGCTAAAGAGCCGCGGAATATTCAGTGGCTAAGCAAGACGGACGCTATGCAGATTCCGCTTACGGGACAGAAGTCGTGGACGAAGATGCAGGAGATTTTCCATAATCCTTGAGGGGGTGCCAGCGCTAAGCGCAGGATCGAGGGGGAGACTGTTCCCGGAACGCTAAAAGCGCTCCTTCCCCCGCATGAATGCGGGGGCTCCCACCAGGTTGGGAATTAGAGTTAGCGTTCCAAGATGGATTGGGACATAAAGAAAGCAGTAGGGGGTGCGCCCTGAGGAAAACATTTCCAGGAGGGGTCCGCGGAACTGCAGATCCCTCGGCTTCGCTCGGATGACAAAGGGTAGGGTAGCGCTTCCACTCAGATTCGATGCTGCGGATGATGGACAGCAGGTCCCTCCACTACGCTCCCCCGGATTTCCTGTGGAACTTCGTGGCGTTGGTGCATTTCATGCGCTTTGGACACCTAGTGCCTAAATGCCGGGATCTGGTTTCTCTCTATTTCTTCGTAAGCAGGGAGCGGGCGTCCAGGATGTGATCGCGCATGGCAACACGGGCAGCTTCTACGTCGCCGGCGCGGATCGCGGCGTAGATTTTGCGGTGGTATTTCAGGGGTTGCTCGATCGAAACGCGCTCGGAGAGCTGGCTCATGCTGGTAAAGACGGTGCGGTGAATTCCCTTGAAGAGGAGCTGGCAAATGCGGTTGCCGCTGGCGTGGAAGATGGCGTTGTGGAACGCCATGTCCGCTTGCAGGCGATCACGCTTGACCTTGCTACGCTCCATCGCCAGCACGGCGTTGCGCAGAGCAGAAATATCCTCCGCCGTGGCGCGCTCTGCCGCGCGGGCGGCAAGCTCCGGCTCGACGATGAGCCGGGTCTCGAAAAGCTCGTGATGGGATAGGTCATCCAGTAACACCAGGAAGTCGATCGGCTCGTTGAGGATCGTTTCGGCGCTCTGCGCAAGATACGTTCCGTCACCCACTCGCTGGGAAAGGACGCCCATCATCTCCAATACTTTGAGCGCCTGGCGCACAGAGGCGCGATTGGCCCCGAATTCCTTCGCCATTTCTCGCTCGGGAGGAAACTTTGCGCCGGGGGATACTGAGCCATCGGCAATCAGCCGCTTGATGCGGGTGATAAGCCTGGCGGTGACGCGGGGGTCTGGCTGAGTTCTGCTGGCAATGGCGGCGATTGGCATAGGCATTCAGATTTCCGACAAGTGTATAGGAGTTGATCACCAGCGGCTAACAAAGGGATTGACAACCGGCGGCTCACCGGTAAATCTAACTCAGTATGGTGAAGGAGTTCACCATGAGCGGTTTCGTCCTTGCCACTTGAAACCGCTTTAACCGCTGTTCCGGCCTCATTGGCTCGACAGATGATGACTCCTGACGGGAAGCCGTCGCGGGGTCATGTCCGGCGACGCTATTCCTGTCCAGATTCCAGTTTTCCGTTTGGTGGAGGTTGGATTTGCAGAAATATCTCTTGATTGCGGCCGGCGGCGCCCTGGGCTCGCTTGCCCGGTATAGCGTGGGGTCGCTGGTGGCCAACAGGATGGGCACCCGATTTCACTACGGCACCTTGGTGATCAACCTCACGGCTTGCCTGATCATTGGTTTCTCACTGACATGGATGGGACGGCGCACGGAAGTCAATCCTGCCTGGCGCTTCCTGATCCCCATTGGTTTCGTGGGCGCCTATAGCACCTTCTCCACCTTCGAATGGGAGATCTTTACCGACCTGCAGATTGGATCTTTCCTGATTGGCGCGCTCTACCTGTCGCTCAGCATTTTGCTCGGCCTGGTTGCGGTGTGGCTGGGGGCACTGTTGGCTCGGCTCGCGGTCTGAGGTTCACTCCTCTAACGACCGATTCCAGGTGGAGATCACGCGCGTCTCCCGCTCGAAGCCTAAGGTGCTCACCGACCCGGTTCCCAGCGCCAGCAGGCTACCCGCACGCGGTGGCAAACCGAGCCAGGTGGCAGCCAAAATCCTAAGCACATGGGCATGGGCAAACAACGCGATGTCGCCACCAATTTTGCCGGCGCGATCGATCAACTGCTGGGCTCGTTCTGCTACGTGCTCCACCGGCTCACCCTGCGGAGGAGGAGCATCCCAAATGGACCAGTCAGGCTGGTCTTTGCGAATCTCCGCCGTGGTGCGCCCCTCGTAAACTCCGTAGTCCCATTCTCGAAGGTTGTCGTCGATTTGCGCAACATCCCCATAGCCGGCGATACGGCAGGTTTCCCGGGCACGCTGCATCGGACTGGTGAGCACCAGGGTGAACGTGCGATGGGCGAGATAATCGCGAATCCTCGCCGCACGCTCCTTCCCGCGTTCGGTCAGCGGGATGTCTGTTTTGCTGGTGTGGGCACCGGAGAGACTCCATTCCGTTTCCCCATGACGGATCAACCACAGTTGCAGATTCAAGCGGTCTTCCTTTCATTGCGGTTTTTCGAGCCCACCCTGCAGAGTAAAATTTTCGAGCGCAATGGCATTCTGCCAGATTCGATCGAGGGAGTCGATGTAGTTCACCTCTAATTCGAACAGGGTGCGCTGGGAGACGATGACCTGAGGATAGGCCTGCGCCATGTTCCGATACTTGTCCAGGTAAAGCTCATAGGCGCGACGAGCCCGGGGCAGCAGGGCGGTTCGGTAGCGATCCGCCTCCATTTTCGCGGAAAGATAATTTTGCAGCAGCACCTCGGCCTGTTGGCGGAGAGATAATTGGGTGCGGGTTATTTCCTGCCGGGCCTGTTCCAGGTCGGCTTGCGCGGCGCGGAGGTTGCCCTGGTTGCGGTTCCAGAGCGGCAGTTCGATTCCGACGCTGGCAAAACTCTGCGCTCCGGTTTTTCTGCCAGGGGCTTCCGAGAGCGCCTCCAGATTGGCTTGTTCCCCGCCCCGCAATTGAAGATCCGGCACAACTTCGCGTTTTTCGTCTTTCACCCGCGCCTGTGCAATGGCGACTTGCTGCTGCGCCTGCTTGACGCTGGGGCCCTGCTGCACGATGGTGTCGACAACTGCTGCCTGGTCGATGTCGGGAGACGCATCCAGCGCTGCGTCTAATGGCGCGACCTCGGTCGCCGGATTGCCGGCGAGAGCGCCGAGCGATTTGAACCTTTCAATGAACAGCCGTTGCGCCTCGGTGTAGTCGATGGCTGCCTGTTCCGCCTCGACTTCCGCCTGCAGCACGTCGGGCGAATCCGCCTGCCCGACGTTCGCCAATTGGTGGGCGGTTTCGACGGCGTCAGTGGCCAGGGCTAGCAGACGGCCGCGCACCAGCACGGTTTGCTGAGCGCTCAGCGCGTGGTAAAACATGCGCTCCACATCGCTGTGCACCCGCCGCATCTGTGCCTCGGCGGCAATTTCGTCCGCGTGTTTCTGCTGCTTGTAGACGTCCTGACGAAGGCCGAGTTTCCCCCCCAGCACGATGGTTTGGGCCACGAAGCCGCCTTGTTCCCCGCCCCCATAGGAGCCGCCGCGGATCTGGTCTCCTTCGTAGCCGACGGTTGGATTGGGGTAGAGAGAAGCCTGTTTGGCCAGGGCCGCGGAGCGGCGGACGAGGGCCGCTGCCTGCTGCAGGGTCGGGTTGTTTCGATCAGCTATGGTGAGAAAGTCCTGCAGCTTGAGCGGGGTGCGCGATGCGACGCCCTGCAGCAATTCGGGCGCAGGTGCAGACATTGGCTTCTCCATCACCATGCCTGGCATTTGCGCGTTCTGCGCGATAAGGGGCGCGGTGCACAACCACAGCACTGACGCGAGTCTCTTGTACATCGTCTTCTCCATGGCTGGTTATGAATTTTTCTGCAATAGCGAGGCGTAAGGATCGTTGTGCCGATTCGCCTGCTTCATGCGCGCGATGACATCGTCGTATTTGTCCGGGGGCAACACCCGCAGGAAGTTCATCATGCCCATCATGTAGCCGCTCCAACCGGCACGAAGTCCGTAGTTCTCGGGCTTGTCTACCCTCTGGTCCATGGCCATGGATGGTCCTTCCATATAGGCATCCTGAGGAAACCCCGGTACTGCATTTGCATTGGCGGCGATGTCGGCGGCCATACCCGCCATCCCCGACATGGCGTTCATTGCTTTCGGCTGCGCGAGCGGACCGTTGGCGGTTGCCATGTCCGCGTTGCTGCCGAAACCCATGCCGCGACCGAGGCTGGTGCCGTAGTCATCGCCGGAAGGCGCGCCGGGCGTGCCTTGCAGCATGCCCATGCCGGTGTTCATATCCACGCCCGCCGGTTGCCCCATGCCGGGACGGCGGGTCATGCTGCCCACGTTGGAAGACATCTGATTCATCATGTGGTGTGGCAGGTGGCAGTGCAGCATCCAGTCGCCGGCACGATCGGCGTTGATCTCTATGTCGCGCGCCTGGGCCACGCCCACCAGAACGGTGGTACCTGGCCACCAGGCGGTTTCCGGGATGCGGCCCCCTTCGGTGCCCGTCACCTGGAAGGTGTATCCGTGAATGTGCAGGGGATGATGATCCATTCCCAGGTTGACAAAACGAATGCGCACCCGATCTCCCTGGCGCACAATCAGCGGAGTAGCTGCCGGCCCCGCTTTGCCGTTTAGGAGAAGCCAGTTGTATTCCATGTTCATGGTGTTGGGCACGGTGTTGTTGGGCAACACTGCGTACTCCTGCAGGTGCAAGAGGAAGTCCTTGTCGCAGTACGGATGGTAAGGGGTGCGGGGATGCATGATGAAGCCGCCCAACATGCCGGCCATCTCCTGCATGGCCATGTGAGAGTGATAGAAGTAGGTTCCTGACTGGTGGATGTCGAATTCATAGACAAACCGGCCGCCTGGTTTCACTGGCTCCTGGCTGATGCCTGGCATGCCGTCGTCCCCGATCAGGTCTTCGAGGCCGTGCCAGTGGATGGAGCTGGGCTCGGGCAGATGATTTTCGAAGATGACGCGGACGTGATCACCTTCGTTGACCTGGATAGTGGGTCCGGGGGCGGTGCCGTTGAATCCCCACACGTCGATGGTTTTGTCAGGGTGGATTTTTTGGCGGAGTACTTCGGCGACGAGATGGAAGACCTTGGCGCCGTTCTCCGTGGTGTAGGCGAGATCGCCAACGTCCGGGGTTACTACCGGCGTTTCTTGCGGTGAACCTGGCGTGACATGACTGGGTCGGCGAGGGTTTTGTGGGGGCTGCACGGCGGGCGTGGCCGGCGGCATTGGCATTTGCATTTGCATGGTCTGCGCGGAGAGAGCGGGTGCGGCAAACAGCGCGGCACAGGCGCGGCCCAGGAAGGTACGTCGGGTACTCATAACGACTCCTTGTGACGGAATGACAATGGGAGGCGGGATCGGCAGACGCAGATCTCCCCGAGGAAAACCGAGGGATGGCGTCTAGACGCGCAGAGGGGTGATCAGGGGCGGGTGGGAAATGGTACTTCGAAGGCCGGGGTCAAAGGGTACTGATGCGACGGTGTTCTGGGCGGGAAGAAGGGTGTCCGGGTGCAAATGGATATGAACTGACGGCGGGGCGACTGTTTTGCCCTGCTTGTTTGCTAGTAGGTCGACGACGCAGATTGAATAGGTTTTGGGTGGCCAGCTCTCGACTGCGGGGCCAGCAGGCTGCACCATTGAATGGCAATCCGTCATTGCTTGTGCATGGCCTGTCGAAGGAGTGCCCATCTGGTGCTGCATGCACTCCGTGGAGCATATGGAAGATGCGGCTTGGGCCACTAACAAAACAAGCAGCAGCGCCGCGATACCTGCGGGGAGAATGCGTCGCGCGGCCGAGTGAAGGAGGGTCACAACTTCTTCAGAATACGCCTAACAAAAGCAATGGTTGGGCTTCGCCCATCTTTTTCGTCCCACGTATCCGGATTTCCTGCACGGGGCGCCACCAACACCTGCGTGTGCGGCTTTCATTAAGGAAAGCCGCATGAGGTGCCCCAACGCCAGCAAGCTCAACAGGAAATCCGGAGTACGCTTGGGCGAACGTGGGGCACCCGTCCTGTCCTCAGGGCTATCTAGGGAGCGAGACTTGGGGATTGAGCTTTGTGGTATCCCACCATCCCCGATTTCCTGTGAAAGTTAGTGGGTTCCGCGAACCCTATGCGCCTTTCCTTAAGAGAAAGGCGCACACGCTGTCTTGTCCAGTGCCACGTGCAGGAAATTCGGGGCATATCGCGAAAAACGAGCGAGACATGGGGTACCCTGGGGTTCGTTACAGGATTGGGAGTTGTCAATCTAGCTCTGTGATATCCCGGGGTTCCTGGCACCTTCCAAAAAGAGGAGAGCGGTGACGGCAAAGTTGTAGAGGAGCATTCGCTCAGCCAACGGAATGGTGGTCAATAAGAGACCTACTGCTTGCTGCCCACGGGCGGCCGCTATGGTTTTGACGACCCCTACCAAAGCAGTGCTGCTCATTGATGCCTCCGTCTTCCTGATGAGTCAGACCAAAAGAGTCAGAGAATGTCGTCCGAGTCTTTTTTTCAGAATCAGTGTTGCGTCCATCGGCACACCCGGGCCGGGGTTTCATAACACTCTGGGATAATTGATTGAACCGCCCCCTGCCCGCCCATGACGACCTTGAAGACGGATCAAGTGGAGACCCCTGCCAAACTAAGCGGATTTGAACCGCTTGGGGTCCCGCTGTTCCGTGATTTGTGGCTCGCCTCCATTGTGTCCAACCTGGGGGGATGGATGCAGGACACGGCCGGCACGTGGCTGATGACCGTGCTGACGCCCTCCCCGTTGCTCATTGCCCTGATGCAGACGGCGGCCAGCCTTCCCGTGCTGCTTCTGGGCCTTCTGGCTGGCGCGACGGCTGATATTTTCGATCGCCGCCGGCTGCTGATCTTCTGGCAGGCGTGGATGCTGGCGGCGGTTGCCTTCCTCAGCGTGCTCACCTTTTTTGACATCATTTCGCCCTGGATTCTGCTGATCCTGACGTTCCTGCTGAATATCGGCGCGGCCATGAACAGCCCGGCATGGCAGGCGATTGTGCCCGAGGTGATTCCCCGGCCACAGTTGCCCGATGCCATCTCGCTCAACAGCGCCGGTTTTAACCTTGCCCGCGCCCTGGGTCCCGCCCTGGGTGGATTGGCAATTGCACTGTTTGCCCGAGCCACGACCGGCGCGGCCTCGGTGTTTCTGCTCAATTCCCTTTCCTTCGTGGGGGTTATTTTGGTTTTGTATCGCTGGCAGCGGAACCCTCCATTCAAGAGCGCGCTGCCATCCGAACGGATTCGCGGTTCCATGCGCTCGGGTATTCGCTATATCCGCTATGCCCCGATGCTGCAGGCTGCCTTCGTGCGGACACTCATGTTCACGCTGTTCGTAAGCGCCGTCTGGGCGCTGCTTGCCGTTGTAGCGCGTAATGATCTGCGTCAAGGCGCCATGGGATACGGCATCCTGAACGGCAGCATGGGGTTTGGAGCGGTGATTGGCGCGACCTTACTGCCACGCGTCCGCCGGAAACTATCCGCGGACACTATCATCGCCTCGGCAACCGGCGTCTTCGTGGCTACTCTGCTGATCCTGGCGCTGATCAAAGTGCCGCTGATCATTATTGCGTTCCTGATTGCCGCCGGGTTCGCCTGGACCAGCGCCATGTCTACGCTTAACCTCGCGGTGCAGGTTTCGGTGCCGGCGTGGGTGCAAGCACGAGCCCTGGGCGCCTACCAGATGATCTTTTCCGCAGGTATGGCCCTGGGCGGCGTGATTTGGGGCTTTATCGCGGAGCATGTTTCCACTTCGAAGTCGCTGCTGTGCGCAGCTGTTGGCCTGGCAGCCACTCTGCCCTTGTCCCTTCGCTTCCATGTGCTGCGCGGGGTGGTGCCGGATCTGAGTCCCCATCGCTACTCGTTTCCGGCTCCCGAGCTGGCGTCAGAACGCGAAGACAGCGAGGGACCCGTCCGGGTCTCTATCGACTACCATATCGATCCGAAAGACTACGCTGCTTTCACGAAGGCCATCCATAAGCTGCGGGATGTACGGCTGCGGGATGGCGCTATCCGCTGGGGCGCTTATCAGGATGCAACCGACCCGGCACACATCAACGAGACATTTGTGACTGAGTCATGGCTCGAATACCTGCGGCAGCGCGAGCGCTTTACGGCTTCTGACCGGCATGTCCGCGACACCGTTTGGGGGTTCCATCGAGGCAAAGAGCCGCCCCGGATCTCGCATATGTTCTATGCCAAAGAAGTGAGCGATACGCAGGCGAAAGCGACGCGCTTAACGGAGTGATTTCAGCAGTTTAGACCTGCCTTGCTGAGAGTTTCCTTTAAACCTTTCATGCTCACGCGGGTGGAGGCTTCAGGACTGCCCGCTCCACGCCAATGGGTCTCCAGGCTTACGGCATGGTGATAGCCATCTTTGGCCAGTGCGCGGAATTGACCCACCCAATCGACCACGCCTGCACCTACGGGCGCCCATTCGGCTGGCTTGCCCGCCGGCCGCACAACATCTTTCACGTGGCAGTGACCGATGCGAGCATGGGGCAGCAGGCGGTAGCCATCGGGGTAGGGAGTGCTCTCCAGCTTCGCGGCGTTGCCGGGATCCCAGTTGAGCATGAAGTTCTTGTTGGGGACGGCTTTCAGTACGGCGGCTGATTCTTCTCCAGTCGCGGTGTTGCAGGACATTTCATTTTCCAGGAGGAGGATCATGTTGCTCTTCGCACAGGTTTCCGCCGCGGCGCGTAGCTTGTCATTGATGGCGGGGCGGTAGGGCGCCTGATTTTCCAGCCGCCAGAAGTCGAAGCATCGGATGCGATCGGTTTTGAATTGCTTTGCCAGTTCGATGCAGTGCTCCAGTAGCTGATCCTGCTGCTTGAAGTCGAAGCCGGCATGGAATTGATCGCGTTGGGGGCGCTCTTTGGAAAGGGGCGCGCCGGGCCAGTCTACCTTGAACAGCGGGCTGGCTATGTCGGTCACGCGGAGTTGGTATTTTTCGAGCAACCGGCAGGATTCGGCGATTTCTTTGGCGTCGAGGTCGGTGACGTTTTTGTTCCACATGGCGCGTAGTTCGATCCAGTGGAGGCCGAAATCTTGTGTGGCGATTTCGCAGGCTCGACCAAAGTCCGGGGTTAGCTCGTCGTTGATGACGGATAGGTGGAAGGGACAGGTTGTGGCGGAAAATGCACGAGTTGCGCCCAGGGCGGCTAGAGATGCTATGAATTCGCGGCGAGTAGAAGGCACGAGATCACGATAGCGAGACGGGACGAGGGTTGCAACTCCTTGCACGGATTGGGGGACACAGGAAAAACATTTCCAGGAAGGGCCTGCTGAACTGCAGATCCGTCTTTCCGCTACGTTTCGGTCAGGATGACAAAGGGAAGGGTGGCGTTTCCATCCAGATTCCGATACTGCGGAATGAACAGCAGGTCCCTCCACTTCGCTACGCTCCGGTCGGGATGACACTTCTGTTTCGTACTGGACGTCAGTACCTAAGCAGAAGTGTCATCCCGACCGGAGCGCAGCGAAGTGGAGGGACCTGCTGTTCTGCTTATTCCCAACATCAATTGTCATCTTTTCGTGCCTACGGCAGGTTGACCTCCTGGTTGAGAGGCAGATCTTTTGAGGAGCCTCCGACCATGAAGGTGTAGGCACCCGGCAATTGCTTCCAGGCGTTGGTGGTTTCGTCGTAGATGGATAGCTCGCGGGGGTTGATCGGCAGGCTGACTTCCCTGCTTTCGCCGGGATTGAGCGGCAACTTAGTGAAGGCTGCAAGCCGCTTGGGAGGCTCGCCGGCGCTCGCGGGGAGAGCTACATAGACTTCGGCGATTTCGGCTCCAGCGCGTGCTCCGGCATTCTTCACCGTGAAGCTGACCGTGGGCTCCTTGCCTGCCGTCACCTTCAGGTCAGAATAGTCGTACGTGGTGTAGGAAAGACCGTAGCCGAAGGGGAAAAGGACCGGCTTGTTTTCAGCGTCGTACCACTTGTAGCCCACCTTCAGGCCCTCATCGTAATGCACACCAAAGGTTGGCTTGGCATCTTCCGGCTTAAGTTTAGCGCCGGCATCCTCTCCTCCGTCTGGCGGCTTTACCAGCTTGGGATGAGGGAGGTCGGCCTCGCTGCGAGGAAAGGTCATGGGCAGCTTCGCACTGGGGTTCACGTCGCCAAACAGGATGTTGGCCACCGCATCCGCGCCCTTACTGCCCGCATACCAGGCCTCGAGCACACCGCCGACCTTATCGATCCACGGCATCAGAACGGCCGTGCCAGTCTCGAGCACGACAATCGTCTTTGGGTTGGCGGCGGCGACGTGCTCGATCAACGCATCCTGGTGCTCGGGCAGGGAGAGGTTTGGGAGATCGGTTCCTTCGCTCATCCATTCATAAGCGAAGACGATTGCCACGTCCGCCTTCGCGGCGAGCGCCGCGGCAGCGGTGGGGTCGGCTCCTGAATCAAAATCTACCTTGATGCCAGGACCCCTGGCACTCACCGCCTTCAAGGGCGAGGTGGGAAACCATACCTTGGACTGCCAAGGGGCAGCGGGTGCACCGGGAGGGTCCACCTGTGCCGATCCGCCGCCAGAGATCATGCCGGTGTCGGCGTGGGGCCCGATAATGGCAATCGAGTGGACCGCGCTGCGGTCCAGCGGCAACAAACCGTTGTTGTTCTTGAGCAGGACGATGCATTGTTCTGCAAGGCGGCGCGTCGTGGCAAAGCCGCCCTCCACATCAACCACACTCTTCTGCGTCGGATAGTCAAAAAGCCCAGCAAGGAATTGCGAACGCAGGATGCGGTGCACATGGTCATCCAGTTGGGCCATAGGAACCTTGCCCGCCTCGACTGCCTGCTTCAGCTTCGCGCCATAGAAGTCGTCCATCGGCTCCTCATGGTCGAGACCGGCAGCGGATGCCTTGACGGTGCTGTGGGTTCCACCCCAGTCGGAAAGCACGAAGCCCTTGAACCGCCAGTCCTGTTTGAGCACATCCGTGAGGATGTATTTGTTTTGGCAGGCGTAGTCGCCGTTGATCGCGTTATAGGAGCACATCACCGCAGCCGGGTCGCCGATGCTGATGCCAATGTGGAAGGCGAGCAGATCGGTTTCCTGCATAGCCCGCTTGCTGATGATCACATCGACTTCGTCGCGGCCATTTTCCTGATTGTTCATGGCGTAGTGCTTGATGTCGCCGATCACATGCTGTGCCTGCTCGCATTTGATACGGTTGCCGACCATCGTGCCCGCCAGGAGTGGATCTTCGCCCTGATACTCAAAGGTTCGTCCGTTGCGCGGCTCGCGGGTCAAATTGACACCGCCGCCGAGCGTCATGTTGTAGCCCTGCGCGCGCAGTTCCCTTCCGATCAACGCGCCGTATTCACAGGCGCCCTCAGGATCCCAGCTGGCAGCCGCGGCAATGTTCGAGGGCAACGCTGTAGAGTAGCGCCCATTCTGAGCGCTCATGCGAACGCCGTAGGCGGCGTCGCTCATCTCCACCTGGGGAATGCCCAGACGCGGTATTCCAATGATGAATCCAGCTCCCTGGTTGCCGAGATACGTTCTTGGCATGGGCCGCTTCCAACCCGGCATACCCTGGCCATGCATGAGATCGATCTTCTCGTCGAGAGTCATCTCCTTTAACACGAGGTCGGCACGCTGATCGGGCGAGAGGCTGGTGTTCATCCAGGGACGCGACGCGCGGATGTGCCTGAGGGCCGGCCGCCGTTTGCGCCGGCCGCGGTAAAAAGGCCCAGAATCGCCGCAAAAGCCACCCTGCGGAAGGGATTCATCTCTCTTTCGTTCAACTTGCCGCCTTCCATATCTCGATTATCACTTGCCCCCGCTCAGCAGCTTCAGGTAGCGGTAGTAGAACTCTACCCCACGGTAATAGGAGTCTACTGCCAAGCGCTCATCCTTGCCGTGTTCGCGCACGTCGTCGATGTCGATTGCGATGCCGTTGATTCCGTAGGTGGGCAAACCAGCCTCGTTGGTATATTTGCCATCGGACGCGCCCGTTTCCATTACGGGAATCACAGGGGCGCCCGGCCACATCTGCGCCACCAGCTTCTCCAAAGGCCGCATGACCTGCGGTTGCAGCTCAGTGGGAGGGACGCCTTTGGTATCCGGGGCCGTGTCCTGCACTTCACCGGTGTCCCTGGCATAGCGGACCGTGACTTTGGGATCATTGAAGATCTCGATGAGCTGGCGGCGAACCTCTTCGCGCGTGTGGGTAGGAAGAATACGGCAATTGACATTGGCCGATGCCGTTTGCGGCAGGGCGTTGTTGGCAATGCCTCCGGCGAGACGCGTGGCCACGCAGGTAGTGCGCACGGTGGCGTTGTATTTGGGGATCTCAGAAAGGCGCGCAATGGAGTCCACCGATGGCGGGTTCTCCAGTATTCCCTTCATGTCGGCAGCGGTCTGGCCTGATTCGAGCGTGGTCATGCGGGCAAAATAAGCTCGGGTTATCGGGTTGAGCTCAAAGGGAAAGGTATAAGCCTGCAAACGAGTGAGCGAATCGGCAATGTGATAAATAGCGTTGTCGGGCACGGGGAGAGAGCTGTGTCCGCCGGGATTTATTGCGGTGAGCTGATAGTCGGCGTAGAGCTTCTCGGTAGCCCCCACGTTGAAGGAGATCGCCTTGCCATGCGACAAGTCCACCCCGCCGGAATCGGAGTTGATGACGAACTCCGCTTCGATCAGGTCGCGATGGTTCTTGAGCAGCCAGTCGACTCCATTTGATTTGCCTCCCTCCTCGTCGGCGGTGAGCGCCAGGACGAGATCGCGATCGGGCTTGAAGCCTTGTTTCTTCAGGGCGATGAAGGTGGTGACCAGGGCGGCGTCGTTCTCCTTAATATCCTGGGTGCCGCGGCCGTAAAAATAGCCTTCCTTCTCAACAAATTGGAATGGATCGGTCGTCCAGTCGGAACGCAGCGCCTCGACTACATCGAGATGACCGAGAAAGAGGATAGGTTTGGCGGCGCCCGTACCATGAATGCGCGCCACCAAATTGGCTTTGCGATCGTTGGGGCCGAGGACGAGCGCGTCCTCTTTTGCGAACCCGGCATCGAGCAAGCGATGCGCCATGGCTTCGGCAGCAACGGTTGTACTGCCTACGGAATCGGTGGTGTTGATTTCGATCAGCTGCTTGAAGATATCGTGCGAGAGCTGCTTGGTTTGCGGGTCCAGCTGAGCTATGGCAGGAACGGTTAGCGCCGGTAGCAGCAGACAGAGAGCCAGGGAGCGGAGCGGTCGGGCTCCGGCGACAACCAGGGGCATCCGATTCCTCTTTTTCGAGCGCGGTCAAACACGTGATTACCGGCGTATAGTCAGCGCTTAGCAAGCGGGGACGCTGATTACTTCCCCACTGCGTTAAATTGGGTTCGACGCAACGTTGGTTGCTTGAGCTCCTTCGGGTCCAGCTCCCCGATCTTGTTCTTATCGAGCCGGTTGAACTCTGCTTCCATGAAGTGCATGTACTCCTGCTTGGAGATCTTGCCATTCTGGCTGGTATCCATTAGGAGCACCAGTTCTTTGACCTGGTTTTCTCCGAGCGCCAGCTTGTCCGGCGATCTCGGAACTGACTGCTTTTGTGCGACCACTGTTCCAAAGAACAGTTGCGTCGCGACCAACACTGCGAAGACCACAATTCCCCTCACGTTGTGTGTTCGCATAATTGACCTCGGTGCGGATTGTACGCCTCAATCGGTCCCTGATTTGTTTGATCTTACCTGAGCTCACGTCCTTGTCCAACGGTTAATATCTCGTGATTTTTTGACGTGGCGCGGCAATCGCGAAGAGATTGCGCACGGGCCAAGCCGGGCACGGGCAGAGCTTTCCTTTATGGAACCTTTATTTCCCCCTTATGGGTTTCTTAGAGACTTCGGCTCCTAATAGAAAGAAGAGCTTTGGCATAGAGGGACTCGATGCAGAGTCGAGGGCCAGGTCTGCCCGCGCCTCAGAGTGAGGAAGGAATCGGCATCGAGGGAGAAAACAGCAATCCATCGACTGCAAACGAGTCCGGAGGGGTTGCACGGTATCAAACGTGTAGTTGGGTTGGCCGCCAACAAAGGCGCGTCTAAGTTGCTCGCTAAACGGGCAGCCTCTAAGCCTAACTTCGTAACTGAGAGGCACAATGGAAAGCAAAATTTGTAAGATCAGGAAATTGGTTCTCGCAGCTGGTTGCCTTTCGAGCGTACCAGCAGCGCTTGCGCAGGCCTATCCAACGCACGCCGCACCGGAAAACCACCCCGAGTATGCAGCCGGCAACTCCATGGATGGCAGCGAAAACAGGGCGGCCGCAGCTGATGCTGCACCTGCGCCCGAACCGGGGACGGTGAGAACGGAAGTAGGTCCTTCGGCGACGGTGTCTGGAAGCGATGTACGTCCGGGGCTGGTCAAGGAGTTGGAAGAGATGAAGTTGCGCATCGCAGAGCTCGAAGCGGAACTGAAAGCCAGCGGAGCCAGTAGTTCGGACGCGGCAAAAGCACTTGAGGGCGAGAAAAAGGCCCTGGTATCCGGGGATGCGCCACAAACGGCAGCCGCACCGATGCCGCTCACGCAGCCGGCACCTGCCGCCACGCCTGCAACTTCTGATCTGGATGCGGAGGTGACGACCAAAAGCGCACCCTTTGCCTATGCGGACTGGACCTGGCTCAATGGAAACGCCCGCACCAAAGATACGCCGATGGCGACGAAATACTTCACCCCCGAGTTCCGCGCCGATGTTAATTACATTCTCGATTTCAATCATCCGAAAGACGACTCCATGGGTGGTTCCACCGAATCTTTTCGTTCCGACGAAGTACAAGTGGAGCAGCTAAGCTTTGGCGGCGACATCCGCGTCAATAATGTCCGCGGACGCTTTCTGACCATGTACGGTATGTTTTCGACTACCACGCCACGCAATGACGCCAGCCCGGGACGCGGGCAGTGGGACCTCGCCGATGCTTACCGGTACGTGTCGGAGGCGTGGGGTGGATATCACTGGAACGTGCAGCATGGTCTTAACCTTGATGCCGGTATCTTTGTCTCGTATATCGGCCTCTTTAGTTACTACAATTTCGATAACTGGGCTTATCAGCCATCTTTTGTTTCATCGAATACGCCCTGGTTCTTTAACGGAGTACGAGCGCAATGGTTTCCGACTGACAAGTTGAAGATCGAGCCGTGGTTCATCAATGGGTGGCAGTCCTACGGGCGGCCGAACGGCAAGCCTGGTCTGGGCGGGCAGATTCTTTATCGGCCCAAGCCCTGGCTTTCCATCGTCGCGAATAACTACGGCCTAGGCGAAGACGCGGTTGGCATTCCCGACCGTTCGCGTCTCCATACCGACGACAGCGTGGAGATCAAATATTACGATAAGCCGGACAACTTCATCGATAAGGCGGCGTTCAGCCTTACCGGGGATCTTGGATGCGAGTTCGGCGGCGGTGTGAGCTGTACTGGAAAGGGCGGCAACCCGAAGCAGGCGTTCCTTGGCTATATGGTTTACAACCGCCTCTGGTTCAAGAAGGATCTATACGGATTGACCATCGGCGGCGGGCAAATGAGCAATCCTGGTCGGTACCTGGTGCTTCTGCCGCCGATCAACGGCGCCACCGCGATCACCGGCACGCCCTATTACACGGAAAACCCGGGACAGCAGTTCCACGCGTACGACACCACGGTCACCTTCGATTACATGCCGAACCAGTTCATCACCTTCAGGTCGGAGATCGGTTATCGTCACACGGACTTGCCGTACTGGACGGGTAGAGGGGGCATCACTCCTCCTGGGGGTAACAATGGCTCTCCAGCCGACTACGCATGCGCTACCGGAAGTTCCTCAGGAACAAACGTTCTGGCGTTGGCAGAGATTGCCTGCGGCGGTGGTCCAGGCAGCGTCTGGTTTCCTGATCTTCGCACGGGTCAGGTCGCAGCAACGGTTGCGCTCATGGTCAAGTTCTAGTTACCGACCGGAAGTGATCCGTGTACATGTCAGGAATCAGCGGCGTCGGGATATATCCCCGGCGCCGCTTCTGAGAGCTTGATCTCCCCTCGCAAGAGGTAGCCTTGTGTTTTCTTCTTTGTGAAAGGCGCGCATACGCGAATATGTCTGGTGCGGTGTGACAGCAAATCGGCTACGCTCTGTCTAAAAGCATCAAACGCGCGAATAAAGAAGGAGTGGCTCATGTGGACCTAGGCTTCACGAAAGCGATACCCTACGTAACTTTCGGTCAAGATGTAGGTGGGATTGGCTGGATCATCTTCGATCTTCTTACGAAGCTGGCTTATAAGCACACGCAGATATTCGCGCTCGTCGCCGTACTCAGACCCCCAAATCGATGTCAGCAGCCGGGTGTGTGGAATGGGCCTTCCGGCGTGTTGCATCAGGTACCGCAACATCTCGAATTCTTTCGGGGTCAGCCGGATCTCACGGCCCTGCTTCTCTACCCGATAGCGCACCGGGTCAAGCGCCAGGCCGCCGATCACCGTAAGCGAATTGGGCGGTGCAGGCAATAGCTTGGAGCGGCGGATCGCCGCTCGCAACCGAGCCGTCAGCTCCCGGATCTGGAACGGCTTGGTTACGTAATCGTCCGCTCCCGCATCCAGCGCTTCCACTTTGTCATTCTCTTCGTCGCGTATCGTTAGCATGATGATGGGAATGTGTGGATAGTCTCGATGAATCAACCGGCATGCTTCCATCCCACCGATTCCTGGCATGTTGATGTCCAGCAATACTGCATCATATTCGACCATGCGCAGGCGCACCTGGGCTTCCTCTCCGCTGCCCGCTTCCCCGATGACAAAGCCCAATGCGCTCAGCGTCTCGAAAAGACTCTGCCGAAGCGCAGCCTCGTCCTCAACGACCAAGACGTTCCATCGCTGTTCCATCATCGCTCCCATTTGCTGACTCTGGGGAAACTAACAAAGAAGGTTGTACCTGTCTGCGGGTCGCTGTTGACCCAGGCACGGCCCAGATGGGATTCTGTCACCTGCTTTACCACGGACAGCCCGATGCCGGTACCCGGCGCCTTTCGATTGGATCCAGGGCTGCGATAAAAACGCTCGAAGATCTTTTCTCTCTCTTCCGGTGGGATGAATGACCCGTGGTTGCGAACAGAGATGAGGATCTCCGCGGGCTGCTGCTGTCCTTCGATAGTGATGGAAGAACCAGGAGCAGCTGTATTTCGCGGCATTATCGAGAAGCTGCGTCAGCGCCATCTTGAGTAGTTGCTTATCGGCCCAGACGGTTTTGAGGCAGGGTTAAGATGGATCGCGACCGGATGTCCGATTAACTGTTGGCCGAACTCAGCGATGGTCTCCTCAAGGATGCTGTCGAGATGGAGGCTCTCGCGTTTTGGGCTTAGGTGGCGTTGTCGACCCTGGCGGTTCGCATCAGGCGGGTTGTCAGGTCGCTGAGACGGCTCACCTCCTGATCGATCAAGAGCCACCAGCCGTTTTTCTGTTCCGCCATACGATCCATTTCAATCAAGCCCGAACTGCAGCTCTTGATTGTCGTGAGCGGTGTTTTGAAAGCATGAGCAAGGCCGTCCAGTATCGCCGATCGCAGCTGCTCGCTTTGTCGTGCAGCCTCCGCGGTGCTCTCAGCAGAAAAAGAACGGGCTCGTTCAATGGCAACCGCGGATCAGAGAGGCGGTTGCGTTGATCGAAGACACGTCCAGCGAGTGACCGCAGATGACCAGAGACTCCGATGGCACGTGTTCCGGAACGCAGCACTCGGCGAGAGGAGACGGGTGCAGCGCATCATCTTCATTGCGCTCGGTAAAATAGGTGCCGCGGACTTCTTCTTCGCTGACATCGCAGACGCCGTGTATCGCCAGGCTCAGATCGTATGCATTCCATAGTGCGACGCCCTTAACATGAAATGTGTCACTGATGAGCCCCGCGAGCTGCTGTTCGATCGGTTTCTGGCGGTCGAGAAGAAGGATGCTCTGACTGAGTTCGTAGAGCTTCTGCAGACTGGCGCCACGAGCCTCCGACTCTCGCGCATGCCGGCTGACCTGATTGGAGAGCCGACTCACCAGCAGAGCGACGCTCTCGAAGGTCACAAGAGCCACCCAATCATGGGAATCCGACATGTACAACTTGAATAACGGTTCGGTGAAGAAATAGTCGAGGCAAGCGACCGATACCAAGGAAACGACGCTTGCTTCGAGAAAGCCCCACCGTAACGCAATGACAGTTACCAGAAGGAGATGCAGCGAGGTTGCAGAAGAGAGGTTGAAGCGGAGATAGAAGGCAACACCGGTGATAGACAAAGCCGCGCTAACACCCAGCGAGCATCCTTGCAGCCACTTCGCGACTTTCTTCCGCCACTCATGTCGACGCCACAACCTGAGTCTACGGTAAAGCCATTAAGAACTCATAAGGACTGGCTTATGCGTAATTTATGGCTTTTTTGATTCACTGGGTATAGCCGGCAAATTGCCGGTTTTACGAGGTGAGATAGCATGAAAGATAGACAGGAATTCTTCTTATTTTTTGAGTGAGGCGAATGAAGCAGGATGGCTGGGTGGCTGGATATCGCTTCTGCTACTCGGCTCGTGATGGCGGTGGCTTTGCCCGTCTTCGGACAATCCACCTTCGGCAGCGTGCGAGGTATTGTGCAGGACAATTCCGGCGCCGCGATTGCCGACGCAAAGATCGCATTGCACAGCACGGATGAAAATAGTGACCGAACCGTCGAACGCAGATGCGTCCGGTGGTTTTGTCTTCGAGAACGTGAAGGCTGGACATTACACGCTGCATGCCTCGCACGACGGCTTTGCCGAAACAGTAATTTCCGGAATTTCTGTCGAAGCCCGCCAGGACCTTCGGCTAACAGTTTCGCTGGACATTGCAGCCCAGACGACCACGGTGCAGGTAACTTCAGACGCTGCTCAAATCAATACGGAGAATGCCACCCTGTCCGACTCGAAGGACAATGTACAGATGACGCAGTTGCCCCTGAATAACCGGGCAACGACCACCAGTCCCCTGGGAGCACTTGGCCTTTCTTCGAATGTGCAGACCGATAGTTCGGGCAACATTTCCCTCGGTGGCGCAAGTTCGTCGATGGTTAATTTTTCCGTCGACGGCATTTCGACGGCGAACGTTCGCCAGAATGGCGCGCTGCAGGATGCCTATCCCTCACAGGAAGGGATCGCCGCAGTGAAGGTAACCGCCTTCAATAACAGCGCCGAGTTTTCCCAGGTGGGGGACGTTACCTTCACCACCAAGAGTGGAACGAATCAATATCACGGCAGCGTGTTTGAATATCTGCAAAACCAGGCTCTGGATGCGGATCCCTATGGCTTCAGCGGGAAGGCGCCAAAGAAATTCAACACGTTTGGATTTTCACTGGGCGGCCCGGTCACCATCCCGCATCTCTACAATGGTCACGATAGGACCTTCTTTTTTGCGGATTATGAGGGCAACCGCAGAACTACGGCCGTGGCACAGCAGTTTGAGGTGCCGACGCTGGCAGAGCGCAGCGGCGATTTGAGCGGATTCGGTCCGTCGTTCACGACGCCCGTCACACATATCAGCCCCACTGCCACCGCACTCCTGAGCTATATTCCGCTGCCGAATGTGGCTGGGCAATCGGGCTATAACTACGAGAATTTTCAATCGACACCGGCGCGAACCGATGGCGCGGATATTCGCCTCGACCAGACCATCACAACCAAACAATCCGCCTATGCTCGCTTCAGCCGCAAGAATATCTCGGAAGACGCGGCGAACCCGTTCCTCCCGAACGATGTGGATTCCGTGCACAATCGGAGTTTCTTGCTTTCGCACACCTACGCGATCACGCCTACCATGCTGAACGAGTTTCGCTTTGGCTTTACCTATGTAACGACGAGTGTGAACTTCCCTATCCAGGGTTCGGACGCGCTAAGCCAGCTTGATCTGATCGGGGTGAACATCAGCCAACATCCGCTGACGCATGCCTTTCCGACCTTCAACTTCAGCGCCGGAACCGGGCTGACACCAATCGGCAGGGACAAAGCCGGAATTACCCAGTCGAAGACAACCCAGTTCAGCGACAACCTGACGCGCACTTTCGGAAAGCACACCGTTAAGGCTGGAGTTGATATTCGCCGGGTGCGGTATTTCGATCTGGAAAGCTTTGCTCCCGAATTTGCGTCCGATGACTTCGGCAGCTTCGTCTTTCAGCCGACGTTTACGGGTAATGCATTTGGCGATTTTCTGGAAGGAGCGCCGACGACGCTCAATTTCGCTGTGTCGAGCCCGGATGTAGGTGGAACGGCAACCCAGTTCAGTCTGTTTGCCGAGGATGAATACCAATTGAACAGCCGGTTGACCCTGAGCTATGGGCTACGCTGGCAGATTCTTCCGGGTTTTCAGGAGGACGGCGGTAACCTCGCGAACTTCGACCAGCGCAACAATTCGATTGTTGTGCCCAACGCACTCGCGAAATACCTCGTGAGCCAGAACATCACAGCATCGAATGTGGCCTTTCAGCAGTCATTCAATGCCTGCAATCTGGAGGTGACTACGCTGGCGTGTACGAAGATATGTGACGGCGAGCCAGGACGGCTTGCCGCAAAGTCTGCGCAAGACATACAAGGGCAATTTTCAACCAAGGATCGCAATCGCGTATCGGCCGTTTAATGATACTAAGACAGTGATCCGCGCGGGTTTCGGTATCTTTACAATGACCAATCTGGGTCCGCTGTCGTTCAATAACAGCGGTAACCCAACTTCGAGTTTGCATAGCTACTCCAACTCGAATACCGCAGGCGCGAATACGCCACTAATCCAATTCCCCAATACGGCGCCCCCCAGCACCAGCGTGCAAATCGGCGGAGGGAGTCTGGACCAGGGGGTCGACCCGAACTATCGCGATCCGCAGTCGAACCAATGGAACCTGACGGTGGAGAGGGAGATTTCGAGCAATACCTCGATTCGCGCAAGCTATATAGGGATGCATACGTACCGGTTGAGCATCACAGAGGACTTGAACCAGATCCCTGCGAGCACAACCCCTTATGTTTCCGGCACGGCGGCGAATCCCTTTGTGGACGCGAGAGCTCCGTATCAGAATTGGTTTTCTCTTGCGAGCACGTTCAATGCAGGTGAGGCAAACTACCACGCATTTGTAGTGGAAGCGACACGTCGGATGCAGCACGGGCTTGTATTACGACGCAAACTATACCTACGCGGTGAATAACGCCGACAACCAGGGCGACGCACCGACGGCATTCGCCGGCGAGGTCAACTATGGTCTACCGATTGCGGATCGTTTCCATATCAAACAAAACCTTGGCAATGTGGAAGGCACTCGGCGCAACCGGATGCTGTTGACGGGTATCTATCAACTGCCGGTAGGCAAAGGACGCACGTGGATGAACGGGGGCGGCATCAAGGACGCATTCCTGGGTGGTTGGGATATGACGACGGTGACATTGCTGGAAACAGGTCCTGGCTGACCCCGACCATTAGCGGGTCTGCCGACCAATCCAACACAAATGTCGCTAATCGTGGGGTGACCTTGCGGCCTGATGTGGCGTCGAACAACTTCTACGCAGGACAGTCACGGGCACACTATTTCAACCTGGCAGCGTTTTCCCCTACCCCCGCGGGGGCAGGCCGTTTTGGAAATGCCGGGGTGGGGATACTTGAGGGTCCCGGGACTGCTGCAGTGAGTCTCGGCGTGGCCAAGAACTTCCAAATCAAAGAGAAGTTGCACGCGCGGTTCGAAACTACCTTTACCAATGTGCTGAACCATACCAACTTTGCACCGCCGGTGACTGCGATCGACAGTTCAACCTTCGGTGCACTCACCGGCCCGCAAACCGCCGAGAATGCCGGCAATCGTACCGGCCAGGCAGCCCTGCGGTTTGACTTTTAACCGCTTAGAAAGACCGTAGAGGACTCAGGCAGAAAGGCGACGAGTTTTTTTACGAACCGAAGTGGGCCGCAAAACTAGCTCCGTTTTACGGCCCCGGACTATTCGAGCCGGGATAAGGTAAGTCGTAGGTCCCCGTGAACGAAAACGATTCCGCGGCGTTCCCACCACATTGCCCCGGTCGTAATTGATATCGAAACGATTGACAACTTCCACAGCATAGGGTTCTTCACCCGCGAATTCCGAGGACGCATCCCTCCCCTGGGGTTGCTGATATTTTCCAGGAACGTGTAGTTCCGCAAGAAGTAAGCCCGTTGGCGGTCTTGTGTTGCACCTCGACTGTGCCTTCGGCCATCCTCCGCAAAAGCCAATCTTTAGGTCATCTTTAGGTAATCTTTATGCCGTCCTTATGGGTTTTCCCTTCCACTAAGCCAGTGTGGCGGTGAATTGAACCTTTTTTTGACGCGGCGCCCCGCACAGCCGATCTGTTTCGCGAATCACCTATTCCCAGGGAACGCAAGTTCAACCAAATACCGATGAGGCCTTGATTTTGGATTCAAGTACAGGGAAGTGCCTGCGCGTCGCTATTTTCTTATTATTTCTGGCCGGCGTGGCGGCCACTCGATGCCTGGCGGCGAACGAACCCGACTTGGAGACGACGGCAGCTGCGCCATCGCAAGCGGATGCGGGCGCATCTCCTCAGGCGGCCGCTGCGCCGGCGCCCGCTACGACCTCCGCCCCAAAGAGAGGCTTCTTTACCCGTTTAGGCCATGCCTATCTGGATGATTGGACGGTGGATTCTAACGGCTCTCCGGTTGCTCCTGAACCCGCCCGGCGGGGCACCCCACGGCCACTCAACTCGCCGCCATTCCCGAGTGCCGACTGGCCGATGGGCGGGACGGTCGTGATCGGCGCACCGGACTATGGCACCTATCCACTGATGCAGGCCATTAACGGGAACAGTGGCCGCATCAAGATGTACGGCTGGTTCGACATTGGCGGCAACGCAAGCACGTCGAACAAGGGGAGGTACGCCAATAACGAAACATCATACGACGTTATCCCGAACTCTATTCAACTCGACCAGGTCGCGCTCTATTTCGAACGTTTGCCGGATACCGTTCAGCGGGACCATTTCGATTGGGGGTTCCGGTTTACCAACCTGTATGGCCTGGATTACCGCTACACAACGGCCAAGGGGATCTTCAGCCAACAGCTGCTCAAGAGCAATAATGTCTATGGCTATGACCCGGTCATGTACTACCTGGATCTATATATCCCGCATGTAGGCCTTGGAACGGATATCCGGGTGGGGCGATATATCTCGCTGCCGGACATTGAAGCGCAGCTGGCGCCGAACAACTACACGTACAGTCACTCCATTCTCTATACCTATGATTGCTACACGCAGAACGGAATCAACGCCACGACCAAACTGAGCGACCACTGGACATTGCAGGCCGGTGTCTCCGGCGGCTGCGAATCGGCTCCATGGATTTCGAATGCGAAATTGACAGGAAACTTCTGTGCTTCTTATACCTGGAAGGACGGTGGAGACAATCTTTACGCCTGTGCTAACTCCATCAACTCAGGGAAATACGCATACAACAATCTCTCCGCTTATTATTTGACCTACTATCACAAGATCAACGCCACCTGGCACACGGATACGGAAGCGTGGTATCAGTACGAACGAGATGTTCCCAACTTATGTTACGGGTTGAGTCCCTGCATCAGCTACGGCTCGAACGCGAATATCGGCGCCAATGCGGGCGAGATCACGGGCCCTTCCCTGATCACCGGAGCCAATGGAGCGCAGTGCAATCCCCTGGCGACGCACTGTTTCGCCCCGGACTGGGCCATCGTCAACTATATTGAGCATGAATTCAATCACCACCACAGCTCGTTGAGCATCCGTAATGAGTACGTCGATGACATCAAGGGCCAACGGACCGGAAACAAGACGAGATACACCGAACATTTGGTCGGGTTCAATTTCTCGGCTGGGCAGCACGGTCACTTTTCACCATGAGCTGCTCAATCATAATTAAAAACTAATAAATATTAATAATAAATCTATTTACATAAATCCATATCTTAATATAAATCAACATACTCCATTACAAATACTCAACAAGCTGTAATAATGATTAATTAATAAATTAATTAACAATAACCATCCAAGCGAGACATCCAAAGATTACACTGCACTCATTAACTCAACAATGAGAAAAACCCATCATCTCACCGTTGTAACCATCTCTCGTTCAACACTGATACAGACAAACCCGTAACATAACTAGAACTATACATTGTACTAATACCACTCTTGCAGCATCCACCATATAAGTGTGATAGTAGTCATAAACTGAAATTGTATGTTACCTGAGTCTAATAAAGTTAACGCACCACTTCTCCATCAACTCAGGAAAATACGCATACAATAATCTCTCCGCTTATTATATGACCTATATATCACAAGATCAACGCCACCTGGCATACAGATACGGAAGCGTGGTATCAGTGCGAACGAGATGTCCCCAACTTATGTTACGCGTTGAATCCCTGCATCAGCTATGGATCCAACGCGAATATCAGCGCCAATGCCGGCGAGATCACGGACCCTTCCCTGATCACCGGAGCCAATGGAGCGCAGTGCAATCCCCTGGCAACTCACTGCTTCGCCCCGGACTGGGCCATCGTCAACTACATCGAGCATGAATTCAATCACCACCACAGCTCGTTGAGCATCCGTAATGAGTACGTCGATGACATCAAGGGCCAACGGACCGGAAACAAGACCGATACACCGAACATCTGGTCGGGTTCAATTTCTGGCTGGGCAGCACGGTCACTTTTCGCCCCGAGCTGCGCTATGAACATGCCTATGATGTACCCGCGTATGACTCACCGTCGGTCGATGGCGTGAGCGGTGCACCGACGAAAAAGAGCCAACTGACGCTGGCCGGCGACCTCATCTGGCATTTCTAGAGCAGTCACCTTTTGTCATGCAACCGTGGTTGGGGCCCTGGGCCATGAATTGGTGTTTGGGATCGACGAATATCTTGTGTAAAGTAAGCGAACAGAGAATGAATTTCGCGAGCTTGAGGACACTGGTTTTCTCTGGAAACTGACGGAGGGATGGCAGATTGATGCGACGATTCGATCGGATAGGTGCCCTGGTTCGTGCTTTTGTGCTGGTGATGGGGGTGTGGGTCGCAGGGTCCGCGGCACTGGCCCAGACGCCCGCACCTGCAACACCCGCGACGGCAGAGCGGCTGGCGGCGCTGGAAAAGACCTCCGCGGAGCAGGCAACGGCGATTGCTGCGGCGCAGTCGGCTGGAGACAACGCCTGGATGCTGGTGAGCGCGGCGCTGGTTCTATTAATGAGCGGCCCCGGACTGGCCTTATTCTACGGCGGCCTGGTGCGCCGAAAGAACATCCTCGGGACCATGATGCAGACTTTCGCCATGATGGCGGTGATCACTGTTTTGTGGGCGCTGGTGACCTATTCGCTGGCATTCGGAGAGGGGAGCGCTTTCATCGGCGGCCTGCATAACGTCTTTTTACGTGGTGTTGGGCTGGCGCCAGATGTCAAGTACGCGGCAACCATTCCGCTGCAGACATTCATGGTCTACCAGTTGATGTTTGCCATCATCACGCCGGCGCTGATTACCGGGGCATTCGCGGAGAGAATGAAGTTTTCGGCAATGCTGCTGTTCATGGTGCTGTGGGCCATCGTCGTGTACAGCCCGATGGCGCATATGGTCTGGGGCAAAGGTGGTCTTCTGAACGCCTCTCTTGGGGGCCGGTTTCCCTGTCTGGATTTTGCCGGCGGCACGGTGGTCCATGTGACTTCCGGTGTGTCGGCACTGGTGACAGCGCTGTACCTGGGCAAGCGCCTGGGTTATCCGCAGGAGCCGATGCCTCCGCACTCGGTGGTGCTGAGCTTTATCGGCGCCTGCTTGCTGTGGGTGGGGTGGTTTGGGTTCAACGGCGGTTCAGCACTCAGCGCGGGTAGCCTGGCTACATCAGCATTTGTTGCCACGCACTTTGGAGCAGCGGCGGCAGCCATCGGATGGAGCGCCGCGGAGTGGTTGCGCAACAAGCACTGTACGGCCCTGGGTGCAATCTCAGGCGCGGTCGCCGGCCTGGTCGCGATTACCCCTGCTTCCGGCTTTGTCACCCCGATGTCAGCTTTGTGGATCGGCCTGATCGCCGGGGTATTTTGCTATTTGATGGTGGTTAAGGTGAAGGCGATATTCGGATACGACGATTCGCTGGACGCGTTCGGCGTACACGGCGCGGGCGGCACCATCGGGGCATTGCTGACTGGTGTGTTTGCGAGCAGTGCTATCAATCCGATATTCGGGGCCGGGAAGGCTACCGGACTGCTCGAAGGAAATTCGGGGCAACTGGTGAACCAGGCGATTGGGGTGGCGATCGCGTGGTGTCTCTCCCTTGTGGGGACGCTGGTTATCCTGTTTATTGTGGATAAGGTAATCGGGCTTCGGGTAAGTGAAGAAGACGAACGCACGGGACTGGACTTGTCGCAGCACAACGAAGAAGGATACGACTTCGCCAGTTAACGCCGGTCACGAGTTCGGGACTCTTCGGGTGGAAAGGTGAGCGTCAGGAAGGACTGCGATGCAGAAGATAGAAGCGATAATCCAGCCGTCGAAGTTAGATGGCGTGAAGGACGCGCTGGTGGAAATTGGCATTTCTGGAATGACAATTACTGACGTGCGCGGACACGGACGGCAAAAGGGTCATACTGAGGTTTACCGCGGACGGGAGTATTCCGTGGATCTCTTGCCCAAAGTGAAGCTGGAGTTGGTGGTGTCGGACGATTTGGTGGAAAAAGTACTCCAGGCGATCGTCAAGGCGGCAAAAACAGGCAAGATCGGCGATGGAAAGATCTTTGTGACACGGGTGGACGAGGCAGTCCGGATACGCAATGAGGAGCGGGGAGAGGTTGTGCTCTAAATCGATCCGGTGCGTTGACCTGCTTCGGGGCAGGAGCCGTTTGCGGTGAGGAACTTTCTGGACAACGTGGTTGCGCATCCCGGAGGCGCCTTTGGCCTGCTGGCGGTCGCGGCTTTTTTAGAGGCATTTGGAGATTCGCTGTTTCAAAGCGGCATCTATCACTCCACCGGCGCGGCACGTGGACTTTTTTTCATTTCCGGCGCGATCGTGCTTGCCCTTTATGGATTCACCGTCAATATTCCGCATTGGGATTTTGGCAAGCTGCTCGGCATCTACGTGGTGTTGTTTTTCCTGGTTGCGCAGGTGCTAGCAAAGGTCCGATTCGATCAGGCGCCCACCACGCCTATCTACGTGGGCGGGACACTGATCGCCACGGGCGGGCTCATCATCGCATTCTGGCGCGCTTAGGCCTCGTATCTTCATGCAGTCTGCGGTACAAACAACACTCGATTCTTTGAGGAGAACCATGTCAGACGGACTTCGCAACTTCATTGAAATTCCTTACGCCGAGCTGGAAGAGCGCAACCTGGCGGCAAAGGATCAGCGCAAACGCCACGTGCCGGCAGACAAGATCCGCGAAGAGCGGCTGAAGTATCTTGCCGACGAAAAGCGTATCAAGGCGGTCACCGTGGTTTTCAGCGACCTTGAAGGCCGGCTGCACATGCTGGACTACGACAAGAAGTTCATCATCAAGAGCGATGACAATCTGACCTTTGATGGCAGTTCGATCCGCGGCTTCACCGCGCAGAGAGAGAGCGATCTCCGCCTGGGCATTGACTGGGGATCTTTTTATTGGGTGCCGTCGGACTATTTTGGCGCCGGTAAGGTGCTGGTTTTTGGCGATGTGATCGCGAAGGATGGCAAGCCCTTCCCTGCCGATATCCGGGGAATACTCAAGAGCTACGCCAATGCACTATACGACCAGAAGGGTTATACCCTGAACGCGGCCAACGAGATTGAAGGATTTCTTTTCAAGGGCACCGATGCGGAGCGCCACTATCACGAGACGCAGAGCTTCGAGTATGTCAATACGGGTGGCTACTATCACTCCCTTCCCGGTGACCCGCTGCGCACCTTCATCGATACCAGCGCCGAAGTGCAGCGCGCCATGGGCTTTGAGAACGAGAAGGACCACCCCGAGGTCGCGCCCTCTCAGTTTGAGATTAACTACAGTTACAGCGATGTGGTCACCGCCGCTGATCAGATCCAGCTTTACAAGCTGATCTGCCGGGAGGTGGCGACAAAGATGGGGTTGACCGCTTCCTTTCTGCCTAAACCAGTGGTCGGAGTCAACGGCAGCGGCATGCACACCAATGTGTCGATTAGCGAGCAGGGCAAGAATCTGTTTTGGGATGCAAACGGCGAAGAGAAGCTGAGCAAGCTGGGGTGGGAGTTTGTTGATCGCATTCTTACCCATGGCAATGATATCTGCGTACTGCTGAATGCCAGCGTCAACGCGTATCGCCGACTTGATCCGCATTTTGAGGCTCCCAACCAGTTGATGGCTTCGGCTATCGATCGCGGGTCCATGGTGAGGATTCCTATCGGCAACGAGAAGAGTATGCGGGTAGAGGTGCGTTCGGTTAGCCCGGATGCAAATCCCTACCTGGTTTTGTATTCGGTGTTTAAGACCGGCCTCGACGGAGACACCGCGAAGATCGAGAATCTTCGTAAGGCGAAACGGTTTCTGCCCGATAACATCTATACCGCACTGGACAATTTCCATGCTGCGAAGTGGACCGATACACTGCTGGGAAGCGACGTGAAAGAGCGGTACGCGGATTTGAAGAAGGCGTCCGCGGATCGGTGCCCAAGGCTACTGGGAACGTTTGTGAAAGCGCCGGAGGTGCAGTACCACCACGACGTTTATAACCAGTACCTTTGGAATAAGTTTTAGGGTTGGCTGAACAGCAGGTCCCTCCACTTCGCTACGCTCCGGTCGGGATGACACCTCTGTTTGGGGACGCTAAGCCTGGTTTTCAAAATGTCATCTCGATCGGAGCGTAGCGCTTCTACCCCACCGGAAGTTTAAGGTCGAGGCGCTTGATTTCGCCGACGATTGGGCCGTAGCTCACGATCGCGCACAAGGCGGTCAACCCCACAAATACAAGCACGTCATCGAAGGAGCCGGTCTTCTTCACCACGTAGCCGATGATGATCGGCGTCGTGATCCCGGCCAGATTGCCGATCAGGTTGAAGAGCGCACCGTTCAGTCCAACCATGCCCTTGGGCGAGGTATCAGAGATTACTGTCCAACCCAGCGAACCAAATCCTTTGCCGAAGAAGGACAATGACATCAGAAGGAGCATGACTGCCTGGGCCGGGGCGTAATTACATCCAATCATTGTTACCGACAGCAGCATGCCGGCCATGATCGGCGCCTTACGGGCAAAGCTGAGCGAGCGGCCGGCGCGCAGCAACTTGTCGGAGACTACACCGCCGAGAATTCCCCCGGTCCCTCCGCATAGAGCCGGCAGCGCCGCGGCAAAGCCGACCTTCATGATGGACAGATGCCGTGCCTGTGAAAGATAAACGGGAAACCAGGTAAGAAAGAACCAGGTCAACGTAGTAATGCAGTACTGGCCTAGATAAATACCGACCAGCATGCGATGGCTCAGCAACTCCTTGACCGCCGTCCAGGTAAGCAAGCTCCCCTTCTTGCCCGCGCGATCAGCATTCACCAGGCCGCCACCCTGCTCAATGTAGTCGACCTCCGTAGGGGAAATCCGAGGATGGTCCTTCACCTCGTAAATACTCTTCACCCAGATCAGGACAAATACGAAGCCCAGCGCCCCCATAAACCAAAAGCAACTTTTCCAGCCCGCGGAGTGGGCAATCCACCCCAGGATCGGAGCAAAGATCATCAGCGCGAAGTACTGCGAAGAATTGAAGATTGCGGAGGCGCGTCCTCGCTCGCTCGAAGGAAACCAGGAGGCTACGATGCGGCCATTCCCGGGAAAGACCGGTGCTTGCGCAAACCCTGCAACCAGCCTTAACAGGAAAATCGCGGCAAACGCAGCGCCCGCGGCCAGATATCCGGCAAAGCCAGTGAGCAGAGCACAGACCGACCACACGACGATGCCGATGCCGTAGACCAACTTCGATCCAAAACGGTCGAGCATCGCTCCCGATGGCAATTCTCCGAGCACATAGGCCCAACTGAACCCGGAAAACAGGTATCCCAACTTCACCGGGTCAAGAGAAATATCCCTGGCCATGGCGGTTCCGGCAATGGAGAGCGCGACCCGGTCTCCATAGCTGAAGCAGCTTACGGCGAAAAGAATGGAGATAATGAGGTACCGCACATGGGTCTTTTTGGCCTCTGCCAAGTTTCAAGACCTTCCCGCAATCAACCTGGTCAGTTCTTGCAGTTCGGCTTCCGTCAAGTCGGTTAAGGGCGGGCGCACCGGACCTGCCGGACGGCCGACGGCTTTCATGCCTGCCTTCACGATGGAGACGGCATAGCCTTTGTGGCGGTTGCGGATTTGGATATAGGGCAAGACAAAATCGCGCAAACCTGCAAAGACCGCGGCGTGATCGCGGCGGCGCACAGACGCATAGAACTCGAGCGCGAACCTGGGCAGAAAATTGAATATGGCGGAGGAGTAAGTCGTAACCCCTAACTCCAGATATGGCAGGGCGAAAGTCTCCGCCGTAGGCAGGCCGCCGATGTAGACAAGGCGGTCCCCCATCCTGGAATAGATACGAGTCATGCGCTCGATATCGCCGACACCATCCTTGAAGCCGACGAGGTTGGGGCATCGCTGACACAACCGTTCCAGCGTGACATCATCGAGCACGGCGTTGTCGCGGTTGTACATGATTACCCCTAACCTGGTCGAGGCGCACACAGCCTCGACATGGGCGGCCAGACCCGCCTGCTCCGCGCCTATCAGATAGGGAGGCAAGAGCAGAATCCCATCCGCTCCCGCGTCCTCCGCGGACTTGGCTAATTCCTTCGCCATGGCAGTACCGTAGCCGCAGCCCGCGATAACAGGAGTCTGCTTTGCCGTTTGCGTTACACCTGCCTTGACCACCGCAGAGAATTCCGTCGGAGTGAGGGAGAAGAATTCACCGGTACCGCCGGCGACGAACAAGCCCGCCGGCTTGTGCGAGAGCAGCCAGGCAATGTGCTCCTGGTAGGGCTTGGGTTCCCACTCAAGTTCCTTACTAAAGTGCGTGACGGGAAAGGAAAGCAGGCCGTCGCCCACTTTTTTTGCCATCTCGGCGGGATCCATGGTCTTCATCTATCGATCTCCTACTTTCTGAAACTCAGGGATGTCTTTTTGGGAAAGCTTTCGAACACGGTGTCAAATCAACCCATTGAATCCATTGACTGAATCAACGCTCGAATGTAGCCGTAACAGAAAGCAAAAGACTGCAGACCGTTGGGATCATTGGGCGCCACTGGAACGTGGTCGGGCATCAGCATATACGGGTAGCCGATCTCTTTGTATACGTGAATGGCTTTTACAAAGTCGACGTCCCCCTCATCGGGGTAAACTTCCAGAAAATCGTTACGATGACCGCGAATGTTACGGAAATGCACGTTGAAGATCTTGTTGCGGGAGCCAAAATAGCGGATGACATCGTACATTTCCACGCCGGGATTCGGCAGCATCTCAGAAACTGTTCCCTGGCAAAAATTCAGGCCATGATAAGGACTCTCGCGAATGGTAATGAACTTCTTCAAACCGTCGACCGTGCCTAACACGCGATTGACCCCTTGATAGCCTTCCGGCGGCATGCCCGGGTCGTGCGGGTGGCAGGCCATGCGGATCTTGTATTCATTGGCAACGGGGATGACGCGATCGAGAAAATAGGTAATACGCTCCCAGAACATGTCCGCGTTCACAACTCCGGCCCTGGTAAGGGGTGTCGGCGGATGCGCTTCCGACAACTTCCAGGTGCTGTACATCGCGTCGCCTCGTCCCGGCGTGCGACCGCTACGGACGACGCCCAGGATACTCATGTTGTATTTAATCGAGGGAATACCCGCCTGCGCGCAGTTTTTAATCATGGTTTGCAGGGATTCGATGTCGCGATCCCGTTCCGGGCTTTGCGCCAACATGATCGCCGGATGCTTCTCTTTATCGATGTAACTGGATTCCAGGAAGGGTGGCGCGGTGCAATCCACACTGATGCCGCATTTTTGGGCAAGGTCCACCATACGATTGAGCTCTTCCACGGTAGCGTATAGGCGGTCCCCCGCGATCTCCGGATATCCGCAGATATTCCGCACGCTGTAGCGCGCCAGGTACTTAAGATGGGTCTCATTGGTAGGGGCTGTCTGGTCCCCAACTTTCATCAGCACGGGTTTGGCGAGCGAGACTTTGGGCGCGGCAGCAGCGGTGATACCTTTTGCTGCCAATAATCCGGCCGCGCCGGTAGAAGCAAGAAACTTTCTTCGATTCATGATTTGAGAACCGCCTATTTCCAAATCCGTTGCCGCGAAAGAATATAGTGGAAGATCAATCCCAAAACAAACTATAGTCAGCATAGATCGATACCTGGGCCGCATTGATGTATGAGCTAAAACAACTTCGCTGCTTTGTCGCCGTTGGAGAAGAACTGCATTTTGGCCGGGCCGCGAAACACCTGCACATGACGCAGCCGCCGCTCAGCCGGCAGATCCAAATGCTCGAGCAGGAGCTCAAAATCGAGCTTCTCGCAAGAACCAGCCGCACGGTGAGGCTCACCCCTGCGGGACGCGCCTTTCTTCCCGAAGCACGACGGATCCTTGCGCTTACCGAAAGCGCAGCCATGACCGCCCGGCGCATCGCTAAAGGTGAGTCGGGACTCATTCGGATGGGGTTCACCGCCAGCTCGAGCTATGACTTCTTACCTCGGCTGCTGACGCTCGCCAACTCGTCGCTTAAGGGTTTCGGCGTAGTGCTCAACGAAATGGTGACCATGCAACAGATGGAAGCGCTGCATGCCGACCGGATTGACTTTGGCCTGGTGCGTCCGCCCATCGACAAGCGAGATCTCGATGTAGCGTGCGTGGCGAGAGAGCCGCTGCTCCTGGCCGTCTCGAGCAAACACCGGTTTGCGAGCGGGCGGGCGCCCACCATGAAGGATTTAGCGGGAGAGCCGTTCATTACTTTTTCTCCCGTCGAGGGGCGCTATTTCTATGAGCTGATCGAGCGGATGTTTCGCAAGGCGGGAATCACCGCGAGGTACGTGCAGCACATTAGCCAGGTTCACTCCATCCTCGCGCTGGTGAGCGCTGGGATCGGGATTGCGCTGGTGCCGGAAACAGCGAAGAAGCTCCATTTTGAAGGGGCGGTTCTACGGGAATTAGCCAGCCCGGCCGTTTATGCGCAACTGTTTCTGGTGTGGTTGAGCGAGAACGACAACCCGGCATTGCCGGCCTTCCGCGACCTGGTGCTGAAGCATCTGGCGATACCATCCACAACGTAACGCCGAGCGATTTACCATGGAAATTCTGATTGTGGGTCGGAGGACCGCAGATCCCTCGGCTACGCTCCCCCGGATTTCCTGTGGGACTTGATGACGTGGATGCATTTCATGCGCCTTTCCCATAACGAAAGGCGCACAAGTGGCCCTTTCCAGTGCTGCGTTGCAGGAAATCCGGGTCGGGATGACAAAGGGGAAGGCGGTGGTTTCCATTCGGGTTCCAGAACAGCAGGTCCCTCCACTACGCTACGCTCCGGTCGGGATGACACTTCTGTTTGGAACGGACGTGAGTATGTGTGCTCCGGCCGGGATGACAGTTCTGTTGGCTGAACTGGCATCTCGACCAGACATTACGGGAGGTCGCAGATGATTTCTCGACGGAAGTGGATGGTGGGAGCGGCAGCGGCGGCGCATGCATTCGCGGCACAACCCAAGGGATTCAAGCGGGTGGCAAACGCACTGGCTGATACGTCACGCGTGCCAGGCCGGCCCGACGGGATACTGATCGAGTCGCATATCCATCTGTTCGCCGGCGATCCGGAGAGGTTCCCTTATAACGGCGCATCCTACAAACCACACACGGCGCCAGTGGAAGACTACGTGAAGTTCGCTCGCGAAGCGCAAATCAATCACGCGGTCATCGTGCATCCGGAACCCTACCAGGATGACCACCGGTATCTGGAATACTCGTTAGCCCACGAAGCCTCGCCAGGGTTTTTTAAAGGGACCTGTCTTTTCGATCCGATCGATCCGGCAACGCCGAAGCGAATGCAGGCGCTGGTCGAAAAGAATCCGGGGCGGATTGTCGCGCTACGGATCCATGAAATTCACGAGGCGGGAACCCCTTCCACCACAACCGGGGTCATCCGCGATCGAGATCTGAAAGATCCGCAGATGGCGGTGACCTGGCACGCGGCTCACGAACTAGGGTTAGCTATTCAAATTCACTGCATCCCGCACTACGCGGCGCCCATAGGCGAACTCGCTGGCAAATTTCGCGAGACGCCGGTCATTCTGGACCATCTGGCCCGCCCGGGTCAAGGAACAGCAGAGGAGTACAAGCAAATTCTCAAGCTGGCAGAAATCCCGCGCGTCTACATGAAATTTTCCTCCACCGGTGTGGCGTCGGCCTCAAAGCAGCCCTTTCCCCATCTGGATGCCAAGCCACTGGTAAGGCGAGTCTACGAGGCATTCGGCGCAGACAAGATGATTTGGGGTGAACTGGGCGGAAACATGCAGGAGTTTCAACAGGCGGTGCGATTGTTTGACGTGATGTTCGATTTCGCACCGGAGCCGGAGCGAAAGAAGATACGCGGTCTGACGGCGAAAAAGCTGTTCGCCTTTGCGTGAGACCGCGCAATGGGTCGTCGCGGTTTTTATGCGACAGTCGTGGTCAACGCCTGGCTCACGATGGTCTGCGCCTCGGTCTCAATCTGCTCGAGGTGCTGTTGGCTGCGAAAGCTTTCGGCATAGATCTTGTAGATTTCTTCAGTGCCGGATGGCCGTGCCGCGAACCAACCGCTCTCGGCCATCACTTTGACACCACCGATCGCCTGGCCATCGCCCGGCGCGTGGGTGAGGACAGTCTTTATCTTCTCCCCCGCCAGGCTGGGGCTCTGAATGCTTTCCTTGCTCATTTTCGCGAGCATCGCCTTCTGCTGGGTGGTGGCGTGGGCATCGGTGCGGTCATACAGCGGATCACCGAATTTCTGGGTGAGGTCGTGGTAAATTTCGCCCGGATCTTTCTTCATCGTGGCGGTGATCTCCGCCGCCAGCAGCGCGGCAATGATGCCGTCCTTATCTGTCGTCCACACGGTCCCGTCACGGCGCAAAAACGAGGAGCCGGCGCTCTCTTCGCCGACAAACCCGAGCTTTCCGTCCAGGAGACCGTCGACGAAATATTTGAAACCTACGGGAACTTCGTAAAGCTCCCGGCTCAGGCCAGCGGCGACGCGGTCGATCATGCTGCTGCTGACCACAGTCTTGCCTACCGCGACTTGTTTTCCCCACTGCGGACGATGGCCGAAGAGATAGTGAATGCAAGTTGCAAGGTAGTGATTGGCAGGCAGCAATCCCCTGCTTTTCGTCACCACGCCGTGCCTGTCATGGTCGGTGTCGCAAGCGACGGCCACGTCGAACTTATCCTTCAACGCGATCAGGGATTGCATCGCGTATTTGGAGGATGGATCCATACGGATCTTGCCATCCCAGTCGAGGGTCATGAAACGAAATGTGGGATCGACAAGATCATTGACCACGGTAAGGTTCAAGCCGTAGCGTTCGGCAATTGGTTCCCAGTAATGCACTCCGGCCCCACCCAGAGGATTCACACCGAGGTTGATTCCTGAGGCACGAATGGCCTCCATGTCGATGATGTTTCCCAGATCCTCGACATATGCAGTCACGTAGTCGTGCCGATGGGTGGTGGAGGCCGATAAGGCTTTCTCCAGGGAGACGCGCCGGACACCCTCGAGCTTCGCGCTGAGAAACTCGTTTGCCTTGTCCTGGATCCAGGAGGTCACTTCACTTCCCGCGGGGCCACCATGCGTGGGGTTGTACTTGAAACCACCAGAGTCCGGCGGGTTGTGGGAAGGTGTGACCACGATGCCGTCGGCCAAGCCGGTTTTGCGGCCACGGTTGTATGTGAGGATGGCATGCGAGATGGCCGGGGTCGGGGTGTAGTCGGTTCGCTCCGACAGCATCACGTCGACTTCGTTCGCCGCCAGCACTTCCATGGCGCTGGCCAGGGCAGGACACGAGAGGGCATGGGTGTCGATGCCGAGGAACAACGGGCCGTCGATTTTCTGGTGCCGGCGGTACAAGCAGATCGCCTGCGTGATGGCCAGGATGTGCCATTCATTAAATCCACGGTCGAAGGAGGAACCGCGGTGCCCTGAGGTGCCAAACGCAACCCGCTGTTCGGGCACACGAGGATCGGGGCGATCCGCAAAGTAGGCGGTGATTAGCTTTGGTACATCAACAAGTTCAGAGGCATTGGCCAGTTGCCCGGCTCGGGGATTGATCTTGTTCATATCAGCTGTCCATTGTCTCCCAAGGATCTTACGCCGGTGCGCGCTTTTGCTTAAATCGTCGAAAAATTCTTCTCACCGATGTTTCTTGATGGTGAGCAAAAGTGAACAGCGCCGGAGTACGCGGTGAGCGAGACTAGAGAAAATACCATCAGATGCCCTGCGAGAGGTGCAAGATGCCAGCGGCCACGGCAAATTTGTTGATCGTCGACGACGATGCGACTCTCAGGGTTTGCTTGTCGGCAGTTTTGTCCTCATTCGGGTACGGCGTGCGCGGCGCGGGGGATGGATTCTCTGCGTTAGCGCTGCTCCGGCAGGAAATTCCCGACATCATTGTTTCGGACCTCAATATGCCGGGAATGTCTGGCTTCGAATTTCTCTCTGTCGTCCGGCGTAGATTTCCGGCTATCCAGGTAATTGCCATGAGCAGCGTGGTCGCGGCCGACGGCGTACCGTACGGCGTTGCAGCGGACATGTTCTATCAAAAGGGCGGCGGCCCGGAAACGTTGTTGCAAATCATAAGTTCGATGACCAGCCCGGACCGGCCACCGCTTCCCAGGCACGCCAGAGCACCGGCGCCTATCTGGGTGGAGCGGAATGCGCAGCAGTTTTCCGGAGCGCCGTTTATCATGCTCACCTGCCCGGAGTGCCTTAGAATCTTCCCCAGGGTCGCATTGGAAGTCCAAAGCTCAGTCAACGAGGCGCGGTGCATCTATTGCAATGGTCTGTTTCGTTACGCGGTCGTCCAATCTTCTGGCCGTGGGCCGCGGAAGGTGTTGAGGCGGAGCCAGACTCGCAGCCATATACCGACTGAGAACGCCTGTAATCCTCGCTAGCCACAAATATCGCTCTTTGCTTTCTCGACCGTGCGTCGGATTGTTTAGAGCACCCAGTAGCCCACTGAACATCTAAGCACTCAGGAGAACACTATGCCCTCAAGCCCCCACGAAAGAATCATAGAATTGCATAACCTTGCCGCCCACGCTCATGCTGCCGCGGCGGCCGCACATAACAAGGCCGATCACCTGACTGCTCACGAATTGACGCAGCAAGCTCACGAGCATTCCATGAATGCGCGCAAGCTTAGCGAGGAGCTCGCCAAGAAATGAGGGCTGCTGTTCTGATCCCCGGCCGCAAGGCGCCGCAGCCGTTTCTCGAGATTGAGGAGGTTTCCCGTCCCGAACCGCAGCCGGGTTATGTGCTGCTGCGAGTTCGTGCTTGTGGGGTTTGCCGGACTGACTTGCACATTGCGGAAGGCGATCTGCCACCGGTTCGCCCGCAGCTCATCCCCGGTCATCAGATCGTCGGCGAGGTTGTCGACGGCGCTACGGCAGAATCCCCATTGGGAAGCCGCGTCGGCGTCTCCTGGATTGGCGGCGTCGATGGGGATTGCTGGTATTGTCGGCACAGCATGGAGAATCTGTGCGACCACCCTGCTTTTACCGGATATACGGTGAACGGGGGCTACGCGGAGTATGCGCTGGTGCGCGCCGACTTCGCGTTTCCGGTCCCTGAGGGTTTGGACGATGTGCACGTGGCTCCCCTGCTGTGCGCCGGGATCATCGGCTTTCGCAGCCTGCGCGTTGCCGGGGTGGCACCGGGTGAGCGAGTCGGACTTTTCGGTTTCGGCAGCTCCGCGAGTTTGGCGATTAAGGTTTTGCAATCCTGGAAGTGCGAGGTTTATGTCGCTACCCGCGGTGAGAACCATCGCCAGACGGCGGTGTCGATGGGCGCGACCTGGGTGGGTAAGGAAGATGAGATGCCGCCGGTAAAGCTCGATCGGGCAATCACGTTTGCGCCCAGCGGAAAGGTTGTGGTCAGTGCTCTGTCGACCCTACGTAAGGGTGGAGTGGTTGCGATCAACGCGATTCATCTCGATCAGATGCCGGCTTTTGATTACGACGAGCTGCTTTGGGGAGAGCGACAACTGCGCAGTGTCGCGAATATGACTCGGCAGGATGCGCGCGATTTTCTGGCGATTGCGCAGGAGATTAAGATTCGTCCGCAGGTGGCGGTATTTTCATTGCAGGATGCTAATAAGGCGCTGTTGGCGGTTAAAGAAGAGACTGAGCGTGGTTCGGCGGTGATTGTTCCGTGAGAGAACAACAGGTCCCCCTTGTCGAAAAACATTTCCAAGACGGGTCCGTAGAACTGCAGATCCCTCCACTACGCTACGCTTCGGTCGGGATGACAAAGGGTGGGGCTGTGCTTCCATCCAGATTTGATAAGGCGGATGATGAACAGCAGGCCCCCCCTACGCTACGCTTCGGTCGGGATGACACTTCTGTTTGGGTACCGATATCTCGATCCTAAACAGAAGTGTCATCCCGACCGGAGCGTAGCGTAGTGGAGGGACCTGCTGTTTTCCTGCACCCCTCAATAAATCAGCTTCAAGGAGAATTGAATCTGGCGGGAGGTTCCGGCGGTGCGGCTGATTTCTCCAAAGCCGGCTCCCTCGAGGGTGTTAGCGGGCAACCCCATGTTGACTATGTTGAAGATGTTGAAGAACTCCGCGCGAAATTGCAGATCCAGCAGTTCGATTCCGCTGGAACGCCGCCCGAACGGCGTGTTCTTGATTAGCGCAAAATCGAAATCATAATAGGCAGGCCCGCGGAACGTATTGCGCCCCAGGGTGCCAAAGCGTCCGTGGTTTGGCCCCGTGCCGCCAGGCACGTTGATGGGAATCGAGAAGTACGACGCGTTGTTCGCTCCCAAACCAAAATAGTCCTCGCGCGTCTTGCGACTGGTGGATAGATGCGGAATACCAACCTGATCCGGACGATCCGCTCCGTTGGTGCCGGCATCCGTCTGCTGCACCCCGGAGTAAACGGTGAAAGGCGAGCCACTATTGATGCTCGAGATACTAAGAAGCTCCCAACCGCGAGTCACAGCGCTTCCTAATGGCCTTAGGAAGCTCAGCTGCTCCCCATGCAGATCCTGCGCCATACTCAGGGTGAAAGTGTGGGCAACGTCAAAAGTGGACGGCCCTTTTTCGGGATGAGTATTGAAGGGATTCTGTGGCGAGATCTGGGAGATCGCTCCCGAGCCTCCAGTTATAAATCCCCCGACTACTGAACTGGTTTCATCGAGCGACTTGGACCAGGTATAGCTCGCCTGGATACCGGGGCCGCCGTGTGGAACGGTCCCCTGCAGCGACGTTTGCAATGCATGATAGGAGGAGTGGGCAGTACTGGTGACGACGTTCTCCGTGCCGAACCCGCCAATGATATTTCCTGCCTGGTCGAATTGAGTGTAGGGAGCGAAGCTCGGACCCGCGCCCGGATAACCATTGAAGTAACTCTCCCGGGCCAGCCTGACGGCGGCGGTTCCAATATAAGTCGCATCGGCCACGAGGGCGCCGAAGTGGCGTTCGAGGCCCAGCGTCCAGGTCTGAAGATAGGCGTTGCCAAAGCCGGGATCGACGCTCGTGATGGTCAGCGGAGTGATCTGGTGAGTTGGCGAGAGCGCTGCAAGATCCTGCTGGTAGCGATTGAGATCCATGACTGTATTCGCAGGGACGGCTTTGGTGCCGTGGGCAAAGATCTGCTGACCGTCGGGCGTATAGACCGGTGGCAACTCGGCCGGTGTTATCTGAAACCCATAAGGGATAGGCGCTGCGGGAGCGGAGGTAAGGCGGGGATAGACCGCAAAGGGAGTCGATCCGGTGAGCGAATTGTCCTGAAAAAGGTTAGGCGGGATGGTCGTAATGGCGCCGCCAGCTCTGAGATGAACCTCGTGGCCGGCGAGCCAATCCAGTTGAACCCGTGGTCCGAGGCCATCGAGGTTGAAACGATAACCGGGCTGCGGATTGATGACGAACTGTTGCTGGACCCCGGTGGGGGTGGAGGAGAAAGCAATGCCCGAGGTCCTCTTCGCGCGCTCCGAAACAGGCGTGTACAGCTCGTAGCGCAGGCCGTAGTCGAGCACCAGGCGAGGCGCGATCTTCCACGTGTCCTGAGCAAAGAAGGCAAAGGCGTTCCGGTTGATGGCTGCAGCGCCAATGTGCTCGCCCCCGGAAAAGTAGGGGGGCGCGACCACCACGGTGTAGATAAATGGGCTTCCGCTGAGCAGGCCGGAGAGCGTATCAGGGAGCGGATCGCCAATTCCGATATTGTGCATTCCGCTTTGCGAGGAAATATTCACCGGGGAATATGCCTTTCCTCCACCGAAGTCATACTCGCCGTTCGGGCTGATGCCGAAGTAGGTGGTGTCGCGATTGAGGCGGACTTCGCCCCCTAGCTTGAACGCATGCTTGCTGGTGGTGATGGAAAGGTTCTGGCGTAGCTGGAAAAGATTGCCATAGACGCTGATCACTGTGCCAGCCGCTTGATTGAATGGCTCGTAGGAGCCGTCGTTGAACTTGACCGCGGGATCTGTGAGATCGGTAGTGGGAAAAGAAGGAGTGGCGCGGGTGACGCTGACGGAAGACTCCCATGTCAGCCCTGGGGAGACGATTCGCGTGTAGGTCAGGACCAGGTTGCGCTGGTGATCGATGTAGCGAATGCCAAACGCGGGATCGATCACCGTCTGATCGGGGTTGGTGGTGGGGCCGTTCAGGTTGTTGTAGTTGAATCGGGCAAAGAGCTGGGATCGATCGGAGATCCGATGATCGAAGCGCAAAGAAAACTGGTCCGCATCGGTCACCACGGGAGAGGAACTGGCATAAGTGTGAACCCCGTAGGTGCCCGCAGGATAGTTGGGCAAAGGATAGCGCGCGAGCACGCGGGCGATGCCAGGATCGACGGGCACGGTCAGAACATCGCCGGGGAAGGCAGTGGTGTCGAGGCCGGCGCGTTCCTGCTCGGTGGGCACAGGAAACACCTGGGTGGTGCCCAGCACCTGGCGAAAGCCCTGGTATTGACCAAAGTAAAAGGTCTTTCCGGCGCCGTTGTAGATGCGGGGTAAGGTGAAGGGGCCGCCATTGGTAAAGCCGAACTCGTTCCGGCGGAAGGGCGGCAGCCGCCCGGGATTGGCAAGCGAGGAGTGGTCAAAGTAGTTCCTCGCATCGAAGGCCGAATTGCGCACGAACTCGAAGAAGGAGCCGTGGAAGCCGCTTTTTCCCGATCGGGTCACGATATTGGTAAAGCCGGCGGCGCCTCGGCCAATCTCAGCCGGCATCCATCCGGATTGCGATTGAATCTCCTCCACCGCGTCCACGTTGAAGTTGCTGAACGTGGAGCCACCCATTTCCGGATCGCTGATGTCGGCTCCATCCATGGCGAACGTCGCTTCGACACCGCGTTGGCCGTTGATGGCGAATTGCTGGGTAAAGTTGGTGGCTCCATTGGCGTCGGTCATGGTGCCGGCTGCCAGCAGCAGCAGTTGGCTGAAGTCCCGCTTGTTCAAGGGAAGCTGGCTCACCGCCTGGCTGGAGAGATCAACTCCGCCGGTCGTCTCCTGGGCGTTCGCCAGCGGCTGGATTGAAAGCGTGTCCTGGCCGGTAAGGGTGAGAAGGACCGGAGCTTGCGGAGCCGCCAGATCGATTGATTGGGGAGAAGCGATGCGACGGCCGTCCACGGTAACAAAAAGAGCGAAACGAACAGGAGGGAGCTGGTTAAAGACGAAGTTGCCATCAGGCGCGGTGACGGCACTTGTTTGGTGGCCCGGCGCGGTCAGCTCGAGGGTTGCCCCGTGGATCGGGTTGCCCGCAGCGTTGCGTAGCTCTCCTTGCCAAACGGCATTCCCGGATACGGGCTGCTGGGCGCCCAGCGGATGCGTAAGAACTATCCACGCCAGCAAAGCTATGAGTACCTGCAGGGTCGCAAACCGGGCGAAAAATCCATAGACGGAGGGAGTAAGTTGCGAGACAATCGTCCGATCTAAACGGGTCATCCAAGACGCAATGCTATCGTGCTTATCGGCCGAAAAGGGTTCTTCCTGCGTTTTGTCCTTTAGGAATCTGAGCGCTTAGACGTAAGCGAGGGTTAACTGGCGAGTTACCCGCTACCTTGGGGATCGCACAGTTGCACAAAAAGCGAGACAGTACCCCAGCCATTGTGTACACTGCTTGCCCATGGCAATGAGTACCGCCGCCAGCCCCCTGCCATAGAAATATCAAGGAGAGAAGACCATGAGCTTTTGCCAAACCTGTGGAACCAGCATGTCCGATGGGAGTGCAGCTTGCCCTGCTTGTGGAGCTAGTCAGGGGGTGGCGGCGTCCAGCGCTGCGCCGGGTGCGATGCCCGGCTCCATCCCGGGTCCGATGCCCGGAGCTATGCCGCAAGCCGTGCCCGCAGCCGGGCTGACCCCCAACGTAGCCGGTGCCCTGGCCTACCTCGCAGGCGCCATCACCGGCATTCTGTTCCTGGTAATCGATCCATTCAAGGCCGACCGCTTTGTTCGGTTCCACGCTTTTCAGTCGATTTTCTTCAACCTGGCATGGATCGGCTTCTGGATTGTTTGGATGATCCTGGGAGTGATGCTGGGCGCCATTTCGCATGGTTTGTTCTTCATCATCCAGCTGCCGATTAATTTGCTTATCACGGTTGGAGGGTTCTGCCTTTGGGCTTATCTGATGTACTCCGCCTATCAGGGCAAGACTTTCCAATTACCGGTTATCGGCGCGATGGCAGCAAGCCAGGCAGGAATCGCACCGGCGACTACCGGCCAGCGGCTGTAGGGTTATTTCAGCCTTCGTACGAGTCCCTGAAGGGACGGCTGAATGGAAGCCGTTCAGCGTCCCTTCAGGACTCTTCTCCTCTGACCTAAAGACGAATGCTTTAACTCACAGAGACAGGCACGGAGCCGGGTTGTTTCCTGGCTGTGCCGCGGATGCCCAACAGGCTGAGAATCGGCGTGGTGAGCATGGTCGTGACCAGCGCCATGACTACCATCATGGTGAAAAGCGTAGGGGTGAACGCACCGATGGAATAGGCAATGTTGAGCACGACCAGCTCCACCAGGCCACGGGTGTTGAGCAGGGCTCCCAGGGCAATGGCGTCTCTCCAGGATTGCCCTGACCAGCGACCAGCCAGTGCGGCGCCGCCCATCTTGCCAAAGACCGCTGCCAAAAGGACAAGCGCCGCCCAAAGCCACATGGCCGTATCGTTCAACAAGTCCAGCCGGGTGCGCATCCCGGTGAGGGCGAAGAAGAGCGGCAGCAACAGCACGGAAACCAGCATGTCGAGACGCTCCCGCAGGGCGAGTTGCCAGTGGGGAACGCGAGGAAAACACACCCCAGCGAGAAATGCGCCAAACAGCGGATGCACGCCGATCTTGTCAGTCGCGGCTGCGGAGAGAAGAGCGCCGGCCACGACTACGCCCAAAAGTTCCAGCGTCAGTTCGGGTTTCGTTTGGCGTTTGACCAGGTACGCCGCCAAGGGCCGAATGATCCCCAGCATCAGGAAGAGATAGACAACCAAGCCGCCGAGGCGCAGCAGCATGGAGGATGGAGCATCCTGCCCGCCGGTGAGCGCAAGGGCGAAGGCCAGAAGGGTCCAGGCTACGACGTCATCGACCGCCGCGCATAGAATGGCGGTGGTGCCCAGTGCTGTTCCCTGCAGATTGCGCTCCTCGAGGATTCGGGCGAGCACCGGGAAAGCAGTGATGCTCATGGCAATGCCGAGGAAGAGCACGAAAGGGATGCTGCCGATTCCGTGGGGTGCGAAACGGATTCGCAGGGAATGGGCCAGCAAGGCGCCCATGGCGAAGGGGAGGAGAATACTCATTCCGCTGGCCATGACCGCGGTGACTCGCTGCCGGTAAAGCTGCTCGTAGTCCAATTCCATCCCTATCAGGAAGAGGAACAACACCAGGCCGACCGTGGACAGGGTTTCAAACGGGCCAAAGGAACTGAGAGGAAAAAGACTGGCCGAAAGATGGGGGGCGAAACGCCCAAAGACGGACGGGCCAATGAGGATTCCGCCGATGATCTCGCCGATCACGCGCGCCTGGCCGACTTTGAGCGCCAGCCAGCCGCAGGCTACTGTGATCAGCAAAATGATCGCCATCTGGGTCAACAACAGGGTCATGGGGGATCGATCCTTATGGGACGGACAGCGGTTCGAAGCTAGCGGCCGGTCAAAATTGAACAACACCTTTAGTTTATCGCTCAGGCTGTGGTTCTGGGGACCGCTCCTGGGGTTGCTGCTGGCAGCCGGCGTCTCCGCCAAGGGAGCAACACGCAGCGATATTCTGCGCGGCGCCTACGGGCCCTATCGGGCCAATAATGACCTGCTCTTTTACCACCTGGATATTCGCGTCGACCCGGAGAAGAAGTTCCTTCAGGGCAAGAACTCCATTCGCTTCAAGATGCTTAGGGACGGCAAGCGCATCCAGCTGGACCTGCACCCCGCCCTCCAGATCGACAAGATACTTTTCGGCAGGGTTCCGCTCCGATACCGGCGAGATTCAGGCGCCGTGTTCGTTGATTTCCCGGAGAAGCTACGAACAGGACGCGAGTACAGTATCGACTTCTACTACTCTGGGCATCCGGTCGAGACGGGCCGATTTGGCGGCATCACTTTCCGCAAAGACCCGGCCGGCCATCCCTGGATCAACACGGCTTGCGAGGAGACGGGCGCGAGCGTGTGGTGGCCCAACAAGGACCAGTGGCGCGACGAAGTGGAGAGCATGCAGATCAGCGTGTCAATTCCGAACGGATTGGTCGACGTCTCAAACGGAAAATTCATGGGCTCAACCGACCTGGGGGATGGATACACACGTTGGGACTGGCTGGTTCACTACCCCATCAACAACTATGACGTCTCCCTGAATATCGGCAACTATGTGCATTTCTCCGATCGGCTGGGCGAGCTGCCGCTGGATTTCTACGCGCTGCCGGAGGATAAGGCGAAAGCGGAAAAGCAATTTAGCCAGGCGAAGGGGATGCTGGAGGTGTTTGGGCACTATTTCGGAGACTATCCCTTCCCTGAGGACGGCTATAAATTGATCGAGGTGCCCTATTCCGGCATGGAGCATCAGACCGCGGTGACCTATGGCAACCGGTTCACCAATGGCTACCTGGGACGCGATTGGGCGGGCTCTGGGATCAGCCTCCGCTTCGACTTCATCATCATCCACGAGAGCGCGCACGAATGGTTTGGTAACAGCATCACGGCTGCCGACCGGTCGGATATGTGGATCCACGAGGGCTGGGCTACCTACATGGAGAGCCTGTACGTGGAATCGCGCTGGGGACGGGCCGATGCGCTGCTATACCTCAATGGATTGAAGCCCAAGGTGAAGAACCTAAAACCGATCGTCGCGACTCGTGGTGTCAATAGCACGCCGCCGGACGACCAATACTTCAAAGGCGCGTTGTTTCTCAATACCCTGCGCAGTGTAGTGGACGACGATCCGCGCTGGTGGTCTCTGCTGCACGGCTTCTACCAGCACTTCAAGTATCAGAACATCATGACCGAGGACGTGGTGGGGTACTTCAACCAGGCGTCTGGGATGAATCTGACCCCGATCTTCGATCAATACCTGCGCCACGCGGCGTTGCCGATTCTCGATTTGCAGTGGAGCCCGGAAGGCGTCCGCTACCGGTGGCAGGCGGATGAGCCTGCATTCGCGATGCCGGTGCGGGTGGGGAGTAAGCAGCGCTGGCAGAAAATCTACCCTACGGCGGCTTGGCAGACGATGCAGACGACGCTCAAGAAAGAGCAGTTCGAGGTGGCGACCGATCTTTACTACATCAAGGTAGACTGGATGCCGTGACGATCGAAATCTCCCCGATTGCAGCTCGCGTGCTCGGATCACTGGTTGAAAAAGAAATCACTACGCCCGAGTACTACCCTCTTTCCATGAACGCACTGGCGAATGCCTGCAACCAGAAAAATAACCGCGAGCCGGTGACCAACCTGGACGAGGACGAGATTCGGCAGGCGCTGCACCAACTGGAAGATCTTGGGCTGGCGGGCGCGGCGCGTGGCACAGAAAGCCGCGTTTCCAAGTATGAGCACCACGTGCAGGAGGTTTTCAACTTCACCCGCGGCGAGGTCGCGGTGATGTGCGTTCTGCTGCTGCGCGGGCCGCAAACCCCTGGCGAGCTGCGGGGCAGGACGGAGCGAATGCACCGATTTGAGGAGCTGAGCGATGTGCAATCGACGCTGCAACGACTGATGCAGCGCGAGCCGCCCCTAGCTATGGTGCTGCCTCGGCAGCCTGGCACCAAGGAGGCTCGCTACGCGCATTTGCTTTCAGGGGAAGTGGTCGAGGCGGTTCCGAGTGGGTTGCCGAGCGGGAAAAATGAGGGCCTCGAAGCAGAGGTCGCGGCGCTGCGACAGGAAGTGGCGGAGCTAAGGGCACAGGTAGAGAGGGTGCTGCGGCTGGTTGAGTAGGGTCGAAAAAATATTTCCATGAGGGGTCCGTAGAACCGCAGATCCCTCGGCTTCCCCGGATTTCCTGTCGAGCGTTGCGACTTCGGTCAACTGCATGTGGTTCTCTTTACGGAGAACCACATAAGCGGCGCTTTCGAGAGCGGCCAAGCAGGAAATCCGGGTACGCTCGGGATGACAAAGGGGAGGGTTGCGCTCCCATTCAGATTCGATGCTGGGGATGATGAACAGCAGGTCCCTCCACTACGCTACGCTCCGGTCGGGATGACACTTCATTGGGTAATGGGAAGTAGTTTCCTGCAATAGAAGTGTCATCCCGACCGGAGCGTAGCGTAGTGGAGGGACCTGCTGTTTTCCCCGGCCCTAGCGGTGGGCCAGGCGCAGGGTTTGCCAGCTGGCATCGGTGGTCCAACCGCCGTCGACCACCAGGGCATGCCCGTTGACAAAGCCGCTTTGCTGCGGATCAGCCAGAAAGAGGATGGCCCTGGCGATATCGTCGGGCGAGGCAAAACGGCCCATGGGGTTTACATCCATGATGTCCTCGTCGGTGTAACTGCCGCTAGCCTGGTCGGCTACATCCATTTCCGTTTTGACCCAGCCGGGACAAACGGCATTGCAGCGCACACCGCGTCCTCCCCACTCCGCAGCTAAGGTGCGCGTAAGCCCAATGAGCCCATGCTTGGATGCGTTGTAGGCAGCGCGATCCGCAATGCCCGCAATCCCTGCGATTGAGGCTACGTTGACGATGCCGCCGGAGCGCTGCTGCAGCATCATCTTCCCGAAAGCGCGAGCCAATAGAAAGGGAGCCACCAGGTTGACCTCGAGCACCCGGCGAAAGGTGCGCGCGTCGATCGTCTCCGCCGGCGCAATCGAGCTGATGCCGGCGTTGTTGACCAACACATCCACCCGGTTCCAGCGCGCGCGTATTGCTTCGGAGGTGGCTTCGACCACGGATTCGTCGGAAAGGTCACCAGCAAAGTCCGCCGCATCGCAGCCAGCCGCGCGGACACCGTTAAGAGTGGAGGTGCACGCTTGCAGATCCAGCAGGGCCAGCGAATAACCAGCGGCGGCGAAGGTCTCCGCGGTGCGCCGACCGATACCCTGGGCCGCGCCTGTGATAACGGCTAGTTTCATAGTGAAACACTCCAATCCTCAACCTTTTGGTCGATGACAATGGTAACCGCGGAAATCACTATCGCGGAGCACTTACGATTCTTTACCGTCCCTCTCGACAAGGTAATATGGCTGCGGACCAAATATGAGCCAAATTGCACCGGCAAGCGAAATCGGGCTGAGGGAACAAGTGGACGGTCGAGTCGTCATGCTCTTCGACGGACTCTGTGGCCTTTGCAACACCGCCGTGCGATGGGTGACCCAACGCGATCATGCCGATCGCTTTCGCTTCGCACCGCAGCAGTCTGATCTCGCAGCAGCCATTCTCGGCCGGCACGGTATTGACCGAGACGCGATGTTCAAGGGCAATAGCGTCTACCTGGTGCTCGATGCCGGCTCAGAGCATCAAAGATTGTTGACGCGCTCCGATGTAACGGTGAATTTGCTTTTGCTGCTGGGCGGGCGCTGGCGCTTATTAGGATATTCGCTGCGGGCAGTGCCCGCGTTTGCTCGCAATGCGGCGTATGGACTCTTTGCCCGCAACCGCTACAGGCTGACGGGCCTCTATGATGTCTGCCCCCTACCAACGGACGCCGAACGGATGAAGTTTCTCACTGAGGATTAATTGCGATTTGTCCAATTAAAAGCAGGCGACGCGCGCTGCGTCGCAGTCGTGGAAGAACCGAAACTGCGCTTGTTGCGCAACTTCGATTCCATGTATGCCCTGGTCCAGGCAGCCATCCAGAACGGCGGCAAACTAACGAGCACGGCTGCCGATTCTCTTACCGGTGAGTCTCTCGATTACGATTCCATCTATGAAGGTCGCAGCGAGTGGACGCTGCTGCCGCCGATCGATCACCCGCAGGAGATCGCCCGCTGCCTGGTTTCAGGTACCGGGCTCACCCATCTGGGCAGCGCACGCGACCGCGCATCCATGCATATGGCCAAAGAGCAAGAGCTCACCGACAGCATGAAGATGTTTCGCTGGGGTGTCGAAGGCGGCCGGCCGGACACAGGGAAAATAGGGATCGCTCCGGAGTGGTTCCACAAAGGATATGGCTCGATCGTCCATGCGCACGGCGAGCCGCTGGTCGTTCCCAGCTACGCGGAAGATGGTGGCGAAGAGGCTGAAATCGCGGTGGTATACGTCATTGGCCCGGATGGCCAGCCTTACCGCGTGGGCATGACGCAAGGCAACGAGTTCTCTGACCATCGCTTTGAAAAGAAAAACTACCTCAACCTGGCGGGATCGAAGTTACGTACCTGTTCCATTGGACCTGAGCTCGTGGTCGATCCCGATTTCCGAAATGTACCCGGGACGGTGACCATTACCCGCCGTGGCCAGAAGTTCTGGTCGCAACCCATCTCGAGCGGCGAAGAGGAGATGTCCCACAGCCTGCGCAACCTGGAGCATCACCACTTCAAATTCGAGCTGCATCGCCGCCCGGGTGACGTGCACGTCCATTTTCTGGGTGCTCATTCGTTGAGCTTTGGGCAGGGGATCGAGTTGGAGGACGGAGACGTGATGGAGATCCACTTCGACGGATTCGGCCGCCCCTTGCGTAACCCTATGAAGACAGTAAGCAAAAAGGATGCAGCTGTAGGGGTGATTGCTCTCGTCTAACTTGCTGAGATGTTTATGAAACCCCTCTTCCCTCTTCGCGCCGCTTTGGCAGCACTCGCTCTCGCTCTTCTCGCACATGCACAACCGTCCGCACCAGGGAGCCACGGCATTGTGCTCGCCAACATGGACCCATCGGTCAAGCCGGGCGACAACTTTTATGTCTACACCAACGGTGGATGGCTGAAGCGCACCGTCATCCCTCCCGACCGCAGCCGGATCGGCGTCTTCAACGCCCTGAGCGACTTGAGCAACAAACACACGCTCACGTTGATCGAAGAGGCGGGCAAAGCTCACCCAGCCGCGGGTTCAAACGGGCAAAAAATTGCCGACCTGTATCACTCGTACATGGACGAGGCCGGCATCGAAGCCCACGGCCTGAAGCCAGTTGAGCCCTACCTCAAAGCGGTGGCGGCGATTGGTGACAAGACGCAACTGGCGCACGCTCTGGGCGAGAGCCTGCGCGCCGATGTAGACGCACTCAACAACACCAATTTCCATACTGACAATCTGTTTGGCCTGTGGGTAGCCCCGGGCTTTTCCGATTCCGCTCACTACGCCCCTTATCTATTGCAAGGCGGCCTGGAGCTCCCCAATCGGGACTACTATCTCTCCGATACCGACAGCATGCGGAAGATACGCACGAAGTACCAGGCCCACGTAGCAGCCATGTTGAAACTCGCCGGCTTCACCGATGTCGACGCTCGCGCGGCGCGCATTTTTGCCCTGGAACATGCCATCGCAGAAACGCACCTGAGCCTGGCGGCGAATCAGGAGATGGCCAAGGCAAACAACCCGTGGAAGCGAAGCGATTTCCCAGGAAAGGCCCCTGGGCTGGACTGGGAAGAATATTTTCGCGGTGCGGGTCTTAGCCAACAGTCCGTGTTCATTGTGTGGCAACCCAGCGCATTCACCGGCGAAGCGGCCCTGGTCGCTTCCACCTCGTTGGACGCCTGGAAAGACTGGCTCGCCTACCATCTGATCGAAACCTATGCTGCAGTGCTGCCCAAGGCGCTCGCCGACGAGCACTTCGCACTCGCCGGTCCAATCCTCACAGACACGCGGCAGCAGCGGCCGCGCTGGCAACGTGGAGTTGCTGTGGTGAACAATGACTTAGGGGACGCGATCGGCCAAATCTACGCGCGACGTTATTTTTCTCCGCAGGCGAAAGCAGACGCCGAAGCGCTGGTGGCGCACATCATCGCCGACTACCGCGAGCGGCTGCGTACGCTGCAGTGGATGGCGCCGGCGACCAAGACCGAAGCGATCGCCAAGCTCAACACACTTTATGTGGGCGTGGGTTACCCGGAAAGCTGGCGCGATTATGCCGGATACGAAGTGAAGCCGGATGATATCGCCGGCAACATTCGACGCAGCCTTCTCTTCGACTATCACTACAACGTTGCGCTCATCGGAAAACAAGTCAATCGCAAGGAATGGTCGATGACTCCGCAGACCGTGAACGCAGTTAATTTGCCCTTGCAGAATGCGCTGAACTTCCCTGCCGCGATTTTGCAGCCTCCGTTCTTCGATCCGGCCGCGCCGGATGCCACGAACTATGGGGCGATCGGGGCGATTATGGGCCATGAGATCAGCCACACCTTCGATACGGAAGGGAGTGCCTTCGACTCCGAGGGCCGCATGCGCGATTGGTGGACGCCGGCGGATTTCGCGCACTTTCGCGCTTCCACGGCAAAGCTTGCCGCGCAATACGATGCGTATCGACCCTTCCCCGACCTTTCCGTCAACGGCAAGCAAACGCTGGCCGAAGACATTGCCGATATCGCCGGGGTTTCCGCAGCCTACGATGGCTACCGGTCTTCGCTCAAAGGCAAGAGCGCCCCGGTCGTTCATGGATTTACCGGAGACCAGCAATTCTTCATCGCCTTCGGACAGAACTGGGCAAGCAAGTCGCGGCCGGCAGCTCTGCGCCAGCAGGTCTTGACCGATCCCCACGCACCGGCTGAATATCGCGCAGACACGATACGCAATGTGGACGCCTGGTATAAAGCCTTTGATGTGCAACCGGGACAGACCCTTTATCTTGCTCCCCCGGATCGGGTTCGGATCTGGTGATAGGCTGTTTTCGTGAGCAAAGACGAAGCCGCCGAGGTGCTTTCGCTCGAGGGGCGCGAGGTCCGCGTCACTCACCCCGGCAAGCTGTATTTTTCGAAACAGACAAAGCTGTCGAAGCTTGACCTCGTCCGCTACTACTTGTCGGTCGCGCCCGGTGCTCTTGCCGGAATCCAGAATCGTCCTATCGTTCTGAAGCGTTTCGTGAACGGCGCAGAGGCGGATGCGTTTTATCAAAAGCGCGCACCCAGTGATCGTCCCTCCTGGTTGCGGACAGTCACGCTTTCCTTTCCTTCCGGCCGGACGGCGGAAGAGATCGTGGTGGATGATGTGGCCGGGTTGGCTTGGATCGTCAACCTGGGCTGCATGGAGCTGCATCCGCATCCGGTACGCGCCATCGATCTCGACCATCCGGATGAGCTGCGGGTTGATCTCGATCCGGGTCCCGGGGTGGGTTGGGCAGACGTGCGCCTGGTCGCCCTGGAGGTTAAATCGCTGCTCGAAGAGCTTGGCCTTCGCGGCTGGCCCAAGACCAGTGGCTCGCGCGGCATGCATGTGAATGTGCGCATCGAGCCGCGATGGACGTTCAGCGAAGTGCGCCGCGCGGCGATTGCCTTATCGCGTGCGGTCGAGCGGCGCGTGCCGAAATTGGCCAGTTCCAAATGGTGGAAAGAGGAACGGCACGGCGTGTTTCTTGACTACAACCAGAATGCGAAGGATCGGACGACGTGCTCTGCGTACTCCGTCCGTCCACTGCCGGATGCCCGGGTGTCTGCGCCGCTTCACTGGCATGAGGTTCCGGATTGCGAGCCGGCCGACTTTACCGTGCTCACCATGCCAGGCCGCTTCGCGGAGGTCGGCGATCCGCACGCGGGCATGGATGCCGCGCCTGGATCGCTCGAAGCGTTGCTGGAGTTCGCGGCGAAAGACGAAGCCGCGGGATTGGGCGATGCGCCATGGCCGCCGCACTTCCGCAAGATGGAAGGGGAAGCGCCGCGCGTCGCGCCTTCGCGGGCAAAGTCGAGTGCCAGGAAGCCGCCGCGCATGAAGATGCCGCTGCTGGTGGTGGCGAACTCACCGAGCAAGGAAGAGGCACTGGCGGGCCTGGAGAGATGGAAGAGTCAAGCATGCCGAAGTAGCTGCGCTTCTCGCGGTGGATGATGTGCTGGTCGACTCCATGCGCGGCGACTTCGTCTACCTGGACCCGCATCCGAGTTAACTTGCGGCATGTGCCGGAAGAACTGAGACCGCCGCAGGAGACTCCAGACCCGGATGACGATCCGACCCGCGAATGGCGTAGCAGGCGTTCCTCGAAGCGCGGGCCGGGATGAGCAAAGAGGAAGAACGGCGCTTCCATTAAGCCTCGGTGGATGCGGAAAGGAACCGCAGATCCCTCGCTTCGCTCGGGTATGACAAAGGGGAGGGCGATGCTTCCATGAAAGCGGTTGCCGGACAAAATCGGCGTCCGTTTTGCCAGCTGCGTTTATGGAACCGCCGTCGTCCCCTTTGTCATCCCGAGCGACCGGGGTCCGCGGCAGCTTCGCTGCTGGGGTGGGAAGCCGAGGGATCTGCGGTTCAACGGACCTCCCTTGGAAATGTTTTTCGACGTAGCGTAACGGGTTCAGCGGCCGCTGGAGAAGATTTCCATTAGTTCCTGGGGTGGGACAACTTCGAGCTGGGCATAGGTGCAATCGCTTGGCTTCTTGTCTGTACGCCACCGGCGAAATTGCGCCATGTGACGGAAGCGGGTCCCTTGCATGTGCTCGTAGGCAACTTCAACCACCAGCTCGGGCCGTAGCGGCTCCCACGACAGGTCTTTGCCCTGGCTCCAGCGGCTCTGGCCGCCTGGCATTCGCTGTTCCCCACCGCCAAGGTCAGCCCAGCCGCGCCAAGGATGATTGACCAGCGCGTCACTTCGATAGGGGGAAAGGAATTCCGCCAGCTCGCGGCGTTTTTCCTGGGTAAAACTCGCACAAACACCGACGTGCTGCAGCGCCGCCCGAATCGTCGATACAGCCCGAGCAACAGTGAACCGACAATGCCCTCGCCGGTCTTGTGCCAGCGGAATCCGGCCACGACGCAGTCGCAGTCGCGCTCGTGCTTTACCTTGAGCATCACCCGCTTGTCGGGCTCATAGGTGCCTACCATCGGCTTGGCGATCACCCCGTCGAGACCGGCGCCCTCGAAACGGCGAAACCAGTCCGACGCCACAGTCGGATCGTTGGTTGCCGGGGTGACGTGGACGGGCGGCACCGCGGCGGCGAGCACAGATTCCAATTGCCTTCGCCGTTCGCGGAACGGTTCGCCGCACAGGTTCGCGGTCGCCTTCACAAAGCAGGTCGAAGAACACAATCGATGCCGGAGTTTGCTGCGACAGAAGCTTTACCCGGGAAGCGGCCGGATGAATGCGGAGCTGCAGTACTTCGAATTCGAGACCGCTCTCAGAAGCGATGACGATCTCGCCGTCGAGTACGCAGCGCGCAGGCAACTGGGAAAGTAACGTCTCGACCAGCTCGGGAAAATAGCGATTGAGTGATTTTTGATCCCGGCTCTGGATGAGGATCTCGTCGCCGTCGCGGAAGACCAACGCGCGAAACCCATCCCACTTTGGCTCAAAGATCCACGTGTCGCCCACCGGTAATTCGGCGACTCGCTTGGCAAGCATCGGCAGGACCGGTGGATTCACGGAAAGGTGCACGCCCCATGTTATAGCAGCGCGTTCCTTCGCATTGGGGCTGGCTGAGGGTAGATTAGAGCGGAGAGAAACTACATGCCAGTCGACGCTCGCAGAACGATCTCTGACCTTGAGCAGCTTCGTGCGCTCACCGCGGATAATCATGGGGCGCAACGCATCGCCTGGAGTCCGACGTGGCTCAAGGCGCGGGCCTGGTTCCAGAGCAAGCTGGCGGAACTGCCAGTGGAGCACCACCTGGATGCCGCCGGCAACTCCTGGACGACTCTTCGCGGAGAGTCTGATCGGGCCCTGATCCTCGGCAGTCATCTGGACTCCGTCCCCAACGGCGGTTGGCTCGATGGCGCGCTCGGGAGTTCTCGCCAGCTTCGAGGTGCTGCGCAGTCTGGCTGAGGACTTCCACGGCAAGCCCCCGATCACCATTCGCCTGGTGGATTGGGCCGACGAGGAGGGGGCGCGCTTCGGCCGTAGCCTCTTCGGCTCCTCTGCGTTTGCCGGGACACATAGCATTCAAGCCGACCGTGGCCGGACAGATCGCGATGGAATCCGCCTGGAGGATGCGCTCAGGCAATGCCAGGTCGACATCGACCGGATTGGAGATGCGGCCAGAGAACACGGCCAAGCCGGCGCCTACCTGGAGTTGCATATCGAGCAGGGGCCGGTCCTCGAAGCCATGCAGCTGCCGCTTGGGCGTAGTGCTCGGGACCAAGGGCGTCGAGCGCCATGCGATCACTTTTCACGGGCAGGAGGCACATTCCGGGTCCACCCCGATGGCTGTGCGCCGGGATGCTCTCGCCGCCGCGGCCAAGCTCGCATTGGAGATTCGACCCATCGCCCGGAAACATCCTGACGCGGTGGCGACCATGGGGAGTGTGAAGACCTTTCCCGGGATCGTGACTGCCGTCGTCGGCCGCTGCGAAACCACCCTGGACATGCGTGATCTGGACGCGGGTGTGCTGGCGTTCCATGCTGGCGGAGGCACAGGAGGCGAGCCGGCGTTTCGCCGCGGAAGAAGGTTGCACCGTGGAGTGGTCAAGGATCTGGAGTATTGAACCCATCCCGTTCGATCCGAAGCTGATCGAGTTTTGCGAGCAGGCGGTGGGGGAGATCGCGGGTAAGTCGCACATGCTGCCCTCAGGGCCGCTGCATGATGCTGCTGAGGTTGCGCGGGCGGGAATTCCGGTGGTGATGATGTTTGTCCAGTCGCTGAATGGTCTCAGCCATAACCCGGCGGAAAACACCCGAACCGAACACCTCGAGCTGGCCGTGCAGGCCTTCGACCGGCTGGCCAGAAAGACCATGGATTGGGTGAAGGCGGGGAGTTAGTGCGAAAACACATTTCCAGTGACGGGTCTCGTAGAACCGCAGATCCACTCGGCTTCCCACCCGTTCGTGCACTCGGATAGTGCATAATTATGGTTCCCCACACTGCGAAGCTGGTAGAGGTATTGCCCAAATGTCTTTTGTGCAGCAGGCACGGGTCCATCCAGAAACTTCGGCGCGGTTTGGCGATTTCCATCCGCCGCTTGACCGGCAGGCTGCGCTGGCCGAAGCCAATCGATGCCTGTTTTGCTTCGATGCACCCTGCGCCGGCGCCTGCCCTACGCACATTGACGTGCCACGCTTTATCAAGAAAATCGCCAGCGGCAATCTTGCCGGATCCGCACGCACCATCCTCGACGCCAATATCCTGGGCGCCAGCTGCGCGCGCGCTTGCCCGGTTGACGTGTTGTGCGAAGGCGCGTGCGTGTTGCACCGCTACAACAAAAAGCCGATCCAAATCGGGCTGCTGCAGCGGTTCGCCATGGATTCCCTGCATGCGAGCGGAGCTCCACTGCCCTTTACGCCGGCGGCAGATACCGGCCTTTCCGTGGCGCTCATCGGCGCCGGCCCGGCTTCGCTCGCCTGCGCTGCGGAATTGCGCCGGCGCGGCATCCGCGCCATCCTCTACGATGCGCATCCGCTACCGGGAGGCTTGAACACCTACGGAGTCGCCGAATACAAGCTGCCGCTGATCGAGAGCTTGCGCGAAATCGAAATGCTCTCGCAGCTGGGAGTCGAGTTTCACTTCGATACGTGGATCGACGCGCAGCGGCTGGCAGACCTTGAACGCGAACACGATGCGATTTTCCTGGGCATTGGGTTGGGCGCCATTCGCCGGCTTGGCATCCCCGACGAACAACTGCCGGGCGTGACCAACGCGCTCGATCTGATCGCCGGCTACAAGTCAGGGAAACTGACGCAGGTGCCGCCTCGGGTGGTGGTGATCGGCGCAGGAAACACGGCCATCGACGCGGCCATTGCCTCGGTCCGGCTGGGGGCTACCGAGGTGCACATTGTGTACCGGCGCGGTCCGGAGCAGATGTCGGCTTTTTCCTTTGAATACGAGCATGCGCAGCTGGAGGGAGTGAAGTTCCTCTGGCATGCCCAGCCCACGCGCTTTCTCGGCAGTCACGCGGTGGAAGCAGTGGAGCTGACAGGCTCGAAGCATCCGCTGACGGAGCGTCATCGCAGCCGGGTCGATTACCCTGCCTGCAGATCTGGTTGTGCTGGCCATCGGGCAGGAAACCCAACCGAGCCTTTCGGAAAAGGTTCAGTTGGACAGGGGCCGCATCGTTATCGATCGGGCCAGCGGTCAAACCTCAAACCCGAAGTTTTTCGCGGGCGGCGACTGCATCAATGGCGGCCGCGAAGTCGTCGATGCAGTCGCCGACGGAAAACGCGCGGGCATCGGCATTGCCGCGTGGCTGGAGGCCAAGCTTGCCCACACCTAAGCCAACGCTCGCCACCACTTTCTGCGGCATTCCGTGCCTCAATCCCTTTTGGCTCGCCTCCGCTCCGCCAACCAACTGCGGAGAGCAGATCATGAGGGCCTTCGATGCCGGCTGGGGTGGGGCGGTGTGGAAGACGATCGGCGAGCCGATCACCAATGTCAGCTCACGCTACTCCTCCATCGATTGGGATGGCCGCCGCATGATGGGGTTCAATAACATTGAGCTGATCTCCGACCGCTCCATCGAAATCAACCTGCAGGAGATGGCCGAGGCGAAAAAGCGCTATCCGCGCCATGTGGTCATTGCTTCGCTGATGGTGGAGAGCAAACGCGAAACCTGGCACGACATTGTGCAGCGTGCGGAAGATGCCGGGGCCGATGGCCTGGAGCTCAACTTCGGTTGTCCTCACGGCATGAGCGAGCGCGGCATGGGTTCGGCCGTAGGGCAGGTGCCGGAGTACTGCCAGCAGATCACCGGCTGGGTCAAGGAAAAGGCGCGCACCCCGGTCATCGTCAAGCTGACACCGAATATCTCCGACATCCGCATGCCCGCGCGCGCGGCCAAGCGCGGCGGAGCCGATGCGCTTTCGGCGATCAATACCATCAACTCCATTACCGGAATCGACCTCGACACACTGCAGCCCAACCCCAACGTCGACGGCAAGAGCTCCCACGGCGGCTATTGCGGGCCCGCGGTCAAGCCGATCGCGCTCAACATGGTGCAGCAGGTGATGGCTGACCCGCAGAGTGCGCTGCCGCTCTCCGGCATCGGCGGCATCGCCAACTGGCGGGATGCGGCGGAATTTATTCTGCTCGGCTGCACGCACGGTGCAGGTGTGCACTGCAGCCATGCATTATGGCTACCGCATTGTCGAAGATATGCAGGATGGCCTGCTCGAGTGGATGGCAGAGAAGGGCTTTGCGACCATTGACGACTTCCGCGGACGGTCCCTGCCTACGGTTGTCAACTGGAACCAGCTCAATTTGAACTACCAGATCGTGGCGCGTATCCACGAGGATCTGTGCATCGGATGCCAGCTTTGTTACACCGCCTGTTGGGACGGCGCCCACCAATGCATCCACCTCGATCGCACTTCGCCCGCACCCGATACAACGCTCACACCCGCCATGGTTGAGGCGGAAGCTGCCCGCCGCATTTCCACGACGCCTATCCCCAAACTCGACTGCCAGGTTCGATCCATAGCAATGCGGTGACTCCCCTGGAGCGCATTCCCGCGAGTGGATGAACATCACTGTGTCGGTTGCAATCTCTGCTCGCTGGTGTGCCCGGTGGAGGGATGCATCACCATGGAGCGGGTCGACAACGGCCTCGCGCCGCAAACCTGGGCGGAGCGCTCCGCTGCTGAGCCGGTGAGGTCTTAAGTCAACGCGCTTATGTCTACCCTGATCCAGAACGGCACCGTGGTCAACGCCGATGGCAAACAGCGCGCCGATGTGCTGTTCGAAGGCGAAACGATTACCCGGGTCGCCCCCAATATTACCTGCCGCTGGGCATACGGTGGTCGATGCGACCGGACTGCTGGTGATGCCCGGTGGAGTCGACGTTCACACGCATCTGGATATGCCTTTCGGGGGAACCGTATCGGCAGATGATTACCGCACCGGCACCATCGCCGCCGCGGTGGGTGGAACCACTACGGTGATCGACTTTGCTCTTGCAGTCCATGGGCCACACCATGGGCGAGGCTCTGGAAACCTGGCTGACTAAGAGCGACGGCAAGGCCTGCATCGATTATGGGCTGCACATGGCGGTAACCGATCTGGGACCGGGCGATGGCGCGCGGGGCATGGCTGAGATGGAAACGATGGTGAAGAAAGGGATCTCATCGTTCAAGCTTTTCATGGCCTATCCCAACGTGCTGATGATCGACGATGCGCTGATGTTCAAAGTGATGCATAAGGCCGGCCAACTCCATGCGCTCTGCTGCGTGCACGCGGAGAATGGCAGTGTGATCGATATCGTCGTGGCGCGGATGATCGCCGAGGGCAAGACGGCACCTCACTTCCACGCACACAGCCGTTCGGCGCATGCGGAAGCGGAGGCCACCCATCGCGCCATCGCCATCGCGCACATGGCGGACGCCGCCGTGTACATCGTGCATCTTTCCAACGAGGATGCTCTGCGCGAGCTCAAGCATGCGCAGCAGCGTGGGCTGCACGCATTGGCGGAGACCTGCCCGCAGTACCTGGTGCTTTCGCTGGAAGAGCATATGCCGGGGAAGAGTTGGGACGAGGCCAAGTATGTGTTTACTCCGCCGCTGCGCGAAGAAGCACAACCAGGCTCCGCTGTGGAAAGCGCTGGAGGACGGCACGCTGGCCGTGGTCTCCACCGACCACTGCCCTTTCCGTTTTGCCGACCAGAAGTCGCTGGGCAAAGACAACTTCACCAAGATCCCCAACGGCGGCCCGGGCATCGAGAACCGGCTGCAGATCCTGTGGCAATTCGGGGTGAATACGGGTCAGCTCACGCCGGAAAGATTCGTCGAGCTTTGCTGCACGGCGCCGGCACGTATCTTCGGCATGCCGCAAAAGGGAGTCATCGCTCCGGGCAAAGACGCGGACATCCTGCTTTGGGACGCTAATACGTCGTACACCATCACTGCTGCCACACAGCGGATGGCGACCGACTACTCCATGTTTGAAGGCTGGAAGGTGAAGGGAAACACCCGCCACGTTTTCTCTCGCGGAGAGCTGGTGGTGAAAGACGGCGAGTGGATCGGGCAGATCGGGCGTGGACGGTTCCTCAAGCGCGAAGCCAATGCCGGGGGATTCGCCTGATGCCGGTTGTCGCTGGCCCGGATCCTCACCTATACAACAGCGACCTCGCGCCCACCACGGCAGCCAACCGTACCTGGGGTACTTACAACTACATAGCTCTGTGGTTCTCCATGTCGATGGAGGTCACCACCTACATGCTGGCGTCGTCGTTGATTGCCGGCGGCATGAATTGGAAGCAGGCGCTCTTTACCATCCTTACTGGGAAATCTGATTGTGTTGGTGCCCATGCTGCTGAATGCGCACGCGGGCGCCAAGTACGGAATTCCCTTCCCGGTTTTCGTGCGCGCCAGCTTCGGCGCGCTGGGGGCGAATATTCCGGCGATGCTGCGCGCGCTGGTGGCATGCGGATGGTTCGGCATTCAGTCGTGGTTGGGGGGCCAGGCGATCGCCGCCATGATTGCTGTTGTCTGGCCGGCGACGGCACATATGCCGGCCGTGCTATGGGCAAGCTTTCTCGGCTTCTGGCTGCTCAATATGTTCGTGGTGTGGTGCGGGAGTTGAGTCGATCCGCTTCCTGCAGAGCTTCTCGGCGCCATTCATGTTTGTGATGTCGTTTGCGCTGCTCTTCTGGATGCTGCACAAGGCGGGCGGCGTCGGACCGATGCTTTCGGCACCCAGCCAATTCCACAGTACCGGCGCCTTTCTTCATTTCTTCTTTCCGTCGCTGACAGCGATGGTTGGCTATTGGGCTACGCTGTCGCTGAACATCCCCGACTTTACGCGTTATGCGAAATCACAGGATTCGCAGATTGTCGGCCAGGCTTTTGGTTTGCCGGTGGCGATGACGCTCTACTCGTTCATCGGCATCGCGTGTACTTCGGCGTCGGAGAAGATCTTTGGCGAGCCGGTATGGTCGCCGATCACCCTGCTGGGGCGGTTCCATCAGCCGGTGGCAGCGTTGCTGGCACTGGTCGCGGTGCTGGTTGCGACGCTCAACGTGAATATCGGGGCGAATGTGGTTTCTCCGTCCAACGATTTTTCCAACCTTGCCCCGCGGTTGATCAGCTTCCGCACCGGAGGCCTCATCACCGGTTTTCTCGGGCTTGCCATGATGCCCTGGAAGCTGATGAGCACGTTCGGCACTTACATCTTCGGCTGGCTGATTGGCTACTCCGGCCTGCTCGGCCCGGTAGCCGGCATCATGGTCGCGGATTATTTCCTGATCCGCGGTACACACCTGGATGTGGCCTCGCTGTATCATCGCGGGGGCCCGTATGAGTACTCGCGCGGATTTAATCCTCGCGCCGTGGCAGCGCTGGTAGCCGGCGTGTTTGTGGCGCTCATTGGCCTGGCAGTTCCGCCGCTTCGTTTTCTTTATGACTATGCCTGGTTTGTAGGTTTTTTTGTATCGGCCGCTCTCTACTACGGGCTCATGCTGCGCTATAAGCCGGCTTCTCTGTGAACCTTCCTGAATCAGCTGGCGAGGATCCTATGGTTAGATCACTTTTTGCCTTTGTGATGCTTATCGATTGCCTGTGCGTCAGCGCAGGATCGCTCCTATGGCCGGTCCATGGTGGTTACACCCTATGGAATCGTGGCCACCAGCTATGTTCAGGCCTCGCAGGCAGGGGCGAAAATACTCGAACAAGGCGGTTCGGCTATCGATGCCGGCATTGCCGCGAATGCTGTCCTTGGCGTTGCCGAGCCCATGATGAACGGGATCGGCGGTGACCTTTTCGCCATCTACTGGGAAGCAAAGACCGGTAAGTTGTACGGATTGAATGCCAGCGGATGGGCTCCCCAGGGCTTGACCATCGATCACCTGGAAGCGAAAGGCATTCACGCAGATGCCACAAAAAGGCATCGATTCTGTAACCGTGCCTGGTGCTGTTGACGGGTGGACCAAACTACATGACCGCTTTGGGAAGCTTGGCTGGAGCGAGCTGTTTCAGCCCGCGATCTTCTATGCCGGGCAGGGCTTCGCTATTCCTGAGCAGGTGCACGCTTACTGGGAAGGATCCACAACCGACGCTGATGCAGTATCCGGAAAGCCGGCGCGTCTATTTGCCTGGAGATAAGGCACCTGTGATCGGCCAGGTTTTTCGCAACCCTGATTTGGCGCAGGCTTTGACGCTGATTGCCAAGGACGGCGAGAGCGCGTTCTACAAAGGAGAGATTGCCCAGGCAATTCTGAAGACCTCGTACTGAGCTGGGCGGGACGATGACCGCCAGAGATCTCAGCGAATACTCGGCGGAGTGGGTCGAACCCATCTCGACCAAGTACCGTGATTGGACAGTGTATGAGCTTCCACCCAATGGCGATGGCGTGGCTGCGCTGGAGATGCTCAACATCATGAGTCAGTCACCCCCTTCGCCCGATGGCCCGCTCAGCCCCGCTGAGTTGCACACCAGGATCGAGGCCATGAAGCTGGCCTATGCCGATGTAAAGGCTTACGACGGAGATCCTCGGTTTGGGTCTATCCCGGTGAAAGAGATGCTGTCTAAGGAGTTCGCCGCAAAGCGCGCGGCGCTTATCAATCCAAACAAGGCGAATTGCGATGTCGCTCCGGGTGCACTGCCGAAGAGCGACACGACATACCTTTCTGTGGTTGATCGGGAGGGCAACATTCTGTCGCTGATCCAGAGCAATTACGAAAGCTTTGGATCGGATGTTACGGTCAAGGCCATGGGGTTCGCGCTTCAGGATCGCGGCGGATTATTCTCGGTCGATCGCAAGTCGCCCAACGCGCTTGCCGGGCATAAGCGTCCGTTCCACACCATCATTCCCGCGTTCATGGAGCATGGAGACCAACACATGGGTTTCGGGATTATGGGGGGCATGAATCAGCCGCTGGCCCACGCGCAGTTCGTCTCCAACGTGGTCGACTACCACTTGAATATTCAGGCAGCGATGGAGGAAGCGCGGTTTACGGTGAGCACGAAACTCGGATGCAACATCGTCATCGAGTCTAGGGTACCGGCGGCCACGCTCGCGAAGCTCAAGGATATGGGGCACGTGTTCGATGTTCGCAAAGAGTATTCGGCCGCGATGGGGCGCGGCCAGGCGGTGCTTCACGACAGTAGTACCAGCATCAACTATGGGGCGTCGGAACCGCGGGCGGATGGCGCGGCTGTACCTGAAATGCCAAAGTTTGGGCCGGGTGCAAAACGGTAGTTACTGCTAAGGTCGGTGGAAAAACATTTCCAAGAGAGGTCCGCTGAACCGCAGATCCTCGGCTTTCGCTCGGCATGACAAAGGAAAGGGCGATCGCTCCCATGGATAGCGGTTGCTTGACAGAAGACGTTGGCTCAGCAGCCGCTCTCAACGGGAACCACCGTCCCCTCCTTTGTCATCCCGAGCGAAAGCCGAGGGATCTGCGGTTCAGCGGACCTCTCTTGGAAACGTAGCGTTACCAGATGGTGCAGCGATTGACCGGGGCCATTGGCTGGCCCGCCTTGCAGGCAAACGCTTTTTGGAATTCTGGAATGTTCCGCACCACTCCGTTGGCGCGAAACTCTTCCGGAGAGTGGGGATCGGTCTGCATGCGCAGCCGCAAGTTTTCCGGCCGGTTGTTCTGGCACCAGTTTTGCCCGTAGCGAAACGAAGAACTGCTGCTCCGGGGTTAGACCCCGCGTGCTCCGCACTTCCCTTCTGGCTCAAATCGACGCCGCTCTTCTGCGCACGATCGAGGTAGGCCAGGAAAGCCAGTTTGATTCCACCCAGGTCGGCGATGTTCTCGCCCAGGGTGAGCTTGCCGTTCACGTGCAGGTCGTCCACACCGATGAAACCGTCGTACTCCTTCACGACACAATCGGCGCGCTCCGTAAATTGTTTGCCGTCCGCCTGCGTCCACCAGTCTTCAAGATTGCCCTTGCCGTCGAATTGCCGGCCCTCGTCGTCGAAGCCGTGGGTCAGTTCGTGTCCGATGATGGCGCCTACCGCTCCGTAGTTCACTGCATCATCCTGGCTGGGATCGAAAAACGGCGGTTGCAGAATGCCGGCAGGAAAGTTGATGTCGTTCAATTGCGGGTTGTAATAAGCATTCACGGTGGGCGGGCTCATGCCCCATTCGCCGCGGTCCACTGGCTTGCCGATCTTCGCAAGGTCACGCCTCTCTTCAAAGGCAGCCGCCTGCAAAGCGTTGCCCAGCGCATCGCCGCGAGTCACGACCAAAGTGGAGTAGTCGCGCCATTTATCCGGATAACCAACTTTGTTGGCGACCGCATGCAGCTTCTCCTCCGCGCGCGCCTTCGTCGCCGCGCTCATCCAGGGGAGTTGTTCGATATCCCGCCCCATGGCCACTTCCACTCCATGGGTCAGCTCCAGCATCCGCTGTTTGTCTTGAGCGCTGAACCGCTGCTCAACATAAACCTGGCCCAGGGCTTCCCCGAGTGCATCATCGGTCGACGTGACACACCGCTTCCATCGCGCCTTGCGCTCCGGTTGACCTTCGAGAATTTTGCCGTAAAAATCGAACGACTCCTGATCGAGGGCCTGGGGCAAGGCGGTGGACGGGAGGTGACGAATGAGAGCCCAACGTAAATAGGCCTTCCACTCCTCCAGGCCGGTGCTGGAGAGTAGCTTGTTCAGGCCGGCAAAATAAGCCGGTTCGGCCACGTTGAGCGATTCCACCGGCGGCGTTTTCGCCGCGCGCAGAAATTGAACGAAGCTGAAAGAGGGTGTGGCGCTATCGAACTTTTCCAGGCTCATCTTGTGGTAAAGACTGGCGGGGTCGCGGCGTTCCACGTTGCTGAGAGAACCAGCGGCAAGTGCTGTCTCCAGCTTTAAGACAGTCTCCGCGTCCTTCGCCGCCTGGGCTGGCGTCTCGCCGAGGAGTTCCAAAGTGCGCGCGACATGGGCCTTGTATTGATCACGCAGCTTGACGGACTTCTCATCCTTGCGCTCGTAGTAGCCCTTCTCCGGTAAACCTAATTCCATCTGATCGAGACTCGCAATCTGTTGCGTGGCATCTTTGAAATCCTGGTCGGAGCCGAAAGCGAACAGGGTGTTGACCCCTATGCTGTCCATGTAGGCTGCGAATTCCGGAAGCTCATCCTTCGACTTAAGTGCAGCGATGCGATCCAATAGCGGTTGCAGCGGCGCGAGCCCTGCCTTGTCGACCCCCTCTACGTTCATGCAAGTAGCATAGAAGTCGCCGATTTTCTGTTCACTTACGGTTCGTTCGCTGCCACCCGCGGCAGCCTTCTCGAGGATCGCCTTCAACACGAGCAGATTCTCATCATTCAATTCGTTGAACTGTCCATAAGAGGACTCGTCCGCCGGTATCGTGCTCCGCTTGAGATAGCTACCGCAGGAGTACTGATAGAAATTCACGCACGGGTCGGCGCTGGTATCCATGAGCCCGGGATCGAGCGCCTTTAGAGTTTTTGGCGCCGCTTGCTCCTGTCCGTAAACAGGCAACAGCCCCGCGAAGAGCAAAAGAAAAAGCGTTGTCTGTGCGCGTAGCATCACATGCCTCCTGGATGGTAGTTCCGTTCGGTGTGTCCCTTCAACTGGTCGGGATAGAAGTAAACCTCGCGCAGATTCCCGGTGCTGTACCTCTCCACCTGGTCCTTGAAATGGCGCGATTGCGGATGTCCGCTTTCCCCTCCAGCGGTTACCGCCCTGGCGCGCACTTTATCCCCAAACTCCACCACCGCGACAAAGCTGTTTCCGCCGGTGCCATACCACCTTTTCGTGCCGGGGTAAGGCCTGGCGCCAAACGCAGCCAGCGAACCCCAGGTAGAAGAAGTGAACCCGACCGGAGTGCTTGGTTTGGCATCATCGAAATGCGGCACAATGTCTCCGGTCAAGCGTTGAAAGCGGTTGATCTCTCCCCACGGAACCTGCCAGGTTCCGAAGTCGGCTTTGAGCTTATCGGAGGCCGCAGCCAGGGCCTTCAGAGCCACATCGCCTGGTACTCCGGGCGGGGAAAACTCGTCTTCATAGCCCGCGACGCGGCCGCTGTTGGTCATCTCCTGGCCCCAGTAGATCGCGAGCGTGGTGGCTACCGAGTTCACGCCCCAGCGCATGTCCCACGCGCGGAGCACGGCAATCTGCGGGGCAAGCGAAGTCTTCATTTCCGAATTCGCGGGCAGGTTTGTCCATGCCTGCAGGAGCAGGCGCAGTGGCTTGATGAACCAGGGCAAATAGCTGTCGTACGCCGCTGTCACCAAACCATCGAGAGTGAAGTCCGCCTTGCCCTGCAGCAGACGCATGGCGTGCAGGCCGCGCGCTGACTCGTTGCCGGTCTCGACATAGGCTGGGTAATCCTCCCTGTGCAGGCTGCTCTCTCCGGCGCCATTCCAGGGAGAATCGTTCACGTTAAACAAATATCCGCTTTTCGGATCGAGCAGATGCGGCGACTCCTCAACGGTCATCAGCCCTTGCCATTCCGTCGCCGGGTTACTGCCATCCACCGGTTTGGTGAAGTCGAAGTGCGTGTCTCGCTTGGGAATGTAGTTACCGTGGAAATACGCGATGTGGCCATCCGCATCGGCGTAGACGGTGTTGTTCGACGAGTTCGCCTTCAGTTCCATAGACTGCAGATATTCCTGGTAGTTTTTTGCCTTGGTCCGCGAGTACGACTGCATCAGCGCTTTCACCGGCTCCTGCATCAGCCGGATGGTCACCCACTTGCCATCCTGCTCCCGTATGACCGGACCGTGATGGGTGTAATACACGGTGAATTTTTTCTCTGCCCTGCCATGCGGAGTGGAATAGCGCACGGTGATCTGCTTCTCTGTTACTTCCTTCTCCGCGTCCCCATATTTGTAGGAGTAGTGTCCATCTTTGCTGTGCACGGTTTCCAGATACTCATCGACGGCGTCTACGCCGCTTGAGGTATGCATCCACCCTAGTCGCTGGTTGAATCCCTGGTAGATAAAGAACTGGCCCCAGGTCACGGCGCCATAGGCGTCCAGGCCTTCTTCGCTGACCATCTGCAGCTCCGATCGAAAGAAGAAGGAAGTGTGCGGATTGATCAGTAGCAGCGCATGATGCTGCACCGTGTTCGAGGGGGCGATGGCGATGCCGTTGGATCCGCCTGGCTCCTGCTTTTCCTGACCCTCAGGGGCTAAAGCCCTCTGCTTTGGGGGGTTGCTGATGTACGGGCTAATGCTCGCTGCGGCGAGGCTGCTCGCTGCGGCGAGGCTGCTTGCTGCGGCGAGGCTGCTCGCACCCTTGGGTGCCGCATAGAATGCTTCTAGTTTCTTCAGGTCGACTCGTCCGATGTCGCCGCCTATGCTGCCTTCGGTGAAGGAAAGCGCCATCCAGGGCTCGAAGTGTCGAATCACTCGCGGCTTCACCTCGGGGTGCTTCGCAAGATAGAAGTTGGCCCCGTCGGCGAATGCATTCATCAGCGTTTGCAACCACTCGGGACTGGCCGCGTACTCTTTCTTCAAGTCTTCCGGATCGATAAACATCTTCATACGCAGATCCTGATAGACCTTGCCTTCGCCCTCAGTTTCTGCCAGCCGCCCCATGGCATTGAGGTAGTTCGTCTCTACGCGGTTGAAGTCATCCTCGCACTGCGCGTAGATCATGCCAAAGACGGCATCTGCATCGGTCTTTCCGTAGACGTGCGCGATGCCCCAATCGTCGCGCACGATAGAGACATTTTTCGCCTCGCCTGCCCAGCGTGTTCGGTCCGAAGGCGTGCTCTGCGCATGACAAGGCGCGATCGACCCGGTTACTACCACCAGCACAGCAGCTTTCAGCAGACAGAAACTCTTGTTCATTCTGTTAATCAGCGCCGTTTCTCCTCCACGTGATTTAGTATCCCACCTGCTCAATTCCTTGTGCGGCCGCCACCACCAGCTTGCGCATGGAGTTGAGTACGGTAAATCGCACCAGTGCGGAGGGCTGTGCGGCCGCATCAAGAATGCTCATCTGTTGCGCTTGCCATCCCGCCGGCGGCGCGGTGTGGCTTTCGAGATAAGCGAGTGAGGACAAGCCGACCCCCGCCAACTGGCCTAGTTGCCCTGCGCGGGTCACGGCATCGCTCAGCCTCGGCGTGTGCTGCACGTCTTCCAGTAACCGCGTCTGCGCCGATTGCCAGGATAAAAATCTCTCGCGCAGCCGGCGGACGGCTACTTCTTTCGTGGGCATTGCACCCTGCGGCACGTCGCCGCTCAGGTCGACGGCGGGATCAGGCGGGGACGGCAGCGTAACATTGCCTGCGATTGCGTCAACCTCGCCGGCCACATGCTGGCGTGAGGGTGGGTCCGGAACCACGGCATCCACCAACCGATCGAGTGAGGTCCAACCGTTGGTGTGCTGCAGTTTCGAGCGCTCATGGAAATCGACTGGCTCGAGTACCGAGGCCAGGATATTCAAGGCTTCTGGATTTGGCTCGAGCAGTAGATTGCGCCTCACGGTCTCTGGACCGCTGATGTGGCGGAGGCCCAGCTCCTCAAGCTTGAGCGAGTTGACGCGCAGACGTCGATACATATCCGAAACATCGCGGTCCGACTGCGGAGACCAGAAGCGCTCGGCGACCGCCATGGTGCGCGGCCACACGCGAGAGTCGATTGTCTCGTTGTTCAGCTGCTCGGCCCACATGCACACCTCGCCCCCGAGGATCAGCGTTTGCTGGTCAGCCGTCAGGGTAGTGTCTGCAGGGATGGGATCGGCGAGAAACATCTGCGCCGAGGTCTTTTGGCCGTCGAGATAATATGGCGCTGAGAGAACACCCTGATAACCCTGCCGCGCGCCTTCGGAGAGCGATGCTTCTCCTCGCCAGCTTTGGATGAGAATCGTTTTGGGCAAAGCGGGATCGAGTATTTCGTCCCAGCCGATCATTTTCTTGTCGTGCTTCTTAAGAATGTCTTCCAGTTGCTGGTTGAAGTAAGCCTGTAGTTGGGCCGGCTTGGCGTAGCCCTTCTTTTTCATGAAGGCGGCGATCTGCGGATCGGCTAGCCAGGCTTCTCCGCGCACCTCGTCGCCGCCGATGTGGAAGTAGGCGTCGGGAAATATGCGGCCCATTTCTTCCACCAGAGTATTGATGAACTTGTAGGTGCTCTTGCGGGTGGGATCCAGGACCGCGGTGGTCATTCCGTAAACGACTGGCAGCGTGGTGATGGGTGCCTGGGGGGCTAGTTCGGGATAAGCCATGATCCAGCTGGAACCGTGCCCAGGCATGTCGAATTCCGGCACCACGCGGATGCCACGCGCACGCGCATAAGCGACCACTTCGCGCAATTGATCCTGGGTGTAGAACTCTCCTTCGGAGGCGACCTCGGTCAGGCGTGGATATTTTTTGCTTTCCGCGCGAAAGCTCTGATCGTCGCTGAGATGCCAATGAAAGACGTTGAGCTTGGCGGCGGCCATGCCGTCGAGGGTACGTTCGACGGTGCCTACAGGTTCAAAATGGCGGCTTACGTCGAGCATGAAGCCGCGCCAGCGGAAGCGCGGCACATCGTTGATATCCACGGCAGGCAACACGCAGGCACCGTGCTGCATGGTAGCGAGTTGCAAGAGGGTTTCGAGGCCGTGCATCGCGCCCAGGTCGTTGGGTGCAATCAGGGTGACTTGCTGCGTGGTTACGCGGAGTTGGTAGCTTTCATCTTCGTCGATGGTCTGCAGGGATGCACCCGGAGCGGCGACGTTGAGGAGGAGAGCGGGATTGGTGGGGCTTGGATGGTCGATGGTCGAGCGAAGGACTTCTCCGCCGCAGGTGCGGCCGAGCCGGATCAGAGCCCTGCGCACGGCGGCTTCGAGGCGCGGGTCGTGGGTCTGGCCATAACTGTAGGTGAAGGTGGATGGGCCACCGCCGGCAGGAGTTACTGTGAGTGCTCCCTCGCCGGTGGTGATGGAACTGGGCAGCGGCATGAGGGTTAGCGGTGTCTGCGCGGTTGCGGAAGAGGCGGTTAGTGCTAGGGCTAGCGCGAGTCGTCCAGTTGAAGACACGCGCCTTGAGATCTTTTTCATCATCCTTGGCTCTCCGGGACCGAATGTACAGGCTACATGAAAGATGGTGATCCCACCGCAAAGACAAACAGCAGGTCCCTCCACACTTTTTTCACCCCCCAACAAAGCCGTCATCCTGAGCGAAGCGCCGCGCAAATCTATCGCATAACAAAGAGCTTGTGGCGCGGAGTCGAAGGACCCCGGCGATGCTCGTTGGCAGATGCTCTTCAGAGCTTTCCAGCCACGAACTGCAAGGCAAACTTAAACGGTCACGAGCTTCGAGCGAAGCCGAGGGATATGCGGTTCTCCGGACGCGTTTGGAAAAGCCGTCCAAAAGAGTGTGCGGAACGCTTTCTCGTGGTCCCCATGAATTGTCATCCCGATTCGAGGCTGGAAAGCTCTGAAGAACATCTGCCCAAAAGCATCGCCGGGGTCCTTCGACTCCGCGCCATAAGCCATCTGCTATGCGATAGATCTGCGCGGCGCTTCGCTCAGGATGACGGCTTTGTGGGGTGGTGAAAAACTTCCGGTCCTCCGCACAATCGGCTTGTCAGGGCAAACTGACTTCTTTATAGATTGCGATTTTGTGGGTACGCACCTGGGGCTTGATTTGGTGGCCGTCGGCATCGAAGACGATTTGATTCGATTGCTGCAGCGGCATGTGGCAAGTAGTACAACGATTCAGAATCTGAGCGCCCAGGGTCGAGAACTTCCCGCAATTCTCTATCTTGTGGCAGCGTTAGGCAACGCGCAGAAAAGGACGCCGCGTCGCGCTGCGGCTTATGGACATCGTGGCAGGTACTGCACGTCATCGCGGTTGAACGATAAGCAACGGCTACTCGATTAACTGTTGCACCTGGTGGCCATGGACGTCAGCTGGGGTATCCGGCGCGTCGGCCGCTATGGATAGATACTCGTGCAAGCACTTCTCCGGCAGCCAAACGAAAAGCTGGGCGCCCTGGGTGTTCCCGGCCCGGCATGGCAAAGCGCACAGAGATCCATTTGCCTCTCCCGCGAAAGCGATGCGGGGTTCACCATGTGCTCCGCTTCGCGCCAGTTGCAGTGGAGTTTTCGATCGGTGCAGCGCGACATGTGCGCAGCCCCCGGACCATGGCACTTCTCACAGGTGATGCCGAGAACTATATGGGTCTTGTCGAAGCGGTTGGATGGAGGCGAAAGCGATTCGAAGTAAGTGCTGTGGCACTCCAGGCAACGAGGAATGATGGGCTTATCGAAGCTGGGAAGCCCGTCGGGATACCCGGGACTGTTGATCCATCGATCGGTTTCTGTCCAGTAAGAAACGGGCAGTTCAAAGAGTTCCTCTCCTTTCCAATACAGGTAGGTCTGCCCCTTTCGCCCGGAACCTATCACCAGGTCGAAACGCTCCTGGTGAGTGATGGTCTCGGCAGGTGGCAGTTTCGCAAACGCGGTCTGGAAATAACCTTCCTGGGTCGCACTCATCACAAAAAATAGAGAGGGGTTTGAGGTTCGCAGAATGTTGAAACCCGGCGTGAACTTGCCTTCAATCGAAGTCTGGCTGGGGAGGCGCGAGGCCGCATGGTGGGCGGAGCCGAGATAGGCTCTCGAACTGCGCTTGGTGGCAATCGCGACACGCCTCATCTCCGACATAATCGCTACGAGACGCACGGTTTCTGCCGAGGCGCGTCGGGTAATTGACCAGGCAGCGATCGGCACCAGGAAGAGAAATAAGCCGATCAAGACAATGGCGCGAATGTTCTGAGGGCTCATCGTTGCGTGGTCTGCGGAGCAGCGTGGAACTTTGCCAAATGAGACGCGGCCAGATCGGGCTGGTTCAACTTGCGATACACCCTCCCCAAAAGGAAGTGAATCTGGCTGTCGCTGGTGCCCAGTTCCGGTAGCGTGAGCGCGCGTTCGCCTTCCACCGCGGCCGCCTGGTACTGGCCCTGGCGTTCAAGCCCCTTTGCCTTTTCGTAGAATGCATCCCGGCTTTGACTATCTGCTTCAATCGCCAGTTGATCCTTGGCGATGCTCTCTTCAAACCTGCCCAGCGAAAACAGCAGACGGCCGTGAGCTACCAGAATGGATGCGGTCTGGGGATTCTTTTCCGTCGCCAGAGCCTCGGCTTGCTGGTAGATACTTGAGCGCAGCCGTTGCGTCGCCCATCGCCTCCTTCGACATCGCCAGGTAGAAAGGAGGCATGGGAGCCTGGGGAGACAAAGCTTGCGCCTTCTCCAGGGGAGGGATCCCCAGGGCGAAGTCGTTCTGGAGATAGTAGAACACCCCCAGAAAAAACTGCGCGTCCTCCGAAGAAGGATCAGTGATCACTGCTCTGATGAGGCAACTCTTGGCGACATCCGGCTGGTGGGCAAAGAGGGCGAGCCGCGCTTTGAGAATCAATGCGTGGAACGAAATTCGGGTCGAGGCGCAAGGCCGCCTCCACCTCCTGGTCGGCCTGCGCAAATTGCATCCTGCCCAGATCCGCCTTGGCATTGTCATAGTGTTGCTGTTGCGGCGACAACGATAGTTGAAGAGCAAGAAGCCAGATCATTTGAGTTTGCTTCCCGGCGCGAGCGAGTAGTACTTTCCTCCCGCGACGTGCTCGAAGCGGTCGGTGCGTCCCACCGCAGCAGGCCACTGAACCTGGATCCAATCGGCATACGCGGAAGGGCCCAAGCCTAGAATATCGCGCGGATCAGAAGAGGAGAGATAGCTCCCGCCCCCGCGATGGAACAAGCTGTGCTTCACGCCGCCGGCAGACCAGGTGATGTTGGCGCCCACCGCGAAGCCAACCAGGTTCAGTCCTAACCAATGGTTTGCATTGTGAAGCGTGTTGTGAAGAACCAGGGGCGCGCCGCCATTATTTGCGATGACCACGTCGGGCCGCCCGTCGTTATCCAGGTCTCCGACGGCAAGCCCGCGAGCCGGATATCCCACGGTAAAGGCAGGGCCGCCCTGGGTGGTTACATCATCGAAGGTGCGGCCATTGTTATGAAAAAGAAGCAGCGGCTCCTTGTAACGCAGCGAGCTGGAGATGGTTTCGATCAGATCATCCGGGTGGCCGTTGGCCATGATGATGTCCGGCCAGCCATCCAGATCAAAGTCGAAGAATCGAATGCCCCATCCCGTATCCATGATCGTGGGCATGGCGATCCCGGCCGCTCCTGCCACATCCTCAAAAGAAAGATCACCCTTGTTGCGATAGAGCGAATACATCTCGCGGCTGATATTGGCCACGAACAGGTCCTGAAAACCATCCTGGTCGAAGTCGACCGCGTCGACGCCCATGCCTGAGCGCGCGGCTCCGTCAGGACTATAAGCCACTCCGGCGTCCAGCCCGATCTCGGCGAACTTGCCTCCGCCTTTGTTCAGAAAAAGAAAGTTGGGGACGGAATCATTGGCCACGAACAGGTCGAGCAGCCCGTCATTATTGATGTCGGTGGCGACCACTCCGAAGGATTTTCCCGGATAGTTGCCGATTCCTGACGACAGGCTCACGTCGGTGAAGGTACCGTCCCCGTTATTGCGATAAAGGCGGCTGGGCCACGGATCATAGCTCCGCGGATAGCAATAATGAGCAATGCCGTTGGTGCTGCAGTCATGCTCCAGAGACTTGTTGTATTTCGCGAAGTGTCCTACGTAAAGATCGAGGGTCCCATTGTTGTCATAATCGAAAAACACCGCGCTGGTAAATAGCCCTGGGCTATCGAGCCCCGCTTTCTTCGCCACGTCGGTGAAGGTTCCGTCATGGTTGTTGTGATAGAGGATCAGCCTGCCGTAGGTCGTTACCAGCAGATCTGTCCATCCGTCTCCGTCATAGTCCGCCGCGGCCACGCCGATGCCGAAATCTTTTCCTGCGACACCAGCCTTCGCGGTTACATCGGTAAAGGTACCGTCGTGGTTGTTGTGGTAGAGGGCGTTGCGCAGGGGATGCGTGGGCGCGAAGAAATCGGCCGGCCCACTATTGGTGAAGTACAAATCCATCCAGCCATCGTTGTCATAATCAAAGATGGCCACGCCGGGCCCCATCGACTCGGGAAGATACCGGCGAACGGACATGGCATTGTCATGCTTCCAGACGATGCCTGTTTTTTCCGGAGGCAGAGATTCGAAGTAGGGACTGTCGCGACTGGACTGGGGGCTGCAGGCCAGGCACAACACCTGGCCCACAACGATCAGCAATACCCCTGCCTGAACCCACTTCATCCTGCCTAGAATTGTATGCGCGCTACAATTTCTCCGCTTCGCGGTGGATAGTTGGCGCCGGCGCTGGAAATGTTCGACCCTACAAAGCCGAACTGTCCAGCCTGCAGCGCGTTGCTGGTACCGCTCAAATTGGGGAGGGCCCAACGATTGAAGACATTGAAGAAATCCGCCCGAACGGAGAAGGTGGTGCGTTCTCCAAGCCCGAACGTCTTGCCCAGCCCCATCTGCTCGTTCGGATACCGTGGCTCACGATAGTCCCCATAATAAGGTTTGGAGACCCCATACGTGCCCGATGCCGGATCGGACCAGGCGGCAGGGTTCAGGTAAAACGTGGTTGACGGATCCACGTTGTGCTTGTTCACGTTGTTCAGGTAGAGCGCCTGCCCGAATACGCGATTGGCGAAGTTGCCCTGCGCAAACGTGATGTTGGTAAGCCCGTTTTGCGCATTCGGCACCTGGATCAGCGCGCCGCTCGAGTAGATGAGAATGCCGTCCGTGGTCCATCCCTTGAGCAGGGCTGACTTCCAGCGGCCCTCAGCCAAACCGAACGTCGGAATGGTGTACCGGTAGCTCACGGAGAGGATCTGCGGGGTGTCGATCGAAACATAGGTTTTGTAGCTCTTGGGCGGGCAGGTTGGCTTCCGCAACCGGCACGGCGCTTCCCGCAGCCTCCGTCCCCATTGACCGTTCCCAGAACCTTCGACCAGGTATAGGATGCCTGCGCCCACAACCCGCGCGACAGGCGCCTGCTGACTTTGACTTGAAGCGCGTCATACCAGTAGTTGCCGATCATAGCGCCGTTCATGATTTGTTACCGCCAATTGAACTGGGGAAAGGGCCTTAACGCCTGTGCCAGCGAAGCGCTGGAAGGAAAGCCCGGATAGGGAGCGGTAAAGCCCCGGGCCACTACTGCCGGACTGGAGATAGGGCTGCCAAGGAGTGCCCTGTCGTCGGCATTCGCCAGGCTGAGCCCATAAGGGCTGAGCTGCGCCTGCCCAAGTTGGATGGGATCCACGAGGCCATCCGCTTCAAACCAGGAGCCGCGTGTTCCCACATAGGCAATGTCAAGAGTCATACTTTGCGAGAGCGCATGCTGCATGCCGACGTTCGTCTGCACTGTGCGGGGCGGTTTCCCCAAGGTCGGGTAGTTGTAAGGAGGCAGATTATTCAACTGCCCGGCCACCGGGTAGAGACCCGGATTGAAGTTCGTAGAGGTCAATTGCGAAAGCGAATACTTAACTCCATTCGCCAGTTGTGCAGCGGACAATCCGAAACCGGGCGCGTTGTAGGTGACGGTATTCCATTCGAACCCGATGCTGTTGCCCGATCCGGGATAGTTCAAGGAGGGCTGCTGGGCGTAAAAGATACCCGACGCTGCATGAAAGACCGTCCGAGGGTCGGCCTGGTACGTAATGCCCAACCGCGGGCCAATCGCATATCTGTAGTTGTGCTCGAAGGTGCAATTGCAACGCCCGGTGCCATAACCTTCAAATTGAGCGGCACCGAGGAGATTGCCCGCCGATGGATTCGCAATGTTCGGATTGAACTGGGTGGTGCGGTACCGCTGTTCATGGGAGGCTTGTTGCAGATCCCAGCGCAAGCCGTAATTGATGGTGAGCTTCTTGGTCGCTTTCCAGGTGTCCTGGGCATAAAACGCGCCCGATCCTCGGACAAACCAAGGGGCCGCGACGTTGCCAATATATTCTGTGTTGACGTTTCCCAGCAGGAAACTCACAAAGCTGCTGCCGGTATAACCGCCGTTTAGGTTTTGCCCATTGGTAGAGGGCAGCCCGGTCTGTTGTGGGTCGAACGAGTAGTTGCCCACCGCCTGATTGGCGACTCTGTTCAGGAATGACTCGTGCTTGAACTCACCACCGAACTTCAGCGCGTGGTCTCCCTTAATCCACGAGACAGAAGCAACGGCTGTAGGCTTGTTGAGTATGTAGAGCTGGTAGTTCGAGGGGCCAAGCTGCAGCAGTTGGGTGCCGTTGGTGGGCTGGCCGCTGACCGACAGTCCCGATAACAACCCTAAGCTCCCACCGTTGAGAGTCACGCCATTGACTTGTGGAGTTCCGGTGATAACGGGAAATCCGCCGACCAGTGCCCCGGACAAACCGAGCGCGCTTGACTGATCGAAGTTGGTAATCGGAGTGGTGTCCGGGTTGTGATAACGCTGGAAACCTACGCCTGCGTGCAGGACGAGTGTCGGTCTGATCGCGTCATCCATGTTGATACGCACGGTGTTGCTGCGGATCACCTGGTAGCGGCGGGCGGAAATGGGATCTGGCAGGCCATCTCCCCCGTTGTCTTTGTCTGTAGCGGTCAACGCGTAGTAGCCGGAAAGATGGATATTGTTGGTGAGCGCGTGGTCAATCTTGATGCTGGGAATCCACTGGAATTTGTTTGCCGGAAAGATGACTGGATAATTGTTCAAGGCAGCGCTATTGACGGGGGTTGGGACCAAGGCAAGAATTTTTGTCGCCACCGGATCGTACCGGCTCATGGGAACCTGGTTGTTGGGAAAGGGATCTCTTACCACTTGGCCGTCTACGGTTCTGGTGGTCGCCGGATCGTAGATCGCTCCGTTCATAATCGGGCGGCCAAGCGGATCGGTACCGATCTGCGTTCCGGTCAGCAGTGAGCTGAAGTCGCCCCCGCGTTCGGCGGCAGTGGGAACGGTTCTGAAGCCGTTATTGGTGTCGACCTGATCGCGATACATCTCGTAGTTGAAGAAAAAGAAGGTCTTGTCGTGGCCGTCGTAAACCTTGGGAATCCAGATCGGGCCGCCGAAACTTCCGCCAAAATCGTTCTGGCGCACCTTGGGCCTCACCAGGCCTCCGTTCCCGTTATCCGTGAAGGGTTGCCCCGCATCCAAAGCTTCGTTCTCGAAGTATTCATAGAGCGTCCCGTGAATCTTGTTGGCTCCGGATTTGCTGGTGTAGTTGAATATGCCTCCGGCGGTTTGCCCGAACTCCGCGGGAAAGCTGTCCTGCACCAGGGCAAATTCCTGCAGAGCCTCTACCGATGGTTGCTCTTCGTCGGAAACACGTGGGTTCAATCCGCTGCCTGAATCCTGTCCGTCGAGAATGACGCGAAAGGTGCTCCCCGGCGACCCATTGATATGAATGTCGTTCCAGCCGCCGACGGTCGTGCCGGGCGCTAGTTCGGCAAAGGCTAGCGGGTCGCGGATCGCGCCCGCGCCCGCCATGTTGATGGGAAGCTCGTTGATGTCGGTGCTGGTTACTACGATGTCATTTTCTGGATTCTCGGTCTTGAGCAGCGGAGCATCCTCGGTCACGGTGACGGTCGCGGAGGTCGCCCCCACGGTCAAGACCAGATCGACGCGTATGGCCGCATCTACGGAAACAGTGATGCCATTTCGAATCAACTTCTGAAAGCCGGGTGCCTGCACTGTCAAGGAATAGCTGCCGGCGGGCAAGCTGGGAATGGTGTAGTACCCGTCACCGGTCGTGACTGTCCGGCTTTGGACACCGGTGGCTTCGTTGGTCGCCGTAACCGGAGCCGCCGGGATCACATTCCCTGTCGGGTCAGCAAGCGATCCGGTGATGCTGCCGCGATCGGACTGCGCCAGGCAGACCTCGACGCTGACAAACAGTAAAGCGATCAACCCAAATTTCCAACAGATTTGATGTGCGCTTCAATCTCATAACGGTCTCCTTAAAAGCCACGACGCCACTAACTCGTTGAATACTGGCGGTTTATTTTCAACCAGAGTTGGGAGAGAAGAAACGCGGCGCTTTCTCTGTGGTCCGAACGCAGATCGCTCGGCCATCGCCCCGTGATTCGGCGTCGCCACTCGTTTTCATTTTCACTACGACAAATTGACGGATGTCCAACCGCCGTGCACGGTAGCGGTTTCGATGGACGACGCGCATCCTACAGTCAGACCCTAAATGTAATAGTCTGAATGGCGCAAATTCGTGGGTCTAAATGGATGGGCCTGACGTAGTACAAATGGGCCATATTCAATACATTTCCGAGAGCGTGTAGGGTAGACGGAGGTATTGTGTGTGGTAAGAGAGGCGCATGAAGTGCGACAACGCCCCCACCTTCGACAGAACAGTCATTCGCTGTTTGTGCTTTGCTGGCTTCGTGGCTACTGACCGCATCTGCCTACGGCGGCTCGGCTGAGGCATCTGGCGCCTATCGCACGGCCGCGTCGATCCGTTCGCTTTCCCTGGAGCAACTGGCGCTTCGCCATCCAGCCCAGGTGCGTGGGGTGGTGACACAATCGACGGATGACGGCCTGGTTATTCAGGATGCTACCGCCGGGATCTGGGTTTATTGGAACCGTTCGGATGATTTCTCCGCGGGCGATGAGGTCGACGTCAAGGGGGTGGTGGATCCCGGATTGTTCGCACCCTCGATCAGAGCAGACTCGGTGGACAAACTGGGGCGTGCACCTCTTCCGAAACCGAAGAAAGTGACTTTGGCGGAATTGAATGCCGGCGAGGAAGACTGCCAATATGTATCCGTCACCGGCACTGTGCTTTCTGCAGGACTGAGGAACGGCGCATCTGAAAAGCAAAAGTTGTGGCTAAGAATTGCAGTGGAGCATGGCGTTGTGCACGCAACATTTCCCGGCCGAAGATGCACCGGCCGCCGCTAAACTCATCGATGCCGTGGTCCGGATCAACGCACCGGCGATGGGGACCAAGAACGATAACCGGCAAATTACTGCTGCAACTCTTTCGGTACCGGGGATCGGCAACGTAACCGTCCTGCGGGCCGCACCTGCGAATCTTTTTGCGCAGCCGCTCACCCCGATCGGAAGGCTTATGCAATACCGATCGGGCACCGATTACAACCATCGTGTGCGGGTCGCGGGAACCGTTACCTACTATAAGCCCGGCGAGAGCATTGTTCTGGAGGATGACGGCAAAGCGCTGTTTGTGGCGACGACACAGAGCGGCGACATCCAGCTTGGCGATCGGGTCGAGGCGCTCGGCTTCCCTGCTCCCCACAGTGCCGGTCCGATCCTGCGCGATGCGGTTCTTCGACGGGTAGCGGCCGGCCAGCCCCTGCAACCCACGTCCGTGAGACTCGCCGACATTTGCTCCGGGGCCCTCAACTACAACCTCGTGCGCACCGAGGGTCAGCTTCTGCGCCGGGTGCGCGAGCCCTCGCGGGAGGTATTGCTGCTCCAAGATGATGCTGACAGTGTGCTGGTGGAGTTGGCACAGTCTGGGTCTCCTGCTGCCTTGCAGACGCTGCAAGAAGGCAGCCTAGTGCAAGTCTCGGCCATCAGCATTCTGGAGGTAGACGGGACCTGGAATTATGGCGTGAGTACCGCAAGCGCCATTCGATGCAAGCTCCTGCTTCGTTCCCCTGACGATGTCCGCGTGCTGCAACCCGCATCATGGTGGACGACGCGCCATGTGCTCTACATCGCAGCTATTTTGGGAGCCCTGGTGCTTGCCTTTCTTTGTCTCGTGGTCTACAGCCGGGTGGAACACTGGCGGCTGCGGGCGATCCACGAGGAGCGGGAACGATTAGCACACGAGATTCACGACACGCTGGCGCAGAGCTTTTCCGGCATTGGGTTTCAATTGCAAGCCATTCGCAAGGCAATTCCTCAGCAAAGCCCCGCCCTGCAAAAGCAGGTAGACTTCGCCTGCGACCTGGTGCGGCACAGTCACAAAGAGGCGCGCAGGAGTATTGAGCCGTTGCGGATCGATCCGCGAGAGAAGGTTGACCTGCTACTTTCTTTGGAGAACTCGGCGCGAAAAATGGTGGAAGGCGGATCTGTCGAAGTAGAAGCCACCAGGAGCGGGAGTCCCCGGCCAATATCCCCGCTCATCGCGGACACCCTGTTACGGATCGGCCAGGAGAGTATCGCCAACGCGGTTCGCCACGCAGATCCGAGCCGGTTACAGATATCACTGCATTGGGAGCAGGACGTAGTCCGACTTGCGGTGCGGGACAATGGCATCGGGTTTGTGAAGAGCGGGGGCTTGTTGGGGTTTGGACTGCGGGGCATGCGCAAGCGCGCGGCTGACATCGGCGCGAAGCTCGAGATCTTCAGCCAGCCACGCGCGGGCACTCGGGTCGAGGTAACGGCATACGTACCTCCGAGCAGGAACCCGGTTGCCCTGCTCAAACGCAGTTGGATATACATCTTGGAGCGTGGATCCCGTGTCGAAGCAAAACAGTAACCTCATACGGATTCTGATTGTCGACGACCACCCGGTTGTTTGTTCCGGCTTGACGAATATGCTGAGTGCCCAGGCGGGGCTTGAGGTGATTGGATCCGCAGCCAGCGGCGAAGAAGCTCTGGCTATGATTCAGCAAGACAACCCGGATCTGCTTCTGCTGGATCTTCGTATGCCGGGCATGGATGGGATCGGCGTCCTACACGCCCTGAAACGAATGGAGTCGCCGCCGAAAGTGGTCGTTCTGACGAGCTTCGAAAAAGATGAAGATATCTATCGCGCGATTCGTGCGGGTGCTCAAGGATATTTGCTGAAAGACACGACGGAGTCTGAGATGGTGGCGGCGATTTCGGTCGTCGACGCGGGAAAGCGTTACATTCCTCGTCACATTGCTGCCCGGCTCGCAGATCGAATGATGCGTTCCGACCTGACCGCCCGTGAAGTGCAAATTCTCGAACGACTCGCCCAGGGGTCCACCAACAAGCAGATCGCGAGTGCCCTGGACATCAGCGACAACACGGTTCGCCATCATGTGAATAACATCATGGGAAAGCTTCAGGTTTCGGATCGGACTGAGGCCGTGGCGACTGCGATTCGCCGGGGTGTGCTTTCGGGAACGGACTGAGCATCGCGAATAGCGCGACCAGGTGCCTTGGACATGCGCAACAGGCCGTCGTAATGCGCACGTCACGACTGCAGCATGTAGTCGGTAATCTTGCCGGCCAAATCGGTGGCACTCACGTGATAGGTTTTCTCGGCAATAGCTTTCCTGAGTTTATCGATTTTCTCCAGCCGCGCCTCATCCGCGACGTTGCCCACGCTGTGGACGTAACCCTTACTTGATCCGGTGCCGCAAACACCCCATCCTCTGTGCATTGCTGAGACTTTAGCACCGCAGAACAAATCTCAAATCACGTCGAAGTCAATGGCACAAAATGTCGCCTGCTGCTGCTGAAGGCAAGCTTAGTTTGGGAATTTCAGACGGCCGAAATCTTCGCCTCGACATCGTACGATTCAGTGACTATCCACTAAGCCGCGTCCGGAATCAGTTCCCCGCGTCGTTCCGCCAAAAGTAGCGGATCGTGCAAGCAACTGCGGCTCACGTGATCGGCGACAAGGTCATTGCCGAAGTGTCCAGCGGGCAATTTCTCATCAACATAACCAGTCCGGCGAAAATCTCGGTCAAAAGCAGTGATGGAAATCCACCCACCATCTACTCCACCAACGAAATTCTCCAAAACAACGCAGGTGCGTGGTCTGCTGATGTGGCGCTCCTTCGGACAGGTAAGAAGGTATCTTGTTGGCTAAGCACCGCAGGCGACGGGGACGTGCGAACAGGTCAGCACGTTCTGGCGCTAGGTTTTCCTGGACTTGCTTTTGGATCGTTGTCAATGTACAGCGGGGTTGTGAGCGGTCGGCTCCGCACTGCTTTACCTACAGGAAAGACCCTTCAAGGGCACGCTGTAATCTCGACTGTTGACTTCGTCAGAATCCAAATGCCAATCTCGCCGGGGTTATCGGGTGCACCCGTCATTGATGACGAGAATCGTGCGATCGGTGTCGTTACTTCTGCGGGGGCCTGGTCGCAGGATTTGGACTTGCTCCTCGAATGGGAGAGGTTTCGGGAGAGCCGACAGCTTCCAATGCCGAATGGGACTCTTGATCTTCCAACACCTCTGGGGGAGCTTGCTGAGATGTTTCACGATTATGGATCTCCGGGATACGGAGACGCTGTACCGATGCGCTATTTAATGGCGGTACCGGTAGCAGGTCAGCCACCCGAAATACGTGTCCATTGATCGCCCCCGTCGAGGTTGGTCAGTAGAATCAACCGCCAGTTCACCTTGCGCAACGGGGCGCGCCCGATTCGCTTCGTCCATGGGGAGAGGGCTGGCTACTGGCATGGTGCAGGATCGCATTCGGCCTCACGGACCGGGGTCGGGAAAAGAAACCGCCGATCCCTCCGCCCCCCTGGTTTCCTGTGGACCTTGTTGGCTTTGACGCACTCTATCCGCCTTTCCTTATCGAAAAGCGCACACACGGCCTTGTCCAGTGCCGGTCGGATGACAGCGGCGCTTTCATTAACCAAAGGCGGACCATCGTAGAATGAAGCGCGAGAGGGTCACACATGGATGAGGGTCTGGACGACCCGAAGCTTGCCGGGGAATGGTTTGCTATTGCCTGGTCGCGGGAAGTTTCGCCGGGCCAGCTTCTCGCTCGCCGGCTGCTGGGCCGGAATGTTGTGCTGTGGCGGTCAGCGCAAGGCATTCACTGTTGGCACGATCTATGCATCCACCGGGGTGCGCAACTCTCGCTGGGCAGAGTGTGCGGCGATCGCCTGGTGTGCCCCTATCATGCGTGGGAATACGACTCAAACGGCCAGTGTGTGCGCATCCCTGCTCAACCAAACCAGCCTCCTCCGCTCAAGGCGCGGGCCCAGACGTACCAGGCTCGGGAACGCTATGGCGTTGTCTGGGTCTGCGTGGGCGAACCGTTGGGGGATCTTCCCCACTTTGCTTACGGAGACGACCCCGCATTTCGAGTGATGCTGGCCGGTCCCTATTTCTTTCATGCCAAGGGACCGCGGGTAATCGAAAACTTCCTGGACGTGGCTCACCTCGGTTTCGTCCATGCCGGGCTGCTGGGTGATCCGCAGCACGGAGAGATCGAGGACTACGAAGTAGGGATGGGGACGGATGGACCGGAGGCGTGCGAGATTCGCATCTGGCAGCCTGATCCGGACGGCACCGGCAAAGAAGGTCTCGTCACCTACCACTATTGGGCCTCTGCACCACTGACCGTTGGCCTGGAGAAATTGCATCGCGATCAGCGCTTCAGCATTCTTGCCCAGGTTGTCCCGGTGGATGCCGGAACCTGCGAAGCGCGGCTGGTGATCGCGATGGATTACGCGCACGACGTTCCCGAAGAGACTTTCGTCCGCTTTCAGGACGAGGTCACTGCACAGGACAAAGTCGTAGTCGAATCGCAGCGGCCGGAGCTGCTGCCGCTGGACTTGCAATCGGAGTTGCACCTGCGTTCAGACCGCATGGCGATTGCCTATCGCAAGTGGCTGCGCGAGATCGGCTTCTCCTATGGGACGGCCTGAGTGGTTCACCGCCGGTGACCTGGACGGCTTCTTCGGACTGTTCTTCAACGGCTTTCCTGACCTGCTGCTGATCGTGGGCCTGGCGCCGGTCTGCGGCTTCCCTTTGAGTTTTGCCGCCAGCCGCATCCTTCCCGGTGCGGCGATTTCCATCCTGGCAGGAAATCTCTTCTATGCCTGGCAGGCGAGGCGCCTGGCGCGAAGGGAGGGCCGCGACGATGTCACCGCCATCCCCTTCGGGGTGAATACTCCCACCATCTTCGCCTATGTCTTTCTCATCATGGGCCCGATTTACGTCAGGACGCACGATGCAAACCTGGCGTGGCGCGCCGGCATCTTCGCCAGCCTGTTCAGCGGCATCGTGCAGACCGCGGGAGCATTCTGTACCGATTGGCTGCGCCGCAACACGCCCCGGGCCGCGCTCCTCTCTCCGCTGGCTGGACTCGCCCTGGCTTATCTCTGCCTGGGTTTTGTCTTCGGCGTTTTTCAGCAGGCGGCCATTGGGCTGTTGCCCATGCTCATCCTATTTACCTTGTATGGATCGCATCTCAGGCTTCCCTATCGCGTGCCGCCCGGACTGCTTGCCATCGGCATCGGCGCTGTACTGGTGGCCGTGCTGCGGTGGCTGCACATCTATACCGTTCCCGTGCCTGCGGTGCCGGCGGTGCAGCTCTATCTGCCCCATGTAGTGAATCTTTTCACTCTCTTCCACCAACCAGAGTTTTGGCCTTACCTGACCATCATTGTGCCTCTCGCCGCGCTCGACACGCTGACGTCGCTGATGATTCTGGAAAGCGTCAAAGTTGCCGGCGACGACTTCGCAACCACGCCGTCTCTGCTGATGAATGGCCTGGGCACGATAGGCGCCGCCTGCCTGGGCAGTCCCTTCCCCACAACGCTTTACTTGGGCCACGCTGCACACAAGGCCAATGGCGCCCGCTCCGGCTATTCGGTACTCAATGGTTTGGTCACGCTGTTGCTTTGCACGACAGGGGTTCTGCCGGTGGTGCTCCGCTTTATACCGCTGGAAGTGGCTGCGCCGGTCATTCTCTGGTTTGGCTTGATCACGGTCGCGCAAGCCGTTACCGAGGTGCCTTCCAACCAGGCGATCGCCGTCATCATGGGGCTTATTCCCGCGTTGTCACAGTGGGCTACAGGTATGGTGGATACGGTCGCGCGCAAAGCGGGCAGCAGCCTGATGGAAGTTGCCCCGCGCATGGGAGGCGACCTGGCGATGGGAGGACTGATTGCGCTGGGGCAGGGATCGCTTCTGACCTCGATGTTGTGGTCGGCAGCGCTGGCGTTCATCGTGCAGCGGCGTTTTTTGCCCGCGGCGGGGTGGTTGGCAGCCGCGTCTGGCCTTTCGGCAGTCGGGATCATTCATGCCTATAAGCTCTCGCCCAACGGCGTGGAAAGCGTGATCGGCTGGTGGGTTGCGCCGCAGTTTACGCTTGCCTATGCTGGCGGGGTAGTTTTTCTGGTGGCATGCGCGTGGTATTCGCATAGAAAAGGAAACGATTATGGAACGTCGTAGTCTGCTGAAGAGTCTTTCTACCGCGGCCGCCATGGGTGCGGTCACCAGTCTTGGAGGCGGACGCACACTCTCTGCGGAAGCAGCTTCCGGCGTGGTCAAGACCATGGGTCACGGGGGTCCGTTGGCGCAGGCGAAAGATGCAGCCCGCAAGGGTATGCCGCCGCTGACGATCCGAGACGTCAAGATCATTGCAACGGCGCCCTCGGGTTCCAACTGGACCATCGTCAAGGTGGAAACCAGCGAGCCGGGGCTCTATGGGCTGGGCGCTGCGACCCACCAGGAGATTCCGCAGGCAGCACAGGCGTACATCGAGAAGCGCTTAAAGCCCTTCGTGATCGGCAAGAACTGCGACGACATCGAGGACATCTGGCAATCCGCATATCTGCAGGAGTACTTCCGCTCAGGACCAGAAGGCAACGATGCGCTGAGCGGGATCGACGGTGCGCTGTGGGACATTCTGGGCAAGCGTCTTGGCGTTCCGGTGTATCAACTGCTGGGAGGAAAAGTGCGCGCTGCTGTGCCGCTCTACGGTCACGCGGCCGCGCTAACGCAAAGCGCCCTCAATGACCAGGTGCAGGCCTACATAGAGAAGGGTTACCAGGTGGTGCGTATCCAGTTGGCGGTTCCGGGATGGTCCGGCTATGGGGTGGGCGGCGCGAAAACTTCGGCTGCCGTGCAGGCATTGCGGCCCGACGGAGTGACGCCATCGCCGGTGTTCGATGCCGGACGTTATCTCACCACGACCATCGGGATGTTCGAGGCGATACGCGCGAAGTTCGGATTCGATATCGGGCTGGTGCACGATATACACGAGCGGCCGGCGCCGAACCAGTCGATCGAGTTGTGTCGAGCGGTCGAGCAGTACCGCCCCTTTTATATGGAAGATCCACTTTCGCCAGAGGATGTCGGTTGGTTTCAGATCTTCCGCCAGGAAACCTCGGCGCCGCTGGCTATGGGCGAACTCTTTACCAACCGCAACGAGTGGCTGAACCTGGTGGCCAACCGGTGGATCGACTTCATCCGCATACACCAGTCGTCGGTGGGTGGGCTGAACATGTGCCGCAAGGTCGCGCACTGCTGCGAGTTTTTCGATGTACGCACGGCATGGCACGGGCCGAACAACGTTGATCCGGTCGGTCACTGTTACAATTTACACCTGAACCTGGTTACTCCGAACTTCGGTATTCAGGAAGAAACATTCTTTGACGAGAAGACGCGGGAGGTGTTTCCCGGCACGCCCGAGATTCGGAAAGGCTACATTTATTCCAACGATAAGCCGGGCCTCGGCATCGACATCGACGAAAAAGCTGCTGCGCGCTATCCCTACACCAAAGATTTTGAAGACCGGGGAAATGATCGCATGCTCGACGGGACGATTGTTCGGCCTTGAAATGGTTGTACGGGTCAGAACATCCGGTGGTACCGTGATCAGGCCCATTTAACAGCACATAAGTAACTAGAAGGGAATAAGTTAGAAAAAATCGGCTCAATATTTCCGCGGACAATTTTTGCCGGCATCTAATCCGGTTATGAAGAAACTAGTGCTGTTGACTATCATCGCCTTCTTTACGGTCTCGGCGTATGCACAGCCTTATTATCGCCATCACCGTCGCCACCACTACTATCGCCACCACCACCACCACGCTGTGATCGTAGTCCGGTAATGTGGGCCCTATAGGGACGGGAAGATTTTCGAGAGACAACCAGCCCCACGACTGAATTACCGGGATGCAATCTGTCGATAAGTCTGGTAAGTTTCGGTCGTCCATGCGGGAGTGCTGGAATCCTTTCGGTATACCCGGGACTACTTCGCGGGCTAATTTCAGGTGTCGCTTTCGGGAATTCCGGCCGGACCGCAGTGGAGTCTTCGTTTCAAATGTTCAATTGAGTTGGTGACCGATGCGGCGAAAGCGATTGTAGCTTCGCCCATCGTTTCCGGCCCATGTACGCTGGGGCGAACCTGGGGCACCCCGTCGATTGCCTAGGACGCTGTGACAAAAAAAGGGCTGCCTCTTTCAAGAGGCAGCCCTTCACGACAATCCGCTTATTTAATCGTTAGCGTGAACGTTGTGGTACCGGTGATGTTCGTATTGCTGCTGTCAACTGCGGTGACGGTGATGGTGTAGTTGCCAGCCGGAACACCGCCGCCGGTACCACCGCCGCAGCCAAGGCCCGCGCCGACGCTCAGGAACACCAGCATCACCAGGGCCACAGGCCATCTCTTTCGCCGGATACCGGGGATGAGAAGTAGGAGGATGCATCCTGCTACTGTTCCTCCTGCTACAGCAATCCTGCCCCCGAGACCCTTCTTGACGTTTCCAGAAGCTGCAACGGTTGTGAACGTGAGGGTTGCCGTTCCGGTGCCACCTGAGGTCAACGCCACACTTGCCGGCGAAATTGTGCCGCTTATGTTGAGCGAAGTGGCCGAAGTGGCGGAGATGTTAGCCGTCCCCGTGTACCCACCGGTGGAGGTGAGAGTGATGGTCGAGGTACCGGTATTTCCAGGAGACGGCGACGAGATGGTTACGTTGGTGGCGGTGACCGTGATGCTCGGGTTGGTGACCGTTACGGTCGTCTGGCCGGAGGAGCCGGCATTGAAGGTATCTCCACCATACGTAGCCGTAATGGTATCCGGACCGGGCGCAAAGCCCAGCGATGCAGTGGCTGCGGAAACGGGCAGATTGGCGGTAGCGGTATTACCCGGCCCAAGCGTCACTTGATTCACTGTGCCGATCGTTTTCCCACCAGTGGTAAAGGTGACGGGCCCGGTGAGGGTGCCCGCGGTTGAGCCAGACACGGTAGCGTTCAGAGTGATGGCACTGCCCAATGGAATTGTGGTCGGACTAGCCGTGACCGCGACCGTGGTCGGTTGGGTTCCTGACGCAACGATGGTCAGCGTCAAGCTGGAGGCGGTCGATCCGGTGTAAGTGGAATCTCCTGAATACGTAGCCGAGACAGTGTGCGTTCCGGCGGACGGGAAACTGGTCGGATACGTGACACTGAACGGAGCCGCCCCGGGGACGTTGATAGGGGGCTTCGCCGTCCCGTCCACAAAAAAGGTGACCGTGCCGGTGGGATTTGCGGACATGGTATTCGGCGCGACCGTCGCGGTAAAGGTAACCGACTCGTTGATCGCCAGCGAGGTGCCGGGGCTAGCGGTCAATGTCGTCTTGGTGCCGGTCGCCGTCACCAGGGCAGCAAACGCCGTAGCCAGATTGTTGGCATCGACCGTACCTATTCCTGTCGTTTGGTCATAGCCGGTAGCGGCCACAAAACCAATGACGGGGTTGGAGCCGCTGGGACAGTTGGGCGAACCGGTGGTGCAGGGCACCTGATTGTTGCCGGTCGTGATGTCGTGGAAGGCGGAAGCGTATGTAGTCGCGTTGGAAGCCAACTTGTAGAGGCTCGGATTGATGTTCCCCAGCCCTCCGCCAGAGGCGACTTTCTGTTCGATGATTGACAACAGCCCCGCAAACTCCGGAGCCGCGAAGGAAGTTCCGCCAGCGGTCACGGCGAACGTTTGATCGTCCTGCTGGCCAGGATCGGATAAGCGGAAGCTATTCGACTGACAGCTGGAAACATAGGTATTCGGGCTGCCGTCGGTGAGTGTCTGGCTGCAGACAAGATAAGAGTCGTGGTACACGGAGGCATCGAGCGCGATATCGGGCACATCGCGGAAACCGTCGGCCGGAATGCCCGGGACCCCCGTCTGCCAGGTGGGCTTCTTAAACAATGCGCTTGCGCCGCCGCCCCCTGCCGAGAAGCCGCCGCCACTGTTAATGGAAAATGTGGTGTCATTCCAGACCATCTCGGGGATGTAGGATTTTGCCGAAGTGACCACATCGTTGCTACCGTTTGCGCTCCAGTAGGTGCCGGCGCCTGTCTGCGGGGCAGCGGCCGTGCCGTCACCCATGAACTCGGTGCCGCCCACATCGGTCACGTAAACACTGCTGCCCGGATAATCGACCGCCAATCCCTGGGTCGCCGAAATAATAGGCGAATTCGGATTCGAGGAGTTGTCGCAATCCGCCGCACCGGTGTCGCCTGCGGCTAAGAAAATTGTCTGTCCCTGGGTGTTTGACTGGGCCAGAAAGGCCTCGATTGACATCCAGTCTGAAGTCGAGAGAGCCGATTCGCATATGCCGTAGCTTTGGCTGATGATCGGAAGAGTGATCCCGTTGACGGGGAACTGGATGGCATACTGCAACGAACTGAAGACGTTATCGGAAGTCACCAGGACGACCGAAGCTGCGGGGGCTACGCCGCCCGACCACTCCAGATCAGTATCGGTTTCCAGCAGATCTCCGGATGCCGCACCCGCGGCGGCCGAAGGGGGCGTGGTGCCGGGAACCGTGAAAACGGTGGGATCGTTGGTCGGCAGGCCGGCAGCAGCGCGAAAGTCGGTGATGTCGGCAGGAACGATATCGGTTTGGCCGACGACCGCCAAGGTAACACCCTTCCCGGTATACGGGCCGCTCGCGGCAACTCCGCCCGTCAGCGGATTCAAATCGTAGATGACCGCAATATCCCCTGGGGACAGAAAGTGGCTCCCCGAAACTCCCGAGGTAAAGTGCGGAGAAAGTTTGCTCTTCTGCAGCCTCGGTTTCGGCCGGAAGTCATTCAATCCGCGAACGCTGCCCACAATACCGGCCAAAGCACTGGGAATTGAAATCTGGGTGGCGTTGGCAAAGTGGGTTTCGCCGTTCAGGCTGTAGTTATGGATTTCGGTCTGGAACGCTCTCTCAGCCGCGGCGATGCTGCCGCTGAAGAAAATGGCGTTACTACTGGCGGCTACCGAGTTGATGGTGAACCCTTCCTGCTGCAGCCAGGCGGTAACCTGGGCAATATCCGACGCGGTCATCCCAAATTGTTGTCCAAATTGTGCCGACGTTAGCCATTTGTGATAGCTCGGGGACCCCGGATCCTGCTGCGCCTGGAGCAGCGCCTGCAGGCTCGCTTCCTGTTGCGCGGTGCGCTGGAAATTGATGGTCATTCCCCCGAGGACTTTGGTATTGTCTGCCAATCCCTGGTCAGATTCGGTTTTCGCCACGGGATTCAGACTTCCAGCAATCGGCGTCATGCTGGCGCTTTCGATTGGCTGCGTAATCCGGTCCTTGAGGACAACCTGGGCCTGGGATCCCTGCGAGAGGACGCTGACTCCTAGGGTCAGCAAAAGGGGCAACGAGAGAATATTGCAGAATTTGCGCAAAGGACTTTCTCCTGAGGGTCGGAGCTCTACCACAGCAGCTCCCGGGATTCACAGTCTTTTAACGGCCAGCTGCCGTTACCGGTTAGACGTGTCAAAGATAAAACGTTATTGGGACGATGCAATTTCCATAGAGGGACAGTGTCTCCCGCGGCTACGTCGCTGTGCAAGTTACTTGTCAAACTACTCCTGGACGCACAGACGGCAGTCGGGGACGCGGGGTTTACGGGCGGTCACGGAAAATCGGCTCTGGCTAAAGCTGCAGCCACTTTCTGCTGATGCTATCAACACGATTTGACCGTAATAGTTTCGGATCAGGAAGAGGGGCGGACGAGCGGAACCCAAAAGGTGAAAGTCGCCCCCTGATCGCGATGGCTGACTACGTCAATTCCACCGCTGTGGGCGCGCAGAATCGCCTTGGCAATCGCCAGCCCCATACCTGTCCCATGCAATACTGTTTGCCGGCTGCCGCGGTAAAACTTGTCGAAGATATAGGCCTGCTCCGCTTCATCGATTCCCTGCCCCTGGTCGGTAATACTTACCAGCAGGCGGTCGGCTTCGAGCGCCGCGCCAATGCGCACCGGGGACCCGGCGGGGGAGTAACGGGCGGCATTCTCCAGCAGATGACGCAAGACCCTCCGGATTAATTCCCTGTCGAGCGAAATGGAGGGCATGGCGGGTGGCAGTTCTACCAGCACCTCGCGCCCGCGCAGCAGAGCGTGACAATCCTCGAGCGCGAGGTCAATCACCTCCTGCAGCCGTTGCGGCTTCAGGCGCACCTCAATCCCGTCGGTGTCGAGCTGGGCCATTTCCACCGCCTGACCGATGAGGCGATCAAGACGCGCACTTTCCTCATCGAGAATGGCAAACATCTCACGCCTCTGGCTCTCGGCAAGCGATGGCTGAGACGACAGGCTGGTTGCGGCCGCGCGTATCGCAGTCAACGGTGTGCGCAATTCGTGGGTTACGGAGTCGAGCAATGCGCTGCGCAGACGTTCCCCCTCGCGCGCCGCCTCCACGCGGCTGAAACGATCAAGAGCCGCGGCCCGCTCCAATGCAATCGCGAGCAGACCGCCGATCGCGTCATACAATCCGTCGGAGTAGTCCGCTTTGGCTATTCTTGTCATGGCAATCGATCCACTCGCCCGCATGCCCAGCACCAGGGGAACAATGCTCACGCCGTCGACTCGGGGCCGCGGACCATCGGGCAGCCGCGCGGCAGCACGCAGTTCCTGCAGCGAAACGACAGACCGGCGCGGATCGGAGGAATAAGCGGTGTCGCTCTCCGTGAGGTACAGAACGACCGCGTCGAAGGCGAAGATGGATGCCACGACGTGGGGTGCGTGGGCGGCCACGTCGTGCAGATTTTCTTCCATCAAAAGCTGGTTACTGAACTCGTACAACCGCTCGAGTTCGCTCCGTCGCCCCTCACTCAGCACAGTCTGGCGGCGTTCGTTTTCCGAGATCTTGCTGATGAAAATGGCGGATGCCAGAAACGACACCAACGCGATCCAGTTTTGCGGGTCGGCGATGGTGAAGCTGCCAATCGGAGGCAGGAAAAAGTAGTTATACAGGAGCGTGCAACCAACGGAGAGGGAGACCGAAGCGATGAGTCCCCAGCGGAATGCCGCTATCTGCACCATCACCAGGAAGGTGAGCGCAACGGTGGTCTGGTTTACATGGAGTATTCTGCGATAGACCAGCACCACCAAGAGGGCGGCCGCGGTCATCGCCACATAACGAAAGACGAGCACCCCAGCCCGGGAGAGACGCATCTTTGGCGATCATATCGTAAAGGGTGGAGATGGCAGAACGAGTCCTGGTAGTAGACGATGAGGCCCAGATCACGCGCGTGCTGCGCACCGCGCTTTCCGCCCAGGGGTACGATGTCCGGGCGGCGAACGATCCCGAAGAGGCGCTCCGCCTGTTCGAGGATTGGAGCCCGGACCTGATAGTGACCGACCTGATGATGCCGGGTATGAGTGGCGTGGAACTCTGCCGCCGAGTGCGGAGCAAAGCTGCGACTCCCATTATTGTGCTGTCGGTGCGTGATCAGGAGCGATCCAAGGTCGAGGCGCTGGATGCGGGCGCGGACGACTACGTGACCAAGCCGTTCAGTATTCAGGAATTGCTGGCCCGGGTACGAGCCCACTTGCGACGCGCGCCGGAACGGACCGTCGATGCGCCGATTGAGATTGGCGATTTTGTGATTGATGCTGGAGCCCACACCGTGACCGTGGGCGGCAACAGCCTCCACCTGACACCGACGGAGTTCGATCTGCTGCTTTACATGGCGCGTAATGCGGGCAAGGCTTTGACGCATCGCGCCTTGCTGACGGCCGTGTGGGGTGGCCAGTCGGCGCATCAGCCGGAGTATCTGCGCGTGTTTATCGGTCAGCTTCGGCGGAAGCTTGAAGCCGAGGGTCCGCGCCAGTACATCCAAACCGAACCCTGGGTCGGTTATCGGTTTCTGCCGGAGGGTGTACCAGAGTAGCGTCCGTCGAAAACCTTTCCAGGGCGGTTCCGCGGACTCGTCCTGGAAATGTTTTCCCACCCCCGTCTTTATGAATTCCTTATCTCTCGCTTACACCCTCCTTAGTAGGACAGCATTCCACTATCTATATGCAGGATCTACTGATGATTGTGTTCACCATCGTTTTCTTCGCGGTTGCGCTGCTTTATGTCCGCGGCTGCGAGAAGTTGAGGTAAGACCGCTATGTCTCATACCACGGTTATTGTGCTTATCCTTACCGTCGCGACTTTGATCTACCTGGTGATCACGCTGTTGTACCCGGAGAATTTCTAGCATGACTGCCAACGGTTGGCTGCAATTTGTCGTGTTCTTTGGTGTACTGCTGCTCCTGATGCGGCCACTGGGCCTTTATATCGCCCGGGTGCTTGAAGGGGAAAAGACCTTTCTCGATCCGGTGCTTCGGCCCATCGAACGGCTTCTCTACCGGGCCTGCGGCATCCAGGCTGCGCAGGAGATGAGTTGGCAACAGTACTCGGTTGCGATGCTTATCTTCAGCTTCGTTTCCCTGCTGCTGACCTACCTCATCGAACGGGCGCAGGTCCTGCTGCCCTGGAATCCGCAGCATCTGACCGGCGTAGCCCCGGCCACCGCTTTCAACACCGCGGTCTCCTTCACCACCAACACGAACTGGCAGGTCTATACGCCAGAGACCACCATGAGCTACTTCACGCAAATGGCGGGACTGGCGTATCACAACTTTTTGAGCGCGGCCATCGGGATCGCGGTCGCCGTTGCCCTGGTTCGTGGCATCACGCGCAAGCAGTCGGAGACCATTGGCAACTTCTGGGTGGATACCACGCGTGCCATCCTGTGGATTCTGCTGCCGATCTGCCTGGTGATTGCACCGGTGCTCATAGGCCAGGGAGTGGTCCAAAACCTCAAACCCTATACCAGCGTGACCACCCTGGAGCATGGAAAGACGCCCCAGGTCATCGCGCAGGGGCCGGTCGCTTCCCAGGAGGTAATCAAGGAATTGGGCACCAATGGTGGCGGCTTCTTTAACGCCAATAGCGCGCACCCCTTTGAAAACCCCACGCCGTTCAGCAATTTCATTGAAATCGAACTGATCTTTCTCATCCCCGCGGCGCTCACCATCACCCTGGGCAAGATGACCGGGTCCGCGGGCCATGGCTGGGCGGTCTTTGCAGCCATGGCCATCCTCTTTTTCGCCGGCTTCGCCGTCTGTTACTGGGCAGAAGCGCAGTCTCATCCGCTTCTACACGGAGTGGATCAGAAGACCACGCTGATCAACTCCGGCGGCAACATGGAAGGGAAGGAAGTACGTTTCGGCATCTCGCAATCGGCGCTCTTCGCCACCGTCACCACCGACACCAGTTGCGGCGCGGTGAATTCCGCACATGACTCGTTCATGCCGCTTGGAGGCATGGTGCCATTGGCAAACATCATGCTGGGCGAGGTGGTCTTTGGCGGGGTCGGTTCAGGACTCTATGGAATGCTTATCTTTGTCGTGCTCTCGGTCTTCATCGCCGGCTTGATGGTGGGTCGAACACCGGAATATCTAGGTAAGAAAATCGAAGGCTACGACATCAAGCTGGCAATGCTTTTTGTGCTCATCTTTCCCTTGCTCATCCTGGTGTTGACTGCCATATCCGTGCTTTCGCCAGTTGCTCTGGCCGGCCTCAATAATAACGGGCCACACGGTTTTTCCGAGATCCTTTACGCATACGTATCAACCGCGGGTAACAACGGTTCCGCCTTCGGCGGCCTGACTACCAATACCAACTGGTACAACCTGACGCTCGCATTCAATATGCTGGCCGGACGCTTTCTGATGAAAGTCCCGATGCTGGCCCTGGCGGGCAACCTGGCGCGCAAGAAAAGCGTTCCCCCCTCTTCCGGCACATTCCCGGTCAACACAATGCTGTTCACCGTGCTGCTGGTGGGCGTGATCCTGATCGTCGGTGCGCTGACGTTCTTTCCCGCACTCAGTCTGGGGCCCATCCTCGAAAACCTGCTGCTGCATGCAGGAAAAACCTTTTAGCTCCGGCAGGGAGAAACGAAATGGCAGAAAAACAGAGTCTATGGAATCCCACGATCCTGCGCCAGGCGGCGATTGGGTCCTTTCGCAAGCTTGATCCGCGCCTGATGGTGAAGAATCCCGTCATGCTGGTGGTCGAAATCGGAAGCGTGCTGACGACCATTCTGCTGATCCAGGGAGTCCTCAGCCACCAGGGCAGTTTTGCCTTCAACCTGCAGATCACATTGTGGCTTTGGTTCACCGTTCTGTTTGCCAATTTTGCGGAAGCCATGGCGGAAGGTCGGGGTAAGGCGCAGGCGGACACCCTGCGCAAGGCGAAGGGCGAAACCATGGCGATTCGCTTGAAGAGCGAGAGCCGGGAAGCCGCGCGGGAACAGGTTTCGAGCGCCTCCCTGCGTTCCGGCGACATCATCTATGTCGAAGCCGGCGCTTACATTCCGGGGGATGGAGAAGTGATCGAAGGGGTGGCTTCGGTCGACGAATCGGCCATCACCGGAGAATCGGCGCCGGTGATTCGCGAGGCGGGCGGCGACCGCTCGGCAGTCACCGGCGGGACCAAGGTGCTCTCTGACTGGATCATGGTCAAGATCACTTCCAATCCCGGAGAGACCTTTCTCGACCGGATGATCGCCCTGGTCGAAGGCGCTCAACGGCAGAAGACGCCGAATGAAATTGCCCTCAGCATCCTGCTCTCCGGGCTCACCATCATCTTTGTTCTGGCAGTGGCTACGCTGCAGCCCATCGCTGTCTACTCGCAGGCGCCGCAGACCATTTTTGTGCTGGTGTCGCTGCTGGTCTGCCTCATTCCCACCACGATCGGGGGGTTGCTCTCGGCGATCGGGATCGCAGGCATGGACCGGTTGGTGCAATACAACGTGCTTGCCATGTCTGGCCGCGCGGTCGAGGCGGCGGGCGACGTGGATACCCTGTTGCTGGATAAGACCGGCACCATCACGCTGGGTAATCGTCAGGCAACCGAGTTCATCCCCGCGCCGAATATCACTCCGGAACGGCTGGCGGACGCGGCCCAACTTTCGTCCTTTTCCGATGAAACGCCGGAGGGCCGTTCGATCGTGGTGCTGGCGAAACAGAACTTTGGCATGCGGGGGCGTGATCTCAGCGCGTTGCATGCGGAGTTCGTACCTTTCAGCGCGCAGACACGTATGTCCGGGGTCGACTTCGCCGGCCACGTCATCCGCAAAGGCTCGGTCGACGCGATCACCCGCTTTCTGGTCGAACAGGGGTCAAACCTGCCGCAGAAGGTGCGCGAGACCGTGGAACAGATCGCCGGCATGGGCGGCACGCCCCTGGTGGTCGCGGAAAACTCGACCGCTCTGGGAGTGATCTACCTCAAAGACATCGTCAAAGGTGGATTGAAGGAAAGGCTGGCGAAGCTGCGGGCGATGGGCATCCGCAGCATCATGATCACCGGTGACAATCCGCTGACCGCGGCGGTGATCGCGCGCGAGGCAGGGGTCGACGACTTTCTGGCGGAAGCGAAACCCAAAGACAAGATGGATCTGATCCGCCGTGAGCAGGCCAAGGGAAAACTGGTCGCGATGACGGGTGACGGTACAAACGATGCCCCGGCTTTGGCTCAAGCCGACGTGGGAGTGGCCATGAACTCAGGCACCCAGGCGGCCAAGGAAGCGGGCAACATGGTCGATCTGGATTCGAACCCGACTAAGCTCATCGAGATCGTCCAGATCGGCAAGCAGTTGCTCATGACCCGCGGCGCGCTGACCACGTTCTCCATCGCCAACGACGTGGCTAAATACTTTGCCATTATTCCGGCCATGTTTGCCGGGGTGTTTCCGGTTTTGAACCAGTTGAACATCATGCGCCTGAGCACGCCGCACTCGGCAATTCTTTCGGCGGTAATTTTCAATGCTTTGATCATCGTCGCCCTGATTCCGCTCGCCCTGCGCGGGGTCAAGTATCAGCCAAGATCGGCGCAGACGCTGTTACGCCAGAACCTGCTGATCTATGGAGTGGGCGGGGTCATCGTCCCCTTTATCGGAATCAAGCTGATTGATATTTGTTTAACCGGATTGGGCTTGTCCTGATTGGAGTTCTTATGCTGCGCAATGAATTGAAGATTGCCATTCGATTTACGTTGCTGACCACGGTGTTGCTCGGCATTCTCTATCCGCTGGCGGTTACCGCCATCGGGCATTTAGCGATTCCCCACCAGGCTGATGGAGAGTTGATCGTCGCCAACGGCCAGGTGACTGGCTCGCGGCTCATCGGCCAGAACTTTACGGGGGACCAGTATTTTCATGGACGTCCCTCGGCCGCCGGCAACGGCTATGACGCCACCTCTTCCGGCCCATCGAACTACGCCGCGTCGAACCAGAAGCTGATTAGCCGCATCAACGGCGACGTGGCTCACTATGCCGCAGAAAATAAAGGTGCGCCGGTGCCAATCGACTTAGTGACCGCCTCGGGATCGGGTCTGGATCCAGACATCTCCCCTGCCGCAGCGTTGTTTCAAGCGGACCGGGTGGCAACGGCGCGGCGCTTGCCGGTGGCGACGGTACGCGACCTGATCCAGCAACACGTTCAGGGACGGCAGTTCGGTTTTATGGGGGAAGAGCGGGTGAATGTGCTTCTGCTTAATATGGATCTTGATCGGATAGCACGGTAGAGGTTTTGCGCGGAGGCGCGAAAAAGAAATGTCTGCGTGAGAAGTCCAGAATGTGGGAAGTCCGAAGGGCGCACCGCAGATCCCTCCACTACGCTACGCTTCGGTCGGGATGACAATTCAACTTGGAAAGTATACGTATCGTTCCCAAACAACATTGTCGTCCCGACCGAAGCGTAGCGTAGTGGAGGGATCTGCGGCGCGCCCTTCGGACTTCCCACATTCTGGACTTCTCACGCAGACTCTACAGCCCATTATGCAAACCGGTAAGCATGATTGCCCCATCCCTGCTTGGGCAAGGATGGGGCGGTCGTACCAGGGACGACTAAAAGGCGAATGCTGGCTGGTTAAACGGCTTCGCTGTACTGCTCGACGTACTCGGCGGCTTCTTCTGGCTCGGGTTGCTTTTGCGCAACCGGTTCTTTTTTCGCTGGTTGAACGGCTTCTGTGAGGTCGACGTAGCCTTGCAGCGTGGCGTTATCCTCAATCGACAGACGGGTTGCAGAGATGTCTCCGACAAAAACCGCGGAGTGCTTCAGTTCGGCGCGGCCGCTCGCCTTGACACTACCCTCGACCCGGCCGAAAACCACCAGATCGCCTGCCACAATGTCGGCATGGATCACACCGTTGGCCCCGACGGTCAGCCGTTTGCCCGTCAAGGTGATGTTGCCTTCCAGTACTCCGTCCAGGAAGAAGTCTTCCTCTCCCGACACTTCCCCGCGAATGCAAATGCCTTTTCCGATCACCGTCCCCGAACTGTTCATCATGTAGTGCCCTCCGATTGCAACAACTCTATGGGGGGCAGAAAAGGCTCGCAATCACCGAAACGTCGCAGATGGTGCTTTTTGTGGCATGCCACCCGGGAGCGACTCAGAGGCCGTTCAGTTGGGAGAGGGAGAGCTTTTGCCGGCCGGCCGGTCAAAATTCGACGGCGCCAGCCACCGCTCGAAGCTCGCCCGGCGCTGGGGCCACTCCAGATCCAGCATGGAAAACCAGGCAGTGTCGCGATTCCGGCCCTTGACGATGGTGTGTTGACGAAAGATTCCCTCGAAGGAAAAGCCGAGGCGGAGCGCCGCCCGCCGCGAGGGTTGGTTCAAAGCATTGCACTTCCATTCGTAACGGCGATAGCCCAGATCATCGAAAACATGCCGCGCCATCAAATACATAGCCTCGGTTGCGCCACAACTGCGTTGTAATGCGGGCGTGAAGACGATATTGCCTACTTCGATCACGCGATGAGCGGGCTCAATGCGCAGGTACGACGCTTGGCCGACGGGCAAGCCTGTGGTGTTTTCCACAATGGCGAAAAAAAGCGGGTCGGTTGAACTCTGCTTTTTCTCGAACGCGGCTTGGAACGCGGCAAGGTTGGGGAACGGCCCCTCGTTCATGTAGCGCCACAGGTCGTCCCGTTCCGGTCCATGGGTAGCCCGGTAGAGCTCCTCGGCCTGCGCGGGCAGATCGAAAGGGCGGAGTGTGACCACCCTTCCGCTAAGAACGGTGGGCTGCGGCCGTGGCGCCGGCGAAGGGTCAACCGCAAAGCCGATCTCTGTCATCCCCCGATATTAGCAATGGCCAGCCGCCTTGCCCGGCCCGGGCGTTACTGCCCGGAATAGTACCCCTCCCGCGTCTGCACCTGCAGATCCTTCTTTTTGGTGGTCAGGTGAATGGAGTGGTAGCCGCTGGTCTGGTCTTTGGGCGGGGTGTAGCCCAACATGAACTGGGTGCGCAATTCCTCCGCGATTTGGGCGTAGACGTCGTCGACCGAATCCTTCTTTTTGACCTCAAAGTAGCGTCCCCCGGTCTGCTGGGCGATTTCCTGAAGGATCTTCTTGCCGTTGGGGCGGTTCTGCTGCTGCCCCCTGGGGTAATTTCCTCCTCCGGGATAACCACCGCCTGGGTAGCCACCGGGATATCGTCCTCCGGGATAGCCACCCCCCGGGTAGCCACCCCCCATGCCACCGCGACGCCCCATCTGGTTGTTGTCGTAATCGTGGTCCTCGTGCCCTCCGATATATACGGCGTAAACGACGGTTTCCGACTTCTGCGCCGACTCGATGGCGCTATTCAGGGTCTCCTGGCTGCCCCGATCCTCTCCGTCGGTCAAGACAACGATGGCTTTGCGGCCGGTCTGCTTCTTGGCGATCTCATCGCAGGCGAGGAAAATCGCGTCGTACAGCAAGGTTCCGGCGCCACGTTTCCTTTGGGAACCGGAACCCTGGTCGTTGCTTGAAACGCTCTCGACCGCCTGCTGAGTGTCGATAAGGCCTACTGCTTTCTCCAACTTGGCGTGATCCGAGGTCAGGTCCTGAAGCAGCTCGACTTCGCGATCGAAGTGGATCACAAAGGCGCGATCCGTTGGCCGGGTGATCATCTGATCTAGGAAGCTGCGGCTGGCGCTGCGCTCCCGGTCCATGTTGTCCCGCTCGCTCATACTGGTGTCGACCAGCAGGCCCACGGTCAGGGGCAGGTTGGTTTCCTGGCTGAAGTAGCGGATCGACTGCGGCTTACCATCCTCTTCCAGCTCAAAATCGTCCTTGGTCAGGTCGCGGATGATCTTGCCCTTTTTGTCGCGGACAGTCACCGGCAGGGTGACCACTTTGACATCGACGGAGAGGGTGGTGGTGGGTGTACCCGGCGCCGGGCTCTGGGCCGCGGGCGCCGGGGCAGCCGGAGCGGCGCTCGAGTTCTGGGACTGGAGCGCCGGCGCCAGGGGAATCAGGCAGAGCAGCGGAAGAAATCGAAGAGAACCCATGCCAACGTTAGACCACGGAGCCGGCCTTCTTGTCACCTGTGAGGGTGAGCTGGCTGCGGCATTAGGGTTAATCCAGCGGTAAACCATTGCTGTGTGCCTAATTGGCACGTCTGAGCCGCCCCAGGCGCTGCGCGGACTCATTCGGCTTGTAGCCGCAAGAGCGAACTGCCGACAGCACGCGGTCTCTGGTCTCAGGCCGCACCTTGTCAGGAGTGCTCAGCGCTCGAGACACAGTTGCGATCGACAGGGACGTGAGCCGGGCGATATCTCGAATCGTCGCCGCCGGTTTCGAACTTTGATTGGAGCCTGGCACGCGCCTGGTCATGACCCCTCACCGCTGATGCGACATCTTGCGTTTACGTTACCGTAAAGTACCTCGAAACTACTCAAGCCAACCATCTGCTGTCAACCTCTTCAACGCGGTGTTCGCCCGCAAACGCCCGGTCGACCGATGAGTGTGAGCTACAATGTCAGCGCCGTGAAACAAACAACGTCAGAGCCCGCCGGAATCAAAGAAATCGCAAAGTCTTTGGGTATTTCGATCGGGACGGTCGACCGCGCTCTTCACGCCAGGCCGGGGGTAAGCGCAAAGACGCGCGCCAAAGTCCTCAAGATGGCGGAGAAGCTTCACTACCGGCCGAACGTCGCCGCCAGAAGCCTCAAGTTGAATCGCCGCGTCCGCATCGCTGTGCATCTGCCGCAGCAGATTCAGTCGTTCTTCGATCCACTGCGCGCCGGGGTCCGCGCCGCTGCCGAGGCTACGTTGGGGGCTACGGTCGATCTTGACTTTCGCACCTATCCCCGTTTGGGCGAGGGCGACGTGGAGCTGATGGAGGCGGATGTCGCACGGCACTTCGACGGCATTATTCTTACCCCGGGCAATCCATCGGCCATTGGCGCTTCCCTGCAGCGGTTGGCAGAGCAAGGAAGGGCGGTGGTTTGTGTGGCCAGCGATGCCCCGCGCAGCAGCCGCCTCGCTTGCATTTCTGTGGATGCGTTTGTGAGCGGGGGCATGGCAGCCGAGCTGCTGGGCATGCGTCTGCCGAACGGCGGTGCGGTGGTTCCGATTACCGGTGATCTGAGTACGCTGGATCACGCGGATAAGCTACGTGGATTCGCCGCGAGCTTAGCCACCGAAGCGCCGCAGTTGTCGCTGTTACCAACGATTGAGTCGCATGAGCGCCCCAAGGATGCCTATCAAGCCACCCTCGATCTGCTCGCACGCAAACCTCGACCGGCGGGAATTTATATCAGCACCGCGAACAGCATTCCGGTTCTGCAGGCCCTCGAACAAAAGCGCCTTCTGGGCGAGATACAGGTCATCACGACTGACCTTTTTCCGGAATTAATCAGGCACATCGAGTCAAGGAAAGTCCTGGCCACGATCTACCAGCGCCCGTTCACGCAAGGCAAGGTCGCATTCGAGACGTTGGTTCGATTCCTGGTAGAGGGGGTCAAGCCGCCACCCTCGACCAAGCTTGCTCCTCATATTGTTTTGAGAAGTAACCTGGGTTTGTTTCTCAATCACGTCTCAGGTCCAGATGAAAGTGTGGGTGTAGCGTAGTCGCTTCTGTCCCGGTAACAAATCCGAGGGTGCCCGCAGACCTTGACCCTGATTGCCCATCTGACCCGAGAAGTTTCGGTTTAGCGCAGTGGTATGCCAGATTCCACAGATCCGGCTAGCGGACTATTGCGGCATGATCGAGAGGTTATCGAATTGCGCCCGGTTCCAGCCTGTTCCGATGGCAAACATTCCGTGAGGATGGGAAGCGTCGGTTACGGTGGCCAGAGACTTTCCATCGAGAGACACCGAGACCTGGTTAGCCTTGAAGGCAAGCTCGCCGTGATGCCATTTGCCTGCAAGTATTGGCACAGTGCCGGAGGCCAGTTCACGCGTGGCGTTTTTGTACACAGTGGTTGAGAGCGTCCACTTTCCGCCGGGTTCCAGGTTGAGCACATATCCAGCCGGCCAGCGGGCCTTGCCATCTTTGAAGACATCGGCGTTGTCGATCCGGCCCATGAGCGTGACCGGACCGTCTTTGGTGAGCAGGACGTCCGCGGCGAGCTTATAGTCGGACCAGGTTACGTCACCGGCAAGCGTGAACGGGTCGGGCAAGGGACCCCAGGGAATTGGCTTGACGGTGATGACCTGCTCCAGGCAGCGCCCTTTGCGTTGCAGACATGGATGGGCTTCAAATGCCCCGTCCTGGTCAGAGAGATAGCGGGGGGCACGCGCAAGCTCGGTGTCTTCGAAGTTATCCGCGTAGGGCAACGGGAACGGGGTATCAGCTGGAGGTTTTACTGTTCCTCGACCCTGACCGGTCGTGGTGGCGAAGGTGTAGAGCGAATCGGGATCAAGCGTGTAGTTGACTACGCCGTCCGCCATGCTGACATCCGCGACATGTTCGAACGTGCGCTGGCTATTGGTTTCCCAAACGTGGACGGTTGCGCGCAAGAGATTACCCTTCACGCCAAGTTTGATCCTCTGCGGTTGCTTGGCATCGATGGTTTCTACAACGACGCTCCAATCCTCGCCGTTGGGAGACTTCAAACTGACAAAGCTCCCTCGCTCCGGGAGCAAACCGGAGGCGGCATCGAGATACTGCCAACCGGGCTCCGCGAACTGCGTGGTGTGAGCGGTTGCCCATATGGCGCCCTGCACGTTGAAATAACCGGACCAGGGAGTATTCGCGTACATGAGCCCCGAATTCGCAGCCGCCAGGATGTCGTAATAGGAAGTGATCGGGCTCCATATCTCGGTCTTGGTAAAACCACCCTCTAAATAATTACGGTTGTACAGTCGGGCCAAAATGCGGCCTCCGATCTGCCATTCGCGCGAGACGATCGGACCGGATCCGGTGTTGGGCTGATCTTCACTCGACCACAGAGGTTTGCCTATGGTTCGCGCGTTGGCCGGAGTGGTGTATTTTCCGTGAACGATCGGATAGTGCACTCCGACAGCGTTCACCGCGGTGGTGAGCTCAGGATCTTTGAGCATCGCATCCACCACGCTCCATTGCCCCAGGCCCTCTCCGGGATATTCGTCACAGCAGACGATCTTTGCCGGGATCTGCTGGCTGGTGAGAGTCCGATACAGTGTCTTTACATACGCGCCATCAAACTGCTTTTCATTCCAGACGCCGGTATAGGCGATGTCCAGATGATGGTATCTTGCCGCGCCCTGCAAGAAATCGGCCACGTACTTTGCCATATCTTGCGAGTAGAACTGACCATTTCCGACCCAACCGGGTGCTCCCCAGGCGAGGGTGTCAAGAATGATGTGGGGATTTCGTTTGCGCGCTTCTTCCATCAGCCACCACTCGTAGCCGCGAGTGTAATCATGGTCGTCTCGCGAGCGCATGGAGCTGGGCTCCGCTCCATCGGTGGAGTTCACGTCAGCGCCGATCTCCACCTTCAGATGTTGCAAGGCGGCCCCATAGCCCGGCTTGAACAGGTAGTCAAGAATCTGGCTGCGATACGGTTCCTTGTAGTCATACAGAAGCCGGGAGGAGGCGCCGGCGCTGGCCGCGCCGATTCCCTCGTAGACGCGGCCTTTATCTGCGGGATCCAGAGTGATTTTCGTTCCCGTTGTGCAGCCTGAAAGGTTCGCGACCAGGAGAAGGATCGCTGAGCCGGTTGCGTGTTGAAGTCGGTTCATGGGCTGCTCGCCTCGCAAAACAACCGTTATCGTACACGAAATAGCGCCACAGGAATAGTGATCTGATCTGGCCGATTTTCAGAATTGGTTCCGGTGATTTGTCAGGCAACGCTTTTGCTTTGTATCACGGCACGACTTTTAGTCGTGCCGTAAGGCGCAATCAAGAGTGGGGCTTTAGAGTCTGCGTGAGAACTCTGCACTTAGTCCCGCAGGGACGGCTGACAGTAGCCCAGGACGTAGTCCTGGGTTAGGAATGCGTCATCGATTAGTCCCCGAAGGGACGGCTGAAAACTCAGCCCGGGTGTTCAGCCGTCCCTTGCGGGACTGTCCACCTTGCTTATCGTTACCCAGGACTACGTCCTGGGCTACTCTCAGCCCGTCCCTACGGGACTCAAGCGGGAGAGCGTGGTTCTCACGCAGACTCTAAATTCCTGACCATTGTGCTGGGGGTGGCGCGACTGAAGTCGTGCCCGGATACAAAGCAAAAAGGCCTCTCGCTGATCTTATTTGGACAAATCCGTAGGGGTTAGCTCGTGCTTTGGGTTCGGCGGAGAATCTCCGCCAGATTCACGCTGTCGTGGGATTCGGTACCGGGCTGGAGCGACGGCGCAACCGCAACTGCTTCGTTGTGCCCCTCAAACCAGGCGATAAAGGTGGACTGGGCGGCGCCGGAGAGCCTTTGCAGGTTGACCCAGGTGTAGTAGGCGCCCATATCCGCATCGACAAGCGATCCTGCGGGATCGAGAACCGCTCGCTGTTGAATGCCGGAGAGTTCCTCGTCGGCGGATTCTTCTGTTTGCCGTGGCGCGAATTTCGCCAGGATGGTCAGCGGCCGCGCCCGGCGGAGGGCTTCCCTGGCGGTCCACTGCACAAAGGTGGTGCTGTAGATCTGCGTCCCCGAACCTTCGGTCAGCACGCTGATGGCGAAACGGCTCAGAACAGGATCATCTTGATGATGATTCATTCCCACTTCAGCCGGATCGGTTTCCGCAAGGCGAGTGCGCAGGGCTTCCACTCCGGCCTGGGATAGGGAGACTTGCTGCATCTTGTGGATGAGCGCCTTACGCACCGGCTGCAACGATCCATAAGCGACCGAGGCGATCTGGTTACCCGGCGGAGTTGCCTGCAATCCGCCGTCAATGCACCAGTGGGCATACGGGGAGGGATGCGCCTGGCTGCGTTTAGCAACGGTATCCAGCAAGAGCTTATAGCTACTGCCGGGATCGACCCGGCTATAGTAGACGCCGTGCGGACGCAGTTTGCGAAAGAGCGGATAGTTGGTGTGGCTAATCTCTTGTGAGATCACAGCGATGCCGAGCCGTGGCACCGGAGCGGCCGCTTCGGGCACCGCAGTATTGAAGGCTTGTATGTAGTCTTCCGCGGCTCCGCTGAAGTCGTCGATCTGGTGTGTTGCCCAGAGATAGGCCGACAGGCGTTCCGAGAAACGAGAGGGAGAGCCTATCCAGTCCATGGCTTCGAGTTCGGGCGAGAGGTTCAATTTCGCAAAGGAGCTCATGGCGCTCGACAGCTGAGCAGGGGTCAGACTTCCGAGATAGCGGAATTGCCGGTCGATTTCATCTCGTTCCGCGGGAAACTTCCAGTCGTAAACGATGACCTCGCGCAGGAGCAGGGGGAGGAAAGCCAGCGGGAGTTGCTGAAACAAATGGAGATTGCTGATAGCGATCTGCTTCGCCTGAGGGGGATAGCTTTGGAACTGTTCGCCTTGAATCGGATGGGCAAGCATGCGCTACAGCACCTCCGGCAAGGCTTTGCCACGGGAGAAGTTTGGCGAAAAGCCGAAGAGCGCGCCGAGGGTGGGCACGAGATCGGTCGACTCCACCGGACGATCGACAAGCACATTTTCCCTCACCCCTGCGCCCCGCACCATCATCCACGTGGTTCTCGAAAACGCGTCGCCGGTGCGGTGATGCTGAAAGCCATTGCCCCCGGCTGATGTATCCGAATCGCGGCCGAAGTCGGGGAGAATGAACATGGTTGTCTTGCCGGCGTATTCGGGCTCGCTCTGGATCATCTGCCAAATCTCGGCGCAGAGCCGGTCGGAACGCTGTATCGCATCGACGTAGAGCGAATAGGTGCCTGCATGCGCGACATCGATATCGTGCAGAGTGATCCAGAGCAGGCTGGGGGCGAGCTGATGCATCAACTGCCTGGCAATGTAGACCGAGAGTTCGTCCGGGCTGCGCAGGCTGCGAGCGTGGGCGGTGAAATCCGTAACCGACAGCTTCAGCATTTGCGACATCTGCTGCAATTGCTGATCACTCACGCCCAACGCCGGCGCATAGACCGGGCTCTCATAGTTGTCGCGCAAGAGATGGTCGAGGCCGGCGGACTCATTTGCCATGGCTGCGGCCAGCAGGCGTTTGGGCAGGATCACGCCGGCTCCCATTCCAGCTCCGTGGGAGGAGTGGCTGCTCTCGCCAATGAGGCCGAAGCCATTGCTGGGAGCGACCACCCAGGTATCGGATGCGGGGCGATGCAGATCCTTGCGGAAATATTCGAAGACCGTGGGATTGTCCGGCGAGACGGCGGCGAAGTTGTTGAAGGTTTCGTAAGCCCCCGTCACCAGGCTTGCGGTCGCGACATAATGACCCAGGATCCCTCGATTGACTACCTGGGTGAAGAACGTGCCCTGGGGAATGAACTCGCGCAAGAGATGAGGAATGTTTTCTTGCCCATCGGGCATGAACGTCTCTTCATCGCGCGTGCCTCCGCCAAAGGTAACGACGACTGCCTTCTGTCCCGTGCGCATGGCCATCGCACGCAGAGGAGAGAAGGCCGACAACGCGGTCGCGGCAGTCGCCCCGGTGGCCGTACGAAGAAATTCGCGCCGGCTCCACGAGATCGCCCTCTCGACGCGTTGAGAGGATCCCAGATCGCGGAAGCACGAGAGCTCGGGAAACCTCTCACGTCTGCGATCGTTATGGATATCGAAGGGGTCCATCTTTGCTTGCCGTTTCCAAGTGAAAACTAGTGTGCTGTCTCCACGATTTCTTTTGCCTGGCCGCCTCCTGGATTGTCTCCTACTTCCTCCGCTTCCGCATCTTCCTGTTTAATTTGCTTGAGGATTGCGAGGTGCTGGTCGGCCAGCTGCTTCTGGTGAGTGCGACTGTACAGGAGAAACAGGCGATAATGAGCGCGATTGAAATCGGGGCGAAGGGCGAGGGTCTGATTTAGCTCCCGGATGGCCTCCGGGTATTTCTCCTGGTCCTGATAGAGTACGCCGAGCTGAAAGTGGGCTTCATAGAGCGTCGGATCGGCCGCGATCGCTTTCTTGAGGAGAGCCTCGATCACCGTCAAATCCGCGGCCGGCTCCCCTTCGGGGCGTTCCCACAAGCTCATGGCGTAGTAGTAGAGAGCGGGGCCGTTGTTGGGATAGAGATGCACAAACCCTTCGAGTCTTTTGCGGATCTCGGGAATATGCGCGGGTGAGATCGTGCTCACTTTGCCCAGAAACTCAAATGGCCTTGGATCCGTCGGGTCAAGATCGGCGGCCGCGCAAAGTGTCTTGACGGCATCGTCATACTGGCCCTCAGCGTAAAGCGTTACCCCTAAGCCAACCGTCAGCTTTGCCGATCGCGGATATTTTTCTACGCCGTAGCGGAAGAACTTAAGTGCGTTGTCAAGGAACCCATCATAATTCCGATGCTGCAGAAGAAATGAGGCCAGATCGAAGATGTTTTCTTCACTTGAGTCCAGCTCGGCGGCGCGATAGTACTCGGTGGCGGCTCCTTTAAGATCACTCGACTTCTCGTTCACTTCCGCGAGCAGGTTATCGAGTTCCGCGGTTTCACGTTGGGCGATCTGCTGGTGAAGTTGTGCCGAGGCCTTCGCGGTATCGCCGGCATTCAGATACGCCAGGGACAAATCGTAACCGGCATCGTAGTCCTGCGGATTGAGTTGGAGAGCCTTTTCCAAATAGCGGATGCCCTCCGGTAAACGGTTCTGCTGAACATAGAACTCACCGAGTTGTCGCTGAGCAGCAAAGTCGTTGGGGCTTTGCTTCGCTGCCTCGAGGAGGGTCCGCTCCATTTGCAGTTGCGGCCCGGCAGGGTTGGGATGAGTGTGGTTGGCAGTTGCGTTGTTGGACTGAAAGGCTAGCGCTGTGAACCCGGCGAAGTGAATGACCAGAGACCCGATCCCAACAGTACGCAAACAACATGAAGCCTTTTGCCACATCTGGACGAGTATAACTCCGCCGGGATTGCTTTGGCCTTTTCGCGGATGACCCTATCATTCGCAGGTTTTAGAAGAGAAACAGCAGACTCTGAAGCGCAGTCGATTGTTCGCCTCCATGGCACGACAAACCGGGCAGCCATAACAGCCGCCCGGGGAAAGTGCAGTTATCGCTCACCAGTAGTACTTCAATGCGAACTGAATTTGACGCTGGTTACCGGTATTAAGGCCGCTGTTGCGGGTAGTAGTCGACTGACCAAAATTCGCCGTGTCCTGGTAATTTGTGTTTGTCGGCAAGTTAAAGCTGGGGGTATTGGTCAGGTTGAACGCCTCGGCCCGGAACTGCAAGCGTGTCGTCTCCGTGATTCCAAATTCCTTGAAGATCGAAAAATCAAAATCACGGTAGCCCGGACCGTTGACCTGGGTATTCGATCCGCCGAGCGAAGCAAGATTGCTGTTGCCAATGGCCGTCGCCACCGGTGGATCGGTGAATGCCGCGGGGTTGTAGTAATGCGCCGGCCCACCGGAACGATACTTGTTCACACCAGGGACTACTTGGGCATAGCAAGTGCTCGTGGTGGCCGTGGTTGTGATTTGGCAAGGAATATATTGCGGGGGACCACTGTTCAGGGTCAGGATTCCATTGGCCATCCAGCCCCCAAGGAGCAGTTGAGCAGGCCCGTGAAGATCGCCCATCATCGCCTTGCCCCGGCCAATCGGTAGTTCATAGGTGCCGCTGGCCACGAACGAATGATTAATGTTGAAGGACGCCAGCCCCCTGTCATAGGAGATCCCGGTGATTTGTGGAGCGCGGTAGCCGCCGACACCTCCATCACTCAATAAGTCCCCGGCGTCCGTCAGCGTCCTGGCCCAGGTGTAGCCGGCAAGCAGGTTGAGGCCATGGCTGAAGCGGCGTTCGTACTTGGTTTGTAGAGAGTTGTAACTGCTGGACCCTGCGGTGATGTCGTAAGAAGAGCCGTTGGCAAAGTCAGGAAACGCCAGGTAGGGAGTGATGGGGGTGCCGGGAGGCAGAATCTGCGACGGGTTATTAGTACCGGGAAAGGCTTCAATATGGCGGCCAACGGAACCCACGTAGCCCGCCTGGATTGAGTCTACGGGAGTCAACGCATATTGCGCCGTCAGATTGAATCCTTCGGTGTAGGGCGTCTGGTAGTGGAGTTGCACACCGCGAAATTGCAATCCATTGCCGCTTACGCTTGATGGAGTAAGGCTGATGCCCTTCAGCCCGTTCTCGATCGTGCCATACGAGCCATCCGGGAAGATTGTGGGGGTTACGCTGCCGATTCCTCCATTGGACGAATCCTGAAACTGCAGTACATATTCAAAGGGATAGTTGTAACCCAGGCTGGGATCGCCGCCCCGGTTTTCAAATGCCCCGTAGAAGATCCCGTAACCCACGCGGGCAACGAGTTTCGACGTCACCTGGTACGACACTCCGAATCTCGGGCCAAAATTAGTCTGTTGCGATATGCCAAGGCCGCTGCCATATTGATTGGTATAGACCAACTGAATACCGTCTTTCGCCAGGTCCTGGGAGAAGCTGGTGGAGAGAGGTGTTTTGGTCTTGTTCGCTGAAGTCATGATGAATTGCGCCGTTGAGCCCGGAACTCCAGGTACAAAGTTGGCTTGGGCGCCATTGGTATCACCCACCTGCCCAAAGTATTCCCAGCGCAAGCCGAGATTCAGTGTCAGGCGAGGAGTCACTTTCCAATCGTCCTGAAAGTAGACTCCGTAATAATTTCGGTTGCTGTGCAGATAGCCATAATTCGAGGCCGCCACCTGGTCCGATCCGCCGGAGTAGTTGACCCCATTGGCAACCGTCGCCGCTATTGGCGTGAGCAGCATTTGGGCTTGACCAGTGAGCCTGTCTGTCTGGTTCGGAATCGAAGCATACCTGCCGTCAAATTCGAAGGAGCCCTTTGATTCCGGCGGCGCAAGCCACGGGAAGTACAGGTATTGGAACTCAACTCCACCTTTGAAGGTGTGCGACTTATAAACTTTGGTCAGGTTCTCGGTAAGCTGGGTGGTGTCACTGTAGCGATCGCCAGGAAGCCACTCGGATCCTCCGAGATTGTGGAGGCCGTTAGAACCAAAACTGAGATAAGGCAGCCCGCCATTGCCGGCAAACTGGGGAATACCACCGATGCCAAACCCCGCCGGAATATTCAGAGTGTCGGCTGTGGTCGGCGTGCGGGTCGTGTGTTCCTGGCCATACCCGAAGCGCACCTCGTTGATAAGGGTTGGCGTGAAGACGTGAGTGTAGCTGACTGCGACACCGTACACATCCCACTTTTGGGTGCCGTCGCTATAGCTCCCGCCATCGGCGACTCCGGCAAAGGGAGGGGGCACGTGTTGCGTGCTGTTTATGTAGCTGTAGCGCCCGAACATCTGGTTCTTTTCGTTGAAATGCTGGTCGATGCGCACGTCAAACGTACTTTGCACGGTGGTATTGACGGTGGTCGTCTGATAGTTGTTTTCCACTCCACTCAGGTTTTGCGCTGGGAAGAGTTGGAGGAGCTTTATCGCATTGGGATCCAGGCGGCCGGCGGGAAGTTGATTGCCGGCAAAAGGCTCCCGGACATAGCCATTCTTGGTGGCCATGATTCCAGTGACCGAATCCACTTGACCGGCGGTCACCGCACGTGTCGTCGCCGGGTCAAAAATCTGTCCATTGCTAAACGAACGTCCCAGCAGGTCTGTACGTTGAAAGTTCCCCGTCGCATTCAACAGATCGGCAAAGTTGGTGTAGCCGCTGCTTACCTCTGGCGTCGTGGGCACCCAAATACCACTCTGCAGCGCTCCCTGGTTGATTCGCGTTCCCTCGTAGTCAGCGAACCAGAAGGTCTTGTCCTTGAAAATGCGGCCTCCGGCAACTGCGCCGAACTGGTTCTGCCGCAGTTCCGGCTTGCGCTGGGTTGCAGGATTTGAAAAATAGGCGTTGGCATCCAGGGCATCATTGCGGAAAAACTCCCATACGACGCCGTGAAAGCCGTTGGTGCCAGATTTAATCGTGGCATTTACGATCGCGCCGCCGGCGCGCCCGAATTCAGCACTAAAGTTGTTGGTCTGAATATTAAATTCCTGGATGGCGTCGACCGGGGGCTTGACCACGTCGGCCTCACCACTCAGGAAGTCGACATCGTTGCTGTTATTGTCAATGCCATCGAGCAGGTAATCGTTTTGAGCAGGACGGGTGCCATTCGCGGCAAACTGGTTACCTGCACGGGCGCCCTGCTGCGGTTGCGTCACCCCGGGAGTAAGCGTGGCCAGCATGGTCCAGTCACGGCCGTTGAGCGGCATGTTCTCGACTGTGGTTGCGCCGATCACCTGGCCCACGGTGGCACTTTGGGTCTGCAACAGCGCGGCCTGGGCAGTTACCTGCACGGTTTCGTTGGTGGCTCCCGCCTGCAGGACGAAATCCACCACAGCCTGTTGTTGGATATTGAGGTCGAACGCAGCGTTCTCTGCCTTTTTAAAGCCTCCGTGTTCGACGCTGATTCGATAGTTGCCAATCTTGAGCGGGGTCACGATGTAAGTGCCGTCTGATCGAGTCATGGAGGTGATGGCGTCTCCCGTTCCCTGGTTGACAATCGTCACTCTCGCATCAGGGATGACCGCACCGGTCTGATCTTTGACCGTTCCCAGGATCGTGCCGGTATCTACTTGAGCGATTCCGGTAGAAACGCCAAGAACGAATACGCAGACTGCTAACAAGCTCCCGGCCCAATGGGTTATCGATATTTTTTTCATAGTGCGCCGTTCCTCCACAGAAATGAACCGCCAGTAGACTCCAACTTGTGACTTTTTACCGGGTACGATACTCGCAGGGATTTACAGGGCTAAAACCCCGAGGCCAGCAACTATATGAAGCATTTTTCGCGTCTGTCAAGCAATTTATCGTTAACGTCACCGGACACCTATTTGGCGAAGGCTTTCCGCAGTTCGTTCGCGGACGATGCTCCGCTTAATCTCGCAGATAAATATTTCCAGGGCGAGTCCGCTGAACCGCAGACCGCTCGGCTTGGCTCGGGGCCTGTGACTCTTTCGGTGTTTTCGTGTTTTATGCACCCCTAACCGGATGTTTTCACCCCCCATAAAGCCGTCATCCTAAGCGAAGGGCCGAGCAGCTCTATCGAATAACGGGGGGCCTATGGCGCGAGGTCAAAGGACCTCGGCGATGCTTGTCGACAGATGTTCTTCAGGGCATTCCGGACACAACTACAAGCGAAATTAAAAAATCACAAGCTGTCGGGATGACAAGGAGAAGATTGCCGGCTTGAGGGGCGGTGGTATCCCACATCTCGCAAGAAACGACCGAGATGTGGGATCTTGATCTTTTGTTGCAAGTACAAGCCTGGAGTGCGGCTACGCGTGCGTTTCATCTTGACAGAGGGCGGATGGTCGGGTACGTTAACGTTCTCGCCACCCTTGCGCGATAACTTCGAGACTGTGGCACTTGTGTGAGCCAATGATTCATTGAACCCGTAAGACCGCCGGAGTGATATGAGCGATTCGATGACGTCTGAATCAGTACGCGCCTGGGAGGATGTGGTAGAGATACCAACCTACCCCGTACAGCCGCCAGACCGGAATCCCATGTTTCTGGAGAAGCGGGTTTACCAGGGCAGCAGTGGGAAGGTGTATCCGAACCCCTTCACCGACCGGGTTTCGGACCAGAGAAGCAATCAGAAATACCAGGCTGTCTTCCTGGAAAACGAGTACGTACACCTCATGATGCTGCCCGAGATCGGGGGCCGCATTCACATCGGGCAGGACAAGACCAACGCATACGACTTCTTTTATCGGCAGAATGTGATTAAACCCGCGCTCGTAGGACTGCTGGGACCCTGGATATCGGGGGGAGTCGAGTTCAACTGGCCGCAGCATCACCGCCCTTCCACCTATATGCCGGTCCATTGGGAAATCGAAGAGTCCCCCGATGGCAGCAAAACGGTATGGCTCAGCGAACACGAGCCGATGCATCGCATGAAGGGGATGGTCGGAATCTGTTTGCATCCGGGCAAAGCGTTGGTAGAAGCGAAGGTCCGGCTCTACAATCGGACGCCCCTAACACAGACATTCCTCTGGTGGGCCAATGTGGGGATTCGCGTGCACGACCAGTACCAGGCGTTTTTTCCTCCTGATGTAACGTTCGTTGCCGACCATGCGAAACGCGCCATGTCAACGTTCCCCGTGGCGCGCAATTTCTACTACGGCGTCGATTACCGCAGCGGAGTCGACATCTCCTGGTACAAAAACATTCCCGTACCCACGTCCTACATGGTCACCGAATCGCAATACGATTTCTTTGGCGGCTACGACTATAGCGCACAAGCGGGCGTGGTGCACGTTGCCAACCGGTTCATCGCACCCGGTAAGAAGCTCTGGACGTGGGGAAACGGCGACTTCGGATATGCGTGGGATCGTGAACTGACAGACAACGATGGCCCCTATATCGAACTGATGGCCGGTGTCTACACTGACAACCAACCTGACTTTTCCTGGCTTCTGCCTTATGAGACGAAGTCGTTTAGCCAGTACTGGTATCCAATTCAAGAAATTGGCCCGGCGAAGAACGCGAATCAACGAATTGCGATCAATTTGGAAGAACAGGACGGTGCGGTTCGGATCGGCGCTTGCGTTACGGAGTCATTTCGAGAACTACACGTTGTCCTCTCCTCTGGTGACCGCATCCTGTTTGAAACGATCACGGATATCCTGCCTGGAGAACCGTTTCTTACTAGTCTGATCGTTGCCACTCCGGCTCCCCCGCTTACGCTGCGCGTGCTCGCAGCGGCTGGAGAGGAACTTATTGCATGGACGAATCAAAGAGTGACACCATCCGAACACATTCCGGAGCCCGCTAAAGAGCCTGCGTCGCCGGACGAGATTCAGACGGTCGAAGAACTCTACATCACCGGGCTGCACTTGGAGCAATATCGCCACGCAACGCGAAGCCCTCAGCCCTATTGGGAAGAAGCCTTGCGCAGGGATCCTTTCGATAGCCGTTGCAATACGGCGATGGGCAAACTGCTTCTGCGACGCGGCCTCTTCCTGAAAGCAGAAGAACACCTGGCACGTGCAATCCTCCGGTTGACCGCGCGAAATCCCAATCCAGCGACGGGAGAAGCTCACTACTATCTCGGCCTGTCCTTACTTTTACGAGCCCGGAATGACGAGGCTGGAGCAGCTTTTTACAAGGCCGCGTGGAATTACGAATGGAAGTCGGCGGCCTATTACCAGCTTGCCTGCCTGGATGCTCGGCAGAGGCAATGGTCAGCCGCGTTGGAACATCTCGACCAATCGCTTGCGACAAACCGGGACCATCTGCAGGCGCGCTGGTTGCAGGCCGCAATCCTGCGCAGGTTGAAGCGGACCGGGGAGGCGGTGGCCATTGCCGCCGGCACGGTAGCGAAAGATCCTCTGGACTTTCTTTCTCGCTTCGAACTCCTGCTGCTGCAGGCCGCTACGCCCGAGGCTGCCGCGCAGCAAATTACGCAACACACGCACAAGGACCGCCAACTGCACCTGGATCTTGCCTTCGACTATGCTTCCGCCGGTCTCTTCGCCGAGGCACACGACCTATTGTCGTGTGTGGTGTCCGATCCACCCTCGTCGACTTATCCGATGGTTTACTACTTGCTCGCTGGCTTAGCGGCGCAGACTGGCGATCAGGACTTGGCGGCTGAATATCGAACCTTGGCTGCGGCGGCCTGCCCCGACTATTGCTTTCCTTCGAGGCTGGAGGAAAGAGCCGCCTTAGAAGAGGCGCTGGATCAGAACCCAGTGGATTCCAAGGGCGCATACTATCTCGCCAATCTCTCCTACGATCAGAAGCGCTATGAGGATGCCATCTCTCTCTGGGAGAAGAGTGTTGCGCTTGATGCCGGATTTTCCATTCCGTGGAGGAACCTTGGCATCGCGTATTTCAACGTCCGCCACAACCCGGCGGCGGCACTCCAGGCCTACGAACGCGCACTCGCCGCGAACCCGCAAGACGCGCGCGTGGTTTACGAATTGGATCAGCTGCGCAAACGAACGCGGGCTCGGCCGATGGAACGGCTGGCTTTCCTCAAGGAGCGCCTGGATCTCGTTTCCCAGAGAGACGACATGACGGTAGAACTGCTTACGCTCTACAACCAGATCGGGGAACCGGAAACGGCGCTCGAAATCCTTCTTGGACGACGCTTTCATCCCTGGGAAGGCGGCGAAGGGCTGGTATCGGGGCAATTTGTCTGGGCGCACCGCCTCCTGGGTATTTCGTGCTTCAACAAGAGAGACTTTGCAGGTGCTTTGGAACACTTCATCGCCGCGCGAACCTATCCTCATAACCTGGGCGAAGGAAAGCATTTGCTAACCCAGGAATTAGACATCGACTATTTTTCCGGAGTAGCCTTACGCGAATTAGGGCAGGACGAAATGGCTCGACACTCATTTGTGTCCGCAGCGGATAGCGATCCCACCTCGCCGTGGATGAATTATTACAAGACGTTGGCGCTGCGCAGCCTGGGGAAGACTGAGGCGGCGGTCGAGATTCTTGAGCAGATGAAGGAGCAATTGGACATCCAGCGCAAAGTCGAGCCCAGTATCGATTACTTTGCCACTTCCCTGCCCAACTTCCTGGTGTTTGAAGACGATCTTGTTTTGCGCAAGGAGATTGATTGTTCCTTTACCGAGGCGCTGGTGGAGCTCGGGTTGGGTCATGAGGTTACGGCAGCCGGGAAACTCCAGCTGGTGATGGATCGAGATCCTAACCACCTCGCTGCGCAAACGCTGCTGACACAGTTAAGCCGCACCGGAGACAATGTCATGGAATCGATGTCGTGGCTCGCAAAGTAGGCCGCTGATGAATATTGTCTCTGTGGCTAACGAGAGCCGGATTCCCCCTCCAAGTACTCCGGTGAAGAGTCTTTACATCTGGATTGTCGCGTCGATCGCCGCGCTGGGTGGGTTCTTGTTTGGGTATGACTGGGTCGTGATCGGCGGCGCCAAGCCCTTCTACGAGAAATTCTTTGCCTTAACGCTGCCGTCGCAGCAGGGATGGGCGATGAGCTGCGCGCTCATTGGCTGCCTGCTGGGCGCACTGGCTTCGGGCATCCTGAGCGAGAGGTTTGGACGAAAGCGCCCTTTGATCCTCGCCGCGGTTGTCTTCTGTCTGTCGTCGATAGGAACCGGGCTGGCTGACCACTTCCAGATATTTGTGTTCTGGCGCATTCTGGGAGGCTTTGCGATAGGTTTGGCTTCTAGCCTGTCTCCGGTATATATCGCCGAACTTGCCCCGGCTCATCTTCGGGGAAAACTGGTTTCGATGAACCAGCTCACCATCGTGTGCGGCATCCTGCTGGCTCAGGTTATGAATTGGCTGATCGCGCGACCGATCTCTCCTACGGCAACGGCAAGCGAGATTCTCAATTCATGGAATGGCCAGACCGGTTGGCGCTGGATGTTCGGCGTAACGGCCATTCCCTCGATACTGTTCCTGATTGCGATGTTCTTTGTCCCGGAAAGTCCTCGCTGGCTTACCCGGCACGGTTCGCCAGATGAGGCTAAGGCCGTCCTGGCCAGCATTGGTGGTCCGGGCTACAGCGAAGCAGTCTACGCAGAAATAGAATCTTCGATCGCGGCTGAGCACTCTGAAGCTTCTTTGCGGACGCTGTTTCAACCCAAGATCAGGCGCATCCTCTGGCTGGGCATCTTTCTTGCAGTACTTCAGCAGTGGTGTGGTATCAACGTCATCTTCAACTACGCTGAGGAGGTTTTCTCCGCCGCGGGCTTCCCTGTCTCCGACATCTTGTTCAACATCGTGATTACGGGAGCGGTCAATGTGGTGTTCACCATCCTTGCACTGCGAACAGTCGACCGCTCTGGCCGGCGGGTGCTGATGCTGCTGGGCTCGGCGGGGCTTGCGATCATCTATGCGCTGCTCGGTCTGCTTTACCACTTGCACGGCCGCGGCATCCCTATGTTGCTGCTGGTGGTTGCGGCGATCGCCTGCTTTGCCATGTCGCTGGCTCCGGTCACCTGGGTGGTGATTTCGGAGATATTCCCCAGCAAGATCCGGGGAGCCGGCGTTTCCATCGCCGTCACCGCTCTGTGGGGTGCCTGCTTTGTGCTCACCTACACCTTTCCTTTTCTCAACCACACGTTGGGTGCATCGGGGACATTCTGGATCTATGCGGGCATCTGCGCTCTCGGCTTCGTCTACCTGGCATTCCGCCTGCCGGAGACCAAAGGGAAGTCGCTCGAAGCCATCGAGCAATCGTGGAGTTGAGGCGCGACCGAACCGCTGGATTGCAGTCCGCGGCTGGGCACGGTAACATCACACTGACGGCTTGACGCCCATCCTCATGGTGAACGCCGTCCGCAGGGTTAGCTTCTGAGCGCGGAAGTGGTGAAATTGGCAGACACACCATCTTGAGGGGGTGGCGCCGAGAGGCATGGGGGTTCAAGTCCCCCCTTCCGCACCATCGATTGAGGTTTTCATGATCTGGTTTGTGGGTACGATTCACGTTATTGTTTGCCTCATCCTCATTGGAGTTGTTCTTCTCCAGCAGGGTAAGAGCGCTGACCTCGCGGGCGCCTTTGGCGGCCAGGGGTCTCAGACTGCATTCGGCCCCCGGGGAGCAGCCAACCTGCTGACCAAGGTGACTACGTATGCTGCCATCGTGTTCATGTTTACGTCCATCGGACTGACGGTTCTGATCCAACGGAGCAGCGGCTCCCGCTCCGTGCTGTCGGGCATCAAGGCCGGACACACTACTACGGCCCCGGCTCCCGCTAAGTCCCCGGCTCCCGCTCCCGCCAAGTAGCAGAGTACCTGCAGGTCTGTCGAAAACATTCGCAGGACGGGTCCGTCCTGGTTAACCTGCTTCCGTGAGGGTCGCGCGTTGCCGGGTCCGGCGGCCGATTGCCACTACCAATAACCCCATTCCCAGGAAGACCACCAGTAACATGGCGGCTCGGACCAGGACGCCGCTATAGCCGAGCTGGTTGACGTCGACAAAGGGATAAGGATAGACGTGGCTCACCGCGCCCCGGGCCAGGATGTAGACCAGGTAAACGCCGGGATACACCAGCCACGCGAGGGCATGCTTCCAGGTCAGCCCCGCCCGAGGCGCAAACAGCAGCCAATACAGCACGTAACCGACTGGGATGATGCTATGCAAAAGCACATCGGCCAGCCATTGGGCGCCCTGCGGATTCCAGAGCTGGCGGAGCAGTAGCTGGTAGACGATGCCGACGATGGCGATGTACACCGCCGTACCCGCCTGCACCGACGGACTGCACAGCCATTCCCCCCAGGCCGTTTGCGGGCGGAACACCACGGCAGTAAAGACCACTGCTACCAGCAGGTTGGTCAGGATGGTAAAGAAGCTGAAGAAGGTGATGACCGCGCCCAACCTCGCAACCCCCGAGGGGGGCGATTGGGCGAGCATAAGGTAGAGTTGCAACGCCAGCGCAAACCAGCCCAGCAATGCCCCCACTGCCGCGTAGATGCGCATCCCTGCATTGTAACCAGCGTCGCCTCCGCCGGAGATGAATCCCCTAAAATGAAGCAATGATCCTAGAGAGTTTTCCCGTCGGTCCTCTGCGCTGCAATTGCACCATTCTGGGTGACGAGGTCACACACGAAGCCATCGTGGTCGATCCCGGAGAAAACATTCCGGAGATTCTCTCCCGGCTGCAAAAACATGGCCTGACCCTGCGCCAGATTGTCGTCACCCACGCGCACATTGATCACGTAGGGGGAGCCGCTTTGCTCAAGAATCTGACCGGAGCACCCGTCTTTTTGAATAAGAGGGATCTCGGTCTGCTGAGCGCGATGGAAATGCAGGCTGGCTGGCTGGGGGTACCGACACCCGAAGTCGCACCGCCCGATGCAAGCGCCGACGACGGTCTGGCGGTTGGCCTGGCCGCCCTACCCGGCGAAGTCATCCACACTCCAGGTCACACCCCGGGTAGCATTTGTCTTCTTTTCCCGGAACAGCACTTGCTGCTTGCCGGCGATACGTTGTTTGCCGGATCGATCGGGAGGACCGATCTGCCTGGGGGCGACGGGCGGCAGATTTTGCGCTCCCTGCGTGATCGGCTTCTGGTACTTCCCGACACGACGCGCGTATTGCCGGGGCATGGGCCGGAAACGACTATTGGTGAGGAAAGACAATCGAATCCATTCCTTCAGCCAGAATTCCGAATGTGACACATTAAGCAGTTACGACAGATCACTCTTTTGTGCTCCCAATGTGTTTCTAATTGGTTCACACACAGCCAACAGCGATAATTCGCTAAATCACAAAACCATCTAAAGTCTTAGATTTACATCGTTTTCATAAAGCTTTAAGTGAATGACACGAAAGTATTAGTAGCAAACTTGAGTCCTCCCTTGCACAGGGTAGTTCTACGAATGGCCCTTAAAATGCTTAGAAAGTGCCTCCACACCGGTTCTCACCGCCTCCTCACGAGCAAGCAAGCTCACCACCAGCCATCCCTGCCCTACAAAACCAAAGAAACCCCCTGGATGTACCACCACAGCATGCTGTAGCAACAGATCCAGCGCCGTCTCTTCTTCTGGCTTAAGCCCCGGGACCCGGAGCACCGAGTACCAACCCGCCTCCAGGTCCAGCCGGCTCATCAGCGTCTGACCAAGCAGAACCTCATCAACAACTGCCAGGTTCGTCTGCACACGCTGCCTGATTTGCTGCTGCATGGTCGCGCGGCCGCTCAGCCACCTGGGGATTGCGCGCTGGATGGGAGCACTCATGGAGAGGAAGGTATCGGAGATGACTTCCAGACGCTGCAAGGCCTCCGCCTGGACTGCACCTTCAGCGAAGCAGGCAATCCAGGCAGCTTTCATCTGCGGCAACGCCGCCACTTTGCTGAGGCCGCTGAGCACGAACGTTGGCACGGCATGTTCTCCCCTGGCAAAACTCTCACCGCTCGGTTGTCCAGCCAGCGCATAGTCGAGAAAGACCTCATCCACGATCAGCGCCAGGCGGTGTTCGCGACACAATGCTTCCAATGCCGCACGGTCCGCTGGGCGAGTGAAGTGTCCCGTGGGATTGTTGGGATGAACGATCACGATGGCCCGGGTGCGGGGCGTCACGCAGCGGCGCAGCGCTTCCAGGTCCAGATGCCAGCCATGATCGTAAAAGAGCTCATAGGGAACCAGCCGCACATCATCCAGCCGGGCCAGAAAATCAAAGAGCGGATAGCCCGGCTGGCCGATCAGCACCTCGTCGCCGGGATCGCAGAGCAGGCGGAAGAGGAAGCTATAGGCCTCGCTGGTGCTGGTGGTGAGAATGATCTGCTCCAAATCCACCGTCGCCCCGTGGTCGCGGTAATACAGACTGATGGCCTCGCGCGCTATGCGAAGACCCCGTGGATCCGGTTCGTAAAGCAGAGCGAGCGGGTCATTGAGCGGGGCCAGAATCGACTCCGCATCGTAAGCAAAGCCGCATTGGGTTGGATTTGAGGCGGTCAGGTCCCATAGTGGCACGCCTGCGGCGCGCAATCGAGCAAGTTGCTGCGCCCAGGGCGTTTCTGCCAGGTCCCACTGGGTTCGTTGAGACCAGGGGGATCCTTTTGCACCACCGTCCCTCACCGATTCCCTCCCCTGCTACATGGTGTAATAGAGCAGAAACAGCAACGATGTCGCCGTAGCATCATCTCATTTTGCCTGCTGCAGGAGCCTGAACGCATGGATCTGAAAGCCGTGATCTTCGACTACGGGGAAGTTCTCAGCGGGCCGCCCGACCCACAAGCGCATCACAATCTGCTGACCATCGCTGGGGTACAGGAGGAGGCTTTCGAAAAGGCCTATTGGGCTCATCGTCTGGATTACGATGCCGACGTTTTGAACGGCCAGACGTACTGGCAGACCATTGCCCGCGACACCGGTACCCACTTTACGGCAGAGCAGATAGGCCAACTGATGGAACAGGACGCCAGCATGTGGATGAACCTGAATCCGGCAATGCTGGCCTGGATTCCCAGGATCAAGCAGGCCGGCTTTCGGCTTGGAATCCTGTCCAATATGGGAGACGCAGTGCTCCGCTATATGCGGCCGCGGTTCCCCTGGCTCTCCCAATTCGACCACCTAACCTGGTCCTGTGAGCTGGGCGTGGTCAAACCCGACCCCGCCATATACCTGCATACGGTCAAGAAGTTGGGAGTCTCCCCTGACAAGGCCCTATTCATCGATAACCTGCAGAAGAACATCGAGGGTGCGGAAGCAGTAGGACTCCATGCAGCCCTTTTTGAGAACGTAGAACAGCTGCAGAACGACTTGCATCGCCGAGGATTTCCGCTGCCGCCACTTGAGCCCGTCTCCTAAACTCAACGAACTCAGACGGGCTTGGCGAGGGTCAGGCCAACTTGGTCCACGATCTCCAGGTTGAAACCCTGCAGTGCCGGCACATGGGTGCGGGTATTCGAGAGCAACCGGATCTTTCGGATGTTCAGATCCGACAGTATCTGTCCACCCAGGCCTACCTGGCGCAGAATCCGTTGATGCCGGTCGTCGCCATGCTCGCCGCTCCGGTGCAAGAAGAGGCGGTGTGGGTTGACGCTGCGGTCAATTTCGAAACCTTTGCTGCTGTTGTGCAGGTAGACCAGGGCACCCCGTCCAGCCTGCGCAATCATTTCGAGCGACCGCTGTACTACCTGGTGGCAGTCGCAGAGCGTGGTGCCAAAGACATCTCCCGCCAGGCAGTGAGAGTGTACCCGCACCAGAACTGGTTCCGGGTTGATCTCCGAGCTCACCTCGCCTCGCACCAGCGCCAGGTGACTTTCTCCCCCGTCCACCTCGCTCTCATAGGCGATCATGCGGAAGTCGCCGAAACGCGTCGGCACTACCGATTCCGCAACGCGGAAGATATAACGCTCGTTCTGCAGCCGGAAACGAATCAACTCCGCTACGGTCAGCATTTTCAACTGGTGCTGATTACAGAATTCCACCAGGTCAGGAACGCGGGCCATGGTGCCGTCATCGTTCATGATCTCGCAGATGACTCCAGCGGGAATCAGCCCCGCCATCCGCGCGAGGTCGACCGAAGCTTCGGTCTGGCCGGCACGCACCAATACCCCGCCACGGCGGGCGCGCAGCGGGAAAACGTGGCCAGGCCGCGCCAGATCCGCCGCCGTCATGCTGGGGTCAATCGCGACCTGAATGGTACGCGCTCGATCATGAGCTGAGATGCCAGTGGTGACCCCCTCCCGGGCCTCAATGCTTTCCGTGAAGGCTGTACCAAAACGAGACGAATTCTGTTGGGTCATTGGTCCGAGGCGAAGGTAGTCGGCTCGCTCTTCGGTCAAACTTAGGCAAATCAGCCCACGCCCGTACTTCGACATGAAATTGATGGCTTCGGGTGTGACGAACTCCGCCGGGAGTGTCAGATCTCCCTCGTTTTCACGGTCCTCGTCGTCCACGACGACGATCATGCGCCCCGCCTTAAACTCCTCGAGAGCCCCGGGTACATCGGTAAACGGCAGCTTAGCCTTCATCCCTTTATTCTCCGCCAGATAAGGGATGCTGTCACATACCCTGCAGACACAAAAACGCCGCCCAAGGCGGCGTTTTTTCCTTCTCGGAACAGCTTCTCGTTTACAACGTGGATTCGATCTCAAAACCCCAAGCCTCGAGGAGCGCTTCCGGGATATACTTCGAATTCTTGTTGCGCCGGGCCCATTCGCGCAACCGTGTGGAACGAACATACTGATCGGGGGTCAGCTTAAATTCCTTGACTACCTGTTCGAAAGAAGTGACAGTCGGGACTACCGGGCCTATCGGCTCCGGCTTGCCCCAGTTAGGATTACCACGTCGTTTTGCCATTTGATCCGTTATCCTCTAGGGAGATGAGCAACAAACAATGCCCAGCAGCATTGGAATTCCGAACGGTCGATCCCGCCGGGACATGTCAAAGCTCTTATTTTAAGGATTTTTTCTCCAGAAATCAATAGCAAATTCGCGCTATGTGGTAACTCTTCGCGTAGCCTCGCCAACTATCTCCTGCAACCTATCCGGTTTCAGCGCACTCAAAGTGGATGACTTACTTGCTATTCGCGAAAGGTGGATGGTCATGAACGCAGTTCGTTACTGGGCAGTGTTTTCTCTCGGGGTGGCGGCCGGTGCGGCTGCGGCTCTCATTTATGCTCCGCAGACCGGGGAAAAGACCCGCAAACAGCTGAAACGTCACATCGAGGATGCCAGCGACTACATCAAGGACGCCAGCGACGATCTGAGCAAGCATGCTACCCGTGTCTACAAGACGACCATAGATAAGGCCGGCGACGTGGCCTCGCGCGTTAGTTCGGTTGCCAGCAACGTCAGCTCCGCGGCCAGCAACATTGCAGACAAAGTAGGAGATCTGGTCTAAGGACCTCCTCGGTCTGTCTGTTCCGCGATTTTGTGCTTTCTGGCAAAGCCCTTAGCCCACGCATTTGCCACGGTGATTGTGTCATATGCGTGGGTGAAGCAACTGCTCCGCTGCGCGATACCCGGAGCGTAGCGCAGCATGAACTGTGCCCCAATGACCGCTGGTGTCAGTATGCTCGCCGGCGAAGAAAAGCGTTTCCTGCACCGGCGTAGATAGCTGATCGGATGCATCGATAGCTCCTCGCGGCACATAGGTGTAGGCTCCCAGGCTGTAGGTATCTGCGTGCCAGTCGTGAGAGTGAGAGCGCAGCAGGCGTTGACGCATAAGATTCAGTGGACTGCCGAAAAGGCCTGCAAGCGTAGTAAGGCCCGTCTCCGGCAGTCCAACAACGCTCAGTTTGCTGGCTTTTCGCCCGCCGACCCAGCCGGTGAGCGTTGAGCTTGGCCAGGGGTTGGTGGTCCACCAGGTGGGCGGAGTGGCATTGGGTGCAAATAGAAAGCTGAGTCCGTCCGGCCAGAAGCTGCGGTCAAACTCGTAGGACACACGCGCAGCGGATCCCATGGCGAGCCGGTCTGCCGCGTCGAAAATGGCTGCCGGCTGAGGTATAAATTCGACACTTCTCGCCTGAAGCACGCCCAGAGGCAAAGTGATGATGGCCGCGGCGCCGTGGAATACGCGATTGGCCACGGTCGTCACCTCTACCGAACCGGGATTCCAGAGGATGGTGCGCACCGGAGTCGAGTCGAAAAACTCGCCGCCCGCATCCAGGAACTTGCGCAGCAAGAACTCCGGTACCCGCGCGTACCCTTCCAGCACGCGAAATAAACGGTCGCCGGAAATAGCGTCTTCAGCCGCCTGCTGCCTCGCCAGCGAGAGGATGCTGATGCGGTCGCCATCTGCCGCATTGAAACCTTCGACATAGTTCGTCGCCCGGGCAATCGCCTCTGGCTTGAGTCCGCGTTCAGCAACAAATTCAGTAAAGCTGAGATCGACCGGGAGCGGTCCAAGACGACCAAGCTCGTCAAAGAGTTGATGAACCTCGGGTTCATCGTCGCAGTCGTCGAGGTTGCCGACGCCACGGTCCTCGTGGAAGCAGCGAGCGTCGCCTTCCAACTCGAAACGGGTGAGACCAGCTTCATCGACCAATTGGATTAGCTCTGGAGGCAGGCCATGAATGAACTCCGCCCCCAGTTCCACGGGCAGTTTGCCCTGCGTGGCCGGGACGGTGTAGATCCGTCCTCCTACGCGGTCTCGTGCTTCGATGAGCGTCACCCGCCATCCGGCTTCCGCCAGGATTCGGGCGGCCGCAAGTCCGGCGACGCCTGCGCCTACGATGACCACGTCCTTCATTGCACCTCCCAGGTGAGCGTCTCGGCGCGTGGGCCCTGGGCTGGCACAGGATGTTTGAGCGCCTGGATCGATAAAGTGCAGCCGGGGCGAACGATCTCGGGAGTGAAGCGCAGATTCTTACCAGCTGCTTGCATGCTCACCCGAGGAGCATTTTTGGCCTGGGGTGAGGATGGATGAGCAAGAGGAAACTCCACCGGGCCGTTCAGCCCGCACAAGAGGCAGAGGGACACGAGGTCACAGAAACCAAGTGCTGCCGTCCACCGGTCTAAATCTTCCTCGCTTCCTTGAAGCTTTCGCTGGCGAGCTCTCTCGACCTGGAGAAATCGCTGATGGTGGGCCGGATCATTTTGAGCGATCAGGGTGAAGTGCCGGCTGACAACGACCGCTCCCAATTTAGAGAACGTTTCTACCGTGTTGATCGAAGCCGTCCACGCCTCCTCTGCCTCCGCGGGCGGGATGGCGATGAACGAAACCGGGACCGTACGGGCAGAGTCCGCGCCGCCTGACCGAAGCCGCTGGATCTGCTGCGCGTCGCTCGATGCCCAACCTGTATCGTGCATCAGAATGGCCCGTTTGATCTCAGCGGGCAATTCGCCGAAGCAGGTCAGGTCATCGGCAAGTGCCCCGGCCAGCACGGCATGCGCCGGCTGGGGCACCAACAGGCAGGGCACGCGCGCCTGTCGCTGCGCCGCTTCGACCTGCGCCCAGGCTGAGGCGGCCACCGGTGATCGGCCACTGCCTGCCTGTTCTGATTGCGACCATCCAATCACCATGGAATCCCCTTGCCGCCACGGGGTCATTATCAGTTAACCTGACCCCGGAGACTTTTATGATCCTTCAAGAAGAAGCAGCCGTCGATCTGGCTACGCCAACCGGACCGATGCGAACCTATATGTTTCGGCCCGTGGCCAAGGGCAAGTATCCCGCGGTGGTGCTCTTTTCCGAGATCTTTCAGGCTACCGGCCCTATCCGTCGTTTTGCCGCCTTTATCGCCGGCCATGGCTACATCGTCGCAGTTCCTGAGGTCTATCACGAGCTCGAGCCCGCGGGAACGGTGCTGGCTTACGATCAGGCCGGCTCCGACAAGGGCAATGCTGACAAATACGGCAAAGCGGTTTCGGCCTATGACAGCGATGCGCGAGCGGTCCTCGACTATCTTCGAGGACTTGAAGATTGTACCGGCCGCCTGGGGACGATCGGCATCTGCATGGGCGGGCACCTTGCCTTTCGCGCGGCCATGAACCCCGATGTGCTGGCCAGCGTATGTTTCTATGCCACCGACATCCATAGCCATAGCCTGGGTCTGGGCAAACAGGATAATTCGCTGGAGCGCGCGGGTGAGATCAAGGGTGAGCTACTGCATATCTGGGGCCGGCAGGATCCGCACGTTCCCCTCGCCGGACGCAACCTGATCAAGGCCCGTCTGGAGGAGGTGGGGGCGAATTTCCAGTGGTTGGAAGTGAATGGCGCCCACGCGTTCATGCGCGACGAGGGGTATCGCTATGATCCTGAATTGGCGGCGCTCTGCCTGAATATGACGCTGGCCCTGCTGCACCGGAAATTGGCACTGTGACTGATCAAGATCTGAAAGAAATACCTCACAAGACGGTCGAAGACCCGTCGAGCGATCTGGGATTTGGCCGGGTCGTGTCGGAGCAACGCCAGCTGCGCCTGCTCAACCGGGACGGCAGTTTCAACGTGCAGAAAAGAGGGCGTGGGCTGAATTCGTTTCTGGCCTATTCCAACCTGGTCAGCACGACATGGACCCGGTTCTTTCTGTTCGTCGCCGCCGTGTACCTCACGCTCAATGGCTGTTTCGCTTTGTTCTACGAAGCTGCCGGACCCGACGGCCTGGTCAATACCCTCAATACCGGCATCAATACGCCTTTCCTGAAGGCTTTCTTCTTCAGCATCCACACCTCGGCAACCATCGGCTATGGAAGCACTGTGCCGGTGGGCCTGGTGACGAACATCCTGGTCGCGCTCGAGTCGGTGGTGAGTCTGCTCGGGCTGGCGGTGGTGACGGGGCTGGTGTTCGCGCGATTCTCCCGCCCGGTCGCCGACATTCTCTTCAGTCAAAACGCCGTGATGTCGTGGATCGGCAACCAGCGAGCTTTCGAGTTCCGCATCATCAATAGCCGCAACAATCAGATTATCGATCTGCATGTCAGGGTTCTGGTGTCACGTTTTGAGCCCAATGCAAGCGGAATCATGGTGCGGCGCTACTATCCGCTAAGCCTGGAGCGGGAAAGCGTAGTATTCTTTCCGCTCTCCTGGACGATCGTTCACACCATCGATAAAAACAGCCCGCTGTACGGAGTCACCGCAGGATGAGCTGTGTGCGACTGGGGCGGAGTTCTTAATTTTGCTTACCGGGACCGACGAGACCTTTTCGCAGACTGTCAATGCGCGCTCGTCTTATCGCGCCAACGAGATTATCTGGGACGCGAAGTTTACCGATATTTTCGTGTATGACCCGGAAGGCCGAATGGCCGGCATCGACCTGAAACGGTTCCATGATACGGCGCGTATTTCCAGCCCACCGTAGAAGGCCGCCAGTACGAAAAGAAACAGCAGTCCCTCCACTACGCTACGCTCCGGTCGGGATGACACTTCTGTTTAGCTACCGATGCTCAATCCCAAACAGAAGTGCCATCCCGACCGGAGCGTAGCGTAGTGGAGGGATCTGCTGTTTCTTTTCGTTCATCAACGTAGTTCAGCCGTCCCGTCGACTTTCGTCCTTGCGATGCCTGAATCCTAGGGATTGACGATGCGAGAGCCGTTGGGACCGGCAATCGCTACTGAGGCCAAGCCGAGGAATAGCCCGTGCTCGACCACGCCGGTCATGCTCTTGATGGTGTGGGCGACAGCTGCCGGATCCAGAATCTCGCCATAGTGGCAATCGAAGATGTAGTTGCCTTCGTCGGTGATATACGGCGATCCGTCATGTGCGGAGCGCAGGACCGGATGCGCGCCTATCTTCTCCAACTGTTTTTTCACCGGCGAGGCGGCGAATGGGATCACTTCGACCGGGAGCGGGAAGCGGCCCAGGTGCTCCACCAGTTTGTGCTCATCGGCCACAATCACCAGGCGACGCGAAGAGGCCGCCACAATTTTCTCGTGAAGCAGCGCACCGCCGCCACCCTTGATCAGCGCCAGACCGCCTGCCACCTCGTCGGCGCCGTCGATGGTCACGTCGGTGTACTCCACTTCATCGAAACTGGTGAGTGGAATCTTCAGCGAGCGCGCCAGTTCACCGCTCGCGCGCGAGGTTGGAATCCCGCGAATCTTCAAGCCGTCGCGAACCTGCTCGCCGAGAAACTGGATGGCAAACGTTGCGGTCGAACCACTGCCCAGCCCGACCACCATTCCATCCTTAACGTATTCCAGGCTCTTGCGCGCAGCAGCCGCTTTCTCAGTATCTGTCAGCGTCATACGAGTCCCCTAGAGGTTGGCCTTTACCGCCCGGGAGTACATCAGGCGGGTGAAGCCACTCATTAAAAGATTGATGCCGACAATCGTGCCAAGGGCCCAAACTGCACTCGCCGGCCAACTCCGCCAGATCATAATCGCCAGTATCAGGGTCACGATGCCGTCGAACAAAAGCCATCCGGAACCGGGAGCACTACGGATTTGAAAATAGGTCACGATGTGAAAGATTGCTTCCACGAAAAACAGAACAGCCAGAGCCAGAGTGAGCGAGACCAGGCTCAACTTGGGGTTGACCAGCAGGTAGACTCCGGCGATCAGATAGGCACAGCCCACCAACAGCCGCCAGAAAAATCCTCCCGTAGTGCGCGCCGCAAAGGTACCCGCCAGATGGGCAATGCCCGCCACAATCACCAGCACAGCGACGACGATGGCAATCGCAATACCGGCCTCGAAGGGCAAAGCCAAGGCGAAGAACCCGACAACAATCAACAGAATGGCCCATCCCATGGGGAACGTAGTGCCCTTGCCTAAGTGCGGAGATGTAAGCATGGTCCTGGCTCCTTTTGATCAGTTAGTAGATGACGCAGCAACCAGCATATCTGGAATTCGATTTGAGCGGGCAGCCTTTGCCGCGGCAAACCCGCTAGTGAAAATGCGACGGGCACGCGATATCCTGAATTTGATCTGCCGTTCAACTTTTTTGCGCGGCAAACATCGCGATATCCACTTTGAAGGAGATCCATGTCGAACGATTTGCGCAGTTTTCTCACGCTTTCCTATGAAGAGCTCGAAGAGTTGAACCTGAAGGCGAAAGAGCAGCGGAAGAACCGCGTGGCCCCGGACCATATCCGGGAAGAACGGCTCAAGTACCTCACCGACGAGAAAGCGTATTAAGGCCGTCACCGTCCTTTTCAGCGACCTTGAAGGCCGTCTGCACATGCTCGACTACGACAAGAAATTCCTCATCAAGAGCTGGGACAATCTCACCTTTGACGGCTCCTCTATCCGCGGATTTTCCGCTCAGCGGGAGAGCGACTTGCGGCTGGGAATTGACTGGAGCGCCTTTTACTGGGTGCCAGCCGATTTCTTCGGCGCCGGCAAGGTGATCGTCTTCGGCGAGGTGATCGACAAGAGCGGAGCGGTGTACCCCGCCGATATGCGCAGCGTGCTCAAATCCTTTGCCGCGCGAACAGCACGAGAAGAACGGCTATACGCTGAACGCCGCCAACGAAATTGAAGGCTTCCTCTTTGAGGGCGTGGACGCCGAGCGGCGCTACCCGGAGACGGGCAAATTCGAGTACGTCAATACCGGCGGCTACTACCATTCGCTCCCTGGCGACCCGCTGCGCACCTTCATCGACACCACGGCCGAGGTGCAGCGCGCGATGGGCTTCGAGAATGAAAAGGACCACCCCGAGGTCGCGCCTTCGCAGTTTGAAATTAACTACGGCTACGGCGAGGTCGTCGCGGCCGCCGACCAGATCCAGCTCTACAAGCTCATCTGCCGCCAGGTAGCCACCGGCATGGGCTGCTCCGCCTCCTTTCTGCCCAAGCCGGTCATCGGAGTCAACGGCAACGGCATGCATACCAATGTCTCGATCAGCAAAGAGGGCAAGAACATTTTCTGGGATCCGTACGGAGAAGAGAAACTCGCCCGCTAGCGTGGTCGTTTATCGATCGCATTTTGTCCAGCGCGAACGATATTTGCCTGCTGCTGAACGCCAGCGTGAATGCCTATCGCCGGCTCGATCCGCACTTTGAAGCACCCAACCAGATCAAAGCATCTCCCATCGATCGCGGGTCCATGGTGCGCGTACCCCTCGGCAACGAAAGGAGCTCGCGGGTGGAAGTACGCTCGGTTGGTCCTGACGCCAATCCTTACATGGTGCTGTATTCCATCTTCCGCACCGGCATCGAAGGTGAAATTTCGAAGATCAAGGACCTGCGCCAGGCTAAGCGCTACCTGCCCGACAACGTCTACACCGCCATCGAAGATTTTCGTAAATCAAAATGGACGACGACGCTACTGGGAGAGGACGTCAAAGCTCGTTATGCCGATCTCAAGCAGGCCTCGGCGGATCGGTGTCCGCGACTGCTTGGCAGCCTGATCAAGGTTCCCGAGATCCAGTTCCATCACGATGTTTATAACCAGTTCCTGTGGAACCAGTTTTGAGCGCAAAGCGAAACCGGGTCCTGATTTCTCCGCTACACTGGGCAGAAGTCAGGATCCCTGAGGGGATAGAGCCATCAAGCTGCTAGGCATCGATGTGGGCACGGGAGGGACGCGCGCCCTGCTCATCGACGAAACAGGAGCGGTGATCGCTTCCGCCATCCACGAACACCAACCCTTTGCTTCCCCGCGCAGCGGCTGGGCAGAGCAGGATCCGCACGACTGGTGGAAAGCCTGCCAGGGCGCGGTACGCAAGCTGCTGCAGGATTCATCGACCTCCGCTGACGAGATCGCATGCATCGGCCTTAGCGGCCAAATGCACGGTGCGGTGCTGTTGGATCGGAACAACGAGGTCCTACGGCCTGCGTTGATCTGGTGCGATCAACGCACGGCGGCTGAGTGCCGCTATCTTAACGACACCATAGGACCGCGGCGGTTGGTGGAGCTCACTTCCAATCCCGCGCTAACCAACTTCACGCTTACCAAACTGTTGTGGGTGCGGACCAACGAACCCTCGATTCTGGCGGCGGTTTCAGCAGCTTTCTGCTGCCCAAAGATTACGTCCGCCTTTGTCTCACCGGGGTGCGCGCAATCGACGTGGCCGACGCCTCGGGCACGCTGCTGCTCGACGTGGCGCATCGCCGCTGGTCCGATGCCATGGTGGATGCGGTCGGGCTGAGCCCCGACTGCCTCCCTGCTCTTTATGAATCGCAGGAGATCGTAGGTCAGATAACGGACGCAGCCGCCGCCAGCACCGGCCTCAAGGCGGGCACACCCGTGGTTGCCGGCGCGGGTGATCAGGCTGCGGGCGCAACCGGCATGGGTATTGTCCGTCCTGGCGACGTCAGCGCCACCATCGGCACTTCGGGGGTTGTGTTCGCTGCCTCCGACGCCCCGGTCACCGACCCTTTGGGACGGCTGCACACCTTCTGCCACGCCATTCCCGGCCGCTGGCACGTCATGGGAGTGACCCAGGCGGCGGGCCTTTCGCTGCGTTGGTTTCGCGACAACTTTGGAGGTCGGCCGCTCCAACGAATCTTACGACCTGCTGAGTGCAGAAGCAGCAACGTTCCTGCCGGCGCCGGTGGAGTGCTCTGGGCTCCGTATCTCATGGGGGAACGAACACCGCACCTGGACCCTGATGCGCGCGCTGCGCTGATCGGTTTGGCTGCCGACCACACCCGCGCACACGTTGTCCGCGCGATCCTCGAGGGAGTCGCCTTCAGCCTGAAAGACACGCTGACTATCTTTAAGGAGCTTGCCATCCCGGTGAGGGCGATTCGTCTGGGTGGAGGCGGTGCGCGCTCCCCTCTGTGGCGGCAGATTCAGGCCGATGTTTATGGCCAATCTGTCGAGACCGTGCAGGCGGAAGAAGGCGCCGCCTACGGAGCTGCGCTGCTGGCTGGCGTCGGCGCGGGTGTCTGGCCTTCTGTGGATGCCGCATGCGACGCCGTGGTTCGGGTAGACAAACGCACGGCAGTCGACCCGGGTGCGGTAAGTGTACTGCGGGAGAGTTACGCCAGGTACCGCCGGATTTACCCCGCCTTACGGAATATCGACGCCAACCGGTAGGTTGGGGTAAGTGATAGATCCCAAAAGGATTGGGCCCCGGAATAGGGAAATCCGGAGTTGAGTATAGAGTTTTTCCGCAAGCGTTGATTCCCTCTGCTAAAGCAACGGAATCCCACAGCTAGTCCAAAGACTGCGGTCAGCCAGGTTATTCCCTTTGGAGGTACCGGCCGTCTGGTTAAAGTGGCGGCCAGGCTTTAAACTCGAAAGGCGGCCCTGATCTGAGCGACAGTGGGGTCGATCGCTCTTCCCGAACGCGGAGTCAGCGCGCCTTAATGGAACCCACCCTCCTTGAAGTATCCGCCGAACGGGCGTCGCTCAGCGCCATCCCGTGTATACGCGTAGAAGTTTTCTGTCGGCTGGCCGCCGGCTCGGCCGCAGGCCTGACGTTTTACGCCGGTGAAATTGCACGCCACGAACTCGAAATCCTCGAGCTTACGATCAAGCTCCCCGGTTACCGGACGCCTTCGCCGGAATGAAGATCGCACAGGTCAGCGATTTTCATTTTCGGGAATTCACCGAAGCGGCTTTTTTGCAGGCAATCGTGCGCCGGGTGAACGATCTGGCGCCCGACCTCGTCGTGCTAACAGGAGATTTTGTCAGCACAAGCCTCTGGGTAGACGTATCGGCATCAAGATGGGCTACCACTGCGCTGAACTCCTGGGCCAAATCGAATGCCCGCGACCGCTACGCGATATTGGGGAATCACGACGCCCTGGTCAGCTCACACGGCAATCATCGATGCCCTGCGGACAACATAGATTCCGGTGCTGGCTAATGACTTCTGTGCCCATCGAGCGCAACAGCCAGCGCGTCTGGCTCGCCGGTATCAAGGATGCTCTCCTTGAGAAACCCGACCTGGCTGCCGCTCTTCCCTCCGGCAGGAATCCCAACCTGGAACCCGTCATTCTGCTGTGCACGAACCTGATTTCGCGGACTATGCGTCGGGCGACAGATCGACCTGGTCCTCTCCGGACATACCCATGGGGGCCAGATTTTTTCCCGTTTCTGCCACCGCTCTGCTCCCGGCTTGGGGACCAAGTATGTGCATGGACATTTCAAGCTGCGCGACGGGATGCAACTTTACGTCAATCGCGGCATCGGTGCAGTCAACCTGCCTTTTCGTTTTCATTGCCCTCCCGAAATCACTGTCATTACCCTCGCAACCAGGCTCGAGATCCTGCGGGAATCCATATCGTAATCGCCAGCCTGCGGGCGGCCCGGCTTTAAGAGGGACGCGCGCCCGAGCAACCATGCGTGTATTCCTTCGGCTCGCACTGGCTCTTACCGGGGTAACGGAAATGGCGAAATCTGAGCTGAAAAGCGGCTTTTTATGACCCAAAAGAACGCCAATTTGGCACTATCGCGGTACCGTTATGGGAATCATCCCCGTGTTACCCAACCAAAGTTGTACCGTGCGCTTGAGACACAGACCCATCTTCCCGCTACAGTCAGTAGCTGAAAGGGGACACCACCATGGGCACACAAGCATTTCCAAACTTAGCAGGGCAATCGATGAGGCCGGAATTGCGGATAGTGCGCAGAGCGGAGTCCATAGTTTCCCTCAATGTCGCTGATGTCTGCGCCGACGATCCGGAGAGGTTCTATTACGAAGACAAACTGGGATGCGCGCGGGGCCTGGTTTTCGCTTTCGCTTTCCAGGTAGCGCTGGTAGCCGTCGTTGTTTTGTGCTGGAAGCTCGTCCTGTCCTAGAACATCAGCAGGCACGCATTGTGTTCGCTGCAGCGCGGCTCAAATCGCTTTCTCCATAACCTCGGCGTCGATACTCCCCCCGTAATATTTCGCGATCTTCCCCGCTATTAACAAAGCCAAGGCCACGATAGAACTGGCGCGCGGCAGCGTTGTTTTCGGCCACCTCCAGGCTGATGACGGCTGCGCCCTCCTGCTTCATCTGATCTTCGGCGGTTTGCATGAGCAGCGTGCCCAGGCCATGGCGCCGGTCGGCAGGATCCACATCCAGGGTGATGATGTGGCCGGCCGGGCGACCATTACGGGTGGCGCGTTCAAGGATGACGAATCCCGCCAGCTTGCTGTCGGGCTGTTCGGCGATCCAACAGGTGCATTTGGGATGGGTGAGGAAGTACTGAGCTCCGCCCTGGAATAGGCGACGCCTTGCGGAAAGCAGGCCTGGTCCAGCTGATACAGCCGGACCAGGTCTCGCCCTTGAAATGGGCGGCGAATCATTGCCCCCGGGGTCTAGTGGGTCGAGGCAACGGCTACCTTCGCCGAGGTCTTTTGCGGTTCGATCACGACACCGTTGTAGGGAGTCGCGGCCAACAGACGTCCGCCCATAGAGCGGACATGGCGTACCTTCCAGCCTGGATCATAGAACTTGAAGGTGCGATCCGCGGGATCAATGGCCAACACCCAACTGGAGGCCCAGGAGGTCACGATGACGCGCTTGAGATCGGCATCGTAGCTGAGCCCGCTGATATCAGAGATGGGAAGGCTTTGGACATCTCGTTCCAGTTTTGACCGTGATCTTCACTGGAGAAGACGCCCTCCCGGCCGCCCACCCACAGGCTTCCGTTGCCGGCAATGGCGATGGATTGCAGCCATGTGAGCTTCTGCGGCATGGCTAACGGCTGCCAGTTCTTTCCGCTGTCTTCGGAATAAGCAAGCGCGGTTCGCTGGGCCGCTACGACCATCGGTCCGCTGGCAGCCACAGCACGGTATTCTGCTTTGCCCAGCACCGGGCCACCTTGCCAGGAAGCACCTTGATCGGAGCTTGCGTAGACTCCGTTCGCGGTCGCGGCATACCAGACACTTTCGGAAGCATCGACGTCATGAACCTTCGCGTCGATCTGTCCAGCCGGCTTCATCACGGTTGTTTCCACTTTGGTACGCTTGCCCTTGCGAACAACGTAGGAGGTCTTGGTCTCCGGCTTGACGATCTTTCCGTCCGGCTGCCAGTTGGTACCGTCCCAGCGAAAGATGCCGGCATTGGTTCCAGCCAGAATGACGTCCGTCCGCGGACTGCGACAGGTCAAATACATCCCGGCCCTGAAGCCCATTGCTCTGCTGGCTCCAGGTGGCGCCCAGGTCGTGGGAAACGAACACACCGCCGTAGGTCTTGTCGTTCACGACACCGGCGAGGATGGTCTGCGGGGTTTTAACATCGACCAGCAGACTGGAAACCTGCGCTGCGAAAAGCCCGTATTCGAGGCCTTGAAGCTGACCGCCGCATCGTCGCTCTCCAGAACCCCGCTGCGGTCAGTCGCCAACAGCACCTGCTGGGGTTCTTGGGATCCACATAGACGTCGTTGATGATCACGTCCGGACCGGTCATCCGTTGCCAGTTCGTCCCGCCGTCCAGGGTCTTGTACAAACCTTCGGTAGTGCCGGCGTAGACAGTGTTCCGATTGGTTGGATCGAGCATCAGGACACGGGTTCTGCGCGCCGTCATGGGAATGCCCTGGATCTTGTGGTAGAGCTCGCCGCCGTTCTCGCTGCGGTAAATCCCGGAACAGGCGCTGGTGTAGACCACGCTGGGACCGTGGGATCGATGATGATGGAGAACACATCCGAGTCGTCGATCAGGCCCTGTTTAATGTTGTGCCAGTTGGCGCCGCCATCGGTGGTCTTCCAAGGCAGGTGCCAGGTGCCGGCATAGATGGTTCGCGGGTCCTTGGGATCGATGGCGATCGACTCCACTTCGTGAAGATCCATGCTGCCTTCGGGCGTGATCTGATTCCAATGCACGCCGCCGTCTTCGCTGCGAAAGACGCCTTTGAGCGTACCGGCGATCAAAATCTTGGGATCGGACGGCGCCTGGGTGAGGGCGCGGATCGACTGCCCCTTCATGGCCTCGACCGTGGTCCAGGTCTTGCCCCCGTCGTGGCTGATAAAGAGTCCACCGTCGGGATGATCGACCACCCAGGCGCCGACCAGCAGCGTCTTGGGATCGGATTCGTCCACCACGATGTTGTCGAGCAGCAGGTCGTCGGTCTTGGCAAGCTTGGCCAGCCTTTGCCAGCTAGCGCCACCATCCTGGGTCTCATAGATCCAGCTGTTGGTGGTCCCCAGGTAAATATGTTTCTCATTGGAAGGGTCAGCGGCAAAACTTCGCCCATCCCCTCCATCGGGTCCCACGGGAACCCAGGAGCTGACTGGGCCAGCGCGGTTGACAGGGGAAAAGAACGACCAGAGGAAAGCGGGAGGAGAGAGTACGCCCAGATAAATGAAGTCATGGTTTTCTTTTAGTGCTTGAAATGCGGAAGAACTCGTACGAGGATTTTCCGACTTTCAACCCGTGCGCCCGTAGAGGGGCAGGGTCAAGCAAAATGAAAAGGGTGACCATTACTAACTGGTCACCCTTTCCCGTTAGAGCTGCTTCTGCGCTTACTGGGCCGGAGGCGCTGCCTTCTTCTGTGGTGGGCGGGCGGCGCGGTTCTGGCTTGAACCTTTACCGTGCTTTCGTCCACTGCAGTGGTGCCTGGTACGTCGTTATCGAAGGTTGCGCCGGCAGGTACAAGGTAGTTCTCGACTTCCTTGTTGCCCTGAGTTCCGGTGCGTACCGAGATCCGGGAAGCATCAATGCCCTTCTCCTTCACCAGGTAGTCCTTCGTATTGACGGCGCGTTGCGCAGCCAGCGTGTCGGCCTTCTTCTCAGTAGAAGCCGCTTCGCCAACCAGCACCGCGGTGGCATCCGTTTGCTGTTGCAGGTTCAGTGCGACGTCATCGAGGCAAGCCTTCGCCTCGTTGTCGACGCGAGCCGGACGCGCTTATCGCGATCGAAGTTGATCGAGCAGAGCGTCTTGGTCTTGGGAGCCGGCGGTGGCGGCGGCGCTTCCACGTTGACCGAAGTCGTTGAAGTAGCCGTTTGTCCCTTGTCGTCCTGCACGTTGCAAGTGATGGTGATCGAACCAGCAGGCGCACCAGTGGTGCTCAGCGTGGCAGTGTTGCCGGTTCCGCTGATCTGGCCGGCCGAAGCACTGTACGTGTAAGTGAGAGGCCGATTCTGCGGGCTTACACCCTGAGCGGTAATGGTTGCCGTGCCACCAGGCTGAACAGTGGTCGGATTGGCCGAGCAGCTCAGCGTCGGAGGATCGTACTGCTTGACGGTGAAGTTAGCCGTGCAATCCGCGAACTGGCCAGCCTTCTGCCCTTCGGAGACGTGCCCAGTCACAGTGTAGTTACCGGGGGCCAAGCCGCTGGTATCTACGGCGCCGGTGGTGTTGTCGCCCGTAACCTTGACGCCTTCGCTACCCGTCCAGCTATAGGTTGCCGTCTTCTTAGGATTCAGATTCGTCGCCGTGCCGGTGACCGTGATGGGGTCGCCAGGAAATGCCGGAGACGGGGCCGCGGTGCAAGCTGTAGGTCACAGGAGGCGGCGGAAGGATGCTGCCCATGTGATACACAAGCCCGGTGCTCAGACGCGCTACTTTCAGGTTGGCCCGGCCGCCGGTTGGATATGGCGGCTGGGGACCGAAGTTCGCGTGGAAGTATTCGTAGTCTGCCTGGAACAGGCGCAGGCCAAGATGGCCGCCCAGGAACGGCAAGGCGTAATCCATACCGCCGCCGACGGTCAGCGCAGGGCCGTAGGTGTAGGGCTGATGGTAGGGGCCACCCAGCCTTACAAAACCGGCATCTGCGTGGACAAACGGGGTGATCTCCGCCGTCGGGTAGCGGAATACCATACCGAGTTGGCCGGTAGAGGCTCCGTCATTGTTGCCATCGGGATGATTCGCGTATTCAATCTGTCCACCCACGTAGCGGTTGAAGTAGTAGGTAACGCTTCCAATCGCGCCGTAGTTGATGGACGAGTACGAGACCGGGCCACTGACACCAATATTGGCACCGCCCGGGATCGTAACCGAGCCGTGAGGCGCCAGGTACGAGTAACCTGCAAAAATGTCGATTCGCGAAGCCGGCGCGTCTGCAGGAGCGATCGGCTTTGCGGCTGTACTTGGGGGGCTGAACTGGACGAATCCTGAGCTAAGAGACTCACCGAACCGAGTCCCACAGCACTTGCTACAAGTAGAATTCGGCCCAGTGAAGTCAAGGGGCGAGAGTGCATGCGTCTATCCTCCGCAACCACTGGAAAGTCATACAAAACCTGGAAGTCTTTCAACAAGGCCATCGAGCCGAAACGGTCGTGGCTCGAGTCACAAACAATTTCGTCTCACGCAAAAACCAGACGGTTAGATGCAAAACATCCACATCCGGTAATCTACAGCATATTTCTTATCTCGACTAGCCTTAATTCTCAACATCTTAACGGATGTATCGCGAAAAGAGTGAGCTAGTAGTTACCCCTCTCGCCAACAACGTTCTTCGCGCGAACACAAAAAGAACCGCCCAGCAAAGTTATTACAATTGCACAATTATTGGAAGTTTAATGCGCGTTTTGCGCTTCCCTTTTCCCTCAGAATTTTTTCCTGGAGAAGAGTTATCGCGTACATCAACTGTTCCGGACGAGGCGGGCACCCTGGAACATAGACGTCCACCGGGATGATCTGGTTCACTCCCTGGACCAGTGCATAGTTGTTGAAGACCCCGCCGGAAGTGGCGCACGCACCCATGGAAATCACCCATTTCGGCTCCGGCATCTGCTCATAGAGGCGGCGGATCACCGGAGCCATCTTCTGCGATACTCTGCCGGCAATCACCATCAGGTCAGATTGCCGGGGTGAGGGGCGAAAAACCTCCGCGCCAAAACGCGCCACATCGAATCGAGCCCCGCCCATCGACATCATTTCGATCGCGCAGCAGGCCAAACCAAAGGTCATAGGCCAGACCGAACTCTTGCGAACCCAGTTCACCGCGAAATCCAGGGTGGTCATCACCACGCCCTCAGGCTGCTCATGACCGAAATTTACCTCGCGGACTTTTTCCTGATTCTTGCCGCTCGACTCCAAGTTCCCAAACAAATACCGGTCGTTGCCTATTGCGCTCATAGCTACCACTATAAGGCATTCACTATGTAGATTCAGGGATATTATGGGGCATTCTGCCGGGGACTTGCGCGCTATACTCTTGCTACTCTGAAATCAGATTATGCAAAAAATAGAAGCTGTCATTCAGCCGTCAAAGCTCGACGCACTCAAAGACGCTCTGCTCGCCATTGGCGTTGAGGGCATGACGATCCTTGAAGCACGCGGCCACGGCCGCCAAAAGGGCCACACTGAGTTCTATCGCGGACGCGAATATACGGTCGATCTTTTGCCCAAGATCAAGATCGAGACCGTGGTCCCGGACGAACTACTGGAAAAGGCCGTGCAGGCCATCATCACCGCAACCCGAACGGGGAAGATTGGGGACGGCAAGATCTTCGTTTCTGGAATCGACGAAGCTATCCGCATTCGCAACGGCGATCGCGGCGTGGCTGCACTCTAAGAGTCTTCGGATACTGTAAATGCCCCGGGGTGGTCCACCCTTGAACCCGCTCTTTGGGCTCATGGGCGGGATATACGCAAAAGTGGGGATCGAAAGTTGTGGTCCATCCTGGCCCAAAACAGGGCTGAGATGGGTACCCGAAGAGTTGTTGCAGTTCAAGCCTGGGAACACCCGACATGAAATCTGCATTCACGTCTCACCAGCAGTTGCGAGAGCACTACCAGGCCGAGATGGCGACCATGCGGCAGTCGTTCGAGCGCTCCGGCAACGGCGTGCTTTGCATCCGGCGCCGCGCGCTGGTGGTCGACTGTCTCCTGGAGCCACTGTGGCGGTTCGAGAGCGGTGGACCACTCCCTCCCGGGCTGGCACTGGTGGCCGTGGGTGGCTTCGGCCGCAAGGAACTCTTTCCCTGCTCCGATGTCGACCTGCTCTATCTTTGCGCCGACGACAAGGTGGAAGACAAGTTTCGCGAGTCTATCCGGGCTTGCAATCAGGCAATGTGGGACCTCGGCCTGCGCGCCAGCCCCATGATCCGGACGCTCAAGGAATGTAGCCGCTACGACCCGGATAACATCGAATTCACCCTCTCTCTGCTCGATCGCCGTTTTATCGTCGGCGACCATGGAATGTACCAGACTCTGCAAACCCAAACGCTGCCCGAAATGGCGCTGCGGGAGTGGAGCGGCATCGTTCATAAACTTGCCGACCTGGCGCGCGCGCGTCACCAGAAATACGGCAACACCATCTTCCACCTCGAACCCAACATTAAAGAGTGTCCGGGCGGCTTGCGCGACCATCAACTGGCCCACTGGCTCAATCTGCTACACCACGTTCGCGAACAAAAGGCGTGGCCTACCAGCTTCGGAAACTCTCTCTATTCCGTACACAACGACGCCGCATCGGCATTTGAATTTCTCAGCGCGACGCGCTGCTTTCTCCACCTGCGTAGCGGCCGCGACGACAACAGCCTCGATTGGCATGCGCAGGATGAAGCCGCGGCGCAGAGTATCGGCCTCGAAACCAAGGGCACCTCCGACCCCGCCTACTGGATGCGGACCTACTACCGTCATGCGCGCACGGTTTATCGCCGCGCGATCCTGGCCGTGGAGGCTCTGCCGCCGGCACGGCAATCTTTCTATCGACCGCAGAGGCGTAAGCGGGTTCCCATTCCCGGAACCGACTTCGTGGTCCAGGACGGGCGCATCGATGTCTCGGAAGCCGCGCTGCTGACGGGTCCGGAGGGTATTCTTCGGGTGTTTGCCCTGGTTGCTGCGCATGGCTACCGGCTGACGCAGAACGCGGAGGATCGCCTGGCCGACGCCCTCCCGGTGCTTGATGTGCACATACCGGAAGGACCTTTCCTATGGAATGGTCTGAGGGAGATTCTGCTCGGGCCGCACGCCGCGCACGCGCTGCGCACCATGCACGCCCTGGGCATTCTGGAACTGCTCATCCCCGAGTTCCACGGCATCGACGCCCTGGTCATTCGCGATTCCTATCATCGCTACACGGTCGACGAGCATACCTTTCTGGTCATAGACAATGTCCATGCCCTGCGCCAGCCGCATGTTGCCTGGGAAAAGCGCTTTGCTACCCTGCTGGCGGAGATCGACCGGCTCGACCTCTTCTTCCTCGCTCTGCTCATGCACGACACGGGCAAGGCTCGCCGGACCGGCGACCATACGGTGCAGAGCGTAGAGCTGGCCGATAGCCTGCTCGCGAGGCTGGAACTCGACGCGGAAGAACGCGATCTGGTGCGGCGTCTTATTCGCAATCACCTGGAAATGTCCATGACTTTGCGGCGGGATATCTTCGACGCCGAAACGATACGCGCGTTTGCGGAGAAGGTGGCCTCACAGACCCACCTCAAGATGCTTTGCCTGATGACCTATGCGGACATCAAAGCGGTGAACCCTGACGCGTTGACCCCATGGAAGGCCGACAGCCTTTGGCAGCTGTATATCACCACTTCCAACTTTATGGACCGGAGCGTAGACCAGGAGCGCTACCGCGCCGATCTCGACCCTACTCTGCTCAAGCGCATACTCACGCTGGCCCCGGAGCGAGCCCCGGAACTGCGCAGCTTTCTGGAGGGCTTTCCCCAGCGCTACCTGCAGACACGCATGCCGGAGCAGATCCGCGATCATTTTCAGATGGCGTTGCAGCTCTCCCAATCGCCCGTTCAGATCAACCTGCGCAGCTTGCGTCAGCTATGGGAACTTACCGTCATCACTCGCGATCGGCCACTTCTGTTTGCAGACATGGCCGGCGCTCTCTCCTCCTGGGGCATGAACATCGTGAAGGCGGAAGCGTTTTCGGACGATGCGGGCATTATTGTTGACACCTTTCAGTTCTCCGATCCTTTCCGCACGCTCGAGCTCAATCCTTCTGAATTGGACCGCTTCCGTGCCGGCCTGCTGGATGTGATCTCGCTCAAGACGCCGATCGAGGTTCTGCTGCGCCGCCGCCAAGCCGTCCGTAACCCAATCATGGTCAAGGTGGCGACCCGGCTCGATTTCGATAACACTGCTTCCACCCACAGCACGCTGCTACAGGTGGTGGCACAGGACGGCCCCGGGTTGCTGCGCCAGATTGCCACCACGCTCGCCGCACATGATTGCAATATTGAGGTGGCCCTGATCGACACCGAAGGCGAGATCGCCATCGACGTCTTTTATCTGACCATCGGGGGCGCCAAACTCGACCAGGCGACCCAGGAACGTCTCGAGTCGGCCCTCTCGCTCGCGGTAGAGGAGCTGCGTCCCGCGCCCACCAGTAGTTAGCAGCCCAAACCGCAACTGGTTTGTGAGAGCGGCCAGGGTCTAACATAAGTGAGCGCATTGTGAAACTGGGTCGGTCCATCCGCAAGTACTTTCGTCTCCGCCGGCATTCACGGCGGCGGCCGGCCTTTGCGCGCGTCAAAGATGAGCTGAAAGCGCGGACCAAAGCTTTTTCCGCTTCGCCAACTCTGGATACGCAAACCACCACCTTCACCCGCCTTTTCCATACCATTTGGACCGGCTCCAACGAACGCGCTTTTAACGTGCGCTTGCTGTGCTGGATCCGCATGCTGGAGCACGACGATCTGCTGCGGATCGATTTTCAGGAAGCTTTTCAGTCGATGCTTTCCCGGCTCGACTCGGTGGCTCTGCTGGCCGAGGCCGGTCTGCCCCGGCACCACGCGGTGTTCTCGGAAGGACTTCGCCGCCTCTTCAATCGTTTCCTGCCGTCGGCGATGGCGGTCACGGATTGCTCGCGCCTTATGATCTCCCTGTTCGCCCACTCGCGGGATGTCGAGCGTTTCCTGGAGTTGCCGCAGTCCCTCTTCGACCGTCTGAGCGTGCTTCTGGCTCCGCCGGTTACGGGCGGTGGACCGCGGCCATCGCCTCGTTTGCAAACCGATTTGCGCCAGTCACTCTGCCTGATCGCCACCCGCACCGCAGGTCGCGGCGTGACCGCTGCCATGCGCGAACGTGGCGGACGCGTGGAGGTGCAGGAGTCGCCTTTTTACCAATTGATCTTCGCCACCCAGGAGCTGGTAGGAGCAGCGGATGCCGCCGCCGCCAGTCCTCGCTTCGAGGTTTGGAAAACGGCGATCAGCAATTGCCGCAAAGAACTCGGGCAGGTTCGGCTGGGCATGGAGACCACCGGAGTCAGCGCGGACCTGGTGCTCGACCTGCGCAGTATCGAGCTGGCCCTGATGCGCATGCACGGGCTGGCCCGGGTACTTACCTTTGGCACGTTGCCGGTTCCAGGGATTGATAGTTCCGCGGCGGTCCGGAACCTGATGAACCAGCTCATCGAAGGTCGTCTGGAAGATAAGCGGGTTTCCAGCCTGCTCAAGCAAAACCTCAATCTGCTAGCGCGCAAGACCGTTGAGCGCACCGGCCGCAGCGGGGAACACTACATCGCCCATAGCCGTAAGGAGTATTGGCAAATGTGGCTGGCCGCGGTGGGCGGGGGCCTGCTGACCGTGCTGACCGCGGCCTTCAAGATGCGCATTGTGGAGCACGAATATCCCCTCTTTGTGGAGGGCTTTCTTGCCGGCACGAACTATGCCGTCAGCTTTATCCTGCTGCAGGTCTTCGGGTTGGTGCTGGCCACCAAGCAGCCCTCGGCTACGGCCGCTACATTTGCCGGCATCGTGCGCAACAATCCAGGCAACGCCAGCTGGAGCAAAATCTCGGATTTTACGGCGCGCATCACGCGCACTCAGCTGGCTGCGGCCATTGGTAACGTGATCGCCGTGTGCATCGGCTCGGTGGCCCTGGAACGTCTGTGGCGGGTGATGTTTTCCGAACACTATCTACCCGCGGAAAGCGCCCGGCACGTCTACGAGGCGCTTCATCCTTTTGCCTCGGGGACGATTATCTACGCGGCAGGTACCGGCGTTATCTTATGGCTCGCCGCCCTGATTGGCGGCTGGTGTGAAAATTTCGCGGTGTTTCACCGCCTGACGGAAGCAATCTCCCAACATCCCTTTGGCCTGCGCATTGGGCACAACCGGATGACACGGCTGGCGACGTGGATCGAGCTCAACCTTGCAGGGTGGAGCACCAGCATCGCGCTTGGCTATCTGCTGGGTTTCGTGCCCGTGATCGCCCGCTTCTTCGGCATACCGTTCGATGTGCGTCACGTGACGCTTTCGACCGGCACGCTGGCGCTCGCCGCGGCCCGGTTCGGCACCAGTTCCTTTGGCCACGATTGGTTTTATTACGCCATCGCCGGCATCGGGGTCACTTTTGTTCTTAACCTTGGCGTCAGCTTCTCCATTGCATCATTCGTAGCTCTGCGCGCTTACGATGTTCCCGCGCGCGAACAGTTCAAGCTGCTCCGCTATCTGTTACGGCAGATTGGCCGCTCTCCGCTCAGATTCCTCTTTCCGGTGGAGCGCGACAGTCCTCCGCTTTCGATCCTCACTGCCGTTTCGGAAGAAAAATAGCCCTGCAGCGCGTTCTTCAAAAAAATATGCGCGAAAAAGCCCTGGCGTCGGGACGGTTAAGCTCCTGGTTTAGAGCGAATGAAGGGCACGAGCTGCAACTCGTACGTAACCCTTTATAGCCTGCGTGAAAACCCCGCACTTCTTAGCCCCTGGGGGAGAGAGAGCGCATCCCTCAGCGGCTAAAGCCGCAATTGTCTTGCGGTGATAACGGACGGCCTGAAGGCCGTCCCCTTCAACCGCTTGGTGGGAGCCCTCTGCTTCAGCAGAGGGAAGCAAAGCTTTAGCTTTGCTGGAAAAGAGTTCGACTTTGATCATGCGCTTTAGCGCCGGCCTGAAAAATCCAGGGCTAGCAGGGGGCTCCCACCAAAGCGAAACCTACTCTGGAATTTACTTGGCGGGTTGGGTCGACTGGGGCTTGTCGTTGAGGGCGTAGATCACTTCGCCGGGTTTGGCGTAGCGCAGAATCACTCTCGCCTCGTGCTCGATCGCGTCCGGGTCTGACTGCAGATGCTGCACGTGGTCCTGGAGCCGGCTGTTTTGCTGCTGCAGTTGCTGAATTTCCTTTTGCAGCGTCTGGTGCTGGTGGCGCTTCTGTTGATAAGCCGTCAGGCCGTTGGCGCCGAAGGTTGCGTGGTAACCGAGCAGAGCGGCGATGACAATGGCGACTACGGTTGCCACCCGGCGACCCGAACCAGAAAGAAAGGATGAGATGCTTTGTTTCAAATTTGAGCTTCACGGTCGCCTCGCAGTCTGCTGCCTTATCTTCTCAGTGAACCTCGACTCTTCGAGTGGAAGTTTTCGACAAGGAACCATACTTGGTGAACATATGACCGATTTTCAAATTGTTCTCTCCACCTGCGCCGACCGCGATGAGGCCGAACGCATTGCCCATCGCCTGGTAGAGCAACATCTCGCCGCCTGCGTCAATATCCTGCCGGGTGTGCAATCGATTTACCGTTGGCAAGCCGCCGTCGAATCGGCGACCGAAGTCCTGATGCTGATCAAGACCAGCACCGCCCGCGCCCACGAGGTGCAATCAGCCATTGCCAGCCTGCACTCCTACGAAGTTCCTGAATATCTGGTACTCCCCGTGCTCGGCGGCTCGAACGCCTATCTCGCGTGGCTGGGCACGAGCCTGGACTAGACACGCTGGTTTTTTGTTATGCTTCAAGAGGTTCCTGAGCCCGGTCTTCCCCCTATGCGGCTTTTGTTCGTGGCCTTCGCTATCAGCTTTTGCGCATTGTTATGGGTGGCTTTCTCGGTTGCCCGGCACATTCTGCGGCATGATCACGCGCAGGGCGCAGCTGGCCGGGAGCCGGATAGCGTCGCCGGCCCGTCTGAATCACACCGGCCTGGTTCCTAGGAGATTTAAAACATGGAAGAAATCGGCTACAAGCAGGACAGCCTTCACCCCATTCCGCATCCGCGCCTCGCGTCGCCTGGAACACCGTGCGGCCGTTGTTCTGGCAACCACCCTGGTCGCGATCTGCGCCCACATCGCCGTGCCGCTCGGTTTCACCCCCGTTCCAGTCACCATGCAGACCTTTGCAGTGCTGCTGCTGGGGTTGCTGTTCGGCCCTGGACCCGCATTCGCCTGCCTGGCTCTTTACCTGATGGAGGGCGCCGTTGGCCTGCCGGTCTTCAGCCCGCATGGTCCCGGTGGTATGGCCCAGTTGCTTGGCCCCACCGGCGGCTACCTGCTTTCTTATCCCTTTGCGGCCGGGCTGGCCAGTGTGCTCTACCGGCGCAGACGCCATTCTTTCGTGGCAGCGATCGCGGCCTCAGGGCTCGCCAGCATCCTCATTCTTGCCGTCGGCGCCACCTGGCTCGCGCTGCTCACCCACGCGAAATTTTCTCTTGTCTTCGCCCAATCGGTCGCCCCGTTCCTCCCCGGCGATGCGGTTAAGATCCTTGCTGCGGCCGCCTGCGTCAGCATGCTTCCTTCGGATGGCGTTCAGGCAAACTGATTGCCCTGCATTGCACTGCCGATTCTCGAGAGGATTTTGTGACCACTACTCCTATTTCGCCGGACGCCCCGGCCCAGGATCACACGACGGGGCACCGCACGAGTCCGGGTGCGGTCAGGGAAATCACTATCGCGCATAGTCCGGACTCAGATGACGCCTTCATGTTCTATGGCCTTGCTACGGGCAAAATTCGCGTTCCTGGATACAAGTTCACCCATACTCTGTGCGATATCGAGACGCTCAATCACAAGGCCATGGATGAGGCCTTCTACGATGTCACCGCGATCTCGTTCCACGCTTATCCCTACGTCCAGAAAGACTATGCGCTGATGGCTTGTGGGGGCAGCGTGGGAGAAAACTACGGTCCTATGATTGTCGCCAGCCAGCGGATCACAGCCGGTGAAATTGGACGGGTGCGCGTCGCCGTGCCCGGCACTCTGACCACTGCCTACCTTGCTCTCAAACTGTTCGCACCGGAGATTGAAACGGTCACTGTTCCCTTTGACAAGATCATTCCTGAGGTGGTCGCGGGCAACTTCGACGCCGGGCTGATCATCCACGAAGGCCAGCTGACCTACGCGGCCAGCGGATTGCACAAAGTGATTGACCTCGGGGTGTGGTGGAGGGAACAAACCGGCCTTCCCTTGCCGTTAGGCGGCAACGCAATTCGCCGCAGCCTCGGACAGGATGTCATGCTCACCGTTACCCAGGCACTCCGCGATAGCATCCAGCATGCGCTGGACCATCGCGAAGCTGCGCTTGAGTATTCCATGCAGTTTGCCCGCGATCTTGATCCGCAGTTGGCCAACCGGTTCGTCAGCATGTACGTGAACGAGCGCACGCTCAATTACGGCGAAGACGGAAAAGAAGCCATTCGCAAGCTGCTGAGCCTGGGGCATGAGCGGGGGATTATTCCGAATCCGGTCCAGGTCGATTTCGTCGGATAGAAGCGACCCGAAAACCTTCCAGTCAAGTGCGGTGGTATCCCACCCTTCGCAAGAAACGCGAAGGACCCGGATTTCCTGCCGCACGGCTATCTACACGGCCACGTGTGCGGCTTTCTATAAGGAACGCCGCATTGAGGTCTGCGGAACACACCAAGACCAACAGGAAATCCGGGGCCTGGGACACCCATCAGTAACCCTCACTTCGCTCCTCTGTCATCGTCGTCATCTGCCTGGGGGTGCGCCAGCATAGCCGGCACTGGCTTTTTCCCCATCGCATCACGCCATAGGATCACATTCAACACCCGGGGATCGGCTCGGTCCTCATGGTTGAAGTCCATGCGGCTGGAAGCTTTGGCGCCCGGTGCCGTTGGCGCGTTCGCGGTGTACAACAGGCCGTTTTCCCGATTGCGATAGTCCGCTTCATAAGCCGGCTGATCTCCGGCACCGGTGAACAACGACGCGATGGGTGGCGCAAAGGCATCGTTGTTGTTCATGGGCGGCACACCTAGCAGCTCCTCCATCGTCCGGATCACACTTACAGTGGTGTAAAACGTGCTGTCAACCGTGGGCTGCGCGGCGCGGGGGGAGTACTTGCTCACCACCAGGGCAAGGCTGCGATGGGCATCGACGTGGTCGGCTCCGTTCTGCGCATCATCCTCCAGGATGAAGAAGGCGGTGTCGTCCCAATAGGGGCTGTGAGCAATGGCCTCGACTGCTCGCCCCACCGCCAGGTCGTTATCCGCGACCGACGACCTGGGAGTCGGCATCCCGGGAGTGGTTCCCGCGGTATGGTCGTTGGGCAGGCGAAGCTGCACAAACTGCGGCATGGTATCCCGGCCTTGCCGGCGATCTGCGACCCATTGCCGAAAGTGGGTAAGAAACTCTTCCACGCGCAGTTGATCGGGAAAGCTCAAATTGAAGTCGGGGTAGTGCGGATCAAAATGACCCACCAGTTCGGGCTTGGTAGCCACGTTTTGCTTGATCAGCGGGATCGGCCAGGGATAGGGGCTGGCGCCACCACCGTAATTGTGTGGAACCGGTTCGCCGTGACGAATGGAGCCATGCGCACCACACTGTTCCGGCGGCGGTTCGGGGGTTCCTTCTGTGGGTGATTTTGCCGGGGCCGGGCTTTCTGAATCGGAGCAGAACGTGGTCGAAATGTACTCGGCGAAGTGATACAGGCTCTTGCCATTGCGGGCTAAATCGGTCCAGAGATAGCTGCTGCCCGGTTCATTGACATCCGAAATGCCTTCGAGCAGAGGATAGCCGTTCTCCACCACACCCTCGTAGTCGTAGACCCGTTCCTTCCCGCGATAACTTTGCTGCCACGTCTTCTCGTTGTAGTCGCTGGAAATGGCGGCATTCGACCACACGTGCCCATCGCCTGAGACCTCGCCTGAATCATAGAAGTTGTCGAGCACACCAAACTGCCTGGCCAGCTTATGCTCGTTGGGCGTTATTTCCTCGCCGTACATGGTGAGAGCGGGAGATCCGTTCCCTACCCCCAGATCGCCGAGGATCTGATCGTAGGTGCGGTTCTCCTTGATGATGTAGATCACATGGCGGATCGGGTTGGTCCCACCGCGGAAGGCGATCTTCGCCTGCGCGGCCTTCATCATATTCGTCTCTATCACGGTGCGCGTCAGTGGCTCGCGCTGGCTATCGACCTTCGAAAGGTCGATGGCGGCGAGTGACCCATGGAGCAGAGTGGCAATGTAGGTCGACCTGCTGCTATTCCATTTGGACACCCCAGCAACACGCGGCTGCGGCATGTTGTTTGGTCCCGTGCCCTGGCCTTTGGCAGTCGCGACATAAAGCAGATTGCCCTTAACTGCGAGCGCGGTCGGATACCACTCGGTCGGCACCCAGGCGAGAGCAGGTATGGGCTTCTCTGTTGCTTTCCGCCCCTGGATATCGAAGACGGCAATGGCGTCAGAGCCGGTGTTGGCGGCAAAGAGCCGCTTGCCATCCTCGGACACGGCAACTGCGTCCGGCATGGCGCCGAAATAAGTCTGCCCGGGCAGCCGCGTGTCGAACAAAGCTTCGAGCTTGAGCTCGCCACCGCCGACGCGCATGGCAGCCACCGCATCCCGGTTGGCGAGGGCCACATAAAGAATCTTCTCGTCCGGGCTCCAGGCAAAAGCGGTGGGATGGGAGCTGGGCGAAGTCGCCTCCCGCGGAGCCAGCAGGTCCAATTTTGAGTACCTTGCCGTGGTCCAGATCCAGCTCCGCCACCGCCGAGCCGTTCCACAACGCCACATAGGCGCGGCTCCCGGAGCGATTGACCGCAATGCAGACTGGATAGGTGGAGGGCACCACCCTGCCCTGAGACAGGTCAAACCGGCGCAGCACCTTGCCGGTGACGCCGTTCATCAGCAGAACGTCATCGGAGAGATTATCCGCCACCAGCAATTCATCGGTTCCGGATGGTCCTTTGCGCACCGCGATTCCGGCTGGCGAGGGAATCGCCCTACCCGCGGGCAAGGCCACGCCAAGCTGATTCTGCCGCTTTCCTATCGCCAGCTGCTGTAAAGGGACAGGGAGCAGTTGCTCCGCCTTCACCTGGCCATCGTGAAAGCCGTAGACGGCGATGGCGTTGCCGGTCTCGACGGTATTGCCCCCCTGCGTGGAGTGATTGCTCCCCTGCGGGGCGCTTAAAGAATCGAAGACTGCATACAGGTGGCTACCATCCTTGCCGAAAGCCAGCCCTGAATACATGGTCTGGGGCAGGCCAATCGCGCTTCTTGGCTCGGGAAAATCCGTCACCTTGCCGGTTTGGATATCGAGCACGGCAATCGACTGTTCATAGCGCGACTCGTAGGTGCCATAACCGGCGTTGACCACCGCCAGGTAGCGGCCATCGGGCGAAATGGCGGCGGTCATAGGCAGACTGTTCAGCGGTTGTGGTCCACCGGGCACCGGTTCCACCAGCTGTTTGCTGGTGGGGAGATCGATGGTCCGGTGCTCTGCCCCTCTACGGCAGCCACCGAAACCAGCAAAACCAACGAAAGATGAACCAGAAACCGACAAGGACGTGTAAAAGAAATCGCCGTCATGAGCAATCCCTCAAAAGAACAGATTCAGTTGCAGACCGCCCGAAATGCCCTACTTGCGGACGATTCCAGCACTCGGAGTTCTGCGGTCACCAGTATCCCTGATTGTCATTACAAAACTCTTACGAACGGAAGATCCGCCCCCTGTTAGGTTCGAAGTAAGCCGGACATTCCATTCATAGAAACAAGATCCGGTTGCCTGACGTTCGAAAGGGACTCACCGCCAGATCATGCTGACAGAAATCGTAGAACCTACTCCAAACATATCGCCGGCCCCTCCGGCTGAGGTCCCTGAGACCAAGACTGCTGCAGCGCGGCGCGCGGCCATGCACGGCGAAGTGCCGGTGCTCGGGCGCGACACCCAGGCGAATCAGACCAATTGGCTCACCACCGGCTTCATGGTGGCTTTTCACGTGCTCGCCGTGGTGGCTTTGTTCATGTTTACCTGGAAGGCTTTTTTCTGCTTCCTCGCGCTCTGGTTTGTGTCCATCAACATGGGCATCGGCATGGGATATCACCGCCTGCTGACGCATCGCGGCTACCGGACGCCCAGATGGCTGGAATACGTTCTTTCCGTATGCGGTACGCTGGCGCTTGAAGGTGGGCCCATCTTCTGGGTGGCCACCCACCGTGTTCATCATCAGCTCACGGATCGCGCCGGCGACCCGCACACTCCGCATGATGGCGGGTGGTGGTCGCACGCCGGCTGGATTCTCTCCGGCGACGCTCTGCACCACGAGACCGCGCTGATGGCGCGCTATGCACCGGATCTGGCTAAGGACCGCTTCCAGGTTTGGCTGAGCAAATATCACTACGTGCCGCTGATCGTGGTTGGGTTAGCGCTGTTGGCGTTCGGCGGATGGTCTTGCGTGATGTGGGGCATCTTCCTGCGCGTGACCCTTGGGCTGCACGCCACCTGGCTGGTCAACTCCGCTACCCACATGTGGGGATCGAGGCGCTTTTCGACCCGCGACGAATCGCGCAATAACTGGTGGGTCGCGCTGCTCACCGGCGGCGAAGGCTGGCACAACAATCACCACGCGCATCCCGTTTCGGTGAAGCACGGCCTTACCTGGTGGGAGTTCGATCTTAACTACTACGGCATTTGGCTGCTAAAGAAGATTGGCCTTGCCAGCAACGTCAAAGTAGCTCAATTCGACCCCCAGGACCCGCGGCCGGCTGGGGTCTCGTAGGGGTTCCTGGCGTGAACGGGTGCAAGAAACCGCAGGCCGCTTCAATGCGCCGCTTGCTTAGTATCAGGGCACAACTTTAGTCGTGCCACCACTCCAGCCCCGGTGTTCAGCCGTCCCTGACGGGACTGTTCAGCCTGCCGATCCTTACCCAGGACTACCGTCCTGGGCTACTTTCAGACGTCCCTTCGGGACTAAGTCCATAGTCCTCACGCAGACTCTAACCCCAACTTCGTTTGCCCCAACCCTTCCCTTTTGGCGCCGCTATACTTTTTGGTATGCGTATCACCAGACGCAGAAATGCGATCGTTCTTTCCATTACCCTGGGCGCTTGCCTGGTGGCTCTGGCGATTGCCTTCAACGTCGCCTGGGTCATCATCAACTGGCGCAGCCTGATCCTGCTGGTCATTGGTATTCCCCTCTTCCTGCTGCTCATCGCCGGCCTCATCCTGAACACTATTTTCCTGGTGCGTGAGGTCAAGCGGAACGAACGCCACGACAGCTTCCTCAATGCCGTCACCCACGAACTCAAGACCCCCATCACCTCCATCCGCCTGTATCTGGAAACCCTGCAGCGCCACGAATTGCCGGAAACCCAACGGAAGGAGTTCTACGACATCATGCTCTCCGATACTGACCGGCTCCTGGCCACGGTGGAGCAGGTGCTCAAGGCGGGTGAGGTGGGCCAGCGAGCGCGTAACCAGGTCCGGCTGCAGATGCTCTTCGATGACGTGGTGCGCGATTGCGTCCGCACCACACTGCTGCGCTACCATTTGCCGGAGTCGACCATCCGTTTCACCGTGGACCCGGATGCCGAGCAGCTCGCCGTGGTCGGTAACCCGGAGGACCTGCGTACTGCCGTTCTCAACATCCTCGACAACGCGGTCAAGTATTCGCCGGAAGGGCCGCAACTTGAGGTGCGTCTCGCGCTCGACGGCGAGGCCTGGATGATGCTCACCGTTTCCGATCATGGACTAGGCATTGCGCCGCTGCATCTCAAACGAATCTTCAAGCGTTTCTACCGCGTCCCCGCGCGGAATGTCTTCCGTATCAAAGGCACCGGACTGGGCCTGTTCCTGGTTCGCTCGATCGCACGCCAGCACGGGGGAGATGTGGTCGCGGAATCCGAGGGAGAAGGGCGAGGCGCCACCATACGGCTGCAGCTCCCCCGGGCACTCTCCCCTGCCGGGAAAGGGGCGCTCTAAGTGGCAGCCAACATTCTGGTGGTCGAAGACGAGGCTCACCTGGCGCAGGGTCTGCTCTTCAACCTGCGCGCGGAGGGCTATACGGTGCAGCTGGCGGTGGATGGCGAGACCGCCCTGGAGATGATCGCCCGCAGCGCCATCGACGCCATCATTCTGGACGTGATGCTCCCGGGACGAGATGGATTTTCGATAGCCGCGGAACTGCGGGCGCAACAGAATTTCGTACCGATCCTCATGCTCACCGCTCGCGGACGTCCGGAGGATGTGCTTGAAGGCATCAATGCTGGAGCCGACGACTATCTTGCCAAGCCGTTTGATCTTTCCATCCTGCTGGCCCATCTCAACAGTCTGCTGCGCCGCATGGCGTGGCTTCGTCCCGGGCTTGCGGCCGCCCCAGCCCAGCCGCCGCGGGGTAGCAACTCGCCTTCTACCTTTACGTTTGCGGGGCGCACTATTGACTTCGCCAAGCTTGAGTTCAGGACCGCGGATAAGACCATCCGGCTGACCCTGATGGAATCCGATCTGCTCCGCTATTTGGTGCTCAACCAGGGGCGGATCATCTCCCGCAAGGAGTTACTGGAACAGGTCTGGCGGGTGCACGAGGACACCGACACGCGGGCTATCGATAACTTCATGGTCCGGCTGCGCCGTTATATTGAGGACAATCCCGCCGAACCTGTCTTCCTCGAAACCGTGCGCGGCGTCGGCTATCGTTTCCTTCCTGGCGTGGCGGCGCCTGCGCCGGGCAACGCCTAACACCTTTTCGCCATTGCCCGCCAATCGGGCCCCGGGGCATCCTCCCTCATAGCAGCATGCTCTCCCTCCTTTGGGTGCGCCGGTAAAGTCGATACATCTTTCCACGTCGAAAGATATCGCTCGGATGTAACGCGCGGCGGCTTCTTCCACGCGCACCCCTTCTATCTCAAATTTGGATTTAGGCTCCGCGGCGCAGGTGTTGAGTTGGTAGCGGGTTTGTCTGTAGACCCTTCAGTCGAGCAGAGAATGCTCTAGACTTAAGTGTGCGCCTTTTCACCCGCTACATCTGGCATGAAGTGCTGTCACATGCCCTCCTCGGAGGAGCGCTTTTCACCTTCATCCTTTTTATGAAGTACCTGGGGCAACTGCTGGAAATGGCGGCGCGCAATAGCGCGTCGCTGGGCAGCATAGCCAAGATTTTTGTGCTAATGCTGCCCAATACCCTGAGCTTTACGATCCCCATGGCGGTGCTGGTCGGGGTCCTGCTTGGCCTCAGCCGGCTTGCTGCCGACAGCGAGATTACCGCCATGCGGGCGGTGGGAATCGGCGTCTGGTTCTTCGTTCGGGTGGTCTCGGTCATCGCGATTGTGGGCTGGGGAATCTCTCTGGCCGATTCGCTCTACATCGCCCCCAAGGCAACTGCGGCACTGTTGAAAATCGAGAGCTCGCTCAAAGACCAACAGGCCTCGTTTGAAGTGGAGCCGCGCGTCTTCTATGAAGACTTCAAGAACTACGTCCTGTACGTGCAGGATGTGCGTGCCGGCACAGGAGCCTCCCGCTGGCAGCGTATTTTCCTCGCCGACCTGAGCGACCCGGTCGCGCCTAAGGTCACCACGGCCGAAGATGCCGTGGTTGCCGATAGCGGTGCTCATACCATCATCATGCGTCTGCGCAATGGCACCGAGCATGACCTGGTGAGCGACAACGGTAGTCCCCAATACCAGGTTTCCACGTTCGTGGAATCGGAACTTCCGCTGACCATCGGCACCCAGGAAGACGCGCACATCGGTCACAACGACACCCCCATTCTCGCCATGAGCAACCACGTGCTCTACGAGCACACCAAAGGGCCAGGGGGCAAACCCTACCTGATCGAACTGCACAAACGGTTTGCCTATCCGGCGGCATGCCTGGTCTTGATGCTGATCGGTATTCCGCTCGGCCTTTCCTCGCGGCGGGGCGGCAAAAGTGCCGGCTTTGTGGTGACCATCGCATTGGTCTTCATTTACTACTTCCTCTCGTTGACCGGCAGTACGCTCGCTCGCGAAGGCAAGCTGCCGGTGTTTGTTGGAGTATGGGCGGCGAACATGCTCTTCGCCTTCTTCGGCCTGCTGCTGCTGCGGCAAATGGCGGTAGGAGGTGGGGTGGGCACTTACTTCGCCACCATTCTCAGCAAATTCAAGAGCACCGAAACTGCTGAAGCCAAGGAATGAGGCTGGCCACGCAGGAGCGAGCAAGAAAGGGCGCAATCGACACGAGCGAGGGCGCTTTCCGCTCATTCTCGACGATTATGTGCTGCGCGAATTTCTGACCACCTTTGCCCTGGTGCTGGCCAGTTTTGTTCTGCTGATGCTGGTATTTACCTTCTTTGAGCTGCTGGGCGACATTATCCGCAATCGGACTCCGCTGGTCACGGTAGGCGAATATCTCATCAACCTCACCCCCAGCATGGTCTACAACATCACCCCTTTGGGAGTGTTGGTTGCGGTGCTGGTGACCTTCGGTGTGCTCACCCGAACCAACGAGTTTACCGCGATGAAGGCCACCGGCATCAGCCTGTACCGCGTGATGACGCCCATCCTGGTGGTGTCGGCGCTCATTGCCGTCGCCCTTTTCCTGTTCGATCAGTCTTACCTGCCGAGCGCGAACCGCCGGCAGGAGGCGCTGCGCAGCGTCATCAAAGGCAGACCGGCGCAGACCTTTCTGCGTCCCGACCAGAAGTGGATCTTTGGCCGCCAGGAGCCGGGCAAGCCAGGGCGAATCTTTTATTACCAGTTCTTCGATCCCGACGAAAACCGCTTCGCCAATCTAACCGTCTTCGAATTCAACCCAGAGAACTTCTCCCTTTCCCGCCGCATCTTCGCCTCCAGCGCCCACTGGGAGCCGCAACTGCAGCAATGGATCTTTGAGCACGGGTGGGAGCGCCGGATCGATGGCGAAGCGGTCAGCAGTTTCAGCCAGTTCAGTGTCGAAAGCTTATCCGGAAATCACAGAGCAGCCGCAATACTTCAAGAAGGAAGCCCTGCAGTCTCAGGAGATGAGCTTCAGTGAACTGAAGCGCTACATCCGCGACCTAAAGCAAAGCGGCTTCGAGACCAAGCAGCTCAGTGTTCAGCTCAACATCAAGCTGGCCTATCCAATCGTCACCCTGGTCATGGCGGTACTGGCGATTCCTTTTGCCTTGTCGATGGGCAAACGCGGGTCTCTGACCGGCATCGCCACTGCCATTGGAGTAGCGATCGCCTACTGGGTGGTGAATCTAACGTTTCAACAATTGGGCAATGTGAATTTCCTGCCTACGCTGCTTGCGGCCTGGTCGCCAGACCTGCTCTTCGGGCTTGCCGGCGCTTATCTGCTGCTGCGGACGCCAACCTGAGGCCGCGGTTACAGAATAGGGTCAGGATGCTTGCCACTCTTCGGCCGCTGTTCCCCTATCTGCGCCGTTATCGCCGCGACTTCATGTGGGGCGGATTGGCCGCCGTCATCGCGAATGTCATCTGGATCTTTTTTCCCCAGGTGCTCCGCATTGCCATCGACGACCTGAACCAGGGGGTCACGCAGCAAAAAATTCTGCTCTATGCCGGGCTGCTGGTCGCCATCTCCGCGGCCAAGGGCGTGTTCCTCTTTCTCACCCGCTGGATCATTATCGGCATCTCCCGCGAGATTGAGTTCGACTTGCGCAACGATCTGTTCCGCCATCTGGAGAGGCAGCCGGCAGCCTACTTTCAGCAACATCGCACCGGCGACATCATGGCGCGCATGACCAACGACCTGAACGCCGTGCGCATGCTGCTGGGGCCGGCCATCATGTACAGCGCCAACACTGTACTGTTCTCGATCGGCGCCCTGTACTTTCTGCTGCGCATCAGCCCCTGGCTGACCCTCGTCGCACTGGTCCCACTCCCGCTGGTTAGCATTCTGGTGCAGTTCCTGGGGCGCAAGATACACGAGCGCTTCGAACGCATTCAGGCGATGTACTCGGAGATTTCCGCCCAGGCCCAGGAGAATTTTTCCGGTGCCCGGCTGGTGCGCGCCTTTGCCCAGGAAGAAGCGCAGATTGCTGCCTTCGAACGGTCCAACAAGGAGAATATCCGCCGCGGCCTCCGCCTGGTTCAACTCATGGGCATGCTCTGGCCCACGCTCGAGTTTGTGCTCGGACTCGCCCTGGCCATCACCCTGCTGGTGGGTGGGCATGAGGTGCTTTCGCACCGCATCAGCATTGGTGATTTTGTCGCTTTCAACACCTACATGGTGATGTTGACTTGGCCGGTCATCGCTCTCGGCTGGGTGGTAAACCTATGGCAAAGGGGCACCGCTTCGGTGGTGCGCATCGATGAGTTGTTGTCGGAGAAACCCACCATAGACAATGCCAATTCCGACCCCACGCTTTCCGCCGATCTGCAACTGCGTGGTGACATCGAGTTTCGCGACCTGAATTTTTCTTACTCCGGCGCGGACTCCGGCCGCTCAGAAGTACTGCACTCGCTCTCGCTCAAGATTCCGGCGGGCAGCAGTCTCGCCATCGTGGGACCGACCGGGTCGGGAAAATCGACCCTGGTCAACCTGATCCCGCGGCTTTTTGACGCGGCTCCGGGCGCCGTTCTGATTGACGATCGCCCCATTCGCGATTATCCGCTCGACGTGTTGCGTTCGAATATTGGCTTCGTTCCCCAGGAAACTTTCCTATTCAGCCAGACCATTCGAGAAAACATTGCCTTTGGCGCTCCCTTGGCCACCGATGCCCAGGTTCTCGAAGCCGCCGAGGCGGCGCATATCCGCCGCGAATTTGAAGAATTCCCCGCCGGCCTGGCCACCACGGTGGGCGAGCGCGGAATCACCCTTTCCGGAGGCCAGAAGCAGCGCACAGCGATTGCCCGCGCGGTCATCCGCAATCCACGCATCCTGATCCTCGACGATGCCCTGGCCAGCGTCGACACCTACACCGAAGAACAAATCCTGGGTGAATTGCAACGGGTGATGAAGGGCCGCACCACGTTGTTTATTTCTCACCGCATCTCTACCGTGCGCCACGCGGACCAGATTGCCGTACTGGTGGCCGGCCGGGTTGTGGAGCGCGGTACCCACGACGAGTTGCTGGCCAAGAATGGCTACTACGCGGATCTATTCCACAAGCAGCTTCTTGAAGAAGAGTTGGCAGTCACGCACTGAACATCAGGCGTGTTCGGAAGCGGACGGTTTCGTTCGAACCCGGACAAACTGAATCCCTTCCCCGAAGAAACCCGTGCAAAGGCTCCGTGTTTCCAGCTACCCGGCCCGGATAGAGATGGCCACTTACGTGCCTTCGTCTACGGTAGGGGTGTCTCCTTGAACTTACTTGATGAACTGCGTCTGGCACTGAGACGACTGAGCAAGCAACCCGGCTTCACGTTCACAACGATTGTGACCCTGGCGCTGGCAATCGGCGCCAATACAGCCATCTTTAGCGTTATCGACGCAGTCCTCATGCACCCCTCCGGTGTGGATTCGCCAGATCAGTTGGCGGTTATGCGTACCCACTACTCTCGGCTGGGCCTGGATTTTCCGGATGTCTCCGTTCCGGACTACGCCGACGCTGCTTCTCTTACGGATAAGGTCGAGAGCGCCGCATTGGAAACTTCTGTTGCTTACAACGTCGACCATGATGGTACGGTGGAGCATTTTGACGGCGCCCAGGTGTCGTGGCAATGGTTCAACGTTTTTGGAGCGAAGCCGATTCTTGGCAGGACGTTTACGCCCGAAGAAGACCACCCCGGCGCGAATCAAGTCGCCGTCTTGAGTTACGGCTTATGGCAGAGTGTCTTTGGGGGCGACCGAAGCGTGATCGGACGGACCTTAATGCTCGATCAGATGCCCTATCGCGTGGTGGGCGTGATGCGGAGCGACTTCGACTGGCCCCGTGGGGAAGCAATCTGGACACCCATTGGGCTGCCCCCGCAGGCGTTTGCGCTCAAGAACCGCTTCAACGAAAGCTACTTTGCCGCCATTCGGCTGCGGCCCGGGGTGAAGGTTGCGGAGTTGAATGCCGGGCTGGCAATGAAGGCACGCGAGCAGAACCTACGCGACAAAGGTTTTGGGGAGACGGCGGGATGGGGTATGGCAGCTGTACCGCTCGCCGAGTTTGCGGCCGGCCCCCTGCGGCAACCTCTCTATGTGCTCTTTGGAGTCGTTGGGCTGGTACTGTTGATTGCTTCGGCCAATGTTGCCGGGCTCTTCCTGGCGCGAACTTCGACCCGCAGCCGAGAGTTTGCCATTCGAACCGCATTGGGCGCAAGCGCCGGTAGTTTAATCCGGCAGCTGCTGAGCGAAACTCTGCTCCTTGCAGGTTTCGCGACGGCCATCGGCATCTTGCTTGGGCCGGTACTTGGCAATGCCCTGCTGTGGGTCGTGCCACGCAGCCTGGCACAGGGATATACAGTGAATACCTCATGGGGAGTGCTGATCTTCACTGCGGGTATAGGTCTGTTCACGTCTTTGATCTGCGGAGTCGGGCCCGCGGTCAAGATGGCGGGCCTAAGCGCACATGTAAATTTGCACGAAGGTGGTCGAAGCATGACCGCTTCTCACGAAAAGCAGCGGTTGCGCAGCGTATTCGTCATTGGAGAAGTGGCACTGGCGTTTGTTCTCTTGACTGGGGCCGGCATGTTTATAGCCAGCCTGAAGCAACTGCAACAGGTCAATCCTGGATTCAATCCGCACGACATTCTTACCGGCACTGTGTATTATGCGGGCTCCGCGTACAAAGGCAACCAACCGCGGCAGCAGTCCTTTGTAACTACCGCATTGAACAATCTCGCCGGGCAGCCAGGCGTGAAGGGAGCCGCCGCGACCTCCTCGCTGCCGTTTAGCAATCAAAGCTCGGCAAATTCTTTTCAGATCGAGGGAAGGCCGTTGACACCGAACGATCCCGGGCCGCACAGCGGTGTTTCCACCGCTACACAAGACTATCTTCGCGTTATGCAGATTCCGCTGCTCGCGGGAAGATGGATCAGCGACTACGATCGTGCGAATACCGAGCCAGTCGTGGTGATAGACCAAAAGCTCGTACATAAATACTGGCCGACTGAGAACCCCATAGGCCAAAAATTGAAGCTGCAAACATTAAGCAACGATTCCTGGTCCACGGTCATTGGAGTCGTAGGGAATGTCCGCTCAAACTCTCTCGAAGAAGATACCGGTGACGGTATGCGGTACTACCCCTACGCGCAGCAACCTAATTCCGTTGCCAATTTCGTTGTGCGCACAGAGGGTAATCCTGATCGGTCCACCCAAATCCTCCAGCGCGCCATCACGGCAGCAGATTCGACACAGACAGTCTTCGATATTAATTCGCTGGAGTCGCGCGTGAATGCTTCACTTGCGTCACGCCGGCTGATTGTTTGGCTGCTGACAGCCTTTTCTGGACTGGCCCTGCTCCTTGCCCTCGTCGGCCTCTACGGCCTGATCAGCTACATAACTGTCCAACGCACGAACGAGTTCGGCATACGGATGGCTCTTGGCGCTCAGCGAGGCGCGGTTGTCGCGTTGGTAATGAAGGGCGCGCTGCTTTGGGTGGGCATGGGTCTAGCCATCGGTATCATCCTGTCCAGCCTGGTTAGCGCGACGCTCAAACACAGCTTTGCGGCATTTGGAGTGGACGTGATTCCATCTTTCCTCGCGTCCTTAGCCGCACTCTTGGCCGCGGGCGCCACAGCTGGTTTATTGCCTGCGCAGAGAGCCGCCTCGACGAACCCCGCAAAGACTTTGCGGGACGAATAGGACTGTCCCACGTCGATCATCGCCCGAGACCTTGTCAAGAGGAACTGGTGGGCTCCACGTTTCTGCTTGCGCCGCTACCTGAACTGTTACAAACTGAGGAGGGACCCCCTTACACAAAATAAATTACGTGGAGCTGACTCGATGAGCCTCACTCGACGTGTCTTCCTGGAGCGTATCGCCCAGATCGGCGGCTATTCTGCTGCCTTTCGCACCATGCAGGTTCTCGGCCTTACGCCTGCCGCCGGTGCTTCTCCGCTCCCCGAGCTCACCGCGGATTTCGGACGCGGCAAGAGTGTTGTCATTCTGGGCGCCGGCATTGCCGGCCTGGTCTCTGCCCATGAGCTGTGCAAAGCCGGCTTCCGATGTACGATCCTCGAGGCACGGAGCCGCCCAGGCGGGCGCAACTGGACCGTACGCGACGGCACTAAGGTCGAGTTCAGCGACGGAACCGTCCAGAACTGTACCTGGTCGGAGGATGGCTACCTCAACGCCGGACCGGCTCGCATCCCCTCTATCCATGCCAACCTGCTTGGTTATTGCCGGGAACTGGGTGTACCGCTGGAGGTTGAGGTCAACCAATCCCGCTCCGCCCTGATGCAATCTCCGCTGCTGAACTCGGGCAAGCCTGTAGAGCAGCGGCAGGTCATCCACGACACCCGCGGCTACATGGCGGAGCTGTTCTCCAAGTGCCTGCACGCACACACCCTCGACACTGAGCTTTCCAAAGAGGACACGTCTCTGTTGCTGGATTTTCTGCGAGACTACGGCGACCTCGATGGCAGCGGGAAATATGCAGGCACCAAGCGCGCCGGTTTTATCACGCCTCGCGGCGCCGGCCCCGTCCAGTACGTGCTCCACAAGCCTCTGCCGCTTCACGAGCTGCTGGCCGCCGATCTGACGAAGGGCGAATTCTACGATGATGAAATTGACTGGCAGGCAACAATGTTTCAGCCAGTCGGCGGTATGGACCGTATTCCCTACGCCTTTGCACGCGCTCTCGCGGGCGACATGATCCATTACGAATGTCCGGTTACGGAGATCACCACCAGCGACAAGAGCGTGACGGTCGCTTACTCCAAGGACGGAGTACCGCAGACCATCACCGGAGATTTCTGCATCTGCACCATGCCTCTTTCCATCCTTGCCACGACTAAAAACAACTTCTCCCCTGAAGCCAAACGGGCGTTCACCGGGATGCCTATGGCAGCCGCCTACAAGATCGGCTGGGAATCTCCGCGATTCTGGGAGAAGGAGAATCATATTTACGGCGGTATCTCGTTCCTGAAGAGCACGGTGGATTTGGTCTGGTATCCGAGCGCCAAGCTTTTTTCGCCTACGGGCGTCCTGATTTCCGGCTTTAACACGGAACGCAATGACTTTGGTCCGGCGGTGAGGGGCATGGGCGATAGTTCGGGCGGGCCTACTCCCTTTGGCGCGTTGCCCTCGATCGAAGCCAAACTCGACGCCTCCCGGACGGCAGTGGAGACCCTTCATCCCGGCCGAGGGAAGCTGCTGGAAAAGCCAATTTACGTCAGCTGGGCAAAGATTCCCTATTCCCTCGGGTGCTTCGCCAACAATATGCTGCCGAGCAGCGATGCCCCCTACAGCCAACTCGAGAAACCCGAGGGCCGCACCTACTTCGCGGGTGACTATCTATCCCACCTCGTAGCCTGGCAGGAAGGTGCGATTCTATCCGCTCACCACGCTATCGAGCGCATCGCCGGTCAGATGAAAAGCTGATAAGAGGAGACCGAGGGCGAGAAACATTTCCAAGAGAGTTCCGCTGAACCGCAGATCCCTCGGCTTCGCTCGGGATGACAAAGGGGAAGGCGGCGCTTCCATAGAAAGTAGTTCCTAGGGCCGACGTCGTTGCTCATCCTGTGGCCTGCCCAGGTGATGAAATGCGCCTTCGATCCCAGCAGCCTTCCACGGAAGCGCCGCCCTCTCCTTTGTCATCCCGAGCGCAGCCGAGGGATCTGCGGTTCAGCGGAACTCTCCTGGAAATGTTTTGATAGAGCTTAGCGGATGGTTAAATGAGTCATGGAGACCTGCACATACCAGGAGTTCCGGGAAGAATCGCCGAATGAAGTGCCGGTGCGAGGATTTCTCCATCGCCCACCTGATTCAGTTGGCGATTGCCTCGTGCTGGCGCACGGAGCGGGATCGAACTGTAACGCGCCACTTCTGGTGGCGCTGGCGGAGGCTTTCCGCAGTGTTGGATTTACCGTGCTCCGCTGCGACCTGCCCTTTCGCCAGCTGCGGCCGAATGGGCCGCCACCGCGCGGCAGCGCTGAACGTGACCAGCAGGGGCTGCGAGCCGCCGCCACCTGCATGCGGCGACAGACTTCGGGACGTTTGTTCCTGGGCGGTCATTCTTATGGCGGAAGGCAAGCATCCATGTTGGCCTCCGATGAGCCGAGTGTGGCTGACCGTCTGTTGTTGCTCTCCTACCCGCTCCACCCGCCGCAGCGGCCGTCTGAGCCGCGTACGGCGCACTTCCCTCGTCTGCAGGTCCCCGCGCTCTTCGTGCACGGGACGCACGATGGCTTCGGTTCCATCGACGAGATGGCAGCTGCGCTCACGCTTATCCCTGCGCGAACTGAACTGCAACCAGTTGCCGGCGCCGGCCACGAACTCCTGAACAAGAAGAATCGTGATCAACTGCCAGGAATGATCGCGGGAATGTTCCAGTCATTTGCAGACTAGAAACCCGCAGCAGCGTCAGGCTTGGCTCCGGGCAGCCGCTTTCTGAGCAGAGCTATTTGTCCGGAGTGGTGCGCTTCGTGCTCGCACACGTGAAACCATTTGCAATAGTTGTTGGTCGGACCCCAGGGCCAGTCTTTGTCGACAGCCAGCAGCCACGCGTCATCCCGTTTGCGAAATTCTGCCAGTGACTTCTCCCGCGTCTCATGAAGGATGCCGACGTAGTAGTCCCGGTCATGTCCCTTGATCGTCTTTCGTCCCGCATCGCCCAGATTCATCGCCGGATCCCACTTCTGCTTGATCGCATCGGACCAGCTGTCCCACTTCTTCCCCTCGAACGTGTTCATCTGGTAATACGTTTCGGTAGCCGCCAGATGCAGCATCAAAGCGCCAATCGTGTTGGCATTCTTATCGAAGAGAACATCCAGGTCGGCCTGCGTTAGCCCCTTGGTCGCCGCGAGAACGCCGTTGGCGTCACGCATCCAGGTCAGCGTAGAGACGAAGGTACCAACCTGCGGAGAGTATCCGGTTCTCGGTCCCAGGATGTTGAGATCCGGGCTATCGGCGTGGGCAGCCTGCGGAGGCAAGAAAGAACCGAAGAAGCTGGCGGTAAGAGTAGCTGCGGTTCTTCCAAGAAAGTTTCTCCGGTTGGGAAAATTGAGTGCGCTCATGGACTGTTTTTCCTCCCTCAAGGTTTGGGCAGGGCTACGACTGGAATGTTGAATGGCGCAAACTGGTCGTGAACCACCTTATCCTCGCCCACCGCGACCACGGTCATCTTTTCCGGTGCAAGATAGCGGTTCGACACTTGCTGTACCTGCGCAGTGGTGGAGCTCACCACACCGTCCGCGTCCTTGCGAATGAATTGCGCATCGAGTCCATAGACCCACAGGTCTGCAAGACGCTGCGACAGCGAAGCCCGCGATTGCAAGCGGGAACCGAGAGTTCCCAGCAGGTAGCGTTTCGCGGATGTCAGCTCCTGATCGCTGACCGGCGAGGTAGCGATGCGATTGAGCTCGAAGACCGTTTCCTTGTAGCTGGGGCCGGTGACCGCGTTGCGCACGTCTTCGCGAGTCAGGACGACTCCCGCCTTCTGGTGAATGACCAGGTAGGAATAGGGCGAGTAGGTGTATCCCTTGTCTTCGCGGATATTTTTGGTCAACCTCGAACCAAACATGCCGCCGTAAATAGCGTTGGCCACTTCGAAGGCCGGGTAGTCCGGATCGGTGCGTATGGGAGCCGGGGCGCCGATCAGCAGGGCGGTCTGGACCGAACCAGGACGGGGCACGAAGAAGACCTTCTTTTCCACGGCGGAGACAGGCTCCGACGAGGTGACGGAGACACTCCCCGCGCCGGCATGCACCCCGCTCCAACTGTCGAATGCGGAATGAATTGCGGCGAGTACCGCCGGCGGATCGATGGCACCAACGACCACCACGATGGCGTGGTTGGGCTGAAAAGTTTCCGCATAGAGTTTGCGCAGAGATTCCGGGGTCGCGTGTTCGACCATCGCCGAAGTAGGCGATATGACACCGTAAGGGTGGTCCCCGTAATGGACGCTACCAAAAGCACGCTGCGCCAAGAAGCTAGGGTCGCTCTCGTTCTGCTGGATCCCGGCAAGAAGATTCGTCTTGGCCAGGGTTACTTCGCTGTCTGGAAAGGTGGCGTGAGCGGCCAGATCGGCAAGCAGCGCAAGCGCGTCGGAAACGTGCTCGGAAAGCGGTTCGATCGAGAGCGTAAGGTCTTCTGTGTCGGCAACGGCCTTCAAGGCGCCCCCAGCAGCCTGGGAGCGCTCCGCAATCTGGCGTGCGTTCAAATTGCTGGTGCCTAATTTGACGGTCGCTGCCAACAGGTCTGAAATCCCTCGTGCATCCGCCGGATCGGCGCAGTAACCGCCGCGCAACGCAAGCGTGACCGCAGCTTTAGGCAGGTTGTTCTGCTGCACCAGCCACACGGTCAAACCATTGGACAACTTCTCGCTCTGCACCTTGGGGACTTCCGGCACGCGCAGCGGACCGTAAGGCGGCAAATCCGGCGGCATCTTGATATCCGCACCCAGAGCGCCCAGCGCATAGCCTGCGAGAAGAATGACGGAAGCGAGACGCATACGACGGTGGCAGGAGCGCATGGCTATTCTCCGGCTTTCTGAGCGGGCTTGGGAGCCGGGTTGCGTTCGACGACGGTGCGATTGCGCGCAACCAGATACTTCTGCGCAAAGGCCTGCACATCGCTGGGCGTGACTTTGTCGATGTCAGCGGGAATGGTATTAACGCGTGAGGCGTTGCCGTCGAACAGGGCGGCGTGCGCGATCAAGGAAGCTCGGTCGATCGGCTGCTCCATCTGGTCGTACCAGTCAGAGCGCATCTTGGTCTGGACGCGGGCAAGCTGCTCCATCGTTGGACCTTTTGTGGCGAGTTCCTGAATGGTTTCGTCGTACGCCGCCAGCACCTTAGCCGCTGGCGTGCCTTGAGGCTCAACCACGAAGGTGGTCATCAGTGTGGGGCCGTTGTACTCAAATGGATTGCCCAGCGGCCAATTCGCTCCGCCATCCACCGAAACGGCGACCTGCTTTTCTTTCACCAGGTGCTGGTAGAACAGCGAGGCCTCGCCATTGTGCAGCAACTCTCCGGTTACAGCTCCGACGACGGCGTCCCGGGAGTTGCGGTCAGGCAGGCGATAGCCGATGGCGATCGCGGGGAGGTTGGCGAGCTTGTCTTCTTCGACTGCGTGTCGCTCGGCGGTCTGCTCTTTCTCGACCACCTTGATCAGCGGGGGTACATCACGGCGTGGTACCGCGGCAAAGTATTTTTCCACCTTGGCGAACACCTCGGCTGCGTTGACATCCCCGGCGATGGCCATCACCGCATTGTTGGGTGCGTAATATTTTTCGTAGAAGGCACGAACATCCTCGATACGCGCCGCATCCAGATCGCGAAAATCTCCGTAGAAGTTGTGGCTGTCCGGATACGTGTCGTAAGCCTTCATGGGAAGGTCGATGGCAAAGAACAGACCGTAGGGCTGGTTCAGAACATTGACCCGGACCTCTTCCTCAACCACCTGGCGCTGGTTCTCCAGATTCTTCGTGGAGAAGTCCAACGCTTTGAGCCGATCAGCCTCGAGCCAAAGCACGGGATCAAGCGCGGAGACCGGGGCGGTCTCGATGTACTCGGTGTAGTCCCAACGGGTGTCACCATTGAGGTTGCCCCCGCCACCTTCGACCACTTGTGTCAGCGTGCCCTTCGGTGAGACCGGAGTGCCCTCGAACATCATGTGTTCAAAGAGATGGGCGAACCCGGTCCTGCCCTCTGGCTCCAGACGGAAACCGATGCGGTAGGCAATACACAAGCCAAAGGTGGGCGCCGAGTGGTCCTCGGAGACGATCACGGTGAGCCCGTTTGCCAGCGTCTTCTGCTGCAGCGGGATGGAAAAGCTGGTCGCTGCCCGGGCCGGCCACAAACCGAGGGCAAGTAAGGCGGGAAAAACGAGAGTGCGCACAATCTGGCGGGGAAAAGGTGTCAAAGAGTCCTCACTTTTTAACGGCTGAGTGACCCTCGCAGTATAGCGGGAATCCGCGGGGTTATCGCTTTTCGAAGATCAGGAAATAGTCCTGGCCGTCGGCCTTGGTGAAGTCGTAGCGGCCGACCTGGCGAAAGCCCGCGGCCTCAACCTCGGACCGGACTATGGACTCGTTGAGCCCGTGGTCGGCGCCGTTGCCGTGGCGGTCGATGATACCGAAGCGGGCGCCTGGCTTGAGCGCGGCGCGCAGGCTGGCGAGGACCAGCGGGGGATGGGCGATTTCGTGATAGACCTTCAACATCAAAGCAGCGTCGAGGGAGTCAGGCGCGAACTTGGGGTCATCGGGCGTGCCCAGGAGCGTCTCGATGTTGCCCAGGTGCTCGCGTTTGGCACGCTGCTGAATGGATGCAATGGCCTTGGGGTTGATTTCCTCGGCGATGACGCGGCCATTGGGAGCAACGCGGCGGGCGGCGCGGACACTGAACCAGCCGCCGCCGGCGCCGATGTCCGCAACCGTGCTGCCTGGTTTGATGTGGAGCAGATCCATGACACGGTCGATCTGGAGACGTTGTTCGCGGCCAGGCTCCTCAAAGATGCTCAGGTCGCCGGCATAGGGAGTGCTGGTGGGATGCGAGGGCGCAGCGACCGTCTGTGCCCGGGGGTTGGACACCGGGACCAGGGCCATAGCGAACAGAGCGACGAGAAGTCTCCGACGAAAGGTCCTGTGATTCGCTGGCACGTGAATATCCCTACGGCCCACACTCATTTGCGCAGGGCACATACCCTGATACTACTCGCGGCCTCTTCCTGAAGGGTTACGGGTGTAGTCGCACGCCCAATGGAAACTGCATAACTCGTGATGGATGGTTTCTCTCGCACGCGAAGCCTGACACCAGGGGCGATGCCCTTCTCCTTGAGAAGTCTCAAAGTACTGGCATTGCGATCAGAAATGCTGTCCACCAGATAAATGCCCTGGTGCATCGCGTCCGTGAGCAGAATGGAGTTCTGTTTTGGCATCGAGCCGTCCATGGCTGGAATGCAATGCCCGTGGGGATCAATCTTCGGATGCCCGAGCTTGGCGGCGATGCGTTCCTCAAATCGCTCCGAGATGAAGTGCTCCAGACGCTCCGCCTCGTCATGCACCTCATCGATCGGGTAATCGAGTACCTCATAAAGAAACGTTTCAATGCAGCCGGTGGTGACGCACTACTTCCAAGGCTCGCTTCTTCCCCTGGGAGGAAAGCAGCACTCCGCGATGCCGTTCGTATTCGACCAGCGAGGGCGACCCCGCCGCCAGCTTTTGCAGCATATTGGTCACCGAAGCGGGGGCAACGCACAAGCCTGCGCGCCAAAGCATTGCTTGCCACCCTGTGCTCCTCCGGTCCGCCCAGGAGCAGAATCGCCTTGAGGTAGTTGTCGACAGATTCACTGTTCGGATTTGGTTCACGGCGTGCCGTCACGGCTGAATCTCCCCCTCACAGGTTGACATACTTTCTTTTTAGGCGTACCTAATTATTAGGCTCACCTAAATTATGCTGACCTACCTCCCCCAACTGGAGTTTCCCCATGACGCTAAACCGAACCGCAAGGACATGCGTTGGGGTTTTTCCTGATGTTAACTATGGTTAACATGGTGCCGCTTTGGGGGCAGAGCGGCACCAGCAGCGCGCTCGCGGGCACGGTGCTCGACACCCGAGGGCGCAGCGATTCCGAATGCCCAGGTCAAGGCAACGGAAGTAAACACCGGCCCATCCGCGCTGTCCGCAGCAATCGCGGACGGGCGCTTTTTGTTCTCGCAGCTGAACCCGGGAACCTACCGGATTGAAGTGGATGCCGCGGGATTCGGCCATGGGGCAGTCGCAACCCACCAGCGTTTCCGTGGGGCAGACCGCGACGGTCAATTTCACCCTGGTCGCCCGCAGCTGTCTCCCAGTCCGTCGAAGTCACTGCGCAATCCGGACTGATGAGCCTGGAGAACCCCAATACCTCGACCACTCTGGAAGCGAAGACCATCAATAGCCTGCCCAATCCCGGACAGGACCTTACCTATGTCGCGCAGTTCGCGCAAGGAGCGCTGATGAATACCGCCGGATCCTCGAATGACGCAAAGGCCGCGGGTGGCTACGGCAATGTCGAGTTCAACGGCCTGCCTGCAACCTCCAACGGCTACATCCTCGACGGCTTCGATGCCAACGACCCTTTCTCGGGCTGAACATCGGCCTCTCGACCAACCTCGTCATCGGACTGGACGCTTTGCAGGAAGCGACCGTGAACACCAACTCCTATGCGGTCGACCAGGGACGCTACGGAGCTTCGCAGGTCAACTACTTCACCAAGTCGGGATCGAACCAGTTCCACGGGGACGCGTACGAGATTTGGAACGGCTCCCTGTTCAACGCCACCGATTACTTTCTTCACGCCAACGATACGCCGGGAAACATTGCACGCAAGCCGCGCTCCACGGTCAATGAATTCGGCGTGAGCGTGGGCGGCCCGATCCTGCAAAGACAAGCTCTTTTTCTTCGCCCACTACGAAGGCATCCGCATCGCGCTCCCGCTGATTGCCCGAACCACTGTGCCTTCGCCCGCTTTTCAGCAATATGTGTTGCAGCAATTGCCGCAGGGCGGCCTCGATCCGATCAACGGAACGATGCTGCCGGCGCAGCCCCAGGAAGTAGCGTTTTATCAGCAAGATGTTCGGGCTCTACAGCAACACGGCAGGCACGCCAACGCCGGTTCTCTCTTGCCCGCTGGACGCGAGCGGAAGTGCTGCTTCCCGGAACTCAGAGCTGCAAGCAACCTGTTCAACGGCTCCGGGTTGCGCGAACAAACGCACCCAGTCGCTGAACAACAGCGACAGCGAAAACCTGATCGTGGTCAAGATAGACCACACTTTCAACGCGAATAACAGCGTGTGGTACCGCTTCCAGCAAGACACGGGACTGCAGGCGGCCTACACCGACCCCATCAATCCAATCTTCAACGCCTACTCGCCCGCAGCCGCAGCGGACGCTTGTGCTGGGCTACACACATCTCTTCTCGTCCGAATCTGGTGAACCAGTTCAATCCCGGCGCAAGCTGGTATTCCAGCCTCTTTCTGCCCAACAATTACTCGCAGGTGCTCGAAACCTTCCCCATTGTGTTGGCCGGAGGCAGCTCGAATGCACCGTTCACTACCTTGGGCGGAAACAACCAGACCTATACCCAGGGCCGCAAAGTCACCCAGTGGCAGATCAACGACAACCTGATCTGGACCCACGGCGCCACAGCTTCAAGTTCGGAGAAAACTCCCGCCGGCTGGACGTAAGCGATTACGATCTGGGCGAAGGGGTGGTACCCAGCGTGATCTATAACGATCTGGCGCAGTTCACCTATGGCGCTGCATCCACAGCGACGGCGGCTTTTCCCATTACGCAGAAAGAACGCATCGCTCTCGGGCAACCTCGACATGTATGCGATGGACACCTTCAAAGCCAGCCAGAGATGGACACTGACGGCGGGATTGCGCGTTACCTGGAATACCAATCCGGTCAATCAGCACGGCCTGTTCGCGCGACCGAAAGGATCGTTCCTGGATTTGACGCACAATGTCAATCAGCCGCTGAACCAGGCGATTCAGACCAACGTGCGCCGGCTCTTTCCGGATACTCCCATGCTGAGCTGGCAGCCGCGCGCTTCGGCGGCCTACAAGCTTTCCGACAAGACTGCGCTCCACGCGGGCGGCGGCGTCTTCAACGACATCATCCCCGCGCAGATTGCCGACCTGGGTGCGACCAACGCTCCGTATGCGCCGGTCTTCGTCGGCGGAATCAACGGTCAGGTAGGCGGGGTCGGCATCGCCCCAGGAGTCCCCGACAGCGCAGTCGACGCGACTGCGCAGGCCAACCGGTCCTTTCAAACCGTATTTAGCAGCGGTGGCGCGGGCTGCGCCGGGCTGCCCGCGGATGCTCCTACGTGCCCCCTTGCAGTCAACCTGAACACTTTTCCCAGCGGCACGTCTGAAGACGCCATACTTTCTGCAATGGAGCCTGGGCGTGGAGCGCGAGTTAGGGCCGCGCGGCTTGCTGCGCGTCGATTACGTTGGCACGCGCGCCGTGCATGAGCCCTACCAGGTGCAGTTGAACGGCTACCAGACGGTGTGCGATGGATGCTTTGCACCTTTCGCCTATCAACCAGCCGCTCGATCAGCGCTTCGGCAGCGTAAACGAATTCCGCACCGATGCGGGCAGCAACTATACCGGCCTGCAAACCAGCGCAACCAAGCAATTCGGCGGCCTGACGCTGCGTGGAAACTACACCTACAGCCATTGTCTCGACGAGGTATCGAATGGCGGCTTGCTTCCGTTCTCCAGTCTCGGCATCCTCTACCCGCTGCCGGGCAGTCTGCGCAAAGAATACGGCAACTGCGACTACGACGTACGTCACAACGTCTCCGCCTTCGGCATCTATGAGATTCCATTTCATTCCAGCCACGCGATCTTGCGGTCCATGCTCGGTGGCTGGCAAGTATCGAGACCGCGTTCCTGCACAGCGGCGTGCCCTTCAGCGTGCTCAGCGCACCCTATACGGCGAACAACAACGGCATCTTTCAAGGCAGCGGTCCGCAGTTTGCCAACCGGGTCGACGGGGTTCCGCTTTATCGCAAGGCTCCGGTCTCCGGCGTGACGCAAACCGGCAGCCGCCAGTGGCTCAACCCGGACGCCTTTGCTTCCGTCGTCGATCCCAGCACCGGCGGCCTGCGCCGGTGGAGATTCGCCGATCAACTGCCAGTTCGGAAACTCAGGCCGCAACAACTACCGTGGACCCCATTTCACCTACTCCGAGATGTACGTGACCAAGAAGATTCGCGCTCACGGAGCATGTCACTTTCCGCTTTGATACTCAGGTCTTTAACGTCTTCAACCATCCCAACTTTGCTTTGCCCAGCAATCAGGCGGGCACCCCTGGCAAACCGGCAACCCAAACAGGCTTCGGCGCCCTAACCAGCACCATTTCCCCTCCCACCGGGCTGCTGGGCGTAGGACTCGGCGGTGACAGTTCGCCGCGCATGATCGCTTTCCAGGGAAGAATCGAATTCTGAAGTCCATCCGAAAAACCAAAACTGCGTAATGTGCGTAACTTCTTTGGTCTTTCTGTAATCTGACCTGGGTTACGAGAAGTTGGGAATCCAATGCTTTTATTGTTGTTGGCGTATTTCGGTGGGGTGCTTACCATCCTCAGCCCGTGCATCCTGCCGGTGCTGCCGTTCGTGTTTGCGCGCTCCGATCAGCCCTTCCGCAAGAGTGGTTTGCCTCTGCTTGCGGGTATGTGCGATCACGTTTGCCCTGGTTGCCAGTCTGGCGACGGTGGGCGGAGGCTGGGCGGTGCGAGCCAATCAATTCGGCCGTATCGCCGCTCTGATCCTCTTTGCACTCTTTGGCCTCACCTTGCTCTTTTCGTCACTGGCGGAGCGTCTGTCGCGCCCGCTGGTGCAATTGGGCAATCGGCTTTCCCAGAAACTCCGACTCGGGGGCGAGTGTCCTGAACTCCTTCCTGCTCGGCATCGGTACCGGACTGCTCTGGGCACCCTGCGCCGGGCCGATCTTGGGTCTTATTCTTACCGGAGCAGCCCTGCAGGGGGCAAGCGCGCATACCGCAATCCTGCTGCTCAGTTACGCTGCGGGCGCAGCCACCTCGCTGGCCATTGCCTTGCTCGCCGGCGGCCGGATCTTTGCAGCCATGAAACGTGGGCTGGGAGTAGAGGAGTGGATCCGCCGCGCTCTCGGCGTAGCCGTGCTGGCCGCGGTAGCCGCGGTTGCCCTCGGGCTGGACCGTGGCGTGCTCACCCGTCTTTCCCTGGCGAGCACCGGCGGCTTGGAGCAGCGCCTGCTCGACCGATTCCATCCCGCCAATCAACCAAAGAGGATCGTGCTCAACCAGACCATCGATGTTTCCGACAGCGTTACACCCGACTCTCTCCGGCGCTACGGCGTGGATTAACTCACCACCGCTTACGTTCGCGTCGCTCCACGGCAAAGTGGTTCTGGTCGATTTCTGGACTTACTCCTGCATCAACTGCCTGCGCACGCTGCCCTATATCGAGGCCTGGAATGAGAAATACAAGGACAGCGGCCTGGTGATCATTGGCGTTCATACGCCCGAGTTTCGCCTTCGAAAAGGACGAAGCGAACGTCCGCAAAGCGGTCAAGGACCTCGGCGTCACCTATCCGGTGCCGATGGATAACGACTACAAGATCTGGCGCAGCTTCAACAACGAGTACTGGCCTGCGGATTACTTTATCGATGCCACGGGACAGATCCGCTTTCACCACTTTGGCGAGGGCGCTTACGAAGAATCGGAACAGTGGATCCGGACCCTGCTGCAGGAAGCAAACCATGCTCCGATCCCCGCGACCGCGACCAAAATAGCTGCCAGCGGCACGGAAGCTGCCCCGGATTCGGACGATGTTCGATCTCCCGAAACCTATCTCGGTTATGCAGAGAGCGGAGAACTTTACTTCTCCCGGCGGATTTGAATCAGGATGATCCGCAAATCTATCGAACTCCAGCTGAGTTAAGCTCAATCAATGGGCGTTGGCCGGCAAATGGAAGGACGAGGACCAGGTTGCGACCTCGCTTGCCGCGCGGGACAGCATCTCGTTTCGCTTTCATGCTCGCGACCTTCACCTGGTGCTGGGGCCGGGCACAGACGGGAAACCGGTCCGTTTCCGCGTCACCATCGATGGCCATGCGCCGGGCGCCGACCATGGCGTAGATACCGACGCAGCAGGAAACGGTGTTGTGACCGAAGACCGGCTGTATCAACTGATTCGTCAGCAAGGCAGCATTCACGACCGTACCTTCCGCATCGAATTTCTGGAGCCGGGGGTGCGCGCCTATTCATTCACCTTCGGTTAAAGGAAACGTCCAACATAGGGGAGACTTATGAGCAATTCACAAAAACATCGCGAAGGCCTGAGCCGGCGCGCGTTTCTGATCAACTCGGCTGGCGCTTGCGGCGCGTTCCTGTTCTGGTCCTCTGCGTTGTAGCGGCGACGGAAACTACGCTCCGGGGATGGTGACGATCATTCAATTTGGTGCGGACGGCAAGAAGACGGGCAAGGTCATGGTCCCAAAGGTGGTCAAATCGGACGCCGAATGGCAGAAGCAGCTATCAGCGATCTCTTATCGAGGTATCCCGGCAGGCCGGCACGGAGCGGCCGTTTACCGGTGAGTTGTTGAACGTCCACGATCGCGGTCTGTTTCGCTGCATCTGTTGCGACACGGCTGTCTTCAGTTCGGATACCAAGTTCGAGTCCGGCACCGGTTGGCCCAGCTTCTGGCAGCCGATTGCGCGTGAAAATGTTGTCGAAACAACAGACCGGAGCCTGGGGATGGAGCGCACTGAAGTTTCCTGCAGGCTGTGTGACGCTCATCTGGGACATGTTTTTGATGATGGCCCTCCGCCGACGGGACTGCGCTACTGCATGAACTCGGTAAGCATGCGCTTCGTCCAACGGGCTTAACACTCGATAGAATTGACACATGACCTCGGTGAGCGAGCATTACGAACGCCTGCTGTCAAAGCATTACATGTGGATGGTTGGCGCGTCCTTTGAAGAGAAGGTGAAGGAACAAAACGCTTTCCTCTCCCGGACATTGGAGACCCTCAAAAACAGTCCGAAACCTGCGTTGGCAGTCGACCTGGGATGCGGACCTGGCTTTCAGACAATTGCCCTGGCGCAGTTTGGCTTTTCTCCGGTCATTGCGGTGGATACGAGCTCGGAGTTGCTCGATGAGTTGCGCTCTTCCGTTGGCGACTTTCCAGTTCAGATCGAGAAGGCGGATCTGCGAGAATTGCCTGCACTCGTTTCTGCAGGACAAGCCACTGTGATTGTGTGCATGGGCGATACGTTGACCCATCTGCCAGGTAAAGGGGATGTGACTGGCTTATTTCGAGCAGCGTTCGACGCACTCCGCCCGGGTGGAATGTTGGTCATTACCTATCGCGACTTGACTACGGAACTCTACGGGACCGATCGATTTATCCCGGTTCGCAGCGATGAGGACAAGATCATGACCTGCTTTCTTGAATTTGAGAACGCGGAGTCAGTGCTGGTTCACGATCTGATTTACGTTCGCGAGGGTGCAGGGTGGTCCCTGAACAAGAGTAGCTACCGGAAGATGCGTTTGGGGATTGACTGGATGTGTGAGGAATTAGGCAAAGCTGGTTTCACTGCCGTATCACAGGATTTGTGCGGAAGGCTTGTAGCAGTAACCGCCACGAAACAATAGCGCGTGCCCCGGGTTTCTTTCTGTCCCTTCAAAGAATCGTGGGGTGGGCCATATCTCGCTCGTTTTTCGCGAGATGTGGGAGACCACGAACCTTGACGTTTTCCCAACCTTCGAAAGAGGCACATGGACTGCTGTGGTCTCCCACATCTCGCAAAAAACGAGCGAGATATGGCCCACCCCACGATTCCTGGAAAGGGAAGGGTCTGCGGGTTTAGCCTGCGTCGATTCTCCAGTGATCCTCGCCGATTACTCGCAGCAGCCGGGCCCGGCCTTCCACAATGGTCAGGAACTCGACAGTATCAGGAGACCAGGAGTCATCCCCCACACGAAACAGCGAAGAGCCGATTTCGGTGAGAGGTGAGTCTCCGAGCCAGAGCCGACCCTTCCGCACAAAGACACGAACATCGTCGCCGCTGTCGCTTCGGTAACGGCCGCTAAAGGCGCCGTATGCGATAGGCGCCCGAAACTCGCGCTCTCCCTGGTACGTGGTGTTGGTGTACCAGTCCGGGCCATAACCCACCTCAACCACGGGCAATGGAGGAGACGGTGGAGCCGTCGCCGTTTTTTCGGTCTTGCTGTCAGCCTGCATCCTGCCGAACACCAAGCTGTGGTCCGAAAACGAATTCGGCACCGTGGACAAGAATGTGTCTCCCTGTCCGCGCTGTAGAACAATCTCCCTGCTTCCATCTATCAGCTCAAGTCGTGTGCCAGTCGCTTTGAAGATCAGTTCCCGGCCGTCGCTGGTGTGAAACACGCCGGAATACTCACTGGCATTGTCCACCTCCACCGCATCTGCGAGCGCCACCGGCGCGGGCAACGGCTTCCCCTCCCGCTGTGCCCGCAGTAACTGAATTGCGTACTGCGTGACCGGCGTCGGCCGATAGCCTTGCATTGCATTGATCGATGCAAAGGCGGCGACCCCTCCATCCAGATCAACGTGAATCGAGGACGCGAAGCAGTTCATCCCTCCGGTGTGCCGCAGAATCTTATGACCGTCCAGAACATCGACCGCAATACCGTAGCCATAGAACGCAGTTGGGCTGAACTCAGTGGCCTGGATGTACGGCGTGGTCATAAGCCTGAACCCGTCTGTTGAGACAATGCGTCCGTTCGGGCCCTGGCCTCCGTTGAGCAGCACGCGCAGATAGCGCGCCATGTCCCCGGCCGGCGCTGCAATGCTTCCTGCCGGACTAGCGAAGACCTCTGGCGGCCGAGGCACCAATCGACCCTGGCGAGGGTATACCTGGTCGTCAAAAAATGGCTGATACCCCGTGGCGCTGCGAGCGCTGGAATGGATCGTGATCACCGGAGCCGTCTGCGTCATGGATAGCGGCGTGAGTATGCGCGCCTGCAGGCATTGGTACCAGGGTCTTCCATCAAGCTTCTCAATGATCTGGCCGAGGATGCCGAAGCCCAGATTGCAGTAGTGAAAGTGAGCGCCCGGAACAAATCCCTGCACATGCCGGGCAGCCGGATCGCTTTGAAAAATGGCCGAAGCATCGGGAAGTCCGGAAGAATGCGTCAGCAGATGATGCGCAGTGATCGGCCCATAGGGCGTGTTGATGGGAAGCCACGGCAAGTACTCAAGCACCGGCCGGTGTAGTTCTACTTTGCCCTCATCCTGCAATTGCAACACGATCAGCGCCGTGAACGATTTGGTTATGGAACCTATCTGAAAAAGATGCTCGGGAGTTACCGGAACCTTCTGGTCAACGTTGGCAAAGCCGTAGCCTGCCGTACGAATCGTGGTCCTGGTATCGGTGAGCGCCTGGGTCATTCCCGGGGCATTCATCAAGCGCATGTAGTCGGCTGTGAACGCGTCCAACCTTCCCTGAGCCGCATCCATGGCCGCTGGCATGGGAACCGGGTCGAGGGCCCATAGCCTGGTGGAGGCCGCCGCGGAAATGGCGGTGCCTCCACCAAGCGAGAGAAAGGTGCGCCTGTCGAGCAAATGACCCATGGATTCGCGTAAGTCTAGCACGACGACGCAGGACGAGCCGGGGTGGCTTCGTTACGAAGGCATCTCGTCCGCAGACGGTCCATAGGCACCCGGAATCGCGATCCCATTGAGCCGCAGAAACACTCCCAGCTGTGCCCGATGATGAATGAGGTGATTCATCACCCACTTACGAAGCACCTGCTCCCGGGGCATGTCTATGATGGTTTGGCCTGCCCAAATCATCTTCCACTGCCGCGCCATCACGGTATCGTCCGCGCCAGCCAACTGGGTTCGCGCATCTTTCAAATATTTATCGAACCCGGCGAGAATTTCCTTCTTTCCTTTTCCTTCACGCTCGGCGACTTTCTTCTGGTGGTCATCCTGGGATAGCGTCAACGTGTCCTGTTTGAATGTGTCATTACACCACGAGGGCATATCCGATAAATGCCAGGCAAGCTGGCCCATGGTCATCGACTTTTCGTGGGGCTTCCATCCCAGCTTTTCATCCGGCACAAGCTCCAGAAACTTGCGGGTGCATGCCATCTCATCATCGAATTCCGGCAACAACGATTCGCTCATTCTCATGGGATCTTCCTCCAGGCCAGTTGGCCACTGAGGAGGATGCTATGGTCTCAAATATGACACTTGTTGTCATATTTGAGAAGTTTCTCAGCGACAGTACTGCGCTCCCCCGGGTAGGCGAGCGGGTTCGTTGACGAGAGAATCCTCGGTACTCTATAAGTGCCCTGCGGTGTATCGCAGGAGAAGTGCTTGATGGCCTATATCCTCTCGCTCGATCAGGGCACCACCAGCTCTCGTTCTATTCTTTTCAGCAAAGATGGCAACATCCTCGCCCAGGCGCAACGGGAATTCAATCAAATCTATCCCCAGGGCGGTTGGGTCGAGCATGACCCGTTCGACATCCTCACCTCACAAATGAGTTCGGTGGTCGAGGTTCTTGGCAAGGCGGGCATACGCGCTCGTGACCTGGCGGCCGTGGGCATCACCAATCAGCGGGAAACGACGATCGTTTGGGACCGGGAAACGGGTAAGCCGGTGTACAACGCGATCGTCTGGCAGGATCGCCGAACCGCTGAACGATGCGCCCAGATGAAGGCCGATGGAATCGAAGATACTGTGCGCCGGAAAACCGGGTTGCTGATCGATCCCTACTTCTCCAGTTCCAAGATCGCGTGGATCCTGGAAAATGTCGACGGAGCAAGGCAAAAAGCCGATGCCGGCAACCTGGCCTTCGGGACCGTCGATAGCTGGCTGATCTGGAACCTGACCAGCGGAAAGAAGCACATCACCGACCGGACCAACGCTTCGCGGACCATGCTCTACAACATCGTCGAAGACCGCTGGGATGAGGATCTGCTTAAGTTGTTCGGAATACCCCACAGCATGATGCCGGAGGTTGTGTGGTCGAGCGAGAAGATCGGCCAGGTGACTACGTCTCTCGGCCTCGAAGCGACCGAGATCGCAGGCATCGCCGGAGACCAGCAGGCCGCTCTCTTTGGGCAACTGTGCATCCGGCCCGGCGATGCCAAGAACACCTACGGTACCGGCTGCTTCCTGCTGCAAAACATTGGCACCCAGTTCGTTCTTTCGGAGAAGAGGCTGATCACGACCCTCATCTGCAGCCTGGATAAGAAGCTGGAGTACGCCCTGGAAGGAAGCATCTTCATTGGCGGAGCGGTGATCCAGTGGCTTCGCGACAGCTTGCGATTGATTCGCCGATCCTCCGAGGTCAATGAATTGGCAGCTACGGTCGAAGACTCGGACGGAGTGGTCCTGGTGCCCGCATTTGTTGGCCTGGGAGCTCCTTATTGGGACCCTTATGCGACCGGACTGCTGATCGGGCTTCGCCGGGGAACCAAGCCTGGCCATATAGCGCGCGCAGCCGAGGAGAGCATTGCTTTCCAGGTCGCCGATGTGATCGAGGCCATGGATGCCGACACCAAGGTACCGTTCCGGGAGTTACGCGTCGATGGCGGCGCGTCTGTAGACAACCTGTTGATGCAATTCCAGGCCGATCTGCTGGGCGTGCCCGTCCTACGCCCGGCGGTCAATGAAACCACCGCGCTTGGGGCGGCGTATCTCGCCGGTCTGGCCGTGGGCTTTTGGAGCAGTCCCGACGAAATTCGCAAGCTGCGCGCTGCCGACACTCGCTTTGAGCCCCATCCGGCGGAGAAAAAAATCGCCGCCGGGCGAGAACGCTGGAAGAGGGCCGTGGAGCGATCAAGAAACTGGCATGAAGGAGATGAGTAGATGAATCGTCCGGCGATGTTGGCTCGCGTAAAGGCTCGTTCCACCCCCTGGGACATTGTGGTGATCGGAGGCGGAGCGACCGGCGTGGGAGTTGCGGTAGACGCCGCCAACCGCGGTTTTGATGTGCTTCTGCTGGAGCGGATGGACTTTGGCTCGGCTACTTCGAGCCGCAGCACCAAGCTGGTGCACGGCGGGGTCCGCTATCTGGAGCAAGGTAACGTGTCGCTGGTCATGGAAGCCCTGAAGGAACGTGGCCTGCTGCGCCAGAACGCTCCCCACCTGGTCCATGATCTGGGCTTCGTGGTTCCCAACTATTCCTGGTGGGAAGCTCCTTTCTACGGCATTGGCATGAAGGTCTATGACCTGCTTGCGGGCAAATACGGGTTCGGCAGGTCTCGCCTGCTCACGCGTGAGGAAACTCTGGAACGCCTGCCTACCATCCAGACCAATGGGCTCCGTGGCGGTGTCATTTACTATGACGGCCAGTTTGACGACACTCGTTTGCTGATTCAGCTGGCGGCCACGGCGGCCGATCAGGGCGCCGTCCTGCTTAACTATGCGCCGGTGGTTGAGATCACGCGCGGAGCCGATGGATTTGCGAATGGAGTGATCGCGGTCGACAGCGAATCCGGCCAGCGGATGACGATTCCAGCTCATGTCGTGGTCAATGCGACGGGCATCTTCGCTGACGAGGTGCGGCGGCTGGCGGAGCCGGAGGTATCGGGCATGATCGCGCCGAGCCAGGGGATCCACTTGGTCTTCAAGCGTGAGTTCCTGCGCGGCAACACGGCGATCATGGTACCCCACACAAGCGACGGACGAGTGTTGTTTGCCATTCCGTGGCACGAACACACCCTGGTGGGCACGACGGATACTCCCATTGAGGAACCGTCTTACAACCCTCTTCCCTTTGAGGAAGAGGTCCAATTCATTCTCGACACCGCGGCTCAGTATCTTAGTCGTCCTCCGCAGCGCAGCGATGTGTTGAGCGTGTATGTCGGCATCCGCCCGCTGGTCAAAGCCAGCAGCGCGTCGACCAAGACCTCCTCGCTCTCCCGTGATCACACCATCCATATCGATAATTCAGGCCTGCTGACCATCGTGGGCGGCAAATGGACCACCTATCGACATATGGCCGAAGACTGCGTGAACCACGCCATTACGTTGGGCGAGCTTCCCGACGTGCCCAGCGCGACGCATGGTCTGAAAATCCATGGCTACAAGCAAGGCGTCGAGTCGCTCACCAGTCTCGGAGTGTACGGCTCCGACGCGGACGCGATCCTGGCGATGGCCGCGGCAGACCCCACCCTCGGCGAGCAACTGCATCCTGCCCTGCCCTACATCGGCGCCGAAGTGATCTGGGGTGTTCGGGAAGAGATGGCACGCACCCTGGACGATATGTTGTCTCGCCGCACCCGGGCCCTGTTCCTGAATGCCAGAGCCGCCATCGAGATGGCGCCCGCGGTAGCGAAGCTGATGGCTCATCAATTGGAGAAGGGACCAGACTGGATCGACCAGCAGTTGCAACAATTCAACGAGCTGGCGGGAAAATACCTGCTACCGTAAAGGCACTTTGATGAAGAGACAGGATTTTGGCGAGTTGCTGGCGGAGGCCCTTGCGGTCTTTATCATCATTGCATTTGGTGACTCGGTCGCTGCCATGTACAGCCTTTACAATCCCAGCCCCTACCTGAACGCCTATTGGGGAGTATGCATCGCGTGGGGCCTGGCGGTAACCATGGCTATCTACGCCACGGGATCCATCTCCGGCACGCATGCGAATCCAGCGGTAACGCTGGCGTTGGCGCTCTATCGCAAGTTCGCCTGGCGGAAAGTTATTCCCTATTGTGTGGCTCAGGTCATCGGTGGGTTGTTGGGAGCAGGCCTGGTCTACATCTTGTACGTGCCGGTGATCGACCACTTCAATAACACCGCGCAGCTCACGCGCGCGGCCGGGGGTGCTGCTGGTGTTTTCTTTACTCATCCCGGGCTGGCGATCACACCCATGCACGCGTTCGGGGACGAGATCATACTTACCGCGTTCCTGATCTTCGGCATCTTCGCCATCACCGAGCAATATAACGAGATGGCGCCGCAATCCAATTCGAGCGCCCTGATGATCGGCCTGCTGGTGGCCTTGATTGGCGCATCGATGGGCTATCTCGAGGCATGGGCACTCAACCCGGCGCGCGATCTTGGCCCACGGATCTTCTGCTTTCTCGCCGGCTGGGGACCCGCGGCCTTCCCCTCACCCGGCAACTACTGGTGGATCCCGATTGCTGGTCCACTGCTCGGCGGCTGTGTAGGTGGCGCCGCCTACCAGTATTTGATTCGGCCGTTTCTACCGGCGCGCCTGCGGGCCCTCGGGTGAGGAGCCTTTCGCGACGCGCCTTCCTCGCCATGGCCGCGATGGCATCAAGAAGCTGGGGCCAACCGAAACAAACGAGTGTCGTGCTGTTGCTTACTGGCGTGATCACGGATGGCGGTTGGGGACAGCTCGCATACAATGGCCTGAAGGAGCTGGGGCCGCGGATTCAAGACCACCTACGCGGAGAACATTGGCCTCGCGCAAATGCAGGAAGTCGTGCGCGGCTACTCTGATGATGGTTTCGATCTCATCCTCGGACATGGCTTTGAGTTCAGCAGCGCGCTCCTCGACATTGCACCGGACTATCCAACGCAGCATTACTTTGTATCCAGTTTTCTGCCTCAACCGAAGGTTCCACCGCAACATCATGTTTATAGACATGGGCTATTTCAGCGCAGCTTACGGAGCAGGCGCCCTGGCGGCGTTGATCTCGGACAGGAAGCAGGCGGTTGGTTTTGTCGGAGGTGAGGATGATCCGGACCAGCAGATTATCCAGAAAGCATTCATCGCCGGCGCTCGCAACACTGTTCAAGGGGTTCCAGGGTCTGGGAATCATCACCGGCGATTACGACAACGCCGCCAAAGGCCGCGAAGCCGCTTCAACCTCATCGGCAACGGCGCGGATGTGATCTGGCACGCGGCCGACGTAACCGGTCTGGGCGCGATCCAGGGCGCGGTCGCGGGCAAGGCTAAGGTGCTGGGTTGCTATTCCGATCAGACTCTTCTGGCGCCGAACAACATGGCGGCCAGCTTTGAGATGAACCTCGAAGGCGTGGTCCAGGCCGTTTCCCATGCGGTGGCCAACCACACATTTGCGGGTGGCACGGAGTGGAAACCGGTCGTGGACTGGATGTGGCTTTTGAAAGCGGGCGCCCACGGAGACCACAATCCGCAGCTGGTTTCTCCTCAAGAGTGGACCGCCTTCCGAAAAGTATGGAGCGACTCTGGCGCGCAAATCGGATCGACATCCTCAGCATTGTATCGCGTAGATTGAAAATCTCCAAGTGTTACAAAAAAGCAGGGTTCAGAGGAGACGTCGATGATGCCTTCGTTCGCGATGAGAAAGATTGTCAAGCGTTTCCCCGGCGTCGTGGCCAATTGCGATGTCGACCTCACCATCGAGCCCGGAGAAATTCATGCTCTGCTAGGCGAGAACGGCGCCGGCAAGAGCACCCTGATGCAGATTTTGTACGGATTCCATTCCATGGATTCCGGCTCGATTCTGATCGATGACAAGCCGGTCGAGATCCGTAGTTCAAAGGATGCGATCGCACTCGGCATCGGCATGGTGCACCAGGAATTCATGCTGGTGCGACGATTTTCGGTGGTCGAGAACACCGTGCTCGGCCTGAAAGGCTTCAATCTGGTTGCGAAGCCTCGCACGACGGCTGCGCAGTCTGAGCAACCAGCATCGATTTGGCCATCGATCCTTTCGCGCAGGTGCAGCACCTGCCGATTGGAGTGCAACAGCGCGTTGAGATCCTCAAGTTGCTCTACCGCGACGCCAGCCTGCTCATTCTCGACGAACCAACCGCCGTCCTCACCACGCACGAGAAGGAGCAGCTCTTCCGCGTCTTGCGTGGACTGCGGGACCGAGGGCCGATCGATCGTTATTGTCACGCACAAGCTCCAGGAAATTATCGATCTCGCGGACCGCGTGACAGTGATGCGCGATGGCCGTGTCGTTGCCGCAGCCTCCACCCGGCAGACCTCGGAGCAAGAGTTGGCTCGCCTCATGGTTGGCCGCGACGTCAACCTGCGTACCCAGCGGGCTCCGATCGAGCGCGGCCGAGCTGTCCTGCGCATCGACGGACTCCACGTGCGCGATGAGGCCGGCCAGGAAAAGGTTCGTGGCTTAAGCCTCGATGTGCATGCTGGAGAAATTGTTGGCATCGCCGGCGTCGATGGTAACGGGCAGTCGCAATTAGCCGAAGCCATCATGCATTTACGCCCAGCCCACCAAGGGAGTGTGTTTCTAGATGGCCGCGACGTGACCCGGCTGACGGTGGCGCATCATCATGCTTTGGGCCTGTCGTATGTTCCGGCCGATCGGCGTCATGTAGGAGCCATCACGGAGATGCCGGTTGCAGAGAATGCAATTCTCGGATCGCAGCGAAAATACACCCGGGGGCTTTTCCTGGATCGGCAAAGAATCCGGGAGCATGCGGAAAAATTGATCGCCCGATTTGGCGTCCGCGCGTACGAGCATCAGCACATTGGCGGGCAAGCTATCTGGCGGCAACCTGCAGAAGCTGATCCTCGGCCGCGAGATCCTGCAGGATAGAGCGGCGATGGTGGTGGAACAGCCAACACGAGGTCTGGATGTGGGAGCAGTCGAATCGGTTTGGCTTGAGCTCCTCCGCGAACGCGAACGAGGTAAGGCCATTCTTCTCGATCTCCGCCGAGCTCGAAGAACTCATGAACCTGGCCGACCGGATCGCTGTCATGTTCGAGGGGCGGATCGTAGGCATTCTGGACGCGGCCAATGTCACGACTGAGAAGCTGGGCCTCATGATCTCAGGGCTGAGCGCAGACGCATGAAGCTGATCGAACGCCGTGTGAGCCCGGCTGACTCCCCTCTCGCCCTCGCCACGGCCATGATCATTGCAGTGGCGGCCGCGATGCTGCTGACTTCCCTTCTCTTCACCCTGTACGGCGCCAACCCGCTTAAGGCGTACTTCGCGCTGTTCCATGAACCATTCGCCACATGGCGAGGATTTGGTTACACCCTGGTGCGCACCGCGCCTCTCACCTTGATCGCATTGGGCACCATCCTCAGTTGGCGATCCGGCTTTGGCTACCTGGGCTTTGAAGGATGCTTTGTCCTTGGAGCTGCTGCCACCACCTGGCTAGCGCTGTTCACGGCTGTTCCCTCCTGGGCGTTTTTGCCTCTGGCGTTGTCGCTGAGTTTCGCCGCCGGAGCCGTCTGGGCGGGCGGGGTCGCGCTGGTGCGGGCCCGCCTCGGGGGCAACGAAGTCCTCATCTCGTTGATGACCAATTACGTCGCCATTCTGATCCTGCAATATCTGGTATCCGGTCCCATGCGCGCCCCTGGAAGTGTGCCCCAAACCGCGATGTTGCCTCGCGCTACGTGGCTGCCGTTTATCCTGCACGGCACGCGCGCCCACGCGGGCATCCTGCTTGCCCTATTGGTAACCGTGATGGTGTGGATGCTGCTGCGCAAGACGCCTTTAGGCTATGAGCTGATCGTCAGCGGCCTGAGCCCATCGGCTGCCCGCTATGGCGGAATCAACGTCGGCGCTCGCCTCGTGATTGCCGCCTTCTGTGCCGGCGGTCTCGGCGCCTGGGCCGGGACCGTCGAGGTGCTGGGCGCACAACATCGCCTGATGGACGGCATCAGCGGCGGTGTTGGGTTCACCGGAATCATCGTCGCGTTGCTCGGCCGGCTCAACCCGCTGGCTGTGATCCCCGCGGCGGTGCTGTACGGCGGCATGACGGTGGGCGCAAATGCCATGCAACGAAGGGCGGGCATTCCTACTTCCATAACGTTCATTCTGCAAAGTCTCATCGTGCTGATGGTGCTGGCGAGCGATATCTTTCGCCGCTATCGGGTGAAGCTTTCATGAACTTTCATCGGCTCATGACTTCGGCGTTTCTCGTGACCTGGCTTGCCGCCAGCCTCAGGCTCTCGGGACCGGTACTACTTGCCGCCCTGGGGGAGACGTTCTCTGAGCGTTCCGGGGTGCTGAATGTTGGTATTGAAGGGACGATCCTGTTGGGGGCGTTGGCGAGCTTCCTCACCGATTATGTAACCGGCATGCTTTGGATCAGTGTGCTCGTGGCGGTGCTCACCGGCATCCTTTTTAACCTGCTACTGGCCTGGATGTATGTCACGGTCCGGGCGAGCCAGGTGGTGGTTGGCCTGGTGTTTAACGTGTTGGCGCTCGGCATTGCCGCGACCGTTTATCGCCGGGCTCTGGGCGAATCTTCTGGTCCGCAAGGTGTGCCCATGTTTCCCACCCTTCACATCCCGTGGCTGAGCGATCTTCCCTTGCTTGGCCCGGTCTTGTTCGGGCAGACGATTTTGTTCTACCTGACACTTGGGCTGGTGGTAGTGGCTCACTTCATCTTGTTTCGCACCAGCTTTGGACTGGCGTTGCGTGCCGCCGGAGAAAATCCGAGCGCTGCCGACGCCGCCGGAGTATCCGTAGCCAGAATGCGCTACATCGGGGTGCTGATTGGCGGCGCGACGGCGGGCATGGCCGGAGCCTACCTGGTGCTGGCACAGATTGGGCTGTTTCGTGAATCGATCGTGTCCGGACAAGGATTTATCGCCCTCGGAATTGTCATCTTCGGACGATGGAGTCCGTGGAAAGCCGCCCTGGCGGCGTTTGTGTTTGGCGCCTGCGATGCGCTACAGCTTGGGTTGCAATTGGGAGGGGCGAGTATACCCCCGCAACTGCTGGCGTCGCTCCCCTACATCGTGACCATCCTGGCGATCTCCGGGTTATTTGGAGGGAAAGCGGTTCAACCCGCCGCGCTGATGGTGCCCTATGCGAAAGACTGAGAACAGCTTCCGAAGAAACAGCAGGTCCCTCCACCGAGTGCGGAGTGGCCCCGGCGGGCAACGGGCTTTTTGCTCTGTTGTGGGGTTGGGCTTTAGCCCCTGCGCATTTTTGCATTGGAATTTCGTGCGGATCCTAACGGTCGGCAGGGGCTAAAGAGTCTGCGTGAGAACTCCAGAATTTGGGAAGACCGAGGGGCGCACCGCAGATCCCTCCGCTACGCTACGCTCCGGTCGGGATGGCAATTCATCTTGGAAACTATACTTAGCGTTCCCAAACAAAATTGTCATCCCGAGCGAAGCCGAGGGATCTGCGGTGCCCCCCTCGGTCTTCCCAAATTCTCGAGTTCTCACGCAGACTCCTTGAAAACCCCTTCGTCCTCTCGGCCTACGTGGTCAAGGGACAGGCCGCGGGTTTCAGGAAGAAACATGACGCCGAGGATCATGATCAGATACGCGCCCGAGCCAAAGATAGAGATCGCCACTCCAAGGGAAGTACGCCCACTGAGTAGCCAACGAGCGTGGGAAACAACGCTCCCGCTCCGCGACCGAAATTATAGGCAAAGCCTGAGCCAGAAGCCCGCATGGACGTGGGGAAAAGCTCGCTGAAGTACGCACCCATGGGACTGAACGATCCGGAAGGGAAGAAGCCTAAGGGAAAGCCGAGCACCAGCATGAGTGGTTTGAGATGGGGAAACCGGAGTAGAAATGACAGCAACAAGGAGCAACCGGCAAACAGGATGAGCGTCCGCTTGCGCCCGATCACATCCGTCAGATAGCGGCGGTCGAGATAACCCAGAGAATGCTCCCACGATGACCACGGAAAGATAACCTCCGGTATTGAGCGCAGTCAGACCACGAGTGCTGCTCAAGTAAAGCGGCAGCCAGGTGGTGACGGCATGATATCCACCTTGCGCACCCAGAGCCAGCAGGGCAGCAAGCAGGGTAGTTCGCATTATGCCGGACGAAAATATGCCGACCAGCAAAGCGCCCTGCTTGTGGCTGGAGCGCGATAGATCTCTGGTTCCTCGACCTTGCCGCGAATGTAAACGATGAGCAGAGCAGGGAAAATGCCAATCCAGAACATAACACGCCAGGCGAGTGCATGCAGGAAGACGAAAAAAGAGAATGGTAAACAGAATGACGCTGAGGCCCCAGCCAACCGCCCACCCCGCCTGAACAGTGCCGACCGCGCGGCCGCGAAAGCGACTGCGAATGGTTTCGCCCATCAACGCGGCGCCCACCGCCCACTCCCCGCCGAAACCCAAGGCCCTGCAATCCCCGGACCACGAGCAGCTGTTCAAAGTTCTGGGTAAAACCGCTGAGAAAGGTGAAGAATGCAAACCAGAAAATGGTCAGCTTCAGCACCCGGACACGGCCAAAACGGTCAGCCAGAATCCCGCCAACCAGCCACCCAGCGACGAGAGCAGCAGAGTAACCGTACTCAGCAGCCCAGCTTGCCCCTTGGTATGTGCCACTCCGCAAGCAACGTAGGAAGCACCAGGCTATAGACCATCACGTCCATGCCATCGAGCATCCAGCCCCCGAAGGTAGCGATAAACGCGGAACGCTCATGGCCCGAAAGCTGACGGATCCACAAGCCACTCGCCGGCGCTAGATGTTCAACCTCGGGAATCTGCGGCGAAACCATAGCAACTCCTCTTCATGCGCAATGCTCGAGAGATGCATTAGCAAACTCGGCTTCCGTCGACTAGTCTGTACCGCACCTGTAAAAGACACGTTTAGCCATCAAGGAATACCAGGGACCCAGTCCCGAAGGGACGCCGCACTTAGCCCAGCACGTAATGCTGGGTATTGTGGACACCAAGATCAGTCCCGCAGGGACTATACATCGGACTTAGGGTGTGCCGGCTCGCCCCACCCGCCGCCGCCCGGCGTCTCGATACGAATCCGGTCGCCCTTGTGCACCTGAACGCTGCACTTCGAGGGAAGAAGCTGTGCCGTCTCCTTGCCGTCGATCAGAGAAGCACTTCCGCTCGCGCCCGGCATACCACCGGCAAGGCCGTACGGCTGAAACTTCCTGCGCTCGCGAAAGCAGCGTGACTTGTGAGTCGGCCAACAACTCGATCTCACGGATAAGTCCATCTCCGCCGCGAAAACACCCGCTTCCGCCGGATGATTTGCGGTAGCCGTAGTAACGCACCCGAAAGGGATAGGCATACTCCAGCGCCTCAATCGGCGTGTTCAGCGAATTCGTCATGTGGCAGTGAACACCGGAAATCCCGTCCAATCCAGGACGAGCGCCCATGCCTCCAGCGGTAGTTTCGTAATAGGTGAAAGGCCGGCCGGTCCGGTGATCGAAACCGCCGATGGTCAAATTGCTCATGGTGCCATAGCTTGCCGGCCGGCACCCTTTCCGGAACAGCCTGTCCCAGGGCGCGCAGCAGAACATCGACAATACGTTGCGACGTCTCCACATTGCCTCCCGCGACCGCGGCCGGCATGCGCGCATTCACGATCGTGCCCTCCGGAGCGAGCACCGTGACTGCATTCATCAGGCCCGCGGTTGCCGGCGCATCCTCCGCCAGCAGGCAGCGCAGAACGTAGAAGCACGCTGAGTACGTAATGGCGTAGACAGCATTGACGCTGCCACCCACCTGCGGGTCCGAACCGGCAAAGTCGATGACCACCGTGCCCTGGCCCGGTTCAATGCGCATCGAGACGGCGATACGGATAGGGCCGTCGCTGACCCCGTCATCGTCGAGAAAATCTTCCGCCGTGAAGGTGCCCGCAGGCAACTTGCGCAGCTCCGAGCGCATAAGGCGATCGGAATAGTCGAGCAGCTCTTCGGTGAGAGCCGAGATCACTTCCAGCCCATACTTCTGCAGCACTCTCAAGCAATCTTCGTTCGCCAACCTTGCACGCCCCAATTTGCGCCACCAGGTCCCCTTCGCGCTCCACCGGCGTGCGCACGTTGTGCAGGATGAGGGAAAGAACCTCCTGATCAATCTTGCCCCCACGCACAATGCGGATGGGAGGAATGCGAATGCCTTCCTGGAATATTTCCCGCCCCGGGCCCATGGAGCCGGCAAAGGTTCCCCCGACATCGGCGTGATGGGCGCGCGCAGCAACATAAAACACCGGATCCGGCAGGTCGTCGACAAACACCGGAAGCACCAGCGTGATATCGGGAAGATGCGTTCCCCCGGCGTAAGGATCATTCAGGATCACCACATCGCCGCGCTCCAGGGCGTCAGCGCTTCCACCGCCGCTTTGACCGACATAGGCATGGAGCCGAGGTGCACCGGCATATGGTCGCCCATGGCAATCACCCGTCGCTGTGCGTCAAAAACGGCGCAGGAGTAATCGCGGCGCTCAATAATATTCGGTGAGATCGAAGTGCGGCGAAGCGCCGCCCCCATCTCCTCGGCAATCGAATGCATGGAGCTTTGAAAAATCGCCAGAGCGATCGGATCCGAGATTCTGTTCGCTACCGGCATCAATGCACCTCGATGATCAAGTTATCCAGCGCATCGACGCGAAGGCGTGTCGCCCGGCGGCAGAATCGTCGCCGAACTGTATTCCGTAATGATTGCCGGGCCGGAAAACGAATCTCCCGGAACCAGCGCCTGCGCGCGTATAGACCGGCGTGTAATGGGCCTTCGCCCTGGAAGTAAACCGGTCGATGGCCCGTGATCGCCTGCTGGCCATCCCCATCGGACGATCGGCCTTCCTGGCCGGATCGAACGGTTGGCTGCTGGCAACCATACGCACGCGAACGTTCACCACTTCCACCTCGTGCTCTTCTTTTGCGAACCCATAACGAAGCCGGTGCAGGTCGTGAAAGGCATCGAGAACGTCGGGGCCGAAGGGAACATTCAGTTCGTAGCCTTGCCCCTGGTAGCGAAGGTCAAGCGAGCGCAAAGAAAATCCCGATAGCTGTTCCGCTTCGAATTCAGACCGGCCGCGCTCTTCCAGTTCGGCGAAGACATCTTCCAGGTCGGCATGAGCGCCGAAGCATAACCGTGCGGGAATAATCGCGTACCGCGTCCGCGAGCAGGATGCCCGACCGCGGAAAGCGCTCCGGGAAGAGCCGGCACCAGCACCCGCGGAATGCGAAGCGCGTGGGCCAGCGAACATGCATGGAGCGGGCCTCCTCCCCCAAACGCGACCAGGGTGAAATCACGCGGGATCGTACCCACGTTCAACCGAGATCACCCGAATGGCCTTCTCCATCGAAGTCTCGACCAGCCGCAGGATGCCTGCCGCGAACTCCTCCACGCTCGCAATAGATCCGCGAGCCTTTTCCATATAGGCCAGGGCGCGTTCCCGGTCGAGGCTGACCGCGCCGCCCAGAAAGCTTTCCGAGTCAAGCCGGCCGAGAATCAGATTCGCATCCGTCACGGTTACCTGTTCTCCGCGGCCAAAACAGATGGGTCCAGGCGACGCCCCTGCAGACTCCGGCCCCACACGCAGCATGCCACCGGCATCGAAGCGGGCCAGCGACCCGCCGCCCGCCCCGGCGGTATGGATGTCCAGCATCGGGATCCCGATGGGCACATCCGAAATAACCGCCTCGGATGTAAGTTGAGGGCCGCCCCGCTCCGCATCGACCAGGCAAACGTCGGTCGACGTGCCCCCCATATCGAAACCAATAATGCGATCGAATCCCGCCAGCCGCGCCATCCGGTATGCGCCCATAACGCCCGCCCGCCGGCCCGGAAAGCATGGTTCGCACCGGTTCTTCCGCAGCCAGGCGCGCAGGTATGGTGCCGCCCGAAGACTGCATCACATCCAGGCGGCCGTGAAATTCCCGGTCCACATCGGCCGCCAGCTTCTTCATGTAGTCCCCGACGATGCGGGAAAGATACGCATTGGCGACCACCGTCGATGCCCGTTCATATTCCCGGAACTCCGGCAGCACACGATGTGAGATGGAGACCGGAATGCCGATCTCTGTCAAGAGCCGCGGCAACCGCCTGCTCATTGACAGGATTTGCAAAGGAAAAAAGCAGGGAAATCGCAACCGCCCCTGCGTCCGAGGCGCGGATTCGCTCCGCGAGCCGCCGAACGTTTTTATCGCTGCGGGCGCCAGCAGAACCTCGCCTTCCGCGCTGACTCGCTCCTCGATGCCAAACCGGAGATGCTGCCGGCGCGAGGCAAATCCGGCGCCGGCTGAAACCAGTCGTAGAGCCTCGCGCGCGCCTGGCGGCCAATCGCAATCGTATCTTCAAACCCGCGGTGGTCACGAACGCAACCCGCGCGCCCTTGCGCTCGATCATGGCATTCGTACCGACCGTAGTCCCGTGGCGAACCAGCACTTCGCCCTGAGCCTCGATGCGCCTGAGGCCTCCAGCACGGCCTGGCCGGGATCAGAGGGGGTAGAGAAGATTTTGAGAACCTGAAGTCTGCCGTCCTGAAAATAGACGCAGTCGGTGAACGTGCCCCCCGTATCGATCGCTATGCGCATACGGATCCTCCAGGTTTCCTGTGGAGGAACCAGCTGTTCACCGTCCGGGCCATGGGCGCCGTTTGGCGGAATTCGTCCCTGCGCGCTCGGTAAGTGCGTCGGCGCTTATCTGTGCCTGGCGCCGGACCGCGGTCTCATCGACCATGCCCACGATCCCGTCGCGCATGACGAAGCGGCCATCGATCATCACACAGGTCACCTCATGACCGAGGGCGGAATACACCATCGCCGAGACAGGATGGTGAATGGGCGTCATGAAAGCGTTGTTGTAGTCGAGCACCACAATGTCCGCTTTCTTGCCCACCTCGATCGATCCAATCTCCGCTTCCAGGCCAACTGCGCGAGCACCATCGATGGTAGCCATCTCCAGCACCTTTTCCGCAGTCATGATCGTCGCATCCTGGTGCACGCCCTTCTGTTGCAGCGCGGCAAACTTCATCGCCTGAAAGAGGCTGTGATTGTTGCTGCTGGCCGGCCCGTCGGAAGCCAGACCAACCGTCACCCCCGCGGCAAGCATTTCCGGAATAGGAGCGCACCCCGAAGCCAGGTACATATTGCTGCATGGATTATGAGAAACCTTGGTGCCGTGCTGTCGCAGAAGCTTGATGTCGTCCGTTTTGCAATGCACGCAATGCACGGCGATCACATCCGGGCCAAGAAAGCCTATATCGCTCAGAAACTCCGTGTCATTCATTCCGTAGCTCGCCGCGGCTGTCTCCAACTCGAAGCTGGTTTCTGCCACGTGGGTGGTGATGAGCACGTGCTCCTCATCGGCCAGCTTCCGGGTCAAGCGGTAGCCTTCCTCATCCACCGCCCAGATCATGTTGGGGGCAAGCCCCACCTGCACTCGCCCACCCGGCTGGTTGTAACGCCGTATCTGCTCTTTGGCGTCGGCTAGGGCGGTCACCGGCCGCTCGATCAGTGCTGCCGGAATGTCGTACTGTACGCCGTCCGAGATGAATCCGCGGCAAACGAACCCGCGCATGCCGGTCAGGTTGAATGCATCCACAACCGAGGTGATCATGCCCGGTTGCGGGTGGACGTACATGAAATCCACGACCGTCGTGACCCCGGACCGAATGGACTCAACGCAGCCATGAAGCGCGGCGGCATGGGCATCCTGCGCCGTGAGGTGGACCGCACTCGGCCCGGTCATGCAGGTAAACCACTTCTTCAGCACCATGTCGTCACCCAGCCCTTTGAGCAGGGTCTGGAACAAATGGGTATGGGTATTCACCATGCCCGGCATGACGATGCGCCCGTTGCAATCCACGACTTCGGCCCCGGGATATTGCTGCTGCAGTTGCTGGCGGCTGCCGATGGCGGCAATGCGATCGTGTTCCACGCAGACGCTGCCGCGCTCCAGAACCTCGCGGCGTTCGTTCATGGTGATCAACCAGCCATCGGCGAGGATGAAGCTCATTGCGGCGGTGCCTCCGTATTTTGTTTCGTTCATCCTAACCGCTATCATCGAATCAGGCCATTTAGAACATGCCCCCGTCCTCTCAATTCTCTACCGCCGAAGAACTCTATTACCAGGGGCTCGACCGGCTGGCAGAAGGCGACGCACCCGCGGCCGTCGATGTCCTTCGCCGCTGTCTCGAAATGGATCCCGGCATGCTCGATGCCATGCACGGGCTGATCCGCGCTCTCCAGGAGCAAGGCGACTTCGACGGTGCCATCGCGGTGGCGCAACGCCTGCTTGAGCTCGATCCCGAAGAAGTCCTCGCCCACACCAGCCTTTCGATCCTCTATCAACACAAGGGCATGATCGCCGAAGCGGAAGCCGAGGCCTTGAAGGCCAAGCTGCTGGGCTGGAAGAAACAGTTGCAGCAATCGAAGGCAAAGCCGTGAGCGCAGCAGCACGCATTCTGCGGAATTTCCACGACCAGTTGGCCGACACCTATGGTCCCCAGCAATGGTGGCCAGCACAAACGCCGCTGGAGGTGATCGTCGGCGCTTATCTCACCCAGAACACCTCATGGAAAGGAGTGGAACGCTCCATCGCCAACCTGATCGCGGGCGGCGCCATGAGCCTCGATGGCCTCCGGGCAGTTCCCGAAGAAGAGCTGCGCGTGCTCATCCGTCCCTCGGGATACATGGTTCGCAAAGCCGCGGCCATCAAGGCATTCGTCGCCTTTCTGGATCGCGACCATGACGGGTCGCTCTCCCGCCTCGCCGCGCAGCCAACCATCGTGGTTCGCCGCCAACTGCTGGCGCTGCCTGGGGTCGGAGAGGAGACTGCCGACGCCATTCTGCTCTATGCGCTGCTCCACCCGGTTGCGGTTGTTGATGAATATCTCCGCCGCATTGCGGATCGTCATGGACTCGCCGGCCGGGATCGAAAATATGCCGACGTGCAACAGTTGGTGGATGCCGCATTTGCCAACGATCCACCCGAGTTTCGCTTGCCCCTCCTGAACGAGTTCCATGCCCTGGTCGTCGCGGTGGGCAAAAACCATTGCGGCCCACAGCCTCGCTGTCAAGGCTGCCCGTTGGCCTGTTTTCAATAATGGCTCGCACTCTCTACGTCGCCAGCACCAACCCGGGCAAATTGCGCGACTTTGCCTTGGCGGCCGGCCGTCACGGCATACTGATTCTTCCCCTCCCTGGCCTTGACACCATTGAGGCGCCTGCGGAGGACGCCCTGACCTTTGCAGACAACGCTCGAGAGAAAGCGATCTACTACAGCGCGTTCCTCCCCGACGAGCTGGTATTGGCCGATGACTCGGGGCTCGAAGTGGACTTTCTCGGCGGTGCTCCCGGTGTTCGATCCGCTCGTTACGCTGCCGATGCTGGCTTCCGCGCTGCCGACTCCACCGACGCCAACAACAATCTGTTTCTGTTACAGCAACTCGCCACGGCAGCGGGCGCCGAACGCGGCGCCCGCTACCGCTGCGCGTTGGCCCTCGCCCGAGACGGAGCCAGCGTTTTGACCGCGGAAGGCGCGGTCGAAGGCCAAATCCTCACCGCTCCGCGGGGCAGCGGCGGCTTCGGATACGATCCTCTCTTTTATCTTCCTGGCCTGCAACGCACCATGGCGGAGATTGACGACCAGTCCAGATGGACGCAAAGCCACCGCGGAGAGGCGTTTCGTTCCCTGCTGAACTTGATCGGGCAGGATGGTGATCTGGCGAAACCTTGACGGTGCTTCGTTCGCGCACCAATAATAGAGAGTTGGGTCAGAATCGTTTTCGGCACCTCCTGAGGCATCGGAAAAAATCAAATGAGCACAATCGCAGCCGTCCCGCGGGACAATCGGGCACCTGGCTTCTGGGCTTCCACCGTTGGCAAAAAGATCGTGATGGCGGTCACTGGCGCCATCCTGTTCCTTTTCGTGATTGGACACCTGCTGGGCAACCTTCAGGTCTTTGAGGGCCCTGCGAAACTGAATGCCTACGGTGCGTTTCTCCACAGCATTGGAGAAGTGCTTTGGCCGGTGCGCATCATTCTGCTGCTTGCGGTCGCGCTGCACATTATCGCAACCGTGCAACTGGCCCTGCGCAAGAAGCGCGCGCGTCCCATCGGCTATTCGCGCAAGCAGGCCATCGCTTCTTCCTACGCTTCGCGGACCATGTACTGGTCGGGTCCCATCGTCCTGGCCTTCATCATCTTTCACCTTCTCCACCTGACCGCTGGCTACGTTCATCCCGGCGCAGCGTACATTGAGGGCGACGTTTACCACAATGTGGTATCGGGCTTCCAGGTCTGGTGGGTGTCCTTGTCCTATGTTGTTGCCATCTGCCTCCTGGGCCTGCACCTGCGGCACGGCCTTTGGAGCATGTTTCAAACGGTCGGTATCCACCAGCCACAACACACCGCAAGACTCAAGAAGGCGGCGATGGTCATCGCCGTACTGATCGTCCTCGGCTACATCTCTATTCCGATAAGCGTTCTACTGGGGCTGGTGAAATAGATGATTCTTGACTCCAAGGCACCTACGGGACCCATTGAACATGCGTGGGAGCAGGCACGTTTCGACTTCAAACTGGTTAATCCCGCGAATAAGCGCAAGCACTCGATCATTGTCGTCGGATCAGGTCTTGCGGGAGCTTCGGCCTCGGCTACCCTGGGTGAACTCGGCTACAAGGTGCAGTGCTTCTGCTTTCAGGATTCACCGCGCCGGGCCCACTCCATCGCCGCCCAGGGCGGCATTAACGCCGCCAAGAATTACCAGAACGATGGCGACAGCGTCTACCGCCTCTTTTATGACACGGTCAAAGGTGGGGATTTCCGCGCTCGCGAGGCCAACGTTTATCGCCTGGCGGAGATCAGCGTCAACATCATCGATCAGTGCGTAGCCCAGGGGGTTCCCTTCGCTCGCGAGTACGGCGGCGCCCTCACCAACCGCTCTTTTGGCGGCGCACAGGTTTCACGCACCTTTTATGCCCGCGGCCAGACCGGTCAGCAACTGCTGCTCGGCGCCTACCAGGCGCTCGAACGACAGATTCATGCCGGCACCGTAACCATGCACGCGCGCACCGAAATGCTCGACCTTATCGTCATCGACGGAAAGGCTCGCGGTATCGTCGCTCGTCACCTGGTTACCGGCGCGATTACCACCTATTTAGCCGACGCGGTCATCCTGGGTACCGGCGGCTACGGCAACGTCTACTATCTCTCCACCAATGCCAAGGGCTCCAATGTGACCGCCATCTGGCGCGCGCACAAGCGTGGAGCGCTCTTTGCCAACCCTTGCTACACCCAGATCCATCCCACGTGCATTCCCGTCTCCGGCGACTATCAGTCGAAGCTCACCCTCATGAGCGAATCGCTGCGCAACGACGGCCGCATCTGGGTGCCCATGGTGGGTGGTGACAAGCGTCCGCCCGATCAGATTCCCGAAGCCGAGCGCGACTACTACCTGGAACGTCGCTACCCCAGTTTCGGCAACCTCGTCCCACGGGACGTAGCGTCGCGTAACGCTAAGGCAGTATGCGATGAAGGCCGTGGCGTAGGCGACACCGGACTCGGGGTATACCTCGACTTTACCGATGCCATTCGGCGGCTCGGCGAGAAAACGATCCGGGACCGCTACGACAACCTCTTCGATATGTACCAGCGCATCACGGACGAAAACCCCTACAAGGTTCCCATGCGCATTTATCCCGCTATCCACTACACCATGGGCGGCCTGTGGGTTGACTACAACCTGCAAAGTACTATTCCCGGGTTGTTTGTGATCGGCGAAGCTAATTTTTCCGACCATGGCGCCAACCGCCTGGGGGCGAGCGCATTGATGCAGGGCCTCTCGGATGGCTACTTTGTCGTTCCTTACACTGTCGGGAACTACCTTGCGACCAACAAATTTTCGGCCGTGCTCGACACCGCGCCTGAGGTCAAGCAAGCAGTTGCCTGCGTCCGCCAGACCATCGATCTCCTGCTCTCCATCAACGGCAAGCGTACCGTCGATTCGTTCCATCGCGAGCTGGGCAAGATCGTGTGGGACTACTGCGGCATGTCACGCACCGCCGCCGGTCTTGAATCTGCAATTGGCCAGATCCGGGCGCTGCAGGAAGAGTACTGGAAGAACGTCAACGTTCCGGGGAGCGGTGACGACTTGAATCAGAGCCTGGAGAAGGCCGGCCGGGTGGCTGACTTTTTCGAACTGGCCGAGCTCATGTGCATCGACGCCCTGAACCGCAATGAATCGTGCGGCGGCCACTTCCGCGAGGAGTATCAGACGCCTGAGGGCGAGGCGCAGCGCGACGATGAGCATTACTCCTACGTCGCTGCCTGGGACTATCGCGGTCCCGGCAATCCTCCGACGCTCACGAAAGAGCCGTTGGAATTCCACTACGTTCATCCCAGCCAGAGGAGCTACAAGTAATGAGAGTCACGCTGAAGATCTGGCGCCAGAAGAATCGTAAGGAGCCGGGTAAGTTTGTCAGCTACCCGGTCGACGTGGCCAACGTTGAGATGTCGATGCTGGAATGCATCGACGTGCTCAATGAGGAATTGATTGAAAAAGGAGAAGAACCCGTGGCCTTCGAGCACGATTGCCGCGAAGGCATCTGCGGCTCCTGCGGCTTTATGATCAATGGCGTCGCTCACGGCCCCAATCGGGCCACCACCGTCTGTCAGTTGACCATGCGCCATTTTAAAGATGGCGAAGAACTGGTCATCGAGCCCTGGCGCGCCGCCGCCTTCCCTTTGATCAAGGACCTGGTCGTCGATCGCCGCTCCTTCGACCGCATCATCGCCGCCGGCGGCTACATCTCCGTCTCCACGGGCAATGCAACCGACGGCAACACCCACCTGATTGGCAAAGAGACCGCTGACCGCGCCATGGACGCGGCCGCCTGCATTGGCTGTGGAGCCTGCGTGGCCGCGTGCCCCAATGCCTCCTCCGCGCTCTTTACCGGGGCCAAGATTGCCCATCTCGGCATCCTGCCCCAAGGCAAGCCCGAACGCGACCATCGCGCCCTGAGCATGGTTGCGCAAATGAACGCCGAGGCCTTCGGCAGCTGCACCAACATCGGAGAGTGCACCGGTGTCTGCCCCAAAGAGATCCAGTTGGAAGTAATCGCCGTGATGAACCGCGACTACCTTCGCGCCAGCATCAATCGGCGGGATGAACTTGGCACCACCATCACCCCGTTTACCGAATGGAGCACCGGGGCAAAGTTCAGTTCAACCGGCGCTCAGGAATAGTATTGGCCCGGATTTTTCCTTTCTCTTCCAAGAATCGTGGGGTGCCCCATATCTCGCTTGTTCTTCGCGAGATGTCGGAGACCACGAACCTTGACGTTTTTCCCAACCTTCGAAAGAGGCACATGGAGTCCATTGGTCTCCCACATCTCGCGAAAAACGAGCGAGATATGGGGCACCCCACGATTCTTGGAAGGGAAAAGAAGAACCCAGGGGTTGTCGCTTGGAATGGCTTACACTAACCCCGACCCACTATGAAAATCGCGCGAATCGTCGTTCTGTTCTCCGCCATTCTCCCGCTCAGCGCACAAACTACTTCGAAGACTCCTTCCGTGACCAAGCCGAAAGATCCGCTCGCTGTACACAAGGCCGCCATCGTTATCGACACCCACGCCGACACCACCCAACGCTTGCTCGACGAAGGATACGACCTGGCCGACCCGCTTAAGGGCGGCTACGTCAATTTTGAATCGGCGCGCGAGGGAAACCTGGGTGCTGAGTTCTTTTCCATCTGGGTGGACCCTCCCGCCTATGCAGGCCACGAGGCACGCCGCACGCTGGAGTTGATTGACGCCGTCTACCAACAGGCAGCGAAGCACCCGCAACAGATGCGGATGGCCTTCTCTTCCCAGGACATTATCGCCGCCCATCGCGAGCACAAACTGGCCGCCCTCATGGGGATTGAGGGTGGCCACTCGATCGAGAACAGCCTCGGCCTGCTGCGCGACTACTACCGCCTTGGCGTGCGTTACATGACACTTACCTGGGCCAATTCCAACGGCTGGGCCGATTCCTCCGGCGATATCGATGACCCCAAAGTTGCCCATACCAAGGACGGCCTGAGTGATTTCGGCAAAGACGTGGTTTACGAGATGAACCGCCTGGGCATGATGGTGGACATCTCGCACGTGTCTGACAAGACGTTCTATCGCACGCTGATCATCAGCCGCGCCCCGGTCATTGCCTCCCACTCCTCGGCGCGCGCCCTGTGCAACTCGCCGCGTAATATGACCGACGATATGCTGCGCGCCGTAGGCCAATACGGCGGGGTGGTGATGGTCAACTTCTACTCCAGTTTTCTGAGCGATGACTATCGCCTGGCCGTGAAGGCACAGCAGCCGGCAATTGATCAGGCGGTCGCTGAAGCCACCGCCAAGCTCAAAGCCGAGGGCAAGCCGGTTCCCAATGAACTGGCGGAGCAGATTGCCAAGACCTACACGGCGAAAATACCTCGGCCCCCGTTCAGTGTGTTGATCGATCACATCGACCACATTGCCAAAATCGCCGGGATCGACCACGTCGGCCTCGGCTCCGACTTCGATGGCATTCCTTCGAGCCCGGAGGGGATGGATTCCGCGGCCGATCTACCCAAGATCACCCAGGCACTCATGGCGCGTGGCTACAGCTCGGAGGACATGAACAAGATTCTCGGCGGCAACTTCCTGCGGGTTTTTGCCAAGGTCGAGGAGGTTTCCAGGCAACTCCAGGCCGAGAACCGCCCTCGCATTACGGAGAAACAGCCCTCCGACAAGAAGTAGCTGTCTGGGCAATTCTGCTGCGGGTGTATTAGTCTGTCTTTGGAACAATCAATGAAATTCTCAAGCCGCTTCGCTGTTCTGATTCTCTTTTCGGCCGTCTTTGCAACCGCTCAGCAGTCCACTCCCCCGCAGACACCCCCGGCCCAGACCCCACCGGCCGAGCTACCGGATATGCCGACCAGCCAGGCCCCACCGGTGATCGAACCCACCGGCCCCACGGCAGTCCTCGACACCAGCATGGGGCGCATCACCTGCAAGCTTTTCGAAAGGGAAGCACCCCTCACCGTCGCGAACTTCATCGGGTTGGCTGAAGGAACCAAGCCGTGGACCGATCCGGTCAGCAAAAAGAAGATGAAGGCAAAACGCTTCTATGACGGGACGACCTTTCATCGCGTCATTCCCGAGTTCATGATTCAAGGTGGCGATCCAACCGGCACCGGAACCGGCGACCCGGGATACATGTTTGCCGATGAATTCGATCCCAACCTCAATTTCGACGTACCGGGACGCATGGCCATGGCAAATTCCGGACCGGGCACCAATGGATCGCAATTCTTCATCACGGAAGTGCCGACGACCCATTTGAATCAGAAACACACCATTTTCGGCCAATGTGACCAGCCCAGCCAATCCGTTGTCTCCGCGATCGCACGAGTGCAACGCGACCCGGACGACAAGCCTGTCCAGCCGGTCATTCTTAACAAGGTCACCATCGTGCGCGAGGGCCAGCCGTTGCCACCTCCCCCTCCTGCTCCCGCAGCGCCGCCAAGCGCGCCCACTCAAAACTAAACCAATATCAGGAGCCTTTCATGTCCCGTGAACCTGGAACATATGCCGTTTTTAACACCAGCGAAGGTGCGATCGTCTGCAAGCTCTTCGAAAAAGACGCGCCCAAGACAGTAGAAAATTTCGTTGAACTCGCCGAAGGCAAACGGGAGTGGACCCATCCCGTCGGTAATAAAAAGAGCACCGACAAGCTGTATGACGGCACAATTTTTCACCGTGTGATTCCCGATTTCATGATTCAGGGCGGGGATCCGGCGGGCACCGGCTTCGGTGGTCCGGGCTATAAATTCGCCGACGAGACCAAGGGTTCGCCGCACAGCCTGAATGCTAAGGGCAAGCTGGCCATGGCGAACGCCGGCCCAAATACCAACGGATCGCAATTCTTTATCACCGTCGCGCCGACTCAGTGGCTCACCGGCAAACACACGATATTCGGCGAAGTCGTCGAGGGCTACGACGTGGTGGAGAAAATTTCCAAGGTGCCCCGCAACTCTCAGGACAAGCCAAACAAGCCAGTCACCATCGAAACCGTGGTCATCGAACGGGTTTAGAACGAATAACGCCATGTGTGCCCCGAGATCCGGCACACATGGCGTTTCTTTTGCTGGAGCGATCTACCCCGCGTCGACAAGCTGATCATCGACCAGCTCACAGATGGTGTGCAGCAGGAATTTATGCCCTTCCTGAATGCGCGCTGTTGTTGTGCCTGCCACTAACAACTCGACATCCGCGAACCCAGCGCACTCGCCGCCGTCGCGGCCCAGGAAAGCAATTGTCTTCAGGCCGTTCCCTTTCGCCGCCACCAACGCGCGAAAGACGTTCTCACTGTTACCAGTCGTGGTAAAAACCGCCAGAGCATCACCCGGCCGTCCGTACGCTTGTACCTGTCTGGCAAACAAATCCGCGAAGGAATAGTCGTTGCTGATTGCGGTTAAGTCTCCGCCGTGAGAGGCCAGCGAGATCGCCGGATAGGCACGGCGTTCGCGGTCGAAGCGGGCAACAAACTCGGTCGTCAAATGCGAGGCGTCCGCCGCGCTGCCGCCGTTGCCGCATGCCAGCAACTTATTCCCTGAAAGCAACGCCTCCGCGATCATCGCGGCGGCTGCTTCGACCTGCGCCTCCAGGCCCGCCAGCTGCTGCAACACTGCCGTCGCATCGGCAATGTTGGTGGTCATAACCTGGCGAGCGCGTTCCCTCACTGCTTATACTCCGATCACTCCGCACAGCTCTTTCACCGCATCAGCGCTCTTCTTGAGGGCAGCGTCTTCTTCTTTGGTGAGCTTGATCTCAATAATCTGCTCCAGACCTCGCTCGCCCAGCTTGCACGGGACACCCACATAGAGGCCATGGATGCCGTACTCGCCCTCAAGGTACGCGGCGCAGGGCACAATCTTCTTTTTGTCCTTGAGGATGGCCTCGACCATCTCCACGGCTGCCGCTGAAGGAGCATAGTAGGCGCTTCCCGTCTTCAGATGCTTTACGATCTCAGCCCCGCCGTCGCGCGTTCTTTGCACCAGGCGGTCGACCGTAGCCTTATCCATCAGTTCTGTGATCGGGATACCGGCAACCGTAGAATAGCGTGGCAGCGGTACCATCGTGTCCCCATGGCCCCCGAGCACAAACGCCGTTACATTCTCCACCGATACCTTCAACTCTTCGGCAATGAAGGTCCGGAAGCGGGCAGAATCGAGAATTCCAGCCATGCCGATGACCCGCTCGCGGTTGAATTTTGCAAGCTTGAAAGCCGCCTGCGCCATAGCATCCAGCGGGTTGGAAACGATGATCAGGATCGCGTTCGGCGAAGCCGATACCGCTTTGCCGACCACCTCCGACATGATCTTATAGTTGGTGTGCAGCAGGTCGTCCCGGCTCATCCCCGGCTTGCGGGGAATTCCTGCCGTGATCACCACGATGTCGGAGTTTGCCGTCTCCGCATAGTCGTTGGTGCCGACCACGTGGACGTCACGCTTCGCAATGGGCAGCGCTTCCAGCAGGTCCAGGCCCTTGCCCTGCGGGACACCCTCTACTACGTCGATCAACACAATATCGGCCAATTCCTTGGCTGCGATCCAGTGCGCCGCGGTCGCGCCTACATTTCCGGCTCCTACGATGGTTACCTTTTTTCTCATATCTCTCCTAACCCATGTTCTCGATGATTCTGGTCGCGAACTCGCTGGTCTTTGCCTTGGTAGCTCCAGGCATTTGCCGTTCAAAATCGTAGGTTACGTACTTCTGCCCGATGGTCTTCTCGAGGGCGTTCTCAATCAGCTTGGCCGCTTCGGCCCAACCCAGGAATTCAAACAGCATCACGCCTGAGAGCATCACCGACCCTGGATTGATAACGTCCTTATCCGCATACTTGGGCGCGGTGCCGTGGGTGGCTTCGAACACCGCATAGCCATCGCCCACATTGGCTCCGGGCGCAATGCCGAGGCCGCCAACCTGCGCCGCGCAGGCGTCAGAAATATAGTCGCCGTTCAAATTGGGGCACGCCAATACGCTGTAATCCTCAGGACGGATGATCACCTGCTGAAAGATGGAATCGGCGATGCGGTCATTGATCAGCAGCTTTTTCTTCCATTTTCCGTTGCCGTGCGTTTCTCCGATGGAATCAATCACGCTCTTCACGCTCTTATACAGCTCGGCGCGGAAATCGTCGGATCCGAACGCAATGCCCGGCTCGATCAGTGCCGCGTTCTCTTCCACCGTCAATTTAGGGTTGGCTTCGAGGTTGCCCAGGATCCAGCTCTCCGTCTCGGTCACTGTCTGCTGGCGAAACTCCTGGGTAGCTACCTCGTATCCCCATTCGCGGAAAGCGCCCTCGGTAAACTTCTGAATGTTTCCCTTGTGCACCAGGGTCAGGGATTTGCGTCCGTTCTCGAGTGCGTACTTGATCGCGTAGCGCACCAGCCGCTTGGTCCCGGTGATCGAAATCGGCTTGATGCCGATGCCTGAGTCTTCGCGAATCTTCTTCTTGTTGCCTTTGAGCATGTCGTTGTTGAGGAAGTCGATCACCTTCTTGACTTCCGGCGTGCCCTGCTTGAACTCGATGCCCGCATAGACGTCTTCCGTGTTCTCGCGGAAGATCACCACGTCAAGCTTCTCGGGGTGCTTCACCGGGCTGGGAACTCCCTGGTAGTACTTGATCGGCCGCACACAGGAATAGAGATCGAGGATTTGCCGCAAGGCCACGTTCAGAGACCGGATGCCGCCGCCCACGGGAGTGGTCAACGGTCCTTTAATCGATATCCGCAGATCCCGTGCCGCGTTGACGGAGTCGTCCGGCAGCCAGGTGTTGAATTGCGAGTAGGCCTTCTCCCCGGCAAAGATTTCAAACCACTTCACCGACCTCTTTCCGCCGTAGGCCTTTTCGACAGCGGCGTCGAAAACCCGCTGCGACGCACGCCAGATGTCGCGCCCCGTACCGTCGCCTTCGATGAATGGAATGATCGGATGGTCAGGAATCTGGTACTTGCCATCGGCATATTGAATCGCCTCGCCCCCCGTGGGCAAGGAAAGACCGTTGTAGCTTTTCTGCATGGGTTCGTGTCTCCGAAAGCGGATAAGTGGAAGCGAATGAATAGTCAGGCTACCACCATGCGAATTGCAGTGGCAATCGGAGTAATCTATAGACATGCGTCTCTGGTCTTTGCCGGGTCTGGTTGCTGCGGTCGTCTTCGCCTTCGTCCTGCCCGTCGGGGCACAGCAATATTCGCCCGAAAAGCCCCTGGGTGCGGCGGCGCAATCAACCCCCGCCTTCCTCAAGAACGCCGGCATCAGCCAGAACCTGGGCAAACAGCTCCCGCTGAGCGACCATTTTCTCGACTCCAGCGGGGCCGATGTGTCCCTGGGTACCTACTTTGAGCACCGGCCTGTTGTCGTGGCGCTGGTCTACTACAAGTGCAAGATGCTTTGCCCCCAGGTTCTGAGCGGCCTGTCCAAAACGCTGCGCCAGGTGGGCTTCACTCCGGGCAAGGACTACGACATCGTGGTCGCCAGCATCGATCCCATGGACACGCCCGCCGACGGCGCGGCGGAAAAGGCGCGCTTTCTCGACTCGCTGGGCACCCCCAACGCAGGATCGAGCGTCCACTTTCTCACCGGGCCGCAAGCATCAATTACCGACCTGGCCTCGGCCACCGGCTTCAACTATGTGCGTATGGCAGGTCCGGACGGGAAGATGGATCAGTTTGCCCACTCAAGCGTGATCATGATCGCCACGCCCGACGGCCGGATGTCGAAGTATCTCTTCGGGATTGATTACCAGCCGCGTGATGTCCGGTTGGCAGTGATTCAGGCCAGTAGCCACCATATCGGCTCGCTCAGCGATATGATCCTGATCTACTGCTGCAACTACAGTCCCAGTGCCGGCAAGTACACCGTCTCCATCCTGCGGGTGATGGGCCTGGCCGCCATGGGCTCTTTGTTCATGCTGGTGGCGCTGCTCTATGCAATCTCCCGCAAGCCCAAGAACACCCCCACCCACGCCTAGCTCCCAGGTGCCCCAGGCCCCCAAAAACATTTCCAAGAGAGGTCCGCTGAACCGCAGATCCCTCAGCTTCGCTCGGGATGACAAAGGGAAAGGGCGGCGCTTCCATTGAGGGCAACTTGCTCGCTGGGGCAGCTACTCAGTGAGCCGCCCTGTCCAGCGACCAATTGCCCCATGGAAGTGCCGCCCTTTCCCTTTGTCATCCCGAGCGAAGCTGAGGGATCTGCGGTTCAGCGGACCTCTCTTGGAAATGTTTTTGGGGCTAGTCAGCCACCATCAGTTCGCCGGGCACGATGGGGCGGGTGCGAGGCAACATCCCAAAGGCGCTCGCCACGCCCACGACACACAGGCTCAGGACAAAGGCTCCCAGTTTGAGCTGGTCCGTCGCTGGTGACCGCGGCAGCGTCTTCCATAACAGCAGCAGGATGGTCTGCGAAATCACCGCTGTCCACACCGCCCCGTAAAAGTATCGTCGCTCGATCCCCTCGCCCTCGGTCGAACGCCCAATTCTCGGCAGCCGGCCAAGCACACCCAATATCAGCACAACGATGAGCAGGGGAAAGTAGGCTTGTAGATAGATCTGCTTCATCAACCACTTGCCGGTCACGACAGCAATCACCAGTCCCGCCAAATTCAGCAGTGTGAAGGTAATGACAGCGTTCCAGGCGAAGACATAACAGATCCTGCGGTACAAGGGATTGGGCTTGTCCTCAGTAAAACGAAGAATATACGGCCGCGGCTCTACGCCGGGGAGCTGGCCAAAATAGCCCGCCACACCGGTTGCCACCATCACCAGCGACAGCCAAACCAGGTTCCTTCCGCTGCCGCCGTGTGCAAACAGATCGAATGTCAGTGGCCCGGGCGCCAGAAAAAACACCCAGATCCAAATCGGCCAGTGAGCCAGGCGGTAGAGCCGGGTGTTGCGCTCACGCATCTTTCTGGCTTCTGCATATTCCACCTTGATTGGGTAAGCCATCTAAGTGCTATTTTGCATCTTTTTCCATCGATCGGGGGCATTACCGCATCCATTCATAGGTTTGTGTTAGGGTTCGTTTGGGAGGGTTATGCATTGGGCAAGAGCATGGTCCCGAAACGTCTGTTTTTGACCAAGGGCGTGGGGAAACACAAGGAACGATTAACGTCTTTCGAGCTGGCTCTTCGCGACGCCGGCATAGCCGCTCAGAACCTGGTCCGTGTTTCTTCTATCTTTCCCCCGCAGTGCAAACTCATCACCCGCAAGGAAGGCCTGAAGTACCTGTCGCCGGGTGAGGTCGTGTTCGCCGTAGTTGCAGAAAACTCTACCCGCGAACCGCATCGCCTGGTGGTCTCCAGTATCGGGGTCGCGATTCCGACGGATCGCAACACCTACGGTTACTTGAGCGAGCATCACAGCTTCGGCGAAGCGGAAGAGCAGGCTGGGGAGTACGCGGAAGAGCTGGCGGCAGAGATGCTTGCCACCACCCTCAACGTAGATTTCGATCCCGATAAGAGCTGGGACGAAAAGAAGGAAATGTATCGTATCTCCAACAAGATTGTCCGCACTGCCAATGTTACCCAATCGGCGATTGGGGATAAACGCGGGCTTTGGACCACCGTGATCGCCGCTGCGATCCTGATATTTGAGTAAGGAAATGGCTACCGAAAAAAATTACCGTGTTGGTTTGGTGCAGATGTCCTGTTCTCCGGACCCCGACGCCAACCTCGATAAGGCAGCGGATCGCGTTCGCGAAGCCGCGCGCGGCGGGGCAAACATCGTCTGCCTGCCGGAACTTTTTAACGCGCAGTATTTTTGCCAGCGCGAAGACATCGCGCTCTTCGATCTGGCAGAGCCCATTCCTGGCCCTTCTACCGAACGGCTTTCGGCCGTAGCGCGCGAGGAAAAGGTGGTGGTCGTCGCTTCCCTCTTCGAGCGGCGCGCGCCCGGGCTTTACCACAACACCGTCGCCTTATTGCAGAGCGATGGAACGTTGGGGGGAATCTACCGCAAGATGCACATCCCCGACGACCCGCTCTACTACGAGAAGTTCTATTTCACCCCGGGCGACCTGGGTTTCAAGGCCTTCGATACTTCTGTGGGCCAGGTGGGCGCGCTTATCTGTTGGGATCAGTGGTATCCGGAAGCGGCTCGCATCACCGCCCTCCGCGGAGCGAATCTGCTCTTTTATCCCACCGCCATCGGCTGGCATCCCGCAGAGAAGGAAGCTTTCGGAGCAGCGCAGTACGACGCGTGGCAAACCATCCAACGCGCCCATGCCATCGCCAACGGCGTCTATGTCGCCTCCGTCAATCGCGTCGGGCATGAAAATGGAGACGTACGCGGCAACCGCGTCCCCGGCGTCGGGCTCGAGTTCTGGGGCGGCTCTTTTATCGCTGACCCCTTCGGCCGCATTCTGGCCAAGGCGCCTCATGACAGCGAAGCCATCCTGATCGAGGAAGTCGATTTGAAGACCATCGAGGATACGCGCCGCAATTGGCCCTTCCTGCGTGACCGGCGCATTGAAGCCTACCCGCCGATTACGGCTCGTTTTCTGGACCATGGCAACTGAGTCCGCAACCCCACGCAGCCTGGGTTATCGCATGCCGGCAGAGTGGGAGCCGCACGCCGCAACGTGGCTGGCGTGGCCCCACAACGCGGCTGACTGGCCGGGCAGATTTCACCCGATTCCCTGGGTGTATTGCGACATCATCCGCAATCTCTCCGGTGTAGAAGACGTCCATCTTCTCGTCCAGGATGAGATAGCCGAACAGCGCGCGCGCGCCATGCTGGCCCGGACCGGAGCTCACCTGGAGCGCGTGCATTTCCACCAGTGGCCCACCAACCGCGTGTGGATGCGCGATTCCGGCCCCATCTTCGTAACCCGAGCCGATGCGCAGGACAACCCCGTCGCCATCACCAACTGGCGTTTCAATGCCTGGGCGAAGTACCAGGACTGGCAGCTCGACGACCAACTCCCGGTGAAAGCAAGCGAACTGCTCCAGTTGCCCAGCTGGACGCCGGAAAAGTCGTCGCATCGTGTGGTCCTCGAAGGCGGCAGTATCGACGTCAATGGGAAAGGCACCCTGATTACCACCGAAGAGTGCCTGCTGAGCCACGTGCAGCAGCGCAATCCGGGCCTTAGCCGCGAGGATCTGGAGCGAGTTTTCCATGATTACCTGGGCATCGACCAGGTACTGTGGATGGATCGCGGTATCGCCGGCGACGACACTCACGGCCACGTAGACGACATCACACGTTTCGTCAGTCCCGTTACGATCGTCACCGTCACGGAGCCAAATCCCGCGGACGACAACCATCTGCCACTCGCCGAGAATCTCGAACGCCTGCGCCAGGCTCGCGATTCGTCGGGCCGGCCCTACACCATCGTCGAGTTGCCGATGCCCTCGCCGGTTATCTTTCAGGGCCAGCGGCTGCCCGCAAGCTACGCCAACTTCTACGTTGCGAACGGCCTGGTGCTGGTGCCCACTTTCAATGATCCCAACGACCGCAAGGCGCTCAATGTGCTCGCCGATCTCTTCCCTGACCGAAAGGTAGTGGGCATTCACAGCGGCGATCTGGTCTGGGGCCTGGGGACACTGCACTGCATGACGCAGCAGCAGCCGGCGGCCCAACACTCTGATGACGGACGCTGAGTCACTTTCGCTGGCACTGGACCAGGCGCGAGCTGCCGCAGCGGCGGGCGAAGTTCCGGTAGGCGCAATTGTCGTGGAAAACGGCATTGTTATTGGCCGCGGACAAAATCGGGTTCTGCGTGATCTGGACCCGACAGCGCATGCCGAGATCGTCGCGCTCCGTGAGGCGGCTCGTGCCGTGGGCAACTATCGTCTCGCAGGCTGCGAGCTTTTTGTCACCCTGGAACCCTGCGCCATGTGCGCCGGCGCGATGATCCACGCCCGGCTAGCCCGCCTCATCTATGCCGCTGCCGATCCCAAGGCCGGTGCTGTCAGCTCGGTGCTCGAGGTGCTAAATCATCCCCGCCTGAATCATCAAATGCCGGTGACCAGCGGTGAGATGGCGGAGGAAAGCGGAGAGTTGTTGCGCTCCTTCTTTCGCGAAAGACGAACGTAACGTTACACGGACGGAAAGAAAAACATTTCCAGGATAGGTCCGTAGAACCGCAGATCCCGGAGCGAAGCCGAGGGATCTGCGTTCTACGGACCTATCCTGGAAATGTTTTTCTTTCCGTCCTCAACCTGCGCCCCAGGGCGGAAGTTTGGCAGGAGCGGCCCAGGGTGGCGCGCCCTCGATACGAAGCTTTCTCCGATACACCTTCCCGCCGCTGGCAACGTAGAGAGTATCGAAACTTTTCCCCCCGAAGCAAAGGCCTGTAGCTGCTGCATTCCCAGGTAAAGGAAGAATCGCCGCCACTCGTCCATTGCGATCGAATACCTGAACACCTATCCGTGTGGCTACGTAGGCTCGTCCATCGCGATCCATAGCAATTTCGCTCGCGCCGCTGTCATCCGCCCACGCGGGAACATCGAAGTCGTAAAACGGTGCTCTAGCGTCGAGTGTTCCGTCGGAACGGACCCGATAGCTCAACCCGCTTCGGGACTGATGCTGCGCGACAAACAACCAGAGACCATCCGGCGTGAGGGCCACCCCGGACGCTCCCTTCAGCCCCTGGTCCAACTTGACCTTCTCCCCGGTCGAACGGATCAGCCATAGTTCGCTTCCAGTCACCGCGTACATATCGCCATTGTTCCGAACTGTCAGATCGTGGACGTCAAGATCCTCGCTCAGAATCGAGGCGCGACCGCTGACCTTCAGCCCGCCACCCGGGAGCGCCTGATAGCTCTTGCCGTCCGCTCCAAACGCGAGCGCTGCTGATTCGCCACATCTAATCTCACCTTGCGGATTGGCGGCCAGCATCGACGCGCAGCCCCGCGCCTCGGCTTGCCAATCTTCGTCCGGTTGCAAGATCGATTTGAGTACCGGGTTGCCCGGTGGTTGACTACGAATCGGCTCCGGCCAGTCCCTCCAGAGCCATCGCATGGCCTCGGGAAACACCGCTGCGGCCTGGCTACCATTGTGGGTTCCCGTGCCCCATACGTGGCGAACATCGTACCCGGCAAACTCCAGCGCACGATTCATGGTCTGGTTCGACATCCACCAATCGCCCATCTCCGGCCCACCGGGCCATTCATCGTGCACCCCATCCTCCATGAAGATCCGCAAAGGCTTCGGCTCGGTCTTCCGCACCAGGACGTAATACTGCTCCCCACCGCGCATGCCCACATAAGTACCGATAGCACTGAAGACCCGGCGAAAGGCGTCCGGGTGTTCCCAAGCCACAGTGAAGGCGGCGATGGCTCCGGTACTTCCACCACCGATCGCCCGGTCGTTGGGATTCGTAGATAGCTTGATCGCGTGTCCGTCAGGAGTAGGGTGGCGTTCCACTTCAGGCAAGACTTCCTCCAGCAGAAAACGAGCGAGGCGGTCATTGCGGCTATCGAACTCCAAGCTGCGATCGAATCGAGGGTTGTCCGGCGCGCTGGCCGAAGCAACATCCCCGGGCGAAACTCCAATGCCGATCGTCACCGGCATTGCATGCTGGGCAATCAGGTTGTCGAAGACGGTAGCGGCGTTAAAGCCGAGACTATCCAAACCAACGTAGACGCAAGCCGGCTTGTCCGCCTGGTACGCGGCAGGGATATAAACCGTGATGGTCCGCGTGGTGCCCGGAAAGATTCTGGAATCCGCCAGCTGGAAGGTGAAGGTCTTCCCCACGGCAACCGAGGAGTGGGGCTTTGAGTCCTCTCCCAAAACGTAGTGATCCGACGCTGCCGGCACGGTTTCATTGATAGCCGGCGGCGGTGCGGAATCGATGCTTTGGGAAAAAATCGGCTGCGAGGCTGCCAGAAAGAGGACCAGCAAGAATCTCATGAAGGGACCTGCTACTGAACTTTTCCCTGGGGACGCAGTTTGCGCAGCTCCTGTGCGCATTCCACCGCATTCAATGCCGAAAGCTCGAGGTTGTCTGCGGAAGCCCAGAGCCACAATCGCCGGGACTGCGAAACACCCGGCTCATCAAAGCGCACCCTGACCGAGACGTCTTCGTCGCCGATGGAGTTGAGATTTCCAGGCGCATCGGCATCTCCCAGCACAACTTCTACGTGCGGAGCGGAAAGTGTCGCCTCGATCTGCTCCAGCGTCACCGTGCGCTCATACTCCACGGCAATCGAGAAAGTGTGACCATGGAAGACAGGCGCATGGATTAGTTGTAGTGAAAGCTGCGGCAGCCGCCCGCCGGAAAGCAACGCGTAGTGGCGCCGGATGCGCGCTTCGCTGTCCGCCAGGTTGATCTTTGCGACATCCCCAAAGGCCGCCACCGTATTGAAAGCTACCTGAACGTCGTACACCTGGGTGGGGATACTTTGAAAGGAAAGCAGCGCCACCGTCTGCTGATGCAATTCGTCCAGCGCGGCGCGGCCATACTCCGAAGCCGGCTCCAGCACAGTTGCTGAAACCTGTCGAATCGGTCCGATGCGTTGCAGGCGTTCCAGTAACAGGGCAAGCACCAACGCTGCTGGATGGGCGGAAACCACGGCCGGCGTATGCAGATTGGGCGCGCCGCTCACTGACGTGTCGCCCATCGCCTCCTGCACCCACGGTGCGCACACCAGCACGCCGGCTTCACCCTCAAGTCCGCCGGAAAGATCGATCAGGCTGGAACCAGCGCGCTGCGCGGCTTGCCAATGGAGGCGGGTTAACTCTGCCGCCCCGGCAAAAAACGTGAAGTCGATATGCTCGAAGGAGTCAGCCGCAATGGGCTGGATAAAGGTGATCTCATCGCCCACCGCCTCCAATTGTCCCAAAGCCTGCTGATCGTCCATCAGCAGAAACTCTGCAGCCGCAAAGCTTGACTCGGAAAGTGCCTCGTTGAGCTGTTTGCCGCGAATGGAGGCGGCGCCGACGATTGCTATGCGGTAATTGGTGGTCATTGAAGGTTAACGGGGTCTCATGGGTGCACCGGCGGTTGCGATGGGGGGTGTGCAGGGGGTTCGCCGAGCGCCGCAGCCTCGGGGCTGGTGCGCAGCCGGGCTTTGTGGCGACGCTGCCAGGAATAGGCAGCACGGGCGAAGATGCCGGAAAACATATAGAAGAATGCGATCGCAAGAAGAACGTATTGCGAGAAAACGACGGTAGCGTAGATCGCCAGGCCCAGCAGCACAATACGCTGGAACGGATGACGATCGGAGAGGTTGATTTCTTTTCCGCTCCAAAAGCGCCAGGTACTGACCATCAGCAGCCCCACGATGAAGACCAGGGTCATCCACATGACGGCGACTCGCCAATTGGGCACGGGCGTTCCAGAAAAGAAGTGGACCACGGCAGCAATGACTCCAGCAGCCGCGGGAATGGGCATGCCCACAAAATACTTTCGGCCAGGCCGCCCCGGATTCTTGGGTAACAGGTTGACGGCGATATTGAATCGCGCGAGACGGCCGGCGCCGCAGAGCAGGAAAAGAAAGCAGACGAATGCGCCCCACTCCACCATGTGCTGCCGCCGGACGGGGTCCATTGCCATGGGCAGCGCCTGAAAGCCCCAGGTATAGGCGAGCAGGCTGGGAGCGACACCAAAGGTAATCACGTCGGCCAGCGAATCGAGTTCTTTGCCGAAGTCGCTGGTGGTTTTGGTCATGCGGGCAATGCGGCCATCGAGAGCGTCGAAAGGAATAGCGAAGCCGATGGCCAGGGCGGCGTAGTTAAAATGCCGAGGTTCCTGCACCGATCCCTGCAGGCTTTGCGTAATGGCGAAGTAGCCGGCCGCGATATTTCCCGAGGTGAAGAGCGAAGGCACGATGTACATGCCCCGGCGCAACCGCCCTCTCCTCTTGAGGCGCGGCGTCCCGACGGCATCCTGCTTCAAGCGAAACTCTCCTGCAGAACTTCGAGCGAAGGGTCATCTTCCGGCGGATGGATATCGGCCAGGACCGAGGCGCCACCCTTGACCCGCTGCCCCAGAGCCACGCGGACGTGCGCATGGCCAGGCAGCAGCACGTCCACCCGGGAGCCAAACTTGATCAGGCCGACGCGCTGCCCGCGCTCCACAAAATCACCTACCTGAAAGCGGAAGACAATGCGGCGCGCGAGCAGGCCGGCAATCTGTTTAAAGGTGACGTCGAACTCGTCGCCTTGCACGGTCACCAGGTTCTGCTCGTTTTTTTCTGCTGACTCGGGGTTGAGCGCGTTCAGATACTTGCCTTTCTGGTAGCGCACCTCGCGCACCGTGCCGGCGATGGGCGAGCGGTTGACATGCACATCGAAGACGCTAAGGAAGATGCTCAAGCGGATCCGCTCTCCAGCGGGCGTTTGGATGCGAGCGACCTCGGTGATTTTGCCATCGGCCGGCGAAACGACCAAGCCCGGCTCGATCGGCACCGGACGGGTGGGATCGCGAAAGAACCAGAAGAAAAAGCACGCCAGCAAAATAGGAACCACTGCCCAGGCCCATTGCCCTGTTACCAACTGGACCAGAACGCCAGCCGCGAGAAATCCAAACCCATAGAAGTATCCGTCACGCACCATGGATGAGACCAGACCCTTGGAGAATTATAGAGGCACGGGGATCTCGGGAAACAATGGCGCCTGCAGCAGCAACGCATCTTCCGCCGGAGTGGAGTAATAGGAGCGGCGGATCCCAGCGGCCGAGAAACCATAGCGTTGATAGAGAGCGAGGGCAGCGACGTTCGATGCCCGTACTTCCAGCCGTATCGTCGAGGCGCCAGCGGTGCGCGCCCAGGCCATACAAGCTCCGATCAGGGCGCCCCCAATCCCCAGGCGGCGATAAGCCTGTTCCACAAACAGGCCTTCCACCTCGGCCACAGTTTCCTGCCGCAGCCAACTGGCGACGGCAAAGCCAACCAGGTCGCTGGCGCACACCGCAACCAGTCCGCAGCGCACCAGGAGGATCGGCCCGGCCTCCTGCATGATCCGTTCGTAATCTCGACGGGTCCACCGCGGAGCATCGACGGACTCGCCAGCAAGCAACCAGACGCGATCCAGATCCTCCGCAGCCAGGGCGCGGATGAGGAAACTCACTTTCCGGCTCGGGCGGCACGCAGACACCTCCGCGTCGGAGCGGCGAAGATAGTTTGCGTCCAGGGTTTCGGGGTCATCAAAGTCGCCCGCGCGAAAGCGGCGCAGCGCGAAACGGAGCGCCTCAGCGGCATCGGGAGGTTGCACGTAGACCGGGCCGCAGATGGCGAGCGCGGAGCAGGCGCTGGCGGCGGCATCATCCGCACGCTCTCATCGCAAACCAGCACCCCGGCTCCGGGCTGCCTGGCCACCGCCACCGTCTCCTCTCCGCTCAGCAGCACTTCGCCCAGGTTGTTGCCGTTCCGGTATTCGCCGACGTAGTACTCGCCTCGCCCGCATCCACCGCGGCCAGCACGTGGGGCAGCCCGCTCGCATTGGCCAGCAGCGCCAGACGGGAGACCGCAATCAGCGGGATGCCGGCACCTTCAGCCAGTCCTTTGGCGGTGCTCAAGCCTACGCGGATGCCGGTGAAACTCCCTGGTCCGTTGACCACCACGATGGCCTCGATGTCGCGCAGAGTCGCCTGCCGGCTCTCCAGCAGGGCGGCGATCTCGGGAATTAGGCGAGCCGAGTAGGTGCGCACCGCGAGCTCGGCCGTGGCGACAACCTTGACTCCATGCAGGTCGACCACACCGAGAGCCACGCTGGCGGTGCTGCCGCAGGTATTCAGAGCTAGAAGCATTTTGATCCTTAAACCCCGGAAATCGGATCCTGGCAGATTTCCAGCAGCACGCCGTTCGCGGCGGATGGGTCGACCAGGAAATGCAAGCCGTCCACCGGCGCCAATCTCAATTTCATCGGAGAGCAGCCGCACCCCCGCCTGCTTCATCTCTTCAAAGGTGCCCGAAATGTCGTCAACATGAAGCGCCACATGATGCAGACCTTCTCCGTGCTGCTCGAGAAACTTGCCCACCGGCGTTGTCTTGTCCAGGGGTTCGAGCAGTCGCAGGCGGCTTTCCCCCATCGGAATGATCACGCTGCGCACGCCTTCATCCTCTTCTTCTTCCTTCAGCACGCGTGAGGCCGAGAGCCTGATAGAAGCGCCCGGCCTGTTCAATGCTCCTGACCGCAATGCCCAGGTGGTCAATTCTTGCCATGTTTCTCTCCTTGCAGCAGTTGTTCCACCAACCGGGGAACAAGCTGGTAGGGGTCCTGTTGTCCGCTCACTACCTGGTGGCCTATCTCGGTCAGATGCCGGTCGCTCAGGCCTTGTCCGCGCATGGCACGCAGCAGTTCGTGCCGCACCATTTCCATCACCCGCGCCCGCCAGTGCGCCTCACGCCGGGCGGTAAGCCTTCCCTCCTGGGCCAGCCACGACCAGAATTTGTCCACTGTCTCTTCCAGTTCTTCGATGCCTGCGCCCGTGGTGGCGACGGTTCGAAGCACGGGTGGAACCCAGCTTCCGTGTTCTGCCGCCAGCGCCTGCATCGATCGCACTTCGTTTTCCACTCGATCGGCGCCTTCGCGATCGCTCTTGTTGATCACGAAAATGTCGGCAATCTCCATAATGCCAGCCTTGAGGCTCTGCACATCGTCGCCCATGCCTGGCACCAGCACAACGATGGTGACGTCCGCCAGGCGCACGATATCGATCTCGTCCTGCCCGACACCGACGGTCTCGAGCAGCAGGCGCTGCTTGCCACTGGCCTCGATCACCAAGGCAACGTCCGCCGATGCGCGGGCGAGGCCGCCCAGCGAGCCGCGGGTCGCCATGCTGCGCATGTAGAAGCCAGGATCGCCATCGTGGTCCCGCATGCGGATGCGATCGCCCAGAATGGCTCCGCCGGTGTAAGGGCTGGTGGGATCGACTGCGATCACGCCGACGGTGGATGGTTGCGCGCGGTACCGGCGCGCGAGCCCATCGACCAGCGTGCTCTTGCCGGCACCAGGCGAACCGGTAATACCGATGCGGATCGCGGAACCGCTATAGGGAAAGCATCCGGAAAGAATGTCGCGCGCGGGGGGCGTATCATCTTCCACCAGTGAAACCGCTCGCGCGAGCGCGCGCACATCGCCCTGGCGTATGCGTCCGATCAGCTCCGCCGCGTTCATTTCCCGATCATACGTAAAACATTTCCAGGATGGTCCGTAGAACCGCAGATCCCTCGGCTACGCTCGGGATGACAAAGGGTACGGCGACGCTTTCATGGATAGCGGTTGCTGGACAGAAGATGTCCGCTCAGCAGCTGCTTTGATCAGCAGTTGCTTTGATCAGCAGTTGCTTTCAATGAAAGCGTCGCCGTACCCTTTGTCATCCCGAGCGTAGCCGAGGGATCTGCGGTTCTACGGACCCATCCTGGAAATGTTTTACTTGTTCAGGATCTCTCTGGCGATAATGAGCCGCTGAATTTCGCTGGTACCTTCGCCGATGGTGCAAAGCTTGACGTCGCGATAGAACTTCTCTACCGGGTAGTCTTTGATAAACCCGTAACCCCCGTGAAGCTGCACCGCCTCATCGCAAACCTTCACCGCGACCTCACTGGCCATCAGCTTCGCCATGGAAGATTCAAGCGTAGTCTTCTGCCCGGCGTCCTTCATCACCGCGGCGCGCAGCGTCAGCAACCGCGCGGCATCTAACTGGGTTGCCATGTCGGCGAGCTTCCACTGTATTCCCTGAAACTCTGAGATTGCCTTGCCGAACTGGTGCCGCTGCTTCACATACTTCCGCGCAGCATCAAACGCCCCACGCCCGATACCAAGCGATAGCGCGGCAATCGAAATGCGCCCTCCGTCAAGAATCCGCATGGAATCGATGAACCCGCTTCCCTCCTGGCCAAGCAGGTTTTCCGCCGGAATCTCGCAGTCCTCAAAAATAAGCTCAGAAGTATCGCTGGCCCGAAGCCCCAGTTTGTTCTCCTTCTTGCCCGCGCGAAAGCCAGGAGTTCCCTTCTCCACCACGAACGCCGAAAGACCGCGTGTACCCTGGCTCTTATCCGTAACCGCGATGATGACAGAAACATCGGCATAATGGCCGTTGGTGATGAATGTCTTGTTCCCGTTCAACACCCAGCGGTCGCCCTTACGCACAGCCGTGGTGCGGGCGCTTCCCGCGTCGGAACCAGAACCGGGCTCGGTCAGCCCCCAGGCGCCGAGCCACTTGCCGGAAGCCAGCTTAGGTATGTACTTGCGCTTTTGCTCCTCATTGCCCGCGACAAAAATGTGGTTGCTGCAAAGCGAGTTGTGCGACGCCACGATAATACCGATCGACCCATCGACCGCCGAAAGCTCTTCCACCGCCAGCGCATAGTCCACGTAGCCAAGACCAGAGCCCCCAAGCTCTACCGGGAAGATAACCCCCATGAGGCCCATCTCGCCCAGCTTTTGCACCACCTCCAGCGGGAACTCGCTGGCCTCATCCCAGCGCATCACATTAGGCGCGATCTCGCGCGCCGCGAAATCGCGAATCTCCTTGCGCAACTGCTCCTGCTCGTCGGTGAGGGCAAAAGAATGGGTCTGAGCGGTATCGGCTGCGTGGGTACTCATTGCGTGGGCTCCGTCGAGTAAACCCTAAATCTTACCACTGCTGGTTCAAAGCACCTGCAGCGCTTGCTCCAGGTCTTCCAGTAGATCATCGGCATCTTCGATACCAACCGAGATGCGTACCATTCCGTCGGTCAAGCCAATCTTCGCCCGGCCTTCTTCGCCCAGCGCCGCATGCGTCATGGTAGCGGGATGCGAGATCAGCGTTTCGACCCCGCCCAGGGATTCACCGACCGTGCAGATCCTGAGCCGGCGCAACATGGCGTTGGCTCGATCCAGAGAACCGGTCTCAAACGTGATCAGCGCACCGAAGCCCGACATCTGCCGCCGGGCAAGCTCATGTTGAGGATGGTCGGGCAGCCCGGGATACAAAACCAGCGGGATCTTGCGGTGCCCGACCAGGTAGTTCGCGATCGCATGGCCATTCAGCTCGTGCTGCTTCATGCGCACCGCCAGCGTCTTGACCCCGCGCAACACCAGAAAGCACTCGAAGGGAGAAAGAATCCCCCCAGTGCATTTCTGCACAAACTCAAAGGACTCCTTTTGCTCGGGCGTAGTCGCCACCAGAACACCCCCGAGACCATCGCTGTGACCATTGAGAAATTTGGTGGTCGAATGCATCACGATATCCGCGCCAAACTCAATCGGCCGCTGAAAATAAGGTGACATGAACGTATTGTCGACGCTCAGGTCGATCTTCTGACCGGGCCGTTCATGACAGACATCCGCAATAGCGCGAATATCGGTGATCTGCATCATCGGGTTGGTCGGGGTCTCAATATGCACCAGTTTGGTGCTGGGCTCGATCGCCCGGCGGACTTGCTCCGCGTCGGTGGTATCGACATAGGTAAAGCGGATGCCGTAATGGGCGATGATCTGGTCGAACAGCCGTGGCGTGCCCCCGTAAACGTTGGAGCCGCAGATTACGTGGTCACCGGTTTTGAGCATGGTGACCAAAGCGGCAATTGCCGCCATCCCGCTCGAAAAAACGTGCGCCGAGGAACCACCTTCCAGCGATGCCAGATTTTCTTCGAGCGCAGTGCGCGTAGGATTCGAAACCCGGGAATATTCGTATCCGCGGTTCTTACCGATCTCTTCCTGCGAGTAGGTGGAGGAGGCATAAATAGGAACATTGACCGCACCGGTCAACGGATCAGCAGGCTGGCCATCGTGGATCGCCCGCGTCGAGAAGCCCTGACCGCTCATAGACCGCCTTCAAAAATCTTTTTGGAAAGGTAGCGCTCCGCGGAATCGGGAATGATCGTAGCTACCCGCCTCCCCTTGCCCAAACGGACCGCGATCTGTACCGCTGCTTCCACTATGGCGCCACCGCTCGATCCAGATAGCACGCCTTCTTCTGCCGCCAACCGCTTGACCATTGTGAAAGCTGCCGGGTCATGGATCGCGATAATCTCGTCGCACGACTGGCGATCGAAAGTCCCGGGAATAAAGGAAACGCCAATTCCCTCCACCTTATGGGGACCCCGCGGTCCCCCCTGCAATACAG
>CAVYFF010000012.1:0-202843 GCA_963767745.1 uncultured Acidobacteriaceae bacterium | reverse complement strand
ACGTTGCTGTTCGCGTCATAGGCATAGGTCGCGCTCCACGGTCCCGACGAGACCGTACAGGACGCGGTGCCGGCAAGTGCCTCGGGGTTGCACGCATTGGTGAGACGGGACAGCGAGTCGTAAGCAAAGGTTCTGTACCGGGCCGTGTCCCCAGAGGCTCCTTTCTGATTTACTGACAGCAGATTATCCAAAGGGTCATAGGTGTAGTCGGTCTCAAGTGTCAGCGCACCGGAGCCCGCCGGGTCGTTCTCGAACACCGTGATCAGCCTGCTGAAAGCATCGCTGATCCGTCGCCAGTGGCTGTGGGTCTCGTCGTATAAATCCACCAGGTTGGCGTTATATCCCCACATTTGCGTGGTGCTGTCCGGCTGGGTCTGAACAGTTTTACGCCCCAACGGATCGTAGGTGAAATACGTGTATCCATCGGTACCCGTGGTGGTCTTATTTTGTCCGACCGTACAGCTTAAAGGGCCTGGATCATTAAACGTCGGGTTAGAAACTGCGCACACCTGGTTCAGGCCGTTGTATGCAGTTTCCACTACTGAACCGTCTCGGCCCACGGTTTTGGTTGCGTGCCACATACCGTCATAGAAGGTGCTGCTCTTCAACAAGCCGTCCCCAGTCGCGGTCAGATCGTGGGTCACGTCCGCCTCTGTACCGCTCGGATAGCTATAGGAGGTCTTGCTTTCAGCGGAAATGTTGTTGAACCAATTGAGGGCGCCGGGCGCACTGTCGCGAAGCGTCAGGCGGTCTAACGGATCGTTATAGGAGTAGTTGGTGATGATGTTGTTTTGATCCTTGCTCTGGGTTAATTCTCCGGAGGCATAGTTGTACTGATAGTTTTCGATATGTGCGACGCCCGTGTTCGGATCGGTAATTTGTGTCAGGTAGGCATTCGAGTTGCCCGCCGGGTTTCCTCCGGACGGACTGTCAGTGTAGGAGTAGTTTGTTGTGTGGTTGGTTCCGGGAATGTCTGAGCAGGCGACATTTCCACAGGGATCCGTCATCGATAACACCTGACCCGTTTCATCGAAGGAATACTTGGTAGTGGCTGCATTACAGCCTTGCAGACATTTCAGAGTTACCGACGTAGCGTTGCCTCTGGCGGTAGTTACACTCGAGTCGTAGTTTTTTACATCATGGGTGCCGCTGGGTGTGGTGGCAGCCGTGGTAGACGGTTTGCCCGCGGTACCGCAGGTTGTCGTCTGGCCGTCGTATAGATAGTCTGTTTCGGCGTATGACGTACTGGTCCCGCTTTCGACGACGAGCTTGCATGGGCGGTCCACGATCGAAGGAAAGTCCGGGTAGATGGGTGTGGCGGGAAAAGCCTGATACGTCCAGATCTTCTTTTTGAGAGGAGTTGTCGTATTGCCGAAATCGTAGTCATCTTCCTCTTGAAGCTGCGTACGCTGCGCGGTGGGAGTATAGCTGTATTTTATAAGACTTGTGACATTGGGCTGTGATCCAGTGCCATACAGAGTAGTCTGCTTGCTCGCGAGATGATATATATCAGCCCATGTTTCGACAACCTGTTCTAGCGGTGTCCCGGAGGTGCCGTCATAGGTGATGCTCTGTTCCAGGGGTATTTGTGTCCCGTACAGATAGTTGATCAACGGCGGACTGGGGACGGTGGACGGAGTGTAGGCGTATACAGTGTTAAAAGTGGGTCCTGCTTTTTCGTCATGCGTGGTGACGGTCGTTTTCTTCTGTGACCATCCTGGCGATCCCGTATTCCACTGTGTCGTGTAAGCGAAGTCCTGCTGAAGCGCGACGGTGGACCCATCGAAGCTGACATAACGATGTTGCAACACATATGGGGCATATTGGATTCCGCATGTTGGCTCGTTTTGCGAGTCGGGAAATGTTCCGTATTGACCGAATTGCGAGAGTGTAGATGTCGGTCCCCACACATAGCTGATATATCCGCCATTTGGGTAGATGATCTTGCTCAAGAGACCGGAAACGGTATCAGTGTATTGAAACTGGTAGCTGGTTCCGTCGGGGAGTTCGATGGCTGTTATGACAGCCTGCGTCCCTTGCTCGGCGGACAATCCGCGACACATGGTGTCTGTATCAACCTCCTTATACTGGACGGTAAAATTAGAGGAGGCTGAGCCCCAGGTTACGATGTAGGGAGAGGCAAGTCCCGCGACGGTGAGGGTGTCGCCGCTCTTGCCAAATCCAGAAGAGCTCAAGGCGACGCGGCCGAGTGTGTCGGTCATGGTGAACGAACCGTCGCATTTGTAGGGTGGACCAGCGAAGGTTGCCTTGTTGCCGTTACGATCCTCTACAGAGGACGGAAGCTCCCCGGTTCCACCAGGACCGGCGATTGGACCGCAGCCTGTATTCGGAGAAAAAGTGTAGATCGTGCCATCCGGCCCATCCACGAGTGTCTCTCCGAACCGGTCAGTCTGGTATGGGCCGACCGTGGACGTGGTTTTGCTCTCATTGGGACAGCCGGCTGTCGTTGGCGTTGTCAGGATGCCCAATGGGTAGCGTGTTGCCTGGTTATCCTGGAAGACATAACCCGTGTAGTACGGGCAGGTGTATTTTCCGATTGTTTGCTGACCGAAGATGAAGCTGAGCATGGGTAGGGAGTAGGCCCATCCGCCCGACGAAAGATAGCTGGAATTGGTATTCCAGCCTGCCTCTCCAGCGACGCTTCCGCCGGGAAAATGGGCGCCCGTTGAATCGTAGGCAAATCCAAAGGGGATCGTCAGGCCTCGAGCCGGCGGGGCTGGAACCTGAAGACGCAAGCTCACGGAGCCATTTGCGGGATCGACCGTCTCGTTCAACATCTGAATGTAGCTGTGCCCCCCGGGGATTGGTGTGGAGGTTGCGTCTGTCACAGCTACAATCTGCGCTTGCAGGAGATCATTGGCGAGGAATCCTAGAGTTGTTACCAGGACTAGCTGTGCAAGTCGCTTGTTCATCGTCGGTCCCCATTGCCCTTCTTGGCTGATTGCTTGTTGCCCATGACGTCGCCATACAGCGTCCTTGCGGCGAAGTTTCGCGCAGGAGGAAACATCGCCTTTCAAAGAGGCGGTACTGCGGACGATAGTTTTGTTCGTGGCTATCGCCGGCGGATGCCTGCCTGATTAGCTGGCAGAGTCCCGCGCTTCAGACGGACAACGTCTCGATATCCAGTGCATCGATGTGATTCGTCGCGTTCAATCCGCGGGTAGTTGTGCGTAATATCCAGGCTTAGCAGGAGAGGCAGGATCATCCGCTAGCAATTGATCAGCAAAACCAAGCCTGTCTTTCAGAAGGTCGCCGCACCCTGGTCTTTGTCAGATTCACGGTGAAATGCAAGGTAACGGCGACGGGTTTTCTGCGCCAGAGTACGAAGGTGGAATAACCGAAAATGCGCTTGGTTACCGGCTAGAAGGTAAACATTCTTGGACAGGTGTTTGTCTCGGTAAATGCTTCTTGAATGATCAAGTTTCTACCCGGCGGTGCTTTCTGCTTGCGTTCTTCTAACTTTGGGAGCGAGGGTTGGATTGCAAGGCAACGCATTGGTGTGCCCCGTCTCCGAGTGTGTCGGGCAGGTTGCTGGTGCGACTGTTACTTCCCTTAAGTCGTGGGCCCGCCCTCAACCGACGATGCCTGAAAAATAAGTTAGGTGCTGGTTGAAGGATTTTCCCGATGAAATTCGTTTAGTAGTTTCAAAGCGGAGCTTGTGTCAGGCGAAACAGAATCGAACCTTGCCGCCCTCCGCCAACGCACACACACGGGCCGACCGCTGGGGAATGCGGAATTTGTCCATAGCTTGGAGAAGATAGCGCAGCGGCGTTTGGCCCGGAAAACTTGTGGGGGAAAACTTGGGGGTTTCGTGGACAGTCTGTGATCAGGCTGTCCCCCTTTTAATGATCGATCCAGGCCGTGCGTTCATTGAGGAACTCGGGCACCCAGACACCGCCTGAACGCTGTTAGTGGACAGTGTTTATCAAAAATGGACAGTGCGGTGTAGAGTACGGAGCTGTAGCCATCTTAGTTATCTGCTCACTACAAAGAGGTAGCACTCAGTGCGCCAAATGGAACCTTGCGTGCAAACGTTGGGCTAGAGGCCGTCAATGCAATACTTCCCGAATAATGTCTTCTGCACGGTTCGTTATTTAATCGAGATGCTTAACAGAGCGATTCCGTCTCAGTCTACAAGAGTGAGGACTTGGCGCCTTGTCCTTGCTGTTGTCGCACTAAGCCTAACCATGGCGTCCTTGGCCGACGCCCAGATCTCACCGAACCTGCCCAATCCGACCCGGGTGCCGAATCCGCTGACGACGACGCTATCCATTTTTCGCAGCAATATGCAGGACAAGATCATGAATGCGGCAGACGCAATGCCAGAGTCCAAGTACAGCTACCGGCCGACAAAGGACGTTCGCTCATTTGGCGAGGTCGTGACTCATGTGGCGGATATATCCTACATTTTGTGTTCAAACGCCAAGGGTGAAGCGCCCCCCGCCACGGCTACCGCGAAGGGCTCGAAGACCGAGATCGTAGTCTACCTCAAAGGCGCGTTCCGCTACTGCGATGCCGTCTATTCCGGGTTCACGGATGCTCACCTCAATGACCCGGCGGACTTCTTTGGCTTCAAGACGAATAAGATGTTCATACTGACGCAAGCCGGAAATCATGATGCTCTGCATTACGGCAATCTCGTCACGTATCTGCGCCTCAATGACCTCGTGCCCTCCGGGGGCTGGTTTTGACGGCGCAGCGGTGAGTCTTCTTCAAGATCGGGAACGGACTCAGGTCATAGTTGTAGAGCGTTCCAGCGAGCTTTGTCGACGCCTTTTCGGTGCTATGATCCTGTGTTGGCTCTTCCACGAGAGGCTGTGCCGCTAACGGGAGGTGCGCGCCGTGAGTCACAACCTGATCAAGGGCTGTTCATTGCAGGTGTTGTGCAGCTTGTTTTACGCAACGTTCTCCTTCATGATCTTGTTCATTTGGAGCCCGGATGGGTTTCGTACGCTGCATACATTTGCGCATTACAAAAGCTCCATCGAACAGTTAGGCCTGGTGGCGGTGGCGGCCGGCGTTTGCACCGTTGCGACCGGCATCTGGAATGCAAGAGAGGCCAACTCCTGGCTTCTGGTGTTGAACGGCCTGGCATGCAGCGCGCTTGGAACCCTGGTTGCTCTTGGCGCGAGCAGACCAATCACTTTTCGATCCATAGCGATTGCGATTGTCGTGATGGCGGTGAGCATCGGCCTCTATGAATTGTTAGTTGCAAGAACATTTCATGGAAATCGATTCGACGGATGGCTGCTCACTGCGGCGGGAGTCGTCTCGATAGGTTTTGCCGGGGTGTTCCTTGGCTTCGTGTTTGGGTGGATCAGACTCGACCCGAGTCCCTCCGCTCAAACCTTCCACTGGCTGGGCTCTTACTCTGGTTTTAGCTCGATCTGCATGCTGGTGTTAACCCTGGGCTACTTCAGGCAGCGGCCGGCCATGCCTGGCGCCGGCAGCGACGCTTTGCCCATTGTCTAAACTCCGGCCCGCATTCTGATCAGCTCTCTTTACTCGACTGCCACAGAGCTGTTGTGATTCACCGCAAATACTCCTCTCAGATCGACCCCGCTGGAAGTGCCGCATACGGCAACTCGTGCGATCAGCTATGGATGAGAACGGAGACCTAGAACGTGAAACCGAATGAACCCAGCCGCACAGCCCTGATGATCGCCCGACAAAGAGCTGCACATCAGGTGCTCGACCATGGCTCAATCCTCAATGATCCATTTGCCATGAAGATTCTGCGTGAAGACGAAAAGGACGTGCTTCGATTTGCGAACAAACACCCATTGGCCAGCATCGGACGTCTGATCACTACCGCGCGAAGCCGGATTGCGGAAGATGCTTTGTCAAGAGCTGTTGAAGGAGGGGTTCGGCAGATCGTCATCCTTGGCGCCGGACTGGACACGTTCGCTCTCCGGAATCCCCACGACGCACGACAAATCGGTATCTATGAAGTGGACCACCCCGCGACGCAGGCATGGAAACTCGAGCGCATAGCTGAAGCTCAGATCGAACTTCCGCCATGGCTTATTTTTGTGCCAGTCGATTTCGAGCGGGACGATTTGGGAGATAGGCTCGCCGCCGCAGGCTTTGAGCAGAATTCGCCCGCGTTCTTCACCTGGCTTGGGGTTGTGCCCTATCTGAGACAGGATGCTATCGACCGCACTCTGGACTACATTTCGTCCATTCAGAACTCGGAGGTGGTGTTCGACTATATGGAACCCCCCGAGGCATTCTCCGAAGAGCTAAGGCAATTAGAAAAAGCGCGGGCCGAACAGCTTGAGAAGATTGGTGAGCGTTCGGAAAGCCGTTTCGAGCCGGCCGGCATGGCAGTGATTCTTCGCTCGCACGGATTTTGTGCGATCGAAGACATCGGTTTCCAGGAGATCGCGTCCAGGTTCGGACGCGCCGTTCAAGGACTCGCGCCCGGACATGCCGGCGTTCATGTTGTTCACGCTAAGCACTGATCGAACGCGGCTCCCTCACTGAAACTCCAGAACGTCGCGCGAGAGCGGCATCGCACGGGTAAGTGGCTTTGCCTCGTGCTTATCCAGGGGTATCGCAATTTTCTTGTCGGTGTTTTCGTCGAGAGTCGAGAGGTCCAGCGTCGCACGTCCCTCAAGATTCATGTGGTCGAATACGAAGGGAAGTGACGTGTCGTCCAGGCTGGATGGCCGGTCCATCAGTTGGAAATGAAGATGCGGGCCGCTGGAGTTGCCCGTGTTCCCCAGGAGGCCGAGCTTCTGCCCCTGCCTCACGTAGTCGCCGACGTGGAGTTGAATGCTGCCCGGCGCAAAATGCGCGTACATCGCGTAGTACCCCGAGCCCATGTCGATGATCACGCGATTGCCGGCGATTTGCGCGATCGTCAGCCCTTCGGGATTCTTCCCCGGCGCTACGTCCGGCAGATCGCGCACCACTTCAACCACTGTTCCCGGCGCAACTGCCAAAATGTCCGCACCGTAACCGATCCAATCTTCCGGCCTTTTGCCGTCGGTCCGGTATGCGAGGCCATGAGCGTCGATCTGCACCCAATCGATGGCGAAGGTCTCGCTGGGATCGAGCGTGCCATTCATTGCGTTGGTGACGAATCGATGCGGGCCGATCTCCAGGCAACATCCGTTGCCATTGATCCAGCCGCTGCCCTTCAGGGGTGGACTGATCACTATCGCCTCACGGCCGACCGGGATGGAGTGGCCGACAGTTGTGTGCTCCGTCCCTATCGGAGTTGGCGGAGTCGTTACCGTGATGCGGTGTGCAATCGCCGCCGGTACCTGGCTCATATTTTCATAGGTGACGTCGAAGAACATCACACCCGACTGTCCGCTTGGAATCTGGTTGGTGTAGCTGTCTTTGTTCATCGTTCCCGGTAAGGTGAAGAGCCTCATCTGACCGGTCACGTCTTCGTTCCTGATGTCGAGCACGCGGTTCTTGCCGCTCACCTGATTGCCGTGTGCGGGGTCCACCACCTCGACGGACTTGATGGTCGCGGGTACGCTCCAGGAGTTTGTGGCCTGCAGCGCATACGCAAGATGGATCAGTCCGTCGGAGCCTTTCGCCGGATAAATTCCACTGCCGACCACGTGCCAGGTGAGTGGCCCGATTTCCAGCGGATAGCGCAGGCCATCGCCGTCGGTCAGCGGGGCGTACCAATCGTGTTGAGAAGATTCCTGTGCAGCGAGGAGCGGCGAACAGGGGACTAGCGACAAGATAGTGATCGCAACCCAACAGCAGACGCGAGTTGGCATATCAGGGCTTCCCTTCGTGACCTGGATCTGAATGACAAATACTGGCAGGCGACTGGCTCAGACTACCACCTCGAGACCTGGGAGGCGCGAGAGCGGCTCACTTAGGCCGAGTATCGGCTGAGCTTAGGGAATCGAGGCGGTGGCCTGGTTAGACGGAAGACTTTCCATCCCAGCGGTGTCGACACTTTCTACGATGTAGTTATAAGTCAACCCAGGCTGGACGGCACTATCCACAAACGTCGTCTTGGCGTCGACGGAGGAGTTTAGAAGTTGATAAGCGGCGCCGGCGCCTGTTGATCGATAGACGTTGTAGCCCGCGACCGGGATAGGCGAACTACTGGGTGCGTCCCAGGTCAGGGTCACCTGATGTGGCTCGCCTGTGCCAGTGAGGCCGATCACCACCGTCCCGTTGGTTGATGAGTTGCTCTGGACGGTCAGTTGACCCATCAACGGTCCCGCTGTCAGTGGATCGAACTGCACGTCCAGTGCGATTGCCAGGCCAGGATTCAAGGTGACGGGGAAAGTGGCTCCCGACATCGTGAAGCCAGTCCCACTCAGCGCTGCTGAGTTAATGATCACCGGCGCTGTTCCCGTGGATGTCAACGTCACAGGTTGGGTTGATGGCGTGTCAAGCGGGACATTGCCAAACGCTACACTCGCGGGAGTAGTGCTGAGCGTGGGTACGGTGGCATTTATCGGGAGCATTCTGGTTACGGGAGATTTCTGCCCGGCGTTGGGATTAAGGACTCCCACGTTAATCGTGGTCGTCCCCGGGGTGAGGCTGACCGTGCTCTCGAGGTCATTGGAGGACACGAAGACGGTTGCCACATCGGCTCCTGCGACCTGCAGCTGCGAGCCGGAGACGAAGCCGTCGCCCCTTATGTTCAACAAGAATGTACCTCCGGGGACTGTCTGTATGGCAGTCCCAGAAGTGAGGCGTGGCAGTGGATTGAGGACTTTCACCTTCATCGAGGCCGAAGAAGCCGGGTTTGCCTGGGTGGTCGCGCTGATGGTGACCGAGTGGCCGGCAAAGATCGTGGACGCAGGCGAGAACACACCGGCAGCAGTTATAGGACCCGTGGAACCAGTGCCGCCGGCATAGCCATTGACCGACCATACGACGTCGGCGGGGTTGCCGCCAACGTCCGCAGTGTATTGCGCCTCCCCGCCGAGCCTCACCACAGATGGACCCGTCAACGAAAGCGGTGGGGGGACCTGCGCCTGAAGGCCGCCGTGAGCAGCCAGGAAGAACAGAAGTAAGACTCCCTGCAATCGGTTGCTGCGATGACGTTGCGGACCTTGCATGGCAACCCCACCTTAGGGGTGTGCCAGCGGGGATAGACATACAACATTCATCGAGTTACCAGTAGAGAGATGGATGGCGCGGTTTTAGTAAGGTGTTAGCCGATCCGGCCGATAAAGCAAAAATCGGGTAATCCCGAAAGCCCTCCAAGGGCTAAAGCGATTGATACGGAAAATTCGGGTACGCCGACGGGCGCACTGCAGATCCCTCCGCTTCGCTACGCTTCGGTCGGGATGACAAAGGGTAGGGAGGCGCTTCCATTCAGATTCGATGGTGCAGATGGTACAGCAGGTCCCTCCACTGCGCTACGCTCCGGTCGGGATGACACTTCTGTTTGGGGGTTGAGGGATTGATACGGAAAATTCGGGAACGCCGACGGGCGCACTGCAGATCCCTCCGCTTCGGTCGGGATGACAAAGGGGAGGGCAGCGCTTCCATTCAGATTCGATGGTGCGGATGGAACAGCAGGTCCCTCCACTGCGCTACGCTCCGTTTGACACTTCTGTTTGGGGGTTGAGGGTTTGATACGGAAAATTCGGGTACGCCGACGGGCGCACTGCAGATCCCTCCGCTTCGGTCGGGATGACAAAGGGGAGGGCAGCGCTTCCATTCAGATTCGATGGTGCGGATGGAACAGCAGGTCCCTCCACTGCGCTTCGCTCCGGTCGGGATGACACTTCTGTTTGGGGGTTGAGGGTTTGATACGGAAAATTCGGGAACGCCGACGGGTGCACTGCAGATCCCTCCGGCTTCGGTCGGGATGACAAAGGGGAGGGCAGCGCTTCCATTCAGATTCGATGGTGCGGATGGAACAGCAGGTCCCTCCACTTCGCTTCGCTCCGGTCGGGATGACACTTCTGTTTGGGGGTTGAGGGTTTGATATGGAAAATTCGGGAACGCCGAGGGGCGCACCGCAGATCCCTCGGCTTCGCTCGGGATGAGTCTCGGGATGACACTTCTGTTTGGGGTTGAGGGTTTAGACGCGAGATTCGGGAAGTCCACGGTGCACACCGCAAATCCACCGCGCTACGCTTTGCTCGGGATGACAAGGAGGGCGGTGCTATCCATCCAAAATTATGGACGTTTTGTTCAGTTTATGAATCCTTGATCCGAAGAATTGCCCTATTTGGGGAGTGGGATCCATCGATTTTGCCCAATACGATCATTTTTAAATGGACAAAGCAATCATCTCGGGCTTATTGTTTGGGACAATTGTGATCTCCAACAAGGGGACCCGAGAGCAAGAAAGCAAGCTGGGAACGGAAGGCGTTCATTCCCGCAGATAGTTCTTGAGGGCCTGATAGCCACGATTTTCTACAACCATGAAAAGCGCCATTTCCAGGCGCAACGAAATGAGCGAGGGCGCAATGAAAACGAATTCCTTCAGGATGCTAGTCGCATGCGCGGTTGCAATGTTGATGTGTACGGTGTTCGGGCGGGCGCAAACCGTGACCGGTACGATCACCGGCGTGGTTACCGACCAAAGCGGCGCCGTGGTCCCGGGCGCTCACGTAGTCGCGGTCAATACGGATACGGGTGTGAACTCCTCGGCAACGTCGGACTCAGCAGGGGTCTACCGTATTGGCTTTCTGCCCATTGGCCGTTACCAGGTAACAGTCGAGGCCAAGGGGTTCGGAACGCAAAACATCCCGGCTTTTCAATTGGAAGCCCTACAGACGGCGACGTTCAACGTGAAGCTCTCGCCGGGCACGGTTTCGGCAACCGTGAACGTCTCGGATGCGGCGCCAATCCTCAACACGAATGACGCCACGCTGAGCAGTACCTTCACCGCGAACACCATCCAAAACTTCCCCCTGAACGGGCTCGATTTTTCGGCTCTGACGCTGTACGTGCCCGGAGCAGTCAACACTTCTGGAACGTCCGGCACCACCAGCATTGAGCGCAGCACCTACTACACAGATTCAGTGAACCTGAACGGAAATCGAGCCCAGGCGAATAACTACACGCTGGATGGTATCGATATGAACGAGACGTTCAACAACCTGATCTCGTACACTCCGGCGCCAGAGTCCCTGCAGGAAATCAAAGTGCTCACGGCGAACTCTCCGGCAGACTATGGCAACGTGAACGGGGGCGGAGTGCTCAGCATCCTCAAGAGCGGGACCAATCGGTTCCACGGCTCGGCCTATGGTTACGTGCAGGACTACCGGTTCAATGCCAATTCATGGCAAAACAATCACGCCGACCCAATCATCCCGATCAACGCTTATTCTCAATCGCAATTTGGGGGAACGTTTGGCGGCCCGATCAAGCGGGACAAGCTGTTCTTCTTCGTCGACTACCTGGGAGCGCGCTATCATCAGGGCGGGACGGGGCAGGCGAGCGTCTTTACCCAGGCGATGCGGAACGGCGATTTCTCCGCGCTGCTAGCCGGGAGCAACCCGATCCAGTTGTATGATCCGCTAAACAATTTTGCACCCTATGCCGGCAACACAGGCGTTCCCATCGTCAGCCCGGTAGCCAAGTTTCTCTTTGCAAATCCGACGCTCTACCCGCTGCCGAATGCGACTCCTTCGGATGGGATTGTCGCCAACAACCTGCAGGGTCCGCAGCGCACATACAAAACCAACAACCAGGGAGACATCAAGATTGAGTATGATCCCCGGGCCTCGGACAAGATCACGGGATTTTATTCCATGTCGACGGCGTACGACGGAAAAACTGCGCTGCTGGGGATCACCTTTCCTGGAGTGAATATCTTCCCGACCAAGATTACCGGCGCTAACTGGGTGCATATCTTTTCCCCTGCGATCGTCAACTCGGCGCGTATCGGTTTCACCCGCACGAAGTGGAACGAGGGCTTGCCCCAGGACCCTACGGGCCAATTTGGAACCAAGGGGAACGCGAAGGTGGGAATTGCTTTCCCCAACCAGGCTTACAGCGGCTTCTCCTTCCAGAACATCAGCAACAACGTGAGCGGCGGACTGAGCGGAGTGGGCACGCCGGCGTTTGATGGCGGCCTTCTGGATAACACCTACAGCTACATCGACAACCTGACCTGGCAGCGCGGCAAGCATATCCTCAGCTTCGGGATCCAGGCACTGCGGTACCAGAATAACTACCCCACCAGCAACAACAACGGGTACCTGGGATCGATGATTTATACTGGCGCGTTCACGAGCAATCCGTCGCTCAGCAATGCGGGCGGCTATCCGGGCGCAGACTTCGTGCTGGACCGCGTAAGCTCGGCGGCCGCCACCCTGAGCAGCGTGAACGTTGGACAACGCCAATGGCGGACTGCAGGCTTCGTGAGCGATGACTTCAAAGTGATGCCGAATCTCACCCTGAACATCGGGGTGCGGTACGAATACGACGAGCCCTGGATCGAATCCAACAATAAGACCGGCAACATCGACTTGAGCACGGGGCAGGTTATCTACGCCAGCCATGTGCCTACCGGTGCGCCCGCGGGATCGGGCGTTTGCAGCAATCGCGCTTGTTATGACAGTAATTTCCGTCAGATTATGCCCAGGCTGGGCTTTGCCTGGTCGGCCAACGATCGCCTGGTGGTCCGTGGAGGCTACGGCGCGACCAGCTTCTTTGAGGGCAATTCTTCCAATCAGCGGTTGACTTCCATTACTCCGTTCATTCAGGCGGTGAATGTATCCACGGTTGCGCCGACGTCCGACAATCCAGGAGCTCCACGTACCTCGGAGCAGGGCTTTGCCGGGGGCACAGTCAGTTATGGTGGCACGTTCAACGTCTACCCGAAGAAGATCCAGCCGGCATATGTACAGGAATGGAGCCTTACCACCGAATATGCCGTGACCCGCACTCTGTCTCTGCAGGTTGGCTATGTGGGCGAACAGGGCCAGCACATCGAAGACTACGGCAACGTGAACCAATACCTGGTGAACGGCGATCCGACATCCGCTCCCTTTTACAACAACCCGTATATCGGCGTGAACGCGATTGATCCGTCCGTAAGCATCGGGTCCAACGCCCTGCTGATCACGGAATCCCGGGCGGCGATGAATTTCAGCGCGTTGGAGACAGTCCTGCGGCAGCGGTTGAGCCATGGGCTGGAGTTCACATTCAACTACACCTATGCAAAAGCGTTGACCAACAGCGCGGGCAACTATCCGGTGAACGTAGCCGGAGCCCTCTATGGTGGCCAGGGCGCCTTCCAGAACTACTACAACGGCGCCGCAGACTGGGGCCCGGCCGGTTACGACATACGGCATAACGTAAGCGCAACCGGCGTTTATGCCTTGCCTGTAGGACGGGGCCAGACTTACCTTTCGAACACCAACCGCGTTCTTGACGAGGCAATAGGCGGGTGGCGGATCGCGGCTGCGGGCGTGGGATACACCGGCTTTCCGGAAACCATTTTGGGGCCGGGAAATAACTCTAATAGTTACGGTAACTCACGGCCTAACCAATATCGCAAGCTGAAGATCGTGAACCGCAGCATCAATAACTGGTACGGCACGGATCCCTCGGCGACTCCGTGCACCACGGCAGGAGTTGACGACGGCACATGCGCCTTCGGGACACCCGCGTCGAATGCCTTTGGAACGGCGAGCAATGGCAACACCCGCGGGCCCGGATTTCTCAACATAGACATGTCCATGTTCAAAGATTTTCATATCGTCCGCGAACAGACGGTGGGCTTCCGCTTTGACGCCTTCAATGCATTCAACATTGCCAGTTACGGAAATCCAGACACTGGAATCACCGACAGCAACTTCGGCAATATTTCTAACCAGGGGACGAATGCCGTCCGTTCGGTCGAGCGGCATCTACAGTTCTCAGCGAACTACAGGTTCTAATGCACGAGCTTTCGCCGGGGTCGATGGCCCCGGCGGAAGCTGCATGCTTATGTTGGCCGACCAAGGGACAGGTACGTGGGGATGATGGAGCTTGAAATTTGTGTTGATTCGGTGGCGTCGGCGGCGGCAGCCGCGTCCGGCGGAGCGCAACGCGTAGAGTTGTGCAGTGGCTTGATCGAGGGAGGCCTGACGCCAAGCCTGGGATTAATCCGTGCAGTTCGCTCCCGGATCGGCATTGGGGTTCATGTCATGATCCGTCCGCGAGGCGGAGACTTTCTTTATTCTGACGAGGAATTGGCGGTAATGCGCGACGATATAGCGCTGGCGGCGGAATCTGGGGTGGAGGGTGTAGTACTGGGTTTGCTGACCGCCGACGGAAACGTAGATGTGGAACGGACGCGTGAACTGGTCGAGTTCGCGCGGCCGATGGAGGTCACGTTCCACCGTGCTTTCGACATGACCCGCGATATCGAAAGGTCGCTCGAAGATGTCATTTCAGCGGGCGCCGACCGGGTGCTGACATCCGGCGGGCAACAGACCGCCATGTTGGGATGCAAGCGCATCCGCGACCTGGTAGAGGCGGCGGACGGGAGGATTGGCCTGATGGCCGGTGGAGGCGTGCGCGTGGAGAATGTGCAGCAAATTGCGCAGGCAACGGGCGCGCTCGAATTTCACACCGCGTTGCGGAATACCATCGCGCCTCCGGCTACGGAAGAACTGGAAAGAGTTCGCCTCGGCGATCGAGCAGTCGATGAATATGCAGGGAGTGTGATATCGAGCGCGGATGTTCGGTTGCTGCGGCAAGCCATGGATACAGCTTTCAGCAGGGACCAAAACCGCACCTAGCGTCTGCCGGGGTTCGGTGAAGAACCGCCGCCCGGTAACACTCCGAAAGGCCATTGCGGCTCGGGGCATGATCCGTACAATGAGAACGCTACATTGTGAATTTTACGGAGCGAGCGCCCAAGCATGTCTTCCAAGACGGACAAACGCGCGAAAGAGATCCTACGGCTGTTGTTGAGCCACGGCAAGACATCGGTGGAGGAACTGACCCGGTTATTTGCAACTTCTCCTGCAAGTGTGCGGCGCGACTTGACGCGCCTTGAGGAGCGAGGGCTGGTCCATCGAACGCACGGCGGAGCGTTGCTTGCCGGCCACGTCTACGAGCCCTTTCGATTCGACGCCTCCTTTCACGTGCGCGAAGAACGCTTCGCGGCGGAGAAGAGGCGGATTGCCATGGCGGCAGCGGATCTGGTTCAGGAAAATGAGACGATCGGTTTGACCGCGGGGACGACAACCACCCAAGTAGCGCGGGTGTTGCGCCTGCGCACCGGGCTGCACATTGTCACCAATGCGGTAAACATCGGGATGGAATTGAACGCCAGCAACGGGCTCGATACGACCCTTACCGGCGGATCCCTGCGCTGGCCGGGTGCTTTTTCGCTCATTGGCGCCACCGCCGTCGAGTCTCTCAACACAGTTGTGATGGATAAGGTCTTCATTGGCGTATGCGGGATCGACCCGGAACTCGGTGCGACCATCATCGAAGCCGAGGAGGCCGCGGTTTTTCGAGCGATGACCAGGCATGCAAAGCAGGTGGTGATCGTCGCAGATTCGAGCAAGGTAGGGATGACAAGTCCTGCAGTGATCTGCCCGGTCACAGACATCGATATCTTGATTACAGATGATGGCGTTTCAGAGGACGCAGTGAAGGCCTTTCGACGTTATGATGTGCGCGTCGTCATGGTATAAAGACTTTCTGGGACCTATACGGATAGCCAACTATACGTCCCTATGGCAGTTTCCGGGTTGCCACTACGCCTATTCGAGCGGCTTCCACATCGAGTTCATCTCATAAATTTCAAGATGATTGACGATGCTTGTCTTCTGTCCCAGACTCAATTCCAAACCTCGACCGCCAGCCGTTTGCGCTATCTCCCGAACGATATACCGCACTCCTCCATCTACAAAGATTTCAGCGACGCATTTGTCGATCAATACTTCCACTCGCCCCCGGCCGTTCTCGAGGTCTGCAGATTGGATTGTGGTGAGAGTATTTCCGCCATATTCAATAGCCAGCTTATCCCTGTCGCCCAAGGTAACTTGAAGTTTGACGTCGAGAGGCATGAATCCAGCCACCGCCAGTTTCTGGTTGGCGTCTGCAGCGGTCAATGTGGACCATGCACGTGCCTTCCTACGCAGCTGGGCTATCTCGTCAATAGGAGAAGCCTGCACTCTCAGACCGTCTTTAGTGGTTTTCAGTTTGAATTCCGTAGGAAACAGCATCATCTGATTGAAAGGCATCCCCTCTGGCTGAATCCTTCCCCATGCCATTTGGACCCGCCTGCCGTCCGGCATCTCCGCGAAGGATTGCGCCGCATAGAGAAGATCGGTTCCATGCACGTTTTTTCCTTCGGCATAATGCAGATCAGGAGATTCAGGGGTGAACGTCTCGCCATCGAAGCTGCCGATCACGTAGCTGGACGAGCCACCATGAAGGATCCACTTTTTACGAGTATTATCTCCATCGATTGGGAGCTTAAAAAGATCGGGGCATTCATGAAAACCCTTAAGATGGCTCTTTCGCGTCCAAATTTTGAGATTTGCAGAGGTGTAGAAGGTCATGCCATCCTTCTCAAATAAGACCATGACCCAATGCCCGGTCGGCTTATACCAGAAGACCTTGGGATCCCTGGTGTCATTCGAGCCTACCTCGCGATTGCTGTCGAGAACGGGATTGCCAACATAGCGAGTAAACGTAGCGCCATTGTCTGTGCTGTACGCAATGCACTGCACCTGCTTATGCGATATGCGGTTAAACGCGGTATAGATCAACACGAGCGCGTCTTTACCCCAGCCTCCATCGTTGTTGTGGTCGACGAGACTCGAGCCGGACCATGGTGAGCCAAGCTCGTCGACCATGAGCGCAGGTGCCAGCTCGCGCCAGTGCATCATGTCTTTGCTGACCGCGTGGCCCCAATACATGAAGTCGGTATCCCACTTTGTTCCGAACGGGAAAGCCTGCCAGAAAAGATGGTACTGGCCCTTGTAAAAGATCGGACCGTTGACGTCATTGCTCCAGCCACGCTTAACCGTGAAGTGGAACTGGGGCCGAAGGCTTTCCTTGTATAAGGTGGTCGCCCCTTCAATCTGGTTGGCCTGATAAATACGATCCAAAGCGGCTTGAGCAGAAGGGCCCGAGAGATCGGTTGGACCAGTCAGGGTAATGGTCCTCCCCTCAAATTCGCTAACGTCCAGGAAAATCCAATAGTCGACGGCGTGCTCTGCCAATTGCACAGGAAACTCACGCTTTTGAATTCCGCCGACGCTGATCTGGAATATCCGCATCTCACTTTCGCGTTCAACCGGGATATTCAGGTATCGTTGCGTGACGTGAATCGTTCTGCTTTGTGCGAGTAAACAGACTGCCGGGCAAAAAGCGACAGCCAGGAAGCAACTGATGGATCGAAGTCGCAGTTGATTCGCCGTTAGGAGCAACCTGTTCGAGCTGGAGATCACGCGGCGAAGTGCTTGCAATAAGTGCACGATCAGCCTCCGGAACAAAACTCATTCGACGATGCCGCCGCAATCGAGGGGGCGGTAGTACACATGCCACACTACTCGATTCATGCTGTGAACTGAAGTCCAGACTTGTCCGTGCTATCTGTCGCCGTTGGCCCAGGACTCAGATTGAGCCCGTCTGATGCGGTCAAACCGTCGGGTCCATCGGCGAGCGTTCCATACCTTTTCGGGGCCGATCTCGTGGGAGCTGAAACAGGCTGGGTTGCCGGAACCAAATCTCTTAGGTATTTTATGGTTTCGTCGAAAGGGAGCCAAATGGGAGAAGTACTTGCGTCTGCTTTACGTGTATCGGGCCGTTATATTAGCGCCTTGTGTTCGGCAATCCTGTGCTTTTCCGGCGCCACGGTCGCAAGCGCGCAACGGCCGCCCGCGGTGCCACTGGTGACGCACGATCCATATTTCAGCATCTGGTCGATGTCCGACCGGTTGACGGACGTGAATACACGTCACTGGACAGGTCTGGATCAACCCTTGACCGGGTTGGTGCGTATTGATGGAGCCGTTTACCGGTTTATGGGTGCTGACCCGCGGCAGGTCCCGGCGATGCAGCAGGTATCGCTTCGAGTGACTCCATTGCACACCGTTTACACCTTCCAGGCTGCTGGAGTGCAATTGGAGGTCAGGTTCTTTACTGCGGCGCTGCCACAAGATCTTGAAGCATTATCGCGTCCCGTCGACTATCTCACATGGAAGATCAGTTCCAGCGATGGGCGACCGCATTCAGTCAGCCTGCTGCTCGATGTGAGTCCCCGTGTGGCCGTTAATTCAGACGATGAGGAAGTGACATGGGGAAGGTCGAAACTTCCTGGAATCGAGGTGCTGCGGGTTGGCTCACGCGATCAGCGCGTCTTGAATCGCGGGGGCGATAATCTGCGAATCGACTGGGGATATTTCTATCTTGCTGTGCCGGACGAGAAGGATACAACTCTGGTTACCTCAAGTAACGCAATTACAGGCTTCGTGGCCTCTGGCGAACTGCCGCAATCCGATGACATGGAGATGCCAAAACAGCCCCGCAATGGTGCGTCGCACTTGGCGGTTCGATTCCGCGCTGAAGTGTCTGGGGGCAACCCAGCAAGCCAACATGTGCTTCTCGCCTATGACGAGGCCGATTCCATCGAATATCTTGACCGCAAGTTACGCCCCTATTGGCGCAGAAACGGACAGACGGCCGCCGCGATGTTAGTCGAATCGGAGAGTCAGTACACCCGCCTTGAAGAGCGTGGCAACCGCTTTGATGAGGAACTCACGCGCGACCTGGAGCATGCCGGCGGCAAGTCCTATGCGGAGTTGGGCACGCTAGCGTACCGGCAGACACTCGCTGCTCATGGCTTCGCGGTCGACGTTGACAACACGCCGATGCTTTTTCCAAAGGAGAACTTCAGCAATGGCTGCATCTCGACCGTAGATGTCATGTATCCGTCAGCACCGTTTTTCCTGTTCTTCAATCCCGCATTACTCGAGGCTCAGCTAAAGCCAGTGCTCGAATACTCTGCGCTTCCACGATGGCGGTGGCCGTTCGCGCCGCATGATCTGGGCACGTATCCGCTCGCTGATGGACAGGTGTACGGTGGAGGGGAACTGACCGAAGAAAATCAAATGCCCGTTGAGGAGAGCGCTAACATGCTGATCCTTGTGGATGCGCTGGGTAGTGCACAAGGCAATTGGCATCTCGCTGAGGAATATTGGCCGCAGTTGACGAAGTGGGCAGACTATCTGCAGGCCAACGGTCTCGATCCTGAAAATCAACTCAGTACCGACGATTTCGCCGGTCATCTTGCCCATAACGCAAACCTATCGATCAAGGCTATCGAGGGAATTGCCGCTTACTCCCAGATGGCAAAGAAGCTGGGTAAGACCAATCTCGCGGAACAGTACGCACTCGCCGCTAAGCAAATGGCCGGCCAATGGCAAGGCATGGCTTTGGAAGGCGATCATTACAAGCTGGCCTTTGATAAACCTGGTACATGGAGCCAGAAATACAACCTGGTTTGGGACAAGCTGCTTGATCTGGATCTCTTTCCTGCGTCGATTCGCAAGACTGAGATAGCCTTCTATTTAGAGCACCTTAATCAATATGGCTTGCCGCTTGACAACCGTGCAGATTACACCAAGCTGGATTGGGAGCTTTGGACTGCCTCACTCACCGAAGATGCGACGCAGTTCGCCGCTTTGATAGACCCCATTGGTAAGTGGCTGAACGAGACTACTTCTCGCGTACCGCTGACCGACTGGTATGACAGCAAGACAGGCACTATGCTTCATTTCCAGGCTCGGTCGGTCGTAGGGGGCGTCTTCATCAAGGCGCTTGCGGACAAAAGTCTCAGGGAAAAGTGGAGAAAGTTCAACCCATAAAGAGATGTTGGCTTGCCAACGTGCCTCCGGCGGGGCCGCGCAAGGCTGCCGTCTTGTGGCCGCGTCTGCCGGACCTCGATTCCTTCGCTGCGTCTCCTGGTTCCCGCTAGAATGACCGAGGGGCAATCGTCGGCTGTTATACGAATTTCCAACAAGCTGGGATTGATGTATATCAGTTGAACAAGCGCCTGATTATTGCAGCATTGGTGGGTTCGTTCGGGGGATTCATCTTCGGGTACGATCTTGGAGCACTTTCTGCGTCGACCCAAAGCCTCAGGGGTCAATTGCATCTTTCCCCCGCGGTTTTCGGTTTGACCGTCTCGTCTTCTTTATGGGGAACGGTCTGCGGTGCTCTTCTCTCGGGCCGGGTGGCAGACCGGGTTGGCCGGCGAGAACTGATTGCCGGGTGTTCTATCCTGTATGCGCTTGCGGCTATCGGGATCAGCCTGGCAATTCCATCGACGTGGATTCTCGTTCCCGCTATGAGATTCCTCTCCGGAATGTCTATTGGCGGCTTCACAGTCGCCTGTCCGCTTTATCTATCTGAAATGGCTCCCGTCGCTCTTCGTGGTCGACTGGTCAGCCTGTTCCAGGTTCAGGTCAGTGCGGGTGTACTGGTCGGGTTCTTCGTCGGATTAGTCGCTACCCATTTGGCCGCAACGGGAACTGAATGGAGATGGTGCATGGGGATAGGAGCGGTCCCGGCAATAACCTTGGTTTTTCTGCTGCAGCTTTCAAAGGGCGATTCCACACTCAGCCCTGACGGGGGCCGGGACACGCTCCCGGCGACCATGACCTCATCCATCCTCGACAGACCGTTCGGTCACGAAAAGCTATTTTGCCGAAAGAACACACGTCCCATCCTGCTGGCGACGAGCATCGCGATTTTCAATCAGCTCTCCGGGGTGAACGTCCTGTTGTTGTATGTGCTGGATATACTGTCCAGCGCTGGTCTTGGTGTCTTCTTAGGGCACACTTACACAGTTCTGATTTCGTCTACCGGTCTGGCTGTGACTCTGGCAGGGATGGCGTTTGTAGATCGGTTGGGACGCAAGCCCCTCCTTGTTTGGGGCTCCGCCGGAATGGCTGTCTGCCTGCTCTGCCTGGGCCTCGCCATCCCACATCGCCTCGGCCCGCTATTCTACCTGTCGATTCTCGTTGCCTACAATGTGTTCTTCGCGTTTTCTCAAGGAACGGTTGTTTGGGTATATCTTAGTGAGTTATTTTCGCCAGGAATACGTGGCGCAGGGCAAGGATATGGCTCGTCGGTCAATTGGATCGCGAATGCTATTCTGGTTTCTGTCTTTCCAATAATCCAACATGCTTCATCTGTACGCGCCTTTTACTTCTTTTCCTTAACGATGGTCCTGCAGATTGGCGTTGTGTTGCTGTGGTATCCGGAAACCCGGGGAACAGCCCTTGGCTCCGTCGCTGCACTGGAAAGAGCAGATGGGAATTGGTTTTATTAAGGTATTGGCAGAGTTGGCTGAGAAATGTCTGCAAGAAAAACCCAAGTACCCACGTTAGTGGACGTCGCCCGGGAAGCCGGCGTCTCGCTCAAGACAGCATCCCGAGTGCTGAATGGATCTAAAAACGTTAGCCAGGAAAAAGCAACAAGAATTCGGACAGTCATGGAGCGGCTTGGCTATCGGCCGAATGAACTTGCCAGGGGACTCAAGGCAAAGAGATCCGCGGCGATCGGAATGATTGTGCCTAATCTCTCTGACCCATTTTTTGCCAATGCGGTGCACGCTGTTCAGGAAGTTGCACGGACGAATGGTTATGTAGTGATCCTTGCTACTTCCGGCGGGGAACTCGATCTTGAACGATCGGAAATCGAGAGCTTATTCGGCCGGCAAATAGACGGTTTGGTGATCGCTCCAGTGGATAGCCGAACAGATTCCTTCAGCGGGATCATCCCCGCGGGCGTTCATGCTGTGACCTTCGACCAGTTGCTGCGACACGCTGACCTCGATTCCGTGACCGTGACGAATCGTAGCAGCGCACGAGAAGCAACTGAGCATATGGCGGCTCACGGCTTGCGCAGGATTGTCGCCATTGGCGCGCGCCCGCACCTCTATACCTGCAGAGAGCGGGTGGCCGGCTACCGCGCCGGGATGAAAGGAGCGTCCCTTGAGCCGAGAGTGTGTCTGGTGGGTCACGAGAATTTGCTGGTTGCCGAATGGCTGGCCAAGGAAGTCTTTCACGTTCAAAAGGCTGACGCAATTTTTAGCTTGAATTGGGTTTGCACCATGCTGACTCTGCGGGGTTTAGGGCAACTCGGCATAAAGGCAGGCCGTGATATACCAATGTTTTCATTTGACGATTTTGAACTGGCGGACATGTTGACGCCCGGGCTATCGGTGGTTCAACAGCCCGTCGAGATGCTTGGACGCGAAGCTGCAAAATTGTTGTTTGAACGCCTGGGGGGCCGTGGAGGGCATTCCCGCGCTGTTGTTCTGCCCACAAGCCTGATCGTTCGACAGTCCTGCGGGTGCAATGCCCAGGATGACGACCTGCCGGCCAAAAGCGTTGATTCCATAAAACGCCGCGGGTAGCGTTCGATCGAAAACCGTGAGGTCTCGCGAGCGAATAGAAATACCTGGGCGCCTTGGCCCGGAAGCTGGTGCCGGTTTAATCGCCATCTCGTGTTCGTTGCCATATCTGCTTGATCGCTCATCTGAAAATTCCGCACCGGCTAAGCGAACAAGCGGTTCCGAGCCTTTACCTGTGGGCAGCACGATCATTCGCCCACGCCCGCGAGGCGCCTGTACCTCCTAAGCTGGCATCTGAATAAGCCGACCACGGCAGTCTGTCACTCAGCGAAATTGCTTGCGTTTGATTTATTGGAGCAGCAGTTCAATACGGAACTCAGGCATGAATAATTATTGCCGAATCAAATTGACAACGCTGTCAACCGAGGCATATGGTGCTTCCCGGTAGAAGACTCTACCAATAATAGGACCCCAAAATCGCCGGGATTGGTTCGCCCGGCAATTTGCCACCCCCGAGGTGACGAGTGGCTTCTAAGGCACTTAAAAAACTGAAGCCGATGGAACGGGGATCGGCCACGAGACTTGAAAGTATTCGTCCGAGGAGTCGGAAGTGTGAAACCTGGGAAGAAATCAACCGGAGCGCTCTGGGCGGCCGTGGCTTTGGGCTCGCTGTTTCTGGTGCAGTTTCCGGTGACGGCTCAGAATCAAAACGGCCGCAAAGATCCAGGAACCATTGCGATCAAAGGACAGACGCTCGATTTTCCAGACCGGCCGAAATATCCACAGGAGGTGATCGATCGGGGTAAGACGACCTACGGCGTGAGTTGTTCTTTCTGCCATGGCTCCGATGCCAGAGGCGGTGAAGTGGGGCCAAATCTGTTGCGGTCCGCGGTGGTTCTTCAGGATCAAAACGGTGAACTGATAGCGCCGATTGTTCATGGAGGGCGAGCCCAGCAGGGGATGCCTCGGGTTGATATCAGCGACGAGCAAATAAAGGAGGTAGCAGCATGGCTGCACCACTTTAACGCCACTGGCAAAACGGTTATGTACAACTCGGCTGAGATCAACATTCTCACCGGGAATGCCCAGGCCGGCGCGGCCTATTTTCAAAAGACCTGCGCCTCCTGCCATTCGGTCACCGGAGATCTGGCCGGGATAGGCTCGCGCATCAGAGAGCCCAAAACACTGCAACAGACCTGGTTGTTACCGGGGGGCGAAGGAGGCGGCTCGGGTAGGTACTCCGCGAAGGCTCTTGGACTGCATATTCCTCCTATCACTGTGACCGTGACGTTACCCAGCGGCAAGACGATCGAAGGCAATCTCGTCAGTATCAGCGACTTTTATGTGGGTCTTACGAATGAAACGGACGGTCCGCGAGGATTCCGTCGTGACGGCGACTTACCGAAAGTTGAAATTCATGATCCGCTCGCGCCCCATCGCGAACTTCTACAGAAGATCGCCGACAAAGACGTTCACGACGTGACGGCATACCTGGTGACCTTGCAATGACCACAGGAGTCAGGAATCTCATTTTCATTCTTGTCATACTGGTGGCGCCCGGTGCCGTGATGGCCCAGTGGTTCGACCCAGCCAAGGGTCTTGATCCACAGCAAATTTTCAATCCGCCTCAGGATGCGTGGCTGACTTATTCCGGTGATTACTCCGGCCGCCGCTACAGCCTGCTCACCCAGTTGAACCAGGGTAATGTGAAGAATCTTTCGCTCGCCTGGGCGACCCACGTGGTTGTCGGACCGGAGGGCGCGGTCGGCACTCCTCCCGTAATTGTTGGTGGAACGGAACAGGGTCTGGATGCACGCTACCCGGTGACCGTCAAGGGCGCCATCCTGCAAGTAGGGGGCATTCTCTATGTGGCCTCACCCGACAATGCCTGGGCCCTGGATGCGCGGGATGGCCATGAGATCTGGCACTACTACTGGAAAACCAAGGGCGGGACGCACACGGGCAACCGCGGCGTCGGCATGTGGCATAACTGGGTTTATCTTGAAACACCCGACAACTACCTTCTCTGTCTCGATGCCAGGACGGGCAAAGAGCGGTGGCGCAAAGAGATCGCCAGCTTTGACTTGCAATACTTCTCGTCTATGTCGCCCATCGTGGTTAGCAATCATCTCCTGGTCGGCACCGGGGACGACATGGACGAGCCCGGAATGCTGGAGTCCTACGATCCTGACACCGGTGATCTACAGTGGCGGTTCTATACCGTTCCCATGAAAAAGGGCGACCCGGGCGCAGAAACCTGGGCGAACATCGACGCCGCAGCTCACGGCGGTGGCAATGTCTGGGCTCCCGGTTCGTATGATCCAGAGACCCACCTCTATATTTTCGGTACCGGCAACCCCTCGCCCGCCTACACATCACAAACCCGCGGTCCGGGTGACAACCTCTTCACCTGTGCTCTGCTCGCGGTCAATGTGGATACAGGAAAGCTCGCGTGGTGGTTCCAGACGTCTCCGCACGACACGCATGACTATGACTCGGCCCAGACTCCGGTTCTATTTGACGGAGAGTTCAACGGCAAGCCCCGCAAATTGGTAGCTACGCTGGCTCGCAACGGCTTCTTCTTTACTCTGGATCGCGTGACCGGCGAGCATCTCGTCACCAGCAAAATCACCGACACGGTGAACTGGGATATGGGCATCGACAAGCGCGGCGAGCCCATCCGCAACCCAGCGAAGGACTACGATATTGGCGGAGCGATTGTCTCCCCGAATGGCCTGGGCGTCACCAACTGGACCCCGCAAAGCTATGATCCGGTGACCAGGCTTTTCTACGCTCATGTCGCTGAGACTTACAGCATGCGTTACCTCGGCACACTCGATCCAAAGGGAGCCATGGGTCTTACTGGTGTTCCCGGTGCCGACATGGGCTCACGTGGCAACCGACTGGTTGCCGTCGACTACAAGACAGGCAAGATCGTGTGGAGTCACCGCTATGCCGGCGTTGGCGGCATTGATGTTCGAGGCGACTTTCCTGGGCTGCTGACGACCGCCGGCAAGTTGCTCTTCGCCGCTGATCCGAACGGGGACCTGGTCGCGCGTGATCCCCTAAACGGCAAACCACTCTGGTACACGAAAATCCGTCCTACCAGCGCAGCAGAGACCTACATGCTTGACGGGCACCAGTACATCCTGGTGGGTGCGGGTGACATGGTGTATGCGTTTGTTCTGAACTAAGGCCGCACGTTTAAAGGTGAAGAGACTGTGACATTTCGTAGCAAGCAAGCGTCACGAAGCGGAGCAACGCGGAAAGCTGGAGTCCGAGTGAGCGCAGTCATCCGGGTGACCATGCTTCTCATCGCCGGCGCGGCAGTTGCGCTTGGCGTCGGCGCTTCGGGCCATGCGCAGCACACCAAGCGAATCACGCGCGTCGCGATTGTTACCGGTGAAGATTCTTACCCTGGCCATCTTTGGAAAGATACCTCTGCGGAACTGAAAACTATCCTGGAGGCCGGTAAGCCGAAGTTTAATTTCGACGTCACGATCGAAGCCGATCCCAACTTTCTCGCGACCCCTGAGATTTTTAAATACGATGTGCTGATCTTTGACTTCAGAAACGCTGAACCGCTGGCCCAGGATGAACAAGACAAAGCGAATCTTCTAAAGTTCCTGGGCGAAGGCAAGGGTCTGGTTACGACTCACTGGGCTAACGACGCCTTTCCCTATTGGCCGGAATACAACAACATCGTGGGCCGTTCGCAGCAGCTCCACCACGACAAGCGTGGGCCTTTCAGCGTCAAAATCATCGACCACGACAGCCCCATCACCAAGGGAATGGCCGACTTTCAGACCGACGATGAACTTTACTACGACAACAAAGACGGCTCCATCCCGGTCCAAATCCTGGCCACTGCCCACTCGAACGTAAAAGACGCTGACTTCCCGATGGCTTTGACGGTTCACTACGGGAAAGGCCGGGTATTCAACACACCTTTGGGACATGATGTGAAGGCTTTGCAGGTGCCACAAGTGGGAGAGTTGATTCGACGGGGCACGGCGTGGGCCTCGGGAACCTTAATGTAACGGGCGTCGCACTGTGATTTGTGGATGAAATAGGTCAGGGCAGGGAATCAAGGTTGCACAGAAGAGTCGGGAATGGTGATGAAGATCCTATTTTGCGCGGAAGGAGTATCTGAACATGGACCGGCGCGACCTTCTTAAAGGCTTAGCCGTTACCTCGTTCATTCCTCGGCGCGCGGACGCTTTAGCGGGCGTGCAGGCGACAAACGCAACGACTCCGCCTCCACCAGAACGTACGCACCCGCCTGTCCCGGACCCTGCGCGCCCGAGGTTTGTAGAAGATACCTGGCCGGGCAAGAAAAAGCTCCTCGCCATTGCTGACGCAGACGTGTGGTACAACCGCCAGCGCAACTCCTATCATCACGATGCGAGTTCCCATACCCTGGCTACGATCGAACGCCTTGGCCGTGAATCCGGCGACTGGATCACGGTGATCCGAACCGACTTCAAGTTGCTCACCAAAGACATCAATTACGGTCGCAATGCGCGGACACTTGATGACTTTGACGCAGTCTTTTTCATGGGCGGCGGTTCCTGGGAAATCACCGACGAGCAAAAGGACGATCTGCTTTCGTTTGTGCACGACGACGGCAAAGGCTTCATTGGCGGTCACGCGTCCAACGGCGGCGGGTGCATCGTGTGGAGGGAATATGCCGAAATGGTCGGCGGCGACCTGGTCGCTGAGTTTCCATCCATCACGCTGCCGATCGTGGTCGAGGACCCAGCTTTTCCTGGCCTGAAGAATGTTCCTCGCGAATTTGACTTTCGCGATCAATACACCATCCTGGGCCCGAACTTTTCGCGGGATATCGACCGCGTGATCCTCCGCCTGGATTCAAGCAGGTTCGCTGAGAAACTTGCTTCGCTGAATGCGGAAAAAGAGGGAAGCAAGATGTCGGACGAGGCTTATCGCGCGCGAATCGCCAAGCTGATCGGAGTTCGTACCGATGGCGATTACCCAATCGTCTGGGCAAAAAAATACGGCAAAGGCCGCGTATGGTACTCGACCTTCGGGCATATCGACACCACTCTTGACGATCCGCACCTGCAGGAGATTTATACCGGCGGTATTCGTTGGGCTTTGGGTTTAGTGGATGCCGATATCACTCCGCGGCCTTATCCCGGAAAGCTTTATCCGTAAAACAGCAGCTCAATACAACGTAAGTTCCAAGATAGCCGGGGTTGTAAGTCGAACAGGAAGTCCAGAACGGTAGGAATTTAAAGGGTAGCTGGACCAGATCAAGATACGGTCGGGCCAAGTAGCTTCGAATGGGCGGTACTTTTGGAGGTGGTATGAAAAGTTGCGCACGGAGTTTTGTCAGAGAAGGCGGAAGTTTGCTCCCCGGCATGCAAATGTTGGGAATCCTTAGTCTTCTACTTTTGTTCCTTGCGGGTTCCGCGAGTGCCCAGGTCTCAACTGCATCAATCAACGGTGTGATCAGAGATCCTACGGGGGCTGTAGTCCCCGGCGCCTCCATCGTGCTAACGAACGTCGATACCTCGGTCGCGCGTACATCAACCGCCAACACCGCGGGTGCGTATGGCTTTGTCAGCATACCGCCTGGGAACTATACCATCGAGTCCAACGCGAAAGGATTCAGCTCGCAAAAGTTGGGGCCGTTCGTGCTGGCCGTGGGCCAGGCCGCCACCTTCGACTTTGCTCTCACCGTGGGAACGGAGACACAGGTGGTTAACGTCCAGGCCTCTGCCGCCCAGCTGGACGTGACCAACGCCAACCTGGGCACCGTGATCGCGACCAAGCAGGTCAACGACCTCCCTCTGAACGGTCGAAATTTCACCGCCTTGCTCGCGCTCACTCCGGGCGTCGTTGCGATATCGACCGCCCAAAATGGCACCAATATCGCTGGTGGCGGCTTCGGCTCCGCCATTGCGATCGGTTCGGACTATACCTTTCCTGCCATCAACGGGCAGAGCAACCGCAGCGATTACTTTCTCACGGATGGCCTCCCCAACTATGCTGCCATCAACAGCACCTATGCGGTCGCGCCGATCATTGATGCCATTCAGGAATTCAAGGTGGTATCTCACACCGACGACGCTGAATTTGGCTCCGTGATGGGCGGCGTCGTGAACGTGGTCACCAAGAGCGGCACCAACGAGTACCATGGTGCCGCGTGGGATTACCTGCGCAACACCGCCTTCGACGCTCGCAACTATTTTCTTCCGGCAACCCAGTCCAAGCCTTTTTTCCATCAGAACCAATTCGGGGGGGATATCGGCGGTCCAGTCGTAATCCCCAAGCTATACGACGGCAAAGACAAAACCTTTTTCTTTGGGGCTTATCAAGGATTCCGCTATTCCAGGGCGTCGGATAACGACATCCTGGTGCCCACTGCCGCGGAACTGGCCGGGGATGAGGCGGACAACGGGCAAAACCCGATTTACGATCCTTTCAGTACCGTCGCGACGCCCGGGGGCGGCTACACCCGTACTGCGTTTCCAAACAATCAGATTCCCGCGGATCGTATCGACCAAAGAATGGTCACCTGGGCGAAATTCATCTATCCAACGGCGGGCCCCTTTTTCAATCCTACGGGCAACGGCTCGTTCTCGGCGAACGCAATCGACACCACTCCCCAGGTGCAAAAATTCAACGAATTCAGTGTCCGCCTCGACCAGACCTTCGGGTCCAAAGATTCGGCATGGTTCCGCTATGGTTTCAGCGACTCGACGCTCACTCAGTCCGCCGGTCTTCCTTCATTACCTAGCAGCCTGATCATCAATTCGCGCAATTTTGGCGGCAGCTGGGTCCATGTCTTCGGCCCCACGCGCATCGTGCAGTTCCAGGGCTCGCACACCGAAGTGCTCGACAACGGGGTCAACGAATTTAAAGCTCCCACGACCGATCTCATCAGTGCCGTTGGCTGGGATCCCTCATTCGTCGGCAATTTCTCCTCGGGGCGCGACTTCGTTCCAGAGTTGGGCATTCAGGGGCTCAACGCAAACGGCGAGGAAATCAACCTCACACCCTTCGCTACGGACAACACCGCCTACCAAGGCAGCATTACGCAAATTATAGGCAACCACACTGTGAAATTCGGGCTGGGGTGGGTGTCTACTGGTTTTGCCAGTACGATCAACTACACCCAACTCGGCTTTAACGATCCGCAAACGTCTGCGCCCCAATTTCCCAATCAGGCGACAGGCAACGGCTTGGCATCCTTCCTCCTTAACGTTCCCCAATCCGCACAACGCCGCAACGTCGACGAGCTGGAAAGGCCTGGCGGTGTCTTAAGCGCCTACCTGCAGGATTCCTGGAAGGCAACCCCCAGACTGACCCTGAATTATGGTTTGCGCTACGACTACACTTTCATCCCGGGGTACGGGGCCAGTAAGACGATCGGCAAGAATGGCGGGCCTGAAACCGGCGATTGGGATTGGGACAACGGCACCTACATCGTGCAGTTGTTGCCGCCTCCGTGCTCAGTCCGCGGCTTCGCTCCCTGCATTCCGGGAAATGGAACTCTGCCCCCCCATGTTGTGGTGAGTCCCAACGGCAGGATAAGCCACAACGTGCATACCAACTACGGGCCGCGTGTCGGCTTTGCTTATAAGGTTGACGACAAAACAGCGGTTCACGGCGCCTTCGGCATCGTCTACGACAACTGGGCGGCGGTTACCCAGATGGTGCAGAACGCCGAGGGTTCGTGGCCTGATATCGGTAATCCGGACCTCCCGCAAGTCAACGTACCCTCCACCGCGTCGCCGACGCCGACCGTTAACTCCCAGAACCCCTTTGGGGGCACGCCGGGGGGCGGGCTGTTCCCGCCTGCCACCCCGTTTAACGACAACGATTGGTTCTTCGACCCCAACTATAAGAATGCCTATTCTGAGCAGTGGAACTTCGGCGTGCAGCGGCAGATCAACAGTTCGACTTCTTTAAAAGTGGACTATGTCGGCTCTGGCTCGCACCGCACCAATATCGGCGGCTATTACAACACCGCGCTCACCCCGGGTCCCGGGGACCCGCAAACCAGGGCGCCTTATCCTTATGCCACTCACACGCTTTACGACCACGGCGTCGGAAGTTCCACCTACAACGCCCTTCAAGTGTCACTGGATAAGCGCTACTCCGGCGGCCTCTCGTACCAGGTAGCCTACACCTGGGCCGAAAGCTACACGGCAGACGACGGTTGGTTCAACTCGGAAGGTCTCACCGTGCAGGATGCGTACCACCCCAGCGCGTCTCGAGGTTACGCTGGAACGAACGTGCCTCAGGCGCTCGCTATCAATACTATTTATGATGTCCCGGTCGGCCGGGGCAGGAGATTTTCCACCGGCAACCGCTTCGCCGACTACATCCTGGGCAACTGGCAGCTCAACAATATCTTCAACGCCCGCAGCGGGCAGAACCAAACCGTGGTCGACTCCGCGGACGTTGCCAATATCGGTAATCCCAACGTCTACGAACGCGCGAATATGGTAGGTAACCCCTTTTCGGGCTTTCATAAGTCGCAATCGGAATGGTTTAATACTGCGGCGTTCGCGATTCCCGCACAGTACACGTTCGGGAACTCGTACCGTGGTCTTATCCGAGGCCAGCGATTGATCAATTTCGACTCATCAGTGATTCGATCATTCCCCCTCTGGCACGAGACTCAGTTCGAATTCCGCGCGGAAGCTTTCAACCTTTTCAACCATACAGTCTTCGGTCTGAACGAGTACACCAGCACCGATATCAACAGTCCGAGCACCTTCGGATCGGTCGACGGTCACACAGGCAACCGGAAATACCAATCGAGAACTGCAATTTAGCGGCAAGATTATTTTCTGAGAAACATCAACGGAACACGCGGCTGAAGCCTTTATGGGTCGGCCGCGTATTCTATCGTAAGGAGGACTAGGAGAAAGGACGAGCCAGATGCCTTCAGCGTCGACCAAAGTCGGAGCACTAGGAAAGGCATGACTTGGAAAGAGAAGTTTCCACGAGAAGCCAGCCGTGTATCGCGAAGGGCGGCATTGTGGGCGTTCCTGTTTGCATGCCCAATCTTCCTGATGAGAACAAGTGGCGAGGCGGCAAAGAGTGATGCTGCCGGCAAACCCAACGACGGATATGTCGGTTCCCAGGCTTGCTCGCCGTGCCATCAGGGAATCTATCAACAATTTACGAAGACCAGCATGGGCCGTTCGATGTCGCTGGTGACGCCGTCCTCGCTCAAGAGCATCCCCTCCGGATCTCATTTCAACGAACGGTTGAACCGGCATTTTGAGGCTTTCTCTCTCGATGGAAAGCTATTCCAGAGCGAATCCGGGACGACCACTGACGGCAAGGAAAGTTTTCGCGACGTCCATCAGCTGGAATGGATCATCGGCGCCGGAGTGAATGGTTTTGGAGCCCTTACCCGGAAAGACGGTTATCTCTTTCAGGCGCCGCTCTCCTTCTACTCCCGGCCCATGAATTGGGAGCCCTCTCCGGGATACGAGTATATCGATTTAGGCTTTAACCGGCCGATCACCGCCGGGCTGCATTTTCTGCCACAGCGGTCGACCGAAGCCGGTGACCGGAACCAATGGGAAATTCGATAGCGAGCCGTTTTCCGAATTGGCCATTGGTTGCGAAAATTGCCACGGCCCCGGCGCCGCACACATCCGGACCGTATCTGGCGGGAGTCCTCAGCCGAAGCAAGACGCTGTGCGCGTCGATTCCCAGATTGTTAATCCAGCGCGTCTTACTCCGTATCTCGCAGACAACATCTGCATGGGCTGCCATCAAACGGGCGATGTGCGGGTTCTCAAGCCGGGGAAGACTTACCAGGATTTTCGTCCTGGAAGTCCACTCGACGACACCCTTTCGATCCTGATGGTTCCGCCTCTTCCGGAATCTCCTCCCTCGGTAGACCACATTGAACACTACTATTCCATGACCCTGAGCAAGTGCTATCGCGCGAGCGCCGGTCGCATGAGAGTGCATCACTTGCCACGATCCTCATGTGGAGCCGTCAAGCGAAGAGGCGCCGGCCTACTTTGCGGGCAAATGCCTCAGTTGCCATACGAACCAAAGCTGTAAGTTGACCCTGGCAACGAGAATGCAGGGAAAGCCGCCCAATGACTGCATCGGCTGCCATATGCCGAAGCGCGACATTCAGACCATCTCTCATGCGAGCGCCACAAATCATCGCATAGTGGCCAGACCTGACGAGCCGTTTCCAGATGTCACCTTCCACCAGACGACTTCGCTGCCCGACTTGATCCACGTCAATCCAGCGCCTGGGCAGGCCGGCGTGCCGCCGCCACTGCTGACACAGTTGGCCGCCTACGGTGAATTGGCGCAGAACAAGCCTCAATACACTGCGGCCTATCTCAAAGTTCTCGGCCAGCTGGAGCAGACCGAACCCGATGAGCCTTTGGTACAGGCCGCGTTGGGACGGAGAGACTTGAAAAAGGGTGACTTTCAGGCCGCCGAAGCGCATCTGCGGCGTGCACTGGAAAAGGACGCAACCACAGCGACCACCTACTCGGATCTGGCCGACGCCTTGGCGCACATGGGGGAAACGGAGCAGGCGATTCCCCTGCTGGAGAAGGCCATTGGTCTGAACCCTTTTGATCCATACAGCCGCAAAATGCTGATCGTGCACTTGATCGAGCTGAAACAGTATCCTCAAGCAGAGACTGCGCTGGAGCAATATGTGGAGTATTTCCCGCAAGACGATCGCATGCGGCAGGCGCTGGCCCGCGCCAAGGCGAACAGCCCGCAACCATGAGCGAGCCATCCGCGCGCATCGCTGGGGCTAAGAATATAGACTTTGAAGTGCAATCTTCGCATCCATCAGCATGATCCATCGCAAGCACACCTTTGGCGTTCGTGTTGACCTGGACGTCTCGCGTTTGCGGCGCCTCGCGGTGGTCACGTTTTGTGTGTTGCCCATAACACTCGCGGCGCAGAGTGCTTCCTGCAAAGGGCCCAGTGATCTGGAGCAAACCATCGCCTCGAATCCGTCCGCAGCCGCCTACAACGCGCTTGGCACCTACTTTGCCGGTCTCCGCCAATACTCTTGCGCCATTTCGGCATTCGAATCTGCCATTCATCTGGCGCCCAATGCGTGGGAGGGCCCTTACAACCTCGGGCTCGCCTTGCTCAGCAGCGGCGACTCCCGGCGCGCAGCCCAGGAACTGGAAGCCGCTTCCCGGCTCAAACCATCTGACGCGAGAATCCTGCTGCCGCTGGGCGCGGCGTTGAGCAACCTGGGGCAACAGGAGGCTGCGGCCGACGTTTTCAAAAGCATTCTGAAGCAGGACGCTCAATCCGTGCCGGCGTTAGATGGACTAACCAAAGCGCTGATTGCCCAGGGGCGTTACGCCGCGGCCATCGCGCTACTAAAAAACGCCCCCTCGGACGATGCGCTGCGCCTGAACCTGGCTATCGCCTACTCCAAGAATGGCAACCCAGAGCAAGCCATCCAGATACTTTCGGCGATCGTCAAAGACCACCCATCCAACGCCCAGTCGCACCTGAATCTGGGGATCGCTTACAGCCAGCAAAAGCGTTTCGCTGAGGCAGCTCAGGAATATGGAGAAGCGCTTCGCCTTGACCCGTCGGACGATGTCGCCCGCCTGTCCTACATAAAAGCGCTGGCGGCGCTGGCGCGGTTCGACCAAGCCGAGCCCTTGATTACCGAATACCTCAAGCGTCATCCACATGACTTCGAAGCACTGTATTTCGATGGAGTGGTCGAACGGGGATTGGGCCATTACGCAGAGGCGGAAAGCGTGCTGCGTCAGGCCGTAGCCCTGAACTCTGATCATGTCGAAGCCCACTACAACCTGGGTTTCGTGCTCGTCCGGTTAGGCAAGCCGGCCGAAGCATTGCCGCAGTTGCAGAAGGCATTGCAGTTGGATCCGAACTCCAACGATGCGCGCTTTCAGCTCGTTTTCGCCCTGCGTGCCCTGGGCCGGCAGGAAGAGTCTCGCGAGCAGCTGAAGATCTTTACCGAAGCCAAGCAAAAAGAGGTAAAGTCCGAGGCCGGCGGCCTCAAGAGTAACCAGGCTAATGCGGATTTGCAGGCCGGAGATGCGCAAAAGGCAGTCGATCTTTATCGTGAGGCGTTGGCCAGCGATCCAAATGACGCTCGCACTCACTATGACCTCGCTTTGGGCCTCGACAGGCTAGGCGACGACGCCGGAGAGAGAATAGCGTTGCAGGACGCCGTGAAGTTAGACGCGAAGCTTGCTCCGGCTTACAACCAGCTGGGCTTTCTGCAGTTGAAAGCCGGGCAAACCGCAGATGCCGAGAGCAACTTCAAAACCGCCATCGCGCTTGATCCGCAATACGCTGAAGCCCAAAGCAACCTGGGCGTGCTCTATGGCCAGCAAGGCAAGAATGCCGAAGCCGAACACTTATTTGTCGAGGCGACAGAAAACAATCCGCAATATAGCCAGGCCTTCGCCAATTTGGGCCTGATTCAGGCCAGCCAGGGCCGCTTACCCGAAGCCGCGACGACGTTGGGCCGCGCGGTGAAGCTGGATGGTAACAATACCGCTGCGCTCACCGCCTATGGAATGGTCCTGCAGCGGCTCGAACAGCCGAGTGAAGCGCTGGCCGCCTTTCGCAAAGTCGCGGAACTGCAACCGAAATCACCGGAAGCCCACCTCAACCTCGGTAATGCATTGGCAGACTCCCGTGATTGGCCACAAGCGATTGCCCAGCTCAAACAAGCGATTGAGATCTGTGGAAACTGTAGCGCCCTGCCTCAGCTCCACAAAGAACTCGGTCTCACTTATTACCACTCGGGCGATCTGAAAAACGGAAGAGCCGAATTGCTCGTCGCACAGCAGCAGGACCCTGGGGACGAGGAAGTCACAAAATCGCTTCGACTGCTGGAAGGGGCGGGCAAAGTAACAAAGTAGTCTTGCACCATGGAGCAGTTACTATAGGCAGATGTATGTCGCCTCCGATAAGGGAGGTCTTTCTTGGGCAACGGCAGCCACTGGGTGGGCGTCAATTTGGTAATCAAAAAGCCTTTGCATACTGCGCTCGGAGTGGTGACACTTTTCCTATCCCTTGCAGCCGCGGCGGGAACAAGCTCTCCCCAATCGAGCTGCATTGCACCGGCGCGAGCTGTTCCCGGAAAGTTTGTCGACATTACTGAGAAGGCCGGCGTTCACTTCCTGCACAATGCGAATCACACCGCGACCAAGTATCAAATTGAAACGATGGGCTCTGGTGTGGGCATCTTCGATTGCGACAATGATGGACGGCTCGATCTTTACTTTGTGAATGGCGCTTCCTTTCGAGATCCCGAACCCCGAGGTTCTGTCCCACAGAAAAGCGGTCCCGGGTGACTGGAACCGGATGTTTCATCAAAAACCCGATGGCGCCTTCGAAGACGTCACGGAAAAATCCGGGTTGAAAGGCGTGGGTCTGGGGATGGGCGTCGCCATCGCCGATTACGACAACGACGGCTTTGAGGATATATTCGTAACCGCCTATGGCGGCAATCGGCTTTACCGAGGAACCGGCAATTGTACTTTTCGCGACGTGACCGAAGAAGCGGGGCTGGCGCAGCCTCAGGCCGCCGGCAGCACCTGGTACACCTCCGCTACCTGGGTAGACCTGGACAATGACGGACTGCTCGATCTTGTCGTGGAGCGCTACATCCAGTGGGACTGGGAAGACCTATGGTGCGGCGAGCATCGTGAGGGGTATCGAGGCTACTGCCACCCGGATCATTTTCCACCGATACCCATGCTGGTCTATCACAATGATGGCAAGGGACACTTTACCGAGGTCTCGCACAAGCTGGGCCTCGACAAGCCTGCGAAAGCGCTGGGTATCGCGATCGCCGACTACGACCGAGATGGGCGCATCGATCTCTTTGTCGCCAACGACAGTTCCGCCGAATTTCTGTTCCATCAGAAACAGGACGGAACGTTTGAGGAAGTAGGGCTTCCATCCGGAGTGGCAGTAGACGCTGGGGGAGATCCGTTCGCAGGTATGGGCGTCGACTTCGCCGACTATGACAACGATGGATGGCCCGATCTCGCTGTGACAGACTTGTCGGGCCAGAGGTACGCCTTTTATCACAACCAGCACGACGGGACGTTCGACTATGTGAGCGACTCAACGGGCATCGGCGGCATGACCCAGCCGTACTCGGGTTGGGGAATGCGATTCCTCGATTATGACAATGATGGCTGGAAGGATCTTTTTATCGCGCAGGGTCACGACCTGGACAACATCGAAAAAACGCGCAACGACATCCATTACCGTCAGCCCATGCTCCTGGCGCGCAACGCGGGCAAGACCTTTGTCGACGTTTCTTCGATCTCTGGAGAACTGTTCAAAGAAGGTTGGGTGGGTCGTGGTATGGCCACCGGTGATCTGGACAACGACGGCCGCGTCGATGCAGTCGTGAGCACCAATGGTGGCCTCGCTCATATCCTTCATAACGAGACAGCTACCGGCAATCACTGGCTGTCATTTCATCTCACAGGGCACAAGAGCAATCGAGACGGAATTGGAGCCGTTGTAAAGCTGACAACTGCATGTGGTTCGCAATGGGCAACGGTTACGACCTCGAGCTCTTATCTGTCAGCAAGCGATCCACGCGTTCATTTTGGATTAGGGAGCATCGATACCGATGCGGCGATTGAAATCCGCTGGCCGAGTGGGATTGTGCAGACCCTGAAACACGTGCGAGCCGACCAGCAAGTGCAAGTGAACGAGCCCGGCTCTTAAGGTGCGGCTCCAGCCTCATCACAAGGCATCACTGTTTCTGAGCAACAACGCTCAGCGCCTTCACGATGTCCGGGTCGCTTGGATTGAGCTTGAGCGCTTCCTGCAGTTCCTGTTTGCCTTCGTCGAGATTTCCGTTGCTGCACAAAGCCAGGCCGAGGTTTTTGTGCAAAGCCGCTGCCACCTCGCAGTCTTTGCAAGACTCCAAGGCTTTTCTTAGTATTCTGATCGCCTCCGGCCAATCGTGCTTATTCGCAGCCACATAAGCTTCGTTGCCCAGCGATTTCACCTGGGCTAAGTCCGCCTCCTTGCGTTTTTGTGCCGCAAAATCCTGCTGGAGTTTTTTGGATTCCTCCGGGTTGGTCCGTCGAAGTTCCATGGAGAGCATATAAAGCGCATTTCCCGAGTCCGGATTTAACTGCAGTATGCGGCGAAGAACCGCAATCGTCTCGGCGTCTTTCCGCTCGCGCTGCAGGCTCTGTGCCAGCAACAGCAACACCTTCTGGTTATCCGGTTGCAAGCGCGACAGTTGCTGAAACAGCGAGGTCTGTTTTTCCAGATTGCCGCGATCTTTTTCGAGCAGCGCCCAGTAGAAAAGATTGTCTGGATTGTCAGGGGCCAACTCGTGGGCGGCGGCAAACTCCTTTTCTGCCTCTTCAGGACGGTGAAGATCGGCAAGCACGCGCGCCCTGTTCAAGTGTGCGGAAACCAGCTTTGGAGAAAGCGATACCGCGGTGGATGTTTCCTTCAGCGCTTCCTCGAGGTTACCCGCGTCTGCAAGCGCAATGGCCAGGTTCACATGCGCATCCGCCGTTTTCGGCTGGCCACTCACAACGCGTCGAAACAAGGCGATGGCATCGGCCTGTTTGCCCAGTCGACCCTCGACTTTGCCAAGCAGTGTCAGTAACGCGTAGTTCTCGGGGGCAAGTTCCGTAGCTTGCTTCAGCGGAACTTCCGCCTCGGCAAATCTGCCTTGTGCAGCGAGATCCTGTCCCGCTTTCACCAATTGATCTGTTTGCGAGCTCGCCGGCCGGTGGTTTGTTGGTCTTGATTGGCCAGCAACAGCAGGCATAAAGCCGGCGCCGAGCGCTAGCGACAATAGCACCAGGTAGACCGTGGAAAGGCAGAAACCGGAAGGATTGCCCCCTGACATCATAAGATGAGTTTAGATAGTATTGGCATCGTGTGCTACTCTCTTCGCGGCTCGGTCCCCTGGAGAAAAACACGCTCCCCGAGCTTCAGAATCTCAAGTTCGTATGGGAACTGTGCCTACCCCACGCTGAAACGTAGCGAGCCCTATCTTCCAGGTTCAGAGAAGAGGATAATGAGAATCCGCAGATCTCTACAGTGTCTGTTGTTAATGAGTGCTTCGCTCTTTTCCTGCCGCCCTGCCAGGTCACAAAGTCCCTCGTCGCAAACGCCGCAAGACCGCCTTATCTTTCAAACCGGACATGCCTGGTCACCACGCACCAACATCAATGCCGGCACTGTCATGGTATATGGCATCGACGAGACCACCGCTGATCGCATTCGCTCCTGGCGCGACCATGGGTACCGGGTTACCGTCATGACGGGGGTTGCGTGGGGACGGTACGCTCCTTACCTGCGCGGAGACTTTGACGGTAAGGAACATTGGAACGAAACCCAGCAGGAAAAGAGCGGCAAGCCTATCCTCCACAGCGGTCGTGAGGTCCCCTATATTTCTCCCAGCCTTTCTTATGGCCGCTATCTGGCGAAGGGAGTGGAAGCAGCGATCGATGCAGGAGCTGAGGCGATCTATCTGGAAGAGCCGGAGTTCTGGGCTCGCGCCGGTTGGAGCGACAGCTTCAAACATGAATGGCAGGAGTATTACCATGAGCCCTGGCAGGAGCCTGACAGCTCCCCCGACGCACAATATCGCGCTTCCAAGCTGAAGTACTTTCTCTATCGCCGCGCGCTGGCGCAGGTCTTTGATGCGGTGAGAACCTACGCCGCGAGCAAGCACCTTATCGTCCCTTGCTATGTAGCTACCCACTCCCTCATCAATTACGCGCAATGGAAGATCGTGAGCCCGGAATCGTCTCTGCTCGATGTCGGAGCCGATGGCTACATCGCCCAGGTTTGGACAGGAACCTCGCGCACGCCAAATGTCTACAACGGAGTCACCAAGCAGCGTACCTTCGAAACAGCGTTCCTCGAGTATGGTGCGCTGCAGAATATTGCTCGCTCCTCCGGGAAGCGCATCTGGTATCTCAACGATCCCATTGAAGACAATCCCAACCACTCCTGGGTCGACTACCGCACCAACTGGGAAAGTACGCTCACCGCTTCTCTGCTTCGGCCCGGCGTAGCTCGCTACGAAATCCTGCCCTGGCCCGAGCGTATCTTCGGACCCAGATCGATGTATCCAGTAAGCGAGCAGACTAAAGCCAACCCCAACCCCGAAAAAAGCCTTATCCCGAAACAGTACGAGACAGAGCTGCAAACTGTTTTTCATGCCCTCAATGAGATGGATCAGCCGGCGTCGGCTATTCGCTGGGAGTCCGCCGGCACGCAAGGGATCGGCGTATTGGTTTCTGACACGCTCATGTTTCAGCGCGTCGCACCGCAACCGTCTGACGAAAACCTCGGGCAATTCTACGGCCTTGCGCTACCGCTGCTGATGCATGGTATGCCGGTGGAGCCGGTACAGATCGAAAGCGCCTATTCCAAATCTGCCGCCGGATTTCTCAAGCCCTATAAGCTTCTTCTTCTCACCTACGAGGGCCAAAAGCCACCCTCGCCGAAGTTCCATAGCGCGCTCGCCGCCTGGGTACGCGCTGGTGGAGCCCTCATTGTCCTCGATGATGATAAGGACCCCTATAACAAGGCTACAGACTGGTGGAACTCCCAGGGAAATCACTTTGCCACACCTCGAGATCACCTCTTTGAAGTACTCGGGCTGCCTCCCTCCGCAACCGGCATTCACGCCGTCGGCAAGGGATATGTCTTGTACGAATCGCAAAGTCCCGCCGCGTTGACCTACTTACCCGGCGGCGGGGACCGGGTCTACGAACTTGTGCAACGTGCCGCGAAGTCTGCCCACCTGTCCCTAAAGGAGACGAACGCGCTAGTCCTGCGTCGCGGTCCGTATGTAATTGCGGCGGGGCTGGATAAAGATTCGGGGCGCAGCGATCAGGCATCTGCGCATCCGTCATTCGTGACCGGAGATCTGATCAACCTTTTTGATGCTGACCTCACCGAAACTTCTGAAGTGGCGGTTCAGCCAGGCACCCGGGCGCTGCTGCTCGACGTGAACTACTTCAAAACCTCCACCCCTCGCATCCTCGCAGCCTCCGCGAAAATCACGGCAGAGCACGCGTCGGGCGGCAGCCTCGCCTTTGAGGCGGAAGGGATCGATCAAACCAACGCGGTCGTTTGCATCCTCACCACCAAAGCCCCACGGGAAATCACGGTGAACGGCAAGCTTCTCGATCCCGGGCAATTTCGGCAAAGTGGGCGCACACTTCTCCTGCATTTTGTGAATACGGCCACACCCCAGCAGATACAGCTGCTTTTCTAAGCGGGGTCGTAAAGCTGCGGAGCCTACTTGGAACCTTGGGTCGCGGGAGGTTCCTCCACTGTTACGTAGCGGTCACCCTGCACATCGTTCAGGGTCTGCTGGTACCCACTGGGCCAGCGGATCTCTACCGTCTTGACTCGCGAGTCCAGCCCCAGTCCGAAGTGTGCGCGAACGTCGCTCGACGATAGATAGCTCGATGCGGTGGTCACTGTATACCATTGCGCGCCCTTGGACGTGTCGATTCTGATCGAGGCACCAATGCCATCGCGATTGCTTTTGTGGCCAACCAGCTTAAATCCAATCCAATGGTTATCCGTTTTGGTCTCATTCATCAGCAGGTGCGCTGGGCCGCCATTTTCCGTAATGACCGCATCGAGCCGTCCGTCATTGTTGATGTCTCCGACTGCCATGCCACGGCCCGCCCAACGCTGGGTAAAAGGGGGGCCTGAAGCGGAGCTCACATCGATGAATCTTTTTCCGTCGACGTTACGCAACAGCATCGGTGGTTCGCGATAATGAAGCTGGGGAAAGGTTTTTTCAATCGTGTCCAAATCGTGACCCTGGGCAATCAACAGATCTTTCCAACCATCGTTGTCGTAGTCCATAAACCGCAGACCCCAACCGGAGTGGAGCAGGGTGCTGGCAGCGACGCCCGTGGCATAGCTTTCGTAAGAAAATGTGCCATCGCCCGCATTCCGGTAAAGCGCATATTTCTGGTTGGCAAGGTCCGTGACCAGTAAATCCGGCAACCCGTCATTGTTGTAGTCGGAAAAATCAACGCCCATACCAGCGTAGGTTCGCCCGTCGGCATCTACAGCAACACCGGCGTCCAGCCCGACCTCGTCATACCCGCCAGTCTGCTTACGGCGAAAGAGGAACTCGTCCATAGAGTCGTTTGCCACAAACAGGGCCGGATGCCCGTCGTGAGCGTAGTCCGCCATCGCAAGCCCGAGTGCTTTGGCAGGTTTGTCTAAACCCAGGGAGTGAGCTTCTTCGGTGAAAACTCCGTTGCCGTCGTTGTGATAGACAAGCATAGGAATTGGCGGAAAGTGGTCAGGATGGCAATAGCTGCGGTAGCCCTCCCGATGTTCCCCGCACCAAATGTCATCCCAGTCCCATTGAACGTAGCGCGCCACTACCAGATCGAGCTTGCCGTCCCCGTCCAGGTCAATCCAGGCTGCTGAGGTCGACCAACCGCTGCCGCCTACGCCCGCCTTTTGTGTCACGTCTGTGAATGTGCCGTTACCATTGTTATGAAACAGTTGATTGCCACCATACGCCGTTACGTAAATATCCTCGTAACCGTCATTGTCATAGTCACCGATCGCAACTCCCATGCCGTAGCCGGCGCCTTGCAAGCCCGCTTTCTCGGTCCAGTCCTCGAATGTGCCATCCGGCTTCTGATGGTAGAAGCGATTCCAGTAAAGCGGACCGGTCTTTTTTGGGATGGTTCCCTTGGAAACGAGGTCGCCGAAGGGCGCGCCATTGACGAGAAGAATGTCCAGCCGGCCATCGTTATCAGCATCGAAAAGTGCCACGCCTGAACCCATGGTCTCGATCAAATACTTGTGTGAGCCGTGGGGCGCCTGGTGCAGGAAGTGGATTGTGGCATATTCAGTCCTATCCACAAAGCTACCTGGGAATGAACCGGGAGGGGCTGCCGGCGTTGTTTGTGAATACGCAGACGTTGTGAAAAGAAATAGCAGAGCTAGCAGGCTTACCCAGATTGAATTGATCGCGAAGCTTTCGGTACAAATAGCGAGGACTGTTTTACTGCGGGTCGATCTGGTGTGTTCATTAGCATCGGTTTCAAAGACTGCTTCCATGTCCGTAACGCTAGGATAGCTGACACAAACGCATACCGGGTAACACGGCCGCGGGAACGGTGAGCGGCACAACCCTTCTTTGGGGGGCTCCATGGCACCCAATCATTCCGTCGGGGCAACAAAACCACCATCTTCAGGTGGGGGAAATCCACGTCTCTTGCGAGCTCTTTCGCCGCTCGGTCCCAACCCCTTTTACAATCATTCCCGTTCGAAAACGAGGACGTTCGGCCTGAGTCCATTCGCCGGCTGAATAGTCATGGTCAGCGTCTTGCCGTCTGGAGAAAGTTGGATATGCTGTTTGTCGGCCACCTTGCCATTTCTCTTCTCAGTGAACTCGAGAGTGCTGGCATTTACGCGGCGCGCCGACGACATGGATCCCGCCGGCGTGTTCGCGTCCTTCACCGGATAGTCCTTGCCGTCAAAATTCATATTCTTCGCGGTGTGCTGCGCCTGATTGATGAAGGAAAGGCCGTTACTTTTGTAGGGCTGCACCTCAATTTCGACCCGGCCTGGCTTTTCGCTTGTACTATCCCACACAGCGGTAAAGCCAGAGGCTCCTCCAATGGGTGTGTAAATGTAATGGATCGTGAAACTGGAGGCGTTAGGCGGGTAGCCGGTGAAGTCGTCGCGCAGCGAGTTGCCGTCCGGAGAAAGCGTCCAGATGGCGGAGATCTGCATACGGCCGTTCTTCTTGCGGACGACTCTCCAGACACGAGGAGCTTCTGCCGTTACAGCGAGGGTACTTCCCTCGAGACCGCTTTGGTCGGTGCCGTTGGCAATAATGAATTCCGGGCCGCCGCCAAAGTCGAAAGCGTAGCGGTTGGCTCCCGCGGGAGCGACCTTCATTTGGTCGTGCATCGTGCTTTTTTCCGGGTTGAGCTTCCACTGGCCGACGAAGGAGCCGTTAGCCCCGTGAAGCTTGGTGGTGGCGATGGCGACAACAAGCAGTAATAGAAACAGCCGTTTCAGCATGGCGTACGTTCTCCGCAGGTCGATTGGGCAGCCCTGTTCTGACGAGCTGCAATGCACTTAGATAACCAATGGAACCCACAGATCGCGTAGAGATGATCGACCGCAAGGACAGACTGCGTCAGCTAAGTCGATAAAGCGGGGCTTTCGTCGCGGCCAGCGACAGAATCGTTCGGAAACGAACAGCGTCGTCTAAAAGCGGACACCGGAAAGCTCGGATTTCGGTAACTTGCTCGCTGGCTCCTTAGGTCGAACGTAGCGCGACAAGCGGGTCTGCGGATGCAGCACGGGATGCCGGGAGCGCGGATGCGAGAAGCGCCAGCACCATCATGAGCAACACGCCCGCCAGGTAAATCAGCGGGTCCGTCGGGCTCACGTTGAATAGAAATCCGCTGACAAGCCGTGACGCAGCGAGCGAACCGAGTACACCCAATCCGCAGCCGAGCAGTGCCAGCTTCGCGCCCGAAATTAAAACCAGCCGGGCGATGCCCGCGCGCTGAGCGCCGAGCGCCATACGGATGGCGATCTCCTGGGTACGCAACGAGACGGAGAATGCGAGCAGTGCGTAGATCCCCGTGATCGCGAGCAGCAGAGCTCCCACGGCAAAGGTGGTAATGAGCCAGGTATTGAAACGGCGGGGCGCTTCCACGTTAGAGATCACGTCATCCATGGGCTGTACTTGCTGCAACGCGAGCAGCGGATCAATCTGCGCGATGGTCGAGCGCAGTGTTTGGGTCATCTGATCGGGAGGCAGAGCGGAACGCAGGGTAATGTATCCTCCGTCGGCGTTTGTAAATTTTCCGGATTCGGTTCCGTAGAGGATAGCGGGCTGCTGCATCGGGCTATACCATTGGTCCGCGGCCGGTTCGTCGCGAGCGCCGAGCCTGGTATCAGCGACGACGCCAACCACTGTGGCCCACGGCAAGCCCTTTTTCGGGTTGCCGACATGCATGCGTTTACCAATCGCACGCTGCCCTGGCCAGGAATGTCTGGCCATGGTCTGGTTCACGATGATCACCAGGGGAGTGTTGGCGCGGTCGTCCATGGTAAAGGTTCGGCCCTCGAGCAGCGGTATGCCCATGGCCCGAAAGTAGTCGCCATAGGTGCTCGCGAATGTGGCAAATTTCAACTTCCAGCTTTCTGCAGGCTCGCCCTCGATGGTGTAGGTAGCGGAGGCCATAGCGCCGGATGCGGGAAGGACGGTGGTGATTCCGACGGCGACCATTCCCGGCTTGGTCGAGAGTCGCTCTACGACTTCGCGATGGAAGCCATCGACAGCAGCGTAAGTGGAGTACTGGTTGAGCGGCAATTGATAGCCGGCAACGAGCGCGTGTTCTGGTTGAAAGCCGGGATCGACCGCACGCATCTTCTGGAAGCTGCGCAGCAAGGCGCCCGACACTGTGAGCAGTACCAGGGCGATGGCGATCTGGAAGACGACCAGCGCGGAGCGCAGCCGAGTATGACTGGATGAACCCGTCCCGCTCGGGACACCCTCTTTGAGGCTTTCTGTGATGTTCGTCCGCAAGGCCGCGAAGGCAGGGGCAAGACCGCATAAGGCGCCGGTGGCCACGGCGAGGAAGAGGCCGAAGGTGATCACGGTAGGATCCATGGAGATTCCATTGATCCGCGGCATGGATTCGGGCAGAAGGTGCAAGGCGGTGCGGATTGCGACTGCGGCAAAGGCCAGGCCCAACAGGCCAGCAGCGATGCTCAGCAGCAGACCTTCGCAGATAGATTCGCGCAGGATCACGGAGGAGCGCGCACCCAGGGCCAGCCGTAAGGCGTATTCACGGCGCCGGCGGATGGCCCTCACCAGCAGTAACCCGGCAACATCGACGCACGCCAGCAGCAGCACGATGGCAACAGCGAAGAACAGCGTGCGCAGCATGGGGCGAACGTCCGCCACTGCGTACTCCGTGAGCGTCCGGACGCGACCCTGGATGTGGATCGCGGACATGTTTGCTGGAAAGCTGCGCTGAACCTGCTTCGCGACTCTGTCTACGTCCTGAGCAGCCTGCGAAAGGTTGACGCCGTCCTTGAGGCGGCCCACCATCTGGAATCCCCAAAAACCGGCGTGCTCGTCGGTAAGTTCATCGGGTGCAAGGCTCATGGGAACCCAGAGCTCCGCCTGGTTGAGATGTCCGGGTTGCAGCGGGAATTCGAAGTTGCGCGGCATTACCCCGATGATGGAATAGACCTTGCGGTCGAGAACGATGGAGCTGCCGAGGACATGAGGATCGCGATGGTAGCGGTTAAGCCACAAGGCGTAACTGATGACCGCTAGCGGTTGATGGCCGTCTTCTTCCTGTTGGGTAAAGACGCGACCCAGAAGGGGAGGAACTCCCAGAGTTGAGAAGACGCTCGTGGTGAAGCGGGCGCCGTTGATCTCCTCGGGCGTTGCACCACCGGAAAGCTCGTACTGCGTGCCGATATAGCCCCCGAGCGAGGAAAAGGCGTTGGTTTCCCTGGTGTAAATGCCAATCTCGCGAGCCGTGACGGGAGTGTTCTGGCCGCCTCCCAGCTGATCTCCCAACACCACAAGGCGTTCCGGGTTGTTGAATGGCAGTGGGCGCAGGAGAACTCCCTCGACCAGGGAAAAGATGGCGCTCGTTGCGCCGATGCCGAGTGCCAAAGTAAGGATGACGGTCAGACTGAAGCCAGGGGCCTTACGCAGTTGGCGAAATGCGAAGCGAAGATCGTATAACAGTGCATACATGCGTTTCCTCCCAGGCTTGCAGGTTTTCTTTATCGGAGTTTATAAGCGGAGCACGTTCGAAAGCGAATCACATTTCCGTGGTGCTCGGAACTATTCCACCCTGGGGGCCGGAGGCCATCGCGGAACAGGCAGACCCTAGCCCGCAGAGGTTTCAGCGGATCGCTCAACTCAATCAATGGATCATGCAGTTTGCGGCCCAGCAGGGTGTTACCGTGGTCGATTATCATGCGGTGCTGGCCGCTGCAAATGGAGAAAACTACGGTGCGGGGCTGACCTTTGACGGCATCGAGCCCAGCCTGACTGGTTACGCATTGATGACGGCGCCTGCAGGACAGGCTCTGAAGGCGGTGCTGGCGGCGCCCCCTCCGTAGCGATTCCAGCTACAATCTCTGGTGCCGGAGGCATCTTCTTGACCAACTGCAACTTCACGCGCAGCGTCGATAATAAGACGCTATGAGACTCCTCCGTGCCTGCCTGCCGGTCATAACGCTCTTTCTGCTTCCCGCGCTGGGGATGGGGCAGATACCACCCCCGACCACCCTCGCCGGGATCGCACATGTCGCCTTCCGGGTCTCTGACCTTGCCCGCTCCCGTGACTTCTACCAGAAGCTTGGGTTTGAGCAGGCCTTCGCGTTCACCAAGGATGGGGCCACCACAGAAGCGTTCTTCAAAGTAAACGACCAGCAGTTCATTGAGATCTATCCTCCGCAGGCTTCGCAGTCGACCGGCTTTATGCACCTCTGCTTCGAATCGACAGACCTCGAAGCGCTCAATCGTGCTTACCTGGCGCGTGGCCTCAAGCCCACTCCAGTGAAACGTGCCGGTGCAGGGAACCTGCTGTTTACCATGGGGGGTCCGGAGCAACAGCTTATCGAATACACCCAGTACATGCCGGGCTCCCAGCATTCCAAAGACAAGGGCAAGCACCTCGGCCCAAACCGCATTTCCACACAGATCTACGGGGTCAGTTTGAGGATGGAGGATCCGGTCGCAGCACGGGCTTTTTATGAACAGATGCTTGGCTTCCATGAGTCGCGCAATGCCCTTGAGCAGGGGTTGATACCACTGCTGCTGCCCGGTTCCTCGAACGAGGTGGTGGAGATCAATCCGGGTGTGGATCAGGTCCTGCTTTCGGTTCCCAGCGTGCGCCGTGCAGCCGCGCAGCTGAATGAGTTGCATATAGCCTTCCAGAAACAGGGTTCGCTGCTTACGGTGCAGGACCCGGATGGAAACCGGATCGTTTTTCTCAGCCTTAAGCCCGAAATGGGGTGGCACCTGCCGCAGATTCCATGGCTAACAAGGTAATCATCAGCTGTGCCGTCACGGGGTCGATTCATACCCCAACCATGTCTCCTCACTTGCCGTTCGCTGCGGAAGACATCGCGCTGCAGGCGATCGAAGCGGCAGAAGCGGGCGCTGCCATCCTGCACTTCCATGCACGCGACCCCAAGACCGGAGAGCCTAATGGCGACCCGGCAACCTACTTGAAATTTTTGCCGGCGGTCAAAGCGGCGACGGACGCCGTGATCAACATCACCACCGGCGGCGGCTTGACGATGAGCCTGGATCAACGGCTCGCGCCGGCGCTGCAATTCAAACCGGAGCTCGCCTCCTTCAACATGGGCTCGATCAATTTCTCGATCCATCGATCGGCACGCCGCCACAGCCAATGGAAATACGATTGGGAAGAGCCATACCTGAAGAAAACCGAAGGCAATATTTTCCGGAACACGTTTGTCGATATGAAGCGGGTGCTGAAGGAACTGGGCGAGGGCTGCGGTACCCGCTTCGAATATGAGTGCTACGATCTGGGCCATCTGTATAACCTGGCCTATCTTCTCGACGAGAAATTAGTCGAGCCGCCCTTCTTCCTGCAGAGCGTCTTCGGGATTCTGGGAGGGATGGGAACCGAGGTCGAGCTGCTCAGCTATGTCAGGGCAACGGCGGACCGCTTGTTTGGCCGGGAGAGCTACCAGTGGTCAGTGATCGGACCCGGACGCCACCAGATGCGGATTGGAACGCTGGGTGTGCTTCTGGGCGGAAATGTTCGGGTCGGACTGGAAGACAGTCTGTGGCTGCGCAAGGGGGAACTGGCAAAATCGAGCGCTGACCAGGTGAGAAAAATGCGCGGAATCCTCGAGGAGCTTTCTTTCGAGATTGCGACACCCGACGAAGTAAGAAGCATGCTTCACCTCAAAGGCGGCGATCTGGTTGCCATCTAATTCGCGGGGTTCTTAGCCCCGCATAAGCGCTCTGTCCTGAATACCGCCGCCGACCCACGTCATCCTTCCATCGTCATGTAAATAAGCGACTTATCTCGTTGTCAGGGGCATTATTCAGGGATATCGATGCCGATCGAAGTGGGATCAATGCGCTTCCGGCAAGGATCCAGAAATCGCTTGACAGTGGAACCTATCGACGATGATAGTTCACTGCTTAACGGGAATCCCTCGATGAAAAAGCCCCTCTTTAACCGCTGTCCTGTGGCGTCGCTTCTTACGACGCTGTCCGCGAAAATCCTCTTAGCCTTCATGGTTGCTTCGACGTGCGTATGGATGTAGGCACGACCAGCCAGGCGGTAGAGGTGACTGCGGCCACGCCATTGCTCGCGACGGATAATGCGGTCGGCGGCGGGACGGTGGACGCGAAGGTTATCCACGAGGTTCCTATGGTTCAGGCCAAGCCGGAGCACCTGATGTTCTACACGCAGGGATCGCAGGCCAACAACGACGGCACGTATCGCATTCTGGGATTGCCTTCGAACCAAATCAACTTCACCATCGACGGCACGCTGGGTGGTCCCATCTTCATCCCCAAGGTTTACGACGGGCGCAACAAATCGTTTTTCTTTCTCGCATTTCGCCTGGACTACGATCACGAGCAGAACACGGTAACCGCCAACGTACCGACGCAGCAAATGCTTGACGGCAATTTCAACTTTGGCGACGTAGCCTCTCAGCCCATCTATGATCCGGCGACGATTACCTGCACCAATCCCAATGGATGCACGGGCGGCACGGGCTGGACGGCTCAGCAATTCCCCGGGAACCAGATTCCGTTGAGCCGCTTCGATCCTGTGGCAGTCAAGTTCCTGTCCATGACTCCCTATCATCTCCCCAACACCGGGGGAGGCCTTACAACCACCGGGCCAACTAACAACTACATCGCTAACACCCACTACCTGGCCGACAAAGATGGTTATCTGGGCAGGTTCGATCAGCAGATCCTCGCGAACAACAAGGCGTACTTTCGCTTTGCCTGGAACCGCTATCGCGAACAGGTGGGCCGCGAGAATATTCTTTACGCGTGGCATGACCTCGATAACACGCAAAACAGCTACGGATTGAGGGGTTTGGTGGCCACAGTATTCGCTGACGAAAATGGTTGCGTACAAGGAAAGATATAGAATCACCGTGCGCATGGACGCCAATAATCTTTTCCCTGAAACGCATGCGTACGGAACGGCGACGAACAACGTCGTTAACATTACCAGTCCACAGTTGTTTGGCAAGGCTGCCAGCCAGTCTTATAGCTTTTCCAACTGGTATACGCCGAACGGGAACCTGGTTGGGGTGTTACGGCTCCAGTTTTGACGTGAGGCAGGTGCAATGGAAGGTTGTGTCGAAACACAGTTCCAGGAGGGGGTCGTTGAACTGCAGATCCCTCCACTTCGCTACGCTTCGGTCGGGATGACAAAGGGGAGGGATGCGCTTCCATTGGGGTTTGATGCGGCCGATGGTGCTACCGCAGATCCCTCGGCTTCGCTCGGGATGACAAAGGGTGGGGTAGCGCTTTCATTCAGATTTGATGCCGCGGATAACAAACAGCAGGTCCCTCCACTGCGTTTCGCTCCGGTCGGGATGACACGTCTGTTAGGAATGGACAGAAAAACGCATTCCTCCCAGCAACCATCTTCCATGGAAGTGTCCTTCCCTTTGTCATCCCGAGCGCAGCCGAGGGATCTGCGGGTTTAACAGACCTTTCTTGGAAATGTTTTTGGGAGTGAACACGATTTTGGACGCAACTCTGTGATGAATAGACGACAAGCCATGGTGGGCCTGGCGGGATTCCTGGCGCAGACAGCGGCACAGCTGCCGGCTAACAAGAACGTTAAATGGGCCCTGGGCTCCAATCTATGGAACTCATTTCCTGGCTCAAACTTTACCGACATCCTTGACGTCATGCACGACACCGGTTTTATCGGGCTTCGTTTGACGCAGTACCCGCAGATTCTCACCAAGTACAGCATCACGCCGGAGCAAATGGAGAAGGAACTCTCCAAACGCGGCCTGCACGTGATCACCATTTCGTTCAACGGCGCGGCAGACGATCCAACCAAGCACGCCGAGATCCTGGACAATGCACGAAAGGCGATGACTTTCCTCAAGCGCTTTGGCGCCGATCGATTGGTTGTTTTCTCGCCATCACGTAGCGGCAAATCTGAGGAAGCCTTCGCCATCATGGGCCGTTTCTATAATCAGCTGGGAGAGACCGCGGGCGAAATGGGATTCAAAGCCGGCCTGCACAATCATCTGGGCCAGATGGTGCAGACTCCCGAAGAGATTGATCGATGCATGGCCATGACCGATCCCAAGTTGTTCTATTTCTCCCCAGATACGGCTCACGTTTACCTTGGGGGTGGGGACCCGGCAGTCATCATGGAGAAGTACAAGAACCGGTTGATGCTGGCCGATTACAAAGATGCGAAGCGCGCCGGCCTCGGTGCGAAATATCTCACCAACACCTACGACCTGGGAGACGGGGAGATTGATTTTCCCGCGTGCCACCGGGTACTACGCAGCATTCGCTACCAGGGCTGGCTGTGCGTCGACCTCGACATCGCGAGAAACGGCCCACGCACAAGCTATGAACGATGCGGAGCCTACGTGGTCAAAACCCTGGAACCTGTCTATGCCTGAGATCACCCGGCGGAAGATGCTGAAGATGACGGCTGCTGCTACGGTAGCGAATTATCGAATCCTGGATCCACACGTTCATGTCTGGAAACACGACCCGCAGTTTCCCTTCGCGGCGGGAGCCAAGGTTCCCGATTTCGATGCGACCCCGGAGATGCTGCTGGACTTGATGAAAGCTAACGGTGTGGCGAAGACAGTGATTATCCAGGTCATCCACTATCGCTACGACAATAGCTACCTTGCCGCCGTGCTTAAGAAGTATCCGCAGTTTTTTCAAGGGGTGTGCCGGGTCGATCCGCTGGATCCTGCCTCGCCCGATCATCTGGCAGAGATCTCCACGCAACCGGGGTTTCGCGGAGTGCGCCTGAGCCCGGCGGGCGATGCGAGCGGGGACTGGATTCGCGGCCCGTTGATGCCTCCTCTGTGGAAGCGTTGCGACCAGCTCAAGGTTCCGATGACGCTGCTGGTGCCCATCACCCGGGTTCCGGACGTGCAGAAACTGGTCGATAAATTTCCGGATCTGACGATTGTGATCGACCACATGGCAGATTGTCCGGTAGACCATCCTGAGCAACTGGAGCCGCTGGTGGAGCTGGCTCGTTATCCGAAAGTGTTTGTAAAAATCTCGCATACCTGGTCGTTGTCCAAGCAAGGCTACCCGTGGCTCGATTCGCAGAAGCTGGTGAAGCGCCTGTACGACGGCTTCGGACCGCAAAGGCTGATGTGGGCCACGGACTGGCCCATTGCCAAGGAACGAGCAACTTACCCGCAGAGATTGACTGTGGTGCAAGACGATATGAAATTCCTCAACGCCGACGACAAGAGCTGGATGCTCAGTAAAACCGTCGAACGGGTTTGGCCGTTTTCATGATTCGTGGCGAAAGGTGGTATCCGGTTGAAGCGTTTTAAAGCCACTGACGTGGTCGTCATCGGCAGCGGGTGGAGCGGTCTGGTCATGGCGAAAGAAGTAGCCACCCGAACGGGTTTGAATGTCGTCGTTCTAGAGCGGGGCCCAGCGCGCAATATTTCGCAATATGCCGCCGGCATGGATGAAATCAACAATCGCCGCGTCGGCCTGATACAAAATCCAGCAGACCAGACCATCACCCATCGCCACTCCATCAAAGATCCGTCGGCTCCGATACGGCAATACGGAGCCTTTCGCCCGGGAACCGGGACCGGCGGCACTTCGGAACACTGGGGTGGAATCTCCGACCGGTACTTGCCGGACTTTTTCGTATTGGCCACGCATCTGCGGGAAAAGTTTGGTGCTTCGCGCATGTCGCCGGATTGGACGATCCAGGACTGGGGTATCACCTACGACGAGTTCGAGAAGTATTATTGGCGGGCTGAGCAGTTGATGGGCATCAGCGGCAAGGCCGGTAATCTGCGTGGCACGCTGGTGGAAGGGGGCAATATCTTTGAAGGCCCGAGGCAGCAGGAGTATCCTACACCGCCGCTGACGCCAACTTATACCATGGGCTTCTTCCACAAGGCGGCAACGCAGTTGGGTTATCACCCCTTTCCGTTGCCCGCCGCCAACCTAAGCACGGCCTACACCAATCCTGATAAGGTCTCGCGGCCGGGATGTGTTTTTTGCGGCTACTGCCCGGGCTATGGCTGCATGATCGGGGCCAAAGCGCAGCCCACCAACACGCTGATGCCGGTCGTGACAGGCCGGAATAACTTCGAATTGCGCAACAACTGCTGGGTGCGGAAAATCGTGCATCGTAAGGGACACGCCGAGGGCGTTGTCTACATGGACGAGAACGGCCAGGAGACCATGCAACCCGCGGGTGTGGTCGTGCTCGCGGCGTGGACGCCCAACAGCATACGTCTCCTGCTTCTCTCCGACGTCGGGGAGAAGTATGACCCGGTTGCAGGGAAGGGAACGCTGGGCAAGAACCTCACCCATCAGGTGACCAGCGGAGCAGGAGGGATGCTGGTGTTCAAAGAACGCCTGAACCTCTTCATGGGATCGGGTGCCGTTGGCTATGGCATCGCGGATCTTGATGGGGACATCAAGCAGGAGATTCCGGAGAAGATTTTGCGTGGAGGGACCTTTCTTCGAGGAGCAGCGACGGGCGAAGGACCGGCGGGTTCGTTTGGCCATGTCCCAAAAGGCGCAGCCCCGCGTAGTTGGGGTTCCGCGTGGAAGAAAGCGGCAATCGAACACTGGGACAGAATTGGCCCAGGGGTTGAGATGCGAGGGGATCATTTTGCCTACCGGCAGAATTTTATGGATTTGGATCCCACTTATACCGATAAGTGGGGGGATCCGCTGTTGCGGATGACGCTGGACTGGACGGACTACGAAATGCAACAGATGAAGTTCGGAGCCCGCGTCGCCAATCAGATCATTGAAGTGGTCGCGCAGGTTTCCGGAGCGCAATTGGTCAAGGGAGGTTTCCCCAGTCGCGGGGACGGAGCATTCCATCACTACAACGCCGGCTCTTATAGCACAACGCATATCCAGGGAGGGGCCATCATGGGGACATCGCCGGAGAAGAGCGTGGTCAACACCTGGCTTCAACATTGGGACGTGCCCAATCTTTTTGTGGTTGGTTCTTCGTCCTTCCCGCAAAATTCATCCGCGAACCCGACTCTTTCGATTGTTGCTGTCAGTCATCGCGCGGCGGATGGTTTGATTGATCATTATCTTAAGAAACCTGGGCCGTTAGCTTGAAAGGGAAGAACGATGAAGCGGCGTGATTTTATTCTGATTCCGGCGAAGGCGCTCAGCGGGGCGGTGCTGTACTCATTGGTGGGAGATCTGATTCCTGTCGCAGCGGCACAGGAATCCGTGAAGGTGCCCTTGCGGTTTTTTACCGCGGAGGAGGCACGCATAATTCAGGCGGCCTGCGAGCGTATTTTTCCCACGGATGAAAGCGGGCCCGGGGCCACAGAGGCCGGAGTGGTGATCTATATTGATCGCCAACTCGCGGGGCCTTACGGCAAGGATAAGTATCGCTATACGAAGGGGCCCTGGATTCAATCGATCCCGGAACATGGTTATCAGGGGAAAGAAAATCCGCAGGAGATTTATCGTGCAGGGATCAAGACGCTGGGTGATAAGTTCGCCGAGTTATCAGCGGAAGGACAGGATCAGAAGCTGGAGGGCGTTGAACAGAGCTATTTCTTTCAACTGCTGCACGGGCATACGGTGGAAGGAATGTTCTGCGATCCATTGCATGGTGGGAATATTGGGATGGTCGGTTGGAAGCTGATCGGGTTCCCCGGCCCGGCTATGAGTTACCGGTATCAGATCGATAAGTATTACGGGAAGACTTATACCGCGGCTCCTAAGAGTTTGGAGCAGATTCTTCGTCACCCGGTGAAAGGGGTTGAAGACGATACGGAGTAGTTTGGGCCAAGAAAACCGCAGATCCCTCGGCTTCCCCGGATTTCCTGTCGAGAGTTGCGTCTTCGGTCAACTGCATGTGGTTCTCTTTAGAGAGAACCACATAAGTGGTCGCCAGTGAGAGCGGTGAAGTAGGAAATCCGGGTTCGCTCGGGATGACAAAGGTTGGAGTTGTGCGTCCATTGGGCTTTGCGTGTGGGATGTTAACGGCAGGTCCCTCCACTATGCGCTGAAGAGTTTGATCATCTTGTCTCGCGAAGCATCCACGTGCACTTGCATGGCAAGCCTGGCTTCAGCCGGCTCGTGTTTTTCAATCGCGCGCAGAATGTCGGCGTGGCCGATCCAGCCTGGGACGGTTTGGGTACACAAGGTATCCAGGCGCGCCACGTAGCCGAGCGTCAGGTCGAGGTTGCCTAGCACTCGCTGATTGCCGGCCATCTCTGACAGTCGCCGATGAAAGACCTGGTTGGCTGCCAGAATCTGGTCCAGGCTGGCTGCGGGGTCTCTCTCCGGCGCAACAATGGCGGCCAGCTCCTTCAACTGCTCGTGGCTGGCGGTTTGTGCCAGTTTTTCCGTGGCGTAACATTCCAGCAGCTTGCGGTAGTCGTAGAGATCCACGATGTCACGCACGGAAATGGGCGTTACCATAAAGCCCTTGCGGCGAATCCGGGTCAGCCAGTGGTCCTGCATCAAGCGGGTACAGGCTTCGCGGACCGGGGTTCTGCTGGTTCCGCAGCGCTCAGCCAGATCCGCCTCGGAGAGGAATTCGCCCGGCGGAAGCTTGGCCGTGATCAGCCAATCGCGCAAAATCCGGTACACACGCTCCACTTCTCCCAACTTGCTGGTCTTGGCTCGGGTTGGCTTCGTCAATAGGAGATCACCCACACGTATCCAGAGAGGATACTACCCCCCTGTGTCATCATCTTAGAGGGCACGTATGAGGTCTCCTCACATGAGGATCAATATCAGCTACCTGGGCTCGTTCTTCCTGGCAGCGGCCATTGCAACGACAACCGCCGCCGGGCAAAACAAGCCGGCCGCGCCCACCACCAGCACCGACCGGCTTCCGGATACCTATGCAATCTATTCGATGATCATGCCCGGGCAGGTTTTCAAGGACATGGATTCCGGCCAGAACCAGCCCTGGGCCATCAGCGCAACCACGGTCAATGAAGATGACATGGATCCCAAACTGGCGCCGGAGGCGACCCTCCAACCTCCGACAGATAATCCGCGGGGCTTTCAGGAGGCGGTCTACGACTACAACCAGCGTAAGAAAGAACGCATGACATTGAAGCGCCGCCTGCAACTGCCCCGCCCTTATGTATTGTTGGGGCCGAGCAGCACGGCGGAGTTTAAAGGGTCGCGTACCTCGCTCAATGCGACGTCGGACCAGCAGTCTACCTACGGCAACTATCTGGGGATCACTTTTTTCAGCGAGGTATATTTCAATACCGCGCAAACGGCCGCGCTGGTCTATATCCTCGATTGGTGCGGCAACCTGTGCTCGCAAGCGGAGTGGGTGTATCTGGAAAAGCAAAATGGTGCTTGGGTGCGCCGCTCCGGCAAAGCACCCCCACAGTCCTAGACGTTCGGAGGAAAAATGCGGTTTGCCGTTTTGTTTTTTCTTTGTGCTGCTGTCTTCGGTCTAAACGCGGGCAGCGCGTCTGCCCAGGAAGCACCGCTGCGCGTCGCCATTGTCGGGCTGGAACACGGCCACGTGGGCGGTTTCCTGAAGCAGTTTCCAAACCAGCATGATGTGGAGTTGGTGGGCATCGTGGATGCCGACACGGAACTGTGCCACCGTTATGCACAGCAGTTTCATCTCGATTCCAACCTGTTCTACGGGCAACTGGATGCGATGATCGCAGCCCGACATCCGCAGGCTCTGTTGGTCTACACCTCGGTGGGCAAACACCGCGAGGTAATCGAAGCAGCGGCCCAGCACGGGATCAGCGCGATGGTGGAGAAGCCGCTCACGATGTCGCTTGCCGACGCCCTGGCCATTCGCCACGCGGCTCGCGAACACCATGTCGAGGTGCTGGTGAACTATGAGACCACCTGGTATGCAAGCAACAAGGCGGCCTATGAGGAACTGGCAAAGGGCACCTTGGGTGAGCTACGCAGGGTCGTGGTGCACGATGGTCACGAAGGACCGAAAGAGATTGGCGTACAGCCGGAGTTTCTCAAGTGGCTTCAGGATCCGGAGCAGAATGGCGATGGGGCCTTATATGATTTCGGTTGCTATGGTGCGGACCTGGTTACCTGGCTCATGCACGGGGAGTCTCCGCTGAGCGTCACCGCCGTGACCCAGACGGATAAGCCTCAGATCTATCCTCGGGTGGCGGATGAATCGACCATCATCCTGCGTTACCCAAAAGCACAGGCAGTGCTTATGGGTTCCTGGAACTGGCCCTTCGGCCGCAAGGACATGGAAGTGTACGGCGCAACTGGGTATCTCATCACGGTTGGGCCGGACAAGCTGCGGCTGCGAACCAAAGGCCAGACAGAGGAGAGCGCGGGAACTGCTCCGCCTCTGACGCCGCCCAATGACGGCTCGTTGCATTATCTGGCTGCGGTGCTTCGGGGAACGTTGAAGCCGTCCGGGGATCTCACTTCGCTCGATACCAACGTGGTGGTGATGCAGATTCTTGACGCGGCAAGGCAGTCTGCGCACGAGGGCAAAACCATCAAGCTGGCACCTTTACCGCAATAATCTGCGGGCTCTGGCGTCCGCTCGCGCGACGTTGCGGGAGGTGGCGCGAGGGTTTTCTCCGGAGTAGGAAATGCGGCCTGCCATGGATGACTTCCTGAGGCAGGTATCGCCGCTTCTCTCCACACAGGGAGCAGACCACGAATATTGAGCTGGCCGGGAAGCTTTCTGTTCCGGCTAACACGTCGTGGCCGCATTTCTTGCAGCAGACCACGCAAGACTTGGGGAAGGACAGAGCACGCATAGGAAGCACTATAGGCGAATGAAAAGAGAAGATCAAGTATTTAGGAAATCCACTGGCAACGGAGCTGAGGGGTGCCCCATATCTCGCTCGTTTTTCGCGAGATGTGGGATACCACTGGTTTCGACCTGCGTACTTGTAGCCCGATAGGCACACTCGATCCAGACTAGTGGTATCCCACATCTCGCATAAAACGAGCGAGATATGGGGCACCCTCAGATTGGTGGTGGAGCGTACGGGGTGAACTTACAGTAATGGTTGCAGAAAGCTCTCTGAAGGCCTCGTAGCATTGGCTTTGCTTAGTCGCCTTGGGCTTGACCGGCGGCTTTTTGCGCTTTGATCCAGCTTTCGGTGCGGGCCTCGAGCATATCCAGCGGTACAACACCACCGTTCAGCATTTCGTCGTGAAAGGTTCGGATATCGAACCTGGGGCCGAGTTCCGTGCGAGCACGCTCGCGGAGTTCGCGGAACTTGAGCTGTCCCAGCTTGTAGCTCAGAGCCTGGCCCGGCCAGGCGATGTAGCGGTCGGTCTCTGTCTGGATCTCGGGCTCATCGATGGTGCCGGATTTGCGGAAGAAGTCGACCACCTCGTCGCGTGTCCAGCCTTTGGAGTGAATACCGGTGTCGACCACCAGGCGGACGGCGCGAAAACGATCACTCCCAAGCCGGCCGTAGTCCGAGACCGGATCCCCGTAGAAGCCTACCTCCTTGCCCAGTTGCTCGGAATAGAGTGCCCAACCTTCGATGTAGCCGGAATTAAATGCGTGCTGGCGGAATTTGGGCAGGCCGGTCATCTGCTGCGCAACAGAGAGCTGCATGTGATGGCCCGGGATGCCCTCATGATAAGCAGTGGCTTCGTCATCGATGAGGGAGCGATGGGCGAAGTCAGAGGTGGCGACGACCACGCGGCCGGGTCGTGTGCCATCCGGAGTTCCGGTCTGATAGTGCGTCGCCATCGCCGATTGAAATGACGGAATTGCCTCCACGGTTACCGGGGATCCGGGAATATAGGTGAAGAGTTGCGGAAGCTTGGCCTGCATCTGGCCGAGGTAATGGCGATAGTCGTCAAGAATCTGCCCGGCAGAGGTCGGAACGTACCTGGGATTCTTCTTGAGAGACGCATCGAAGGATGCCAGATCCGAGAATCCTTCCTTGTGCGCAATGGCGAGCATCTCGCGACCGATGCGATCCATTTCGTCCAGGCCGATCTGGTGAATCTGATCGGGGGTGAGATTGCTGATGGTGGTGCTATCGCGAATGGCGTGCCGGTATCGGCCCTCACCACCGGGCAGCGAGGCCACGGAGAGCGTCGTGCGTCCGTGAGGGGCATATTCCGTGGCCACAAACTGAGCGAAAGCCTTGTAAGCGGGTAGTACTTCGTTGTTGGCCGCGTCAGTGATTTGCTGCGTGAGGCGCTGGCGATCCGCAGCCGAGATAGAAGCGGGGAATTTCTTGGTAGGCAGCAGGAAGGGATCTTCGTCAATGATTCCCTGGCACTGAGCGGGGATTTTCTCCAGCAGAAAGCGTACCGGCATGAGGTGGTCTCGCATGCCGGCACGAAGCACCTCTTCGGTCTGCGTGAAGACCCTCGGGATCTGATGCAGCCGCGCGATGTAGTCCTCGTAATCCTTGACGCTGCTGAACGGAGAGGAAAGCGGCAGGTCAGCGAGTTGGGTGTGGGCGCCGCTCATCTGCGAGATGGGCATCTCAAAGTCCTTGAACGCGTAGTCCTCGTTACGCTGCTCGAGGATGCGGACAAGGAGGTCGTGGGAAAGGATGTCCTGTTCGGAGAAGCTGGCAGTCGAAATTGCCTTGAGGCGGGAAAGAAATTTCTCGTCCGTGGCATGCTCGCGCTCCGCTTCGGCCAGGGACGCTTCGTCCAGCCGGTCGTTGTAGCGATAGTCCCCAAAAGACGTTGCGGTGAGCGGGGAGGCTTTCAGATCGGCTTGATATTGCTCTTCGAAGAGCGCGTTCTGTGCAGCGACCCGTGAGGCGACAGAGGCTTGCGGAGCGGCCAGGGAAGTCGCAGCGGGAAGACAGAAGGAGGCGGCGAGGGCGAGGCTCAGGGCATCAATGCGCATTAAGAAGAGACGAGCAAAAGACGCGAAAGGTTACCTGGGAAAGGAGCTTTCCTGGGCTGCCAGAGCCGGGTTAGTTTTCGCCAAACCTCTCACCAGAGCTGTTGCACCAGTGGGCGAATCTTCGCGTTGTAGATGTTGCGCACGCTGTCCATGACTTCTGGTGTGAGGGGCGGAAACTCGGAGGACTGGGCGTTGTCCGCCACCTGGCTGGGGCGCTTGCCCCCGGGGATGGCGCACGTGACGGCATCGAACATGAGGATCCAGCGTAGCGCGAACTGGCTCATGGTCATGCCCGCCGGAACCAGGGGCCGCAGTTCTTCCACCGCCGCCAATGCTACCTCGTAATCAACGCCGGAGAAGGTTTCGCCGACATCGAAGCGTTGGCCTTGACGATTGAAATTACGATGGTCATCGGTTTCAAACTTGGTATCGGCACGGAACTTGCCTGTAAGCAGACCGCTGGCGAGGGGAACACGCGCCAGTATGCCCACCTGCTTTAGCTTGGCCTGGGCAAAAAAGAGTTCCGAAGGGCGCTGGCGAAAGCAGTTGAAGATGATCTGCACGCTCTGCAGGTTGGGATACTCCATCGCTTTGAGCGCTTCTTCCACGCGCTCAACACTGACGCCGTAGTAGCGGATCTTGCCCGCCTGAACCAGGTCGTCGAGCACGCCGAAGATCTCCGGATGATAGTAGACATCGGTTGGCGGGCAATGGAGCTGCACCAGATCGAGAACCTCGGTATTCAGGTCAAGCAGGTTGTATTCCACCCATGAGGTGAGATTGGCGCGACTGTAGCCTTCGACCGTCTGCTTGGGGAGACGGCGACCCACCTTGGTGGCAACGATGATCTCTTCTTTGCGTGCCTTCTTGAGCTTCCCAATCAGGCGGTGGCTCCGGCCATTGCCGTACACATCCGCGGTGTCAAGAAAATTGATGCCGGAATCGATTGCCTGGTTGAGTGCGGCGAGCGATTCCTCATCGGTTACCTGTCCCCATGCGCCACCGATGGCCCATGCGCCAAAACTGATCTCTGAAATTTTCCAACCGGTGCGGCCCAACGTGCGATAGTTCATAGCCGGATGGTACCGAAGAGGCGCGTGAATGCCAAGCTCAGGCTCTGGATGGAGAAGGACCGGTGCACCGGGCAAGAACAATGGTCACATCATCCGGCTGTTCGACGGTGCCGATCCAGTCTGCCACCGCTCCGGCAACAATTTCGGTGATGCGGGGCAGAGGCTTGTCGCGATGCTCCTGGATCAACTCGATCAGCCGCTCTTCGCCGAACTCGCCGAATTCATTCTCCGGTTCCGTGACACCATCGCTGTACGCGACGAAAATGTCGCCAGTCTGCATGACCAGTGTCGATTCGTCATAAGTGACGCCGTCAAACAGACCGACCACCGTGCCGTTGATCCCGAGCCGGAATGCCTCGCCAGTAGCCCGTAGAATGATGGGTGGCAAATGGCCGGCATTGCAATAGGTGAGCACCCGCGACTTAGCGTCATAACAGCCGAGAAACATGGTTGCGTATTTCGCCGCCGGGGTGCTGCGGTAAAGCTGATAGTTCAAGGTGGTCATCAGCATGGCTGGGGCTACTTGTGATTCCGTGCTGCCGTCCCCCCGGTAGTACATGCGCCGATCCTCGTGCGATTCGTAAGCCAGGGAGGCAGGCATCAGCGCCATTTCCGGTTCGAGTGAGTAGGCGCGAACGAACGCGTGCACTGTGGCCATCAAGAGCGCCGCTGAAATTCCTTTTCCGCTGATGTCTCCGACCGCGATCACCAGCCGGTCACTGCCGAGGGGAATAAAGTCGTAGTAGTCGCCGCTGACCGTACGGGCAGGAACACACACACCATGAACTTCGAGCGAGGGCAGGTCGGTAACCTCGCGAGGAAAAAGCAATTCCTGCACCTCGTAGGCGATGCTGAGTTCATTTTCCAGCCGCTGTTTCTCTTTCTGCTCATCGATCAGTCTGGCTAACGATCCCGTCATGGAGTTGAACGACTGGCCCAGAGCTGCCATCTGATCACGGCCACGAAGTTCGATGCGATGCGTCAGATCGCCGCGGTTCACGTGCTCGGTTGCGCGATAGAGTTCCCCTACCGAGGCAGTCATGCTGCGCGAGAGGCGGACACCGATGTACAGCGCAATCAATTCGATGACGCCGAAGAAAATTCCAATCGCGAGCAAGACGTCGCGGAAGAACAGGTAGTTGTCTCCCAGGGTGGCGAACAAGGTCGAATACAGCATGGAGGGCCGGGTGCTCACGTCGATGAGCCCTGGCTCTTCTTTTTCCCCGTTCTGCCAGTCGACTACCTCGAAGAGCGTGGGAAAGTCCAGGGTTATGTCAAACCAGTGAGACCGCGGCGGCACTTGTCCGGCCTTTACAGGCGCCTGGCTCCCTGCCAGGCCGGGGTACTTATAGTCTCCTTTGCGATCGGGCGGAAGCAATGTCACCGTGCCGAGCCGCGCAGCAGTCGGCACGAGCAGGTTCGGGGTAATGGGTATATCAGAGATCAAGGCCACGCGCCGGCTGCGATCATCGTAGAGCCTGATTGCACGCAGGTGCAGAGTCCCCTGGTCGACAACGAAGCCGGTAAAGTCAGTATTGATAAAGTCAGGCACCCGCGCTGGGGGGACGGTGAGCGGCTCTCCTCCGGTAGACAGGACAAAGCCCTTGCCGTTTCGCGACACGCTTACGGTCCGGCCAGGGAACCGTTCATCGGAGGCCCGGGTGAACTCTCCGGCAATCTTTTCATTCAGTTTTCCCGACTCCTCCAAAGGAAATAACTGTGCGGCAAGGGAGTCATTGGCCGCCTGCAGGTGCTGCAACTCCGAATGCAAATCAGAGATCGCAACGTAAGTGGCAAATTGGCCGGCAAACAAATAGCCGGCGACGGCGCCCATGAGCAACAGCAGCAAAATGGGCATGACACCGATGAAGAGGTAGGTGACGATCAGGCGGTTGCGCAGCCGCCACAGCACCGGGCGGTAACCCCAGCGGAAGGCCATGATGGTGGCAAAGAACACGAAGACAATGGTGGTGAACGATGCCCAGCCACCGACCTTCGCACCCAGGATGTCGGCTGTCCAGAACACGAGGCTTGCTATGCCCAGCCATAGGGTCGCGCGGCCCCATTTGGTGACCGGCCGAAGGATCCGCATCACCTGGGCCCGGAGATTGCTGGGTAGTGCTAACTTGCTCGCCATACGTCGTTGCCGAAGGACAAGATGTTTCTGTCTTTGGCTCCTCGTAGTATAGGCCAGTCGCGGGATAACCTCTTTATTTGCGATGATAAAGAGATGCTGGTGAAAGAACAGTCCCGCCTTCTCTCTCTGATTGAGAGTGGATTTGCAGCGCTCCGCGTGCTGGTGATTGGCGACGTGATGTTAGATCGCTCCATTTGGGGGGATGTCGACCGTATTTCGCCTGAGGCTCCGGTCCCGGTGCTCCGCTCGGTGCGCACCACCAACGCACCCGGGGGCGCGGGTAACGTGGCCATGAACCTGGTCGGCCTGGGGGTGAAGGTTACCCAGGCGGGCTTTTGGGGTAACGATGCGGAGATGCGTGAATTGAGCGCACTGCTTTCCCCGGCAGGTGTGGATTTCTCAGGCATGATCGTCTCCGGCCATTCCACTATTTCGAAAACTCGGATCGTCTCTCGTAACCAGCAATTGCTCCGGCTCGACGTGGAGAGTTCCGAACCGCATCCAGCCGCGGAGCACCAGGCATTGCTCAAGCGCTGCCTGGAGTTGGTGCCGACCGCCGACGCCGTCATCCTCTCCGATTACGACAAGGGCGCTTTGAGTGCTCAACTTTGCAAGGCGGTAATCGCACGCGCCCGGGAGCGCCGAATTCCGGTACTGGTTGATCCCAAGGGGCGGGATTTCAGCAAATATGCCGGCGCCACCACCATCTGCCCCAACCTTCACGAGCTGGGGCTGGTTACGGGCATCAGCAGCCGCAACCTGACGGAATTGCTTGCCGCGACGCAAGCGATGGTGGGGCAGCTTGGCATCGACTATATGACCGTCACCATGAGTGAGAAGGGCATTCGGATTCTCTATCCTGATTCGGTTTTTCATTCGCCCACCCGCGCCCGCGAAGTTTTCGACGTGACCGGCGCCGGCGATACGGTCATTGCAACCCTGGCTGCATCGTTGGCCGCCGGCCTTGACCCGGAGACCGCCGTCACCCTGGCAAACATCGCCGCGGGTATTGTTGTCGCCAAGACAGGAACCGCGCCCATTTCCCGCAACGAGCTGGTAGCCCAGTTCACCGCATCGACGCAGATGAAGGGCCCGGACAAAATACTCGATCTTGAACACCTGCTGGTTCGTTTGGCGGAATGGCGCGCGAACGGCGACCGGATCGTGTTTACCAATGGTTGTTTTGACATTCTGCATGTAGGCCACATCACGTTGCTCGAACAATGCCGCGAATTCGGTGATAAGGTCGTCATCGGTTTGAACAGCGACGCATCCGTCAAAGGGCTGAAGGGACCTACCCGGCCCGTGGTCGGAGAGAAAGAGCGGGCGCGTGTTCTGGCTGCGCTGGGCTCTACCGACGCAGTCATCATCTTCGATGAGGCTACGCCGCTGGAACTGATCCGTTCGCTACGCCCGGATGTGCTAGTGAAGGGCGGAGACTACACCAGCTCGACCATCGTGGGAGCAGACGATATGTCCACCTGGGGCGGCCGGGTTGAAATTGTTCCCACCGTCGACGGGGTTAGCACTACGAACACTATCCGCAAGATGGCGAAGCAGTAATTGGTATCTCAGAGCCTGCCGAATAAGGCTCCGCGAAGAAATTGCGGTGTATCCCACGGAGAATTCGGGAAATCCGAGTGGCGCACCGCAGATCCCTCCGCTACGCTACGCTCCGGTCGGGATGACAACTTTGTTTGGGAACGATATCTATATTTCCAAGATGAATTGGCATCCCGACCGGAGCGTAGCGTAGCGGAGGGATCTGCGGTGCGCCACTCGGACTTCCCGAATTCCCCGTGAGATAACCGCAATTTTCGTCGCTCCCGCCAAAATCCTTACTCCCGCTACTCGTTTCTTAACGTCTCCATCGGATCGACGGCGGCAGCCCTCCGCGCCGGAACCCAGGCCGCGATTAAAGCCAGCAAGAGCATCACGGTGGGAACCGCACAGAAGGTGACCGGATCGAGCACGCGGACGCCGAAAAGGAAACTGCGCAAAAACCGCATCAGCAGCGCAGCCACAAACAACCCAACCGCCGAACCTCCCACGGCGAGCAGCAAGCTCTGCTTCACAATCGCGCTCACAATCTGCCACCGCATTGCGCCCAGCGCCAGGCGGATACCAATCTCCCGTGTCCGCCAGCTCACGACGTAGGCGATGAGGCTATACACCCCGACTCCGCCGATCAACAGCGCGAGAGCGCCAAAAGAGAGCAAGAGAATCGCCAGCGACCTCGGAGCCGACACCGATGCCGCCACCACCTCGTTCAAGCTGCGGACACGGGTGACCGGTACTGAGGGATCGATTTCCTTTACCACCCTGCGTAGTTGATCTGCTGCTTCCGAAGTGCTCGCGCGTGTGCGCAGCAAAACAGACATGACCGGCTGCTCGCCCTTAGTGTCCATGGGCAAATAAACTTCGTCGCCGAATCCGGAAGCGAGACTGCCACCGTGAGTGTTGCTGACAACGCCCACCACGACCGAAGCCTTTTCGCGATCCCAGATCGCCGGAGCCGGCTCATCGCGCACGTCGATCACATGTCTCCCCAACGGATCCTGATTTGGCCATAGCCGTTGCGCCATGCTCTGGTTGATTACCACCGCGTGGCTCGATCCTGACTCATCCTGACGGACCAACAATCGTCCTCGCATCAACCGCAGCCCCAGAGTGGCAAAGTAGTCAGGCGATACGGTGCGCCCGGTGGCGAGCAACGGGCCCTGCCGCGCGTCCCGGGGATGAGCCTCGGCGTCGTAAACGTAATTGTTATCCCGGCCGCTCAGCGGCAACGAATCGGTTAGAGCCACGGATTCCGTTCCCGCAATGCCCTGTGCGTCGTTCAGCAGACGCGTGAAGAACGCATTGCAGCGCCCTGCTTGCCGGCATGCCGTGGTGTCCAGCGACACCTCCGCGGTGACCACTCGCTCGGTACGAAAGCCCGGATCCACCTTCGACAGACTGTAAAGACTGTGAAGCAGAAGACCAGCAGCGGTAATCACCACCACCGATAATCCGATCTGCCCCATCACCAAGACCATCGACACGCGAAACTGCGATGCTTTGCCCGCCACGCCGCGACTGCTTGCGCGCAGAGCCCCCAGCAGATTAGGTGATGCCATTTTCAGCGCTGGAATCAGTCCGAAAATAAACCCGGTTAGCAAGGATGCAACCCCGGCAAATAGAAACACCCTCCAGTCGAGCGATATCTCGTTCAGCCGCGGAGTATCCGCCGGTAGCAGCCGCACCAAGCCCTGCAAACTCGCAGCAGCCGCCAGCAAACCCGCCATGCCTGCCAACCCACCCACCAACACGCTCTCTGATAACAACTGCTGGATGAGCCGGCCCGAAGAAGCACCGAGCGCTCCTCGGACAGCCATCTCACGCTCCCGGCCTGCAGCCCGGGCCAGCATCAGGTTGGCCACATTCGCGCATGCGATCAGCAGAATCAGGCCGACCGCCGCAAACAGCAGCAACAGGCGGGGCCGGGTGTCACCTATTTCCGACTCAAGCAGCGGTACGACGGCCAGATCTGCCGCCCAGGCATCCGGCATCCGCCAGGGAAACAGCGGCAACATCGTGGTGTGCAGCCGGTGTAATTCGGCCTGAGCCTGCGCCGGAGTGACCCCATCTTTCAGGCGGCCAAATAGGCGCAGGTCGAACGTGCGCCAGGGATCAAGCGGATCGCCGCCTTTGAAGGCTACCGGGGTTACAAACTGGGTGTCGCCGTAGGGGAAGCGGACGCCGGCGGGCATGACGCCAATGATGCGGCGGGAAACGCCGTCGATGCGCAACGTCTGCCCGATCACATTGGGATCTTGCGCAAAGCGTTGCTGCCAATAACCGTAGCTCAATACCACCACAGCATCGCGCCCGGCCAGCTCGTCCTGGCGGGTGAAGAAGCTACCGAGTGCGGGACGAATGCCCAGGGTGTCAAATGCGTTTGCCATCACCTCGGCGCCAAACACCCGGTCCGAAGAGTCGGTCCCGGCCACGTTTGATTCCTCGTCCGCGCCAAATCCACTGATGGCGGCGAACGAATTGGAATGCTCACCCAGGGCCCGTATCCAACCCTTGGGAAAGTAACCAATCTCGCCGATGCCGTATTCGATCTTTGCCAGCCGGTCCTGCTGAGGGAAGGGCAGCGGGCGCAGCATGATTGAGTCCACCAGGGAGAAGATCGCCGTATTGGCCCCGATCCCGAGCGCGAGGGTTAATACCGCGGTCAGCGTGAACCCCGGTGACTTCAGTAGTTGCCGGAACGCGAACTTGAGGTCATTCAGCATCCTGTGGTTTCTGGATGCATGCGATCTGCCACACCCCACCGCTCCTAAGTTGTCGAAAACAAATGGCGCGTTCAGACCTCGTCGCCGGCGGTTGTCCACCGGCGAAATCTTATGTTCGAAATCGAACAGTTGAACGAGGGTTAACGTGCGATCAGGGCGGTGATGCGGGAGCGGTACCCTCGGCTTACGGGAGCTTGTGCCCATCCGACATGGTGACGAAGCACTCCCCCTCGTTTCCGTCCGTACGAAATTCCTTAACATGCTGCAGATTCACGATCGCGGAGCGATGGATCCGCAGGAAAACGTCGGGGTCCAGTTTTGTCTCGAAGTTGGCCATGGTGTTGCGGAGCATATGGCTCTCTTTGCCGGCACAGATCCTCACATAATTTTCTTCCGCGCCGATCCAGCGTATATCCGCAATGGGCAAGAAGAGGATCCGCCCTTTCGACCGAAATACCAGCCGATTGGTATATTCCTTTTTCTGCGCGGACCTCACCTGACCGTTCTCTCGCCTTCGCTCCTGTTGTTCACGTGCATGCTCGAGAGCGATGCTCAACCGCTCCCGGGTGAACGGCTTCAGGAGATAGTCGACCGCATGCACTTCGAAAGCCTTCAGAGCGTATTGATCGTGTGCGGTGGTGAAGATAATGCTGGGCAGGGTTTGCAGAGAAGAACAACCAAGAGCCGAGATGACATCAAAGCCATCCATGCCCGGCATCCGCACGTCGAGCAGTAACACATCGGGTTGCGTGAGCTGCACCAGGTCGATCGTTTCCGCAGCGTTGGCTCCTTCGCCCACGACTTCGATGTCTGGTTCCTCGCGCAATAGTTGTAAGAGTTTCTGCCGGGCAAGAACTTCGTCATCCGCGATCACTACTTGAAGCGGCATACAAGGTCTCCGGGTGATCACTGCTTGGACTCTTGTCCATCTCCAGGGGAAGCAGAAAGGTGGCGGTTACGTCCCCTGGAGCGACCTCCTCGATAGTAAAGCTCTGCCGGCTCCCGTAGTGCAACTGCAAACGAGTTTTTACATTAGCGATGCCGACCCCCGGCTTTTTCTGGGTATCGTCAAATGAGCCTGGAACGCAGCCAGCATTGCGGACGCATATAGACAAGGTATTGCCCTGGATGGAAGCCTTGATAGTGATCAGGCCTTCTCCGAGAGACTTTGAGATCCCGTGAACATACGCATTTTCAACAATTGGCTGGAGGATCATCGTAGGAACCAGGGCATCCCATGCCTCAGGGGCAACATCGATGCTGTGGCGCACTCGATCGCCGAAACGTAACTGCTGGATCGAGACGTAGAGTTGAATCACGTCCATCTCCTCTTGCAGTGTGACCTTTTGCGCGGCGCCCTTTGCCAGGGTGATGCGCAAAAGACTGCTCAGCCGCTCGAGCATTTCGTCTGCGCTGTCGGGGTCGGAACGCATCAGGCTGGAAACGCAGTTTAGCGTGTTGAACAGGAAATGGGGATTGAGCTGCATCTGTAAAGCCTGCAGGCGGGCCTGTACGAGCTGTCCCTCGAGACGTGAAGCCACCTGCTCTCGTTCGCGAAACCGCTGGTAGTACCCGACGGCTCGGAAGAGGGCGAACACCAGCCAGAAGATGGCTACATCTGTGACAAGGTCAGAAGACAGGTAGTGTTCGACCCGGGCAACATAGGTGAGGTGTTGGCCTGGATGTTGATAACGCACAATCGCGGAGTAGCTTGCTTCCACCAGCACGCTGACGAGAATACTCAAAGGCAAATACTGCAAGACCATCTGTCGCGGGGTGGCGCTTTGTATGCTCGCCCGCAAGAAGTGCCACAGAGCCAGGCAGATCAAACCCCATATCAGATAATCGATGGTCCAGGAAACGAAAGGCATCCAGAGCGGAATCTTCCACTCGTCAAAAGACATCTCCATAAGTTCCTGGAAGCCAAACAAAATCCCCAGCGCTGCCCAGCCCGACAAAAAGACCAGCGGGTGCATGAAAAAGGGGCGGCCTGAATCCGCCTCTTGCTTAGTTAGGTGCTTTTGTTTGATTCGTAACCTCGTTGTCCATCATCGGAGCTTGCGCCGTAGCATACACCTCCTGGATGGGAAAATACGTCGAATTCATTTCGTGTGTGAAGACAAACAGGTCGTGGTTAGGATGCAGTTGCAACCACAACGCGACTTCTTGATCAGCGGAAGAGGTGTCCAGTCCGTTGGCCATGCGCTGCAGCTCATGACTTAGGTAAGTCTCTGCCGGTTTGCCTCCCTGTGAGATTGCAATACGATACCAACGATAGGCTGCCATGGGATCTTTGGGCACAAGCCTGCCTTCGCGCGACAACATACCAAGGGCCGCCGACGATGGCCAGTATCCGGCTTGGGCGGATGACGTCAGCAGGTTGGTCGCTTCCTCCTTGGCTTGCGGCAGGTCAGGATGGTTCACCAGGAGGACCCCCAGGCCATGACTAGCTTGCACATACCCGGTGGCGGAAGAGAGCCGCAGAAGCCTGGCTTCAAGAGCGAGATCGGGTGTATGGCCCGGCTCGTTGGCGTCCCATGCCGCCAGGAAACATTCTGCTTCCGGGTCGTGCCGCTTGACCCCTCTCTTGAACCAGACTTCCGCCGCCGCGTGGTCGACGGGAACGCCCGATCCGATATAGCTTGCCCAGCCCAGATATGCATCTGCCCGGCCATACCCCTTCTCGGCAGCGGACCTCAGCAGGCGCAATGCTTCCGCAGTATCCTGCTTGACTCCGTCGCCCCGCATATAGTGGCCTGCCAGGTTCACCTCTGCCTGTGCGGAGTTTGAAGACGCGGCCCGTCTGTACCATCGAATCGCTTCCGCCGTATCCTGGGGCACGCCTATGCCGGCGGTGTACAGATAACCAAGATAGACTTGTGCCGCGGGATCTCCTTGATCCGCCGCCTTCCGATACCAATAGGCTGCTTGCGCAAGATCTTTTGGCATTGCTCTGCCGGCGAAGTAGGCTGCGGCTAATTCCAGTTCCTGCTTTACGAAGCCTTGCGCTGCCTTGGTCTGTAACACAACCACGCTCGTCGGATGGTCTCCCCCTGTATCCGATTTGACTTCTGCACCTCCTCCTTGCAGGAGACAAAGCGTTGCCAGCAACGATAGGAAATAAGTACGCAGCTGCAAGGTTGTCATAACATCACCTCACGGATCTTCTGGACCATAGTCATGCATCCGCGAAGCCCGTGGAGGCACGTATATCGCTGGATTGTCCCGCAGAAAATGCGATAAACAGGCCACTCGTCCCGCCTTTGCAACACCTCGTCACAAATGGCGGCATTGTGGGTTTTTAATGTGCAAGATTTGTGGAGCGTGAGAGGGAAAAACCAGGGCGACGCGTTGCTCACCACCGAAACACGACCATTGGTCAGCGTATGATGGCCGCTCGTCACTCAAAGAGGATGTTCGAGTGAATAGAACGAAATATTTGCCGGCTTTTCTTGCTGTTTTCTGGTTTATCAGCGCGGTCTTTTCTCAGGCAACATCGACATTCCGTGGCAACCTCGCTCACACCGGCGTGTACGACGCGGCGGGAGTCCCTAAGCTCACCGGGCTCAAATGGAAGTTCCATACCAGCGGCCTTATCATCTCGTCGCCGGCCATTGCAGGCGATGTCGTCTACATCGGCAGCACAGACGGTAACCTATACGCTGTCAATTTGAACTCCGGCGAGATGAAGTGGAAGTTCGAGACCAAAGCTCGCATCGTTTCTACCCCCGCTGTTGCGGACGGACTGGTGTACTTTTCCAGTTACGATGGCTTGTTCTACGCGGTCGATGCGCTTAGCGGAAAGCTCAAGTGGAGCTTTAAGAACGCCGGGGAGCGGCGCTTTGCCGCCAGACACATTCATGGCGCTCTGCCCGCTGCCGAAACCATGCCCGATCCGTTCGACGTCTATCTCTCTTCGCCGGCGGTGTGGAATGGCAACGTGTATTTCGGCAGCGGTGACGGCAATATCTACGCTCTCCACGCGGCAACGGGCGCGATCAAGTGGAAATTCCATACTGGCGACGTGGTCCACGCCTCGCCTGCGATCTCGGGTGGCACACTTTTTATTGGAAGCTGGGATAGTAATTTTTATGCGATCGATGCGACCAGCGGGCAAGAGAAGTGGCGTTTCAAGACGGGAGAGGATCCCGACATCCACAACCAGGTAGGGATACAGTCTTCCGCGGCCATCGCCGACGGCACGGTGTATTTTGGGTGTCGCGACTCCCACCTCTATGCTCTGGATGCCGTCACCGGTAAGAAGAAATGGTCCTTCTCGACCGGGAGCTCGTGGGTCATCAGCTCACCCGCTGTCTCGAACGGCAAAGTGTACTTTGCTACGTCAGACTCCACGCTGTTTTTCGCGCTCGATGCCAAGTCGGGAAAACAGATTTTTTCGCTCAAGTTTAAGTTTCCGTTTTTTTCCTCGCCCGCGATCGCCGGCAATGAGCTCTACATCGGCTCTCATGACGGTAAGCTGACCGCCATCGACCTTACGACGCAAAAACGCTCCTGGGATTTCCAAACGGACGCTTCCAGGAAGAGGCTTTCAACTTTCATCAAACCCGATGGAAGCCCCAACTACGAGCGAGTCTATGTTTCTGATTTCTATGACGACATGCTCGCCGGTATTGCCAAAATACAGAGCGTAGGTACGATCTTTTCCTCGCCCGTGGTCGCCGGCCGGGTAGTTTATTTCGGAAGCAACGACGGTAACCTATACGCTCTGATGTAAAGATCCCGCGGATCAAGAGGAGCTTGGGGTGCCCCATATCTCGCTCGTTTTTCGCGAGATGTGGGATGCCGCGACTCTCAATCTCAAGCTCTGTCGGCCTTGAAAGCGCTATAGGGTTGGTGCAGCGGTATCCCACATCTCGCAAAAAACGAGCGAGATATGGGGCACCCCAGGCTACGTGATATGGACAGCCTTTCGAGACGATTCTATTTATTCCTTAGACCCCGAACGGTGATAGCGGCGGCAGCGCTGAGGACAGAGACCGTGATGACCAGACGAAGTGCCCGCTTTGCGTGATGAAGCTTAGGCGGTTCGAACTCTTCTCCAAGCACGGGAGTTGCGATCGGCTCACCCGCGTAGGTGTTCTCACCTCCCAGGCGGACACAGAGCGCGCCGGCCATTGCACTTTCAGGTTGGCCTGCATTCGGACTCTTGTGCTTCTTCCCGTCACGCCACCAGATATGCAAGGCTGATTTGCTCCGCGTCCCGGCCGCCATCACGATGGCGAAAGCCGTCAAGCGCGAAGGGATGTAGTTGGCCACATCATCCAATCTGGCAGCCACCTTGCCAAAGTAGAAATAGTGCTGGTCGGCGTGCCCGATCATGGAGTCGAGCGTGTTGACCGCCTTATACGCCATCGCCATGGGTACGCCGCCGATTGCCATATACGTTAGCGGAGCGACAATTCCATCGCATGCGCTCTCAGCAAGCGTCTCGATGAGTGCGCGATGCACCTCGGTGTCGCTCAGAGCCTGCGTATCCCGGCCGACAATTCTTGCCAGCCGCTGCCGGGCCAGTTCCGGTTGGTCGAGCGCACGAATGACCGCAAGGCTTTCATCGACCAGGTTGCGCGATGCCAGACAAGTCGAGGCCAGCAAGATCTCCAGGCATGAGCCGCAGCGGATGCGATAAGCCCACCTGGTTACTTTCCCCATAGCAACGTAGGAAAGGCCGACCACGCCGGCGGTAAGCGCGGCGCCGGCGATCAGCTCATCACGTGCACCCTGGCCGGGCCGTCGCAGCACGCCCTCTCCTAGCTGGATGCAGCGCCCCATCAGCCGTACCGGGTGCGGAAGCCACTCCGGATCCCCCGCCAGAAAATCGAGCACACAGGCAGCGGCAATCTTTTTAGAACTCGTCATTGATACTTAAGACCCACCCAGGAAAATATGCGATGCATGTCCAACGACGTGCTTACCTGGTCAGCAAGGCGATTGAGAGACTCCTTGCGTTGCTGGCTCCACGGATTCAGCGCCGAGGGAATGGCCAGTTTGTAAAAGCTGCGCGCGGCTGTCAGAAATTGATGCCGAAAATCGTCGTGGTCAAAGATTCCGTGCAGGTAAGTGCCAAGGACGCGCCGGTCGGCGCTGATACATCCGTCCAGCTCATCATTGATCAACTTCGCAAAGGGCTCTGCGCCCTCCAGATACAAAGTTTTGCCGACATGAATCTCGTATCCGGCAACGAAATTGTCTTCGAGCGGTTGAGCGAAAAGAGATTCACCAAAGATGGTGCCGGAACAGAGACGAGTCACCTTCTCCGTCTGCATCGTCGTGCGGATGGGGAGCAGGTCAAGCCCGGGTACGCATCCTTTCCGCTCGACGCCGCCCGGATCGTCCAGTTGCTTGCCAAGCATTTGCATACCGCCGCAGATACCGATTACCAGCCCGGCCTGTGCGTGCTTGTCCACCGCGCGATCGAATGCCTGCGCACGCATCCACTCCAGGTCGCTCATGGTCTGTTTGCTGCCGGGCAGGATCACGACATCCGCGTTCGCGAGCAGCGCTGGCGATTGGCAGAAGATCAAATCGACGGCCGGTTCGGCGCGCAGGGAATCGAAGTCGGTAAAGTTCGAAAACGAAGGCAGCGCGACCACAGCGATGCGCAGTGGCCGATCTGGCCGATTTTCGGTCGTCGACCACGCTGAACTCGCGATCGGCGGCAGTCCAACGCTGTCCTCTTCTTCCAAGGTTAGGTGCGAAAAGGTAAGGAACCACGCCCAGGCAGGGTTTTCCTAGACGCTCTTCCATCATGCGGACCCCTGGCTCCAGCAGGCTCAGGTCCCCACGAAATTTGTTGATGCAGAAGCCGTCGATACGATCACGCTCGACCGGATCCAGAAGTTCGATAGTGCCGAGCAGGGAAGCGAAGACTCCGCCGCGATCGATATCACCCACCAGCAGGCATCGGGCATCCGCCAACTCTGCCATGCGCATGTTCACGATGTCGTGCTGCTTGAGGTTGATCTCCGCTGGAGAACCGGCTCCCTCGAGAATGATGACCTGGTGGGTGGACGCCAGAACTTGATAGCTTTCGCGGACCACGGGCATCAGTTCTTCCACGCGCCGCTGATGGTAGTCGGTCGCGGAGATCTGCCCCCAGATCTTACCCCGCACCACCACCTGTGACGTGCAATCGCCGGAAGGTTTGAGGAGCACGGGATTCATATGGACCGACGGTGCGATTCCGGCCGCCTCGGCCTGCAGTGCCTGGGCGCGGCCGATCTCCAGGCCCTCGATCGTCGCCGCCGAGTTCAACGACATGTTCTGCGACTTGAAGGGAGCAACGCTGTAGCCCTGTTGCGCAAAGATGCGGCAAAGAGCCGCCGTTAACAAGGATTTGCCCACATGGGAGCTGGTTCCAAGAACCATGATGGCGCGGGCGTGAGTCATCTTTTGCAACATCCGCAGGAAACAACAGGTCCCTCTACTACGCTACGCATTGTCAAAAAACATTTCCAGGAGAGGTCCGCGGAACCGCGGATCCCTCGGCTACGCTCGGGATGACAAAGGAGACGGTGGCGGTTCCATTGAGAGTAGTTGCCGCGTGGAACTCCGTCCGTCCAGCAACCGCTTTTCATGGAAGTGTCGCCCTTCCCTTTGTCATCCCGAGCGTAGCCGAGGGATCCGCGGTTCCGCGGACCTCTCCTGGAAATGTTTTTTGACAGTGCGTAGCGTAGTGGAGGGAAGTCACCTCACCAGGCTCTTGACCATTTAGGGCCGGGCTTGGTTCCATCACGAAGCCGTGCATCGATGCCGGCGTTCAACTCGATCAACCTTCCGAACAGCCAGACCAGGTCAGAGAGGCGATTGAGGTAAGCCATGACCTCCGCCTGGACCGCTTGCCCGCTCTCAGCCAGACGCACGGTGTTGCGCTCCGCGCGGCGGCAGACAGTCCGCGCCATCTCATAGGCCGCCGACTCGGTGGATGCGCCAGGCAAAGACCAGTCGGCAAGAATTCCCTCTGTGGCTTCGATCTGATAGACCAACTGGGTGAGGAAGTCCACATCTTCCGCGGTGATGTGAGGCTGCGGCTTGCGGCTTTCCGGAGGCGTCGCCAATGCGGAACCAAGCCGGAAAAGTGTCTTTTGAATCTGCTCCGTCCAGGCGGCGATCTCGCCATTCTTACAAATACTGCGCGCAAAACCGAGCACGGTGTTTAGTTCGTCTACAGAACCATAGGCCTCGACCCGCAGGTCTGCCTTGGAAACGCGAATGCCACCGGCAAGTCCGGTCTGTCCACCATCTCCATGCTTGGTTGCGATACTCATCGGTGTTCTCCTTTTACTTCAGTCATAACGTACAACACAGCAGTATGGCCGGGTCTGTTGCCACGCCTCCTGCTCCGAGCATCCCAACAGATGCCGCAAAACCACGCGTAAAACACCAGCATGCGTGACCACCGCAATGGGACCGCGATTACACACCAGCAGGTGGTTCACTTCCTCAAGAATCCGCTGCTCGAAGGCCTGAAAGCTCTCTCCCGAGGGCGCAGGAAGATTGGGATAAGAGGCTATCCACTCCCGAGCGTACTCAGGATCCAGCTGCTCAATCTGCTCCCAATTCATGCCTTCCCAATCGCCGAAATTAATCTCCCGCAACGCCGGGCGCAACACTCGGGGAATATTTCTGCCGGCTGTAATCGCTCGAGCTGTGTTGCTGGCGCGGCGCAGGTCGCTGCTATAGACGGCGTCGAATGGCTCCGCGCAGAGCAAGTGGCTTAACTTGACCAGTTGCGCGCGCCCCTGCGCGTTGAGATCAGGGTCGGAGTGGCCGCAATAACGGCCTGCCATTTCCGTTTCCGCATGGCGAATGAACAAGGCGCGGCTCATACCCTCCACACTCCGCAGACGTACACCGCTATCTCGGTGAGTTGATTGGTCGCACCAAAGCAATCTCCGGTCACGCCGCCAAGCTTTCGCGCGTAGAAGAAACCACTCAGCAGAGGAAGGGCCATGGCTGATAGCAGCGGAGCGATCGCAGCCTTACGAAGAGCTACAACCACGGTGACAATCGTGAACAAGGAGCCGACTATCAGGGAAGCAGTCGAGGTCAAGCCGGCGATCCGTGCGCCCTGGCCCTCATTCTCGCGCGCGGGTGAGAGATAGTAGCTCAGGGGCAGCATCGACCAGCGGCCGAGCACGTGAGCGGATACCAGGTACGCGGTGAAGTGTTCCAGCGGCAGCCCGGCGAGCAGTACGGCCCGGCTTAGCAGCGACAGCGCCAGGGCGACTACACCGTAACTACCGATACGGCTGTCACGCAGAATCGTGAGCCGCTGGTCGACGCTCCATCCACCCATACTATCGGCGACATCCGCAAGACCGTCTTCATGCAGGCAGCCGGTGATCAGCACCAGGTAGAGCAGTACGGCCAGGGCGGAGGCGGGCCGGTCAAGATGAGGCGCAAGTAATTTTTCCAGCAGCGCCGCACCCGATCCAATGACCAACCCCACCAGGGGGAAGAACTTGACTGCGCGCGCCAGGCCATCTGGCGCAAAACCTACCTGGGGTACCGGCAGGCGAGTGAGGAATTGAAAGGCTACCGCAATATCCACCATAAATCGCGGCGCGCGCAAGCTCATGCAGTGGCTCCGCTCACTCCGGCCGAGGAAAAGGTGGCCATCTCCTGATAGAGGTGCATGGCTCCTTCGAGGACAGGCATCGCCAGAACCGCACCGGTACCTTCGCCGAGGCGCATGTGCAAATCGAGAATGGGCTGGATCTCCAGATGTGTGAGCAGGACTCGGTGGCCCGGCTCCTGCGATGCATGCCCTGCGAAAAGATAGGGGCGCACAGCAGGGGAGAGGCCGCAGGCAATGGCCGCGGCAGCGGTGGAGATAAAGCCGTCCATCACGATAGCGATCTGCCGTCGCGCTGCACCCAGGATCATGCCGGTCATCGCTGCGATTTCAAGGCCACCGGCACAACGGAGAATTTTGCGGGGACCGGCGGGCTGAACGAAGTGCTGGCGCAGAACCGCTTCGACCGTGTGGCATTTGCGGGCGTATGCCTCGTCATTGAGGCCGGTGCCTTTCCCCGTGACCAGGGTAGCCTTCATGCCGGTGAGCGCCGCGGTCATGACGCTGGCCGCCGTAGTGTTGCCAATGCCCATTTCGCCCACCGCGACCAGATTGTTTCCCTTGGCGTGGGCGGCCTCTGCCATCGAAATGCCGACCGAAAGCGCGGCGGCTACTTCTTCGGGGCTCATCGCCGGTTCGCGCAGCATGTTCCTGGTGCCGCGACGCACCTTGCCATCCGTCAACCCGGCGTACCCGAATAGGTCGGCGTCTACCCCAACGTCCACGATGTTCACTTCCACCTGGTTGAGCTTGGCGAGCACATTGATCGCCGCACCTCCGGAGAGAAAATTGAGCACCATCTGCTGCGTTACCTTCGATGGATAGGCGCTCACCCCTTCGGCGGTGATTCCATGATCCGCAGCGAACACGTAGACCGACTTGCTGACCGGACTGGTTAGGTTTCCCTGACGAATGGCGAACCATTGAGCCGCCAGATCTTCCAGTTGTCCCAGACTTCCCTGCGGCTTGGTGAGCGTGTCGAGCCGCGTTCTGGCCTGGGCAAGATAGTCCTCCGGCGGGGCGGCGATCCCACCGATCACTTCCTCGATGTCGTATTGGGTTGTGGTAATCATCGAACCTCCTTTCGATAGAGCTCGGCGCGTTCGATCAGGAGCGGGTGACGGTCGGGCGGGCACTGGAAGGCGCGCTCCAGGATCGAGGGCTTCAGCATCTGTTCCGGGGTCCCGCTAACCAAGGGCTGGCCCGGACTAAGCAATAGTACGGTAGAGAAATTCTTGTCCACCAGGTGCAGATCATGGATGGAGGCCAGAATGGTGATGCCCTCATCACGGAGAAAATGCAGCAGATCGATGAGCTCAACCTGCCTGCCGATATCGAGATTCTGGGTGGGCTCGTCCAGTAGCAGCAGGCGGGGTTCCTGGGCCAATCCCAAAGCTATTTTGACCCGTTGGCGCTCGCCCCCGCTGAGTTCGTTGAAGACGCGCTGGCGCAAGCTGGATACGTCCGCCAGGTCAAGGGCACGATCGACGGCCATCCGGTCGCTACGCCCCGGCCCCCGCAGCATGCCGATGTACGGGGTGCGGCCTTGTTCCACCACTTGCTCCACGGTGAACGCAAACGGCAGCTCCAGCTGCTGCGGCACCAGCGCAACGGTGCGGGCAACTTCTTTCAGAGAGAGCGTCTCCATGGACCGGCCACGCAAACTGACACTCCCCGAGGCAGGGCGCAGAACCCCCGCGGCGATGCGCAAAAGCGTCGTCTTGCCCGAGCCATTGACGCCAATCAAGGCGCTACAGCTACCCGCTTCCAGATCGAAGCTTGCGTGCCGCAAGACCCTGTTGCCCTGGTATTCGAAAGACACGCTATCCACGCGTAACAGGCTGCTCATACGGAATAGCCCCGTTTCATTTTGCGCAGCAGGTAAAGGAAGAAAGGGCCGCCCACAAACGCTGTCAGAACGCCCACTGGAACCTCGGAGGGAGCAAAGATCGTCCGTGCCAGGGTATCGGCGAGCATAAGGAAGATGGCGCCAGCCAGCACTGTGACCGGCAGCAGCCGAACGTGGTCGGGGCCCAGCAGCAGGCGTGAGATGTGGGGCACGATCAGGCCGGCGAAGCTGATCATGCCACCCAGAGAGACTGCTACCCCGGTCAGCAGCGAACCGATGAGGATGATCGCGATCCGCGCGAACTCGACATTGACCCCCAACTGTTGCGCATATTCATCCCCCAGCGCCAGGGTGTTCAGTGTCCGCATCAAGGGAAACGCCGCCACAATGCCCAAGGCCATCAGAACGGCACTGGCCCCCAGCTCGGTCCAGGCGGGAACGCCGATGACGCCGTGCAGCCAGGAGGCGAGGATGCGGTTATCCGTGCCCGTCTTATCGAAAAGCTCGAAGAAGTAACTCGAATTCGTAAACATGGTGCTGATGGCAAAGCCGGCCAGCAGAAGGGTGACCACGTTGGTCTTGCCTGCCGATCGAGCCAGCGAGTAGACCAGCGCCATGGTCGCCGCGGAGCCCGCAAAGGCCAGCAGCGCGGTCGCGCTGAAGCCGAAGACCGACCATTGATAAAAGAAAGAGATTCCGATGCAGGCGCCAAAAACGGCGCCTCCCTGCGATCCGATGACGTAGGGATCGGCGATGGGGTTACGAAACAGTCCCTGGAAGAGAAGGCCGGCCAGCGCAAGCCCTGAGCCTACCAGCCCGGCCGCCAGCACTCGCGGCAGACGCAGATGGAACAGGATAAGCCGTTGCGTCTGGGTGAGCGGCTGATGCCCGAACAGGGCGCCAAAGATCGCGCGTGGCGAGATTGGCACGGCGCCGGTCGCCAAACACAGCAGGGTCGCCAGGCACAGCGCCATCGCCAACAACACGATGAGCGCGATAGGGCTAAACTTAGGCCCTTCGCGCTTGCCCGGCTCTGGTGCTTGCTCGCCGGCGCCCGGCGACGTGCCAGGCACCGCCGCTATTTCAATCGCCAAGATTCGCCTCCAAAGCTGATCTTTACACCGGCGCGAACGGTGAAGGGAAGCGCGGGAAACCCAAAAGCTTCACTGTAATGCTCGCTCAACAGGTTCTGCATATCAGTGTAGGCCGCAAACGAGCGGGTGATCTGGTAGCCGCCGCCGAGTTCGAGCCGTTGGTACGCGCCATCCAGATTCCGGTTGGGCAGCAGGAGGCTGTTGCCGAATTCCGCATCGGTGAGAAAGTCGCTATCGTCGCGCCGGCCGACCAGCGTTCCAGTAAAGGATCCATACCACTTAGAACGGTTGTAGCTGAGCCCGAAATACCCCGAGTGGGGGGCGCGACGGAACGGCCTTCCGCCGACCAGGGGGGAAAAGGCGCCGATCGGTATCGTGGGGAAGTTCGGGTTATAGCTGGGCAGCGATTCGCTGGAGAAGGAGCGTTGCACCACCGCGTCAAGGTAGGTGTATCCGCCCCGGGCAAAAAGATGACTGCCAACCTTGTACTCGGTGGTCACGTCCACGCCCTGGGCACGGAAGGCCTGGGAATTGATCGCCGCTCCAAACTCCACCGCAGGATCGCTGGCCGCAGGCAAGCCGAGCGCGAGCAAGGCCGACTGGGGCACGAATTCCACGCCGTTGGTGAATTCGTTGTGAAAGTAGCTCACGCTGAGACGAGCGCGTCCGTTCCAAAACTGCTGATCGATACCCCCGTCATAGGTGCGCGAGGTCTCCGGGCCAATAGGATTGACGCCGTACTGCTTGATCAGCTCGCTGCCATTGGGCGCTCCGGCCAGGATGTCAAAGAGCGATATGCTCTGGTAATAGATGCTCGGCTCTTTGATGCCTTTGCCGAAGCTGAAATTCAGTTTGGTTCCACTGAGAAAGCCGGTACTGGTGGGACGAAATAGATAGTAGGCAAGGGAGGCGCGTGGCGTAGCTGCGAAACCGAAGAGCCCGTTGTCTTCAAGCCCGCTGCCTATTGTGTAGTAGAGGCGGTTCCATAGGTCCCCCGCGAGCTGAATGGTATAGCTGTAATTGCCGCGCTCGATGGCGGTGGGCGATCCGCCCGAACTAACCGTCGAGCCGCGTTCGTCCTCATACTTGAAAGCGCCCAGGGCAACGATGTGGGGATTAATCTGATAGTCGGTCTGGGCATAAACGAAGTCACGCTTGCTCGGAGCCAGGTAATTGTTAGGGTAGGTCGATCCGTAGCTTTCTCCGTATTGAAAGATCGCCTGGCCGCTTACCTTATAGCCATTGGCGCCCTGTACGTTGACCGGAGCCCCGAGGTAGACGTCCTCGTCGGGGTCGTAGATTCCGGTGGCAGCGTAGTCGGTGTAGTTGTAGTTCAAACGCAAGCCGCCGTAGCGAATCTGGTTGTGCCATTTTTCGGTCGTTTGATTATTCCAGGCGGCACTGTAGTAACTGTCGCGCTCTTTTAGGCTTGCGTCATCGGGAATGCCGTACAGCAGGATCGCGTTCGGCTGATCCGCAGAGACAGTCAGGTGTCGCACGGTAAAGCGCAGATCATTGGCGGTATTCGGCGTCCAGCCGAAGTTCCCGGCATAGGTCCCATTGTGGAAGGCATCGTTGGGCAGATCGTTGCGCGTATCGGTGCGGGCAAAAGCGGAGTAGTAATCAAAATGACGAAACGTGCCGCCGAGCGTGCCCACCTGGCGGAAGGTATTGAAGTTCCCGCCATCCCCGGAATAAGTCAGCAAGGGAAGCAGGGTGCTTCCTCGAGCCGTGGTCAGACTAACCACACCTGCCAGGGCATCAGAACCGTAGAGGGCACTGTTGGGCTGTCGTAGCACCTCAATCTTATCGATGCCGACCGCGTCGAGATTGGCGAATTCCACTGCCCCGCCGATATCGTCGGCCGGGACGCCATCGATCAGAACCTTGTTGGCGTTGACGTTGCCCCCGCGTATCGACAGGCCAGTGGTTCCCCCAACCTGCCCGGTCTGGGTCACTTGAGCGCCTGGAATCAGTCGCAGCGGGTCCTGGACCTCGGTCGAGTAGCGGTATTGATCCGCGCTCAGCACGCTCACCGGCGCACCCACCTGTGCTTCGGGCGTAGGTGTGCCTGTCGCGGTTACGGTAACCTGCTGGGTCAACGTCTGCGTCGCCAACGTGACATCAATCTGGGCTTTCCCGGATCCTGCAACAAACACTGCGTTGCTGGTGGTGGACTGAAAGGTAGGCGCTACGACACGAACCTGGTAACGAGCGGATTTCTGCAGAGGAAAGCTGTAATTGCCAGCCGCATCGGTTTTGGTCTTGTGAAGGACCGAAGTCCCGTCCAGCAGTTCGACGGTCGCCGAGACAACGACCGCGCCCAGCGGATCGGTGACGGTTCCGTGCAAGGCGCCGTCCGCGGCGGCCATGACGGTCACCGGCGCAAGAAGGAGAGCGAATAAGCAGAGCCCGCGAATCGGGCGAAAAATCGAGAAATTGAACACGTCGTACCCCCTCGGGTTGGTGAAGCAAGGCCGTTCTCCTGACTTACGCGTCAACAAACCCTGGCTGCCTTCCCAGGAATTCTCCCAGTGGCTTCGCTCGTCCGCGCCGGGTTCTCTGCGTTTACAGTTACGGGGTAGTGGCGGATTCGCACCGCCTTCTCGTTACCTTGCCGCAGCTACGTTGTAGAACGGAACGCTTCCGTTCTAAGGATGAAACTCCCTGGCCAATTCCTCCAGCGCGTCGATAGCGACTGGACTTGACTCCTGAATACCGCTGTTGACGTAATAAACCTTGTCTGCCTGGATCGCCGGCAGACTACTCCAGCCGGGACGCTGGCGCAAAATATCGATGGAGACCTTGCCCCCGCGGAACAGCAGCAAGGCATCGGGTGCTCGGGCCACCACCGTCTCCATGCTGACTTGCGGCCAATCGGGTATTAGATCGTCGGTTACTGATCTCGCTCCGGCATCCTCGATGATTTCGGTAATGAACGCGTGCTTGCCAATGGTGATGATGGGGTCATACCAGACGGGAACCAGGACTTTCAGTACGGGTTTACCGGCCGTTCGCGCCTTCACGGCAGCGATCCGGCGGGTAAGACTGGCGTTGAGAGCGGTCGCTTCGGGAACGCGATTCAGCGCTTCGCCCACGCTGTCGACCGAGTGCAGAATGCCGGCAAGCCCGTGCGGGTCGACGAGGTAGACAGGAACTCCGACAGTACTCAATTTGGCCGCGGTCTCGGTCGCTCCCGGGATGCTGGTCCCCACCACCAGGTCCGGATGAAAGGAAAGAATCGTCTCAATCGAAGGATTGACCAGGCTACCGATGCTCGGCTTCTTGAGGGCGGCGGGAGGAAAGGTGGTGTAGTCACTCACTGCAACGACATCATCGCCTGATCCGAGCGCGAAAACAGTGTCGGTCACACTCGGCACCAGGCAAACCACCCGATGTGGGTGGTCCGGGACTGTGACCTTGCGTCCGGTTTCATCCGTCACCACGCGGCTTGCCTGCGCGGTGCAAACGATGCTGGCCAGCAGCATGGCGAAAACCAACAAAGTCCGCTTCATGCCGTCGCCGCCTCGCTTTGCCGCGCTCTGCGCAGGGCTGCCGCGAAGTGCCGCGCGGCTGCGGGATTCGCCCCAAAGTGCAGGTGCACATAGCTGGCGAGGACGTTGCCGCAGGTAAAACCCTCCCTCTGCTGCCTGCCGGAAAGGGAAAAGTCCACCTGATAGCTGGTGCCCATTTCTGGATCGGAGCAGATGCGGGAATAGTGAAAGCTGTGACCCCGAATCGTGGTGCCCCGCGGGCCCAGCAAACAGTCTTGTGTCAATGTGACGGTGACGTAACCGAAGTCCACCAGTTTATTGGTCATCTCCATCGCCAGCGGTACAATTCCCGCCATTGGATAGACGGTTCCGTCACTGGTGCTCAATTGTTGCGATAGATAGAGCAGGCCGCCGCACTCCGCATAGATGTGACCTCCGGATCGAGTGAAGGCGCGAATGGAGTCGAGCATGGGTGCATTTTCGCTAAGCTCTCTTGCATAGAGCTCGGGGTAGCCTCCGCCGAAGTAGAGCGCATCCAATTCTTCCGGGAGCGCCCGGTCGGCAATGGGGCTGAAGGGGATGATCTCCGCTCCCTGCTCGCGCAGCAGATCCAGGTTGTCTTCGTAGTAAAAGGAAAAAGCGCGGTCGCGGGCCACGCCTATGCGCACGCGGGACAATTCGTTTGCCGGAAGGGCAGACCTGCCGGCAGTATCGACCGGGCACTCGAGTTGCAGGATGGCATCCATCCTGAAGTGGGTTTCTGCCAACTCCGCCAATGTGTCCAGCGACGCTTCGCACTCCGCTGCCGCATGCAATCCGAGGTGACGCTCGGGGATCGCGATTTTTGGTTCCCGCGGCAGCCAACCCAGAATGGGCGTCTTGCAGTGAGCCTGAACGGCAGATTCGAGCAGCCGGTAATGGTGCTCGCCGGCGACCCGGTTGAGGATGAGCCCGGCTAGCGGCAAATCGCCATCGAAGACCTCGAAGCCACGCACCACCGCCGCCACGCTACGCGCACTCTTAGCGCAATCCAGCACCAACAGCACGGGGAGCTTAAGTATCTTGGCCATCTCGGCGCTGCTGCCCGTCTCCGTGACCCCGTCCTTGCCGTCGAACAGCCCCATCATTCCTTCCACTACCACCGCATCCGCGCCCAGGGCTGCCCGTCGAAGCACCTCGCGATTCGCCTCCGCGGTAAGCATCCAGGTATCGAGATTGCGTGCGGTTCGTCCCGCGATTCGACTGTGGTGAGTGGTATCGAGAAAGTCGGGGCCACCTTTGTAGGGTTGAACCACATAACCGCGTTTACGCAAGCAGGCGATGATCGCCAGGGTAACGGTGGTTTTGCCGACGCCGCTGCCGGTTCCCCCTACCAGTACGCCGATCATTGACTGACCTCTACCTGGCCTTTGAGGACCAGGGGAAGGCCGGCGACCAGTAGAAGCACGTTCGATGCTACCCGAGCCACGCTTTGGTTCATCTCGCCCAGGAGATCGCGGAAACGGCGACCCGACGGATATTCGGGCACCACGCCACTGCCTACCTCATTCGAAACCAGGACCACAGAGCAAGGAGGCGACTTTAGGGCAAGGCAGAGAGCATCGATCGAGTTTCGATCATCACCCCGGGCATCGAGCAGGTTTGCGGCAAAGAGGGTCAGGCAATCGATGATCATCAAGTCGCAGCCGGGGCCGTGATGGGCGATGGCCTCCGCCAGCGACAGTGGTTCCTCGACGGTCTGCCAATGCTGCGGGCGGCTGCTGCGGTGAAGTTCCACTTTGCGCCGCATTTCTTCATCGCCGGGCTGCGCCGTGGCCACAAACACAACTCGTTCGGCGCGCTCGCCCAGTTGCTGCGCGTAGTGGCTCTTGCCGCTGCGTGCGCCGCCGAGCACGAGGGTCACCGTATTCCGGGGATTTGACTGCATACGTCGCCTCTGGCGCGGGCAAAGCCCCGGCGCGAAGCGGGATCAAACAAAAAGGCAGCGTCCGTGCTGATCAGCAAACTACGTCAGCGAGGTTGCTTTCCAGCTCTCCCATCGAAGCTGAAAGGGCCCTGGTGGGCATCTGGCCGGTCTCCTGACTCGCGCTTCGTCGATCTTGAACAGCCTTCCCAGGACCAGAGGTCCCAGTGGCTCGAGCTAAATTGGTTCAAGCTCTCAGCGCTTACAGTTACGGGGTAGTGGCGGATTCCAACCGCCTTCCCGACACCAGATTGCCTAACGATAGCTCGCCCGGTGCGGCGCGTCAATGGTGATCCCATGAAAACGGTTTTTCGTGGGTCCTCAAACCTGTTGCTTCTATCACACTTCGACCGCAAGAGGAGCAACGTCGCTTTCGGCGAAGGCAGGCAGGGTCAACGACGGCAGGATGCTGGCGACGGCAGCGTAAACCAGCAGTCCTCCGTAGAGCGGGGGACTGATGGAAAAGTTTTCGCGCAATAGTTCCGCGATGACCAGGGTGAAAATCAGCGTCGGCGTGAGTGCGATGGCGACCCGGAAGCTGCCCCGGTGACCGCGGTGCTGCATGAAACGCGATTGCAGCCAAACGACGCCCAGACGAACGGGTATGACGCACACGGCGAGCACCAGCCCGTACCACAAAGAGGACGCAACCAGCGCCGCGCTCGGTACGCCGAGACCGTTGTGGAAGAAATAGAAGGGGATAAAGAAAGATGCAAACAAACGGATCGCTTCCAGATTCTCGTGGGAAGCGAGCGTCGTCATTCGCTTGTTCAGGGACCGGGCGACCAATCCGGCGACAAATGCGCCCACCAGGTAATAGACGCCTAAGGTCTCGGTGATGACCGCGCAAATCAGCCCGACCATCAGCAACAACGAGAATTCCGAGCCAGGCGCGTAGGGCACGACATAGCGTCCAAGGGCAAGAAAGAGCAGCGGCATGAACGCGATCAGCAAAGTGATGGCGCCGCCGGAAACAAGCAGGGTCTTCACGGAATCCGCCTGCGAGATCACCAGGAACAGGAAGACGGCCGTTACCTCGCCGGCAATTGCGTGGAGGGCCACTTCGGACTGTTCGATGTGGTCAAGGCCGGAGTGGGGCAGCATATCCAAAATGAATCCAGTCGATGGGGTGAGAAGGGCGAGGGCAATCAGCCAGTCGACCTGCCAACCGAGGTGGAAAAACATGGCGACGAGGCGAGCGCAAACCACCAGCACCAAACCGCGTACGGCGAAGTGCCCGGCAAGCGAGGGAAGCTGTCGCCGAAGCTCCGCAATATCGACTTCCAGGCCGGCGAAAAGAAAAAGCGCCGCAATGCCAAGGGTCGAGAGATAGGAAATGACGCTGTCATTAATGAGTGGTTTGAAAAATCCGGCAACGATGATGCCGAACGCGAAGCAAGTGAGCTGGGCAGGCAGACGAAACCGCTGAAGTGCGCGCGGAATGACAAGCAGGCCGAAAACCACGGCCAGGTAAATAAACGTACTGCGTCCATGCATAGCCCTTCTCCAGGTCGTTCGTTGGCAGGGTAAAAGGGGAAGAGAACCTTAATCTATCGCGGATAAGCCCCTGGAGGGAACGGAATTCGAGCCTATCTCCGTCATGAAGCTTGCTTGGGATGTTTTTCTTCAAATCTCCTACAGAATCGTCATCATGAGCCGGAGCAGTTTTTCCACGACGGGTCCGTAGAAACGCAGATCCCTCGGCTTCGCTCGGGATGACAAAGGGGATGACGGCGCTTTGATGGAAAGTGGTTGCTGAACAGAAAGTGTTTCTCTCCATCCAAGGGGATAGGGATGCCCTCCACACAGTAGCTACCTTTGATGGAAAGGCCGTCATCCCCTTTGTCATCCCGAGCGAAGCCGAGGGATCTGCGTTTCTACGGACCCGTCGTGGAAAAACTGCTCCGGCTCATGATGACGATTCTGTGGGAGCTTTGACGAAACGCATCCAAACAAGTCAGCGCTTATGGGACGGAGTCCGGGGCGAAATCGAAACCACGCATCTCACAGGTCCTTAAGCAACCATCGGATCGACCGCTTCTGAATCTCCAGGTATTGCGGATTCCACATGGCGTGGATCGTATGACCGACCGCTGTGAATACCACGCGTCCTTTGCCGAAGTCGTAGGCCCATCCAGAAACGGACTTGGTACCCAGGTCCTCGAACTTGAGGCCGTCGATATTCTCCGCCTCCATGATGATGTATTTCGGGTCTTTATCGTAAGTGACGTAATGCTGCTCATCGTTGACGATGAACGGGCTCATACCCTCCGTGATCGGATGCTTGTTGGCCGAAGCATGCACCTGGAACGGACGCAGCGGAGGATGGCTGATATAAGCTCCGCCCATCACTTCGCGGTAATTCTTCGAGCTGAGCGAGATGTGGCTGCAGTTGTGCAGAGCATAGAAGCCGTTGCCCGCGGTCACGAATTCCTTGATGGCCGCGCCCTGCTCTTCAGTGATCCAGGTTACAGGCTTGGGATCGGGAAAACTCTTTGGCGTTTCCAGATTGGCCTCGTAGGCTGCATACGCATCCGGTCCCAGGTAACCATCGGGCCAGATCATGCCATCGCGCAAGATGAGAAGCAGCTGATACTCCTTCAACAGTCTGGCGGAAATTTGATCGTATTGGATGGTGTAGTCGATAGGGATATTGAGGTCTTTGAAAACCTTATCCAGGCTCACGCGAATGTAGTCAGGGTTGTGGTAGCGGTCGCCGATCAGAGCCAGGGCACGCGGCTTCCCGTTACCCTGCGATTGCAAAGGGGCGCCGGCACCCAGGCCTAATAGCCCAGCCCCGGCTAACACACCTGCGCGTTGAACCAACGTGCGTCTGGAAAAGCTGCTACGAAACAATCTCATAGAACCTCCAATACTATTCGGCGGGAACAAATGAGATCACGACAGGCGCCGAAATGTCGAGTGGCTGGCCAGTCTGCTTCAACAGGCCGTCCTTCTGGCCGATGGCAAAAACTGCAATATTGTTCGACATCTGACTCCCCACCACCAGGTATTTGCCGGTCGGGTCAATGGCGAAACTCCTGGGAATCTTTCCCGTGGGCACCGTGTCAATCTTGGTCAGCGTCCCCTTCGCCGGATCGATCGCAAACACCGTGATGCTGTCATGCCCGCGATTCGAGGCATAGAGAAATCGCCCGGACCGGCCGATTCCGATCTCTGACGAGTTATCCACGCCCGTGAAATCCGGTGGCAAATTAGAAATGGTTTGCACCGGCGTCAGAGATCCTTTCACAGAATCGTAGGAAAAGACCAGAACGCTGGAACCCATCTCGCACAGGACGTAGGCGAACTTCGCCCCGCTGCCAAAGATCAAATGCCGCGGTCCAAGACCCAGCTTCACCTTGACGATCGGCGGGTCGTTGGGCGTGAACGTACCCTTTGCCGCGTCGACGCGATAGATCTTGATTTGATCCGTGCCCAGATCGGGTACGAACAGGAAACGCTTGTCGGGAGAAAATACCGCCTCATGCGCATGCGGACCTTCCTGACGAACACGATCTATGCTCGAACCGGTGTATTGATCGAAACCTATCCTTTCGCCAACGCCGCCATCAGGATTGATCGCGAACGAAATCAGACTTCCCGTGCCATAGTTGGCGACAAACAACGTTTTCCCGGTCGGCTCGACGACCAGGTGGGCTGGGATGCTGCCGCCCGAATCGACCTGGTTGAGGAACGTAAGTTTTCCGCTCTCGCGATCGATGGAGTAGCTGCTCAGAAAGCCGTTCGCCTGGTGGGCTCCATGGGACCGCGGCCCATCCCCGAGCACGTACAGATAGCGATGCTGGGGGTCGGTGGCGAGCCACTCACAATGATCACACTCGCCTACCTTGCCGAGTGCGGTCAACTGGCCGGTCTTCGAGTCGAAGCGGTAACTGTAGATTCCTGCGCTCGTGGTGCCGACATAAACCAGGTAGGAACTGGCCTGAGGCGCCTTCGCGCTTGCAGCGCCCGCTCCCGCTACTAGAAACAATCCAAGCAGTGCCCACCTCGCCCGTGTTCTTAGACCCGGCCGTCCTATCATCCGCCCTCCCTTTCAATCTCGCAAATTCAGAAGGCCCCCGTCGAAAGGAACGTCGGCCCCAGTGAGAAAGCTGGCCAGATCGGAACACAGATAGACCGCCAGCCCCGCTACTTCCTCGGGTTTCGACATCCGGCCGATTGGCTGTGTTTTCTCCAGGACTGCCAGCATCTCGGCTTCCCGGCCAGGATAGTTGCGTTTCAGATAGCCATCGACAAAGGGAGTATGGACGCGCGCCGGAGAGATGCAGTTGCAGCGAATGTTCTTGTCCAGATAGTCCTTGGCCACCGAGAGCGTCATCGAGCGAACCGCCGCTTTGCTCATGGAGTAGGCGAACCGCTCGGGGATGCCGACGATCGCAGCCATCGAGGAGATATTGAGGATGACCCCATGCGATTGCTTGAGCATGGTCAGGATTGCAGCCTGCATGCAGAGAAAGATTCCCTGAGCATTGACCCGAAAGATGCGTTCAAAGTCGGCCACGCTGGTGGTCTCGATCGTACCTATGTGTGAGATCCCCGCACAGTTAACCAGAATGTCGATGGACCCCGCGGAGGTGATGGTGGCGAACACCTGGCTGACACTCTCCGGGTCGGCCACGTCACAGGGAAGGGCCCAGGCTTGCCGACCCGTTTGTTTGATCTCCTCGGCCGTGGCGTTGGCCGCATCGGCGTTGATATCCAATACCCACACATGCGCGCCGTTTGCGGCTAAGCATGTGGATATGGCTTTCCCGATTCCGCTTGCGCCCCCGGTGACAACGGCCACTCTGCCACTTAAATCGAACCCGTCCAAAGATGACCCCAGATGTGCGCAACCGTTCTATAAGTTGTCCAGCGTGATGTCAAGCATCGCGGCTGTTACGGATATTTGCCGTCTAGCGAAACGTCTTGTCGTCAAGGCGCCGGAAATCGACGTTGTTCATCACCCCAATGGTGACCACGGCGAAGGTAAAGACTTCGGTGCCCGGTTCGAGATGGCCGGCGATCACTTTGTCAGGGGTGGCCAGCGTCACGTGGGGATGAAGCTTGCCCTCGATGACGTACCCATTCATGCTCACCAGGTCTGCGGGTTCGGTGGGATTCTTCACGTAGGTATCGCGAGAGGGCATCGTCCGATTGCTGACCTGGTGAACCTGATAGCCGCGCACGGATCCAAGGGCGGAGAGAATAACTCCGTTGCGAATGTTTTCCTGCTTCACCATTTTTTGCATGCCGGCAAGCAGGTCGGTCTGGTACTTGAATCGGAGAACGACTATGCGATCGAAGTGACCCGTGATGGCGTAGACGTCTGGCACCGAGGCACTGTTGGCCTTGGCATCGTCAGCAGGATTGGGAGATGGATTGGTCCTCGTCTCCCGGGTTTCCTGAGCCAGGGTCATGCTCGCTGTGAGCACACACAGAATGAGCAATCGCATAGCGTTCTCCATTCCAGGCTCAGAAGATTGACTTAACGAAATGAGCCGTCTTGACGCCGGCCTTTTCCGTGTAATAGACGGTAACCTTGGCTCCCTTGTCCGCACCCTTGCCGACATCCTTGCCAGTATCTTTCGCCGCTCGATCGGTCATGCGGAAAGTCTGTTCGGTGCCATCCGCGGTCTTGACGGCAATGGTTTTTGTTCCTCTATCGATGTGGTCCACAGTACCATCCGTGGTCTTGAGCCCGTCGTCGCCGATTTTGTCGATTTCATGCGCCGTCTCTTTGCCTCCGTCGACGGTGTAGTGCACGGCGACCTTGCTGCCTTCCGTCACTCCGTGCGCCGCATCCACCGTGCCCTTCTCGGTATCTTTCGCTCCATGGACAGTTACGTCGCTCGCATAGTGAAAGGTATGTTCTGTGCCGTCCTTGGAGGCGACGACAACCGTCTTTGTCCCGGCGTCCACTTTCTTAACTGTTCCGTCCACCGCATGGACCACATCCTGAGCCGCCAGGGTCAGCGACGTGGAAAGAATCATAGAACTCACCAGGGCTAATGTCTTGATCATGACCATCCTCATTTCGTGATAATTCAAAACAATCTTATATCACCAGCCCCCGCCGAGTGCCTGGTAGAGCTGCACGTAGTTCTGCAACTCGGTGTACCATGCCTGCGTGGTCTGCAGCTCGGAGGTGAAGTATTGCTGCTGGGTGGTCAGAACTTCGAGGAAGCTGGTGGCTCCTCCGTTGAAGCGCACGTTCGCCAGGCGCGAAGTCTCTTTGTAAGTTGTGGTCTGCTCCTGCAGCTTCACGCGGTATAGCCGGGCTTGCCGATAGCCAACCAGGCCATTGGAGACATCTGCAAACGCCTGCTGCACGGTCTGCTTGTAAGTTAGCTCAGCCTCGTCTCGTTGCGCCAGAGCCAGCCGGTATTGGCTGGTGATTCTTCCTCCGGCATAGAGCGGCTGCGCGAGCTGGCCGCCCAACGCCCAGAAGGTAGCCGGCCCCTGCAGGAAGCTGGTCAACGCCGTGCTCTGCGCCCCGAAGCTGGCGGTCAGGGGAATCTGGGGGAAGTACGCCGCCTTGGCCACCCCAACATTGGCGTTGGCCGCGACCAAAGCTTCCTCCGCCTGACGAACGTCTGGACGACGCTCCAGGATCGCCGAGGGCAAGCCCAGCCGGCACCTCGCTCAGATGCGGCTCATCCATAAGATTCAAGCCCGCGCGCAATAGGACCGGGATTTCTGCCCAGCAGAATGCTGAGCTGGTTTTCAGTCTGCTCGATCGATTGCTGCAGCGTGATCACCTCGGCCTGCGCCTGCTGCACCAGCAGCTGTGCCTGGTACACATCGGTAATCGCGTACTCGCCGCCCTTGAAGTTGATGGTGTTGATGCGCAGGCTTTCCTGGTCCGAAGTCACCGTCTCCTGTGGAAAAATCAAGCTGCGAATCCAGGTGGCGCAGCTGAAAGTAGGCAGCCGCGACGCGAGGAATCAATGTCGTCTCTACCAGGTGCCGGGCGTATTCCGTTGCCAGATAGATTGGCGCGCGCCGCCTCTGTCGCCCTGCGGTACTGTCCCCAGAAGTCGACGATGTAGCTCAGCTGCAAGCTTGCCGTATCGAACGTAGGCGATCCAGGATACGCCGCCAGAACGCTCGTTTTGTATGCCGAAGCTATCCGTCAAGGCCGGCAGCTGATTGGCGCGGGTCACGCCAACAGATGCCTGCGCCTGCGAGAATGCGGCTGGCCGCAATGCGCATATCGTAATTGTTGGTGAGCGCTTCCTTGATCAGGCCTTGCAGCACTTCGTCTTGGAAAACCGCCTGCCACTTCATCTCCCCAAAGTTCTCACCCGCGCCTAAGCCCGGCGCGATCCCGCGGTACTGGCCGGGCACATCGACGGCGGGCGCTTGTAGTTGGGCCCCACCTTGCAGCCGGACAACGCCAGCAGCAACACCGCGGCAATGAGGACGCGCGCTCTCATTGGCCGGTCCCGGCTCCGGGCGGAGTCTCGGCGGCTCTGCCGCTCGCGGCTGAAGAAAAGGCCCATCGCTCGACCACGTCGAAGGTAACCGGGATGAAGAAGATGGCGATGAGAGAAGCAGCGAGCATGCCGCCGATCACGGCTGTGCCCAGCACACGCCGGGAGACAGCGCCCGCGCCGTTGGCAATCCACAACGGCACGCAGCCAAGAATGAAGGCGAAGGCGGTCATCAGGATGGGGCGCAGTCGCAGCCTTGCGGCAGCCAGAGAGGCATCGAGCAGAGACTTGCCGCTTCTCGTACTCGTCCTTGGCGAATTCAACGATCAGGATGGCATTCTTGGCGGATAGCCCGATCAGCATCACCAGACCAATCTGGGCATATACGTCGTTGTCCAGGCCCCCGAAGTAAAGCGCCACAAAGGCGCCGAAGATCGCGATCGGCACACCCAGCAGAACGCTGAAGGGCAGTGTCCAGCTGTTGTACTGCGCCGCCATGATCAGAAAGACGACCACAAACGAGAGGCCGAAGATCACGGCTGGGCTTACCCCTTGTGCAGCTTTGACTTCCTGGTACGTCATGCCCGTGAAGTCGTAGCCCATCTGTACCGGCATGGTCTTCTTGAAGACATCCTCGAGGGCCGCGATGGCCTGGCCCGAGCTGTAGCCGGGAGCGGCGGCGCCGTTGATCTGCACCGCCTGAAACTGGTTATATCGGGTGACGAACTCCGGGCCGCCTGCCGTTGATCGCCGTCAGCGTGCTCAAGGGCACCAGCTGCGCATTGGCGTTGTTGACGTAAAACTTGCCCAGGTTGCTCGGCGAGGTGCGGTAGCTTCCTTCCGCCTGCACATAGACCTGCCACTGACGGCCGAAGCGAGTGAAGTAGTTCACCAGCGCTCCACCCATGAAGGTCTGCAGGGTCTGGTACACATCCTCCAGGCTCACCTGTTGCGTCAGCACCTTGGCGTTATCTACGGTGACGCCAACCTGGGGAACGCTCAGCAGGGCGGTCGTCATCACTCCCGCCAGCTCCGGCCGCTTTCTCGCCTCGGCCAGAAAGGCCTGCTCATTCTGGGCAAGGAACTCGATGGTTCCCCCGGACCGGTCCTCGAGCACAAAAGTGAATCCGCCGGACGTGCCGACACCGGGAATGGCCGGGGGAGGAAAGGAGAAGGCAATCCCCGAGGTGACTTTTGAGAGAGCCCGCGCCACGTGCCTCTTGATTGCGTCGTAGCTCTCGTCGGGGCTTTCCTCTCCGCCCAATCCTTTAACGAGACAAAGAAGAAGGAGCTATAGGTGGTGCTTACCCCGCTGAGCAGGCTGTAGCCCACGACCGAGCTCACATACTTCACTCCCGGAGTTTGCAGAAGTATGTCCTCCACCTGTTTTGAAGCGGCGGAGGTGCGCTGCAGCGACGATGCCGAAGGAAGCTGCAGCCCGACAAACAGAAATCCCTGGTCCTCGTCGGGCAGGAAACTGCCGGGCACCTTCCTGCCGAAAAAGACTGCGCCCAGGACCAGCAGCAGAAGCAAAAGAAAGGCCAACCATGATTTGTGGATCAGGTGCCGGCAGGCGCCCACGTAGCCGTCGGTGGATCTGCCAAAGACCCGGTTGAAGCCGCGAAAGAAAGCGCCCAGGGGGCCGCGGGATTCCTTCTTCGGGCGCAACAGCATGGCCGCCAATGCCGGGCTGAGCGTCAACGCGTTGAACGCCGAGAAGGCCACCGAGACGGCGATGGTTACAGCAAATTGCTGATACAGCCGGCCGGTGATGCCGGGGATAAACGCGGTCGGGATAAAGACGGCGGCCAGGATGAGCGCAATGGCGATCACCGGCCCGGAAACTTCTTCCATCGCCTGCAACGCCGCATCGCGCGGCGACTTTCCTTTTTCAATATGGTGCTCCACCGCCTCGACCACGACGATCGCGTCGTCCACCACCAGCCCAACGGCGAGCACCAGGCCAAAGAGCGAGAGCGTGTTGATGGAAAAGCCCAGCAGGGGAAAGATAATGAAGGTTCCGATCAGCGAAACGGGAACCGCCAGCAAGGGAATGAGCGTGGCGCGCCAGCCCTGAAGAAAAATGAATACCACCAGGGTGACCAGCACCAGCGCTTCCAGGATGGTGTGTTCGATTTCCTTGATCCCCGAGGTCACGGCCAATGTTGTGTCCAGCGCAACGACATAATCCAATCCTTGGGGAAACCTGGTCTTCGCTTCCTCCATGACTTTGCGAACGGCGGCGGCCGTCGCGACCGCATTGCTTCCCGGAGCCTGGTATACGGCGATCAGCGCTGCCGGCTTGCCGTTGAGCGGCCAATCACGCTGTAGTTCTGCGCTCCTAACTCCACCCGGGCCACGTCCCTCAGGCGGAGAATGCCTCCGCCGCTCTGCGCCCGCACGATGATCTCGCCAAACTCTTCCGCTGAGGGCAGCCGCCCCGGAGCGCGCACGGTGTAGGTGAACTGCTGGCCCGGGGGAACCGGCTCGCCGCCGATCTGGCCCGCAGGATTCACCGTGTTCTGAGTGCGCAGGGCGTTGATGATCTCCGGCACGGTGATGCCAAGGTTCGCCAGCTTGTCAGGGTTTACCCAGCAGCGCATGGCATATTGACCGGCGCCGAAGATCGACACCGACGCCACCCCTGGAACGCGGGTCAGCTCATCGTTCAGATTGATGAAGGCGTAGTTCGCCAGAAAGATGTTGTCGAAGGCGGTGTTGGTCGAGGAAAGATCGATCAACATCAGGGGGGAAGCGGTAGACTGCTGCACCGTCACGCCATTGTTGAGCACGGCGCTGGGCAGCTGCGAATTGGCCTGCAGCACCCGCATTTGCGAGAGGATCTGGTCGGTATTTGCCACCGTGTCGATGCCGAAATCGACGGTCAGCGCCATCTGCCCGTTGCTCGCATTCTGCGAGGACATGTAGTTCATTCCGTCGACGCCCGCCATCTGCTGCTCAATCGGGGTCGCCACCGACTGGGCGACCGTGTTGGCATCCGCGCCGGTGTAAGTTGGCCACCACCTGGATCTGCGGATCGGCTGATCTCGGGAAACTGCGCCATGGGCAGGCGAAGCAGCGCAATCACGCCGCCAATGACCGTCAAAATGGAGATAACGATAGCGACGATAGGCCGGCGGATGAAGAACTTCGACATCGTAGTTGCTCTCCGCGGGAGCGGCCACATAGGGTTGGGGTTGACGGGGGTGCCTTCCCGCAGCTTCATGAATCCCTGGACGATCACCTTGTCGCCCGGCTTCAATCCGTCGGTAATGATCCAGTCCGTGCCCACCTGGTCGCCCACTGTGACCATGCGGAACGCTGCCTTGTTATCCGGGCCGACCACGGCAACCTGGTATACCGACTGCACTTCGATTACGGCTGCTTGCGGCATCAGCATGCGCGTTCTTGGTTGAAGCCCGTCTGAAAGCGCACGCGGCCGAATCCGCCGGGACGCAGGATCGCGTCCGCATTGGGGAACTGGGCGGCCAGCTGAATGGTGCCCGTCTGACTCGCCACTTCCCGATTGACCAGGATAATGCGCCCTTTCGCGGATAGGTGACGCCGTTGGACTGGATGAACTCGATCACCGGACTGGCGACGTGCTTCCCGTAATCAATCGGAGAATCGTCTGCGCTTCGGTGAGATAGTCACTCTCGCTGATGTTGAAGTAGGCCCAGATGGGGTTTACCTGCGAGACCGTGGTCATGTTGGTGCTGGTTCCCACAAGGTTGCCGACCTGCGCGGTAGAGAGCCCGGCGATGCCATCGATGGGCGAGTACACCTTGGTCCATGACAGGTTCAGCTGGGCCTGGGCCAAGTGCGCCTTGGCAGCGTCCAGTTGGGCCTGGTTTGCTGCCTGGGTCGCGAGATCGGTATCGAGTTGTTTTTGCGGGATGGCGTTCTGCGCCGCCAGCGGCTTGTCGCGGGCTACATTCGTGTCCGCGCCTGACAGATTTGCCACGGCCACAGCTACCTGCGCTTTGGCTTGCTCAACCGCGACCTCAAAAGCGTGGGGATCGATGGCGTAGAGAAGCTGGCCCTTTTTTACGAAGAAGCCGTCGATATAGTTCTGCTGCAGCAGGTAGCCCTGCACCCTGGGCGTTATCTGGGCGTTGTAGCGTCCGTTTAGCTGGGCGACCCACTCCTGGTAGATGGGAACATCCCGCTGGATGACCTCTGTGACTTCGACTTCGGGAGGCTCTGGTGCGGGGGCTTGCTCTTTCTCTCTACATCCAAGCAGGAAGATGGTCAGGAGCAGTGCTGCCGAAAAATAGCGAGGTTTGGGCTTGGGTCCAAAGAGCATGGCCACTCCTGATGAGGTCGAACCTTGCTAGGGCCCAGTTTCGTGAAGACGCTACTCCTCTCGTGCCGGAGGAGTGCTCACACAAATTGCAGGTCGGGGATACCCATGGACTCTAGCACATTGGCCCCTGTTCGTTCCATAACTCTACGCAGCAAGACCGCAAAAATTCTTGATAACTGAAATCCAGGTGCGCTCTCTCGAAAAACATTTCCAGGAGAGGTCCGCAGAACCGCAGATCCCTCGGCTTCGCTCGGGATGACAAAAGGGGACGGCAGCGATTCCACTAAAAGCGGCTACTGAACGGACGCCTTATCCAGCAGTGGCCAAGGTAACAGTTACTTTTTCTCCTCCGGCGAGAAACGAAATCAGGTAGTCCTTCCAGACCGCCGCCACAGTATGCGTGCCGTGTCCATGAGTCGCCTCTGATATCGGAATAAGAATAAATTGCGCGTGCGGCATCCTGGTCACCAGCTTTTGCGCGATGCCAAGTTCAGGCGGATTGATGAAGTCGTCGGCGGAGTTGATCCACAACACCGGATCAGTGATGGTGGCGAGCTTCGGCTCCGGATTGTAATTACGCGAGGCATTGACGTAATAGAGAAGGTCGTTCGCGTCCGTGTGCGCGATCAGAGAGTCGAGCGTGCGATCAACATAGCCCTCGGCGGCGGCGCGCGTAGGATAATTTTTCTGCATCAGCAGCGGCGCCGACCCGGCTATGAGCACCAGGTCGTTGGCCCCCCGCAGGCCCTCGACGGGCTCCGTAGTGTAGTCGCCGTTTTTCCAGGCCGGATCGTTGCGGATCATCTGCATAGCCATGTAACGCCACATACGATTGCGGCCGGCCAGCTCTACTGGCAAGCAGGCAAAGGGAGCCAGGGCATCGGAGAAGCCGGGATAAGTCTCACCCCAGACAAAGGACTGCATACATCCCATCGAGGTGCCAAGAATAAGGCGAAGGTGATCGACGTGCAGGCCCTCGACCAGCATGGTGTGCTGGGAGGCGACCATGTCGTCATAGTCGTACTGGGGGAAGTGCATGCGCAAGCCGTCGGAGGGCTTGCTCGATTTCCCGTGCCCGATGTCGTCAGGAAGAATGATGTAGTACCTGGCGATATCGAGGGGCTGGCCCGGCCCGAAGAGAACATCGGAAAAGACCGGGTTGAGCAGGGAATGGGCGTCGCCCCCGGTGCCGTGGAGCAGCAGAACGGCGTTGTCCGTGTGGCCGGCTGCATCGCGGTGCGGAGCGCCGAGGGTGAGGTAGTGAAGCTTCAGCTCGGGAAGAGATTCACCACTGCCGAAGTGGAAGTTCCTGATGACGTAGTTGCCGTCCCGGGTCGGCCAGTGGCTGGTTTGCGCACCGGCTGTTGCGCTTGCAAGCAGGGTAGCCAGGATCAGGCGGCTGAATACATACATCATTGGCCGCCGGCATTAGGGGCAGGCGCCTTACGGACCGGAGGTTTGTAGTTCACCAGCTCATCGACCGGTCTTCTGCCGGCCCAGGCGATGCCGCGAAGCAACATGGCCTGAATCTGTGGGTTTGCGAAGTTCGCGTAGGTGTGTCCCTGCATCCAGACGAACGCGCGTGCCGGCTGGCCACCCGGAAGCGTGTGCTCGTAGGTCCAGATCTGCGGGACGACTTCGCCCTTGTGAGCGCCGGCGCTCGGGGTTCCCGGGATCACCGCGGTTGCGAGCACATGGATCGGCGGGTCCTTGGCCCATGTCATGTTGTAGAAGGCTTCATCGAAGATGGTGATGTCCGACATCCCCTGCATGATGGGGTTCACTTTATCTACGATGGTGTAGGGGATATCCGCACCTAGCGTGTAGTTCACGTCGCCATGTTTTTTCGCACCACCCACCAGGGTCGCAAAGTAAGCCGGGTCAGGACCGCACAGTGAATCATGGAGACTGACAATACCGCCGCCGCGTTTGACGAAGGCAGTGAGCGCACTATCCGCCAGGTAGCCATCGTCGCCTTTATAGATGACCAGGACATCGGTATTCTCCAGGTCCGCCGCGCTGGGGGCGTGCAAAGAGCCGTCGACGATGGCTCCGTGTTCGGTCAGAATCTTGCTCCAGTCGGCAAGAAATTGAGGATAGTCATGCTGGCCGGCCTGGTGGGTCTTCAGCCCCGCCTGCAGGTAGACGCGCATACCATTTGGGTTCTGATTCCACGGCTTGGGCGCGGCCGGGGCCTGCTGAGCGAACAAGGGTAACCAGGAAAAGCAGAGCGCGATGACCAGCAGGCGTGAGAGTTTCGAAATCGGTTTCATATTCGCGGCTCCAGTATAGTCCTGAGAAAATTTCGATCGACAACAATTTGCCTGCGATACCAGGGACAGACCTCAGCTCCTCTTTGCGATCGCGTAGTAAGGCTGATTGGAAAGGGTCGAGTTGAATGCCGGATAGAACCACGCGGCATTCCCTCGCTGAAGCACAAAGTAATACTGCAAGGGATAAACGGAGTTGGTGTAGTCGCCCGGAACCGCTGCGCCGTAACTATCGTGACTGCGCACCATTTCCATGTTTAACCAGCGCTCTCCCTGGTTCACGTGGCGGTAATAGAGATGGACGGCACTTACCGCATCGTGCTCGCTGCCAGTCTTTAAAGATAAAGAAAGCGGCTGACCCGGATGAAAGCTCTCGGGCGGCGTGTGGACGCAATGGACCGACAGACGATTGGGTCTGGTCGTAGCAGCTTGCGTGGCCGATGTAACCGTTTGCCCTGACATTGGTGAAGCCGGCGGAGCCAGCAGCTTGTTCTGCATCGCTGTGATGTCCGTATCGATGCCGGGAAGCCGGTCGGTCCAGTTGCCGCGGCGCATAGGAATATCGCCGTACGTGATGTCCGCACGGTAAACGCTGTTGGCACGAGTCGCCATAGCCGCCCACACCTCACGCGCTTGCTTGTAGTGGTCAAGCGCAAGTTTGCCCGCCTCCGCATTCCCCGTTTTCGAGTAGATTTCAAACAGCACCCCGCTGCGCAGCTTGGCTGCGAAGAAGCGTCCCAACCCATTCTGGATAAGCACGTCTTCTTCGATCCGCCGAAACTCCGGCGAGGTGTGCGACGACGCTTGCAGACGCGCGTTGGTCAGCGCCTGCGTGGATGCTGCGGTGTAGTCCTCCAGCCACTGAGCTACTTCGATCGGCGAATATTTCGGATTGGACCTGCCGGCAAGCAAATCCCCGGCGTGCTCCACGATGGTAGAGAAAAGCTGGGGATCGAGCGGGCTCACAGTCCCAAAACATTTCGGAGTGGGTGTGTCGCTGTAGGGCGAACGTTCGCTTCCCAGCACAATTGGCATGTTGTCGTAAATCTCAGGCCAGAAGGCGTGGTTGGAAGCAGACGCCAGGTGAGCTGAAGTCACCAGCGGCAAAACACGGCTGGCATTTGCTAAGGCACTTTCCACGGAACTGCTCCCTGATCCAAAACTGCTCTTCAGGTATCTGCGCCAGGTCTCGGGATCAGCGTCCGGGTTGTAGAGGCATCGGCCCCAAACCCGATAGAAGTATTCAAATTTCTGCCAATCGCCGCCTTTCGGGTTAAGCGATGCGTCGGCGTAAGCGCAACGGCCGCCCGGCAATCCAGAACCTTCGCGTCCTTTGAAAGTGAGAGGTTCCATGATGTCGAGCCCGGCCGCCCCGCAGAAGCTCGACGTGCGTCCGAAAGCCGCGGCCATTTCCGGATCGCCGGAGAGTAAATGGCGCTGCGTTCCAGGCCACAGGCGAAACAGCAATTGATACCGGCTGCCCTGCTGCAGGAAATCGGCATACCCGTAGCGGGTAAATCGCCGCGCCCCATTGCTGACGCTGAAGACCCCGCTTTCCATGCGTTCAGGCTGCGGTATCTCGAGCTCGCGGATGTCTGCCTGGTTGTAACCGAGACTCTCATGTTCTGCAGAATATTTTGCTCCCAGCTTGACCGGCATGCCCGTTTCCACAGCCATGTCGATCATGGTCTGGTTCACACCTTTCGCATGCATATCAATTTCGATCTTGCGGCCACAGCCGGAGATGGCTTCGAAGAGCGTTTTCCAGAAGGGGTAGCTTCCTTCGGGAATTCCGCTCTCCCCGTGTACCCGAAGCGTGAGCCCTTGAATTTGCGGGCACGCCTTCAGAATCATGGCCAATGCATCGCGGCTATACGCTGCATGGTTCTCGGGAGTCAGGCCTTCGATCCGGTGATGTGCGTGCGGGCTGTCTGTCCACTGGTAAGCATGGGTCCAGATGCCCAGTTGAAACTGCAATCCCCGCGCGCTGGTCTCAGACGCGATAAAACGTAACATCTGAAGGTTCTTTTCCCGCTCCTCCGCGCTAAAGGGAGGAAGGTTTTGCTCGCCCGCCTCATTGGTGAGAGGAACGACTCGCACGTCGTATCCCGGGACCTCGACCAGATACGGGTAAGGGAAGTGGAAGTAGTCGCCGGTCACTCCCCGAGGGAAGTCGTAGCCCAACCCGAAGGTAAAGTTAAAGCGATTGAAGCGGCTGGCCGCGAGCACATCCAGATAGGCCCGCCAAAAATCCTTATCGTCATACCAGGGTTTGTCTTCGACCTCACTGCAGAACAAACGGGAGACACTGCGGACTTCGTTTGCCGGTTTTTCCTCGAGCGCCGCGGCCAGGTGCAATCCTGTTGCCAGGTCGGGATTGAATTGCACCCGCTCGGCCAACTCAAGCAGCCCATAGACAAAGCCTCTCGTGCCGGTCGCGGAGACCCAGATTGCCGGAGCGCCTACCAGCCGGCCCGGGGTGAGACGGAGAGCCTCCGGACTCGAGAGCACTTCACTCGCTCGCGGGAAATCTCGGGCCAGGGTTGACGTAGGGCTGGCCACCAGGACGGAAAATGCGGACCCTGCGGCTTGCTCCGGAGACCCGACGATCTCGCAAATCACGCCCTTGGCGATCACAGCTTTCCGCAGTTGGCTAGCCGCCCAGCGAACTGGATCAACCGGTGCACATGGCTCGCCGGCGTCGAGGACAATAGACATCCGCTGGCTGGGACCGGCAAAAGCGCGGTGGGTGAGACTCAAGGCAGTTACCGCGCCGGTAAGCTTCAGGAAATCGCGGCGCTGCATGGAAGAACACGGATCAGCTGGCATGCGGTTGGGCTCACCTCGTATTGCAGTAGACGGGCTTCCACTATAGTTGGTCGCGAACGCCCCTCGCAATCGATTAGAATCAATGATCTTGATACATTCCGGCCGCCACTTTCTCCAAATCCCCGGGCCTACCAACGTCCCCGATCGCATCCTGCGGGCGATGCATCGCGCGGTCATCGATCACCGCAGCCAGGAATTTTCCCAGCTAGGCTCCGAGGTTCTGGAGAATCTGCGCCCCGTATTTCAAACCGCCGGCCCCGTCATCATTTACCCCGCCTCCGGCACCGGCGCGTGGGAAGCAGCCATCGTTAACACGCTATCTGCCGGCGATCGGGTGTTGATGTTTGAGACTGGGCATTTTTCGCAACTCTGGAAGCAGCTTGCGGAACGTTTCGGACTGGTCGTGGATTATGTGCCCGGCAACTGGAGAAGGGGCGCCGATCCTGCGCAAGTGGCTTCCCGGTTGAGTTCTGATGATCGCCATAGCTACAAAGCGGTGATGGTGGTGCACAACGAAACCTCGACCGGGGTAACCACTGATATTGCAGGCATACGACAGGCGATGAATCGGTCCAACCATCCAGCGTTGCTCATGGTCGATACGATTTCTTCCCTCGGGTCCATCGATTATCGTCACGACGAGTGGGGAGTGGATGTAACCGTCGCCGGCTCACAAAAGGGCCTGATGCTGCCGCCCGGCTTGAGTTTCAACGCCATCTCCGAAAAGGCTTTGGCTGCAAACAAGAACGCAAAGCTGCCGCGCTCCTATTGGGATTGGCAGGAGATGCTGGGGCCCAATCGCAACGGTTACTTTCCTTTCACCCCCGCAACTACGTTGCTCTACGGATTAAAAGAAGCGCTGGCCATGCTGCAGGAAGAAGGGCTGGCGAATGTCTTTCACCGGCATCAACGTCACGCAGAGGCGACGCGGACGGCGGTGCGAGCCTGGGGCCTGGAAATTGTCTGCGAAGATCCGCGCGAGTATTCCAGCTCGCTTACCGCTGTCTTTATGCCCGAAGGCCATGATGCGGATCGGCTGCGGAGCATCATCCTCGAAAATTTTGACATGTCTCTCGGGGCCGGCCTCTCCAGGCTGGCGGGCAAGGTGTTTCGCATCGGGCATCTTGGCAGCTTCAATGATCTGATGCTGTCAGGAACGCTGAGCGGAGTCGAGATGGGTCTTCGCCTGGCAGGCGTCCCGCACCAGCCGGGCGGTGTTACGGCGGCGCTTCAATCTCTCGCCCCCGGCGTCCGCTAGCGAGCCTATGTCAATACTCCCAACGCTTCCGCTGAGTTCTCACGCCAAGCCCATCGATACCTTCCCGCACGCTGCCGAGCTCGAGCAAGAGTTAAAGCAAAACATTAAGGGTGAGGTTCGTTTCGATCGCGGTAGCCGCGCCATGTACTCAACCGACGGATCGAATTACCGCCAGATTCCTATTGGTTTGGTCGTGCCCCGCGATGCCGACGATGTAGTGGTTGCCGTGGCTGCCTGCCGCAAATACGGCGCCCCGGTTTTATCCCGAGGAGCAGGCACCAGCTTAGCTGGCCAGTGCTGCAATGTCGCCGTAGTGCTTGACTTCACCAAATACATGAACAAAATCCTCGAGCTCAATCCAAAGCAAGGGTTTGCTCGAGTGCAGCCCGGGGTTGTCCTCGATACGCTCCGTACTCAGGCGGAAGCTTTCAAGCTGACATTTGCCCCCGACCCTTCCACACACAATCGCTGCACCATCGGCGGCATGATCGGTAACAACTCTTGCGGCACGCACTCTTTGCTCGGCGGCAAGACGGTCGACAATGTTGAGGAATTGCTGGTTCTGCTTTACGACGGAACGCAGTTGCGGGTAGGTCCAACGACCAGCGACGACCTTGAGCGCATCCTTCGCGCAGGAGGGCGGCGTGCGGAGATTTATACGGCGCTGCGCGCCATTGGCGAGCAATATGCTGACCAGATTCGGGCGGGCTTTCCAGAAATTCCGCGCCGCGTCTCCGGTTATAACCTCGATGACCTGTTGCCCGAACGCTTCAATGTGGCTCGCGCCCTCGTAGGCACAGAAGGCACATGCGTGACCGTGCTCGAAGCCAAGGTCAAGCTGATCCCCAGCCCCCAGCATCGGGCTTTGGTTGGAGTGGGGTATCAGGACGCGTTTGTGGCGGCAGATCATGTTCCTGAAATCCTGAGCTTCCAACCCATCGGTTTTGAAGGCTTCGAAGGCAGCATCGTGGATGGACTGCGGCGAAAGGGTGCCCCCAAACTCGATCTTCTTCCCGACGGACGTGGCATTGTGCTGGTCGAATTCGGCGCTGATGATCCGGACCGTGCGCGGAGTCTGGCACAACAATTGATCGATCGCCTGAAGCAGGTGACCGATCCACCAAACACCCGGCTCTACACCCCGGCCGAGGCACGAGACGTTTGGTTTCTACGGGAATCGGGGCCCAGGGCAGCTGCCTTTGCACCGGGAGCCGCACCCCAATGGGAAGGCTGGGATGATGCAGCAGTAGCGCCGGAAAAACTAGGCCGCTATTTGCGGGATATCCGCGCCCTGATGGATGAGTTCGGCTACGTAGGAGCCTTTTACGGGCACTTTGGCCATGGATGCATCCACATGCGCGTCAGCTTCGATCTCGAAAGCGAAGCCGGCATCCGCAAATACGGGGAATTTGTTGAAAGGGCGGCGGATCTCGTGGTCAGTTATGGCGGCTCTCTCTCCGGCGAGCATGGCGATGGGCAATCGCGTGGGTCCCTGCTGCCGAAGATGTTCGGGCCTGATCTGATGAAGGCTTTCGGCCAATTCAAAGCAATTTGGGATCCGGAGAACAAGCTCAATCCTCACAAGGTTGTGGACGCCTATCTACCAACCGAAAATCTGCGCCTGGGAGCGGACTACAAACCGCTGGAACCGGAAACACATTTCAAATTTCTCGACGATGGCGGTTCCTTTGCCAGCGCCGCCGCGCGTTGTATCGGCCTGGGAGCTTGCCGCAAAGTGGATAGCGGCGCCATGTGTCCCAGCTACATGGTGACGTTGGAAGAAGAGCACAGCACCCGAGGCCGCGCACATATGCTGTTCGAGCTGCTGCAGGGGGAAGTGATCGACGGTGGCTGGAAGAATGAGCAGGTCAAGCAATCGCTCGAATTGTGCCTTGCGTGTAAGGCCTGTAAGTCAGAGTGCCCGGCGAATGTCGATCTTGCAACCTACAAGGCTGAGTTCCTGTCGCATTACTATAAGCACAAGCGGCGCCCGCTGCATGCCTATGCGTTTGGCATGATCGACGAATGGGCGAAACTGGGTTCGTATGCGCCGCGCACGGCTAATTTCTTAAGCAACTTATCCCTGACCCGCAAAGCCCTCGGTCTCGCGCCCGAGCGGCAGATGCCCAGGCTTGCCGCCACAAACTTTCAGCAGTGGGCACGGTGGCGGCGGGTGAGCGCCGGTAACGTGGTCTTGTGGCCGGATACATTCAATAACTATTACAAACCGGAGACGAGTCAGGCAGCCTGGGATGTGCTGACACATGCTGGTTTTAGTGTGATCGTCCCGCAAAGTCACGTCTGTTGTGGGCGTCCGCTGTATGACTTTGGCATGCTCGATAAGGCTAAGCTGTATCTGCAGCGCATCATGCAAGTGCTTGCCAGCGAGATTGACGCCGGCTTGCCCATCGTTGTCCTGGAACCGAGCTGCGCGTCGGTCTTTCGCGACGAATTGCGAAACCTGTTTCCTGACGACGCGCGCGCCGATCGCCTGCGCCGACAGACTTTTCTGCTCAGCGAATTCCTGCAAAAGCACGCCCCCGGTTATCAGCCTCCGCATCTCTCGGGAAAGTTGCTGCTTCATGGTCATTGCCATCACAAAGCGATCATGAAGATGACCGACGAGGAGGCCTTGCTCCGCAGAACCGGTTCGGACTTGAAGGCACTCGATGCAGGTTGCTGCGGCATGGCAGGGCCTTTTGGTTTTGCCCGGGAGAAGTATGCAGTGTCACAAGCAATTGGCGAGCGGGTGCTCTTGCCGGCGGTGCGCCAGGCAGAACCGGATACGCTGATCGTCTCCGACGGGTTCAGCTGCCGCGAGCAAATCTTCCAAGCAACGGGAAGGGAAGCCGTGCACCTGGCCGAGGTCTTACAACGAGCTCTTTGATCTGGGATCGCTGTTTCACTATTCGAGGCGTATATATAAATGATAGGATCTGTATATACAAAGGGAGGATACGCCAATGGCTGTGACAATGACCTCGATTCGGCTCGATACCCATCTTGCGGACGAAGCGGCCAAGATCCTCGGAGTAAAGTCGCGAACCGAAGCTATTCATGTTGCACTGAGCGAAGTCGTCGCGCTTAAACGCTTCAAAAACCTAATGAAGAAGCAGGCGGGCAAGCTGTCATTTGATGGCTACGATGGGTAGTCTTGTCATTTTGGACACATCGATCTTTATCAACCATCTGCGTACAGGGCGCCACCAGGATCGGATCGAGTCGCTCACCGGATTGGTAAGAGTTTCCTCGGTAGTTCTCGCCGAGTTGTGGCGAGGGGCCAGCAAATCCGAAGAAAAGAACTTCTTACGGACGTTGGAGAAGAACCATCCGATATTAACGCCTACCAAGCAAAACTGGCTGAACTCAGGGGAACTTTTAGGGCAAGTCCGAGCGGATCGAGGCTATACACCAGAGAAGCTGCGGAATCTTCACTTCGACGTGCTGATCGCTCTGACAGCGCGAACCCATGGAGCACGTTTGGTAACGTCCGACCGGGCAGACTTTGAATTTATCGCCTCCTGCAGAGCAGCCAAAGGACTTCTCTTAGAGATCTGGTAGCCAGGACTGATTGCGGCATCATTTCAACTGCATCGCAGTTTGCTCAGCACAAAGGCGCATGTCCCGGCAGAACTCATCAATGCGTGTCCGCTCCGTGTCCCACGAGCACATAAACCGCGCGGCCCCTCCAATAAACGTGTAGAACTTCCAGCCCCGTTGCCGCAGGGCCTCGAGAATTTCGTCCGAAGCATGGACGAACACAGCGTTTGCTTCCGGTTCCGCCACGATCTCGACTCCCGGAATATTCGCCAGACCTTCCGCCAGATAAGCCGCACAATCATTCGCGTGGAGTGCGTTGCGCAGCCACGCGCCGCTCTCGAGCATGCCTATCCAGGGCGCCGCCAGAAAACGCATCTTTGAGGCAAGTTGCCCTGCCTGCTTGCACCGGTAATCGAAGTCTTCCGCGAGTTTATGGTCGAAGAAAAGGATAGCCTCGCCTACTGACATCCCGTTCTTCGTGCCGCCGAAACACAGTACGTCGATGCCGCTCCTCCACGTGAGGTCCGCGGGGGAGCACCCAAGACTGGCGCAGGCATTGGCGAAGCGGGCTCCATCCATATGAAACCGTATCCCATGCTTCTGGCAAACCGTGGAAAGTGCCCGCAGTTCGTCAACGGTATAGACGCGGCCAGTTTCGGTCGACTGGCTAATCGTGACGGCGCGAGGCTTGGGAAAGTGAATATCCTGCCGGTTGGTTGCGATCTGCTGGAGTGCCGCCGGCGTCAGCTTGCCATCTGGGCTTTCGGCAACCACCAGCTTGGAACCGTTGGAAAAAAACTCCGGAGCACCGCATTCGTCGGTCTCGACATGGGCAGATTGACAGCAGATCACCGAGTGGTACGACTGGCAGAGCGAAGCCAGCGCTAACGAATTTGCCGCGGTGCCATTGAAGGCAAAGAAAACCTCGCAGTCAGTCTCAAACAGTGCCCGAAACGCATCTGCCGCCGCCGTAGTCCAGGGGTCGTTCCCATAAGAAGAGACGTGGCCGCGATTGGCCGCCGACGTGGCCGCCCATGCCTCCGGGCAGATGCCGGAATAGTTGTCACTCGCAAATTGCTGCAAAAGATTGCCATTGATATTGGCCATATGTCTCCTATTTTAGGCTCTCGGGTCAACACAGCACCCGTCGAAGGACATTGAGGCGTAAGGGGCAGATTTTTTGGGGGTCACGCACGCTCGGGGGTGCGCGACTCACGATATCGTGGGAACAGAAAAACGTCAACGATTAGTTGGGCCACGCGTAAGTCCTTTCGGAAGAATGCAATCGTGCATAGAAAAGCAGCTAGTCTGGATCTGAACAAGCCATGAATCAAAAAAAATGTGGATCACTTCCGGCGTCAGGCTCCCGTCTTTTGAGTCGAGGCGGGGCGGCTCTTTTGCTCCTGCTGAGCGGTCCACTGGCCCTTCCACAATCCGCGCCCAATCAGCCGACGCCGCGCGAGCACTGGACGGCGGAGTGGATTGCCCATCCGACCGCGCCACCGCGCGAGAGAGGCGTCTTTCATTTCCGCAGGATCATCCACCTGGACGCTAAGCCGGCGCACTTCCCGGTTGAGGTAAGCGCCGACAACCACTTCATCCTTTATGTAAACGGGCTGCGGATTGGAGAAGGCCCGGCCAAGGGAGACTTGCCCCATTGGCGCTATGAAGCACTCGATCTGGCGCCGGCGCTCCACCCTGGCGATAACGTGATTGCCGCGACCGTCTTTAACTTCGGTATCTACGCTCCACTTGCGGTGATCAGCGAGCGCACCGCGTTTCTGTTGCAGGGAGAGAGCCCTGCTGAATCGGTAGTTGACACCAACGCCGCCTGGCAGGTCGAAGCAGAAACCGGGCAGGACTTCATCCCACGCGTCGGCAATGGGTTCATGTTCTACTGGGCGGCCGATCCCGGCCAGAAATTGGACGCGCAGCTCTACGACTGGGGTTGGCAAGGCGCCGGATCCTCCGGCAACTCCCACTGGGTCGAGGCCGCGGGTGTGATGCGGGAAACAATTTATCCCCGAGACAGCATCGCCGTGCCGCCCGGCCTCGATGCGCACAACCGATGGGATTTAATTCCGGATGCGCTGCCGCAGATGGAGTTCACACCCACCACGGTGGGCAGCGTGGTCCGCACCAATCTGCCCGACGCAAAGCAATTTCCGGCCGCTCCGGTCGTGATCCCGCCTCACGCAGAGGTCGAAATCCTGCTCGATCGCGCAACCATGATCACCGGCTTTCCCGAGCTGACAGTCAGTGAGGGAAAAGGATCACAGATTGATATTGGCTATACCGAAGCCTTATACGACGCCCACCATCACCGGGCCAACCGCAACGAGGTTGGAGATCGCCTGGTGCTGGGGCAGTTCGATAAATTTCTTCCGGATGGGGGACAGAACCGCACCTTCACGCCGCTCTGGTTTCGTACCTGGCGTTACCTTCAACTCAAAATCAAAACCGCAGACGAACCCCTGCATCTGGAAAGCCTGAAAGCGGATTTCAGCGCATTTCCTTTTACCGAGCGAGCTACCTTCACTTCGAGTGATCCGCTGCTTACGAGCATTTTTGAGATCTGCTGGCGTACGGCACGCTTAGGCGCGCACGACACTTACATGGACACGCCCTTCTGGGAGCAACTGCAGTACATCGACGATACGCGGGTGCAGAGCCTGATCTCTTACACGGTGCCGGGGGATGACCGGCTGGCCCGCCAGGCTCTGCAGGCTTTCGACGATTCCCGTGTGCCCGAAGGGATCACGCAAAGCCGCTATCCCGCCTCGCTGCCCCAATTCATTCCTAATTTCTCGCTCAGCTACGTCGACATGCTGCGCGACTACTGGATGTACCGTCCGGACAGCGACCTGGTACAGAAGCTTCTGCCCGGCACGCGGCCGGTCCTGGAATGGTTTTTCGAGAAACAATACGACGATGGGTTTCTGAAGCCACTGCCATATGACTCTGCCTGGCACCCTCCTCAAGCCAAGTCCGCCCTGTTAACACTCACGTTTGTAGATTCCCTACGGCAGGCAGCCGAGTTGGAAGATGCCTTCGGTGAAAAGTATCTGGCGGGAAAATACCGCGCCGCCGCCCGTAAGGCATCGGACGCTGTCTACCGTCAATGCTGGAACGCGCGCCTGGGGCTGCTGGCCGATACTCCTGAGCAGAAGGAATACAGCCAATACACCAACATCTACGGCGTTTTGACGGACACGATCCCCAGGGCACTCCAGGCGCAAGTGATGCGAAAAGTCATCGCACCTAACCTGGGTGAAACTCCCATGGTCAAGCTGGCATTGGTCGACTACCACGCGCAGTTCTACCTCTCTCGAGCCATCGATAAATCCGGCTTAGGTGGGTATTACCTGGATACCGCTAAACCCTGGCGAGAAATGATTGCCATGGGCCTCACCACCACTTCCGAGGTCAAGGAGCCAACCCGTTCAGACACCCACGCCTGGAGCGCGCACCCGATGTACGATCTGCTGACCATCGTTGCCGGTATTCATCCCGGCTCGCCCGGTTTTTCGTCAGTTCGCATTGCCCCGAATCCAGGAACGTTGGATCACTTCGAAGCCGCGATGCCGCATCCGAAAGGGGAAATCCGGGTGCAGTATCGGCAGGAGGAAACCCGGGCGACCCTTCTCATCAATCTGCCGCAAGGACTGCCTGGGGTGCTCGAATGGAACGGCCGGCAATATCCATTGCGCAGCGGCGAGCAGACACTGCGGCTACCTAAACCACTTCTATATCCCAGCCCAACCCCGGTGCATCCGATGGGCGCGCGTAGATCCCTTCCGGCCCCCGAGTGATGTGGTAGTCCTCCTCAAAGCGCCGGTAGACTTCCTCCGGGCCACCTGGAGGGGGCATGAACGTCTCCGCCCACGGACTGTTCGGCGTAGCCAGAATGAAGTGAATCGAATCGAAGCCGCCCCCTCCGTGCGGAATGACAGGGATGTCATAGGCGGCCGCCAGCGCGCCGATGCGCCGCAACTCGGTCATGCCGCCGCACCAGTGGATGTCAGGTTGCCAGATCGCCGCTCCGCGATGCTCTAACAACTGACGAAAGGCATACCGCGTGTACTCGTGCTCGCCGGTGGCAATGCGTGTGGATTTTATCTCCGCGCTGAGCCGTCCGAACCCTTCATAGTCTCTCGGCTGCAAGACATTCTTCCATCCAATACACGCGATACGGCTCGACCAGGCCGGCCATCTCGATGGTGTATTGCTCGTTCCATGCCATGTAGCAATCGAGCATGAGGTCACCGTCCGGGCCAAGCTGGGCGCGGGTCTTCTTGACCAACTCCAGATTTTTTTGCTGCCCTTCCCAGCCATCCGCAGGACCATAGGGAATGGCAATTTTCAAACGCTTGTAGCCGAACTTGAGGTGTTGCTCGATATCATTGCCGGTGCAATAGGAGGGAATCCGCGGCTTGGTCTGCCCACCGAGAAGTTCGTACACGGGAAGGTCGAGCGCTTTGCCGATCAGGTCCCAAAGCGCCAGATCGACTCCGCTGATGGCGTTGATCGCAATCCCGGCTTGTCCGTAGGGCAGGGTAGAGCGATACATGATGTCCCACAGCCGCTCGACGTTGAACGGATCTTCCCCACCAACAACTTGACCAGGTGCTGTTCCACCACCGCACCGCCGCCCGCTCCACCGGAGCCGTAACCGGTCACTCCTTTGTCTGTGGAGATTTCGACTGTGAACCCCTCGAACTTTCCCGGATCTGGATTCCACAACGAACGAGTGGCCTTGTAAGCCGGGTAGATCGACATGGGGTTAGCCACTTCCACCCCGCCGGTTGACCACGATCCGGGAGCGGGCGTGTAACTGGGCACAGGACGCCTGGGCCGGGTACGAACCAAGCGTACCGACGTGATCTTGAGCTTGCTCTTTTCTTCCTGAAAGGCCAGCGCGGGAAGGGTGACGGCGAAAAGGCCGCCGAGCTTGAGTAATGATCTTCGATTCATGGGAAACGAGCGCCTCTCGAAAACCTCCCTCGCCCGAGTTTTATCCGGGACGGAAGGCCTACGCAGTGTACGCGTATCCTGACTTATATGAAAACAATCACCCTCAGAGCGGACGAGGATTTGATCGAACGGGCCCGCGCCCTGGCAAAGGACCAACACAAAACCTTAAACGCTGTGTTCCGTGAATGGCTCGCGCAAATACACCGCCGGCGTGGGAGATACCCAGGGCTTTGATGCAATCATGAAACGCATGAAACATATCGACGCCGGGCAGCACTTCACCAGGCACCGACTGAATGCCCGATAGACTCTTTCTGGACGCGACGACTCAAGGCGAGCGGCGCAGTTGACCAGTAATCCCCCAAACGAATCTCGGGACTGCTGTGGCTTTTACCATCAGCAGTCCCAAGTTATGGCCAGGTTTGAGGTGGGTGTAGCGCTTGCTCCGTCTGGACAGCCCTCAAGCGCCCGAGCTTCGATCGTGAAGCTCAGTGATTGAAAGCGCCCGGCCGGTGTTAGTTCGTGACCTGAGCCGTTTGCATCGGGCTCTGCGAAGCCTTGAGAGCCTGCCGCTGCTTTTCGAGATCGACGTTCTCGGTCTCGAGCTTCTTCTTCTCTTCCATCAGCTTCTTGTTGGAGGCATCCAGCTTCTGCGCTTCTTTCAGAAGTTCCTGGTTCTTCTTGACGATCGTGCGCTGAGTGTTGACCTGGTCCGTCAGAACCTTGTTCTGTTCAGCAAGGCGCTCACGCAGTGCGGCATAGTTTACGGACGCATCGTTCCCGTTCGCAGGCAGCACTGTGTCAGTGTTGGTTTTGGCGGCGCTGTTGCTCTGGCAAAGACCAGGGATGGCAGAGAGAGACAACAGAAGGGCACATGTCGGAAGCAAACGCATTGTTACACCTCATTCCTGTGAGTTGAACTTCATCGAGCGACGCCCGGAATCACTCCGAGCGAAAGGGCTTCGATTGGTCCCATCGTAATGAAGGTGTATCGCAATGGCAGTATCACTTTCGAAGTACTCAACCGACGAAACGTGGTGTTTTCGCTAACACCCGGCTCCCAAAATCCAAACTGTCCGATGGAAACCACACAACCCACTCGACTTAACAGAAAGCGCTGGTTGCGGGTCACGGTACCAGCTTCTAATCTTAAGTAACCATCTAAGCTGCAAATGTTGAAAACTCACTGAGACGCGAGGCACGTCTCGAGTCGGGAGCCAGCGACAGCCTTTGATGTGGCACAGCCCTCCAGGTACACCCTTCGTGCCGGACATCTAAGCCTCCGATAAGGTGCATCGTACGGGTAGAGGTTAAACCGATGGAGACGCCACAAGAACGGGCTTTTGGAAATGCTGCGATCCCCATTGTCGCAGGTGTATTTCTCAACGAGAAGGGCGCCGGTGATGCAATCGCCGATTTGAATCTCGCTGGGTTCCACGCGACTGATGTGGGAGTGGCCGTGTCTGCTGAAACTGCGGAAGGCCGGCCTTCGGGCCGGGAGCCTGGCCAATACCCAACAAATCTGCAGAAAGAGCATAGCGTCGTCTGGAAAATCCGGCACGCAAATGCTCACGACCTGCACCGGCAGGGAGCGGGTTTGTCCAGCCGGGAGGAAGAGAGTGCGGCGAAGGAACGCCCTGCATATACAGTACTTGATCTCGCAAGTACCTTACGCGCGCGCGGGATACCCGAAGACACCGTTCATCTTTTGAGCCGGGAAGTAGGCGCGGACGGAATTTTGATTCTGGTCAAGGCGGGTGAACGCGTAAACAAGGTGGAGTCCATACTGGAGCGCAATCGTGGATTTATCCGAACGCCAATGGCCTCTGAAGAACCGCATGTACGCAGATGACGTCTCGACGATCCGCCTCTTTCTCAGGTCGGTTACGACACTCACTGTATCTTTGCCAATTGTTTCTCTGATTGCGCGATTACCGTGTGAAACGCTTCAATAGCGGGGACACCCGGAGACTCGCGAGTCCTTCATGGTGTGTCCATTTCTCAAGAATGGGCTTTAGCCCCGGATTCGAGGCCCGGCTTCGCGCGTGTTTTCTTACAGCGCTCCCTCATTCGGACGTGACCAACCCTGGCGATATCCGAGGGAGTAGCTGCGAGAATATCCCTCGTTCAACAGAACGATCCAGGCGTGTTCATTCCTGGATCCTCGAAGCCTGTCCATCCGCCCGTTCCTCTGACCGTCTAACCAAGCCTGATCGTTCATCGCTGCGCCCTCCCATTTAGGACTTCAGCTCATGTTCTGCTAGATTCTGTGCCAACGACAGTCACCGGAAGGGTTAGTGCCGGGTGCTTTTCGGGGATCCGTTGACCAGCTGTATGTATATGAATCGGAAGCCGCTAACCCGATCAGGCTGAATTTGCAATGGTCGAGACCACTTTCTACCCCAAAAATGACAATCACGTGACATCTACGTGACACCCTAAGGCGCGACGAGCGGTATCGTTTTCAAGACAGGCAATCCCCCAACCATATCCTCGGGGGATGCCCAAATGTCTACGCAGGTCCTGCCGGCTCAGCCTTCCTTGGCAAGCCAGACATCTGACGCCGCGCACGTTCAGCGGAAGATCTCTTTCGAAGTAGTTGCCCTTGGTTCCATCATCATTCTCTGCGCGTTGCTGAGGTTCTATCATCTCGGGACAGCCTCGCTGTGGAGTGACGAGATTTTTTCGCGGTACTACGTGGACCTGTTTGGATTGCACTACGTGCTGACCGATGGCTTGTCCAGGGAGACGAACCCTCCAACCTACTATCTATTGCTGCGCGGCTGGATTGCCCCGTTCGGCGACAGCGAAGCTGCGTTGCGCTCATTGTCCGCCGCGGCCTCCATTCTTTGCGTTCCTGTGACCTATTTGCTGGGTCGAGAGTTGGGCGGCAAGTCGCGGGGTTTAGCCGGCGCTCTTCTCTTCGCGCTTTGTCCCGCAAGCTTGTACTTCGCGCAAGAAACCAGGACCTATGCCCCGTTCATGTTGGCCGCCACGGTCGTTCTGTGGGCCGCGGCAATGTACCAACGCAACTCCCGCTCAGGGAAGGCCATCGCTTTCTACCTTTTGTCCGCTACACTCTGTCTCTATCTCCATGCCACCGGATTGCTGCTCGTACTAGCGTGCGCTTGTGCGGTGTGGCTCTATTTGCTGAGCAATGGCGCCGTCACCCGCCAAGCACGTTTTCACTGGATCGTATTGAATGGGGCAATTCTGCTGCTCGGATTGCCCTACTTCGTCCATGTATTCACAGCCAGCCACACGGGCAACATTGACTACATGCCCCAAGCGGGGATCCACCACCTGGTCTACTGCGTTTCGCTGGTGGTAAGTGGCATGGTGACGCCCTACCCGTGGCCTGCATTTCTTCTGGCGGCTGCGTTGTTCATCACGCTAGCCGTTGCGGTGTGGCGCGAACCGCTTTCCAGACGAGCGAGTGTCACCCTTATTGGTGTGCCCTGTCTTTTCATTACTCTCGTCTTGCTGGTGAGTGTTCGCCGTCCGATCCTATTACCCCGGATCCTCGTCTGGACGGTGGTGCCACTGTGTTTGATTGCAGGGGACAGGCTTTTGACTGCTGGTCGCGCTCGCTATGTTGTCTTGCTTAGCCTGGTGGCTGCGTTCGGCACCGGCTTGTTCTTCCAGGTAACAAGGCCGAACAGTGACAAGGAGCCCTGGCGGGACATTTCCCGCGAACTCGGACCAAAGCTTGAACAGGCAGATCTCGTAGTGCTTAGTCCGGTTTCGAATCCAATGGTGCTAAGTTACTATGCGCCGCGAGTAAAGAATGTGCGTCTTTGGGATGCATCGTTACGCCCAACGATCATGAGCGCTGCAGCCGAAAGACTTCACATCGCATCGATTTCAGAAGCTGAAATTTTGCGAGCGATCAAGGCGAAACAGAATGTTTGGGTACTGTCGCATTCGTTCGATCTTGATCGCGTCAATGATCTTCGCAGCCAGGCGCCGGCTACGGTCTTCCGCGAGTGGTTCTGCGGTAAAGTTCCTTGCGCCGCCGCGGCAGCGTGGCAACCTCGTCAATAACCATCCCTTTCCCTCCGCCGGGACCGTTCCTGCTAAATCAGGAACTCCTTCGCTTGCATCTCGCGCTACATTCCCCTGCCGCAATACCGATGACACACTGAAAGTCGCGATCCCTCTCACCCCTCTGAGAGCGCACTGATCGTGACGTAATATCCGTCCGGATCGCGGAGCGAGAACTCCCTGGTTTGCGTGTTCGGGTTCACGTGTGGCTCCTCTTCGAGCCCAGGGACGAGAGCGCGTGCCCGCCGAAGCGCCAGGTCGAAATCATCGACACGGAAGAACAAAAGGAGCCCGTTGCCGGGGGGCGCGTGATCGGGACTTATCAACGAGGGATGCTCGTGGGCGCCCCACTGGTGGAGGCAGAGCAAGACTGTTCCATCGGAGTCGAGAATTTGCCCGAAGTAATCATGGGCAGGAGGGGTAGCCTCCTGGCCGAACAGCAACTGATACCATTGCAGGCTGCCAGGCACGTCGCCTACGCCCAGGATCGTCCACGTGCGCTTCATCGGGCCCCTCTCTGCGAACTAAATCTCGTTTAGACCGGCCTCTGTCATCATCTGGCGTCCGAGAAACGCGGTCAAGATTCTCTAAGATCGGTTATAGTTTTCTTTCGCACGCTAGTGCTCCAGCCTCGGAATCGTCTTATCGGGACAAGTTCGAATGATTGAAAAGAGGTTTCCATGCCCCAGACCCCCTTATCGTCAGGACCTTTGCCGGTTGCGCGGCTGACGATCATCGCTGCAGTCGTCGGCATAGCCGCCGTCGCGTTCGCGTATACGGCTGGCTGGCTGTCGCCGCATCGGCTCACACCAGCCAAGTTGGTAGCTTCCCTGGCGCCTCCCGGCGGCCCGGCACTCGGCCATCGTCGCAACCACGCCAAAGGGATCTGCTTCACCGGCACATTTGAGGCCAACGGCAACGGCTCTGCGCTGTCCAAGGCGCAGGTATTTATCCCCGGCCAGTATCCGGTGGTAGGACGCTTCAACCTCGCCACTGCGGATCCAAATGCCGCGGATGCAATGGTGCGCGTACGTGGCCTTGGCGTCCGCATCATCCCACCGGATAAACAGGAATGGCGCATGGCCTTGATCGACGCGCCGATTTTCCCTGTCTCGACACCGCACGCTTTCTACGATCTGCAGACGGCTGCCGGAAGCAAGGACCCGGAGGCGATGAAGAAGTTCATCGCCGCGAACCCGGGATTCCTTTCCTTCCTCAGTTGGGCCAAAAGCGCCCCCTGGACCGGGAGCTATGCGGAGGAGCGCTATAACAGTCTCAACTCCTTTGTGTTTATCGACGGGTCTGGCAACAGGCAGTCGATCCGCTGGTCATTGGTTCCGGCAGCGCAACCCGTCCCCATTTCGCCGGAGGAACTGGCCAAACGTGGGCCCGATGCCCTGGAGCAGGAGATCACTCAGCGTGTCGCTGCCGGCCCCCAGCGCTGGAGCATGGTGATAACCGTTGCCAATCCGGGTGATCCCACAGCCGACCCCAACAAGGCCTGGCCTGAGGATCGCCGCACGGTCCAGGTTGGCACGCTCACGGTGCAGCAGATCGAGCCGGAGCGTGAGGGCCCCTGCCGAGACATCAATTACGATCCGACCGTTCTTCCCGCCGGCATGACAACGTCGGACGATCCATTTCCCGCCGCCCGTTCGGCCGCCTATTCCCGGTCGTTTAACAGCCGTACCGCGGAAGCCGCCTACTATCCGGGTACGGAGAAGGGAGCTAAGCAATGACAACCATCCGCAAGCGCTTCGCCGTACCGCAGCGACTGCTTCACTGGCTCATGGCAATCTGCATTTTGTCTATGTTGTTCATCGGTGTAGGCATGGTCTCGACCGCCGCCCCCAAATACCTGACACTGGTTCAGATTCATAAGCCCCTGGGCATTGCCATCCTGACGCTCGCACTCATCCGTCTGGCGCTGCGTTTCTACTATGGCTCTCCATCCTTACCCATCGACCTGCCGGAACCGATGAAGCTGGCTGCATATCTGTCGCAAGTCATCCTCTATGCACTGATGATCAGTATGCCGCTGATCGGCTGGGGCATGTTGTCCGCGGCAGCCTACCCCGTGGTGTTGTTCGGCGGCGTGCATCTGCCTCCCATCCTGCCCGTGAGCGCCAGCCTGCATACGTTGCTGTGGCATGCTCACTACTACCTGGCCTTTGCCTTCTTCGCCATCATCCTGATGCATATCGCAGCCATTCTCTTCCACAAGCTGATCAGACGCGACGGTGTATTCGAAACCATGGCTCCCGTGCTCACGCACCACCAATCCGAATGACCAACCGGCGCTCCTGCCGGGATCGGAGATTCGAGGTGAACTATGTTTACGCCGGTCCTGGTTGCGGCCCGTCATGGTCAAGCCATTCCCTCGCTTCTTCCAGCTTCTCGAAGGTTCGGCACTGCAGACCTGGCGGAGCCGCTGAATGGATATGACTGACAGCGAGCCTGCCGAAGTAAGCGTCCGGCTGTTTGCTCGCGGCAAAGCGCAGACCGCATTTTACGGCCCGCGGAAACCACTCGTCGATAATCCAGAACCGATCCTCGGTAGGGATGGCAGGCAGAGCGGTGTCGTCGCCTAGAATCTTGTCCACGCGGTGCTCGCAAATGAGCGAGAGCAGCTTCTCATGGATATAGCGAAACTGGATTTGGGTTGCGTACTGTCTCCAGATCACTTGGATGCAGTGGTTGGCTTCGTCGTGCTTGATAGAACAGATAGGGTTGTCCCGAAAGTTCTCCAGCAGCTGAAAGCTATCGCGGGACCCCTGGCGCAACTTTTCGCGCAGTTCGCGCAGAGGATCGGCGTTCTCGGGCAGATAACTGTGCACACTTCCTCCTGATTATCCTGCGAGAGACCTGGACAGAGAGAGAAAACATTGCCATCAAACGACTGCCTTCCGAGAGAACAGTTTAAATGACTGTCCGGTGCCAACCGATCATTGCAGGAATGTAAAAATCAAAAGAATGCGTCCGCCAAGTAAACAAGCATAAAGGGCAGACCGCCCTGGGTATCAGAGCGTGACGACGATCTTTCCGATCTGAGCATTTGACTCCATATAACGGTGGGCCTCGACGATTTCAGCAAAGGGAAATCTCTTGGCAATGAGAGGCCTGAAGGCGCCTGAAGCGAGATGGCCGAAGACGTATTGCTTCGCCTTGGCGAATACTGGATCGCGAGTCAGCTCAAAGAGCGTGTAGGCCCGGATGGTGAGGCCCTTGGCGAGTGCTGTAAAGAGTGGGTAAGGCGTAGGTTCGGGCGCCAGTGCTCCGTACTCGAAGATGATTCCCTTAGCGGCTGTCGCCGCGGCAAGCGATTCGAGGATCTTGCCACCGATGGGATCGAAGATGATGCGTGCGCCCTTACCGGACGTGATCTCGTTGACGCGGCCTACGAGGTCTTCCTCGTCTGTGACGATTACATGGTCCGCCCCTTGTTTGAGAAGCTCGGCCTTCTTAGCTCGGGTACGGGTGACGGCGATGCTGGTCGCACCCTCGACCTTGACCATCTCAATAGCAGCTATGCCTACGCTGCTGCTGGCCGCGGTGATGACGACAAAGTCTCCTTTTGCTACCTGGCCAAGCCAGATGAGTGCGCCGTAGGCGGTGAGGTACTGCATCCAGATGGATGCACCTTGTTCGAACGTCAAGCTTGAGGGATATTCGGCGATTCCGTAGAGGGGAACAACCGCGACTTCACCATAGACGCCGTGACTGTTGAGCTTGAAGGTTCCGGGAACGGTGCTGATGGTCTTGCCGATCCAACTGGAATCGACACCTGGGCCTACGGCTTCGATGATCCCGGCGGCCTCGTAGCCATTTTGGGATGGAGGTACGGGTGTTTCAAGATATTGTCCATTGCGAAACATGATCTCAGCCCGATTCAGCCCAAGAGCTTTAACCCGGAGCCGGATCTCACCTGGGCCGGGTTCAGGCAGTACGAGTTCATCAAACTGAAGGACCTCGGCGGGTCCGGTCTTGTGGAAACGAACGATCTTCGCGCTAGACATACATACCCCTCAAAAAACAACCTGTCGCTTAGATGACCGTGAAGCATTGAGGACGCAGAATTCGAGAGCGCCTCCGTCGGTCCGAGTCCGTCTCGTAGCAGCCTCAGAGGGAATCGACGGGTGCCCCACGTTCGCCAAAGCGTACGTGGGGCAAAAAAGCGGGGCGCAGCCCAACGATCGCTTTTCTGCCATTGGCCGCGCTACCTGGCTAGTCAACGAGGATTCCGCAAGCGCTCTTGCGGGCGGCGCCGTCCTATTTGCAAGAAACGCTTCATTACATGAATTGTTCTGCTATGGACGAAGGGTATCTGCTGAGTTCTCCTGTTTGATCACAACGATGCACGCCGTTTCTCAGCGTGCTTGAACGAAGCTTCAAAGATTAAGTCAACAATCAAATACTAAGGTCACTGGAAGCTCAAGAAGTTCCTATGTGACGGAATACATCGCCGGCAAGTGCCGACAACCTCCTTCATCTCACCTGCCGTTTCGTCGCCCTAAGCTTTGACACGATGGCGACAAAACTATGACAACTGCGACCGTTCGGCGGCGTACGATTCCGCACTGGCAGGGTTCTCCCCACATTGTCGCCGGATAACCAGCCCAATGAAGCCGCCCTGCCGAAAGAACAACGATCGCCCAGACAGGCAACGTAACTGACCGTTGTCCCGATGGAACAGCCTTTGCGGGGAGAGAAGCACAAACAGAAAACCCGTACACGTTTGAAGGAGGACCCCATGAAGCATTCCATCCGATCACTGAGGCCATCGCTCGTTCCCACTCTGGCACTAGCCCTGTTTCCCACACTTGCATCGGCGCAGCACTATCAGCAGACCAATCTGGTGTCTAATGTGCCCGTAACTCCGGCAGCGTCCATTTCTGATCCTAATCTGCAGAACGCCTGGGGATTAGTTCACGGACCAAGCACTCCCTGGTGGATCTCAAATAACGCCGGCGGAACGTCTACGCTCTACAACACGTCCGGATTAAACGCCGCGAATCCTGCGGGACAAACACCGGCTCCGGTACTGGAGCCCGTCAGCATAGTCGCGCTCAACGCACCTGGAGGCACGCCGGGAAATGGCGTCAAGATTCCCAACGCCCCCAGTCCAACCGGCTCCGGGATCTCCCACGGCTGTATTGTTCAATGGCAGCACCACGGATTTCCCCGTTGCCCCGGGCAAGCCCGCGACCTTCCTGTTTGTCACCGAAGACGGCACCATCCAGGGCTGGAACTCGAGCGTGAATGCCAAGACTGCGATCATTGTTGTCGATAACTCTCAAGTCCCCAACAAAACCAATGGCGCCGTCTACAAGGGAGCGACCATCCTCCAGTTTGGCGGCAACGAGTATCTGCTGGCGGCTAACTTCCGCAGTGGCAAGATTGATGTTTTCGATTCCAACTTCAAGCCCATAAGGGTTCCCGACGAGCGCTTTAGCAGGGATGGAATCCCGCCCGGCTTTGCCCCCTTCAACGTGCAGGGCATCGGGCCTAACATTTACATAACATTTGCCCAGCAAGACGCGGCCAAACACGATCCTGTCGGCGGCGCCGGCGCGGGGTTTGTTCTGATCTACGATGGCCAGGGCAGAAGGCTCGCACGACTCGAGCATGGCGATTGGTTCAATGCGCCCTGGGGAGTGGCGCTGGCTCCGGCAGACTTCGGTCAGTTCAGTCACACCCTATTGGTCGGCAATTTCCGCGGCGGCACCATTGCGGCCTTCAATCCGTTGACCGGCCGCTTTTTAGGCAACGTCCTGAATGCCACAGACTCGGCGATAAACATCGACGGGCTCTGGGCGCTCGCCTTTGGCAATGGTGGCGCTTCCGGTCCAGGAAGTACGTTGTTCTTCACCGCGGGTCCTGACAACGAGACCAACGGCTTATTTGGAACCCTGACCCCAGTCACCGCCGAGCTCCAAGACGACGACGAGCAATAGTGACTGGAGGAGATTCGAGGACACGATCCCATCTCCAGAAAGACCATCCGCACAAAGATCTCTCCACTACGTTGCGCTCCGGAGCAAAGCGTAGTGGAGAGATCTGCAGTGCGCCCTCCTCCCTGCCGAATTCTCCGTTTAAACCTAAAACCCAAACAAATGTGTCATCCCGACCGAAGCGTAGCCACTATCCGATGCTTAATGGAAGCGCCGCACTCCCCTTTGTCATCCCGACCGGAGCGTAGCGCAGTGGAGGGATCTTTGGTGCGCCCCTCGGAACCTCCCGAATTCTCCGGGGATACCTTCGATCTTGGACAAGTCTCTCTGAAAGTAGCCAGGACGAACGGCAACCGAAATTGTTCCCAATACAAGTGCCCAACCGGTAGCGGATGACTGCGGAAAGCCGGATGATAGTCTTGTTCCCGAAGGAGCGCAAAGCATTGAAGCCACGGCGCAGGGAACGTTTCGCATGGTGTTTCTGTCTGCTATTCATGGTTTGCGGAGCCACGACAACGGCCCGCGCGTCAGCGCAGGAGAGCCGCTACGTGGTGATCGACCAGGATGCCGTTGGGCCGGCCGGCACCGACATGAATTCGATGCTGATCTTCCTGCAGGACAAGCATGTGAACGTGCTCGGAATCACGGTGGTGACCGGCGACGGCTGGCGCGACGAGGAAGTCGCACACACTCTGCGTCTGCTTGAGTTGGTAGGCCGAACGGACATTCCAGTTGCAGCGGGAGCGGTCTTTCCCCTGGTACGTACACAGCAGTGGACGCATCACTGGGAACAAATCTACGGCAAGGTTAGCTACCAGGGCGCCTGGAGTAGCTCCCGTCCACACCACGGTCCCTATGAAATTCCGAAACTGCCCGAAGGCTCGCCAACCATCAAGCCGGTCGACGAGGATGCCGCCCACTTGCTTATACGCCTGGTGCATAAGTATCCGCACCAGGTGACCGTGTATGCCGCTGGACCGATGACCAACATCGCCCAGGCCATCACGCTCGATCCGCGGTTTGCCGAGACCGCGAACCAACTTGTGATTATGGGCGGTAGCCTCAACCCGCACACAGACGATAAGGAATACATTGACAGCCCCCGTCACGAGTTCAACCTGTGGTTTGATCCGGAAGCCTCCAGCATCACGCTCCACGCGCGCTGGCCCAAAATTACCGTGACGCCGGTCGACGTATCGATCGAAACCCATCTCACCCAGCAGATGCTGGAGAAGCTGAGCCAGACACACAGCGTGGCTGCCCAGTACATTGCGCGGTATACCCGGCGCCCCGGCGATTACTTGTGGGACGAACTGGCAGCGGCGGCGTGGCTCGACCCCAGCCTGATTACCCGTGAGCGGTACGTCTACATCGACGTAAGCCTCGACAAAGGCATCAGCTATGGAGATACGGAGGTGTGGTCGGACAGCGATAAACCCGATCTCGACCTGCAAAAGGCTCACGTGCAAATGGATGTCGACTGGCCCAGGTTCCAAAGTCTCTTTATGGGATTGATGTCTGCTCCTACTCCAAATGCGAAAGATCCGCAAATGCCGGATACACCCGGTAGCAAAAAGTGAGCCGGTGGTCAGCGTGAGGCAATGAGATGAAAGTGAAACCCATCACAGTTATGGGAATATTTGTCGTCGATCTCGCATTCCGTACAAAAACACTGCCGGTCTGGGGTGAAACAGTCATGGGTGCGGGCTTCCGTTTGGGACCGGGTGGTAAAGGATCGAATCAGTCGGTTGCCGCGGCGCGGTTGGGCGCAAAGGTTTACTTCATCAGCAAGGTCGGCGAAGACAGCTTCGGCGATATGGCGAAGAAAACCTACGATGCGGAAGGCATCGATACCCAATTCCTCATCCGGACGCAGGGAGGTACCACCGGAGCCGCAGGGATCATCGTGCAGGAGACAAGCGGCGAGAATGCCATCATCGTCGTTCCCGGAGCGGCCAGCGCGTTGACGCATGAGGAAATCGACCGGGCTCGCGATCAGATCGCGGGGTCTGCCGTTTTCATGACGCAGCTAGAACTCCCAGTGCCCACGGTTGAACACGGGTTGAAAACGGCGCGAGCACTCGGAGTCCCAACGATTCTCAACCCGGCGCCGGCCTGTGAATTGACAGACGCCCTCTTCGAGTTATGCGACTACATAACCCCCAACGAAAGCGAGGCCGCGACCATGACAGGCCATCCTGTCGTTTCCCTGGCCGAAGCGGAGAAGGCAGCCGGCCGTTTGCTTGCGCGTGGTGTGCGCAACGTGATTCTGACCCGTGGCGCGCAGGGAGCGCTGGTGAAAACGCCGTCGATCACGGAATACATCGACGCTTTTGATGCAGGCCCGGTGGTTGACACGACCGGCGCGGGAGACGCCTTCAACGGCGGATTCGCGGTCGCTTTGTCGGAGGGCCTGAATGTGGTGGAAGCCACCCGCTTCGGCTGCGTGGTGGCCGGCCTCTCCGTCACCAGGCACGGTACGGCTCCTTCGATGCCCAGGCGAGCTGAAGTCGAGAAGCTGATGTCCTCGCAAAAGTAGCGGGAGACAAAGGAACAGCGCAATCAGAAGGTCAGCGAATCCTGGGCAGTGGCAGTCCCGGACGGAGGCAGTGAGACAACGAAATCCAGGAATGCGCGGGTCTTTGCTGGCAAATGTTTCCGCGAAGGGTAGACGGCGTAGAGAGGGAAGCGCTCATCCGGCCAATCCGGGAACAGGTCAATCAGCTTCCCCTGCTTCAACAACCCCGACACCGCATTTTCCATCACCTGCACGATCCCATAGCCTGCCAGGCAGAGATTGTGCATGGTGATGATATCGCTGACAATGATGTGACCATTGGTGGCCACCTTTACGATTCTTCGGCCACGATGGAATTCCCATTCAAACGGACGTCCAGTCTCCGGGTCGCGATAATCAATCAGGATATGTTTGTCCGTCATCAACTCCTGAGGCGTAGCTGGGCGCTTGTTTCGTTTGAAGTAAGAAGGGGAAGCGACGGTCACGATGCGCGTGCTCCAGAGCTTTCTCACCACCAGGCTCGAAACCGGCGGGTCCCCGACATGAATCGCAACATCGAAGCCCTCGCTTACCAGATCGCCGAGTTGATCACGCGTTATCAGTTCGAGTTCGAGTTCCGGGTGGTTTTCCAGGAACGCCCTGAACCGTGCACCCTCCAGGAAATGTGCAAAAGTGCGATGCATCTGCACGCGCAGTCGGCCCCGCACCAGTGCTCGTCCTTCCATCACCGATGCTACAGCCTCTTCGATACCAGTCAACAACGGGCCGATTTGCTCGTGTAACCGCCGTCCTTCATCCGTAATGGAGAGAGAGCGCGTAGTTCGCTCCAACAATCGCATTCCAAGGCGAGCCTCGAGTCGTGCGACGGACCGGCTTACACCGGATTGCGACATATTTAGCGCCTTGCCCGCGCCGGCGAAACTACCGCACCGGACAATCGCGGCAAAGGCGCTCATCCCGTTCAGGATCCGCTCATCGAGTTTCTTATTCATGCATTTCGTCATTTCTAATATGCCATTCATGCTCGATCCGCTGCAATCGAATACGACATCAGATGTGCAGATCAACAAAGTTCCGTAGGGGAGTCGATCATGTTTGCAATTACTGGAGTGACAGGCAAAGTAGGGGGAGCGGTGGCCCGCAATCTTTTGGAACAGGGACACAAGGTGCGAGCGGTGGTGCGGGATGCCGGGAAGGGACGTTCGTGGTCTGCCCAAGGCTGTGAGGTCGCAATCGCCAGCGTGGAGGATGCAACCGGACTCACCAAAGCTTTTCACGACGTCGAAGGCGTCTTCTTGATGACACCTCCAAACTACGATCCTGAACCCGGATTTCCTGAAACGCACCAGGCAGCTGCGGCCATCCGGCAGGCCATCCAAACGAGCCGGCCGGGGAAGGTCGTGTTTCTCTCCACGGTCGGAGCCCAGGTTGCGGAACTTAACCTTCTGAACAACTCCAAAATCACGGAAGAAATGTTGCGCACCACGTCGATTCCGATTACCTTTTTGCGTGCCGCCTGGTTCATGGAGAACGCGGCGTGGGATGTAGAAGCAGCGCGCAAGGGTGTAATCCCCAGCTTTCTGCAACCTCTGGACCACAGGATTCCGATGGTTGCTGCGGGCGACATCGCGCGAACGGCCGCAGAACTCCTCGATCAAGCGTGGACCGGAGTTCAAGTTGTTGAACTCGAAGGTCCCCGGCGTTACTCCGCGAATGATATTGCTGCTGGTCTGGGCGCCGCATTGGAGCGGCCGGTGCGGGCCGAAGCAGTCCCACACGACCAATGGGAGACACTCTTTCGTTCGCAGGGTATGAAGCACCCCACGCCAAGGATTAGGATGATCGACGGCTTCAATGAAGGCTGGATCGACTTTGAATCCGGCGAGTCGAACTCCCGTAAAGAGCGCACGACCCTGGAGTCAGTTCTGCGTTCCCTCGTCATGTCGAATGAGCTGGTGGCCTGACCCCTGGTGAATCTCATGACAGGATCTCTACATACCCTTCTGTTCCATGCACGCGAATTCGCTGCCCATCCTTGATCAGCTTGGTCGCATTTTCTACTCCGACAACTGCCGGTAAGCCATATTCACGCGCGATAACTGCTCCATGGGTCATCAGTCCACCAACTTCGGTCACCAGGCCTTTGATGGATACAAACAACGGTGTCCAGCTAGGGTCAGTAAAGGCGGTGACCAAGATATCGCCATCTTCCAGAACAGCATCTTCCAGGTTTAAGATGACACGCGCGCGTCCCTCTATCACTCCGGAAGAAACAGGAAGACCAACGATGGCGCCGGCAGGAAGATTCTCTCGTTTGTACTCACCGGCGACGATTTCACCATCCGAGGTGATGACACGTGGCGGAGTTAGTTTTTCATATGATCTGTACTCGTCTTTTCGCTTGCTGATGATCTGCGTAATCCAGTTCATTGGTGCGTACGACTTCGCGAAGTTCCTCAAAAGCGAGATAGTATATATCTTCTTTTTCATGAATCACGTTGGCTCGTACGAGTTGTTCGGCTTCTTTCAGTAAAGCCTGCTTATAAACGAAGTAGCGACTGACGATGCCGTATTTTGGATATTCGCGATAACCGCTGAGATTCCGGACCAGGCTGATCATCCGTTTTGTTTCTTTGGCTTTTTGTTCACCATCCGGCAATTGCTTCAATCGTTCCAATAACTCTCTGCTCTTTGTTCAAAGCCTCCTCGTCGCCCTTGCTCGAATTTCAGATGGCTGGCATTAGGCTCAAAGTTTTTGATATTGCCAAGAATCATCGGGACAAGTGTAGTTGGTTTTTCGCTCCAACGAGGTTTGGTAATATCGATTTCTCCGGCACATCGCATTCCGTATTTGTTGAGATAAGTATAGATAGCGTCTCGGGATTCCTGTCCACCATCAAACTGAACCAGTTCATCCAAAAAGTTATCATCTTTTACATGTTGCAAGTAATCAATTACTTCTGGATGAGGACGAATCACATCTGCGACATCCAATAGCTCCAGACCCATTTCCGAAGTAATGTTGTTGGGTACAGATTGAGAAAGCGTGTCCGCTGCATTTTTTTCACCTAACCACTCCATCATTTTTTCATTGATCCATGATGAAGCATTCATAGCAGTCATAATCACGCCAAAACTTTGTGAGTCAGATAGGATTCTCTTCCGTAACTTCTGGATGTCTTCCAGGATAAAGTCAAACAGAATCGATCCTGATTTTGTTTGGATGTCTCGTTTTAACTCGTCTATCGATGTCTGACTGCTCTTGATCAAATCAGAAACGATTTGCGGATCGTAGTCGTTTAGTGTTTGAAAACCAGCAGGCGACGCGCCTTGATTGCTTTTATTGGCACTCGGTTCTTTTATGTCATTCGGTAACGATTTTATAAAATCTCCTCGCTCCATGATGGTCATCAGTGCGTCTTTGATGAGCGGATCGGATTTTCCCAGGACATTGACGATGATGTCTCTTTTGGCAGGTGAAGCCAGATCCTGCGTGATATCAACAAACAACCTTCCACCAGCTTTATGCATGGGGCGAGCGGCTGTTAACTGGAAGAAAGACAATCCCAGTGGTTTCAGGGCGTCGGTCATCATTTGTTGATGGCCGACAGATACATAAACGTGATTTTCTTGATCGTTTGCTTCAGGGATTGGGAATAAACGTAGTGATCGGCCGGCTCTGGACAATATAGAACGCGCCATCCACCAAGCACCATTCGATGTCCTGGGGGTGGCCGAAATGTTCTTCGATCTTTCTGCCCATGCGCTCGAGCTGCAAAATCTGCTCATCCGTGAGCGCTTGCCTGTTCTGCCGCTGAGGCTCAATCTCCTGTTCCTTCGTGCCGCCGTCTTGTGAGGCAATCACAGCCAGCTTCTTGGTGGATATCTTCTTAGCGATAACCTTGCCGTTACGCACTTTGATAGACATCAGCATTCACCAGGCCGGAGACCAGGGCCTCACCAAGGCCGAAGCTGGCGTCAATGGACGACACCTTCCTGTTGGAAGTGACGGGATCGGCAGTAAACAGAATTCCTGCCGCCTGCGGGAAGATCATCTTCTGCACCACCACAGCCATGATGGACTTTGCGGTGATCGAAGCCGTTTTGAATACGGTAGGTGACCGCCCTCTCGGTATACAACGATGCCCAGCACTTGCTGACGTGCTTTAGGATTGCCTCCTTCCCGATGATGTTCAAATACGTATCCTGCTGGCCCGCAAAGGAGGCCGTCGGCAAATCCTCTGCAGTTGCGCTGGATCGTACCGCATAGGCATTCTCTTCTCCAAGCCTGCCTTCTCCGAGCCTGGAAGATGGCGGCCGATCTCTTCACGAATATCTTCAGGGATGGCTACCCCTTCGATGAGCCCGCGAATCTCACCGCTGAGCTCACTGATTTTGTTCCGGTCTTCCAGCCTTTAGAAGCGATAACCGATCAAGTAGTTCGTTAATCGACGGCGTTTCCCCAATGATTCTCTTGAAGGCTTCGGTGGAAATACAAAAGCCATCTGGAACGCGTATTCCTTCAACCTTGGAGATTTCGCCCAGGTTCGCGCCTTTACCACCAACCATCATGATTTTTGTCTTGTCGATGTCCTGAAAACCAAGCACATAGGAACTCATCTGCTCTCGCACTCCGGCGTCTGTTCCTCCCATTTCTAAAAATGCTGGCGTCGGCGAGGGATCTTGCCGACGCCAGCGACTCTACGCACAGCGTGCGTCTTGCCGCAAGCCCCACGCTGCGTATATTCTTATAATGAGAACGGAGCGATGCAGCCCCTTTTCGCTTGTCCACTGTGGTAGCTCATCGCGGGGACACACCAACGAAACTGCCAAATATCAGATTGCTTCTTTCGAGCTCTTCGAATGAAGCTCGCATTTTGCAGGAAGACCTGCGGCCGCGGCTGCGCGCGGAAATATCTCATCAGTCGCATCGACTGACAGCACGAAGCACCAGAATGCCGGCGCTATGAATGCTGATCCCTCGCACAATGTGGGCGATGACCAGGCCCAACAGGTACGGAAACAACGAGAACAAGAGGAACAGAAGCAACACAACACAGATCGCAGCGCAGCAATTACCAACGGCTGTCGGAGAATCGGCCACAACGCACTTCCGCTAGGAGCATAGCAGCCTCCCTGCCGAATCGACGTGCTACGGGCCCAGAAAGTCGCAGCGGTCATCCCGGGGTCGTGGCGGCCACTCACAGGGAGTCATTCGAGCGCCTCGGCCACCATGCGCAGCAAATCCCTTGGCCACACTAATGTCTCCAACACCAGCGGCCGCGTGCCGGCTGGAAGTTTGTTCTGAATGTAATGCTTCTCTTCCTGGCTAAGCATCACCGAAAGAATGACGAGGTCGAACCTGCCAGAGTGCAACTTCTCGTCAACGTCCTTAGGCGTGGCGATCAGGGAATCATAGCCTCGCGATGTAAGTAACGCCTGGCGAGTCGTAAGCAGGTCCACATCGGTTCCAACGGTCAGAACTCGATATTGCATGACAGGACCAGACTAAGCTCTCTACTGGCGCCGGTTCAATCATTGGGTCACCAAAAGGATCAACTCTGATGGCATAGTAGACCCCTGAAAGACCCTCAAGTCTAACCAGCAAACCGGGCTCACGCCATATCGCGCCATGACGCAGCGCCGCGAAGCGAGCCAGGGCCGGTGCACTCTTCCGCTAGCGGTTGTCCGCTTTCATTTTCACAGTGGGCTTCCGGCGTAGACAGTGGCAGAGTGAAGCAAAACGTGGTTCCGCAAGCATCGCTGTTTTGTGCCCAGAGACGTCCATGATGTAACTCGATGATGGAACGGCTGATGCGCAGACCCATACCCATTCCGTGTTGCTTGGTGGTAAAAAACGCTTCGAAGACGCGATCCGGATGTTGCAGGCCGATGCCACTATCCTGCACCTCCACCCGGATGGTGCCGGAATCACAGCACCTGGTACGCAGGATCAAGCTTCGCTGGCGTTCGACCACCGAATCCATCGCGTCCAGCCCGTTGATGCACAAATTGACTAGAACCTGCTGGATTTGTACGCGGTCTCCAAGGATCGCCGGCATCGATCTTTCTAAATCAATTTCCAGGTTGACTCGTCGCTTCTCCGCCTCACCGCGCATGAGCCGGAATACCTCCTTCACCACTTCATTGATGTCGAGCGGCGCCTTTTGCGAGGGGCCGCTCTTGAAGAGGGCGCGCATGCGTTGCACGACATCGCTCGCGTGATACCCGGAGTCGAGAATGTCCTCAACCATAGAGCGTGCCTCGTTCACGTTCGTGGGGTCGTTGGCTAGCGACTCAAAACACAGATGAGCGTTCGCGATGATTGCGGTGAGCGGCTGGTTGATTTCGTGGGCGATAGAGGCCGACGCTTCTCCCAGGGTCGCAATCTGAGCTGCCCGCTCGAGTCTCTGTTCGATTTTTTGTAGCGCATGACGAGCGGCCTCACGATCCTCGATGGCTTCGCGGCGTCCGCGTTCTACTCGTTGTTTCGCGGCAATCGCCAGGTTGATGAACAGGGCAGTGGCGATAAAGGCGGCAAAGCGGGGATAAGTGGAAACCTCAGGCGAGAATCGAAAATGAGGAGAAAGAAAGAAGTAGTCGAAACTCAGCGCCGCCAAACCGATCGAGAGCAGGCCGGCGCCGCGCCCACCGTAGAGACTACATATGACAACCGCGAGGTGGAAACACGACGAAGGGGCATGCGAAACCCATGACAGCAAAGTGGCTGCGATACATACGGCCGCTGCAAAGCAAAAGCTCCGAAGTCTAAGGGCGACCCTCATCCACAGACAATGGTCCTCTCGGTCGTTTTAGCAGCAGCTCAGAATATTTCATGCCGCTAATTGGATCCGGCCGGCCGGGAAGTGACTCATGAAAAATGCTCGAAAAAGAAAATATCGGGGATTTGATCTGGCGGAGAGAGTGGGATTCGAACCCACGGTACCTTGCGGTACACACGCTTTCCAAGCGTGCGCCTTAAGCCACTCGGCCATCTCTCCCGTTCCGTAACCTGCGCGCTTGCCGCGCTCAGCGCACGTCGCCTCATTGACTTTACCATCTTGAATTTGCCCTCAGCAAAGATTCAGCCCCACCTCGGCTCTGCTCCCAATCAGTTAAGGTGAAAAGGACCATGTTTTCCCGCGCCCCAGTCGACGCAATGGCCCCAGCACGCGGTTCCGCAGGGAACTGGGCGCCTTGTTGCTGCTTGCCATCCCGGTCGTGCTCTCCGAGCTGGGCTGGATGGCCATGTCGATCGTCGACACCATCATGGTCGGGCGTCTCAGCCCGGCAGCCATTGGCGCCGTCGGCATCAGCAGCGCCATCTTCTACACCCCCGCGCTCTTCGGCATTGGCCTGCTTCTGGGACTCGATACCCTGGTGGCCCAGGCCTTCGGCCGAGGCGACTTTGACGATTGCCATCGGGCACTGGCCCAGGGCGTTTACCTGGCCATGCTTTATACACCCGTCGCCATGCTGCTCGTTGGCTTCGCGCCCCATCTTTTTCCTGCCCTGGGGATCACCGAAACGGTGCGCGCTCCAGCCAGGGAATACCTCCAGCTGCTTGATTAGAGCACCCTTCCGCTGCTGATTTACGTCGCCTTCCGGCGCTACCTGCAGGGCGTGGGCAAGGTCCGGCCGGTCACCTTTGCCCTGATCTCCGCCAACCTGGTCAACTGGTTCGGCAACTGGGCGCTCATCTATGGCAAATTGGGTTTGCCGGCGATGGGCGTGCGTGGGTCTGCGCTTTCTACCTGCGTCGCCCGCGTCTACATGGCCGGGGTGTTGGTGTGGTGGGCATGGAAGCATGAGCGCGATCGCGGACATCCGCTCTTCGCCCACTGGCCCGGCCTGCGACCGGCGCAATTCCGCCGCCTGCTGAAACTAGGCTGGCCGGCAGCTTCGCAATTGCTTTTCGAGGTGGGCGCATTCTCGCTGGCTACGCTGATGGCGGGGCGGCTTTCGCCTGACATCCTGGCCGCACACCAGATCGTTCTGAATTCAGCCAGCCTCACCTACATGGTGCCGTTGGGGGTTTCTGCCGCGGCAGCCATCTCCGTGGGCCATGCCGTCGGGGCAGGGGATCGCGCCCGCGCGCGGCGCAACGGCTCCATGGCGATTGCCATGGGCACCGTCTTTATGGGCTCTGGCCGCTACGGCCTTTCTAACCATTCCCCAAGTGCTCATCCACGTGTACACCCATGACCGGCAAACGGTCGCCGTTGGCGTTCGCCTGCTTGTCCGTGGCCGCCGTTTTCCAGATCTTCGATGGCATCCAGGGCATTGGCACCGGAGCACTACGTGGATTGGGCAAGACACGTGGCCCAATGGTCATCAACCTTCTGGCCTATGGGGTGATCGGTTTGCCGATTGGCTATCTGCTGTGCTTCAAGACCCGGCTTGGCATCTACGGCCTGTGGAGCGGCCTGACGCTGGCGCTCATCTTCGCGGCCGTCCTGGTCTCTCGATGTGGCTGAAGGAGTCTAAAGTAGCTTAATTCAAACATTTCCACGACAGGTCCGTAGAACCGCAGATCCCTCGGCTTCGCTCGGGATGACAAAGGGAAGGGTGACGCTTTCATGAAAAGTGGTTGCTGTAAAAAAGTGCATCAGCACCTACCGTTACTCCGTCACCAGGTACTTTCGATGGAAACACCGCCGTCCCCTTTGTCATCCCGAGCGTACCCGGATTTCCTGTTTCACCGCTCTCCTGGCAACCACTGTATGTGGTTCTCTCTAAAGAGAACCACATGCAGTCGACCGAAGCCGCAACTCTTGACAGGAAATCCGGGGAAGCCGAGGGATCTGCGATTCTACGGATCCATCCTGGAAAACTGACCGTCGGTTACGAGGGCGGTACCGATTGCAACGGAGCAACCCCAATCGGTCGCACTGCCGCTGTCCTCTTACCCATAAATGGCAGTTCGAAAGTCTGATTCCATAACGTCGACATGCCGATGATGACCGGCGCGGTCACCAAAACAATGATCCAGTAGATCGGAGCACTTTTCATCGCCGGTCCGAACACGTTATACAACGGAATCACGATCGCGGCATAAAGCAAACAGTGGATCAGGTAAACGCTGTAGCTGATTTGTCCCAGAAAGAGCAGCGGCCGTTGACGCAATGCACCCCAGAAGTCGCAGCCGCCCGCGATGGCCACAAAGGGAATCGCCAGAACAATGGATTCCAAAGGCCCATGGTGCGCCGGCAAAAAACACAGCGCAATCGCGATCAATGCAAGCGAAAGGGGAGCGGCCCAGGCCGACCGCGCCAACTCCCGTACTTTCGCAATCCTGGTCAGATGCGCGGTGACGAAACCTACGCAAAACGTAAAGCTGAGAAAACGGAGCAGTGCCCGAAACAATAAGAACGCATGCAAATGCGGATGATTCGTATTTACCATCAGGCTTGCCGCATAGAGCAGGTTGCAACCGCCGATGAACAGCAGCGTCTTCCACAGGGTTTGGGCGAACCAGCCAAGAAACGGGACCAGCAAATAAAACAGGAATTCAAATTGAAGAGTCCAGGTGACCCCCCACAACCATGGCGCATAGCTAAGGCCATTTAACTTGGGATTCTCACCGAGCAGCACGCGAATCATATCGCGAGCCACGCCGATCAGGCTGTCATGCAGTCTGAAATGCGAGAAGACCGCAACCAGGGTAAACATCAGCGCAGCTCCACCCAGATAAGCCGGGCCAAGACGGCGCAGCCGCGCGGCCAGGAATTTTCTCGGCTGGGGCTTCGGATCCGCGATGAGCTTTGACCAGAAAAGGAAGCCGGTGATGAAAAAGAAAAAAGCAACGGGTGCGATGCCTAGCTGACTATAAAACCGAGCGTTCGGACCGCTGATATCGGAGGTGTGAAAGTACAGCAGAAAATAGTAAACGAGTGCGTGGTGAACCACTACGGCGAGAGCAAGAATCCCGCGCATGCTTTCTAACTCCAGGTAATATCCTTTCTTCGTGAGAAGCTCGGGTACCAGGGAGTTATAAGGCGACAACTTAAGGCAGAAGAAATAACCAGCGCTGACGAACATAGCCATCAGCACAAAGAAAGGAACCATGCTGGTGATAGGCAAAAGACCTCCCAGAAGACGGACGTGATTCTGGGGGAAGAACACTGTCGACCGCGTCTCGTTTGGATGAATCCTAGCCGAACACCAGATCGCGCGCAACGAAAGTTCTCAGGCCAAAACAGCTTGTTTAGTAGCACTTAACCCCATAACGATGCAGACAAAACCAGCTTATTTATCAGTAAATTACTCGCAAACGACGACCGCTCTGAAGCGCGATTTCCCATCAGTCAGAAGCCTAAGGTGAACAGTTAGGCTTAACTATCTTTCGATACGACAGTGATATCGGTCGATTGTAACTGTAACTGAGTAGGTGTGAGAGGAGCTTGTAACAGGGAAAGCGGTGGGCCGTTTTCAACGGGTGAGGCGCCCGTTAGGACGCCTTATTGTGCCAGCAGCTTCGTGCCTTCGAAGTCGAACTTGAACCTTACTTCTTTCATACCGTGTTCGCGCAGTACATGTCTTAGCTTGGTCTTCTCTTCCGAATAAAACATCAAAAACCCGCCCCCGCCCGCTCCAATCAATTTCCCGCCGAGTGCGCCGTTGGCCATGGCCAGGTCGTACAGGTCATTGATGTGCGAGTTAGACATGCTGTTGGAGCGTTTCTTCTTGTTCTGCCAATGAACGTTCATAAGCTCGGCAAACTCTTTCAGGTTGCCCGCCTCAAGCGCTTGCTGGCTCTGCGTCGCAAGTTCCTTGACGAAGTGCAGGTTGGTTAACATCTCCGGGTCCATCGTCTTGCTGCGGTCGTTTTGTTCTTTGAGCACCGTCGATGCCGAGCGGGAATAACCGGTGAAGAACAACAGTAGATTGTCCTCCAGGTTGTACCGCATCTCCTCCGAGATGCGTAGCGGCCACGCGCGTACCTTCCCGTCGGGAGCAAATTCAAAACAGGTGAGGCCGCCAAACGCCGCGATGTACTGATCCTGCTTACCAATCGGTTCTCCCAGGCGGTTGATCTCGATATCGCATGCCTGTTCCGCCAATTCCTGCGGGTGAATGAGATTCCTTTGGTGCGCGTGCAAAGCCTTGAGCAGGGCAGTGGTGAAACTGCCCGACGAGCCCAGCCCCGTGCCTGCCGGGATGTCTGCCATCGACGTTACTTCGAGCGACCCGTTCTCATCGATTTCGGTCAACTTGAGCGCTTCCCGAATAATCGGGTGCTCGATCGCGCCGATCGTATTAACTCTCTCCAGGCGGGAATACTTGATGATGAATTCTTGCTGAAACGTGTCGTGAATCGTGATGTAGACATAACGATCTATCGCGGCCGCAATTAAAAATCCGCCGTAAGATTCGTAATAAGAAGGAAGGTCGGTGCCCCCGCCTCCAAGTGTTATGCGCAAAGGTGATCGCGTAATGATCATAAGTTAGCCCGCAGAAACCAGATTGCTCTTGACGACTCCCACTCTCTTGCGGGTTTGTCTGCAAAAGAGCCCGATACCGCGCCAGCATGCCGCTGTTGACGATATCCCAATTGAATTCAAGTGCCCGCTGCCGTCCCGCCCGGCCCATTCTTTCCCGCAGCGAATCGTTTTCCACCAGTCGCAGCATCGCTTCCGCGAGCGAAGCAGCGTCGTCAGGCTCCACAATGAATCCAGTGACTTGATCCCGCACTGTTTCGACGATGCCTCCGCACCGGCTTACCGCCACCGGCACACCCGCAGCCATCGCTTCCAGCGGCGTGACTCCAAAGGCCTCATTCCACACTGGAGGAAAGACAAAGACATCTGCGTTGTAGTACAGCCGCACCAGGTCCGGGCGCGATACAAAACCATGAAACGTGACTTTCTCTCTGAGTTCTGGCGTCAGCTTGCTCTTCAGGAATTCAAGATACCGATTCGTTTTAGAAGGCCGCCGAAACAGGTTCGCCAGCGAGAAATGCTTCTTCTGAAAATACGGCGCCATTCGCTGCAGGGTCGCTCGATCCTTCAGATCGCACGCCTCCTCGATCGGATAGTCGCCTTGCGGACCCACCAGATCCATCTCCACATCTGGATGCTTCTGGGCAACCATCTTGAACGCATCGATGGCAATGTGGGTCCCCTTGTGTGGCCAGATGCCGCCGACGTAAAGGATCCTCTTCACCTTCCGCCCGCGCCCCGGCCTCATAATCCTTTTCGCGGTCGAATTCCTTCATGTCGATCCCGTTATAGAGGGTTTCGCATCGATCCGCCGACTCAGGAAAATGTAGCTTGGTCTTTCCCGTTACGAAATCACTGACCGTCAGTAAGAGTCTAATCCACGGATTCGCCGGGCAAGCAATGCAAAGTTGCTTTGCGAAAACCATTCCGTGTGGATGTGAAGCACAACCTTGGCATCGGGATTGAGCCTGCGGATTTCCGGAACATATTGCGTGCAGTGCTGGACATGGATCACGTCACAATCTTGTTTCGCAAGATCGGCCGCTACCTTCCGTCCGAAAGACGGAAAAAGAGCGGTAGAAGTGGAAATGGGTGTGGTCAGAGGAACCACCCGTAAAACCCCTTTTCTGGCTTTGCTGATCAGGCGATCGGATCGCGAGGAGGGCACGAAGCGGTAGTCCACGCCGTCATAGTTGCCGCTCTCCGCGCCCAACTGACTGTCCGCCAGACCATAGACAACCACATCGCAGGTCTTTGCCAGATCGCGCGCAATCGCATAGATGGTGGCGCCCATCGATCCGTGATAGGGCGGAAGGATTGCTGCCGTCGGATAGGTCACAAATGCAATCTTCATAATCGGAACCGGGAGTATCCTATGGTTTTAGTAGCCAACAAACCAGCAATGGAATCAGGCAGATGCTGGGGACGGTCGCGCAGTGTGATGAAATCTGTCCTTCATCCGCAGGAACGGCTTTTCAATAAAGTAGTACGACAAGGTCGCGGCCAGGATGCAACCGATCGTGGTGACTGCCACTTGCGCGAACCCATGGAGAAACGAAAGCCTCGCTGTGAAATAAATAACCAGGCCATTGAACAAATAGAGCGAGTACGAGATCTTGCCGAAAAACGACGCCACTTTGTTGTTCAAAATTCGTGGCGGCTGCGCTATCACCGACATGAGAATGATCGCCAGCGGGTAAGCGGCGATCAAAACTCCAAAGCTTAAGCGGTGAACCCACACAGTGCCAGACAACAGCATGACCAGGGCAAAGGACGCCCATAAGCATGCCGGCCGCAGTAACCACCGGGGCGGGAGCCAACCCAACTTGACCGCAATCGCCAGCGCGGAGCCCAGAAGAATCGAATCGACGCGGGTATCGAAACCCCACGCAGCCCACATGATATGGCCGCGCTCGTAGATGAAGACATGGTAGACCTGGACCAGGCCGAATAGGACAAGCAACGCTTTTAGCAGCGTCTCACGCTTGAATCGCTTTAATACGCTCGGCCAAATGAGGTAATACTTCTCCTCGATGCCCAGAGACCATGCCATGCCCATAACGTTGACATCGGTCCCCGGGACGGCGAACATCGCGTTGTAAAAATCCATCATGTAAAGGAAAGACCACCAGCGGCCAGGCACACCTGGCACCAGCCAGCACAGTATCCAGCACGCATAGAAGGCGGGAAACAGCCGCAGTGTCCTTCGCTTCATGAAGCTGAGACGATCGATGGAGCCCGTTCGGTCCTGCTCGGAGAGCAGTAGCCAGGTAATCAGCAGACCGCTTATCTCAAAAAAGAGCACAACCGCATAGTCCGCCGGAACCCATCGGAGAGCACCCGAAGCGTGCGCAAACGCGACGGTCAACGCAGAAACGCCCCGCAGACCATCCAGACTTGGAATGGTCTTTTTCTCGAGATTCTGGCGCAAAGCTACAGCGGTGGTTTGCCGGGCTTCAAGTTGACCTGTTTCCACCGCTGCTTCCTTCTCGGGGGGAGATGCGCAGTCGTTCTAAAGTTTAAAGCCCGCTGCCTGCGCGTCCGCCGCGAACATCTTCACCGTGTCCAGCGAGAGGCTGGTTAGGTCCATGCCTGCCATCTTCAACGCCTTGGACAGAATGTCATGGGGCACGGTAACAATGTGGCAGCCGCATTGGTCGGCCTGAAAGATATTCAGCACTTCCCGCACGCTGGCCCAAAGCAGCTCAGCCATCGGTTTCTCCTCCAGAATGCAGCGGCTGGCACGCATCAACGGTTCGGGATCCACCCCGGTATCGGCTACCCGGCCGGCAAAGACAGAAACCACCGCTGGAACCGACTCCACCAAAGCTTCCGCAACATCGCGAACCTGCGGGAGGGTCAACAGGGCAGTCACGTTCAGCTTCACCCCGTCCGTCGAAAGCTCGTGAATCAGCGGTCCCATGAACTCGCCCCGAGTGTTGGTGACCGGTATCTTCACGTAGACGTTGGAGCCCCACGCGGCGATCTTGAGTGCCTCCCGGCGCATCTCCGCAGGGTCATCCGAAAATACTTCGAACGAAATAGGTTTGGAGGTGATGGTCTCGAGAATGTTGCGGGCAAAGCCCTCGTAGTCGGTGAGACCCGCTTTCTTCATCAAAGTCGGATTCGTCGTCAACCCATGGATCAAGGGATTGGCATACAAATCCAGCATTCCGGCTTTGTCCGCACCATCGGCAAAGATCTTCACTCCAAGACTTTGCACAGGATGCATTTTGCTGGGGGCCGGCGCGGTTGATAAATCGGCAGTCGTTTTCATAAGTTGGTCTCCTTATAGGGAAAGAATGAGTTTGGCCGCGCTGGGCAAATCGGCCACTCTAAAATCGGGCTGCTGTTGGAGCGCTTCGTCGTAGCCACGATCGATAAAAATCGTCTTGCAACCGGCAGCGTGCCCGCAATCGATATCGCGCCACCGATCTCCCACCATGAAACTCCGGGCCAGGTCGAGGTCAAGTTCTCGCGCCGCCTTGAGCAGCATGCCCGGTCTTGGCTTGCGAAACTCAGAGGACTGCTGCCCTCCAGGTTCGTAGCACACTTCCACCTGGTCAATCGGTAACTGGTCGCGCATGATCCGATGCATCTCCTCGACCGTTTCCTGGGAAAGCTTCCCCCGGCCGACATCCGGCTGGTTGGTGGCAACAATTAAAGCAAATCCGGCTCCGCTGAGGGAAGTGCAAGCTTCCGCCACGCCAGGTAACAGCTGAAATTCTTCCACCGACCACGGGGGATACGGTTTTCCGTCCTTCACGATCGCGGCATTGATGACCCCGTCACGATCGAGAAATACGGCTCGAGTGCGTTCCGTCATCGCGCTTTCACCGAACCAGGGCAGCCGTCGTTTCCCACTTGGTCTGGTTCATCTTCAGGCGTGGGTGAGATACGAACAGATGCCATACAACTGCTTGAAAAGCCTCGGAATGCGGCGTGATATGGTCCGGATTCACGGTGGGAACAATGACCACCGCATTGGCTACCTTTGCCGTATAGCCACCATCGCGGCCCACGATGCCGGTAATCGTTGCCCCTACCTCCTGGGCATACTGCAGGGCGCGCACCAGGTTGGGACTCACGTTCTTTTCCAGGTTGCCCCCGCCCACTGACAGCACCAGCACGCCATCCTTTTTCGAGAGATGGCTGCCCTTCAGCCACTCGGCAAAAATCGTTGCCCAGCCCTCGTCATTCGTACGCGCCGTTAGCTCGGAAACATTGTCCGTGGGTGCATAGCATTCCAATCCGCAGATTTTGCGAAAGTCGTTGACCGCGTGGGATGCATTGCCTGCACTTCCACCCACACCCAGGATAAACAGCCGTCCACCCCGCTCGCGGATTGCCAGTAGCTGCTCAACCACCGCATCGATCGCTTTGGCATTCAGCTCTTGCGTCACCACTTGCACTTCTTTCAGGAAGTCCTCTGTAAATGTCATCGTGTCTCCTGCTTCTGTGAAACATCATTGCTCAGAAACTGATCCAATTCTCGCCAGCCTTCCGGTGATCCGATCTCGTAGAAACGTTCCCGAGCCTCGAAACCCGCCATCTCACCCCGATCCACCAGGGTGCGCATCACCTGCGCGAGATCTAACACTGTATCCGGAGGATAGGCGGCAAACACCTCCGACTTGAATACGCTCAATCCATAGTCGATATGTTGCATCTCCGGATCGCGAAGCTTTTTATCGTAGCGCTGGATGGTGCCGTTCGCATAACGAACGTTACTCACGTCCCAAAGATCCCGATTATGGAAAATTGTCATCAACCCTGGCTTCGCCAAACGGCGAAACGCTTCTTCCACCTCAGCAAAGTCGATGCGCAGGTAAGAATCGCCGTACATAACAAAAAATGCCTCACCCAGTAGCGGCAAGGCATTGCGAATGGCCCCTCCGGTCCCCAATAACTTCGGCCCGTCAAAGGAATACGTGATGCGTACTCCATGGTCTCGTCCATTCCCGTAGCGATCACGGATCGACTCACCCAGGAAGCCGACGCAAAGCACAACATCCTCGACACCCTGTTCGCGCAAACGTGCAAGCTGATGCTCAAGGAATGGCTTACCCGCCACTTCCAGGAGCACTTTAGGAACAGTTTCTGTAACCGGTCTTAAACGGGTTGCGAGCCCGCCGGCCAGAATTGCAACAGGAAGCATGGGTCTACTTGACATGTGATTGTCGAGTCAGCATCCTTGCGAACAAGTTTTTGGGGGGGACGTCATAATTACTATCATAGGTTACTCGGCGGAAGCAAGACGTTTGCCTGCCTCGGATTGACGGTACACCGTGTCAACAACATGCATCACCGCTCGCGCTTCTTTCAACCCCGGAGTCGGTTGACGTTTCAACCGAATATCTTCTACAAATTCACGAGTTTCCAGGCCCCAGGAATCATCGCCCGGGGAAACTCATAAATTGTGGTCTCCGGAGGTCCCATCTCCGGAAGCATTTGATAGTGATAAAGGCGCTCCACCCCGTAGCTGCCGCCCAATCCTTCGATGTGCAGTTTGCCTACCTTGCCGTAGATCTCGAAAGAAAAGAGATTCTTCCATTCCGTGCAACTGGCGTGCAGACCAGGCAGTTTGACCAGAACTGTTCACAAGTGGAGAAAGGCATTGTCATCCACCGGCATGTCCCAGAAAAACGTATCCACATCTCCATCGATTCGCGTCCAGTCACCCAGGAACCAACCGGCCAGATCGATCAGGTGCACCCCTTGATCGATCAGCTCTCCACCGCCGGAAAGCCTGGGGTCGGCGCGCCATTCTTTGTCGTAGCCCACTCGGCCCCCATGTCCGTAGCGCGCGCGGATGAACATCAGCGGACCCAGCACCCCGGAATCGACAAGCCTGCGCGCCGTTAGAAATGCCGGATGGTAGCGGTGATTGTAGCCGGCCCGAACCAGCAGCCCCTTGGCGGAAGCAACCTCGATGATCTGGTCGATCTCCGCGAGCGACACGGTTACCGGTTTTTCGACCAGCACATGTTTTCCCGCCTGCAGGCATGCCAGGGCAACCTCGCCCAGGTTGGCATTCAATGTCGACACAATCACTGCATCCGGTCGCGTATCAAGCATCTGCTGCAGTGACGTGGTAGCGAGACACGGGGGACCAACCTTGGCTGCGAGGGCCGCAGCCCGTTCGGGTATCAAATCGCAAACCGCGGTCAGCGATCCCCGGGGAAGGGAAGCAGCGCGCTTGCCGCCGATCAGACCGCACCCAACAATGGCAAATCGAACCTCAGATGGATTAGGCAACATAGGCGGTTTCCGTTCCCTTGCTCAGTTCCATTGCTTTGAGCGGTCTGCGGGCACGATCCGCCGCAGCGTGTAAATGTCGCTCGAGGCCAATTCAGCCGTGTGTTCGTGCAGAGTTGGCCAGGGATCCCAGGGCGCGCTGATCAGCCGGCCGGTGATACCGTCCGAAGCCGGCGACGCCAGGTACACGCACAGGGCAGCGGCCTTCTCGATGGACGACCCGCCACCTTCTTTCTGCTTCAGAGCTTGCACAAATTGCCCCTCTCCGATCCGTTCGCGCCCGGCGGCAAGTGTCTGTTCCAGCATCTGCGTGTTCAGGGCTCCCGGCGCAACGGCATTCACATCGATATGCGCCGCGCGCACTTCTTCCGCCAGATTCTCCGTAAACCGCACCACCGCGGCTTTCGAAGCCGCATATGCACTGAAAAAGGGGCGCGGCGAAGCAGCCCCTCCCCCGGAAAGATTGAGGATTTTCCCGTAGCCCTGGCTGCGCAAATGCGGGATCAGCGCCCGGCACGCAAACAAGACCCCGAAAAAATTGATCTCAAACGTGTGCCGCCAGTCTTCGAGAGGCACGTCTTCCGTAGGACCGATCGGCCCCTGAACTCCAGCATTGTTGACCATGATCTGAACGCTGCCCAGCTGCTCCATGGCGTAATGAATCAGATCGTTGACCTGCGCCTCGGAAGAAACATCACAAACATGCGTCAGGACTTGCTGATCAGGCTCGGCCAAGGCGGAAAGGGAAGTGTGGGCATGGCGCAAACTGTCGCCATTTCTTCCGCAGAGAACAACACTCGCTCCATCTGCGATAAACGCCTGGGCAATTGCGTAGCCCAACCCAGCGCTTGCACCGGTCACAATCGCCTTACGACCCGCTAATTTCAATGGGAACCTCGGCCTCTAGGAACTTCGGACAGTTTCTGCAGGCTTATCGAACACCCACTCATTCGCCTTCAACCAGTCGACCGTGGCCTCGACACTCTTCTGGATGGTCATCTGTGGAGCCCACCCTTGCCCGCGCACCTTTTTTGTGTCGAGATAGATGAAGGGGTTGTCTCCGATCCATCCCCGGTCTCCACCGCTGAATTGCAATGTGGGCGTAAGGCCGAGTTTGCCGCAGATCCATCCGATCGAATCGCGGACCGTGCAATATTCATCGGTGCCCAGATTGAAAATCGCCACCCGGTGTTTGGCTTGCAGTGCCGCCTCTTGTCCGGTGACGTGCAAAATGGCACGCACACAGTCGTCCACGTGAAGGTATGACTTGCGCTGTGTGCCGTCGCCCAGAACTTTCAGAAGCGCCGGATGGTCCAGAAGCTGCTTGTAAAAGTCGATGATGTGGCCATGGGTGTACCGCGGCCCGAGAATGGAGACAAAACGAAAAATATAGGCATGCATGCCAAATCCCTCGCAGTAGGCTTGGATCATGCCTTCGCCGGCTACCTTCGAAGCGCCGTAGAGGGAAGTCTGAACGGGAAACGGGCAATCCTCCGGAGTCGGTATCGTCTCCGCCTCTCCGTAAACCGAGCCGGTCGAAGAGAAAGCCATCCCGCGAATGCCGTTGCTGCGAATCGCTTCCAGTACATGGAACGTCGCGCGGGTGTTTTGTTCAAAGTCCTTTCCCGGATGCTCGACGCCGAAGCGGACATCTGCATTGGCTGCCAGGTGGAAGACAAAGTCGCATCCTCTCATGGCGCGCGTCAGAGCTGGAAGATCGAGAGTATCGCCTTCCACCAGGGCAAAAGCCGAATGCTTCTTGGCGGCCTGCAGGAATTCCGGACGGCCGGTCGAAAGATTATCCCAGCCGACTACAGTCTTGCCGCTGGCCAACAATGCATCAACCAGGTTGCTCCCAATAAAGCCGCTGGCGCCGGTAACAAGAACGGTTTGCATCCCTCGAATTTATCATCCTGATCGCCCCTTCTCAGACAACAGAAGACACTAAACCACAGCCCGACAATCATTTAAGCGACAAAACCTGATTATTTCCCCTAACTGCTGGAAACGTCGGCGTCTTGGCCGAAAGCGAATCGGCAAGGCGGTGTCCGAGCTTGATCATGGGCTGCTCGACCAGATATCGACTCAAACAGGCGCACGCCAGAAGCGCCGGCAGATTCCACGGCCATTGCTGCAGGTATCGAAAACCTCCCGGCGCCATCATCGCGTGCACCTCAGGCAGGAAAAGCTCCTGCCAGAGGTAGAGGCTATAGGAGAGGACCCCGATCCAGCGGAGCAGCCGCCACTCCAGAACCCGGCCCAACACGCTCGCGGGCTGAACGACGGTGCTCACCACCAGGGCCGGCAGCAGAACCGCGCGGAATAAGTTCAATTCGTGCGGACGGATCTTCTCCACAGCAAGCAGCACGACCAGGAGGGGAAGCCAGAGTTGCGAGAAAGGAATACGTAAGGCGAACTGCCGGAGGGTCGGAAAGTAAATCGCGGCCAGGCATCCCCAAAGGATGGCAGCAATTCTGGTCTCGGTGCCGATGATCATGTTCGTATCCGGCACCGCGTCGTGCAGTCCTAAAAGCAGCATGGCGAGCACGAAGGCGGTCAGTCCGGCCCGCTTTGGTTTGACTGCGGCAAGCACCATGGGCCAAATGAGATAGAAGTGTTCCTCGATCGCCAGGGTCCAAAAGTGCGCGGTATAGAAGCCGCCTTGATGATCGATTCCAAGTGGCCGCCAATTTCTGTAGAACAACAGGCAGCTGGGCAGGTCGGCATAACTGACCGGTACCGCGGCAAGGAACCCAAACAGGCAGATCCCCGCGAGCGCGGTGTAGTACGCCGGCAGAATACGAAAGACCCTCCGCACATAGAACCGGCGCAGGCTAATCTCGCCGGTGCGCGCGAGCTCTCGCAGCAACAGGTCGCATATGAGAAAGCCGCTGAGAGCAAAAAAGACCTCGACTCCTAGGTCTCCGTGAGCGGTCAGCCTGGTGAGTGGCGAGTCGATGCCGAAGAATCCAAAGCGACCATGGTAGAGAATGACTGCAAGGACGGATAGCCCACGCCACCCGTCCAAAGTTGGGAAATACGCCTTCTGGGAATCCATTTCAGCCCTCGCATCGATTCAAATGAATCGGTCTGCTGACGAGCGTGAAACCGTCTGGGGGAACGGCTGTTTCTAGCCGACCTCGCAACGTTCGGCGAGGTCGGCGCATGAGAGGGATTCAAATTGGGGGAATACACCTTCTCGAAATTCACTTCAGCCCTCGCAATCGATTCGAACGAATCGGTCTGCTGACGAGCGTGCAACCGTTCGGGGGAAACGGCCTTTTCTAATCTGCCTCGCGATCTGCGGCGAGGTTGGCGCGCTTGAGCGTGCTCTTGCAAGTTCGATTTTAGTTAATCCCTACTGAACACTCCAGCTATCTTTCGATCTGTAGCGGCTCCGGTGCACGCCTAACTTGCTTAGGTAAATAGCCCGGGTGTCTTATCGTTCATGTCCGATAACATATATTCTGTTAACTAAAGCTCCAGGCCATTTGCCCGCTATCCGCACGGCCCTTCCCGCCCTTACACCCCGGCCACGGGATCTGCGATGTGCTGATCAGACGTCGCTCGCGCCTGCCGCAGCACCCGCCGAACGTCATAGACCTGGATGGGCCAGAACGTAATCAGCTTGCTTGCCGCCATGCCGAATGCGATCCCGGTCAACCCCCAGCGCGGCGCCAGCGCAATTGCCGATCCGACCACTCCAAGCGCGCAAAGAGTCACCGAAACGGCCAGCAGATTCGCCCGCTCCAATCCGATCATGATCTGGCCCGCCGTCATGAGTGCGATGCCGATCAGGCTGTAAATGCTCAGCCACAGGATCAACGAATAGCTCGGCACTGCGATCGATCCCGCCCAGATTCGGATCAAAGGCTTGGCCGTCAGCCCGATAATCAGCACCAACGGAAAGCCAAATGCGATACACACGCGGACGGTATTCCTATAGGCCCCCTGGATCCAATGCCAATCGTTGCGCGCTTTGGCTTCCCCAAAGGCCGAGACAAACGGTTGGGTCGCCATGAAGGTCAGGTCCATAGGCAGAGAGAGGATCTTATAAGCCACGACAAAGATAACCACTTTGGCCGGCCCAAGGATCTGGGTGATGATGATGGGCTGACTCTGATAAATGCCGAGCGAAGCTAACTGCGTGACCAGGTACTTGCTCCCCAGGCTAAAGAGACGCTTGACGCAATCCCAGCGCACCGCCGAGGGTGCCGGCGCGATCCAGTGGTAGCGGCGAAACAAGAAACAGATATTGGCAATAGAGACCAGGCACCGGGTTCCCGAAAGGGCCAGCACCAGTTGCGGCAGGCCACCATGAGTTCGCGACACCACCACCAACGCCGCCAGGCTCAGAGCATTCCCGGTAATTCCCCAGATATTGGCCAGAAAGCCGTCTTGATACGCGCTATAGATCGAGAATGTAATGCTCAGCGGAAACGCGAGCACGAAAAACAATAAGGTCAGGGCGCACGCCGTCTGCAGTTCGTGGGTCGAGGTAGCAGCAGAAACCCGGAAGACTGCCCGCCAGGGTATAAAGCGAAAGAAAGCCACGGAGGCTATTCCGGAAACCAGGCTGACCCCGGAGAGCGCCCAAAACGCCGACGACGTGTACTGTTGTGCGCCGGACTGGTCTTCCTTGCCGCTGGCCTCGGCTAGAACATTCACCAGCGCGTTCCCTGCCAGCCCAAAGTCCGTCATCGACATCCAGGTGATCAGGCTGCTGATGGTGAGCCACACACCGTATCGTTCCGCGCCCAGATAGTGGACTGTCAGCGGCACAGAGAGAAAACTGATGAGGATGTTTAGGGCCTTGGCGATAAAAGACGAGGACGCGGTAATCCCCGCCCGGCGATACCGCTCCAGCCCGCGATTGGCGCTGGACTTGGTCAGGACCATCTTGAGCTTTTCAAAGCTCAGATAACTCTTCAACAACGCGAACCGGCTGGGACTGGCAAGCTCAGGAGCATCAAAATCAGGCACGAAAATTCCTCCAGGGGCGCCTCGACACGAACGCTACCGGTCACCGGGGAAAGTGAACGCTTGTGCACTCGGGTTTCGCGACGCTGAGAGTGTCTTGACCGGCGGAATTAATCCGCTTCCCTTAGGCTCGGAAGCACAGGTGGTCGACTCCTGCACCCCTGCTCCCGATCCTCGCAGTATGGTCTGCTGTCAAATAACTCCCGTGGGGATAATCTACCATCTCAAACCGCGGCCCTAAAGACTTTTTGAGTCGGCGAAATCGTGGGTTTGGCCGGTCAAACCACTCTATAACACGAGCAAGTAGAGTCATTTAAGTCGCAAGATTAAAGCTTCAAATGAAATATGGCCGCAGTCATGGAAATCGACCGGATCAACGGCCCTTATGCCGACTTGCACAGCGTCTGATAACGGGCATGCATGCCTTCCGCGATGTACTCCCAGCTGAAGTGCCGTAGTGCCCGTTGCCGCCCCGCCCGCCCCATTGCTTCCCTTCTCTCTTCGTCCAGGAGCAATGTCAGCAGCGCATTCGCCAGTTCTCCAGCGTTATTCTTCTCCACCAGGTATCCGGTCTTGCCATCGACTACGGTTTCGACCACCGTGCCTGAACGGCTCGTCACCACCGGCAGGCCGGCAGCCATCGCCTCCACCGGTGGAAAGACCAAACCCCTCGTTCCGACCGGAGCAAATGCGAAGATGTCCGCCGCGTAGTAGCGATCTACCAGCTCGGACCGCGGAATCATTCCCAGAAAGGAAACTCTCTCCGCCACATCGTCCGGCAGGCTCGCCTTGAGGTAACGCAGGTACCTTTCCTTGTCCGCAGCCTTGCGCCGCAGTTTTGACCACACGGCTGACCAGATGCTCGCAGTGGTGTAGAACGGAGCCATCTCACGGATCATCTGCTTGTCCTGCATATCGAAGGTCTCTTCAATCGGATAATTCCCCACCGGGCCGACGATCTCGAGCACCACATCCGGGTATTCCCTGGCAACGGAAACGAAAGCATCCAGAAGCACATGCAATCCCTTATGCGGTGAGACCGCGCCGCTATACAGAATCCGCTTCACCCGTCTCTGTCGCCCTGCCCGATAGTCCTTATGACGGGAAAACTCCTGTGCATCGATGCCGTTGTACGTCGTCTCGCAACGACCGGCAACCACCGGAAATGTGTTCTTGGTTTTTTCCGTCACATATTCGCCGACGGTCGTTACCAGGTCAACAGCATCCAGACGGTTCGCAAGTACGGAAGGACTGCTTTGCGAGAACCATTCGGCGTGCAGATGCAAAACGATCTTCGCCCGAGGATTCAACGCTCGAATCATGGGCGCGTATTGCGAACAGTGCTGTAAATGGATTACGTCACAGTCCTGTTGCCGCAAATCATTGGCCACTTGCAGCCCATAGTCCGGAAAGAGCCACCGTGAGCTGGAAATCGGCGTCGATCGGAAAAAGAGTTTGCCAAACTGCTTGTGGATCCTGAACAGCAACTTGTCTCGTCGCGTCGCGGGAAAGAACCGGAAGTCGATCCCAAGACTCCGCGGCCAAAGCGGCCGGATCACCATGGTTATCGGTAATCCCGTAGACCAGTACCTCAGCCGACTGGGCTAACGGGCGCGCAACCCCATGGGTACAGGCACCCACAGAGTTCTGATAGGGAGGCATGATCGTATCGAATGGTTGACTGACGAACGCAATTTTCATTCTTACCTGTTGACCGTTGAAATTTCGGGTTGCGACACACGCGATCGACCGCACGGACGCAAGCTCTAGCCGGGCAAACCGGCTGGACAGCATGGCCCGGGGATTTAGGGTCCTTAAAGGAGAGAAGCCATCGGGTTTGAACACCCGATGGAGCAACCCTAACACAAAAGATATAAATTGTTATCGAAAGATAGTCTGTGGAGAATTATTTTTGGAGGATGAGTTGCATTGCATGAAACTGCCCGAGTAGGCTCGGGAGGGGAAGGATTTCTCCTACCTCACCGGACAAGCTTTTTGCTTTGTATCAGGGCACGACTTTAAGTCGTGCCGTAAAGGCACAGGAAAGAGTGCGGCTTTAGCCCCTGCGCTTTTTCTATGGCTGGGGGTAAAACCCCCATTCTCGACAAGCGTGGCCAGCCCGCAGAGCCAACCACCTACATCTTGTAACGGCCCAAATCCTCGTCGTTGAGGCCTTCCAGCCACCGGCGCAGTTCCTCGGGCGTGGTCTCAGCCATGCTGGGAGCCAGCTTGGCGATGCGAATGACCTCTTCGCTCACATAGATCGGGCAGTCGGAGCGCAGGGCTAGCGCCAGGGCGTCCGAGGGCCGGGCGTCCAGACTGACCACTTCCCCATCCTGCTCCATCCAGATGACAGCATAAAATGTGTCGTTCTTAAGTTCCGTCACCACAACCTTTTGCACGGCAGCATTCAAGCCGCGGATGAGGTTTTTCAGCAGGTCGTGGGTCATCGGCCGCGGAGTGGCCGACTTCTCAATCTCCAGTGCGATGGCATTGGCCTCGTACATGCCAACCCAAATGGGCAGCACGGTGTCGCTCTTGACGTCTTTCAGAATCACGATCGGCATATTGCTGGCCGGATCCATGACCAGACCGCGGATCTTCATTTCGACATCCATGGTCAACTCCGATGCATGGCGCCGTTAGGAGACGGCCTCGCCGACAAGGCTGTTGGGATAGCTTTGCGTAATCCGCACCGGGACATAGCTGCCGGGAGCGGGGCTGATGGGGTGCGGAGTAGTGAAATTAACCGTCTTATTCTGCGAGCTGCGGCCGATCACCTGGCCCCGCTGGCTGTTAAATCCTTCAACCGCTGCCTCCATGACCTCCCCTATGTGATTGGCATAACGAGACCTTTGGATCTCCCGTTGGCGTTCGAGAAGCACCTGCAAGCGACGGCTTTTCTCCTCCTCCGGGATGCTATCGGCCAAAGAAACGGCGGGAGTGTTGGGCCGCGGCGAGAATTTGAACGCAAAGACCGCATCGAAGCCCACCTCGGCGAGCAGGCTCAAGGTCTGCTCGAAGTCCTCCTCCGTCTCTCCCGGAAAGCCGACGATGATGTCCGTTGTGATACTGATCGGGCGCCTGCGCCGATTGAATCCACGCGATCCGCTCCAGGTACTCCTCCCGGCTGTACTCCCGCTGCATCGCTGCCAGCACCCGCGTCGATCCGCTTTGCACCGGCAGGTGAACGTGGTCGCAGAGCGTAGGCACGGCGTCGATGGCCGCGACAATATCCGGCGTAAAGTCCCGCGGGTGCGAGGTCGTGAAGCGTACCCGGCGGATCCCGGGAACCTGGCCGACCGCGGCCAGCAGCTCGGCGAAGGTGTAGCTTGCCCTCACGATCGTGGTAGGAATTGACGTTCTGCCCCAGCAACTGGATCTCGGTGTAGCCCGCCTCGGCCAGCGTGCGGGCCTCGGCCAGAACGGAAGTGGAGGTCCGGCTACGCTCCTTGCCTCGCGTATACGGAACCACGCAATAGGCGCAAAACTTATCGCATCCTTCGATGATCGTGATGTAGGCGCGGTGGCGATTGGTGCGCGCCGTAAACTCGGTTTCGAAAGTCTCTTCGGTCTGCCGGTCATCGAGCCCGGTGATGCGCGACTCCCCTGCTTCCAGGCGAACCAGCATCTCCGGCAATTTGCGATAAGACGCCGACCCGGAAACCAGCGAAACATAGGGAGCGCGCTCGAAAATCTGCTCCCCTTCCTGCTGCGCCACGCACCCCAGCACGACGAAGCGCTTGCCCGAAGCATGCAGCTTCTTGTAGTCGTTCAGCCGGTTGAAGACCTTTTGTTCGGCTTTGTCGCGGATCGAGCAGGTGTTGTAGAGGATCAGGTCGGCGGCAGCTTCAGTATCTACCTGGGCGTAGCCTTCATGGCGCAGCGTGCCGATGACTTTTTCCGAATCATGCACATTCATCTGGCAACCGAAAGTCTCAAGATAAAACGTTTTAGTGGTCGCCATGGTGAGACCGAGTATACCGCAGTGAGGGCTGGCTGGGAGTTGTCCAGCCGGCGCCGGCAGTCAGCATTGGCGCGGATTCGTGTTCGCAATAGCTGCTAAACTTAGAGTGACAACGTACATCGGAAGACGCGCAGGTTTGCGAGCGATGCGGGAGGCGGACAGATGGCTGAATTGAACGGCAGTAACCCGAACCGGACTACGGCTGAAGCTGGGTTTGGCCGAAATGCTCAAGGGCGGCGTCATCATGGACGTGATGAGCACCGAGCAGGCCATCATTGCTGAGCGCGCGGGTGCAACTGCGGTCATGGCCCTGGAGAGGGTGCCGGCCATGATCCGGGCCCAGGGCGGCGTCGCCCGCATGGCGAAGCCTAGCCTCATCAAAAAGATTATCGGCGCGGTTTCGATCCCCGTGATGGCCAAGGCGCGCATCGGCCATTTTGCTGAAGCCCAGATTCTGCAATACCTGGGCGTGGACTTCATCGACGAAAGCGAAGTGCTGACCCCCGCCGATGAACTGCACCACATCGACAAGCATGCCTTCACCACGCCGTTTGTTTGCGGAGCACGTGATCTGGGCGAAGCCCTCCGCCGCATTGCCGAAGGCGCGGCCATGATTCGCACCAAGGGGAAGCTGGGACCGGCGACGTGGTGCACGCGGTCAAGCACATGCGGCAAATCGTGAAAGAGATGAGAGCGCTGACCGTTCTACGCGACGAGGAGCTCTATGCCGCAGCCAAAGAGCATCGCGCCCCGTATGAGCTGGTGCGTATGGTAGCCAAAACCGGCAAGCTGCCGGTGCCGAACTTCTCCGCCGGTGGCATCGCCACCCCGGCCGACGCGGCCCTCATGATGCAGCTGGGCGCAGAGGCGGTCTTTGTCGGGTCGGGAATCTTCATGAAACAAGGCGCGACGCCGCTGGATGTTGAGTTGGATGAGAAGACAGGCGCGCCACGCAACCCGGAAGAGCGCGAGGAAGCGGAGTCACGCGCCAAGGCGATCGTGATTGCCACCGCACACTACAACGATCCCAAAATACTGGCCGAGGTCAGCGAGCAGATGACCGGGGCAATGCAGGGCCTGGCCATAGCCGGGCTGAAGAGGGTGAACTGCTGCAGACCCGCGGCTGGTAAGCCTGATGAACAAGCCGGGCGCGGACCACGCGCCTGAACCAACCCCTGAACCGAACGACTCCCGCCCGCGCATCGGCGTGCTCGCCCTGCAAGGGGACTTTGCCGCGCATGCCCGAGCGCTGGAAGAGGCTGGAGCGGTTGCCAGCGAAGTCCGCAAGCCGGCCGAGCTTGCCGGGCTCGATGGCTTGATCCTGCCTGGCGGCGAATCGACTACCTTCCTGAAATTCCTGGCACGGGATGGCTTCCTGGAATCGCTGCAGCGCTTCGTCGAGCAGAAGCCCGCCTTCGGCACCTGCGCCGGTTGTATCCTGCTGGCCAAGAACGTCACTCGCCCTGCTCAGAAAAGCCTGGCTGTCATGGATATCAGCGTGGAACGCAACGCCTACGGCAGGCAAATCGACAGCGCGATCCAAACCGGCGAAACCAAACTCCCCGGCGGCCCACTCGAGATGGTCTACATTCGCGCCCCGCGCATCGTAAGTGTGGGCCCAGGAGTCGAAGTCCTGGCGGAACGGGATGGTTTCCCAGTCCTGGTGCGACAAGGCCGACTGTTGGCAGCCACCTTTCACCCGGAGCTTTCGACCGATGACCGTGTCCATCGGTTCTTCGTCAATATAGTGCGCGCCTCACGTGACCCTTTGGCGTAACGAATATTGCCGGTGACTAAGGAGTTCATGGCAAATGAACAGATTTCAACAATGCAGTGGGAGACGAGGGTCAAACAGGAGTAATCTTCGAATGTCGGAGTTCATGAATGCCTGCTACCTTCACCCGCACACCTGTTGAGACCGAGCGCAAGGATCCTGGATTCGGCGGCAAACCGCCGGTTGCCCGCCGGCCGACAGGCGGAGGCGGAGACGGGGAGAACTGGGAAAACCGGCCACCCGGCCGACGCGGACCCCGCGACCTGCTGGGCCGCTACCGCATGGTATTGTTTTTTGCCCTGGCCAGCGACCTCATGTTCTTCATTGCCCTGGTGAGTGCGTTCTTTGCCCGCCAGAGCAGCGGCCATTTCACTGCCGGCAATGTCTGGGTACTCGACTGGCACCCGGTCGCGGTGCCTCCCATCCTGTGGATCAACACCGCCCTCATCCTGCTGAGCAGCGTCACCATGGAAATCGGCCGCAGGCACTTTTTCCGCGAAATCGACGTCATGGAAGAATGGCTGGGCTTAGGCCGACCGACCATCCGCCGCGCTGCCCCCTGGCTTGCCGCGACCGCCATACTGGGCGGACTTTTCCTCGCCGGCCAATGGGTCGCCTGGAAGCAACTGGTTGACCAGGGCGTCTTCTTTGCCAGCAATCCGAGCAGCCACTTTTTCTACCTCATCACTGGCACCCATGGTCTCCACTTGCTTCTTGGCGTGGCTGCCCTGGCTACGGCAATGCTGGCGCTCATCTTTTTGCGCCGCATTGAGCTGCGCCAGGTGGTAGTGGACTGCACCGCCTGGTACTGGCACACCATGGGCGTCTTCTGGATTTTCCTCTTCGGCATGCTGATCTTCTGCCAGTAATGACCACCGCTCCCTGGCCCTCACTCAAATGGACTGACTGGCAGAAGACCGCCGACACCCTGCACATGTGGACGCAGATCGTGGGCAAGACGCGGCTCGCCCTCAGCCCGCTGCAAGCCCACTGGTGGAATGTGCCGCTCTATGTGAGTGCCCGTGGATTGAACACTTCGGCCATGCCGTATGGGTCAGAGTTTCTCGAGATCACCTTTGATTTCGTCAGTCATGACCTGAAATTTGCCATGAGCACCGGCGCCACCTTGTCGACTCCGCTCCGCGCCCAATCCGTCGCCGATTTCTATCGCGAGTATCAGCGCAGCCTTGCCGCCCTGGGTGTCAGCGTAAACATCCACCCGGTGCCGGTCGAACTGCAGCACCCGATTCCCTTCCTTGAGGACGTCGAGCATGCGTCCTACGATCCGGAAGCAGCCCACCGCTTCTGGCGGATCTTGATGCAGGCCGACAAAGTCTTCCAGGAGTTTTCCTCTCGCTTCCTGGGCAAGGTCAGCCCCGTGCACTTCTTCTGGGGAAGCTTCGATCTGGCGGTCACGCGATTCTCCGGCAGGCCGGCGCCACCCCGCGCCGGCGCCGACGCCGTCACCCGCGAGGCCTATTCCCGTGAAGTAATCAGTGCAGGCTTCTGGCCAGGCAACGGTGGTTTCGGTGAAGCCGCTTTCTATTGCTATGCGGCTCCAACGCCGCAGGGTTTTGAGAACACATCGAGTCACCCTGCGAGCGCAAGTTATAACAAGACGCTGGGTGAGTTCATTCTGCTTTACGAGGATCTCCTCAAGGAGCCTTCTCCGGATGAGGCCTTACTCGCATTTTTGCAAAGCACCTACGAAGCGGGAGCCACGTTAGCGCACTGGGATCGCACTTTGCTGGAGCGAGCCCCCTAACCCTTCTTCGTCCAGGGATTCAGGACTTTCACCACTCGAAGCTGTCCACCTTCGGGCCCCCAAGCAAATACTCTCTCAGGTTCGGCTTATGCGCCGCGAGGGCACGGTAATCCGTGATCGATAAAACGACGGCACGTTCGGCACCATGCCGGGTGATGATCTGAGGACCTTTGTGATTAGCCTGCTCGATCACTGTGCTCAGACGTGTTTTAGCTCCGTGTACCTGCCAAATGGCCATGCGCCCACCCCGTTCCCTGACAGCTATAACAATAGTCGTTCTAATCAGAGCACCGCGCGAGTTACAAATCGACCCGTCAGCATCCTCCAGCCCGTCCAGGTAAGCCACAAGGGGAGCGGATAGGCAGCCAGGCGTTCGACCGTGCCCGTATTCCATCCCAGGGCTACCCAGGATGGAGTCCCGCGGAAACCCAAAGCCAGCGTTGCCAGCAGTCCGACAGATCCTGCTACGAACGGAACCCAGCTCTTCCCCCGCTTCCCCCACGGCAGGCAAACCGATCTGCGAATCATCACCAGGCCCAGCAGGATCATGCCCACGTTGCCTCCCAGAAAATTGGCGGCAGCACCCAGAAGGTGCCATCGGAGATCGCTATCCTCCGGTACCAGGCCGACGACCAGGACACCCACGCCGGCGACCGCCAACAGAAGCAGCGCAACCTGATAAACCAGGCGCGCAGCGAAATACCGGCGCACCAGCACTGCGCCGAAGAAAATCAGCAATCCCTGCAGCATGAACGACCCGTTCATCACCCAGTGGAGCGGCGACCGCGCCGACCCCAGATCGCTGATGTAATCCCGTGCCATGCTGTAGTGCCCTGGCCAGCCCAGTCGCGCGATCTGTTCGGCAACAAAGAACTGAAAGCAGCACAACCACAACCAGGGTCCTGTGCGGGAAGATTCCATCGTTTATTCTTGCACTATGGAATTCAGACGGCTTGGACATTCGGGATCTGAAGGTGCCTGTGCTTTGTTTTGGTGCAGCGACCTTTGGCGGTGAGGGCGAATTTTTCAAAGCGTGGGGAGCGACCGATGTTGCCGAGGCCACGCGCCTGGTCGACATTTGTCTGGAAGCGGGTGTAAACCTCTTCGACACGGCCGATGTTTACTCGCGAGGACTGATCGGAAGAAATTCTCGGTCAGGCGATTGCCGGCCGTCGCGACAAGGTGCTCATATCGACCAAAGCCACCTTCCCCATGGGTGACGGTCCGAACGAGATCGGCTCCGGCCGGCTGCATCTCGTGCATGCCTGCGAGGCGAGTCTCCGCCGCCTGGGAACGGACTACATCGACATTTATCATCTGCACGGCTTTGACGCGCTCACCCCGGTAGAGGAGACGCTGGACACCCTGAACACCCTGGTGCGCAGCGGCAAAGTGCGTTACATCGCCTGCTCCAACTTTTCCGGCTGGCATCTGATGAAGTCCTTAGCGGTGTCGGACCGGTATGGTTGGGCGCGCTATGTCGGACATCAGGTCTACTACTCCGTAGTTGGCCGCGACTACGAGCAGGAGTTATTGCCCCTGGGGGTCGATCAGGGTGTGGGTGCCATCATCTGGAGTCCGCTTGGTTGGGGGCGGCTAACGGGCAAGATTCGCCGAGGCCACCCCTTGCCGGCGGAGAGCCGCTTGCACAAGACCGCTGAGCAGGGTCCGCAAATCGATGATGAGTATCTCTACAAGGTGATCGACGCGTTGGATGAGGTCGCGAAGGAAACCGGCAAACCGCTTCCCCAGGTAGCGTTGAACTGGCTTTTGCAGCGCCCAACGGTATCCACGGTGATCATCGGCGCGCGCAATGAAACGCAACTGCGTCAAAATCTATCCGCCGCCGATTGGAACCTGACACCAGAGCAAGTAGCCAAGCTCGATGCCGCCAGCAAAACAAATACAAACTACCCCTACTGGCACCAGCGCCAATTCCCCGCTGACCCTCCACACCGTCCCGGTAGGAGCTGCTTTCCGCGAATAACAATCAACAGGACAGGTCACCGGCCGTCACAGGAACCACGGTCGGTCGGATAATAACATTCGCTCGTCCCGTCCTGATCCCGAGCGAAGCGAGAGACCTGCGGTTCCGTCGATCCCAATAACCCATGTCCGCTGGAAGCGCCACCCTCCCCTTTGTCATCCCGAGCGAAGCCGAGGGATCTGCGGTGCGCCCTTAGGACCTCCCAAATCTTCCCATCCAAACCCTATCCCTCAAACAGAAGTGTCATCCCTACGACCTCCGTAGTGGACAACCCAACGACCCCCTCCTACTCCTACTTAGCATCCAACCGAAAACTATCCTGCAACTCCACTGATCTCTTATCCGAATCAGGATCCACCACGCGATACATCTTCGCCTCCGCGTGTTTTCCCTCCATCGTAATAACCACATAATTAAAATTCGGATAAGTCCGAAACCGATACAAATCCTGATCCCCGCGAATAAACACAGGATAAGGACGAGCCCCCCCGCCCCCACTAATCACATGTGTAATCCCATTAATCTCAAACCGCTCATAGTTATGAATATGGCCATTGAAAATAGCAAACTTGGCATGCGATGCCGCCGCCCGAGCCTCGATCTCGTGGCGCAAAGCAAGCGTAGGAGGATCAGGAATCCCCACCATAAACGCAGTCTGCAAATCCGAAACCAGCGGCAAATGAAATAGGAAAAAAACAAAATCCGCCGATGAAGGAATATGTTCGAGCTGTGCATCGAGCCATCGGCGCTGTTTCCAATCATGCATTGTGCTGCTATCGAGCGTGATCAGATAGATATTTCCCATCTGCACCGAGTAATAGTTGTGCCGCTCGATCTGCGGGTAAGCCGCAAAGTAATTCTTCATGCCGCTAATGGGATCGGGCAGCCCCTCATGGTTGCCGACGGTGGGGTAAATCCGCAACCGTTCCTGAGTCCATAGGGCCGTCTCCTGGTCGTAGATTTTCCAGTCGGCCGGGTTACTGCCATGGAAAGGCATATCACCAGTCAGCAGCAGGATGTCCGGCTTTTCCTCGCCCACCTTCTGCGCCAGCCATTTGCGCACGCCGGGATCGGTGTCGGACGTGTTGCTGGTATTGGTAAACCGCATGTCCCCATAAACGATGATGCGCAGCGGCCGTCCCGTTGGCAGATCAGAAACCGTAAACGTCGGGGCACCGTCGTCCGCGGGATTTTGCGCCAAGCTCGGCTGTGCCGCGGGGAGAACGCAGATAATTGCAAGAAAAACACCAAGCCAACGGACCACTACCGGCCGCCGCCAACAAAATGGACAATCTCCAGGCGATCCCCTTCCGCCAGGCCGGCCTTGGCCCATTCTGTGCGGGGAACAATATTACCGTTATGCTCGATGGCTACCCGGTCGCCTTTGAGATCAAGTTCCGCGATCAAGTCCTGGAGGTTAGCTCCAGGCGCCAATTGCGGAAATTCACGCGACTGGCCGTTAAGGACGAAATGCATAGAGGCAGACTATCATCGCCTCCCACCCGAAGACTCCGCGGTTGGATCCCGAGTTAAGCTTGCAACAAGCTTTTTGCTTTGTATCAGGGCACGACTGGTCGCGCATCCCCACCCCAAATGGTCAAGGCTTGTTTGGAATGTTCTCGTCAAACGTCCAACAAAGGCGTCATCCTGAGCGGAGCGCGTCACATATCTATAGCATGACACAGTGTTGTAGCGCGGAGTCGAAGGACCTCGGCGATGCTTATCTTACCTTTGCCGTTCCGGCCTTTTCAACCACTGAAGCCCGCGTATAGGTTATCCGTCACCGGACACTGGTCTCGAGCAACTCTGAAAACCATCGTCGCCACCGACGAAACACCGGTTGAACCTCAGCACCTGAATAATAGATAGCGCGGTTGAGCGCTTTGAGAACCTGGATCGCTTCGACCCGCGGATCCGCGTTCCCCAAAGGCCCCTTGTCCGCCTTATCCACGGCGTATTCGTCCGCCAGGTATTCGATCGCATGCCCCAGGATTTCCAGCCCGCGGGAACTCTCCCGGGAAAGCTGCCGGCGAACCAATGGCGCGGCCGGCGAAACAAGCCTAAGCGGTCGCGACCGGGTCTCTTGGCTTGCACTGCGAGCGAAGTTCTCCGCCAATGGGGCGCTACGAAATCTGGACATGATTCCACCTCATGGGGAACCTATCGGCCGGCAGTGCAGATCCCTGAACGTCCAACGCTTGAAAATCAAATGAATGCTTGATGACCGGGTAACCAACGCGGCTTGACTCCAGCAAGGCGAAAACTTACAGTCGAATCAGAGCGCTTGAATCCTCGAGCCCCGCGAGTTGAAATGCAGACGCCCGATTACTTTTGGAACTACCTGCCGCTGCTGATGCAAATCCTCGTAGCCGTGGGCTTTGGAGCAGGAATCGTCACTGCTTCCTGGTTCATCGGACAGCACCGCAACACCGCTGCCAAGCTGGCCACCTACGAGTGCGGCATCCACGCCGAAGGCGATGCCCGCGGCCGTTTCTCCGTCCGCTTCTACATGGTCGCCATGCTCTTCATCCTCTTCGACGTGGAAGCCGTCTTCATGCTGCCCTGGGCGGTGGTCTACCGCGACCTGCCCAAGCTGGTCGGTTCCCGCATGTTCGGCTTTTGGGAGATGGTCGTCTACCTCGGCTTCGTGATGGTCGGGTTGTTCTACGTTCGGACAAAAGGAGTTCTGGACTGGTCCTCCGATAAGGCGGATCTCTGATGGACCCCGTGAACGAAAAAGACGCGGTTCTCCAGGCGCACGCGCAGAATCACGCCATCGCCGCCCTGCTTGCCGCCAAGCCCTCCTGCATCACCAATGCCCGCTTCGACCGCGGCGAGTTGACCCTGTGGATCGAGCGCGACGACATCCGCCCCGTCTGCCGCACCCTGCAAAAGGCGGGCTATAACTTCCTGGCCGATGTGACCTGTGTGGACTGGTACCCCAGCGAACCACGTTTTCAGGTGACCTACCACATCCTTTCCCACAGCCTCAAGGAGCGCCTCCGGCTCTGTGTCATGGTGGATAGCCTCGATCCAGAAGTGGCCAGCATCACCCCGGAATGGCCTTCGGCCAATTTCTACGAGCGCGAGGTCTGGGATCTCTTCGGCGTGCGCTTTGGCGGTCACCCCAATCTGCGCCGCATCATGTTGCCGGACCAATGGGAAGGCCATCCCTTACGCAAGGATTACCCGGTGGAGGGTTATCGCTAATGGATGCCGCAGATTTCGCCATTGCGCCGCTGATCGAACCTCGCGTGGAAGAGGGCAACAAGGACCGCACCATGGTCCTGAACATGGGGCCGCAGCATCCCTTCGACCCACGGCGTGCTCCGCCTGGTGCTGGAAATCGACGGCGAAACCGTCCTGCGCCTGGTGCCCGACATCGGCTTTTTGCATACCGGCATCGAGAAAACCTGCGAGGCGAAGTTCTATCAGCAGGTGGTTCCCCTCACCGACCGCATCGACTATCTCAGCCCGATGTCGAACAATCTCTGTTATTGCCTCGCGGTCGAAAAGCTTTGCAGCTGGAGATTCCGCCGCGGGCGCAGTTTCTGCGTGTGCTGCTCAACGAGCTCACCCGCCTCCAGTCTCACCTGGTCTGGCTGGGCACCCACGCCATGGATATTGGCGCCCTCACCCTCTTCCTCTATACCTTCCGCGAGCGCGAAGAGATCCTGAAGATCTTTGAGGATGTCAGCGGCCAGCGCATGATGGGCTCCTATTTCCGCGTTGGCGGCATCGCGCTCGAGCCGCCGGTCGATTTCTACCAGCAGGTGCAGGGCCTGCTCAAGATGATGCCGGAAAAGATCGACGAATACGAGAACCTGCTCAACGGCAATCCCATCTGGATCGAGCCGTCTGCAGGGTGTGGGCTACCTCAGCGCCGCCGATGCCATTGCCCTGGGAGTGACCGGCCCGCCCTTGCGCGCCAGCGGCGTCGATTGGGACCTGCGCCGCGACATGCCCTACTCCGGCTACGAGAAGTTCCAGTTCAAAGTCCCCGTCTCCGATGTAGGCGATGTCTGGACCCGCTACCGCTGCGCGTGGAAGAGATGCGGGAATCGGTCAAGATCTGCCAGCAGGCGCTCGACGGAATGCCACAGGGCCCGATCAAGGCCAACGCGCCCAAGGTAGTTCTGCCCGACCGGGAGAAGATGAAGACGGAGATGGAATCCCTCATCTATCACTTTAAGATTGTGACCGAGGGGTTTGCCGTTCCGGCCGGCCAGGTCTATCAGGCAATTGAGTCTCCGCGCGGAGAGATGGGCTATTTCGTGGTCAGCGACGGCACCGCAAAGCCCTACCGCGTGCACATGCGCAACCCCACGTTTGCTTCTCTGCAGGCTCTGGAAACCATGTGCGTCGGACGCCTGCTGGCCGACGTGGTCGCTGTCATCGGCTCGATCGATATTGTTCTTGGAGAAATCGACCGGTGAGCGATGCGACATGGAGGCGTTCCCTACCCCACCAGGTGCGGCAGCAGTTTGGGAATCGCTGGTCTCCATGCTGCGGGTCTACGCGCATGCGGCCAGTCTCAATGGAAAGGCATTAGTGGTCACCGCATGTTCGAACGAGCATCGGTCAAGCATGCAGGATTCCGCTGCTGACCCTACACTTCAGTCCTGACACCGGGGAGGCCACCTGGCGCGTCACCCAACCGGAACAGGAAGACGTGGGGCGAGTTCCGCATCGACGAGGACGGCTCGCTGACCTTCCCGGCGGGCCCAAAGCAATCGATCAGGCAGCGATCGACTGGATAGGCATCTGGTGCGACGCAGCTTCACGGAAGAATCGATGCCCCCATTAGCGCCCACGATTCATCCAAGTCCCGAAGGGACGGCTGGAGTAGCCCAGGACGTAGTCCTGGGTAAGAACAACAATCACGAGTAGTCCCGAAGAGCCTGCCCTGAGCGTAGTCGAACGGGGACGGCTAGATTACCCAGGACGTCAGTCCTGGGCTTTAGCTGAAAACTATGAGCACAGAGATCAAGACCATCTTCAGTCCAGCCCTGGCCGCGCGCTTCGACCGCCTGGTGACGATTTACCCGCTGCGCCGGTCGGCCCTGATCCCCATGCTGCTTTATGCCCAGGACGAGGTTGGCTATCTTTCCGAGCAGGTCATCAGCGAAGTGGCTGCGCGGGTCGGGATTACCGAGCTCGATGTGCGCGACGTCCTCAGCTATTACTCCCTGATGCGCACCGCACCCGGTGGGCAAGTATCATGTACAGGTATGCACCAACATCAGTTGCATGGTGCGCGGTGGCAACGAGCTGTTGGCCCATTGCAAACAGCGGTTAGGCATTGGCAACAAGGAAACCACACCCGATAAGGTTTTTTCCCTGGAAGAAGTAGAGTGCATCGGCGCCTGCAGTTGGGCTCCCGCGGTTCAGGTGAATTACGACTTTCACGAAAATTTAACGCCGGACTCGATGGACAAAGTTCTGGACGACTATCGTGCTAAGAGCTAAGTCCATCAGACAAGCAAGCGGAGAAAAGCATGGCCTATCTCGTCTCCCATCCAGATGAAGTGAAGGTGATCTCGTCCCGCTTCGGCAAGGGCGCGACCTCCATCGACAAATATCTCGAGCTGGATGGATACACTGCCGCACGCAAGGCCATTGCCCTGGGCCCGGAAGGAATCATCGCGGAGATGAAGGCATCCGGCCTGCGCGGGCGCGGTGGCGCCGGCTTCCCTACCGGGTTGAAGTGGTCCTTTGTTCCCAAGCAGTCGCCAAAGCCAAAATACGTGCTGGTCAACGGAGATGAGAGCGAGCCGGGCACCTGCAAAGACCGCCTGATCTTCGAGCACGACCCCCACTCGGTGATCGAGGGCGTGATCATCGCGGGCTTGGCCATCGGCTCCAAAATGGGCTTCATCTACCTGCGAGGCGAGTATCGCTACCTGCTGAAGATCATGGAGAAGGCCATCGATGACGCCTACGCCAAGGGCTTTCTGGGCAAGGGCATTTTCGGCAGCAATCTGGATTTCGACGTCGTCTCCCACACCGGCGCCGGCGCCTACGAAGTGGGCGAAGAGTCGGCCTTGATGGAATCGCTCGAGGGCAAGCGCGGCATTCCCCGTATCCGGCCTCCCTTTCCCGCGGTCGTGGGCCTGTATGGCGGGCCCACCATCATCAATAACGCGGAGACGCTGGCCAGCGTACCCCACATCTTCCGCATCGGTGGGCGCGGAGTACGCCAAGCTCGGCTCCGAGCGCAACGGCGGCACGCGCCTCTTCTGTCTCAGCGGCCATGTGGCCAAGCCCGGGGTCTACGAACTGCCCATGGGCTACAACCTCAAGAAGATGATCTACGAGGTCGGCGGCGGCATCCCCAACGGCAGATCGCTGAAAGCCGTGGTTCCCGGCGGATCCTCCTGCCCGGTGCTTCTGCCCTCTGAGATCGATATCGGCATGGACTTCGACCAGGTGGGCAAGGCGGGCAGCATGCTCGGCTCGGGCGGCGTGGTGGTGCTGGACGACACCGTCTGCATGGTGGAGTTCGCCCTGCGAACCATGAAGTTCTATCAGCACGAGAGCTGCGGATGGTGTATTCCCTGCCGCGAAGGCACCGACTGGCTGAAGAAGACCCTTACCCGCGTCCATGCCGGCGGCGGGGTCGCCAAAGATATCGACAACATTCGCTACCTGGCGCAGAACATGTTGGGCCGCACCTTCTGCCCGCTGGGCGACGCTGCCGCCATGCCCACCATTGCGTTCGTGGACAAGTTCCGCAAGGAATTTGAAGACCACCTGGACGGCAAACCGTGTCCCTACGCGCACCAACCGGAACCGGCTCTGGCCAACGCATAGACAGGCTAAGAAGAGACAGGAAACTATGGCTGACGTAACCTTCACCGTCGATGGCAAGAAGCTGACCGCACCCGCAGGCACTTTGCTGATCGAGGCTTGCCGTGCGGCGAGCATCGCTGTTCCCCAGTTCTGCTACTACCCCGGCCTTTCCCTGCAGGCGGCCTGCCGCATGTGCCTGGTGCGCCTGGAAAAGGTGCCCAAACTGCAGACCGCATGCACCACCCCGGTAACCGAAGGCATGGTGGTCATCACCGATAGCGACGAGATCACGCAGGCGCGCAAAGCCACCATCGAGTTGCTGCTGGGCAACCATCCTCTCGATTGCCCGGTATGCGATGCCGGCGGCGAGTGCGAACTGCAGGACATGACCTTCAAGTACGGCGCCGCCCGAGTCGCTCTACACCGAGGTCAAGCAGCACCGCGAGGAACAGCAGTGGTCCCCGGTAGTATTCTTCGACCGGCCGCGCTGTATCCTCTGCTACCGCTGCGTGCGCACCTGCGGTGAAGGCATGGACGTGTGGGCGCTCGGGGTACAGAACCGCGGCGTCACCAGCACCATTGCCCCCAACAAGGGCGATCACCTGGACTGCGAAGAGTGCGGCATGTGCATTGACGTCTGCCCGGTGGGAGCGCTCACCTCGGGCGCCTATCGTTACAAAACCCGCCCCTGGGAGATGAACCACGTCTCCACCGTCTGCACCCACTGCGCTGACGGATGCAAGACCACCCTGGGCGTGCGCAGCGTGAATAACGGCTCGGAGATCCTGCGCGGCGACAACCGCGACAAGAGCGGCATCAACGGCGACTTTCTCTGCATCAAGGGACGCTATGCCTTCGATTTTGCCAACCATGCCGACCGCTTGACCAAGCCGCTGCTGCGCCAGCCGGACGGCAAGTTTGCTGAAGTGAGTTGGGAGCAGGCGCTGCAGCACGCCGGCGCCAAGCTGCGCGAGATTCGCGAGAGCCGCGGCGGACAGCTCAATCGGCGTCATCGGCTCCAATCGCACCACCAACGAAGAGAACTACCTGCTGCAAAAGTTCGCCCGGACGGTGCTGGGCACCAACAATATCGATCATCACCGTACCGCCGACTACACCGCCTTTGCCCGCGCGATTTCGGGCCAGAAGGACCGCGCCGCTTCGCTGCGCGAGACCATGACTGCGCCGGCGATCCTGCTGCTGGGCAACGATCCTACCGAGCAGCATCCTCTGCTGGCCTGGAACCTGCGCACCAACGTGCGCCACCACAACGCCCGCATCTACATCGTGAACCATGCCGGCATCAAGCTGGAGCGGCAGGCGCACGAGTCCTGATCATTCCTCAGGATGGCTATGCCAACGTCGTGCGCTTCCTTGCCGGCGAGGATGCGGCCTTCCCCGGCACGCAATTGGGAGACGAAGCGAAGAAGTTCCGCGAGGCCTTGCGCGCCGAGCCCACCCTGCTGATCATCTTTGGTTCTGAGTACCGCGGCCGCGACATCGACGCGCTGGTGAACTTCGGCCTGGGGCTGCCCCACGCCACGCTTTGCCTGCCTGGGCGATTACGTCAACTCCCGCGGCGCTGCGGACATGGGCTTGCTGCCCGGCTTGCTTGCCCGGCTATGTTCCGGTAGCGCACGGCGGCGCCTTTGCCGAGGAATACGGCGACGCCCTGCCCCAGGCTCCGGGCCTGGACCTGGTAGAAATGTTCGACGCCGCGGAGCGCGGTGAACTGGCCGCCCTCTACGTCGTCGGGCCGAACCCTATCCCTCGCTACGGCATCGACCCGGCAGCGCTGAAGAACACCTTTCTCGTGGTGCAGGACATGTTCCTGACCGAAACTGCGCTGCTTGGCCGACGTAGTGTTGCCCGCTCCAATCTCTATGAGAAAGCCGGAACCGTCACCAACACCTATGGCGACCAGCAACTGGTCAAGAAGGCGGCCGACCGGGCCGGTGTGCGCAGCGACTTCGAATTGATCGTGCGGCTCGCCGATTGCATGGGGGCGGATCCGAAGAAGCTGGTTCCTTTCGGCCGCGGAGTCCATGCCGATATGGGCCAGACCCGGGGCGCGCAATCCGGCGAAGCGGACCGTCACAGCGTATGGCTGGCGGCGCAGAACCTGGAGCCCAAGCTCAGCCCCTTTGATCCTTTCGCCATTCTCGACGAGATCCAGCGCCTGGTGCCCGGCTACCAGGTCTCGCGCATGGAGTTGTTGGCCGGCAACGATGTCCATGTGCAATCATCGCTAGTGCAAATCGACGCCGGCCCGGAGCGCCACGCGCTGATTCTGCCGGCGGAAGACACACTCTTTACCTCAGGCACTTTGGGCCGTTACAGCACCATGCTGCATTCGGTCATGGAGTCGCACACCACCAAACCCACTGAAACCGCCGCGGACTAATGCGACCCGCACAAGGTGGTGAAAAATGATATCGGCCCAGCAGCCGCTCCGAATGGAACCGCCGCCCTCCCCTCTGTCATCCCGAGCGAAGCCGAGGGATCTGCGGTTCTGCCGGACCCCTCTTGGAAATGTTTTTGGACGGGGCCTGGCGTAGTGGAGGGTGCAAGCTCTCCCCATCCCAATCTCGGAACCCTCAGGTGTTACCCCATTTTGAATTTGTCATCCCGCCCGGAGCGAAGCGTAGTGGAGGGATCTGCAGTTTCCGGTGGGTAGGCTGAAGGGTACCGGCTTTAGTGAAGAGTACGAGGCTGCCTCGCCGCAGCGAGCATTAGCCCGTACAAACGATGCCCCGAAAACCAACCGGGCTTTAGCCCCTGAGGGCAGCAAGAAAACCATCGTGAGCTTCCTGATCTTTTTCCTGCTGAGTTGTTTGAAGATCGCCGTAGTCTGGCAATCTTTCTCGGGGCCGTAGCCTACACCGTGCTCCTGGAGCGCAAGCTGGTGGGCCGCATTCAAAACCGCTGGGGACCCAGCCGCGTAGGCCCCTTCGGCATGTGGCAGCCCATGGCCGACGGGCTCAAGCTCTTCCTGAAAGAAGATCTGTTGCCCACCAACGTGGACCGTCCGCTTTACATCCTGGCGCCCATGATTGCGCTGGGCTGCGCGTTGATTTCGATTGCCGTGGTGCCCTTCGGCGCGCGCATCACCTGGCACGGCGTCGATATGTTCGAGATCGCCAATGTGAACATCGGATTATTGGTGATTCTTGGCGTGACCTCGGTAGGCGTTTACGGGATCGCGCTCGCCGGCTGGTCCTCCAACAACAAATATTCCCTGTTGGGCGCTCTGCGCTCCAGCGCCCAGGTCATCAGTTACGAGCTGGCCCTGGGGCTTTCTCTGGTCGGCGTGGTGCTCCGGGCCGGGTCGCTCAACCTGCGCACCATCGTGGAGAGCCAGTCGGCGCATGGGCTGCTGTCCTGGAATGTCTTTGGCGGCTTTCAATTCGTCGCCTTCTTCATTTACCTGACAGCGGCGTATGCCGAAACCAACCGCGCCCCTTTCGATCTTGCCCGAAGCGGAGACTGAACTCACCGCCGGCTACCACACCGAATACAGCTCCATGAAATTTGCCATGTTCTTCATGGCCGAGTACGCCAACATGATCACCGTCGGCTGTGTCGCCACGCTGCTCTTCTTTGGCGGGTGGACCAGCCCCTTCGGAATCTGCTGTCCCGCCTCGGTGGCCTCCTGGTCCAGGCCATCGCTGCCGGTCCTCTGGTTTGTCTTCAAAGTCTTCTGCTTTCTTTTTCTGTACATCTGGGTGCGCGGCACGCTACCCCGGCTCCGTTACGACCAACTGATGGGCTTTGGCTGGAAGTTCCTGTTGCCCCTGGCCATCCTCAACATCCTGGCCACCAGCTTATGGCTCGCCTACCGCACCTAGCGAGAACTGAAGTTGCGAAGGAAATGGGGAATCAGGTTGCGACGAATCATAGGGGTGCCCCACATCTCGCTCGTTTTTCGCGAGATGATGGCGAGTACTTCACAATCTCCACGAAACGTGCTTGTTGGGCTACAAAATCTCGGAGGTCGAAAGTAGCCCGGAGTCCTGGGTCAATGAAAACAAGACGGTCCCGAAAGGCGACGCCTGAACATCTGACGTATAGCTGAAACACAAGGTGTTCTACAATCACCTTCGGGCCTGTCAACAGGAGAAATGCTCTAGCCATGTATCTGGTTCTCTTCATCTTTTTTGGCGGCCTTTGTGTGGCAGGCAGCCTTGAACCTGCTGCTGCAGCGCCACCCGATCAACAGCGCCCTCTCGCTGATCGTGGTCATGAGTTCGCTCGCTGTGCTCTACCTGCTGCTCGGCGCCGAATTTCTCGCTGCCGCCCAGGTCATCGTCTATTCCGGCGCAATCATGGTGCTCTTTACCTTCGTCATCATGTTGCTCAATGCCGGGAAAGAAGAGCGCACCCACGGGAGTCGCGCTGCATACATCGTCGGTATTCCAGGGGTAGCATCCTGGTCAGCCTGCTGGCCTTCATCTTTCTTTCCGCCCGCACCCATCTGGCCACGGCCAGGCTGGGAGATTACGTCGTCTCGACTAGCGACCTCAGCAAAGTGCTCTTCCGCGACCTGCTGCTTCCCTTCGAGGTGACCTCGGTCCTCATCCTCATTGCCATCCTGGGCGCGGTCGCGCTGGCCAGCAAGGAGCATTGACATGGCTGTTCCCATTGCCTACTACCTTGTGCTCGCCGCGATTCTCTTCTCGATCGGGGTCGGCGCCTTCCTCATCAAGCGCAATATCATCACCGTCTTCATGTCGATCGAGTTGATGCTGAACGCGGTCAACCTGACCTTTGTCGCCTTCGCCTATCAATGGCACCGCGTCCAGGGACAGATCTTCGTTTTCTTCGTGATGGTCGTCGCCGCAGCTGAGGCCGCAGTCGGACTGGCCATCATCATCGCCATCTTCCGCGCACGGAGTACCCTCAACGTGGACCAAATCAACCTGATGAAACTATGAACGGAAATCCATCGCTCCATCTATGGTTGATCCCGCTGCTGCCATTCATCGGCTTCCTGCTGAATGGACTGGTGGGCCGTCGTCTGCCCCGGGCGATCGTCTCGACCATCGCCCTCGTCTTCACGGCAGCCCCCCTGGTGATGGTCGCGAACATCGCCTTCCGCTTCAGCAGCCTCACGGTGCCTCATATCGAGTGGTTCGCAACCCCCTGGATTGCGACTTCCACCTTTCGCGCCGACTTTGACTTCCTGCTCGATCCTCTGACCCTCGTCATGCTTCTCGTGGTCACCGGCGTGGGCTTCGTGATCCATATCTACTCCGTCGGCTACATGGCGGAGGAAGACGGCTACTGGCGCTTCTTCGCCTATCTCAACCTCTTCATGTTCTTCATGCTGACGCTGGTGCTGGCGGAGAACTTCCTGCTCATGTTTGTCGGCTGGGAGGGTGTTGGGCTCGCGTCTTATTTACTCATCGGTTTTTATTACCAGCGCCCGTCGGCCGCCGCGGCCGGCATGAAGGCGTTCGTCCTCAATCGCATCGGCGACTTCGGTTTTCTGCTCGCCATGTTCCTGATGATCGCCCACTTCGGCTCCCTCAGCTACACCAGGGTCTTCGGGGCAATCGCCGATCATCCCGAGATGCAAGGCGGCTTTCTGACCGCGATTGCTCTGCTGTTGGTGCTCGGTGCAACCGGCAAGTCGGCGCAGATTCCCCTCTACGTGTGGCTGCCCGACGCCATGGAAGGTCCCACACCCGTCTCGGCCCTGATCCATGCCGCGACCATGGTGACCGCCGGCGTCTACATGATCGTGCGCTCGCATGCCCTCTTTGACCGCTCGCCCTTCGCGCTCAGTGTCGTCGCGATTATCGGCGCCGTCACCGCATTGTTCGCCGCCACCATGGGCATGGTGCAGACCGATATCAAACGTGTGCTGGCCTACTCCACCATCTCCCAGCTGGGCTATATGTTCCTGGCTTGCGGAGCTGCGGCGTATTCCGCGGCTATCTTTCACCTGGTCACACACGCCTTCTTCAAAGGCCTGCTCTTCCTCGCCGCCGGTGCCGTGATTCACTCCATGGGTGGGCAGCAGGAAATGCATGCCATGGGCGGCTTGCGCAAATCCATTCCGATCACCTTCTATACGATGAGTGCCGGGGTCTTTGCCATCTCCGGACTGCCGCCTTTCTCCGGCTTCTTCAGCAAAGACGCAATTCTTTACCAGTCCTTTCTTTCTCCAACAGCCGGTCCCCTTCTATGGTTTGTAGGCATCTTCACTGCCATGCTTACCGCCTTTTATATGTTCCGGCTGTGGTACCTGACCTTCTTTGGCGACCTCCGCACGCACGATGCGCACCCTCACGAAAGTCCCTGGACGATGCTCGGCCCGCTTGTCATTCTGGGTGTGCTTGCGCTGGCGGGGGGCTGGATCGGAATTCCCAAGGCGCTGGGCGGAGGCGATCAGTTTGCCCACTTCCTCGAGCCTGTGGTGAGCGCCGGAGCACCGCAACTGAACGGCACCGAGAATCAGGAACGCTTGTTCAGCGTGATGTCGGTGGTCATGGGGTTGATTGGCTGGTTCATCGCCGATCTGCTCTACCGACGCAAACCCGGGATGGCCGATCGTCTGGCTGACCGCGCCGGGGCAATCTACTCCCTGCTCGTAAACAAGTACTGGATCGATCAGCTCTACCACGCCGTGATTGTGGCGCCACTGCTCTTCCTCTCCCGCTATTTGTTGTGGGGCGTAGTCGATCGTGGAGTGATCACCGGCGGCGCCAGCCTGGCCTCGGGAAGCCTGCGCGGCCTGGGCGCCTTGGTCCAGCGAGTGCAGTCCGGAAACATTCGTTCCTATGCGGGGTGGCTGGCGATCGGTGCCGCGGCACTCCTCCTGATTACTTATTTTGGCTTTTCCATGCACCTTTAAGAGAGAGCGACGATCTTGTTGAACGACTCCATATTGACGCTAACGACTTTCGTGCCCGCTGTCGGCGCCGTGGTCGTGGCATTGCTTCCCCGGCGAGGACGCATCATTCAGTGGTTCACCCTGATTGTGACCCTGATCACTTTTGGCTTGACCCTGCATTTGCCGGTCAATTACCTCTACGGCCACCCGGGTTTTCAATTCGAAGTAGATATCCCCTGGATTGCCAACCCAGCCATTCGCTATCACCTGGGAGTGGATGGCATTTCCCTCTGGCTGGTTGTGCTGACCGGCTTTCTCGCGCCGTTGGGCGTGCTCGCTTCCTGGAACACTATCGCCCACCGCACCAAGGAGTTTTATTTCTTCTTCCTGATCCAGCAAACCGCCATGATCGGCGTGTTTGTCGCCCTCGATATGTTCCTCTACTACGCGTTTTGGGAACTGACGCTGGTCCCCATGGCGATCCTTATCTCCATGTTCGGCCGTGACCGCGGAACCGAGGCGGCCATCAAATTCTTTGTCTACACCTTTCTGCCTTCCGCGCTACTGCTGGTCGCCATCGTTTGGCTTTACGCGAAAACAGGTAGCTTCGACTTTGTCCGTGTGCAATCGTTTCTGGCGCAGGGCACTTTGCCACCGCAGGCGCTCTTCTGGGCCGCGTTGGCATTTCTGGTCGCCTTTGCGGTCAAGGTTCCCATGTTTCCCCTGCACGGTTGGCTGGCAGACACGTTCAGTGAAGCGCCCACCGCGATGGCCATGGTGGTGGCCGGTAAGCTGGGCATCTATTCCATTTTGCGTTTCAACCTCGGTCTCTTTCCCGCTCAGGCTCGGCAGGTCGCTCCGTGGATGATCGCGCTCGCGGTCATCGGCATTCTCTACGGCTCGTTGGTGGCGCTGGTGCAGAAAGATATGAAGCGGCTGGTAGCGTATTCGACCGTCAGCCATCTCAGCTTTTGCATTCTGGGCATCTTCTGTTTCGCGGTCTCAGGGCTGGATGGCGCGCTCTACCAGACAGTGAATGAGGGAATCTCCGCCGGCGCTCTTTTCCTGCTTCTCGGCTTCATGTACGAACGCTACGGAACCTACGAGATTGCGGACTATGGAGGACTGGCCAAACGCATGCCCCACCTGGCGACCCTGTTCGTCATCACTTCCCTCTCTCTGGTCGGTCTGCCTCTGATGAACGGGTTCGTCGGCGAATTTCTGATTCTGAGCGGCAGTTTCCCTGGGAATACTGCCTGGGTCACCGCGGCCACCGTGGGCGTGATCCTGAGCGCGACCTACATGCTGTGGATGGTCCAGCGCGTCTTTTATCGAACCGAATCCGGCATGGTTAATACCTTGGCCGTAACCGATGTAGGCTTTCGTGAGCAAATCGCTGTGTGGCCGATGGCCATCGTCATGCTGGTGATGGGGGTAGCTTCCCCGTACTGGATACGCGCGATCGATGGCGCGGTGGTGAAGCTGGTTTCCCCAGCTACCGTCGCTGGAATGGCGGAGAAGCAGTGATGCCCGTGACCCAGGTTGTTCCCGACATCGATCGCATTTTGCCGGAGCTGCTGCTCACGATTACCGGCGTTCTCACCATGCTCATCGAGCCCGTGATGCCGGCCGGCATGAGCCGTAAACCGATAGGCTTTCTCGCCCTGGCGGGCGTGATCGCTGCTTTGCTGGCCAGCGTATGGCAACTGGGGCTAGCCCCGGGAACAGCTTTTTACGGCACCGTGCAAACGGATGCCTTCAGCGTCTTCTTCCACGTGTTGATCTGCGCTGTGGTCCTGGTCACCCTGCTGATTGGCTTCGATGTGTTCGATGGCACCAGGGAACGGCCGGCGGAATACTACGCCCTGGTCCTGTTCGGCGCGACCGGCATGTGCCTGATGACCAGCGCGGTGGAGCTATTGCTGGTTTTCGTCAGCCTGGAGATCTCGTCCATTGCCACCTACATTCTGGCGGCCATTCGCAAACGCGTTGGCAAGAGCCCCGAGGCGGGGCTCAAGTACTTCTTGCTCGGCTCCTTCGCCACTGCCTTCTTTCTCTACGGCATCGCGTTGACCTTCGGAGCGACTGGAACCACCAGCATCAACGACGTGGCCGCGGCCCTGTCCCACAGTCCCGTGCCGGGTTTCGCGACCCTGGCCGTGGCCATGATTCTGATCGGTCTCGGCTTCAAAGTTTCCGCCGCACCCTTCCAGGTCTGGACTCCCGATGTTTACGAGGGCGCGCCTTCGCCGGTCGTTGCCTTGATGTCGACTGGACCCAAGGTCGCTGCCTTCGCCGTGTTGTTGCGTGTGACCTACAGCGCCTATCCGCAACTGCGGGACCACTGGTTGCTCCTGATCTGGATCATGGCAGCGCTTTCCATGACGGTAGGCAATCTGGGCGCGCTACGCCAGCACAGTGTGAAGCGCATGCTGGCTTACTCGTCCATCGCCCACGCCGGCTACACTCTGGTCGCTTTCACCGCGCTCTCCAATGAAGGAGCTGCGGCCGTGATGTTCTACACCGCGACGTATGCAGCGATGAACGTGGGCGTCTTCGCAGTTTTCAGCCACGCCGGCGGATATGAAGACAGGTTGGTCTCGGTCGCAGACTACCGCGGCCTGGGTTACCGCTCGCCGTTGTTGGGCGGTGCGTTGGCTTTCTTCCTGCTTTCGCTCATTGGCATACCCTTCACCGGCGGCTTCTTCGGCAAGTTTTACGTCTTCACTGCAGCCCTGCATTCCGGCGAAGTCTGGTTGGCCATCATTGGCCTGGTGAACAGCGGTATTGCCGCCTACTACTATCTGCGGCTCCTCATGTCCATCTACTCCAAGCCCGCCGACGATTCGCCCGTGCAACTCGTGCCCCGCCCGAAAGCCTCGCTCACCCTGGCCCTGCTCCTCACCGTAGCCGCCACCTTCATCCTGGGCATTTTCCCCGGCCGAATCCTCTCAATGGCCCAAGCCGGAGCCGCCACCCTGGCCCCAGTAACCACCACGAACCAGTAGAACCATCCTGTCCGAACCGGTCTAACACCGTAGAAGGAAATCCATAACCTCGTCGGAGGAAACCTAGTCGGAAGAAACTCTGTCGGAGGAAATCGACGGGTGCCCCACGTTCGCCAAAGCGTACGTGGGACGAAAACGATGGGCGAAGCCCAACGATCGCTCTATCCGTCGGACAGACAAATCTGAGGGTGTCCCACATCTCGCTCGTATTTCGCGAGATGTGGGATACCACAGCTCCACCCCTCAAACCCAACAACCTCCCGGAACCATCACGTCAAATCCAACGTCTTAACCGCCGGACCAACGCTCCGCAAATTAGCAAGCTTCATCTCCGAATACTTCCGCGACAAAAGAACCCCATCGCACCCGCCGCGAAACGCCGCCAAAACCGCCTCTCGAACGCCCTCAGGAGTGCACTTACTAGAATTCTCAGCCGTAGGAATATCAATATCAATCCCAGGCCACAAAAGCGTCTTCGCGCCATTTAACCCGTCGCGTGCCCGCTTGGTCTCGCGGTAAACATAATCCGCAGACAACCCAGTGAACGGAATCTCCGCCAAACTTCTCTCCTGGTAATTCAGCACCCGATAATGAAACTCCAGCGATTCCTGTCCAGGCAAATCCCCATAGATCGACTGACTAAGATTCTCGATATACCGAGCCATCCGTTCGCCGCCGCAATTGTTATAAATAACAATCTTCAAAAAATCCGAATAAGGAGCGAGCACCGCGAGATCCTGCTCCGCACGATAAATCGGATTGAACGAATTGTTATGCCAGATATGCCATCCCACCTGGAGAGAAGGCTTGACCTCTTTCACCTTTTGATAAATCGCCGCGTACGTTTCACGCAGGCTGTCCGTCCACAACATCTCCCACGCAAGCAACTCCGGATACCGCAACATAATCCGCCAAAGCGTGACGTAGTACCCATCCACCGGGCGCTCCTTACGCTGCCCCGCCTGCACAAACTTATTCAGTTCGAGAAACCCCTGCCGCGCCCGTTCCGGGTTGATGCCGCGCTCCTTCGCTTTCGCCACACAGAATTCACAAAAGCAGGTCACCCGATCGCCTGCGGCTCCTCCGTGACTCGCACCGAGCATATTGGAGAAAGCACCCTGCCGCTCCGATCCCCACATGATTCCGTCGACATCATAGGATCGCGACCAGTTCTCCGCCATGCCCAACAACCAATTGCGATAACCAGGATTGTTGAAGCACAAGGTATTCGCGTTCTTTCCAGAAAGCTCCTTTTCCTGGAGCTCTTGGATATTTGGACGATCATTCCGGAACACATCCTCAAACCAGCAAATGGTCTTTAAGCCGCGTTTTTTCGCCGAAGGCAGAACCGCTTCGAGCACATCGTAATCCCCAAAATCCGGGGCCCGAAAACTCTTGAATGGCGTGTTCGTGAAGTATTTGGGATCAACCTTCGTATACGATCCGCCGTAGAAAGTATCCGTGTCGTAGGCCTGCTTGCCGTGGTCAGGGAGGGGTTGCCCCGGCACCTGCCTTCCAGCAATGCCCCGCCCATAGGTGAACGTCGCAATGAACAACGTGTTGACGGAAGCCTGATCCTCGAATTCGTCCAGTACCTTCTCCACTCCTTCATCGACGAAGGAGACCGCACCCACCTGGATACCAATCATCTTCTTCGTCTTGAGCGGAGCAGCCCCCGCCTGCCATGAGGGCATAGCAGCCGTCACTGCCGTCGCGGCAGCGCTCTGCACAAACTGTCTTCGGTCCATGTCCACCTCTCTCCTTGATGTTACCCGCAAGATTGATGCCTGCCTGGACCGCGTGTATATCTATGGAATGCTCCGCACCCTTGAAATGAGGAGCCGGCTCTTACTGCCGGCGATCTGCCTGCTGCTGTGCTCTGCAAAACCGGGGTGCGCAGCCGAAGTCACTCGTCCGAAAGTCCTCGTCATCGCAACCTACGAGGCTGGCCAGGACCGAGGCGATGTGCCCGGCGAACTTCAATATTGGGCCGAGCGGCAACACCTGGATGTATCCGTGCCTGTACCCGGGCTGGACCATCCCTTGCTCACCAATGGCAGTGGACTGTATGCGATGGTCAGCGGCACCACGTCGCGCTGCGCGGTACAAATGATGGCGCTGGCCATGAACCCCGCCTTCGACCTGACCCACACCTATATTCTGCTCAGCGGCATTGGCGGCGCCGATCCAGCCACGCTCACTGTGGGCAGCGCAGTTTGGGTGCGACAGGTAGTCGACGGCGATCCGACCTTTGAAATCGACAGCCGTGAAATTCCGGCCGCGTGGCCCTATGGAACCATCGCTCTAGGCGCGACCGAACCGGGCAAAGTGCCGGCAGAAGTTGAGCGCGCGCCGGTCGCAGGCCTCTCCGGGAACGGATCTGGTGGCGTGGGAAAAATCGTCTACGATCTCAATCCCGTACTGGTCGATTGGGCATACCATCTGACCCGGGAAATCAAACTCGCGGATTCGCCCGAACTCAAAGCCTTCCGCGCGCGCTTTGCCGCTCATCCCATCGCGCTCCAACCGCCAAAGGTGGTCGAAGGCGACAGCCTGGGTACAGATCGCTTCTGGCACGGCGCCATCATGAATCGCTGGGCCGAGGATTGGGTCCGGCTCTACACACGCGGTCACGGTTCGCTGGAAATGGCCGACTGTGAAGACCAGGGCATGGCGCTGGCAATCGAAAAACTGGCCGAGCTCGGCCGCGTCGACAAGGGCCGCTTCCTGGTACTGCGGACAGCCAGCAACTTCACCGTTCCACCCCCAGGAGTTCCGCCAGAAAAAAGCCTCTTCGAAAACCTGGCCAGCTCACCCGGATACCTGCCTGCGCTCGAGGCAAACTACCAGGTAGGCAGCGCAGTTACCGGCGAACTCCTGAAGCACTGGAAACAGTACGAAAATCAGATTCCTTGAAAACTTTGTATTGCAGGGCACGACCTGAAGAGTCTGCGCGAGAACGATGGGCTTAGTCCCGAAGGGACGTCTGAAAGTAGCCCAGGACGGTAGTCCTGGGTAAGGATAAGCAAGCTGAACAGTCCCGTGAGGGACGGCTGAACACCAGGGCTGAGTTTTCAGCCGTCCCTGGCGGGACTGTACAGCTTCGTTGCGGCTACCCAGGACTACGTCCTGGGCTACATTCAGACGTCCCTTCGGGACTAGGTTCTCACGCAGACTCTTGAGGTTGTGGAAGAAGGGGACGGCCTTCAGGCTTTAGCCACTGAGGGATGGTGCCCCCTCGAGCCAACGGAGAACACGATTGGACCGTCGCCGGTTTGTGCAACTGAGCACGCTAGCAGCAGGAGCTATGGGCTGTCGCCGCCGCCGATCAGGCGAACTCACCATGGCGCTGGGCTGGGTTCCAGACGTGGAATACGCCGACCTCTGGGTCGCTCTCGACCGGCACTATATCGCTGATGAGGGATTGCACTTCAACTACCTGCCAGGCGGGCCCAACGCGCCCCAGCCGGTGCTCGAAATCTCCGCCCGTGAAGCGGACTTCGGCGACTCCGACTGGCTCCCCTTTTGCGACGCCGTCACCCAGGGCAACGACTTCGTGATCCTCGCTTCCCTCTTCCCGGTTACGCCCATCGGACTGATCTCGCTGCCTTCTCATCCCGTGCACACGCCGGCGGACCTCACCGGCAAACGCTTCCTGGTGCAGGGTCCAAATGAACGCGCCATGCTGCAGGCGCTCTTTCGCATCAATGGACTGCCTGAGAATTACACCATGGTCCCAGTCGGATTTTCCCCCGAACCGTTGATCGAGGGCGCAGGCGACGCCTACTTCTGTTTCGTGACCAATCAGCCTCAGACGCTCAAGCGCATGGGCCTGCGCGAGGGCACCGACTTCTTCGTCACCCGGCTATACGACCTCGGCTATCGTGTCTCCACTTCGCTGCTGACCATCGAGCGCACGACCCTCAAGAACCGGCGCAGCGAAATGGTCCGTTTCCTTCGCGCGCTGCTGCGTGGTCACGCCGTCAACGCAGCGGACCCTGCCCACGGCGCCCGACTGGCAGTCGACCACTACGGCGCCGACCTGGGACTCGATCTCGAACAACAAACAACACTCAATCGGTTACAAATTCCTCTGGAGAAAGAGCCCGGATCGAAAATTCCGTTCTGGATCAGCGAAGAAGCCTTCGCCGGCCCCATGTATGCGGTGGCCCGCGTCTCTGGCCGCTCCAAACTTCCCCCGCCCGCCAGCTTGCGCGACATGAGCCTGCTGGAAGAGGCCTACTACAGCTTGAAGGAGCAACCTTCATGAACCAAACCGATTTGCTCATCACCGGTTGCCAGGTGGCCTGCTTTGACCAGCCCGGCACCATCCTCGAAGACGGCGCGATTGCCATCTCGGGAAACAGCATAAGCTGGCTGGGAAAAGCGGCCGACGCAGCCGCGTTGCCGGCGCCGCGCGAAACCCTCCATGCCCCGAATACCATCGCCATGCCTGGCTTGATCGACTGCCATGTACACACTGCCCAACAATTCCTACACGGTAAAATTCAGGCGCTTCAGCGCCGCGGCGAGTTACGTAACCCCATGTGGAAGCGCTATCTCGTGCCCTTTGAGAGCGGCCATACACCGGAAGATGTCTACGCCAGCGGCCTTGCCGCCTATGCCTCGATGATCCGCTCCGGCACAACCTGCTTTCTCGAGGCCGGCGGCCCCTTCGCCGACGAGATGGGTCGGGCCGCGGATGAGATCGGAATTCGTGGCCGCATCTCGCTCTCCACCATGGATACGGAAGAGGGGCTGCCCGCGAACATGCGCTGCTCCACCGCCGAAGCCTTGCGCCGATCCGAGGAACTCGTGTTGCGCTGGAAAGACCATCCCCGCGTGAACGCCTGGCTCTCACTACGCCAGCTCCTGGTCAACACCGACGCCCTGCGTCAGGGGATGCACGAGCTTTCCCACGCGCTGGCAACTCCCATACACACCCACCTGGCCGAAGGCACCTACGAAGTGGATTACGCCATCGCCCAATGGGGTGTGCGGCCAGCCGAATATCTGGAGCAGTCCCACTGCCTCGATCACCATGTTCACGCGGCGCACTCAGTTCTGCTCAGTGACCACGAGGTAGACCTCTACGTCCAACGCGATGTCTCTGCGTGCCATTGCGCGCTCAATAATTACCGCATGGGTTCCCCGCGCGTTTTGGAGATGATGCGCCGTGGCATTCGCATCGGCTTCGGCACCGACGGCGCCGCGACTCGCGCTAGTCTGGATATGTTCCAGGTATTGCACGGCGCGGTGCTCGGCCAACAGGCAGTAGCAGGCACGCCTTACCACGTCGATATCCCGGTCACCCACGAGCAGATCCTGCGCCAGGCGTTGCACGGCGGCGCAGCGGCCGCGCGTCTCTCCAGCTCCATCGGCTCGCTCGAGGTCGGCAAGCTCGCCGACATCGTGCTCGTAGGCACGGAGGATCCCGATCAGTTCCCGGTCGTCGACCCCCTCATTACCCTGGCTGAAAGTACGGTCGGCCGCGACGTAAAGCACGTCATCATTGATGGCCGCATCGTACAACGCGATGGCCGCCTCACCACTGTGGACCTCGAGCCCATGCGCGATCACCTGAGGAAACAATATCGGCGCATCATGGATCGTTACGATGAGGTGATTCGATGAGCATATTAGGAAAGGATGTTGCCAGGGCAAACGGTCTCTACGCTGCCGTTCCGTCGAAGAACGGCAGCACATAGACGCTCTGGAAGAGGACAACGTATTTCCTAATATGCTATAAGCATGGCAACCCTCGCCCTCCGTGGGGTCACACGCTCCTACCTGCGCCGGCACGAAGGCCGCGGCAGGCAATCCTTCGTCGCCCTCGGCCCGCTCGATGTGCAGGTAGGCGATGGCGAATTTGTTGCCCTGATCGGCCCCTCCGGCTGCGGCAAAAGCACTGTGCTTCACCTGTTAGCCGGGCTCGACGAACCAACAACGGGCCAGGTACAGATCAATGGCCAGCCACCGCGCGAGTTGCAGACGCAGCAAGCCCTCGGAATTGCATTTCAGGAGCACGCCCTGCTGCCCTGGCGGACGGTAGAGGGAAATCTGCGCCTGCCTTTCGAGGTTGCCGGCCGGACCGTGAGCACCGAACGCATCAAAGAATTGATCGCGCTGGCCGGCCTCGGCGGTTTCGAACGTGCGCGTCCGGCGGAACTCTCCGGCGGCATGCGCCAACGAGTGGCCATAGCACGTGCACTCGCACTACACCCCAAGCTGTTGCTGCTCGATGAACCATTTGGCGCGCTGGACGCGGTGACTCGCCGCAGAATGAATTTCGAATTGGAGCGCATCTGGCTGGAGAGCCGCCCCACCACCGTGATGGTTACACACAGCGTCGAAGAAGCCGCGCTGCTGGCCGACCGCGTCATTGTCCTCACCGAACGGCCGGGCCAGGTGCGCGTGGACACCACCGTCCCCTTTGCGCGGCCGCGGCCGGACGCACTCATGCGTACCTCCGAATTTCATCGCCTCGCCGATGAGCTGACCGCCAGTCTGGAGCCGGCATGAAAGCGCGCAGCTTCCTCTACCCCGCGGCGGGCTGCGTAGTGCTTGCTGTGTGCCTGGGAGATCGCCGGCCGCAGCGGAGTGTTCGGCAAGACCCTCCCCGCGCTCAGCCAGGTCTTGCGTGTCTACGCAGAGGGCCCTCGACGAGCGTTGCTGTTCCGCTCCACAGCCGCGACGCTTGGTTCGGCGGCTGTGGGTTATGCGGCGGGAGCTTGCCTGGGCGCGGCAGTTGCGATCCTTGCCCACCTGGTGCCCGTCTTACGCGGCGGACTGGACCGGATGGCGGTGCTGGTCAACGCACTCCCGGTTATCGCGCTCGGCCCTGTGCTCATCATCACTGCCGGACGCCAGGGCACGCCGGCAGCGCTGGCATCCGTGCCCGTCTTCTTCCTGCTCTATACCTCGACCGCGGTGGGCCTGCGTGGAGCAAGCCGGCGCCTCGAACTGGTCTTCACCACGCTAGGCGCCAGTCGCTGGCAACGCTTGCTAAAGCTGGAAAGTGTAGCGGCCCTGCCGTCGATACTGAGCGGCATGAAAATCGCCGCCGGCAGCGCCATGATCGGGGCGATCGTCGGCGAGTGGTTCGGCGCACCGGCCGGGCTCGGCGTAGTGGTCCTGAACAGCATGCAAAACTTCCAGATCCCTCTGTTATGGGCCACGGTAATTGTCATCGCTGCGATTACACTTAGCTCGTACGGCCTGCTGACCCTGCTAGAGCGCGCAGCGCGCCGGAGGATTGGCTGATGCGACGGCAGCTAATCGATCTGTGGCCGGCCGCCCTGCTCTTACTCGTGTGGCAGATCTGGGTGAGTGCCGCGGGCTACAACAGTATCGTGCTGGTTCCTCCAGGCGCGGTATTCAGCGATCTGATTCATTTCCCCGGGGCCTACCTGGTACCCGCCCTGCGCACTCTGGCCTTCGCCCTGGGGGGTCTGGCCATCGGCATGGCTGCTGGGCTATTACTCGCGATTGCGGCCTGGTTCTCCGACTTGCTAGCCGGCATCACCACCCCGTTCGCACTGCTGCTCAGCTCGACGCCCGTAGTCTGCCTGATTCCCATCATCGCCCGGCTCTTCGGCTACCAGGGCCGCACTGAGCTGATCGCCGTCGCGGTAATGACCTTCTTTCCGTCGTTCGTATATAGCGCCACCGGACTCCGCGAATTACCCGCGATGTCGCCAGATGTCTTCCAGGTGCTGCACGCCTCGCGCTGGCAAAACCTGCGTCGACTGGCCCTTCCCGCGGCACTACCCTCTCTTGCCACGGCGCTACGTGTGGGAGCCACCTACAGCGTCCTGGTAGCACTCCTGGCTGAGTACCTAATGCAGACCGGCGGCCTGGGAACCCTCTTCGCCGTCACCATGCAGCAATTCCATCTAGCCCGCGCCCTGGGCGCAAGCCTAGTCGCCATGGCCCTTTCCGTCTCCCTCTACGAACTAACCACCGCGCTCGAGCACCGAGTGACCGCCTACTACCAAGCCGGAACCTAAACCATCCTCAGAGGAAATCGACGGGTGCCCCACGTTCGCCAAAGCGTACGTGGGACGAAAACGATGGGCGAAGCCCAACAACCGCTCTATCTGTCGGACAGACAAATCTGAGGGTACCCAGCGTTCGACCTGCGTACTTTGGAGGCTTAGAAGGCGGCAAGACAACCTCAACGAGGCTCTTCCTTCAAAGCCTCCGCCCCCGCCATCTTCCGCAAATAATCCCCCCACTTCGAATCGTACCCAGCAATACGATTACGAAGCTGAGCTCCCTCATTCCACCAATGCGCAGCATCCCGACCCATCTCCGCCCCGCGCCGCGTATGCACATCAACCATATAATCCTCAACCACAGCCTTGCGCTCACCCTGTTCCACCACGGCACGCGTCCATCCAGCCAACTCCATCGACATATTGTCCTTAGGAGCACTCGCCAGCAAACGCACCGCATGCGCGCAATAAATCCACCGGTCCCCGCGATCGGCCATACGCGAAGCCTGTGCATACAGCGACTCAACAATAGCCGGAGCATTCACCAGCCCAAGCCCCACATCCTCGGTCGCAATAATCTCCAGCCTTCGCCACAGCACCTCTTCCGTCTCCAGCCCATTGGAAAAAAGCTCATACGCCGCCAGCGCCGCCTCCTCCACCAGCCCTCGCCGGATGGATTTTTGCAACACCGAACGCAACTCATCCACCGCAAACCCATTCGCGGTAACTGTCCTGCTCCAAACGTCACCGCTCTGATAATTTTTCGCCACGATTCACTCCTTCTCCACGGACAGCCGGTCGACGATCATCTTCTGCAGCTTCGGCAAATCCACATCGGTAATGGCGTGCACCCGGCTTGGCGTCAGAGTAGGCTTGTCCGCATCATTGAAAATCAGCGTGTCACCATACGCCGCGCCGTGGTCGGTGGCCACATCCATATAGACGAACCGCTCCCCCCGAATCAGCGAAGGATCCATCCAGGCCGCCACCGCCATCTCGTCCCAAAGATAATTAGGAAACAACGGCCGCGGAGTGTACTTGGTGACCCACTGCGCAGCCGCGCTGTGCGCCTTCGCCAGGCCGTCCAAAACTTCCGGTTCAGCACGCGTCTTGATAGACACGTCGATCGTCGTCGTGGTCACCTTGGCCCACTTCTCCCGCAGGGTGATGCTCGTCGCCTCGGGATCAAACCAGAAGTTGAACTCGTGGCGCGGCCGGTTGATCCACTCCGCCGCGTCTGTCTGCGGATTCAGACTGCCCCCCATCAGCACCAGCTCCTGAGCCAATTCCGCGAAGTGAGGATCCATCCGGCAAGCAATCGCCACATTGGTGAGCGGTCCCAACGCCATAATCGTCACCTGGTGTGGGTGAGCATGGACCATCCGCACCATGAACTGCGCCGCATTCTCATCGGCCGCATGGATTTTGGGTAGCCCCTCGGGCATCCGCGCCGGGTCGACCTTATCCCAACCCACCGGCGCATTCGCATCCGTGTAGGCGCCGAGGAAGGATACCTTACCGTAGAGGCGATCGTAGAGGCGCGTCTCCTCTGCAGTCCTCACCAGCGGAAACACCGCGCCGGCGAATACCGGGATATCGGTGCGTCCCAGGCCCTCGACCATGCGGAGCGCGTGCGCCACCTCTTCATCTCGCCACGAGTTGCCTGTGATCACCGTGATGCCCAGCAGCTGCACCCCTGGCGACTTGAGCAGCAGCATCAACGCCATATCCGCCGTAGTCGATGAATCCTGATCGGCGATCACAAGGCGGTCCTGTGCACGACCAGGGATCGCCAACAAAGAGCAAGCGAGAGCAATAACAACAGTGCGCAGCAATTTCACGATTTAACAAGTGTAGCGGAAGAGGAAAATCTAGGAGCGATGGCTCACTGCAGCCAGGCTTTGCCAGCCGGCCTTACTCATCCTGAGACGCTGTCCGGTCTTCAATACAACCGACCCTTCGCTCTGTCCTTCGCGGAAAATCTCGCTTACCTGATCGACATTGACGATGACCGACCGATGGATACGCACGAACTTGCCCGGGTCCAGCGTCTTCGCCAGCTGCTTGATGCTCTCGCGTAACATGAAGCTCTTGCTTCCCACATGCAGGCATGCATAGTAATCCGCCGCCTCGATCCACTCGATATCGTCGACGTTGACAAACGAATCCTTTGCGCCGTTATGAACCAGGACACGCCTGGGAAAATCTGGCCGCCCATTCTCCAGACTCGCCAACACCGACTTCAGCTGCTCCTGCGTCAGCAGCGCCGACTGGGAAGCAATCCGTTCCCTCACCCGCGCCAGCGTTGCCTTGAGCCGCGCCGGCTCGACCGGCTTGGTGAGATAGTCCAGCGCATGGACCTCAAACGCCTGCACCGCGTACTCATTGTGCGCCGTCACAAACACTGTGATCGGCATGTGCACCGCGCCGATCTGGTCGATCACGTCAAATCCATTTTTTCCCGGCATCTGTATATCGAGAAAGAGAACGTCGACTGGGCTTTCTCTGAGCGCCGCAATCGCTTCTCGCCCATTGCGGCACTCCCCGGCCACTTCGAACTCCTCGTGGGCAGACAGCAAAAACCTAAGCCGCTCCCGCGCCAATGGCTCGTCATCGGCGATAAGCACCCTGAGCTTCATACCGCGTTGCATTCGTACGGAATCGTAATCGCAACCTCAAAGCCACCTGCACCCAGCGGCTGCGCCTGCATCTCATAGCCATTGGGATAAAAGTGTGCCAGTCGCTCGCGCGTATTGCTGAGGCCGATTCCGTGCCCATTCTGCTTGGCGTATGTTCCTCCAGGACCCGAATCGCGAATCAGCATGTGGAGTAAATCTCCATCGCGCGTAGCCGATGCTTCCACCAGACCCTGGTTCTCACAGCGCGCGATACCGTGCCTGATCGCATTCTCCACGATAGGCTGAAGCAGGAAGCAAGGCACTAAGCCGTCGACTGCACGAGGATCTACATTGATCTCGATACGCAGCCGATCGGCAAAGCGGACCTGCTCGATGGCAAGATAATTCCCCACCAACTCCAACTCCTGCGAGAGAGGCACCTTCTCCGGAGTGCTCCTGGTCAACGTGCTCTTCAAAATCGAGTTGAGATGCGCCAGCATCTCCGCCGCCGCCGTCTGCCGCCCCAACTCCACCAGCGTGGTGATCGCGTTCAACGTATTAAAGAGGAAATGCGGTTCCAGCTGCATCTGCAAGGCACGCAGGTGCGCCGTAGATAACTGCCTTTGCAGCTCGAGCGATCGCATGGCCTCCCGCTGCATACGAATCTGCGACTGGACAACTCCCGTGATCCCAAACAGGAATCCATAGAGCAGCAACTCCATGCCCAGCCGGTTAATGTGCAGCAAGTCCCTCACTGCCTGCCATCCAACAGCGGGAAAGTCCAGGCTCCCGAGCAACATCAGGTGGGCGACCCCCAACGCGGTACCCACCAGGATATGAAGCGGGATCGTGCGCGGGGAAAGGTTCCCCACACACTTATTTTTCTGTCCTAGCTTCCACAGGGCACTGGCAATGATGGCCCACCACCCCCAAAGCACAGCGCCATACAGCAAAGACGGAAGGTGGGTAATGGAATGGCACTCACCAGCGGTAGCAAGCGCAAGAACGCCCGCGAGCGAAAATATGACTGCATGAGGATTGAAGTTCTTACGCATGCTGATCACCTGTAACCGCTGACATTTATGGTACATCCGCCACACTGCCGCGACTCAATCAGAGCCAGGCCACTGGAGGCCTGCTTCTGCAGAACCGACGCCTGCTCCTTATCCCCGGAAGCCCGCAGGATCCGGGCGTATTCATCCTCCGCCATCAGATACGCAACTGTATTCCTGCCGATAGCCGCTTCTGCGATCTCGAGTGCATGCCGCGCATCCGCGGTCGCACGCCCATAATCCCCAATGTTCGCGAACGCCTGCGCGCGCAGAAGATACCCGGTACCGATCATGAAAAACCCCGGCCCATGCACGCGCGTCCACCGGTCGATAGCTCGTTGGACGGCGGATATTGCCTCGTCCTCTTTTCGGTCATGCAACGCCAATGCACTCTCGACGCTGTCAATCGCCGCGATGTCATCCTCTTTCATCGCAGTTGCGTGCTCTGCCTGCAAAGCTCTCTCGAAAGCGCGCCGCGCCCCCTTGAAGTCGTGCTGCGCAATCCCAATCACCGCGAGATTGGTGGACGTAATCGCAACCCCGGCGGAGTCTCCCAGCGTTTCGTAAATATGTCGCGATTTCTCGCACAGCACCCTCGCGGAATCCCCATCCCCGAGGGCCTTCTCCAGTACCCCCAGGTTGTCCATCGCCGAAGCATATTGGTTCTGTGAGGCTGCAATCGGCCGCAAAATCTCCATGGCATGCTGGTACGCCCGCCGCGCCTCGTCGTACATTTCCAGGTCCAGGTAGCACGAACCCAGAACATTCCACGCCACGCCCAGATCCCTCTTCGCAACCCCATTCACCGTAACTCCACTGACCCCGGACCGCACAACGGGCTCGAGAATCGCAATGGCCGCTCTCTCTTGTCCCGAACTCCACAGATGAAATGCCTCGACAATTTGATCCTCGGAGGTTTTCTCTGCACGTGCGGGGATCGCGAGCAGCAAAGCAAGCAGAACTAGAACGGAGGCTCTCATAACCTCGAGCATGGGACCGCGCCCACTCGCCTTCCACGCCTTTGCAGCGAAGCTTGCGTTTTTTGCAGGGAGGTCCTGCCCCGGTTGTCCTATAGTGATCTGGATGAATCGAAGACACTTTGTCGGTCTTGCCGCTTCCGCAATCGTCGCCCAGGGATTCCCCAAAGCCCTCGCTGCCACCCCGCTTAAACCCATGGCCCTGGGCGTGGTCACCAGCCCGTATGGAGCTCCCGAGGAGAATCTCCGTCAGGTTCACGAGTGGGGCTTTCCCGCCGTGTTCCTGTCGATGGATAAGTACCTCGGCAGCTTCACCCCAGCCCTGGCGAGCCAATATCGCGATCTGCTGGCGAAGTACCAGCTCACCGCAACCACCATAGAAGTAGTGGGACCACCCCCCTTGGAATGGAACTTTATCCACGGGCCATCCACCATCGGCGTAGTCCCCCCCGGCACCCGCGCCGCGCGCATCGACGCCCTCCGCCAGGCATCCGATTTTGCCAAACTCGTCGGCATCCCCCAGGTGCAAACCCACTGCGGCTTCATTCCTGAAAACCCCGGCGACCCGCTCTATCCGCAAACCGTCGAAGCCATCCGCGCCGTCGCCAAACACTGCCAGGCCAACGGACAGGACTTCCTCATGGAAACCGGCCAGGAAACCCCGACCACCATGTCGCGCGCCATCCACGACGTGGCCATGCCCAACCTGGGCGTAGGCCTCGACACCGCCAACCTGCTGCTCTACGGCAAAGCCAACCCCGTGGATGCGATCGACATCCTCGGCCCCCACATCCGCAGCGTCCACGCGAAAGACGGCCGCTGGCCCACCGACCCCTACCAATTCGGCGAAGAAGTGCTCATCGGAAAAGGCCTGGTGGACTTCCGTGCAGGTCTTCACCAAACTTCACCGCCTCGGCTACACCGGCGCCGTCAGCATTGAACGCGAGACCTCAGGTCCGCAAAGGCTCGCAGACATTCCTCAAGAGAAGGCCTACCTCGAAAAGGTTATCCGCGAGGTGCTGGCATGAACCGCCGCGAATTTCTCCAAACCGGAACCGCCTGCGGCCTGCTGCTATTGAAGTCGAGCACCGCCTTCAGCTACCAGGCCAACTCGGCCGTGCGTCTCGGCTTGCTGGGATGCGGCAACCGAGGCACCACCGTCGCTACTTCTTTCTCCAACAGCACCACCGCGCAGGTCGTAGCACTGGCGGATATCTTTCCCGATAAGTTGGCCCTCGGCCGCACCCATTTCGACGAGCTGAACTCGAGCCTCAGCCGCGCACGCCTCGACGACAAGCTGCTCTTTCATGGCCCCCACGCCTTCGAACAGCTAGCCGCTTCCAAAGATGTCGATCTCATCCAGATCTCCACGCCGCCCTTCTTCCATGTCGAGCACCTGCAGGCCGCAGTCGCCTCCGGCAAACACGTCTACTGCGAAAAACCCGTAGGCGTCGACGTCGCGCAAGCAAAACAAGCGCTCGAAATCGCGAAACGAGTCAAGCCGACACAGAGCGTAGACGTTGGCTTCCAATGCCGCAGCGCCCCACCCATCGCGGCCATCGCGGAAAAAATCAAAGCAGGCGCCCTGGGCAAGATCGGCTCCGTCGAACGGCATCTACTTCGCTCCCGCGTCGGAAGAAAAGGTTCACCCCGGAGCCTCGCCCGACGAATACCGCTTACGCAACTGGCTCTGGTATCGCGCGCTCTCCGGCGACATCCTGGTGGAACAAAACATCCACATCATCGATCTCTGCAACTGGCTGCTCGGCGCCCACCCGCTAAAGGCAACAGCAACCGGAGGACGCAACATCCTGACCCACGCCGGCGATTGCTGGGATAACTACCAGGTGGATTTCACTTATCCCGAAGACGTTCATTTCTCCTTCGCCTCCACCCAATTCAGCAACAGCGGCTTCGAAGCCGGACTGCGCCTCTTCGGCGCCAACGGGTCGGCGACAGTTCCCTACTCCGGTCCCATGCAAATCGTAGGCACGCAACCCTGGGCCTGGACGGAGTCAATGAACACCACCCGGCCCAGTGAAATTCGCCGCCAACGGCAGCTTCTCTGACAACCTGCAATTTGCCGATCGGGATAAGGAGCGCACCTTCATCGACAGCATCACCACCGGCCAATCGCACAACCAAATAGCCGCCGGAGTAGAGACCGCGTTGAGCTGCATGTTAGGCCGCATGGCCGGCTACCAAAGACGTGAAGTCACCTGGGACCAACTGCTCGCCCACGGCGAAACCTACAAGCTGGGAATGAATCTCGATCAATTGAGTTAACACCTCATTGAAGAGAGACCACTGGGCGAGCCATCGCCGTGTGTATCTCCTCGATGGATCTGGTCGCGAAGCGCGGCCGGTGCGATCACTTGCGCCCGCGCTCCAAAACCCAAGGCGATGAATCGCGCTTCGTCCGGGTTCTCGAAGGAAACATGAAGAACACTCCACCCATCTGGCAGGGCCGCCGTGAACATTCCACATTCGGCGCCGGCGAAACGCGGCACCATCGGCCCAGTAGACACGGCCGCGTCGGGAGCAACGCGCCAGCGTGGCGCTGAAACTGCTCTCGCTTCTGCTGCAGTTGTGCGGTCGCGCCTTTCCAATGCGCCGCCAGGTCAAAGTTCGCCGGCCGCTCGAACGTCACCGCCAGCACCACTGCATTCTGCATGCGAGAAATGCGATAAGTGCGCATCCCGGCCGGAGCGCGCGCCACCAGGTACCAGACCGCCTGCTTGTTGACGATGCCGATAGGGATCCACCGTGCGCACCCCGCTCTCCCCGTCCGCGCGGGAGTAGAGAAACGTAAGCTTGCAGTCCCGCGCGATCGCATCCTGCACGATGGGCAGCAGCGACAGGTCGTTAGAAGAAGGGTGCCATCCCACGGGATCGATATGCAGCCGGGCGCGGATGGAAGCCGCCTGGGTTTGCATCTTGTGCGGCATGGCCGCCAGCAGCTTGCCGAACGCGCGCTCCGAAGCCGCCGCCAGGCTGGGATCGCCCAGCGCGCTGGGCTGCGACATAAGCAGTCGCGCGCAGCTCCGCCTCGTCGAGGCCCGGCACCTCGGTGCGCCACCCCTTCGCCAGCTCCCATCCACCCTGGGCGCCGCGCAGCGCAAGGATAGGAACTCCGGCCGCGCTCAGCGCCTCCATATCGCGATGCGCGGTACGTTGCGAAATCTTCGAGACGTTCTGCCAGCTCCCGGGTGGAGAGGCGTCCATGCGCCTGCAGCAGCATGAGGGTCGAAAGAAGCCGGCCGGATTTCATATTTTTAGTTTCTTCAGCATATATGACAGCCCGCTGTCATATATGCCCTATAAGGTGAAACGAGTGAAAGAGAGGAATCTATGGGGCTGAGAGAATTCTTCTTATGGCAGTTGGAGCACGAGGCCGCCACTTCGCGCAAAGTGATCGAGCGTGTCCCCGAGGGACAGCAACAGTTGGAAGCCCCACGCGCGCTCGATGGAGTTGGGTTATTGGCCGCCCTGGTAGCCTCGATGCCCGGCTGGGTGGAGTTCATGGTGAACCACCGTGAACTCGATCTCTCCGACCCGGACAACGACGGATGCAGCACCAAGCCAGTGAAGACCCGAGCCGAGTTTGCCAGATGCTAGCCGAAGGGCTGGCCAAATCCCGCAAGGCGCTGGAGGACACGACGGAAGATCACCTGCCAGGATGTGGCGTTTTCGCATGAACGGCCAGGTAATCAGCGAAGGCCCGCGCTACGCCATGATCGCCGACGGAGCCATAACGCATCTGGCCCATCATCGAGGCCAGCTAACCGTCTATCTGCGCTCTGCTGGATAAGCAAGGTACCGGCGATCTACGGTCCCTCCGCCGACGAGCACTTCTAGCTCATAAACCAAGTGGCATCCAGCAGCATTGCGGAAGAAATGAAGTGTCATCCCGACCACGAAGCGCAGTGCGGACCTCTGTCACACGACTGAAGTTGCCCCCCTGAAATGAATTGTCATCCCGAGCGGAGCGAAGCGCAGGGGACCTGCGGTTCACATCCACCATCAATTCCAAATGAAGCGCGCCCTCTCTGCCGTCCAGACGAACCGAGGGTCCGCATTCACCGTTTCCCCTGAATGAATCCCATGCACACCCACTCCACCATTTAGCAACCCGCCAATAGGTATATAGTGTTGTCCGGTAGCGGGTGCTATCAACCGGTGAAGCCGCATCGGAGGAACGCATGGGGGCAATATCACGAAACAAGGCAATCTACGCTGGGGATTCATCACACTAGCCATCCCGCACTCCTGATCACCGCCTCTCCTGCACGTCAACCGCGCCGTCCAGAGCCGACCAAGCCCCGCCCCCCAACGTCACGCACCATTAAACTAGGCGAAGCCCACCCAGGAACCCTCTATGCCATGACCGTAGCGGTAAAAGACCCCGCCAAACTCCAAGGCAGCGACGCCATCCTGGCCACAGTCAAAGACTCCCAGGGAGTCATCGACTCCAAGTGGCTGCACACCGCCGATCTCGACCTCTACCTAACCCTACGTCCCAGAGCCGCCGGCCCAATCACCGTAACCCTCTCCGCACCACCGGCACCGTACCCGAAATCACCACCGCCCTGCACAAGATCCTCGACCACCCCGCCCTTGCCGGCGCACACCGGAGTCATCGCCGCCGCCCCCAACAGACACCTGGCAAACCGCCCAACCCTTCCAATTCGGCCAAACCATCTACGGCAGCGACGACGAGCGCCCCTACGCCCCTTCGAGCAGTGAAGACGGCTACGCCGCCATGGTCAAAGGCTTCCAATGGTTCAAATTCACCTTTAAAGAAAAACAACCCCGCCTCGTCTACTTCACCCTGAACGTAACCGACCGTGACGTCCCGCTCGACGTGGACATCTTCCAGCAATCCAAAGACGACGTGATCCCCTTCAACACCGGAGAATTCGTCTACCAGGTAGAAGCCACCCAAAACTACCCCGGCCTCTACAAATTCCGCACCCGCATCCTTACCCCCGGCCAGGAGTACTACGTCCGAGTAGCCGGCAACCACCCCGCCTTCCAGCTCCACACCTCCGACTTCCCCATCCCGCCCTACACCGATCCGCACCTCGCCGTCCGCGCCGGCATGGACTTCCTGGTCAACATGGGAGACTCCTGGCTCTCCAACACCCCCCGCCGCGGAGCCGTCGCCCTGCGCACCACCATGCAGCACTCGGAAACCCAGCTCTGCATCGCCTGCCACCCGGCGCAATTCACCACCCGCGGCTATCTCACCGCGGTGAAAAACGGCTACGCCCCCCACCAGCGAGCGCAACTCGAGTTCTTAACCGACCGCATTTATAACAACGCCAGACCTTTATATGGAGAACCCAACACCAACTGGGTCCGCGTCATCTACACCGCCCGCACAGTCTCGAGCCGTCTGCCCCTGATCGCCAACCAATTCGAGCAGAACGTAACCCACGATCCGCCGCGCAAAAACTTCAACCTCCCCTACGCCGAATATCTGAAGATCCACTACAAAGGCCTCAAAGAAATGCCCGGCGACGAGGCCGACGGCTGCGAGCCCGACGTCAGCCCCTTCGAGATCGCCACCCAAAGCTGGCAGACCTTCGACATGGTCTACAAGCAAACCAAAGATGAGCAGTGGAGAGCGGAGCGCGACCACGTAGAACAACTCGCCGCCCCCGACGAGCCGAAAAACATGATCGATCTGAACTGGAAGATCATGATGCTCGTAGCGATCGACAAGGCAAAGTATTCCGCCCAGATCGATCAGCTCATCAACCAGCTCTACAAATACGAAAACGCGCAAGGAGGCTGGCCTTATCCCTTCGACAAGAAAGCCAAGCCGGCGGACTTCGTCTCCTACAACGCAGTGCTAGCCCTGGCCCAGGCCGGCCGCCGCCCCGAGAGCGACGAGCACCTGGCGCTCGCGGTAAAAGCCATGATGGCCGCGCAACGGCAGGAGGGCAGTTGGGAAGGCGACCCTGTCTACCAGGGCTTCAACACCCCCTTCCGCGCCACCCAATTTGCCGTGATGGCTCTCTCCACCCTCTACCCGGGAACCACCGAAGCCAAAAACTGGGACGCCGGCTTCCCCGCCCCGCCCACCAAGCTGGCGAAAAACAACCTCCCGCTCCTCCTCTCGCAATTAGACCAATTCTGGGACCCAGCCCCAGAGCCAGTCCTGAAGCAAATCCGCGAAGTCCTGGTCAAAAGCGATCAGCCACTGGCACGTGAAGCCGCCGCCCGCGCCATAGGACACATGGCCGACCCCGGCTCGCTCCCAGCCCTGATGCAGGCCCTGGGCGACCAGACAAAAATGGTCCAGACCAGCGCCGCCTACGCCGTCCGCATGATCCTCTCCCGCCGTCAGGACGCAGCCCCGGAAGGCCGCAAGCTCCTCATCGCCGCCCTCGGCTCGTCCAACCCGCGCACCCGTTGGGGAGCCGCCCGCGTCTTCAACCAGCACTTCCGCGACCTCACCGGAGACCCAGCTCTCTTAGCCGCCCTGGAGAAAGCCGTCAACGACCCCGTGCCCTTCGTCCGCTTCGAAGCCGCGAGCGGCCTATGGCGCTGGTACTACTGGCAAGTCGACCAGCCGGAGATGCGCCGCAGCACGCTGGAAACCCTGGCCACCCGCATGAACGTAGAGACCGACGCCATGGTCCGCCGCGGCCTTGAGGAGAGCATCTACGACCTGCTCGACGAGAACACCGGCTACCTCACCGCCTGGGTCCGAGCCAGCGCCGAAGACGAAGACAAGAAACGTATCGGTGACGGATACGAACTGGTGGTGCGCGACCAGGCCCAGGTCCTGGCCAAGGTCCTGCGCGAGGGCACGCCGTTAGGCCGCGAAGGCATCCTCAACGCGCTGTGGGATTTTCACATCCGTCACTACGCCCTGCCCCCGCTCAAGGAGAACACCGTCTCCATCGGTCTGCCCGCGGTGCTGACCAAATACGTCAGCGGAGTCCCCGACCTCCATCGTCCCGGCTACGAGTATCCGCCCTATCGCGAAGCGGTCGACTTCAAGTACGACGTGCACAACGGCTTCTTCCAGACCCGCATAGGCAACGACAGCGACCTCATCCATTTCTTCAAGTCAAGTGGCCCGGAGCTGCAAGAAGCCCTCCTGGCCTGCCTAAAGGACGCCAACGACACGATGAAGATCGAGGTGCTGAAAGCGGGCAGCACGTTGAGCGGATCCGCGGATGAGCGCTTCACCCTGGCCGCGCTTGACTCTATCGGAAGACCCCAACCCCGACGTACGCCAAACCGTCCGCTACGTCTACGAAGACGGCCAAAGAGGAGCCCTCAACCTAGACCCACCACCAGCAAGCACTTCAAGCGCAACCTCCGCGCAAGCGGAGCCGAGAGATATGCAGTTTGCCTTCACCGGCAAAAACGATAAGGGAAACCCGCAACCCTCCCCTTTGTCATCCCGAGCGGAGCCGAGGGACCTGCGGTTATACCTCATCAGCAACAACATCCAAGGAAACCCGCAACCCTCCCCTTTGTCATCCCGAGCGGAGCCGAGGGATCTGCGGTTTCACTTAATTAGCAACGAAGCTCAAGGATCACCACAACAAACACCCCAACCAACCCCCGACCCCCAACTAGTAACCAAAATCGTAGAAATCCTGAACCACGGAAACCCAGAAAGCCAAGCCGTAGTCCTCCCCATGTTAGCCGCCCTCCCCAGCGACTCCCCCTGGGCCACGAACCCCGAGGTCCTCTCCGCCCTCCGCACCCTATTAACCCAACAACCCCGTCCCCGAAACTACGCAGCCGTCTTAAACGCCGCCTCCTCCTTCAAGACCTTAATGCGCGAAACCGACTTACAGCAGCAAGTGCTCTCCGGCCTAAACGATCCCAACCCCGAAGTCCAGCGAGCCGCCGTACGAGTCTCGCTTGGAGCACTTCCTGGCCGACCCGCAAACCGAGCCCTTGGTCAAAACCGCCTTCGCCCATCTGGACCCCTCCGCCACCGGCGTCCTCTTAGAAGAAGTAGGTGACCCGAAGTTCATGAACCGGCATGCGGGAGTCTCGGGAGGCGCCATCTCGCAGGATCAGGCCTACTTCCTGAACAAGAACCTGGTAGCCATCAAGCGCCCCACGGACCTGCTCGACAACCCCCTGGTGCTGAGCACGGTGCTGAACAGCCTGCACAACCCAGACAACAACGTGCGCGCCGCGGGCTTGGACACGCTCCGCAAGGTCAAAGGTGTGGAGCAGCGTCCGGAGTTCCGCGCCGCCATGGAGCAGCTGCAGAACGACAACAATCCAAGACTGAAGCTGATCGCCGTCAGCGTCCTCGAAGGCAAGAAGCTAAGCGAAGCCTTGAAGGACGTGCAGCCCGGCTCCGTGCTCGACTTCAACTACTTCGTAGCCAAGATCGAACCCATTCTGGCGACGCAAGGAGCGGACGGCAAAGCCTGCGTCTTCTGCCACGCCAGCCACGTAATCTTCAAGCTGCGCCCACCCAACGATCAAGGCGTCTTCTCCGACCAGGACAGCGAAGACAACTATAAGTACGCCATGCACGTAGTCGACATCAACGACCCAACCAAGAGCCTGATGCTGATCAAGCCAACCAGGCCCACGGACAGCGCGGGCAACGTCGGCGACTACCTGGCCACGCACAACGGCGGGCAGCGGTGGCATGGCAATGAGCATAGCTGGCAATACCGACGATCCTGGAGTGGATTCGCGGGGGGCGATTGGAGACGGCGGCGGTGACGAAGGAAGCGAAGCCATAGTTCGACCCCTTACCCTCTAGGCACCACTTTTAGCATCAAATCGGTGCTATTATTATGAGCGCATGCGAACAACAATTGCGCTGGATGACGAACTGGTCAAGCAGGCGCAGTACTACACCGGAATCACGGAGAAGGCAGCTCTTGTGAGGGAGGCGCTCACCCGTCTTGTTCGGAATGAAGCGGCCCGGAGGCTGGCGGCATTCGGGGGGAGTGATCCGACGGCTGAGGCCGCGCCGCGTCGTCGGACGGAAATTTGATCCTGGTCGACACGTCGATTTGGATCGACCATCTGCGCAGCGCTGACGCCAAACTGCAGACACTGTTGCAGAATGATCAGGTCGTGACCCATCCATTCATCCGCCTGGAGTTGGCCCTCGGTTCTATAGCTAGCCGAGAAAAGGTGTTGGCTGATCTTGCCCTGCTGCCCCAGGCTCCTGTTGTGGCGAGCGAGGAACTGTTCAGCTTGATCGAACATAAAATGTTGTACAGAAGAGGAATCGGCCTCACCGATCTTCAACTGGTAAGCTGCGCTCTCCTTGATAGGTCGATTTCAATCTGGACCAGAGACCGGCGACTTGGCGAGATTGCACATGAGCTCGGGCTTCGCGCGTCACTTCCTTAACTTCTCTGGAAACCGTACCTGCTTTGTTGAGTTTCCTCTGGCCATTGCAGCCAGGAGCCCTGAACCTGCGACCCGCAGCAGCAAGCGACACGCGCGCAGCCTAACCACCCTTAACGAAAAACATGAGCTGTCATCCCGCCACTCTCCCCTTTGTCATCCCGAGAGCCTGTGACTTTTTCGATCTGTCTGTGTTTTCTGCCCACGGGAGCCGGATGTTTTTCAACTCCCCACGAAGCCGTCATCCTGAGCGAAGCGCTGGGCAGAACTATCGGCATAACGGACAGCTTATGCGCGGAGTCGAAGGACCCCGGCGATGCTTGTTGGCAGATGTGTCTTCCGAGCTTTCCGGCCACGAACTACGAGCCAAACTGAAAAAGTCACAAGCTCCGAGCGGAGCCGAGAGCCTGCCCTGAGCGAAGTCGAACGGGGACCTGCGGTTGCACCTGATCAGCAACGAAGCTCAAGGACTACAAAATGAATTCTCCGCCCGGCCGGAGCGTTCCTACCTGGCAACCTTCCCCACAACCACTTTCCATGGAAGCGTCACTCTCCCCTTTGTCATCCCGCCTGTCCCGGCCTGCCGTGGGACCGGAGCGTACCCGGATTTCCTGCCACGCTGCAGTGGACAAAGCCGCGTGTGCGCCCTTCCGTAAAGAAGGGCGCATGAAATGTACCAACGCCACCAAGATCAAAAGGAAATCCGGAGCGAAGCGGAGTGGAGGGACCTGCTGTTCACTCAATCAGCAACGACACCCCAGAAAACCCGCCACTCTACCCTTTGTCATCCCGAGCGGAGCCGAGGGATCTGCGGTTGCACTTGATCAGCAACGAAGCGCAAGGGCTACAAAATGAATTCTCCTCCCGGCCGGAGCGTTCCTACCTCGCAACCTTCCCCACGGCAACCAATCTAGACGCAAAAACAGCTGTGTCATCCCGACCGGAGCGAAGCGGAGTGGAGGCACCTGCTGTTCACTCAATCAGCAACGACACTCCAGGAAAACCGCCGCTCTCCCCTTTGTCATCCCCAGCCAGGAGCCGAGGGATCTGCGGTTTCGCTTAATCAGCAACGAAGCGCAAGGATCACCACAACAAACCCCCAACTAGTCACCAAAAATCGTAGAAATCCTGAACCACGGAAACCCAGAAAGCCAAGCTGTAGTCCTCCCCATGTTAGCCGCCTTCCCCAGCGACTCCCCCTGGGACACGAACCCCGAAGTCCAGCGAGCCGCCGTACGAGTCTCGTTGGAGCACTTCCTGGCCGACCCGCAAACCGAGCCCTTAGTCAAAACAGCCTTCGCCCATCTCGACCCCTCCGCCACCGGCGTCCTCTTAGAAGAAGTAGCTGACCCGAAGTTCATGAACCGGCATGCGGGAGTCTCGGGAGGCGCCATCTCGCAGGATCAGGCCTACTTCCTGAACAAGAACCTGGTAGCCATCAAGCGTCCCACGGACCTGCTCGACAACCCCCTGGTGTTGAGCACGGTACTGAACAGCCTGCACAACCCAGACAACAACGTGCGCGCCGTGGGCTTGGACACGCTCCGCAAGGTCAAAGGTGTGGAGCAGCGTCCGGAGTTCCGCGCCGCCATGGAGCAGTTGCAGAACGACAACAATCCAAGACTGAAGCTGATCGCCGTCAGCGTTAACTGTCTTCCCGGGCAAATAGCCGGCAACGGGCAAACCCCGGACGTGTCGCATCCTGGTCCTGGGTACCCATTGCAGTCGATGTTACGCACCCGTACAAATAGGCGGGCTAGCAAACATCACAGCGGACTCCATGCTTACCACAGTTCGCCAAGCTGCTATAAAGGTCATACTTTACTTACCCTGCCCTGCAAAAGCCTGCCTCGGAAGGCCGTTATGCCAATCGAAAGAATATGAGAGCTGAAGGGAGAGCTGTTGTCTGGTGAGAGTATTCGGCCTGGACGTCGCCTGAGCGCCGTAGAGAAATAGAGTGTACTGAGGACCAAAAGACAAGATTGGCCCAGAACGTTGCTTGCAGAGATTGAGTCACGTTCGCAATGTAGTGCGTTTCGGTGGATGACCTCGTTGCAATGTTGCCAGGCATAAAGTAATTACCAAATATCACAGTCTGGGTCGAGAGCTGGCGGATATCGAGAAGATGCGCGTTCAGAACCCCGAGGGCATATATTCCGTTTTGTCGGACCTCCTTGAATTGCAAATTTAGCTGGTCTCCAATTTCCGGGTTCATTAGGCAGGGCGCTGGCTGGGTTGGACTACACGGCGACGTGCCAGCAAGAATACTGGCCACGCTTCGGTTTGCTCCCAATAGCGTTAGGGAAGCACGGTAGAATTGGACGGTCCGGTAATCGAGATCCCATTCAACAAATTCGTTGTCTGTTGGCGAAGGTATCCAGCCTCAAAATAGCTCATGCTGGAGAGCTCCAAACGTGAACCGATACCTACTCCGTAGCCCTGCTGGCGCAACGGGTTCAGGATGAAGTAGACAGGTTCTGCTGCTGTACCTGCTTTCACCGTCGATTTCACAAATTGTTCATTCCGCGCTAAGTCAGAATTGAAGAATCCACGGACCGCAAGGGGGACCCAGTCGGGCTGACTCCGGAAGTGCTGTAACTGCAGGAACGGACTCACGATAAGAGAATTCGCTGAGAGAGTCGACGTACTGAATGGAAGCGGATCGCCAGTATTCAACAAGCCGGGGGGAGATTGGGTCGTTGATCCGGCTCGGCTGCGCGAATACGCAACGACCTCGTCCACCCCGAGACCAAGAAACCTATCCGCATTCCATATGAAACGAAAGTTGCTTGCGGCCGCTGCGGAATCGCTGTGCCAGAGTTAACATTCGGGTTTTTGCACCCGCCAAAGCTCGCGCCGACGTCTTGATCAGATAGAAGTTCGGATGGGTAAAACGAATATGATGCTGATAGTTGCTGCAGGGTGGCGCGAAAATAACCTCGCTGCTGGCGTGCAGATCCGCCCGGCGGGAGGAGTGACGAACGGATAGGATTACGTGAGGCTGCATCATGCACCGGTTCTTCAAATGCCTTGGCCACTCCGTTGCCAAGTTTGTCCCACACCGATTCGAAAAGGCGGGGCAGGACCTTCATCGACCCGATCACCGGTCGAGTGGGTGGCGTGGCACTCGCACTTTGGTCACACTGCGGGACTGACGCTCGACTTTTTCGTGGTGGAGTTCGCCTCGGACCAATTCCGCAACACGGTAGGTGAACCGGTCCCCAATTGGAAACATTTCCGGGAATTCTAGGTCGTTTTGAGACAGTTGCGAGAAATTTGGTCCGGGACGGCCTAATCTGTCCGTTGTTGCGATGGAGTAGATCTTCGTAGTGTCCAGCGCAACCCATTGATGTAGTAGGTGTTGCTCGGGTCGATCTCTCCAATGGGCGGCTTAGCGTTTTTAGGGTAGCTGATCGGATCTTGCTAACTGGCCGTCCCTTGGTGATCCCGAACGCCAGTAGGGCACGCTGGTCTATAGCGGTCGGGGAGGTCGATAAAGGCGACTGGCTCACAATCGAGTCGTTCTGTTGCATGAGGCTCTTGAGGGTTGCGCCCGAGACGGAAACCCGGGTTAAGAATCCAGCCTCTGGCAACATTCGCTCAACCTTCTCATCGTCGGTCAACTGCGAACCCCTCTTGAGGGCGCACCCGGTGTAGAATCTCGACGCTGCAGCAGGGCGATGTTTGTCCAGTTTCATTGCTAAGCTCACCAGTACAAGACACTCGAAATCCGTAGCGGCTTCGCATATGTGCCGCGGAGGCGTGACGGCAGATAGCTAAAATCCCGCAATCCGGTCACCAGGCTTTATCGACAGTTGGCCCGTATAGTCCCCGGGATCGCATGAGTCACTGGGTTCCTTAAGACCCAGGGCAACCGCTGTCGTCGGTGGGCTGCTGAGTTTCTAAGAGTCAGCGTCTCGATGGGGTTCGTAAGCTGTAACAACTGATAATCGCCCGATGGCCCAATGTGGGTATGATCTGGCAGAAGCAGTGGGCGAGGAGTGACTACCGGGATTCGACCGGGGACATCGCTATCAATCTCTTGCTGTCCCCTGGGAGTATGAGAGTAGGCGTCAGCCGCCGACACGATCAGATCCCACGGATGTTGTGGCCGACCATAAGTGTATTGACGGTAGGTGAGTGCCCTTGAAAAAGCTGTGGCAACATCGGGAGTCATCTGGGCTAGGACTAGGTACTGTGACGGTGGACTCTCGCTTGGTGGCGCCCGGATGGGTACCCTCCCATTTTTTTCGACGCTCTGGCTCGGATGCTTCGAACGCTTGGGCAGCTTGGCTAAGAGCGGAGGATGCATCATTGAAATCCACGGTGAAGGTGTGTTGTAGGGAAGGAGCCTTTTTCCCATCGTACAGATCCGCCTGTAGGTTTACTTTGGAAATCTCCGACTGCATGGTCGGATCGGCTACACCAAACACGACATATTCCGGGTTACCATCGTCGGCAATACAGCTGGTCGGTAAACATCTCCACGCGTGGTCGAAGAAAGGCTGCTGGACGGTAAAAGGGATGATTTGCCTCAGTGTCGTCTCTCGGCCATTCTTCGTCTCTTTGCCATTCCTCGGGCGCTTCACATTCTTTGCGAAGGTCAAATCAACCACCAGCTGAAGCTTGGATCCAGGAGCCAGAATAGGCCGGGGCGACTTGTTGACATCGTCGGTACGCGGGACTGTCCCTTCCGCTGAAACATCTTCGAACCCGCACAAGTCAACCAAATAGAGTTTTAACCCGCGCGTGTCGTGGGGCATAGTGCGAGGGGAAGGTAGAGGAACAGCACAGGGGGCAGTGCCGGGACTTGGGCACGGCTTAGACGAATCCGACGCGGGGTCTCCGGAGGAAGGTATTACCGTTATCGGAAAGGACGTCTGGCAATCAGCGAACTCTGACCCAGATTGCAGCATCGCACTGGATATTGTGTCGAATTGCTCAGGGATCGCCAACACTAGTCGTGTGGTCCAGGGGTATATGGAGTTTGCTGACGGGTACACGATCATCGCAGCACCGGTTGATGCCACTTGACCACCCGAGGATCCCGTCGGACCACCAGCATCACACCCAAAGGCAGTAGATGTTGATGCGGAAGGTGACTGCGAAGCGCTTCCGCTGGCGCCGCCACTCGAAGGTCCACCACTTTGTCCGCCGGCGGACGCGCCGCCAGACTTGCCCTTGCCGGAGGGCCCGCTGCCGCTGCCCAGCGAAACGCTGCTCGGCAGCGATGCCTGCGTCGGCAAGAGTATCTGTGCCTGTGGTGGTGGTGGCGTAGGCGTTCGGTTGGCCTTTTGATCGCAAAGAACCAGATTGGCGCCCAACATTGGCAAGATACTATCTGTTCTGCCGAGGGTATTACCCAGGTGGTAGAGAAGCGGAGCTCCGAAATAAAAATCCCGAATACCTGGAACAAGTCCCGTATACGCGATCTGCGTCAAGTAGCGGGCGACGGGCGTGCAGGGGAACTGGTAGGTGGCAGGCGCGCCAACGGTAGGTGTGCAGGGATCGTCGGCGGCAAGCGTAGCGGGAGGAACGGAGTTCTCCGGTAGCCGCGGGACAGGCTCTCCTTTGCTATCGAATCTCATCAATAATCCAATGCTAGGTTGTCCCCGACGCCAACTAGTACCGCCGACTCATGAAACGATTCTTTTCTATAGCGGTTAAACCATGGGTCGAAGGTTTGCGCATTCGGACCACTCGCATAACCATCAAGCTTACCTGTGATGTAGATTGTTGCGGTCGGCGATTGAGCCGGGCACGACTCAAGCATACTCAGAGCGATGATCAGCAACCTTGCAGAGGATTTCATGATCTTCTCCGGCGTAGCATACTTGGGAGCCACTGGACTCCCCCCCTAATGAGTTGCCCAACCCCGCCTGCTCGAGCTGTCGCATTTTGTACGAACTGCGGAGACCAAGGGCGTAAACACCGCTAACTATTCCGCTTCGCTTGATTTTCCCAAGCATGTCCATGGCACCACAAGCATCCAGAGAAACCTCACCACTTTAGGATGGTAGTTGTTCAGTCCCTCCCTATTACCGAGCCCGAACCGATTTGAACCCTATCAGCCTGCTATTCATCACATATCCCATATACCTCCAGGGCTATTCACTCGTCGCGGGCTTCACATTTTGCGTCGCAATAATCGGTGTTTGTACCGTAAGCGATTGAGCCCCTCCCGCATTCCCAGTACTTGTTTGACTCTGCGTTGTAGCCTGAGGGGATGGGCCGGCGTTTGCAGCTTTCGGGGGAGGAGGCGTATAGGTGACTATGCTTAGCGACCCGCCTGCGGTCGACATAAGCGGGACCGCTACCGAGCTAGCAGTCACCAAGTACACAAAACCGGCCTTTGGCTCTTTTGTAAGGTCCTCGCTGGGCGAGACTTGGCAGAATGTGTCGCTATTGCACTTTATTGGGTGGCTAACTCCACCGTCGCCAACCTTTATCGCCGCATAAGCACCCAATAAGTTAGTGCCATTCCAACTCATAGAGTCCGAAGCAATGGTCGAGGCAGTGGGTCGCAAATTAACCAACAAATTCTTCAACTGAACCGTTTGAACTATCGAAACGTCGTGCAGCAGCGTCAGGGTTGCACTATTCTGCAGCAGTCCGATCTGGTCCGGGGTAATCTTGAAAATAATTTCCAGCGGGTGATCCTCCCCGTTCGAATTCACGCTCGACGCACTAATTCCTGCCAGGGTAGCCTTATTAGGTTCATACTGATTACTTGTATTAACATTTACAAAATCAACGGTTAATTGCCAGGCAGAGTCATCTGCGGTAGGAGTGGGACCGTTAATACTCAGAAACGTTGGATTCTTGCAGGTATCCAACCCCGACGTATCATGACACCTGTTCAGGTTCGCCCACCCCTTGATTGGTCCGACGGAGCCAGTTGCGTCAAGGATATGATCAACATCAATCACTTCGAAACTGGCTGGATCCGTTTCCGTGTGGGATGTACTACCGAGCTTGGCTGGAAGGTCACAGATCAACTGCGAGCCCGTCGCCTGCGAAACGGCGCAGTTCAGCCGTGCAACCACGTTCTGCGACTTGTCAATCTGATATACCTCGGTGAGGGGCGACCAAATTGTCTGAGTTGTGTTGGAAACAACTCGGATGTCCGTTGTTGTTGAGGCGTTAGCTTGAACTTGGCCGCCAGGAACACCTAAATCCGCGAACATGACTCGCGGCTTAGTGTCGTCTTGGCCATAAGTTCCCTGTAGAACACGAACAACCGAAAGGGACCTGATCGTCGGTTTTGGATAAGAAAGCGACGGTATCTGATCGAGACATGGGCCAGAATCATCAACGGTCTGACCGGAAACGATCACAGTAGGGCATGGTTTAGCTGATGCAATCACGCTGTTTAGGTTGCGCGTGCTGGAAGGGGATGCCATGATTATCTCTGGAAACTGATTGGCAAAAGTGGTGCCATCTAAGTACAACGTGGACGCGGAAGAAATTGGGATCCATGTGTTGTCCGCAAGAGTGTTAGACTCCAGCAGACCTCCTGTGCCTCCAGCCGCGACTCCGCGAGCAAAGGAGTCGCGGGCCCGCCTCACAAGAACACCATTTGCTGTGATTGTGGTTTGTTGATCGATGTCGCTGTTTAACTTTAGCGTCGCGCTCACTACAACGGGCGATGCGGATGTTACCGCGGTAGGATCATACTCCACCCTATTGAAATCTATAGAGTCAATGAAACCGGCCTTCGCCGAGCTTGTAGATGCGGCGTTGTTTACCCAGGGGTTAAGAGCTAAAGGTGCGTACGAGTTTACATCTTGGCGAGACGCCTTATCGCCCTTGGAATTCATCCAAACTGCCCGGTCACGGTCAAGGGTTGGCGTACAGTCTCCCGGGCGCGCTTACAAGAACAAAGGTTCTTCGCGTATCGGACGAGATTTGATCATCGCCAAGTGGAATGCCAAACTTCCAGCCGAAGCTAGATTGACCAACCCCATAACCAGTTATGTATGACGACTGCCCTAGCAACTGCGACGCCTGCATATGCTCTCGAC
>CAVYFF010000011.1:0-493244 GCA_963767745.1 uncultured Acidobacteriaceae bacterium | reverse complement strand
AGTACCAATCACCACGCAAACAGGGTGCGCCCAGTGCGCGCTCTTGATTGAGCAGTATTTGACAATTTGGAAAACAACACACCGAGGCTATCTCAAGCCAGGTGGCACGGACGCTGAATGGCAGACGGGACGTTCGCCCAATACCTCGGCGGAGAAAGTCCGTCCCGTCTGTCACGGACTGACGAACCGAACAGGCCTGTCAGGCCCTATCGCGGACCGGCGGGGGCGCTGGCGCCTCCACCCAGGGCTCCAGGCGGTAAGGTTCCTCCTTCAGACAAGGTCTTCATGTTCTCGAGCATCTTGGTGAAGCGAGTGCGTCGGGTGTCGATATCCTTACTACGCGCAGCATCGTCGGCGAGGTTGCTGTTGTCGAAGACCAGCGTGTAGTTCAGGCGAGTGGTTTTGCTTGTCAGACCCACTGCCTCGATGGTGCCGTGGTACATGTTGTAGGCCACGCCTTCGCGAACGGGTTGGGTGTAGGTATAGCTGTACTTGGTTTTTCCTACGAGGACCTCATGTCCGATGGAGCGGATGGTGCCCAGGCTGCTGCCGTCACCGGAGAGAATCGTGCAGTTAGGAATGCCCCATTCGCCGATGTCACAGTACTTGCCAATCCGAGCCCAGACTGCGTCGACAGGTGCATTGACGGTGATGGTCATAGGGATAGCGACATAGTGGGGAACTGGAGTCTGCAGCTGGTCGGCTGTGGGCGTCGGGGGTTGCGCAGCTTCCTTTGCCGAAGCCGGCACTTTGCCGCCTTCACCCAGTGTCTTCATGTTCTCGAGAAATGCGGTAAATCGCTTCTTGCGACCGGCGATCTCGGCGTCACGCGCGGCATCGTCGGCGAGCATGCTGTTGTCGTAGAAGAAAGTGTAGACGAGCCGCGACGTCTTGGCGGTAACCGGCACCGCCTCCAGCGTGCCGTGATAGAGGTTGTACTTGGCGTCCTTTCGCACCGGCTGCGTGTAGGTGTAGCTGTGTTCGGTTTTACCGACCAACACCTCGTTCACGATGTTCCGCACGGACGCGTCGCCGCCGTCGCCGGCAAGTAATTTGCAGTCAGGAAATGCCCATTTCCCGATGTCACAGTATTTGCCCACGCGCGCCCAGACTGTATCGGCGGGTGCCTTGACGTCCTGGGTCAGCACCACGGTCACGTAATGCGGATTTGGTACTTGCAGCGGAGCAGGAGTGGGATGGGGCGTGGGGGCAGGAGACAACTGCTGAGCAACAGAGCTGGCAGCGAATGTTGCCAGGAACAAGGCGGCTATCCGGTACATGTTTATCGATCTCCTAAGAGGACTGCTCGCATCAATGAGCGGTCTGGCCAGCAGTAGTGAAGCCCTTTTCGACCCAGTCCATCTTCCCGCGAAATCCGCCTTTCAGCAACTGCCTAAGTCGGTACCGATCGCCTGGCAGCTGCCTATAAGACATTGAAGATGTCCAATTGCGGCTTGATGACGAACTGCTCGTCCCATTCGGTTTCGACCGTTGCTTTGTATCAGGGCACGACTTTAGTCGTGCCGAAAAGGCCCAAAAAATGTGGGGCTTCAGCCCCTGCGCTTTTCCTTACAGGCTGCGGAAAAACTCTGTTCTTTGAAGGGTACGGGCTTCAGCCCGTACAGATAACGATTGAAAATAGGTACGGCTTTAGCCGCTGAGGGACGCGTTTCCATTCGTCTCCCGGCTTTTCCGCAGCATCTAGAGTCGTGCCCTGATACAACGCAAAGTCCTGTCGCCGACGCTGCTTTCACACGTACTTCCAACAAGAACGCCGCCTCACTCCTCCGGCTGATCGAGAAAAGCCTCTACCGCAGTGATCGTAAATTGCCCCTTTGCAATCAAGCACCACGTGGCCGCAGCCGGGAATGATGGCCAATTCTCCTTTGGGCAATAGTTGGAACAGCTCGACAAACTTCGGGATCTGGTTGTAGGGATCGTGATCTCCCGCAACGATCAGGGTCGGAATTCTGATCGATTGAATCTGCTCGTCGGTCACGTAGACCGGACCCGCCCACATCGCATTGAGTTTCTCGTTGAACTCCAGCCACCTTTCCGGTTGTGGCATCAGTTTTTTCCGCTCGGAAACAAATTGAGGCGAGTCCCTTTCCACATCGGAAGGCTTGGCATTCCTGAACGCCGCCTGGGCGCTCGGAGTCCAATCGGCAAGCTTCCGTGGGCCGCCGATTGCCACCAGCCGTCGTATCAGCTCGGGATGCGCGCTCGCCAGGGTGTACGAAGTGACCGCGCCATCGCTGAATCCCAACACGTCAATCTTTCGGCTGGTCTCATGACGGATGATCGCCAATGCGTCATTGGCAAACAGTGCATAGGAGAAAGGCTTGGTCCCGATATCCGACTTCCCGTGGCCCCGCGTGGCAATCGCAATCACGCGGCGATGTTTGCTCAACTCCTCAATCAGTCCACCGAACTCTTCGATATATCCATACAATCCGCCATGCAGCAGCACCAGGGGAGTTCCGCCACTTCCATACGTCTCGTAGTAGATGTTTGCGTCATCCACGCGCAGAGAGTGCCCAGCCGCGGGATTCGCTCCGTATAAGACCGTTTTTGCCTTGTCTTGTGCGTGCGCACTGCACAAAATCAGCATCGCGGCAAAAACTGCGTACACCCCAATAATCAAGTTTTGATATTTGCTCACAGAACATCCTCCCTCGGACGCAGCGGCGTCCGATGATCTCTCAACGTTCGGGAAGATTGAGTAGCTTCTCCAGGTGGGATCGGGTAGCTTTGCGCGGAGCCCTCCCCCAAAACGGCTAGGGAAGCTCGCATCAACCATCGCTCTAGAAACGCACCTGTTATTCCAGGCCCCTGCGTCCAGCGCTACCCGAGTTGACGAAACCAGACTAGAAGAGCGACAACGGGCTGTCAATGGAGAGTTGACCCACCGCAGTTATCCCTTCAACTTGTAGATGCGGTGTCCGTTCACCCATACCAGCGTGTGGAAGAGCGCTGGCGTCGTGTTTGCCTTGAGCACGGTGAGTGTCTCGCGAGCCACACACTTGCCCGCCAGCCTCGATGCGCCAGGGTTTCCGCCCTGCGCGATTCCGGCGCCATGCCCATCCTTGCAGGAGCAGTCACTGCCAAAGAGCAGCTTGTCTTTGTGGCGTTTGAGAAAATCGGCAGTGAACGATGGGTCGCGGGTAAGCGCGTTATTACCCGAGTTCGCAGAAAGATCGCCAAAGAGGTTGGGATAGTCTGAAAGCCATTTGTCGGTAATCCCGCCACGCACGATCGGCGTCCTGGGGTAGTCCTTGTCATTCGCGTAGTCTGCGCTGACATTCGCCCAGAAGGCATCGCAGTGGCCAACGAAGGTGGTCTTCGAAAACTCCTTCAGGATCTTATCGAAGCGTTTGAAACCAGTATTGAAGACACCCTCGGTCGGGGTGTGGGACACCTCCTGGAAGTGGAGGGTCACCGGTACATTCAGCTCTGCCGCCGCAGCATACAACCGCCTCATCTCCGGTCCGTCGGCTTCCACGTGAAACTTCACTTCGCCAAAGCCGTGCGCTCCGGCCTTGACTGCTTCGGTCAACAGCTTCACCGCGTCGGGTGCGGAGACGTCGGTGCTGACCGAGTACCCCGCGAAGCGAGTAGGCTCCTGCGCCATGAAGCGCTTCACGTCATCGGCCGCGGTGAGCCGGGCCAGCATATAAGCCGCCTGGCAGCCGGAGCCATTCAGATGCGCGAGGTTGGCCTCGAGAGTCGGCCGCGGATGGAAGTGGCAGTCGATCACCGGCGAGCCCCACAGATTGGCAGTCTCCGCTGGAAGTTGAGCCCGGACGACACGCGCCGCCGCGACCGCCACCATCGATCCAAGAAACGCTCTCCGATTGATTCCCATTCACCCTCCGGCGTCGTCGAGGATGATTGTATCTCCGAACCCGCCGGTGAGCGGATAAGTAAACAAGGCTTCGCTCGGGATGACAATTCTGTTTGGGAACGTTAAGTCTGGTTTCCAAGATGAATTGTCATCCCGACCGGAGCGTAGCGCAGTGGAGAGATCTGCGGTGCGCCCCTCGGCCTTCCCAGATTCTCGAGTTCTCACGCAGACTCATTAGTTCCACACCAGGGTTGCAATCGAATTCTCCTTCATGGGGACGACTGCCGACTTCAATCCCTGATAGATCTGAATGGTTCTTGCGCTGCCAACATTGGTGAGAACCAGCACCTTTTGTCCTCCCGGATTCTCTACCGCCACGTGGCCGAGATTGACCGCGTCACTTTGGCTTTCGAACCGTCGCGCGCCACGCTTCATGGATCGCGAGAAATGCGCCAGGGCCCAGTACTGGCCGCTACGAATGACCTCCTGCGTATGTGCGTTGATGATCACGATGCCGCCACAGGGATACGGGCCCGATGTTGGGCTTGCCATGCTCATCGGTGGCGACATTCCACGCTGCCGCCGATCGGCAACCGTTGTTCAGGACGTCCGTATAGGTAGTGCTCCATTTGGTCCAGTCGTCCCTGTAGTGCGCGTCGTTGTAGTCAGTGCTCCCTTCGGTGAAATACATCTCCACCTCAGGGTGCGCAGCCTGTACTTTGCTCATCATGCTGGGCACCCCCACATAGCCGTGCCAGGCAACCGAATTTACGTATCTTCTGAAGTCAGGATTATCGAGTTCGGATATCACCCGGCCCCAGTAAACATAATTGTGATCGAGGATCCATATCTTCGTAGTGGTGCCGGTTCTCTCAAACAAGGGCCCAATATGGTCAGTGATGAACTCGGTCTCGCATTCCTGAGACCATGTGCAGGCCGGCATCTGGCCGTGCTGATCGGTATCAATCTCGTTTTGCGTCGTAATCGCCTGGATCGGCACACCCTCGGCAGCATACGCCTGAATGAACTTCAACATGTATTGCGCGTAGGACGACAAATACTGGCGGCTCATGGATCCGCCCAACATCGATTTGTTCCACTTCATCCATCCTGGCGGGCTCCAGGGAGAGGAAAAATAAAAGACCTCGGGATTCATCTCCCGCACCCGGCGCAGAATGGGCAGAATGTAAGCCCGGTCATGATCGATGGAGAAGCGCTTCAACTCAGGATCGGGCTCTCCCTCGTCATAGCTATAGACCTCGGCGGCGGAGTCTGCGGCGCCAATACAAGTTCGGTTGACGCTGAGATTCATTTCCGACGGATGAAAAAGATCGTGCAGGAATTCTTCCCGCTTTTCCGAACCAAGCTGACTGATCTGAAAACAGGCAGCATCGGAAAAGCAGCCGCCAAAGCCGAGGATGTCCTGGAACTGGTTGCCTGTAACCAGGCGAACGGAGTCGATCGCTGGTGTTCCGGAAGCAGGCTGCCAGGCAATTCGTTTCGCCCGGGGCGAAGCGCTCTCGATCATTCGTGAACCAAACCGAAAGGTCCGACTTGGGGGGAAGGGTATTGGCGGTGGTAGTGCAAGTTCTAGCGCCGAACGAGGATGCGACTGTGCTCAGCGATCCCACCGCAAAGGCCGATCGCTTGATAAATTCACGCCGCGACTCTGAACGCTTCTCCTCAAGACGACTCCTTTCTCACCATAATTCGCAGGAATATAAGCGATTAGAGGAACGAACACAATCATATCAAAAAGAATTTTCGGCAGATACATCCGTGCAAAACGCGAACATGGCCAGCGTGTAATCTTCGGGCCAGGGGTTCGCGGCGGGTGTCCACTACTGGACAAAGGGACAGCGGAATCTGCCCCTTGATTCGGACCGGATAGGCCGGGTGGCATCGGCCGTTTCTCGCGACACTACGCCCAGTCTCCAGGATAAGCGCTTTGAGTTTGCCAGTTGTGGCTGACCCCGGGCTTAAATATTTGTCAATTTATGCCGAAATCTTGTCGTGATGGCTCCATTTATTTCGATTTAAAAAATAGCAGGACTGACTAGACGCGAGAGGTCTGGCGCCGCTGCAGATTTGAGCGAAAACCGCTTGACTTGGGCAGGGCCTCGGCCTATAAATAGTGGCGGTCAGACTAAGCGGTTAGATAAAAATCAAAACCTAAGTGACGAGTAAGGAGGTCGTGATGAATTCGCCACACTGAAAATGTTCGTTCGGGGCTTGAGGGCACTCCTGCTCTCCCGGGCTCCGGTTCTGACCTTGATCTTCATTCTCGCCATGAGCGGTGAAATGGCCCACGCCAGCGTTACCGCAACCATTTCGGGCGTTGTCCGAGACCCAAGTGGCGCGGTGATTCCCAGCGCGCAGGTGATCGCAAAGAATCGAGAAACCGGAACCGCCGTGACGGTTCTCACCGATGCGCAGGGCTTCTATTCCCTGCAGGGTTTGCCGGTAGACACCTACGACGTGGAAATCAACAAGGCGGGATTCAAACGATCCATCCAATCAGGCCTGGTTCTCTCCGTCAACGATGTTCTGAAGCTCGATGTGGTTCTCGAGCTTGGCAGCGCCGAGGAAAAGGTCACGGTCTCAGCCGACGCGCTGCATGTGGAGACAACCAGCAGCCAGATGGGTGAGGTCATCAGCGGGCAAACCATGACTGCCGTGCCGCTTGTGTCCCGCAGCTACACCGACCTTTTAGCTCTGCAGCCCGGCGTTGCACCGAGCTCTTCAGGCCTGGCGGGCGCGCAGGGAGGCAACTTTAGCGCAACCGGGTTTACCATCACTCCCATTTCCGGCAGCCTCAATGCAGGTAATCAATCGGTCAACGGCCAGCGCGAGGCTTCCAACGGCTTCCTGCTCAATGGAACGACCGTGCAGGAGTTCGCGTTCTCCGGCACCGGGCATTATTCCCAACCTCGATTCCATCGAGGAGTTTCGCATTCTCACCAACAACTTCGATGCCGAGTATGGAAACTATGCCGGCGGCCAGATCAATGTCATCACCAAGTCGGGCACCAACAGATTCCATGGCAGCGTCTTTGAATTTCTGAGGAACACGGACTTCGACGCCAAGAACTACTTTGCCACCACCCGCGACGATCACAAAGAAAACCAGTTCGGAGGCACGATCGGCGGTCCGATCAAGCACGACAAGCTCTTTTTCTTCGGCGACTACCAGGGTGATCGCATCATCATCGGGCAAAGCGCGCTGGGCAGAATCCCTGTGCCCTCGGATGCGGAACGCGCCGGAGATTTCTCCGACCCCAACCTGGGGCTGGCCGGCAGCGTAAAGGGACCCGTACTGGGCGCAGCAGCTATCCAGTAATCTCGGCTATAACGTCACCCAGGGAGAGCCTTACTATTTCGCCGGCTGTAATTCCGCGACTGCGTTTTTCCCGGCGCGCAAAAATTCCCGCCAGCGTGATTACTGTGCCCTCAAATAATCTGCTGGCCTACGTTCCGCCGGCAAACACGACCGATGGCGGCAACACTTACTTCACGCCCAACAGTCTTCCTCAGCGACTGACCGACGACAAGGCCAGCGGACGTATCGACTTCAACACCCGGCTGGGACTGCTTACCGGCTACTACTTCTTCGATCAGTATGACCAGAACATTCCGAACGCGCTGCTGCCAGGGTTTGGCAGTGAAAACACCGGCCGTTCCCAGGTCGTGGATATTGCCGATACCAAGACGTTGAGCACCGGCGCAATCAATGAAGTGCGCTTCGGTTTCACCCGGCTTAAATTTGAGTTGCACGCCCCTTCGGGCGGCGCGGGTGTCACTCCAGGAACGCTGGGTTTCGCCTATGGTCCCAACACATTGGGAATCTCACCTTCGGTGCCCCAATATGCTCACGTTCCCAATATGAATTTCAACACCTTCTCCTTCGGCGCAGCCGGAGCGCCGCTGGGTATCACCGAAAATACAGCCCAGGTTATCGACAATTACAGCAAGATCATCCACACCCACACCGCTTACCTTTGGCGGACAGTTCCGCTACAACCAGTTGGTCGAATACAACCTGGGCTCTAATGGCAATTTTGGCTTTGATGGCAGCGAAACAGGCGTGGACTTTGCCGACTTCCTGATTGGCGCACCCACGTCGTACTCTCAGGGACAGGGCTATCCTTCCTACGGACGGTCCCGCTACATCGGCCTCTTCGCGCAAGACAGCTGGCGCGCCAGGCAAAATCTGACGCTTCAATTATGGCCTGCGGTGGGATGTCAGCAGGCCTTGGTCGGAGTTGCACAACGAAATTGAAACCCTGGTGCCCGGACTCCAGTCGCAGGTATTTCCAGGCTCTCCCGTTGGCTGGGTCTTCCCTGGAGACCCGGGAGTGCCGACCACGCTTGCTCCCGACCCGTTACAACAATTTCGCCCCGCGCATTGGGCCTCGCCTATTCACCCTCGGCGCAAAGCGGGCTGATGAGAAAGCTGACCGGCGAACCGGGCCGGAGCAGTGTGCGCGCGGCCTGGGGACGATTCTTCAGCACCTTTGAAGGAGCGACCAACTTTAACGAAATCGGCGATGCGCCTTTCGGCAACTACTACGGTAGCCCCGTCCCACCCGAGTTTGTCACTCCGTTTGTCGATCGCGGCACAGGAAATGTAGAAGGGCAGCGCTTCCCGGTTCCTCCTCCACCGGCCAACTCCTCGCCCAGCCATCCGGACACTTCGATCAACTGGGCGAACTTCTTCCCCATCGGCACCTCGCCAGCCTTCTATTACAAGAACGTGCTGCCGTACGCAGAGGAATATGAGCTTTCTCTGCAGAGACAAGCTCGGTTCCTCCGTGCTGGTTTCGCTCAGCTATGTGGGCTCGCAGGGGCATCACCTGCTCTCCTCGCTCGAGGCCAACCCCGGCAATTCGGCGCTTTGCCTGAGCGTGAGTCAACTGAACGAAGTTGCTCCGGGGACTTCCACCTGCGGGCCTAACGGAGAGAACGGCGTTTACACCACGGCCGCCGGAGCCACCATCAACGGCACGCGAGGACCTTTTGGAGCAGAACTTCACCAGCGAAGGCTACTTCATCACTGCCGGCAACTCCAACTACAACTCCTTCCAGGCAAGTGTGCGCCAACGCATATCTCACCTTACTTACCTGGCTGGCTACACTTACTCGAAGTCGCTGGATAATGCTTCCGGATACGGCGAGCAGATCAATCTATTGAACCCTGGCCAGTATTCGCTTTCCTCCTTCAATGTCGCCCACAACTTTGTCGTCAGCTATGACTATGAGCTTCCCGTCTACCTGCTTCCTGGGCCGTCGAGATTAGTTAAAGGGCTGGAAGTTGAGCGGGATCACCCGGTTCTCGACCGGCAATCCCGGTTACGCTCTACGAGGTGGACGATCGCTCGCTGTTGGGAACCGCCGGCGCCGGCGCCATTTCGATTCCCATCGATCAGGCCGAACTTCGCCACCGGTCCGCTGAGCATCACCAATCCCCGTAAGGGCCAGCCCTACTTCAATACGGCGCTCTTTTCTCCAGAAGACCTAGGTCAGATCGGAACCGCGAATCGCCGATTCTTTGCTGCTCCTGGCCTCAATAACTGGGATGCGGCGCTGCTCAAAGACACCAGCATCAAGGAGGAATCAACGCTGGAGTTCCGCGCCGAGCCGTTCAATGCCTTCAACCACGCTCAATTCGGGCAGCCGGACGGAAACGTGAACAGCGGCACATTCGGAATTATCAGCACGGCAAACTCACCCCGCATCATGCAGCTTTCCTTGAAGCTGCTGTTCTAATAGCGGGGTTTGTACTGCGAGACGGGGGGTCTCGTGGAACGGAGAAAGGTGACGGGCAGATTGCGATGGTGGAACCTGGAAGTTTGCGTCTGCTCGTCAGCTTCTTCGCCTTCTGTCGGTCTACGGCACCGCACTCGCGACGGTCCAAAAGCAGCGAACGGTTGTGGTCATCAGCCTCGATGGTTTTCCTGCGTACGCACTCACGATCCTCGGCTGCCCATTCCGACCTGCGTGAGTTGGCCCGCGAAGGCACAGCCGCGACTGCGATGCAACCAATCAATCCCACCGTAACCTGGCCCAACCACACAACTCTGGTTACCGGTGTCGATGCATCGCACCATCATGTTCTCTTCAATGGTTTGCTGACGCGGAGCCCGGATGGGTTCGATGAGCATCGAGCCCTGGCGCAACAAGGACCTGCTGGTCCATGCCAGGACCGTCTATGACGCGGCATTCGAAGCTGGCCTTACCACCGCCCAGGTGGATTGGGTAGCGATCTACGGGGCCAGGACCATCACCTGGTCCTTTCCCGAACAACCCGACCCCAAGGGTCTGATCGAGGGTGAGCTGGTCTCGGCAGGCTCGTCACCCAGGATCAACTGGCTGACTTTGATAACAGCAGTCCCGCATGGCAAGACGAAATCCGCACCGACGCCGCAGTAGACATACTCAAGCGTTACAAGCCGAATCTCCTGCTGCTCCATCTTCTAGACCTCGACGACATCAATCATCAATACGGACCCGATGAGGACGCCAGCCTCGAGGCCATGGCCTTCCTTGACGATCGAGTCAAGCAGGTCGTCGACACGCTTCGCAGTTCCCAACGCCCGTTCACCATCCTGGTTGTTTCCGACCATGGATTTCGCAAGACGATGCATACCATCTACCCAAACGCGATCCTGGGCCAGGAAGGCTTTGAAAGGAAAGAAAATGGCAAGCCGGCCTGGGATGCATGGGTTGTTCCCGATGGGGGCACCGCGATGGTCTACGTGACGGATCCCGCCCGGCGGGCAGAACTGCGCCAAACTCTCAGCTCTCTTTACCGGGGCTGGACGGAGTGGAACATGTATATCGGCGGGAGGATCTGGCAGGGCTCGGGTTGCCATCGCCGGGGCAAAGCGATCAGGCGCCGGACCTGCTGCTTGCGGCGAAGCCGGGGTACTCCTTCGCGAGCGGCGCTCCGGACGGCGAAAGTGGAGCCTCCATGGAGGCACACACGGATACCTGAATAGCGATCGGAAATGCAGGCAATCTTCCTGGCGTGGGGAAATGGCATACGGCCCGGGGTCCGCCTGGATCACATCTCTAATCTGGACGTCGCTCCGACCATTGCCGCGCTGTTGGGGATCGAGATTGACGAATGTGACCGGGCACCCACTCCGCAAAATCCTGAGCGATCCTCCGCCGTGATGCGCCACTAACTGGCGCGCCTGACAAATTCTCGAGACCAGTGCTTTCTTCTTGGGGCAAAAGGTTCGCTTGTCTATAGTAGGGCGCTGGAGGGTTGTTGCTATGTCGCAGATTTCCGTTGCTCCTGCCACGCCGGTGGTGGTGGTCGGCTTCGATATGCCTTTTTGGCCGCTGGTCAGGTTCCTGATCAAGATTGCGATTGCTTCGATTCCTGCCGGTATCGTGATCGCTTTCTTCTACATGGTGCTGGGATGGATCTACGGCGCCCTCCTGATCGCCACCCATCACACCAACGTGCTTGCGGTAAATTCAGTCATGTCCCGCTGTGCGGGAAGAAAGCTGTCGAATTTGGCACAAGAATCGTCGACGGGGGAGAGAATCGGTTACTCGTGAATTTACTTTCCTTCGCGATGGCTGAAACATGATGGCTAAGCGTCGCAATTTGCAATGCTCGTCCTGGCGCTCCCTGCTGACGGTGTTCGCGCAACAGAATACCTATTTCAGCAACTGGCCTCCCGGGCTTTCTCCGCAGGAGGTGGGCAAGCGGGTCTCTGAGCATTTCGTCACCAGCCCCCATCAGTACGGCCCGACGATTCATTACTCCGAGGTCGCCACCTGGTATGGCGCGCTCACCTTTGCCACGCTCACCCATGACGATGCATTGCGCGCCGCGCTGATCCATCGCTTCGAACCGCTCACTCCCGGTGGTGCGGAAGCGGCACGGATCCCGGTGCGGCACCACGTGGACGACTCAATTTTCGGCGTTGTGCCGCTGGAGATCGGGCTTGGAGACGAAAGACCCGAAGTATCTCGCCATGGGCAAAGCGTGGGCAGATCGTCAATGGGAAAATCCGCGGCCTGATGGGCTGTCGGCAGAAACACGCTTCTGGATTGACGACATGTATATGCTCACCATCCTGCAGCTGGAAGCGTATCGCGCTACGGGAGATAAGAAGTACCTCGATCGTGACGCGATGGAGATGACGGCGTATCTCGAAAAGCTGCAACAACCGAACGGCCTCTTCTATCACGCTCCGGATGTCCCTTTTTATTGGGGCCGCGGTGATGGTTGGGTAGCTGCCGGCATGGCTGAAATGCTTCGCGAACTGCCCTCGGACCATCCCCAACGAAAGAAGATTTTCGACAGCTATCAAAAGATGATGGCTGCGTTGCTCAAGTACCAGGGTAAGGATGGAATGTGGCGGCAACTGATCGATCATGACGAGGCGTGGCCTGAGAGTTCAGGTTCCGCCATGTTTACCTTTGCCCTGATCACCGGCGTGAAGAACGGCTGGCTCGACGCCGCGACGTACGGTCCTGCGGCGCGTCAGAGCATGGATCGCCGTTGCCGGTTACATCGACCAGAATCGAAAACATAACCAGCGTTTGCCAGGGCACGGGCAAGACAAAACGACTACGAATACTACCTGGAACGGAAGCGGATCACCGGAGATTTCCACGGGCAGGCTCCCGTCCTATGGGCCGCCTCCGCACTCCTGCGTTAGCTGCACAAGACTGCCGAACTCCGAATTGGGGAAGTCCGAAGGGCGCACCGCAGATCCCTCGGCTTCGCTCGGGATGACAAAGGGGAGGGTGGCTGAGGTCCTTGTGGTTTGTTTACAGGGATGGTGAACAGCAGGTCCCTCCACTTCGCTACGCTCCGGTCGGGATGACACTTCTGTTTTGGTTTTGGAGCTTGATACGGAACATTCGGGAAGTCCGAAGGGCGCACCGCAGATCCCTCGGCTTCGCTCGGGATGACAATTTTGTTTGGGAACGTTAAGTATGATTTCCAAGATAAAGCCCTTCGGATTTCCCCAATTCTGGGGTTCCGCACCCTGTTGCCGGGCTACGGACGCACTGGCTTATCTCCATCCGCTCCGACGGCGCGCATCGTTTCGAAGAAGCGGACCACCGCTTCCAGATCGCTCTGGCGGCAGTAGAGCCAGCATGCGGCGTGTCTCCGCTTCGACTCCTTCATACATAGCGGCTATTTTGCGTAATCGCGAGGGAATCAGCGTGATGAGGAGGCTGCGCCTATCCTCGGGATTCGGCACGCGGCGCACATAGCCGCCCTTCTCCAGGCGGTCGAGCGCAACCGTGACCCCGCCGCTGCTCAGCCGGGTCCAGGCAGCAAGACGGCTGGGCGTGGAAGGCCCATTGAGCTGCAGCATGTGGAGCATCTGCATGTCCGTCATGCCGAGGCCGGCCTTCTCGGCGGCCTGCGCATTGAAGAAGATGCCCGCGGCGAGGAACTTACGAATCTCCAGTACCACACGGTCTGCAAGGGTGACCGGGACTGGCATCAGGGCGTCGTCGTCGGCCTCTTCCTGCGCACGGCGAAGTTTGGTTTTCACAGGCATGGATAAAAAGTCTCTCTCGGTGCTTTACTTTAAATGTATCTTATTTTATAAGATACATGGAGGATAAATAAATGACTACAGCAATCAAAGCATACAAGGGAATGGGCATGGAAGGTAGAACGGCGCGTTGGTACGACCGGACCACGCGCAAGGACATGGCGGAATTTCAAACCCTGGCGGTGCGCATCGCGGCTGCGATCCCACCCGCCGCGCAGGTGCTTGAGATCGCGCCAGGACCGGGCTTTCTTTCCATCGAGTTGGCCAAGCGGGGCCTGCCGGTGCGCGCGGTGGACATCAGCAGGACCTTTGTCGAAATTGCGCGGGGCAACGCCGCGGCGGAAGGGGTCGACGTCCGCTTCCAATTGGGCAACGCCGCGGCTCTCCCGCTCGAGGACGCAAGCATGGATTTCGTAGTCTGCCGCGCGGCGTTCAAGAACTTCTCCGAGCCGCAAAAAGCTCTGATGGAGATGCGCCGTGTTTTACGGCCGGGCGGCCAGGCACTTCTGATTGACATGCGGCGCGATGCGTCGATGGCGCGAGGTAAAGGAGTATGTGGATGGCTTGGGCGTAAGCCGGCTGAATCGCTGGATGATGATGTTTGTTTTCCGCAACGTGCTGGTCAAGCGCGCCTACCCGCTGGAGGAGTTCCGCGGTATGGCGATCGAGGCCGGTTGGGTCCACCCGCGAATCGACACCTCGCGCATGGGGTTCGAGGCCTGGCTGACCAAATAGTGCCAGTGAGTGTTGCGATCTTACGCGCCGTGCGGGTTCGGGACTGGTTTCAGGTTTCCTATGAGCCGGTCCCGCACCTCGGGCGTCGCCGCCATATCGATGCACGTCCACGCCATCGCCAGAGCCCCATCCACCAGTGCCTTATCGGCATCCGGGGTGATGCAGTGCGCGGTAAATTCGGGCTGGTGGTTGACCGCGGGAAGGGAATGGATGCCGATCATGGGATGGATGGACGGCATTACCCGGGAAACATTGCCCATGTCGGTGGAACCGCTGGGCCGTGTTTCCCACTCTCCAGGATTTGCAAACGTCCGCCCCAACGACTCCGAATTCTTGCGAAATAAAACCGCCATATCGTTATCGTGATGCACCTCGGCGTACGGTTTGTCGCCCCCGACGATCTCGACCTGGGCACCGGTAGCCAGGCCTCCTGCTTCAAAACAGCGGTAAACCTTGGCGCGCAATTCGCCAAGCTGATCCAGTGTCTCGGACCGCACGATGTACTTTGCCGAAGTGTAAGCCGGAATCACGTTGGGAGCGAGACCGCCATTGGTCACGATCCCGTGGATGCGATCCGTCGAGCGAATATGCTGGCGCAGCAGACCCAACGCAACCTGGGCAATCGTCAGCGCATCCGCCCCATTGATCCCGAGCTCCGGATATGCCGATGCATGCGACTCCTTCCCCGTGCAATGAACCTCAAACATGGAAGCAGCGATCATCTTTGATCGCAAGATGTCGAAAGGCGCCGGGTGCACCATCATCGACGCGTGAATGCCCGCAAAAGCTCCGCGCTCGAGCAACAGAATCTTTCCCCCTGCGTTGCCCACCTCTTCAGCTGGAGTTCCGATCACACTGATGGTCAGGCCGAACTCATCCGCCACTTTGGCTGCGGCAACCGCTGCGCCCACCGCCGACGCGGCAATAATGTTATGACCGCAGGCGTGACCAATGCCGGGAAGGCAATCGTATTCGGCGCAAATGCCAATATGGAGCGGCCCGGATCCAGCACGCGCATGGAACGCCGTGGGCAGATCGCCAATCCCTGTTTCTACAGAAAAACCCGCCGCGTCCAGATATTCGCAGAGCCAAGACGAAGCTTTTTCTTCCTCAAAGGCCAGCTCCGGGTTCGCATGGATGCGATGGCTGAGTTCTACCAAGTCCTCGCGGACAGCGTCGAAGCGTTCTCGTGCTCCAGATTTCGCATCCATCGTCGGCTACCTCTTCTCTCATCGTGATCGCAAGCGCGGGGCAATTATAGCCCCGGGCAAATTAGCGGCCCGGTTGATTTTGTTGCAGTGATTTTATTGGACAAACTGCTGCTGGAACCCGTCCTGGAAAACCGGGTTGCGGTATGGCGCTTGGAGTTTTGTGCCCGGAAAGCTTTGAAGAGCATCTGCCGACAAGCATCGCCGGGGTTCCTTCGGCTACGCTCAGGACAGGCTCTTCGACTCCGCGCCATAGGCCATTTCGCGGTGCGATAGATCTACGCGGCGCTTCGCTCAGGATGACGGCTTTGTGGTGAGGGAAAACATCCCTGAGGACAGGGAAGTAAGCTGGTAAATCGCCGGATATTTCCTGTATCGTTTGGGCAACAAAGGTGCGGTTCAGACGGAGCGAGCGTGGCTCTTTTGGGGATTTCCTATGCAGACATTGTCCAACGATTTGCACTATGCCTTCCGCCAGCTGCGCAAGACTCCCGGGCTGACACTGCTCGCCATTCTCTCGTTGACCCTGGGTATCGGCGCAAATACCGCGATCTTTACCGTGATTGAGAGCGTGCTGTTGCGGCCGCTCCCCTATACCCACGCCGATCGGTTGGTGTTCATCGGGCCGGAGAGCGACAAGCCAGGTTTTACCTCTACCTCCTGGCTCAACTATCGCGACGTCCGCGCCCAATCAAAGCTCCTGGAGTTTACGGCGGGTTACTCGGAAGACGTCAGCGTCGTGGAAGGGAGAGATGGCTCGCAAAGCGTGGTCGCGCCACGGGTCACGCCCAGTTTGTTTCCCATGCTCGGCGCCCAGCCATTGCTCGGCCGCACCTTTACGGAAGCGGAGGGTCAGGCCGCCGGTCCGCAGGTCGTCCTGTTGTCAGAGGGCTTGTGGCGTCAGACTTTTCATGCCGACCGCGGCATCGTGGGGCAGATGGTGAACATCGGCGGAACGCCGCGAACCGTGATCGGCGTTATGCCGGGCTCGTTTCACTTTCCCGAAGCGATGGGACCTGATCTGCAAAAGGGAGTTTGGCTGCCGGTGCAACCCACGGGAGAAATGCTGAAGGAGCGCGGCTACCACTTCTTCAGCATTGTGGGTGAGCTTGCTCCCGGAGTCAGCCTCCCGCAGGCGCAGCACGAGTTGGATGCCATCGCGGCGCACCTCCCGAAATCCGACCACGGGGGACCCGTCACGTTTCGCGCTACCCCGTATCAGCAAGTGCTGACCGGGCCGGTGCGCCCGGTCCTCTATGCTCTGTTCGCGGCGCTGGCGCTGGTGCTCCTGATCGCGTGTGCCAATGTCTCCAACCTGCTGATTGCTCGTTGCCTGGGCCGCCAGCAGGAGTTCGCCGTGCGTACCGCCCTGGGCGCAGGCAGGTGGCGGCTCGCGCGCCAAATGATCTCTGAGGGAATGTTGCTCAGCCTGGTCGGTTGCGCCGCGGGGGTGATGCTGGCGCAGCTCGCGATCAGCGCAGTCGGCAAGCTGCCGGACGGAACCATCCCCCGCGCCGATTCGATCGCGATTCGCTGGACGGTTGTGCTGGCGCTGGCTGCTATCGCCTGCATCGCCACCCTGCTGTCTTCCTTGCTGCCGGCATTGCTTGTGTCACGCTCCAATCCACAAGCAGCGCTGCAGGCGGCTTCCCGGGGCCTCGGGGCGCAGTCGGTGAGCGGCAAGTTGAGCGGCGGGCTGGTTGCCGGCGAAGTGGCTCTTTCGACCCTGCTTCTCGTCGCCACCGGACTGCTCTTTCACACCCTTTGGAACCTGGAAAAATCGCACTTGGGTTTCGATACCGCGCGGGTGACCACCTTCACTGCCATGCCGGCCGATGCGGCGGGCTTTTCCGCGATGGCCGTCTCCGAGGACAAGGGGAACGCGCCGCTTTCTGTAGCCGTCCTCAGCTACCAGCCAGTCCTCGATCGCATGCGCTCGCTGCCCGGGATTGAGAGCGCCGCCATGGTCACGGCGCCGCCGCTGTCTGGTGTGGATATCGGCACGAGTTTCGAGATTGAGGGCCGGCCCAAGGATCCGAAGAACAAGAACGAAGCGCGTATCAGCGCGATCAGTGGGGACTACGCCTCGACCATGGGAACTCCGCTCATGCGCGGCCGCATGATCGGTGATGAAGATGTGGCGACCACTCCCTTTGTTGCGGTCATCAACCAAGCCCTGGCCGATAAGTACTTCCCGGGCCAGAACCCCCTGGAGAAGCAGATCAATCTCGGCGGCAAAGACACCGGGATGATCAAGCCATACACCATTGTTGGTGTGTTGGCTGACCAGGTCGACAGGAATGTGGGCGGCGTGGTCGAGCCTCTCATCCTGCTTTCGCAGCAACAGATTCCCACCACTTCACTTTTCTATCAGGCCCTGCTCAAGACCGTAGTCAGTTTCGTGGTTAAGAGCCGGGGTGAGATTCCGATCGCGGCGGAGACGCGTTCGGTGTTCCACCAGCTCGCTCCCGGATTTGCACTGGACAATTTTTCAACCATGGACGATCTGGTGCAAAAGAACACTTTCAGCCAGAGGTTGGGACTGTATCTTGTGGGTTCCTTCGCCGGGCTCGCGATTGTGATGGTCATTGCCGGCTTGTACGGAGTGTTATCGCAACTGGTAAGTCACCGCCGGCGGGAAATTGGTATTCGGATGGCGCTCGGTGCAACCCGGCGGAGCGTTGCGCAACTCATCCTGCGCCAGGGTTCGATCGTGATTGGATCAGGGCTTGTTATTGGTCTTCTGCTGGCGTTTGTTACCGGCCGCTGGGTCACCAGCTTTCTGTACCAGGTAAAGCCGTTGGATATGGTGACCTACGTAGCGGTTGCCGTGGGACTATCCGTCATCGGACTGATGGCAGCGCTGCTCCCCGCCCGCAAAGCTGCCTCGATCGAGCCCATGCAGGCTCTGCGCGAGGATTGAGCAAACTATCTCCACACCGCCAGCAAGCCCCCTACGATCAACAAACCGACGAACCAGTAACCACCATTGATGGCAAAGAGCCGCGGGGGACGGTTCTCGTAAATGGCCTGGGGGAACTGGGTCGCGGCGATAAACCCCAGCCAGCACAGAAAGCCGACGAAGGCGCCCGTGAGAAAAGTGTCGGCTCCCGACCAGAGAACGAAGTGCACCAGGACGATGGCCACAAGCAGGTCTCCGACGAAAGAAGAAATCATCCCGGCAGCCAGGCCCTTCTTTGGACCCTTGGGGACAATGCCGAGCGCGGCCATCCAGGGCTTGGCAAACAGGGCAGGCGAGTACCACACGGCGCCCAGCAGCCATAGGATCAAGGCGGATACCAGGATGGCCCAGTGGTTGATGAGATGGTGCAGGTGGTGGAAGCTGGAAACGTGCATATATTCCCGCCTGGCTGTAAGGGCTGCGAATGACTCTGCCGTAGGAATGAAGCTGCTGTCAATGAGCCGGAACACACTGGGGCCTGCCGGCGATACTACAACCTTTGCGTGCTCAATCTATTGGAGGAACTCCTTTAAGGTTATGATTAGAGTGCCTTACGTCTGTCCCTGGGCTTCTCTATTCCTCTCCGGCAGGTAGGGGGGTAGGGATCACGTGGCCGTTTTTCTGAGCGCCGGGCGGGCGGCTTTGCCAGCACCAGGAAGCTCAAGAGGAATTGCGACGATGATCGAAGAAAGCCTAGGAGAATCTCTCCGTGCTCTACGGGAGAAACAGGGGGTGTCGTTGCGAGCCCTGGCAGCGAGAACCGAAGTCTCCCCGAGTTTTCTTTCGCAAATAGAAAACGGTCAATGTTCTCCATCGATTTCGTCCATGGAGCGCATAGCCAAGGCTTTAGGCGTGACCCTCTGGCAGTTTTTTCGCGTTGCCGAGTCAGCGAAAGCGAAGATCATTCGCTCAGACGAGCGTTCTCATTTGTCCCTTGAGTGGTCCCGGGCCGATATCGAAGGGCTCGGTTTTCTAGGGGATGGGTCGCACTTTCAGGCCGCATTGGTCCGCATCAATGCCGGCGGAATCAGCGGAAAACACCCCACCTCGTCGATCAACGATGAGTTCGTGTTCGTTCTCGACGGTAAGGTGATTCTCGCCCTGGATGATGCCGAGCAGATTCTCACCAAAGGCGATTCTGTCACGATTCCTACGGGCGCCCCCCGACAATGGCGAAACGAGGCGGAGGACACAGCCCAAATACTGGTTATCTCTGTCAATCTCCCGGCTTGACGGAAGCAAAGCGCCTTGCTATCCTAGTTCAAGTGTTAAGTATTTATTAACATTCTGGGCGGGTAGCTTGCTGTGACGCAACAAATCCCAGCAAAACCCGCGTTTCTTGGCTGACGGAAACCGACAGGGGTCCCACATGTTAAGCCACGCTTCATCCAGCAGGCCTTCTCTCACTCAACTCGGTCACCATGCCCGGATGCATCTCCCCAAAGAAGAAAGTGTTGTTCAGGACCTTTGCGAAGCGTTCGAGAACGCGAGCGTCCCGCTTGCGCAACGGCTCGAAACTTTCCCGCGTCATGTCCGCAGGCAGGATCTGGCACGTTTTCTCGTGCGTTATGAGATTTTCAAACTGAACCTGGGAGTGCACGGAAGCGTTGTCGAGTGCGGAGTCTTTGCCGGCGGCGGCCTGATGACGTGGGCCCAATGTTCTTCTATCCTTGAGCCGTACAACCACACCAGGCGGGTGATTGGTTTCGATACGTTCACTGGATTTCCCAAAACCCACAACAACGACACCTCCTTCGGGACTTCGGAATATCTTCACGAGGGAGCATTCCACACCTCCACAGAGATCGTTGACGAGATAAACCACCTCGCCTCCATTCACGATAGGAATCGCCCCCTCGGCCATATTCCCAAGGTCGAACTCGTCCAGGGTGACAGTTGCGAAACCATACCCCAGTATCTGGAACAAAATCCCCATCTTTTGATCAGCCTCCTTTACCTGGATTTTGATCTTTATGAGCCGACGAAGGCAGCTCTCAAATACTTGCTCCCGCGTGTGGTGCGAGGCGGTGTGGTGGCTTTTGATGAGTTGAACTCCCCTGATTTCCCCGGCGAAACGTTGGCATTTATCGAAGCGGCCGGCTTCGCATCGAGCTCGCTCTGCCGCTTTCCAAGCGATCCCTATATTTCCTATTTTGTGAAATAGGAAAACATGTCCCTGCGCTCATCGAGCTCGGTCGTCGCCCAGCGCCTGGTTAGCGGAAGCAAGCTTCTGTTGAATCCGAAGGCGCTTCGTGGGTTGCGCCATGCGAGCTCTGACCGGGGCCGCGAGCGCTATCGCAGAGCAGGCATCAGCGCGTCGGCATCCCTGATACAGAAGGCGCTGACCATCGTGATCAGCCTCGTATCCGTTCCGCTCACGGTACATTACCTGGGCCCGGAACGTTACGGTGTCTGGCTTACCATCAGCAGTCTTCTTGTCTGGATGGCGATGACCGATTTCGGTCTTGCGGGAAACGCGCTGATTAACGTGCTCTCGGAAGCCAACGGAAACGACGACCGACGGGCAGCTCAGGAATATACATCTTCGGCGGTTTGGGCGCTCACCGCCGTTGCCGCTCTGCTGGCGATCGTGGCAATTGCGAGCTTTCGGTTCATCCCCTGGAACTCGGTATTCCGGGTGTCGAACGTGCGCCCGGGTGAACTGACGCTGGCCTGCGCATTGACGCTTGCGCTCTTTATCATCGGTCTTCCGCTGAACGTTCAGAACTCAATCTATTGCGCCTATCAGGATGGCTTTCTGTCGAACGCCTGGGGCATCGCGATGAATCTTGCGACGCTGGTCGCCCTGGTGATCGTTACCCGATTTCATGGCGGTCTGCCTCAGTTGGTGCTCGCTCTCTCCGGCACAAGAACTGTTTTGGCGGTGGTGAATGTCTATTACATGTTCCGCAAGCGTTATCGCTGGCTGCTCCCCGTGCCTTCGGCGGTCCGCTGGCATTGTGTGCACAGGCTCTTCAAACTGGGCGGCAAGTACCTGGTAAATCAGCTCGGCGCACTCGGTATTTATCAAAGCCAGCCGATGATCATTACCCAGATTCTCGGCCCGGCCAATGTCATGATCTTTGTCGTTGCACAAAAGGTCATCACTTTGCCCATGGATCTGGTGTACATGGTTACCTCGCCGCTTGTCCCGGCGTTTGGTGAAGCCAAGGCACGCAATGACTGGAAGTGGATCAAGAGTGCGTACGAAAAGGTAACGATACTCTCCGTGGCGGGCGCAGTGCCGGTACTGGTGCTGATCGCGGTGATGGCCAAGCCGCTGATCCGCATTTGGGCGGGTCCAGAGGCGGTTCCCCCTACTTCACTGATCCTCTGGCTGAGCCTGTACAACCTGCTCGGCGTCTTGCTGATGGGCGGCGCTCAGTTGTTGATAGGGCTGGAGCGCCTGGCTCCGCTCGTGCTTTCGGTCACGCTTTGTGCCGTTGGCACCATTGGCCTCGGTATTTTGTTCGGCCGTTCGATCGGTTTGAGCGGTGTCGCCATGGCAATGGGGGTAAGCAAATTAGCTTTCTTATTTCCCATCCAGATATGGGCGGTCCGTCGCCTCTTCACAACTAAGAGGGGCGATCCTGCGAAGGTTGCCGGCGAAGCCGCTGTGTAATTCAGAAACGTGATCAGTCCCGCAAAATGTTTCACAACGAGCCGGACAGTGTTATAAGTCGGGGGGAAATTCGGCTTCTTTTTCGGTTTTCACGGTGGCAGGGGCTAGAGAGTCTGCATTTGAACCCCAGAATTTGGGAAGCCCGAAGGGCGCACCGCAGATCCCTCGGCTTCCCCAGATTTCCTGTCGAGAGTTGCGGCTTCGGTCGACTGCATGTGGTTCTCTTTAGGGAGAACCACATAAGTGGTCGCCAGTGAGAGCGGTGAAGCAGGAAATCCGGGTACGCTCGGGATGACAAGTTTGTTTGGGAACTCTAAGTATCGTTTCGAGATGAATTGTCATCTCGACCGGGCTAGCGGAGTGGAGAGATCTGCGGTTTTTTCTGGTTCTCACGCAGAGTCTTCAGGCCGTCCGCTATTCCCGCACGACAATTACGGCTTTAGCTGCGGAGGGACGTTCTCCTGCCGCAAATATGAGAAAGGTTTTATCTTGACGACCGCCATTTTTAAGCAGAGCATCCTCCTACTATCCCCAGGCTAAAGACTTTGTTTGAAAGGCGGGTTACGATGAAGCGTTCTGTCATGAGCGTTTGCGCCCTCATGTGTTTTGCTGTGCTTAATCTTCCCTGCATAGCGCAGGCCAACCCCTGGAACGGCTCCTGGAAGCTGGATCCAGCCAGCGTCAAATACGTGGGGCCAACGTACTCCGTAAAAACAGACGGGGAGGGCTACACGGTCACGCGGCAAGGCAAGCCGGATCCGAAGGTTATATGCGATGGGCAACCGCACGCGATGCCGAAAGGCGTCACCACCGTGTGCACAAAGGCCGGCTCAGGTTACGAAGTCGAGTCGAACCGAAATGGCAAGCTGTCTTATAAAGGTAAGATTGAGTTAGCGGCAGACGGCAACACAAGGACCTCGACCGCGAAGTTGTTTCCCGAAGGCGCCGCACCTTTCACAAGAACAATCATCTCGAAGCGGGTATCGGGTGGCCCCGGCATGTCCGGCGTGTGGAAGGAAGTCAAGGTGGAAGAGCCAGAAGATCAGGGGGTGCTTACCATCGAAGTCAAGGGAGACAGCGTCGCATTCAAGGAGACCGACGTGGATAAGCCGATCACCTGCAAATTGGATGGAACGGAGATGAAGACCTCCGCGAACTCGACTATGTCAGTCCAGCAGGTCAGCCCAACCACCTTGAAAGTAACTTATCGTTTCGACGGGGAGATTCGGCGGGAGAATACTTTCGTGCTAAGCCCGGACCACAAGACGATCACCGAGACTGACGTCACCCCCAACCCTTCGCCGTCTACTACCTCGATGCGGCTGCACAAGTCATAAGGCAGGTACTTCAGAGTAGCTCGCAACAACTTCAAGCAAGAATAGTGCGACCAGGTCACCTTTGGAATTTGTAAAGATCAAGTGATCGCCAACGACCGTGGCGTTCGCCGCGACGACTATCTGACTCTCGAGTTGAGGCCGGTTGAAAAACACGATCCAGCTTTTTTCAATCGGCCTATCTGCCATGCGCTCAAGCAACCTGGAGGAATTCCGGGACCTAGTTAGGGTGCTTAAAAATTGCCAGCGGTTGCTTTGCGCGCGGTGTCGCCGGCAAACCAAAGTCACAAAAAGATATGTTTCAGCAGAAAAAACTCAGACCCGGCGAACGGGATCCGCAATCAGCACTTTGCGAAGAACCTCGCTGATCTCCTTCACTGTCCAGGGCTTCAGGATCACGGCGTCGAAACCGTAGTCGGCGAAATGAGACATCACTGGCGCTTCGGAATAACCACTGGAGACAATCAGCTTCAACGATGGGTTTAATTCCCGCAATTTGGCGGCGGCTTCCAAACCACCCATTCCTCCGGTAACTGTCAGATCTAATAGAGCAGCGTCAAAACCTCCGCCAGCCGCTTCGGTCGCCTCGTAAAGTGCGATGGCCTCAGCACCGTCGCGCGCAGTCTGCACATCGTAACCAAGTCTGCTGAGAACCGCCTTGAACAGGATCCGGAGAGCCTCCTCGTCGTCCATCACCAGGAGTCGCTCTGTGCCGGTCTGCATAGGCGCGACTGCGGGTGACTGGGACTGGGGGGATTCGAGCGACGCAGGCAAATCAATGACGAATTCCGTCCCGACACCTGGTGTCGAATCCACGGAAATGTGTCCCCCGTGCTTGACCACAATCGCATAGGCGGTCGCGAGTCCGAGACCGCTGCCCCCCGGCTTGGTGGTGAAATAGGGGTCAAATATCCGCCGCAGTACATCGGCGGATATGCCTCTTCCGTAGTCCCGAATGGAGATCCTGACTCGAGCATCGGCATCATCGTCGGGACCGTTGGGAAAAGCAACATTCTCGGCCCGCACTTCGATGATGCCCCCACCGGGCATTGCCTGCCGGGCATTCAGGAGAATGTTGTGAAGCACCTGGCCGATCTGGCCCGGATCCACCTGGGCGGACCAGAGACCTTCTACAATCTTGACCTCAATGCCAACCGGGGAGCCGGTTCGCGCGAGATGAACAGCGTCGGTGACGAGTTGAGCGATGGAAACTACGCTTCTGACCGGCGCTCCTCCCTTGGCAAAGGTGAGCAGCTGCGATGATAAGAACTTCGCACGCTGGCAGGCGCTCGCGGCTTGATTGAGGAATTCCTGAGCGGGCTCGTTGGGATTCAGTTGTACTTTTGCTACTTCAATATTTCCCTGTACGACCGTCAGGAAGTTATTAAAGTCATGGGCAATGCCACCCGCGAGCACTCCAAGAGATTCCAGCTTCCTCGCGCGCAGTAGTTCTTCTTCTGTTTGTTCCCGCTGTGCAATCTCAGCCCGCAGTTGCTCGGCGGATTGGTTGAGTTCGGCGGTGCGCTCCTCGACCCGGAGCTCCAATGCCTGGTTCAGGGCTGCGGTCTCCTGGTTTGCGGTCCGAAGACCCTCCACCAGCTCTCGGTTCTGCATCTGTAGTCGGAGCGACGAGTCGATGATGCAATAAAGCCGCCTGGTCGCGATCAGGGTGGCAAAGGTGAAGACGGTGGCCAGTGCCCCCATGGCGAAATGCGCTTTGTCGCCTGTGAAGAAAAGACGGACCGAGGGGGTGAAGCCTGCCGGAATCAGGAACGTCAGAAACGCCTCCGGCCGGGGCGCGAGCAGGGAAGAGGCGCCCAGCATCATTCCCCCCAGAACGAACACGAGAAAGACCTGGTTGGTCAGGTGGTCTGCCGGGTATAACAGAACCCCTGCGGCGCCCCAACCGGCGCCTGCCAAACCTACGCCCACGGTGAACACCGTACGCCATTTGCGAAGATCTGTGGGGGTTGGGGAAGCGTGCCAATAGCGCCGCGCAAAAGCGTACCGCACGACTGATAGTAACGTGATGTAGAGCCACCAACCGGTGACTACAGACCTCGGGATCAAGCCCCATTGCAGGGCAGACAGGATGGTCGCCGCGAGTATGTTGACTACGACGCCGAGATTCGCATTGGCGTAGAGAAGCTTGAGCTGCGCCGACAGGATCTGCTCTTTGCTGGAAACCCGATTAACCCGTGCTCCGGCGGCAGTGGGGCGCATGGCAGACATCCAATACCCTGGGATTGTGCTGCCTCTACTATAAACGCCGCGAACGTGAAATCTGAAGCGCGCCCGGCGGGACTGCCCGGACTGTGATCCAGCAAAGGTACCTTCACTGTGACCTTTCCTGAAAATGTTTTTCTCACGGGAGCCGTTCCTGACGGTGACTGCCGGCTCCCGCGACGTTGCGGGAAAGCCTTGGTTGCTAGCGCAAGGCATTCGACAATGAATTGACGCTTATCGCGCAACCCTGACAGAAAACTCCCGCCTGCCGGGTCATCCTTGTCACCTCCTCGTGAATCTCTTGTGCTTCCGCTTGCCGGTTTGCCTCTATTAAGTAGGCGCGGTACTGCAGCATGGCACCGGCCAGGCGAGGATCCGAAGGAGCCAGCTTTGTCCGTAGTATCCGGAGAGCTTGCAGCATGGCTTTCTCTCCATCCTGTTTCGTCCCGTTCTTCCACTCAGCAAATCCGAGCGTCTCCAATGCGAACCCATCAGCCACCGATTTTGATTCTGAGTTTTTCTGTGCGAAGTCCACCGCTTGCTTTGCATTCATCAGTCCTTCATCGCAGTGGGCCCGTGAGCAGCGTGCATATGTCAAAGTAATGAATGCGGAGAGCATCCCGGTCTTGGGTGGATCCGACGAAGACTCCATCCCCTCAAGTCCGCGCTGAGCTAAACGTTCCGCCTTCTTGTACTGGTGCCGCACGAGAGCGATATCCGCCAGGTGTACTTCGCTAACCCCCAGATCGGCTGGAGTCCCCAGCTTCTGGCGCACCTTCAGCGCTTGCTTCATGGCGCTCTCAGCGTCGTCTAAACGGCCGTAGGTAAGGTAGAGCGAAGCGAGGTCATCGAGTGTGGAAGCATACTCTGACCGGTCTGACGGCGCAGTCTTTAGCAGATGCAGCGCCTTGTTGTAGGCATCCTCGGCGTTGGGGAAGTCTGAGGCGCTGTGGTAATTCAACGCGAGGTTCTTCCACAAAACTGCTCGCTGTGCCTGGGAAAAATGATTTTGATCCGCTGCGCGAATCAACGCCAGAGTCTGATCAATACGCACTTGTGAGGAAATGGTCTGGACATTAGACGTCTGGGCCCTGACGAGATCGATGTTGGAGAGGAAAGCGATGAGAAGAAGCAGGTACACCTGCAGCCGAAGATGAGAAGATAGCGCGATCATGCGTGACCCTCGATTTGAGTTTTAAAGAATGCACGGAATGACTACTACCAGGATTGTGATTACGCATTTGTTTCGTCATAAGTTCCCGATGGATGCATGGCATTCCTAAGGCCACTTAACAAGTCATCTATTTTCGAGAAAAAATGCGATAAGTTGGCAGTTATCGTTGCGGTGACGTATGTTCGATATCGATAAGTCGTGTTCGCTCGTGGACGACGCCTGCTTATCACGGCGGATTAATGAGGTTGTAGTAAGTCACCGCGAGTGTTCATTCGTGAACGTTTGCAACGCGCGTTCATTTGCGAACACTCGGCACGCGTTCATAAGCGAACACTCGGCACGCGTTCATAAGTGAACACTCGGAACACGCGTTCATAAACGAACACTTAGTCGGCGTGAGAACTCTAGAATTTGGGAAGTCCGAGGGGCACAGGGCAGATCGCTACGCTCCGCTCCGGTCGGAATGACAATTTTGTTTGGGGTACTAAGTATAGTTTCCAAGATGACTTGTCATCCCGACCGGAGCGTAGCGTAGCGATGATAAGCAAGCTGAACAGTCCCCGTGAGAGACGGCTGAAAAGCGGCAAGTGTTCAGCCGTCCCTGGCGGGACTGACCAGCTTCTCCGCGATTACCCAGGACTACGTCCTGGGCTACTTTCAGACGTCCCTTCGGGACTTGGTGCACAGCTCTCTGCGCAGACACGGTAAGACCCATCGTTGGGGCCGGAGTATGCCTCAGAATTCCAACAAATCTCCCCTAACCGCGGTCGGCGTGCGGGTATCTAATATGCGGAATGGACAAGAACGACCAGGCGGCTATCCGTGCAGTCCTTTCTGGTGACAAGAGGGCCTATGAAACTTTGGTCCTCCGTCATACCGGGAAATTATTTCGGGTAGCGTTTCGCATCACGGGTAACGAAGCCGATGCGGAAGACGTGGTGCAGGAAGCGTTCCTGCTGGGGTATCGCAAGCTGGAGAGCTTTGAGTCGCGGTCGGATTTTGGCACGTGGATCTATCGGATCGCAGTGCATTGCGCCTTGAAAAAGATCGGCGGCCCGGAACAATCGGCGCTGGAGCAAAACGAAATAGAGGTGCGGGATTCGGCTGCAGGCCCGGACCGGCTGCTGCTTAGCGGGGAGATCGGCGCCATGCAGGAGATGGCGATGCATAGTCTGACCCCGATCGAACGAACCGCCTTTGTCCTGCGCTATATGGAAGACCGCACCTGCGAAGAGATCGGAACGGCGCTGGAGATCGCGCCTAACGCGGCGAAGCAAGCTGTATTTCGTGCCGTACAAAAGCTGCGGCGCCGCCTGGCCGCCCTGAGGGTGAAAATATGAGTCATTTGACCGAAGAGGACCTGATCGCGCATACCTTTGCCGAAGACGACAAGGACGGCGTGGAACAGCACCTCGCGGCATGTGCGGAATGCGCGATGAACTACGCTGCGCTGCGGAGCGACCTCGCCGAAATGGAATTCGCAAAAGTGCCGGCCCGCGATGCCTTCCACGGCAAACGGGTCTGGGAATCGATTTCCGGCTCCCTGCCTGCCTATGAAGTGCGTAAGTGGAATTGGCTGCGTGGCGGCCCGTGGATGGGTTTGAGTTATGCTGCCGCCTGCATCGCGCTGGCTACCTGTACCTTCATCGGTGGCCGGCTGTGGGAGCGAAGGGAGGCGAAGGCCGTTGCGGGAAATCATACGCAGCAAAAGCAGCTAAGCGTCACGAATCCTCCGCAGCGTGTTTTGGTCGTAGTTCTGAGTGACCATCTGGACCGCTCGGAGCGGCTGCTGATGGAACTGAAACATGCCGACGCCGGCAACGCCGAGATGCTCTCTCCCTTGCGCGACGAGGCACGGAATCTTCTGCCGGCAAATCGTATTTGCCGTCAAAAGCTGAAGCACGGGGACGATCCCGCGCTGGCAACGGCACTCGATCGCCTGGATCATTTGCTGGCAGAGCTGGCAGAGCAGCCGGGCGACTTAAAGAGCACAACCATTACTAAACTGCAGGACGAGATGAACGCGGACCGCTTGCTCTTTGAGGTCCGTGTACTGCGTTCTCGACCGGCAGCCCCGGCCGCCCACACGAAGGAGGGCACGATATGAAATCCGGATTTGTTTTTGTTTCTGCCCTGTACGGAATGTTGCTTTGCGGTTCCACGGCTGGTGTCGCTCAAAGCGCCGCCGGACAGGTGGAACCCGGTGCAATCGATGCGCTCCCGGCTACGTCGAACGCTGCCATCAGTAGTCTCTATAGCGAGGGCACACGTGCCGTCAACGAAGGACGCTGGGCCAACGCGGAAGCAATCTTCGCCATGGTCGCCGACCAACACAGCGGCCTCGCCGATGGGGCGCTCTATTGGAAGGCCTATGCGGAAAACAAACAGGACAAAAGAAAACCCGCTCTGGCCACCTGCACCGAGCTAACCCACGCATTTCCCACGAGCAGCTGGAACCATGAGTGCGGCGCACTGGAGATCGAGATTCACGCCCGGACCGGCAAGCCCGTGGATCCAAAGACAGTCACGGACGACGATCTGAAACTGTTGGCGATCAATTCTCTGATGCAGAAGGACGAATCACAGGCCCTGGGGCAACTTCAGGAGATTCTGAACACCGACTCCTCGGAAAAGCTGAAGCAGGAGGCACTCTTTATCCTGGGACAACATTATTCGGATGCGACCTACGCCCAGATCGTTCGCATAAGTTTTGTGGAGGGCGATGTGCGTGTTGCCCGGGGTGCGGAAAAGGATAAGCCCGCCGATGCAGCATGGGAGCAAGCAGTTGCCAATCTACCGCTCGAAACCGGCTTCAGCCTGGTGACCGGCGCGGGACGCGCAGAAATTGAGTTTGAAGATGCGTCCACGCTCTATCTCGGAGAAAACTCCGTCCTTACCTTCAACGATCTGCACACCACCAGCGGCGTGCCCTATACCGACCTCGGGCTTCTTGCCGGCACGGTATCGCTCAATTTGCATTCTTATATTTCCGGAGACAAGTTCTTCCTCAGGACCCCCACGGATAACCTGTCGTCAAAATTTCCCGCAGCCTGGAACGCCCGCGTCAGCAGTTATCTCGATGGGATAGCCTATACGACCTTAGATAACAACACTCTGCTATCGCTTGGGGAGACCCAGAAAGCGCTCTTAAAAGGCCACACCCAGTACTATCGAGACGGCCGCCCCGTCGATCTCGCTGGCCCCAATGATTCGGCCGCATTTGCCGATTGGGATCACTGGGTCGCGGACCGGGTGGCGCAGCGGACAGCGGCCATGGCCGAGATGATGAAAGCATCTGGCCTAACAGTGCCCATTCCCGGCCTGGCGGACATGAAAGGACAGGGCACATTCTTCGCCTGCCCGCCTTACGGCACCTGTTGGGAACCGGAGGCACAGGATGACCGGCAGCAGCCGGGTGACAAAGTTTCGCAAGCCCGGCCGCCTTCCGCAGACGCCTTTGGACAGGGCGCGCAGGTTGTTCGCGCAAGCTTTGACCAGACCTACCCGTTCAACGAAGCGCAGGCGATACCGCCGCTCTTGCCCGATCCACTCAGGGTTAGAACGGCTCAAGTCTACTTTCCTTGCTTTCCGGCCGCGATCCGCTACCGGGTAGCCAGAGATCCGGTGACCGGTGTCGACAGAGTGGTCGATACAGGATTGGTCCCAACCTCAGCCGGGTGGAACTGGGCGGTGTGTCACGCGGGGAGCTGGGTGCAACGGCGGCATCACTACTGCTGGGTTGCGGGTCACAAACGGCACCATATTCCGCCGGTCCGCTGGGTCAAGAGCGGAAACAAGGTGGCCATTGTTCCCATTCATCCCTATGACGTGAAGGGTCGCCCTCCGATCAACCGGAAAGAGCAAGTCTTTGCGTTGAACAACAAGAACGGGCTGTCCGTAGAGCGGGTGAAATTCGAGCCGGGGCACCCGATCGAGGAACTCAAGTCACCACCGCGAGAATATCGCAATACTCATCTGCCTCCGTTAACCCGGATCGGCGCCCCTCACATGGAAGGGCACGTGATGAGAGACACGTTGCGCGGGGGTAACCTGACCGCTATCAAGGGCGTTCCACTGGGTTTTGATTCCAAATTGCAAAGCTTCACCGTGGCCAAAGACGTCGTGCATGGAGGCAGAACTGTAACCGTCCCTGCACCGATTACGAATCGCTCCGGCACTCTGCAGGCGCGAGGCGGCAGCTTTGCCGGGGCACACGGTGGGTTTAACGGCGGCGGCGCCGCGCGCAGCGGTGGAGGATTCAGCGGGAGCGGTTCCCACGGCGGCGGAAGCTTCAGCAGCGGTGGCGGCGGCTCGCATGCAGGTGGCGGGTCTAGTGGTGGTGGAGGTGGGGGAGGAGGCGGCGGTTTCCACGGAGGAGGCGGTGGCGGAGGGTCGAGTGCAGGCAGCTCCGGTGGTGGTGGGGGCGGCGGCAGCCACCGCTAGGATCGCAGGCTCCAGATTCGAGGCGGGAAGGAAAGCGGAAGCTCCGCTGCTCCTTCCCTGATCTCAAACGACTACCAGAGCAGCTTCACTCCAAATTGAACCTGGCGAGCCGTTGTCGACGTGCTGCTGATCGCGCCCGCGGTGCCGGAAACACCCGTGGGCGTGAATACGATCAGATTCGGCGTGTTGAAATTGGCTCGATCCAGCAGGTTAAAGATCTCCGCTCTGAACTGCAGGCTCAGCCGCTCATAGAGGGCAGTGTCTTTGACCGCCGAGAAATCCCAGGTGGCGAGCCCTGGGCCCGTAAGAGTGTCTCTTCCCAGGTTGCCAAAGAAACCGCTGTTCGCCGGCGGCGCAGAAATGCCTTGGGAGTTAAACCACTGGCTCGGCTTCCCGAGAATTGCAGAGCCGCGTGAAGTTCGGATTGATAAACGGCCTTACCGGATTGCGCGTGTCCCCGTCGTTGGATGGGTTGTAACTCAGTTGCGGTGTGAATGGGAATCCGGCTTGCAGAACGACAAGACTGTTCACCGACCAACCACTCACGGCTCCGTTGCCGAATTTACCCAGGCCGCCGCAAACTGTTTTCCATGTCCAAAGGGCAAACCATAAACGGCGCTGATCACCCCCAGGTTGCGCACATCGTAAGTGGCAGGACCCCAGTCTGCTTTCACGTTGTTGGGGTTTGCCACCAGGCCCGGCGCATTGCCCGCGGCGGTTGCGTTCAACGAATCTCCATCGTCCAAAGACTTCGACCACGTATAGACGCCGCGCAGAAAAAGATCATGGCTGAAGCGATGGGTGAAATCCACCTGCAGCGAGTTGTAACTGCTGTCCCCGACAGAAAACCAGGTCCAGGTATTCGCAATCGTGGGATTCGCTTTCGGCGCTTCCCGGCTGGGGTGTAATAAGAACCTGCGGGAACAGGTGAGCCTGCCAGTGGTGCGGGAAAGGTCTTAGGATAAGTCGCCGGACAAGGCGATGCCGGGCAAATGGTTGGCACGGGCATGTTGGCATCGATGCCGACGATCTCGTGGTAGCCATGCGATCCCACATAGCCCACCGTCAACGACGTGTTCGCGTAAGCGCTTGTTCCACTCTCAAGGAATAAGAGATCAAGCGTCGGCATCTTCAGGTCAGGTTGCACGCCTCCAGGCACCAGCAGCGCATTGGACGGCTGAGGACCTTCGGTCGACAGAGGGAGCTTGGATACAGGCAACGATGCAATGCTGTACGTGGGGTTGAAGGGCGCATTCTGATCGGTGCGATATCCCAAAGCATCCTGCAGTTCGTTGTACATTCCAAAGCCGGCGCGCACCACGGTCCTCTCCGAGTGAGGGCTCCATGCGAAACCGATTCTCGGTTGGGGCAGGAACTTCGCATTGTTCGTGGTGAACGTGTTGCTGGAGATACGCGGTTGGCTGGAGATCACTCCATTAGAGAATGTGTAGTTGGCGGCTCGCCCATGAGCCTCATTCCATCCGGTCGAGAATTCACCCCGGAACCCAAGGGTCAGAGTGAACTGAGGGCGCAGGCGAATCACGTCTTGTGCGTAGCCGGCTCCGAACAGCGATCGCCAGTTCATCTCGGTCGGCGCAGGGCTGTACAAGAAGCTGCTGGTGGTGCCGGTAAGAAATGTCTGCAGGCTGGCAAAGGTAGCCTGGCCGTACTGGCTGAGGTTGATCTGTCTCATTCGATTGGAACTGCTGGAACCATGCGCCGAAACTGAGTTGGTGCGCACCGTGGGTGAGAGCCACGCGATCTTCATAGGTATACAGATTGCGGTCGATATTCAGGTTGCTGCCGTTGTTGCTTCCGGCCAGGCCAATCTGCGCCTGCGGATTCGACGCCGCGCTTCCTCCCACCACCACGGCGCCCACCAGCTTGCCGGTCAGAAAGCCGGGAACATCGGCCGCTGGCGTGCCTGGTGTTGGTTCGCCGGTGAAGAAGTAGCCTGCCCGCGAATAGCCGAACCGCGCTGTATTCAGCAGTCGCGGCGAAACCACGTGCGGTCTCCTCCAGGCTGACGACCTGCTCGCGCAGATTCAATAGATCGGTGCTGTAGGGGTTAGCGGTCGTGGGCGTGAAGTCTGAGCCGTCATCCGCGGTATAGACCCCCGAGAGGCTGTCCTTTGGAGAGAAGACGTGGTCCACCCGCGCGGTGCCAAAGTCTTCCCGAATGGTCTGCAAGGGACTGCTCGAGACTGCCGAGATTCCGTTAAAGTCAGGATCGCTGGCGCTGGGAGTGAGCCAAAGATTCAGCAGAGGTTTGACGCTCGGCACCGCAGCCGCGCGCGAGGTCAAATCGGGCACAAACGCAACCGATGTCTGATGCAGATCTGGCGAAGGCCCTCGTAGTTCGCAAAAATGAAAGTCTTATCCTTCTGGATGGGTCCGCCCAGCGGCGCCTCCGAACTGGTTGCGCTGAAATGGGGGAGGTGATCCTCCCTGATCGAAGAAATTCGGCGCGTCCAGCGCATTGTTACGCAGAAATTCATAGACGGAGCCGTGCCACTGGTTGCTTCCCGACTGGGTCACGATGATGACCTGGCCCCCGGGCCGCTTGCCGTATTCCGCGCCGTAGGAGTCGCGCAGCACATTGAACTCGCGCACCGCCTCGACGCCCAGCAGATTTTGACTCGCCCCTCCTGGCTGCATGTTGTTTTCCGCGGCGCCCGTGAACTCTATACCGTTCAGCAGAAATAAATTCTGCTGCGGGACGATTGCCCGACACGGCGAAATTGTTGCCGGTGGTGGAATTGGAGACTCCGATGCCCCCGGTCTTCTCCCAGGTGAAATTGACCACCCCGGGGTTGGTGGTGAGAAGCAAATCGTAACTGCGTCCGTTCAAGGGGAAGCTGCTTGACTTCCCTCTCCCCAACCAGGCCGGAGATATCCTGTGTGGTCGCATTGACCATCGGAGCGTCCGCCACCACTTTGACCTGCTCGCTCACGTTGCCGACCTTCAGGCTCAGGTCCGCAGCCGCATCCTGACCCACAACCAGAAGGATCCCTGAGCGAATCGCTCCCGCAAATCCGCTCTTCTCGCCTCAACCTCGTATCGGCCAACGGGGAGAGCGGGCAATTCGTATCTGCCCGCTGCATCGGTCACCGTCGAGCGGGTAGATTCCCGTTTCTGTGTCTTTCGCGGTTACGGTCGCTCCGGTCACCAGCTGCACCGGTTTGGTCGGTGACCCGTCCGGACAGCGCTGCGGACACCTGCGCCATCGACGGGAAGCGAAAAGAGGCACAACAGAAATACAACGGCTATCCAATGACGACGACGAAACAGCACATCTTGCCCCCCAAAAAGACGACAAGAAAGCGACCGGCAGTTTGTCCGGTCGCGGACCGTTGAAAGCACAAATTAAGAAACGAGCCTTCGCTTCCAATCGGCTTGTTCAGGTCCTTTAATTGCATGTGAGGCCGAGCAAGGTCTGGAAGATGGGCCGGACCGGACCATTGCTAGAGCAGCGTTGATACCGCGGCGCAATTTGCCACGGCAGTGAAGCATCTAGTCTGATTTAAGCGAATTGAACCGTTAAAGTCAAACGGATCAATATCAATTGCAGTGGTTCAGCGTGAGTTCGTGGCGATAGAGGGGATTGCCTGTGTAATGCTGCGATAAACCGCTCAGCAGGCTACAGGCTTTGGGTTGGTCCTTATCCCGTAAGGCGGCCACGGCGAGCAATAGGCGGGCGAACGGGGCCAGCAGGTCTCCATGCTCCGCGGTCAGCTCCAGGTCGTGAACGCCCTGCGCCTTGTCGGTTTCGACCCCACCTGCGGAGAGGAGCCAGCGTATGGGAGCCGGCTTGATTCCTGACAAATAGTTTTCAACGCCCACGGCGAGATAGGCGTCGTAGTCATCCGGTTTCTGCTTGAGCAGCACTTCGGCGAGTTGCCTGCCTTGCTTGGTGTAGCGTAAAGCGGCGAGATCGCGCTTTTCGATGAGCGCAGCGTAGTCCGAGCGAAGGCCGAACGACAACAGTTTCGCGAATTCGGCGTTGCTGTCCTGACTGTTGTGCCGCAGCGCATCATCGGCAAGAGCATCGGCCTTATCCAGGTTCGATTCGAATTGTTGTTTGGTCTTAGGATCGGGGTTGAGTTTGCGGCGCTCATCAAAACGTCCGTCGTCGGTGAAAAGCTGAGACTCGAGTACGCCAAGCCGCGCGAATTCGGAGAACAGCAGCGCGGCCGCCTGGCAAACGGGGCCCATGGGGTCCTCGGGGTGCGCGGTTTCCCATAGATCGAACGTGCGGCGTGCATCGGAGAAATCGAGATTGTACATGTTATCGAAACCCTGCTCGATCGGCGTACGGGGATGGCCAGACGGACTCGCGCTGCAGAGCATGGGGGTGAGGAGCAGGAGGACGGTGATAAGAGGGAGCAGTTTTGGCTTGGTTACGGTGATTGGCATAGCTGCGGGTCAACAAGGCCTGAAATGGCGCATAGAAGTTCTCACGCGCGTCAGGAACTCCCATGGACTGAAAGGTTTTGTAATATAGTCGTCCGCGCCCAGCTCGAGCAGTAAAATAACCTCCGTCACGTCACCAATGGCGCTCAACACAATGAGTGGGACCGTGGAAGTGGCCCTGATCTCGCGGCAACAATCCTGCACCCACTTTCCCGGCTTGGAAACATCGAGGAGCACGAGTTCCGGAGTAGTCGCGCGAAAGATCTCCATCGCGACCGGACCATGGTCGTGCGCGTCTACGGAATACTCCGCCGGCTCCAGGATCTCCCGCACCGCCTCCAGGGATCGTGAGTCGTCATAGATAATCAGAATTCTCTCCACGTTATGCCGCCAGAGCAAACGATACCGCTCGAGCGGCGAAACGATGTCACGCTGGGGTCAGAAAATTGTCATTTTCTGCATCGATGATTCTCAGCATCAAAACCCCAACACCCACACAGAAGTGTCATCCCGACTGAAGCGCAGCGGAGTACCCACACGGTACTCCGCCAGCCCGGTTATTCACCTCGCGCTCATATTCATCGTGCTTACTTCCACCAACACACCACCAGGCGCGTCGCAGTAGAACCCGTATGTCGGCGGACCGCCCCTGCGCAACTTCGCCGGTTTGGGCGCCATGTAGTTCCGAGCATTCAAGGCCTCGTGTACCAAGTCCACAGCGTCCTGTGTGGGCTGAAGAAAGCCAACGTGAAACAGCCCAGGATACCCCTGCTCCGCCGTCATGTGTTTGTCGTACATGAGTGTCAGCACAAAGCCGTCGGAATTCCGCAGCACAGCCAGCTTATCGTTGCGCTTGTCCATTACCTGAAAATCAAAAACCGAGCGGAAGAATTCCGTCAGTGCCGGCACGTCGTAGGTGGTGAGGTTTGTGTGATTCAGCGTTGCCATCGCGATCTCCTTTGAAGAAATTCCATCGCGTGGCACTTAAGGGTCTGGCCAAAACGCACCACGCGACAGGCAACAGTGCGGGAGCACTGCCGCTATCGCCGTGGGTCCCTTCTCCTTGCAATGAAGGAGCTGACATGACTGCGGTATTAGATCCGCAGCGAGCCGGGCTTACCAATCCGGCTCCGCGTTTTTCGGCACTCGTAGGATGCCGGTCGTTCCTCGCCGGTTGCAGGATTTCTCGACGTGGCCAGGGAGTGTAGAGTTTGCGTGAGAACTCCAGAATTTGGGGAGTCCGAGGGGCGCACCGCAGATCCCTCCACTCCGCTTCGCTCCGGTCGGGATGACAATTTTGTTTGGGAACGCTAAGTACAGTTTCCAGGATGAATTGTTATTCCCGACCGGAGCGTATCCGGTGTAGCCACCCGGCATTCGATCCTCGTTTCCGTCGACACGGTATCCTGTCCCGATGAATCTGCTTCGCAGCCAGGCGGTCCCAAAGGTTCGCTTTCGCGCCAGAGTGCCTGCAATCCCCGCCGCTCTGGGCACTCTTCTTCTTTTGGGGCAGATGGGCGGGGCGCAATCTTCAGTCCCTCCTGAGCAAACAATCCATGTGGATACGCAATTGGTCTTGCTTGATGCCCTGGTACAGAACAAGAAGACAGGACTTACGGTGGACACGCTGTCGGCTAAAGACTTTCAGATCTCGGAAGACGGCGTCCCGCAAACAATTAGCTACTTCAGTCGCGATCAGCTGCCTCTTTCTGTGGTGCTGCTCTTCGATATGACCGAGACGGTGCACGCCGCCCTGGGGCCGCTGTCGCAAGCCGGGCTGGAAGTCCTCGGGCACCTGAAACGCGAAGACGAAGTGGCGGTGATGATCTTTTCTTCCCGCACCGAGCTGCTGCAAGGCTTTACTACCAATCGCCCCTTGGCCGCGGAGGCAATAAAAACCGCATCGTGGATGGCCGATGTGGAAGGTACCTTTCTCGATGAGGATATGTTCGAGGCCGTAGACCAGGTGATGAAAGCAAAGCCGGGGAGTCGCCGCGTTCTGGTCTGGCTCACGGACGGTACCGCAAACCAGGAAAACGCCTTCACTCGTGCAACCATCGGTCAGCACTCCGCAGCCCATCTTCATTCGCAGCCCGAAGCGATGATGAAACTCCTTCACTCGGGAGCGGTTGTTGCGTTGCTGGTTGATCGAACCGCGGAGACTACCCGGGCAATCGCGACCTCAGGGATGGCCGGAACTCGTCTCGGCGACTTCGACCAATACGCCAAGGCAACCGGAGGGCCGATCCTGAGTACGACCACAAAAGAAGCCGCCGGCCATCTCTCCCTCTTGATCGATCAGATTCGGTCCCGGTACACCCTGGGCTACAAACCTGCCCGCGTTGAACCCGAGGGTAAGTTTTGCAAGCTTGGGGTTCAGCTTAGCCCGGAACTGCACAAGCAGGGTTTAGTGATTCTCGCCAGGACAGGTTATTACCGCTAGAACGCGGCAAATACAGTGGCTATAGGAGACCACTGCGGAGTGGATATTGCGTGCGACCACTCCTGGCCGCAGTCTTGGAGAAGAGGGAGTCGGATTTTGCATGCCGACTCCAATCCTGACAAGGTCAAGGACAATCCATGAGGGACACGATGAAAGGCAAAATCAAAGGGACCATAGCCGTGCTGGTCTTGCTGCCGTTACTGGCCGTCTTCGAAACCAGCTTCGCATCCAAGAAGGCCGCCAATGACGCCAAAGCGAAGGGCAAGGTCGTTTACGTGTGCGCGTGCCTCAAGGACAAGTCCTGCTCCTGCATGACCGAGGCGAAGACCGAGGGCCCATGCTCCTGCGGGACCGCGGGGGGACCCCCTATGAAAGCGGTGCCGCCAGATAGCGACTGGGCTAAGGCTAACCGCGACGCGCTAGCCAACTAAGGGTTGAGTGCAGCGAAGTGGAGAGATCTGCGGTTTCTTCTTTCGGTTCTCACGCAGACTGTTTAGCCCCTGAGGCAGCGGCTTCTTCGCCCGCTAGGTCCATCCTTGCCTCCATTTTCTTTACAACTCCTTAATAACTCCCCGCTGACTTCCTTATATGGAAAGCGCTCTACTGAAAGTGCTGGCGGAGGCAATCCTGATGAGAAACCCATCCATCGCAGCCCACGAACTGCTTTGCCTGTATCTGAAATCCTTCTACGGTCTGGACGGCTGTCCCCCCTCGACCCAGCTTCCTGTTCCGACCAACCGTGCCAGAAAAGCCGCTGCCAAGACGCGCTCCAGGCATGGCTAACACCAAAGAACCGCACCAATCCTCGTCTGGGCTCAGCGCTGTCATCACTCGTCCCAAGGCCGAATGCTCAGTGCGGCTGGCCAGGCCTGAAGACATGGCTGCGGTTACCGCCATCTACGCTCACTTCGTGGAAAACACCACTGCTACCTTTGACCTGGTCGCGCCAGGCGAAGCCACCATGCGCCGCAGACTACAGACGGTGGCGGAAAGCGGTCTGCCTTACCTGGTCGCCGAGCTCGACGGCTACGTCGTCGGCTACTCCTACGCAGCAATCTTTCGTCCCCGCGCGGGCTATCGCTTCACCGTAGAAGACTCAATCTACGTCCGCGCCGACTGTCGCGGGTACGGTGTCGGCAAGAGTCTCCTGTCCGAGCTCACCTCGATCTGCACACTCAGAGGCTGTCACAGCATGGTCGCCTGCATTTGCGGCGACAATGTGCCGTCGGTCGCCTTGCATGCCTCGCTTGGGTTTCTGCCCATCGGAGTCCTGCCCGAGGCGGGCAGAAAGTTCGGGAAATGGTTGAGCCTCTCCATGATGCAGCGTCTATTGGCAACAACCACGCCGCCTTCTGATCTTTGCCTTTGACGGTTCCGCGTTTCGGTCATCGTGTTCGGCGCGGCTTCGGGCCTCGTAAAATTAAATCGAGCCCCTCCTTGTGCCTGGTGTGCGCGCGCAACAGTGCGTTGCGGTTCCCGACGGCGTGGATGACGTGACCGCAGCCGCCATCGCCAATCCCGGTATGTCGGCCTGGGCGGCCCTGGTAGAACGAGCGCAACTGCAGCCCGGAGAAACGGTCCTCGTCAATGGCGCAGCAGGTACCGCAGGCAGGCTCGCCGTCCAGCTGGCAAAATATCTTGGCGCCGGCAAGGTGATCGCTACAGGACGTAATGAAACAGAGCTTCAGGATCTTTTATCTCTGGGCGCAGACGTCGTTATCCCGTTCGGTCTGGGAACCGATCATCCGCAAGGCGCCAAACACTACGAGCAAGCACTGAGCGCTGAGTTTGCTCACGGAATCGACGTGGTCATCGATTCTCTGTGGGGTGAAAGCGCCAAGACCATCATCGTTGCCATTGCGAAGACGGTGGAGGATGCAACCCCTGTCCGCTTTGTGCACGTCGGCGGAGCAAGTCGCGAGGAAAACATTGAGCTCCCGGGAGCCGCACTGGGTTCCTCCGCCACTCAGTTGATGGGGAGTGGGCTCAAAAGCGTTTCTTTCGCGAAGCTGCTTGATTCGATCAGAAATGTCTTTGAGGCCGTTGAACCCGCGAAACTTCAGATCGCGACCCGGACGGTACAGCTCTCAGCGATTGAAAAGACGTGGGAAGACGCGACCGGCAAGCCGCGGGTGGTCTTCACCATCAGATAAATTGACTACGTCTGGAAGTACACCGAGATCTCGCAGTTGCCGTCTTTCTGCTGGCTGTTGAGACGGTCGGGAAACACGGAAGACAAAAAGCCCGACAAACCGACGGCGAAAATCTGCTCCTCTACCATCCCGCGGGGCAGCCGTTGTTCTGAAGCGATGTAGGGCAGCGTGCCCTGGTAACTGAGCCTGATCGCCAGGTCGAGGTCATCATAGCTGACGCTTGCAGTGATAGCGCTGTCCGCGTGACCCCCCTCCTCGATGAGGCGCAGCAGCTCGCTGATAGTGGTCTCAGCACGCCCCGTGTCGGCCGCACTTAGTTGCCACAGCTTTGCCTGCGCGCGGAACTTGTCGTCGAAGCGTGCCAGCGCCTTGCCGTCGCCGGGCTCCAACACCATGGCCTCAGTGCGCCGTTCGCCGATGAGGAAACACAGATTGAGCAGCACGCAGACCACCACTGCGATCGACAAAATCGAATCGGTAAACGCATGGGTCCAGGGGGGCAATAGGGTGTAGAACTCGGGATAGACGCGCCGGCTCAACGCAAACAGCAGTGAGATGCCGACGATGAATGTGCTGCGCATCGTTACCGGGCGCGAGGTCACGATCTGGATCCCGCCCATGAGCATCGAGGCGCCATTAAAAATGAGCGCGGCGCCGATGATAGGTATCGGCAGGGTGAGCAGCACGGCGCCGACCTTGGGCACGCAGGAGAGGAGCACGAACCAGCCTGCAATGGCATAGGCAATGTAGCGGCTCGTCGCTCCCGTGACCTTCTGCAGGCCGACCAGACTCGGAGCGGCACTCAACCCCGGTGTGCCCAGCCACCCGCCGGCGAAGCACGCGAAGCCATCCGCGAGAACCCCGGAGCGGATATTTTTCAGATCAGGCCGGCGCCAGGATGCATCGTTGATCTTCTGGCAGGTTGTGATGACCCCGATCGCGCGCAGACCCGAGGCCAGACCCGCAATAGCGAACGGCACCATCAGCGACGGTTCAAACCGGTAGGAGAGAAAACGAGGATCAGGCAGCGCGAACCACGGCCGCGAAGTGATGATTGCAACGTCCTTGCTGGTCAACATTCCGACGGCGACCGCAATCGCCATCCCCGTTGCAAGACCAATCAGAGCGCAGAGCAGCCGGGGCAAGCCCTTGCCCCATACGCCGAACCCAATCATCACAGCCAGCGTCAGCCCGGCCGCACCAATGTGGGTCGGTAGGTTCGGATCGTGCAGGTCCGAAATCCCCAGAAATCCGCGCACTCCGATCAGGCCCAACTCCACGCCGACCGCAATCACGATGAAGCCGGAAACGACCGGAGGAAAGACCCTGCGCATCCGCGGGAGCGCCCACGCGAAGATCGCTTCAAACACGCCGGCAAACACAATCATCCCGCAAACCAGCGGCAGTCCGGCGCGATGGGCCGCCCCCAGCGCGGGTGCGAAGTAAATCGCCGAAACCACCGGCGGAGCCAGATACCCAGATCCCACCGGGCCCAGCCGATGCGCTTGCAACAGCGTGGCCAGCGCGATCGCGATCATGCCCAGCCCGACCGCGTGGGACGCCACCACGGTGGAGGCTCCCGCCGCCTGCGCGATCAAAGTGACGAACACCAGGTAGGGACAGATCACTGCCACATGCTGGGCGCCGAGAAGAATCAAATGCGCCAGAGGAGGGCGTTCGTCCAATCCATAAATGAGATCTGGGGGACGCAGAGGCTGTTCGCGCCGGGGCGTACCCACGCCCTCTTTCTGCGGCTCACCTGGCTGGGCTTTCATTCGCCCGAATTATAGACGGACCAAGGGGGAGAGGCTGCTTCGATGGAACGCTGTCGAAAAAAAGGAAATATGGGGCATAACAGAGTTATTTTCGACAAAGCAACATCGATCCAGCTCGTCTACACTGCCCGTACCCCGTATTTTTCGACGAGCAGCGCAAACCTGGGCCTTGAAAACATGGTCTGGCGTTGATTCAGATTTTAGAAGATGATGCCGATACATCCTCGCGGCGAGGTTTTTCGTCAACATGACCGGTGTTTCGAAACGCAACCTGGTAATTGCTGGTGTCGGAGTGCTTTGCCTGGTCGTCCTTGGCGTGATCATCGGGGCACGGCCGAACCATGTCTCGAGCGCACAGCCGGGCGCGCCTGTCGATGTCGAGGTAGTTCCGGTGGAGCAGAAAGATGTCCCGATTTTCGGCGAATGGATCGGTACCCTCGACGGCCTCGTCAACGCGGACGTCCGGGCGCAGGTGACAGGGTACCTGCAAAGGCAGGGCTATCAGGAAGGCGCGTTCGTCAAAAAAGGTCAGCTTCTTTTTCAGATCGACCCGCGACCGTTTCAGGCAGCCCTCGACCAGGCCGAGGGCCAACTGGCCCAGGCCAAGGCCGCACTCGCGAATGCCGTAGCCGTGCAGGGCCGCACCGATCTTGATGTCAAGCGCTACAAGCCGCTGGCAGAAGAACAGGCCGCCAGCCAGCAGGACCTCGACAACGCCGTGCAGAACAATTTGGCCGCCCTGGCCACCGTGGAAACCGCCAAGGCGCAAATTAAGACCTCTCAGGCCGCAGTGGAAACGGCGAAGATCAATCTCGAGTTTACCCGGCTGGTTGCCCCTATCGACGGCATCGCCGGACAAGCGCAACTGCAAGTAGGCGCGCTGGTCAATCCCAACAGCGGGCCGGTCACCTCGGTTTCCACGGTTGAGCCGATCAAGGTTTACTTCACGGTCGGAGAGCCCCAGTATCTCGCATGGCGGAAACGCTTCCCTACGGAGACCAGCCGCCAGCAGGCCGACAAAGCTCTACGCCTGCAACTGATTTTGGCCGATGGTTCCACCTATGAGCACGAGGGCCGTTTCTACTTTGCCGATCGGCAAGTCAACGAAGGCACTGGGGCTATTCGGATTGCCGGACTCTTTCCGAACCCGGGCAATATTTTGCGTCCTGGTGGCTACGGCAAAGTGCGCGCCATCGTCAGCCTGCAGCACGATGCGTTGCTGGTTCCTCAACGCGCGGTGTCAGAGCTGCAAGGCGCGTACCAGGTCGCCGTGGTCGATGGAGAAAACAAGGTGAACATTCGAACCGTCACGGTCGGTGACCGTGTCGGTGGCATGTGGGTGATCGCCAGCGGGCTGAATCGGGGCGAAAGAGTCGTGGCCGAGGGAGTGCAAAAGGTGCGCCAGGGCGCAAAAGTGAACCCCAGACCGTTTACAAGCGGAAGCCAGGGATAGACGGCCCGATGTCAAAGTTCTTCATCAACCGCCCGATCGTTGCCATGGTGATTTCCATCATCATGGTGCTGGTTGGCTCGCTCTGCCTCCTGACCTTGCCGGTCGCGCAGTTTCCCAACATCACTCCGCCCGAGATTCAGGTCCAGGCCACCTACGTGGGCGCCGACGCGCAGACCCTGGAACAAGCGGTTGCCACGCCCATCGAGCAACAGATGAACGGCGTGGACAACATGAACTATATGTATTCGCTGAATGCCACCGCCAATTCAGCCACCAGCCTGATTGTGGACTTCGATGTAAAGACAGATCCGAATACCGATTTCATTCTCACGCAATCTCGAGAGACGCAGGCTGCTTCTCAGCTTCCGGCCGACGTCGCCAACTACGGAATCACGGTTCGAAAATCCGTGACCGCCCCGCTGATGTGGATTGCTCTCTATTCGCCGCATGGGACCTATGATGCCAAGTTTCTCGCTAATTACGCGTACATCAATCTTGTGGATCCCATCCTCCGTTCGCGGGGCATAGGCAACGTTACGGTATTCGGGGCCGGCCAATACGCGATGCGGCTTTGGGTAAAACCCGACCAGCTGGCAAAGCTGGGGATTACGGTCCCGGATATCGTGAATGCCGTCCAAGCGCAAAATACGGTGAACCCCGCGGGTAAGGTCGGAGGTGAGCCTGCTCCCAAGGGACAGGAATTTACCACCACCGTTCTGGCGCAGGGCCGCCTCATCTCGCCGGAAGAATTCGGCAACATCGTGGTTCGCGAGACTCCTGACGGCGGCACGGTACGAGTGCACGATGTGGCCCGTATCGAGCTTGGCGCCCAGGACTATAGCATCGCCGGCCGTTTTGACGGGAAGCCGGGCGCCATTATTGCCTGCTATCAATTGCCCGGCTCGAACGCGGTCGACGCCGCCTGCCGGGATCAAGAAACTGATGGCGGAAATGAAACAACGCTTTCCCCAGGACATGGACTTCGCCGTGTCGCTGGATACGACCCGTTCGGTTACGGAAGGCATGAAGGAAATCATCAAGACTCTTCTGATCGCCCTCGTCCTGGTGATCCTCGTCGTCTATCTTTTCCTGCAGAGTTGGCGTTCGACCTTGATTCCGCTTTTGGCCGTGCCGGTTTCCCTCGTGGGCACGTTCGTGTTCTTTCCTCTCTTCGGTTTTTCCATCAACACGCTTTCTCTCTTTGGTCTGGTATTGGCGATTGGGCTGGTAGTCGATGACGCGATCGTGGTGGTCGAGGGCGTGGAGCGTCACATCGAGGAGGGGCTAACTCCAAAGAACGCCGCCTTCAAAGCAATGGAAGAGCTCTCCGGGCCGGTGGTAGGAATCGCGCTCGTCCTCTCCGCTGTATTTGTGCCGACAGCCTTTATTCCCGGAATTACCGGAAGGCTTTATCAGCAGTTCGCAGTGACGATTGCCATTTCCGTTGTTCTCTCCGCATTCAACGCACTCACGCTGAGCCCCGCACTGGCCGCGCTGCTTCTTCGGCCCCGGCAACCGAGCCGCGGCCTGCTGAGGCGATTCTTCGATTGGTTTAATCGCGTTTTTGAGACAAACCACCGAGGGATATGTCCATTGGAGCGGAGTTCTGCTGCGCAAGACCGCGATCCTGGTTGTTCTGCTGGTGGCCTTTGGGCTTGCAGCGGGCTTCTTCGCCAGCCGCCTGCCGTCGAGCTTTCTTCCCGACGAAGATCAAGGTTATGCCTATGTCAATCTGCAGCTGCCCAACGGGGCTTCGTTGGAACGAACAACCGCGGTTGCGGCGGATGTAGAAAAAATCATCATGAGTACCCCCGGCGTGCAGCACACGACCACCGTCGTGGGCTTCAGTTTGCTGAGCTTTGTTCGTATCAGCTACAACGCATTTTTCTCTGTGGCCTTTTATCCCTGGGACACGCGCGCGGAAAGAGTGCAACAATTTCAATCCATCAAGGCTCATCTCAACCAGCAGCTAAGTAAGTTGCCTGGCGGAGTCGCCTTTAGCTTTTCGCCACCTGCCATTCCGGGCGTTGGAACTGCCGGCGGATTCACCTTCCTCCTCGAAGACCGTTCGGGAGCCGATATTCCGTTCCTTACCAGGAATCTCGCCGTTTTTCTCGACGCTGCTCGAAAGCGGCCGGAAATCGCCAGCCTCACTACCACTTTCCTGCCCAGTGTTCCGCAGGAATTTGTCGACGTAAACCGCGACAAGGTGCTGAAGCAAGGGGTGAACCTGAGCGATGTGTACCGCACCATCCAGGCGTTCATGGGTGGTTACTTCATCAACTACTTCAATCGCTTCGGCCGCCAGTGGCAGGTGTATGTCGAAGCCGAGGCTGACTACCGCGGCCGAGCGGAGAATGTCGGAGAATTCTATGTCCGCAACAACAAGGGAGAGAACGTTCCCTTGTCCACGCTGACCACGCTCAAGCCCCGCTCCGGGCCTGAATTTACCATGCGATTTAATGAGTACCGTTGTGCGCAAATCAACGGCAGTGCCGCGCCCGGCTATAGCTCGGATCAGGCAACGGCGGCGCTGGAGGAAGTATTCAAGCAAACCATGCCGCGAGAAATGGGCTTCGACTACTCCGGTATGTCGTTTCAGGAACAGAAGGCCCGCGAGGGTGTTCCGCCGGCGGCGATCTTCGGGCTTTCGCTGTTGTTCGTCTTTTTGATCCTGGCCGCGCTGTACGAAAGCTGGTCGTTGCCCTTCAGCGTATTGCTCAGCACTCCGGTGGCCGTGTTTGGCGCCTTTCTCGTGCTGTGGCTCCGCCGCGTCGTGCTGAGCGCGTTCTTACCGGCTTACCTGGTTCAGATCGAGGCCGACGTCTACTCGCAGATCGGGCTGGTGATGCTGATCGGGCTGGCGGCGAAGAACGCGATTCTGATCGTCGAGTTTGCCAAGGATCAATACGAGCACGGCAAACCGCTTGCCGAGGCGGCGCTCGAAGGCGCCCGGCTTCGGCTGCGGCCGATCCTGATGACGTCCTTCGCATTCATTCTCGGTTGCGTGCCGCTGTGGACGGCAACCGGCGCCGGGTCGGTGGCGCGCCAGATCATGGGAACCACGGTGATCGGTGGGATGCTGGCCGCCAGCGCCATCGGGATCTTCTTCGTTCCGGGAATTTTCTACCTGGTGGAAAGAATTGTCCGGGGCCGAGCCAGGAGCACTTTGTGGCGCCCTTGCCGAAAACGCCTTCGCCGGAACCGGGTGATTGAGATGCCGAGTGCGATCAGTGGACAAACTGCAATACGGAGTTGCCCTCATGAAATCTGCACGATCACTGATGGGTTGTTGGCATCCGGCTTGCTCGCCGGTTGCATGGCTGGTCCCAACTACCATCGGCCGGCCGTGCAAACTCCAACCGTATATCGCGATCTGTCCGAGAACCCCCAGCTTCAGGCGCAGGCTGCTTCCTATGCGGATCTTCCCTGGTGGCAGGTCTTCAAGGACACGAAGTTGCAAGAGCTCATCCGCCTTGCGCTCAAGCAAAACTATCGATTTGCAGCTGGCTACGGAACGTATCGTGGCTGCGCGCGCCGAGCTAGCCATCACCCGCTCGAACCTGTTTCCTCAAGTGCAGGGCAACGGCAATTTCATCGGCGGACAAGAAAATACTGCGCAAAGCAAATACAACTTTCTCACCCTGACTGCCGATGCAGCGTTCCAACTGGATCTCTTCGGCCGCCTGCGACGTGCTACTGAGGCCTCAAGGGCCGAACTGCTCGCTACCGAAGCCGCGAGGCAAACCGTTGTATTGACCCTGGTGAGTGATGTCGCTGCCGACTACTTCACGCTCCTGCAACTCGATCTGCAACTCCAGATCACGCGCGACACGGTCAAGACACAGATCGATTCGGTCAAGCTCACCAATCTGCGGCTCAGCCATGGTGTGGCGACAAAACTCGATGTGCTCCAGGCACAGCAAGTACTCGATACGGCGAATGCCTCCATTCCTGATCTGGAGCGGCAAATCGCGCAGGAGGAAGACGCCATCAGCATCCTGCTGGGCAATTACCCTCAGGCTGTGCCGCGCGGGCTTCCGCTGGTGGCGCAAACACTTCCCCCCGAAGTACCGCCTGGGCTTCCTTCCTCCATCATCGAGCGGCGGCCTGATATTCGCGAGGCGGAACAGAACTTGATTGCCGCGAATGCCGAAATCGGAGTCGCGAAGGCGGCATTCTTTCCGCAAATTTCGCTGACTGGGTCTGGCGGCGGTTCCTTCGGTAGAAGCAGCACCTTCTCGAGCCTCATGGGTTCGCAGCTACGGCATCTGGTCTTACGGTGCCCAGGTAACCCAGCCGATTTTTACGGGAGGCGCCCTGCGCGGGAATTTGCACCTGGCTGAATCGGAGCACCAGCAGGCCTTGCTCGCCTACCGACAAACCATTCAGCGAGCTTTCGGCGACGTCTCCGATGCGCTCATCGGCTACCAGAAGCTGCATCAGGTGCGATTGCGCCTGGAGGATAGCGTCGCGGATCTACAGGAGTCTGTCCGCCTGTCTAACATGCGCTACAAGGGCGGTACGACGACCTACCTTGAAGTGCTGGATGGCCAGCGTTCGCTGTATTCCGAAGAACTGACGCTCGCCGAGGCGCGGGGAAGCGAGTACCAAAGTCTGGTACAGCTTTACCGGGCACTTGGCGGGGGCTGGCAATAAAATGTGTTTCAGCTGATCCTCGTCGTTTCACTGCGCCGCCCGAACCCACTAGGTTTGCCTTATCGGACACCCCAAATCGTTACGCCCTGTCGAAAAACATTTCCACGGGAGGTCCGCGAAACCGCAGATCCCTCGGCTTCGCTCGGGATGACAAAGGGGAGGGTAATGCTTCCATGGAAGGTGGTTGCTTCTACTCGTTCTTTCCGCCCTTCCTGCCGTCGAGAGGCACTTCACGTCTCCACTAGCCAGTAGACAATCGATTGATTATTATGTCTGGTCAAGGGATTTGTCGGATGGAGAGAAGGGAAGTCTCATGAAATTGCTCGCCGCTTGGATCTTATTGTGCCCACTCCTGATTGCGTCTCGCACTGCGTCAGCAGGTCAGGAACTACCAAATGCCCGGGTGTGGCTGACGACTGCGGATCGTTCCGCGCTGCTGACCGAGGCGAAGGATCCAGTCACTTTCTCCTCACCCGCGAATGCTCTTCCCACCATCGACGTCAATGACATGCAGCAGTTCCAATCCATAGATGGCTTTGGTTTTGCTATAACCGGGGGCAGCGCGCAACTTCTCATGCGCATGGAATCCGGCCCCAGGGCAGATCTGCTGAAAGAGCTTTTCGCAGCCCCGGCCAATGGTATCGGGGTGAGCTACCTGAGGGTCACCATCGGGTCGTCGGACATGAATGAGCGCGTGTACTCATACGATGATTTACAAGCCGGTGAGACGGATGCAAAACTCGCCCATTTCAGTCTGGGTCCCGATCGGGCTGACGTCATTCCCGTACTCAAGCAGATTCTGGCGATCAACCCGACGATCAAAATCCTCGCATCGCCCTGGTCTGCTCCGCCGTGGATGAAGACCAACAATCGTGTCAAGGACGGCCACCTGAAGCCCGAGTACTACGAGGCCTATGCGGAGTACTTCGTGAAATACATCCAGCAAATGAAGGCCGAAGGCATCCCCATTGCGACCATTACCGTGCAGAACGAACCCCTGAATCCCAAGAACACGCCCAGCATGGTGATGTTCGCGGAGGAGGAAGATACGTTCATCGCCAAGTATCTGGAGCCGGCTTTTCGAAATGCGGGAATCACCACCAAGGTGCTCTTGTACGATCACAATCCGGACGTTCTTTCCTATCCGCTGTCGATCTATGCGGACCCGGCCGCCGGCAAGTTCGTAGATGGAACTGCTTTTCATTTGTATGGCGGCGCGCCCTCCGCGCTGACAGACGTGCACAATGCCTATCCAAACAAAAATCTGTATATGACCGAGCAGACGATCACCAGCCCTGCGGGGGAGCCGCTTCCCATTGCCGCAGATGTCAGTGACGTGCTGATTGCCGCGATGCGAAATTGGAGCCGCAACGTACTGCTGTGGAATCTCGCCGCCGATCCGAGTAATGGACCGCACACCAACGATGGAGGATGCAACGGCTGCCAGGGTTCCGTCACTCTGGACGGTAATCGTGTTTCACGCAATGTGGGGTACTACGCGGTCGCACACTTCTCCAGGTTTGTGCCACCAGGATCCGTGCGCGTGGGGTCGAGCGAGCAGGAGCAGCTTGCATCGGTCGCCTTTCTCACCCCTGACGGCAAGATCGTGCTGGTCGTATCCAGCACCGCCAACTTCCCTAAGGCCTTCAACGTGAAGTATCACGGCAAGTGGTTGACGACCACGTTGCCGCCGGAATCGGTGGGCACCTATGTTTGGTAAGCGCGGTTGGTTCACTGCCGCGCTGCTGGTACCCTCTGCTTTTTCGGCGATAGCAGCAAGTCCCGCAAAACCTGAGTTCGGTCCGAACGTTCTTATCTTCAGCCCGTCGATGCCGGCGTCGACCATGCAACGCCAGATCGATGAGGTCTACCGCACCCAGCAACACAATGAGTTTGGCTCAGAACGCAACGCCCTGATGTTTCTTCCCGGCGCGTACAAACTGGATGTTCCCATCGGGTTTTACACCGAGGTGCTGGGCCTGGGCGCTTCTCCCGATGACGTGCGTATCGCCGGCAACGTGCATTCCGACGCGAGCGCTGCCGGACAACAACGCCACGACCACGTTCTGGAGAGCAGCCGAGGGGTTCTCGATAACACCGGCTGGGGGCACGATGCAATGGGCGGTATCGCAAGCCGCGCCTTTTCGGCGCATGCACATTCGCGGCGATATCGTGCTCCATCAGCACAGCGGGTGGGCGAGCGGCGGATGGATGTCCGACGACCTGATAGATGGGAACGTCGGCTCGGGTCCACAGCAGCAATGGATTTCCAGAAACACCGAATGGGGCAGTTGGAGTGGCGCCAACTGGAACATGGTGTTTGTCGGCGTGCCCCAACCGCCGGTTGGAGACTGGCCGGTGCCGCCGTATACCAAGGTTGGCGAAACCCCGATCGTTCGCGAGAAGCCATTCCTCGAGGTCGATGCAGGCGGAAACTACAGTGTCCGCGTTCCATCCCTACGCACCCGGAGTGTGGGGATCACCTGGCATAGGGGGACAACGCCCGGCAGATCCATTCCCCTCAGCCGCTTCTACATTGCCCGCCCAGACGATAGTGCCGCCATCCTCAACGCACATTTATCCAAAGGGGAGAATCTGCTATTCACTCCCGGCATTTATAAACTGACCGAACCGCTCCGTGTCCTGCACCCGAACACCGTCGTGCTGGGGCTTGGCTACGCCACGCTGCAACCCACCAACGGGACCGCTGCAATGACCACCGCAGACGTGGATGGAATCATCGTGGCCGGTCTGCTGTTTGACGCGGGGGAGAAGCAATCACCGGTTCTGTTGGAAGTGGGCCCGGACGGAAGCAAAGCCCGGCATCTTCAGAATCCGATTTCACTTCATGACATTTTCTTCCGTGTCGGCGGTGCTGGAGTGGGGCGTGCGGAGGTCAATCTCAAAATCAACAGCAGCGATACCATCATCGACCACACCTGGATCTGGCGTGCCGACCACGGTTCCGGCGTTGGCTGGCGAAGCAACACCAGTGCGAACGGGCTCGTCGTGAACGGAGACAACGTCACCGCGTACGGTCTGTTCGTTGAACATCACCAGCAATTTCAGGTGCTCTGGAACGGAAATCATGGACGGACTTATTTCTATCAGTCTGAGATTCCTTACGATCCACCTGATCAGGCCAGCTACGTGAGTGCGCCGGGAACAAACGGTTGGGCCTCTTACAAAGTTGCCGATGGTGTGACCAGCCATGAGGCCTGGGGCCTTGGCATCTACAGCGTCTTCCTGCATCCTGGGGTCACGTTGACCCGTGCCATCGAAGTTCCCAAGACCTCCGATGTAAAGTTCAACGACATGATTACGGTCGCTCTTGGTGACCTCGGCGAGATAAGCCACGTGATCAACGACGCAGGGGAAGCGACTTCCATTCACCCTCGGGTCACACCTAAGGTTGCTAAGTATCCATAGGTCTGGATATTAGTCTACAACGGGTTGGAAGAGCAGACGGCCAACGCGGGGTTTCCGCAAAATCAGGCCTGCCCAAACCATGATGCCGAAAACAACCGGCGCTATCCATGTCGGATCAGAAATCCGTACGTGGCTGGCGACTGCTCCACCAAAATATGCGGTGAGCAACAGCGCGCCAAAGACTGCGGTTCGAGGAATGAGGTACAGCACGATGCAGATCAGCTCTATCGTGCCGAGTAAGGGAAGCAAGCTCGCCGGGTAGCCGAGTTTGGCAGTGCCGGCAATCACTTGCTGTGTCGCGAACCACGCGGTAACTCCACCGCTCAGCAGAAACAACGCCGGAACCGCGGATAGGACCCGCCCCGTCCACAGGCGTGCCTTGGAAGGGAATTCGGGTTGATCGCGGGTAAGGGTCGAGGCATTGTCTGCCACAGTGTTTGAAGTGCTATCCATGTGTCATCCTTTGGGTGAATTGAAGTAAGGCTGCGCACCTCCCCGGAGATGCGCAGCCATCGGGGAGGGGCTACTGCTTTTTGGGTCCAACCAGCGAGAACATGGCTCCCTGTGGGTCGCTGCCCACAACGATCCAAAGGTCACCCGGCACCTGGTGAGGCCCCATGCATATCTGGCCTTCCTTTTCCTTGATGCGTGCTGCTGCGGCATCGATATCCGCGACGTTGAAATAGTACACCAGAAGGGAGCCGGTGACTTACTATGATCGCGCTTCATCACCGCCCCCATCGCAGCGCCGCCGTTGTTGAAAATCCTGTAGGTGCCCATCGGGCCCATATCCATTGTTTGTCCTCGGACCAGCCGAAGATGCTGGAGTAGAAAGCCCACGCTGAGCCTTCATCGTTGGCGGAAAGCTCATTCCATCCGACAGCGCCTGGCGTGCCGACCGGAGGAGGGGCGGTGAGTACTTGAGATTGCCCTTGAACAGTAGGAACACCGCGCCTTGCGGGTCTTCCGCCGAGGCGAAGCGGCCGACAGTTCGGTATATCCATCGGGGGACAATGCAGTTTGCCACCGCCCTGTTCCACCCGTTTGGCATAACCATCGACATCATCTACGCCGATGAAGCCGACCCAGCCTGGCTTCATGCCACCCTCGACCATTTCGGGCGTCAGGCCCATGAGCCCGGCGGTGTCTAAGTCACCGGCCGAGAGAAGAGTATAAGGAACGCCGGCGGGATCGCCCGAGCCCTTCGCTTGCCATCCGATGACATGGGTATAGAAGGCCTCGGCGGCCTTCGTGTCCGTGGTTCTAAGCTCGTGCCAGACAAAGTTACCTGTCGTCGTCTGGGTGGGGGTGGTTACTTCCTGTTGCGCTGTTGTGCTCATGGATTCCTCTCTATATGAAGTGAATTTGTTCACGGGGAGCAAGACTCGAAGTGAACGCGGGCGCCACGGGTGAATCGCCGTGGTGGAGGCACGGTTACCATCAAGTTTCGCGAGATACCTCTCCAGTTGGGCAAAGCTTTCCTTTACATCTTTCTGCATGAGTGCTCGACTTGCGGTGAAGGTGTTGCGCTCCAATTGGGTAGCCTCGTGCGGAGTGGCACACACAGCGACCGTGGTATGGCCGTTCTGCTCGGTGAAGGTGTAATTACTGCGCACCTGCATCGGCCAGGTAGGGCGCGCCGGGTGGCGGGCAAGACCACCGCCTTCATCAGAAAACGCACTGAGCAGTATGATGCGCTCGGGCAGGGCAACCTCGTGATAGACGAACTTGCCCCATAGTGGTTTGTCACCCATACGGTGGCCTACCGGCGCCTGCATACTGTAGTGGAAGACACCGCCAGGCCGGCGATCGAAACGGCTAACAGAAACCGTAAACCTGCCGGCCCCCACCATTTCCTAAGATGCGCGGCCCGGGTAAACGCACGAAAGACGAGGTCGCGTGCAGCAGGGAATTTGTGGGTAAGGCTGAAGCTTCGCTCTGTGCTGGGATGCTCATGCTTTCTCCATTCATTCGTTGGGGAGAGCATGACGAGGCCGGAGACCTCGTCACTTCTTCTCTCCGGTGCTTATCCGGAACTTCTCTGTGACGTAGTCGTTCATGCGATCGAAGCTGCTGTTCCATCCCTGGTTGTGACCATCGCGCAGCTCGACAGAGTCGAAGAATTCCTGGTGGAAATCCATCTGCGTCCTGTCGTCCTCAAGTTCCGTAAAAGTGATTGTGATCAGGGTCTCCCGCGTGGGCTGGCCACCTTCTCCTTCCCAGGCGAACGTATAGACCACACGTTCCGGAGGAACGATTTCCTGGAACACACCGCCTTGCCACATGTCGGGATACTTCTGACCCTGCAACTCACCGCTCTGGTGCAGGCAGGCGCGCCACCTTGCCGCCGGGCCGGGCATCCTGCTCGAAGTAAGTAGCGGTGAAACCTCGCGGGCCCATCCACTGCTTCGCGTGTTCCGGATCGGTGAACGCTTCCCAGACCAGGTCGCGGGGCGCATCAAAACGCGGCTGATCGAAAGGTCAAAGGCTGTCTGATTAGCGTTTGCGAGCGTGGATGCCGGCATGTGATTTCTCCTTGGAATCAGATTTCTTCCGTGCTGCCTTCAGCTTTTGCAGGTAATCGTCGAGGCGGTCAAAGCTTTCTTCCCAGAACCTTCGATACTCCTCAAGCCAATCGGCCGCGGACTTGAGCTGTTCCGGGTTCAACCTGCAGGGCCGCCATTGTGCATCGCGGCTGCGAGTGATCAAGCCCGCGCTCTCCAACACCCTGAGATGCCTGGAGACCGCGGGCAGGCTGATTTCGAAAGGCTCCGCCAGTTCGTTGACCGAAGTCTCACCCAGCGCGAGGCGGGCGAGAATCGCGCGCCGGGTTGGATCAGCGAGCGCGGCAAAGGTGGTACTGAGGTGATCAGGGCTCATAATGCATTTAACCTATGCGTTAATTAACATAGTAATTAAATACACCCTGCTCGCAGGCCTGTCAACTTTTGCGCTGTGGAAAACCTCTGCTCGGCATTTCTTGATTGTTTTCATATACCAGGGTGCTACAGGGGGTGGGCCGAGGCAATATCCACTTAGGTGGAGTTTTTATAGCCATTTTTCGAGGGTAAAAAAACTGCTTCGACTCAGGCTTGTCCATCCCTGTTACCTAGCGTTCTGCAACAAATTTTTGCTTTGGAAGGTCCGCTGAACCGCAGATCCCTCGGCTACCCCGGATTTCCTGTCAAGAGTCACGGCTTTAGCCCCAGCCACTGTGGCTCTAACGAAATTCTGAGGGAACCACAGCGTAGGGGCCAATGAGCGTGAAGTAGGGAAAGCCGCACTCTCGGGATGACAAAGGCGACGGCGTACGCTTTCCTGAAGCCTTGATATAAAGTAACGACAGTACAGCGGGATACTCCACTTTTGCTCGAAGTGAAAAAGAAATCCCTAGAACATCAAAGCGTAAGCGAAATCTGGATTCCGAGGACGGTTGCGTTTCGACGATTGCCGTTTTCCCGCTTCCACAGATATTGAACATGCGGAATGATGAATAAATAGCGGGAATGAGTCCACTGATAGTTCACTTCCAATAGTTCTTCCGGGCTTGCGGCTGGAGCATACTTGCTCGCCGTGGTGCGAATCCACCCGGCAGAAATAGTGTCGTTCTTTCGCGCGCGCATCAGGCCCTCATAATTTAACCCCGCACCCCAGAACGTGGGAACAGGACTGATAATCTGCTTGGAGTTCAATGCCCCGGCTCCCCAAACCGTAGCGCCCCGCTCTGTCCCTGGGCCATCGGGGCGAAACACCATCTGCTGGCCCATGAGATAGCCGCCGCTGTAACCGTCACTGTGCTCGAGTCGGGTTGACGAGCGAAGGAAAAGAATTGTTGCTGTGCAGAAAGCCAGCCGTTATCTGCCCCGGTTTGCCCTTAGAACTGGCTTTTTGGTTGCGGAGATAATCGATCTCTCCGATCGCAAGGATGCCTTTATTTCCTTCCTGAAGAGTAAAGTCCGCTCCGTGGTTTTCGCCGTTTGCTGAATACAAATTTGTGTTGAAGGCCCCTGCGGCAACCTGGATCGAAGGTGTAATCGCATATGTGGCCTGGGTACCCCACTCCGTTCCAGCCGGCGGGCCAAAGAAGGTTGTATCATTCGCACCCAGCGAGAATGGGTTGGGATCAATCCCGTAATTCACATAGTTTGCGAAAACAGGAAGGGTAGCAAATGAATTGGCGGCGGCCAGCCGGCCGGCAAGGAGGGTGACCTTCCGCTGCACGAGCTTCTGCTGCAAGTACATCTCTCCAAGGAAGAACGAAGGTGCATAGAGGCTAGACGTGGGTATTTCACTATCGAGAGAACCTGCGAGCTTGCTGCCCGTTCCCCATGATATTCCTACATACGAGGAAAGCCCCGGTGTCTTGATGAACTCTCCAAAATCGGCGCTGACCGCAAGCGACAACTGTCCCGCATAAGACCACACCTGGTCGTTGCCCCCCGTCACGTTCGTCTGCAACGCGCCAACGTACGACGATGTCGGCGTGATACCGATCCGCTTCGCGGCTCGCCGTATATCGTTCCAGCCGCCGGCCAGAGTCTCGTCCAGATCAAAATCTTCGTTATTGCAGCCGTGCTGCCGCCTGTGCGGATCCGCGGCGTGCCGGCACCCGAATTTGGGCGTTGTTGAACCCGGGTTCGCTGCAGTGGTCTGCTGCCCGCCGGCAGGATAGAAGGCGGGCAACAGACACGCACCCAGGCAAGCGATTGCCCGGCGCAGCATACTTAGATTGCGGACCACATCTCGCTCTTCATGCCGTCAGTAGCGCAGGGTTGTCATGCCTCATACTCCACTAACGTGGCCATGCCGGCGGCCAGGTGCCAAAGCACGTGACAGTGCACATACCAGATCCCTGGATTATTGGCGTCGAATGCGACGGTGACGCTCGTCTTTGCAGGCACAAGCACGGTATCGCGGAGTGCTCCCTTCAGCGGCTTGCCGTTGATCTCGATCACTTGAAACGAGTGCCCGTGTAAGTGCATCGGATGAGCCATGAAGGTGTCATTGATGAACTTCAGCGCTACCCGGTGCCCCCGTTTCACCCGTACCTGACCTTGTTGGCCGCTGGGGTGCGCGGTATCAAAAACAATGCCGTTGATGGGCCACTCATATTTCGCCATATTGCCTTGTAAGTGCAGATCGAAACTTTGGTCGATCGGCCTGGGAGCGAGCGGCTCAGCCGCGACCAACTGGCTTTCCAAATCGAGCGTCAACATCCCTGCCGGGGAAATATCCTTTGCAGGGAACTTCTGGATCGACGCGCCCGCGGTAGCCAGAATGACCCCGGCTTGCTCGAGGGCATTTTCACGATGCATCAGGATGGGAAATGCGCCGGAGCCGGGAAGTTGCACACGCACGTCGATGCGTTGAGCAATGGCCAGGGGAAAGCGGGAGCCGCTCACCGGGTTGACAGGCATGCCGTCGGTAGCGATCAGTTCGCCTTTCAAATTTCCCAGGTCGACGAAAAAATTCGTGCCCGAGCTCCCGTTGATAATCCGCAGTCGCACCCGCCCGTTTTTCTCCACCGGAACGACTTCGGGATCGGACAACGTGCGGTCGTTGACGAGATAGGCATCATAGTTCACGTCGTTGGCGTCGGGCTTACTCATCGCCATCGCACTTTTGCCACCCATCGTCATCGCTTTTGCCGCAGGCTTGCGGAGTTTGGCGTAGATATCGATCGGTGATGTAAAGCTGAAGTCGCCCAGAAAGAGGATGATCTCCTCTTCATCCACTTTGTCGGAGGGGTCATGAACGATAAGGGGGGCGGACAGCAAGAAGGCTTCCTGCAGACCCTGGTGGGAATGCATCCAGTGAGTGCCGGCGGGCTGCACGGGGAAGTTGTACTGATAGCTGGTGTTTGGCGCAATCACCGGCTGCGTCAAGCCTGGTACGCCGTCTTCTTTATTCGGAGGATGCAGGCCGTGCCAGTGAATGGCCGTCGGCACCGGAAGCTTATTTTCCAGCAGAACGTCGAAGGGGTGGTTGACGACCAGGCTCATCCCCTGTTTTCCATTCGACTGTTCCAACCCCATCAAGGTCGCGCTTTTGCCATTGACCTCAAGAGTTCGCATGGCCGCGCGCAATCTGATTGCTTCGGAGGAAGCAGGTTTCTCGGTAGGCAGAGAGGAAGCGGGGCCGCGACAGCCGAGCAACACCGCTCCGGCGCAGGCTCCCGCAGACGCAATGAAGGAACGCCGTGACTTTATGCCAACCAAGGCTCTAGCCCTTTCGTTTGCGAAATAAGCCCATATAGATTAACTCGGATACGCGATTTCATCATCGCTCATGGTTGGGTATCCATGAATCACAAGCCGGGGTTGGGAAGGTGGCTGAAAGGGTATGAACGGCGTTGGGATGATGAGCATCGCTGGGGTCCTTCGACTCCGCGCAAGAGCGCTGCGGCACGCGATGGATCTGTGAAGCGCTCCGCTCAGGATGACGATTTGGCGGAGAGTCGAAGAACCAAGAAATCAGCCTCATCTCTCAAAATTTCCACGAAATCGTCATCCCGAGCGGAGCGCTTCACAGATCTATCGCGTGACACAGTGTTTTTTGCGCGGAGTCGAAGGACCCCGGCGATGCTTATCTTGCCAACGCCGTTCATAGCCTTTCAACCACTACCTATTCGGTTCGCAATGCCTGCATCGGATCAAGGCGCGACAGCATACCAGGCTGGGAGCGAGGCAGGCCGCAGTCGCAACCAGCAAGAGCACTCCCGCCACCGCAGCGAATACGATGGGATCAAGCGGCGCGGGTATCGTAGAGCATGCTGCGGATGAGGCGGACCAGCGCCGCGCTTGCCGGCAAGCCGATCAGAAGTCCCACGAGCGCCGGCTTCAGGCCGTCGAACAATAAGAGGCGGAGCAGCGCCTTACGTTGCGCGCCGAGCGCCAGGCGGATGCCGAACTCCACCGCTACGTTGGGCTACCAGATAGGCCAGCACGCCATAGAGGCCCGCAGCGGCGAGCACCAGCGCGATGGCTGCGAAAGCCAGAACCAGGATCGAATCGAACTCCGCGTCAATCGTGCTCTTGCCGATCGCCTCGCGCAGCGTCATCACGTTCGAGACGGGTAAGTCCGGGTCGAGTTGGGCGACGATCTTCTGCACCGGGACTGCCAGCGATTCCACGTCATGGGGAGCACGCACCACGATCGTGGCGAAGCTGTAGCCGTTCCCGTAGATCGGCCAATACAGCGTGGGCCATGGGCGGTTGGGCAATATTCCAGCGCACATCGCCGACCACGCCGATCACCGTCCAACACGCCTTCGTCATCAAGGGGCTTCGAGATGCTTGCCGATAGGGTCTTCGCCGAGGAAAGTACTGCTGTGCAGCGCCGCGGCTGATCAGCACAACGTTGGCTCGCTCCATCCGCTCGTCCTCGAATGGAAGGTGCGTCCTTCCAGGATCGGAAGCCCGATTGCCGAAAAGTATCCGGGATCCGCGCCGCGCAGCATGAAATCCAGCCCCTGGCCATCGGCAAGCGGAGGATGCTCTACGATGCTCATGAGGTGTCGCCATTCCAACCTTCCCCGGGCGCAGCGCTCACCAGGCCGGCGGCCGAAACCCCAGGCAGGGCACGAACACGCGCGATGAGTTGCTCGAAGAATGCAACCCTTTTCTCCGGCTCGCTGGTAGCGGGCAGTCGGGCAAGCCCAAACGCAAGCGTGAGCACGTTGTCGACCGGGCACGCCGATATCGGCGGAGCGCAGCCGCTCGAAGCTCTTGAGCAGCAATCCCGCGCCGACCAGGAGCACCACCGTGAGTCCCACTTCCACCGCGAGCAGAACGCGCCGCAGCAGTCGCGCGGGATCTGCCGCCGCTGTGGGAGCGGGATCCTTCCTGCAATCCGGCCAGTATATTGCCGCTGCCGGAGCTAAGAGCGGAGATAACTCCGGAGAACAGGGCGCAGAGGACGACGATGGCCACAGTAAAGGCTGCAGCCACGCCGTCGAAACGAATGGCCTCGACGCGATTCATGTCATGGCGCACATGAACCAGCCACTGCAACGCGCCCCAGGCCAGCAGCAAGCCGAGCGCACCGCCGACGGCGGAGAGCAGCAGGCTCTCCATCAGCCGTTCGCGGATCAGGCGCATCCGCCCGCCGCCCAGTGCTGTGCGAATCGCAAACTCGCTGGTTGCGCGATGCGGCGCGCGCCACCAGCAAGCCCGCGACGTTCATGCAGGCGATGAGCAGTACACAGCCAGTGGCCCCGAGCAGCGCATAGAGCGGCGTTTTGTAATTCTGGACCGCGTCATCGAGCATGGTTCTGCCGATGACGCCGGTGTGCACGGCGGGGCCGGGATGCGCCGACTTGATCTGTTTCTGCAAGCGCGTCTCAGCCGCGCTGTCGAGTGTCGCGAGCGAAACGCCCGGAGCGCAGCCGCGCCACGACCTGAAACTCGTGATCTCCGTAGGTCGCTCAGCAGCGAGGCCGGCGCCTCGTGTCTTACCGGGGTCCAGATCTGGTCGGTCGCGCCCCCAAAAGCTCCGGAGTAAACGAAGGTGGAGGGCAGGACGCCGATGATCGTATAGGGTTTGGCATCGAGCCAGATCGTCTTGCCTACGATGGCCGGGTCGGACGCATAACGGCGCTTCCAGAAAGCCGGCGGAAATGATGGCCGTGGCCGCCGCGCCGGGCCTGTCGTCGTCCGCCGTGAATCCCCGTCCCAGCATCGGCTGCACGCCGAGCAGCGAAAAGAAATTGTCGGTGCACCATGCCGCATCGACCACTTCCGGCAACTTTCCGCCTTCGGCGGAAACGTTGTAACCCTGAAAAGGAGAGACGAGCGCCATCTGTGCAAGGGACTGAGTCGACCTGCTGCCACTCCCAAAAGCTGCCCGCATCCACCGGCAGCCACGGGCATGGGATTGCGGATGATCGGTGTCCGCCTCATACACCAGCGCCAGGCGGTTCGGGTCGCAATACGGCAACGGCTTGAGCAGAACGCTGCGCACTACAGTAAACAGTGCGACGTTGGCTCCGATGCCCAGCGCCATCACCACGATGGCGATGATCGTGAATCCTGGCGTGCGGCGCAGGGTGCGCAGGCTGTAACGCAGATCGCGTGCGAGTGATTCGAGCCAGTTCCAGGACCAGGTGGCGTGAGTCTGCTCGCGAATCAGAGCGGGATTGCCAAAAGCGCGCAGGGCAGCATAGCGGGCCTCTTCTGCACCCAACCCTTTTTCCCGCTGCTCTTCTTCTTCGAGTTCCAGATCAGATTGCAGCTCCCGCTCGAGATCGGCGTCCTCCTCTTTTTTGTTGGCCACCCTTTCATGTCAGCTCTCCTCGGCGGACGGCCACATCACGCGCGCCACAGCTTCCGCCATCTGCTTCCATTGCGATTCTTCGACCACGAGCTGCTTCTTGCCTTTTTCCGTCAATCGGTAGTATTTGAATTCTCTGTTTCGGTCGGGCGCCGTCTCCCACTTGGATACGACCCATCCTCTTTCCTCCAGACGATGTAGCGCGGGATAAAGCGAGCCGTGCTGCATCTGGAGAAAATCGTTCGTTGTTCGCTGAATGTGCTTGCCAATCTGGTGTCCATGCGCAGGTCCATAGAGAAGCGTCCGCAATATGAGCATGTCGAGCGTGCCCTGGAGCAGGCCCGTCCTCTGCTGTGTTTGTTTGGCCATGGAAGACGTTCGACCTCCGATATCAAAATGATGGTAGACATTCGACTATCGACTGTCAAGCAGAACGAGAAACCTTACCGTGTTGCAGGAATTTCGCAGGTACTGGATGATAAAGATTGATGTCATTCATTCTTGATCAGTCTTTCCGTGGCCTCCTACTCGGGGCCTGCTTGCTCCTGGCAACGGGTCCGCTTGGCGCAACCCCAACCACCCACGCCAAATTTGCCGGGACGTATGCATCGCGGTCTGGAGATGACGCAAAGCCGGGACCGTCCATGGACGTCAGCCTGGGTCTCGACGGGACTGCTACGGTTACCGAAGATGCGGGGAACGGCACCGTTACCCATTTTGGGCACTGGGAAGAGACAAACAACCAGGTCAAGGTGAACTTCGATGCGGTAGAGGGCAACCCGGCAGAGCCCCCGATGACACTCCAATCGGAGCACGACGGGCTCCGGGCGATCACGTGGAACCACGCCACCTGGGGTAAGACGCAGCCGCCGGTGGTGAAGAATCGCACCCGCGTGAAGCAGCGGTTGACGAACAGAAGATCCGCGGAATAGGTAACCTTATGCCGGTTCCTGATGTTCGGGATGGGTACATTCTGGAAAAGCAACGAGGTAAGTGTTGCCGATGTATTCCATCTCCTTATGTATGCCCGTCGCAGAAGTATAGTAGCCGTTGACAGTCATCTGCTTGAGCAACACGAAGAACCGTTCCAGATCGGTGGTGGGATTTTCTTCGTTGGCTGCAGCTTTGTGCAGCGCCTCAGACAGGGAGGAACCTGCGGCCTCCTCACGAATGAGCCGGATTCCGTCCTGCCATTGCTTCTTGACGGCAGGGTCGCTGGTCGCCACCATCAGATCAGCAAACAGATTCGTCCCAGCCTCGTGTGCGCCCGGAGAGTGATCGTCGGCGGGGATGACCATTTCCATGAGCTGGTCGAGGAGATGGCTTTCCTCCTCACTGAAGAACTGCAACGTGTATGTAGTTGCTGTAGGCGGCGCCTTGTCTGACTCCATATCGCGCATAGCGTCATTCGGCAGCGCGTTCAGTTTTGGTGATAGCGCGGCCAGGGCGACTAGTTTCAGCACCGCTCTTCTTTCCATCTAGAGTTCGCCCTTCTTTCGTCGCTCCTTAATATAGTCGGCGGCACGCAACGATAAGGCCATGATAGTGAGCGTGGGATTTTTCTCGCTGGAGGTGGTGAAGCAGCTTCCATCGGTGACGAAAAGATTTTTTACGTCTCTCGTCTGACAGTAGCTGTTGAGCACCGATGTGTGCGGATCCTTCCCCATACGCACCGTGCCCACCTCGTGGCTCGCAAAGCCAGTGGGGGCCTGCCCAAAGCTAGGGAATACCGTGCCTTTCATGTGGGACGAAACTTCCATCATGCTCTGGCTCGACGCTCGCCACAGTGCATGATCATTCTCGCTGAAGCGAAAATGCACGACCGGCGTCGGAATTCCATGCGCGTCCACTCGGGCCGGGTCGACCGTCACGTAGTTCCGGTTATCAGATGTGACCTTGGCCCAGCTCCCGAAAGACAAATATCCCGGCTGCATTTTGCGCACGCGATCCTTAAAGGCAGCTCCATAGCCGGTCAGTTTCGCAGCCTGGTGCGGGAACATATAACTCGAGTAGTTGACCTGAAAGCCCCAACCTCCGACGTAGTCGGTCTTTCCAAAAAGTTGGTTGTAGCGAGGCACGTAAACGTGGTCGGTTGCCCCATCCTGGTTCGAGGGCTTTTGCCCTTCGAGTTCCTCCAGATAAATGATCACCGATTCATTCAGGTGACCGTTGAGGTGATGGCCGACCCTGCCGTTGGAATTGGCGAGACCCGTCGGGTATTTGGGAGACCGCGAATTGAGCAGGAGTCTCGCAGACTCCACGGTCGAGCAACACACAACGACAACGGCAGCCTTGACCTGTTGTTCCGTGCGAGTTTCCGTGTCAATGAAGGAGACGGCGCTCGCCAGGCCCTCGCGGTCGACCAATATCTCGCGTGCCAGGGCATTTTGCCGTAGGGTGAAATTGCCCGTAGCCTGCGCTTTGGGCAACATGCAATCGGGTGAGCTGAAGATCGATGCGACGTCGCATCCATCCATGCAGTGACCGCAATAGTGGCAAGGCGGCCGCTGATCGTAAGGCCGGGTGAGAACGGCCTTGCGCACTGCGATGAGGGGAATGCCCATCGCGCTAGTGGCCCGCTTCATGATGTGTTCGCTGCAGCGCCAGGGGATGGGAGGAAGATAGTTCTTGCCCGCCGGCAAAATTTCAAGATGATCGTCGTTGCCACAAACACCGATGATCTGTTCGATTCGGTCGTAGTAGGGTGCGATCTCCTCGTAGGTCAGCGGCCAGTCTTCTTCGATGCCCTGCAACGACCACTCTTTAAAATCTCTGGGAGCGTAGCGCAGGGTAACGGCATTCCAATGGAGGGTTCTACCCCCGAGGGCGCGCACTCGATCGATCGCGATGTTATCTGAATCGGCATAAGCGATGGATTTTGCAATGTCTCCCTGATAAAAGGGCGCCTGCTTCTCGCCGCGGAATCCCCGAAAAGGCAGCTCGTACGGCCACTTGTGGGAGAGCAACTCCGAGAGAGGAACGCGACGTCCCGCTTCCAGCATCACTACTTTGGCGCCGCCTTCGCACAACTCCTTCGCCATGACGCCGCCGGCAGCGCCGGAGCCGATCACGCAGACGTCGAAATGTTCGGTTTTGCTCAATACGTCACGCGTTGCGGGCCATCGCAAGGTCCACGATCTCTTCGATCATTTGGGTATACGAGAGGCCCGACTTCTTCGCGGCCATGAAAAACTCCTGCGCGCTCGAGAGCCAGGGGTTCGGATTCGCTTCGATGACATAAACCTCACCCTTGTTCGATATGCGCATGTCAATGCGCCCATAATCGCGAAGCCTCACGGCGCGATACGCTTTTACCGCGATGTCGGTAAGCTTGGTTGCTGTTTCTTCATCGAGGTCTTCGGCGATTGCGGATTTGGTCAGCTTGTAGGCTTCCGTGTCTTTCTCGAATTTCACTTCCTGGCTGGCGATTTTGGGCATGCCTTTGGGAAGCTTCGAAAGATCGAGTTCCACGAGCGGTAGCGGATAGGGGTTCACGTAATTGCCGAGGATGGCGGCGTAGATCTCGCGTCCTTCGATGTACTCCTCGATCAACGCGGGAGAATCGAATTCCCGTTGTATATAGGAGACGCGTTCCATTAGCTCCTTCACGCTGGTCACTACGGCAGCAGCGTCGATGCCAATGGATCCATCTTCGGAGGTGGGTTTCACGATCAGTGGGAACGAGATGTCATGTGCGTGGTCGATGATGCCGCGGTAGGCGGTCGCAAAGTAGGGCGACTGAATCCCGTGAAAAGCGAACATCTTCTTGGCAATCGATTTATCCTGCGCGAGAATGTTCGCGTGCGGTCCCGAGCCGGTGTAAGGGATATCGAGCATATCCAGAAAGGCAGTGACCTGCATCTCCTTGGTGTTATCGCCCGCATACGATTCCGTGAGGTTAAAAATAAGGTCGGCGCCGCATTTGGCTAGTCCGACCAGCGATTGCGTGCGGCCGTTAAGAACATAGTAAGACGGTTCGTGGCCGAGCTTCTGCAGGGCTTCGAAGACCTCTTCACGGTCGTGCTTCACCGGCTTCTTTTTGCGTTTCTTTTGCCCCGTGCGCTTGCGCGGCGGAGGAGCTTCCTCCTCCACTGGGGGAGCGTCTTCTTCCCACAAGTCATACAGCACGGTGACTTTTAACTTAGTTCCAGTCATGCGACCTCCAACGAGAGTGAGAGCAGCTGCTGTCACTCTTCAGGAATGAATAAACTTGCCACGGACCAGGTAATTCATTGAGAGAGCGGTGGTGTACACCGTGAACTCTGTGAGGTGTTCTGACTCGCGCCGAACATCCACGAGCAGACCCAGATCCTGAACGCGCTTGCAGATCGCTTCCACGAGCCGCTTCACGACCGGACGCTGCACGCCGCTCCAATACGCAACCTTGTCGATGATCGGCTTACGATGCTGATCCAACATCTCATGAGCCGGCCGCACGCCTTTACGACGCTTGCTCGAGACATTGAAGATATCTGTGAGGTCGGCATCGAGCGCGAGTTCCTCGACCGGAATCTCCTCCGGCAGGCTGAGATGATAGAACTCGCCGACCGTCGATTCCATCTCATCGACGGTGATGTCAGTGCGGCCGCGACGACGGATGGGTTCGACATCTCCAATTTTTCGCGCCGTGCGGTCAACATATTCGAGCTTCGCCAGCGCGCCCCAACCTTCGTAGCGTTTTCGCCATTGCGAGCGGGGTGTGAGCCAGACAGCAAATGTTTCTGCAAAATCTTCATCCGGATGCTTTTGCGCGTACCATCCCGCCATATGGCGAACAAACTTCCGCGAGAATGGTATGGGGCGGTAATTATCCCGATAGGCGCGGCGAAACGGACCAAAAAGATCGCGCCACTCCGCCGACTTGTATAGCTGGTATGCGTAGTTAAATGCGTGTCCGGCCTCATGACGCATGTACATCATGATCTCGCGCGCGTCTTCGAGGTCGTTCATATCGCGCTCAAGCTGTGCCAGGTCGGGGTTGGCTAGATAGAAGGGAATGCCGACCACGGGCTCGCCAGAGGGACATCCCCATTCATCCGTGAGGTAACAATGCGGACGGAACTTGTGGATACCCTTTGCTTCGAGTTCGCGATAGAGCTGCTGAACGAATCGTTCGAGTGGAGAACCCTCGAGTTTGAGTCCGAGTTCGCGAATGGGCTTGGCGAGGATCTCCTGGAATTCCGTTCGGGTTTTCTCGAAGTCACGCACTGGGGCTATTCAGAGTTCTATACCAAGGAACCAAATTTGGCACTGCAGGCGTATCGCTTATGCACATAGTATTGTCGGCACGCCCGCTTCCGGAACACCGATTGCAGAGGCGCGGATCAGGCCAAGGTAGCCGGCTTCATGGTGTCTATAAAGTAGAGTGCGTCGAACGGTTGAGCAGGGATGGCGACGGTCTCCACCTTATATTTGGGAATGCGCATCGAGACGCCTCCTGCGGACACTGACCGGGTGAGGCCGCGCAGCGGCAGAAAGACCTGGGGTGCGTCAAGCCGGTGGAGGCGTTCTTCGAGGCTTCCGAGCGAGGCGGGTGGCACCGGCGTGGGCGATCCGCCGACCCAGCCGTCCTCGCCTTGCCAGGCGGTACAGCCGATCTTGTAAAGCTTGTTGCCATACCAGCTGGTGAGCCAGATCCCGGTCGGCTTCATCCCATCTGCCAAAGGCTCAAGGCTCACGGTGTCAAACCCGCGGCCGTACCAGGCATTCATCACATGCGCGTTGTGTGCCCAAACCATGACTTTGCGGCCGGCGTAGGCCGAATCGATCAGCCACCTTAGATTGTCGGCGTTGATCCGATCACGGCGGTTCTCCCCGGTCATCTCATAGCGTGCAGCGTCTTCGACTGAGTGAGTCCCCTGCTGGTCAAGCAGATTAGCGCCATAGCCGGCCACGCTCGCGATGGCCCGGATCATGAAGCCTATGCGTCCCGACGGCGTGCCGGCCGCGGTACCGCCGCCTCGAAGCAGGTGCTGCAACGCGCTGGCTGCCTCTTCCAGGGGACCAAGATCCGCCGCTACCGGGCGGAGCGCGTCGCCCTCGGATTGATTCCAGGTTCGTATCGCAGCGTCCCGTGCGGCCCTAGTGACACCCGCCCGGCCAAGCTCTTCAAGCTTTGTCGCGAGCGCGTCGGTGTAGCGGTTAAGACGCCCGAAGTGATTGAGGATAATCTCCGCGAGCGCTTCCGCCTGGCGTCGCCTCGTCGGATCCAAAGTGGCGACGAAAGCGCGCAGCTCCGCGGTGAAATAGTCGAGTGTGCCGGGCGCCGTCAATTGCATGTCGAATCCCGCCATTGTCAGCGGCCGAGAGCCGCTGTGGCTCGCCTTCGCATAGGCAAACAAAGGGCGGCATTCCGCGCTTGCCGACCAAATCTTGAGAATGCCGAGCTGTGCGGCTTTGACCGGATCGAGATCACCGCGAAACCCCGCCTCGGTCCGTTCGAGGTCGATGAAACCCGATTCCCAAGCCAGCACGTCGAACCCGATCCGCTCGTGCAGCAACCGAACCAGGCGGGCCTTAGCCGCGAATGCTGTGCCCGCGCCATGGCTGGGCTCCCCGAGCATGACGACGGTGGCATCTCCGATCGCTGCAATCAGCCGTTCAGAATCGTGAGCGTTCCAGTCCTCGCCGGCACGGGCGTTCATCCTGATGGCGTTCTGCTCGATCCAGGGCTGCAGTGCGTCGCCGTCCGAAGGCTTCGCCCAAGCTGCGGCAGGGGCAAGAGCGGCCCCAAGGCATGCACCGCCCGCCTTTAACAGACTCCTGCGCGAGATGTTGTTCACCGGCGCGACACAGGGAGGCAGTGGTTGCGCTCCGCGTATGGAATTGTCGTTTTCTTTCATGCAGCGCATTAGACAAGGAAATGGCATTCCGGTTAGGCATTGATCTCGTTTTTCTGGTTGGGAAAGGAGGATAAGTGTTCAGAGCTGTCCAAATAAGCGGAATCGAGCAATTGGCTCGTTGATTGTGTTGGACGAACGAATGCGCGGTTCAGGTTTGGGAAATCAAGTTGGGACGGAATCACGGGTACCCCTGAGAATTCGGGAAGGCCGAGTGGCGCACCGCAGATCCCTCGGCTTCCCCAGATTTCCTGTCGAGAGTTGCGGCTTCGGTCGACTGCATGTGGTTCTCTTTAGGGAGAACCACAAAAGTGGTCGCCAGTGAGAGCGGTGAAGCAGGAAATCCGGGTACGCTCGGGATGACAATTCATCTTGAAAACGATACTTAGCGTTTCCAAGCAAAATTGTCATCGGTGATCAATGGTGATAACGACTTTGCCTTGCGCATGCCCTTCTTCGCGATAGCGGAGGGCTTCAGCGACTTCGCCTAATGGGTACCGTCTGTCGATGACAGGTACCAGCTTTCCGGCTTCAAGGAGATCCTTCAGAAGAAGCAGATCCCTCCCGTTAATCTTCGCAATAAAAAAGCGCATTTTCTTATTGCTTATCCGCGACAGAAGTGGCCCCAGGCACACGGCCTGGAGTATTCGAGCCAAACCACCTCCGACCATGACAAATATTCCGTCCCGGCTGAGCACGCGTCTGTAATCAAAAATCGAATGATGGGCGTTCGCACCGAAGATCAGATCGTATTGCACGCCACTTCGCGTGAAGTCTTCTTGCGTGTAGTCGATCACGTGGTCGGCGCCGATCGCTCGCGCCCTTTCCACATTCCTCGGGCTGCAGACGGCGGTCACTTCAGCCCCGAATGATTTGGCAATCTGGACAGCGAAAGTGCCCACACCGCCAGAAGCGCCATCGATCAGGACCTTCTGGCCGCGCTGGATCTGACCGTGATCGCGAAGCCCCTGAAGGGCAGTGATTGCCGCTACCGGGACGGCCGCGGCCTCTTCGAACGATAGGTTGGACGGCTTCGGCGCCAGGCTGTCTTCGCGGGCACACGCATACTCAGCAAATGCTCCCAGGCCTTTTCCTCTGAACGATGCCCCGAACACCGCATCGCCCAGCTGGAATTGCTTTGTATCCCGCCCAACTGATTCAATTCGCCCTGCAAAATCAGCACCCGCGATCCTGTCTTTCGGTGTCAGTAACCGCCCAAGCCTGGGAAAGAAAAACAAGGGTCCGCGGATCGTGAAACCGTCGAGCGGATTGACCGACGAGGCATACAACCTGATCAGGACCTCGTTCTCCGCGGGCTCAGGAGTTGCTACTTCTCTGAGCTGCAGCACTTCCAGCGGTGGCCCGTAGCGTGTGGTTACGATGGCCTTCAAGGGGTGACACCCCCTACGAGATGCGAGAAATGTAACACAGCCGCCAAAACAGCCAAGGGCTGCTACTCTTAATCGAAGATATGCGAGACCCAGTCCCGTACATTTGTCTTCAAGACTCCTGGTTTGCCAGCTTCTGATCGATTCCGCATTGAAGGCCAAAAAGTGAGGAGATTGACTATGCCCAATTCACGTGCGCTACGGCTTGCCGCCTGCGCCGCATTGTTGACGGGCCTTGTACAGGCTGCGTCTGCCGCTGAAATCCTTATCGTTGACGACGAAATCCCAGCCAGAGAGTTTGACTTTCGTCCCGGGTGGGACGCTGATCGTCGGCAGCGCGAGCACTCCGTTCATCTATAAGGTGCGCCCGGGCTCGACCACTCCTGAGAAGTTCGTGGATGCCAGCGCTGAGGGCGCCGGCACCTTTTTCTTCGGACAGCTCGCCGATGCCGCGACCAACACGTTGTGGGCGTGCCAGCTGACCCCGGTGCCAGGTACGACGAATCGCCATACCGCCCTGAGGGGCTTTGATCTCTCCACTGGCGCGCAAAAGCTGCGTTGGAACCTGCCTGGTGACAACAGCGTCTGCAATGATTTCTCCATCGGACCGGACAAGGCGCTCTACATCAGCGACACCGCTAACAGCAAAATCTACAGGCTACCGGCCGGCGCGACGACTGCCGAACTCTTCCTGGAAGATCACGCGCTCTTCGGCATCGACGGGATCACGTTTTTGGACGGCACGCTGTATGTCAACAATGTGTTCTCGAACAATCTCTACCGTATTCCGGTGGACGCTGCCGGCAAGGCCGGAAAACCTGTCGATATCTGGATGGACCAGCCGGTGAAAGGGCCGGATGGCATGCGCGCAGCCAATGGCAAGCTACTGGTTGCTGAGAATGGCAGCGGCAAAATTTCCGTGATTACGGTCCATGGGGATAAGGCCAGCGTCACCGTCATCAAGGAAGGGCTCAAGACACCCACCGCAGTTGAGCCCGCGGGCGACACGATCTGGATCGCCGAACGCGGCGCCGGCAAGGCAGTCTCGATTCCCATGCCGAAATAAGAGCTCGGAAACTATCCGAGAGCAGGCCCACGAAACTGGGCCTGCTCTTTTCCTTATGGCCGCCCGTGTTTATGCAGATGACCTCAGTTGCGCCTTAGGTGTCGCGCGGAACAGTCCGCCCTCCTTCGAATCCTCGATCATCCACAGCGCGCCATCGGGGGCGACCTCGACGTCGCGGATTCGGTGACCAACGTCCCAGCGTTCAGCGGGCTTCGCGCCACCCTGACCATCGAAGGTAATACGGTTGAGCGACTTGGTCGCCAGGCCGCTCACCAGGGCGGAGCCCTTCCACTGCGGGAACATCGCGCCGCTATAGAACATGAGGTTGCCTGGTGCGATGACGGGCCTCCAGTAGATGACGGGCTTGGTCAAGTCAGACCGGGTATCCGGGCTGTCGATCGGCACTCCATTGTAGTTGGTCGCGTAGGAGACCAGCGGCCAGCCATAATTTTTGCCGGGCTCGATCAGGTTCAGTTCATCGCCGCCCTTGGGGCCATGCTCGATCTCCCACAACCGGCCGTCTGGCGCAAAGGCCAGACCATAAGGCGTGCGGTGCCCGGAGCTCCAGGTCTCCGCCGGCGTAAGGTTCGGCCCGGGAAGGAATAGGTTCTCAGGACCGGAGCAGTCTTCGCGGCTTCGGTATCCTTCGGTGGGTCGATCACGGGGACGCTGGCCGCGCCAATCTTCCCAGCCATCGGATTGCCTTTCGCAGGCTTGCCGTCCAGGGTCAGGCGAAGGATCTTGCCCAGTGGCTGGTTAGGATCCTGGGCCGGCGTCATACGTTGGCGATCGCCTACGGTAAGGAAGAGATATTTGCCATCGGGGGAGAAGGCTACGGCTGCACCGAACTGGCCGCCATTGCCCCTCTCGCCATCGCGCCAGATCACTTTGAGGTTTTCCAGGCTCGCGGAATTCGGGCCCAGCGCCAACCGGGCTTTTGCAAGGGCCAGGCTGGAACCGCCATCGCCCGGCTCTGAATAGGTAAGGTAGACGCTGTGGTCCTTGGCGTAGTGCGGTGAGAGAAAGACGCCCAGCTGGCCGCCTTGTCCTTTCCAAAGAACGGGCGGCACATTCGCCACGGGCGTCTTGGCTCCCTGCTGGGTGACCAGCTGCATCCCTCCGACCTTCTCGGTGATCAGCATGCGCCCGTCGGGCAGGAAGGCAATCCGCCAGGGTAGATTGAGGGTCGCTACCTGGACCATGTTGAAAGGCAGGCTAGCCTCCGGCTGCTGCTCGCCTGCATTGATCTGCGCATCTGCATGAGTTCCCGCCAAAGCCAGAAATAGCCCAGCAATCACTAACCGTTTCATCTCGTCTACCCTCAACCTGTGTCAATTGGTCCAGCCTTTAATCAGCAATCCGGTTCGTTCCAAGGACGCCACTCAATCGCGCTCGCGCAAGAAAGGCTGGAATCAGCCTCCATTTTTTTATAACACTTCCGTCTCATCTCGACGGTAAACGGAGGGAGGCATGGGCCTGCGGCCCACCCAAGGCGCTGAAAAACTGCTTCTAATTGTTCTTTTATCCGTTCCCGGAGCGTAGCGAAGGGGGAAGCTGCAGTTCTTTTGTTCATTCTGAACAAAAGTGTCATCCCGACCGTAACGTACCCGGATTTCCTGCCACGCTGCGCTGGGCAGGTCCGCGTGTGCGCCTTTTTCTTGCGGAGAAGGGCACTCGCTGTCTTGTCCCGTGCGGCGTCGCCGGTGCACTCGGTCGAAAACATTTCCACGGGAGGTCCGCTAAACTGCAGATCCCTCCACTGCGCTACGCTTCGGTCGGGATGACAAAGGGAGGGTGGCCTTTCCATTGAGATCCGAGGCTAAGGGTGATGAACAGCAGGTCGCTCCACTTCGCATGCGCTCTTCTTTACGGGAGGGCGCACACGCGGCCTTGTCTAGTGCTGCGTGGCAGGAAATTCGGGTACGCTAGCGTCGGGATGACACTTCTGTTCGGAATGGCCGTTTCCAGCTGGTCCTCAAAGGGAAATTACTTGCTTACCGTTGTTACCGGTGGCTTCTTCCAGTCGCGGCGCGCATAGCCAAGGCTGGCAGTCTGTTTTCCAATCTCGCGATACATCTCCGGAACATGCGGCTGCCAAGTGGCCAGGCCGTCCACGTAACAACGTCGCAAACTGCTGCGCGAGCAAGGGTGACGTTCCCGCCTCTATCAAGGCCAGCAAGAAAAACCAAACCGCATGCCGCAGGGCCTTGTCTCTGTATGGAACGCACGCGTACGTCATCGCAGAATTACCTCGACAAACGGAAATTGGGGACGGGGCCGGGGAAGGGAATGATGCAGGCAGGATTATTTGCTAAGGGCAGGAGAAGTGAAACCGCCAGAAGTACCGGTTATCTCTACGACCCTGGGTGGAGAGGCGATTACATCCAAATCAACGGCATCGTTCGGTTCGCGGACAAATCATGCTTGGTTAAGAGGGACCAAGAGAGAAAAACAGTTTATTACGCAACTTCGCCAGGACAGGCTCTCGCCTTCGCTCAGGATGACAAAAGTTGAGGGCGACACTTCCAGTCGCGTTGGCGCACCCTGTCCCCTTTCCTTACAAGAAAGGCGCACAAACGAACACGTCCAGTGCCACCGTGCCAGGAAATCCGGGTCGGGATGACAAAAAGGACCATGGCCTGCCCGCTCAGGTAATGACAGTAACTGTTACCAAAGATGCTTAGGATTTCGAAAGGATCTAGCTTGTGAAACTCGTATCTACGGTATGCACCCGCCATCCGCGCTACTACATTTCCAACCAATGAACAGCTGCACACGGGCTACCAAAGAAGTGCAATAAGCGAACTTAGTTTGCCTGGTTCGGATCTCTTCTAACACTTTGGAAACGTAGGCATCCTCTGAAGGTTGTAACTCACCCTAAACTCTCTTGCAAATCTCTCTCATCCATCGTAAAAAGGGGCTACTAATTTGCATTAGGCAGCTCAGTCATTGCTGCAGTCACGATCTATTCACCTGGGGTGCCTTGTGCGCATAGCACTTGCTCGTTTTCTGCCTGTCGTCGCTGTCATTGTCTTGTCGAGTATCCCTGCCCAAGCGGATGCATGGATTCAACCCACGGCGGAAGAGCTGCAGATGACCGCAGAGCCAGGTGCTCCCGGTGCGCCCGCGATCTTTCTCTATCGCGAAGAAAAAGCAGACGACAAGATACATATCCACACTACCTATGTGCGTCTCAAGATCCTTACCGAGAAGGGGAAACAGTACGCCGACCAGGAAATCAACTACCAGGGTGGGAAATTCACCATCACCGGGGTGGACGGCCGCACCATTCATAGCGACGGTACCGTAATTCCATTTAAGGGCAAGCCCTACCAGAAGCTGGTCAAGAAAAACGGTAAAGAGAAGTACAAGGCCACCGTGTTTACGCTGCCCGATGTGCAAGTGGGCAGTATTATTGAATATCGCTATACGCTGGGTTACGAAAGCAACCTCGTAGTTGCACCACGCTGGTACTTGCAGGGGCCGCTCTATACTCGCAAGGCGCATTTTTACTTCCTGCCCAGCGAGCGCGTGCTCGAGGACGGCCACGGCGGCGTTTTGCAGGGACACGTGGCCTACGCAGCCGACCTTCCCTCGGGTGCCTCGGTCGTCTACGCCCCTTCGAACCAGTCCTACACGCTCGATGTGGAGAAAATACCCGCGTACCCGGAGGAGGACTATATGCCTCCGATGCAAAACTACACGTATCGCGCACTCTTCTATTACACGATTGCCCGAACGATCGACGAATACTGGGCCACTGAGGGAAAGTACTGGTCAAAGAACGCAGACCGGTTTATCGATTCGGGCAAACTCTCGAGCATCGCCGGCGGGATCGTCAGCCCTTCTGACACGCCAGCCCAAAAGCTTCAGAAAATCTACGGCGCAGTCATGACCGTGGAAAATACTACCCTCACGCGCGAACACAGCGACGCAGAGGACAAGGCGCTGGGCGTCAAGATCAAAACAGCGGCGGATATCTGGGCACAGAAACGCGGTGATCGGGATGAAATTACCCGTCTTTTCGTCGGCCTGGCGCGGGCTGCCGGTTTCAAAGCTTACCTGGCCTACGTGACCAACCGTGATTACAACCTCTTTGTACCCAACTACCTGGATATGAGTCAGCTGGATAACGAGATCGCTATCGTCGAGGTAGCGGGCAAAGAGACGTTCTTCGACCCCGGCGAACGTTATGCCGAGTTCGGTATTCTGCATTGGAAGCACACCGCCACCCAGGGCATCCGGCAGCTAGATAAAGGTACGGCTCTCGTTTTAACTCCCAGCCCTGTGTATCAGTCGACGAACGTGTTGCGGGTTGCCAATCTGGAGATTAAGCCGGATGGCAAGGTCTCCGGCGCTGTCCGCATCGCGCTTAGCGGGACCGCTGCGCTCCGATGGCGCGAGTTTGCCCTGAGCAACGGCGAGGATGCGCTCAAGCAGCAATTTACCGAAACGGTGCAAGCGCAGATGCCGGCCGGCATCGAGGTAAAGATTGACCATTTCCTCGGGCTCACCGACTGGAACACGAACTTAATGGCCATGATGAGCGTGACTGGCTCCATGGGGACAAACACCGCGAAGCGTGTTTTTCTTCCCGCGACTTTCTTTGAGTCGACCAGCCATCCGCTCTTTGCCCTGGATAAGAGAACCGAACCTATCGACCTGAACTACCCGTACATTGCGCAGGATACGGTCGATATCAAGCTGCCGCCCGGGTTTGACATCGAGAGTCTACCGAAAGACACCGAGTTCTCCGATCCGCAAAATACCTTCTACCGGGCGAAGTTTGCGCGTGAGGCGGGTGGGCTGAAAAGCCAGCGCGCGCTGGTCGTCGGCAATGTGATTTACAAAGCAGACGAATACCCACAGCTCAAGGACTTCTACCAGAAGGTGAATGCCAAAGATAAGGAGCCCGCGGTGCTCCAGTTTACCCAGGCAGCATCCACTGCATCCGGCTCCCAATGAAGCTGCCATTCTTACTGATGGGTCTGTCCCTGGCGGTGCCGGGCGCTCGCGCGGCCAACCCATTTCCCGATTGGGTAGTTGAGGCGGCCGCAATCAAGGTGCCGTCTTACCCGGCGAATACCAATGCCGTGGTGCTGCTCGACGACCGGCTGATAAGCATTGCTCCAGACGGCAGGGCGACCGAGCGACTGCGCCGGGTGCTGAAGATTCTGAAACCACAGGGCCGCGAATATGCCCAGATCGTCGCTGGCTACTCCAAAGACGAAAAGCTCGATTACTTCCATGCCTGGAGCATCGCGCCTGATGGCCATCGGTACATCGTCAAGGACCAGGAAGTGCGCGACGAGGCTCTGGGCGAGTGGGGCATCCTCTACGATGATCTGCGCGCCAAAACGGTAACCCCTCCTGGAGCCGACCCCGGCGGCATCATCGCCTACGAGGTCGAGACTCGGGTCGCCGACTATGGCATCGGGGAGGAGAGCTGGCACTTCCAGGAGGACATTCCCGGGATGCGCTGGGTCTTGGAATTGGATCTGCCGCCGGGCTGGAACCACTATGATGCCTGGCTGCATCATGCATCCGTTGTGGCGGCCGAAGTCGCGCCCAACCACTGGCGATGGGAATTGACGGATGTGCCGGGCATCGATCTGACGGATGTCCCGATGGCACCTTCGCTCGGCGCCCTGGCCGCTCGCATGGTCATCCACTACGGAGCCCGGCCGATGCCCACTGGGGACCAGCGTTGGACGGAGATCGGCAACTACTATGACACGCTGGCCGCGAACCGCACCGAAGCGCCACAGGAGATTGCCGCCAAGTCCCGCGAGGTGGGTGGCGGAGGAGACTTCAAGAGCAAGATTCAAGGGGTCGCCCTATTCACGCAGAGGGAGATTCGGTACGTCGGTATAGAAATTGGCATTGGCGGCCTGCAACCCCACTCGGCAGCAGACGTCTTCAGGTACCGTTACGGGGACTGTAAGGATAAGGCGACGCTGCTGATCGCCATGCTGAACGCGGTTGGTGTCCGCGCCACCTGGGTGCTGGTGGATACGCATCGCGGGTTCATCGATCCGCTGCTGCCTTCCATTCAGGGCAACCACGCGATCGCAGCCATTGAGTTGCCGGCCGGTTACAGCGATCCTGACCTGCGGGCAGTGGTGAAGGCTCGGAATGGCAAGCGTTATCTGATCTTCGATCCCACCGACACGTACACGCCGATTGGCCTGTTGGGGTTCCACCTGCAGGGCAGCTACGGCATTCTGGTCGCGGGCAACGATAGCCAGGTGATCGAGTTGCCTACCCTTGCACCGGATGCCGACACCGTGGAGCGCGTGGCGTCCTTTGCCTTGAATGCGGACGGCGGGCTAAAGGGAACCGTGACGGAGACGCGTTCCGGAGAAGCGGCGCGAGGGCTTCGGAGGGTATACACCGAAGAGGGAGAGAAACAGCAGCAGGAAGCAATCGAGCGGCGGCTGCAGACAGATCTGAGCAGCTTTACCATCGACTCCAGCAGCGCCCGGAACGCGCGCGAAATGAATCGGAGCCTGGTGCTGCAGTACAGCTTCACCGTCAGCGGCTATGCGCAGCCGACTGGAGACTTGTTGCTGCTTCGCCCCCGGGTCGTGGGCCGCAATGCAAGGCCGTACAATGATAAACCGCGCACGTACCCGATTGATCTCGGCGAGACCGGTACCTGGCGGGACCGCATCGACGTGGCTTTGCCCGCCGGCTACACGGTCGACGACTTGCCCGCTGCCGTGGATCTGGATATGGGCTTCGCCTCTTATAAAAGCGACGTGAGGGCCGACGCGGGTGTACTGCACTATTCGCGCGAGTATATTGTTCGGCGGCTAGACCTTGCGCCGGACAAATCCGCCGACGTCAGCAAGCTGATGGGGGCGATTACCGCGGATGAGAACAGCAGCGTAGTGTTGAAGAAGAAATAACCTTTTGGGTAGTGCCGTGCGGAAGAAACGACAGTCCTTACTCAGTCCTCTTGAGGAGGCGAATCGAGAGGCCCGATCGAAAAGTGGTCGAAGGTAACTTCCAGAGCCTCTTTACCGGGTGCAGCCGCCATCATGCCAATCTTGACTGGCACCTCCGGCGGAAAGTACGCAAGCCGAATCATCGACCATTCGCTGCTGTTCCGGGAATACGAAACCTGAACCGTGTCGTGATACCGTTGCATCCGCAGCCACAAGAATGCTGGGTTGTCAGAACAAGTAAGTACCGACCAATCTGAAAACTCGCGCGTGACCACGGCACTTACATTCTGCTTGCCATTCACGAACTCAATTCCGGCTTTGATCCAATTCCGGTCATCGATGCGGATCATCAACCCCGCCTGATGATAAAGCTCATGATATTTTCCCGCGATGCGGACCTTTGCTTCAAAGCTGCCGGTCTGTTCCTGGTACCGAAATGGACCGCTGTCGCGAATGAAGCCGTAGTGAGTCACCCGCCAATAATCTGTGCCGGGGGGAACTGTTGCTGTCAGCGTACCTTCGGTCTCGCTCCAAAGTGCAGGCTGATTGAGCCAGGTGCGGGCGGTGGTTGGATCTGTCATCGTAACCGTAAGCATACTGAAAAGACCGGAAAGACGAACTGGCTCATGCAAAACCTTTATACTGCGCGAATCTCCAGCGTCTTGCCGAGTGCCTTCATCGCCCCGGCGATTCCATCGATCCTCGAAGTGTGATGAATGTTCGTCAACCGGTTCACCTCTTGCGGAGTCGTCTGCAGCCTGCGCGCCAACTCGGCAGGACGAACTCGCTGCCGGATCATTTCATTCAGCAAAAGCACCTTCGCCGAAACGCTGGCGGGGAGTTCGACGAAATCCTGACCGCGCTTTAGGCGCGATGGCGCCGGGACAATCCGGGAGTTCTCGAAATAGAAATCCAGTGAGGTTTCGAGGGCGCTCGCTGCCACCTCTTTGGCCTCCTTCAGGCTCTTGCCCTGTGTAATAGCTTCGGGGATGTCCGGGAAGGTTACGAGGAAGAGCTTTCCATCCGGCTTTATGTCAATTGGGTATCGCATGATTGCCCTCCTATTTGAGCCCAAGTTGTTTCTTGATAGCCGCCACCAACCCGGTACCGAGGTCCTTGCCATGCATCGGCGGAACAGAATTCCTGCCGTTCAGGGTGACCTTGAGGTGCGACCCTTTGCCCGGCATGAATGTTGCACCCTGATCTGCCAGCCAGCGCTTGAACTCGCTGCTCTTCACAACTACAGTTATAAGCAAAATTGTTTATATTTGCAGGGCGTCTGCGCTGAACTCGCTAATGGCAGCGGTTGGATCCCGTCATTGTGATCGCAAGCATACTGAACCATCTCCCCCGTCAGGAACGGCCGGAGCACCCCGCGAACTTGACTAAAAAAGTGTGAACAAAATGGACCCCGCCGGAATGTGCATACAGAGATCTTCCTTCTTGGAGCACAGGCCGTTTTGCTCTGCCGAGCACGGCCGCGGATGGTATGGCCGACAAGACCTACTTAGTCCGGTTCAAACCGACCAGCCTCGGCACTCTAGTCGTGGTTGCCGAGAGTGCTCAAATCTACGATGACCACCTCGTATTCTTGAACTCAAAGGGCAAGGCGGCTGGTCTGTTCTTGCTTGAGACTGTTGAAAGCTGGTCCGAGCTTACAAACTAGATAGAGAATGCGGCCTTTCGGATCACTCGTGCGATCCGCCGAGGTACCTAGCCCACCGGCCGCCCGCTTCCGCTGACAAGTCAATACGAAAGCTCTCATAGCCCGTCGCGCTGGCCCCATCCCCGTGCGCACTGTTTGGGTCGCATCACATGTGAGACACTATTCGCACTCCGCTGTCGAACGCGGGCATCACGGGCTCCGCTTCACCTGGATTGAGATTTGCGTCCGCCACTATGTCTGAGCGCTTCATTGGATTTGCGCCTAGAGACGGCGTTCCCGTTGACCTCGGTGGATCGCGTGTGGGCCCCCTGGCTGTCCAAAATGCTAAACACCTCGGGTGATGGTCCTCGTGATCCCGCCAACTGGAGTTATTAACCGAACGCCTCAAGAGGAGTGGTTATGACCGGTCAGCGTCGCGGCGAGTCTATTCGGAGATTAAGCAGGAGTGGTCGGGTTCGTCTGACGCGCTGGATAGGATTCGTATTAGCCATTTGTGTGGCTCCATTGAGCTGGGCTGGTCCGCATGGGGAGGCTGCGCTAAGCTACGCCCGCACTCTATGGCGTGTTTCCGATGGCCTGCCCGAGGACACGGTGCAAGCGATCACCGCGTCTCCAATCCAGCAGCTATGGATCGGCACCACCGGCGGCCTTGCCCGGTTCGATGGCGCACACATGCAGATCTACGGCAATGGAAGAGAACGGCATTTGCCGGTGAACAGCATTCTCTGTCTTACCATGGGTCTGGATGGCGTGCTGTGGGCCGGCACTGAGGGTGGTGGCCTGATGCGCATCGAAGAGACGGGCTGGCATGCATATTCTCACGCTGACGGTCTGAAAAATGACTTCGTGCGATCGGTGCTTCAGGACAGCCAGGGCAGGTTATGGGCGGGAACAGATGAAGGACTGTTCCTTCAACGCAACGAGCGATTCGAGCAGCAGAATTTGGATATTACCGGCTCATCGCTTGCTGTGCGCGACATCATGGAGGACCGGACGCACCGTATCTGGGTAGGTGGATCGGGACTGTACTCCATCGACCGGGAAGGTCATTCCACGCGATACGCTCTCCCCGGCACAGAGAGTGAGAACCGTGTACTGGCAATGCTGCAAACCGCGGATGAAACTGTGTGGTTAGGGACAGCAGGCGGTTTGCAAAAGATGAAGGAGGGCCGCTTTTCCAAAGTCCCAGGACTGCATGTGGCGGTTCGTGGCCTGATGCAGTCGAGTGACGGGACGCTCTGGATCGGAACAATCGGTAATGGCCTGTGGACCTTTCGTGACGGTCGCCTGTTGCGAGCCGACACCCCCGGGCTATTGCCGAGTGTCACAGTGCTCCACCTGTTTGAGGACGCGACACATCAGATTTGGATCGGCACGCAGGGCGGACTTGTGCGTCTTACTCAAACGATCATCCATGTCGTTCCGCTTCCGCAGCCCGGCGATAAGGACGAAGAGAAGGTCTTTGGAAATATACCGTCCGGTTTTCAGGTGGCCGCGGAGCACCTCTACACAGTGCGGGGAGACACTCCACATCTCCTCGATTTTCCGGAGGTACGAGGCGCAGCGGTACGCAATGTTTTTCGTGCAAAGGACGGGTCGTTCTGGATCGGTACTGAGGGTAGCGGAGCCTACCACGTGCGCGATGAAAAAACTACGCGCCTACTGTCGCCACCCGAACAGACAAACAACTCTGTTCGCGCTTTCCTTGAGACGCGGGATGGAGAGGTATGGATCGCGACGGACGACGGGGTAAGCCGTATCCGGGCGAACGGTGTTGAGAACCTCACCGAGGCCAGCGGCCTGGTGTATTTCAGTACACGGAGCCTTCTCGAAACCAGCGATGGAAGCATCTGGATTGGAACCGATCATGGTCTCAGCAGGTGGTTTCGTGGGCAATTCATACGGGATGCGGTCACGGAAGCCATGAGCGAAGAGAAAGTATGGTCCATCCTGCAGGATCGAAGCGGCGCAGTATGGTTCGGAACACGTGACCATGGGCTGTTTCGATACAGCAACGGAAGCATCGAGCATCTCACTACCGCGCAGGGCTTGCCGACGGACAGCATTTACGGAATCTTGCAGGACCATGCCGGAGTTTTCTGGATCACAGGTCCCAATACGATTGCATCGTTGTTTGAGGCAGAGATGGACACCCAGCGCGCTTCCGGGCGATCTTTATTGAACTCCAGAGTGTATAGCATGCCCTTTGCCGCAGATGGGGCACAACTATATGGAGGGTGGCAACCCTCCGGTTACGCGGCGCCCGATGGAAGCATGTGGTTCCCGACGAATCGTGGTATCGCACGGGTGCGGATGCCCCGGCAGAGCATGGTCCCAGTGCCGCGTATTCTCATTGATGCCGTGGGAGAAGATGGCATGGAGACAGCCATCACCAGCAACGTGAAGGTGCCGGCTCGTGTCAATCGTTTGAGCTTTGCGTTCTTTGCGGCGTCATTGCAGCGGCAGGACAAGCTCCGATTCCGATGGAAACTTGATGGCTTCGACAAGGATTGGACAATGGCCGGTCCGGGTCGATTGGCAACTTACACCAATGTCCCCGCGGGACACTACCGCTTTCGCGTCGCCGCTTCGGATCCAGCCCGGCCCGGACTGCTGGAACAGGCAGATATCGCGTTGATCAAAGAGCCCCATTTTTACGAGACGTGGTGGTTTTACCTATTGAGCGCAATCGTTGTTGCTGCATCGATTTGGGGCCTGCATAAATTGCGCATGCGGCAAATGGAAAAGCGTGTTGCCGCTGTATTTGAAGAACGAGAGCGGGTTGCCCGGGAGATGCACGACACCGTCATTCAGGGCTGCACCGGGGTCTCAGCCGTTCTCGAGGCCCTTGTCGGTACGGGGATTGGAGATTCGGCAGAAGGGCCGCAAAGTGAGTTGCTTAACCATGCGAGAGATCAAACGCGTCGCACGATAGACGAGGCCAGGCGGGCGGTATGGGCCCTTCGCTATCGCCCGGAAAGGAAGATCGATCTGATTGAGGCACTACAGAAGGTAGCGTCGCAGACCATGCGGGATGGCCGCCGCTCTGTCCGGGTAGAGCATAACGTAGCCCATCTTGAGATGGGCGCCGCCGCGGCGAATGAAATCCTCATGGCAGTCCGAGAGGCCGTGGTGAACGCGATCAAACACAGCGGGAGCGAAACAATTGTTGTCGACCTTCGCAGTAACGAGAAAGAGCTGACGCTTTCTATTTGTGACTACGGCTGCGGAATGCAAGAAGATAGGGTCTCCGTTAAGGAGATGCATTACGGGATTGCGGGCATGCAGGAGCGGATGCGCCGTATTGGAGGCCGCTTCCAGATCGAGGGCAGGCCGGGAGCGGGCACGACCGTACGTCTCCATTTGAGATGGGGTAAAGTGCGGAAGGAACTGGCAGGAGTTTGATGATGGAGCGAACAGACGGACTTGTCGGTGTTCTCATTGTTGACGATCATCCGGTTACGCGGCTTGGGATCGCATGGATCGTTACGAACGGAGGAATGGAGGTCCTGGGGCAAGCCGGTACCGGCGGAGAGGCTGTCATGATGCACAAACGGCTTCTGCCTACGGTGACCCTGATGGATCTGCGTTTGCCGGATATGAGCGGTGTAGAAGCAATTCGGCAGATTCGTGCGCACACCCCAAAAGCGAAGATTGTTGTACTGACGACCTATGAAGGGGACGAGGACATTCTCCAGGCGCTTGACGCTGGAGCCAGCGGGTACCTCATCAAGGGAATGTCGCATGATGTTTTGTTGAAGGCGTTGCACCAGGTCCATCGTGGTTCACGATTTCTACCCCACGCGGTTGTGGAAACGCTACAGTCGCGGGGGCCCGGTTCCCACTTGAGCCAACGGGAGCGCGAGGTGCTGCAGTTAATGTTTGAGGGCATGGGAAATCGTGAGATAGCCGAAGCACTATCTATAAAAGAAGCTACAGTGAAATCTCATGTGAGCATCATCCTGATGCGGCTCAATGTCAGCGATCGAACACAGGCAGTGGTCGAGGGACTGAAAAGGGGACTCGTTCATATCTAGCGGACTCGACCGGAGCGCAGCGTAGGACCCTCACACCCACCTTCTCAACGTTGTGAAAAATAGTGCAGAACGATCATACTTTCGGCCGATTCCGGCGCATCGATGCGTGATTAGAATCCACCTGTTGCATTGCTCCTACTTACCGCGACAGACGGAGGAATCAAGTTACGCCTCGCGTGCTTATATTCGCGGATGATCTTTCCGGTGCCATTGATTGCGGCATTGCGTGTGTCGACGCCGGCCTCAGTGCAAGCGTATCGCTTGGCCTTTCTTCGAACGGACTCATGACAGATGTGTTATCTGTCGATGCAGATACGCGGTCTCTTTCCGCTTCCGGGGCAGCAGAAAGGTTGCGACCGCTTGTCGAGGTGCATGCGGCGGATCCGGCGGTCCTCCTTTTTAAGAAGATCGATTCGACTCTTCGGGGGCACCTCGGCCCGGAAATTGGCGCCTTCCTGGAGGTGCGTCGCGCTGTCATTGAGGGTACCGTAGCATTGATGGCGCCGGCCTTCCCGATTTACGGGCGAACGACTGTCGACGGCATGCACTATGTTCATGGTCGACCGCTGCACGAAACCGAAATGTGGAAGAGTCAGAAGATGACCGGAGAAGCCTACATCCCTCGGATGTTGGAAGCCTCTGGTTTGGCCTGCGATCACTTCAACCTTGCAATGGTGCGGAACAGCCGTGCTGCATTCGTTGATGCCTTGGGTAAAGCTGCCGAGACCCGCGACGTGCTGGTCTGCGACGCTGAAACTGACGACGATTTGCTGGCTATCGCTGAAGCCGGGACCGCCCTGGGAAATCGTGCTGTTTGGGTCGGCTCAGCCGGGCTGGTGCATCAGCTGCCCAAGGCCATGGGGCTTGGCGTAAGAACGAAAGATAAGGCTCCGCATTTTCCTGAATCAGCTGGTTCGATCCTATTCGTCATCGGAAGCACGAGCGATGCTACGAAGCAACAGGCCGTGACTCTGCTCTCGTCGTCAGACATTCATGGTATCGTCGTTCCACCAGAGGTGCTTCTCGCCGGATCGGAAGGCCCCGATTGGAGCGCCTTTACTTCAGAGCTATCCGAAGCGGTGGAACAAAAAGATGATGTGATACTGCTTTGCGGTGCTGAGCCTACAGTCGATGTCACAGATCGTCCAAAATTGTCCCTTGCACTTGCTGAGCTGACAGCAGTTCTCCATGCCAGGATCGGAGCCCTGGTTGTGTCTGGCGGGGAAACAGCACGCAGGGTGCTGGAACGCTGGGGAATCACTGCGCTCCAGCTGCATGGAGAGTTGGAGAGGGGCGTGCGTGTATTCACCACAAGCGTTGGGAAGGCACTTCCGTTGACAGTCGTCATCAAAGATGGCGATCCTGGAAAGCCGCAGACGCTCCTGCGTTGTCGAGAGCGGCTTGCGAATCCTTCGGCAAAGCAGCTTCCGTAGGAAGACCTCGATATTAGAAATTGTTGCAGGAAATCAGGAGAGAATATGCCAGGTTCCGACCTTCTTCGCCGTCTTGCCAAAGTGATCGCGTTCCTACCAATGGTCATGCCGATCATGGTGGTGGGGCAGGAGGACCAACGGGGAGCACAGCCGGTAGAGCCGACTCATCAGCAACGAGCGGGGCAGAGCAGTGAGCGCGGCCAGCATGATAGCGGGGTCCCACGAGCCTACGGGGATGGGCAGAACATTGAGGGAACTGCCGTCACTCAGGATCATGCCATGCGGACCGAGATTCCAGAGCCGGCTCGAGACAGTGCCTTCTCGATGACGGTGAGCCAATACGGAATTACGGCGACTTTGCAGACGCTGGCGTCTGAGGCGGGATCGGCAATCATGGAGAGGGGTGGAAACGTAGTCGACGCAATCATTGCTGCCAATGCCGCGGTGGGAGTGATTGAACCGAGCATGAATGGGGTAGGTGGCGACCTGTTCGCACTCTACTGGGACAACAAGGCGAAGAAGCTCTATGCGCTCAACGCCAGCGGGTGGGCTCCAGCAGGCTGGTCGCTCGAGAATCTCAAAGCGCACAACATCACCCGGCTCCGCGGCATCTGGTCCGTGACCGTGCCGGGTACGGTAGCGGGATGGCAGGCTCTCCACGACCGCTTCGGCAAGCTATCGTTGGCCGAAGATCTGAAACCAGCCGAGGCGCTGGCAGAGAAGGGATTCCCGGTATCGGAGGCGAACTCGGCGGAATGGGAGAAATACGGTTCCGGGTTTGCCAAGCGGCCTGACTTCGCGAAAGTCTTTCTGGCCCAATGGGTCGTTTGTTCATGTGGGTCAAGTCTTCAAAAATCCCGGACATCGCCAATACGCTGCGCATCATCGGTGAGAAGGGCCGCGACGGCTTCTACAAGGGACCGATCGCCGAGGCCATTCTGAAGACCTCGAAGGAAGAGGGTGGAGTGATGACCGCCGAGGACCTGGCGGACTTCCAACCGGAATGGGTCGAGCCGATCTCCACAACCTATCACGGATGGAGTGTGTATGAGACACCACCGAACACGCAAGGTCTCGCGACGCTTTCCATGCTGAATATCATGGAGCAATATCCGCTGAAGGATTGGGGGCACGATAACCCCGAAGACGCTACATATCGAACTGGAGGCCAAGTCTCTGGCGTATGCGGATTTACGGGCGTATGTGGGGGATCCTCGAGTGGTGAACGGTGCCAACGGCGCGGCTGATCTCTAAAGAGCTTGCGGTAGAGCGGGCGAAGACCATTACCGATCGCGCAAACTGCAAGTGTGCTGCCTTCCGTGATTACTGACCAGCTAGCGAAGCTCGAGAGCGATACGACTTATCTGGCTGCGGTGGATCGCGACGGCAACATCGTTTCGCTGATCCAGAGCAACTCGGGAAACTTCGGCTCTGGCCTTGTTCCGGAGGGAACAGGTTTCGTGCTGCAGAACCGGGGCGGCGGCTTTAGCTTGACTCCCGGGCCAACCGAACACTGTGGCCCCCCATAAGCGGCCGTTCCACACCATCATCCCAGCCTTTATGCAGAAGGATGATGTCGCTATCGGCTTCGGCATCCAGTCGGGCTCCAACCAGCCCCAGGCGCAGGCGCAATTCGTAGCTAACGTTGTCGACTTCGGCATGAATATCCAGGCGGCGATGGATGCTCCGCGATTCAACGCGGGCAATGGATGCGACGGTGACGATCGAAGACCGGGTTTCCGGCAGCCGACCCTCGAAGAATTGTTTGTCTCTGGGACATCAGATCACGTTGGTGCCGAGATATTCGCTGGTGATGGGCAAAGGCAACGCAGTGGAGCGGGACAACAAACTGCAGGTAAACTTTGGCGCCAGTGACCCACGCACCGACGGTCAGGCAACACCTGAGATGATGCCCTTTTAATAGCAGCTTCAAGGTAATCGGCCATTAGGACTAGGCCATTCGACGGATTGTTCGCGAGGTCTCCGTTTAGTACGATGGCGCGGTCTGCCCAAAGAGCACAGCAAAGTTCTCGAGAGCCCGTGTCAGCCGAGGAAACAATGAAATCCATGGGGCGTTTCACTGTGGGAAGGTGCAAGGTTCTGCGCTGGTGGTCGCCGTTGCTCTCGACGGCGTTAGTGTGGGTGCCGTTGCTATCTCCAGTGACCGCATGGGCACAGACCAAATCCGGCGCGTCGGTAGCATCGCAGCCCCCAGCCCACGGTTCCACGAGCAAAAAGGCAATCACCAGTGCCGGCTATGAAAATCTGCCGAAGCCCGGCCGGGATAATGCCTTTTCCATGACCGTCAACCACTACGGGATCACGGCGACGTTGCAGACGCTGGGTTCTTCCGCTGGTTCAGCAATCATGGAGAAGGGCGGCAACGTAATTGACGCCATCATTGCGGCGAATGCGGCCGTGGGTGTGCTCGAGCCGATGATGAACGGCATGGGCGGAGACCTGTTCGCAATCTACTGGGACAATAAGGCCAAGAAACTCTATGCTTTGAACTCCAGTGGGTGGACAGCCAAAGGGGAGACCATCGACGCACTCAAGGCCAAGGGCATCACCGAACTGGACATGAACGGCATCTACTCCGTTACGGTGCCGGGAACGGTGGCGGGATGGCAGGCGTTGCATGACCGCTTCGGCAAGCTATCATTGGCAGAGGACCTGAAGCCTGCCGAGGCGCTGGCAGAGAATGGCTTTCCACTATCAGAGGGAGCGGCAGACGCGTGGGGGTCAGCCGGGCCATTCGTCGATCGCGCTGCATTCGCTTCTGTTTATTACCAAACGGGAAGTTTCCCAAGGTAGGCGAGACGTTCAAAAATCCGAATGCTTGCCGCTTCACTGCGGTTGGTGGGAGAACGGGGGCGCGACGCCTTCTATAAGGGACCGATCGCGAAGTCGATCCTGAAACTTTCGCAGGAGCAAGGAGGATTCTTGACGGCGGAGGACCTGGCGGACTTCCAGCCGGAGTGGATTGAGCCCGTATCGACCACATACCACGGATGGACGATCTATGAAACGCCACCCAATTCGCAGGGCATCGCGGCGCTGATCATGCTGAACATCATGGGGCATTTCCCCTTGCGCCAGTGGGGGCATGACGATCCGCGGACGCTGCACACTGAACTGGAGGCCAAAGCGCTGGCGTATGCGGATATGCTGCAGTATGTTGGCGATCCGCGGACCGGTAAGGTTCCGACGGCGCAGTTGCTTTCAAAGGACCTGGCGAATGAGAGCGCGAAGCTCATCCATGACCGTTGCAACCCGGCTGTGCTGCCTTCGGTCGTGCGCGATGAGCTGGCAAGAGATGGGAAGCGATACGACCTACCTGGCAGCGGTGGATCGAGACGGCAATCTGGTTTCGCTGATCCAGAGCAATGACGGAAACTTCGGCGGTGGGTGGTTCCCGACAATACGGGTTTCGCGTTGCAAAACCGTGGCCGTGGGTTTACTGACACCGGGGCAGCCGAACTCGATGGCAGGGCATAAGCGTCCACTGCATACCATCATTCCCGCGTTCATGCAGAAGGATGGAGTCTCGATTGGATTCGGCATTATGAATGGCTGGAATCAGGCGCAGGCACATGCGCAGTTCGTTGCCAACATTGTGGACTTCGATATGAACATCCAGCAAGCCATGGATGCGCCCCGCTTCAACAAGGAAAATACCGGCTGCGCCGTCAATATAGAGCCGCGCTACCCACTGGAGACCCTGGAAGACCTGTATGTACGCGGACACCAGGTGAAGTTCACGCCGCAATACTCGGGAGCTATGGGCCGGGGTAACGCGGTGGAGCACGACGACGACCTGAATGTGAACTTCGGCGCCTCCGATCCGCGGGCCGATGGACAGGCCGTGCCTGAGATGCCGCCTTTCTAGTAAGCTCGGCCGTGTTCGCCCAGGGCTAAAGGGTCTGCGTGAGAACTCTGCACGTTAGCTCTAGAATTTGGGAAGCCCGAGGGGCGCACCAGATCCCTCCACTACGCTCCCCCGGATTTCCTGTGGAAGTTGGTGGCGTTGGTGCACTTCATGCGCCTTTCCCTTACAGAAAGGCGCACACGCGGGCCTGTCCAGTGCAGCGTGGCAGGAAATCCGGTTGCGCGAAGCATGTGAAGCATAGTGAAGTGAAGTGGAGTGGAGGGACTGCGGTGAGCCCTTCGGGTTCCCAAATCCTAGAGTTCTAACGCAAACTTTAAAAAGTCTGCGTCGGGATTCTGCACTTAGTCCCGAAGGGACTTGATTGGGGGAGCGTAGTGCGCAGAGTCTTAAAAATGCGGGGTCTGTGCCTGATAGCGGCGGGCGTTCTGCTGGCGCCGGCAGCGCGGATGTTGCGGGCGAGAGGACATCGCAGCAACTTCGCCCTGCGCCAACCTTCCGCATGCAGACCACCCCAGGGTGACGCTACGCCAGGGAAAGATGGAGGCGGTCATCTTTCTGACTAGACAAGGACAACGGCTACTACCGCGCGACGAGGTTCGATTGGTCGGGGTGGTGGCGTGTGTCGCGGTGAATGGCCACAAGTTTTTTGGCGAGTGGTTTGCGAAGTACGACCCGCTTGAAAAATGACTCGATCACCGGCCCGGTGGAGGAGTTTCGCACCGACAACGGAGTGATGGGCCACTATCCTCCCAGCTCGCCGCTGACAACGATTCATACAGAGGCGATTGGATATGACGAGGCCAAGCCCGGCGAGACCTTCCTGAAGCCGGGCGTCGGCATGTTACGCAAGGTGGACGACCGGCCGTACGGTTCCGGGACGCCTCTATCCGATCGTGGACGGGGGTACGTGGACTACGAAGAACAACCAGGAGTTCCATCACCTTCCAGCAGGTGCTGAACGGGCAGAACGGCTATGGGTATGTCTACACCAAAACGTTTTCACTGGACGCGAATGGCATGGGGATGACGCTGCGCCATACGCTGAAAAACACCGGGACGAAAGTGATCGATACAAAAGTCTACGACCATGACTTTTTTGTGTTCGACGATAAGCCGGCAGGGCCCGGGATGGTGGTCCGCTTCAAATTTCCGCCCAGGCCGGTCGATCCGATGACAGATATGGTCGGATCGAGGGAGACGAGATCCAGTTCCAGAGAGCAGTCGAGGCCGCGGGAGAGCATCAACGCCTACATCACGGGATATTCCGATCGAAGGTCTCCGACTATGACATTACCGTGGAGGACACAAACCGGAAGATCGGAGTCGAGCAGACTTCGGATACTCCCATTTCACGGATCTTGTTTTGGACGAACGGCACGCCGGTCTGCCCGGAGGTCTATCTCCATGTACCGGCGGCGCCCGGGCAAGACGTCACACTGGATGATTCACTACCGCTTCTTTGCTCCGGCGCCCTGATGAACCATCCATGTACCAGACGACAGGATCTGGAGTTCGAATTTGGCGTAAATATTTTGCAAGTACTCATCCTTTCGGCGGATTGCAGCCTGCCCATCGTCGCTTACGCTAGGTTTTTCCAGGCCAAAGGTCTCGCGTGGTCGCCCCCGTAATCAGTCCCATGATTCGGTGGTCCGAGAATACATTCCCAGGCCCCAGACTAACGACTTCGGAAGTTTTTTGAGGAGAGCAACGATGCGTCGTTCTATTCACGCAATACTATTTATAGCGATTGTCCTGCTTTGCTGTTGCACCGGCCTGACGGCTCAGACAATTACAGCCAATATCAATGGCACGGTGACGGATGCTTCCGGCGCAGTCATTCCCGGCGCGAAAATAACTGCGGTCAATGTCGATACGAATGTTCAGACAACCACCACGTCGAATAACCAGGGCATCTATGACATCCGCTTTCTTCAAATCGGGAACTATACCCTTACCGTGAGACGCGAGGGCTTTGCCAAGCGTATCTTTGGGCCATTTACGCTGGAAGCCAATCAGGATGCAAAGATCGACGCTCCGATGGCCGTTGCGAACACGCAGAGTCGAGTGTCAGTGGACGCCACCGTGGCGCCGCTTCTTAACACTGAGAATGGCAACTGGCGACAACCCTGGATACGAAAGCGATCGGCAACATCCCGATGGTAGGGCAAAATTGGGTACAGTTGACGTTGTTCGTTCCCGGGGCGATCAACACGAACCCGTCCGCGCTTGCAGGCAACGGGGCGATCGGCGTAAACCAGGCCGTGAACAATGGCGTCTCCGTGAACGGCAATCGCCAGCAAGCGAATAACTACATCGCTCGACGGCATCGAAATCAATGAGACTCTCAACAACACCGTCGGCTATAACGTGGCCCCGGATGCGTTGGGCCAGCTCCAGCTCACCTCCGCGAACGCACAGGCCGAGTACGGCAACGTGAACGGTGGTGACGTCATCGCTCTATTGAAGAGCGGCACGAACCAATTTCACGGCAGCGGGTACTGGTATCTCTCGAACTATCACCTCGATGCCAATACCTGGGGTAACCGGCACAACGCAGTGATTACGCCGAAGCAGTCCTATACGCAACCCATCTTCGGGGGAACGATCGGCGGACCTGTTCTTCACAACCGGCTGTTTTTCTTTGCCGACTATTCCGGGGGCCGCTACCATCAGGGAGGTGTTTCGACGGCGACGGTGATGACCGCGAAGATGCGTACGGGAGATTTTTCCGAGCTGCTGGATCCGGGCATCATGTGTACGCTCGTCTTGTTCGCCCAGCAAGCTGATCCAGCTATATGACTCTTCGACGACCGCCTATACCCCCTACGCCGGCAACAAGAATGTTCCGATTCTGAGCCCTGTGGCGCAGTACCTGTTTGCTCATCCCGAATCTATCCGTTGCCGAACCAGGCACCCCAGGCGGGTACGCCGGCAACTGGTAATTATGTGGCGCCGCAAAAGAACCGCCAATATAACGACCAATTTGACGTCAAGGTCGGATTACAAGATCAGGGAGAAGGATACTCTGTCAGCCCGCTGGATCCAGAGCGACAGCGGAAGCACGACCACTCCTGTGCTCCTGGTGAGTTTTCCTACGGCTCCGATTACTCCGGTGAAGGGCGTTGCCATCAACGAGGTGCATACGTTCAATGCGTCCACAGTGAACGAGCTTCGCCTCGGATATAACAGGATTCGTCCGGAGGCCGGATTTCCTGTGGACGCAACCGGAGCCTTCGGTACCAATGGAAATTCGGTTGTCGGCATTCCGGGTGGGAATCAAGGCATTGTGGGATTTGCGGCGCAAACAACTGCCCCAGGATCTACCAGCGGCCTGACAACTGCGAACGGTGCGGAATACACGACGATTGGCAATTCCTATGGGGGGATGACCTTTGTCGACAACTCCTTTACTTATGGTGACAACCTTACCTGGCTGAAAGATAAACACACGTTCAAGTTTGGCGCCCAGTTCATCCGCTATCAGTCGAACTGCTTTTCATCGGGCAACGATGGCGTCCTGGGAACCATGGCCTATACCGGCGTCTCGTCTTCCAACCCGATCAATAACGCGATGACCAATCCGCAGGGCTACAACACGGGCGGCTATTCGATGGCGGACTTCGTCCTCGACCGAGTCGACTATATCGGCCAGGGCGCATTCACCGGTCCGCAGGGCTTGCGGCAGTGGCGCGACGCCTACTTCGCGCAGGATGATTGGAAGATAACGCCAACGCTGACTCTGAACCTGGGCATGCGCTATGAGTATGACCAGCCGATGTACGAGGTAAACAACAAGTACGCGAACGTCGACTTCAACACGAAACAGCTGATCCATGCCGGGGTGAACGGTGCAAGCCGATCGCTGGTGCAACCCTTACTACGGCGGCCTGATGCCGCGTATAGGCTTTTCCTGGGCGGTCACTCCCCGGTTCGTAGTCCGCGGCGGATACGGAATGCAGAGCTTCATGGAAGCGACGGGTGAGGCCCGCCGCATGACCCTTAACCCGCCGAACAACGCCGACAACTACACGACCGGTACGGCGCCAAGCGCATCCAACGCCGGCCGTGTTTTTCAAAGTGGAGAGCGGCTTTACCAACCCGGCCACGGTGAACCCCGTGCTCGCCCTGAATGCCTGGGACGTGAATATCCGGCCGGCGTTGATCGGAGAGTATAGCCTGACTACGGAATACCAGGTCAGCAATACTGCGTCCTTCCAGATCGGGTACGTGGGAGAATCCGGGCAGCATCTGGTCAACCACAACGCGGCTAACCAGCTTTACTCCCCATGCGTCATTGGTGGCGTCGTCCAGACCCGGCCAACCAGCGCCGCCTGCACCGCAGTAGATCCCTCACCCTTCCAGTCGCTGGTCACGCAATCGGGTTCGGTCACGCTCACCACATCCAACGCGATGATGAACTACAACGCGCTGCAGGCTACCCTCCGTCAGCGAGCGGCGCGTGGGTTGCAATATACCGTGAACTACACCTGGAGCCGAGCGATGACGAACTCCATCGGGTTCTTTGGAGCTCCCAGCATCAATGGCGCCAACAACTACGCGGAAAACGGCTATAACAATCACGCGGAATATGGTCCGACGGGCCAGGATGTGCGCAATAGCGTGAACGGCAACCTGGTGTACGAACTGCCGTTTGGGCGTGGCCGGAGGTTCGGGGCTAACATGAATTCTGCACTGGATGAGTTTGTCGGGGGATGGAAAGTGGCGATGACCGGGGTGGCCTACTCCGGTTTCCCGGTGACCATCAACAACAGCTCGAACAACGCTTATACGCTTAACAAAATTCAGCGTGCCAACCACCTGCGGCAGATGAAGATTGTCAGCCGCAGCGTTCGTGACTGGTTCGGAACTGATCCGTCGGCAACTTCGTGCGGGCTTGTAGATAACGGGACTTGCGCCTACGCAAGCCCGCAAAATGGCACTTATGGCGACGCGGCTGTTGGTTCCGAACGCGCCCCGGGTTATCAAGGTTATGACAGCTCTGTCTCTAAAGCGTTTACGGTCTTTCACGAGCAATTTGTGGAATTCCGCGTAGACGCGTCGAACGTCTTCAACCTGACCGCCTTGAGCAACCCGAACAATACGGCGCAGAGCGCGACGTTCGGCCAGATCACCAGCGTTCGTAGCGGACCGAGAAAGTTGCAACTTGACTTGAAGTATATTTTCTAGCACTCCAGAATCCCTCACCTCTTGACTCGGTAACGGTAAGACTGAAGTCGTGCCGTCATACAACAGATCGATGGACGTTCTTGCCTGTTGCGTTTCCCGTAACAAACCATCAGTAAAGCTCTCAGGGGCAGGTCGGGACTTGCCCATTTCCGGACAGTATGGTCGCAAGCGTCTCCGCCAGGCCGGCCTTCTCGGTGCGCAGTGGGAACAAAGCGTAGCCCCGCAACGTTCTAAGTAGATGGCATCCTGTAACTGTGATTCACGGAACCGGGGGTGGGGGAAGAATGAAACGAGACCTGCGATTTGCGATTCGGATGCTTCTGAAGCAGCCCGGCTTTAGCCTGCTTGCGATCCTTACCTTGGCGCTGGGCATCGGGGTGACGTCCGCGGTGTTCAGTTTGATCCAGGGCGTGTTGCTGACGCCGCCACCCTACAAAAAGCCGCAGCAGCTGGTGGTAGTGCAGAGCGCAAGGACGGACGGTCAAAAAGAGGAAAACCCGCGCGGCTGGCCCTCGCAACAATGGTCTGAATGGCAGAAGGAAGGGAAGTCGTTTGCGGGAATCGCCGGCTATTTTTGGCAGTTCAATTTCCTGATCCGCAATGACGGGAGTCAATCGATCCAGGGCATGGCAGTGACCCGGGACTACCAGCAGATTTTGGGATTGCGTCCCGTACTGGGCCGCGGCTTTGCTGAGCAGGACTTCGCTCAGGGACCAGTCAAGGCAATCCTTCTGGGATACGAGTTCTGGCAGCGGACCTTCAACGGCGACCCGCAAATCATCGGCAAAACGGTCCGTATCAGCCGGTGGGACGTGCCGCCGACGATTATCGGAGTGATGCCGCCGGGGGTGCGGTTTCTGCCTTCGCCCGGCGCGGCAAAGGAGCCGAATTACAACGTCAACGCACTGGTGGACTTCTGGAGTCCTGCCGAGCCCGACCCGAAAAATGAGAAGAGCCCGGTTTGGGACGTCGTAGCGCGACTGAAGGATCGACGTGACCCCTCAGCAAGGGCAAGGCGAGTTGGCGGTTCTGACGGCGAGACAGGCACAATCGGAGAAACAATTTGAAGGTTTCCGGCCGCAACTGCAATCGCTGACCGATGAGATGAACCAGGGCGGCCGCAGCATTTTGTTTCCGCTGCTGGGTGCGGCCGCGCTCGTGCTCCTGATTGGTTGCGGCAACGCTGCGGCCTTGCTCCTGGTGAGAGGGCTGCAACGGCAGCAGGAGTACGCCGTGCGCACCGCGATGGGCATGGGACGGATCGCTCTCTTGCGCCAGGTCTCCATCGAAAGTCTGCTGTTGGCGCTTCTGGGTGGGGTCTTCGGTGTGGGGCTGGCGGTTGGCATCGTAAAGGTATTCAAGCTGATTGCGGGACATGCCGTTCCGCGCCTCGATAGTGTGACAGCGGGATGGGCGGTGCTGGCCTGGGGCTTGGGTGCGGCCGTGCTGGCGTCGATGTTGGCCGCTGTTTTTCCGGCGCTGCGGGCGCTTCGGCTGGATCCTATGGAGGTGCTGAAAGATGCCGGCCCGAAAGGAACAGCGGGACTCGGAGAACGTCGCCTTCTGCGCGGCGTTACCATCGCCCAAACGGCTCTGACCTTGGCGTTGCTGGTTGGGGCCGGCCTGCTGATTCGCACCATGATCAATATTGCGAAGGTGCCGTCGGGCTACAACACCAGCCACATCTTAACCATGAGCGTGACTGAGGTTAGGAGCTTTGCCGAGTGGACCAATTTCCACAAGCAGGCCCTGCAACGCGTTCAGGCCATTCCCGGCGTGCAATACGCGGCGTTCGCCTGGGGCGTGCCGCTTACCGGAAACAATTGGCCGGCGACGATGGAAATCGAAGGGCAGCCTCCAGCGGTCAAGGAGAGCGACAAAACCGCCCTGCCGCTGCGGGCGGTCACCGAGGACTATTTCAAACTGATGGGCCTGCCCATGCTCGGGGGACGGGTGTTTCGGTCCAGCGATGACGCCAAGGCGGCAAACGTAGCGATCGTTAACCAGGCCTTTGCGGATCGCTACTTCGCTCATGCCAATGTAATCGGCCGGAAGTTCTGGATGAACGGCCGCGACAAGCCGGCAGTGGAAATCGTCGGCGAGGTAGCCAATGGCCGAACCGATGATTTGACGCAAGCGGCGTCCCCGGAGATTTATTTGCCCTTGTGGCAGGCAACCGCGTTTTCAAAACACCTCGTCATTCGCACCCAGGCGGACCCACGGACAGTGATGGTTGCAGTGCAACGTGAACTGCGCGCGGTGGATCCGACTGCCGCCATTGAAAACCCGAGGACCCTGGACCAGATCCGCGACGAATCCCTTGCCTCGCGAACGTTCGCCATGCAGTTGCTCGTCGGCTTTGCGGTGGTGGGGAGCATGCTGACCCTGGTCGGAATATACGGTGTTCTAGCGCTCTCGGTAGCCTCGAGGCGACGTGAGCTGGGGATCCGCCTGGCGGTCGGTGCGCAAAAAAAAGACATTCGCAGCCTCATCTTCGGCGAGGGATTTCGTTTGATCGTCAGCGGTGTCTTCGTGGGTGTGGTGTTGGCGATTGTGTTGTCCAGAGTGCTGAAGACGTTTCTCTTTGAGGTGCAGCCCAGCGATCCCGTGACGTTGATTGTTGTGGGCGCACTGTTCGCAGCCGTGGCGCTACTCGCATGCTGGGTGCCCGTGCGGCGAGCCGCGGAGGTAGACCCGCTCGAAGCTTTACGCTACGAATGAGATGCGTTGCAAAGCTGTCGACGGATGGCGCAGCGACGCCCACCGGGTTGTGCCCCCGTCGACACAAAGGAACTTCAGCACTACTTCGAATTGGCCTTCGACGCCGCGTCGAGAATCACATCGGCGACCCTTGACGGCTGAGCCAGCATGATGACGTGGCTGGAAGGTACAGTGGTCGTGGTCGCTCCAATTTTCTTTGCTTGTGCTGCTTCAAGATCGGGTGAAATTGCCCGGTCATTCGCGGCGATGATGTACCACGACGGTTTCGACTTCCACGCTGGAATCGTGACCTCTCCCTTCATGGCAGCAACGCTTGTCGGCACCTGCACGGCGGTCAAAACCGAAATCTCCGTGGCGGGAAGGTCTTGTGCAAAATCCTCGGCAATTCCCTTGGGTGTCAGTTTGAGGAAACCACTCTTGTCGGGACGTAGTTCTGAGTCGATGGGTGTCGGAACGCTTGTAATCAGACCAAAGGCAGATTCTCCCTTATCTGGAGCCACGGCCGAAACAAAGACAAGTCCGGCCACCTTCGGATCATTCCCAGCCTCTGTGATGACTGCTCCGCCGTATGAGTGACCGACGAGCAACACGGGCCCATCCTCCAGGGCGAGAGCTCGCTGTGTTGCGGAAACATCGTCTGCGAATGATGTCAACGGGATCTGAACCGCAACCACATGCAGCCCCTTCGCCTCCAACAAAGGAATGACCTTCGACCAGCTTGAACCGTCGGCCCATGCCCCGTGGATGAGAAGTACGGTTTTTACCTCATTAGCGGGTTGTGTTTGTGCCATCGCGCTGGTGGCGGGAACCATGACTGCGAGTAACGCGGCGCACGCCGCCACCACATTCCGAATAAACTTAGATGCTTGCATTGTATTTCTCCTTAAGGAGCGGAAGATCCGCACAGGACTCGAAATGGTTCTCTCAAAATCCGTAGGGACTAAGCGAATGCGGATAAACACACAGTTCTGTGGCATTCTCACATTCGCTATCCGGTCTCATCTGAGCGTAGGTCTCGACGAGCGTAACCATCTAGGTGAAAACCATCAGAAGCTGGCGATTGCTGCTGCGAACCTAAGGCGTGGTGACAATAAGAAGGCCGCCATGAAGGCGGCCCTCGACGTACGACGGACCAGACTTGTTAGCGCTATTTGAAAATGCGAGTCGCCCTCCGTCGCCATATCCCCGGAGGCATCCCATGAATTCGTTTGAAAATACGGTTGAGCCCGGATTGATCCGCAAATCCACACTGCGTGGCAATGTCGGCAAGGGGCAGGCGGGAATTTGTCATAAGATCTTTGGCTCTATCCACACGGCGTTCTGTCAGCCACTGATAGGGTGCCATGCGAAACGTTTGTTTGAAGGCGCGGGCAAAGTGGCTTACTGAAAGGTTGCATGCTTCCGCAACCTTTCGCAGGGTGATATTGCCGTCGAGATGAGCTTCCAATAATTCTGTTGCTCGTCGCATTTGCAGAGCAGAGAGTCCACCTCGAAAGCGCGGCGCAGCTATTGTTATGCCGCCATACGAGCAGACAAAGTGACAGTTCAAAGCATGCAGGATATGGTCCACGAAAATCTTCGACGCGTGACGAGGCGGCTCGAGCGAAGAGACGAGCGACTTCCCCAGGTGGTAGACGACAGGATCAAACGCTCCATGCGGCCAAACCAGTCGCTTTACGGGTGGCGCCTTATGGGCATAGGCAACTCCATCGAGGGCAGCTTGCGTGACATACAGCACCAGGGCGTCGAACGGATTCGGCAGCAGAACCGCCGGCTCCTCTCGTAAGTCGATCGCGCTAACGCCTCCGACTGGGTAGCAACCACTTGCCACTTTTTTGTTCCCTAGAAATTGCTCGATAAACGGGATCGCTTTGAGCTGCAACACAGCGATGTAGCCGCGCTCACCAACAACCGAACGAGCAATTTCTGGAAGACCTTCTCTGCTCCGAAACCTCCCAAACGAGAATGAGGCAAGTTCGGATAACCAGACCTCCGCTGTAGGCGAATCCTTGAGATACATGTTTTCGGCGAGCTGATTCCAGACAGTGGGAACTTGGGTGGACATATCCATCTTCGTGAAAATCTGATGCGCCGCTCTGCTAAAAGAACCGCACTATTTACAGGAAACGCACCGTAGCCCCCTCAGGCATCACGAGTTCTAAGTAAGTTCAGGCGGAAACAGCCTCCCGGTCGTAGTTTCGGGCGTACGCATTCTCGACGCCCGGAAGAATCTCGACGATGGAGAAAAAGCGGTCCCAGAGCGGTGTTTCTCTCAGGTCTTCGACAACCAGTTCGTACGCATGCCGCGACTTTGCCTCCCACATCCAGACGTCCGTGACCCGGGCGGAAAAGAATTCTGTATCGTAGAACCGGAGACGAACCTGGTTCTCGTACTTCTTGAGAATCGGGCTCATGTAGTTTGTGAAATGCGCGAATCGCTGATCGATGGTGAATCCCAACCATTCTGGCGTGGTTTTTACCAGCACGAAGACGGTGAGGTCGTCTTGCGTTCCATCTGGCATTTGTATATTCGTGGTCATCTGTGTTCTCCTTGAAATAGAGAATACGAGCATTTGCTCATAGTAGGTACTCGCATTCCGATGGCCAAAAAGAGAACCGCAAAAGAAGCAATAAACGTAAGAAAGAGGCCGGGGCAGAAGCGTTCCGCCGATACGGTAGCCGTGATTGTGGAAGCGGCTGCTCGCATTTTGGAACGCGATGGTTTCGAAGGATTCAATACAAACGCGATCGCAGAGAAAGCGGGCGTGAGTATCGGCTCCCTCTACCAGTACTTTCCAGGCAAGAACGCTCTTCTCGGTGCAATCATCGAGCGTGAGACTGCACCGCTCCTTGGCGTGAGCGAAGAGCTGGCTGACATTCAAGCATGCAGCGCAGCTCTTCGCTGCTGCATCCGCGCGTCCATTCGTCATCAAATGCGCCGACCTCATCTGGCCAGACTGATCGACGTAGCGGAGAAGCGCGAGATGTTCAACGATCAGGTGTCAAGCAAAGCGTCTCGCATGCAGGTTGTGCTGGAGGGGATTCTCCGTCTCCCGGACGCGCCTCGGGTTCGAAGCAGGAGCGTTGCGGCAGCAGATGTGCTGGCGATCATAAGAAGTCTGATTGATGCAGCAGGCGAGAGGGGAGAAGGCGAGTTTGTTGAACTCCTGCGACGAGTAGAAGGCGCCGTTTGGGGATATCTACGATGTTGATTCTCCTCTCTCCATCAAAAGACCAGAACTTATTTGAAGTAGCGGCATCGAACACATGCACGATGTTCGATCACGGTGAGGACAATGGCAAAACAGACAAGCTTTCGAGCGGACATTCTCCCACTCTTCACGGAACACGACATTCGAGCCATGAGCAAGGCGTTCAACCTGGCGAGTTATGACGACGTGAAGACGCACGCAGCCATCATCTACGATCGCATTCGAGGCATTGGGGGCGCCGTGATGCCGCCGCCACCGCCCAAAGGAGAAGGCCCCTGGCCTCAAGCTCGCATTGAACTATTCGCTCAGTGGATGGCGGACGGATACCAACCTTAGATTGTATGTAAACATACCCCCGGGATAAGTATGGTGCGTTTGAGGTATCGGTCGCGGGAATGAGATCATTCGTGACGCAGTGCGCTCATGGGTTCAACGCTGGCCGCCCGTGCACTCGGTACCAGGCATGCCGTGATCGTTGCGGCGAACAAGAGCAGCGGAACCAGCGTGTAGGTAACAGGGTCGACCGCCGGTACCTGGTAGAGAAATCCAGACAGCAATCGGGACAGCCCGGCCGCGATGACCATTCCGACACTGAGCCCGGCGGCAAGCAGCATCAACCCTTCGCGAAGTACCAGCGTGACCACGCTACCGCGGGTTGCGCCAAGAGCCATCCGGAGACCGATCTCCCCCGTTCGCCGTCGTACGGAAAATGCCATCAGTCCGTAGACCCCAATCGTCGCCAGAATCAGGGCCACCGCGGAGAACACTGCGAGCAGTGTTGCCTGGAAGCGCCGCCTCGCGGCCGCCTGCGATTCCAGGTCGCTCATTGTGTGCACATCCGCAAGCGCAAGATTCGGATCCAGACCCCGCATCACGGCGCGCATCTGTCCAATCACACGTATCGGCAGGAAGCACGGAGCGCACTGTAAAGTCCGCTCCGGTTATCGGCCCGGTATCGAGATCTCCTTGCCAGAAGGAGAAATACATCTGGGGTAGGGGAGCCGCCTCACGGCTCATGTTGCGGACATCACCTACCACGCCTGCCACGGTCAACCATTTATCCTGAGCCATCTGCCGCACGCGACGGCCGACCACATCCACGGTGCCGAAGTATTGCCGTGCCAGTGCCTCATTGACTACCACCGCCTGAGGACGGCCGGGTACATCCTCATCCGTGAATCCTCGACCGTAGAGCAGCGGGATCTGCATAGCCGAAAAGTACGCAGGCGTTACCCGCCGCAGTTCCACGGTTTGGCCCTTCTCGTTAACGTACCCCTCCGCTTCAAATGGGCTGATAACTTCCCAATGGCTCAGGGGCAGGGCATCGACTGCTCCTGCCGCCTGCACGCCCGGAATGCGGCTGAATCGGTTCAATGCTTCCTCAAGAAATTGCCTGCGTTTCGCCGCTGTTTCAAATAGGGGATCGTGTGGCATCTCCGCGATCGCTGGACTGAACAGCACGCTCGCCGTTACGGTCGAAGGCGAGAAACCCATCGGCGCAGACAGCACTTTTGCGTAACTACGCAGCAGTAAGCCGGCTCCGGTCAGCAGCACCACCACCAGCGCAACTTGCGCGACGGCAAGAGCTCTTCGCACTCGCCTGCGGTCTCCCACCACGCCGCGCATGCCGCTGCTTTGCAGAAATTCAGCAAGATTGATTCGAGTCACGAGGAACGAGGGCAAGACCCCAAACAACAAACTGGTGAGCATCGTGACCAGGGCGAGAAAGGCAAGCACCCGCAGATCGAGGGCTGCCTCCTGCATGCGCGGAATGTCCCCGGGATTAAGCCGCAGCAGTCCGTGCAGGAGAAACCACGCCAGGCCAGTACCCAAGCCGCCTGCGGCCACGCTCAGCATCAGAGATTCCGTTAACATCTGCCGCAGCAACCGTGCTCGCCCTGCCCCCAGGGTTGCGCGCACGCCCAGTTCCTGTGTGCGATCGGCGGCCCTCGCCAGGAGGAGATTTGCCGCATTACCGCAGGCAATCATCAGCACCAATCCCACCGCGCCCAGTAACAGCCACATGAGCGAGTCGCACGGGCCCGAGCGCCGACTCACGAAACGACTTCACATACGCTCCCCAGCCGCGATCATCGGTTGCATGCAGCCGGTTCAGGCTCGACATGATCGTGCCCATTTCTGCTTGCGCCTCAGGGAGGGTGACCCCTGGATTCAGGCGCCCCAGTACATATCCCCACGAGCCCCAGCGCTGCGCCCGCTGTGCTGGGGTGAGCACCAGTGGAATCCATAATTCGGTCCTGCCAATATGGCCGTTCGCCGCGGCCATATCGCTGCTGTGGGGATAAGCGAACTCCGGCGGCATAACTCCGACGACGGAGTATCGTGCGCCATCGAGCAGCACGGACTTTCCGAGTACGTCACTCGCCCCGGCAAACAAATCCTGCCAAAGCGAATAGCTGATCACGGCGACCCGGTCCTTGCCCGGCTCAAGATCGGAGGCCTCAACAACTCTCCCGAACAGCGGTTTCACTCGCAGCGTGCTGAAAAAGTCTCCATCTACTTTGGCGGCGCCCGCACGCTGCGGCTGTTCTCCGGTAGAAAGGCTGTACATCGCCTGCTCGAACAGCGTCATGTTTGTGTAGGAGCGACTCTGCTTCCTGAGGTCGAAGAAATCAGCCCTGGTTGGCCCGAGGATGTCGGGAGGCAGATGGAACTGAGGATTCGGGGTATACAGATAGACCAGCCGTTCAGGATCTCCGTAAGGCAGGGACCGGAGAAGCACCGCATTCACCAAACTGAAAATTGCGGTGCACGCTCCGATGCCCAGAGCCAGCGTCAGCACCGTAAGTGTGGTGAACGACCGGTATTTTGCGAAAGTACGCAGAGCATAGCGAGTGTCATGGCCAAGATCTTCGAGCCAGGCGATGCCACGTGTCTCGTAGCAGTTCTCGGTGGCCTCGGGGATGCTGCCGAAACTTTGCCGTGCCGCAGCCCGCGCTGCTTCCCGAGACATGCCGCGCGCCATGTTTTCCGCGGTCGCCCGCTCGAGGTGAAATGCAAGTTCTTCGCTCAACTCGACGTTGCTTGCTTCCCGCGTGAGCAGCGATCTCATCCGCCGCAGTAAACTACGCATCCAGCGCATCTGCAACCCCTTTTAGCCGATTGCCTTTAGAACACCCTGAACACCCAACGAGAGCCGATCCCAGGACTTCTCCTCAGCTTTCAAGCGTTGCCTGCCAGCATGGGTCAGTGAGTAGTATCTTGCCCGCCGGTTGTTCTCCGATTCACCCCATGAGGCGTCGATCCATGCCTGGTGTTCCAGACGATGGAGCGCTGGATATAACGCCCCCTGGTTAACCGTCAGCACTTCGTCCGACAGCTGATGAATTCGCTGAGCAATCGCCCACCCGTGCATGGGCTCCAGGGTCAGCACCTTCAAGATCAGAAGGTCGAGCGTTCCCTGCAGCAGATCTGACGATTTCGTCATTGACTCTGTCTCCTGTCAATCACTGATGGGAAGGATACAGCGCCATGAACGAGCGTGCAAGACCGGACGGCCTGCGTAATTGGAGTAGGGGTTGGTGGGAGCCTCTGCATCAGCGGAGGGAGCCGGACTTTAGTCCAGCCGAAGGGCTTTATCGTAAATAGGCTTTAAAGGCTGCGTGAGAATTCCAGCATTTGGGAAGCCCGAAGGGCGCACCGCAGATCCCTCCACTACGCTACCGCTCCGGTCGGGATGACAATTCTGTCTGGGAGCGCAAAGTGTGGTTTCCAAGATGAATTGTCATCCCGACCGGAGCGGTAGCGTAGTGGAGGGATCTGCGGTGCGCCCTTCGGGCTTCCCAAATACTTGGAATTCTCACGCACAAACTCTTCCAAATGACTCATTCTGCGCCACCCGGCCCTGCGCTCCGTTCGCTTCAGGGAAGCCTTGTAGCTGCGGCATCCTTCGGTCCTGCTTCATGAACAAACCCACGCTGCCGATATATCTGATACACGAAAGACCGTCACTGAGAACATTCCCTCCGAGGCTTCGCCATGCATTCGTCGCCTAATGGCAGCAGGTAGGAGCATCGCCCGATGCCCATAGACCCCTCTTTCCCACTTGCCGGCGCTTACGATTACCGCCTGGTGCTGTTGTCCGTAGTGATTTCGACGCTGGCTTCCTACGCCGCGCTTGATCTCGGCGGCCGTGTCACGGCTGCCCGTGGGGCCCTTCGATATCCTCTGGCTGACGGGCGGCGCCGTTGCCATGGGAATGGGCATCTGGTCGATGCACTATATCGGAATGCTCGCCTATAGCCTTCCGGTGGTTGTCTTCTACCATTGGCCCACGGTCTTGTTGTCTCTGCTGGCGGCGGTGCTCGCATCGGCCGTCGCGCTCTTCTTCGTAAGCCGGCAGGCAATGGGGCCAGTGCGCATTGGCGTGGGCGGTCTGCTCATGGGGGCAGGCATCGCCGCCATGCACTATGTCGGCATGCACGCGATGCGTCTGCCCGCCATGTGCCGATACTCCCCCGGTCTGGTTACCCTGTCCGTCGTCCTGGCCATCGTGATTTCCATGGTTGCTTTGTGGCTCACCTTCCATTTACGGGCCGACACCGGCTCGGTAAGTTGGCGAAAGCTGGGCAGCGCAGCGGTGATGGGTGCAGCCATCCCAATCATGCACTACACCGGCATGGCCGCAGCTACGTTTCATGCCCACGGCTGCCCGTGCGGACCTTACCCACTGCGGTGAAGATCTCCTCCATCGGCATCGTTTGCATCGGCGGCGTCACGCTTCATGACCCTCTTTCTGGCGATACTGACATCCTTTGTCGATCGCCGATTTTCCGCCCAGTCCCTGGAACTGCACCAGAGTGAGCAACGCTATCGCGAACTCGTGGATTCGGCCCAGGTCATTCTCTGGCGAGCAGGGTTGGACGGTACCACCTTCAGCTATGTCAATCAGGAAGCGGAGAGCCTCCTCGGCTATCCGATCCAAACCTGGATCCGCACCGCGGCCTTTTGGATTGATCATGTTGATCCCACGGATCGCGCTGCTGGCAGAGTCGTGTTGCCGGGCCGTCGCTGAAAACCGCGGCCCCGAGCGGTTTGAACATCGCATGATCGCGGCGGATGGAAGAGTGGTCTGGCTGAGAACCTCGGTTCGCCTCGTCACCAGCGATGGCAACGCCACAGGAACTGGCCGGCGTCATGACGGACATCACCGACCGCAAACAGGCAGAAGAAGCTGCTGAGGAGGCCAGTCGCATCCAAAGCGGGTTGCTGGAGGAAATTAACGACCTCCATGAACAGCTGAAGCAGGAAAACGCACGCATGAGCAGTGAGCTGGAAATCACCCAGCGCCTGCAGCAGATGATGCTGCCACGCGACGAGGACATGCGCACGATCGCGGGACTCGACATCTCCGGCTCCATGGAACCTGCCACGGAAATTGGCGGTGACTACTATGATGTCGTCTGCAATGAGGGAAGCGTGGTCTTCGGCATCGGCGATGTTACCGGCCACGGCCTGGAAAGCGGAGTCATCGCCATCATGGTACAAACCGCGGTAAGAACCCTGCTGGCCAGCGGACACTACGAGAGCCGCAAGTTCTTTGGCGCTCTCAATCGCGTCATCTACGATAACGTTCGCCGCATGCGCTGCGATCGGAACCTGACGCTGAGCCTGCTGCACTATCAGGATCGAGTAGTGACCATCAGCGGGCAGCATGAAGAGGTTCTGGTGGTCCGCGGGAGACGGCGTCCTCGAGAGGCATGACACCCTGAACCTTGGTTTTCCCCTCGGACTTGAGGCGGATATCTCCAACTTCATCAGCGAAGCAAAGGTTCCATTGAATTTCGGCGACGTCATGGTCGCCTACACCGACGGAATCACCGAGGCCACGAATGGCGCCGGGGTTGCGTTCGGCATCGGGCGGCTCGGCGAAGCAATCCGGAACAGCCACCAGAAATCGGCTTGCGTCATCCGTGAAGCTGTCCTGCACAGCCTGCAAAAGTACATCGGGGGTCAGCACCTGAACGATGACGTCAGCTTGCTGGTGATCAAACCTGCATAACCCCGACTGTATGAGCCAGACCAATGCACAAGACGAACTAGACCGCCTCCGGCGAGAATGGCATCAGTTACAAATCGAAAATCAGGATCTGCAAATCGCCCTCCTGACCTCGAACGAGCATGGCGACTTGTTGCAGGATCATCTATACCGGCTCAGCGCTAGCCTGACGGCTGAGGTTCGAGAGCGGCAAGCGGCCGAGGAGAAACTGCAGAAGCTGATTGAGGCAGTGAGGCGGGAGAAAGGAGACCTGGAAATCATGGTTCAAATCCTCATTGATCAGGGCGACCAATCCGCGCAGGAAGGTGAGAAAGCGCGTATCGACGGCCTGACCCAAATCGCCAATCGCCGCCGGTTTGACGAGTATCTGCAACTGGAGTGGGGCTCGCCACATTCGACTGCAGCAACCGCTCTCGCTGCTGCTTTGCGATGTCGACCACTTTAAACTCTACAACGACAACAATGGTCACCAGGCTGGTGACGAATGCCTGAAGAGCGTGGCCGAGGCCATGAGCCAGTGCTATCGCGTTGGGGACCTGGTGGCTCGTTATGGTGGAGAAGAGTTTGCCATGGTACTACCACAAACGACCACCGCCGGAGCCGTGCAAGTAGCGGAGCGAGTGCGTTCAGCGCTCGCAGCGCGCCTCCCTTCCCCATGTTTCGTCTCCAGTGAGCGGCCATGTCACGGTGAGCATCGGCGTAGCCTCGGCCGTACCTAAACCTCACGGCCCCTCAGATGCGCGCTTGCTCATTGAGGACGCGGACCGGCGTCTTTACCTGGCGAAACGCCTGGGCCGGAACCAGGTGAATCATCAGGACGAGGAGAATATCACGATATGACGACTGGACAGTCCCAGGTCAGTAGTGACGAACGATCGAACCAGTGCGAATATCTGACCCTTGCATTCTCCCCGACGAATGCCCCGCTGCGTTCCCGTTGGCGAAATAACGGGTTGTCCGCCGACTTCCTGGCCGACTATGTGACCACATTCATGCCAACCCGGGACGGCAGGCCCGCCCCGGAGAGTCGGCAGAATGAGCTCAAACACGCCGTCACCTATGTAGCCAACGAACTGCTCGAGAATGCGATGAAGTATCACCAGCCGAATGTCGAAACCCCTATCAGGGTCCACATGGAGCTTAGAAGTGACCAGATTACGGTGAGCGTCAGCAACGGCATCAGCGCGGAGCAGGCGGTACGCTATCAGGCGTTTGTGCAAAACCTGCAGCAGGGCGATGCCGGCGATCTTCTCATGCGGCAGCAGGAGGAAAGCGCCAGATCCATCGAGGCGTCCGTATCTTGTGTGGGCCTTCTCACGATGATCACCGACTATGACGCCCAGCTTGCCTGGAGCTTTGATTTCCACCCCGCGCAGGCTACGGGAATGACGGTTACCACCAGCGCAGTCCTGCCTCTCAAGCATGTCCCAGGAGTGCCGGCTTGAAAAACATTCATGGAGAGTCCTTTGATGTCCAGCTCGAAGAGGACACCTGTACGGTCCTTTTCAAAGGCGCGATACGTCTGTGTGGAACGGAGGATTACGCTCCGATTCTGGGTATGCTGCAGGAAACGTTGATCCATCCCACAACTCCGATTGTCCTGGATCTCAGGGAACTCGAGTTTCTCAACAGCTCGGGCATCACCATGCTCTCCCGCTTCGTCATTCAAGCTCGGGATCACACCGGGATCGACCTTCAAGTGCTCGCTTCGGAAGCTGTCCCCTGGCACGCCCGGTCGCTGAGGAACCTTCAGCGGCTCATGCCCAGCCTGAGTATCCGTCTGACCTGATCTTCAAATTAGACTCCACAACAAAGCTAGCGATACCACGGCTTTCTACCTGCATACTTGGAATCTCACGCATTCGCCAGCCGCGTCAGCGTGACCACGGTGATGTCGTCATCCTGACCGAAGGCAACGGCAGCTTCGGAAGCCTGCGCGGCGTCAGCGCCCGAAGCGAACAGGGTTTGCAGCCGTTCAAAACTGAAAATCTCGCCAGAGGGCGTACGTGCCTCGAGCAGGCCATCGGTGTAAAGGGCGCAGCGGTCGCCAGGATGGAAGTTCACGACGGCCTCCTCATAGGCGATCGCCGGTTCGATGCCCAGAGGCAAAGCGCCCGGCAAGTCAATCTCTTTGTCGTTGAAGTAAGGCGCGGGGTGGCCGGCGCTGGCCAGGGTACAGCTGCCGTCGGGGTCGAGGCGCAAGACAACACACGTCGAGAAGCCGCCTTGAAGACGGCCGTGGAGGCGCCGACTAAGGCCGGCAAGAATTTCGGCCGGAGAGGAAGTAGTTTCCGCGAGCGTGCGCACAGCCCCCACAATGAGCGAGACGGCCATCGCGGCGCGGAGTCCCTTTCCGCTGACGTCACCGAGCACGATAAGCGTGGATCCGGCAGCCGCGCCATCCAGCGGAATGATCTGGAAGAAGTCGCCCCCTACCTCGCGCGCGGGCAAATACGAGCTGGAGATACTGAACCCCGGCAGAGTGGGTAGCTTTTCTGGAATGAGGACCTGTTGCAGCTCGCGGGCGCTATGCAGTTCCTGCTCCAGGGTGGCCTTGCGATCCTGCTGGTCACGAATGTAGCGATAGACCGTATAGATGATCGAGAAAAACAACAGCAGGTCGAGAAGTGAGTCTGCCGCGAAGTAGACCGGGCCGATATGAAACAGTGGTGAGGACAAACGCTGAGCCAAAGTCCAGTGGGTGAACCGCAGGCCCTGCCTGGCGGTCGCAATAATAACAGAAAGCAGTTGTGAGAGAGACGCGCTCACCGCAAGCACCCAGCGCACGGAGTCAAGTTTCTGCCGGAACCCGTTCGCGACCAGCACCAGCAGATAGAGCTGGCACGGTTCAATGATTACGGTGAGGATTCCATCGATCCAGGCGCTGGCGTGTGCTGAGATCCAGGTCTCGGGCACATACGTGAGACAGCCGTCGAGGAACGCACCCGTCAGGCTGACGACGGCAAGAATCTTTGCCCAGCGGACGAGCCCGCGACGGTTGCGCAGATGAAGCATCTCGATGAGAAGAAACCACAGCGCGACATTGCGCAGGGCCCATAGCGGTTGCAGCGTGAACTGGCTGAACTGACTGGAGACGGGAAGGCGCATGGTGATGACCGACGTCCAGATGGCCGGGCAGACAGCGAAGATGGCAAACCACAGAAGGAGCGTTTCCTTCCTGCGGCGGAGCCACAGGACGAAGGCGGCCAGCGCTACCAAAAAATAGAGAATGTTCAACGAGTTGATATAAAGAGTGCCGCGCAGGAAGCGGTAGTTCCAGGTGCCAATTTGCGCGCCAATCGACTGGGAATCTCCCACCTCTGGCGTCTGTGCAATGCCGCCGCCATCACCGGCCGAACTGGAGCCGAGCCTTTCGTTCCAGACACGGATGGCGAGTGTTCCGGATCGAAAATCCGGCAAGGTGAAGGCTGCGGGCGCATTCAAGGCCGGCGAGGACGGGTGCGGAGGGAGCTTTCCGTAGCGGCCCACCAACTTGCCGTTCCAGTACACCTCGCAGGCGTCTTCCAGGCGGGGAAGGAGCAATTGAAAGTCGGTTTTGACGTCGGGTGCCGGTGTGATGCGAAGGTGCAGCCGGTACCAGGCAAAGCCGGTATACGCGTAGTGGTTTTGCGCCCCCCACGGCCGATCGGGAAGGATGGTTTCCCAACCGCCTTGCCCCGGAGTGTCGTCGATGCTGGGATCGGCCCATCTCATGTCGTCGCCGATATGAAAACGCCACGGTTCAGAGAGATCGACTGCACCCTTGCCCAGCCCGTCGATCGTCACAACGGAGGAATTCGGTGAGCTTTGCGCGCGCGCAAAGGGAAAAAGCAGCAGCACCAGCAGAAAGAGAGCGAATGGCCGACGAATGCGCATCTGGAAAGCATTGTACGTCCGGCCAGATTGAGAAATCAGGCTCCGCAACAAATCTACGGGTGCCCCACATCTCGCTGGTTTTTCGCGAGATGTGGGATACCGCAGGTGTAGACCTGCCTACTTTGGATTCCCAACCTCAATCCCCGGTCTAAAGAGTAGTGCCTTGAAGGTTGCACGTCACTTTGTTATTCCAGTCAACGAATGCGCCCTTTGGATTGTCCTGCCATGCCCAAACATGCAATTCGTAAAAGGTGTCCAGACCGTATCTGTTCGGGCTGGGAATCAACTGCAATAGCTGCTGATAGAGCTGCGGGGGAGCCGCATTCTGTTTTTGCCAGGTTGCTGCGTCCACGATGAATTCGACGCCCACCAATCGCATTTTTCCTCCCCCCAAAGGCTCATAAATCAAGGCCTGGGGCTGCGTAGCCTCGACCTCTCCATTCAGGAGACTTGCGTTCAGATAGTGCACTCCCATGGCGCCATGATCGGGCCCCGAGACACAGCCAAGCACGGGATGATACCCGGCGTTGATAGCCGCATTGACATCAATGTACTTTTGCGTGGCCCCCCGCACAGCCTGGACGAGCTCCGGCGGTGTTTGGGTGTGCTCGGAGTGATCCATAGTGCCGCTCTGGGCAAAGAGAGGCGTGGTCACGGCGAAGCTGCCCAATAACACTAGGCGCAGCGTAAGGCCTGCCGCATGAATGGCAGCCCTGATTCGTTTGCTCATTGCATTTTCTTTCTGCATCGTCTTGCTCCTGTCGCGATTTGGAGAGCCGCGGTGTCATGAACGTAGTTGAGCGGCCAGCGTCAGTCTCCGTCTGATTAAACGCAATTCGAGTTGGGAAGACGACAAGGAGAGAATTCTTTTTTTACTGAGGTCGCGGCGGCCGGATCAGCGACTCGGGGGGCGAGTGTTTGTCAGTTGGCGCGCGCTCCGGGTGTCAGGCTGATCGGAGCCCAGCGTGGTCTGTAGATTCGCATACGCTTTGCGCGCCGCGAGTTGAGCGTCGTCTGGCTTGCCTTCGGCTTCGAGAGCCAGGGCCAGCGCCAGGTAAGCGCGGCCCAGATTGCTCGACAGGATGCTTGGATCCTCCCGGTCTTCAAGAAGCTTGATCGCGCGCCTCGCGTCTGATTCGGCTTCCTCCCGCTGTCCGCTCTTCAGGTCCATGCCGGATTTGCTCACCAGGAGAGTGGAGAGAAGGGCCGTGCACTGCCCGATTCTTCGAATGGAGGCCTCATCGATCTCCACCGCCTCCTTCGCGAGGTGGGCGGCGGCCGGCAGATCGCCGCTCCCTAGCGCAATGCGGGCTCTCGCCGAAGACAGCTCCGCAAACACGTAGTGCTCCGGCGCATACCGTTTCCGCAGCCTCTGTTCCAATTCAGCCAGCTGCCGGCTTGCCTGGGCGAACGCATGCGCGTCAATCAACATTTCCGCCTGCATCAGGTCGGTATCATCCGATAGAACATTGTCATTCAGCTCATGAGCCTTTTGCGATGCGAGGCCAAGATACCGTGCTGCTTCGGTCCTTTGTCCAAGTTCGCTCAATACGAGCGCGTAGTTGAGTAATAGGTCAGGAGCAACGGCGCGGTTGCTCTCATCATTGCGGCTGATATCGAGCGCGCGCTGATAGAGTTGTTGCGCCTCGAGCTCGCGTCCGTCATAGTTCAGGGTGAGCGCCCAGTTGTCGAAGAGTTTCACCGCCTTCTGGGAGTCGTCGTATCCCAGGGCCGTCATCAGGTCGGATGCTTGTTGAAAGATGGTTTCGGCCTCGCGAAAGTTGCCGGCATCTCCCAGAACCGTGGCCAGATTGACCAGGATATTGAGCCCTTCGAGATTCCATCGCACCGGTGACTGTTGGATGGCCTGCTCTGCTGCGCGAGCGCGCGCGATAGCCTCTTCCGAATTTCCATTGCGATAGGCGACCTCACTGCCATGAAGCAGGCATGCGGCACGCTCAGACGCAAACTGCGGCGCGTTCCCCAACTCACGCAGGCCCTCCTGGTAAAGCGTCTCCGCCCGCGATAAATCGCCTACAGGGACCATGGCCCCGGCAAGAACACAAGAGGCTTTGGCACGAACCGCCGGGTCCTTCAACTCACGCGAAACGCGATAGGCGACGTTGAGCACGCGCAGCGCCTTGTCATTTTCGTCTTCGCTCGAGTATTGGTTACCCAGCGAGAGCTGCAGCTCGACGTGGTTGGCAGCGTCCGGGTTCCGCTCATGCTCAATCACGCGCTCCTCCCGTTCCAGCAGCTGGTCGACAGCCAGCGGTTTGCCCATGGGCGCGGCGTCACTGAGCAAAAGCTCGTTGAGGTCGGTGATGCGCTCGGCTCGCGCCAGTTGCCGCAGCGCCAGGTCGCGCTGAATCCGTGTGGTACGCGCCTCCAGAATCATTCCGGTGATGCCGGCGGTCACTCCCATGAGCACCAGTAGAACGATGGATAGGGCCGTAAGGTGGCGGCGAGCGAATTTTCCCGCACGGTACAAGAGTGTGTCCGGCCGCGCTTTGATCGGCTCGCAGTTCAGGTAACGGCGTAGGTCGTCTGCAAACGCCCCGACGGATGCGTAACGTTCGCGGGGATCTTTCTTGAGTGCCTTGGTCAGGATGGTGTCCAGATCCCCACGCAGGACGCGGCTAAGCTTCTCCACCGTGGCGCTGCGCAGCAGGGCACGAGCTCTGCCGTCGCTGGGGTCGCTCCCCGCCACGGCTACCGCGTCAGAGGGGCGTAACGGCTCGAACTCGACGATGGCTTTTACCAACTCCGCCGGCGAATTCTGGCCCTCACCGGAAGGATGCCGCCCGGTGAGCAACAGGTAGAGCAGCACGCCCAACGCATAAACATCCGTGCATACGCTGATTGCCTCGCCCTTCAGTTGCTCGGGAGCCGCATACTCGGGCGTCAGCGCGGTTCCACCGACGGTGAAGGCCGTCTGTCGTTCCCCGTTGTTCTCGGCTTCGATCAGCTTGGCGATTCCGAAGTCCAGCAACTTGACGTCGCCGTCCTTACGCACCAGCACGTTCGACGGCTTGAGGTCGCGATGCACGATCAGGTTGGCGTGGGCCGCGGCGACCGCATCGAGTACTTGAAGGAACAGGCGGATACGGGTGTGAAGATGAAGCTGGCGCTGATCGCAATAGCGGTCGATTTGGTCTCCATCGACATATTCGAGCACCAGGTAGGGTTGCCCGGTAGTGCTGACCCCGGCGTCGATCAACTCAGCAATATGACGGTGGGCGAGCAGCGCGAGTATCTTGCCTTCGCGCTTGAAGCGGTCTTCGCCTTCTTTTCCCAGCAGCGCGATGTTGAGAAATTTCAAGGCCACGTGACGTTCGAAACGCCCATCGTTGCGCCGCGCCAGCCAGACGCTCCCCATACCACCCTGGCCGATCTGGGAAACAACCTCGAAGGCCCCAATCGTTTGTCCGGCCAGCGTTGCCGTCGTCGATGGTAAGTCGACGACACCGGTTTCCAGGAATCCATCAGAAGCCAGGACGCTGTGTTCGAGAAGGAGTATCTCCAGCCGGTAGGCAATGGATGGTTCCTGGGCGCTGATCCATGCCTGGCGCTCCTCTCCGTCCAATGCGAGCGCCTGGTCGAGCAGGGGACTGAGCAGGCGCCATTCGTCTTTCCACTGAGGAGAAGGCGGCTTAGGCATGGTCTGCCTCTCCGCGGATGCTTTTGTGCAGATAGATGCGCGCCTTTTCCCATTTCCGCTGCACGGTACGCTCTGAGAGCATCTGCAGCGCGCCAATCTCTGCGAAGGAGAACCCGCAAAAGAACCTGAGGTCGACGAGGGTAGCCAGCTCTGGCTCAACCAGGGCCAGTTCCTCCAGAGCGTCGTTGATTAGGGTGAGCTCTCGCGCGTCGACCGGATTTTCCAGGTTATCGAGCGTGATTGCAGTGATGTGATACCGGCCGCCTTTTTTCGCGCTGTTGCGAGCGCGCGCGTGATCGATGATGAGTCCTCGCATCACCCGCGCGGCATAGGCCATGAAGCGAGCGCGGTCAGGAAACGAGGGGGCTGCACCCTTGGCCATGTTCAGATAGGCCTCGTGCAGCAGAGTGGTGGCGCCAAGCCGTCCCGGAATAAACTGACCGGCTAACTGCCGTCTCGCCAATCGGTGCAGCTCGGAATACAACGTGCTGAAGAGCACGTCTCTCTGCGGATCCTTCGCCGGGGAACAGGTTGCTACCAAGATTGACCTCCGCGAGCGGGATGCCTTTGGGCGCGCCTACAGTATAGGCGCGCCCTGACACAAGCCCGCGACAATTGGGTTTCGAAAACCCTCTTGAAGGGAGAATCGAGAACTGAGGGCAAAAGACGACACCTGTGCCTGGGATTTATGCCGAATTAGCAATTCGACGCGCCGGGTGAAGCTGCTCGATATGACGAAAGCGCCCGGTTCCAAACAGAACCCGACCGGAGCGTAGCGAAGTGGAGGGACCTGCTGTTCCGCGGACCTCTCCTGGAAAATGTGTTTCGACTTTCCCAGGACCTCACCCACGTCTCTTCGAGCGTGAAGGGCAACCGTCTCCCAGGGAGCGAATCACCTGCAGCGCGGAACGCAGCGCATCTTTGCCGATCTCATCCTCAAATTCTCGTTGCACCTTATCCAAAGCACCAATCACGCGCATCGCTGCCTTCTTCCCCAGCAGTTTCAGCTCAAGGTGATAAGCTCGCGCATCCTTCGGATCGATCTTCCTCTGGACCAATCCTTTGGCCTCTAACGATGAAATGCAATGACTCACATTGCCCCTAGTGGTTCCGAAGGTGTCTGCGAGCGTGGAAGGTTTGACCGCAGCCGGCGATTCGAAAAAGAGCGTCGCAAGAATCAACGCCTCAAGAAAATTCAAATCGTCTGCTTCCAGCAGACGTGTCGTCAGTGCATCGAAACGGCGCGCCGCCAGGGTAACGCAGAACAAGGGACTTTGTTTCAGAAAGGTTTCGATTCGCATGGTCATTATTGATTGAGCAATTCAATTATCTACGACGATACCAAACCATGCTTGAAAATCTTCGGTCCTTGCATCAACCTCTGGGAGAGGTATTCGTGAATCCGCTCCTTGAACGCACGCTGCTCTTGTTCATCGCGTCTCTTCTGGCATCCTGCGCCGACGCACAGCAAACGCCCGCACTGCCTTCCGTCGACACCACCATTGTTGTTCTCGGCAACCCGATACCGGTCTCCGAACAGGACTCCGCGCGCGCCGTAGTGACCCTGGATGCGCAACGTGCTCCGCTTGCATTCCATCAGATCGAAGACTACCTGCGCACCGATTCCTCCGTGGACATCCAGCAGCGGGGCGGCGGCGGAATCATGGCGGACATTTCCATACGAGGTGCATCCTTTGAGCAGACGCTCGTGCTGGTCAATGGTTTCCGTATGGACAGCGCGGAAACGGCTCACTTCAACCTGGACTTGCCGATCCCGCTCTTGACCGTCGAGCGTATCGACGTGCTGCATGGTGCCGGTTCAACGTTATACGGTTCCGACGCGATCGGCGGGGTTGTCGATGTGCGCACCATGACGCCGGCCGCCACTGGTTTTCGCCTGAAGACAGGAGCCGGAAGTTTCGGCGAGAACGAGCAGGCTGCGATTGCTTCCATGGTGAAAAAGAATTGGAGCGACCTTCTCGCTGGAGACCGCGAGTTCTCGACAGGTTTCATGGCCGACCGCGATTATCGAACGGAAAATGCCAGCAACGAACTTCGATTTCGGTCGGCGCTCGGTCGCAGCGATCTGCTGTTTGCCGGGGATGATCGAGCTTACGGCGCAAATCAATTTTACGGCCCTTATGTGTCCTGGGAGAGAACGAAGGGTTGGTTTGCCGCCCTCACGCAGCAGTTCAACGCCAACACACAGGTCTCGGCAGCCTACCGCCGGCACTCCGATATCTACGTGCTGGAACGCGATGACCCCGAGGAATATAAAAATCAACACATCGATGACGGCTTTGAAGGTGCGGTTCGCGATCAGCGAGTTCTCGCAAAGAATCTGACGCTGGCCAGTGGCCTGGAAGAAGATACGGACCGGATCGACAGCACGAACCTAGGACAGCACGGCAGAAATCGCGGCGCAGGCTATGCGGCTGTTGAGTGGCTGAAACCGGCTCGCGGCTCGCTCTCGCTTGGAGCGCGCGAAGAGGTCTTCGATGGCGGCCTCTCCGTGTTCAGTCCCATGATCTCCGGAACCCGCTGGCTTTCCTCAAAGACAACACTTCACACCTCGGTTGGCCATGGTTTTCGCATCCCGACCTACCTCGATCTGTACTACAGCGATCCTTCGACGTTGGGCAATCCAAACCTGAAACCGGAATCGGCCTGGAACTTCGACGCGGGCGTGAGTTGGTTTCCGAAACCGGAAGTCGCGGCAACCATTACGGCCTTCTACTCACGGCAGCACGACACCATCGACTACACGCGCGCCTCCGAGGCCGACCCCTGGCAGGCAAGCAATCTTTCCGGTGTACGGTTCAAGGGTGTTGAGGCGTCTATCACCTGGCAACCGCGGTCGACGCAGCGCCTCATGTTCAGTTGGACCAATCTTGCCGGAGCGCAGAGCGCTCTTCACGGCCTCCAGTCCGAATACGTCTTCAACTACCCCGTCAACAATGCTCGTATTGACTGGACTCAGCAGGTCACACGACAGGTATTACTGAATACGCGTCTCGGAGTCGTTCAGCGGTTCGAGAAGACTCCCTATGCAGTTTGGGATGTCTCGCTTGCGCGCCCCCAGGGACGGGTTCGACCCTATCTGCAAATGACCAATCTCACAAACACAGGATATGAGGAGATCGTAAATGTGCGTATGCCGCCGAGAGGCTTCGTAGGCGGATTCGAGATCGTCCTGGCAAAGCCGCGGAGCGGATCGTGAGCTCACAGGTGGAAGCCCGCTACTACAGCAGGTGGAAGCTGGACATCAGTCCAGCGGGAAAGCAGTTCATCTCTTAGGGACGGGCTAAATAGTCTGCGTGAGAACTCCAGAATTTGGGAAATCCGAAGGGCGCACCGCAGATCCCTCGGCTTCCCCATAAGTGGTCGCCAGTGAAAGCGGTGAAGTAGGAAATCCGGGTGCGCTCGGGATGACAATTTTGTTTGGGAACACTAAGTATAGTTTCCAAGATGAATTGTCATCCCGACCGTAGCGTAGCGGAGCGGAGGGATCTGCGGCGCGCCCTTGGGATTTCCCAAATTCTGGAGTTCTCACGCAGACCCTTCAGGCCGTCCGTCAGCACCGCAAACAAACGCCGATGCGCGACACAGGATTGAGAAATCAATTTGTAACAGAATTACGGGTGCCCCACAGCTTTCGACTTGCCTAGTTTGAATCCCTATCGGTGTGACGCGTATTATGTTGTATGCTACATAGGGAGGGCATTCACAATGCGTCAAAGCAGACTGCAATGGATTTGTTATCGTGCTGTCATCCTTCTGCACGTTCTCCCGCTCGCATCGTCGGCGAATGCACAGAGGGTGATCACCTCCCAATACGACAACGCGCGGACCGGCGCGAATCTCAACGAGACCAAACTGACCCCGCGCAATGTGAACGTTCAGCACTTTGGAAAGCTCTTCACCTTGCATGTGGACGGAGATGTCTATGCCCAACCGCTCTTCCTGGGCGGCGTGGAAATCCCCGGTAAAGGCCGTCACGATGTCCTCTTCATCGCCACCGAGCACGACAGCGTCTATGCGTTCGATGCTTACGGCAATCCCAGTACTCCCCTGTGGCAGGCGAGCCTTCTCAAAGACGGCTTCACCACGGTGCCCTCGCGGGATGCGGAGTGTCCATTCATCTCACCGGAAATTGGCATCACCTCGACGCCCGTCATCGACCCAGACACCGGAACCCTCTATGTCCTGGCTCGCACCCGCGACCGAGCGGGCTTGTTAGAGAACGTATACGCTCAGCGCCTGCATGCGCTCGCGGTAACCACTGGGGTAGAGAAATTCGGCGGCCCGGTGCAGATTCGAGCCACCATGAGTGGCTCCGGCACCGGGAGCAGCAACGGAAAACTGAGCTTCAATCCATTGCGGGACAACCCGCGCGCAGCAATGCTGTTAAACCGTGGTGCCGTCTATCTCGCCTGGGCCTCTGCCTGCGATGTGGGCCCCTACCACGGCTGGGTCATGGCTTACGACGCGCGGAGCTTGAAGCAGCAAGCGGTCTTCAATGCATCTCCCGATGCCGATGACAGTGGAATCTGGGAAGGAGATACCGGACCAGCAGCCGACAAAGCCGGCAATATCTTTCTTGCCACCGGCAATGGACGTTTCGACGCTGGTGGGGGCGGCCGCGACTATGGCGATTCCTTACTCAAGCTAAACGGAGAGAGTCTGAAGCTCAGTGATTATTTCGCCCCGTACAACGCCGCCAACCTGGACGCGAGCGACAGCGATCTGGGTTCCGGTGGGCCCATGCTGTTGCCCGACCAACCCGGCGCTCATCCACACCTGGCGGTAGTGGAAGGGAAGGGAGGCGTCCTCTACCTGTTGGACCGCGACCACCTGGGACATTGGCAATCTGCGAACAATAGTCATGCAGTGCAGACGATGGCCGTTCCTGATGGCGTCTTCGGATCGATGGCCTATTGGAACCACCATGTATACGTGCTAAGCAACGGAGACGCGCTGCGTCAATTTGCTGTGAACGACGGTAAGCTCTCACCCAAGGCGGCGAGTGGCGTCCGGGGCGTTTCGGCAACCCCAACGTTGTCCGCCAATGGACTTAACGACGGTATCGTGTGGCTGCTCCGCTCCAAAGTCTGGAATGCACCCGATCAGGCCGCGGCTCTCTACGCCTACGATGCGGCGAATGTGGCGCATGAACTCTACAATACCGAGCAAAATGCCGCACGGGACCGCCCCGGCCTTGCCCTACGGTTCAGCATCCCGATGGCCGTGAACGGGCATGTGTACGTAGGCGCAAAGCGCGAGATAGATGTCTACGGCCTGCTGCCTCCTCGATGAGGGCATATGGCTTGTATGTTGACCTCATTCATCGCGAAGCAGAATCATCGGATCCACGGAGAGGGCGCGTCGAGCGGGAACGAAGGCAGCGACCACGCCTACGCAAAGCATAGTGAGAATGACACCGCCGAGGATGACCGGGTCTTTAGGCGTGGCCTGATACACGATGGACGAAAGGACCCGGGTTGCCAGTACACCGAGGATCATGCCGGCGATCGATCCAATGGCGAGCAGCCGGAAAGTACGTCCGAGCGCTGCGCCGAGCACCTTGCGCTGATCGGCTCCGAGGGCGATGCGGATACCGAGTTCGCGGAGGCGTTTGCTGACAGTATAAGCAGCCATGCCGAAGATGCCAGTAATGGCAAGCATCGCGCCCAGCAAGCCAAGCACGCCAAAAGAAACGGTGGCTACGCGTGCGGCGAAGAGAGCGGAATCCAACTCGCTGTTCCAGGTTCTGATTTCGAGCGGCAGCGCTGGATCCAGGCTGCGCATCGAGCGTTGCAAGTGCTGCGGCGATCCCCTGCGGGTCACGTTGCGATCGAACAATGAGCCAGGTCTGGCTGGAAGGGTGCTGGAGGAAGGAAAAGAACATGGCGGGCTTGGGGTCTTCGGTAAGCGTCTCGTATTTACCGTCTTCCACCACGCCGATAACTTCTGCCCGGTTGCTGCCGCCCCAGAACCTGAAATGCCTACCGACTGCGTTATCGACGGACCCGAAAACCTTCCGTGCAAATTCGCGATTCACGACGGCCACGATAGGCGCCTTGTCTTCATCGTGCATGGAGATGGAACGGCCCGCCAGAAGTGCCGTTCCAGCAGCACGGAAATAGTCGGGCGAGACCTGGAAATTCTGCGCATCGGCGGCAGCGTTGCGTAGGACGGAAATCGGTGGTGGTATCAGTGAATACGTCGGAATCCCCTCCGCCGATACTGAGCGGAAGCCGATCGGCATATCCGACGGCCGTAACACCCGGGATTGCAGCGGCAGCATCGAGCATGCGCTTCTGCATCTGTACGCGCTTGTCCGCATCATATCCAGCCATCTTCAAATCGGTCTTTACCAGCATCACGTTCTTAGGCTGAATCCCGTAGTTGTTTTGAAGCGAACGAGCCAGGCCGCGCACGGCGACCAGCGAAGCAGTGACTAAAACCGAGCAGATCGCGATTTGCAAACCCAGCAGAACGTCGCGCAGTGTAAAGCGGCGTGTACTACCGGCGGTTGTGGTCCCGGAGCGAATGATCTGCCACGGATCGGAGCGGAGAATCTGGCGGACGGGAACCAGGCCGAAGAACAGCCCACTGAAGACAGCCAGTAGGAAAGCCAGAGCGTAGGTGCTCGAGTCCGGATTGACCGGAACATTGATCGGGATATTCGGAATCGGCCGCCATGTGCTGAGGGCGCGCAGAATGACCACGGCTCCCGCCATGCCGCAAATACCTCCGGCCAGAGAAATCAAAATGGCTTCAGTGAGTAACTGGCGAAGAATAAGCTGGAGCCGCGATCCGAGAGCCATGCGGACTGCGATTTCACGCGAGCGATCCGCCGCTCGCGCGGCGAACAAGCTGCCAAGATTGGCGCAGGCGGCAAGCAGGATAAGACCTGCGAGGAGCATGAGCCCGAGCATAAAAGCGCGCGTGGGTCGGCCCAGGGTATTTCCGGCGAGTCCGGGACGGGACAAGGAGAATTTCAGGCCATCATCGGATTTGGGATAAGTTTTCGCCAGCGAATTTGCAATGGTGTTCAGGTCCGAAGTAGCTGCGGCCGGTGTCACACCCGGCCTTGAGGTGTCCTATCGCCCAGGCGTTATGGTTGCCACGCTCCTCGAGCGAAAACCAAGTCAGCTGATTTGCGACGAATGGACGATGGGAGCCCACAGATCGGGCGCGAAAAAAAGCTCGGTGCCGCGGAAGTCCGGCCGGGCCACTCCGATGATGGTGAAGGGATGCTTGTTGATCTGCACCGTCCGGCCCACTACACCAGGGTCACCATTAAAATGGCTGTGCCAGAGCGCATAGCTCAGAACGATCTCGGGCATGCTGTTCGGTCCATGTTCTTCGGAAGCATGGATGAATCGGCCAAGATAGGGCTGAACGCCCAGGGCATCGAAGTAATTGCCGCTTACGGTATAGGGCCAGACTACGGAGGGGTTTCCGTGGCCGGTATCGAGCCCAACGCCGCCCATGATGTTGTATAGCACCAGCGAGTCGAAGCTGCGGTTCCTGTCACGCAGATCGCGGTAATCCGGATACGACTCCGAAGGAGTGGTATCTGACCCGTAGGCGCGTTCCAGCATGAACAGCGTCTCCGGGTGCGGCACCTTGAGCGGGCGCAGGATCAACGCATTCAGTACGCTGAAGACGATCGCATTGGCGCCAATGGCGAGTGGCCAGGGTGAGCACGGCGGTTGAGGCGAATCCAGGCGCTTTTCGCAACTGTCGTAAAGCGAGTCGTATATCAGCGTTCATGCTTCCCCCTCGTTACGCATCGTGATGTATTCTCGTCGGGTCCCGGGGCCTGTATCGGTTGTACGCAAGTGCCGGGACGGCGGTTCCATTCGATGTCGCCAATTCCTGGCAGCCGCGTAGAACCCCAAAGATAAGCCAAATCTCCACTAGTTTCCCACCCCTTCTTCCGCTCTTTCTTTCCGTCCCGCTGGTTCGTGAAACAAAGGACTTAGCCACAACCGATCACTCAGCTGGGCAGGTCCTTTACCAAGAACACGAGATCTTTCGAGAAGCGGCCGGGGTCCACAAATCCTGGATCATCCCTCGACTTTGCACTAAGCTTTCTTTATGGCCGATCGGACACCGTATTTAGCAATCACACGAGGAATAGCGGTAAGCGTTGAGCCTACCTACCTTGAGGAGAATTCATCGCCGGCTACTTCGCGGTATTTGTGGGCCTATCGAGTGACCATCGAGAATCAGGGAAGGGAAACGGTTCAACTGTTAAACAGGCACTGGATGATCACGAATGCGCGCGGAGAATTCACTGAGGTTAAGGGGCCCGGTGTGGTCGGGAAGCAGCCGTTCCTCAAGCCGGGCGAGAGCTATTCCTACACGAGTGGCGCGCCTCTCGACACCCCGTCGGGGATGATGGGCGGAAGTTACCAGATGGAGACCGATCGGGGCGAGCTGTTTGACATTGAGATACCGACATTCTCGCTCGATAGCCCGAATCAGGATGTATTGCTGAACTAAGAATGAAAGATAGAGGGTTAGAGGCTTTCCTTCTTCAGCTCGGCGAGCTTGCTGGCACGCAGGCGTGAGATAAACGCCAACTTATGGGCGATGTAGGACGTACTCACATTTAGCGAAGATTGCGTTGATCGGCGGGATGTATATCAACCGCGCTTCCAGCTTATTTCAGGGGCTGGAACTAGCCTCTCCGATTTTGAAATCTACAAGAACTTGCCTACCAGCTCGGCGACAAACAGCGATATATTCAATTGCGATTGAAAGCACGCTTAAGGCGACGCCGCGATCGTTCGAACTGGTCACTCGCTCGAGCAGCGGAGAGCCGCGGGCAAACCTACACGATGGCCCCATCCCCTTGACAAGCGATAGTCGAGTGTCTACCATCGGTCCTCACCAAGGGTCGATTGTCTTCCCTGGCGAAACAAGGACGGCAACGCGCCAATCCCACTGCTGAGGAGAGCTGAGATGCGCCCATGGCAGATCAAAAAACGGAATGCGGACCTTGAGCGTGAATTGCGCGCTGATCTTGAACTGGAAGAAGAGGAACAGCGCGAACGCGGTTTAGCGCCGGACGACGCTCGGTATGCGGCACTCCGTGCGTTCGGGAATCCCACCTCGATTTGCGAACAGACGCACGATGTTTGGTCCTGGATCTGGCTCGAATCTCTGGCTCGCGACATGTCCTACAGATTTCGCAGGCTTCGCCGCTCGCCGGGCTTCGCAAGCATTGTCGTGCTCACGCTCGCTTTGGGAATCGGCGCGAACACCGCGATCTTCACCCTCGTCCAGGGTATTTTGCTGCGCTCCTTACCTGTGGCTGATCCTTCCCGCCTCTATCGCATCGGCGATCGGATGCACTGCTGCTACTTCAACACGCTCGAAAGCGACGACGGGGACTTCGACCTTTTCTCCTACGATCTTTATCGCCGGTTTCAGGAGATGTCTCCTGAGTTCGAGCAGTTGGCGGCGGTGCAGGCCGGCGGGGGGACCTTCACGGTGCGACGGGGCGGGGCCCCGGCCACGGCCATGCGATCCGAATATGTGTCCGGGAACTACTTCACCACCTTGGGGATTGGTGCGTATGCAGGGCGCCCGCTGTCGCCCAATGACGATCGAATTGGCGCGGCTCCGGCGCTGGTGCTGAGCTATCAGGCATGGCAGAGAGAGTTCAACGGAGAGCCGGGAATTGTAGGTTCCACCCTGTACCTGGAGCAGCATGCTTTTACCGTGGCAGGCATCGCGCCACCTGGCTTCTACGGCGACCGCATTGCGCCTTTCCCCCCCGACATGTGGATGCCGTTAGCAAGCGAACCGTTCGTGGAGGGATCGAATTCCTCGCTGAGCCAACCTGACACCGCCTGGCTCTACGCCATTGGCAGGCTGCGAACTGATGTGAATCTGGACTCCCTGCAGGCCAGGCTTTCTGGAGTACTTCGGCAATGGATGGCCTCACGGCCTGCATTCACGGATCACGGCGGCGCAGCAGCGATTCCGAAGCAACATGTAGTGCTTTCCCCGGCAGGAGGTGGAATTCAGAAAATTCAGCAGCAAACCGGGACGGGGCTTCGCATCCTGATGCTTCTCTCCAGCGTGGTACTTCTCATCGCGTGTGCCAACATCGCCAATCTGCTGCTCGCCAGGAGCATGGCGCAGAGGGCCGAGATCGCAGTCCGTATCGGGCTGGGCGCTTCACGCGGGCGAATCATTCGCCAGATTGTCACCGAAAGTCTGATGCTGAGCATGATCGGCGGAGCCGCGGGGCTCGTGGTTGCGCTTCTCGGATACCGGACGATCCTCGTGCTGGCATTTCCGCTTTCTCAAAACATGCCGCTCCTGGCTCGACCTTCATGGGGCGTGCTGCTTTTCGCGATATTGATTTCGATCCTCGCAGGATTGCTGTTTGCCCTGGTACCGGGGTGGGTTTCCTCCGGTGCGCAACCCGCAGACGCTTCGCGTGGAAATAGTGGCCTGTCGCGTGACCGGGCCTCCATTCCGCAACGCCTGCTGCTTGTTTTCCAACTCGCGCTCTCAATTGTGCTGCTGACTTCCGCATCCCTTGCCACACGATCGCTTTACAAACTGGAGCATCAGCGAACCGGCATCGAGACCGAAGATCGATATACCGTCCAGATCGATCTAAAAGGCAGCGGATATACCTCCGATCAGTTGGATCCGGTTTATCGCAAGATGGAAGATGGATTATCCGCGTTGCCGGGCATCGCGTACGTGAGTTTCGCGCGCTACCTTCCACTTGAGGGAAACGAGTGGGGATCGTGCGTGATGATCCAAGGGCGTCCGGTACCGGCTGCGACCGACCCGTGCTTTTCGGATTGGAATCGTGTGGGCCCGGCATTTCTCAATTCGATTGGGGTACCGGTTCTGCGCGGCCGCGGATTCACCGAGGAAGATGAAACAAGCCGGCTCCCGGTGGCCATGGTCAACCAGGCATTTGTAAGGCGATTCTTTCCCAACGAGGAGGCGCTTGGGCAACACTTCGGAATCAACGCAGGCGAATATGCAGGCGCGTTTGAGATCGTGGGAGTCTTCGCGGATTTCAAATTGAGCGATGCACGCAGAGAGGCCCAACCCCTTTTCCTGAGACCGCTCGGCCAACTCTATACGGGTTACAAAGAGACGAATTCGCAGGCGGCGGAAGCAAGTTCGCTTTATTTGAACCGGGCGATTCTTCAGTTTGATCGCCCGCAGCAGGATGCCGAGCAACTGGTGCGGACAGTGATGGCGAGGATTGATCCGAACATCCCAGTGATACGGGTTACGCCCTATCCAGAGGTGGTGGCAGGCAACTTCAACCAGGACAGGCTGCTGGCCCGGCTCACCGAGGCATTTGGAATCCTCGCACTGATCCTTGCTTCCGTTGGCCTTTACGGGGTCATGTCCTACCTGGCGGTGCGGCGCACGACCGAGATCGGTATTCGTATGGCAATGGGAGCTTCACGCTCAGGAATCATATCCCTCATGCTGCGAAGTGCATCTCTGCAGGTTCTCGCCGGCCTGGTGATTGGATTGCCCGCAAGCGTGTTTGTCTGCCGAATGATGGAGCACCTGCTATATCAGGTGAGTAGCCAGGATCCTCTGACCTTTCTCGGCGCGATTGCGATGCTCTGCGCCTGCATTGCTGTCGCAGCGATTGTTCCCGCCGTTCGAGCGGCATCCGTTGACCCGATGCAAGCATTAAGAGCGGAGTGAGTGCGTACGCGGGAACCGGTTGGCAGCCTGCCCAGGCCAATTTGCTAAGCTAAAGGCCAATGAATCTTGAAGAGGTTCCTCCCGTGATCGATGTGCATCCCCCACACGAACCTATTCATGGTTGGCGCGATTTTTTTCTCCACCTCGCGACCATCACCATCGGTCTGCTCATTGCACTCGGTCTCGAGGGCTGTGTTGAATGGCAGCATCATCGTCACCTCGTCCATGAGGCCGAAGCCAGTCTCCGCGCTGAAATCATATCCAACGAAAGCACACTCCAGAGTGTGCTGGCCGACGTTCACAAACAACAGAACACCCTCAAGCAGGACGTAATTCTTCTGGATCAGATGATCAAGGATCCAAAGGCGCAGATCCACCAGCAGATGTCGCTCACTTACCGCCTGGTTGGATTCGATGACGTAAGCTGGAAGACCGCTCAGAACACCGGCGCACTGGCCTACATGCCCTACGATCGTGCCAAGGAGTACGCGGGCATTTATAGCCTGCAGGACGAACTCGATACGGCGCAGAAGCAAGGCGTTCGCGACGCGATTCTCGGCATTGGCCTGTTTCTCAACGCAGACGACACCGATCCGGCCAGGGCTGCAGTACAGAACCAGACCAGAAAGCAACGTATTGAGGTTGTTCAGGGACAACTCCTACTGATTGAATCGCTCGTCACAGGCCTGGACGCCGAATACAAGAGATTCCTTGGCGCACATCCCGATTGATCCCCTGAAGTTGAAGGAACGGCGAAGATGCGAAGTCGCCGGAACTTTGACCTCCATGGCGGCGTAACTCTTCTCAGACCTCCAGGTCGGATAGGCGCAAGGACTCCGCTGCGCCGGCTTGTCCGGACTTAGCCACTGAGTGCTTCGCGGGCCCGAAGATCGCGTTTTTTAGACCAGGACGTATCGTTTCTGCGCTCGGCCAATTAAAATCAATTACTTAGTTCAATGCCAAGAGAAACCTCGGGTCCGCACAAAACCGAAAGCAATCCGGAAGGTCTGATACACGGCAAGAGCCGAATGGCTGAGATCATCCGGGCTCACGACTGGAGTTTGACTCCGCTTGGACCGATCGAAGATTGGTCCGAAGCCCTCCTCTTGTCCGCAAATCTCATGCTTTCGTGCGCTTTTCCCTCGCTGGTTTTCTGGGGTAAGGAGTTGGTACAGCTCTATAACGATGCTTTTATCCCTCTTCTCGCCGAGCGACATCCCTCAGGCCTGGGACAGACAGCCCAGGAGTGCTGGTGGGATGCCTGGCAGATCGTCGGCCCGAACCTCAAACGGGTTATGAATGATGGAGAGACGGTATTTCACGAAAACACCGTCGTTCCGATCGTCCGAGATGGGAGGTTGCAGGATATCCGGTGGACCTACAGCTATAGTCCGATCTTCGGGGCAGACGGGGACGCGCTGGGTGTACTTGTAGTTTGCCAGGATATTACGCGTGAAGTAACCGCCGCCCAGGAACTTCGGAAGAGCGGAAGAGAGGACGCGAGAGAGTGCGAAACATCTTAGTGAACTCGCAGCGATCATCGCATCCTCGGACGACGTGATTTTGAGCAAAGACTTGAACGGCACGATCACGAGCTGGAACGATGCTGCGACACGGGTCTTCGGCTACTCCCCGGAAGAGATGATCGGCGCTTCGATTCTCAAGCTGATTCCGGAGCACCTTCACTCCGACGAAAAGACAATCCTAGAAAGCATTCGCGCTGGGCGACGAATCGAGCACTTCGAGACGGTCCGGCGCGCGAAGGACGGAAGGCTCATCGAAGTCTCGCTTACCGTCTCCCCAATCAAGGATGAAGAGGGCCGGGTGATTGGAGCATCCAAGATCCTTCGGGATGTCTCAAGCCGCAAGCGAATGGAGCAATCCCTGCTGCAAGCGGAGAAGATCGCGGCGACGGGGCGCATGGCTGCGACGATTGCGCATGAGGTCAATAATCCGCTTGAGGCGGTGATGAACCTGCTCTATCTGCTGCGGGACAAAGATCACAGATGACGAAGGGCGCGGCTTTCTGGCGACGGCGGAAGATGAACTCGGACGTGTATCTCATATCGCCAAGCAAACGCTGGGGTACTATCGCGAGCACGCCGCGGCTAGCCTGGCGTCTGTCAGTGATATCGCAGAGCATGCGCTCACCATCTACGAACCGCGCTGTACTGCCGCCGCGCATCACCATCAGGAAATCAATCGATCCTTCGACAAAGATCGTCCTTCGCCGGGGCGAGATCATGCAAGTGATCTCTAACCTGATCGCGAACTCTATCTATGCTATGCCTGACGGTGGAACTCTCTCCCTTTCCGTTTGCGATGCTTCGAGTACGGGAAATGGCGTTGTCCTGACGGTTGAAGACGATGGAGTGGGAATTCGACCGAAGGATTTGCCGAAGGTTTTTGACGCCTTCTTCACGACGCGGACTACGGTTGGCACAGGAATTGGACTATTCGTCGCAAAGCAATTCGTCGAGGGGCACGGGGGCCGGATCAGCATCGAGAGCGATAGTGAATCGGAAAAGCACGGCACGACCGTCCGCGTCTTCCTGCCACTTCATACAGCCTACGAGTGATCTGGGTAGCTCCGCGTGCTCTTGCGCGATCAAGAACGTCAAAGTGCCTGCACCGTGCGAGACAGTTGGCAATGGACAGGTCAACGCGCCGGGAACGTTTCCAGCTTGGCGCGTCGATCGATAGTATTTCCGGTGTCGAGAACCGTCGTCCTGTCGCCTTTAAGGCACTTGTCGAAAAAGGCTAGCGTGTAGATCTGCGCGACCTGAAAGTTGTGTAGGCTTTGCTCGTGGTCCAGTTTTGACGCTAGTAGCGTTTGGTCCGTAAAACTCCGATGAACAAATCCGGGCAGCTCAAAAAGCATCAGTCGATAGCTGCCGCCCACGATCTCAGTCAGCTGCCTCGTCTGATTCTGCTGCTGCTGTTGCATGATCGAGTTGAACTCAGGCCTGGACAACTTTTGTTGTGCTAATTCCTCATCGCTGGGGTTCAGCGCTTTGGGACTCCACACATCTGCAGACGAAACAACGTAGAGAAAAAATGGTTGGCGCTCGGTCTCCTGGAGATCGGAAACGACGAACGGAGACCCACGATAATCGGTGCTGTCCTGATCCATGCAAGCCCGTACTCTCGAGTCGATCTGACAGGTTCTGGCTGCGGCGAGGCCTCCAATGGAATGTCCGAAGGCGCCAATTTTGTCAGCGTCTATACGCTCATAGAAGGGGGCGTGAACGTTTCTGCTCGCGGAATAACTCAAGAGTTGAGTGAGGGCATAACGGTTATCCTGTGCCATGACTTCAACGCGCTCTTTCGTGTAGGCGCGAATCCCGTGCGGTTGTCTCGATGCTTTATTGAAACTCTCTTGCGCGAAGCCGATCACCTCACCGTCTGGAAAACGAGTGTAGTTGGTGTCATAGGGATGATCGATGGCCGCAACAACATAGCCATGGCTGACAATATCCTGCAGTTCAGCCGTATAAAGGAAGGTAGGATTGCCCCAGCCATGTGCAAAAAAAAGCAAGGGGAATCGCTGCTTTCCACGCGCAATCGGCGCGTGATCCACAACCACTGTTGCCGGCAGAGACTGCTTTCCTTCGTAGGTTGCCGGATAAAAGATATCGGCGACGTCGCCCGGGCTGATCTTAGACTGAGCGTCATCAAAACCTGGCAAGTACGGGGCGGTAGCTCTTCCCACCATGGACTTTTTGTCTGTCGGATACCAAACGTACACCATCATTCTGCGATGCTCGCCGGGCTTAGGTGATAGTGGTTCTGATCGGCTTAAGTCGATCATTTCATAGCTGACCCGCCCGATCCCGTAGGAACCACTGGGTGTCGGCAGTGGTGGTCTGTCTGAAGCGGAAAGGCTGGTCGTGCAGGCGAGCAGAATGCAAAATGCAAACCTGACTGATCGAGTGGCCTTCTTCATCGGAACAATTGTAAGGGGGCGGACCACCATAGCGGAATTTGGAGCCTGCGAGGTCTTTTTTTCGGTCTCATTGCTGTTTTGCTTGATCGTTCTAGCGTCTCTGTGCAAATCTTTCTCAGTGTATTCCCAATGGGAGCAGCGGTCAGAGCCGTGATGGCCTGCGGGAAGGGTGTAGATCCAGTCTGAACGATATTCGGTGCGAGCTTTGGCCTATCCACCGTGAGTGTAGGACGGGATGCTGTGGCAGAAGGAATGACGCAAACTCATCCAGTCGCGCTCCTGACTCCCCTGGCGGTTGGCGCAATCGCCGTCCTATGTACCCTATTGATCCACGCGCTCGCCGTGGAAGGCACAGTAAACTTCATTCGCTATGAGAAAAGGCGGGGCCGCGAGGGCATTGCTTTCGGGACCGACCTGGTCATCGTTATTTTGACGTTGTTATTCGCCTTCGTGGCGCACCTGATTGAAATCGCCTTGTGGGCGGTGCTGTTCGTAATCTGCGGAGAATTTCGAGAATTCGGAATTGCCTACTATCACTCAGCGGTTAACTACACAACCCTGGGTTACGGTGATTTGATCATGTCCCCATCGTGGAAGCTACTGGGGCCGCTGGAAGCAGCAGATGGAACGCTTATGTTCGGGGTTTCGACCGCAATGATTTTTGCTGTCATTATGGGGTTGATTCAAGCCAAGTTTGAGGATCTCAGGAGCTGAGTGCTATCGAAGCGCTCATCCGGCGGGGCCGCCCCCGGGTGCGGGTGTTTTTTCGGGCACCTCGGAAAAAAGCCAACCTTAAAAACTAACTCTATTCGCTAGAATTGTCTTCGCTCACAAGGAGCTTCGCATGCACGTTTCCCGTCGCTCGCTCAAACTCGTGTTTTTTTCTCTCCTCTGTGCCACGCACGCGCCCCACCGTGGCCACGCTATGACGCCCACAGATGCCTGCACACTGCTTACACCCGCGCAAATAGAGTCTGTACCCGGGGTGGCTGTTTCGGCGGACCTCCTGCAAGTGGCTCCAGGCGGGAGTTGACCCATTCAAGGCAAAGACCGTGATCGTATCGATCAAATCAGCGCAGGCCTTTGAGATGGGCAAGAATCTTCCGCCCGGCCGTGTTAGCTCGTCCCCCTTGAGTGGGATCGGCGACGAGGCATACATGACCAGCGGATCCGTCAGCTACGGAGCCACGCTCAGCGTCCGCAAAAACGGCGCGGCCTATACCGTGACGGTGCGCGGCTACCCAGACGTCGCAACGATTCAATCCAAGGACTCCGGCCCGGCCAAGCTGGTGAATTTCTAGAAGGGAAAGTGCACCCCGCCGCACTATCCGCGAGATCCGTTTCCCAACGAGACCTCGTCGAACCGAAGGGGGAGATTGCGCAGCCGTATTCCAGTAGCCGCGAAGATTGCGTTGCCAATGCTGGGACCAATCAGCGCGAGCGGCGGCTCGCCAATGCCGCCGGGAGGACGGCCGCCTTCAATCAGGTGGGTCTCGAGGTGCGGTGCATCCGGCATCCGTAGCAGGTCATAGTCGTTGAAGTTTCGTTGCTGAATCATGCCGTTCTTGACGGTAATGCGCTCTTTGAGGGTGGCGCTTAATCCCATAAGAATGGCGCCCTCGATCTGCGCGCGGATACCGTTCATGTTAATCACCCGGCCGGGGTCGACGACCGTGACCACGCGGTCGACACGAATGTTGCCATCCTTGACGGTGACTTCGGCGACCTGGGCGAGATAGGTGGTCTTGGAGAAAAAGCAAGCGATACCGCGACCGCGATGGGCGCCGAGGGGCTTACCCCAGCCGGCCTTCTCCGTGACCAGGTCGAGCATGTGGATCATGCGCGCGGGATCGGCGAGCGGGCCATCCAGGTTGGACCTTGGCGCGACGGGGTGCGCGGCGGCGTTCTCGAATAGACGGCGGCGGAAGAGGTAGGGGTCCTCTTTGACGAGGTGAGCGATCTCGTCGATGAAGCACTCGATAGAAAACACATTGAAGGAGATTTCGACGCCGCGCCAGGCGCCGCGTGGTCGCGCCGCTTTCGACCGGCACATAGGACATGCGAAAGTACTCGCGCGGGATAAGGCTGGTCGATGGCCCCACCCAATTCGAAGGCCTGCGCTTGCCTCGGGTTACTCTGCCCGATGATGGTGGTGTCGGCGATGCGATCGGTCCACGAAACAAGGTTTCCTTCCTGATCGATGGCGGCGCGAAGACGGTGCATGCAGGCTGGCCGGTAGCGGTCGTGGGTGAAGTCGTCTTCTCGCGTCCAGACGAGTTGGACGGGGCGCTGGATACGGCGCGCAATCTGCAGCGCCTGATGATCGAAGGGCGCTCCAAAACGGCGGCCGAAGCCGCCTCCCATGAACGTAACGTGGACGGTGACGTGTTCCGGGTCGATGCCAAGAAAGTTGGCGGCCGTCTTCTGGGTTCCTGCGCCGTTCTGGGTCGGAGACCATATCTCGCAGCGGCCATCCGCGATCCTGATAGTAATGTTCATCGGCTCCATCGTGGCGTGGGCGAGAAAAGGGAACTCATAGACGCTCTCGATGCGGTGGGCGGCGGAAACCGTGTCAGGGTTGAGGTTTGTGTTGGTAGAGTTCCAGTACTCCTGGGCGTCGAGGCCTGCACGTAGCTGTACGGTTAGGGACTCGGTCGATTCGTCGTGGTACTGGCCGGGCTTCCATTCGACGGTCAGCGCGTTGCGGCCCTGCATAGCCGCCCAGGTATTGGTAGCGACGACGGCGATCTCGCGAGTGTTTTTGTTAGCCGATTTTGGATCGGTGGGGATCTCGAAGACTTCGAGGACGCCGGGGATTGCTTTGGCTTTCGCGGCGTCGAAGCGGAGGAGATCGCCGCGAAAGTAAGGACACTGCGCGACCACGGCGTAGACCATGCCGGGAAGACGAACGTCGAGGCCGAACCGGGCCGCTCCTTTCACCTTGTCGGGAATGTCGCGGTGACGAATAGAGCGGCCGAGGAGGGTAAAGTCTTTGGGGTCCTTCAACGGGACGGTATTGGGGTCGGGAAGGGGAAGCAGGCGCGCCTCTTTAACCAGGGCGGCGTAAGAGAAGACGCGACCCGAGGGCGTATGCATGACCTGGCTGTCGCGGGCGCGGCATTCGGCAGCGCGAACGCGCCACCGGTGTGCGGCCGCTGCGATCATGGTCTCGCGGACCTGTGCTCCGGCTTGGCGGAGAGGTTTGTACCCCTCCCAGACTGATCCGCTCCCACCCGTGCCGTCGGCATTGTCGGCCTGAATGACGGTGATTTGGGAGAAGTCGATCTCCGCTTCTTCGGCAAGGATCATGGGCAATGCGGTAAAGACTCCCTGGCCCATCTCCGATTTGTTCAGAACAAGATGGATTTGTCCGTCGGGACGGATGCGAATCCATGCGTTAAAGGGATCAGTGGAGGCATCGGAGGAGAACTGGTGAAGACGGCCGCGAAAGGTGAGGCCTACTATCAGGGCTCCGCCTGCGGTCGCGGAGGCCGCGAGGAAGGTCCGGCGTGAGAGGGTGGGACTGTTTTGAATAGGTGGCGGGCTGGGCTTTGTGCTCACGAATGCGTCTCCCCGGCAGCGCGGTGGATAGCGTTGCGAATGCGGAAGTAGGTGGCGCAACGGCAAAGATTGCCGGCCATGGCTGCGTCGATGTCGGCGTCGGTGGGGTGAGGTTTCTTAGCGAGCAGCGCAGCGGCGGACAAGATCTGTCCGGGTTGGCAGTAGCCGCATTGCGGAACCTGTTCGGCGATCCAGGCTTCCTGGACCGGATGCAGACCATTTTCGGCAAGACCTTCGATGGTGACGATTCGCTTGCCCGCTGCGCTTGCGACGGGTGTCTGGCACGAGTGGGCTGCTGCGCCGTCGATGTGAACAGTGCAGGCTCCGCACAACCCGATACCGCAACCATACTTCGTGCCGGTCATGTTGAGCAGGTCGCGGAGCACCCAGAGTAATGGCATCACAGGATCGGCATCGACGGAGTGTTCGCGGCCGTTAATCTCGAGTGCTAACCGGGCCATGTTGACTCCTGGCTCAAGCTTCACGCTCCAGGAGCGTTTCTTGCCAGCGGTTTGCAGGAAAACCTGCTGGAGATGCAGAGAAGGCCCGCGATTGTGCAGTGAAATGTCTCCGTCCGCTCGGCAATCGATTGAGTGGATGTAAGGTGGCAACGGAAAAATGTGCGAACTCTTTCTTGACAAACCATAACCGTACGGTTATGGTTTTGGGTGTGAAGACGGCCAACGCCAATCCCGTGTTTCGCGCTCTTGCCGATCCGACGCGCAGGGCTATTTTCGAGGAGCTCAGCCGGCAGGGTGAACAGACCGTGCACGCATTGACTCGCTATGCGCGCGTGTCCCAGCCTGCTGTCTCCAAACATCTGACGGTACTGAAGCGCGCGAGGCTGGTACGGCATCGCCGCGAGGGGCGCGAAACTCACTATCGCGCCCGCCCCGAAGCGCTGGCGCCGATGGTGGATTGGCTTAATCTTTACGGCGCCTTCTGGCGCGACCGGTTTGATCAGCTTTGAAAACCTACTGAACAGGATGGACCCAATGAGCCAGCAATCAAAAACGAATCCAGCAGAATGTCCTCGTAGCCTTGTTGTCGAGAGGGTTATTCCCGCACCCGCCGGAGAAGCTGTGGCGAGCGCTTACCGACGGCCCGCTGCTCGCGCAATGGATGATGAAAAACGACTTCGAACCGGTAGTCGGACGCAAGTTCCAATTCCGCGCCGATCCCGTGCCGAACTGGAGCGGAATCGTCGACTGCGAGGTGCTCGTCGTCGATCCACTCCAACGCCTGTCTTACAACTGGGGTGTTGGCGATCCCGCCGGTGGCCTGCAATGGGTCGTGCTCTGGACGTTGACTCCGGTGGAGGGCGGCACGCACGTTCGCATGGAGCAGTCCGGCTTCGGCCCCAATCAGCAGGCCGCGTATCAGGGTGCAAACTACGGCTGGCAGAAGTTCTTCGGCGGCCTGGAGCGGTTGCTCGCCGGCGGTGCAAGTTGAAGGCCGCCAGAACAAACGAATCCAAGAGGTTGCTCGCTTCCTTCTGGATCGTCACCGCGCTCTTTTGCCTGGAGATGAGCTTCACCGCCTACTACGAGCTGTTGCGCTTGCCGGAGGCGGCGCAGGCGTTTACCCGCCTCGGTTTTCCCTCCGCTTCCTTTCGGGTGGAGCTTTCGTGGGCCAAGGTGGCCGGCGTGGTCGCACTGCTGATACCCATGATTCCCGCGGGGAGTCATCCGCGTGATCAAGGAGTGGGCGTACGCCGGCTTCGCCATCAACCTTGTCTCCGCGCTTATCGCCCACTTCTCCATAAGTGATCGCCGGGCGGCGTTTATCCCGTCGTCGATCACCAGCGTGCTCTGGGCGCTCTCATACTTTTTCTGGCAGCGGCTGCAAACGCGCTGTTCCGACGTTCCTCTGAGCTAGCCGTTTTCTACGCGGGACTTTATGTCCGAGTATGCCCGCTCGATGAGCGTGTTGAGCGCTACAGCCGGAATTGCCGTACCGGGTCTCAGCTTCACGTGGCGCATGAACTTGCCGGTGCCCTGTAATAAGCGTGCGGGATCCGGCAGCGCGGCGCCTTGAAAGAAACCCACGTTTACGTGCGAAGTGAATACGTTGACGTAGGCGAAGGGTGTGTCTCCCAGGCATGCGACCGGACAGCCATCATGCACGAGTTCACGGACCTCGTCGCCGCATTTGCGCATCACCTCAAACCAGTGGTGTGCGATGGCTCCCAATTCACCTGGATGTTTTTTCATCCACGCATCGATGGCGGGATCGCGCTCAACAGCACCGTTGAATCGCAGCAGTTCTGCTTTCATCGTCGCTCCGCTTTTTGACTTTCGAGGTCCATGCTAACCCGGCGCCGTTACGTGAGTAACGAGGAATAGGTCCCTTAGGGGCAAACGTGGGGCTCCCACCAGGATGTTGAAGGGGAAGGCCTGAAGAGTCTGCCTGAGAACTCCAGAATTTAGGAAGGCCGAGAGGCGTACCGCAGATCCCTCCGCTACGCTACGCTTCGGTCGGGATGACAATTTTGTTTGGGAACGCTTAAGTATCGTTTCCAAGATGAATTGTCATCCCGACCGAAGCGTAGCGTAGCGGAGGGATCTGCGGTACGCCTCTCGGCCTTCCCGAATTCATTCGTCTCAAAACGGGAAGCTCATGGTAACGTGACCCCGCCAGGTACACCACTCAGGCTGCATGGCTACAACTACAATCTTTTCTGTTGCTACCCAAGGCGCATGGTGGATTCCAGCAGAAACGGTATGCTCTTTTCAAGCGGCGATTCTCCTGAACGCTTCAACGGTCCCCTCGGGGGATGGGCTCGATGAGGAATAGGGAGAATCGCTGTAAGTAGAGATTAGCCTTACACTGTGTTTCGCAGTAACTGATTCAATTGAATCTGCCAGGTTTCTCTCGTTAAGTTTTTCCCGGTCTTGCTCCGGACACTGAATCACTCGAACGATGCATTACCCCTCACCCTACCGGCTAACAATGGTAGGGTTTTGCTTTGCCTGCATATCCCCCAGAGAGGGGGACATGCAGGATGTGGGTGGTGTCTTAGAAGTCCATCTTGAGGCTGAGCTGCAGAATTCGCGGGGGATTTGCAGCAGTGATGGTTCCGAAGGTGCCGGCACTGAGAGCCGTGCCGGGATTGGTGACGCCGGTGCCGTTGCTACTGATGGCGCCGCCTGGGTTCGCGTAATTGGTGTGATTGAAGCAATTGAAGCACTCGGCACGTGCTTCGAGCTGCAAAGCCTCATGCAAAGGGATGAACTTGCTGAGAGCCGTGTCGACGTCGGTGTAGTGCGGCCCGTAGAACTCAAAGGGCCGGGTTTGCCCATACGTCCCAGCCGTATTTGCGGCGAAGGAGGCACGGTTCAGCCAGGTCGTGATTTTAGTGTTCTGGGCGCGGGGACTCGCGATCAGGTTAGGCCGGTCGTTGCCTACGCCGGTCAGGGAGGCGTCGGTGCCGGTGGTTACGGTGAAGGGAACGCCGGTCGTCGCGGTGACGATGGGCGCTAGCTGCCAGCCGCTCAGCAGCAGTTGGCGTGTGTAGGTTCCGCCTGCGGAGCTGCGGATGATGGCCGAAGTCACGAAATTGTGACGCAGGTCAGAGCCGCAGTTGCTGTAGTCGCGATTGGGGTGAGCGGGATCCTGGAACTGGTCTCCGGCATTGTCTCCGTTTTCTGGAGGACCAGAGAGGCAATGCGAATAGGTGTAGTTGCTGAGCAGCGTGAAGTATTGGGAAAAGCGATGCTGCACGGTGACCAGGACGCCGTTGAAGTTCGATCCCATTCCGGTATAGGCCTCGGTGACCTGGGTGAAGTAGGCCCCCTGGGTGGGATTGATGCCGGTCAGCACGCGGCGGGCGTTGGTGTTTGCAGTTGTGGAGCAGTTTGTTCCAGCCGCAGGCACCACCGAAAGCGTCCCGCAAGAGCCAACGACGCCGGTCGATTTTCCGGGGAAGTAGACCGCCGGGTTTTGCTCGTTACCATACGAGTTATGCAGTACCCGCGTGCCCAGATAGGTGGCGGTGAGCGCCCAGTCGTTAAGAAACTGCTTTTGCACGCTCAGGTTCCAGTTTTGTGAGTAAGCCTGCTGCAGGTTCGGGGGCAGCACAAAGAAGGTTCCAGAGGTCGGGAAAAACGCGTTCGCGGCGGTCGGCGGAAAGGGCTTCGGGTAAGGGTTGCCGCCAGGATAGCCCGCGTAGGGGGTCGTGAGGTTGCCCGGGGGAGGCGTCAGAGTAACGGAGTCGCCCCACGGCGGCATCGATGCGTAGCGGGAGTTGTAGTAGAGCGGCGGCTCCTGGAAACCTAGACTGTACGAAGCGCGAATACTTTCTTTACCCTGGCCGCGCGGATCGAACACCACGCCGAAGCGGGGTTCAAGACGGTTCCATTTGCCGTGGTAGTAGCCGTGCGGTACCCCCGGGTCGCCATAGAAGTAGACTCCTGGGGGAGCGGTGGGATAGACAATGGATCTGGTTCCAGCGGCAAAGCCCGCCTCTGAGAACTGAGCGCCGCGGCCCGTGGTTTCAGTCGCCGGCAGCCCGGTGGCCCAACGCAAACCTGCGTTCATCGTGAACCGCGGGCTGAACTGAATGCTGTCCTGGAAATACAGACCGGCATAGTTCTTGCGGAAGTCGACGCCGCTGTTGTTGCCCTGGTAGAGCGATTGAATCCGGCCGAGCATGAAGTCGACCAGGCCGTCCTTCGGTGTACTGGCCAGTGAAGTTGAACTGGCCGTTGGCGTTGTTGACGCCGTCGGAAACGAGCGTGTTGCGCAGGTAATTCACGCCGAACGAAAAGTGATGCATCCCCTTGGTCCAGAACATGTCTTCGAGCACGTTGTAGCCGTTGGTGCTGTTCAGGAGGCCTTCGCAAGTGCCGCAAGCCACGGTGAACGCGTTCGAGATGTTCATGTAAAGGTAGTTCTTGATGGGCGCGAAGACTTGGATGCCAAGCGTATTGGGATTGATGACATCCGGCGCGATGTTTCGGCTGACGATGTTTCTCGTCCACCCCACGTGAAAAGAACTGACAAGGCTCGAAGTGAGGGTGTAGGTGTGACCCAGCGTGAAGGATTGAACCCGGTCATCGAGAACCTGGTTCTGCGTATTCAACAAATTGCCGCCGAAGGTACCTGCCTGCGTGAAGTGCGTGAGGTAATAGCGTCCGAAAACGGTCTGCTTCGTGGTCGCAGTCCAGTCAATCCGGCCGATGAATTGATCCTCATTCTGGGGTAGCGGTAGGCCGTACACTAGTTTGCCGCAAGGGTTGGCGGTCTCTTGCGGGATGTACTTGAAGAGCGCGAGCGCCGAAGGGTTGAACTCTGAGGTCGGAATCTGGTTATTGACGAAGGCCGTGCCGGTCGCGGGATTGATCAACTGCTTGGCCACGCCGCCGCTTTGGCAGGAGGCGCCGGCATAAGCGCTGAAGTCACCGTTGAACATGGCCGGAGTGGGGACGAAACTGGTGATCGCGTTGGTTTGCTGCCGGGTGCGGGTGCCCTGATAGCCACCGAAGAAGAACAACTTGTCTTTGCGAATCGGTCCACCGAGAACCCCGCCGAACTGGTTGCGCTTGAGCGTGTCCTGCTTGGTGGAGAAGTGGTTCTTCGCATTCATGTCGCCGTTGCGGAAGAACTCGAAGAGTGTTCCGTGGAAGGAGTTGCCGCCTGCACGAGTAACAATGTTCACGACGGCGCCAGGGTGAACGCCGTACTGCGGCGACAATCCTGATGTCTGCACGCTGAATTCCTGAATGGCGTCCGGGAACGGAAAGGGCAGATTGACGTTGGTGAAGGCGTCGTTGTTGTCCGAGGCGTCCATCAGGTAGTTGATGTTAGTGGCCTGGGCGCCGGCAACCGAGAGGGTTACGGCGCTGGGATAGTTTTTGCTCGAGGCCAGATCGGTTGCAGGAGCATTGGCCGTTCCGGGCGTCAGCAGAATCAACTGGGTGGCTTGACGGCCATTCAACGGCAGATCGACCGTACGCTGCCGGTCGACGACCTGAGATATCGATTGATCTTCGGTCTGTACCATCGAGGCGGCGGCTGTTACTTGTACCGTCTGAGCGACGCCGCCGACTTGCAATTTCACGTCCACGCGCAGTTCGTTGCCTACCTGGATCACGATTCCGGATTGGTCGTAGGTGCTGAAGCCGTTGGCCGTAACCTTGAGGGTGTAGGGTCCTACCGGCAGACTAGGCAAACTGTAGCCACCGTCAGCGCCGCTGGTCACGGTGCGTTGGAGTCCGGATTCCGTCTGCGTGGCGACTACGGTCGCCCCGGAGACCGAGGATCCTGTCCCATCTGTTACAGTTCCTTGAATTTGGCCACCACCGATGGCTTGGGCATGGAGCGTTCCTGATCCCAGGGACAGGAACAAAATGAACAGAAAGACGGCTTTCGACCAAGCTCTTATCTTTCCGTCGCGAAGTAAATTGGCGAACGATTGCATTTGAGGCCTCCAAATGGACCTACCATGTGTATCAAATGGGTGAAAGGCTAGGCAATGCCAATCCGGAGAGTCCCGCATAGCGGGAAAAGGGTGATTTTCCCTTTATGAAAACGATTACGCGTCGGGGTGGCGTTCGGAGCCTGGTAATGCAGTTTATGAGCGACATGCGACCTCTGCAGGGGCCCCGCCTGGCGATGCATCGAACCGCCTAAGTAACAGTCACCCAGGTCAAGTGCAGCCTACGAGTGCGGGTATTATGATGCTGCCAACGCGCCCGTGGCCGCCGATCGTCTCGGCTAGTGAAAGGAGGAGCGTCTGCATCCCATCTCACGACGTAAGTTCGTCGCGCTGACCGCGACTGGTGTTGCGACCGCTGGCCGCTGGCGCGCTCGATCGGCGGCGCAGTTACTGCGCAGGAAGTTGTCGATCGCATCAAGAAGAACATTGGCGTCGACTGGAAGCCGGACACGGTCGACACGTTCAAGGCAGGCGACCCGTCGACTGCCGTGACCGGCATCGTGACCACGTCGCTCGCGTCGCTAGACGTGCTCGGGCGCGCGGTGAAGGCGGGCGCGAATCTGATCGTCACCTGCGAGCCGACGTTTTACTCAAAAGCCGACACGCCAACGCCTCCGGTCAGGCGCCGCTTCGGGCCGGGCCCCAACGGCCGCCGCCGCTGACCGCCTCCGCCGCCTCCTTCCGATCCGGTTTTCACGGCCAAGGACGGACTTCATCAAGAAGCACAACCTTGTCGTGTGGCGGTTCTCGACCACTGGCGCCTGCGCAAGCCTGATCCGTTTGCGCAGGGGCTCGGCGATGCGTTCGGCTGGTCGAAGTTCGCCGGCGCCGGCGATCCAACGCACTTGTCTATTCCAGAGACCTCGCTCGACGCGCTGGTTACGCATGTGAAGAAGTCGCTGAAATCGCGCGGCGGCATGCGCATTGTGGGCGATCCGCAGCTGCGCGTGCGCAAGGTTGCGACTTCTTCCGGGATCGACGCCGATTCAGGCGTCCATCGAGGTGCTTCCCGGAGTGGATGTGATCATCGCCGGCGAAGTGCGCGAGTGGGAGTCGGTGGAGTACGTGCGCGACACGGATGCGCTGGGCGGCAAGAAGGCGCTGATCCTGATCGGCCGGATCGTTTCGGAAGATCCAGGGATGCAGGTCTGCGCGCAGTGGTTGAAGACGATTGTTCCCGAGGTCGCATCGACGTGGGTTTCCGCGGGCGATCCGTACTGGAGGCCAACGCATGAGTACGCTGACCGCAGGGGAAGTGGTTGGCCGCATCAAGGCCAATCTGGGATTTCCGTGGCGGGCGACGACCTACCGCGACACATTCAAGTTCGGCGGTCCGGACACCGTCGTCAAAGGAATTGCGACGACCATGTTCTGCTCCTACGACGCCATCCGGCGCGCCGTCGAGGCGGGCTGCAACATGATCGTTCCGCATGAGGACACGTATTGGAACGACCGCGATGACTTGACGCATCGTGAGTGGCGATCCGAGCCTACAAGCTCAAAGTCGACTTCATGCGCGAGCACGACATCGTCATCTTCCGCATGCACGATCACATGCACGCGCAGAAGCCGGACTTTATCTGTGTTGGCCTGGCGCGGGCGCTCGGCCTGGAGAGCCAGTACGAGACGACGCCGCAGTCGCACCACTTCACGCTTCCGGAGACGACGCTCGGCGATCTGGCCGCCAGATTGCCAGAAGCGGCTCGGCGATAAAGCGTTGCGGGTTGTGGGCGACCCCAAGGCCAAGGTGAGCCGTCTGCAGCTCGGCGTGGGATATGCAACGCCGAGCATCAACAACCCCGATGTGGATGTCGTGGTGAGCGGAGAGCAGCAGGAAAGCGACGGCTTTCTCGACAGCCCGGCGTACGTTCTGGACGCCATGACGCTGGGGATTCCGAAAGGCTGGATCATGCTCGGCCACTCCGTCTCTGAAGAGCAGGGAATGCTGGAGATGGCCCAGTGGATCAAGTGGTTCGCGCCGGAGGTTCCCGTTCAGCTCGTCAGGACTGGCGAGCCCTTCTGGATACCGAAGTAAAGCTCGGGGAAGGCCGAGAGGCGCACCGCAGATCCCTCCACTGCGCTACGCTCCGGTCGGGATGACATTCATCTTGGAGACGATGCTTAGCGTTCCCAAACAAAATTGTCATCCCGACCGGAGCGTAGCGTAGTGGAGGGACCTGCGGTGCGCCTCTCGGCCTTCCCGAATTCTTAGTGGGCTACCCGTCATCTTCAAGGTAAGGCGGGCTGTGGAATCGTCTCCTCCAAACAAAGGCGCAGATAACGTAAAAGAGTCCGGTTATCCAAACCATCTGGATCAAACAAGTGATTTAACGCAAGCCCGTCCATCACACCGCAGATCGCAAGGCAGTCTACAAGCTTTGCGCTGGTCGTCTTCCCATCCAATTGCGGGAGCAATCGGCCGATCTCCGGGATTGAAGTGCGCAGACGCATCGCCCGCAGCAGGTCGGCCAGCCGCTTGCGCTTGTGAGGATGACGTATCGCGTAAAGCTTGAATTCTACGTTCAACAACATGCGCTCAAGATCTTCGCTCAAGTGCGTAAGATACTGGGCCAGGGCCTCGATGCGTTCGGTGATCGTCGGCAACCCAAGCAACAGCGGACCGAGCTCGCTCAAATCACGGACCACATCCTCTTCAAAGATGGCCAGAAACACATCGTCTTTATCTTCGAAGTTGTCATAAAACGCGCCCCGCGTTTTCCGTGCGCGCAAAGCAATGTCTTCGATGCGCGCATGTTCGAATCCGTCTCGCGCGAAAACATGCCTGGCGGAACGAATAAGTTCGTTACGCGTGACGATACCGCGGCGCTGCCTTTGCAATCGCCCTTTCTCAGACTGAACCACTCTTTTTGCATCCGCCATAGGCTTACCGGAGTCTGATCATAGAACATACATGCGTGAATGTTTTAAAACGATGCATTTCTGAATCCTTGAAGGGGAACTCGTAATGACCCAGTGGCTTAGATCCGCGGCAGAAGCAACTGGCCGCAAAAGAATGACATGGATTCCTACGGAAAGTATGCTGGTCCAAAGTACGCTGATCTTGGGAGCCGCACTCCTCTCAGGCTGTGGAAAAGCACCCGCCGCCGTCGGCCCACCACCGGCTCTGCCGGTCTCCGTCGTTCAGGTCGAAGCGTCCGATGTGCCTGTGTCCAATGAGTGGGTCGGCACGCTGGACGGCTTTCGTCAATGCGCAGATCCAGCCTCAGGCCAACGGCTATCTGATCAAACAAACCTACACGGAAGGCGCCCAGGTGGCCAAAGGCCAGATCCTGTTCGAGATCGATCCTCGCCCCTTCCAGGCAGCGCTCGACCAGGCCAAAGGCCAGCTTGCCCAGGCGCAAGGACAGGTGCTGCAGGCCCAGGCTCAACTCGGCCTCGCTGAGATCAACGTCAAGCGGGACACCCCGCTCGCCCAGGCCCGCGCCATCGCCCAAAGTCAGCTTGACAACGATGTTCAGACGAAAGCGCAGACCGAGGCTTCGGTGGCGTCGGCCAAGGCTTCTGTCGCGGCCGCGCAGGCTGCCGTCGAAAACGCTCAGCTGAACCTTGGTTTCACCCACGTACGGTCCTTGATTACGGGCGTCGCCGGCCAGGCCACCACGCAGGTCGGCAATCTCGTGAACACCCAGTCGGTGCTAACCGCCGTCTCCCAGCTCAACCCCATCAAGGTCTACTTCTCCATCAGCGACGCCGAGTATCTGGCCCTGATCCAGCGCGCTCGTGGCGCCGGCGGCGACTTGCTCAAGAGCGAAACGGCCATTCCTCTCACCCTGACCCTCGCCAACAGCGAAGTCTACCCGATGAAGGGGCACATCGCTTTCGTCGATCGCCAGATGAACGCACAGACGGGCGCCATCCGCATCGCTGCCTCGTTTCCCAATCCCAGCAACATCCTCCGCCCGGGCCAGTTCGGCCGTGTCCGGGGCGAGACGCAGCTGCGCCACAATGCTTTGCTGGTCCCCCAGGTTGCGGTGCAGGAGCTGCAGGGCATGCACCAGATCTACGTTGCCGGCACCGACAATAAGGCTCACCTGACGACCGTCGAACTCGGACCCCAGGTGGGTAACAACTGGCTGGTAGAGGGCGGCATCACTCCCGGCGCCAAAGTCATCGTCGACAACCTGCAGAAACTCCGCGAGGGCGCTCCCGTCAACCCCCATCCGGCCCCGGCCACCGTTGCCTCGGCCACCAACGCGACAGGGAGATAACTGATGTCGAAGTTTTTTATTCGCCGCCCGATTGTCGCCATAGTTATCGCCATCGTGACCGTCATCCTCGGCACGGTGTCGCTACTAAGCCTCCCTACGGCGCAATATCCTGATATCGTTCCACCGGAAATTCTGGTCACCGCCACCTACCCTGGTGCAGATTCGAAGACCGTCTCAGAAGCAGTATCGACGCCCATTGAGCAGCAGATGAACGGTGTCGACAACATGATCTACATGGACTCGGTCAGCGCCAACAACGGCGTGGTCCAGCTCTTCGTAGACTTCGATGTCAAGACGGATCCCAACATCGACCAGGTACTGGCCCAGCTGCGTGTCGATCAGGCACAGTCACAGTTGCCGGCGCAGGTCACCACCGCCGGGCTTACCGTGCAGAAGGCACTCACGTCGCCCCTGATGCTCGTCGCCATCAACTCGCCTGGCGGCCGACTAGGCCAGGAGTTCCTCACTAACTACGCCATCATCAACCTGCAGGACCAGCTCGCCCGTGTGAAGGGCGTCTCGCGCGTGCAGGTATTCGGCGGCCAGTATGCCATGCGCGTGTGGGTGCATCCCGACCAGATGGCCAAGCTGGGCATCACCGCGCCCGACGTCATCCAGGCGATCCAGACCCAGAACAACGTAAACCCTGCCGGCCAGATTGGTGCTGAGCCGATTCCGCAGGGGCAGCAGCTTACCTACACGGTGCGTACCCAGGGCCGCCTGGTGAAGCCGGAGGAGTTTGGCGCGATCGTGGTCCGCGCTAACCCCGATGGCTCCATCGTGCACCTCAGCGATATCGCCCGCATCGAGCTGGGCCAGCAGGCCTACACCATCTCTGCTCGCTACAACCAGGCGCCCTCCGGCGTCATGGCCATCTATCAGCTGCCTGGCTCCAATGCTGTGCAGACTGCCGCTGCCGTCAATGCCCGTATGAAACAACTGTCGGCAAGCTTTCCCGCCGGCATCACCTACGATGTACCGCTCGATACGACCAAGGCGGTCACTGCCGGTATCCACGAAATCGTGTTGACGCTGTTGGAAGCTCTCGGCCTGGTCGTGATTGTCGTTTTCATCTTCCTCCAGGGATGGCGCGCTACCCTGATTCCTTTGCTGGCCGTTCCGGTCTCGCTCATCGGAACCTTCATCATCTTCCCGGCGCTCGGCTTCTCCATCAACACCCTCTCGCTCTTTGGCCTGGTGCTCGCTATCGGGCTGGTGGTAGATGACGCCATCATTGTGGTCGAGGCGGTTGAACACCATATTGATGAGGGCATGGACCCGACCGCCGCGACCATCAAGGCCATGGAAGAGGTGGGGGGGCCGGTGGTCGCCATCGCCCTCATCCTCGCCGCCGTATTCATCCCCACCGCGTTTATTCCCGGCATCACCGGGCGCATGTACCAACAGTTTGCCGTCACTATTGCGATCTCGGTGCTCATCTCCGCCTTTAACGCACTGACTCTTTCGCCAGCGCTCGCATCCTTACTGCTCAAGCCCAAGGACGAGGAACGCAAGGCCGGCCTTCTCGGCAAGGGCTTCGGGCTGTTCAACAAATTCTTTGGCCGCACCACCGACAGCTTTGTCCACACTTCGGATGTGCTGATTCATAAGTCCGCCATCGCCATGGTCGCTCTCGCCCTGGTTGCGGTGGTTGCCGTCTTCCTCGGCAAGAGCCTTCCTGGTGGCTTCATCCCTACCGAAGACCAGGGTTACATGTTCCTTGCCTTGCAGCTGCCGGATGCTGCGTCTGCCCAACGTACCGATCTAGCCGAGCAAAAGATCACCGATGCGTTGCTTAAGACCGATGGCGTTCAGGGCGTGATCGCGGTCAACGATTTCTCCCTGCTCACCCAGGTGCAAAGCACCAACTCGGGTTTCTTCTTCGTCGCGCTCAAACCATGGGATAAGCGCAAGACCAAACAGCAGCAACTGGACTACATTCAAAGCCATTTGCAACAGCAGCTGATGGCCAATCCAGCAGGCATCGCGTTTGCCTTCCCGCCGCCATCGATTCCGGGTATTGGAACCTCCGGCGGAGTGACTATGATCCTGGAAGATCGCTCCGGCGGCGACGACCCCACGGTTCTTGCCAAAAATGTCTTTGCCTTCCTCGGCGCGGCAAGCAAACGGCCTGAGATCGCGGCAGTCATCCCGTCGTATCAGCCGGCCGTGCCCCAGCTCTACGCCGATGTCGATAAGGCCAAGGCTCTGCAGCAACAGGTGCAGCTCTCCGATGTCTACACCACCATGTCGACCTTCATGGGCGGCTACCTGGTCAACTACTTCAATCGCTTCGGGCGGCAGTGGCAAACCTACGTCGAAGCCGAAGGCACATCGCGGCAGAATATTGCGAACATCAGTCAGTTCTATGTGCGCAGCGCCAACGGCAGCCAGGTACCGCTTGCCTCGCTGGTCAAGGTGAACCAAACCACCGGCCCCGAATTCATCTATCGTTTTAATGAATACAATGCCGCACAGCTGAACATCACCGGCAGTCCCGGTTACAGTTCCGGCCAGGTTCGTGGCGCTCTTGAAGAGGTCTTCAAACAGACCATGCCGGCGGGCGCGGGCTTCGACTACTCTGGCATGTCTTACCAGGAGCAGCAGGCCGAACTAGGTGTGCCGTCGTGGGCTGTCTTCGGTTTATCACTGCTCTTTGTCTTCCTCATCCTGGCTGCTTTGTATGAGAGCTGGACGCTCCCTTTCAGCGTCCTGCTGAGTACCCCGGTTGCGATCCTGGGCGGCTACCTGGCGCTGCATATTCGCTCTTTCGAAAATGACATTTTTGCCACCATCGGGCTGGTCATGCTGATCGGCCTCTCGGCCAAGAACGCCATCCTCATCGTAGAGTTTGCCAAGACCAATTACGAGTCCGGGCAGAGTATTGCGGAAGCCGCGCTTGGCGCTGCCCGCTTGCGCTTTCGCCCCATCGTGATGACCGCGCTCGCCTTTGTCTTCGGCTGCCTTCCGCTTTGGGTGGCCTCCGGCGCCGGCGGCGCCTCACGCCGCATCCTGGGCACCGTGGTCGTCGGCGGGATGTTCCTGTCGACCGCCATCGGCCTCATCTTCATTCCCGTCACCTTCTCCGTCGTCGAGTACTTGTCGCATCGCTTCGCGCGGGGCGGGAAGGGAACGACGATGGATTCGAAGGGTGATCTGGACCCCGTCGCCGTGGGCGCGGCTGCTGGCGGCGGCCCCGGACATTCGAACCGAGGAGGTCAGTCGTGAACAACTCTCCGGTCTGGTGGAAGCGCGCGTACGCGATCCTATTTGCGGCTGTGCTGTTGGCCGCTGCGGCTGGCTGCACGGTTGGGCCGAAGTACAAGCGACCGGCCTACGCCACGCCGCCCGCCTTCCGCGGCGCGGACGATGCCGCGGTCATCAACGAAGCCCAGGGCTCGCTCGGCGACGAGCAATGGGCCCAAGTTTTCCGCGAGCCCGAGCTGCAGGACCTGATTCGCAAAGCGCTCGTCAACAATTACGATCTCCGCGTCGCTGCTCAGCGCATCCTCGAGCAACAGGCACAGGTACAGATCACCCGGTCGCAGCAGTTTCCCACGCTCAGTGTAGGTGGTACTGGACTGGGCGTAGACGCACCCGCGCTCAACAACATTACGGGCGGTGGATCCAATAACATCAGCAACCCGATCGTTGCCGGGTCTTTTAGTCTTTCCGCTGCGTGGAACCCCGACTTCTGGGGACTTTACCGCAAGCAGACGGAAGCTGCCCGCGCCACCCTGCTGGCGCAGACCTGGGCGCAGCGCGCGGTGCGCTTGACCCTGGTGCAGGAAGTAGCCACCGCCTATATTCAACTGCGCGCACTGGATCGCCAGGTGGAAGTCACCAGGGAAACACTGAAGGCCAGGCAAGACTCGGTCGACCTGACCGCCCGGTTAGAGAGCGGTGGTTCGGTGCCGTTGTCTGATCTGCGTCAAGCTGAACAGCTGCTTTACACTGCAACGTCGGAGCTGCCGCAGTTGGAGCAGCAGGTGCAGCAGCAGGAAAACTCCCTTCGTCTCTTGCTGGGCGAAAATCCGGGTCCGATCGCCCACACCGATCCAAATGCGCTCGCGCCCCCGCCGCAGTATTTGCCAACCGGCATTCCCTCGCAATTGTTGGAACGACGGCCAGACATCCAGCAATCGGAGGCACAACTCAAAGCCGCGAACGCGAACATTGGCGTGGCACGAGCGCAATTCTTTCCCCAGCTCTCGATCAGTGGGTCCGCCGGCGTTGGGGGAAACACCTGGGGTAACATCTTCGACAGCAATTCCCGGACAATTTACGGTCTCGGCTCCTTGGCCCAGCCGCTCTTTGAAGGCGGCAAGCTGCGCGGCCAGTTGAATCAGGCAAAAGCTACCGACCAGGAGTTGGTGATCACCTACCAGAAAACGATCGCCGGTGCGTTCCGCGACGTATCGAACGCGTTGATCGCACTGAACAAACAGCGCGTTTACCGCGAGCAACAGGAGAAGCTGGTTGCAGCCGCACAGGATTCTACCCGGCTGGCACGGCTCCGCTACGAGGGCGGATCGACGGGATACCTCGAGGTACTTACTACCGACACAAACCTCTTCTCGGCGCAGCTGAATCTCGCAGTCGCGCAACAGGGCGAAGCCCTTAGCCTCGTCCAGCTCTACAGTGCACTGGGAGGGGGCTGGCAGTAATCCTTAAGCTTGGGGACGAAAGTATTGTTCCAGGTAGTGCGCCGTTTTACTGCGCTCAGACTTCCTCACCTCGGCCGGCGGTCCGGTTGCGACGATCTCACCGCCCTCATCGCCTGCTCCCGGCCCCATGTCGATCACCCAGTCGCTGTCGGCGACAATCTGCATATCGTGCTCGACGACGACAACCGTGTTTCCCGCAGCAACGAGTCCATCCAATTGCGCCTGCAGGCGTTCCACGTCTGAAGGATGAAGTCCGGTTGTCGGTTCATCGAGTATGTAAAGGGTGTCTCCATGCTGGGTGCGCTGAAGTTCGGTCGCCAGCTTGATGCGTTGCGCCTCGCCGCCAGACAACTCAGTCGCCGGCTGGCCCAGCTTCAGGTATCCCAGCCCAACATCGCTCAAGACTTTCAGGGAGCGCTGCACGGTCGGTTCCTCAGAGAAAAATTCTAGAGCCGCTTCGACGGTGAGCCCCAGCACCTGGGAGATGTCTTTATCGCGATACTTGATCTCGAGTGTCTTGGGATTGAACCGCGCTCCGTGGCAAGTGGGGCAGGGAGCATACACACTCGGCAGAAAAAGCAGCTCCACGCATACGGATCCTTCACCCGAGCAGGTGGGGCAACGGCCCTTGGTGACGTTGAACGAAAATTGTCCCGCATCGTAGTGCCTCGACCGTGACAGCTTGGTAGCCGCGAAGAGCCTTCGCACATGATCGAACAGCCCGGTATAGGTGGCCATATTCGAGCGGGGAGTGCGTCCGATGGGCTTCTGATCGACCCGCACCATGCGCCGCAGCCCTTCCAGACCGCTCACGATCTCACCAGTAGCGGTCACCGGCGCAGATTGTTCGAGTTCCTCCGTGTCTTCCGCATCGTCCGGCTCAATCGTCTGCCCCAATCGATCGGCGACCAGGTTCACCAGCGCCTGGCTGATCAGGCTGGACTTCCCCGATCCCGAAACACCGGTCACCGTGGTAAACACTCCGAGTGGAATTGCCGCATCGAGATGATCGAGGTTATTCAGGCTGATGCCGCGAAGACGAAGCCAACCACGCGGCTTCCGCGGCGATCGGCCGGTTGAATGGCCTTCCGTGAAGAGGTACCGCCGCGTATGCGAATCGGCGACATTGCGCAGACCTTCGGGCGGACCGCTATACAAAACGTGCCCGCCCTTCTCCCCGGCGCCTGGGCCCACGTCCACAAGCCAGTCGGCAGCACGCATCACTTCGAGCTCATGCTCAACCACGAAGAGCGTGTTGCCCGACCGCTTCAACCGCTGGAGTGCCTTCAATAACGCATCCGTGTCCGCCGGGTGCAGACCGGCCGACGGCTCATCGAGCACATAGACCACGCCGAATAGATTGGAATGCACCTGCGTTGCTAAACGCAGACGCTGCAATTCGCCCGGCGAAAGCGTCGGCGTGCTTCGCTCCAGCGACAAATATCCGAGGCCGAGATCAAGCAGCACCTCAAGCCTGGCCAGGATGTCCTGGGCGATCCGCTGCTCAACGATGGCCTTCTCTGGATGCTGTGCGTATGCTTTCGTTTTCCCCGTGCCCCGGTCTAACAGGCGCGCGTGAAACATCGCTTCGAGACGCTTCATGGGGAGCGCGGAGATCTCCGCGATGTCTAATCCCGCAAACTTCACCCGAAGCGACTCCGGCCGCAGCCGCTTGCCATGGCACACCGGGCATTCCGTGCTCAGCATGAATTGCGAAACGCGGCGCTTCATCATCGCGCTCTGGCTGTTGGCGAAAGTGCTGAGCACGTAGCGCCTCGCCCCCGTGAACGTTCCCTGGTAGCTCGGCTCCATCTTCCGGCGGAGCGCTTGGCGGGTCTCCGCGGGGGTAAACCCGGCATACACCGGAACGGTCGGCTGTTCGTCGGTAAACAAAATCCAGTCGCGGTCTTTTTTCGAAAGCTCGCGCCACGGCTTGTCTACGTTGTAGCCAAGCGTCACCAGAATATCCCTGAGATTTTGGCCTTGCCAGGCGGTTGGCCACGCGGCAACGGCACGTTCGCGGATGGTCAGGGAGTCATCCGGCACCATCGACTTTTCCGTCACCTCATAGATGCGGCCGAGTCCATGACATTTGGGACAAGCTCCTTCCGCGGTGTTGGTCGAGAACGATTCGGCATAGAGCATCGCCTGGCCGGGAGGATAGTCTCCCGCGCGCGAATACAGCATCCGCAAGAGATTGGAGAGAGTGGTGACGCTTCCGACGGACGACCGCACCGTCGGCGACCCTCGTTGTTGTTGCAAAGCTACCGCAGGAGGCAGTCCGTCGATTGCGTCCACTTCAGGCACTGCCAGCTGGTGAAAGAGCCGGCGCGCATAGGGCGAGACCGATTCCAGATATCGCCTTTGCGCCTCTGCGTAGAGGGTGCTGAACGCGAGCGAAGACTTCCCGGATCCCGAGACCCCGGTGAACACCACCAACGCGTCGCGTGGAATATCGACGTCAACGTTTTTGAGATTATGTTCACGCGCGCCCCTGACCCGCACCATCCCCGCGGCGCCACTTCGCGCTGAATCATTTCCTTGCATCTGTCCCTCTCGTTTGTATGATGCGCGCGGCAGGCGACTACAGTAGAAAGGGCTTTGGCCAGTTTGAAACCGCTTTATTTCCCTCCGCTTTGTTGACGGGCTAGCTCGTTGCGAAAATCTTTCTCCTTCTGCGCCACCGCCGCCTTGTATCCTGCCGGATCAACGAAGGCATTCACATCCCCCTTCTGCATCCGGTCGTATTTCTCGGCTAAGCCGAAATATCCGCCGTGCGCTCCCAGGAAGATATCGCAAGGCAGTTCGTTGAGGATGCGGAACGTCTTTTCGTAATCGCTGGCAATCTCCGGATAGGCGGTATTGCCCACCAGCCGGTAACCAGGATTGACGTTCCAGCTTCCCACGATCACCACGTTATACGGCTTGCCCTTATCTGTAACCTTCATGGTCCATGTGGTGCATCCCTTGGTATGCCCGGGAGTTTTATGGGCCACCAGCACCGCACCCCCCAACCTGACTTCATCGCCATCATGGAGCACTCTGTCTACCTTGACAGGGGGGTAGTGATACTTGTCCGCGGTGTAGAAATAGTCCACGCCGCTCTCCACCACCGGAACATCGGCGTCCATCACCATGTATTTGGCGCCACTGAGCTTCTTGATCTGCGCACTTCCCGCATCATGGTCGTCATGCGCGTGGCTGATGAGCAAGATCTTTACATCGCTCATCTTGAATCCAAGACTCTCTATGCTGTGTTGGATCAGGGGCACGGAGTCCTGATAACTGCTGTTGATCAGGATGTCTCCCTTTGGCGTGGTGATCAAATAAGACGCGAGGTCTTTACTGCCTACATAGTAGAGGTTGCCCGCGATGCGAAAGGCGGGGAAGGGAGTCATCCGATCGGATGCTCCCTGGGCCAGCGCCGGGTCCGAGGTTGCACTCACGAAGAGAAGACCAGCCACCAACCACAGGGTGAATCTGCGCATAAAAGACACTCCTTCGGAATTCGTTTAGTGGAAGAGGCTCAGTGGAAAAGCATCGCCCATCATCTTGTAGCCGGCCGGACCGGGGTGGAGGTTATCCGCGGAACCGGTGGTGGGAGCCATGCGGCCCGGATGAGCGGGGTCTGCGGTAGCTTCGTCCAGATCGACCACTGCATCGAAATGGCCTGGCTGGCGAATCCAGTCATTCACTCGCTGCCAGTCCGCCAGGTTCGCCGCATCCGGATGATAGTTTGCCGCGCCTTGATAGCCGAGGATGGTTGCGCCGATCACGGTTAGGCCGTTCGCGTGAGCACGCTCGATCACTTGCTCGTAGGATGCGATCAGCCTGGCGACAAAGACATCGTGCTCTTCCTTGGAGATGGGCCCGTTGCGTGTCCAACCGCCAAGGTCGTTGACTCCTTCGAACACGATCACCGCGCGCACGCCGGGCTGAGCCAGCACATCACGGTCCAGGCGAGCCAGTGCGTTGGGGCCGACCCCATCCGTCAGCATGTGGTTGCCGCCGATGCCGACGTTCAGCACGCTCCACCGCCGGGTGGGGGCGCCGGCCTGCAGACGTGCCGCCAGAACATCTGGCCAGCGATCGTTGCCATTCAGCGTGGAACCGGTTCCGTCTGTGATCGAATCGCCCAGGGTCACGACGGCGGCTGCATCTGCTGGGCTTTCGACCTCGACTCCAGCGAGGTAGAACCAGTGTTGAAATTTCTTCGCATCGGGCATGTCGGCGGCGGAGACGAGATTCCGCGAGCTGAGGCAGGAAGTGGTATGGGCCGCGATATGTCCGGTCTGGTGCAGCGATGGCGTCTCCAGGTACATGGTGACGGTGAGATCCGTAAGGGGCGCGACAGGATACTCGATGGGATCGGAAAGGTAGTCCGCGCCTGGAGGGATGGTGACCGCGGTATTGCCGGAAAAACGCAGTGGCTTGTCGGTAGTGGCATCGACGCGGCAATTGACAACCGAGGCCGGTTTCGCAACGTGCACCATTTGAATCTGCAGGGGCGCGGTGCCGAAGGCGTTGGAAAGACGCACCCGGATGCGTGAACCCCCGGCAGAGATATGGACCACTTGCCGCAGCGTTGCGTCCCTGAAATCGTCCGCAGTGAGGTCTGGTCCATCGACCAGCATCTGCGCTGACGCCCAGGTTCCCACCCAACGCACTCCCTGCGTGGGCTGCTGGGCCATCGTTGCTCTTCCAAGTACAGAACACAGCAACGTTATGGCGAGACCCAGGGTTCGCAGTTTCACGGAAGTCTCCTCACACGCAGAACCTTCAACATACTACGTCACTGAGCGAGTCCCGAAGGCATCGTCGATTTCCTCTGACTCTGTTTTGACCGGTGGCTATCTCGACGATTGAAATAGCAGCGGGGCGAAGTGGATCAGGTTATCGCGCCACACGAGCCAGGTGTGCAGGCCGGGAATCTCGATCGGGGTGACCGGCATATTTTTCTCTTTAAGAAACACAACCAGCCTGCGATTCGGGGAGATCAGGCCATCTTCCGTTCCGCAGGCAATCCATAGCAAGCGAAGGTTTGCTGTCTTCGCATCCAGGCCGGCGAATTGCTTTTGAAAATCGAGCTTCTGCACCGCCGCGCTGAGCCCAATGACGGAAGCGAATTGGTCCGTGTGTGCGAGGCCGATGGTGACCGCTTCCAGGCCCCCCATGGATAACCCGGCGATCGCGTGATCATTGCGGTCCTTCGAGATGTGATACTCGGCGTCGGCCCGAGGCATGATCTCGGTGAGGAACGCCTTGGTATAGAGCTCCGTGTTGTGGTCGATGCTCGACGGGTCCTTCCACACGTCGATCTTGCTGTGGATGAAGGCGAGGTCCCCGTAGCCGAGCGGCATGACGACAATCATGGGTTTGATCCTGCCCTGGGCCAGCAGATTGTCGAGGATGAGGTTTGCGCGGCCGTTGTAAAGCCAGCCATAAGCGGAGTCGGTCCAGCCGTGCAGCAGGTAGAGCACCGGGTACGGCTTGCCGTTGGGATCATATCCAGGTGGGGTGTAGACGTAATAGTCACTCTGGTTCCCGGGCAATCCTAAGACAACGGAGGTGGTGTAGGTATGGCGATGAACCGTACCGTGCGGAACATCGGTCGCGTCCCAAAGCTGGGGTCCGTCGCCGGGAACCGTGACCATGTTGGCCGGGCGCATGAGCGAGTTGGAGATAACCGGGTTCGCAGGGTCGAGAAAGGAGATGCCGTTGATCTCGAAATGGTAGCGGTAGATTCCTGGCGGCAGCGGAGCCGACGTGACCGTCCAAATGCCTTCCGCGTCCTTGGTCATGGGCAGCGGCTTGGCAACATTTTCGACGGAGCACAGCACGGCCTTGGTGTCCGGGTCCCGGTAGCGAAAGGTAATGCTACGGTCGGCGTGAATCTCAGTCGAAGGAAAGCTGGGAAGGGCCTGGGCAGAGACCAGCGGCGCCAGGGAGGCAACCGCCGTGAGTAGCATGGTCAGATTCCGGGTCCGGCGAGCGATGTTTACATTCATACGCGCCAGTGTAGTTGACGGATGCTCTACGATGCTGTGGATGAAAATACTGACCACGAACCGGATGCGGACCGCCGCCGCCACCGCAGTCCTGGTTTTTCTTCTGCGCGGAAATGCGCAGACCGATTGGCCAAGCACCGGGCACGACAACCAGGCGCAGAGATACTCGCCGTTGCAGCAGATCGATGTGCACAACGTAGCGAAACTAGCGCCCGCCTGGACCTTCCGGCTTGAGGACGAAGGCAATGTGGCCGGCAGCCGGACCATTGAATCCGTGCCTCTGGTGGTGAACGGCCGCATGTACGTCTCCTGGCCGTTCTGTCATGTCGCCGCGCTGGACCCGGACACCGGCCGGCAGCTTTGGCAATATACCGCGTCCAATTGCCCCTACCGCGGTCCTGGCTTGTCCTCCATGCGCAGCCCGGCTTATTGGGCTGGAGATAGGTCGCGCGCGCCGCGCATCCTGTTCGGCACCGAAGAGGGCGAGCTCTATGCACTCGACGCGAAGACGGGCACACCCGTAGAGGAGTTCGGCGCCCACGGAATCGTCAACCTCGAAACCCCGGAGGTGATGAGAGGCTACACCCGCATGCACTACGGGCTCACCTCGGCACCCCTGGTCATTGAGGGCTTGGTGATCACCGGCAGCCACATCGCTGACGAGACCGGTCGTAAGGGCCCCGCCGGGGATGTGCGCGCCTGGGACATACGCACCGGCAAGCTGGTTTGGACCTTTCACACCGTGCCCCGGCCGGGCGAGAAGGGACACGACACCTGGGGCGGAGATTCCTGGAAGGACGTAGCGGGCGCGAACGTCTGGTCCTTCTTCACGGTCGACACCCAGCGCGGAATCCTCTTCATGCCGGTGGGCTCGGCCAACAACGATCACTATGGCGCAGATCGTCCCGGCTCCAACCTCTTCGGCAATTCACTGGTCGCGGTGGATGCAAGAACCGGAAAGCTGAAGTGGTATTTCCAGGCCATCCATCATGATCTCTGGGATTACGACATGCCTGCTGCGCCCATGCTGTTCGACGTTAGACAGCAAGGGAAGACCATCCCAGCGGTCGCGGTCATCACCAAGAATCCGTTGCTATTCATCTTGAACCGGGTAACCGGGAAGCCGATCTACGGCGCAGAGGAGCGTCCTGTGCCCGCTGGAGATGTACCGGGCGAATCGTATTGGCCGACCCAGCCCTTTCCTCTGAAGCCTCCGCCTCTATCGCGATTGACCTTTACTGAAAAAGACTTTGCAAAGATCACGCCCGCTCACGAGGCCGCCTGCCGCGAGTGGTACGCGAAATTCCTGGCGCGTGGGGGTGTGCCCAACAAAGGTCCCTACACTCCGTCTTCCGCCAACGGAACTCTGCAATTTCCCGATCATTGGGGAGGCGCCTGGATGTGGGGCGGAGCCTTCGACCCCGCGCTCGGCTACTACATCATCAACACTACGGATTCCGCTGCGCTGCACTTCCTTCAGAGAAACACCGAGCCGAAGCCTGCACCTTCGTATGCCGACCCCGACCATCAATCGCCGTTGCTCTACAGCACCCTGCCCAATCCTGTTCAGTCGGCGATCTCCTTTGCCGCGTTCTCGTTTTCCGCGGATGGATTGCCTTGCTGGGCTCCGCCCTGGGGGCGGCTTACGGCTGTGGATGTGAACACCGGCGATATTGCCTGGCAGATACCGTACGGCACCATGAACGGAGTTCCGGCAGGGATCGCAACCGGAGCACCCAGCTCTCGAGGAGGTCCCACCACCACCGCGGGTGGTCTTATCTTCATGACCGGTACCCTCGACCAGTATTTTCGCGCACTGGAAACGAAGACCGGCAAAGAACTGTGGTCCTTCAAGATGGACCAGGCTCCCTTAGCAGTTCCCATCGCGTACGCAGGCAGCAACGGGAAGGAATACATCGCGATCGCCGCCGGTGAGAACCTGATCGCCTTCACCTTATCCGGGCAGGCGGCTATCCCCAGCCTGTCGCCTGGGCAAACGCAATTGCCGGCAGGAGAAGGTAAGGACCTGGTACAGAAGGTTTGCAATAGCTGCCACTCCGTGGATCTGATCGCAACCCATCGCCAGACCCGCGACCAGTGGAATACGACCGTGCAGAGAATGGCGCAGCATGGCGCCTCCGCGAGCGATGACCAGTTCCATTCGATCGTGGATTACTTAACAGAAAACTTCGGACGGAATTGAGTGCAGGCTCTAAAGCGGGATAGGATCCGGCGCGGGGGGCCGTAAGCGCCAACCGAACACCGCGGCTGCGCCGGCGATGAGCAAAATCCCCAGGACCAGGGCAGCACAGGCATGCCAACCGCCGAGCTTCCACACCAACCCTGGCACAATGCCGCCCGCTGTGCCACCGATATAGTAGCTGGCGATGTACATGCCGGCTGCCGAGACGCGGCTGCCGGCCGGGGCGGCGTCGCGCAGGAAACTGTTCGCACAGGTCTGCGCGACGAATACCCCTGAGGCCGTAATCGCCAGGCCGACAGCCACAATCCACAAGGACGGAACGAGTGTGATCACGACACCCGACGCGCACGCGGCGATCGCCGCCATCATCCCCACCCGCAGCCCGACGCGCGCCAGGACTGTGCCCACGGCTAAGGTAGCGCCCAAACCACAGAGGTAGACCGTGAACAGATAGCTGAGTTGCGCCGTGCCTAGATGAAAAGGAGAAGCCGAAAGATAAAACGTGATGTAGCTGAAGGTAGCCACCAGTGTGAAGAGCATGCAGAAGCCGATGGCAAATGTTGCCAGCAAGCGAGGATTGCGCAAGTTAAGCAAGACGGGCGCGAGCCGGGAAGCGGGCCGCTCCGGCGCCTGGTGTATCTGCGCCGGCCGCAACAGTTGCTGGGTCAGTGCTGCGCCACCGAGCCCGGCGATTCCCAGCACCAGAAACACCCGGCGCCAGCTGTAGTGTTCGGCAATCAGTCCGCCCAGCAGACGGCCCATGAAGCCGCCGAATACGGTGCCCGCGACGTAGACGCTCATCACTCGCGGCACCAGCAATGCCGGCCACTCTTCGGTGACGTAAGCGATGGTGACAATAAAAATTCCCGGCGTTACCAGACCTTGCAGCAACCTCCAGATCGCGAGACCTGCGAGACTAGTCGCCGTCGAAGTCAGCAACGTACACAGTGCGAGCACCACCATGCAGCTGACGATCATTCGCTTCCGGTTGACCCTCTCGGCAAAAATGGCCAGCAGCAAAGCAGAGAAGGCGACGCCCAGGGTGGAGGCGCTGATCGTCAGGCTGACCCTGGCCTCCGATGCTTGAAAAACTCGCGCCAGCAACGGCAGAAGCGGCTGGGTGCAATACAGGTCGATAAACGCGAACATGCCGCACAAAAACGGCGCGAAGACCTGACGATAGGGTCTGAGAGCCGATCCTGTCGTGGCGGCGGTTATCGGATCGCCCACAGCAGAGGCAGATGTTTCGATGCGGTTAGCTGTTGCAATTCGATGCTCCCAAATTGATGGATGGATTGATGAATCACTGCAAGTCTATCCGGGACGGTTCAGCCTGTGCGCGAAAACGGCGTCCTCCGGTTTACATAAAGGCCGATGCTCAACTAGAGTGAGGATCGTGCCTGGAGGTCAATTTGAAGCGCCTGATGCTTCTACCGCTCGTTCTTCTTAGCCTATCTGTCTTTGCGCAGCAAACTTCCGTGCCCGCGATCCCCTATAGTTCGGTGGAGAACTTTCTCAAGCTTCCACCAGACCGTTATCTGGGAGAGATGGCCGGCGTGGCCGTGAACTCCAAGGGACATGTTTTTGCTTTGTCGCGCGGCAATACGACCGGTCCTGCTTATGGCGCTGCCGCATCCCAGCTGCTCGAATTCGGACCCGATGGCCGGTTCATCCGTGAGATTGGTCACAATCTCTACGCATGGTCGTTCGGCCATTCGGTAAAGGTCGACCCGCAAGACAACATTTGGGTCGCGGATAAGGGCTCGGACATGGTCATCAAGTTTGACCCGCAAGGCCGCGTGGTGATGGTGTTCGGCCGCAAACAGGAAGCATCGGATGAGGGTACGGAACCTCTCAAGCATCCCAAGCCGCCGCTGCCTGCGGTGGATGGAATGTTTCGCCAGGTGACCGACATGGCGTGGGATGCGGCAGGGAACACTTATATCAGCGATGGTTACATCAATTCCCGAGTAGCCAAGGTCGATAAGAACGGTAACTGGCTTAAGTCCTGGGGCGAGCCCGGCGACCAGCACGGCCAATTCAGTGTGCCGCATAGCATCGCCGTCGACTCGAAGGGAAATGTGTACGTGGCCGATCGCGGCAACCGCCGGATCCAGGTATTCGACGGCGATGGGAATTTTCTGCGCCAGATCACCATCGACGTGCCTTTTGATGAAAACGCCCGCCCAGCCATAGGGCCGAAGCCGGTGCAGACCGTCTCCGGGAATGGAACGATGCAAGCTGGATCCCCGTGGGCCATATGCATCACCCCCGGACCCCACCCGGTCATCTTTAGCTCGGATGCTTATCCCGGCCGCATTTACAAGCTAGACATGGATGGCAAGGTGCTTGGCTATCTGGGCGAGTCAGGCAAGCAGCTCAAACAATTCGGATGGATCCACGAGATTGCGTGTCCCTCGGAGAATGAGCTCTACGTTGCTGAGCTGCTGAATTGGCGGGTGCAGAAGCTGATCCTGAAGCCGGCCAAATAATTATGAGAGCGTCCCGGCAGGGCTTTCCTTGACTGGGTTTCTTCCAATCAGGGGATACTGCTCCACATCCAGAATCGCGCCGTTGATAAGCGCCGCTTCGTCCGAAAGGAAGTAAACCGCCGCCCAGGCGACGTCTTCCGGGGAGAGGAGCCGGCCTGACGGCGCGAATGTCCTCGATACCCTGGTGGGCCAGTCGTTCGGAAGACCCTCGGTCATCTTCAACGCGAATTCGTTTGGCGTGAGCGTCCAACCGACGTTCAGTTGATTCACCCGAATTCCTTCCGGACCGTAGGCGTCCGCCAGGTTGCGCGTGAGGGTCATCAGGCCCCCCTTGCAGATGGAATAGATGAACTGGTTGCGCTCGCCGCAATACGCGTTCATCGAGCCGATGTTTAGTACCCGGCCGGTGCCTTGTTTGCGGAAGTAGGGAAGTGCGGCCTGAATCAAAAGAAACGGCGCCTTCAGGTCGACGGCCACGGTACGGTCGAAGAGTTCGGCGTCTGTGTTTTCGATGCTGCCCCGGGTGATGGCGGCTGCGTTGTTCACCAGCCCATCGATTCTTCCAAAATGGTCGACAGTTGCTGCGATGATCTTTGCGGGAAGCTCGGGATCTTCCAGCGGCCCGATGACGAAAGAGGCCCTTTCCCCAATCTCGGCGACCAGTTTTTGGGCTGCGTCCTTCCGTCTGCCATGGACCATCACCTTGGCGCCTTCACGGGCGAAGAGCCGCACCATGCCCTCTCCGATACCCGTGGTCGAGCCGGTGACCAGGATTACTTTATCTTGCAGACGCATACTCGCTCCCCGATTCCGTCCTAACAACAAAGCCAAGGGTGCCCCACATCTCGCTCGTTTTTCGCGAGATGTGGGATACCACGAATCTCAACGAAAGGTGCCTATTGGGCTCCAAAGTACGCAGGTCGAAAGCTGTGGTATCCCACATCTCGCAAAAAAGAGCGAGATGTGGGGCACCCTTGGCTTTGTTGCACCTTGATTTCCCAATCCTTAGCTTTACCCCCGCCCGATGAAAGGCATATTCGTCGCCATCACGGTGATGAACTGGACATTCGCGCTCAACGGCAGGCTGGCCATATAAAGCACGGCTTGGGCGACGGGATCCAGATCCATCCTCGGTTCGACGACCACTTCGCCGTTGGGCTGCAGTGACCCGCCCGCGATCCCCGCCATGCCCGGACCGGCGTTGCCGATATCGATTTGGCCGCAGGCAATATTGTGTGCGCGGCCATCGAGCGAGATGGACCGGGTGAGCCCGGTGATCGCATGCTTGGTCGCCGTGTAAGGCGCAGAATAGGGCCGGGGTACATGCGCGGAAATCGATCCGTTGTTGATGATGCGGCCCCCTTGCGGCTGCTGTGACTTCATGCGGCGAATGGCCTCCTGAGCACAGAGGAACGCGCCGGTCAGATTCACGCTGACCACATCCGACCATTGCTCGTAGCTCAGATCTTCCATTGGAATCGCGGGCGCGTTGATGCCGGCGTTATTGAAGAGCACATCTAACCGGCCGAACTTCTCACCTGTAGCGGCAAATAGAGCACGAATTGACTCCGGCTGGCGAACGTCCGTGGGTACGGCGAGCATGGGGCCCCCCGCGGGATCTGCCATGGCCGCGGTTTGCTCCAGCTCCGGTACGCGCCGGCCAGCCAACGCGACTGCATATCCAGCCGCCTGCAGAGCCAGCGCGACAGCCCGGCCAATTCCGCTGCCCGCCCCGGTAACGATCGCCACTTTAAGAGAATCTGCGCTCACTGCATCCTTTTCTTCGCTATTTGGCATAGAAACGATAGCGAATGTTCCAATGTGCCGTTTGTCCCGGCGCGATCACCAGGTGATGGTAGGCTTCGGGGCAAATCGCGGTGCGAGGAGACCAGAAATTGAAACGCGAAATGGGGTTGTCTCCCGTTTGTTCGACGCCCACTCCTGTCCTCGTATCCTCGACGGTGATGTCGTAATCAGAAGGATTGTTGGAATAGCCCGTCAGATAACTTTCCACGTACTGTTCCGGTTGCAATTCCTCGCGGTAGACGATCTGTTTGCCATCGATTTGCGCCTGGGGTCCCAGCGATTTTTCCGCCTTGGGCTCCCAGGGAAAGCGGATCGTCATTCCCGGTCCGCTGGGAGCTTTGTCGAGCATGAAAAAGTCGTGGTCGTAGACTTCCGTATCGATGGTCTTCGTGCCGGTGTTTTTCAGGCTGTGGCGCAATGTAAGGACCGGCTCATGGGGATCGAGCGAAACAGTCTTCTCATAGTCGTAGGCGATGCCGATGGGCGATTGGAGCTGCTGGCGGAAAGATACCTGGCGCTTGCTTGCCCGCACCGTCCATTTGCCGCCATCCACCAGCGGATAGGTGTGCATGAACTTGTAAGGAGAATCTCCGGCTTTGCGGAGCACGCCCACTCCTATCTTGACGAACAGCCCGTCCGGTTTTGCCTGGTCATAGTCCAGAGCGCCGTCGGCTGATCGAAACTCTTCAACCGGTCCGGTAATGGCGTCGGCGATCATCGGATCATACTTCGAAAACCAGACGCCGAAGTAGGTGTGCCCTTTATAGGCCAGGCACGGAATGACACCCGACCAGTCAAATCGCGAGGCGCGGTAGTAACCGTTCTTCGTATCCGGCAGGTAGAGTACCGCCTGCACCGGGCCGTTCGAGATGGAGGCTTTCGGGTAGCTCGTCTGCATTTCGGCGGCGCAGCCGGAGGAGGCAGCCTCCGCCCATGCGACACCGGAGGTGGCCGCCGAAACCAGGGCGGCACAAGAGAATAACGCCAGGTAAATCGCTTTCAATGCAGTTGTCTGCCTTCCTACCACCGGTTTTTTCCCGCTGCAAGAACGTGCGGATTTATGTCAGCACGTATTTTAGTACCCCTTCCTAACCCATGGGATGAGTTAAGAGCACATGCCATACATCCAAACGACGCTAAATGGAATCTTCTATTAATGTTTGGTGACACGAAAGCGGGCTGGATTGCAAGCGGCTGATTCCCGGTGCAATGAGCCTTTACTAAATGTGCGGGTTACAAAGCGGTGCGGGTGACCTTGCCGCGAAGGAGAGAAAGACCATGCTGCTTATTCTTATCATTTTGCTATTGGTGTTTGGATTTGGTGGCTATCGCCTGGGCCCGGCCTCGGTTACTACGGCGGCGGCGGCATCAGCCTGATTATTCTGATCGTGATCATCTTGCTGCTGTTGAAGGTCATCTGAAGAGCGCCCCTATCCCCATAGTGGCTGCACGGGAAGATCTCCTCGGGCGTCAGTAACTGGCGTTCCAAGTAAAAACGGTGATCTTCCCCAGAACGCCGGCTGGGGCCCTCCCCCGAGGAACCAGAACAGCAATCCGCAGAAAACCACCGCTGAGCGAAAGAGTACAGGGTTTCCCCTTTACCCGGGGACAATCAGTGGTAACCAATTCGTAATCACATTGGGTGTGGAAATCCGGGAGAAGCGGATTTAGCTCTCTTCGCCCTGGTGAAATATCTCTCTTTTGGTAGGAATGCCCCTCTTTTGGTATGGATGCTTCGGTCCATTCATGAGAAGGCGTTACTCTAAGTCTCATGGCAGAAGCAAGCTCCATCGACCAACCCTACTCCGACGCGGTGGTGTTTTTTGGCGCTACCGGTGACCTTGCATACAAGCAGATCTTTCCTTCCCTGCAACAGCTGGCCAGGCGAGGCAAACTCGCCGGCCCGGTGATTGGCGTTGCCAAGGCGGGTTGGAATCTCGATCAATTCAAACAACGGGCGCAAGACAGCGTCGAAAAACACGGGGGCCTCGACCCCGTAGGCTTTCCCAAACTCCTGGAGAAGCTTCGCTACGTCGATGGCGACTACAACGATGCGCAAACGTTCGCCAATGTGCGCAGCGAGCTCGGCGCCGCCAAGCATCCCATTCACTACCTCGCGATCCCTCCCTTCCTGTTCGGCAAGGTGCTTACCCAGCTGAAAGCATCAGGCTCGTCCGAGGGCGCCCGGGTGGTGATTGAAAAGCCCTTTGGCAATGACCTGGCTTCGGCGCTGGCCCTTAACAAAGTGGTGCACGAGGTCTTTGCCGAAGAGAATGTCTTTCGCATCGATCACTATCTGGGCAAGAACACGGTCCAGAACGTGATCTACTTCCGCTTCGCCAACTCCTTCCTGGAGCCGATCTGGAACAGCCTCTACGTGGAGAGCGTTCAGATCACCATGGCGGAGCAGTTCGATGTGCTGGACAGAGGAAGCTTCTACGACGCGGTGGGAACGGTCCGGGACGTGGTGCAAAACCATCTGCTGCAGATCCTCAGCAACATTGCCATGGAACCGCCGCCGACGCTGAGCATCGAGAGCCTGCGCGACGAGCGGGTCAAAGTGCTCAAGAGCGTCCAACCTTTGTGCGACGACGATGTGATCCGCGGCCAATATAAGGGATACCTCGATACTCCTGGAGTCAAGCCGGGGTCGAAGACCGAGACCTACGTGGCCCTGAAGCTGGCGATTAATTCCTGGCGGTGGCGAGGGGTGCCCTTCTTCATCCGCGCAGGCAAGTCGCTACCGAAGACAGAAACCGAAGTGGTGGCCAAACTGCGGCCGCCGTGCCCGATTTTCTCGTCGGAAGCTCCGCCGGCCAACTACGTGCGCTTCCGCATCAGCGGCGAGCCGGTGATTGCGATTGGAGCGTCGATCAAGACTGCCGGCGACCAGTTGCACGGTTGCCCGATCGAACTGATCGCGGACCAGGAATGCGGCGACCGACGAGATGCTGCCCTACGAGGAGCTCCTGGGTGATGCCATGGCGGGCAACCAGACCTGGTTTGCGCGCGAAGATTATGTTGAGGAAGCGTGGCGCATCATCGACCCGATCCTGGAAAGAAGCAGGTGTATGAGTATCAACCGGGCACCTGGGGTCCTGAGCAGGCCGAATAAAGTGATAGCGCAGGTTGGGGGATGGTGGGACCCCAAGTAGGGTTCAGGCGAGCGCATCCTGCAAACGGAAAAGCGAGCCTACACGACGGGAAGGCCGGGTGCTCAGGCTCTGCCAGTCGCCTGATTCCGCGACCCGGCCGTCTTCGATGACGAAGATCATTTCCGCGAGCTGAATGGCGGAAACGCGGTGGGCGATCATCAGGACGGTGGTCCGGCCTTGCAGCCGTTCAATGGCGTCGAGGATCCGTTTCTCGTTGTCGAAATCGAGGCTACTGGTGGCCTCGTCGAGAATCAGCAGCCCCGGCTTGCGCAGTAACGCGCGCGCCAGCGCGATGCGCTGCCGTTGGCCGTGGGAGAGGAGCATCCCGCGGTCTCCCACCGTGGTGTCCAGACCCTGCGGTAATTCGTAGACGAACTCGGCGGCGGCCAGGCTGAGACTCTCTCTCATTTCGTGTTCGGAGGCGCCGGGATTCGCCCAGTGCAGGTTGGCGCGTACCGTGTCGTGAAAGAGCACCGTGTCCTGGGCTACATAGCCGACGTGGCGGCGCCAGGCCCTGGCCGTTTGCGGCGTCAACGCAACCCCGTCGACCAGGACGCGTCCCGTGAGAGGAGAGAGCAGGCCGTTGACCAGGTCGGCGACGGTGCTCTTGCCCGCTCCCGAGGAGCCCACGATCGCGGTGACCCGGCCGGCGGCAATGGTGAGCGACAAGTCGTCCAACACCAGCGGCCGCTCCGCGTCGTAGCGGAACGAAACCTGCTCCAGGCGGATCTCATGGGCCAATGCGGCCCAGCGCCGAGGCCGGGTACCTCGGCATTGGCCAGGCATTCGTGGTACATCTTCATCACGTTTTCAAAGGCAGGGAGCTCGCTGAGAAACGCCTGTAACTGGCTCTGCGCGGCTGTCAGGCGAGGGAAGAGCCGGGTAAAGACCGCCAGTAACAGAAGAATGGACGCTGGGGCGACATTGAGGATCTGCAGCGAGGCGAAAATGATCCCCCCCAGCACCAGGAGCGAGCCGGCCTCGAACCAGAAGGCCGCCGCGGCTTGGCTCCTCGTGTTGCTGAAGCCCTGTTGCAGCGCCGATGGACTGGAGCGAAGAGAACATGGCAAGATCGCTGGTCTGGGCGTCGTAGAACTTCATTGCCTTGAGATTCTGCAGGTGTTCGGTGGCCGCCGAGTAGACCTCGCTCACGCTTTCCGAGACCGCTGTCCCGCTTTGGTGGACGGCGCGCATCCAGCGGCGTGAGAGCAAAAGCAGAAGGGCCCCGGTTGCCAGCACCAGCAAGGTCATCCCTGCAGAAAGTTTCAGGGCCAGGGCGATATAGACCAGCGCGAGAATGGTGTTCGCCAGGGTACCGATGAGCAGGAAGGTACAGGTGGTTACCCGGGACAGCTCCGCGGTGAGCGCGTGGGTAAAGTCGGAGGAGCGGCGACGCACCAGGAACAGCCAGTCGGCGTTGATGATCGCCTGATAGAGCCGTCTGCTCAGGGCCAGCTCATAGGTGAGCGCGGTGCGAAAGGTGAGCACCGACTGGACTCGGCTGAAGAGCGACCGCAGTGCCATGAGCAGCAGGAAGAGCATCAGCAAGGTAGCCAGCCACAAGGAGGGGCGTAGTCCGCTGCGCACCAGCATTTCGCGTACCTCGCCGGTGTAGTGCCCGACGTGGCCCTGGTTGGCCAGGTTGAAACCGGCGACCTGCAGGATGGGGAAGAGCAAGGCCACGCCCAGACCTTCAGTCAGCGAGGTGAAGGTCATGATGAGGACGGCGGCGAAAAGCTGCCAGCGCACAATCTGCATCAGGCTGGAGATGTATTGCAGGAAGGGACGTTGGGAAGCCGCGCGCGTTCGCTGCCCTGGGGGACTGGCAGTGGGGTCGCTGGAGGGGGCCGGCATGCCTCAAACGATAGCAGAGGCAGGCCGGGTTTCTGGAGAGTGCGCTGCAACGATCCGACTGGTACTGCGGGATGACACAGGTGGCTTGCGCTTCCATTTGCTTTGATGGCGCGACTTACCGTCAAGTTGAGGAGGTTGTCATTACTACCATTACATCCAATGGAAGCTCCGCCCTCCGCTTTGATCCCGCGCTCTCGGGATGACAAAGAGGAGAGGGAAGCGCTTCCAATGGAAAGCAACTGCCTGAGAGCGGTGTCCGCTTAACCGCTTTTGCCCTAATGGGATCGCCGGCTCCGTCCCCTTCTGTCATCCCGAGCGAAGCCGAGGGATCTGCGGTTCTATCTTTCGGTTGCAATGAATTTGTCATCCTGACCGAAACTAGTGAACGGTCCTGCTGTTTGCTGAAGCTTTCGTTATGACGAATGTGAGTCTGGCATCGATCGTCTCGCACACGCCCAATCCGGTGGCTGCGGATGTGGCCGGTGAGACGGTCCTCATGAGTCTGGAGCGCAGTCGCTGTTACGGACTAGGCGACATCGGTAGCGAAATCTGGAGCAAGTTGGTGTCACCGGTGCGCGTATCCGATTTGATCGAAGAATTCAGCGGGCGTTACGAGGCCCCTCCCGGGGTGATCGAACGCGATGTGCTCCAGCTGCTTAATCAATTGGCGGATGAAGGGCTTATCAAAGTCAGCTGAGCCATCCCTCCAAAGCAAACTTGACAAAAGAATGACGGGACGCAAGAATGCCCGCTGGTTCGGGTTTTTCACTAAACGGCATGGCATCTCACAATGTGGTACGCGGAAGCGGAGTTTACAAACTGCAAGCGCTTGACCGGGCGTTTGCCGTACTCGATCTTCTCTCCGCCAGCACCACCTCCCTGGGCCTGGCGGAAATCGCCGACGGCCTCGCTCTGCACAAGAGCACGGCGCATCGTTTCCTCATGGTGCTGGAACGGCACCGGATGGTCGAGCGCACCCAGGCGGGGAAATTTCGTCTCGGTTTGCGGTTATGCGATTTTGGCAGCCGCGCCATCGAGCAGTATGATCTGCGAGACCGGGCCGTACTTCATCTTAAGACATTGGTCGCCGAAGTCGAGGAGACGGCTCATTGTGCATCCTGGAAAAAACGCGGATGGTGTATATCGAAAAGCAGGAGCCGGAACGCAGCATCCGCATGATCTCGCGGGTTGGGGCGAGCAGCCCGGTACACTGTACGGCGGTGGGCAAGGCGATGCTGGCAACCATGCCGCGATCCCAGGTAGAGGCGTTGTTGCCGGATTTGCAACTGGAACAGTTCACGCCGCCGCACCATGACCAGCCGGGAAGCGCTGCTTAAAGAACTCGATAGGACCAGCCGCCGTGGATATGCCGTCGACGATGAGGAACGCGAAGAAGGCGTGCGCTGCGCTGGAGTGGCTATTCTCGATGGGCAAGGCGAGGCGGTCGCGGCGGTCAGCATTTCCGGCCCTGCGTTCCGTGTGACCATGCAAAAGATTCCGCAGATCGCCAGTAAGCTGATGGCCTGCGTGAAGGGAATTCAACAAGATCTGGGATATACACCGCTGTCACGCTAAAAAGGAAAGGACCATGGAAGAGTTAACGATCAAGAGCGCGGATACGAGCCGCTGGGACTGCGTGAGTCTAGGAGAAGTCATGCTGCGGCTCGATCCGGGCGAAGGCAGAATCCACACCGCGCGGGTATTTCAGGCCTGGGAGGGCGGGGGAGAATACAACGTGGCGCGCGGGTTGCGCCGCTGCTTCGGCATGCGGACCGCGATCGCGACCGCGTTTGCGGATAATCCCATCGGCAGGCTGGTGGAGGATTTCATCCTGCAGGGCGGCGTCGATACCTCCCTGATTCGCTGGGTTCCCTACGACGGCATCGGCCGCACGGTGCGCAATGGCCTGAACTTCACCGAACGGGGTTATGGAGTGCGGGCGGCGGTGGGCTGCTCGGATCGGGGCAACACGGCGATCTCCCAGACCAAGCCGGGCGACTTCGATTGGGAGTCCATTTTCGGGCCGCGCAATGGCGCTCGCTGGTTTCATACCGGTGGCATCTTTGCCGCGCTCTCTGCCTTCGACACCGGGGGTTGCGGTCGAGGCGTTGGACAAGGCCCGGCAAGTATGGAACGATCACGTCTTTTGATTTGAACTATCGCGATTCTCTCTGGAAATCGATTGGCGGTAAGGCAAAGGCGCAAGAGGTGAATCGAGAGTTAGTGAAGAAGCTGGACGTTCTCTTTGGCAACGAAGAAGACTTTTCCGCCATGCTGGGAATCAAGCTCGAAGGCGTGAAAGAAGATTTCGATGAGTTGCCGGTGGCCAGCTACGAGAAGATGTTGCGTGAGGTGGCTGCTTCGTACGGCAACCTCAAGCTGGTGGCGACGACCTTGCGCACCGCGCAGACAGCTTCCCGCAATGCCTGGGGAGCCATGGCGATTTACAAGGACGAGATCTTGTACGTGCCGCAGCGGGATATCGACATCCTGGACCGTGTAGGCGGGGGAGATTCGTTCGCTTCCGGCCTGGTCTTTGGGATGCTGATGGGAAAACCTGCTGCCTGGGCCGTAGCTTGCGGAGTGGCCCATGGGGCACTCGCCATGACCACGCCCGGAGATACCAGCATGGCTTCTCGCTCCGAAGTGGAGCGGGTGATGCTGGGGGGCTCTGCCCGTATTGCTCGATAACGAGGGGAAAAAGAATGTCGCAGGAAGTGCAACAACAACTGGAAGCAGCAGGAATTATTCCTGTTCTGAGGGCCCGCTCCGCGAAGGAAGCGATTGGCGTGGTCGAGGCGATGGTGGCCGGGGGGATCACCGTCATTGAAGTCACCATGACGGTGCCCGGTGCGATTGACGTGTTGCGGGAGCTGAAACGCACCTACGGCGACAAGTTGCTATTGGGATCGGGAACGGTCACCGACGGGGAGGAATGTGACGCCACCATCGACGCCGGGGCGGAGTTTGTGGTGAGCCCCAGCCTGCATATGGACGTGATCAAAGCGACCAAGGCGCGGGGCAAAGTTTCGCTGCCCGGCGCGCTCACGCCGACTGAAGTCATCACCGCATGGCGGGCAGGGGCGGATTTCGTCAAGGTCTTTCCCTGCTCGGCGATGGGTGGGGCCAGCTATCTCAAGTCGCTCAAAGCTCCATTCCCTTATCTTCGGCTGGTGCCGACCGGCGGTGTCACGCTGCAGACCGCGGCCAGTTTTCTGGAGGCGGGCGCCTCCGCTCTGGGTGTGGGTGCGGACCTGGTCAACGTCGCAGCACTAGCGGAGGGGAAGCCCGAAGTCATTACCAACACAGCCCGTGCGTATCTCGAGGTCATCGCGCGCACCCGGGCGGCGAAAGCGTAGACTGCTCTTCACATCAGGAAAGAAGGTAAAGCCAATGAAAGCGACCCCGGTAATCTTGTTGACGATCGGCATGGTCACGGCGTTTGGGCAGTGTTCGGTGGCACAGGATGCCGCGAAGACTCCGGATCAGTACTACGCCGGCGGATTTGATGGCGCTGGAGAAAACGCTGGGGCAGAAGACCGACGCCACCGGAACAGCCACGGAAACGCTTAAGAAGTATTCCACCGACTACACCATGCTGGCCTTTCGCAACAAGAGCGGAAAGGCTGAGCTGCACGAGAAGTTTGCCGACTTTTATTTTGTGGTCGAAGGCCAGGCGACGCTGGTGACCGGCGGTCAAATTGTGAATGGCAAGCCGACGGCACCGGGTGAGGTGCGGGGCGACTCCATACAGGACGGCAAGGAGACCAAGCTCAAGAAGGGCGACATCGTTCACATCCCAGCCAATATTCCCCACCAGCTGATCTGGCCAACGGCGACACGTTCCAATACTTCGTCATCAAGGTGCAGGAAGTTAATTAGGCCGGAAGGGATTTCCGGGCGAATCTCGTCTCTCTTTGTAGGGGGCGGTTGCCCCAAGCTTCTAGGACCCCGGTCTTCGGACTGGGGATTTTTTTTGCCGGGGGCCTTCTCCGGGGCTTCCCAAATTCTGGCATTCTCACGCAGACTCTTAGTCACAGCGGCAGGCAAAACTTTGAGGTTATGAGCGGGCGAGAGCACGCTTATAGACTTCGACCGTACGCGCGGCCATGACGCTCGCGGTAAATTGATCTGCCCAGAGGTTTCGTCCCGCGCTGCCCAGGGCGAGACGCAAAGCCGGGCCACCGATCACGCGCGCCAATGCGTCACGCAGGCCGGCGACGTCTCCATGGCCCACCAGCAAGCCGGTTTCTTCATGGTGTACCGACTCCGGGATGCCCCCCACGTTGGTGGCCACTACCGGTAAACCGGCGCGCATGGCCTCGAGGATGCTGATGGGTAACGCCTCGAAGTGGGTCGACAGGACGAAGATCTGGGCTCGCATGAGCAAACGGGCCACGTTGGTTTCCGGCGGAAATATACGGACGCGATCGCCCAGGCCGAGCGCCTTCACCTGCGCAGCCACGCGCGCTTCCTGTCGCCCGCTCCCACCAGCAACAGACCCCAGTCCATGGAGAGCAAACCAGAAAGCGCCTGCAGCAGGGTGCTGTGGTCTTTTTGCGCGGCGAAGCGCGCCACCATCACCATCAGCGGAGGTTGCGCATCGACCGGCCGAAGGCGGGCCAACGGATTTTCCGCTATCCCGTTGTGGACCACCTCCAGCGTTCCCGCTGGACAGACCCCGGCTTGTTGTGCCAACGCGCGTTCGGACTCGCATACGTTGATGACGCGGCTGCCGAGCCGGCCCGCCAGGTACTCCGCCCAGCAGAAGAGCGGCTTTGGCTGGAGCGAGGTGCGATCGAACATCGACCATCCGTGGGGGGTAAATACACTGGGAATATGGTGCAGCCGCGCGGCCGCACGTCCCAGCGAGCCGGCCTTGGCGGTGTGAGCACACACCACGTCGGGCTTCAACTCGCCCAGGGCGCACCATAGCTGGACCAGGGCTGCCAGATCAAGATGGGGTCGCAGAGGGCGCACCAGGCTCCGCACCTGCACCCAGGGAATCCCCGCCTGGCGAAGCTGCTCCGTGAAAATGCCCGGCGCTCCGGTGATGACAGTGACCTCATGGCCAAGGGGACGCAGCTCGAGCGAAAGCTCGCGCACATGGCTCTGCGCTCCGCCGAACACGTCCCCGCGGGTGAGCACCTGAACAATCTTCATACGCGCTCCTGTTTGTCTGGCGCGCTCTGCAGCAGCGACGAAGGGAGGAAGGTTTCGTTGCTCGGCCGCCCGTACCAGGCGGAGAGCAGATTCCAAAGGTTGCGCCACTCCCCAGCTCTGCCGCGGATGGTATCCGGGCGGCCTGATGGCCGATGGCGTCGTTCAAAACCATCCAGCAGGGCGACACAGTTGGCGGCAAACCTGGCGGCCGATATCGCCAGGAGCTGCAGCTGTTGCCAGCTTCCGGAAACGGCGTCGGGCTCGCCGGCAGACGTATTGGATGTGCAGCAATTTGTAGCGCCAGAGCTTGCTGCAGGGTGACCCGCTCCCGCCGGTATCCCAGCAGTACCTGGGGAAGATTGGCGAAGCGGCTAGCACGGTAGCTGCGCAGCAGCAGCTCCTGGTCCTGGGCCAACCAGGCGCTTTCATCGTAGCGCCAACGGCGAAACCACTCGATGCGCCCCATCCAGAGCGGATGCCATAAGGGAAAGCCGCGAAAAGGGGAGCGGGTGATAGCTGCATGTTCCTGCGCGGGACTGAAGCGCCACAAGGGCCGGCCGTGCTTGCCGAAAACCATGGCGCCGCCACTGCACAGGTCTACCTCCGCATGCGCGATCCAGGAAAGCCAGTTGCTGGGCCAGCCGATCGGGATAGGCGATATCGTCGGCGTCCATTCTGGCCAGGTAACGGCCGCGCGCGCGGTCGATGCATTCATTCAAGCGGGCCGCGAGCCGTAGCCGCCGTCCGTCACTCCAGCAGATCAGGCGCGGATCGTTGAAGCTGCGCGCAATCGCCAGACCCTGATCGTCTGAACCGTCGTCGCAGAGCAAGAGCTCAAAGTCACCGTAGCTCTGGTTAAGCAGCGAGCGAATCGCCAACTCGAGGGTGGCCGCGCTGTTGTAAAAAGGCATGGCGATGGTGATGACAGGGTTTGGCATCGGATCCTAAGCAGTAGGTTTCGAAACAGAAGTGTTCCTGGGACGAACTCCTCCCAGGGACTGAAAGACGGCAGCATATTGCTGCGCCAAACGGTGCAGGCTAAAGCGTTCCTCGACCACGGCGCGGCCGGTGGCGCCCATGCGCCGGCGCAGCTCCGCGTTGTCGAGCAGCGCGGTGATGGCATCGATCCACTCCTGCTCGCCACGCGCGCTCAAACCCACCTCGCCCAGCGCGAGGACTTCGCGATTCATTCCCGCTGCGGTCACCACCACCGGCAACCCCGCGGCCATGTAGCACAGCATTTTGTAACTGCACTTGCCGTTGCACCAGTCGGTGTCGGCCAGCGGCATCAGCCCGATGGACATGCGAGCGAAGGCCTCGAGCTCGGTGCGCGGAGTCCAACGTTCGAACTCGACGCGAGATTCCGGAAGCAGCTTGAATTGGGGTGGCCGATCGGCGACGACGAGCAGCTTGGCCTGGCGGCAGTGCTGCAGCACTCGTAACAGCGCCCTCGATCGCGTAGAGGAAAGGGAAGTTGCCGCTGGTGCCGGTCCAGCCCAGCACCAGGGCGGGATCGCCGGAGCATCCTCGGCGCAGGCCCGGTGAGGCCGGTACCAGGAGGTGTTGACGGCGGTCGGAATGACGGTGACGTTCGCGTTCCAGCGGGAAAATTGGTTGGCCAGAAAACTGTTGCCGCACACCACCAGGTCGCTGGCCCTGGCCAGATCGCCGGGCGCGGTGGCCGCCGGTATTGAGCCAAACCGCGTCATCCACGTCCAGGATCATGGGCCGCTTCGCCATGGCCTGAAGGGGGCCAAATGCGGGCAGTAATTGGCGGGATACCCAGGTCACGTCAGCGTTCCAGGAGCAGGTAAGCGCGGCGGTGCGCGAGAGCGGCTGTGGCCGCGATCCAGAGGGGCGCAGGGCGAACGGCCGTGGCAGGATGTTGCCCCAGGGCAGCGGATATTCCCGCACCGAGATGCCGAGCCCGTTGAGCGGCGCAATGTACTGGCGCACGCGCGCCCTGGCGCTGGGCACCATCCTCCTCCGGTGTACGCGGCTACGCGCACGGTTGGGACTCCGCCGTATCGATGTCGCGTCCGTCCAGCGTGGCGGCGTGCGCGGCGAAGCTGGGGGCGAAGTAAACGAGGGTGGAGAGACCACCCGCCTTGATCCAAAACATGATCTGGGCGAAGTACTCCTCGGAGAAGATGGTCATGACCGTGGCATAGACAAACGCCCCCAGCGTGAACACCGCCCAGCAATTGCCATGGAGCGCACAACGGTAAACGTAGGCGCTGAGAAAGCCCATCAGGAACATCAGCCCGATCAGCCCGCGCATGCCGCCGTGATCCATGTAGTAAGGCAGGAAGGCGGTATAGACGTTGGTTATCTGGGTGGGCGAGATCTTTGGTGTATTCAAGATTCCGGTCGCGCTCGGAATAGGTTGCGCCGAATCGATTGAGAATCCGCTTGGCGAATTTGCCCAGATCCCAACCATATCTCAGTTCAGGGTTCTGCCGATTCTGGTCAAAGGCGATGATGCCGCCGAGCCAATAGGTACCAAGACCCTGCGCGACGTGGGGGAGATTGCTCGTGAGGGATGCTCCCGGACCGGCGCCGTATTTGCTCATGGAAATCTGGCCGGCGGAAAAGACCAACAGAAAGGTGAGGCCCATGAGCCCCAGCAACGCGTGGGCGCGGCGCCCTCTGAGCCAGAGAATGACCACCGAGCTGACCAGTAAGAGGAGTACTTCAGAGCGGGCGCCATTGAGCAATTGATATCCCCCGGCAAGCAGCACGAGGACGAGGGTACGAATCTCTCGTTTGCCGGTTTCGGCGTATTCATACACCGCGATCAGGGCAACGATGGTTAGGAACGGGAGGAGGAACGACTCAATGGGCAGAGTTCCCTGGCCGGATATGTTTGCCTTGCTGGCGGCAATGCGGATTTGTTTCCACAGGCTTTCGCGGGGGGCAATCGTCCCGCTGAGTTGTTTGAAATACAGGTAAGAGAAAGGGATATTCAACAGGAAGTACCCCTGCGATGGTCAGCCAGCGGTCGACCTGCCTACGCCGCATGGCGGAGACCTGGGCAAGTGTTCGCCCTCTGCTTAAAGGAACCGCGACCGCACAGATTCCGCCGAGGGAGAAGGCGAGAACTCCGACCAGCACTATCTGGTTGGCCGTGGTCGTAAGTGGGTAATAGATGTCTCCGCACAACCAGATAGTGAAGAGTGTGATGGTCCAGACGACAGCGAGTGATGCGGGCGGAAAGAGGATGGAGCGGCCGTAGCGGTACATGGCCGCGCTCCAAACTGCCAGTAGCGTGATCGTAAGTGGCAGTGTCATGGTGCGCTCCAAGGTGTTCGTGAAAGTGCAAGTGCTACAAGTTAAAAGTGCTGGTTACTCGTTATCTGTCGAGTCCCGAAGGGACGCCTGAAAATAGCCCAGGACGATAGTCCTGGGTTACAGCCCGCGAAAACTGAATCAGTCCCGACAGGGACGGCTGAAACCTGCGGGTTCGCATTCAGCCGTCCCTGACGGGACTCTTCACATCTTGGGTTTTTGTACCCAGGACTACGTCCTGGGCTATTTTCGGAGACGTCCCTTCGGGACTCATATTCGACTACGCTTTCAAGAATGTCCAAGATCATCAGGCGCTCCCCAACGTGGAGTAGTAGCGGGCATAGGCTTTGTAGGTGACGTCGGTCATGATGGCCGACTCATTCAACACGATGCCGGCAATCGGCACATTGACACGGCGAAGAGTCTCAACCGCGCCGCCGAGCGCCTTCATTGGAGTCTGCCCGCTGCGCACAGCCAGCACTGCTACGTCCGCCGCCGCGGCCAGTTCCAGAGTTTCCGCGCAACCCAGCAGCGGCGGCGAATCCAGCACGACCAGGTCGAACTCCTTGACGGCCTGCACCAGGATGCCCCGCATCTGCGGCCCGATCAGTGCTAACGCCAGAGGCAAGGGCAATCCCGGAGCCGAGCACGGAAAGGTTAGGACGGCCGGGAACCGGGCGCGTGGCTGTGCTCCAATGACTCGGTGCGCCAGCACCTCGGCCAAGCCGGCATCGGGATCCAGTCGTACCAGCCTTTCAATCGCCGGCTGGCGCAGATCGGCGTCGATCAACAGGGTGCGTTTGCCCTGTTCCGCATTCACCATGGCGAGGGAGAGCGCGAGGGTCGATTTTCCTTCACCGGGGAGCGCGCTCGTAATCAGCACGCTCCGCGGTACACGCGCCTGAAGAGAGAGCATCAGATAGCCCCGCAGGTGACGCACGCCTTCGTCGAAAAAGCCGCCTTTCAGGCCACGCCAGCGACTGCCTGCAATGCGAATGCCGTCAGGACCAACTGCGAGCCGAAGCTGCATATCCTGCACCTGGGGCAAGGAACAAACCACCGGTATGCCCAAGCGCCTTCTCCACCGTCTCGGGCTCTTTTGCGCGTCACGTCTGTCAATTCCGCCCAGACAACGTATGCCGCAAACAGGAAAGCGAAAAAAGCCCATGGAAAGCGACAACGATCAACGGCCAATTGGGAAAAATCGGGCTTGGCCGCGCGGGCGGGCGGAGTCCGCCAGCCGGATGATGTTGTTTTGCAGCTCGGAATTGATGCCCGACTGCTTGATCTTGGCAAACAAGTCCTCGTAAACCTGTTCCGCCGTATCTGCCTCATGCTTGAATTGCAGGTAATCGAAGGACTGCGAGGTCAGGTCGTCGACCTGCTGTTTCGTTTCAGCGACCGCGGCCGATAGCATGCGCTCGCGGACCAGCGTTTGCCGGTAGTCCACCCCGATGCGGGTGGAGACATCCTTCCGGCTCTCCTCCAACGCGGCACGGGCTTCCTCTACCTCCGCCGCGGCCTTGCGGTATTCCGGATGCTGATCCCCATAAGTCGCGCCCACCAGGGCCAGGTTTGCCTTGGCGACCTGCAGCTTCTCTACATCATGGGCCAGATCGCTCGCTTGGGCCGGAGACCTCGACCTCGGGCAGGGAACCATCTCTTGCTTCGCGAAACACGGCCTCTTTGGCGATCCGGTCTGCTTCGGCGAGACTATTTTCCGTATTCAGCGCCTGCAGCCTGGCGACTAACACGCTTGTCTTCTGCTCCGGATCGGCGATTCCAAGATCTCGCTGGTACGCCATCAGAGCGCCATGCGTCGATTCCATCTTTTCCTTCAGATCAATTAACTGCCGCTCCATCGAGGAGGTTAGCCGCCCAGCTTCCTTGATGCGCGTCTCAAAAATCTTCCTAAGGTAGGAATCCGCAATAGCATTGGCCACCTCCGCCGCTACTCGGGGATCTTCGATCGCGATAAGTGACGGTTAATAAATAGGTATTGGGGTTGCGTTCGATTTTTAGGTGTTTCAGTACTATGGGCGCATTCCTGATCGCCCTCTCCTTTTCCCCTGAGTACCGCCAAAACCAATACCGCCGAAATTGGTGCTCGCGCTGCGAGTAGGTTGTAACGCTCCGTTACCGGGCGCAGGATCGTGTCGGCCCGGATAAGGCCCTGCTGCGTCGCCATGAACTGATCGTCTCCCGTGGACAACAGTTGATGTCTCCGATTGCCTCCGGCGCCGCCTGCCGGTCGATCGCAATCATTGCGGATCCCACGTTGATCGGCGGCATCTCGGCACACACCAGTACAGCCAGAGCGGTGAACCCTAAGCTGAGCAGCGCGATCATCAACCAATGCCGGCGGATAATTGCCGCGTAAAAAGTGAGTGGACGCTGAGATTCAGCTGGATCCCTCAGCGCGAGTTGGGGTTTGATTTTGCTATCGAACCGGCCATTTCAGCTCCTTCTGCGCCGTTCTTGTAAAGTCAAGTAAGCTTATCCGTGACTCGAATGCGCGCTCTCAGCTAGTGAGCCCAAATCGCCGCGGATACGGCAGTGTTCCCCATGCCGGTCACGTGATTGACCACGGTTGCACTGGCCTTTAACTTGCCATTGGTGGGAATGTAAAGAATGTCGTTTGCAGAGAGCTTTATGTCCTGGGCCTTTCGATCCAAGATGCGTCGCAGAGGAATCTCTATCTCTCCTTCTGCGCGCTGCCCTGTTGTTCACGGTAGATATAAGCTCTTCAGGCTGAATGAGTCAAGGCCCCCGCTGAGCGCCAGCAATTGGAGCACGGTAGTGTCGTGAAGATTTTAAAGGGAAAAGCCCCCGGCCGCTTTACGTCTCCGACCACAAAAACCGTTCGCATTGCGGCACGCGGATTTGCGCACCTGCCAATATGGGGATTTGAGCTCGGGGTGGAGTCCGTCGAAAAGCTTGCGGACAGAAAGCCGCTGCGAGCTGCCGTCGGGCTGATCGACCATAATTTCAGGGCCGGCCTCAGGCAGCAAACCGCCCGCCTGGCTGAGTGCGCCTAATAGACGCAGGTTTCCGACTTCCTGAATGACGACGGGGTTTTGACAGCACCGGCGATGGTGACGCCGCGGCTGCGGTACTCGACCACGGAGACATCGACTACTGGATTCATGAGGAGATGTTGTGCTCGCAGCGCGGCTGCGATTTCGTCCCGCAGGGCATCTGGCATTAACCCTTCCGCGTGTAGTGGTGTTCGCAGCAGCGGCAAATTCAGGTTTCCGTGTGAGTCCACACGGAAAGATTGTGAGAGTTCAGGCGACTCATAGACGGTAAGTGGATAAGGTCGGAGGCGCCAATGGGCTGGAAGGGCAGATTGGCGCCTCCGATAGCGGCGGGAATGCCGGGAAAGCTGGCCCGGGTGGGAGTAGTCAAACGTTGCGCCCGAGTGGCTATAGAGATCAAGGCCAAAGCAACCACTATCGCCACACTTAGTTTTCTCATGGCTCACGCTTGTTAAGCGCAACACTAGCGACGTGGGATTAAACGAAAGCGCCAGAAGAAGATTAATTATTTCTCAAGTTGGATACGGCGTTGCCTATCGACGGTAGCCGATCACTCTTGCGGGCACGCCGGCGCAGATGGACATCGCAGGTAAATCGCTGGTGACCACGGCTCCGGCTCCGACCACGGCGCCGTCACCGATCGAGACTCCCGCGGTGACCACGACGTTGGCGCCCAGCCATACGTCATCGCCAATGTGGATGGGCGCTCCTGGCCGGGCTGATTGCGAATCAGGTCCCCACGAGCGATGCCGTGATTGGAGGAGATGATCGAGGCGCACGGGCCGAGAAGCACATTGCATCCGATCGTGATCGGGCCCCCAGGAGAAGCCCATACCGAACACAGATGATTGATGAAAGAGTTGTCACCGATCTGAATCATCTCGGGATATTTGAAAAACACGGTCGGCAGAATCTTCGTTCCCTTTCCCAACCGTTGCAGTTTCGCCTTGCGCAGGTAATTTCCGCCGGTGACCAAAGCCAGCAGGTAGACCCATCCCTTGACGACCTCTGCGATCGATCGGATCACTTTGCCCCCGGGAGGCAAAGATAGCAGAGGAACATTTCTCGCGCCAATGCAGGCATGTCCAATTAACCGACACCTCACGATTGGAGTGCCATTACAGCGGTAATGCACACCAAAGGTAATTGCCCGCATTGGTGAGACGAAAGATAGTTCGCGTCAGGCACATCCATGAAAAAGCTATTTGCGCTTCTCGTCTTCAGCTGGGTATTACCTGGGTTGGCCACGACTTATACCGTCAGCGCCGGCTCCAGTGCAGCCACGATTCAGTCGACCCTGAATACCGCCGGCTCTGCGCCCGGCAATACTGTGCTGTTTTCGCCAGGCACCTATACCCTGGCGACGCCCTGAATCTGCCGTGCTCCAATGGCACCATCTATACCGGGACGAATGTGGGCGTCGTCACCCAGAGCAACTTGCCGACGGCGATTCTCACCAGCACAGTGCCGACGAACTATGCCCTGTCGACGAACAGCAACGGTACCACCCTCACCGGGAAGCCAGGGATGCACGATCCAGTATTTGCGCTTTAGCGGCACGCAGGGCGGAATCATGGTGTGGTACCCGGCATCAGGGATCGTCATTCAGGACAACGCCTTCGACAACGACAACCCTCCGGCAGGCGGAGATACCTCCGAAACCGAACATCTACATTACCGGGGTGAATGGGGGCTTCTCCGCAGCCAAGGTGTGCAGCACATCTCCATCCTATGGAATTTGTTTTTCGACAACTGTGCCGCGATTCGCGCAGTCGGCCTACCCTGATTCGGGCGGCGGCTGCGCTGCTACCTGGGTGAACGGATTAACAACTACCTGACCTGGTCGAATAACACCGTCAACCTGACGGAACAAGGCCTGAAGCTGGCAGACCAATCCGCGTTCGGCATCACCAGCACCAATGCCGATGTGGAAAACAACAACATGCAGGGTAACTCACGGATCCTGATCGAGACCCAGCAGGATACAAATGGCGTCGGCACTTATAGCCACAACGCGTTTTATCAACCCTATAATCCCAGCTACAACACCTTTGGGTTGTCGGTGCCGGAATACACGCCCTCGATCTCGCCCACACACACCGTGACAGGACAACGTATTCATCGCCAACGTGCCGGTCAACCTCGCCGGTTCGGCCGGGCACTACGGCATAGGGCTGGAGCTGTGGGGCGCCGGCAGCATCGCGCAGTACAATCTTTTCCAGGGCGGCAACGCGTCGGACACCTGCGGCGCGCGGCTGGGGATGTACGGGCTACGGAATCTTAGTCGGTGAACCGTTCACCAACGCAAACATCACCGGCAATTATTTTTCCGGACACGACTTATGGGCGGGTACGGCAAATGATATGAGGATGGCATTGACGTATGAGGACGGAGGCTTCCGCAGTCTAATGCCGGGATCGTGCTAACTCCCAATACGGTGGTTCAGACCAGCACGACCCTAGCTACTGTGGCTCCCGGCCATCTCCGCGACATCGCTCCGGCAGATCCATAGTAACCCTCAGTGACAGCGACACTAACCACCGGCTCTCTCTCTTCTACACCACCGACGGGAGTACGCCTGGCGATCTTTCCCTCCCGGCGGTGCGGCAGGGACCTCACAAGCTCTACACCGGGCCGTTCTCGGTTGCCGCGGGAGCTACGGTGAAGGCGATCGCCTCGTGGGGACAGGGAGCCAATCAGGGTATTGTCTTTCCTGCCTTCGGCTATGTTCCAAGCAGTGTGACGACCTGGCTGTTCGGCGGCCAGCCGGCCGTGCGAGTGCCGACCCTGATGGGCGCTTATCTGCACGCCACGCGAACACCATGGTGACGGGGGCACGCTGCAGTTCACTGCGTATGGCACATACTCAGACGGTTCGGTGGGCCCTTTGCCCGATGCGGAAGGCAACGCGGTGACCCTCTGGAACACCAGCAACCACGCGTTGGCTAAGGCCAGCAGCACCGGCCATGTTACGGCGCTGGGCACGGGAAGTGTAAACGTAGAGGCCACGATCGGCAGCCTCAAGTCGTCTCCCTGGACCGTGACGATTATGGCGCCGGGTCAGACCCCCGCGGTAGCGAGCCCGCTGCTGCCTCCGGGTAGCCCCGGCGTCTCCATCCGCCGCTGCCGAGATGGCTGCTATACCCGCAGCCGAAGCGGCGGCCTCTCCGGCGTCGCCGAGTGCGGAGGCTCCGCCGTCCGCCACTCCGGGCACTTCAGCTCCGACCACTGCGGCAACGGCCGGTTCAGCTCCTGCCACCAGCAGGCGACTGCCAGTCCCATGATGACCGGACCAGCGCCCGCCAGCCCAGGGCCGCCACAGCCGGACACCTTCCTGGGACCGTTCTGGCGAGCTGATCACGCCGGAAGGGGGCTCTGCCTCCATCTCCAATTCGCATCTATTCCTCGGCGTTCCCGGAGGAACCAATCACGACGCGCTGCAGCCGTCCAACCAGGCGGTCCGGGTGATCCAGACGATCGGCAACGCGGATTTCGATGTGGTCATCAAGATCGACTCCCCGCTCTTTGCTACCGATGGGAACACCAGCCAGGGCCTCATGGTGCTCAACGGCAGCGACGGACTTCATCACCTATGCGCTAACCACGGATGGAAACAAAATCGGCCTCAGCGCACACCAGGTCACCGGTGGAGTTGGCGACTACACTGCTAGCGGACGGTGACTTCAGCCAGTATCAGAATCCTATGTACCTGCGGTTGACGAAAAGCCGGCAGCGCTTACGATGCCATGTATTCGGTGGACGGTGCGAGTTGGATGCAGGCGGCGAGTTTCACTGACACCGAAGCCAACCACCGGCATAGGACCCTTCGCCAGCAACTACAACGAGGATCCGGCTAATGCTGTGCCGGTGGTGATGTCAGTCAACTGGTTCGATGTTCAGCAGTGAGCGCGCGTCATGACCATGCAATTGTCGCCACGGAATCGCGCGGTACCGAAACGGAGAGCTGGCGATCTGCGTGAACGATGCGCAGATCCCTGGCTTCTCCCGGATTGGTCACGACCAGGGCGAAACTGCCGTCAGGGTTGTGCACAGCCACATGGCGCAGGCCTGAAGCGTCCGTCCCGCTGGCAATGCGGACGCCATCTCTTTGCAGGTGCCGCGAAAAGTGGCGCAAGGCATAGCATTGTCCGCTTTGCACGATGCTGCCGTCATCCTTGAGCGTCACCAGGCCGCCACAGGTGAAGGGTCCAAGGTTTGGCTTGCCCTTGGAATCGAGCATCAGGTTCCAGGTAATCGCGGAGCGGCACCAGTTCTCCAGCCCATCGGTGAAGACGCCGCCCCACTTGGCCCAGTTCTTGTAGTAATCGGGATCGTCGATGAAGTCCCCGCCTTCGGTCCAGTGGAACGGAACGCCTGGGTCTTTCTGGTGCAGAAGGCTCATCTGGTCGGGTGTGCCCGTGTAACCGTGCCAGGCCACGCCGTCGACATACTTGGTCAACTGCTTGTCCTCGAGCTGCGTTGCCACACGCTGATAGAAGTTGTAGTTGTGATCGAGCAACCAGATCTGGGTCTGTTCGTGTTGGCCGCGCAGCAGCGGGCCTAAATGGTCGCGGATGAACGCTGCCTCCAAGGCAGGGGACCAGCGGCAGGCGGGCATCTTGCCGTTCTGCGTGGTCTCAATCTCATTCTGACAGCTGACTGCCTGGACAGGCACTCCAGCCTGCGCATAACCCTTCAGATATTTGTCGAAGTAGTGGGCATAGACGTCGAGATACTTTTCCGACATCCATCCACCCAGCATGGACTCGTTGGAGAGATCCCAGAGGGAATGGGCGTAGGGGTCGAGATAGTTTTCCGTGGTTCGGCCACCAAAGGTGGTTCCATAGGTCTTCATCCAGCCTGGCGGACTCCACGGGCTGGCCATAAGAAAGAGGCTGGGATTGATCCCGCGAATCTCGCGCAGCGTGGGCAGAATGTAAGCTTCGTCGTGCTTCAGGCTGAAGTGGCCCAGGTTCATGTCGTCCGGGGTATCGTCGAAGGAGTAGACACTCCGCGAGTAATCGCTGGCGCCGATGCAACTACGGCCAACATTCAGGTTCAGCCCTGAAGGGGAGTACACATCCGTCAAGAAAGCATGGCGGGCCGGGGCCTGCATGCCACACAGCAGGTAGCAGGAAGCGTCCGTGAGCGCGGCGCCGAAGCCGAGGATGGGCTGGTATTGGCGTGTGCCATTGATCTCGATGGTGGCTGCGCGTACACCGGCTGCGGCCTTGGTCCAGGACAAGGGGGGCCGCTGGGCGTATTTCTCCGTTGCATCCGTTACGTAGAGGAGGGCCGGTTTGTTGTTGTCGCGCTCGGCTCTTAGCCATCTGGGCGACAGGGCAAACAGGGAAGTGGAGGCGGCGCGGTGAAGAAAGGCGCGGCGATTCAGCATAGGAATCTCTTTCCCGGGGGAGCTACGAATACTGACCTTGGCTGGATAACACTATCGTCTTGACCCCATACCTCGAAATAACACGCATGGGGTACTCCCGCGACTGCTTCTTCGACGTATCCGCGCGAGGGGAATACTTTTGTATCGAAATGGGACATGCTTGCTCTCCCTCCGGCATTTGGGAAGCCCGAGGGATCTGCGGTGCGCCTCTCGGGCTTCCCAAATTCCGGAGTTCTCGCAGCTGAAGCCGCTCCACCCAGCATTGTTGCTGGAATAAGTCGCTAAGTGGAGAGCATAACTCCAGTAATGCACATCTATGGTAATTGCTGTGTGATTACCGAAGGATGATGGTGAGTGCAGCTATTGGAGGCAATCTCGATGTATCGATATAGAACACACTGCCTTGTCGTTCTCGCTTCCTTGCTAGCCGTGATCCTGGCCGCGCACTCGGCCTGGGCGAGCTCTCCTGCTCCAGCCCAGGGCGCTCCCCTGGCGAGCAGCTTTCCCGGGCCCCTATGGGAGGTGATTACGCCCCAGGGGGGAACGGCCTCCGTCGCGAATGCGCACCTGACGCTGAAAGTGCCCGGTGGTAGCAACCACGATCCGCTGCTGCCATCGAACCAGGCGGTCCGGGTGGTACAGCCGATCGGTAACAATGACTTTGACGTTTCTATCAAGATCGATTCGCCCATCGTAGCGACCGACGCGGGCACCAGCCAGGGACTCATGGTGCTTGCCGATGACGTTGATTTCATCACGTTTGCGGTGGTGACGGACGGAACCAACATTTCCCTCACCGCGCACACGGTCAGCGGTGGAGTCGCAACCACGGTATTCGACCAGGCCAGTTTCAACGAATATCACAATCCCATCTGCCTGCGTCTCAACCGGACCGGCAGTTCCTACACCGCCTACTACTCCGTCGACGGAGTGGTGTGGACTCAGGCGACCAGCTTTACCGACACCAGGGTGCCAACATCCATCGGACCCTTTGCCGCCAACTACAACAGCAACCCCACGAAAGCTGTCCCCGTGGTTATGGCGATCAACTGGTTTGACGTGCTGTGACCACTCCCGGGGAGTTCGCCGTCACGCTCGGCGAAAAATTATCTGTCGAGAAGAGGGCGCTGCGCGTCCTTCTGGTCGAGGACAATGCCGGCGATGCTCGTTTGCTGCGCGAGATGTTCAGCAAAGAAAAACCCGGCAGCTTCGAATTGACCCACAAGACCCGTATGTCCGAAGCCGAGATTTATCTCGCGCGCGGAGGGGTGGACGTTGTCCTGTTGGACATGGGCCTGCCCGATGGGCATGGTATTGAAAACCTGCGCCGGGCGCGCGCAGCGGCCCCGGATGTGGTGATGATGGTGCTGACCGGTCTGGATGACGAAGGGCTGGCGGCCGAAGCCATCAAGGAAGGCGCACAAGACTACCTGATCAAAGGCCAGATAGAGAATCGCGCGCTTCCCCGGGCCCTTCGTCATGCGATCGATCGCCAGCGCATGCAAGCGGAAAGCGATCGTATGCGGAACCTGCAGTTGCAGCTTCGGGATGATTTTCTCTCCCATGTGTCGCACGAGCTGCGCTCGCCCCTGACCTCCATCTATTCCTTCACGACCATCGTCGCCGATGGTCTGGCGGGAGAAACCAGCCGCGCAACAGGGCGACTGCCTGCAGATCGTCCTGAGGAATGTGCGCCAGCTCCAGGCGATGATCGAGGATTTGCTCGAAGTAACCCAGGTGCAGGAAGGCAAGCTGAGCATCGAGTTGGAACCTGTGTCTCTCCACGAGGCGATTGAGTATGCCGTCGACACCCGTAAGAGCGTCGCTAAAGAAAAAGAGATTGTGGTCTCCGTTCAGTGCTCCGCGGAGCTCCCGATGGCCTATGCGAATGCAACCCGGGTTCGCCAGGTTCTGACTATTTTGCTGGATAACGCGCTGAAGTTTACGCCCACGGGTGGACTGGTCAATGTCGGGGCCGGCGTTCACCAGAAGAACGAGGGGTTTCTGCTGGTGAAGGTTTCCGACACCGGATGTGGAATCAGCCCGGAGACGGTCGAGCGTGTCTTTGGACACCTCTACCAGGTATCGGATCTGGCCATCGAGTCATGCCGCGCCGGGCGAAAGGGCCTGGGGCTTGGGCTGCAGATCGCGAAGGAACTGGTGACGAGGCTGGGTGGGGAGATCTGGGTGAACAGTGAGCAGCAGAAAGGCAGTCGGTTTTTCTTTACGCTGCCAGTTTTTCCATGAGTAACCGGATTACATCAACATTGCATAATTAGGAGAATCTAGCCATGGTTCAAAAGAAAATTCTAATCGTCGACGACGACCCCGATGTGCGCTTGGGTCTCCAACTACGTCTTACGGCAAACCACTACGATGTGATTTTCGCGGCCGATGGAGTGGCGAGTATCGCCGAAGCGCGGAAGCACATGCCGGACCTGATGATCCTGGATCTCGGGCTGCCCGCAGGTGACGGCTTCAGTGTTCTGGAGAGATTGAAGGTAAACGAGAAACTTTCGGCGATTCCGGTGATTGTGTTGTCCGGGCGCGACCGCGTCGGTAACTGGGACCGTGCGATCAAGGCAGGGGCGAAGACATTCCTGCAAAAGCCGGTGGCGAACGACAAGCTGCTTGCGGTCATTCGATTGGTTCTGGCTGAACAGGGCCAGGCGCAGGCTGTGGTGTATGACTTAACCGATCCTAACTTACACAACTGACTTCCAGAATTTAGGAAGGCCTTCGGGCGCACCGCAGATCCCTCGGCTACCCCAGATTTCCTGTCGAGAGTTGCGGGTTCGGTCGACTGCATGTGGTTCTCTTTAGGGAGAACCACATAAGTGGTCGCCAGTGAGAGCGGTGAAGCAGGAAATCCGGGTACGCTCGGGATGACAATTCATCTTGGAAACTATACTTAGCGTTCCCAAACGAAATTGTCATCCCGAGCGTAGCCGAGGGATCTGTGGTGCGCCCTTCGGCCTTCCCAAATTCTGGACGTCTCACTCAGACTCTAAAGGCCCTCCCCTTCAACAACCTGAAGGTGTTTCTTTCCATAGCGGACGCTCAGTGCTTTAATGGTGCTGGCCTCCGGGCCCTAGGAAAGGAAACGCCGATACCCAATGAAGATCCGAGTATCTGCTCTCAGCATTCTCCTGTTGATCCTGGCAGCGCCTTTGGTGGCGCAGCAGGTCTCAGTCAACTACGTCAAAGGTCAGGATTTCTCCAGGTTCCACACCTATGCGTGGGGAGAAGAAAATTCCAACCAGATTCGCAACTCAATCCTGGCCCAGGTCGCCAAGGCGGATATCGAAGCCGCGATGACCAGTAAAGGCCTCACGAAAGTCCAGAAAACCGAGAACCCGGATCTGATCCTTGTGGCCACTGGGGGTTCGAAACAGCAGACCTCGTACAGTGCCTGGGGTGCCGGGCCGCGCTTTGGAGGAATGAGTACCATCACTCCTCAACAAAGTACGGAGGGCACGTTGATCGTGAACCTGTATAACGCAAAGGAAAAGCAACTAGTCTGGCGGGGCATTGCCCAGGGGACGCTGAGCAACAACGGCGATAAGAACCAGAACCTGGTCCACAAAGCAGTGCAGAAGATGTTTAAACAGTACCCGAAGACGTAGTTGGGAGGCCGGTTTGTCACTTTCTTATTTTCGGCTTGCTGCGGTGGCGGCTTTGCTATGCGCCGCCGCCGCACCGGCACAAGAGACGCGGCTGGTGCTGGATCGTGGAGACAGCACCATCGTGCTCGAACCCTATGCGCCCAATATCATCCGGGTCACGCTCAGCCTGCTCCGGCAGCCCGCCCTCTCTCCCCCGGGCTATGGTTTTACCGGCGCACCTTCCGCGGCCGGCTGGAGTCATCAACAAAGTGAGCAGGGAGATACGTACCGGTCCGGCCGGCTGTCGGTAACTGTCGCCGCGAAGAGGCCAGGCAAGCAACCGCCGCTGCCCACACAACTGGACATCGCGAAGTACTTCAACGGTTCTGCTCCCGGAGCCCACATTACGTTCAGTACGGCGGAGGGAACACCGCTGCTCGACATGCAAGGCTGGGCGATGGCGGTGCCCAATCACAAAGACGGCACGGCCGGGGTGCTGAACGATAAGCGGCCCAGCGATGAAAGCTTTTATCAGGTTGGCGCTACCTTTGCCTCCCTGGATGACGAGCACTACTACGGACTGGGCCAGAATCAGGAAGGCTTTCTCGATCACCGCGGACATACGGTCGAGTGCTGGAACAACTACACCGCGACCGGAGGCCCGACCTGGTGCGTGCCCCTGCTGGTCACTAATAAAGGCTACGGGGTGCTCTGGGATAATCCCTCGCAGACCACGATTCAGCCGGGCTTCAACGAGCAGACGCGATGGACGTCGCAGGTGGGCGACCGCGTTTCTTTCTTCGTGATTGCAGGGAGTAAGACGGATGAGATCTACGCCGGCTACCGGCTGCTCACCGGATCCACTCCCATGCTGCCCAAGGCTGCCTACGGGTTTATCCAATGCAAACAGCGCTACAGCACGCAGGATGAGGTGCTGGCCGTGGCCAAAGGCTACCGCGAGCGGCACCTGCCGGCGGACGTGATCGTAGTGGATTGGTTCTACTACTCGAAGATGGGACAGATGGATATGGTCCCCGCCAACTGGCCCGACCCCGTGGCCATGAACAAACAACTGCACGCCATGGGCTTTGAGACCATGATCAGCGTGTGGCCGCGTTTCGAGCGGGGCACCCGATACTACGACCTCATACTCAAAAACGGATGGTTCGAGCATCTGGCCGATGGCACGCCGATGGATGGGTTGCCCTACGACCGGGCGGGCTCGGACATCGATACCACCAATCCCGCGGCGGCGCGCTGGTTTTGGGATGCCGTCCGCGACAATATCATCAGCAAGGGCTTCGACTCCATCTGGGCGGATGAAACTGAACCCGACCTGCCGCCCAATGGCGGTTACTTTTCCATCGGTCCGGGCACCCGGTACTACGATGTCTATCCGCTCTTTCATACCGCGGCTCTTTATGACGGCTTCCGCCGCGATGTGGATCATCGGGCGCTGATCCTTTCTCGCGACGCCTATCCCGGCGCCCAGCACAACGGCACGATCTTCTGGTCTTCGGATATCTATCCCACCTGGGATACGCTGCGGCGGCAGATTCCTACCGGGCTCGATGCGACCGCTTCCGGCATTGCTTATTGGGGAAACGATATCGGTGGCTGGCAGTATCTTCCGGCGGAGCATCATCCTGCTCATCCTCCGCTGCTCGACCCGTCGGATGCGCGTGACAACGTGGGCGGGTATGACGACTACCCGGAGTTGTATACCCGGTGGTTTGAATACGGGGCATTTCAACCGAACTTCCGCACGCATGGGAGCCGCCGCTACAACGAGGTTTGGTCGTATGGGAAACAAGCCGAGCCGATCCTGGAAAAGTATCTGCGGCTACGCTATGAGTTGATGCCCTACATCTATTCGCTCGGGTATCAGACTCATCAGACAGGCGCTCCGTATATGCGGGCGCTGTTTATGGATTTTCCCCAGGATGCGAAGGTGGCTGACATCGGCGATGAGTATATGTTCGGGCCGGCTTTGCTGGTAGCGCCGGTTACGGAACAGGGCGCGACCAGCCGTGAGGTTTATCTGCCTGCCGGCACGGATTGGTATAACTACTGGACCCGGGAGCGCGTCAGCGGGGGCAAGACGGTTCGCGTGGATGCGCCCATCGATACGATTCCATTGTTTGTTCGCGCAGGATCGATTCTGCCGTTAGGAGAAGCGGTGGAGAATACTGGCCAGGTGCAGAAGCTGGCGAAGATCCGCGTGTATCCCGGGGCGAATAGTGATTTCACTGTGTATCAGGATGATGGCAAGACGTATGCGTACGAGAAGGGGACCAGCAGCGTCACGACGTTGCACTGGGATGACGCGACAGGCAAGCTCACGCAGGCGGGTGTCCCGGTGGGTGCGGTCAGTGAGTTGTTGGAGGTTGTGGGGCATTAAAGGGAAACTGCAGATCCCTGATACAAAGCAAACGCGCCAATTGTGCGACCATAACAGAGAGAGATCTATGGCGAACATCGACGAATTGAACCGGCGCTATGCGATTCCTGGCGTGGCACAAATCACTGGAGGGAAAAACGGCCTTCTGCGGGTAAGCATCACCACTCCGGCATCCACCGGGGAAATCTACCTGCACGGCGCACACCTCACCTCCTGGCGTCCGGCCGGCGGCGAGGAAGTCATCTTCTTAAGCCAGCGCTCGCAGTTCGAACCAGGAAAAGCGATCCGCGGGGGCATACCTGTATGCTTCCCCTGGTTTCGCAATAAAGTGGACGATCCCAAAGCGCCTTCGCACGGATTCGTGCGCACCAAGGACTGGAAACTCGAAGAGGTTGAGATGCGCGGCGACGGCGTGATGGTAAGCCTCTCCACTGGCAGCGACGAGGGGACAAAGGCCTGGTGGCCGCACGATTTCCATCTGCTGCACCGGGTGATCCTTGGAACCGCGTTGACGCAGGAGCTGGTAGTGAGCAACACCGGCGCCGCCCCGCTGCGTTTCGAAGAAGCGCTGCACACCTATTACCGCGTGGGTGGAGCGGAGGCGATTCGTATCAGCGGGCTCGACGGGGTGGCTTATCTCGACAACACCGATGCCAACCGGGAGAAGCGGCAAGTGGGCGATATCGTTTTTACGGCGCAGACAGATAGCGCGTACATGGATACCACGCACGCAGTTGCAATCGCTGACCCCGTCCTGCACCGGCGGATCCGGCTGACCAAGCAAAACTCGCGCACCACCGTGGTGTGGAATCCCTGGAGCACCGGAGCGCAGTCTTTGGCAGATCTGGGAGATGAATGGCGGGCGATGGCCTGCGTCGAAGCCAGCAATATGCGCGCCTATGGAGTAGACCTTGCGCCGGGGCAGCAACACACCATGAAGACAGTGATCCAGGTCGAAGCCGTGCCTGGGGATAGCCACTAAGGCATATCGCAGTTGCCGTAGATCAGCTCAATCAGGGGAGCTTCCCAGCGGCGCTTGGAAAGCATGTAAGGCTGCTTGCCGGTAGAGAGGCGCACGTCCGCGGCATCCAGCTCCTTAGCGTTGGCCAGGCCAAAGACGCGCAAGCTCTCGCGCAGAAATCTCCAGGAAGAGAAGGAGAAAACCTGGTCCGCTTCTTCCACCTGGGTGGGCTGAAGAACCAAAAGGACACCCGGCTGCGCCCGTGTGCTGCCTCGCTCGGATTTCGGTTTGATGATGGCTGTGTACTCGGCGGCAGGTATCCTGATTGCTATGTGAGTCATCGATGGCTCCCGCCAAAGGTATCGGCGGCACGCGCATCCGTTCCACTGCTGTTGCAAATTCAGACATTGATGCTTGCCCACGGGGGCTGCAGCCGGGAGATGATCGCATCCACATCGTAGACGCAACCTCCCCACACCCCGCCGCTGGCCTGGACCAAAGCTGCCCACAACCGAGTGTCGTCGGGAAGTGCGGGATGAGGCCTGAGGTCGGGGCGGGACGCGCGGGCGCTTAGCTTCACGGCTCCTTCTTCTGCGCTGAAGCGTCCTTGCGCATCGCCCACCAGGTTGACCGACCCCGTCAACTTCTCGCGGTCGATGATGATTTCGATCTGGTCGCCCTCGATCAGCTTGCCGATCGCGCCGCCGGCCAGGGCTTCGGGCGAGATGTGCCCGAGGCAGGCGCCGGTGGAAACACCGCTGAAGCGGGCATCGGTGAGCAGCGCTACATGCTTCCCCACCGGCAGCCACTTGAGCGCCGAGGTGATCTGGTAAATCTCCTCCATGCCCGCACCCGCCGGTCCCCCGCACACCAGCACCATCACATCTTTTTCGCGGATCTCGCCGTTCTTGATGGCGTGGATGGCCGCTTCCTCGGAGACAAAGACGCGCGCAGGTCCGACGTGATGGAAGATGCCGTCAGGGCCGATCACTGAGGGATCAATCGACGTGCTCTTGACCACGGAGCCTTCGGGCGCGAGGTTGCCCATGGGGAAGCAGACGGTGGGGGTGAGGCCGTTGGAGCGGGCTCGATCCGGGGACATGATGACGTCGTCGGGGTCGATGCCGTCGCGGGTGGTTAAGTTTTTGCGCAGCTGGTGGCGGCGTTCGCTGTTCTCCCACCAGTCGAGGCAGGTGTCGAGGGTTTCTCCCGACACGGTCTTCACCTTTGTGTTCAGCAAGCCCGCGCGTCGCAGGTGAAGCATCACTTCAGGGAGTCCTCCGGCGAGGAAGACCTGCACGGTGGCGAAGTTGCGCGGACCGTTGGGTAGCGCGTCGACCAGGCGCGGGGTTGTTCTGTTGATGTTTGCCCAATCGGAGGCCACGGGGCGCTTGAGACCGGCGGAGTAGGCGATGGCGGGCAGGTGCAGCAGCAGGTTCGTGGAGCCGCCGAAGGCCGCGTGGGCGACCATGGCGTTTTCTACCGCTGCCTGGGTCAGCACGTCGCGGGTGCCGATGTGCAGTTGATGCAGACGCAGGATGGCGTGTGCGGAACGGGTCGCGGCGTCGAGCCAGATGGGCGCGCCCGAGGGAGCGAGTGCGGTGTGGGGCAGGGCTAATCCTAATGCTTCCGCGATGACCTGGGCGGTGGCCGCGGTGCCCAGGAACTGGCAGCCGCCGCCGGGAGTGGCGCAGGCGCGGCAGCCCATCTCCGCGGCGGTTTCCAGGGTGATTTGCTTTTGCGCGTAGCGTGCGCCGATGGTTTGGACCTTGCCTGCGTCTTCTCCGGATTCGGGGAGCAGGGTGACTCCGCCGGGGATCAGGATGGTGGGAAGTTCGCCTGCCGCCGCGAGCGCCATCATCATGGCGGGGAGTCCTTTGTCGCAGGTGGCGATGCCGATGACGCCCATCCTGGTGGGCAGTGAGCGCATGAGGCGGCGGAGCACGATGGCGGCGTCATTGCGATAGGGAAGCGAGTCGAGCATGCCGGTGGTGCCCTGGGTGCGTCCGTCGCAGGGATCGGTGCAGGCGCCGGCGAAGGGGATGGCGTTGAGGGATTTCAAAGTGATGGCCGCTTCGGCGACGAGTGCCCCGAGTTCCCAGTGGCCGGTGTGGAAGCCGAGGGCGATGGGGGTACCGTCTGCGCCGCGCAGGCCTCCGTGGGTGCTGAGGATGAGGACTTCCGAGCCTAAAAGTTTTTGCGGTTCCCAGCCCATGCCTGCGTTCTGGCTCAGGCCGAAGAGATTGCCGGAGGGCGCGGTAAGCAGCATTTCCGGCGTGATCGGCAGCAGGCCGCGCGGACCAGGTGCGTGCGTCGCCACGTCGTCCAGCGGGAGGGTGCTGGTTTCGAGGACCGTTGAGAGGGAAATAGTGGGAATGGGTTTCTCCTTCGTTCTCGATTGTAAGATGCCTGCATGGTCGTAGGGCTGGAGCGGCATCAGACGGATGGGCACCTACACTTCGTAACGTTCAGTTGCCACCACAGGCTCCCGTATCTTGATACTCCTATTACGAGAGATTTGTTTGAAGATGCGTTGGAAACGGTACATCGCCGCTATCATTTCGACATCCTTGGCTACGTGGTGATGCCGGAACATGTGCATTTGTTGTTGAGGGAGCCTGCCAGAGAATTGCTTGCCGTGGGCCTGCAGGCGTTGAAGATTTCGGTGGGGAAGCGAGCCGAACAACGGCCGTTCTGGCAGGCACGCTACTATGATTTCAACGTGTACACCCGGGCTAAGCGGGTGGAGAAACTCCAATATATACACGCCAATCCTGTGAAGCGGGGTTGGTGGAACAGCCTGAAGATTGGTTGTGGTCGAGCTGCCGCTACTATCAGACCGGGGAGCAAGGACGAGTGAAGATTGGGGTTTAAAGCGGTCAGTCGAGTGTCGTGGTCTCCCACATCTCGCGAAAAACGAGCGAGATATGGGGCACCCCATGCTTCTCTGTCGGGAAAGAATTTACGACTGTTCGGTCTTGGTTTCGAGAGGATTCAACCTTGAAGTGTTTCCCGACCGGGGATCGTGGTGTTTCGAGAGGAATCAACCTTGAAGTGTTTCGTGACCAGGGATTCTGGTGTCTAGAGAGGATTCTTCCTTGAAGTGTTTCGTGACCATGGATCGTGTTGGTTTAGAGAGGATTCATCCTGGAAGTCTATCCTTACAACGAATCGTGGGGTGCCCCATATCTCGCTCGTTTTTTGCGAGATGTGGGAGACCACAAATCTAAACTAACGACCTGAACAGGAAACCAACATCCGTTTCTCTAAAGTATTCTCACTTACCGCGTGTTATCTCACTATTTTCCTCACCAGTCTTTGGGCGATGATGGCGCTGGCGATTGATCTCCGTGTCATCGCGGCCGTGGTTTATGGGCTGGTAATCGCCTTCATCCTCTACAGGTTCAGGGGCCACCCATTGCGGCAGCTACTCGCTGGCTTGCTCTGCTTCGTTGCAGTCCTGGCGTGGTGGCTTTCCCTCAAGCCCTCAAACGACGGGCAGTGGCAGCCGGATGTCTCGAAAACCGCGTGGGCCGAGGTGCAGGGCAGCGTAGTGACCATCCATGATCTGCGCAACTGCGACTACCACACGGAACTCGACTACACCTGCCAATGGCTCACGCGTACCATCGATCTTAACCAGATCGAGGGCGTTGACTTATTCATGAACTATTGGGGATCGCCACTGATCGCCCATACCATCCTCAGCTTTCACATACGCGGAGAACGCCCCATCGCCTTGTCCATCGAAACGCGGCAGCAGATGGGACAGACTTATTCCGCGGTGCTGGGATTCTTCCGCCGGTATACGCTGATTACCATCGTCAGCGACGAACGCGACGTGGTTCGCCTGCGCACCAATTATCGCCATGGCGAAGATCTCTATCTGTACCACACCACCGCCACGCCGGCGTTTGCCCGATCTCTCTTCCTCAGTTACATCGGCATGGCCAACCAATTGCACGACCACCCGCAGTGGTATAACGCGCTGACCCGCAATTGCACCACCGAGATATACACTCTCAGAAGCATGAAGGGCCAACCCTGGGACTGGCGCATCCTGCTCAATGGCAAGGCCGATGAAATGGCTTACGAGAAAGATATGATCGTGACCGGCGGCCTTCCATTCCAGCAACTCAAACAGCGCGCCTGGATCAACCCGGCTGCCCGCGAGGCCAACGACGACCCTGATTTCTCCGCGCGTATCCGGACCAACCGGCCAGGGTTCTAACCATGGAAAAGCCAATCGTATGCACGCTGCCCGAAGGCGCCCTCGCCCAACGACGGCTGGAGATACACGCGCTGTTCGAGAGACGAACGGCCCTCGTACGCCATCCCGATGGATTGGAACTCCAGTGGCTGTTCTCGGACGAGACCGCACGTAGCTTGCTCGACTTTATCCTCTTCGAGCGAGCCTGCTGCCAGACCTTTACCTACGAGCTCAGCTCTTCGCCGCCGCACGATCGCGTCACCCTGCGACTGCGCGCACCAGCGGAACAGGTCGAAGCCCTGCAGGCGCTCTACCGCTGAAGCTGCGTATCCGCTTTGCTCGGGGCCTGGGAGACCTGCTCCGGCGTGGGCAACTGCGAGGCATCCCAACCGCCGCCTAACGCCTGCACCAACTGCACCGCACCTGTCATCTGCTCGATCTGCAGGCTGTACACCGTCTGCTGGTTGCTGAACACGGTGTTCTGCAGCGTGACCACATCGATGTAGGGATCGATGCCGGTCTCATACCGGCCCATCTCCAGATCAAGCGAGGCTTGCGCCGAAGCCACTGCCGCACGCTGTTGCTGGATCTGCTGAGAAAGTATCCGTGTCTGTGCCAGATAGTCTTCCACCTGCTGGAAGGCGGTCAGGACGGTTTGCCGGTAGCTGGCTACATCCGCGTTGTAAATGGCTACGTACTGGTGCAGCTCCGATTTCAGGGCAGCGTTGAAGATGGGTTGGGAGAAGCTGGGACCGACGGACCAGAAGCGGCTGGGCCAGTCGGCCAGATGCTTGAACAAATAGCTCTCAAAGCCGCCGGCTCGCGGAAAGCGTCAGGTTAGGGAAGAAGGCACTATAGGCGACGCCCAGGGTGGCGTTGGCCGCAGCCATGGTGCGCTCGGCGGCGGCAACGTCGGGCCGGCGCTGCAGCAGCAGAGAGGGCACGCCGATGGGAATCGGAGGCGGAGCGGTGGTGATGGGACGCGCTGGGCATGGAGAACGCGGACGCCGGCTTGCCCAGCAGCACGGCAATCGCGTGCTCATACTGCGCCCGCAGAATGCCCAGGTTGGTCAGCGAAGCCTGGGCCGACTGCAGGGTGGTCCTCGCCTCCACCACGGAGATCTGATCGCCCACGCCGGTGTCGTACTGTGCCTGGGTCAAATCCAGCGACTTTTGATATTCGGCGACGGTCTGGGTGTAAAGCTCGATCAGCGCGTCCTGTCCGCGGATCTCGAAGTAGTACTCGGCCAGGTCAGCCTGCTCGACTAGCCGCTCGTTCTCCAGGTCGGCCGCGCTCACCTGGGCGGAATATTGCGCGGCATGGACCTGGTTGCGGATTCTGCCAAAAAGATCCGGCGTCCATGAAATATCCAGAGGCAGGGAGTAGATCTGCGACGTCTTTCCCGGGTTGGCGCGTGGCTGCTGGTCGGACCAAGATTGCCGGAGGAACGCTGCCGGTTGTAAGACGGGCCGACGGACACAGTGGGGAAGTACTGCGCGCGCGCTTCGCGAACCAATGCGCGGGCCTCCATGAAATTCTCAAAGTATAGCTTTATGTTTTGGTTGTCGATATTCAGCTGGCGCTTCGAGATCGTTCAGCTCAGGCTCGTTGAAGATCGCCCACCAGTCGCCGCGGATCTTGGCGTCGGCAGGCTGAGCGACGGTCCAGTTTCCGTTGTCCTGGTTTCGACTTGGGATGGCATTATCCGGCGTGGGCGCCGGTGCCGGCGCAGCAGGCGGCGCTTCCTTGAAAGCCGGAGGCGGCTGAACCGCGGGCGGATGATATTTCGGACCCACAGTGCAGCCAGTCAGCATCGCGCACAGCAGCAAAGCCAAGCTGGTATCGCCGATGTGTGCTGGTCGTTTTCTCCATAGAAGAAACTCTTCCTAAACGGCTCCTTCCGGGTTGGCCTGGAAGGTGTCGTGATGTTTCCCCATCGCGCGCAGCCGCAAGCGATCCATGTACAGATAAATGACCGGCGTGGTGTAGAGCGTAGCATCTGGCTTACGATCAAGCCGCCGACGATGGTGATGCCCAGCGGCCGCCTCAGCTCCGAGCCGGTGCCGGTTCCGAAAGCCAGGGGAACGGCCCAAACAGCGCGGCCATGGTGGTCATCATGATAGGCCGGAAGCGCAGCATACAGGCCTCAAAAATCGCGTCGGTGGTGCTCTTGCCGTGCTCCCGCTCGGCCACCAGCGCAAAGTCGATCATCATGATGGCATTCTTCTTCACCAGCCCGATCAGAAGCACGATGCCGATGATGGAAATGACGTTGAGGTCATTCTTGAAGACCAGCAGAGCCAGCATGGCCCCGACGCTGGCCGGAGGCAGGGTGGAGATGATGGTCAGCGGATGCACCAGGCTCTCGTACAGGATGCCCAGCACGATGTACACCGCCAGCAGGGCCGTGGTGACCAGGATCGGCTCCGTGCTCAGAGACTGCTGATAGGCCTGCAGGGTGCCGGCAAAAAAGCCGCGGATGGTGGACGGCATGCCCAGCCTGGTCTGCAACTGGCTGATCTCGAGCGTCGCATCGCTGAGAGAGAGACCGGGAGCAAGATTGAACGATACCGTCACCGACGGAAACACGCCGGTATGGTTGACCTGCAAGGGCGTGGTGTTGGCCGCGGCCGTGATGACCGCCTGATCGGAGTGACGCCATTGGTGGAGGATGCGGCCGGATAGATGAAGTTGAGTCCTGCGGGAGATTGCCAGTACTGCGGCGCTACCTCGAGCACCACGTAGTACTGGTTCAACTGGGTGTAGATCACCGACACTTCCGCCTGGCCAAAGGCGTTGTAGAGAGCCGTCCAGGGAGCTGGGGGTCAGGCCCAGGCGGGCGGCCGTAGTCCGGTCGTAGGTCACATACTCTTCCAATCCGCCGTTCTGCTGGTCGCTATTCACATCCTGGAAACCGGGAAGTCTCCTCATTTGCGCCAGCAGGATGGGTCCCCAATGGGCCAGATCGGGCACGTTGTCCGCCTGCAGGGTGTACTGGTAGAGCGCATTGCTTCCTCGGCCGCCGATGCGCAGATCCTGCGCGGCCTGCAGAAAGGCCGTGGCTACCGGGCAGCCGGTTCATCTTGGGCCGCAAACGGTTGATGATTTCCATCGACGCTTACTTTGCGCTCGTCCAGCGGCTTGAGCGCGGCGTAGATAAATCCGCCGTTGCTGCCGCCGCCGCCGCGCGCCGCTGTAGGCATTTACATTGGCCACCGCCGGGTCGGCCTTGATGACATCCACCAGCGCTTTGATGGAAGCATTCATCACCGGGAAAGATGCATCCTGCGGTCCTTGCACCCCGCCCACCATCGCCCCCGTATCCTGCTGGGGAAAGAAGCCCTTGGGGATCTTGACGATCAGCACCACGTTCAGCGCGATGGTCAGCAACAGCACCACCAGCATCAAGCCCGAATTGTCCAGCACCCACAATAAGGAGTGCCGGTAGACGTTCAGCATCCCGTCAAAAAACCGCTCGCTGGCGCGATAAACAGCGTCCATGCTTCTCGCCGTCGTGCGGCTTGAGCAAGTGGGCGCACATCATCGGAGTGGTGGTTAAGCGAAATCAACATGGAAACGAGGATGGCCGTGGACAGCGTCACGGCGAACTCACGGAACAGCCGGCCGACGATGCCGCCCATCATCAGCAGCGGGATGAACACGGCAATCAGCGACGTGCTCATGGTAAGAACGGTGAAGCCGATCTCCTTGGCGCCCTTGAGCGCAGCCTCAGTCGGAGGCATCCCCATTTCCAGGTAGCGGGAGATATTCTCCATGACCACGATGGCGTCATCCACCACGAAGCCGGTGGAGATGGTCAGCGCCATCAGGGAGAGATTGTCCAGGCTGTAATCCAGCAGATACATCACGGCGAAGGTGCCGATCAGGGAGACGGGCACGGCGACGCTGGGGATGAGGGTGGCGCGGCCGTTGCGCAGGAAGAGAAAGACCACCAGGATCACCAGCACGACGGAGATGATCAGCGACGACTCCACGTCATGCAGCGAGGCCTTGATGGTGGTGGTGCGGTCCAGAACCACCGTGGTCTTGATCCCCTGGGGCATCACCGCCTGCAGAAACGGAAGCTGGGCGCGGATGCGGTTGTTGGTCTGGATGATGTTGGCGCCCGGCTGGCGGAAGATGATCACCGTGACCGAGGGAATTCCATTGAGGTACCCGGCGGTGCGAATGCTCTGCGCCGAATCCTGCACGTTGGCGACGTCGGAGAGGTGGACGGCGAGTCCATTGTGATAGCCGACGATCAAGGGCCTGTATTCAGCGGCTTTGGAAATCTGATCGTTGGTGATGATGTCCGCGGTAACCAGGCCGTTGGAGATTTGCCCGCGAGCGATGTCGGAATTTTGCAGGCTCAGCAGCCTCTGGATGGTGGCCAGGGTGATTCCGTAATGGTTCAACTGCGGAGGATTGACATCCACCCGCACCGCGGGATAAGACGCGCCGCCGACAGCCACCTGCCCCACGCCCTGGATCTGCGAGAGCTTCTGCTCCATGATGGTCGAGGCGGAGTCATACATCGCCTCTTTGTCGTACTTGTCGGAGGTGAGGCCGATGATCATGATCGGCGAGTCGGCCGGATTCACCTTGCGATAGCTGGGATTCGACGGCAGGTTGGCGGGCAGATAGGTTCTGGCCGCATTGATGCCCGCCTCCACATCGCGCGCCGCGGCGTCGATATTGCGGCTCAGGTCGAATTGCAGGGTCACGTTGGTGCTTCCCAGCGAACTCGACGAAGTCATCTCGGTAACCCCGGCAATGTGGCCGAACTGCCGCTCCAGCGGAGTGGCCACCGAGGAAGCCATGATCTGCGCGCTGGCTCCGGGCAGGCTGGCGGAAACCGAAATGGTGGGAAAGTCGACCTGCGGCAGCGGAGAAACCGGCAGCACGTTGAAAGCGATTCCCCCGGCAATGGCAATGGCCGCCGTCAGCAGGGTTGTGGCCACCGGCCGGCGAATGAAGGGAGCGGAAATGTTCACGCTTCACCTGCCGGCTGCGGGTGCGGGCCGCCTGCGCCCGATGTCCCGCGCGAGCGGGAGAATCGCTGCGACAGGTTATCGAAGAAGATGTAAATAACCGGCGTGGTGTAGAGGGTGAGCACCTGGCTCAATAACAAACCGCCCACCATCGCAATGCCCAGCGGCCGGCGCAGCTCCGAGCCGATGCCCGTTCCGAAGGCCAGAGGGATTCCGCCCAGCAGCGCGGCCATGGTGGTCATCATGATGGGGCGAAAGCGCAGCAGGCTGGCCTCGTAAATGGCGTCGGTCGAGTTCATGCCCCGCTGCCGTTCTCCTTCCAGGGCGAAGTCGACCATCATGATGCCGTTCTTCTTCACGATGCCGATCAGCAGGATGATGCCGATGATCGCCACCACGCTCAGATTCTGGTTGAAAAGGATGAGCGACAGCAGCGCGCCCACGCCGGCCGAAGGCAGGGTGGAAAGGATGGTGATGGGGTGGATGAAGCTCTCGTACAGCACGCCGAGAACGATGTACACCGTGACCAGGGCGGCCAGAATCAGCAGCGCTTCGTTGGCCAGCGAGTTCTCGAAAGCGGCGGCGGTTCCCTGGAAGCCGGTCTGCACGCTGGCCGGGAAAGTTCATGTCCTTGGCGGTTTTGTTGATGTCTTCGATGGCCTCGCCCAGCGAGGCATTGGGCGCCAGGTTGAAGGAAACCGTCACCGAGGGGAATTGGCCCTGGTGGTTGATCGACAGCGATTCCGTGCCGGGCTCAATGTGGGCAAATGCGGTCAAAGGCACGGCGTTGCTGAAAGTGGAGCTGGTCGTGGTGTTGGCGGAACTTGAACTGCCGGCTGCGCTGGCGCCCAGGGCGATGGCATTCTGCGGCGGGGTGAGCACCCCCGAGGATGGTGTTAAGAGGGCGCCCGTGGTGGTCGCATTCGATCCGGCGGTCGCCGAAGCAGAGGCGGAGAAGGAAGTGCTGGCCGCCGCGCCGGAGGCTCCCGAGGATGCATTGCCCTGGATGTAAATCTTGTTCAGCTTGTTCGGATCGATGGCGAAGTTAGGCTGCGCCTCCATGATCACGTGGTACTGGTTCAGCTGCGTGTACATGGTGTTGATCTGGCGCTGGCCGAAGGCATCGTAGAGGGTTTGGTCGACGGTCGAGGGGGCGATGCCCAGCCGCGACGCAGACACCCGGTCGATGGCCAACGATACCGTCAGACCGCCCGTCTGCTGATCGGTGGCTACGTCTTCGAGCGACGGCAACTTCTGCAGCTTGTCCACGAACCGGTCGGCCCAGGAATCCAGCTCGGTTCACGTCCGGATCTTCCAGGGTGTACTGATATTGCGTGCGGCTCACGCGGTCATCGACGGTGATGTTCTGCACCGGCTGCATGTACAGCTTGATGCCGTTCACCTGGGCCAGGCTGTTGTTCAGACGGCGAATCACGTCCGAGGCGCTGAGATCGCGCTGGTCCAGTGGCTTGAGGTTGATCGACATGCGTCCGCTGTTCAGCGTGGTGTTGGTGCCGTCCGCCCCGATGAACGACGAGAGACTCTCGACCGCCGGATCCTGGAGAATGACTTTTGCCAGCTCCTGCTGCGCCTTGGTCATGGCGTCGAAGGAGATGGACGCGGGCGCCTGCGAGATGCCCTGGATCACGCCCGTATCCTGCACCGGGAAAAATCCCTTGGGAATGACGATGTAGAGAAAAATGGTCAGGACCAGGGTGCCCAGGGCCACCAGCAGGGTGAGGGTCTGGTAGCGCAGGACCACCTTGAGGGTGCGGCCGTAGAACGCGATCATGTTCTCAAAAACGCGCTCCGATGCCCGGTAGAACCGTCCCTGCTTCTCTTCCGGATTGTGGCGCAGAATGCGCGAGCACATCATCGGCGTCAGAGTCAGCGAGACCACGGCGGAGATGATGATGGTGACCGCCAGGGTCACGGCGAACTCGCGGAACAGGCGGCCGACCACGTCTCCCATGAACAGCAACGGGATGAGCACGGCGATCAGCGAGACGGTCAACGAAACAATGGTGAAGCCGATCTGCTCCGCGCCCACCAGCGCCGCCTGCATCGGGCGTGTAGCCCTCTTCCAGATAGCGGGAGATGTTCTCGATCATGACGATGGCATCGTCCACCACGAAGCCGGTGGAGATGGTCAACGCCATCAGGGATAGGTTGTCGAGCGCTATAGCCCAGCGCATACATGGCGGCAAAGGTGCCGACGATGGATAGCGGCACGGCGACGCTGGGAATGATGGTGGCGTAGAGATTGCGCAGGAAAACAAAGATCACCATCACCACCAGGGCGATGGTCAACATCAACTCAAATTCGACGTCCGCGACCGAGGCTTTGATGTCGGTGGTGAGATCGGTGAGGGTGGTGATGTCGATGCCCGAAGGCAGATTGGCCTGCAGCTGCGGCAGCAGCAACTGGATGCTTTTGACCACGCTGATTGTGTTGGCGCCGGGCTGCCGCTGCACGTTGAGAATCACCGCCGGGGTTGAGTTCATCCAGGCGGCCTGCTTGGTGTTCTCCACCCCATCGATAACGTTGGCTACGTCGTGCAGAAAGACCGGCGCATTGTTGCGGTAAGCGACCACCACATTCTTGTAGTCGGCGCTGGTGATGAGCTGGTCGTTGGCGTCGAGCTGGTAATTCTGCCGCGGACCGTCGAAGTTGCCCTTGGCCTGATTCACGCTGGCGGAAACCAGGGCGGTTCGTACCGCTTCGAGGTCGATGCCGTAGGTCTGCAGCTGCGCCGGATTCACCTGGATCCGCACTGCCGGCTTCTGGCCGCCGCTGATGCTGACCAGCCCTACTCCATTGAGCTGAGAGATTTTGGGCGCCAGGCGGGTGTCGACATAATTCTCTACCTGGGAGAGGGGCAGGGTTTTCGAGGTGATGCCCAGGGTGAGCACGGGCGCGTCGGCCGGGTTGGTCTTGCTGTAGATCGGAGGGGCAGGCAAGTTTGCGGGCAGGAAGCTTTGCGCGGCGTTGATGGCCGATTGCACTTCTTCTTCCGCGATGTCGATGTTCAGCGAGAGGTTGAACTGCAGCACGACCACCGAGGTGGCGCCGGAGCTGGTGGAGGTCATTTGGCTCAGGCCCTGCATTTCGCCAAATTGCCGTTCCAGCGGAGCGGTGACCGTGGTCGCCACCACGTCAGGGCTGGCTCCGGGGTAGAACGTGAGCACCTGGATGGTCGGGTAGTCGACCTCAGGCAGCGCGGAGACCGGCAACTGCGTATAGGCGACGATGCCTACGAGCATGATTGCGGCCATCAGCAACGAGGTCGCCACCGGCCGCAAAATAAATGGGCGGGACGGGCTCACGGGGCATCGCTCTCATTGTTCGAGGGCAGGATGCGCGCTTTGGAAATGATGATCTTAGAGCCGTCCTGCAGTTTCTCGAAGCTGCTGTCGGCGACCACATCTCCGGGGTTGAGTCCCTGCTACTTCTGTCTCGTTGGACTCAGTGACTCCCGGTTTGATGTTATGAATATGCGCGACCCCGTTTTGGATGAGAAAAACATAAGACACGTCCCCGTTGTGCTGGATGGCCGAAGAGGGAATCAGGACCACATTTTCCAGCGTGGTCAGCAGCAGGCGGGTGTTGACGAACTGATTGGGGAACAGCGCGTTGTCTTTGTTCTGAAAAATGGCGCGCAGTTTCAACGTTCCCGTGGTGGTGTCGATTTGGTTGTCGGTGGCTTCGAGTGTTCCCGAGCCCAGCTTGTTCTCCCCGGCGCGGTCCATGGCATCCACCACCAGCGCCTTGCCGTGGCCGCATCTGCTGCTGCAGCCGGCTCACGTCATCTTCCGGAATGGTGAAGACCACGGTGATGGGTTGCAATTGAGTGACGACGGCCAGCGCGGTGGAGCTGGACGCCGTCGCCAGGTTACCGGGATCGACCAGGCGCAGCCCGACCCGGCCGGTGATGGGCGACGTGATATTGGTAAATCCCAGCTGCACCTGGTCGGCCTGCAGCGTGCCCTGGTCGGCTTTGACCGTTCCCCGGTCCTGGAGGACGATCTTCTCCTGATCATCCAGCGTCTGTTTGGGGATGGCGTTCCGCGCCCAGGCGTCCTGGTAGCGTTTTAAGTCCATTTCCGCCTGGCCGAGCAGGTTGGTATCCCGCTCCAGTTGCCCCTGGGCGGTCAGCACGTTCGCAGCAAAGGGTCGCGGGTCGATCTGAATCAGGGGCTGGCCGCGGTGTACCAACTGACCTTCTCGGTAACGCACCTGGGTGATCACACCGGTGACCTGGCTAACCAGTGTGGCCGTATAGACCGGCGTTACGGTACCGATTGCGTCGAGGTAAACCCCAATGTTGCCTTTTTTCGCGGTTTCCGTGCTCAGGGTTACGGTGCCCCCGGCAGCGGCCCGTCTGCCGCCTCCTGTCGCCGCTGGGGCCTGGCGGTGGTGGATGACCCACCAGAACAGCAGAGCAAACAGCAGCAGAATGACCACCCAAACAAGCAGGCGAACGAACCCCGAACGCTTGGGAGGAGGTAGTTGGTGGTCCGGCCCGATATGGGTTTCGGTAGCTCGTGGCTCCGTTTTGATTTGCCTGTCTCGGGTGTCGCGAATATCGTCTTGCATCAGTAAACCTGGTGTCCTCTTTGTTGCTGTTACCGAAATGCCCTAGCGGGAGGATTGGCCTCGGCCCAGCCTGTTTCCCGCCTATTTCAAGCCAGGGAAAGCGATTCGCAGGTGGGACGACAGCATGCAACGGCGGATGTTGTCAGAAGGTATTGCTTAACCACCCAAGGGAGCTGATCACTACCAAAAAGACGGACCGTGCCCCCGCGATCACTGGTCGAGCGTGGGGGGCAAGTCCTAAGCTTGTAAAAACTGTCTGACACTGTAAACCATAGACGATGCATCGGCGTCTGGAGACGCACGCGGTCTGCGGGCGCGGTTTCCGCGTGCTCTGGGGGGCTAATGCATCTCATCGTTGCCAGCTCCATGAATGTCGATGGTTACGTTTGTCGATTTAGCTGGTGGCCGCGGCGGCCGTGGCCTTCTTCTGGCTTTTCACTTTGGCCCAACGACGGCGTTGCGCGTCTGCGATGGCGCGGCGTGCCTTAGCGCTTAGCTTGCGCCGGGATCCGGTTTTGGGACCCACTGCTTTGGTCGCTGTCTTTCTGCCGGCCGAGGTCTCGCTGTCCGCGAGGAGGGCGCGCGCCTGGCGCAACCTCGCGATCTCTTCATCGATAGCGTTCAATATTTGGTCGTTCAAGAGCGTTCCTTTCGGGGTCGGGGGAGGAGGGCCACAACGGTTAAGCGCTCCCCCAAAAGGATAACAGGTTGACTACCCGGTAAGGTTATGGCGCTAACCGCCACTTTCCCATAGGAACTCGACGCACACCGGGACAGCACAAACCGAGCCTTTCTCTTCTCCCTTCCAGGAATCGTGGGTTCTTACCCAGGTTTCTCTTCTCCCTTCCAAGAATCGTGGGGTGCCCCATATCTCGCTCGTTTTTTGCGAGATGTGGGATACCACGAACCTTAACCTTTGTTCCGACCTTTGACAGACGCACGTGGAGTGCAGTGGTCTCCCACATCTCGCGAAAAACGAGCGAGATACCCCGAATTTCCTGCACGCTGCACTGCACAAGACAGCGTGTGCGCCTTTCTTTAAGGAAGGCGCATAGAGTTCGCGGAACCCACTAAACTTCACAGGAAATCGGGGAAATGGCCCACCCCACGATTCTCGGAAGGGACAAGAGAGAAACGACGCCGATTCAATATGGCACTACAACTGTTATGTTTCGCTGGTCACCAGTCGGGTGATTACCCTTGAGCGCCGCGGTAATAGCGCCTAAGTGACACCACTCGTTCGCCCCGCTACCCGTTTCGTAAGCTGGCGTTTTAGCGAATCTCCGTTAGTCTCACTCTTGCAGGAAGTCGTGGTTCAACAGGGGGAACGATGAAGCGGTATACCAAGTCAATTCAAGTGATGATGCTGGCAGCGGCGGGGGCTGTGCTGGCAGCTGGTTGTGGAGATACGCGGGTAGCGAACAAAGAAAATCTTGCCTACGCGCTCAACCATGATTACTCGGTGAATCAGGATTGCCTGTTCGCCAAGCCGATGCCTTTTCCTTATGAAGTAGCGATGAACGACAAGCTGCTGGCGGAAACGCGTCGGCGGTTGGATGCACTGGCCGAAGCAGGCTTGCTCGAAAAAGAACAGAACGTTCAAAGCGGTGTAACCGTCAATCGCTACGTACTGACAGCAGCGGGCAGCAGCACCGCTGGTAAGGGCCGCTTCTGCTATGGGCGCCGCCAGGTGACCAGCGTCGAGAAGTTCAGCGCGCCGGTCGACTATCAAGGCATGCCCCTGACCAAGGTCGAATACCACTTTGTACTCAAGAACCCGCCGAGCTGGGCCAAACAGGATGAGGTGCGTAACGCCTTTCCTAGCGTAGCCAAGGCCACCTCGGAGCAGCCGGTCGATGACGCGACCCTGGTGCTCACGCATGACGGATGGGTTCTGACGTACTAAACGGTCTCCCCGGCGCCCTTATCTGACACGCACTTTGTGACATGATCTGGGCGCCCTTTTCTTTTTTGCTTATTCACTCAACAGGATACGAAGATCGCGCAGGTTGTTGTGCGTGGGCCCGGTGACCAAAGTGTCGCCCAGTGCGGTAAAGAGCGGATACGCATCGAACCGGGCGAGCGCCGCGGCCGCATCCATTCCCAGACTCTTTGCCCGCTCCACCGTGGTTGCATCGGCAATCGCACCCGCAGCCACGCTGTTCCCGTCAATCCCATCGCTTCCCGCGCTCACCACCACCATCGGTTCCTGGTGCGCGAGATCGAGCGCACAGGCCAGGGCGAATTGCTGGTTGCGCCCGCCCGCGCCGTGCTCCCGTTCCAAACGCACGGTGACTTCTCCGCACGAGAGCAGGCATAGCTTGCGATGCCGGCCGCGCAGCTCAGCAAAGCGGCGGAGCAGATAACGGGCGGCCTCGGCGTAGTCCCAATCGTCACAACTGTTGTCGACCACCACTTCATATCCCAGAGTCTCGGCACGGCCCCGCGCGGCATCGATCAGGTCCTCGCTCGAGAGCAGGATTTCGACCGGTGGCTCCGCCAGCTTGGGCGTCTCCGGCAGATTGGGATCTGCAAAGAACGCGCTCAACGCCGGGGTCAACCGTTCGGCAAGATGGTAGCGGTGGAGAATCTCGCGGCAGTCCGCGACCGTCGACGAGTCTCGCAATGTGGGACCGGATGCCAATGCGTCGAGGAAGCGCGGGGCCACGTCCGAGACCAGCAAGGTAAATCTCCCCGCCTGGGGAGCGGCGGCTGCCAGGCGTCCACCCTTCACTGCGGAGAAATGTTTGCGCACCACGTTGATCTCCGCGATGGTCGCGCCCGAACCCACCAGTGCCTGGTAGAGGACCTGCGTGTCGGCGAAGGAAATTTTGGAATCATAGGGCAGTTCGAACATGGCGGAGCCGCCGCCGCTGATGAGAAAAAATACGAAATCCTCGGGACCTGTGGCGCGCAGCAACTCCAGCGCGGCATGCGCGGAGGCGAACGAATCCAGGTTGGGCAAAGGATGGCCGCCGGTGTAGTAATCGACCTCGGGTCTCCGCTCCGCGGGCAGCACCGGGGCGCAGCATATGCCCCCGGTTAATGGGCGAGGCAGGCGCGCGATCAGGCTATCCAGCATGGGCAGGGCCGCCTTGCCCACGGCCACGGCGTAGATCCGCTGGTAGCGGTCCAGTGACATGTCGGCGAAGCGCACCCGGCGATCGAAGGCGGCGGGGATGCTGCAGGAGGCGACCGCGTGATGAAAGATATCTCGCGCGTTCTCGGCAGCGGTCATTGGGGCGTCACTCCTTAGAGAAAGTTGGTTTCGATCCAGGCGTCCAACGCCAGTTGCATCTGGTCCAGCTTACCGGCAAAGAAATGATCGGCGCCTTCGACCCACACCAGCTTGGCCGGCGGAGCCGCGCCGGCGGCCACGGCTTCGACCGCTGCCTGGGGTCCATATTGATCCGCGGTGCCGCTGATGAAGAGCTTGGGCTGGCTGCAGCGGGCGAGATAGTGGTAGTGATACTCGCGTCCCCCGGCGCTCACGGGAAGCCCCAGGGCTGCTATGCCGCGTACGCGCTTATCGCCACAGCAGGCGCGGAAGCCCACGCTCGAACCAAAGGAGAAGCCGGCGAAGAGAATGGGCCGTTGATACTCCCGCTCGATCCAGTCGAGTGCGGCGCGCAGATCCTCCACTTCGCCACGACCGTGGTCGTGCGTGCCCTCGCTTAAACCGGCGCCGCGAAAGTTGAAGCGCAGCACCGGAAATCCATGGCCGGAGAACGTTTTCATGGCGTGATAGACCACTTTATTGTGCATCGTCCCGCCGAAGAGCGGGTGAGGATGGCACACCACGGCAGCGTAGGGGGCATCGTCGCGGCCCTTCGTTGAGCAGGGCTTCGAGCCGGCCTGCCGGCCCGCGCAGATCATCCACGCTGCGCAGCAGGGAAGAACCAGATTTGTCCAAAATTAACCTCTGCAACCAACTTTAGTCGTGCCACTCTACGGCCAAAATGATCCGGGCTTTCGTGTCTGCGTGAGTATGCTATCTAACTTAGTCCCGATAGGGACGTCTGACAAGTAGCCCAGGACGATAGTCCTGGGTAATGATAGTCAAGCTGGATAGTCCCGCGAGGGACGGCTGAACACAGGAGCCGAGTTTTCAGCCGTCCCTACGGGACTACTCGATGGTCGCATTCCAAACCCAGGACTACGTCCTGGGCTACTTTCAGCGTCCCTACGGGACTAAGCCCAGGGACTAAGCCCAGGGCTCGAAGGCCCTCTCTTTTTGCGCCTTTACGGCACGACTAAAGTCGTGCCCTGATACAAAGCAAAATCGAGAAGTAGGACACCTGCAGCCGTATCGTAAAGTATTCCGGCCTGCGGCTCATTTATCCTGAACAACGATGAAGCCCCTCGATCCTCTGGACCTCACGCGCCGCCTGGTAGATATTGAATCGCTCACCTACAACGAGGGCGCGGTCGGGGAGTACCTCGACACCCTGCTGCAGGAGCGGGGATATACGGTGGAACGCATGGCGGTCCCGCAGCCTTCGCAAAGCCGCTACACCGGTCCGCGCTTCAACCTCTATGCCAGCGACGGAAAACGGCCCGATGTGGTGCTTTCCACCCACATGGATACGGTGCCGCCCTTTATCCCCAGCAGCGAGGATGATCTCTACCTCTACGGCCGGGGCACCTGCGACGCCAAGGGAATCATCGCCGCCCAACTGGCGGCCGCCGAGCGGCTGCGCGAGGCCGGCGTGGCCGCGGCGCTGCTCTTTGTCGTGGGCGAAGAACGCGATTCCGGCGGCGCGAAGGTGGCCAATCTGCAACCCAAGGGAAGCCGCTTTCTGATCAATGGAGAGCCTACAGACAACCGGCTGGCGTTGGCCTCGAAGGGAACGCTGCGGGCGGAAATCCGCGCCCACGGCATCATGGCTCATTCCGCTTATCCCGAGCTGGGCGATAGCGCGGTGCACAAACTCATTCCCGCATTGCAACGGATCCTGGCGATACGCTGCCCACCGTCGAAGGCGTGGGGCCGAGCACGCTGAACATCGGGCTCATCGAGGGCGGCCGGGCGCCGAATGTGATTGCTGACTCCGCCGTGGCCCAGGTCATGGTGCGGCTGGTCGGACCATCGGACGAGACCCGTAAGGCCATCGTGCAGGCGGTCGCCGGCCTGGCCGAGGTGGAGTTCACGCTGGAAATTCCCTTCATCCGCATGCGCCAGGTCGAGGGCCTGGAAACCATGGTGGCGGCCTTCACCACCGATATTCCCGCGTTGACCAACTGGGGGGAGCCGTTGCTGCTGGGGCCGGGCTCTATCCATGTGGCGCATACGCCGTTTGAAAAGATCGCCAAGGCCGAATTGCTGCAGGCGGTGGACTTGTACTTTGAGGTGGCACAGCGGCTGGCCGGTTGAGATGAATACTTTCGGCTGGAAGACGCGGCTGAAATACGCGTGGCTGGCTGCCGGGGCAGCATGGTTGGCCGGCTGGCTGCTCACACTGCCTTTTGAGCTTTCCCTTGCCCGGCGTTATGCGGACGGCGACGCCCGCCTGCTGCACGGTTCACTCGCCGAGGGACTGGCGGTGTGGGGCGGGTTCAGCCTGTTCATGGCCATGGCCGGGTTTGTGCCCCTGGTGCTGCCCGTGTTCCTGCTTCTACCACCGCGCTGGATGGTGCGCTTGCGCTGGGTCCTGATCTCCGCGGCTCCCCTGGGCGCCATGTTCGCCATCTACAACCGGATGGGCTTTTTGCACGTCTATCACCTCCACCATCGGGACGAACTCGAGACCTTCTTCTTCACCGCGCCCAATATCTTCGTGATCACCTTCGCCCTGGCGGTGGTGTGGGTTTATGTGCTGCTGGCCCGGAGACGGCTGCAGTCAGGTGCGGGCGAAATGCAACAGTAACTGAATGTCATTGCGGTCCGCTGCCCGCAGGGCTTCGATGTAGGCGCGGCGGTAGTCGCCTGCCCGGGCAATGGCGGAGGAGCCCCAGGAGAATCCGGGCCGCCCCAGCCGTTGCGCCAGCACGTCGGCCATCAAGCGCGCATGGCGGCCGTTTCCATTCGCGAACGGGTGAATCGACACCAGGCGATGATGCAACCGGATGGCGATCTCGTCGGGCGGGTAGGTGCGCTGCTCCAGCCAGTAACGAACATCGCCCAGTAACCCGGCTAACGAGTCGCGGATCTGATAATGCGCGATGCCGATGTTTTTTTCCGTGCTGCGATAGCGCCCGGCCCAGCTCCAGGTCTGATCGAACATGCGCCGATGCAGGCCGCGCACGTAATTTTCCGTGACCGGATCCTGCCGGGCAAGGTTGCCCGGCGCGAACGCCCAGGCATAAGCCTCGAGAATGTTGGTACGCTCCCACTGGTTCAACTCCTCCCGGGTGGCCAGGCAGGGAAGCAGGCCGGCCCGTTCGTCGGCGGACAATGGAGTGTTGCCGTCCACCGCATCGAACAGGCCGAGCGCGCTCATGGTCGATGGCTGCGGTTACGGCCGCCGCGCTGCTTGAGCAAGCGCTGGGTCTCGGCTTCTACCGCTGCTTCGATATTTCCCGATGCCTGATCTTCGAGCGCCATCGAGTGCTCAACCGCCAGCACCCGCGTGGTGGCCTCCGCGCGGGCACGCCGCTCCAGGGCGCCCTGCATCGTGCCTTCCCGGGGCACCAACGCATAAACCAGGTCGCAGTCCAGGGCGCCCGCCAGCTTGCGCAGACTCTTGAGCGTAATGCTGTCGTTGGCTTCTGCCTTTTCCAGTTGCAAGGGAAGCTGGCGGCTGGTGCCTGTGGCCTGCGCGAGTTCACGCGCAGAAATGCCGGTGGCTTCCCGGATCGCCCGGATCCAGCCCCCGGCGGGCCGGGGAACCTTCTGCGCACTGCGAAACGGCTCGAGGATACGATCCAGCTGGTTCAGCCGAAGGTCGTGAAAGGCAGGGCGGAAGACGGAGCGCATGGGACACCTGTTGACTATTTAAGGATAGTCTAATTTGATAATGGTTACAAGTTATATATAGTCTTTATTATTTTTAAGGCAATGTATACATTGTCATACAGGAACCGCATCGCTAGGTAGACTGGAAAGCAGATGACACCCCCTACCAACGCACTCGCCCAGGCTTCCTCGTCCTACCTGCGATCCGCCATGCACCAGCCGGTCGAGTGGCATGAATGGGGTGCAAACGCCTTTGCCCGCGCGGCCGGCGAAGACAAGCCCATCCTGCTCGACATCGGCGCTGTGTGGTGCCACTGGTGCCATGTGATGGATCGGGAGAGTTATGAAGATCCCCAACTGGCCGCGGTGATCAACCAGAACTTCATCGCGGTCAAGGTGGATCGCGACGAACGCCCGGATGTGGATACGCGCTACCAGGCCGCGGTGGCCGCGATCAGCGGACAGAACGGATGGCCCCTCACGGCGGTACTGACTCCCGATGGCAAGCCGTTCTTTGGGGGAACCTATTTTCCCCGCGACGATCGCTATGGCCGGCCGGGTTTCGAGCGCGTACTGCGCAGCATGGTGGAGGCCTGGAAGACGCGCCGCGACGAGGTGCTGGAGTCGGCGGGCAGCGTGGTGGAGGCGATCGAGTACAACGAGAACTTTGCCGGCCGGGGAGGCAGCCTGAGCCTGGACATCGTGGAAAAGATGGTGTCGTCGGCGCTGGAGAAATTCGATCGCCACCATGGGGGCTTTGGGGCGCAGCCTAAATTTGCTCATCCTTCAGCGATTGATTTGCTGCTCGACGTGGCGGTGCGGACAGAGAATGCATCCGCTCGTGAGGCGGCCACGGTCACGCTGGAAAAGATGGCGCGAGGCGGCGTCTACGACCAGTTAGGCGGGGGATTCCATCGCTACTCCGTCGATGAAGCCTGGGTGGTGCCGCATTTCGAGAAGATGCTGTATGACAACGCCGAGCTACTCAAGAATTACGTGCATGCCTTCCAGAGCTTTGTCGATCCGGAGTCGGCACAGGCGGCCCGCGACATCATTCGCTGGATGGACAGCTCGCTGACCGACCGCGAACGAGGCGGCTTCTACGCCTCGCAGGATGCGGACATCGACCTCGAGGATGACGGCGATTACTTTACCTGGACGCGCGCGGAAGCCGCGGCGGTGCTCACGCCGGAAGAGATGGAGGTTGCCGCTGCCTACTACGACATCGGCGACCTGGGAGACATGCACCACAATCCTGCGAAGAATGTGCTGCATGTGAAACGGCCCCTGGGCCCGGCGGGGGGCGGAGGCGTTGCTCGCTTCAGCGCGCGTCAAGTTGCTGGCGGCGCGCGCACAGCGGCCTACGCCCTTTATCGACACCACTGTCTATACCAACTGGAATGCGCTGGCCGTCTCCGCGTATCTGGAAGCGGCCCAGGTGCTGCGACTGCCCGAAGTAAAGCGCTTTGCGCTGCTGACGCTGGACCGGCTGCTGCGCGAGGGTCTGCATGCCGATCGGGGGTTGGCCCATGTCATCTCCTATACGGGTGGTGCGGAGGCTAAGTGGGTCGCCGGCATGCTGGACGACTATGCTTTTCTCACCCATGCCTGCGTGGATGGCTGGCTGGCCACGGGCGAGGAGAAGTATTACCAGGCTGCGCTGGAGTTAGCCCGGCGGATGATCGCGGACTTCTATGACACCACGGGTGGCGCTTTTTTTGACGCTGCGGCCAGGGGCGCGGAGTTACTGGGCGTGCTGTCGGCCCGCCGTAAACCTTTGCAGGATTCACCCACGCCTGCGGGAAATCCCGCAGCCGCTGCGGCGCTGCTGCGTTTGTATGCGCTGAATGGAAACGCCGATCTGCGGGAGAAGGCAGAGGACACGCTGGAGGCGTTTGCCGGGGTGGTGACTCACTTTGGGCTCTACGCCGGGACTTATGGGCTGGCCCTCGAGCGCCTGCTGCTGCCTCCGGTGCAGGTGGTGGTGATTGGCGAGGATGCCGCGGCGGATGAGTTGGAAGCGGCGGCGACCGTCGGCTACGCCGTGAACAAGAGCGTGATCCGTTTGACCCGGTCGCAGGTTGCCGGGCCGCTGCCTCCGGTGTTGGCTGAGACGCTGCCTCTGCTGCCTGATTTGCATGCGGGGCACAGTGTTGCCGTGGTGTGCAAAGGAACCTCCTGCCTGCCGCCGGTGAGCGATCCGGAGAAGCTGTTGGAGTTACTGCAGAGTTAGGAAATGTTTTTACTCTGCGGTAAAGGGATTGATCTCGTTCGGCTTGGCAGTGGTGGGGTCGGGGGCCTTGGCTGCCTCGGTTTCGCGCGAGGCGGTGGCCGCTTGCGGGGAGCCGCTGAATACCCGGTACGGACTGCCCGGCAACAGGTTATGCTCCTCCAGCGCCAGGCGAATCCGCCGCTGCATCTCGCGCATGGCCTCGAATTGCTTACGCGGCAAGGTCCTGACCTGGATGGGGTAGATCACCTCGGTCCCCTTGATCGAGTCCACTCCAAACACCACCGGATCGGCGACGAACACATCCTTGAACGCCGGCTCGTTGCGCACCTCGAGGGCGATCTTCTTCAACAGCGGGATCACCTGGTCGGGATTGGCGGAGAAGTCGACCGAAACATTCAACGTGGAGACGGAGTAATCACGGCTCTGGTTGGCAACGTTCGTGATCTGGCTGTTGGGGATGATGTATAACGTGCCATCAAAACCGCGCACCTGGGTCTTGCGCAGGGTCATGGATTCTACCGTGCCGGTCATCCCCGCCAGGGTAACCACGTCGCCTACGTTGTACTGATCCTCAATCAGGATCAGGATGCCGTTGAGCACGTCTTTGACGATGGTCTGCGCGGCCAGACCGACCGCTACGCCCGCCACCCCGGCGCTGGCCAGCAAAGGCGCCAGGTTGACCTTGAGCACGGTTTCCATGATCTGCAGGAAAGCCAGGAAGGCCACGATGACGATGCCGGTGGCGCGGATCACCGTGGCCAGGGTACGGATCTGGGCGCCGCGGGCCGGTCCCAGGGAATCGCGGTGCTCGGCGATCTTGATCACCCGCCCGGTCACGAAGTTGACCAACAGGATGAGCACCCAGGTGTAGAGCCCAATGATCAGTAATTTGGGCAGGCCGGTGTGGAGAAACTCCTGCACGTCGGAAAGCCATTCCTGATTGAGGCCACGAAGAAAAGAAGACGTGGGATCGTACTGGCGAAGAAGCGACACAAGGGAGAAAATGGTGGCGTACACTGGCACCCTATGATGCTACTTGAGCGATGGGCGGTTGGGACAATTTTGGCGTTGACCGTCCCCCTCGTCTCCACCGCGAGCGGTGTTTTTGATCCCCCGCAGACACGGCATACCAAGACCGCACACCCCATACGAAACCAGGATCCGGACGATCAACAACCGAGTCAGGATGCACTGCCGTCGAAGACGATCGACGAGCAGGATGCGCCGTATATCAAGGCCGCAGAAGAACAGGACGCGCAGTCGCCAAAGACAGGAGAGAGCCAGGACAATCCACCGGCGAAGGCTGCCGATGATCCGAGTGATCCAGCGGCTAAGACTGCCACTAAGACCGCAGATGATCAGAATGCTCAGCCGGTCAAAGCGGCAGAGGATCAGAATGTTCAACCGGCCGAGGCGGCGCAGGATCAGAGTGTCCAACCGGCAACAGTTGCCGCACAGCCGCCCCCGGCTCAGCCGGCGGCGACAAATCCAATTCCAACTCCACAGCCGGCCATTGCTGCCGTGCCTGCCGTCGCTTCGCCCCCCTTATCCCCGGAGCAAATCAAACAACAACAAAAATTCGATAAAGATACCGCCCAGCTCCTGCAACTGGTGCAGGACCTGAAGGCAGAGGTAGAAAAGGCCGGAAGCAACACCTTGTCTCTGGCTGCGCTGCGCAAGGCCGACGAAATTCAGAGGCTGGTCAAAAACCTCAAGGAAAAAATGAAAGAGGACGGGCAAGCGCTTGTAAATAAACCATGAAGCGGTAGTGTTTTTCATGGGCGATGTGAGGGCGATGTGAGGGACTTATCGCGTAGGGGATCGCGGGCGTTGCGGGTGGGCCTGATAGGAGGGTTGGCATTGGCGGCCGGCCTGGGCCTGGCAGTGGCCCAGTTCAGTCAAAACAACCCGGTCGGGAATCAGATTGAGCCGCTGGATCGGCCACGGATGGGGGACGAGCAGGAACCTTACGTAGCTCATGAAATGCAGGCACGCCAGCTGAAGCGGCTCCGCGAAGAGCACCAGAAGGAAGTATTCAGCGACACCAACCGGCTGCTGCAGTTGGCAACTGAGCTCAAAGCTCAGGTCGATAAGGGAAATAAGCCGACCCCGGACGTTCTCAAAGATGTGGATGAGATCGGCAAGCTGGCCAAGCGAGTCAGCGAGAGAATCAAGACCCAGTAAAGAAAGGTTTCTCACCCTACCGCCTTGACCCCTAACTGGACACCTAAGTCGGTCCTCGCGTTGCGGGACTACAGCGGGAAGAAATTCGCCGCGGATCTGGCGGCGGGCATCACTGTGGGGCTGGTGGCGTTGCCGCTGTCGATGGCCTTTGCCATTGCCTCCGGAGCACCGCCGGAGGCAGGCCTCTACACCGCGGTTGTCGCCGGATTTGCCATCTCCGCCCTGGGCGGCTCGCGTACCCAGATAGGCGGCCCGACTGGCGCGTTTGTGGTGATCATCGCCGGCATCCTCGCGCGCTATGGCTTCAACGGCTTGCTGCTATGCACCATCATGGCCGGCTGCCTGCTCATCCTGCTGGGAGCCACCGGCCTGGGGGCGGCGGTCAAATTCATTCCTCGTCCGGTGATCGTAGGCTTTACCAACGGCATCGCGCTGCTCATCGCCAGCACGCAAATCAAAGACTTCTTCGGCATACGCACCGGCGCGGTGCCCGGTGACTTTCTCGGGCGGATGCGCGTGGTGCTGGGTCATGCGGGAACCATCTCGCTCACCACCACCCTGCTTTCCTGCGCCTCGCTGCTTGCTCATCGTGCTGACGATTCGCTTTTTGCCCCGCGTTCCCGGGTACATTGTCGCCCTGTTCACCGCGACGCTTGTGGTCTACCTGCTGCATCTGCCGGTCGAGACCATCGGTTCGCGCTTCGGCGGCATTCCTTCCGGCTTCCCTCGCTTCCATGTTCCGGTTTTCGACTACGCGATGGTACGCACGCTGATCTCCCCTGCGATCACCGTGGCCATGCTGGGAGCGATTGAGTCATTGATGTCTGCCGTGGTTGCCGATCGGATGAGCGGGGATCAGCACAATCCCAATGTGGAACTGATGGCGCAGGGTGTGGCCAATATCCTGTCACCGCTTTGCGGCGGCCTGCCTGCGACCGGGGCCATTGCCCGCACCGCAACCAGCATTCGCTGTGGAGCGCAGACTCCGGTGGCCGGCATCGTGCATGCGCTCACTGTGCTTGCCGTGCTGCTGTTCGCGGCGCCGTTGGCCCGATTCATTCCGCTGGCAGCACTGGCCGCGATCCTCGCGGTGGTTTGCTACAAGATGGGGGAGTGGCACGAGATACCGCAGATTCTGCGGCTGTCGAGGCTGGAGATCGGGGTGTGGCTGACCACCCTGCTGCTCACCGTGTTTGCCGATCTGACGGTCGCGGTCGAGGTGGGCATGATCCTGGCAGCGCTGGTGTTCATCCGCAAGGTGACGCTGACCACCACCGTGACCCGGGTGACCGAAGATGATGTCGAAGAAGGACGAATGCATGTGCTGCAGGGCAAGGATCTCCCGTCGTACGTTGCTATTTTTCGCATCCATGGCCCGTTCCTGTTCGGAGCTACGGAAAAGATTGACGAGGTTCGCCGCCAGCTGCCTTCGCTGCCGCCGATCGTTATTCTGCGCTTGCGCAACATGACGGCCATTGACTCGACCGGGCTGCAGGCGTTGGAGCGCCTGGCGCTCGAGGTGCGTGCGTCGGGAAGGACGCTGGTGCTGTGTGGTGCGCGGGAGCAGCCGGCGCGGCGGATGGCGCAGGCTTCCTTCGCCCGGCATGTCGGCGAGGAGAATATTTGTCCCCACGTGACCGCCGCGCTGGTGCGGGCGCATGTGATTCACGACGAAGCCGTGATTCAGGCGTGAAGAAGATCTACATTGGCGTGGACATTGGCGGGACCAAGACCGCGGTGGTGCTGTCTTCCCATCCGCCTGAGTGCCTGGGGCGCATTGAGTTTCCCACCCTGCCGGAGCAGGGCCCGGAGCGGGCTCTGCGGCTCATTGTCGAATCGGTGCGCAGCTTGCTGGCTGAGCATGGTTTTGCTGAGGAAGCGATCGCTGCCATCGGGGTAAGCTGCGGCAGCCCGCTCGATCGGGTGCAGGGGATTATCCAGGCGCCGCCTAATCTTTCCACCTGGGTCGACGTGCCGATACGACGGCGGTTCGAAGAGACGTTTCACACCGTCTGCCGGGTGGAGAACGATGCCAACGCGGGGGCAGTCGCGGAACATCGATTTGGCGCGGGTGTGGGCACGGACCACATGATTTTTCTTACCCTGGGCACGGGGTTGGGCGCGGGTATCATTGCCGCCGGCAGTCTCTATCTGGGAGCCAATGGGGACGCGGGCGAGATTGGTCACGTGCGGCTGAGCCCGACGGGTCCGGTTGGTTACCACAAGGCGGGATCGATCGAAGGCTGGTCGAGCGGCGGGGGCATCGCGCAGCTCGCGCAGAGGGTGGTGGCGCGGAGTAAGCGGCCGAGTAGTTTGCGCGGTGGGGGAGAGTTGACCGCGCGGGATGTGGGTCTGGCGGCGCAGGCAGGCGACGCGGTGGCGCACAGTATTTTGCGGCGCTCCGGCGAGCGGCTGGGCCAGGCGCTCGCCATGCTGATCGACGTATTGAACCCGCAGCGCATTGTGCTTGGTGGTTTGGCCTGGCGTATGGGTGACCATTTGCTTGTGCCCATGCGCCGCGTGATGGAACGCGAAGCTCTGCCGCAAACCTTGCGCGCATGTGAAATTGTTCCCGCCGCCCTGGGAGAGAAGATCGGCGATGTCTCCGCACTCTGTGTAGCCATGGGGCTCGAAGGGAAAGGGAATTCCGTAGGTATCCTTCTTGTCCCTTCCAAGAATCGTGGAGGTGCCCCATATCTCGCTCGTTTTTCGCGAGATGTGGGAGACCACGAACCTTAACCTTTTTTCGGACTTCGAAAGAGGCACGTGGAGAGCTGTGGTCTCCCACATCTCGCGAAAAACGAGCGAGATATGGGGCACCCGACGATTCTTGGAAGGGACAAAGAAAGAGTGACCCACGCTTTCTGGAATGCGCCACAGGTTAGAATCGAAGGTTGCTTGGGAGCAGATGAATGAGTGGAAGACTAGCGGGAAAGACCGCCGTTGTCACGGCTGCAGGGCAGGGAATAGGAAAGGCGACCGCGATCGCGTTTGCTCAGGAAGGCGCCAGCGTGTGGGCGACCGACATCAACGACGCCGCACTCAAGTCGCTCTCCGCGGAAAATCCCCAGAAGTAACCCGCACCCTCGATGTGCGCCAGCCGAAGCAGATCGAACAACTCGCAATAGACCTGCCGGACCCGGATATCCTTTTCAACTGCGCCGGCTATGTCCATAACGGCACCATCCTCGACTGCAGCGAAGAGGATTGGGAGTTTTCCTTCGACCTGAACGTCCGCTCGATGTATCGCACTTGCCGCGCCTTTCTGCCTGGTATGTTGCGCGCGGGGCGGGGCAGCATTGTCAATATGGCGTCGATTGCATCCAGCGTCCGGGGAGTGCCTAACCGCTTTGTCTACACTGCTCCAAGGCGGCAGTGGTGGGCTTGACCAAAGCGATTGCGATTGATTTTGTGCGTCAGGGGATACGGTGCAATGCGATATGTCCGGGAACGGTCCAGTCGCCGTCGCTGGATGGGCGGATTGCGGCGCAGGGTGATGTGGAGCAGGTGCGGCGTGAATTTATAGCGCGGCAGCCCATGGGGCGGCTAGGCCGCCCGGAGGAAGTCGCCGCCCTGGCAGTCTATCTCGCGTCCGATGAGTCCAGCTTTACCACCGGCCAGACACACGTCATCGACGGCGGATGGAACATCTGACACCAGCGCGTCGCCCTGTTCTCTGCTTAGGAAGGAATATTACAACTGCGTGAAATGCCAGGCGGTCTGGTTAGACCTGCGGCCTTTCTTGCTTTCGCCCACCGCTTGCGCTGCGCGGCCGCGATCTTCTTACGCGCTTCCACGCTCAGTACGCGCTTGCCCTTGACCTTAGGCGCTGCAGAACCATTTGCAGAGCCAGCGCTCCGCGCGTGACCATTGGTCGAGCCTTGCAACAATGCCTTCACTTGCTGCAGCCGCGAAATTTCACCGTTGATGTGTTCTAAGATCTCTTTAGTATTCAAAACGTTATTCTCCGGACGCAAAAAGTCGTCCCCGATAGAATATCAAATTCAACCCTGGGCAGATACACGAGAAGGTTATTCATGCAAAGAACCGCGTGCCTAAGTGGAACTGCTTTCCGAAGAAGGTACCTGCTTGTTCATGAAAACTTCACTTAACCGGCTGCGCGGAAAGTCCCTGCTCGACCCTCGCGCAGCCTCGGCGGAGCAGTTATTTATCGCTCCACCCTTTACGGAAGAAGTAGTCTCGGCGATTCGTCTTATTTCCACCCGCCTGCCGCTCAAAGCGGATGAAGCCTCACGCCTGCTCTGGCAAAGCGAAAGTAATGCCGCATCGGAAGCGGAGTACGAGGCCCTGCTGCCGCTGCTCCACAAGTCGAAAAACCCAGACGCGTTCTCGAAATTGGTCCGGGCTTTGGCCGCTCGGTTGTCTTCTTCCTCAAGAAGGGGCTCATCGAGGCAGCGAGATCAGTCTCTATGACGCCAACGGTACCAGCACGAGATATAAGCAAAAATACTATGAACATCCGCCCCAGTGGCCGGACACCTCTTCGTTTTGCGGGAACCTCACGCTCTTAAGCACCATGCTCGACTACAACGGGGTTGAACCACTATCAAATTTTTGATGCCGCGCAAATGCCGCTCACGGCATTACCCGGTCCCTATGACTTGATCTATGGCTTTTACAGCATCGGCTTCCATTGGTCGCTCGAGTATTACCTGGATGACGTGGAAGCTTTGATGCATGAGCGTTCTCTGCTGGTTTGCACGCTGAACAAAAACTTTCGCAGCTTTCCCCGGCTGGAACAATTTTCCACGCGCGTTCTGGAATGCCGCGAGGTGAAGAAGAATGCCACCCCGCTTCGTCTTCTGGTCTTGAGCAAAGGCCCGCTGCCGGCCGTGGGGCAGTCACTCGCCCAGGCCTTTCCCGCATAGCAGCAGGTATCATCGAACTATGTGCGGCAGATATGTGCGTAAGTCAACCCGAAGAGAAATTGCTGCCTGGTTTGCTGCCGAAGATCCGGATGCGGTGGAGTGGGGCGTGAGCTACAATGTCGCTCCTCAGACCTTTCAACCGGTGGTGCGCCTGAACCGCGACACCGGGATGCGCGAGATCGCTCTCATGCGCTGGGGCCTGATTCCTTACTGGTCGAAGGATGCAAAAATCGCTTACTCCACGATCAATGCCAAGGCGGAGACGGTAGCCACGGCTCCTGCCTTCCGCGAAGCATTCAAGCATCGCCGCTGCCTGGTGCCCGCGGACGCATTCTATGAGTGGCAGAAGCTGGACCCCAAACACAAACAGCCCTTTGCGATTGCCCTGGCCAATCAGGAGCCCTATGGATTTGCCGGGGTGTGGGAGCGATGGAAAGATCCGCAGACCCGCGAGTGGCTGGAAACGTTTCTCCATCATTACTACCGATCCCAACCAGCTGGTGGCTCCGCTGCACAATCGGATGCCGGTGATTATTGAGCGTAAGGACTATGCGCGCTGGCTCGGTGGTGGCGATCCCAGCCAGCCGCCGCTCGATCTGCTGCGGCCTTTTCCCGCGGAGCAAATGATTGCCTGGAAGGTGGACCGGGCCGTGGGCAATGTGCGCAACGATACCGCGCAGTTGCTGGAGTCGCCGGTGGAAGAGCCGGTCGAAGAGCCGATCGAAGAGCCGACGCTGCCCTTTGTTGCGGATCCGCAACAGTAAGACGCTCCCACCATGGGCCCGTCTTCCCCTCGGTTGAGGCAGGCCAAGCGCCTATCCAGCAAGGCTTTGCGCGGATCGTCGCGCGCACGTTTCCTGATGCGAAACAACACCTGCGACGTGCGGAATGAAGATAACAAACAAGGTTACGTAAGCCTACAGCCAAGCATTAACTATTTTTTATCAGGTAGTACTTAGGAGGGTAAAAGAAATAGTGCTTATGGTTGTTGCGTACTCGCAATCCTGAGGCATACTTGCACTTAGATAAGTCGTAACTATCAAAGCAAGCATAGTTATGTTTTTGAAAGGTCCCTTTCTCCCCCGGCTGACCTTTCTTTTTTGCCTTAGGTTCCTCCCCCGGAAAATATGGAGAGATTGCTATGAGTCCTCATAGGAGACATGGCGGCGGCTGCCCTCGCACCGCCCATTCCATTATGGACGTATGTGAGCGTTGGGGTATATCGTTTAAATCTGCGCGCCGGCTCGCAGCGCGCAACCTGGGTGACGACGAGATGGCCTATCTCGTCCGCCACATCAAACGCTGCGCTGCTGCGCAGCGCCGCGAGATCCCGGTCCAGGGCAGATACACCGGAGGCATGAGGGCCCGGGGTATGCGCAGCCGCGTTCCGGCGGCCCGCGCATGAGCCGGCCCCTCCAGTCCAGCCGCCGGCGCGCCGGCGGCTGGTGAAAGAGTGTGCGTTCACGCGGTTTGGTTTCGACGTGGGCAAACAGGCGCGGCAGACCCTCATCCGGCGGGTACGGAAGGGGGATGTGAAGTATGCCCGCAAACTCACTACGTCACGCACCGTGATTGTGCTCGATTACGAGGGCGGCGAGATGGCCTTTCTCTACAGTAGCGCGGCGAAGGACATTATCAGCTTCCTCGGGCCCGATGCGCCGGAAACTGCCGACTGGCGCCGGTCGCAATCCGCGACGCCTGCATCGCCTCGTCCGCCGCACTTCCAGCGAGACAGGGTGTGCTGGTGACCACGCGCCCCATCCGCGTGCAGGGTGACCAGGGCGGCGCCGACACTCCCTTGCCCGCCAATGTGACCGCGGAGATGGCGATCCTGGGCGCCATCCTGCTCAACAACGGCCATTACCAGGAGGCCGCCGGCCGCATCGACGCCGCGGACTTCTCGCTCGAGTCGCATCGCCGTGTCTTTGCGCGCATGGGCGAGCTGATCGGCGAAGGCACGCGGGTCGACATCGTGACCCTGGCGGAGCAGTTGCAGCGCCACAAGGAGCTCTCCGTGATCGGCGGAGTGGCCTGGCTCGCGGCGCTCACCGAGGGCTTGCCGCGCCGGCTTTCGATCGAAGACTACGTACGCATCGTGAAGGACAAGTCTTTGCTGCGGCAGACGATTGCCGAGAGCGGCCGGGTAGGTGTGCTGGCCGGCGACCAGGCGGGCTCCGCCGAGGAGGTGCTGGCCGAAGCCGAGTCTGCTTTCCGCAGGATTGCCGGTAAGGCGATCACTTCCGGTCTTATCTCGGTGGGCGAATATGTACGCGACCACTATCCCTGCATCGATGAAATGTTTCAGCACAACGCGCGGCTGACGGGCATTCCTTCCGGCTTCGCGGGTCTGGATAATCTTACTGCGGGTTTTCAGCCGAAGGAGTTGACGATCCTTGGCGCCCGGCCGTCGATTGGCAAGACTGCGGTGGCCGGTAACATCGCGGTGCATGTTGCGATGTCGGGGAGGACGGTGGCCTTCTTCAGCCTGGAGATGCCCAGCAAAGCGCTTATCGATCGCATGTGCTGCGCGCAGGGCCAGGTGGACCTGGAGAGCCATCGCCACGGCCGGTTGAGTGAGGTGCAGAAGCAGCATTATCTCGGCGCCCTGGGGGAGATTCTTGAGTTGCCGTTGTACATTGACGACCAACCAGGGCAGACCGCGGCGTCGATCGAAGCGAAGGCGGCGCGGTTGCAAACCAGCGCCGGTCTCGACCTGGTGGTGGTGGATTATCTGGGACTGATGGCGGCGGAACGCAAGGGCATGGAGAATCGCGAGCAGGTGGTGGCCGCGATCAGCCGCGCGATGAAGGGATTGGCCAAGCGTCTGAACGTGCCGGTAATTCTGCTTTCGCAATTGAATCGCGAACTTTATAAGCGGGTGGATAAGCGGCCGATTCTCTCCGACCTGCGTGAGTCGGGAGCCATTGAACAGGATGCGGATGTGGTGTTGTTTCTTCATCGCGAGGAATACTACGACCGCCACAGATCCATCGTTAGCGGGCAAGGGGGAATTGATCATCGCCAAGGCAAGGAATGGCCCGCTGGGGACGGTGCGTTTGCGCTACGACGCGCGCATTTGCAGGTTTTCCAGTGAGGCTGGGGATTAGTGTTGGGTTCGGCACTTTTTCCCTTCGTATCAGGGCACGACTTTCACCCGTCAATCGCATCAGCATCCCTTGGCGTCCTAGAGCGCTCGCTTGCAGAGCAAGAAATCGTGGGTCTTGGTTTTGAGGGAATCCTTAAGGTCATCTACGTCCTCTTCTAAGAATCGTTGGTGCCCCGATATATCGCTCTTTTTTGCGTAGATTGGGAGGACCACGAGTCCTCCATGTGCATCTTTACCGACAGCGGCAAAACTTGATGCTCTGGCGAAAAGAACGTTGGCGTCTTGATGATCGGTGCTCTAGCACCCTGTTCGAGCATTTCCCCTTCAGATTTGACGCAAACTCGACCCCGGCATCGTCGTCGCTATCGATAACCTCCGAATTCACTGTATCAGAAGCCACTAGCTTAGAAGGAATTGAAATCGTATCCCGGTACTCTTTAATAAAAGTCTCAATAGCGCGCTCGTTCGTTGAACAGGGATACCCACTCGAATAATAGCGTGTGCTTCAGTTAGTACGTACTGACGGGATTTCCGTACGCCATTTAGTCCAAAGCTGACTATGAATTCTAGGTGTTAAAGCGGCTTCTTTGATTAAGTCGGCTCGCTCTTTTGAGTCAGGCCTCGTGTTCTAAAAGAATACGCAGCGCATTGTGTGTCAACTTGACTTTGCGCTTTTCGCTCGTACCCTCATCCTGCATCAAGCCGAAACTAATTAGAGCAGCAACCGTTTGCGCCCCATTGCTGCTGCCCTCTACAAAGCCCCAATGCTTAGCGGCGACGTTAACATTTGCAGCATTGCGAGCCTCCTTGTCGTAGAACTGCTTGGCACGGCTGATCGCTGTTTCGAGATTGATGAAAGGATACGCCGGACTGCGTGTCCGCTTGCGCTTATCTTCCGTTGCCGCTGATTCACTGTCTCTCGCCATGGTATTCATCCTCCGCTATCCTCTCATTAGAGGCTATCAGGCTAACCATCCGGTAGGCAATATATTTTATTGGTACCCCTATTGAGCATAGGGCAAAGGTAAAAAATATTCCTCATAATTGTTCCTTGGAGACCGGCCATGATATGTACTGCTAGCCCGCTGCACACCCTTCACCGTGCCAGCGGGCCTTAAATAGAAAGGCCTGCACGCATCTCCTGGAAGAGTGGGCGTGCAGGCCGTGGTGGGTATTGCTTTGTACTGCGACGTAAGGGTACGACGGTGGTGGCACCTGTAGCAGCTTATTTCTCTGAACGGCAGCGGCTAGCCCCGCTGCGGGCTCAACTCCCTGCTACCCTTCCTCCGCCTTCCCTAGATTGTAGTGCAGCCGGAGCGCGTGCTCCAAAGGAATGAACGATTATGACAACCGGAAGTTTAACTCTAAACGGCATCACGGACCAACAGCTTGTTACCGTGCTTGAATTAGAGATCGAAAAAAGGTTAAGGTTTGCAGTTCTCCCGCATCTCGCAATTGGTGGTAACCAGCCACAAACTTTCTACAACAACCTCATCCTTACATGAGTCTGGAGATGTTGGCCTAAAGGTTATTCTAGAGTTGCTTACCCAACTAGAGGGCCATCATCACCTGCACGCTCTGTAACGAAGTCGCGTAGCATCCACTTGCTGGCGAGCCGCGTTTAGGATCGCTAGCTTTTTCATCAGCAGTTGGCCGTTTGAAGTGGGCGTCGAGAATAGCAGAGCTACCTGAGCGGCCAACTGCTCTTGCTCGATAAGTTCAAATTTTACTGGCGCGTTGCCCCCGCTCATTCCTAGAACTTTAGCCACAATCGCCTCCTAGCACTGTCCTGTCACGGAAATTATAACTGCACTATTTCCGGTGCTATGTGTAAAGTGCATAGTCTTGACTCTAGTTGTGCCGTAAAGGTGCAAGACAAGAGTAAGGCTTTAGCCCTGCACTTTTTTCGATTCGAATTTCGTGCAAATTTTGCCGTGGCAGCGGCTAAAGCCCCGACGATTTTGGCCGGACGGCGGCACGACTAAGTCGTGCCCTGATACAGAGCAAAAAGCTTGTTGCCGAGCCCCATCAGCGCCCTCGCCTGCGCATCGAGGTGCGTATAGGGGCTTCCTCCTCGTCCAGCTCTTCTGCTTTTTGTTGCCAGCGAATGGCCGCGGAGCCTATGTCCAGCCCGCGCACGGCTTGCTGCAGCACCAACTGCCGCGGCGTGGTCGACTGCTGCACGAAGGTGTACAAGGCGTAGCGCGTTTCATCGGCCACGTCGTCCAGAGGGTCGCCCGCGATCTTGCGAATATCTCCCGGCCTTGCATCGTCGTGCATACGCGTGCGGAGCGCTTCGAAGCTGCGTGGGCACACGTCGGTGATTTCGAATTCGCCGGTGCGCAGCATGCGATAGAGCAATTGCCATCCGCCCAGCCGGTCGTTCGACGCCCGCTCACAGGCGATTTCCCACGGGTCGAATACTTCGTTGATCTGATCGGCGATGGTGTGGCCGTCGCCGATGTCTTTGAAGTTAGCCGGGTCGAGATAGGCAGCGACGATGCGCCGCCGCTGTCCATTTTCATCTGGCCGAATGAAGGCATCGACCACCATCTCGGCTAACTCATAGGCGGGCACGTGAGGCACCACCAGCTCGCCGATCTTGCGGATGCGCCCGGTAGGGAAGTCAGGGCTATCCTGCTGCGACAGGCGGTCGGACTCGATGCCCTGGACCTCAATCTTCTGCCTGATCTCAGCCGGACCGCGCACGTAAAGCCCGACCGAAGAGGAGGACTTGCCATACCCGTAATCGATCGACAGGAAGTGGTTGTGCCACCACTCCACCCCCGCGTCGGCCAACGGACGAACCATGCCGGCGTGGACAAACGGGAAGTAGGCGCCTTCGAGCGTGCACCAGCAGCCCTGCTCCATGGCCGCGGCGGCGCCCCCGGACATCATGTGCAGGCGCTTGGCGTAATTTGCGTCGAGCAGGTTGTGGTCGGAAAGCTTGCCGGGGATGAAGGCGACGGAGAAGGGAATCGCCTCACCATCGGAAGGCCACGAGCGATCGCGGTAGAGTTCGCCCGGCTGGGCCGCTTGCCGAGGGGTGTGCACCGGGCAGTGACCGCGCAGAAACAGCGACTGGTGCCAGGCCGCGCCGACGTTGCCGGGGTTCGAGGTCAGGCGCATGCGCAACCGCAGGCCGGCGTCGGTCGAGCTCAACCGGCCCAGGATGTTACGTATTTGCTTTTCCGTGTGCAGCGTGGACTCGTCAAACCCGATGAAGGAATAGCGCGGCCCCAGGTACTTCCACACATCGTCGTCGGTCTTCATGTAGGCGAAGCGGATGGTGGCGCCGGAAGGAAAGCTCCAGGTCCACTTGGGCGAGCCCACGAAGGTGCCGCCCATGGGGGCGTAGAGGCGGCGGGTCTTGTCGATGATGTCCGTCATCTCGACGAACGAGGAGCGGAAGACGATGGCGCGGAGGTTGGGGTTTTGATACTCCTGCACCGCGTCCATCAACATGGTTTCGGTTTTGAGGGAACCGGCGGAGCCACCGAAGAGCAGGATATCCGCCGGCGAATCAAGCGCGGCCCTTTGTGCATCGGTCGCGGGCATCCAGCGATACTTCGGCTCGGCGTCGGGGAGGGTCAGCATCTGTCCCGTGCACAAATCATCGTTGAAGTTTTCCCTCCGTCCCTTCCAAGAATCGTGGGGTGCCCCATATCTCGCTCGTTTTTTGCGAGATGTGGGAGACCACAGCCGTCCACGTGCCTCTTTCGAAGGTCGGAAAAAAGGTCAAGGTTCGTGGTCTCCCACATCTCGCAAAAAACGAGCGAGATATGGGGCACCCCACGATTCTTGGAAGGGACAAAGAAAAACCCAATTCCTGGAAGGGACAGAGGAAGGGAAGAGAAAAGGATCAGTTCATCCAGCCGGAACGGTAAATCTCCACTTCGGGGAGGGGCTTGGCTGCGGGTTTGGGTTTTTCGGCGGGCGCCGAGCGCAATAGTTCCCACAGGGCTGCGAGGGCCTTCAACTGGCCGCTGATGTTTCCTTTGGTCTTCTCAGGCTCCAGGTTGGCCAGCTCCCAGTAACGGTTGAGAATCTGGTTACGGTCGATCTTCAGGTATTTATTGTCTGCTTGCATCAGTAGCACCTCGCGTTCGTGTAATATTTTGCTTCATGGGAAGCAAAGATAAAGGCAAAAAAGAAACCAAGAAGGCACCTAAACCCAAGCCCAAAGTGGAACCTGGCCGTAGGCGCGGAGAAGACACCCGCCTGGGGGGGCCGCCGCCGAAGGTCTAATCACGACCTCAAATCTTTGTGACGCACGGTGAGATTCCGTCCGTCCACGGTGCGTACGCGCGCGATCCGCATATTCGGATCGACATACGCCACCCTGGCTAACGCGCCGTCGGCCAGCCTCACCCTGGCCCCCTTGACGACGTGCCCCTTCACGATTGAGTTAAATCGATCCATCGCCGCGTCGTTGATGGCCCGGGCGGCTGCCTTGGCACGCACCGCGCTCCGCCCGGCAAGTTCCGCGTTGCGCGCCTTCTTGTAATCATGGTGCTCCACTCGATTGGCTGCAAACACCGGCCGGGGAACGATCTGCAATTCTTCCGAAGCTCCATTTGGCATCAGTAACTGTAGCGAATCGCTGCGATAGTGATACTTCGGGTCGCCCAGCGCGAAATGATCCTGCTCGCGTAATATCGTGAAGTGCTGTTTCACCGCAGCGACCACCGCATCTTTCGCTTGCATCGAGTCGACCGCGATTTGCGCCGCGCCGTAGTCGCTGACTGTCTCCGCCGGCTGACCCTCCAGCTCGATCTTCTGCGCCAGCCGGCGCGGATTCTTGGCATCGCGGCTCGCCGCCAGCGTTGCCCCCGGAATATGCCGGATCGCTGCGGACAAGCGGGCTTTGTATGCGGCCATGGCCTCGGTCGCCAGCACCTGGTTGATTGCCGGCTTATCCGTTGGCTGCACAACTGTGCGGCCGGAATCGGGTTCTCGCGCGCCCACCCTCAACTGCGGCTCGAAGCCTAAATCGCTGAGCGAGGCAACGGGCTCAAAGCCAAGACTGCGAAGGGGATGAGTGGCCATGTGTCAATTCACCAAAAGGTTGCCTGTGTTCAAAAAGTTAACCGTAAAGAAGTCACGAAACCTCTGCGCCGTGACCGGGTTTGCATCGTATGTAAGGCTGCAGTGAAAAGGCTGTAGTAACGGAGAGAACGTATGAAAACGAAATGGATCATGAGTGCGATTCTGGCTTCTGCTCTTACCGCGCCTGCTTTCGCGGGTGTGGGCGTCTATATCGGCACGGCACCGCCCCCGCTTCGTTATGAGGTGCGCCCTCCGCTCCCCGGTCCGGGGTATGCGTGGGTCGATGGATATTGGAACTGGTACGGGGGACGTTACGTCTGGGTACCCGGGGTATGGCGCAGACCTCCCTATGCCGGTGCGTATTGGGCCCATCCCCACTATGACCGTTATGATCGCGGCTACGCCTACCACGAAGGCCACTGGGATCATGAGGACCACGGCGACCACCACGACTGGGGACATCGCTAGTCCTTTTCGAGCAAAGGCCCGGCCCAATTGGCTGGGCCTTTTGCTTGCTTAGCCCTCATCTAGTACTTTGAGGTTGCGGTCTATCTGCATGGCGCGGGAGAGATTGGCTTTTGGCAGATAGCCGACCTGACCCTTCGAGGAAACCTTTATGTACAGCGGATCGCCGCTCCGGTCCTGCGCTTTGGCTTCTGCCGGAGAGCCTCCGGCAAAGTATCCCGCCAGCCCCTGGCGCGCCGGAGCCGCCTGCGTGGGCGGTTTCGCCAGGTTGCCGGTGAGCGGAGTGGACTCGCCCGGGCCGCTTGGCGGTGCGTGATCGGGTGGAGGCAGCACCAGGCTCTGCGCCTCTGCCGGCGACAGAATCTTCTTGAGCAGCCTGCTCGCTTCGTCTTCCTGATCGTCTGCCATGGTTACAGTTTTCCCGCCTTGCCTAGATTGGAAGCCAGACTTCCGCCGACCTCGTCCCAAAAGCTGGGCGTTTTCGCGGCATTCGTCTCATCGCCGAGAAGGCTATCCGCCGCATTCGAAGAGGTACCGTAGAGCGACTGGTTGGCGTTGATGGGCAGCGCTGATGCGCCCAGCGCGGCCTGGTTGTAGCCCGCTTCCCCGGCAATCCGCTTTTGCTGCGCTGCTGCCAGGTCGCCGGAGAGATCTGCGCGTATTCTGTTGCGCCCCGGCGGCTGCGGTCGCGGCATCGGCCGCGCTGTTCTGGCCGGTGCGCCGGGCCTGCGACTGCAGCGCGCCGGCCAGGAATTGGCGCCCGCATCCGAGACGTTGGTCAGACCGGTATTGATGGTCTGGTCGTATTCACCACCCGGGGTGTAGGGATTGCCGGAGACAAACTTTGCCAGCTGGTTGTTGTAGTTGCCGATGGCATCTTCGGTCGAACCAAAGGCCGATTGTGCGTTGCCGAAGTCGGTCGCGTTTTCGTTGGAAGCGGTGTTGAAGGCTTGCGTGGATTGACCTCTGCTCATATTTTTCCTCTCAAATCTTTCGCGAAGTGTGCGAGCTCACGATCGACACAGGCGAACCCCGCTCGTTGGAGCGGCTTCCGGATCATCCGCTTCAGTTGCTGCGGTACAAAACACTCCAGCCAGCGAAAGCCCTGGAGCTTTAATACGTAGCTGAGCCCTTCGATCTCCCGGCGGCAGAACGCGGTCGCTTTGGGGTCGCACCCTACAAAACGCAACTCCGCGATTCTCTCGACATAAATGCAATTGCGAATCGCCCCGCTGGCTTCTACGCCCACCAGGGCGATGGCAATGGCTGGACCAAACAGCCAGGGTAGCTCGTAGTTGGTTCCCTGCGCCGCCTGGTGTTCGCGGTGCAGTCGTAGAATTTCAGGCCAGTCTTCCTGGGTGGCCTGGCGCAGGGTGATCCGTCTCATTTCAATGTGAGCCCGTGTTTTGCCGCGTAGGTAAGCATCTGTTGCTGTGACGTATCCAAGGCGTCACTTATTTGACGAGCAGCCGCTGCCGGATCCAGCGCGCCGAGATTGTCTTTGGGGTGGACCGTTCCACAAGCGGGGCAGGCATCGTGGCCAATGGCCAATTGGATCAGGTGCCGATGGCCGCGCTCGTCCCGCAGCTCGATGACATGAAAGCCGCTCGCCAGGTCCAGGTACTGCTGATGCAGGCTATACATCGGCGTAGAGCCTCCCTCCGTTGTTGCCGGTGGCGCCACCGCCGCCGGCGGATCCGCCGCTCACCCCGCCCGATGGGGTCACGGTGGGCGTGCTGGAGTAGCCGCTGCCCGCGCTGCCGGGCAGCACTTGCGTGACCGCGCCCGCCGATACGACGGCTGTCGCGGTGGCGCCGCTGCCGGAGCTGTCCGTGATGGTCAGTGTGGGCGGCGACGTAAGCCCGTTGCCGGGATTCACAATCTGATAGGCGACGATCGCGCCACCGGTGACTACGGCATGAATCACCGGCAGCACCAATCCACTTGCATTCGCGATCACCGAGACCTTGCCGACCGGCACCCAGGTGTCGGGAAACGTCTGCCCCAGTTGCGGCTTCAATTGATATTTCTGCCCGTCCCACACCACGAAGCCATTGGTCGAGTAAGCGACATTCAGGATGGTGCCGGAGGCAATCACCCGGGAGTTGTTGCCCAGAATCGAGGTCCACGAACTTCCCACTCCACCCGAACCGTACACCCGTACCGTGGCCGTGCCGCCGGCGGCGATGGAGTCCACCGTTGCGTAGTTCGATTGGTTGAGGGAGAGGTTGCTCCCGCTTGCCGCCGAACTCACCAGTCCGGAGCTGATCGCCCCCGGCTGCACCAGGTAGCTGCTCCATTGGGTCTGGTTGTAACTGGATCGCAGCCGCCAATAAAGAGTCGCGCCCGGGTTGGGCAACACGTAACTGGTATTGGTGCTTACCGGATAAACGGTGACCCCGGAAGCGAAGTTGGCCTGGGGCGAGCTTGATATCTCTTGATAGACGGGCGCATTGCCGGCTCCGCGCGCCGTCGTAATCGAGATGCTGAAGCTCCCATTCGCCCCGCTTACCGACAACTGCGAAGCCGCCGGCGGTGCGGTGAAAGCACCGCCGTTCGCGTCGACTTTCGTGAGCGGAGTGGTGCCCGTCTGCGCGTAGAGGGATTGCAGCGCGAGATGGATGCCGGTGAGCGTCTCCCGCAAGTCGCTGTTTCCCCTCGCCGCGGAGTTGATCTGGGCTAAATTAACGCTAAGCGCCATTGCCGGTCCTTGCCGTAAACAACGGGCGGGTGAAGAGGCTGCAGTACTTGAGCGCAAACCAGGCGTTGGGGGCGGCGCCGTTGGTAAAACGCATGCGAAAGCGCTCGTTTTGGCCCCGGGCGCCTCCATCGTAGCCTTTCCAGTTTTCGGGGGTCAGGGGAAACGGCGCCAGCTTGATCTCGTTCGCGCCGGGTTGCGGCGAGTCGGCGTAGCTTCTTGCCACCATCACGGATACGGTCATCGAACCCTGGCCCAGGGCGTTGATACTCACCCCTCCCAGCATGGATACCTCCATCAGGTCCTGGGTGCTGGTGGTCTCGTACTGGCATGCGATCCCGCTGCCGTTGTCGTTATAAATGCCCGTTGCGATCATCTGCACGGTCCCATCCGGAGAGGACGAACCAATCAGCACCTGGGATTGCCGCTGTGCCCCGAAGGGGAAGCATTCTCCGCCAATTGGCGCTCACAGCGCACGGCGACCAGTCCGGCCACATCATCCAGGCTCCACTTGCGCGCCGCGCCCATGGCCACTTCGCGCCCCGCATACTGGCTGAAGTGGATCGGCCCCGTCAGGCCTTCCATGTAGTTCATGGTCAGGGTCTGGTTGGGCACGGTCGCGTTTCCGACCGGGATGCCGATGCGTATCTCCTTGTTCTCTTCATCCACGCAGCACCAGATCAAATGCTGGTAGTCCCAGTTGATGGTCGACCAGAGGGTGGGGATTTCCTTGGTCATGAGCTTCGGTTCCGGTTCGCTGGGCGCGTAGGCATAGGCCCCGCTGCGGTGGACGAAGAAGAGAAACTCATTGGTGACGCAAACCGCGCGCGGACCGCAGGGCCCGACACCTTCCCAGCGCTGCTGCACCGACCAGGTGGAAGGGTCGGTGGCCGTGGGGGAGATGGTGAAGCCGGAGCGTTCCTTGAGGGAGAAGAGCGTGCCCTGAAATTCGCGCGCGCAGATGCAGCGCTGACCGTTGCCGTTGGCCACCTGGATGGGGCTGGTGTCGCCGTAGTAAGACTCGGAGTCCGCGGCCAGCGAGATGTAGTGGCCCGATCCGTATCCATCCACGCCGCTCAGCACCACGCGATCGTTGGAGGGTGAGTAATAGACGTCGACGGCCGCCGGCGGCAGCACGCAGCGCAGCCGGTCCGTCATGTCGGTCGAGGTCTCTGCCTCGAGGAACTCGTCGGTGAAATTGAAGAAGGCAGTGGTGGTGGAGTTGTCGCCGATCACCGTGGCCGTCATGGGGATACCCGCGCTGACCTTGGCTGCGGGAATGTAGAAGAAGGGGCCGACGTTGGTGCCGTCCGCGACCGTGAATCCGATGGTGCGATTGACGATATTGGCTGGTCCAACGGGAATGTTCGCCATGTACAGTTGGTCGCCCGGGATATCCACATCGACCGAGGTGAAGGCCGGCACCGTGGGCCCTAGGTTTCCATTGCGGTTGGTGAAAGCGAGGCTTGCGTAGCGAACGCCGGGTGCAATGTTGCCGCTCGATCCGGAACTGTTGACAGTCGGAGGAGGCGGCCCGCTGGCCGGGGCAGTGATGCTTGCGGTGGTCACTGGCTGAAACCCACCCACCAGCGCGTAACTGCTGCTCGCGGGCGCCGGGGCTCCGGTGGCCACGTCGGCCTCATACAGATTCACTCCCGTGATCTGATACAGCGTCGAGGGAATGGGGACCTGGATGGCGTCATCCGCGACGGTGTCAATCAACGTTCCGGCGATAGAAGGCAAGGTCTCGCCCGCTGCGTTGGTGAAGGTGGCCACGATGTAGACATCCCGCCCGGCTGCCCAGCTGCCCGAGCCCGAGGCTCGTTCGACTGTCGGAGCCGGCGGGGGCTGCAAGCCACCTGGGGTGACCCGAGCCGTGTTCGCGGAGGGCGGGGCCACGCCGGTTGCCGTAGTCGTCACCGTGACTGTGCTCCCCAGGGCGAAGTTTCCTGCGAGGGCAAAACTGGCGGAGGAAGGAGCCGCCGCTCCGGTGGCTACATCGGCTTCATAGACTTTTACCGAGGCCGGTTGATAGGGGCTAGCGAGCCCTCGTATCCACCCGGCCAGAGTGGATAAGGCCGGTACCGTGAAGGTCGCGGCATCGTTCAAATTGGTATTGACCAGGATGCCGGGAGCCGACGCGATCGATTCTCCCTGGGCATTGACGTAGGTCATTTCCAGGTAGACATCGCGGCCGGCAGCGAAGGCTCCGCCGCTGGCCACCCGGGTGGGCTGCGGTCCATTCGGTGCTGGAAGGCGATTCACCAGCACCGGGGTCTGCTCTTCCCAGGTGACGCCGCCATCTGTAACCGTGGAGTTTTCTGTGAGCGGCCAGGATGGTTCTGCGGCGCTGGTGGTGCCCGCGATCGTGCAGCGGTAAAGATGTCCGTTGCCGCCGGTCGCTGTGGGTTGCACATATTCTCCGGCGAGGTAGGCAGTGGATGCAATCCATGCCGCACCGAGTGGCTTCTGTCCATAGGGGTCGAGCTGCTGTGTGCTCAGCCCGTAGACGTTGATGGGGGCCTTCGGTGTTTTCAGGTCGGAGAATGCGATCAGGGCCCGGTTATAGGCCTCCGTGATGATGGCGTGCGCGTTCGATGGCTGGCTCACGAGCGGGCCCTGCACCCGCACCAGGATGCCGCTGCCTGCAGGCTTCTCGACCAGCAGAAAGCCGTCCGTGTCGAACATCATGGGAACCTGGAAGAGAGTCTCTCCCGGATTCTCTGGCGTGTAGATCAACCCAGCCAGGCCAGAGACGCCGGCCTGGTTGGGTCCCTGCATGGCTGTTTGCAAACCGTACCTGGTGGCTACGGTGGTGAGCTGGAACCTGCAGTTTTTGCAGACAGCCGCAACTCCCATAGGCAACACCGTCGGATCGTCATTGTCGACGAGCCCACCAAAACGCGTGAACTCGTGCGGGATGAAGCCATCAAAATTCATTGCAGGTTTTCAACCCCGAGTTTGATGCGAGCCGGGGGAGCTCGATAACTCCAGAATTTGGGAAGTCCGAGGGGCGCACCGCAGATCCCTCGGCTTCGCTCGGGATGACAATGTTGTTTGGGAACGCTGAGTGTGGTTTCCAAGATGAATTGTCATCCCGACCGAAGCGTACCCGGATTTCCTGCCACGCTGCACTGGACAAGGTAGCGTGTGCGCCCTTCGGACTTCCCAAATTCTGGAGCCCAAGTGCAGCGTTTCCTTACACACGCCTCTTTTGCATGGTGAGAATTACATTCCCGCTGGTCACCGCTGAGTTATAAGCCCCGGAAACAACCGATCCCCCGGGGGCATACACATTGATCAGAAATGCATTCACGGTTGACCCGGTGACCTTGGGCTGCACATAGTACCCGCCGATATCTTCCAGGTAAACTGCAGGCCCCAACGACAACGGAAGTTCGAACACGCCCTCGACATCGAGTCCGTTAGGGTTGGTCAAGGTCGTAAGGTTGAGGGGATCTCCACCGGTGGTAAAGCTTCCGCTGAAGGTAAGTTGGATGAAGACGGTAAAGTTACGCTCACCGGCCGCACCTGTGTAATCGATGATTGCTCCTGAAACTGCCATGGGTTCTCCTTAGCTAAGAAATGGAATTAACAAATGCCTTTATGCCGGGTTTGTCTACCCGCCCGGCGCACCTGGCCCTGTTCGGCGCGGACGAGTTGCTCCATGATTTCGTCCATGCCTTCCACAGCCTTCTGTTCGTACTGCTGCGTCCACGACTGGTTGCCGCGGACAGTGGCCACCAGCGCCGCGGTGCCATAAGCCACGACATAGCCAATGCGCGGATGCGAGATCAGCACGCTGTCATCGCTGGTCAACGCCGCAGGCCCAAATTCACCGCGAATGCGCAGGTCGACAGCAATGGAAGAAGGAGTAAGCCAGATCACTTCACTGCGAAACTCCCATCCGGCCAGGCCTTCGCGCGGTTGCAGGTCGGGAAGGACCTCGTAATTGCGCACCAGCCGGTAATAAGAAGGATCGTCGCCCGCCGGCTTCCAATCGATACGCAGCGGCTGATCGGTGAGCGCGGCGAGCGGACCGCTCCCGGTCTGATAGGGCGCGAGGTTCGGCGTGCCCGGCGGGATGCCCGGCACCTCGATCACGCCGACGTCCCACGAGGATTGGGTCGATGCCAATTGTGAGTTGGCATCGTCGTATACCTCGCAGATCAAGGGCACGAGGAAGGCATCGGTCAGATACGATCCCTGAGGATCATCCAGCAGATTCCGTACTCGCGCCTTTACCTGGCCCAGGGTCCAGCTCATGCGGATGCCGCCTTGCCCTTCGCAAGATCGCGTTCGGCTTTGATCTGGTTGACCGTCTTCCACTGCTCCTCGGTCAGGCGATCCATCTCCACCGCGCCGTAGGCGATGCGGGTGTTCTTGTAGGCCTGGACCACGTCGAAGATGTGGCGGCAGTTGGTGCAGAGAATCGCCCCTGGCTTGGGAATGGCCGCGCAGCTGGGGCACGGCTCGGGCTGCTTGTCCGTGATGAGGTTAGCCTGCATGACCCAGCGGGGCAATTCGGGGATCAGCCCTTCGTCGAGGGCGAGCCGCGCCAGGTCGCGATGGGTATCGTTCACGTTCATGCGTTGCGAGTCGTTCTCGTACCAGGCATTGGCGGATTGCAGCCGCTGCAGGATGGAGGTGTTGCGCTTTTTGCGGATGGCGTTGAGCGTCTCGTGGAAATCGCGCTCGCGGACCTCTACATAGAACTCGCCGCGGTCGCTATAAGCCACCTCGGGAACGCGGATGGTTCCACCCTTTTTGATGCTGGTGGGGGCGTGATCGCCGACATAGCAGAGCACTCCGCCGAAGCCGCCATCCTGCTGCACGTATTCGCGGATGTATTCCGCCGCCAGCACCAGGGGGATCGCGGGGACTGGCTCCATCTGCATCATGTTCTGCGCATCGCAGCCCAGGTCTTTGTGGCCCCAGCGCGTTTCCCGGATCACGTGCACGGTGTACGGTTTGCCCGGAGGGCACGCAGCGATTTCTTCAGGGAAAAAGACACCGCCATTGATCTTGAGCGGGAAAGGGTTGAGGTTGAGGATAGTGACCGGTTTGTCGGCTTCTGCTTGTTTTAGCAGCCGCTGAATCTCGGCGTAACGTTTAGCGGTCCAGCGCTGGCCAGGATCGCGGAACTTGCCAGGATCGTTGCCCAGCAAAGCCTCCGCATTGGCGCGCTGCATTTCCGGGGTGATGACGACTGTTGCCATAGGTGATACTCCTTAGTAAATGAAAAGAAACAGCAGGTCCCTACGCTCCTGCTTTGTTGAGCGAAAATGATTCGGGCTTTAGCGTCTGCGTGAGAACCTGCCGGTCCAATTTCTGTCCCGACCAAGAATCGTGGGGTGCCCCATATCTCGCTCGTTTTTCGCGAGATGTGGGATACCACGGGCCTCGATTGGCAGTCCCTAGGGAGCCGAGGAATGTAGATTGGCAGCCGTGGTATCCCACATCTCGCGAAAAACGAGCGAGATATGGGGCACCCCACGATTCTTGGTCGGGACAGAAATTGGACCGGCAGGTTCTCACGCAGACGCTAAAGCCCAGCCTAAATAATCCCAATATGCTCGTTCGCATTACCAGTGCGTCGCGCTAAGTCCTGCCGCCAGCGGCTGGCGGCCAAACTACTGCTGCGCAGCGGCGAGATATGATCCCGCATCATGGCCTCGTACTCAACCTTACGTTTCGCCTCAGCCTGTTGCTCCTCATACTCGAATCTTAGTAAGTACTCCTGCGCCCGTGATTCAGGACTGCCGCGGCGCCCATTGACCCCCGCACTGTACTTGGCAATCAAACCCTGCAGCACATCGGTCGTGGGCACCCTGGCCCACGGACCAAACACCATCTCATAATCCCCGCACTCGGGATAAGGCCCCAACATAGGAGTAAACCCATCAACAGCTTTGTACGAATACCACTCCGCCTGGGTGCCATAGCTCGAAGCAGGGAACCACTTCTCCAGAATCCATCCCGAAGCGTGGGGATACTTCTTCACCTCGCGCATCTCCGTAACCACGCGAATCGGCTTATTGTCATGCCGCGAGAAGTTACACCCCGGCGCGTCCGGGTTAGGCTGAAAGTTCAACCCACCCTTCTCCGCCGTCGACAATCCATCAGCCCAATCCCGATACACTCCAGACTCTTTCACCAGCCGGTCGCTGCCTACCAGCAATCTCCACTGCGGCTTGCCAAAAGGATTTCTTCCGCCATAACTGCTAAGAAACCGCTGCGTGGCCGACGGAACAATGTGGCTCATGCCCGGCCGCCTCTATAAGTAAAGGGAGCCGTCTTTCTGCCGTACCAATTAGCCGACATCGAAGCGTCCGTGCTTTCCAGGTGATACCCCACCACCTCAGGAATAAGCCCCCGCTTCGCCCGGGGCCACATCTTGGCAAACACCATGTCGCCGCGTCCCGCATCGGTGTGCGCCACCGGATACTCACAAACACCCGAGACCGCAGGAGCCCACATCTGAAAGAACCCGATAGGAATATACCCGCCGCCATCCTTACTGGTAACCCTCGTGCCCAGGGGAAACGCGTTCAAATGGACGTAAGCATCGCATTCATGCTGCAGCACCGGCATCTCGAGAAAGCGGTCCCACTGTTCATAGCCCTTCACGCAGAACCGGTCGATGCCGTAGATCATGCACGGGTCGAGGCTCGCATTTTGCAGCAGCACGCGGGTCTGGGGCGGCAGCCAGATGTCTGCATCCAGATGAACCACCCATGCATCCCGATCGAGCCGTTGCAGGCCCTCATTGATGCCCGCGCCCTTGCAGAACTTATTCCAGCGTGAATTCAGCGCGTCTGTCTTGATGCACTCCACGTGGTGAAACTCGCAGATGCGTTGGGTATCGCGATCTTCCGCGGAGGTGACCACCACGATGCGGTCAAACAAATGCTTGTTGGCCGGCAGCGTACACCGTAAGAAATCGGAATAGTGGTCGCACACCACGACTGCTTCCATTTTGAAATCAGGGTCGGGTATGTGCACCGTGCCTCCGGGGCAAGGGCTGTGATAAGACATCGATGGCTTCTCCCAAAAAAATAAGGGCCGAGATGGTTGTCTCAGCCGTGTAAACAAGGACCTTGAAGAGTCTGCGCGAGAACTGTCAATTTAAAATGTCGTAATTGTAGGTGCTCGTATCGGCTGCCCCGCATAGCACAGTAAACCCTGTTCCCGCGGTCACTGTCTTCATCGCCGGCGGGGATGAGATCGTGCCCCCAGCGATATTGAGGCTAATCACCACATCTGATGTGGCGGTCTCGTTGGTGTTTGCTATGGTGATCGTGCCGCCAGCCGTACAGGTGAATGTGCCTTTTCTCGCGGCTACCGATGTCCCTGCCGTGGTGGATGTAACCAGCCACGTTACCCCAGAATCAAGGAGCGTCAGGGTTACGCTTCCCCCGCTGGGCACGACCAGGGGAGAAGTAAGGCCCCCCAAGTTGATGTTTCCCCCAGCCCCGAGTGTGAACGTCCCTGCCGCATAGAGCGTGAGCGTCTTCCCGGAATTAATCCCCGGCGCGTTGATCGTGAGAATGGGAGTGGCATCTGCGCCGACACTGACCGAGGTTCCGCCGGTTACCGTTAGAGTGTTGCTGGAAGGCGAAGCGGTCGAGGTCGCGCAGCCAGTTGTCGTCGTGACGGTGGCATTATTGCCCACAAAGTCGACAGTGTTGCCGGTGCCGGTGCAGACGGCAAGGGCGGCGTCAGGGGCTGCTCCTCCGTAGACCAGGTTGTCCCGCATACTCCCGGTCACGCCACCTGTGAACTGAGCCACGGCAGTAACATTTCCAGAATTAGCGATGTGGTTCCCGTTATAAGTGAGTCCAAAAACTCCACCGGCGAGAGGGTTTCCTCCTGCGATCAGAGCGGATGCGACGTTTTCAACGTAACCATTGTCATAGTGGATGTTGTAGGCTCCATTACCTAACTGAAGCCCGATCACCCCTACCTCATAGGTGTAGCCTAAGAATTTTACGTCTGTCGCTGAATCGGCGCGCCCGGTGTTCTGCTCCGTGATGAGAATCATCGCATTCGGCTGGTTGCTCTGAGTTGCCGGACCGTTAACCTGTCCATTCATGAACAGGATTTGTGCGTGCTGGCCGGTCATCTTGATCAGATTGGCCGTGTGCATCTGGTTCGCTGGAGCGGTGCAATTGAAGTTGATGAATGTGTTGACCTGGTTGGGCAGCAGGCCGCCAGAGAGGTAATTGCCGCCCTCTGACAGCATGCACTCCTGCTTGAATTTGTTCACTGACACGTTTGAGAAGGTTGAAAACCAGAGGCCACCAATGCCATAGGATCCGGCGGTTGCGTTGAAGTGCAAGGCTCTGCCATTCGGCTGGGTTGGGTCGCCTTCCAGGGTTATGTTGGATACAGCCGCGCCGGCAATCGGGCCAGCCGCTAAGCTTACACAGTCACCGTTATACTCGCAAAACAGATTCGTGCCGTTATACGTGCTGCTTCCCGTCGTGTTCGTAGCGGAACTTTCTGTATCCGCGTTGCTCGATGCCAGCTTCAACCCCGCAGAGCCGATCAGGAAACCAGTGAAACCAGTTCCACCGTTAGGCGCCGGGATGGCCCTGAGCGTACATTGGACTCCGTTGGTAGCCGAGTATTGCCAGCAGGCCTGAACTCCAGCTGCGTCGTCGTGTCCGAAGATTGTATTACCGCCGACGTTGCTCGTTGTGCTGCTGGGCGCTGCAGCCATCACGGCCACAGTATTACTTGTCACACTGACAAGAGTGGTATTGAACGCGCCCCCGCCTGCGGCTCCTCCCTGAAGCCAAACCTGCTTCCCTCCGTCAATAGCAGTGGACTGAAAAACACCGTCCGGACAAGTTAAGGTCGTGCTTGATGCTGTCCAGGCGCATCCGTCTGGAGGGCCATACGCATCCCCATAAGCGCCAAAATACTGCGCCAGCAGGGCGGGTTGGCTGTTAAAGACGGCGGCAGTATTAGCGACCTTTGTACTGTTGTCGCCGGCGGGTGCCGTCGCACTCGAGGTGCCGTTCTGAAAGGCGAGCGTGTGGGCCGAGCTGTTGAAGGTGAATGTCGAATCACCGGCAAACGTAGACGCTCCGTAAAACTGGACGTTGGTCGGAGATCCACCCGGGGCGCCCCCACCCCCACCGACAGAGCTGATGACGCCGCCGGTAATCGTAATCGTCGTGTTATCCGGCTTCACTGCGCCAATAGCCGAACTGGTTGCTGCAGGCATGTCCGCTGCTACCATGGCGCGCGGAGCGGCGCTGCCGGAGCTTCCGTTAGGAGTCGCCACGATCAGATTGGCTGCTCCCGTGGGCAGAATGGCGCTGATGACCCCGCTGCCCGAGATGGAGGTTGTGGCGCCGTCAGACTTCACTGCACCCACCTGGGATCCTGTGCCCAACGGCAGCAGGGACGGCGAAAGCAGGGTAGACGGTGTCGCATTCAGCCCGGCAACAATCTGCGGTGAGGTTGCGGTTGCTCCGGTGCTCGAGTTGTTCGCGAAGACAATGCCCGTACTGGGTAAGGTGGCCCCGCTTCCGTTTGCGATCGCGGCATAGTTGCTGCCGTTCCACTGGTAATAGGTATAGGGCGTCGTGGTCACATCGACCAGGCCCAGCGAGGTACTTCCCTTGACGGATGCGAGAACCGTCGCAGGGTTTGCAGGTTTGACCTGTGTGTACCAGTCGGCATTCAGAATGACGGTTGTCGGCCCTCCGCCCGTTTCTATGCCATTCGAGAGTGCCTCCTGCAGCCCGCCGGTACCCGATGTCAGGTAGAACGGGGTGGAGTGAGAATAGGTGGTGGTCATAGCCACCGAGCAGGCGTTGAGAAATACGGTCGTTGGCGTGTCGATCTCCGTCAACGCCGGATTGGTATCGACAATCTTGACCGGCACGCCCACTTCGAAGGCAGAGAAGTTCTTGCCGCCGCCGCTTACCTGGCAGGATGCCGGCGAGAACTGCAGGCTTTCGTCTGCCGTGCCGGGCACCTGAAACTGGCCAAACTGTGATGCTACGATTTGCCCCTCGATATTCTGTGCGTGCAGACGTGCACAGGCGATCAGAAGCAGCAGGATTATCCTTCGCACGTATCTTCTCCGTAGAAGTAGGAGCCGTTGTAGCGGGTGAAGAGCGGGCATGTCAGCCTGACTTTCTGTGGATGACATGCCCGCAGTGTTAAGTGCATTAATTGTAAACAGGGACCTTCAGGCCGGTGACCGAAGAAATGGCCTGCGGGTTATCGACTGCATATTGCCGTGCATCGACGTAATAGCATCCCTCATTGGCGGTCGGATTACCCGAAGCCGGATCGTAGATTTGGAAAACCCACTGTCCGCTGCGGTTCTTGAACCAGAACGGCGCCTTGCCCCACACCACCTTGAGCCACGAACCGAACTCCATGAAGTCGATGCGGGAGTTGTCAGCGTGAATATTCCTGACCACTTCGCGACCGGCAATGGTGAACTGGCCCACGTTCGCGGTGAGTCCGTCAAACCCCGGCATTTTGCCGTTGGTCATCAGGATCTCCTGCTTGGCGAAGCCCATCTCCTCGTAGGCCTGGATCTGCGCGGGATGCGCATGCCATACCTGCGACTTCAAGGCGTCCGTGCCCAGGGACTGCTCCACGCGCGAAAGCGCCGCGCGTAACATCGGCAAGGATAAAGGAGCGCCGCCGGCAGCCACACCGTTCGCCACTACATAATTCTGCGTACGGTTGATGCCGAGGAACGTACCCGTAGTGGCCGTGTTGTGGAAGTACGGAATGCCGTACAGGAACACGGGCGTGGTTGCGGCAACACCTGCGACCATGATGAAGTCGCCGGCCGTGGTGCCCGCCGGCACTGCATCCACCGTGATGGACTGAACGCTCCCGAGCTTGTTGTTCACATTGTTCACGTAGCAGGTGCCGCGCAGGGTGTAGGTGTTGCTCATTACCTGCAGCTGCTGCCCTTGCGAGATCAACCGCGCGCCCCAGGGAGAGGAAGCGAGCACGATAGGGTTGGCGCCGCCACCGGCGTAGCTTGTATCCACCTGGGCGATTTTGCCGTCGCCCGCCTGCTGCAGGAACTGATCGCGGTTCTTCGCCATCTGCACCGCAACGTCGGCCAGCGTCTTGGTGACCGGGCTCTCGGAAACAACCTTGGGTCCGCCTTCGCCGATAATGTCGACCAGCCGCGAGTATTCGACTGGAATGACCGTAGCCAGCGGAGTCAACGTACCCTGATCCCACGCGCTGAAGTTACCCGCCGGCAGAATGCCGCCGTCCAGATTGAACAGCGAGACGTTGCCGGGAAACGCAGTCTGGAAGCGCAGACGAAAGCTGCGTAAGGAGACTGGAGTGATGGAGCCGCGCTCGGAAATGCGTGCGTCGAGCTTGGCCTCTTTTTCGATGAGCAGCTTGATCACCTCGTTCAAGGCTTCAAGCTGCAGCTGCTGTGTGGTTGATGCTGTGCCAATTACGTTGGACATGAGATTCCTTTATGTGTGGTGAATGCCTGAATTGCTCACCGAGATGTCATCAGCTGCAGAACCCGAGGGAGAATTAATTCCCGCGCGATCTTGTCGAAGGGCTTGCCTGGGTTGGCTCGTTGCCATTCCGCTTGTGCGTGGTCGAAGGCTGCGCTTGAGCTCATGGTTGCGCTGCCCCCGCTGGCTGGGCCGGTCGATCCCTTGGGCTCCGTCCTCTTCGTGCTGTCGATCTGGGCGTCTACCTTGGCGCGTTTGGCTGCGGAGGCGTTGGCGATTTGCACCCCGGCCTCGCGTAGTTCCTCCCGCGCCACTTCTGGGAGATATTGCTGGACGGCCCTGTCAATGGCCGCGAGCCGGCGTTGGCGTGATGCATCTCCGATAGGGAGCCGCTGGAGGGAGTGCATCTGGTCCTGCAGTGCCGGGTTCGCCTGTATCTTGCGAACCAGCTTGGCGCCGATGGCTTTGGGGAGAATGTTCTTCAAGTAAGGACTGACCACGCCGCCCTGCTTTTCCACGTTGGCAAGAATCCTGCTGATGCCGTCGTGGATCCGCGTCTGGGCTTCTGTCTGCAATCCGTTTTCGAAGGACCGTCTCTCTTCCACCTTCTCGCCGTGCTGGCGCACATTGAGTGCGCGTTCCCTGCGATCCAGCTCATCCGCCTTGCGCCGCAATGCGTCTGGTTGCGCCTCTAACGCGGGGGAAGTGGCCGCGGATTCTTCCCTGAGGAGTTCCAGTGCATCGTTCACTCGTTGATCACGAGTCCGTTCTTCCTCAGAGCGATAAAGATTCGCTTTGAGGCGTGAAGCTACATCTTGTGCGCGGTGTTCGAGGTCGAGCGACACCACGTTGTCGACAAACCCAAAAAAGTCTTCGCCGATGACCGGCTTGCCACTGTTCATCACCACGTTGCCGTCGGCATCGCGTTCGTAGGAAAGCTCGGCGATCTTGCTGAGCGAGGCCATGGTGCCTTCGCGCGTGGTTGATCCCAGGAAGGTTTCCCGCACGTCGACCCAGGTGGAGGAGTGGTCGAGCGCGGCCTTGGCCGAATCAAGATCGGGAAAGATCTCCCGGTAAGGTTTCAGCTCCGCTGCCTCGCGTGCCGTCTTGTAAAGCTGGCCCTTGAGCCGGGAGTCGGCTTCGAGCAGCTTGCCGAAGTCAGGATTGTCGGTGACCATCTGGCTGAGGAGTTCGGGCGTGACGACGGCGTCGACCTCCAGCTGGAAATCTTCTTCTTCGGGTGGGGCGGGGGCGGCCGCCTCGACCGGGGCCACCTCCGTTGCCTCCACCGCAGGTGCCACCGGCTCATCGGGAGCAGGGATAGCACCCAACTTTTCGCTGAGCAACGCCGCGGCGTAGTCTTCGCGAATGGGAAACTTGCCCGGATCCACCGAAGTGGTGGGAGCAGGTATGGAAGGCGCCGGAGCTGGTGCCGGCGCAGAAACAGGCTCAGCCGCCGGAGCGGGAGCTGTGATTGTAGCTTCAGTCATAAGTCTTCTTTCTCTCGAAAGTGTTTAACGTAAAGATCCGTGGTATCCCACATCTCGCAAAAAACGAGCGAGATATGGGGCACCCCAAGATCCTTGGTGGGGACAGAGTTAAAACAGCAGGTCCTAAAGCAGATCTTCTCCCTGCAGTTTCTCCCGGTAACAAATCAAGGGGTGCCCCATATCTCGCTCGTTTTTCGCGAGATGTGGGATACCACAGCGGTCAGTCCGAAAGCTTGTCGGCCAACTTGATCAGCGCATTGGCCGCCTGCACCTGGCCTTGAATATTTCCTGACGTAGCCTGCGGAGGAAGATGCATCAACCCACCCACCGTATTCACCACATCATCAATCTCTTGCTGCGGAACCTTCGGCTGCGCCTTCTGTTGTGCTTCCATCGCGACCGCCGCGGTGAAGTAAGCCAGCAAATTCTGCCAACCCGCCGGATTGTTATCCGGAATGTCCGAGTTCTCCTGGCAATACTGCCGCACCACCTGCTTCAGCACCGTAAAGTCATCGATCGCCCTATCCGGCAGGATCGTCGGCCTCACCTGGCCCGTAGGCTGCCCGGTTTGCGGATCAACCACCGGCACCGCCTCCCCTTGCAGCAGCCGGTCGATAATCTGCAACACCTTGGACCGCATGGCCGCGCCCGGCACCACCATGTTCGGAACCCCAAGCGCCGTCGCCGCCTGCTCCTGGTTCGTAGGATCATCGAAGATCGCCTGCGCCAAAGGATTGCTCGCCGCCGCCTGCATCAAATCCATCCAACGCTGGCGCAGCTCCGCCGCGGTCACCGGCAGGCCCTGGTCGGTATCCGCGTGGGCATGCACGCTGCCCTGCAGATCATCCAACCGTATGTAATCGTTTCTGAACTCTGAACCCCGCTCCAGAACCACCTGCTTCATATCCGCGGTCAGATTGTCCTTGGCGCAATTCACCGCCAGCTCATCCGCCTTGGCGTGTTCCTCTTTCAGGTTCTCCCAGTAAATATTCAGCTTGCCCAGCGCGGAATTTAACTGCTGCTGCTGCCCGCCGAAGGTCTCAATCGATGGATCCCCCGCGCCCCCATACACCTGGGGCGGAATGCCGGCGAACATCTGCGCATTGAACGCCAGCTTGTCCAGGTAATTGAAAGCCTCTTCATGCATCTGGAACTGAAACTGATACAGAGCATCCGCCAGGCGTACCGAACCGGGAGCTCCCGTCCGCTTCAACTTCACCAGGTTCAGAACCCCGGGTAGCATCGGCTTGCCCTGCAGGGACTTGGTATCGATCAGGTCCGCATTGGCCAGCGTCACGCCCGAGGAGCAGCGGTCCATAAACTCATGCAGGATGTTCGCCATATCGTTGTAGCGCTTTTGAAAGGGCACCACGATATCGCCAATCGACGGCGGAAACAGCCCGAAACCCTCATGCGTGCCCGCCCAGGTCCACTCCCTGGTCAGCGAAGCCTCGCGCGCGGAAAGAAAAATCGCGCCCGTACTAATCAGCAGCAAGCCAGTGGGATATGCCGCGCGCATCCGTTCACCGAACTCCTGATCGTCCTCCAGGTCGAAGGCCCAGGGCTGGATCCAGGTCCGCGAAAGGGTAGGCCGTTGGTCCTGCAGAATGCTCGAGTACGCACCGGTCTGCGAGTACACCTGCTGCCTGGCGATGCGATCGATGCTGCCGTTAGGCGAAAGCTCGCTCGAAGGACTGGCCGCGATCTGGTCGTACATATCGGGATACGCCGCCCGCAGCGCGCCCACATGCACCTCGACCTCGAGGTTGAGGATGGGCGTCTGGCGCAGGTTGCTAGCCGCCGGGTCGCAATCCACCTCGAGCGGGCAATAGAGGTTCTGCGCCACCATCCCGTTGGGAACGACCTCCTCGCCCACTTGCCTGACCACGGGCCCGTACTCGGCAGGGAAGAACGAGTCCTCCCCCATCGATCGCTGGCATTGCGGGCAGTGATGTGTTCCGACTCCCATAGCATCTGCAGCGGAGGTCGCGCCACAATGGAAGCAGTGGTAGCGATCCGGCGCCAGCTCCGTCTCGGTCTCGTCAAACACCGGCTCCCGGGTCGTGCCTGCGCGCTCCCCATCCACCACGTAGCGCGTATGCCGGAAGACCGCACCCGTGGTGTAGAGATACAGCAACTGTTGCTTGAGCAGAGACTGCTCGCTGTTCTGGCGCTCGATGATATCGATGAGCGTCTGTGCTGCCTTGGCGGTGGTTACATCCGTTAGCTGCTCGGCATCCTCCGGCATCCACTTTGATTTGGGTACCTGCGGAGCCAGTGCCGCGACGAACCCCGTGGCCAGCATCTGGTAGAAGTTGTTGCAGTACTGGTAGAGATCCTTATCGTCGGCGTCTTGTGCATGATCGCCCTGGTTGATCCAGTCGACTGCGTTAAAGAACTCAGACTGCCCAGGACCGAAGGAGATAAATTGATTGCCCTTGAAGAACTCCAGGTTCTGCAGGCATCGCTGCATCAGGACTATGCGGTCTTGTGACCACTGGTCCTTATAGCTGCGCACCAGCGCGATCAGGCGCTGCTGATCTTCTTCCGTAAGCTGGGCGCTATTCTGTGGTTCATCCGCCGTGCCCTGCATCGGGTCGGACGGTGTATGTTCCATCCCACGCTGAGTTTGGGGTACCTGGTATGTGGCCATTTACGCCTATTTCTTCCTGGAGAAATCCCGACTCCAGAATTTGGGGAGTCCGAAGGGCGCACCGCAGATCCCTCGGCTTCGCTCGGGATGACAATTCATCCTGGAAACTGTCCTGAGCGTTCCCAAACGAATTTGTCATCCCGAGCGAAGCCGAGGGATCTGCGGTGCGCCTCTCGGACTTCCCAAATTCTGAGCTCTAGCCGCTGAGGGACGTCTTCTTTGCTAAAACTTCCGCTTCATCCAGGGCCGCAGCTACCCACTTGACGTGAGCGCCGGTCTGCACCCGGTTGTAATCCCGGTAAGCCTTACGCGTCAGCGCGTCGGCCAGTTTCGAAGGCCGCCGGCGAGACTTCATCAACTTCTCGATCTCTTCGGCTTCCGGATCAATCGGCTCCTCCGCTATGTTCTCGGAGGAATCGGCCAAGGAGGGCGAGCTGAACAGCGGTCCACCCAGCCCAAGCGTAGCCAGCCGGTCCAGCAATATCTGCCGCTCCGCCTTCAGATCGGCCAGCTGCGAGGTCACCAGGCCCATCATCTCCAGATGGGAAGAGCGGGATATCCAAGGCAACCTCACTTGGGATCTGTCCCCGCAACAAACCAGGGGTGCCCCACATCTCGCTCGTTTTTCGCGAGATGTGGGATACCACAGCCCTTTCTCCTGAACCTCACTGCGTACACGTATATCCCCACGTATAAAGCGTCGCCGCCGCCAAAGCCGTGCTATTAGAAGCAATCGAGAAACTCGAAGCGGACCCCACCGGAACATAAACATTCGCCGCCCCACTAAGCCCCGCAGCCGCGGCATTGGCCGGCGACAGCAAACACTTAGCTAGTGTCGAATAAGCTGTCCCAAACGTCATCGTGGCCACGGTCGCGCTCGCAGCCGGGCCCGACCCCGTCGTAACGCTGAGATATCCCGACAAATCATTCGAGTTAGCATTCAAAGACAAGGTAGGAGAAGTCCCCGCCCCACTCCCCGCCGCGGCAGTCGGCGCCGAAGTCGTCAGCCCACTGAAATGCTTCCCGGAAATCATCGTGCCATTAATGATGTTCGCGGTAAACGAAAGCGCCGCCGTCACATCCATGGTCAGCGGAAACCCGCATCCCCCGAGCTGTGTCAACGCCCACGACTCGGTACTGAGCGTGGGATAAATATCCACCCAAGCCACACTCTCCGTAACCTGTGCTCCCCCCGCCCAGCACTTCGATTGCACATAGAACTGCGGAGAAGGCTGATAGCTGGTCGGCGTCGCACCAGCCGTAGGCGTCAGGTAAACATTCGGCGGAGCATAGGAAAAAATCGTCCCCCCATTGCGAAACACCTGCGCGTGCACCGGATCCGCGTAGATAAAAACCGCGTTGCTGGCGCTGGCCGCAGTAGGCCCGAGCGGAGTCACCGTGCCGCTCGACAGCATATTGACAAACTGATGGGGTCCACCGGTGTTGGTATTGTCATAGAGCGAGCTGGTATAGGTAGAGGCGTTTGTATCCACAAACGTCAGCCCGTTCATGTTGATAACACCCGCTCGACGTGTTAACGAGCGCTTGTGTCCCGCTGCCCACCTGGTTCGGGGAGGTGCTGGTAAAGTTGGTGGAGCCTCAACCGGTTGGTGTTGACAATCTGCAGCGCATACGTGCCGCTGCGGAGAGCACGAAACATTGGCCATGTTGATTTCGTTTCCCTCTAACTGCAAACACCCGGCGCTGTTGCCCGAACCAACGTCGTCAAAACGCAGGTTAGAAAAGCTTCCAGATCGTCGTCTTGCAATTCCGCCATCTGCAGCCCCCAGCCGCTGACATGCGTGGCGACAATGTTCGGAGAAAGCGATATGAGAAATCACACTCCCCGGCGATGTAGCCCACGTTGATGTAGAGTGCCTGCGCCCGTGGCCGTGTTATTCGACGTTGCTGCCATAGCCAGCGCCGTAGTGGTGCCATTGCCAATCTCAATGCGATCCGGCCAGTGCGCCGTGGTCGTGGTGGGATCCTGGCCGACCCCACACGCTCTCCTTGCCCGAATTCAACGCGCTGAATCCGTTGACCGAGACGTTGTTACACGCATTGATCAAAATCGCTTCTGTATCTGTGTTGCTGGTAATGTTGGTTGCGGTAATGTTCTGGCAGGGGATGCCGTACGTGCTGTACTGAGAGTCGAACCACGAGGTCTCAAAACATGCGTCCTGATTGTTGAAGCACGACTCCCCATCCACCCGCAAATCCTGGTTATTAATCGAAAACAGTCCGTTCGCATAGAAATTGCTGATGGCGATGTTATGCATCTGCGTATGCACCGAGCTGGCCAGTCGGATCCCGCTAAGGTCGCCATTATTCAGCGTCAGCCCGTCAAGTAGACAACCGGTACAGGACTGAATATTGATCGCATAGCCGGAGCTGCGCGTCGTCGCCGCGGGCCCGAAGCTGATGCTCAGGTTCCTGAGCCCAAAACCGGTAGCGCCGGTCGATGCGATACAGTCATTGCTACCTACCGTCTGGCATGCCAGGGAAGACGATGGCCCATCCCCATAGATGAGCACATTCTGCGCGCCGGAGAGCGCCGCAGCTGCGCTGTTATCCAGCAGATAGTTTCCTGCCGGCACATACACGGTCTTTCCTGAACTGGCCGCTGCGGTGACCGCTGCCTGCAGGGCGATCGTGTCCGCGGACATGTGCGCTCCATCGCCGATCGCGCCGAAATCCTTCACGCTGATGCTTTGCTGCAGCCTGGCGGTTACCGTTTGCGTCACCGCGCCGGCCGACCCCTGGTTATAGTTGCCGGAAGCACCACCCGCCGCCACTACCGTGTACTGCGATCCGTTCCACTGGTAGAAGGTGTAAGGCGCGGTGGTAATGTCTTCCAGTCCCAGGTCGGGGATTCCACGAACCGAACCGATGATGCCTGCCGCATTTCCCGGAACGATGAGCTTGTACCATTCGGCGTCCAGCACGATGGTGTTCGGTCCGTCGGTCGTCTGGTTCGCCGTGATGGCTTCCTGCAGGCCGCCCGTTCCCGACGTCAGGTAAAACGGCGGCGCATGGTTATAGACGGTCGCCATGTTCACGCTGCAGGCACCGATGTAAACCGAGCTGGGCGTGGCCACTTCCGTAAGGTTGGGATTGCTATCCACAATCTTGATCGGGGTGCCGGCGGAAAATGCAGCGAAGTTTTTTCCACCGGCGCTCACCTGGCAGGTCGCCGGTGGAAAAGAAAACCCGCCTAACGTGGAGCCGGTCACTTTGAACTCACCATACTGTGCGGCAATGATCTGGCCTGTGTTCTGCCCCCGGACGGGGGCGAAGCAGGGAATCATCGCAAGGAGCACAAGTAAAGTTTTCTTCATAATTCCGGCCTTCATGAAAATGCCTTAATCAAATTCCGTAACGCGTACGATCGTGGTATTCGTACTCGCCGACTTTAAGTTGATAAGCAGGGTTGCGGCAAGAGAATATCCTCCTGAGTTATCCGCAGGCGTGCCCAGCACCAGGGCGAAGCCCGCGCCCTGGGGAACCGGCGAACCCAGCACAATCGGTTCGGACTGTGGCTCGATCGTATAAGTGGTGGTGAAGGGCGTGGCGGAGCCATCGTTGAATTGGTACGCGAGACCCTGGCCGGTTCCACCATTCGCGCTACCATCTTCAATGATCTCGACCCGCCGCGTCACCTGGGTTGCAGAGACGGCGACAAATGCGCCGGCGCTGCCGTTCAGCGTAATCAGTCTTGTATGCGCCATCTACTTCTTCCCTCGTAAGTTCATGAGTGTTTCGGCGAGGCGGGCTCGCCTGCCGGCCTTACCGGAATCCTCGTCATGCGTTTCCGCATAGTCCTCTGTGCTCATCCCGGCCCGTTTGGCTGCTTTCTTCTCCGCACCCGGCTTGCGGATCGCGTCTTCGATCCAATGCTTGGCGTTCATATAAAGAGCTCCCGCTGGAGCTGTTCGTCCAGCACACACAACGTGTCCCAATCCTCGCGCAGCTTCGTCACATCGCGCAGGAAGTCTGCCTCTGTATCCGCCTCGGTAGCCATAGCGATATCTGCCTTGACCGTGGCGATCTCTACCCGTTCATAGCGCGCCAGGTCCTGGTCCGCGTCCCATTGCGGCATCTTGGCATCGACCCGGGCAACAAAGTCCCGGCCCTCCATGATTTCCTGGCTGGGTACCGGCACGGCCACCGGCTTGCGCACGGCGCACCCAATCAACATGAGAAGGATGCATACGTGGACCAGGCACGAGATGCGTAGGGGCACTTAGACCAGGCCCTTCAATTGCTCGTTGAGGTGGCCAAAGATAGCCTCATTGCCGATGAGTTTGGCCTCGAAGTTGTGGTTGGCGGTGATGGTCACGAGCAACTCACTCGTGCCGTCGTAATTCCAGGAGAAGGTGACCTTCTGAAACGTCACGCTTCCTTTGTTGGGCGCAACTTGCAGGCCCGAGGCGTCCTTGTTCTGTTCGAGTGCAAGGATGAGCGCAGCGTACTTATCCGGCGGCAGCGCATACCTGGCGGAGTCCGGTGGAACCCAAAGTGGGGCGGCCATTACTTTTTACCGAATGCCGCCTCGACCTGGGCGACGACCTGGGGGAACTCGGTGAGCAGTTTCTTCACTTCCGCGACCACAGAGGCATCGAACGTGATGTTGACGCCATTGGCGCTGGCTGCTGTTTCCGTCGCTTGCACGGCCGCGACCAGTTCGCCCAGTGCGCCGAAAGCAATCTGTTCCACCGCCGCCGCCTGCGGACTAACCAGCGACGTAAGCGACTCGATGACCGTGGCCTCTCCCTGCAGGCCGCCAATGGCCGTGACCACCTTCTTCGAAACCGTAACCACATCCTTAAACAGGGACGCGAATGCGTGCCCAGTCGACTGCCAGGTGAATGCCATAGCTATGCTCCTTATGTGTATTGGGTGATGCAAAGCAACAGCAGGTCCCTCCACTACGCTGCGCTCCGGTCGGGATGACACCTCTGTTTAGGTAACCCACATTCCAATCCTAAGCAGATGTGTCATCCCGACCGGAGCGTACCCGGGGTTTCCTGCCGCGCTGCGTTGGACGAGCCCACGCGTGCGCCCTTCCGCAAAGAAGGGCGCATGAAGTGCATCAACGCCACTAAGTTCCACAGGAAATCCGGGGGAGCGTAGTGGAGGGACCTGCTGTTCTCTCCCTACCGGAAAATCAAGATGGAAAAACGTTAGTCATTCTTAAGCGCGGGAACCGGGCTACTCCGCAAATAAGCAAACACAGCCAACATCGCCGGCACAGTAGCCAGCTTGACCATATTCACCAACCCCGTCTTATCAAACGTAAACACGCTAGGCAGCGCAATCGCCCCACTCGCCGCGGACGCAAACGCAGAGATCCCCGCCGCCGCCAAACCATGAATCCAAACCTTGAGATTGTTCATCGACTCACCGCTCTCACCCAATTGAAATAGTCATAACCCATCGACACCGAACTAGCGCTCAGCGAAGTAGCAGACCAAACCGCGGGATACTGCGTGGTGGAAGGCATGTTCGCGATCCCGACCCCAGTTCCGCACACCTGCGTCCCGCCGATATACCAATGAACGTTCGTGCCATCGTTCACCATGGTCAGCCTGGTCCATGCCACCGTGGCTGCGACCCCGCTATCCGTAGAGGTCGAGTTATACCGGCAATACCAATCGTTCACCACCCCATTCGCGCTGGATAAGTAGAACCCGATCCCCGTGGTCCAGGGGTTCGCATTGGGGGTATGTGCCATCCCCGCCTGGTACGCGGCTGCGGTTGTTCCAGGCAGCACAGGCACATACACCGCCGTATCCCACGTCCATCCCTGCGAAGTATTAGCCGACGCGATCGAAGCAAGTTCCGACACCAGGCCACAGACGATTCCCGTACCGCTCCCCGCGGTCCCACTCGTCAGCAGCATATTTCCCGGGTGGTTGTTATCGGTATAAGTGTCGCTCGGGCTGCAGCTATCTGCCGTCGGCGAACCAATAGGATCGCTTGCCATGTTCGCGCCGGTATAGAAGTCGTCAAAGAAAGTGGAGTTCGGTCCGGCCGCTCCTGGCTGGGGCACGAAACCTCCCGGTACTCCATTGCCGCCGACCCCCTGGCCCAGGGCCATCTGGCCGATCAGGAGGATGAGTGGACACAGTAAGAATCTTTTCACGCTGCTGCTCTCCGTAGCCATCCGGCCCGATACACTTCCTGGTTCGGATTCGTCTTCACCAATTCGTCGTAGTAGTTCTCCGCCTCGGTCCGCAGATCGGCGAGAACCTTTTCCGGGTCCGCTAGATCGAGTGCGTGCAGAGTGAGCGGCCCAATGCGGCCGTCGCCTACCACGGTGACTGCATCCTGCAGCATTCTCGCGGCGTTCACCACGCCCACATTGACACCGAGCGAAAGCAACTTGTTGGCGACGTCCTGGTTAGCGATCTCGGCGATACAAAGCGGCTGGCAATAGCTGACATCGTAGATACCCCGGGCAATCTGCAGTGCGGCCACCTGGCCCATCGAGTTGTAGAACAGGCAATTGGTCAGCTCCGGATGCCAGTGCTCATCGATGCCGAACCTGGTCCGCTTGCCATCGGGCGTAGTCGTAATCGCACCTGACAGCGTGGCATCTTCCCACCCCAGCACATAATCAATCGCCGCATTCACATTAGCCATCTAAACCTGCATTCCTCGAAATATACATTTGGGAAGCCCGAGGGGCGCACCGCAGATCGCTACCCCGGATTTCCTGTTGACCTTGGTGGCGTTGGTGCACTTCATGCGCCCTTCTTTACGGAAGGGCGCACACGCGGCCCTGTCCAGTGCAGCGTGGCAGGAAATCCGGGGAAGCCGAGGGATCTGCGGTGCGCCCTTCGGGCTTCCCAAATTCTGGAGGGCACCGCACGATTCTTGGAAGGGCAGAAATCCCCCACCGCACTAACCCCCGCCAAAAAAATGAGCCAACACCGCAATCAACGCGCCCCCAGCGCTCCCGCCTAGCAGAGCCAGCGCGGTCGCCATCAGCTTCGCCTTACCATTCGCCTCGCTGTTCCCAGTCTCCAGCCAATCCACCCGAGCCTCGTTCTTCTCCATCCGCGCCTCATGCCGGAGTAGCGTCGCTTCCACAATAGGCAACCGTCCATGTTGCCCATCCAATCCCAGTTCGCGCCGCAGCATCTTCAAATCATTCCCATTTTCACGGCCCTGTGCGAGACTCTCCTCGACCTTGCCCTTCAACTCCATGAGCTGCTCCAGAATCTGAGCCTGGATCGTGACGGCCGGCTTCGCGTTGGGAGTCATCAGAAATGCACCGTGCCGGTAATCGTCACCGGCCCCGTGATGGTAATGGTGTAATTGCCCGGCGGAATGAGGTTCACCGTCAGCGGCAGCGCAGCGCTTGTGTGCGCACCTGCCGTCGCGGTAAACGACGGCATGCCGGTCGCCACCCCTGCGACCAGGCCGGAACTGCTCACCGTAGCCAGGGATGAATTAGAGCTCGTCCACCCGCTCGCAGAATTCCCGTGAGCATCCGCAGTGTTGCAAACCGTCGTCGAGCCATCAGAGTACGTACACGTAGCCTCAAGCTGGTTAGTCCCTCCGACATTGACGGAAGTGACCCCGCCGGTCGCGGCCAGCGAAACACTCGCCAGGCTCACGCTTGGCGCGCTGATCGTCACCGTCCACGGCGAGCTGTACTTGCTGCCGATCACCGCTTGAATATTCACCGAACCCGCCCCCACCGCGGTGGCCAGACCCGGGTGAGAAGATCCAACCGCGCCCACCGTTGCCTTGGTCGTGTCAGTAGAGCTCCACGTAGTCACCGCGTTGCCGTAGAGATCGGCCACACTGCAATTCGTCGTTTGCGTGGCATACACGCAGAAGGCGGAGAACTGCAGCGTGCCCCCCACCGTCATCGTGTTGGCGCTCCCCGGAGTGCCAAGATAGGCGCCCTGCAGGGTGGGCGGAGCCACCGTGACCGACAGGGGAGTCGTGTTCATGATCCCAGCCACCGTCGCCGAAAGATTGGTTGATCCCACGGCGACCGCGCTGACCAGTCCACCCGCGTTGACCGTCGCCACCGAAGGCGCCGAACTGGTCCAGGTGGAAACCGAGTTCCCGTGGGCGTCGATCGTGTTGCAGCTGGTCGTCGATCCATCGGAGTAATGACACGTCGCGATCAGTTGGTTGGTCGCCCCGATCATCAGCGAGCTGATGCCGCCAGTGGTTGCCAGCGAAACCGAGCTGAGAGTGACCGTTGCCGCGTTCACCGTCAGGCCCCACAACTGGCTGACCTTCCCCCCGGTCAGCGTGGCCTGGATATTGCTCGTGCCGGCCGCCACCCCGGCCGCGAGACCCGAGGTACTAATCGTCACCTTTGCGGGGTTGCTGCTCGACCACCCCGTGACCTGGGTGCCGTGTGCGTCGAGGTTATTACAGCTTGTAGTCGATCCATCGGAGTAGGTGCACGTCGCGGTAAACTGCAGCGTGCCTCCCACCGGCATCGTATTCGCATTGCCCGGGGTCGCGATCAACGCGCTCGATAAGGTAACCGTAGATGTCCCATTGATCGGATCGCTGGCATTGCCGGCGATATCCCACACCACACTCGAGGGCAGTACATTCGGGCTGATCGGTCCCGCTGCCGGTCCCGCGCCGCTCGTAGTTGAGACGCTCTGGCTATTTGAGACCGCCAGTAGCCCCACGGCGTCGACCACCGTCGCCGTGACCGTGTGACTCCCGGTCGACAGGCTGCTGGCGCTAAAGTTCAGGTTATAAGGCCCCGCGCCCAGCACCGCGCTCGCATAATGACCGTCGATTGCGAACACCACGCCCTGCATCCCGTATTCCACCGTGGTTATGCTAGCCGTTCCGGTCAGCGTGCCCGAGGTATTCGTGATCGTCCCCAGCGACACCGAGAGCGAAGGGTTACCCGCGGGGCAGTTCCCCCCGTTGATGTTGCCCGAGTAGGTGATGGTCGTGGAACCATTGCCTTCGTTGCCGTAGACGGCGGCGCTGTTACTCGACGGAGTCATCAGGCAGGCATAGTTATTCTGCATGGTTCCTCCGGTGGTGCCACCGAAGCCGCAACCCGGGCACGGCCATTGGCTCATGACCGTGTTGTTGTGGATAGTCATGTTCTCGGCGCCCACTTCCATGCCGATTCCCACGTTGACCCCGCTCGCAACCACGCCCTTGAGCAGGTTGTAGTACCAGTTAACCCCGCTCATCGGCACCGTTATATAACTGCCGTTGACCAGCGACACCGCGAACGGTGCGGAGAAGCCAAACGTATTCGCCGACGGAAACGGCCCGCCGGCCTCGTAATCGTAGTTGGCGTAGATCTGAAAATTCGCGATGCCGTCACTGTCCGTCTGGCCGCAGCCCGCGCCGGTGTTGATCTCCAGAAACATCCGGTGATGAGCAATCGAATAGTTGTGATGGATGAGGATGTTCTGCGCCTGAAATGCCTGGCCCTGGCAACCCTTGATGTCCTGGTAGACATGAGAGAAGCTGTTGTGGTCGATGTCCAGGTTCGACGCCCCGTAGAACCAGATCCCGGCCCGTGCCTCATCGCCGTCTGGATCTGTTTGCTCCAGGTAGGTTGACCCAGCCGCATTGTACCCATCGTTGTACGGAATGATGTTCGAGAACGTGTTGTAGCGAATGACGACATTATTCGATCCGCCGCCCGAGAAAGATTCCACCGTTGCTGCGGAAAGATATTCGGGTTATAAGTCATGTTCTCGAAGGTGTTGTAGCTGAAGGTGAGATTCGAAACTGCCTGGCTCAACGTCTGGCCGCCATCGCCCCCGGAGCCGCCGGCATAAATCCCCCCGCCCGAGAACGTGCACCCGCTGCTGGCCGAGCCCCCCACCGTAGTATTCGAGACGATGTTGAAGACGTCTGTGCCGATATTTGGCGCTTCAAGCACCGCGCCCGCCTGGCAAGTGATGATCGCGGCCGCCGAAAAAGTCACGACATTGTTAATGAGATAAGTCCCCGCGGGAAAGTAAACTGTATCCCCGGCCGCAATATGCGAAACCCCGGTCTGGATCGCAGGCCCATCGTTCGTGGTGCCGTTGCCGGTCGCTCCCCAATTCGTCTTGGCGTTCCAGGTGGCCCCCTGAGCAGACAAACTGCAACAAAACACTGCAAGTACAACCACCAGGGACTGAAATGTGAATACAACAATGGACAAGGGGTGCCCCATATTTCGCTCGTTTTTCGCGAGATGTGGGATACCACGACGGCCAGTACGAAAATTCATTTACCCACCCAGGCGCCTGACTGGCATACATAAAGCGTGTTAGGAGACCCACCGGAATTCGTCCACAGACTCCCGGAAACACAACTCCCGGAAGGGGCTGAAGCCGCGAACGTAATGCTGGCCGCCCCCAGACTGATCGAAGGATTCCCGCTCCCCTCGACAGAAATATGCGGATTCGACCCGTTCGTAGCTCGGCGGCGTCCCACCGCTGGACGAGCCGTCGTAGTCATAATCGAAAACCCCGGCGCCCGCCCCGCACGCAATCATCCCCTGGTTCACGCCCGCCGACCGTGCGATAAATCTGGTAGCGTATTGACCCCCGAGATCAAGGGCACCCGACCTGGAATTGCGCCGGAAAGACCCACGCGCCGGGGCGTTGGTCGACCGTAGCCGTAGTGCCGTTAATCAGGTTGCCGTCGAAGTCTGTGCCTGCGCACACCCAGCTCACCGTGCTCGACCCGCCGCCGGTGTAATTGTTAGACGACGGGCGCGCCAGGGTCGGCGTGGTGATCACGTTGAGCGCAACCCGGCATGCCCGCCACCCAAAGTCAGCGGTGAATAATCCGTATTCGGTCGATTGTTCTGAATCAGGTAGCCCGTATTGGGTGATGACCGGTTCGTTGGGGCTCAGCAGCGTCCCAATTTCCACCGATGACCCAAAGAAATCGCGTTGCCGCCGGATTCATCTGGTGGATGCTCCCGCCCGGTCGACCCATGTCTCATTGCTCCGGCTGTTGATCGAGAACACGCTCGCGCCGCCGTGGTTATACGGGATGCGGTTATTGATGCCCAGGATTTGCGCCTCGGTCGCTCCATAGGCGACCACGGTCGAGGGAGTCTGCTGGATGCTGCCCAGCACCAGGTGACCGACGACCGCCTCGCGCCGCTGTTGTGCGTCGTCGCCGTCGTCGTGTAGGCGCCGCGCGTGAACCCGGTGAAGTGCTGCCGGCGATCGCGGCGTAACACTCGTACTCACCGTCGACAAAGAAGCAGCCGGACGGAGAAAAGCCCCGAAGTCGTGCGCACCGAAATGGTAGTGTCGGTAGCGCCCTGGTTGGCGGTGAGCGTGGTCGGCCCTCCCTTGGTGGGGCAAGTGTATCCGCCCTTGATGCCGGTAACCGGCGACTGTGCGCACCCGTTGGCCGTGCCCCCGGTCGAGCCGGCGGGCGGTTGATCGTGGTGACATTGATGGTCTGCGCATTCAGTTGTTCCGCCACCGGCGCGAAGTCCACGTAGCCCATCTGGATCTGGTCCGCTGTCGTCGCCCCAAAGAACCTCATGCCCAGCACGCAGCCCGTGCCCCGCGCCGGGTCAGGTCGACCGGCGCCGAAAACACCCCGGGCCGTGCTCGGCCAAGCATTGGTGATGGGGATGTTGAAGGTTTGCGAGTAACCGCCGCAGTTGCCGAAAATCGCGAAGGTCTCGGTATTCGACGCTGTGGCGGCATCCTTCATCGAGATATAAAGGGTGTACTTCCCGCCCACCAGTCGCTGACCTGGCCCGATCGGAATGTTCTCCAGGTTGAATTGCCCGGTCGCACAGTAAATCGGAGCCGGGATTGTTGCCCACATTGCAAGCCGTGTAGGCGTTGGTGATGGGAGAGGTCGAATCATAGGTCCAGCCCACCTTCATCGCCTGGCTCTCAAACGCAAAATTCGCATTGAACTCTTCCGGGGTGATGAAGCCGCCTTCCGAGCTGGTGTAGGGCGCGGTCAGGTTGCCGGTGTTGAAGGTCTCGTTGGTTTGCGAGCGAATCGGCTCGCGGGTATTGCCCACCGCGATCCCGCCATAGGGTCCGCTTGAGGTGCCAAAGCTCTGCGAGGTGGTGCCGGAAAACTTGCTGAAGGGGCCAAATTGATCAGCGAGTTGGTGCCGATCACGTTCCCCTTGGGCTCGCGCCCAGGTTGGTTACGAAATCCGCGGTATTGCCCGATGCCCCAGTTGATCGTCGGTGTAGCAACGGCGTTATTGAAATTGCCGCCGATCCAATGCTGCCTGGCCGCCCCCGATGTAGACTTCGCCCCCGCCGCCCATGTGCTGGTCTTCGATCTCGGAGTTGTAGGTGTCCCATTCCCAGTCGGGCATCTGCACTCGCGTGTGGACCCGTCTCCGGCTCACAGTACAGGTTCTTGAAATGGGCCAGCGACAGCAGCGTCGAGGGCGCCCCCGGTCTGATCGTTGAAAGAGCGGTGAAGTACATGCAGGTGTCGGCGCCCAGGCCGGTGCCGATGGTTGTGCCTTCCTGCGAGTACACGTTGAAGTTCGAGAAAGTATTCTGGTTGCCCAGCGGAATATTCACCGGGTTGGCAGCGTAGATCGTGATTCCGTCCCAGTGGCTGCCATCGGCGGTCGGTTGCACTCTGGCATAGTTACCGTTCTCAATGGAAGGCGGCCCTCGCCACCCCGTAGAACAGATATAGCCTGTAGAGATTGGCGAAAGTGGTCGCATACGAAGGCGAGACCATATACATCATCGCCGTGTGGTTGACCTCGGCCCAGCTCTCGCCATTGATCTCGTTGGGCCACTCAAAGAACGAAAGGTTCTCGATCTTGGCGTTGGCACTCCACGAACCGTGCTCCCGAGCCCTGGTTGATTCCGGTCGCCACCGGGAAGGCAAACGCCGCATTGCCCACGTTCCAACCCGGGAAGTAGCCCGCGGTTGCGCTGGGTGTGGTGTCGTTGGTGTTGATCGTAGGCGTCACCGGCCAGGGATAACTCGGCTGGAAGGGATTCAGCGGAACGACAGTCGCGCCCACCGCGTGCGCGGCGCGCGTGGTCCCGTTCCGGGCGCATTGCGATGCCATAGAGGGTGTTCGCCGGGGTTGGGTTGGCCGCAATCGGACTTGCCGAAATACGTGAACTGCTCCCCGTCGATCTGCACCATCCCGAACGGGGCAACATTCGATTCGTAATACGGGCACCGGGTTGATGGAATTCGCCAGCGTGATGCTCGGCGGGCACGCACCGGAACCGATAGAAGTCGCCAGATTCTGCGGACTGCTGCCGGCAAACCACTCTGCCTGCGCGTTGCCTCGCCCGTGGGCAGCGCGGCCGAAAGTGTGCGCGCCGTGGCCCCGCCGGAGCAGCTCCCGGCCGTCGACGCCACCGTTGCTGTGAACACGCTCGCCAGGTAAGGAAAGACCACCGCCTGTCCCACTGCCGGCGCTGTCTCCGCGCTGGGCACGCACATCACTGCGGAAGCAGCGGTGATCGCCGCCACACCATTGAAGGCCCCGCTGTTGATTGCTGTTGGGTCCCTGAAACCATCCCGGCGCCAGGGGATTTGACGACACCCCGGTCTTCTGCGCGATCGGCCGGTACAACGCCGGCTTTGGCGGTAGTCCCTGAATCGTTGACCAGCTGCCACGGCAATGTTGCATCGATGCGGGTGTCGAGCAGGAACGTCAAATCGTGGATATGCGCCGCGCCTTGCGAGACCCCTTGTGTTTGGCTGGGATCTGGCCCTGGAAATGTGTCCTCTCCCGGGAAACTGATGATGGAGGAGTTGATAGCCGAGGCCCGATCGGGCTCTGTCCGCTCAGGATTTGCGTATGGGTCTGGCAGCTCCGGCAGGGAAGACCAGCGTCCCCCCAGCGCCCACTGCGCTCATGCCTTGCGTGATGGCGGCCGTATCATCGTGTGCCCAGGTCCATCTCGTGGGCAGGGGACTGGGTAAAGGGTGCAGCCGTGGTCAGCACCCCGTGAAGCGAGTCGGTGATCGACACCACCACGCAGTCAAATTGCCGTAGGAACGCCGCCACCGTGCCCGCGGCGACCAGCGTCTTACCGATGTCCGCCGCCGTGAGTGCGCCATCCATAATGCTGAAGGAAGTCGAGCCACTCGTCAGCGTGCCGAAGACCTGGCGTGTATCGCACGCAGCGCCGAACTCGGTTACCTCCGCGCGCCGTAGCCGGAACATCCGCGCGGTTATCCTGCGACCCGCACGTTCCCGGTGTTGGTGAAGGGAACGCGGCCGGCGCTGGGCTGCAATCTTGCGCTGCCATCGCTGCGCTCGCAGCATTGATCGCGGCCTGCGGGCTGTACTTGCCCGTAGCCACAAAATCATTCATGTCGATCGCTCCGCTATTGCTCGCGCTATTTGAGACCAGGTCATTCTGCAGCGTACCCAGCCCGGTGCCCGACTCCGCCATTGCCGACACTTTACGTATTGCGACCCGTTCCACTGGTACCAGACCGTCGGCACCTGGGTCACGTCCATCAAGCCAAGCTTGATGCTGCCCTGCGCCGCGGCGATCACCGCGGCCGCATGGCGGGGCCGCCGACCAATTCATAAAACGCGCTGTCCAGGATGATGGTATTGGCCTGTGGGGTGGTGAGATTCTGATTGAGCGCTTCCTGCAGGCCGCCAGTAGCCGAAGCCAGATAGAACGGAACCTGGTGGTTATTGACCGGCGCGATGCTCACCGCGCAAGCAACGTTGCTATCCACGTAGCTGTCGGCGTCACCGTCTCATTCAACGCCGGGTTAGCATCCATTATGGCAATCGGGGTGCCGACACTAAACGCAAAGAAGAAACTAGCTCCGCCCTGCACCCGGCACGAAGCCGGTGCAAACGCGTTATAGGTGTTCGGGGCGTATCCCGGAACCTTCCACTTCCCATACTGCGAAGCAATAATCTGCCCCTCGATGTTCTGTCCCCGGGCGCCGGCCCAGCAGAACAAAATAGGCAGAAACCAAACAAGTTTTTTCATATGTGAGTCAGAAGGGCTTTTACAAGCCGAGAAACGTAACTGCTTTGTATCAGGGCGTGAGGACTCCAGAATTTGGGAAAGCCGAAAGGCGCACCCAGATCCCTCGGCTACGCTGGGATGACAATTCATCTTGGAAACAATACCTCGTTCCCAAACAAAATTGTCATCCCGAGCGTACCCGGATTTCCTACTTCACCGCTCTCAGCGGCGACCACTTATGTGGTTCTCTCCAGGAACGCATGCAGCTGACCGAAGCCGCAACTCTCGACAGAAAATCCGGGGAAGCCGAGGGATCTGCGGTGCGCCTTTCGGCCTTCCCAAATTCTGGAGTCTACGGATGCATCCCAATACAATCAATCTCCGAAAGACTGACCGGATTAGCCCCGCTCGCATCCGCATTCTGAATATTCAGCGTGAACCCGGAAGCGCTCTTGCCACTGAAATAAATCGTGTTCAACGTCAGCGCCGTAGGCGAAGACGGAGTGCACGTAAGCGCATACGCACTATTAGCAAATGCGCTGGGCCAGCTAGCGCTGATGCTGCAAGTCGAAAACGCAGTATTCCCGGTGGTGCATATCCCGGAATTGATGACCAGCGCCTGAATCGTAGGAATGCCGGGCCCGTTGGTAGCGCCGGTCCCGGCCATACGCATCCACCGTGATGTTAGCGTTACTGTAACTGCCCGCCGTAACGCTGGTGGGTCGAAGATCCACCTCGGTGCGCGTGCTCCCCGGATTGTCGGTCACGGCAAAGTTGCCGCTGAAGTTCAGATAAGCCTCTTGCGGCAGGAACGACCCGGTCACTTGCATGTGCTGGTAGAAGAGTGCCGGAAGAGTCCCGCAGCTCCCCGGTCCAAAGTAGGTTCCATTCGAAACCAGGCACTGTCCTGCGGAGCCCGCCCCACCCGCGACCAGGTACCCGAGGTTGGTGTTGATATAACCATTCTCCACATCCACCGGCCATCCCGGCGTGCTGGTGCCCACCCCCAGCGCGCCCACGTTCAGCAGGTTGTACCCGGTCATGTTCAACAACCCGGAAATGCTCTGCGGCCCATGATTCAGTGGCTGTGACAGAACGGGCTGCGGATAAACAATCGTCCCGTTCCACAGGGGGGCGCCATTCGAAATATTGACCGTTCCATTCAGCCCGCCATTGAGCTGCCACGCCTGCGGCCAGCCCGGGTAGGCGTTCCCGCTGGAGGAAAGCAGCGACACGTTATAGCCCGAAAAGGGAATGATGGTGTCATTGAACGCGATGCTGCAAACCGTGTTGTTCGCTCCCACCGGGGTCTCTCCACCGGTAGACAAGGGTCCGCTCTGCGTCGCCGTGTTCGTGCCGGTCGTCTCGCCTTGTCCCGTTTCGCCGCCAGGCACCGCTCCCACGTATAGGATGATGCCGGTCGCACCCGCGGGAATCATCGGCGGAGCTACACTGAACTCTCCCGTCGACGTAAGCTGAACCACCGCCTCAGGGGAGGGCAAAGTAGCCGTCGCATTGACGTAAAACGCGTATTGAACGTAGTAGATCCCGCCTGGCAGGGTGCCTGCGCCGTAGTTGATCGACGTGCTCGGGGGCGCCAGTGGATTAGGCAGGCCGACGACAGAGCCATCCGCAGACGTATAGCACGAGGCGCTCATCGGGACCACGCTGCCGCTGCCCACGAGCAGACCCAGCCTGCTGCAGGTTGAAGGTAAGCGTACCGTTCTTGACCGGCAGGCCGGAAGGCCCCAGAAGGTTTCCGCTGACAGTTCCCGCATACGCTGTGCTCGTGGCGATGATCACAGCCAGCAGACCCTTTATTTTCAACATGGTTAAAAAACGCCGCCGCCTTCTACTAGTTGCATCGTGCAATAAATCACTTCGCCGAATTCGTTGTATACGTAGACCTTGATCCACGAGCGCGCATTGCGAAACGTGGCCGCCTTTTTATGTTTGCCCAGCCACAGCAGTTCGCCCGTCTTCACCAGTGCATCCACCTTGATTTTGGTGTAATGGTGGTGCCGCCGGCTCGCGCATCTGGCCGCTATCCCGGTGCCGGAAAAAGAACGAGCATCCTCCTCATTGAGGATGCAGACCATGGGATTCATAGGTCTCCATCTCGTCGCTTAGTCCCAAGGTCGCACGCGCTGGGAACGCAATAAGAAGCGAGCGGACGAGCGCTAATCTTCTCATTCGGGTGATCAATTGGGGTTCAACCAAATAGATACAGCTGCGCCGAAAAACTCATCTTTTTTTCTGCATGTTTCGTGCTCTACGTTTGGCCTGAAATATCTGGCTTTGTACCGTAGCGAGGCCTGTACCGAGTGCCTCCGCAATCTCCAGGTCGGACATACCTTCGAGGTAGGCCATCGTCAAAACTCGCCGCTGCATCGGCGCCAATACGTGCAATAGCCTGTTCAGGTCCAGCCGTGCCGGTACACCTTCGAGTTGTGTATCGGGGACCGGGTCGAGCTTTTCCGCATCCAACTGAACAAGCCATGACTCACCGTTGCTGACCTGCCGCCCGTGGCGCAGACTAAGCAGGCATTGGTTGATCGCGATGCGACTGATCCAGGTACGAAACTGCGAATTTCCTGCAAAGCTGGCAAGCCGCGTAAAGGCCAGCAGAAACGTATCCTGGCACATATCTTCCACGTCGTTCTTGCGCAATATCGATCGCCCGATAGCTTTGACATATCGGGCATGCTGTCGATAAAGCTCCGCAAAAGCATCCTCATCCCCCAACCGCGCCGCAGCGATCAATTCGGTCTCATCCATTTCCGCACCCAAGTGAAACCGTCTTGATTCGGTTAATCCGCCGTGAGCAGCTAATAAGCAGAAGCCTGCTGATACTTCTAGCGGTGTAAGAGAATGTGTCATCCCGACCGGAGCGTACCCGGATTTCCTGCCACGCCGTTACTGACAAGACCACGTGTGCGCCCTTCCGTAAAGAAGGGCGCATGAAGTGCACCAACGCCACCAAGTTCCACAGGAAATCCGGGGTAGCGTAGTGGAGGGACCTGCTGTTCCACTCCCCCGGCAACAAAAACCAGGGAATCAATCAACATCCTCGTCATACAACTCACGCCGCAAATGTTCCGCCGCGGCCACCCGGACAAACTCAATCATCCCCAACGTATCCGCCGCAATCTGTCCGCAGCTGTCATAACTGATCTCGCCCTCACCCGTACGGGTGACAATCAAGACCTGGATAACATCATCCATACCTTCCATCTTCGAAATAAGAAACTCGCTGGGGCTAGGCTCATCCGCCATAACACCCTCCTCTCCTAAAGACTCTTTGCAATCAGCAAAGCCCTGGCCCCCAAAATCTCCAGGGCATCTACATACCCCTCGTAGCAAGGCCTGCGGACTTCTCGCGCGCCCTCGAGCGCCGCCATCACAAACACGTATTCGTACACCCGGCGGAGCACCACCAATCCCTCAACCCCCTGCCGCACGCGCCTGCTGAACAACAAATCCACCACCCCGGCCGGGAACCTTAAAGCCAATTTGCTAAGAACATTTCCTGCGTTCATAACGCCCTCCTTTCCGCGAACACCGTTGTCTATCCCACGCGCTTTTGCATCTATCCAGCGAATCCCGCAGCCACGCGGCATTCACTCCCTCGGTCAACGCCAGGGCCCACTCATACTGCCCCTGCCACTCCGGCGTGAGCGGATACAGAAACTTCTCCGCATCCTCGTGAGCCTCTTGATCCAGGCTGCGATAGTCCAAAATCGCGAACCAAAACATCGCGGTCCCCAAGTTGCGCATGCGCGGTTGCGTTCGTTCAGGAGCGATCCCCGTCGGGAAAAGCTCGGGTTTGGCCAGCCGCAGTTTAGTCGTCATTGTTTCCTCCGTGGAGGGGGATCGTAGGTGAACCAGAAACCTTCCGGACCGTGCGCGTGGTGTGCAGGGAACAGCGAATCCATTGCGCTTCGATCCGCTCCGCGGTCCTGGATGCCGCGTCTCCGTGGAAGTTCTCCCAGCCTTTGGCGATGGGGTGTTGACTTACATAACGCAAGCCCTGTTTTGCCGATCCGCTACCCAGCACGGCCAAGGTTGCTTCTATCTCAGCCGGTATCGCCGGCGCCGGAATCACCGCCTCCGGTTCCAGCAACACTCTCCGCCCGGTCTCGTCTTCTCCGAACCGCACCCCACCGCCGCGCGCCCGTCCCTCGACCCCGTGCTTTTCCAGGTATTGGAAGACCCATTGCAACGCACCCCGGCTTCTCGTCTCTTCCGACCACCCGGCGAATTCCCGTATCTGGCCGGGTGTCGGCCAGTAAGTGCAGGTCTCCTCCGCCAGCGCATACGCGCTCGCCAGCGCCGCGGGATCAACCTCTCTCAGGTTCCGCACATGAGCCGCCGTCACCGCAGAGTTGTCCTCTTTCTCCATCGCCTCGCGTAGTTGCCGAACCGCCCTGGCAATGGCCTGAGCTAACTCGATCCTGTTTCGCACGCCGGCGAAAATCTGCTCATACACGTTCGCGTTGTTGTCGTTCACCATGTGCCTACCTCCTGCCTTCCAGAACGATCAGCTCGGCCTGCAACCGTAGTTGGCGCGCGGTGGGAAAGCGATCCATCTGTTCCGGTTTGCCCATGCGCAAGGTCCCCCGCCGCCATCCCGTGATCGCCAATTCCAGCGACGGCCAGGGCACATCGCTCAGGTCCTGCGCCATCAGCAAGAGACACTCCGGCGTCAACGACAGCTGCCGGCTCAGCGCCAGCTTGCCCAGCTCGATCAGCGTGCTCTCGAGCCAACGTGATCGCTCGATCGACGGCGTTGACGACACTGTTACGATTGATTTCCGCTCTGCTTGCATGGCCTCCCCCTGCCGACGCCGGCTTGTTATAGACCGTGATCTCTTCCTGGTAGCGCGTCAGGTTGCCAATCCACAGGTAAACGCGATCCCCATGAGCCACGGCCGACCTCGCCCGGTTGCCTAACATCTGCCGGAACTGCATTTCGCTGAGGTTGGGGCTGGCGGCGAGAAAATCGCTAAGCGCTTTGCCATCGCGCCCTTGCCATGGCATCTCAGGGGACGCATGGTTCTTGGCCCTCCAGTACTCTGCCAGGATGCTGCGAAAGGGGGTGTGCCGCGAATCAGCACTACGTTTCTCAAAAGCCATCCCCTCGAAGAGAAAAGCTTTTGATAACTCTGGTTCTGGTTCTGACTTGGCATCGCCCGGCATTGCGTCCGCAATGCGTGCCGCATCTTTGTTCCAACGGCTGGACGCCGCTAGCTTTGCCTGTCTGGATTTTGATAGCTGTTTAGCCGTGACGCGGGTGCGTTCACGTTCCAGGCGTCCCTGATGCCACAATCCATCCTGGATCTGAAAGAACTCGGCCAGCACCAGCCGCGTGCTGCTCCAGGAGCTCTGTTTAAGCCCGGTGATCTTTGCCAGGACCGTATCGTCGTCCTGCAGTGTGCCGCGGCGCCATAGGTGGAATAGCAACAGCAGGTAGGCCCCATGCTGTTCCGTGCTGAGGTGCATGGTATCGGCAAGATAGTCGCCGATATAGACCGGCATCCAGATGTCGGCCTTGCCCACGCTCAAGGTCTGGCAGTGGTCGTGCTATGCCCGTAACGCCTCATAGATTCCTTTCTCTTGGTAGCAGAACTCCGCGCACCAACAAGATGGCATGCATCCCGCACCTGCGCAAGACCTGCAACGAAGAATCATGAGGAACAAAGGGCAGTTAACTCAAAGTTACTCCCCCATAAGTAAGCATCCTATAGTTCGACCTACAAAACACCAGCAGAAGCGTCATCCCGACCGAAGCGTACCCAGATTTCCTGCCCTTCACAGGAAATCCGGGGTAGCGAAGTGGAGGGAGCTGCTGTTTCCTTCAGCCACTAACCAACCTTTCTTGAAAGCGCCACCGTCCCCTTTGTCATCCCGAGCGAAGCCGAGGGATCTGCAGTTCAGCGGACCTCCCATGGAAATGTTTTAGGGCTGCAGTGTCTACGTGATAAGTCTGAGAAGGCGCTCGTGTTCTTACACCTTAAACCCGCCGCAAATGCGTCATCCTGAGCGAAGCGCCTCACAGACTTATCGCGTGACACAGTCCCTGGAGCGCGCAGTCGAAGAGCCTGTCCTGAGCGTAGCCGAAGCAACCCCGAGGGCGCTTGTCCTACCCGCGCTGCTCAGAGCTTTTCAACAACAAGCCAACAGGCGCTTTGATTCATGGCATTATGAGATTCTTCGACCGGCGGACTTCACACCCCCACACACCGTAATAGTTACTATAAGTTTACTGCCCCTCCATCCTCATCATTTCCTCCACTTTCCTTGACGCTTTGCCCATCTGGCACCAAGCTCAAAGCAGTCCCTCCCCCTATTCGACTTATGGACAAAACCCATTGCGTACCGTTACCGAGATCATCCAGCACCTGGCGCACTTCACCCCTGAGCAGCGTTCCCTCGCCTGGTCTCCCGAGCCGCCCTTCCAAAGCACCGGAGCGCACGACTGCCGTGTGGGTGGGAACTGTGGTCTTGACTTCAACCGCGAAACCGCCCGTGCCCGCTGGAGGCAGGCCCGTTATCGCTGGAATCGTGAACAGGAGAGGCTGAGGACACCCTAATGCATAACCCCATGATTTTTGACACGATGATGGAACGTTTTGCCGGCTCGCCCGTCTGTCGATGTGCGATCTGTGCCGAGCGTCGCGCCGCACAATTGACCCAGGCCCTGCAAAGCAGATACGGTTCTGCCTCTGCCCGGAGGATCCGATGAACTGGGACCAGCATCGCCGGCGACACTTTATCGAGGGCCTCCGGGCCGTAGCAAAATTTTATGAAGAAAATCCCAACGCATGGTATGACGGGATGCATCTCACCCTCAATATGTTCGTTTGGGGGCGTGCCGCGCGTAAGGCACTTGCTGAAACGGCCAGGGCATTTGGCCAATGCAACAAGGTCTACGACGATACCAACTTCACCGTGTCCAGGCAGTTCAGCGAGCAGGTAACCGTCGCGGTTTTTGCTCCTCGCGCTAAGGTATGCCGGCGCGTCGTTCTTGGTGAGCGTGTCTTACCAGCGAGGATTGTGCCTGCGACCGAACAGATATGCATTCCCGAGGCCAGGGTCGACATAGTCGAATGGCAATGTGACCCTCTACTGGTAAAAGTAGCAGTCTAACCACTTTGGCGGCCTCAAAATACCACGTCACTTTCGTGCACCCAAGGTTGCGTGTAATACCCTAAGTTGAGATACACTGAATGGCGATGACGATCGAAGAGATAATCCTCCACATAGACGCCGAGATTAGCCGTTTAACAGAAGCCCGTGACCTGGTCGCTGGAACCGCCGTGGGCAAGGTTTCCCGCAGTGCGCGTAAGAGCGGTCTTGCCGCTCCCAAGCCCCGCGCCGTGCGCAGCAAACGGGTTATTTCTCCCGAGGGCAGAGCCCGCATTGCCGCTGCCCAGAAGCTCCGTTGGGCTAAGCAAAAGCGCGCCAAGGAAAAGCGCTAGTCCGCGCAAATCAGGTTTCAACAAGTTTCCGCCTTGGTGGGAGCCCCCTGCTTTAGCAGGGGGGAGCTGGACTTCAGTCCAGCGGAAGAAATCCATATCTCAAGGGTAGGGCTTTAGCCCCGGGCTTTGGATGCCCTAACCCCTGGCTGGCTGCACGAACGGCCATTCCCTCCGTTTGTTTGCGCGCAACAGATAGATCGCCGTTCCGGTCAGCACGACCGCTACGGCGAAGAATATCTCGCGCGCGAAATGCGGCCGCGAAAACAATATATAAAGGAATCCCACAATCGCCACCACCGGCGGTAAGGGGTAGAGCCATATCCGAAAGGGCCTCTCCATCTCCGGCTGTGTCCGGCGAAGCACCATCACCCCTACCTGTTGCAACAGAAACTGCAGCATGATCCGTATCACCACCAGCGCGGCCACCAGGTCCGCCAGCTGCAGCACGCAGAACAACATAGAAACCCCAGCCAGCATCAGCAGGGAAACATTCGGGATCCGATGCCGCGGATGCACCCGGGCAAAGATACGGAAGTAGTTACCATCCAACGCCGCCGCATACGGCACGCGGGAGTAGCCCAGCAACAGCGCATACACCGAAGCAAACGCTGTCCACACCACCAGCAGCGCGACGATCCGTCCCGCCAGCGCGCCATACGCCCGCTGCACCACCACCGCCGCCACTGAGAGTCGCGCATTCGCCCCCGCCTGCCCGACAAGCTCCTGCCACGGCATGGTCCCCAGCACGCTGGTATTCATCAGCAGATACAGCACCGCCACCAGTCCCACCGACCACACAATGGCTCGGGGAATAGTCCGGCCCGGGTCGCGCACCTCGGCCCCCAGAAAATTGATGTTGTACGCGCCCCAGTAATCGTAGGTTGCAATCAGGAGCGCTGCGCCCAGCCCGGTAAAAAATCCGCTCGATAACTGAAACGCGCCGGCAGGGAACCCGAACGCCAGGTTGAAATGGAAATTAAATAAACCCGTCAAGATTACGGCAGTCATGGTGCCCATGACCCCCAGCCAGAGCAGCCCCGAAAATCGTGTCACGCTTTCTATGTTGCGATACAACAGGATCGCGGCAATCACGCAGCACATCATGGCCACCAGCGTGGCCGGGCCGAGCTGGATAGACAGCGGCAGCGTGCGCACAAACGGAACCGGGATCGGCAGCTGATAGGAAAAGTAGACCTTACGCAAAGCTGGCCAAAGGTAGCCGGCATATTGCGCCAGACCCACACATCCTGACGCGATCGAGAGCGGCGCGCTGAAGCTCAGTTGCCATATATAGAGGAAGGAGAGAAATCTTCCCCAGCGCCGCGGCCCGTAAATAATGCGCAAATATTCGTAGGACCCGCCCGCCTTCGGCATCGCCGCGCCCAGCTCTGCCCACACCAGGCCATCGCAAGCCGCCAGCACCGCGCCCAGTACCCAGCCCAGAATGGCTTGCGGCCCGTGCATGGCCAGAACAATCAGCGGCAGGGTAACGAACGGCCCCACGCCGATCATATTGATCATGTTCAGCGAAATCGCGCCCGGCAGCCCGATACCGCGTACCAGTCCCTCGTCCTTAGCCACCCGGCTCCTCTAACCCTGTCGTTCTTCTACACTCCTACCGAACCAGGAACCAAACCAATTCTCTGCAACATACATGAGTCGAAAGCGGCGCTTATCCTGTCTTATGCTATAGCTAACAAACTGACTATGACATGCTGCCGCCCACGCAGGACCCCGGTTTTATTCCTCGCTGCCGCCTTACTCCTGGCGGCCGCTCCACTGCCGGCCCAGATCCCCACCGCCACCTCCATCGCCGCCACGCCTGACTACCAGCCTCTGCGCATTGACCGCGGCACGTCCGCACTGCAGCAGTCGCTGCGCAAACTCGGCACCCGCGCTAGCATCATGATGATCGTCGCCCACCCCGATGACGAAGATGGCGGCATGCTCACCTACGAGTCCCGCGGCCAGGGCGCGCGCGTGGCCCTCCTTACCCTGAATCGTGGCGAGGGTGGGCAGAACGTCATGTCCAACGATCTGTGGGATCAGCTGGCCCTGGTGCGCACGCAGGAACTGTTGGCCGCCGGCCGCCGCTATGGCGTCGATCAGTACTTCACCCGCGTTGCCGACTTCGGCTTTTCCAAGACCCTCGACGAGGCCCTCTCCATCTGGGGACACGATCGCGTCCTCTACGACGTAGTGCGCGCCGTCCGCATCAATCGTCCCCTGGTACTCACCGCCGTCTTTGTCGGAGGCATCACCGACGGTCATGGCCAGCATCAGGTCTCGGGAGAAATGGCGCAGGAAGTCTTCAAGGCCGCGGGTGACCCCAAAGTCTTTCCCGATCAGATCAAGGCCGGCCTCCTTCCCTGGACGCCGCTCAAAGTCTATGGCCGTGTGCCCTCGTTCTCCATCTCCCCCAAAGGCATGTACGACTACGCCACCGGCAAGTGGGCGCCGGTGCGTTTCTACGATTACGTCGCCGGCAAGTGGACAGACGCCGTGCCCACCACCACCATCAAGATCAGCGAAGGCGCGTACGACTCGGCCATCGGAAGCTCTTACATCCAGCTCAGTCGAGAGGGTCTCAGCCAGCAAAAATCACAGAACGGTGGCACCGGCATCCCCCTGTCAGGAACCTTCGATGTTCCCTATCATCGCTACGGATCGCGCGTGCCCGCCCCCGTCACCGAGCACTCCTACTTCGACGGCATCGACACCTCGCTCGCCGGGATCGCCACGCTCGCACCCGGCCAACACCCTTTCCTGACCACCGGCTTGCATCAAATCGCCGAATCGGTGGAGCAGGCCACCCACGCCTTCTCCCCCGCGCAGCCCGCCAAACTGGTCCCCCTGCTCGCCGCAGGCATGAAACAAACACAGTTGCTCATGCAAAAAGTAACTGCCTCCAACCTTTCCCCTGAACAGAAATACAACATCAACCACGAGCTGTCGGTGAAGGAAGCGCAATTCAACAGCGCCATTGTCGAGGCGCTTGGGGTCACGCTCACCGCGGTGGTTTCTCCCGCAACGCCCGATCGTGGCCGCTCCGGCTTCGCCACCGATCCGCAAGACACCTTCACCACCGCGGTCCCGGGCCAGGCCTTCGGCGTGACCGCCTATCTCACCAACCCCAGCGCCGTGCCCATCCAGGTCCAGAACGTTTCTCTGCGCTCCACCGGTAACGGTGATTGGCACATCACCGCCGCGAAGCCATTCCAGGGCCCTCTTCAGGCCAACCAGCGCCAGGAAGTCGAATTCCGCACCACCGTCCCCGGCGACGCCAGCGTGACCAAAGCCTGCTTCCATCGAAAAGATGTCGAACAGTCGTATTACGACCTTGACAGTGTGGCCTGCCTTGACCACCCGCTGCCTCCGTATCCCCTGGAAGCGTGGACGGAATTCAATGTTGATGGAGTGACTGTCCGTGCCGGCCAGGCCGTGCAAACCGTGCAGCATGTCGTTGGCCGCGGCGGCGTCTATCAGCCGTTGCTGGTAGCGCCGGCAATTTCGGTGGCCGCGACTACCGCTGCCGGCATCATTCCCCTGGGTGACACCAAGGCCGCGGTGCTGAACGTCCGCGTGCGCAGCAATGTTAAAGGAGCCACTGCAGGCGAGGTGCATCTCGATCTGCCGCAGGGCTGGAAGTCCTCGCCCGAGTCCGCGCCCATTGAGGCCCACAAAGGTGGAGATCTGCAGACCCTCAGCTTCAACGTCACGCCGGCGAACCTGGCCGCGGCCAGCTACCCCATCTCTCCGGTCGCTGAGTACCAGGGTCATCAGTACACCGGAGGATATGAGACCGTAGGCTACCCCGGGCTGCGTCCTTACAACTACTACCAGGCCGCACCCTACAAATTGGTGGGCGTGGATGTGAAGGTAGCTCCCGGCCTCAAGGTGGGCTATGTCATGGGAACGGGGGATGATGTTCCTCAATCCCTCGAGAGCCTCGGGGTAGCCGTGCACTTGCTGCAGCCTGCGGACATCAACTCCGGCGATCTCTCAGGCTATGACGTCATCGTCCTTGGCATTCGCGCCTACGCCGCGCGTCCGGAGCTTGCCACGTCCAACGGTCGAATGCTGGATTACGTAAAGCAGGGCGGGGTACTCATCGTCCAGTACAACAGCGGCGAGTACGATCACAACTACGGTCCGTATCCCACCAGTCTTACCCGTGATCCGGAAAAAGTAGTGGACGAGGACAACGCGGTTGAGATCCTGCAGCCGGGGAGTCCGGTCCTTTCCTGGCCCAACCGCATCACCGCTGCCGACTTTCAGGGATGGGTAGAGGAGCGTGGCCACTCCTTCATGCACTCCTGGGATTCGCATTACCAGGCGCTGACCGAAACCCACGACAAAGGCCAGGACGAGCAAAAAGGCGGCCTCTTGTACACCCGTTACGGAAAAGGCGCCTACGTCTACGTAGCCTACGCCCTCTACCGCCAACTACCCGAGGGCATACCCGGAGCCTATCGCCTCTTCGCCAACCTCCTAAGCCTGCCCAAAGCCCCGCCTTCCCAATAGGAGTAAACCGCAGATCTCTCCACTCCATCTTGGAAACAAGACTGAGCGTCCCCAAACAGAATTGTCATCCCGAGCGAAGCCGGATCTCCCACTTCACCGCTCTCAATCGAAGCGCCGCCCTCTCCTTTGTCATCCCGAGCGTACCCGGATTTCCTACTTCACCGCTCTGATTGGCGACCACTTATGTGGTTCTCTCTAAAGAGAACCACATGCAGTTGACCGAAGCCGCAACTCTCGACAGGAAATCCGGGGAAGCCGAGGGATCCGCGGTGCGCCCCTCGGTCCTCCCGAATTCCTAAGGGTGACAACCCTTCCAACTAACAAATCAAAAGGAACGAACTCTATCCGGGCAACGAATCAAGGGGTGCCCCACATCCCCGATTTCCTGTGGAGTCCAGTGGGTTCCGCGCAATTCATGCGCCTTTCCTTAAAGAAAGGCGCACACGCTGATTTGTCCAATGCCGCGTGCAGGAAATTCGGGGTATCTCGCTCGTTTTTCGCGAGATGTGGGAGACCACAGCCCTAAACCAGCAACCCTAACCCCTACCGGTACTCCGCGCAGAACCCAGGAGCCCCCTGACTAATCAACGCACAACCCCGCTTAATCTCATCCACAATCATCGCGCACGCATTCTGAGCATTACAAGGAGGATGCGTAGCCGGAGAAACCTGCAAACACTCATTCACCAACTGTCGTGACCTCTCAATCCCGACCGCATTAAGACAAGTTCCCTTGGTACTAGGCGCTTCCGCCGGCTGAGCCGAGAAATAAGGTTCCGGCACCCCGTACGCCTGCGCGATCTGGTGCAACTCCGACCGCAATCTCTCCCACTGCGAAGTAGTTAACGAATCCAGCTGCAGGCTATACACCAGCGGATCGATCTTCGCCGCCGTATGCACCAGCGCATTCACTTGTTGATCCGCCTTCTGGTTATGCTTGAACGTCTCCAGCGCCTGGCTCGCCTCTTTAGCAAACGTATCCGTCAGCGCCCGCGCATCCTTTTCCCGGCTGGTCTTACGAACCGTGCTCTTCTTCAAAGCATTGGCAAACGTCTGCCGAAACGGCTGCGCGTCATCTTTCAAATTCTGCATGAGCCGCTGCAGATCCTTGTCGCTCAACCGGCCCTGTGCCGCGGCTGGCCGGCTCTGTCCCCACCACCCCGGCCAATAAAACCAGAAAACCGAAACGTATCCACCTCTGCATGTCTCGTCCTCCGCCCTGTATCCTATCGACGATCCCAATCCCCGGCAACTGGCCTATCCCAGAAAGAGCCGCTTTACCGATGTCAGCCTCGCCCACCGCCCCGTTCCTCGCCGACAGCTACATCTTCGATTGGAAAGCGCAGTCCTTCCGCGCCGATTTCATCTTCGTTTTGCCCATCGCCATTTGCCTCGGGCTGGGCATCTGGCTCGGCCATCCGGGCGCCGCGCTGGTCACTGCCGGCGGCGCATTTACCGTTGGCTTTGGCGCGAAACAGCACATCGATAAGTCCCACATCCTGCCCATGATCCTGGTCTCGCTGGGCATTGGTGCTGCGACCTTCATCGGCATGGTAGCGGGCCACACCAATTTCATCCTGGTGCTCCTCACTGCGGGGGCAGGGTTCGTTTATGGAATGCTTTCCCTGCGCCAGGCCGGTGTCAGTTGGGTAGGGCAGCAGTCCATCGTCTTTCTGTTAGTCGCCTCTGCGTTTCCCTTTTCCCCGCGCGCGGCCGCGGTTCGTTCCGGGCTGGTCATGGCCGGGGGAGCGCTACAGATCATTACCTCCAGCATCCTGCTCAGTCTGTTGAAGGAATTGCGCAGAGACCTGCTTCTGGTCGCGAGCTATCTCCGCGCGGAGCACCAGGCGCTGCGTTCCTCCATGGAGCAGGCCGCACGCGCGCTGGTCAAGCGCAGCGATGCGCCCAGCGCGGTGCCCTATGCGATTCGTCTCGCGGTCACTCTCGGGGTGAGTACAGAAATCTACCGCAAATTCGGCTTCGCCAACGGGTACTGGATACCCATGACCGCCTTGCTTGTCCTCAGGCCCGGACTCAGCGACACCGCCAATCGGGCCATCGCTCGGACCGTCGGAACCCTGGCCGGGGCCATGTTAGCCAGCTACGCGCTTGCCCATCTGGCGCCCGGCACGCCCACACTGGCCGCCCTGACTGTCCTTTTCGCCTGGCTTTCCTACTCGCTCAACAACGTCAACTACGCGCTCTTCACCCTATGCCTCACGGCCTACATTGTGAATCTACTGGCTCTCAATAGTCTTCCCGGGAAACAGGTCGCCTACCACCGCGCCGTCAGCACCATCATAGGAGGAGCGCTGGCCCTCACCGTCAGGCTCTTAGTCATCAGCTACCGCAGAAGACACTCCACCCCACACAGCGCTTAGCAACCTTAGTTATTCTCTTCCCACTCAGGCAGCGAAAGCACCCAATCTTCGCCCTTGCTCTGATCGGCCACATTAACCATCCGGCCCTGCTCTACTTCGCGTTTCCCGCCGTCCCAGATCGATCTCGCAGCGAACCGGCTCACCGGCGAAGCCACCGCATTCCGTATCTCTCTCAATTCCGCGGGCCGCCCAACCTTCAACAGGTATTTGCGTATCACCGCCGGGCGGTCGAGTCCCTCATACTCACCCGGTTCCGGCTTCTGCTCTTTCAACGCCTCCAGGGTCTGTTCCAGCTTCTTCACCAACTCCGGCGCCAGCACGCGAAGCTCTCCCAGCAACTCATCTCTTCGTTGATTGAGCAGGCGAACCGTAAGTGTCGGGCTGGCTCTGGGTCCCATCGTTCCCTCCAGACACGCCTGGTACTGATAAGCGCATTAGACTCCAAAACCCCGGCCCCCGATAGCATCAAATAACGTCGCAGCGCTTTTGGTCATAAGCCTCGTTCCAGCTATCATATAAATGGCACGTTGGATTTCCCCCGAGGGTCATGAATGAAGAAGTCAGAAGTGCTGAACGCCTGGGCCAGCATTCTCTACGGCCAGAAGCCTAGCCTTTCCATCGAGATCACCCGTGAATGCCCTCTCCGCTGCCCCGGCTGCTATGCCTATGAGCCCGAGCACCTGGGCGTAGGCGGGGTGAATCTGCGCCAATTATCTGACTACAAAGGCGACGACCTGGTCCGCCGCTTGCTCGCCATCGTCGATCGCGAGAAGCCCATCCATCTCTCCGTGGTGGGGGGCGACCCCCTGGTTCGCTATCGCGAGCTGGAGGTGCTTCTCCCCCAACTGGAGCAGCGGGGAATTCACGTGCAGCTGGTCACCAGCGCCTTCCGCCCCTTGCCCAAGGCCTGGAACACCCTGTCCAAGCTCAGCCTGGTCGTCTCCATCGACGGCCTGCAGCCGGAGCACGATGAGCGCCGCAAACCCGCCACCTACGAGCGCATTCTCAAGTCGATCGAAGAGAGCTATGTGACCATTCACTGCACCGTGACTGGCCAGATCTCCGGCCGCCCCGGATACCTCGAAGAGTTTCTCCGCTTCTGGAGCGCCCGTCCGCAGGTAAAGCGCATCTGGGTCAGTCTCTTTACTCCGCAGCAGGGCGCCGAAGGTCCGGAGATTCTCACCCCGGTCATGCGCCGTGAAGTTTTGGACGAGCTGGAGCGCCTCTTTCCTCTCTATCCCAAGTTCCAGATGAACAAGAAAATGATCGAGGAGCTGCGTCATCCCCCGCAATCGCCGGAGGAGTGCATCTTTGCCCGTACCACCACCTCGCTCTCCGCCGATCTTGAAACCCGCATCGGTCCCTGCCAATTCGGAGGCACCCCAGACTGCACGCAATGCGGATGTGTCGCCTCTATGGCCTTAGCGGCTGTAGGTCACCACCAGGTTCTCCCCGGCCTGACCGCCGGCGATCTAATGTTCGCCTCCGAACGCATAGGATCGAAAGTCGGCAAAGTACGCTCGCTCTTCCGCACGAAGCAGCAACCCCTCCCGCCCCCCAATCCACCCCTAACCCAAATCTCCGGCCTCTAAAGGTTGTAGCCGAGTCGAAGGGAATCGACGGGGCTGACGAAAATCGACGGGACTGACGGGTGCCCCACGTTCGCACCAGCGTACGTGGGACGAAAACGATGGGCGAAGCCCAACGACCGCTTTTGCTTTGTTGAGCAAAAAAGAATTGGGCTTTAGCCCCTGCATGACGCGAAAAAGAAACAGCAGGTCCCTCCACTCCACTACGCTCCGGTCGAGATGACACATCTGTTTAGGTACCAACAATCCAATCCCAAACAGATGTGTCATCCCGACCGGAGCGTAGCGTAGTGGAGGGACCTGCTGTGCGCCCCTCGGCCTTCCCAAATTCTGGAGTTATCACGCAGACTCTATAGTTCCTGCTGTTTCTCTCCCTCTCACGCAACAGGAAAGGGGAGGCCAAAAGCCTCCCCCTTTTCTTCCTGAACCCCGTTGTTTAAAAACTGATCCGCCCCGTAATCTCCACATTCCGCGGCCCAGCTCCTTCCGCGGTCTGCAAACCGGAAATCGTTCCAAATCCGGCCGCATCTACATACTGATTCGGCACGTCATAGTTCCGATGATTCAGGGCATTCGCCGCCTGCGCCCCAAACTGAAACTGTAACTGTTCCGTAATCTTGATCGACTTGATCAGCGAAAGAGAAACCGCGTCCGTCCCCGGCCCCACCACATTCCCCACCGAAGATGTTCCGAACCGTCCTGCATTCACCGGCGGCAGCGTAAACGCACTGGGATTGATATACACCGGCCCCGCAGGATTGGTGAGTCCCTTGACCGCCCGTGCACCGACGCCGGGGACTACATCCGCCCTCGCCACCCCCAGCGTATTCAGAATCCCGGTATTCGCCGAGTCCACAGACGACTGGCCAATGGTCAGAAACGCGCCGCTCTGGAACACCAGCACACCACCCAACTGCCATCCACCCACCGCCGCATCCATCAGGCGTCCGCTGCTCGAAAGGAAAGTCGCGCCTCTACCGAACGGAAGCTGATAAAGGGCGGTAGTCAGCACACGGTGCCGCCGATCGAACATCACATTCCCATAGTCCAGCCGCGGATTGTTCTTGTCGGAAACCCAGTTGCCCCCGGCCGGTGCGAACTCCGTAGGAACCGCACCCCCGGAGTCCGAAAGATCCCGGGTAAGCACATAGCTGCTCTGGAACTGCAGCCCATGCGACATCCTCTTCTCAACCAGCGCAGTGTAGCTGTTGTAGTTGCTGACCGCCTGGTTCACCACGCTCTGGATAATCCCCCAGATCGGATACACCAGCGGAGCAGCCACCCCGGTATTAGCAGGCACCTGGTTCAGATCGTTAAAGTTCTCCAGGTTGCTGCCGTGGCTTCCCGTATACGAGAACCGGACTCCAATATCGTGCCCCATGTCATGTTCGAAGGTCGCATTCCACTGCTGCACCGTGGGGTCCCGATAATGGATAGGAAAGGCATATTCAAAGCTCGCCGTTCCCAGCTGATTCAGATCAGCAGGGAAGGGAGAAGGAAAACTGAGCAAGGGGGCCCCATTCGGCCCGTAGTCTTGTGTATACAGTGGAACGAAGCTCGCGCTCACCGCCCACCCCGAAACCAGGGAGAACCCCAGCGGGGACTCGATAAACCTCCCCCACCCGCCGCGGATCACTGTCTTGTCATTCCCACCCGGACGCCACGCTAAGCCAATACGTGGTCCGAAGTCGGTCTTGTCGGTATAGCGTAACTTCGCCGGCAGCCCAGCCTGCGCCGCCGTGAGGATAGGCGTAGGCGCGATCGAAGCAGCGAAACCAGGATTGGTGTAACTCAGCCCCTGCGCATTGGGTACCGCCACTCCCCCGTGAATCCCATTCTCGTCGTAATCCGGCAAGAAAGCCGCCGTATTGAAATGGGTATCCTTCAACGGAGGATGCAGCTCGTAGCGAAGCCCCGCGTTGATCGTCAAATGAGGAGTAATCTTCCAGTCATCCTGGGCAAACACCGCATAGGAGTAGCCCAGCCCATTCATCGCCGGGTTTGTGACCTGCGACAGGGTTACGTTATCCGGGTATCCCAACAGAAATTCCGTATAGGGATCGCCAATCGTCGCTCCCACCGTGCTCGTAGCGTTAAACACATACTGGCCGGCGCGGTAGTTGCCGAATACGTTCTCGTCATGGTCCGTCAGCCGGCGCACATCGCCACCGAACTTGAAGGTGTGCTTGCCTTCCACCCAGGTCAGATCGTCCAGCAACTGGATAACCTTGCTTTGCTGCCTGGTCGTGTTCAATCCACCGGTTCGTTGCAAACCGGGGATCGTGACATCGGGAACCGTGGGGACGGTGGCCACATCGGGAATTCCCGTGATCCCCACCTCGTTGAGCAGCTGCGACGAGTTCACGTTTGCGTTGAGCTGATCCCGCAGGGAGTTAAATCCCCCGCGAAACTCGTTGATCAGCTTGGAACTGAAAGTGTAGTTGTATGCGATCGTCAGTCCGCGATCCTGCTCCGGCTGGTCGATCCCGCCCAGCAGGGGAGACAAGCTGGTGTCGCAGAACCCATCGCAGTTCACCGTGGGTGCCGTCGTCACCGAGCGGTTCTTGAAGGTGTACCGCCCATAAATCGACTGCTTGGAAGTAATGTTCTGGTCGATGCGGATATCGAACTGGTTGCTCGAAATCGGCGCCGGGAAATTCACCGAGTAGTTGTTCTGGAACGAGTCCGCGCTGCCGCTATTGGGCAGCGGATAAAGAGTCTTGATGATATTCGCCGCAACCGGAGAGATCGGTACCGAGCAATTGGAAGGACCGGTGCAGGGAATCGGCGTGCCATCGTAATTGTTGATGGTGGGCGTCGCAGTCCCCTGGGTCGTCGACAGGTAGTTGTACAAATTCCCATTACGCATATCCAGGCTGGGAAAGCTTTCGACCAGCGGAAACTGACGGGGCAGCCGCAGTCCCTCATAGCTGCCGAAGAAGAACGTTTTATCGCGGCCGTTATAAACATGAGGAATCCTCACCGGACCGCCAATGAACCCGCCGAAGTCGTTCATGTGCAGCGATGGCTTGCCGGTAAATGGATTGCCCGCGGTCAGCGCAGTATTTTCCAGGTTCTCGAACACGCCACCGTGAAAGTCATTGGTGCCGGCCCGCGACGTCGTCGTTACGTCGGCCACGCCGCTATATTCGGCGTTGTTGTTCGTCTCGCTGACCCGGATCTCCGAGATCGAGTTGAACGAAGGGAAGAGTTCGTTGAGAGGACCGCTATTCTCTACGTTGACGCTGCTGATGCCGTCGATGGTGTACGACATCAACGCCGGTGTCGTCCCCGCGACCACCAGGTTCGAGTTGTCGTCCACCTGCACCCCAGGTTCCGTAGTGAGCGTTAAGATCGGGCTGGTGGATCCATTCGATCGCGAATAAACCGCGACTGGCAGATCGACCAGCTCATGGCCAGTCTTGGTAGTGGCAAGGCTCGACTGGTCGGTAGTGATCACGTCGCCCGCCGCCTGCACTTCGACCGTCTGCGATTCCGCTCCGACGGCCAGGGCAGCATCGATGCGCTGTGTATCGCGCGCCTGCAGCACCAGGTTGGAGAAAACCTGGTCTTTGAATCCGCTGGCAGCGATGCTCACTTGATAAGTGCCCGCATCGAGGTTGGGAAACTCATAGTTTCCCGAAGCGCTGGTGGTCGCCGTATGCTTCGCAGAACTCCCCTGGTTCACCACGGTAACGACGGCGCCCGGCACCACAGACCCTGATTGGTCCTTCACTGTGCCGACGATCGATCCAAACGTGGACTGGGCGAAAGCACAAACGCCCGACGACATGACACAAGCCAGCAGGCCAACCGCTACCCGCCTGCAAACATTGGAACCAGCCATAAGCAAACCTCCAAAATGTGTGTAACCGTCGCTGAATCTCAAGCTCTAACCCATCAACACAGCTATCAATTTCAAAACCCTATTCCACTAAGACACCCTCCCTCAATGGAACCGCCCTCCCCTTTGTCATCCCGAGCGTAGCCGAGGGATCTGCGGTCTTTTCCCGCTCAGACTCTCTGTCCTGGGTAACTCTCTCCCTCGAGACACATGAAGGGTGTCCACCTCTCGAGGTGTCTACGAGATGCGAGCTCTCAAACCTTTAAGGCGCCATCGGCAAGTCCATCAAAGGACTCTTGGAATAAAAATCAAACGGTCGCAACGTAAAGTCATGCCACATCGTCGGCATCTGTGGCCAGTCCTCCGCCCGCGGCACATGATGGAACGCCATCGTGTACCACGCGACGATATCCGTGTTCATGATGTTGCGATTCTGCTTCACCCAAACCGGCAATCCGTCGGTGCCTTTGCTTCCCGACACATAAACCCCGGCCGCATATCGCTCATTACGGTCATAGGGAGTCACCCACAACTGATGGTCAGAGAACCCGGCTCGCTTCTGCGGCCAGTCATCCAGCGACAACAGCGACGCCCCGGTCAATCCAGGCATGATCTCGAAGCTCGTCGGGTACCCCAGCTCGTTCTTCTCCGCCGGATTGGTAAACCGCCACATCGCCGGGTGCTGCATGCTGATGTCCTGCATCGCTGCGCCCTCGGTATCGATGCAATCCGACTTCATCGCCCAGATCGTCTTCCGCGCACTACTCGGAGGCAGCTTGTACTGCACCAGCTTATCCACCATGAAATTATTCTTGGTCCCGTCCACATCCAAATCCAGGCGGAATGAGAAGAAGTGGTCATGGTCCACGCCATCCGTATTCGGCGCCACCAGGTGGCCAAACTCCACCGTATTTCCCTGAGGATCCTTGCCCATGATGGCGGGTGACATTTTGTCCGAGGCCACCTTATCCGGCACCGGCTTCACTTCCAATTCACCCGTAGCGCCCACTGCGACGGTAATCGCGCCTTCCTGCTCAAATCGCCAGTCGAGAATGTAGTCGTAATTGCCCACCACAGCGATGGTGCGGAGAATCAGCTCCCGGCCAGGTCTGCCGATGGGCCCATCCGTCTCCCAGTGCCGCCACGCCGGATCGCCCAGCGTCCGCTCGAACAGGCAAGCCAGCTGCGGTCGAACAAACGGAGTTCCGTTATCGTGGAAGAACGTCCCACTGAAGTAAGTGGCGTAGTCCGGGCAATCCACGCCCTTCTGCAAGGGCTTCGCAATACCCAGGCCCGTGTTCATGAAGTACTCGCCGGAATCCAGAAACACGTGCGAATTCCACGTTTCCTCCGGATCCATGTACGGCACATACATCTCCGAAAGCGATCCTTCATACAACACCGACCGTCGCTTCCCCTGGTAATCGAGTGACGCCACGTTGACCACTGGACCGCTCCGTGGATCGACGCGAAACCGGAAATGCCAGTTCTGCCAGTTCACTTCTCCATCGGTAATGGTGAAGCTCGGTCCCTGTGGCTGCGAGACCATGATCGGCTGAGTCCCTTTCGCCGCCGGACCGCCATCGGCGTCATAGACTTCGCTCACCGGCGGCATCGGCGTGATCCCATAGTCGGTGAACCGCGCCACTTTCTTGCTCGCCATATCGACGGTAAAAAAGATCCCGCCGACTTCGCGGTCTTCCGATCCGTTTTCCGCGTCGATATTGTATTCGCACCCGCCCCATCCGATCCTGCGGCCGTCCTGCTCAGGAAGAGCGATGTAACCTCCCGGAGTGGCATAACAGGTCACCAGGTTCAGATCCGTGATGCCGCGCTTCTTCAACGCATCCACGATCCTTGGATCATGCTTGATCGCCGTGTTGACTTCTTCCTCTTCCGCCGTCGTGTAAGGAGCCTGCATCCCTTTCAGTTCCTCGAACGATTCCACCTTGGCCGTCGAGATATTCACGACAGCGGCATAGGAGTGGCCCTGGTAATAAAGCACCACATCCGCTTTCCGTTCGATCGGTGATCCCGGCTTCCAGTCCAGAACCGTTTGCTTCTCCGGCTCGTGCAGCAGCACGCTCGAGAAGATCATCTTTTCTTCGGTATGGCCGGAATCCCGAATCGCCTTATACACCACCCAATATTCCGCCGGGGTCAGCGCATCGAGGGGATGGTGAACCGCCGGAGCCAGGGCAGAGCCCGGCAGTGAACAAAGAAGGGCGGTAAGACACGCAAACGTAGACAAACGAGAGAAGAATCGATGCAGAGACACTTCGAGATAACCTCCGGGAGTAAGAGGGCGAACAGACAAGACCTATGCTGAAACAACTTCAGACAGCGGGCCGAAGAGACTGGGAACCTGATGACTCGAGTTACGCCAACCCTCGCGGCACGTTGGGCGAGGGTAAGTCTGGGGAAATTACCTTACTACACGTTCCATCGCTGGAACGGCGAGTTAGCGACATGGCTATCGCGAGGTTGGCTCAACGATAGCGAAGCAGGCAAGCAAAGTCAACGCATATTCATCCGCAGCTTAACCACCGCAGCACGAACCCGCGGGCTTGTCATGGCGTAGGCTATGTCCATTGGGTGCGCCGGGCAAATCCATCGCCGGGTTAGCCGCGAAGAAGTTATTCGGCTTCAACATAAAGCCCGCGTATTCCACAGGCATGATGGGGAAGTCCTCCGGCTTGCAAACATGGGTGTGGCCAAAGCTGTGCCACACCACGATGTCTTCATTCTCAATCGACCGGTTCTGCTGCACCCATTGCGGCAAGCCGTCGCCGCCCGCGTGCTGGTTGGGATAATTCCCCGTAGCGTATCGTTCGTCTTCCGCGTACTGCGTGACCCACAGATGCTTGCTGGCGAATCCGCCCCGCTTGTCGATGCTGCTTCCTGGCTGGGCCAGCATCACCGGGGTTGGCTGTGCCACCAATTTGTAGCTGGGATGCTTACCCACCGCATTGCGGTGATTGGGATTGATGATCTTCCAGAACCGCCCCGTCCGGCCGTCCGCCTCGCGGCAGGCGTCGAGCTCGCGGCTCAACGTCCTTCCCGTCACATCGAACACATTCCCGTAAGGATTGTCTTTCCCCCACGGCCGGGGATGAAACTCATGCTCGGTCACGCTATTACCTTCGCCATCGACCATCATGTGCAGCCGCACGCAGAAAAAGTGTTGATGGTTAGGGCCCCCCAGCCCCTCGGCGACCATGCCCCCATAGGGATAATCCGCGCCGGGAGCGATCGCCGCTGTCTGGATAATGCCGGTAAGCTTCACTTCCAGCTGGATGGTCCCGTCCTGGTACAGATACCAGTAGAAGCCGTAATCGTAGTTGCCCACCGTCGCGAAGAAGCTGATCACCAGCCTTCGCGAGCGCCGCACCTGGTGCACCCCGGTGCGAAAGTCGAAGTGTTTCCAGAGAACGCCGTAGTCTTCCTCGTGCATGCAGACAGCGTTCTTCATCAGTGTGACGGTCCCCTGGTCCTCCACCATCGGAAAATCGAAGTAATGGATCAATCCCAGGCAATCGCATCCCAGCTCGAGCGAGTTAGCCAGCTTGCCCAGTCCATACTCGCCGCAATCGAATGCATTCTTCCAGAAGTGGCTGGTGGTCGGATCGCCATAGGGAACCACCATCTCGGTCACGCTGGCCCGGTACACCACCGGCGCGAGTCAAATCCCAACTGGTGCAGCACCAATCCCTCGCGCGAGGTGAACCCCACTCGGAAGCTCCACTTCTGCCAATTCACCTGCCAGCCATCGACAGAGAAACTAGGTCCTTCCGGTTGCGAGATATGCAGTGGTTTCAGATCTTCGCGCGGCTTACCCAGCGATTCCGGATCGTAATTATGCTTCGTCTTAGGAACCGGAATGACTACTTCATCGTCCACTAATTGCAGAACCCGCTTCGCGATCAGGTCGACCACGGCCACCACGCCTTCGATGGGGTGCGAGTAGGCGTTATCGAGCCGGCTCGCGCGATAGTAGCTCACCGCACGTACCACGCGTTTTCCCGCCTCTAAGGGAAAGCCAAAGTTGCCGGCAGAAAAAGGATCCACCTGTACCAGCTTGATATCTTCATCCGTCAGCCCGCGCCGTTTCACTGCATTGCGCCATCCTTCATCCGCCTTGACGATCTGGTCGCAATTGAAAAAGTCCTCCACCAAAACCGGAGGTTGCCCATAAGGAGCGGTCTCGGTAGGGTGCTGCACCCACGAAACCAGCGTGCCCTGGGAAAGGTTCACGACACCTTCGTAAGTTTCGCCGGTCACCGCGTTGAAGACCATGAGGAACGCGGATCGTTCGATCGCCTGTCCGCGCTGGAAGGCGATCACCTCGGCTTTGGGAGGTTCGTGCAAATGGACCATAGCGAAGCGGCACTCCGCGCCCAACTGCTTCGTCGTCTTAATCAACGCGCAGGCGCTCTGGATCTCCTCAGCGCTCAGCGGATCCAGCGGATGCGCATGAGGATCCATTGGCATTGAAGACGAATCCATCACCGGAGTAAAAGCCGCAACACTCATATCCATCCTCCATGTAATTTCTGTATGCAAGGAAGGAAACAGCAGGTCCCTCCACTCCGCTACGCTCCGGTCGGGATGACACATCTGTTACCCAACCACTTTCAGCCTCCTAATTGATGTGTCATCCCGACCGGAGCGTAGCGGAGTGGAGGGACCTGCTGTTCAACTCCGTCCCTAAGCGGAACCAAGGGGTGCCCCACATCTCGCTCGTTTTTCGCTAGATGTGGGATACCGCGGACCCACACCTCAACCCTCTATCCCAAACACATTCCTGAATGGGACGGCCTTCACGCCGTCCACCCCGCGCATTTAGCCGCTGCCGCGCATGTCTCATCCTGCGCCCCACCGCCAATTTTTGTCATTGCTATTCACGCCACTTTGTTGATAACTTACGCCAACGGCCATGTCGCCGCGGCTTCCCGGGGACCATCCAGAAAACCGCAGGTGATCAAACAATGCAGCCCTCCACGCCGCCAATGATTCGGGCCAATTTGTTAGAGCCCATCCTCGACGCGATCCGCGCGCAGGGCCACGACACAGCCGCTCTCCTGCGCAGCCATGCGCTCCCGCAAGCTCCCATCGATCCTTATCAATTGATTCCGCTAGGCAAGTACGTCGCGCTCTTCGAGCACGCCGCTCTGCTGCTCAGGGATCCCTTCCTCGGCTTGAAGCTGGGCCAGGCCTTCCGCCCCGACTTACTCGGGCCCCTCGGCTTCATCTTCCAGGCCTCGGCCGATCTCCGTCAGGCATTGCAGCACTTAGCCTCTTACCTCAGCGTCTGGCAGAGCGCCACCCGCGTCGAGCTGATCACCGGAGACACAACTGCCGACTACGTCTATCAGATAAGCGATGCCTCCCTTCGCCCCCGCCGCCAGGACGCCGAGTACTCGCTCGCCGCTCTCTGCAGTCTGATCCGCAACTTTCTCGGTGACCAATGGGTTCCGCTGGAAGTCCACTTCGAGCACGCCGGATCTGCCAGCGGGAAAAGGGCGTTTGAGCAAGCCTTCCATGCCCCGATCTTCTTTGCCCAGCCAATCAATCGTCTAGTCATGCGCGCTGCCGATCTCCGGCGCACCGGAACTTCTTCCGATCGAGCCATGATGCCTTACATGGAGCGTCATCTGCACGATTTGGCTCGGGAGAGCAGGGAACCGGAAAGCTTCGCCCGCCAGGTTAACTCTCTGATCGCCCGCCGCCTGGGCTCGGCCCCTTTGAGTCTTCCGTCGATGGCCGAGGAACTCGGCCTCTCTGCGCGATCCTTTCAGCGCCGATTGGCTGAGGAGCGGACCAGCTTCCGCAGCCTGGTCCGCGACCAGCGCCGTACCCTCGCCGAATCTCTCATGAAGGATCCTTCCGCCACGGTCACCGGCGTTGCTCACACCGTAGGCTATGCCGAGACCGCCGTGCTCTCACGCGCCTTCAAAGCCTGGACCGGCGCCTCTCCTCGCGCCTTCGTCCGAAGGGAGCGCCATGCGACCGCTGCCGGGGGCTAAAAAGCCCGGCCTCGACCGCGTACTAGGGCGTCGTGATCTGGTGCTGCTCTTCGTGGTTGCGGTAGCCAACCTGAACCTGATCCCGGCCATCTCCTCCTCCGGCCCGGTGACCCTTTGGCTCTGGCTGTTGGCACTCGCCTGTTTCTTCTGGCCGCAAGGTGCGGCGGTTACGGAGTTAGCCCAGAAGTGGCCTGGCGAGGGCGGCATCTATCTTTGGGCCAAGCGTAGTTTTGGCGAAGAGCACGGCTTCCTGGCCGGCTGGTGTTACTGGCTATCGAACGTGGTCTATCTGCCCACCGTGGTTCTCTCCTGTGTCGGCGTAGCCGTCTACGTAGCCGGACCAGCAATCCAAAAACTAGCCGACAGTCACGCCTTTACCGGCATCGCCTCGCTGCTCATCATTGCCTTTCTTCTCGCGTTGAACGTGCGCGGTCTCTCTCTGGGCAAATGGATCAGCAATCTCGGCGCACTGGGCACCATTGGCGGCGCCGTCGTCATCTGCGTCTTAGCCATGTTGACCTTGCACCACAACGGAAGCGCCCTCCATCCTGCCGATCTCCGCACGGATTTCCGTGACTGGCGTCTCTTCGCGGCGTTCGGCACCATCTGCTACAGCCTGGTCGGCCTGGACCTCGCGTCCATCATGGGGGACGAGATCCGCGACCCGCGCCGCAATCTACCCATCTCCATCCTGCTCGGCGGCCTGATCGCGGGCTTCATCTATTTCGGCACCACGTTGTCGATGCTGATCGCCATGCCGCAAAAGGAAATCGGTGTGCTCTCCGGTGTGCTGCAAGCGATCAACGTCATGAGCACCCGCACCGGGCTGGTGGGCGTCGTTGCCCCGCTGGCCTTGCTCGAATGCATCGCCATCCTGGGCACGGCCTCGGCTTGGTTCAGTGGTGCGGCGCGCCTGCCTTTCGTCGCCGGTGTCGATCGCTATCTTCCTCCCATCATTGGCCGTGTGCATCCGCGTTATCACACACCGTACGTGAGCCTGATCCTTTTCGCCGTCTTGTCGTCGTTACTGATTGCCACCAGCTTCCTGGGCGTCTCGGTAGGCGAAGCCTATCTCACCATGCTGGACCTGGCCGTAATTCTCCAACTCCTCCCCTCGGCCTACATGTTCCTCGCCCTGCTCAAGCACGCCTGGACTGAGGGAGCGGTCCTGAATGCCAACAAGGCCTACCTGACCGCCAACGCCGTAGCCGGTTTATGTGCGACCTTTGTCGGTCTGATCGTGGCCTTCATCCCCTCCCGCCAGGTGAACTCGATCTGGATCTTCGAAGCCAAACTGATGGCCGCCTGCCTCATCGTCTTCGGAGCCGCCCTCTTCTTCTATCAACGAGCCCTACGCAAAGCACGCACGGAACCCGCCGATCCCGACCTCCTCCCCGAAGCAGAATACGGCGCCTGATCCCCCTTAACCCCAAGGAAACAGCAGGTCCCTCCACTTCGCTTCGGTTGGGATGACACATCTGTTTGGAATTGGGATGTCGGTACCTGGACATCTGTTTGCGATTGAAATTTCGGTACCCAAACAGAAGTGTCATCCCGACCGAAGCGAAGCGAAGTGGAGGGACCTGCTGTTTCCTTCCACCCTCAATCGGTTCCCGATGACCTCCCCCCGAGCACCCCCAAGTACATGCCCTAAAACAGCCATTGTCCTCCACCGTCCCGCCGTCTACCATCACATCTGCCTAAGCCCTTTGTGTCGGCAAATCACCCACTTTGGTTACCCCAGGTGGCGACTGTCGCTTTTCAGAAGGGGTTGACGGCATGGGTGAACTATTCTTCAATAAGCAAACAAGGATAGGCGGTTAGCCGCCTGATTCCAGGTCATTCCCTCCGGGCCTGCCAGGATTGCACTTTTTGTTGAGATAAATCGAAGCGCGAGGGTGTCCCCGGTGACCCGATCCTACGAAGAAACTGATGCCAGTCACGTTCTAACCATGGAAGAAATCACAAACCTCACCGAAGAGGGGGGTAAGCCGGCCGACACCCTGATGAATGTCGTCGCGCTGATCGCGACCCGGTTCAGGACTGATGTCTGCTCCGCCTATCTGCTGGAACCCGATCGATCCAACCTGGTACTGGCCGCCACCCTCGGCCTCCACCCACGATGCATTGGCACCTTACGCATGCCGCTCACCGAAGGCCTCGCCGGCCTGGTCGCCGAAAAAGTAATGCCGGTAGCGGTGGAGGACGCCGCCAATCACCCCCGCTATAAATACTTCAAGGAATCGGGCGAAGAGGTATACCGTTCCTTCCTGGGCGTGCCTCTCATCGACCGCGACATTCTCCAGGGCGTTCTCATCGTGCAAACCAAAGAATCACGGGTCTTCAAGGAGAATGAGATTCGCATGTTGTCCGAGGCTGCAGGCCAGGTAGCACCCGTAGTCAGCGAGGCGCGCACGCTCGATCGTTTCATCGCCCCCGCTCAGGAGCGTCTTTGGTCCGTCGCCCGCAATCTCTGCTGGTGTTGGGACTACGACTGCATCAGTCTCTTTCGCGATCTCAATCCCACCCGCTGGTGGCAGCTCAATCAGAACCCCATCGCGCTGCTCAACGAAATGCCCATGGGAGAAATCGAGCGCCGCGCCACCGAACTCGGCCTGCATAGCCGCATCAACTACGTCTATCGCCGCCAGCAGGAATACCTGCGCGCCGACCGCACCTGGGGCTCCATGAACGCAGGCGTGCTCCGCCCTCACCCCGTGGCTTATTTTTCAGCAGAGTTCGGCCTGCACGAATCGCTGCCCATTTATTCCGGCGGACTCGGCGTACTGGCCGGCGATCACATCAAGAGTGCCTCCGACCTGGGCATCCCTCTTATCGGCATCGGCTTGTTCTATGGCCAGGGCTACTTCCGTCAGTATCTGGACAAAAAGGGATGGCAGCAGGAGGAGTACCTCCTCACCGACGTCAATCAACTTCCCATGGAGCTCGCCATCGGCAAAAACGGGGAACCCGTAGTGGTCGAGATTCAGACCCGCGGTGGTTCCATCCGCGCCAAGGTATGGCGGGTCAAGGTCGGGCGCTGCACTCTTCTGCTCCTCGACTCCAACGTGACCGGCAACGCACCCGAAGACTTGGAACTGACCTCGCGCCTCTACGGCGGCGACGGACGCACCCGCATTCGCCAGGAGCTCTTGCTCGGCGTCGGTGGCTTTCGCGCGCTCAAGGCCATGGGCATTACTCCCGGCGTTCTCCACCTCAACGAAGGCCACAGTGGCTTCGCGGTGCTTGAAGCGATCCGTGATCGCATGCAGGAAGAGGGCCTGGACTTTGATACGGCCGCGCGTCAGATTCCCCGCGAGGTGATCTTTACCACCCACACTCCCGTGCCTGCCGGCCATGACCGGTTCCACGGCGATCTGATTGAGGAGCATCTCGGACCCCTGCGCGACCAGCTTGGCATTTCGCAGCATCGCCTGATGGGCTTTGGCCGCGAGCATCCCGAAGATCACCATGAGCCGTTCTGTATGACCGTGCTCGGGCTCCTGCTTTCCCGTCGGGCCAACGCGGTTTCTTCGCTGCACGGCGAGGTTTCGCGCGACATGTGGAAGGGCCTGTTTCCCGGCAAGTCAGAAGACGCAGTACCCATCGGGCATATCACCAATGGTGTCCACGTCCCCTCCTGGTTGGCCCCGCAAATGTCGCGCCTCTACGATCGCCATCTCGGCGTCGGGTGGCAGGGCAAGAGCTCCTGGCTGCGCACCTGGGAACCGATCGAAAACCTCGACGATGGCGAGCTTTGGGAAACCCATCTCAGCCTGAAATCGCAGCTCATCGACTTCGTTCGCCGCCGTGCCCGCGAACAGGCCGAGCGCCGCGGTGAGTCAGGCGAGACGCTGCTCCGGCTGAACAAAGTGCTCTCTCCGGATGCGCTGACCATCGGCTTCGCCCGCCGTTTTGCTACCTACAAGCGCGCCAATCTGATCCTCGCCGATCTCCAGAAACTCGCCTCGATGGTCAACGATCCCAACCGGCCGGTGCAATTCCTCTTTGCCGGCAAGGCTCATCCCCACGACGAGCCGGGAAAGCTGGTGCTGCAGCAGATCGCCGAGATGATGCGCGACTCCAAATTCGGAGACAAGTTCGTCTTCATCGAGAACTACGACATCAATGTCGGCCGCTACCTGGTGCAGGGTGTGGACGTCTGGTTGAACAATCCCCGCCGGCCGCTCGAAGCCTCGGGAACCAGCGGACAAAAGGTCGTTCTCAACGGCGGCCTGAACCTTTCCGTCCTGGATGGCTGGTGGGCGGAAGCCTACGACGGCCTCAACGGCTTCGCCATCGGAAACGGCCGAACCCATTCCAACATGGATGTGCATGACACTCGTGACGGCGAAGACCTCTACCGTGTCCTGCGCGACGAACTGATCCCGCTCTACTATCAGCGCGACAAGGACGGCCTGCCCCGCGGCTGGATCACCCGCATGAAGCGGACCATCCGCACTCTCGGCTGGCGTTTCAGTGCCGACCGCATGGTCATGGATTACACCCGAAACTGTTACGTTCCCGCCGCCGGAGGCACCTCCAGCGAAATGAAGCCCCCCTGCTAGCCTGACCGCAGGGAATCAACGGCTGCGGAGGAATGACGGGTACCCCCACGTTCGCCCCAGCGTACGTGGGACGAAAACGATGGGCAAAGCCCAACGACCGCTTTCTCTGCACTGGCCAAACAAATCAGGCTCGCAACAAGCTTGTTGCTTTGTATCCGGGAAGGGCTTAGGGCGTGAGAAGTCAGAGAAGACGCCGTTTTTTCTAAAACGCGCCACAAAACCGTCATCCTGAGCGAGCGCCTCACATATTTATCGCGTGACACAGCGTTTGGGCGCGGAGTCGAAGGACCTCGGCGCTCCGCTCAGGATGACGGTTTTGTAGCGCGTTTAAGAAAAACCCAGCGTCTTCTCAGACTTCTCACGCAGACTCTAACCCCCTGATACAAACCCAACACCTTCCTGCATTACACTCAATCCCGAAGAGCCCAGGAAACGAGGAACCCCATTCCCCCATTAACCCTAACCCGCCGCGAATTAATGCGCCTAGCCGTCGCCCTACCCGCAGGCGCCTTCCTCTCCATCCTGAACCTCTTCGCCGAGCCGCACACCGGCAAAGTGAAAATCACCGACATCAAGGCCATGGGCCTGGATCACATCGCAGGCAACTGCCTCATCCGCATCGACACCGACGCCGGTCTCACCGGTTACGGCGAAGCCGGCGCTACCGGGCCGATCGCGCGCGCCCGTATCGAAACCATGAAGCCCTTACTGATCGGCAAGGACCCGCTCGCCATCGAAGTTCACTACCAGCAAATGAGCTCGCTGATGTACAACTACGTGGCGCACATCCCAACCGTGAGCGGCATTGATATCGCTCTCTGGGACCTGGCCGGAAAGATCACCAACCTCCCCGTCAGCACCCTCCTCGGAGGTCCCTTTCGCGAATCCATCCCCATGTACTCGCACGGCTTCGGGCTCGACATGTTAGACAAGGCTTCCTGTCGTGCCTGGGCCGCCAGAATCAAGCAACTCCCGGAAGGCTTCACAGTCTACAAAAACAACATCCACGAAGTCCTCCACGTCACCTCCGGAGTCTTCGCCGAATCCCTCACCACCGCCCAACTCCGCGATGTGCGCATCGGCTATGACAATGTGCGCGAAGCCGTCGGCGACGATATCGATATCGCCGTGCACTGTCACGGAGAACTCGACACCCCCAGCGCCATTGGCGTAGCCAAGGCCGTGGAGTCAATGAACCCCCTCTGGATCGAAGATCCTCTGAACCCGGTCTTCTCCGAAGGCTGGATGGAACTCCGGCGCTCCACCACTCTCCGCCTGCTCACCGGCGAAAAATTAGAGCTGGTCCGAGGCTTTCGTCCCTTCCTCGACAACGGAGCCGTCGACGTAATCCACCCCGACTTATGTTTTTCCGGCGGCATCACCGGCACGAAGAAAATCGCCGACTACGCCGCCCTTTCCCGCACCCCGCTCGCCCTGCACAACGTAGGCTCCTGGTGATGACCTATGCCAACGCCCAATTCGCCGTCTCCATCCAAAACTTCTTCAAGTGTGAAAGTGCTCTCGCCCATCCCGGCCGCTATGTAGAAGCAATGGCCGCGTCCAATCCGCCCCAGGTAAGTAAAGGGGAACTGACCCTTCCCAAAGGAGTCGGCCTGGCCGTCGACCTCAACCCGGATTTTCTAAAAGCGAACCTCGCGCCCGGCGAAACTTATTGGGGATGAAAACATTGAAGACTCTACTGTTGTTCCTGCTCTTGACCACGGCGGCTGCACACGCTGAGAACGAGGGCCTGTGGGAAGGCTACGACGGCGAATGGAGCGTCGTTTCCCGGCAACTCATAGCGCTCGCCGAAGCCACCCCGGCCGACAAGTTCGCCTGGCGTCCAGGTCCCGGAGTCCGCTCCACCAGCGAAGTCTACATGCACATCGCTATCGCCAATTTCTATCTCTTGAGCGTCACCGGCGCGAAAGAGCCCAAGGTCTCCGTAGACATGGAAAAGACCGTGACGTCGAAGCCCGAAGTCATCGACTGGCTCAAGCGTTCGCTCGATGCAGTGGCCACCGCGCGCGCCCACCTCAAGCCAGGCGATCTGGAGCGAAAGGTCAGCATCTACGGCAAAACCGTCACCGTAGACGGCATGTACCTGCGGATCATCGTGCATGACAACGAGCACATGGGGCAGTTGATAGCCTACGCCCGCGTGAACGGCATCGTGCCCCCGTGGTCGAAGTGAGCAATCTACTCCTCGAACGCGACCGCAGTCAGTTCCTGTTCCTCTCGCGGAATATTCAGCTTCGTAGCCTCGGCCCGCCAACTCGCGGTGGCCGCCTGAACGTCTGCTAACGCGCGTTCTGCCTGCTCCCGCGTTAGCCCGTAGCTCTCGTGTGCCCGCATCGCAATCGCGGGGTCACACGTTGTCTCCACCTCGTCAATCGCCAGGGTGAGCTCCTTACGATCGACAGAAGGATTCATATCGAACGCGGGAGACAGGCGAAGGCCCTGCTCGTCAATGAAGAATCCGTGGTTCCTCAAATGATCGTCCGTGTTGTGGATCAGGATATTGAAAAGTACCCGGCGAAAAAGCTGATCGCAATCCGCCGCTGTATTCGCTCCCCTCGATTGCAGCAGGTCCACCAGTTCGAGATAGCTCGCCCCCGCATCCCCGTCTTGCCGTTGGGTCAACGTCATTGCGGAAACAAATGCCAGGCGGTCGCCGCGCGCATCCCGATCGAATCTCCGGACGAGAAAAGTTGTGTAGGGGCTGTCTTGAAAATGCAGCGGCTTGGCGCTGGGAACATGGATCCCGGCTTTGGCAGCCAGTCGATTCGCGACTAATTCCCACGCTCCAATATCGCGCGTGTCCTGGCGGCTGGAAATTTCGCCATGCAAAGATTTCCTGCCTCATCGCGAACCGATGCCTTCGGTCGCGCTCCCCCAAGAGAACTTCCAGGGGCAATCAACTGCGTCAGCCATTTCTCGTATTCCGGATGATCCTCATCGCCGAGGTGCCGCTCAAACTCCAGGCTGGCTGACTGAAATTCGCGCAGCGACGTAACAGGAGGCGCGGCCATCCGCGCATCGCTATCGAGAAAAGGGCCATCGGTAAACTTGAAGCGCAATGCGCCTAACCTGGTCTCGTCGTGCACGCCGAGAAGAAAATCCCACTCCCCCAGCGTGCGCGGCCTTCGCTTTTCCCGCCGCGCGTTCATATTCTCCCGCCGTTGCATCAACACTCGGCCCCAGCGGTCGGGCGATGAGTCGGTGAAGATACCAAAATTCGCCCGGTCGGACGCGGGATACTGATGTCCTTGATCTAACGTGAGGTCGGGATCGAAAGCGAATGCTTCCGGATGGTCCAGCCATTCCCGCAAATACTCGAAAGAGAACAGCTCACCTTTGCCACTCCGCTGACAGTGCAAATTTCCCATCAACACAGGTGTGCCGAACTGCTCCAGGTCGACATAAACCTCGGCGGTGTGGAGGTCACCCATCACTTCGGCCTTTCGCGCTGGGTATCCAGATCGACGGAGGCTCTCTTGGGAGCTCTTAGCTTCGGCGTGATCTCCGCGTCTTGAAGTTTGCGCCCCAGCACATCATCGGCCGCAAGCTTTTCGATATCCCCTTCCAGCCGCAAAGCTTGCATGACGCGCACATAGGCGCCGAGAGAAACCGAAGGATCTCCCTGCTCTATTTTCGAGAGTGTCGGACGTGTGATTCCAGCCCGTTGGGCAACGACCGCAGTAGAATACCTGCGTCGCAATCGCGCCAGCTTCAATTGGTTGCCAAACCCCGAGAGCAGCCTCCGCACCCGGGGTACCAGCAAATGACTCGTCTTTGCCATAACGTAAACAATATTATACAAAAAACGCCAATTTTGCAAAATATCCTTTACATTATCCCCGCCTTACCGCTGACCTCCCCGATCATTTCCTCCCGGTCTCTGCTGCGGTGCAGGCCGGTTCTGCGGTCGCTGAGCGGGCGGCCTGTTCGGCGCTGAGGTAGGTTTCTGCGGAGCCGGTCGATTCTGCGGAGCCGGTCGATTCTGCGGGCCTCGGCTGCGGTGTAGGCCGGGTCTGGATCGGCCTTGGCTGCGGCCGATTGCCACCCGGATTAATCGGCTGGATCACCGGCCGCCCTCCATTCGGTGGGCGATTGTTGTTCGGCGGCCGATTGTTATTCGGTGGCCGATTATTTCCTGGCGGCCGAGTCCCTGGGTTCGTGACCGGGCGGCCCGGGTTCGGCCTGTATCCGGCCGGGTCCCTGGCCTGTTTCCCGGATTGGGCCGGTTAATGGGTCTGGGCGGCCGGTAATTCGGCGGCCGATAGCCCCAGTTGCCGCCATATCCCGGACGGTTGGGATAGACCACCGGGCGCGGCCGGTACCAAACGTGCGGTGGGCGATATCCGCCTCCCCAGCCACCCCACGGTCCGCGGTTGTAATAGATCCGGCGGCCGCCCCAGTTCCATCCCCAGCCACCCCATCCCCAGGGCTGGCTGACCAGGAGCGCGGTAATCCCAATCGCGATGCCGAAGGTGACCAGGCCAACGCCCGCGCTGGATCCTGCATACACCACGGTCGGATCATATTGCGGCAGGTACACCACCTGCGGATTTGCCGGCTGGATCACGTAGTAAGGCTGGCCGGCATCCTGCTGCACCTGTATCTGTTGCTGCGGAGTCGTGCGCAACGCGCCCGACGCATAGGCCTGCGCGCGTAAGCGCTGGATCGACGCCGACACCGCTCCCTGATCCGCTTGGACCGCCGCCCCGATGGCGGCATAGTCGTCGATGTTCTCCGCCATCATCTCGATCACCTGGGGAAACGCCACCAGTGCGATGAAGGCCGGATCGAACCCCTGTTGCTGCGCCGCGGCGGTCAATTGCTGGACGCTAAGGTTCGAGTTCTGCGCCAGCCAGTTATCTACATCGAGAATCTCCTGCGGATTGGTGGACGCCGTGGTGATCTGGGCCAGCAGGGAATCAGGGTAAAGCGCAACCGGCGCCAGCAGCTGATCCAGCTGCTGCGGCGAAGGCGGCGGTGGCAGCTGCGCCTGGAGGTCGGGGGCGAGGCCCTGAAAGAGCAGTAGGATCACCAGTGGAAGAACTGCACATAAACCTGGCTTGCGTTGCATCGATAGGCTCCCCGAACTTGGATCCACCATATTACTGTAGGAGCGTTATGACTTTCACCCCAGGCCAAAAAGGGAGTAAGCGCCATCCTCCTGGCCGCAGGCACATCTTCGCGCATGGGGCAGGCAAAGCAGCTTCTGCCTCTTGGCAACAGCACGGTGTTAGCGCAAACCCTCGAGCACGCCCGCGCTGCCGCGGTGGACGAGGTCATCCTCGTTCTCGGATCCTCCGCCGAACCCATCCGCCATCAGCTTTCCCAAACTCTGCTCGCCGGGGTCAAGGTGGTGGTGAACCATTCGTATGAGCAGGGAATGGCGAGTTCGCTGCGCGCCGGGCTTTCCGCTGTGGATCCGCAAAGCGCCGCCGCCCTCATCCTCCTCGGCGACCAGCCCTTCACTCTTCCTCAGACCCTGGATCGAATCATCCAGGCCTATCGCGACTCGGGAGCGCAGATCGTCATTCCCACCCATCAGGGCAAGCGCGGAAACCCGGTTCTGCTCGACCGCTCACTCTTTTCCGAAGCCATGGCGCTGGAAGGAGATGTGGGCTGCCGGGCTATATTCGGGAACCACTTAGAGGGAATAGTGAACGCGGAAGTTGAAGATATGGGAATCCTGCTCGACATCGATGATCGAGAAGACTACGAGCGTCTGGCTACGAAATAAGATCCGCTTCGCACTGCCGAATAACGGCATCCGTCAGGCCATCTACCCCGCCGCGGCGCAACGCCACCACCTGGCTCATGACACTCAACGCGATCTCCTCAGGAGTCGACGCCCCCAGGTACAGTCCGGCGGGCGCGTAAACACTCGCGATCTTTTGCTCGGAGGTGCCCCCGGCGCGCAGATAATCAAGCACCAGCCCAGCCCGGTGGTGGCTCGCAATCAGGCCCACATAGGCCGCGTTCCCCTGCAGCGCCTTTTCCAGCCACAGATGATCCCGCTTATGTTGGGTCGCGATCACAACAAACGTCTTGGGACCGATCGGGGTTTCCGTAAGGTCGAAGTCTTCGGTGACCAGTCTTTCCGCCTGGGGAAATGCGCTACGGTCCGCGCGGGGTCATTGACGGTGATGGAAAAGCCCATCAGGTCGCCCAGCGTGGCCAGGGTTTCGGCGATGCGCCCATGGCCCACGATCAGAAGTTCCGGCTTGGGCAGAACCGGTTCGACAAAGATATCCATGGTTCCTCCGCAAGGCATGCCCACGCCGAGTTCTTCATCTCTCATATCCACGGTGAGCATCCGGGGCCTCTCGGTTTCGAGGCAAGTCAGGGCTTCGCTGCGAACAGCGCTTTCCGCGCAGCCTCCCCCCACCCATCCCACCACAAGTTTGCCCAGCTGGTCGATAATGGCTTTGGAGCCTCGTCGGGCCGAAGAAGAACCCTCAACCCGGACCACCGTAGCGATGGCGAAGGGTTGGCCCTGGGAGGCGAGTTCGGCCGCTTTGGTATAGAAGTCCGAGAACATCCTTGAACCGGTATTATATTCCGTGTATAGCGAACAGGTCCGCGCCCACTACGCCAATCCGCGCAACGTCGGCTCCATCGCCGACCCCTCCGGCAAGTCTCTGGTAAAAAGCACCTTCGACAGTGACACCGTATTGGTGACCCTGCGTATCGAAGACGGCCTCATCCAGGATGCAAGGTTCAAGTGCATGGGATGCGCGGTAGCCATTGCCTGTTCCTCGATGGCCACCGAGATGGTCCTGGGCAAACCTGTCGATGAAGCTTATGGCATCACCGAACAGGCCGTAGCCGACGCTCTGGGCGGAATTCCCGAATACAAGATGCGCTGCAGCAACCTGGCCCCCGCCGCGATCCGAAACGCCATCGATGACTGGAGGGGGAAGACCTGCATCCAACCAATATAAGGAGAACTACCCCATGGGCCGTTACACGTCTTTAGCTCTGATTGCCATTCTGGCCCTTCCCGCCGCCTTCGCCCAGACCACCGACCCCGGCCCAAAACAAGACATGAAGAACGCCGGCTCTGACACCAAGCATGCGGCCACCAGCACCGGCCACGGCGTAACCCAGGGAACCAAAAAGGTCTATCACAAGACGACCACCGGCACCGAGAAAGGCTACGACAAAACAAAATCCGGCACCGAGAAGGGCTACGACAAAGCCAAATCAGGAACCGAGACCGGCTACCACAAGACCGCCCACGCCACGAAGTCTGGCGTCCACAAAGTAGAAGGCAAACCCGACACCCCAGCCAACAACCCCCCGCGGTAGAAGTGTCATCCCGACCGGAGCGTAGCGCAGTGGAGGGACCTGCTGTTTCTTCTTCGTGGTAACAAATCCAGGGGTGCCCCATATCTCGCTCGTTTTTCGCGAGATGTGGGATACCACGAACCTCAACGTGCCATAGCAGATTCAAAGGAAATCGACGGGTGCCCCACGTTCGCCAAAGCGTACGTGGGACGAAAACGAAGGGCGAAGCCCAACAATCGCTCTCACTGTACCCCTAACCTAGGCTCCTTGCTCCAATCACAAACAACCGTGCACCCCGTCCGGCTGCTCTCCACCGCCATCTCCAGCACCCGCATCGTCCTCCAGGCCTGCACCGGACTCACCTCCAACGCCGCATTCCCATGAATCGCATCGCGAACGTTGGCATAATACCCGCGGTAATCCCCAGCCTCCGTAGGAACCCGCGTACTCACCGGCTCACCGCCTTCATCCACCGTAAGCGTGCCCCAATGCTCCGCCCCCTCCACCCCCCACGGCTTCGAAGAATACATATCCCCAGCCAGCAAATGCGCCTCCTGGCAATCGATTCCGAATTTACGAAACGTCCCCTGCGTCCCGTTCAAAGTGAACCGCGCCCCGGGATCCCGCGCCAGGCAGCTAGCCCGCAGCCAAACCCCCAACCCCGAAGGCGCCGCCTGCCCATGAGACGCCGGATACTGCAGATACACATCAAACGCGTCATCAATCCGAGCCCCCTCGCGTTCCGCGCGCACGCTGGCCCACACCGACGCAGGAACCCCAAACAGCACCAGCGCCTGGTCCACCAGGTGCGACCCCAAATCGAACAAAACTCCGCCCCCTGGCCCACCATCCTCCCGCCACGCATGCAGCCGGGGCAGCTGCCGGAACCGGTCATAATGGGACTCAAACTTCACCAGCCGTCCCAGCCGGTCCCCGTCCAGCAACTTACGCACCGTCAGAAAGTCCCCATCCCACCGCCGATTCTGGTACACGCTGAGCAGCCTCTTCCGCGACCGGGCCAGTTCGATCAACTCCGCCGCTTCGGACGAGCTCAAAGCAAAAGGCTTATCGATCACCACATCGCGGTCGGCCATCAGGCATTGCCGGGCGATGGGAAGGTGCGTGGCGTTCGGAGTAGCCACCACCACCAGCCGGATGCTGCTGTCCGCGAGCATCTCCTCGACCGTGGTCACAATCTTCACCCGGGGAAACAGCGTGGCCGCCTCGGACCCGCTCCGCTGCACGATCGCCCCCAGTTCCAACCCCTCAACCGCCTGGATGGTGTTCGATTGAAAGACCCGTCCTGCGAATCCAAACCCAACCAGCCCAACCTGTAGACATTTCATGAATCCGCCGCGCTCCTAAAACGCTCTGTATAGATGTAGGAAAGGCCGCTTCCGCCCCGGGCCTCCGGCTTGACAAACCGGCACCCAGGCAAGAGTATTAAATTCTATGCAGCCTATGCATATTCCCGCTGGTTGTTGTTGCTGTGACAAGTGTTGTTCTTGTCATTGTGCCCGAGCGGGTGTGAGTTTTCCTAGCAGAGAGTCAGGGTTTTAATACCAGACTTCGCTTAACTCAGACAAAGACCACAACCGCTGCCAGCCACTGGCGAGCGGTTTTTTTATTGGACGCAAGTTCCCAAACTGAAGGAGCAGGATTGCCAACCCTGGGAGTGGAAACAACGCCGGTAGGGTCCCCGCCAAAGCTGAGCCACCTGCAAAGGCTCGAGGCGGAGAGCATTCACATCTTCCGCGAGGTCGCGGCCGAATTTCAGAAGCCGGTCATGCTCTACTCCATCGGTAAGGATTCGTCGGTCATGCTGCGGCTGGCGCAGAAAGCCTTCTATCCCGGCCCCATTCCATTTCCTCTCCTGCATGTCGATACCGGCTACAAATTCAAGGAGATGATCACCTTCCGCGACGAGTACACCCGCCGCCTCGGCGTCGAGCTGCTGGTGTGGCGCAATGAAGCAGCCATCGCCGACGGAGCCAATCCCGTCGCCCTGGGAACCAAGCGCTGCTGCGGATTACTCAAGACCACAGCCCTGCTCGACGGCCTGCGCGCACACGGCTTTGACGCCGCCTTCGGAGGAGCCCGCCGCGACGAAGAAAAATCCCGCGCCAAGGAACGGATCTTTTCCTTCCGCGACAGCGCCGGCCAGTGGGACCCGAAGAACCAGCGTCCTGAATTGTGGAATCTCTACAACGCGCGCGTGAATCCAGGCGAGAGCATCCGTGTATTTCCCTTATCGAACTGGACCGAGCTGGACGTCTGGCATTACATCCACCTGGAACAGATTCCGGTAGTGCCGCTCTATTTTGCGAAGGAGCGGCAAATGTTGGTGCGCGGCGACAGCCTGATTCCGCTCGAGCAAACATTTGTCCAGGGCCTTCCCGGAGAAGAGCAATCAATCAAATGCCGCCTGCGGTCGCTGGGATGCAGTCCCTGCACCGGCGCCATCCGCTCCGACGCCGACACCATTCCCAAAATCATTGCCGAGCTGGTAGCCTTCCGCTCTTCCGAGCGCGCCAACCGGGTCATCGATCACGATCAGGACGGATCGATGGAGCTGAAAAAGCGGGAGGGCTATTTCTAAATGCCACTCGCCCTCGATCGCGAACCAGAGATGTTTTCCATGGAGGAGTTTCTCGCCGCGGAGCAGGCCAAAGACCTGGTGCGCTTCAGTACCGCGGGCAGCGTGGACGACGGCAAGTCCACTCTGATCGGCCGCCTGCTTTACGACTCACAAAACGTCTACGAAGATCATGTGCGCGCCGTAACCAAAGCAGCCACCGCGAATGTCGCGGCCGCCATCGATTTCGCTCAGCTCACCGACGGCCTGCGCGCCGAGCGGGAGCAGGGAATCACCATCGATGTCGCGTACCGCTACTTCTCGACTACCCATCGCAAATTCATCATCGCCGACACCCCCGGCCACGAGCAGTACACCCGCAACATGGCCACCGGCGCGTCCACTGCGGATGTGGCCATCATTCTGGTCGATGCCCGCAAAGGCATCCTCACCCAATCCCGCCGTCACGCCTACATCGCATCCCTGTTAGGCACGCGTCACGTCGTCGCCGCCGTCAACAAGATGGACCTGGTCGACTACTCGCACGACGTCTTTGCCGGACTGGAGCGCGATCTGCAACACCTCGCCGGCAAACTCGGCATTGCCGATCTGCAGGTCATTCCCGTCAGTGCGCTGCTCGGTGACAACGTGGTCGATCGCGGCCTCAGCATGCCCTGGTATGAAGGCCCGACGCTGCTGCAGTATCTGGAGACCGTACCCATAGGCCAGGACATCGCCGCCGCGCCCTTTCGTCTCCCTGTGCAGCGCGTGATTCGCCCCGACCAGCACTACCGCGGCTTCGCAGGACAAATCGCCGCCGGTTCGGTGTGGCCCGGTGATCGCGTCATCGCTCTGCCTTCCGGCCGAACCAGCCGGGTCAAGAGCATCACCACTTTCGATGGGGACCTGGCGCGGGCCGTCGCCCCCATGTCGGTTGCGTTGACCCTCGAAGACGAATTGGATATCAGCCGCGGAGACATGCTCGCCGCCGCGCACCAGGCGCCCGAGCCTGCGGTCAACTTCGCCGCCGCACTGGTTTGGATGGATGCCCAGCCTCTCGATCCAGCGGCTACCTATTTGTTGAAGCACACCTCGCAAACCGTCAAGGCCAGGGTCAGAACCATCCGCCACCGCGTGAACATGCAGACCCTCGATTCCGAGCCGGCAGCCACGCTCGAACTCAACAGCATCGGCGAAGTCGAAGTCGAGACCACCCGGCCGCTGTTTCTCGACAGCTATGACACCAGCCGGAACACCGGAAGCTTCATCCTGATCGACCCCGTCTCGCATGCGACCGTGGCTGCTGGGATGGTGCGCGAGGTCCTGAGCGGCGGGCAAAGCAAGAAGAACACCGCAGCCATCGTCATCAAAGACCCTGCATTGCTGAATCAAGTCGAGACCGCACTGCGGCAGGACGGCGTGGAAGTGGTACGCACCCGGACGACGAACCGCAATTTGATCCATCAATTGTTACAAGTAGGAGTGGTCGTTCTCCTCGAATCCGACGGTCTGAGTGAGTTCGAGCTGGGATTACCGGAAGAGCCCGCTGCGGCGGTAGCTCACATCCTCAGTGTCCTCCGAGGGAGTAACCAATGAGCATGGAAGAAAAAATCGCCTCGGCACGAACCCTGATCAATCAACAAATCGCCGCTGCGCGGACGGAAGACGTCTGCGTAACCAGCAGCTTTCAAGCCGAGGACATGGTCGTGGTGCACCTGGTGCGCGAAGCGATCGGCAACGTCCCGGTGATCTTCCTCGACACCGGCTACCACTTCGCAGAGACCTACACTTATCGCGACCAACTCACCCGGGACTGGGGCTTGAACCTGGTCAACGTATTGCCCGAGCTCACGGTGGCGGAGCAGGAGTCGCAGTTCGGCATCCTCAACCAGACAGCGCCCGATCGTTGCTGTGGCATGCGAAAGGTCGGGCCATTGTTCGCGTCGCTCGAACCTTATCGCCTGTGGTTTACCGGGCTGCGGCGCGAGCAGGCAAAGACGCGGGCCAACCTCCAGCCGGTGGATGCCTTTACCTTGCCCACAGGCAAGCAATTGCAGAAGGTGAGCCCGTTGGCGGAATGGACCACCAAAGACGTCTGGCAATACGCGGAGCAGCACAACATTCCGCTCCTGTCGCTCTACGAAAAAGGCTACACCAGCATAGGATGCGAGCCATGTACAAGCCTCCCGTTCGACGCCAATGACCCGCGCTCGGGCCGCTGGGGTGGCCGCAAGCAGGAATGTGGTATCCACGTGCAACCGCAATAGAAGAGAGTCTCCATGCTGCAGTTGTTGATCGGGTTTTCGATAGCAGTGGTCATCGCGCTTACGGGCGTGGGCGCGGGTGTGGTTACGGCACCGCTATTGATACTTTTTCTCCACGTACCGGTGGAGATTGCGGTGAGCACAGCTCTGGCCTATGCCGCCGTGGTCAAGCTGATCGTAGTGCCGGTACAGGTCGTTCGTAAGCAGGTGTCTTATCGCATTCTGCTATGGATGCTGCTCGGCGGCGTCCCAGGCGTAATCATCGGTTCGCTCTTTTTCCGCCATGTCGCGCTGCACGGCCCCAGGTCGCTGCTTTACATCGTGTTGGGGTCCATCATCATCTTTTCCTCAGCCTGGCAGCTATTTCGTCACTTCCGTCCCGACGCCATCACCCGGCCCATGGCCGACCGTCCCCGATGGATTGCCTTGATCACCTTTCCCATTGCTGCCGAAGTAGGCTTTTCTTCTTCCGGTGCAGGGGCCTTAGGAACGGTAGCGCTGCTGGGTCTTACATCCTTGACGGCGGCCCAGGTGGTAGGCACCGACCTGAGCTTCGGTTTAGTGCTTTCCTTAGTAGGCACGGGAGTCCACATGATCGGCGGCTCCTATGACACCGCTCTCTTGGGGAAGCTGGCGATCGGTGGCATCTTCGGAGCCATCGCCGGAAGCGGAGTAGCCCCTCGCATCCCCAACCGTCAGCTACGCTTCGCCCTATCCCTCTGGCTCCTCGTCATCGGAGTCCAATTCGTCTACCAAGCCGCCCACTTCGGCCCCAAGTAAACCGGATATCTGCCGTCCATCATCCGCAGCATCGAATCTGAATGGAAGCGCAACCCTTCCCTTTGTCATCCCGAGCGAAGCCGAGGGATCTGCGGTTTTCGCGGACCTCTCCTGGAAATGTTTTAGGCCGCCCCACAAAAAGCCGTCATCCTGAGCGAAGCGCTACGCAGATCCTTCGATAACGGACGACTTTAGCGCGGAGTCGAAGGACCCCGGCGATGCTTGTGGGCAGCTGTTCTTCGGGGCTTTCCAGCCACAAACTCCACCCACCCTAACTACTTAATCGCCCCATGCTGACCAGGAACATGCCGCGTCTCCTCGGCACTCTTCACCGCATTCCGATCCGAATTCTTCTGATAAGGAGCGCGATCCTGTTGGCTCTTTTCCTTATCCTCAGGCTTCTTACGTTTTGGCTTGGGCATAACCACCTCACTCACAAGATGCCGCCCGCACCACCGAGTTGCCTGTGGGTGTAATTTGTGGCTGGAAGGCCCCGAAGACCATCTGCCAACAAGCATCGCCGAGGTCCTTCGACTCCGTGCCCAAGCGCTGCATCACGCGATAAATCCGTGAGGCGCTGCGCTCAGGATGACGCCTTTTTGGAGGGTGAAAGCATTTCCAGGGAGGACTTACGTATCCAATCGAAACTTACTCTCCGCCAGCCGGAACATCGGCCGCCACACCAGCCGGTTCACCGTCACCACCATCAGCGACATAATGATCGTAGCCAGCAGCAAAATAGAAAACTGCCCATGATCGCTGGCCGCGCTGATCTGCGCCCCTAATCCCAAAGTCTCCAGCGTCCGATCCTTCAGGTGAAAATACTCCGCCACGATACTCGCGTTCCACGCGCCCCCCGACGCCGTAACCAACCCCGTCACCAGGTAAGGAAAAATCCCCGGCAGAATAACAACCTTCCATTTCTGCCACTGGGAAAACTTGAATAGCTTGGCAACCTCTTTCAAATCCGAAGGAATCGCTGAAGCCCCGGCAATCACATTGAACAGGATGTACCACTGCGTCCCCAGTAGCATCAGCGCGACGGAACCGACCCCCAACCCACCACCCCACCGGACCAGGCCCAGCAGCAAAATAGGGAAGATCGCCGTAGCCGGGTAAGAAGCCGCGATCTGTGCCAGCGGCTGGGCGATCCTGGCCAGCCGGGGATGAAACCCAATCGCCACCCCGGTAGGAATCGTCCACGCCGACGCAATCAGCAAAGCCGCATTCACGCGAAGAAACGTCGCGCCCGCGCCCTTAAGCAGCTCCACAATTTCCGCCCCGTGGATATGGCGCAACAACTCCAGCGCCCGGAAAGCAGCAAAAGCCACCAGCAAAGTAGCCGCGATGATCAGCACGACCGCGCCCAGCTGAGACCGTTTACGGGCCGAATGGATGGGCCGGGCAGTCAGCTCCCGCTGCCGCCGCGCCAGCCGGCCATAAATAAATTCCCCCGCCGGCACAAAAGTCGCCTGCCGCAACCACCCCAGCGCATTCGAGTTTTGCAGCAGATAGAGGATAGGCGACGTCTTACGGCTCGTGCTCTCCCCCTGTTCGAATTTGAACTTATCCGCCCACGCAATCACCGGCCGCCACACCAGCTGATCGGTGGCGACAATAATAAGGATCATGGTCACCGATCCCCACAACATGGCATGCGTATCGCCCGTGCTCGCCGCCGTCTGCAAATACGAGCCCAGTCCGGGAAGACGAAAATCGCGATCGCCGAGTACAAACATCTCGCAGGCCATCAGGAAAAACCATCCTCCGGCCACCGACACCATCGAGTTCCAAACCAACCCAATCGCCGAGTAAGGCAACTCCAGCTGCCAGAACCGCTGCCATGCGGAAAAGCGAAACACCTTCGACGCTTCCCGAAGCTCCCGCGGCAGGCTCTTGAGCGACGAATAAAAGCTGAAGGCCATGTTCCACACCTGCCCGGTAAAAATCAGCAGGATGGCGCCCATCTCCACCCCCAGCTGGCGCCCGGGGATCAGCGAGATCATGGCCAGCATCACCGCGGGAAGAAAGCTCAGCACAGGAATCGATTGCAAAATATCGAGCACCGCGATCATGAAAGCTTCCACGCGCGGATTGTAGGCAGCAATGTACCCGTATCCCACGGCGAAGATCAGGCTCAGCAGATAAGCGACAAAGATGCGCACGATGGAATAGAACGCATACAGCGGCAGCATCTTCGCCGAAGGGGAAATCGCCACCGCGGGCACCGGATGCCCCATCCAATACTCCGCAATGCGCAGCACCGCATAGAACAGGGCAAGCCCGCACGCAGCAACGCTCAGGTCAAGGAAAAAAGGCCACGTCCGCTCCAGCACCAGGGAGCGGGAAAGCGTAGGCGACCGGAAGAGCCTTGAGGGCTCGCTCATTCCGTCTGCGCCTCGACCGCCTCTGGGCTCTCTTCCAGATCGGGGAGAATGAATCGTCTGCGGGAAGCATCGAAGTCGAACAGCTCCGCATAGCGGCCCCAGCTGATCGCCGTTTCCAGTTGGCGCAGCGTCTCATCGGAGCTGAATTGCTCATCAAGCATATCCAGAAAGAACTCTTCCGGAACGGTGTGGTCCGACTTGGTAGCCAGGGCGCGGGTGATCTGCCGCAGCAGCAGCACGTTCTCGACCGCGGCGTTACGAAACAGCTCCTTCTGCAGCAGAATTTCCGATTCGGCATACTCCCGTCCCGCCGGAGTAATGGTTGCGTCGCCTTCTTCTACGGTGAGGAATTTCAGCAACTGCGCCGCGTCCACGATCGGCAGCAGGTCATCGATCTCGAACGCCAGGTCGTCGGCCAGACGATAAATGTCGGCCTTGCCGTTGTAATCGATCAGCAACTCGAGCAGGCCGGCGATGCCTCCGGGGCGGGCATGGGGAAGCATCTGGTAGTGCATCTGCCGTTGATCTCGCACCGCCACCCCCTGGGGCACAGCGGAGGGAGCCACGTCCGGCCGGGTGAGCACCTTATAGATGTAGTCCACGAGTTGGGTGAAGGTGGGGCTCTTGCGATCGCGCGGCTGGGCCATGGTGACCGGAAAATCCACCCGCACATGCCCCGGATTCCGGCCCAGCACAATGATCCGATCGGCCAGCAGCAGGGCCTCTTCTATGTTGTGCGTCACAAGAAATATCGATTGCGTGGGAATCGTCTTCTTGTGCCACAGTTCCATCAGTTCGCTGCGCAGATTCTCCGCCGTCAGCACGTCCAGGGCAGAGAACGGTTCATCCATAAACAGTACTTCCGGCTGCACCACCAGCGCCCGGGCGAAGCCGACCCGTTGCCGCATGCCGCCCGAAAGCTCTTTGGGGTACGCGGCCTGAAAGCCGTCGAGACCAACCGTGTTCAGGATCTTGAGACTCTGTTCCCGCCGCTGCTCGCTGTTGATGCCGCGTGCGATCAACGGCGCCTCCACGTTGTCCAGCACCGTCAGCCAGGGGAAAAGAGCAAAACTTTGGAAGACGATGCCCACGTGCGGATCCGCCTGCAGAATCGGCGTCCCGTGCCAGAAAACCTCGCCCGCCGAAGGTTGGGAAAGGCCGGCCAGCATGCGCAGCAGAGTAGACTTACCCGAGCCCGAGGGGCCCAGTAGAGCCACAATCTCCCCCTCCACAATCGACAGGCTCGTGGGCGCGATCACCTGGATCCGATTCTCGCTCGGTTGGGCATAGTACTTCTCTACTTGCTGGGCGCGAATGATCGGTTCAGCCATGGGGAAACGTCCAACGATGGATTTGTGGTCAAATTATCTTATACAGCCAGCGTGGCTTAGGAATCTCGGCAGGAGTCCGCAACGCTAGCCCCGGAGACAGCATCAGAATCGGAAGCGTATGATTCAAGATACCGCCTCAGCGTTTCCCTACCACCATATCGTGACCTGCTTCGGCCGATCGGGAGTGCTGGAGCGACGAGCGTCAGAACGACTTAGATCGTCCCTCAGGAGCAAATGACCAACTCACAAGCAAAGCCCAAGGTGCTGGTAGCTGACGACGAACGAGTAATCGCGGACACACTGGCCATTATCCTAAACCAGAGCGGGTTTGAAGCCACGGCCGTCTACAACGGCGAAAAAGCTGTAGAGGCCGCGCGCACCCTCCGCCCCGATATGCTCATCTCCGACGTCATCATGACCGATATGAACGGTATTGACGCCGCGATCACCATTCGCGGCATGTTGCCGAACTGCAAGATCCTGCTCTTTTCCGGGCAGGCCGCCACTGCCGATCTCTTGGATCGCGCCCGTGTCCAGGGCCACGAGTTTGAGATCCTGGCCAAACCCGTACACCCGCAGGATCTGCTGGCCAGGCTGCGCGGTTAATCAGACGGGCGGCGCGGCCGTTGTTTGGCCGAGATCGACTTGATGATCAGGCGAGGAGTTCCCTCCGCAGAGAAGGGAACTGCCGCTCGCGCTGTCGCTTCCTCCATCAGATTTTTTACTGACAATTCATCGAGCCTGCCCGCTGAGGGCAGGCGGATGTGCCGGGCGACGTTCCCTCTCCCCTGTAAGATTCCCTCCGGGTCAGGCAGCTGTTTGCCTTGCAAAAAGAACAAGCTCACCCATCGCGGAAAAACCGCAATAGAAAAAATCGCCTGCGATGTTTTTTCGCTCGGACCGAAGCCAATTGCCAGGGCGTTGTAGTTGTCATAGACCAGCTCAATCGCGGTGGGATAGCGCGCTCTCATCGCGGCCAGGATCGACCGGGCAAGTGCGGCGACCTCCGGCGTGAACTTGGCGATGAAGGAGGCCAGCTGCTCTTCTGACTCTGCCTGTTCCACGGCACCAGCATAGCTGATACTCTGCCGCCATGAGAGAGCAGGAGCTCATGCAGTTGCTGAGGCTCGAGCCGCTCCCCGGCGAGTCAGGTTATCTGGGCATTATTGGCAAGTCCGCGCAGACCGTGTCCGTCGACGGCCGTCCGCTTGCGGTGCAAAGCCAGAACTACTACATGCTGACTCTTGATCGGCCCATAAACTATCTTCATTGGCTGGCCTCGGATGATACGCACATCCTGATCGAGGGTGGCCCGGTGGACTACTTCCTCTTTCATCCCGACGGGCGTGCGGAGAAACTTACCCTGGGTATGGATCTAGCCAACGGACAGCGTCCGGTAATCCCAGTGCCCGGAGGATGCTGGAAGTCCCTCCGTCTCCACGACGGAGCAAGGTATGCGTTGATGGCCAACACCCTATCCCCCGAGTTCACTCCAGACCGGGTAACCATCGGGGAAGGTGCAGCCTGGGTCAAGCGTTACTCCGGCAAAGCTCCCTGGGCGACTGAGGCGGCCTTACGTGAACTCATCGGCCCCAACTGGAAATAACTCTGGCTACCTCAAGCGGTGTTCAGCGACAGACTTTTTGCTTTGTATAAGGGCACGACTTCAGTCGTGCCATGCACGCCCAAAATGGCCAGGGCTTTAGCCCCTGCCACCGTAGTATCTGCATCAAATTCCAATGGAAAAATACATGGGGCCTAGAGAGGCTGCGTTTGAAGTGATCTCTCAATTCAGTCCCGAAGGGACGTCTGAAAGTAGCCCAGGACGACAGTCCTGGGTACAAAGTCAAACACGTGAAAAGTCCCGTCAGGGACGGCTGAATGCGACTGCGTAGGATTTCAGACGTCCCTGGCGGGACTGGCCAAATTTCTCAACGTGTTCCCAGGACTCGCGTCCTGGGCTACTTTCAGACGTCCCTTCGGGACTGGGTCGTGGCACAAGTGGACCGGATTGGGGTCGATCTGGAACGACCGATATGAGGCCCCCCTAAGGCAACAAACCAAACACCGCCACACTATTGGTCGTCCCCACGTACACCTTGCCGTTAGCAATCATCGGAGGAACAAACTTGTTATCAGAAAAATGATCCCGCCCGTTCGCTGCCTGGTTACTGTCATACAACTCTGTCGCGAGGTTCGTAGTGTTATAGGCGTGCAACACCCCTGCGCCATTCTGATTCTCGATAGCCCACACAATCCCATTCTGCGACCCGTTCGAGCTTACGCTCGGTGTCGCGCCGGGATAGGCGAACGTATTCGCGGACTCGCTGGCGGGACTCGTGGCCAGCAGCGCATTGCTTATCGGAAACGCCTTGAGGTGATCGCCCTGGCCTGCGTAGTAGACCGTGTTACTGAATAAGGAAGCCATCGACCAGGCGCCACCGCTCAATGCAGCCGGCAACTCCTGATAAACCGCATTATTGCTGCTCGCGTTGAACTTGCCCATGTTATCCCGATCGACCACATAAATATTGGTGTCCTTGCCGGCGCCCACAGCGAGATGGCGAGTTTTCCCGCTGGCATCCGTTTGATCGGGCAGTAACATCGCGCCTCCGGATCCCAGATCCTGGTCCGCGTCGCTTTCCGATTGCAGGTTATACGCGGCGAAATAGTCTGCCGCTGCCAGCACGTTCCCGGTTGTCGACACCTTCATGAACGCATTTCCAAAGTCTCCCTGTGCCGGGAAGCCGCTCGCGTTCAGCGTCGAGTCGAAGGTACCGTTGGCATCAAGAAAGAAAATATTTCCCTGCGTATCCCCGGCCAGGCCCGCGCCGCTCATCCACACCGAACCTTCGCCATCGCCAAAATGCGGAGTCGATGGGCCGTTCGGCGTCAGATTCAACACGCTGGTTTGTTGCAGCGTGGTCTCGCTATAAGCCATCAGCCAGCCAGTATAGGGATCCTCATCGCAGTGCGAAGTCCAGGCCAGGTAAAGCTGTCCATTCATCAATAGCAAACCCACCCGCTCCGCGTATTGGCCGGGGTCGAAGACCTGCATCCCGCTGGTCGAACCGTATCCGCTCCCCGTGAAGCTGGCCTGAATCTCTGTTGGGCTGCCCGCCAACTCCGCGCCGGTCGTGAGGTCCAGCGCATGCAGCCTCTGGTGGTATTTGCTGCTCGCATCCTTCGACATGGCGACAAGGAATACCGTGCCGTTGGGGCCATGCGTGCGGTCAATCACCGGAGTATCGGTGATGCCGATCTCCGGCGTGATCTGACCACACCCATGATCGTCGCTGGTGGTCTCATTCGCTCCCAGCGCACTGACTTTCCATAGTTGCGTGCCCGAGTCGGCGTCGAAGGCATAGGCGCTTCCGTGTTCGGTAACCACGATGAGCACATTATGCGTTTGCCCCGCCACGGAAAGTCCACTCACGTAAAGCGGCTGGCCGTCGACCTTACCGTCTACCGGCAATTCACGTAGTTTGCCAAAGGCGTTGAAGTTCACATTTTGCGGAGTAAGCACGGTCTCGGAAGCATTCCATCCGTCGCGTGCGTTGTCATTGTGATACGTGGTCACATTGACCCCGGAGCTGGTCACCGAGAGCGTCAGCGTAGCGCTATGCGTAAGCGAACCCGAAGTGGCCGTGAAGACAACGCTGCCACTCCCGGCTTGAGCGCTGTTGGCCGCCGTGAGCGTGATGCTCTGCGGCGTGCCCGGGGTGAGCGACACGGTGGCTGGGTTCGCGGTTACGCCGGCGGGCAACCCGCTCAACGCGACGCTGGCGGTTCCGCTGAAACCGTTCACCGCAGTCGTCGTCAACTGCACCGGTTGCCCCGCCCCGCCGATGGTCAGGCTCAAAGACTGCGGGCTGATAGCAAGCGAATAATCAGGTTGTTGCGATGGCGGTGGAGCGGTCACCGTGATGGTCAGCGACGCCGTGTGGGTCATCGCCCCCGACGAACCGGTGAAGACTGCCGTGTAAGAGCCCGGAGCCGTTCCGGTGGCCGCCGTAAAGGTCGCGTTACTCGCCGCCGGAGCGCTCCCCACGTTGAGCGTGAAGGAGGGCGTCGAGACGGTCAAGCCGGTAGGCAACCCGGTGACTGCGACCTGAACGTTTCCCGCAAATCCATTCTGACTCGTTGCCTGTATGCTCACAGACGAGGTAGCCCCGTCGGCCACCAGGCTTACGGATCCCGGAGACACAGCGAGTGCGAAGTCCGCGGATGGAGCTGTCGCTGATTTCACGGAAAGCGAAGCCTGCGTGCTGGCCGTCTGGCCGTTGACCGTGGTGCTGAAGGTGACCGTAGCTGTGGCGGCTGCGGCCGAGGACGCCGCAGTCAGGGTAAGCGGCAACGTAACGCCGGGCGTAAGCGACAGCGTCGTTGGGGAAACCGTAACTCCGCTTGGCAGGCCAGAAACAACAACCGTCGTCGTTCCGGTGCCCGAAGGCGCAGCCAGCAGCAGGGAAGTCTGCTGACCGGCAGCACCCGCCGTCAACTGGATGCTGGAGGAAGAGAGCGTCAACGAAAGCGCGATCTCGCTGTTGTTGTTGCTGCCGCTGTTGTTACCACACGAGAGCAGACCGCCAGCCAGCAAGCCGCTGCCTAGAAACCAAGCTACGCCCTTGAACAATCGGTTGAGTGGATGGGCAGTGCGAAACATGGGGCCCCCGGGGGATGCTCGGCTCTCATGCCGGCAGAGTCTGCGCGCCGTCCAATCTGCTACTGCACGGAGAAGGCGGTACAAATCTCACATTGGACGGCGGTCTAATGCTAACTCCAGCAGATTTCAGCTTTTGGAAAATTGTGCGTCCATCATCCTCCCTAAAGTGTTAGCCGCAGTCACCCCTTTGGGGGGGGTGCTTTTCTTGGGCCTCGATCCAGTGCGTAATGTCCGATAATCAGGGCACTTAGCCTAGCGATAATTAAGAGTTATCGAACGGGCAACTGCGTTCATATTGTGGCAAAGCTGAGGAATATTTCTTGACACCGTAAAAGGTTGTTGGTATCCCTACCTTACCACTCCAGTTCCGGTTTTATCTCGTGCCTTGCCGGAGCGATCTCGCTCAGCTCTCTTGGATCCGGCGGCTTAAGTGGCAAACGTACGACCTACAGTCGTGGTTGTGTCCGAGGCACACTCATGTTTCATTCGCAGGTCTACCCAGGCTCGTCCTGTACGCAGAAACGTTTCTGCCGCCTGCGAATGACTGCCATAGCATCCACCTACCGAAGTTGCAAAGATGAACTCAAGCGGTTCTCTTTGTCGCTATGGCTCCCATGCAATCCATTCTTTTGGGGCCCGTTCGATCGCTTTCCCGATCTTGGAGTTACCCATGAAAGTGCTCACTTTCCTTCCCCGTTGTGATTTGAAAAGACGCGTCGACAAGGCGCTTAGCTCAGCCCAGTTTGTAGTCGAGCACGTGATCTCCGCGAAGGACTGCTCGCAATTCGCCCGGTTTGCGCGCTACGACGCTGTTCTAGTCGATTCGGATGCTCTCGTCTTTAGCGAAACTCTGGTCCTGGTAAAGCAGCTGCGGCAGGAGAACCCGGACGCCTCCCTGTTCGTCTTTGCGCGCTACCTGGACCTCGAGCAACGCCTGGCTTTGTTTGCAGACGGGGCGGATGATTGTGTACGGGAACCATTTTTTGCGTCGGAGTTAGTCGTTCGCCTTGGCCTTTCGATCCGGCTCCGTCACGCGGCCTCCGATCTCACCAACTCGAACACCGTGAATCGGCTGCGCTCTGGCGACCTCGAACTCGATTTGATCCGCCGAAAAGCCACGCGATTAGGCAAAGACATCGATTTGCGGCCAAAAGAGTTTCTGCTGCTCGAATATCTGGTCAGAAATGTCAACCGGCCGGTGACCCGGACCATGATTCTGGAGCACGTTTGGAATTCCACCTTCGAAGGTTTGACCAACGTAGTCGATGTGTATATCAGCGCCTTACGTAGCAAGATCGATCGCGACTTCCCGCAAAAATTAATTCATACCAGCCGTGGCGTCGGCTATACCCTCACCTGTTTGAATGCCCTTCCCGCACCCCAGATCGGCCGGCCGGGGGAGAAATGTGGGCGGCGCAAATGCTTCTTGAGCAAGCCGCTACCCGGCGAACGCGTGCCCGGTCTTATTCCAAGGTTGACGATTGAATCGCCCGCAACGATGAGCAATTCACGTTTGCTACAAAGCAGTCCAGGAAAGGTTAGCTCATGGCAGGGATTGGTTCACGGCTCCGTGCGATTCGCCGGCAATGGCAGCTCTCTTTGCGAGAGGTCGAGGAGCGCAGTCTCCGCTTTGCCCAGGAACGGGGTAATCAGTCATACCAGGTCTCTGCCAGCTGGCTCGACCGCCTCGAACGGGAAGAACACGAATTGACCGTCAACAAGCTCATCGCTCTGGCCGACATCTACAACGTACCCACCGACCAGTTGCTTCGTTCCATGTATCCGGAAAAAGCACAAACGCTGATCCTCAGGCAACTCTCCAGCCCGAATGCGACCATCCTGTTGACCGAGGGCCCGCTTGAGGATCAGGCAAAATATCTGCTGCCCGACACCCCTGTTTCCACTCAACCCCCGGAGGAGACCACCCTGCTGGCGGCGGAGGCCGGTCACTCCATCGCGCCGTATCGCCGCGGCATCATCGGCAAACGTGACCTCACCCTTGATCCTATGATCCCGGCGGGTTCCATCGTCCAGATTGATACCCAGAAACGCACCATCTCAACGCGCAAAGACTGGAAACATGAATTTCAGAGGCCTATCTATTTCCTGATGACCCGCGACGCCTACTACTGTGGCTGGTGCGAATTGGATAAAACCTCGGACTGGTTGACGCTCATCCCTCACCCCCTGTCACCCGCATCCAGCCGCAGATGGAAGTACCGGACAGAGATAGAAAACATCGGGCGCGTCATCGTAGTCGCCATTCGCCTTACGCCCTAATTGGTTCGGGACTTCAGAGCGCCCTCTGCAAATCCGCAAGCATGGAAAAATTCCCGGCCTCATAGAGGCTGAGCACACGGCGGGTCATCAGGTAATAAGTAACCACAGCGCGCTGCGCGTAAAACGGGAAGGAAACTTGCAGGTTACCCTTCTGCGCGGCTCCTATCAGACGACCCACGTGCCACTTCAACTCCCGGGCGTCCAGGCGCAGTCGCTCCGCAACCACCAGCGCCTCCGGGTACCACTGCTGGACATAACAGGCCAGCTCAATCAACACTTCACTGTTTCTCTCCAGGACCTTGAGGCCCTCAAGACCGCCAACCAATTCCCAAAGCTGGGCCGGTTCCAGCGTTGCCGCCTCGTCACTCCCTTTCGGTTGTCCCGACTCGTCGACCAGATCCAGGGCGACGAGAGCTATATTATTCCGGTCTATCCAGGTGAGCGACGCCAACAGTTGCTCCCAACCCGCGGCCGGCGAGCGCCGGCGCCGTAAGTAGTAATACCCTGCAATGGAAAGCAGTACGCTAAGAAAAATCCCAATCGCGGCGACGAATTGGAGAGGGTGCGTCTTCACAGCTTCTTCCGCGATCGCAAATCCTGAAGATGGTATTCGACCTGTGTTTGTAAAGTAAATATGTTTGCCCGCATTTCTTCCGTCATTGTGCGCACATCGGGTTCCTCATTCCATAAACTGACGATCCAATAACTCACACAGCCCAGATACGCAGCCATGCGAACATGCGACAACAAAAGAAACACGGGCAACTGTCGACTCATCCCAAAGTAGCTGTGTCCCGTCTCGAATAACACGCTGACCAGCGAATAAGCCCCAAGCCCCTGCGCTATCTTCGCCACGTGCGTTCTCCACGGAATCCCCGCGCTGATGGAAAGAGCCATCATAAGGACGAAAAGTTCGCTCTCTAAGACCGCGGTAAACAAGTTACCTTTGGTCGCGAAAGCCTGCATCCAGGTGCGCGCCGGCGGACTCTCCAGCCAGCTCAGTCCAACAGCGACCGACAGGCTCAGCCCCACCAGCCAGACAAACTTGCTCCGCACGTCACGTGCCCACACATCCAGCGGTCGAAACACGCGAGAAGCGACCTCATAAACGACGCAGAGTTGCAGGATCACATCGAGCATGGCTGCCGACCAATAGCTGTAAGCGTAAGCAGCCTTTGTTCCGTGATGCAGCACGAAATAAAGAACCGTAGTCCGAACCACATTCAATGTGATCAGGGCCGTAAAATAGGGGAAGGCGCGCGCCCGGCGTCGATACCAGAGAACAAAGAGCAACGCGAGCTGCGCGACGAACCCAGCCGCCCAGAACAGGAAATCCAGACTCGTGAGACGCATCTCAGAGATCTCCCTTCAAGGCGGCCGGTCGAGGGGCAGGGCGGCTTGACAAATATATTACGCCAAACCCAGAAAGACGAGGATGATGTGAACCACACCAGGCTCCGGGTCCGTGCCGGTAGGCGTGGTGTTGGCAAAGGCAGCGGGGGTAATCAGCGCGAGGATCATTGCGGCGGTGGCGAACTTGCGGCTAACTTGTTTCAGCATGGGAGAGTCTCCTTGGTAGCGCAGATGTGTACTGCACGGAGGCTACGAAGGAAAGCCGCGAAGTCCGAGATATTTCCCGCTCCGTTGCTTAAACGTAATGGCAGAAATTGTTAGTTAGATCGCCATGACAGCGACTAATGGCTATTGATCGTTAGATTTGCATATCTCAAGTCACCTTCATGTTTCCGATAAGCAACAGCGCGTGCAGGCAATCCGCGTTCTCTCTAAGCAACAGACAACGCGCCGGGCGAGGCTGTATCTCGGCGGCTCTTAAGGACGGTCACCGCATGCACATCCGCCCGCGCGGTTATCCCGCCGGCCATGTCTGACGCTTCAATGAGTGCATCTGTCTTAGTGGCAGTTGCGCATATATCAGGCGGTAAATAAGATACAATTGACAGACTAAAGTAACTTCTGTTATTGCTTTGCACTATGTAAATGCCCTGTTCGCTGGTTACTGCGGTGCTTCACTTTGTCTTGGCTTCACCTCCTCGGGCCCGTTCTCATCCTGGAGATACTCATGAAAGTTCTCACGTTCTTACCCCGCTGCGATCTCCAAAGAAGAGTCGCAAAGGCGCTGAGCTCGGCCCAGTTTGTCGTGGAAACCGTGGTCTCCGCGAAAGAGTGCCTGCAGCTTACCCGATTCGCGCCTTACGAGGGTGTTCTCGTGGATTCCGACTCCCTCATTTTTGGAGATATCGTGCTCCTGGTGAAACTGTTGCGACAGGAGAACTCGGACGCTTCTCTCTTCGTCTTCGCGCGATACCTTGACCTGGAACAGCGTTTGCAACTGTTCGAAGCTGGTGTCGATGATTGCGTGCGGGAGCCATTCTTTGCCTCGGAGTTGGCGGTGCGTCTTGGCCTTTCGATACGGTTGCGTCAAGCCGCCGCCGATCTTACCGCATCCAATGCAGTCAATGTTCTGCGCTCCGGCGATCTTGAGCTCGATCTGGTCCGGCGCAGAGCCGCGCGACTGGGAAAGTCCATCGACCTGCGGCCGAAAGAATTCCTGCTGCTCGAATATCTTGTCCGGAACGCGAACCGCCCAGTAACCCGAACCATGATTCTTGAGCATGTGTGGAACTCGTCCTTCGAAGGTCTGACCAACGTCGTCGACGTCTATATCAGCGCCCTGCGAAGCAAGGTCGATCGCGGCTTTCCACAAAAATTAATTCAGACCAACCGCGGCATCGGGTACACCTTCACCTCCCTGGACACCTTAGTGCAAGCCGCAAACGGCCACAACGGCCGGCCACCCCAATCAACCGTCAACCTAATGAACGGAAGCGCACGCCGGGCCTGAAGGCCGATTGGAAGACTGAAAGGCGCACACGCGGACTCGTCCGGCGTAGCGTGGCAGGAAATCCGGGTACGCCCCCGGTCGGGATGACACTTCATCTTCAGAACGGAATATGGCGTTCAAAATAGAAGTGTCATCCCGACCGGAGCGTAGCGTAGTGGAGGGACCTGCTGTACGCCTTTCTGCCTTCCCGAATTCCTCGGTTGAGCGCGGCAGACCCTGAAGGCCCTCCCCTCCCACCCATCCCCGCTGACCACAACTCCATAAATCATTTTTAATACCGCCGCGCATGAAGGCTTCAGGTTGCACCACTACGCTCCGGCTACAGTCTTTCGAGACAACTAAAAATCAAATAACAACCAATCAGGTTTTTTCTGGTTGCTCGAAACCTCATTCCACGCCCGAGTAAGTAATTGATGAAACCGCTCTTGACAACCTAGTCGGAGGCACAAATGGCTTCGGTCACCGCAGTTCCGGCAGAAGCCGGCTTTCCGCTGATTGGTGTGCCGAAAATCAGTCGCCACCTACTGCTGTCCTCCACCGTTTTCTTTTTCTGCGATGCGGCCGCGATCCTGTTTACCGGGATCACGGTCTGGTTAGCCGGACGCATCAACGATGGGAGTCTTGACCTGCATCGTTATTTCGCTCTCTGGCCGGCTCTTGGAGTGTTCGTCGCAATCTTTCTCGCAACCAATCTCTACCCAGGTGTTATTTACAACGCGGTCAACGAACTTCGCCGCCTCGCCCTCGCATTGACTCTTAGTTTCGTCCTCCTTGCCGGGTTGATCCTCGCAACTCGCACCGCCCGCGACTATCCCGGCCGCCTGCTTCTCCTGTGGTGGATGGCCGCGATGCTGGTGAACCCTCTCCTGCGATCCGGCGTGCGCGGACTCATCTGCCATAAATCCTGGTGGGGAATCCCAGTGGCGGTCTTCCACACCGGCGAGGAATCTGCGGAGATTATCAATGAACTGGAGATCCATCCCGAGATCGGGTTGAGGCCCGTCGCTATTCTCGCTGTCTCCCATCCGCCTCGCCTGAGAAATCACCTGCCCGTTCTTGACCTGCGCCTCGCCGCCGCGGTGAGGGCCTGGGGAGTGGACCGCGCCATGATCGCTCTGCCCGACGCGGGGTCCGGCAAGCTGCTGCAGGATCTGGAAAAGTACGAGAGCATCTTCCCCCGCCTGATGATCATTCACAGTTCGGCGGCTCTTTACAGCCTCACAGCGGACGTCCGGCTACTTTCCGGCTGTCTGGCGGTTGAGGTCAGGAGAGACCTGCTTCTTCCTCTCCCCAGGTTCACCAAACGCGCGATCGACCTGTTCCTGATTGGTCTCTCCTTCCCGTTCGTTCCGCTCACCGTCTTTCTGCTTGCCATCCTGGTGCGGCTTGAGTCGCCCGGACCCGTTTTTTATGGTCATTGCCGGATTGGTCGTGATCGCTCGAAATTTCGTATCTGGAAACTCCGAACGATGCAGGTGAATGCGGACCAGTTACTGGAAAGCGCGCTCGCGAAAGATGGCGCCCTGCGCGAGGAATGGTTACGCGATCGCAAATTGCGCCATGATCCGCGCATTACCCGCGTGGGTAGGTTCTTGCGGAAAACAAGCCTCGACGAACTACCCCAACTCTGGAACGTTTTGCGAGGTGAGATGAGCCTGGTCGGTCCCCGCCCGATTGTGGAAGAAGAAGTCGCGAGTTATGGACAGAACTTCTCCTTGTATTGCCGAGTAACTCCGGGCCTGACAGGCCTATGGCAGGTGTCTGGGCGAAACGCTGTAAGCCGCCGGGATCGCGTCCGGCTGGATAGCTATTACGTTCGCAATTGGTCCCCGTGGCTAGACCTTCATATCCTGGCGCGCACCGCCAGGGTGGTTTTAACCGGCCAGGGAGCGTACTGAGGTGCTCCCCCAGAACCGGGGAATAACGCTCTATCAGCTCGCGGTAAATGAGAGACAACTATGATGAAGCAGACAAGAGACAAACGAATTCTGGTGACCGGCGCCGCCGGTTTCATTGGCGCCCACCTCGTCCACCGCCTTCTTGCAGATGGGTTCGAGATTGTTGGCGTAGACAACCTCAACAACTACTACGACCCGAGGCTCAAGGATGCGCGGCTTCGCAAGCTTTGCATCGGTCCCCGATTCTGGTTTTTCCCCCTCGACCTGGCCGACCGGTCCCGTGTGGAAAGCCTCTTCCGCAATGGCGATTTCGATGCCGTGATTCATCTGGCAGCGCAAGCTGGAATACGACGCTCCATTACCAGCCCGGACGAATATGTTGCCAGCAATCTCGTCGGCTTCGTCAACGTCCTCGAAGGCGTTCGCGCTTGCGCCTGCCGCCATTTCCTCTTCGCCTCTTCCAGTTCCGTGTACGGATCGCACAATAACATCCCCTTTGCGGAAGAGGACTCCACCGATTACCCGGTCAGCCTCTACGCCGCAACCAAGAAGAGTAACGAGGTGGTAGCCCACGCCTATAGCCACCTCTTTCAGATCCCAACCACCGGACTTCGATTTTTTACCGTCTACGGTCCATGGGGCCGGCCGGATATGGCGGTCTTCAAATTCGTCGATGCGATCATGGGCGGTCGAACCATTGAACTCTATAACTTTGGCCAACTGCGGCGCGACTTCACCTTCGTCGACGATATCGTGGAGTCGATTGTTCGCGTGCTACCCCAGCCGCCGAAACAGGACGGAACCGAGCGCGCAAACGAAAAAGCTCCCATGCGCCTTTGCAATATCGGCAATCAACGTCCCATCGAGCTACTCCACCTGGTTCGCACCATCGAGGCATGCCTGGGCAGATCGGCGGACATTCGCCTCCTGCCCATGCAGCCGGGCGACGTCTACGAAACCCAGGCTCGGGTCGAGAAGCTCAAGGAAATCACGGGCTACAGCCCCCTCGTCTCCATCGAAGACGGAATACGCAGGTTTGTCGACTGGTATCTCGGCGAATATCTGCCCCTCGGTCTGACCGACGCGCACCACTTTCCTCTACCGCCGCCGGCACAAAGCACCGTTCATATCTAGTACCTGCAACTGGCAACAAAACGATGGGGTACCCGTCGTTTTGTTGCCCCGCAACTTGCTCCTGCCCCCTTCCGTCAAACAACTGGCTTTGTGCGAGGCAGGGAACTCATGTCCGTTGGCGCGCGTCTCGTTCTCCTCTCTATATTGTCCGGTGCTGTGCTTTTCGCTCAGCAGAACCTTCCGCCGACTGGCTCGAATGCCTCCAGAATCAACCTCGACGTGGTGGTTACGCCGAAGTCCGGGCCGCCGGTCGCGAATTTAGAGCAGCAGGACTTCACCGTCTTTGACAACAAGACCCTGCAGCACATCACATCCTTTCAGGCGCGCGACGGCAGCCATGACCCCATACACGTCATCATCCTCGTCGACGCCGTGAACAGCACCTACCAAAACATCGCCTGGGACCGCGGAGAGATCGGCAAATTTCTGCGGGCGAACGGCGGCCATCTGTCCCAGCCCACCTCGCTCGCACTCTTCACGGATACGGGCACCCAGGTTCAGCAAGGCTTTCTTACGGACGGCAACGAGCTCGCCACCGCTCTTGATAATTTCGCCATAGGTCTGCGCAACGTCCGCCGCTCCTCGCAATGGCAGGCGAGCGACCGCTTTCAGCTTTCGATGAATGCTCTGAATCAACTGGTCGAGCACGAGGGCAGTCTTCCCGGGCGCAAGATGATCTTCTGGGTGTCTCCCGGCTGGCCACTGCTTTCCGGACCCGGCATCCATCTTGATGGCAAGCAACAGAATCAGCTTTTCTCCAACATCGTCGGTCTTTCCACCCAGCTTCGACAGGCCCGGATCACGCTTTACAGCGTCGATCCGCTTGGTGCAAACGAGGGGGTAGGCCGCACCTTCTACTATCAGGATTTCCTGAAGGGCGTCGGCAAGCCGGGACAGGTTTCCATCGGGGATCTCAGCTTGCAGGTCTTAGCCACCCAGACCGGAGGTCTGGCCCTCACTTCCAGTAACGACATCGTGTCGCAGTTGCAGAAGTGTTACGCGGACACCCAGGCCTATTACGAATTGTCCTTCGATCCGCCGCCAGCCGATCACCGCGACGAATATCACAGCCTCATCGTCCAGGTATCCAAACCCGGCCTGACCGCACGCACCCGGACCGGCTACTACGCCCAACCCTGATGTGTTCAACCTGGGCTCAGCAGTATTTGCTTGGTATCAGGACACGACTTCAATGCGTGCCACCCCGGCCAAACTGGTCTGTACTTAGTCCCGAAGGGACGTCTGAGAGTAGCCCAGGACAGTAGTCCTGGGTAATGATAGGCAAGCTGAACAGTCCCGTGAGGGACGGCTGAACACCGGGGCCTGGGCTACTTTCAGACGTCTCTTCGGGACTACCGCAGCGCTCACGCAGACGCTAGGCCCCACTCGTTTTTGCGCTTCTAAGGCACGACTTTTAGTCGGTGCGGACTCTAAATAGCCCGAAGCAAACGCGCCGGCAGGGTGATCAGGGCGACCACCAGCTCCAGCGCTCCGTGTACGGCGATGCCCGCCAGCCGAAACGGCAGCAAAATCAACCAAACAAACGGGTACACGACAAGCGCCAGCAACGCTAACGGCCAGCAGAGGAGGAAAAGAATACACCACAGCAAAAACTTGATCATCGATCGTTCCCCTATTCAAAATACGTAATCCACCCCCTGCAGGTTCCAGCCGTTTTAATACCAGAGACTTATCCTCAAACTCGACATCTGAAACTGCGGAGGAAACCCGTGACCAACAACGGAATCGTCAATAAACCCAGCCATCACTCGGTCGATGAAACCCTGGCGAAGCTCCAGACGATCCTTCAAGCCAAAGGAATCGCCGTGTTCGCACTGGTCGACCACAGCGGGGAAGCGGCCAAGGTAGGAATGAAGATGCGTCCGACCAAGCTCCTCATCTTTGGAAACCCGAAAGGCGGCACCCCCTTGATGCTCGCAGCGCCGACCATCGCCATCGACCTGCCGCTCAAGATCCTGATCTGGGAGGACGATCAAGGAAAAGTCTGGGTCTCCTACAACACAACAGAATATCTGGCAGAGCGGCACGATCTGCCCCCCCATTTAACAGAGAATATCGCCATCATCGCGACCCTGGCCGGCAATATCGCGGAGTGACACTAAAATGTGGATGCATGCCTGCATCCACGGTTCACGACCAGATCGTCGCATTGGCCCAGGACGCCGGTTTTTCCACGGCAGGCATTGCCCCGGTCCCGCTGCCCGAGGAGCCCGAACCCTACCTCGAGGGTTGGATCGAGCGCGGCTATGCCGGCGAAATGGAGTACCTGAAGCGCCGCGACCAGGATAACCGCCTGCTGCGATCGTCTCTGCGGGTTGCCGTTCCCTGGGCCCGATCCGTGATTGTCTGCGCCGCCAACTACAACGCAGACGCGCCCAAATCCATCGATCCCGCCTCCCCGGAAAGCGCCTGGATTGCCCGCTACGCCCTGACTGGATATCAGACCGGCGAAGCTGAAGGCGCCAGCCGGCCGAGCGACTACCACGACGTCCTGTTAGCCCGCCTCAAGAACCTGGAGCAAAGTCTGCAACAAACGTTAGGCCCCTTCGAATCGCGCTGCTATGTGGATACTGGTCCCCTGGTGGAGCGGGCCTACGCCAGGTATGCAGGCATTGGCTGGACCGGTAAGAACACCTGCATCCTTAACCAAAAGCTCGGATCGTGGCTTTTTCTCGGCGTGATCCTGACCGGGCTCGAACTGCCCCCCGCGGCTACGTTCGCGTTGCCGGAAGATCGTTGTGGCAGTTGCACGCGATGTATCGACGCCTGTCCGACCGGCGCCCTGGTAGCGCCGTATCAAATGGACGCGAGCTTATGCATCGCGTACCTGACGATTGAGAAGCGCGGGCCTATCCCTGAACCATTGCGTCCCCAGATGGGTCGCCAGGTCTTCGGCTGTGACATTTGTCAGGACGTATGCCCTTGGAACCGCCGTGCGCCCGTGAGTGCGGACCCCGAGCTGGCCGCTCGTCGGGAACTGGTAAATCCGGCCCTTGCCTGGCTTGCGGAGCTGGATGCGGAGAGCTTTCGTAGCTTGTTCCGGCAATCTCCGGTGCAGCGCGCCAAGCTGCATGGCTTGTTGCGCAATGTAGCGATTGCCATGGGGAACAGTGGGCTTGCGAGCTACCGGCCTAAGCTGCAGGAGTGGGCAGCCGGCACCGATCCGGTGCTGGCGGAAGCCGCGCGATGGGCCTTGACCCGTCTCTCAACCGCTGAGACGAATGCGCAAGCCCAGCTCTGATCCGGCTTCAGGCGCTACGTACGACGTTCGCGGCGTTAAGGCCTTTGGGGCCTTGCTGGCATTCAAATTCGACCGCGTCGCCCTCGTTCAGAGTCTTATAGCCGTTCTCTTGTATCGCGGAGAAGTGTACAAAGACATCCTCACCGGTGGAACGTTGAATAAATCCGTATCCTTTGGCTCCGTTGAACCACTTGACCACGCCATTTTCCTTCAAGCGAACTCCCTTTCACTGTGGATGAACCATCTCCAGCATTCCTCAGGGACACCGCGAGCACCCGTCACGGTTGCCAGAAGTGACGCCGGGTCCCGGTTTACCTGGAATGCTTTGAGAGCTTTGAAACAATTACACCAATTGGCCTTCCGAACGTTTTGACTGTGAACTTTGTTCCAGCTTGATGATGTTATGGCAGGAATTGGAATTGAGTGCAAGAAAAATTTGCCTATGGGAACCATCAGGCAGAAACCAGGACGCCCGGAAACATCGGTCAAGGTTGTAGGTACTAGACCGGTTGGGTCATTTCGAGGCTCCCACCAAACTGCTAGCATTGATCGCAACGATGCTCGGCACCATTCCCCCAATCGCGGCAACCCCGGTCGAGGACGAAGACCTCGTCGGAGCTCCGGCGCAGCCAAAGCCGCCCGCGAAACTTGCCGCCAATGCGAGTCTTGGGGATGAGATCTGGAGCCTTGCCCGGTACATGTCACAGACTGAGGTGCATACCTACGCCTTCAGTGTCGCCGCCAACACCATTTTGTCTCTGTTCCCGTTCATCGTGATGATGTTCACGATTGCGCGTCAGGTCTTCCATTCCAAAGCGATGGAGAGCGCCATCGCCGACATGATCCACTATTTCCTGCCCACCGGTCAGGATTTCATCACCAAGAACATGGAGATCGTGGCGCACGCCCGGAGCGGTGTGAAGCTGGCATCGGTCGTCATGTTGCTGATTTCGTCCACCGGCGTCTTTCTTCCCCTGGAAGTGGCGTTGAACCGGGTCTGGGGTGTCACCAGGAACCGTTCGTATTTCATGAACCAGTTGGTCTCGCTCGGGCTGGCCGCTGGGATCGGTACCATCGCCATGTTGAGTGTGGCCGTCACCGCGGCGCAGCAATCGATTTTGCAGCTGCTCTTCTTTGGCCACGTCAATAACGCAGCGTTCGTCTTTCTTTCCCATTGGTTGTTGCAAATTTCGGCAGCGGTCGCCAGTATCCTGCTGTTCTTTCTCATCTACTGGATTCTTCCCAACCGCAAGCTGCCTGTCGGGGCGGTACTGCCGACTGCGATCGTGATTGGCCTCTCCTGGGAGCTGGCAAAGATGCTCTACATCGCAATTCTCCCTTGGCTGGACCTTCATTCCGTATACGGTCCCTTCTCCGTCTCGGTCTGCCTGATGTTATGGGCCTTCATCACCGGTCTTCTGTTGCTGGCCGGAGCCCACTACTCTGCCTCCCGCCACACGCTGCATCTCGCCCACCTGGCCGACCTCGAGCGCGCCAAAGAAGAACAAGCCGCTTCGCTTTAGAGCCTGCGTGAGAACGGCAAAAGGAACAGCAGGTCCCTCCACTGCGCTACGCTCCGGTCGGGATGACACTTCTGTTTGGGATTGGGAGTTGCTACCCAAACATCTGTTTCGGATTGGGATGTTGAACTCAAACAGAAGTGTCATCCCGACCGGAGCGTAGCGCAGTGGAGGGACCTGCTGTTTCTTTCAGCCACTAACCAACCCACCCTGGGAGCACCACACTCCCTTTGTCATCCCGGGCGTAGTCGAGGGATCTGCAGTTCAGCGGACCACTCCTGGAAATGCTTTTCGGCCGGAGCGTAGCCCAAAGGAAGAACCAGAAACCACCCCTACCGAACCAAAAACGCCTTCACAACAACATCATTAGGCGACCGTCCAGCCGGGAACAACGTGAGCAGCGAAGCAGGATTACTCCCCGTCCGCACCACCGCAATGTCTCCAGACTGCGCATTCGCCACCAGAAGAAATCTCCCCGACGAGGAGAACGCCAACGCGTCCGGACCCTCCCCGACCCGAACCCCTGGTTCAATCAACTTGCCATCGTCGATGCTATAAATCCCCACGCGTCCCGACCCAAAATCGCTCACATACAGCAGTGAATTATCCGCATTGACCAGTCCCCGCACCGGGTGTGTCCCCACCAGGTACGCGCCGCCGACTTCATTGGAGTTCGTGGTGAGCTCCGAAATCGTATCGCTATCGTAGTTGGAGACGAACGCCTCCCCACCATCCGGTTTCAGCGCAATATGAACCGGCGTCTTGCCCACATCAAGAAAAGCGAGAAGAACGTCGGCGGCCCGAGGATCGTTGCCCGTGCTATGGGCCAGCCCAATCACCATGATCTGGTGTCCACCCGAGCAAGCGATAAACGCCTTGGACGAGTCCGGTACGATCATCACATCCGTTGCCCCAGGACACCGGTCGAAGCTGCTTCTCACCCGCAACGAATGCACGTCGGCGATGCTCACGCTGCCACTGGTACGGTTGCTGATCACCAGCGTCTTTCCATCGCCCGCAATGCGGGCCATCCCGGGACCCTCACCAGCCCCGATCACGCCAATTTCCCGGCGAAGCCCCAGGTCCAGCACCGAAACATTGTTGGAACCCGAGTTGGCAACGTAGGCGCGATCCCCCTCCGCATCCACGTCGATAGAATAGGGCCGCTTTTGCACGCGAATCGTCGCCGCGACGGTGTTGGTTTCCGCATTGATCACCGTGACGGTACCACCGGCGGAATTCACCACATATACTTCGTTCCGGCGAGGATTAATCGCCAGCCCCGACGGGCCGGCGCCAACCGCAATCACCCGGTCCTGACGCATGTTCACCAGGTCGAGCACAGTGACGGTATTGCTGCCGCCGTTACTGATGTAAGCGTATTCGCGATAGTTCGCGGGATAGTTGGGGAAGTCCCGTTGCCGGCACCCAACAGTGCCCAGCGCAATCAGGACCAACCATGGCAGGTACCTGCTGAGGATTGGCCGCACCAGGTTGTCTACAGCCTCCCGGCGGGGGCGGGCTCTGCGACTGTGATTCCCCGCGGCACAGACCGGTGAATGGCCGCCGCGATCTGGGAAATCTCATCCATGAGTTCAACAAACTGGTCTGGATACATCGATTGCGCGCCATCGGACAGCGCCTTATCCGGCTGGTGATGCACCTCGATCATCAGGCCGTCCGCTCCCACCGCAACCGCTGCGCGTGCCAGCGGCAGAACCATATTTCGTTTGCCCGTTCCATGGCTGGGATCGACGATGATGGGCAAATGGCTCAGCCTCTGCACCGCCGGCACGATACTCAAGTCAAGCGTATTGCGGGTGTGGTCCGCAAACGTGCGTACCCCACGTTCGCACAGGATCACCTGGTAGTTGCCTTCGCTCATCACGTACTCGGCAGCCATCAGCAGTTCGTCCAGCGTCGCCGACAAACCGCGTTTCACCATAACCGGTTTACGCGTCCGCCCGGCGCGCTTCAGCAACGAAAAGTTCTGCATGTTCCGCGCGCCGATCTGAATCACATCGGCATATTCCGCAACCAGGTCGAGACTCTCGTTGTCCAGAGCCTCGGTAACAATCCGCAGCCCGAACTTCTCGCGGATCTCCGCCATGATCTTCAGACCATCCTCGCCCATGCCCTGGAAGGCGTAGGGAGAAGTGCGCGGCTTATAAGCGCCCCCGCGAAAGAACTGCGCTCCCGCGCGAGCGATCTGCTCGGCGACCGCGAAGGCCTGCTCCCGCGATTCGATCGAGCACGGTCCGCCAATGACCGCCAGGCCCGGGCCGCCAATGGTCGCATCGGTCCCCGGAAAGCTGATGACCGTGTCCTCTTCCTTCACATCGCGGCTGACCAACTTGTAGGGCTTGGTAACCCGGATCACTTCCGCGACCCCGGATAGCTCTTCAAGGTCCCCTTGGTCGACCGCGCCGCTATTGCCGGTAATTCCGATGGCCGTGCGCTGGGCGCCGGGCATGGGATGGGCGCGGAAGCCTAACACCTGGATCTGCTCGCAGACTGCCTGGATTTCTTCCGGCGTGGCCTGCGGTTTCATCACCACGAGCATGGGGGTTACGACCTTTCTATGCACCCTAAGTGTACTGGCTTGAGTGAGCTGCGGTAAACATCTGGTATACCTGAGCAGATGAATCACGCTCCCAGACTGCGCAGCCTGCGGCGCCGGATGAAGCACCAGGGAATCGACAGCCTGCTGATCACCCATCTGCCGGATGTGCGCTATCTCTGCGGCTTTACCGGATCCAATGCCTTTCTTGCCGTGACCCCGAATCGGGCCGCCATGTTTACCGATGGCCGATACACCGCTCAGGCGCACCAGGAAACCAGCGCCGCCCGGGTGGTGATCACCAAGGCCGCTCGCGAAGCGTCGTGCCGATGGCTGGCCGCGAGCGGAGCCAAACACTGTGCCTTCGACCCGGAAACGACCACGGTTGCCGATCTGGCCCTTTATCGCAAAGCCGGAGGCGGCCGGGGATTCTTCCAGCCCCTGGCCGAGACCCTGGTCCGCAGTCTTCGCCTTATTAAGGACGAGGACGAACTCCGCCTGATGAAAAAGGCGGCTCACCTGGGTGTCGACCTGTTCCATGAATTGCTCCCCCAACTGCAGCCGGGAATGCCCGAGACGGCGGTGGCGGCACTTCTGGAAAACAGCGCGCGGGTGCGTGGAGCCGAGGGCATGTCCTTTGAGACCATCGTCGCCAGTGGCCCACGTTCCGCCCTGCCGCACGGCCGGGCCACCGCCCAGCGTTTGCCCCGTAAGGGCTTTTTAACCCTCGACTTCGGTGTTATTCTCGAAGGTTATTGTTCAGATATGACACGCACTGTCTTCCTCGGGCAGCCAACACGCCGGGAACGCTTCACGTATGATGCTGTGCGGGAGGCGCAACAGGCTGCCGTTGAGGCGGTCAAGCCCGGAGTCTCCTGTGGTGAGGTAGACGAAGCAGCGCGCAGCGTCCTTCGCAAGGCTGGCTTGGCGGAGTACTTTACTCACTCCACCGGTCACGGCGTTGGGCTTGAAATTCATGAAGCACCCCGCATTGCCGCGGACCAGTCGCAGTCCCTTTTGCCGGGGATGGTCGTCACCATCGAACCCGGCGTCTATATTGCAGGTCATTTTGGAGTGCGCATTGAGGATATGGTTGTCGTTACCCGGCAGGGCGGTCAGGTCTTGACCCCCGCTTCCACCGGTTGGACGCAACTCTGATGCAGACGAGAGATTCATGACGCCTGATGAAATCAAAGAGTTGAGGGAACTAATCGAGTTCCTTAAAGAATATGACATTGGTGACTTCGAATTCGAACGCGGCGACTTCAAGATTCGCCTCAAGTTCGGTCAGCCCATGCAGGGACCGCCTGCCTCGGCTCTCGATATCGCGCGCCTGGGGCAATTGTTGTCCCCGGCAGGCCACGTGCCGGCAGCCGCCTCGCAGGGCATTCATGCCGTGGCTTCTTCCGGGGCGGCTGCAGCCGCGGATGCGCCCCCTCCGGCCGTAGAGGAGTCCCTGCACATCGTCAAGTCGCCGATCGTAGGCACGTTCTATGAGTCGTCTTCGCCCGGTGCCGCGGCCTTCGTCAAGATCGGGGACCAGATCGACAACGGCCAGGTCCTCTGTATCGTGGAAGCCATGAAGCTGATGAACGAGATCGAATCGGACGCAGCCGGCGAAGTCGTCAAGCGTCTGGTGACCAATGGCCAGCCGGTGGAATACGGCCAGCCGCTTTTCGCCCTGCGGCTGCGCTAGCTCCTTCCCTGGTTTAAACGTCACAGCAACTGCATGAGGATTCGCGGGTCTCTGAATGGAACCAATGTTTCGAAAACTACTGATTGCCAACCGCGGCGAAATCGCCCTCCGCGTCATCTGCGCCTGCAAGGAATTGGGGATCCGCACGGTCGCCATCTACAGCGAGGCGGACCGCAACTCGCTCCACGTCCGCTTTGCCGACGAAGCCATCTGCATCGGCCCGCCCCGCTCGGCGGAAAGTTATCTGAATGTGCCCGCCGTCATCTCCGCGGCGGAAATCGCCGATGTCGATGCCATTCATCCCGGCTATGGTCTGCTGAGCGAGAACGCAAACTTCGCCGAGGTTTGCCGCGCTTCGAATATCAAGTTCATCGGGCCCACTCCCGAAGCCATGCGGCTCATGGGCGAAAAGGACAAAGCCCGCCAGGCGATGAAGAAGGCCAAGGTGCCCATCCTGCCCGGCTCGGAAGGCGTTCTGCAAAACGAGGAGGAAGCTCTCGGCTGGGCTCGATCGGTTGGCTTTCCTGTCATCCTCAAAGCCTCCGCAGGCGGCGGCGGACGGGGCATGCGCGTCATCCGCACCGAGGAGGAGCTGCCCCAGCTCTACCAGGCGGCGCACACCGAGGCCTCCAACGCCTTCGGCAACGGCGACCTCTATATGGAGAAGTTCATCGAGCGCCCCCGGCACATCGAGTTCCAGATCCTGGCCGACGAGCATGGCAATGTTGTTCTCCCTGGGCGAGCGCGAGTGCTCCATCCAACGCCGCCACCAGAAGCTGATCGAAGAGGCGCCTTCGCTCCAGGTCACGCCCAAGATCCGCGAAGACATCGCCAAGACACTCAAACGGTGTCTGACCGCGATCGGCTATCAGAACGCCGGCACGGTTGAGTTCCTCATGGATGAGGACGGCAAGCTCTACTTCATCGAGATGAACACCCGCATCCAGGTGGAGCATCCGGTCACCGAGACGGTGACCGGTGTCGACCTGGTCAAAGCGCAACTTCGCATTGCCGCCGGCGAAACGCCTGCGCAGCATTCTTCCCGAAGCGATGCCCATTCGCGGCCACGCCATCGAGTGCCGGGTCAACGCCGAACATCCGGAGAAGTTCACCCCCTCCGCCGGCCGCATCACCGCCTTCAACGTTCCCGGTGGCAACGGTGTGCGGGTGGACACGGCGCAGTATGCCGAAGGCATCGTGCCTCCCTATTACGATTCGCTGATTGCCAAGCTGATCGTCCACGGCAAAGACCGGCGCGGAGGCCATGGCCCGCATGTCGCGCGCTCTGGAGATGTTTGTCGTCGAGGGCATCCACACCACGATCCCGCTCCACCGCCGCATCCTGGAAGACGCTGAGTTCCGCGAGGGAAACTTTGACACCAAGTTCATGGAGCGCTTCTTCGAACGCGAGAAGCAGCGCCGCGAGCAGATTCTCGCCCAGGTGTAGAGCTGCCCCGGCCTGTATCCCATCCTGGATGCCGGCCTGCTGCTGCAGGCCGGCCTTTCGATCGAGCGCTTTGCCCGGGAGCTGCGCGAGGCCGGCATCCGTTTCCTGCAATATCGCGATAAAGATGCGCCGGACGAAGTGGTGCTGGAGCGGGCCGCCATGCTGCGCAGGATCTTCCCGTCGTCGGACAGCTGTCTCATCCTCAACGATCGCGTCTCGCTGGTGCAGGCGACCCGCTTCGAAGGAGTTCATGTCGGCCAGGAGGATCTATCACCAGCCGATACCCGCGCCGCGCTCGGTCCCGATATTCTCATCGGCGTATCGACCCATGGGGAAGCCCAGCTCCTCGCCGCCGCAGCCGGACCGGCGGACTACGTTGCCATCGGCCCCGTCTTCGCCACCCTCTCCAAAAAGGTCCCGGACCCCGTCGTCGGTCTGGAGGGTGTCCGCCTCGCCCGCGCGATGACCACAAAGCCGTTGGTCGCCATCGGAGGCATTGGCCGCGTCAACTGCTCCTCCGTAATCCATGCTGGAGCAGATTCAGTCGCGGTCATTTCCGACCTGCTCCCAACTCCGAACCTTTCAACCGCCAAACGGACCGAGGAGTTCCTCGCCGCCCTGACTTCCTAAGGTCGCTCATGTTTACCGTAGCCAATTTTCGCGGTTCAACCCGTCGACGCGGGCGAACTCTTTTTCGTTATCAGTCACCAGGGTGTACCCAAGTGTGATGGCCTGAGCGGCGAGAAGCAGATCGTTTCCACCAATCGGTCTGCCGGCCTGTTCGAGCCGAGTGCGAATGAGCCCGTAGGTTGCATCAGCCGGCGCCTCGAAGGGTACCACTTCCAAAACGCCAAGCACCGCTTCAAGTTGCTTGGTAAGACGTGCCGAACCCTTCTTGGTTGCGCCATAACGTAATTCGGCCGCAACAATGATGCTGGTACAGACCCGCGCTTCGCCAACCTTCTTGATGTATGTGGCAACGCGGCCCTGCGGATTCCGAATGAGATCGGAAACAGTGTTGGTGTCCAATAGGTAAATCATCAGAACCTGACTTGACCAGGCGTTGGATCAGGGATTGGCGGAAAATCTTCTTCCAGCGGCTTGAGGGTCGCCAGCAAAGCCAACAGGGATTTCTGTGGGGCTGGCTCGATAATCAGCCTCTCACCCTCCCTGCGCATGATCGCGTCGTCGCCGGGAAGCTCGAACTCGCGAGGAATTCGAACCGCTTGGTTGCGTCCGTTTTTGAAAAGCTTGACGCGCCGTTCAGGGATCATCATTTGGCCTATGCCTTAGCATATGCCAGAAGGCGACCAATTGTCCAAGTAATATGTGCGCACCGCTGTTCCGAGATTTCGCTTGGCATCAAGTGCCAAGCGTTCCTCGCTGGACACACCAACCGGAAAACGGTATAGAACATACAACCGTCGGCAAGCGCAGATACCATAGATCCCTTCACAGGAGGATGATCCGGACACGATGCCTAGATTCCTGGCAACTAAACCCCTCTCCATACTCACCAAAGAAGCCTACGAGGTGGGGGAAAACACACTCAAGCGCTCTCTCGGACCGGTCAACCTCATCACTCTGGGCATCGGCGCGATCATCGGCGCGGGAATCTTCGTTCTGACCGGCCAGGCAGCGGCTCTTCACGCCGGCCCTGCGGTGGCTCTCAGCTTTGTCTTCGCCGGTATTACCTGCGCCTTCGCCGGGCTTTGCTATTCCGAGTTCGCCTCCATCATTCCCATCGCCGGCTCCGCCTACACCTATGGCTATGCCACGCTGGGCGAGTTAGTCGCCTGGATCATCGGCTGGGATCTGGTCCTCGAATATGCCTTCGGCGCCGCCACCGTGGCCTCCGGTTGGTCCGGATACTTCGTGAGCCTGCTGGAGCAATTGCACATTCACTTGCCGCCGCAGTTCACCACCACTTATGGAAACGTCCTCTATCTTTACGCGGATAAGTGGCTACCCGCAGCATCGCTCCCCTCGACCGTCAACGCCGCAACCCTGCCTCACGTCGCCGGCGTCTTCAACTTTGTCGCCTTCTTCGCCATCCTGATCGTCACTGCTGTCCTGGTCATCGGCATCAAGGAATCCGCCAACCTCAATTCCGCCATCGTGATCGTCAAGCTGACGATCGTGGGTATCTTCCTTGTTCTAGGCATCGGTTTATCTGTTTCACCACCCGGAACTCGCCCAGGCCAATTGGCATCCCTTCATCCCTCCGTCGCAGGGACCGGGCAGTTTTTGGCTTCGGGGGGATCACCGCGGGCGCGGCCTCGGTCTTCTTCGCCTACATCGGCTTTGACGCGGTCTCGACCGCGGCTCAGGAGGCACGCAACCCGCAACGCGACATGCCCATCGGGATCCTGGGTTCGCTCGTCGTCTGCACGCTCCTCTACATCCTGGTTTCTACCGTGCTGACCGGCCTGGTCAACTACCGCAGTCTTGATGTCAGCGACCCGGTCGCGGTCGGCATCGATGTCACCGGCGTCACCTGGGGCAGTCTGCTGGTGAAGATCGGCGCGGTGTTTCGGCCTGGGCACTGTCATGCTGGTCATGCTGCTGGGCCAGTCGCGCGTCTTTTATTCCATGTCGAAGGATGGCCTGTTATGGAAGTGGGCATCGGCCGTTCATCCTAAGTTCCGCACGCCCTGGATTTCTAACATCGTGGTCGGCACGATTGTCGCCTTCCTACCCGCTCTGTTGCCCATCGACAAACTCGCGGCTCTGGTGAATATGGGTACGCTGCTCGCCTTCACCATCGTGTGTGCCGGAGTCTGGATTCTGCGCCGGCGTCACCCCAATATGGAGCGGCCGTTCAAGACACCGCTGGTTCCCCTGGTCCCCATCCTTGGCATGTGCAGCGCCTTTTATCTCATGATCAAGCTTCCTCTCCTCACCTGGGAGGTGCTTATCGTCTGGCTGATCATTGGCTTGGGCATCTACTTCAGTTACAGCATCAAGCACAGCAAAGTGCAGGCGATGAGCCCGGCGGAAACTACCGGCCGCACCCGCTAGGACGTAACTAATATTCGCATTCGAAAGTCAGCGAATGGCCTTATACTTCTCTCGCCTGAGAGGAGGCGTCCATGAACAAATATTTTGCGGAACTGGTCGGTACATTTGTCCTGGTTTTCGGTGGCGTCGGCAGTGCGGTGCTAGCGGGGAGCCATATCGGCTTTGTTGGCATCTCTGCGGCCTTCGGGCTCTCGTTGCTCGCCATGGTGTACACCATCGGGCCAATTTCCGGCTGCCATGTGAATCCAGCCGTCACGCTGGGAGTCTTTCTGGCCAGGAAAATCAACGCTAAGGACGCCGCCGCTTACATGGTGGCGCAAGTGATCGGCGCGGTCATCGCGTCCGCATTAATTCTCTTCATCGCCAACGGCCTTCCTGGCGGGTACAGTGCCTCGCTGAGCGGACTGGGAGCGGATGGCTACGGTCTGCACTCTCCCGACCATTACTCCTTGGCTGCCGGCTTTGCCGCTGAGACGATCCTTACCATGTTCCTTGTCCTCACCGTGCTGGGAGCGACCGACATCAGTGCGCCGGTCGGTTTTGCCGGGTTAGCGATCGGACTGGTCCTGACGTTGATTCACCTGGTCGGGATTCCCATCACCAATACGTCTGTCAACCCGGCGCGGAGCATTGGTCCTGCGATCTTCGTCGGCGGCTGGGCCTTGCAACAGTTATGGATGTTTATCGTCGCGCCCTTTGTGGGCGCGGTCGTGGCCGCGATCGTCTACGCCGGCTTGGGCCACTCGTCAATTTTGATCACCACCCGCAAAGCAGAGCAGGCCCTGCCCGGAGAACAAATCGACCGTATCGCCTAGAGACGGCTGGAAAGAAACAGCAGGTCCCTCCAATGGACGGACCTGCTGTTCATGATCCGCATCATCGAATATGAATGGAAGCGCTACCTTTTCCTTTGTCATCCCGAGCGAAGCCGAGGGATCTGCGGTTCTACGGACCTGGCCTGGAAATGTTTTTTTCGCCTAACCCCGAATCGGCGGGCAGTCCGGACCTTAATCCCTTACAACGCCTTCCGAGCCAATCGACGAACCACCTCGGTAGTCACACCATAAATCGCATGCGTCACCAACTCACTGGCATGCTCGCGCGCCGGCTGGTTCTCCGGACTCTCCGTCAACCCCATCATCGGCAGCGCGGACGCATGCGTAATCCCGCACAGCGTTAACCCAAAATTCGCCCCAAGCCGTCCCGTAACCGCAGGCTGATACTCGGCCAGCGCTCCATACACCCCACCCACGAGCGCCCCAAAGCCCCAGTGAATTGCCTGCACAGAGACCTCCTCTTCTTTCTCGCTCAGAGGACGATCCGACATGCGATTGATCAGCACGGCTGGAGGAGGAATCTGCCCCGGGTCCGCGGCGGGTATACTGCCTCACCCGCGGCCTTGGCGGCAGCTCCCACCAGCCCCCCGATGGCCCCGGCGAGAAACCCTTTGAACAGCGATCGCTTACGGCGAGGAGACGCAGTTGCTTCGGTCGTTGTCATATAGAGTGGCGGCCTTTCGTCCTGTTAACCTAAATCGTCATCCTGGGCAATGCAAGGTTGGAGAGAGAGATATGGCCATCAGCAGGCAGTGGACCGAGTGGCACCTGACGCCCGGCGGTTGGGTTTCCGGATCAAGCCGTCGCGACGGGGAAGGGAACGTATGGCGCGACGAGCCTGAGGATCGGGTAATCACCTTTGTCTACCAGGAGCAGATCGACAAGGCTCATCCCGAGCCGCATGCCACCGTGCAGGAATCCTGGCGATCGAAGGACGCGGGGGCGGCAACCGGCATAGAACAACTACTTGCCCAGCATGGCCCCTGTCCGCAAAAGCTTTAGTGAAACTTTAACTATGCCGTCGTCTTCGAGCACAGCTCGTTCATCGCCCGGGTCAACTCCTGGGCGATCATCGGCGCTGTTGCCGTTTCGATGGCTGAGCGCTGCATCAGGTACACCAGTTTGCCATCGCGCAGCATCGCGATCGCCGGCGAAGTCGGCGGATGACCCTCGAAATACGACCGCGCGCGTTCCGTAGCCTCGCGATCCTGGCCGGCGAACACGGTGATCGCCTGGTCGGGCAGGGTCTTGTTCTGCAGTGCCAGCCTGACCCCAGGGCGCATCTTGCCTGCGGCGCAGCCGCAGATCGAGTTCACCACCAGCATCGTGGTGCCTGGCTTTGCCAACGCCGCGTCGACTTCCTCAGCGGTTCGCGCTTCCTTGATGCCGGCGCGGGTAAGCTCTTCGCGCATCGGGTATAACCATAATCTCGGGGTACATGCTCGCTCCTTTGAACTTCTCTGATTGTAAAGATTCACCGGCGGTTTCGCTAGTACATATGCCTTGCAGTGCTCCTGATATACCTTGAGGGCAAATGCAGTTTCTCGAAGATGTACCGCTCGCCCCCTACACCACCTTTCAGATTGGCGGCCCCGCGCGCTGGTTTGCGGAGGCGGCGAGCGAAGACGATATCGCCGCGGGTGTCGCTTTTGCCGGCGACCGCCAGTTGCCGCTCTTCGTTCTTGGCGGCGGCAGCAACCTGCTGGTTTCCGACGCCGGCTTTCCAGGCCTTGTCCTGCACATCGCGCTCCGCGGCATCATCTCCACCCAGGAATCCGACCGTCCCATTGTCTCCGCCGCCGCCGGGGAAGACTGGGATGGGCTGGTCGCCTACGCCGTCGCCGCCGGCTACGCGGGGGTCGAATGCCTTTCCGGCATTCCCGGCACGGTGGGCGGTACGCCGGTTCAGAATGTGGGCGCCTATGGGCAGGAGGTTTCGCAAACCATCGTAACGGTACGCGCGTTTGATCGAAAAACCGCCCAATTCGTGGATTTGCCCGCCGCTGCCTGCGGATTTTCCTACCGTCGCAGCATTTTTAATAGCACCCAACGGGAGCGCTACGTGGTCAGCCGGGTCGACTACGCCCTGAGCAAGAATGGTCCCGCCAACTTCGTTTACGCCGACCTCGCCCGCTATTTCACCACTCGCAACATAGCGTCGCCCACCTTGGCCGAGGTTCGCGACGCCGTGCGCACCATCCGCCAGCAGAAGGGCATGCTGATCGTGCCTGGCGATGCGGACTGCCGCAGTGCGGGCAGCTTCTTCAAGAATCCTGTCGTGCCGGTAACGGTACTTGATTCGCTGGCCCAGGAACTGGCGTGGAAAAGAAGAGCATTCCCGCCTATCCGGCGCAGGATGGCGAGGTGAAGCTCTCCGCGGCATGGCTGATCGAGCGGGCCGGCTATCAAAAAGGCTACGCGCTCGGCAACGCAGGAATCTCCAGCCGCCACACCCTTGCCCTCATCAACCGGGGCGGCGCCAGCGCGGCCGACGTCATCGCCTTACGCGACAAGTCACCGACACGATCGCCTCGCGCTTTGCCATCCGTCTCGAGCCAGAGCCCGTCTGGTTGTCATAGGCGAAAATGTTTTAACCAGGCTCTGCTTAGCCGGCACCAAGCTGCCGCAAAAGTTGTTCCCGCTGGCTGGCAAGCGCCACCTGCGCCGGACCATGAGCCCGAATCTGCCCCTGATCGATAACCATCACATCCGCTTCTGTCTGGAAGGCTTCCGCCACGTCATGCGACACATAGAGTGCGGGAACCTCACGCTCGGCGAGCCACCGCGTCAATTCCTCCATGATGGAAAGCTTCAGACCGGCATCGAGGCCGGCAAACGGCTCGTCCAGCAGCAACAGGCGTGGCTCAGGAGCGAGCGCACGTGCCAGCGCCACACGCTGCTTTTCGCCGCCGGAAAGCTCGCCCGGCATGCGCCCAGCCAGGTGACTGCCATGAAACAGCTCGAGCATCTGCGCGACCCGCTCGTCACTCGCCTGCCGGTTAAGCGCGGAAAGGCCAAAGGAAACATTAGCGGTTACGTTCATGTGGGGGAAAAGTGTGGGCCGCTGGGTGACAAACCCAATCCCACGGTGCGCCGGAGGCACCCACACTCCACTGGCGGTGTCCACCAGTGTTCGCCCGTGTAAGATCACCCGGCCGCGGTCCGGTCGAATCAACCCGCCAAGGACGCGCAGCAGAGAAGTCTTGCCTGCGCCCGAAGGGCCGAACAGCACGGTCCAGGGCGCCGACAGCGCACACGTGACGCGCAGCGCCAGCTCGCCCAGCCTGTGATCGACATCGAGCTGCAGGTATTCAGACACCGCGGGGTGCCCGGCGTGCGTAGATGAGTAACAACGCCAGGAAAGAGAGGCTCAGCAGCAGCAGAGCCGTGTGATTGGCCTGCGCATACGCAAAGTCCTGGACCTGATCGTAAATAGAAATGGATAGCGTTCGGGTCACGCCGGGAATATTGCCACCAATCATCAACACCACCCCGAACTCGCCTACCGTGTGGGTGAAGGTGAGCACCGCCGCCGTCACCAGAAACGGCCGGACCAATGGCAACAAAACCCGCATCAGTATCCTGCCACGATTCGGGGAAAGCAGCTCTGCCGTTTCCAGAATGTCCCGATCGATGGAGCGAAAACCCGAGGTCATGGGCTGCACGGCAAAAGGCAAGCTGAAGAGAATCGACCCGACCAGCAGCCCGGCAAAGGAAAAGGCCAGGGGGTGGCCGAAAACCATCGAGAAGGCCTTACCGGTCACGGTGCGCGGAGCCGTCAGCACCAGCAGATAAAAACCCAGCACCGTCGGCGGCAGCACCAGGGGGAGCGCGACGGCCGCTTCCACCAGCGGCTTCCAGCGCGCCTTCCCGTAGGCCAGCCAATATCCCAGGGGGATCGAGATCGCGAGCAGGATCAGCGTGGTGAATGTGGCCAGACGAAAGGTAAGGAAGATAGCTTGCCGGTCCATAATGTGTCGAACGAGGTTTAGGGCGCTTTCAAACCACGCTCAGCCAGTTGCTTCCTGATTGGCGGGGAAAGCAGGAAGGCAAGGAATTGATGAGCATCTTTTGCCTCAGGGCTCTCTTTGATGACGACCGCGCCCTGCAGGAGCGGAGGATACGAATCCTCAGGAATTGCGACATATTTCCCATCCGAGCTAAGGCGCGGCGTCAGCGCAGAGGTAAGCGAAATCAATCCGGCATCTGCATTGGCTGAGTCAGCATACTGGGCCGCCTGGGCGATGTTTTCCGCCACCACCAACTTGCCTTTCAAGGAATCTGCCAATCCCATCTTCTCGATGGCTGCTTTGGCCGCGCGGCCGTAGGGCGCATGCTCGGCATTCGCGACCGCGAGGGTTCGCAGCGACGGACTGCGCAGCGAATCGATGCTGAGTGGCTGCACCGGCGAATCGTTCCGTGCCCAAAGAACCAGCGTTCCGCGCGCATAGGGAATCGGCTCGGCGCTATCAGCCACGCCGGCTGCAACTATTTTCTGAGGGAAAGATAGGTCCGCGGAAAGGAACAGCCCGAACGGACCTCCGTTCAGAATTTGTGTGGCCAGCGTGGCTGAAGACGCGTAGGAGGCCTCGACACTCTCATGCGTCTGTTGCTCGAACTCCTGGATGATCGCCGGTAAAACCGGTTGCAGATCCGCAGCCGCGGCCACCTTGAGCGCGCCATGCTCCTGCGCGTTGCCGGAGGAGGAGATCACAACGACGAGAGCCATAATCCAGCTTCGTCTAGACACGCAGCACCATGACTTCCGTGGACTTGATGAGTGCGGCGGCTGTTTCACCCACCTGCAGGCGCATTTCCCGTGCCGCTTCCGCGGTGATGATCGAAGTAATGATCTGCCCACCGATGGAAAGCTTGACCTGTGCCAGAAGTCCCTCGATCTTCAACTCGACAATCCGGCCAGTCAGCTGATTACGCCCGCTGAGCGACCGCAACATTGCCCGCTTTGGGGTTTCGGGGCGCTTCGCCTGGTGCAACAGGCTATCCAGTTCCGACTCAGGAATGCGGTAGTGGCCGCCCGGCGTTTTGATCGACTTTATTTTCCCGCGATAGAGCCACTGCTTGATCGTGGGATACGAGATCCCCAATCGCTGAGCGGCTTCGCGTGGTGACAGCAACATTTGACGAAATTATACGATACTACCCAACAACCCATACGAATTTAACCACCTGATTTTTCCAAATTTAGCGCCGCAACCAAGCTAGGGGTGCCCCATATCTCGCTCGTTTTTCGCGAGATGTGGGGTACCACAGCCGTTGACCTGCGTACTCGAAGACCAAAACACAAATCTCGTTCAAGTCCGTGGTATGGGGCACCGCAGTTCCGTTGCAACCATCGCTGTTTCCCTCAACTACCCCTTATGCTTCTGGATATACTCCGGCCGGAGTTCGCTACCCATTCCTGGGTTCACTGGTGCTAACACCGCGCTATCGACCATCCGAAGCGTTTCGATCGTCGACGAATGACCCTTGAAGCTGCCTCCCTCCATATAAATCGCGTTCGGCATGGCGAGAAGCATCTGCATGTCCTCCGGACCACCACCATGGCTGGCCACCGGCAGCTTGGCTGCATCCGCGATTGCGCCAATTTCCATCCATTCCGAAACACCACCAGCGCGTCGGCTATCGGGTTGAACGACATCGACGCCGCGGCGGGCGATTAAATCGGCGAATGCATATTTGGTGTAGTCGTTTTCTCCCGTGGCAATTCTCATCTCCAGTGCTTCTGCCACCTGGGCATAACCCGCGTGGTCGTACGGAACGATCGGCTCCTCGAGCCAGTAGACGCCCATTTCCTGATACACCTTCCCCCGATGAATCGCCTCGCTCACATCGAACTTCTGATTGGCATCCACCATAATCCGCCGGTCTTTTCCAGCAATCTCCATCGCGACCTTAATGCGTTTGACATCATCCTCCAGCGAGAAGCGGCCCACCTTGATTTTGGCCCCGGTAAATCCTTCTTCAAACGCATCATTCAATTGTTTCTTGTATTGGGAGAGGTCGTTATCCTCCGGGTAGTACCACCCGCACATCGCGTAAGTGGGAACCCTATCCGCATATGCACCCAACATCTTGTACACCGGCATGCCGGCACACTTGCCCAGAATGTCCCAAATGGCAATTTCCGCTGACGATATCGCCATCTGCGCGACTCCTTGAACCCCCGAGTATTCGAGCGCCTTCCACAAATCCGAACGCAAACGCTTGGGAAAGGCAGGATCCTGTCCCACCAGAACCGGCTTCACTTCGTTCTGCAAAATGCTTTGTAGTACGAGTGGTCCTCCCGCCATGGTGCCGAACGAACTGGTCGCCCAACCAGTAATGCCGGCGTCCGTCTGCACGCGCAAAACCACCGCACCACCCGCTGCCCCAAATTCATGGATCGCGTCGTAGTAGATCTGTCCCGGTGGAAATCGCAAAACATCGGTTTCCAGGCCGACGATCTTCATCTGTTTTTGCATGTCAGTTCCGAACGCGACGGCCGGGGAAGCAGCAACCGCTCCAGCGATCGAGAAAAAGGTGCGTCTATTCATGCGCAGAATGGTAGTGCAAATAAACCGCCAAAGACAAACAGCGAACCTCCCGGGAAATCCAACTCGCGATGAAGCTATATTGGTAAGCGCGGGTCTTAGGAGATCAACCCAGTGTCCATCCAAAAGATGAGAACCCCGAGCCGACTCAGTCGCGGCTGCCGCCTGCTTGCTCTGGCAACCGTGTCTCTGGTGATGACACAAGCCCACGCGCAAACCCATCACTACTTATATGCGGCAGTGCCAGGCGTTCGAAACTACCTTCAGCATGGTGGCATCGGGATCGTCGTCTTTGACATGGACAACGGTTATAAATTCGTCAAACGGATTCCGACCTGGACAGTCGAGCCAGGTAAGCCAGTTGAAAACGTGAAGGGCATTGCGGCGGATGCCAGGTCCGGCAGAATTTACGTGACCACGATCAACCGCCTGGCAGCCTTCGATCTCGTCACCGAGAAGATGGTTTGGGAGAAGACGTTTGAAGGGGGTTGCGACCGTCTTGCCATCTCAACCGACGGAAAGACCATCTACATGCCCTCACTCGAAGGGCCGTTCTGGAATGTGGTCGACGCCGCGAGCGGAAACCTGATCACCAGGATCCAGACCAACACCGGCTCCCATAATACGATCTACGCGGAAAACGGAAGCCACGTCTACCTCGCCGGCCTGCACTATAACTATCTGCTGGTCGCTGACCCGTCCACCAACAAAGTCACTGAAAAGGTCGGGCCGTTTGCGGACGTAGTTCGCCCCTTTACTGTCGACGGAAGCAATTCCCGCTGCTATGTGAACGTCAATCAACTTCTGGGATTCGAGATCGGAGACATCAAGACCGGCAAAGAGCTCTACAAAGTTACGGTTCAGGGGTTTCAGTCAGGCCCGGTCAAGCGCCATGGCTGCCCCAGTCACGGCATCGCGTTGTCTCCCGACGAAAAAGAGATTTGGCTGGCCGATGGTCCCAACAATTACGTTCATGTTTTCGACAATACGGTGATGCCGCCCAAGCAGATCGCGGACATTAAAACCACCGACATGCCGGGCTGGATCTTTATGACCATCGACGGAAAGTACGTGATTCCCTCCAGCGGGGACGTCATCGAACGGAAAACCAGAAAGATCGTCTACACACTTCGCGATGAAACAGGCGCACAGGTGCAAAGCGAAAAAACCGTCGAAATAGATTTCAAGGATGGTAAGCCGGTTCGTAACAGCGATCAATTCGGTGTTGGTCAAAAACGCTAAAAGGCTTGAACATGTGTTTTGGAACCGGCCTCGAAAATCCAGTGTCAAAGATTTTGCGTGAACACTCTGAGCTTAGTCCCGAAGGGACGTCTGAAAATAGCCCAGGACGTAGTCCTGGGTTAGGCATGCATCATCGATCAGTCCCGAAGGGACGGCTGAAAATTCGGCCCAGCTGTTCAGCCGTCCCTGACGGGACTGTCCAGCTTGGTTATCACTACCCAGGACGGTAGTCCTGGGCTACTTCCAGACGTCCCTCCGGGACTGGTGCGGCGTTCTCACGCAGACGCTGAACAGGCAGAACGCAAACGTGATCAGATCAGCTTTAAAAGTGTGCTGCGTCGTCGTTGCAATGAGTAGCGCCAGCATCGCAGCAGAGCAAGCAGACGCAAAAAGCGCGTCCTACTTTACCGAACACGTCGCACCCATCCTGTGCGCTCGCTGCGCTTCTTGTCACAACGAGCAGCTCCAGGCGAGCGATCTGTCGTTCCTCACCCGGGAAGAAGTACTCACCGGCGGTGAGCGGGGCCCGGCCATTGTGCCCTACAAGCCTGAAGAAAGTATTCTGATTCACGCTGTTCGCCAGGACGGAGGCCTGATGAAGTTCCCGGTGATGATGCCGCCAGGACCAAAGCTGCCGGACCAGGAAATCGACACGTTGACGGAATGGGTCAAGCGAGGAGCTCCCTGGGGAAACGGAAACCTCGCCTGTGCCGTGGGCAGTCCACCACCCACGTTTTAAGTGACCGTTTTAAACGACATTGACCCGCGCTATGCCACGATAGAGAATGTCTTTCTCACTCCTCATCCTGGCAGCGCCACGCAAGACACACGCAATGCCATCGGCCTTCTGCTGCTCGAAGGTCTTCACGCTTTTGAAACTGTCCACGCCGCGAGGAACCGCGTATGTTGACTTCCGCTGCTCTCAATTCAGTCGAAATCACGCATCAAGGATAAAAACCTATTCCGCCAGCAATGTTATGTCGGCGGTTCCTGGGTTGACGCCGAAGATGGCGCCGTCTTTTCCGTCAACAATCCTGCGGATGGCAGCGCGACTTGGCACCGTTCCGGGGTTCGGCATGGCGGACACGCAACGCGCCATCGCTGCTGCAGAGGCCGCGTTGCCGGCCTGGCGAGCGAAGACGGCAAGGAGAGATCCCAGATCCTGCGCCGCTGGTTCGACCTGTGCATGCAGAATCAGGATGACCTGGCGGCCATCCTTACCCTGGAGCAGGGCAAACCCTTCCCCGAGGCGCGTGGCGAAATCGCCTATGGCTCGAGTTTTATCGAGTGGTTTGCCGAAGAGGCCAAGCGCATCTACGGCGATGTCATTCCTGCGACCGCATAGCGACCGCCGCATCGTCGTGATCAAACAGCCCATCGGTGTAGTGGCGGCCATCACCCCCTGGAATTTTCCCAATGCGATGATCACCCGCAAAGCAGGCGCCGCGCTCGCCGCAGGATGCACCGTTGTCATCAAGCCCGCCGAGTCGACCCCCTTTTCCGCCCTTGCTCTTGCCGAGCTAGCCGAACGCGCAGGCATGCCAAAGGGAGTGCTCAACATCATTACCGGGCAACCCTGAAGTAGTTGGGTGGTGTCCTCACGTCCAGTCCTGTGGTACGCAAGCTCTCCTTTACCGGGTCGACCGAAGTAGGCCGCTTATTGCTTGAGCAATGCGCCGGTACGGTCAAGAAAGTATCGATGGAGTTGGGTGGGAACGCCCCGTTCATCATCTTTGCCGACGCCGATCTCGATCGAGCTGTGGCCGGCGCCATGATCTCCAAATTCCGCAACGGCGGCCAGACGTGTGTCTGTGCCAATCGCATCTTTGTCGAAGACAGCATCTACGACGCGTTCACTGCCAAACTGCAGGATGCTGTGCGTGCACTGGTCGTCGGCAACGGCATGAGCGACGGCACCACCATCGGGCCGCTCATCGACCAAAATGCCGTGCAGAAAGTCGAGGAGCATATTGCGGACGCGGTCGCGAAGGGCGCGAAGATCTTTCAGGGCGGCAAACGCCACGCGCTCGGCGGTACCTACTTTGAGCCCACGATTCTCCTCGATGTTCCTAAGGGAACCAGGCTGATGAACGAAGAAACCTTCGGGCCGGTAGCGCCATTGACTCGCTTCTCCTCGGAGCAGGAGGTCATTGCCATGAGCAATGACACGGAGTTCGGTTTGGCCGCCTACTTCTACACCCGCGATATCGGGCGAGTATGGCGAGTGGCCGAAGCTTTGGAGTACGGCATCGTAGGCATCAACGAAGGGCTCATCTCTACGGAAGTGGCTCCGTTCGGCGGAGTCAAGCAGTCGGGCATCGGAAGAGAAGGATCAAAGTACGGTATCGAAGATTACATCGAAGTGAAATACCTCTGTATGGGCGGCATTTAAGGCGCGCGCGAAAGGCAAAATGAAACTCGAAGGTCGAATTGCGATTGTTACCGGATCCGGTGGGGGATTCGGGGAAGGCATCGCCAAACATTTCGCCGAGTTAGGCGCGAAGATTCTGGTTGCCGACATCCGCGGCCAGGAAGCGGAGAGGGTTGCGGCAGAAATCAATGCCGCTGGCGGCAATGCCGTCGCGGCGCAAATCGACGTCACGCAAAACGCCCAGGTGGCTCGCATGGTTGCGCTCGCCGTCAGCAGTTTTGGAAGACTGGACATCCTGGTGAACAACGCCGGCACCACACACAAGAACATGCCCATGCTCGATGTCGATGAGGCGACCTTCGATCGGGTGTATGCCGTCAACGTCAAGAGCATCTATCTCGGCGCGATCCATGCAGTGCCGCTGTATTCCGCAGCCAGGGCTCAGGCAACATCATCAATGTTGCTTCGACGGCCGGGGTTCGGCCCCGTCCCGGGTTGACCTGGTACAACGGCTCCAAAGGGGCGGCCATCCTCTTGACCAAATCGATGGCGGTCGAACTGGCTCCGGATGCCATTCGGGTCAATGCGGTCAATCCGGTAATGGGAGAGACCGGCCTGCTCGCTCATTTCTTGCCCGCAGGCGACGCTGAAGTCGGCCGCCAGAAGGTGATCAGCACCATTCCACTTGGGCGCCTCAGCCAGCCGATCGATGTGGCCAAAGCATGCGCATTTTTAGCCAGCGATGAGGCGGAGTTCATCACCGGTGTGTGCATGGAAGTCGACGGCGGCCGCTGTGTCTAACCCTGTGATATTCCTGCCTCGGCAAACAATGAGTATATGTCGCGACTTGAAAGCGGAAGATGAAGACCTACACCATTGCAGTCATTCCCGGAGATGGAATCGGGAAGGAAGTCGTCCCGGAGGGACTGCGAGTTCTGCAAGCGGTCGGTGCAAAATTTGGCATAGGCTTTCGCTTCCACCATTTCGACTGGAGTTGTGAGAGCTACAAAGCAACCGGCCGCATGATGCCGGAAGACGGCATCGACAGGCTGCGGGACCACGACGCAATCTTTCTCGGCGCTGTGGGCTACCCCGGAGTGCCGGACCATGTGTCGCTATGGGGTCTCCTGATCCCGATTCGGCGTGAATTTGACCAATACGTCAACCTCCGGCCGGTGCGGCTGTTGCCTGGCATCACTCCGCCCCTTCGCGATCGAAATCCAGGCGACATCGACATGTGGATCGTGCGCGAGAATACAGAAGGAGAGTATTCGCAGATCGGCGGCCGGCTCCACGCCGGAACAGAATACGAAACCGTCATTCAGGAAGCGATCTTTACCAGGAGAGGAACCGACCGCATTCTCCGCTACGCGTTTGAGCTGGCCAAGAGGCTGGGACGCGATCACGTCACATCGGCCACCAAATCCAATGGCATCTTTCATTCCATGCCGTTCTGGGATGAGCGCTTTGCGGCCATGAGCAGCCAGTATCCGGAAATTCGCTCCGATCAATACCACATCGATATTCTTGCAGCCCGCTTTGTCATGTCGCCCGAGCGCTTTAGCGTCGTCGTTGCCAGCAATCTTTTCGGGGACATTCTGTCGGATCTTGGTCCCGGCATCACCGGGACGATTGCGGTTGCGCCTTCGGCGAATATCAACCCGGAACGGACATTTCCCGTCGATGTTCGAGCCCGTGCATGGCTCGGCGCCTGACATAGCGGGGAAGGGAATTGCCAATCCCATAGGCCAGATCTGGTCGGGAGCCATGATGCTGGATCATTTGGGAGAAGCCTGCGGCAGCCAAGAGCGTGCTTCAATGCGCTGGAGACGGTCCTGGCAGCACCCAATCGTCGCCTCACGCCCGATCTAGGTGGGAATGCCACCACCAGGAACTGGGAGAGGCCATCGCGAGCGCAATATGAGTGGTCAAGTCGCTCGAAGTTCCAGTATTCCCACCTTTGCCCAGGCTTTACCTGCCAGGGTCAGCCTGTTCCCCACTGCATTCGGGGAGTACGAAACCAAGTTCTAAGCTAGGCTTAAACCATGCACGAAGCTTCTCATCAACTGCGCTGTGTCGGTTGCAGCGCCGTCATCTCCCCGGACGCAGTAGAAAAAGACTTTCGTTGCGTCGATTGTGGCGAACTTCTCGAGGTGGAGTACCCCTCGTGGAGCGCGGCCGGCGCACTCCATTCCCACCCTTCGAATCAGGCCCGCGTCGTATGCCCAACCCGGGCGCTCTGCGTTGGCTGTGGCAGGAGAGGCTGCAATCCAGACTCCCCATCGATCAAAGCGGGGTGTGGCGCTTTCGCGAATTGCTGCCGATTCTGCTGCATCCGGAAAAAGCGGTCACCCTGCGCGAAGGCAACACGCCCCTCTACAGGCTGTTGCAAAACGCAGAGGAGCTGGGCCTGGAGCAGCTCTACGCCAAACACCAGGGCATGAACCCCACCGGCTCGTTCAAAGACACGGGAATGACCGCCGCGCTTTCCCAGGCGCGCGAGCGCGGCTTCCAGTGGGTGGCCTGTGCGTCCACCGGTAACACCTCGGCCGCCATGGCGGCCTACGCCTCCCGCGCCCGCATGAACAGCCTGGTCTTGCTGCCCGAGGGCAAAATCTCCTGGTCCAAGCTTTCCCAGGCGCTCGATTATGGCGCCGTCACCTGCCAATTGAACACCGACTTCGATGGCTGCGTGCAGCGTGCTGGCAGAAGTCGTCCGTCGCGCGCCGGTTTATTTGCTCAATTCGGTCAATCCCTACCGGCTGGAGGGTCAAAAAACCCCGGCTCTCGAGATCGCCGAGGAGTTCGACTGGCAGCTACCCGACCACCTGATCGTTCCCGGCGGAAATCTGGCCAACAGTTCCGCGCTGGGCAAAGGCTTTCTTGAAATGATGCACTTAGGCCTCAGCAACAAGGTTCCGAAAGATCACCGTGGTGCAAGCCGAGGGCGCCAACCCGCTTTACCTCAGCCTGCTGAATCATGACGGGCGTGAGATCCAGCCCATGCAGGCCAACACCCGGGCCACCGCCATTCGCATAGGAAATCCGGCCTCCTGGCGCAAGGCCGCGCGCGTCATCCAGCAGACCGGCGGCTATTGCGAACAGGTCAGCGAAGCGGAGATTGCCATAGCGAAAGCGGAGATCGGCCAGGAGGGTATCGGTTGCGAGCCGGCATCCGCCGTAACCCTGGCGGGCCTGAAAAAGCTCGTGCGCCAGGGCAAGATCCACCGCTCCGAATCGGTCGTGCTCCTGCTTACCGGCCATACCCTCAAGGATTCTGAGTACACCATCGATTTTCATCGGGGAACGTTGTTGAATGCGGAGGAGAGTGCCGGGCAGGAGCGGGAAATCGCGCAGAAGCGCCGTGCCGACGCTCTCGCTCGAGGCCACCTCCGACGCCGTGCTTCGTGTCCTGGAGGCGGCTATCAAGGTATGACAGGCATGAAGACGGTGAAACTGCGGCTCCCTGCAACTTCCGCCAACCTGGGCCCGGGCTTTGACGCGATGGCTCTGGCGCTCGAGCTCTTCCTGGAGATCGAGGCCGCGCCTGCAGACCCGGTTTTCCATCGCGGCCAGCGGGCGTAATCCGGATATCTGCGGCGGCTCGAACAGAAACCTGCTGATCGAGACCTATGAATCCGTGCTCGCAGCCGAGCAGAGGCCAGGTTGTGCCGCTCGAGATTCGCATGGGCAACGGCATTCCCGTGGGCATGGGCTGCGGTTCCTCGGCGGCGGTGCGGCTGGCTGGGGTCGCGCTCGCCTCCGCTTTCGGAGGTCTCGATTGGGATGCCGCGAAGATCGTCGAGCAGGCGTGCGCGGCTCGAAGGACACCCGGATAACGTGGCGGCCTGCTGGCATGGTGGCCTGACGATCGCCGCCAGCGCGCGAGCAGCTCGCCATCGTCTCCATTCCGCCGCCCCCGGATTGGCGAGCTTTCCTGGTCCTTCCCGAGACCCCGGTGGCAACCGCCAAGGCGCGCGCCATGCTTGCCCGCAGAGCTATGACGCGCCACGACGTGGTCATGAACGTTCAATGCGTAGCCTTGCTGACCGCCGCTTTTGCCTTAGGCAGAGCGGACCTGATGCAGCTGGCTACCCGCGATCGTCTGCACCAGCCCTATCGTGCGCAGCTCTGCCCCCTGTTGCCGGCCCTGCTGCCACTGGCCGGAAGCCACGGGGTGATGTCGGTGACGCTTGAGCGGCGCCGGGCCCGCCGTCATGCTGCTGACCCAGGGCAGAGGGAAGCCCGAGGTGGAACCCCTGAAGGAAGCGATTCTGGAGCTCGCGCGCCCGTCTGCCCGGTAGAGATCTTGCCCGCCGGCTCTGTGCCTCGAGGGAACCGCCATGAGCCTGGAGAATGACCGCTTTGGATGGCAAAAAGGTAAATTTTCGATTTCCTCAGTTGTTACCAGAGAATTACCTAAGTTTTGTTTACAAACCTTGATTCCAAGTCCTATTTTACGCGTCGTGGGCAGTTCTGGGGGAGGGCTGCTCTAGCGCCTGTGGCCGCGAGGCCCAGGCGCTTTTAGCTTCAGGGGGACGGCTGCCGTGTCTGCACCTTTTGGCTCACTGCTGCATCCATTGTTCGGGCTTGGGTGTAGCGTGAATGCTATGCTAGCCAGGGAAGTGAAGGAGGAACATGGCAGGACCAGGGGTCTTTGAAGTAAACGATGCGACGTTTGAGCAGGAGGTTTTGCAATCCGACAAACCTGTTCTGGTCGATTTTTGGGCAGCCTGGTGTGGGCCGTGCCGAGCTTTGGCGCCCGTCGTCGACGAGGTAGCCGCGCAATACCTTGGCAAGCTCAAGGTGATGAAAATGGACGTGGATAGGAATTCCGCGACGCCGATGCGTTATGGCATCCGTGGTATTCCCGCCCTGCTGCTCTTCAAGGGCGGCAAAGTGGCGGAACAGATCGTCGGGTACGTCCCCAAGGACACGATCGACAAGAGCATCACCAAGCTGATCGCTGCTGACGGCTACCCCGGCGCCCGCGACTCCAGCCAGCAATGGAACCGCAGCAGCCGCTGCCCCAGCAGCCGAGTCGACCAGCAAAGCCGTCTAACCCGGTCCACTCGAAGAAAACCGAAGCCCCGGCGAAAGCCGGGGCTTTTCTCTGCTTCCAGATCTCACAACGGGATCGAAGGGAAATCGCGGACGGTCCCAGGGACCTAAAGTCCCGAAGGGACGCTCCTGGAATCGAAGTCAGTCCCTAAGGGACGGCTGAGTCCTGACGCAGTCCTGCTGATGCGCAAGGAAAATCAGTCCCGTAAGGGACGGCTGAGGGCTGCTCTGAGAATGCCAACCGTCCCTGCGGGACGTGATCCACGCGGTTTTCTCTAACCACCCGTCAAGCGTACCGCCGCAAAACCCCAAGCACGCGGCCCTGAATCGCAATCTGGGACAGCGGAACATAAATAGGTTCCATCTCGATATTGGAAGGCTGCAACCGGACCATCGTTCCTTCGATGTAATACCTCTTCAGGGTGGTCTCGCTGCCGCGCACCAGAGCGACGATAATCTCCCCCTGGCGTGCCGTGCTGGTGTGTTCCACCAGCACGTAATCACCATCCACGATGTGCTCGTCGCGCATCGAGTCTCCGCGAACCTGCAGCGCAAACACTTCGCGATTTCCGATGATGTCACCCAGCGCGATCGTCTCGCTGGTTTCCGCCGCCTCGACTGGTTGACCCGCCGCGATCCGCCCCAGCAGGGGCAGCCGGTCCGAGCGCCTGGTCTTGCTCCGCGGCGGCAGCACGTCGATCGAGCGGCTGCGATTGTGAGCGCGTTGCAGCAGCCCTTTCTTCTGCAGGTTCGTGATGTGCTTGTGCACCGTAGCCAGCGACTTGAGACTCAATCCCCGGGCAATTTCCTCAAACGAAGGGGAGTATCCGTTGCGTTGTACAAAATTGCTGATGAAGTCCAGTACTTCTTTCTGCCTGCGAGTCACCGACATTTCAGCATTATAGCGAACAAAAAGCGAACCAAGAAAAAATCTTTTTCACCGCCGCCTCTGCATCTGCGTCGCTTTGCACCAGTGAATGTTTCGTTTCGGGTCTTTGCCGCTTTGCCTATCCCGTTCTGGAAATAGTGCATGCACGAACCTCAGCAAGATGCTTGTCTCAACCGTCATTGCGTTGCAGGCTAGAGATGCAACCACTGCTCACAAATCACCAGCTGCGTCGCCAGAAAGTAAACCATGCACAGGTCGTGTGCCACCAGGCAACGCCGATAGACATTCAGAAGCTTTCGTCCACCGGCATCGACGCCCTACACCTGCACGGCCTGTGCCTTTCGCCGGAAGATCGTTGTACCTCGGCTGCCCTTACAGCTCCTCAACAATTCTCGGCTCCAATTCCTGGACACAGGTCGGATGGTCAATATGCAAGAGACAAGAAAGGGTCAAAGACGTCCTCGGCGGAATGGAGAGCCGGCGCAGAACATCAGCGCGGTCAACCATGTCGCTTCTAAGAGTGCAAAGCAGGATCCTCCTGCCGCTGCGCCCGTATTGCCCGTAGGGGCGCGACCCGCCGATCTGCTCACCGCCGAACAGGAAAAGCTCATGATCGAGCATTTGCCTATCGTGCGCTTTATCGCTCGTCGAATCCATGAGCGGCTACCGCAACATGTGCCGATTGAAGATCTCTATAGCGCCGGCGTCGTGGGACTGCTCGATGCCTTCGGTAAATTCGACCCATCCAAACAGGTCCAGTTCCGCAGCTACGCCCAGTTCCGTATTCGCGGCGCAATCCTCGACAACTTGCGCACCCTCGACTGGAGCCCGCGAGAGCTGCGTCGCAAGGGCCGCGCCGTCGAGCAGGCAATCCAGACACTCACCGCCCAATTTGGCCGGGCCCCGGGCGATCTTGAAATCGCTGCGCAGCTACATTTGGAACTGAGTGCCTATCAACAATTGCTGGGGGAACTAAAAGGACTGGAAATCGGTACCCTCCATTCCGAACGCTCAGAGGATTCCGGCGAAGAAGAATTGGTCTATCTCCCTAACCGGCCGCAGGACGATCCGCTCTTTCGCTACCTGCACGCCGAAATGCGCGAGCGGCTCATCGAAGCCATCGGCGACCTGCCCGAGCGCGAACGCCTGGTCATGACCCTCTACTACTACGAAGAAACAACCATGAAAGAGATCGGGCTCATCCTGGGCGTAGTGGAATCCCGTATCTCACAAATCCACGCCTCTGCCGTGTTGCACCTCCGCGCCCGTCTTGCCGACTTCGCCGAACGGCAGGAACCCGCGGCCTCCGCTCGCCGGCCCCCAATTCCAAAGAACGCTTGCTGAGGCTCTCCCATGGTTGTCGCGTCGGTTACCAAAGGTCCCCTTTTGTATGCTGATGATGCTACGCTTAAGTCCGGTATGGACCATCGCGACAATCCGTCCCCAGGCGATCCTCTCGTCCCCGATCGTCTCGTCCTCGACGACCAGGTCCCCGATGTGGAGCGCCAGGCAAAGATCGCCAGGCTGAAGCAAGCTGTCACCGACGGAACCTATCACGTCAGCGCCGAAGACTTGGCCGACAAGCTCATTCAGCACATGCTCGAACCCAAAGCCTAGCCTCAGCTCCTTCCATGTTCGATATACTTCGTCAAGAGGCGCCTGCGCATGGCGATTCGCTTTTTGTGGAACGCGACCAGAGGCCATCGGCTCACTCCGTGGCGCAGCGAATACCTCAAATGGCGTATCGAAACCTATTCCGGCCGCAAGGCTGACACCGTTGACGCCAAATACTTCTGGTTCTTCCTCTGGAAAGAAAGGGCCCAACTGCTGCGGTTCCTCGGTTGGACGCGAAATTTCGGAACCCGGAACCGGCAACCCTCTTGAGTCGTTTCTTCCTGCTCAGCCAGCGTCTTTGTCTGCCCATTGCCGGCTTGTTCTTCCTGGGCTTTGCCGCGCATGCCCGCCAGTCATCCTCGCCCCAGACCACCATTCGTGTGCAGACCTCGGAAGTGCTCGTCCCGACGCTGGTCCAGATGCCATCGGGCGAGATCGTTTACGGCCTCGGGCAGAACGACTTTCAACTGCTCGACAACGGTGTGCAACAGCAACTGCACGTCGACGACGACCTGGACAACGAACCAGTGTCCGTCGTCGTCGCGGTTGAAAAAGGCCGCATGGCCGAGCTCGAATTCAAAAAGATCAATCGCCTCGCCCCCTTGATCGATCTGTTCTTAGGGGATGGATCGAGCGAGGCCGCTTTCGTAAGTTTTGATTCCAAGCCGCAACTGGTGGTGCCCTTCACGAAAAACGAAGATCGTCTGGGCCGCGCGTTTCAACGCATCGAGCCGGGCGACGGTGGAGCAGCCATTCTTGACGCCGTGAGCTATTCGGTGCAGCTGCTCGAAGACAGGCCGAAGGAAAACCGCCGCGTCTTGTTGCTGATCAGCGAAACCCGCGATCATGGCAGCCGGGATGTAGATGAGAAACGGCTGGTGGAAGAAATCGGCACCAGCAATACGCTGGTTCTAAGCGTTGCCTTCTCTCCTGCCAAGGCTCTGTTTTTATACGATCTGACCCATGACAGGGACTCCAGCGGTCCTGATCTCATCACCCCGCTGATGATGGCTGTGCAGGCCCTGCGCAAAAACGCTGCCCGGCAAATTGCCCAGATGAGTGGCGGGGAATACGCTCCTTTCACCTCAGAACGCGGCTTTGAAGCGCGCGTGCAGGAGGTGGCAAAGCACGCGCGCAATCGCTATCTGTTGAGCTTTCGCCCCTCCGACAACACTCCGGGGCTGCATGTGTTAGACGTTCGGCTCACCCGCAATCTGGGAGCCCGCGTGGTGACCCGAGCCAGCTACTGGGCACTCGAAAAGCAGCCAGCCCAGTAAACCCAAAGGAGGCGTGCTCTTCCCCTGGCAGAAATGGCGTCCCCGAGCTCAAGCTTTGCATCTATCAGACTGACGTCGGCCCAGGCAGCTTAGCCTATTCAGTCCAGGGGGAACGCAAAGAAGAATGGCCGCCGCGACCACGACCAACCCGTCTGCCGCAAATGCGGCGACGTGGAGACCCAAGACCAATCCGTGGCTCATCGCCGCAACTGTGGCCCTCGCCGCCTTTATGGAGGTGCTGGACACCTCAATTGCCAACGTCGCGCTTCCCCATATTGCAGGCAGCCTGGGCGCGAGTGCCGATCAGAGCACCTGGGTGCTCACCTCGTACCTCGTAGCCAACGCCATCGTGTTGCCGATGGGCGCCTGGGCCGCCAGTGTCATTGGGCGGAAGAATTTCTTCATGCTCTGCATCGTGATCTTCACCATTAGCTCATTTTTGTGCGGCATCGCTCCTTCCCTGGGTCTCCTGCTGCTCTTCCGCGTATTTCAAGGGGTAGGAGGCGGAGGCTTGCAACCGATGGCACAAGCCATCATGGCCGATTCTTTTGAGCCGGCGAAGCGCGGGCTCGCCTTTGCGCTCTACGGATTGGTCGCGGTGCTGGCTCCTTCCATTGGGCCAACTCTCGGCGGGTGGATCACCGACAACTACTCCTGGCATTGGATTTTCTACATCAACATTCCCGTAGGGATTCTGGCCATATTCCTTACCAATCGGCTGGTAGAAGATCCTCCTTACCAGAAATCAGATCGCAAGAACCTCTACCGCATCGACTACATCGGCGTTGGCCTGCTGGTCATTGCGATGGGTGCGTTGCAGATCACGCTCGATAAAGGCGAGGAAAAGAACTGGTTTGGATCGCACTTCATTGTGACGTTTGCCACCGCCTTCATCATCTCTTTCATTGCACTGATCATTTGGGAATTTCACGCCGAGAGACCCCTGATTGATCTGCGCCTGTTCAAGTTCAAGAATTTCGCGGTGTGTGCCTTCCTGATGTTATTGACCGGTGGATTGCTGAATGCAACCACCGTCCTGCAGCCGCAGTTTCTGCAACAGCAGCTCGGTTACACCGCAACCATCGCCGGACTCTCCCTTTCCGGTGGCGGACTGGTGCTGCTCCTTGCCATGCCCATGGCGGGGCAGTTGGTAAGCCGCTTCCCGGCGCGCAACCTGATTGCCATGGGCTTCGTGATGTTCGCGTGCGGGTATTTCTACACCGCGAAGCACATCAGCCTGCTCATCAGTTTCGGTTTTGCTTCCAAGCTGCGCGTCGTCCAGATCATCGCTATCCCCTTTGTCTTTATCTCCGTGACCACGGCCGCCTATTTCGGAATTCCTCCTGAGAAGAACAACCAGGTGTCGGGATTGATCAATTTTGTCCGCAATATCGGCGGCAGCATTCTCATCTCGCTCACCAACGCCTTGGTGACGGAGCGCGCGCAGTGGCATCAGGACACGCTTTCCAAGAACACCACCTTGGCTGGCAGCAACTATCAGCAACAGATTGACGCATTACGCGGCACTCTGGACGTGACGGCGGGCAAGGCAAATGGCCTGCATCTGGCTCAGGGGCAGCTATATCAACAGCTTCAGGCACAAACGCAAGCTCTCGCTTACGTCGACGTGTACTACGTTCTCGCCTTTGCCGCGGTCCTGATGATTCCTCTGTCCTTCCTGCTCGACAAGAATCGGCCAGGCGGAGGCGGAACCGTCATGATGGAGTAGGGAAGTGCTGATTCTCAAGGGCTCTGTATTCTGCGACAGAAAATAACCCTGAAAGTTCCATGCGGAGTCCCGAAGGGACGTCTGAAAGTAGCCCAGGACGTAGTCCTGGGTAGTTTTGACGAAACCGGCTCAGTCCGGTCAGGGACGGCTGAAACCCTTCCCGAATCCCTGGTCGGGATGACAATTTTGTCGCACGAACGATTTCCGCTACCCACAACAGACGTGTCATCCCGACCGTAGTGGAGGGATCTGCTGTGGCTTTTCTCCTGTTCTCACGCAGATTCTGGCCTCGGGCCCCCCGTTCACTTTCTGAACTTTTCTTCACCCTGCGAAGCCCTTTCCCAGCCTCCCTGGCGTGGACGCCCCATCGAAGCCATGTTATTCTTAGTCAGACACTTAGAGAGTGGACTCGATTTAACGTAGAGGAGTAACGCGCTGCCGTGCTGGCAACTGCTAAGAAGACCGAAGTTATTACGCGCTTTCGCACCCATGACAGTGACACGGGTAGCCCGGAAGTGCAGATTGCGATTCTCAGTGAACGTATAGGCGAGCTGACTGAGCACTTCAAGCTTCACAAGAAAGACCACGCCTCCAGGCGAGGTCTGTTGATGCTGGTGAGTAAGCGCCGCCGTCTGCTGGACTATCTCAAGACGAACAATTCTGACCGCTACCGTGATGTGATCGGTAAGCTGGGCATCCGCAAGTAAACAAGCGAGCAACTTGTACCCCACAATTAGGCGAAAAGACTGGATCGAGCAGTACGCTGGGACGGCTGGTGCACACGGGGTCGCACCGGTCGGCGAGCGCACGCCAGATCGTCGTAGAGTCCTGTCTGCGCACGTCGCCTCTCGCGTTGTGACCATTCCCGCCCTCTGCACGCGCCCCCGCCCTTCGTGCACAAACGAAATGAGGAGTTTATGAAACAGGAAGTAACTGTCGAGCTTGCTGGTGGCAAGCGACTGACGTTTGAAACCGGCCGTTTGGCCAAACAGGCCTCGGGCGCCGTAGTAGTGACCCAGGGCGATAACATGGTTCTGGCGACCGCAGTGGCCGCGCCGGATCCCAAAGAAGGCCTCGATTTTTTCCCCCTGACTGTGGACTACCGCGAGTACACCTACGCCGGTGGACGCATTCCCGGTGGCTTTATCAAGCGCGAGGGCCGGCCCAGCGAGCGTGAAGTGCTCACCTGCCGTCAGATCGACCGCCCCATCCGTCCCATGTTCCCCAAGAATTTCCGCAACGAAACCCAGGTCATCGCCCTGGTCCTTTCCGCGGACAAGGATAACGATCCCGATGTCGTCGGCATCAACGCCGCCGGCGCGGCTCTGGCGCTTTCCGATATTCCCTTCGGCGGCCCCATCGGAGCGGTGCGCGTAGGCCAGGTGAATGGCGAGTTCATCGTCAATCCTTCCTACGCTGAGCGGCTCGAAAGCAAATTAAATATCACCGTGGTGGCTACAAAAGACGGTGTGGTCATGATCGAGAGCGGCGCCACCGGCGTCAGCGAAGATACGGTGGTCGATGCCATTGAGTTCGGGCACACCGAGATCAAGAAGATCTGCGCTGTGATCGACGACCTGGTGGCCAAGGCGGGCAAGAAAAAGCGTGTCGTGCCTCCGGCCGAGTTCGACGATGCATATTTGACTGCGCTTCAGGGCAAGGTCGGTGACCGCTTGAAGGACGCGCTCGACACCCATGCGCATCCCAAGGCGGAAAGCTACGCCCTGGTCAAGCAGATCAAGGACGAGTTGGCCAAGGAGCTTCCTGAAGGGGATGCGGACGCCAAGAAGAAACTCTCCAAGTATTACGAAGTGATGCGGGAAAGAATCTTCCGCGAGCAGGTGACGAAGGATCGCATACGGCCCGACCGGCGCAGCTTCGATCAGATCCGCGAGATATCGATCGAAGTCGGCGTGCTGCCCCGGGTCCATGGTTCCGCATTGTTTACCCGCGGCGAAACCCAGGCATTGGTTAGCGTAACCCTGGGAACCTCGGATGACGTGCAGCGTCTGGAAACCTACCAGGGGGAACAGCGCAAGCGCTTCATGCTGCATTACAATTTTCCCCCGTTCTCGGTTGGGGAAGTGGGTCGCATGACCGGTACCGGCCGTCGCGAGATCGGCCACGGAGCCTTGGCGGAACGTGCCATCGCAGCCGTGCTGCCCGGGGAAGATGAATCTCCCTACACCTTGCGCGTGGTCTCCGACATCCTGGAATCAAATGGTTCTTCCTCCATGGCCAGCGTCTGCGGCGCAAGTCTGGCCCTCATGCACGCAGGTATTCCGCTGAAGGGAGCCGTTGCCGGAGTCGCCATGGGACTGGTCAAGGAGGGTGACAGTTACGCCATCCTGACAGACATTGCGGGCGCCGAGGATCACTACGGCGATATGGACTTCAAGGTGGCCGGCACGCGCGAGGGAATCACCGCGCTGCAGATGGACATCAAGATCAGTGGCGTGACCGGACAGATCATGCGTGAGGCGCTCGAACAGGCGCGTCGCGGACGGTTGTTCCTGCTCGACAAGATGGATGCAGTGCAAGCTGCCGCGAACGTCGAGAAATCGAAGTTCGCTCCGCAGATCCACACCCTGCAAATACCGACAGACAAGATTCGCGATCTGATCGGACCGGGTGGCAAAACCATTCGTGGCATCATCGAGGCCACTGGCGTCAAGATCGACGTCGACGATACTGGCCGCGTGAATGTCGCCTCCAGTGACGAAGAAGGTCTGAAGAAAGCATTGGCGATGATCAGCGACCTCACCGCTGTTCCGGAAGTAGGGAAGACCTACCTGGGCAAAGTGGTGCGGCTGGCTGAATTCGGTGCTTTTGTCGAGATCTTTCCCGGCACCGACGGTTTGCTGCACATCAGTGAGATTGCCGAACATCGCGTGAAAGACGTGAAGGACGAGCTGCGCGAAGGCGATCAGGTACTGGTCAAGGTTCTCGGCATCGAAGGCAACCGTATCAAGCTTTCGCGTAAGGCGCTCCTGCGCGAGCAGCGGGAAAAGCTCGGTCTCCCCGAGCCATCCCGAGGTGGAGACAATGGTGGCGGCGAGGGATCGGCTCCGCGTGCTCCGCGCGCCCAATCGCAAGCCCCGGTAGAACGGCAGCCGGCGTCCAACGCCAGCACCATCACCATCGAAGGCGGCGAAGAGTTCGATGATGATGAGCCATTTGTCGAGGGTGGCGATGAGCCAAACTTCAATCGTGCGGATGGCGCCCCGGATGCCGCACCTGCGGAAGCTCGCAGACCGGCTGGTGCTGGTGGTGCCGGCGGTCCCGCAGGTCAACGTCGCCGGCGGCATCGTAGCCGCGGCCGCGGCCCGGGCGGTGGTAGTGGTAGTGGCGGTGGCGGCGGAAGCCGCGGTCCCCAGTAAGCATTCGAACTGAATTCAACAAAGGGTTGCGTAATCTACGCAACCCTTTACTTTTTGAGAACAGCAAACGAAGGGACTGGAGTGGTCAGCCGTAAGCAATGGTTAGCCTTGGTGTCGCTGGGTGTCATCTGGGGCACAACCTGGGTGGCTTCCGGGGCGCTGGCTGAGTCCGTTCCCCCTCTGCGTGGAGCCGCTGTCCGCTTTCTCCTGGCTGTACTGTTCTGGATTCCAGTCATCCTGTGGAAACGCCTGAGCCTGCCTCGTGGGCGCATCCTGGGCTTCGTGTTCCTGCTTTCCGTCACCCTGATCGTGTTGCCGCTGTTGCTCCTCCTATGGGCGCAGCAGCACGCTTCATCGGCAACCATAACTGTGCTTTATGCGGCCATGCCGCTGCTGGTATCGATTCTCACCCCCAAGGGTGTTCCCAGCGGCGCGATGCAAGCGTCCCTCGTAGGTCTGGGAGCGATGATCCTGGTGACCGGCGCCGGGTACTCCGTGGCTCAGGCCGGGGGCGCCGCCGTGGGTCTGCTGGCGGTAGCATCCGCGGGTAGTTCAGCGCTTCTTGTCCGCGCCGAACTTCGCAACGTGAACCCGCTGGTGCTCACGGCGTTGGTGTTGGGAAACGCGGCCTGGCTGCTTTTTCTTGCCAGCCTGGCTCTTGAGCGCGGACAACCGGTGCAATGGGACCGCAATGCGATCGGCTCGGTGCTTTTTCTTGCCCTGGTGGCGGGCGCACCAGCTTATGCCCTCTATTTCTGGCTGCTGCAGCAGCTGGAGGCGTACAAGGTAGTCACCGTGCAATGGATCGGGCCCCTGGTCGGTATCCTCGAGACTGCTTTCTTTCTCCGCGTGCGCCTGTCGTTCACCATGGTCGCCGCATCCCTGGTTACCTTGGCGAGCCTGCTAGTAGTGATGCGCGCAAGTGCAGAGGATGACAATACCGTTTCCCTCCTTGGCAATTGATGATCTCAGGCGACAACATTTCGCGGGGGATGCGATAAACTGCAGGCGATGAGCGCCACTTTATACATCGTCGTCGAAGGAGAGGACCCCGGCTTCGATATCTTCGTGAATGGCCGGGCGCTTGCTCGCAACGAGGACGCATTGGAGAAGATGGCGCAACGCATTGGGGTCAAGCCACTGCTCGAGTTCTTCTCCGCTGACGAGAACTCTATGGCTCTGCTGCTGGAAGAAGGCGCGGGCGATCCGGAGTGGGCCAAGACCCTGCCACCGCCGCAATGGTTTTCGCCCGAAGACGGCCTGGTCACTGTTTGCACCCTGCTCGACCACCTCAAAACCTCGCCCACCGCCCTCGGCACAGAGACCCCAGCCGTCCTGCGTGAAATGGAAGAATTCGAACGCGTTCTCCGCAAGACCGCCCAGCGTCAAATGCGCTGGCAACTAGCCGTAAGCTGGAAATAACCCGCAACAAAACCGTCATCCTGAGCGGAGCGCCTCACAGATTTATCGCGTGACACAGCGCCTGGAGCGCGGAGTCGAAGAACCCCGAGGGCGCTTATCTTACCCATGCTGTTAGGAGCTTTTCGACTACTGAAGCCCGATCTGCACTTAGTCCCGTAGGGACGTCTGAAAGTAGCCCAGGACGTAGTCCTGGGTTTGAAAATGCACCATCGCGTAGTCCCGAAGGGACGGCTGAAAACTCCGCTCCGGTGTTCAGCCGTCCCTCGCGGGACTGTCTAGCTTTCTTATCATTTACCCAGGACTGTCGTCCTGGGCTACTTTCAGACGTCCCTACGGGACTAAGTGCAGATCGGGTTTCGGTGGTCGAAAAGCTCCGAGCGGGCGCGCTCCGACCGATCAGCCCCCATCAACCTTCCCAGGAACCCAAAAGCCGTCGCAGCAACACCAGCTGCCCGAGATGGTAGCTATTGTGATCCGCGGCCAGCAGCACTTCCCGCAACAAAGTCTGCTTCTCCTTGCCCCACGGAATCTCCGCATAAAGATTGCTCTTCGGATTCTTGACCAGCTTTTCAAAAGCCGTCAAATCCTCCTTAAGCGCCTTCACCGAGCTATTCCACGCAGCCTTCGAAGGCGGCTCGGGAGATTTAGGCCAATAATCATCAGGCCATTTTTTCTCCACGTACTCCGGGTTCGTGGAAAACTCCCACAGATCGCGCAGCGCGAGGCGCAGGTGCTCAAGAAGTTGCCATGCGGAGTGGGGAGCCTTCTCCGGCCTGGCACCATAGAGTTTCGGGGGAAAATCCTTCAGCGCCGCAAACACGTCGACGTGCGCACTACCGCCGCGGAGCAACTGAACCAGCTGATCTCGAAGGGAAGCATCATTGTCCGGCATATGAAAATTGGATGCGAAACGACGGATGGAGGCTACTAAACTTCCGCCTCCACCGCCACTTCACGCTTAGGACTGCTGAACAGGTCACCCATGCGCCGAATCTGCGCGCCAACCCCGCGCAGCTTCTCTTCGATTCGCTCGTAACCCCGGTCGATGTGGTAAACCCGATCGAGGATCGACTCGCCGTCCGCAACCAGCGCAGCCAGCACCAGCGAAGCCGACGCGCGCAGGTCGGAGCACATCACCACCGCTGACGACAGCGGCGTTTTGCCGCGCACCGTCGCGGTCCGCCCGTCCACCTTGATATTCGCGCCCATGCGGCCCAGCTCGCCCACATGCATGAAGCGATTCTCGAAAATATTCTCTACTACCGTCGTTGTGCCTTCGGCCTGGGTAGCCAAAGCCATGTACTGCGCTTGCATGTCGGTGGGGAAGCCCGGGTACTCTTCGGTCGAGATATCGTTGGCCGTGAGTGTGCCTTCGCTGCGCACGCGTAGCGAATCGGAACCCATCGGCGTAATGCGTACTCCGCAGGCTTCGAGTTTGGTAATGATGGCGGAAAGGTGCGCCGGCTGGCAATTCGCCACCACCAGGTCGCCCCCGCTGATCGCACCTGCAACCAGGAACGTACCCGCTTCAATACGGTCAGGATTGATGCGATGCTTGGCGCCATGCAGCTTGTCCACGCCCTTCACGCGGATCGTCGCAGTGCCCGCCCCCTCGATATTCGCGCCCATGGCGATCAACAGAGTGGCCAGGTCGACCACTTCCGGTTCGCGGGCGCAGTTCTCCATCAGCGTATCGCCCTCGGCCAGAACCGCTGCCATCAGCAGATCTTCTGTCCCCGTCACCGTAATCTTGTCGAAAACGATGTGCGCGCCATGCAGCCGCTGCGCGCGCGCTTCCAGATACCCGTGTTCCTGCACAATGGTGGCGCCCATCGATTCAAGCCCCTTGAGGTGCAGATCGATGGGGCGGTCGCCAATGGCGCATCCGCCAGGCTGGGCAACGCGGGCCAGGCCACAGCGTGCCACCAGGGGACCCAGCACCAGCGAAGAAGCGCGCATGGTCTTAACGATCTCGTACTTGGCGGTAGGGTCTGAGAGCACGCGGCAACTGATCGTCGACCGGTGCTGGGCGCGGCCATAGCCGAGTTCGACTTCGGCGCCCATGGATGTTAACAGTCTCCGCTCGGTGTCAATATCCCGGACCTGGGGGATATTCTCCAGCACCACTTCATCTTCGGTGAGGATTGCGGCGGCCATGCAGGGCAGCGCGGAATTTTTGGCTCCGCTTACCCGAATCGTTCCTAGCAGCGGGTTACCGCCGCGAATCACAAACTTATCCATGAGGGCCCGGGGGTGCTCCTTACTTGTAAGTTGCTTCTATAACTCGAGCGTCGTATCTTCGATTGCCAACCGCACATTGCCATCTGATTTAGCCAGACGCCGTACTGCTTCTGGCTTGTCGACACCGGCTTTCAGCATCACCAGCGCAACGGGTACGCTTCTTCCTGCGGACTTGATGGTCAGCACAGCCTGCTCACGATCAATATGGCAGGCGCGCATCAGAATACTGATGCCACGCTCCACCAGCTTGGTGTTCTGCATGTGCACGTTGACCATCAGGTTGTCGTAAACATATCCGAGCCGCGTCATGGCGCCGGTGGTGATCATGTTGAGCACCATCTTTTGCGCGGTGGCCGCCTTCATACGCGTCGATCCGGAAACGACTTCGGGCCCCACTTCCGCCACGACGCAGATGTCGGCCACTGCAGAAAGTGGGGTGTTGTGATTGCAGGTAACGGCGGCCGTCTTGGCCCCGCGAGCACGCGCGTATTCCACCGCGGCTACCACATAAGGGGTACGGCCGCTGGAAGAAAGGCCGATCACCACGTCCTTCCGCGTCGGGCGGCGGCGGGCGATATCACGCTGGCCCAGTTCCGTGGAATCCTCATTTACCTCAACCGCGGATGCTAAAGCCTTCGGGCCTCCCGCCATGATGTACTGAACGCTTTGCGGAGGGGTGGAAAAGGTCGGCGGGCATTCCGAGGAGTCCAGTCCGGCGATGCGGCCGCTGGATCCGGCGCCAACGTAGATCAGGCGCCCTCCATCACGCAGGCTGCGCGCTACCATGTCGATGACCAAAGCGATCTCGGGCAGCGACTTCTTCACCGCTGCTGCAATCTTTGAGTCTTCGTGGTTGATAATGCGGGCGATTTCAAGAGCGGATTTGGTGTCGAAGCCCATCGAGGCTTCGTTGGAGCTTTCTGTAGTCAATTCGTGCAGGTCTTGCGGCTGATCGTTACTTCCGTCCGGGCCGGTGCCTGTCTCGGTATGAATAGTACTTGTTGTGGCCATTTTGGTTCACTCTGCTCCCACTCAACTAATTGATTTTATCTCTAAGTCACGAAACTTTGCTCTGAAATTAGGGCGTCGCGTGCCATCCCCGCAAACACTTTTGGGTTATGGCAATTTCCCCCGGTCCAGTGATTCCATCACCGCATCGTGAAAGGCAGGACGGACGATACGAATCGCCTGGTTCTGCCGGTGCGGCCAGGTGCGATTGGTCAGCAGCACAACAGCCAGGCGACGTTCGAAGTCGATCCACAGGGAAGTCCCCGCATAGCCAAGATGGCCGGCCGAGTGGCCGCTGAAGAATCTCCCAGACGAGGAAGGCTGGGAGGGCGTATCCCACCCCAGAGCCCGCGAACTCCCCGGCGGTAGACCAGTACGAGTCGTGAACAATTGGACTGTTTCCGAGGTGAAAAGTCGCTGCCCCTCCAGGAGGCATTGCGCGTAAAGCAGTGGATCGAGCGCGTTGGAGAAGAGGCCGGCATGGCCCCCAATTCCACCCAATACAAAGCAATTTTCATCCTGTACTTCGCCCTGGATGATGCGATGGCGGAAGGTCAAATCCTCTTCGGTGGGTGGGATGGACATTCGCCAGTCCGCGGGCGGTCGAAAGCAGCTGCTGGTCATGGAAAGAGGTGTGAATACTTCGCGCGAGCAAAAGGTTGCCAATTCCTTACCGGCAAGGACCCCGAGCGCTTCCCCTAAAAGGATGAATCCCGGATCGGAATACTCGGCGCGGCTTCCCGGAGTGTATTCCAGGGGAAGGCGGAGGCAGGCATCGAGCAGTTGCTCGCGCCCCTCCAGCCCTTCGAATAGGCGGACGTAACCGGGCAGGCCCGAAGCGTGAGCGAGCAGCAAGCGCAGCGTCACCTGGTGCCGCACACTTCCCGGGGCTTCTCCCTGGGCGAAGGCGGGAAGAATACTTGCCAGAGGCTGGTCAAGTCGTAGGCTGCCGCTCTGGTGCAGCAGCATAGCCATGGCAGTGGTCGCGATTACCTTGGTCAGGCTGGCCAAGTCATAGACTGTGGAGGCGGTAACCGTCTCCGCCGGCTCATCGTAGGTAAAAGCGCCCAAGCCATCAAGCGCAAGCACCCGGCCTCCCGCAAGCACGCCGAAGGACGCGCCGGGAAAAGCCTGCTCCGAAATTGCCCGCTCCAGTACGGAGTAGGCCGCTTGAAACTGCTCGCGTTGCGAAGAAGTAGACGCGGGAATAATCAGAGGCGGGTGAGGCATGGTTACCAAAACAGATGTTACCCGACCCAGACTCCGGGGTGGATCATTTCGGGATAAAGTCGGACTTTGTGCTCGCCGATAGATCAGCGCACCCGTCTATACTTGTGAACTGAGGTTGGTGGCATGCGTGTTCGGGGGCAGTTCGTCACGATGGGGCTGTTAGCCGGACTGGCGGCCACCCAGGCATTCGCGCAGACAGCAACTCCACCACCGCCCAACCGCAGCCCAAACGCCCGCAGCTCAGGCGCTCGCTGCCCAGCAGCCCCAAACCTACACCGTGCCCGCAGGAACCAAGGTACTGCTGTCGCTCAAGAGCGCGATCAACACCAAAACCGCGCAGCATGGAGATGGTGTCTACCTGGTCTCCTCTTTTCCCGTGGTTGAGAATGCGCGAGTCATGATTCCGGTCGGGGTCTACGTGCAAGGAGTTGTCGACCGGGTACAGCGCCCTGGCCGGGTCAAGGGCCGGGCACAACTCGACCTGCACTTCACCACCATGATCTTTCCCAACGGCCAGGTGGTGGAAGTTCCTGGGGTGCTCAATAGTTTGCCCGGGTCCGACGGGCCTAAGGTGAAGGGAAATGAAGGTACGGTAGAGCAGGCGGGGAACAAGGGCCGCGATGTAGGCAACGTGCTCAAAGGAGCAGCAATCGGCGCGGAGGCCGGAGCCATCGGGGGCGGCGTAAATGGAAATTACGGCAAGGGAATCGGTTACGGTTCCCTGGCCGGTGCAGCCGCAGGCACCATTTACACCTTGTTCACACGCGGCAACGAGATTGTGATTCCCTCGGGAACGTCGGTCGAGATGGTTTTGCAACGGCCACTCATTCTGCAGGAATCGCAACTCGCCGGAATCGACGGACCCGGCACGCAGGCGGCGCAGATGGTTCCTGCGAGCCAGAAACAACCAATGCGAAAACAGCGAATTCTCTGCCCGTTTGGAAGCCCGGGCTGCAACTGATGAGTCCGGAAGAACAGCACGGGCGAAGTTTCTGGCTGTGGGGCCGCGACATGCTGTTTTCTCTGGCGGTCTCTTTTTTCATCATCACTTTTCTTTATCAGCCGGTCAGGGTAGAGGGCACCAGCATGTTGCCTCGCTTGGGTGACCAGGATCGGCTGTTCATCAATAAATTCGTGTATCACTTCGCCAGCATTCATCGTGGCGACGTGGTGGTTTTTCACTACCCGCGCGATCCCCAGAAGAGTTACATTAAGCGCGTCATCGCGGAGCCAGGTGACGAGCTGCGCATCGATGATGGCCGCACCTACATCAACGGCAGGCTGCTGCCCGAGCCTTACGTGCCGAGGAGATATCACGACAGCCGCTCGCAGGACGTGATGGTCATTCCTCCAGGCGAATATTTTGTGATGGGCGATCATCGCTCCATTTCCAGTGACAGCCGCGATTTCGGACCGGTGCCCCAGAATCTGATCTACGGCAAGGCCTCCTTTGTTTATTGGCCGGCCGAAGACATGGGCATTATCCACTGACGCCCCGTTGATACCTGTTAAACTTGACTGAATCCACTCGACGGAGAAGCCATGCAGGCATTCCTCGCCCTCGAAGACGGGCGCATCTTCCGCGGTGAGAGCTATGGCGCCAAACGCGAATGTTTTGGCGAAGTAGTTTTCAATACCGCCCTGACGGGCTACCAGGAAATCTTTACTGATCCTTCCTATGCTGGACAAATTGTTGTCCTGACCAATCCGCAAATCGGAAATTACGGAACCAACGCCGCCGACAACGAGGCCAGCCGTCCGTACATCGAAGGTTTGGTGACGCGCGAATTTTCGCCTATCAGCTCCAACTGGCGCTCTCAGCAGGTGACGGAGGAATATCTCGAACGCTTCAACGTTCCTGTGATCGCCGAAATCGATACCCGCGCAGTGGTTCGCCACTTACGCACCCATGGCTCCCTGCGCGGCGTCATTTCATCGCTGGAATCGGATCCTGAGAAACTTGTCCTCAAGGCGCGCGGCATCCGCAAGATGGATGGCACCGACCTGGCCAAGGTCGTGAGCACCAAGTCTTTGTACGAATGGGACTGCCACGATCGGCGGAACTTCGATGGTGATCCTCTGCAGCAGGGGGACGACTCTCTCAAGTTGCCTCCGCCCGACTTGCATGTAGTGGCTTACGATTTTGGCATCAAGCACAACATCCTGCGCATGTTGGCGCGTGAAGCCTGCCGCGTCACCGTGGTGCCTGCGGAAACATCGGCGGAGGACGTGCTCGCTCTCAATCCTGACGGCATTTTTCTATCCAACGGCCCGGGCGATCCCGAGCCGGTGACGTATGCCCAGGAAAATATCCGCAAGCTGGTTGGGCGAAGGCCCATGTTTGGTATCTGCCTTGGGCACCAGTTGATCGGCTTGGCTCTGGGTGGCAAGACCTACAAACTCAAATTCGGGCACCACGGCGGCAACCATCCGGTGCAACAGACGCAGACCGGCAAAGTGGAGATCACTTCCCACAACCATAACTACGCTGTCGATCCGGACTCGATCAACCAGAGCGAAGTCGAGCTGACTCATGTCGATCTGAACGACAACACGCTCGAAGGCCTGCGCCACCGCACACTGCCGCTCTTCAGTGTGCAATACCATCCGGAGGCGAGCCCCGGACCCCATGACTCCAACTACCTCTTCGGCGACTTCCGAAAAATGATGGAAGAGTGGAAGAAGTGAAGCAGTTTGAAGGAGACGGGCTTCAGCCCGTCCGTAAAACAATCAATGTGATCGGCTTTAGCCATGGCGGGATTGAAGCGCCGCCCCTTCGAACGGAAAAATAAAAATGCCACGCAGGAACGATATAACCAAGATTCTCGTGATCGGCTCCGGGCCGATCGTGATTGGGCAGTCAGCGGAATTCGACTACTCGGGAACCCAGGCCTGCAAGGCACTCAAAGCGGAAGGCTACGAGGTGGTGCTGGTCAATTCCAACCCGGCCACCATCATGACTGATCCGGAGCTCGCCGACCGTACCTACATCGAGCCGTTGACCCCGGAGTACGCAGAGGAGATCATTCGCCGCGAATGCGAACGGATGACCGACGACCACGGCCGCCGTACCGGCAAATTTGCCCTGCTACCCACGGTAGGAGGGCAGACGGCCCTCAACCTCGCCGTCGATCTCGCCGATTCGGGCATTCTCGAGAAATACGATGTGGAGATGATCGGCGCCCGCCTGGAAGCCATCAAGAAAGCCGAAGATCGCCTGCTCTTCAAGGATGCCATGGCGCGCATCGGCCTCGATGTTCCGCGCTCTGCGTTGGTGAACAACATCCGTGACGGCTCCGACTTCGCGGCCAAGATCGGCTTCCCGGTCATCATCCGGCCATCCTTCACCCTCGGAGGATCCGGCGGCGGCCTCGCCTATAACCGCGAAGAACTCATGGATATCCTGGGTCGAGGACTCGATCTTTCCCCGGTCCACGAGTGCCTGATCGAAGAGTCGGTGCTGGGCTGGAAGGAATACGAGCTCGAAGTCATCCGCGATCTCGCCGACAACGTAATCATCATTTGTTCCATTGAGAATATGGACCCGATGGGCGTGCACACCGGCGATTCGATCACCGTGGCGCCGGCCCAGACCTTGACCGATCGCGAGTACCAGTCCATGCGCGACGCGGCGATCCGCGTCATGCGCGAGATCGGTGTTGAAACCGGTGGCTCCAACGTGCAATTCGCGGTAAACCCGAACGACCGGGCGGATGACGGTGATCGAGATGAATCCGCGAGTATCGCGCTCCTCGGCCCTGGCTTCGAAGGCCACCGGCTTTCCCATCGCCAAAATTGCCGCCAAGCTGGCCGTCGGTTATACGCTCGATGAGATTCCCAACGACATCACGCGCAAAACGCCGGCATGCTTTGAGCCGAGCATCGACTACGTCGTGGTGAAGATTCCCAAGTGGCAGTTCGAGAAGTTCCCCGGAGCCGATGAGAACCTGGGACCGCAGATGAAGTCGGTTGGCGAAGTGATGGCCCTGGGCCGCACCTTCAAAGAAGCATTGATGAAGGCTCTGCGCTCGCTCGACTCCGGCAAACGCATCAGTTCCGAAGTGATTGAGCCACGCCGCCTGACCCAGCGCCTGGTGACCCCGCAACCCGAGCGCCTGAACTATATCCGCTATGCCTTTCGCACCGGCCTCTCCGTCCGTGAAGTGGCCCGGATGACCTCGATGGACCCGTGGTTCCTTTACCAGATCAAAGAAGTCACGGACGCAATTCAGAAGCTCGCCGACTACTCGCTCGAGACCATGCCCGCCGATGTCCTGCGCAAAGCCAAGCGGATGGGCATCTCCGATGCCAGGATCGCAGAAGTATGGGACATGGATACGCTGGATGGAGCGACCGCGGTGCATGGAATTGCGCCATCGCCACGGGGTCACCCCGGTGTTCAAGAAGGTGGATACCTGCGCGGCTGAGTTCGACAGCGACACCCCCTACCTCTATTCGACCTACGAAAGAGGACGAAGCGCCGCCCACACCCAGGCGCAAAGTCATCATCCTGGGCAGCGGGCCGAACCGCATCGGGCAGGGAATCGAGTTCGATTACTGCTGCTGCCACGCGGCCTTCGCGCTGAGCGAAGACGACTACGAAACCATCATGGTCAACTGCAATCCCGAGACCGTGTCCACCGATTACGACACCAGCGACCGGCTGTATTTCGAGCCGCTGACCCTGGAAGATGTGTTGGCCGTCTACCAGCACGAGGCCTCCTCCGGCGCCGACATCGGGATGATCGTGCAGTTCGGTGGGCAGACTCCATTGAACCTCGCTCTGCCGCTGAAGGCAGACGGGCATCAAGATCCTGGGCACCTCACCCGAATCCATCGATCTCGCCGAAGACCGCAAGCGCTTTGGCAAGCTGCTCGAGGATCTGAATATTCCCCAGCCCCCGGGCGCCATGGTCACCACCATCGAGCAGGCGCTCGAAGGTGCCGAACGCGTGGGTTATCCGGTATTGGTGCGGCCCTCCTATGTGCTCGGTGGCCGGGCGATGGTGATCGCGTATGATGCCGACGCCGTACGCCGCTACATGGGCGAAGCGGTGGAGTACTCCCAGGAGCGTCCAGTGCTCGTCGACCACTTCCTAGAGGATGCGGTCGAAGTCGATGTGGACGCGCTCTGCGACGGCCGAGACGTGGTCATTGCCGGCATCATGCAGCATATCGAAGAAGCCGGTATCCACTCCGGCGACTCTTCCTGCGTGCTGCCTGCTGCCGATCTCGCCGCCTCAACCCTCGACACCATTCGTAAGTACACCCGCGAGCTTGCCCTGGCCCTGAACGTCATTGGCCTGGTGAACCTGCAGTTTGCCATTCAACGCCGCTCCGGCGAACAGGACAAGGTGTTTGTGATCGAAGTGAATCCCCGTGCTTCCCGCACCGTCCCCTACGTCTCCAAGGCGACGGGAGTGCCTCTAGCGAAGATGGCTGCGCGGCTGATGACCGGGCGTACCTTGCGCGAATTGATGCCGGAGCAGGTGGCCGAGCGCACGGATCTCGCCACCGGCAGCCATTTTTTCGTGAAATCCCCGGTCTTCCCTTGGAACAAGTTTCCCGGTGTCGATACGGTGCTCGGGCCGGAGATGAAGTCAACCGGCGAAGTGATGGGTGTGGCCGATAACTTTGGCGAAGCGTTTGCCAAGGCGCAACTCTCCGCCGGACAGGTGCTGCCGGTGAAGGGGACGGTCTTCTTCAGTGTGAATGATCGCGACAAAGCCGGTCGTCCTTGACCTCGCCCGGCAATATGTCGAGTTGGGTTTTCACCTGGTGGCCACCCAAGGGACAGCCGATGTCCTGGAGCGCGCCGGCTTGATTGTGGAGCGCGTCTACAAGGTGAAGGAAGGTCGTCCGAACGTGGTCGACCTCATCAAGGGAGAGCGCATTCAGCTCATCGTGAACACCCCGCACGGCCAGGACACCTTCTTCGACGAAAAGGCGATTCGCCGAGCGGCCGTAACCCAGAGAATCCCCACCATCACCACCATCGCGGCAGCGAGAGCCGCGGCCGAAGGAATAGCCGCCATCCAGCGCCGTCAGATCACCGTCAACGCCCTACAGGAACTGCGCCGCGAACCCGTCGCCGCACACTAACAAGCCAGCGATCTGTCTCCCAACTGCTCTTTTGTGGGTTGTAAGAAGAAGTGTCATCCCGACCGGAGCAAAGCGGAGTGGAGGGACCTGCTGTTCATCATCCGCAGTAGCGAATCTGAATGAAAGCGCCACCCTCTCCTTTGCCATCCCGAGCGTAGCCGAGGGATCTGCGGTTCAGCGGACCCTTCCTGGAAATGTTGTGGAACCGTCCTAGTTACGAATATCCACCATCAACTCATCCACCACGCGCTGCTCATCTCCAGTTAACGGCAGCAGCGGCATCCTCGGCCGTCCGCCATAATACCCATTCAGATCCAGCGCATACTTCACGCCGGGAATCCCCATCTTCCCAGCAATCTCAATCCCCGCCCGGGCAATCCGCTGCTGCTTCTCCGCTGCCAGCGCAGCGTCCTTCTCCGCCCACGCCATGTACACCTCGCAGCACGCCTGAGGAGCAAACGTTGCAAGCGCCAGCACTCCACCGGTGGCCCCCGCATCGAGCGACGGATAAAGTGTCTGAGCAGATCCGGCAAAGCAATTGAAATCCCACTTCCCGGGTACGCGTCTTCAGCGGCGGTCGCGGTGGCGCCACGGCAACCGCCGTGCCGCCGGAGACGAGTTCCCCAGCAGCCACAAACGTCGCCGCGCCGTTGCCTTCCTGCTGGGCCGCGGAAACCATCCGCGCCGTGACCGCAGCGAAGACCGTGGTGACCGGCACCGTCCGCTTGCGGGCGGAGCGCGTAGCCTTCACCAACTCCCCAATCCTCTCCACATTCCCGCTCGAGTCCTTCATGCCCACAATATTCGGATGCGATGGCCAGCTCCGCGACCACCTCAATAGGCAGGTCGTAAGCCGTGCAGGTGGGCACACTATAAAGAAGAACCGGCAACGGAGAACGGTCAGCCACCGCCTGGTAATAAGTCAACATCTCCCGGTTCCGCATCTGTTTACGGTAGTAATGCGGCGTACGTACCAGGATCGCGTCATATTGCAGCTCTGCCGCATAATCCGCCAGGCGCAAGGTTTCGATCACGCTCTCGCGGCCAACCCCTGCCAGCAAAACCTTCTCCGGCGTGGTCGCAGCCCGCGCCACGCGCAGCGCCTCCCGCGACTCCTCGTCGCTCAGCATGACGGCTTCGCCGGTCGAGCCCAGCATCACCATGCCACTCATCGGCGTGCGCGAGTACCGGTCCACATTCGCCTCCAGCTTGCGCCAGTAGGGCCGTCCGTCGGGATAGAAACACGTCGTGACCGCAGCGAAAACGCCTTCGAGCAGCATATCTTTTATTGTATTCCGGCCCGTCAAATGCGTCTGAGCGCGGGATTTCTCCATCCAGTGGCTAATTAGTGCCATTAGACGCCGCAGGTTAAAACCGGGCAAATCACTGAACTATAATGTTGGGAGCGGAGATCAGGGTCCTTCTTGATCCAGACAGAGGCAAAAGGTCTGGCCGGCGATGGTGCCGCTCAATTCATCGGGGAAGGAATCCGGCCAAATGGCGACAGGAGACGTTGCCGTCGGAGCACCCGGAGCGGGTAGCTCAGCGGCACTGCAGACGCCAACATCCAAGCGGGTCATCAACGACTTTAGCATCCAGGTAGCCACCGTAAACGGTTCGGGCTCGCAATCCGCCAACCTGGTTCTGCTCAAGAGCATCTTCGGAATGGGTATTCCGGTAAGCGGAAAAAACCTATTCCCTTCCAACATCGCGGGGTTGCCGACCTGGTATACCATTCGCGCCAGTAAACAAGGGTACGTCGCACGCAGGCGAGAAATCGAACTGCTGGTGGCCATGAATTCCGAAACCGCGCGCGAAGATATCCTCTCGCTGCCGACTGGCGCCGCGGCCATCTACGACGAGGCCTTAAACCTCAAGCAGTATCGCGACGATGTCATCTGCTATCCAGTTCCTTTCGACAAGCTAACGGCTGCAGTCTGTCCTGAAGCCAAGCTGCGCAAACTGGTGCGCAACATGATCTACGTTGGCGTAGTGGCACAATTGCTCGCCATGGATCTCACTGCGGTCGAGAACGCCGTGCGCCGCCAGTTTGCTAAAAAGCAAAAGGCCGCTGATCTTAACTGGACCGCGGTAAAAGCCGGCTACGACTTCGCTGCGAGCTCGCTGACCAAGCAGGATCCGCTCCTGCTCGAGGCCATGCACGCGACCGAAGGCAAGATCATCATCGATGGAAACGCGGCAGCTGCCCTGGGCGCGATGTTTGCCGGGGTCACCGTAGTTACCTGGTATCCCATTACACCTTCTTCGTCGGTAGTGGAAAGTCTCATCGACTACATGAAGAAGTACCGCATTGAAGAAGACGGCAAAGCGAACTTCGCCATTGTTCAGGCGGAAGATGAGCTCGCCGCCATCGGAATGGTGTTGGGCGCTGGTTGGGCTGGCGCACGTTCCATGACCTCCACTTCCGGTCCCGGTATTTCACTCATGGCGGAGTTTGCCGGTCTGGGCTATTTTGCTGAGCTGCCCGGCGTCATCTTTGATATTCAACGTGTCGGCCCATCCACCGGTATGCCGACCCGCACGATGCAGGGTGACCTGCTGTCGATCGCCTATCTTTCTCATGGCGACACCAAGCACGTGATGTTGCTGCCCGCCTCAGTCACCGAGTGCTACCAGTTCGCGATGGAAGCCTTCGAGCTTACCGAGCAATTGCAAACTCCCGTCTTCGTACTCTCCGACCTTGATATCGGAATGAACAACTGGATGTCGGATCCATTCGCCTATCCGGAAAAGCCGATCAAGCGGGGCAAGGTTCTTTCCGCTGAAGATCTGGAGCGGTTAGGGGGATTCGAGCGCTACAAAGACGTGGATGGAGACGGCATCCCGTACCGCACCCTGCCCGGAACCAACCATCCCAAGGCGGCGTACTTTACCCGCGGTAGCGGCCACAACGAGAAGGCGCTTTATACCGAGCGGCCAGACGATTATCAGAACCTGATGGAGCGCCTGGGCAGGAAATTCGAAACTGCGCGCACCTTGGTGCCGGCGCCGGAAATGGTGCAGACGGGCAAGTCGAAGATTGGCTTGATTGCCTACGGCAGCTCTGATTTCGCCGTGCGCGAGAGCCGCGATCAGCTAAAGAAAGAGTATGGGCTCGAAACCGACTACATGCGCATACGGGCCTTTCCCTTTTCCTCCGCAGTCCATACTTTTATAGGCTGACCACGACCGGGTCTACGTGATTGAGCAAAACCGCGATGGGCAAATGCTCAGCTTGCTCAAGCTCGACCTTCCGGCCGAGGAAACCATCAAGTTAAGAAGCATTCGCCATTTCGACGGCCTGCCTCTCGACGCGCGCACAGTGACCGACAAGCTGGTCCTTCAGGAGGAAATCTAATGGCGACGACTCTCAACCCACCCGTTGCCCCCGGCCCTAAGAAAAACCGCCTGGGACTGCAGGTTTTGGATTACCGCGGGGGCAAGACCACGCTCTGCGCCGGTTGCGGACACAACGCCATTTCTGAGCGAATCGTCGACGCCATGTACGAGATGGGCGTCGCGCCCGAGCGGGTGATGAAGCTCTCAGGCATCGGCTGCTCCTCGAAAACCCCCGCCTACTTCATGAACCGGGCGCATAGTTTCAACAGCGTCCACGGTCGCATGCCGTCAGTAGCCACCGGCGCGCTCATGGCTAACCACACCATGATGGGCCTGGGCGTCAGCGGCGACGGAGACACCGCTTCCATCGGCTTTGGGCAATTTGCCCACGTCATGCGGCGCAATCTGCCTCTGATCTACATCATCGAGGACAACGGTGTTTACGGGTTGACCAAGGGGCAGTTTTCGGCCACGGCCGATCTGGGCTCCAAGCTCAAGACCGGGGTCATCAACGACCTGCCGCCCATTGACACCTGTGTGATGGCGGTCGAGTTGGGCGCTACGTTTGTCGGCCGGTCGTTTTCCGGGGATAAGAAGCAGCTGCTGGCCATGCTCAAGGCGGCCATCGCCCACCGCGGCACGGTCATGCTTGACGTCATCTCACCCTGCGTCACCTTCAACGATCATGAGGGCTCGACCAAGAGCTACAAATACATCCAGGAGCACGAAGAGGCGGTCAACGAGGTCGGTTTTGTCCCGTCTTTCGAAGAAATCTCCGTCGATTATGACCCCGGGACCACCCTGGACGTGGAAATGCACGATGGCTCCCACATGCGCCTGCGCAAGCTCCACGAGGACTACAATCCGACCGACCGTATTGGCGCGGTGACCGCCCTGATGCGGGCCCACGAGCAGGGCGAGGTCCTGACCGGGGTGTTTTACGTGGATACCACCAAGCCCAGCTTCACCGACATGCTCAACCTGGTAGATGAGCCGCTCGCCAGCCTCCCCGAGTCGCGGGTTCGGCCCTCGCGCCAGGTGCTCGCCCAGATCATGGAGAAGCTCCAGTAGCCCTTAGAACCGCTCCGCCCCCAGGTAATTTTGACACTAAGTTACCTGAGGGCTGGACTTTTGGGCAATTTGGGTACCAATTAATGCAGCAAATATTGTTCAACCGTCCCCTAAAAGTTGTATCATCAGCTCGTTTATCCAAACAGAGCAAGGGGATAGGATGCGTAAGAATTTCCTACGTGGGATTTATTTGGCGGTCGTTACCGCAGGCACATTAGCGCTGGCCAGCGATCATTTGACCGTCCCCACGGTTGCTCCTGAGCTCACCAAGATGGATGTTTGGGTCGGAACCTGGGAGTCCAAGACCCAGGTGATGACTACGCCATACAGCGAAGCCGCCTCGGTAACCTCTGAGATGACATGCGCTTGGTCGCCTCATCACGGCTTTATCCTGTGTGACCACCTGATGAACAATCCGTCTGGCGTCAGCAACAGCCTGTCTGTCTACACCTACGACGAAGCCAACAAGACCTACAAATTCTTCGGCGTGGACAAAGACGCTTCGCCGCGCGAAGTGCCGATGCAGGTGAAGGGAAACATCTGGAGCTTTGGTACCGAAGTACAGAATCAGGACAAGACCATCATGTTCCTGACCAACGACGAGTTCCTTTCCGACAAAGTAATGCACTTTCGTACCGAATTCAGCGAAGACAACGGACGCAACTGGAAAGAGCTGAACCAGGGCCAACTCACCAAGATCGGCTAACTAGACTTCAGTCGTGTCGGTATTGCAGGGTCTTCAGCGTATGTGTGAGTGTGCCATCCAACCAAGTCCCGTAGGGACGTCTGAATGTAGCCCAGGACGATAGTCCTGGGTAAATGATAAGCAAGCTGGACTACTCGATGGTGCATTCCTAACTACGCTAACGCTCCGGTCGGGATGACACTTCTTCTTGGAAACAAGACTCTGCGTTCCCAAACAAACTTGTCATCCCGACCGGAGCGTAGCGGAGCGGACGGATCTGCGGTGCACCCCTCGGATTTCCCAAATTCTGGGGATGTGGCGCAACTCGTGCCCTGACACAAATCAACTCAAATGAAGTTGATCTCGAAAACATAACCGCTGTTAGGGCTGTGCGTGAGATCGAACCCCGGCGGCCCCACTCCGGCATCGCAACTGATCAACTTGCCGTTATGCATGGCGAGTCCATGTGGATCCGCCGAACCCTCAACAAACTCCGCTGTCTCGAGTGCTTGCCCAGTCACCGCATCGTACTTGACCAACCCCGGTGTCGTGGTGTGGACCAGCTTGCCATCCTGCTCAAGATACCGATCCACATCGGAACTCCCCGTCACCATCCAAACTGCACCGTTGTCCCACGCAACGCCATGCCAGCGAGCGGTGGTAATGGGAATGATGAATTCCGGCTCCCACGTCTTGGGATCGACCCGCAGGATAGCGCGCAGCCGGTTGGCCACGATCCACAATTTGCCCTCATGCCACATCAGCCCGTGGCACCCGCCACCGTTGTCGGGCGGCCCCAGCGGGATCTGCCGATGGGAGACGGTCTTCGAGTTCATGTCGGTCTGGTAGATGCCTTCCGGGCCGCCGTTAGCGCCCATCCACACGCAGCCGTCGCCATACGCCATGCCACTGGTGTTGCAGGACTCGGTGAGCACCGTCTTAAGCAGCTTGCCATTCCAGTCGAGCAGCCAGCATGCTTCCGGCGAGCGCTTGGCGTCCTTGCCGTAATTCTGCGCCTTCTGCTCGGCAACCCATAGTCCCTCCGGCGCGATCGCTACCGCGTTGGGATAGCCCGGCGGAGCTTTGAACAGGGGCTTGGTGGTCACCTTGCGATGCGGCAACTCCCGTTTCGGCGGTGGAGGCGCCGCGTCCAGATGCTGCGCCTGCGTTTGCGCCAACGCTAAATTCGCGCCCACGTAGAGACTCGAAGCAAGAAAATCTCTTCTCTTCATGTCCATCCTCCTTATTTCTCATCCGGCAAGGCAAACACGTAGAGCGCCTGGCCATTGTCCGGGCGATGCACCTCGGTGAGGATCACGTTGGGCATGTTTTCCGGGCTGCCGCCGCCCAGGCCCGTGGTCACTGCGATGTACTGCTTGCCATCGACGCTGAAGGAGACGGGATAACCCTGCACGGTCGTGCCCAGCCGAGTCTCCCACAACGTCTTGCCACTTTTAACATCCACCGCTTTAAAACTGCGGTCGTAATCGCCGACAAAGGCAATTCCGCCCGCGGTCGAAAGCACTGCGGTGAGAAACGGCGCTCGTTGCTGGAAGGACCAAACTTCTTTCATGCTTTTGCTGTCATAGGCGGCGAGCTTGCCCATGTTGCCGTTGGTGCCCGGCATCTCATAGACCCGCACAGCGGCAGCGACTCCACCCGAGCCAACCTTACGCTCGACATCATGTCCGTTCAGTTCATTGCAGCTCTGGGAGAGCGGGATGATCAGCAGATCGCTGGGCGCGTAATAACTCATCGCCTGCCAATTGTGCCCGCCCTCCTCGCTGGGGCAGGACTGAATCCACTCATTCGTCCTGGCGTTGGCGATGTCGTCGCGATAGGTCGGCACGCCTGTCTTGGGATCGATGCTCGAGAACACGTTCTGCAGTACGGTTTCCTTGTAAGCGAGAAACTTGCCGTTGCTCCGGTCCAGTTTCCAAAGGATGCCGGCCTTGCCAATAGTCATGACCGTCTTCTGCGCGCCGTGATCGATGAGAACGCGCTCGAACACCTCGTCGAGATCGAGTGACTCGCCGGGCGAGTGGCTGTGATACCAGCGCAGCTCGCCGGTGTCGGGATCGAGTGCCACCGTGCTGCTGCTGTAGAGCGCGGCTCCGTTCCCGGTGCCGCGGCTCGCGCGCATCCACGGCTTCGCCTGGGCCACACCCCAATAAGTGAGATTGAGATCAGGATCGTAGGTGCCTGCAATCCAGGTCTCACCGCCTGCACGATAGAGGTCGTCCAGGCCGTTCCAGGTATCTCCCCCCGGCGTTCCCGTGAGCGCGATGGTAGAGAAACGCCAATCCTGCGCGCCGGTCTTCGCGTCGTAGGCACTGATGGCGCATTTCTCGGTGCCGTAAGAGCTGCAACCAGTGAGGCCCACCAGCACCTTGCCGTGGATGACCATCGCGCCGCCGGTCTGGTTGCGGCCCTTGCCCCCGATCGCCACCTTCCACGCGAGGGTGCCGCTGCGCGCATCGAGCGCAACCAGATGTGCATCCGTGGTAGCTACGAATACCTTGTCCTGGTAAAGCGCCAGGCTGCGATTGCCGCCGTAGAGAAAGGGAGACCGTGGGCCAATGCGGTTTTCCCAGATGAGCTTGCCGGTTCGGGCATCCAGCGCCTGCACGATGTTGTCGGTGTTGGAAAGAAACATGATGCCGTCGTGGACGATGGGCGTCACTTCATTGGCGCCACCCTCATTCATCGCCCAGGCCCATTTCAACTGCAGATTCTTGACGTTGGCCGCGTTGATCTGCTCGAGCGGGCTGAAGCTCCAGCCCTGATAATTGCGGCGGAACATAAGCCAGTCGGCGGCGGGCGGATGATGCAGCATGTCGTCGCTGACGGGCGTGTAGTGGGGTACGAGGCCCGCGATCGTAAGCCCGGTGCGCAGGGGTGGCAGCGTCTCCGCCCGCTGGGTGAGCCCTCCGGGCACCTGGCCGTTGGCAACATTGCTGATCTTCACGTCCGTGGTCGCGGTGAATGGTGCGCCGCCAGCAGTCGCGCCATTAGCCTGAAGCAGGAAAGCCACGATGTTCTGATAGGTCTCGTCGCTCAGGCTACCGCCTTTCCCCAGAGGCATGGCTGAGTGGAGATAGTTATAGAGTGTCCGCGTCGATTGGTCGCCCCAGGACTTGAGAAAATTGCCGCCCGCGAGCGAGGGCGCTTCGCCGCCGCCGGCTAAATTTTCCTGGTGACAAGCGGCGCAGGCAGAAGAGTAATCGGCGTGGCCTTTTGTGGCCTGGGCTGCGGTGAACGGCCCGGTATCCTGCTGAGCCAACGCGCTCGAAGCCAACAGGGCGAGGGCACTCGCCACTCCTATGAGCCGAGCGCGGAGGATCATCGCGGTAGAATCCAGCCCCAAAGGTCGCCCTCGGGAGCCTTGTCGCTATCAATTTCCACGTAGAGCCCGCCTTTGTGAAAGGCAGCGAGCTGCGCGCTGTCGAGCCGCACGGTGCCACTCAGCGTACCGCTGGTTTCAGGAGATACGGTGAGGTCGGCGATGACGGGGCCGCGCACTCCGGGCAGAGAACCCATCAACAGATGCGCTCCGGTGGGAACGGCGAGCAATCCGCGAAACGACCCCTTCAGCGTGAGTTCATCGCCGGCGAGCTTGGCTGTAGCGGAGCCGCCACCGGAGCGATCAGCGCGCGTGCCGACCAGGCGGGGGCCCGGAGACAGCCGGAACGGATAGTTGTTGGAGGGAGGCGCAGCGCCCAGCAGGGCGCCGAGAAAGCACGCCCCGAGCAGCCTATTTGCGCTCGCCGCTGTGCTCGGGATTCGGCCCAGGCTCCGGGAAATCTGTGTCGGAGTCCTTGAGCATTTCATCCTGATCACGGTGACCCAATTGGCCTTGCAAATTGGGGTTGCCGTCAGTGGAGGGTACGCTGGTTTCTTCTTCAACCGCTCCCTTTTGGAAATCACTGTCTGGGTGTTCTTGTTTTGGCATCGTGTTTGAAAGATGAAGGTTTCGTCTGCGGCGTTGTCCCCGGGGCCGGAGATAGTCCAGCCCCGAGGCCATTTCGGTCTATAAAGCCGCAGTCACGGCCTTTACCTGGGTGTAGTTATGCAACACTTCCTCGCCCATCTCGCGGCCCCAGCCGGATTGTTTATATCCGCCAAAGGGAAGGGAAGCGTCGAAGACGTTATGGCAATTGATCCACACGGTACCGGCCTGGATGCGCCGCGCCATCTTGTGCGCGGTGCTCAGATCCCGGGTCCAGACACTGGCAGCCAGTCCGTAGATGCTGTTGTTGGCCTCGCGTGCCACCCGATCCAGGTCGGCATCGGAGAATGATTCCGCGCAGACCACGGGACCAAAGATCTCCTCCCGAACCACCTTCATGTCCGGCTTGGTATTGGTCAGGACGGTCGGCTGAACGAAATATCCGCGGTCCCCATGCCGTTTGCCGCCGGCTGCGACCCTGGCGCCTTCTTTTACGCCGGAGTCGATATAGCCGGTCACCCGGTCAAACTGCTCCTCGCTGACCAGGGGTCCCATCTCGGTTTTGGGGTCGAGGCCGGAGCCCATGCTAATTCCACCGGCAATGTCGCTGACCCCTTGCAGTACCTTGTCATACACGCTTTCGTGCACGAAGAGCCGGGAGCCGGCGCAGCAGCATTGACCCTGGTTGAAGAAGATGGCGCTGGCAGTGCCGGGGATGGCGCGTTCGAGGTCGGCATCGGGGAAGATGATGGCCGGGCTCTTGCCGCCCAGTTCGAGAGTTACCCTCTTCAGGTTGCCGGCGGAGGCCTTCACGATCAGCTTGCCGACTTCGGTCGAGCCGGTGAAGGCTACTTTATCGACCATGGGATGCTCGGCCAGGGGGGCGCCTGCGCCTTCTCCGTAGCCGGTGAGAATGTTGACCACACCTGGTGGGAACCCTGCCTGATCGAACAGTTCGGCCAACCGCAAGGCGGCCATGGGCGTTTGCTCGGCGACTTTGAGCACCACGCAACAGCCTGCGGCCAGGGCCGGGGCAAGCTTCCACGCCGCCATCAGTAGTGGGAAGTTCCAGGGAATGATCTGGGCGACCACGCCGATGGGTTCGCTCAAGGTGTAGGAGTGGAAGGCGCCAGGAGCGGAGAAGTTAAGCGTGGAGCCGGATATCTTGGTTGCCCAGCCGGCCATGTAACGGAACATGTCCACGGCGAGAGGAACATCGGCCACCTTGGCGACCGAAAACGGCTTGCCGTTGTCCAGCGATTCGATCTCTGCGAACTCTTCCAGGTTGGCCTCGAGCAGGTCAGCCAGTTTCCAGATCAGCTGTCCGCGTTGCGAGGTGGAAAGCTTACGGCTCCAGGGGCCCTCATCAAAGGCCCTGCGCGCGGCGGTCACAGCGCGGTCGACATCTTCTCTCTCCGCTTCGGGCACACGGGCGATCACATCGCCGGTGGCGGGATTGTAGACCGGGAAGGTTTTGCCGGACGCCGCCAGGACAAAGCGTCCATCGATCAGCATGCGGTGTTGTCGCGAGAAGAATTCCGCGGTTTTAGAAGTAATGCGTGAATCAACGGGGATGGTTGCCATCAAATACCTCCGGCGCGGCCGGCAGGAAGTTGTTTTGGGGTGGGACGCTGCCGACGTCTTACGCCGAAGGAACGATAGCACCGGACCAGAAGCCCAGTCCAGTGGAGGGCCGGTGACCAAAGAAACGGCGAAAACCCTTGGCGGCGTCCATGTGATATCGGTGTTGGAGGGAATCGACGGGTGCCCCACGTTCGCACCAGCGTACGTGGGACGAAAATGATGGGCGAAGCCCAACGATCGCTTTCGCGACATCGAATCGCAGACGACAGTCCCGAAGGGACGGCTGAAAGTAGCCCAGGACGATAGTCCTGGGTCCTAAATCAAAACAGATGAGAAGTCCCGTAAGGGACGGCTGACTGAGACGCCCAGGATTTCAGACGCCCCTTCGGGACTCGACAGGTCCTGAAGAGCCCGCCATGATTAGCCACTGATACAGTTTCTAATGTTCATCAGGAAAAATCGTTTAGATCTCAGCGCCAATCGTCGAGCACATACGCATCTGCCCGGTTGAAACCTTCGGCGTGCGGACGCTGCATCGCTACTCCCTGCGTAGCCACTCGATACCCCCGGGCGCGCATACGCTGGTAGGCATGTTCGCGAGCCAGGTTGACGCCTGCCTCCACCGAAGCTCCTCGCGAGAAGGCGAAGCTCTCGCCGGCGGCCAATAGCCTATCCAAACGTTCACCTGCTCCTCGGCCCCCGCGGGCTGCGGCGAATTTGATGTAGCAGACCTTCTCGCCGCCTTCGGATCCCGGTCCGTTCAGGCACACAGCGAACCCATCGAGAACCGTGCGCGTGTAGGTCAACACGACGTCGCCAGACCGCTGGGCAAGCACAGCTCGGATCTCCCCGGTAAGGTCGAGCCCTTGGTCGATCTTGTGGGTAAGCTTCCGGCAGGCCTCGATAGCTGCTTCGCGTTGGGCTTTCTTACCGGCCGAGAGCAGCACGGGGGCAAGGCCTTCTCCAGCCGGAGTATGCGTCATGATGGCCGTGAGATAACGCGGCCAGTAGCCGAACTTCTGGTACAACGCCATATGTTTGGGACTTTGCGCGAAGGTGAAGAGCCCGGTGTGGCGCACACCCCATCGCTCAAACACCGGCATCGTGGACGCAAGCAGCCGTTTGGCTACCCCGCGGTCCCAATACTCCGGCAACACGGTCAGAGGTCCGAAGAAACCGAACGATCCCCACTGCGTGACGACGTTCGATCCAATCAGGCGGCCACCTTCCCGTGCCGCGAGTACCTTGACATGGGGCGAGCGCCAGCGAGAGGTTACCAGGTCGCGGTCTCCCAGGAACTCAAGCGGATTGGGCACTCCCAGAAACGTTCCAAATGCCAGGCGAAGGATGCGGACAGCCTCCTCGACCTCGCCCTTTTTCAGCGGACCAACCTGGATGGACTGGTTCTTCGACATCGCTCATGTCTCCCGCAGGAACGCCAGCTTAACAGATTGAAGGGGCTAAGATGAGTCATGCTCAATAAGGTTTGGGATCCGAGAACCGCCCGAATCCTCTGTACGGCCTTCATCTTTGCTCTGGGGTTGGCCTTTCTCTATGGTGCGCGTGAAACGCTCACGCTGTTCCTGTTTGCCATCCTCTTTGCTTACTTCGTCGATCCTCTCGTCTCGTGGTTGGAGAAGCCTTTGCGCGGCCGGATTAAGGCCATTGGCGCGGTCTACCTCCTTTTGATTGGTCTTCTGGTCGGCCTTGGATTTCTCGTGGGGCCGAAGGTCGCTGGGGAAGGAACTGCGCTTGCGACCAGCCTCCCCTCGCTCCTGGATAAGGCTGGGTCTGGCGAGCTTGTGTCCCAGGTGGGGCAGAGTCACGGATGGAGTGAAGCCCGGCAAGCCCAGATCCAGAACTTCTTCGTCGCGCATAAAGACGACGTCCTCGGTTTTGGCAGGGCGGTTGGGCAAAAGCTGGCGGAGCCGGCGCAGCACGTCTGGTGGCTAATCCTGATTCCCATCCTCGGTATCTTCTTCCTCAAGGATGGCCAGTCGATCGGGGAGAATCTTGTCGCTTTCGGACACGATGCAGAGGAAAAGAAGACGCTCCGCGGGATCGTAGGGGACGTCAATGTGATGCTCGGCAGCTATATCCGCGCACAGCTCATTCTCGCTTCGCTGACTCTGGTCGCGTACACGGCGGTGTTGAGCCTTCTGCACGTGAGGTACGCGATGATCCTCGGTCCCCTGGCGGGCATCTTCGAGTTTGTTCCCGTGGTGGGGCCGGCGATTGCTGCCCTCATTGTCTTCGTGATCGCGGTGCTGACAAGTTACCCGCACCTGATCTGGGTCGTGGTTTTTCTAGGCATCTGGCGCATGGTTCAGGACTACGTCAACGCCCCGCGCATCATGGGCAAGTCGCTCGAAATCTCTCCCCTGGTGCAGATTCTGGCGGTGTTGGCGGGAGGAGAAATTGCCGGGGTAGCCGGCGCCCTGGTCTCGGTCCCCGCGGTGGCCACGTTGCGCATTCTCTGGCGACGCCTGACCAATGAAAAGGGAGCTGATGCCCCGATCGCTCCCACTGTCGAGGTATCTTCCCGCTAGATTTAAGTAAACCGCAATACCGCTTCCCAGCCATATCAGCACGCTGCTTTCCTCTTGATGTCTCAAAAAGAGACGAGATCACCCGCATGGTTCAGCGGAGTGCGCCAAGGTGGAATGTGCGTCTCCCGATCGCCTGTTTAGATTCATTTCAAGTCGGCTCATCAGCCTAAAAGCCGGCCTTGATCTTGTTCGCTCGGCGGGCCGTTGGCCGCTGTTCCTGTTGTTCTGGTCAGGTGACTGGGAGCCTTGGTGTGAACGTCGTGCGCGCGGTCAAACAGCTATGTGCCGCGTTGTTATTGGTTGCTCTTACTTCCTGCGGTACCAGCTTCACTTACAAAAATCAGGGCGTCATTCCGCGAGCGCTCTTTGGCATGACGGTGCTCGATTCTGTGCACGTCGATCCTCCGCTTCGTTATGGGACGACGAGGACGTGGGATTCTTTTCCCATGCTGGATTGGGCGGATATCAACTCCGCGCCCGGCGTCTACGATTTCCAATACCTGGACGCATTCCTCGCCAGGAATCAGCAGCGGAACGTCGATGTTATCTACACGTTTGGACGAACACCACAGTGGGCATCCTCTCAACCGTCCATCCCCGATCCTTATGGCCCGGGACAGTGCGCGCCTCCGGGTAACCTTCAGAATTGGGACGCCTATGTAACCGCCATTGCTACCCATGTTGGCTCGCGGATTACCTATTGGGAGCTATGGAACGAGCCCCAGGATCCGGAATACTACTGCGGCGACATGCGCACGATGGTGACGATGGCGCAGCATGCCTATCGCATTATCAAAGCAATCAATCCAGCGGCACAGATCATTACTCCCGCTGCTTCGGCGGCCGGCGGCCCGGCCTGGCTCGATTCCTTTCTATCCCAGGGAGGAGGGGAGTATGCCGACATCATCTCCTTTCACGGTTACTGCAATAACCAGGCGGAGTCGATTAACTCCGTGGTGGCGCAGTATCGGAACGTCGTGACGGCTCACGGTCAGAGCGGTAAGCCTTTATGGGACACCGAAGCGGACTGGGCAGGAGATGCCGATGATGGGCTCTACGGAAGCACAAACCGGGCTGCTTTCATGGCCAAGTACTATCTGCTGCAGTGGTCGGCTGGGGTCAGCCGGTTCGTTTGGTACGCGTACGACGGCGGAACATGGGGTGGGCTTTGGACTGCGGCTACTGGTGCCAGCCCGGATGTTACTGCGTATAACGTCGTTCAGCAATGGATGGAGGGGGCTTCGATGCCTTCCGCTTGCTCGCTTGATTCAGGGGGTACCTGGACTTGTCGTTTGACTCGGAGCGGCGGGTATCAGGGGATTGTGATTTGGAATTCCAGCCGCACTGTTAGTTATCCGGTCCCCGCGGGATATGTTGAGGTTCGTGATTTGAGTGGCAATGTGTCCGCGGTGACGGCCGGGAGTATGCAGGTCGGGAACAGTCCTGTCTTGATTGAGACTGCCAAGGCGTTTTAGCCTCGTGAGGGTGACACTTCATCCTTGAAACCAGACTGGCGCTCCCAAACAGAAGTGTCATCCCGACCGAAGCGTAGCGAAGTGGAGGGACCTGCTGTTTCCCATATCCGCTAACCACACTTCACTGAAAGCGCGACCTTCCCCTTTGTCATCCCGAGCGTACCCGGATTTCCTGCTTCACCGCTCTCCTGGCGACCACTTATGTGGTTCTCCCTAAAGAGAACCACATGCAGTCGACCGAAGCCGCAACTCTCGACAGGAAATCTGGGGAAGCCGAGGGATCTGCGGTTTTCCCGGTGGGCCACCAAGGCTGGTCAAGGGCTGCGAATTTCTACGAATTAACAACTCCAAACTAATCGAATTACTGTGGATAACACTCGCGCTTTTCGCAGGCTCCAAAGCAGCGGTAGAATCGCAACCATCCACCGCGGAACATGCATTCCGTTCCGAATCGTGTCTCCGCGATCCGCCTTTTCATCCGCACGCGGTTTTGGGAGCGAACCTATGCCGGTCGAATTGACAATCAACAACGTAGCCAAAACAGTGGACGTCGAGCCCGACACTCCACTGCTGTGGGTATTGCGCGACACCCTCAACCTGCACGGAACCAAATACGGCTGCGGCATGGGCCTGTGCGGCGCCTGTACCGTGATGGTTGCCGGCCAGGCCGTGCGGTCGTGTTTGACGCAGGTGTCGACCGTGGTGGGCAAGCCGATCACCACCATCGAAGGACTTTCGCCCGATGGCTCGCACCCGGTGCAAGTCGCGTGGGAGACCATCGACGTGCCCCAGTGCGGCTATTGCCAGGCAGGCCAGATCATGTCCGCCACTGCTCTCCTTTCGAAGACGCCTCATCCTACGGACGCCGAGATCGATGCAGCGATGAGCGGCAATCTATGCCGCTGCGGAACCTATCCGCGCATCCGTCAGGCCATTCAGCTGGCCGCGAAATCCGGCGTAGCCGTCCAGAAAGGCTAAGGAGGACATTCCGATGAACCTGAACCGCCGATCCTTTCTCAAGATGTCCGCTGTGGCGAGTGGAGGTTTCACACTCAGCCTCTATATCAAGCCGTCGGTGCTGGCACAGGCTCCTCCGAAGCAGGCGGATCTCAAGCCGCAGGCGTTTATCCGCATCGCTCCGGACGGCACCACGACCATCATGGCCAGAGGGCCGGAGATGGGCCAGGGCATCAAGACCATTCTGCCCATGATGATTGCCGAAGAGCTCGACGTGGATTGGAAGAACGTGCGCGTGGAGCAGGCCGACCTGAACGAGGCGGTCTATGGAAGCCAGTCCGCGGGCGGCAGCACCTCCACTCCCAAGTCCTGGGAGCCGCTGCGCCGCGTGGGAGCGGCAGGCCGGCAGATGCTGGTGCAGACGGCTGCGCAGAGCTGGGGCGTGCCTGTTTCGGAATGCACTACCAAATCAGGATACGTGCTGCACGCGGCCACCGGCAAGCAAGTGGGTTATGGAGAACTGGCGGCGAAGGCGGCCAAGCTGCCATGCCCCGCGCTCGATCAGGTTGCGCTGAAAGATCCGAAAGACTACTGCATCATTGGCAAATCGCAGAAGGGAATTGACACGCATTCCATCGTCACCGGCAAGCCGCTCTATGGCATCGATGTCGCGCTGCCGGGCATGTTGTTCGCGGTGATCGAGAAGTGTCTGGTGTTTGGCGGCAAGGTCAAGACCGCCAACATTGAACAGATCAAGCAAATGCCGGGAGTGCGCCACGTGGTAGTGATCGACGGCACCCTTACACTGGCGGGGTTCACGCCTCCGGAACCCGGCATGGAGCCGGGGGTGGCGATTCTGGCCGACACCTGGTGGCACGCACAAAAGGCGCGCAAGAGCCTGAAGGTCGATTGGGACTACGGGCCGGGTGCGACACAATCGAGCGACGCGTTTGCCAAACAGGCGGAAGCGTTGCTGCAGGCGGCGCCGGGGAACACGGTGAGCAGCTATGGCGACGTGGACGGCGCGCTCAAGGGAGCGGCCAAGGTAGTAGAGGCGAATTACACCTTCCCGTTTATCGCGCATGCCACGCTCGAGCCGATGAACACCACCGCGCAGTGGAAAGATGACAAGCTCGAGATATGGACCACCAGTCAGGCGCCCGGCGGAGGCCTCGCCCTGGTAGTGAAGGAACTGGGCGTTCCGGCGAGCGATGTGACGGTGCACTTGTGCCGTGTAGGTGGAGGTTTTGGGCGCCGGCTCATGAACGACTACATGGTGGAGGCAGCGTACCTGGCCAAGCAGGTGAATGTGCCGGTCAAGCTGCTATGGGCACGCGAAGACGACATGACCCACGATGCGTATCGCGCGGGTGGATTCGTCCGGTTGAAGGCCGGACTGGATGCGCAGGGCAAGCTGGTGGCGTGGCGCCATCACCTCGTCACCTACGGCGACGGCAAGCAGTTGGCGCCGGGGGCGCGGATTTCCGCCGGTGAATTTCCTTCTGGCCTTGCGCCGAACTATGCGCTCTACACTTCGGCGATGCCGCTGATGCTGCGCACCGGATACCTGCGTGCGCCTGGGGACAACGCGTATGCGTTTGTAGCGCAGTCGTTCCTGGATGAGCTGGCCGCGGCGGCGGGGCGCGATCCGCTGGAGTTTCAATTGGACATTCTGAAATACGCGCCGGTGGAGGTGCCGGGTGAAGCGGGCAAGCCCAAGGGACCGCAGGACCTGAATCCGGAGCGCATGCGGGGCGTGCTCGAGCTGGTGGCGGAGAAATCCGGCTGGGCAAACCGCAAGAAGGAGCCGGGGCGGGCCATGGGGATCGCCGGCTACTTCTGCCACCTGGGCTATTTTGCCGAAGTGGCGGACGTGAGCGTGGACAAAGACAACAAGATCAAGGTGAACCATGTGTGGGCGGCAGGGGACGTGGGCAGCCAGATCATCAATCCGATGGCGGCGGAGAGCATGGGCTTTGGCGGAGTGGTCGAGGGCATGAGCCACATGCAGCAGGAGATCACGCTGGTCGATGGGAAGGTGCAGCAGAATAATTTCCATCAGCATCCCCTGATGCGGATGAAGCAGATTCCGCCGATCGAAGTCTATTGGCGGAAGACAGATTTTTCGCCGACCGGGTTGGGGGAACCGACGCTGCCTCCGATTTTGCCGGCGGTGGGGAACGCGGTGTTTGCGGCCACGGGGAAGCGGATTCGGACGTTGCCATTGGCTAAGAGTGGGTTTAGCTGGGCTTAGCCGCTTTCTACTGCACGGTGAGCGTCACGTCGGCCGAGCTGTGGGCGTTGGTAACCGTATCTGTTGCTGTTACCACCACGCAATAGCTTCGCGGAGCCTGATCGAAGAAGTCGTTGCTGCCGCAATCGCTCAGGCAAACCATTGCGCCCAACGACAATGCTGCTGCGGCCAGCATCACCGATAACCCCGGGGTCTTCCGCAGCCGCTTCTGCATCGGCTTAATACCTGCCATCGGTAGCAGCAGGAACGCCAGAGCCATCGGCGCCAGGGACGCACCCGAGAATCTGCAGCTGTTCGCTGCCTGGGGATTGCGGGTCTGGATCATCATGGTGAACGCGGTTGTTCCACTACCCGCCGGAATGGTCGCTGGGTGGAAGGTGACGGTCGAACCGGGCGGCAAACCGGTCGCACTCAACGCCACCGGATTGGGAAAGGTCGAGCCGGAGCCGGGCGTCAGCATCATGGGGTAGGCCGCCGCTCCACCCGGCACAACGGCCGCGTTGCCCGAGAGGCTGGTAACCGTGAAGGAGAAGGGCGCCACGGCCACGGTGGCCACTGCGGACGAGCTGGTGAGGAAGTTCGCATCGCCGCTGTAAACCGCCGTCAGCGAGTGAGTGACGCCGGGTGCAAGCGAAGAGGTGGAAAAGCTTGCTACCCCAGCGTTCACGGTCACCGTGCTCAACAGGGTCGCGCCATCGGAGAAGACGACCGAGCCACTCGGCGCCGCGTTCGCGGGGTCCACAATGAGCGCTGTGACCGTGACGTGTTGGCCGGGGTTGATGGTGGCTCTGCTTACGCTGAGCTGCGTGGCGGTCGCCGCCTTGATCACGATGAGGATATGGGTGTTGTCGCTACTTGGAGCGAGGGTTCCGCCCACATCGCTGTAAATGGCTTGAACCCTGTAGTTGCCGGCCGCGGTACCGGCCGGCAGCATGTAGTGGACGGTGGCGGCGCCGTCGGCAACTGTGCCGGTGATCGCAGTGCCGACGACCGTTTGACCAGCCAGTACAGTAAACGTCACCGAGCCGGTATTGAGGCTTCCCTGACCGCCAATAACCGTCGCGGTGAGCGTTACAACCTGTGCGCTGGGGCTATACGTAACCCTTGCGTTGGCAGTTGTTGTGATCGTGTTTGTGGACGCGTTCACGGTGATGGTTGCCGCGGCCTGGGCGAAGGCGCCCTCCTTGTTGGTGACGGTCAGAATGACGGGGGTTATGCCAACCGGATAGGGACCAGCAGGGAACTGGGCGAGGGCGATGGGGCCGCCACCGGGATCGTTCGAACCGTTGTTGACATTCGCACTTGCGGTGTTCTCTGGCACAGTTGCGGTGACAGTAACGTCGTGCGCCAGGGCCACCGGCAACGGATAGTCATTGCGGTCGAAGGCGCAGTTGGGGTTCGTATAGGTATTCGCGGGCGCCGGCAAAGGTGGAGGATTGCCCGCTACATCGTTGACCACGACGGTATAGTTGGTGCCGGCGGTGAGATTGACCCCGAAGTTCTGCATATTGCTGCTCAAACCGGCGTCGCCGCCGTAGTTTGTGCCGATGCTGCGGCCAAAAAAGAGTGATGAATTCCTGAATAGTTCATGCATCTTCCCTGAAGCCGATTTGGAATCTGCGAGGAGAAAAAACGCGGGGCCCTAACTTCTTGCGTTCGTTATCGGCAGAGGGCCCGATGAGATAACCTCCTGATGTTTGAAAAGAAGGATCCTATGGCCAGATCGGTCCGGAGTAGCCGGACTTGGGTCAGTGCGTCAGTGCCACTGTCCCGTTTTCTTGAATCAGCTCCCTGGCGCGGAGGTGCGTGAGAGCGCGAGCGCAAGAGTCTCCTGCGGGACCCCCAGCCTCTTCGTCAGCCACCGCCTGGTTCCAGGAGCCGTGTTCGGAGGCGAAGATCGCTTTTAGGAGGTTGACGGCAGGGCTTTGCATGGCCCGTAGTCCTTCGACAGTTTGGTCGCAACAAACTGCCGGCTGTTGCCGGTGGACTTCTTTTTGTTACCCGAGACACGTACGCGGTTGCCTGCCTTGATTCCATCCACGTCTCCGGCGAGCGAATACGTCTGCTTGTCGCCCTCATTCAACAACTGCATGCCGCCAGGACCGGACCATGCGCAACCCCTGAGTGAGTGGCCGTGGCGAACCGCAAAATAAACGCCGACTCCGATCAGTACTCCCGCCCCCACCAGCGCAATGAGCACGCCGGCAGTTTTTCCGTTGCTCGCACCTGCAATGCCTGCACTCGCGGTTTTAGTTGTTGTGAGGCAAAGGGTACACAGGAAAAGAACGATGAGTAGGCGTCTTGGCGAGGCGATCATGACGGACTCTTTCACGAAGAAGAGTTGAGCAGGCTACGGACATAGCACAACTGGATGCCTCAAGCCCAACAGTGTCAAGGAACTTCCGCCTTCGTTGTTGTTGCGAAAGGTACCCGGTCATCGTCAGAGTTTGGCGGGGGCGAGCGCGAGCCTTGTCTGCACCACGTATATGGTGCCACTCACCGCGATCACGGCGAACACGCCCAGTATTTCCGCGCGTGAGCCCATGGCAAAGAAAATCACCATGCTCGCAGTAGCCACGACCATGGCAGCGGTGAGCCCGCGAAAGTTGAGAGGCACGCCATTCTGAGCGATCCCGTCTCGTGCCAGGCGCCAGGCCGCGACGCTCCCCACCGCATAAAGAACGGTGACAGCGAGCGTTGCCAGTACTGCCAGCTCAACGAAACTGCCGGTCAGCGCCAGCCCCATCGCCAATGCCGCATAGCACAGGATCGCCACATCTGGCGCATGGGTGCGTGGATTTACGCGTCCCAGGGCGTGGGGGAGCAGTCCGTCGCGCCCGAAGGCAAACAGGATACGCGGGCTGCTGAGAAGGTCGCTGGCAATCCACCCCAGCATCGAGACGGTTGCGCCGGCAATCATCACCATCCTCAGCACCGGGCTGATCCGAGCCATGGCATCTGCCAGGGGGACCACGGATTGCGAAAGGGAAGCACCCAACATTCCTTGTGCGACGATCTGGACGGCGATGTACAGAAAGGTAACGAAGCAGAGGGTAATTACCAGGGCGCGCGGAATGGTCCGTGATGGCTGCTCTACCTCGCCGCTCGCGCTGAGCGAGACTTCCATGCCGGTGAGCAGGAACAACACCAGGATAAGGGCGCGCCCCAGGCCCTGCGTGCCAGACGGCACAGTCTGCACGAAATTCGCACGATGCATCGCGGTCACGCCTACGAAGAGGAAGAGGACCAGGGGAATTATCTTGACCGTCGTCACCCAATCGACAAGCCGCACCCCGCGCCTGACCCCGCCAAGGTTGACGATCACCACCACTCCAATCACGCCGATGATCACCATCATGTGTGTGGACGCCTTGAACGGCTGCGGCACCACGCTTACCACTACATCCGCCAACGCTGCGGATATTCCCCCGCAGGTGAGTGCGTCACTCAACCACAAAAGCGTGCCGGCAATGTAGCCGGCAAGGGGCCCAAACGCGGCTTCAATCACTCCATAAGCTCCTCCACTGGTCGCAACGCGGCTGCCTCCCTCGGCAAAGCAGATGGTGACTGCACCCATCGCGATGGCGCAGAGGATGATCGCAACCGGCGCCGACCTTCCCATACAGGCAGCGAGCGCTCCGGGTGTCACGAAAATGCCCGCACCGACCATGGTGTTGATGGTGCTGGTCGTCAGGCCCCGCACCCCAATGGCGCGCACCAATCCAGCGTCGCGCCGGCTCTCTTCAAGCATGGGCAGAACTTTAGCACCGAGTGCAAACAATCAAACAGGAAATCCGTCGAGGCTCCGGTAGAATTACGCGAACCACAGGAATTGCGTCCCGATAAAGTCTTGTTGAAGTCCCACCTGGAGCCAATGATGAGAAAGTTATTTCTGTGCTTTGGATTTTTCTGTCTGGGGACGTCCGCACTCGCGCAGCCAGGGGATCCGGACCTCATCCTCTTCAATGGCAAGATATTTACCAGCGTTGTAGCGCACCCCTACGTGGAGGCGCTGGCCATTCGTGGCGAGCGCATCGTTGCGACCGGTGATACCAAGACCATCCAGGCAATGGCCGGCCCAAAGACGAATGCGATTGACCTGCATGGCGGCACGGTCATTCCGGGTATTAACGATGCTCATCATCATTTCTCGCTCGGGCCGCCCGAGGTTGACGTTGATCTGCACACGATGGACCCGTCATGGGCGCAGGTGAAAGATGGGATTGTGGCCGCTGTCGCGAAGAATCCTCCCAACAGCCTGATCGCGGTGCCCATCGGCTTTAAGGTCTTCTTAGATCCGTCAATCGACCGGGATGCGCTCGACCAGATTGCCCCGCACAATCCGGTGTCGTTGGGGACATTCACGGGCCACGCTCTGATCCTGAACACGGCCGGCCTGCGCTTCTACAACATTTCTGAGAACCAGCCTGACCCGATGGGCGGCCGCTTCGAGCGCGATGCGAAGGGCCGGCTCACCGGCACCCTGCGCGAATATGCCGTCATGGACATCGAGCGCGCGGCTGCTGATCGTCTTCCGGACAGTGCGGCGATCGTGCAACTACGGCAGCAACTGGATGAGGAGGCCAGGTACGGCGTCACCTCCATCCAGGAGCTTTCCATTACCATGGCGCCATCCCGCGCCGTTTCGTTGCTTGAGACCATTCCAACGCAGATTCGGGTGCGGGTGGTACGCATGCCGGGAACGACCCCAACAGGAAGGGATATTCACGAAGGGAGAGGAGTGCCGGCTCATCGGGCAAGTCTCATCACTGTGAGTGGGGCGAAATGGCTGGCGGATGGGGTGGGAGTGGAAGGCACCCTCACGCCACGAGGAGACTGGAAATTACCCCCGCAGCCGCCATTCGATGCGCTCTTTACCGGCCTGCCATTGGAGTTTCCCATAGCGGAATACCCGGCCATGTTGCAGGAATCTATCAAGAACAACGACCAGTTACTGCTTCACGTCTCCGGCAACCTCTCGGTAGCGACGATTCTCGATGCCATCGACGCGGCGGGCGGAAAAAGGTGTGGGACGGGCGACGTCTGCGCTTTGAACATGGCGACGGGATTTTTGCTGACCAGTTTGCACGCATCCAGCAGGACGGCATCATTGTCGTGCAGAATCCCGTGCATCTGGCACCCTTCGCACCGCCTGGAGTCGTGGCGTTTGAGAAAGCCCAGCCTTTAAAGTCACTTCTGGCCGCGGGCATTCCTTTAGCCCTGGGCTCGGACGCGCCGATCAACCCTTACCTCGACATCATGTTCGCGACCAACCCCGGCAATCGGCCATCGGAGGCGATCACGCGCGAGCAAGCCGTGACCGCGTACACGCTCACATCGGCGTACGCGGAGTTTCAAGAAAAAGAAAAAGGCACGATCCAGCCAGGCAAACTTGCCGATATCGCCGTCTTATCTCAGGATATTTTCACCGTGCCCGCGGAAGAGTTGCCGAAGACGGTATCGGTCCTGACGCTGGTGGGCGGCAAAGTTGTCTATAAGGCGACACCTGCAAAGGTTAACTGAAGAACTCTGAAGGCTGAAAACCAATGTTCAGCCCCTGCCTTTTCGAAACGAGGATTCCCGGCTCGCCTGGTGAGACTGGCGGACGTCGTTCAGCCATTGATTGAAAATCATTTCGACTTGCTCTTTCGTTTGATTGGCAATCAGAAAATGATATTTCTCTCCCGACGCAAGAACCACGCCATCCTTGTGGGTTCCTGCAATGGAGGTGACCGGAATGTCCAGGTCGGCCTGGTGTGAACAGCTGAAGTGGAGTGCGGCACTCGTTAGTTCGAGTTGGCCGGCGCACCCGCCAAACGCCTGCTTATGGGTCGCCGCATATTTTATCGGCTGGTAATGCACAGCCTTGGACCGCGCGACAACGGCGGGAGGCGTTGGCGACGGCTTTGCCAGGGGTCGCGCGGTTGAAGATGGCTGCGATGTTGCAGCTGGCTGGAGTGGTTGCTCTGGCTTTCCATCGGTCGCAGTCGACTTCTTATCGTTTGGGCCGAGATAAAACGTACATAAAAGAGCCACCGCCAGCAGGAATACGGGTCCTGTGCCGGTCAAACTCCGGGGCCAGAACCCCGGGTACGAGCCTGCGGATTCTGCCTTAGCCGGATCGATCGGCCGAACTTCGTTGATTCCCCGCCGCGCAACATCGAAAGGGATGGCAGCACGCCTGGGAGGCCGTTCGTCTGTTTCGGCTTTGATATCCCGAGCTGTTTTAAGGCTTCTCAGAGTGGAGTTTCCTCCTCGCAAACAGAACACCTTTACAAGCGGAGACTCCGAAACCGCAGGAGGTGGTTTTCAGTACTCTACGATGATTTTTCAGAAGACTCTTCGTTTTTGAGGTATTTCCCCGGCCGCGGGTAACACAGAAATAGTAACTATTGAGGTATGGTTCCACCGGCGAGGAGCCGGGCCGCAGCGGCTAAGTCCTTTGTTTCACGAAGGTGCTCGAAAATTTCAGAACTAGTTATTTGAGCATCTTCGTTCAGGGGTGGCTTCCCACGGGAGCAGGTAAGGAGCGGGATTCCAGTATGCGTGAGAACCCTGCGCTCAACCCCGAGGAATTCGGGAAGGCCGAGAGGCGCACCGCAGATCCCTCCACTACGCTGCCCCGGATTTCCTGTGGACCTTGGTGGCGCTGGTGCACTTCATGCGCCCTTCTTTACGGAAGGGCCCACACGCGGTCATGTCCAGTGCAGCGTGGCAGGAAATCCGGGTACGCTCCGCTCGGGATGACAATTTTGTTTGGTAACGCTAAGTGTCGCTTCCAGGATGAATTGTCATCCCGAGCGGAGCCGAGGGATCTGCGGTGCGCCTTTCGGCTTTCCCGAATTCTTCGGCTAAACGCAGGGTTTTCGTGCAGACTCCTCGGTCCCTCCCACCGAGCGCCCGTGTCACCGGGCCTCGGAGGGCGTCAGGCCGAAGCCCGGTTGTAGTGTTTTCCAGGTTGTCAAACTGCTCAATCAAGAGGGCGCACTGGGCGCACCCTGTTTTACAGCGTGATTTGTAGTTTCCGCAGGCGCGCCCCTGGGATCGCTGCAGACAGACTTTCGTCGCTTTTGCTGTCACATTACTGTGGCGACCACCGATCATCGTGCGGACAAGCGCAGATGGTTCGCTGGTTGGCGGCAGATGCACGGGCAGAGTACGCCGGTGCATGGCCAAACAGGGTCGTCGAGTCGAGATGGCTCTGACGTATGAGTTATTACACCCACAGTAGTACGGTTTTGGAACCGCGTTGAGAGCGGAGCAGGATTTCTTTGGTAACCAGGAAAGGTTCAGGCAGCCTGGTGCCGGTTACTCCGCCTCGCCGCTGGTCTCAGTCCATTCGACAGACTTGGTCCACGGATCGGTCCTTAGCTCGGAGGCCAGGGCGTTCAGGAGTTCTGCGTCATGAGTTGCGGACTCTAAGATTGCCTGGATCATCGACGTCTCGCTATCTTCGATCTGCTCGGTACGAATTTCCCGAAGCACGAGTGCGCGTGCGGCAATGGCATGGGTGATTCGATGCTCGGCCTCTGATTCGTGGTCGCTATCGCAAGATAGTCTCAATCGATAAAGCGCATTCGTATCGATGACAGCAAGGGAACGCCGGTCAATGAAGCGGGATAACGGGCGAAGCACGGAGTTGATCGCGACCAAGAGCGTGGCCACGAAGACCGCGTCCAGCATCTGGCCTGCGCCGGCACAAGCGCCCACGGCAGCGGAACACCACAGTGTAGCTGCGGTGTTCAGTCCACGAACGCTGCCCCCATCTTTCATGATGGCGCCCGCCCCAAGAAACCCCACACCGGACACGACGTACGCGACGACTTGCGTCGTCCCGGGAGAGATCGTCAGGCCCAAATCCACAAAGGCGGCAGCGCCGAAACAGACGAGGGTGTTGGTTCGAAGACCTGCGGCACGTTGGCGCCATTGGCGTTCGGCTCCGACGCAGGCTCCCAGGATGAGCGCCAGCAGAAGCCGGCCAAATGTCGGCTGATGCAAGGTGGACATTGAATGATTCCACCAATGTATCCAGAGATTGGTTACGAATTGGCTCCAGGTCATGTGATGGTGTACTGGAAAAAGTGGTGAACGACGCAAGCTTCGAGGTTAAAGCTACACCAAGGTCTCCTTTTTTGCCTGGCATGCGAGCGGCGGCGCATCAAGCATGGGAATAGTTGAAGCTCAATACGTCTATATCTACAAGGGTGCGGTCATCCGATTTTCAGCGGGTCAGGGAAGTGCAAACGTACTCTTTTGAAACGAGTCGCCCGCTTGATCCAGGGGCCTTATCAAGGAAGTCTACTTCTGGGCTACTCCGTCTCCGACGTACTGCATTCTGAGACTCTGGTGGCCGTAGTAGAAAACTGTTTCGTCGATGCCGACTTTGTAATCAGTACAGCCGAGGTAGCCACCGCAGCCGATGTAAAAGCCCTTGGCGTTGGGGGATTCGAAGTCGAAATCCAACCGTGGGTTGCTGTATGGTTCGCCATCAAGTTCGATTTTCATCGAATCGACCCAAGCAGTTCCGGTACCCGTGAGGATCACACCGAAATTGATGTTGGAAGCGGTCTTGCCGACGGGCAACTCGAACTCATAGAGGGTCCATGGCGTGGTACCAGTTGCCCCGCGAACTGTGCCATTACTAGCGTCCGGCATGCCATCGATGATCCGCGCCTGGGAGTTATCAAAAGCCAACGGGGGACGGTGGGTGCCTTCTCCGGGACCGTCGACGCGCCACCACAAGCCGGCATAGCCATTACGAACATTCTCGGTCTTGATCCAGGCGCTGAAGCGTACCGTCTTTCCAGCGGCGTCCTTCACGGGAAACGAGCCGGTTGCGACGCCAAACGAGGGGCCGGACTTCTGCGGTTTTGCCGCACGGAGCATCTGGTTGAGCACCGGCTCCGTAATGCCAGCCGCATGCAGCGCAAGAATGCCCTCGGCGGAAACGTCGAACTTCGTAGCCGTGTTTTGAATGGCGAGAATGATGGTTGACTCAGGTACGCCGGCGCGCGACATTTCAAGGACATCAGCGTTGGTGAGCGGCTTGGGCTGCTTGCCGGTTTGCGCGAAAGCTGCGAGCACAAGGAATAGGAGTGGCATCGCGCGTTTCATGGCGGAAATTTTAGTCCAATTTTTGGTAATTAGCAGTCACGATTCGCGAACGTAGCGCGGCGCGGAAAAACCGGATGAGCAGCAAGTCCGCGCTCCATCGATCACGCCCGAACCGCCTCAGTTGCCTTTGAGTAAATTGGCTCCGTGTCGACTGCGAAGGTGGGCACTTTACCGAGAACCGTTTTGCGGGATGTTCGCGTCTGGAGGCCCAGCGCCACCCGTCCGGAAGGCGACTATTCGGCCATTGAAACGGACGACTAGCCAGCGAAGTTTAACTTGTTCTCCCACGATGGCGGGCGATAATTGCAGCATGTGTGAGACGGACTGGGACGATCCGCGTGTCGAGGAACAGTGGTGCTGCGAACGCCGTCAGAATGTTGGCGAGTACCTGGTGAAAGAAGGTGTGAAGCACGGTGAGATCGGTCTTTGGCCGGCTTGGCATATTGTCCCTTACGTTTCCCTCTGGGCTGTCGAAAGTCTGAAGGCTCCCGGGCAGGTTGGATGGTGGGCTATCTCTGGTGATCTGCCAACAGACTATATCTCTGCCTCGACTGCAGATCACCCCAGGAAGGCGCTGCTGGCCTTTGCGGATGCTTGGAAAGAGATTGCGTCACACATGCTCATGGGAGTGCCTCATCCCGATACGAGCTTCGGGCCGCCTGAACGGAATCCCGAATTCGCGTCTCTGCTCGAAAAGCGCTGCGAGACCCTCCGAAGATTTTCCGAGGACGATTCCATCTGGCATTCTGCGGAAGGTTGAACCAATCAGGCTGTCCCCATTGCTCCACGCTCTCCATTGATCACCCCTCAAAACCCAGCTCCCAAGGAAATCTGCTCTGTTTGTCAGGCCAGGACTTGAAGAACCGGGAAGGCGGTTCGCTCATAGACGCTAACCAGATCGAATCGCCAATCTCTTAGGCCGTGGCTTAAGTAAAAGCTTCAGCCGTCACCTTTGCTCATCCACCTCGTGAGGTTATTCGAGAAGCCTACGATTGCTCGTACTTCTTCTGGGCTGAATTCCTCGGCGAGCAAGTAGGCGGTGAGCCGAAGATGGCCTTCGAGTACGACAAAACCAGTAGCGTCATCCTTTCCAAGGACGATGATTTCCGGGAAGACGATCCCCCTTTCCACTGCACATGCTGCCTTAATGAAAGGTTCATTGCTCTGGCCAAAGACAGTGATGCCAGATCGTATGGTTTTGGCGGCTTCCGCTGGCGAACGCGTGCCGTTCGACAGTTCGGTCCAATAGGAATAGTCAACGTATCGAATTTTTGAGAGATCGGACTTACAAAGGCCGGCCACGGCCCATGAAACGTCGCCAGGAAAGTCTTTGAACAAACCCCAATCTTGCCTGTAGCCGCGAAGATCCCCTAAAAGTTGGATGCGGTAAGTATTTTCAGCCTCATCTTGAAGATTCGGGCTTTCCAGAATGCGCTTTTCCTTCCCCGCGTGTTTGAGTGAGGAAAGAATTTTCGGCCCAAATCGCTCCGAAACGAGTTCATGCTTCAAGAAGTGGGCCACCATGTAGTGCTCCGATACTGTCTGGAACATGCGCATTTCGTTGATCAATTCACTCTCTTAGCGTCGTGCAGCGTGTCTGCCTTCTCCTGGTGGCGGAAAGCTGAACGGCGGCCGGTTGCCGGATGGGGAAATGGCCGCCACCTGGAAGCGCGAAATCCGCAAGCCGGGCGAAGTCGTCCAACTGCTCCACCGTTTCTCGGGCGAGCGGCGCGTCCTTGATCCTCCGTCCCTCGCCGCGGCCGCTCGAAGCGCCGCTTACCGCGCAATTGAGGCTGTCCAGGGCAGAGGCCGACCCCACTTGCAAACACCATCGTAATCGAGCCGGCGAAGTTGCACTGGTGCCAGGAATGAACCTCCGGGCGGGCGAGCATCTGCTTCGAACTTTAACCTCGTATACATAAGTTCGGATAGAATGAACCGGTTCCAGACGCGAGTCAGGTCTTGGTGGCGAAAAGGAGAGTAATGTCTACAAAGGAAACACAATTGGGCGGCGTTAGTTTCTGGGCATGGGCGCGGCAGCCGCGGGGCTTGGCCTCTTGGCCGACCTGGAAGCGTATCCCCAGAATGTCAACCGGAATTCAATTCCGTCGGACTTGAAGATCACGGACATGCGCATCGCCGTTCTGAGAGGGCCGGGAGGCCAGCCAGTCCAGGAGGGCAATGGCGGCCCGAGCAGCGCGGGCGGCTCCGGCGGCGTGGGCGGGCCCGGTGGCTCCATGGGCCGTGGCGGTCCCCCCAGGGGACCGCTGCCTCCTGCGACTCCCGGAGCGGGAGCGGCCTCTGGCGGCACGATCGTCGTCCGAATCGATACCAATCAGGGAATTTCGGGTTACGGCCAGACGATCGGGGACGGCCCCCAGCCGAACTACGTGCTGATGCATAAGGCCCGAGCTGCTCGGCGAGAATCCCTGCAACGTTGACAGAATCTTCCGCAAGATCAAGATCCATGGCGGATATAACCGTCAGGGGAGCGGCGTTAACGCGATTGAGAACGCGTTGTGGGATCTGGCCGGCCAAGCTTATGGCGTGCCGATCTATCAAATGCTTGGCGGGAAATTTCGCGACAAGATCCGCATGTACAGCGAGGGTGACCCGCGCTCGAACTCCATCGCAGACATCGCCGCCGATTATAAGGAGAGAGTCGCCTCGGGGTTTACGATGCTCAAATACGACCTGCCCGTAGCTCCCATCCTCCGAGGCAAGCCGGGCACGATGTATGCTCCGGCAGGCTATTACGGGGAACCGGGGGATGTCCCCCCGAGAACTACTATGAGGGATTAGAGATCAGCGACAAGGGATGTGAACTCGTAGCCGACCATGTCGCTGCGATTAAGGAAGCCATGGGCGACGCCGCCGACATTCCCATGGGTCACGACCATTTCGGGCACCTCACCGTGAAGAGCTGCATCAAGCTGGCGAATGCGCTGGAGAGGGTCACTCCCTCGACGTTGGAAGACATGGTCCCGTGGTTCCGGGTAGAGGAGTGGAAGCTCATCACCGATTCGATCAAGGTGTCCACCTTGACCGGCGAAGACGCCTACCTGGTGGAATCGCTCGAGCCGCTTTGCCAGGCGCGTGCAGTCGATTACATCCACCCGGATCACCTTGTGATCGGCGGCTGTCTCGAATTGAAGAAGACCTCCGACATGGCGGCCAAATATTCGGTGGGGATGATGGTCCACAGCAACGCTACCCCGATCGGCTACGCAGCCGGCGTGCACGCGATAGCCGCCTGCGAAAACTTCCTCGCCATGGAATGGCACCAGCCGCAGCCAGCCTGGCACAAAGACCTAACCGACAAAGGGGACCTCGTGGTTAAGGGTTACATCCCCGTTCCGACGGGGCCGGGCCTGGGCATCAAAGTCAATGAAGAAGCGATGCGCCACCTCTGCAGGCAGGGTGAGTTCTTCACCGATCCTACGACGTATTGGGATTCGCAGGTCGGCGGAGAGAAGGCGTATACGTAAAGGGAGGACGTCGAGGCGAGCCTTACACCTTCCGATTATGACTGAAGGTATGCGCTCAATTCTCTGAAGATCTTTCGACGGAGGTTCTCGATGATCGATGACGAGAACCTCCTCGGAGCCTTTCTGGGGCTCAAGCCTAAGCCCCAGTTGCTCTTCGAGTGCAGTGAATATGGAAGGTTTCCCAGGCTATCGGGCATCCAGTTGCTCCCACATTTTTCGTTCTTCCCCGAAGGGGTCGTCGACCACCGTGCATCGGGCGTCAATCTGCATGGTTGCGCGAGTCCCGTTATCGTAGGCTGGCCACGCGGGTTGGCCTTTCGCCCCAGGGTGACCTGTCCGCGCGTAGGTCGTCCACAGCTCACTCATGGTACGAGCGACTTTCTCGCGATCGGGATCGGTACCGACCAGGTTATCGATGCTGATGTTCGAGCCCGGCTGCTGCGTATCCGCATGACTCTCCTGACCCACAGGATGAATATTGTTGAACTTATAGGGAATCTCCAGTGCATGCGCCGCGCCGATCGTGTGCGTGGTGCCGGGAATCACGTAGTTCGACTGGTGGGTGAACATGTACATGTAGACGGGCGCTCCCTGCTGCGCAGCCTTACGTTCCGCAATCCTTATGCCGCCGAGCCAGAAGAACGCTCCCGTGGTGATGGCAGTGTAAAGGTCGGGCGCAGAGGCTTGCGGACGAGTCTTGCGATACGTCGCCAACACTGTATCCGCTTCGGCTCCCAACTGCTGGTGCAGGGTCGCCTTAAGGGTGTCGTCGGTCAGCTCGAAGATATTGTTCATTTTGGCCTGGAACCAGATGAAATTCATTTCGTCCCGATTGCTGCCAACCATCAACGGTTTGTTCTTCGAAAACGCTGGGGAATCGGGATGGAAGGGATCGTGGGGCAGAATGGTTCCATCCACAACGGGCGCAAAGCCTCCGTTCCACCTCCAGCCATTGCCTTTGCGCAGCGAAGCCATATCGAACACCGGGGCGAGCTTTGCCGCGATGGCGACTTGCGCGGCGATCAACTGGTCGAGCGGAATTTCGAGCAGTTTGCGCCAATCGCCCTTCGTCAGTCCCAACTGTTGCAAGGTCATCTGTGTGCTCGCCGCTGCTACGTCGCGCGGCATCATGAAAACGCCAGGACCACTCTCGATCGAAGCTTTGTTGAAATAAGGAGCGGCGGAGGGCAGGCCGTAGAGAGCAGAAGTCTTCAGGCCGCCGCCAGATTCACCAAAGATCATGACGTTGCCGGCGTCGCCTCCAAATGCCGAAATATTTTCATGCACCCACTTGAGCGCGTCCTTGATGTCGAGCAGTCCCTGGTTGCCCGAGGTTGCGTAGGCTTCGCCGCCCAATTCTCCCAAAAAGAGGTAACCCATCAGGCCCAGGCGATGGTTTGTCGCGACCACCACGACGTCATAGGTACGGGCCAGGTTGCCTCCATCCTGGTAGTGGGCCCCTCCGGAGCCCTTGAAGAATCCGCCACCGTGGCTGTACACCATGACGGGACGCTTACGGCCGTCAGCTGCCGGCGTCCAGATATTCAGAAAGAGGCAATTTTCAGACGGCGGCGGCTCGTTGATGCCGTAATAGCTTTTCCCTGGCTGCGGCGAAGGAGCACCCAGTTGCAGTGCGTCCCTTACGCCGGTCCACGGTTGCAGTGGCGGCGCCGCCCGGAATCGATTCGCTCCAGCCACGGCACCACCGTACGGAACCCCCAGGAAGGTAAGCAGGCCGGGCTCCCGAAGACCACGCACACGGCCGTACGCGGTGCTGACCTCCGCATGTTCTGCGTGTTCACGGATGCCTGCGAAACCGCGCCGCGCCAACGACGCGGCTCCCGCCGTCGCTGCCATCGCCATGCCACCCCGCGTAAGGAATTGGCGCCGGTCGAAAGCCGGCCGATCACTGGATGAGGTCACCAGATTGCCCTCTTTCTCTTGAGCTGAATGTCCTGGATCTTATCCGAAATGCCACCTTCCTGAAATGCCATCGAGAAGCCGGGGATTAAGTAACGGCTTCAGCTGTCACCTTTGCCCATCCACCTGGTGAGGTCATTCGAGAAGCCTACGATTGCTCGTACTTCTGCTGGGCTGAATTCTTCCGCGAGCAAGTAGGCGGTGAGCCGAAGATGGCCTTCGAGTACGACAAAACTAGTATCTTCATCCTTTCCAACGACGACGATTTCGGGGAAGACGATCCCCCTTTCCACTGCACATGCTGCCTCAATGAAAGGTTCATTGCTCTCGTTATCCGTAAATCGCCCCGGATAGGCCGAAAAGCGAGCAAGGTACCAAGGACGCCTTTACGCCGTCGGAGATTTGACTGTCATCGTGGATGCCGAGTTTCTTATCGTCGGCTAAAAGCTATGCGACGATTGACTTGCATTCTGAGCGGGATGCCGCCTATCGGGCGTCTTTCGGATCACTCTCAGCAAGACAATAATCGATGCAAGAACGAACACCGTCTGCAAGCATATTTCCACCCACCAAATCGAGGAGGTGTACTCGGGAATCGCCATTCTCAGCGGATTGACCACAACCGGGCCAACCCACCCGATAAATAAAGCCATCTCGACTTTGTCTCGAATCGAGCGAACTATTGCGATCAACAGAAGAACCAGGGCGGTATAGCAAAATACATCGATAGCCCAACCGGCGCGCCCGAATACGCCGTGTTGCATCACGAAGCCATGGGGCACGTGAAATCGTGCTGGCGCATGGCTAATCACTCGGTAAAGAGACCAGCAAGAGAACAGAACCAGGAAGATCACAACTCCACGGCTCCCGAGTAGCGCAGACTTCATGCCGCTAGGGTCGGATTCGGTGTTTGTGTCCATGCAAGTGGCACAAGTATAGCCGGTCGCCAAATTGATGGAAAACGGCCGGCATCAACTGCCCGAAAAGTAGTCGGTAACTTGCTTCAAGTCTTTGTCCCTTTCCGCAATTTGAGACCTGCCGTCACGCAGGCGCAAACGAGCAGGACGACGCAAGTCGTGACGATGTAGGGGGCTTCCTTCGAGGTCCAGGGGGAAATGGGGGACAGCCTGAGAGTGTGTCGGAGAAATGATTTTTTGCGTGCATGAACCGCAATATGCCAGCCAAATGTCCATCGTTCGGGTACAACATATAGTGTGCAAAATTCTATCTCCGACACACTCCATCTGCGCGGTTTTCCTCTAGCCATAAGGCAAATAAATCACGCAGGTCAGGCTGTCCCCCATGCCTTTGCGCAAAACCCGAAAATATCTACGTATGAATGAATTGTGCGGGATGATGGTCTAACGCACGTCTCTATGCGGTCGGGCTGTTGCGAGCCTGAGATGAGGTTGCATGATCGAATCGGTTGCTAGCTGGAGACCACGGCTGTTTCGTTCTGGGCTTGCATTGATGGCGATTGCGTTCGCGCTATATCTTTGTGGTATTGCCGCTGTGAACGTGATAGAGCCTGTAAGCACAAAGGTCAGGGTGGCCGCTTGGCTATTTGTCATCGGGACTTTGGTGAGCTTGATTGTCCTCGCTTTGAGCATGTTCGGCCCCGGATGGAAGCGGATAGGACTAGCAGTCATGAGTCTACTGTCCTTCGCTTTTTGGTACGGCTTGACGCTCTATTGAAAAGTTCATAGACCAGCATGGATACTTGGGGGCGAAAATGGGCAAGAGTAGCCGTGCAAAGAGCAACCGAGTACCCGCACCTGTGCCGCGCCTCTCGATGAAGTCCTTCTCCCTGGGCAGATCAACATGGATCTTTCTAACCGGGATCTTCGTGCTTTCTTACGGAACAGCAGCCATGCAATACAGTCGCTGGAATCATGCAGAGAATGCTCGCGTCCATCCCGTTTTTCATCCATGGGCGGTCGTCGCTGGAATCGCACTTATTGTGCTCTCTTACAAAGTGCCTAAACGGTGACGAAAGTCTCTATTCCACCACGCCATTAGGGTGCAACTGGCGCACTGTCCGGGTGACCGGCAAACGGAAGCCACTCCGTAGTGCCGGTAAAGTCGCACGTGTTTCCGGTAACTTCCCGCGCCGATCGGGGGGACCGCAGGAAGTTACCCAAAATCACCGTTCTTGGGGAACACGTACTCCGATGGCCCCGCGCCACGTGAAGTGTTGAATGAGCCCGGCCAGCGCACCGGGTCGGTCAAGTTACCGGGAACCCCGTTTCACGGGAGCGTAGGGGCTCCACGGCGACGTCGGACCTACTTCTGAAGTGCTGGTATTAACCGCTGGATCACTTGACCCTTGTCGTCGAGGAACGTTAGGCTCGGCTTCCCATCTGCGGTAACTTGCATCACGATGCGCTTCTTCCCGTCCCCGCCCATCAGCGCGACACTGGCGGTACCGTCGTCCGTCCTCCCGACCCAGACGCGCCGGTCGCGATTGCTTCCATTGTATTCACTCACATCAAGCCCCGCGAAACGATCATCCTTATCATCCACACCAGCGAGTTGCACAATTTGACTTGCCCCGTATTTGTCGAACGATAGGCTTCCGCCAGATTCGACTACCTCACCTGTCCCATTGCGATGTCCGCCAAATATCAATCCACCGTTTTCGGAGCCCTCATTGTTATAAAACAGCATTCCAGCCTGGGGCCGATCCGACGGTGGAGATTCTTTGCCTTTGACCATTACTCCGGGCAGTCTGTCGTGGTTGGAAATCACCATTCTCAAAGTGCCGTTAGGCTCGACGATGTCGATTCGATGAACCTGAAGTTCATCAAATGTCCGAGTGCCATGGGATTGCGCTCCCATCAGCATCACAATGGCAACAGCCGTACTCAACACCGAAGAGTACGCGATCAGCAATTGCTGGCTAGTAATCTTCATCGGTTCTCCTGAACTATGGCTTTGGCTAAGGGCACCGAAGCCATTCTAAGCCGCTTACGCTCGTTGATGACGAATGAGAGCACGCTGACCTTGGTTCCTACTGCCCACGGTAATGGGCTGGTTTTCGGGATTGGATTCTACCGCCGAAGCTAGCACGCATTTTCGGTAAATTGCCCCTTCTGGAGGTATCTAATGGGGCAAGTGTATAGGTTTCCCGTTTTCCCGCAAGAGTATCGTAGTGAAGCAAGGAGATCAATTTGTGAGAACTAGGTTGCTCACAATCATTGTGATGATTGTGACGATCCTCTTGATTTTCGGCTTCGCGCTTCACCCCCCGTCGGTGATGTGGTCGCCGCGAAAAGTAATTGGAGCCATCATTGTGGGATTGTCGTTTCCCTTGAACCTTCTTGCACTTTGGCAGCTAGGTGCGTCCTTTTCTGCGGGGGCGAAGGCCCGTGCCCTGGTGACAACGGGGATATATTCCAAGATAAGAAATCCAATCTATCTTTTCTCAGGCCTGTTCCTGGCGGGGCTTTCGCTCTTTCTGTCCATATGGGGGCCTTTGGTGGTGGCCGTGGTGCTCATTCCGCTGCAGGCTCGCCGTGCACGCGTGGAGGAGCGGGTGCTGGCCGACGCTTTTGGCGAACGATATCAAGTCTACAAGAGGAGCACTTGGTTCTAGGCGGGTACGCTGACCTAAGACTCCACCGAGAGGTGCTTGCAAGTCGGGTTACGGTAGGTTGCCCATGGCCGCCAGCCGGGAAAGCTGAACTTACTCAAAATCCCTTTTGCGTGACCTTTCCTGTTAGCGCGGACTGAGAGAGGCCTCAGAGATGGCGATGATCCGCCCGCCTATGAAACATCGCTGCGCCTTCGAGCATAGAATCGTTTAGCTTTGGAGCGATTGCCGCAGAGTTGCATGTCGCACCATCGTCGCGAGTGGTTCCTGCTTCGATCTAGGAACAACCACCGGCAGGTTTCCTCACCGCATTCGCGAACGTTGTCAATGTCCGATGAAGTAAGCAGACCCACTGCGGCTTCTACGACCTGCCGAAGGGGCCCATCAGGCCGCTCCGTAAGGTCACGAGATCTCCGGTCAAATCTGCGTTTGTGCCACACAACCTCGTCTAATGCTCGCGCTTCGGAGAGAATCCTGTTGAGCGCTCGCAAATGCGATTCATCGGGACGTCTGTCCTGCACCGCCGACAGAATCAGGAAGTAGAGGGCTTCGCGAAACTCGATGACCTCTTCGAGAACACACTGGGAGTCAGACTCGCTCAGGCCATCAAGGAGTTTGCGCATCTGCGCGCCTGTAATCACTCCTGACTGCCGGCAAAAGGCAAGGAAACGTTCATAGTTGGGAAGGAGATCGACCAGGCGATCAGGATCGTAGCGATAGTCGAGGGTATTGGCGAAATCGAGCGCCAGATGGCCAGCAACAAGCTGAAATTCGTCTGCCATATGCTTCACGTGAGTATAACCGGCTTCAGCCCTTTTGACAGGTTATATTATTGTCTGCAAATATAACTGTCAACACGGCATTACGATGGTTATGTCGAAACGCGCAAAGCGAAGCGAGGATGAGAGTGGATGCAAACGATCTGTATGAGGAGGTTCTAGCGCAGGCGGCGGCGCAGGCTCGGCGTTACCTGCGAACAGTCCGAGAGCGCCATGCCGGGGTACTGCCGGAGGCGATCGAAGGCTTGCGTGCACTCGGCGGTCCGTTGCCTGCCCGGGGAGAGAATCCACTGGCGGTTCTGGAACTGCTCGACAGCGCCGGTTCACCGGCAACGGTGGCGAGTATGGGTGGGCGCTTTTTCGGAGGGGTCATCGGCGGCGCTTTGCCAGTGAGCGTTGCGGCGCATTGGCTGGCAGACGCCTGGGATCAAAATGCGTGCCTGTACGATATTTCGCCTGTCGCCGCACATCTGGAAGACGTCGTTCTTTCCTGGATCCTCGATTTGCTCGGCCTGCCGGAAAACTGTGCCGGAGCCTTTGTGACCGGCACACAGATGGCCGATGTGACCGCTCTCGCCGCGGCGCGGAGCAGCGTCCTGCGAAAGGTGGGATGGGATGTCGAACGGGACGGATTATTTTCTGCTCCTCCGGTCACCGTCATCGTCGGCGAAGAGGTGCACGCAACGATGCTCAAAGCCCTGGCGCTGCTCGGCTTCGGCAAAGGCCGCGTCCACATCGTTCCCGCCGACGGTCAGGGGCGGATGAAGCCATCGCTTCTGCCTCGTGTATCCGGGCCGGGAATCGTCTGCGTCCAGGCCGGTAACGTGAATACTGGCGCCTGCGATCCAATCGGTGAGATCTGCGACCTTGCGCACGAAATGGGTGCATGGGTGCATGTCGATGGCGCTTTCGGTCTCTGGGCTGCCGTCAGCCATCATCAAAAGCATCTGGTGGAGGGTGTCGCCCGGGCCGATTCCTGGGCCACGGATGCGCATAAATGGCTCAACGTGCCGCAGGACAGTGGAATCGCAATTGTGAAAGATGCAGAAGCCCTGGGGCGCTCGATGTCGATTGCAGCCGCTTACTATCCTCCGGACGCTGACGGCAAACGGCAGCCAATGCAACTGGGGCCTGACTCTTCACGTCGCGCTCGGGCAGTTGAAATCTGGGCGGCACTGCGTTCGCTCGGGAAACAAGGTGTGGCCGGCCTCATCGACCGTTGCTGTCAACATGCCGCAACATTTGCAGCTGCCCTTCGCGCCGAAGGGTACGAAGTACTTAACGACGTTGTGCTAAACCAGGTGCTGGTCTCCTTCGGAGACGACGAAATCAACACCCGGGTCATCGAGGCGGTGCAGGCAGAGGGCACCTGCTGGTGTGGCGGCACCGTTTGGAGAGGGCGCAAAGCAATGCGGATCAGCGTGTCCTCATGGGCAACGACGGACCTCGACGTTAGCCGCAGCGTGGCTGCCATTCTGAAGATCGCAGCAGATCATTCCTCGCCGCGTGTCACGTTTGCGCGAACTTTCACAGAGAGTTAGACAGATAGCCGGTAAAAGGGGCACTGCGGAACCCTTGGGTTGACACCCGACCCGAGTGGTGGCATGCTTGGGTCGGATGACTACCCAGAAGAACATCACGGACCGCATCGCCCTCTTGCAAGGGACTCTCGACCTCCTCATTCTCAAGACGCTCCTCCTCGGACCATGTCATGGCCAGGGCGTCGCACGGTCGATACAACGCCAGTCGGAAGAGGTCTTTTTCGTTGACCACGGCTCGCTCTATTTGGCCCTGCAGCGGCTCGAGGACAAGAAGTGGATCAGCGCCAAATGGGGCGTCAGCGAGAACAACCGTAAAGCCCGCTTTTATTCCTTAACTGCGAAAGGCCGGGAGCAACTTGCCGAGAAGACCAACGAGTGGGAGCGGCTGAGCCGGGCGATGGAATTGATTCTTGGAAGTAACACGGGGGCAACAGCCGAGGAGGTATAGGCATGTTCAAACGCTCGCGGAAAGCAGCCGATTTTGCCGAAGAGATCAAGGCGCATCTCGAACTCGAAGTCGACGAGTGGAAGCGTGAGGGCCTCAGCGAAGAAGAGGCACGCCGCAGAGCCAGGGTGGAGTTCGGCAACATCCATGCGGCGCAGGAACGCTTCTATCTAAGAAACCGGTTCGTATGGTTCGACGATCGGGTGCGCGATATCAAGTTTGCCCTTCGTCAGCTCTCTAAGGCTCCCGGCTTTACCGTCGCCGCCGTGCTGACGCTGGCTCTCGGCATTGGAGCGAACACTGCCATTTTCAGCCTGGTGAATACTCTCCTGCTCAAGCCTCTCCCCGTACCAGATCCCAAACAGATCACCACGCTTGCTCTGCGTGAGAACAATGGGCCCACCCAGGTGGGTCTTTCCTGGAACGAATACAAGCAGATCCGTGAAGAGAGCGGGCGATCCTTCAGCGACGTCTTTGCCACCGCCATCAACATCGACGGACTAGCCGTACCAGGGCAGCAGCCGGATCGGATTATGGCCATGTACGTCAGCGGGAACCTCTTCGACGGGCTTGGTCTGAAATCGGCCGCCGGGCGGCTCTTTCTGCGCAGCGAAGGAGAGGTTCCGGGTCACGATCCTGTGATTGTGCTCGGCTACGACTACTGGAAGCAAAAGTTCCATAGCGATCCAAATGTGGTCGGGCGGCCGGTCACGCTCGACGGGCATCCGCTGACCATCGTTGGCGTGGCTCCGAAAGGTTTTCGCGGCATGCTCGGGTATTTGACGATGTCCGCGTATCTGCCATTGTCAGAGCTGCCCTTAGCCGGCATCCCTGTCGACGCCATGAACGATTGGAAAAACCGGACGCTGGTGGTGTATGCGCGCCTGCGCCCCGGAGTTGGCCTGAAGCAGGCAAACGCCACGCTCAACATGGCCGCGCAGGAACTCACCCGCTTGCACCCGGATATTGAAAAGAAGCTAACCCTGGAGGCCTATCCTGAGGCCCAACTCCGTATCAATCCAGGCGATCCGAATGCCGTATTTGTCTTCGTCGGCCTTTTTATGTCTCTGGCGGTGATGGTGCTTTTGCTGGCCTGCGTGAACGTCGCCAATTTGGTACTGGTTCGGGCCACGGCCCGTGAACGAGAGATGAGTGTCCGCACCGCGTTAGGGGCAAGTCAGTCCCGGCTTATCGCGCAGATGATCACCGAGAGCGTAACCCTGGCGTTGATCGGCGGAGCGATGGGTGTCGTGCTGGGCGTGGGAGCCACAAGTGCGCTTGGTCACATAGATCTGCACACCGATCTTCCCCTCCGCTTTTCGTTCGGTTTCGATTGGCGCATCTTCTTCTACTCTTTCGCCATCGCCTTGCTGGCAGGCATCGTGGTCAGCATCGCACCCGCGCTTCATACTGCCAGGGCGAATGTAAATACTGTCTTGCATCAGGGAGGCCGCGGCGCGATTGCCGGTCGCCATTGGCTGCGCGATGGTTTGGTCGCGTTGCAGATTGCCGGTTCGCTGGTATTGCTGGTGGTCGCGGCACTTTTTGTGCGCAGCCTTTCTGCCATCGAGGCCATGGACTTTGGTTTCAGACAGGACCATGTGATGAATTTCACCCTGGATGCTCATGAGATTGGGATGGCGGATACGGAGGTGCGCGACTTGGCTGCCAATATCACAGCCCGATTGCAACAGCTTGCCGGGGTGGAACATGTAAGCCATGCAAGCACAGTTCCCTTTAGCTATGTCGGCAATGCAGGCGACTCATTGCTCATCGAGGGAGTTCCGCCACCCCCGAACCCCGGTGATACCAGCGCAGGCTACAACGTAGTTTCGCCGGATTACTTTCGTGTGATGGGCATCGATCTCATCGCCGGCCGCGACTTTACGGACGCCGATAACGAGCACGGCAAAGATGTAGCCATCGTGAGCGAGAGCGCGGCCAGGAAATTCTGGCCCCATCAGGATCCCGTGGGCCACGTCTTCCGCATGGCAAGTGAAAAAGACCGAAAACTGGAGGTAGTTGGGATCGCCCACGACGTGGAATTTCAGCTGATCCAGGGTGGCAAGTCGCAGCCGTTTTTTTACATTCCCTACGCTCAGCACGTGAAGGGGAACACCATGATGGTGTTCCAGATCAGGTCTGATAGCGATCTCCCCTCTCTCGCCCCCACGGTCGAAAAAACGATCCACGCGCTCGCTCCGCAGCTTCCCGTCTTTCAAGTGCAAACCATGCGCCAGGCCCTCTACACCATGAATGGCCTTTTGCTTTTTCAGATCGGTGCCTCGCTGGCCGCGATTATGGGGGGCCTGGGATTGACGCTGGCGGTGATCGGTCTCTATGGGGTGGTCTCGTACGCGGTGGGCCGCCGCGTACACGAGATCGGCTTGCGCATGGCGCTTGGGGCGAGCCGTGCGAGCGTGTTTCGCATGATTTATCGACAATCGGTCATGATCGTTGCCGCCGGCCTGGCGGCAGGCCTGGCTATGGCCCTGTTGGTAGCGCGCGCCGTGGGTAGCATGGTCGTCGTCAGCGTGTGGGACCCTGCAACCTACCTGTTTGTGGCCACGATCCTCGCTCTGGCCGCGCTTGTCTCCTGCTACTTACCTGCCCGGCGTGCCATGGCGGTGGAACCGATGGTCGCGCTCCGTGAGGACTAATCGTAGACGTTCATGATTCGTTTGACGGGGCATTTTACGAGGCGGTGACTGCCTCGTCTGCCCGCGAAACCTCGTGACAGCTCTTCTGCAATTAAAATCCCCTGTTGCTTTCCTAAAGGAAGCATGGCATTATTCCTGTTGGAAACCTAAAGGTTCATTCGACATGAAGGAAAAGCCTGACGTCCTGCAGGGAACGCTCGCGCTGATGGTGCTCAAGACACTCGATGTCCTGGGACCGCAGCACGGATGGGGAATTGCCCGGCGCATCGAGCAGATCAGCGGAGACCTTCTGGCTCTCAACCAGGGCACGCTTTATCCCCTGCTGCTCAAGCTCGAGCATGAAGGCTCGATTGCCTCCGAGTGGGGCTCATCGGAAAACAACCGGCGCGCGCGCTTCTATCGGCTTACCGCGGCCGGACGCAAGCAACTGCAGGCGGAGACCCGCGAATGGGAGCAAACCGCGGCCATCATCGCGCGCTTTTTCAAAGTCAAGGCGGAGGATCTAAGTTGAAATTCCTGCGACGCTTCTTCATACGCCTGTCGAATCTCGCCACCGGGCAGAGTGCGGATCAACGCCTGCAGGATGAAATCGCCGAACATCTCGCGTTCCAGACCGAGGCGAATCTGCGCTCCGGAATGTCGCCCGCCGAGGCGCGGCGTCAGGCCGCAATCAAGCTGGGCCCGGCCCAGGCGATCAGGGAAGGCCACCATGCCGAGCAAAGCCTCCCCTTTTTTGAGAATCTGTTCTTTGACCTGCGCTATGCGGTTCGCATGCTTCTGAAATCTCCTGGATTCTCTGTCATTGCGATCGCCACCATGGCGCTGGGCATCGGAGCCACCACCGCGATCTATAGCGTGATCGATGCCACGCTGTTGCACCCTTTGCCCTACCCAAACCCTGCCGAGCTGGTGCGCATCCAGGACGATCTTTCCGGCGTAGGCGCCGAGAACGTCGGAATCTCCGTCCCCGAGTGGAAAGACCTCGAGAGTTCCGGGATATTCCAGTCCGTGTCGGTTTCCGGCACCGGCGCAGACGTGAACCTCACCGGCAGTGCACAGCCCGAGCGTCTCAGCTACAAGCATGTAACGCCGAATTACTTTGCGGTCCTCGGCGTAGACGCGCAGTTGGGCCGTACCTTCGATCCCCACGATGCGACTCCCGGTTTCAACCTCGAGGCCGTGATCAGCGACGAGCTGTGGAGGAGAGAATTCGGAGCCGACCCGCACATTGTCGGCAAAGCTCTGCGCCTCGACAACGACGTCTATCACGTCGTGGGCATCATGCCGCGCGGTTTTCGCGATCTGGGAGCAACCAACGAAGAGCGGAAAACGGAAACGTGGCTGGCGGCCGGCATGGCCGGTCTGCCGTTTCCGCCCCCGCTGCGCGGGACACGTATTCAAAGTCGCGTGCTGGCGCGCCTGAAGCCCGGTCTCTCGATTGCGGCCGCGCAGGGGCATCTCGATGCGCTGGTTGAATCGCTGAAAAAGCAATATCCGGCGGAGTATCCGGCACAGACCGCATGGAGCGTGCGCCTGAGTCCGCTCAGCGAAAGCGTGGTCGGCAACGTTCGCCAATCTCTCATTATGCTGTTCGGCGCGGTAGCGTTGGTCCTGCTGATCAGTTGCGTCAACGTCGCCAATCTTCTGCTTGCCAGGGCCAGTGTGCGCGGCCGCGAGGTCGCGGTTCGCCAGGCTCTGGGAGCGCAAAGAACGCGCCTCATCCGCCAGTTTCTCACCGAGAGTCTGCTGCTTTTCGTGCTTGGCGGGATCGCCGGCTTTGCCATTCTTTTCTTCACCAGGCAATTCCTGCTCGCGTTGATTCCGGACACCCTCCCGCACATGAGCGACATAGCGATCAACTGGGGGGTGCTGGTGTTCGCTATCGCCGTCTCCGTCGCAGCCGGAACCGTCTTTGGACTTGCCCCCGCCTGGCTCATGAGCCGCTCCGATTTGATCGGTACGCTCCGGCAGGAAGGACGAGGATCCATTGGTTCACGAGGACGTTCGCGAGCACGCCAGATTCTGGTCATCAGTGAATTGGCGCTCTCGCTCGTGCTCATGGTCGCCGCAGGCCTTCTGCTGCGCAGTTTCTGGGACTTGTTCAAGGTGCAGCCCGGTTTCAATGCCGACCGCGTCATGGCTATTCAAACCTGGCTGCCGGGGCCCAATGATCCCACTGCGGATATCTACCGGACCGCGACCCAGGAAGCGGTGTTGGTGCGCGAAATTCTTCGCCGCAGCCGAACCCTGCCGGGCGTAGAAGAAGCGGGCATCGGCGATGTGGCCGCTGTTCCCCTGGGCCACAGCCATCCCAGCCCGCTTCCGTTGATCCGCGAGGGTATCGAGACGATGGACAATGAGGCTCCTCAAATCGATGGTCCCCTCGTTTCGCCCGAATACTTCCACCTGTTGGGCATGCCGCTGTTGCGCGGACGCCTTTTCAGCGACCACGATCTTGAAGATACGCCCCAGGTCGCAGTCATCAATGAGGCCGCGGCTCGCACCTACTGGCCAAACCAGGACCCGCTGGGCAAACGCGTCCGTTTGCGCCTGGATAGCCGCGAGCCGTCGAGTTCTGCCAAACCGGCCTGGACCATGATCGTCGGCGTGATTGCGGATGCCCGTACGGAATCGTTGGCGGACCTGGCAATTCCGCAGATCTATCGCAGCGTGTACCAGCGTCCCAGCAAAGACCTGACCATCTTTCTTCGTGGCCAACTCGATCCCAGCACTATCTCCGCGCAAGTGCGCGAGCAGGTCCAGTCCATCGATCCGGAACTTCCCGTATTCCATGCGCAGACCCTGGATGACGTGCTTTCCACCTCGCTTTCCGTTCGGCGATTCTCGATGGAAATGGTGGCGTTGTTTGCGGCCACTGCCTTGCTGCTCGCCGGGCTTGGAATCTACGGGACTATCTCTTATGTGGTGAATGAACAAAGACGAGAGATCGCCATTCGCCTCGCACTCGGAGCGCAAAGAAACAATATCCTCAACATGGTCCTGCGCCGGGGGCTCGCTCTGGCCGCCGCAGGCGCCGGGCTGGGTCTGGCTGGTGCGCTTATCGTCTCTCACCTGATGACCGGCCTGCTCTTCGGCGTGTCGCCTACCGACCTGCCTACCTTCGCCGGCGTCACCCTTGTACTGACTGCTGTCGCGCTCGCCGCCAGTTATATCCCGGCGCTGCGCGCCATGCGCCTCGATCCAGTCACTACGCTCCAAGCCGAATGACCCGGCACTTCGGATTTCTCTTCCGGAAGCCGCCACAACGGCCGCGTGGCCTACAATAAGAACAGACCTCGCTTTTTACATTTCAGACCCCTGTCGCATGCTCCTATGAGTTGCGCTTCGGCGTGGCCGCCTTTGGGGAGGAACCAACGAGATGGCCGAGCCTAAAAAACTTGCATTCGACGCCCCCGCATTTCTCGCTGAAGCCGGCCTGGGGAGAAGAATCGTCCAATTAAAACCAAAGCAGGCCTTCTACTCGCAAGGCGATCCTGCTGACTCTCTCTTTTACCTTCAGCGCGGCCGCGCAAAACTGACGGTTGTTTCGAAAAATGGCAAAGAAGCCACCATCACGCTTCTCACCACGGGTGACTTTATTGGAGAGGAGTCGCTGGCCATTCTGGGTGGGCGGCACATGACGTCTGCCACCGCCATCACCGCTTGTAAAGCATTGGAAATCCAGCGGGAGGAGATGGTCCGCGTCATGCACGATGAGTCCGCCTTCTCCGATCTGTTCCTGAGATTTCTGCTGGTCCGCAGCATGCGAACCCAGGCCGATCTTATCGACCAGCTCTTCAACTCCAGCGAGAAGCGTTTGGCGAGAATTCTCTTGTTGCTCGCCGAGTTCGGCAAGCCGGGTGAACCGGAATCACTCATTCCGGAGATCACCCAGGAGACTCTTGCGGAAATGATCGGCACCACTCGGTCCCGCGTTAGTTTCTTTATGAATCGCTTTCGTAAGCTCGGTTTTATCGAGTACAACGGTCGCATCCGGGTTCATAAAACGTTGCTTAATGTGATTCTCCACGACTGAAGCCCTTCCCCGCCCCTTCGACCCCCCCCCTCCCCCCTACCTTTGCGCTCAGATTTAGAAACCCGCGCTTTCCCTGAGTCGGTGGTGGCCTGATCTCTTCCCTCCGCCCGCGAACCGACATCGTCAGTCTTGGCTTCTGCATCTCCTTATGGATGCTGGCAAGGGTTGCCCTTTCCGCTGCTGTTGAGTGCTTCCTCTTCTTTACCATTCTCGACATATAAACACGGATCGGCCATGGCGCCTGTTCCGAATTGCTCACACGATGTCAGGCTTTGGGTGGTGAGAGTGTTCCCAATCAAATTGTCATCCCGACCGGAGCGGAGGGATCTGCCGTGGCCCCTCGGGCTTTTTTTTTAACCAAAAGGGGGGGGGGGGGGGGGGGGGTTTGGGCGTTTTTGGGGGTAAGGCAAGCCATTTTTAAAGTGCTCCCCCTAAGCAGAGGGCTCCACCAAACCCGGGGCTTTTTAAGGTCTCACGCAGCCTTTAAAGCCCCGAGTGAGCAAATTTGACCAGTAAGCCGGCCTGGGCGAGGGTCATAATCTATTACATACCCTCCGGTGCAAAGCGGTCTGAGGCTACTCAAAACGTCCGCGCGTGTTCCCCCCGCCTGCAGCGCTTTTGCGATTCACGAAAAAATATTCGGAAGAGGACTTATGTGTTTTCCGATCCAACCACACAGATTTTCGTTGTGGACGATGAACCTGTCATCGCATCCACTCTCGCCACCATATTGAGGATGCACGGGTTCTCCGCCAGCTTCTTCACCAGCCCACTGGAGGCCTTGGCCGCTGCACAATCAAAGGCCCCGGATCTACTCTTATCGGATGTTACGATGCCGGGCATTTCCGGTATTGATTTAGCAATGAAGATGAGAGCACAACACCCACAGTGCAAGATCCTGCTCTTTTCGGGGCATCCAACCACCCTTCGTTTAATAGAAGATGCCCGCTCTCGGGGTCATGAATTTCATTTGCTGTTGAAACCCATGCCCCCGGATGAGCTTCTCCTGGAGATAGGGAAAATGGTCGGCGCCTCGGTCCCGGGTCCCTTCGCAGACCAAGACGGCTTCCTGAACGGTCGAGCATTGCGGCCGAAAAAGAAAAAGTGACTAAATTGCCTTCAAGTGATCAATTCTGACCAGACCAGCCTGTTCCCCAGGAATAGGGTGACGATCAGAATGTGCGATGGGATCCCAGTCTTGCAGGGAGTAAGTCCAGCTTGAGATCCTTAAGCCCTAAAAGTAGCGCCGCGCGAAGTGGCAAATAGGTCGTTCCGGCATTCTCGGTGTCTCAAATAAGACACCGTGTCTGTTTCAGTAAGTCATCGTGGACGCCGCGCGGATGCCCGCTTTGTGTTGAGCTGACGAGCTGCCAGGTATCTACGGCATGGCTGACAAGACGTTCATCGTTCGATTCAAAGCTCGTGAGCTAAGCACCCAATTCGTTATTGCGGCGAAAGCTGAGATTCACGCCGACCACATGGTCTTACTGAATCCAACCGGCAAACTAGCCGCTCTGTTCTTGTTGGAGGTTGTCGAAAGCTGGACCGAGTTACCCGGATCTCGCAAACTTCTCAGCCAATGAAGCCGCAGTAGTGTTGGTTCCAGCTACCACTCTCAAAATAGCAACGACTGCTACCTCACCTGAAATAAAAAAATCCTCTCGTAAACTCGTTCGTATGCTTCCACCATCGTAGCGATGGAAAACCTTTCTTCCACTCTTCTTCTGCAAGCGCTATCGTCAATCGCACCCACCTGTTCGAGGGCGGCTACCGCCCCGGATACATCGGTTACCAGAAACCCAGTCACGCCTTGCTCGATCACCTCTCCGCAGGAGCCCAGATCCATGGCGATCACCGGAACTCCCGCCGCGTTCGCCTCGGCCAGGACCAACCCAAAACGTTCCGGGATGGTGTTCAGATGAAGCAGGGCGAATGCTTGTGCGAAGAGAGCATTCTTCTCCTTGACCCCGACAGCCCCCACGTAACAGATTTGCCGATCATCGAGGTGCGGCTGAATGTGATCGCGGAAGTAGTTCTCGTCCTGCACTATGCCCGCGATCAGCAGCCGCCTGCCACTGCGACGAGCCGTCTCGATCGCCAGGTGGACGCCCTTGTCCGGATGGATCCGGCCGATGAAGATGAGATCGTCTCCCCGCGTCTCGCGTTGCGGGTAGAGTGCAAGATCGATTCCGTTGTATACCGTAGCCAGGTAATTCAAGCCCGGAGCGCGATCTGAATCACTGATGGATACGAAATATCCATCCCGGTATTTCTCGTAGGCCGGCATGATACGCGGTGAAGAGAAACCGTGGACCGTCGTCAACACAGGCGTCTTCACCAGGCGCGTATAGGCCAATGCCATAAAGTCGTAATGGCTGTGGATCAGGTCGAACTCCGCAGCGTGCTCAAAGACTTCCGCGATGTGGAGGTACTCGGCTACTTTGGGATCGATCGAACGATCCTCTTCGTAGCCTCGGTCTACCACTGCATGCAAATGGGCACGCGTGATCGAATCGGCGGTGGCGAAGAGGGTTACATCCCATCCCCGTTCCACCAGGCCTTCAGTGATATTGCTGGCCACCGTCTCCCAGGCGCCATATTGGCGCGGCGGCGTTCGCCAGGCGACCGGCGACAGGATAGCCACTCTTCTGTTCGCGGCCATTCCTTACACCATGGCCGCCAGCACATCGTCCAGGGCAACCGTGGCAAAGCCGGCGGCCAGGTCGGCCAAACCATAAGGAATAATGAGTTCACCCTGGTGCAGCAAAGCGCCACAGGAATAAACCACGTTGGGTACATAGCCTTCACGCTCGCTCGGCTCCGGCGTCATCATCGGTTCACGCAGCCGGCCGATGACCTTCGAAGGCTGTTTTAGGTCGAGCAGGAAGGCGCCAATGCAGTATTGGCGCATCGGCCCTACCCCGTGGCTCAGCACCAGCCATCCCGCCTCCGTCTCAATAGGCGATCCGCAGTTGCCAATCTGCACCAGCTCCCACGGAAACGCAGGTTTCAACAGCAAGTGGCGTTCGTTCCAGAAGTGCACGTTGTCCGAACACATGAGGTAAATATTCTCGTTGTCCTGCCGGGAAATCATGGCGTAGGAGCCGTTCACCTTGCGCGGAAACAGCGCCATGCCCTTGTTCTCTGCTTCCGGGCCATTCAGCGAAATAAAACGGAAGCGGAGAAAGTCAGAGGTCTCGAGCAGCTCCGGCATGATGACCCTGCCGTCATAGGCCGTAAACGTCGCGAAGTAAACATGCTCGCCATTGTCCTTGCGGAAGCGAACAAACCGCGCATCCTCAATGCCGTTGCGTTGCGAGGGCGTGGAGGGGAAAATGATGCGCTCAGAAAGATCCTGCTCCGCATCAAACTGCACCTCGTAGTTGGATCGCGCCAGCATCCAGATGCTTTGTGCTCGCAGCTCATCTTCCCCGACTTCGCCTTGCGCGTGTCCAGTGGCTTTCAACTCGGAGGCGAGGGCATCGCGCAGCGTTGCCAGCGCGAACGACCTTCCCAGCCGTTGCAGCACACGCCGGGTAAAGTCACTCTCTAGTCCCAACTCCCAGAGTTTTCTCTGGAACAGCGGGCCTTCATATACGGTGTTCGCGATTTGCTTTGGCTCGGTGAGCAAGCTCCCCGCTGGATCCATCTCGATACGAAGATCGCTGTGCACGATTCCGCTGCGAAACGTGATCGAGGATATGTGTCCTTCGCCGATCGCGCGCAGGCTGAGAATAAAACGCACTGCGCCCGTGGGCACGTTGGTCTGGTCCGGGTGCGGCACCATGGATGGATTGAACAGGGCAGCTGATTCCAACGAGTATTCCGAAAGAAAGTAGGAGCCGATCAGCAAGCGCCGTTGTTCCGTGATCGCTGCATCTTCCGGCAGGAGTTCCTCCAGATCTGCAAAACGATCCAGGAAACGTTGCGGCAGATTCAGGTGGCGCTGGGAAAAATCAGCCGATACTTGCTTCAGCAGCGTGGCGACCTGGGCCTCCGGTACCGCCATAATTCTTTGGATGATCCCGCTCATGCGTTGCGCGTTCCCGGGATCGAATTGCCGCAAAAGGACGCGTGACGGATCCGGCCTCAACACGGTGTTAGAGCGCTTCAGAGCAATCGCCAGTGCGGTCCCGCTTCCCATTCAGGTCCCATTTCCTGCCGCGCGGATACAGCGGTAGCTATCAGTGGATCACAGGCTTTGCGGGGTTTCCTTCAATTCAGCTGGTTGTTTCGAGATCAGCCCCGTAAACGTGCTCTTGCGGTACACAGCTTGTCTAACGAACGGCGATAGGCAGAGGAGGGTAGTCTTCCGCGGTCACGGGTTGCTTGAAGCTGGTCAGCATGTTCTGCGCCTGGCGCATCTCCACCAGTGACAGCAAAAAAGCCAAGGTGGACTCGGCTCCCTGGTTGCCATTCACCCTGTCGATATGCAGGCCATCGCGGCAGCCGCCAGTCTCAGGCACGTAGAGCTCGAGCCCGAGATCATTCCCTCCGATGAACCAGTCGAAGGCGTGCTCCGCCTGCTCGTACCAGTAAAGATCTGCAGTTGCCCGATGGGCTTCGAGACAGGCAGCAACCGTGGCCTGGGCCTCAATTGGCTGCTGGTCGAAGTTGGCGCGGGCGCCGCCACGCTGATAGAACCCGTTGCTGCCGATCGGCCGCAGGTATCCCTGTTCCGTCGTCTGCTGGCCTGTAAGCCAACGCAGGGTCTCGAGACCGCGGTTCAAGATAGCCTCGTTACCCATCGCCCTTCCACTCACAATCAGCGCGTGGGAGAGCCTGGCGTTGTCGTAGGAAAGCTCTTCCTCAAACCAGTGCCAATCGGCATGCGCATGCCGGTCGTAAAGCTCCATCAAACGCGTCGTCAGTGTCTCGCGTGCCTGGTTTACCTGGCTCTCGCCGCCTAACCGCCGCAAGTACTCGTGGATGCCCAGCAGGCCAAAGGCCCAGGCTCGCGGCGAGCTGAAATCGGTTAACACCGGCAGGGCCCGCGCAAACAACTGACCAGCCATCATCTGGAAATTGCGCAGCTGTGATCGTCCTACGCCCACCCCAAGCGCCCACAGAGCTCGGCCATGGCTGTCCTCCGATCCCTGTTCGTCGAGCCAGCGGCGCTCGAAACTCATGTGGTTGTGAAATCGCCCACTCGCCGGGTCGAACGCATGATGAAGGAAGGCCGCGCTGGTGCTGGCCAGGTTACGCTCACGTTCCGCGTCATCGGCAAGTTCCGCGATCAGCACCGCAAGAATGAAGGCTCGGGCATTGTCGTCGGTGCAGTAGCCTTCGCTGAAATTGGGAACACTGAAAATCGCATGTTGAAACACGCCGGTGGAGTCCGTCATGCGGGAAAGGTGCGTTAGCTTCAGTTCCGGCAGCTCTCGATGTTTCTGGTCAAGAGTCTTGATTGCCAGCGACTTGCGCGACAAGGGCGCGCCTTCGAGGCGAGCCAGTTCGAAGCTGTGCATATAGAGCCGGGCTACATTGGACCAGACCATTTCCCGGCCTAGCCGGTAAGCATTGGTGCGCATGGTATTGCGGCGAGTGTCGTCGCGCAACAGCCCGAGAATCTGCTCCGCCATAGCCGGGGAATCGGCAAACGGTACTAAAGCGCCCCGGCCGTCGGCCAGCAGATCGGCGGCGTGCCAGTACGGTGTAGAAACCACCGCCTTGCCGGATCCGAAAGCAAACGAGAGCGTGCCGGAAGTGATTTGGGCTTCGTTCAGGTAGGGCGTAATGTATAGATCCGCCGCACCCATGAACTCCGTAAGGTTCTCCGGGTCCACGAACTGGTTGCAGAAGATCACGTGCTTTTCCAGTTTGTTCTTGGTGGCCAGAATTTCCAGGCTTAGCCGATAGGCGTCTCCATACCTGCGCAATTCATTGGGGTGGGTCGCGCCCAGCACGATATACACCACATTCGGAAACTCAGCCAGAACCGCCGGCAGGGCACTGAGCACATATTCGATGCCCTTATTGGGTGAGAGCAAGCCGAAGGTAAGCAGCACGGTGCGCCCTTCCACCTGGAACTGATCCTTGAAATAGGTGGGGTCCACGAACGCGACATCGAGAATGCCATGGGGAATCAGATCGATTTTGCTCAGCGGAGCCTGGTAGATCTCGTGTAACATCTGCCGTCCGCGATCCGCCATCACTACCAGCCGGGTAGAGAGAGTAATCAGCTCTTCGATGACGCGCCGCTGATCTGGCTTGGGATCGCGCAGGATGGTATGCAGGGTGGTGACGACCGGCATCTTCAGCTCGCGCAGCATGGCCAGGATGTGACCGCCGACCGGGCCGCCGAAGATGCCAAACTCATGCTGCAGGCATACGATATCCACGTCGCTGATGTTGAGAAAATCCGCAGCTCGCAGGTAAGACGGCAAGTCCTGTTCTTCGATCTCGAAGCGAACGACCTCCGGGTAGTCATACCCGCCTTCTATGTCGTTGACAGAAACGCACAGGCACTGGCTTTGCGGATATTGGTTTTGTACGGCCGAGAGCAAATCGGTGGTGAAGGTGGCGATCCCGCATTTGCGAGGCAGGTGGTCACCGATAAATGCGATTTTGCGGATCTTTGCTGTTGCTTTTGGGTGGAATCCGTGGGTCAACATGCTTTCCACCTTTTATTTCAATTGTGTTCCATACGCTGAGATGCGGAAAGGGAAGCATGAAGCACTGCTCCATGGCTCGGTTGGACGCATAGTTACTTCCGGACAGTCCAAGGGAGGCTGTACCTATCTTACCAGCCGGTGCTGCTGAGCGGCCCGGGAAGCCGTTCACCGGCTCGCCGTTAATTGGGGATAGGCTTTGGCGATTTGGCTGAGGTGACGCGAATGACCTGATACGAGGTCGGCGTGGAACCTATATTGCGTAGGGTCCGCCTGTCGTTGGGAGCCCAATACATGAGCGACCCTTCGTTCATGCGCGAGGCGATGCCGTTGACCGTGACCTCCACCTGGCCGGATTTGATGACAACGATCTCGTCGTTCGCATCGATGATGTTCGGCGCCGTTTGCTGGCCCACGTTGAGAGTTGTGATGTGACTCTCAAGAGCGAGGAAGGTGAGGGTGGGCGAGTTGACGCAGACAATGCGGGAACCAGAGGGGGTAGGTGTGGAAGGCAGGCTGTTGCAATCTAGAACAGAGGAGGCAAGTTTCCCGGGAACGGCCTGTTCCGCGGCGGACTTTGCGGATGCGGAGTGCGAGAGGTCGGTGACGAAGTTGATCACGTAGTAGGTGGCCGGGGTGCTGCCGACGTTGCGGGCATTGTGGGGATCGTTCGATGCCAGGAAAACCATCGCTCCCGCGCCGGCGTGCTGCTTATGGCCGTTGACGGAGACTTCAAAGTCGCCATTCTTCACAAGCAGGATTTCTTCCCACGGATGGCGGTGGATGGGGTGGGATTCCTTGCCTGGGTTGAGGGTGGTGATGTGAACTTCGAGCTTGTCCATGGCGACGGTCGGGTTGTCGAAAACATGGCGCAACTGGCCGACCGGGGTCGAGTTGGGAACAAGTGAGTCCCAGTCGACGAAGGTAGTCGCGAGGACAGTCGATTCCTTGGGCGGGACGTAGGCGCTGACTTGAACGGACTGCGCGGTGGCGAGTACGGTGGTCGTCAGGCACAAGCTCAACAGCAGAAGTTTCATGCAAGAAACTATAGCAAGAAGCGCTTGAAGTGTGACCAACTGTAAATCCGAGGAAATAACGCGTGCCAAAGGACGATCGCACCAGGATAATTTACCGCAGGACGCCGGAATCAGCCTCAATGTTGGCAAACGTCAAACGAGCGACGGCGATCACCGCCACACTTAACCGCCTGACGTTCAATGATGCGGACGAAGTTCGGGCCTTGTTCAGCGAGCTTATCGGTAAAAAGGTAGACGAGAGCTTTTTGCTGATCCCTCCTTTTTACACTGCCGGTGGGGACGAGATCCGCGTCGGTCATAATGTCTTCATCAATCAGAACTGCACGTTCTACGATCTTGGCGGGCTCGACATCGGAGACGATGTGATGATCGGTCCGAACGTGAGCATCATCACGGCGGGCCATCCCCTTGAACCCTCGCAGCGACGCGCCGCCACCATCGGAAAGCCCATCGTGATTGAGAAAGGCGTGTGGATTGCAACCGGCGCGACCATCATCGGCGGTGTAACCGTAGGCGAGAATTCAGTCGTGGCGGCAGGTTCGGTGGTCACCAGGGATGTCCCCCCGAACACTTTTGTCGGAGGAAATCCGGCGAGAGTCATTCGTTCGCTTGGCGACTGAGTTTCTCTCCTCAGAGCCTGCGTGAGCACCGGAGAATTTGGGAAGCCCGAAGGGCGCAACGCAGATCCCTCCACTACGCTACCCCGGATTTCCTGTTGACCTTGGTGGCGTTGGTGCACTTCCTGCGCCTTTCCCTAACAGAAAGGCGCACACGCGGCCATGTCCAGTGCAACGTGGCAGGAAATCCGGGTACGCTCCGGTCGGGATGACAATTCATCTTGGAAACTACACTTAGCGTTCCCAGACAGAATTGTCATCCCGACCGGAGCGTAGCGTAGTGGAGGGATCTGCGGTGCGCCTTTCGGGCTTCCCAAATTCTGGAGTTAAGTGCACAATTCTCACGCAGACGCTAAAGTCGTGAATATCTGGCCAGGGGTGGCACGACTGAAGTCGTGCTCTGATACAAAGCAATCCTTTCCTGTTCTAAGTTCCGCGATTCGTTGACTGCCCGGTGCCGCCTCCGTAAGATGAAGCCACGCGAAAGCCGGCATCCCTGTGATCGACGAGGTCATCTCGCACTACCGTGTTATCGAGAAGCTCGGTGGTGGGGGCATGGGCATTGTCTATAAGGCCGAAGACACTGAGCTTGGCCGCTTCGTCGCATTGAAGTTTCTGCCCGAGGACATGGCTCGGGACCCTCTCGCTCTCGAGCGCTTCCGCCGGGAGGCACGCGCCGCTTCCGCTCTGAATCACCCCAACATCTGCACGATCTACGAGATCGGCAAGCACGACGGCCAGTTGTTCATTGCCATGGAGTTTCTCGACGGGCTCACCCTGAAGCAATGTGTTACAGGCAAACCGCTCGAGACGGAAACAGTGTTGTCGCTGGCCATTGAGATCGCGGATGCGCTCGATGCAGCACACGCGGCAGGCATTGTCCACCGGGACATCAAGCCTGCCAACATCTTCGTTACCAAACGCGGCCACGCAAAGATTCTTGATTTTGGTTTGGCCAAGCTTGCTCCGGCAGACAGTTCTTCGGGCAAAATTGCCTCTCTTGATCTGCAGACCGGTTCAGTGGAAGCGGAGCATCTGACCAGCCCGGGCACGATGCTGGGAACGGTGGCCTATATGTCGCCGGAACAGGTGCGGGCAAAGGAGTTGGATGCGCGTAGCGACCTCTTTTCGTTTGGGGCCGTTCTCTACCAGATGACGACGGGTGATCTGCCGTTTCATGGAGAAAGCTCCGCGGTCATTTGCGAAGCCATCATGAATCGCGCGCCGGTGGCTCCAGTGCGGCTCAATCACGACGTATGGCCCAGGATGGAAGACATCATCCACCGCGCACTGGAAAAGGATAGAGAGCTGCGTTACCAGCACGCCTCTGAAATGCGCTCCGAACTGCTGCGGCTGAAGCGGGATACCGAGACGGGACGACCCAGCCTTACAAGCTTCGGCACAATTGCCTCGCAATCATCAAGTGCAGCGAGGTCTGCCGAAGCGCCTGAATCGAACAGAACGGTGTGGAAATTTCTTCTAGCCGTAGTTGTTCTCGCGGTCGCAACTGGAGGAATCTTCTATGCCCGCTGGCATGGTAAGAAGCCGGCAACGGTCCTCACCGAAAAAGATTCCATTGTTCTTGCCGATTTTGCCAACAGCACGGGAGACACGATCTTCGACGACACGCTAAAGACGGCGCTCGACGTTTCCCTTCGGCAGTCGCCTTTCCTGAATGTGCTTTCCGATAGCGACGTCACCAGGATCCTGCAACAGATGACCCGTCCGGCGGATACAAGGCTCACGCCCGACGTCGCACGCGAGCTTTGCCTGCGCGCGGACAGCAAAGCCTACATTGCCGGATCGATTGGCCGTCTGGGCAATGAATATGTGTTGGGGTTGAAGGCGGTGAATTGTCAAAGCGGCGACACCTTGGCCGAGAACCAGGTGACGGCAGCGTCCAAGGAGAAAGCGCTGGACGCGCTGGGTGAGGCTGCATCCAAACTGCGCGGCGAACTGGGTGAATCGCTGGCGACGGTGCAGAAATTTGACGTTCCGCTGCAACAGGCCACGACCTCTTCACTCGAAGCTCTGAAGGCATACAGCTTGGGAGAAAAAGCGGACAGTGAAAAAGGCGCCTCAGTGGCCTTGCCCTATTATCAACGCGCCATCGAGCTTGATCCAAATTTCGCCATGGCCTATGCGCGAGCGGGCATTGACTCCAACACGCTCAATGAGATTGAGCAGTCCAGAGAATACTGGACCAGGGCATTTCAGCTGCGGGAACACGCCAGCGAATGGGAAAAGCTGGACACTACTGCCCAATATTACATCGGTGTTACCGGAGAACTCGATAAGGCTGGCCACACATGGGAAGAGCAGATGGCGAGCTATCCACGCCAATGGGGACCCTATTCCGGTTTGGGTTTCCTGTTGTCTGCAGAGGGGCAGTACGAGAAGTCCGCCGAGATCACGAAGCAAGGCCTGCGCCTTGCCCCGGATCACGTCGGCCTGTACGAAAATCTCATCAGTACCGCCCTTTACCGCCAGCGCTTCGACCAGGCGGCGCAGATCATCCACGAGACCCAGGCGCGAAACTTGGACGATTCCACTCTGCACAATGATCTCTATCTTCTTGCGTTTCATGGGGCCGACTCTGCGGCGATGGCAGAACAGCAACAGTGGTTTGCACGGACGCTTGAACTGGAGAATATTGGACTGGAGTTTGCGTCCGGCACCGAGGCGTATGGTGGTCATCTTACCCGGGCACGGGAGTTGGCCAAGCGGGCAGTTGACTCCGCCCTGCGCGCCGGCAACAAGGACGGTGCTGCAATGTGGCAGGCGATTGCTGCCCAGTGGCAAGCCGCATACGGCAATCCTGCAGAAGCCGGAAAGTCAGCGGAGGATGCTTTGAGGATTGCGCCTGCAACTCCGGAGGTGGAAGCAGAAGCCGCGTTTGCGTTTGCCCTGGTGGGCGATACGGAACGAGCTCAATCGTTGGCCCAGGACTTGAGGAAACGCGTGCCCCTGAGCATGCAAACGCAGTCCCTTTTGGTGCCTGCGATTGAGGCGCAATCGGCGGTGTATAAAAAGAACCCGGCTTCTGCGCTGAATATTCTGCAGGCTGCTTCTCCGCTGGAGTTCGCCTACATCCCCATCGAAAACAATACCTGCCTCTATCACGTGTACGTGCGTGGCGAGGCTTACCTGGCGGCCGGACAGGGCGACGCAGCGGCCGGCGAGTTTCAGAAAATCATCGATCACAGCGGCCTGGTGGGGAACTGCTGGACGGGCGCGCTGGCGCAGTTGGGACTGGCCCGCGCGCAGGCTTTGCAGTCGAAAAACTCTCAGGGCCCGGATGGTGATGCCGCACGCCTTCGGGCAGTTGCGTCTTATAGAGATTTTCTCGGCCTCTGGAAGGATGCCGATCCTGATATCCCGATTTTGAAGGAAGCCAGGACAGAGTACGCGAAGCTGCAGTAGGCTGCGACTAGACCACGCGCGCAATCAGCTTGAGATTGAGCCGTCGGTTTCCGGCGGGAGCAGGGAACAGAGCGGGGACAATCGTCGGCCCCCAACATGCTGAGGCCTTATTTCGCGGGCTTGGTTACAGAATTCCTTGTCGCATCGCTTGATAGAGAGTCCGAACCGTAGGCTGAAAGCCGAGGCTGCGAAGCCGTGAACCATCCATGCGGCCTGGACAAAGCCGCGTGTGCGCCCTTCCGTAAAGAAGGGCGCATGAAGTGCGACACCGCCAACAAGCTCTACAGGAAATCCGTTAGCGTAGTGGAGGGATCTGCGGTGCGCCCCTCGGGCTTCCCAAATTCTGGAGTTCTCACGCAGACCCTTTAGTCTCTGAGGGAATGCTTTTGCTGTATAAACGGGAATGTCAATGATCAGAACCTTGTGTACTAAAGCTATTGTCCTCGCGTTATTCCTGCTCCTTCCGGGTGCGATGGGTCGAGCACAGAATCTGGCGATCACAGGCGCCACTGTTTACTCCGCGCCAGACGCGCCGGCGCGGAAGGATGTGACGGTGGTGATCCGTCATGGAGTGATCGCAGGGGTCGGTGAGCATCTGCGCATCCCCAGGGACATCAAGACAATTTCCTGCCAAGACTGCGTTGTGCTTGCCGGTTTCTGGAATGCGCATGTGCATTTCATGCAGCCCCAATGGAACGACGCCGCGAATCAGCCTGCGGGTAAATTGGCGCGCCAGATCAGCGAGATGCTCACCCACTCGGGCTTTACGACAGTGGTAGATACCGGTTCGGACAGCGAGAATACGATCGCACTCCGGCGCCGCGTGGAGAGCGGCGAGGTCCTGGGACCGCGCATCCTTACCGCGGGTCTCCCTATCTTTCCTGCGCATGCGTTGCCGTACTACTTAGCGGACCTTCCAGCAGAATTGAAGGCAAAGTTGGGGCAGCCTGAGACGCCGGCAGACGCAGTGGCGATTGTCGATAAGAACCGCGCGGCTGGATGCGACATCGTAAAGCTCTTCACCGGTTCGATTGTGAGTCCCGGCCACATCACTCCGATGCAAGTAGCGATCGCGCGTGCAGCGGTCGATGAGGCACATAGACACGGGCAGCTGGTCTTTTCGCATTCCTCAAACCTTGAGGGGACGAAAGTGGCAATCGACGCTGGTGTAGACGTTCTGGCGCATACGCCCGAGGTTACAAATGGAATCGATGAGGCGATGATGCGGCGCATGATTGCGCAACACATGACGATCATCCCGACACTCAAGCTGTTCTCGCGCGACGATGATATCGCGAGCATTCGCGGGCTCGACTACCGGTTCCATCAGCTTGGAGGAAGGTTGGTTTATGGCACCGACACCGGCTTTCTCCCGGATTACGACCAGAGCGAGGAATTTCGTCAGCTGATGAAGGCCGGGTTTGACTTTCGCGAGGTGTTGGCAATGCTGACGACGGCTCCGGCAGAACTGTTTCATCGATCGCAGCGCGAAGGCAAGGTGATGCCGGGAATGCGCGGCGATCTGACGATTCTGTCAGAAGACCCGGCGTCGGGGCACCCAGAGGCGTTCACCAGGATCCGATATACGATCCGTGGCGGCAACGTGATCTGGCATTCAAATTAGGCGGCAAAGCGATCACCGATGCTCCGGTCGGCGCCCACACTACTCGCATCGCACAGCGATCATTGGATCGACTTTGGTGGCGCGCCGCGCCGGGATTGCGCAGGCCAGCCCAGACACCAGGCCCAGGAGAATCGTTCCGGCTATGAGGATACCGGGATCGCGCGGGTTCCCTTGCGCCCACTTCGCAATGACGTGGCTCATGGCCAGCGAAAGAGCAACACCTGCGATGATTCCCGCGCCCAGGCTTCCCAACACCGACCTGAATACCGTCCGCAGCACGTCTCCGCGTCGCGCTCCGAGAGCAATACGAATCCCAAACTCATGGGTCCGTTGTGCCACCGTGTAGGACACCACGCTGTGCAGCCCTACAGCGGCGAGAGCCAGGGCAAGCCACGCAAAAATGCCAAAGATCCACGCCGCAAGACGTTCTTGCTGCCACTCGGGTTCATAGGTAAGCCGAGTTTCGAGATCATCGACGCCGGAGCTGGTCCCCTGATCTGGATTCATCGTCCGCAACTGCGCTCGCACCGCATTTAACAACGTAAGGGGCGAAGCCTGGGAGCGAACCAGAATCTCCATGCCCTCTCCCATAGTCAGCGTGTAGGGAACATAGACGTTCGGTCGGGGGACATTTCGCAGCCCATCGTTGCGAGCGTCCCCGACGATGCCCACAATCTGCAACCAGGAAGCTCCGATGTTTGGCGGTGACAAAAACGTGGCCGGATTGCCCTCAATACCCGGTAGCCTCAGGGAGTGCCCAATGGCGTCGCCCTTGGGAAAGTACCGCTGGGCGAGTGTTCGGTTGATTACAGCTACGTGGGCGCCTTTGGAATTCTCGGCGTCGCTCCAGATCCGTCCTTGCAGCAGGGGAATGCGCAGGGCCGCAAAGTATTCGGGACTAATCAGATTGGCCGACCCCATAGGAGGGTTGGTGACGGGTTTGCCCAGGATCTCAAATCCGATGATCCATCCATTCCGCGGCGGCGTGGCATCCGTAGAAATCGCGGCCGCGGTCACGCCCGATGTTGCCGCCACTTTCTCTCGCAGTTGCTCAAAATACGCAGCCCGCGCCGCCCAGGTGCGGTAGGAGTTCTGGCGCAAAGGAATTTCGATTGCCATCACATTGTGCGGGTCGTAGCCGAGGGGCTGGTGCATCAGCTGAGCGAACCCTTTCATCGACGAGCCCGCAGCTGCCAGCAACAAGAGTGTCAGCGCCACCTGGAGGGCGATCAGCATGCTGTGGGCCCTCCGTCCTCGGACGCTGCCGGCCACCCGATGCGCGCCAGACTGCATGATCTGGCCGATGTGCGTGCGCGAGAGCTGCAGCGCAGGCCAAAGCCCGAACAGGACACCCGATCCCAGCGCCACGGCGACGCTGAAAAAGAGCACCGGCAGGTTGATACGAATCACGGCCTCGGACGCGAACGTAGATTGGGGAAGCAGATTCCGAATCAGCGCCAGGGCGCCATAGGAGGTCAGAATCCCCAGCACCGCTCCTATCGCCGCGATAAGGAGAGATTCCGTGAGTAACTGGCAAACGATTCGCATGCGCCGCGCGCCGAGTGCGGTTCTCACTGCCAATTCACGCTGCCGCGCCGTGCCCCGCGCCAACAGCAGAATCGAGACATTGCCGCATCCAATCAAGAGCAGCAACATTACTGCGCCAAAGAGCAGGTAAAGCCTCCCGCCCATGGAGTCAAGAACCCAGTCGTTCAGCCCCAGCACCTGGACCCTGAAGACGTCAGGAAAATCTTGTGGCATGTACTTGGCGAACTGTTCCACGAGTGGCTGCAGCGCCGCGTTGGCTTCTGCACGGGTGACGCCCGGCCGCAGCAGCAAGTTGACGATCGAGGTGCGGCCAGGATCTCGCATCAGCTTCAACGGGAGATAGACGTCAGCGCCTTCCCACGTGAATCGTGGAGCCGCGACGCCCACGATCGTAAAGTTCCTGTGATCGAGTTGCAGCGTCCGGCCCAGAACATCCGGGTTGGACAAGTAATGTTTGCGCCAAAATCGGTAGGAAATAACTGCAACCGGTCGTGGCTCCTGGCCATCCACCGCGTCGGACGCCCAGAGTCCGCGCCCGAGTATAGGGGGCACGCCAAGATCCTGAAAGCTGTTCGAGGTAAAGCTCACGACGCTTACGTTCTCTGGAAGATCCTGGCCCGTCAACATCAGCTCCTGGTAGTCCATCGCCAGAACACTTTCGACCACCGGCGATTGCCGCAAAGTCTGAATTTGGGCGCCGTTGAGATAGACCGGATCCCCGGAGCCCGCTTTACTCTGCGTCGTGAGCCGTACAATTCGATCCGCAGCGGGATATGGATAAGGATTCATCAGCACCGCGTAGATCACGCTGAACACAGCGGTGGCCGTTCCAATACCGAGCGCCAGCGAGATCAGTGCCGTCAGCGTGAATCCTGGATTCTTGATCAGCTGCCGTGCGGAATAGCGGAGATCCTGAAACAACGTGGGCATGGCTCACTCCTGGCGGTGAGGGAGATGGGGTAATCGTCTCACGGGATTCGGGGAAATTGCCATTTGATTCCGGGACGAACTCCGGCCAGGCCCAGGACTGGCTCCTGCGCTACTTTCAGCCAGAGCTGTCCAAATGAGCGGTCGGTCGCTTCTGTTGCATTGATCTTATTGGACAAACTGCTGCTCGACTCCGGCGTTGGAAAACCGGGTTAGAGTACGGCAACGAGATTGTTGCTTTGTATCAGGGCACGACTTCAGTCGTGCCAACCCCCGGTCAAAAGATCAGGGCTTCAGCCCCTGCCACCGCAAAATCTGCACAAATTCTCCAATAGCAAAATGCGCCGGGGCAAAAGCCCAACTCTTTTTGCGCCCTTTACGGCACTACCAAAGTCGTGCCCTGATACAAAGCAAAAAGCTTGTTGCCGAGCCTAATTTGGACAAAGTTTTACTCTCAGTCGTCTCCAGCGGAGTGAGCAGGAGGCACCAGCGTTTACGCCTTTATCGACATAGCCAATCTTTCGATGGTGTCGGAGGCGTCCATGAAAGCGATGTTTCTTGTTCTTCTTCTGGCAGGAGCCGTTTCTTGTCCCGCTCAGCAAACCACGCAGAGAATTCCCGGCGTCGATGATATCCGGGACGCCATACTCACCGCCAATGCCCATCATGTTGAGGAAGCCTTCCAGCTCTTTACCAATGCGATCCAGCTCAGAACCGAAAGGCTTAAGGATCCGGCGCTAACAGCTGCGGAGAAAAGCTATCTCTATTACTATCGCGGCCGGATTTATCAATATCGCGCGCAAGTCGATAGCTACCTCGCCGCAACGACGGCAGGAAACCAGGCTAGTGTGGAACGCGAAAATGAGGATGACGCCGCCGCCATGGCGGACTTTGGAGCAGCTATCGCGGCCGACCCCAGCAACGCCGAAGCCTATCGCACCCGCGGCGAGGCCGAGTGGGGCGGTGATGGCAAAGCGATCGCGGATTTCACGGCGGCGCTCCAACTCGGCACTCTCGGTCCGGAGGAAACGGCCGAAACCTACTTCGCCAGGGGGCAGCACTATAGATTCGATAAGCCAACCGCAGCGATCGCTGATTACAGCTCAGCGCTGAACCTCGACCCTAACTATGCGGCTGCTTACTACGAGCGCGGCAAGCTCTATGACAAACAGGGTCATCGCGATCTTGCCATCGCCGATTACACCTCTGTGTTGCCGCTGGTTGCTGATGCGCCCGCCGAGCACTTCGGAGTGGCGGATGTCTACTATCGTCGCGGAAACGATGAGCAGCAGGCGAGCCGGGAGGATCTGGCGATTGCGGACCTGACGGCCGCCATCGCCGCCCCTGCATCGGGCTGGCACGATCCCAACGACAATCTCGGGTATGCCTACGATTCCCGGGCCAAGATTGAGGAGCGCAAAGGTCAATATAACCAGGCAATCGCGGATTACACGAAGATCCTGGATCTCAATCTGCTCGGCCCCGACGAAACAGCCCAAACCTACAAGGAGCGGGGCGACGATTATGCCCATCTCGGCCAGAATACAAAGGCCGCCTCGGACCACGCGCAGGACAGAGAGATAAGACTGGACCTGCTGTGCAACCAAGAGGGTTTTGAAGCCTGTTCCGTGGCCCAATGAACGCCACCAGGCACGAGATCATGCAGGCGGCGGCGCTGAGTCTTATCCAGTTTTCAGCGCCGCCCACAGGAATAGTGCGAAGGCGCAAGAACCCAGACAGGTTCGAACCAAATGGCGCGTTCCACAATATTCCAGCTCCCTTCGTGTCGGTGGGGAGGGCGAGGCGGCTCGGGTGCTCAACCAAGGTGATATAGGCGGTCGATCCGAAATAGAGAGCGCCGGCAACGAGGGCGATCACTTCAGAGCTGTCAGACATTGGATCGGAAATGCAAAGTTGGACTCAATGAGCAGAAGTGTATCGAAAAGTGGCGTGTCATTCCTTGTAATGTTTTGTCGTTAGAACACGTCGGTATTTGAGAACACCTCCCAACATTTCTTTACACAACTCGGTGCGTCGATCGAGGCCAAATCACTGTCTATGAAATTCCGCCCAGGCCTGGGATGGTGTGGATAGCGCCACGGTGGGTTCAACGGAATGGAACCTGGGTATTTGTTGCCGGCTTCTGGCGCTAGTTCAAGGACGACGAGCTCTGCTGTGGAGCGGCCGGAAGATTGAGCTGCACTTGAAATCCACTACCGGGCAGGTTCTGGGCTGCAATAGTTCCACCATACAAGGTCGCAATTCTCTTACTGATAGAGAGGCCCAGACCCGCACCCCCGTGCTTATGAGAACCCTGAGCGGCGATTCGAAAGAACGGATCAAAAATTTGCTCCAGTGCGTACTCCGGGACCCCTGTCCCTTCATCGGTTGTGGTAATTGCCAACATTGGCCCGCGAAGACTGGGAGTGTCCGTGAGACTTACTTCTACCACTCCTCCTGCGGGTGTATGTTTCACGGCATTACGGACGACGTTCTCTATGCAACTGTGTAATAAACCAGTGTCTCCAGAGATAAAACGGTCGAACACTCCTGTCTGTACGACGGCTTTCTCCTCGGTAGCGCCTTCGAAGGATGCATCTTTGACAATCTGTTGTATTAATCGACCAACATGAACCGACTCTCGCCGCGAGTGTTTGTCCGACGCATCGATTCGTGCAAGCGTCAGCAGATCCGAGATCATCTTTTCCAATGCCTTGATGTCGGATTGCATGCGCACTGCCGCAGTGAGATCGCCACGTTGTACCAACTCGGCAGAGACGGTCAGCCGTGCCAGAGGCGACCGCAACTCATGAGATATATCCCGGAGCAGAAGTTTTTGCTGTTCGAGTAGAAGCTGCACACGTTCAGCCATCCGGTCGAAGTCGTGTGCCAGGGAAGCAAGTTCGTCGGTACGACCCGCGAGGGCGGGGGAGGCACGCGCCGCCAGATCCCCATCGGCGATATCCATCGCCGTCCGCTGCAGGCTTTGGATCGGTCTCGTAATGCTCCGAGCAAGAAGGCCGCAAAGGGTGCCGGAGATCAGTAACACGAGTATCGCTCGCAACGGACCTCCTTTCCGGATCGACGTAGTTGCCATACATTTTCACTTGCGGCACCTGGGCAACGAAGAAGTAGACATGGTCCCCACGCGACTGCCTGACGACACCGAGCCACGGAGAGCTGAACGAGTATTGCGACCGCTGTTCGGTTCGAGCCCGAGCTAATAAGTCGACAGCGCCGGATGGGATAGGACTCGTAGCGAGATCAGAGTCATCCCTCAAAAGAGCGGCGGAGGTCAGTGAATCACCCTGAATCTCCAGAAGATATCCCTTGAGCCTCTTGCGTGCCCCCTTCTTCGTAGGCATCGATTGCAGTCCTCGCATAGAGATCCAGTGAGTGCATGAGCCATCGGTGGGCGAGAGGCCGTGCATTCGTCAGAGCCGTAATGACAGCCAGGCTCAAGAGCATGAGTGCGGATGCCAGCCAAAAAGTGAGGAACACGCGAACGAACAGGCTACGCATCCGGAAATCCTGTATAGCAGTAACCGACATGACGGATGCTGCGAATTCTTTCCGCGTCCCCGGCCTGGGCGCCTAGTTTTCGGCGCAGGTTACTGATGTGGTTGTCGATTGCACGATCCGCGACGCCAACCGGGCGTCCAAGAACCTGGAGCGTCAGTTCCTCTCGAGTGACACATTCTCCGCTTCGCCGTAGGAGGGTTAGTAGAATATCAAACTCTGCCGAAGTCAAAACAACCTCCTGTTCATTGCGAAGTACCCGTCGCATGGGTATTTCGATTTTCAGATCGCCGGCAAGGAGCATATCTCCTTTTCCTCCCAGCCTTCGACGCAATACGGCGCGGATGCGTGCAACAAGTTCGCCGGGCACGAAAGGTTTGGGGATGTAGTCGTCGGCGCCACCTTCCAACCCAGCGATCCTATCGCCGGCATCTCCACGTGCAGTGAGCATGATCACAGGAACGTCGGAGCGGTCTCGAATCTCCTTTAGGAGGATGCGGCCATCGCCATCAGGCAACATGACGTCGAGAACGACGAGATCATACCGTTTCGACCGAAGTTCAGATTGTCCCGCAGCCATGTTATGAGCAGACGTGATGTCAATCTGATCCATCGCCAACAGGCGCGTCAACGATTCGCAGAGTTCGGTGTCGTCGTCTATCAGAAGTATGGAACGATTCATTTACCCATCCGAATGGACTCTCTCCTCAGCAGGAGAAACTCTATGTGTGTGTTTGAAACTCTCCCCTGGGCGAAAACAAACCTACTGCCAAAGGGATCGATACGTTTTCAATATCCTGCCCCACTCTGTTTCTTGTACGCCAGGCCTCATATGAGTGTTCTTTCGGTCTGTGAGTGCTCGATGAAGTGAATCTACTTCATCGATTTCAATAAGCACCTTCGCTGCTGGGGAACCATCTCCATAATGCTCCGACACGAGCAGAGTGGCTTCATCTCTGGATACTTTGATGATACAAGGGCCACCGTCTTCGGTACGTGTTCCCAGACCAGGCGAAAAGCTAGCCAGTCGAGATAGAAAGATCGAGCAAGACGATATCGAAGATGCGAAGGGCCGGACGAGCTGATTTCATTGTCATAAAAGAACTCCTTGCAGTAGCGTGCTCGATTCACGAGCTCACATTCAGTATGCAAGACATCGTTGCGGATACTCTCATCCGGACAAAACTTTACACGTGGTCGGACACTTTCGCGGCGTCCTCTTTGTCCTAGATTCGGTGAAGGAGGATGTATGAAGTCGAATACCTTATTCGCAGTGTGTCTGGCAATTCTGATCGGTAGTAGCGTGCCGTTTGCGAAGGGGCAGCAGCCGGTGCCTCCACCCGCCGGCCAATCCACCCCAACCGCGTCTGTTCCGGCGACAACAGGAGGCTGGCCAACTCCCGAAGAAGCCGTTGCCCGCATGAGCACCAAGCTGAACCTGACAGATGATCAGAAGACGAAGATCACCCCCATCATCGCGGATCGACAAACGCAGATGAGGGCATTGATGGCCGATACTTCGAGTCGCCGGATGCAGAAGGCAAGGAAAGCAAAGTCGATCATGTCCAATAGCGACAAGAAGATCGAAGCGGTACTGACCAGCGATCAGAAAAAGACGTACGCGGAGATGAAGGAACAAATGAAAGAGGAAATGCAAGCACGCAGGCAACAAAACATAGCTATGCAGTAGCTACACCAGCCTGCTTATGAAGACGGGTGAGCCGCTTCACAGAAACGCCATCGCTCCAGGTTCCCGCGTGAAGATGCCTGAATCCTGAAAGAGGCGGGTTCTTCGGCGCCCTCGGCTTTACAAATCCATACATTTGAGAGCGAGACATCAGCAGGGGAATCGCGTTCCAATAAATACACGGCCTGGTTCCGTGACTTTTCTCAACGAGGTGAAACATGACCGCTCAATCAAACTTGCCCTTGCCGTCGCAGGCATTCTTCTTTATACCAGCATGGCTTCCGCACAGATCACCCGCAGCAGGTCTCGTATGGGACCCCGCGGCGGCACACATTCGGTAAGGCAGACCCGGGGGAATGGACAGTTCTCCGGTACGCGCCAGGCAACTGGACCGAATGGCGCGAGCTATACCAATCAACGGAATGTATCAGCCGGGCAGTACACAGACACGCGGACTGCGACAGGGCCGAATGGCGCAACTCGGACCTCCGAAAAGACGGTCCAGAACGGAGAATTGACCAGCACCAGGACGGCGGCCGGGCCGAATGGTGCAACCTACACCAATCAGAGAACCGCTGGGAATGGACAATACACCGATACCCGTACTGCCACCGGGCCAAATGGGGCGACGTACACGTCGCAGCGCACCGCAGAGCCCGGCCAATTCAATAGCACCAAAACCGCTGTAGGTCCCAATGGAGGTATCTATACCGATCAGCGTAGCGTCTCCGACGGTCAGGTAAGCAATCTCCGCACGGTCACGCCTGCGCCGCAACCTTAAAACTGACTGGGGCTGTGATCCTTAACGATCTCAGCCCCAGGAGTTCCTCGATCGGACCGATCGAACGTGAACGGCTGCTATGTGTTACGGAACCTTCGTACGCGAGGGTTTGTCAGCCGCCTTCCCACCTGGGATGGGTTCGGGGTCAAGGCGGTGAAGCAGGAACGGTGCTGACCTTGACGGACCAAAGAGTACGAGAGTACTCTTTCGATCATGCGGTATTCACCAGAACACAAAGCGCTGAACCACGAGAAGATCCTTTCCGTCGCCGCTCGCTCTTTCCGCGAGCACGGCAGCGACAGCAGCGGCATCGGAAAAGTGATGAAGAAGGTGGGCCTGACGAAAGGCGGCTTCTACCGGCATTTCAGTAGCAAAGACGACCTGGTCGTCGAGGCTGTGGCACGGGCATTCGACGAAATGGGACGCGGCATGTTGGAAGCTGCAGCCTCGGCGCCCGAAGGTCAGGCTCTCCGCGCCATCATCGAACGTTATTTGAGCGCACGCCATGCGAATTCGCCAGGAATGGGCTGTGTGCTTTCCGCCCTCGGCCCGGAACTGGCACGAAAGCCCTTGCCCGTAAGAAAACGGATTGAGGCGTTGCGAGAAGCGTATCGCGATCGACTACTGCCATTTGTTCCTGGACAAACGCAAGAAGAGAAACTGGCGAAGTATCAGGTGTTGTTTCCCAGTATGGCGGGAGTGCTGACGTCGGCCCGGATGACCTTATCCTCCCAAAAACGTGAGCGGATATTGAGGGAGGCGAGAGACTTTTTCATAAAGAGCTTCGCTCAAGAATAATTGTTTTGGTCTGATAGGAGTACGACAGTACTCTTATCAGGAATCGATACACACACTGAATCGAGAGGTGAACCGATGAAATTCATGATCCCTTTTCTCATCGCAATGCTGCCCGCGGCCTCTGTAGCGCAAACACCGACTGCGAACGCGCCAGGCCTGCCTCGCGTGGCTATCCCTAAGACCACCGCGGTGCTGGTTATTGAGACCCCCAGGCAGGGCGTGACCTTTCAACAAGTCATGGCCGTTATCCCGGCAGAGATTCGGGCAACCGTGAATCTCTACCTCGAGGGGAAAATCCGCGAGTGGTACTCCCGCGGCGATGGCAGAGGCGTCATCTTCCTGGTCGATGCAAAAACCGAGGACGAGGCACGAGGCATTATGGAGACGCTGCCACTTGCCAGGGAACAGTTAATGGATACCCAGTACATTCCCGTCGGACCGCTGATGCCGATGAGAGCATTGATCGGCCCGGGAACGCAGCAGCAGTGACTGTTCTCGCTATGGGGATGCTGCAGGAAAGCAACCCCTGGAAGGAGACGATCATAAACAGGGTCAATGACATTGACTCTGAAGGAGGGTTTAAATGTCGCCGCAAGTCATTTTCAACCTGCATCTCGTATTGGGTTATGTCGCGTGGATGCTTTGCACGTATGCGTACATCCTACCCAAGCTCAAGTCGATGAGCGTAATCGATGCGCAACGCGCCATCGCCACGCTGCACAGTTTTCGATTCTTCGGGCTTGTATTCATTCTTCCAGGCGTCGTCGGTCACAATCTGCCTGCAGGATTCGCGCCTTTCGCTGCATACGGAGACCTGGCAACCGGATTGCTGGCAATTCTGGCTCTTCTCACGATAAGGATACTTCCACTCTTCTGGACGCTCGTCGTCGGCTTCAACCTCGTAGGGATCGTAGACCTCTTTGTCGACTATTACCATGGCGTCACATTAGGGCTACCAGCTGTATCAGGTGAGTTGGGTGCGACCTATGCGATTGTGATTGTTTATGTGCCTCTCTTGATGATCACGCATTTCATCGCGTTTTATTTGTTGTTGCGCCATCAGCCGAGGACGGCTCGAGCCGTTGTCCACGAGGTAGTCGCCTCCTAAATTGATATCCGTCGGAGCTCCTTTTGGGGCCGGAATGAGAGCGACCTGGTTAAGCAGACAGACGGTCGCGGGAACGCTGGTCAATCGACCTCAGAGGCAGAAGTCAGGTTATCAGCAGCAGCATTTGGCAAACGGACCCGCATCGTTGTTCCAACTCCCAACGTGCTTTCGACCGTCAGGCGACCGCCGTGCCTCTCCACGATTTCATTTGAGATGTAAAGACCAAGCCCATTCCCTAAATCGCCTTTCGTACTAAAGAAGGGACGGAAGAGTTGCCGTTGTGTCTCTTCATCCATGCCCTCACCCTCGTCGCGTACTACAATTTCTAACTCGCCCTTGCCGGCCGTGGCTTCGAGCCACACGTGGCCGCCTACGGACACCGCATCGAGCGCGTTGGAAACCAGGTTAGCCATTACCTGGCGTATCTGTCCGATCACGCCGTGGAAAGGGAGGCTCTCTCCACCCACGATCGTTACGGTAATCTGGCGATTGCGAATCTTTGCAGCAAACAGACGGACAACATCGTCGAATAACTCGCCCGCAGTTCCGAATTCGGCTTGCTGGGTACTGTCTTTTGACCACCGAAGTGTCTGTTTGGTGATTCCAGAGATTCTTTCGATCTCGTACTGCGCCATTTTGACGTAATTCAGGGCTGAGGCATTCCCTCGCACTTCCTGACCCATTAGATACAAAACATTAGTAATTGCTTCCAATGGGTTGTTGATCTCATGTGCGATGACGCTGGTCATGCGGCCTGTCAGCGCCAGCTTTTCTGCCATGCGAAGGGCCGCCTCACGCTCCCGCCGGTCGCTCAGGTCGATACAGGTTCCTACCCATCCAGCCCGGGTTCCATCAGCTTTGAGGAAGGGAATCGAGCGCACCAGGTTCCATCGTTCACACCTCTTCCGAGCCGGCATGAAACCGCAGCTCTGCTTCAAAGGTAGCGCCCGCAGCAACCGCCGTCTTCCAGAGTTCACCACATCTGGCTTCTTCTTCAGCACTCAGCCCCACTTGTTCGTACCATCTCCCCCGCTCGCCAAGTCTCTGATCACGCCACTTCTCATTTACGTAGGTCAGCTGCCCAGCGTCGTCCGATGTCCAAACAGGGCTCGGCAAGGCGTGGGTCAACTGCCGGAATCGGGCTTCACTCAATTCCACCGCCTCTTCCGCCCTTTTCAGGCCGATGGTTACGAGTGCATTGCGAAATTCGCGTGCCGACTCAATCTCCATTTCAGTCCACGGCGCACTTCGCCCGTGGACCATTCTTTCCAGACCCTGAACGACTCTCTCGGGTGAAGACTCTTCTCTCGATTGGTATTGCTTTCTCCATCGCTCAGCGTCGGTGGCTCTCCGGCCCAATTTACGGTACTGATCACCTCTGGGCGAAACCACATGAGGTAGCTTTGCCGGACATCGGAGATCCTGATGGCCAGCAAACCGCTCGCCACGTCGCTGATCTCGTCTGCCCATTCGATTTCCCGCTTCAGATGCCGACTTTCGAAGAGCATGAGTTCAGGCTGTGCGTCCATCCATGTGGCGAGCCTGTGAATCGTGTGTTCTCCGGGGGTTTGTCCATACATCTCGCAGTGGCCATCGATGATCAGCGCGGTCCCCGCACCATCCGTTACCTGGGCCAGATCGCTCATCTGCGAGGCGATGGCTGCGACATAATCATTTTCCGCGGCCATGTGGGTCAGCATCATGCGATGCACCCCGTGGAAGTGCATCATCTTCTCCAATTTCGATGCGGTTCGAAACGCCATCAGTTGCGACGACACGATCCTGGTGAGCAGATCGCACGCACTGCGTACCAGGTAAGGAACGGAGTGCGGTGTCGCGTGGTGTCCACTGATCAGGCCCCACAACTTTCCGTCACAGACGATGGAAATCGACATCGACGAAAGGGTTCCCATGTTACGCATGTACTCGAGGTGGATGGGAGAGACGCTGCGCAACAGGCTCATCGACAGATCCAGGCCCTCTACGGTCTTCTGCGCGGATGCTCGCAAAGGCGACGGCACATAGGTCGCATCGGGAATGATTCGCACCGTGTTCAAGACGTAAAGGTCCCGCGCCTGTTGAGGAATGTCACTGGCGGGAAATCTCAGGTCGAGATAGGAAGGCAGTGTTCCGTTATTTTCTTCGGTCAGGACCGTCCCATGTCCCGCTTCATCGAAGCGGTAAAGTAGCACCCGATCGAACCCAGTCAGGTCTTTCACCTGCCTGGTAATCGCCTGCAGCAGTTCCGTCTCACCGTTGAGTTTGCTCAGCGTCGCTACGAAATTGGTAATCACCGAGTTCATAAGCTCCGGACTTACCAGCGTGTCCAGACGCTCAAACTCGAGCACTCTGTTGTCACCCGACCCGATGGGTCACAACGCTATACAACTCGTCGCGCATCTTGAATGAGCCAAGGAAAGTTAGTTGGCTCGCTGGCTTCCGTTGAAGCGGATCGCGGCCCGCAGGGCGGCAAGCACTTCGCGATCCAGAATCGTATCCACCGAAGCGCCGAGAATCAGCTTGAGCGGCAGCGCGAGAAACTCTTCAGCATTTTCACTTGCAGCGATTACATGTTCTTCCTGCTTATCGAGCAGCAGCATGAAGCCGTGCCGCTGGATACTGCCGGGAATTCGAATGGGTTCGTCTTCACAATTGGGGTAGTTATCATCCCTGTCGCCTTTGGCCGCAGAGATGCCTGCTGCGTGATATTCACCGTCATGGACTTGTTGGATGTTAAGTATTGGCGAATCGCTCGGAGAAAAAGTATTCATTTCGCATGCGATCCGCATCCATGATCCAAATACGCCGGAACATGGCTTTGGCCGCGACAATGACAGCATCGGTCTCGCTGTCCGGAACTTTCGTCCGAAGCACATCGCAAAACTCTTTCCACAGTGGCCCGGTTCGTTCGTTATGGCCACGAAAATAGGCATTCCCTTGTCCGGCACTCAACCCCAGCACCCGCTCGACATGCCGGCCAATCAGCTGACCGCCTAGAGTCGAGCCTTCCATGACGTACATCGCTCCCAGCACGACTGGCAGCATCGCTCATCTCTGGCAAGGCAGGCCTCGCGTTCTCCGGAGGCATCGGCGCCGAACCACGTCAGGTCGAGCATCAAAAGCTGCTCCGCGTCGCCGGGCCAGCCAGCAGCGGTTGGATCCATGCACGGAGCATTCGGCGCGGCCCGATTCTTCCCAGGCGGCGATCATTCCATGGAGTTTCAGAAGATACGAGACGTAAATATCCGCGTCCAATTCCTCGTCCATCAGTGGGACGCTTTGCTCCACTGCGTTATGGTCGGGGAGGGTTTCCCGCCGCAATTGCTCGAGGTCCATGTCGCGGTGCTCCGCAAGCAACCTTGCAATTGTGCCTGAAGCCTAAGTTATACTCTTGCGTTGCGTAAATTGTTCGGCGACTGCATAGACTCTATGACTTACGCCCGTTTTGGACCAGTAACGACCGGGAAGCCGCTCGGAAACCCAACCACCACCCGATTTTCATCCGATGCGGCGCGGATTCACCTTTCAGGGTAGTGGACCGGCGGGAAGCACTCAAACGCCGGCTTTGCGAAAAGATATCCCTGAAACAGGTGGATCCCCTGGCTGGTCAGCCACGCATACTCCCCTTCGGTCTCCACCCCTTCAGCAATCACGTCGATGCCCAGTTCGCAACAGATCCCACCAACTGCCCGAACAATAGACTGGCGTGGGCCATGGCGCTCTATGCCGGAGATCAGCTTCATGTCCAACTTCACCTGGTCCGGCTGGAAGTCGGCCAGCAGGTTGAGCCCGGAGTATCCCGCACCAAAATCGTCGATGGCCACCCGCAGACCCAGGGCACGGTACTTGTTGATGAGGCCGGTGAAACGGGAGTGGTCGTGGATGATCTCTCCTTCCACCACTTCAAGGACTAAGCGATCGATGGGCAGATTGGCTCGAGCAGCTGCTTCTAAAGTACTCAGAATCGATTGCGCAGAGGAGTCGACGCTCCCGGGCAGGAAATTGAGGTTGAGATGGCGATTAAGCTGCAGGCGCATGGCTAGATCAATCGCTTCCGCGCGAACCCTCTGGTCAAATGCAAAGAGTCGATCCGCGGATATCTGCCGCAATATTTGATAGGCAGGCTCACCAGCCGGACCGCGGATCAGTGCTTCGTACGAGAGAACTTCGCGCGTATTCGTATCGACAATTGGCTGGAAAGCAAAGGTAAATTTGGGATCGGAGACGTCCTGCTGTTTAATGTTCAGGTTGTCGTGCACGTTGCACCGAGAATCTTCGCCCGCCAACGGCCTTCGGCAAATGCTGCCAGAAGCTTCTTAGCGCGCCCGGCATCAAGGTCTGTAAAGCATAAGTGCGCTTTGAAAAAGTCGTTCAGCCCAGCGACCTGTCTCAGCTTTTCCGGCGAAACACTGGAGAACCCCATGGTCCATTCTTTAAAGGACCGCTTGGCGATCGGTTCCCTGATAATCGTGGTGAGGTGGGAATGGCGCTTATCCAGAAGAAGTCTTTCCAATAGCTGATCAATCGCCTCGGTCTCGCCTTCAATCGCCTGGAAAAAACTACCGTCGGAATCGACGTGCAGAAGCATGCCGGTCAGCCCGCGACGTTCATTCGCAGCACGGGCCTTTTGCAGCAGTTCGGACAACTGAGATGCTTCGAAGTTCTGCGCTGCAACACTCGCATAGATGAGATGTTCTAAAGCCATGACGGGCCCAGCTTTCTCGATTACGCCCAAATTGACATGCATCTGGTCTCATCGGCAAAACGTCCTCGTTCATGAGTGGCTTTTGACAGTAAACGAAGCTTCTTCTTAGATCGGCGACCGGGGTCTAGCCGATTAGGAACTCTTGATCGACGGGGATTTGCAGGGAATTGGCGAGGGTATTCGTTTCCCCCGCCATGCCCAGGATCGCCAGGAACTCCGCATACTGCTTGTCGGAAAGCCCCTTGGCGCGCGCCGCGGCTGTATGCGAATGGACGCAGTAGCTGCAGCTGTTCGCGGTGGATACCGCGATATAGACCAGCTCTTTAGTAAGCGGATCAAGCACTCCCGGCTCAATCATCACCCGTTTGACACTGGCCCACGTTCGCTCAAGAAGCTCAGGCTGATTGGCCAGAGCACGCCAAAAGTTGTTTACAAAATCTGACTTGCGGGTAGTGCGTATATCGTCGAACACGGCCTTGATCGCCGGAACAGCCGCGCTCTCCTCATCGGTCCAGAGCTTGACAGTCGCCACTTCTAAAGTCCTCCCATTGCAATCATAGCGGCTGGAGCCGAACGTCAATGAACCGCGCTGGCTCCCTGTTTGCTGAATGCCTTCTCGAAAGTCTCCTGAGCGTCAGCGACAAACTCCTTATAACCATCAGGGTCGACAAAAACATGGGGACCATCGTGCGGATAGCGCTTCAGTTTGGTGAGCATGTCGAAGTACCCGCCATGGGCTCCCAGAAATACGTCGCAGGGCAAATCACGCAACAGCGAAAAGGTATGCTGGAAATCCTGAACGATGCCGGGGTAGCTTACGGGATGGCCAGGGGTAGCGACGAAGTGGTACTCCGACCAAAAACTCGTCCCTCCGACGATGACGATATTCCGCATCGTTCCCGCCGGCTCCCCTGGAAGGTGAGAGCGCATCGTCCATGTGGTACATCCGCGCGTGTGGCCGGCGGTTTTGTGGGCTGTCAGTGTCACACCCCCAGGCTTACCGTGTCTCCGTCATGGAGAACGCGATCCACGTGTACAGGAGCGTATAGGGGGATGTTCGGTGAGGGCGATAAGAAATCTGTCCGCGCGCCGGTTTCAACCACGCTCACGTCGCCATCCATCACCATGTTCTTCGCATGTGTCTCGCGAATCACTTCCGCCGCGCCACCCATGTGATCGGAATGCGCCTGGCTGTTGAGCAGAATTTTGGTGTCACTCCAATGAAAGCCCAGTGCCTCCACACTCGCCCGTATCTGCGATGGAGAGGTAGCCAGGTTCGCATTGATGAGGATATTTCCTTTTGGCGTGACGACGAGGTAGCTGGCAAGATCCTGGCTTCCCACGTAGTAGAGGTTGTCAGCAATTCGAAATGGAGCGATCGGAGTCGTCCACGAGGGGCTACCTTAGCCAGGATGAGTTTTGGGGCTGCAGAATAAAAGTAGTAACAGGCACGAGAGGATGGCGCGCATGTTGCTTTTGTAGCAGAGTGGGAAGTGATTAAGTAAGCCGCTGATTAACTTCAAAGGCACTCCCGCTCGGTATAAATGCCCTTGTCTTATTTCAGCTCCGCGTACTCCGCTTTAGCTTGTTCAGGACGGGGATGGTCGGGATGACAATTCATGCTTGGAAACTATACTTAGCGTTCCCAAACAAAATTGTCATCCCGACCGGAGCGTAGCGGAGTGGAGGGATCTGCGGTGCGCCCCTCGGGCTTCCCAAATTCTGGAGTTCTCATGCAGACTCTTTAGCCCCTTGCCACCGTAAAATCGGGGCCAAAATTCCAAGAAGCACAGCTAAAGCCCAACTCTTTTTGTGCCCGCCCGATACAAAGCGAAAACCTTGTTGTATCCCCTGCTTTAGCGTCCTGGTATCGTGGGCGGCCATGCCTTCGGCGTGCACGCAGAGCCCCGAGCGACGAAAGACCTGGATCTCTTCATCCGGGTTGACGAAGAAAAATAGCCAGGCGTTGTTTCGCGCACCCGCGCAATACGGAGCGCCTCTCGGCGATTTCAGTCGGGCTGATCTCCGCAAAAGTGTCACTTGGACTGCACCCCTAAGCCGAAACACGAGAGCAGCGAGCACCCAATGAAATTCTCGAAACAGCAATTCGCAGGGTATCCTTGAAGCAGATTCCCGCTTAGGAGAGCCGTGATGGTATGGGAACGCTTGATCCGATTTGGGCTGCTGGGCGATGCGCATTTGGAACCATGGGCGATTTTGTTGGTGCGGGTCGCGCTGGGAGTGTTTTTTGCCATCTCCGGGGGAAATAAGCTGTTTGTCGCCAGCCGGGCGAAAGTCATGTATGAAACCCTGGTCGCGGCCAGAATCCCGTTTCCACGGCAGATGACCTATTGTGTCTCGGCGGTAGAATTCGTCGGCGGTTGCTTGCTGATCGTGGGACTTCTGTCCAGCCTCGCTTGTTTTGCGTTGCTGGTCAATATGCTGGTCGCCATCCTGACCACTAAGCTTTCTGGCGACATCAAAGCTTCCCCGCTCAATTGGGTGGACGATTTCCTTTATTTTCCCGAAGTTCTCTACGTATTGTTTTTTGTGTGGCTGATCTGTTCCGGTCCAGGAAAATTCAGTCTGGATCGCCTGATAGCGACCCGATTCGTTCCTTGAGCCGGCTAGACGCCGCGACTGTGAGAAGGCACTTGGTCGTGCCAGTGAAACAACTTATGGGTGATCTTCCATTCGCCGTTCCACTTGAGCAAAGTGAATACGTCGGAAGCTCGGGCATCGGCGCCCGCCAGCTTCCAGACCAGCGTTCGACTTCCAGATGAACCACAGCGATGCTCTCGATGATTTCAATGCGCGCAAAGCGGGGACTGATATTCGGTGCCGGACCATTCTCCGTGATCCACTTAAACACGTGTTCGACCGAGCCGGTATATTCGACTCCTTGACAGTAGCCCGAGATGGTTGCGCAAGGATGGAAAGCAGGCCGCATCAAATCTCCGTCACCTGCCCGGGCCGCGGCGATGTAGCAGAGCATGGTGCGGGCGATCGCGTCATGCTCGACGAGGTAAGCGTTCGTTGGCTTGGGCGGAGGCGAGGTCCTCGGCTCCATCGACAGAGATTCCCGCTGAGCATTTTGTGCGTAGCCGGCTCCAGGCCTCTATCTCGTGCCGGAAGGCGAAGACAGTGTCCTGCTTTTCGTGCTCACGGCGGTGGACTGGGAGTCCCTCCGTTGCTTCCCAGCGTCGCACAGTGCGTTCACTGCGCTCCAGATAACCTGCAATCTGCTTCCATGATTCCAGCGTCTTCTGTGGAGTGTTCCGCCCTTGCATGCTGAGACTCCCGCGGAAAACTATAGCAGAAGCCGCGCCGCTAAGTTGGGGGTTCATGAATGCCAGTGAAACGCCTTCTGGATGATCTTCCACCCACTTGGCGTTTTGAGAAGCGTGAAGAGATCGGACATGTAGGCGCCGGAACCGGCCAAAGTGCCTGACCAGCCGTCGACGTCGAGCCGAACCACAGCGATGGATTCGAGAATGTCCACACTCACCATGCGCGGCTCGATCTTGTCAGCGGGACCATTCTTGTCGATCCAGTCGAAGAGGAAGGGGGTTCCGACAGCGAGCTGATCGCCCGCGTATCCGAAGAATGAAGCGTCCGGGTGGAAAGCAGGGCGCATAACCTCGCTCTTGCCTTGCTTGCTTCCGTCAATGTACATCCGAATCGCATTGACGATTTGGTCGTAGTCGGTGAGGTATCTGTCGTTAGTCATGCCGCGACTGTAGAGACTGGAAAATGCAGGCGTCAACAGACAAACATGGCCAAAGTCGGTCGCAAATCTGGGCGAGGTTCTGTCAGGCGACGCGGAGTTTGCGATCGATAAACCGATCTTTCCCGCTAGAACTTCGCCAGAGCTTCCCGCCCTACAGGTATTCGATCTTTACGTTTCCGTCGGATGTGTGGACGGTGAGCGGAGTGCCTCCGCCATTTAGTTTTCCGCGCAGCTCATGGCCTTGATTTTCGCCGGACTGGTAGTGGTCCATCGTGAGCGGCAGAGCGCAATCCACATGGCCGTCGCTGGTATGTACGTTCAGGTCGGCGGCAAAGTTCTGCGGGACACGAAGGGTCACCGAGCCATCAGACGATTGAATGGTCGAGGCCTCGCCGAGCTGCGTCCCCTCACGTAAGCTGACGTCCAGCGAACCGTCACTGGTATGCAGCGCGACGGCGCGGAAGAGCCCATCGACAGTGAGGTTTCCGTCGCTGGTGCGGGCCTCCACTGCACCAGCGGCATTGGTGATCTTCACCTGACCGTCACCGGATTTGATACGCAGATTGCCCGACACATGATCGAGCGTCACGTTGCCATCGCCAGTCGTCAGACCCAGGTCGCCCTGCAAGCCAGAGAGAATTACGTTTCCGTCCGAGGTTCTCGCTTGCAGAGTGAGCTGGGAGGGGCTTTCGACCGTAACGCGGGTTTGCTGCTTGTGCCAGGCGACGTGACCGCCCAGGTGCGGCAGCTCCTTGAAGAGAAAGTGCACCTCATCCCCGGTTTGGTGCTCCTCCAGGCGAAAGTCGTTCATCTTCCGCCCCACCAGCTCGACGTGAATCCGAATTTCATGGCAGTCACCGCAGGGATGAAATTCAACACCGGCATCCGAGGTTTCGAAGGTAAGCGTCGGCTTGCCAGTGACCGGATAGGCCTTGAACCAGGAGTGATCGGGGTCTTGCGCGAGGCCAGTGAACGGGGTGAGAACGGTGAGCGCGGCCAGGGCCAGGGCATAGTTCGTCTTCATGGCAGTGTGTACGGAGCGGATCTGCGAAAGGTTCCTTGAAATTTGCGGGTACTTTCCCTTACCTCCTGTCACCGGGTTTCATTTCTCGACGCGCTGAGGCCGCCAGAGGAACATTCCCTCCTTCCACGGTGTCTCAAAAGGTGAGGTTCTGACGCGAAGAAAGAGGATCCTATGACGCTGCTGGATGCACCTGTCTACGACCAGGCTCGAAGCAAGAAGCGCCGCAATATCTTGATATGCGCCTCGTGCTTCTGTGGCATGGTTGCTATCGTTGTTTTCCTATGCTGGAATTTATCCGCAGAGCGTAAGGTTAACGAGTTCTTCGCTGCGGTCGAAGCACAGGACTTCCCGAAGGCCTTTGCCATCTGGAATAACGACGCCGACTGGCAGCAGCACACACAGCGATATGCGGCTGCTGGCTATCCATATGGGCGTTTTGTCATCGATTGGGGAAGGGAAGGCGACTACGGGATTATCAGTAGCCATAAGATCCTGCATAGCACCTCTCGCTATGGGAGTGAGACCCTGTTAGGTGTAGAGATTAATGGCCGCAAGGCAGCTCTCCTCACGCTGGCGGTGGGGAAGGGAAAATCCAGCATGAGCTTCCCACCCTTTGCCCTCACACCCATGAAGAACGGCTTCGGCTGGACTACCTGGCAGATTAGTTACAACTAGGCCGGAGGCCCCGAATGGGCCGCGCGGACGCGAAGGCTATGGAGCGCTGAAAGCCCGCGATCTATCTTTGAAGATCACAACGTCGGGGGTTGTTTCGCTTGTTCCGAAACTCCCATGCTGCACTCCCTAAGCGAACTCACCTTTGAGCCTCAGCGTGGTTTCGTTTTCCTAAAGTGGCAGCTCGAGCTATCTGCGAGGCGAGAGGAAGTCGTCTCACTTCGGATCGAACACCACATAGTGATCGCCGCCGCTAATAAACACTCGTTGGAAAAGCACAGTTGGCAACAAACCGTCTTCATGATGCTCTCGGACGCTCTTCCCAGCGTTCACAGGCGTCACGAACGAGACTTGGCTGCGGATAAGGTTGCCGATCTGCATAATCTGCGGCGGCACGACGGCAAAGAGTGGGTGCGCATTGGCCACGTTGCCTCCCTGCAGAACGGCGGCGTGCACCAATGCCTGGACTTCCGGCTGCTCGCTGCCGGGGTACAGTATAGGACCGTCACTACCGGAATCGAGTTGTAGCAGAACCGGCTGTTTTCCAGTACCGGAGAGATGGACGGAAATAACCAGCCGTTCCATAGAGGGCAATTCATCCTCATGCGCTTGCGGACGCACGAAGGGAATGCGCTCGCCGCGTACATGATCTCGCATCGCGTTGGTCTCGTCGAGACAAAGCAATTTATGCCCGTAGTCGACAAAGAGGTCGAAATGACCGAGGAAACTCTGACCAAGAACTCCCCGAATCCGGGGATCGGCTGTTCGAATCTCTCCAAGGTCGTGGACGACGACGAAAGACTTGTCGACTACCTTAGAATCGGCTTCCAACCTATCCAGAACAGTGACCGAGGCCTGCGCAACGCTGGCAACGGAAACCAGGCCGACCCGGCCTTTAGGCTTGAGATCGAGTTCTGAGGCCAGCGATGGATCGATCACCGTAACCTGGCTGCCGGTGTCCAACATGAAATCAAACGGGCCCGCCTGATTGATTCTCACGGGAATAACAATCAGCGCGTGTTGAACAAACCGCGGGGTTACACTAGCGACACTTCCTGGGCATCGCGACTCTGCTTCGATAGAGGGAACAACGATCAACGCCAGGCCGATCGCCATCAAGCATGGAATGTGGCGGCGGGAAATCAGGTATTTCATGTCGGCCTCCGCCTCGCGAGTTGCGAGGTAAAGGCGACACTGGCGGTTGGGCGAGACTACCTCAATCGATAGCGGGTAAAATGCTGGTCAATCAAAGGTCAAAAGAATCTCCATGGTCTAACTGATTGCTGCATCGTCGTTTACGGAGCTCGCTCGTAGTTCGGGAATGTGATCGGTACGCCTGCAGATCGCGAGGACATCAGCAATGGCAGAGGGAGAACGCCAGCTTCGGCTCCTGCGATTTGAGAATTTCGAAGTTGACCTTCGAACCGGCGAACTGCGCAAGGCTGGAGTGAAGCTGAAGTTCGGCGGCCAGCCGTTTCAGGTTCTTAGCATTCTGCTGGAGCATCCCGGCGAGGTTGTGACGAGGGATGAATTGCAGAAGCGGCTCTGGCCGGACACTTTTGTGGACGTCGACCACAACCTGAATACCGCTATCAACAAGATTCGGGAAGTACTGGGTGACTCGGCCGAGAGTCCTCGCTTTGTCGAGACGCTGCCGCGTCGGGGATATCGATTCATCGGCGAGCTGGAGTCACCGGTCCAGCCCGTAATTCCCCCCACGATTCCCGTTGCTAAGCTCGAAACAGATACCAGCCGGCACTCTCCTCAAAAGTGGTGGAAAGTCGCCGCAATCGGAGGATGTGCCGTCGCCGCAGTCATGCTCGGATGGCTCTGGTCGTCCCAACACCGGGAGGTACAACCCGCTCCTTCGATCAAACTGATTCCGCTCACTTCCTACCCCGGAATCGAACAGCAACCATCGCTCTCCCCCGATGGAAGCCAGGTAGCTTTCTCGTGGAATGGACCCGATCAGACAAACTTCGACATCTATGTGAAGACGACAGATGTGAAGACGGCTGGCGCTGTCCCGCTGAGACTTACAACCAACCCAGCCGACGACACCAATCCGGTGTGGTCGCCCGACGGAAGCTCCATCGCGTTCCTGCGAAAGGTCAATCCCGAAAACCAGTTCAAACTTCTTCTCATGCCCGCGTTGGGTGGTGCAGAACGCTACCTGGCGGATGTTTTGATTCCGGAGACAGGATGGCTTTATCCACCCTATCTCTCGTGGCTGCCCGACAGCCAATCGCTGGTCATCACAGACCGCCCATCCGCTGAACACCCGGCCGCCCTCTATCTGCTCTCCGCCCGGACCCGGGAAAAACGGCAACTGACCTTCCCGCCGCCGCGAGCACTTGGAGATCATTGCGCAGCCGTTTCCCCGGACGGCAAAACTCTCGCCTTTCGCCGCGAGAACGCCGCTGGTCAGTGGCAGGGAAACGCCTACCTGCTCGGCCTCGACAATCACTTCAAGCCTCGCGGCGAGCCCCGCCAGGTGGCGCCTGAACCCGGCCCGGTAATTCCGAATCAGTTTTTCAACTGGTCGTGTGTAGCGTGGACGGCGGATAGTCGGAGGCTGCTCTTTCCCTACGACCTGGGGCTCTGGACAGTGCCAGTTTCGGTTGAAAGCGCAAAACCCATCAGCGGTCGGGCTACGATGGCCATCGAGACTGGAAACGGAGTCAACGGGACTACCATCTCGCGCATTTCAGCGCGTCTAGCCTACGCATTCAAAAGTGGAGGAGCTCAGAGTATCTGGCGAATGGGAATTCCCAGGCCGCACGAGAAGCCGGAGCCTCCGGTGAGACTGATTCCGTCTACCTCGAGCCAGTTTGGCCAGCAGTATTCTCCCGACGGCAGCAGGATTGCATTCGAGTCTGGCTTGAGCGGCAACCTCGAGATTTGGCTTTGCAGCAGCGAGGGACAGAACTGCGCCCAGCTGACTTCTTTGGGAGCCAACGCTACCGGCACCCCAACCTGGTCTCCTGACGGAAAGCAGGTCGCGTTTTATTCCAACGTCGAAGGCAGCTCGCAGATATATGTGATCCCAGTCGAAGGCGGATCCACCCGGCGTCTCACTTCCGATAGCTGGGGAGGCTTTATTCCCCGCTGGTCGCGCAACGGCGAGTGGATTTACTTCTCCTCCAAAAAGAGTGGCAGCTCGCAAATATGGAAGGCGCCGGCAGGCGGCGGATCGGCAGTTCAAATCACGCACAGCGGCGGCCTGGTTAGCTCCGAGTCGCCTGATGGCAAATGGCTCTACTTCACCGGAGAAGGCACTGACGCCAGCCTGTGGAAGGTACCGGTAGCCGGCGGCGAAGAGACACAGGTCCTGCCCTCCGTCATGCGCTGGAACTACGCCATCATGGACGACGGCATTTACTTCGTCACCCGGACCGGAGCCCGCTTCGCGATAGAGTTTCTCACTTTCGCCACAGGCAAGACAGGAGTGATAGCGCCCATCGACGACGGCTACTTCGGATTCAGCGTCTCTCCGGATCGCCAGCGGATTCTGTACACCCAGGGAATTCCGCTGAGCAGTGAACTGGTACTGGCCGAGGGGTTCCGGTGAGGGAGGAGAGTGTAAACCAGGGATGACCCATTGGCATCCGCGGTTGATGTGGCTTATCCCTGCGGGAATCCGAACATCAACCACGACTGATTGGCGACCCAATGCGGGTAAAGCTCCGTCATCTGATCGAACAGCTGCTGGTCAGACGTAGCGGTTTTCTGCAGCCGCTCGAAGTCCTGCAGGTAACGCTTGGTGTCCTGGATCGCCGACGGCGAGTCGGGCGCGCCAGGCTTCTTGTGGCCGGCGACGACCATCGCCGGGTTCAGCGCGGCTAACCGGTCCAGCGCCGCGATCCAATTCTTTCGGCTCTCCGGCGTGGTGTCGCCGACGTACATGCGGCATTGGTTGTACACAACGTCGCCGGCGACGATCAGGCCGATCGATGGAACGTAGAGAGACGTCGTATCGGCACTATCGGTGTGGCCCTGCTCGATGATGCGCAATTCGTGGCCCTCCAGAGTGAACGTGTCGTGCGCATAGGCCTGAGGTGCAACGAATTGAGTGGCCAGTTGCCCAGGAAACAACCGGCGGGCTAGCCGCTCCACCGGGGGAGTGAAGGACATCTGCATGGCGTTCAGGGTCTTGGGCGTTGCGATCGCCCGAGCGCCCGGGAAACGGTCGAGCAGAACGCTCAGACCGTAGAAGTGATCGAAATGGGCGTGCGTTATATAGATGGTCTCGAGATTGCGGTTGTGCAGCGCAACCCAATCCGCGAGAGCCTTGGCTTCAGCCACCGTCGTCATTGCGTCTACCAGCACCGCGTCGTACTCGCCAAAGATTAAAGTAGACGTCATCGGGTCGAAGCCGAGCGCTTCGCCGAAAGGCTTTGGCCGCTCGCCGGCCATAACCTTTCCCGGGGCGGTAAAAACGTTCACACCGAGCGTGCCGTCCATTGTCTGCTCCTTCCGATGTCAGAGGGGGTGACTGTTCAGGCCAAGACTGGCAGAAGCGTGACGCCGAATCTATAGGACGAACGTATCGATCCATACCAAGGTATTGGTTGAGAGAACTCGGGGACGGGGGGGGGCGTCCTGTGATCCCATTCCCTTATTCCTCTAACTCAAAAAAAATCACGCATCCAACTCATTCTTTGTACTAAAGTGGGCGCATGATCATGCGGACTTGCTCGACCGCTCCCTCTGTCGCGCTGCTCATGTTAGCGGCAATCGCCACCAACGCATCCGCCCAGGATACCCCAGCGTCGGCTATGAAGTTATTCGTGGACGAGACACAAGCCTATCGGCGGATAGCCTTCGTGCATGAAGAAATTCGCGTAGAGCCAGGACTTGTTTCACTCGCCTATCCTCGCTGGATTCCGGGCGAACATGGACCTACCGGCCCGATTCAGAACCTGGCCGCGGTGCGGGTTCACTCCGGAAAACTGGCCCTTCCCTGGACACGCAATCCCGACGACATCAATACCATTAACATCGAAGTCCCTCCCGCCGCCGATGCCATCACGGTCGACTTCGACGTCTTATTGGAAAACACCATCTCCGATAAGCAGCTTCTGCTGGCTTGGAACACCGCTGTCCTCTACCCGCGTAACATCGATAAGCGGACGCTGATGATTGAACCTTCCGTCTTATTGCCCCCCGGTTGGAAGCAAGGCAGCTCATTAACAGTCCTCAGCCGGTCCGGTGACCGGATCAATTTTGCTCCGGCATCGCTCGAACGTCTGATCGACTCGCCGGTTCTGGCCGGCCAGTTTTTTCGCGCGGTGCCGCTGGCATCTGTGTGGCCGGCGGAACTCGATATCACAGGAGACAGCCAGTCCGCTGTCGACAAGGCCGATGACGCGCACGCATTCGCTCTCTTTGCGCGGCTGATCGATGAGGATCAAGCCATGTTCGGCTTCCGGCATTGGCAGACCATGCACATTCTTGTCTCGCAAAGTGATGCGCGTCCCTACGACGGGTTGGAGCATGAGGATTCTCCCTACAATGCCATGGGGGACGCCGCACTCGCCAAGCCGGATCAACTGGAAGGCCTCGCCTCCTGGTTGCTGGCGCATGAACAATCCCACTCCTGGGACGGTAAGTATCGGCGTCCAGCGGAGCTCTACTCCAAACCCGACTATCAAGGGCCGGAACGAACTTCGATGCTCTGGGTCTACGAAGGCTTGAACCAATATATTGGAATGCTGCTCGCCACACGCGCCGGTTTTAACGATGCAGCCTACATGCGTGATCTCTTCGGGACCCTGGCCTCAGACCTGGCTCTCACCCCCGGGCGCGCATCGACACCTCTGGTCGATACCGCAACCCAGGACTGGGTGCTCCGCAGCCCCCCAGCGCCTGGTCTTCGCTACGCCGCGGCCAGGACTATTATCTGGAAGGAGCGCTGATCTGGCTCCGCGCCGATACGATCATTCGGGAACAATCGCAAGGCCGTCTTTCGCTCGACGACTTCCTGCGCAGCTTTTTTGGCCAGCACGACACACCGCCGATCGTGGTTCCGTACACCCGCGCCGATGTAGAAGCGTCGCTTTCTGCAATATGCCCTTATGACTGGCATACCTTCTTTGAGCAGCACCTCTACCAGGTGAACAGTCAACCGCCGACCGATGGCCTTGAGGCTGCAGGTTGGCGGCTGGTATACAACCCGGCCCCGAATAACAAAATCTTCTATGACTATCTACCCGGGGTTGCCACTTACTATGCATCCGCTTCCATCGGCCTGATGATGGAAAAGGACGGGACCATCTACGACGTCGTGCCCGGCACGCCGGCGTATGAGGCGGGCCTGGGGCCGTTGATGAAAGTAGTGGCCGTCGATGGGCATCCCTACTCTCCCGAGGTTTTGACCGAATCGATCGCCCATCCGTCCAATGGCAGGGTTTCACTGATCGTCAGCAACTTCGACACCGTACAAACCCGCGAGCTTTTATATGCAGGGGGCGTACGTAATCCGCATCTCGAACCGATTCCCGGAAGGCATGATTACCTCAGCGAGATCCTGGCCTCGCGGGCCCCAGCAAAGCATTAAGATTTATCTGGCGGGGATGCGTGTTGCCAGCCCGGATAGCCCATAAAGCCAGATCACGAGTGAGATTGTGGAAACCAGAGTTGTCATCGAGACAGTGGACGCCACCAGCACTTCTTCGCAGTGATACTCTCCCGCAAGAATGTAAGCAGTCTTGGCCGTGGGCACTGCGGCGCAGATGACGGCCGCAATTGTGTACAAGGGATCGAGCCCCAAAGACAGACACAATCCGTACACGATCAGAGGCATGATGACGAGTTTGACGGCCGAGAGCAGTGAGGCTCGCCCAAGGCTGGCGCGCAATCCGTCGATCGACAGCCCCAGTCCGATGGCGAACAGAGCACAAGGCGTGAGCGCATCTGCCAGGATGTTGAAATAAGCGCCGACTGGCCCGGGCATGCGAAGACCGAGGATCGACCAAAGCATGCCGATCAGGGTTGACAGGACCATCGGGTTAAGCACGACATGCTTAACTGTGACCATTGGTGGGGTCCGCGAGCCCTGCGCATCCCGCTGACCAAGTTCAAGCAGGACCACCGCTATTGGAAACATCACAACGGCCACGAATACCGTGGCGATCGCCGCCGGCAACACGGCCTGCGGACCATAGATCGCCTGCAGGATGGGTAATGCGACGAAGCCAGTGTTGGTCATCGAAGCGGCCATGCCATGCATCGTTCGGCTGGCGAGGCTTCGCGAACCATGAATGCTCATGATGCCGAACACGAGGAGGAAGCAGATGAGGGATCCGCTACCAAAGGCCAGGAGAAAGCGCCAATTGATCAGGGAATGACTTGGTTCCTGAGCAATGGTGACGATCAGCAGTGCAGGCATTGCGATGTTATAGGCGAAGTGAATCAGTGCGTCAGACAACGTCCGCGACAGATAGCCGGTGTAGCCAACGATCCAGCCACTCAGGATCACCGCAAATACAGGGAGGATGAGGTCAGCGATCCGCAACGAGGATGTCTCAGATTAACTCTCTAACAGTTGCATGGAGAGCAAGGTGCAGTCAAGAGAAGCAGGAGTTGCGCTCTTCCACTCAGGCCCGAAGCAGAAGTTGAAGCGTTCCTTTCAACTGAGCAACGCGCACGAGCCATTGTGAAGCGAGATTCGCTACCACTTTCGCGTCATAAACTTAGTCCCTCTTTTGCCCTCAAACTTTGGACTGGAGGGAAGTCAAATCAATGGCGAAATTTGGGTTAAAGGAAGGCAGTAGCATCCTGGAGATTTTCGAAGCCGATACCGTAGTTGTCCACCCTCCCCACAAAACTGCGGTCTTCTACTCGGGATTGGATGAATGGCGCGAAACGGCGAGAATTCATTTGAAACCCGGTCAAACGATAGAAACAGATCAATCGCGGTTACCTCAGTGACGCAGCCGGCGCCGGCCCGGATAGCGCGTGGCTCGCATGGACACACTTCTTGCTAGGTGCTCCGTTCGGGGCGTTTGCAAGCAATGGGCGCTCAGTCCTCATCGAGGTCGGCAAAGAGCTTCGGCAGCTTGACCCAAATCGCTGTCTCCGGGACAACTAACGTATTAGTAGCTATCCACGCGTCCCCAATGCACTGGCGGCCTGTCCTGGATGTCGGATCGATAATCCAAACGCACGGGACGCCCATGCGCAGGTAGTCCGCAGACCGTGACTGTGTCTCCGTATAAGTATCGTCCGGCGATAGGATTTCAACGACGAGCACCGGCGGTTCGACGATTACCTCCGGTTGCGGACCTCGCGGCGCAAGCATGACGTCGGGTATGCGGACACGGGAAGGCGAAACCTGTACTCGTTGCTCGGTGGCAACCTTGACTGACCAGTTTTTCTCCTGAGATTGGAACCAGGCTGCCAGCAGAGCCTGAAGCCGTGCGTGCTCCCACTTCCCCACATTCCGCTCCAGCAGTTCGCCGTCAACGTATTCCCGGTCGGGTCGGTAGCTCTTCTTCAGATACTCCAACAGCGAGAGACGTGTTGAGGTTGCCATAATGAACACCGTGCACTCTAGTCTAGTCCAGCACCATTGAAAACAACCCTTTGAGTTTTTTGAGGAACTTCGAACGTTTCGTGGACATCCGTGATAGGTCCAGAGGAATGGGGAACAGCCTGACCCGCGTGATTGATTTGTCTTGAGGGTAAGGGAAGGCCGGTATGTGTTTAGGGGGGACCGTCCCGAAAAGACCCCAGCAGTCAACCGCAACGGTGTCTATTTTCGCGGTCTCAACCGTGGACGGAGTTTGCGACTGCCCCTTGCGCTCAGGCCCGAAAAAGAGGTTCAAGCGTTCCTTTGAAATATAGGTCGCGGAGTGCCTCTCGCCTGATCTTACCGCTGGACGTTTTCGGGATAGTGCCTCGACGAACCAGCAGCAGTTCCCCGACGCGGAAGGAGAGTTCTCCTGCAATGAGACGCCGAATGGCCTTGCCGTGTGCGGCAAGAGTGTCGGCGTCGCCCGTCGTTACCTCGACCACAAGGACAACCTTCTCTGCTTCCAGGTCGTGTGGCGTGGAAAAAGCACAGCTTCGAGAGAGACCGCCCCCCGCCGCTTGTTCCGCGATCGCCTCCACCTCATGCGGCATAAAATTCTGACCGTGAACAATCAATAGATCCTTGAGACGCCCGGTCACATAGAGCTCGTCATCGCGGATCAGCCCAAGATCACCGGTCCGCAGCCACCCATTGGCCAGTACTTTGTTTGTTGCCTTCGTGTCATTGAAATACCCGCGGAATAACCCCGGTGCGGAAACAAGTACTTCACCGATACTTCCTTCAGGCAACGTCGAGCCTGCGCCATCAACCACGCGGATTTTTGTATCTCGCACCGTTGCACCGACGCAGACTACGGATCGCCTGGCTCCATAGGCATCACCGTTTTGCGGCAACGTGGTCGTCCGAATACCGCGCAGTTTTTGATCCGCACAAACGGCGAGCGTCGCTTCAGCCAGCCCGTACCCGGGACGCAGAACCTCGGGCCTGAAGCCGCTCGGCGCAAACGTACTGGCGAAAAGCTCCATGGTTTCGGGACGCACCATCTCGGCTCCGACTCCCGCCAGGCGCCACTGTGAGAGGTCCATTGTTCTGATGTCCGCCGCGGTACAGCATTGCACGCAATGGCCATAAGCAAAGTTTGGGGCAAGCGTTTTGCACGCTCCGGAGTTGCCGACGAATTCAAGCCAACGGCTTGGGCGGCCCAGGAATGCGGTAGGCGGGAACAACCACAGGTTCGTACCCGTGATGATCGAGCCGATTAAATACCCGACCAGACCCATGTCGTGATGGAGCGGAAGCCAACCGATCAGGGGCACCTCAGAATCAGTGATCATGGCCTCCTGAAGGACCATCGCATTGTGGACAAGTCCCCGGTGAGAGAGCATGACTGCTTTGGGTGTGCCAGTCGATCCGCTCGTCAACTGGAGAGACACAAGGTCGTCATCCGCGGGTCGATTCGCTTGTGGGCGCGTTGGCGTCAGGGACAGGAAATGGTCGGCGGCGATCACCGTTCCGACAAGAGGCTCCTGGTGGGAAGCAGTCAGTTCCGCGGCTGGAGAACCCGCCGGCACTAATACATATCGGGCATCCAGCTTTCGCATCACGGCATCGAGTCTGAGCTTGTACCGCTCAACCGAACTCAGAGGGCCTGATGGCGCCGCGGCAACAGGCAGTGCGCCCAGCCACACGGCGCCCAACCATGCTCCGATCCACGTCCACGAAGTATCGAGCGACAATATGACGCGATCCCCTGGAGCGACCCCGAGCATCTGCCACCGGCCAGCAAATTCCTGAACCATCGCGAGAACTTCGGGAAACGTCCTTCTGTCGCATTTTCGTCCGCTGCGGTCAAATACACCGATACCGTGCGAAGGACGGCTTGCTGCAACCTGCATTAACGCGAAAGGGAGAAGGAGGGGCTCGGTCATGGTCTTTCGGTTGGAATCAAGTCGACCAAATCGGCCGTTGATTCGACGGAGCCTGGTCGCAACACATCGACTTTCGTGGTGCCAGTGTCATGGGCCAACCGGCCAATCCGGAACCGTGTTCCGCACACGGTGCAGCAATGGATCAGAGGACCCTGCGGCCAGCATGACGGTCATCGTCCCGTCGACGCAATCCCACGAAAGGTTCGAACGGTGTTACTGGTTTAGATACGGGCTAAAGAGTCTGCGTGAGAACCTGCCGGTCCAATTTCTGTCCCGACCACCATGAGTTTTTCAACCGGTGGGTTCTCACGCAGACGCTTTAGCCCCGGATTTTCGAGGCAAGCGCTAAAGCGCATCAGCGAAGTCCAACTCTTTTCCGCAACGCTGAAGCGTTGATCCCCCCTCCTAAAGCAGAGGGCTCCTAACAAACCCCGATCCCAAACAGAAGCGTCATCCCGCCTGTCCCGGCCTGCCGTGGGACGCAGTGGAGGGCCTGCTGTTTCCGTCCACCTCACCGCCGCCGGAACCAACCGGCTCTGCGACGGTAGCCGATCGGCTACCGTCGCCCCGTTTCCCTCCACGCAGCCCATCCGTAAGTTATTGCAAATAAAAGGCCGCACCGCGCGACAAAACGACGTTTCCCTTTGGTCCGCTGCATGCAATTAGGTAGTGCGTCCAGGCAAACTCAAAGCCAGCCGGTTGCGAGTTTGAGAGACAAATTCAGTTGGGTTCCACTGCAAGGAGCCCCCAAGGAGGATGTCATGAAATTCAATCCCATCGCTCAGTCGTCCCTCGCGGTTCTGTCGCTCCTGCTCATCCCCGTCCACAGCTTCGCCACAACCGCGCCGGCGCCGGCGCCGTACTGCATCGCGGTGAACGGCGGCTTCGGCAATAGTGGCTACAGTGGCTCAACTTTCGTTGCGCGCAGCTTCTTGTTCCCGGAGGCGAGTAAATGCACACCGTGGGAGGGCTACACCAAGACCAGTGCCACCGTCATCTTTACGACCAGCGGCACCGCTTGCCTCTCCAGCGATAGCACAGCGCTGACGGTCAGCGTTTCCGGCGCCGACCCCGATTATCTCGGTGTAGGCAAGTTCGGAGTCGATTACATCAAGATGACCCGGACAAATGCAACCGAACCGTTTAGCGGCGAGGACCAGGGTTACTTAGCGGGTGGCGCAGAACCGACCACCTGCACCAGCGATCTGTTGACCCTCCCGGCGAACCATGACTAACCGGTCATGGCACGACGATGGGAAAACCAGGACAGACACGATTGGCCCTAAGCGTACATTCCGTCTGTCCTGGCTTCTTCAGTCGTCGGCCGGCACTCACCCCAGGCGCTTCCCGTCGTACTTGAGGTTCAGGTTGCGGATGAGCCGGTGCAGATATTTAGGGTGAATCCCCAACAACCGCGCCGCCTCCGCAGGACTCCCCTTGGCTTCATCCAGCGCGCTCAGTACCAGCTGCTTCTTCGTCTGGTTCAGCGTGTGGTGGTAACGCGCCGCAACCAACTCCAGCGATTGCTCCTCCAGCAGAGCGTCGGGCAAATCTTCGGGGAGGATCTCGTCCGTCAGTCCCATCACGATGGCGTGTTCAATCGCGTTCTCCAATTCGCGAACATTGCCCGGCCAACTATATTGCATCAGCAAAGAACGCGCTTCCGCGGCGATGCCTTTGAACCCCCGCTTGCACCTGGCCGCATACTTGTTAGCGAAATACAGCGCCAGCACAGGAATATCGTCGCGACGCTCGCGCAATGGCGGTGAGGCGACGGAAATCACATTCAGCCGGTAATACAAATCCTGCCGGAATTCCCCCGCTTTGATCGCGTTCTCCAGGTTCTTGTTGGTCGCCGCTACGACCCGCGCATTGAATGGCAGCAACCGCGTTCCCCCAAGCCGTTCAAATTCCCGCTGCTGCAGAACGCGCAGGAGCTTGGCCTGCAACAGCGGAGCCATCTCCCCAATCTCGTCCAGAAACAGCGTCCCATCCTCTGCGACCTCGAACTTACCCTTCCTGACGGCAACCGCTCCGGTAAACGCTCCTTTTTCGTGGCCGAACAACTCGCTCTCCAGCAGGGCTTCCGGTATCGCCGCGCAGTTGATCGCGACGAACGGCTTGTGCGGCCGTAACCCGTTCGCGTGGATAGCGCGCGCGATCAGTTCCTTGCCGGTTCCGCTCTCGCCCCGAATCAACACCGTCGAATCGCCTCTAGCCACGCGTGCAATGAACTCCGTCACGCGCTGCATGGGCCGGCTCTCCCCGATGAGCGTAGCGTCGGCCTTGCCTTCCACGCGCAGCCGCTCATTCTCCGCTCGCAGAGAATCCATTTTGAACAGGCTCTCCAGCGTGACCGCAGCAATGCGGGAAACCGAGCTGAGAAAGTAAGCGTGGTCCTCCTTGAACGGCGGCGAAGAGGCAGGCGCGCTCAGATAGATCACCCCCAGCGTTCGCTCCACCGCCGCCAGCGGTACGCACAACACATGCTCCGCCGCAACGGTGTCCGCCGACGTGAACACAGCGCAGCGTTCCCAGGTCGCCTGTTGCACCAGCTCCTGCCGAATGACCATCTCCTGCCCGGCCAGCCCGTCTCGATTCCAGGTGCACGGAGGCCCGGCTTCCTCATTGCCGGCCGGTTGCAGCACAATCGCGCCTTGCGCTGCCGGAATCACTTCAGCAATCAGGGCCAGCATCTCGCGTTGCAAGGCGAGCGGGTCGCTGGTGGAATTGATGACATTCGCAATCTTGAAAAACGCGCTCAGGTCACGAGCCATGCGCCCCATCCCGGAGGCGCCAGCCGGCATGCCCCAGCGATCGATCGCCATGGTGGCGAACCCGGTGCCCTCTTCGCTGCCGCCGCGCGAGACGCCCAGGTCGTCCGGGCCAAGGAGGAAGACGTATTCGCTGCTTCCGATGCAGATCCGGTCCCCGTGGCGCACCGTATTGCGGCTCACCGGGGTTCCGTTGAGTAGCGTTCCATTTTGGCTATCGAGGTCGGCCAATTCAAAAACGCCGCTTGCCACCTCGCTGACCGAGCAGTGCTTGCGCGACACCCCAGCGTCGCTCACCACGATTAGGTTGGAGGCATCTCTCCCCAGCGAGAGCGAGCCGCCGTTGGCCGGCCACGCCGTTCCCTTCAAATAGCCTGAGGTTGCCACCAGTCTCGGGTTGTTCAAGTCCGCCTCCGGACATCAGTCTAAAGCCTGCGCGCCCAAGGGGATGAGCCCGCCGCAACGAATGCGGACGAAAGCGCCACCCTCCCCTTTGTCATCCCGAGCGAAGCCGAGGATCTGCTGTGCGCCCTTCGGCCGTCCCAAAGTCCCTGCCGTTCCTATCCGCCGCATCGAATCTGGACGAAAGCGCCACCCTCCCCTTTGTCATCCCGAGCGAAGCCGAGGGATCTGCGGTGCGCCCTTCGGCCGTCCCAAATTTCCCCTAACAAACCCAACCCCAAACAGAAGTCCCTGCCGTTCCTATCCACCGCATCGAATCTGGACGAAAGCGCCACCCTCCCCTTTGTCATCCCGAGCGAAGCCGAGGGATCTGCGGTGCGCCCTTCGGCCGTCCCAAATTTCCCCTAACAAACCCAACCCCAAACAGAAGTCCCTGCCGTTCCTATCCGCCGCATCGAATCTGGACGAAAGCGCCACCCTCCCCTTTGTCATCCCGAGCGAAGCCGAGGGATCTGCGTTGCGCCCTTCGGCCGTCCCAAATTTCCCCTAACAAACCCATCTCAAACAGAAGTCCCTGCCGTTCCTATCCACCGCATCGAATCTGGACGAAAGCGCCACCCTCCCCTTTGACAATCCCGAGCGAAGCCGAGGGATCTGCTGTGCGCCCTTCGGCCGTCCCAAATTTCCCCTAACAGACCCATCTCAAACAGAAGTCCCTGCCGTTCCTATCCACCGCATCGAATCTGGACGAAAGCACCCTCCCCTTTGTCATCCCGAGCGAAGCCGAGGGATCTGCGTTGCGCCCTTCGGCCTTCCCAAATTTCCCCTAACAAACCCAATCCCAAACAGAAGTCCCTGCTGTTCCTATCCGCCGCATCGAATCTGGACGAAAGCACCCTCCCCTTTGTCATCCCGAGCGAAGCCGAGGGATCTGCGGTGCGCCCTTCGGCCGTCCCAAATTTCCCCTAACAAACCCAACCCCAAACAGAAGTCCCTGCCGTTCCTATCCACCGCATCGAATCTGGATGAAAGCGCCACCCTCCCCTTTGTCATCCCGAGCGAAGCCGAGGGATCTGCGGTGCGCCTTTCGGCCGTCCCAAATTTCCCCTGACAAACCCAACTCCAAACAGAAGTCCCTGCTGTTCCTATCCGCCGCATCGAATCTGGACGAAAGCGCCACCCTCCCTTTGTCATCCCGAGCGAAGCCGAGGGATCTGCGGTGCGCCCTTCGGCCGTCCCAAATTTCCCCTAACAAACCCAATCCCAAACAGAAGTCCCTGCTGTTCCTATCCGCCGCATCGAATGCTGACTTCGCGTGAGAAAGGGATAACCGCCGTCCCAGGTTTCCTCCGAACAATCCACCTCACCGCCGCCGGAACCAACCGGCTCTGCGACGGTATCCGTTCGGCTACCGTCGCCCCGTTTCGCTCCACGCAGCCCATGCGTATGTTGTTGCAAATACGAGGCCGCGGATCACGAGAACCCGACGTTTCCCTTTGGTCCCCTGCATGCAACTAGGGAATGCGTCCGAGCAAACACAAAGCCAACCGGTTGCGAGTTTGAGGGACAAATTCAGTGAGGTTCCACTGCAAGGAACCACAAGGAGGATGTCATGAAATTCAATTCCATCGCTCAGTCGTCCCTCGCGGTTCTGTTGCTCTCGTTTGTCTCCGTCCACAGCTTCGCCGCGACCGCGCCCGAGGCGCCCTACTGCATCGCGGTGAATGGCGGCTTCGGCAATGGTGGCACCACTTTCGTCGCGCGCAACTTTTCTCTGCCGGAGGCGAGCAAATGCACATCGTGGTCCGGCTACACCAAGACCGCTTCCACCGTCATCCTGACCACCAGCGGTGCGGCTTGCCTCTCCACCGATAGCAAGGCGCTGACGGTCAGCGTTTCCAGCGCCGACCCCGATTTTGTCGGCGCGGGCAACTTCGTAGTGGATTACATCAAGATGTCACGGACCAGTGCGACAGACCCTTTTGCCGGCCAGGACGCCGGTTACTTCGCGGGAAGCGCAGAACCAACGAGCTGCACCAGCGATCTGTTGACCCTCCCGGCGACCCACGACTAACTGGTCTTGGCAATCGCGCTGTCACCTTGCAGGGCACTGAAGATACAGACGGACTAACCGCTCCGCCGGCACTGAAGGGACAGACAGAGTAACCGCTCCGTCTGTCCCTGTTTTCAGCGCTCCAAACAGCGACCCGCTACTTCCGCGGGACAAGCGTGATTAACGCGCCCATTTTTGGCGTTCCGATACCAGTGGCCATGTCGTATCCCGGCGTAGTTGGAAAGAAACCGTTGTTGTTGGTTGATTGCCCTATTCCGGTTATGTCGTTGAAGTACCCGTCAGCATCTGAGTTATACAGCGAGTAGAGAAGAGGGTTCGCGTTGCCGACCCGGTGGTTCCAGTAGCTGTCGTGGTCAGCGATGATCGCCGACAATAATGGCGACGATAGGCTGGTGCCGCCGATGCCGAACCAGCCAGACGGAGTTGAGGTGATTTGCGCACATATGCTGTAGGGAGTGGCGGCGCTGCCGGTGCAGTATTCAGCGTAGCCCGTGTAGGGGTCGGCATTGGCGGAGATGTCCGGAACCTGCCGGCACGGCGTTCCCTTTCCCGCTAGCGCGCATTGCGTCGTTCCATTGCCATGCGTCGTGTAAGGGTTATTGATGCCCGGTCCCGACTGGTAGAAAGGCCGGCCCCACCATTGGCTGTTCCCGCCGCCACCTGCGCCTGTTTCGTCGCACCAGAAGAACCCTCCCTGGTTGTCATTGCCCGGGCCCGCCGCGCGCGAACTACACAGGTTGTCGACGTTCCACACCGTCTCCACCCCGTTCGGGTAGTTTGGATTCGGCTTCGTGCCGGGATTGAACGATTCGAATGACGTACCACCAACGCTCGTCACCCAGGGCTGGGTAGAGGGGTCGTCGACGTTGATGATGTTTGTTCCATCGCTCCCGATGCAGTCGAAAGCGCCGCTGTCGCCTGCGGAGCCGAACACGCTCTGTCCTTGAAGCGCCATCTGCTGGAAGATCCGGTTCTCGGCTTGTACGTATGCCGCCGAAACGTCATTCTCACAGACGCCCCAGCTGGAGCTGATTACATCAGCGACGTCATCGTCTGCGATTTTTGTGTACTCATCCAGCGAGGTCTGCCCGGTTTCATCGTTCGGTGCGTTGTAGACGACGATGTGACGTGCGGCCGGCGAGATCGCGAGTTGCGTCTCGATGTCGGCGTCGACCTCGATGTCTCCAGAGTACCCATTGAATTCGGCTGGACAACTATCGCCCTTTGGGCAGATGGGGTGGAGCGGGCCGCCATCCACGATGACGTCGACCAGGGACGGCGTGAAACCCGGGCCGTAAAAGTAATGGGCCCAGGTCGCGATGTCGGAATGCTGGTAGGCGGAAAGTTCGAACACGGCGAGGGTAACGCCTTGCCCCTTGCCGGAGGCTCCCAGGTTTGGCGCACCATAGATCGAGTTGTCCTGCGACGGCGTCAGCCCAGAGCATCCCGGACCCCCGCCATAACCGACGGCAAACGGGGTGCCGTTATTGACCGCCGCGAACAGCTGCGCCTTTGTCGGGTAGGGAGCCTCACAGCCTGGAGGCGAGGACGACTGTCCGGAGGGGACCAGGGCGGCAGCGCTGGATGGCATCTGTTTCATCGCACGCACGTGCGGATGCATGCGCACCGTATTCGAAAGGCCGACCACACCACGAACTCCCGAAGCCAGGACGGCCGGCAGCTGAACGGCTGAGGCATTCGAAAAGTAAGTGACCCCTCTCGGATTGCGGTAATTGCGGAGGGTCGTCTTGAAAGCCGCCGCGACCGCTCTGCTGGGTCCACTCACGCGCAGCAGGAACGCGGACGAAGATGGTTCCACGACCAAACCACTCGCCTGGAGATACTGGGTGAGAGCTGCTACCTGCGCACTGCTGGGGGCAAAACGCGCGGAGAATTCTCCCTGGCCTAGCCAGCGCCGGTAGCTTGGGCTTTGCGGGTCGTAAACGCTGGCTAAAAGGCCAGACAGGTCCGCCTCGTGATTGGGCGCCAGGACAACGTCGACAGCCATGTTCGAGCTACTGAACTCGCCCATGTCGAGGTCCGTCGTGGCCCGGGCGGTGCCGGGAATGGCGGCAAAATCATCGACCGCGGCGGCCGCTACCGGTCCTTCGCAAGTTAGGACACTAGCAGCCACAATAACCGCCGCAACAACGACTGCTGCGCGGTAAGAAAGTAATCGCATAACACTCTCCCCTCAAGTTAATGCCCACATTGTGGATCGCTCGTGAAACAGGCACGAGCACTCGCTCAGAGCAACTGGACTAAGGATCTTTCTTCATTTCATTTCTCAGAATTTGGCAACGCCCATGGGAAAAACAGCCTGGCTTCTGGGGACAACCGAATCGGAAAACCTATACTGTTGAACCCCCGTAACAGGGGGTGTTGCCTTTGCATTCGCGGGGGAGAATGCACTTCGAAGACGCGGATTCGAAACCTACGCTCGGCTAATGATGCGTGTCAAGAAAAAACTCACTCGGCCCAATCCATCATTTCGAGGAAACTCTCCTTAGCGTTCCCAAACAAATTTGTCCCGGAGCGTACCCGGATTTCCTCCCATCCTGCCTTAGAAAAGGCCGCGTATGCGCCCTTCCGTAAAGAAGGGCGCATGAAGTACACCAACGCCACCAAGTCCAACAGGAAATCCGGGGTAGCGGAGCGGAGGGATCTGCGGTGCGCCCCTCGGCCTTCCCAAATTCTGGAGTTCTCACACAGATTCTTTGGCCCCTGCCGCGTTTTCCTCTTGGAATTTCGTGCAGATTTTAGGGTGGCAGGGGCTAAACCCCGCCTATTTGGGCTGGTCCCATTCCCCCGGCTCTCGGCGCGATTGCCAGGGGAAAGAGCGTTTGTCCCTAACCCTTAAATACTTTTTGAATCGTGATACGTGTTGCAACACTCATATACGTGTTGTCACACGCAATGCTTGCCGGGGAGCCGGGAGCACAAAGGAGAATCATATGAAGGTCGTACTATATGGAGCAACCGGAAACTCAGGCCAACAAATTTTGAAGGAACTCACCAGTCGGGGGCATCAGGTTACGGCAGTCGCCCGGGATACCTCGAAAATCCCTTCGAATGTAAAAGCAGTCAAGGACGACTTGAGCAGCGTAGAGGCGATTGCCTCCACCATTGGTGGAGCGGACGTTGTGGTCAGCGCCTACGCTCCTCCTCAGGACAATACGGATGCCCTGACCAGCGTCACCGAACGAGAGATCGCCGCGGTGAAGAAAGCCGGCCATGCGCGTCTGATCGTCGTCGGGGGCGCGGGACTGCTTGAGGTTGCGCCTGGAGTCACCCTGATTGCCTCCGGTTATTTGCCGGAAGCATATCTTCCCATTGCCAAGTCGCACGAAAAAGCCCTCGGCGTCCTCAAAGCCTCTGATATCAACTGGACTTACTTCAGCCCTGCCGCATACTTCGTGCCCGGCGAACGAACGGGCAAGTTTCGCCTCGGGACCACAAACCTCATTGCCGACGCAAAAGGGGACAGCCGGATTTCCTTCGAGGATTACGCCGTTGCCCTGGTAGACGAGATCGAGACACCAAAGCACGAGCGTGGTCAGTTCTCCATCGGCTACTAAGGTCCGGGTCACTCTGTGCTCGATTCGAGTGAGACTGCTTTGACTTCGGTTCGGTATTGTCGGAACCTATCGGCAGTCTCACTCGCCTGTGAGCGGAATCATTCACTTTCGTTATAGCTCTGAAAGAATGACGTATGGCGGCTACCAAAAAATCCCCACTGGCCGTAACGCTGAAACAGAACCGGCCGTTTTTCTCCGTGCAGCAGGAAGCATTCCTGAGCATCCTGCGCACCGCCTCAGAGCTGTCGAACAGTGCTGACAAATCGCTGCGCGAGTTCAATATCACCCAGCAGCAATACAACGTTCTACGTATCCTGCGGGGAGCTGGGGCGGAGGGGCTTTGCAGAAACGAAATCTCTGCACGCATGGTAGCGTCGACGCCTGATATGTCTCGCCTGTTGGATCGCATGGAGAAGGCCGGTTGGATTACTCGGGAGCGGGCTGAGGACGATCGGAGACAGGTGTCGACCTTCATCACCGATTCAGGCCAGAAACTGCTCACTGTGATCGAAAACCCAGTTCATGAGCAGGTTCATCGCCTGTTTGAAGGCATAAAGTCCACCGATCTCAAAATGCTGGTCGACGTGCTGGCACAAATCAGAAACCGTCGCGCCCAACTTCCCTGAAAGAAGAACATTGAATCCGGGCCAGACGGATATCATCGGAGATCATGCGCTCGTAGCCCTCGCGTCCCACCTGTTGCAGAGCGAGCCACACTTTTAGTGCGCGAAAGCCACGTGAATTCTGCGCACCAAGGTCAAAGTAATTCGTGGCTTCCACGCCGAAGTGATAGTAGACAGGATGATAGGAGAAAGCAGCGCGGAGCTTTTCCGGATCACGCACCAGCGCGCAACCCGCCTCCAGCGGCGCATAGAGCCACTTGTGCCGATCCACGGCGACTGAGTCTGCAGATATTAATAAGAACATTGGTTCTCCCGCATAGCGAGACGTCAGTATGCCGAACGCGCGCGGTGCTCTCGCCTGGTGGTATGCCCGTTGCACACGTAAGTGGCTATAGCATGGCCAAGATAACTGGGCGAAAGAACAACCGTTTGTCTAAATAGAAATCTCTGAAATTTCCCCTTGACAAGCTCTGGAGGCACGGACTACCTTTTCGCCTGCCAACCTCATAGGGATAAAACCTGGATTACTTTACGGAGTTTCTGGGGGAAGTGCAGGGTTCTGGAGAAGCCACTAATGGGCCCCTTCTCCCCCGAGAGCATTTGGGTAATTTTTTGGAGGAACTGATGATCAGACGCAATAGGCTCGTGCAGGTCTGTGTTCTTTATCTGGCCCTTTCCGGGTTCGCTTCCGCGCAGAATTCAAACTCCGGCGATATTCGCGGCACGGTGACCGACTCGACCGGCGCACTGATGCCAGGCGTGGCCGTCACCGTTACGAACACCGATACCGGTGTGATCAATCATTACGTGACGAATGGAGACGGTCTCTACGACACTAACTCGATACTGCCCGGTAACTACACGCTTGAATTCAGCAAGGACGGCTTCGAGAAATTGAAGCGCGAGTCGGTCCCGCTTCAAGTCGGAGTCGTTACCGTGGATGCCTCCTTAAAGGTTGGGTCGGCCTCCCAGGAGGTTGAAGTAAATTCCCAGGCGCCTCTGCTCAAAACGGAGGATGCGCAGGTGTCAACCACCCTGACGACAACCCAGTTGGCCAACCTTCCCAACGTCGATCCGGAGAATGGCTGGACCTATCTGCTGAAGCTGATTCCCGGCGCTACCAGCACGCCCATGGGCAGCAACGGTGGCGGCGCTGGTGCTGAGGAACCCCAGGCCGATCAGGCCATCAACGGAACTATGCCATACTTCTCCAGCTTCCTGGTGGACGGTGGCTCGATTTGGTTGCCGCACAGCGCCAACATTAACCAGGGTCTAAGCGAAGTCGTCTCTGAGGTCAACGTGATTGCCACAAACGCCCCCGCCCAGTACGGCGGAGGTGGCGCCGTCTTCAACGTCATCAGCAAGAGCGGAGGCAATCAATTTCATGGCTCCCTCTATGACAATTTCCAGAACGACGATCTGAACGCGAGAGACTACTTCAACACTGGCGCCAAAAGCAAGGTGCGCTACAACTACCTGGGCGGTGCGGTAAGCGGGCCGATCCTGAAGAACAGAATGTTCTTCTTTTACAGCTATCAACAGTTGTTCAACCCGCAAAACTCGATCAAGAATAACTCCCAGCCAACGCAAGCCATGAAGGCAGGTTGTTTCGATCCTGCGCTCTTTGGAACGAACCTGACCCTGGACGCTCGCCATGGCGGCACGCCGTTAACCACCAATCCCGCTCAGTGCGGGACCTATGATAGTAACAATGGCGCCGATTTGGCGATTCCGACCGCGGATTTCGATCCGGTCGCTGTCAACCTCCAGAACGGTTATTACGTGAATCCCAATCTTAGTGGGTTATCGAACAATTACAGATATCTACAACCAGCCGTCAATAACCAAACCAAGATGTTTGGGCGATTCGACTACAACATTACTCCGACCAACCGCCTCAATTTTTCAATCGTCGAGTTTTACGCCCCGAACGAGGTGTCTTACAACGGCAGTCCAAACTGCCCGGTCAATTGCCAGGATCAGTCGTCCGACGGTGGGAACGCGCAAATCTCAGATGTGTACACCATCAGTTCGAACATGGTGAACGAATTTCGTTTTTCGTGGAATCGGGGAGCGAATTACTTTGCGCAACAGTCCTTTGGCCAGGGTATCCCGGCCAAGATTGGATTGAAGTTCTCGACCGCGGATGTCTTTCCCACTATCAGTATCAGTGGAACCGGCGCGCCCTCGAATCTGGGCCCCGGCACGGAGGCGCTCTTCATCCAGAACACCTTCGCTCCCTCGGATACGCTCACTTTGATAAAAGGCAAGCATATCCTGCACTTTGGTTTCGAGTTGCTGATGGAGGAGGATAACTCGACACCGTGGGGCGCCATTAATGGGGCAACCATGACGTTTACCGGCCAGTACACCACCAGCAACCCCACTGTCCAGGTTGGCTATGCCGACTTCCTGTTGGGCGATGTGCAGGCATGGAATACAGCCACTCAACCGAAACACTACATGCGAGCGAAGAATCCTTCGTTCTTTGCTCAGGACGACTTTAAGTTGCGGCCGAACTTGACCGTCAACCTCGGAGTGCGCGTCGAGACGCATGGCGGATCGAGCGAAAAGTACAACAATGCAGGCGGATTTGACCCGACCATTCCCAACCCGGTGCCCAGTAGCCCCGCTTATCCTGTCAACACGAACGGCTCGATTTGGTTTGCCGGCCTGAACGGGGCGCGGACTAAAAGCTTCGCGACCAAGACCCTGGTGATGCCTCGCCTCGGTTTCGCGTACACACCTACGCAGAGCTGGGTCTTCCGCGGTGGTGTGGGGCAATTCGCTACATTGTGGAGCGAGGATACCGTCGGCGGTGTGATGGGCTTTGGGTCGGGCTGCGGCGTTCCTAACTTGTGTGGCGCTGTGGGCAGTTCCACCACCTCCAGCACAACAACCCCCGTGGTGCAGCTATCGGGGAGTGGCGCGAATCTGCCCATAGTTACGGGTGCTGCAGCCCGCAACCCTCTTTCTTACATCACCCCTGCAAATCCTCAGGGAAGCGGTGGGACGATCCCCTATACCCCTTACCATCTCCCAATTCAGAACGGCTGGCAGTGGTCGGCGGGCGCTCAACGGCGTTTGCCCGGAAATATGGTCGCCGAGGCCCAATATGTTGGCAGCCACTGGAGCAACATGATGTTCGAGGCAGACGTCAATCAGCTCCCTGCGAATAAGCTTGGCCAGGGCCAAACGGCACGGCCGTTCCCGCAGTTCTCCGGCATCGGTGTCGGTGCCGGTGGCTCGCGCACCGGCAGCTACAATGGCGTTTCGAACTATGAGGCAGTGCAGTTCATGCTGCACAAGCCTACCAGCCATGGCCTGGCTGCCGAAGTCGCTTACACCTGGTCGCGGCTGTATGACGACATGGACGATTCCGGTTGGGGGGAACAGTTCGGCGCCGTGTACTATCAGGACGCTTACAATCCCTCGGCCAACTATGGCCCCTCGAATTTCAACCGGCCAAACGCCCTGAAGGGGTCGTTGATCTATGAGGTGCCGCTTGGGAAAGGACACCAATACTTCAATTCGACCTTAGCCGATGCGGCGCTGGGCGGTTGGCAAGCAGCCGGGGTCTTCCAGGTTGAATCGGGAGTTCCGTTTACGGTGATTATGAATAGCTCGATCCCGAGCGGCTCATTGGGTGGAAGTGATGGCAATGGTCAGGCGGCTCTCTATCCTAACCGGTCAGGGAATCCGCATGCGGTGAAACAGTCGCTCAACCAGTGGTACAACCAGCTCGCGTATACAGCGCCGCCAGTGAATACCTTCGGCACCAACCCGAAAAATTCGCTCCGCGGACCGGATCTATCGAATTTCGACTTCTCATTGGCCAAGAGCTGGAGCATACCGGGATGGGAATCAGGCAAACTGCAGCTTCGGATGGATGCGGAAAACATCTTTAACCATCCAAGCTTTGAAAATCCCAGCAATAAACTCAATCCAACCGCTCTGTCCAGCGGGATTGCGGATCCAAGCGTCGCACAGGTCACAGCAACCAGCATTACTGGTCGATCGGTAATGCTCACAGGTCGATTCTCCTTCTAAGACGCAGAGCGTGGAGGTAATGGGGTCGCAGCCTGCCCGGTGGGGAAGTAGCTCTCCGAAACTCTCCACCCCCTCCGCCCTTGTAGAAACGTGCGAAGTAAGCGAACTAGGTCCTGGGGTGAGCGAAGCGGCGTCGCACAGAAGCGGTTACGTTTCGTCTTTTTCGAATTTCTCTGATGCGGGGAGCGATCGGGCAAGGTGATCAAATAAGTCCTTTGTTTCATATAGGTGCTCAAAATTTCAGGTTACTTAATTTGAGCATCTTGCCTCGCTGGCAAAACCGAACGGGGATCAGGCGGGCGCGTAGGTCAATCGGACCGCGTCCTCTCCGATGGCATCAAGCTTCATCAGGCGAAGCGGAGGCAGGGGACCGGCGAAGTAAGGTTTACCGGCGCCGAGCACGTACGGACGAAAGTACAGGTGATACTCGTCAACCAGACCCGCAGCGGACAGCACGTGCGCAAGCTCTGCGCCGGCGACGTCGATGTATCCCTCTCGTTCGGACTTGAGGTTTGCGGCAAAATCGATCAAATCGCCTTGCACAAGTGTGGCGTTAGGACCAACGGACGTCAGGGACCGGGATGCAACCCACTTCGGCTTCGGACGCCACACTCGGGCGAAATCATGATCGGTCTCGTCCCACCCCGGCTGGTCCTCATCCCAGTAACGCATGATGTCATACAATCGTCTGCCATAGAGAAGACCGTCCGAGTCACGGATGTAATCGGTGAAATGGCGAGAGAGGATCGCACCGGGTGGCGGGAGTTGCACGTCGCCCGCAGGCCCATCTATATATCCATCGAGAGATTGCATCATTCCGAAGATGAGCCTGGCCATAACGCCTCCTGACTTTTCTGCAGAGAAAAGGGGACTGGGAAACGGGCATCTCGTCGCGGGAAAGATTCACGCGGAGACGCGGAGCACTGCAAATGCTTCGCCAGGCCCGTCCCTAATGCTTGTGAGACTCGCTCGCGGAGTTACCCGTCTCCGTTTACGGGCTGTTCCGTCTGACCAGTTACCCATGACAACGTAAAACTCGGTAATCGGCGCTGGATTCAGCTGCTGAAAATAGATGGGTACGCCGGGCAGATTTGCGCCCCACGCCGCGCCATCCATGCGGGGAAGGTCATACATGAGGTGGTTGAGGTTATGGGGTGGCTGGTCGGTAAGGTACGCTTCCTTCGACATCATGTAGATCAACGAGCCCGAGGCCGGAGCTCCCAATTCCTTCTTGTCGACTGCGGCCTTGATCGCATCGAACATTTGCGTTTTAGAGAATCCCGCCAACACCATACCGGTTGTTTTTAAAAAATAAGGCAGCACGGAAAGCGCGGCTGGCGGGTTGAAGCACTCGAGGGCTCCGATTCTTTGGATTCCAGAACTCCGGGTTTTCAAAGGGCGCTCCCCACGATCTGCCCACCAGGCAGACGAAACCGTTCGTGCCTTCGACGGCGGTCTCATAGTTCTTTTGTCCCAGTACCATGACCGAGGCATCCCTGGATATGGAAGCGGGAGCCGCAGTGCGCGCCATGGCGATTTCGGCATCACGGTCCATCCGGTATTGCTCAATCGGGGCCATGGTTGGATAGGGCGTTTTAGCGTCCTGTGTATGGATTGGGCCCGCCGCGCCGAGCAGGGCAATGAACACCAGGCTGCTACCTATGATTTTCTTCATGCGCCCGCCCACAAACTGATTGCATCATGCAAGTGGTGTGAACATAACCCAGACTCCATGCATACTGCAAGTGGTAGATGAAGGAATTCATGAAAAAATCCAGACCAGAATCCTTCGCTGAAGCGTGGTCGGATGCGGTATGTGGTCAAGTACGACGCGCCGGCACACGAGGTATTTGCTGCGAAGGAGAAGGTCGAAGCAGACGTTAATCGCTACTATGGTAGAAGTTCGTAGCTGGTGAAGGCCAACATCTTGCTGTCGGGCGACCAGGACGGAACATTCATCGTGCCGCGGCCGCCGAGCAGCGTGGCGAGGGTGCGCACTTTCCTATCCACAAGCGACAATACGCAGATCGCAACGTCCTGATTGGCCGGATGACCCTGCGTGCCTGGCTTGTACGCGAGGAAGGCGATCATTTTGCCGTCGGGCGAGATGTGCGGAAACCAGTCACTGGTGTCGCTGACCAGAAGTTGTTCCTGTGCACTTCCATCCGGGTGCATGCGCCAGATCTGCGCGTGGCCAGTGCGGTCTGACTGGAAGTAGATCCACTGACCATCCGGGGAGAATTCGGCCACGTCGCTGTTGGATGCAAGCAGAGTTTCGGGGCCACCCGCAGCGGGAATTGTATAAGCGTCGAAGCTGTCGCCATGCTGCCTGGTAAAGGAGATGGTCTTGCCATCGGGCGACCAACCGTGAAAGTAGGCGGGACCATTCGGGGTGAGACGTCTGGGCGTTCCGCCGGTCGTGGGGACAACGTAAATCCGCGATTGCCCGTCGGGATCCTGATTGCCGATAGCCATCAGGCTGCCATCAGGCGAAATGCCATGGTCGCCATTGATCTTAGTCTCAGGGGCGGTCGGAATGAGCGTGGAGGAGGTGGCGCGTGCAATCGTGCTGTCAATGGGATGGATGCCATCGTCGAGTACCAGGTGCTGCAGGGTCCCTTCCCGGTTGAAGATCAGCGCCTTGCCGTCGGGCGTCCAATTGGGATCTTCGAAGTGGATGGGTGCGGTATAACGCACGCGACGATCGGTGGAGGCAACGATGACCGACTCCAGGGTGCTGTGCAGCACAGGTTGACCGGTCATCGGGGACAAAGGTTCCATCCTGACATTAGAAAAGATCGCCGTTTCGATCACTTTCTCATCGTGAGAACAGACACCGAGACCCACGTAGAAGTCGCCTTGCATGCTGACACGGATGGCCGCACCGGAAGGCGCCATGTTGCCGTTGGAGTCCGGAATGGATACATAGGCGTAGTCGCCGCGTTTCTCGATGCGTACGCGATGCGGTCCCTTGCCGTAGGTTTCTATCTCGTGGGTGTTCGCGCCGAGGGTGTCGCGGTACTGCAATGAGGTGAGGCCGTCGCCGTGACGGGCGACATCGGCGTAGATCGAATGCGGATCAAGCGACTGACGAATCATCAGCACAGCTTTGCGGTGGGCGTTGCCGTGCTCGCCGACGAAGTCGATATCGGCACTCAAGGCTACGTCGCCGGACATCTTTTTCCAAACGTAATGGAAGTCATCGATGCCGAACCAGAGGTTGGCGCCACTGCCCGAGACGGTGTAGCTGTCCTTCGAGGCGTCGTAATGGCTGCTACCAGGATGGAGAATCGTACCGAAGTCCCCCTCACCCTGGAATTGGCCGAGATCCTGATGGCTGGTTTGGCCGCAGGCGACAGCGGTACCGAAACAAAACGGCAGGGCGAGCAACAAACTCCAACGACGCTTTCCCACAGGGCTCATGCGCTCCTCCATCAATAAGATCATCCTCTAGCGATGGCTTCAAGTTCGTTTGGGCACGATCAAAGCATCGAAGATCCGCTGAAGGATGAGCGCCAGCCGATTGTCAGAGAAGAGAACGGGTTCAAAATGACTCTCCGGGACCAGCCTACCGCTGGAACCAGCAGAGGCCCGCAAAGGCGAAAAAGTTGAACGCGGAGGCGCCACGCATCGGCCAGTCCGCTTTGTTCCGCCACGCCCAAATGGTTACCGCGAAACATCCGACGGCAACCGATACGCATAGAGCGGCGTCACGGGATGTCTTTGTTACGCACGTGACGACACCGAGCAACATGAGTACAAAGGACATGACGAGCTGCGTTTTGTTGTCCTTCAGGAAATTCAAGTGAGCCCTCCTTACTCTTGTGCTGGGCAAGCCAGGTCCCCCACGTCGCGAGCCGTCGACCGGGAGTTCTAATTATCGCCCGTCAGGAAGTAATCATTCGTTCACTATCGCGACGTTTGTCGCCACAGTCCCCCATAGAGTGCAGCCCTTCTGCGCCGATACGTCTGTTACGGTCTTCAATCCAAAGTCCCGGTTAGGGCGCAGCAGTACTCATCATCGGCCGAGTGTGCATATCAGACGCTTGCTCGTCGAAGGATAGGACGAAGGGTGAGCAAAAATAGCATATTAAACGGTGAGCCGCTCGCAAGGGAGGTTGCCGCCGAAGTCCGTAGCCGCGAGCTTCTGCTGAAGGTGGGGGCTTTGCAGGACGCCATTTTCAGCAGCGCCAATTTCTCGATCATTGCCGCTGACGAGAGGGGCGTTATTCAATTGTTCAACGTCGGCGCGGAACGCATGTTGGGTTACGCGGTCGCAGACGTCGTCAACAAGATCACTCCCGCCGATATTTCCGATCCGCAGGAGGTGATCGTGCGCGCCAAAACGTTGAGCCTTGAGCTCGCCACCACGATTACTCCAGGGTTCGAGGCCTTGGTGTTCAAGGCTTCGCGCGGGATCGAAGACGTCTACGAATTGACCTATATCCGCAAGGATGGCAGCCGCTTTCCGGCCGTCGTGTCGGTCACCGCGCTGCGTGACGATCAAGGCGGAATCATCGGCTACCTGTTGATCGGTACGGATAACACCGCTGGCAAACAGGTCGAGCTGGAACGCCAACGCATCGAGCAAGCGCTGCAGGAAACCAACGTGGAGCTCGAGGGGGCCAGATCCACGGCGGAAAAAGCTAACCTCGCCAAGTCAGATTTCCTCTCCAGCATGAGCCACGAGCTGCGCAGTCCGCTCAATGCCATACTCGGCTTTGCTCAATTGATGGAGTCAGCATCCCCGGCACCGACAGCCGCCCAGACGGAAAGTATTGCCCAGATTCTGCAGGCGGGATGGTATCTCTTGAAGCTAATCGACGAAATCCTTGATCTAGCCACCATCGAGTCGGGCACGGCTTCGCCGGCGAAGGAGGCGGTATCGCTATCCGAGATCCTGGTGGAATGCCAGACCATGATGGAGCCACGGGCACGGCAGGTGGACGTCCTTATGACCTTTCCCTCATTCGAGGTTCCTATTTACGTCTTTGCGGATCGGACACGCTTGAAGCAGATCGTGATCAACCTGCTCTCCAACGCCATCAAATACAACAAGCCACAAGGAACGGTGGTGGTGGATTGCTCCCTTAGCAACCTGGGACGGGTTCGCATTTGTGTCAGGGACGCTGGCGAGGGACTGTCTCCGGAGAAGCTGGCGCAACTCTTCCAGCCGTTCAACCGTCTCGGCCAGGAGACCAGCGGTGTGGTCGGCACGGGCATCGGTCTTGTCGTGACCAAGCGACTGGTCGAGCTGATGGACGGGAGTCTCGACGTTTCCAGCACGGTCGGAGTCGGCAGCACGTTTTGCTGTGATCTGCCGGTCGCTCAGCCGCCCGGGCTCTCGTCACGAGACGACGAAGACCCAGCCCCGCATGAACCCGGGGCGACGTCCGTCACACCGCTGCGCACGTTGCTCTATGTCGAGGATAATCCGGCGAACCTGATGCTGGTAGAGCAACTCATCGCTCGCCGCCCGGACATGCAACTGCTGAGCGCGATCAACGGAACCCTTGGCGTTGAGCTGGCCCGCGTCCACCAGCCAGAGGTGATCCTGATGGATATCAACCTGCCTGGCATTAGCGGTATCACAGCTTTGAAAAAACTGCGTGAAGACACGGCCACGGCGCACATTCCTGTCGTTGCCCTGAGCGCCAATGCTATGCCCCACGACATCGCTACAGGCTTGGAAGTGGGATTCTTTCGCTATCTCACCAAACCGATCAAGATTCAAGACTTCACCGACATGCTCAACGCGGCGCTGGAGTTTGCAGAAAAACGGCAGACTGAAAAACAACTGCCATGATTAAGGAATCGGACATCCTCCAGGCAGGTCTCTTGATTGTTGACGATCATCAGGCCGACGTCTCTCTATTGGAGCGCGGGCTACGCGGCGCTGGCTTCACTTCCATCGCTTCCACGATGAACCCCCGAGAGGTCTGCGAGTTGCACCGCAAGAACCGTTATGCGCTGATCCTGCTCGACCTTCGAATGCCGGGTATGGATGGATTCCAAGTGATGGAGGGCCTCAAGGCGATCGAAACCGAGGGTTATCTTTCGGTGCTGGTGTTGACAGCTCACCCGCCCGAGATGCACCGAGCGTTGAAAGCCGGGGCGAAGGACTTCGTCTCCAAACCGCTCAATCTGCCGGAGGTATTGTTGCGCGTTCACAACTTGCTCGAAGTTCGGCTACTGCATCTGGAGTCGTCCCTGCGGGCTGAGCAGGCGGAGACGCGGACGGAGCAAGTCGAGGCTCGTAGCCAGTCGATGATCCAGGCCTCCGAGCTGAGTTATCGTCGCCTCTTCGAGGCGGCGAAGGACGGCATCATGATCCTCGATGGCGAAACCGGAAGAATCCGCGATGTGAATCCTTTCCTGACCCATCTGCTGGGTCTTTCTCTCGACGAAATGGTGGGTGAAGTCGTCTGGGACCTGAGGCCGTTCAAGGGTATTGAGTCAAACCAAACCATGCTCCTGCAACTGAAAAAGGACGGATATGTTCGTTATGAACATCTGGCGCTGGAAACGAAGGCTGGCCGGAAGATTGGCGTAGAGTTTGTCGGCAATGCCTATCGAGCCGAGAACTGCGAGATGATTCGCTGCAATGTCCGCGATATCACGGAGCAAAAGCGGACAGAGGCCCAAGTTCTCCATCTCAACACGGAATTGGAGCAGCGCGTGATCAAACGTACCGAGCAACTGCAGGCCGTCAACGACGAATTGGAGGCATTTTCCTACTCCGTGTCCCATGATCTGCGCACACCACTCCGCCACATCGCTGGTTTTTCTAGGATCCTCGTGAATGACTTTGGTACGGTGATGGCTATGGAAGCACGTGAGCATTTGCGGCTCATCGAAGACGCCGTCCGCCGCATGGAGATGATGGTCGAAGCTTTGCTGAACATGGCGGTGCTCCGCCGACAATCCTTGCATCTACGCCGCAACGAACTGAATCCCATCGTCGATGAGGTGATCTCAATGCTGCAGCCGGATTGCCATGGACGCGATGTTGAGTGGCGCATCGCGAAGCTGCCCGCGCTGGATTGTGACCCAATCTTGATGTTCCAGGTTTTTCAAAACCTATTAGGCAATGCTCTGAAGTATTCCCGTGGCCGGGCCAGGGCCGTGATCGAAGTTGACAGCATCCAGCAGCCGGGTAAACCGCCGGTCATTTTCGTGCGCGATAACGGTGCGGGCTTTAACCGGAAGTACGCCGACAGACTATTCAGTGTGTTTCAGCGCTTCCACACCGACTCCGAATTTGAAGGAACCGGAGTGGGTCTGGCCACCGTGCATCGGATCATTCAGAAGCATGGGGGGATGATCTGGGCCGAGGCAGAGCCCGATCACGGAGCAACTTTCTATTTCGCCCTGCAAACGACCGAGCAAATCGGGACGACACCAAAGGCAACCGCAGCTTCATGACTTTGCCGTTGAGCGAACCGGCGGAAACGTTATTCAAGCAATCACCCCTTCTGACCGATCTAGGGCAAGGAGCCAGGAAAAGAGCCTCTACCGGTCGACGGGCGCGGTTATGGGTGGATCGACGGTAGGAACAACGCGCTCACCAGCACTATAACGTTGACGGCCCACGTCGATCGCAACGTCACAGTCCACCGTCCCTGCCGCGACGGGCCACCGGATTAAACTGCGTGCAATGCCCCAGCCCTACGCACTCTCCCAGCACATTGGTGCTCTCTGCGCAAAGCTGGGCGATTCAGGTACTGCAGGGCGTCTTGTTCCAGAATCATACAACCGGTTAAGTCGCCAGTCCCTCCGCCGAAGAAAAGGGCAGTCTTACTCATTTTCAAAGGAAACTGTATGGCGGCTATCAAGATTCTGCTCGTAGATGATGATGAAAGGTTGAATATCATTATGCGTAATCTGCTTGAGCGCGAGGGCTTCGACATGACGGTTGCGGGCAACGTTGCGGAAGCTTTGAAGCTCATCAGCTCAGAACCGTACGATGTCCTCCTGAGTGATCTACACATGCCAGGAGCAGCGGATGGTCTCACCGTCATAAGTGCAATGCGCCACCTCAATCCCAAGGCAATCTCAGTATTGCTAACTAGCTTCCCAGACATGGATTTGGCCGCCCAGTCGATCTTGAGACAAGCCGATGAGATCATGATTAGGCGGACGGATCCAACGGAGATGGTCGAATCAATCAAACGTCGGATAGCCAGTGGAGCTACTTATTCCCAGCAGAAGGTTGAGAGTGTGGCGACGATTCTTGAGTGTGCGGCTCCGAGTTGTATCGAAGAGTGGTTTCTGGAGGTTCAGCGCGATAGCAAGCTGTCCGTTGTACCCTTAACGCGTGATCAGCGGTGTGGTCATTTGCCTCAGGTGTTCAGAGATCTGGTCAGTCGTATGCGGGCGGCTTTACCTTTTGGCAGCAAGGGGCCGCCATCATCATTCGCGGCGAACCATGGGTTGACCCGACGTCGGCAGGGTTATTCCGCCGCGATGATGGTCGAAGAGTCACGCATCTTGCAGGTCTGCATTTTCCATACACTTGAAAGGAATTTAGGCAGGATCGACTTTGGCGCGCTGCTATCTCAAGTAATGATTATCGCGGACGAGGTGGACTCACAGCTTCGGCAGGCGATGGAGTTCTATGTCGAGGAGTCAACCGTCGATACGCTTCCTGCTTAAATACGGCTTGCGCACCCCGCCGAAACTAGAAACCTGGTGACAGAAACCAGACAGGCAGAACGATTCTGCGCCTGCACGTGATTGCAGGTAAACGTTCTGTCGGTCACCAGCTTTTCGAGCTTTTCGGAAAGGGAACCCCCCTTATCTCGCCTTGTCCCCCCGCATAGAATGAGACTTTGGTGGGGAGTTGTACGTCCCGATAAGTGCCGGTGCGCGGTCTTGGGGGCATCGATGAAGATTCAGGTGATGGCGGGTGCGTTGGCGCTGGTGGAGATGACCGCGATATTCGCCGCGGCCCAGGGGACGGGCGTCCCGCAGTCTTCGAGCCAGGCGCCGTACACATTGCAAGTGCAGACGCCGGTAGTGCTGACCGATGTGACGGTCACCGACAAGCACGGAAATCCAGTGACCGGGCTGACGGAGGCAGACTTCCGGATTCTCGACAACCGAAAGCCACAGAAGCTGGCTTCGTTTGAAGAGCATCACGAGCAGTTGGCGAAGCTCGCGGAACCCTCGGCTACACCGGGCAGCTTCAGCAACGACTACGTGCGGCATCCGCCGGCGCAGGTAAATGTCATCCTGTTCGACACGACGACGATCGGCGTCGCCGACCAAATGTATCTGTTCGAGCAAATGAAGCTCTTGGTTGACAACCTGCCTGCGGGCGAGCCGGTGGCGGTGTTCACCCGGTGGGGGGATACGGCGGTGAAGCTGGTCACCTTCACCGACGATCATGCGGCACTGATGACGGCGATCCAACGGGCGATTCCGCGGCTGCAGCAGACGGGTGCGTGGATGGCGAGCGATCTGGACACGCTGCAGCAGATGGCGGTGTATCTGAACCAGGTCCCCGGGCGGAAGAACTTGTTGTGGTTCACCGGCGGGTCGAGGCTCTTTCTCGGGCTGAATCCGATGATCATCCCGATGGATCCCGCAGCTCGCCGTGCACTTTACGACCTGCTGGAGGCGGAGCGGATCGCGATTTATCCCATCGATGCGCGCGGGCTGACCGTTGTTTTCGGCAGGGCAGCGATGGCCGTGGCGACGCAGCAGGTGCAGATGCGGCAGGATGCGGAAGCGACCGGCGGCACCGCTTATGTGAACACCAACGGGCTGGCGTTGGCGGCACAGCACATTCTGGGAACGGACGGCAACTACTACACGCTGACCTATTCGCCCAACGATCTGAAGAACGACGCAAGTTGGCATCGGGTGGAGGTAAAGCTGGCTCGCGGGGACTATCAGCTGAGCTATCGGCACGGGTATTTCGACGATCGATCGAATCGGCTGGAATCGGCGGGGAAGAGCAGAACCGTGCTGCGGCCGGGAGGGAACAAGGTTGAGGTGCCGAACGACCGCAGCCAGCCGATTGTCTTCAACGTTGAGATCACCTCGGCGCCTGCCACGGCGCCGCCTGAGCCGGGAGATGCTCCGCTGAAGCGTGGTCAGATGCGGTATGTGGTGAAGTACGACGTGCCGGCACAGGAGGTAATTGCTGCGAAGGCAAAGGTCCAGGGGGACCTTGGCACCGCTGAGCTGGGTACAGCGGTGTGGGCTTTCAATCACGACGGGGAGCCGGTGGCACGCACCGCGATGAATGTGAAGCTTGACGTGGATGAAGGAAAGGTAAAGACGGTCCGGAACCCTACGGTGATCTTCACCCAGAATATAAACCTGCCGCAGGGGCGGAATTATTTGTATCTCGCCTTGTGGGACGCACTGACCGGCCGCATAGGGACGGTGGATGCGGAAGTGGAGGTAAAGAAGCCAGCGGCGGCAGGGAAGAGCCGGTAGGGAATGGAATTTCACAGATTGAGTTAACCTATCCCGGACTCCGTCACCAGACCAGACGCATGTCTCAGGATTTTTCTTCTCGTTTACCGGCAAGCCGAGTTGAAACCGGAACAAGCGCTACGAACTTCAGGTCTGTATGAACGCTAGGGACTAAGGACACTTGCGAATAGGTGCTCACGGCTCCGCTAGTAGACTGAAAAGTACGAGTACCACCCTCTCTCTCCCGCACATCTTGTTCGTGCCAAACCCTGGCGAAGAATTTGCTGCCATTCTGCAACTCGGAGATGAGCCGCAGTGTTGGAGACTCATTCAAATGCCGTCCGGCATCCGATCGGAATTCTGCCAGTAGTCGCTTTGCCCGCATCTTCCAATCAACGATCAGCACACGAGCATGTCTGTTTAAGAAAACAAACCGAAGAAGATTACGATCATCTGACTCGATCAGCCAAGGCCGGAAGAGCATCGCGGCCTTGCGGTTCCAGGCCACAGCATTCCATTGGCGATCCAGAATATAGGCTGGTACAGGCATCTGATTGACTAAGTCCTTGATAACTGTGGGAGCTTCCGATGCGCACCCTTCGTCCTCATCGGGACCGGGCGGCCGAGCAATCTCAAACAAATAAAGCTTCTCAGCGCGCGAAAGCTGGAGCGCTTCGGCTATGCGCGCAAGGACCGCAATTGAGGCCTGAACAGAACGGCCTTGCTCAAGCCACGTGTACCAGGTGGTGCTCACCTCGCTCATCTGAGCAACCTCTTCACGTCGCAGACCAGGAGTCCTGCGCCGGCCTGCCGAAGGCAGTCCAAGTGCTTGGGGAGACAAACGCTCCCTGTGGGCGCGAAGAAACGCTCCCATCGTCTGTGCGTGGCCGTGCCGTGGTTCCAAAGGAAGCGATTTCATCTCTATCAAAGGTATCAGGGATACCAGGATAAAAGCTCATCTTGTACCAGGTTGAGGACACGGCTACAGTCATTGCACTGGATCGAATACCTGGACGGGAGACTAGCCTATGCAGCACGAACGATCCATTTCAAAAAGTTTTGGACCAAATGCCAAAATGTACCTAACGAGTCCCGTCCATTCCATCGGTGCCGATCTCGATTGGCTGTCGCGTGCCGCGGCTGGGTTGAAGCAGCCAACGGTTCTCGACATTGGTTGTGGAGCGGGCCACGCTGGCTTTGCCGTGGCTCCGTTTTCTCAGGAAGTCATTGCATTCGACCCAACGGATTCAATGCTTGAAGTCACCGCTGCTGCGGCACAGGAAAGAAAACTACATAATCTCAGCGTGAAACAGGGGGCTGCGGAAGACCTTCCTTTCGACGATGCACGCTTCGACTTCATTGTGAGTCGTTACAGCGCTCATCATTGGTTGGAGGTACCTCGGGCCTTGTCCGAAGTAAGGCGAGTTCTCAAACCAACCGGCAAAGTCTGCTTCATTGACCTTGCAGGGGCTCCCTCTCCCTTATTCGACACCCATCTCCAAGCCGTAGAACTGCTGAGAGATCCCTCGCACGTCCGCAGCTACACCAGGCGCGAATGGCTTTCACTCTTTCAAGCGGCTGGGTTTGACGGTCACATAGAACAGGAATGGCGACTGGCGACTGACTTTTCATCGTGGACCTCTCGCATCGGTTCATCCAGCGAACGAGTTGCAGCAATCAAAACCATCTGGTCCGGTGCACCCACAGAAGTTCGGGATTATTTCAATGTAACGGAAGACTGCTCGTTCGATGCTGAGGCATTGATGGTTGTGGCTAAGATGGCCCCGTAACTGTGTGCAGAGGGCAGGCGAAGTGGGCGCGCTTCCACTTGCATTGACTATCGCTCACGCTGCCCATCGAGAATTCACCACCTGCTAGTGGTCACCAGGTTTTTTGACGGTGAATGGGTATCATGTCGCCGTATCCTTTCCTCCCAGCTACGGCACTGCGGGAGGGCAGGTCGGAAATGAGGTTTCGGCGACAGCTCTCGGGAGACCGTATTCCTTAATATGCTCCCGTTTGAGGGGTTTTGTAGTCTTGTTGTCCTGCTGTGCCTCTTGGCAAGTGCGCTGTTCAAGCCGAAATTTGGAAGCGATGACGAACGATTCCAGGTACGCGCCGACGTAGTAGTGCTGACCAGGCACGAGGTTAATCTTTAAATGTCCACCGCCAACTGGACTAGTGATCATCCACGAATTTGCCGTCAGGATGTGTTGCCCTGGATCGAGATGGAAAGTGACAAATTGACCGAACGGAAGCATGGCGAGTTGGTTGTCCCCATCCATGATCCTCCCCGAAAATTTTGCATGTTTGTCGCCAGGGATGGCGGATTTCAGGAAGCTGCCGCTGGAGTAAAACGTAACCTCCACTTGCGGAGACGCTACGGTCGTGACCTGCGCTAGCGCGAAGACGTGGGTCAATGCAACCGAAAGCGCTACACCCAGGAATCTAGATCGCACCGGTGATCGCACCCTCCCGTACAGCGACTACAAGATGTTCAATCAATCTTACAGAAGGGGTGAGAGGGGAGCGCCAGAGAGTACCTCCGTCCCGTCCTCTCATCTTTTTCACGGTTTGTTGAAGGTTTTTGTCGGTGAAATTCGTTTATCTATTAATGGATTGTTCTCGAATTGCCGTAAGGGCTGTGTTTAAGGTCGGCTCCCCCCTCTCCTAATTTATCCCGGAAAGACGGGGGTTATTTCGTCCCGAAAACCTTCCCGAAACCCTCTGGCGACACGTTTTCAAGACTACGACAGGAAACCAATGAGACTCTGGAAGATCAACTGCATGGAGGATCGGTTCCCCGGTATATGGCAACGTTGGTACAGAAATCAGTGTGTTGCTGTAGGTTGGAAAGCCAAGTGGGGTTTTCCGCTTGAGGGCAAACTGAGAATAAAAACCGCGGATGGAGCCATGCTTGCGCCGCACTCAGTACCAGAAGCTGGTAGTACCAGAAGCTGGTGACATCCATGAACGTTTACCTGCAATCGCGTTCAAACGCAGAACGTTCTGTCCGTCACCAGGTCTGTCACCGGTTTACCGAGCGTTCTTGAGATGATTATTTTCTGTGCCGCCCCGCCTCTGGCTGTCCGCCGTGAAACATCGATTCCAGGTACATTGCAGTGGACGAGGGAACCCCGGGGAAAGGAGAGGTGACTTAGTTCCACGTTTCTGCCCCCGCTTTCGTTTTCCTCCTCGCTCGTCTTCCCCTTTGCTAGAATCCTCCGGGAGGCGCCCGTGAAAAGGTTCGGAACGTCTGTCGCACTCATCCTCTGCATCGCTTTTGCTCCGCTCGTTCGTGGCGACGATGCCAGTGAAATCGCAAGGCTTCTAAAGCAGCAACAGATGATTGAAAACTGGGTGGCTTTTAACGAAGCCCTGGATAAGATGATGCACGACGTCGCCGAAAAATTGGCACAGAAAACCAGGTTCGACGCAGACATCGCGCAGGCACGGTCGCAGTTCTGGGCTACTTATCCCGGCAAGCCTGGCGTGGCGCAAGCGCGCACGAAGTTCAGCCAACTGCTGAATGCCAAAGATTTGTATTACATGATGTTGGTCAAAACCTACTACACCCAAGGGGGTCTTATATCAGCACAACCGAGCGGTGCGCAGTACACGGACCCCTTTCGCGTTGTGGAAGCCATGGATCTGGGGAAACTGGATAACGGTATACCGCAGCGGTGCAAGCCAGAGTTTCTTGATTGGGTCGACGACATCGGAACACACCTGCGACAGCAGGGCGGAAAACCGACAACGGTGCTCGATTTTCTCCAATATCGCGCCAAGGAGCCCCAGGAGCTGGACAAGGCAGTCCAGGACAGCGTCCCGACCTACAAGGTCTATGTGGACTGCCGTGACTGGGCGGAATTTGACGCGGCAGGACGAGAGCCGGCAGGTGCAAGCGACCCGGTCGTTTATGGCGCCATGCTCTTTGAACGCTACGACAGGCTGTCGATGACGGATGCCGCAACGGTTTACATAAGCATGGCGAAAATCCTGGGTTTAAAGCGCCTGGAGGACGTGGCGCGAAGAATCCATGAAGCGCCCAAGAGCGAGCATGGTGAACTGGTGCATCCAGAGGCTCTCGGGCTGCAGCCGACACAGTACAGGCCCAGGATAAACTCCTCAGGACACGAAGAAGCGGACACAACCGTTCTGGTGCCCGAGTCGAGCATACCTATCACGGGTACAACTCCCCTCGTGGGATTCATAGCGCTCACTACGAACGCAGATGCTCGATCGTATCTGCTGGGACTCCTGGCGAAGCAGCCGCAAGCCGGCAGGCGCTCCGATGCGAAACCGATGGGACGCTACAATTGGCAATACGCTGCGACCACATACAACCGCTGGGTCATTTCATTTGGCGAGCCAAAGATACTGAAAGCCGCTGATCAGGTTCGGACGGCGCGCAAAAGATTGCTGGACGGTGAGGTCGCCGATCCAGGTTCCATTGGCGCTATTCGCATGGAACCTTATTCTTCCTTTCAAGACATCGTAGTGCACGGTGATCCGCAAGGGTATGTTCGGATGATCTTGAGTTCTGCGGACAAATTGGACAGCGCCGCCGCCGTGGATGATGCCTTCAGCAAATTGGTCTCAACGTACGGGGCGGAGCATGTGTCCGGGGTTGGAAAGGAAATGGCATTTCGATCCGGGTACGCCGCCTCGATGTGGCCGGCTCCTGAGCTTCCCTCCGACTACCAGATGCTCAACGGGTTGCTGGATGGTTCTCAGCAGTTAGCGAGCTCGGCCTCGAACGCGGCTCCCAGCAAGCCTACCAATAGCAAGCCTTGCACTTCTCCGGCTCCGGCTCGCAGGGGCGCCGGGAAGGGAAGGGCAGATTCGCCGGCTACCGTTCCCACCAATCCGTGCCCAGACGCAACTAGCGCACCCACCACGAGTGAAACGATGCCGGCCGCAAATAGCGTCCTGTCATCGGGCTCTACGCCAGTGTCGAAGCCCAGCAACGGTGTGAGTCAAGCCCCGCTTGTAGCGTCGAACGGGAGGCCTTCGGTGGCCACGATCCCCCGGGTGACGAATGAACCGTCCGTTCCCCCTCAGCAATTCATGCCGCCGCGCATGTCCGTCATGATCACGACCATCGATAGTATTGACATGGCTGCGGTGAACGCCGGAAGACCGATCCATTCTCGTGTTGCTTCCCCTGTGGTTCGTGGCTCTCAGGTGTTTCTGCCGGTAGGAACCGAGGTGCTATTGAAAACGCGCGTCTACAAGGCCGATGATTTGAGCCATCTTGTGCATGTCGCCGTTTCGCTCGATTCCGCAATTGTGGACGGCAAGCAGGTCCCGCTGTATAGCAGAGAGCTGATCGAACATATTCACCCGGACCCGGTAACCACCTGGGGTGGTGGACGGTCCATGCCCACGCCTCTAGCACGCATGGCTGTTCAACCTAACACGAGGTTGATTTTCTACACCACTTCTGAGACTGAGCGCTGATGTGGGGAGGCAATAGGGTGGCAGCTTACCCATTGCAGCAGTTGTAACTGCTCGCCCACCGAGATCAGCACAGCCTTCCGCCCTGGAGCCCAGCGAAACTCTCGCATCGGACGGTCGATTTCGCCGATCGAGCTTACGGTCACAAGGGAGAGATTGCATGGCAATCGTTGTGCACCATTCACCCGCTAACAAATCAGCCACCTGGAGCATGCGCGCGTGGCAGGCAGACTGGGACGGAACCAAGGTTCAGGACGGTCCCGGTGTCGTCGCCGGCGCCACAATCGATTTTGAGCTGCCCTACATCCCTGATCCGCGCACCCTGCAATTCAAGTTTCATTGGACGATTTCTGCAGTCCATGACAATCAAGGATCTGAGCCTGACGACTTCATCCGCAGGCTCTACATGGTCGCGCCTGCCGAGGTCTGGACCTTCGAGGCTTCCCCGCGAGTTCTTTACCAGGACCCCAATCCGGCCGGGGTGGCATTCAACGCGGGCGCCGTCCTGACCTTTCAGGTGATTACGCAGAACGCTTTCCGCGGCGGCCAGCTATACGTATGGAATCCCTATAACGTCGCGAATCAGCCTACGTACTTCGGAGAGTCGGCGCGCAATGATGCTACCGGCGTCTCGACGTTCCAGGTTGCCCTGCAGTCGTGGATGACGGGGGGCTTCAACCTGAAGCTTATGCAGCCGGCTCGCGACAACGTGGCTGCGCTTTGGGAGGCGAATGCGAGCAATCGCGTCTGGCGGCCTTGCGACGGGGCGAACCTATGGCTCAAGAGCGGCCAGTGCGATGTGCGCAGCCAACCGCTTTCGCTGACCCCTGTACCGGTGGAGGTGATGTACAGCGCACAGCTTGCAGCTCCACCGGTATTTGTGGTGAAGGACGTCGTCGAGGGGTCGTCTTTTGCAGTGCCGTCGAATGGAAGCCAACCTTACGCAGGCAGCGCGCGGTTCCGGATCGCGTCCTATACCGCCTCGATTTACCCGCAAGCAGGTTATGTTCTGGAGAGTCAGAACCGAGTCGAAAATCCAGCTCTCGACAGGCCGTTCCCCGCTGACCCGACGGTGCTGAACGCCGTCTCGCGCTGCGCTCTCGGAGCGAGCGCATGGGTGGCCGCTTTTCCGGCAGTCCGTCCGCTTCCGATCACGATCAGTCCGCAACCGCATTCGAGCTTCGGCGGCGGAGTCTCGGTGCAAGTCTCGGTCGGCAACGGTCCCGCCTACGAAACCATCGCCGCGACACAGCAGCGAGATGGAACCTGGCAGGCTGCGCTCGACCTCGCGATCCAGACCACGACCTCCATCATTCTTCTGCCGGTAGCGGGCAAGGAACCTACGCCTTACGCCTGGATCAACATCTCTCGCTACTTCACGCCCGCAGCCACCGACGCGCGCTTCTTCACGACGGAAGGTGTGTTTGGCATCTGTGCCAGCGGGCCGACCCATTTCGCTGAGCCGCCCAGTCGCACCGTCCTGATGCAGGCAGCGTTCGGGGCTCCCGCGGTTAACGCCGGTGTTTTTGCCGCGCGGGAAATGCCGCAGGGAGTGACCACGGTTGGCGGCCAGACGTTCTTCGTCGTGCACGCGCCGCACGCGATCTCGGCCAGCCTGGTTCTCGGCGTCGAGACTGCACCCGGCCTTCAGTCGCGCAAGCACGTTCCCATGACCCTTACCGGCGATACGTTTTATTGGTGGTCCAGCGTCGCCGCGGCCGATGCTCCCGCCGGCACGCTGTACCGCTTTCTGCTAAATGACAACCTTGAAGTTCTCGATCCGGCGGCACGAGCCGTGCGGGACGGAGGCAGCCTGAACATCGCTATTGATGACCAACCAGGCGATGCATCGACTTCCTGGTCGATGGTGCTCGATGCTGCGGCAGCCTATGCCGCCTCTCATGTGCATCCGTGGAACCCGATGGGGTGGGAGAGTCTGCTGATCTACGAGATTCACGTACGGCGATTTACAAATCTTTCAGACACGACGCCCGCCGGGGACACGATCGTGCCGTTCGATCTGCTTACCGACGAGCTTCAACCGGTCAGCCGGCTCGGCAAGCCCGGATACCTGAATCAGCTTCCCGTAAAGACCCTTGGACTGATGCCCGTCTCCGAATTCAGCAGCACCGTCTCCTGGGGATACGACCCTTCCTATTACTTCGCGATCGACGACTTTTATGGCGGTGCGGCAGCGATGGCAAAGTTCGTCGACGCCGCCCACGTCACGGGCCGCGGCGTGACCCTCGATGTCGTCTACAATCACTCTCTGAATTCGTCACTGATGCAGATCGCCGCCGACGTTTATAGCAACGGCTCTTACGACGGAGACCGCATGAATTGCGGCCATCCGATGATGCTTGAATACTTTCGGCAGGCATCCGTATATCTGTTCCGCGCCTTCAACCTGGACGGCTTCCGTTTCGACGATACAAACACCATCATCACAAAATGCGTGGGCGGGTGGGAGTTCCTCGGGGCAATTCGCTCGGCGCTGCGCGCCGCAGCGACGGCCGAGGGACTTCGGTGGCCCTATTGCGTCGCCGAGAACAATGGAACCAGCCCCTTCGACGTCTCGAACCCAGGGTATGGAGTGATGGACGGCCAGTGGGGTATCGATGAGGTCTACCAGATCAAGGCGGCCAGCTACGACACGAGATACAATGCGGACGATTCGGTGCCGCTGAAAACGACGATGGACGCGCCGAGTTACTGGGGTCGCCCCTTCAATCAGGTAACACGCTTCGGCGAGTCGCACGACATGGTCAGCGGTCAAGACCCGACGAATATCCGCATCGCAGCGCGCCCTCCCTATCGCCAGGGCTTTCAGATGGCGAAGGCGCTTGGCACGCTCACGCTGTTGTCGAACGGCATTCCCATGCTCTTCATGGGCCAGGAGGTGGGCGAGACGATGGCGTTCTCCTTCGACGACAACGATCAATGGATCAATCCGCAGGACTACGATGTGTCGCCGGCAACCGACAACACGCGCATTCTTGACTGGTTCAAGCAAATCATGGGCCTCCGCAACGATCCTTCCAAGGGTCTCCAGGGCAACGCCAACTACCAGGTGGTTTCGACGGGGAACCGGACGGTTGCCTTTACCTGTGGCTCTAACCAATCCCTCTTTACCGTCATCACCTTCGGCACACCGAACCAGCAACAGAACAGCAGTTGGCTGGGACTTCCTCCGGGTAGCGCCTTCAAGGAAATATTCAATTCTTCCTGGCCGGTCTTCCAGGTCGAGTTTGAACAGGAACAGGCCAACGGCGGCTATACCGCTCAAATCCAAAGCGGACAAATACTCAACCTGCCGTACATCGGCGCCGTCGTCTTGGAACGAGCCTGAAGAGTTCAGTTCGTACAGA
>CAVYFF010000010.1:0-65178 GCA_963767745.1 uncultured Acidobacteriaceae bacterium | reverse complement strand
GGGCTAAACCGGCACATTGTAGGGGATGGAAGAGCCCTACGGGAAAGGAGAAGCGACTCCATCTCGGCCTTGAGTCTTGCGCTGATGCCCGCGAGGGCATCAGTTGAAGCGTAGACAGAGGTACTGGCGGGCTGGCCATTGAGCTGCGAAAACGAACAATCCGAGTGCCGACCCTTTTCTGTCAGTGGGAAGGTAACATCAGCAAGCCGCGTTACTCGCGAGTGGCCGCTGGGCTCGGCGTAGTCGAAGACACCAGGCACGTCAGGAAACAATGTGCACGAGAACCGGGAGACCTCCAGGGCGTCTGCGCGAGCAGACCGGTCCGGGAAGGTGAGATATCCATGATCCGGACATGTACGTTTTGGAGGAGTCGGACTGCGCCATAGTACTGATGAAGCTACCGAACAAAGAGGCGAAGGCTTCCGCGGAGGCGGCGGAGGGAAGGGCGCGGACCAAGGAGAACGACGTCCACCACCACACGTATCCGACGCAGAGCGGAATGCGCGTGTCCCAGGGGTTGGGCGGCGTGCGCCGAACGGCGCAGGCAAGGAAGCAGGAACGGTTCACCGCTTTACTACATCACCTTACAGTCGATCTGCTACGGGAAAGCTACTACGCCTTGAAGCGCAGCGCGGCCCCGGGAGTAGACGGCGTAAGTTGGCAGGAGTATGAGCACAACCTGGAGGAGAGCTTAATCAGCCTCCATCTGGGCTTCACGCACTACTGTGCGACGAGCACCAACGGCTATTTTGCCGTGCGGCGCAAAACCCAGCCCAAGCGGATGCGAGCGACACTGCGCAAGATCAAAGCAGTGCTGAGCGAGCGTATGCATGAGCGGGTCACCGTCGTCGGACAGTGGCTGAAACGTGTGGTCGAAGGCTACTACCGTTATCACGCTGTCCCGGGTAACACTGTGACGTTGGGTCGCTTCCGCGATCGGCTCTGCAATATATGGCGCTCCATGCTTGGACGTCGTAGCCAGCGCAGCCGACCGAGCTGGACACGCATCCGACCAACCTTCGAACGATGGATACCGCGTCCTCAGGTCCTGCATCCTTTTCCTGACGTCCGATTCGACGCTACCCATCCAAGGTAGGAGCCGTGTGCGGTAGTTCCGCTCGCACGGATCTGTACGGGGGGCAGCTAGCGATAGCTGTCCCTACCGTGACCGGACCTGGCACTTTAAGGGGACGCCCCCATTATGTCCCCAAGCAGCATCCCCAGCTTTGCGGTACGCTCCAAGGATGATCCAAGAAAATGATTGGGAAACACCATGGCATCGTTAACCGTGAAATTACTCGATGGGTCAGCGAAAGTCCCCACAGTGGCTCACCCCGGCGAGGACATCGGATATGACCTCTACGCCAACCAAAATCACACCCTCGTACCCGGTCAAGTTCATCGTGTGCAGACCGGTGTGGCAGTTGCCGGCATGGTGAGGAGATGCGGGACGGAGATGCGGGACATACGAAACAACCCCCATTGAACAGAAACAATGGCGCAAGATGGGGGTTATTTCGTCTGTCCGACATCGTCTGTCCGACATCGTCCCGTCCCCGGCCGTCACCAGAGTTCTCGAAGATAAGACTACGGGCGTTGGAAGCCAAGGGGAACTTCCGGACTCATGAGCGTCGCGCCCCCATCAGCCACGATAGTTTGCCCCGTGATCCAGCCGGCATCCGCGCTGCACAAGGCGGCGACGGCACCACCAATGTCAGCAGGAGTACCCGGGCGTCCCATGGGCGTCCAGCCTTCACGAAGCCAACCAAGAATAGCCTCCTGGGCTTCCGGCGGCAGCTTATTGACGATGCTATCGTCGGTGAGTCCGGCACAAACAGCATTTACGGTGATGCCACGCGGGGCGAGAGCCACCGCGAAGTAACGACACATCGACTCGAGCGCTGCCTTGTTCGCTCCCATGGCGAAATATGGCAAGAATCCGCCCAGGTGACTGCCTGGCCAGTAACTAATAGTCAATATGCGGCCGCCGTCTCGTAGCAGCGGTACGGCCTGCTGAACTGCCACGAGAAAAGCGCGAGACTGGCAGGAGTACGCTTTATCCCACTGTTCCGAAGTGACTTGCAGGGGAGAACTCATAAAACTCAGCAAATCCCCCAGGGCATTGCTTACGAAGATGTCGAGTGCTCCGAACTGAGCCTTAACCTGGCTCATCATGGCAGCTAGTTCCTCGGGACGGGTCACATCGGCTTGCACCGGGAAGGCCTGACCTCCTCGAGCTTTGATCCGCGCCACGGTGTCGGCTGCGGCGTGAGAATCCTGCAAGTAGTTAACCGCCACAGCCGCGCCTCGCTCAGCGAGCCGCAACGCAATTCCGCGGCCGATACCGCGAGAAGAACCCGTAATCAATGCCAGCTTGCCTTTGAAATCCTGGTAATCAGTCGACATCGCATTCCTCCCTCAAGCAACGCAAGAACTGTACACCCGCGAAATGAAAGTAGCACTTCGCCAATTCGGTTCGTGGCTACTGCCCTCGAAGCAGCTTTCCCGTGCCCGCGATTCGCTTTGACAATAATTCCGCGCATATCTTGTGCAGACCGGTACCGGACAACCAATGCGCCATCTTGACTCCGTCAAAAGGTTGCAGGGTCACCGTTTAAAGAGATAGAGCTGCCGCGCTGGATCTGACCCAGCTTGTCTTCGCCCAGACCGCGCAGCTCATCCTCGACGAGGCGGCCGCCGCTGAGGAGCTTCGTAAGACGAGCGGGGGGATCGAGTAGTGATCGTCGTATATGCGACCGATTTTCTGCCGGCGTTGCATGAGGTACTGTGACGCCACGCCGCCATGTCACCTTGCCGGTCCAGTAGACCGCCCGTTCCAGTCCCCCAAGCACCATCCGTCGCTTTGCGGTACGCTGCAATCATGATCCAGGAAAATGATTGGGAAACATCATGGCATCGTTAACGGTGAAATTACTCGATGGGTCAGCGAAAGTCCCCACAGTGGCTCACCCCGGCGAAGACATCGGATATGACCTCTACGCCAACCAGGATCACACCCTCGTACCCGGTCAAGTTCATCGCGTGCAGACCGGTGTGGCCGTTGCCGGCATGGTGAGTGGATTGCCTGTCGGATTTCTGGTGAAGGATCGCTCATCCCTGGCGGCCAAAGGTGTGTTCACCCACGGCGGCGTGATCGACTCATCCTATCGGGGAGAGATCGTGGTGCTCATGACCACCCTGATCGACATTTACGAGATACGGTCAGGAGACAGGATCGCGCAGTTGGTTCCAACTCCCGTGTTGACCGGGCCCGTAACAGAATCAACCGAGCTGACGAGCGGCGCCAGAGGGAGCCAGGGCTTCGGCAGCTCCGGGCGTTGATGCCGCGGCTCTGGAGAGCGGCGGGACGTCCAATCCCGCCGCGCGCATCCGGCTAATGTCACATCAGATCATCAACGGTCGTACCCATGGTGATGCGGGTTCCCTGAAGCACACCGACTATGTGCGCTGTCAGATTAAAGGAAGTGTCGTAGGCATCCAGCGTGAAGGTTCCCGAGTAGTGCTTGCCGTCTGCACTCACCGTCACGTCTTCCACAATGTGAGTCGGACCAGTCGGCTTGCCGATCCCGCCCGGAGCGTTGGTCGTATCGTTGCCCATCCAGGCAAAGTGGTTGAGCTTGTAGTGGCTCTTGCCCACCTCTTCCCACACGCCCAGGCAGAAATCTCCATCCTGCGCCGGCCGTCCGGAGTTCATGACCTCCGTCCTATCGCTGTGCCACACGATGATGGCGTTATCAATGGGCGTGTTATCCGGCGGACCCTCGCTGTTGCCTTTGGCTGTGAACGTTACGTGCCACATGCCCACGATCGACGCCAAAGGTTCGTCCACCTCGGTCAAGTACGGGCGTCCGGACTGCACATTCCATGACGCTGGGTGCGCCTGTTTTCCCGCCCCCACCTGCGAGAAACTTCCGCAAGAAGCTCGCGCGCTGGCGGCGACGGACAACAGGCTGCCCACCGCAGCGATCGTTAACACTCTACGAGACAGCCGGCTTTCCCACCCGGGCTTACCGAAAGGCCGTGTCTCACTCTTCCTGATCATGCAATCCATGTGTTTCTCCTCTGCGCCGCTCATTCAACGAGCAATGCGGAGAGAGTGTGTGGTAGCTGAGAGATTTGAGCAATGGCCGTCACCTGACTTATTTATTCCCTGTTAACTTACCCGGCTGCAAGCATTTGCAAGCTCTTATTCCCAGCAGCCGCAGCCATACGGAAGTACATTACACACCCTCCTTGCTGTCCTGGACTCAGGTCGCGCTGGTGCGGGGCGACGGTTTCGCCTGCGGAAGACGTGATTCGATCGGGTTACTTTTCGCCTCGTCCCCGTCGCCTACTTGCTCCATTATTTTGCGAGCCCGCTATCGTCGGCTGGGAGATAGGTATCATCCCCTGATCTCCCCCTCGCGGGCGAAACCATCTGGCTCGAACCGAGACGACGTTCACTACCGTATTGAGTTTTACGTCCACCGGGCTGCCGTATTTAAGAAGTGGAAGGAAAATCCACTGCATCATTGAGCGGCGGATACTGTCTGCGAGGGTATCGGACGGCGCGTCCTGGAATTCTACTTTGTTTACTAAGCCGTTCTTATCGATGATCAAGGTGGTTTTTAGAGTGTAACGACCGTTCGCTTTCGGATCGACATAAACCGATTGCAGGCCGCATGAGATGCACTGCACTGTGTTCGCTGAAGTGGTCTTGGCAAGAGGTTGGGAATCTGCTGCGGTCGGGGCGCGCCCTGACATCTTCGAGGCGTCTGCGGCGGGATCGATCTTTGTATCAGCACATTGGACCTGCGATCCAACAAAGCAGATCGTGGACCCAGAGATTGCCCACTTCAAGGTGAAGTCGGGGTTTGAGGGAAAAACGATCCTACTCGCCTCCTTCTCGAAAACGCTGAGGACAAGGCCAGCAGCCGCGAGGCATCCTTGGTTGGTGCATCTCCCACCACAACCCTCCCAATGGCACATTTGAATGTCGTTTGCACTGTGCTGCCATGTTTCTCCATCTCTAGACGAGACCAGCAAGGGCACAGCGTACCCACCACCAGGTTTGTCCTTGTGAATTACTTCCGTTCCAACCGCCCAGTATTGATCTTCCTGAATCAGCATGCTGGTGATTGTTGAATTCGGAACTTGGACAAAAGCCCAGCTGGCACCGCCGTCCTTCGTGTACAGAAACCCGCTTCCGGAGGGAGGGGCCTCGGAAAGATGTATCGTCATGTGTTTTCGCGTCGAGGACCGCCACGCTTAAGACGTAGGGATACTTATCGAAATCAATCGAGTACCTCTCCGAGACAGAGGTCCACGTTTTCCCATCAGTTGTCTGAAAGACACCGCTTCTGGTTCTAATCAGGCCGTGACTGGAATCAGAAAAGGATGCCGCGAGCACGTCAGTGTATGGGATGGCCTTATGCTGCCAGGTGAGACCACTGTCGTCTGTGAAAGCAACGAACCCCGTAGTCCCGACAGCATAGCCAAAGGAATCGCGAAAACGAACGAGAAGAAAGAGCCCCCTGTCCGTCGTTCGATCTCTAACCTCCCAGTGGAATCCACTATCTTTGGAGACGGCGATAGAGGCGTCACTGCCGCAAATCCATAACGTTGAATCCGGTCCCGCGGCAATGTCCAATGTTCGAAATCCGCTTTGGTACTCACGCCATGCCGCACAATTGGCGGGCGAGATGAAGGTAAAACTCAAGGCCAAAAACAGGACAGAAAATAAGATTCGGCTCACGTTTGGTTCAGCCCCCTATCAACGCACTATACGGGAAAGATAGGGCAGAATTGCGATATGTCTCCAGGTCCCTTCATGGGCATTGGGGAAACTCGGGGACGGTCACCTCAATTCCGACGACCGATTTCTTTGGGGGATTTCCTTCCGGACGGAACATCCCATGAAATGCCCCAAATATCGTAAACGTCACTAAAATGGCCGAATGTCTAATCGACAGAGTTTCTTCAAGGCTCTCGAGTGTTTCGCTGATCCCCTAAGACGGAATGACTATTTTCACCTATACTCCGACGACGTGATTGTGCATGGATATCAGGGGATCGAGCCAGGACTCGAAAGCGTAAGGCAGTTTTATCGTGCATTCTGGAAGGTATTTCCAGACGCTCGAGTCGTCGCGCAGGACCTGATCGGCGAAGGCGACACGTTGGTGGCTCGCTACACGATTACGGGAACCTTGCACGAGGATTTTATGGGCGTTGCGGCGGCCGGGCAACAGATCGAACTTCCAGGCATCAGCATTTTGCATTTCAGGGGTGGCCGATGCTTTGAGCGATGGGCCTGCTCAGACTCGATCATTCTCTTGAACCAAATCGGAGCGTCCTTTTCTGCCCAGTCGCGATAGGGAGTTTCGGGATGAAGTTTCGCGAAAAACCTTGCGGGCAGGCGAAACGTAACCCGTCAAAAAAACGTGCACTGCAAGCCGTGCGCGCTGTCCATTTGGTATTTTTCGTCCCGCGTCTGTCCCTAATTCGACACCTCATTCCAGCTTTGAACCATGTCAAGAAAGAACAAAGCGGTCAGTCTGCCCTCCGAGTTCAGAAACACAAGATTATCGCCCTGGATTTCTGCCCTCGCGGCAACGACCGGCCGAACGCTTATCTCGGCTCGCTTGAACTTCACAATGTAAGATTTTTCGGGCATCCCAATTCACGTTAAGAGGTGTAAGAAGAGAGAACGAGAATAGTGAGCGAAATCATTTTCGCGAGGCTCACTCGCTCGTTACAGCGCCGTTTCAGAACGATGTGGGACGTGCTACGGGTCCAGAAATTCACAGCGGCAACTCCTGGTCAGCCCTGACTTCGGGCGCTGGGGCGGGAAATTCGGGGGGCACTTCAAGGGCGAGACGCCTAGAATCTCTTTCGGAGAAATTCAAACAGGACATAGCCGCCGAGCGCCGCAATCAGAGCAATCAGAAAATTCAGAGAGGTAAAGACATCTGCTATTGCCCACATCAGACCTCTCTTCCCACCCATTCCCGACCGCTCAAACTCCCCCATCAAAAGATTTGAATAAAACAGGAAGATGATAAAACCGACTTCTATGACCGCTCTCCAGATGTTCTTTCTCATGATTGTGCGCTTCGGTCAGTGTAGCAACGCTCCTCCGCCATCGCAGTAATCCCCTCCCCCCGTGTGTCCGAAAGTGGGCATGAGCAATTCAGGCGAGTATGAAGAATTATGCATCTAAATAGCAGGGGGCTGGAGATGTACTATCCACATCCACGAATTGCCCGTCAGATGCGCCAGTTCCCGATACTTCGGCACCCGTGGCGCCGATACGTGACTACCTTCGACCCCGTTGAGAAGGCCTACGCGAAGCGGCAGTACCGGAAGGCCGAGCGCGCGTATCGGCTGATGGCTGGCGCCTATCAGTCCGCGGAGCACCGGAGCATCGTTCGCGCGATCTGGGACGCTTTCAAATAAAGGCGGGGAGATGCGGGACAGGGAGATGCGATACGCAATAACCACCATGGGGTACCATTCCCGTATGCGGAGACTACTTTGCTTAGGTACGATAGGGTTGACTCTGTCGGGAGCACATCTGAGCGCGCAGCCTGTGGCTTTGCCCTACGTTGCCCAGCAGATGTCCATCGACTCTGACCATGATGGGTTGAGTGATGAGCTGGAACAGGCCCTCCTCACCCAATTCAAACCAGTATTCATGGTTAGCCAGGCAGACTGCTCCGGCGTGCCGGCCGAATTTACACCCGAAAACAGAAATCCGGTCGTGCAGTCGGAAGACGCCACAATTTACGGCCAGGTCTTTCCTGGAAAGGTGGCAACCGGGCCCTCGGTCGAAATTCACTACTATCATCTTTGGAAGAAAGACTGCGGGCGCATGGGGCATGCGCTGGATGCCGAACACGTCTCCGTTTTAGTGCGAGCGAGTGGCAATGAATCCATTCCAGCCAAATGGAAAGCGACCTATTGGTATGCGGCCGCACACGAAGATACAGTGTGCGACGCGAGCCAGATTGCGAGAGCCTCGACTCTCCATGCGGAAGATCGCGGAGCAACTGTTTGGATCTCCGCCGGAAAACACGCTTCTTTCCTGAACGAAGAACTGTGCCGCCACGGCTGCGGGGGAGACACCTGTGAAAAAATGACCCCGCTTTCTGTAACCAGGGTCGTGAATCTGGGCGAAATCGGCGCGCCCATGAACGGCGCCTTCTGGATTTCATCGCATCGTTGGCCGCTGACAACGAAAATGGCAAGGACGGATTTTCAACCCGCGTCGGTGGATAGACTTGAGAGGCTTTCCCAGTTCGATATCGCGTGGGTTAATCCCGCGAAACGGCCGGCACAGTCTACGATTGCGGCCGGCGATGCGACAATCGACGCGCTCGCGCTCAGCAACCAGAATACAGATATGGCAATCTCGACCGCTGGAGGCGCCACAGGAAACGCTCTGACTACAACCTATGGCAACGTTAAACACGCTCTGGGAACGTCGGTCCATAGCGTTGGGAAATTCCTGGGGCTTGGATCCAGAGATGCGCGCCCCGCACAATAGCAGTCCGCACGTATGAAACTACATCTTAGGAAACTCGTCCCCGAGTTTCCCCGGCAAACGAATTCACTTATGCACTGTGTCCTCTGACCGGAAAAGAATGATGCCCAATCCATAAGATTAATAGAATAATCAGACCCGGCAGACCTGGAATCAGCTCTCCAGCATGCAACCTATAAACTTAGCAGTTGGATGATAACCAAGACGCAGATATACAGGATAGCCGGCTTCGGTGGCATGCAATATGGACCGCCTGATGCCGGTCGCTTCGTGGGCCGCGTTCAACGCATGTCTTACGACGGCATTGCCATATCCTTTCCGCTGTGCTCCGGGCATCGTGGCGACCAGAAACAAAAAGATACAGTCATCGTTGATGATTGCGGTTGCTGTCGCCACTGGTTCATCACCCACATAAGCCACGAATCCATAGGCATGCTCGCTCCAGAGTGTGTGCTCCTTGACTAATGAGAGAGCGGTTTCAGCAGGAAGACCATACGCCGCGCAGTTTATCTCCGCGAATGTCCGGATTGTGTCGTCATCGAAGATTCGTACAAACCGCAGGTCTGGATGGGGGCTGCCTGCAAGAGGTAGAACATCTCCAGCCATGCCGGTCATGGGTATTGCAGGAACAAGTTTTTCCTGCGCCATGATCGAGCTAAAATTATCCTCTGCTGCTCCACTCAGACGATTCACGCAAACGAGAAATAAACCAGAGACCTCGCTGGTGCGAAGATAGGTAGCCGCTTCCCACACCCTGTTTCTGAACACGCCCTCATCGTTCAACTCTTCTGTCAGGAAGACTATGTTGTAAAAAGGAAAGCGAGTATTCGGCCAACTGACCGCTAAACCAGGTTTATCCGATAGGTCGGATTGAGGAAATGGCCGTGCGAGGAGTCTCCAGGTTGTTACAAATTGATGGAGAGATTCTTCCAGCTCTGTCCTGGTTTCTTGCATTCTTGCTCCTTAATGAATAACTGGATCTCATGCTTGTCCGTATTGAATCCGTAGGTGCTCTAAGGACTCAGAAAGGACGTGTTGCAACCACGATGCCAAACGTCGGTCCGCGTCATCCCTGGCTGGCCACGACGCAAAGCCTTCCCTGGCTTGCAGGATCAATACGCAAGTGCGGACAGATCTCAATCGCAAACTGACGGATACGCGACGGATGTCCAACACTGACGGAAGTTGGTCGCGGAAGGTTCCCCGGAGACGGACGGGATGATTCCACTGCCGGAACTAACGGTTCCAGTAAACTTCCCGTCTGACCCTTCTCAGGTCCGTCCGCATTCCCCCCGTGACATCCATGATAGGTAAAAGTCAAGGGAAACGGAGATTCCCCTTGACTGGCAGAATAGGTTCTCCGAGCGGGTAGATAGTGAGTGTTGCGAACTGTCCTCGATCCCTTAGCAAGACCAACGCAATGGCAGCGTGGCCAGACATCCATTTGCGGGAACAACGTCGAGTAGACATCGTCCACGAAGATTGAGTTAGAGTGAACCGGCCGGCCTCGAAACAGACGGTAGGGTGTATTGGGAACCGAAGTTCCCGTGCACAGTCCACGAAAAACGCAAGGACCGGCCGGTGGATCGCTGACAGATCGAACCGATGATATGGCCGCCGCTAGGCGGCTTTTGCGAGAGCTGCTCGCTTTGTTCTTTTTCCTTTCGCAGGACCCGGGAGCGTAGGTGGCGGAGTGGTCACCTGGAAAGGCCGACCGCTCTTGTCCACAGCCAATAGGTAAGCGACCAGCTTTCGCGCCACTTGCAGGGTAGCCCGATTGGGATGGCCGAGTTCCAGTTGTCTGGCATGCAGTGCTGCCAACTGCGGATTCCATCGAGGCGCCAGCTTGGCCGCTTCGATCAGCACCGTCTGTAACCACGCATTGCGTTGTTTGGAAATAGGGCCTCGTTGCTGTTTGCCGGCCGACGATCGGAAGGCGGCCGTTAAGCCACAGTAACTGACAGCATCCCCGATGGAGGAGAAGCGATGTGGATCGGCTACCTCCAACGCCCAGGTCAGTGCTGTGATCGGACCTACTCCGCGGATGCTCGTCAACCGTTCGACGCGCTGCTGTAAGACCGGCTCGGAAAGCAGCCTCTTGACCATCTGCTTCTGGATCGACTGGAACATCTCCATCGAGCTGCGACTCATGCGCAGCAGGTCTTTGACCGACTCCGGTACCTCCTCCAGGCTCGCCATTAGCTCGGAGAAGTATTTCTTCCCGTGCAGCTTGTCTTTGTGGAAGGTGGTTCCGCTCTCCATCAGCAGACCAGCCATCTTGTTCTGCATGCGTACAGACTGCTGTACCACCATATTTCGATAGCGCAGCAACCGCCTGAGATCGCGCATCTCCGGCACTAATACATAGCAGGTGGGCAACAGATCGCAGCGGAGCAGATCGGCGATGGTTCGTGCATCGATCGAATCGCTCTTCTTTTTGCCCGCGGTGATAGCCTTCATCTTTGCTGGATGACCCATTACCAGCTGCTGCGTGTAGGGCTTCAGTGTGTCGTAGATCCAGGCACTGAAAAAGGTCGCTTCCATGGCTCCACGCCACGGCACCCGCTGGCCCTCCGCCCAGCTTCGAAGCGCTGAGCGCGATGCCTGCAGTCGGCCCTCCTCGACGATTTGGCCGGCCGCCGTCTTTACGCAATAGCTGATGGTTTTCTTGTGTACGTCGAATCCGATATAGTGAATAACATTCATGGGGTTCTCCTAATCGAGATTTCTGAGTCGGCTGCTCCAAACAACCGGTCTCAGTATCGTAATCTTGAGGAGAACCCTTTTTCCTTTGCATCCAAACCCCAATCACGGCGCCTATACATTCAAACAGACGAAATAACCCCTATCGTCTAGCCCTTGAGCTGGCAGCATTTCTAGCAGTGGTTAATCGTCCCGAAACTGCCTAAACCCAATCCGTCTGTCGGGCCTCATCGAGGAAGGTCGAACCGCTCCAGCAATGCCTGAAAGCGGGGATCGGAGCGGAGATTGTCCATTCGGGGGTCAGTCTTCACGAACCACATGAGGCCCATGTCTCTTTCACGGTAGGCTTTTTCTAATAACTCGATGGCGGCGTTCTTCTCGCCTAATCCAGCATGGATACTTGCAAGCAGGTATGGAGAAACATACCCAGTGCGCGATTTGCGCTCTAAATCAAGAAGGATCTTCTCCGTTTCAGGTCTTCGTCCAGTCATCGCATAGGCGTGTGCCAGGGAAGCACTGGGGTCCTGATCACCACCCGACATCGCGACCGCTTTCTCGTATTCGGGAATTGCTTCATCCATTCTCCCGGACCCCTCGTAGCCAACCCCGAGAAAATGGCGTTCGATCCAGTCATTAGGATCCGAGAGCACTCCTTTTCGGCTCGCTTCAATCAAGTTTGGATAATCGCCGAGCAGAAAATATACAGATGATTCCGTGTTAGCGAAACTATCGTTGGGATTCAGTCCGCGCGCGCGCGTGATCTCAGCCACCGCCTCGTCGCGCCGGTTAGTCCAGGCAAGATAACGTGCGTGGTACGCGTGGGCGCAATCGTAACTAGGGGCAATCGCAAGGGTGTACTCGAGCTCCCGTGCGGCGCCTGGCCCATCTCTCTCATACAGCCATTTCAGCATCGCAAGCGTTGTGTGGGCTTCCGCGTTGCCATTATCCAGGCCCAAAGCTTTTTGTGCCGCTTGCATTCCCAGGCTATAGCCGTCCTGTGGCGGCAAGCTCCTGAACGAAGCCATTTGCAGGTACGTATTCGCCAGTCCAGCATAGGCCGGCGCAAAACCGGGATCTTTTCGAATCGATTCTTCGAAGTACTGCTTTGCGGCATCAAGGGGTTGACGCATGGAAAACAGCGTCATCAGATAATAGTGTCCCCTCAGGTAGTCGTCATAAGCCTGCGGGTTTACAGCGGGCGCCGAGGCGAGCCGGGCCTCCTGCTGGGACGTGAGCTTGATGCGAACCTGTTGCGCGATCGACTGCGCAATTTCCCTCTGCAGACGGAGGATGCTGCCTAACGGGCGTTGGTAATCTTCGCTCCACAGATGCCGGTCATTCGGAGCGTCCAGCAATTGCACCGTCACGCGAACCTCGCCGCCCTCACGGACGATCGAGCCTTCCACGATGTCATCCACCTTTAGCTCACGCGCTATTTGCGGCAGGTGTTTCCGGGTGCCCTTATATTCCATGACCGAGGTGTGGGAAATCACTCGTAACGCCTGGATCCGCGATACTTCCGTGATCAACTCATCGGTCATCGCGTCGGCAAAGAAGTCTTGTGAGGGGTCGCCGGAGAGATTCTGAAGCGGCAAGACCGCAATCGAGCGCGGAGCCGCCACCACGCTTCCGGCGCGGCGATGCTGCCATGCCATCCAGCCGGCAATTGAGGCCAGGCAACAAACGCATAGGGCAGCGATCAGGTGAATACGCCACCTGTTTTTCGAGGGGATCGGTCTCGCCGGGGGGACAACTGCCGTCGCCTGGGTGCTCGTATTCACCTTCATCGGTGGCGGCTGAACTTCTTCGACCTGCGCGATAAATCGATATCCCCGGCGCGGCAGCGTCTCGATGTATTTCGGGGTCTGGGTCGAATCGCCCAAAGCTTCACGAATGCGTGCGATCGCATTGTGCAGGCTGTGGTCGAAATCGACAAAGGTATCCGCCTGCCAGAGTTGGTTACGAAGTTCCTCTCGAGTTACAAGATTGCCGGCGGATTGAACGAGTATCGCGAGCACCTGGAGAGGCTGGCCTTGCAGGCGAAGCTTTATCCCGCGCTTTCGCAACTCGCCGGCAAGCAGATCCAGTTCATAGGTGTCGAATCGCAGGACACGCGCGGCTAGAGGAGCCGAGGAGGACATACAGACACCTAAATTGTCCACAGCCTATCACAACTGTGAGCTCTGGAGATCTTTCTTTACCTGCTCGGAAGTCTCTCCAAAACAACAACCTACGAATGGAGAAAACTTTGGGGAGCAATGGAGGCGGCAAGCATTGATGGGGCGCCATCCCGGGCTTACATTGCGCACTGTGACGGATGCACCGAACTTGCCTGCGCCCAATCACAAAGCAAAATCGAGAGGACAAAGCTATGAAGACCGGAATAAGGACTCGCGTTTACACCTCAACCATCTGCATCCTGCGTTTGGGACTGCTGAGCACTCTTGCCGCCGCTGGGCCGTTGCTCGCACAAGCCGCCCCGGCCAATTTGGTGCAGATCGTTCGCCAGGCAACAGAGCGATTTAGTGACGTGAACGCGGCTAAGGCAGCCGGTTACGCTCCAGCCTATGGCTGCGTTACCGGGCCGGATATGGGCGCCATGGGCGTGCACTACATCAATGGCGCCCTGGTGAGCGGTGGGGAACTCAACGCCAACGAGCCGCAAGCGCTGATCTACGAGCCGGTGGGCAACGCCATGAAGCTGGTCGGGGTGGAGTACATCGCTCTCGCCGAAAACTGGCTGACGGCGCACCAGCAGGCTCCCCCCGTACTTGATGGTCAGTTGCTGCAATACATAGGCACGCCCAACCGCTATGGCTTGCCGGCACTGTTCGAGCTGCACGTTTGGGCGTGGCGAGACAACCCCAACGGCGCTTTCGTGGATTGGAACACGCACGTGACATGCGAAAAGCAATAGGTCGCGGCGTAAGCGGTGCGATTGATAAGGAGAACCTATGATGACCTCCCTTACGACCCTGCTCCACAAATCAACCTTGTGCACCCTGCGTTTGGGGCTGCTCAGCGCTCTTACCGCGGCCGGGCCGCTGCTTGCGGCTGCTACGGAAGCCGGAGGCGCACTACAGCAGCAAGCCGACTCTTCCACTTTGATGCAGGTCGTTCGCTCAGCAACAGAACGATTGATTGACGTGAACGCTGCGACCGCAGGCCGGGTACACTCCAGCCTCCGGCTGCATCACCGGGCCGGATATGGGCGCCATGGGCGGAGAAGGTAAGGGGCCGTGAAACCTATCTTCCACTCGACGAGGGTGGCCCGGAAATAAGTTAGGTGTCAGTGGAAGGAGTCTGCGTGAGAACTCTCACTTAGTCCCGTAGAGCCTGCCCTGAGCGAAGCCGAACGGGGACGTTTGAAAGTAGCCCAGGACGTAGTCCTGGGTAAGGAATGCGTCATCAAGCAGTCCCGAAGGGACGGCAGAAAACTCGGACGGATGAGAGAGAAACTTCAGTCCTCACTCTTCTTATTTCCGCTGGACAAGGCGGAAAAAGAGTAGGGCTTTAGCCCCTGCTATCGTAAGACGAGGGCGGCCCGGAAATAAGTTGGGTATCAGTTGAAGGAGTCTGCGTGAGAACCTCCCCGGTCCAATTTCTGTCCCGACCACGAATCAGGGGGTGCCCCATATCCCCGATTTCCTGGGGAGCTAAGCGGGTTCCATCAAACTCTATGCACCTTTCCTTAAAGAAAGGCGCACACGCGGTAGTGTCAAGGGCTGCGTACAGGAAATTCGGGGTATCTCGCTCGTTTTTCGCGAGATGTGGGATACCACGGCTGCCGATCTACCTTCTTCGGCTCCCTTGGGACTGCCGATCGAGGTCCGTGGTCTCCCACATCTCGCCGGACACGACTGGGACCGACTGGGGACAAAAAGGTACCTAATTGAAACGATGGTTGAGTTGTTAGGTTCCTGGGTGCTCGCCGTCAAATGTGAATTCGCTCTGACGGCCGCCCTTCGGGGAACACCTCTAAATCCCCTTGACAAGTAACCGCTCTATGGCGGTTACCAAAGAGTTGTGGATCCGCTCAGTCTCTCGACGAGATTCCAAAACCGTACTACTGTGGGACTAGTAACCACACGTCAGCGCCGTAATTACCACGACGGCCCTGCTTGGCCTTGCACCCATGCGCTCTACCTGTGCATCCGCCGCCCACCACCGCGAAAGCATCAGCGCTTGCCGGCCTGATGTCCGGTGTAGCAGCCGTAATGTGATTTCGAAGTGACGGATTACGCCTGTCCGCAGCGGACAGCAAGAATCATCGTGTCCAAACAGGTGCGCCCAGGCGTCCTCTTGACGAAGCAGTTTTGACAATTGAGGAAATACCACCCCACCGGACACCAGCCCGAGGCTAGCCCCAGCCAGAGGACACGGACGCCGGATGACATACGGGACGTTCGCTAACACGTTCCTGGTAGGCAGAAGACCGTCCCGTTCGCCTCCGCAGCCTGGAAACCAGCCTCCCACCGAGGCAAGATGGCCAAATTAATTACTTGGACATCTTGGCCATCTTCGTGAAACAAAGGACTTATTTGGCAACCTTGCCATCCTTTGGCCACCTTGCCCTATCGCTCCCCACACCAGAGAAATTCGAGAAAGAAGAAACGTAACCTCTTCTGCGCGCGACGCCGCTTCGCTCAAGGGGACTTAGTTCGCTTACTTCGCTTTCTTCGCAACATTTCTACAGGCAACACACCCCGGGTCTTCCAGCCCGCTAACCCCTACTCGTGGTCGGGCAGGATTTCTTCCAGCCGCTCCTAATGCCCAACGGCAACTCGCTCCTCTTGTTCCAATGGAAACCAATCTGGACGATCCTTGGAAAGCCATGTAGCGGAAACATGGAATTGCCCGAGCGGGGTGCCGAGCTTTATCAATGTGAGGGAACGCAGAACCTTTGATTCTGACCGGGCAGGATCCGAGACCATGCGATGATAGGCTGCTTGAAGTTGCAGGCGATGCACCTCAATATACGGCGGCGGTCTATGGTGGCGAAGCACCTGGAGTCGAACAGTATCCCGGGCCCTCGGAAGTTCATGGCTGGTCCGTGGACCTGCAGTCGCCGTCCCTGGCAGGGCCCGTTTTGTTCCCGGTTTTCTTCCTGGTTTTCTTGATGATCTGCGGCTTGTCCGGGGTCATCCCTTCCGCCCGGGCATGGGCCAGAGAGCACGTAGACCTGGTCGTGGTGCACGCCACTTTGGTTACGATGAACCCGACTCGCCGCGTTTTCGAGGACGGTGCGGTGGCGATTCAGGGCGACACGATTGTCGCCGTCGACTCCAGCGCAAAGATCGACTCCATGTATGAGGCGGGCAAGGTGATCGACGCCCGCGGCGCGCTGGTGCTACCTGGACTGATCAATGCTCATACCCATATGAGCATGAGCTTGTTTCGCGGCCTGGCCGACGATCTTTCGCTGGACGACTGGCTGCACAAATATATCTTCCCGGCGGAGAGCCGCTACGTTACACGCGATTTCGTTACCTGGTCGACCCAGCTCAGCCTGCTGGAGATGCTGCGCGGTGGCACAACCACCGTCGCCGATATGTATTACTTCGAAGAAGAGGTGGCGGCGGCTACCAAAGCCGCGGGCATGCGGGGGGTACTGGGAGAAACCCTGATCGGCTTTCCTTCGCCCGACAGCAAGACTTCCGCTGACGCGCTCGCCTATACCGAATCCTTTCTGAAGCATTGGAAGGGCGACCCGCTGATTACTCCCGCGGTTGCGCCGCACGCGATTTATACCTGTTCCGAAGAGCTGCTCAAGGATGCAGCTGCGCTTGCCCGCAGTAACCAGGCACCGCTTCTCATCCATGTGGCCGAAGCTCCCTTCGAGATTGAGAAAAGCCGTCAGGAGCACGGCCTGACACCGGTGCAGTACCTGGCGCGCATCGGCCTGTTGGGCCCGAACGTTCTGGGCGCGCATTGCATCTGGTTAGATCAGGCGGACGTCCAGACCCTGGCTCACTTTGGCGTGGGCTGCTCTTACAACCCGTCCAGCAACATGAAGACGGCGGCTGGTTTGATGCCGGCGGCGGAGCTGCTGGCAGCCGGGGTTGCCGTTGGCATCGGAACGGACGGCGCCGCCAGCAATAACAATCAGGACATGTTTGAAGAAATGAACCTTGCGGCGAAGCAGCAAAAGTTCGCCCGCATGGATCCCAAGGCTTTGGCCGCGGTGCAGGTGGTTGAGATGGCTACGATCACCGGCGCTCGAGCGCTCCACCTTGAGAAGCAGATCGGCTCGCTGGAAGTGGGCAAGAAAGCAGATCTCATCGTGGTCGACACCTCCGCGCCGCATGCCACGCCGATGTACAACGTTTATTCGGCGATTGTCTACGCGCTCAAGTCTTCCGACGTGAGAACGACAGTGGTGGGCGGTAAACCGGTGATGGAGGACCGGCGCATGCTCACACTCGATGAGCCCGCCATCCTGGCAAACGCTGCGAAATACGCCAACCAGATTAAGGCCTCGTTTGGGGCGAAATCGAACTGATCTTCCGGTTGGGAATTGATTGGATGAAATGAATTGTGGTTAAACTAGGTTTGCAAAGCCGAGAGGTTCCTGTCGGACATCTCGGGCGCAGGAGGTCATGGAGTGCGAATCCACAGGGCAAAAAACCGAGCATGATGAAACGTGCGTCGAGGCAAATCGGATGAACGTGCCGGACCCCGTAGTGTCTCAGCCTGTGCTCGCACCCTTGACCCGCGCTGCGATCTTTCTCGTCCTTTGCATTAAGCCGGAGCGTGAGAGCATTGATACCGTGCGTTCGTTCTGCGCGGACCTCTCCGGAATCATCCGCGCTGTGGAGTTCCGTGACATCGACGCCGGTCTCACTTGCGTAGTGGGCTTTGGCTCCGAAGCGTGGGACAAGCTCTTCGGAAGCCCGCGACCCGCCGAGCTGCATCCTTTTCGGGAGATCCGCTCCGGCGGCCGTCATGCTGTTTCGACCCCGGGCGACATCCTGTTTCATGTCCGCGCCCGACGCATGGACATCTGTTTCGAGTTGGTCACGCAGATCATGGAACGCCTCAGAGAAGCAGTCACGACGGTCGACGAGGTGCAGGGGTTCCGTTATTTCGAGGACCGCGATGTCATAGGATTCGTCGATGGAACGGAAAATCCAAGAGGGAACCTGGCTCTGGATGCCGCGTTGATCGGCGACGAAGATGCTGCCTTTGCGGGAGGCAGTTATGTCATCGTGCAAAAATACCTGCACAACATGCAGGCATGGAATGCTCTTTCCACGGAGGCGCAAGAGCTCATCATCGGGCGCAGGAAATTGACTGATATTGAATTGACCGACGCCGTGAAGCCGGTGTCGGCGCACAATGCGCTCACTGTGATCGAGGAGAACGGAAAAGAACTCAAGATTCTGCGTGACAACATGCCGTTCGGCCGGCCTGGCTACGATGAGTTTGGGACCTATTTCATCGGTTATTGCCGTACGCCGCGGATCACGGAGACCATGCTTCAGAATATGTTTGTAGGCCGTCCGCCGGGCAACTACGACCGGCTGCTCGATTTCAGCCGCGCGGTTACCGGCAACTTGTTTTTCGCACCGTCCGCAACGTTTCTAGACGACGTCGGCGACGCGGCACCAGAGGCCGTGGCCGACGGCGCCCCAGCTGCAGACTCCGTCGCCGCTGCTGCCTCGCCCGTGGGCGACACATCACTTGGAATAGGATCACTCAAAGGAGCCGATGATGAATAACCTCCACCGGGAGCTGGCGCCCATTTCGGACGACGCGTGGGAACAGATTGAAGAGGAGACGAAGAGAACACTCAAGCGATATCTTGCCGGCAGGCGGGTGGTGGATGTTCCGTCTGCGGGAGGGATTGCTTTGCCCGGCGTTGCCACTGGCCACCTGCTGCCGATCAAGCCTCCTGGCGAAAACATCATCGCCAACCAGCGTGAAGTCAGGCCTCTGGTGGAGCTGCGTGTGCCGTTTGAGTTATCCAGGCAAACCATCGATGACGTGGAGCGAGGTTCGGAAGATTCCGATTTTCAGCCTGCCAAGGACGCAGCAAAAACGATCGCATTTGCTGAAGATCGCGCCATCTTCGATGGTTATCGTGAAGCCGCTATCCAGGGCATTCGGGAAGGCACGAGCAATCCGGTCAAGCCCTTGCCCTCCGACGTACGCGACTATCCGGATGCGGTTTCCCAGGCGCTAAGCCAGTTGCGGCTGGTAGGCGTCAATGGACCTTATACCGTTCTGTTGGGTGCCGACGAATATACAGAGCTTGCCGAGGTCCGCGATCACGGGTATCCAGTGCTCGAGCACGTCAAACGGATTGTCGATGGCAATATCGTCTGGGCTCCGGCCATCGCCGGCGCCTTCCTGCTCACCACGCGAGGCGGCGACTTCGAGCTCAATATCGGACAGGACGTTTCTATCGGTTACCTCAGCCACACGGATTCTGTGGTTCGCCTGTATCTCCAGGAGACATTCACTTTCCGCGTGCTGACCAGTGAGGCATCGGTCGTTCTTTCGCCATCAAAGTCGACCCCGGTCTGAAACATTGTCAGGACGAGTCCGCTGCGGTTTGCTTACGGTCTCACGCAGACGTTTAACGGGTGTTTGGAGATTGATTCCGATAAGGATCGATATGCACGTCGCCGTGTACATCCATCTCGCCAGTCTTCTCGTTGTAATCAACCGCGTCAGCGCGGACAAGAATCGAACCATTGTCACAACCGTGCCGGCCGGGCGAGCACATCATCACCTGAACGTTTCCTCGCAGCTGGAGGACTGATTCGATTTCCGCACTGGTCAGATTTGCCTGCGCGCCTAAATCAAGCTGCGCGTTGGACGCCGCCAATTCGACCCGCCCTCTACGTTCTGTAGGCTGCATCGTAAAGTAAACCGCGGAGACTCCACATGCGTTAAGTAAGGCCGCTCAGGCTGCGAGTTCTGCTGTTGGCCTATCGCTGTGGGAGCCAGAAGGAAAGGCAGACATGCTACGAAAACAGTGAGCACTGGGAGTTTCATGAAATGGCTCCTCCACGTGAAACCATTCTTTATGCAGCCCGATTATACGATGCTGCGAGGGGAGACGGCGAAAGGCTACGAAGGCCGCTTGTTTTGTATCAGGGCACGACTTCAGTCGTGCCACCTCCGGCTGGAATCGTCAGGGCTTTAGCCCCTGCTACCGTAATTCCCCACGAAATGCCGGTGGAAGAAAGCGTAATGGCTAAAGAATCCGGTGGGAGCCCCCTGCTTCAGCAGGGGGGAGCTGGAAAAACAGTCATTCCGATAAGACGGGCTTTAGCCCTGGATTTTCGAGGCCAGCGCTAAAGCGCATCTCGCTGAAGTTAGATGAGGCACCCGGATTACATTGTCTAAAGCTCGCGGATCGCCGTCACCGGATTCACCCGCGTCGCTCGCTCTGCCGGAAGATAGCACGCCAGCAAAGACATCACCGCGAGCAGAATCAGCACGGCGAAGATCGTCACTGGGTCATTGGCGCCGATGCCGTACAGCAGACCGGCAATGACGCGGGTCAGCCCGAACGAAAGAGCCAGTCCCATCGCCAGCCCAATTGCCGTCAGCCGCATTCCCTGTAGCAGCACCAGCCTCATCAAATCCGCTCGCGAAGCCCCCAAAGCTACGCGGATGCCGATCTCGTGCGTCCTGAGCTCGGTGCGGTAGGCCATCACGCCATAAATGCCCGTGGCCGCCAGAACCAGCGCGATGACCGCGAATATCCCCGCGAACGTGCTCTGCATCACGACAAAGGTACTCGCTATCGCGGTGGTCTCCCTCATCGTGCGCACGTCATAAACCGGGAGCCCTCTGTCAACCTCCTGGATTGCGTGCTCGGCCGTCTGCGCCAGATCCGCCGGATTGCCCATGGTCTTCATTTGTACGATGAGTTCCGGGCCCGATTGCTGATAATAGCTCATATAGACCATGGGCCCGGGCCGCTCACTCATCATCAGGTGCTTCGAGTTCTTCACCACGCCAACCACCGTGAACAGGTCGCCCAATATGCTCAGCTCTTTTCCCTATCGGATCCTGCCCCGGCCAGTACCGGTTCGCCGCTGTCTGGTCCACGATCAGTACGCGCGGCGCTTTCTCATTGTCGTTCTGCGTAAAGTCGCGCCCTTCCAGAATGGGTATCCCCATGGTCTCGAAGTACCGCGGCGATACATCCGCTCTCCCTACTTCCAGCGACTCATGCGGCCGTGGCGCATATCCTTCCGGATATGCGTCCTCCGTCTTTCGCGTTAGCGTTAGCGGTACCCAGTCGGTAAGCGAAGCCACGGTCACGCCAGGCAATGCCTCCACGCGCTGGAGAATTTTGTCGCGGATCAACCGCCTTTGGTCATTCGAATAGCCGGAGATGTGCAATCCCACGGACGCAGTCAAAATATGATCTTGCTCAAATCCCGGATCTGCATGGGCAATGTTCCTGAGCGTGCGGAAAAACAGTCCGGAGCTAACCAGCAGAGCGAGCGAGAGCGCCACCTGAGCCACCACCAGGCCGCTAAGCAGCCGCCGATTCTGCTTACTGCCCGATACGCTCGCCGATTCCTCCTTGAGCACCTCCGCCGCCGGCACCTGCGATGACCGCCAAGCCGGAAATGCCGCGCACAGCAGGCTCGCCAGAACTGCGAGTGCCACAATTGCGATCACAACGCCGGGATCGACCACGCCGTTTATCGCGATTGGGATCGCGTTCGCCGGAAGGAACAGTGCGAGTGTCTTCGCCGTCCACAGAGTCAAGAACAACGCCGCCGCTCCCGCGCAGAGGGCAAGAATCACGCCTTCGAGCATCATCTGCCGGACAACGCGCACGCGACCTGCACCCAGCGACTGTCGGATTGCGATTTCGCGCCGCCGCGACACAAACCGCACCAGTGTCAGCGTGGCCACATTGGCGCATGTCAGCAGCAGCACCATCGCCGCAATGGCCAGCAGGATGGGGAGCGTACTCGCCATATATCCGTTCGCCCCGAACGGCGACCGCCACATCGGATCCAGCGTGATCGTGTTCGTGCCCAGGTGATCGTTAGGATACGCCGCCACAATCCGCCGCATGATGGTCTCAAGATCCTGGTTTGCCTCCTCGCGGCTCACGCCCGGCCGCAGCCTTCCCAACACGACCAGCCAATTCCCGCTGCGCTCGGTCGTCCGCCAACCGCCCGTTCCGAGCGGATCGAGCGTGACCCACATATCGTGCCGCAGTCCCGGCGCCGCACCGACGAAACCCTTCGGCGCGACGCCGATCACCGTCACCGGGTGGCCAGCAATCTCCAGCGGCTTGCCCACAATCCCGGGATCACCCGCAAAATGCGTCTTCCAGAGCGAGTAGCTGAGAATGACATACGGAATGCTTCGCCCTGCAGCCTCTTCTTCCGGACGGAAAAAACGCCCGTAGAGGGGCTTCACGCCGAGCACATCGAAGTAATTCGCAGTCACGTTGGCAACATAGATCCGTTCCGGCTTGGCTCCGCCGGTCAACGCAAGCCAATCGTGGTGATACCCGATGATTCCCTCGAAGCTGTGATTCTGGTCCCGCAGATCGCGGTAATCGAGATAGGAGAATGGCGGAGTCGGCGAGTTGTTCCACTGCCCGCGCATCACGCTTACCAGCGAGCTCATATCGCGCGCTCCCGGTATCGGGTGCAGCATCGTCCCGTCAATCCAGCTGAACACCGTGCCGTTGGCGCAAATGGCCACTGCCAACATCACCGTAGCCGCGACCGTGTATGCCGGATTCTTGCGAAGTCGCCGCAAGGCAAAACGAAAATCCTGAAGCAGTTCTCTCACGCTCAACTCCCTCTAAGGAACTTTGCTCTTGGGGAATATGCAAGCAGTGTGCCAAAACACGTGTGACTGTAAGTCTATATCCACCATCGACATAGGCTGAGGCCATATCTCGGCTCCGCCAACACACTGTCCATTTGTGGACCGGATGTCCGCTTTCGAAGCTTCCTGCAAAGCCGAAGCAAAGCGCTCCTCGGCTCTGAGGTGATCGTTACCTGTTAACGCCTGGCCCGCCGCAGCGCGATCGGCGCCTGCGCCTGTCCCCGGCCAAAGTTGAGCGAGGGGTCAGAGCCGTCCGGCGGTGGCCCAATCATGGGGTGCGGGCCGGTATCCGCGGAACGAGGCGTCGACGCCCCGGGCCTGGGCGGAGCGGTCCTGCGCAGCTCGATCCGCTCCCCATTGACCGTGCCGGAATAGGTCGTCGTACCAACGTGAAAGGCGATATTTCTGCCGTCGATCGTGCCTTCAATCGGTCCCGGACCAGCGCCCGCACCCGGGCCAAAGCCACCCGCCGGAGCCTCCAGCGTTCCGGTTAGCCTACTACCGTTCTGCACCAGCGTGTAGAGCGTATCGCCCGCCAGCGCAAGCTGCAGAGGATCGGGACCCGCTGGCGTTTCGGCCGCGACAGGCCGCCACAGCCCGGTAACGCCGGGGCCAGCCGGTATTTTGCGTTCCCAGTCGGCGACCTGCGGCCGCAGTACGCACGGCTTCGCCGCAACGGCTACAGATGTAGCAGCCAGGCCAGGCGATGTTACTTCCACGGTGATGGTCCCGGGGCTCTTACCAGCCTGCACAATGCCCATGCAAAGCCCGGAGAAGGCTTTGCGCGCGGAGCCAATGTCCGACTCATGCGAGGTAGGATCGCCGTTGCCCACCCCGATCAGGTTGCCTGCGCCGGCAACTGCGAAAGTGATTTCCTGATCCGTGATCGGCAGCACCCGCCCCTTCGCGTCTTGTACTTCTACGGAGAAAAACGCCAGGTCCACACCGTCTGCGGAGAGCTCCGATCGATCGCATCGTAGGGCGAGCTTCGCCGCTTCACCCACCGTCTCGCGGCGAGCGACCATGACCTGCTTTCCATCCTTGAAGCCACGCGCTTCGAGATTTCCCGGCTGGTAGGTAACGTTCCACGCTACATGCGAATCCTTTGCCACCTGCTTGCTGCCCAGGCTTCTTCCGTCCTGGAACAGTTCCACGCGATCCATGTTGGAGTGGACCCATACAGCGATCTCTTTGCCCTCTAATCCGGGCCAATTCCAGTGGGGGAAGATGTGCAACACAGGCTTCGCCGTCCACCACGCCTGGTAGTAGAAGTAGGTGTCTTTGGGGAACCCGCAGCTGTCGAGCACGCCATACTGCGAGCCGGTGTTCGGCCACTGATACGGTGACGGTTCCCCGCGATAGTCGAATCCTGTCCACACAAACCCGCCCGGCATCCACGGCCGCGTGTTCACGAAACGCCACCAGCCCTCGGCCGAGGCACGGCCGGTAGTGGTGTACGGATCGTACGAGCTGACGAAGCCCTGCTCCGCGTCGATCTTGTAGATACCGCGGGTCGCGACCGCGCTGACGTTCTCCGTGCCCATCACCGGGATTTTCGGATTGGCCTGGTGATAGGCCTCGATCTGCGGATCGGCGTAGTTGTATCCCATCACGTCGGACACCGTAAGCCCGCCCTGGCCAAGACCAACACCGAGCGGCGGGGGCGCCACCGTCACAGGCCGCGAGCCGTCGAGCCGCGTGGCAACCTTTTTCATGCTGGTCAGTATTTGTAGCCCGGTCGCCGTGGTCGCGGCGCGCTCCTCGTTGCCCATGGACCACATAAAGACACTGGGATGGTTGCGATCGCGGCGCACCAGGTCGGCAAACTGGGCCAGGCCTTCGGGGTTCGAGGACATCATCCGTGTCTCGTCGAGAAAGAGCATGCCCAGTTCGTCGCAAGCGTCCAGCAGCCCCGGTGCCGGCGGATTGTGCGCGCTGCGATAAGCATTGCAACCCATCTGTTGCAGCGTTCGCACGCGGAAGTAGTGGGCCGCGTCGGGCAGCGCCACGCCCAGGCCGGCGTGATCCTGGTGGTTACACGTGCCCTTGATCTTCACTGGCTTGTCGTTGAGGAAGAAGCCCTGGGCGGCATCGAAACGCAGCGATCGGATTCCGAAGCGGGTCTGGTAGCGATCGGTGATCTGGCCGCCTGCCTCGATCTCCGTGACCAGTTGGTAGAGGTTACGCTCTTCCAGCGACCACAACGCAGGCTGGTTAAGAGTTACCTGCTGCTCAACGGCACGTTCGTCGCCGTCAGCCACACCCACGGGTGGGCTTGTCGTTTTGGCCACAGCCTTGCCCGCAGGATCGAGGATAGTTGAAATCACGCGCACGTTCTGCGGCTTGTCCGCGTGGTTATCGACCTCGGTGCGCATTTGCACCGTAGCCTTCCCCGGCTGCACCACGCAGCGAACGAACGTGCCCCATTGCTTCACATGGATGGGAGCGGTTTTGACCAGCCAGGTGTGCCGGTAGATGCCCGCGCCCTCGTAAAACCATCCATCGCTCAGCGTTGCCTCGACACGCACCAGCAGCACGTTGGGCGTGCCAGGGAGCACAAAATCCGTCACATCAAAGCGGAACGGGTCGTAACCGCCGCGATGCTGTCCAATGTAGTAGCCGTTCAGCACCACCAGTGCTTCGCGATAGACGCCGTCAAACTCAATCGAAATGCGCTTGCCGCGATCCGTTTCCGGGATGTCGAAAATGCGCCGGTACCAGCCAACGCTGTTTTCCGGATAGGCTCGACCAATCGGATAGAAACCCTTGCTCGACAGCGAGGCGTCGTTCTTGAAAGGGAGGCCGATGACCCAGTCGTGCGGCAGGTCCAGGGTTTTCCACGCGCTATCGTCATAGGCCAGCGCGGCCGGCGGGAGGAAGTTGCCGGTCTTTTGGAATTCACGCGAGCGGCCGTTGCTGAAACCAAAATCCCGGGCCGCATCACTGGCATGGCCTGGATGGAAGCGCCATCCAAAATCAAGCAGCAAACGCTCGCGCGGTGTAACCGCTGCCGGTTTCGCGGCCGTGGTAACAGCCTTGGCCAAGGCTGCTACCGGGGATGTCTCCAGGAGGGTCGCGGCCGGGATAACCACGCCGCTCTTCAATACATCTCTACGCGACCACGGACTCATTCCGTCCCCTCAAAAGTCGAGCCCAATCATAGCTAGGTTGGGCGGGGGAGGGAAGCCGGATAAGAATTTCTTGTTTTAATCGATCCAGGCAACAGCGCCGCGGTCAAGGACGGGAAGCGTGAACCGAACTCCATTGCCTTCCGGTTTGCTGGAGAGGACCGACTCCTGCCCGAGAAACGGAAGGATGTGCAATTTGGATCCGGCATGGCCATCGAACGTGATCTCGATGTCCCGCTGGGTGCGTGGAGTAGCCACTTCGCCGGCCTTCAACCCATCGAAGTTTGCAAAAAAGATGTAGTGCCGTGTGCCGATGGTGGCGACATGAGCGACCACGTTACGCGAGGCAGTCACGTCCACTCCGCTGGATACGCGTAGGGTAGTCATCAGGTCCGCGGCAGTGGCGGGATCGGCATGGTCAAAGTCTGATTCCGCACTTTTCAGGTACGCTCGCTCCGGGGAATCCGGAAAAAGGTGCGCTTTGCTCAGGTCGTTCAATTTCGCGTCGGGATGACCCGTCAGGACGAGGCTGCCGCCGCGATCGTAGAACTGATGGATCGATTTCGATTCGGCGTCACTGACCATGCGGACATCCGGGAGAACCAGCACCTTTCCATCGAAGCTGCTTACAGTGCGAGGAGTTACGATCCTGAATTGAATGTGATTCTGTAGCAATAGCAGGAGCACGCCTCGATAGGAGGCGATGAAGTCTTTGGTGTAGAAGTTGCGAGTGGTGTCAGAAAAATAGACACCCACTTCGCCTATGGGTTCACGGTGCACGCCGAAGATATCCTCATGAGCGGCGACCCAATGATAGACCTCGGTGCGCGTTGCCATGTCATTCGAACCGGACATCACGTGCCCGCGCGCATCCCACAGGTTCGCACCCGCCGTGAGCTCCGACATGAATAAATTGAGCATAGCGTCTCGCGGCTTCACATGCGGCGCGCCATCCCACGAGTAATTGAGAATCCATGTCGGCTTGTCGCCGGCGAATGCCCGGAAGCTCCGAATACCAACCTGATATTGAAACCAGTCGAGCGGCGTACGCGAAGCAGCGGTATGATCCTGGCTGTCGCCGAATTCATATTCGTGTGCGATCGCATCCACCTGGGGATAGAGCTGGTAGACGTCCGCCCCGACGCGCGGGCTTTCCGCTTCGATTCCGGGATAGATTTCAGGGATCAGCGATATCGACGGATTCACAGCGACGGCATTGGTGCGGATCTCCGCCAGAAACTCAGTGATGGTCCGAATGCGAAACTCCATCCACTTACGAAAAGCCGGGATCAGCAAAGTCGCCGATCTTTACATCTTTGCGCGCATCGAGACCGGTTTGCCGGCGGAACTCCGCGACCGTATTGTCATCGAAGCTGGCCCAGCTGTCCTCCCATCCGGTGAAGTGCGTCATCCAGTAGGGAATGTCGACATAAATGCCATCGATGCCGGTGGCGGCTATCTGGCGAATACGCTGCATGTATAGCTTGCGCCAGTCTGCTGCGTAAGGGCTGACCCATACATCCTCTTCGCCCTTCGAGATCCAGAACGCCGCTTTGGTATCGAAGACCGCTGGTTCCCCGGTAACCTTGCGCTGAAGCCACTCGGGATGTTCCTTGGCCAGGGTGTGCGGGCTATCTGCATGGGCTGAAATGCACTCAAACCCGGCGATATAGACGAATGCCTTGTTATTGACCTTGTGTGCCGCAACGGCAGCGCGACGGATTGCTTCGAGTTTTACCTCCGGCTTCCATAGGCTCTCGTACCGTCCGGGAATATCGTTGTCAACTTCGATTCCGTAGACTCCGCTGGCCTGTGCCTGCTGAACGCTTTGCTCTGCATTTTCAGGGGTCAGCGAATAGGCGGCAATCCGCACTTTCTTCAGCCATTCCCGGTCAGGCCCGCCCGTGGTTTGCTGCGCGTGAAGTTGGAGTCCCAGAAGCGCCGTCAACGAGAACAGTGCAAGGAAGCGCGAGCGGCCACAACAAATGCGAATAAATCGTGTCACGGGGAACCTTCGCCGCATCGGATGCGACAGTTACTCAAACGTAGGGGTTGCTCAGAACTGGTACCTGGCGCCGAGCTGGATATTCCTTGGCAGTGCTCCCTGTGCGGTACTGGAGATGATGCCAAACGTCGAGTCTCCATAGCCGAGATCGGGAAGGCCAAAGCGTTCGGTGTTAGTGCAGTTCAGGCAGTCGCCATGAATCTCGATTTGCCCCCGCTCGCCGAACTTGTAGATACGTTCCACGCTGATATCGGTAGTGTGGATACCATCACTGCGCAAATTAGGGAAGTAGCGGGGTGCGCTGCCTGCCTGCTGATCGCCCGGGTCCGTAAAGCAATTGGCGTTGATATAAGGCATTCCAATATTCTGATGACTGGTGAATGCTCATCCCTGTCGTAAGGGATTGATGATTGGGACAGGTGACACTCGGCCGCTGATTGCCATCGGCGAGCCGCTGATTGCCCATGGTGACCGCCAGTGGCTGTCCTGTCTGAAAAGTGGTAAGCGTGGTGAGTTGCCATCCGCCAACAACGGCATCCAGGGCGCGGTTCATGTTGGAGCCGATCAGATATCCACGTCCTACTGGTAGCTGGAGCACAGCCGCCAGTGCGAAACGGTTTGTGGCATCATTTGCGCTGATCGACCATTCGCCCTTCAGATTATCCAGTTCCTGCGGGTTTCCACTATCCAACGTGCCCACAAATGCATTGAAACCGGTCGAAGAGTCATCCATATTCTTTGACCAGGTATAGTTGCCTTCAAAATTCAGGTATTTGCCTTGGCGCTTCTGGAAGACAACCTGCATAGCGTTGTACCAGGAACTCGCGGTGAGTTTTGGCAGGCCCTGAAAGGACCCGTCGAATTGCGGATATGGGCGCAAGAGGTTGAGCAGGGGTATCTGTGCATCTCCGTAGCGCGACTCCGGTTCATTGAAGATCGCGCCCGGTCCGCTGAAGAGGCTCTGAAACGGATTGTCCACCAGGTTCGCCAGCTGCTCGCTGGTGTATTGCCGCCGCACTGCCGAGGGAATAAAGTTGCGATTGCTGGTGCTGTTGTAGCCGCCCCAGGGTAGGTGTGTGCTGCGGTTGGCCGAGTAGTTGATGCCCAGCACAAAATTTCCCGGGAAAGCTTGCTGAACACCAAGGTTCCACTGGTACACCTCAGCATTTCGCGCGGTTTCCGTACCGAGATTGTTACCATTCGCCAGGCCCCATTGTGCTAGCTTGCCGTATTTGGTCCCCTGCGGTTGCTCGATGCCTGACGGGAATGGATTTTCCAGGGTGGCGGAACGTGTTAAATAGCCGTCCTTGGTAAAGAAGGCTTGAGGACTGGCGGTAAAGGCCGTCCCGGGATATTGATAGTTAGTCGCTACGCTCATCCCGTAATACACACCGGCGCCGCCGCGTATCACCAGCTTGTCGTTTGCCAGGTAGGCGAAACCAAGGCGTGGGGCGATATTGTTCCAATCCGTCGGGATGCTCCGCTTCTGGTTGGAGGCGAAGATGGTCGTGCCCACCAGGTTGCCGGTGATTCCAGGAATGCCAACACCGCTGTCTCCCGTGAAGTCGCTGAACTGCGAGTTATTGCGCCGTTCCGTGTAGGGCGTGCTCCACTCATAGCGAATGCCCAGGTTGAGGGTTAGCTTACGATTCACTCGCCAGTCATCCTGTGCGTAGAACCCGGTCTCCTTCGACTTATCCGCCACCGACTGGCTTACGTTGATGCTCCCGGAGTCCCCATAGCCAATCAGCAGACCGGCGAAGGAATTTCCCTGGATGCCGTTGTCCGTGTCAAAGGGGATCTGCGCCGTGACATCCTGATCGAAGCTGAAAAGGCCATTGGGATAATTCGGCTGAAAGAAATTGTTATAAAAGAGTCGTTGCTCCCCGCCGAACTTGAGCGTTTGTTGACCCTTCGTCCAGGAAAAGGAGGCGGAGTAATTTCCGAGTGTGTGGGCGAAGCTCGTGTCCACGCAGCATTGATCGAAGATCGATGTCCAGGGCGCTTCCGGCATGATGATCGAGGGCATACGCACGACGCCGTTTTGTTCAAGGTAGCTGGGGAAACCTACCGAGGTCGGGCTCGGGTAATTGGTGTGGGATGGGCTGGTAACCCGGTCCAGGCCCGCGGTCAGGGTCAGGAGTGTATTGGGAGTAGGGGTGTAGGAGTAGGTTAGCCCATCGTTGAAGACGCGTTCTGTATAGGCCATGCCGTCGCTCCATGTATCGCCATCGCCGAATACGGTCGGTGTGCTGCCATGGGCAAAGACATTGCTATAGCGGCCGGAAAGAGTCGACTTGTCAGTGAAGTGCTGATCAATCTTGACGTCGAATTGCCATAGCGTCGAGGTCGAGAGGATAACGTCCCGGAAGTTATTCGCCCCTGAGACTGCATCCCCGGCTGTATTCGGTTTTGGATACAGTTTCAGAATCGCCTGGCCAACAGGATCGATTTCACTTTGAGGAATGACGTTGTTTGCGTACGCAGGCCGGCTGTAGGCGTCTGGATCAATCAGAAATGGGTCGAAAATCTGGTTCTGAACCGGGTTGCCATCCGGGTCGTAAGTCATCGCCTGCGAAAAGTCGCCATTGATCTGTGCGGCAGTAGGGACGGTGGCGACGATATTGACCGGATTGCTGGCGATCACAGACTCGAAGTCGGCAAAGAAGAAAGTCTTGTTTTTTCTAATGGGGCCGCCGATCGAGGCGCCGAACTGGTTTTGCGAGTGCCCCGGCTTCGGACCGCTGTTGAAATAGTCGCGAGCATCGAAAATGGAGTTCTGATTGAACTCATACGCGCTGCCGTGGAGCGAGTTTGTGCCCGACTTCATTACCTCATCAAGGACTGTGCCACCGTTGTTGCCGTACTCCGCGGAGAAGCTGTTGTTCTGGACCTTCACTTCCTGCAGCGCTTCGACCGTCGCCTGGTAGTAGATGTTCGATGTGCCGCCTTCCCCTTGCTCCGGTGCGGTTGTCAGGGTGCCATCCAGGCGAATCTCAGCGGTCGAATTGCGTTGGCCATTCGAAACGAAGTTAGTCCCGGACGGGTAAGAGTCGTTGATGCCGGAGCCTGCCGTCTCGGTGACGCCGGCGGCGAGAAACGCCAGCCCGAACGGATCGCGATTTTCCAGGGGAATCTGGGTTAGATATTTCGTTCCTACGTCGGTGCCCAGGGTGGCATTATCGGCGTCCAGCAACACCGGCGTTCCTTCGACAGTGACACTCGCGTTGGCCGCCGCCGGCGCCAGGGTCACGTTCAACGTGGTCTGCTGATTTACGTCAAGAGCAATGCCCGCCTTCTCCACCGGCCCAAAACCCGATGATTCGATCAGCATCCGGTAATTGGCAGCCCGCAATGCCGTAAAGACATACAGCCCGTGGTCGTTGGCAGTTGTTTTTTCGGAAACGTTGGTCCCTACGTCGGTAAGGGTGACGGTTGCACCCGCGATAACGGCCCCTCTGGAATCCGATACCGTGCCGCGGATTTGTCCCTGGTCATTGGATTGGCCATTGACCATGGTATGGAGGCAACAGACACTCAGGATAAGCGCGCCGATCCGGAACGAGCGAATGGACTTCACCGCTAACCACCTCCGTAAAAGGGATTTCCAGGGACATTTCGATTTCTTACGTAAGTGAGTGTTTAGCGTCTTTTTAAAACGGTGTCAAGAAGAAAAGTCTCACGCGCTCTCTCCTGCGGGGCGCAGGAGCATGGGCTCGCGTACTTCGGGGGAGAGATTGACTGGCTGGTTAGACGAGAGTTACGTCGATGTTGTGGGCCCGCAGCGCGTCGACAGCGGAGCTTGGCAGGTTGCGATCGGTGATGAGGTAATGAATCGCGCCGGGCGGCATGATCCGTGACAAACTGCGGTGGTTGAATTTGCTCGAATCGCAAACCACCACGACCTTCCGCGCGGCCTTTACCATGGCCCGATTCACGCGAGACTCTAGAAAGTTGGGAGTCGTTGTGCCCACCTCCAGGTCGAACCCATCCACGCCGAGGAACAGAATGTCTGCATGCATCTCTTCGAGATTGTCCTCCGCGAGCGGTCCAACCAGCGAGAAGGAGTTCTTTCGCAGCGTCCCACCTACCAGGATCACCTCGAAATCTGTGCCTGCAAGTTCCGCTGCGATGTTCACGGCATTGGTAATTACGGTCAACCGGTTGAAGCGCTTCAACCCCTGCGCAATGGCGGTCGTGGTTGTCCCGGAATCAAGAATGACACATTGGCCTTCCTCGACCATTTTGACGGCTGCCGCAGCGATCCTTTGTTTTTCAACGAAATGCTGCTTCTGTTTCTCCTGCAAGGTTGGATCAGCCAGGGCGCTGGAAGGAATCCGCAGCGCGCCGCCGTGCGACCGCTGTATCAGTCCCTGTGACTGGAGCCAGTCCAGGTCTTTGCGAATCGTGATCTGAGAAATCTCCAGTTCACTCGACAAATCCGTGACGAGGACTCGTCCTTGCCTCTGGATAAGTTCCAGGATGTGCTGTCGACGCTCGTCGATCAGCATCTCGTATTTATCGCTGCTAGTTGTGGATGCTACCTTCGTCTTTTTCCGCATGTTGTAGCCAGAAGGATAATAACCGAAACCAATTGCGCCTTGCATATATTTGGAAACTCGCCAAAAACAAGCGTCCTCTCATGGAAAGGAAACCGTAGATCCCTCCACCCCGCTACCCCGGATTTCCTGTGGACCTTGGTGGCGTTGGTGCACTTCATGCGCCCTTCTTTACGGAAGGGCGCACACCCGGCCATATCCAATGCAGCGTGGCAGGAAATCCGGGTACGCTCCGGTCGGGATGACAATTCATCTTGGAAACTCTACTTAGCGTTCCCAAATAAACTTGTCATCCCGACCGGAGCGTAGCGTAGCGGAGGGATCTGCGGTGCGCCCCTCGGACTTCCCAAATCCTGGAGTTCTCACGCAGACTCTTTAGCCCCTGCTAACTTTCCTGATCTGCGGTCTTGCACAGCAACGCCGATGTTCTTTTTCTCCGTAATGAATGATAATCAGTCGCAACTTCGTTCAGGAGTCACCATTGGCAAAGATCTGGCTTCTATTGATCTCCGGGCTCGCCATTGCAGGGTGCAGCAATCGGCAGGCAGTGAACCCTTCCCAACCGGTGTCCTCGGAGGAAGCCGCAACCCCGGTTACCGGTCCATTCTCGGCAGATGAGCTGCAAAAATTCAACAAGCTCGATCCGGTAGACAGCCACGTTCACATCTATCAAACCAACCCGGAATTTCTCGCTTTGCTGCAAAGGCTCAACCTTCACGTGCTGAACATCGTCGTTGCCCGTTTACCCGATCCCCGAGACTTAGAGCAGGAGCGACAGCAATCCTGGGACTTCGTTCGGGCAAGCCACGGGCAGGCAACGCTGTGCACTACCTTCAATCCGTTCGGCTATCGGGCCCCCGGGTTTTCCCACGCCGCCATCAGCCCAGATCGATCGCGATTTTGCGCAAGGAGCCGTGGCCGTCAAGATCTGGAAAAATATCGGCGAGCAGGTCAAAGATGCAAAGGGTAATTATGCCCTGCCCGATAATCCTGCTTTCGAACCAATCTACAAAGACATCGCCGCGCACAACAAAACTCTGATTGCCCATGTCGCCGATCCGAACACGATTTGGGAACCACCTGCTCCCGCTGCGCCTGATTACTCCTATTACATGGAGCATCCCGAGTGGTACATGTACGAGAAGCCGAACGCGCCATCAAAGCAGGCGATCCTCCGCGCTCGCGATCATCTGTTAAGGCTGAATCCCAACCTTCGAGTGGTTGGCGCCCATCTTGGCAGCATGGAGGCCGATCTGCACCAACTCGGCCAGCATCTTGACGACTATCCCAATTTCGCCATCGACATCGCGGCGCGCATGCCCTACCTGGTGATGAAACCACGGGCGGATATGATCGCGTTCATCGAGAAGTATCAGGATCGTTTGCTCTTCGCGACCGATAACGAATTGCAACGCAGACGACAGACGTGCCGGACGCTACCCGTAGTTGGGAGAATACCTATGCATTCGACTGGCGATTTCTCGTCCACCAACGACACCCTCCAATACAAAGATCGAAAGCTTCAGGGACTCAGCCTGCCGGCCCCCATTCTACGCAAGCTCTATCACGATAATGCTGTTCGATGGATCCCGGGCATTGTGGCCGAATGCCCATTGAGCCTGGTGCTTTAAGTTTCGACTTGTTTCCTTATATTCCGATTCTGTATAGTGGGCGCACGTGTTTCACAGCCGGCAGCATCAGAAAAGGAGTCCTACTTGCCCGAACACGTCTCAACAATAACGGGAACGGTCGGCGATCCTTCATGAAGTTGCTGGCCGCAGCCCCTCTGTTCGCCGCAATCAAATCCCGCGGTATGGCGGCCACAGTAGCGGCCGCCCAGGGAAAATCTTCCTCCGCAGAGGTGTATACGCGCCTGGGAGTGCGGCCGTTTATCAATGCGCGCGGGACCTGGACTTATCTCAGCGGCTCGCTGGAATTACCCGAAGTACGGCGAGCGGTGGAGGCTGCGTCCCAGCATTTTGTCGACATGTTTGAACTGCAGCACGCGAGTGGGACGCGGCTGGCGGAACTCTCTGGCGCTGAATCAGGAATGGTGACCTCTGGCTCGGCCGGAGCGATGGCTGCCGCGACAGCTGCTTGTATCGCCGGCTCCGACCCAAAAAACATCTGGCAATTGCCTGACACCGAAGGCCTGAAGCATGAGGTTGTGATGCTGGGAGGCCGCAGTGCCTTCGATAGCGCAATTCGCCTCGCCGGCGGCAAATTGGTGCTCGCCCACGGAGTGGAGGATCTCCAAGCACTCCATCAACCCGCAAACCGCGATGGTCTACACCACCTGGCGGGACGACCGCCTCGCCGAAAGCACTTACCATCACGCGCGCAGCAGGAGTTCCCATGCTGCTGGATGATGCAGCAGGCATTCCCCCCTTTGACAATCTCAGCCGCTACGCAAAAATGGGCGTCGATCTCTATTGCTTTCAGCGGCGGGAAAGGTTTGCGTGGGCCCGCAATGTGCCGGCATCCTGCTAGGCCGAAAAACCCTGATCGAAGCCGCTCTGGCCAACTGCAGCCCCTGGGAAGGAGCCGTTTGCAGGCCGATGAAAGTAGGGAAAGAAGAAATCATCGGCATGCTTGCGGCCATTGAATACTGGTCGCATGCCGATCTCGATGCGCTGAACAAGGAGTGGAATAGCCGAGTCGAACGCATTGCGAAACTGGTAGAGACTGTGCCCGGAGTGACCACCAACATAACCATTCCCGAAGGAAGGCAACAGCTATCCAACGCTGACGGTCTTGTGGGATGAAAAGGCCTTTGGCATGACCGTCGCACAGTGTGACCAGCGTCTACGGGCGGGCGAACCCCGGATCGAGGTTTTGACGAATAGTAATCCGAGCCTGGTCCCGGCTGTCCATGAAGGCGATGATCCAAAGGCGAAACACGAAGCCCGTCCCAATCAGTTGCAGATTATCTCCATGACGCTGCAATCGGGGGAAGATCTCATCGTCGGGAATCGCCTTCGCCAGATTCTTGTGGATGCGCGCAAACACTCTGCGTGAACTGGCACACGCAGAGGGGTAGCGGCTCATGGATTCCGGTAAATGGCACGCCATTCCCTCTCCCTACTGATCATGCTGTTCGCGACCCCTGCTTCACGCCAGGCGAACGCCAGATCGACCCTACTTTTCTTTATCGCGACACCTCCACGGCTAAGGAAAAACCCTCCGATATTACAACCGCGACGTGCCACTACAAGCCGTTGTTTGGCCAGGGAGATCCAGATACATCCGTGGTTGTCGGCGTAGCGCGCTATGGTGAGACAGTCATTGATCCCAACGGCGACTGCGCGCCAGTTCAATACCCAGATGAAGATCAGGTCTATGTGGTTCTTGAGGGCGAGCGCTCGGTCAAATACGCGGAATGAGACCGTATCCGCTGAAGACGGAAGACTATCTCTATATACCGGCAACCGTTCCGCATGCGCCAGCAACCCGTCCACGAAACCGTTAACCGTGCTCATTATGGGGTTTCGCACCAAGGGATATGAGCCAACCCAACTCCCACCCCACCCCTTGCACGACAACATTGAGAATGTGCCCACGAATTTTGTGAAGGGTCATCCATCTTCGTCTCTCTTTCGCTTGCTGATGGGGGATGTGGATAGCAAGCGTGACCGCATCGCTGCCGGCCGTGTTCTGACCAGCCTCTTCCTCATGGAAATTGCGCCGGACGGGACCAACTTCCCTCACCATCACCCACGCGAGGAGGAAATTTACCTGGTCTTGAGTGGCCACGGAGTCATGGCGGCGGGCGGTGGAATGGACGGAATCGCCGGGAGTCATCCTGCCAAAGCGGGGGACGCTTATTTCTTTCGGCTGAACTGCACCGTCGGATATTACAGTGCGTCCAACGTCAAATCCCGAATTCTCTGCCGTCCGCTCCTGGTATCCGGGCATGGCGGTAAAAGGCGCAGAGCACTTAGACCGAAATCATCCCAGGGGTAGTCATGTTGAATATCGATCGCAGGGCATTCTTACAGAATGCGGCGGCTACGGCTTTACTGCCGCGATCCCCGCCTCACGGTTGCGGCGTCACCGGTAACTCCAAAGGAGAGGACGATTGGCATCCAGGTAGGAGCTGTTTCCTTTGTCGACGAGGGAACAGAAAAAGTGTTGGATGACGTTTCAACGCGATGCTTCTATCAATACGCTATTTCTTGCTACCTTCACCTACGGCCGCGGCATCGCCGGACGGCAAATTCCCGGCCAGCCCTTGCCGGATCACGGCAAGCAGCAATATGACACGGATACTTTTTCGGGCGGAAACTACGCCACGATTCATCCTGAATACTACAAAGATACGGTCTTTCACGGTACGCGGGCGAGCGGAACTCGGCGACTTCGATGTGCTCCAGGCTGTGCTGCCCTCAGCGAGAAAACGGAGAATAAAAACCATTTGCTGGTTCGAGGATGCCTTTCGCGAAAATCTTCCCAACATCGCGCAACTCCAGGAGAAGGAGTTGTCTGGAAAGAATGCAACCACCTTGTGCTTTAACAATCCCAATTATCGAAACTTTTTATTAGGGATTGTGGAAGACTGGTCACGCTCTTATGACATCGATGGAATTATGTGGTGTTCGGAGCGTCAAGGCGCGTTTATTAATGCAATTGGCGCCGGGGACGAGCGAGACGATGCCAACCGGGTGACCTGTTTCTGCCAGTTCTGTGAAGCCAAAGCAAAAGAACGTGGCATTGATCCCGAGCGGGCGCGGAGAGGTTTTCTCGAGCTGGCAAAATTTGTCCAGGCGAGTCGTCAGGGGCGCCGGCCCAGGGATGGGTACTACGTCACCCTCTGGCGGCTCATGCTGCGCTATCCGGAGCTGCTTGCCTGGGAGATGCTCTGGACAGACAGCCTGCGCGAGACGTACGCCGCCATCTACAAGAAGGTGAAGGAAGTGAAACCCGCGCTTGGAGTAGGCTGGCATATCTGTCACAACAACTCCTTGGATCCGATTTATCGGGCGGAACAGGACCTTGCGGCCATCGCCCCCTATTCCGACTTCCTGAAGATCGTCATGTACAACAACTGCGCCGGAGAACGGGTGGCCGAATACATTGAGAGTGTCGGGAGCACGATGTACGGCGACCTGCCCAGGCAGGAGACGCTGGACTTCCACTATCGCGTATTGGATTACAAGGAAAAAAGTCTGGCAGAAATACCGTTCACGGGATTCTCGCCGGACTATGTCTATCGTGAAACCAAGCGAGCGCGCGAGGCTCTCAAGGGTACCGCACGTTGCTTTGGCCTGGGATTGACATCGACATCCCGACTGCCGCTGGTCACAGCAAATGCACGCCTGAAGGCACCAGGAGCCGCAGTATTGGCAGCATTTCGCGGGGTGCTGATGGCGTCATTCTTTCCCGCAAATACTCCGAGATGAAGCTGGCCGACCTGAGGGAGCGGGATCCGCGATTCGCGAGGTGCTGGCTGGGCAATAGAACAACAGAGTTGTCCGAACCAGGCTCAGCAACAGGTTAAGGGTGCCCATCTTCCGAGAATCGTAGGTTCTCTCTTTCCCTTCCAGGAATCGTGGGGTGCCCCATATCTCGCTCGTTTTTCGCGAGATGTGGGAGACCACGAACCTTAACCTTTGTTTCGACCTTTGAGAGAGGCGCGTGGAGTGCCGTGGTCTCCCACATCTCGCGAAAAACGGGCGAGATATGGGGCACCCCACGATTCTTGGAAGAGAAAGAGAGAATTTGTTGCCGAGGCTAATTTGAACACGCTACGTGCGGCTCACCGGGATTTGCTACCGTTAATGTTTCCGGCGTTACCCGGAGGAGTGACCTTAGACACACAAATACGCGAGAAGTGGGTTGACATGGATTGCGGGCTGCATCGTAATGAGCCATGAAGTTACCGAAGAAAGCTCCGCGCAAGGCGATTGTGTTCAATGATCCACAATCTGCCATTGAGGGACTTCTTCAGGCGCGGGTGACGAGACTGTTCAAGAGCAACGAGCTTTTAGCGGGCGCGCTGGTAAAACTGCGAGATTTCTATTTGGCTGGAATCCCTTTGGAAACAGCAAAGGGTGTGCTCGCGGAAGTTGAGACTGCTCTCGCCTCTGCCGAGACGGCTGAAGATCTGGACTAAGCCGAATCGCGTCTATCTTTGCTGTGTACCAACGCATTTTCGAGGAACATCGAGACCTGCTCGATGCGGTATAGACGCGCGACCTGACTGACGACAGTCCCGGAAGCATCCGATGGCCAATTCCAACGCAAGACCTCGTGATAAGCGTGCGGTTGTGGGCTGGGTTCTGCATCGCGCTTCAACTCGGTCCACCTAGCCGCCAGAGCCTGGGCCCGCTCGCTCGCGGGACTTTCGCCGAGGCTCGATTCTACATCGCGAAAAAGCGCAACCCAGAGCTTGGAACGTGTCCGATCAGGCGCTCTGTTGATAGCGGCGAGGCGGATCGCGCCGAGTGCTCCGTAGTACTTTCGGCCAATCACCTGTCCTATGAAGACTGCGACCTTTTCCACGCGCATCAGCGACAGGTTTCTGTCGCTGGAGGGCTCGAGCCCGTAACGCGCGAAGAGTGCATCCTGTTCAGCCGCCGGCCAATTTCGATGATCCTTCCAGGCGTTGATCGCACCGGCTCTAATCTCAGCGTCCCCCCCACTGGCCGCCTCTGCCAGCAGAACCCAGCGCCGGGCGAGAGCCTGAGCAGTCTCACTCGTGGGGCTCAGGTCAAGGGCAGCCTCTACCTCTAGGAAAAGCTGTTTCCAGTTTTGCCGATAACTTTCTCGGCTTTGATGAGACGTCTGTTTTATCAACAGAGTTCTTTTCGCCCACCCTTCCTCCGTGTAGTACTGCTTCATGAAATCTTCCTGTGGTTGCACTTCGATAGCCTCGATGATTTTCCTTATAGCCGATGCGTCGTGCGCCGGCATCACCTCACCCCAATTAGTCGAAGCTGGTCGGCCATTCAGGATGCGCCGCGTGTTCGAACATGTGCTCGATCTGCCACTCGGTGATCCGCGGATTCGACAGTTTGGGCAATTCGTGACGCGGGAAAAACGCCACCTCCGGGGTCTCAAAACTCGGCGTGGCCTCGCCGCCGAGCAGATCGCAAAGGAAAAAAAGCTTGTAGGCATGGCCCGGAATCGGCGGATGGGGATGCTTGTTGCGGTCAAATAACGCTGCCAGCTTGCGCGGCACCACGTCGAACCCAGATTCCTCCTTCACTTCCCGCACCACCATCGCGCTGGGCGGCTCTCCTACATCGCACCAACCTCCAGGCAAGGTCCAACCCCCGTCCTCGCGCTCGCGCACCAACAGAATTTGATCCCCCTTCACCACCGCGCCCCGGACCTCTATTTTGGGGGTCGCGTATCCGGTTTCCCCGCGAAACAGGTCGAGAACCTTCTGCGAGTCGGGCATGCCGCTTCCCACACCCATCATCTCCGCGGCGATCGCTTGCAGTTCTTCATAGCGCTCATGGTCGTAGTGATCCCTGGTGAACGTCAGCCCGGTCTGTGCAATTGCCTGCAGCCTCTTAGTCCAACTCAGCCACTGCGGGTCCGCCTGGTGATCCATGGTTCTCCCTTAAGATTTGTGCTTGGCTGCCCGAATGCGGCGAATCTCGTCCATGCGCTGGGCCAATTGTTTTTCCCGGCCTTCCGCCGTCGGATGGTAAAACTCGCGGCCACGCAAATTGTCAGGCATGCACTCCATATCGGCCACCCGGCCTTCCAGATCATGCGCATACTGGTAGCCTTCGCCATACCCGAACTGCTCCATGAGCGGCGTGGGAGCATTTCTCAAATGGAGTGGAACCGGCTCCGCGCGATGGGCTTCAATCTCTTCGGTGACCGCACCGTACGCGGTATAAAGTGCGTTCGACTTGGGCGACAGCGCCAGGTAAACCGCGGCCTGAGCCAGGGCCAGGTCGCCTTCGGGCGAACCCAGAAAATCCATCGCGTCACGCGCCGCCAGCGCCATCCGCAGCGCCTCCGGTGCGGCGAGGCCGATGTCTTCCACCGCCATGCGCACCAGCCGCCGGGCAATGTACATGGAGTCTTCTCCGGCCTTCAGCATGCGGCCCAGCCAGTAGAGCGAGGCGTCGGCGTCGCTGTTGCGGATACTTTTGTGCAGCGCAGAGATCAGGTTGTAGTGCTCTTCGCCCTGCTTGTCGTACAACAGCACCCGCTGCTGCAAAGCATTCTGCACCAGCTCCCGGTTGATTCGCCCGCCCGCCGCCGCCTTGGCCGCGGTCTCGAGCGCGTTGTAGGCATACCGCGCATCTCCGTTGGCGTAGCTCGCGATCATCTCCAGCGCCTCATCGTCTGCGCTTACCTTGAGCTTGCCCAGACCTCGCTCCTGGTCGGCCAGGGCGCGCTTTAGCAACTGTACGAGTTGCTCTTCGCTGAGCGGGTTGAGCCGGTAGACGCGGCAACGGGAAAGCAGCGCGGCAATCACTTCAAAGGAAGGGTTTTCGGTGGTCGCCCCAATCAGGCGGATGGTGCCTCGTTCCACATAGGGTAGAAACGCATCCTGCTGAGCTTTGTTGAAGCGATGGATCTCATCGATGAAGAGAATGGTCCGGGATCCGAAGCCCGCAGCCTTCTCTGCGTCCACCATGACCTGTTTAATTTCCTTGATGCCGCCCATCACGGCCGAGAATTCGATGAAGCTGGCCCGGGTGGCCTCAGCGATGATCTTGGCCAGCGTGGTCTTGCCCACGCCGGGAGGCCCCCACAGAATCATGGATCCCGCATCGTCGCGCTCGATCTCCATCCGCAGAGGCTTGCCCGGACCCAGGAGGTGCTCCTGGCCGACGTAGTCGTCCAGAGTGCGCGGGCGCATGCGTTCGGCAAGCGGAGCTGACCGCGGGGTCTTCAGTGCGCTTTCGTCGGGAATCTGGCTAAACAGGCTCATGCGTCTATTGTCCGCTGACGCATCGCCTCGTACAGCAGCAAGCTGCCTGCGATCGCGGCGTTCAGGCTTTCCACTGCCCCGGGGAGGGGAATCGTGATCCGGGCATCGGCTTGTTCTATCCACTCATCCGGCAGCCCGGCGCCCTCATTGCCCACCAGCAGGGCACTGGGCCCACGCAGGTCGGCTTCGGCTGTCGCCATCCCGCGCGACTGCGGCGAATATCCGTATCCCATGCTCTCGGAGTGCGGCAAAGGCATCGACGGCGGTAAGGGCCACCACGGGCAGGCGGAAAGCGGATCCCGACGATGCGCGTAACGTCTTCGCGTTCCACAGGCTTACGGTTCCGGGAAGCAGTATCATGCCGGTGGCGCCGAAGGCTTCCGCCGAACGGACCAGGGTGCCGAGGTTCCCCGGGTCCTGCAGTCCGGCTGCGATCACCACCAGCGGCGTTCCCACGAACATTGCCGGCAGCTGAAATTCCGGTGCTTCGACCAGCGCTGCTATGCCCTGCGGATGCTCCGTCATGGTAGCGCTCTCAAAGACTTCCTCGGCTACGATCAGCACCTCGGCATCGCCCGGCATCAACTGCTCCAGCAGGGCTTCGCTGCCGTTGCGCACAAACAGCGTATGCAGCGTTAGCCCGCTCTTTAACGCCTCCTGCACCAGGTGCAAGCCTTCGATGGCGATATGGGGGTCTTCGTACCGCGTGCCAGGCCCGCGCGCAGTTCTTTGATGCGGGCATTCTGCCGGCTTTCCACCCTTCGCGGACCACGTTCGGCGACAGACTTCATGCTTCGTGTCGATTGTACCCGCACGGGAGAAGGGGATCCGGGCTCGAGAGGTCGGCAAAGTTTCCAAAGCTCCCGATGAGGTTTCCCTCACTAAATAGCTGATAGGCATCGTTCATGGAGCAGGAACTTCTCCCGGGAGCAAAAGAGATGCAAGCAATATACAGATAAAGGCATTAGACTGCGGCATGGGAGAATTCAGGCCATCCGCTAACCTTGGTCTGGTACTCTCGATGAATTGCACCAAATCTGTTCTGGGGTGGAGTTATCTTGTTGGCAGAAATTCTGCGCGTGCATCCGGACGAACCGGAACAGGATCGGGTCGAGTACATCGTCTCCTGCCTGCGAAGCGGCAAAGTGGTAGGCATTCCCACCGATACCTTTTATGGTTTGGCGGTCGACCCGGTCAATCTTCGTGCGGTGGAAAGCATTTATGTGATCAAGACCCGGCTCAAGCACAAGCCGCTGTCGCTGCTGATCGCGAACGCTGCCCAGGCTTACGGGCTGGCGCGTGACCTCGATGCCCGGTTCGACCTTCTGGCGGAGCGTTTTGGCCCGGACCGCTGACCGTGATTGTACGTGCCGGGTCGCGTCTACCCCTGCGTTCCACGGCAAATACCGGCAACGTGGCCCTGCGTGTACCCGATGCGGCCATTCCACGCGCAATCGTGGAAAAGTTAGGCTTGCCCATCACCGCCACTTCGGCTAATCTCCAGGGCTTACCCGAGTGCAACTATGCAGCCTGCGTTCGCGATCAGATAGGGGATCGCATTCCGCTGATTGTGGATGGAGGGGCCACCGGCCGTAGCGTTGCGACCACCATCGTCGATCTGTCTCGCGATGGTCCGTGGGAGATTCTTCGGGAAGGAGCCATTCCTACCCACGAGATTGCGTTAACTCTCCAGCGCTGAGCAGGTCCCATGCGGTCGACGACACAGAACGGAAGCGCTGCTGACCGGATTTCGAGTGCGGTTTTCTTTGAGGAAAGCCGCATGAAATTCGCTAACGCCACCAACCCTCAGAGGAAATCCACCGGCCGGCGCGTCCTGCGCATCGTGCTCGTGGCCGCTTTGATCGGTATCGCGGGATGGTTTTTGTGGGTCTATGGGCAGATTCACTTCTATGCCACCCATGATGAGGCACGCCCCGCCGACGCTATCGCGGTCTTTGGTGCAGCGGAATACGATGGCCGCCCCTCGCCGGTGCTCCGCGCTCGTCTTGAACATGCGCTCGCCCTGTATCGCGAACGTCTTGCACCGCTGGTGATCACCCTGGGCGGCGGTGGCGATCCCCACGATTCCGAAGGCGGCGTCGGCCATGACTACCTGCTGGCCCATGGCGTGCCGGAGACCCAGATCATTGCCGAGACGCAGAGCACAAACACGCGAGGAATCGGCAGCCCGTCTTGCTGCCATAGCGCGCGAGAATCACCTCAACCGGATCCTTGCCGTCTCCGACGGGACCCACCTGTTTCGCATCCATGCGCTTTGCGGCAGTATGGGGCTGAATGTGGTCACCTCGCCCCGCGCCGAGGCACGGTCACTGGGGTTCTGGGACTCCGCCACGCGGTTGATGCATGAAATGATCAGCTACACCCTTTGGCGGTTGAAGGTGCACTGATCGGATTCGTCACCACCACTGATACTCTATCGAACGATAGAAATGAGGCTTGCCAGCGCGGAAGCCGCGAAAGTGGAAAGGAAGTTGACAGCATCGTTGTTGAGCCAGCCGCGCCGTTCCGCGGTCGCACCCAGCAGGGAATCGATGAAGAGCCCGCTTACCGCGCCCAATAAGGCGCAAACCGCCGCGCCGCGCCCCAATCCAAGCGTGGCCACTGCAACCAATACCACCAGGACGGCCCCGCCCATTCCCGCCAGGGTGCCGGTAAGGCTGACGGCTCCGTCGGTCCCCGGTGCGACGCGGGCGAAGGTGGTCATCAGCAGCGGGGGGCCGCCCAACACCTCGCCCAGTTCGCTGGCCAGCGTGTCTGCGGTTGCTTCCGCCAGCGCGGCTACCACAACCACGGCATGGACTGAACCAGGCAATGGATGGGTGAGGGCCAGCGCCGCTCCCAATCCGGCGGCTCCCAGGTTGGCCGCTACCTGGGCGGCGTTACGGCCGCGCTTGTCCTCCGCCAGGCCCATGCGCTGTTTCTGGCTTCGTCCAAACCGGGTTGCTGCCCACGTGAGCACAAACAGCCCCATCAAGGACGGCAAAGCGGAGCGATACCAGGAAGACAAACCGGAAGAGGAAAGTGGAGCAAGCGTCAGCGCCGCTGCGATCACGCCCCCCGTCAGTGCAGCCAGAGGTGTGGCGGCGCGCGCCAGAAGGACCAGAAGCGCCAGGGCCGCACTGATTCCCAGTGCGGTTCGCGTCGCATGCTGGAAGGTGGCGATCGCGCACAACGGCACCACCGCGGCCAATACCAGCCACGACTGCCACCGCATTTGCTGTTCCTGAACCTGCACGGTTCATTTTAGGGCCACCGTATCGCTGGATACGCGGTCCCATTTACAATCATCTTTCTATAGGAAATGAAACGTAGTGAGGTATTCACGGGTGCTTAGCGTTGCATGGCTTCATTCATGGAGCCGGCGGAGTGTGCGTTTGCCAGAGTTTTCATTCAGGGTTTCCCAGCGGATTGCTAACAGTCTTTTGATTGGCGTTGCTGTCTTAGTGGCCGGATGCGGAGAACAGTACCGGCCGGTGGTGTCCCCCGTAGCCGTTACCCAACCCGCCCCACAGCCACAGAGCTACGCCGTCGTCACGACCAGCGCCGGTATCAATGCGCCCGGGCTGGCGAATGTTTTCGATGCCTCCGGGGACACTCTGCTCAGCCAGGCCACGCTGGGGCTTACCCCGCTGGCGCTCACCCTCAGTTCCAGCGCGGGCTCTGCCACCACGGCGAACTCCGATGGCACGGTCAACAGCTACACCCCCTCGCCCCAACTGCAGACCAAAAACATTCTGAGCAGCACCTTGTTGCCGGGTTCAGAGCCTCTGAATTTGCTCTCGACCGCAAGCAATCTCTTCATCACGGAGCCCAACGTTCCGGCCGTCGCCGTGTTCGCCAGTACCACTGGTATCTTCAACCTCACCCAGCAACTTCCGGTTCCTGCCAGCCCGATTACGCTGGCCGGCAATTCCAATGCGGCCCGAATCTATTCCATCACCCAGGACAACGGCTCGAATCAAGTCACTTTCGGCGCCTGCGAGAATCCTACGCAGGTCACAACGCCGGGCCAGGTGCAGTCCATCGAGATCTCGACCATCACCATCTCGCGCACGCTGCCGGTTGGCATCTGCCCGGTGTACGGTGTCGGTTCGACGGATAACAACCGGGTATTCATTCTCAATCGAGGCAGCGGAACCGTGACCGTGATCAACAGCCAGTACAACGATCTGGATGCCACGGCCAACCGGCAGAATCTCGATCCCACGACCGGCACCTTGCTGCTGCCGCCGCCTTCCGGCACTCCAGTCGCTGGGTTCAATGCAGGCCCGGTCTTCGCCGACTACTACGCCCCGACGTCGCAGCTGGTGACTGCCAATTACGACTCCAATACCATCACCATCATCAACACCAGCCTCGACCAATTCGGCAATGACTCGCCGTTGTTTGGCCAGGCGGTGACGGTTCCTGTGGGAAATGGGCCGGCGACCCTCACCATTCTGCGAGACGGAAGCCGGGTCTACGTTGCCAACCAGAAAGACAGCACCGTGAGTGTGGTGAGTCTTACCAGCTATAAGGTGTTGTCCACGATTCCCGTGACCGGCCACCCCATTTCGATGGCCTCCACTTTCAGCACTCCGTTTGGCCAGATCTATGTCCTCGCTTCGGACCAGCCCTACATGAGCGTAATTCGCACCGATACCGACCAGGTCACAGCGTCGATCCAATTGGATGGAACGGGAGTGGATGTCCACACCAGCGCCCAATCGGTAGCCGCCAACAGCGCCACCACCGGTACGGTTGCGAATGCCATCAATGTGAGTCACGCCAGCGGGGCCGGTGCACCCTGTGGGTTCGGGGCTCGCTGTTATGCGACGACACCGTTAGCCACCCCTGCCGCCCACGCAAAATAGCGGCCTGTTGAAGGGGACGGCCTTCAGGCCGTCCGTATTACGTGAAGACTCTGCTCTTGAACTCGAGAATACGGGAAGTCCGAAGGGCGCACCGCAGATCCCTCCGCTCCGGTCGGGATGACAATTCATCTTGGCAAACCCTACTTAACGCTCCCAGACAAAATTGTCATCCCGACCGGAGCGTAGCGTAGTGGAGGGATCTGCGGTGCGCCCTTCGGGCTTCCCAAATTCTCGAGTTCGAGAGCAGACACTCTAGCCCTGGACCCAGCGGCACCTAGCTCCCAATCGCTCCCGACAGGATGATGGGTGTGGTCGGCACGGCCGAACCACTCGCCTTCTCGATCGTTACCCCAAAGGCTTTGGCAGCTATCCCGGGAGTCAGCGGCGGCAGCACCAGGGTCGCCGTCCCGACGGCGTCCGGACGAAAGAGTCCGGCGGGTACCGGGGGCTTGCCGTCGGCAGGGATGACCCAAAGCTCGTACGCCTTCCCTTCAGGCAGAGGTTTCAGATTAGTCGCCAGCAGGATCAGACCGCCACGCTCTGGCAGGTAAGTGGCCCGCGCGCCCGGCTGAGCTGGAGTTTGTCCTTCGGTAAGGGTCACGCGCTGCGCACCGGGCGCGGTCAAAACCTCCAGCACCTGCTGTGCCTTCGAGGCTTGTCCCGCCAAGTTGGTTATCAGTCGCAATTGATCCTGCACCTGATCGTTCAATGCCCGGTTTTGCACAGCCAGGGAGACAGTCGCGATCGCCATGGCGGCAGCCGCGATCCAGGGAATCCAGAAACCCGCTCCACGGCGTCCGGTCTTGGTGGAAATCGGAGTGACCTCAGCCAGCTTTTCTTCCGGCTTGACCGTCGGAGACGAGGCGATTCTGTTCAGGAAACGCTCCCGTGCGCCTTCGGGAAGAGGCTGCTGGGCAACCGCCAGTCCTAGCAAGGCAAGATCACCATAGACCTGGGCCAGCTCGGTGCGGCAAGTCGCACAAGTCTGCAGGTGCGTCCTGATGGATGCGGCCTCCTCTGGCGGGAGACCCTGCATCGCATAGGAAGCCAACTCCTCCTGCGTGTTGTGCCCGTTGCCTGTCATACCTGAAATGCCTTTCTCAACGTAATCAACGCCAAGCGAATGCGCGTCTTTACCGTGCCCAGGGGATCCCCCGTCTTTTCCGCGATCTCCGTGTGGCTCAACCCTTCGAAGAACGCCAGCTCCATAGACCGTTGCTGCTCGGCGGGAAGCTCCTGCAAAACCTTCTGAACCTTCTCGATCATCGCGTTGTGCTCGGCTTCCGCGGCCAGGTTGGAGGAAGAGGGAAGAATCACCTCGTCGACCGAATCTGTCGGCTTTCTACGCCGCAACAGATCGATCGCCCGGTTTCTCGCCACCACGACCAGCCACGCGCCCAACGATCCACGCCCCTGCACAAACGAATCGGAATTCCGCCAGATCTGGAAGAAGATGTCCTGCATGACGTCTTCCGCGTGTCCGGTATCCTTCAGAATCCGCAGGGCCACGGAATACACCGCCCTGCCATAGCGATCGAAGACCTCGGCCATCGCGCTCTGATCGCCTTGGCGGACACGCTGCAGCAAGATTCCGTCATCGGTTAACGGTGCAGTGGTTCCGTCAGTCATCCTGGCAGTGGGGCTCGAATCTCTGATAGTAGAACGATCAGGGTCGCCAATCGGATTGGGAGTTTTGTCTGGCATCAAGCGAGCCCAAGCTATTCTACGGTTGCATGGCGCAAACGCCAAACCAAAGTACTCAGGAACGTGCGAGTACAATAACCTGCGTCCGTTGCGATCCACACATCGTTCCAGCCCACCCTAGATGAAAAACCGACTGGATAAGTTGTTGCTCGCGCGGGGGTTGGCGCCGTCCCGAGAACGGGCGCAGGCGCTGATCCTGGCCGGGCGCGTGCTGGTCAACGAACAAAAAGTAGAAAAGCCCGGGGCCTCGGTCGATGACGCTGCGCCGTTGCGTGTCCTGGGGCAGGAGCAGCGCTACGTCAGCCGGGGTGGCCTCAAGTTGGAAGCCGCGCTGAGCCGCTGGCAAATCGACCTGCGCGGACGGCACTGCGCCGATATCGGCACCTCCACAGGCGGGTTTACCGATTGCATGTTGCAGCATGGCGCGGCCAGCGTGGTCGCCGTTGACACCGGCTACGGGCAGATCGCAGAAACTCTCCGCAGGGATCCGCGCGTGCGCTTGCTGGAGCGTACCAATGCCCGCTACCTCGAGCCAGGTGATCTGGGCTCAGGGATCAGTTTTGTATCCATGGACGTGTCTTTCATTTCCGCCACGCTGGTCTTGCCCGCGGTGCTCGCCGCGGTGGGGAAGAATCCAGAAACGCCACTCGAGGCTGTAATCCTGGTCAAGCCTCAATTCGAAGCGGGCAGGGAACAGATCGGCAAGGGCGGAATCGTACACGATCCGGCGGCGCACCAGTTCGCCATCGATCGCGTGCGCAGCGCCATCCACGATCTTGGCGCAACCGAGAGCGAGGTTACAGATTCACCAATTGCCGGAGGGGGTGAGGGGGGAAAAGGGAATCGCGAATTCCTTCTCTACGGCCGCTTTTGAGTACCCATCACGTACACTAAAAGCCTCCATGCGACCGGTCGCCATCATTTCCAAGCCGCAGAAGGAAGAGCTCGCCACCCTACTCCCTGAGCTTGTCGTTTGGATGCGAGCCCATGACTTTGAACCCATCCTGGACCACGTAAGTGGGAGCTATACCCGGGATGCGCGCGTCGTTCCCCGCCACGAATTGCCGGCACAGAAACCTGCGCTGGTGGTGGTGTTGGGCGGGGACGGAACATTGCTGGCGGCCGCTCGTGCCTTCGCCCGCACCGACGTCCCTATTCTCAGCGTCAATCTGGGTGCGTTGGGCTTCCTCACCGAGGTCAGGCTGGCCGACCTGTACACCACCCTTGAGGGGTGGAAAGAGGGTTGTTGCAACATCGATGCCCGCGCCCTGTTACATACCGAGGTCATGCGCGGCGGCGCTTTGTACAGAGAGTACGAGGCATTGAACGATGTGGTGATTGCCAAGGGTGCAATTGCTCGCATGGGCGACTTTAGCGTGCATCTGTTTGAGCAGCTGGCAGCTTCCTTTCGCGCGGACGGAGTCATCATCTCGACTCCCACTGGTTCTACCGCCTACAACCTGGCCGCCAACGGACCGATTCTGGCTCCTTCCGTAGACGCCTTGGTGATCACCCCCATCTGCCCGCACCTGTTGACCATTCGTCCGATGGTGGTGCGCGGCGACGCGCATGTGACTGTCAGCGTGGAAGGTATTCCGGATCTCACCTTTCTGACGGTCGACGGACAGGAGGCATTGCAGCTGCGTGTCGGGGACCAGGTATGCTGTCGTCGCTCCGAGCACAACGTCAACCTGGTTCGTATGGGCAAAACAGGATTCTTCGACGTACTTCGCTCCAAGCTCAGTTGGGGCGAACGCTGAAGAGCTGGCTATAGTTGAAGTGGTAGGAATCAGGAAGCTTCAGCACTTACGCAAACAGAGCTAGAATCATGCTGCTTTCAGGCCCTGAGGCACGCTGATCCTATTTTCATCCTGGCCGAAACGATAGCTCAGGGCTAAGGATCTGTGGTACTTCTAATCCGTATCTGGTCTAGGACCGAGCGTACCCTTTGTGCATCCTGTACCGAGAGGTAGTGGAAGGATCTGCGGTCTTTGACGTATCTGGTCTGGACCGAGGGACGGACAACTGTACCTGCAGGGAGTCCAGGATTAGGGTTTCGTGAGCTCATCCAGCAGTAGCTTGGCTTTGGTGGCCAGGGTGTGTGCTCCGTCTGCATCGCCATTGTCCAGAGCCTGCTGGGCCAGCTTCAGGTAGTTTCGGATCTGCGTCGCTGTCACTTTCTCTTCGGGAGAGAGTGAGCGTTTAATCCCGCTTAGCCCCTGTTGCGTTTCCCCGATCAGGTCTGCCGTCTCGTGCTTGGTCCTCTCTCCCAGGGCGCTGTCACCGGTGGTCAACTGACCAATGGGCGAACCTGTGCCCACGTTCGCCGCTGTTTGTTGCGCGACAGCAGGCTGTCCAGAGCCCTGTGTTCCTGAAGATGGACTACCAGGCTGGGAAGAAGAAGCAGGGGTACCCGTAGAATTCTGTGCCGTGTCTGCCGGCTTGGGTGGGGTGGGCTTCACCTTGTGACGGACCTTCTTAGGTGGTGGCGGTGGCGGCAGCGGCACGGTTTGCGCCGACGGCGGCGGCAAGGGCGAAGCCAGCGGAGTATCCGACTTCTCTTGCTGTTGCGTTGCCTTGGGCGGGGTCAGCGTCCCTTTTCCGGTCTGCAGCGGCGGAGCCTGCGCTTGCTGGGGCGGAGACGAGGTCTTATGCGAGCACGCAGTACAGCAAATGGTGAGCAGGGTCACCATTGAGCATAAGCGCACTGCCCTCATGCCCTGGGCTCCTTGGCAACGATAGATCCCGCTGAGCTACTCCCGTCCGGCATAAAGTATCCACGCGCTCTACTCTCCTGAGGATTCGCTAAGGGAAAGCGCAAAATAAAAGTAGTTCCGTGAGTCGCATCCGATTCTACTTCAATAGAACCATTGTGCAGCTCTACGATACGGTAAGTCATTGCTAAACCGATACCGCTTCCATCTTTCTTTGTGGTGAAGTATAAGTCGAAGATCTTGTCCCTTACGTCATCAGGGATCCCACTACCTTCGTCATGTATGCTGAGCGAGGCCATGCGGCCGTCTTCGGCCAGCCGCACTTGCAGCTTTCCCCCTTCCGCCATCGCTTGGGCGCCATTCAGCACAACGTTCAGCAGCGCCTGCTTCAAGAGATCCGCATCGACTTTTGCCAGCACCGGGCGGTCGGGCAGATCGCTCTGTACATGGACGTCGCGGGTTTCCAGTTCGGCGGATGCCAGCATCAGGACCGCCGAAACCACCCGGCGCAAGTCCTGTTCCTTAAGCTGCAACTCGACCGGGCGCGAGAAGTCCACCAGCGTTTGCACCACACGATCAAGCCTTTGGATCTCGCTCTCAATGACTTCCAGATGACGCATCGCCCTGTGATCGGCGTCGCCTAACTTGTTACGCATCAGCTCCAGGTGAACCACGATGGCATTGATCGGGTTCTTGACCTCGTGACCAACACCTGCCGTCAGTCGTCCGATGGCCGCGAGGCGTCGCGAGAGTTCCAGATCGCTTTCGATTTCCCTAACCGATTCCACGTCGTGGAGGGTGAGCAGCGCACCCAGGGTTTCCTGCGGATAGACCGCCCGATCGTCATGGATAAAGTCGAGTGAGATTTCGACATGGCGGCCGGTCTCGGTAGTGATCTCCTCCTGGACCAGGGCCATGCGAGCGTCGAACGACTCGCGCACCAGCCGCCCCAGCCGGGTATTGCGGGAGAAGACCTCGTGCAGCTTGGCGCCCAGGATCTCCGCGCGGCTGATTCCCAGAAAGCGTTCGACCGAATCGCTGACCAGCACCGCGCGGGCATCGTGGGTGTACAGCAGGATGCCATCCTGCAGATTGGTCATGATCTGGTCCAGGTTCTCCTTGAGGGCGGAGAAGACCTCTTCCACGTTGCGCATGCGCCGGCCGATGCGCTCGATCTTGTGCGAGACCAGCACCACCGCGTCAGCCGGAGCGCCGCAGCTTGCGCTTCGCCGACCACCTTCGGCCTCGGCCAATGCCAGCGCATCGAGGCGAGCGCCGATCTGTTCAATCGGCTTGAGCGCGAGGTTGGCCAGGAAAGCGGCGAAGATCAGCGAGCAAAGGATCGCCACGCCCGGTATACGTCAGGGCGGCGATCAGCCAGGGCTCGACCACGAAACGCAGGAAGGTCGTACGAACACCCACCCGGACGGTGGCGAAGGGCTCGAAGTTCGCTCCAGGGGCAGGGTCACGTTGTACACGCGGGGCGGCCCGAAGACCACCTCCAGCAGCTGCAGCAATCCCCCGCTCTCCAACTCGGCGTATTCCGGCCGCTGGGGCAGCACGTGGTCCAGGTTGGTGGGATCGGTACTCAGCAGCCCGCGGCCTTCGCTGTCTGCGATCGTGACGTCGAAGACGGTGGGGGAGTAGCGAATGGCAGAGCTCAGCAGTGCGGTGAGAGCGGGATCGCTGCGCAGCGCCTTCGGCCACCGCTGCCCGCAGCGCCTTGGGATCGTTGGCGATCCACATGCGTGCGCGAATACTGGTCTGCAACGCGCGGCGAGTGGCAAGTGAATCTGGTGCGCCACCATGTCATTGGCGGAGTACGCCTGGGACATACGCTGACGGAGAAGCTGGCCCAGGAATATCCACGACAGCGTGCACACCACCAGGAATACCAGTCCGGTGATCGCGAGCACGAGCTTGGTCTTCAGTCTCATGAGGGAGTCACCCGAAACCTGTTATCGACATTCCACCGGCGGCAATAGGTACCTGTCTCAGTGGCTGAGGCGAATGGTGCTTAGACTACCGGTCACTCCTTCCAGTCGTCTCGCTGCTGGTCGCGCTGCCGTACTCCTTCAACTTGTTGTGTAACGTCTTCAAGCTGATGCCCAGGATCTCAGCCGCCCGCGTCTTGTTATTCCGCGTCGACTCCAGGGTTTTCAGGATCAGCATCCGCTCGGCTTCATCCACCGTGCTTCCGATCTCCACGTGAACGCCGCTGTCGCTGTAATTGGTAGTTCCCGCATCTACGGACGCATAAAGCGCTGCCCGAAGGTAGGCGGCAGATGCCGGGTCTCCATGTATCCCTCTCCGCAAAGAATGACCGCCCGTTCGATCGTATTGCGCAGCTCGCGCACATTGCCGGGCCAGTCGTGAGCCATCAGCCGGCTCAGCATCTCTCCGTCCACGCCTTTGACCTCCCGCCCATGCTTGGTGTTCATGTCGGCCAGCAGGGCCTCGATGATTGCCGGGATGTCCTCTTTATGTTCCCGCAGCGGTGGCATATGCAAGTTAAAAACGTTCAGCCGGTAGTACAAATCTCCACGCAGGTGTCCATCAGCCACCGCTTCTTCCGGATTCTTGTTGGTCGCCGCCAGTACGCGCACGTTCATCGGCGTTTCGACCTTGCTGCCCAGCCGCCGCAGCTTTCTGTCTTCCAGCACGCGCAGCAGTTTGGCCTGCGTGCCTACAGGCATTTCGCCGATCTCATCCAGCAGCAGCGTGCCTTCTTCCGCCAGCTCGAAACATCCGGCGCGGCGCTCCATCGCTCCGGTAAAGGAGCCTTTCTCGTGACCGAAGATCTCGCTCTCGATCAATGTCTCGGGAATGGCGGCGCAGTTGACGGCAACAAACGGCTTGCCGCGCCGCGGGCTCAGCTCGTGCAAGGTTCGTGCCACCAGCTCCTTGCCGGTGCCGCTCTCCCCAGTGATCAGCACCGATACGTTGCTTGGGGCGACCCGCTCGATCATGGCAAACATCTCCTGCATTTTCCTCGAGCTGCCGACCAGCGATCCCAGAAAAGCCGGTATCCCGCAGCTTGCGGCGAGTTACTTCCAACTCGCGCTCGGTCTCGCGCTGGCGGCTGGCATTGGCCAGAACGGTCTTCAGCCGGGTGGGGTCGATCGGCTTTTGGATGAAGTCGTAGGCGCCCATCTTCATCGCCTCGACGGCACGCTCAATGCTGCCTTGCGCGGTCAAGACGATGACCGCGGCGTTCAATTGCATCTCGCTCAATCGCGATAGCAATTCCAAACCGTCCATCCGGGGCATCTTGAGATCGGTCACGATGATGCCGGGAAACCACTCCGCGACCTTTTCCAGGCCCTCGATGCCGTCTCGCGCCGTTTCCGTGCGATAGCCCCAGCCGGAGACTAACTCCGCCAGTCCGGCCAGCGCATGCAACTCGTCTTCAACGATCAATACTCTTTCGGTAGCGCCCATGGCTGCTCTTAACTTTCTTCTATAAAGGTTGTCTATCTTGCTTGTATCACGCCCCCGAACTGCTCAGCAGTCGGCGCGGGTGCGCCCGATCTGCAACGTAAGGGGGAGGAGTGCCAACGACGATCAATAGCGGGGTACAGTGGGGTCTACTTCCCGGGACCAGCTATCGATCCCCCGCTCAGCGACTGCACTTTCTCGAAACCCTGGTTGCGCATCCATACCGCGACATTCAAGGAACGGACGCCGGAATGGCACACCGTGATGATGTGTGCCTCCGGGTCCAATTCCTGGAAGACGCGAGAGGGAATTTCGCCCATCGGCATCAGTTTCGAGCCTGCGATTTGTGCCGTCGCAAACTCCCATGGCTCGCGAACATCCAGCAGGATCAGCCCGGTTTCCCCGGATTTAAGACGGGCGGCGACCGTCGCGCGGCCGCGATTTCCAAGCTCGAGCATGAATACTTCCCCAGGTTTAGGATACATCTTGGTGGCCGCCACTGCCGCCCGGGTTGCCTGGCACGGACGCCTAGGCCGCTACTGCAAAAGTCGCCCGAAAATCAATCGCTTTCTGCCTTCCGACCCCCACAGGAGAGAACCTGACCCATGCCCTCCCCGCTCGAGTTTGCCCGCAGCCAGCAGGCCCGCTTCTTAGAGGAATTCAAATCGCTGCTCCGTATTCCCTCCATCTCCACCCTTCCGGAGCACGCCGGTGATGTCCGGCTTGCCGCTGAGAGCCTGGCTAAGGAATTGGAGCGCATCGGCATGGAGCATGTCCGGGTGATCGAAACGTCTGGTCATCCACTGGTTTATGGAGACTGGCTGCATGCTGCCGGCAAGCCCACCTGCCTGGCCTACGGTCATTACGACGTCCAGCCCCCCGACCCGCTCGACGAGTGGATTACGCCCCCGTTCGAGCCCACGGAGCGCAATGGCAACCTCTATGCCCGCGGCGCGGTCGACGACAAGGGGCAGATGTACAGCCACGTGAAGGCTCTCGAGTCGCTGTTCCAGGGATCGGGAGGCACCCTACCCATCAATGTGCGGGTGATTATCGAAGGCGAGGAGGAGGTGGGAGGGGAGGGCATTGCGCAATTCGTTGCGTCGAACATCCGGAGCAGCTCAAGGCCGACTTCGCCCTGGTCTCCGACACCGAGATGTTTGCTCCCGGTCTGCCCACCCTGTGTGTTGGGTTGCGGGGCATGATTTACACCGAGCTGGAAGCTCTCGGGGCGCGCAGGATCTGCACTCCGGCCTCCTTTGGCGGCGCGGCGCCCAATCCTTTCATAGCCTTAGCCCAGGTGATCGCCAGCCTCAAGGATCGCCGACGGCCATATTCTTATTCCCGGGTTTTATGACAAGGTGGCCGCGCCCTCCGCCGATGAGCTCAAAGCCTGGAAGAGCCTGCCCTTCGATGAGGAGGAGTATCGCAACTGCAGAATTGGATCACGCGAGCTGACCGGCGAGCCGGGCTTTTTCGGTGCTGGAGCGCACCTGGGCTCGGCCCACCATGGATGTACACGGAATGCCCGGCGGTTTTACCGGCGCCGGGCGCAAAAACCGTAATTCCGGCGAAAGCCACCGCCAAGATCTCCTTCCGGCTGGTTCCCGACATGAACCCGCAGGAGGTTTTCGCCCAATACAAGAGCTATGTTGAGTCGCTGCAGCCGAAGGGCATTGAACTGCGCGTCCGGCTGATCCACTCCGGCGACCCGATCGTGGTGCAGCACTGATAACCGGTTATATCCAGGCGGCGACTCGAGCTCTGCACCAGGTATTCGGAAAGGAGACGGTCTTCATCCGTTCCGGCGGCTCGATTCCCATCGTGGGAGACTTTCGAGCGTCACCTCAAGATTCCCACCGTTTTGATGGGTTTTGGGCTGACCGGACGACAACCTGCACGCCCCGAATGAGAAATTTCACATCGCCAATTTTTATCGGGGGATTGAGTCAATCATTCTCTTGTTCGAAGAGCTGGGGCGGGCTGGATAAAACCTTCAGTGCACCTCGGGTTCTATCGAGTCCCGAAGGGACGGCTGAAAGTAGCCCAGGACGTCAGTCCTGGGTTCAGCTCCACGAAGGGCCAGTCCAACGCAGGGACTGCTCCTGGAAAGCCCAGCGCCCCTCGGGACTGAAGCCCGAATTCTGTTCTACCGCACTTCGATCAACTGCTCTTCCCGTGAGCCGCTGCCGTAGCGTGCGTCGACATACTCGTCCAGAATCTTCTTGAACTCGTTCACGATGTCATCCCCGCGCAAGGTCGTCATCAGCCGCCCGTCCACATAGACCGGCGCCTTGGGATCTTCAAAGGTGCCGGGAAGCGAAATGCCGATGTTGGCGTGCTTGGACTCGCCCGGTCCGTTCACCACGCAACCCATGACCGCCAGCTTCAGCTCTTCCACCCCCGGATAGCGCTCGCGCCACACCGGCATGCTGTCGCGCACGTAGCCCTGGATCTCCTGGGTCAATTCCTGAAAGTAAGTGCTGCTGGTGCGTCCGCATCCGGGGCAGGCCGTCACCTGCGGGGCGAAACTGCGGATGCTCAAGGACTGCAAGATCTGTTGCGCCACCTGCACCTCTTCGGTGCGGTCGCCGCCGGGCTTGGGGGTAAGCGAGACGCGTATGGTGTCGCCGATGCCCTTGAGCAGCAGCGGGGCCAGACCCGCGGTCGAGGCGACAATACCCTTCATGCTCATGCCGGCTTCGGTAAGCCCCAGATGCAGCGCGTAGTCGCAGCGCGCAGCCATCAATTCATAAACTTCGATCAGGTCGCGCACGCCGCTCACTTTGGCGCTGAGGATGATCTGGTCGTGGCGCAGTCCGTAGCGTTCGGCAGCGCGGGCGGAGTCGATCGCGCTTACCAGCATCGCTTCGATCATCACGTCGCGCGCTTGCGCCGGCTGGGACCGCTTGGAATTCTCATCCATCATCCGGGTCAGGAGAGCCTGGTCCAGCGAACCCCAGTTGACGCCGATCCGTACCGGCTTCTGGTTTTCGACCGCGCACTCGACCATGGTGCGGAAATTGTCGTCGTCCTTGCGGCCGATGGAGACATTCCCCGGGTTGATGCGGTACTTGGCCAGCGCGCGCGCGCACTCCGGATACTTCTTCAACAGCAGGTGCCCGTTGTAGTGGAAGTCCCCGACGATGGGAACGTCGATTCCCAACTTGGCCAGCCCCTCGACGATGGCCGGCACCGCGGCAGCGGCGGCATCATTATTCACCGTCACCCGCACCAGCTCCGACCCGGCGTTGGCCAGCGCGGCAACCTGCTGAATCGTGCCCTGCACATCGGCGGTATCGGTATTCGTCATGGATTGCACGACGACCGGCGCGGAAGATCCCACGCGCACATTTCCCACCTTGACTGTCACTGACTGCCTGCGTTGCAGTTCCGCCATAAAGTCCCTCAGCTCCTAGTTTACAACCGGGCTCGTCTTGACAGGTATTGGCCATGATCTGGACAGGCTCCGGCCGGCAAGCCGGGACCAGTTACGCTAACGGAGGCTATCCATTGCCCGAATCGGCACAGTTGCTGCGGTGAGACCGCGCGCGACATCAGGGTGTTGAATGCCTTACTGAGCGACCGTTTGCCGGCAAACTCGAGGCCCTGGCCAAGGCCAAGGCAGAGGAGTACCAGGCGAACACACCTTATCCCCATATTTATTTCGATAATTTCCTGCCCGTTGAGGTGGCGGAGGCCGCACTGCGGGATTTCCCCGAGCCGAAAGAGGCAGACTGGTTTGCCCACACCGATGTGAACCAACGCAAGAAACTGGCGTTCGACGTAGTGGAGAAGCTGCCGCCATCCATCCGTGATGTTCTTTACTTCCTCAACAGCCGGCCGATGATCAAATTTCTCGAAACCCTGACCGGGATCTCCAGCGTGTTGCCCGATCCCAACTACACCGGCGGAGGCCTGCATCAGATAAGGCCGGGCGGCTTGTTGGAAGTGCACGCCGACTTCAGTTACCACAAGGGACTGCGGCTGGACCGGCGCATCAATGTTCTGATTTATCTGAACAAAGATTGGAAAGAAGAGTACGGCGGCCATTTCGAGCTATGGGATCAGAAGGTGACGCGAGCGGAGAAGAAGATTCTGCCCGTCTTCAACCGCTGCGCCATCTTCAGCACTACGAGTGTTTCGTTTCACGGTCATCCCATACCGCTGGCATGCCCGCCGGATCGCAATCGGAAGTCGATTGCGACTTACTACTACTCCAATGGCCGTCCCGAGGAAGATCCCGGGCTCACCCATCGGCACGAGGTGGCTTTTCAGGAACGCCCCGGCGTGAACAGTGTGAAGACGACGATTCGGATCAAGAAGGCGATCCGTTCGATTATCCCGCCGATCCTTACTGATCTCTACCGGGCGTTGCGCAAATAGAAAAGCGCGCTATTTCTGTACGGCGGCGTTGTGCTTGTCTTTGTAGATGGAATTGGAGATTTTGTTCTGGCGGTTGTTGAGTGCGGCGCGGTCGGCCGCGGTAAGTTTCCCGTCGTTGGCGGCGCGCATGTTGCGCTCTTCCTTGTTTACGCTGGATTCCCGGGTTTCCAGGTTGGCGGTTTCGTGGGCCGTCAACTGGCCGCTCTTGACCCCTTGAGCAATCCGCGCCTGCTGGTTCGCTTTACGCTGCCCGGCTGTTCCCGGAGGTGGCGCGGTTTGAGCTACTGCCGCGGCAATCAAAAAAAGTGATGCTGATCCTATCGCAATGGTGCTGAATCTCATGAACGCTCCTTGCCTGATGACGGTTACTGGTGTAACAAACCAAATCGTCATTGAGAAGGTAGCGTTCGCGCCATAGGGACCGCACCTTAGTTGTAGACGTCACCCGTTTACGGGTTTGCTTTGTACCAGGGCAGGATTCTTAGCTCCAGAATTCGGGAAGCCCGAGGGGCGCACCGCAGATCCCTCGGCTACGCTCGGGATGACAATTTTGTGTGGGAACGCTAAGTACAGATTTCCGAAATGAATTGTCATCCCGAGCGTAGCCGAGGGATCTGTGGTGCGCCCTTCGGGCTTCCCGAATTCTGGAGTTCTCACGCAGACACTAAAGTCCCACTCTTTTTGTACCCTCTTCGGCACAACTAAAGTCGTGCCCGGATACAAAGCAAAAGCCTGCGCCCCCGGGATTGCTCAGCCGCCGGCCTTTCCGCGGCCGTGGCTTCTTGCCGTAGCGCGCAGCCGGGAGGATGCTGTTCCAGGGCACCGGCGAGGCCAGAACCATGGAAGTATTGGTCGACACATAAGGCATCATCGAATCAATCACCTCTTCCATATGCCTCACGTCGCGGACCGCGACCTGCACGATAAACGACTCCGCGCCGGTTACCCGATGACACTCCAACACTTCGGGCAGATTCCGCACCACCGCAGCAAATTTCGCCAGCTTGTCTCCCGCCACCGTGACATGGACAAACGCGCGCACCGGCAGTCCCACCTGCGCCGGATCGACCAGGGTCCGGTAGCCGAGAATGACCTTGCTCTCCTCCAGCCGGTGAACTCTTTCAATCACCGCCGGCGTCGATAATCCCACGCTTCGTCCCAGTTCGGCAAACGGGAATGCGGGCGTTGGCCTGAAGCTCAGCCAGAATTTCGCAATCGATATCGTCAATCGATGGATGTACCAATCCAGTCAATAGCGCCGCCTCTCTGTCGTCTATCAACAGGGTAACTTGAAGCGTCGCTGGTTGTCCTTAAATTATGAGGTCATAACGCCACTCGCCTCGTTGATTTGTTCACCGAACTGCCCCGAATTCCACATATTCGTGATTCCAGAGCGGAGCGCAAGACGGCTATGATTCCCGTGGTGTGAGTTAAGGAAGGAACCATCCCTCATGGCAGATCAATCGCGCGCATTAGGCGATGCGCAGCACGGCAGTTAGCCAACACAACCAAGACGCCGCCGCAACTAACGGCCATTACCCCGCGCTGGCTGGTCCAGCTGCTTGGTTGGGTTCCGGTCGAATCCGGCACCTACCGCGTGAACAAGGTCAAGAACGATCCGGAGATCGAAGTCGCCTGTGGATCGCGCGATGAACGCACATTGCCCGCAGACCTTCGTCGACTACGTGGAGACCCCGCGCGAATATACGCTGAGCGCGATCACAACCGTGGTGGATGTTCACACCCGCGTCTCCGATCTCTTTAGTCATCCGCACGACCAGATCCGCGAGCAGTTGCGGCTGACCGTGGAAAAAGTAAAAGAGCGCCAGGAAGCCGAGCTGATCAACAACGCCGACTACGGCTTGCTGAATAATGTCGATCCTGGGTTCAAGGTTGCCGCGCGCGGCGCCGCGCCCACCCCCGACGATCTGGATGAATTGCTGTCGCGCATCTGGAAGGAGCCGGCTTTTTTCCTCGCCCATCCACGCGCCATCGCCGCCTTCGGCCGCGAATGCACCTTCCGTGGCGTTCCTCCTCCCACGGCCACAATCTTTGGCTCGCCCTTCCTGACCTGGCGTGGCATTCCGCTCATCCCTACCGACAAGCTTATCATCGATGGAGCAGGGAAGACGAATATCCTGTTGCTGCGCACGGGCGAGAGAAAGCAAGGCGTGGTGGGACTGTTTCAACCTGGACTGCCCGGCGAACAGACCCCAGGCCTTTCCATCCGTTTCATGGGTATTGACCGCAACTCGATCGCCTCCTACCTGGTGTCACTGTATTGCTCTGCGGCGGTACTTGCCGAAGACGCGCTGGGCGTGCTCGAGAATGTAGAAGTCGGACAATACCATGAGTACAAGTGATCAGGATCCAACGGCGGATTTCGCACGATGCGCGTGAGACCGGCAATGCCGGTGGATGAGACCAGCGATCGCCCCATGGGCTCGCTCCCGGATGTAGCCATGTTGACCCGCATGGCCAACGAGTTTTTCCGCGCGCAGCCGGGGCAGGGTTTTCCAGCCTCCGTGGCTCCCTATGCCCGGATGCCCAGGATCTGACGCCGGCGTTCGAGACCCGGCTCCCGCGAATTCGGCATGCCGCTGCCTTCCGTTGCCCGCCGATCCCATCGGCCGGTGGTGTTCCCCTCGCGCCGAATGCGTCGCAGCTATCGATCGGCCGCGCCGGAGTTGGCGCCCTTCATGCATGGGGCCGGCAGCAGCCTGTCTCTTCCGCGTAACCGCGCCTGCTCCCGCAAGCATCTCGGCCCGCATCAAATGCGGCAGCAGGATCCGCGAAGCGCAGTCAGGCGGGTTCCTGTGTCTCCCTTTTCCTGCCGATGCCGGAGTTTGGCGCGCCGTTTCCGTCCTTTGAAGCCGGTGTGCCGGCGCTCCCGCCTCTTTCCGCCGCTGCTGACCGAGGACGATGCAAAATCAGCGTTGACGACCACCTCTCCGTTCTACTTTCTGGAACATGCCGGCGGCCTCAATGGATCGGGTATGTCTCCCATGGCAGGCCCCTGCGGCGCCGTCACCAATGTTCCGCAGTATGACCCGCGAAGCGCCGCGGCAGTGATGCCCTCCTCGCCGTTCTCGCTTCCCGATGCCGGAGTTTGACCGTGCCTTATTTCCGTCTTTCGAAGCGGGAGTGCCCAAGCTCGCGCCCGCTGCCGCCGCTACTTAACGAAAACGACGCACGGGCTGCGTTGACCGATCCCTCGTCGTTCTATTTTCTGGATGAGCGGAGCCTGATGGAATGTCCGCTCCGCAGCAGGCATGTCCTGTCGCATCCCGGCGCGATCGGGGATCTCAAGCTTCCCCGGCAGCAGTTTGATATCGGCTCGGTGCGGCGCGACTTTCCCATTTTGAACGAGCGGGTCAACGGCCATCCGCTGATCTGGCTGGACAACGCGGCGACCACGCAAAAGCCGCAGAGCGTGATCGATCGCATCTCCTACTTCTACGAGCACGAGAACTCGAACATTCATCGCGCCGCCCATGAGCTTGCAGCGCGCGCGACCGATGCCTATGAGGACGCGCGCACCAAGGTGGCGCACTTCCTCAATGCTTCCTCCTCGAAGGAAATCGTCTTCGTGCGCGGCGCGACCGAGGCCATCAACCTGGTCGCCCAGGCATGGGGACGGCGCCACATCAACAAAGGCGATGAGATCGTCATCAGCTGGATCGAGCATCACGCCAACATTGTTCCCTGGCAGATGCTATGCGCGGAAAAGGGCGCCTGCCTGCGCGTTGCGCCGGTCGACGACGATGGCCAGATCCTGCTCGATGAGTACGAGAAGCTGCTGAGCCCCAAGACGCGGCTGGTCTCGTTCACCCAGGTTTCGAATGCCCTGGGCACCGTCACCCCTGCGCATCAGATGGTGCAAATGGCCCATCGCTACGGAGCCCGTGTGCTGCTCGACGGCGCGCAAGCCGTCTCGCACATGCCCATCGATGTGCAGTCTCTCGATTGCGACTTCTATGTTTTCTCCGGCCACAAGGTCTTCGCGCCTACCGGCATCGGCGTGCTCTACGGCAAGCCGGAGGTGCTGGCGGAAACTCCTCCCTGGCAAGGCGGCGGCAACATGATTGTCGACGTCACCTTCGAGAAGACGACCTATCAGCCTCCGCCGGGCCGCTTCGAAGCCGGCACGGGCAACATTGCCGATGCCGTAGGACTGGGCGCGGCCATCGATTATCTCGAGCACATCGGCATGCCGAATATCGCCCGCTACGAGCATGAGCTGCTGGTCTACGCAACCCAGGAAATGCTGCGCGTTCCGGGCCTGCGCATGATCGGCACCGCCAAGGAGAAGGCGGGCGTGCTCTCGTTTGTGCTCGAGGGCTTCCGCACCGAAGAGGTGGGCGCCGCTCTGAATCGCGAAGGGATCGCCGTCCGCTCCGGCCACCACTGCGCCCAGCCCACGCTGCGCAGATTTGGCGTCGAGACCACTGTCCGCCCGTCACTTGCGCTTTACAACAGCTTTGAAGACATCGATGCGATGATCGCGGCGCTCTTCCGCTTGAAACCCCTGGGCGCCTAACCCCAGCCCCTGTTCGGGTGTCCAGAACATTTGCAAGAGAGGTCCGCTGAAACGCAGATCCCTCGGCTTCGCTCGGGATGACAAAGGGAAGGGCGACGTTTTCATGGAAAGTGGTTGCTGGACAGAAGGCGTCTATGCTCCCCTGGGTGGGCCGTTGGCCCAATCCAATGCGCTGTTCTTAATGGAAGCGCCGCCGTCCCCTTTGTCATCCCGAGCGAAGCCGAGTGATCTGCGGTTCAGCGGACCTCTCTTGGGCCAGCTGCGGTAAACTGACCCTACGTGGCCCCGTAGCTCAGGTGGATAGAGCAGCAGTTTCCTAAACTGTTTGTCGGAAGTTCGAGTCTTCCCGGGGTCACCATTCCGCCAATTTACTTTTTGGGCTGCGCTGAGGGAGGGGTCATGCCGCTCAACCGGAGGTAGCTTGCCATCTGCGAATAATGGTCCTCGAGGTCGTCGGTCAACTCAAAAAGCGCCCTGGCGCGCGGCGTCTTGGCTCCCCGAAAGTACGTGATCGTGTCGCCCATCTGGGCATCCGTCAAATTCGTCAACGCCTTGTCGCAGAATTCAAACGATGACTTGACCGCGGCGACGATGGTCTCTTTGGAATCCGTGTCGCTGACTTTGGCTCCCTGGGGCGCCGGCGTGTCGGAAAGCATGGCGCATATCGCGTTTCCGGAAACGGCAATGTGCGAAGTAATTCTCCCAAAAGACCACTGGTCCGGAGTGGGATGATAGCTGTACTTGTCGGCCGGCATTTGCTCCGCGGCGGCCACAATGAATTTGGATTGCCGATTGAATATTTCCCGCGCCGTCGAGACCACTGGATTCGCCGTGGTTTGCGCATTTGCGGCCAAACCGATCATGGCCAACCAGAGTAATCTGCGCATCGAAGTACCTCCGTCAGAACCATATGAGGCGTGGGCTCAGGTGTCAATCTCCTTAAGCCAGTGGGATGCTACGCTCGAGGCTAGGACATAACGAACCTGCGCGTTGGAAGTGTTGAGTGCGTCTATCGAAGTGCAGGCCACCCTCGCTCCGGGGAGAAAAAAGGATTTCGATGCCGGTTCGATCATGGCGCCATTGCCTCTGGATGCTCTGCCTGCTCCTTTTCTGCCCTTCAACGCAAGCAGCCATTGTGCACGGAACCGTCACCAATCCATTGGGCCTCCCCATCATCCATGCCAACGTGGTTTTGGTGCAGAACGGCCAGATCCTGGCGCTTGCGCTGACCCGCACCGACGGCACCTATTCGATCAGCTCCAGCGCCAGTGGGCGGTTTTTCATTCTCATCTCGGCCACGAATTTCAAGCAGATCACCAGCCTTAGCTTCTACGCTGGCGCTGCTGTATAGCCACGAGGAAGACGTGGTTCTGGAGCCTGCCAATGTAAGGCAGGAGATCGTCACTTCGGCGACCGGCACCCCGATGCCCGAGGCGCAAGTCAGCGCGGCGATCAGCACTCAGCGCAGCGGAGAGTTTCGCAACCGGATTGACCTGCTCGATCCACTCCGGCAAGTGCCGGGCGTCTTCGCCCAACGCCAGGGCGAGTACGGTAGCCTGAGCTCACTCTTCATTCGTGGCAGCAACGCCGATGCCAACCAGGTCAACCTGGATGGCGTTGTCATCGGAGATGTTGGCGGCGCCTTCGATTTCAGCAATTTGTCGACTGCGGGGATAGGACAGTTCGAGGTTTACCGTGGCCCCAATAGCGTGCTCTATGGCTCCGACGCTTCCGCCGGAGTAGTCAGCTTGAGCACACCGCGTGGCAGCACTGGGTTTCCGTCTTTCTTTTACGAGGGTGATGCCGGCACCTTCACCAGCTTTCGCAATCTGGCCCAGCTTGGCGGCACCTACAAGAGGC
>CAVYFF010000009.1:0-874616 GCA_963767745.1 uncultured Acidobacteriaceae bacterium | reverse complement strand
TCCTTTCTGTCGTGGGCTACCAGAGGTTCTTAACGAAACGTACCCCGGGGTGTTGGCGCGCTCACTCGATGCTGTGCGCGTAAGTAAGTCGATTCGGCCAACCAGTTCCGTACAACCGCTTCACCAACCGAGGAGGTTCCCATGCGTACACCGGTTTCAGCATTTCTCGCGCTGGTTATTGCTGTCGCTCCTGTGGGCCTGCGTGCACAGACCGTCGATACGGCAATCGTTGGCACGGTCACTGACAATTCCGGGGCAGTCGTTCCGGGAGCCAAAGTGACCGTCACGTCCGTATCCACCGGAATCGCAAAATCGGCGGTGACCAAAGCTACGGGCGAATACACCGTCAACTACCTGCCTCCCGGCTCGTATAACGTTGAGGTCACGGCCAACGGGTTCACCACAACCCGGCAGCAGGCAATTGAACTGCAGCTCAGCCAGGAGGCAAGGGTCAACTTCCAACTGCACGTTGGGGCGGCCACGGAGCAGGTGACCGTTCAAGGAGCGCCACCCTTGCTGCAGACCGAAGCCTCCTCTCTGGGCACCGTTGTCGGCGAGGTGGAGACACAGAACCTTCCCCTGAATGGGCGCAAATTTGAGGACCTCGCCATTCTTACGCCCGGCACGACTGCTTACAGTCCGGATAATCACACCTCCTCGGAGGATGGCGCGAGCGTTCAGTCGTACAGCGAACAACTGGAATGGGGACAGACCAACGTGGACGGGGTCACCATGATTGGCGACCGGCACGCGTACGTGAACCTGTATCCCTCCACCGACGCCATACAGGAATTCGAGGTGATTAGCGCAAACGCCGAAGCGCAAAACGTGGGGGCGGCCGGGGACATCACGAACATTCAACTCAAATCCGGCACGAACAATTTTCACGGGGACGTGTTCGAGTATTTTCGCAACACGGCGCTGGATGCGCGCAACTACTTTGTACCCGCCCCCGCGCCCAAGCTGGTGTATCGGCAGAATCAGTTCGGCGGAACGCTGGGCGGTCCGATTATCCCGAACCGCACCTTTTTCTTCGTAAGCTATGAAGGGATTCGGTCCAACGAGGAGACTGCAGGGCTGACGGAGGTTCTCACTCCGCAGGAGGAGAACGGCGATTTTTCGGCTCTACTGCCCGACACCCAACTGGTCAGTCCGTTTACAGGTCAGCCATACCTGAACAACCAGATCCCGGTCGATCCGGTGGCGCAGGCGATCGTGAAAAAATACATGCCCTTGCCCAATACCAACCAGGGCGGCTTCAACTACGCCTATTTCACGGGGGGCACCCAGAGCACCAACCAGTTCATCGGGCGCATCGATCACCATTTGAACGCGAACGACCAGCTTACGGTTCATTTCATGTACGCAAGCCGGGACAATTTTATCTCCGAGGGCAATCCGAACTTCAACGATAATGCGACTTTGCCGATTTTCAATGCCGGTCTGCAGTATGTTCACATCGCCTCGCCCAAGCTCATCAATGAACTTCGCATGGGGATCGATTTCGAGAACCAGAAGCTGTATACCACCTACGCGAACACCAACTTCACGCCTGCTTCGATCGGCATCAACGGCTTTGTGCAGCCCAACGGCCAGCCCTGGCCCCCGTCCGAGCAAGGTTTTCCGAATCTAACCAGCAACGAATTGATTGGGGTGGGCAGCGACTTTGGTGTCGGACTGGATCAGGGCAAAACCTACCAGCTTGTGGATAATGTGACCTGGACGCACGGCACGCATACCGTGATCTTCGGCGGAGACGTTCGCCGCGTGCAAGACAATGCCGATACCAGCAATACCCCTTACGGAGTCATCAACTTTAACGGCTCGGAAACCGCCAACAACGGCCCCAATGCCCCCACCAATGAAGGCGGTTTCGACGGGGCGGATTTGATGCTGGGGATTCCCGCCCAGGTCATCACGCCGGAGGGCATTCCACTCACCAATGCTCATCAATGGCGCATGTTCTTTTACATACAGCACAACTGGAAGGTGACGCACAATCTTACCCTGAACACGGGGCTGAACTACTCCCTCTACCCCGCCCCGTCGGACTCTCTCAACACCTCCGAGACGATCGACTGGACCGTCAACCCTGTGGTGTTGGTGCCCCTCGCTAACTACAACCCCATATGGCACATCACGGGCAAGGACTTTGGGCCCCGGCTGGGGTTCGCCTATAGCTTGCCGCGTCAGATGGTGGTGCGCGGAGGGTACGGGATCAGTTACTACGCGGGTCAGTTCGATAACATCAATATCCTGCAGCTTAACCCGCCGGATGACCCGAGCTTTAGTCTGTTCAACGGCAACTGCGGTTACTGCGGTACGCCCAACGCTCCCGTGTCTACCCTGGAGAATCCAGTCTCACCCTCCCTCTCCGCGTCCGTCGCGAATATCGTGTCGATACCGCCCGGCCGCCAACATCCCGACCTTTATTTGCAGACGTGGAATCTGACTTTCTCCAAGCAGTTCGCGAACAACGTGATTGATGTTTCCTATGTTGGGGTGAAGGGAAGCAAAGAGGACACGTCTCTGCTGAATTTCAATGTCGGTCCGCCACAGGCGCCCGGCGGAAATGTCCAGGCAAATCGTCCGTATCCTGCTTATGGCCAGATGCGCGTGCTCGATAATCATGGAGCCTCGATTTACGAGGGCCTCCTGGTTCACTTTGAACATCGGCTATCGCACGGTCTGCTCCTGACCACGGCGTATTCCCTTTCTACGGATCGGGATGATCAAGGCGGCGGCACCAACCAACAGCGCAATGAGACCCAGAATCCTTTCCAGAAGGTATGGGCGAACGGCCTGACCGACCAGCGTAATAACCTGACGGTCGCCGCGATATACACCATTCCTCAACTGAATGAAAACAGAAACATGTTGGTGCGGAAAGTTCTGAGTGGATGGGGCGTTGCTACGATCTTCCGGTATTATTCCGGCAGTCCGCAATTCGTCTATCAGAGTGACGACGGCCAGAATAACGGCAATAACTTCGAATATCCGGATCTTGTTCAAGGCCAGCCGAATGGTGTTCCCAACAGGTCCATCAATCAGTGGTTCAATACCGCCAGGTTCACGGAAGCGGTAGGCCATTACGGCAACGCGCCGCGGAACCCGTCATGGGTGGTGGCGCCGAAGAACAATCCCCTCTCGTTGGAGCTCAAACGAATCTTCGCGATGCCTTTTTCTGACTCGCAGAAGCTGAGTCTTCAAATCCAGGCCTTCAACGCCTTCAATACGCCCCAGTTTGGCGCTCCCAATGCGAACGCGTCCTCGGGCTCCTTCGGGACGATCTCGTCGACAACCCTGGATAACCGGGAGGTGCAATTGGTGGCAAAGTATTTCTTCTAGAAACCGTTTTGGCCGCAGGTTCGTCAAACAGGCTGCGTAGTGGAGGGATTTGCCGTTCCACGGCCCCGTCCTGGAAATGTTTTCCGCGGATGCCGGACCCTCAGGTTTCAGATAAAGCAGGAAGGAAATATGGGACCCGAACTTGAGCATCGAAATCGCCTGAGCGACCGGCGATCGTTCATGAAATTGCTGGCTGCGGCTCCTCTGTTTGCCACCCTTGGCACGCGCACCGTCGCTGCCGCCGTCTCTAACGCTGTGGCCTCCACGGTCAAGAGGTCCTACACCGACAACATCTATACGCGCATTGGTGTCAAGCCGCTGATCAACGCGCGCGGCACCTGGACCTACCTCTGTGGATCGCTGGAAATACCGGCGACGCGGCAAGCTGTCGAAGATGCGTCTCACTACTTTGTCGACATGTTTGAGTTACAAGCCGGCATAGGCCGCCAGCTGGCAAAGCTCTCGGGCGCAGAATCCGGAATGATTACCTCCGGATCGGCTGGTGCGATTGCCTCGGCGACGGCGGGCTGCATTGCCGGCTCGGATCCCAACCATGTGTGGCAACTGCCTGACACCACCGGACTCAAAAACGAAGTCATCATCATGCCTCGGAGGAGCGCATTCGACAGCGCCATCCGCCTCGCCGGAGGCAAACTCGTGGTTGTCGATTCAGCGGAGAAATTGCAGGCAGCCATTACTCCGCAAACCGCCATGTTGTACACCGATTGGGCGGACGACGAACCGCTTCAGGGCATACTCAAGATCACCAAGCCCGCGGGTGTACCCATCCTGGTGGACCTCGCGGACCGCATTCCTCCTTTTTCGAACTTCACGCACTACGCAAAGTTAGGCGTGGATATGTATTGTTTCAGCGGCGGCAAAGGTCTTTGCGGCCCGCAGTGTGCGGGAGTGTTGCTGGGCCGGAAGGATCTGATCGATGCGGCTCTTTACAACAGCAGTCCATGGGAAGGAGCGGTGTGCCGGCCCATGAAGGTCGGCAAGGAAGAAATGATGGGGATGTTGAGCGCGATTCAATATTGGTCGACTGCGGATATGGACGCGGTCAACAAGGAATGGCAGAGCCGCGTAGAACGCATCAAGACCTTAGTGGACACAGTGCCTGGAGTGACTACGAGCATCACGGTTCCTACAGACGGAAATAGTTATCCGACGCTGACCGTGAGCTGGGACGCACAGAAATTAGGTTTGACGCTGGCAGAATGTGAACAGCAACTGCGCGACAGTAACCCCCGCATTGATGTGCTGGGCGCCATCAATCCCAGTGGGGTTCTGGGGCGGCTCAGGAACGAGACCGCAACGCAACACAGAGCCGGCCGGCCGCCGCGCTTGCAGATTATATCCATGACCTTGCAGCCCGGTGAGGACCTGATCGTCGGCAACCGACTTCGGCAGATCCTCAACAAAGCGCGCAAGCAATCGGCGTCTGCGTGATTCTGACAGGACGCAAAGACGTTGGCAGGCTACTGAACGTCTTGCCTGTCAGCGTGTTTCCGGTTTATCCGGCTATCATTTCCCCTGCCTACTCGAAGACCGCTGCTTCATAGAGCCAACGTAAACGACTAGGTTGTCGAGGGTCTGAGATGTTCCCGCATCGACGCCCATCAGCAGGAACTGATCCAGGTGTGCCGCCGATACGCAAGTGATCGACACCGTCAACAGAGTCGCGCCGCCGGTGTCTTCGAGGATGACTCTACCAATTGCACCCATTGCCTCGAAGACGAGCTTTTCCGGCGGCACGATCTCACGATAGACGCCGCTGAACGGCGGAACGCCTGGCTGGCCCTGATGGACAAATCGGAAGGCCCCGTCTGGACGCAGGTCGATCTCGCATAGGCTCAAAGGCGCTCCTGAAGCGTCCCACCAGCAGGCAACGTGTTCCGGTTGCGTCCAGGCCTCGAATACGTCCCTACGGGGCGCGGTAAAGGTTCGGGTCAATACGATGGTGTTGGTGCTGCGATCAATCGTGACGTTGGTATCCGGGGCGAGTGATTTAGGGGGCATTCTACTTCTCCTTTTTCTTCATGGATGAAAGGTGTGCGTCCAGATTGTTGAACCGCCTCTCCCATTGGCGCCGGAACGGTTCAACCCAGTCAGCAACGTCCTTAAGAGCGATTGCGACCAGCTTGCGTGGTCTCCGTTGCGCATCGCGGCCGCGCGTAACCAGGCCCGCATGCTCAAGAACATTGAGGTGCTTGGAAATCGCCGGCTGGCTCAGATGGAACGGCTTCATAAGCTCGGACACGTCTGCGTCTCCCGATGCCAGGCGAGCGAGGATCGCGCGCCGCGTGGGGTCCGCGAGTGCGCCGAAGATCAGATCAAGGGAGTGCTGCTCGTTAATCTCCATATAGATATATAACCGAATGGCGATGTTTAAGTCAATAGCTTTCTGGAGTTCGAGGGGCGGTTACGTCTGAGGGATCGGTCGTCTGTCCTTTCAGCGTCAAGTGCCTCTTCGACTGGGGTCGGTTTCGGTTCTGGTCCCTGTGTTTCCCCGATCTTCTTGAGAAACGCAGGCTGTTATCGCAGAATAATGGGATGGATCAGCGTATGGTCATCGAAAAGTTGCGCCACCACGAGCCGGAGCTGAAGGCTGCCGGAATTCTTCACTACGTGTGTTCGGATCCGTGGCAAGGAATGAAGCGACTACGGTTTCCGATGTGGATCTGCTGGCTGATTTTGACACGTCAAAGCGAATGACATTGGTTAAAGTGGGAAGCCTGCAAAGCCGCCTCAGCGCTATGCTTGGCGCCCGTGTCGATTTGTCTTCGACCGAGTGGATGCGCGAACCGGTTAAGTCTAAGGCGCTCCGTGAGGCCGTGATTGCCTTTTAGGGATAACTCCAGACATCTGCGCGATATTCTCGAAGCGATCGATCTTATCGAGTTGTTTCTTCATGACATGACCTTTGAGTCTTACCAGACCGATCTGAAAACCAAATCAGCAGTTGAACGCCAAATGCAGAATATGACTGAGGCAGCGGTTCGTCTTGGTGAGGATGCCGAACGGATCGCTCCCGGGCCGGATTGGGAAGGCTTCCGCGGGATGGGGAACCTCCTGCGACACGCTTATCATCGGATTGACGACCAAATAATCTGGAATACCGTCAAGGATGAGCTTCCACGCATGCGTGAGGTTGGCTGAGGGGAAACGCAGGACGGGCTATCATGGTCCGTACGACTCTTATGGCCGACGATAATCAGCAGTCACAGAAGACGGTGCTTGTGGTTGGGTGTTCGGGATTGCCGGTGACGAGTGCGGTGTCGACCGTTCTATCGTCGTGGGAGCTCCAGTACGCGCGTGATAACGAGGAGGCGCTCGCGCTGGTCGAGAAGTCCGCTTTCGACCTTGTTATTACCGACCAAGGCAGTTCAGGCCGGGAAGATGCTGAAATGGTTCGAAAGGTACGGCTGGTCACGCCCCATACTCGTTTGATCCTGGTGACGGACAGGAGTACGCCTGCGGACGTAATTGCCGCGATCCGCGTGGGAGCTTTCAGTTATTTTACGAAGCCGCTTTCGAAAGAGGCTCTGGAGGACGTGCTGCAACTGGCGATGGACAGCCCTGCCTGGGAAACGGCAATTGAAATGCTGTCCGGGACGGATGCGTGGATACGTCTTTCGGTGCGCTGTGACGTATCTACAGCCCATCGCCTGCAACAGTTCGTTCACGAGTTTCTCGATTTGCCCGAAGAGGACGAGGATAAGGTGGCGGTCGCGAGCAGAGAAATGCTGCTCAACGCGATGGAGCATGGCGGGAAGTTTGATCCGAAACGGCGTATCGAGATTGCCTACCTCCGCGCGCGCCGCGTCGTGCTCATCCGAATTAAAGATCCGGGCGAAGGATTTTCTTTCAAGGAAAATCTCGATACCGCGGCGAACAATCCGCAAGATGATCCTCTGCGCCATCAAAAGCACCGCGAGGCGCAGGGGATTCGTCCGGGCGGATATGGAATTTTGCTGGCCAAGAACCTGGTGGATGAGTTGTTTTACGGAGAAAAAGGAAATGACGTGCTGCTCATCAAATACATCAATGATGAGAGGAGAGGGTCTGGTTCTCCGCCAGCTTGACTATTCGACGTCGTGGGCACAGCGGAAGCCAAGAGTCCCCGACCGGTCATAGCTCGGCGCCATTAGGAGCAGTTTCCCGTGCTGGTCATTTCGGTATGCCTCAGGAAAGTACCAGATGGACCCTTGTGGCTGGTAGTAGTTTCCACCACGAAGAATGCCGCCCCTCGTATGATCGTCGACATATTCGTCGGTCCATTGCCAGACGTTCCCCACCATATCCATCACGCCGAACGGACTCGCACCTGCGGGATGAGCATCCACATCATCGGGCGGCGTCAACGATCGTCCTTTATCGGGAGCGGGAACATTCGCCGGGTTCCAGTCATTTCCCCAGGGATAAACCCTGTTCTCATCCCCACCCTGCGCCGCATACTGCCACTCCCACTCGTGCGGCAGTCGTTTGCCCGCCCATTCGCATAGGCGCGCGCATCCTCAAGCGATACCCAGGTCACCGGCTTGTTGCCCCATCCGTCAGGATACGAACCATTCTTCCAGTCGTGAAGAAAATTCAAGTCATCCTGCGGATGGTAATGCGTGGCGTCGAGAAACTTCTTGAAGGCGGCATTCGTGACCGGGAACTTGTCGATGTAAAACGTATCGATGTGCATCGGATGCTCGTGAAATCGCCGCGGCGTGTCCTCCCAGGAGTATTGCACATCCACGCCGACATCGTTCGATCCTTCAATTTCGATTCCCTGCACTTTGAAGACGTAATCCCCTGCCGGGATCTTCACCATGCCCTCCGGCGCTGCCGCCGCAACCTTCGTCTTCTCAATCTCCACTAGTTGCTGCGTCAGCGGCTTCCACTCATGCGAATACGAAGAGAGTGGCGTCGCGGTCATCGTTTTCATTCGGGACATCAGTTCGTTGATCTTGGCATCGGGCGCACCCGTGGACGGCCATCACTGCGCCAAATCCGTGCGCTTCGATGGGAAACGACAGCACGGCCTCGTTCCCTCATGCTCCGGCTGTCAACTCCACACCGTGATAAAGATCGAAATAGCGCACTCCGTCTTCAGCCGGAACAGACATTTGCCGCCCCGTTCACGTCGTATTCGTTGCGATTCACGATGGTCCACACCGTGCGATCTCCGAGCGGCCATCGGCTGGCAAATACACCGTACAGTGCATGGGATAAAACGGCTCCCAGCCGGTGCTGGCGAAGAATGGGGCCACTGCGCGCTCGATGGTCGCCATCCGCCGCGTCGCCTCTCCGTCTCGAGGGGTCACGCCATTCCAGATACCCCAGACGTTTTCCCAGCTCTCCCAGCCTTCTCCATTGAAGAAAGCGAATTGCAAATCATCGGTCTTGTCGCGATTCCATCGGCCCTGAATGTTGACCTGGTGCTTTGGCTCGAGCCAGCGATAGCGATCGACGGTAGGCACAAATTGAAATTTGTATTGTCCCCACGTCAGCACATTCCAGGCGAGCGCCTCGTCGGCGGGGCCGCCCTCCGGTTCGAAGGCCAATGGATGCCCGACCGCGATCGGCGGCGAGGGAGAATGCCAACGGCACGCCATCCTGCGTATCCCCGTTGACGCCGTCGGCGTCGACTTCCTTCATGATCTCGGCGATCGCATCGGGCCAGGGCTTCCCTGGATCACGAGTGCCCTGGTCCCACATCATCATGGGAAAAAGCACGCGCACTCCCCGTTTGTGGAAGTCCTCCACCATCTGGCGAACTCCGGCCGACGCCGCCGGGCATCGACCGGATCATGTCATGCTGATTGCGGTCGTCGATTCCCATGTTCGGATAAGTCGGCCAGATCAGCACCGCGTCGATACCTCCATACCGCTTCTCCAAATCGTCGAGATAGCGATCGACGGTGTATTTGTGAGCCACGGGATCGTAGAAATATCGATCCTGCACCATCATTTGCGGCTGAATGAATTCCGGACTGCGCCCACTTGAGCGCCGGCAGGTTGTATCGCGCATCGTCATAGCCGATGCGAATCCGGCGTTCCGCCCGCCAATGCGTAACATCGGCGAGCCACCGTTGATGCGTCGCATCCGTGCAGGGCGTGTAGCCTCCCTCCCACGCACCCTTCAGCGTGAGGCAGCCCGGCGGAGGAATCTGCTGGTTGACCGGCTTATACTGTGAATCCTGCGCCAGGGTAGGAATGGTCCATGCAACCGAGGCGAGAACAATAGCGGCAAGTTTCTTCATTCCAATCGTTTTCCTCAGTCGCGAAATGCGATCGCTTCCGCCTTTGCCTGTATTTTGTCCGGGCTCACGCCGGGCACGCTCTTGAGCTGGTCCAGACTCTTGATGTCGCCATTCTGTTGCCGGTAAGAAACGACCGCCTGGGCTTCTTTTTCTGTCAGACCTAGTGTTTCCTCGAGCTGCGCAGCAGTCGCTGTGTTTACGTTCAACTTGCCGAAGTTCTTCGAGAGATAGGCGGTCACGTCCACAATCTCTGGCCCCGATAGTTCCGCGCCGCGCTGTACCATCGTGTTCACCATCTGGCGCCAGCCGGTCTCCGTGTAGCGCGAGTTGGTAGCCACTTCGATTTGGTGACATCCCACACAAGCGCGTTCAAAAGCCGCCTTCCCTTTAACCTCCGACAGCCCATCGCTCTGGTTCCCCGCGAGCTACCGGTACGGTAGCAGATCCCGCCATGGAAGATTGACTGTTGTTTGGAGCTGTTGCTTCCCTGCTTACCTTTGATTGAACGGACCCGGTTCCGAAAGCTACGATTCGGTCGGTTCCAACATATACATGTCCATCCGCGATAGTTGGCGAGTTGTATTTCCCGCTCGCTTGCAGAAGGCCAGGATCAGTTTTCCAAAGAACCTTTAATGTCTTTGGATCGATGGCGTAGAGGACAGGCTGCGGGGCCTTGGGTCCGGTCAGGATCGCGCTGCGCGGTGCGTTCTCGTCCAACACCCACACGATGGCGTCTTTGCCGCCGTTGCTGCTGACCACCGGCGGCCCGGGATTCTGCAGCACGAAGTCCATCGCTCGCCCGTCTACCCGAAGGTACGGATTGGTGCCCGCCGCGCGCAGCAACCGCAGCCGCACCAGGCTGGGCGCGACGCTGATCCGGGTGTCCTGCCGGATCCTTGTTGTTGCCCGAGTAGAACAGGTACTCGTCGCCGGCGGCATTCCGGAAGTAGGCCGGGGTCGCCCGGTTCTTTGCCCGGTCGAGCATGCCTTCGGTGTCGGAGTACGGACCGAAAATGTTGAGCGGACCGCGCTTGCCAAATTGCGGTTGTGGGTCCGGCGGGAGCAGGGATTGGTCGGTGCTCGGAGTCCTCACTGCAGGGCCGGCGCTCATCGCCGGGGGCCGTGAAACTGGATTGGCCAAGGAGATAGGCGTTGCCCTGCTTGCCTCCCACGGCGAGCAGCGGATCTTCGGAGACCGGACTTGTCGTCAACATCCGGCAGGATCGCCGCACCGCTGCTGCCGACATCGATATCCCCCGCCTCGGTGCGACAGTAGTTGAAGGGTGTGTAGACGCCTCGCAACGTCAAACCGGACGCCGAGATGGGATCGAATTTAAGCACCGACTGCGCCCAGTTGTGCAAGGGTGGCGCGTGCTTCTGACTGCCGCTTGCCCCGGTGACGGCGTAGATGTTGCCGCGAGCGTCGATCGACACGCCGGTTGAACCCCAGACTCCGCCGATGGAGTCCTCGGCCAACGGCGTGGTGCTGAAGGCCGACGCGACGGCTTTGCGTCTGCGTATCGACCGCCAACACCCAGCCACGGCCCTGGCCGATGGTGGCGAAAAGATAGCGATCGTCGGGGCTGAGGTTGAGCGCGCCGCGCTGGATCGAGAACCGTCCCGGCCGCCAGGGCGCTGCGGGGGTGTCGCCATGAGCGAGGATTGCGATTGATCGACGGTTGGTCGAGTGTTTTTTCATCGATCGCCACCGGCCAGCCGTCAAGCACCGCGCCCGTGGACAGATCGAGCCCATACATGCGGAAGCTGGTCGGCCGCGCCGCAACTCGCGACATAGAGATGTTTGCGGGCCTTGTCGATCACAGGCGTGCCGACGATGCCCATGGCGCTGGCGTCCCAACGGCAGGATGCAGGGAGCATCCAATTGAGTCTTCCAAAGGATGGCGCCGGGAGCGACCCCGTTCGCCTGGGCCGCGTTGATCGCGTATACATAGCCGGTGCTGGTCGCAGCGATGACGACGCGGAAGGTCTTGCCCGTTGTGCTCCCCGGTCTGAATCTTCAGCCCGTCCACATAGAGGGGCGAGGCGTAGAGGCGCGCCGGATATTTTTCGAATCCGTCGAGTTCAGGCGACTCCCAGAGCTTGCCGAACCGCCCCCCGGCGAGCGTGGCCGGCGTGAGCTTACGCTCGTGGGAGAACCAGCCGGTGCGTTGGCGGTCGGCGTGCGCGGTCAGCACGTCAGCCCGTCGCGCTACGGCCGACCCATCGCCACCCCGGCCGCCGACATGCACAAGAGGGACAGGACAAGGCCGTACGCTGCGCGCATCGTCATTTTTCTCCGATCGCGATGCGGTCGGGCGACGAGTACGAGATCGACAGCACCGCGTCCTCCGTGCCGATGTTGCGGGCGTTGTGCGGCGTCCCTTCCGGGATCGTCACGGTGTCGCCCGCCTGCATCTCGTATTCCTTGTCGCCCACGCGGTTCATGATGTGCCCCTGGAGGACGTGCAGAATCTCATCGCAATTGGGGTGGCGGTGGAGCGGGTTTTCCTTTCCGGCGCTGATGGTGGCCATGCCCACGGTCATCGAGGTGGAGTTCCCAAGCGCCCGCGAGGCGAACCATTCGAGCTTGCCCCAGGGCTGCGGCTCGACCAGTGCCTCCGCCCGCGGCAGAACCACACGCTGGTGTGCGGCCGAGGCCGCGGCGCCGGCCCCCGCCGTAGTGGCGCATGGTGGGGGCGTTCGTCGTCGCCCCCCCGGGCGGCACGTCGCGCTTGGCCGTCCAGAGGATCGCGTTCAGGAGCATGGTGCGTATCTGGGGCTGATCGAAAGTCAACAGATAGTGGCCGCCGGTGAAGCCGAACGACCGTCCGCCATTTGGCCGCTCGGCGGCCCACGCAATGACATGGTCCGCGGCAGGCTCCTCGAAGACCGGCTTGTTGTTTCGGGTTTGGATATGGACCTTCGCGGTAAGGATCGGCGTGACTTTGGTGGTCGTGGAGAAGGTCATGGTCGGGTAGAATTCGTCGAGATAATCAAAGGCTTTCAGCCCATTGGCGACGGGATTTGCCCGCTCCTGAAATCCGTACCGGAGCGATCTCGGTCGTGCGGTCAGCCATACCGAAGCGGACGCGCGCCGAGCCAATCGGCCAACGGAACGGGGCTGGTCTGATCAGGGAACTGTGGACGCCTGGTGCAGGGCGATGAGCCCTGCGCCCTTGGCCATCAACTGCTCCATGGCGGCGCGGCGCGGGCGTTGTCCAACGATTGGTCATCGTGCCGCGTAGTCCATCCCGAAATACAGGAGGACGACATCGGCGTCGGCGATCTGGGACAGGTCGGACGGAAAACCCGCCGGAAATGACTTGATGACCGGATTGAGGGCCTGGAGTTGGGGTGAGCCCTTGATCAACCGCTCGATCGCGAGGATCCCGTCAGGATAGTCGTGCTCGGTCCGGGGATAACCCTGTTTGTCTCCGCCGATCAGAACGATGGTAGGCCCGGATGGGGCCGCGACGCCGGGCAGCAGCGGTAAAGAAAGCGACCGCCGCCAAAATGCAACCGCATTGCAGGCACCTGCTGAAACAGCACTAACCGTCAATTCGATAACTCTCATCACCCGACCTCTGAGCCGGAGTTCTTCCGGGTATCTGATGAGCCATTAACACTGTGCATCCGATTCGCGAACACCAGCATCGGCTAGTACAACCGCGAAACCGCGATCAAAAGACGTATTTGATCGCAGCCTGTAGAATGCGTGGGTTGTTCGCCGTGAGTATCTGCCCGAATTTACTCGACGTAAAAGTTGTCGTCGGATTATTAAATACTGGGTGGTTTAAAGCGTTAAATGCCTCGAACCGCAGCTGCAAGGTTTTGACTCTCTCGCAGTATCTTGAACGTGCGGGAAAGCTCGGCGTCGAAAGTAAAGCTTCCTGGCCCCAGGATCGAGTAACTTCCCGCATTTCCATAGGTGCCCGGTGGCTTGTTTAGCATAGGCGGCGGTGTTAAACCATTCATGAGTCGTCTTAGTACTTAGAACGGTGGTTCCCGACGACATTGGGATGGTCGTTCCCATTGTTAGTCAGCGAAATGTCCTGGCCGTCCACGGCGTTAACCAGGCTCCAGTCTGGGCCCCAATGAGTCCCGCTTCCTCCCAGTTGCTGAAGAAAATGTTCATCATCGAGTTCTGGAAATGCGGGCTCCTAGCGACGTACGACACATTGAATATTTGCCGAACGTCGCTGTTGCAATTCGCATGACTCGCGGGTATGTCATTCGGATTCTGGATGCTTCCCCCGCCTCCTTCCGCATCTTGCTCTCCCTCGCTCAAGCAGTGTGACCATGTGTAGTTCGCCAGGACACTGAAATGCCGGTTGAAACGGCGGTTGGCCGAAAGAAAAAGGCCATTGTACTCAGCGTTGCCCGCGTCGTCATTGAAAGGGATGCTGCCAATGCCAGCCCCTGCCGCCGGGTTTATGAGGCTCAGGACGCGCCTTGCTGCCGTATTCCCGGTGCTGGAACAGGCGGTGCCGTTCGCGCCAGGCGCTACCGTCAGAGAGCCGCAGCTTCCCGCGCCAGTCCACGTGCCGGGTATATACACGGCAGGATCCAACGGAAATCCCTATCCAGCGGTGAGTGGATTTGTTCCCGACATAATACGCAGTGAGAAGCAAATCCGCTCCCACCTGCCGCTGGATCGAAAGGTTCCACTGCTGCGTATTCGGCGGGTGCATATGCAAAGGCATAGCATAGAACTCACCGGCGGGAACGAAGGACACATTGCTCGGCGGCGGAAAAGGCCGAGGAAATGGATCGCCACCGGCAACGGCCGCATAGGGATTCGACGAGCCTCCCGCGGGGCTGATGAGTGAGACTTGGTTTCCATAGGGGGCGATGTATGAAAGGTCTTCAAAATTTGCCATTTCCGGATCCGCGAAGAACAGGCCGTAGGATGCTTCGCACACTCCAAAGTCCCGAACCCGTAGGATCCCAGGCGATACCGACCCGAGGCGCGAAGTTCCATGGACGGCTATGCATCCCAGCCGACGGGTACGGCTCCGTGCCCCGGAATCGTGTCCCCGGGGAAGAAGACGCCTGGCGGTGCATTGTCGAACTTTGCGCTGTGCAGCCCGGCAGTATAATCTGCCTGGTCAAAGATACGAACTACGACTGTAGATGTCATACGGGACAAAGTAAGGGGACCAGCGGACGCCACCCATGAGTGTGAGCCGTTTGTCAAGGCTGGAAGTTTTCCTGTACGTACAGTCCGAACATGTTCTCCCTGGCATGCCAAACTTGCGGCGAACCCTGGGTAAATGAAAGGTGTGCCCGAGGAGAAAATCGGCAAGTCCAAGGCCCGTGAACGACCCGTTGAAGCTATAACTCCCGGTAGAAAGGGTCGCGAAGTCTTCATTCAGCTGCGCGCGTTCATAAAGCCCTCCATATGCAATCTGATGGCGGCCATGGATCCAGCTTATGTCATCCCTCACTTCGGCCTGGTTTCTATTGACGTAGGCGTTGGCACAAGTGCCGCAACTCGTCGTAAATCCTCCGGTGATACCGGTGGACGGAGTATTCCCCGGCGGAGCAGGGGCAATATTAAGTCCCAGGGTGGTGGCCGAAGGCAGGTTTGCGGCTGCTCCCCGAGTCAGCGGCAACCGGGTCCAGGTCAAGTGCAGACTGTTAATCATTTTTGGGGTAAGCGAGAAGGTGTCGCCCATGGTAACCGCCTGAACCATCATGTCAATTCCCGCTCGGGTGGTCTGAAGGAGATTGTTCGTTGAAGTAACAGGTGGATTGCTGTAATGCGTATTGAAGTATCGGCCAAATACGCTATTTCGTGTGTTGGTAGTCCAGTCAACCCTTCCAATGTACTGATTTTCATTACTCGGGTTCGGAATTCCGATCAGGATTTTTCCGCATGGATTAGCTGGTAGAAGGGATATATTTCTGTTTACGTAATTTACCGCCTGGGTATTGAAGTAAGTAGCAGGATTAATTTGATTTCCTGTAAACATCCCACCCGCGGGGTTTGTTAGGGTGAGAGGTTTGCTGGTGCACGCGGATGATTCGAGCGTACTGAAATCCCCATTGAGGGCGGCTGCCGTAGGGACAAAGAAAGTGCTGGTAGGTGGAGCGGTGCGAGAGATCGTCCCCTGATATCCGCCAAAAAAGAAAAGCTTGCTCTTCACTATCGGTCCGCCTAACATGCCGCCAAATTGGTTGCGCCTCAGCGTATCCTGCGCGTTTGCAAAGTAGTTAATGGCATCCACATCGCCATTGCGTATAAATTCGAAAAGATCTCCATGGAACCTGTTGGTTCCCGACATGGTGACGATATTGACGACGCCCGCCGGGGAATCCACCGTACTGCGCAGGAATCATACTGGTTTGAACGCTGAATTCTTGCATCGCATCCGGGAAAGGCAAGGGCAGATTCGAGCCCCCGTAGAGATCGTTATAGGCGCCGCCGCCGTCCACAACATAGCCAGTTCCAGAGGCTTCACCCCCTGCCACCTGGATGGTTAGGAGGTCGGATAGTTCTTGCTGCTGAGGTAATCGCCGTAATTGGTCTGACACGGCCGCGCCAGAGAGCAGAACCAATTGCGTCAGGTTCCTTCCATTCAGTGGGAGATCCACTACGCGGCTATTTTCGATGACCGTTGAAACGGATGACGACTCCGTATTTACCATCGAGGCATCTGCAGTGACAGTGATGCTCTGAGACTGTCGAACCGATTTCGAGCTCGATGTTGACCGTAACGCTGTCACTTACCTGGAGGACAATCCCCGTCTGGGAGTACGTTTTGAACCCCGGACGACAACCTGGAGTTTATAGGGTCCAATGGTCAAATCAGGAAGGACGTATGTTCCGTCCGCCCCAGCGACTGCAGTCCGCGTAAAGCCGGTGCTCTGTCTGGGTGGCAGTCACCTGGGCTCCTGGAACGACGCCCCCTGCGGAATCGAAAACCGACCCTGTGATCTGAGCCACCGCCCCTGTGATGCTTGGGCAAACAATGGCGTGGAGGTCGAACACAGCAATAGGATCAGCCGCAATCGCGGTAAGAAATGTTACTCGGTAGAGAAGCTTCATAGGATAACCTCGCCGGTTAGATAAACTTGTTTGCGCTAAGTTCGGGCGCCGATCTCAGTTATGCTCCTCCGAACGGTCGCCTTAAACTCGCGAACTTGAGCCGTGATTGCCTGCTCGGTGGGGAGCCGTTCTACGCTGGATGCGCCGAAGAAACCGGCAACAGCTCGCGTTTGATCGAGCACGAACCTTACGTCGTCCGGTTCTGCGATGGGGCCGCCGTGGCAGAGCACGATCACATCCGAACGGACCGATTTGGCGGCATCACAAATCGATTGAACTCGAGAGACAGCGGCGTCGAGACTCATCGCCGTATGGGCTCCAATTGTGCCCTTCGTCGTCAATCCCATGTGTGCGACGACGATATCCGCGCCCGCCTTGACCATGTTGCGCGCCTGCTCTTCGTCGAAGACATAAGGGCTAGTCAGCAGATCCAGTTCGTGAGCGGCAGCAATCATCTCCACTTCAAGCTCGAATCCCATTCCGGTCTCCTCGAGATTCTGGCGGAAGTTTCCATCAATCAGGCCGACGGTCGGGAAGTTTTGCACTCCCGCGAATCCCATCTGCTTCAGCTTTTTGAGAAACCTCGGCATATTCCGGAAGGGGTCGGTTCCGTTTACGCCGGCCAGCACAGGAGTGTTCTTCACGACGGGTAGAACTTCGCGCGCCATGCTCACGACGATGGCGTTGGCATCGCCGTAAGCGAGAAGACCCGCCAGCGACCCGTGTCCTGCCATGCGGTAGCGACCGGAGTTGTAAATGATGATGAGGTCCGCGCCTCCTGCCTCGGCGCACTTGGCTGAAATTCCGGTGCCCGCACCCGCCCCGATGATCGATGTCCCGGCCGCTACGGCCGCATGCAGCCGTTCGAGGTAGTCTTTTCGAGTCAACTCGGTTCTTCTATTTCCCATTACGCTAAGTCCTCTTTGAGGAGATACCCGCCGAAGTAACTCATGCCCCGCTCCCTGGTGTTGCGGACGCTTCGGCGCATTTCAAAAATTCGTCCGCGATGGCTTCAGCAAACTCCGGGTCGTTGATGTGCCGATCCAGTTCCAACAGCTTTACGTTTGGTCCGACATTGGCGCGGAGAGCATCGAACAAGCTCTTGTCGGCAACCGGGTCATAGAACGCCTTGCCAACACGATCGATGCCGGAGACGCCCTGAAGCGGCAGTAGTAAAACAACAGGACCCTTCGCCTGATTTAACTTCCGGGCCAACATCTCGCCGAGTTCCCGGTTCTCCTGTGGTGTGGTGCGCATGAGCGTAACCGCGGGGTTGTGCTGATAGAAGAGCCGGCCGGCAAATTTGGGCGGTACGGTTTCGGGTGCGCCGAAATTGACCATATCGAGGCATCCGACGGAAACGATCTGGGGCACGCCCTTTCTTCCCGCCGCCTCCAGCCGGTCTGGCCCGGCGGTCAGAACTCCTCCTACGAGCTCATCCGCAAGTTCCGTTGTCGTGATATCCAAAACGCCTTTCACGAAACCCTCGACGACCAGACGTTCCATCGCCTGTCCTCCGGTTCCGGTGGCGTGAAAGACGAGAAGCTCGTAGCCGCGAGCTTCCAGCAGTTCCTTGACGCGGTTCACGCAAGGGGTCGTGTTTCCAAACATGGTCGCTGCCAACAGCGTTCGCGTGGACACTTCCGGCAAAGACGGTCGACGTCCGCACATCCCTGCCATCGCATCGGCCGCATTCGCGAGAATGGTGGACGTGAGACTATTCAGGCCGGTGAAATCGGCCACCGAATACATCATGCAAATGATCAGACGTCCCGACGTAGGGACGCACGTCGCCCGACGCCATGGTGGAAACCATCAATTTCGGAGCACCGATCGGAAGCTCGCGCATTCCTGCGGTGGCAATCGCCGTTCCCGCCGAGCCTCCGATGGCCATCATTCCCTCGCGAAGCCCTCTCTCGCGGCGTTCACGAACCCATGCCGCCAATCCTCTATGCATGGCAGCAGTCGCGCGCCCACGATCCTCGGCGGCGACCAACTCAGCGATACTTTCGCCCGCAGCCCGCGCTATTTCCTCGCGGGGTACATCCGGCTGGAAAGCGGGAGGTCCCAAAACTCCGATGTCAACGACTGTCGTGGCCAGTCCCGCGGCGACGAGGCGGTCGCGCAGAAACCGGACCTCGTTGCCCTTTGTGTCCAGAGTTCCCACGACGAGAATGGAGTAAGGCGCAGTCATGCCAGGAAATTGTCCTCTACATTGTCATCACAACAATTAGCCTACAAAACAATTCAATGGCAAACTACGCGCATGCATATTCGAGTGTCAAGAACAAATTTAGACTTTAATGACGATAACAATGCCGGTACAATCAGAAGATGTTGAGGCCGATCGAGAAGCTGGGGCAGTTTGTGTTTGAGGAGTTTGGACCGCCCCGCTATGAACAGTTGGCTGCCTTCTTTGAACGCGCGATACGGGCGGGCGAGATCAGTGCCGGAGATCGCCTGCCCACGGTGCGTCGACTCTCGGGCCTTATGAGCGTGAGCGCTACGACCATCAGCTCCGCGTTCGACCTGCTTGGGAGCCGCAGATTTGTTCGTGCCGAAGTGGGCCGCGGCACGTTCGTTGTTTCCGATTGGCAGGAGGTAAACGGGAATTCGTCAAATTCGGGCAGCCCCGCCAACCCACCGCCGCTACCCAAGCTTAGGGGAACGCGAAACCCCTGGCGGCGGAATGCCTTAATGCGTGCCAGCTCGCGACTCCGCGCCACGTACCCCAAGCGCGATGGAATGTAGCACGGGGCGGCCTGATGCGAAGCTGCTGCCGCTGGAAGTTATCCGCCGGGCCTGGGCAGATTGCATGCAGGAAGTCACGTCCGCCGATCTGCAGTATGCCGGTACCGAACCTATCCAGCCTTTGGCGGACATCCTGGTTCCGATATTGGAAGGCGACCTCATTCCGGCGCGAGCGCAGGATCTGATTATCGGTAGTTCGGCACAGCAGTTTTTCGCTCTCATCTATGAAGTCGTAAGGGTGAAATCGGAAAAATCCACGTTGTACGGTCGCGGTCGAGGAGCCTGGTTATCCGACCCTGATGGACACTTTAGAGCGTGCCGGTGGGCGGCTGGTGGGCATCGCCGTGGACCGCTTTGGCGCAGTGCCGGCTTCGCTCGATGCGGCCTTGCGTGATGGTGCAAGATTAGTGATATTGACGCCGCGTGCCCACAATCCAACCGGCGCTTCGTGGTCGATAGAGCGTCTATCGGAGCTGTCTGACGTACTGAAGGCGCATCCTGACGCGATCGTGGTGGAAGACGACCAGGTCGCAGGTATTGCCGCCACCAAGCCGGGCACTTTGCTTTCTATTCCCGAGTTAGAGAATCGGGTTTTGCATGTGCGTTCGTTTTCGAAATCAATCGCTCCGGACCTGAGAATGGCAGCGGCGGTCGCGCGCCCCTTGATACGGGAACCGCTGTCAGAAGCCAAAACCTTCGCCGACGGCTGGAGTTCGCGTTTGCTGCAGCGAGTTCTGGCAAAGACACTACAAACAGACGAGATCAACGTGGCCTTGAAGAAAGCGCGCGATGCTTACCGCGACCGCCGGCAAAGCGCATGCGCCGCCTTGAATCAAATCGTAGCGCCACGTGGGGGTAGCTGCTGGTCCGGTTCTGATGGTGTCAACGTGTGGGTGCGGCTGCCCCCTGGCGTCGATTCCAAACATATTCAGGAGCGCAGCGCAGCTGCCGGCGTTCGTATCGCCGATGGTGAACCGTTCTTCATTGCCCCCGGCCAAAACGATGTCGTGCGGCTGAATGCCGGTTCGGTGGAAGCAGAAGATGCTGCGAAGGCCGGCAAGATCGTGGGACAAGCGATTCTCGACTGTGGTTGGCAGAATCCCGGGCCGATTCACGTATAGCATCCGTTGGCACGAAGCGAGTTGCTCAACGCTCCTATAGGAGTTTGTCCAGGGTGATTGGGAGATCTCGGACTCGTTTCCCCGTGGCGTTGTAAACGGCGTTGGCGACCGCAGCGCCGACACCTGTGATTCCAATCTCTCCAACCCGTGGGCTCCCATGGGAGCGCGCGGATCAGGAATGTCCGTCCAGATGACATCAATCTGGGGAACATCCAAATGCACGGGCACGTTAGCGCAGGGCCGAGTCCCATCATGATGCCGCCGCGAATTGGCTCGCTGCCGTCTTCGGGTTGAGAATTCTGCCGCAGAAAGCGACTTACTTTGGTTTCTCCGGTGATCGCGATGAGCGCCGAAGTGCCTGCGAAAACCGCTGTGGCTCCGGGTTTCTTAGCGGACTATGAGTTCGCCTTTGCTTTCTCTATTTGATAGTTCTCTATGTGGTCGTATACGCGGTCGGTAAATTTCAGGCTCTTATAGACGTTCCCGCAGTCTGGATCGGCAGGATCAGGAATAATCGGAAAATCCTGCTCGGCTTGCCATTGGAGAATGCGCTCGCGCCGCGGTGGATTGTAATCCCGTCCCTCCACCTGATGCAGCATCGCTGAGGCCTTCTCTGAAGGGCAATTCCGGATCCTTTGCCAGCCAATCAATTACTTCCTGCTCGGATAAGAATCGAGACGCAACCATCGCGAACACAAGACGGCCGTAGTGACCTATGTCTTTTCCCCGCCTCCAACGAGTTCAGCAGGTGTGCCATCATAGCGTCCTGACGAAGTTCCTGAATTCCACCTGGTTCCGAGACCGAGTTCTCCGTTCGCTCGCGTTGATCGGCGGGGGCAACATGCTTGAGCCGAGATAGTTCCCGCTCAGCAGCGTCCGCCCGTTCCTGCGCTTCCTCCAAGGTTTCTTGTCCGAGTGCGTCGACTCGTTTCCGATCCTTGGCTGCTTCCATCCTCGTGGTCATCGCTCCTCCGGTGTTCGCTGTTTCTTCTCCTTCAGATGGCAAACATATGGAGCCCGTTGCCTGAGAACTTTCGCGGTTGACTCTGGGGAAGGTGATTTCCTATGCGGTGACGAAGTCAGGCGGGAGCGTTTGGCAGCGAGTGTGCTGGCCCAGGTGGTGAAACGAAGATCTGGGCGCTCTCCTCGTGAGGGATGTGCCCAGGAACAGTCTTATTCCAAATCTATTGCGGCCCGCTTCGTAATGGAGGACGGACCGGGAGGACGACGAGGTCAACGTTCTTGCCGGATCCGGCGATCGCTGTCAGGATGGGATCCTTCTTGCCGTCTACGAAGCTGTGCTGTGTAGAGAGCCTGTAGGCTGGGAAAATCGTTGGGGGTTAAGAGTCCCATGGGGAAGACCTCCTGGGTGATCTACGTGCGATAGTGCCGCTGTGTATGAGGAAAGAAAAAGTAATTGTGTTGTATGCCACGAGCAATCGTTGTTCGCGATGTCAAGGTGAGCATTTCGCCACCTAGATCCTGGTGGCCGGCTTCTCTCAGAAAGGATGGTTTGGCATTGCTGTAGCTCGGGTTTGGCGCCGTTTACTTCCGCTGCGCCTGGTTTCCAATTGCTCGTGCAGGAAATTCATCACCGCCCGCTCTTCCTTTCGCAAAGCCTCCTCCATTGCCTCGCGCAGTACTGCACCCGTGTCTTCTTCTTCAACCTTTCGCTGGGTCCGCCGCTCCAGCTTGCCCGCCAGATAGCACTCCAGCACTGCCGGGTGCACGTAACACTTTCGGCACACCGCGGGCGTGTTCCCCAGCCTTTGCGCGACGGCCTTGATCGCCTCAACCACATTCTTCTTCGCCTCTGTCTCCGATGTGGATTCTTCAAACGCACGCAACGCCATGGACGCCAGCACCGTTCCCGCCCATGTCCGGAAATCCTTCGCTGTGAAATCCTCTCCGCTGACCGCACGCAGATAGTCATTCACGTCCGCTGAATCGACTTTGCGCGTTTCACCCGACTCATCCAGGTACTCGAATAGCTCATATCCCGGAAGATCCTGGCATTGCCGCACAATCCGCGCAAGCCGTCGATCCTCTATTCCCACCGTGTGCAGTTTGCCGCTCTTTCCCCGAAAACGGAACATGACCGTCGACCCATTGACCTGTACGTGCTTCGCGCGCATGGTTGTAAGCCCGTACGACTTGTTCTCGCGCGCGTACTCTTCGTTGCCCACCCGGATCAGTGTCCGCTCCATGAGCCGGACGATGGTCGCCAACACTTTGTTTCGCGGCAGTCCGGGCAGAACGAGATCCTCTTCCAGCCGCGCGCGAATCCCCCGCAGGCCCTCCCGAACAACAGCATCCGCTCATACTTGGTCTCGTCGCGAACCACTCGCCATCGCGGATGGTATCGACTCTGCTTGCGGCCCCGCGCATCGCGTCCAGTCGCCTGCAGGTGCCCACGCGGATCTGCGCAGATCCAAACGTCCGTCCACGCCGGCGGAATGACCAGCGACCGGATCCGCTGCAGAGTATCTCTGTCCCGAACCGGCTTGCCTTCGGCATCGAGTACCGGAAGCCTTTTCCAGACTTCTTCCGTCGGATTCCCGGTTGTGCATCGGAGACATAACGCAATCCTGCTTCCTTCGCCGAAAGCGCCGGATCAGTCACGATGTCTGGTGATCTTTTCCTCTTGAGAGTCCCCAACATGTGCCAATTGGATGCGGGATCCGGGTGATCCCTACATCACCGTCAACATCAGCGGCTCATTCGATGTTGGGGGTACAACAAAGCGATCATGGACGTCGAGCCAATGGATTACGCTGGACGTAAACTCGCCTGGGCACCTGACTCGCTTTATTTTCTGGACTATCTCAGGGTGGGTTGGTGGGCAGTGAGGGACTCGAACCCCCGACGTCCTGCTTGTAAGGCAGGCGCTCGAACCAATTGAGCTAGCCGCCCAACTCAAACTGACTTACCAGCTAAGGAGAGACGCTCGAACTTCGAGTCTCAGGGAGTGTTCAGGAAAACTCGTTAGGGTTCGGCGTACTGAGCTGTCACGCTTGCCGAATGTTCGCTAAGATCCTCCTATCCTCTGAGGGAGGTTAACAATGCGCGAGGACACGACATCGACGCGTCCATCCGAAGAATCGACGGAACACACGTCGGCCTTTCCTCCCATTGCTGAAGGTGACAGCGCACCAGCGCAGCCCTCTTTCATTGGCCGGTTCCGCATCATCCGCTTGCTTGGAGAAGGCGGTATGGGCTCTGTCTACGAGGCAGAGCAGGATCATCCACGGCGCATTGTTGCTCTGAAGGTGATCCGGGCCGGCTACGCGGACAGCGTCATGCTGCGCCGGTTCGAGAATGAAACGCAAGCCCTCGGCCGGCTACAACACCCAGGCATTGCGCAGATTTATGAGGCCGGGACTGCTGAGACCCCTTTCGGACGCCAGCCCTACTTTGCAATGGAACTGGTCCACGGCCTTTCGGTCCGGGAATATTGCGACCAACGCAAACTGAGCACCGGTCAGAGACTCGAGCTGATTGCCAGGATCTGCGATGCGGTGCAACACGCTCATGGGCGGGGGCTGATCCATCGCGATTTGAAGCCGGCCAACATCGTGGTGGATGAAGAAGGGCAGCCACGCATTCTCGACTTTGGTATCGCGCGGCTTACCGATAGCGACGCCCAAGCTACGCGGCAGACGGATCTGGGGCAGCTTATCGGGACGCTCGCCTACATGAGCCCGGAGCAGGTGCTGGGCGAGCCGGCGGAAATTGATACGCGCAGCGACGTGTACGCCATCGGTCTGATTCTTTATGAACTGCTCGCCGGCCAGTTGCCCTACCCCATCGGCCGCCATCTGCAGGAGACGATCCGCACCATTCGCGAAGATGAGGGAACGCCGCTTGGCTCCATCCATCGCAACTTCCGCGGCGACATTGAGACCATCGTCGAGAAGGCGCTGGAGAAGGACAAAACACGTCGCTATGCATCGGCGGCGGACTTGGCTGCGGATATCCGGCGCTCCTTGCGCAATGAACCCATTGTCGCCCGGCCGGCCAGCGCTTCTTATCAACTGCAGAAGTTTGCTCGCCGTCATCGAACGCTGGTGATCGGCGTTGCTGCCGTGTTCCTGGCACTGGCTCTCGGTATGGTTGCCAGTATCTGGCAGGCGGTGCGGGCACGACGCGCGGAGGCGGCGGCGCAGGCGGTGAATGATTTCTTACAGCATGACGTGCTGGCACAGGCGAGCGCGTTCAACCAGTCGGTGCCGGGGATGAAACCTGATTCTGATCTCAAGGTGCGCACTGCGCTGGACCGGGCCGCAGCACGCATCCCGGGAAAATTCGGTCAGCAGCCGCAGGTGGAAGCATCGATCCGCAGCACCATCGGACAGGCGTATGACGATCTTGGACTCTACCCCGAGGCGCGGGCGCAACTGCAGCGCGCGCTGGACCTGGATCGCAGTGTGCTGGGAGCGGATGATCCAGCGACCATTGACACCATGATCAGGCTTGCACGGGTGGAGCGCGAGCAGAGCAAGTACGAGGATGCCGGCAAGATCTCCACCGAGGCGTTAACGAGCAGCCGGAGGGTCCTCGGTGAACAGCATCCTTTGACGCTCGAAGCCATGAGCGGCCTGGCCGATGTGTATCGCGACCAGGGTAATTTTAAGCAGGCGGAGGGGCTTTACCGGCAGACGCTGGATCTGCGGCGACGGGTACAGGGTACGGAAAATCCTCTGCTGGTGCAGGACATGGTCGGGCTGGGAAAAGCACTCGCCGGCGAGGCCAAATACACCGAGGCGGAATCGCTCTACAGCCGAGCGGTGGAGACGAGGCGACGGTTGCTAGGCGCGGAGCATCCGAGCACGCTCGAAGCGATGGACAGCCTGGCCAAGATCTATGTGGACGATGGCAAGTTCACCCAGGCTGCGGCGATCCTGGAGCAGGTTCTGCAGATCGAGCGGCGCATTCTGGGCGCTGAACATCCTGACACGCTTAATACGATGAATACGCTCGCGAACCTGGAGTACCAGCATGGAAACCTGGCACGGGCCGAGGTACTTTACCGGCAAAATTATGAGACAGAACGCCGGCTGCTGGGTGAGGAGAATACTGCCACTCTGAAGTCCCTGGTGAACCTGGCCCTTGCCCAGGTGGCGATGGGGAAATACGCAGAGGCTGAGGAGTTGTTCCGGCAGGCTTTGGAGACCAGTCAGCGGGTGCGGGGCCGCGATGACTTTGTTACTTTGACGGCGATGGCTGGACTGGCGACTGCGTACGCCGATGAGGGGAAATACGCCGAGGCCGAGCCGCTGCGCTTGCAGGTGGTCACTACCCGGCAGCGGGTGCTGGGGCCGGAACACCGAAATACGCTGTATGCCATGGTTGGCCTGGCTAACACGTACGCGGATGAAGGCAAGTACGCGCAGGCGGAAGCGACCTATCTTCAGGTACTCCCCATACAAAAGCGCGTGTTGGGGGCTGAGGATTTCAACACGCTGAGGGCGCTCCATGATTTTGCATTTGTCTACCTGGTGCAGGGGAAGTATCCAGAGGCGGAGAGCTACGCTATGCAGTCTCTGACCGGGCGGCGCCATGCGCTGGGGCCGCAGCATCCGGATACTGCGGCTGCGGCAGAAGAGCTGGCGGCGGTGTTTGTGAGCGAGCGGAAATATGCCGAGGCCGAGCCCCTGGCGCGCGAAGCGCTGGAGACGGAGAAGAAGATGGAGCCGAAGGACTTCAACCGGTTCCTCGCGGCGAGTCTGCTGGGTGCTAGCCTGGCGGGACAGAAGAAGTACGGAGAGGCGTCATCGTTGCTGCGGGAGGGCTACCAGGGGATGCTCGCCATCAAAGGAAGGACTGCGGCCGACGATCGATATTACTTGCGGTTTGCGCATCAGTGGCTTCTTTCATTGCAAGCCCACGTAACAGCGCAACGCTCGATTCCGTTAATGCGTCCCGATATAAAAGGCGGATAAGGCCGCGAGGATGATAGAAAGCGATGCTGAAATGAGCTCCTCACCCGTTGCATAAGGATGATCTTTCCCATCCGTGACGTGGCCGCTTTTGCTTTCTCTACTCCAAAGACGGTAATGCGCGGCCATTGTGAACGGATGGAACGCGATCAACACGTACCCGGCTCCCAGGACTATTCGCGATAGCCAGAAATACGCGTCTGTCGTGATCGGAACCACGATCAGCCAAATGACCGCGGCGAGCAAACTCAGAATGTTGAGGACGTCCGGTATGGGTATCCACGATCCCCTGTCGGCGTCGCGCAGGTTTATCTCACGATTCACGCGCCAGCCGAACGCGACGAACTGTAGTGCGATCAGCGGTGGAGCGAGTCTGTAGAGAGTGTCTGGGATCATGGCGGCGTCGACATTTGTCATGGAAAGCGGGAACCTCAACAAGGATTCGAGAAGGCGAATGCCCTTCCGGTGATGTTTGCGTATCGAAGTTTTCGACGTCAGATAGCCGTTGTTCCGATACGGATAGTGGCAACTTAGGCGTTCTCGCTAACACCTGTGCTGAGAGCTATGCCTTGCAGAGTCTGCGTGAGAACTCCCGAATTTGGGAAGGCCGAGGGGCGCACCGCAGATCCCTCGGCTTCCCCAGATTTCCTGTGGAGAGTTGCGGCTTCGGTCAACTGCATGTGGTTCTCTTTTGGGAGAACCACATACGTGGTCGCCAGTGAGAGCGGTGAAGCAGGAAATCCGGGTACGCTCGGGATGACAATTTTGTTTGGGGACGCTAAGCATCGTTTCCAAGATGAATTGTCATCCCGACCGGAGCGGCGGGATCTGCGGCGCATCATCAGCAGAATAACCAACGCGTCAGACCAAGCTTTCGGCATAACGAAAATGGATGCCCGGCTCGGCCGTCGTGACAGCACTCAAGCTCGCCGCAGCGATGGTGGGAGCGGGATTGACATGAAACTTCTTTGGCAGAATCGGCGCAAATATGCTCATTAATCGCAGAGCGATGCCCTCCCTGAAGCGCGGCTCATCTCGTTCGCCGCCGATAAGGCTGGGCCGAACTATGGTGAGTGATTTGAATCCCACGAGCTCGATGTCTCGCTCGATTTCGCCTTTGATTCTTGGATAGAAAAATGGCGAGCTGACAGAGGCAACGCTCGCCGAGACGAGGACGAAAGTGTCCGCTCCCAGCTCGTGAGCAGATCGCGCAAACGCTAAAGGCAGAACGTAGTCCACCTCACGAAATGCTTGTTTAGAACCAGCCTTGCTGATCGTCGTTCCCAGCGCACAGACAACGGCGTCAACTCCCCGGGCTACTCCTTCGGGCAGTAGCGACTCCAGGCGATCGGACACAGGATTTGTAAGCTTTGGATGGGGGGCCAACGGCAGGCGCGTGGGCGCGACCACGCTTGTAATTGCAGGATGCGCGAGAGCCTGCGCCAATACATTCTTCCCCACCAAACCCGAGGCTCCCAATAACAGTATCTTCATCGTCGAACTCTCCGTATATGGCTGCTGAACTGCGCCGGCCCGGCGTACTCCGTTTTTTACATCCCACATGGTATAGATATACCGCTTGGTATTTAGGTTGCAAATAGTTTTTGTGCGTTATTCTGAAAACGTGCCTAAAGTGATCAAACAGAGATTGACCCGGCAGGAGAGCCGCCTCGAAACGCGGACAAGGCTTCTGGAGTCAGCAGCTGAATTGTTTGCAAGGGGCGGCTATGAGGGCGCGTCTGTCGATCTGATTGCGGAAAGCGCGGGCTACTCCAAGGGAGCTTTTTATTCGAATTTTGGGAGCAAAGAAGCTATCTTCCTGGAACTTCTCGACGCGCATAAGCGGCGCGAGATTGAAGCGTTGGCTCAGCTTCTTGCGCAGGACATCCCTGCGCCGGAGCTTCTGGCGCTGATCCGCAACTCTGAAACCGGGCGTGGCTCTGATTTCAACTTCGGTTTACTTTCTGCCGAGTTCCAATTGCAGGCCTGCCGCGATAAGACGTTTGCCAAGACCTATGCCAAACTGCACCGCACTCACCGTGACACCATGGCTGGATTGGTGACCAAACTGTTTGCCAAGCTCGCTCGAATTCCACCCTCTGATCCGAACGATCTCGCCGACATCATTATGGCGTTGACCACTGGTCTCTCTTTACAAGGAACGAGCATGCAAGGACCTGTACGAAAAGGATTCGTTACTGGGGCGATCCTTCTCGTTCTTGGCCTGGATCGTTTGCAGATTTGAAACTACGGCTTCACCACCGCGCCATCAATGGTGCGGTCGGTGCCGTAGGCTCCGCCGTTCATGATGGTCCCAAGCGGGTTCTTCGCAGCCAGAGCTTCATCAATGTCGACGCCGAGACCGGGTTTGCCGCTGCCGTAAAGATAGCCGCGGCGGATTTCTCCGATGCCAGGAAACATTTCGTGCACGATGGGCGGGAAATGGTTCTCCTCCTGGATGCCGAAGGCTGTGCTGGAAATGTCGACGTGATAGCTGGCGATCTGATTGATAGGATCGTTTTCGCCGCCTTCCTGAAAAGCCGTGCGCACGCCGAAGATTTCGCAAAGGGTGGTGAGTTTCTTGATCGGAGTGATACCACCGGTCGCCGCCACGCGGCAACGAATGAAGTCGATCAATCGATCCTTCACCAACGGCACCACTTCCAGGGGATGAGAAAAAACTTCGCCGACCGCCTGCGGAGTGGTGCAGATCTCCCGGATGTTGCGGTAGTAAGCAAGTTCCTCCGGCGGAAGGATGTCTTCGACGTAGAACATCTGACAAGGCTGCAGGCGCCGCGCCAGCTCCACTGCGTTCATCCCGCTGAGGTGCGAATGCACGTCGTGAATCAGCTTGGGACCGAATCCGGCTTTGTCGCGCAGGAACTCAAACAGAGGGGGGATTGCGTCGACATACTGCTCCTCGTCGAATGCCGGGCCCTGGTAGCCGCCCTCAGGTCGGCCACCCTCTCCTTGCGGTGTGAAGCCGCCCGCACCGTAACCGCCGAGCTGAATCCGCACATGGGTATATCCGTTGGCGAGAGACTTCTGCAGCGCGTCCAGACACTCTTCTTTCGTCTTGCCGCCTTGATGGTCGTAGACTGGGACGCCGTCGCGCGCTTTGCCCCCCAACAACTCATAAACCGGCATATTGGCGCGCTTGCCCTTGATGTCCCATAAGGCCATATCCATCGCGGAGAGAACGTTGTTGTTCACCGGGCCGTTGCGCCAATAGGTGCGCATCTGGGCCGATTGCCAGAGGTCTTCAATCCGGTCGGGGTCCTTACCGATCAGCCACGGTTTCAAATGATCTTCCAGGGCCGCCACCACGGCCATGGTCTCGTAGTTATTGTTGGCCGAGCCGATCCCGTAGAGGCCGGGCTCGCTGGTGATGATCTTGAGAAAAATCCAGCGATAGTGGCTGCCGCCGTTGGTGGTGATGACCTTGACGTCTTTGATGGACAGTGGCGGCAGCCCGTTGGATTTTGCGGTAACCTCCTGCGCCGTAGCGGCGGAGATGAGAGGCAACGCGGCAATACCCGTCTTGAGGAGATCCCTGCGGTTCATGGTTTTCCCAACCAGATATGGATCATACAGAATTCTAGAAATTCAGTCGCGAGCGAGGGACGTCAGCCCACATGACCGACGTAGCCGGGTCCGTTCACCTGAACCTGGAAGCCATCCGGATCATAGAATTTGAAGGATTCCTGGGAGGTTTTGTCGGCAAAATTGAGATGAAGCTCCGACAATCTTGCGCGAACTTTATCGGCGTTGAAGTCTGCGATCCCGAAATCAAAATGGTCGACGGTGGCGGCCTTGCCTTCCCCTTGCTCGATGCCAAAGAAGGACGACCCCACGCCCAGAATGTGCACCTTTGCCGACTGCTGCTTGAGCGGCATCCCAAAGAACTCCTGATAGAACTGCGAAGTGCGATGAAGGTCGGGAACACGCACGGTGACGTGATTCAAAGTGACAGCACGAAAGCCCTCTGGCTTTTCCTGCGCAGTAAGGAAGCCAGGAGCTACGAAGGCGCCAGAGGCCAACGTGGCGAGGGACAGTGCGAACTGCCTGCGGCTCAGCTTGCCTTGTTTCACGTCATTGAGCATTCTTTCAATCGTCTCAATCATGCGTTCCTCCAGTTGTGACACTTATGGGCCCTGCGATTCCGTCCGGATCACTCTGTTCAGGATTGCGTGATGATTCGCAGCCCCTTCCCTTCCGGATCGTTACGCACCTCGCAGGGCGCGTTGAAGATCATGGTCGCGCGGGTGTCAGCAGTATATGCCGGCCAATGCGGCAGGCCGCTGTGATTGGGATTTCCTGTGCGTGCAAAACTGGCCCAAGCTGTGCTCATCTGCTTGTTGAGAACATATGCGGCCGGATCGCCGGCACTGTAGTGATCGAGAAGTTCGCCATTGTCAAAGACGAACGGAAGCTCCGCAGCATGGAATGTACCCGGGCGATCATCCAATACGGGGGTCCTCCAACCATAGATGTAAGCGTAGGCCGGCGCCGCAGCCAGAGCGGCTTTCCGGGCAGCCTGGGCAAATGCCGGTATGCGCCAGGTTGAGGTTGAAATGGCTGCATAGATTCCAAACGGATTTGCTTTGGGATATTCCTCCCGGTACGCGGCGATGATTGCCTCGCTGTCTTTGCCATAGGTCTCCTGGATCTTCTGCTTCATTTCCTCCATCGTCATCGCATTGGCGCCGGGGTGATCGATTCCGTTGACACTCTCGTTGAGAGTCGTGCCCGTGATCAGAGGAACGTCCGCGGAGAGTGCGGGCGCACCGGGATCGAACGGATGAGTAGGAAGCGTGCGGCCGTCGACGGTGGGCCCCCAGCCTAGCCTGGTTTCCCATCCATCGCCATAGCGTAGGGAAGATGGATCGTGAGCCACTTTCTTCATAGCTTCCACGGCTGCCCCCGACAGCCGGTCGGCCGGCATATTCTGCAGTTCCCTCACCTGCGATTCGGATAATCCAAGCTCATCCAATAACAATCGAGCTACCCGCTCGGAGTGATCGGGGGAGAGTGCTTTCAGAGTCGGTCCGCTTTCAATAATGGCGCGATGGAATAATCCCTTGGCGGAGGGCATAGCCATGAGTGCGATGACTTTACAGCCGCCTCCCGATTGACCGAAGATCGTAATATTATTCGGATCGCCGCCGAACGTTGCGATGTGCGTGCGGACCCACTCAAGAACGGCTACGATGTCCAGCATCCCGACGTTGGCGGACGATGCGAATTCTTCTCCGCCAGCCGCTGCGAGATTGAGATACCCATATACGTTCAACCGATGATTGTGATTCACGACAACGACATCATGATTGCGCGCCAGGTTCTCGCCGTCAAAGGAGAGGAGATCCTGACTGCATCCGTCGACGAATCCGCCTCCGTGCATCCAGACCATGACCGGGCGCTTACCCGAGCCGTTTATCTCCGGGGTCCATAGATTGACACGCAAGCAGTCTTCGCCCGGGACCACGATGGCCGTGCCACGATGAATCAAGAACTTATATTCGTCGTCGCTCGCCAGGTTTTTGCCATCCATGTGAAAGTGTGCTGAGTCTTGCTGAGGACAGACGCGGCCATATTCCAACGCGTTGCGAATCCCCGTCCAGGGCTCCGGCTTGGCAGGCGGCATAAAGCGCCCGCGTCCGGAGGTCGACGCGCCATAGGGGACACCTTTAAAGATGTAAACGCCGTTGCGCTTGTATCCGCGAATCTTCCCCGCATTTGTCTCCACCACTGTTGCATGGTCGGAGGCAACGACTTTGCTGCTCCCGCAGGGGACCGTCCCATTTGCCGGAGTCGTGTGTGGGGCAGGTGCTGAAACCGCGTGCAATTTCTGGGGCGCGATCATGGAGCCGGCTAGTCCTGCCCCTAGGGTTGCCATGCTCCCGAGAAGCGTGCGCCGATCGATTTTAGGCTTGGAGTGTTTCTCTCGCATATACGATTTTCTCCTATGAGGGTTCTCGGGTTGCATCGCGTTGAAGGAAGAAAGCGCAGGGGCTAAAGAGTCTGCGTGAGAACTCTGCACCTTAACTCCAGAATTTGGGAAGTCCGAAGGGCGCACCGCAGATCCCTCCACTACGCTACGCTCCGGTCGGGATGACAATTTTGTTTGGGACGCTAAGTATAGTTTCCAAGATAAATTGTCATCCCGACCGTAGCGGAGGGATCTGCGGTGCGCCCTTCGGACTTCCCAAATTCTGGAGTTCTCAGGCAGACTCTCAAGCCCCTCTCTTTCTGCGCCTTTACGGCACGACTAAAAGTTGTGCCCTGATACAAAGCAACAAGCTCGTTGCAGAAACTGGTTTGGACAACGAGGTAAAGGGGAGAGCTGGAACTACGCTCTCCCCTCCACGTTTGAGGTTGATCGTAACGGCAGATTCGACGAAGGCTCAGAAGTCGTACCTCAGTGCGAATTGGCCGATTCGCGCATCTCCTGCGTTCGTAATTTTGCCAAAGGCGGTCGAGGTCAATGTCATATTCGCAGAGGGCGTTGGGGAGCTGTTCTGTCCCTGGCCGAGCCAACCGAGTTCCAGGTTGGTCCAATTGATCAGGTTGAAGTACTCCGCCCTGAACGTAAACTTTCCTTTGTCGCCAAGAAACGGGAACGTCTTCACGAGGGCAAAGTCATTCTGGAGAAAACCCGGACCAATAATGGAGTTACGCGGCACATCGCCAAATTGCCCGGGTGACGGGAGGGTAAAGGCTGCCGGGTTGAAATAGGCCGCTTCTAATGCTCTACGCGAGCGACTGGTCGAAAGCTTTGGATTTCCGTTGTAATTCGGGCGCTCGTTGGGTGAGTTCACGTCGTTCCCGATCAAAGCGGCATCCACGCCGGAAATGGGCGTCGTCGGGAAGCCAGTGTTATAGCGAACGATTCCGGACAACCTCCATCCTCCCAAGACACCCCTTTCGAGCCCGTTGCCGGTTGGTGATGGGAGATCCCATAGTCCGTTGACGCCAAAAATCTGGGCCGCATTGAAGTCGGACAGTGCTCGTTCGCCCTTGAGGTAATTGTTTGGGTTTTGCGCGGCTTGCCCACCAATCAACGGGGTGGATCTTTCGTCGATCGATTTGCCCCAGGTGTAAGTCGCCTGCAGGGCATAGCCATGCCCAAATCGTTTATGTGCGTCGATTTGGAGAGAATTGTAGTTGGCGTTGGCGTCGGAGTTGATATACGACATGGCGCCGTAATACTGGGGAAAGATCGTGCGGCGGGATTGAGCATTGGCTAACGTTGCGCCAGGTCCATATACGGCAGAGTTGATATCGTGGACTTCGTATAAGTGGTGTGAGACGCCGCCGACATAGGCAGTCTCAATAAAGAAGTCATTGCCGAAGCGATGCTGGATGTTCAGGTTGAATTGCTGAACGTCCGCAAATCTATAGTTCGGGCTAACAGAGCCGAGGCTCATCCCGGGGAAGGGCCCGAAGCTGGGGTGTGCCGGATTGTAAGGCAGGGGGTCTGTACTGCCGGCATAGGGATTGGCAGTGCTGGGGGGAACGAGACTGAAATTTACCAGGAAGGGCTCGTTGTCCGACGGGGCTGCCTCGACCTCCTCATTGACAGCAGAGTGATAGACGCCCCAACCTGCGCGCAGGGAAGTTTGGCCCGTGCCTGTTACATCCCAGGCGAGACCGATCCTGGGCGCCCAGCCGCCTTTGAAGGTTTTGTATAAACCAAGTGGAACTCCGGGGTCGCCAGGAACGACGAGTCCTGGAGGCGCAGTTGGATACTTTTGCGAATGCGCCCCTGCAACGTAAGTTGCCGCGTTACCGCGCTTTTCTGTCCAGGGAGTATCCAGATCGTAGCGCAGCCCAAGGTCCAGCGTGAGCCTGCTTGTTACCTTGTAGTTGTCGGCAAAGAACGGCTGGTATTGTTTGGAGGTGCCATCATCGACGATCTGCGTCACTACGCTCATGCTTGCAGGACGGCCAACCAAAAAATCCACCACGGGGTTTTTGGAAAACTGACCAGAGAACGTGAAACTAGGGGCAGGAGGATGAGCAAGGTCGCTATTGGTGGCGTACATAATCATGTAGCCGGCCCGAATGGAGTGTTTGCCCTTAATCCATGAAACCTTGTCGTCGAATTGGCGGAAATAAGAAGGCTCATTCGTGTCCCAATCCGTGCCGAAAGAGAAGTTACCGTTCACGGCGGCATTTGGAACCTGAGGAAACGGCGCCTGTTGATTCGCATTTACCCCGAGTTGCTTTGCGGACTCACCTCCCAATTCCGGTCCATATTTGCCTTGCGGGCGGGAGTAAGAGACTTGAAACTCATTGATCAGCGTGGCGCTGAACGTGTGCGTTTCATTCAGAGCATAGCTGAGAAATCTTCCCACCAAGGGATTCTGGAAAAATGGGAAGGCCTGTGGCGATGCAGTGTTGTCCTTGTTCCAGAAATAACGTCCCCACAACCTATCGGACTTTCCAAGCGTCTGGTCTAACTTGACGCTGTACTGATTGCCTGTGGTCGGCGTCGATTGGGCGAGCCGGAGGCTTCCATCGGGATAGTTGGGCTCAGGCGCATACAACTTCAACGTATTTTGGGCAAAAGCGTCGAGTTCGCTGCTCGGGATCTGGTTGTTGGGAAACGGAAGGCCGGTGTTCGGATCAATGATCGGTTCCGGCTGGTGCGTAGTGGGATCGGGGATTCCGGCCAAACTGGAAATATCTCCCGATCGTACAGCAGCATCTGGTGGGTAAGTGACGGTCAGCTCCTGTTGGTGAACCTGGATCCTCTCAAAGGCAAAGAAGAAAAAGGATCGATCGCGGCCGTTGTACTTTGGTAGAAAAATCGGTCCTCCTATGTCGCCCCCAAACTGATTTTGACGTAGGAGAGGTTTCCTCGTGCCGGTGGGGGTGAATGCATTCGCAGCGTCGAAAGCGTCGTTGCGCAAGAATTCCCATGCACTTCCGTGGAACTGGTTGCTGCCGGATTTGGTAACAGCCAGAATGACACTGCCGTCCGCCCTCCCATATTCGGCGGTGAAGCTATCGGTGAGAACTCTGAATTCCTCCAGCGCATCGACAGTGGGCAGATTCTGACTCGTGTCTGAAATGGCATCGGTCAGCGTGGTGCCGTCCAGCATCAAGTTGCCGGCGTTTGTCCTACTTCCCGAGATGCTGAACGACGGGCCATTGCGCGCCCACTCGACGGTAGTCGGGGCATTTGCTTCCGTGACGCCGGGAAGCGTCTCCATGAGCCCCAGGGCATTTCTCCCATTCAACGGGAGACTTTCCAGACGGGCTCTGTCTATGGTTTCTCCTATCGTCGCGTCGGTTGTATCGATGTTTACCGCATTGCCGGAGACGGTGACCGTTTGCGCCAACTGCCCGACTTCTAACTTCACATCCACGAGAATGTTCTGGGCGACCGGAACCAGTACTCCGGACTGCCTGAACGATTTGAATCCGGCGGCCGCAACGGATATCGAGTAGTGGCCGATAGGCAGGAATGGAAAGAGGTAGGAGCCTTCCGAAGAGGACACAACACTCGCGGTATAGCCCGTATCGGTATTGGTAACCTGGACGGTTGCTGAAGGGATCACAGCCCCTCTTGGATCGGAGACTACGCCGAGAAGAGCCCCCGTCGTCTGGGCCCGTGCGTTGCCGCTGGCGAAGGCAAGAACCACCATCAGAAAAATGCCGGCTTCTGGGAAAAGGCGCAGGCAGCCTGGCAAGTCATTCATCCGCGCATGCGAACCGTTTGTGGTTGGGGAAGAATGTATGGCGGATATCAGGCGAATGACCGTCGACCAAGAACTGTTGGGTCGTAACATTTGTTGTCCTCCGTAGGCCGTACTCTGCGCAGGCTATTTACTCGTTCTGAGTCCGTGAAGCCAGCTGGCAAGTCTCGAATCGTGCTACACGTAAGTGAATTTTTATGACCTGTTGTGCAGCTGGATCGAAATGGTATGCGGCAAAAACGGAAAGTGTCAAGAAATAATTTCCACTATGGTTCACAAAATTGCAGCTCATTGTGGATTATTGCGAACTAAAGGCTTCACAGGGTTGGGGAGCAGCGGTCTTCAGGCTAATCTTCGAGGCAGGATCAGGCTTGAGTACGGACTTCGTGGCAGATCAACCGCAGGACGGTATCTGGTTCCGCTCCGCTGACGATGGTCGGTTTCTACACGCGAGAAGCAGTAGCCATCGAACTGGGAAATGTGTTGCAACCTTGTCCGGGTCGAAGAGGTAGTTGGCCATGGCCTGCTCGCTGGTGACAGCCTCTGCGTTTTTTCCTCGAATTGCGCGCGGATCTTACCGTGGCAGGGGCTAAAGTGTCTGCGTGAGAACGCCAGAATTTGGGAAGTCCGGGAGGCGCACCGCAGATCCCTCCACTACGCTACGCTCCGGTCGGGATGACAAAGGAAAGGGTAACGCTTCCATCCAAATTCGATGCTGCGGAGGATGAACAGCAGGTCCCTCCACTGCTTTGTCCGCCTGGCCAGCTTTCTCTGATGGGAAGTGCAGGTTAGGGCAGGGCAAATGCTACGTATGCGCCTCCGGATTGTTTGGCGGTCCTCAAGGGGCCCATGGAGGTCGCACCGCCGGCGGCGATCACGACATATTGCTTGCCGTTCACCATGTAGGTTGAGGGCGTCGCCACGCCGGAGTAAGGGCAGGTCGCCCTCCCAGAGCAGTTTTCCCGTGCGGCTGTCGAAGGCGCGCAGCTTCTTGTCATAAATCGTCGCGCCAATGAAGACGAGACCGCCGGCAGTAACAATCGGCCCGCCAAAATTCTCCGAGCCGGTGTCAGGCATTCCTTTGGCCACCAGCTCGGGATACTGCCCCAGTGGTATCTTCCACAGATACTTACCCGTCTTCATGTCGATCGCGTTCAAAGTGCCCCAGGGCGGCTTGATGGCCGGATAGCCGTCGGGATCGATGAATCTGTGGAATCCGTCCAATCGGTAGGGAGCGGCATTGATATTGCGCAGCGGCCTGGCGATGGTGCAGCCGCATTACCAGGCGCCGCACCTCGGCCTTCGGGGTTCTTGAAAAGCGAAGCAGTGCCGCCATCTGATCGTCACTCAGGTTCGTTGAACGCGGGCATTTTGCCCCGCCCTGGTGGATCGTGTCTTGAATCTGCTGATCGGTGAGGCGCTTGTCGATTCCGACGAGAGAGGGAATGCTGGGCGGAGAGCCGCCGCGGTCGCTGCTGTGGCAAACGCCGCACTGGTTCTGATAAATGCTTTCCCCCGGGCTGCCGGCCGGCTTATTCGGTACGAGCATCTCCGTCCACACCATTTCATTCGAGTTGACATAGAGTACGCCCGTTGCCGGATCGACAGCCGGCCCGCCCCATTCGCCGCCGCCCCATAAGCCGGGCAAGATCGCGGTCGGCTTATCGATGCCGATCGGGATGAACTGGCCACCGCTGCGATAGGTCTTGAATTGCTCGAGGGCCCACGCATGCGCTTCGGGCGTGCGATCGGTGAGGAGATCCTCGGTGAGCTGTTGCCGGGCGAAAGGCGCGGGCAGCAAGCGGAAGGGGTTGGGTGGCCGCGGCTACCTCTCCGGGAACGTCGCTGGCAGGATAGCTCGACTCCTTGATAGGAAAGAGCGGATCGCCATTCGTCCTGTTGAAGAAGTAGACGAATCCCTGCTTGGTTGTCTGCGCAATCGCATCGATCTTCATGCCGTTGCGCTCGATGGTGAAGAGCGCGGGAGGGGAGGGGAAATCGCGATCCCAGATGTCGTGGTGAACGCCCTGGAAATGCCAGATGCGCTTGCCGGTGGAGGCATCGAGAGCCAACAGGGTATCGGCAAACAGATCGTCGCCAACGCGGTCATACACCGTAATAGTCCGATACGGCGGAGCCGGTCGGGAACATAGACGATGCCGCGCTGCGGCATCGAGCGCCATGCCGCCCCAGTTGTTGGCGGCGCCGGCGTCCTTCCACTGCATCCTTCGGCCAGGTGTCATAGCCGAATTCGCCGGGATGCGGAATGGTGTGAAACGTCCAGCGGATCGCTCCCGTATGCACATCGAAAGCGCGAATATCCCCAGGAGGCGAAGGTTTCCCTTCCGGATTGCGCCCGCCAATGATGTAGAGGTCTTTGTAAATAATTCCCGGGCTGGTGGGTGTAATGGACTGCTGCTGATAGTCGCCGCGAAGCTCCTTGCGCAGATCGACCCGTGCCCTCTTCTCCGAAGGACGGTATCGCCTTGCCGGTAGCCGCGTCCAGAGCATAGAGAAAATTGGATCACTGTGGCGAAAATGCGGCTTTCTTTGCCATCGGTCCAATAGGTGACTCCTCGCGCCGGTTGCATGCTATGAATGCCGGAATCGAATTTCCATATCAGCTTGCCGGAAGCAGCATCGAGAGCAATCACTTTTTGGCTTGGCGTATAGGTGTAAAGGACGCCTTTGACAATGATTGGATTGGACTCCATCCCGCCTGTCTCTCCGGTATCGAACGTCCACGCCACGCGCAGGGTATGCACGTTCTGCCGGTTGATCTGGGAGAGCGTGGAGTAGTGGTCTGCTGCGGAATCTCCGTTGGAAACAGGCCAGTCGTGGCCTGCCGATTCCGAGTGCCTTCGGGGACTGCGCGCCGGAAATTCCGGAGATGGTGAGAGCCACAGTGCACAAAACCGCAATCGTACGAGGCCGACGGACTTCTGTTATTCATTGGATGGTCACCTCCGGATACTGAAATCAATCGAGCGCCTGGCTAAATCTGTTTCAGCAGCCACCGCACCGATCGTTTTTGGATTTCGAGGTATTGCGGCGCCCACATGGCATGGTTGGTGTGGCCTACAGCGGTAAACACAACGCGTCCACGGCCAAAGTCGTAGGCCCAGGCGGAGATCGACCTGGTGCCCAGAGTCTGGAAAGGCAGGCCGTCGATATTCTCTGCCTCCAGAAGCACGTACTTCGGATCTTTGTCATACGCCACATAGTGCTGCTCGTCGTTCACCATAAATGCGGTGATGCCTTCCGTGATCGGATGTTTGTTCTCCGTCGGCCGGACCCGAAAGGGGCGCAGAGGCGGATGACCGATAAAAGATCCGCCCATTACTTCACGATAGTTCTTGCAACTGAGCGAGATGTGGCTGGAATCATGCAACGCGTACAAGCCGTTGCCCGCGTTGACAAATTCCTTGATCGCCGCACCCTGTTCTTCAGACATCCACGTGACGGCCTTACCGTCGGGGAAATCAGCGGCATTCTCCAGGTACTTCGAATAATCCGACCACGCATCCGGACCGAGGTAGCCGCCAGGCCAATTCTGGCCCTCGCGCAAGATGAGAAAAATCTTGTAGTTCTTAAGCAGATCCGCTGAAACCTTGTCGTATTCCACCGTGTAATCGATGGGAATGTTCAGCTCTTTGAATACCGGGTCAAGGCTGACACGAATGTAGTCGGCGTTGTGATGCCGGTCCCCGATAAGTGCCAGTACGCGGGGTTGGCCGGCATTCCGTGGAGTGGCTGCTGGTGATTGGGAAGAGAGGCCCCGGTTAAGGCCGAGAAGGCCGGCACCCGCGACGACCCCGGCATTTTGAAACAAAGTGCGCCGCGAAAGCTTCGTACCGAAGAGCTTCATCAAAATCCCTCGAAACTACCCGGTTCTAAGCCGGACAATGTGCTTGATGCCTGATCGTCAACCGCTCGCAGCGCACAAACGCCTCGTCCCAAATTGCGGAATGATGTGGCTCGTACGTCTGGCACTCGCAGGATTCGGCAACCGCACTCCTTCCCTGTCGAATGTCGCTGAGGTGGCCGGTTGCAATTGCCTGCATCATGACATTGCCGAGCACAGTCGCTTCGGCGGGGCCTGCTACGACGAAGCGGTTGCAGGCGTCCGCCACCATTTGGGACAGGAGTGCGTTCCGTGAGCCACCACCCACAATACGAATCGTCGAAAGTGAACGGCCTGTCAGCATCTCCAACGAGGCCAGGACCGTCCGATAACTCAGCGCAAGCCCTTCAAAAAGGGCCCGTGCGAACTCTCCCACCCCCTCAGGAATCGGCTGTGCTGTCTCTCGGCAGTACTGCTTCACCGCCGCGGGCATATCCGCCGGATATTCAAACACCCTGTCGCTCGGATCTAACAACGTGCGGAAGGCCGGAGCCACGGTAGCAGCCTCAATCACCTCACTCCAGCGGTATTCGCGGCCTGCCTTTTCCCAACTGCGAAGACATTCCTGGATGATCCATAAGCCGGGCAGGTTCTTTAGAAGCAAAAACCCGCGTGTTGCCGAACCTTCGTTTGTGAACCCGAGGCGACGGGCCTCTTCCGAAGTGTTCGCACTAGGAATTTCCGTTCCCATCAGACTCCAGGTCCCGCTACTGATGAACGCACTATCACCATCCATGTTAGGGATAACAGCTACCGCGGAGGCAGTGTCGTGGGACGCAACTGCGATCACCGGAACACTTTGCAGGAAGCCGCATTCCTTGAGCACTGCGGGGCGTGCTTCTCCGAGTTGGGTGCCTGGCCGCGAAACTTCCGGCAAAACCCCTGCGGAGATTCCGACTTTTCGCAAGACCAGTTTCGACCAGTCGCTCGCATGCGGAGAGAACATCTGTGTCGTGGTCGCTGCCGTATATTCAACAGTCGTTGCTCCGCACAGGAAGTAGGAGTAGAGGTCCGGGATGGTCAGGAAAGTCTTTGCGAGCTGGAGCGCCGGATCTGCTGCGAGCACCATGCTGTAAAGCTGAAACAGAGTATTGATCCGCCAGGATTGCACTCCCGTCTCGGAGAAAAGCGTCTTCTCATCGATTAGGTCGAAGAGGCGTTCTGGAACTCCTTCCTGTCCTGCGGTCGCGGTAGTGCACGGGATTTGAGATCAGCCGGCCCGCTTCATCCAGCAGTCCGAAATCAACGCCCCAGGCATCCACACCGAGCGAAAGAGGACACCTGCGGTGGATGGCGCTGAATCGGCTGAAGCCTTGAAGCATTTGTCTCCAGATACTCAGTGCATCCCAATAAGTCCTGTCACTGATGCAGACTCCTCCATTCGGGAAGCGATGCAGTTCTTCCATCTGGAATCTGCGCCCATCCCAATGACCGGCCATGACTCGGCCGCTTGAGGCACCAAGATCCACGCCAAGAAAGCTAGCGGTGGCCTGCATGGGCTTCCTTGAAGAAATCCATCACGCGTAAAGCCAGGGAGTTGACCAATTGATCTATTTCGAGCGCGGACGGCGTAACGGAAGTGCTTGTGCTCTTGAAGTTATCCAGGGCCAGGTCCATCTTGACCGCTTCCGGATCGTCTGTATAGCGAGCATCGGGCAGCCCAAGTTTCCTCTTGATCGCCAGCAGGTCCGCGATCTTTTCAGGCGGAATCTCCTTCAAAGGCGAGCGCAGTTGCCCGGCTATCATCACAGTTTTGCAATATGTTTCGATGACCTCGATCAGCCATTCCGCGTGGGTGATGGTATCGGCCCAACTCACCACTCCGTGGTTTTCAAGAAGAATCGTATTGTGCTTCTTCACAACCGGCAAAATTGTCCGGGCGAACTCGATGGTTCCAGGCGTCTCGTAGGGAGTCAACGCCACCGGACCGACAAAAACTTCCTGCTCGGGAAGGAGATTGCCCTGCGGAAGCACTCCGGCAATCGCGTGGGCTGTCGCGTAGGGGGGATGGCAATGAATGACGGCTTTCGCTTCCGGAATCGCCTTGTATATTTCCAGGTGAAGCAGTATCTCGCTGGTGCGCGGACGATCTCCACAAATCTGGCTGCTCTCCAGATCGACAAGAGAGATATCGTCCACTGTCACATCGGCCTTGCTGCACATGGTGGGCGTACAGATTACCCAACGTGGAGAGATCCGCGCCGAAATGTTTCCGCCGTTTCCGTCCACATACTGCCGATCCCAGAGCTTCTTACCGGTGCGAACGATCTCCTCTTTGAGTGCTTGAATGGCCTTGGAACGGAACAATGCCGCCGGAGTGGCACCGACATGGTCGTCTTCGATTGCATTGGCTATGCATTCCAGGACGGCGCGACGGAGAATTGGCGAGATAACTTCTAAGCTCAAAGAATCCATCACTCCTCGATTCAGAACGGGGTCATCATATGCCATTATAAATCCAAAATCAACCACATTCGTTCACATTTCGTCTTGCCGGTCCGCGTTTGAACGCGCGTCTATGTTAAAGTTTCGAGTGAATGGAATGACATGCGCCAAGCCGAACGGATTTTGAAGGTTCAAGAACTCTTCACGCACCAGGAGTTCGTCGATTTCGAACAGCTCTGCCGAGATTTCGGAGCGTCGAAATCCAGCATGCGGCGTGATTTGCTTGAATTGGAGCAAAAGGGGTTGGTGCGCCGTGTTCACGGAGGAGCCATTTCTCTCCAGGTACGGGACGAGGGCGTTGACTTTGGCCGCCTTTCCGGTTCATCCCATGATGAGAAGTGTCGCATCGGCAGGTTGGCTGCGTCGCTGGTGAAAGACGGTCAAACGATCATCCTCGGAGGGGGTTCGACGGCTGTGGAAGTAGCCAAGAACCTGGTTTCCCGGCCGGTTCAGGTTATTACCAATTCCATTCCGGTGGTGCAGGTCTTTTGGGATAGCAAGGAAGTTGAAGTGACGCTGACCGGCGGCTACTTTTATCCGCGACTCGGGGTTCAACTGGGCCCCATTTGCGAGAGGATGCTGAACAGTGTCTCTGCCGATGTGCTGATCATGGGGATCCGCGGTATTACTGCTGCTGGAATCAGCGACCACAATACACTGATTGTCGAGTCGTTGCGCGCCATGATCAAGGTTGCTCGAAAAGTAGTTTTGATCGCCGACCATTCCAAATTCGGTACGGATGGCATGGTTCACGTTGCGCCTCTGACGGATGTAGACCAGATTGTTTCCGATACAGCCTTGGAGCCGCAGTTTAAGCAAATGCTCAAGGAGAATGGCATCGAGGTTCTTCTCGCCTGAATTTGTTGACTGCGGTTCGTTCGGCCTCAGGATTCGAACTAGCTAGGCAGGAGCAAGTTACCCATCGCACCGTTTTTCAGGAGCTACTGCAATCGCTCAGAATTGGGGCAATCCGAGGCGATGATTTTGCATCGCGTTCAAAGCGGCAAGAAGTATAAGCAATGTGAGTAGGACTGCGAACATCACTTGCTTGGCCCTTTTGCTGAGCCGGGGTTGGTTTCGGGTCACTTTGGCCGGAGTAGCTGCTTTAATCACGGCTGCATTGGCGACCTACGGGCTTGCCGTCGGCGTGCCCCATATCCTGGAATTGATGCCGAATCGCGAAGGATTCATGGGCGTCTTCCAGTTTCCAATGTGGCAGCTTGCGGTTGCGGCACTTCTCATTTTTTCCGGCGGCTTCTACTGGGGTTTCCGCCGTGCCATGCGCCATCGTCAGAAGGTTTCGTAGAGAGACAGAACCGGAGCACGGCGGCGACGATCTCCGGGAGTTGTGAACAATCGATGGATGCCATCGAGTAAGATACCCCGCGGCTCGGACCCTACCGGGCTCTCCTGGGCGCGATGAGGACTTCGGTTTCGAGATGCTCGTTGAAGATCCCAGCCGGATTCAGGCTGAGCAGCGCTGTTGTTAGTTCCACCTCAAACGCCTTAGCATTGTCCCCGAATAATGGCTTGGCAGAGCTTGACATCGAATACACGCATCCGATGATCGAATTTGTGTCGCGCGTGATCGTGCTCGGAAACTCATGAGCCGTGAAATTGGAGAAGTATTCCGATCGAAGCAGTGCTGGTTCGTGTTCAGGTTCTTGCGGATTGGATTTCGGATGCCGAGTTCGTGGCCCGAGAAATTTTGCGACGATCTGATCGGCGACCGGTTCCCAGCTCTCTTGTGGACGTCGCTTGCCCGGGTTCACGAGCGCCAATCCCCCTCCCTCTGCTATGAGGCTGGCGAGCTTCCGGAGCACCTCGTCACGGTCCATCCAATGAAAAGCTTGCCCGATTGTGGTCACTCGAAACGACTCCGTCCCGAGCGGAATATCCTCCGCCTTAGAGCACAGCCACTCGATGTTGCGCCGGCCCCGTGATGCGGCCACACGTCGCCCCTCGGCGATCATGTCTGCATCCGGATCGACGGCGACAACCTCGCCGACGGTGTTAGAAAGCGGGATTGCGATAGTGCCTGGACCGCATCCCAAATCCAGGGCACGCACGTCCTTGCAGAGACTGTAGCGCTCCACAATGAAATCGATTGCCGCCTGCGCGTATGGCGCGCGGAAACGGTCATAATAGGCTGCCGTCCCGTCGAACGGCCAGGCGACTAACGGGGCCGGCATTCCTCAATTGCATCACAATATTCTCGCCGGAACAAACATCCCGGTACGACTTGGAAATTCCCGTTTGCCAACGAATTTCCCGCGCCTAATCCGCCTCGTTCAAGACGTACTCGTGCTGTGCATCGCGCAACGTCAGAGTCCGCTTGCCTGCCTTTTCTCCGACGACAAACTCAAAGCCTCTGTTGGTGGGATCTATCGTAATCATTGAGATCGTGCCATCGTCGTTCTTGCGTGATGCCACGGCGCTGCTCCATTCACTAAAGTCGAAGGTGGCTCCGCCGTTGGCGCGAACCACATCCAATTGGCCGAGTTCCTTACTTGTGTAGTGAGAGGCCAGGTGGTCCACAACAGCCGGGTCCGCCGGCACCACCAGTCGTTTGCGCTCCTTGGCAAGGGTGGCCTTGTAGGCGTTGGCCTGTGAAGCGAGGTCGCCAGCGGCCTCGGGCTTGCCGTCGAAGAGCACCTCGAGCAAGCGGCGGCCAAAGGAGCCCTCCATGATTCCGCCGGTATCGGCGTTGGTCAGCAGGACTGCGCCTACTCCGGAATCGGGCAGGAACCAAAAGTCGCTCTTGTAGCCTGCCATGCTGCCGCCGTGACTCACAACCGGCACACCATACCTCTTGTCTACGACCAGGCCCATTCCATACCAGGAGTCTTCGCCCAGGGCGATCTGCGGCTTGCGCCGCATGAGCAGGTTCTCCTGCGAGACGAGTTGCCGCCCATCGGGCAACTTGCCCAGGTTGATTTCGTCCATCACATAGCGGGCCAGATCGTGTGCCGAGGTCCACTCCCCTCCTGCCGGACGTATCGGGATTGCAGAATAGTCGAAGGCAAGCTTTGCCACCCGGGGGATCCCGTCCACATCTTCTCCATGGGGGCTGGCGTGATTGCCCGCGAGCGCCCGCGCAAAATCGAAGGTTGTTGCGTTCATCCCAAGAGGATCGAATATCCTGGTCTGCATCGCTTTGTCGTACGCCGGACCCAGTTCCATATCTGGAGAAGCGAGGTGGCCACCGACGTACCCCGCCGCGGCGGCCATCAGGTTGCTGTATTGGAAGACTTCTCCGAACTTGCTGGTCGGCTGCATCGTGGACAGCAGATTGAAAACCGTCTTTGGGGTGGAATTCTTGAACTCGAATAGCCACTCCATATCCTGTCGTGGCATGCCCGTACAAGCGCAAATCAGATGTTTGACCAGAACCTGCTTTGTTGTGTCGGGATTGCCAAGCCGGAACGCGGGGTAAAGCTCAATGACCGGCTGGTCCCAGGCGAGCTTTTTTTCGTCGGCGAGTATGGCAAGCAACAGAGTGGTCTGCCCTTTGGTATTCGAAGCTGCCATGAACAGCGTGTTCTCATCTACCGGATCGGGCTTGCCCAACTCCCGGACTCCGAGCCCACCCTCGTAGACAACCTTGCCGCCATCGATCAGCGCGATTCCCGCACCCGGGACCCCGAGTTGCTGCATTGCGGACTGCGCGAAGCTCTTCAGCTGTTCGATCCGTGCCGGGTTCAGCGGATTCGCCTTGTGCCCCGCGAATGATTCCCGGGCATATCCCTTCGGCCTCAGGCTTTCGAAGATCAAACCGATCGGAGCGCCGCGCTTCTCGACTGTAGGTTCCGACCCGTCGAGGATCATCACTGTCCAGGAAGAGCCCGCACGTTCCGCGATCGCCACGACGACAACCCGCTCGTTCGGCGACGTTTCATAGTCGAATACCTGGCGCTCGTCCCAACCCTCGCGAGCCGGTCGCGGCGTTACCAGCTTGATAGGCCGTTTGGAGTCTGGTTTGTACGCGGCCCATGCTGCGGCGACCGCTGCCCTGGCGTCCGGAGCCTGGGTGTCAACGATGGCCAGATGGGTGTCGGCTTCCGGTGGGGTTAACAACACCAGGTTCTTCTGCGTCGCAATCGACCAACCTGCCGGAACCGTCAACTGAGCGCCACCCGGGGTCAAGCGCTGGGTGTCGCTGACCACCCGCTCGGGTGCTGCCGCCTGAATCGACTGGCTCGTGGGTGCAGAAACAGACTGAGGGCTCGCGACAGAGAGGGACACACTGCACATTGCGATGACGAAGACACTGTTCAACCGCATATCGGCTTCCTCCGCTGGGAAGTGAGACAAGCTGGCAGCAAGTTTATGCGGGGGCGAGGAGGCTGTAAACTCTGCGGCCGTGCGGAACGAACCTATTCACGCCCCAGGCTCCACTCGATCCTGACCAGGCGACTTACGTTCCAGATGTCGACGTATTCCACTCCGACTATCGTTCCAGACCGTCATGCCCTTCGCCGCGCTTCGATCTCTTTAACCGTAACAATCCCGGAGCGAATTACGTCACCCATGTTGCGTTGCTGCCATAGGGTTGCGAGTCCTCTATTTTCCCAGTCCTTCTACCTCTATCAGGTTCCGAACTCTGCCCCTAACCTCATCACGAATGGCCCGTACTTCTTCGGCAGGGGGGCCCTTCGGATCGCGCAATGGCCAGTCGTCTCGTCGCAGGCCTGAGACGTAGGGGCATTTGTCTCCACAACCCATCGTTACGAGCAACGCTGCACCTTTTGCAAGTTCCTGCGTCAGCTTCTGAGGCGTAGCCGCGCTCAGGTCGATTCCAATCTCCTGCATAACTGTTAGAACCTCTGGGTGAACGCGCAGGCCGGGCTCTGTTCCCGCGGAGATGCCTGTTGCCTTTGCAGGATCGGCGTACTGGTTGAAGAAAGCCACGTATTCGTCAAGGCGTATACATAAAGACATGAAAAAAGCGAACTTTAATGTGGAGAGGTTTTTTCAGGCTCTAGGCGATAGGACGCGACTGCGTCTGCTGAATCTCATGGGCAATCAGGAGGTTTGTGTTTGCTACTTTGTCGAGATCCTCGGCGGCCCTCAGCCCAAAATTTCCAGGCATCTGGCCTACCTGCGTAGCGCGGGAATCGTTGCGGCGCGGCGCGAAGGCAAGTGGATGCATTATCGAATCGTCATGCCTGCACACATTGGGGCCGCGCAGATCCTCAAACAAACCCTTGGGTGGCTAAGAGAGGATAAGGCGATGCAGGCAGACCGCGCGCGTCTTAAGAAAGCCTGCTGCACACCGTCGAAATACGCCTTGCTCGACGGAGCTCCGATGCCAACACCAATTCAGGAAACATCCTGCGAGATCTGCTGATGGTGGCGCCTGCCTTTGCCTTTGCGATTTGTATCATCTGGTTAGAGAGGTTGCGTGAGAATTCAATGGCGCCGCCGCATGAGTTGTTAAGACCAATCGATCATGAACCGAGGGTTCACCATGACAGAACTTGAAAAAGCTTGCTCGTTACGCTGATGCAAAGCAACACGTGCCCGAAGCGCAAGGGCCTCATTGACCCACCCGAGAATGCCGCGTTTTGATACGGGATCGCCAACAGCAGATCTCGTATTGATTCGGGATATCTCATCTGGGATCTAACCAAGAACGACCGAACGGCATCTGATATATTAATCGTGTCGGTTTAGGCCTCTCTTTGCTCAAGTGGCCACCCCGTAGGGCAAAAGGATCCGGAGAGCGAGTGTTGCTGCCTTTGCCTAATTCGAGGCGAAATGGCCATCGCGCTTTTCTGCTCGCGCTGGGCCTTCTGATGCTGTCTGCGGCGGTGTTTGGGTGGGGGCTGCAGTATAAGCTCTCTCTTTACCATGGGAAGGATTCGATCTCGCATCAGATCCCTGAAGCTAAGCTCCTCTCCCAGAAAGAACGCCCCGCAACCGAACAGGCTGTGAGCGTGCGCCCCTCTGAACTTCCGGCTTTCCACTTATTCCCGGCTTTGATAATTGTGACGGTAGCGTCTGGATTGTTCCAGGCCGCCGCGCGTTACGTCCGTACCGGCAGCCTGGAACGATCACGGCCGCCCCTGCCCCCCTGCCTCCAAGCCATATTCCTCCGCCCTCCTCCTGTGCTGCTCTAAGACCCATCTCTAAAGACAGATTAGATTTCTACCATCACTGTGCGGCTTGCCGTTAAGGTTTTCGTATTCATTCACGTTCAGGCTGCGCGTAGCTACTTCGCCCGCTCCTTAACAGGGACGAGCGTTCCTGGGCGGGAAACCTATATTGACGCCTATCCGTCCAGAGCGGCGTCGCGGCGGATCAATTTCAGTTGTGCCTACAGGTGTGTGTAAACGATATGCAAAAGCGTCATGATTGTTCTGTTCGCTGCGTGCGCAGTCCTAGGATTGGCCGCGTGGCTTATCTTCCGTCCGCATGGGAGCGGGAAAGTCGAAGCCGCTCCAGAACCGACTGCGGCACGGGTGGCGGTGGTGGAGCGGGGTTCGGTCTCTCACGTCCTGGCGCTCGCGGGGCAGTTCCAGCCCTACCAGGTCATCGACGTTCATCCCAAAGTTTCCGGTTTTATCCGCTCCATCGATGTGGACATTGGCGACCGGGTCCACAAGGGGCAGACGCTTGCTGTTCTGGAAGTCCCTGAACTGCAGGCGCAGTTGGAAGGCACGGTAGCCCAGGTCTCCCGCAGCAAGGATGAAATCACCCGCGCTCAGCATGAAGTGGCCGCAGCAGAAGCCCGATACTCCTCCCTGCATGCCGATAATGACCGCTTGCAGCAAGCCGCCAAAGCGCAGCCGGGGCTGATTGCGCAACAGGAGCTGGATGACGCACGCTCGAAAGACCTCTCCGCGGCAGCACAAGTAGACGCCGCAAAGGCAGCCTTGTCAGCAGCGCAGGGGGGCGCCGAAGTTGCCCGCGCAGACAACCGGCGGGTGGGCGCGATGGAGAGATTACACCAATGTTATCGCCCCCATCGATGGGGTGATCACATGGCGCTATGCAGACACCGGAGCGCTCATTCAGTCGGGCACCGACTCGAATAACCAGGCACTGCCCATCGTCAAGCTGGCGCAAAGCGACCTGCTTCGCCTGCGTATGCCGGTGCCCGAAGATGCCGTGCGCTACGTCAAGGTGGGCGACACTCTGCAGGTGAGAGTGGACGCGCTCGACAGATCTTTCACCGGCAAAGTGGTTCGCTTTACCCGCGACGTAAATTTCGAAACCAGAACGATGGAGACCGAAGTCGACGTCGAGAACAAGGACCTTTCGATCGATCCCGGCATGTACGCGAACACGCAGTTGCAACTCAACCACGCTGACAACGTGCTGACGATTCCGGTAGAGGCTCTTGTGCTCAAGGGCAACAAGGATTTTGTCTACGTCCTCGATAGCCAGAACCATGTGCACGAACGGGACGGTCGAGGTCGGCCTGCGCGGATCGCAATTGGCGGAGATCAAGAGTGGCCTGGCCGAAGGCGAGCGAGTGATCGTAGGCGGCCAGGCCAAGTACCAGGAAGGCGAACGAGTGACTCCGGTGGTTGAACCAAGGCCGGTCGATCGATGTAACCCGCGACGCGGGCAGCACGATTGATCTGCATGAGGATCAAGGGGGTGAGCAGTAATGCCGAAGTTTGCCCTCAGATACCCGTTCTTCATCATCATGCTGTGTTTGGTAGTCATGTTGATCGGCGTGGTCAACATCGCCAGCATGCCGGTCGACCTTTTTCCCAAGATCGATATGCCGGTGGTCGTGGTGGCGACTTTTTACAACGGCATGCCGCCGCAGCAGATCGAGGCGGACATCACCAACACCTTTGAGCGATTCTTTACCCTGGGCGCGAACATCGATCACTCCGAGTCGCGCTCTCTGACCGGCGTCAGCCTGATCAAGATTTATTTCAAGCCCGGTACGGATCCAAACGCCGCACTGAGCAATATCGCCAATCTCGCCATGGCGGATCTGCGCCGTTTGCCGCCGGGCACGCTACCGCCCGTGGTTCTGGGTATGGATGCGTCCAGCCAGCCGGTGTGCCTGGTTACGCTTGAGGGCAAGGGACTGAATGAAACCCAACTGAAGGATTTAGCTCAGTTTCAGGTACGTAACCAGATTTCGAACGTGCAGGGCGCTTCGGTTCCTCAGCCCTACGGCGGCACCTATCGGCAGATTCAGGTCTATGTCGATCCCATCAAGCTGGAGGCACATAACCTCAGCCTTAACGATGTGGTCGACGCAGTCAACAGCTCCAACCTGATTCTTCCCGCGGGCGACGTTCGCATCGGCTCGAAGGATTACAACATCTACGCCAACAGCCAGTTCCCCGACGCCAAAGCCATGAACGCCATGCCGCTGAAGTCCTATGGCAATTCATCCGTTCTGGTAGCCGATGTGGGCAAGGCGGAAGATTCGGGCGCCCTGCAGTACAACATCGTGCGCATCGATGGGCAGCGCTCGGTATACGTTCCCATCTTCAAGCAAGGAGGCAACAGCAATACCATCACCATCGTCAACGGGATGAAGGCGGCGGTCAAACGGCTGGTGGACATTCCTGAATCTCTGAAAACCGCGGTGGTCTTCGATCAGTCCATCTTCGTCAAGCTGGCGATCAAGAACCTGGTCAAGGAAGCCTCCATCGGGCTGGTTCTGACCGGACTGATGATTCTGATTTTTCTGGGAAGCCCGCGCGCTACCTTTGCGGTCTTGTTGTCGATCCCGCTCTCCGCGCTGGTTTGCCTGATTATCACCAAGGTCATGGGCGGGTCGATCAATACCATGCTGCTGGGCGGTCTGGCGCTGGCATTCTCGCGACTGATCGATGACTCGGTGGTGGTGCTGGAAAACATCTTCCGCTTTATGGAGATGGGAGTGCCGCCGCGCGAGGCGGCAGAGAAAGGCGGCATGGAGGTCTCGCTGGCTGTTCTTGCCGCCACCTCAACCACGTCGATCGTTTTCTTCCCGGTAACTTTCCTCTCCGGTGTCAGTAAATACATCTTCACCCCGCTGGCGCTGGGAGTGGTGCTATCGATCTTTGCCTCTTACATTTTCGCTATGACGGTGGTGCCGCTGTTCTGCGCTACGTTTGTGCGCATTCAGCACGAAGAGGGCGGAGAGCACGGGCGCACAACCCTCGTTTTTCCAGCGCATGGTGACGTCAGTTCAATGTGCACTTCCAGCGCATGCTGGAGCGATACGAGGCGCTTGCCAAGCGCGTACTGGTGAGACCTGGGTTCACCGCCGCTGTTATTTTGGGGGGCGTCGCGCTGGTGATTGCGTGCCTGTTTCCCTTTCTCGGCCGGGCGTATTTCCCGCGCACCGATCCGGGACAATTTGTCATCAATGTCCGGATGCCGAGCGGTACGCGTCTGGAAGACAGCAACCGATACATCGCCAAAGTGGAGAAGATTATCCGCGAGACAGTCCGGCCCAAAGATCTGGGGATGATTGTCTCGAATATCGGGGTATATCCGGATTTGTCCGCGATCTATACGACCAATGCGTCGATGGACACTGCCTTTGTCCAAACCAGCCTGAAAGAAGACCACAGCCTGGGAAGTTATGAATATATGGCCCGCGTGCGGGAGCGGCTGTCGCGGGAGATGCCCGAACTAACCACCTACTTCCAGGCCGGAGGCCTGGTGGATTCGGTCATCAATCAAGGTCTGCCGGCTCCTATCGATGTGCAGGTGAGCTCGAACGATATGGACGGGGCGTTCAAGCTCGCCAAGCAGCTGTCGCAAAAGATCAAGGCGATGCCCAATGTCAGCGATGTGTACATCCCGCAAGATCTCAATTATCCCGGGCTGGCGTTGAATATCGATCGCGAGCGCGCCAGTCTTATCGGCCTCTCGGCAAAGAATGTGGTCGACAACGTAATCACCGCGCTCACCTCCGACGGGATGATTGCACCGAGCTACTGGATCGACCCCAAGACAGGCAACAACTACATGGTGACGGTGCAATATGCCAATCGCGTGATCAATCACATGACGATGGAGGATTTCGAAAATATCCCCCTGCGCGGCGCCCGCCCAACGGGCTACGATCCGATGCAGGAAGGCCGGGAGGCGAGCGATGTAGGCGGCAACCTCTTTTATGGAGGGCACACCTCAGGCTATACCCCGCTGCGCTCGGTGGCCGAGATCAAACAGATCAATACGCCGACAGAAGTTGATCACTACCAGATCCGCCGCGTGATCGATATCTACGTTGCCACCAAGACCGAGGCGCTCGAAAAGGTGGGGAAGAACATCACCACTCTCATCGCAAACACCAAGACCGATAGAAATACGCGCGCTCACGATGCGGGGGGCGGCGGTGAGCATGAACGAATCCTTCCGGGATTTTGGTCTTGGCTTGCTGATCTCGATTGCGCTTGTGTATCTCATCCTGATGGCGCAGTTCACGTCGTTCATCGATCCCTTCATCATCCTCATGGCGATTCCGCCGGGGCTTGCGGGGGTGGTGATGATCCTGCTGTTCACCGGGAGCACGCTCAACATCATGTCCTTGATGGGGGTCATCATGATGACTGGGATCGTTGTTTCCAACAGCATCCTCATTGTGGAGTTCTCCGGCATTCTGCACGAGGGAGGGCTTCCCTTGCTCGAGGCCACGGTGCAAGCGTGCAAGGTGCGTTTGCGGCCTATCCTCATGACCTCTCTGGCCACGTTGCTGGGCATGATCCCAATGGCTTTGGGACTTGAAGCGGGGAGCGAGCAATACGCTCCACTGGCCCGAGCGATTATCGGCGGACTCGGAGTTTCCGTTGCCGTTACGGTCTTTCTGGTCCCAGCCGTGTACCTGGTAATCCATACCCGCCGTGAACGCAAGCAGGCAATGCGGAAGGAGGCACAGGCATGAGAACAGTCACCCTGGCAACCGCGATGTTTCTGCTCCCTGTGCTGGCGCGCAGTGGGCGCAATCCCTAACTGCGGTGGCCTCTTTGCCCAGCGCACCGGCTCCCATCATTAATCTATCGGCCCAGGCCACGTCCAGCACACCTGCAAATTCCGGCGCGCAGACTACCCTGACCCGGAAGCAGGCGGAACAAGCCGCGCTCAAGAACAACCCGCGCGTGAGCGTCAGCCAGTTACTGGCATTTGCGCAACACCAAGTGGTGCGTGAAGCGCGGTCGGCGGAACTGCCCACAGCCAACGGCGCCATCACCGCTGCGAAGGCGCTAGAGGCGAGCCGTATCTCGGCGGGATCGCTCACGGCCTCCCGTTTGTTCACGCATGCCGGAGCGGGTGGCAATTTCACCCAGCTCATTACCGACTTCGGCAGAACACACAATTTAGTGCTGACGCAAAAGCTCCAGGAACAGGCGGCCAACGCCAGCTCGCTCGCGACCAAGGAAGAGATTGTCCTGGCGGCGGATCAGGCCTTTTACGACGCACTGACCGCTCAGGCTGTACTTCAAGTGGCGAAGCAAACGGTCAACACCCGGCAGTCGACGCAAACGCAGATCAACCAGATGACCCAGAACAATCTGAAGTCGACGCTTGATCTGTCCTTTGCCAACGTCAACTTATCGCAAGCAAACTTGCTTCAGCTGGACGCGCAGAATAACGCCGACGCTACCATGGCCACGCTCGATGCAGTTCTCGGCCTTGACCATGAAGTTACTTACCAGCTCGTCGACGACTCCACCCAGAACAGTGGACCACCACCGGACTTTAATCCACTCATCCAGACAGCCCTGGCGCAACGTCCTGACTTGCAGTCGCTCACCTTCGGGCAGCAATCCGCCCAAAAGTTCGCCCGTGCACAATGGGACCAGATGCTCCCTTCTGTCACCGCTGCAGGCACAGTTGGTTCGGTTCCTATCCGTGTGGATCAGTACTATTTAAACAATTGGTGGGGTGCGATTGGGGTGAATGTAAATATCCCCATCTTCAACGGGTTCCTTTACAGCTCGGAAGCAAAGGAAGCGAGATATCGCGCCCAGGCGGATGCGGAACGAACGCGCGATCTTCGCGATCAAATCGTGCGCGATGTGCGCCAGGCCTGGCTGCAGGCGAATACCGCCTACCAAAGAATCAGCGTAACCGCCGAGTTGCTCAAGGAAGCCAACATGGCGCTTCAATTGGCGCAAACGCGCTATCAGCTGGGGCTCAGTTCGATTGTCGAGCTCAGCCAGGCACAACTGCAACAAACGAGCGCGGCCATTGACAATACCAATGCTCAATATGAGTACCGGCTGGCGCTGGCCACCCTCGACTATCAAGTAGGTACGACGCCATGATCGAAAACTTCAAGCTGAGAGTTTTCCGCGTCGTTGCGGATACGTTGAGCTTTCGCAGAGCGGCCGACGGCGAGCGCGATCATTTTGGCCATCTTCTGGCCAGCCTTTTCACAGGGAGATAGGAACGATGGCGCTTGTCGGTGACAGACCAGACCTTAACTTCAATGCGGTGATCTATGGCACGGACTTTTCAGTGTGTTCCCTGAATGCGGGCCTCTACTCGGCTTTTATGGCTAAGCACTTCTCCGCCAAACTTCTGGTGGCGCATGCGTTTACCCTGTCGCAGGCGGCCCTGGAAGTAGAAATCGATGGTTCCCTGGTGAGTCAACAGCGGCAAGACCTGCAGCTACTTCTATCCCAAAAGGCCTCAGCTTTGGCGTGGGGCTCGATTGAGACAATTCCAATCCTGCTGGACGGTGAACCGAAGGACACCTTACCGCGCCTGGCGGATAAGTACCAACCTTCCCTGTTGGTTTTAGGAACTCACGGCGGAGGCTGGGTAGAACACAAGCTCATCGGCTCAGTAGCCGAAAGGGTTCTTCGGTCCGCGCGATGGCCGACTCTAACCGTCGGCCCCCAGGTGCGGCGACTAACGTCTGGAGAGTCGCCGTTTCATCGCATTCTCTACGCTACAGATTTGACTCCCGCAGCCGCCAGGGCGGCCGTGTTTGCGGTCTCGTTTGCGCAGGCGTTGGGGGCGGAAATCGATGTACTCAACGTAATTGAAGGTGGCGCCGTCGATCATCCAGACAGATTGGGCGAGATAAGAAAGCGCTTCTATAGTGCTCTCGATGCTGTTGTGCCTGAGGACGCGAAAGAGTTTTGTGATCCACGAACGTTCGTCGCGGTCGGCGATGCACATGAACAGATCCTGCGGCACATAAAGGAACGGTCAATTGACCTTCTCGTTCTCGGAATCCGTAAAACATCTCATTTAGGGATGGAGACGAGGACATCCGGAGCCTTTCGACTGATCATCGATTCTGAATGCCCAGTTCTTACCGTAACTGGGTGAGACCAAGCCGGATTCAAGAAATGACATGAAGAAAGCTAAACGGCAGAAGCAAACCACGGACTCCACGCCCATGGCGGTGACGTTAGCGACTCTTTTTGGGGCCGGAGCTCTTTACTGCGGGGAGATCATCTATGACAACATCAAGGATTCCGGCGCACCCGACATGCGTCAACTACCAGGATGGCGTGCCCACATGGCTTCCGTCTGCCTGGGCACTCTGGCTTTCGTGATATCTCTGTTTCTGCTCGAGAGCCTGGGGCGACGATCGAAAGGTCGCCAGGAGCGGCACTCTTGCGGGCATACAGATTGCTCCAAATATGTATCAAATTGACCCATTCTCTTCTATATTCTGAGCTGCGGGCTAAAAGATAATAATTGTTACCCAAAAGATATATTCCATGAAGAATAAGTTTGAGGTATAATGTGATCAAGCGCTTGTTGCTATTCAATCCGTTGTTGATTGCCTGTCCCTCCTGTCCCGCTCAGGAGCTTCGTAGTCGAAATTAATGTTGTTCGCTGGCTTCTGGCATGAAAGCCGGTGTCGGTCAGCCAATCGCACCATCGTCCAACTCTAGACGTCAGCGTTGGAACTATCTTCTTTTGTGGGTGAGAGTATGCCTGATTTACGATCTGGGGCGTTTGATCTTCTGTCCAGCGTGACGTCATCGGAAGAAGGTCAAACAGAATCACTTGAACTTAGGGAATTTCAACGCTTTTGCGAACGGTCAGAAGTCGGTCAAGAAATTTTCGACCTGATCGCTGATCTCTACCCCATATGTCGAAGCATCACCGGGGATGGAGTTCGCCAGACGCTCTCACTGATAGAACAATTCATACCGTTGCAACAACATGAAGTTCCCAGCGGAACTGCCGTGCTCGACTGGACGGTGCCCAAAGAGTGGAATATCCGGGACGCATACGTGGCAAACGCGCGCGGTGAACGCGTGATCGACTTTCAACAGAACTGTCTGCATGTCGTAGGGTATAGCGCGCCGGTGACGGGGAAATTCCGTCTCAAGGAACTGAGAAAACATCTGTTCACCATACCTGAGCACCCTGACTGGATCCCGTTCCGCTATTCCTATTACGACAAGAATTGGGGGTTCTGCCTGACCCATAGGACGCTTGAGGAGTTAGAGGACGGTGAGTACGAGGTGCACATCGACTCTTCGCTCGAAGACGGCTCTCTCACTTACGGGGAATACTATCTGCCCGGCGCCAGCACCGATGAGCTTCTGATTTCTACGTCACATCGATCATCCGGCAATGTGCAACGACAATCTCTCCGGCGTGGCGGTGGCGACGTTTCTAGCCGCATACTTGTCTCGTGTTGAAAATCGGCGCCTATCTTATCGTTTTATTTTCATTCCAACTACCATTGGATCGATCACCTGGCTCAGCCGCAATGAAGCGAATCTCGACCGCATTAAATATGGCTTCACGTTGACATGCATCGGAGATGACGGAGGCTTTACCTGGAAGGAAACACGCCGCGGGGGCGCAGAGATTGACCGGGCGGTAAAGTGTGCGTTGCGAGAAAGCAGACAAGAATATGAGCTTTGGGGCTTTACTCCCTTCGGGTTCGACGAGCGGCAATTTTGTTCGCCCGGTTTCAATCTACCTATCGGTAGCCTCTTCCGAACCTATTCCCATCATTACCCGCAGAACCATACCTCTGCCGATGATCTGACACTTATGTCTCCGGAAAAGCTCGGGGGCAGCCTCGCGCTCATAGCAAGGATCGTCACAATTCTTGAGGGAAATGCGTCTTATCTCAACACCAGCCCGAAAGGCGAGCCACAATTGGGCAAACGCGGTATCTACCGCAAGATGGGCGGACCAATCATCGAGCAGAACCTAGTCCACCTATTCTGGGTCTTGAACTATTCCGATGGCGATCACTCGCTGCTTGATATCGCGGAAATGTCGCAATTCGCATTTTCCGATCTGCGAGAAGCAGCTGATATTTTGCTGGAACACGGCTTACTCGTTCCGTCTCCGTGAGCTATCAACCTGAGAAACGACCGGCTTCGGATGCGTTGGCGCCCCGTAAGTGTTCGCTCGCGATTTCTGTCATTGCACGACCCTGGAGCCGGTTTTGCGTTGGCTCGTCATGTCGAATTCGAACGGTTGATCTATCTGGACCGCTGATCGAGTCGCAAGAACAGGCCGAGTCCCTCATCGAGTTGCTCGAAGCTGTCCACCTGGCAGCTGCTTTCCGGCAGCAATTCGGTGTAGCCGTTGCTTTGGGAGCTATTGGGGCTTTTTGGACTTTTCTGAATGGGTAGTTGGTGGGCAGCGAGGGACTCGAACCCCCGACATCCTGCTTGTAAGGCAGGCGCTCTAACCAACTGAGCTAGCCGCCCAACTCAAACTGATGGTAACACGGTGCGCCGGACAGATGGAGTAGCCTGCATCCCTATGGCTTGTTAACGTTAGGGAAGCAGTATTCCACGGAAGAGGCGGTACGACTTGATCAGCCAGGACCCCGCACCACCCGCGCCGAACGACAAGAAAGGCCGGCTCACGATTGGCATCGACCTGGGGGGCACGAATCTACGCATCGCCGCCTTCGATCAGCAGTGGAAACGCCTGGCTTCGATTAACGTGCCCACACGCGTGAGCGACGGCCCCAGCGCAGTGGTCGACGATATGCGGGACGCTATCCGGCGCGTGCTCGAAGAGTGCGGACCTAATTATGAACTGTTCGGCGTAGGCATCGGTGCACCCGGGCCTCTGGAGTTGCCTTCGGGTAGATTTCATAGGCCTCCCAATCTCCCGGGTTTCGATGCCTTCATGCTCAAAGATGAAATGGAGTCAAAACTGCGCGCCCCGGTGATTGTGGAGTGCGATGCCAATGCGGCCGCGCTGGCGGAATGGAAGAGCGGCGTGGGCAGGGAGATGCCGGTTGATTCGATGTGCATGCTGACCCTCGGGACCGGGGTGGGCGCGGGCATCGTTCTGGACCGGAAAATCTGGCACGGGATGAATGGCATGGGCGGAGAGGGCGGCCATATTCCCCTGGTTGAGGATGGCTTCCCATGCGGGTGCGGCGGGCGCGGATGTCTGGAGCAATATGCCTCGGCAACCGCCATCGGCCGGGCTGCCACTCTTTCGGCTGCACGCGGGAGCGCTCCCAGGATTGCCCGACTGATCGCCCGCAGGATTCAGGATCAGGGTGAGTTCACTGCCCGCGATCTTGCTGGTCTGGCCAGGGATGGAGACGAGGTGGCGCGGCAGATTTTTGCCGACGCGGGCAAGTACCTGGGCATGGCGCTGGCTATGCTGGTGAATGTTTTTAATCTGCCGTTGTATGTCATCGGGGGCGGGGTGGTGAGCGGCTGGGATTTGTTTGCACCGCGGATGTTCGAGGAATTGCGGCGGCTTAGTTATATTTATGGGCTTACTGAACCTGGTGTCGATCAAGCCTTTACAGCGGGTAAGACGTATGTTGTTCCGGCGGCCACTGGACCGGATGCTGGGCTGCTCGGAGCGGCCATGCTTCCGTACCTTGAGGCTGGGTTGCTGTGAGAGGTCCGTCGAAAACATTTCCAGGACGGGTCCGCGGAACTGCAGATCCCTCGGCTTCGCTCGGGATGACAAAGGGGAGGGCGGCGATTTCATTTGGATTTGTTACGACGGATGACGAACAGCAGGTCCCTCGGCTTCGCTCGCAGTCTGTGACTTTTTCAGCTCGTAATTCGTGGCTGGAAAGCCCGAAGAAACATCTGCCAACAAGCATCGCCGGGGTCCTTCGACTCCGCGCCATAAGTCCTCGTTATGCGATAGTTCTGCTCAGCGCTTCGCTACAAGGATGACGGCTTTGTGGGGGGCGGAAAACATAAACAGATCGAAAAAGTCACAGGCTCTCGGGATGACAAAAGGTGGGGCGCTCAGGCGGTTTTGTGCACGGAGCCTTTGAAGCCGTAGTAGGCGATGTAGATGTAGCAGAGCGCGGGCAGGATGAAGGCGTGATGTATGCCGATGTGGTCCGCCAATGCGCCTTCGGCTACCGGGATGATGGCCCCACCAACGATTGCCTGCACCATCAGGCCGGAACCCTTTGCTGTGAGCGGTCCCAGCCCTTCAACACCTAGGGTGAAGATGCTGGGGAACATTACGGAGTTGAAGAGCCCTACGAGAATAATGGTGGCCATCGCCAGCCAGCCATGGCTCAGCATCGATGTCACCACGAGCAGGCAGGCCACCACGGCAACCGTCCCGAGGACCGCCCGGGTCGACAGCTTTTGCAGCCCGGCCGCGCCGATGAAGCGGCCGATCATGGCGCTGAACCAGTAGAGTGAGACCAATCCGGCAGCAGCCTTGACGGTCATGTTTCCGATATTGGGTTGAGTGAAGTAGTTGATCAGGAAACTGCCAATCGCCACCTCGGCGCCGACATATAAGAAGATCGCCAGCGCACCCAGCACCAACTGGCGCTGCTTCCACAGATCTCTGGCTGCAGCGTCGGTCTCTCCCATGGGCCGGAATTCCCGGGTGGTTTCAATCTTGGGCAGGTTAAACATGGCGATCGCCAGGGCCAGGGCAGTCAGCGCGACAGCAATCCCGATATAGGGAATTTTCACCGTCGAGGCTTCCTGCAGACGGTAAGCCTGTCTCGCCGCAGCAGAAAGTTTATCCAGCTCTACGGACGATAACGGAGCCGCGGCCAGGATAAGCATTCCCCCGACGTACGGAGCGATGGTGGTCCCGAGCGAATTGAAGGCCTGCGTGAGATTCAGACGGCTGGAAGCGGTACGGGCAGGTCCAAGCACGGTGACATATGGGTTGGCAGCCACCTGCAGTGCCGTCACACCCGCGGCCAAGACGATCAGCGCGGCCAGAAACAGCTCAAACGAGGGCGCATTGGCAGCCGGCACAAAGAGCAATGCCCCGACCGCCATGATCAGAAGCCCGACTACCATGGTCCGCTTGTATCCGATCTTCTCGATGACCAGCCCTGATGGAATGGCAAACACAAAGTACGAGCCGAAGAATGCGGAGTTGATCAGCATGACCCGGGTGTAGTTCAGGTCGAAAATCGATTTGAGATGCGGAACCAGAATGTCGTTCAGCGCGGTGAGAAACCCCCACATAAAAAACAGAGTGGTCACCATCGCCATGGCGCGGTAATTGCTGGGGTTGGAATCGCTGCTGACTGAGGTCTTGGTTACCGCCGCTTGAACCATGAAGTATATGCTCCGCCGGGTGTCTGTGGTCCGTCACGTACCCGGGCGGATCAGCACCTCAAGTTAACACAGGGGTAGTCGGGGGTGGAACCCTGCTAAGCTGCGATTTGTATATCTGCTTTCAAGGAATCCGCAGTCATGAGGTCTTTCAAGCTTGCTGTTGTTCTCTGCCTGTCCGGGCTGGGCTGCTTCCCTATCGGGGCAGCAGCGCAAAGCGTCGGGGAGGCACACTTGCCCACCCTGCTCACCCCGGAGTCACAGACCGTGCTCGACAAATTGGCGAGTCTCTCGTCTCTGCGGAAGCCGGACTGGCGCTACCATACCGGCGATCTGCAACATGGGGAGTCGCCGTCACTGGACGATACAAGCTGGCAGCCCGCCACTAGTCCGCTGCCGGGGGAGGCTTTATGGTTGCGCGCCCGGATCGAAGTTCCCAAAGACCTGAACGGATACGATCTGACCGGCACGCAGATTTCGTTTCGCCTGCACATTGAAGCCAATGGTCCAGTGACCCAGATTGTCTACTTCAATGGCCGCCGTGTAGCCCTGGGGGCTGACCTCGAGCCCATCGTGCTATTTCCGGATGCCCACCCGGGCGACAAGGTGCTGGTGGCAGTGAAGCTGTTGCATAGCGAAGACGAGAAGCGGTTCCGCGGTTCTGAGCTAAATATCCAGTTCGCCGCCAACCGGCCCAATCCCGAGGATTTTCGCGAGGAGGCGGTCTCGGCTTCCCTGCTGCTTCCCGCCCTTGGAGAAGGCGGTAGCGATCGTTCGCAGCAGCTGCAATCCATCATCCGAAAGGTGAGCTTAAGCGCTTTAAGCGCAAGCAATCAAAGCGCTTTTGATGATTCATTGCGCCAGGCACAGCAGGGCCTCATGATCCTGCGGCCGATCTTGCAAAAGGCCGACATCCATCTGACCGGGAACGCCCATATTGACGCCGCGTGGTTGTGGCCCTGGACGGAGACGGTCGAGGCGGTGCGGCAGACCTTCGGCACCGCCCTGCAGTTGATGAATGAGTACCCGAAATACACCTACACGCAATCGGCTGCGGCCTACGACGAATGGATGGAGCAGAAATACCCATCCGAGTTCAGCCAGATTCAGCAGCGGGTGAAGGAGGGGCGGTGGGAGATGGTGGGCGGCATGTGGGTGGAGCCGGACCTCAACATGCCTGACGGCGAATCCCTGGTGCGGCAATTGCTGATCGGGAAGCGCTATTTTCAATCTCGCTTCGGCGTCGATGTGCGTATCGGGTGGAACCCGGATTCGTTTGGGTACAACTGGCAGCTGCCGCAAATCTATAAGCGCTCCGGGGTGGACTACTTCGTCACCCAGAAGATGGCGTGGAACGACACCAACCGGCTGCCGCTCAAACTTTTTTGGTGGCAGGCTCCGGATGGCAGCCGGGTGCTCGCCTATTTTCCGCATGATTACGTGAACGAGATTGAGCCGATCAACATGGCGGAAGCGTTTGCCCATGCGCGGCAGGACAATCCAGGGACGACGGAGATGATGCATCTGTATGGCATAGGAGACCATGGGGGCGGACCGACACGCGCCATGCTGGACGCCGGCGACCGCTGGCTGGAGCCGGATAAGGTTTACGCGCGGCTCAATTTCGGCGATGCCGGCAGTTTCTTTTCGACGGTAGAGAAGCAGTTAGACACGGCGCACGCACCGGTCTGGAATTACCAGACGCTGGCAGCGGGGGACACCAAACTCCCACCTGCGCCGGCAGGCTTGTGGAGTCTTCCGGTGTGGAACGATGAGCTCTATTTTGAGTATCACCGCGGGGTGATGACGAGCCAGGCAAACCACAAACGCAATATGCGCGAGAGCGAAGAGGAAATGTTGAACGCGGAGAAGTGGTCTTCGCTCGCGTGGCTTAGCGGGACTGCTTATCCAGGACCGCAGCTCGACGAGGCATGGAAGAAGGTGCTGTTCAACCAGTTCCATGATCTCGCCGCAGGGTCCGGCATCGGCGTCATCTATAAGGACGCGCAAAAGGACTACGACATGGTGCGGTTCACTGCGGACGAGGCGACCAGCCGGGCTTCGGCAGCGATCGCGAGCTATATCGATACGCAAAGCGGCGGCAAAGGCGTGGGTGTGCTGGTGTTCAATCCGCTGGCGTGGGAGCGGACGGATGTAGTCGAGTTCACAGTGCAGTTGCCGGCGGCGGCCTCTGCCATTGAAGTCGTGAGTGCGGGTGGAAAGGTTCTCCCTTCCGAGAGCTCGGTTCAGAACGCTGAGACGCACACCTTCGCCGTCCGGGCGCTGGTTCCCAATATCCCTTCCCTCGGCTATGCGATGGTCTATGTGCGCCCCGGCGCCGCGGGCAAGCCCGAAGGGGTGCAGGTCAGCGCGGACGGTCACACGCTGGAAAACGAGTTCCTGCGGGTTACCGTCGACCCGAAGACGGGTTGCATCACCAGCCTGGTTAATAAGAAGACAAAGTTTGACGCTATCGCCGCCGGCGGTTGCGGCAACCAGCTGCAGGCATTCGTGGATACCCCTAAGGACTACGACGCATGGAATATCGACGCGGACTTTGACAAGGTGTTTACCAATCTGGATATGGTCGATTCCGTGCAGCTGGCGGAGCATGATGCGCTGCGGGCTGTGCTGCGAGTGACACGGCATTGGCAGGCTTCCACGTTCGTCGAGGACATCACGGTCTACAACGGGCTGCCCCGGGTTGACGTGGTGATGGATATCGATTGGCACGAGCGACATAAATTGCTCAAGGCCGGGTTTCCGCTGGCTGCTTCGAGCCCACGCGCTACCTTCGAGATCCCGTATGGATCGATCGAACGGCCAACTACGCGGAATAACAGTGTGGAAGATGCCAAGTTTGAGGTGCCTGCGCTGCGATGGGCGGATCTGGGCGATCAGCAAAACGGTTTCAGCCTGATCAATGAATCGAAGTACGGATACGACGCCAAGGGGAATTTGCTTCGCCTTTCCCTGTTGCGCTCGCCTACGTGGCCTGATCCTGAGGCTGACCAGGGGCGCCAGCATTTTGCTTATGCGTTGTACCCGCATAGCGGAACTTGGAAAGAGGCGCTCACTGTGCGGCAGGGGTATGACTTTAACTATCACCTCAGCGCTGTGCAGGTGTCAGCTCATTCGGGGAGATTGCCGGGCAGTTCTCTTTTCTTGAGGCGGCGCAGGACAATGTGGTGGTGACGGCGATGAAGAAGACCGAGGATGGTGATGGGTTGCTGATTCGCTTCTACGAGTGGGCGGGTAAGAGGGGAAATGTCACGCTGACGGTGCCGCCGGGGGTTGTGTCTGCGACACTGGCCAATCTTATGGAGAAGCCGGAGGGTGGGGCGTTATCGGTCTCTAACGGACGGGTGGTCACTGTGCCGGTTACGCCGTTCCAGATTCAGACTGTTATTGTTCGGTACCCCGCTCCTAGTCAGGGTTTTCTGGCTGGTCTTGGGGGCAGGTAGGGCGACGGAATGCTCCGGTCCCACGGCAGGCCGGGACAGGCGGGATGGACTTCTGTTTAGGGTTTTAAGGGTTTGATACGGGAGATTCGGGAAGTCCGAGGGGCGCACCGCAGATCCCTCGGCTTCGCTCGGGATGACAAAGGGGAAGGTGGCGCTTCCATCGACATTGGTTAGTGGGATTTAGGGAACAGCAGGTCCCTCCACTCTCGCTTCGGTCCCACGGCAGGCCGGGACAGGCGGGAGGACACTTCTGTTTGGGGTTTGAGGGTTTGATACGGGAGATTCGGGAAGTCCGAGGGGCGCACCGCAGATCCCTCGGCTTCGCTCGGGATGACAAAGGAGAAGGTGGCGCTTCCATTTGGGGTTTGCGGTGTGGGATGGTGAACAGCAGGTCCCGCACTTCGCACTTCTGTTTGGGGTTGAGGTTGATACGGAAGATTCAGCCGACGACGACTCGGGCCATCGCCAGGTCCAGGATCTCTTTTGTAATGACAAGGTCTGGTGTTTGCTTGCTGCGCTTGCGGTAGAGGGCCGTGGTTTCACAGAGAGCAACGATGTCTTCCACTTCTGCCGGGTTAATCACGTTTTCTAAAATCTGCTCGCAAAAACTCTGCTCATTGAGACCTTGCAGAACGAAACCGCGGCGCTTGGCTTCTTTCAGGTAAAAGGTGGTTACTTCGGCCAGCATTCGCTGGGCGTCTTCCGGGATCTCTTCGCGATGGGCCTTGCCGACTTTGGCGCCCGGAAGCACCAGCTTGATACCGAAGATGTTGTCCAGATCGCTGTTGGCCTCGAAGGAGACCGTCGTGGCAGCAACCAGCACATTCTGCCGCTCGGAAGTGGTTTCAATCAGCGCGTCAAGTTCGGTGAGAACCTCCGGATCACCTTGCTGATAGGCAAGGTCAATCCGGGGCAGCAGAAGCATCACCTTTTGCCACTTGTAGCCACGCACCAGGCTCTTCGCCTTGGCCAGTGCGTCACTATCGCGTGGATTGAAAACGGTGACCACCCGGTCCATTCCGGCCAGTTGCGCGATCTTCTGCGCGAGGCTCTTCTTGCCGGTCTGGTTGGGACCGATAATCAACACCTCGTTGCCGATCTTCAAGTCCTGATATGCAGCAGGGTTCCGGGCGCGATCGATCAGATCTGCGATGCTGCTAAGCAAATCGTCCATGCCCGCGACCCGCGGCCGCAGCGTACTCGCTACCTCGTCTTCCAGGCTGAGGTCGATGCGCTCCTTACGCTTGCGCATCTCGGTGATGAACTCAATGAACGCCGGCAAAGCCGCTACCGAGCCGACGAACACGGCGAAGACCAGCACCTGCTCGGTGATAAGAAGCGCCGAGTTATTGCCTGCCGCCGGATCGAACATATGGGCAGGATAGCAGGCACGGGTCAAGCGTTATCTTCATCGTTACCGGTAACTAAAGATCAACCCACACTCCGACCGTTACAATAAACTCCTAAGGCGTGGGAATTTTTCGAGGCACGGGGTCTATTTGTAAGCCGGTTCTGGCGGCTCTTCTCTGCGGGGCGTACCTCTTAGCGCCGGCGCAATCCACTTCTATTACGGTTGAGAACAACGGCCTGGCGAGGCTTGCCGGCAACACCAGCCACCTGGCGCGGCCGGAGCTTGACCGCGGCCGTGTGCCCGACAGCCTGCCCCAGCAACACATCCTGATGATGTTGCGGCGCAGTGAGTCGCAGCGAGTGGAGCTGGAACAATTCATTGCCCGGCAGTACGATCCTCACTCAGCTGACTTCCACCGATGGCTAATGCCGCAGGAATTCGGCGAGCGGTTTGGACCCTCCACGCAGGACATCAGCAAAGTCACGCAGTGGTTAACGCAACATGGATTTACGATTAACGGCGTCCCAGCCGGCGGCCTGTTTGTGGATTTCAGTGGAACCGCAGGCCAGGTGGCACAGGCGTTCCACACCGAGATCCATCGCTATCGCGTCAGCGGCCAAGATCACTACGCCAATACAAGCGATCCCTACATCCCGGCTGCCCTGACTTCGCTGGTCTCCGGATTTCGCGCTCTGAACGACTTCCATCCACAAGCGCAGCTGCGCAAGCCAGGTATTGCTCATTGGGATCGGACGACGGGCAAGTGGTCGCGAGCCAACGCGCAGAATTCGCACCTGACCTCGAGTGCAAACGGCCTCTATGTCACCGGACCTCTGGACTACGCCACCATCTACGGGGTCAACCAGGTCTGGAAGCAAGGGATCGATGGAACCGGCCAGACCATCGCGGTGGTGGGAGATACAGACCTGGCCAGCGCCGACATCCAGAGTTTTCGCGATCAATTCGGCATCACCGCACTCGGGCCCAACGGATCGGTGCAGATGGAGAATCCTCCATCCACCGCGTGTCCCGCGCCTGACCCTTCGTACAACGACTCGGAGGGCTACGCCGACGCTGAGTGGGCCGGCGCCATGGCGCCAAACGCGACTGTGGATTATGTGGCCTGCGGACAGCAGGGCGTAACCTCTGGTGCTGATCTGGCCGCGATCTACGTCATTGGAGACCCGGCCCACGTGCAAAAAGTCTCGGTACTCAGTAGCAGCTATGGCTATTGCGAAGCCATTCCAGATAGTGAAGCGAACCAGTTTTATGTCTCATTGTGGCAACAGGCTGCGGTGGAAGGCATCACGGTCGTAGTGGCGGCTGGAGATACCGGAGCCAACGGGTGCGACGCGTACGTCGATGCCACCGATGGCATCTCCGTCGGGAATGAGGCCTCAACCCCGTACAACATTGCTGCTGGTGGGACGGACTTCAGCGATGTCTTCAGTGGAACTACCGCCAACTATTGGTCGGCTACCAATGGCGCCAATTTTCTCAGCGCGCAATCGTATATCCCGGAGATGGCCTGGAACGACAGCTGCGGAAGCCCGCTGGTGTTGGCGCGCTTTGGTCCGAGTTACACCAGCAGCTCCGGGCCCAGTGGATTTTGTACCCACGCTGCTCAATTGCCGGTCGACCCAAACACCGACTTCTCGCCCTATTTCAATGCCTTTGCCGGTAGCGGCGGCCTGAGTACGGTGTCGGCGCGACCGGCGTGGCAGACTGGGGTCCCTGGGATTCCAAGCCAGGGCGGCCGCGCCCTCCCCGACATCTCCATGTTTGCATCCAGTGGCCTCACGTGGAACCAGACGCTGATTCTTTGCGACTCAGGCCTGGCCAACATGCCTGCAGGAACCGCATGCGATTTTTCCAATGCCGACGATGTCTATGCCAATACCAATGGGGGCACATCGTTTGTTGCCCCTGCCTTCGCCGGGATCATGGCCCTGATTAACCAGAAGAGCGGCGACCGCCAGGGGCAGGCCAACTATGTTCTTTACCCTTTGGCTGCGGAGCAGTATGTGAGCAATGGCAGCTCGACCCAGCCCAGCCTGGCGAATTGTGCTGCCTACCTCGGCACTCAGACGCTGAGCGGCTGCTATTTTCATGACATCAGCGCTACGCCAAACACGGGCACCTCGCCGTCCCCCTCATTCATCACGGGCAACACGGCCGTTCCCTGCACCGGTACGGCGACCAGCGCGGGGACCTTCACCGATACCAGTACGGACCCCGCTTCGAAGAGTCAGAACTGTTACGGTTACCAAATCACCGTGACGGCAAACGGAAGCACGCTCACTACCACGCCTGACTACTACGGGATACTCTCCTCCGCGGACAACGCCACGTCGGCAGCCTGGGGAGCGGGCCCGGGGTACGACCTTGCCACCGGGCTGGGCAGCCCCAACGTTTACACCCTGGTGAACGCCCCGCAATGGGCCGGCGGCGGCCTGAAGACCAACGTCGCCCTGTCGCTCGACAACACCAACATTACCGCGGTCGAGAGCTTTACCCTGCAGGCCACCGTGACCGATCAGGACAATGCTCCGGTCCTGGGGGGTACCGTGACTTTCTATTCAGGAAACACGGTTCTTGGCACCGCCACCCAACCATGCTCGGCGGGTGGGGTGTTTAGCCTGCAGGTAACCGGCGCAACCCTGGGCCCCGTAGGTGTTTACAGAAATGTCTTTGCCCGGTTCACGGGCGGCTCCCAGCAGTGCCAGCAAAAGAGCGCTACGTACTATGGATCGCAATCCACCCCGGTCACCGTCTGGCTATGCCTGGAGAGACTGGGCAAGGGCGCCACTGTGCTGCCGCCGGATATACCCCGAGGGCGTGCCGGCGCCCGGTGACTCCTGCCAGGCTCTAGGTGCATGAAGCTTGACTTGGCGGTGGCCTGTCCATACACCATAATCTTTATGGGAAGAGCCGATGAAGCCAGGCGCGCGCGAAGATTCACCTGAATTTGATCTCTTATTGGCCTGCCTTCGCTGGCCTCAGGAAAGAATCGACGGCGAGCGTATCCAATCCCTTGTCCGGCGCCCTATCCGCTGGCCTTATCTGCTGGAGATTGTCCACCATCATAAGGTGGTCCCGCTCTTCTTCCGCAACCTCGAAACATTCGCGCCGGGATACATCCCAGACGAACCTGCAGCGGTGCTGCGCGCAGGCGCGGTGGCCAATGCTCACACCTGCCAGCAACGCATCTCTCATCTGCTGCTGCTCTGCCACCTCTTTCGCGACCGAGAGATCGATCTGCGGATTTTCAAGGGAATACCTCTGGCGATCACGGCCTTTCAGGATCCCACCTTGCGCGATGCCGGCGATATCGATCTGCTGATCGCGGAGAAAGACATTGACCGCGCGGGCGAGATTCTGCGTGGCGCAGGCTACGTTCGATTCGAACCGCAAGCACGGCTCACCCCACGCCGCATGCGCTCCTACATCGCGCATCAGAAAGATTTTTCTTACGAACACAGCGGTGACGGCATCGTCATCGACCTGCACTGGCGGCTTTTTCGCAACTCGTTTCTACCGGCCAATGCTGGGCTGGCGGAGGTTGGCGAGGAATGGCTACCCCTTGGCTCCGAGAGCATCCCGACCTTGCCCGCTCCCCGGTTGTTGCTTTATCTCTGCATGCACGGAGCACTTGACGGCTGGCTGCGTCTGAAATGGCTGACCGATATCGCCGCTCTGCTGCGCAGCATGACACCGGAGCAACTGGCTTCCACCGTGAGGTTGGCGGCGGAACAGCAGGCGCTGCCTCAATTCAGCGCCGCTGCGATTCTTTGCCAGGATCTGCTTGGGTCCGGCCCCCCACCGTCAGGATGTCTCGAGCGGAACGACAAAAGGGTCGCGCACATTCTGCGTTTCGCCAACCGGCTGATGACCTCCAACCTGTTTCGCCCAATACGTGAGCAAATACCCTCTACGCAGTGGTTTCTAAACGAGTTCCGCCTCCACGATTCAAGGCGATACCGGCTCGACCTGGTGCAGCGCTCTTTGTTTCGCCCTCGTGCCTGGAACTGGATCGATTTGCCCGACGCACTCTTCCCTCTCTATGGCCTGATCAGTCCGTTCGAATGGTTGAGCTTTCATTTCCGTCATCGCTTACAAATGCTGTGGCATGCTCTGCGGCCTACACCCACCACGCAGCGCAGAGTGGGAGCACGCGTGCCTTTTCGGCGGATGATGCAATTGGGACCGGCCGATATTGCGCTGGCAGTGGAAGCCGCTTGCATGCTCACCTTCTTCCGTGCTGCGCTCAATTTTCTGCCCACGCAGCGGCTCACTGCGTGGATGAGCAAGGATCAGAGGGAGGCCTCAGTTTCACCAGCGATGGCCGGGCAGACCATTCGCCGGGTTGAGTGGTCGATCGACGCTGTGGGACGCCACGCACCGCTTACGTTTGTCTGCTTTCCCCGCTCGCTTGCCGCTTACTTCATGCTTCGCCGCCGGCACATCGCGAGCAAGCTCTTCTACGGCGTCGCACGCGAGCGAGATCAACTCACGGCTCACACCTGGGTCAAGGTTGGCGATCGCACGGTTGTGGGGGGCGAGGTGGAGTCGCAATTCACCGTCCTCAACACTTTCCCGTAGCGCCCTCTGCCGGCAAATTTTCCGAAGGTCTACGCCTCAAGCAAGAGCTTCTCCAGCGCGTCCACCGTCGACTCCAGATGCATAAGGCCCCAGGGACGGATCAGCCGGTACGCTCTCGCCTGGGACAACACGCGGCCACAGCGGAGGAAATTTTCTTCACGTTGGCCGGTGGCCTCGAGGAGATAGGAGTGATGAGTAAGATTCATCAGCAAGGGGACCGCCTCCACACGAGGAACCTCTTCAATCACGGTTGCAGTAGAAGAAACTTCATTGCCCTCGAGAAAGACTACCTTGCAAATTGGTTCGGGCTGCAACACCGGGGCGAGCGGCAACCGATACTTTTCGTCATCACTGAATACGCGATCCAATCCTTCCGCTTGCCTGCCCAGGTTTTCAAGCGAATTGCGCCAGAGTTTCAGCCATGGGGCGGTAGGAATGACCATGGCGGCACTCGGCAGTGCGGCGTCGATGAGGCAGATGTCGTCCGCAATCACGCGAAAGCCACGCTGCGCAAGATGCGCAGCCAGCGTCGATTTCCCTTGCCCGGAGTTGGCCAGAAACGCGACCACTCCCGACTGGCCGGCAACCGCGCTGGCATGCAATGGAAGCAACCCGCGCTGCTGGCAAAGAACGACAAAGATGGCGCCCAACAGGTAGGCTCGCACGTCCAGTGGAACCGCATTGACCTCGGGGTCAACGACGATCTCCCGGCCCTCGGTAACCAGGTAACGTGCGATTCCTGCAACACTCAAAAGGTATTGCGTGGTGGTCACGAAACAATCGGGATCGACTTCAACGGCATCCGGCAGTTGGCGTGGCACCTCGCCTAACCGGATAGTGACGGGATGCAATGTAGCGTCCTGCTGTTGTATGAGGGGCAGCTCAGGAAGCGCAATTTCAGAGATAAGAGTAATCCCGCCCACTAGATACTTTCCAGCTACCTTTTTCATTCACTATCCCCAAAAAGTGTCAGCCGCGACTATAGCAAGTTAACCTTAAGAGTGTAGAAAACCCGGAATATAAGGTTTAGTATCTACTCTAGTAACTATCGCTCAGCGGAACGCATTGACGGTGACCCCCTCCTGCGTTACGCTCTAGCTGTGGCGAGTGGCGAGGCATTATTTCAAACAAACCGGGTTTCAGGGAGCTCTCGATGAACAGCTACAACGACCAAGACCGCGGTGCAACTGAACGATTTACCGTTCAGGAGAAGAAGCCGTGGGTCACTCCATCGCTGCAGATCATCGCCCTGAGGAGCGCGGAGAATGGCGGCCAAAAGGGAGCGCACGACGGGTTCGGTAAAGGTGTTACCAAGTCCAGATCATAATCGTTCCACTCCATACCCAGGGAGATGTTTTTTTCTGTCGATCGTCCTCTGCAGCGTATCGTTGCCCAGCCAATAAAATCTCAGATTCAATTCTCCGTCCCGCCAGTTTTGCGTAATGTTGAGCCATGAGCGCGATTGCTGGAATCTGGTCCTTCGACGAAGAGGTTCCGGTTTCCTCGGCCTGCCACGCCATGCTTCAGGCGCTCCACATCTATGGTCCGGATGACACTGCCCAGTACTCAAGCCGGTCGGTTGCCATGGGCCGCTGTCTTCTGCGCCTTCTCCCCGAAGATTGCTTCGATCAGCAACCGCTCTCAGCCGCCGGCGTCACCTCGCTGGTTGCAGATATACGTCTCGATAATCGTGACGAACTCGGGCAGAAGCTAGGTCTCTCGAGCCAACAAAGCGCTGGCATGGCTGACAGTGCTTTGCTGTTTTCTGCCTGGCAACGTTGGCAAGAACAATGCATCGATCATCTCTCCGGCGCGTTCAGCTTCGCCGTTTGGAACCAGCAGGATCAACATTTATTTCTTGCCCGCGATCATACCGGGGAACGTCCCCTCTGCTATGCTGCTGCGGCCAATTGCTTCGCCTTCGCGTCCATGCCGAAGGGGTTGCATCCGCTGAGCTTTGCCGGCGCTGAGGTGGACGAGGATTACGTGGCCCGCTATCTCATGCTGGCCAACATCGCAATCGATCGCACCATCTTTCGCAATATTCAAAGCCTTCCCCCGGGCTGTGCGCTCAGCATCCACCGGGATAAGAAGAAGATCTGGCGCTATTGGCAAACGGATCGTGTTCCGGAGCTGCGTCTCAACTCACCGGAGGAATACCTCGATTGCTTCAGGGAAACATTCGATCGGGCGGTGCGGGTGCGTTTGCGTACACGTGGCGGAGCCGGCGCACATTTGAGTGGCGGATTGGATAGTTCGGCAGTGGCGGCCACGGCGGCCCGGCTGCTTGCCGCGGAAGGGCGTGAACTCACTTGCTTTACCGCAGTGCCCCGGCCGGACTTTCAAAGCCCTGCGAGCACCACTCATTTCTACAATGAAGGGCCTGCTGCGGCAGAGGTTGCCGCGCTCTACCCGAACATGCGCCACCAGTTGGTGGAATCCAGCGCAACTTCTTTTCTGGATATTGTGGACCAGAACAACAACCTCTACGACCATCCCTGCTTCGGCCCGAGCAACGAGGTTTGGTCCAACGCGATCATGACACGGGCGCGGGAGAACGGTATCACTGTGCTGCTCAGCGGAAACTGCGGCAACTCGACGCTGAGCTACGAGGGACTGCCTGCTTTGTCGGTGTGGTTTCGCTCCGGGGAGTGGGGAAAGCTGGTCCGGGTCGCGGGGCAACTGCGCAACGCGGGCAGCGCGTCGGGGCGCTTGATCATTCGCCATGCAGTCTGGCCATCGCTGCCATTCTGGGTGCGCCGTGCGACCGATCCGAATATGCGCGGCTTCTCTCTCAACTACGCGCTGCTTCGACCGGAGATTGCAGAACGCCTTGACTTGAAGCGCGCTGCCCTGCACGACCTGAACGCGTCTGTTCCGGACGGGCGCACTGCGTTGCGTAACATGCTTGCATACGGTGACACGAGCGAGACCCATATTGCATCGCAGGGTGGTTGGATGATGGATTCCCGTGACCCGACCTACGATCGGGGCGTCATCGAATTTTGCCTCGGCGTTCCGCTGGAAGAGTTTCTTCGCGGCGGCCAGCTGCGTTCCCTGGCCCGACGTGCTATGGCTGGGCGTTTACCATCGAGCACCCTTCAGCGGACCCAGCGGGGCCGGCAATCCGCCGACTGGCCTCAGAACCTCGCGGCAGTGCGAGGGCGGATGGCAGGGGAAGTGGAGCGCTTGCGAAGTTCGCCTCTGGCCAGCCGGATTCTGGATTTGACACGTATGTCTTCACTTATAGAAAACTTTCCTAGCCATGGTTTCGATCAGATTGAGGTGAGCAGCGAGTATCACATGGCGTTGACGCGTGGTATTTCTGTGGGCAGATTTTTATTGCAATACGATCCTGATAGGAAGTCTGCGTGAGCCCGTGGCTTGAGAACTCCAGAATTTGAGAAGGCCGAGGGGCGCACCGCAGATCCCTCGGCTTCGCTCGGGATGACAATTTTGTTTGGGAACACCAAGTATCGTTTCCAAGACGAATTGTCATCTCGACCGGAGCGTAGTGGAGAGATATGCGGTTCCCTCTTTCGGTTCTCACGCAGACACTTTTAGCCCCTGCCGGCTGTTCTGGCAGGGGCTAAAGCCCACCCTTGAATCAGCCTTTGCCCTGATACAAAGCGAAGAAACTTTGGTCGGATGTTTTTCATCCTGTTCGGGGGGCCGAACATTTCCCGGAAAAGTTTTGGGCTATGAAGATGCTTTTACGATCACGGACACTGGTATCGCGTGCGAGATCACAGTCCCTTGGGTACCGGTCACGATCACGGTGTAGGTGCCGGCGGGCGTGGGAGTAGAACCGGATGTGGGCGGAGTGGGCGACGTTGGGTTCGATGTTGACGAGCCGCCACCACCCCCACCGCATCCGATACCGGCGGTAAGAACGGCCAGGACGATCAGGCTCAGAAGACTCCGCCAGTTGCGGCGCCGTGCTGGGAGACCGAGGAGGAAAGCACAAGCCAGCGTCGCGCCGCCACTCGCGGCAAACCAGCTTATTCGTTGGACAGAAGAAGTGGAAGTAGACGCGTTGATGGTCAGCGTGGCTGTGGTGTTTCCATTTACCATGAGCGACGCAGGATTCAGGCTGCAGGTCAATCCGCCGGGCGCAGTGCAAGCCAACCCGACGGACGCATTGAAGCCATTGATCGAGCCAAGGCTCAGCATTGCTGTGCCGGTCGCCCCTGCAGTGACGGCTACCACTGGCGTTTGCGTAACCATGGAAAAGTCGGCCAATGGATTGTTCAGCGATAAGCCGACCTGCGAACTCTGATACACCGTGTCGCCGGAATATGTAATCACGACAGAGTTGTTCCCTTGCAGCAGCGAAGCAGCGGAGTTGTCGAAATAATAGGTCGCGGTCGAGGTGGCATTTGATGAAACGGGATTGGATATGCCCAGCTTGATGCCTTCCGGGGTCAGGTCGACTCCCGCGGAACGAATGTCCACGGTGCCCGTGGGCGCCGGGGAGCCGGTTTTTCCAGTCACGGTGATGCTCAGGTTGATGCGGGCAGCCGGCGAGGCCGTTGCACTGCTTGCCGTAGCCGTTGTGGTCGACGGCAGCAACGGGCTGGGCGCAGCGGATATCAGCAGAGTGCCCGGTGATGCCGTCATACTGCTGCTGTAGTTGGCATCCCCTGCGTAAGTTCCAGTCAAGCTCACCGACCCGGCCGGGAGTGCCATGCTCTGGGCGCCGGTGATGGTATAGGTCGCCAACGCGTAGCTATTAACGAGCGCGCTGAGCGAGCCCGTCCCCAGGGTTGTCGACCCGGCCATGAAGGTGATCGATCCGGTGGGAGCCACACCCGCTCCCAACGTTTGCACCAGGGCCGTGAGTGTGGTCGACTGTCCGGCATTGATCGAAGCGACGGCCGCAGACACCAGGACTTGACTCGTGCCCTTGGCCACTGTCAACGCTACGCTTCCCGGCGTGCTCGTGGATTTGTTGTAGCTGGCGTCGCCGGAATAGGAGGCGGCAATCGAATGGGCGCCGACGGCCAGGGCGCCGGTCGTATATTCCGCATCGCCCACCGAGTTCAAGACTACGGTGGTCAATGCATTCCCCTTGTCGGTAAACGTCACCGTACCGGTGGCACTGGTAAAGGCAGGGCAATTGGAGGAGCAATTGTAGTAACTCGTCGGGACGGGATATCCGTTGAGGATGACAGGGGTTCCATAAGCTACTTGTGGTCCCAAGGTGTTGGTCTGACCGCCAAAGTTGCTACTGAGCTGAAGCGTCAGTGTACTGGCCTCCGGGGTGACTGTAATCGGCGTCTTGGTGGAGACGCTGGGGGCAAATGTTCCGTCGCCGGAATAACTTCCCCAGATGTTGTAACTACCTCCGGGCAGAAAGGTAAGGCTGCCTGAAGCCGCACCGCTGGCGAGGGTCAACACTGTTTCTCCCTGGTTGCTGACCAGTGGGCTGTCCGTCATGAGCGCGACATTGCCGGTTGGCGTTCCGCCGTTGCCGCTTACAGACGTCTTGAGGGTGACGGAAGTACCGTGAGCAAACGAGGTTGTAGACGGGGTAAAGGTAGTGGTGGTCGCGGTTCCTTTACTACGGCTGTTCCAGTTGGTCACCAGCACATTTGCGTCGATCGAGCCCAGACCAGTCGCCAGATCATAGCCTGCGGCCGCGGCGTAACCAGTGAGTTCCCCGTTGGTGCAGTTGGGCGAGCCCGATACGCAAGGCATCTGGCTGGTGCCCAGAGTGATGTCATGAAAGGCGGCCGGTTGCTTAGCGGCCAGCGGGTAGAGCTCATAATCCGCCTGCCCCTGGGGCCCATAGGCCTGGTTCACGATCGCCATGATGCCGGCAAAGGCGGGAGCAGAGACGGAGGTTCCGCCGAACCCGCTGATTTGCGGGTTGGTGGTGCCCTGACAGTCGCCATCGGCGGCGCAGACGGCGTAGTAGCTGCCGTTGACGCCGTTGGCAGCGAAGAGCGAAATGTCGGGCAGATCACGGGCACTGTCATTGGGTACCCCGATACCCACCTGCCATGAAGGCTTGGGCGTGGGCGCACAAGCCGTTACTGCGTTGGTGGTCGAGCTCAGGGTTGGATTGCCGCAGGTGCTCGGCCCTCCGCTGCCGCCGGAGATGGACCCCGCTGGATTCACCAATAGGTTCAGGCCGTACTGGCTGTCATTCCAGACCTGCTCGGGAATATAGCTCTTGAGCGAACCGTTCTTGCTGTCGTTGGTGCTGTTCCAATAGGTGCTGATGGCCCCCGCGTTGGCGTAATGAAAATCGGTTCCACCTACCGCCACGTTGAAAGGTGTCGAGGCGAATCCGCTCACTGCCAGTCCCTGGGTCGCAGAGAGTTTCTGTGTCGGGATTGTCACAGCCCGCGGATCCGCTGTCACCGGTCGAAACCATCACCGTGATTCCCTGCGCCGCCGCCTGTTCCCAAAGAGCGTTGACGAATGAATTGGTCGCGCCCAGCGTCTCCTCGCATTGCCCAAAACTGATGCTGATGACCGGCGCGATGTTGGAATACACGGCGCGCTGGGCGGCTAAAAACAGACCTGCTTCCACGCTGGTGTCGCCGGCAATTACCAAGTCGATGGTGGCGCCGGGTGCCACCGCACCAGACCACTCGACATCCAGATAAGCTTCGGCGGAGGCACCGTTTGCGCCATCCGGATTGTTGCTGCCATCGATGCCGGGATCATTGCCGTCAATGATCACCTGGGGAGACGAGGAGGGTAGGCCGAAGAGGGTACGAAAATTGTTAACGAAGTTGATGTTGATATTCGACTCGTTGATGATGGCGATAGACTGGCCGCTGCCATTGAGCGGCTTAGCCGCGTTGTAGAGCGGGGTCACGTCGTACTGCGTGGCAAAGTCTTCCGGAGCGACGGCGTAGATATGGCCCAGGGTTCCACCGGGCAGGGTCCACTCCGGAATGGCCTGATGAGTTTTGGGATCGTACTGCGCGCTGCCCAAAAAGTGGCTGTAGTGGCGCAGCGGAAAGTTGTTCAGCGAAACAAAGCCGCCTAGTACGGGGGCAAGAGCAACGGGTATTTGCGGGTCAGCCACATTGGCGTAATGCTGCCGGCCGTTGACCACGTATTTGTGAATCGCGGTATGAAAAGCCAGCTCGAGAGCGCCCACGGTGCCGGAAACCTCCAGCGTCTGCTTGCCGGGATTCACCTTCAGTACCTGGAAGCCCTGAGCAGCAGCCAGCTCTCGATGGTCTGCACATCCTGATCACTGGGTCCGAATTGCTGTCCGAACTGGTCGGGGGTGAGCCATTTATGAAAATTCGCCGTGCCCGGAGTGTGGAGATCACGCAGAAGTTGCTGCAGGCCGGCTTCCTGCTGAGGACTGCGCTTCAGGACTAGCTGCAACCGTTCCAGTTGCATATCGGGCGTTGCCGCGCCGCGGTCATTGGCGGCAATGGCCAGCGGGTGAACCGTGCCGTGCAGGGTGACTAAGGCATGATCGTCCACCGGTTGGGTCAGTCGTGAGAGCTGCTGCGCCCGGATGGAATTGAATGCACCAAGGCAAAGGGCCACCAGAAATATGTTCTTTAAAGACGAGAGATTGCGTTGCATGACTTTCCTTAATGGCCCACTAGCCAAAGACAAGACAGACAGGAAGACCCAGTGCATACTGCCTCCCGGTGGGAGTCAGCATGCCGGATCGCGAATTACGGGCAAAGACGACAAGGTTGGATGAATCCTGGTTGGCTACCAACAACCATTGATTGCCGGGATCGAGTGTGAAATGGCGAGGGGTCTTACCTCCGCTGTCCACATGCTGTATCGATTTCAGCGTTCCGTTGCGATCATTGATGGAGAAAACCGCGACGCTGTTATCGCCGCGGTTGGAGGCGTACAGGAATCGTCCCGAAGAATCGACCACGACTGTGGCTGCCGTATTCGATCCGGTAAAGCCCGGGGGCAGGGTGGAGAGGTTTTGCAACCTGGTAAGAGTTCCCCGCTCGCCGTCCCATGCGAGTGCATCGATGGTATTGGCAATTTCGTTGAGAGAATAGGCCCATTTTCCGGTGGGATGAAAGGCAAAACTTCTTGGGCCCGAGCCAGGGAGGGCCTCATAGAAGGGTGGATCGTTGGGTGTCAGCCTGGCGGTATGCGGATCGAGATGGTAGACATAGATGCGATCGAGGCCCAGGTCGTTGACCAGCACGTAGCGATTGTCCGGAGATACGGTGGTGCAGTGCGTGTGGGGAGCAGCCTGGCGTTCCGGGTTGGCGCCGTGACCAGTGTATTGAAACCTGGAAACGGCGTGGCTGAGCGCTCCGCTTCGCAGGAGGCGGTAGGAGGAGGCGCTGCCACCTCCATAGTTAGCGACAAAGGCTGCTTGACCGGTAACGTCGACGGCGATTTTCGCGGGTGAAGCGCCGCCGGAAGAAACGGTGTTAATCCGCCTCAGCTTCCCGGAAGCGCCCTCGACCGCAAAAGAAGTAACCGACCCGCTCTTTTCCCCGTGGTAATCATCTACATGGTTGACGGCGTAAAGATGGCGGTGATCAGGCGAGAACGCGAGGAAGCCGGGTTGGGGGGTAGAGGCGGCGAGCCCGAGCAATGCGAGGGTCCCCTCGTCTGCATCCCAGCGAAAGACATGGATTCCGCCGTTGGTGCCGTCTTTTTCTTTTGCATAGGAGGCGGCAAAGAGCAGGCTGCCCGGTTCATTGGCCCAGGAGCGAGTGCGCGCAGCAAGGGCTACCGCCGAGAGCTTCGCCAAAAAAGAACGGCGGCTTGAATAAAGCATCCCCGCCATACTACTGTAAGGCGACCCTTTTGCACGAGATCCAGTGGTAACGCGGGTTCATCCCAGGAGGCTTGAAATTGCGAGTAGGACTCTTCACACGGGAGTACCCGCCACATGTTTACGGCGGCGCCGGAGTTCATGTGGAGTACTTGAGCCGCGAGTTGGCGCGGAAGGTTTCGGTGGAGGTTCATTGCTGGGGCCGCCAGTACGCCGACGAGGGGAACCTGCAGGTGCGCGGGCAGGAGCCATGGCAGGAGATTACCCAGGGAACGGAAGAGAAATTCAAGGGCGCCCTCGAAGCCTTCTCTCTGAACCTGACCCAGATCAAGGCCCTGACTGGCATTGACGTGGTCCATACCCATACGTGGTATGTGTCCATGGCCGGTTTTCTGGCTAAGAAGTTGTACGACATCCCATTTGTCCTCACGACCCATAGCCTGGAACCGCTGCGCGCATGGAAGGCGGAGCAATTGGGTACGGGTTACGCCATGAGCTCCTGGATGGAGCGAACGGCGATTCTTGATGCGGATGCGGTGATCGCGGTTTCCAGTGGCACCAAAGAGGACATCCTGCGCGCGTACCCCGTGGACCCGGAAAAGATACACGTCATTTACAACGGGATTGATCTGCAGCAGTATCAACGAACATCGGATATCTCGGCACTCAAGAATCATGGTGTCGATCCTGCCGTCCCTTATGTGCTTTTTGTGGGGCGGATCACCAGGCAGAAGGGTGTGACTCACCTGGTGGACGCGATTCGTTATCTGCCCCCAGGCATCCAGGTGGTTCTGTGTGCCGGTGCTCCTGATACTCCGGAAATTGCCCAGGAGCTGCAGCTCAAGGTGCAGGAGGCGCGAGCCTACAACCCCAGGGTGATCTGGATCGACAAGATGCTCAGCAAACAGGAGGCCATCGAGTTCTACAGCCACGCGACTGTGTTCTGTTGCCCCTCGGTTTATGAGCCGTTCGGGATTATCAATCTGGAAGCGATGGCTTGCCAGGCAGCGGTTGTCGCCAGTGCGACTGGTGGTATCAAGGAGGTAGTGGTGGACGGAGAAACTGGTTACCTGGTTCCCTTCGATCAGGACCCGGTCACCAGCTTTCCCCGGGATCCGGAAAAGTTTTCCCGAGACCTTGCCGCGAAGCTGAACGATCTGCTGGACGACCCGGCGAAGTGCAGGCGATTCGGGGAAGCGGGCAGGAAACGCGCGGAAGAGAAGTTTAGCTGGACGAGTATTGCGGATCAAACGATCGCGCTTTATCGAAGTTTGATCGAGCGTAGATCCAGGGCTAAAGTGTCTGCGTGAGAACTCCAGAATTTGGGAAGTCCGAGGGGCGCACCGCAGATCCCTCCGCTACGCTACCCCGGATTTCCTGTGAAACTTGATGGCGTTGTCGCAATTCATGTGCCCTTCTTTACGGAAGGGCGCATACGCGGCCTTGTCCGGTGCAGCGTGGCAGGAAACCCGGGTACGCTCCGGTCGGGATGACAATTTTGTTTGGGAACGCTATTTAGAGTTTCCAAGATGAGTATTCAGCCGTCCCTGCGGGACTGCCCGATGGTGCATTGGTAACCCAGGACTACGTCCTGGGCTACTTTCAGACGTCCCTACGGGACTAAGTGCTGAGATCTTACGCAGACTCTAAACCCTCGGGCTGAAACGATCTCGGCCGGTCCGGCACTAGTATTCAGGAGATAAAATGCAACGATCCGTTTGCCCTCCCGGGGTAATCCGGGAGGGCAGATTTTTGTCCCTTACTCCACTTTTGGTGTAGCGAACTTCGGTTACCGGGAAGCGTTCCCCGGGGTAACACCAGTGCTAAATCAGTTGTATTGCATCACCGGACGGCAGGTTTTAATGTGCCTGAAGCGATTACATTTCTCCCACTGAGGAGCTTTCAAGTGAGCACATCTGTCTGCCTTCCTTGTCAAACGAGCGCTATCCCTGAAACGGAAAGTACACCGGTTCGCCTCCCGAAAAGATTCACGATCGCCCGCCACCTCTCGAAACTCAACAAGCCTCGAATCACCGTCACAGATAATACCGCGTGCATCACATCGTCGTATTCGTACACCACTGCTCAGGAATTGGTGAGGGAGTTGGCAAGCGCTGTCGGCATGCTCGTTTACACTCCCGGCAACGTCACGGAGATGCCGCAGACTCCCTCGAAGTAAGTGTGCGGTCAGTCTTCAATGTAGCCACGCTTCATCGCAATCAGCACGGCCTGCGTGCGATCACTCGCGCCTAACTTGGCCATGATGCTTTTCATGTGGCCTTTGACGGTGTCTTCGGAGATGGACAAATCGTCGGCCACGATCTTGTTGGAGTGGCCGGCGCGCTACCGAGCGAAGCACTTCTATTTCGCGCTCGGAAAGATCATCGAGACTGAAATGCTCTGCCAGGCTTTCGGCTATCTCAGGCGGGATGCGCCTCCGCCCCATGTGAATCTCGCGGATAGAATTCACCAGATCCGTGCGAAGCGTACTCTTCAAGAGGTAACCGGAAGCACCGGCTTTGAACGCTCGCGCGGCCTGCACATCACCAGAGTAGGTGGTCAGCACGATGATTTTGGCCCGGGGAAATTCGCGACGGATCGTTTCGATAGCAGCAATGCCACCCAGACCCGGCATCTGCAGATCCATCAGCGTAACGTCCGGACGTAAACGGCGAAACTCGGCAACCGCCTCGTCGCCGTTCGAGGCCTCCCCTACTAATTCCATGTCCTCTTGAAACTGAAGTGCGAAGGAGATTCCGTCGCGAATCAGAGGATGATCGTCAACACAAAAAACGCGGATCTTGGGTGTGCCAACCAAGCTCATTTTGGTACCCCCTTTGTTCGCCCAAGTCCTCGAACCTATGGATTTAGTTTAGTAGCCGAACCGACGCTTCGGACCCCCTGAAAGTGTGGTTTATAGCCACCCGAGAGCGGGTACGGAGTGGACCGGGTCACCCTGTAGACTCCGTTCGAGGCCGGGGATCGTATCATTCCATAATGAAGAACCTGGCGGATACGCGTGTGCGAGAACGGCTCGAGACGAGTGGGGCTTCCCCGCTGGACAAAGGGATTCCCTTCGGATTCCAGTTGGAGCCGGCGATTGCTTCGAAATCGAGGATAAATATCCTTGAAGAAGCCTTGCATTTTCCTTTGCTGATCCTGAAGGAATCGGCGCTTGCCTACAACCTCGCAGCGATGGCTGAGTGGTGCGCGACGAACAACTTCCTCATCGCACCGCACGGAAAGACCACGATGACACCGCGTATCTTTGAGCGGCAAATCGAAGCCGGCGCGTGGGGAATTACTGTGGCTACCGCATCGCAGGCTGTTATCTGCGCGGAGGCGGGTATTCAGCGCATCGTGATTGCCAACCAGGTCGTAGGCCGCGCGAATATCCGATCGCTGGCGGCGATGATGAAGGCCGATCCTGCGCTGGAACTTCTTTGTCTGGTTGATAGCGCAGAGGGAATCGAGTTTTTGCGTTCGGAGTGGCAGGCCGCCGGCGTGAGTCGTCCCCTGGGTGTTCTTGTGGAAATGGGTCGTCCGGGGTGGCGGAGCGGAGCCAGATCTCTCGAGGCCGGGCTGCAGTTATGCGCGGAGATCTGGAAGCATCCCCAGACTTTGCGCTTCCGAGGAATTGAGGGCTTTGAGGGATCTGCGCACGCGTCCGACCCTGCGGAGGAAGGCAGGCAGGTAAGGCAATTTCTGACGAAGGTCGCGGCTTTGGGAGAGGCTGTCCGAAAGGTTCAGCCGGCGGGCAATGAGCCACTTCTTCTGACCGTTGGTGGAAGCAGTTTTTTGGATGCGGTCTGGGAAGTGGGCCGGCAAATGCAGGGGCATTTTCAGATCCTGATACGGAGTGGGTGCTACGTTACGCACGACCATGGGTTTTGTGCAGAAAAGCTCGATGCTGCACAGCATAGGGGCGAGGGCCAGACTGGTTTACCGACGTTTCGTCCTGCGCTGGAGTTATGGTCACTGGTTCAATCGAAACCGGAAGAGGGGTTGGCTCTGTTGAACTTTGGCAAGAGGGACTGCTCTTACGATTTAGGGCTGCCGGTTCCTCTTTTCGGCCAGAGTTTTAACTCTGGGGAGCGGCGGGTTGATTTGACGAAGGCTTCCGTGGTCAATTGCAACGATCAGCATGCGCACCTGCGCGGTGCTGGGATCGAGCAGTTGCGGGTTGGGGACCAGGTGTGCTGCGGAATTTCGCATCCTTGTACGTCGTTCGATAAGTGGAGAGTCCTTCCCGTTGTGGATGACGCGTATAACGTGCTCGATATTTATCGAACTTACTTTTAGTGATCGATAAAAGAGAAGCGGTTGTTGGGCTTCGCCCATCGTTTTCGTCCCACGTACGCTTTGGCGAACGTGGGGCACCCGTCTTTTCCTCTCAGGTCGGTTGAGGGGACAGAGTTGGACGGTTAGCGCGGCTCTGGATGTTGCTCCGGACGCTGCTCGGGATGCTGCTCGGGACGAGGAGCCTGCTGCCTTTGCTCCTGCGGCCGGGGTGGTTCCGGTCGGGCTTGCGGCATGGGGCGTTGTTCTGGGGGCGCCGGCCTTGTTTGCTGGACCGGGTGCGGCTGTTGCGCCGGCGGCGCGGGCCTTGGCTGAGGTGCCGGGCGTACCTGGGGGGCTGGCCGCTCTTGCGGGGCCGGGGGGCGCACTTGTTGCACTGGTCGTTCAGGCTGGGCTGGCCTCATGGTTTGGGGCGGGGCCTGGACGGTTGGCCGCGGTTGTGGCACTTGCTGCGCCACTCTTGCCGGGGGCTGAGGCCTCATTCCCTGCGGTGGATGCACTTCTGGTTGGTTGACCGGCCGAGGCAACGGACGCTGCTGTACCGTCCCCAACTGAACCGGTTGCCGGCGCTCGACGGGCAGTGGCTTGGTCATTACTACCGTTTGCGGCCGCCCGCGGTTCTCCGCCACGAACTGGGCGCGATTGGTGCTGGCAACTACCCTGTTTTGCTGCTGCACGCGCAACTCCGGCAGGCGCGGCTGCCGCAAGGCTGCTCGTTCTGCCGCGCTGGGAGGAAGATTCACGCCCCCACGGCCTCCGCTGTAGCTCACCCGGTTGTACGTCGTGATGTTGGTTACGTTGGTGATGTAGGTGTTGTGGATCACGGTGTTGTTCACGTTGGTGACCCGACGGTTGTAGTCGAACTGGTTGTGGTTCCAATAGCCGCCGTAATAACCGCGACCGACGTAGCCGTTGCCGTAATTCACACCACCGTAGTAGCCGATGTAACGGCCCCAATAGCCACGATGCCATCCATAGCGGTCACGATCATAGCCCCAATAGCCAGGGGTCCATAACGCTCCAACATAGGGAGCCGCAGCCCAGACTCCGGGAACCCAGTAATAGCCGGCCGGAGCGTAGGACCAGTAGCCAGGAGTCCAGAGATAGTTCGGTTCGGGACACGGCGGCTGTTGATACTCCGGCAAGGGAGGAGGAGGCTGAGGCGCGTAGTCTGCTACCTGGTCCACATCCTCATAGTCCTGATCGTTAATGTCCTGACTCTGATCCTGATATTGCGGCTGCTGCTCTGACTGGGCGTACTGTTGCGGTTGGGGAGCGGGATATTGTGGCTGCTGCGCCTGCTGCGGATACTGCTGTTGGCTTTGAGCCGGGTAGGCAGGTCTCGACTGGGGCGCCGGGGCAGCATATGCCGGGGCTACGCTGTCATTGACGGGAGCAGCGTTACCGTTATCACTGACGGGCGCAAGATTGCCATTCGCCACGGCAGCATCCACTGCCTGCGTGCCATCGTTTTTGCAACCGGCCAACGCCGTCAACATTACCAGCACAATCACTGGTACAAATCCTGCTTTTTCCGTTTTGCTCATCTATCCGCTTCCTCTGGGCCCAGGTCTGCCCCTCGATGCTAACCCCCCGGCAACAGATAAGTTCCCGGGGCTGACTCATCCTGAGATGGGCGAGGACCACAAAGAGTGGTCCGCGCCCACGCAGATTAGGGCTATATCGATGATTCAAGGGTTCTTCGGACGAAAGCGGGTGGAACAATACTTGTTACTGTTTTTCCAAGATGACCGAAGTACTGTCGTAGTCGCTATGCAGGTTCAGATGGATGCCGTGGTGCATGAGGTAAGCACCGCTTAACACCCCCGCTTCCTGCACCTGGCCGGGATCGATCGCTTCCACCTTATATCGCGCATCGGGTTCCAGGCCGTTCAAGAAGACCGTAGGAAAAAGATTGCCGAATTGCTGGGAATGCAGATAAGCAAACAGCACCGCCTGACGGCCATCGGTTGAGACGTACTCGGTGGCGGAATACTCGCTGCCCTGGGGTGCGATCAGGCGATACAGAGCGCCCCTCTGCACAGTGGGCCGAATCCGTTTGTAGAAGGAAACGTAGCGGGCGGAAGCCTCCAAATCTTCGGCAGAATACTTATTCAGATTTACGCCCAGCGCCAGGGAGCCGCTCATGGCCACCATAAAGCGGAACTTCAGCGGGACGACGCGGTGATCGATTCCGCTGGGAACATCCGTGACCCAGGCCATCATGATCCCAGGGGTGTAAGCCTGCGTGAAGCCGTCTTGCAACGAGAGGCGGTCCAACGCGTCGGTATTGTCGGAGGGCCAAACCTCGTCGGTTCGGCGCAGGATGCCCAAATCTACGCGGCCGCCACCACCCGAGCAGGATTCGATCTCGAGCTTGGGATGCGCCGCTCGCAGGCGATCGAGGATGTCATAGAGGTTGCGGACATACGCCACGTAAATCTTCTTCTGCTCCTCTGGTGGAACTGCGTCCCAGCCGGGTTCTGACCAGTTGCGGTTGTAGTCCCACTTCAGAAACGCTATGTCGTTTTCGCTGACCAGCTGGTTGAGCCACTGAAAAACGTACTCCTTCACATCTTCACGGGCCAGGTTGAGCAGAAGCTGGTTGCGGCCCTCGGTGCGCGGGCGGCCGGGAAAATTCATCGCCCAGTCGGGATGCTTGCGATACAGGTCGCTGTTTGGGTTCACCATTTCCGGCTCTACCCAGATACCGAAGTCCATACCCAGGGCGTGCACGCGATCAATCACCGGCTTGAGGCCGTGAGGAAACTTCTCTTTGTTCACATACCAATCGCCCAGGCCCGCGTGGTCGTCTTTGCGCTGGCCGAACCATCCATCATCGATGACGAAGCGCTCCACGCCCAGCTTGCTGGCTTTCTCCGCCAGGGCTAATTGGCCTTCTTCGCTGACACGGAATTCCGTGGCTTCCCAGGAGTTGTAGAGAACAGGGCGCAGAGGTGCTTTGTCTCCGCCGGGCAGTATGTGTTGCCGCTCGAAGCGGTGGAGAATGCGCGAGGCCTCTCCCATGCCCTGGTCGGTGAAGCCGGCATAGAATGGCGGCGTCTCCAACTGCTCACCGGGTTTCAAACGATAGCCGAAATCGAAGGGATTGAATCCTCCTGTGACGCGCACCTGCTGCATGGCGGTCTGTTCCACCGTGATGCGCCAACTGCCGCTCCAACCCAACGCGCCAAACCACACGGGCCCGCTCTGCTCTGTTGTTTGCCCCGGCCGATCGATGGCAAACCACGGGTTCGCCTGATGCGATGTGCTGCCTCGACGGCTCTCGATGACGTGCTCTCCGGTTTCGAGCGGCTCGGAGTGGACCTGCCACTCTGCTCCCCAGTGGCCGGTGAGGTAGTGCCAGCCGTAGCCCTCCCCGTGCGGAAGATTCCAGGAAGCCGACTGCGCGCTCTCCAGGGTGATGGCTTGGTTGGTTTGATTTTCAATCCGCGACCACCTCTGGATGATGCCCAGATCTTCGAAGATGCGGTAATAGAGATGAACCTGGAGCGATGAGGCGATATCTTTCAGCTGGATCTCGAGAGTATCTCCATCGATATGCGACGACACGAAATGCAACACCACGTCGCGATTTCCGTCGGCGAAGGTCGCCTTCAGGGCGGGCTCGTTGTAGAACTCCGCGCCCCAGCCCGGGTACTCCTGCGGGGTAATGGTGGAGGTAAGGTCAAACGAGGCCACTTCCGGCAGGCTGTGCGGCGTGGGGAAATCCGCATTCGATTTGACCTGCGCCCCCCAATAGATCGGCTGCAACTCACCACGCTCGTTCACACCCATGGCGTAGGTGACGTGGCCGGCTTGCAGCACCCAGACGTTGCGAGCCGAGTCATAGTTGATTTCCGCACGCGCGGTTGACCAATAGCTCAGCAGGAGAAACAGGATCGGACACCAGCGCAGGCTCATTGTGCTTTCAACTCCAGGACCTCAATCGTGAAACCGGGAACGGTGTGTGACGCCACGTCGTGCAGCCCACTCTCTACCGGCACGATAGCCGTGGGCTGGGTGATACTGTTGGTCGCTGCGGTGGTTTTGGCGGACAGAGAGATGAGCTTTCCAGTGCCCACCGCGTTGCCACCGTTGAACTGGATACGCAACGGCTGTGGCGTCGAGCTGGCGTTGACCAGCTTCAGATACACAGTTCCGTCGCTTGCTTTGCGGGTTACGGAATAGAACAACTTCGGCGCCATGCCTTCAAGCTTTGCATTCAATATTTGATCGCCTAGATGACTGGCGAACATGACCTGGGCGTAATAACTCGGGGAGCCGTAACTGCTGATCGCGTCGTAGCCGATCAGATCGGACTCCCACTGCATGCCTCCCGGGTTCACATTGACCAGCAGCGGTGCGTAGCTGGCCATGATGACGATGTCGCTGTTTCTCTCCATTCCGGTCATCCAGGCGGCATCTCCCAGCGCGGCGCCAAAGTTGGGTGTTGGCCCACCCTCACGCGTGGCCCACTCGCCGACGAAGATCTTCGGCCCGTTGCGATCGGTCTGATCGTAGTGGTGCACGTCGTCATAAAACTCCTGGGCGCGACGGTAATAGTGATCGTCGATCACATCGGGTTTCATGGTGGTGATGGGGGTGGTGGCAATCAGCTGCAGATCAGGGTACCGGGCCTTGATCGCTTTGTAATACTGCGCGTAGCGATCGCCGTAGGTTCCGGATTTGTCGAACCAATCTTCGTTGCCAATCTCGACATAGCTGAGCTTGAAGGGTGCCGGGTGGCCATCTTTGATCCGCTGCGCTCCCCATTTTGTGTTTGCGTCGCCGGTCACGTACTCGATTTCTTCCAACGCATCCTGCACGTAGGGCTCCAGATCGGGCCCGGGTTTTACAAACTCCTGCTGCATGGAATAGCCGGCATAGACCGCCAGCAACGGCTGCATCTTCAGGTCCTCGCACCAGTCGAGGAACTCGAGCAGCCCCATGCCATCGCTGGAGCGATAGTGCCAGGGGCTGGGATGCGTGGGACGGTCTACCTGGGGACCGATCGTCTTCTTCCATTCATAGCGCTCGTTGATGTGGTCGCCCTCGAGATAGTTACCTCCAGGGAAGCGCAGGAACGCGGGCTTCATCGCAGCCAGCTTCTCCATCAGGTCGATGCGATTTCCGTTGTCCCGGTCGTGGTAGGTGGGGGAAAGAGCGATACGAGGCTGAACCACACGGTCCCCGGTTTGGAGACGGACAGGACCAGGTGGTAGTGGGAAGATTTCGCCTCGGAGTTGGAGTGGAGGGTGAAGTCATGCCGCTGCCATACAGAGGTGAGAGCGGGTACGGTGGTGCTGATGGCTTTGCCGGTTTCATCTTCCACCAGGCTTACGGTTACCGGGCCGATCGCCGGGTCGCTGGCCCTGGCATAGAAGGATCCGTGGTAGGTGGTCTGTGGTTTGACGGGAAAGCCCCAGTAGCCCAGGTTGAGGATGCCTGCTGGATCGTGCTCCGTGGCGGTCTTCACGGTTAGCCTCAGGCTGAGCGGCAACGCAGCGCTTGGACCGGTGGTGCGGTCGATCCCCATCGATGCGTCTGCAGTGCCCCATTCATAGAGAAACCAGCTGGGCGGGATTTTGCCTCGGTCCTGAAAGGTGCGGTTTCTTACCAGCTCTGCGTAAAGGCCACCGTCGTAGGAGTAGTTGATCTCTTCGGTCATCAAGCCGTATAGCTGAGGGCTCACTTTCGCCTTGACCTGCGCCAGGTCGATGGTCAGGGTCGTAGCCTGCTGCCCCAGTGCCGCGGAGGTGAGGGCCAAATTCGCTGCCAGGAGCGTTCTGGCAAAACGCGATCGGTGCACGGTGGATCTCCTGATCGAAGTACGGTCATAGTTATACCCCATCGCCATAAAGCCGGTTCCTGGTCTATAAAGGATGGCTGTGTCCGCTGATCGGAGCCCAATGCCCATGAAGAACTGGTCCGTAATGGTTATGCGTTTCTGCGTATTGCTCGCCGTGGCGAGCGTCCCGATGGTGGCGCAAAGCCCCAAGGCGAGCCTGTATAACACCACCAAGCAGAAGCTGCTGGACGGCAAACAGGTGTTCAGCTTTACTCAATCGAAGATGGATATCGCTGACTATTGCGAGCGGGCTAAACATTACGATTTCACGTGGTTCGAAATGCAACACAGTACTTTGGAGTTTGCGGATATTGAGAAGATGATTGCCGCATGCCCACACGTCAAGGCGACGCCCATGGTTCGGTTGCCGGACGCGCAGGAATGGCATATCCAACATGCCACGGATATTGGCGCGCTCGGGATTGTTGTTCCCACCGTCGACGATGTTGACCGGGCGCGGGAGGCGGCAAAGTGGGCTCGGTATCCTCCGGTTGCCCGACGGAGCAGCGGCCAGGGCCAGGCACCCAGCATCTGGGGTGTCAATGGGGTTAATTATCACCAGACGATCAACGACAACATGCTGGTGGTGGTGATGATCGAGACGCCCACCGGGGTGGCGAATGCTTTTGACATCGCTTCGGTTCCGGGGATAGATGTGGTGATTATTGGGAATAATGACCTGAGCTGGTTTTCTGGGTTCGCGCAGACGGACGAACGTTATCACCAGCTGGTGGATAAGGTTCGCGCGGATACGCTTCGGGCAGGGAAGATTTTTGGCCAGGCGAACGCGACGTATGCGAGCGGCCCGTATAGCAAGGATTCGTTTTTCTTTCAAAATGGTCCGTCCAATGATGGGTGGCAGCCGCCGAAGAGCGGCGCTAGCGTGGCTGCTCCTCCTCCTGGGGAAAGGTAGGGAGAAGCTCGGTTGAAAACATTTCCAAGAGAGTCCGTTGAACTGCAGATCCCTCGGCTTCGCTCGGGATGACAAGGGGAGGGTGGCGCTCCATTGGGATTCGATTATGCGGATGAGGAACACCAGGTCCCTCCACTACGCTCCCCCGGATTTCCTGTGGAACCTGGTGGCGTTGTTGCACTTCATGCGCCCTTCTTTACGGAAGGGCGCACCGCGGCCGAGTAGGGTGCTGCGTGGCAGGAAATCCGGGTACGCTTCGGTCGGGATGACACATCATTTTTGGGTGTCTGCGGATACCTGGACCTTAGCGATGTGTCACCCCGACCGGAGCGCTTCAGGTTCGCTTAACGTTGATTGGGCGATACTGCAGGTATGCGGGTGCTGGTGGTCGAGGATGAGGTGCGGCTGGCGGAGAATGTGGCTTCCGCGCTGCGCGAAGGACCCAACTTTGCCGTCGACTGTGCCGAAGATGGGCTCATTGGCCTCCATCTTGCCGAGAACCGCTGCTATGACCTGATCATCCTGGATTTGATGCTCCCGGGAATGGACGGCCCGGGAGTGCTCAGGAATGTGCGCGCCCGCGGCGATCGAACGCCCGTGCTCATCCTGACCGCCAAGGGCGAGGCCAGCTCCATCATTGCGCTCCTCAATGCCGGAGCCGATGACTACCTCACCAAGCCATTTGACCTGGGGGAGTTAATCGCCCGGGCCAAAGCACTCATCCGCCGTGGCAAGGGGGTGGCCGATCCTATCCTTCGTTTGTCGGATCTTCAGGTCAACACGGTCGAACAGAGTGTCCGCCGTTCCGGCATCCTGGTGGATCTTTCGCCGACCGAATACCGCATTCTCGAATATCTGATCCATCGGCCGCGGGTCATCGTGTCCAAGCGCGAGTTGCTGGAACATCTCTACGACTACAACTGGGAGCACCACTCCAACGTTATTGAAGCGCACATCTCAAATCTGCGGCGAAAGCTCGAGGCGGCAACCCAGGAACCGAGCATTGAAACCCTTCGCGGACGAGGATACCGCCTGCTGTGAAGTCCTACTCCATTACGCATCGCCTCATTATCACCATCCTTCTGGTGGAACTGCTCGCAGCCCTCTCGATCTCTGGAGCGGCGATGCTGTACGAGCGGCATGTGCGCTTTCGTTCCTTTGACGTGATGCTTCGCGGACGCGCGGATTCCCTGCTGGGCGCAGTGCAGGACGCGGAAGACACACAGGACAACGTGATGCTGGATGGGACGCAAGTAAATTTTCCCGCAGAGGATATCTACCAGGTGCAGGATGCCGGCGGCCGCGTGCTGGGCCACTCGGCAAACTGGAACGGGCCCGACACCGCAATGCTTGGGGCAAAAACCGACAAACATCTGAGACTCTCGATCAACGGCAAACATTATCGGGCGCTGAGAATCGAGGGCTTGCGGATCGTCGATCCAGGCGACAAGGGCGGCGGCATTCCCCGGCGCGTAAGCATCTTCTATGGCTCGCCGGTGGATCGCGTTTGGGGAGAGATTTGGGAGGCGGTCGGCTTCTACGCGGTGACCAGCCTATGCCTGCTGGCAATCTCGGGATTGTTGATCTTCTGGCTTTTGAATCGCGGCCTCGCCCCTTTGCGCCAGCTGGCGGCGGAAGCAGGCGGGGTTTCGGTCAACTCCTGGAACTTCGCTCCTCCGCAACAGGCGCGCATGATCAAAGAGCTTGCACCGCTCACGATCGCGCTGGAGACGGTGATCACCGGTCTGGAGCAGGCTTTTATGCAGCAGCGCCGCTTTGTCAGCGATGCCGCGCATGAGCTGAAAACGGCTGTCGCTGTTTTAAAGTCTTCCCTGCAACTGCTCACACTGAAGCAGAGGACAGCGATTGAATACGAGCGCGGAATCGAGCGCTGCCAACTGGACTGTGACCGCATCGAAGAAACCGTAGCCAAGATGCTGACGCTGGCGCGGGTAGAAACGGAGAGTGCCCCGGCAAGCGCTGCCACCGACCTGACCTCTCTTTTGCGCCAGGTGTCAGAACAGTTTGAATCCATGGCTGAACTCAAGCGCCTGCAAATCCTCGTTCTGGCTGAGGGCCCGGTGATGGTCGACGTCGAGCCGGAGCAGTTGCAGCTGTTGTGTGGGAATTTACTGCTAAATGCCCTACAGCACAGTCCCGCCGGCTCTGAGATACGCGCCCTGGTGCTGCAAAGTGGGACGCGCGCGGAGTTGGCGGTGGAAGATGATGGCGAAGGCATCGCGGCCCAGGATCTGCCCCATGTTTTCGAGCGCTTTTACCGCGGCGATCCATCGCGCAGCCGAAATACGGGAGGAACCGGTCTGGGCTTGGCCATTTGTAAAGCAATCGCATCCAGATGGCAGGGGACGATCGATATCTCGAGCAATGTAGGGATTGGAACCAAGGTGACGGTGCGCTTCCCTGCTTCGCTGCTGTCTTCAGCTTCCGTTAAGGTAGCTGTGCGAGATTAAATCCTGATCGGAGATCCCATGACATCGCATCGCCTTCGCACCACATTGCACAGGCTGACCCTTTGCGCCTCCGTAGCCGGCGTCACTCTCGCCCCGGCTATAGCGTATGCGCAAAAACCGTACAGCGTCCTGACCCAATGGAAGATTGGAGGTGAGGGCGGCTGGGATTACCTTACTTCCGATCCCAAGGCGCACCGTCTCTATGTAACCCACGGGCCGCGGGTCGAAGTGCTGGACAGCGATTCGGGAAAAGTCCTGGGCAGCATCACGGGGCTGAAGGGGACCCATGGAGTGGCGCTCGACGATGCGGGCAGGTTTGGATATGTAAGTGACGGGGGTGCGAACGTAGTGGTGGTCTTTGACCGCAGCACGTTGGCCAGCGTGGCTTCGATTCCCGCGGGCACGAATCCGGATGGGATTGTGTTTGAACCCGTAACCAAGACGGTGTGGGCCTTCAATGGCCGCAGCAATAATGCAACCGTGATTGATACTGCACAGCGCAAAGTGGTGGCCACCATCGCACTCTCCGGCAAGCCTGAGTTCCCGGTCGCAGACGGACGGGGCACAGTATTCGCAAACATCGAGAGCAAGAATGAGATTGTGCGTTTTGATGCGGCGGCAAAGACCATCACCGCGACCTGGCCGGTGGCTAACTGCGATTCTCCCTCCGGTCTGGCTCTCGATAAAAAGGGCCGCCGGCTGTTCGCTGTGTGCGACGGCGGCAAGATGGCGGTGGTTGACGCGAACTCCGGCAAGACTGTCGCCAACCCGACAATCGGTGATGGCCCGGATGCAGCGCGCTACGATTCCGCCCGCAAGCTGGCTTTCTCCTCCAATGTCGGGGGCACGCTGACCATTATTGACGCGAGCAAAGACAGCTACCCGGTCCTGCAGAACCTGGCCACCCAGCGGGGAGCGAGAACCATGACCCTGGACGAGGCGACGGGCCGCATCTATCTGGCGACGGCGGATTTTGGCGAGCGCCCGGCGCCGACGGCGGCTAACCCGCGTCCACGGCCGGCGATTGTCCCTGGCAGCTTCACCATATTGGTGGTCGGGCAGAAGTGAGTCTGCTGCTTGCGGCTTCGCGTCTTCCACATGTCATGCTAAGAATTTTCTTTTTTGTCCTCGCAATTTCCATGGTGACTACGGCGCCCGGCCAACAAGTAAGCCCGGCGCCGGGCGCTCCCATCACGCTGGAGCAGGCCATCAGTTTGGCACGCGCGAACGAGCCCAGCTTCGCCGCAGCCCTGGCCAATCAGCGCGTCAGCGGGCTTGACCACTCGATCGCCGAGGCCGCTCTCCTGCCGAGTGTCACCTATCACAACCAGATTCTTTATACGCAACCCAATGGCTCCCATAACGGTGGCGGTCCGATCGGGGACCAGGCTGCTCCGCGCTTCATCGCTAACAATGCGGTGCGCGAATATGCCAGCCAGGGAGTGATTACGGAGACGGTTGGACTACAGCAGGTAACTGCGGTTTCGCGAGCCGCGGCTGCGCAGGCCGTCGCTACGGCAGAGCTGGAGATTGCCCGCCGCGGACTGGTCAATACCGTCACCAGCCTCTTTTACGAGGCGCTGACTGCAGACCACAAAGTTGGTGTGGCCCGGCGTGCCGCGGGCGAAGCCGCGAGTTTCACCAACCTGACTCAGCAGCGGGAAGGGGCGCGCGAAGCGGCGCATGCTGACGTAGTAAAAGCGCAGTTGCAACAACAGCAGCGCGATCGCGACCTGGCTGATGCTTTGCTGCAGCAACAGAAATCTCACCTGGATCTGGGGGTGCTGCTGTTTCCCGATCCTCGAGTTGGTTACACGCTCGCGCCCGGGGATGTTGTGCCGCTACCCTCGCGGACGGATGTGGATGCAGCCGCGATGAAGCTGAATCCGGAGTTGCATTCAGCTCTGGCCTCACTTCGTGTTAGTAGCCTGGATGTAACCGCCGCGCGCGCCGCGTATGTTCCCGATCTTGCTCTCAATTTCACGTACGGCATCGATGCGGTGCAGTTCGCGGTCAATGGCCGGGATGGAGTGCGTAACCTTGGCTACTCGGTCGGCGCGACACTCGATATACCGGTTTGGGACTGGCTGTCTACCCAGCACAAGGTTCGCCAGAGCGAGATCCTGCGGGATGCCGCACACACCGCGCTCACGGCGACTCAACGCCGGCTGGTGGCCCAGTTGGATGAAACGTATGCTGAGGCGGGGACTTCGCGGGATCAGCTTCAGTCGCTTGACCAGAGTGTGCAAACTGCTACCGAGAGCCTGCGCCTGACGCGTCTGCGCTATACCGCGGGGGAAGCCACGGTACTCGAGGTGGTGGACGCGCAAAATTCTTTAACTTCGGCAGAGATCGCACGCGAGGACGGTACTATTCGCTACCAATTGGCTTTCACCAATCTGCAATTGCTGACGGGAGCGATCTGAGCCATGAGCCCTCGCCCCAGGATAAAGAAGAAGTCAGACTGCTGGATGGGTGCCCCGCTAAGCAATCTGCTGAAAGCATTCGAAACAGATCGTTTTCGTCCCAGGTACGCTGGGGCGAACCTGGGGCACCCGTCTCGTTCTATCGGGTTTCTTGCCGCCCTGTTGCTTTCTCTCGCAGCTCTGATCCCTGTCGCGTGCAGCAAGACGGAGCAGGCGGCACCCACCGAGGTCAATGTGCAGGCCGCGCATCCCGAGCGCGGTGAGATCTCGGAGCAGATCACCGCCGACGCCACGCTCGCGCCCCTGGCCCAGGCAGCCATCTCGCCCAAGGTCACGGCGCCGGTGAAGAAGTTCTATGTGCAACGGGGTTCTCGCGTCCGGGCTGGTCAGCTCCTGGCAACGCTCGAAAACCAGGACCTTGCAGCCGCGGCACTGGACAACAGAGGGGCCTACAACGCCGCCCAAGGCACCTACGACATCGCCATTGGGTCCACCGTACCTGAGGACACAGTAAAAGCTCAATTAGACCTTACACAGGCGACCGCCAATCTGAACCTAGCCCAGAGCATTGTGGACAGCCGAGCCCAGCTGTTTGCCCAGGGAGCGATCCCTGGGCGCGATCTCGATACAGCCAAAGCGGCCCTGGTTCAAGCCCAGGCGGCGCATGAGATTGCCAAACAGCATTTCGAAGCAGTGCAGAAAATCAGCCACAAGGCAGCGCTCGAGAGCGCGCAAGGACAACTTACCTCCGCCAAGGGTAAGTACCTGGGCGCCCAGGCTCAGTTGAGCTATACCGAGATCCGCAGTCCCATCTCCGGCGTGGTGACCGACCGGCCTCTGTTTGCAGGCGAGACCGCCGCTGCCGGCACTCCCGTGATTACGGTCATGGATACCTCCGCACTGTTGGCGAAGCTCCACCTGTCGCAGATCCAGGCGCAGCAGCTATCGCTGGGCGCAGCAGCGAGCGTCGCGGTTGCCGGGCTCGCCGATCCGGTGCCGGCTAAAGTCTCGCTCATCAGCCCCGCACTCGATCCGGGAAGCACAACGGTGGAGGTGTGGCTTCGCGTCGAGAATCCTAAGGGAGCCTTGAAAGCGGGCACGCCCGTTCATACGACCATCACGGGCCGCACGGCCAAGAATGCTTTGCTTGTTCCGCTCGAAGCGGTGCAGACCGGGCCTGATGGGGAGAGCAAATTTGTTCTGGTGATTAAGGACGGAGCCGCCGCCAAGCGCCCGGTGACTCTGGGCATCCGTACCACGGAGTCGGTCCAGGTGATAAGTGGGCTTGCTCCGGCTGATTCCGTCATCACCTCCGGCGGCTACGGGCTCGATGAAGGAACCAAGGTCAAAGTCGGCGCGGCAGCTGAAGCCGGAGGAGACAAGGAGTGATACCCGGCACAACCGACGACGAGAGTTCGTTCTGGCTGGCGGCAGCGGCCAAACCCATCTTTTTCTTCCTCGCTCTATTAACCCTTGCCGGCGTCTACATGGCGTTCCAGGTACCGATCTCTGTCTTTCCCGAGACCAGCTTTCCCCGCGTGGTGATTGGCGTGGACAACGGCGTCATGCCGGTCGAACAGATGCAGGTGACTATCACCAAGCCTATTGAGGACGCGGTCAATAGTGTTCCCGGGCTGGTTACCGTGCGCAGTACCACCAGCCGCGGCTCGGCGGAGATAAGCCTCTTCTTCGACTGGAACGTGGACATGTTTCACACGCTGCAGTTGACGGATTCGGCGCTCGCCCGGGTTGCCCAGTCTTTGCCGTCGACTGCGCGCATCACGACCAACCGTTTGACCTTCGCTACTTTTCCAATCCTGGGTTACGCGCTCACCGCGGACGATCGCGGGAAAGACACAGTTCCGCAAACCCGCCTGTGGGAGATAGCAACCTACGATCTGAAACCGCCCCTCAACCGTGTCAATGGGGTCAGCACAGTATTAGTGCAGGGTGGACAGATTCCCGAGTTTCATATTGTGCCTAACCTGGCCCGGCTCCAGGCCGCCGGGGTGACCCTGCTCGAATTAGTTAACGCGGTGCAGGAATCGAACATCATTGACTCCCCCGGACTTTATGAGGCGAACCATCAACTGATTCTCGGCCTGATCGGAGCCCAGGCCCACACCGCGGCGGAGCTGAGCAACCTGATTGTGAAAACCTCGCCCAACGGCGTAGCCATTCGCGTTGGTGACATCGGAACAGTAGAGCGGTCGACCATGCCCGTCTATACCGCGGTCCGGTCGAACGGCAAGCCTGCCGTGCTCATCAACATCACCCGTCAGCCCGCGGGAAATACGGTCGCCGTCGTCAATGGAGTGGCGGCGGAAATGACCCGGCTCGAATCCAAGTTGCCGCCCGGGGTTCACGTCGAGCCTTTCTATGATCAGTCAGAGCTGGTGCGGGAAAGTATTCTCAGCGTCCGCGATGCGATTCTCATCGGCCTGGTGCTGGCGTGCATCATCCTTTTCCTGTTTCTCCGCGACTGGACTTCTTCTCTGGTAGCCGGCCTGGTTATTCCAGTCACCGTCGCGGTGACCATTCTCTTTCTGCACATCACCGGGCAAAGCTTCAACCTGATGACCCTGGGTGGCTTGGCCGCGGCCATTGGGTTGGTGATCGACGATGCCATTGTGGTGGTAGAGAACATCGCAGTGCATCGCGAAGCGGGCGAGTCGCGGGTTGGATCTGTCCGTAAGGCCATCCACGAGATCAGCAGACCTCTGATCTTTTCCACCATCACACCAGTGATCGTTTTTCTTCCCCTAGTCTCTGTCACCCAGGTCACGGGAAGTTTCTTCCGCGCGCTTGCCGTAACCATGACGGTTGCTCTGCTCACCTCCCTGTTGCTCGCCCTTACGTTTACTCCGGCTCTCTCTTTAAGGTTGGAGAGGAAGGTTCACCCGGAAGCGCCCGGAAGCGAGGAAGGAAGGGGTTTCCTTGCTGCGGCCCAAAAGAAGGGCGGCGCCGCCTTCCGTCGATTGTTGCAGTATCACGAGCGTGCGCTGGACTGGTCGTTTCGACGCCCGCTTGCGTTGGTAGCGATCTGTGGAGTGCTGATCATCGCCGGCTACTTCTGCTATCGGGGCCTGGGATCAGACCTGCTGCCGGAGATGGATGAAGGGGCTTTCATTCTGGATTACTTCACCCCCGCGGGGACGTCGTTGACCGAAACCAATCGGATCCTCGACCACGTGGATAAAATTCTGCGCAGCATTCCCGAGGTTTCGATCACATCACGCCGCACCGGCCTGCAGATGGGGCTGGCTGCTGTGACGGAGGCAAATACCGGAGACTTCACCGTCCGGTTGAAGCAGAATCGTTCGCGTGCAATCGATGAGGTGATTGCAGACGCACGGGAAGAGATCCATGCGGCTGAGCCGTCACTCGATATGGAGTTCACCCAGATTCTGCAGGATATGATCGGCGACCTCTCCAACTCGCCTGAGCCCATCCAGATCAAGCTGTTTTCTAACGACCAGAACCTTTTGCTCACACTCGGCCCTCGTGTGCAGGAAGCGATTGCCAAGATTCCCGGCGTCGTGGATACGCAGAATGGGGTCGAAAACACTATCAGCGGGCCGGCCACGAATTTCCAGATAGACCCGGTGGTCGCCGGTCGGCTGGGCTTTACGCCGACTGAAGTTGCGGAGGATGCTACTTCGATTCTCGACGGGCTGCCGACAAACGATCCGCTGATTGCAGGCGGCAGGCCTTACACAATTCGCGTGCGCCTGCCGGACGCCAATCGCGCTTCGCTCGAAGCAATCGAGAACACGGTGTTCAATAGCAGCAGCGGCCACACGGCTACCCTGGGCGCCATGGCCACGGTGACGCAGTTGCCGCCGCAGAATGAGATTCGCCGCGAGAACCTGCAGCAGGTGGTACTGGTGAGCGGGCGCCTGGAAGGCTCAGATCTGGGCGGAGCCATGGCGGCGGTCAAGACTGCGGTGAGCCGGCTTCAGCTTCCTGCATCGGTTCGGGTTGAGTATGGCGGCACTTATCAGGAACAGCAACGCTCTTTTGCAGATCTCGCTCGGGTGCTGGTGTTGGCGCTGGCACTTGTTTTCGGCGTTTTGCTGGCGGAGTTCCGCAACTTCGCTGCTCCTGTTTCTATCCTGACCAGTTCCGTCCTCTCGCTTGCGGGGGTGGTGTTCGCCTTGCTCATCACGGGCACGAACTTCAACGTTGCCAGCTTCATGGGCCTGATCATGGTGATTGGCATTGTGGCCAAGAATGGCATCCTGCTGCTTGATGCTGACGAACAGCTGCGCGCCAGCGGAATGGACGCTCGAGAAGCGATGCTGCACGCGGTCGAGCGGCGGAGACGTCCTATCCTCATGACCGCCATTGCCACTGTGTGTGGAATGTTTCCGTTGGCGCTGGCCCTCGGCGCAGGCTCGCAGATGCTGCAGCCGCTGGCCATTGCAGTGATTGGCGGCCTAACGATTTCTATTGTGCTCAGCCTGGTGGTTACGCCGGTTGTTTACTATCACCTGACCCGGCGGCGTACTCCGGTTCTCTAGCAAGACATTGGAGCGTTCGGGAATAGGAATTTGTCCAAGTTGCTTCGCGTGAAAACCCGAGAATTTGGGAAGCCCGAGGGGCGCACCGCAGATCCCTCGGCTTCGCTCGGGATGACAATTTTGTTTGGGAACGTTAAGTATAGTTTCCCAGGATGAATTGTCATCCCGACCGGAGCGTAGCGTCCGAGGAGTGGCACGACTAAAGTCGTGCCGCTGATATAAAGCAAAAGCTCCCCGTTGGGCCCAGTCTGACCTGATCAGAAGATGATTTTCAGAGCCAGCTGCGTGTTGAATGGTTCGCCCGCTCCGATTCCTGGCGCGCCGTTGAAGCTGCCAATCGTCGTCGAGAGATTTAGTGCGTTGTCGTAGGTGTAGTTGGGATTGAATTGGTCGCTACCATTGGAGATGGGCGAGGCAAAATTCGTACGGTTGAGCAGGTTAAACATTTCGATACGGAGCTGGGTCGTCACCCTTTCGGTGATGGGAGTGTTCTTGAATATCGAAAAGTCGACATCCCCGAATCCTGGGCCGACATAGGCGTTTCGTCCGGTACTACCAAAAGTACCCGGCGCTGCATCTTCAAAGGCCAGAGGGTTCAGCCACAAACCATCCACCTTTGATTGATGGTAACCAGCGGTTGGGCTCACCCCGGGAACGAAATCAGCCCGTTGTGTACCTTCGTTCGTACCTGAGGTATCGGCGGAGCTAAAGACCGAGAAAGGATTACCACTATGGAACGTGAGCAAGCTGTTCAGCTGCCATCCCTTACTGAGCAGATGCCATTTTTCGGTTCCTGGGACGTTGTAGGAGACCAGACCAACGAAAATGTGACGCGAGTCGAAATCACTCGACCCGTAATCCCCTCTGAAGTTGGTGCTGTCTTGCGGTAGGGCGCCGCGATAGGATGTGACCTCGTCCAAGGCATGCGACCAGGTATAAGCCGCCTGCGCAGTAAACCCATGTATATCGGAAGCACGCAAAGTAGCTTGCAGCGAATTGTAGTTTGAGTTGCCGATACTTTGGATTTCGTTAATGTAGGTAAAGCTCGGGAACGTGCTGTAGAAGGGACGGGTGGCTTGTTGCTGAGCTGGCGTGTCGTAGACTCCGGGGAGTGCCTGGTTGATATCGACAATCGAAAGCAGGTGACGGCCCTCGGATCCGACGTATCCGATCTGCGCCACTACTTTGTTGGACAAGCTTCGTTCGAGTTGCAGATTGAAGTTGAGGTTATGGGACGGAACAAAGTTCTTGGCAATGGAAAAGATACTGTCCGAACCAAGGCCTGGAGGGAAAACGTTGACCCCCTCCTGGATCGTATAAGCGTTTGCGGTTGCAGTTGTAACCGTATCGCCCGGAGGCCCGCCAGGATTCCCTTCTACGCCGTTGGGAGCTCCGTTCCCGGGCCGATTGTCGAGGAACGGATTCAGGTTTGGGGTGTCATAAAACAACCCGACACCGGCACGAATCACCGTTTGAGGCGATGCCTGGTAGGCAATGCCTACGCGGGGACCAAAGTTAGTGTAGACGGGATCATACAGATTAGAGATCTGATTTCCCTGGAAAGCGACACCGCCGAGGCCAGGGCGGAATACGGAAAGGTTCTTCCAAGAATTATGGAGCGGGCCTTCGTAGTCCCAACGCGTACCGTAGTTGAGGTTGAGCTTGGGGGTCAGTTGCCAGGAGTCCTGCCCGAAAAACGAGAAGGTGTTCACAAAGACCTGCCGCTCGGGGTTACCCAATGCAATGGCTGAGGTGGAAACGTTGCCGGCGAGAAAATCCGACAACGCATTTACGCGCGAGTCCAGGGAGGTCCAGCCTCCTGCGGGTCCCTGGGTGCCGTCAAAGGTAAAGCTGCCCAGCGCGTGGCGATGGTAAAACTCGTCGAGCTGTGCCTGGCGAAATTCTCCGCCGAACTTTAACTGGTGCCGTCCTTTCGTCCAGGAGAGATCGTCTGTCAAATGTCCAGTGATATCGTTGCGACCCTCCGGAGGAGTCTCGCCGATAGGGTCGAACCCTTTGATCTGAATATTCGGAGCGCCGGGAAGGGTCGAGCCGGTCACTAAACCCAGAGAGGCCGCGTCAAAGCCAGTTTCGAAGTCGTTGAAGACCTGATTGAAGTAGTTGACGCCGAGCAGCAACTGGTTGGCCATGGAGTTCGAGATGACGCGATTGTAGACAAGGGCGTAGTTCTGTACGTGAATCGGCGCGACCTCATAGTAGTAGAAGAGCGACGAGCCGACAGGAGCTACCTGGTTACCCTGGCCGGCAAACCAGTGGGCAGATAACGTATTGCGCTCATTGAACGCGTAATCGACCTTTGCCAGCCCGTTGTAACTATAGCCATACTCGGGGGCCGTACTCGTATAGTTGTCTACTGTTGGAGCGCCGCCAACGTCCCCGGGAATACTTCCGGTTGCCGACGATGGCCAGAGCTTGGCTAGAAGATTTACCGACACGGGATTTACCGGGACATTGAAAGCCGCCAGTTGCGCTTTAGCAGCGTTCTGCCAGGCTTGCGACGGTTGAGTCGATTGGTCCGGAACCCCGATCGTAAACCGTTGGTGTTCGAAGGTAACGAACCAGAACAACTTGTCTTTGATCAACGGACCGCCGGCGGAGAATCCATAATTGTAGTTTCGGACCTCTTGCTTGATCGGCGCAGTAAATGGATTGGTCGCACCAAAAAACTCGTTGCGGTTGTAGTAGTAAGCGCTGCCATGAATCTGATTGGTTCCGGCCTTCAGCGATAAGTTGACGCTGCCCCCCGGATTGCGCCCTGACTCGGGTGCGGCCTGGGTCTGAGCGGAGAACTGATCGACCGCGTCGATGGGCAATACAATACCCGCGATTCCTGAGACACCGCCCTGATTCACTGCCGGAATATTGTGCCAAAGATCGTTGTTGTCGATGCCATCGATCTGCCAATTCATCTGATTGGCGCGAGTACCGTTCAGCGAGCCGTAACCACCAGCGCCGGAGTTGGAGAAGCCCGGAGAGAGGATGATCAGCTGGGTAAAGTCACGGCCATTGAGAGGCGTATCCTGCAACACCTTCCCGCCGACCCCGGCAGTCTGCGTGGTCGACGTGGTATCCAGGGCCAGGGCGTTGGCCATGACCTCCACTACGTCCCCGGTAGAAGCGACGCTTAACTTGACCGGCAGGGTATAAATAACACCCGCAGTTACAGGAATAGCGTCTACCTTTTCGGGCCTGAAACCCGATGCGGTGACGGTGATCGTGTACTTCCCTAACGGTAAGTCCTGGAAGAGGAACTCGCCACCGCTCGAACTAACTCCGTTATAGGAGACTGAGGTAGCGTTATCCACCAGGGCAACGATTGCTCCTGGGACCACGGCTCCTGACTGGTCGATGATGGTGCCGTTGATACCACCGCGAAAGGTCTGTGCAAGGAGAGATGCGCCCTGGATCAACAGGAGGCAGACGAGGACCTTAGAGACACGGAGACCCGTGTAGGAACGTAGTTGCATAGAGACCTCCAAAAGGTAATGGGCCCGTCTGGCGATATCGGTCGCCAAACTGGAATACGACGCTGCCTCCCCATCTCGCGTGATTCGAGGGGCAGCTCATCTGCAAACTTTTCGGGGTCTTCGACTGGGAAGCAATCCCGGGCTAATTAGTCGCCTTCAACGGTGAAGGAGTAAATCGCGGATCTTATCTTGCTAAGTGCGACCTTATAACCGAGACCTGAGCGGACAACCAGTGGGAATGTGTTTGATTATGGACACAAGGGCTTTGGAATTTCAAGCATTTTAATCAGCATGGGTGATTGAGGAGAGGAAATCTGTCGGGAGGGTGGGTGCCAGTCACACAGAAATAGATCAATCGAAAGTGTTTGGTCTCGTTTTCCGCGCCTGCAACTCGTTTAACAAATGCTTTGTATATACGCCGGACGCCACGAATGTGGCACCATCGTGGACCATCATCGAGAGTGCGTCTTCGCCACTTTTATCAATGGAAGTTACCCCATTGAGGTCCACAATGCGGCGCCGGGACGACGGGTGAGCCGTGGATGCACTCCAGCTAGAGGTCAATTCGACGACTGAGGTCTTGGTTAACTGGCCTTGAAGAATCCATCGTTCCTCCGAGGCCTCTTGCAGGACTGTGATTCTCAACATGCTCTCTTTCCTGTAGTTGGGCCGGGGGTTTCCCCGGCGGCCGCTCCTCCCATCCCCGGCGCCTGCGACGGCAAGCATAGGGCCGACGACAATTTTCGCGATTGCCGTCGCCGAACGCGAATCACGGTTTTCCGGACAGAAAACCCAAAGGGGTCCTCAGCTTCGGTGAGGCAATCGCAAGAATCGCCTTAAAGGTTCTATGCAATCGTCGTGCCTATCCTGAACGGCTTCAGGCAAAAGTCTTACATCCTTAAGACACAGGGATTCTGCTTCGATTTCCCGAGGAATGTAGGGATGCCGACCGGCCGCACGCCAATAAACTGGCAGGCTGCCAATTCGTTGGCATAGACAAGGGGGATTTGGTTAGGACTTCTGAGGACGGAAGATCCCCAGTTTCTGCATGCGAAATTGGAGGGTGGGGCGCTTGATGCCCAGTCGCGCAGCGGCTCCATTCGGGCCCGCGAAGACCCAGTTGGTCTGCTCCAGGACGGAAAGGATATGCCTCCGCTCCACTTCCTCGAGGGTCGAGAATCCGTTGGTATGGTTCCCTTCTGGCTGCACGCGCTTTCAGATCGCTGAGCGGAACCTTGAGGATCGGCCCTTTAGAAAGAATCACCGCGCGCTCGATCACATTCTGCAACTCGCGGATATTTCCCGGCCAGGGATAGCGGACCAGTGCATTCATGGTCTCCGAAGAGATGGTGTCGATCTGCCTGCCCATATTGAAAGCGAAATGTTGCGCAAAGTGCCGGACGAGGAACGGGATGTCTTCGGTGCGCTCGCGCAACGGTGGAACATGAATGGGAAAAACATTGAGGCGATAGAACAGATCGGAGCGGAATTTTTGCTCTTCTACCATGGTTTCGCAGATCGCGATTGGTCGCGGCGATGAGGCGGGCGTTGGTGCGAAGGGTGCGCGAACCGCCGAGGCGCTCGAATTCCCGCTCCTGCAGAACACGCAACAGTTTCGGTTGCAGCTCAAGCGGAATTTCAGCGACCTCATCGAGGAAGATGGTCCCCTGCGAGGCCAACTCGAATCGCCCGATACGCTGCGCCACCGCCCCGGTAAAGGCTCCTCGCTCGTGACCGAAGAGCTCGCTTTCCAGCAGTCCGGTGGGGATGGCGGCGCAGTTCAGTTTGACGAACGGATTTGACTGGCGCTGGCTCAGATTGTGGACCGCGCGTGCGATCAGTTCCTTCCCCGTACCGGTCTCGCCGTAGATCAAAACCGTGGATCCGGTCGGAGCCACGGCTTCGACCTGGCTCAGAACGCGGCACAGCACAGTGCTATTGCCGATGATCTCCTGAAAATTCATCTCGCTGCGGAGTTCGTCTTCGAAATAAAGCTTTTCCTGCGCGAGCTTGTCCTTGAGTTCAGTAATCTGGCGATAGGCAAAGGCGTTATCGATGGCGATCGCTACCTGCCCGGCGATCTGCGACAAGAAGCTCGAGATCGGATGCGGTAAAGGCATTCTTCTCGGTCCGCACCAGGCAGAGAACCCCAGCACGCGATTGCCCCGGAGCAAGGGCAACATACATAAGCGTCTCGACGCCTGCTGCGGACGCGATTCTGTAGTCCAGGCCCGACCTTTGCAATTGCTCGATATCCCCGATCCAGGGCTTCCCTGTGCGAAACACCCGGCCGGAGACAGAACCATTGAGCGAAGGCGGCAGATCCTGGCGGAGAGAAGCATTGGCTTCCGGGAAATCCAATGCATAAAGTTGCAGTTCCCGGCCCTCCCCATCGGGCAAAATCAAAGCCACCCCATCGAGGCGCATTGCCTTGCGAATTCCGGGAGAAATGGACTTGAATCACTTCCCGCAATTCGAGATTGGAAACCACGCGGTTATTCAAATCGAGGATGAGCCTGAGCTTGGTTCTTTCCTCTTCCAACTGAGCGCGCGCCAGCTCCGACTGCGCGAAATTAAGCCGCTCCTCGATGGCCAGGGCAGCATAGTGACTGACCAGCGAAAGCAGCGATGATTCCTGTTCAGAGAAAGCATCCCGGCGCTCGCGGCCGATACAAAGCGCCCCGAGGCGATTAAGGCTCGTGGTGAGCGCAAGAACGCAAAGAGATTGACTCCCACAGTCGCGGAAGAATCTGGCGGCCTCGGGAAAGCGCGCCTCCTCGTCGAGCGACGGAATGACGAGAGGCTGTTTCCTCCTCGGAACCGCAGACCAAATCTCCTCCGGCCATCTCATGGCCGAGAGATCCTGGGAGAGCACGCAACCCTCGCCATCCACCACGTGGAAACGAGAGCTCACCTTCATGCAGATGAATCACCGCCGTTGTGGTGCAATCGAGCAAGGCACACAGCTCCGCGGGAAGAGCACGTAACAGCTGCTCCGGATCACTATGCATCCCCAACTTGCGCGCGAAGCGGAGAACTTCCTCAACATGCCTGCTCGCCAGGCGTGGGGATCGACCGTTCGGGTTGTGGGACCTCTGCATCGTCCGGGAGGGACCTCCCTGTGCAGATGATTCATAGATGACATACCAGAGCCATGAGGTAGCAGCAATTCTGTTGCGCCATTTACTGCCGAGATGCCCAGTTCAAGCACGACCTTGGGTTCCTCGGCGCCTGCCAAATAGTTGACAGCACGTCAGGCTTATTGGCACAGCGAGCCACCGGTCCAGCTCGATCTGCACGCAATCCGGCGGAGAATTTTTTTTATCAATCATTTACGTCCGCCATCCAGCGCTTGCTATGGCACTGCAGCTTGCACTGGCAGGCATTGGGTCCGTACCAAAATCCGCAAAACTTCTTTCTGATTCCTTGCCGGGGGTATAGATGCAAGTAGAACAAGAAAGCGCGCAGACTCCGAGCTTCCGGCTCGATGTCCCGCTGCACAGTCTCCTTACCAAACCCGCGGCTCCTATCTCCAGGGCTGCAGCCGATTGGGGAGCCGCAACGATTTCCCGACCCAGTCTTTCCCCAGCGCCCTGAACTGTTGGGACTCGGTGGACGAAGGCGCTCCCTGGAGCCGCCAGAAAAGCGCCACTGGACGGGTGGGCAGATTTATCACGCGATGCGCGGCTGGCTGTTTCCTTATATTCGTTCCCGCGTGACCTCGGGCGACTTTCATCCCTTGATTTCCTATCTGTTTACCGAGTTCAAATGCAATCTCGATTGCCACTATTGCTGGGCCTTCGACAACAAAGTGAAAGGCATGACCGAGGACACGGCGAAACGCTCCATCGACTGGCTTCACGGCACCGGCTGCCGGGTACTGGCCTACATGGGCGGAGAACCGCTCTTGCGGCCCGACCTCATCCAGCGCATCACCTACTACGCGGCCAAGAAGGACTTTTGGATTTATCTTCCGACCAATGCCCGCCTGCTGCGCATCGACGTAATCGACAAACTTGCCGACGCAGGAATTTCCACTTTCAATATTGCCGTAGATGCGGTAGATATCAAACAGGGGCTGCCGAAGGCGCTGGCACCCATCCGGAAACAATTCGACTACCTGGTCCGTAAACAATATGGATACGGGTATTCAGTGTTTCTCAACATCAACATCTGCCGCAACAATCTGGACGATGTGCGGCAGCTGACCGAGATTGCCCATGATTGCGGAATCGCCACCGATTACCACATCAATGAGTCGCCACTGCTGGAGCAGGACGAACACTTCAAGCACGCGGACAACAATGTCACCTACATTACGAAAGATGACTGGCCGGCGGTCGAGGAAACCATTCAGTGGTTGACTGAGAAGCAGGATAGCGGCTATAAGATGGTAAATTCGAACACTCGCCTATGGCAGATGGTCGACTTCATGAAGGGCAATCACTTTCCCGTGGAACTGCCGTGCGGGGCAGAATTCCATGATCATCCGTGTGGATGGGACGCTCGCTCCGTGCTTCCCGATGTATACCGCCAGCTATGACTGGGGTGTGGTCGGCAACCACAAGTTCGAAACCAAACAGCTCGACCACCAAAAAGAAACGCTGCCAGACGCATTGTTTTTCGACTCTCAACCATATTTTGGGCTGGTGCTACAACGACCAGCGGGTCATCAAATATTTCTTCAAGCAACTCGCGCACGGGTTCCAGGGAATGTCGGGCCAGATGTAGCTGGATCGATCAAAAACCGTCTCGCACATGAGAAAACCTATATCTCGCAATCGCGCAGGATATGGAACACCCATAGTGGTGGCTAGCCGAACTGTATTTAAACGAGTCATTTAATAGGAGTACCAGGAGATCCCCCATGCCAGTAGTGGTGAACGAGATCGTGCAGACCGACTTCGAAGTAGAAATCCAAGCCCGCATCGATGCCGAAAGAGCGCGCCTCCGCGCGCAAGCTGGACTGGCGCGCATGCGCGAGTTCAAGAAGCCGGTTGAGCGCACCTTCACTGGTCCAGAACGGGATTACGTAACCATCCTGTTTGGGGGACTCACCTGGAAGCACGAAGAGATGATCAAGGCTGTCTTCCACGGCAGCGGCTATCGCTGCCAGAATATCCCTACTCCTGTGGTAGCGGATTTTCAGGCGGGCAAGGAGTTCGGCAACAACGGCCAATGCAACCCGACCTACTTTACGGTGGGCAACCTTGTCCGCTACCTGCAGAAGCTGGAGCAACAGGGAGAGACGCGCCAGCAAATCATCGATAACTATGTCTACTTCACCGCAGGCTCTTGCGGGCCATGCCGGTTTGGCATGTATGAAGCGGAATACCGGTTTGCGCTGCAGAATGCCGGCTTTGAGGGATTCCGGGTACTGCTCTTCCAGCAGACGGATGGCATCAAGGCGGCGAGCGGCGAGCCGGGACTGAAGTTTTCGGTCGACTTCGGCATGGGCATGCTGAATGCACTCAACCTTGGGGACGTGATCAGTGAGCTGGCCTACCAGATTCGCCCATTCGAAGTGAACAAAGGGGAGACTGACCGGGTGATCCAGGAGTCGGTCAAGACTCTTACCGATACGCTGCGCGATCGCAAACGCTGGCACATCCTGGAGGCAGCGCCCGAGTGGGCCCGGCCCTGGATCGCCAAAAACAAGAAGGTCGAAGGGCTCGGCTGCACCCTGGGAAAGATCGCCCACAACCTTTATGGCAAGGAATATGTAGGCGCGCTGCACGCCTGCCGGGACAGCCTTAACGCCATTGAGGTGGATCGCCTGCGGGTGAAACCGGTCATCAAGATCACCGGTGAATTCTGGGCCCAGACCACGGAGGGCGACGGCAACTTCAACATGTTCGCGTTCCTGGAAAAGGAAGGCGCGCAGGTGCTGGTGGAACCAATCGCCACCTGGATCGCCTACATGATGTACGTGGCGAAAGAAGGCGCCAAGGCTCGTGCCAGCGCAGAGGCGCCGTATCAGGATCCCAAGTGGTACGAAGTGAAAAAACGCTTTGCGAATGAGTTCAAAGTCTTCAAGAAGACGGGTGGACTGAGCGCCGGAAGCGTGATGTGGAACCACTTCTATCACCGCACCATCCGGCATATGGGCGACACCGCCCATCGCCTGATCCCGCAGAAGGAACTCTCGCGGTTGGCGCATCCCTTCTACCATCAGCTCGCCCGCGGCGGCGAAGGGTTCATGGAAGTAGGCAAGAACGTGTACTACACCGTGAACCATCTGTGCCACATGGTGTTGGCGCTCAAGCCGTTCGGCTGCATGCCTTCGACCCAATCGGACGGTGTGCAATCGAGGGTCGTGAACAAGTTCAAAGACATGATCTTCCTGCCGGTTGAGACTTCCGGCGAAGGCGAAGTCAACGCCCACAGCCGGGTGCAGATGGCACTGGCAGAAGCCAAGGCCAAGGCTCGTGCGGAGTTTGACGGCGTGCTGAGCGAGACCGGAAAGACGCTGGAAGAACTTCGGGCGTATGTCGCGGAGCATCCCGAGCTGCGGCACGCGCTCTACAAATTCCCTCACCGGCATGGTCTCGCCGGAACGGCCGCCCAGTTTGCCTGGCATGTGAGCGATCTGATGAACAAAGATCGCGCGTATAACCGGCGCTCCCGGCCGGCAGTAGCGAACGCGCAGGTAGCCTGAGTCCCGTAGGGACGGCTCGAACTCGGCCCCTGTTTCAGATGTCGACTCACGGATGTTGACCTAGGCTGTCATAAGCCAGGACTTCGTCCGGGCGATCTTCAAACGTCCCTACGGGATATGAGAGTTCTCACGCAGATAAAGCCCGTCCCCTTGCGACGGCTTCTACCGGGAGACAAAATGCAGCAATTTTTAGTTGGTTTGGATGTGGGCTCCACCACCGTGAAAGCGATCGTGGTGGACGCCGCGACCGATAAAACCATCTGGCAGGACTATCAACGCCACGAAACCCGGCAGCCGGAAAAGTGTCTCGAGTTTCTGCGCCGCATGGAAGCCGACACCGGGATCAGCCCGCAGAACACGCGCATCTTTATTACCGGATCGGGGGGCGGCACCATCGCAGAGATGGTCGGCGCCAAGTTCGTGCAGGAAGTGCACGCTGTCTCGCTCGCCGTGGAGAAGCTTCATCCCGAAGTGTATTCGGTGATTGAGCTGGGCGGACAGGACGCGAAGATCATCGTATTCAAAGATGATGAAGAGACGGGGCGCAAGAAGAAGATCCCCTCCATGAACGACAAGTGCGCCGGAGGTACGGGCGCAGTCATCGACAAGATCAACGCGAAACTGAAGATCCCTGCGACCGAGTTGGCCAACCAGGCCTATCACGGCGTCAAGCTGCATAAGGTTGCAGGCAAATGCGGCGTGTTTGCAGAAACCGATATTAACGGTTGCAGAAGACCGGCACGCCCTCCGACGAGTTGATGGCTTCGCTGTTTGAAGCCATCGTGCTTCAGAATTTAAGCGTGCTCACGCGTGGACATACCTCTGCGTCCGCATGTACTGCTGCTGGGCGGCCCCAACGGATTTCATCAAGGGCATGCGGGAAGCATGGCAGGCGAATATTCCCATCATGTGGAAGGAGCGCAAGGTCGAAATTCCGGAAGGCATGAAGCCTGAAGAGCTGATCAAGGTTCCGGAAAATGCGCAATATTTTGCCGCCCTCGGCGCGGTCGAATTCGGCAAAGATGAAGAGTCGTCCGTTGGACAATATCTGGGCATAGAAAAGCTGCTCTATTACATCGACTACGGCCGTGCAGAAGAAAAAGCCAGTGCCGGCGGCAAAGGCCTGGTCGCAGAAGACTCCGAGCTCGTGGCCTTCAAGGAGGAATACCGCAAAAAGAAGTTCATCGCCGCGGAATTCCTGCCCGGCCAGACGGTTTCTGGTTTTGTCGGCATCGATGGGGGTTCTACTTCCACCAAGGCGGTCCTGCTGGGCAAGGAGGGCGAAATTCTTTGCAAGACCTACCAGCTTTCGAATGGCAATCCGATCCAGGATGGGATCGAGATGTTCGAGAAGCTGCGGGAGCAGGTCGAGAGCAAAGGCGCCACGCTCGAGGTTCTGGGTGTAGGAACGACCGGATACGCCAAAGACATCCTGAAGGATGTGATGAACGCAGACGTGGCGTTGGTGGAGACGGTTGCGCATACGGAGTCTGCGCTTAAGTTCTACGACGATCCGCACGTCATCATCGATGTCGGCGGTCAGGACATCAAGCTCATCGTCCTGAAGAACGGCCGGGTGAAGGACTTCAAGCTCAATACCCAATGCTCTGCAGGAAATGGCTACTTCCTGCAATCGACTGCGGAAAGCTTCGGCAAGCAGGTGGAGGAATTTGCCGATATTGCCTTCGCCGCCAAGTCCATGCCTTCTTTCGGCTACGGCTGCGCTGTCTTTATGCAGTCCGATATTGTGAACTTCCAGCGCCAGGGATGGCGTTCGGAAGAGATCCTGGCCGGACTCGCAGATGTGCTGCCGAAGAATGTCTTTCTCTACGTAGCCAGCATTCCGAACCTGGCTTCGCTGGGTTCGCGCTTTGTCCTGCAAGGCGGCACGCAGAACAACCTGGCGGTGGTGAAGGCCGAGGTGGATTTCATCAAGTCCAGCTTCCGCGCCAAGGGCAAGGTGCCGGAGATTATCGTTCACGAGCACTGTGGCGAGTCCGGAGCCATTGGGGCTGCACAAGAAGCGTTACGCCTGTGGAACAATGGCAAGCGGACCACGTTCATCGGGCTGGACGCGGTGCGCAACATTCGCTATCGCACGACGCGGAATGAAGATACACGGTGCTATTTCTGCAAGAACAATTGCCTGCGCACCTTTATCGACGTGGATGTGACGGCGGGCGCAGAGCCATTCGATCATGATCACGAGCGGCATGAGCCGCCGCCCAGGTGGTAAATCAATTGCCGAGCCTGGAAAAGATCCAGGCGAATGCGGACGAAGGTTCTTCCTGCAGCACAGGTAGTTCGCGCGGATCGTTCAAAGCCAAGATAGAGCCGCTGATCCAGATTCAAATGTCTCCTGGCTCCAGCAAGGTAGTCGAGCTTCCTAAACCGGTTGACTTCCAACCTAAAAAGACCAAGGTGCCTCTGCGCGTAGGGGAACAGCGGCTGATCATCGCCACCTGCGAAAAAGGCACGGTAGAAGATCTCGCCGACATGAAGGACATCAAGGCCGACATCGACAAGATCAAAGAGGCCAATCCGAACTACGTCGATATCGCGGCACGGGACGTATTCCGTCAGCGGAAGGTGGAGATCGTTGCCGATGCTGTTCCCAGCACCAAGGGACTCTTCATCTCCAAGTCGGTGAAGGAACGCGCCGCTCTGATGCAGAAGCGCCAGGATTATCGCGTCGGGATTCCCCGCCTGCTGAACACCTACACCTATGCTCCGCTGTTCAATGCTTACTTCGCCAGTCTCGGCCTGAAGTCGGAGAACATTATTTATTCCGACTACACCACGCCCGAACTTTACCGGGCTGGGGCAAGCCGGGGCGCCATTGATCCCTGCTATCCCTCAAAGATCGGCATCGCGCACGTTTATAACCTGATCGCGACCAAGCATAACAAGAAGCCGCTCAATGCGATCTGGTTCCCGATGTACGACGTGCTGCATACTCCGCTGGTGAATCTGACCGGTTCCAACGCTTGCCCGACAGTGACTGCTACGCCAGAGGTGGTGAAGGCGGCGTTCATGAAGGAGAGCGACATCTTCACCGAGAACGATATGTTGTATATCGATCCGATTCTCAACTTGCAGGATAAGAGAATCTGCGCCGACCAGATGCTGAAGGCGTGGGGTCCGATCCTGGGACTTTCCCGTGAAGAAAATGAGCGTGCTCTGGAGGCTGGATTCAAGGCTCTGTACGATTGCGAGGCTGAAATTCGCCGCCAGGCGCGGGAGACGCTTGACCAGTTGGAGCGTGAGGATCGGATCGGCATTGTCATGCTGGGCCGCGTGTACCACCATGATCCCGGTTTGAACCACGAGATCATGGAGGAGTTCCAGAAGCTCGGTTATCCTGTCTTCTCGCAAAGCACGCTGCCGATGGATGAGGATATGCTTGATCGCCTGTTTGGCGAGGAAGTGCGGCCGGGACTCATCACCCATCCTTTGGACATTCAGGATGTGTGGAAGAACCGGTATTCGACCAGCACCAATCACAAGGTGTGGGCGGCGAAGTTCACGGCTCGCCATCCGAATCTTGTGGCGCTTGAAGTTTCCAGCTTCAAGTGCGGTCATGATGCGCCGATCTATGGGGTGATCGAAGGGATCATCGAGCAGTCGGGAACACCTTACTTCTCATTTAAGGATCTGGATGAGAATAAGCCTGTCGGGTCCATTCGTATCCGCGTGGAGACCATCGATTATTTCCTGCGCCGTTACCGGGAAGACATCGTCAAACGGCGCGGTATCGAAGGCGACATCGAAGCGCAGCTTGCGGCTTTCGAGCAGACCTTGCGCGGCGAAGTGGCCTTGGCGGGCGACTAGGCTCTATCCCTACCACCAGGACGCGACTCGCTCGGGCGTGTCTACTCGAGATCGCGTCCTGCGGCTCTGTGACAAAGCCGAGGCGTTTCCCAACCAGGCTCCGCGATGAAATTGCGGTTACCGCACGGAGAATTCGGGAACACCGATTCTCTGTGGGTACCTCTAGATCGGTGTGACTAGACTGCTTCCTTCCTGGGAATCTTGTTCAGGAATTCCTCGCCGGTTTTGAGGTGCTGGTCCACCAGGCGCGCCGGCGTGTGCGCCAACCATTCCGCGGCCGAAATGTCCTGATATGTGCCAATCGGGAAAACCTCGAGAAACACCAGATCTTCCGTCCCGGTATTCTCGATGTAGTGCGGACGCGACATTCTGATGTAGCCAACGTCCCCTGCCTGAAAGTCGAAGGTCCGGGCCTTCCCCCCGCCTAGAACACGGTCATCCTCGCTTTTCCGCTGACGTAGTACTGCCATTCGTCGGAGAGCGGGTGCCAATGCATCTCGCGCATCCCACCCGGCTTTACCCGCACGATGGCGGCCGCAATATCACTCGCCGGAAAAGCCTTCTTGTCCACGATCCGCACCTCGCCGCCCGCCGTGACCTTCGTGGGCGGCATGGTGCTCGCCCGAAAAACATAATCTCCGTCGATCGCCCCTGTGCCCTCAGCCGCTGCCTTCTGCTCCTCAGCCAAAGGCCGCGGTGTTTCGGCGGCAAAAATAAACAGCTCCTTCTTGGGAACATTGTCGAACGTCGACGCCGGCACGTTGAAGTTCTTGGCTAAAACCTCCTTCGGCGTGTGCTTGAACCAATCCGTCAACAAGAAGGTCTCGAACTCGTTGAAGCCTCCGTCGTTAAAGACCAGCAGGAACATGGCGCCATCGGGCCCCAGGCCCTGGATCGAGTGCGGAATGCCTCCGGGAAAGAGCCACAAATCGCCCTTGGTCACGTCGTTGACGAAGCTGCGCCCTTGCGCGTCCACGGCCGTGATCCGCGCGTTGCCGTAGATCATGAACGCCCATTCCGCGCTGGTATGCCAGTGCAGTTCGCGAACGCCGCCCGTGATCAGCCGCATCTCCACCCCGGCCAGGGTTTTCGATATGGGCAGCTCCCTCTCGGTTACCTGGCGCGTCCAGCCGCCGTCTTCAATTCTTTTGTGCGCCAATGCGAAGGAATATTTGAAGGGCTCGACGGTTCCGTTATCAGTTTCCGGCGACCACACCGAGCTGGGGTTCTCCGCATCGAGCGGGTTGTTGTTTTCCCCTGGCTGTTCCTCGTTCGGCTTACTGTGATCGTCCGACCGCACCTGTTGCCCTTGCGCCAACGGCACCATCGCAGCCGCAGCCAATGCGGCCCCACTCACGCCTAGAAATCTGCGCCGCGTCGGCACCCGAGAAAAATCGTCTGACATGGTATCCCCTTGATTCAAGTGTAGCTTGATCACCAGTGAAACAGCGTTCCATCTTCCTTACGATTGATCGGCAGATAGGCCCGTTGGTAAGGAAAAGTCGCGGCGACATCTTCCTTGATATCAACCCCCAGGCCGGGCGCATCCCCGGGGTACATCGAGCCGTCGCGGAAAAAGTACTCGTGTGAAAACGTCTCCTCCGTCTGGGCGTTGTGCAGCATGTGTTCCTGGATACCGAAATTATTGATGGCAATATCCAGATGGAGCGCCGCAGCCATGCAAACCGGCGACATGTCGCTCGCCCCGTGAGAGCCCGTCTGCACGTGGTAAAGAGCGGCGAAGTCGGCTATCTTCTTCATCGCGGTGAGCCCGCCGCCATGCACTACGCTCATGCGCAGGTAGTCGATCAGTTGCTCGCGTACGAGCTGCTCGGCGTCCCAGATGCTGTTGAACACTTCGCCCACAGCCAGGGGAGTGGTGGTGTGCTGCCGGATGAGCCGGAAACCATCCTGCAACTCGGCCGCAACCGGGTCCTCCAGCCAGAACAGATGATAAGGCTCGAGCTCCTTGCCCAGACGCGCCGCCTCAATGGGAGTGAGCCGGTGGTGAACATCGTGTAGCAGGTGCAGATCGTCACCCAGCGTGTTGCGTAAAGCCTCAAAAAGCTTGGGCACGTGGCGCAGATATTTTTCCGTAGACCACAGGCTCTCGGAGGGCAGGCCGCGTTCCGCCGGCTCGTAATATTTCTGGTCTTTCGACACACCGTAAGTTGATTTAAGGCCGGGCACTCCGCTCTGGGCGCGAATCGCGAGATAACCCAGCGCACGATACTTCTCCACCTCATCCACCGTTTCCGCGATGTCGCGGCCAGTGGCGTGGGCGTAGACCATGATGCCGGTGCGGCTCTTCCCTCCGAGCAAGTTGTAAACGGGCACGCCGAGGGCCTTGCCTTTGATATCCCACAACGCCATATCGATGGCTGCGATGGCGCTCATGGTCACGGGTCCCCGCCGCCAGTAAGCGCCACGATAGAAGTAGTGCCAGATGTCTTCGGTCTGGAAAGGATCGCGCCCAATCAGGCAGGGGATCAGATGATCTTCCAGGTAACTGGCGACCGCCAGCTCACGGCCGTTCAGGGTCGCGTCGCCGAGCCCGTAAATGCCCTGGTCCGTCTCGATCTTGAGGGTCACAAAGTTGCGGCCGGGACTACAGACAATCACCTTGGCACTGAGAATTTTCATTGATTCACTCCGCTGGCTAGAAATCCGCCATCGATCACCAGGATTTCTCCGGTCACGAAATTAGCAGCGTCAGAAACCAGGTAGATGGCGCCCCCGGCCAGTTCATCCATTTCGCCAAAGCGTTTCATCGGGGTGCGCATCTTCAGTTCGCGTCCGCGGTCGGTATGCAAAATCAGCTGGCCATTCAGTGCTGTGGGAAAGACTCCGGGAGCAATCGCGTTGACGCAGATCTTGTAGGGAGCGAGTTCGATTGCCAGCGACTTGGTCAGCGCTCCTACCCCCGCTTTGCTGACCCCGTACGCCGCTACCTGGTTGAAGGCGACAAAGGTAGAAAGCGAGGCGATGTTCAGGATCTTGCCAAAGCCCTGGTCGACCATTGTCTTGGCGAAGATCTGGCAGGAGCGCCAGGTGCCGTTCAGGTTGATATCCAGGACCCTGGTCCAGTCCTCTTCAGAACATTCGAGCGTAGGGACTTTAAAGGTGATCCCAGCCGCATTCACCAGGATGTCGACCTTGCCAAAGCGGTCCAAAACCTGCCGCTGGAGTAACTCGATCGATGACCGGTCACGCACATCCACCGTGGCTCGCAGGGAGCGGCGGCCTAAAGCCTCGATTTCGCCGGCAACCTGGTCGGTTTCTTCCTTGCGACGGGAGGCAGCCACCACATCTGCTCCAGCCTCGGCAATTGCCAGGGCGATTGCCCTTCCCAACCCCGACGTACCGCCAATGACAACCGCGCACTTACCTCCGAGATCGAACCGGCTGGAACCCAATGTTTACTCCAAGGTGCGAATTAATTAGGATGATCCCGCAGATTATCACGGAGAGCCGTACCGAGGAGCGGGACGGGGGAAGTGGGGACAGGTGCAGGATGAGAATGTGGATCGGCGATCATTTCTGAAGGTCATGGGTGCCGTGGGCATGACATCTACGCTTGGATTGCACCCCGCCAGCGGGCAAGTAGTGGAGCAAGTTGCCGGACCGGGTCCCGACGCGGGCGCAAAGCCAAAATACTCCATCAAGTTCGGGGTGATCGGGCTCGACCACTATCACATCATGGGGATCACTGCGGCGGTCATCCGCGGCGGTGGAGAGCTGGTCTCGTTCTACTCCAACCTGCCCAAGGCCGTCGCCGATTTCCAAAAGCTATATCCCAACGCCAAGCTGGCCAAGAGCGAGGACGAGATCCTCGACGATCCCTCGCTCAAGCTGATCGCCGGGGCGCCGATACCGAGGTTGCGGGCACCGCTTGGCATCCGCGCCATGAAGCGAGGCAAAGACTTTCTCAGCGATAAGCCGGCCGTGACCACCCTGGATCAGCTGGCGGAGGTGCGGAAAGTATCAGCCGAGACGGGCAAGATGTTCGCCATTATGTATTCTGAGCGGCTGGAAGTGCGGGCTGCGGTGCAGGCTGGCTACCTGATTAAGGCAGGCGCTATCGGCAAAGTGGTGCAGACAGTGAATATCGCGCCCCATAAAGTCAATGACATCAGCCGCCCCGATTGGTTCTGGGATCCGGTCGAGTATGGTGGCATTCTCTGCGATATCGGCGCCCACCAGGCGGACCAGTTCGTTTACTACACCGGCTCGACCACGGCCGAGGTTACGGCATCGCAAATCGCGAATGTGAATCATCCCACGCACCCTAAATTTCAGGATTTTGGCGACATGATGATGCACGGGAACGGCGGAGCCGGCTATGTTCGGGTGGATTGGTTCACACCTAATGGACTTGAGTGTCTGGGGCGACGGACGCCTGTTCATCCTGGGAACAGACGGCTATATCGAGCTGCGCAAGTACATCGATATTGCCGGTAAGCCTGGCGGCAACCACCTGTTCATGGTGGACCAGAAACAAGTGACGTTTATGGATTGCAGCAAGGTGGAACTGCCCTTCGGACCGCAGTTTGTCTCCGATATCGTCAATCGGACCCATATCGGGCAGAACCAGGAACAGGCGCTGCTGGCTACAGAGCTGGTGCTTAAGGCGCAAAGAGATGCGAAAGTCTTAACTTTCACCACCTAAAGGAGGAGCGATGAAAAAGACGCGCAGAAATTTCCTGAAGATGGGAGCGGCGGCTGCCATCAGTTTTCCTACCATCGTGCCCTCCAGCGTCTTCGGGCAAACTGCTCCCAGCAACCGTATCAATGTAGGCGCGATCGGGGTGGGCCGCATCTCGCGAGGCCACGACCTGCCGGGAATCTGGCAGTTCGACCAGGCGCGTATCATGGCCGTCTGCGATCTGGATGCGAAACGCGTGGAAGCGGGCAAGACGCTGATCAATGGCTACTACGCAAAGAAAACGGGCAAACCCTACGACGGCGTCACCGGATATCACAACTACCACGACTTGCTGGCGAATAAAGATATTGATGCGGTGGTGATCAGCACGCCCGACCACCAACACGCGATCCTTGCGGTGGATGCAGTGCATGCGAAGAAGGACGTGTACCTGCAGAAGCCGGCTTCGCTGACCATTGCAGAGGGCCGCGCCATGAGCAACGCGGTGATGGCGTCGGGGCAAATTCTGCAAATCGGTTCGCAGCAGAGATCGTGGAAGCAGTTCCACCGCGCCTGCGAGCTGGTGCGCAATGGGCGGATCGGCGAGGTCAAGCATGTGGAAATCGGTTTGCCGGGCGACCCCAGCGGACCGGAAGCCGCCGCCATGCCGATTCCTGCGGACCTGAACTACGATGCATGGCTGGGCTCCACGCCAGAGGTCTATTACACCGAGATCCGGGTCCATCCGCAAGATGAATTCAGCCGGCCGGGTTGGCTGCGCTGCGAGCAATTCGGCGCGGGCATGATCACCGGATGGGGTGCGCACCACGTGGATACGGCCCATTGGGGTATGAATACGGAGTACACCGGGCCGGTTGAGATATGGGGTACGGCGGAGTTCCCTACCCACGGGCTATGGGATGTTCATGGCAAGTTCCTGACCCACGCAATTTACGCTAACGGCGTAACCATGGACATCAGCGGCGATTTTCCCAATGGGATCAAGTTCTATGGCAGTGACGGTTGGATTTTTGTTACCCGGGATGAGATGGTCACGCCGACCGATCCGGGTGGAAAGCCGGTGGCGCCTCCCCAACCGTTGGTTGCCAGCAATCCCAAAATTCTGGATAGCGTCATCGGTCCCGGACGAGATCCATCTCTATCAAAGCAACGACCAGCATGGCAATTGGCTGGAGTGTATCAAGAGCAGAAAAGCGCCGACTGCGCCGGCGGAAATAGGCCATCGCGCGTGCTCTACTTGTTTGATTCATCACATCGCGATGAAGACCAAACGAAGGCTCTACTGGGATCCGAGTCAAAGAGCATTTTAAAAACGACGATGAAGCGAACTGCATGCTATCGCGTCCCCAACGTGCTCCTTACATGATGGACGTGTAGAAACCATGGCATGAGTTCACCTACAGTCGATCAAATTTGCGCTGGGTGGTTTGCGGCCTGCTGTTTCTGGCCACGACCATCAATTATATGGATCGCTCCGCCCTCAGCCTGGTGGAACCCATCCTCAAGCACTTGCTCGGCGGCGATCAGAGACATTGCCCTCTACAACCGCCGCTATAGCGACATCGTCAACTGCTTCATCTTCGCGTATGGTCTTGGGTTTCTGGTTGCCGGCCGGGTGGTCGACCGTATCGGGGTAAAAAAGGGATATGCCTTAGTCTATTGGGCTGTGGGCGCTGGCGTCGATCAGCCATTCGTTTGCGCGCACAGCGCTTGGCTTCGGGATCGCGCGTTTTGCGCTGGGTTTGGGCGAGTCGGGCAACTTCCCTTCTGCGCTGAAAGCGACTGCGGATTGGTTTCCAGTTGAGGAGCGTGCGCTGGCTACTGGGAATTTTTAATTCCGGAACCAGCGCGGGAGCGTTGATTGCACCGCTGCTCATTCCGTGGGTGGCGGTCCGTTTTGGCTGGCAGTCAGCCTTCTACACCACCGGAACTCTCGGTCTGCTCTGGCTTGTCACCTGGTTGCTGTTTCCCTACGACCGGCTTCATGCCAAGTTTGGCAACTCCGGTCGACTCCAGTTTCTCTGACCGTCCCACCAGCGACTTATAAGGCTCTTCTCTTCAGCCCTGGTACATGGAGATTTGCGCTGTCGAAGGGAACCACCGACGCGGTGTGGTGGTTCTATCTTTTCTGGCTGCCGAAGTATTTCAATGAGCGTTTCCACGTGGACATGCAGAACCTTGGGTTGCCGCTCATCATTGTGTACATCGGCGCCACGTTCGGCAGCATTGCCGGCGGGTGGCTGGCAGGGTTTTATATCCGCCGTGGGCATTCCGTCCGCATGGGGAGAAGGTTCGCCATGCTGGTTTGTGCGCTTTGTGCGGTGCCGGTGGTGCTGGTTCCCTTTGTTCATCCTTTGTGGCAGGCGATCGCGTTGTTGTGCCTGGCAACGGCGGCACATCAGGGATGGTCTTCGAACCTGCTCTCCACGCCGTCTGATATGTTTCCTTCCAGTTCGGTGGGTACGGTGGTGGGGATTGGAGGAGCGGCCGGCGCAGCGGGGAGCGTGGTGTTCACGTTTCTGGTTGGGGTGCTGTGGACGCACTATGCGCTGCTGATTTTTCTGGCGGCGGGGTCGGCTTATATGTCTCACGCTTGTTCGCGTTTCAGTGGCGGGCTCCGGCGCCGTTGGAAGCAGAACAGGTTTCCGCGGACTGAAGTGGGAAACGAAGAGACCGCATGATCGGCTCCGCTACGCTTCGCTCCGGTCGAGATGACAAACAGGGGCACCCGTGGGGAGTGGTTGCCGCATAGAGCGGCTCGGAGGAATTACGGGGCCTGCGGCCCACCAAAAGTGACGAAATTAGCCTTCTGGCATAACTGCCAGTTTCGTATGGAAGCGCGCTCTTCCCTTTGTCATCTCGACCGAAGCCAATGGGATCCTGCGGCCCTTTAAGAAGAAGACACTGACGCTCTCGAATAATAAGTGGAGATTGCCGCCCTTTTTGTCTTCTCGACCGGAGCGCAGCGGAGTGGAGAGATCTGCGGTTGTTTCAGCTCTAAAGCGGAATTGCAACTTCGGCGCCGCCGCGTTCGGCTGACAAATAGCCGGTGTAAATGGTCGCGATGGTGTCTCGCGCTAAGTCTATTCCGGAGAGCGGTTCGCGATCGTGGGCAATGCTTTCCATAAAGTCCTGGAACTCCTGCGGATAGCCATGCTGCCAACCCTCATCCGGTGATGGGAAACGTCCATCCCTGTTTGGTGCTGATCTTTTCCACCACGTAAATGTCCTTGAATATGTCTTCTCTCGGATTAAAGGTCACAAGAGCATTGGTTGGATTCAGATTGCATCGGGTACGGTGATTGTTACAAAACACTTCCATCCAGTTATAAACACCACCCATGACCAGTTCCGAGGCGAAGATATCCGCCACAGTTCCATCGGAGAATTTGATGTGAATCTGGGCGCAGTCCTCGATGTCGTCATAACCAGTCCGCAGGAAACCTTCATCGCGGAAACCAGGCAAGCGGGTGATCTCGTGAGTGCGCGCGCTCACCGTGGCAGGACGAATGGGCATTCCATCGCGCGAAACTCCCTCAACCCGCTTCAGATAAAGCGCCGCACTCAGCGGATGACACCCCTTCCCCACCAGCGATCCGCCACCGGAGAATTTCCACTGGCCATAGTAAGGAGAGTGCGACCCTCCGTGAGACTCCTCCCCCAGGATGCGCAGAATCTGGGCGCCGCTCTTTTCGACGATCTCCCGCTCCTTTTGAATGGCCGGAGCATACACCCAATTCTCCGCATAACACACGCGCTTGCCAGCGCTTTCGCCGCTGCCTGAATGCGGGCACAACTTGCCGTGGCATCAGCCAGCATTTGCTCCTTGGGGAAAGTGCTCGCACCGAAGTATCCGGTAAGCGGCTTTTCAATAATGACGTGCTTGCCCAGTCCAAGAGCCTGACCGCAAGTTCTTCGTGAGAGGATGGAGGGGTGCATAGATCCACCACGTCCACCGCGGCACAAAGCTCAGCAAACGTATCGAAGGCGCGGATACCCGTCTCGCGGGCAAACGCATCGCGCGCTTCGGGCGTCTTTGAGGTTACCCCTACGATTTCGACGGGCACGCCATAGACCCGGCGTATGGCCTCCCAATGAAATTTTGCGGCGAAGCGAGCGCCCACAAACCCAATACGAACTCGGATTTCCCATAACTGCCTTTCCTGTTTAATGCGAATGCCGGGGAACAACCTTGCGCAGGTCGTGATACTTGACGGCAAACTCCAGGCAGGCGCCGGTTTCGAGCTGGCCGACGTTGTCCCGGTAAAACTCCTGCCAGGGCGAATGATTGATGATTTCCGCGGGTTTCAGCTGCGGCGCGGCGACTCGCAATCTCTTCCTCAGACAGCAACACATCGACCCGCCGCTGTTTCAAGTCGACTTTGATCTGATCGCCCGGTGCGAAGGATGGCCAGATTCCCACCAATGGCCGCTTCGGGAGAAACATTCAAGATGGAAGGGCTGTCGGAGGTTCCGCTTTGCCGGCCATCGCCCATGCAGGGCAACATGCGAATTCCCTGCCGGATAAGCCTGCCCGGCGGCGTCATGTTCACCACCTCGGCAGAGCCGGGATATCCCACCGGGCCCGCTCCGCGAACCACCAGGATGGAATGCTCATCGATTTCGAGCGAGGGATCTTCGATGCGCCGGCGGTAATCTTCCGGTCCGTCAAACACGACCGCGCGAGCCACAAAGCAATCCTCGTTCCCCGGCTCCGACAGATAACGTCGGCGGAACTCGTCGCTGATGACTGAGGTCTTCACCAGCGCGGAGCTGAACAGGTTTCCCGAAACCACCAGCAGACCCGCATTCTGCTTCAACGGATGGTCGTAGGTGCCGGATGACCTTGCGTATCCAGGCTGCGCGCATTTTTGTAGTTTTCCCCAACCGTCGCCCCGCTCACGGTCATCGCGCCGGTACGTATCTTGCCCGCCTGCATCAGCTCGCCGAAAATCGCGCCCACGCCGCCGGCGCGGTGGTAGGCCTCGCCGAGAAACTCTCCCGCGGGCTGCACGTTGGCCAGCAAGTGGATCTGGTGGCCGATTCGCTCCCAGTCGCGAATGTCCAGATCAACACCCATATGCCGCGCGATGGCAATGATGTGCGGTGGACAATTGGAAGAGCCGCCAATGGCAGAATTGACCACGATCGCATTCTCAAAGGCTTCCCGGGTAAGCACCTTACTGGGGGTAAGATCTTCCCGCACCATCTCCACGATTCTGCGCCCGGTGAGATAGGCCATCCTGCCCCGTTGGGCATAGGGCGCAGGAATGGCGGCGCATCCCGGCAACGACATACCTAACGCCTCGGCCAGCGAATTCATCGAAAGCGCTGTGCCCATGGAATTGCAGTGGCCCAGCGCTTGGCGAGCCTTCGAGCACTCGGTCGATCAATTGCTCGCCGGTAATTTCGCCTTCGGCCAGTTGCCGGCGCGATTCCCACAGCACGAGCCCGGTGCCGGCAAGCTTGCCGTTGACATAGCCATCGAGCATGGGGCCGCCCGACAAGATGATCGCGGGCAGGTTCACGGTGGCAGCGGCCATCAGCGCCGCGGGGGTGGTCTTGTCGCATCCCGTGGTGAGGACCACACCATCGAAGGGATATCCGGCAGGATCTCGACCAGGCTAAGATAGGCAAGGTTGCGATCCAGCGCAGCGGTGGGGCGCTTGCCTGTCTCCTGGATGGGATAAGTGGGAAATTCGAAGGGCAGTCCTCCGGCATCGCGGATGCCGGCCTTCACCCGCTCGACAAGGGTGTCATGAATTCGATTGCAGGGAACCAGATCGCTGCCGCTTTGCGCAATGCCGATCATCGGCCTGCCGGATTGCAGTTCCTCCCGGGTGATGCCGTAATTGCCGTAGCGCTCCAGGTAGACGGCAGCTTCGCCCGGATCCGTCTTCGTTGAACCACAATCGCTGCGCAGTTTCTTTCGCTCGTCCATCGAATCTAGTATCCCAGGCTCTTGTTGACCACGTTCTCGAGCGGCTCGCCGTTCACAAACCGGCGATATTGCTGCATGAAGAAACGCATTGCCTGGTTCAGCCACTCCTTGGTGTGGTCCGCGCAGTGTGGGCGACAACAACACATTCTCCAATTGATACATGGGATCTCCCGCCGGCAACGGCTCCTGCTCGAACACATCGAGGCCGGCACCCTTAATCCGCTTCTCGTTGAGCGCACGCACCATGGCCGCCTGGTCAATCACCGGTCCCCGCCCCACATTGATGATCACCGCCGGTTGGCTTCATGGCTGCGAACTCCTCGTCGCTGATCATGTGGTGGGTCTCCGCCGTGAGCGGGCAGGGCGACCACGACGTAGTCACAACGCGGGAGCATCTCCAATAAATCTTCTGTCTTGTAGAACTGATCCACCAGGGGATCAGCCTCCTCGGGCGGATGTCTCTTGAGCGCCAGTACGGTCATGCCCATGGGGTGCACGCGTTTGGCCACAGCCCGGCCGATGTCCCCATAGCCCACAATCCCCACCGTCTGGGCGTCAATCTCTTCCACGTCGAACTGCTCCCACACCCCCGCCATCTGGTTGCGCACCATGCGTCGAAAATCCTTGGCGAAATAGAGGATCGCTGCGAGAGCGAATTCGCCCAGCGATTGGCTGAACACACCGCTCCCGTTGGTCAGCGGAACGTTGCTCGCAACCAGCTCGGGGAACAGGAGGCTGTCGAGTCCTGCGGAGCGCGAGTGCACCCAGAGAATGTTTTTGCACATGAGGAACACATCGCGCAGCAACTTCTTGGGCGCCGACCAGGCAAGGATGACCACGGGATCGTTGACCGCACTCGCGAAAGCCTCCGGGCTTGCGGCCCACGATGTGCCGCAGACCCTTCAACATGCTCAATTGCGGGATCGTCCTCCTGCGGCAACACCAATACCGTGTGCTCGATCCTCATGCGCTCCGCCGCTCTCCTATCGTCATCGGATTCCGTTACGGCCTGATGCTATCATTCTCCGGGCCTTTATCAGGAGACGCCCTTGGACTCACAAACTCGCCTCAGCCCGCTGCGCGGCGTCATCACGGCGATGGTGACACCCCTCGACCAGGATCTCAACCTGGATCAGAAGGGACTAGAGCGGCTCATCGAACACCTGATCGGCGGCGGTGTTCATGGCATTTTCATTCTCGGCACGACCGGGGAGGCGCCAAACCTGCCTTACGACGTGCGCTTCGCGCTGATCGAACAAACCTGCAAGCTGGCTGGCTCCCGGGTGCCGGTGATCGTGGGCATTACCGACACGTCGCACAAGGACGCTCTCCGGCATGGCGGCCAAGTCGTATGAGTGCGGGCGCTTGCGGTGGTGGCTGCACCGCCCTATTACTTTCAGGTGAGCCAGGCCGACCTGCTCCATTATTTCAAGCGCCTGGCATTGGAATCACCTCTGCCGCTGTTTCTTTACAATGCGCCGCTGAATACCCACCATTGGATTGAAATCGAGACGGCGATTCAGCTTGCCGCCGAGACCAACATCGCCGGGCTCAAAGATAGCGGATTGAACATGGGCTATTTTCATGCGGTGCGAGAGGGCGTCAGGGCACTGGCCCGACTTCAGCCTGCTGGTGGGACCCGACGATCTGTTGGCCGAAGCCGTGCTTATGGGAGCTCACGGGGGCATGGCCGGCGGTTCCAACGTGTGGCCTCGGCTGTTTGTTGCATTGTACGAAGCCGCGGCGGCGCATGATTTGAATCGGGTCGTCGCGCTGCAACAGCGCGCGATGCAATTCGACAACGCCGTCTACCGCTCCGCGCCATTCTGCAATCCGCTTCGCGGACTCAAATGCGCGTTGTCGGTTCTGGGGATTTGCAGCGCCGACTTGACCTGCCGCTGCAACCCTATTCCCAGCGAAGAACGTGATCAGGTGGAGAAATATCTGCAGACGAGTGGACGTCCTCGCTTCACCGCAGACCGCCTGAAAACCTAGCTTTATCCTGAGAGCCCCAAACATCTGCAACGGATCAGCCAGGACTTTGCCGCTGGAAGCACGAAGGCCTCAGCTCTTGTCTAGCCGCCTTCTACTCCACGAAAAGCGCCACCTGATCCTGCAATGCGTAGTACCTGTCAGGAGTCTGGCTGGCGTGGGCGTAACAGGCAGCCCGTTTCATCGGCTCTGTTTTGGTTATGTCAACGTAGTGGGTTGGAGAGAATTGCAACGTATCTTCCCCGTCAGAAACCTCGTAATAGTACAGGGAAAAGTCTTCTTTGATTGCCTCCAGGCGTCGTAGGTCAACATGGTAATTGCGCGATGGTCGCGATGGTTGTCGATCGGCCATTGGGTAAACATGACGTCCGGGTTCTCGGCTTCGATTATCTTTAGCGTAGGCTTCGTAGTGTGCTTGTCCACGACGGCGTTGCCATTCACCTGGCCCGCATAGGCCGGCCGAGCTCTCAAGAGTTCGCACGCCTTCTTCGCCTCTGCAATGCGTGTGGCAGCGGAGGCCGGAGGCCACGCTCCGTTGTTCAAGTACAGAAGAACCACCTCGTGGCCAAGATTGGTTAGGCGCGCGATGGTGCCTCCACAGCCGTATTCCGGATCGCCAGGATGTCCGCCAGCGACGATTACTTTCATTTTCCGGTCCGTCTTCGCCTCCGACGGCCGATCAGAAGCTGGCGAACCTTCAGCCATGACGTTGGTTACAAATGGACCAAGGGCCAACGGGTAGCCAGACCTCCGGCGCCGATGAATAGATCTCTCCGGGTTACTCCGTCGCGCGACCTTCTGCCGGATTTAATTTTCTCCGAAAAATCGAACTGCTGTCATAAGTTTTGGCCACCCAAAGTAATCTTTTTTGCAGTGACTTCCGTGTGCAATTTTCCTGCCACATTCGGGTCATTTGTTGCTACACTCACGGTGTATTGACATGGCCCGGATTCGATAAGGGCGTTTGGCCTTTTTTAGGGCAGTTGATTTCCCGCTGTTGTTGGTTCTTTCCCCCAAGGACAATTTGGATCGCCAAGGACCTGGCTCCGCCTCAGGAAGCTGGCTGCTCCCTCGCCTCAGATGAGGCAAGGAAAGCACCGCGGGCGCAGGTCTGCTTAGCGTGTGAGTCATTGTCTTCGGAAATAGTGTTTCGTCGGGGGCCCTGTGGTCGAGCATTCATCTACTGTCTGGAACCTGGTTCGGGTTGTTTCGGCTTCGCCTGAACAGGCTTCTCCTTCCCGCGTTGCCGGACGCTTGAGGCAGTATTGTGTCCTCGCCTGGCTTTGCCTGCTTCTCGGATTCTCCAGCATTGGCGCGATGGCCCAGGTGAATGTCTATATCCAGGGGCTACAACGCTTCACGTACCGGCGCAAATCTGCAGGAGACCATCCTTACCCCTGCAAATGTAAACCCAACCAACTTTGGCAAGCTGTTCACCGTTCCCACGGACGGCCAGATCTACGCCGAGCCGCTGTACGTAGCCGAACCTCTCAATCGCCGGCGGCACACACAACGTTCTTTACGTAGCAGACCATGTTCAACACCATCTACGCCCTGGATGCGGACACCGGGGCAACTTTGTGGACGCAGAACTATGGCTACCCAATCATCGCGGAGGATGTGCAGAACAATCAGAATATCGATTGGCATACCGGGATAGGCATACTCAGCACGCCGGTGATCGATCCTGCCGAACTACATCATGTATTTTGTCAACGGCAACCAGCCGCAAAGCGGCGCCCAGCAATACTCCTACAAGCTGAACGCGCTTGACATCAGCGACCGGACTGCCCGTACATGGCAGCCCGGTGACGATCAGCGCCACCTACACCAACTCGGACCTGTCACACCAGTGGTTTTTAATGCCAAAATGCAGGGGCAGCGCCCCGGCCTCACTCTGGCGAACGGAAACGTCTATATCGAGTTCGGCTCGCACCAGGATCAAACACCCTACTACGGATGGGTGATGGCCTACAACGAATCCACGCTGGCGCAGATCGCAGTCTATGTCGATACCCCTATGGACGGATGGGGTGGGATCTGGAACGCTGGACAGCCACCTGTAGTGGACTCTGCCGGCAACCTCTACTTCACCACCGGAAACGGGGCCGTTGGCTCCACTCCAAATAACAACGTGCAGGCGGGCAGCAGCTTTGTCAAGTTGTCGCCCACCCTCCAATTGCTGGATTACTTCACCCCTTCGAACGCCTCCACGTTGAATTCGGGAGATATGGATCTAGGGTCGGCCGGCATCATGCTCATCCCCAATACCAACTATTTGCTGGGCGGTGGCAAACAAGGTGTTCTTTACCTGGTGAACACCAATAACATGGCGCAGTTCAATGCCTCCGGCGACCAGGTGCAGCAGGAGTTTCAGGCTGTCTTCGGCAAGGGGACCAGCCACATCCACGGCACCCCGGTATATTTCGATAGCGATAAGAATGGCCCTACGGCCTATGTCTGGGGAGAGAATGACGTCCTACGCGGCTTTCTTCTTCAACCAAACGACCGGGCAAGATAAACACCACGCCTTTTGCCACCAGTACGATGACGGCACCGGTGACAAACAACGATGGCGCGATGCCAGGCGGGTTCCTCACTATTTCGGCCAACGGTAACAGCAACGGCATTGTATGGGCTTCCACGCCCTTTAACGGCGACGCCGTGACCACGACGGTGCAGGGCGTTTTGTATGCATTCAATGCAGACACGCTGCAGCCCTTGTGGAGCGATAAAACCAACGACTCGCGCGACGAAGTCGGCTATATTCGGCAAGTTTTCGCCGCCCATGGTGGCCAATGGCAAGGTCTACGTAAACACCTTCGGCGCGAAAGGAACGAGCAATGGTTCCGGCGCCCTGGTGGTGTATGGCTTGCTGCAACCTACTCTGACCGTCAATGTGGCCAACGAAAGCATGACGGCTGGTTCCGCCGCTGCCCCAACTCACCGGAACCGTGAGCGGACTGCAAAATGGCGATACCCTGGGCAACCAGATCATTGTGACTTACAGCACGACGGCGACCAGCAGCTCTCCAGCCGGCACTTACCCCATCACTGCGACAGTGAGTGGTTCTTCCGCCAAAAACTACCAGGTGGTCGTGAACGCGGGAACACTGACCATCACGTCAGCTACGCAAACGCTGACTGTTACGGCGAATAACGCGACGCGGACCTATGGCGCAGCCAACCCAACCTTCACCGGCTCCATCACCGGCGCGCAGAACGGCGACACCTTTACGGAAAGCTTCAGCACTGCGGCCAACAGCACCAGCAACGTGGGCAGCTATCCGATTGTTCCGGCCGCCAGCGGTAACAATTTGAACAACTATAACGTCGTGATCGACGACGGAACATTAACTGTAACCGCCGCGACTACCACGACGACCGTGGGTGCGCCGGGCAGTTCCTACTTACGGCTCCAGCGTCACGCTCATGGCAACCGTAACCTCCAGTGCGGGCATACCTGCGGGTACGCAACGTTTTATCAGCGGATCGAATGTTGTGGGTACGGGAACACTGAACGGCAGCGGAGTAGCGACGCTAACCACCAGCACACTTGCTGTGGGCACTGACGCGATCACCGCCAGCTATTCAGCCTCGGGAAACTTTGCCGGCAGCAACTCCACGGCCAGCTAACGTTACGGTCAGCCAGGCTTCGCAGACCATCACTTTCCCGGCGATCGCATCGCGCGCCTACGGGAGCGCTCCCTTTGCCGTGTCGGCAACTTCGAGCGCCGGCAGCGGCTTTCCGGTCACCATCACGGTTCAGTCCGGTCCCGCGGTCATCAGTGGCGGTATCGTTACACTGACCGGCGCGGGCACAGTCGTACTGCAAGCGACGCAAGCCGGCAATGCGGACTACAGCTCAGCCACGGCCACCCAGAGCTTCCAGGTAACCCCTGCGCCCTTGACCGTGAGCTGCCAATAATGCGAGCTCGCGTCTACAACGCAGCCAACCCGGCCTTTAGCGGAACGGTCACTGGCGCGGTGGGCAGCGACCGCTTTACTGAGACCTTTAGCACCACCGCGACCACCAGCAGCAATGCGGGCAGCTATCCCGATCGTGCCCGCCGTCACCGGTCCGCAATCGAACTACACCATCACCATCGTCAATGGCTCACTGACGGTGACCGGCAGCATCAACGACAACGACATTGAGCGCACCTGGTAGCGCTGCCTTTGGCACAAATGTAACGCTGACAGCGACGGTGACCTCCACCGCAGGCACGCCTGGCGGAATCGTCACCTTCACTAGCGGAGCAACGACGATCGGAACGGGCACCCTCAACGGCAGCGGCGTTGCCACACTTGGCACCACTACCTTCCCGCTGGCGCGGATGCGTCACCGCCAGCTATGCGGCAACCGGGAACTTTGCCGGCAGTACTTCGCCTTCAACCAACATCAACGTAACCGCAGCGTCGCAAACCATCACCTTTTCGCCCATTGCATCACGGGTCTACGGGAGCGCGCCCTTTGCGGTCACCGCGACTTCCAGTGCCGGCTATCAGCTACCCTGTCACCATCACGGTGAAGTCGGGTCCGGCGGTGATCAACGGCGGCATCGTGACGCTCACCGGTGCAGGCACTGTCGTGCTATTGGCCACACAAGCCGGCAATGCGAACTACGGCGCAGCCACGGCCACGCAGAGCTTCCAGGTAACACCTGCGCAGCTGACTGTCTCCGCCAACAATGCCACCCGCCTATATGGGCAAGCCAACCCGGTCTTTAACGGAACCGTCACCGGCGCGGTGGGCAATGACAGCTTCACTGAAACCTTTAGCACCAGCGCAACCGCCGGCAGCAATGCGGGCAGTTATCCGATCGTCCCGACGGTGAGCGGTCCACAATCCAACTACACGGTCACTGTCGTCAACGGCACGCTCACGGTATAGGCAGCGTCGACCGCGACTTCGTTAAGCGCGCCAGGCACCGCATGTTACGGGACAGCCTGACCTTAACAGCGACGGTGACGTCAGCCGCGGGCACGCCGGCCGGGATCGTCACCTTTACCAGCGGATCCACGATTCTCGGAACCAGCCCACTGAACGCCGGCGGTGTCGCGCTACTCAGCACGGCTGCGCTCCCTGTGGGCACCGATAGCGTCAACGCCAGCTACGCGGCCACCGGTAATTTTGCTGCCAGTACTTCGCCCTCGACCATCATCACCGTGAACTCGCAATCGCAGACCATCACCTTTGCGCCGCGATCGCCTCACGGGCGTATGGCAGCGCACCTTTTGCGGTGTCGGCGACTTCGAGCCTGGGCAGCAGTTATCCGGTGACCATCACGGTTCTGTCGGGTCCGGCGAGTGATCAATGGTGGCCTCGTAACGACTACGGGTGTGGGGCTGTGGTCCTGCAGGCATATCAGGCAGGCAATAGTATCAACAGCCCGGCTACAGCGACACAGAGCTTCCAGGTAACGCCTGCGGCGTTGACCGTATCGGCCAACAATGCCACCCGGAGCTTCGGCACAGCCAACCCGGTCCTTTAGCGGAACAATCACCGGCACGGTAGGCAGCGATACCTTTACCGAAACCTTTAGCACCGCCGCAACCACCGGCAGCAACGTAGGCAGCTATCCGATCGTGCCCGCGGTGAGCGGTCCACAATCGAATTACACTGTGACCATCGCCAACGGCGCACTCACCGTGACAGGAGCCCCGACCACAACGACATTGAGCGCGCCGGGCACCGCTGCTTCCGGCGCCGGCGTGACGTTGACGGCGACGGTAGGGTCCACTTCCGGCACACCGGCTGGAACCGTAACCTTCTATACCGGATCCACCGCCCTCGGCGTGGGCACGCTGAATGGTAACGGCGTAGCCACGCTGAACACGACCTCGTTGCAGGCTGGTACCGACCCCATCACGGCGGTTTACACGGCTGCAGGCAACTTTGCCGGCAGCGCTTCGCCGGCGGTGACGGTCGACATTGCTGCACCGCCAACGGCACGACGTCGAACTACAGCATGGTGGCGAACCCGAGCACACTGACGTACAGCCGGGGAGCGATCGGAAACACCATGCTCACCCTCACACCCAGCGGCGGTTATAACGGAACGGTGGCGTTTAGTTGCTCTAATTTGCCCAGCAACGCTACGCTGCACATTTACCCAGAATCAGGTCACACTGAGCGGATAGCAACCAGAGTGTGGGCCTGGGCCTCAGCATCCAAATGCCTGCGATCCAAGTCCGCGCAGCAAGCTCCGTCGAATCCGCCACTCAATCCGGCATTGCTTGCCCTGGCGTTCTGGTGGCCGGGGGGTCTGACCGGGCTAGCGGTCTTCGCTCGTAAACGGAAACAGATCGCTCGTCTTGGGCAGCTTTGCCTGTTGTTGCTATGCACGTTGGCCTTCGGCATCGGCCTGTCAGGCTGCGGTATGAGCGGCTATGTGGTGAACCCCAAAACGATCGTTCCCACAACCGCCCAGGTCACCGTCGTGGCCACAGGTACGTCGGGTACCGCGGTCGTGAGTCAGTCGGTGGTCCTCACGCTCCATATGATGCAGTAGACATCCGAGTCCTTCACACGTTCCGCCATGATCGCGTGGCGGTATGCTGGTAGTGAATCCACTCTGCGTCCAACGGAGCCTTAGACGTTTGTGAAAGCGGCCACGGTTTTTCTCGCGATAGCAGCGATCCTACCTCGTTTAACCTCCGCCCAGGAGGTCCACCCACGCTACACCGTGGTGGATGAAGGACCATCCCTGGTACGCACGCTTACCGATACTCCGGGCCTGAATAATCAGGGCGACATCGCTATATGGCACTCCGTAACCGCCAGCCTGATGCCGGCACTGGTGATACACGGGAAAGAGACTATTACGATCGAGGGGGACAAGGACTTCTCCCTGGTCTTCCCCGCGGACCTCAACGACCAGCTCACAGTGGTGGGCACACTGCAGCAGCCGCAGGATCTACGCTTCACGCACGCTTTCAAGTGGTCCGATCGTCATCTGGAAATACTGGAGTCGTTGGGAGGCCCTTACTCCACTGCCACTGCGATCAATGCGGCAGGCCAGGTCGTGGGTAGCGCACAGCTCAAAGACGGGACGCGACACGCAGTGTTGTGGCAGGGGAAAGAGCCTCGTGATCTCGGCGTACTTGGCCAGGGAGACTACAGCAGCGCCCGAGACCTCAACAACAAGAGCGAAGTCGTCGGAGAAGCAAATATCGTTCGCAACGGGCAGCCGCAGGCTTTTGTCTGGCGTGCGGGCAAGCTACAGCAACTGCCAGGGTTCCCTGGAGGAACCGACTGCAGCGCCCAGGCAATCAACAATGCCGGTGTTATTACAGGATCGTGCGAACTTCCCAGCTCCACCAGGCACGCGGTGATCTGGAGAAATGGTGTGGTTAAGGACCTGGGCACGCTGGGCGATGAGGATGCCCCCAGCACGGCACTGGACATCAATGCCCAGCAACAGGTGGTCGGTACGTCAGAAGCCACTTCGGATCATTTGCGTGCGTTTCTCTGGGAGAAGGGCAAGATGATCAACCTGAACCAATTGATCGCGCCGCATACCGGCTGGCTGTTACTGGTGGCCTCGCGCATCAACGACAAGGGCGAAATTCTGGGCCGCGGCTATTACCATGGATACATCCATGCCTTCGTTCTAGAGCCCAGTCGAGTGGGTGACACGAAGGGCAAGTAATCTACCGGCTGGTAGGTTAAGAGTCGGTGTGAGAACTCCAGAATTTGGGAAGCCCGAGGGGCGCACCGCAGATCCCTCCACTCCGCTACCCCGGATTTCCTGTGGAACTTGGTGGCGTTGATGCACTTCATGCGCCCTTCTCTACGGAAGGGCGCACACGTAGCCTTGTCCAGTGTCGCGTGGCAGGAAATCCGGGTACGCTCCGGTCGGGATGACAATTCATCTTGGAAACTATACTTAGCGTTCCCAAACAAAATTGTCATCCCGAGCGAAGCCGAGGGATCTGCGGTGCGCCCCTCGGGCTTCCCAAATTCTGGAGTTCTCACACCGACTCGTTAGCCTGACATCCTTAGATGGTTGCGAAGCGAGGATATGCTTCAGGATCCTCCGCGAACCAGATAGAATCAGCTTTCCCAAGTGCGACTGGCCGTTCAGGAGAAAGCTCAGCCCGTGCCCATCAAGCGACCCACCTTCCTCTATAGCCTGCTGGCCGTTCTTTTTGCGATCACTCTGCTCTACCAGATCCGCTATGTTCCGGACCTCATCCGCCGTGAGCAAACCCATATCCCCTTCTTTTCTGTCGATCCCGGAAGCAACAGCGTGGCGTTGGTGACTCGCGAATCCGCGAGCCTGGGAATTCATAAGGGAGACCGAGTGCTCGCCATCAATGGAGAGCCTTTCACCGGGACTGGCCAGCTGGGCCAAGCCTATGCGGCAGCTCAACCGGGTGTCCCGCTGGTGGTCACGATTGTTCCGAAAAATGCCCCGGCTGAAGACCGGCGCAACATCTCAATGCCGGTCACTCGGACCCGGTGGACTTTCTCGGATGCGGCGATCGACCTGGTGATTGAGTTGCTGCTTCCTGCGGTGTCGTTGCTACTCGGCTTCTGGGTCGCGTTCCGCCGGCCTCGCGACCCGATGGCCTGGCTCCTGCTGGGCCTTATGATGAGCTTTCCTCACATTTTGCAAACGTCTGTGGTGCAGGGTTGGACACCGGGCTGGCGCGAAGCGGGCTTGCTCTATGAATTAACGCTCGGGGCCGTCTTTCCCATCATCATTTTTCTGTTCGGACGGTTCTTTCCCGAGCCCTTCGCACCGGGGAGTATTTACGATAAGGTGTGGCGAGCTTTGCAGTGGCTATGCGCGCTTCCCTTCGCCATTCTGGCTCTGCCCGCAGTTGCCATCAGTGTCGCTTCCCTGGCCAATTATCGATCGGTTGCCCCCCTCGCTGCATTTCTCACTCGTCTCGACGTAGTTGCCCAGATCTGCGCGTACATCCTGGTCGGAAGTTTCTTCTCGGCCATGGGAATCAAACTCGGCCTCATCAAATCTCCGGATGCCAAGAGGAGACTCCGTTTCCTCTATTGGGGCGCGATCGCTGCCTTCACCCCGGCTCTCGTGCCAACGGTATACGTCCAAATCCGGGGCAAAAGCCTGAATGAAATTTTTCCCGAATGGTTTATCGCAGTCGTATTCATGCCGCTCATCCTCTTTCCCCTCTCGCTGACTTACGTCATCGTGGTGCAGAAGGCGATGGGTGTCGGCGTTGCTCTCCGCCAGGGTCTGCAATACACGCTTGCCAAGAGTGGAATACGGGTGCTCCAGGTCATCGCCATCGGGGCGGTCACCGTTGCCGGGTTGACCATGGCAGAGAATGCCAGCCACAATCGCGCGCAGAAGACCATCGTCATCCTGGTCGGCCTCACGGCTTACTTCACCATCCGCAGGCTTGGGGATCGCTTGCGTACCTGGGTCGATCGCCGCTTCTTCCGCGAAAATTACAACGCGGAAAATGTATTAACTGAATTAAGCGAACAGGTGCGCTCGATCGTAGAGCCCAAGTCACTGCTCGAAACCGTTGCCGGCCGGATATCCGAAACCCTGCATGTACCGCAAGTGGCGGTGCTTTTGAGCGGTGGTGGGTTTTTTCGGCCCTCGTTCGCTACCGGTTATGGCGGCTTACCCAACGTCTCTTTTCCCAGCAAGACCGGGACAGCCATGGTTTTGAAGAACCAGAAGGAGCCGGCCCGGGTGTTCCTGAATGATCGCGATTCCTGGCTCTACCGCGAGGAGGGTATCGGCGACGACGAGCGGAGCAAACTGGCCACGCTGCAATCGGAACTGTTGCTTCCGCTCGCGGTGCGAGACAAACTTCTGGGCTTTATTTCTCTCGGCCCCAAGCGGTCGGAAGAAGCCTACACCGGTTCCGACCTGCGCTTGCTCAAGTCCGTTGCTGCGCAAACGGGGCTGGCGCTCGAGAATGCCAACCTGATGATCACCATCGCAGATGAAGTTGCGCATCGCGAGCGCCTGAACCGCGAAGTGGAGATCGCGCGCGAGGTGCAGGAGCGGCTATTTCCTCAGAAACTGCCGGTTGTGGCCGGCCTCGATTACGCGGGTCATTGCCGGCCAGCGCTGGGTGTTGGCGGCGATTATTACGACTTCCTCGCCCTGCCCCAAGGGAGATTGGGAGTGGCCATCGGCGATGTATCGGGCAAAGGGATTGCCGCGGCCCTGATGATGGCCAGCCTGCAGGCATCTCTGCGCGGCGAGGCCACGCGTGCGCCTGAGAATTTGGCTGCTGCCGTCGCCAACGTCAATCGCCTGGTGTATGAAGCCTCGTCTTCCAATCGCTATGCGACCTTCTTCTACGGCCAATATGACCCCACTCAGGGCAGATTCGATTATGTGAACGCGGGGCACAATCCTCCCATGCTCTTTCGTCAAGCCAATGGACACAGTGAAGTCATCCGGCTGCAGTCCGGAGGCACCGTGGTTGGGCTTTTGGAAGACGCCCGCTATGAGCAGGGTTCGGTGCAGGTCAACCCGGGCGATATCCTGGTTTTTTTCACCGACGGCATCAGCGAGGCCATGAACCCTGCGGACGAGGAATGGGGGGAAGACAGTCTGATGGACTCAGTTCGCGCGTCGATCTGTGGAACCAGCGTTTCCTCAGCGAAGGAACTCATGGAATGTACTTTCGCGGCCGCTACCCAATTCGCCGGCACCGCTCCGCAGCACGACGACATGACCCTCGTGGTTCTCCGTTCGTTCGCGGCCCAGCGTTAGAATTGATCGCTCACCGCCGGCAGCGATGCGAGCAGGGCTCCCAGGTCTCGTTTGAAATAAGAGATGCGGGCGCGAACGTCTTGCAGCATGGCCCCGCGGTCTTCGAAGTCATCGATGCTGAGTTTCAAGCCTTCTGACGGCTGGCTGGTCAATCGATCGATTTTCTCGGTGCTCGACAGCGAATCGATCCGCTTCACCTGCACCCAGGTCTGCAGCAATTGCTCTTTGCGGGTGAGACCGGTGGGCCCGTAGACCTCGTTCAAGAAGACCCATATGGTCGCAGGATATTGACTGTTGGCAAGAGTGGGCCGGTCGAAAAACTCTGCCAGCATATTTGATTCGAAATCGAATGGGCTGCTCTTCCCTTTCTCCTGGTGGATGCCGGTCAGTGCCAGCCCGGCGGAAAGAGTGCCGGCGCCGATGCCGACCCCAGCTGCGGGCTTGGTGAGGTTGGAGGAAAGTTGAAGCCCCGAACTGGTCGCGCCAACCGCTCCTCCTACCAGGACGCTGAGAAGATTGGTCCGGCTGACGGCGCGGTCGCGCCGGTCGGCCAGATATCCACGGACTTCGTTGGCGCGCGCGATCTCGTTGTCAATTTGGGCGAGGGTGGCGTCGACCTGCAAGGCGGCAGCCATCACTTGTTCGGTAATGTGCTGATGCAGCCACAGGATCTGCCACCGGTCCGCCGGCGCCGTGCTGGCGGAAAGCATTTCCAGCCGCTTTAATTCGGGAGAAACTCTTATCAGTTCGGCCGTGCTCTCCTGAGCCCGCGGCAGCGGCCTCGGTTCGAGGGTTTGCGCTGGGGCGGCCGCGCAAATGGCCGCTAACGCTACAAGGTGCAGGCTGCGAACGGGGCTCATGGCGATTATGTTATCGTCTCTCGCAGTTCCTTTGAGAACACATCCAGAACGAATGAGGTGAACTATGCCGTGCGACCCAATGGAGCTGAAACACGTCCCGCTTTTTGCCCTGCTGGATGACGATGAAATTGCAGTGTTGGCCGGCCAGGTCGAGCTCAAGGTCTTCGCCGCCCGGCAGCGTATCTATAAGATCGGCGATCCGGGCATGCAGGCTTACATTCTGCTCTCCGGCAGCGTTCAGGTCAGTGTGGTGGATGACGATCACCAGGAAGTGGTGGTCGACCAACCCGGTCACGGCGAATTTTTCGGTTTCGCCTCCATGCTGGAGCAAACCGCTCATCAAACCAGCGCCATGGCCATGGAACAAACCACGTGCGTTGAAGTCAGCCGCGACGACATCGCCATCCTGCTACAGCGCAAACCCATGGCGGGCATGGATATGTTGACCGTACTTGGCCACCAGTTCCATGCGTCACAGCAACTGGTGCGGATTCGCGCCACACGCAACCCGAATGAAGTAATCGAAGAGAAATACACCCTGGGTGAGCACATCGCTGACAAGGTCGCCAGCTTTGGCGGTTCATGGACTTTTATCATCACCTTTGGGGTGGTGTTGATTGCCTACACCTCCACCAACGTGGGGCTCAGAGCCAGGGCCTGGGATCCGTATCCCTTCATCCTGCTGAATCTGTTTTTGTCGATGCTGGCCGCCATTCAGGCGCCAGTCATCATGATGAGCCAGAACCGGCAGGATAAGAAAGACCGGCTGCGGAGCGAACTGGACTTCGACGTAAACCGACGCGCCGAAGCCGAAATTCAGAACCTCTCCCGCAAACTGAACCTGGTAACCGACAAACTCTGCGACCTCGACGACCTTCTGCGGGATGGCATCAAGCCAAATAGGTGATAGCGCGGCTGAGTGAAGCTACCCCGGATTCTCTCTTTTCCCTTCCAAGGATCGTGGGGTGCCCCATATCTCGCTCGTCTTTCGCGAGATGTGGGATACGGCGAACCTTAACCTTTTTTCCGACCTCCGAAAGAGGCACGTGGAGTGCCATGGTATCCCACATCTCGCGAAAAACGAGCGAGATATGGGGCACCCCACGATTCTTGGAAAGGACAAGAGAGGTGCATGCGGCCGAAAGTCACTTGTTTCCAGCACTTTCCGCCTAGGCTCGCGCGGTCGTCCCCTTGGCAGGCACGGTACTGGCGGTTAAGTCTTCACAGACGAGCTCACCGCAACAGTTCTCAGAGGCTCTAAAATGCTTGCTAAATCACTTTCTCCCCTGGAGAGGAGCCATGAAACCAACCGGGTTGGCAGCTGCATTGCTGCTCTGGACTTCCATTGGCCAGTGTCAAACGATGACGGTTCCTCAAGCCAGAGCCCATGATGGGGAGAATGCCACGGTCTGCGGGAAGATACAAAACGAACATTCCGCGGCCAGCAGCAAAGGCAAGCCGACCTTCCTCGATCTGGATTCCGCCTTTCCAGATCAGATCTTCACCATCGTGGTGTGGGACGATGATCGACCGCACGTAGGACCGCTGCCTCGCACCGGGGCGCGTGTTTGCGTTTCGGGAACGATCAACTACTACCATGGGGTGGCGCAGATTGTGGTCAAAGACAGCGCACAATTCAGCAATGACTCCCGCAGCAGTTTGAAATAGACTATCCCGCCCTCTGTTCTGTAGCCTACGGGGGCTGAATCAAAGAGACCCTATGTTGCACCACTTTCGCCCGGCCTACCGACTAGGGCTTCTACTCGGGTTGGCCAGCTTCCTGGCCGCGCCTCTCCACAGCCAGACCGCGACACCGGGTGAAAACGGGCGGCAGGTCTTCCAAGCAAATGCGCGGATTGTCGTTCTCGACGTAGTGGTGAGCGGAAAGAACGCCCGCCCGGTCAGTGGTCTCGACAAGAAAGATTTCCTGGTATCCGAAGACGGGCGCCCACAGACGATCACCAACTTCGAGGTGCACACTGGAGCCCAGCCACCCCAGGCAACCTCACCGTTGCTCCAGCCGAACATCTACACCAATATCCCCCGCGTCCAGCAGAGCGATTCTTTAAGCGTCCTCGTACTCGACTCGCTCAACACCCCGCTTGACGATCAGACCCATGTTCGGACGCAAATGCTCAAGTACCTCAAGAAACTCCCAGCCGGACGCAGGATGGCGATCTTTGCTCTGGGAACGCAGTTGCGTTTGTTGCAGGGCTTTACCGACGATCCTGCCCTGCTTACCGCGGCCATCAACAATCAAAAAAACGGGAAGCAGGTCTCGCCGTTGTTGCAGACGAATGCGGAAGCCGCCGCAACCCAGGAAACGGTCGACGCCCTGATGGCACATGCAGCTGAGGCGGCCGCTGCCATGCAGCAATTTGCCGCCGAAGAAGACTCCACCCGGAGCGAAGTGCGGCTCAAGCTCACGCTCCAGGCCCTTCAGCAGCTCGCACAGTATCTCGGCGGAATGCCAGGGCGCAAAAATGTCGCCTGGTTCTCAGGCGGGTTTCCGATGGTGCTCCTGCCTGATGGGAACCTGCCAAACGGGTTCGGTGCACAACGCGATGATCAGCAGGAGGTCCACAAGACGGATGCCCTGCTCGCCGCGGCCCAGATAGCTATCTATCCCATCGGCGCCGAGGGAGTCGCCGCTGACCTCCTCTATAGTGCCGGCGCAGACTCCCGACTGACTCAACAGCAACTATCCAGGCCCGGCTGGGGGCAAGCCCAGGAGCGCAACGCCAACCATGTGACCATGGACGAGATGGCGAAAGACACCGGTGGCGTGGCCCTGTACGGCACCAATGATTTGGCCGATGCACTGGATCGCGTGGTCGCGCATGGTTCGTATTTCTACACGCTGACCTACACTTCCACCAATGTGGCCACTGACGGACAATTCCGGAAAATTCAAGTGCAGCTGGCGAACCTGCGCGGCTATCGGCTTGCCTACCGCCGCGGCTACTACGCAGACAAGGCGAACACCGTCCAGGCAAAGGCAGCTAAGCCGGTCGCAGACCCGGCCCCTGACCCGCTCTCTCCGTTCATGCGCTCCGGCCTGCCGGGATCGACCCAGATTCCCTTCACGCTGCGGGTGGAGCGTGGCACCGCCCTGCCCCGAGCGGGTCCTGCTTTGACTACTCGCAATCAGGTGGGGAACCCAGGGCAAGGCGGAGACAATGCCAACCTGAAGGACGCCGGCACCCGCTATAAAGTGGACTTGATGATGGCCGCCCGCGGCTTGTTGTGGAACGTGGGTCCCGACGGAAACCACCACGTCAGCCTCGAAACCGCGCTGGTCGTATACAACCGCCAGGGCAAGCCGCTCAACTGGATGCTACGACAGATCAACCTGAATCTGGATGCCGCACGTTACGCGATTGTGCGGGCTAACGGGGTTAATTTTTATCTGGAGATCGATTCCCCTGCCGATGGTGTCACCCTGCGCGGAGGCGTCTACGACTTGAATGCCAACCTTGCAGGGACGCTGGAGATTCCTCTGAGCTCGGTCGTCAGCACCGCCCCCACAATCAGTTCCAGATGAATGCCAGGGTGGAGCGTAAAATGATCCTGGGTTCGATTCCCTCGAGAAAGGCCCGAGACTATGACGGCTGCCACCGCTTCCCCTGCTGTGAAGATCGCCCAAACGCCACCCATACCCACCTTCAAGACACCTGCCGAAGAGAGGTTGCATCGCAAGCAGCGCCTGGCCTCTGCGTTCCGGTTGTTCGCAAAGTTTGGGTTCAGCGAGGGCGTGGCCGGGCATATCACCGTTCGTGATCCTGAATTGGCAGATCACTTCTGGGTGAACCCCTTTGGCATGCACTTCGCGCACATCCGCGTATCCGATCTCGTCCTGGTGGACGAGAAGGGCCAGGTGGTGGAAGGTAACCGCCTGGTCAACGAGTCAGCGTTCGCGATTCACTCCCGAGTGCACATGGCCAGGCCGGATGTAGTGGCAGCGGCCCACGCCCACTCCCTTTATGGAAAGACCTGGTCTTCTCTCGGCCGGTTGCTCGACCCGCTCACCCAGGACGCCTGCGCCTTTTACGAGGACCACAGCCTGTTCGCCGAGTATACCGGCGTTGTCTACGATAGCTCGGAGGGCGACCGTATTGCCGAGGCCCTGGGCCCTCGCAAAGCCGTGATCCTGCAGAACCACGGGAATTTAACCGTAGGCAGCACGGTGGATGAGGCGGCCTGGCTCTATATCACGATGGATCGCAGCTGCCAGTCGCAATTGATGGCCGAAGCTGCCGGCAAGCCTATCCCGATCGCACACGAGGCTGCGCTGGTGGCGCGGAAGCAGGTCGGCAATCCCCGCGTGGCCTGGTTCCAGTATCAACCCCTTTAGGATTTGATTGTTCGCGAGCAGCCCGATCTGCTCGACTAATCTGTCAGCCCAGCCACTCAGGATTGTTGGCCGTGCCGTCATAAATCTGTGAGGACTTGTACGCCTCGAACTTCCCCGCCATGGCAATGGGCGCAGTCTTTTGCAAAATAGCAATTTTCTGCTGCTCATCCAGCGGCTTGAAATTTCGCGCCACACCCAGTGCCTGCTCCAGGACAGACATCGAGTCGCAACCGGTAATCGTAACCGTAACCGGCACGCTCATCGCATAATGCAGGCCTTCCACGGCAGTGATCGTTTTTATCTTCGGCATCGCACCGTTGGCCAATGGCTTCATACCCAACACCGCCATGCCATGCTTTTGCGCCACCGGGATCACCTTCTGTTGGAAACTGTCGTAGTGCTCGTCCAGCGCGTTGACCGGCATCTGCACGGTGTCGAACGTGAACCCCTGCTTGTCGGCAGTTTCGATCATGTGCAGATGTATCTCCGGGCTCTTGTGCCCGGTAAATCCGATGAAGCGGATCTTCCCTTCTTTCCGCGCCTGCTGCAGCACCTCGATCACCTTCCCCGGCTCGAACGCCTGCTCCGGATCGCCCATGCGAATGACCTCATGGATCTGCAGCAGATCAATGTGATCGGTCTTCAGCCGCGCGCAGAGATTGTTCCATCTGCCGGCGCGCCGATGCTCCGGTGCGGCCGTCGATCTTTGTCATCAGAAAGGCCTTCTGCCGGTAGCCGTCCGCGAGCGCCTTGCCCATCCGCTCTTCGCTGTCGCCGTCGTTGTAGTCCCAGCAGTTGTCCAGAAAATTGATGCCTTCATCCAGTGCTCTTCGAATGATCGAATCCCGTCTCCCTCCGAAACCTCGGAGAGGCCCGATATGGTAGCCGCCGATGCCGAGGATCGACACCTCGACATCCGCCCGCCCCAGCTTCCGCCGGCCCGATCCCTTCACCGTGCCACCACCGGCGCTGGAGTATGCGCCGCCGCGCCTTCCTGTTTCGTCTGCGCGTTAAGCTCGAGGCCGGACAGAGCTTTCATCCCGGCCACCGCCGCCGCACCCTGCTTCAGGAAACTACGCCGTTCCATATCGACCTCCCTCGCTAATCCGCCAGAATGTCCTTAGAATGGCCGTGACCGACACACGGCCATCACGCTTGGCTAAAATCTTACTGCAACGCAATCGCCCCCGAAAGGATTCCCTTCATGACCATCGCTGAAATCCTTCTGCAGGATTATGACATGGAAATCTCGAACACCCGCCGCACCCTCGAACGTGTGCCGGAAGACAAGCCGGAATGGGTGCCGCACGCGAAGTCGATGAAGATGGGCAAGCTGGCCATGCATTGCGCATCCTTGCCGCTCTTTGGCTACTACATCATGGAAGATGACGGAATGGATATGGCGGCCAGCAAACGCCCTAAGACCGCTTTCCTTCACCACGAGAGAAGCCTGCCTGCAGCGGCTCGAGGAATCTTCCGCCAAGTGCCGTGCCGCGATTGCAGCCGCCAGCGATGCGCATCTTTCTGCACTTTGGAAATTCAGTTTTGGCGAGCAAGTGATCGCGCAGAACCCGCGCTCCATGACCTTTCGCACCATGTGCTTCGACCACCTGGTGCATCACACGGCACAACTGGGCGTCTACCTTCGGCTGAACGATATCGCGGTTCCCGGACTTTACGGCCCCTCGGCGGATGAACAGTGGATGATGAAATAACCCTGGCCTAGCGGCTTCCGAAGGATGGGTGCCTGCTGTCCCAACAGAAGGGATATCTCCCATGACAACACACACGCGGGGCGGCGTCCGCTTGCTGGTTACGACCGTCCTATGGCCTCTGTTGTTCATCGGCAATCTGTCAGCCCAAAGCCCGCCGGCCCAGACAGTGGTGAATCCCCGCACAGGAAGATCTCCACTCACGCTCTCCGCGGTCAACGACGCCCGGAACGGTCTCGGATCGTTCCGATACCGAAGGTGAAGAGGATCCTCCGGTTATCTACACCGCCCCTGGAGAATCCATCAAGATCACGTACCGGAATGCGATGTCTACGCATTCCGGGGAGATATGCGTCGATGGTCCATGCAGCAACATGTCGAATCTCCACTTTCATGGTCTCCACGTCTCACCGAACTCTCCGCGATGACGTGATTACGATGATGACTATGCCGGGAGAATCACTGAACTACGTCGTGGATGTCCCGGCTCGATCAGGCGCCGGGCCTCTATTGGTACCACACCCATCCGCATGGTGAAAGCTATCAACAATCGTTGGACGGTATGTCCGGAGCGATCGTGATTGAAGGGATCAGCCGATACTATCCGAGCGTGGCTCAACTTCCGGAGCGGATCCTGGTCCTTCGCGATAAGGTGTTGGATGCCACTCCGCAGGCTGCTGTGTTGAGAAAGCGGGTGGAGATACCGGAGAGAGGTGCGGTCGCGCATCAGGTGATCCGGCCCGGCTCTTTACCGTGAACGGATTGCTCCGGCCGAAGATCCCGATTGCGCCAGGCGAGCGGCAACTCTGGCGTATTGTGAACGCTTCGCCCGATCTCTATGCGGATTTGAAGGTCGACCAAACGAAGATGGAAGTGATTGCCCTGGACGGTATGCCCTTGAATTTCCATTCTCCGGATCGCAGGCCAGAACTTCGAGACCACATACTGGTTTCGCCTGCCGGCAGAGTGGAAGCGATTGTCACAGGACCTGGAATTGGGGCACATGTTTCGCTGAGGAGTCTCTGCTTCGACCCTGGAATCGACGGGGACCCGAATCCCGCCATGGTATTGGCCGACCTGGTTGCGGGTCCGCGGCCAGTACCGCCGCTACCCAGGATTCCACTCGACAACAAACCTGCAATTCATAAAGAGCTCTCAAAAGCACAGCTAAGCCGGCTTGAGAAGGGTCCCGCCCAATTTGTGGCGGTGTTTACTGAGGACGATCATGGCTTCTATATCAATGGCAAGAAGTACAGTCCAAAGAGTGATCCAATGGTGACCGTTGACATTGGTCACTATCGCCGCTGGCGGGTGGAGAATAAGACGCAGGGAGGTTCATCCTTTCCACATACACCAGGTTCACTTTCTTCTATATCAGCAGAACGGGCAAAAGCTCGCACCCGCAGAGTGGCTGGACACGGCCAATGTTCCTGCCAACGGATCCATTGACACGATCATGGATTTCACTGACCCAGTCATCCGTGGGATCTCTGTGTTTCATTGCCACCTTTTGAAGCACGAGGACAAGGGCATGATGGCCAAAATCCTGTTCAGGTAGCCGGCTAGAATCCATTCCTGACCCTCGAAGCTGTTTCCAGGGCAACCTCAACCTGGGCGAGCACTTTATCTGCCAGCAACGGTGACGCTCCAGCAAGGTGAAAATCTCTTAGCCGCTCCAGGGCAGCGGACAATACCTCGTTGCTCTCAAGCAACCGGGCCACAAAGACCTCTATCCGAGTAATAGCATCCTGCGATTGCGAGGTGGCTTGCTGGGATGGCGAGAACGCAATCACCTTGCCCGGCTTCTTTGGAAGGTCCATTGATTTATTCCGTGGATTCATTATGATGGCAACCTGGCGGGGCGCCGGTTCGCGGCACAATATGGCGTCCCCCCACAGGGAGAATCTCCTGAGGATCGTGCCTGCGATGACAAAAGCGGTTACCTGCCTCTGGTTGTGTCTGACCGTTGTCCTGATCGCAATCGCTACATACATCGGGCTAAGCGCAGTCCCGCCAGATGCTGATCAAGGGAATGTAGGGCGCATCCTCTACTACCACCTTCCCAATTGGGTGGCGATGTCGTGTTGCTTTTTTGCCAATCTGGCAGCTTCCATCACCTATCTTGCCAGCCGGAACCGCAGTGCAAATCTTGCCCTGATGGCAGATGCCGTCGCCGTATCGACAGCGGAGGTCGGCTTAGTGTTTTGTTCGCTTGGGCTGATCACCGGTTCCATCTGGGGCAGGGCCGTGTGGGGCATCTGGTGGACATGGGACGCACGCCTAACGGCAACGCTTGTTCTTTGGCTGATGTATGTCGCCTACCTCGTCCTGCGAAAGGTTTCGACCGGAGGCCAGAGCAGGACGCTCGCTGCGGTGCTTGCCATCTTCGCTTACTGCGACGTTCCCATTGTTTACATGTCAACGCGGTGGTGGCGCACACAGCATCCCGCTCCGGTTTTCTTTGGTGGACCCAATGCGGGGATTGACCCGAGCATGAAGCCCGCCGTTTCGTGGAACATTTATGCCTGGCTCGCGTGGTCAGTACTGTTAGTCGGCCTTCGCATCGCAATCGAACGCCGGCGCCAGTTCGCTGCCCAAGCCGAGGCTGCAGAGGCTATTGAATTCATCGCGTAGGTGCGCACTATGAACTTGTTACCCAGTTTGCTGTCCTCCCTCTTTTCCATTCGACGCCAGGATCGATACCCGCCTGGGCCATCGCCATTTAGTCATGGCCTATTGCGTTGTCTGGGCCACCCAGGTCTGCTACGTGTGCTACCTCTTGTTTCAGTGGAAGTCGGCGGGCAGAACTTCGAACGGCAGCGAAATCAGCAAGATATAAATCTGGTTGGCCCGCGACATACTCTGGCCGGCCAACTGAGCATCTTTAAGGGCCATGACACACGCAAAACACGAGTTTGGGCTTTAGTGTCTGCGTAAGAACGGCAGAATTTGGGAAGCCCGAAGGGCGCACCAAATCTGAGTAAGGTGCAGAGTTCTCACGCAGACTCTTTGGCCCCTGCGGTCTTTTCCATTGAAACTCTATCGAACGAGGTTGCAGATGAGCGATCACCAAGGCGTGGAAGGCGTTCGGCCCAACGATCTGCTTGAATGGGCGTCCGGTGGCTGTCATCGGTGCGGGTCTGGTCGGCGCGGGATGGGCAATCGTCTTTGCGCAGGCAGGCCTGAGTGTTCGCATCTACGATGCGGACCCGCATGCAACCGAAACGGCCCTCACTCTGATTGAGGCGCAATTGAAAGAACTGGAATCCTTCGGCCTTGTGGACGATCCGGTTGAGATCGCAGCCCGTCTGAGGCCGGCTCGGGACTGGCTGAGGCCATCGATGGAGCCGCCTACGCGCAAGAGTCGGTGCTGGAACAAGTAGACTTGAAGCGCCGCCTCATGCAGGATCTTGAGCATGTTACGCCGCCGGACCTGGTGATCGGGAGTTCGAGCTCCGGCATTCCCGCATCCGCCTTTACCCACGGCCTGAAAATTGCATCCCGGGTGTTGATCGTCCATCCTGTCAACCCGCCCTACCTGGTGCCGCTCGTTGAACTTGTTCCATCGCCAGAAACCTCTCGCGCCACGATTGAATTTGCGGACTCCCTCATGCGAGGTCTGAAACGTAGTGTTGTTCACGCGCGCAAAGAGATTCCGGGCTTTGTGCTGAATCGATTGCAGGCGGTCCTGCTACGAGAAGCCTGGGCCCTGGTGGAAGATGGTGTCGCCAGCTGCGAAGACATCGATCGAACCGTGCGTGACGGCCTGGGCTTGCGCTGGTCGTTCATGGGACCCTTCGAAACCATCGACCTCAACGCGCCAGGCGGAGTGGCCGACTATGCCAATCGCTTCGGCACTCCCTGGCAGGAAATCGCTCAATCGCGTTTGCATGAGGCGCCCTGGCAACCGGAGCTGGTCCGGAAGGTGGAGGCTGAACGTAGATCGGTGCTGAGCCAGGATGCGTTGGCCAGCCGTCGCGCATGGCGGGACCGCCGTTTAATGGCGTTGGCGGCCGAACGCGAAAAGGCGCCATTGTCCTGAGCACGCCGGTCATGACCCGCATTCCGCCAGCGGCAAAACCTTACCGCCGCAAACGTTTGCTTAGGGATTTGCGGCCACAGAGCAAACAGCCCGCCGCAAATCCTATGGCGGCGGCCGCAATTGACGTCTTGATCACCGACAACTTTACATACCGCGTCCCCGCGTCCGTAATTTCGATGTAACCGACGGGCCGCGCTAGAACTCCACCCCCTCCGCTACCTCCTCCAACAGTTTCGCCGTTTCGTCCGCCAGAAGTAGCTCCCAGGAGATATCCGACCTTAGCGACAGGAACTATTGTTCGGTTGCCGGCATGGATCGGTTCCCCATACACGCTTTTGGCGTCTGCCTTAGCGGCGAAATTATCGCTAAGGCTCAAAACAGTATCCTCGGCCCGGGTAAAGTCGTCGTTTGGGTCGTCGGTCATTTCGATGCGTCCTCCAGTTGACTGAGGGTATCCAGCCTCTGGACAAGTTGCAACTCCGTCATGGCTGCCGAAACACGCCATTCGTCCAAAACTTCAGGTATGCTGTCACCGGATATCGCAAGCGAATCGTTGGGGGAAGGTACGGCAATGCAAAATCGGTCGGCTCCGCCTTGTGCGGTGATTCCTGTGGTGGCGTATCCGGATGTAGTCGCTGCCGTGGCGTGGCTGGAGGCCGCCTTCGGATTTCGTGTGCGTTTGCGGATCGGCGGCCATCGCACGCAAATGTGGTTCGCCTCCTCGTGCTTGATCGTGGGTGAGACGGGGGAGGACAACAAGTGGGCGACGAAGAGTTCCGTGATGCTGCGTGTGCCGGATGTGGACGCATTGTGCGCGCAGGCGCAGAAGCACGGAGCGGTCGTCGTTCATCCGCCGCAGAAGCATGTGTACGGCGAGTACCAGGCCACATTGAGAGACTTCGCTGGGCACATCTGGACGCTGACCCAGTCGGTGGAGGATGTCGACCCTGCGGTTTGGGGCGGGGAGGCCGTGGAGATCTAACTCATCCGCAACTTTTGAACATCGCCTCCGTTTTCCAGCGCGACGGTTAGACCGCGGCGCCGCCTCCTCCTTCACCAGCATCCAATAACGAGGCCAAGGAAGAGGGCAAGGTGAAGAGACGAGAATTCATTGCTGGTGGGGTTGCGGCGCTCTCCTTCAGCGGTGCGCACGCACCGGCTGTGCCCATCTCCGGCCGCACACCAGAGCCCCTCGAGCTCACCCATCGCGCGGAAGCGACCGCGATCATTGCAAATGCACGCAAAATCGTGACGCCCAATGGGGTGGAGCGGCTGGAGAAAGTGAAAATTGGCGGGATCGATCAATGGGTCTCCGTTCGTGGCGCGGATCGCAAGAACCCGGTGCTCCTGCACATCCACGGTGGGCCGGGCTATGTCTCGATCCCGATGAGTTGGTGGTTCTCTCGCGGCTGGGAGGAGTACTTCACGGTTGTGCAGTGGGATCAGCGCGCCGCGGGCAAGACCTATCTCCTCAGCGATGCTGAGAAGATTGCGCCGACCCTCACACCCGAGCGAATGATCGCCGACACTGAGGAAATGGCCACGTGGGCCCGCCGGGAGCTTGGCAAGGACAAGATATTCGTCCTCGGCCACAGCTGGGGCAGCTTTCTGGGTTTGCACCTCGCACAGCGCCGGCCCGAATGGCTTTACGCCTATATTGGCGTCGGCCAGCTGATCGATGGCCCCGAGAGCGAACGCCGAGGCTGGCGGTTCGCAATGGACGCAGCTCACCGCGAGGGCAATGCAGAGGCGGTGCGACAGCTTGAGGGTATCGCCCCCTACGGTATCCCCGGGCGAAGCATTCCCCTCAAGGAGATTTATGTCGAGCGCAAATGGGTCGGCTATTACGGTGGAGTGATGGCCTATCGGCGGAACAACTCCGCCGATGGCGACCTTGCCCAGCTTTCGCCCGACTATAGCGACCAGGAGATCGCCCACATCTGGGATGGAAACAAATTCGCAACCCCCTATCTGCTCCCGGAGGTGATTGCGCTCAACCTCACCACGATCAATCAGCTTTCGGTCCCACTCATCCTATTTATAGGACGGCACGACCGGAACGTAAATGCGGAGGTCGCTGCCTCGTGGTTCGATAGCGTGCGGGCGCCGGAGAAGCACCTCGTCTGGTTTGAGCACTCGGCGCACATTCCGATGACCGAGGAGCCGGCCAAGTTTCTCCTGTCGCTCGTGCGATATGCGCGGCCAATCGCGGAACGCGACGGCGACATCGCTTTTTGAGGACAATGTCCACGTCGCGTCTTTGCGCCCCAGAATGCGCCTTTTCAGGCAAATCAATTGATCGGCGATCGCGAGATGAGAGTATTTCTTTCATTTCTTGCAGCCCTTGGCCCGATCAACTCGGCGGTCATGTCTGTACCAGGTATATAGACTGCGAGAAGCTCATGATGCCCCTCGCATTTGCAAAAAGTCAGGGCACCCCCTGATCCCAGCGGTGCGCTACGTTCAGGGCGAGTCGGAAACAGGCTCTCCTTGCCTTGCGCATTGTGCATGGAGAGAAGCCATTCGGATGTCAGGGTGAACTGATATGTTCCGGCTGGGTATTGTTGGTTATCTATCGAAAATTGAAATGGGACGGTTGCGGTGATTTCCTGGGCTGAAGCGGATTGTGGGCCCAAAACCGATATAGCACCGGCAACTCCCAGGGCGAGCATGGTTGCGACGAAGCGGTGGAACGAAACACCAAGATTCATAACAGGCTCCTCGATGCGCAATGAGATCGATACACCTCAACAGCGACAATGATTTTTCATTGCCTGCGCAGTGAATCAATTTCAGCAGCGGGTTAGGGAGCGTGCGATAAAGATTCGTTAAGCTCGATCAAGTTTTGTAAAGCCCGGTTGTAGTCGTCCCACCCTTCGGCCAAAATGGTCAGGGCTAAAGTGTCTGCATGAGTACTCTGCACTTAGTCCCGACGGCTGAAAACTCGGTCCCGGTGTTCAGCCGTCAATCGCGGGACTGTCCAGCGTGCCTATCATTACCCAGGACTATCATCCTGGGCTACTTTCAGACGTCCCTTCGGGACTAAGTGCAGAGTACTCACGCAGTCACTAAAGCCCCACTCTTCCTTGCCTATACGGGCAGCCATCCTCCCTTGACATAGTCTGGCTATGGCAGTAGCGTGTTACTGGCGTAGCTTAGCTATGCGAGAGGTTCTTGTTTGCTTGGAGAGGTGTTGTTTGAATCGAGATGAGATTCCGCCGGGCACGCTGTACCTGCTGATTCTGAAAACGCTCGCGCGCCATGGCGAGCTGCACGGATATGAGATTGCCAATTCGATTCAGCACACTTCGGACGATGTGCTGCAGATCGAAGAAGGGTCGCTGTATCCGGCGCTCCAGCGAATGTTGATCAAAGGCTGGGTGACAGCAGAATGGGGGACGACGGCTGGAAACCGGCGTGCGCGCTACTACAAACTGACGGCCCTGGGGCGCAAGCAACTGGCGCTGGAGATCTCGCAGTTTGAGCGCGTGATGGGGGCGATTGGACGCGTGATCCAGACAGCGTAAAGAGTGAACGATGAATAAAATCCATGAGCTGTTGCGCCGTTTGCGCATGCTGTTTGGCCGGAGGCAATTTCAGGCAGATCTGGAAGAAGAGATGCGTCTGCATTTGGAGCTGCGAGAGCGGGAGCAGACAAAGGAAGGTGTGGGCTCGTCCGAGTCACGGCGCGCGGCGTATCTCCGATTTGGCAATCCCACCTCAATTAAGGAGCAAAGCTATATGGCCTGGGGATGGGGATGGTTGGAGAGCCTGGTGCAAGATGCGCGTTTCGCGCTGCGACAGTTGTGGAAGACTCCGGGATTTACGGTGACTGCGATCCTCACACTGGCGCTGGGGATTGGGGCAAACGCGGCGATCTTCACGCTGGTGAATGCAGTGCTGCTGAAGAATTTGCCGGTGGTTGATCCGAAGGCGCTGGTGCGAGTAGGTGATTGGGCTGACTGTTGCCAGAACTCCGGGCCCAACGTGTGGCACGACGGAGACTACAGCATGTTTTCCACCGACACCTATGAGCAGATGAAGAAGAACACGCCGGAGTTTGAAGAGCTGGCGGCGATGCAGGCGGGGTTTGAGAATCGGCCCGTCGTTATACGGCGTGATGGAGGCCAGGAGGCTGCAAAGCCGCGGATGGGGGAATTCGTCTCTGGAAACTACTTCCGCATGTTTGGGCTACAGCCTGCAGTGGGACGCCTGCTTTCCGATACGGATGATGTTTCCGGTGCACCCGTGGTTGCGGTAATGAGCTATGCGACATGGAAAGACGTCTACAACGGCGATGATTCGGTGGTTGGCAGCACCTTCTGGATGAATACGAAGGCGGTGACGGTGGTCGGTGTGGCTCCCGAAGGTTTCTTCGGCGATCGCATGTCGAGCACTCCACCGGATTTCTACCTGCCGATTGCAACCATGCCCGATGAGGCGGGCGGAAAGAGTTTCCGTGACCCGACGCAGAATTGGTTGGATATTATTGGGCGCGTGAAGCCGGGAACGGCGCTGGTTCCGTTGCAGGACAAGTTGAACGCGCAACTCAAGCGGGTGCACGCGACGGATCCTGACTTTTCAGCCGCGGATATCGCTAAGACGCATTTAGTGCTGACTGCAGGTGGTACAGGCACGCAGTCGATGCAGAAGGATTACGCTTCAAACCTGAAGCTGCTGATGTGGATCGCCGGGCTGGTGCTGATGATTGCGTGCGCCAACATTGCCAACCTTTTGCTGGTGCGTGGGATGCAGCGGAAGACGGAGATGAGCGTGCGGACGGCATTGGGCGCGGGGCGTGGGCGAATTGTTCGCCAGCTGCTGACGGAGAGCCTGCTCCTGGCGGGAATCGGCGGCTTGGCGGCGCTGGCGGTTTCGTACGGCGGAGCACGGATGCTGCTGATGCTGGCGTTTCCGGGCGATCAGAATCTGCCGATCAGTTCCAGTCCGTCTCTTGAGGTATTAGGATTTGCGGTTGCTGTATCGATGCTGACGGGCGTGCTGTTTGGTACTGCACCGGCATGGATGGGAGCGAAGACTGCGCCGGCCGATGCACTGCGTAACGGAACACGGACGACGATGGGTGGAGCTTCACTGCTGCAACGCGGGCTGGTTGTGCTGCAGGCTGCGTTGTCGGTTGTGCTCCTGATCGGCGCGGGGCTTTTTTCGCAAAGCCTGGACAGGCTGCAGCATACGGACATGAAGCTGAAGTCGAAGAACCGCTATATCGTCCATTTCTACGCAGAGACGGCGGGTTATAAGGATGAGCAAGTGAATGCGCTTTACCGGGTCCTTGAGGAGCGGTTTCATGCAATTCCGGGCGTGGTGAAGGTGGGGATGAGTACCTATACGCCGATGGAAGGCGGCGACGACGGCTACGAAATTCAATTGGTGGGGCAGCCGAACGCGCACAGTTCTGCTACGAACATCGTTGTGAATCCGGAGTACTTCGATTCGGTGGGAACACGAGTGCTGATGGGACGTGGAATCACCGTGCAGGACACGGCAACCTCGCCGCATGTTGCGGTGGTGAACGAGGACTTTGTCAGGGCGCTCTTCAAGCCGGGAGAGAACCCGATCGGACATCGCTTTACTGCTGGAGGGCATCTTGCTAAGCCTTATGAAATTGTAGGCGTAGTGGAAGGAACGTCTTACAACGACGTGCGCAGGAACGGGACGCACCCCATGTACTTTGGCCCGTTGACGCAGCCGTCAGAGGAGGGGGATGCGGGCGCCATCGTGGTTGAGACATCACATCCGACGAGCGATATGGAATCGATTGCACGGCGGACGCTGACGGAAATCAATCCGAATCTGGCGATGCAGAGGTTCGAGACGTTCGATGCGCAGATCGCAAGCAGATTTACGCACGAGCGGATGTTGTCGACGTTGATGACATTGTTCGGCGGCCTGGCGCTCCTGTTGGCGACGGTGGGACTCTATGGGGTGACCTCGTACACAGTGGCGCGGAGGACGAGCGAGATTGGCATCCGCATGGCACTGGGGGCGGATCGCAGTGGGGTGGTGGCGATGATCCTGCGCAGCGCCTTGTTGCAGACACTGCTCGGGCTTGCGATCGGAATTCCTTTGGCCCTCTACGGAGTCACGCTGGTGAAGGCGCAGCTCTATGGGCTAACGACCGTGAGCGGCGGTGCCTTGGTGGCGGCGGTGGGGATGCTGCTGGCCGCGGCCTGCGTGGCGGGGGTAATCCCGGCGCGGCGGGCAGCGTCAGTGGATCCGGTGCGGGCACTAAGGACAGAATAAGGTGGATTGGGGACAGCCTGACCTCTCACCAGATCAGAACGCGATCTCCAGGCTGCAGATATTGCTTATCTCCCGGCTTGATATCGAAGGCCTCATACCATCCGTTCAGGTTGCGCACCGCCAGTGCCCGATACCGTGCCGGTGCGTGCGTGTCTGTGAGAACTTCCTCGCGGAGCGCGGCATCGCGCTGTTTATCCGCCCATGATTGCGCGTACGCAAGGAAGAACCCCTGGTCGCCGGTGAACCCACCTTCCCCAGGCGCTGCGTGACCCTGTAGATGCGCTTTGTACGCGTCGTAGGCCGCCGTCAACCCAGCCACGTCGGCAAGATTCTCCGACAGCGTCTGCTTCCCATTCAGCGAGAGGTCGGGAAATGGTTTATAGGCATCATATTGCGCTGCCAGCTTTGAGGTTTCCGCGTCAAAGTGCGCAAAATCTTCCGGCGTCCACCAGTTCCGCAATCGGCCCTCGGAATCGAACGCACTGCCTTCGTTATCGAACGCATGGCTGATCTCATGACCGATCGTCGCGCCGATTGCGCCATAATTCGCCGCCGGCGGCGCCTTAGCGTCAAACACTGGCGGCTGCAGACCCGCAGCCGGAAAGTTCAACGCATTGTTCAGCGGTAGGTTCACCGCGTTGTTGGTCTGCGGCGTCATCACCCACTCTTTCCTGTTCACTGGCCGGCCCAGACGCGCTCGCTGATACTGATACTCCCACAGGCCGCCGCGCCGCAAATTTCCCACCGCATCATCGGGCTTGACCTCGTAACCCACATAGTCCCGCCAACGCTCCGGATAGCCCACGCCCACATAGAGCGTATCCAGCTTCTTCAGTGCTTCGGCCTTGGTCGAGGGCGTCATCCACCGAACGGCCTGGATGCGCTCGCGGTACACCGCGATCAGGTTGGCTACGAGCTCTTGCACCTGCGCCTTGACCTCGGGCGCGAAGTAACGCTTTACATAGAGCTGCCCAAGGTCATCGCCAAGTTCCGCGTTTACCAGTTGTAACCCCCGCCGCCACCGCGGCAACTGCTCGGTCGCTCCAAAGAGCGTTTTGCCGTAGAAGGCGAAATTCTCGTCGGCGAACGCTTTGGGAAGAGCCGCGGCGTATTGATTGATGAGGTGATAGGCCAGCCAGTCTTTCCAGCTTTCCAAAGAAGCTCCCGCCACCAGAGCCGACTCTCCGATCACAGCGCTCGGCTGCCAAACGATAAATTCCGCTTGCTTGCTCAGCCCGGCGGCCGAAAAATACTCCACCCAATCCAAGCCCGGAGCCTTCCGCGCAAACTCCGATGCCTTCCAGGGGTTGTTGGCCTTCTTCACGTCGTTATCTTCGGCCAGACTCCAATGCTTCTCAGCAATCGCATGTTCCAGCGTGATGATCCGATCCGCGCGGTGATCCACATCGTCAAAGCCCGCGAGCTTCATCAACGTTACGATATGCGCCCGATACCGCTGGCGAATCTCTTTCATCGCATCCGACTGCGACAGGTAATACTCGCGGTCCGGCAGCGCAAGTCCACCTTGCATCAGGTACGCCGTGTAGCGCGAGGTATCCTCAAACCCGGGGGCCACCCATAATCCAAAAAGATTAGGACTGTGGAAAGTTGTAACGTTGAGTGCGTCCTCGTCCGCCCTTAGTGTTTCGCCGAGAGCGCGCGCCAGCTGTTTGCGGTTGCGGATGTCCGCGATCTCTTTCAGGGGCGCCGCCAGCGGCTTCGTCCCCCGGGCCTCGATCGCCGCCTCGTTCATGAACGAGGTGTACAGATCGAAAACTCTGCGGCTGCCGGCGGTGGCTGTCGCTCCCTTCGCACCCGCTTCCTCAATCAGGTCGGCCAGCCTTCTATCGAGCATATCTTGCAGCGGTGTGCCTGGGCTTACTTCTCCGCGGTCGGGGGGAATCGTTGTGTTCTTCTCCCATGTCCCGCAGCAATATGCGTAGAAGTCATCCCCCGGCTTCACAGAAAGGTCCATGTACGCAGGGTTGACTGCCGGTCCCGTCACTTCGGCTGCTTGCTTGTCTGCCTGTTGTGCAATTGCCGGGGCGAAGAGCCAAAACAGTATTGTGCACACAGCCATACCGCGGTTTTCCGCCGAGGAGGGGAAAGTCATAGGTGATACTCCTGCAAGACCATCCAGATTTTATCGAGCTTCTGCCTTGAATGGAATCGCGGTCCTCCACTTTGTCATCCCGAGCAAAGCCGAGGGATCTGCGGTTCTACGGACCTGTCCTGGAAAAGAGGGATCGAATCACAACGCCACCGCGGAGTTGGCGGCTGAACGTTCTTGCTCTCATCTATTGGTCTCCCTAAGACGCATCCTTCAGGAAGCGCGCGCGGGTCTGCGCCATGCGTCGGTATAGCTTTGCAGGGGGCTAAAAATAAGTTCCTCCACCATGACCATAAGAACGCCGAGGATAAGCATCGTGACGATCGTGATCTCGGTCTGGCCGGTGCTTCTGCCGACGGTGAGCATGTAGCCGATGCCCTTGGGCACGCCGACCATCTCCGCGGCAATCACGACGCGCCATGCAAAGCTAAGGCCGGTACGAAAGCCGGTGACAAGATAAGGGATGAGGCTTGGAAGCAAGACTCGGTGCATGATCTGCCATCGACTGGCGCCCATGGTGCGAGCCGCGTCGACCAGACGGCTGTCTACGTCATGCACGCCCTGGATTGTGCTGAGCAGGATGGGAAAGATGGAGCCAATGGTAATGATGAAGATAGCCGCCTCATCCCCAAGGCCAAACCAGAGGATGGCGATGGGTACCCAGGCTACGCCGGGGATGGGCGATAGCAATCTAACGATAGGGTCCGCGAGATTATGGATGGTGGCCGAAAGCGCCATCGCCACGCCGAGCGGGACGGCAATCAGCGCAGCAAGCACAAAACCGCAGAGAACCCGCAGAACGCTGATCGAGATGTTATCGAGCAGGTAGCCAGAACGGGCCATCTTAACCAGCGAGGAGAGAACGACCACAGGCGGAGGCAGCAACAGACGCGAGGATTCGGGCGACGTTCTGCCAAAGATGCCGGTGTTGGAGGCGATCTGCCACAGCAGAAGGAGCGCCGAGATCGTAAGCGCTCCCTGCCAGAGTCGCTGCCACCTTGCACGCCGCATTATTCGGTCTCCTGGGGAAGGAAGCGAAGGTCGAAGAGCTGTGCGGCCGTGGGAGCTTTCTTTAGATAGCCGAGTTCGACCGACCAGGCAAGAGTTTCGAGCGAGGCATCGACATCAACCTGGGCCGAGTAGTCAATGCGTCTGCGGGCTGCGACTACGATGGACTTGTCGAGCTGCGTCTCGCGACTGATGATTTCGTTGGCTTCCTCTGGCTGGAAATTGATGAAGTGGACTGCCTCGGTGTACGCGACGAGAAAGCGCCGGAGCACGTCGGGATTCTGATCGATGAAAGTCTGGCTGGCAATCACGACGTTGACGGGATAGAGATGCTTACGATCGGGATGCTGTCTTCGCCACTCGGCGGCGCCGTCGAACAGGACCCTGTGGTCTTTGTAAGTGGCCTCTGCCTGGCTTGCAAAGGGCTCCCAGGTAATTGCTGCATCCACCTCGCGGGAGACGAAGACGACGGTGGCCATGTCTGCGGCAGCCATATTAGGAACGATCTGGATGTCGGTCTCAGGATCGAGGTTCGCCAGATCGTGTACGATGTGCGCGCGGAAGAGAGTATCCGTGACGGTGCCGGGTTTGGGGGTTGCAATCTTCCGGCCGCGGAGATCCGCGAGCGCGTGCATGCCCGTATCGCTGCGCGTGAGGAGCACATGGCCTCCACCGTTGGCGGCGGCGACTACCTTGAGGCGAACCCCTCGTTGCTGCCAGATGGCCGGAGACGAGATGCCGACAAGCGCGACATCGAGCTGGCCTGAGGTAATGGACTCCATGAGCGTGGTGACGTCGTTGAAGTCGATGACCTGCGCCCGAATCCCCTGCTGTTCAAAGTAGCCTTTGTCGCGCGCGATGTAAGGTGTGACCGTCCCAAGAGCACGGTTCGTGCCGATACGGATTCGACTCTCACTCTTGCTGCCTGAGGCACGCTCCGAGCTGGCCCGGTGCCAATAGCCATAGAAGGCAATTGCGACCAACAAAAGAATGCCGATCGTAGGCTTGATCTTATTCATAGGGCCGCGCCTTCGATCTGCTGGGGAGACGAGCGCTCGTATTGTTCGAGCAGATGGTTGCGGATAGCAGTGAATCGCTCATCCGTGCGCTGGCGGGGGCGAGCGAGCGGCACGGAGACGATGGTCTTCACGCGACCGGGGCGAGGCGTCATGACGACGATCCGGTCGGCGAGGTACACGGCCTCCTCGATGTCATGGGTCACAAACAGGACGGTGAATGGACGATGTAGCCACAGCTTGATCAGTTCCTCCTGCATCTCCATACGGGTGAACGAGTCAAGCGCCCCGAAGGGTTCATCCATCAGCAGAACCTGCGGGGCAAGGACAAGGGAACGTGCTAACGCGACCCGTTGCTTCATACCGCCGGAGAGTTGGCTGGGCAATGACCTCTCAAAGCCATCGAGGCCGACCAGGTGGATGAGACGAGCAACCGACTGCCGGACGCTCTCATGGTCAAAGCGCTGCAATTCGAGCCCGAAGGCGATGTTGCGCTCGACGGTAAGCCAGGGAAAGAGCGCGTAGTCCTGGAAGACCATGCCGCACCCGGCGCGCGGAGCGGTGATCTTCTCACCGCCAAGCGAGACCGTACCGGAAGTCGTCTGCTCAAGGCCGGCGGCCATTTTCAGCAAGGTAGATTTGCCACAGCCCGAAGGGCCGAGCAGGCAGACAAACTCGTTGCTTCGCGCCGAAAAGGAGATACGGTCAAGTACACTAAGCTTCCCTTCCCGGTCCGCATGGCCGTACTCCTTCGACACCTCGCTGAATTCAAGGTCCACGTTAGTCTCGGCGCTTTCCGGGGTGAGCGAAGTGAGTAAGCTGCATGCTAGAAGTAGCCGATTGCCCTGCCTGCCACTCCGATGCTGAACCAGAGAAGGAGAGAAATTGCACCTGCGGCTTTTCGTCCTGGAGTGGAATGATCTTGCTGCGGGTCCTGCCGAGCGACCTTGATTTGCAGGGTGAAGTGAAACAACAAAGCGATCAGGAAGAGCCACATTTTGATGCGGAAGGGGGTGTTGTAGTAGTAGCGCATGGGACCGGAGGCAAGGAGCAGAGATCCGGTTAGAAACATGACAACTACCCCCGCGACAGTAATGGACAGAAACTCGCGAGCCACTCGCGGAGCCGGCTGGCTGGTGAAGGCGAAGCCAAGCAGACGCAAATCCAGAAGAAGAATCGCGCCTCCGAAGACGGCGAGAGCGATCAGATGCCCGATCTCTACAATGGCAAAGGCCCAGGTGGAATCGCGCATCACCATACCGATGTGCGTTTGGGCGAGCCAGTGAAAGAATTTGAGCCCCGACATATGAATTAATTCGCCTCTCTTTTCGGAATGCGTCTTGCGGAGGTTCTAGTGAAGATAGGCGATCATGCGTCCTGCGATGATGATGCCCGTCCATAGGACGATCGAGCAGGTTGCGGCGGCGCGGGCGCGCGCAGGCGTGACATTGGCACCGTCCCAGGTGTTCACGCTGCGGTAGATGGTGAGATGAAATATGAGTGGATTCAACCCGACGAGCAGCAGGAGAAGCAACTTCACACGGAAGGCGACGTTGTAGTAATTCGTCGCCGACTCGGCGATCGAGAGCAACAGGCCGGTGATAAACATGACGGCAAAGCCGGTCCAGGTCCACGGGAGAACCTGGTGCGCAACACGGGACACAGGTTCCCGTTTCATGACCAGGCCGAGGAGGCGAAGATCGAATACCGCGACCGTGCCCACGACAAGGACGATGCCGAGGGTGTGGATGGACTCAATAATCGGGAAGACCCAGGTCGATTCCCGGATGGATGTCGAGAGCCAGGTCCCATAAATCCACTGGCAGATGTGATAGAGAAACGGCATGGAATTACTCCTTGTTCCAGCAACGTCAGGTTCTTTGCCGGCACGGCCAGCGGTTACTTTCTTTGCAGGTCTGTAGCGACACGTGTGGTGTCGAGGTCCGACGGCGAAACGTGCAGACTCCAGGACACCGGCTTCTGTTCCGGAGCGAAGCATGTGGTGTCTGTGCACACTTGATATTCGAGCGTGCCGTGAACGACCAGTTCCGGATGTTCGGCAAACTGAGCGTTCGTCTTTGGACTTCGAATCGCCCAGAGGTCCTGGGTGATTGCTGTGGAAGATTCGAAAACCGGGACCTTCTCCTGCAACTTGGGGAACTCAAGGATCGTGGAAGGCCCGTAGGCGGGGGCGTTCGTCCGATAGAGATCCGAGGGGTCGAGCGTAATCTTGATGGGGTGGTAGCCAAAGGCCTCCGCACCTGGCGCATACAGATGGCTGCCTTTCTCGGGGGTAAACTGCACCGTGAGACGAATACGTGCTCCCGGAGCAGCAGATACATCGGATTGAGTAAGCGTGACCCCGAGATGGGACGTGGCCGGGAGCACCGACGCGCTCGCAGGCTGTGCCGTGCCCGAGCCAAAGAGCGTTTCGTAGAGGTAACTGGCAGTCACGCGGTCCAGAAGCTCGGTCTCGGCGTACCGCTTTTGGATCGTGCCATCCGGAGCAATCAGGAAGTAGTTAGGGACCGCGATCCCAGCCTTGAATCCCGTCGCCTCCGCCTCGTGGTTGCGCACGCCGAACGCGTCGATGATGGCGGAGTCTGGATCGGAGAGCATAGAGAAATGAATGTTGCGGCGCGTCGCGAAGGCCTTCAGCACCTGGGGCGAGTCGTAGGTGATGGAGGCAATATGGATGCCCTTGGCCTCAAAATTATGACGAGCGGTTTCAAGGTCGATAAGCTGCGATTTGCAGAACGGGCACCAGTCGGCAGACCGGTTGAAGAGGATCAGCAGCCCGTTTGGGCCGGAGAGAGATTGTAATGTCTGCGGATTTCCATCCTGGTCCTTAAGACTGAACGCGGGAATCTTCACGCCAGGTTGCAGGCCGGAGTTTTCAGAATGCGCCGGCACGACTCCGGAGACAAGACAAACAACCAAAAGAACAATACAAAGCGTGGAATTCTTTCGAACAGATTGCATTCTCTTCTCCTGAAACTCTTTCTCTTCGTCGCGGGAACGCTTTAGTACTGCGGCTCGGTCGGATCAGCATTATCACGAGGTGCGCCGGTTCCCGAAGACCCGGCGAATAAGCTTCTTCCATCCGCCAAGGTGATAGTCCTGCCATTGGCTATGGGCAGACCGCTCTTGGCTTTGAAACCCTGGACGGTGATCTTGGTGCCGATCACGAAGTCCGTCTTGCGAACGCCGCGGCGAAGTAACGCATTGGGACCGCCGGTCTCGACGGCCCAGTTCACTACCTTGCCATCGCTCCCCTTCACATCGAGATAGATGAATCCGTGCGGATTAACCCAGTCCAGTTTTGTCAGTACTCCCGCCAGCTTGACGGGTTGATTGATGTCAAATTCCGACGAAAACGAGTGATGCGCGAATGCCGGAACCGCAGCCGATAGGATGCCTAGAAGAAACGATAGTATGATCAGACTTCTTTTCATGCAGCACTCCGAAAATAGCTGGTTAGTGGGTTAGTAGTTTCCGCTCGATGGAGATACGGGTCGAATTCGCTCCCGTGGTTGAGGAGAGTCCGACTCTTCGCGCCTATCGTAACAAGGCTTTACAGTGCATACTCGTTCGTTTGTTCTGGTGGTATTCAGGTAATTGTGGAGGAAGTCGGCGTCACCGGGAACGAGATAGAACGCAACATCCTGCCCGTGGCGATTCTCATTGGTCGTAGGAAGGATGCGCGAGGGAGCGATTCCGTAGAAACGCGTCAGATAGTCCTTGGTGTTCACTGCACGATAGGCGGACGTGTCTTCATAACGAATATCAAGGCCCGTCATATCCTCGCCCTCCCGCTCCTCACCCGCGTCTTTCTCTTCATGGTCCTTGATGGGATCGGACACACCTACAAGGACCAGTTTGCGGTCGGGTCTCTGCTTCAACGTGCTCGCTACCTCATCGAGGCACGGCAGCGCGCTGTCCTCGACCCGGGCGGGACGCTTCGCGTCCCTATCGAACTGGATCGAGCAAAGCTTCTCCACACCCGCCGGCAGAATCAACTTCGGTGGCGGCGGCTGCTTGTCGACCGGAGCACTTGCTGCCTGCCCCTCGCTGGAAGGAACACAAATGCCACTGAGACAAAGAAGAGTAAAGACCAGTGACGACGTTATTGGTTTGTGAGGTTTCATTCTTTCCTTAATCTCGACCAGCCTTACTGCCATAACTGAGAGGTTTTGTATGCTTCAATATCGGTAAGGCCCTCCTCGAAGGGTGTTACTCGTCCATGAATGGGGATGATCTCGCCGACATCCAGCCCAAGCTTCTGTACCGCGCCGTAAAACTGCACGAGATTGGGGATGGCAGTCGGTGGATCGCCTGGATCTGGCTGCGGATTGAAGGAGTCGGCTTCGACGAGCGCGCGCTGCCTCGGTAGGTAGATTGCCAGCATGCCGGGATTGTGAAAGTTACCCGCATAGTGGAAGACAACGACCTCCTGCTTTCCGTCAGTGAATGTGCGACTACCGACGAGTCCCTCGAAGAGCGGAGTTCGCTTTGAGGTCGCCAGTCGGTCGGGGTGGATCGTGTAAGGGTTGGACCAGGCCTGCCGGTAATACGACACGTTGCCTTCCCATGTAACGATCGCTGCCCCTTCGGCAGCATAGGTGCGCAACCCGCCGGAGTGATCGAAGTGCGTGTGGGTATTAACGATATAGCGAATGGGCTTGCCCGGCACAAGCTTGTGGACCGCGTCGATCACCGCAACCGAACGCTCGTCGCTGTCCGGGGCTTCAACTACGAGCAGGTAGTCCTTGAACTCGACCAGGATGCTCTTCGATGCGTGGTAGTCTTCGCCGGGGATAATCCAGACGCCTTCACCGTAAATCTGCGGCTTGATCGCCACAGGTTCCGAGGCTATCTTCTGGCGAATGCCCTGCGGAACCTCCGCCGATGCCACTGCGTTTGCTTTGACCGAGGTCACCGTGACATCTAGCAGCGGATAGCCACCCTCGGATTGCACGATATGTCGCGGAAAGATAATGCCATCAAAGTCCTGATATTCAGAGAAGACGGAATCAAGCACTACATCACCGAGAACCGGTGTTCCGACCCAGGTGCGGATGCGCTGCAGATGATCGTGCTCATCGAGCGTGCCTTCCAGGGCAATCTTATTGGCGGTGACAAATGAGATAAGAGTCACTGTTTTGTCCCCGACCTTCTCGGTGTGGACGGTGGGAGCTGCATGAAGAGCGGCCTGCAGAAATCCTTGCGGCGTAAAGAGAATTTCCGTCTGGCGGGCTTCCGATGCTGAGCGAAGATCGCGTTCGAGCTGCGCCGGCGAGGGCTTTCCCTGGTGACCGAGGTTCCACGCACAGCCGTCACGGAAGAGCAGCGTCTGTCTCTGTTCGCCGATAGGCTGGTTTCCGCCTCCCAACGGAGGGTTCTGAGCTTGCACGCGGGTTCGTTCGTCGCGCAGAAAGTGCTCCTGATAATTGATCGCAAGACTGAAGCGCGTGAGGGCAAAGCGTGGCCATGCGGAATCGCCATCGTAGGCCTGCCCAAACAGCGCGTCGAAGCCGCGGCCATTGATCTCGATCGACTGAACATTTTGCGCATGGGTCGCAGCAATCGCCTGTTCGACAACCGCTTTGGCATCCTGGGCGTGCAGCGGCATAGCCGCCAACGAGGCAACGATCGATAGCCAGCGGAGCGATTTGGCAAGTTGGGGCACGCCGATCACGAAATACCCTTGCGTGCCATGTGGATACGTAATGTCGTTTTCCTATCCATAAAAGTGTGAGTCAACCTAGAAGATGAAGCGGATTGCAAGTTCGCCCTGCTGCCGCGGAAGCGCACTCGAAATCGTTCCGAAAGACGACGACGTGGCGATCGCCTGTTGTGACGAACCAACCCCGCCGAAGTTGTCTGTACCAAACACGTTGAATAGCTGGCCGATCGCCTGCAAACTGTACTGTTCGGAAAGCCGAAAGGTTTTGTTGATGTGCATATCCAATTGGTTGTAGAAACTCGTTTGGATCTGCGACGCCGGAATTGCGCTGAGGTGTTCTGTGTTTACCCGCCAGTTATTCACTTCCGCGAGCAGGTTCGTAACACTGTGTTGGTTCTTTGCTGTCCCAGGAACGTAGTCAGTGATTGCCCCGTCATTGTTGTTATCGATTCCAGTCTGGGCAATGAGCGGCAGCGATGAACGTATGGTGTAGATTCCGCCTACCGTTATGCCCCAGGGAAGCTGCGTGTAACTGCTTAAGACCAGCATGTTACGCCGATCCGCCGCCGCAAAACCCTTATCTTCTTCCGGGTAGTAAAAGTCCGTCCAGGTCCCAGCGTTGTTGTAGTTGTCCCGCTGCTTTGCGAGCGTATAGGAGGCAGTTGCCTGGAAGTGATGCGAGAAACGCTTGTCAAGACGCACGGCCAGAGCCTTGTACGAATAGTTGCCTTCTGACTGCACCTCGCCGATGTTGGAGTAGCCGGCGATAGGACGGATGAGCGGCTTCACGTTCACGCCCGGTGACGTCTCCAGTGGTGTATTGATGTTGGGAGTAATCTGAAACTTCGTCATCCTCGAGTAGAAACCGTCCACGACGAGCGCGAGGTCGGACGTAATCTGCCGGGTTCCACCCACACTCCAGGTATAGACCGGCGGATTCGACACCTGGTTGGCGAGAATCGTGATATTTGGTGGCGTGGCTGAGAGGTACTTCAAATAGCCCTTGCCATCGTAGGGATCGGGGAAGGTCGGTTTTGTAACGCTGATGCTGGTCTGCCGCAGCGTCACTGTTTGCCCTTCGCCATAGGTGTTATTCGAGTTCATGGTGTAGACGATTCCGTACCCACCACGAAATACCGTCCTGCCATCCCCCTTGGGATCCCAAGCGAAACCAACCCTTGGTGCGACGTTGTCATATACGCCGCGACCTCCGTACTTCACAAAAGAGGGCAGCCCGGGCGGCGGATAGAGCGAGGCGGTGAGATTGTTGAGAAAGACTTTGGTCTGGAGGTCATAGCGTAGGCCCAGGTTCAGTGTCAGGTTGGGACGAAGCTTCCACTCATCCTGGGCATACCAGGCGGATTCGATGTTGTAGTTGATGTAAGGAATTGTCGGGAAGGTCGTCGTGAACTTAGTCGGGCCCGCGTTAGCCAGACTCGCCCAATCGAAGTTAGGATCGGTAGGGTTGAAGTAAATGTCCTTGCTGAAGGTCCATGCACCCAATGGAGTATCTGCTGCCTGAAGCTTCCTGGGCTGGCTAAGCACATCGGCGCCCACCTTGAAGGTGTGGTTCTGGTGCGTGATGGTCACAGTGTCGAATGCTTCCTGATAAAAGGGATGAAACTGGATGCCGGGGTAGAAGCCCCATTTAAAGCTCGGGAAAGTAAACGACGTGCTGGATCCGGGAGCGATGCCTACGCCCGCGGGAAGATCCGCCGGGAACTGTTGGATAAAGTTGGCATTGTTGAGCACAGCTTGCGAGGGAGTATAGAAATGGGAGTGTAAGCTGGACTGCCAATCCTGAGCAACCTGCGCCCCGAACTGGTTCACAACTCTGGGAGAGATGACCCAGGTCTCACCTGCAGCCCAGGTCCAGCCGGGTACCGCTGTGTCGCCGGTGCTGTAGTTGGAACTGTTACCACCGGTGCAGCCGAGGCAATAGAAGACGCTGGGCGTTTGTTCGAAGAAGTGGAGAAAGGCGCTGTGCTGAGGGTTGATCTGCCAGTCGATGCGCGCGAAGTAGCTGTTTTGCAGGCTTCCTGTGCGAAAGCTGCCCTGCTGGGAGCCGTAGTCCAGCACCTTTTGTCCATTCACGATGCTTGTAGGAGCGGCGGTGCCACCGGGAGCAACCGTGAAATACTCCTGATCGTCGAGGCGTTCGTAGGATCCGAAGTAGTGCAGGCGGTTTTTGAGAATCGGACCTCCGATCGCTCCGCCAAACTGATTGCGAGTGAAGGGCTCAATGGGGTATAGGCTGGGGTCGGAGTCGTGCTGCAACTGTGTGTAGTAATCGACGCGATTGATGTAGTGATCGCGGAAGAATTCAAATGCCTCGCCGTGGATATTGTTGGTGCCGCTCTTGGTGACCAGGGTAACGACGCCGCCGGAACGTCCACCGTACTCCGCAGGGGCTTGGCTGATGATGACCTTGAACTCCTGAATGGATGCTTGCTGGATGTTGTCTCGCGGATCGCCTGCGCCGGAGATCATGTTCGTTAGGCCATCCACGAGATAGTTAGTAGCGGCGACGTTTTGGCTCCCGAAGCCAACGTTGGCGTCAGGCCTCTGAGCCCGAGTCGTGTCCGTCCCCGTTGCGGGCAGAAGGAGCGAGAGCTGTGTTGCCTGGCGGCCAGGAATGGGTAGATTGTCCACCTGAGCCTGCGAGATGACCGCCGAACCAACCTCATTGCTTGTGGTGTCGACCAGCGGCTGCTGGGCGGTAACACTGACCGTCTGTTCGACGCCGCCGGCATTGAGAACGACGTCGCGCTCAAACTCCTGGCCGACGGTGAGAATCACGTCTCTCACCTGCGTCTTAGTGAAACCGTCACGCTGCGCAAGCAACTCATATTTTCCGGTAGGCAGCGCGGTGATCCGATAGCGCCCATCAGCCCCGGTGAGTACGGTGCGCGTGCTTCCCGTATCGGTGTTGCGTGCTGTGATGTTGACGTTCGGCAGAGCGGCGCCCTGAGCATCAGTCGCGGTGCCGCTGATCACGGCGTCGGTCGCCTGCGCGTTGGCGGGAATCGGCGGCGAGATCTGAAGCACGAGTGTAAGCGCGGACAGAAGTGCTAAGTGCAGACCGGAGAAAAGGCTGCGTGTTGAGAACTTTCCAGAGCGCGCAGGCCGCTGGACCATGGCACCAGCATTGGAATGGCAAGTAGACATAGAACGTGCATCCTTTGAGGAAAAGCGCAGTAAGGATGGGATTTAAGCAGGGTTTTCCGGAAATCCAGGTCTCTGCTAGAGGCTTAGAACCGCAATGTTGGCGCAACAAAGCGAGCGACAGGGCGTCGCATAGCTGAGGCGCATACAACAAAGGGTGAGGAGACGCATGGTGATTTGAATATGACGACAGTCCTTAATTTTGTCAAGAGCACAGTTGTATCAAGGGCAGTTAATTCCTCTTGTCCCGTATCTCTAACATGCAAACCAGGTATGACTTTGACGTTGACTGCAAAGAACTTCTGATCATCTTCTGATCGACTCTATCTGATCCGGTTCAACGAAAATTATGTGTCAGGCAATCTACGGTCGCTTGACATTCGCAGCGACATCGAAGATATTTACGAACATCATGCTCCTCGACCTTTGTTGTCCGGACTCGCACACACGGCTCTCCAGCCGTGGACGCTGTTGTGAGCCGGCGGATAACTTGCTTCTCTCGTAGGCCGAGCTTCCTTCATCAGCGTACTTCCGTGAATTCCCCTCGGAATTCGATAAGTCTATAAAGTACGGCTTTTGAGCCTGTTGCCGGGCAGGGTAATCCGAGGCCCTATCTCCCTTTGATCTGAAACCGTGAGGACGACCACACAGTGCATATTCACCCTTTGTTGAAAAGACGCCGGATGCGGACGGTTATCGTGCTGCTCGCAATAGCATTTGGAGCCGTCACTTCGCCACCTTGGATGCACGCTCAGGCTGCGGATTCCAACAAGATTCCGCGCACTTCGGATGGGAAGCCTGACTTATCCGGGTTCTGGCAGGTGTTCACGTCCGCCAACTGGAACATCCAGGACCACAAGGCGGAGAAAGGTATCCCGGCGGGCAGCGGCATTGTTGAAGGCAATGAGATTCCCTACCAGCCATGGGCACTCGCGAAGCGCAATGAGAATTATGCCCATCGGGAAACCGCCGATCCCCAGGTGAAAGCGGATCTACAGGGAGTGCCACGCATCACTTACACGCCGTTTCCTTTGCAGATCATACAAACTCCGAAGGAAGTGTTGGTGCTCTATGAATATGTGCATGCCACACGGCATCTGTTTACGAATGGGGCCGACCATCCGCCGGGACACATCGATTGGTGGTTGGGAGATTCGCGGGCTAAGTGGGAAGGCGACACCCTCGTTGTCGATGTGACCGACTTCAACGATCAGACATGGTTTGACCATGCCGGCAATTTTCATAGTGATGAACTGCATGTCATTGAGCGGTACACGCTTACGGATGCAGACCATATCGACTACGAAGCCACGATCGAGGATCCAAGGGTTTTCACCAGGCCATGGAAGGTGGACTTGGTCCTCTATCGGCACAAGGAAAAGGGTTTCCAACTGCTGGACTATGAAGGGTATGGCTTTGACTATGAGAAGTACTACCCGTAGTAACTGGCGTGGAGAGGCAGCTGGCCGAAATCAACTTTGAGAGAGTGAGTTTGATATGAGCATTCGACTACTTCGTTCTGTCGCTGCGGTTTCCACGTTGATGGCAGCGTTTTCGCTTACGGCCACATTTGTGCGGGGTCAGGAGCAGGCCAAGGCTCCCTGGCAGCAAGGGCTGACGGCGGATGGACAGCCGGACCTGCAGGGCTTCTGGAGTGCCAACCCGAGTGGCACCTATGACATTACCGACCCGCGACCGGGTGGTGTGCGATTGGACGAATTATTGAAGGTACGCGCCGGCGAGGTCCGCGTTCCTAAGCCTAGCCGCGTGGTGGATCCACCGGATGGAAAGATTCCCTATCAACCATGGGCCGCTGCCAGGCAGAAAGACCTGCAGGCACATGTGGATGATCCGACGAAACCGGAGCACATCGATACCCAGGCGCGGTGCTTTCTCGACGGCGCCACACGCGGATTTTTCCATTCAGGCTTCGAGATCTTACAGGTGCCGGGATATGTGATCTTCCTGTGGGAACAGAATAGTGAATATCGCGTGATCCCGCTGGGCGGCAGCCCTCATGTGGGTTCGGACATCAAGCTTTGGCAGGGTGACTCACGTGGCCATTGGGATGGCAATACGCTGGTGATCGACGTTACTAATCTGAACGCGAAGCCCCGGCTGGACATGGTCGGCAACTTCTACAGCGACAAAGCGCATGTGGTGGAACGATTCACACGGGTGGATGACAAGACAATCAAGTATGAGGCAGTCATTACGGACCCGACCGTGTACACCCGCCCCTGGACCATTGCCACCAAATTTGGGCGCGGCCACATCAAAGACGCCAATTACGAGCTATGGGAAGACGCGTGCCACGAGGGCGAGCGCAGTGCCGACAAGATGATTATCCCGGCCAATGTGTTGAAGGAGAATGAAGACCGCGCGAAGGCTGTAACACCAAGTAAGTAGCGCGCGGTTCTCCCGAGTGTTGGCGGAAGAACGCGCGCGGAACTGGGACTTCGGTCACGGCCTGGGTGGGTTTGTATGGAACGGGTCACTCTGTGGGAGATCTGAGCCATCTTCAGGGCTCGGGATGTCGAGATTCACCACCACCGGTTCCTGCCCGCTTCGGACGATCACGGCCTCGACCGGTTCGTCTTTCCTGGCGTTCAGTTCCTGGTGCGGCACGAACGGTGGTACATAGACAAAGTCTCCTGGACCGGCCTCGTCAACAAATTCCAGTCGATTCCCCCAGCGGAACCTGGCACGACCACGCACGATATAGATAACTGTCTCGACCTCGCCATGATGATGCGGTCCCGTCTTTGCGTTCGGATGTACGACCACCGTTCCGGCCCATAGTTTGTTGGCGCCCACGCGAGCATGGGATATGGCTTCGGCGCGACTCATTCCGGCTGTCTGCGGCGTATTGGTATCGAGTTCCCCACTCCGGACAATCCTCAGGCCATGCTCTTTCCAGTCCTGCGTGAGGTCAATGCTTGCATCGGACATCCATGTTCTCCTTTTGTCAGACTACTTCATAGGACGCGAAAACCGTGCGTGCCATCCCGATCAAGTTGTTCTACAAGCCCATATTCCCAATCGAGATAGGCCTGCATCGCTGCTGCCGGGCTGTCGGTGCCTTCGTATGGCCGCTTATACCTATCGATCGGAGGGGAAGCATAGCGCGGCGCGCCATCGTCAGTCGCTCCTCCTTGAGCCGTCCACGCAGCAGTCCCGCCATCCAGAACATGCAGGGGTTTCGTCGCGAGGTTGCGTGCGTCAGCCCAGGCGAATCGGGCGGCAACGTCGTCTGGCGAAGTGAATACGTAGCGCTCGGCGCCAGACGAAGCGTTAAGTGCATCGGAGAGGGATGAGCGCAGGGCAAACCATGATCCTGGAATATGACTTTTCGCGTAATTGGAACTGGGCGCAAAATCGAACACAACCACCGCGGAGTCGGATCCCAGCCGCAGCCACTCTGCCAAACGCGAGGGCGAAATGGCTGCTCCGTCAGGCAAGGGGGGCAAAGCGGGCAACGGAGTGTCCCCGCGGCCACGTTCCGTAAATCGGGCACGCAATCCATCGGGTTCACCAACGTCGGAATCGATCACCAACACCTCCCATGCCATTTGTGCGAGCCATGATGCGGTCATGTTGGCGCGGGTTCCGTCATCATCCACCAATACGATCCTGGCCCCGCGGACCGGAGCGAATCCGTCGGTCTCCTGCACAAGCTGTCCACCGGGCGCGTTGCGAAATCCGGGCAAGTGTCCGGAAACGAATTCTTCCGGCGTACGAACATCAAAACGATAAACGGTCCGCGAACCATCCTCGATCCAGTGGATGAGTGTGCTCAGATCAACCCGCTTTACGCCTGCCCGATCTGCGACCTGCCGCGCTGCCGCCGCGGACGTCTTACGTATGGTGTCGTCGACTTCGGGAAACTTCCGCGACTGGCCATGATCCAGCGTCTGGCCGGCCAGCTTCCAACCGATTGTCCCGTTGCGAAGCGCTGCTACCGGGTTGGGTAAACCTGCATTGATCAGAGACTGCGCGCCGATAATACTGCGGGTGCGGCCCGCGCAGTTTACGATGACGCGTGTCTCAGGACGAGGCGCCAGTCCGCGCACGCGTAGTACTAGTTCCGCACCCGGTACGGAGGTCGCTGTCGGGATACTCATCGTTTGAAATTCATCGAAGCGGCGAGCATCCACGATGACCGTGTCCGCTTGATTATCTATCAGCGCCTTGACTTCTTCGGCTGACAACAATGGCGTATGTCGCTGCGCTTCCACAAGTTCACCAAACGCCTTGGATGGACTGTTCACGTCGCGAAAGACTTCATAGCCGGCATTGCGCCAGCCTTGCATTCCATCTTGGAGCAGCGCGACATTCTGATAGCCAAGCGCGAGGAGGCGCTCCGCGGCGAGGGTTGCGAGCCCTTCCCCGTTATCGAACAAGACGATCGGCGTGCTCCGTCGAGGTATACGCGCATGTACTTCGAACTCGAGGCGCGAAAAGGGCAGATTGGCCGCGAAGAGAGGATGTCCCTCGGCGTGGTGAGCCTCCTCGCGCACATCGAGGAGTGCTATTTCACGGCGAGCCAGAAGGTCAGCACGAACATCCGCCGCCGATCTTCTGGCTGGGAACGTTGCGGCAATTCCGTGGGCGATGGACGGTGTTGCCATCGTGAGGGTCTTCCTCCTGACCTTTTCCAAAACCGTTAGGGAGATAAGTTTGTCGGGGTCCTGATCATCATAAACATTTCTCCCCACGCCGCCTGGCTAACATGCGAAAAAACACAGGAGTCATATGTAGAAACAAGGCTTCCGAACAAGCATTTGATTGACATGTGTCCCGTCTTCAAGTACATATACAGATATCATGACTTCCATCCTTTGTTGCGCGTCTTCAAGCTCTGCGGCACTTTGTCGCAAGTATTGTTGTATGCCGACGACGGTTCTGGTTCGATAGTTCTCATCTGCTTCAGTCTGAAGTTTTGAGGCCACCAAGGCACCTCGTCGGCGCTCCCAAGACAATACAGATCCGGTTCTGCGATAACACCGGTATCTCACTACGATCCATGACGCAACTTACGTTGCTGTAGGTTTCGTGTGCAATGTCGAGACAGTGCGACTCGGACAGAGGGTGCGGATTTATTTCTACGGAGGTCGATTCTGCAAGAGGGCCTGGGCAGAATGAGGCTATGTTCGGTGGCTGCCATATTTCTCTTCTTAGTGGCCGTTCCTCTGTGGGCGGCGACTGGGGGCAGTATTTCTGGAACGATTTCGGATCCGAGCGGTGCTGTGGTGGAAGGAGCTGCGATCAGCTTAGTCAACACCGCCCTGCAAACCGCCTATCAAGCGGCTTCCGATAAGCTCGGCTTCTATTCCTTCCCCAACCTTCCGGTCGGCCATTACGATCTGACAGTCACTGCGAACGGATTCGGTACGCAACGCAAGCCCGACTTGATGGTGGATACGGACTCGGCCCTTCGTGTGGACGCCATGCTCCAAATGGGCAATCGGGCGGATGCCGTCACGGTGACGAGCGACACAGCAGCGCAGGTCGATTCTGTGGCGACTCACCTTGGCGAAGTCGTATCGGCGTCGCAGATGACGGCGCTCCCTCTGAACGGCCGAAGTTATACGGACCTGCTGGCGATTCAACCCGGAGTGGCCCCAATCTCGACCTTGTTGCCGAGCTCCGTGATTATGGCGGGAGTTACCGGGGGAATCGATCCTTCCGGCGACCTGAACCCCGGGAATCTGTCCATCAACGGCCAGCGTGAATCCTCCAACGGCTTCATGGTGAATGGAATCGATGTGCGGGAGCACATGAACGGAGGAACTTCCATCATTCCAGATCTCGATTCGATCGAGGAGTTCCGGGTTCTTACCAATAACTTCGATCCGGAATACGGCAACTACAACGGGGGCATGGTCACCGTCATCAGTAAGTCCGGCAGCAACGCATTTCACGGCAATGCATTCGAATTCTTCCGCGACACAAACCTGGACGCAAGAGGCTACTTCGATCCCACCCGGTCGGCCTTCAACCAGAACCAGTTTGGAGGGGTGATCGGCGGCCCTATCAAACGCGAAAGCATCTTCTTTTTCACCGACTATCAAGCGACAAGGACAACGCAAGGTGTATCAACCGGCAATATCTCGGTTCCCACCGTCGCCGAGCGCAACGGCACTTTCGGTGACCTCACCGGGTCCGTCAGTGGCCCTTACCTTGCGGCACTCCTTACACAGAAACTTGGTTACCCTGTAACTGCGGGAGAGCCCTACTCCTCGGTTTTTCCGGGCGGCAACATCCCACGGAACGCCTGGTCCGCCCCCGCCAGGAACCTTCTGCAATACATCCCCTCGCCCAATGTCGGCGCAAATCAATATTCGACTTCGGCCTTTTCGCAAACGGTTCGGGACGATAAGGGTTCAGCACGCATCGACGGCAACAGCCGCCTGGGCCAGCTGTCTGCCTATTACTTCGTAGACGACTACCGGCTCGACAATCCTTATCCAGGCTCGGTCGCAGGAGCCAGCATTCCCGGCTTCGACGCCCTGTTTATCGGCCGCGCGCAGCTGATATCGTTGGGCGATACCAAAGTCATCGGCGCTCACACTGTCAATGAGTTTCGTGCCGGCTATCTTCTCAACCGAAACATCATCGGCCAACCGCACGGAGGTCTCGGCGTGAGCCTCGCGTCCCAGGGCTTTACAACCGGCGAAGGGACCTCTGGCATTGTCGTTCAGGCGCCGCAGTACGAAGGGGTAGAAAACATCACCTTTCCAACGTTTGCCATGGGTGTGCCAATCACCAACCTTACCCAGGTGAACAACACCTATTACCTCAGCGACGGAGTTTCTCGGACTCTGGGCTCGCATACGCTCAAGTTGGGTGCTCAGTTCCATCTCGATCAGGTAAACGAACATCCCAACGCGACCTTCAACGGCACCTTCAACATCAACGGTACTGAGACCGGCTCACCCTACGCCGACTTTCTTCTGGGAACGCCGAGTAACTTTACTCAATCGTCCGGTCAGCCCTTCTATCTGCGTAATCAATACTTCGGCTCATACATACAGGACAGTTGGCGAGTGCGCAGCAACCTGACCATCAATGCCGGTTTGCGCTGGGATGTAATCGCTCCCTGGCATGAAAAATATAACCAACTCCAGACCTATATAGCCGGGGCGCAATCCACGTTGTACCCAGGGGCGCCACCAGGCCTGGTCGTTGCCGGCGACCCCGGAGTTCCCAACACCCTCGCGCCGATCAGCTACAAGAACTTCGCCCCAAGAATCGGCGTGGCCTATTCGCCGAAATTCGATCGCGGGCTGCTGAGAACCATCTTCGGAGACAGCGGAGAGAGCAGCATTCGCGCTAGCTATGGCCTCTTCTACACTGCGTTCCCGGGCCTCGCCGCGGGCATTATGTACTCCGTTCCTCCGTTCGGCTTCAACTATCTCAGTCCTGGGCCGCCGCTGCTTGAAACCCCGTTCATCACCGCGGCCACCGGCGTCAACAACGGACAGCGATTTCCTTTCCCCTTTCCGTCGCACGGTGTGTCTGCATCGAATCCGGATACCTCGGTGAACTGGGCAAACTTCCTGCCCCTTGCCGCCGATCCATTCTTCTACTATCGCAATCGCGTCCCATATCTTGATAACTACATGCTCTCGATCCAGCGGCAGCTCACGAGAGACACCTTATTGACCCTGAGCTATGTTGGAAATCAAGGGCACCGTATCCTCGCACTTGTCTCAGCCAACCCAGGCAATCCCGCTCTGTGCCTCAGCCTGAGCGGGTGTGGACCCTTCGGCGAGGATTCAGCCTATACCAACAGCGCCGGACAGACAGTCCAGGGAACACGCGTTGGACAAGGCCCTGACTACGGTGAAAATACCGCCGACAAATCCGTGGCCAACTCGAATTACAACGCACTCGAAACAACCCTTCGTTACGAGCATCGTGGATCTCGCTTTCTGCTGAGCTACACATACGCAAAATCCATCGATCAGGGATCCAGCCTTGGGGAGCAGCTCAATCCTATTGATCCCCGGCAGAGCCGGGCCATTTCGGCGTGGGATCTTAAGCACGACTTCGTGGGGAGTTATACGCTGGCACTGCCTTTTGTCGCTCTGCTCCGCGCCAGCAACCGGCTGACAGAAGGGTGGAGCCTCTCGGGCACAATGCGCTTCGCCACCGGCTTTCCTGTCACGTTGTTCGATAACTCGGATAATGGGCTGCTCGGCACGCTGGGCAACGGCGCTAACAATTACCTGGTGGACACCCCACGTCACCTGCCGGGGCCGCTCAAAATAAACACCAACGGACGCAACGGTCGCCCGGCCTTCGACACTTCCCTGTTCCCCGAGGAGACTCTCGGTCAATTGGGTAATGCCAAACGCCGCAACTTCTATGGTCCGGGGATTGAAAACTTCGATATGACGCTCCAGAAAAGCCTGCGTGTGTCCGAGGCGACATCATTGGAGTTCCGAGCGGAGGCATTCAATGCTTTTAATCACACTCAGTTTTATGGCGCCGCATCCGTAGACGGCCAGAGAGAAGATCCCAGCTTCGGCCAAATCGAAAGCGCAGCGGCGCCCCGTCTCATGCAGATCGCCACAAGATTCATATTCTAGATAGAAGGGCCGGAAGTAGCCGCCCGCTGCTCTTATCGCCCAGGTTTAAGTCCCGAAGTGGCCAGGTCCTGGCCGGCCGGCTCGGCAAGAAGTTGTTCTATCTTTGCAGTGAACTCCCCCTGCAACTGACGGTTGAATTCTGCACTGGCAGGGGAGGCGAACCCGGAATGGATCCCCTTCACGCGGCCATCCCGTCCCACGAAGACAGTCGCCGGCCAGGTATTTAAATTGACTAACTGGGGCACCTTTTCACCAAGGTCGGAAGGCGCGCCTGCGATGAGATAGGTGTAGGTCACTCCGTATTGCTTCACAAAAGCACGCTCCCGCTCCAGACTTCCCTGCTGCTCTGGTTCCTCGAAATCAAGAGCGACAATTGCCAGACCCCGCTTATGATATTTCTTGTCCAGTTGGACGAGGTACTTCGCCTCATCGTGGCAGTTTGGGCACCAGGTGCCGGTCACGATGGCCAGCACCACCTTCCCCTTGAAGCGAGGATCGTCGTTCGAGACCGATTTGCCATTCACATCCGGGAAGTTAAACACGAACTTCTCGTTCGGATCGCGAACCGTGGTGTGAGTTTCGTAGTTCTCAGGCTCCGGAAACCCCTTGGCCCTTGCCACGTCCGGGCGATACGCTACCAACTTGGTGCTCGGTGGGCTGGTAACCTGCAGGATTTCGAGCGTGCCCTCGTTGGTAAGAGAAACTTCGATGACGCCTGGCCGCGAACCGTCGTAGTGGCTGAGCACCCATTTTCCATCCTTGTAGGTACCGCTATAGGCCCCGGTATCTCCGTCGACACGAAGAATGGATGCTGCGACGTCTGGACCGCTTTGCTGAACGATAAACCGGAAGGCTTTCTCGCCTTTGGGGGAGGGGCTATCGAGCGGAATCTCCCACGAGCCAGCGATCGATGGCGCATTCACGGATGCAGAGGCCGACGCTACATAACGAGTCGCCTGAAAACCATATTGCGTGGTGCCGGTGCGCGATTGCGCGACTACATTTCCTGTAAGTTGCCCATTGTTAAGTGTTGCCGTAATGGTCGTGAGGTAGTGCTCGACATTCAGAACCAGTTTTCCATTCTGAAAGGTGCCGCTCGTTGTGCCGTCATACGGTTTAAAACCATCGTAGAACGTGCCCTTGACCGTCGAACCCGATCCGGAAATATCGAGCCGAAATGGAATGACCATTCCGTTCTGAATCAAACTCGCGTTCCAGCGTCCATCCACCGAATCAGATGTGTTCGTTGACTGTGCCGTGGCAATGGCCGCGCCAAAGCCTATCAGCATAACTGCAAAGCCTACCCTCGCCGAAAATGTTCTCATGTGTCGTCTCCGGTTGGACTCGATGAATGGTAAACCGCTCCGACGCCCTCGCGCCTTAACCCGCCGCACCCGCTTTCGTGGCCGCCTCCACCTCGATCAACTGGCCACTCTTCACGTCATAAATGTAACCGTAGATGGGAATTGAGGACGGGACCAGCGGATGGGTTCGTATGCGGACTACGTCGTCGACGACCGCCTGTTTCTGCTCCGGGATGGTGAGCCACTCAATGAACTCACCCGCACGCGACCCTGGACCTTTGCCGACATCACGAAAGCCAGCGGGGGTGAGCTCTGCCGTCTCAAGACTGTTTCCCAGCAAGCCCCGGATGACCTCGTTGGTAAAGAACTCCATGCCGCAGTTTGTGTGATGGATGACAAAGAACTCGCGTGTGCCGAGTAGCTTGTAGCTGATGATCAGAGAGCGGATTGCATCGTCGCTGGCACGCCCACCGGCGTTGCGAATGACGTGTGCATCTCCTTCCGCCAGACCAGCGAATTTGGCTGGATCGAGACGGGCATCCATACAGGTAAGCACCGCGAAGCGGCGAGCAGGTGGCAGTGCGAGATTGGCTTTGTCGCCAAACGATGCACCGTATTTCTGATTAGCGGTCAAGACTTCACTGAGAATAGTACTCATGCGCGTGGCTCCCTAATGTTGCGTCAGTCTGCTGCGTCTGCCTTGACCACATGGATGGGCAGGTCCCAATGATTCGCCGTAAGCTCCCACCGGCGATTCTCTTCTCTGACGAAGGTTCCCTGATCCGGGAAGAGTTGCCTCGCGATATCAGCTTCAGACTGCCCCGGCGGCGGATCCTCCGAAGCTCGGACAATGACGATGCGATAGTCCCATCGAGAATCTTCGCTGGTATGAAGGCTGGGAGCGAAGATGGTGTATTCCTTGACATAGCCAAGCTGTTCTTGCCGGTTAAGGATAGCGAGCTGGTACTTTTTGAAGATTTGCCACCACTCGTCCTGGTGACCATATTGAATGCGGTATACCCACTCGACGATGACTGGCTTTAGGGCCGGGGTCGCCTCTGCCTGCTGAGGGGCGGCGACGACTGGGGTTGCGTCATTTGTCGCGAGGATGAGCATGAAGAAGAAAAGGGCTGCGGCGCAGATTCGAGTGCTGAATTTCATGGAGCGCTCTCCTAGAGTGCGGAGACATCACCACCTGAACGTGGGTTCAGGATATGAAACAGACATTCGCCCGATTGCTTCGAGGACGAGATGTCGCTTGGGGTGATCGCTCAGGAATGGCCGTGAAATGGAAGCGAACTGACTCCCTCCATGACCGTGTGGTCGCTCACCCAGCTACTGGGTGCAGAGGCAACAACAACGGCGGAGGCAGGAAGGAAACATGTAAGAAAGTTACCGGAGAGAACCGGCGACGTCAACCGGCTCTATGCATTGGTTGCCCCCCAGGGATTCGAACCCCGATATGCTGCTCCAGAGGCAGCTGTCCTACCATTGAACGAGGGGGCAATGCCGCGACAAAAGAAGACCGGCGGTGCGCCTAACCTTTCTATAGTAAAAGCACAGAGAACTCCGGTCAATGCGACCGCCGGTTCTCCCCTTTTCGGCGCCTTTTAAAGCCCACCCCAAACGCCTGTTTCCTTGTCTTTTTGAAGGTGGATCGGTGGTTTCCAGCGGTCCGCGCCTGCCGTGAGGGCGCCTACAAAAGACACGATTCGAGTCGATCTCATCTCTTCACAGCGGTGTCCCTAAACTCGCGGACGCGGCCAGCGGGCTTCGACAACTGTCGAAATACCGCCGCGGGGCCGGAACTCCCCTTTGACGACGGCCCATACCGGCTCGCAGGCCTTCACCACATCCTCCAGCACTTGATTGACGACGTTCTCTTGAAAGATTCCGAGATTGCGATAGGTGAACAGATATTCCTTCATCGACTTCAACTCGAGGCAGCGGTCGCGCGGCATGTAACGCACCGTGAGCGCGCCAAAGTCGGGGAGCCCGGTCTTTGGACAGACCGAGGTGAATTCGGGGTCGTCAATCAAAATCTCGTAACCAGGGAATTGATTCTCCCACGTTTCAATGGCCGGGAAGTTGCAATCGAGACCGGCCGCGGCATGCTCGTCCGTGTAACGTGAATTGTTGCCCATGACGATATTGTACTCAGTCAAACAAGCGCGGAATGCAACAGTAGCTCTTCTAAATCTCTTTCTCTCCCACCCTATCTTTTCGAAGATTTCCGATAGGAGTCTTCTCTTCTCCGGATGGATGTTTTCAACGAAGCTTATTGCGCCTTCCAGATGTTGCCGGAAACGATGACCTTCGCGATTCTGCGTCTCCGGGCGACGAGCCGGGGACCATCCATCAATTTTTATCGTGAAGACGGGGTCCATCTACTGGATGGCGCGACCCTCGGGGTCCGAGGCCCCGTTGACATAACGCGCCAGCTCCACCCGATTGGAGATTCCCAGCTTTTCAAACACATGGAATAGAGAGTTCTTCACCGTGCTCTCGCTGATCTTGAGCGCGCGTGCCACTTCTCGATTGCTCATGCCTTCTGCCACCAAACCGGATATTTCTTCCTCTCGCGGGCTGAGGAGCGGCCTGCCGGTAACATCCGTGACGCGCAGGTTTGGCTTAAGCAAGCCATCGAAGATCATGCCCAGGTCCACACCGCGAACGCACACTTCTCCCCGGTGCACCCGACTGATACAACTCGCCAGCTGAGACAAATTCTCATTGCTGTATACAATCCCTCGAGCGCCTACGCGAAATGCCTCGACTACCCGGTCAATGCGCCCTTCGGTCAACAAAAACACGAAAGGGAGCCAATCGAATCGAGCACGCAAGTGCTTGGCTACTGACATGGAGTTGACACCCATGGTGGACTCTGATAGAACCACGACCCAATCCCGATCGACGGTTAGCACATCATCCACCGCTTCGAAATCATTCGCGGATCGCACGGCAAAGCCCAATCCGAGACTCTCCAGACCGGCCGTCAACAACTCGCAGTGCAGAGTGCTGGTGTCATAAACAAGAACTCTGGCTGGATTTGTCTGCATAGGGTCTTCTTCTCCTCAACAACAGGTTTAGGGACACTTCCATTGTCAGCAGGGCGGACCTGACCATAGATATGTAGCAAAATGGGGAGATTGAGAAAACAGTTCCGGGTGACCCGTTTTGGAACATGTACTAATGACCGGGTGCGTGCGTTTACCCGGTGTCCAAGGTTTTCTTGTCTCTGAGAGTACAGCATCATCCCTGCATCACAATGCGCTTAATAGTTTGCCTGGTTTAATGACTATCGTACCCGGTCGACTTGTTACTTGATTGAGCCGCGTTTTAGCAGCCTTTTTATATTGCCTACATCAACGCTTTATGTGCGAGCAATGACGCATTTGTCACGATGAAACACACTAATATGTGGCATTCGCCGCAGTCTTAGTTACCCGACAAATAAGATGACGAGGCCCGGGCCTATCCTCTCGGTAAAACAGTTTAATCGCCGTGCGGGAGAATCGTTCTATTGCCCACGACTACAACTCCCGCTAGTTTTGCACTGAGCCTCTTATTACAACGCACAGGTTTTCTGAAATGCACAGACGATTCATTTGTCGTTTGTGAAGGTCAATATGGCAGTCCACGTCGTATTCACGTTTAGGAACATTGTGCTCTTATCAAAAGCCACTCGTGTGGCTCACAAGGCGAAGCTATGCAACGAAACGAATTGATCCAAGAGTCCGCATTGGAAAGAGTATTCACTTCCCTGGATCCACAATGGTATCCGCTACAAACGCGATACCAGTGCGAAAAAAGAGTAGATGCAGCGCTGGCATGCGAAGGATTTGAGTCTTTCGCGCCTATGCAGCGCCAAATCAGGCGATGGAGTGACCGCACCAAGGTGGTGGATGCTCCGCTTTTCCCGGGCTACATTTTTGTTCGCATGGACGCGGTGCCGGAGTTGCTGGTCAGGGTTCTGCGACTTCCCGGCTTGGTACGCTTCGTCACCAGCGGTCGCGATCTGGTAGCCGTGCCGAGCGAGGAAATTGAGGCAGTTCGCACGCTGGTCAATAGCAATACCAGTTACGAACCCGGACCGTTTCCCGTGATAGGGGAGAAAGTCCGGATCCGCGGCGGTTGCCTGGACGGTATCGAGGGAGTTCTTACAGCGCAAACCGGACGCGGAGAGATCGTGATTTCCGTAGGCGCCATTGGACGATCTTTAAAGGTTGCAATCGCCGATTACGAGTTCGAGCGATTGTCCGCAGCTTGATCCAGCGTGGCCGGACATGTATCCGGCAGCCGTCCCACATTGTGGTAAGCCAACAACCTGCTTTACGCATTTCGTTCTTACGCGTCTTGCCCCAGATGTTCTTAGTCGTCTCCTCGCATGAAGAGGAAACTCCCAGCTTAAGCGTTTAGCAGAGTTCACCCCTCCCCCGTTCTGGCTCTTATCACTCGTGAGAATCCCCTGTCGCGGATTACTCACCGTCCCTTCACTGAACGACGCATCCCTGCGCTATGTGACCGTGGACCGAGCCGTTGCAAGAACCTTTAGGCCAACCTCGCTGATTGCGCTGGTATTGCCGGCCTACTGTCGCCTCCCCATGAATCGCGGCTGGAAATCAACCACGCCCATCGGAACTACTGCATCCGATGTGTCCCTGGCTAAGTCTGTCACACGCTAGCAGGGGCATGCACGCCAATCAGGATCGACCTGTATGTGTCGTCCTTAACAGGAAACAACGGTCACAACGCCGATGTCTACCTGCATGAATTTTCGAGACTTCCTGGTACACCGGATCTGAGATGACGACAACTACAGAATTACAACAAGCAAATAGGGGGACAATGCGTCTTATAACCAGGCTATTCCCGCGCCTTAATGGATCAACGGATCAAGGCCGGCGCGACCTGCGGGCCCTGATGACGTCGATTGCCGGGATATCGTATCGGCTTGTAGATGCCTCGCTCAAGCTGATGATCATCCCTCTGGCCACTCATTTGCTCGGAATTGAGAAGTATGGAATATGGCTTACCGCGAGCTCCGTTCTCAGCTTGCTCATGGTCTCCGACTTCGGGATTGGGTCGGGATTGATCAATTTGGTTGGGGCCTCGGCTGCACGCGGAGACACCCGCAGCGTGCGCTCGTTTACCGCCACCGCGTACATCGCATTCGGAGCGCTTGCGTCGTTCTTGATTCTTGCTGTCGGCTTACTTTCCAAAGCCGCTATTCTTCCCCATTGGATCGGCATCAGCAACGGGTCACCCCTGGTTTCTGAAAGCCGCCACTTGTTCGTTATCATGGGCTGCCTGGTGGCCGGATCGGCGTCTCTCAACGTTGTCAATTTTTTCGCGTCGGCTCTTCAGGAAGGTTATCTGGCCCATGGCGCGCAGATCGCCGCGAGCCTTACCTCGCTGATTTGCATCTTTCGTCTTCATACCAGCAGCATGGAGGCCTTCGCCCTGGCCTCTTCCCTGCCGATTCTCTGTGCCTACCTGTTACTCAGTATTTATGTCTATGGCTTTCGCCACAGGGCTCTTGCCCCAGACTTTCGACACGTCAATTTTGCGCACTTTCGGATTATCTGGCATGACAGCTCTCGACTGTTGATTGCGCAGATCGCCGACACGGTCGTCGCTTTCACCAGCAATGTCCTGGTGGCGTCGCAGTTGGGAGCGGCCGTTGTGCCAGAGGTATCTGTTTCGCTCCAGGTGATGATGATCTTCAACTTCGTGAGTTGTATGTTCATCCTGCCCCTGTGGCCAGCCTATGTGGAAGCGGGTGTTCGTCACGATTGGGAGTGGATCCGGTCCGCGCTTTGGCGCGGCGTCGTGCGCAGCGTCGGTGCGGTGGCGTTTGGCTGCCTATGTTACACGTTGATTTATCGCGTGTTCATCCACACCTGGTCGCGCGCGCTGCCAATTCCTCCACTAAGCTTTGTCATCGCTCTCGACTTCTGGTTTCTTATCTATGTCTGGAATAAGAATTCCATGGTCCTTCTAAACGCACTTGGCTTTACGTCTGTGCGGGCCTGGGTAGCTCCTTTGGCAGCGGCAGTCTTTATTGGCACCGCGATCATCCTTCTACCCAGGTTTGGCATCATCGCTATACCGATCGCCGGTATCGCCGGTGCTCTTCTGGAAGCATCCATCACCACAGTGAAAGCCCTGTCCCTGCTCTCCACCCAGAGGATGCGGATTTCCATCTCGCCGGAGGTCAATTTTGTACCGGAAGGCTGACTCAGTTCATTCGTTGCCAGGTTCTTCACCCAGCGAGGATCAGCGTTGGGTTGTCGTCCACGATGCAGAACGGGATCACTACGAACTGCCCATAGCACTGGCGGAAGCCGGTGTCCTGGAGCGTTTTGTGACCGATTGGTACACGCCGCTCGACAATCGATGGTGGCGCCGGTTCGCCAATACCAGCATCGGGAAGTCGACTTTCGGAATATCGAAGCGTTATCGGCGCGAGTTGCCCACACGTCTCACGGCAGATAACAAGCTGGAGTTTGTCTCGGGATTCGTTCGCCGCAAGTTCCTCCAGCGCTATTTCCTGAGCGATCTGACGGGCGGGAGCACGGGTCGCCACGCGGCCTCGATCGCCAACAAGCACAACAGTCATTTGTTGGCAGCCAGTTACTGTGCTGCGACTGCGTTCGAGCATCTTCGGCCGGATCTGAAGCGGGTCCTTTTCCAGGTTCATCCGCAACCACGTTACCTTCGGTCGCTGTACTTGTCCCACATGGCCGCCGATCCGGATTTCGCTGGTCTGGCCAAGGAGCCGGAGGTGCTTGTTTGTGAGGAAGAACTCTCGCGGTGGGAGCAGGAGACAAAGCTGGCGGATCATATTCTCTGCGCTTCAAACTTTACGCGGAGATCTCTGGAGTCAAGTGGCGTCTCCCCGGACAAAATAAGCGTTGTCCCCTACGGGATCGATACGGAGGCATTTCATCCCGGCCAGCCTTCGGGCGACCGTCCGATGACAGTGTTGTACGTCGGTCAGAAGGTCGCCCGAAAGGGTCTGCGGGTTTTGTTGCGGGTTTGGCAGCAGTTGCAGCCCACGGACGCGCGCCTTGTGCTTGCCGGAGGCCATATTCGAGATGAATCGGTGCTTCAAGGCTTTGATCACCTCTTTACTGAGACTCCGCGCATTGACGCTAAGGATCTCGTAAGGCTGTTTCAACAAGCCGACGTATTTGTACTCCCATCGCTTGCTGAAGGTTTCGGACATGTGTACCTTGAGGCGCTCGCTTGCGGTGTTCCCATCATCTGCACAGAAAATACCGGGGGGGCCGACATCATCGTCCACGGAGAGAGTGGTTGGATTCTCCCGGCCGGCGATCCTGCCGCACTTGCCAATTGCCTTTCCTGGGCCTTCTCACATCGGCGGCAGCTTCGAGATATGCGTGAGGCGGCAAGAGCGGTGGCCGAGAATTATTCGTGGCATCGTTTTCGGCAGGGAGTCCGGGATGCACTCCTGCCTTCTGCAGCGGAAGAATCCCTCCGGGCAGTCAGCCGGCGTGATGCAGACTATCAAGCCTCCGTGGCGGTTACCAAGTTCGCCTGAGTGACTTCCGGCAATCGGGCCACGCAGCTTTCCTTGTTTTGCCCATAGAGTTTCAACATTAGATCCCAGTCTCCTTGACATTCACTCGAAGTGATCCGCAGAGGACCTTAGATATGCAACTTTGTCTCACACTAGAGCACCGCTTCTTTCAGACTCCCGATCGAAAGATCTGGACGATCACGCAGTGCCCCTACGACTTCTACCGTGAGTACCTCGAAGTATTCGATTCTGTCCGTGTCATCTCGCGTGCGTTTCCCGTGGCGGAAGCCCAATCGAACTATCTGCCGGTCGAGGGGCCGGGAGTTTCGTTTTACGCTATGCCTGGCTACAAGGGTCCTTTTGGATTCCTGCAGCAATTCGCCAATGTTCGGCAAAGAGCAAAGGACGCTGTTCCGGCAAACAGCGCCGTGATTCTACGTCTGCCAAGCCAGGTGGCCAATTCTGTGGAAGGCTGGCTCAGTCGTCGACATGCTCCCTACGGGCTTGAAGTGGTTGCTGATCCCTATGACGTACTCAGCCCGGCAGCCAACCGGCACGTGGTCGCTCCCATCGCCCGGCAGTATTTCACGCGAAAGCTGCAAAAGCAGTGTAAGCAAGCCATTGCGATTTCCTATGTCACCCAGGATTACCTGCAGAAAAGATATCCCCCGCTTGCCGATCAAGGCGAAGGGCTAGCCACGTCAGAGGACGGCTCAAACCGTGTGAAACAGTACGCCGTGGCGGTATCAGATGCAAATCTTTCTCCCGAATCTTTCGTCTCGGAGCCGCGGGAAGCGTTGCGCAATCCATCATTGCTGCGCATTGTCTTTGTCGGGACGTTAGAGTCGCTTTACAAGGGGCCGGATCTTCTCATTGACGCAGTAGCCCTATGTAAAGCGCGGGGGCTACCGGTGCAGGTGCGCTTTCTCGGTATTGGCCAGCAGACAGCGGCACTCAAGAAGAGGTGCTCCGGTCTCGGCCTAGGTACAGAGGTTGAATTTGTGGGATCAGTGAGCGCAGGTCAAGGGGTGCGCTATGAACTCGATCAAGCTGATCTGTTCGTTCTGCCGTCCCGAGCCGAAGGCGTTCCCCGTGCCATGCTCGAGGCGATGGCTCGCGGCCTTCCCTGTATAGGCTCAGCGATTGGCGGCATTCCAGAGCTACTGCATAGCGAAGATCTAGTGCCGCCAGATGACGCTCCTCGCCTGGCCGAACTTATCAACCAGGTGTTCTCCGATCAGCAAAGACTACGCCGGATGTCGGCCCGCAATCTGGCAAAGGCGCACACTTACTCGGCCGCTATTCTCGCCGGAAAAAGGCAACTGTTTTTCAAAGCTGTTAAGGACCTTACCAGCCGCGCCTATACGAAACGCGAGCGAGGCGAGTATCTCGCGTTTCCGCCCCGTGTCCACAGCTCCTGAATAGTCGAGCCGGGGCGCTAAGCGTCTGCGTGAGAAGTGAGAACTCTGCATTTAGTCCCGAAGGGACGGCTGAAAACTCGGACCGGTGTTCAGCCGTCCCTCGCGGGACTGCCCAACTTGCTTATCTTTTCCCAGGACTACGTCCTGGGCTATTTTCAGACGTCCCTACGGGACTTAATTGGAGAGTAGAACTCTCACTCAGGCGCGCTAAGCCCAGCCTCTCGAACGATTCGATCCATCGATGCCGCAATCTATGACGCTTGCCATGACAAAACGAGACCACAGTACACCCACCATGCCGAAGAAGCGGCGCGAGCCGCTGACTGTTCTCCACGTCGTGGAGGGGTGTCAAGGTGGAGTGGGCAGCGCCGTCAGGCATCTTATCGATGCCCAGTCTGTCGACCCTGGCGTAAGAGAAGTTCATCTGGCAGTCGATCCTCGCCGTTTAGGCGACATGCTTCATCATGCCCCTGCCGTGACCCACGAATATGAGAGCACGCGCAACCCATTTCATATTCTTGAGGCTGCTCGTAAGCTGCACCGTCTCATCCGATTGATCGCACCCGATGTCGTTTATCTCCACAGCACGTTTCCTGGTCTTTACGGCCGTCTGGCGTGGAAGAAAACCTGGGCCACCGTTTACTGTGCTCACGGCTGGTCGTTTACCCAGAAACTCCCTCCCCCGCAACGAGCCATCTACGCATGGATTGAACGGGCGCTTGCCTACCGCACCGAGGCGATTGTCAGCATTTCCTATTCCGAGTTCGACGCAGCGATGAAAGCAAACGTTCGCCCAGCGCTACACCGGGTGATTTACCACGGAATTCCGGGCGCTCGCCGCTCTGGCTCAGCCGGGGTAGCAGTCGACCCGAGCAGACTAAACCTGGCGTTTATCGGCCGGTTCGATCGGCAAAAGGGACTCGACCTGCTCTTGCGAGTGTTCGCTGAGCCCCAACTGAACCACATCACCCTTTGGTTGATCGGCGACAGTACGTTAGGCGAGAAATACTCTATCCCGGACCAGCCAAACATTCAGTTGATCGGCTGGGTTCCCAATAGCCAGATTGACGATTACATACAGTGCTTCGACGCCTTGATTGTTCCTTCCCGGTGGGAAGGATTCGGTTTGATCGCCCTGGAAGCCATGCGCAACGGCAAAGCAGTGCTCGCCAGCCGCACCGGCGGATTAGCTGAACTGGTGATCGAAGGCGTCAACGGCCGCCTGTTTCAGGCCGACGATCCAGATGATCTCAAGAGGATGCTGCTCGAGTTATCCAAAGAGGAATTAGGCCGCATGGGCAAGATGGCTGTTGATATTTTTCACACGGGATTTGAACTTTCCGGATGCTACTCGCGCTGGCGAAAGCTCACCCACGAAGCTCTCGCTCTGCGCCCTCAAGCGGCCCAGTCAAAGATCGCGGCGTCTCAACGAGCGTCCGCGACGATCCAACCTATCGAGGAACTATGAGCACGAACACTGTTATCAGTCCTCCTGGCTTAGCCCACATCACCCGATCGGCGGCAACTTCTTCTCCACCGCCTCCTTTTGCCTGTTGGTGTCCGACTTCGTTGCCCTGTCGGCTGTGTTCTGGCTGGCCGTGTGGGGCAAGGCAATCTTCAATCCCGATCTAAGCCTTAAGTTTTATCTGGAGATATTTCCGTCAGTCATCATTTTTCTCGGGGTGTTTTTGTCTCAGGGACTGTATCCGGCTCTACTTCTCCATCCTGCCGAAGAAGTGCGTAGAATTTCCCACTCGATTACTGCAGTGTTCCTCGTGCTTGTCTCCATGACGTTTCTCCTGAAGAACGGGCCTGAGTATTCGCGCTTTGTCTTTCTGGCAGCCTGGGCATTAGGAACGCCGTCCGTGCTGCTCGGCCGCGCGACGGTCCGCCACCTTTTTGGGCGCAAGTGGTGGTGGCCGGTCTCTGCTGTGATCCTGGGCTCGGGGCCGGCCGCGAAACAGGTTGCGCGAAGCTTGAAGAATACGCAGTCAGGTTTTCGTATCAGTGGCGTACTGCTGGAAGATCCAGATCTCTCCTGGGAAGACGACCTTCCTCCGGTGATGGGTCATCTATCGGATGCGCCCATGGTTACCGCCCGTGGCTTAACGCGCTACGGTATATTGGCCATGCCAAACCGCTCGCATGCCGAGATCCGGCAGATCATTCAGGACCACTGCCGGAGTTTCCATCACCTCCTCATCGTTACCGACATGCCGGGAATTTGCTGTCTTGGGATATCCGCCCGAGAGATCGGGGGCCAGGTTGGTCTGGAGATCCCGCAAAGGCTCTCTTTCCTCACCCCAAAAGTGATGAAACGATGCCTGGATATTTGTGTAAGTTCACTTTTGCTATTGATGCTTCTTCCACTTTTCCTGCTCATATGTGCGGCGATCAAGGCCACTTCACAGGGGCCGGTGTTTTTTGGCCATCTTCGCTATGGACGCGACGGCAAAGTCTTTCGAGCTCTAAAGTTTCGCACCATGGTCACCAACGCCGAAGCAATACTGCAGGAACACTTGCAACGTCATCCTGAACTCATGCGCGAATGGCAGCGCGATCACAAACTCAAGAATGATCCAAGAATTACTCGCGTTGGCCGCTGGTTGCGTCGTTATAGCCTCGACGAATTACCCCAGCTGGTTAACATCTTCACCGGCCACATGAGTCTCGTAGGGCCAAGGCCTATCGTTCACTCTGAGATCGCACGGTATTCCACCAGCTACGAGTTGTATACGCGGGTTACCCCCGGCCTTACCGGACTTTGGCAGGTGTCGGGGCGCAACAATACCACTTACACCGAGCGCGTGGCCTTTGACGAATACTACATCCGAAACTGGTCCATCTGGATGGACGTCTATATTCTCACACGCACGTTTCAGGCGGTATTTCTTGCTGAGGGTGCCTACTGATACGCTCGCAGTCTTTATATTTTTCTTGTGCGTGTTCCGAAGCATTCCCCCCTGGAACCACCGAAACAGATGGTGGTTCCGACGACTCACGAACGCTCCCAAACGAACTCCCCCGGATTTGCGAGGCCAATTGAGCAATCATTTCAAGAGACCTTTTGGCTTCTGGAAAGGAGAAGGATCCATGCTGTCGCAAGATGAGCTAGCGAGTAACGAAACGAAGCCTGCAATCAAAACGATCAGTCGACAGGAACACCAGGCCTTCTTCCAGAAGCTTTTAGGAGACGTAGACGAACCCACTATGCCGTTTGGACTGCTCGAGGTGGGGAACGGTGAGGCCGAGGAAGCCCGGCTGGATGTCGATCCTGCATTGAGCGAGCGCATGAAGACCACGACCCATAGGCTGGGGGTGAGCGTCGCCAGCCTATGTCATCTGGCCTGGGCGCTGGTGTTGGCAAAAGTAGCCGGCAAAGACGATGTGGTCTTCGGCACGGTCCTCTACGGCGCCCTCGAAGGCTCGCCCGACGTCGAGCAGGCAGGAACGCCATTCGTCAATTCGCTGCCGATGCGCTTAGAAATCAATGACCAGGGCGTAGCTGCCTGTTTGCTAAGCACCCACGCGTTGCTGATGGATTTATCTCTCCACCACAGTGCGTCTCTCTTTCTCGCCAAGCGTTGCAGCGCCGTATCTGATACGACACCCTTATTTGCAGCGCAGCTGAGGTATCGAAAACAGCATAAGGATCAAAGTCAGCCTGATTTTTTCGAGTCGAGGGACCAGGGGTCGCACACATATCCCTTTACCTTGAGTATCGACGAACGGAGTGATCACCTCACGGTCGCCGTGCGCGTACCGGCCTCGATTGGCCCGATGCGTGTGTGCCGCTTTGTACACACGGCCCTTGTCTCTCTGGTGGAGGCTCTGGAGACTGAGCCGTTTACGCCCCTGCGTTCCCTCACGGTGCTGCCTGAGATCGAGCGACAGAGGGTTCTTTACGGCTGGAACGATACACGCGCGGAGTTTCCCGCAGACCACTGTATTCAAGAACTCTTTGAAGAGCAGGTACGTATGCGTCCCGACGCCGTGGCTGTGGTGTTCGAAGACAAGCGGCTGAGCTATGCAGAGCTGAATCGCCGGGCGAATCGTTTGGCGCATTATTTGCGAGAACTCGGCGTTCGTCCAGACGTGCGTGTGGCCATTTGTGTAGAACGCGGCTTCGATATGATCGTGGCCGTGTTGGCGGTGCTGAAGGCCGGTGGCGCTTACGTACCCCTCGATCCTGCCTACCCCGAGGAGAGGTTACGTTTCATGCTGCGGGATTCCACTCCGGTGGCCGTCCTCACCCAGAGTCATTTCGACCCGCTCTTCAGCGCGCTCGATCTGCATCTACCGCTACTCCACCTCGACACGCCCGTAGTCGCATGGAGTGACTCTCCGGATGGGGATCTCGACCGTCGCTCCTTAGGTCTTTCGCCGCGTCATCTTGCTTACGTCATCTATACTTCCGGTTCCACGGGCGTGCCAAAAGGTGTTCTGGTGGAACACCGTGGCCTTTGCAATTTAGCGGTTGCCCAAATTCGCGATTTTGCTGTCCAGCCGAATAGCCGGGTTCTGCAGTTTGCATCGTTCAGCTTCGATGCCTGCGTCTCAGAAATTATGATGACGCTGTGCCAGGGCGCCGCACTTTACTTTGCCCCGCAGACTGACATTCTCGCCGGTGAATTTCTTGAACGAGTGGTGAATCAGTACGGGATCACCCATGCGACGTTGCCGCCTGCGGTGCTTGCCGGCATGCCAGAAGAAGCAGCGCTCCGCTCTATGACCACCATGGTTCTCGCGGGCGAAGCCTTGTCCGATGCGGTAGCCAGCCGTTGGGCACCCGGCAGACGGTTAATAAACGCCTACGGGCCCACCGAATCTACAGTCTGTGCGACAGTTTATCCGTACCAGGCTGGCAGAACCGGTGCACCACCTATCGGACGTCCGATAGCAAATACACAACTCTATATCCTCGATCGACACAAAGAACCGGTTCCTGCCGGCGTCGTTGGAGAGATCTACATCGGCGGAGTAGGGGTCGCGCGGGGTTATCTCAATCGTGCTGAATTAACCGGCGAAAGGTTCCTTTCTGATCCGTTTGCGTCCGATCCGGCAGCGCGAATGTACCGTACCGGCGACTTAGGGCGGTGGCTTGAGGACGGCAATATTGAATTCCTCGGCCGTAACGACTTCCAGATCAAGATCAGAGGCTTTCGCATCGAACTGGGAGAGATCGAGGCAAGGCTCGCTGAACATCCCGGCATACGCGAAGCGGTGGTCATCGCGCGCGATGACACTCCAGGCGAGAGGCGTTTGGTTGCTTACTACACGCGGAAAACTCGCGATGATCTTCCGGCGAATTCCGTGGATGCTGAAGGGCTTCGCAACTACATGTCCACTAAGCTGCCCAAGTACATGACGCCGGCGGCCTACGTGCGCCTGGAATCGATTCCGCTGACCGTGAACGGGAAGCTGAATCGCGCGGCGCTTCCCGCGCCGGTTGGCGAAGCCTTTGGAACTCACTGCCATGAGCTTCCCGTGGGGGACGTAGAGAACGCACTGGCCACAATATGGGTCGAATTCCTTAAACTCGAACCCATCGGGCGGCGCGATAGCTTCTTTGCACTCGGCGGCCACTCCTTGTTGGCGGCTCGCATGATAGCCCGGGTAAGAGCGGACTTTGGGGTGCGCATCGCGTTGTTCTCCTTTATACAAACACCCACCATCGAATATTTAGCAAAGCTGGTCTCTGGAAGCCCGATTGCTCCGATGGCTGTCGTACACAGTGGTTCCCCTGGAGTAACCCCCTTGGTTTGGGTCGCTCCTGAGCCCTGGCAACCAAACCTCACGCCCTATTTGTCTCAAGATCAACCGGTGCTTTCGTTTGTCCTGAGCTCGGAAGAGCTGGCGTCGACGGCTCCCAAACATCGGCTGGAAGATCTGGCAGCATGCATGGTTCAGAAAATAAGGGAGAACCTGCCAAGCCCTGCCTACGTGCTCAGCGGTTTCTGTCACACCTCGTTGCTCGCCTACGAATGCGCGCAGCAACTGCGAAAGCTCGGCTGCGAGATACCTCTGCTCGTCATGGGAGACGCGTTTCTACCCGGCTATGCCCAACGCCTTTCGTTTGTCCAAAGATCGAGGCGTCGCCTGGATCGCGAGGCTTTCTGGCTCTCAGCCTTCCGCAATGCGTCTCTTTCCCAGTGGAGCAAGCTGCTGACCCAACGCATGGGAGGCCTTCGCGCGATACGTGAGCAGCGGTCATGGGAGAAATTCCATCGCTCTAGCGAAAAGAGCAAGAAGCGTGCCGAGGAACTCTATGAAGCCCTTATTGTTGCCTATTTAAGTTATGAGCCGGCACCCTACAACGGAAAGGTTCTTTATCTGCAGTCGGGGGAACGCCCGCAGAGCGATCTCTGGAATCCTGCGGCAAGTTGGCAGGGCGTTATGGACGAGCTTGAGGTGTTTGAAGCACCCGGCGACCATACCAGTATCTTCCGCGAACCTCACGTCCGGGTGACCGCAGAACGTCTTCAACATGCTTTGGATCGATTAGTAACCGAAGACAAAACGGAGCTGAGTGCTTCACGATGACAGGCGGTGCGTGATTTGACCGTCCGGTGCCGCGCGTTTCTTCCCTCCGCATTCCGCCCCAATCACACGATGCCTCCATCAACATGCATGAGTTACGGAGCTCGCCTAACGAGGAGGAAGTTTCTTGCGAACAACATTTACGGCCTTAAACGGCCTTAGAGTATTTGCCGCACTGGTAGTCATCAGCTTCCATTATGGAACGCTGGTTGACACTTTTCATGGGCTCCCGCTTTTTCTACAACATATAGCCGACAACGGAGCCATCGGCCTTCCCTTCTTCTATGTTTTATCGGGTTTTGTTCTAACTCATGCTTATCATGGTCGCGGCCCCAACGAGGAAGGAAAGAGAGCAGCCTTCTACACCGCCCGCTTCGCCCGCCTGTTTCCGGCTTACCTTCTGAGCTTTCTCCTGTTTCTGCCCATGGCTGCGCAAAAGTTCCTATGGCATCCTTCGGCCCCTCAACACCGTGATGTGCCTACATTTGTCTGGAGCGGTGTACTCACCTTTTTTGCCGTGCAGGCCTGGACGCCTCTTTCTCAGGCCTGGAATGGTCCGGCCTGGTCGCTCTCCGTCGAAGTATTTTTCTACCTCCTTTTCCCGTTTGCCCTGCCAAAGATACTCCGCATGCGGCCGATTAGACTGGTTCTGCTGTTGGGGGTGTTGTGGTTGGGCATGATTTCGCTAACCATCGCACACGAACTCAATGTGATCCGTCCGGAATCCTGGGACCGTTACTTCATGCATCAGCCTCTGTTCTGGCTTCCGACCTTTTTGATAGGGATAGCAACCTATCGGTTGGCAGCGCAATGGAGCTGGGCGCCGAACCCAACGGCAACGGCCGTGTCGATCAGCTCACTCTCTTTGTTGGTATGGCTATGCGGCTGGCTGCCGGCGGAGCGTGGCGATTTTCTGGTCAACGGCGGGGCCGCACCACTGATCGCTGTGATCGTGCTCGCATTTTCCCATCCGCGTTGCCTCAGCAGCCGGCTCATGGGCGGTCGTGTACTGTCATTTATCGGCGGCGCTAGTTATGGCATTTACATCCTGCAGGATCCGATATGGCATATCTGGAAAGTCGCTTCCGACAAGTTGCACCACGTGGGCAATCACAATACGGCGACGTCTTGGGAGTTTTTAATCTATCTCGCCTTGCTTGGCGGCATCGCTATCCTGGTGCAGCAAACACTCGAGAAACCTGCGCAGCGTTGGCTGTGGCAACGCCGGGCCACACAGGTAGCGGCCCTGGGCAGGCAGCCGAACCGTGAGGTTGCCGCGTGAGGGTCTTAACGGTCAGGGCCAGGGCATCGAGTGTTAAAAGAACATCCATGGCGATATTTTTATAGTCGCACGATGCTATCTCTTATACACTCTTACTAGGCACAGCCCCCGAGTGCGGCGCAGTACCTGTTCTCATCGGCCCCCCAGGAAGGGCTTTACATCATCACAAATGAGATATCTGTTGCAGCCACGCAGCGCATAAGGTTTATGCTGCCGGCTTAGTTGCAGATAGGGCCGTAACTCCCCAATCGATTCATCCAGCGTTGTCATGAAACACCCGCTCGTTTTACGAAGTGCAAACAGGAAGTCAACTCAGTCCTATTGAGAGAATCCAACGACTGCAGGCAAGATACTCAATCCACTTGACTGGTCTTGAGTCCGGAGAGCATGTGTCCTTTAATATTCAGAATTCGACAACTATTCCCCCTTTCGAGCCGGTAAATAAACAGCGTGCGCTCGACCTTTCCGACGCGCCGCCAGAGTACATGCCGAGGCTTTCTCTGCGTACTCTCCTCGAGTCGTGCTTTCGTCATCCAATGCGGCTCGCTTGCGCCGCGGGTGTGCCGTTACTGTGCACGATAGCTCTGCTGCTATTTATGCCGAAACGTTACCAGGCGACCATGCAGTTGGCCGTCTTGAATACACGGCAATATTCGGTGATTAGTAGTGATTCCGATGCACCGGCAAAACTCGTGGGTGATATCACCGACACCGACGTGAACTCCCAGGCGCAATTGGTTCGCAGCAGAGACGTACTCGATCAAACATTGAACCAATTGGGCCAGCCGGACCACCCGGCACTCACTCGAGACAAGGCCATCGATCTCCTCCAGACAAAACTGGATGTCGAACCCGTGCGGGAATCGAACATTCTGAACGTCTCCTACGTTGACTCTTCCCCGCAAAAAGCACGGGACACCCTGCAGGCTTTGGCATCAAGTTTTGTAGAAAAAGAGCTTTCCGTGCTGCGTCCCACGCACGCCCGGACGCTGTTTGTCGACCTCGTAGCGGATAGGCAGAGGGATCTTGCCCAAGCGGAGGAGGAGTTTGCCAACTTCAAGATCAAGACGGGAATCGCCTCTTTGAAGGACGATGAGGCATCCCTTTTGCGGCAGGTAGAGGGCTTATCGTCGCAATCGACGACTTTGACAACGGAGCTGGCGCGTGAACAACGACGTGCTGCGAAAACGGACATCGAACTCAGCAGTCATCCCGAACGCATCACGACACAGAATCGTTCCACCCCGCACCAGCAGGCGATTGAGTCGCTTACTACCAAACTGGTTGAACTGCAGAACAGACGCACGAGTTTGCTTAGCGGCTACCAACCAACGGAACGAAACGTCCAGGAAGTCGACCAGCAGATCGACAATGTACAGACACAACTAAAGGAATTGCGCACCGCCAACGCGGTTGAAACGACCACGGATACGAATCCTCTGAATCTGGAACTCAAGAGTCAGTTGGCCGGGGCGGAAATAGCCAGTACGGCGATTGCTGCGCAGCGCCGCTCGGTGGACGCCGAGCGCGCGTCCTACGTGACAAAGCTTAACCAACTGGAGCAGCAGGCCGCTGAATTTGACAGCCTGCAGAAGCGAGTAACCGAGGCGCAACAGAACGTCGATCTGGCGATACAGAAGCGGGATCAGGCTGCGGTAGACGATGCTCTGGACCGGGATCGGATCTTGAACATCGCGTTTGCTGCCAAACCTTCGGCCTCCGAGGTCCCTGTGCAGCCGCGACCCGGCTTATATCTCGCCCTGGGATTATTTACTGCTCTCTTTCTGGGGATCGGATCGTGCGTTCTGGCCGAATTGGGAAGGACGACGGTGTACTCGCCTGCGGAACTGGACGCGCTTACAGGCCTCCGTACGCTGGCCGCGGTACCGTTTGAAAAGCGCGAAGGGGGAGCTCTGCTCCCTCGGTTGAGTGAGACAGCACACATGCATACTAATTCGCTTGTGACCATCGGTGATGGTGCACGAGTGGGCGAGCCAATCCAATCGTTCTTCGCCGGGAGCAACCACTGATGACACATCGTAACGTGCAATCCAAGGAATGGGCCGCAAACACGGCTTTCGAGCAAATTGTCTTCCAACTGGAGGCAGCCCGGCTCAAGCAGGGGCGCGCGCGCGTGTTGGGCATTACTGCCTGCAGAAGCGGAGCTGGTGCTACGTATGTGCTGGGCAACCTGGCTCGGGTGCTGGCAGCCAAGTCACGTCGAGGCGTACTCATGGCTGATTGCGCCGACCTTGTGCTCGCGAGCCATCTCGAGCCGAGCGACTTACTCGGCCAGTGTTCCTTCACCGAAGACACCGGATTACGGCTGCTATCAGGTTCGGATAGGGGCCAGCGCCCTTCGATGGTCGAGACTTCGCAGGACGGAAGTTTGGCGGCTGCGATGTCCGTGCTTGCTTCGCGTTTTGATTACGTGTTGCTCGATTGCGGAGCCGCTAATGTTTCTGGCCGCATGTGGCAGGTCGCTCCCGTAGTCGACGATGTGTTCCTGGTAGTTGCGGCAGGAGAGACGAAGCGGGAGCAGGTGACCTATGCACAACGCATCATCGCCCAGTCCGGAGCCCCCTTGTCCGGCTGCATCCTGAACAAACGAACCTACCCGCTACCCGGTCCTCTCCACCGTTTCCTCAACTAACGTGGCAATGAAACCTGCAGATCGGATGAATTTTATGGGACGTACCTTCCTTGCACTCGTTGTTCTCGCCTCAGCTGCAGTTTGCTGGGCACAAAGTGTACCGGCAGCTCATGCGCCGCACCTTGTCACCCGTACCCGTTATAAGCTTCAAGCCGGCGACAGGTTCGATGTGTCCTATCGGTACACGCCAGAATTGAACCAGACAGTGACGGTCGAGCCGGATGGCTTTGTTACTCTCGATCCGACCGGGCCGATTAAGGTTACCGACCTGACGCTTGACCAGGCTACCGATCTCATAGCCCTACAAGCAGGTAAGCATCTTCGCGATCCAAAAGTGACCATCGTTCTTAAAGACTTCCACAAGCCCTACTACGTGGTTGCGGGCGAAGTAAAGCATCCGGGCAAGTTTGACATGGAGCAGCCGACCACTGCTCTGCAAGCGCTTCTGACCGCGGGCGGGATGGATGCAAGCGCTCGCGCTTCGCAGATCATTGTCTTCCGCCGCATCAATAGCGATGATGATGAGGTTCACGTTCTGGACTTGCATCGCGTAAAGAAAGTGCAGGACCTGGAGCATGATCTCATGCTCGAGCCCGGCGATATGCTGCTGGTTCCCCGGGACAGAATCGCCAAAATCGACCGTATCATCAAAGCATCCAACGTCGGGCTCTACCTGAACCCCGCGAATATGGGATTCTGACCAGGATGAGCACAGCAACGGTGGGTCTACAGTGGCGGTCCAGCGAACGGCGCATTCCCGCGTGTAGCGTCGGGTTCGCCAGTGCGCTGAAAACGCTATCGCTTTTTTTTGCACTTACCATCGTGCTTTTGCTGCTGAAGCCTGGTCTGCTGCGGGTAGCCTTTCCCGCAGCAGCCTGTTTTTTCGGCTATCAACTCTATAAGCGGAATGAAAGCTACTTTCTATCCTTCACGCTTTGGATTTGCATGTTGTCTCCGCTCCTCCGGCGCCTGGTGGACTATCGCACCTCTTACCAACTGCAAAGCCTGATCTTGTTAGCACCTTTGCTCCTCACCCTGCTTCCTGCCATCCACCTCCGGCGTCGCCTGGCGCAGGTAGCTCCCGTCATCCGCACCGGGACGTTCCTTACCCTGGGTGGCGTCATTTTTGGCGCCGGCATCGGCATGATCAAGCACCCGGGCCTCGAGGTGATTTCGTCTACCCTCATGTGGCTTGGCCCAATCATGTTATGCGTGTTTGCTGCTTCGATTGAAGATCGAGAGACGTTGCGCCGGGTATTGAGAAGCACGTTCATTTGGGGTGTTCTGCTCATGTCGGCCTACGGAATCTACCAGTTCGTGGTTGCCCCACCCTGGGATACGTATTGGCTCCATGAGGTCAACATCGGTTCCCTCTCTCCCAGCTTCGGCCATCCTCAGCCCTATGGCATTCGAGTGTGGAGCACGATGAATTCTCCCGGCTCCTTCGCCTTATTCCTGAGTGCGGCACTCATTTGGCTGGTGACCTTGGATGGTTTTTTCCCGGCGTTGGCGAATATGATGGGGTACCTCGCTCTCTCTTTGACGTTGGTGCGTACCGCATGGATGATGACCATCATTGGGATCGTGATCTACCTTATAGGTTCCCGCAAGAGAATCTCAACCCGCAGCATAGCGGGTGGGATCCTGACGATAGGTCTGGTGGCTGGTGGGCTTTTGTATGTGAGTCAGTTCCCCGGTGTAACCGCTCGGCTCAATAGCTTCCATTCGCTTCAATCCGACCGGAGCGTCGAAGAGCGAAAAGCCATGTACCGCTATATGACGGGTTATATCCTGACCAACCCGTTTGGTGATGGCTTGCAGTCATCGCCAGGAGACATCCATGGCTATCTCATCGACAGCACGTTCGTGGAACTTTTCGCCCTGCAGGGTTGGATCGGTGGATTATGTTATGGGGCCGGCCTGACTTACTTGCTGGGGAATATGGCGCGCAGGCTTCGTAGCGACTCCCCGGAAAAGGTCGGCGCGATCGCCGTGACCCTTGCCTGTGCGACGCAAGCTGCCAGCGGAGACATACTCTACCGTCAAGGGGGAGTCGTGCTGTGGTTGTTTATCGGCGTCTGGGCAAGCTTCACCTTTGCCAAACCCCATCGATCGCCTACACCGGTGCAAGCGAGCGGGGATCAACCGTTCTACCCCGAAAAGAACGTTGATGTGCTACAGCCGTCGTTGACTTAAAAACGCAATCTTCGTCGGCCTCTCCGGCGTGATCGTTGGACCGTACCGCGCTACTGCATCGTCTGCAGTGTGAGGGTAAGAGACTGCGTAATGACAGCCGCCTGAGACGTCCCCGTCGACACTACGACGATCTTCGAAGTACCCCCCGCAGTAGTGCCCACACCACTCGCACCACATCCCGCCAAACCCAACACCATCGCCATAGCACATAACAGCAAGGCGCCGAATGTCACCATTCGTTGCGTTTTTTCGGCCTTTTTGGGTGCGGAAGAGGCCAAGCGGCTTAGTCCCAAGGGCCACCAGAAAGCGAGCGCCAGACCGAGCAACCGTTGCCCTGTATTTCGCGGCTGGGCTTCCGCCTGCTGGGGAGTTGCCGTGATGGTGAGTCCTAATTGAACACTTTGATTGTTGCCGGTGACCGCTACCTGGTTCTGCGTGAAAGTGCAGGCTGCATTTGCAGGCAGGTTCAGACAAGTCAACAGGATCACCCCGTTATAGCCACCGGTCGGGGTGATCGTCAGAGTAGTCTTCGCGGCTTGGCCCGGAGGGATGGTTAGCGAGGTGGGGTTGGCGTCGACGGTGAAGCTCATTTGTGAAGCTGCGATCGGCGCGTTGATAGTGATCGTAACCGGCAGCGAGCTGCTGGCGAGAAAGCCGCCCTGTGCCGCATACGTCGCTGTTACTGTGTCGGTGCCTGCCGGCAGAGCGCTCGTGGTCAGGGTAGCTGTGCCGCTGCCGTCGAGTACGCCGCTTCCAAGAGAAGTCGAACCGTTATGGAACGTCACCTTGCCGGCGGCCTGACCCTCGGCAGCGGTGACCACTGCCGTGAGCGTCACGCTGGAGCCGAAGTTTGCGCTCGCGGGCGCCGTTAAGACGGTTGTCGTCACTGCCCCCATCACAGTGAGTGTTCCGTTGACCGCGGTTACGCTGTAATCGGCCAAATGTGTTCCGGTCACTGCGGGCACAATCGGGTATGTACCCGCATTGCTTGTGGCCGTCGCCGTGGTGCTGAAGCTTTCCGTAAACGTGTCTCCGGCGACTGCGCCCGTCACTGTTCCGGTAAACAAGGGATTGTTTGCACCGTAGACCTTGGTGGCGTTTGCTGCCGTCACGGTCAGGGGCGCTGGTATGACCTCGAAACTTTGCGTCGCTGTAGCGGCGCTATACTGCGTGTCGCCTGGCTGCGTAGCCTGCAGCACAACTGCTCCCACGCCTGTCACCGTCACCATGTTGCCGCTGATCACCGCCGGGCCAGACTGCACGGCGATGGTGACCGGGTAAGCGGCACCTAAGCTCGAGGTTGCTGTGGCCGTGAACGGTGCACTGCCATATACCCGGGAAGCGATGGCCGGAAAGCTGATCGTTTGTGGCGACTTGGTTGTGGGTGGGGAAACTGGGTTCACGAGTACTTCGATCGGGTCGTCGGCAACCGGATAGGTAAGCGTCCCACCAGAGAAAGTGAACGAGACGGCCGCCCCGGTAACCATATCTTTCACGCTCGCCACTGTCATGCCCGAAGGGATGGTCACGGCTAACGGCACCGCGGCCGGCGACGGTGTGGCCGCCCATTTCGTACCGTAAGTGCGCTGCCAGGTGTAGTAGAGGAAGCTGTTTGCCTGACCACCTGCTTGTGCCCCTACAAAGGAAGCGGTAGCCAGTGGGTAGTATCCCGAATACGACGATACTGTGGGCATGGTGCAGGCGGAAGAACAGGAAGTTACGGGCGCTTGCGCAATCAACCCCATGTCCGTCATGAGAGCTTTAAAAGCCGTATAGACCGGGTACGGCGTCTGACTTGCATTGACCCATTCCCAATCCGGCTCTCCCGACATGCGGTAAAACATCACCTGGGGAACCCCCAGAGCCTCCATTGACAAAAATAAACGCAGATCGAAACGACTCACCTGGGTTTCGGTTGCCCCCGTACAACTGCGGCATATTCCCGCCTCGGTGACGGTGTGGCTGATGCCGCCCGTGTTAGCGGGAAAACTCTGAGACGCTACGGCTGAACTCATCGTAGCCCCGGTCCAAAGTCCAATCGGGGTGCATGCCCCGCTCACGATATTGCTCAACAGTGCTGGTGTCGCATTCGCCTGAACGCATGCGGCATTCCATATATAGTCTTCCGGGTTGTTGCCATAGATGTGAAACGATTCACTTGCGAACTGGCTCTGCAGCGACGATAGATTTTGCACGTATGCAAGAGTACTCGGATAGAACAAAGAACCCGGCCATAACTCGGTTTCGCTATACCCGTTATCGAACTGCGCGCCAGGGATAGCCTTCATCGTCGATATGTATAAGGGCAATTCAACGCCGAGGTTAGATGAGATATCGCTATTCGCCGGAGGTACATCGTAGAGGTTCACCCCATGATCCCACTTATCACAACACCAGGGGGGCTCATTCCAGACACTCACGCGGCCGGCGAACCCTGTATTGGCAATCTGTTGGGCCAGGTAAGACGCATACTTTCCGAAAGCCTGGACTGACGTATTGTTAGGGTAAGCTGTTCCCGGCGCAACGATCACCGGAGGGTAAAGCACCAGGTTCAGCGTCACCGGCGCTCCCTGTGCCAACGCGGTCGTGGCAGCGGACGCGAGCGTCAGCGTAGAACCGGAGACATTCGTGATAAGAACCCCGGGATAACTATATTTCGCGGAAAGATAGCCGCTGGAGAGGGCGAGGAACGTCGAGCCTGGCACCGCCGCGGAAAGAGAACCCGAATTCACGGTGATGGTGACGGTCGTCGATCCCACCGGTACCGCGGAAGTGGTTGTCCCGCTAACAATCGCACTATATGGCGGACCATACACGGCGTCCACGACCGGATGGACGCCGTATGTTTTGCTATTGGCAAGCCCTTGAGCGCATGCGTTTGGTAGTGTGTAGCCTCCAGACGTATTCGCAGGCATATTCTGAACTTCTACTTGTCCCCAGCTGCAGTCGAATCTTCCCCAAGTGACGTGGGCAGCTTGAGCATCCGCATATTCCCAGGCATTTGATGCGGTGATGTTGGTACCGAGACCGTTATATGCCTGCGTCGCTGGGGCAGGCCCATAGACCTCAACCGTACTCACTGACTGACCGAATGCCAAGGGCAGACCAGCAAGCGAGATCAAGGAAGCTAAGCAATACAGAAGCTTTCTCAGGTAAATACCTTCACGTAGTGCGAGGTTTTTTGCGCATCTCACGAGGTTTCTGCCTTGATCTAAGTTCAAGCAACAAGAGACAGGCTTGGTCGGCGAGACTCGTTCTGAAAGTTGGTATCTCTGGTTGAATAACTTTTCGACCGCAATCGCCGCCGGATCACCCGTAGCGATGCGAGCCTGCCTGGAAGGCGTCGATTTCCCTCATGAGTGGACGACCCTGAGTGTTTGGTGTCCCGTCTAAATTCTGTACGGAATCGGAACGACTTAACAGCGAAATATAAAGGCTGTTCGTGACCAAAGTTGCAGTTCAGTGGGGGGTCGGGCCCGAGGGATCCGAACCTCGATATGCTGCTCCAGAGGCAGCCGTCCTACCAGTGAATGAGGCGGCGGCGCGCGTGGCCTTTCTATAGTAAAAGCAAAGAGAACGCCGGTCAATGCGACTATCTGTTCCCGAATTTCCGAGGATCCTTCAAAGCCACCAGTTCCAAACGTCCTCTATTGTTCACTCCCACTCTATCTTTTCGAAGACTGCCCTGAGGCGTCTTCCTTTCTCCGGATGGATGCTTTCAACGAAGCTTATTCGGCCCTCCAGGTGTTGCCGGAAAAGAGGATGTTCTTCGCGGTTCTGGGTTTCCGGGCGATGGCGGACGCAGTTGGTAAGGATCGCCTTGAGCAAATCGAAATCCAATCGCCGCACATTGAGGCGTTGGTTTGTTATTAGCCCGGCGAGATGCTGGCGCACCGATGGGCGCATGATCCGCGTCTTGCGGTGCTGAACGGAAAAACCTTCCTCCATCAGGATCACCGCGACAAGCGTGCTAAAGCGTTCCACAGAACGGTCGAAGCTGTCGTCGCCGGAGAAAGCGAGGTCGTCCGCATATCGGGTATACACGGCCCCGCCCGATCGAGCGATCCCGCTTAGACGGCGGTCTAAACGGTAGCTGCAGAAATTCGCGAGCGAAGGAGATGTTGGCGCGCCCTGCGGCAGGTGCGGCCGGGCATACATGTCGCGCACGTGCCAGAGCTCTTGTGGGTCAAGCGCAAAGCCTGGCTGCCTGATCACATCACGCCACGCGTTGCGCGGCACGCAGTTAGTCACGATCCCGCCCAGCAGGTCAGCAACCTGCTCGGGGTAGCCGATGGTCCGAAAGAAGCTCTGGATACGCGCCCCGGAAACGGAGGGAAAGAAGTTCTCGAGATCCATGCGCAAAACAACACGCCGGCCTACATGCGGAGCAGCAAAGGTCTGGATTGAGCGGCCGCGCACAAAGCCATGCGCTGCGGGGTGCGACGGAATGTGGTCGAGCATGCCGGAGAGAATCCGCCGCTGCAAGCCTTTCAGGTGCGGCTTCGGCATCTCAATCAGGCGAATGCTGCCGGCGGCTTTCGCCAGCACGCGATAGTGATAGTGTTCGAGCGTGGCTTGTGGCCGCTTGTAGCCAAGTCCTTTCAGGTCGGCGAACCATTGCAGTTCGGAGGGATCAAGCCCGAGCCACTCGGCCAACGCTCCCACGGTCTCAATCCGAGGAATCGGCCAGGTCTCCGCAGCGGGAACCGGCCGCATCGATGGCGGCCCGGCGATCCAGTGCAGGATCTTAATCTGATGGCGATATTTCTGACAGGCCTCAACCAGGCCTGGGTCGACGCGAAGAAAGCGAACCACTTCCCGCCGCCGCGGACGAACACGTCCACCAAAGGCTTCGAGATAGCGACTGGTGAGAGGCCGAATCCAGCGCCAGTTGCGGCCGAGGACGTGGTCCAACCGGGCAGCGATAGCATCCATCTCTTGTTCACCGGAGAGGATAGCCCTGGCCATCACGTCGAGGTGCGCAGAAGTCAGCATGACATCAAACGGCGGACAGCTCCAACGAGTCTTGCTCTGCATGAGCCGTTCTGCGCAGTCGCGCAGTGTCGCTCATGCGATGGATTGCCAGTTTCCACGATACCCCAGGGTATCCCTGGAGAAGCCGGTGAGGGCTGGGCTTGGAGCATCCGCCGTCGAGGCAAGCATATCAGGCAGAAACCGGGTCTCAAAAGCGAGACCCGAAAGCGTTCAATCAAAAGAGTGGGTCATCACCCAAACTGTGGTTGCAATACTGAGAGCAATCGCTCCCGCGGCAAACAAAATCGCAGACACGATTTCGGAGCGTTTCCAGCTAATCCTTCGTATCCGGCGCTTGCTACCCTTCTCGAGGTACACCTCTTCCTGCATAATCCCTCCTCATGCGAAACCCATCGCTGGGCGCAGCAGTCAACTGCGCTCAGCGTTCAGGTAAAAGACAATCGGCTTGCTGACTAAAAGTGAAAGCCGACTTCCGCTATGAGTGAACGTGGCGTGACGTAGTGAGTCCCGCTAAACGTCGAGAGGAAGTTATAGAGCGCGTATTTGTTGGTGATGTTGACGCCGGTCAAACGCAGACTCCACTTGTAGGTGTCTCCCTTGAACAGGTTGTCGTCGCCAATGGAGGCATCGAAGAGACTTCGGTGCTGGATGCGCGGAGGGTTATGGTCGTTGTTGCCGGTACCTGGAGACGGGATACTCACCAGGTTCGACGAATACTCCGACGCCGGGCAGGGAGTCGGCAAGGGAGTTGTCGGAGTTGCCTTGATTCCGTCGCAGGTTAGCCCTGCTTCGAACTCCTGGTCAGCGGTCAACCCGCTTAGATCAACGGCCGGCTGGCCATCGAGGGTAGTGGAGGTATCGCCGCAAGCGGTGTTGGGATCATTCGAGCTGGGGTTATAGCAAGGCACGGATCCGGCAACGAGGCCGCTGTCGAATCGCCAGTTAAAACCAATCCAGGGCTTGATCAATCTGCTTCCCGGGATCTGATACTGCACATGCGTTGTCTGGTTGAATCGCTCATCATGGTCGATACGAAAGGGATATCCACTGCCTCCTACAGTCGCTCCCGCTCCTGCGGATTGTGGAGGAAAGAAGCGGGCCGCAACCGAGGACATCACGACAAAAGCGGTGAGGTTGTGAAAATTGGGAACATCCGCGCGCAGAGCAAAGCCCGGGATCTTCGAATTGTGCCAGTCGATGGGGAAGGTAATCGGCGTATTTCCCAGCACACTGAAATCGAAAGCGTTGTGGGTGTACTTCCAGATATAGTCGCCGCTGAACACAAAATTCTTGCCGGCAGCCTGCTGAAAGCCGGCATGAAACTCGTTGCGGAAACCAGGTTCAAGCGTTCCCGTGGCTCCGGGCGAACAGGCAAGGAGCGGCGAAAGCACCTCATTGGAGCATCCGGAGCTGGATAACACCAGGTTCTCATTGAATGGCGTTTCCAGAGTGCGCGCATAGGAAACGCGCAACACTGTATTGGTCGCTTTCATGGTGTAAGCGATTCCCACACGTGGCTCCGCTTGGCGGGCCGTCGTCAGGCCGTTGTACAGATCCCCACGAATACCAACGTTGAAGAGCCAGTTCCCTGTCTTGATCTGATCCTCAAGGTAGAGAGCCAATTCCTTCACGTCTGTATGACCAAAGTAAGTGTAGGAAGTGCCGCCACGGGTCAAGTCGTACGGAGCAAGCACCGGGTTGTAGGTGCCATTGGGGTTGACGGCCGGATCGTTCGACGCCAAACCAGCTGCTGCGCATTGCGTTGGACTGGAGAATCCAGGCTGCGCAGCATTGTCGATCAGGTTATCGACGCAGGGGGAGTTATAGGTGGGATCCACCACGCCAAGGGTGTCATGTTCTCGGAGGAAGGTTTGCGAATAGTTTGCGCCCAGCTTGATGTTATTGATCCCTTTTACGTAAGAAAAATCCGTATGGAAGCCGGCGTCGGTCAGAGCTCCTGGACTGAGCGATCGAGGAAGTCTGCAGATTTGACGGACCAAGATCCGCCAAAGGATTGCCGCTCGGGTAGTAGTTGTACGCGTCTTTGCGGATATAGGGGCCGAAGTTGAAGATGGAGTTCGCGCCAATGATGCGGGTGTAGGTCGGTGCAATATCGAAGGTTTCTATCTTCGATCGCTGATCGGCGTTGCCCACACTGGCGAAGATGGGGTCGGCTTCCGCTTCCTCCGCTCACCACATTCTGCACGTTCAAATTGTCGTACGAGTTCGGCGTCTGGAACCATGAACGGCTGTAGTTCAGGTTTACGTGAATCGAGTCGTCTGACGTGAGTTGACGGTCAACCCGGTCGAAGACATTTTGCTCGTTCCCCTTGTCGTGAAAGACCACGAACTCAGGAGGATCGAGAAATCTTCCCGTGTTCAGTCCATCCACCTCAAAGAAGTTGCCCCAGTTCTGCCCACCGTAACCCAGATCGATGCCGCCGGTGACCGAGCCGAACGCTCCATAGGAAGTGTTGATGCTGCCGGTCGGTGTGGTTAAGCCTTGCCCGGACCGGGTGGTGGCCACGATCACGAGACTGGTTTTTCCGCCGAACTCTGCCGGCGGAGCTCCAGAAATGACCTCGATGGATTGAATTGAGTTGGATGGAAACTGGTTGGAGAAGACCTTGCTCTGCTGGTCGGTAATCGGCTGGCCATCGATCGAAAACGAGTTGGAGGCGTGGTCGCCAAGCCCGTGGAAAAGGCCGTTTGAATCGGCGGCGACCCCGGGCGAGGTGAGCGTGACCAGAGAACTGAGTGACGACGACTGGCTCTCCAGCGGGACCTTCTGAAATAGGTCCCGGTCGACGTCGGTGTGGAAGGTGGAGTCGCTTTCCACCAGGTCCCCGCCCCCTTCGACAGTGACGGTGCTCGAGGCCGAGTTGAGCTTGCAGGGAATTCGTTAGAGTGACGGGCACGGTGGAACGCACATCGACGTCCCGCGCCGAAACGGCAAAGCCCGTCGCAGACACGGTCAAGTGGTAGGGATTGAAGGGAAGACTGGTGAACTGATAGCGTCCGCCTTTATCGGTCACAGCGGTACGTGCATATTCGCTTACGGGGTTGGAAATAGAGACGGATGCTCCCGAAACGAGTGCACCGGACGGATCGGTCACTGTGCCTATGATGGTTCCGGAATTGGACTGGGCAAAGACGCACGAAGCAAGAAAGCTCACCGCAATAAGAACGGCGATGCGCCGCATAGGAATGCGCATGACGAACCTCCAAAAAAACCTGTTGTGTATAGAAAATGGGCCGGCTGTTAGCTAGCAGCGGGCACAACAGGTGGAGGCCGTATGAAAAGGGGTAGGGTGAAGAAAGACCGAGGATGATCGGCCGCGAGTTCAACTTCGACACGTGCGGCGTAATCACGTGGGGCGGGAAGTGCGATCAGCGCAGCCGGCGCAATGCTGACGTGGGCTGTTACGCAGAGTGAGCACTCCGGGTGCGCTAAGTTTTCAAATTCGTGGGTGTGGGCGACCTGGATGGTGGCGCCGACCAGGACCAACGCAATGCACAGGATGCCGAAGAGCAGTGCTCTCGGACTCTGCGAGCGTGGTTTGAATTTCAAGCGGAGCACCTGGTTACCATGTGTACAGTTCCCACTACTAATCCCACATGATAGCAGGTTTGCGTCTTATGTCATGCAAACGGGTCCGCTGCGGGGGGAACGTCTGTGGCAGGTCCTTCCACTCATCAACCAACTACCAAAACTCAGTAGCAATGATGTGCGGATGGCCGGCGCGTCCTCCGATGACCTCGGTCTCCAGGACCGCCTCCATGTTCATGCTGCGCCAGTTCCGCGGCGCCTGGCTGGCAAGCTGGTTCATGTAGGCGGCGGAATTGATAAATTTGCTAGCACTCTCCGTGCCGCCCGATCCTAGACCGGCGACCACCATAACGACTCCGTCGGTCATATTGGCCTGAAACCGCGCGATGATGGCATAGTCATGCGTGATGGCACTCACCGGTTGTTGAAAGTCCACGGTCCATGGAGAACCGGGGTGATGTTTGCGATCGACAATCTGCAGGGCCGCCGAAGACGCTGCGCTGCCGTCAACCGATTCATCGCCCGTTGTTGCTATCGAGAAGCGAAGAGGGCGCAAGATCCGTAGGGTCCAGGGATTGTTAGCCCCTCCCACAAGAATCGCCGGCCCCTTGCGCAGATCAGAGAGAGAAGCAGAATTGACTCCGATGATCTGATAAAGATGATGATGCGTGTCGAGCATGGCGCACAAATGGGCCATAGCAATCGCGTCAGGAAGTTCCAGTTCGCTTTCGGGTGTGTGCTCATATGCGCTGATGGTGGAGGGGGTTTCCGTTTGGGAAATGTGTGGCTGCCCCACCACCAACAGAACCGGGGCAGGCGAATTCAGCAGTGGATACCACATCTGAGATCGCTGATCATCGGCCATGCGCCAATGAATCACGGAAACAATGACAGCTACGGCCAGAAGGGCAATCACTACAGCGGCGACTGCGTTCCGCCTTCCCAGCAACTTAAACCAAGACTCCCTCCGACTTAGCGGAATCTGGAACGGGGTGTCTGCGACAAACGCGGGTGGAGGCTCCGGGTTTTCGATTGCGACGGGAGCAACCAGATGGAACTCCGGCACATAGGATCCGGGGCGTAGATCTATCTGAATCTCTCCCGCGGTCTCCTCATCGTGGTAGTACTGGGCGATGCGCTTGCGAATTTCACCGGCTGTGACGCGAACGATTGGGTCTGCATTGGCGTCATAGTCCGGCGGCCGATGGAACACCGCTATACCCAGAACCCTCTCCTTCAGGGAGTCCGAGTTGCCGGCCAGTGTCTGTCGAATGATGTATTCAAGGAGAGCGGGGTAGCGTTTGCTATTGCGAAAATGGCGGCTGTTGAGCAGCCGGTCCATCTGGCTCAGGACCGCGGCACGCTCTTCTTCGGTTACCGGCGTCCAGGGAATTTCAGCGTGTACAGTGGCGTGCATTTTGGTACTTTCAAATTTCGCCTGCCATACTAGACGGCTCAAAGCCCCCCTGTCACCACGAATCTGAACGTATCATACCCCCCTTCTGGCCCCGTACCCGGCGGGCTTCGCCCAGACCTGTTCGTGCCGGCGCTAATTCATTGAGCCTCAGCGAGATGGAACCCGTTTTAAGATCGCTTCACCGGCCATCAACCTGCGTCCGTAAGGCTGAGTTGGCGAGTTCCGTGAATCGTAGCCGTATGGTACCTGCCCTCTTCCTCTGTTGCCGCACTCTAGAGCTGGGGGGGGGAAATCCGCGGCTTCTTTTTCGGTTCTCACGGTGGCAGGGGCTGAAGCCCTAGTCATTTTGGCCGGGGGTGGGACGATTAGAGTCTTGCCCTGAGAGCAAAAGCTGGCAGCGCTTAATCCTGGACAGGTCTTCAGCACTTACAATTGCACAGCACACGAGAGCAAGGTAGCTTAGCTAAGTGGAACTTCCTGGAGCCGTATCCATGTCAGTTAGGTTTTGCGTCCTTACTCTCGGCGTTGCTGCTCTCACCGCTTGTTCGAATGGGCGAGTAACCCCTTCCCTGCCGCAGAACGATTCCAGCTATATCGACGGACAGGGGACCGCGCATATCTCCCGCGTCATCCCGCTACCCAAAACCATCAGCCCGCAAGCACGGGAATACCTCGCCCGCCCCCTACCAGACTCCGCAGCTAACCAGACCCTGGCCGAAAAGCGTGCACGGACGGACGCAATGCAGCTCCACGATTCGGAGCAGAACCGCGCGCTCTATCCGGTGAACATCGCTTCCTCCACAATCGCTGGAATAACTGTTCGCATCGTGACGCCAATCGATCCGATCCCTGCCGACAAGATGGATCGGGTACTTATCAACCTTCACGGCGGAGGCTTCACGACGGACTCTGGTTCCCTCACCGAGTCGATCCCTATTGCCAACCTGACACAGACCAAAGTGGTCGCGGTTCTTTATCGCCTGGCCCCCGAACATCCGTTTCCTGCTGCGGTCGACGACTCGGTTGCCGTCTATAAGGAGTTACTCAAGATTTATCACCCGCAACATATCGCCATCTATGGCGCGTCTGCCGGCGGCATCCTCACGGCAGAGGTTGCAGTCAAGATCAAGCAACTCGGCCTTCCGCTGCCTGCCGCTTTAGGCATCTTTACCGGCACCGGTGACTTCAGCATGTTGGGTGACACGCAAGCGATCTATTCGGTCACGGGCCTTGCCGGGCATCTGAGTCCGCCTGACAGATGGCGTGCAGTGGCTAGCAGACTATGTGGGCTCTGCCAATCCCAAAGATCCCGTGCTGTCCCCTCTCTACTCTGACCTGCATGGCATGCCGCCGACACTGTTTCTCACCAGCACCCGCGATATGATGCTGAGCGGTACCGCTATCCTGCACCGCGCATTCCTGCGCGCAGGAGTCGATGCGCGTCTGGCCGTCTTCGAGGCCCTCAACCACGGCTTCTGGTATGAGGCCAATCTACCCGAATCCAGAGAAGCCGATGAGATGATCGCCCAGTTCTTTGACGCTCATCTGGGGACATCCAAGTAGCCACGACTATCGCTGCCCGCTCGGGCTGCTTTTTGCTTGCCGGCTCGCCCCAATAGATAAAGGTGCCGAACCGGGTCGCGGTCACGATATCCATCGCACCATCGTTGTTTAAATCGACTGCCAGTACATCGGAACCCACGCCGCTATGGTTGTCGATGAGGTGCGGGACCAACCGCGCTCCTCCCGGCGCCTTGGGATCACGTACTGTCTTGTACCAATAGAGCACTGGGGAACCGCGGGGATCGGGATCGATGTTGGTGTCCAGATGGGAGAAATACCTCTTGCCGACGATGAAGTCCGGAATGCCGTCTCCATCGACGTCGGCGAAGGTGGATCCGTGCAACTCAGAGAAGGTGACTCCGCCTGCGTTTTTGGTGGAGAAATCATCCATCACCATGTGCTCGACGAAGGAAATCTTTCCCTGCGCATCTCTCTTCTGCTCGAACCATGCCAGTCCCCACCCATGAGCGTTGAGCGAGGTGACCACGTCATTGAGGCCGTCGCCGTTCACGTCATACACGGCCATTACGCTGCCCCCCATCATGCCGCGGCCGTAGCGAGCGAAAGCCTCAGGATGATAGGTCCAGGCTTTCCTGATTGCTGCCCGGCGGAGGTTGCTCCCACCATCCGTATGGATCAACGATGTCCATTCGCCCATCGCCGTTGATATCGCCAACCCCGATCCCGTGGCCGGCTCCGTAACCTTTTTCCGAGACGTTGTGAATGATCCAGGGTCCGGTGGGATTGGCAGGGTCGGGCTTGGCGTAGCGAACGTATCCTTCGCCGGAATAGACGAGCTCGGGCTTTCCATCACCATCGACATCGCGCAGGACAGCGATTTCGCTCTGGACGCTTTGACCACCGTGTATTTGTCCCAGCGCCTTCCCTCTCCTTTTGGATTGACGTACAGTTGAACACCCGGGCCACCTCCGAACATGACCGTGATTACGTCGGGCCAGCCGTCTCCGGTAAAGTCGGCGGCAAACTCCATCGTGGAATCGGTGGCAAACTCCGTGGTTGGGCTTGAACTCTGGGCAAGGTAGATCTCTCTCGACTTCAGATAGTCGGGTCCGTAGTAAATGTATGGGCCGGAGACCACGTCCAGAATGCCGTCATGGTTAAAGTCTGCCGCTGCCGAACCCCAGGAATAGTAGAAGTCGCTGAGTCGCTGCTTGCGAAAGTCCTTCGAGACTTCTTCCGGTTGGCGAACCTTTAAGCCGATGTCGGCCAGGGCCACGGACTTGAAACGTACCTCGCCGCTTCCTCCGGCGTAGAGTGCAATCGGACCGTAACCTTCCTCACTCACCGCTCCGATCTCATGGCCGTTGTTGAGAAATGTGCGGATGATGTTTGCGTCGAAGAAGACCTCGACCTGATTCCAGTCATTGGGACGCAACTTAGTGTCGTCGGGCTGAAAGGGCAACGGTACCGTAGGCCCTGCCGCTGCGAAATCCACCGCCGCCCTGCGCTTGTGGATTGGGGGAGGGCGGAGGGGCAACACGCACCAGTCCGCCGCCGCGGCGAAGCTTGTTTCGCTCGAGAATTTTCCCTTGGGCGTCGATGGTTACGTCATACGCGGGAAGATCCGGATCGCTGAGCTCTACATAGGTTCCCTTTAAACCTCCGTCTGGGGTTTTTTCTGCACGGAAGAGCACACCAGTGACGCAACCGCTGGTGCAGCGGTACTCAGCGTACAGCGCGCTGTCCTGGTACGCATGGTCGAGCACCAGCCAGCCACCGGCTCCACTGCCTTGGGCATTCCGACGATTTCGCCCTTCTCGGTGCGCCAATCCGCCTGTCCATAGGTGTGCCAACCCTTCAGACTTGTCCCGTCCACCTTGTATCGGGACGAAAGGAAGGACCCGAAGCGAACAGTGGGCGTCGCCGCCGAATCAAGACCAATCTGCGTCAGCAACCACGCAACTGCTACGTTTACGTTTAGCCATCATTGACTACCCTGGACGCTTTAGCCTGGGCATCTTTCGCTGCAGGAGCCTCAGTGGCTGAAGCGTATCTTGACTGCGATGTAGCCAAGCCGTACCTAAGCGAGTTCTCGTCGCTTCTTCGGAGGATTATCTCGCGACATGCCGTCGCTCCTTAAGGCAGTGAATAGACGAGCAGCGGCCAGAAGTGCGCATCGCCGTGAGCGCCCCCGGAGGCGAACACGGCGACGTACTGCTTGCCGTTCTTGCTCTTCCAGGTGATGGGTATCGAGTTCACATCTACGCCCAAATTGGTCACCCACAGTTCCCTTCCCGGTTCGCGAATCGAACGCCCGAAATTTGCCGTCGACGCGTGGCGCCGATGAAAACCAGGCCGCCGGCGGTCGCGATCGATCCACCGTTGGTCGTGGGTGTTCCTGTCTTCGGCACGCCGAGCTTATCCAACTCCTCGAATGAGCCGAGCGGAACGCGCCAGGCGATTTCTCCTGAATTCACATTCACTGCGACGAGTTCGCCCCAGGGCGGTTTCTGGCACGGCCAGCTGTTTCGCGCCGTCCCAGAAGTAGTCGCCCATGTTCGGCGGTGCATTGTCTGGGCCCACGCGTCGATAGCCTTTGCCATCGGCGCGCAGAACCAATTTGTTGAAATTCGCCAGGTTCTTGATATCGACGAACACGTATCCCAAGCTTGGGATCGAAGGATCCGCCGCCCCAGTTCGTTCCCCCGGTCCAACCGGGAAAGATAACGCGCAGCTTGGGACCATATTGCGCGAACGGGCCGCCCGTCAGCGCTCCACCTTCCATGGCGAGAAGATCGCGGCAATATTTCTCGTGCTCGGGAGTGACGGTTGCGATCTCATCCGGCGTAAAGGTATTACGTGCCGAGGGCGGTGGTTTTACCGGAATCGGTTGGGTGGGCCAGTTCTCATCGCCCGGAGCCGCATTGTCATTCGCGACCGGAACCTCGTTCACATCGAAGATCGGCTTGCCGGTCAAGCGATCGAAGATGAAATAGATATCCTTGCTTGGTGACCTGCGCTACGGCTGGGATCTTCTTGCCGTTCTGATTAGTTGTGATCAGGATCGGCGCGGAGGCGAGATCGTAATCCCAATTGTCGTGATGCGTGGTTTGAAAATACCATTTCAACTTACCTGTTGCAGCATCCAAGGCCACGAGAGTCGATCCGTAAAGGTTGGAGCCTTTCCGGTCGCCGCCATAAAAGTCTGTATTCGGCGTTCCGATGGGAACGAATGCCATGCCTCGTTTTACGTCGACAGTAATGAAGCTCCACGAATTTACGCCCGGCGCGGCTCTCCCACTGCCCGTCCTGCCACACCTCATGATTGGGTTCGCCGGGCCGCGGTAAGTGTGTGAAATGTCCAAACGAGTTTGCCGGTACGCATATCCCACGCGCGGATATCGCCGGTTGCTCCAAAAGTGGGTTGTTCTCCTGGGCTTGAGCCTGTGATCACCAGATTCTTGTAGAAACTTGGCGGAGAAGTAATGGCATATCTTGCGCTTTGGGAAACTTTTCGGTGACGCCAATTTTAAGATTGACCAGGCCCTCGGCCCCGAAGGCCGGGTTCGGCTTGCCCGTCTTTGCGTTCAGGGAAATCAGCCAGCCATCGAGAGTTCCAAAGACAATCGCCGGCGCGATATCCTCTTGCTCCCGGCCAGTAGGAGACGCCGCGCAAGGCCGGTGTGTGCTTGCTCTCGTACTCCCAGATTTTATGCCCCGTCTCCGCGTCGAGAGCCACGACCCGGTTGTATCCAGTAGACGTATAGAGAACGTCGCCCACCACGAGAGGGATCGATTCAGCCAACCGCGGTTGAGCGAACGTCGAGCCTGGTTGCGGCGCACCGCGAGGACTTCGGCAGTGCGTTGGATGAATCGGAGCTGTCGCAGGCGGCGCATCCGCCTCCGCAGTATCGAATTGCCACGCCAGCCGAAGCTGGTCTACGTTGGTCGTGTTGATTTGCTTCAAAGGAGAATAGCGCATGCCCCCGGGATCGTGGCCGAAGATCGGCCAGTCCGTTTGAGCATTCGCTCAGCCAGAAAAAACAGAAAGCAGAAAACGATAACGCCGAGCCGTTTCTTATACTTCATCCATTGTCCCAGAGTCCCTTACAAACGAACACCGTACACGAGACAGAAGAAGAATCCCTCCACTACGCTCGCCCAGGAGCATAGTGGAAGGATCTCCGGTTACTTCCACTCAAAAGACAACCCGTGCATGCATCGTGATTTGCCGCGGATCAAAAGTGCCCACCCCCATGGTGCCAAAGGTGCTGCTGGTACCCAGCCCGGGAATCAATCCTGCGCCGGCATTATTTACCAGGTTAGGACTGCCGAGACTGCCGACGAAGCCGGTGTTATTGGCACCGTTGAACTCGGTGTGGTTCAGCAGATTCGAGGCCTCTCGCGGCAACCTCCAGCTTGAATCGCTCGGTGACGGGAAAAGTTCTCCTCAGAGTGAAGTCGACGTTGAAGCGGCTGGGTCCGCGAAGATATCCGCTGGTCTGCGCAGCGTCTCCATTCCAGTATTGATTGGGAACGATGCTTCCGTTCGGAGTCGTCAACGTCTCCCCGGTGAAAGCGCAGGCGTTGTATTTGAGGAAAGCTGTTCTTTTGTGGAGTGACGGTCTTTCCGCAGGGCAAGGTAACCGTCGTGCTTCCGTTATACCAGTGCTGGAGGGCCTGTGGCACTTGCATGGACTGGCCTGGAACTCTGTCTATGCGGGAAGTGATGGTTCCGTGCGTTGCTCATCGAGATAGTAAACGGTAACCCGCTCTGGGCAACGATCACTGAGCCCGTGGTCCAGTCGCCGAGGACAGCCCGTCCGATCTTGTTGCTCAGGGCAAAGGGCCCATTTGCGCCAAAGGGGGAGGCGTAGGTCAATGTTGCGACCACCCGGTGAGGCATGTCGGCCAGTCCATAGTTTCTGTTCAAACTGTTATTGATCAGGTCTGGAGTGCCGAGTCGTTCCTCCATAGTTGACACCCTGTCCATCCTCGATGCCTGTGGTGGTGAAGTCGAGTTCTTTACCCCAGGTGTAGTTGACGTCCAGAAAAAGTCCAGAGGAAAAGGCGTGGCGCAAACGCGTTTGGAAAGAGTTATAGCTGGCGTATCCCGTGGATCCGTTCAGACCGCCCGCCATAAAGAAGAGGATAAGGAAGCAACGGTAATGAATTGCTGTATCGTGCTGCCCGCCAGACTCCCCTGAAACGGCAGAAGTGCGCCCGTAGCTGGCTGGTATGGATTGGGGACGAGAACCTTTGACGGATTGGTAGCGCCATTGCTGTTAATGTATTGCGTTCTCCAGGCTGCCAGTGTGCTCGCGGGCACATTCTGAAGATCTTCAAAAGGAAGGTTTCGTGTGGTCAAATGATTCGAGAAGGCCCCGCTCCATCCCAAGCGCGAATAGCCACTGGCCCTTGGGGCCAAAGGATTGCTCCAGGAACACGTTGCCCTGTTTGGCGATTTGATTTTTGAGGTGGCGGTTAAAGTATGCCTCACCCACTCCATAGGTTTGCGGCGCAGCCGGATTGTTGCCGGTCGCGGCGACGAGAGGCGCTGCATCGGTAAAGCGTGAGGTCGGTACTCCGTTGGGAGCAGTGCCGTACGGTAACGCAAGGTTGCCGGGAGCAAATGTCGACTCACCGTAATCGTTCGGGCTGGAGAAATATCCGGTATTGCTGGGCAGATAAGTGATACCGAAACCACCGTGCACGACCAGCCCGGAATTGAATTGGTACGCGGCGCCGACGCGCGGCTGGAAATCCTGATATTCCGTGTCCCAGAGATTGCGGCTGTAGCCCTGCGATCCGGGAAAGTCGATGCGTCCCGGGGTTCCAAAGGAGTTTGTCTTGGTGAAGTCGTAGCCGGCCAGCCGGTTGAAGCGTTCGGTCGGGCCAGGTTGGAGATCCCAACGCAAGCCGAGATTGACCGTTAGCTTGGCGGTGGCGCGCCAGTCATTCTGCGAATAAACTGCGAAATACTTTGCCGCGTAGGCCGGCTTGAGGTTGGCGCCCGGCCTGACGAACCATACGCCTTCTCCCACCAACATGGTTGCGCCATTGATACCGCTCAACAACGGAGACGTATTGCCCGGTGCTGAGCCGCCAGTTCGCGGTGTTGAATTCGAAGGTGTAGTTCCCCCCGGATCGTTCGCGCAGCATCCTCCGATATTGGTCGATGCCTCTTCGAAGTCGGTATAGTTTGCCGTGATCACTCGAAATTCCGATCCTGCCTTGAACGTCCAGTTGCCGTGCACCTTGGTGACGCTGCCGTTGACGGCCTGGCTAATCTGGCTCTCTGTTTTGTTTGCAAATTGGCCGCCAGAGAGAGCGGACCAGTTGCTGCCGCCCCCCGAGCCTGAGCCAATTTTGGGGTTCACCACCGGAGAAGCGCCGGGAAGAGCGAAGATCGCCTGCGTGGCTGAAGGAATGCCGAATTGGTCGTACTGAGTAAAACCCGAATGGTTTCCCGCTATCGCAATAGCATGGGTTCGCGTTGCGCCATAGCGCACATCCACGAACAAGGTGGGATTGATGATGATCGTGTCCCCGACCTGGGCGTACGGGTTAGTGTCTTTCGTGGTCGTTGGCGCATCATTGAACCCCTTGGTCGCATATTTGCCCCAATAATAAGGTTGCAGGATCGTGCCGAAGTCGAATCCTCCATTTCCGTAGATGGAGTGCCGGCCGAGTTTGTAATCGACGCGGTTGTTCAGCGTCTGCCGGCGAACGGTGTTGACCACGGTTGAGGTGAAGTTGTTGGTGTTGTACACGTCGTCCGGTGTCCGGTTGGGCGCGGGATAGAACCCGTAGATGTAGAGAGCGGCCGGGTCCGGATTGGGAATGATGGCGTTGGGAAATGGCGCCCGCTGATAGAGGTTGCTGCCCAACTGGGTAACACTGAACGGGTTGAACAGCTGAGCCGGAGAGGCCACTCCATTTGAGTTCTGCTGGAATGTCTGGCTGAAATTCCCCACACGCTCCAGGGCGGTGGGCACGGTTTCCAGGTAGGTTTGCCCTTGATTGAACCTTAAATAGTGATAGCTGGAGAAAAAGAACAACTTGTCTTTGAGAATCGGGCCGCCCAGGGCGCCGCCGAAATCATTTACCTTGAAGGCCGGCCGGCGAATCCCCTGCTGGTTGTTCCCCCAGGTATTTGCATTCAGGGCCTCATTTCGTATGAGGTAGGAGGCCTGGCCGTGGAACTGGTTGGTCCCGGACTTTGAGGTGACGGACATCACACTCTGGCCATGACCGTAGTCCGCGGTAAAGTTGTTGTTGATCACCCTCACTTCCTGGATTCCCTCTTCGTTGGGGATGATCGATGCTTCGTTGAACCCGTCGCCCATCACGGCGAGTCCGTCCAACTGAATGTCGTTTTCATAGGCGCGGCCGCCGTTGACGCCGATTGCGGAAAACTCCGACCGGCCGGCGACACCGATGCCAAACGAGTTGAGGGTTTGACTGCTTGCGGTCTCGTTCCGAGGCTGCACGCCGTTTTGCAGGGTGGTGTAGTAGAACGGGTTCTCTGTGATATTCGGGATCACGTCGATGACTTGCGCACTGACCCCGGCGGAAACGGTGCTGCTATCGGTTTGCAGTTGCGCCTGCCGACGCCGTCACCTCGACCTTGGCCGAAGCCGATCCAACTCTTAGGGTGGCGGCTACCCTGGCCGTCGCCGCAGGATCCAAATGGACGCCGTCCTCGGCAAAGGTCTCAAAGCCGGCCTTGGTCACTGCGACGGAATAGGTTCCGTCTTCCAGGTAGGGAACGGTGAAGAGACCCGCCCCGTTGGTCTTGGTTGTGTACGAAACGTTGGTGGCAGAATTGGTGACCGTGACGTCCGCATCGACGATTGCGGCTCCGCTTGAATCCTGGGCGGACCCGGTAATGGTTCCCGATCGAATTTGCGCATTTCCGATGGCAGCAAGTAAGGAAAAGCACAGGAGTGCGCCCGCGAGTAAGTAGTTCTTGTACATGACTGACCTCCGAAAATTCGAACTGGCCCGGGACTTTGAATCTCAGGGCCGTGAACAGAACGCATTTTTGTTTTGAGTTTTCAATCGGACACAACCATAGGCCGCAAAAGAAGCCTTTGGCAACGTTAGGGTCGCCTCTTAACCCCCGCTGTATCCGCATGCAAACAAGCGACTTGCAACTTACGCGGCAATCTAACAGTGGCTACCTGTCTCGAAAAAGTGTACCTTACGGGCTAAGAATTCGTTGCGCGTTAGGCAATGCGCGTATCAGACTACCCACAGATGTCGCTGGACGCCTTGCTCGTCGACTGAATGCTATAATCGCGAACGCCGAATTCCCCTATGCAATCAACTGCCCAAAACGGCGATCGGCTAGCCAAAATTGTCGAGACCGAAAACGATTTCGCCCGGCTGCAACAGCACCTCAAGGAAGTTATCGAGGGGGAGGCGTTCAAGGGCAGCCTGCGCAGCGGTCAGTTTCTCTCATACATAGTGGAAGAGTCCCTGGCCGGCCGTTACTCTGCGTTGAAAGAACGGGTTATCGGCGTAAAGCTGTTTGGACGATCCCCCTCCTACGACACCGGTGAGGACGCGATTGTGCGCGTGACCGCGAGTGATGTCCGCAGGCGGTTGCTGCAGCATTACGGAAAATACGGGATCACTTCCGAGTTTCGAATCAGCCTTCCCCTGGGGTCGTACATCCCAGAAATCACTCGGGAGCCGCAGAAGGCGGCGAGCCTTCCCAATCCGGAGCCGGCCACCGAGGTTGCGCTTACCACGGCAGAGCCGGTTCCGGCACCGCTGATCGTTCCACCCGTCGAAGCACCTCCGGGCCATGGGAGAAACAAGTGGCTGGTTTTCGCTGCCCTGCTGCTCGTAGGGAACGCGGCCATGTGGGGAATCGTCTGGAACCATTTTTCCCGACCTGCGGACGCGCCCGTTTCCATCCTTCCGTGGTCGGCATTTTTTCAGTCTCAGCGCTCCACCCGGCTGATCACCAGCGACCCGAACATCGTGGACATCCAGGAAGTGGCGCACGCACCCGTGTCCCTCTCAGACTATGCGAATCAACGGTACATACCCAATGTGAATTCCCTTTCGCCCGAGGTGATTACGTTTTGTAAATTCATCCTTCGTGGAGACAAGGCAGCGGCGGTGGACGCGAGGGTCATAGCCGACATCGCCGGGCTGGCACAGAGGGCTGCAAAAAAGATTAACGTGCAAGTGGCTCGAGACGTCCGGCTTTCCGATCTCTCTGCCGACGACAATTTCATTTTCCTGGGGAGTCCGCGTTCGAATCTGTGGACCATCCTCTTTAACGATCAGTTGGACTTCAGGTTTGATTTCGATGATGCCACTCATCAGGAAATCATTCGGAACGTGCATCCACGCGCAGGGGAGGCTTCTTCCTACGTGCCTTCCGCGAAGGGATGGGGCACGGGTCAGTCTTTTGCGACGATCAGCTTTGTTCAAAATCCGGGCAGGGATGGTCAGGTCCTCATTCTTGCGGGCGCCAATGGAGAAGGCACCCAAGCAGCGGGTGAGTTGATCACGAATGTGCCAAGACTGTCGGCTGCTTTGCGACATTGCGGCATTTCTGCCGTCAATCCTGTCCGGCATTTTCAGCTCCTGCTGCGACTGAACACCATGGCCGGTTCTTCGAGCAACGTGGATGTGCTCGCATGCCACGTGCTGGCCGGTAGTTCTCCACGATAGATGCCGGCAGATCCGGTTGACGGCGCACGTTAGACTAGGCAAGTAGACCAGTCCATGAAAAAGACGATCCGTATCGTGAATATCCACGAAGCGAGGACACAGCTTTCCAAACTGGTCGACCAGGCTGCCAAGGGAGAGCCGTTCATCATCGCCAAGGCAGGCAAGCCCTTGGTGAAGGTCTGCGCCCTCGATGCTTCCACCTCTGGGCAAATGCGGCGACTCGGATTTATGGCGGGGCAGATCACTGTTCCCGACGATTTCGACACCATGGGCAGCCGGGAGATCCGAGCACTCTTCGATGGTGAAGGATGAAGCTGCTGCTCGATAGCTATCTGCTTCTGTAGACCGCGGGGCAACCCAGCCGGCTCTCTCGATCCGCCCACAAGTTGATGAATGACAGCAGTAATGAACTCATTTTCAGCGCAGCCAGCCGGAGATTGCAATCAAAAGAGGGCTTGGCCGCGAAGATTTCCAAGTGGAACCTCGCTTGTTGCGGCGTGGCTTGCTGGAGAACGGCTATACCGAGTTGCCTATTGGCGGCGATCACACGATCGCACTTCATGGACTTCCTCCCCTGCACAAGGATCCGTTTGATCGGATTCTCATCGCACAGGCGATGGTAGAAGGTGTTACTTTGCTAACCGGGGATCCGTTAGTGGCCCAGTACCCGGGCCCCGTGCGACGAGTGTAGGCGCCCCATTGAGATGCTCATACTCTGCGTGACAAAATCCGATTGTCCCTCCAGTCAGGCGATGTTTCCTTCGCCGATTCCGCGGTATCGAGTTCCTCACAGAATTGCGGAGCCGTGGTGCTGCTAGGGGCACGGATTATTCTGGCCCGATGAGAACAGAAATTGACGATAGGAAGGCAAATGCACGATCTGCTGCCGCGCGAAGCCTACGACTGAGATGAAACTGGCTATTGGAAACGCCTCCCAAGAGTGATAGGGGTATTTTTTGGGACTTTCATGGCGCTCTCTGTTTATTTATTGATGGGCGACATTCCAGGCATGTCCCATCGTCCGACGCTTGTACAAAGTCTGGTAGCTGGGCTGCTTGGTGGTTTACTTTTTGGATGGCTCTTTCCCCCCAATCTCAGGCGACGGGCGGACAGAATGATCGATCAATTGTTTGAAGGCGATGAGGCTCTGAAGGAGATCCAATCAGCAAACGACAGTTTTACGTATCGGTTACCCTGCACTTGGATGAAGGGTGCTCTTGGAATTGGCGGGGTCCTATACATCGGGAGATCGGGCTTGCTTTTTCTGCCGCATAAATTCAATCGTAGCAATCTTGCTCCGTTGCGTTTAGCTCCTCTAGCAGATCTTCAAGTCAAATTGACCGACACTCCAACACGTCAAAATCCTCTATTTCGAATCCTCATACCTCATCCACAGCCACGGATCCAAATTCATTCAGCTTCAGATACCGCTTCGTTTTTGGTTCCCTCCCCTGTCGTGACAGCGGAGCGACTCAGACAATTAATCTCCTGATCTGCAGGTATGCGTTGAAACTCACTCCGCTGAGTGGTTCGCTTTTCCGTTCCGTGCGTCTCAATGGACGACTAATTTCGACGACTAATTTCCCTCCTCGTCCATCGTCCAAGGTGAGAGGTTAGAATATCGCTGCACCGAGCGAGATGAACTTACATGTCCAAAGTGGGTCAAGCCGAAGCGGAAGCCAGACGTGGTCGCTCGTCAACACGTTCGCGCCTGCTGAATATTTTCTTGGGCGCTAACAAGCCAGAAACTGATTCGCCAGAAACTCCCAAGCGGCCGCCACAACTGATTTACTCCATCGAGGAACTTCCTCCAATCGGCGATGCGCTCGTGCTTGGCTTGCAGCACGTGTTCGTAATGTCGGTAGGCTGGATCTTTGTGGTCGTTCTGGTCGCCGGAATAGGAGGCACCCCCGCACAGGCGCAAAGCATTATTCGGATATCCATGATCGCTTCCGGGATAGCAACCATTTTGCAGGCGCGGGCAAATAGCAAAATTGGCTCCGGGTATCTGTGCCCGTTCTCGTGCGGTCCTGCGTATTTGGGCGCCTCCATCCTGGCCGGCAAGACCGGTGGGCTTCCACTGATATTTGGGCTGACCATTGCCGCGGGACTCTTCGAGGGGGTGCTGTCTCGCCTGTTGCAGTACTTGCGTGTCCTGTTTCCTCCCGAGGTAACCGGTTTGGTCGTCTCGATGGTCGGCATCGAACTCGTCGGGCTGGGCTGTCCACGGTTCCTGGGATATGCGGGTGGGCAGATAGACAAACGCGCGACTGTCATCGCCTGTCTTACGCTCGCCGCCATGATCGGACCTACCGTCTGGGGCAAAGGCAGGCTACGTTTGTATCCAATACTGCTGGGTCTGGCGACCGGCTATGCGGCGTCGGCAGCTTTAGGGGCTCTATCGTCCAACGAGGCACGCATTGCGTTCGCCGCGCCCCTGCTCTCGCTGCCTGCGCGGGTGGACGGGGGCGGGTTTGCCTTCAGCTTTTCCCTCTTGCTCCCATTTCTCATTGCCGGCCTTTGTTCAACGCTGAAGAGTACAGGCGACCTCACGCTCTGCCAGAAGACCAATGACGCGAATTGGAAGCGCACCGACATGAAGTCCGTCTCCGGCGGCATTCTGGCCGGCGCAATTTGCACCACCCTCTCCGGTTTGGGCGGAGGGGTTGGGCAGTCCACGTTTTCCAGCAACGTAGGGCTGACAATGGCAACCGGAGCAACCAGCCGGGTCATCGCGTTACCAACCGGATTATTCGTCATTGCGCTCGCATTTTGCCCCAGGCTAGCCGCAACTTTCTCGATCATGCCGGCTCCGGTGATGGGCGCGGTGCTGGTATATGTTGCGTGCTTCATGATTGTGGGCGGTCTCCAGGTCATCACTTCGCGCTTGCTGGACATACGCCGTACCTTTTCGGTGGGCATTGCGTTGATTTTTGGGTTGAGTGTGGAGATGGTGCCGGGACTCTTTAGCCACGTGCCGAATGCCCTCGCCCCGGTGTTCTCGTCTGCATTGTCGCTGACTACGGTTCTGGTGGTTGGATTGAATCTCTTGTTCCGCATCGGCGTGGCCAAATATAGAAGGGCTGAATTGATTCCCGATGGCCGAGGCAACCTCTATGAGATTTCGCAACTGCTACTGCAACAAGGCGGGGCGTGGGGTATGCGAACAGAAGTAGTGATGCACGCGACCGACGCCATTCACGAGTTGATGATTGCCCTCGAGGACCGGCACGTGGCAACTCCCGTTCGCTTAGAGCTTTGTTTTGACGAGTTCAACCTGGAGGTGGACATCCACTATGAGGGTAAGCCGATCGAGCTGCCCGATGCGCCACCATCGATGGAAGCGTTTGGGAGTAGCCCCGGATCAGCAGCAGGAATTATCGCGTTGTACCTGGTATGTCAGCTCGCGGACCGAGTGAGTATCCGCTGCGCAGACGGCCATTGTCACGTACATCTGCACTTCGAGCACTGAGCACCTGATGGTGGCCGGTGGTTGTGGCGTCCCCTAAAGGGGACTCGATTTCGTTTGGTTTTCTTTCCCGGCACTCCCGTGCCGGGCTCTGGATTCTTCCGTCCCTTCCGGGACTGGTTAATCGCGATAACGCGGCGCCGCGGAGCACGGATTGATTACCTCCCATAAATATGGGACTCTGGTGGAGAGAAGACCACTCTCGAGATTCCCGATCCTATTTTTCGCCGCGCCAAATCGGTGGCCGCCCAGCGTGGCATCCCACTGCGCGCCTTTGTGACCGAAGCCGTCGAGGAGAAACTCGAGGCTGGCTTGAGGAGGGAAGAAAAGCCCTGGGTCAAGCTTGCTGGAGGTCTCAAACATCTCCACAAAGAAACGGTGGGTATCAATCGGACGATAAAGAGTGAGTTCGAGAAGATTGAGCCCGAGGATTGGGAGTGATCCTTGACACCAACGCGCTCTCCGCGGTCGCGGATGATGAGCCGGCGGTGGTTCGCCTATATCGCCAGGCCGCGAGCATGGAACTGCCCGTAATTGTGCTTGGAGAATATCGTTTCGGTATCGGGCAATCGCGACGGCGCGGTGAGTACGAGAAGTGGTTGCGAGAGCTGATCGCGGCAACACGCGTCCTCGTGATAGAGGAGGAGACCTCGCGGCACTATGCCGGGATTCGAGCGGAACTAAAAAAGGGACAGCTATCGCTAGCCGCCCCCCGTACAGATCCGTGGGAAATGAAGGGCGTCCCCGATAATCCCAATTACTTCATAAGCGTTGCCGTGGCAGAGAAAGCTTGCCGCTTTGAGGCCATCGCGCTGCAAGAAAGCTCTACCAAGCGCTGACGACCGTCCAGGAAGAACAACCAGCGAAACTATCCACAGCTCGTCTGCGCCCGGCGGGAACCAAAGGGAGACCCGTAGCGTACTGAACCATAACTTCGCACATTCTCCAAGGCTGCGAGCCGTAACGTTCGCAGCCTATTTTTCGTCCATTCCCCTGCGAGGAGGCTGAAGTGGACCCCTTTTAACTTGCGCTCACTCGCAAGGAGAGGACGGCGCTTTCCCGGGGCGACAAACATTTCCAGGACGGGTCCGCTGAACTGCAGATCCCTCCACTACGCTCCCCCCCCCCCGGATATCCTGTAGACCTTGGTTGCGTTGGTGCACTTCATGCGCCCTGCTTTACGGAAGGGCGCACACGCTGCCTTGTCCAGTGCAGCGTGGCAGGAAATCCGGGTACGCTTCGGTCGGAATGAAAAGAGGCGTAACGCTTTCAGTGGAGGTCCGTTGGTGAACGGACCTGAGGCCCCTCAGTGGCTAAAGCCACCATTTACGGGGTTTGTTTGTACGGGCTAATGTCCGCTGCGGCGAGGCAGTCCGTACCCTTCAAGGATCGAACCTGCTGTCAATTTCTACGATCGCGGCACGAGCAGACGAGTTTGTTTGCGTTCACTAACGAGGGGGCGTTGCGGATGCATCTACTCTTCCCTGAGGACCTGCAAGGGCTTCTGGCCCAGCATGCGGAAGCTGGCTACCCAGCCGGTCGCGGTCGCCAGCACAACCGTTCCCAGCAGCGCGACTAATGTTGCCAGCCACTCTATGTGGAAGACTACGTCCAGCCTGTGCAGCAGCACACGGGAGAGCAGGTTGGCGAAGATCACTCCTACCAACCCGGCTAACAGCCCTAACACGATGAACTCTACGCTGAAGACGGCGGCGATGTGGTTTCGCTTCGCTCCCAGGGTCTTGAGCACCACCACCTCACGAACTCTTCGAAATTGGGTGCTGGCAATGCTCGATGCCAGGATTACCGCGCCGGCAAGAATAGAAAACCCTGCCAGAAAGCGGACCACGATCGTGATCTGCTGCACCACTCCCTGGATGGTCTCGATCACGTCGGCAATGTTGATTACCGTTACGGTGGGATAAGCATTAAAGAGCGCCCGCTGCAGCACACCCACCTGCCTGGGATCGACATGGACCGCGCCGTACCAGACGACCGGCAGCCCAGCCAGCGCACGCGGTGTGAGGATGAATTCGCTGCGCGAGTATACGTGCTGTCCATTGTGACGAATGATCGCGATGACGTTGGCCTGAATGGTTCTTCCATTCGAGGTGAACACGACATGAGAACCGAGATGCAATTCCAGCCGCTGCGCTATGTGTTCGGTCACTACCAACGATTGGGCGTCGTCCCTGTCCCACCAGGTTCCCTGCACCATCGAAGAGCCTTCGGGCAGCGATTGCGACCAGGTCAGGGAGACGGTCTGCAACAAGCGTTTGGGATAATTTTTTAGCTTGAGCCCATCGGCTGCCGTGCCATCGACCGAGATGATCCTTCCGGCTACCGAAGGCACGGTCTCCACGTCGCCGCTCACCTCAGGCTGTTGCGCTAAAAGGTGCTTCACGCCGTCCAGTTCCTTGCTGCTGATATCGACCAGGAAAATGTTTGGGAGGTCGCGGCCTGAGGTCAGCCTCATTTCGCTGATCACGCCGTGCTGCATGAGAAAGACAGTCAGGATCAGCATCACGCCCGTACCCAGAGCAGCCAGCACGGCGGCTGATTGATTCCCTGGCCGATAGAGATTCGCCAGGCCATGACGAACGGCGGATTGCAGATGCATCCGGGTGCGCGACAAAAACGCACGCAGCACGCGCAATGTGAGCGCCGACATGCCGAGGATGACCAACAGCAGCCCACACAACGCTCCCGCAAACCAGCGGCCGACGACGGCTGAATCGGAGAGCGCGGCGGCGATCGCACCCAACCCCAATAGGATGACGATGGCAATGATCCACTGCGCCTTGCCCGCACGCAGGCGAACCCACCAGCTCTGCCTTGTATCTTGCTCTTCCACCATCCTGCGCAGCACCAGGTTGGGCCGGACGGCACGGATCTGTAACAGCGGCGGTAAGCAGAAGAGGACGGTGGTCAGAATGCCGGTACCAAGTCCGGCGAGCGCCGAATGCCAGGGGAGACGGAGATCCAGATGGATGGGCAGGAACTTTCCGAGCAAGGCGGGAAAGATCCATTCCACTCCAAGCCCTAGAGAAATGCCAATGAGTCCGCCTACCAAGCCGAGCAGGATGGTCTGAAAGAGATAGATACGCAGGATGTCGGAGGATCGCGCACCGATCGACTTCATGATGGCCAGCACTTCCACCCGCTGCTGCAGATGGGCTCGCATGGCCATCGCCACTCCTATTGCGCCCAATACCATCGCTACCAGGCAGATCAGGCTAAGCAGTCCGGTCGAACGCTTTAATCCATCGGTCAAGGCGGGGTTGCTTTCGCGGAAGTCGGTGATTTGCGCGTCGGGTAGAACTTGTTCCAGGCGGCCGCGCACCGTGGCGATGCTTCCGCTGTTCGGCGAGAGCTTGAAGAGAAAGCGCTCTCCGGAGCGGCTGCCCTGCTGTAACAGGCCGCTCTTTTCGATGGCGCTTTGAGTCATCATCACGCGCGGACCAAGACCCATGCCGGAACTCATACGGTCAGGTTCACGGACCAGAATCGCGGCGATGCGAAAAGTGGAGTCGCCGATCTTCAGGTTCGCGCCTACCTGGGTGTGCAGCCGTATGAGCAGGTCTTCGGCGACAACCACTGTGGAGTCGGTGAGCACCTGGCGCAGCTCTCCCGCGGGCTGCAAGTCAACCGTGCCGTAAAAGGGATACTGTTGCGGGTCCACGGCTTTTAAAGAGACCAACAAGGGCACCGGATCGCCGGGCGAGGAGACCATGGAGACGGTGTCGGTAATCTGGGTGCGCTGAATGCCGCGCGAGGCCATCGCATTCAGTTGCTGCTCTTCGACCGGAGTGGGCTGGCGGAACATGCGGGCAGAAAGATCGGCGGCCATGATGGTGCGGGCTTCGCCGAGCAGCGTCTTCTGAAACGAATCGCTAAAGCCGCGCACACCGGTGAGGGCGGCGACTCCGATGGCCACGGAAATAATTACGAACAGAAACTTGGTTCGCGAGGCCTGCAGTTCACGCCAGGCAATCTTCGCGGCGGAGCCCCAGGTCAGCGAAGGTTTTTGTTTGGTTTCCATATCAGGCCGGCCTTTGCATTGTGTCTTCCACGATCATGCCGTCGCGAAGCATCACCCGGCGGTCGGCGTGAGCGGAGACTTGCGCGTCGTGGGTCACTAGTACCAGGGTGGCTCCGCTGGTGCGGTTTCTTTCGAGCAGCAGGTCGAGCACGTGAGCGCCGTTCTCCGAATCGAGGTTGCCGGTGGGCTCATCGGCGAAAATGATGGGCGGCTGCATCACAAAAGCGCGGGCGAGAGCTACCCGTTGCTGTTCGCCACCGGATAGCTGGATGGGGTAGTGATGCATGCGATCCCCCAAGCCTACACTGCGCAGCAGATCGGTGGCCGAGGAGCGGCCGTTTCCGGAGCCGTTGAGTTCGTGGGGTAAGAGGACGTTTTCCAGCGCGGTCAGTGTCGGTATCAGTTGAAAGGATTGGAAGACGAAACCCAGTTTGCGGCCTCGCACTTCGGCCAGCTTGTCTTCCGAGAGATGGCTGATCTCTTCTCCGTCGATCAGGACTTGGCCCTCGGTGGGGGAATCCAGACCGGCGAGGAGCCCCAAGAGCGTGCTCTTTCCGCTGCCGGATGCACCCATGATGGCAACGAATTGCCCGGCCGGGATCAGGAGATCGATTCGCTTGAGGATTTCGACCGTCGTGTTGCCGTTGCGAATTGATTTTTTCAGTCCACGTACTTCGATCATTTACCGCCCCTGTAGGTCTGTGGAGAACCGAAAGGACCACCGCAGATCCCTCGGCTTCGCTCGGGATGACAAAGGGAAGGGCGACGCTTCCATCGAGATTTGCGATGTGGGTGGAGAACCGCAGATCCCTCGGCTTCGCTCGGGATGACAAAGGGAAGAGCGGCGCTTCCATCGAGATTTGCGATGTGGGTGGAGAACCGCAGATCCCTCGGCTTCGCTCGGGATGACAAAGGGAAGAGCGGCGCTTCCATCGAGATTTGCGATATGGGTGGAAAACCGCAGATCCCTCGGCTTCGCTCGGGATGACAAAGGGAAGAGCGGCGCTTCCATCGAGATTTGCGATGTGGGTGAAGAACCGCAGATCCCTCGGCTTCGCTCGGGATGACAAAGGGAAGAGCGGCGCTTCCATCGAGATTTGCGATGTGGGTGGAGAACCGCAGATCCCTCGGCTTCGCTCGGGATGACAAAGGGGAGAGCAGTGCTTCCATCGAGAGCGGTTGCTGAACAAAAGCAGTTCTTCCGGGGAGAGACCCCCATGTTTGAACGTTGTACAGTGAGCTTGTGACGTACCGACGAGTCTCTCTGCGCCTTGCCTGCTTCCTGGTTGCCGCTTCCCTGTTTGCTGGTTGCCGGTCGAACACCCCTGAACGGGCTGCTCCGCGGCCCGACGCTTCCGAAGCGACGGAGGCTCCCCCGGCCACCGATGCAGCCGTGCCCGACGGGCGACCGGTGATCATCGCTTTCGGCGATAGCCTTACCGCCGGCTACGGCGCCGATACCGGCGACAGTTATCCCGATTACCTGGAAAAGGATTTGAACGCGCAGGGTTATCACTACCAAGTCATCAATCAAGGGATTAGCGGGAACACCACGAAGGACGGCGTGGATCGGCTCCAGGACGCACTGCGTCTGAAGCCGGCGCTGGTGATCGTGGCGTTTGGCGGCAATGATGGGCTGCGTGGATTGCCGATTGCCAGCACGCGCGAGAATCTCGATCACATCGTGAGCACCCTGCTCGATTCCGGGGCTAAGGTTGTGCTGGGCGGGATCACCCTGCCACCTAACTATGGGCCGGATTACATCCGGCAGTTTAATCAGACCTATGCCCTGCTGTCGGCCAAATACCACGTGCCCTTGCTGCCGTTTCTGCTGCAAGACGTCTATGGTGTGGCCGGGGGAATGCAGGGCGACGGCATTCATGCGACTGCCCAGGGCAATGCCCAGGTGGCAAAAAATCTGCTCCCGCTGATCGTGCCCCGGCTTAAGAAATAGCGGCATCAACCAAGGACCACGATGGGTTGAAAGAGGGTTCCGGCGACGCGGCGCACAATGGCGACGAGATCGCGCTGGCCGGCGAAGACTTTGGCCAACGGAGCGTTGGAGAACTCGGGAAGATTCACCGCATTGCCGTTTCTCAGGCGGCCGGCGATCCATAAGTCGGCAGTCGTGGCGGGGAGTTCCGGCAGCAGGGTCCGGGGGTGAGGAAGTTCTCGCTCGAGGGTGCCGGCAGCTGCGTGGGCGCACACCTGCTCCAGTGTCAGCGCTTCGGCGAGCGTGAAAGGCCCCGCGGCCACCCGGCGCAAACTTGCCAGATGAGCTCCGCAACCCAACACCTTTCCCAGGTCATGGGCGACCGAGCGCACGTAACCTCCGGACGAGATACGCATGGTGAAGTGGGCATACTCGCCTTCCAGGTCGCCGATAACGAACTCGTCGATCGACAGGGAGACGGGCTTCAACACCACGGTCTCTCCGCGACGCGCGGCTTTGTAAGCAGGCTTGCCGTCGACTTTCTTGGCGGAGAAAGGGGGCGGGGTCTGCTCGACCTGGCCGCGAAAGAGGGCGGCTGCCGCGTGGAGCTCCTGGTTTGAGGGCAATTCGCCGGCGACGGGGACTACCGGCATTCCTTCCGCGTCATAGGTATCGGTGGCGAAGCCGAAGCGGATGGTCCCGGTGTAGGTCTTGGGCAGGGGCCCAAAGAATTGCGCCAGGCGGGTAAACTTGCCCAGCAACATGGGCAAGACGCCGGTGGCCATCGGATCGAGGGTGCCCAGGTGGCCAATCATCGATTCGCCGGTGGCGCGACGCAGCCGTGACACCACATCGTGCGATGTCATCCCGCTCGGTTTGTCGATCACCAGGAGCCCATTCACACTCTTTATTCTAGAGGTTGCTCTGGGGCCGAGACTGGACCAGGGAGAGAAACTCCGCCCGCGTGTTTTGCTGGTGGAAGACGCCCACCATGGCAGAGGTCACGGTCGAAGAGTGCTGCTTCTCTACCCCGCGCATCATCATGCAGAGGTGCCGCGCCTCGATCACGACCCCGACGCCCTGGGGATCGATCGCGTCCTGAATGGCATCGGCGATCTGCCGGGTAAGCCGTTCCTGCACCTGTAAGCGGCGGGCAAACACCTCGACCAGCCTGGGTATCTTGCTCAGGCCGATCACTTTTCCCTTGGGGATGTAGGCCACGTGGACCTTGCCGAAAAAGGGGAGCATGTGATGCTCGCACAGGGAGAAAACTTCGATGTCGCGGACGATCACCATCTCGTCGTAATCAACGTCGAACAGCGCGCCGTGCAGGATTTTCTCCGCGTCTTCCTGATATCCCTTGGTCAGAAAGGTCATCGCCTGCGCGGTGCGTTCCGGAGTCTTCACCAGGCCATCACGCGTTGGGTCTTCGCCCAGACGGGTGATCAATTCGGAGTAAAGATCTTCGGTCGAGTATCCACTCAACCCTCTGGCGACCGGAGGCTTATGAACGACTGCTGGATGTGCCATGCTTTCCCTTTCCCGCATACTCGAAAAAATTGTTCCGCGTCTCTTCCACCCTCACTCGTTCAAGATCTGCGTGAACAAAGTGCTCCGCGAGCAGGTTGTGAATGGCTATACAAAGATTCTCGGTGGTGGGCACCTCGTTGGTGAAGCGCTCATCAAAATTTAGATTGGTATGGTCAAATCGGTCGATAACGTTACTTTGGACACATTGGTCGAGGTCAGCGAGATTGCAGACCATCCCGGTGACCGGGTCCACCTGGCCGCCTACGGTCACCTCGATTGTGTAGTTATGCCCGTGGCCATGGGGATTGCTGCACTTGCCGTAAACGGCGCGGTTTTTCTCGTCGCTGTAGGCGTCGGAGTACAAACGGTGCGAGGCACTGAGGACGTATCGGCGCGATAAATAAGCTCTCATGCTTCACCGTAGTAGTCGGAGAAGAGATCGGGGGTTTCGTACACCCGGATACGGTGAAGCTTCGCCCCTTCGATTTGATTCTCTAACCGCTTCCAGATGGCGATGGCCAGGTTTTCGGTGGTCGGAATGGTGTGCTTGAATTCCGGGACCTCGAGGTTTAAATGGCGATGGTCGTAGATATCGACTACCTGGCGGTTGATCACTTCTTTCAATTCTTTCAGGTCGACCACAAAGCCGGAAACGGGGTCTATTTCACCTTCGACGGTTACTTCGAGGGTGTAGTTGTGGCCATGGCCGTTTCGATTCGCACACTTGCCGAAAAGACGCAGGTTTTCTTCCGGCGACAACTGGTCGGACCAGTAGTAGTGGGAGGAGGAGAATTCGGCTTTTCGGGTGAGCAGAATCATGGGTGACCTGGATGTATTATATCGGCGGCCGGGCTGCTCATTAAGATGCAGCGGTGATGCTATGTTCTTCATTATTTGGCACTTGATTGTTTATTTGGGTGAAAAAAGAGGGTTTCCAGGACAGGTAAGTAGAAACGCAGATCGGTCGGGTTCGAGCTTGTGGTTGGAAAGCTCCGAACAGCATCTGCCGATAAGCACCGCCGGGGTCCTTCGACTTCGCGCCCTAAGGCGTTCGTATACGAAAGTTGTGCGCGGCGCTTCGCTCAGGATGACGGATTTGTGGAGAGGTTGAAAACATTTCCAGGACGGGTCCGTAGAACCGCAGATCCCTCGGCTTCCCCGGATTTCCTGTAGAGCTTGATAGCGTTGGCGCACTTCATGCTGCTTTCCCTTAACGAAAGCAGCACACGCGGTCATGTCTAGTGCAGCGTGGCAGGAAATCCGGGTTCGCTCGGGATGACAAAGGGAAGAGCGGAGTTTCGCTCGGCGACGGGTTTGCGGGGGAAGTTGAAAAAAGCTGAGGGATCTGCGGTTCTACGGGCCGGCCCCTATGGCTTCTTGGTTGTGGGGTAGGCGCGGCCTTTCCAGGCGACTTCGGTGCGCACGGTGTGGTGCCACCAGCTGCTTACCAGCAGCAGGCAGAATAAGGGCACGGCGAAGACCGACAGTGCGCAGTCGAGGGCGGAAAAATTGGACTTGGCCACGCGGACATAAAATCTCCACAACACTCTTAGCCAGAGGATTGCCAGGGCGTAGCGCGCTACCGGCACGGCGAAAAAATGCGCCACCAGTATCGGCAGGCCAATGATCAGGATCAGATCGAGCGCTTTCCAGGCTGCCATCATTACCGGATAACTGAAGAGCCTGGCTAAATTCTTGGTCCAACCCTCAACCATCGCGGTGAAGCTGCGATACATTCTTGTACTCAGCGCCTCGGGCGCGTAGCGGAAGCGGATGGGGTGTTTCCTGCGCTTCAACAGAAAAGCCAGATCGACGTCCTCCAGCAGCGAGCGTGCTACGGCTTCGTGGCCACCTACCTGAAAATAGGCGGCCCGCTGGATCAGCAGGAATTGGCCGTTGGCGGCTGCCACGCGCGACGACGGATCAGAGACTTTTTGCGGCGGGTAGGTGACGGCAAGTTCGGAAAAGATCAACGGCATGAGCGCGCGCTGCCAAAAGCCCGTTACCAGTTGCCGCGGCGAATAGGAGAGCATCACCACCCCTGCGTGGTCTGCTTCGTGGAGAGCTCGCAGCAGGTTGCCGGGGGTGTGGAGGGTGTCCGCGTCGGTAAAGAGAAGCCAGTCCCCTTGCGCATTCTTGGCCGCAGTCCAGACCGCATTTGCTTTTCCGGTCCAACCCGGCTGGAGCGGATCGGGATCGAGGACGGTGACCAGCGGCAGGCTGAGCGCGATGGAGCGCGTGGCGTCGGTTGAGCCGTCATCGACCAGCAGCAGTTCCCAGTCCTCGCCGAGGACGAAACCGGTCTCTGACTGGGCAATCAGGGACTCCAGGCACGCCCCAAGAACATCGGCCTCATTGCGAGCCGGCACGATGACCGAGAGCCGCATCCCTATCTTCCTTCCGCGCGTTCAGTCGCCTGCGCTGGCGGTTTGTCATTATTATAGAAGTGTGACCAGGGGTCTTAGCTCTTACGTGGTTTTGTGTTTGCTGCTGCTTGGCGCGGGCTGCGATCGCGGAGACCATCCCAAACAGATCGATAAGCCGGCACCGGACTTCACTATCTCGGACGGCACACGCAGCCTGCAGCTAAGCAGCTACCGCGGTAAGGTGGTTTTGCTCAACTTCTGGGCCAGTTGGTGCGCGCCGTGCGTGGAAGAGATTCCCTCGCTCAACCAGCTGCAGCGTCAGATGCCGCAGCTGATGGTCGTGGGTGTCGATCTGGACGAGGATCCCGAAGCCTACCACCGGTTCCTGGCCCGGCATGAGGTCGATTTCCTCACTATCCGCGACCCTCAACAGCACAGCAATGCCCTTTACGGGACACACATTTACCCGGAGACGTATGCCATCGATCGCAATGGGCAGATCCGGCGGAAATTCATCATCGTCCAGGACTGGACCTCGCCCGAGATTATGGATTACCTTTCCCATCTGTAAATCTCGCCCGCTTGTTATCATGACCGCATGACGACCAATCTTGACGTTCTTTATCGCTACGAACTGCACCCAACCGAAGCGGCCATGATTGCCCTGGGTAAGGCTCGCGGTGTTTATGGGATTCGCAAGATTGTGCTCGATGAAAAGAACAAAACGATGCGGGTAGAATTCGACTTTACCCGGCTCAACCGGGACGTGGTGACGGAACTGCTGCGCAGCGCCGGCATCGACATTGTGGAAACTCTCCCGCTCATGGCGGCCCCAGCGCCCCACGAAGAGCCAGCTGCGCCGTTGCCGCCTAAATAAGCAGCCCTTGCGCACTACGCGACAGTCCCAGTTCTAAAGTTTCCGGCTCGGCTTAGATCCGGAATCATCATGTGACTCCGAAAGCTTGCCGATACTGCTAATTGAGTGTCGATGCCGGTCTGTCCACGGCGTGCAAACCCGCGTTTCGGTTCTGAATGGCAAATCGATGAAGAGCACCAGCGAAACGAATGGGGATGCTATCGAGTTTGAACGGCCGGGTAGTTCCTGCAACCGGGTGCTGGTTGCCGAAGATGACGCTATGTTCCGTAGGATCCTGGACAGCTGGCTGGGACATTGGGGATACCAGGTCACGCTCGCGGAAGATGGTGCAAAAGCGTGGACAATTCTCCAGCAGGATCTAGCCCCTCAGCTGCTCATCCTCGATTGGATGATGCCGGCGCTGAGTGGTCTGGAGTTATGCCGCATGGTTCGGGAACGCGACCAGGCTCCGTATCAGTACATACTTCTTGCGACCGCCAAAGATGCTAAACAGGATCTCGTCCGAGGACTGGAGGCGGGGGCCGACGACTACCTGACCAAACCGTTCGATAAGAGCGAATTGCGCGCCCGGCTGCGGGCGGGTAACCGCATCCTCACCCTGCAGGACAGCCAGATCCGGGCACAGGAGCAACTTCGCTTTCAGGCGACCCATGATCAGCTCACGGGTGTGCTCAACCGCGCCGAGATTCTCGAGACCCTGCGCCGCGAACTCGAGCGCGCTGCGCGGTCCCATACCGCCACTGGCCTTTTGATACTGGACGTCGATCACTTCAAGGCGGTGAATGACACGTATGGGCATTTGACGGGGGACGCTGTTCTGAAGGAAGTTACGCAACGCGTTATTAAGGCTGTCCGCGCTTATGATTCGGTCGGTCGTTTTGGCGGAGAGGAGTTCGTGGTCGTACTGCCCGGGTGCGATCGGGAGCAAATTGACCTGGGCGCCGAACGGGTTCGATCCGCGGTCGATAGCGGGTTTATTCTCTTCAACGAATCGAAAGTATCGGTCACGGTGAGCATTGGGGCGGCGGTTGCCAGCCCCGGTACTATCTCTGATATAGAAATGCTTGCAGCCGCGGATAACGCACTGTACAAAGCGAAGCGGATCGGGCGAAATCGAACTGTCTTAGCGGATCTCGCGTTCCACTAAACTACGCTTCATCGCATACCAGATGTTGGCCCCGCCGAATAAGAGGCAGGCGACATTGACCAGCGCATTCAAGGCGCCTCGCGAAAAGGAATCTGTGTATTGGGCGTGGCGGAAATTACACGCCGCATCGAGTAGGCCCAGGTAGACCATTGAACTGCCGGCTACGGCGGTGGCGATTGTGGCGCGCGGATCGCGGGCCACAAGCCAGCGGCTGGCTAACCAAAAGGCGCCCACGATCCATAGAAGGTCGGGGACTAAAAAGCACCACTCGAAGTCCACTACCTTTGCCGGTAGGTCGTTGTGGTTGGTCCAGAATGCGATCCAGAAAGCAATGATGGCCAGGCCAGCGATTCGCTGCGCCCAGGCTAGGCTGCGTATGGATATTTTCACTGTGGCTAGTAGGCTACGCTTCCTCTAAAAGCATTTCCAGGTGGGAGGGTGGGCAAAGCTTCAGAGTTGTGGCCGGAAAGCTTGGAAGAGCATCTGCCAACAGGCATCGCCGGGGTCCTTCGACTGCGCGCATTAGCCGTGCGTTCTGCGATAGATTTGCTCGGCGCTTCGCTCAGGATGACGGGTTTGTGTACGGGGTGACGGATTGGTGGGATGACGGATTTGTGGGGATGACGGATTTGTGAGGATGACGGAGGGGGTGCGAGAAGGGTGTTTGCGAGTGGTGCGCGCGGAGAGATTCGAACTCCCGACCTTCTGGTTCGTAGCCAGACGCTCTATCCAACTGAGCTACGCGCGCATGCGTTACCCAGACAAGACTATCAAACAGGGCTAAAAACGCCAAGTTTTCCGGCTTCCCTGGCGATCCCGTCTTGCATCTAAATTGTTCTATGGCACGCCCCTATTGGTCCGGACAGATCTCCCTCTCGCTGGTTAGTTTCGCGGTTGAACTTTATCCTGCGAGCAACTCCGCTCGCGCGTTCCAATTCCACCAGATTGACCGGGCGACCGGTCAGCGGATCCATCACCAGAACGTCGTGGCCGATGGAGACGACGAAGGCTCCGAGGCGGTGGAGAAGTCTGAGATCGTGAAGGGTTACGAATACGAGAAGGGCAAGTACGCCATCATCGAACCGGATGACCTGAAACGGCTTCGGATTCCAGGGAAGGACACGCTGGAAATCGTGCAGTTTTCCCCCGCCGACGAGCTGCCTCCCTCGCTCTTCGAAAAACCCTACTTCGTTGTTCCTAAGAAGGGTCCGCAAGCGACCGCGTTTGCTGTCGTGCGCGAAGCAATGATCGAGAGCGGTATGGTCGGACTTGGCGAAATTGCGTTTGCCGGCCGGGAACACCTGGTTGCGCTGGCACCGCCCGCCGACAAAAAGCAGCTGGGCATGATGCTGTATATCCTTCGCTTCGAAGACGAGCTGCGCGATCCAGCCGAATACTTTGGCAAGATCGCCACAGTGAAGCAAAATGCCGCTCAGCTCCAATTGGCCAAACAGCTGATCAAGACCTACACACGACCGCTCGAGCTCGATAAGTTCACCGACAATTATGAAGCCGCGGTGCGTGAGCTGGTCGAGGCCAAGTTGGCCAATAAACCGCTACCCAAGGAACAGCCCGCGAAGGCCCGGGGCAAGGTCGTCGATCTCATGTCTGCCTTGCGTCAGAGCCTGGCAGCAAAAGAGACGCCCAAAGCATCCACTGCGCGCAAGCCCAAATTGAAATTAGTCGGCGGCAAGCGCAGGAAGACAGCGTAGAACCTCAGCTGGCGTACTCCGGTTCCTCACGATCGAGCACTCGCTTGATCGCTGTCAGATGCTTATCCGCATAAGCCTGGGACAATTCGTCGTCATCAGACAACTGATGAACGATATGAGGCCCCACATGCTGCAACGGCCTGTTGGCCGACATGGCAAGGATCTGGCGCTTGCAGACCTCCTCCAGATAGTAGAGCCGGTCGAAGGCGCTGGCGATGGTCGTGCCGACGACCATCGGACCGTGATTGCGCATCATGAGGATGTGGTTGTCACCAAGAATGGCCACTTCGCGGTCCCCTTCGTTCACTGAGAGCGCCGAGCCCTGATGGTTCTCGTCGTAAGCAATCTTTCCGAAAAATTGGAAACCCACCATGTTCACCGGCTCCAGTTTTCCGCCTTCAATCAGGCAGAGTGCGGTGGCGTAGGGAGAGTGAGTGTGCAGTGCCGCCTTGGCGGCTTTATTGTGCCGATGGATGGGCGCGTGCAAACAAAACGCGGTGCGTTCGACCGTGCCTGTGCCTTCGACAATGCCGCCATCCAGATCGCACACCAACAAGGAGCTCGCGGTAAGCTCCGACCAAAAGTATCCTTCCGGATTTACCAGGAACAGATTTTCGTCGCCGGGCAAAAGGAAACTGAAATGGTTGCAGACTCCTTGCTGATATCCCATACGGGCGGACCAGCGCAAAACGGCAGCCAGATCGACTCTCGCCTGGCGAAATTCCTCGCGCATCGTTGCTCCCTGCACCCTCTGTGTTTTTAGCATTGCGATATCTCCTGTAAGGCGCGAAGAAAGCGATCCACTTCTTCGGCCGTGTTGTAGTGCGCCAAGCCGATGCGTAGAAAGCCGCCGTCCTTTTCCACGCCCAGATGTTCGGTAAGGTTCAGAGCATAGTAGTTGCCATCCCAAGTAAAAACGCCCCGCCGACCGAGCTCGGTTGCCAGGTGCAGCGGCGGATGGCCTGCGATGCGCACCGCTACCGTGGGACAACGAGCAGCGAAGCGCTCCGGATCGCTGATGCCGTAAAGCTTGAGTCCGGGAATTTGCAGGAGCCCGGTCATGAGACGGCCGAGCAAAAGCCGTTCGTGCCTCTGGATTCCCTTCCAGGCCGCGAGCAGTTGGGCGCGGCGGCCGGAGAGGGATGGATCGAGACGTCGTCCCAGTTCTGCCAGATAGTCCACACAGGCGGTGATGCCGCTGATGCATTCGTGGTTCAACGTGCCCCACTCCCAGTTAAGCGGAACCGCGTGTGTATTGGCCGCGACTTTGTAGGGCTGCAGGCGGTTGAGGTGCTCATACTTGCCGTAGAGCACGCCCATGTGCGGACCGAAGAATTTGTAAGTGGAGCAGACGAGGAAGTCGCAATCGAGCGCGCGCACATCAATGGGACCGTGGGGTGCGTAGTGCACCGCATCGATGTAGACCATGGCTCCTACCGCATGCGCCAGGCGAACGATCTCTTTCACGTTGTTGATGGTTCCGACCGCATTTGAGGCGTAGCCAACCGCGACGACCTTGGTGCGGCTGGTGATTTTCCGCGCGAGGTCATCCATGTCGAGGGTGCAATCCTCGTCGTGAATTTCGGCTACCCGCACGGTGACGCCCTGTTCCTCGAGGGCCAGCCAGGGAGAGTAGTTGGCCCCATGGTCGAGGCGGGTGACGACGATCTCGTCGCCTGGCTTCAGCTCGCGCCCAATCGACCGGCTGATGGCGAAGGTCAGAGAGGTCATGTTGGCGCCGAAGACGACTTCTTCCGACCGGCAGGCGAGAAAATCCGCCATGGCGAGACGAGCGCCGGCAAGCATGGCATCAGTTCGTTGGCTGGTGGCAAAGAAGCCGTCCGTGTTGGCGTTGCTGGAGCGCAGATAATCGGAGATTGCGTCGATAACGCCTTGCGGGACCTGGGTTCCGCCGGGCCCGTCGAGATAAACCACGGGGTGGCCATGGACGGTTTGCGACAGAGAAGGAAATTGCGAGCGGACCCAGCTGACATCGAGTGAATCGATCGTCTCTTCCTGGGTCGCAAGGGTGAGATCTTTTGCGGCTGTCATGGGTCTTCCTAAGGAAAGAGTACAGGAGGCCAGCGCCGGGACGAACCCGCGATGACGTAAAGTGATAGGCAACATAAGGGACGGCAGAGGTCTCCGAGGGTGGGTACCGCTGCTGCTTTAGGAGATAGCCAGGAATGGTTAGCAAGACAAAGAAGGCCGCAAAGCCGGGCGCGGCATCTTCCTCCGGCCTGGTCGACGAACAGCTTGAGCGCTATCGCGAGATGCGTGACTTCAGCAAGACGGCCGAACCCAGCGGCCGGGCCGCCTCGCCAGCCGCCACGGAGGCTCTGCCCTTCGTCATTCAGAAGCATGCGGCCACCCGCCTGCATTACGACTTTCGCCTCGGACTGCATGGCGTCCTGAAGAGTTGGGCGGTGACTAAAGGACCAAGTTATGTGCCCGGCGATAAGCGCCTGGCGGTGCAGGTGGAAGATCACCCCATGGAGTACGGTGGCTTCGAAGGCACGATCCCTAAAGGACAGTACGGCGGCGGGACCGTGATGCTGTGGGATGAAGGCACCTGGGAGCCGGTGGGTGATCGCGGACCAGTCGCTGGCCAAGGGGAACCTCAAATTCGTTCTTCACGGAAAGAAGTTGAAGGCAAATGGGTGCTGGTGCGTATGGGCGGCAAGGCAGCGAACGAGGCCAAGCCGAATTGGCTGTTGATCAAGGAACATGACGAGTACGAACAAACCGCGGAGGACGAGCCGATTACGGAGAAGGCGCCCAACAGCGTCCTCACCGAGCGGGATATCGACGCGATCGCCCGCGAGGGGGATCACGTTTGGCAGTCGAATCGGCCGGAGACTTCGAGCGCCGACAAGAGTGCTCCGGCGAAAAAGCCGGCTCCCTTTGCCCCATCCGATCTGCCAGGTAAGAAGGAAGCTTTGCCTGCGTTCATTCCCCCGCAGCTAGCTTCGGAGGCAGCCACACCCCCGGTTGGCAAGCATTGGGTGCATGAACTGAAGCTGGACGGCTACCGTATCCAGGCGCACATCGACAAGAGCGGTAAAGTTCGGCTTTATACCCGCAGCGGTCTGGACTGGACCCATCGCATGCCTTCGATCGCGCGCGAAGTAGGCAGGCTTTCGGTTGAGAGCGCCATCATGGATGGCGAGGTTGTCGTTCTCGCCGAAGACGGACAGAGCAGCTTCGCCAGACTGCAGGCAGCCTTCGAAGAGGGCGCTGCTCATCCGTTGACCTACTTCGTCTTCGATCTGCTGCACCTCAATGGGCACAATCTTCGCCAGGAGCCCCTGACTGCGCGCAAGGAAATACTGTCGCAGATGCTCGATAGCCTTGTGGAACACGAGTCGGTCCGATACGGCCAGCATATCCAGACTGAGGGTGCGCCGATTTTTGAACGAGCTTGCGAGTTGGGGGCGGAAGGCATCGTGTCCAAACGCGCTGACAGCGCGTATACATCGGGGCGCACGAAATCATGGCTCAAGATCAAGTGCGATCGACGGCAGGAGTTTGTGGTTGGTGGATTCACCAAGCCGGCCAACGGAACGGAAGGTATTGGGGCCCTTCTGCTGGGGGTTTACGACGAACAAGAAACTGATTTACGCGGGGCGCACGGGCACGGGATTCACCCAGGTCAATTCGCGCAAATTGCGGCACCAATTGGAGGCAATGCGGCAGAGTGCGATGCCCTTCGTGGATGTGCCGGGTTCTGCTGCAAAGGGGGCTCTCTGGGTACGTCCCGAGTTGGTGGCCGAGGTCCAGTTCAGTACGTGGACCGCGGACAACCTGGTGCGGCAGGCCAGCTTTAAGGGCCTGCGGGAAGACAAGAAGCCCGCGGAGGTGCGTCGCGAGGTACCCGATGCGAGCCTCACGAAGAAAGCGGATCCTCCTAAGAAGGCTGCAGCACCTGCGCCAAAGAAGCTTGGCTTTCGCGTCACCCATCCGGAGAAGATTGTCGATCCGGAAACCGGGCTCACTAAGCAAGCACTGGTCGACTACTACCTGGCGGTTGCCCCTCTCATGCTTCCCCATGTAACTGGCCGGCCACTTTCGCTGGTCCGCTGCCCCAACGGCACGGGGAAGAAATGCTTCTACCAAAAGCATCTGGGACCGGGAATGCCGCCGGGAATCGATGGGGTTGAGATTCCTGACCGGAAAGGCAAGGGCGTTGAGACTTATGTCACCGTGCAGGGGGAGGAATCACTCGCCGGGCTGGCGCAGATGAATGTGCTTGAGATCCATCCGTGGGGATCGACCAATGACGATCTCGAACACCCTGATCGGATCATCTTCGATCTTGATCCGGATGAGGCGGTGCCCTGGCCGACGCTTTGTGAGAGCGCGGTGGAGGTGCGCGAGCGGCTTCAGAAACTGGGCTTGCAGAGCTTTGTGAAAACCACCGGGGGCAAGGGTTTGCATGTGGTGGCCCCCATCCGGCCTAAGTTTGACTGGGAGAAGATCAAGGCGTTTACCCACGCGTTTACGCTGCAAATGGAGCAGGACAATAGCAAGCTCTACATCAGCAAAATGACCAAGGCGGCGCGTACGAACAAGATTTTTGTCGATTACCTGAGGAACGAGTGGGAGGCTACGGCGGTTGCTCCTTACTCAAGCCGGGCTCGGCTTGGGATGGCAGCGGCGCTGCCTTTGGAGTGGGCTGAACTTAAGTCGGCGAAGCGGCCTAAGTTTTTATTCTCAGATTTGATGAGTGGAGGGATCGGCTGCGTAAGGATCCGTGGAAAGCTATGCTGTCGATTGAGCAGGAGATTCCAGCGAAGCTTTTTGCGGCTGAGGAATAGGCGTTTCGGTCGATTCAGCAAAGGCTATCGTTGGGCTTCGCCCGTCTTTTTCGGCCGCAGGTACGCTGGTGCGAACTGCGCACCCGTCGATTGCCCTCCGGCGTGCCTGGCCTGCTTAGTAAATGCGGAAATTCACTTCGATGTTGACTTCCACTGGCACTGGTTTCCCCTGCAGGGTGGCGGGCTTGAATTTATATTGCTTCACCGCTTCGACTGCTTTTTCATCCAGACCCATGCCCAGGTGGCGCACTACCTGAACCCGCTGCGGATTGCCCTGCGCGTCGACAATCAGAGAGACGACGCAAACACCCTGATACTTTGCGCGGCGCGCCTCGTCGGAAAACTCCGGATCCGGCGCGAACACCAGTTGCGGAGCAGAAACGCCGCCACCCACGTGGTAGAGTCCGCCGCCGTAGCCGCCGCCTTCACCCGGACCATAGCCGTTTCCCTTGCCCGAACCGATGCCGCCACCCGAGCCGGTACCCATGCCCGCTCCGCTGCCGCTGCCGTTGGAAGCCGGACCGACGACGCTGGTCCGTGGGATCTCCCAGGTTGGGCAGGTTGTTATTGGGCAACTGGATATCCTTGGGCATCATGATCGCAGGGTCAACCGCCAGCTTGGGATGATCGTTCTTGATCACCATCGGCGGGGTGATCGGCTGCTCCTCGAACTTCGGCAAACGTCCCTTGGGCGCCTGCAAAATGTCATGGGAACCGCCACCACCGCCACCACCCATCTGCGGTCCCTTGGGCGCAATGGGCATGTATTGCGGGCACGTCGATGTTGGTCACCAGCTCGATCTTTCTTGGTGACGACCTTCTTCACCGCCATGAAAGCCCACAAGATCAGCGCGATAATCACCACGTGCACGACGACGGAAATAATGGAGGAGGCGGCGACCGCGCTTCTCCTTCATCGGGTCGATGACCGCGAATGGGTTTCGACGTCAGTACGAGCGGAGGAAGCTTTCTGGGGATACAGCAGGTCATAAATATTGCCGGCAATCGTCTTCCACGCCGGTTCATCAATGATCTCGGCAAGCAACTTGGGCTCTCTTGCCTGATCCCGTCTGGTCCAGCTCCGGGGGTAACAAAACCTGATTGGCCATAGAACTTATGAGAAAAGAGGGCGTGTAAGCCTCTCTCCGCCTATCTCCTCAATTATGGACGACTCTCGCCCGTTTGTCTCTCTCCAAGAATACGGAGCCCGCCCCGATCGCAGATCCATTAAAAAGTATTAGACACCTTTTTTAGTCTTGAGGTAAGCAAATGGTCAACTTTTGCGGCGAAGTTACAATAGAGTTTTGCTCATTTGCTCATTGGAGACACAATGCCGGCTCCGCCCGAACTCAAGGCGACTCTCAACCTACCCCACTACCGATTTCCCCATGAAGGCAAATCTGCCGCAAAGCTGAGCCGCGGCGCCTTGCCGCCTGGGAGCAGGAGGGGCTCTACGAGCAGATCCGCGCGGTGCGCCAGGATGCACCCAGCTACGTGCTGCACGATGGCCCACCCTACGCCAATGGGCCGCTCCACCTGGGCCACGCGCTCAATAAGTGCCTGAAAGACTTTGTGGTCAAGTCGAAGACCATGGCCGGCTTCAACGCCCCGTACGTCCCCGGTTGGGACTGCCATGGCCTGCCCATCGAGATCAAAGTCGACGAACAACTGGGCCGCAAGAAGCTGGAAATGCCGCCCATCGCGGTGCGCCGCGCCTGCCGCGAGTACGCCCAGAAGTATCTCGACCTGCAGCGAACGCAATTCAAGCGCCTGGGCGTCTTCGGCCGCTGGGAAGCATCCCTACTCCACCATGACCCCGGAGTATGAGTCCAAAATCATCGAAACCCTTTTTCGCTTCCTGGAGAAGGGTTTCGTCTACAAGGGTCTGAAGCCGGTTTTGTGGTGCATGCACGACCGCACGGCGCTTGCCGAAGCGGAAATCGAGTACGAGATGCACACCAGTCCCAGCGTGTATGTGCGTTATCGGCTTACCAGCCCTCCTGAGGCAATCGATGTCCGGCTTGCCGGAAAGCAGGTCTCCACCATCATCTGGACCACGACGCCGTGGACCCTGCCTGCGTCGCTGGCGGTCGCCTTCCACCCTGATTTCGAGTACGTCGCCCTCGAACAGGAAGGGGAGGTCTACATCGTGGCCGAGGCTCTCGCGGCCGCCACCCGGCCGCTTGCGGGCTGGAAAGCGCGCAGCGAGATCGCCCGCTTTCCCGGTGCGCGGATGGAGCGCGTCACCTTCGCCCATCCTTTCCTCGATCGGACGATTCTGGGTGTTCTGGCCACCTACGTCACCACCGACCAAGGCACCGGCGCCGTGCATACCGCGCCGGCGCATGGCGTCGACGACTTCGCCACCGGCGGCGCGCTATGGATTGAGCCAGCTATGCGACGTGGACGATGGCGGGCACCTGCGCAATGGCCTGCCCGAATATGACGGGCTTTACGTCTTCAAGGCCAACGAGCCCATCATCGACTTGCTGGCTGAACGCGGCGCCCTGATGGGGCGGCAGGAGATATATCACTCCTACCCCCACTGCTGGCGCTGCCACCGGCCGGTGATCTTCCGCGCCACGGAGCAGTGGTTCATCAACATGGAAACGCCCATGACGCACGCGGATGGCTCGGTGACCACCTTCCGCCAGCGGGCGCTCGAAGAGATCGAGCGCGTGAAATGGGATCCTGCAGTGGGGCCAGGAGCGGATCACCAACATGGTCGCCTCCCGTCCCGACTGGTGCATCTCGCGGCAGCGGATCTGGGGCGTGCCGATCGCGGTCTTTCTCTGCACGAACTGCCGCCAGCCACTGAACAATCCGGCGGTCAACCAGCGCATCGTCGAGCTCTTTGCGGCGGAAGGGGCCGACGCCTGGTACATACGCGAGGCCGCGGACATTCTGCCTCCGGGCACGACTTGCCCCTCCTGCGGCGCCGCGGCGATTTCGCGAAGGAGATGGATATCCTCGACGTGTGGTTCGAGAGCGGCGCCAGCCAGGCGGCGGTTCTGGGCGTAGAGAGCCGGATCTTCCCTGGCCTGCCGATCTTTATATCGAGGGCGGCGACCAGCATCGCGGCTGGTTCCAGTCTTCCCTGCTCTGCGCCGTCGGCACCCGTGACGCCGCGCCTTACCGCATGGCCGCGACCTGCGGCTGGACGCTCGACGAGCAGGGACGCGCCATGTCCAAGAGCCTCGGCAATGGCGTCGACCCGGTCGACATTGCGCAGCGTCTGGGGGCGGAGATTGTCCGGCTCTGGGTGGCCTCGGTCGACTTCCGCGAGGATGTTGCCGCCAGCGAAAACCTGATGCAGCGGGTTTCGGAGACTTACCGCAAGCTGCGCAACACCTTTCGCTTCCTGCTGAGCAACCTGAACGGCTTTGAGCCGGAAAAGGATGCGGTTGCCTGGGAGCAGATGCCCCCGCTCGACCGGTACATGCTGGCGCGCACGCGCGAGCTCACGGAAAAAATCCTGGGCTGGTATGAAGACTTTGAATTTCATCGCATCTATCACGCGCTGAATGAATTTGCCGTGGCCGAGCTGAGCGCGCTTTACATTGATGCGGTCAAAGACAGGATTTACACCTTTGCGCCCGCAGAATCCCGCCCGGCGTTCCGCGCAAACCGTTTTGTGGATGATCGCCGAAGCGCTGGTGCGCCTGGTAGCGCCGCTGCTCAGCTTTACCGCGGACGAAATCTGGCAATACATGCCGGAGATGAGCAACCGGCTGCCCAGCGTGCACCTGGAGCTCTTTCCCAAGCCGGCGAGCCTTGCGCCGCGTGATCGATGCGGAATTTATGAGCGACTGGGCGGCTTTGCTTTCTGGTTCGCGACGAGGCACTCAAGAGCCTGGAGGAAGCACGCAAGGCAAAGCAGATCGGCAAGGCGCTCGATGCGCGGCTGGTGTTGGAGGTGCCCGGCGAGCTCGGTCTCTGCTCGAGCGCTACCGGGGCAGCTTGAAGGAGCTGTTGAACGTCTCCCAGGTGGAAGTGATGACCGGGTCGTCGTCCGCAGGTCATCGCGACCACGCTGCCGGCCGAAGGTACGAAGTGTGAGCGCTGCTGGAACTACTCCGTGCATGTGGGTGAGGATCGGCGCTGGCCGACGGTCTGCGAGCGCTGCTCGGCCGGCGCTCGAACAGATGGGTTTTCCTCCACAGGAAGAGAGCGCATGACCGGATCAGAGATTCCAGAGGCTGGCTGCTGTTGCTTTCGCTGCTCGATCGTGGCCGCCGATCGGGTCACGAAATGGCTGGTCTCGACGCGGATTGAACTGGGCAGACAACGTGCAGGTTGATTCCCCATGTCTTCGCCATCAGCCATGTGGAGAACCCGGGCGCGGCGTTCAGCCTGTTCAATGATTCGAGTTCGCCTGGCCGGGTGCGCTGGATGCTGCTGATCTTTTCTTTGCTGGCGGCGGTTGCTGTGCTGGTGGCGTTGCTGAAGCTGGGCCGCAGGATCACGTGCCACTTCGCTTGGCCTGGCGCTTGATCCTCGGAGGCGCGTTGGGCAATGCGTACGATCGCACTGCGCTTCGGCTATGTTATCGATTTTCTGGAAGTGCACATCATTCACTACCACTGGCCGGACTTCAATGTTGCCGATTCGGCCATTGTGGTTGGCGGCATTCTGCTGCTCTTCGATGCTTTGTTCAGCAAGGAATGAACAGGCAGCAGTGAGTGAGCCTGCAATTCGTAACCATCACAGTTAGGGACAGCAGGTCCCTCCGACGCTACGCGGTCCACGGATGCGAGCGATGACACTTCTATTTCGCGTCTGGATGGTGTACCGATACGGAGGCTCCGTCCTGCCGAAAAACATTTCCAGTAAGGGTCCGTACAGCAGATCCTCGGCTTCCCCGGATTTCCTGTAGAGCTTGATGGCGTTGGCGCACTTCATGCTGCTTTCCTTAACGAAAGCAGCAACGTTGTCATGTCTAGTGCAGCGTGGCAGGAAATCCGGGTTCGCTCGGGATGACAAAGGGGACGGCGGCGCTTCCATGGAAAGTGGTTGCTGGCGTTGCGAACCAAAAGCCTCAAATTGTCTTCAGATATTCCTTGGCCTTTTGCCACTCGGGGAAAAGCCGCTCTTCCAGCTGAAACTCGCGGGGATGCACGCAACGGCGGCCTCCGCGCACCTTCACCGGATGCTTCAGGTGCAGCATCTCGTGGTAGAGCAGATACTCCACCGCGTAGCGCGGAGTGTTCTTGCGGTCGAAAACCCGGCTCACCACAATCGTGTTGTGCGCGGGGTCGTAGTGGCCCAGGCTGCGCTTGGCCATGTGCCCGCTCCAGGTGAGCAGCGGCCGGCCCATCAGACCGTGGAAAAACCTGCGGTTCAGGCTCTCGAAAACCTCGTCCAGATCGTAGTACTGGCCCTGCGGTCCGAGCATTTTCTTGCGGCCGCGCGATTGGCGAATCAACTCCGTCTGCCGGATCACTGTTTCGCTGGAAGCAAATCGGCGATAACGATTGGTTTGCACCGCGTTCAGCGGCTTGCGATAGAGCTTGGCCAACAGAATATGGGCGATGGCCCGCAGAACACTTTCCGGCGCACCCTCCAGCAGATCCGACAAGTGCACGTGCACCCGCCCCTCGCGCAATCGGATGGTGGTGTTCAGGCTGGTAAAGCGACGGAAACGAACCTCAAGAAAAGGAATCGGAGCGCGCGGCCGAAGGGCACGGTACTCTTCTGCAAACAGCGAGTGCAATTCGGAATTCACCGCCTTCAGCCTAGCAGGACTTGGCCGCAGAAAACCGTCACCTTTTTTGTTCCTCCTTTTCTGCGTTCCTTTTCCTCCTTCTTCTTTTCCGCGATATATTTCGTCTTCGTCGGCGAGCATCTGCGTAGCCGCCTCGTGCGCACTCTGATTCGAATCGAGCGCCGTCTTGCGCATAAAGTCATATTGGCCGCTTGGCTGTGGCTCGTTCAGCACCGTCGTCCATTCCGTCGTCTTGTCGATGATCTCTTTAAGCGCCTTGCGCAGATCGGCGTGCTGCTCGTCAAAGTTGTCCATGTTGTCCTGGAGTTCGTCGGAGAGCCGGGTAAACTCGTCGAACAGATTGTGCAAGCGCGCACGCTCTTGTTCTGCGCAATGGGGTCCGCGTTGAGGCTGTGGATCTCCTTGGCCCGTTCGTCGACGTATCCGACGAACAGCTTGATCCTCTCCAGAGGCTGATCTCCGGCCTCGCGGACGTCTTCGATCTGCTGTTCGGTTAAGGGATCTTTCTTGGACTGGGCCCAGGCATAGGGTAAAAACCGGCGCAATCGCCAGCAACATGCAAACGCCCGTGATGGCTGCGGTTCGCTTCAAGTCTTTATTTCTTGAAGACCTGCATCATCAGCTCGGTTTGCACCTGCTCCAGCTGTTTCAAGGTCGCCTGCAGCGCCTGCCGGTCGTCATAAGAAGCAGCATTGAGGATGCCGGTCAGCCGAAACGACGTGTGCTCGCATCAGCTGCTCGGCATTCTTCATCTTCTTGCCGTCCTCGGCGACACCCATGTGGATCTTTTCCGCATACTTCTGCACCAGCCGCAGGGTAGCCGAAGCGTGATCGTCATCGCCGGAGTTGAATTGCTGCCCGGCAAGCTCGGTCATCTGGTGCACCAGCTCGGCATAGAGAAAGCATTGTTCTTTGGGTTGGGCCTGGTCGGCCTTCAGCCATCAGCGCAGCCATGGCCTGCGGATCGGGGATTCTGTCATCGATCGGCGAAGGCGCGGACACAACAAAGGCTGAAGGCTAGGGCAGAGACGGCGAGGGTCGTGGCCACGAACCGCATAGGGCACCTCTCGGAGGGCTTACGGAACGTCTTACGTTAATGATTTCCACCAAGAGCAACGAGTCGATGCTTGGCTTGCCATTCCTGGTCGGGGAATTTGCCGCCGGCAGCGGCGAGGAACTTCCGGTAGTACTCCTGCGCTGATTTCGACAGATGCAGATTATCGTACGAGGTTGCCCAAAGGAAGTAGGTAGCTGGAGTCTCTGGTAAATATTTTGCTCTCATGGAAAGAGCGTTGAGTGCCAGCTTGATACTGTTTGTTCTGCGATGCCGCAAAGGCCAGCCCGCTCCAGGCGTCCCCGTCGTCGGGTTTGAGCTTAACTGCCCGCTCGCAGACCTCCTGGGCCTGGGGGTAGAGCCTCTCCCGGACGCAGGTTTTCCCCCTGGGCGGCCAGGATATCCTCATTGCCGGGGTTCGCTAGGCCATCCGGGCATAGATAGGATCCGCCTTTTCCGGATGGCCGGCCTGGGAATAGGCGTCGGCCAGCATCTGGTCGACCGAAGCATTGCCCGGCTCCAATTGGCGCAACGTCTCGAGCACCGGCAGTGCCTCGTCGTTCTTCCCCTGGGCGAGCAGCGCCGTAGCCAATTGCGCATTCAGCGCCGGATCCCGCGGATCGCGCGCCAGAGCGGTCTTGAGCAGCGGCTCGGCGTCAGCGTATTTCTTCTGCTTGATCAACAGTTGGGCCAGACCGCCGGTCGCCGCCGCGGACTCACTGGCCGACGGGCCGGATGGCCTGCCAGCAGGCGCTGATAAGCCGTCTGCGCCAGTTCAGTATCGTCATTCGCCTCGGCGATCTGGGCGGTCAGCAGCAGGTCGGCGGGGGTTTCCGGGCTGAGCCTGAGGGCGGCCACCAGGGCATCGCGGGCCGCCGGCGGATCGCTGCTGCGGTCCAGCTCGGCCAGCGTCCGGAAAGCCTCGGCCTGGGCGGCAGGGTTGGGCGGCTCCGGCGTCAACAGCGTCGCCTGCTGCATCTGTTCCCGCGCCTCTCATATTTACCCTGGTGCGCCAGCAGCAGCCCCAGGGCCAGCCGCGCCTCGAACTGCTTTGGGTCGGCGGCAATGGCTTTGCGGTAGTCCGCGGCAGCCGCATCCTCGTGGCTGCCCGCATCCTCGACGTAGCCAAGGTCGAAGAGTGCGCGGGCATCGCCCGGATGCTGGCTCAGGTACTTTTCCAGCAGCGGCCGGGCCGCCTCGAAATCCTTCTGCTCGATCTTGCTTTCCGCCGTCTTCCCGCAGGGAGTCGGGGCTGCAGCAGTTCCGCTGTCCGGGTGACTGCGTCCCCGGCGGCAGGTGATTCTGCGCCTGAACGCACCGGCAAAAGCACCAGGACGGCCAGCAGGTACCGAAAGCGCTTCATTGCGCCGCCCGCGCCTCTTGCGCCGCCAAGGCAAGCGCCAGCCAATATCCGGTATGGGAACCGGGTGTCTGCGCCACCTGCTCCGGTGTTCCCGCAGCCACCACCTGGCCGCCGCCGGCGCCGGCCTCCGGGCCCAGATCGATCACCCAGTCCGCGGACTTGATCACGTCCAGGTTGTGCTCGATGACCACCAGCGATCCGCCGGCATCGATCAGCCGCTTGAACGCGGTCAGCAGCTTGCTCACATCGTCAAAGTGCAATCCGGTGGTCGGCTCGTCCAGGATGTAGAGGACCCGGCTGCCCACCTTCTTCGCCGTGCCATTGTTTGCTCGATCCGGCTGCGCTGCGCGTCCCTGAGAAAGGTGCGCCGCCAGTTTGACCCGCTGCGCTTCCCCACCGGAAAGCGTGGTCGCCGACTGGCCCAGGCGAACATATCCCAGCCCAACCTCGTCCAGGACCGCCAGCTTTTCCAGGATTCGTGTCTGCCCGGTAAAGAAACGCAGAGCTTCCTTGACCGTCAGGTTGAGCACATCGTGGATGCTCTTGCCCTTGTACTTGATCTCCAGCACGCTGGCCTTGTAGCGGGTTCCATTGCACTCTTCGCAGGGCAGCTCGACATCGGCCAGAAACTGCATCTCCACCGTAACCGTGCCGTCCCCTTCGCAGACGTCGCATCGTCCGCCGGGCACGTTGAAGGAGAAGTGGCCGGCGGCATATCCCCTGCGCTGGGCCTCGGGCTGAGCGGCAAAAAGCTCGCGGATGGCGTCGAAGGCCTTGATGTAGGTCACCGGGTTGGAACGCGGCGTCCGCCCGATCGGCGCCTGGTCGACCAGGACGATGTCGTTCAGCCGCTCCGCCCCCTTGAGCTCGCGGTAAAGGTGCGAGGGGTCGCCGCCTTCGTTCTTTCCCAGCGCATGCGAGACCGCGGGGTAGAGCACGTCGTGCACCAGGGTGGACTTGCCCGAGCCGGAAACCCCGGTGATGCAGACCAGCATGCCCATCGGAATCTCTACATCGAGGCCGTTGCAGGTTGTGAATCCGCGCGCCACGCAACACCAGCTTCTCCCGCAACGGCTCCCGCCGCCGGGTGGGAATGGGAATCGTGAGCTGCCCGCTCAGGTAGCGGCCGGTCAGCGAGTCGGGATTTCTCTCCACCTCTTCCACCGTGCCCGAAGCCAGAATGCGCCCGCCCAACTCTCCGGCGCCGGGGCCGAGATCGACCAGCCAGTCGGCGGCGCGGATGACGTCCGGGTCGTGCTCGACGACCAGGATGGTGTTGCCCAGATCGCGTAATTCTTCGAGGATGCGGATCAGCTTGGCGGTGTCCCGGCTGTGCAGTCCGATCGACGGCTCGTCGAGCACGTAGAGTGCGCCCACCAGGCGCGAGCCCAGTGAAGTCGCCAACTGGATGCGCTGGGATTCGCCCCCCGAAAGGGTGGACGCCAGCCGGTCGAGAGTGATGTATTCCAGCCCCACTGCGTCGAGAAAATGTAACCGCTGTTGTATCTCGACCAGGATACCGCCGGCAATCTCCTGCTGCTGCCGGGTCAGGCTGAGACCTTCGAAGAAGCGATTTGCCTCGCGGATGGTGAGCGCAGAAACCTCGCAGATATTTTGCCCGTTGATGCGCACCGCCCGCGCTTCGGCACGCAGACGCGTTCCTTTGCACTCCGGACACAGAGCGTAGCCGCGATACTTGCTCAGCATCACGCGCACGTGCAGTTTGTATTTTTTGCGCTCCAGGTAAGCGAAGAATCCATGCACGCCCAGAAAGGATCCGTGCCCGTCCAGCACGAATGCCTGCTCCGCGCGGCTCATCTCTCTCCACGGCGTGTCGAGCGGAATCCCATGCTGCCACTGCGGCTTTCGCGCAGTTCCGCACTGGTAGGGCCGATACTTGGGGCGAGTCCAGGGATCGATCGCGCCTTCATTCAGCGTCTTCTGCTTGTCGGGAATGATCAGGTTGAGATCGAAGTCGATGGTGTTGCCGAAGCCCTGGCATCGCTCGCAGGCGCCGTACGGGTTGTTGAACGAGAACAACCTGGGCTCAGGTTCGCGGTAGATGCGGTGGCAGAGTTTGCATTCGAATGCCTGGGAGAAACGCAACCGTCTGGGTTCCGTTTCTTCATCGCGGGGAACGGTTTCGAATACGATTTCGCCCGACTCGCGGAAGCCGATCTCGGCCGCGTCCACGATCCGTGCCCGGTTCTCCGCCGAGACAACCAGGCGATCGACCAGGGCGTAGAGCGCCTGCCCAAAGTCAATATCGAGCAGCGACTCGGGGGTGGAGAATTCGACAATCTTGCCATTCTGGTAGAGCCGATTGAAGCCACGTGTGCGCAGTTCGCTGAGCCGCTCCTTGAATGCCTCGCTGGGCAGGGCGGGATTCACGGTTTTTGCCGCAGTTTTTTTCCGCCGCTTGGGCTCTGCATCCGCTTCCGCTGCCACCTTCGGCTTCACCGGAAACAGCGCATAGAGCCGCGTGTCTTCTCCCAGAGCCAGGATGGAAGTGGCAATCTCATCCACCGTGTCTCGCCTGACCACTCCGCCGCAGACGATGCAATGGGCGGTGCCGCAGCGCGCGAACAGCAGACGGAGGTAATCGTAGATCTCGGTTGCCGTGGCCACGGTGGACCGCGGGTTGCGGGTCGAGTTCTTCTGCTTGATGGCGATGGCCGGCGCCAGACCGTCGATCAGGTCCACGTCAGGCTTCTCGATGCGTTCCAGGAACTGCCGGGCATAGGCCGAAAGCGATTCGACGTAACGGCGCTGCCCTTCCGCATAGATGGTGTCGAAAGCAAGCGAGGATTTGCCCGAACCTGAAACACCCGAGACCACGGTTAGTTTGCCGTGAGTCAGATCGCAGTCGATGTTCTTCAGGTTGTGGGTTCGTGCGCCACGAATGGTGATCTGATCGTTCAATGTCTCAACCGGCAAGCTCGCCGTGGACCTCCTCCGTAGGAGATTCGATTCTGTCTCAAAGCCGGCTTTGATGCGCGCCAGCATTTCCATAGGGTCGCGCTTTTCCGCCTGCTCGAAGGCGGCCGCGATGTGGCGGGCCAGGTCTGCCAGCATCATTCCCCAGGCTTCCGGCTCCTTCCACACCCCTACCCTCATACTGATGTGCTGATCCTGGTGCGCGATCCAGACGCGCAGCAGTTCGAAGGATTTAGCGTCGGTTCGGGCTGGTTCGGGGACGCGAAGTTGATCTGACTGAGCCATGATTCTTTCCTTTTTCGGTTCTTAAACTCGTCCCTCGGGGAACTCTGCGGTTAGTCCCGTAGGGACGTCTGAAAGTAGCCCAGGACGGAGTCCTGGGTTAGGAAAAGCCGTTGAGCAGTCCCGTAGGGACGACTGAAAACTCGGCTTCGTTGTTCAGCCGTCCCTAACGGGACTGTTCCGTTCGCTTAAATCTACCCAGGACTCCGTCCTGGGCTAAGTTCAACCGTCCCTTCGGGACTCAATGCCGAGTTTTTCCGCGGACTCCTCAGCCCGCACCTAACTCTTCGACGTAAAGTCGGGGCACTATTGCCGGGACGTAGCTTCGATCGGCACAACCTCGGCAGCCGTCGCCGTGGTTCTGCGGAGCCGCGCCCAGACCACGAGCAAAAGGCCGGCGACGATCGAACCCAGGCTGGCGACCTGGGCGTTGCTCATGCCCCAATAGATGCGGGGATTGATGCGGATGAACTCCACCAGGAAACGCGCCACACCACTCAGCACCAGATATTCGCCGGTGAGTTGGCCTACCGGGCAGTCTGCCGCCGGACTTCGCCCCCCGCCGCCACAGGTACGCGGCAATCACCAGCGCAACCAATAGTTCGTAAATCGGCGTCGGGTGTACCCTCTGCGTGGTCGGAACCAGCCCATTCGGGAAGCTCATGCCCCAGGGCAAACGCGTCGGTATGCCGTAGTCGCCATCACCCGAGATCAGACACCCAAGCCGCCCCACTCCATAGCCTACCGAGACCGCCGGCGCGGCCAAGTCAAGCATTCCCAGGCCTCCGGTTTTCGCTTGCCGTCCCTGCCACAAGAGCACTGCGATCCCGGCCAGCAGCCCTCCAAACCAGGCAAAGCCTGCGCGATCAAAGAGCACCAGCAGCGGCTGGTGGACGAGCAACGACGGATCTTCCAGTACATGCCACAGCTTGGCCCCCACCACGCCGCCCACCGTCGTGTAGGCTGCCACGCCAATGGCGTCCGCATCGATGCCGAAACGCTGGAAATTGCGATACAGGGTCCAACAGGCACAGACAGACGCCAGCCACAAGCAAAGGCCAAAAGTGCCGATAGAAAAATGTCCGAGGTGAATGAAGGGATACATGGAGTGCGTCTGTCTTTACAGTATATCCGCCGCTTTCTCTCCACAGGGATCCGTGGAAGAATGACAGAGCCGATGAGAGAGAACGAGCAGCACGACATGTTGTTCCGGCGCGAGGAGATCGCCACCCGGGTGGCGGAAATCGGCGCGCAGATCAGTCACGATTTTGCGGGTGAAGCCATTTTGCTGGTGGGCGTACTGAAGGGGGCTGCTATTTTTCTTGCCGACCTCGCGCGAAGCTATTTCCGTCGAGACCACGCTTCGACTTCGTGGCCATCTCCAGCTACAAGGGGGTGAAGACCAGCGGCGCGGTAAGATTGATTAAGGATTTGGATACGCCGATCGGGGGACGAAACGTGATCCTGGTCGAAGACATCCTGGATACCGGCCTGACCCTGGTTTTCCTGCGCAAACTGCTGCAACAGCACAAACCCAGGACGTTGAAGATCGCAACCTGCCTGGATAAGCCTGAGCGGCGGCTGGAAAAGATCGACGCCGACTATGTGGGGTTCACCATTCCGAATCATTTCGTTGTCGGCTATGGAATGGATTACCAGGAACGCTTTCGTAACCTACCTGATATCCGAATATTCAATCCGGACGAGGAACCAAAATCACATTGATCTTTGCCAGCGGAAGGGCATAGAGTCCCCACCGGAGCCTAACCAGGAGAAGGAGCCTGTTCTATGACCACCAAGACACTGCAGCCGGAGATCGACCACGGCTCTGGATATTTCGATGTTGCCGGGTTCGCGGCCGCTGCGTTGGCGAGTGCGCCCGCGCTGGCCGCGGTTTTTGACCATACTCTGCTCAAGCCGGAAGCGACCCGGGAACAGGTGGTCAAGTTGTGTGAGGAGGCCGCGGCGTTCCGCTTTGCCTGTGCCATGGTCAACCCGGCGTGGGTTTCGCTGGCACACTCCGTCATGGTGGGTAGCGGGGTTCCGGTTGGGGTAGTGGTTGGGTTTCCCCTGGGGGCGAATCTTGCCACCACCAAGCGAGAAGAGGCCCTGGCGCTGATCAAGCTGGGCGCGCACGAGCTGGATATGGTGATGAATCTCGGATTTCTCAAGTCAGGGATGAGCGCGTTGGTGGAACAGGATATTCGCGGAGTCGTGCAGGTGGCGCATGATGCGGGCGCCCTGGTGAAGGTGATTCTGGAGACGTCGCTGTTGAGCGTGGAGGAGAAGCTGCGTGCGTCCGAGCTGGCCCTTGCCGGGGGGGCCGATTTTCTTAAGACCAGCACGGGATTTTCTACCGGCGGAGCCACGGTGGCCGATGTGGCGATTCTTCGTGGGGTCGCTGGGAATCGGTGTGGGGTAAAAGCTTCTGGGGGGATTCGCACATTAAGCTGAAGCGCGCGCCATGCTGGAAGCCGGCGCCACCCGCATTGGTGCCAGTGCCAGCGTCGCCATCCTTCGCCAATACCAGGACGAACACTGAAAACTAGACTTGCCGATTGAGTCGTGGCCGGTGGAGCGAATGCGGTTGTTGGGCTTCGCCCATCGTTTTCGTCCCACGTACGCTTTGGCGAACGTGGGGCACCCGTCGATTGCCGCGGAAGCTGATACAGCCGACAGGAAGGGACGTAGAGGTTCGTGGTATCCCACATCTCGCGAAAAACGAGCGAGATATGGGGCACCCCACGATTCTTGGAAGGGACAAAGATAGGACGGGGTCGCCGGAATCTGTGCGGCGGGGGTAACTGCGGGACCCCGCACATTCTTTTTCCTGACCCGAAATGCTCTATGATGACTCGATATTTGTATGACTCCTCCCCGCGACCAAGACGACGCCAAAGCTGAGCCAAAACCGGCGCAAGCTGTTGCTACACAGTCGTTTGAGGGCGATTACCGTCCCGCCTCGGAAGCGCTGCCCGTACCCGGCTCAGTCAGAGTGGATCCTCTGCAGACTGAGTTCCTCATGCGCCTGGCCAACGCGCTCAACACCACACTCGATCTGCAGACCCTGATGCATCGCACCGCGGACCTGGTGCGCGCCGTCATCGACTATAAAATCTTTGCGATCCTGCTGCTGAATGAACGAACGAACGACCTGCGCATGCGCTTCCAAATCGGCCATACGCCGGAAGTCGAGCGCCTGAAGATCCGGGTAGGCCAGGGAGTCGTCGGCCGGGCCGCCGAACACCGTGAACCGATTCTGGTGCAGGATGTGCACCAGGAAGACAACTACATCAGCGCCAATCCTGACGTCCGTTCGGAACTGGCGGTGCCGCTGATTGTGAAAAACCGGGTGATCGGCGTCATCGACCTGCAATCCGAGCAGGTCGGCTACTTCCAGCCGGAACACCTCCGATTATTGGCGCTGACCGCCTCCCGCGTAGCCCAGGCAATTGAAAATGCCCGCCTCTACACCCGCGTGGCACGGCAGGCGCAAACCCTGGCCGTACTCAACGAAATCGCTCGCGAGGTCACCTCGATCCTCGATCTCGATCCCCTGCTGGAACGCATTGGAGAGCTCCTGCGGCGGCTCATCGATTACCAGATGTTCAGTATTCTGCTGCTGAACGAGCGGGAGCAGGTGCTGGAGATCCAGTATGCCGTGCGCTTTGGACATACCTTGGTTCCCTCGGAGAAGGTCCCGCTGGATCGGGGCCTGGTCGGAACAGCGGTGCGCGAACGCCGCTTGATCCACACCGGCGACGTGCGCAAGGATGCCCGCTACTTCATGGTGAATCCCGAAACCCGCTCGGAGATGGCGGTGCCGTTGCTGTACAAGGGCAAGGTGATCGGCGTCCTCGACCTGGAGCACGTGCGGGTCAACTACTTCAACGATGACCACCAGCGCACGCTGGTAACGCTTGCCTCGCAGATCGCCGTGGCCATCGAGAATGCCCGGCTGTATCAGCGGGTCACGCAACAGGAACAGCGCCTGGAACACGATCTCGATATGGCGCGCGATGTACAGTTGCGCCTGCTACCTCCCAAGGCGCCGCGCCTGGCGCATGCAGAATTCGCCACCAGATTTCTGCCGGCGCGCACCATCGGCGGAGATCTTTATGACTTTCTGCCCTATGACGACCAAACCATCGGCATCGCGATGGGCGATGTCAGCGGCAAGGCTGCGCCGGCGGCGCTCTATGCGGCGCTGATCAGCGGGATCATGCGCGCCGCCACCAGCCAGGCCCTTTCTCCTGCCACCATGTTGAAACAGCTCAACGACTCGCTGCAGGAACGGAAGATGGATTCGCAATACGTAACCATGGTGTTCGCGGTGTGGAACGATGAGAGGCAGACGCTGCAGATTGCCAACGCGGGCGCAGTGCAGCCGCTCATCTGCCGCGCCGGACAAGTGGAAACCGTGCAGGCCGAAGGATTTCCCCTGGGCATGTTCAAAGACGTCAGCTACGAGGAATTCACCCTCTCCCTCCGCCCCGGGGACGCGATTATCTTCTTTAGCGATGGCATGGTCGATGCGGTCAACGAGAAGGAAGAGATGTTCGGCACCGAGCGGCTGACCTCACTGGTCACCAGCCAGCTGAAAAATACGGCTGAGGGCATGGTGGACGCGATTTACGAGGAACTCTCCGCGTTTCAGGGCGGCGTCGAGCGCTTCGACGACGAAACCGTCATCGTGCTGAAGGTCCTGCCCGGCCCGGGTTAGGATAAGCCTTGGAGCTATCCATTGGCTGACACAATCGAAAAGACCACCGAACGAACCATCCATCCGGCCCGCAACCTGCTCGGCACGCTGCGGCTGCCCGGCGATAAGAGCATCTCTCACCGATACGCCATGCTTGGGGCGATGGCGGAAGGTTCCAGCCGCTTTCAGAATTTTTCTACCGGGGCGGATTGCGCGAGCAGCCTGGCCTGCATGGGCCAGCTGGGCGCGCAAGTGACCCGCTCTGGCGATACGGTGGAGATCATGGGCTGTGCCGGCACGTTGACTCCGCCTGGTTCCCTGCTGGACTGCGGCAACTCCGGTTCCACCATGCGTATGCTGTCGGGATTGCTGGCCGCGCAGGCCGGTGCGTTCACCCTGCTGGGTGACGCCTCGCTGAATCGCAGGCCGATGGAGCGGGTGCGCAAGCCGTTGCTCGAGATGGGCGCGGTGATCCATCTGGAGGACGGTCATGCGCCGGTCCAGATTGAGGGTGCGAAGCTGCGCGGAATTGAGTACCGGACGCCGGTGCCCAGCGCGCAGGTCAAAACCGCGTTGCTGTTTGCCGGCTTGCAAGCGGAGGGCACGACCACGGTTAGCGAGGCCGTCCGCACGCGCGACCATGGCGAACTGGCGCTGCGCGCCTTCGGGGCCGAGATTCGGCGCACGACGGATTCGGTCACCATCCCCGGCGGCCAAAAGCTGCACGGGATCGAAGCGACGGTGCCTGGAGACATGTCTTCGGCTGCTTTCTTCCTGTGTGCTGCGGCGCTCTTCCCTGAATCGAGCCTGGTGTTTGATCAGCTGGGCATGAATCCTACGCGGGCGACTCTGCTCGATGTGCTGACCGCCCTGGGCGCGAAGATCCATGTGCTGAACCTGGAAGAGAACCAGGGCGAACTGATAGGCACGGTGCAGCTCACCGCGCCCGCGCAGGGCCTGGGTAGCACCGAGATTCGTGGAGCGCTGGCGGCGCAGTTGATCGATGAGTTGCCGGTGCTGGCGGCCATTGCGCCCTACACCCGTGGGGGCATCCGCATTCGCGATGCCCGCGAGTTGCGGGTGAAGGAGAGCGACCGGATCGCTTTGGTGGCTAAGAATCTGCGGGCCATGGGGGCGGAAGTCGAGGAATTCGAGGACGGCCTCGATGTGCCGGGCGGCCAGCCGTTGCGCGGCGCTGTGGTGGACTCCGGCGGAGACCACCGCATTGCCATGGCGTTCGCGGTGGCTGCTTTGCGCGCTGAGGGAGATACGTTGATCCTCGGGGCGGACGCCGCGGCGATTTCTTTCCCTGAGTTCTTTGCGTTGATGGAGCAGGTCACGGAACGATAGTCATGTTACGGAAGAACACCTCGAGGCGGGAATTCCTCGCTGCTGCAGGGGTGGCCGCCGCCGGTGTCCTGGCCGGCCGCGCCGGCGCTTCTCCGCAACCCATGCGGCTCGGGGGGCCGATTTTCGTGAAGTCGCGCGGATCCGGCGGTGCTGGCCAAAGCCCACCGGGATCTCGGATATCGTGCCGCCTATGCTCCGAGCGATCTTACTGTGAACGACACGGACCGGATCGCTGGGCTGGTCAAGGAATTCGCGCGTCAGGATGTGGTGATTGCCGAGGTCGGTGCGTGGAAGAACATGCTCGATCCGGATCCAGAGAAGCGGCGAAGTAACGTGACCTATGTCACCGAGAAGCTCGCCTTGGCCGATGTGCTCGGCGCGCGCAATTGTGTCGATATTGCCGGTTCCTATGATCCCAACGTCTGGTACGGGGAAAACCCGAGAAATCTGAGCCAGGAGTTCTTCGACGCCACGGTGGAAAATTGCCGCAAGCTGATTGATGCAGTGAAACCCAAACGGACGTTTTTCAGCATTGAAATGATGCCGTGGAGCTTGCCTACTTCCCCGGATGAATACGTGAGATTGATCAAGGCCGTGGACCGGAAGGCTTTTGGAGTCCATCTCGATGTGTGCAACACGATGAATAGTCCGGTTCGCTTGTACAACAACAGCGTGGGCATCCGGGAGTGTTTCAGCAAGCTGGGTCCGTGGATCAAATCCTGCCACGCGAAGGACCTCAAGTGGGGACCCGGCGTTCAGGTTTGGATCCAGGAGGTTGTTCCCGGAACTGGCTTGATCGACTACAAGACCTATCTGCAGGAGTTATCGCAATTGGGGACGGATGCTCCGCTGATGCTGGAACATCTTCACAGTGAAGAGGAGTACACCAAAGGACGCGAGTACATCCAGGGCGTCGCCCGGTCCGTGGGACTTTCGTTCGGGAACTAAGCTGCTCCTCTGCGGAACAACCTGGGCGTTTTGCTTTGTATCAGGGCGCGACTTTAGTCGTGCCACCTCGACCAAAGCATCCGGGGCTTTAGCCTCTGCCGGTTGTCCTGGCAGGGGCTAAAGCCCACCCCGTGAGTGAGCCTTTACGGCACGACTGAAGTCGTGCCCTGATACAAAGCCACGCAGGTTTGGTTCGCATGTTTTTCATCACCGTGGGCCGCAAGGCCAAGCCCGTTCGAAAAAACATTTCCACGAGAGGTCCGCTGACCGCAGATCCCTCGGCTTCGCTCGGGATGACAAAGGCGAGGGTAGTGCCCCCATTGGGCGTCTGATGGGTGAATTAAAGAAAACAGCAGGTCTCTCCCCTATCTGGCACCGCTAAGGTGCCAGATAGGGGAAAAACGCAACCACTACTGTGGCGGTGGAGTGGGCGGCGTTGCCGGCGGCAGGTTCTGCTCTTCCTGTGGAGTCAACTGAGGCTGCGGAGGCATGACCGGCAACGGGGGCATCTGCTCGGTGTGCTGCAGTTGCTGTTGCTGGCCAGGTACATTCGCTTCCGGCGCTGCTTTTGCCGGCTCCAACCCGGGAATCACAGGATCCTTTGTTACCGTACCGCTCACTGCATCCGATAGCTGAATCCCGTACTGGTCCAACGTTTCCGCCAGGAGCTGTTCTATCGAGGCGCGGTCTTTCGCGTAAGTGGCCTCGGCGGAAATGACATTGTTCTCCGCCGTGGCGAGGTTTCGTTCCTGCTGGAGCACATTCGCTGTTGTCGAAGCACCCAGCCTCAGTTTTTTCTCTTCCGCCTGGTAGGACTGGAAGTTGTACTCGCGCGCCGCCAGCGCCGCCTGCACCGCGGCCCGGTCGTTGGTCAATGCGTACTGGCCGTTGATGACCTGAATGCGCACCTGGATGTATAGCTGTTGCAACCGCATTTCGGCCTGCCGGTATTCCAGCAAGGCGCGGGCCTGCAGCGACTGCGCCGTGCGATTACGCAGCGGGATGTTTACGCTGATGCCGGCTCCCTTATCGGGGCCGGAACTGTTGTAGAGGTTGCTGAAAACCGACCCGTAACCCACCGTAGGAACATTGCAAGCCGTGGGGCCAAAAAACTCCGCCGAGCAATAGGGGCTCTTCGCGCCGCCGAGAGCAGAGGCCCCATAAAACCCGTATAGGTCCACCGTAGGCAGAAGGTTATTCTTCACCGCTCGGAGCGTAATCTCGCTGTTGCGCAGGTTCAGGATGTTCTGTTCGATTTCAGGACGGTTGGCATACGCCTTTTGCACCAGCTCTTCGACCGGCGTCCGTTCTTCCGCCATCTCGAGCAACGAGACGCGGTCCGTAGGAATCACCGGGGCGCTCGACAGAACCGGATCGCTCAAATTCCGGCTGATCGCCTGTTTCATGATCAGCTGCTGATATTCCAGGGCGGTCTGCGATGTGATCAGCGCCTGGGTATCGGTGGACACCTGGTTATCTGCGTTCAGGACATCCAGCGGGGCCAGGGTGCCTATCTGCAACTGTTTGCGATTGTCCGAAGCAAGCCGGGTGGACTGCTCCAAAGCACGCTGCTTCGCCTGCACGTCTTCGTAATCGCTCACCAGAACCCAATAAATATTCTCAATCTGGTTGATGGTGAAAAGAATCTGCTGGCGAAACGCCGAGTCAGTAATGCGGCGGTCGTTTTTAGCCTCGAGGATGAACCGGCCGTTGATGCCCGGACCAAAACCATTCAGCAAATGTTGGGTCACCGTGGCCCGGAAGGTCGACTGCAATTCCGGACTGTAGGCGTTGAAGATACTGTTCGACGTAATACGGCTGTTATCGAAAGCAACCTGCAGCTGCGTGCCGGTGATGAAACCCTGGTTGTAATTGAAATTGTACGAATCCGTGTTCGTGTTCAGGGTTGGGCCGCCGCTACCAAACGGTGTCGGCTGCGGGGTCGTTGTCCGTTCGAGTTGCAGGGTTCCGGTAAGCACCGGGTCCATCGCCTCCGGCGTAGGACCGGTACCGTTGGTTGTAAACACGATACCGCCGGAACCAGCACCCGCCCCGCCGACCGCTGTGGAGGTGCCCCCGGGACCCCCGCCTGAACTCAGCGCGGTGGAAGTCGTCGCCGAACCGTTCAGCGTGCCCTCGACCAAGCCACTGCTGACACCGAGGAGGTTGGAGCCCGCCCGGGCCCGCAACAAGTCAGTATCAGCGATATCAAGGTTGTAGCGCTGAATCGCGATGTCGTAGTTGTTCTCCAGACCGAGAACGATGGCGTCGGCCAGGCTCAGGTAAATCTTGCCATTACGAACCAGCGCATCCAGACGTTGGGAGTTGGTGGTCATCGGCGCGGCCACCGAGATCGGTTCCCAGGTCTTGAGGTAATTAGGAAAAGCCGCGTTGGACTTGGTAAAGTCCCGGCTCCCCGGCCGCATGAAGAGGGGCTGTGTGTAATTCGGCTGGGGCGTCGCAGGAAGACCCGCGGCAGGGGGGATATTCGGGCCGCCCTGCTGTGCGTTGCTGGGCCACGGCCGGTAACGGTACGTACGTCATCAGCACAGACACCATCGCCACGGTCGCTTGCAGCTTGAGAAATAACTGCCGTCCATGCTGGCGAGACCGCTGTAGGGACAGCCGGGAAAGGCAAAAGTAATTGCGACGGGATTCTGAATTTTTCATCGTCAGGTCAAAATCTCGGGGGTTGGGCTTTGGGCCCGCGCCGTTCTGTCTAATATTTATGAGCTAGCATGGCAGATGCGGCATGATCGCCCGATGACTCTAGTTTTCGCTCGCCTGTGGCTGGATGAGCCACGGTCTCCCGGCATGGAAGTAATTACGGTTCTCGGTCTGCGCTTCGTTCCATGGATTTGCGGCACGAATCTGTCTCTCGGCGAGTATATCGCAGCGCCGGTTACGCTATTCTCTGCCCATGAGCAAGGGCCCGTGGAAATTCCCCCATGCAGACTGACCTGTGTACCTGGAAGCTGGTGCTCGCCTATGACGGCACCGAATTCCACGGATGGCAGGTGCAACCCGGCCATCCGACGGTCCAAGGTGTATTGCGCGACGCGCTGGCCCGGATCACCGGCGAGGATGTCCTGCCCCAGGGCTCGGGCCGCACCGACGCCGGGGTGCACGCGTTAGGCCAGGTGGCATCGTTTGCGCTGGCAGCCCCCATCCCCGAGGCGAACCTCGCCCGCGCTCTCAACAGGACTCTCCCGGCTGCCATCCGTGTGCTCAGCGCTGCTCGAGTCACCAGTGATTTCCACGCGCGGCACAGTGCCCGGGCAAAAACCTATGAATATAGGATCTTCCGCGGAGAGATCTGCCCACCCTGGCAGGCACGCTACGTCTATGCGTGGAACGCACCGCTGGATGTGGATGCCATGCAACTGGCGCCGCCCGGGTATTGGGCGAGCACGACTTCACCTCCTTTGCCGCCAGCGACGACAATCCTCCCGACTCCCGCGGCAATGTGCGCCGCCTCGATACTTCGCAGTGGATCCAGGAACCCCAACTGCTTCTCTATCGCGTGCGAGGGAATGGCTTCCTCCATCACATGGTGCGCAATCTGGTCGGGACTTTTCTCGAGGTGGGACGAGGGAATATCAAGGAGACGGAAATTCTGCCGATACTGGAATCGCGATCCCGGGAGCGGGCGGGTCCAACCGCCCCGGCGCGAGGGCTGTTCCTGGTCAACGTGGATTACGACAGCGATTGACCGATAACGAGGGTGCTACTCTGAGAATCTGGTATGCCCGGCTCCCCCACGCAATCAGCTTTTTCCCGTATCGGTCAACTGGCTTCGCTGCCGCGCGTTCATGCGGCCTTCCAGTGGTTCCACTTGCACGACCGCAGGATGATGCAATGGCAGCAGGAGTTGGTAGCGATCGCGGCGCCTCCGTTCGGCGAGCGAAATCGTGCGGAGTGGTTGGCTGAACGTTTCCGTGAACTCAAGCTGGAGCACGTTGAAATCGACTCGGAAGGCAACGTGCTCGGTTGTTATCCGGGAGATCGGGCTCGGGCGGGCCAGCGATGCGTCATGTTGTCGGCTCACATTGATACGGTGTTTCCGATCCACACGCCGATTGCCCCGTTCCTGGAGCACAATCGGCTGGAGGCGCCAGGCGCTTGCGACAACGGCGCAGGGGTAGCCGGCATTCTGGCAATTGCGGCCGCGCTGGGGAACTGCGGGATCGAACTTCCCTGTGACCTGCTCTTTGCCGGCAATGTGGGCGAGGAGGGGAAGGCGATCTGCGCGGTATGCGCTACCTATATGGAGCGTCTCCGTGGGGAGAAAGAATTGGCGCCAACGTGGTGCTCGACGGCGCGGGTTGCGAGGTGGTGGTGACCCAGGGTCTGGGCAGCCGCCGCTACCTGGTCACCGTGAAGGGTCCAGGGGGCCATTCCTGGACTGATGCCGGCACCCCGAATCCGATTGTGGTCATGAGCCGGGCGATCGCGGCTATGAGTGAAGTCGCTTTGCCCGCCTCGCCGCGGACGACGCTGAATATTGGCACGATTGAAGGCGGCAGCTCGGTAAACTCCATTCCTGAATTTGCGACCGCTCGCTTTGATCTGCGGAGCGTTGACGCGGACCAGCTGGTGCGGCTGGAAGTGGAACTGCATCGCGCGGTCGAAGATGCGGTGCTGGCTGCCAATGCGCAAACCGCCGCCCAGAAGGGCTCAGGCATGGTGCAATTTCTCATTGAGCGCATTGGCGACCGGCCGGCAGGGCGGCTCAACGACAATTCCCCCTTGCTCAAGGCCTTGCAGGCAGCGGATCGGCATTTGGGGATTCGCACCGAACCACGCGTGGCCTCAACCGACGCGAATATCCCGTTGTCCCTCGGCATCCCGGCATTGAGCATCGGTGCGGGTGGCGATGGGGGCGGCATCCACACGCGGGGAGAATGGTATGACGCGAGCGGGCGCGAGTTGGCGCTCAAGCGGATTCTTCTCCTCCTCATGTTGGCAATGGATCATGTCGCTCACACACCGGTGACCGCGAGCAAATCGTGACCGTACTCAGCCGTTGGTCCAAGAGGGGTCCGACGAAACCGCAGATCTCTCCACTACGCTACGCTCCGGTCGAGATGACAAGTTTGTTTGGGAACGCTAAGTCTCGTTTCCAGTTCGTGGTATCCGTCGGGTTATTGCGGAGCCTACGGTGCGGGTTGTGCTGGCTGGTAACGGTACCTCTCCTGGCCGCCTCGCCTCCTCCGGTGGTCGCGATCTACTATCACGGGAATATCTTTACTGGTGAGCAGCGGGCCACGGCCATCGCAGTTGGCAGGCATGAGATCGTGGCGGTCGGAGACGACGCGACGATTTTGCGGCAGAAGCAGCCAGGCACCAGGCTTTACGATCTGAAAGGGGCATTCGTGATGCCCGGCATCAACGATGCCCATGTGCACCTGGCCGCCGCCGGGGAGGACAAGCTTAGTGTGGATCTGAACGGGTGCACTTCCCTGGCGGATATGCTCAGCCGGGTGAGCGCCGCCGCGGACCATGCGTTGCCTGGACAATGGCTTCTGGGCGGGGGCTGGGATCACACCCTTTGGACCAACCAGACGCTTCCCACGCGACAGGATCTCGATCGGGTTTCGCGCGGCCACCCAACAATTCTCAGCCGGGTGGACGGACATATCGCAGTCGCCAATTCCGCTGCATTCGCCCTTTCGGGCGTGACCAGCCAGACCCCCAACCCGCAGGGCAGCCAATTCGACCACGACGCGCAAGGCGATTTGACCGGGATTGTGCGCGAAAGCGCGGCTGAAGATCTGATTCGGCGGCACATTCCACCCCCCGCTCCTGAATTGCGCAGGCGGGCGATCCTGGTAGCACTCGACGATGCGGCGGCCCACGGAGTTACTTCGGTCCAGGACAACTCCGACTGGGATGATTTCCTGGTTTATCAGCAGCTGGAGCGGGAAAATAGGCTCAAAGTGCGCATCACGGAATGGCTGCGGTTTGACGATCCAGTTGAGCTTCTCGTGGCACACCGGGCGGCGCAACCCGCTGACGATCGTTGGCTGCATACCGGCATGTTGAAGGGCTTCATGGATGGATCCCTGGGCTCTCGAACTGCCGCATTGTTATCACCGTATGCAGATGATCCGGGAAACAGCGGACTTTTGCGCTACGAGCAGGCGCGGCTGGATGCCATGACTAAAGAGCGCGCCGCCGCCGGATTCCAGATTGGTTTTCACGCCATTGGTGACCGTGCGGTGGAGATGGCTTTGAATGCTTTTTCCGGCTCTTCCGCCGCAATGCGCAATCGCATCGAACATTCACAAGTGGTGGAACCGCAGGACATTCGCCGCTACCAATCGCTGGGCATCATTGCCTCGATGCAACCCAGCCATCTGTTAACGGATATGAATTGGGCGGCGGCGCGGCTCGGACCGCAACAGGGCCCGCAATTCCTATACATGGAAGGCGTTCCTGGATGCCGGCGTCCCAGTTGCGTTCGGGACCGATTATCCGGTTGAACCCATCACTCCCTTTCGCGGAATCTATTCCGCAGTCACGCGACTGAATGAGGCGGGCGGGAAAAGCTACTTTCCAGAAGACAAGTTGACCATTGATCAGGCGCTGTTCGCGTACACACAGGGCTCGGCTTTCGGGGAATTTTCGGAAAACTTTAAAGGCAAGCTGGCGCCGGGTTATGTTGCAGATTTCATCGTGCTCGATCGTGACCTGACTCGCATCCCGGCAGCCGAGATTCTGAAGGCACGCGTCCTGCTGACGGTCGTTGACGGGCGAATGGTGTACCAGGCGGCGGCTGATTAGATCATAACCATGGTGTAAACGCTTGTAACGTTACGATCGTATAAACAGTTGTCATGTTACCAAGATAACGTCTTGGCACTGATCGGCCGCCTGCCAGTTTTGCGCATATATATAAGGATCAGGAGAAGGAAAACCGCAGATCCCTCGGCTCCGCTCGGGATGACAAAGGGGAGGGCGGCGCTTTCATTGAGCGCGGTTGCTGGATCGTAGGAAACAGCAGGTCCCTCCACTGCGCTACCCCGGATTTCCTGTGGAGCTTGGTGGCGTCGGTGCACTTCATGCGCCCTTCTTTACGGAAGGGCGCACACGCAGTCCTGTCCAGTGCGGCGTGGCAGGAAATCCGGGTACGCTCCGGTGGGATGACACTTTTGTTTGGAACGGGGAGGGCGGGAGATCATTGGGGAGCACAGAAACCGAAAACCGCGACCGGAATTGGCCGAGACGCGTCTAATAAATGTTGCTGCGGCACCAATGGCTACAACAGGCCGCCATCCCAAGTTCCGGCTTTTGGCTATACTAGTGAAAGCACACAGTGGTGCCATCCTGTTAGAGCCGCCAGCCCTTGTATGCTTCCCAACCGACGAGGTTAGACCCTGATGAAACCGCTGCTCGAACGGCTACGCGTAAGCCGTCTCGCTTCAATCTTTACCATTCTTGGCACGCTCTCAGCCGGTATTTTGATTGGGTCTGTCGCCGTCCATGGCGTTCGTGGAAATGAAACCCAGACGGACAGCTCCGACGCCACCCCGCTGAAGATTCCCAATCCGGTTTCGCTGTCGACCACATTCACCCAGATCGCGAAGGATGTAGGCCCGGCGGTGGTGAATATCAATACCGAGACGCTTCCGCAGGAAGATACGCATTCCCGTCGCCGCACCCCTCCCCACGGAGCAGTGCCCGCGGTTCCCCCAGGTGGCGGGGACGAGATGAGAACGGCGAACAGGACGGGGGCGCCCCCGACCAGAACTTTCAGGACTTCTTCAACCGCTTCTTTGGCGGCCAAGGACAGGGGGGTGGTGGCCCGAGGGCGGCGGCGACCAGATGCGCGAGTCCCTCGGTTCCGGCTTCATCGTGGATCCCCGCGGCTACATCATCACGAACAACCACGTAGTCGAGAAAGCTGACAAGATCTTTGTCAAGCTTTCCACTGACCCGGAAGGTTTTCAGGGTCGCCTCGGCAAAGTGGTGGGCGTAGATAAGGATACCGATCTGGCGGTCGTGAAGATCACCACCAACGAGCCCCTGCCTACGGTAAAGATGGGCAATTCCGATGCCGGCCAGGTAGGCGACTGGGTCATTGCGATCGGCAGCCCCTTCGCGCTGACCCAAACGGTCACGGCGGGGATTGTCTCGGCCAAGAACCGGACGATCGAAAAGGGCGCAGCCGGCCAGTTCCAGCACTTCATCCAGACCGACGCGGCCATCAACCCGGGCAATTCGGGCGGACCGCTGGTCAACATGGCCGATCAGGTGATCGGAGTCAACACGGCGATTCTGACCCAGTCTGCGGGTTACGAGGGAATTGGCTTTGCCATGCCCTCGAACACGGTCATCGGCGTCTATAACGATCTGATCGGGCCGGAGCACAAGGTCATTCGGGGTTCGATTGGCGTTCAGTTCCAGGCCAGCCTAAACCCTGCCGTGCAAAGGGTTTACGGGTTTAAGTCCGGTGTGCTGGTCAACCAGGTGACGCCGCACGGTCCTGCCGATCAGGCCGGGCTGAAAGCCGGCGACATCATTACTACCGTGGACGGCAAGCCTATTAAGGATGGCGACGCCCTGGTCACCGACATTGCCGCCCGTAAGCCGGGAAGCACGGTTCATCTGGGCTACGTGCGTGCCGGCCAGACTTCGACCGCCAGCCTTACGATTGCCGACCGGGCTAAGCTTTATGCCGCGCAACCCGTCTCCCCCAATGGGGAGAACGGACCGGAAAGTGCTCCCAACGCGTCCGAGGGCAAACTCGGCATCACCGTCGAACCGGTACCAGCGGCCCTGGCCAGCAAGGGGATCAAGGGTGTCCTGATAACCCAGGTGAAGCCCGGTTCCTTTGCCGATGAGTCCGGGTTGACGTCTGGCCTGGTCATCACGGAAATCAACCGGCAGCCGGTGACGAGCATGGATCAGTTCCAATCACTGGTGTCCGCTCTGAAGGCGGGGCAGGATGTGGGCTTCCGGGTGGTCGATTCGCGGAATCCGACGGCCGGAGGCACCTACCTTGGAGGCACTCTACCCTAAGAGACGGGTTAAGTTATCTAACCAATAGGTAACGTATCCGGGCTTCTCATGGCGTAAAGTTGGACAATTTACACGGTAACCATTACCGGCGGCGGGAATTATCTCGCCGCCAGGCCCCGTAGCCATTGCAATCTTGCCGATCTCCTTATAATGTGACGAGAAGCAAGAAACTCCCCTAGTCGAGGTAAGCATGCCCTCTTTCCGAGCAAGCCAGGCTTTGCTGTTGCTTTGCACACTGGCGATCACTCCAGCATTTGGCAGCCGAACCCATCGCGCACCTACGTCCGGGCATGCCCGGGTGTCTTCCTCTAAAAAGGGCAAGAGGAAGGAAGTGGGCAGGATTCATGGTCAACGGGCCATTGACTCCAATCGGGCGGCGGAGATCCAGACTGCGTTGATCCACCAGAAATATCTGTCAGGCGCGCCCTCGGGACAATGGGACGCACAGACACAGGTGGCGATGCGGCAGTATCAGTCCGACCACGGCTGGCAGACTAAATTAACTCCCGACAGTCGAGCCCTGATTAGCTTGGGACTTGGGCCCAATCACACGCAAGATCCGGCCATCCACACCCTTTCGGGAAGCGGGTCCACGGGACAAGAGGAGCTGACCACGCAAGCGCAGTCGGCTGAGCCGGCGGCAAATACCCTGGCCTCGGTTCACTCCCTTTCGCAGTAGATGTTTTGCTGGTGATCACGCAGAAGGCCCGGGCGATTGCCCGGGCCTTCTGCATTTTGCGGGTAGTACACGAAACAGGGGACTTAGTTATGCCGGCGACGGCGTCCCGGGACGGATGACAGGGCTAAAGAGTCCGCACCTTTAACTCCAGAATTTGGAAGCCCGAAGGGCGCACCGCAGATCCCTCCACTACGGTCGGGATGACAATTTTGTTTGGGAACGCTAAGTATAGTTTCCAAGATGAAGCCCCTACCCAGGACTACGTCCTGGGCTACTTTCAGGCGTCCCTTCGGGACTCGCTTCGATTCCCGGCAAAAGATGGTTAAGAACAGAAGGCTATTTCACCAACCGGGTTTCCGGCCCCACCAGGTCCCGCATGGTTTCTCTGCGGCGAATCAACCGGGCTCTCTTCCCTTTCACCAGGACCTCGGCCGGCCGGGGGCGGGAGTTGTAGTTCGAGCTTAGAGACATACCGTAGGCTCCGGTATCGAGAATTGCCACCAGGTCCCCCTCCTTGACCGCCGGCATCTCGCGGTCCCGGGCAAAAAAGTCGCCGGTTTCGCAAACCGGGCCGACAATGTCGACCACGCCCGGTTGGGCCTGGGGATCCCGGACAACGGGCAAAATCTCGTGATAGGCCTGATAGAGGGCGGGCCGGAGGAGGTCATTCATCCCCGCGTCCGTGATTACAAAGGTCTTGCTGCCATTGCGCTTCACCACCAGGACCCTGGCCAGCAGCGTCCCAGCCTGGGCGATGAGGAACCGGCCCGGCTCCAGCAGCAGCTTCCCCTCAAACCCTTTCAAGGCGCCCTCTAATGCGGCGGCATATTTCCCGATTTGGACAGCCGGATCGAAATCCGACCCGCGGTAGTCGATACCTAGTCCCCCACCGGCATCGACGAACTTGATTTCTATACCGTCGCCCTTCAATTCGCGCATAAGTTCGATGACTCCATCGAGCGCGGCCCCGAATGGCTCGGCGTTCTGGATTTGGGATCCGATGTGCACGCTGATCCCGACCGGGTCGAGGTAACGCGATCGCTTTACCTCCTGGTAGACCCGCCGGGCCGCCTTGATGTCGATTCCGAATTTGTGCTCGCGCAGACCGGTGGATATATAAGGATGGGTCTCGGCAAAGACGTCAGGGTTGACGCGTAGGGCGACCCGGGCCCGGACCTTCCGCTTGGCCGCCCGCTCGGCAAGCAGGGCCACTTCCGATTCGCTCTCCACGTTGAAGATGAGAATGCTGGCGGCCAGAGCCAGATCGATTTCCTCGGCTGTCTTGCCCACTCCCGAGAACACCACCCGGCGAGCGGCCTTCTTATTCACCTCGAGGATCCGTTGAAGCTCTCCCCCGGAGACGATGTCGAATCCCGAACCCTGACCCGCCAGCAGCTTGAGGATAGAGAGATTGGAGTTTGCCTTCACGGAATAGCAAATGAGGTGATCCCTATGAGCAAAGGCCTTGGAGAATAGGCGATAGCGATCGAGTATCTGCCCGGCGGAATAGACATACAGGGGTGTCCCATGCTTCTTGGCCAGCGAACGCAGAGAGACGCGCTCGCAATGCAATTCCGATTTGCTCTTGGGATAGTGGAAGGGACGGCCGGAGTTTGCGGTCTCGTGTTTCAAAAGCAAGGGGCCTCGCGGGAATGGAGTGGCTGATTGACCTTCAGCGTATCCGGGATCCGGGGATTCTCCAAATATGTGTAAGGCGCCCCTTACGAATTCAGTTAACTTGCTATATCGAGATTCGTGGTCGCGGGAGGAAGGGCGAGAGGCTCCTCGGGCATCATCATCCACAATAGCCCGTAAGCCAGCAGACCGACGGGGAAGACCAATACCGCCAGCAGGACGGCGATGACCCTGGTCAAGGTCACGTCCCATCTATATTGGTTGGCGAGACCCTGGCAGACCCCGGCAAGTTTCCTTCCGACGCGGGGTCGCATCAACAACCCCGGCGGGATTGGGCCCGATGATCCAATCGGACCGGGCTCGGTGACGGCTTTTCCACAGGTGGAACAAAAACGGGCGCCGCCAGGCAAGGATGATCCACAGCCAGCACAGAACGAAGCCATTCGACACCTCCTCTCTATATTGAACGCCGACCGCGGTTTCACAATCAAGGAAAACCGGTCTGGATCTTGCGAATCTGCCTAATGGGCTGTGAAGGGGGTCTTGAGATACTTCCGGGCAGAATCTGCCTGCGCCGAATCGCCGTCCTGCCGGAGCACCACCTCGTACTGCTTCAGCGCCATATCTCGTTCATTTAAAAGATCGTACATCTTGCCGGAATTGAGGTCGCAGCGGCTCTTGAGATCCGGGCTGATGGTTGGCTGTGCCGTCGCCTCGTTGTAGGCCACGGCGGCTTCGGCATAGTTCTTCTGCCCCTGCAGGGTGTCGGCCAGTCCGAACCAGGCAAGCTCCAGGTGGGCGGACGGGAAATATCCCGGCTTTTTGGCCTGCGCCAGCAGCTGCTGGTATTCCGCGATTGCCTCTTTGCCCTGGCCAGCATCCTTAGTCAGGTTCGCCAGCTCCAGCCGGAAGAGAAAGTCTCGCGGGTATTCGTCGGTTAGCGATTTGGTCACGGCGATCGCCTCGTCGTAGCTCGCTTCCCGGCGGAGGAACAGTCCCAACGCCGTCCTGGCCTCGACATTGGTCATCACGCCCCGGGCCCCTGCTTCCCGCAAATCATTAATTCCCTTTGACTTAGATCCGGTGATGCCGGCCGCGCCAGCGACTAGCTTGAGACCAAAAGGCAGGCTGCCGGTCACGTACTGGTGTACGCCGACGATCAGCTTGGCGTCGATGTAGCGTGGATCGAGGCGCAGAACTTTCTCATTGTCACTCCGGGCCTGCAACGCGACGTGAAGGGCGGAAACAAAGCCACGCTCGACCAAGCCAATGTAGACCGCGTGCAGGCTGCGCCCCCAGCCTCGAGCAAAGAGCGCATCGACATCCTCGGGATGCTTGCCAAGCTCCTGATCGGAAAGGTCCATTGCCTTTGTATACAACGAGCTAACTCGGTCGGCGACGGCGTGGTCCGCGGCCACGACGTGCTTGCCATTGAGAAACCCGTCGTGCGCATAGAAGGTGGTATCGAGTAGGTCGAGGCGATAGAGTTCGCGGAAGATGACCGCATCCAGCACATAGTCAACCGCCAGTGGGTTGTTGGGATTCTCGGCCTGGACCTTTTCAAAGCGCGCAAGCGCGCCATCGTAATCGAGGATATAAAACCGTTGAAAGGCCTCGCGTACCTGCGGGTCCAGATTCAGGGGGTTCGTATCCACCTCGGCGGGGGTGGTCACTACGCCCCTTCCCAATGCCGGGAAGAGCACCAGACAAATAGCTAAGCTAATGACTGACCTTAACTTAGACCTGGTATGAATGGATTTATGAAATTCTCCTCCGGTTGCACGAGCCGGGGTGGGGAAAGCGCTGCGGGGGATCAGGCTGCGAATTTTTTCAATGAAATTCATTAAACAGTAGTAATTAGCCAGACTGTTAGGGCATAAATAGGTAACTAAAGGCAAATAGTTTCCACGGGACGTGTTGCTACAGGCATACGAACCTACCCTAAGGTATCTGGGGAAACGAGGAGACGCTATGACCAGGCAGGAACTCCTTCGCATCGTGATTCGCCAGGCACGCGCCAACGGTTTCCCGTTTCGCAAGTGGTTTCAGAGCGTGATTGATCCCGCCTGGGACAGCTTTGACGATGCTGTGGAGACTCTTGCCCAGGGACGGCGCTACTATGCTCTCCTTTTTGCTCATGATTTTGCCCGGGCGTTCTGGAAACAGGGGTCGCAGATCAGCTTTGTGGTTCCCGCAGCCAGTTATACACGGCGGGACAAGGACGGTCGTATTGTGACGGTGACCCGCAAGCCCTTCACGCGCCGAACCCTGAAGGCCGACGTATGGAAATACCACCTGCGTGAAATGGCAGCGCATGACGAGCCACTCCGCTACATCCGGCGTTTCCTGGTTATAGAGGGAGACGTACAGCAATCAAAAAGTGTCGCTTCTTAGTTACCTTTCGGTGATTTTTTTCGCGACATTTTTGCGACTAACGAGTGATATACTCCCGCGCCCGGACAGCCTACTCTCTGCATGTAGGAATCGGTAAGGAATGGTAGTCCGGTAGCTAAGTCGCGGCCCCCCCCACCGCAGCCCCGTTCCCGCCCTTCCGTTCTGATAAGAACCGCATTTCCGCCCTCCCCCAAGTCACGGTTATAGAAGACATGGCTTTCGGTGTCGTCAAGCGAAATGCGATGCGTAGTCTACCCGCAGGACAGCCGGGAAGGACCCAGTCATGAAGATAGCTCTCGCAGCATTGTTCGCCGCAACGGTGGCCACCACCACAGGGTCTGCATTCGCTCAGGACATGGCGCCGCAAGCAGCGGAGCTGGTCCCTGCGGGCGTCCCTCTGCGTGTGGAACTGGACAAGAGTTATCCGATGAAGCCCGGCACGCGCATTCAGGGGCACCTTACTGAGTCTGTCTATTTAATTGACCACGTTGTCGTTCCCGCTGATTCCAAGGTTTACGGCACCATCACCGGCAGGCATTCGGTAAGCCGCCAGGCGCGCACTGCTGCGATGTTCAATGGCGATCTAACCCCGTTGAAGAATGCCGATGTCACCTTTAGCGACCTTGAGACTCCGGATGGGCGTCATTTCAGTATTGATACCGACACTACGGAACGCACCGCGAAAGTCGTGCGCATGGAGGCTCCCGATCAGGCGCCCCGCCGATCCTTTGGGCAGAAGATCGCCGCGGCATTCCGTTGGACCAAGCGCGAAACAGGCGCGGCTTTCAGCTCGCCGCACAAGATGGACACGGCGAAGCAGGCACTCTACGCTCAGATCCCGGTACATCCTCAAGAGCTTTGGGCAGGAACCCAGTTTGACGCGGAATTGAAACAGCCTCTGGAGTTAACCGGTCAGGACGTGCCGGCTCCCGTACCTGCCGCGGACCTTGGCGAGTTGAAGCTCACGGGTAATATCGAAGCCCGCCTGGTGGATCCGGTGGATTCGAACACCGCTACGACCGGTATGCCGGTCGAAGCTGTGTTGACGCAGCCTCTGTTTGAGACCGAGGCTTCGGCACCGGTCGAAGTAGCGGATGGTACGGTTCCGGCTTCGGCTCAGCCCCACGGGAAATTGTTGTTGCCCGAAGGCACGCACCTGATCGGCAGCGTTGTTGAGGCCAAGCCTGCTGGGATGTGGGGCCACAACGGCAGCTTGCGGTTGACCTTCCGGAAAGCGGAACTGCCCGAAGGCGACGAGCGGGTGGTGCACGGCCATGTGATCGCGGTCGAGAGCGTGAAGAGCGACCGCGTACAGATCGACAACGAAGGCCAGATCAAGGCCAACGGCTCTAACCGCTTCCTGGCGCCCATCACTTTGGGTTCGCTGGCTGCGGTGTCGGACAGCACCGGCGCCGGCCTGATCAAGGAAGCGATGACCAGCAACGGGCTGGACCTGCTGACCCGGGTCATCGGAACCGCTTCGGGAAGCGGTGGCCTGATTAGTGGATTCGCTTATTACGAGGTCGGCAAGGTGGTCTTTGATACCTGGATCGCCCGGGGACATGAGGTCGTCTTCGCCAAGAACACCCGCCTCGAAATCGAACTTGCCCAACGATAGAGAATCGGATCTCTTCACTGAGCCCTCCCTTTAGGGAGGGCTTAGTTTTGCATTCAACTCCGCGGATAACATCAGTCACTCGCGAATGCAATGAGCCGTTTCCCATTTGCACTTCGAAAGTCTTCCCATCCATATGCAATCCAAAATCGTTATCCTGTTCCTCCCGAGGCAATGGTGAAGGGCGAATGGGAAACAGTCACTGCATTCGTGAGTTTCGTTTGCGTCCGAGAGTGAAACCGCAGGTCCCTCCGCTCCGCTTCGCTCCGGTCGGGATGACAAAGGGGAGGTTGGCTTTGCGAAAGGGAGGTTGGCTTTTGGATTTACATTTTGCGATATGGATGGAACTTAAACAGGAAGTGCGAATGGGAAAGAGCAATCGGCATTCCGGAAGTATTAAGAGTTACTTCAGGGATCAAGACGAAACAGATGGTTCATCGGGCCTTTGCCTTTGCCGACGGGATAGGCAGAACGCAGTGCTTCGGTGACATAGGCCTTGGCGGCAGCTACCGCGTCGCTCGGCGCTAAGTCCGGCTATGAGCTCGCAGAGGAGAGCGCTCGAGAAAGCGCAGCCGGTTCCGTGGGTCGAGTTGGTGTCGATTTTTTCGCCCGGCAGCCAGACCTGGTCTCCCGCGGCTGTCAATAGGAAGTCGTCCGGCCGACCCAGATGACCTCCGGTGACCACCACGTTTAGTTCCTGATTGCCACTTCGGCCTGCCATTTCTTTGAGCCGAACGGCGGCCGCCGGGACTTGGTCCCGACCGATCGAGTCTTCGCCGATAAGGATGGCCAATTCGTGAGTGTTCGGTGTCATCCAGCCGACACGATGGAGGAGTTGCTCTCGGATAAGGCGAATGCCATTCACATCGATGAGTGGAGTACCGGACGTCGAACCAAGCACCGGGTCGAGAACAATCCGCTCCCGGGCCAGGTTACCGGATTGCGCGGTCAGAAAGGAGACGACCTCACCCGCGACAGCGGAGCTGCCCAGCATCCCGATCTTTACGCCAGAGAGGGAGACATCCTCGGCCAGGCAGTCCAGGGTCTGCCGCACCAAGGTGACGGAGAGAGGCTCTACCGCCCGGACACCCAGGGTCGATTGAACGGTCAGAGCAGAGATGCAGGCGACGCCGTAAATTCCATGGGCGGCGAAGGTTTTCAGGTCGGCGGTAACCCCGGCTCCGGAGCCAGGATCGAAGCCGGCGATGGTAAGTGCTACACGTCTGGTGCACATTTGAGGGGTAACCGGGCAAATCTTCTGTTTTCCACGATTTTTGTGCTCAATTTCGGGTCAAAACCCGCTGTGCCAGTGTATGCTCCGCCTCTGGGGTTTTTTCGGGTGTCCGATGACTTTGGTGAGCGAAGAACCCAAGTTAGACGCAACACGAGACCCCGCAAATATCGTCTAATAGGAACAGTCAGCGAACCGTTTTTCGACAGGAGGAAACGCGAATAAGTAATTGATAAATTTTGACTTAGGCCCGAAGCACTCCATAGAATAAAGATAGGAGAAAAATGTCCACTATCGCAACCCATACTCATTGGCCTTTAGGGCCCGCAATTCTTGCCGGCGCGGTACTTTCCGCCATTTGCATCAACCCCGGATCCACTTTAGCTCAACCAGATTTGCCACAATCACATACTCCGACTTTGACTGCAGCTGCAACTCCGGCACTTCACCACTGGCATCAATTGGGACGCGCTTCCTGGTACGGAGGTACGTTTCAAGGCCAGGCGACCGCGAGCGGTGAACCCTTCAACATGAACTCCATGACATGCGCCCATCGCAGCCTACCGCTGGGAGCAACCGTGTTGGTGACTAATCTTCGCAACCATCGATCGGTTCTTGTTCGTGTGAATGATCGAGGGCCGGTGCCGGAATCCCGGATCATCGACCTTTCGTACGCAGCAGCTAAAATCCTGGGCTTCCACGGTGTCGCACCTGTGCGGCTGGACCTGGTCGACCCATCGCTAAGCCCGACGCAAATTGCACAGCTCAGCTGGCCAGCTCAGTTCCAGAGATGATCGAGAATAAGTCGGACCGTTTTCCGTCCGATCGCTTGATTGTTGCGCTGGATTTTCCCGACGCCAGGGCGGCGTTCGCCCTGGTGGATCGGTTAGAGGGAGCCGCCCGCTGGTTCAAAGTGGGCCTGGAACTCTATATTGCCGAGGGAAACTACTTGCTGGCCGAGCTGCAAAGACGCGGCTTCTCGATATTTCTGGATTTGAAGCTTCATGACATTCCCCACACGGTGGCCTCGGCCGTCCGCGCGGCCTCGCGTCTGGGAGTGAATATGCTGACTGTTCATGCGTCGGGCGGACCGGAAATGCTGGCAGCCGCGGTGGAAGCGACGGATCCCGGCCTCTCTTTACTGGCGGTGACCGTCTTAACCAGCATGGATGGAGAACAACTGGAAGCCACTGGGGTGCATGGAACTACGGCAGCCCAGGTGGAACGCCTGGCAACCATGGCCCACGCTTATGGGGTTCGGGGGTTGGTCTGCTCCCCAGCTGAAGTGGCGCATCTACGTACTCAGCTGGGCAGCGAACCATTGCTCGTGATACCGGGGATTCGTCCCGAAGGAGCGGCTCTTGGCGATCAACGCCGGGTGGCTACACCGGCGGCCGCCATGGCAGCCGGTGCCAGTTATCTGGTGGTAGGGCGCCCGATTACCCGGGCGGCCAACCCCGGAGTTGCAGCAAGAGCGATCCTGGCGCAAATGCAGAGCGGAGTTGCGTCGGCCTAAAGCTTCTCGTAGAAATCACAGGCCGAGCAGGAGATGTAAACTCCTCCGGGAACTCCGCGCTCCCGATCTTTTACTCGTTTCACAATGCGAGTTGCCTTGTTGCATTTCGGACATTCAATGCCCTTGGACGTGTCCATCATCTTGGAACGGTCGGCCGTCTTGGCTACTTTTGCCATGGTCTATCTCTCCTCTTAACAGGCTTCGTGCCACACTTCCGCCGGAACCTCTTCTACGCGGTTTCGTATGATCTGGGGCGAAACAGAAGGCGCTGCCAGCTGTTATTTTACACGCAAAACGAGTTTGGCTGGGACGGTCGAGTGAAGGTATTCAGGCGTCCGACGGTAGTAGGGGCTTAAGAGTCTGAACTCCAGAATTCGGGAAGCCCGAGGGGCGCACCGCAGATCCCTCCGCCACGCTACGCTCCGGTCGGGATGACAATTTTGTTTGGGAACGCTAAGTATAGTTTCCAAGATGAATTGTCATCCCGAACGGAGCGGAGAATACAAAGCAAGAAGTCTGACTCCTGAGTGCTTAGTGCACCCCTCGAGCGTCCGAGACGTTGATCAGTTGTGAGGACGGAGTAGAGCCCGGTGGGGGCGGAATTGGCTTCGGCTTTTGATCGTCGGGATATTGCACCGGCTTTAACTGGTGATCGTTATCCACCGCGTCGGGCAGGTCTTCCCCGGGCTTGCGCAAACTAGGCGCGGCGGTGGGCCCATGTTCCTTGTCGGGCGCAGCGGGGGGCGCATCCCCGAGGCGAACCTGATGCACGAACTGCCCGGCAAAGTAGCCGTCAGTTTCATCCTTGTCACGAATGACTGGTGGTTGACCGACATCCGCAATTTCCAAACGGATTACGCGGTTTCCATTGAAACGAACGAACTGGACCTGGTGCGGGGGCTGCCCGTATATCCATTCCTCGAACGGCATCTGGCCGTCCATTTCTCGCACTTTCTGATCGGGCTGGCCCACAGCCTTCAAGACCATTTCACGGTTCATGCCGACCAGGACTTCGTGATTCAAGACCGCACCCTTTAGTTTTGGCGGGAGCGTGTCGGCGAAGGCCTCGACCGGCGTCTTGAGCGAAAAGTCGACCATGGGGGCGATCAAACCGCGCACCTGGGCTGCGGTCATCTCCGGAACAAACTTGGTGAAGACCAACTGCATCCGAGCACCAATGGGAACATGGCCGTCATCCTGAGCCAGCGGCGCCATCCCGCCCATGCCGCCCACTTCAATGTGCTGCAGGATGTGATGATGCTTCTCCGGGCCATCGTTAAACTCAAACAGGATCCGGTCCGGCTTCACTTCAAATTTGGTAATGACCACGCGATCTCCAGGCTTGGCCGAGACACCGAACTTCTCGAGCTCCTGTGCGTAGCCGTTTCCTGAAGGACTGAGCGGGCCGTTGGCATGGAGCACGATTCCTTTCGTACCCAGGGGAAGAGGCCGGACAGCGAACGCTTCGTCCGCCTGAAAAGTGCGAATGAGCTGCTGCTTCGTCCGCTCCGTCAGCGGCTTCGAATCGAGCGCGACAGTCGTGGGTTGGACGGTGGTGAGATTGGCTTCCTTCGGACCCAGATGTTCCCGTTGCACGGTGAACACTTGCGCACTTGCTAGAGCGCAACCGCAGACGCTGGTGAATGCACAGCGCAGCAACGCGGCGGCGGGAAAGAATTGTTTGGTCGTGAGCCCAACCATGGCGATTCCCTCATGACGCCAATAATGGGCCTTCTGACAGGTGATTTGCAAGTAACGTTTCGAGCGCACCAGCAACAAAGTTTGAGGGTAGCAAATTACTCGGGCGGCTCTTGCGGCTCCGGTCCCGACTGGGGCAAGGAAGGGGTCGGTGGCCGGGGTGCTGACGTGGGGTAAGGATGCGATCTGAACCAGTGTAGTTCCGGCGGGGGGCGCAGGAGGGAGAATGACGGGGTGATGCGGCGCCAGGGTGCTGCTCATTGCGTCAAGATCGACCGGGATTCCCGCGGCCACAATGACCGGTTGGGTATAAAGATAGGCCAGACTGCGGGTCACCCGGTAGACGACAAAGATGCCGACCAGCAGGACCACAGCAGTGACGGCGCTGGCCTCGGGGCCGTAGTCGCCGCCGGTCATCCACTCCGGACCCACCGTGTTGCTCTGGATGACGGGTGAGAATTTGGTAATACCACTTACCGGAAGGCCAAACAGAAGGCACATGCTTGCATTCCAGGCGAAGTGCCAGCCCCAACATACCCAGAGCGCCCGGGTGCGCAGATAGGCCACCGACAACAGCCAGCTGCTGAAAACAGTGATGAGAAAGCTGGCGCGGTTGGCGCTCGGATTGAACATATGCAGGGCGGCGAATACCACGGAAAAAGCGATCGTCGCCAAGGTGGGCCCTGTGGCCTCGATCATGCGCTGGAAAGGATAGCCGCGGAAGGCAACTTCCTCGGCCAGCGAAGCCACGGCAAGCGTCAGCAGATCGATGATAAGAATCCCGAATTGCCGCGGAATGGCCCAGAAAGTAACGATCAGTCCGCCGCTGAGGACCAGGGGCAGGATGCTCACAAGAGCATTCCCCAGCCCATCGCGGCGCCCAGGCCAAACTCTCGTTGCCAGCCGGGACGGAAATCCAGGCCCATGCCGCGGATGGGCTGGCGAGCTGCCGGTTGAACATGCGTGCCATCGCGGCATAGCCGAGCACCAGCAGAAAGAGCAGGATGCCGCGCTCGATAAAGGGAAACCACACTCCGCTCGCCAGGCCGTTGGCGGCATGGACCGAGATGCCCTGGGCAATATAGAAGTAGATCCCGGCGATGATGACGTAGCCGAATGCACGCACTCGATCGGCGGCGGTGAATTGGGTCAAGCGCATGCCCCTATCGGCATAGTTGTTTTCAGGCGTTGGTATAGAAACGGGCAATCTCCCGGAACTTAGCCAGGCGGCGCCCGATCCGATCCTCGGCCTTCATGGCCTTCAGTTCATTGAGATGCCAGACCAGCTTTTGATCGAGCAGTGAGGCAGCGACCACAGGATCATTCTGGGCTCCCCCGGGGGGTTCGGGCACCACATCGTCCACACAACCCAAACGGCTTACGTCCTCGGATGTAATTTTCAGGGCGGCGGCGGCCTGGGCGCGTTTGCCGGCGTCGCGCCACATAATGGAACCGCAAGCTTCCGGAGCAATCACCGAATAGACCGCATTTTCCATCATCAGCACACGGTCGGCAACCGCCAGTGCCAACGCTCCGCCCGAACCACCTTCGCCGGTGATGGTGGCGATGGTCGGCACGCGCAGCCTGGCCATCTCGCGGAGATTACGAGCAATGGCTTCCGCCTGGCCGCGTTCTTCGGCGGCGATACCGGGATTGGCGCCGGTGAGATCGATGAAGGTGAACACCGGACGATTGAATTTTTCGGCAATCTTCATGGCGCGGAGGGCTTTGCGGTAACCCTCGGGATTGGGCATGCCGAAATTGCGGCGAACCTTCTCCTTAGTTCCCCGCCCTTTCAGGTTGCCGATGGCCATGACTTCTTCGCCGTGGAAGCGCGCCATGCCACAAGCCATGGCGAGATCGTCGCCGAAGGCCCGGTCACCGTGGATCTCCGAAAAGTCAGTAAAAATGCGTTGGATGAAATCCATGGGGTAGGGCCGCTGCGGGTGCCGCGCGAGTTCAGTCTTGATCCACGCTGGATTCGTCGGTTCGGCGACTACCTGAGTCTGGTCAAGATTTGCTGCCTGTTCGGTCATGAGACTTTCGATCGCCTGTGCCTGCGCGGAAAGCCTGCCGCTTGGCCATTGAATCTGTCGATTTCTGGATTATAGCGTTTTCGGAATTCAGCGGGTGTGGGAGATGGGGCGGGTGCTGTTTCGAGCAGGGGGTGGGGGGAAAGTGTGCGCCGAAAGCGCCATGTGCGCCATAAGTCGGTGGATCGGGCCGGGGAAAGACCGTGACGGGTCGGCCCGATTCGGGCTTGGTGGTTGAAAGCTCCGAGCAGCACGGGTAAGAGAAGCGCCCTCGGGGTCCTTCGACTCCGCGCCCAAGCGCTGTGTCACGCCATAAATCTGTTAGGCGCTCCGCTCAGGATGACGATTTTGTGGTGAGTTGGAGATGCAGAAATCAGCACTTTCTCAAGTTCTGATCCGCCAATCGTCCCTTGGGGATTCCCGTGCGAGATGTACTTCTCGCTGCAGGTTGGCTAGAAGGTGAGCCGCAGGGCGGCTTGGTTTTGCCTTTGCGGGTAGTGCGAGTTGATGGCGGTGATTGCGCCGTAGGCTCCGGGACCGGCATTTACGTTGGGATTGGGAAAGCCTAGCTCCGGGTGATTGAGAGCGTTGAAGGATTCAAAGCGCAGTTGGATTCCCAGGTGCTCGAGCTGAATGTTCTTGAAGAGCGAAAGATCAAGATTGGCGACACCCGGAGAGCGCAGAGCGTTGCGAGAGGAGTCGCCGAAATAGCCATCCGGCGGCTGTGCGAAGGCCGCGGTGTTGAACCATTGGTCAACACTCTGATGAAAGCCGGCGGGAGAAACGCCGGGAACGAGGTTCGCCCGCAATCCATAGGCTTCATTTACGAACGCGTGATCGTTGGCGGTGACGGTGAAGGGAAAGCCGCCCTGCACGGTAGCGATTCCGTTGAATTGCCAACCACCGATCAGCGCCTTCACCGGGCCACTGGTGTCGGCTCCAATCAGCTGACCCGGGCCAAAGGGCAGGTTGTAGAGAAAGCTCGCCACAAAACGCTGGCCCACATCGTAGCTGGAGCGTGCGTAGTCGCACGGAATACATTGGCTGTTTTGTGGTCCGTAGGCGCCGAAGGCGTCCCCGCTCACCGCCGCTGCGGCCGACTTGACATCCATCATCTTCGACCATGCATAGGCTGCTAGAAGAGTCACATCCTTGGCGCGCCGCTGTAGTTTGATATTGAGCGCGTTGTAGTTTGCATAGCCGTTCCAGCCCTCATAGACCATGAGGCCAAGATTTGGGTACGGACGGCGCGATTGTTTGCCAGCTGCGCTCTGGTTGGCGGAACTGTCCGGATTGCAATCGGTGGTGGCATTGCAGGGCGTAGGCTGATTCAACTCCGTGCGAATGTTGAGATGGGTTGCTTTGTTGCCGACATAGTCGAGGTTGAGGATGGTCTTTGGGCCAAGCTGCCGCTCGACGCCAAAGGACCAGTCCTGCTCATAAGGGTTGAGCTTGCGGGTTGCGGCGATCTGCAGCACGCTGTTGAGAAATGTTGCCTGCGATACGGGGCCAACGGTGAGTGGAGGAAACAGAGAGTCGGTGTTGTTGATGGTTCCCGTGGAGCTGGTCGAAGAGGTATAGCTCTGGGTTGGCGCGAAGGGGTAGACGGCGGTGGACGAGACGAACTCGTTGGTCTGGAATGAGTCGTAAAAGATGCCATAGCCTCCGCGGATCACCATGTTGTCGCCGCCCGTTGGGCGAAAGGCAAAACCCAGGCGGGGGGCGAATTGGTCCTTCTGTGCAGGCCCCGGTCCGCGTTGGCCGTTATAGGTATAAAGACTGCCGCCATAGTTCTGGACTATAAATTTGTTTGCGACAAAGAGGCCACCGCCCGAAGCCGGATTGAACCAGGCGAAGTGGTTTTGCTCTTCATAGGGAACAGCGGAAAATTCATAGCGCAGACCCAGGTTTAGTGTGAGCCGGCCCGTTACTTTCCAATCGTCTTGAACATAAGGCGCCCACGCGCGGAAGTGGAGGTGAGTTACGTTGCCGACCGACACGTCTGAGACTGGTCCTGGCTGCGCGACCTGCGCTTTGATTGGAGTACCCAGGAGAAAATCGGCAAGCTGATTGTGCGTGAGCTCTCCATCGAAGGTGAAGTTGCCCTGCGGATTGACTGTGCTCTGGCGATCGAGTTGGAGAGAGTGGTAGCCGAATCCGAAACCGACGGAATGTTTGCCGCGCGTCCAGGAGACGGAGTCAGAGAAGTCCCAGGTGGGCTGCAGACTTCCAGTGGGTAGATTGGCAGCGCCACCGGCAGAGGAGAGCGCCTGGGTCGCACCCACCGGATTTGTGCTGCTCACGCCGGAAGCGAGGGAGATGACGGGGTAGTTCGCGTTCTTCATCCCGAATACATTTTGGAAGCCCAACTGGGTGATGTCCGCGGCCGTCATGATCGGCCCCTGGCGATAGACCTGCGACTCGAGATAGCCAAAGCGCAGCTGATTGAGAAGGTTGGGTGTGAAGACCCGCGTTTCCGTTATCTGGTAGTTTCGGACGACCTGCAGAATATCTGTGTTGCTATAGATAGTTGGCGCGGAAGGCACGGTAACGTTCACGTCGGAGATGGAAGCGCGGAAGAAGGCTGAATCTTTTCGGCCCAGAATCTGGTCGATGCGATAGGTCTGCTGGTCTTCGTTCACGTTGCTTTGCAGATTGGCAGTGTAGTTGTATGCGCTGTTGCCGGATACATTGGGAGCCGGGAAAAAGCCTCTAGCGATCGCTTGTTGGGCCAGGCGAGAGAAACGGCTTTCAGGAATGACATACGCTCCCGACGAGTTTTTCGGAAAGGGCAAGCCGGTATAAGGGTCGATGATTGTTCCAGTAGCAGCTTGCTTAGGGTTAAAGGAGGAGACCTGAAAGACACCGCCTAATTCCGCGGCCGACGGCACGTTGCCGGTTTCGGTGACCGCCGAACGGATGCGCTGGCCTTCGTAGTTCGCAAAGAAAAAGGTTCTATTGGCCCCGTTGTAAATCTTAGGCAGGAGAACCGGGCCGCCCAGAGAGTAGCCAAACTGGTTCTGTTTCAGCGGCGCCACGGGCTGAGGAGCGCGATTGAAATAGGAACGAGCATCGACGGCTGTGTTGCGAATGAACTCGAAGGCACTACCGTGAAAGGTGTTGGTGCCCGACTTGGTACTCAGGTTGACCTGGTTGGCGCCAAAACCATATTCGGCGCTGTAGTTCTTGGTTTGTTCCTTGAATTCCTGGACTGCATCGATGGAGATGTCGAAGGCCGGGGTGCTGTAGCCGGTGTCGGTAATCATGCTGCCGTCGAGGGTGTACGCGTTCGAGGCGCTGATTCCACCGCCAATGCTGATCGCGTCGCCTGCGGCGTAACGGTAGGTCGATTGTTCGCCTCCGGTTTGCACGGCTCCGGGTTCGAGAAAGAGCAGGCTCACAAAACTACGACCGTTCAGGGGTAGTTCGCTTACTTGTTTTTCGTTGATGGTTTGTGCCACTGCGGGCGTATCTGTATCGAGCGTGAGCGCGCTTGCGGCAACCTCGACTTTTTGCGTCGCGCTGCCTACATCGAGACCCAGATCGGCGCGCACGGTTTGGTCTACTTCCAGCGTGATGTCGTTTTGAATTGCGGTCTTGAAGCCTGCGTGCTCGGCGGTCACGGAGTAGTGCCCGGGGAGCAGTAGCGTGGCCGTGAAATCGCCCGAGGCGCCGGTGGTGAGCGTCCGGGCTTCCCCGGTGCCTAGATTTCTGACGGTGACCTTGGCTCCTGAGATCACAGCTCCGGTGGGGTCGGTCAGCCGGCCGGTGATGATGCCGGTTGTGTTTTGACCGGGGGCGTCCAGGAAGGCGCAGGCGCAGATCGCAAGCACGGAGATGAGAACTCTTAACTTCATCAGGGGCCTCTGTCGTTCGACGTAAAATTTGTTTCTTTTCGATCTCGCCCATTCTTGGAGGGCTGACTCGTGTGAGATCAGGGGAAGGCTAGTAATGAGGTTTCTGGTTGTCAACGTCGTATGGCGGGTTTTTGAAGAAGTCGTCAATAGGCTGCTGGCCGAGGGGTTTTGTGTTTCTGGTTTCAGGTGCGGCAATGCTGTAAATACTGGCTTAAAGCGATATGGACAACGCGAAAATTGAAGGCGGATGGAAGACGGCTTCTGTTCCGTTTTGCGGAATCGTGTGAGATGAACAACGAGAGCGGTCGTTGGGCTTCGCCCATCTTTTTCGGCCCACGTACGCGTGGGCGAACATGGGGCACCCGTCGATTCCCTTCGGAGAAGATTGAGTCCGAAGGAGACGGGCGGCTGGGTTCGTTCCGGCATGCGGACTCGACGGTGGAGGGCCGATGTATAGTTCGGAAATGGTTACGAAAATTGCTCTGTTTGGGGCCGGCGGCAAGATGGGGTATCGGCTGGCCAGCAATCTCAAGGGTTCACGATTCGAGGTTCGCCACGTGGAACGCAGCCCTGCCGGTCAGGATCTGGTGAAGAGCGGGCTTGGTTTCCACTGCGTCCCTGCGGGTGAAGCGCTTGATGGCGCCGACGTGATTATCCTGGCTGTTCCCGATACCGCTATCGGCAAAGTTGCTTCGTGGATAGCAGGAGAACTGAAAGCGGGAACGATGGTCATCACCCTCGACGCCGCGGCGCCGTTCGCTGGGCATCTGCCAAAACGCGATGATTTAACTTATTTCGTCACCCATCCCTGCCACCCGCCCGTCTTTAACGATGAGACCGATCTTGATGCCAAGCGCGATTATTTTGGCGGCATTGCCGCGAAACAACATATCGTCTGCTCGCTCATGCAAGGGCCAGAGAGCGCTTACGCGCTGGGTGAGGAGATCGCGCGGGTGATTTGGGCGCCGGTCATGCGGGCTCACCGGGTCACGTTGGAACAGATGGCGCTGCTCGAGCCGGGTCTCTCGGAGATGGTTTGCGCGACCCTCCTGGTGGTGATGCGCGAGGCGATGGAGGAAGTCATCAAGCGTGGCGTACCGCCGCAAGCAGCTCGAGATTTTTTGCTCGGCCACATCAATGTGCTCGCATCTGTAATCTTCAGGGAGCGTGAAGGCTTGTTTTCCGACGCCTGCAATAAGGCAATCGAGTTTGGAATGCCGACTCTGATGCAGCCCGACTGGAAACGGGTTTTCGAAATAGATGAAATCGCAGCCAGCATCCAGCGTATTACTTAGCTCATGAGTTCCCTTCCCGGCGTTGCGCCTCCGCGGAATTACCTGAAATATCTCATCCTGATTGCGCTGGCCGGATGGGCGCTGGCGTCGTATGACGTGAACCTGCTGGTGCTGGCGCTTCCCGACATTGCCAAGAGCCTGCATATTTCCGAAGTGGGTCTCGGGATTTTGGGCTTCTCCGTTTACGGGGCTCAGTTCTGCATCACCATCTGGACCGGCTATGCCATGGACCGCCTGGGACGGCGGCGGGTTTGGATGTTCTGCTTAACCGGCACTGCGATCTTCACTGGCCTTACCTACTTCGTGCAGGAGTTCTGGCAGTTGGTGTTAGTGCGAGCCATTGCCTCGGGGCTGGCCTACGCCGAGCTGGCCGTTTCCATCACCATCGTCAATGAACAGACACCGGCGAAACACCGGGGTTTGCTGTATTCGATTGTCCAGGGCGGTTGGCCGCTGGGTGTTTTTCTAGCTTCTGGAGCCTATCTGGTTTTTGGTCGATTTGGATGGCGCTTTCGTGTTTCTTCTGGGCGTGCTTCCTATCGTGGCCGTGATTCTCGGCCGTTTTTTTGTGCGGGAGTCGGAACGCTTCGAGCAGGTACAGAGTGCTCGCGAAGCGGATCCGGCAGCGGTAGAAGGCGTTCGCGAACTCTTCGCGAAGCCCGGTCCCATTCGCCGTCAGCTCATCTGGCTCTCTGTCGTCTGGATTTTTTATGGCGCGAGTTACGTTGCGACGAATTTTTATATTGCGTACTGGTTGACGAAATACAAGCACTTCAGCGAGTCGGGCGCGAGCACGCTGCTTCTTGGTTGCGGGGGTGTTGGGTTCTTTTTTTATATTCTCGGGGGCTGGTTGGGGGAACGATGGGGCCGCCGCGAGGTAATTATTGTGTCGGGAGTGCTGGTCGCTCCACTCAGCTTGATGTTCCTGGTGGTTGAACAGACCTGGTTGGTCGTGGTGGTTTACTTTCTGCTGTACCAAGCGACAAATGGTACGTGGTCGGGCGCCGGGTACGCTTACCAGGGTGAGAGTTTTCCCACCCGGATCCGCGGTACCGCTGTGGGTTTTTTGAGCGCGGTGCAGGTGCTGGGGTTTGTTGTTGGGAGTATTCTCTGGACTGTTTTGGCGGGGTTCGGGAAGCCTGTGCTGACCTGGCTTGTTATTGCTACGGGGGTTTCGTTGGGGATGTGGACGACGCTTATGCTGCGAAGGATTCCTCCGGGGTTGGAGTTGGAGGCGATTAGTCAGTAGATGCGAGTGGGAACCAAGGACGAGAAAGAAACCGCAGATCTCTCCACTCCGCTACGCTCCGGTCGAGATGACAATTCTGTTTGGGTACGCCAGGCCGCGTTTCCATGAATAAACCGCAGATCCCTCGGCTTCGCTCGGGATGACAAAGGGGAGGGCGGTGCTTCCAATCAAGGTTCATAGGTGCCAGGCGTTCCGTATGGCGGAATTTTTGGCAGTTTGCGGTTTTAGTCTGCTGTGGTGGTTCTCTGGCTTGTCAGTTCCGTATGGCGGAATTTAGGATGGCTGGCGAAGGCAGGAATGCGAATGACAGGCAGTCCGCAGACCATCGCAGAGGCAGAGATTGTGGTGGCAAAAAAGCGACGCAAGGCCCCGGAAGAGCGCAAAGGCGATCGAAACGAGTCGCAGACGGTCCTGCGTGCCTGCGAGGTGCTGAAGACGTTTCGCAGCCCTTGGAGAAGAGCTTGAGTCTTACCGACGTGATTCAACGGACGCAGTTCCCGAAAACAACGGTCTTCCGCTTACTGCGCAGCCTGATCCATGGCGGACTGCTCGAGCGCGCCGGTTCCGGCATCTATCGCAACCGATCTGGGCCGGTGACGGCGCGGCCGTTGCGGATTGGCTTTGCCGTCCAGGGCGACTCCGAATTCTCGCCGAGACCGTGACCAAAGCGTAAAGACAGCCGCCGCGCGGGAACACGTACATCTGATCACCGTCAACAACCGCTACTAGTCACGCGAGGCACTGCGCAATGCGGACCTGCTGATCAAAGAGCGAGTCGACCTCGTGCTCGAATATCAGACCTACGAGCGCGTCGCGCCGGTGATCGCGTCAAAGTTTCTTGAGGCGAACACGCCGGTGATTGCGATTGAAGTTCCTCATCCCGGCGCTACCTATTTTGGCGCGAATAACTATAAAGCCGGCTGATTGGCGGAAAGGCACTGGGACGCTGGGCGAGGGAGCATTGGGATGGCAAGGTCGATCAACTGCTGGTACTGGAATTGCCGATCGCAGGATCGCTACTAGAATTACGGCTCACCGGCCTGATCGATGGTCTTACGCAACGAATTGCCTTCCATTGCCACGTTACCGGGCGCACCTCAACGGGCGAGGCAGTTTTGAACAGGTGTTCGAGGTTCTTCGCCAGTACCTTCGGCGCGTCGCCGGCGCGGCGCACGCTGATCGGCGACAGTGAACGACATTTGCGCTCTGGCGGCGCTACGGGCTTTTGAAGAAGCGGGGGCTCAGCGATCGCTGTGCTGTCGTCGGGCAGAATGCGATTCGTGAAACACGCAAGGAACTGCGCAGGCCAGGCACGCGGCTGATCGGCACAGTGGCCTATTTTCCGGAACGGTATGGAGATGAACTTATCCCGCTTGCGGTGAGTATTCTGCAGAAAAAACCGGTTCCTGGAGCGGTGTTCGTCAAACACCAATTGATTACATCGCGCAATGTGGAGCTGATCTATCCCCTAGATAAGCAATGCGAGATCAAGGTTGGATTCTGAGCGATTCCGCAATTCGGAATTTTGCTTCTCCCTGCCACCGGGTTGACGGCTCCTCCGTTCTCCCGTCCAATGACGAGATGACGTCAGGCCCAACGCGGCGCGAGTTCCTGCAGGGTTCGGCAGCGGTATTGGGCAGCAGCTTGCTGGGTCGCCATGCGGACGGCGCGCTCGCATCATCCCGCGAGGTACTGCAGGAATATCCCTACGGCGCGGTCACCCTCACGGGGGGGCCGTTGCAGCAGCAGTATGACCGCATCCATGCCAATTACCTGGCGCTCGACAACGATCGTCTGCTCAAGGTTTACCGGCAGCGGGCGGGACTTCCCTCCCCTGGACGCGATATGGGTGGATGGTATGACACAGATGGCTTCGTCCCCGGCCACGCCCTGGGGCAGTATATTTCCGGCCTGGCGCGCATCGGGGCTACCACCAAGGATCCGGCATGCGAGGCGAAGGTACGGGAACTGGTTCAGGGATTCGCCGCCACGTTGGGTGCGGATAATCAATCCATCATCCGTCCGCAAAGCAATCTTTGGATTTGCTACACGCTGGACAAACACTTCGGGGGCTTGATCGACGCGTTTACGCTGGCGCACGTCGACGAGGCGCGCGATCTACTGCCGCGCGTGCTCGACGGCTCGCGGTCGCTGATGCCGGCACAGGGCCGTGATCGCGTCGGGAAGAAGGATCCGCCCTATGACGAGACTTACGTCATGCCGGAGAACCTCTTTAGCGCCTATGAGCTCACTGGCAGGCACGAATTCCAGGCACTCGCACTGAACTACATGCTCGATCAGGACTTTTTCGATCCGCTTGCCGGGAATGAAAATGTGCTACCCGGCCGGCACGCGTACTCGCATGCGATTGCGCTCTCATCCGCGGGCAAGGCTTACCTCCTGCAGGGCGACGAGAAATACCGCCGGGCCCTGACCAATGCGTGGACTTACCTAACGACGCAGCAACAGTTCGCCTCGGGCGGTTGGGGACCTAATGAGCAGTTCGTGGCACCGCACCAAGGCAAGCTTTATGAGAGTCTCAGCAGCACGGTCGACCATTTTGAAACACCCTGTGGCGCCTACGCGGCCTGCAAGCTGGATCGATATCTGCTGCGCATGACTGGCGACGCACGGTATGGCGACCACCTGGAGCGTGTGGTCTACAACACGGTGCTTGCAACCAAGGAGCCGGATTCCGACGGTGATTACCCCTACTACTCGACGTATGGACCGAGTGCGACCAAGGTCTGGTACCCACGCAAGTGGCCCTGCTGCTCGGGCACGCTGGTGTTGGGGGTTGCCGACTATGTTCTTGGTTTGTACCTGCGCGCGGATGACGGAATCACCGTCAACATGTACGCACCGAGCGAATTGCGCACTCGACAGAACGGCGCGGAGGTGAGGCTGGTACAGACATCGGCCTATCCCGCGGAGGAGGCCGTTTCGATTCGCGTCGACGCCAGCGGGCCGCAGACATGGACACTGCGCCTGCGCATTCCTGCATGGCTTGAGCAGCCCGCGCAGATCACGGTCAATGGCTCCCCTGCCGGCGTAACGGGCACGCCGGGTAGCTTTGCCGCACTGCGCCGCCGTTGGAAGAGCGGCGATGCGGTTCAACTGCGCCTGCCGCAGACGTTCAGGGCTGAGTCGATCGACGATCAGCATCCCAACGTGGCCGCGATCATGCGTGGTCCGATTATGTTGGTCGCCATCAACCCGCCGGATGGGCTGGAAAAACGAACCCTCGCGATGGATGAGGGCTTTCGCGCGGTTTCGCAAGCCGGCGCGTGGATGCGCAATGAGGGCGGCCAGGAGATCGTCTTTCTGCCTTTCCACCGGGTGCAGAACGAGCGATACACTACCTACTTCACCCGCGGTTGAACGGAGCTCGCGCCACGATGGAACGCATTCAGGCACGCTACTGGATCGAAACAGCCTTCCCTCTGCAAGATGCTGCTGAGATCATGGCCGGAGAGCAATCGACCGGGACTTTCATCCGCGTGCCCGGCGAGACCAACGAACTGCGCGAACGCTTCGCTGCCAGGGTGGAGCAGATTACGGAGTTGGGAACTGCGGAGCGGCCTTCCTTGCCGGGCTCGGGAATGCCGAAGAACTCGTCCGACAAAGTACGTCGTACCGCGGAGGTTACACTTTCGTGGCCGCTGGAAAATCCCGGTCCATCGCTGCCTAACCTTCTGGCGACGGTCGCGGGCAATCTGTTTGAGCTCAAACCGTTTTCGGGGCTCAAATTGCTCGATATCAGTTTGCCGCCTGCTTTTCTCGATCGTTATCAGGGCCCGCAGTTCGGGGTGGCTGGGACACGCCGGTTGACGGGCGTGAACGGGCGGCCACTCATCGGCACCATCATCAAACCGAGCATTGGGATGAGCGCGGAAGCAACTGCGGCGCAAGTGCGGACCCTGGCTGAGGCGGGGATCGACTTCATCAAAGATGACGAACTTCAGTCGGATGGACCACACTGTCCGTTCGAACAACGGGCCACCGCGGTTCTACGGGTGCTACGCGAGTTTGCCGACCGGACGGGCAAACAGGTGATGTATGCCGTTAACCTTACCGGAGATATTGACCAAATGTTGCACCGTCATGACCATGTGCTGGCAAACGGCGGCATCTGCATCATGGTCAGCATGAATTCCATTGGGCTGCCGGCTTTGAAGGTTCTGCGCGCGCACTCGCAGCTTTGCATCCATGGTCACCGTAATGGATGGGGAATGCTCGGCCGTTCGCCGGCGATTGGCATGAGCTTTGTCGCATTCCAGAAGTTCTGGCGCGTTGCCGGCATTGACCATACGCATGTCAATGGACTAAGCAACAAGTTCTGCGAGTCGGATGAGAGTGTTATGGAGTCGGCGCGTGCGTGCCTGACGCCGATGTTTCCTCCTCCCTTTTCGGGTTGCCAGATCATGCCCGTGTTTTCCTCGGGACAATCCGCACGCCAGGCCGCCGGTACGTACCGGGCACTCGGTTCTACGGACCTCATTTTCGCTGCGGGTGGAGGAATCTTGGGTCATCCGCAGGGTCCGGCTGCCGGGGTTCGCAGCCTGCAACAGGCCTGGGAAGCGGCTATCAAGGGGGTTCCGGTCACGGAATTCGCGGCGGCACATCCCGAGCTTCACGCTGCGCTTGAAGCATTCTCCGGCTGACCATGGCTCTGCTCTATTGCTACTACGGCGATGACTTTACCGGCTCCACGGACGTGCTGGAGCAGCTCGCGATCCATGGTGTATCCGGCGTGCTCTTTCTCGCGCCGCCGACCCCTGCACTGCTGGCGCGGTTCTCGGATTGCCAGGCCATAGGTTTTGCCGGCGATGCACGATCGCGTACGCCGGAGTGGATGTCTGTTCATCTGCCCGTGATCTTTACACGGATACGGGAACTGGGGCCTGGGGTGGCTCACTATAAGGTGTGCTCCACGTTCGATTCCGCACCACACCGGGGCAGCATCGGACGGGCGCTCGAAATTGGCCGTGAAGTATTCGGAACTAAGACTGTTCCCATTGGAGTGGCCGCGCCGCACCTGGGGCGGTTTATGGTGTTTGGCCAGCTGTTTGCGGCTGCCGGGGGTGAGGTGTATCGCATCGATCGTCATCCTACAATGGCGCATCATCCGGCTACTCCTATGCACGAAGCGGATTTGCGGATCCATTTGGCGGGGCAGACGAATCTTCCCATTGGGTTGGTCGATCTTCGTGCTTTTCAAGATGGGAAAGCTGGGGAAGAATTTCGCCGGCTGAGCACGGCAGGAGTTCTTCTCGATGGCATCGATGGGGCGATGCTTGAGCAGGCAGGGGAGCTGATCTGGGAACTCAGGGAAGGTTCGCAGCCGGTGTTTGCGATTGGCAGCTCCGGAGTTACGGCCAGCCTCATTGCCCACTGGCGGAGGATTGGTGTGATCGCCGCGGAGCCTTCTCGGGTGAGCTCTGCCGCGGTAGATAAGATTTTGGTTATCAGTGGAAGCTGCTCGGCGGTCACCGCGGGGCAGATCCTTTGGGCTCAGCGGCAGGGGTATGCTTGCTCCGAGCTCGATGCGGGGGTGTTGGTTGGAGGCGGTTCGCAGGCGATTGCAAGTGCAGTGCGAGTGGCGTTGGACGGGTTGCAATCACGGCGGGATACTGTGCTTTATACCGCACTGGGTCCTCCTTCCGGGCCGACTCATGATCAAGAGCTCGGCGTCGCCCTCGGGCGCGTGGTGCTTGAAGTTGTACAGCAGAGCGGAGTTCGGCGTGTGGTTTTGTGCGGCGGGGATACATCGTCCCATGCCGTGCAACAGCTCAATCTTGCTGCGCTTACGTTTGCCGGCCCACTCGCGGCGGGCGCTCCGCTTTGCCGCGCGCATGCTGAGGGGGGGCTTGATGGATTGGAGTTGGTGTTGAAGGGGGGACAGATTGGCCCGGAGGATTTTTTTGGGATTGCTCGGGTTGGGGTTGGGGGTAGTTGACGGAGTGAAAACGCAGATCTCTCCACTTCGCTACGCTCCGGTCGAGATGACAAATTTGTTGGGGTACGGCTGGTGGCGTTTCCAGGATGAGAAAACCGCAGGTCCCTCGGCTTCGCTCGGGATGACAAAGGGAACGGCGACAATTCCATTGAAAGCGGTTGCTGGTCGTGGGAACAGCAGGTCCCTCCACTGCGCTACGCTCCGGTCGGGATGATACTTCTGTTTGGTACGGTTGGTGGCGTTTCCGGGGATGAGAGAACCGCGGATCCCTCGGTTTCGCCCGGGATTGCAAAGGGAACGGCGACAATTTCATATAAGGTGGTTGCTGGTTGCGAGAACAGCTGGTCCCTCCACTGCGCTTCGCTCCCGTCGGGATGACACTTCTGTTTCGGTACGCCAGGTGGCGTTTCGTGGATGAACGAACCGCAGATTCCTCGGCTTTTGGGAGTTAGCAGGGACTAAAGCCCGGATCATTCTCGGCCAATGCCGGCACGGCTGAAGTCGTGCCCTGATACAAAGCCTTTTTGGCACATGTCCGTTCTTGGTTTGTCATTTCAGGCTGCGGGTGCAGTCTACCTGGGAGAAGAGGGATGCGCTTATCAGGACCATGGCGGCTATGCCGAACAGGGGGAGATTGTAGTTTCCGGTTGCGTGGATTGCGTAGCCAAATACCACGGTGCAGAGGAGGCCTCCCAGGTTGCCGGCGGTGTTCATGACCGCGGTTGCTGTGCCGCCACAGGTTCCTCCTAGATTCAGACACATGGCCCAGGCCGCGGGCAACATCAGGTCCATTACTCCGAAACAGAGGGTGGAGGCGGCCACTACCGGAATCAGACCATGCACCAGACCCAGCACGACTAACAGCGTTGCTGCGATGGTCAGACACACGGTGGTTACCCAGCGGTAGGCCGACTTCATTCCATATCGCTCGACTAAGCGGTCGCTCACAAAGCCGCCGGCCACATTGCTTGCTATCCCCAGGAGGAATGGAAAGGAGGCCACGATGCCCATTCTGGCTAGCGAGATGTGGGCGCCGTTCACCATCCAGGTGGGGAACCAGGAGAAATAAAACCAGCTGGCACATCCGTAAAACCCATAGGCCGCGGTGATGAGCCAAAGTTGCGGGAGTGCAAGCAACTTGCGCCACGGCACACTGCTGTGCGGAGATCCGGTGGTGTCGCCGAGCTCTTCCAACTCACTGCGCGTGATTCCCGGCTGGTCGACGGGACGGTCGTGGAACCACGTCCGCCAGACAACGGTCCACACCAAGCCGACCGCGCCCAATATCCAAAAGACGGGCCGCCAACCAAGACGCAGCTGCAAAGGAACCAGGATGAGCGGCGCCAGGGCGGCGCCCAAGCGGCTGGCAGCCCAGACTACGCCCTGGCTGCGGGCACGCTCGTGTTTTGGAAACCAATGCGGAATGACACCTGCTGCATTGGGATAGGCGCCGGCGGCACCTACTCCGAATAGAAAGCGGGTCACGAAGAGCTGCCAGAAAGTGCGGCACCAGCCGGTGAGCGCAGTGAAGATGGACCACCACGCGGCTATGCGCGTGAGCTCAGCACGTTGCCCAAAGCGGTCGCCCATTGCGCCCGAGGGGATTTCAAACACCGTGTTCGCGATGACATACGAACTCAGCACCCATCCCCACTGCACCGGCGTGAGGTGGACATCGCGCTGCACAGCTGGACCGGCCACGGCGATCGCCAGCCGATCGACAAAGGTAATGACGGACACTGCTCCCAGCAGCGCGAGCACGCCGTGACGTTTCTTCACTCGTTAGAACTCCAGATTGCGCGCGGAGCACTGCGGCGCCTGACAGGCAGCCGCGAGCAAGTCTCGCGTTCGCAGTACCGCCAGCTCCGGACTCGAGAGTACCGGGACCGTCAGCTCAGGCATTTGTTGAAGCACACGCGCCATGGATGCCTGTGCGAGCACCACCAAGTCTACCTTCCCGGCCAATTCTGCGAGTGCCTGGCTCACCGCACGATCGTGGGTTTCAGTATCGCCGGCGAGCACGGCCTGGAAGGCCCCATCGCAGAGGGATTCCTCGATCTGCGTTTCTATCCCCGCAGCCGCGCTTTTTTCGCGCAGGAGCGCAATCGTCGGCTCCAGAGTGGTACGCAGAGTGGCCAATACGCCGATGCGGCGGCCTTGACGGACAGCCTTTTCCGCCATGGCTTCGTCGACACGAATCACGGGAAAAGAAAAGAGCCTGGCGGCTAGGGAAACGGCTGGACCAATCGACGAGCAGGTGACGAGGACGCCGTCAACGCCAGTCATGGAAGCTGATTCGACCATGCTGACCAGACGCCGCACGGTTACTTTCTGCAGCTTGCCCGCAGCGATCGTCTGCTGAATCAGACTTTCATCCACCATGTGAAAGATTTGAGTTTCCGGCAGGTGTTGACGGCAAAGCGAGGTGAACAACGGTGTCAGGGTCGGGCTCGTGTGCAGGAGTGCGAGTGTGGATGCCAAAGCCAGGTTCGCCTTTCCGGGAGTGAGAGTCTAAATGAAGCGCGAGATATGAGCCTATTCACGCTCCACGGTGCTGTTTCGTCAAGAGCGTTTCTCGCGTCTGCGAGAAATCTGAGCTATCCGGCCTGTTTGGTGGCGCAGGTTCCGATATACGGAACGCGCGTTTCGTAAACAATAGTAGTCTGATATCTTCCACCGGTGAGATGCAGGCCCATCTTTGCTGCTGCGATTCCATTCGCCGCCCTCCTGCTGCTGCCAGGTACTCTGCAGTCTTCGGCCCAATCATTCCAAACGCCTTATCCGAGCCGGGTAGAACGGCAAGTTACCAAGGTTCGAGCGGCAGATGCTGGCGGTGCGTATCACGCCAATTGGGAGTCGCTTGCGAGTTACCGCACGCCGGACTGGTTCCGTGATGCGAAGTTCGGAGTCTTCCTTCACTGGGGAGTCTATTCGGTACCTGCTTTTGGCAATGAGTGGTACTCCCGCAGCATGTATCAGCCGGGCAGCGCGGCGTTTCAACATCACGTTGCCACCTACGGTCCGCAAACTACTTTCGGTTATAAGGACTTCATCCCGCTCTTCCGCGCACAACAATTCGATCCTGATGCATGGATCGATCTCTTCGTTCGTGCCGGGGCAAAGTACATTGTGCCGGTGGCGGAGCATTGCGACGGCTTTCCCATGTATGACTCCCAGTTCACCGATTGGAATGCCGCCAAGATGGGACCGCACCGGGATGTGGTCGCTGATCTCGCGCGCGCAACCCGAGCGCGGGGACTTCACTTTGGGGTTTCCTCACATCGTGCGGAACACTGGTGGTGGTACGAGGGAGGGATGCGGTTTCCTTCCGATGTTCAGGATGAAAAATATAGTGGCCTGTATGGGCCCGCTGCTCCCATGGCGCTGGTGGGCCAGAGAGATGGTAAAGAGCCCAATCCAAGTCATCTGGAACGCTGGCTGCCACCGGACCAGAACTACCTCGATGACTGGCTGGCGCGCTCCAGCGAACTGGTCGATCGCTATCACCCTGACTTTTTATATTTCGATTGGTGGATTGCTCAACCCGCGTTCAAACCAGAGCTGCAGCAGTTTGCTGCCTACTACTACAACAATGGCGCGGCGCGTCATCAAGGCGTGGTTCTCACTTACAAGGGCGAATCCATGCCGGCCAATGTGGCCACGTTGGACATCGAACGCGGCAAGATGGATGAATTACGGCTGCTGCCCTGGCAAACCGACACATCGATCAGCATCAAGAGTTGGGGCTATGTCGAACATGACGAATATCGAACTCCCAAATCGCTGATCGATGAGCTGATCGATGTGGTCAGCAAGAACGGGAATCTGCTGCTCAACGTCGGCCCAAAATCAGATGGCACGATTCCGGAAGAAGCACGGTCCGTGTTGATGCAGATGGGGGAATGGCTGCAAACCAATGGAGAAGCAATCTACGGGACCCGCCCCTGGGTACTCTATGGCGAAGGACCTACGCTGGTTACGCATGGGCTGGAAAAGAACTCGGACACACAGGCGTACACCGCAGAGGACATCCGCTTTACCACTCGCCAGGGCCTGCTCTACGCGACCGCGCTCGACTGGCCGGCGAGCGGGCAGTTGCTGGTGCGCAGCCTGTGGCGCGGAACGCCCTACCTGCGTGGCTCAGTTTGCGGTGTGGAACTGCTCGGCACCCCGCAGGCAATTTCATTTCATCAGGAAGCCGATGGTCTGCACTTATCGTTACCCCCCGCTGCACCCAACCCTTTCGCCTATGTATTCCGCATTCGAGCAGGCAACGTCTGCCCCAGCTGAGGTCCGCATTGCGGAACGAACGGTCGGAAAGATATTCCGCAATGCGGAGCGAAACAAGCGCAAACCCTAGGGAAACACGTGGTCCCCGGTCCGACCGTGTAAGGGCCTCGTTTGCATTGACAAGATTTTCGCGCTCCTTCTAACGTCTGCCTCGGAAATCAGATGGGTGTCCTTCGCACACGAAGGCGACTGCAGCACCTTTTGAGAGGCTACCGATGAAGATCAAGATAAACAGGACCGCGCTTCTATCTCCCCTGGTCGCCGTCATGGCATTGAGCACATGGATGCTGCCTGCGCAGAATGCAGCCAGCGGTTCACTGGATGGCACGGTCACCGATGTAAGTGGAGCCGTCGTGCCGGCAGCGCAGGTAGTGGTCACCAACCAGGCAAATGGTGTGACCCAAAGTGTGTCGACTTCGGGGAATGGATTCTATTCCGCGAGCAATCTGCAAGGGGGAGACTACCAGCTGGTGGTCACTAAAGATGGTTTCCGCACCAACACCATCCGAAACATTCACCTCGATCCGGGAGCACGCCGGGGAATTGACGTGAAGCTGCTGGTGGGCGCCACCACCGCACAAGTGACTGTCGAAGCCGATACGGTTGCGGTACAGACTGAGTCCGGGGAGAATGGGGGAACCATCTCCGCCAAACAGGTTTCTCAATTGATGCTGGACGGGCGTAATTTTCAGACGCTTGCCACGATTGTGCCTGGAGTCACGGCGGTCACCGGCGCCAACCAGCTAGGGCCGGGCGGCGCCAGCAACGGCGGACAGACGCAATTGAGTGTAGGCGGTACCTCTGTCGAGCAAACCGCCTATATCGTCGATGGCATCTACGATTCCGTGCCTAGTGGGAACTTGACCCTCAGCGTTCTGCCGGCGATCGACTCGATCCAAGAATTCCGGGTGCTGGAAAACAACTACGGTGCTAATTACGGATTCGCGGGTTCGGGACAGATCCTGGTGCAGACCAAGAGTGGGGGCAATGAGTACCACGGGACGGGCTACGATTACATTCGCAACAATAATTTCTGGACAGCCAAGAGCTACTTCCATCAACCGGGCACGCCCTTCGGCCTCCATCAAAACATCTTTGGCTACGCACTGGGCGGACCGGTGATCATTCCAAAAATCTACCATCCGACTCCAAAGAAGACGTTCTTCTTTGCGTCCGGGCAGTGGTATCTCTCCAACTCCTCCCAGTCGTTGACCCGAGCCTTCTTCCCACAACCGATGCGGACGGGTGACTTTAGCGCCAGCCCGACGCTTCCGACATCCGACAAACTGTCGCTGGACGCGAACAGCACGGCACTGCTGGCGGGCAGAGGTTTGAATCCCGCAACTTGCCTCACCGCAGGCCCCAACGGACAAATCAACCAGATCAACCAGGTTTGTATGGATCCGGTTTCGGTCGCGCTGATGAATGCTTACTTTCCGCTGCCCAATGCCGTGGTTCCGGGGCAATTCAACAATTACGTCAATTCCACTCCGCAAAAGCTGTTTGACAGCAATGTGCTCTATCGCTTCGATCATGCGATCAACGACAAGAACCAGCTCATGGGGCGGTTGATGTATGAGGAGACCAACATCCAGCTGGCGGCGCGCAACTACAACGATCCGGCGCCCAACCCCGGAGCTGCTTCGTACACCACCGGTCTTAATGCAATGCTGCGTTGGACCGCGAACATCACGTCGCACATCACCAATTCCGCACAAATTGCGGAGAATTTTCAAAAGGGCACGAATACGCTGCGGGGCATGTACACGCTGCCTGAGGGGGTCACGATTCCCCGCCCTCTGGGCACCGACCCTTTGAATCGCGTTCCGAGTATGCAGATTAACGGCGGCTGGTCCTGGCTGGGTGTGGGAGCCTTCCCTACCTACAGCCATGACGGCCAAATGATGATCGGGGACGATCTGAGCTGGTTGAAGGGGAATCACTCCCTCCAGTTCGGGGGTGTGTACATGATCGGCATCCGCCGAGCCAATGTGGCTACGGGCAACGTGCCGCAGGGCAACTATGTCTACAGTGGCGTTCATACCGGCGATCCGGCGGCGGATTTCCTGCTGGGACTGGACGCATCGTTTGTGCAAATCAACTCCCAACGGTCGGGAAATTTTCACTATCACTGGTTTGAAGGATACGTTCAGGACGACTATCGAGCCACGCCGAGGTTGACGCTGAATGGCGGGCTTCGCTGGTCCTACTATGGCCCGACCACACGCGACGGCAATGAACTGGCGAATTTTCAAGGCACCACCTTTAACCCCGCGGAGGCGCCACTGGTGAAGCTCAATGGATCGCTGGCTACCAATGCGCTAGGTCAACCGATTACCAGTACCGGCGCAGTCGCGAATCTTACTAATGGGCTGGTGATTGCGGGGCAGAACGGAACGCCGGCCGGGATCCTCAACCCACGCCATAGTTATTTTGGTCCACGATTTGGATTCGCGTACCAGCTCACCTCGGATGGGAAGACGGCGATCCATGGCGGTTACGGAATCGGCTATACGCAGGTCTCACTGCAGAACACGGTCATTCTTTTGCCCAATCCTCCGTATACCCAGAACATCTCCATCACCAATAGCCTGATGAGCAACCCCGGAGCCGGCACGACGGGGTCGGCCAGCGTGCAGTCTCTGCAGGCGATTGGCTACGATTTTCGCGCCGGCATGATTCAGACCTACAGCCTCACCCTGCAAAGGGAGATTGTGCCGCACGGGGTGTTGTCAATTGGCTACGCAGGCAACGTGCAACAGCACATTCTGTCGACCCAGCTGGACGGGAATTTTCCCCTTTCCACGACCACCGCGGGCACGCCCGGTTGCGCGGCAAAGAGCCCCACGCCGGAGAGTTCCACGAATTATCAGTATGACCCGTGTCTCAACACCGGTGCGACGGCGAAGGCTTACTACAGGCCCTACCAGGGATACGACCAGATTCTCTCCACCATGAGCGGCGGTATTGGTAACTACAACGGTTTACAGAGCGGCTTTGTGTACCGGGCGCACGATCTCACGCTCAACCTTGCTTATACCTATAGCCGCGCCCTGACGGATGTGGTGCCGGCAAATCCGGGAAGCAACGGGGGTAGCGGCGTGGGCTATGACTCGGTAGGCACCTTCCAGAATGCGCACAACATCCAGGCAGAGTACGGCCGCCCTGACTTCGACCGCGCCCACGTGTTCACGGGGGCGCCGGTCTACGAGATGCCGTTCTTCCGGTCCTCGAATAATTTTCTGGCGCGCGAGCTACTCTCGGGCTGGAGCTTCTCTGGTTTGGCGATTATAGAAAGCGGCTATGCGCTCACGCCGAGCGATACTTTCGGAGATGCCGGTCTTGCCACCAGGCCCAACCAGTTGGAGAAGATCCACACGACCGGGAGCGGCAAGGTGAAAATCGGGCAGCATAACTACTTTACCGACCCCACGGGCGTGTTTGGAAAACCGGCTTATGGTTTCTTCGGGGACGCCAGCAATGGAACGATCGTAGGGCCGCGTGAAGTGGCGTTCAATGTATCCACCTCCAAGAGCTTTCCAATCACGGAACGCGTCTCCGCAAAGCTTGGCATCGAGGCTTTCAATGTGTTCAATCATCCAAACATCACCGGCATCTCGACCCAGTTCGGCGCGGCGAATTTCGGCCAGGCGATCAGTGCCGGAGATCCACGCATTATGGAAGGCGCCTTTCGTCTGAGCTTCTGACACAGTCTCTATGGACCCTTATTGATGCGCCTAAAAGTATTGCGGTGGATTGTCTTTACTGCTCCCTTCGTTCTCTGTGCTCAACAGCCGGCAACGAAACAAGAGGTACAGCCGGAGCTGCAACCGTTCGTCGTCAACCATGAGTTGCGCACCGACTCGGACGCCGATGTGCGCTTCCTGCTCTCGGCACCCGCGGGCAAGGAGGGGTTTATCACGACGGCCGGCGGTCATTTAGTGACCCCCGACGGCAAGCGTTTCCGCATGTGGGGCGTTAACATGACTGGCTGGACTGTGGGCTCCGCTTTGTTACCCAGCAAACACGACGCTGAGATTGCGGCACGATCTTTGGCGCAGCTGGGGATTAACTGCGTGCGGTTTCAGTTCCTGGATCTGACGAAGCAACAGCAGCGCTCTCCTGGAAATGCTCCCTTGACTTATAGCCCCAGTGGATTGCTGGACGGGAATGCCGATACCAGCCAGGTGATGGATCGTGACCAGTTCGATCGGTTCGATTACCTGGTGAGCCAGCTCAAAGCGAATGGTATTTATGTTGATCTGAATTTGAACGTGGGGCGGAGGTATAAGAAAGGCGATAACGTACACGATTACGATCTGATCGGCGTTGCCAAGGCGATTACACAATTCGATCCTCGCCTGATCGAGTTGGAAAAGGATTACGCACGGCAGTTGCTGACGCACTTGAATCCGTATACCAAGACTGAATATCGTAGCGAGCCAGCCATCGCGATCGTCGAGATCGTGAATGAAAATTCTGTGTTGGAGTTCTGGCAACGAAATTGGTTCCGTGGGAAGTTGGTGCACGGCGCTCCCGCGTTTCAACTCGATCTAACGCCGTATCACAAAACGCTGCTCACCGGGTTGTACAACGATTGGCTGAAGAAGACGTATTCGGCGGCGGCGCTCGAGCACTTGCGTGGCCTGGCAGGACTGCACGGTGATGAGCCTTTCCCGTTGACGCAACGGCAGGACTTCAGCGCGAGGCCCAAGGAGCTGTTTTACGCCGAGGCGGCTTTTTATACCCACGTGGAGACCAGTTTCCTCGAGGACATGCGTTCGTATCTCAAGCAGACGCTGGGGGTGAAATCGCTGATCATCGGGACGAATGACCATACGTATTTCATTCCCGGGATGCCGTTGGTGCGGTCGACGTCACGGTTGGATATTGTCGACGCGCACGTTTATTGGCAACACCCGGCGATTACCGGGAGACGGAATACGCCGATGGTCAACGATCCGCTTCATTCGATGGCGGTGAAGCTTACTCGGTCTACGGTTGCGAATAAGCCATTCACCGTGAGCGAGGTGAATGAACCGTTTCCAAATGACTACCAGGCGGAGATGATTCCCATCCTGGCGGCGTATGGCGCGTTTCAGGATTGGGATGGCATTTTTATTTATACGTTTGAACCTAAGATCAGCGGATCATGGGAGGCGGAGGTCGGGGATCACTTCGACCTTGCCGAGGATCCGGTGAAGATTGCGCAGATGCCGGTGGGGGCGTTGCTGTTTTTGCGGCATGATGTTGAGGCTGCGCGGAAGACTATCGAACGTAGTTACTCTACGGAGCAGATCAACGAAAGCTTGCGGCTGCCGGAGGCGGAGGCGCCTTACTATACGCCTGGGTTCCCTTTATCGCTGCCACTGGAGCATGGGTCACGTATCCGGTGCCTGGATTGCGAGCCGACTGAGAGATTTCAGGATGAGCCGGGGAATCCGATACAGTCTGATACGGGACAGCTCGCGTGGTGGCGGTCGGAGTCGAAGGGCGGATTGGTGACGATCGATACCGAGAAGACTACGGCTTTGGTTGGATTTGTCCGAGAGAACGGCGAGGGTACGTCGCATTTGGCGGCGGATGTTCAGAATAAGTTCTGCGCGATTACCGTTTCGTCATTGGATACGAGGCCGATTTCTCAGGCTTCGTTGTTGCTGGTCACGGCTACGGGCAGAGTGGAGAATACGGGGTCAGTTTGGAATGCTCGACGTACGATGCTGGACGTTTGGGGGACGGCTCCCGCTCGGATTGAGGTGGTCAAGGGTTGGCTTACATTGAAGGAACTTGATGGCGCGGTTGGGGTGGTGGTTAGTCCGTTGGATGGATCGGGTAAGGCGTTGGCGGAGGTCCGGGGGCGACGACTAGAGGTCGGTTGGGAGATTCCGGTTGGGGATCAGGTGGCTACTAGTTATTTGGTTCGAGTGATTCGTTGAGGGTTACCTCGGGTCGGACCCCCAAAAAACATTTCCAGGAGAGGTCCGCTAAACCGCAGATCCCTCGGCTTCGCTCGGGATGACAAAGGGGGAGAGCGACGCTTCCATTAAGAGGGGCTACTAAACGGATTCCGCTTTTGCCCCTTGGGTAATGGAAGGCGCCTTCCGTCCAGCAAACACTTTCCATGGAGCCGCGGCCTTCTCCACGTCATCCCGAGCGAAGCCGAGGGATCTGCGGTTTAGCGGACCTCTCCTGGAAATGTTTTTCTATTCGAAAGCCTGGACTGCTCCTTGGCCCAGGAGTTGTTCGGCTCGCTCGATGAAGCCTCGGTCGGCGGCTACGGTTAGACCTTCGGGCTCCAGCATTACGCAGTACTCACCCCGGCTTTCCAGGTTGATCATGAGACGGCCGGGGCCCGGGGCGGCGGTGATCATGGCGCGGAGCGAGCCTAACATGGCTTCACTTGCGCCTTCCAGGAGGACGCGGATGCGGACGTTCTGCGGCAGCTTGATGCGGATGTCTTCCAGGGGCTGCACACTCGAAACGGATAGCTTGGGCGCGGACTCATCGTCGTCTGCACGCAGGACTCCCTTGACCAACACCGGCACTTCAATCTTCAGGCTCTCGCAAAGCCTCGCATAGTCTTTCGGGAAACAGATGATGTCGATCTTGCCCACAGTGTCTTCGAGCGCGGCCTGCGCGTACATCTCCCCTGAGCGTTTGGATTTGCCTACCTTGAGACCGACAATGACACCGGCAATCGCCAGCAGGTTTTCTGGTTCGCCTCCACGGCGCCGTGGCGGCGGGGGAGCCTTCATCTCCAGAGCAGTCGCAGTGTCGACTACGTTCAGATTGCGCAGCTTTTCTGCATATTTATCCAGCGGATGGCCGGAGACAAAAAAGCCGAGGACTTCTTTTTCGGCTTGCAGGCGCTCGTTTTCATCCCAGTCAGGCGTGTTGGGCAGGTCGTCGACGCTTTTATGGCCGTTGGTCCCGCTTTCGAAAAGAGCGGAAAGCCCGGCAAAGAGCCCGTGCTGGCCGGCAACCAAATCGCGCTGCGTCTGCTGGGCACGCTCCATCGCGCGGTCCGAGACCGCCATCAGCTGAGCCCGGCGGCCAAACGAGTCGAGCGCTCCGGCCTTGATGAGCGATTCGAGAACACGCTTGTTCATCAAGCGCAGATCTACCTTCTCGCAAAACTCCCAAAGATCCGGGAATCCGCTGTTCTGCTCGCGCGCGGCGATGATCGAATCGATGGCGTTGCGGCCAACGTTCTTGATGGCGGTAAGCCCGAAGCGGATACCGTTTGTACTCGGAGTGAAGTTGGCGCCTGAGATTTGTACATCGGGAGGCTCGACCGCAATTCCCATCTCACGGCATTCCTTGATGTACTTGACTACGTTCTCCGGCTTGGAAATTTCCGAGCTGAGAAGCGCCGCCATGAATTCAACCGGAAAGTGCGTCTTCAGATACGCCGTGTGATAGGCCAGCAGTGCGTAGGCCGCGGAGTGCGACTTGTTGAAGCCATAGCCTGCAAATTGCTCCATCAGGTCGAAGATGCGGACAACCTTATCCTTCGGATGTTTCCGCTTGATGGCCCCCTCGACAAAGCGGGTGCGCTGCTTGGCCATCTCTTCGGGATTCTTCTTGCCCATGGCGCGGCGGAGCAGATCGGCTTCGCCCAGCGAATAGCCGGCCAGCACGTTGGCGATCTGCATGACCTGTTCCTGGTAGACGATCACGCCCAGGGTTTCCTTGAGGAGGGCTTCGAGCTCGGGCAATTCGTAGCTGACGACCCTGCGGCCCCACTTGCGCTCGATGAAGTCATCAATCATGCCGCCCTGGATCGGGCCGGGACGATAGAGCGCGTTGAGGGCGGTTAAATCTTCCACGGAAACGGGTTTATAACGGCGTAAGACGTCGCGCATGCCGCCGGACTCGAACTGGAAGACGCCGGAGGTGAGGGCGCGGTGGAAGACCTTCTCGTAGGTCTCCGCATCGTCCAGTGGGATCAGCGACAAATCGAGCTTGCTGCCACGCTTGCGTTCGATGAGCTGCAGCGCGTCATCGATCACGGTCAGCGTGGTGAGCCCAAGAAAATCCATCTTGAGCAGGCCGAGCTTCTCCACCGCCTTCATGTCGTAGGCGGTGACGATTTCGTCGTTCTTGCTGCGGCAGACCGGTACAAGTTCCGTGAGCGGCTGAGGCGCGATCACGACACCGGCGGCATGCAAGCCAGCTCCGCGCACCAAGCCTTCCAGTTTGCGGGCGGTGTCGACCAGTTCCCTCACCTGGGGTTCTTTGTCGTAAGCCTCCTGCATTTGCGGCGAATCCTGCAGCGCCTTGGTAATTGTTACCCCAATGGTGGCGGGAACCATCTTGGCCACGCGATCCACTTCGCCGTAGGGCAGATCGAGTGCCCGGCCCACATCCTTGATCGCCGCGCGGGCGGCCATGGTGTTGAAGGTGATGATCTGCGCTACCTGTTCCCTGCCGTACTTGCGGGTCACGTAGTCGATCACTTCTCCACGGCGGTTCATGCAGAAGTCGATGTCGATATCCGGCATGGATACACGTTCGGGATTGAGGAAGCGCTCGAAGAGGAGCGCGTTCTGGAGGGGATCGATGTCGGTAATTTCCATCGCGTAGGAAACCAGCGATCCTGCTGCCGAACCACGGCCCGGTCCAACCGGGATGTTGACTTCGCGGGCGTACTTGATGAAGTCCCAAACGATGAGAAAGTAGCCGGCGAACTTCATCTGCTTGATGCAGTCGATTTCCCGCTCCAACCGCTCTTCGTAGTCGGAGATGGGGCGCCGGCGCAAGCCGCGCTCACCCAGAACACGAATGGTGGTGTCCAGCCGCTTGCGGAAACCTGAACGGCAGACCTCGGCGAAATAGCTGTCGATGGTGTGTCCCGGCGGAACGGCAAACTCGGGAAAGGGATTGGTGACCTTATTCAGCTTGAACGAACACCGCTCCGCAAACTGCATGGTGCGGCTGACGACTTGCGGAGCATGGGAGAAAAGCCGTTCCATGTCGTCCGCGCTCTTGACGTAGAACTGGTCCGTGTCGAACTTGAAGCGCTTGGGATTGTGGATCGAGTCCGCTGTCTGTACACAGAGCAACACCTCGTGCGCATGGTGATCGTCTTCGCAGAGATAATGGCTGTCGTTGGTGGCAACGAGGGGAATGTCGAGGTCTTTTTCTAATCGGAAGAGGTCGGCGTGAATTTTCTTTTCCAGTTCCAGGCCCTGGTCCTGAATTTCCAGAAAGAAATTGCCGCGGCCGAAAATGTCCTGGTACTGCGAAGCGGTTGCCTTAGCCTCCTCGTACTTGCCGGCCATCAGGTGTCCGCAAACCTCGCCGGCCAGGCAGCCGGAAAATCCAATCAGTCCCTGGGAATGCTTGGCCAGATAATTCTTGCTGACCCGAGGTTTCCGATAGAAGCCGTGCAGCGAGGCCTCGGAAGTGATGCGTACCAGGTTGCGATACCCCTCGTCGTTTTCCGCTAACACCAGCAGATGGTGATACTTATCTTTTTCCGGGGCGGCGCGATGGTCTTCCTGAGGACAGATGTAGAGCTCACATCCCAGTATGGGCTTGACCCCGCGGGCGGTGGCCGCTTCAAAGAAATGGACTGCGCCGTAGATGTTGCCGTGATCCGTAATGGCCACGGCTTTCTGCCCGATGCTGTCGACATGGGCCACCAGCTTTTCGACATCGCAGGCGCCATCGAGCAGCGAATAATCTGTGTGGAGATGTAAATGGGTGAACTCAGCCATGGGATAGCTCTAGTTTAAGCTGCAGAGCTGATCCCAGGGAGTGAGGCCGTGTGCACAACTGGTGCAGTTTGAGGAAAAGCGGGGTTGGAATTAGCCTCAGGCAGACTTCATGCAAAGACAGAAGCCGTGCTTTGAAGTAAAGGGCGCGTGGATGCCTTACGACACCAACAAAAGATCGAGTTCCGGTCTGGCAACCGCCACGAATTTATGTCGTGGAGCCAGTGAAACGCGACCGTCGCTTGCAAAAAGAAAATCGTAATCGATGTGACACTCACCGCAGAGCCAGAAATGTTCGACCTGAACCTGAGCCCCAATTCGACGCGTGGTGCGTATCACTCTGCCGTTACGAAGATAGTGAAGCTCTTTGCGGCAATCCGGATTCATACATTGTGAAATCATGTAAGACCTCTCGGGTAACACCGGTAAGCATACTCCCGTTAGGTTACCTGTGTAGGGTACCTCTGCTCCAAAAGTTGTACGGCGGTACCTTCTATTTTCCACAGGGGTATCGAAATTGACACTGCCTTTCTATTTTCTTTGCAGCGCCAAAATGCAGTGGTCTAAATACTTGGATGCCGACTTCGTGGATCCGTTGCGTGAAAGGTCGCGTGGGTGCAACTGGGTGGGCGCCGTTGCTTCTGAAGCTTTTTTAATTTGGTCGTTAAAGCGACTTCAGGAAATCCGTCTAGCCCCGTCTGAAGCCCTGCAGAGATAGATGTCAGCATCGATTCCAGTGATTGTGCGATAGCGCGCATGGATGTCCTGGCGAAATCTGTCGGCCTTGCTTTCGTCGACCAGGTTGACAGTGCAACCGCCGAAGCCACCGCCTGTCATGCGGGCGCCATAGCAACCGGAGAGGCTGGAGGCGATTTCTACCAGCGTATCCAGCTCGCTGCAGCTGGCCTCGAAGTCATCGCGGAAGCTGCGGTGTGCCTCGGCCATCAAAGTTCCGAAGGCCTGCAGATCGCCGCGCTCGAGCGCCGACGCAGCAGATTCAACGCGCTTGTTTTCGGTAATGATGTGGCGACAGCGGCGAAAGACGTTTTCCGGCATTTGCTGCCTGCACTCCATCAGTTGTGCTTCGGTGGCATCGCGCAGGGCAATGATCGAAGGTATGTGGCGATGGAGGATGCGTGTGCCTTCTTCCACTTCTGCGCGGCGCGTGTTGTATTGGCCGCCTGCATGCTCATGCTTGACCATGGAATTGCAGATGATCAAACGCACATGAGGGGGAATAGGCAACAGGCGATATTCCAGCGAGCGGCAATCCAGCATCAAGGCATGATCCTGCTGGCCTGCGCAGGCAATGAACTGGTCCATGATGCCGCTGCGGGCGCCGACAAAAGCATTCTCCGCGCGCTGGCATGCGAGTGCGATGGTTGCCAGGGGCAACGAGGCGCCTGCGAGCTCCAGCAAGGCAAAGGCTGTTGCCACCTCGATCGAGGCAGAGGAACTTAGCCCAGCGCCCAAGGGCACGTTGCCCTGGAGCGAAAGTTCAAATCCGCCAACGCGCACGCCTTCCTGCGCCAAACTCCACGCGACCCCCATGGGGTAGTCGCTCCAGTGCTTGCGGGCTGCGACCGGCAACGGGTCCGCGGGATAAGAAACCTGTTCGCCCATGTTTTCCGAGGAGAGCACAATTTCTCCATCCTGGCGCGAGCGAATGGTGGCGATGGTGCGGAAATCGATGGCGGCAGGCATGACGAATCCACCACTGTAGTCAGTGTGCTCGCCGATCAAGTTCACACGGCCCGGCGCGGCGCAGCGGAGAACCTGCTCACCGGCCGCGGAATAGCGGGTTGCTACATCGTCTGAGGAGGCCATGGTTGTGTTCTGGGTCTTCTGGTTATTACCGCTCTACTGTGACTTTACCTTGGATGTGAGGCGTACGGCCTGTCGACGGCCTGTCGTTGGAGATTCAGGGCTTCAGTTCAAAGGTGTGTCTGCCTTTTTTGCTGCCGCCGTGATGAGCATTTGATCCAACAGCAGGGTTGCAAACGGATCGCGACCGTAACTTTCAAAACGGAAGGTCGTTACCAGCATACGGCCCGGCCCCTCATGCAGTTCCGCAAGATAAGCACGATTGGAGTTTAGCCAGCCGTAGAAGACGCCAGCCAGCACACTGGGGGAATCTTGCTCTGCCAATCCGCTGATCACGAAGTCCGGCGTAACCGAGGCAGCTTCCCAGCCCAGAATCGAATCGTCGATTACGGGGGAGAGAGGTTTCCAGAGGGGGCTGGAGGACAGAACCCAGTTGAAATTGCTGACCCAGTCGCCGGTGAGGTCAGAGCCTTCGCGCGGCACAATACTCAATGAATTAGACCGGGGCAGGGCCTCCCGGCTTTGAGCGAGCAACAGCACACTCCCGCCCTGGTTGACCCGCGCGGTGGTCGCGCCATCGAGGGACGACGAGATCCACACCGCGCCAACCGCACTCTCCTCCGATACAGCGACGCCATTGGCTACAAGCGCGGCACGCAAACTCTGCAATTGGTTGAGCGGATCATGGATAGCCACCGTGAGCGATGATGCCGGCGGTCCCTGGGGATAGACGGCATAGTGGTAGCGATTCTGAGCCAACGTCACGCCGGCAGCGTTGATCATTTGCAGACGAAGAAACTCCGGCGTGGCCGCGTTTACCTGAGCGGCTTTGAATTGCAGCGTACCTTCCGTAGCGACTCCACCCGGCGTGGGCGTCTTATTCAATGGCAGCATGCCTGATTGTCCGTCAGAAGTCTGCCACAGGATGGTTGATCCTTCAAGGTCCGCAGTGGAATAGTGAGAGACCGTGAGCGGAAGTTCCACAGGGAACCCTGCAGTGAAGTTGTGGGTGGCAAAGTTGGCCATCACCAGGTCGTCCTGCTGCAGTTTTCCGAGATCCTCAGAAAATATTTTCGGCCGTCGCCACATGCTCATCAGTCCGTTGGCTTCCCAATTTGCATCTGTGAGCTCGGTGATGACATAACCCTGGATGGTATCCCGCTGCCGCATCTGCTCGATTTCATACTTCAGCGCCAGGTACTCGTGTTTCTCCGTGGCCAAGGCAAGAGCATCGTAATCGGGATAGATGCGATTGAATCCGTAGGTCCGCAGGCGGTCGAAGACTCCAGCCGCGCGCGTAAGTTCGCGCCCGTTAAAGTCGCGTGGGAACCACCAAGGCAGCTGATCTTGAGGCGGCAGTTGGGGTAAGCCCCAATTGCCGAACTCGGAAACCAGGAGCGGTTCCTGGCCGGTAGGGACTGCGTCGCCATACGAGCTGAAGAGCCATTTCGGGCGGCCGGAGTACTCCTGCACCCATCGCGCCCAATTGGAGGCGTGGTCAGGGATGGAATAGTAGGTGTGCCAGTCCGCGAAATCCGACTGCAGGTGGAAGCCTCTGCAGCAGGCACTATCGTCGTCGATCAACCGTCCCAGGGGCGCCGTGAGTTGCTTGAGGTCCTTGAAGGTCGCGAGCAGCCAAGCGCGTTGATTTGCCTGGGTTGAATCCATCCCCCACTGTTCGTTCATGATGCTCTGGATGACGATGGACGGATGATTCCAGTCTCGTTCGACCTCGGCGTGAAAGGTGTCGACTCCTCGCTGGGCGGCCTCGGGTGTCCAATGGTATGCGTCGTTCCACACCGGGATCTCATACCAGACCAGCATGCCGGTTTCATCGGCCGCTTCGAGATAGCGTGGATCGGGAACCTTGATATGACACCGCAGCAGGTTCAATCCCATGGCCTTCGACACCCACATCTCTTTGCGGATGAAGTCAGCGGAAGGCGGAGTGTAAATGCCCTCGGGGTAGAAGTCCTGATCGAGAGCAGCGCGCATGTAAAACGACTTGCCGTTCAGGTAGAGGCGTCCATTGGCGGTCGTAAGCTCACGAAATCCAAAGCGCGTGTGCACAAGTTGATTCCCTGCCCTCACCTCCAGCGAATAGAGGTTGGGGTGATCGCCATCCCAAAGCATGGGATGCGCCACGTGCGTCTGCGCGCGCGCGGTCGTTCCGTCGACGGCAAGGCCGAATTGGGCAACGGTTGCCCCGTAGGGATCGTAGAGTATCGCCTGCAGGGGCTTCCCGTTCGCGGTGCCAGCAAGCCTGGCTTCGACTGTCAGGTCGCCGCTGTTGTGGGGGGTGACGTGCACCCACGCGACGTAGCGCATAGGCACCGTTTCGAGCGTGACCGGTTGCCAGAGGCCGCTGGTCTGCACATACCAGTTCTGTTTTCCGTGGGGGATTTCGTTATAGTCCAGTCTTTGTTCAAGGGGAGGCAGCGCCTTATTTTTTGGCGGGCTGGGCCGCAAGACCTCTTTGGGGGGCGCCGTGTTCTGTAGCGGAGTAGGAACAGGAGCGGGCATAGGGGGGTCAAAGACCCTGATCAGAATCTCGTTGTTCCCCGCGTGCACTTTTCCTGTCAGATCGAAGGTAAAGGGCGTGTAGCCGCCCTCATGATCGCCCAGGCGCTTGCCGTTGACCCACACCTCGGCAAGGTAGTCCACAGCGCCGAAATGAATCAGCTGTCGCGTGGCCGGCTGGGGTTGAGGCAAAACGATATTGACTCGATACCAGCCAACACCGGCATAGTCGCGAAGGTCATCGAACTGCGCATTCCAGGAGAGGCTGGCTCGGGCTGGACGCCACTGCGCCTGGCGATCGACAGTCGCTGCCGAGAACTGCGCCTTGGGATCGGGACTGAACTGCCACATCTCATCGATGACTTGAACCTGGGCATCGACGGCTACGGCCGCCAAGAGCACGATGAGAGAGGTGATGGCTTTGGCCGCTGTGCGCATAAACGTGCAATGCTCCCTTGGGGACCGCCCCTCGAAAGCATATAGCAAGCGGAGGGATGTTCTAGGGATGCCAAGATGCTGCCCCGGGCCAAACCGGGATCGAGCCTTGTGGAATGCGTCAAGAAAAAGTCCCCTGATCGAGGCGGCCGATCAGCGCTTCAACCTCTCTGGCTCTTAACTCGGTCCGTGCGTACAGCAGGGGCGTTTGACGATTCAGCGCTTTCTTTGAGGATGTGAGCCAATTTACGGCCGCTGCCACATCGCCGTCGAACAAATCCACACACTTCTCGAACAAGCTTGAAAGCCGGAGCAAACGCTTGCTCCACTCTCTTGCTGTGACCCGGTTCATGCATTGATGATAGGCCGCTTCCCGACCCGGTGTCATGAGTTGTGGCAAAGGGCAGCGCTTCTCGTAACCCTCACTTCCCTGCCTGGTGTGCGAAATCGACCACAATCTGGATATGACGATATTCAGCAGCTGTGGAGGCTGACCTGGTTTGCGCCATTTCCATCGCAACCGGATCGACTGTCAGTTCGTACAAGCCAGGTGAGACCGCCGTAAGCTTTGCTCCGTGGGCCTGCAACGGCTTGTCGGTGGTCCGCAATTCAATGGTCGAGAGCGATTCATTCCGCCGGACATCAGCATTCAGCACCAGGCTTGCCGCCTGGTAAGTAACGGCGGTTAGTTTGATCGCTTTGCTCGAATCACCTACCAGAGGATCGGGCTGCTTTACGCCAACCGATACCCCTCCTTCGTAGCGAATCAGGCACTGGGTTTTTCCTTTGGGCAGGATGAACGTGACTGTCGCGTGCGTGTCCTGCTCATGCACATCGAGTCGAGCGTTCACTGGTTTGCCATCTAGTTCCGCACCGCTGAGACGAGCTCCGAATGGAATCTGCGGGGAGAAGATGAGCTTCACCGGGGTGCCCGAATTTTCCGTCTGCAGTTGCAGTTCTCCTGGTAACTGCGTGATCGTCATTGCCACGCTGCCGTCGGAGACCTTGATGTTGCTTACCGACAGCCTCTCCCAGCCGGTTGGCAGATGCGGTGAAAACTCCACGGAATTCGTTTGGGCTTGTCTGCTCAGACCCAATAGACCGTGTACGGCTGAGGAAAGAAACGCCGCCGAAGACCAGGTCTGCTCGGGAACCGACTCGATTTGCTGATGATAAAAGTCTCCGGTCAGGAGCTCATGCATATGCCCCGTGGAGTCGAGCGTGCCCCAGGGAATAAGCGCACGCCAGATGGGAAAGGCTGTGTATGGCCGGTGCACTGACCAAAATGCCGATGCCACAGCACCTGTGCCGACTGGCGACACACTCCCGCTGGCGTAAGAGTCTGGATCAAAGCGGGGTGAGCTTGCGGCTACTCCCCTCGTCCCCCAGTCGGTTTCGAAGTCAGCGGAAGCCACCTGATCGAGGATTGATTCTGATCTGCGCTGGTCCAGAATGGGGACGAGATGAACCGCACCATCGCTCCGCCGGAATACGGGGCGGCCTGATTGGTCGTAACCGTCAATCCAGGAATTCCGCTGATCATCCCAGTAACGACGGGCTACGGAGCTTTTTGCTTTTTCAGTTTGCCGCAGCGCTTCTTCGGCCAGCGGAGCGCGTCCGCTCAGCGTGGCCAGCCGGGCAAAGGACGCCGAAGCGTCAACCCAACTTGTGGAGAGGTTGAGGTCGTCGGCGATCCTGTCTTGTTCGTTGCCTCCCTCCTTGGTGGACGGTATACGGGGAAGTCCGTCGTCTGCATTGAGCAACGATTCACAATAGCGGTAGGCTGCTTCGAGCCCTGGCCAATTCTGTTCTACGAATTTTGTGTCGCCACTGGCCGAGATGTAATGCTCCACAGTGATGAGATAGTCGAAGGTTATGTCGACGTGGACAAACATGTAGGGATATTTGGCCGCCCAGTCGGCTGGATCGGCACTCTGCGAAAGCTCATGCCAGATCATTCCTGTGCGGGCGTCCTGATATTTGGCGATGAAGGCAAGGGCCTGCTGCGCTCTGTTGTAGTTGCCGCTGTTGACCAGGGCGTCGACGGCAATGAGGCCATCGCCGGCAAAGAACCAGTCATATTGCGGACGACGGCCCCCTCTGGACGGCCCATATCCGGCGACCAGCCCGCAGCCTAAAACCTCGTTGCAAACCCAGGCCTGGTCGAGTGCGATCTGGGCCCAGGCGAGTTGTTGGTTCACGGCATTGTCAGGGGTTTCAATCCGCAGGTTGTTGGCACGCAAGTTGATGTAGTTATTTCTCGCTTCAGCCTCGTATTTTGTTTCTTCAGCGATCAGGTCCTTCATGCGTGCTGGCGGAGCGGAGCCGTCGTCGTTGCGCGCGACAACCACGGTGGCTGAACGGTTGGTATCGCCTCCCGCGCGGACAGAAAAGGCCATTTGATTCCCCAGCGTGCCCGGTTGGGCGCTGTTCAGGACCTGATCGTGCGATACGACAACAGGCGAGCCGATCCATGCATGGTATTTGTGGGTCTCTTCCGCGAGGATGTACGCGGAGGCGGCTGGATCCCAATGGGTGTTCTGACCGCCCACAGAAAGCGGCCACATTAGATCGAGCACGGGGGTGAAATGAATCACGACGTCGATGCTGTGACGGCATTCCACTGTGTAGGTTAATAAGATGGCCTGTTCGTTGAGGGGGACGAAGAGCTTTTCCCGGATGACGAAGTCTGGCCCTATGTAGGTGCGGGTGATCGCTTCGGGTTCGTAGGTAACCCTACGAAGCACAGTCGACGCTTTGATTTCGGTCGTCTCTCCGGGTGAACGAAAACCCAATTCGTACCCACTGATGAGTTGGAGCGGATAGGCCCATAGTTCCAGGCCGCTCGATGCGTAACCCATGACGACGGCTTTTCGTCCGTGAACGGCGATGAATCGTTCTGGGGCTACCGAGTCTGTGTCGAAGGATTGTTGCGCCAGTAGCCGGGGAGAGGCGAGAAGGAGGAGCAGATACAGCAGCAGACCGAGAGAGACGGGTCTTACTGTTGAATTTGTGTAAGAAAACGCAGATCTCTCCACTACGCTACGCTCCCCCGGATTTCCTGTGGAACTTGGTGGCTTGGTGCACTCCATGCTGCTTTCCGTAACGAAAACAGCATGCACGGCTCTCTCCAGCGCCGCGTGGCAGGAAATCCGGGTCCGGTCGAGATGACAAGTCTGTTTGGGTCACAAATTCTCATTCCCAAGGTGAATTTGTCAGAACAACATTTCCAGGAGAAGTCCGTTGAACCGCAGATCCCTCGGCTTCGCTCGGGATGACAAAGGAGAGGGCGGCACTTGCCTTTAGATTCGATGCTGCGAATGATAAACAGCAGGTCGCTTCGCTTCGGTCGGATGACACTTCTGTTTGGGTACACCAAGTCTCATTCCCAAGGTGAATTTTTCACTGTTCCGCGGAACCGCAGATCCCTCGGCTTCGCTTGGGATGACAAAAAGGGAGGGCAGCGCTTCCCTTCAGATTCGATACTGCGGATGATGAACAGCAGGTCCCTCCACTGCGCTTCGCTTCGGTCGGGATGACACTTCTGTTTCTGTCAGGCACGGACAAAAGAACGAACAGGTGGACTGACTCCTTAGATGGCAAACTACACGACCTTCAGATACGTCGAGTACCTTTCCTCTGCTATCGCCGGAAAGGATCGAAGGCGCAAAGAATCAACACTCCACTCGTCTCCGTTCCTGGTTGCGGCTAGTAGCTGAGCGCGTGTGAGGGCTGGCGCTAGCTCTGTTATCGCAAAAAGGACGAGGGGACCGTAGAGCAGCGCCACCAGATCGGGATGCTGTTCGTCTACCGCTTCCAGACGCATAGACATGGGTAAGGTCAACTGAATACGATCGCCGTTCTTCCAGGTCCGGTCGTACGCTCGATGAAACTGCCAGGCCCGTGAGCGAGTAAGGGCCTGCGGGACGGAGCGCTTTGCCATTCCACCAGAATCGACGCGCCCTCGCCCGCCCAGGCGGGGATCCGAAAGGCAATCGAGAACTCCGCATGATGGGAAGCGGTCAGAGTGAATTGCACCTGATCCGAATACGGGTAGTTGCCGGTCTGGGTTAGGGAAAAGGGTTTTCCATTCTGCTGCCAGCGGAGCGTAGATGGAATATAAAGGTTCACTACCACCCCATCCGCACTTTGAAAATAGCTGTTGATCCGGTAGTCGGCCGCTACTTCCGGTAACGTACCGGAACAACAAGGCCATGCATCGCGATGGTAGAACTTGCTGCCTGCCATGTTGTAGTCGGAGTAATAAAAGGCGCGGCCGTCGGGCTGCAATGGCTTGGCTCCGAGCACGGTGTTGTACATGACCCTCTCCATGCTGTCGCCGTAGCGTGCTTCGCCGGTTGCGCGCAGCAGGTAGCGGGTCAGCTTGAAGTGCGCGTAGGAACCACAGGGCGTCTCGAAACTATGATGAGTCCCATTCAGGCTTTCGCCCAGTGCCCCGGACGCAGGGCCGACAAACATTTCGTCCGGCCCCCAACCGCCCGTGGCAAAGCTCTGCGTTTCCTGGATCATTTGAAAGGCGTTCTTCGCTGCTGCCAGATGCTTTGTACTGTTGAGCGTCAGGTAGGCCTGCATGGCAGAACTGAGAGCGTTGGTGTAGCTGTAGGCATGCCTTCCAGGCAACACATTCTTTCCCTGGGAAAGCGGATCGAAGTAGGTATCGTCTTTAAGGAAGCGAATGCCCTGGGCGCGATACCTCTCTCCCGCGCCTCGCTGCCAGGCGATGAACTGATTCTCCGGCAAGGTGTAGGGCTCATCCCAACAGTAGGACTTGTCACCGGGAAACATTTCGTCATGGGGGAATGAACACATCTCCGAGTCGCGATCGAGCGCTTTGGCCGGCAGGTGTGGGAGCGCGGCGTCGGTGGTGCGATCGAGAAGGGAGAATGCATCCTCCTGCCCACAGAATTGATGCGCATCGATCAGTCCCTGCACCAATTTGTCGTAGGTGTATGCGGGGAAACGGAAGTGGGTGTAAAAGGCTGGACCAATTGTGGCGGAGTATCCCTCCAGCAGGCGTTGCACCTTGGCGCGCTTCTCCTCGGCGCCGGTGGCCGCATAGCCACGCGCCAGCGAGGAGATCCACTGGCCAAAGGAATGAGCCGGAGCAAACCCATGGTCGATCCCGACGCGGTAATCGTATCCGGGAAATTCGTCGTACCAGCCACCAAGATCTGGGCCCGGTGCAGGCATACCGGCGCGCAAGCGGAAAGGCTTGAGCAGGCTGTCTTCGTTCAGGCCCATCAGAACTGCCTGTGTTTGCTCAAATTGTGTTTGCTGCAGGCAAGGAGCAAGCGCAACATCGCGATAGCCAAACTCACTCAGCAGGGTGGGCGCGGCAGCCGGGGCAGAGAATGCCCGCAAACGTTTTTCACCGACCCTCGCCGCGGCCGCCAGTGCGGCAAGCTGGAGGAATTTTCGTCGTGAGCGAACTACCACGTGAACTTTACCGTCTTCTCAACGTAGCCTTCGCCGGCGCCAAAATCAACTTGCAACGAGCGCAACGATGAGTTTTCCGACGGCATTTGGGCACCTTCAATATGGAGCTTTGCCCGCGTGTCGTTGACCCGCAGCATGAGGGTCTGACGGCTATTGGCAGCGGCGGATAACGTCAACGTCAACGAGTTGACCGTGGACTGCTGGTCAATCACCTTCATCTGCTGCGTCAGTGCCCCAGGCTCGGGAAGGGCGTGGTGCAGGCCCACTTCTACGGCTGGCAGTGGAATCTGCAGCACGTTCCCCGACCAACTCGCGCCGCGCGTGTGCGAAGCCAGCACGACCTGGTGGGCGGAGGGGCCGGCTGGCCGCACCATCAGCATGGATCCCTCGCGCTTCATTTCCAAATCAAGATCGCTGCCGGCAAAAGGAATGTGATGCAACGCCGCCTTGTCCCACTGTGCCGGCAGACTCGGTGTGATCGTGAGCTTCTTGCCGGATGCATCCCACTCCAGGCCGAACAGCCCACGCACCACGGGCGAGATCACCATGGCCGACGACCAGAGTTGATGAGACGTACTGCGACCCAGAGGCGCGAAGAACTGGCCGGAGAGCAATTCTGTTACGGCTCCTGGATCCTGTGCCCAGGTCAGATCGGCATTCTGCGTCAGATGGGCGTAAGCAGAGAGACTACGGCCGTTGCGGTATTCCGAAACCGCGGTCCATCCGGTGTAGAGCGGCCAGACCGTGCCCTGGTGATAGCTGATGGGATCGTAGAAAGATACCGTGGGGCTCAGATCGCGGGTACCCCAATCGGTTGAAAATTCCTGCGCTGCCCAGCGGTCCAACATAGGCTGGGCATGCTGCAGGGTGTAGCTGCCATCCCAGGAGGCAACCGCGGGAAAGATGGTTGGGCTGGGGTCCGTGGTGCCGTCGGCATTGCGGCTGAAGGCATAAAAGCCGCCGCCGGGGAGCAAGTACTCCTTCTCTATGGCCGCACCGATTTTGGCCGCCCTCCTCTCTGCCTGCTGCGCGATTTCGGAGTGTCCCGTGGCACGGGCCAGGGCCGCCATCGCGGTGCTGGCCTGCTGATCGAGCGCGGCCAGATAGATTTCCTGATGAGGCATGCCAGGCGGCCAGGATTCCACCCATCCGGAACCTTCGGTGTTTTCGTAGATGCCGTCGCCGTCGGAATCGTGGGAGGTCTCGAACGTCCAGGCCTTATGGAGCGCGTCCCAGTTGGCCTGGATGAACTGTGTATCTCCACTGATCTTGAGATAGTCCTCGCTGGCCATCAGGAGCAGTGGCGTGGCATCCGCCGAGGCAGAAGCGTAAGGCAGACTCTTCCAGTCCACCAGGTCCGCGGTCTGCGCCCACTCATGAATGATTTTGCCTTCCGGGCTTTGCCGTTTGATCAGAAAATTCAGCTCGTCGCGCGTGACCTTAAAGTCACCGTAACTGTTCACCGCATAGAGCGTCCACAGGGCGTCGCGGCCAAAATACCAACCGAAGCCGGGGCGGGCCGAATCCCCAGAGGTATAGAAGCCGGCAACCAAAGCCGTCTCGTCGTGTGCCGGCGTCGTTTGCACGCGTAGCTGGTCAATCGCCACTTCCGCCCAGGCGAAGGCCTGATTAAGTTTTTCATCCGGAGTATCGATGCTGAGATGCTTGCGCGCAAATTTCGAGTAATAGGTTTGGGTGCCGTTGTAAAGCATCTGGAACTGGGCGTTCAGGCCTTCGAGCCGGGTTCGCAGAGCGGCGGTGGTGGCATCCGCGGGGCTATCGGCCGACACCATCAACAGAGGAAAGAGTTTGCCCGTATCGGTTGCAGGATCAAAGTGCAGAACAAATTGCATGGGGTAGTTCTTGGGGCGCTCCTGGTACGGCTCCAGAATTCCATACTGAGCTTCCGGCATCGCCACCGCGGCAGCATGGTCGGGCGCGTTCAGATGCAGAACGAAAAAACCGGAGTTTCCGGTTTTGACCCACTCAGGCGAGGGGCGATCGTCCGACAGTGCCGGCCACATGCGTTTCATTTCCGGGGTAAAGCTGAAAGTCAGCGTCATAGGCCGCACGGCTTCAATCTGGTAGAAAGCCAATGCCCCAACCCCATCCGGCGCCTGCTGCGGGGTGAACAGGATCTCGCGAATCGTGAAGTTGGCGTGAGAGAAAACGATCGTGGTATGGCTTGGCCGAACCTCGATCGTTGCCGCCTGCTGGTTGACGTCAATCGGCACCGGATAGTCTTTTATCTCCGCCGTGATGCGCAGGTTGCTGAGAATCTTCCAGGGAAAGATCCAGGCTTCAAAGGATCCATCCTGCTGGCCGAGGAGAGCCCCCCGAGGACCAGTCACGGTAAACGGCTTCTGGGCCATGATGTCGCTGCGAATGGCGAGTTGGCCTGGTGGGTCCGGGGCAAAGCCGGAAAGCGCATGCAAGGTGGGGCTAGCCATTGTGCTGCCTGGCGTCTGCGCAGCCACGACAGCAGCGGAGCTAAGGAGAACGAACAAGGCCCATAACTTCATCGTTCCACCACCATCGAGGACTACTCTACCTTTTCCCTGTAGTGCCAGTTGGCGGAACTGGGGGCGGCTCGGCTAAGGCCGCCCCCATAACTTAGAAGGAGAAACGCCCGGCAAATTGCAAGTTACGCATCGACGTCCCCTCCTGGTTGGAAACGGTGCTCGATATTTGACCGGCACCCGAGTTTTGGCAATCGAAGCACGAATTCACACCGCCAAGATTCACGTGATTAAAGACGTTAAAAGCCTGAGCGATCAACTGAAAGTGAACGCCTTCCCGCAAGGTAAAGCTCTTCGCCAGCGAGGCGTCCACGTTGCTGAAGTTGGGTCCCCAAAGCGCGTCGCGGCCAACATTGCCCCAGGTTGCCACCGCCGGGCGAGCGAACGCGCCGTACGAATTCGGGGTGGTTGGGGCTGGATCGTTCGGAGAAGACAGCACATAGGGGGAAGGAGTGAAGTACTGCACGTAGTTGCCGGCTACGTTGTAGGAGCCCTGGTGAGGAGCAAACTTGGCCACCTTGTTGAGGAAGCCCGTGCACTGGTCGTTGTCATTGCTGCAGTTGAAATAGTTTGAGGTAAAGGGTAGCCCACTCTGCAGCCTCCACGACGCGTTCAATTGAAAGCCACCGATGATCTGGTTTGCCCAACCGGGAATGTGGGAGGCGAACATCTGATCCCGACCGAATGGGAGGTTGTAGTTTCCGGCGAAGATGAACGAATTGCGACGATTATAGTAACTGTTTCCCTTACCTATTCTCGGATCGATGAGGAATTCATAGGACTCGTGGGAAAGTGCATGGGACCACACGTAGTTGGACATGAACTGCAGCCCCTGGCTGAAGCGCTTATTCACCACCACCTGCAAAGAATGGTAGTTGCCAGTCGCCTGGGCTGGATAGTAGTCAATTCTTTGTTCCCATCCGTAGGGCGCCCCATACTTGGCGCCGAGCTGTTTCTGGGCCGTACCGTCGAACCAGGGGCTTCGTTCCGATTGTGTGTATAGGCACTCGGGCGGAATGCCGGGCTGACCTACAGGCTGAACCCCCTGCGGATAGGCGGAACAACTACCGCCAGCCGCCGTCAGATGGTTGGGGTTGACCTGGCTGAAGCCAGACAGGGTTGGCTGATTGGTGTTGTAGCTCGGTGAAGAGTCGAACATATTGTGGTAGGCCTGGTTGCCCACATAGGCTACCTGCAGGGACATGGACGAATTGAGCTCTTGCTGGACGGTCGCGTTCCAGCCCATCACCGTCGGAAGTATGACGCTCCGGGGTCGCGCAGACTGGCTAATCCCATCTGGGAGCGGATACATGCCGTTGGCTGGGATCGCGGGGAACGTATAGCTGGGAGGTCCCTGGGTGAGATTGAACGCGTATCCAATATTCCCGCCGGTGCCGAGCGTCTGCTGGATCTGGGTCGGAAACGAACCGGTGAGTATCTCGCCGAAGGTGTTGCCAGCCCAGCCTTGGCCGTAGACAGTGCCAAAGCCGGCGCGGATGACGGTGTTGGGTCTGGCTTGAAAGGCAACCCCCAGGCGAGGTGCGAAATTCTTGTAGTTTTGGGACACGTTCATTGCCTTGTTGATCGACCCGATGCCGCCAATGAGGATGTCACCATTGTTCAGGTCAAGCAGTCCGCCGGAGCCGGCCTGGGTCACTGACTCGGGGGTGTAAAGCTCCCAGCGGAGACCATAGTTGAAGGTGAGTTTCGGGGTCACACGCCACTGGTCCTGGGCATAAAGAAAGAAGCGCGTCTGCCGGGTCTGGGCGTTCACGTCTGCTGTCTGGGTGCGCCAGAAGAGCGAGGTGTCGCCCAACAGGAAGGTGGCCCAACCCAGGCCGGGCGAGGAGGTAGTTCCGGAACCGGCGGCTACCGTACCCGAGGTGGTCGAGTTAAAGAACTGAAAAGTGCCGGAGCGGAGAGCATTACTGGCAACCGTAAGCGAATGGTCTTTCGCGTAACGAAAGTCTCCGCCGAACTTGATGTTGTGATTGCCCAGAGAGTGCGACCAGTTATTCACGAACTGATACTGGCTTTCCTGCTGGAGATTTGGGTTTGCGGTTGTGCCCAGGAACTCCGCGTTGCCTTCATTTTGTCCGTTGGCTGGAACATCCACTTCAAACTGGGGCATACCGCCATAGAGCGAGAGCGGGGTGCCGTTGGCGTTGGGGATGCCGAGAGTATTACCCAGTGGCTGGTTGGCATCAGGGCCAAGTACGGTGTTGTAGATGCGGTAGTAGCCGAAGCGGAAGTCGGTCAGCCAGCTAGGCGAAACCACGTAGTCTCCGCCCGCCGCGACACTCTGGTTGAGTCCCGAAGACGTACCGGCGAAACCTCCTGAGCCGTAACCGCCGCCACCTGCGGTGCCGAAATAAGGAGCGCCCGAGAGGGTAGACCCAAAATAGGTATAGCGGCCCAGAATATGGAGTTTTTCACTCAGCTTGGTATCTCCACGCACATCGAACTGGTTGGTGTTGAAGATTCCAGATCCTGAAGTGGCATAGTTATTGAAGGTCTGGCCGGGCGCGCCCGCGTTGGGCGCAGGCAACAACTTGAAAAAATTGACTGCGGGTGCGGAAAGGCTGGCCACGGGAATAATGTTGCCGGCAAACGGAGTGCGCCCACTATTGCTGGTGTCGGTTGGGCTGTTGGGGTTAAAAGCCTGCCCTCCAATCGCCAGGTAGTCGCTGAGATCGCAGTTTCCCCCGGAAGTGCACGACGACTTTGCCAGTGCGGTAGGCACGGTGGTCAGCACGGAGCTCCCCGATTTTTCCCGCAGTCCCTGGTAGTCGCCGAAGAAAAATACTCTATTCTGCAACACCGGGCCGCCCACCGAACCGCCGAATTGATTGTGCAACGTGGGGCTCAGGTACTTGCCCGTGAGCGAGTTAACCGCATTGTTAGCAAAGGGATCCCGCGCCTGCTGGGCATCGGAGCGGCGATATTCGAAGGCGGTGCCATGAAAGTTGTTGCTACCGGATTTGGTCTGAGCGGTGACCAGGCCCGCGACTGCTTTGCCGAACTCCGCGTCATAGTTTTGCGCGGTCACCTTCATCTCTGAGACGGCGTCAATATTCGGGTTGATCACGGCGACGCCGTTGATCGGGTCCTGGTTGTCCGTACCATCGAGCTCATAGCCTGTAGCAAACGGAAGCTGACCCTGGACTTCGATGGATTCGCTGCGCTGCGGATTACCGCTACCTTCCGACGGCCCCCACCCGATGTAGGAGGTGCCAGGCGTCAGCAATTCAAAGGAAGTAAAGTTGCGATTTAGGTTAGGCAAATCCTGGAGTGCGCGGTCGTTCAAAATGGTGCTCACATCGGCGCGGCTTGTCTCAAGCAGAGGGGCTCCGCCGGTCACCGTAACAGTATTCGTCACCTCGCCCACGGTCAGCTTGATGTCGACCTTGGGCTGGGTGTCGACGTAGACCACGACGTTGTCGACCGAAGTCTTGCTGAACCCGTTGGCTTCCGCTTGCACCTGATAGGTGTCTGCGATCAGGTGCTGGACGAGGTATCCACCGCTGGCGTCGCTTTGGACGCTGACCGATGTGCCTTTGGAAACGTCGGTCACTGTAATTTTCGCGTTAGGCACTACAGCCCCGGCATTATCAGTGATGGTGCCGAAGATCGATCCATAAACTGCTTGGGCGAGCGCGGCCGGTGCCAGCGAGGAGATCCACAAGAAAAACGTTAAGTATATGACTATACTTGATTTACGGTACGCTTTGCTATGCATATGACTGCCTCTCCAAATGGTTTACAAAGGTTCTTAGCTGGCTTGCTCTGTTTATCGGCAAGCTGTTACGGGCCGGATATTCGATCCAGACATCGACTGATCCCGATTCCGCATCAAAATTGCAGAGTTCCGTGTGGGCGGGGTAGGGTGTACGCTCTTCCCGACAGCCACATGCGACGACTGGATGACTGCTTTCCAGCGCCCAGCAAGACTCTTCTTGGATTAGCGATGCTGCCAACGTTGTTTACGGTGAATTGACAGTGAAAAGTAGCCCAGCAAGCTCTGCTTTGACGCAAACCAGTGAATTGACGGATTCGTTTCACACGTCAAACGACCCTCGGTCACGCCTGATTGAGCGGGTCCTCTCCAGCAGTCACTTCCGTAGCTCTCTGCGGCTTCGTGAATTCCTCCTCTATATCGGTGAATGCGCCCTGAAAGAGACCCCGGAAGCCGCAACAGAACAACAAATCGGCGTCCACGTTTTTCATCGCCCACCTGGATATAACAGCAGCGAAGACAGCATCGTACGAACGCACGCTCGCCTGCTCAGGCAAAAGCTGGCTGAATTTTTCGCCACGGAAGGCGCGGCGGAGCCAACCATTATCGAGGTTCCGAAAGGGCACTACCTTCCCACCTTCCGGCTGCGCCAATCTGAACCAGCGCCTGCTCCGTTTCCCCTGCCGCCGGAGGCGACATCGATCCCCGCCACCGAGACAGGCGCCGCACCGCGGATCCGATCCTGGAATTACTGGAAGTCGACCCCGTTGGGCATTGCTCTGGGGGTTCTTCTGGTTTTCGTCCTTGGGGGCTCGGCCGTGCTGATAGCCCGGGCGCGGCCTAAAGCGTTTGCGGAAAAAGCGCCGATTGACATCTTTTGGGCGCCGTTTCTATCCGGGGATCCGCCGGTTCTGATTTACAGCAACGCTCGCTTTATAGGAGATTCAAAGACCGGCTTGCGATATGCTCCCGCCGGTGGCTCTTCGAATGCTCAGCCAGTGGTCGATCATTACACTGGCATTGGCGAGCTGGCGGCGGTGTACGAGCTGACCCGGCTTTTTGACGCTCACCGCGCTACCTTTGTGTTGAAGCGTAGTCTGCTTGTGACCTGGGATGAAGCGAAACAGCGGAACCTGATTTTTATCGGATCGCCGGCAGAGAATCCATCGCTCAACGCCCTGCCTTCTCTCACCGACTTCACGATGATGGCGAATCCTGACTATGCGGGTTTTGTGAATAATCACCCGCGGCCGGGCGAGCCGGCTCTTTATTCCCGCCCGGAGCACCCCCTGACCGTGGACTATGCAGTGATCGCGCTGAGTCCTGGGGTCCAGTCTGGAAAACGGACGCTAATGTTTAGCGGACTGACTACCCTGGGAACCCAGGCCGCAGTCGAATATGCATCTCGTAGGGATTCGGTGGCTGAACTTTTGAAGGTGGTTTCGTCGCCTTCAGGCGAAATTCGACCGTTCGAGGCTCTGCTCGCGGTCACACTCGAGGGTGGTGTTCCCTTGCAGAGCAAACTCGTTTCGATCCGCGTTCATTAGCCTGACCGGAACCTATCCTTTTTCCCTTCCACAGAGCGTGGGGAGACGACGAACCTTAACCTTTTTCCCGACCTTCGAAACAAGCACGTGGAGCGCTGCGGTCTCCCACATCTCGCGAAAAACGAGTGAGATGTGGGGCACCCCACGCTTTGTGGAGGGAAAAAAGAGTTTCAGACGGAGTCACTGAACGGGTTGGAGTTTGAGCTGGCTGGATGCGTGGATTTGCGAAGCGGCGTCGAGTTCTTTTTTGGCGTCGTCTTCTTTTCCCATGCTGCGGTAGGCCTGCCCCAGGAGGGTGTGGCTGATGTAGTTTCCCGGGTCCATCTTTACCGCATGCTGCAGATACATGGCTGCGGTTTGCGGGTCGCCTCGGCGTAAGAAGACCTTGCCCATCTGTATAAAGGGCCCGGTGCTCGAAACGTCGAGAGAGATCGCTCGCGTAAGAGCTTCCTGCGCTTGCTGATATTGTCCCGTCCGGGTGTAAACATCGCCGAGGCGGTCATACACCTTCGGATAGGCGGGGTTGATGGCACGCTCCTGTTCGAACTGATCGAGCGCGTGGGCAATGTCGGACTTGTACAGGTAGACCTCACCCAACATGAAATGCGCCAGGGGAAGCTTGGGTGAGATGTCCAATGCCTTCCGCGCGTTCTGAGCGGCGAGTTCCTGCAGGTCGGCATCCAGCAGCATATCGCCGGTCAACAAGAAGGCGGCGGCTGAGTCGGGGCTAACGCCGTATTGCGCGGCAAACGCGCCGCGGGCGTCATCATAGCGGCGTGCATTCATGTAAGCAAGTCCCAGCACATGATTCGCGTCGGCGTTCGCATTGGGCATCCATTGCCGCACGCGCTCCAGATAAGGAATGGCCGCTGCCGGCTGGCCCAGACGATAGAGGGTCAATCCACGCATCTGGACTGACTCCAGATCGGCTGGATCCTCGGCCATCGCCGCCGCAAAAGCCCGCTCAGCATCGATCAATTTGCCGCTGCGATAATCCGCGATGCCAAGCTCGCGACTTGAGCTTTTCGCAGGCGGCGTGCTTTGCGGCGTGTTTTGCCCCAGGCACATCAAACCAGGCAACATCGCAAAGATGAGGAAGCGGAGTTTCAGCATAGCCCAAGTAAAAGAATACGCTCCGCAGTGCTAGCATTTGCAAAATGGCTGTTGGTCATAAGTTGCTGGCCGCGATGCTGGCAGTTGCACAGGTTCCCTATCCCGCGAATACGGCTCATCCTCCCCCGGCATGGTTTGTCGATGTAGCCGCGCAAGCGGGCCTGCAGATGAACAATGTCAACGGCGAGTTGAATACCAAGAAATACATCATCGAAACGACGGGCAGCGGTGTTGCCGTGATTGACTACGATCGCGATGGCTGGCCCGATGTTTACCTGGTGAACGGTGATGCACTGGACTCGCAGGGCCACGAGAAGACCTCGCCGACAGGCCATCTCTATCACAACAATCACGATGGAACGTTCACGGATGTGACGCGAAGCGCCGGGCTCACCGCAAGCGGCTGGGGACAAGGCGCGTGCGTGGGCGATTACGACAACGATGGATTCGATGACCTGTATGTGACGTACTACGGCAAGAATCGCCTCTATCACAACGAACACAACGGCACATTCAAAGAGGTGGCAGCCGCTGCGGGCGTTACCGGAAGCGGGGGTGAGTGGGGCTCGGGGTGCGCTTTCGTCGATTATGACCGCGATGGCAAGCTCGACCTGGTGGTCGCGAACTACGTTCACTTCGATATCAAGACCGCGCCCCGGCCGGGCGAGGGCCAGATGTGCATATGGAAGGGTGTACCGGTCATGTGTGGTCCGCGCGGCCTTGACTCCACGCCCAACGTGCTTTACCACAACCTTGGCGGCGGACACTTCTCCAACGTCAGCGCCTCCAGCGGCATCGAGAAGACGACCGGGCACTACTGCCTTGGCGTCTCGACACTGGACTACAACCACGATGGTTGGCCCGATATCTACGTGGCGTGCGACAGCACTCCCAGCATTCTCTATCGCAACAACAAGGATGGAACATTCACCGATGTTGCCGTGGACGCCGAGGTGGCTTTCGACGAGGATGGCCGCGAGCAGGCGGGGATGGGCGCAACGGTCGGTGACTACAACGGCGATGGCCTACCCGACATTTTCAAGACCAACTTCTCCGACGATACTTCGTCGCTCTACCAGAACAACGGAGACGGCACCTACAGCTCTAAGATCTTCGACGCCGGCCTGGGATTGAACACCCAGTACCTGGGTTGGGGGGTGATGTTCTTCGATATGGACAACGACGGGTGGCCCGATATTCTCATCGCCAATGGCCATGTCTATCCGGAAGTCGATACTGCACATTTGGGGGCAACTTACAAAGAACCGCGTTTGGTTTATTGGAACCAGGGCAATGGGAAGTTTAAAGACATCAGCCGCACTGCGGGACCTGGCTGTACCGAGCCGCAATCGAGCCGCGGTCTGGCCATAGGGGACTTCTGGAACGAGGGACGCTTATCGGCGGTCATCAACAACTCAGGGACGAAACCCCTGCTGCTGGTCAACCAGGCAGCGAATACGAACCACTGGATTGGCATTAGCACCGTGGGCACGCGGTCGAATCGCGACGGCATTGGGGCGAGCGTGTCCGTGATCGCCGGGGGCAAGAAGTGGATGCAGGAGGTTCGCAGCGGTTCAAGCTATCTCTCCAGCAGCGACTTGCGCCTGCATTTTGGCCTGGGCGCTCTTCGAAAATCGACCGGGTAGAGGTCGATTGGCCGAGTGGGGTCAAGGAGTGGTTCAGCGTGCCAGCGGTGGACCGGATCCTCACGCTTACCGAAGGGACGGGGCAGGCCCCGGCCAAGCCTTAGCGACCGCGGCCGAGGCGAAGGCGATGATCATGGGAAAGCATTCCAGCGTGTAACGAGGTTCCGGCGCGTCCAGGGTTGCCAGCAGCAAGCAACGCAGCACGATATAGGCCACCATGGCGGTGGCAAACCGCGGCCAGTAAAACAACCCGATCAGCGCCGCCAACAGGTAAAGCAGGTTCAGCGCGCCATAGGCATAGGAGATTTGGGTTTCCGCATGGTGCAGGCGGTACTGCCACCAACGTAATTCGATGTCGAGCATTTCGACACGCGGCCGAAACCACATATCCGCCAAACGCAACAGCGGCAGCGTCACGTAGTAGCGAACGGGATGAGCGCGGATGCGCTCGGCGGCAAGCGCGGCGAAGCGGGCGTCAAGCTGGGGTGTGAGCACATCTCCGGCGTTGTAGTGCGCGATCAGGTCTAAGGTTTTGCGTTCGTCTCCATCGAGAGCTCGCGTGGGCAGCGTGTGGATATCGATTTCGTCGCCGGGCACATTCCAATAGATTTCATAGGTGGAGGCGAAATCGGCCAGCCAGGTTTTCGTCCAGAGTTGGAAGCCGGATGCTTTGGGCTCTCCCGGATCGGTGGCGGAACGGGGAGCGAGCGGCTGAAATACATGGAAGGTGTGCCAGTTGCGCAGGGTCCAGGCGGCAAACGGCAAGAGCGAGAGCAGTCCGCAGATCAACGCGACGCGCAGTGACTGTGGCAATCGCGAGCTCCCATAGAAAATGAGCGCGGGCAAGAGGGCGACAGCCAGCAGGGCGCCATCGGGCCGTAACAGCGCGGCGTAGCTAAGAGCGAAGGCGAGGGCCAGGATCCATTTCCAGGACGGCTTCTCGAGCACAGCGGCAAATGCGTAGAGACCGAGCGCGACGCAGAAGATGGAGGGAGTTTCGGTGAGAGGCATGGCTACGTAATTGGCGGTAAAGGGACAAAGCGCCGCCAGCCAGAGAGCTGCCATCGCAGCGCGAGGTCCGCAAATCCTGGCAACAAAGCCCGCGATGAGCAGACAGGTCGCCAGATCGATCAGCAATTGCAGGTAGAGAACGGCGGAATAGTTCTGCGATCCAAAAAGCAGCAAAACAGAGGGCGAGAAACGCCGGGTAGCCGGGTAAGCGGACGAGAGTGGGGACGATGGCCGGTGGACCTGCCAGCGTCGTGGGTGATGGACCGGCCATAGATGCCGTGGGTCAGCCAATTCCTGGCGATGTCGGCGTAGAGAAGAGTAGTCTCCCTGAATTTGCGGGAAGGCGTGAATGAACCACAAGCGGAGCGCAGTTCCGGCCACGAGCGCACAGAGGATGGAAAGCATTGTGCGGCGGGTGAGGGAGGGCATCCCCCGAAATCATACAGGTTGGGGTTAGAATAAGCGGGAGGCAGCAGAGCGGGAGTAGCTCAATGGTAGAGTAGCGGCTTCCCAAGCCGTTGGTTGCGGGTTCGATCCCCGTCTCCCGCTCCAGAGATTCGGGTACTGCCCCCGAAAAAACTAACGCCTTTTGCTTTGTTATGAGGGCACGACTTCAGTCGTGCCGTCCCCCGCAAAACTAGTCAGGGCTTTAGCCCCTGCCGCTGTGAAATCTGGCGGAAATTTGTTGGAAATGGTGCAGGGGCTCCGCCGGTCCAATTTATGTCCCGATCACCATGAGGTTCTTCGACCCGCGGGTTCTCACGCAGACACTAAAGCCCATTGTTTTTCGCGCCTCTGCGGCACGACTTGACGGCTGGTTCCTTAGCGGCGGAGGGTTCGGGGCGCTTCCGGCTGGCGGCTAGAGTTTTCGCCCGATCGAAGACTTTGAAGAGCATCGAGCGGGTGAGCTTGCCGGTATTGGTGTTTTGGAGCGAAGGATGGAAGCTGGCGATCAGGTAGCGGTTCCCCGGGAGCGCATATTCGGCACCGTGGGAGAACTTGAAACGCGGTTTGCGCTCGGACTGGCCGGTGCGCGCCAAGTGCTGCAAATAGCTGTCGAAGGCTATGCGCCCGAGGCAGACCACCACGCGCATATTGGTCAGTAGCGAGATCTCATGGTCGAGATGGGAAGAACAATTGGCCAGCTCGGAGCGCTTGGGTGCGTTATCGGGAGGCGCGCAACGGACAACGGAACTGATCCAGCAATCCTTCAGTTGCATGCCGTCGCCGCGAGAGACCGAATGGGGTTGGGAGGCAAAACCGGCGTCGTAGAGCACGGGATATAAGAAGTCACCGGAGCCGTCGCCGGTAAAAGGACGGCCGGTACGATTCGAGCCGTGCGCTCCCGGAGCCAGCCCAAGGACGAAGACGCGTGCTTTCTCGTCGCCGAAAGATGGAACTGGTTTGGCCCAATAAATCCAATCCCGATAGGCGCGGCGCTTGCTTGTGGCTATCTCTTCGCAGTACCTTCGCAGCCGGGTGCACCGTTGGCAGCGGATGACATCCTGGTTGAACAGGATGAGCGGACTGGGGCCGGCCGGACTTGTGGCAGGATTGGCCGCGGAGACACCCGGGCTTGCAAGAGGCGAACCGGGGTTCGCTCGGGGGATGGAGCTCATACCCGATTGTAAGGCCCGTGGGAAAGCGGGCGTAATATGATTTTTTGCTTTTTCTCGGTTGCACCGAGCGCAGGTCAAGCACGACAAGGGAGGCTTTTGACGGTGACTATCCACAATAGAAACATCTGGTTAGGTGGGATTCTGGCGATATCTGCCGGGCTCGCGGCCGGCTGCAAACAACCGCCCCCAGCAGCACCGGCACCGCAGCCGACGACTCCCGCAGCCATTCAGATCGGCGGGGAAGACGTGATGACGCTGGCGCGAAAGGCCACCAATAGCGGCAGCAAACCAGAGTTCCTGTCCGTCACGCTGCTTCCCGGGCGTGGCATGAATATGCTGCAGGTCACCGCCGCCGTCCCGGGAAAGGAGAGATCCCGCTGCTCCGTTCACCCTCGGTCCAGGATGCAGCGAAGCTGCTCAACGGCACGGGCAGGGACCAGCAGGGCAACATGGCCTTCAGCATGGGAGGAGCTTTCCTGATTCCCTATCCCAACCGCATCATTGGCGAGCCCTCGCCCGACGGCAAGTCGGTCATCACCCAGTGGCGTGGACACACGATGGCTCTTCCGGCGAACTTTCCCAGTAAGGCTGGGGGAGGGGGACGGGTGGTGGCGATCCATGGCTTGATCACCCAGGACAAGGTGGAAAATCTACAAACGCAGACGACGGCGGATGGGCAGACGGTGACGGGTGTCATCCACGCCGGAGATTTTGGTGGCCATTGGCTCTCTGACACTGACCTGAACTTCGCCGTCGCGCTGACCGGGGACGCGGTCGATGTCAGCATCACCGCCAAAAACGTGGGCAAGGAGCTGGAACCTATATCGATTGGCTGGCATCCCTACTTCCAGATTCCGAGCGGGAACCGCGCCCAGGCGCGCGTGCATGTCCCGGCGTCGATGATGGCGCTGGTGAACAATTACGGTGACGCATTTCCCACCGGACAGCTGAAGCCGGTCAAAGGCACGGAGTACGACTACAACGCGCCCGACGGTGTAGCCCTCGACGATCATTTTCTGGATGACAATTTTTCTCACCTGCAACGGACCCAGGGAGCAGCTGCAGTGAAGCTAATCGATCCGGAGTCGAAATACGGGTTGACGGTTGCTGCACTTTCCCCGGAGATCAGGACAGTGCAGGTGTATTCCCCGAAGAATGCTACCTTTGTCGCCGTCGAGCCTCAGTTCAACTATGTGGATCCGTTTGGGAAGCAATGGAAGGGCATGGATACCGGCATGGTTACGCTTCGTCCCGGACAGTCGGTAACGTGGAAGGTTCGTTTGCAGCTTTTCGTGCCATAGGCTGGGGTTGTGGAAAAGAGGGCTAAACAGTCCGCGTGAAAACCAAGCTCTCCCGATTCAGTCCTGTAAGGGACGGTTGAACGCGAGAGCCGAGTTTTCAGTCGTCCCTTCGGGACTGCTCGATGGTGCATTCCCGAACCCAGGACTACGTCCTGGGCTACTTTCAGACGTCCTACGGGACTGAGCGGAAAAGCTGTAACAGCCGATGGTTACTGTCGTAATGGAGTACCATGCTTCGGGTGATTCGGCGTTGAGGCTATCCAGCGCATACTTGTTCCATGCGAACGGCGATTGCGACCCGCTGTCTTTGCTGCGGGTATAGAACCTTGGCTGTGCCTGAAGCACAGGAGCTTTGCCAGGTCTGCTGGTGGCAGGATGATGGGCAGGATGATCGCGATGCAGACGTGGTGCGCAGAACAGTCAATGGCAACCTGAGCCTCAGCGAAGGACGTCGCAATTACAAACACTACCGGGCTGCCGATCCACGGTTTGTTGCGCATGTACGCAAACCGCGGCAGGAGGAAATTTAACCTCGCACCTGCGCCGGCAGGACCACCGAAGGTAATAAGAAAAGGGTGTATTGTAGTAAATAGCAGCTTCGCATTCCTGCGCTGCGGGTTTGACCCTCCCGGCAAAGCCCCATACGATGAAAGCAGGCTGTTTACAAGCTCCCCAGCGCTTGCATCGTTTTCGCCATTGCAGTGCGCGCGGAGAGGGAGCGAATCTGGAAGGCATACGTTGAGCTCAACTGAAATGATTGAAACTACATCGCAATCCGGCGAAGCATCGACTGCCGCCGAAGAACCTGCCGGACACGAACATGACGGGCATTCGCACGCTGCGGCAACCCTGAACCCGGAGTGCACCCGGGAAGTTGAAATTGAAATTCCCGCCGAAGAAGTCAGCCGCAATTTTCAAGCAGTTACCAAACGATACAAGAAGATGGCGCGCATCCCGGGTTTCCGCTCCGGGCAAAGTTCCGGAGTCGCTGATCCGCGGCCGATTTGCTGAGCAGATCCGCCAGGATGTGATGGAAGCTGTTCTGCCAGAACACTTCCGCACCGCGATCGCGGCAGCAGAACCTCAGACCGATCTCGCAACCGCAGGTAACCAAAATCGATCTGGAGGACGGCAAGCCTCTGCGCTTCAAGGCTGCCTTCGAAGTGATGCCCGAATTCTCGGTCGACGGCTATCAGGACGTGAAGGTGGAGAAGCCCTCCGCCGAACTCACCGATGCTGAGGTCGATGCTGAGTTGGCGCGCATTCGTGACTCGCGCTCCACCATGGAGCCGGTGACGGAAGAGCGTCCCTCTCGCCGACGGCGACTTTGCCCAGATCAGCTTTACCGGCAACGTGCAGCCGGCGGAAGGCGAAGCCGCAAACGAAGAAGCACCCCAGCAACCGATATCCGGCCAGGATGTCATGGTCCAGGTAGGGGGACCCAACACGCTCGACAGTTTCAATGCCGCGCTGCGCGGAGCCACGGTCGGTCAACAGTTAAAGTTCGAGGTTAGCTATCCGCCGGATTTCGGTGAGCGGCAACTAGCTGGCAAGCGCGTGGCCTACGACCTGGAAGTCAAGGGCATCAAGAAAAAGATCGAGCCGGAGTTGAACGACGAGTTTGCCAAGGAGCTCGGACAGTACGAGAGCCTGGCGGACTTTACGCAGCAATTGCGCGAACATATGGCGAGAGACAAGCAGCGGCACGTACAAACCGAAACCATCAACCGGCTGCTCGATGCGCTGGTCACGCGCTTCGAGTTTCCGGTTCCGGAATCACTGGTGCAACAGCAGATCGATGCGCGTCTGGACCGCGGACTGCGGGCTCTCGCCTCCCAGGGTATGCGCACGGAAGACATGCGCAATCTCGATTTCGATCGCTCTGCGCGCAGCGCAACGCCCCTCCGCAACCGCGGAGGTGAAGGGTTCTGTTCTGCTTGACCGTATCGCGGATGTGGAAAACGTCAACGTGCCAGAAGAAGAAGTCGAAAATGAACTGCAAGCTATCTCTTTGCAAATGCGCGAACCAGTGGATGCACTGCGCGCGCGTTTGACTGAGGACGGTAGCCTCGCTAGAATCCGGGAACGCTTACGTAGAGAGAAGATGGGCGCGCTGCTGTACGAAAGACTAGCGTCCTGAATAAACGGGCAACTTTAAGAGCGGGCGCACGCCGCCCGCGGTAAATAGAAGCAAGGGAGCGCATGGCACTTGTACCTATGGTGGTCGAGCAAACGAGTCGAGGCGAGCGAGCCTACGACATTTATTCTCGTCTGCTTCGCGACAATATTATCTTTCTGGGCACACCGATCGACGATCAGATCGCAAACCTGGTAATCGCACAAATGCTGTTTCTCTCCGGCGAAGACCCGGAGAAAGATCTTCAGCTCTACATCAATTCTCCCGGCGGCTCCATCACCGCGGGCCTTGCCATCTACGACACCATGCAGTTCATCCGCAACGACGTGGTTACCTATTGCATCGGGCAGGCGGCGAGCATGGCGGCGTTCCTGCTGATGAGCGGAAACAAAGGCAAGCGGTTTGCCCTGCCGAACTCTCGTATCCTGATCCACCAGCCGTCCATGGGTGGTCTTTCGGGTCAGGCGACCGATATCGATATTCATGCCCGCGAGATTCTGCGCATCCGCGAGATCACCAACAAGTTGATGTCGAAGCACACCGCGCAGCCGTTGGAACGCATTGAACGCGATGTTGAGAGAGACTTCATCATGAACGCGCAACAGGCAAAAGAGTACGGCATTATTGACGAAATCATAGACCGGCCACGTACCTGAAGGGCCGTCAGGCCAAAGGAGTTGCAGTATGAAAACGCCGAGGGGAACAGACGATACGCTCCGCTGCTCGTTCTGTCATAAATCGCAGGACGCTGTTGCTAAATTGATCTCCTCACCGAGCGATTATCCGCGGGCATACATCTGTGATGAATGCGTCGCGGTCTGCAATTCCATTCTGGAAGACGACCGGGGCGAAACCCAACCTGGCGCGGCGCCGGCCCACTTGCCCAAACCGCAAGAGGTCAAGGGTTTCCTCGATGAGTACGTCATCGGCCAGGAGCAGACCAAGAAGAAGCTCGCGGTGGCGGTCTACAACCACTACAAGCGTATCCAGATGAACCGGACGCGCGGCAATGACGTCGAGCTTTCCAAGTCCAACATTCTTCTGGTAGGCCCAACCGGAAGCGGCAAGACCCTGCTGGCGCATACCCTGGCCAAGATGCTGGATGTACCGTTCGCGATTGTCGACGCAACCACGCTGACGGAAGCCGGCTATGTCGGTGAAGACGTGGAAAACATCATCCTCAAGCTGCTCCAGGCAGCCGATGGGGACGTAGCCAGAGCGCAGACCGGCATTATCTATATTGACGAAATCGATAAGATCGGCCGTAAGGACGAGAACCCGTCCATTACCCGCGATGTCTCGGGCGAGGGCGTGCAGCAGGCCCTGCTGAAGATCCTCGAGGGCACGGTGGCCAACGTTCCGCCGCAGGGTGGACGCAAGCATCCCCACCAGGAATTCACCCCGGTCGACACCACCAACATCCTGTTTATCTGCGGTGGCGCTTTCGTTGGCTTGGAACGGCTGATCGGGCGCCGCGTGGGCAAGAAGGCATTGGGGTTCAAGGCGCTTTCAGAGAAGGAAGCGCAGGAAGTGGGCGTTTTGCCGGCACAGCGCGATACCGAACTGCTGCGCCAGGCTCAGCCTCAGGACCTGATCAAGTTTGGCCTTATCCCCGAATTCGTCGGACGCTTGCCGGTCATCGGAATTCTCGACGAACTCGATGAGGCTGCACTGGTGGAGATTCTCACCAAGCCCAGAAATGCCATCCTGAAGCAGTACCAACGGCTCTTCGAGTACGAGGGCGTGCGGCTGGTGTTTTCCGACGATGCTTCCCGTGCTGTTGCCCGCGAGGCCCTGAATCGTAAGGTTGGAGCGCGCGGCCTGCGCATGATCCTGGAAGAACTGATGTTAGACTTGATGTACCACCTCCCCAGCAATAAGAAGATCAAGGAGTTGGACATTACGGCCGAGATGGTACAGAAGCGCGACCTTTCCGTTACCCTGCTGGAAAAGGCTGGGTAGCACGAAGCATTACTTTGGGGTGCCTTACAGGTCCCGCGGCTTGGAACAGTCCAAGGGACGGCTGTCTACGCTCAGTTCTCCCTCCATCGATCCAGCGTTCCCATAGTCTCCAAAGCCAGGTTGCATCTGGGATACCCACGCTGGCTCCCTGCGGAGCCGCTCGTCTTAAGTTGTTGATTGGTTGAAGCGCCCAACGTCCGCGGCATTGGCGCAAGTCCCTTTTCCTCTGTATAAGGGAGATAGGAGAAAGGAAATCGCGTGACACAAGCAAAAGAAACCCGGGACAAAGGCGACCTTCGCAAGCTCCCCATGATGCCCATACGGGACATGGTGATCTTTCCTTACATGATGACGCCCTTTGTTGTGGGGCGCGAGTCAAGCGTGAGAGCGCTGGAAGAGGCGCTGACCGGGGATCGCAAGATATTTCTAGCCACCCAGCACGACGCGGGCATCGATGAACCGCGACCGGAAGACATTTATTCCGTGGGAACCATCGGCAACATCGTCCAGAGCGTAAAAATGCCGGACGGGAACATCAAGGTGCTGGTAGAGGGGCTGGAGCGGGCCAAGGCTGTTGAAATGAATGACTCCGATGGCTTTTTTGTAGCCACCGTGCGGGTCGCCAACCGCCAGCTCGAAGTCAATCCGCAAATCGAGACGGTGATGCAGCGGGTCACTTCCCTGTTTGAGCAGTACGTCAAGCTGCAGCAATCTTTGAATTACGAAACCATGATCGCCGCTGTTCGTATGGATGAGCCGGCGAAGCTTTCCGACACCATCGCCGCCAACCTGCAGCTTTCGATCGAAGAGAAGCAGGAGCTGCTGGACATCTTCGATCCTAGCGAGCGCCTGACCCGGGTCGCGGACGTACTCGACATCGAAATCGAGAAGCTGAACATGGATCGCAGCGTGCAGAGCCGGGTGAAGCGGCAGATGGAGCGCGCGCAAAAAGAGTACTACCTCAACGAGAAGATCAAGGCCATCCAGAAGGAACTGGGCCGCGGGGAGAAGAGCGAATTCGATGAACTGCGCAAGAAGATCGACGGCGCAGGCATGCCCAAGGACGTCTTCGACAAAGCGATCCAGGAGCTGAAGAAGCTGGAGGCGATGCCGCCGATGTCGGCGGAGTCGACCGTATCCAGAAACTATCTGGACTGGCTGCTGGCGGTGCCGTGGAAGAAGAGAAGCAAAGAAACGCGCAGCATCGATCACGCGGAAAAGGTTCTGAACGCAGACCACTACGGCCTGGAAAAAATCAAGGAGCGGATTCTTGAGTTTCTTGCCGTTCGCCAGCTGGTGAAGAATCCCAAGGGTTCGATCCTCTGCTTTGTCGGCCCTCCGGGTGTGGGCAAGACCTCGCTGGGGATGTCGATTGCCAAGGCCACCGGCCGCAAGTTCGTGCGCATGTCTCTGGGCGGCGTACGCGATGAGGCGGAAATCCGCGGGCATCGCCGGACCTACATCGGAGCACTGCCGGGACAGATCATTCAGTCCATGAAGAAGGCAGGAACGAAGAACCCGGTCTTCATGCTGGACGAAGTGGATAAGATGGCGTCCGACCTGCGCGGAGATCCCGCGTCGGCGCTGCTCGAGGTGCTCGACCCGGAGCAGAACACAAGCTTCCAGGACCACTACCTCGACGTGGAATATGACCTGTCGCAGGTGCTTTTCGTGGCCACCGCCAATGTGCTGCACACCATTCCAGCGCCCCTCCAGGACCGCATGGAGATTCTGCGCCTGCATGGCTATACCGAGGCGGAAAAGCTCGAGATCGCCAAGCAGTACCTGGTCAAGAAGCAGCGCGAGACCACCGGGCTCAGCGATAAAAATGCGATGTTCAGCGACTGCGGCGCTGGTGGACATGATTCGTGGCTACACCCGCGAGGCAGGCGTACGCAACCTGGAACGGGAAATCGGCAACGTTTGCCGCAAGGTGGCGCGCCGGGTGGTCCGCAATGGAGCCAAGCACAAGGAAGACATCGCCGATACCAACCTGAGCGAGTTCCTCGGAGTTGCCAAGTTCCGCGACTCGCAGTTGCACGAGACCAGCGAAGTGGGCCTGGTTACCGGGCTTGCCTGGACTGAGGTGGGCGGCAGCATTCTCTCGACCGAAGTGCAGGTACTGGATGGCAAGGGCAAGTTGACCCTGACCGGTCAACTGGGAGACGTGATGCAGGAGTCGGCGCAGGCGGCGCTTTCCTATATCCGCAGCCGGGCGCAGCACCTGGGGCTGCCTAAGGACTTTTATCGCAACCTCGACATCCACGTACACGTGCCGGAAGGGGCTATTCCCAAGGACGGTCCCTCCGCCGGCATCACCATTGCCACCGCGCTGGCCAGTGCCTTGGCCAAGGTACGCGTGCGGCGGGATATTGCCATGACCGGCGAAATTACTCTGCGGGGCAAGGTTCTGCCCATCGGCGGATTGAAAGAGAAGCTGCTGGCGGCGCACCGGGCCGGCATCTTCGAGGCCGTTTTGCCCGAGCCAATGAGAAGGATCTGGCAGATCTCCCGGAGAACCTGCGCAGCGTGATGAAGCTGCACTTTGTCGATCAGATGGACGAGGTGCTGAAGATTGCGCTGGAGGGTCCGCTGCCGGAGTTTCGCGAGGAGACTCCCGAGGCGCTGGCCGCGGTCAAGCCTATCGCACCGGTCGACCAGCCGCGCGCGCAGTAGAGCGGCGATGCATCTGGTCACCAAGTTCCTGCTGTCGGCGTTGTCCCCAGAGCAGTTCCCTGCCGCTACTGCCCCGGAGTTTGCTTTCCTCGGCAGGTCCAACGTTGGCAAATCCAGCCTGATTAATGGTTTGCTGGGCGAGAAAGGCGGCCAAGGTTTCGGCCTCTCCGGGCCGTACCCGGTCTATCAATTTCTTCGCCCTATCCGATTCGCCACTGCGCGGCTTCCGCGCTTGCTGTTTGCTGATTTGCCGGGGTATGGATACGCCAAGATTTCCAGCTCCATTTCTGCTGAGTGGCCCAAATTCATTAATCCTTATCTGGAAGAGCGGGCCAATCTGGTCCTCTGCGTTTGCCTGGTGGATAGCAATATTCCGGTGCAGGCCAGCGACCAGCAGCTGATGGCAGCGCTTAAGGGAATGGGACGCAGATTTGTTGTGGTGGGCACGAAGGCGGACCGGCTTTCCGGGAACGAACGGGCGAAGGCTCTTGGCTCGGCTCAGGACGGGGTTGGGGCTGGATGAGGTTCTGCTGTGCTCCAGCAAGACGGGATATGGGATGAAAGAGCTTTGGGCGGAGATTCTGTCCCGGGTTGATCCTGCGTAGGGCGCCACTTCTGGGGCGCAAAAACATTTCCAGGATGGGTCCGCTAAACGCAGATCCCTCGGCTACGCTCGGGATGACAAAGGGTGGGGTTGTGCTTCCAGGAGATGGTGGCGACTCGGATCGGTGGATCCCGTGCGATACCGCTGCTCCGACCTGTCGAAAGACATTTCCGCGACGAGTCCGCAGAACAGCAGGTCCCTCCACTTCGCTACGCTCCGGTCGGGATGACACTTCTGTTGGAAACGGATGAAAGCGGGCACTCAATCGGCAGTTTGTGGCCGGTGCGGAGTCTTTACCAGGTGGAGTAGGGCTGGCCGTCGCTGCTGGGCTTGATCGGACCCGCTGTGCACGTCGGTCATTCCGGGGTCGGTCTGATCGACGCTCTGCAGGGTGTCGTCCATCGTCGGCACCCAGGTGGTGTTGCTGTGGGTCACCGGGTCGACGGGGATGGACTTCAGATAACCACTCGGTGACCAGGTCATCCAGGGTCTGGGGCGCTTTGTTCTTGTCGTTGGTATAGGCATCGATGGCGTCGCGCAATCACATGCAAGTCTTCTCTCAGCACCGCTTCCCGGGCAGCACGAATCGATGCGGTGTAGGCGGGGATCGCGATGGCAGCCAGAATGGCGATGATGAGCATCACCACCATCAACTCGACCAGGGTGAAGCCGTGCGCGCATGTCGAGAACGAACGCGGGATATTCTCACAAGCCTACCAATCGGAGTACTTCGTTCCATCGAGCGCCGTGCCTTGCGACTTGGAGGCGACGTCAAAAACATTCTGCCCTCCCCACGAGTCGCTATTGGGTTCGTCCTGCATGGAGCGTAACGTCCACTCGGCTTTGCCAGTCATGGGATCGACCGGGATACGGCGCAGGAACTTGAGCTTCTTGCCCTGGGCATCCACGCCCTTGACCAACGTATCGAGATCCGGCGGATAGCCGTGGCTGTCCAGCTTGGTCTGAAAGGCGTGACTGTCGGCCGCGTCTTTGTACTGGTCGATGGCATCGCGCATCTGCCACAGGTCGTAGCGCAATTCCCTTTCCCGTTCACGCTGCGCGCGAAAGTGGGCCAGGGGAACAGCGGCCGAAGCCAGGATGGCAAGGATCGCAACCGTCACGATCAGCTCGACCAGGGTCAGCCCTGCTTGCCCGTTGCCGTTGCGCTGCGTCGACGTAAGTTGTACTGCATACCGGGGCCCTATTGAATGTGTACTGCGGTCTGTGAGCCGGCGATGTTGACGGCCTGTTGCGCGCTATTCTTCGCCGAAGCGCGGATGATTTGCATGGCCGCGTCTCCCGCCGCGTTGGCCTGGAAAGTCAGAACGCAAACCGTTCCCGATCCGTTCACGCCGGCGACGCCGGGCGGACGCGAAGCCGAGATCACGACGTTGCCGACACCATCGTCGCGATGGACCAGTGCGATGGCCTGGCCGTCATGGCCGAGATAGTCGCCGGTATCGACGTTGATCAACGCCAGCTTGCTGTTGTCGTAATGCAACTGCATCGGTACCGAGAAGACATCCTGGCCGCCGCTCAGCTTGACCGCCACCTGGAAGGTACCGCCGACCTTGGGCGGAACCTGGGGTGGAGCGATTTGCAGGCTCACCGAGCCTGGATATCGGGTCCTGACGTGGAGCCGGGCTGGTGCCGGGTGGCGCTGCCGGCTGCCGCAGCCGCCTGGGGGTGGATCGGACGCATGCGGCTGCAGCCCGGGCGGCAAACTACCCGCTCCACCAGCTGCGGGTTTACCGGCGCCGAGATGCGACGCAACTCGACGTTGGTGCCCGTCCCTGTATCAATCTCCTGCAGATTCAAGGGAGTGATATCGGTGGCGCGAACGACATGCGGGGTCAGCATGAAAATAATTTCGTCGTCCTGCACCTCATGCTGGGTGGAGCTGAAAATGTACTTCAGGATGGGAAGCTCACCGAGACCGGGAGTTCCGCCAATGGTGGTGAGATCCTGCTTCTGCAGGAATCCGCCCAGGATGTTGACTTCGCCTTCCTTGAGGCGGACCACCTGATCGGCCGTGCGCTGGCTGATGATCGGTTCGGTAATGCCGCCGATATTGGTCGAGCCCTGCTCCTGCGAGGAGACGATCTTGATCTTGAGGGTTACATCCCGGTCGTAATGCACGATGGGCGTGATCTCGATCTCCACACCGACATCCAGATAAGTGAACTGCGTGTTCACCAGCGAGCTGACGACGGCCGTCGCCGCGCCCGTCTGGTAGGAGCCGGTAGCCACCGGGATACGTGTGCCAATCTTGAGATCAGCCTTCTGCCCGTCTGTTGCCCGGATACTGGGATTTTGCAGAACCTTGGTGTCGGAATCCGAGAGCAACAGGTTGGCTGTTGCCTGGCCCACGGTCACGGCAAAATTGGTCGCGTTGAGATGGGCGAGATTGTTCAACGTCAGGTTGGTGGTGGTGGTTCCGGTGGTGGTGGTGCCAGTGGTCGTGGTGCCGGTGGTGCCGTAGTCCCGGTGGTGCCGTGTGCTGGTGGCGTTTGGAGGCTGCAACTGCAGGCCGAAACTGCCCGGGAGCTGGACGCCGATGGTTCGCGTCTTGTCTCGATTCACTTCCAGCAGCGCCACGTCGACAACTACCTCCGGACGCGACTTGTCCAGGTCGTTGATGAGCTTTTGCGCCAGCAGCAGCTCGTCCGGCGTGGCCCGCATGACGATCGCGCTCTGGCTCGGCACGCCGTAGAGCTTGGCATTCACCAGCAGGTTGCGCAGTGCCGTCTGAATATCGTTCAGATCGTTTTGCTGGGCGGTGTTCGCCAGATAGAACGTCTGCACTGCCTCCTCTTCCAGTTCCTGGCGCTTGGCGCGCGTATTCATCGCAACAAAGATGGTGTTGGCGGTGACCGGGTGCCAGAACGTGCCCGAGACTGTGCCAACGATGCGCAAGGCATCCAGTAGAGATACGTTTGCAATATCGACCTGGATGCGCTTGGAGGTGTACTCGGGATCGAAGAGCACGTTGATGCCCGCGGCCTTGCCCACGGTCGAGTAGACCACCTTGCTGTCTTCGGTCATGTGCAAGGTGAGCGGCTCGTTGGAGATGGGCTTGAGCTGTACCGGGCTGCCGACCTCGCTGAGTTCCTCTGTCTTATTTTCGGGAATCGAAGTTTCCTGGTTGGGCTTGGGGGTAGCGAGCTTGTCCCTGGCCTTCTGAATGTCCTGGTGAGCCAGCTCGTTGCTGGGATCGATCTCGAGTGCGCGCAGGAATTCGGTCAGCGCGGCGCTGATGTCGCCCTGAGCGCTGAGTTTTTCGCCGTTTTCGACGTGCGCTTGAGCCGCCTGGAAGCGCAAGCGCTCATACGCCGTCTTATAGCGAAGATTCTTGGGTTCCTTCTCGAAGGCCTGGTAGTAGTCTTCGTAGGCGGTGATGGGGTCGTCTTTGGCCTCGGCCGCCTGGCCGCGCTGGTAGAGCGTTTTGGCCTTGGGGCCGGAAGCTGCAAGGCAGCAAAGGCTCAGGGACAAGAAGCAGGGTAAGCGCAGTAGACAGAGCCCAATTATCTTGACGGCGATTCATCGCACTCCAGATAGCCGAACCGCATGTTCTCCTAGGGAGAATCGACATCCCAAAGTCACCGAGCGCGCTCCTTCTTCGAACATACCGGTGCGAATTCGCGCGAACTCGTCCCTGCTCAGGAGCTTTTCTCTTGATTAATATCGCCTGAGTATACCATCCGGGCGACCTGATCCTTCGCTCCCAACTCGCGTGCTAGCATGAAGATTCGTAACCAAATGTATGCCCCGGCAACAGAGTCAACCCACTAATCCATCCCCGCAAAAACCGAAGCCTCGGGAACCGGTCGCCGCCGGTGAACGGGACGCCGCCGTGAATCGTGCCGCGGGACACAATTACTTTCTCCTCGACAAATTCGAAGCCGGCATCGCCCTCAGGGGCACCGAAGTGAAGTCCATTCGCGAAGGCAAGGCCAATCTCAAGGATGCGTATGGAATCATCAAAGACGGCGAAGCCTATTTGCTGAATGCGCATATCGGTCCCTACTCGCACGGGAACTCTTCTAACCACGACTCGCTGCGCACCCGCAAACTCCTGCTGCATCGCCAGGAACTGCAAAAACTAATGGGCAAGACGCAACTGAAGGGTTTAACGCTCATCCCCACCCGGCTTTATTTCCGCCATGGTCGTGTCAAATGCGAACTGGCAGTCGCTAAAGGCAAGCAGGACTGGGACAAGCGGGAAACCGAGACGGCGCCGCGAGGACGACCGCGAGGCCCGGGCGGCCATCGTTCGCGGACAAGGAAAAGGGTAAGGCTTTGACCGATGTTTTTCTTGCAACCTAAACAAACCAAATAACTAATAGGAATCCATGAATACAAAACTTGATATCGGCTAAGCTTGACCGCGTCAGCAGTGAGCTGTTGGTGATCTTCGCGCTTGATACGGCGGACAAGAAGCAAGCCAAGCCAGCCATCAAGCTCTTAACTTCCGGCGGCGGATTAGCCAAGGCGACTGCGGCGCATCCTGAGCAGCGGCGAATTCTGCCGCCGGCAAGCTGCGAGACTGCCTTGCTGCATGGCCCAGCCGGGTTTAAGGCTGAGCGGATCCTGCTGGTCGGGCTAAGCAAGCTCACCACGACGGAAGTGCGCAAGGCGGCCGGTGCCGCGGTCCGGTTCGCCAAGCCGCGTAAACTGCGCGAACTCTCCATCGCAATTCCCGAGGGCCTCGAGCCGCTTGCAGCCACACGGGCTCTGGTCGAAGGCGCGTATATCGGCGACTTTGACCCGGACACGTATCGCTCAGACCGCAAAGACCAGAGCATCGAGCAGCTGACATAGTCGCTCGGCAGCGGCTGACTGCGCGTTCGAGGCCGGCATGCGCGAAGGCGTGATCCTGGGCGAGGCGCAGAACTTTACCCGAGCCCTGGTCAATGAGCCGGGCAACGTGATGACGCCCACCGTGCTGGGCCAGAGGGCCGCGGAGATGTGCCGTCAATACGGGCTGAAATGCGAGGTTTACGGGGCCGACAAGCTCAAAGAACTGAAGATGGGCGCGTTCTGGGGAGTGACCAAGGGCTCGGAGGAACCGCCGGCCCTGATCGTCATGACCTACGAGCCCAGCAAGGCACCCGCCACCCCGGTGCTGGGCCTGGTAGGCAAAGGCATTACCTTCGACACCGGCGGCATCTCCATCAAGCCCGCGGACGGCATGGAGAAGATGAAGTACGACATGGCGGGCGGAGCCGCGATGATCGGCGCCATGCAGGCCATCGCCCAGTTGAAGCCGGCGGTCAAGGTAATTGGCATTGTTTGCGCCGCGGAGAACATGCCCTCCGGGAACTGCCATGAAGCCGGGAGACGTGCAGATTGCGATGTCCGGCAAAAGCATTGAAATCATCAACACCGACGCGGAAGGGCGGCTGGTCCTGGCAGATGGGCTCGCCTATGCCCGGCAGCTCGGCGCCACGCACCTGATCGATGCGGCTACGCTTACCGGGCGCCTGCGTGGTTGCCCTGGGCATGGTCAACGCGGGCTGCTTTTCCAACGATGAAGACGCCTACCGGCATTTCACCGAGGCGCTCGAGATCTCGGGTGAGCGCTTCTGGCGGCTGCCGGTCGAGGACGACTACCGGGAGCAAATCAAGTCCAACATCGCGGACATCATGAACACCGGCGGCAGCCGCTGGGGCGGAGCAATCACGGCCGCGATGTTCCTCAAGGAATTTGTGGAAGATACCCCCTGGATCCACCTGGACATCGCGGGCGTGGCCTGGACAGAAGAGCAGAAGCCATGGATGGCGAAGGGCCCTTCCGGCATTGCGGTGCGCACCATCACCGAGTGGGTACGCAGCTACGCCAAGTAGCGCATTGGACACCCGGAGGTGTCCGAGCTCTCTGCCAGGCTGCGCCTTGGCCGCAGTTTCGGAAAGTGTGCTTTGATTGCGCCGCTTAGGCTGAACTCCCGGATCAGCCTTTCATTGAACGCGGGAAAATCGTCAGGCTTGCGGCTGGTCGTGAGGTTCTGATCGGTGACCACTTCTTCATCCACCCAGTGACCGCCGGCGTTGTGAATATCCGTGCGCATCGAGGGCCACGAGGTGAGAGTTTTCTTCTTTACGACTCCGGCCTCAACCAGCATCCACGGCCCGTGGCAGATGGCGCCGATTGGTCTACCGGAGTTGAAGAACTCAGTCACAAAAGCAACTGCTTTGGGCTCAATTCGCAGTTTGTCCGGGTTGATTTGGCCGCCGGGCAGAACCAACCCGTCATAATCTGCGGGCTTCGCTTCATCCAAGTCTTGTCCACCTTGGTGTTGTCGCCCCAGTCGGTGTGATTCCATCCCTTGATTTCGCCTGGCTTTGGGAGAGATCACGTCTACCGTTGCTCCCGCCGCTTCCAAAGCCTTTTTCGGCTCCGTCAACTCCACTTGTTCGAAGCCATCTGTTGCCACGATCGCTATTTTCTTTCCCTGCAATTTTCCGCTCATGATAAATACCCCTTTTCAGTTAGAAGCCTATTCGATCCCGCCTCGTTGCCTGAAGATTCTCCTTCGTTAAATGTGGATGAACATTGGCAGCGCAGGGCTGTCCTCGCGCGCATCCTACTCCGACGATACTTTGGTATGAGGATGCTCATGCTCGACGGAAAACCGTAGGTCGCTTTATCACGATCACGATTTTGTCAGCGCTCGGCTTGCTGACCTCCTGCAATTCTCGGCCCCAACTCGGTTGCGCTCAATGGAGCCGGCAGCACTTTTGTTTATCCGGTGATGGGCCGCTGGATTCAGGACTTCCAGCAGTCGCATGCGAATGTGCGGATCAATTACAGTCCATCGGGAGTGGCGGCGGGATCCAGCAGGTGAAATCGGGCACCGATTGATTTTGGCGCTTCGGATGCGCCGCTGTCGGACGCAGATCTGGCGTCGATGCCGGCTCCCGTGATCCAGATTCCGGAATCGGCCGGACCCATTTGCGTCACTTACAATCTGGACGGTCTGGATAAGCCTCTGCAGCTCTCGTCGGACGCGCTTGCGGGAATTTTCCTGGGCAAGATCACGAGTTGGCAGGATCCGCTCGCTCAAGAAAGACAATCCGGGCGAGAAGCTACCCAACGCGAAGATCACGGTGGTGCACCGCGCCGAAAGCAGCGGCACCACGGCTGCCTTCACGACCTATCTTTCCGCAGTCAGCCCGGTTTGGGCGCAGCAGGTCAACAAAGGCACCGCGGTTAAGTGGCCAACGGGACTCGGCGCCAAGGGCAGCGAGGGAGTCACCGGCCAGGTGAAGCAGTCCCCTGGCGCGATCAGCTACGTCGAGCTGACGTACGCCACGCAAAATAAATTGCCGGTGGCGGGGATTAAGAATCAAGCCGGCAAGTATGTGCTACCCAGCACTGCGGGAACGACGGCGGCGATTGAGGCGTTCAAGGATCAGCTGGCACAGGACGCGCGGAGTCCTATCGCCAATCCGCCTGCTTCTGCTCCGGATGCGTATCCGATTTCTACTCTGACTTTCCTGATCATCCCGAAGGATGGCAAGGATGTTCCAAAGCGCACCGCGTTGAAGCAGTTCATTGTGTACGTGGTAACGGATGGCCAGCAGGCCGCGAGCGGACTGAATTATGCGCCACTGCCCGATGCGGTGAAACAGCTGGATGTGAAGACATTGGGTCAGCTGACGGTTAACGGTAGCCCGATTCAGTGAGGGGATCAGTGTGCGCGTGAGAACTCCGCTGAGTCCCGTAGGGACGTCTGAAAGTAGCCCAGGACGATAGTCCTGGGTAATGACAGGCAAGCCCGACAGTCCCGCAAAGGACGGCTGAGCACCGGGGCCGAGTTCTCAGCCGTTTCTCCGGGACTGCTCGACGACGCATTCATAAACCCAGGACTAACGTCCTGGGCTACTTTCGGACGTCCCTACGGGACTAACTACAAAAGTTCTCAAGCGAGACTATTAGGTTCTCTCAGTTGATGGAGCGAAAGCAATCGTTGGGCTGCGCCCATCTTTTTCGGCCCACGTACGCTTGGGCGAACGTGGGGCACCCGTCGATTCCCTTCGACGCTGCCGTGACGCCTTTGCCAATCACATGGCTTCTGGGACAGCGATTCCCAGCCACTGCAGCGAGCGGACCAGTGCTCGCTCGGCTACCGCGGCGGTGGCGAGCAGAAATTGCTTTCGGGCGGGATCCTCTTCAGTGAGGATATGGTGGCGGTGATAGAAATTGTTGAATTGCTGGGCCAACTGGAAAGCATGCCTTGCCAGATAGGCAGGTTCCGCGGCGGCAATACATTGCTCGAGCAATAGGCTGAGCCTCGAAGCCATGATCCACAGCTCCCACAAACCGGCGGCGTCTTCCCCTTCAAAATAATCTCCTACATTCACTTCCGACAAAGCGGCCTCTGGCGTTGTACCGGCCTTGCGAAAGATGTTGCGTGCACGCACCACGGCGTATTGCACGTAAGGTCCCGTCTCTCCTTCAAAACTGAGCGCCTCCTTGAAATCGAAAGCGATCACAGTGTTGCGGGTGAACTTGAGCATGAAGTAGCGCAACGCGCCGACGGCGATCTGATGGGCAATGTCCTGCCGCGATTCCTGGCTTCGATCCGGATGGCGGCTGTCGACTTCTTCTTTCGCTGCGGTGGTGAGTTTGTCGAGAAGAGCGTCGGCTTTTACCCCAAAACCCTTGCGGCCGGAAACTTCGATGTAGGAACGTTCGCGGTCTTCCTCGGAAATCTGGTAGCCGAGCTCGAGCGCGCAGCGCGGGGTGAGCGCCACCATTTCATAGGAGAAGTGAACGTAGTGCGCCGCCGCGTCGGTGTATCCGAGGCCACGCAGAGCTTCAATCACGTTTGCCTGGGGATCAGCCTGACGGCTGTCAATGACGTTGTAGATAGCCTGCGCACCCCCGAAATCGGGATGCTGGGGCTCACCCACTTCGGTCGAGATCCAGCACATGTGATCGTGGTAGTCAAAGAAGGGGGCGTAGCCGAAGTCACGTCCGAGCAGGCCAAACTTCCACAGGTGATAAGCGATGTCCTTGCCAACATAGGTAACGGTTCCGTTGGAACGGACAATCACCTTGGCATCTTCGTCTACTGTCTCTTCCGCAGGCACCTCGCCCGTCGAGGCTCGCCGCATAACCCAACAGCCCTGATTCTTGCCCTCGGTCTCGAAATAGAGAACGCCCTTGGTCTTCAGCTGGGCAAAGGCCAGGTCCCAGAATTTGAGATGGAGAATCTCGCTTTCGCGGGGCAGAAAATCATATTCAATGCCCAGCCGCAGCATGGTCTCCAGATGCCGGCGCAGCACGGCGGTCGACACCAGATCTGCAATCTCCGCGGTTTCATTGCCGCCGGCCTCGATGGCATGCAGGGTTTGCAGGCGGATTTCTTTCCGCTCCGGCGCCTTTGAATCCTCGTACCACTGCGAGACCCGGGCATAGAGGTCCCAGCAGTAGTTGTCTATGAGTTCTCCTCTGGCTTTAAGGTCGGCCAGCAACTTGCGGACACCGGCCAGATCGTAACCTTCAAAGTGAGTCAGACCGACTACGATGTCGGCAACCTGGACCCCGGTGTTGTCAATATAGTTTTGAACGTCGACGTGCTGTCCGGATGCACGCAACAGGCGCACAAAGGTGTCGCCCAGGATCGCGTTGCGCAAGTGACCGATGTGGGCAGCCTTGTTGGGATTGATGCTGGTGTGCTCAACCAGGGAGTGAAGATGGCTCTGGTCGTCAAAAGTATCGTCACGCGCGATCTCCCTCGCGGCCGCCTGGCGATCAAGCTTGCCATTGATATAACCTGCGCCGGCCACGGCAAAGGAAGCGAAACCCTCCAACGGCATCAGGTCCGTGACCAGTTCCCCGGCGATCGAGCGCGGCGACCGTTTGAGACGGCGAGCGAGCTCGAAAGCTACCGGCAGCGCGTATTCGCCCATCTCCAGATCGGGCGGCTGCTCGATGGCAATCTGCGGGAGTTCCAGTTGATATTTGGCCTGAAGAACCGAGCGGAGGCGCTCGCGAAGAAGTCTCTGCTGTTTGCGATACACGCTAAAACCCCTGATTTTCTTGCCGATTCTAGCAGAACGGCCCTCCCGGGCCTTCGATCAACCGCTGCCTGTTAAGATTGGAAGACCGCCTTGCCCATGTCCGACACCTCCACCTTTTACATCACCACTCCGATCTACTATGTGAATGCGCGGCCGCACATCGGTCACGCGTACACCACGATCGTGGCCGACGCCATCGCCCGGCGCAAACGCGCCCTGGGCTTTGACACCTGGTTCCTCACCGGGACAGACGAGCACGGGCAGAAAATCGAGCGTTCGGCGCGGCAAGCGGGACAAACGCCACAGGAATTTGCTACCGCCGTCTCCAGCCAGTTCCGCGGCTTGTGGGACCGCATGGGTCTGAGCTACGACGATTACATACGGACCACAGAGGAGCGCCACCGCAAGGGAGTGCAAAAGCTCTGGACGGTATTGCAGGAGCGCGGCTTTATCTACAAGGGCAGCTATACCGGCCAGTACTGCGTCTCAGACGAGCTCTATGTCGATGCGCCCCCCGGTTCTCCCTGTCCGGATTGTGGCCGCATTACGGAAACGGTCAGCGAAGAGAACTACTTCTTCAAGCTCTCCGCCTTCGAGCGCAAGCTGCTGGAGCTGTACGAACAACATCCGGAGTTCATCCGGCCCGAAGGCAAGCCGCAACGAGGTGATTTCCTTTGTGCGCGGCGGATTGAAGGATCTATCCGTGAGCCGCACCAGTTTCGATTGGGGCATCCCGGTGCCGGGCGACCCGAAGCATGTGATCTACGTGTGGATGGACGCGCTGGCCAATTACATTACGGCGCTCGGCTACGGCAGCGACCGCCCCGAAGACCAGCAGCGCTTTGCGCGCTATTGGCCGGCTACCGTGCAACTGGTGGGCAAAGAGATCATCCGTTTTCACTGTATCTATTGGCCTGCCTTCCTCATGGCTGCCGGCCTGCCGCTGCCTAAGAGCGTTGCAGCCAACGGATGGCTGCTCTTTCGAGCAGAGCAAGATGTCCAAGTCTCTGGGAAACGTGGTCCGGACGGAGACCATTCTGGCTACCCTGGGAGCCGATGCGCTGCGTTACTTCCTGATGCGCGAAGTTGTCTTCGGCCAGGATGGCAGCTTTTCCTTTGATGCCCTGGTGCAGCGCTACAACGCGGATCTGGCCAACGGCTACGGCAACCTGACCAGCCGGATTCACGCCATGATCACGCAGTATTTCGACGGCGTGGTGCCGGCGGGAGAGGCCGAGCCGCGAGTCGTAGCCGCGGCCGAGACAGCGGAGCGAGAGTTTGCCGCACATTTTGAAGCGTTCGATTTTTCCCGTGCGCTCGAGTCTTTGTGGGCCCTGGTCGCGGTGGTCGACGGCTACATCACCGAAAAAGCTCCCTGGAAGCTGGGGGCCGTGGAAGACGGGGCGGCACGCAGGGCATCGATTCTGTATACCTGCGCCGAAGCGCTTCGTATCATCACCGCGCTGGCCTATCCCGTCCTGCCCGAGGCCACGACCAGGATATGGGCGCAACTCGGGCTGGGCGATATCGCCCATGCCGATCTGAAGAACGTGCACTGGGGGCAATTGGAGCCAGGCACCAAGCTCGGGCAATCAGGCCCCGTCTTTCCGCGGGCAGAAAAGGACACGGTCAAACGCATGCACGAACTGGAGACCAACAATAGCGGCAAGAGCGCGGAAGCAGAGGCAGAGACGGCGGCGAAGAATCGCCGTCATGACCAGCGCGGCTCCTGCCCCGGCAGCGCAACCCACTCCTGTGGACCAGTCCGCGGCGGTTGCAGCTGTCACAGACGACCGGGGCCATCGCCGCCAAAGCGCCGGCAGCGTTGACCCCGGCGGCTTCGCTGGGAACGGCTGCTCCAGCGTCCGAACCGCAAGCCCGCCCAGCGACCATCACCATTGACGATTTTGCCAAGGTGGAGTTGCGCGTAGCCCAGGTGCTGGTGGCTGAGCCGGTGAAGGGCGCCGACCGGCTGCTACGGCTGGAGGTGAGCCTGGGCGATGAAGTACGGCAGATTGTGGCCGGGATTGCCGAGGCCTATGAGCCGGAGAAACTTATCGGACGCAAGGTGGTGATCGTTGCCAACCTGCAACCGCGAAAGTTGCGCGGCCTGGAATCGAATGGAATGATCGTAGCGGCCTCGTGGGGGAAAAGGGTAAGCCCGTCCTGGCCGGCTTCCTGGAAGACGTCGAAATCGGCGCGCGGCTCAAATAAGCAGTATCGGGGAATAGCGCTGGTCGACTCACACGCACATCTTGACAGCCCGAGGTACGATGCCGACCGGGATGAGCTGCTGCAGCGGGCCTGGCAACAGGGTGTGCGCACGGTTCTGTCCATTGGCATCGGAGACGGGCCGGAAACGATGCAGCAGGCGCTGGAATTGAGCCGGAGCTACGCCGGCAAGCCGGCGATACCGCGCATCTTGGCCACGGCCGGCATCCACCCCCACGAGGCCCAGCTCGCCGACCCGGCAGCACTCGAAAAGCTAGACGATTTGCTGGCCAGCCCGGATGTGCTTGCCGTGGGCGAGATCGGTCTCGATTATTATTATGACCACTCGCCACGGGAGCAGCAGAAGCAGGCTTTTGTGGCGCAAATGGAGATTGCCGCGGCGCGGCAACGGCCGATCATCATCCATTGCCGGCCCTCCGATGGAAGCACCAACGCATGGGACGACACGCTGGCAATGATCGAGAGCAACTGGATGAGGACCAATCTGGGGGCATCCTGCACTGTTTTACTGGCGAATGGGAACACGCGAGGCGGGCGATGGACTGCGGATTTCTGATCTCCTTTGCCGGCAATGTGACCTTTCCCAAGGCAGAAAACATCACGACAGGTGGCCGCAAAGGTTCCTCTCGATCGAATGCTGATTGAGACCGACGCCCCGTTTCTCGCTCCCCTGCCCTTATCGCGGCAAGCGCAATGAGCCGGCCTGGGTGGGCCGGGTAGCGGACAAGCTGGGGGAAGTGTGCGGCATCCACGGCGGAGCAGGTCGCTTCCAGCACTGCCAACAACTTCTTCCGTTTTTTTGGTGTAGCGCCAGACCCGGAGTCGTAGGTCGAGGATAGGCAACAGCGTTTGCGCTGATAATCGAGGAGGACAGGCATGGCGGCAGACAACTCGTTCGACGTAATCAGCAAGGTCGATGTTCAGGAAGTGAAGAACGCGATGGATCAGGCGATTAAGGAAGTCCGGACCCGCTTTGATTTGAAAGACTCGCACTCCGAGATCAAGCTGCTGGAGGGCGACGAAACCATTGAGCTGGCCTCATCGGACGAGTACAAGCTCAAGGCGGTTACGGAGATCCTGCAGCAAAAGTTCGTCAAGCGGGGAGTGCCGCTGAAGTCCCTCGAATACGGCAAGATCGAACCCGCCTCCGGATCCAGTGTCCGGCAGAAGATCACCCTGCAGCAGGGCATCCCCGGGGAAAAGGCCAAAGAGATTGTCAAGCTGATCAAGGAGTCCAAGAAAAAGGTTCAGGCATCCATTCAGGGTGATACGGTGCGCATAACCGGCAAAGATCGCGATACTCTACAGGAGACCATTGCACTGCTTAAGGGGCCATGACTTCGGCATTGACATGCAGTTCACGAATTACCGGTCGAACTAGCGTGGTAGAGAAGCACCTGGAGAGTGAGTGAGCACACAAGCGATAGCGACGGCAAAAGAAGTCTTCGACCTGCTACGCGACGACTTGAGCGCCATCGAGACTGAGCTGGTGCGCGACGCCGTTTCCAATGTGGGGGCGATCACCGACATCGCCGACCACCTGCGCGAAGGCGGGGGCAAACGGATCCGCCCTTCCCTGCTCCTGCTGGCGGCCAAATCGCTCGGCTACCACGGGCAGGGTATGGTGCGGCTGGGCGCCGTGGTCGAGATGGTGCACACCGCGACCCTGGTGCACGACGACATTATCGATGGAGCCGATACCCGGCGGGGCCGGCCTTCCGCCAATACCACCTGGGGCAACTCCAAATGTGTGCTGGCCGGCGATTGGCTGTATATGCAGGCCTTTCATATTGCCCTCGAGGAACGCAACTTCAAGGTGCTCGACCTGCTGATCGGCCTGACCCAGCAGATGGTCGAGGGCGAGTTTGTCCAGATGGAGAAGCTGGGCCGGATGGTGGGCGAAGCCGAATACTACGACCTGATCTACCGCAAGACGGCTTGCCTGTTCGACGTCTCCATGCGCCTGGGCGCGGTATCTGGCCGGAGCCTCGGAAGAGATAGAGGAGCAGATGGGGGAGTACGGCCGTAACCTGGGCATCGCCTTCCAGATCGTGGACGATGTGCTGGACCTGACCGCGACCGAACAGGTGCTGGGCAAGCCAGTGGCCAGTGACTTGCGCGAGGGCAAGGCCACCCTGGCCGTGGTCCATGCACTGGAGCACGCAACGCCACTCGAGCGCGAGGCGATCCGCAGGGTGCTCGAAGATCTAAGCTTCGAGCGGACCAGCCACCAGGACGTGCTTAAGATTCTGGACCGGCACGGGTCGGTGCAGTATGCTCTCGACTCCGCCTTCCAATACGCGGAAGTAGCCCGCGCGGCCATCGCCGGGCTGCCCGAGTCCGACTACAAACGGGCTCTGCTCTGGATGCCGGACTTCGTCGTCGCCCGGGACAAGTAACACCATGCCGGAAGCAGAGAACCCAGCCACCGTCCCGATCCGCGTGCTGGTCGCCAAGCCGGGCCTGGATGGCCATGACCGGGGCGCCAAAGTCATCGCCCGAGCGCTGCGCGATGCCGGCATGGAAGTGATCTACACCGGCCTGCGGCAAACCCCCGAGATGATCGTGAATGCCGCCCTGCAGGAGGATGTCGACTGTATCGGGCTGAGCATCCTCTCCGGCGCGCACAACGTGATTGTTCCCCGCGTCCTGGCCCTGCTCAAGGAGCGCGGCGCGACGGATATCCTGGTGGTTCTCGGGGGGACCATCCCGGGCATGACATCGCTGCCCTGAAGGCGCAGGGCGTGGCGGAGGTATTCGGCCCGGGCACGAGCCTGGAAAGCACGGTGGCCTTCATCCGCAGCTCACATCAAGCCGCGTGGGCTTTCCATATCCTGATCCCCGGCACTTAGCCGAGCCCGGTTGAAAAACATTTCCAGGACAGGTCCGCTGAACCGCAGATCCCTCGGCTTCGCGCGCGATGACAAAGGAAGGGTGGCGTTTTCATGGAGTGGTTGTTGGATGGGAAGCGCTTTCCATCACCCTGGGTGCGTAAGGGGACGTCGGCGCAGCAGCCGCTCTTTCTGGAAGGGCCACCCTTCCCTTTGTCATCCCGAGCGAAGCCGAGGGATCTGCGGTTCAGCGGATTCGTCCTGGAAATGTTTGTCGGCCGGGCGTGTTGCAGCGGGACGGATCTAACATGGCTACTTAGTTGGATTGCTGCTCCGCCTGCCGGTCACTTTTAAGCACTGAGAAAGCTCGCCGTTCGCCCTGCCGCGAAGAACCCGCCCACCCGCGTACAGACACCATTACATATACTGGCTAGCCCTGCAGCGAATCGCCTGCGCGCTGTTCCGACGCACGCCGTTATCGCCTCGCCATCCCCTCTGGTAAAGCACCTCATCCGAACAGATGCGCACTCTGCGCTCATTTGTACTTGTGTCAGTTCCACTCCGCAGAGGATCAAGCGTCCGCTGCTGGCTACACGTAATCGTGTCGATTGCATAGGCATCGGTAAGTGGACTATTCATCACAGTGGCGGATGCTTCCTGGACTTAATCCACAGGTTATCCACATTGTGGATAAAAAAGTAAGTTACCAGAGGGGCTGGGTTACCCGGTTGCCGGCGGGGATTGCCTGATCAGAGCGTAACTTACCCCATTCAAGGCCAATACGGCCAGGGCGGCCAGCAGATAGGTGGAAGGTCTGCTGGCGGAAGCCAAACCAAGCCAGCCAGCAGGTGAACAGGTGAAGCACAAGCAGTGCACCCGCGCGCCGCCCGGAGGTCATAAGACTGGGAGAGAAACCAGGGCACGACCACGAAATAAAAGGGCCACCCGTACTCGACCAGGCGATCGGCACTGGCGCCGAGCAACGGGGTCATGAGGATACTGATGACGCCATAGACGATGCAGAAGCGGAAGACCATGAGCAGGCCCAGGGAGATCGCGTTGGCCAGCCGGCGGTGTGCGGGCAAACGCATCTTCCGCCACAGAGCCAACGCGAGCGCGGGCCCGATGCCGAAGACGCCAAACCAGGCGAGGAGAAGGCGGGCAGGTCCCCAGAGAGAGGGCCGGCACACTCCGATCGGCTCGAATCGCGCCGAGATGATAACCCGCAGGCAGCGCGTTGACCCAAACGGGTTGCATTCCGGCAGCGTGTTGCTCCACAGAGGGAGGCCGAGAACATTCTTGAAGAAGCTCCAGACGAGCTTACCCAGGATGTAGGCCCCGCCGCTCATGCCATGGACGCTGGCAGGACCGGCCTGGCCGTAGTGCCGGCTGACCAGGCCGCCGCACACCATTGCCACGACCCGATCAGGGCGGAGCGAAGCGGAATGCGTCGCCAACAGGCAAAGATCAGGCAGGCCGCCACCAGAAGCGTGGACTCGCGCGCCAGGTAGGCAGGAAAGAGCAGAAGCAGGGCCAACCCGCGTATGGCCGAAGAGGAGGCATAGCAGGATAGCGGCGAGGATGGCGGCGTGAAGCAGGTCGGGCAGATAGTAATCGTGGAAAATATCCACCCAGAAAGGCATCAGGAAAATGGCGGCAAAGATGACAGTGGGCGCCCGCCAGGACCACAGCAGCCCGGCAACCAGCGCGAGCAGCGCGATCAGGCAAACGACACCCAGCAGCAGGAAACCGGTGTCGACCCCGAGGCCGGTGAACCGGCCAAGCCAGCCGGCCATCGCCGGGCCAGGATGCGCGCGGAAAAAGGCGCGGGCACGGCGCCCCGCTGGCCGAGCGCCAGCAAGCGATACTACCCGGCATCGGGCGCGTAGGCGGCCCCGGCAGGCCAAGGAGGATGGCAAAAGCACAGGCAGACCCGCGCGGGAAAGAGCAGGAGACAGTCTTTGAGCAGGTAGAAACGACGGTCAGAGCAAGGAATTGCTCGAGCACCGCCACATACTTCTTGGGCAGAGGCACCTTGCGCAGCGTCCGGTCGACGGTGACGTGGGTCGTCTCCCCTTCGGCCAGCAGAGTGGAGGCTTCGTTTTCCGGCGCAGCAGACGATAGCCGAACTTGATCACCGAACGGCGCAACGCGAGCACGCGGGTCTCGAGCAGTAGCTCGTCGTCGTAATGTGCTGGAGATTTGTAGCGGCAATTGGCTTCGACGACCGGGATGTGGCAATCGTCGTCGATCTCCATTTGTTTGTAATGGAAGCCAAGTTGGCGAGAAGCTCGACCCGGCCGATCTCAAACCAAATGAAGAAGTTGGCGTAATAGACGACGCCCATCTGGTCGGTTTCGGCATAGCGCACGCGGATGCGGGTTTGGGAAACTTGCATGAGTGAACATCAGTGTAGCGAATGTGTTTCTGGACCGAGCCGGTGTAGGAGCCTGAAAAGGAAGCCGCAGATCTCAGCGGAGAGATCTGCGGTTTTCTTTAACCAGACATCCGTGTACTACGGCTTGAGTTTGGTGAAGACCTGGAGCTTGGAGATGTCGTTGAACATGACAAATGCCGCGAAGATAAGCAGCACGACGAAAGCGGCCTGGTAAAGCCGTTCCCTGAACTCCTGGTTCAGATCGCGGCGCATTACCCCTTCAATCAGCAGCAAAGCAATCATGCCGCCATCCAAAATTGGAATGGGCAGAAGATTGAAGATGCCGAGGTTGAGACTGATGATGGACATCAGGCCGATGATCGGCTGCCATCCAGGCTGCTCGACGGCCAGACCGGTTTGCCTGGCGATGCCAATTGGCCCACTCAGGTCCTGCACGGCAAAGCGGCGAGTGATCATGCGGTGGAGTACTTCGAGGATCAAGCCGGAATAGCGCAGGTTGAAATGCACCGACTGCTTCAACGCTTCAGGCAGCGGAAGCTGCTGAATCTTGAAAGGCGGCAGGTTGGGAGCAAACCCAATGCGGTAGAGTTTGTGGCCGTTGCCGGCGTCCGCCATGATGGGTTGCAAGGGATCTGGAAGGTCTTGCCGTCACGCAACGCGGTCAGTTGAATGGGCCGGCCGTTGTCCTGCTGCAGAAATGCGAGCATCGCATCGACGGAATGCAGCTTCAGCCCATCGACGGCCAGAATCTGGTCGCCGGCCTTAAGGCCAGCCTTGGCGGCTGGCATGCCGGCTTCGATCTGGCGGACGCGTATGGGTTCCTCCTGCATCCGAGGTACGAAACCGATGGTGTCAAAATCGAAGTCGTCTGATCCGCGAGGATTGGGAACCGCTAACTGAGTGGTAACGGTCTGCCCGTCGCGTTTGACGTCCACTGGGATGGTTTGACCCACGTTCATCGCGGAGCGAATCGAGACCTGCTCCCAGGTCGGGTTGGTGACATTGTCGAAGCGAGTAATGACGTCGCCCGCCTTGAGCCCGGCAGTCGGCGGCGGCGGTATGGTCGGAAACGAAATCGATGTTCGCCGTTTGCGAACGGAAGGCTTCCACCTCGTTGTGCATCATGTAAAAGCCGGTCATGAGCAGCAGCGCGAGCAGAAAGTTAGATACGGGGCCGGCTAAGCCGATAAGGATCCGCTGCCAGCGAGGGTGAGCATTAAATTCGGCCGGATCCCCGGTGGAGGGCTTCTCCCGGCGATTCCCCGGACATTTTGACGTAGCCCCCGAGGGGCAGAAGACTGAGCCGGTAATCGGTGTCACCGTGGCGAAACCCGAAAAGACGTTTGCCGAAACCCACGGAGAAGACTTCCACTCGAACGCCGCACAACTTGGCGACGGCGAAGTGGCCAAACTCGTGCACCAGTACCATGATGCCGAGCACAACAAGCATGGAAACTGTGCTGGTTAGGAAAAAGGACATAATAATCCGCTCAATTGCCTCTCTGCCGGATTCAGCCCGGCAAGGGCCGAACTACCGGAGTATTGACTGGAATGAACCGCCTGCGGTGAGCAAATGTCTTTAAGCCTCAAAAGGCCGCGGCGAAAACAGTTCAACGGAGAACCGGCGAAAAACCTGAAACCACGTTGTGGGCCACCCGCCGCGCCTCCTCATCCAACTGGAGGACCTCCTGGATCGTTTCAGGATGTCTCGGCGGCGTTACCTCGAGAACTGCCTCAATTGTACGCGGGATGCCGGTAAAGGGAATGGTGCCTTCGAGGAATGCACTGACGGCTACTTCATCTGCCGCATTGAGGGCAATACAGGCAGCCCCGCCGGCTTCGGCAGCCTGGTAAGCCAAGCCCAGACAAGGAAATCGGGTGAAATCTGGCGGTTCGAAGCTCAATTGGCCGAGCGCCGCCATGTCAAAGGTCAGCTCGCTGGGAACCCGCTCCGGATAGCTCATGGCGTAGAGGATTGGCAGCCGCATATCGGTGACCGAAATTTGCGCCAGGATGCTGCCGTCCACGAACTCGACCAGCGAATGGACGGCGGATTGCGGATGCACAGTAACCCGAACCGCGGAAGGAGGCAGGTCAAACAGGCGGCAAGCTTCGATGATTTCAAGGCCTTTATTGAGCAAGGTGGCGGAATCGATGGTGACCCGCCGGCCCATGACCCAGGTAGGGTGGCGCAGCGCCTGATCCACCGTGACGTACTGAAATTGGTCCAGTGGAAGCTGGCGGAAGGGGCCACCCGAGGCGGTCAGCCAGATACGGCGCACTTCCTGCGCGGATCCTCCCCGCATGCACTGATGAATGGCATTGTGCTCCGAATCGATGGGCAGCAGGGGCACGTTGCCCTGGCGCGCAACCCGGGTGAGGATCTCTCCGGCGGCAACCATGGCCTCCTTGTTAGCCAGGCCAACCGGTTTCCCCGCCGCGACCGCGGCGTAAGTAGCCTCCAGGCCGGCCACGCCGACAATCGCCGAGACCACAAAATCCACCTGGGGCAGGGTGGCAGCACGCACGGTTCCTGCGCTGCCGTAAACCACGTCGGTACCGGTCAGGCCGGCGCTCTTCAGGCGCGACGCCAATTCGCTCGCCAACTGCTCGGTGGCCAGGGAGACCAGCAGGGGGCGCCAGCGCTGGCACTGGGTGAAGGCCAGGTCCAAATTGCTGCCGGCGGCCAGAGACACCACCGCGAATCGCTCCGGATAACGCTCAATGATGGAGAGGGTACTGGTCCCGATGGAACCGGTAGAACCGAGGATGCAAATGTGCTTCAACGCAAGCTAGCCCGCTCGAAATACTGTTGAATCCATTGAGCGTACCACAGTGCGGGGGCCGCTAGCAGGAGCGCGTCGATGCGGTCGAGGATACCCCCGTGGCCGGGAAGCATGACGCCTGAGTCCTTCACGCCGGCGCCGCGCTTGATGGCCGACTCGAGCAGATCGCCGACCTGGGCGAAGACGTTCAAGACCACGGCCAGCCCCAGCCAGTGAATCAACGGCCCCCCGTAATGGAGCGTGCCGGGCGACAGTTTGCCGGCTAAGGCGACCAAAGCTGCCGCGATCAGCAGGCCGGCTGCGAGCGAAGCAGCACTTCCCTGCCAGCTTTTGTTGGGGCTGATGCGAGGCGCCAGCTTGGTACGGCCGAAGTTGCGGCCGACGTAAAGAGCGGCAGTGTCTCCGATCCAGACGACGCAGAACAGGAAGACCACCAGCGAAGGCCCGTCGGGTTGAAGCCAAACCAGGGGCACAGTGGCCATGGTCAGGCCGCAATAGAGCAAGCCAAACGCCGAAAATGCAGTATCGGGCAGAACCCGCTCGAGCGGCGACCCGAAAGCCGCAAACCACCAGCAGGACCAGGCTGCATAGGCCGATCGCCGGCAACATCAGCGAGGGGTCACGGTAGGTGGCGGCAAAGAGGACGGCAACAGCAACGAGAAGCAGCACGCGCGGCAGGCGAGATCCATGGGAATCCGCAATGGAGATGTATTCCCAGGTGGCGAGTTCCGCGACCAGTGTGGTGGCGACCACCACCAGGAGGAAGGAGCCCTTCAACAAGAGCAGGAGTACCAGGGGGACGAGTACAGCAGCCGTTATGACCCGTTTCATGATTTCAAAAGTTTCATGATTCCAAAAAGGATACACGGCGGAAGTTCGTGGAGGGGGAACCGATCCATGCTCATTCCATTCCCTTCTCGCTCGCCCCTATATAATCTAGCTTAAGCTAGCTGGAAGAGGACTTGTGATTGAGATCGGAGCCTTCGAAGCGAAAAACAAATTGAGCGCTTTGCTAGACCGAGTGGAGATGGGAGAGGTGATCATCATCACCCGCCACGGGAAGCCGGTCGCGAAGCTCGTACCCGATACCGCCGGGTCCGACACCTCACAGGCCTACGCGGCGAGCCGACGCATTCGTGCGCGAGCGAAACAGATCGAGCCTGGCTCATTTGACTGGCAAGCTCTCAAGACCGAACGAGACGCTGGGCGGCCATGAGCCTGGTGCTGGATAGCTCGGCTACACTGGCCTGGATTTATGCGGACGAAGTCACTCCCGCAGTTCGTGCAGTGTTTGATGTTCTGCATGAGAAGGGAGCCTGGGTTCCAGGCCACTGGCCACTGGAAGTCGCGAACGTGCTGGAAATGGGTGTCAGGCGAGCGCGCCACAACGCAGCATTCCGTGACGCGACCCTGGCTGATTTGGCGCTGCTTCCTATCCATCTTGATCCCGAAACTCCGCGGCAAGCCTGGGGAGCAACGTTGCAATTGGCGGGGCGTCATCGGCTGACCGTCTACGATGCCGCATACCTGGAGCTGGCACAACGTACCCGGTTGCCGCTGGCCACCCTGGACAGCGACTTGCGGGAAGCCGCGCGCACGGAAGGCGTAGCGCTGCTGGGCATGGCTTAGCGCTTCAGCGAATTTTCAAAGCTGCCTGTTGCACATGCAACAGAAGATTGTCCAGGTCGTCTCTGGAGAAGTATTTGCCTGCGAGCACGACGCTTTCGATCTTGCGGGCGTTGTGAATATCAACCGTAGGGTCGGCGTTTAACAGCACCAGGTCAGCGATTTTTCCCGGCGCCACTGAACCCATGGTCGCCTCCGTTCCGAGAAAGCGGGCAGGATTGCTCGTGGCAGTCTGCAGAGCTTCCATGGGAGTAAAGCCGGCCTGCTGGAACAACTCCATCTCCTCGTGAAGGCTGAAGCCGGGCACCACGTAGACGCCGGCAGCCGTGTCGGTCCCAGCCAGAAAGGGCACGCCGGCTTTGTGCATCGCGGCGGTCATCTCCATTTCCATTTGCACGTAGCGTTCGCGAAAGGAGAGAGGATCGGTATCCAGGGTGGCCAGGATACTGGTGACAAAACGCGGATAGGTCTTCTGCTTCCAATAGACAGGCACGTATTTATCCAGCGGTTCGTGCTGGAGGTCGGTTTTATCGATCAGCCATTGGCCGCGCTCCCAAACCAGCGTTGGCACTTGCCAGGTTTGATCTTTGACAAAGAGAGCGATCAGCTTGTCGGCGCGGGCCTGATTGAAGGTTTCGACGGACTTGCGCGGACCCCGAGGCCCGGTTATCAGCTTGTTTTCGATGGTCGAACAACCCTCGAATACGCCGGTATAGTGCTCAATGCTTTTCTGGCCGGCCTGCGCTGCTTCACTGGCTCGTACTGCATCGGGCACATGGCCGGCAAAGACGATTCCCTGCTTGTGGGCCTCCGCCGCAGCGGCAAAATAGGCGTTGCGCGGAATCAGTGACTGTATCTTTATAAAGTCAACGCCCTGGGCTTTGAGGCTATCCACGGCATGGACCGCATCCGCCGGGGTCGCAATCTGCACGGATGCGGGAAAGTTGGGCTTGGGGCCATCCAGCATCGGACCCGACGAAACCATCCTGGGCCCGAGAAGCTTGCCTTGGGCGATGGCGTCTCTCCACTGCAAAATGGACGGCAGCTCGTCGCCCATGGTCCTGATTCCAGTAACGCCATTGGCAACGAAGAGCGGCAGGGTCACTTCGGTCGCCCCCGGGATCCAGTCGCCCATGTTGGTGTGAACATGCATATCCCATAGGCCGGGGATCAGATACTTGCCCGTGCCATCGACAACGCGTGCCTTGATGTTCGACAGCTGCGTAGCAGGAGCCACGGACTGGATCTTGCTGCCGATCACAAGCACCGAGGTTGCAGGAGTCACGGAGCTTCTACCGGGATCTATGACAGTTACGTTTTGGATCAGGATGGATGGTTCGGCAGGTGCGGCTTCCTGTTTCCGGCAGGCAACCAGGAAGGCGGATGCGATGCACAAGATTACGGCGAGGTGTTTTTCACGATTTGCTCTCATGCTTGGACGCCCGCTTTGGCAAATCTAACGCGGTGTTTCGACCTGGAGTTCGGTTACGCCCCATCACAGGTAGCCAGACACAGAACTGGATAGCTCAGGTTTGGATCACTCCCGGATTGAATTTTTTGACCTCGGGATTGAGGGCTACGGCCTTTAGCGCGGTCAGGAGCACTTCCCGCGTTTTGGCCGGATCGATGATGGCATCGACCCAAAGCCGGGCAGCAGCGTAACGGCAATCGGTCTGCTCGTCGTAGCTTGCTTTGATGGAGGCAAATACCGCGCGTTTCTCTTCTTCGCTGAGCTGCTTGCCGCCACGCTCCAGTTGACGGATCTTGATTTCCACCAGGGTTCCAGCGGCGGAGGCTCCGCTCATCACCGCGTAGCGGGCGGTAGGCCAGGCAAAGAGGAAGCGTGGGTCATAAGCTTTGCCGCACATGGCGTAATGGCCGGCGCCAAACGAACCGCCAAGCAACACTGTGATCTTCGGCACCGTGGAATTGGCTACCGCTGAGACCATCTGCGCGCCGGCACGGATGATGCCGGTCCACTCCGCATCGCGACCCACCATGAAGCCGTTGACATCGTGAAGAAAGATGAGCGGGATCAGGTTCTGATTGCAGTCCATGATGAAGCGTGCCGCCTTGGAGGCGCTCTCGGCGTAAATTACGCCGCCGAACTCGACCCTCTTTTCCCCGGTCTGGCTGGTGTGGGTCTGGTGCGTCTTCTGATTGGCGACGATCCCTACCGCGTAACCGCCAATCCTGCCATAGCCGCAAAGGACGGTCTTGCCATAGTCTGCCTTGTATTCGTCAAATTCAGAGCGATCGACCAGACGGGCAACGACCTCGTGCATGTCATAGCTGTTACTCGCGCCCTTGGAAGGGTCGGGATCGAACAGTGCATAGAGGTCCTGCGGCACATATTTGGGCGCATCCCGCTGCGGGTCGTAAGGCGCCCGGTCAAACGGGGCAACCGGGCCGTGTCCCAGCCGACCGACCAGTGACCGGAGACGGGCCAGGCACAGGTGGTCATTGGGCTCTTTGAAATCCACGGTGCCGGAGATCTCGGCGTGCATAGTGGCTCCGCCCAGTTCTTCGGACGTGTACTTCTGGCCGATGGCCGCCTGCACCAGGGCTGGTCCGGCCAGGAAAAGCCCGCTGCCTTCGGTCATCAAGATATGGTCGGTCATGACCGGAAGATAGGCTCCGCCGGCCACGCACATGCCCATGATGGCGGTGATCTGCGGGATGCCCTCAGCACTCATGACCGCGTTATTGCGGAAAATTCTCCCAAAATCGTCCTGATCGGGGAATACATCCTCTTGCAAGGGCAGGAAAACACCCGAAGAATCAACCAGATAGACCGTTGGAATTCGATTCTCCATGGCGATTGTCTGGGCCCTGAGGACCTTTTTTGCGGTCATGGGAAAGAATGCGCCGGCTTTGACCGTGGCATCGTTAGCAATCACCATCACCAGCCGCCCGGCAATCCACCCCAGGCCGGTCACAACCCCGGCGCCGGCCGCGCCACCCCACTCCTCATACATGCCATAGGCGGCGAAGAGGCCCAACTCCAGGAACTCCTCATTGGGATCGAGCAGCAAGGCAAGTCTTTCCCGGGCGGTCAGCCGCTTTTTTGCATGCTGGGCCTCGATGGCTTTGGGGCCGCCGCCCTGGCGGATGACGTCCTCCTGCTGTGCCAGGGCCTGGAGCAAGATCTTCATCCCGGATGTGTTGGCGCGGCTCTTCCCGGCCTGCGGGTCGAGCCGGGAAGCGAGCTGATTGGAGAAGTGCGGCTCAGCCGCGGAGGAGGTAACGGGTTGGTCTGGGTTTGGGACGGCCATAAGAAACTCGCCAGCATAGCATCTCAGCCTCTGCCCTGCCTGGACAATCGCAAATCACGGCACTCGAAAGAGAGTCCCCGAGGTGCTGTTTACTGCCACAATTTCCCTCTTTGCAACATCCCCCAAACGTGACATACTGCACCCAGATTATCTTTTAGCCAACCCCGCTGGCTGAAAGATGGCCAATCGAAAGAGAAACACCATGGCTAACCTTTTCTCGAAATTAACGCCTGCCCGTTCCTGGCCTACTACCAGACGCAACCGTGGATTCCTGCAGGTGGGTACGACTCCACGACCACCTGGGAGGTATCGCCGGGCACTATGAGGTTAAATTCACGTATCAAGCCGGAGGACGGGTGAATCACGGCGAATTCTGTCATCACGGGACCAGCACATTGCACCCTACTCTGTAGGCGAACAGTTGGCTATCCAGTACGACCCGAAGAAGCCTGGGCGATATCACTTTAGCGGTGCGGAATCGAACTACGAAAAGCTGGAAGCGATCCTGGTCATGACCGTTTTTGCTCTGCTTGCCGGCTACGTGCTTTACACGTTTTAAATTTCCCCCAAAGAAAAATTGGACATGAGCATCGCGCCGAAGCAGGCGCTTGCTCTTTATTGCCTCCCTCGGTCTCCCGCGCCCTTTTGCGAAGGGTGAGATACCGCTGCTCTGAACCCGTTCTTTCCAACCCAAAGACAGACCTTTGAGATTCGCGGTACTCACCCTTCGCCAAAAAGCGGAGGCCCGTCGGCACGAAACTCCAATGGAAAAATTAGCAGGGGCTAAGTGTCTGCGTGAGAACTACAGTCTCAAATTAAGTCCCGTAGGGACGGACTGAGAGTAGCCCAGGACGTAGTCCTGGGTATTTATCAGCAAGCAGGACAAGTCCCGTGAGGGACGGCTGAACACCTGAACCGAGTTTCAGTCATCCCTGCGGGACTGCTCGATGGCGCCTTCCTAGCCCAGGACTACGTCCTGGGCTGACTTTCAGACCGTCCCTACGGGACTGAGGGCAGAGTTCTTCACGCAGGGGCTAACGAGTCGCGTGAAAATTCTGAACCTTAGCTCCAGAATTTGGGAAGCCCGAGGGGCGCACCACAGATCCCTCTGACGCTGTTATGACAGGGAAAGCCAGAGTTTAAGGATTGCAATTCCGCAACGGCACACTAGGATGGTCTGGGCTCCGAAACAACAGCAAAGAAGAACACGGAACATGCAGGTGCATCGCACCCTCCCCTTAGCTTTGATCCTCGGCTTCAGCGCGCTCGTCCAGAGCCACGCCCAGGTTCGCGCCGCGGGAGAGCGTCTCTTCCGACGACATCAGCGTGGCTGAAGGACTCCAGCTCCCAACCTATGGCCATGTCTGGGCGCTCGATACCTGGAAGGGCTTGCGCGAGCTGGTACGGCTGAAGGCCCCCGGACACGACGGCGGATGATCAGGGCTTCTCGCTCAAGCTGCGACACACAATTGAATTCAAGGGCGAGGCGGCCACGGTTCGGGTGCATGACCCTGCTCCGCTGTTCTTTCTGCGCGGGGTCTCGGGAAGCGACCAAGGCCGCTCCGACCTGGTCGTGGTGCGGGTCAGCATTGAGGGGCAGCGGCGCGAGGTAACGAAAGATGCCATGGCGCAACTGAAGCAGGCAGGCAAAACATTCCGATGCCCAGTACCCGGACGTGATCAGCATCAAGCAGCAGCGCGTGGGCACGACCGACTGGTACCGGCTGTCTCTGCGGCAATCTCTCGCCCCAGGCGAGTACGCGCTGATTCCTCTGCCCGCCAGTCCCGGGTTTGCCGACGGAGAGGTTTTCGACTTTGCTATCGATCCGGAAGCGCCGGAAAACTCCGATCCACTGCGCTCAGAACAGTATCGCGGCGCGGAATGAATCACACCCGCCAATAACACGAAGGTGGGAGACGATCTTTCATCGATCCGCAATTCTGCGACGACCCATCCACTAGGAAAATTTGGGCTTCAGAGAATGTAAGAATTCCGCCGCGCACACGCGTGGTTGGCACGTCGTTCGTGGACGAGCAATTTTCTCTCACGGGGAGGACTGCGCGCAGTTTCGCAGCCTCAGCCGTCAAAACAAATCTTCGGCCGCGGCGCCGAGAGAGGGTTCGCTCCGTCGATAAAGTAACAACGATAGTTCCCATTGAAGTGAGGTGACTCTGCCGCATCGAGCGTAAGAAAATCGTCGCAGTCTTCGATGTTGGTTCAGGGGAACAAAGCTTTACGGAAGAGGAGAGGAAGCGGCTACGCCATCGAGGCCCAACGCGTCCGCGTGGCGACGCATGGCGGCAATGCAGAAGCCGATGTGGGCATCCAGATCCAGGCCTCAGTTCCTGCGCTCCCTGAACGATGTCTTCGCGGTGCACACCACGCGCGAAAGCCTTATCTTTCATCTTCTTACGGACACTTGGGACATCCACATCGAAGATCGATCTGGTGGGTTTGACGAGCGAGACGGCGGTCAGAAAACCAGCTAGTTCATCGCAGGCAAAGAGGGCTTTGGCGAGGTGTGTTTTTCTCGGAACGCCGGAGTACTGCGCATGTCCCATGATCGCCTCGCGAATCTTCCTCCGGCCATCCTTGCTCGGCAAGAATTTTGTTTCCGACGAAGGGATGCTCTTCCGCGCTGGGATATTTTTCGTAATCGAAATCATGCAGCAAACCGGTGATGCGATAGGTCTCGCGCAAGGCGCCGGCATGGTCTCGCGGTGAGCCCGCGAGCGGCTGCCTGCTCTTCGCCATGAGCGCCCATGCAAGCCTCCACAGCGAGCGCATGTTTGAGTAAACCGGGCGATTGCGTGTACTCGTTCAGCAGGGTCCAGGCTTCGGTTCGCGTATATCTTATTGCGGCCATTTCGTACTCTTTTTTGCACAGACAGCCGTGAGACTCCGTGTTTTTTAGGGTTTGTTCCGAAATTCGTACCACGTTTTCCGCTTTGACCCTACTTTTTAACTTGACATTGAGGATACCCTGCATCACTGTAATCATGAATCAGGTAGGAACCGTCGTTAAACGGATACTTGGCACGAGCGAGTGCGAGGTGATCTAAAAAGCGGACGCTTCTTATCAGGATCGCCTTGCTCTGGCGCTCCGCTGACAAAATTATGGCAACTACCTTAGCAACCGTCGAGGCGCGTGAGGTCCTTCGGTGCGAACGCTGCACTCTGGTTCAGTTTCGCACCGCGAATTCCCTATGCAGGCGCTGCCACAAACCGCTCGAAGTCGAAGAACCGGAACGGCTCGTTCCGCAATTCGCCGGCGAGCCGGAAGAAGCTGTGGCTGAGGATAACGGGCTGCAGGTGGCGCGCGCAGTGCGCGACCTCCGCAAAGGCCGGAATCTGAGCCAACGCCAGCTTGCTGGCCGGATGCAGGTGCCGCGTACCTACATCTCCAAAATCGAGAATGGCAAGGCGATGCCGACGCTGTCATCGCTGGCACGGCTTGGCCGCCGCGCTGGAGATCGATATCTGCAACCTGCTTCGCGATGCGCGCAGCCGCCGGCATGAAGAGACCGCATCGATTCTGGGCGATCCGTTTCTGGCCGAACTTGCGCCGTACATCTCGCAGATGGATACGCTGCAGCGCTCGATGTTCCTGAACCAGGTGCGCGACCTGGCCATGGGCCGCCGCAGAAGCGCCTGAGCTGCTTCCCCTTCCCCGATTTGAATGCTGGCTGCTTGACCCCGCGTTTGTGGCTGGCGCGCAAGCGGTTTTGCGGGGGAGGGGGCCATGTGCTACGGTCGTATGGAAAGGCAATCGTTTTGCGATTCCTGCCATCGAACCGCGTAGCCGAACTATCTCCTGAAGAGCAGGCCATCTATCGCCAACTGGATCCGGCTCGCCTGCCACAGCACGTCGCCATCATCATGGACGGCAACGGACGCTGGGCAGGCAAGCGCAGCCTGAGGCGCTTTCTAGGACACCAGCAAGGCGCCGAGTCGGTCCAGTTTGTGGTCGAGACGGCCTCGCGCATCAACTTGCCCTGGTTGACGCTCTACGCCTTCTCGCTCGAGAACAATCTGCGGCGCCCCAAGACTGAAGTCAACTTTCTGATGCGTCTGCTGCGGTCTTACCTGGTAGACAATGTTGAGCGCATGAACGACAACAATGTGCGCATCGCTTACATCGGCCGGACCCATGAGTTGCCTTCCGAAGTGCAGGAGAAGATGCAGTGGGCCGCAGAAGCCACCGCACACAACAATGGCACGGTGCTGACGCTGGCGCTCAATTACGGAGCGCGCTCCGAGTTGGTGGATGCAGTCCAGGCGCCTCGCTCGGGAAGCGGCCGCCAAGAACGTTAGCCTGGAGCACATCAGCGAAGAAGACATCAGCCGCCACCTTTATACGGCGCATATGCCTGATCCGGACCTGGTAGTTCGCACCAGCGGCGAGTTTCGCGTTTCCAATTTCCTGCTGTGGCAAATGGCTTATTCCGAAATTTATGTGACGGAACGTTTCTGGCCGGATTTTCGCGGCATTCATCTGCTCGAGGCCATCGCCGATTATCAGCGCCGCGAACGCCGCTATGGTGGCTTGAATAAGCGGCAGGAGTCCGACGAGGCGCCGATACCTGATAGCTTTCTTGTCCCTCGCTAGCTTTCCGGACCCGACAGTTTCCCAACGTTGTCCAGGCACGCGCGCCCACAAGTCTGCCGGAGAGCCCAGAGGGTAAACCGCAGATCCCTCGGCTTCGCTCGGGATGACAAAGGGAAGGGGACACTGTTCCATGAGAAGCTGCTGGTTGAGTGATGTGATCAGGATGGTGCGGGGAGCGCGGATTGCATCTCCGTTCGTTGGAGCGGGCGGTATGCTCGGAGCATGAGCTCGCAGACACTGGCGCGTCCTAAACGATCCGGAACCAGCAACAGAAAAAAAAAGAAGACATCAGGCCGGGTGGATGGCTTGGTGGCCCTGCTGGCCGGGATTGCGATCACTCTGGTGGCGGTGAAGACCGCGGAGATCCTGCCTCTGATGGGCGCGGGCGGATTGCTCGGCTGCAGCTGCTTTATCCCTATGCCCTGCTTCTCAAGCAGCCTCAGCTGGGCCTGTCAGAGCAGACCAGCAATAGCTGGTCGCAGATAATGTTGTATGCGCAGTGGGTTCTCTACGGCCTGTACATCAGCATAGCGACGAGATGGAAACCGCTCTGGACAGCGCTGGTGCAGGTGGCCGCGATACATCTGCTGGGCTTCGGCGTACTGTGGCTACTGGCACGGAACTAAACGCCGGGGATAGACTGCAGTGATCACCGAGCCGGTCAAAATTATCGAGTGCCCGCGGGATGCCTGGCAGGGCCATGCCGCAACATATCCCGGCGGAGGTCAAGGCCGATTACCTGCGCGCTCTGATCGCCGCCGGCTTCCAACACATTGACGCCGTCTCCTTTGTTTCCCCGGCAGCGGTGCCGCAAATGTCCGACTCGGAACAGGTACTGGCTTTGCTTGGCCCGGGAAGCGACGTGGAGATTATCGGTATCGTGGTCAACCAGCAAGGCGCGGAGCGGGCCATCGCCACCGGAGCGGTACGCACCCTGGGTTTTCCCTACTCCCTCTCAGCCACATTTCTGGAGCGCAACCAGAGACAGACCCCACAGCAGGCGCTTGAAACGCTGAAGACAAATCTTGCGCGCTGGGTGCGCGCGCTGGCGTGGGCATGGTGGCTTATCTGTCGATGGCTTTTGGTAATCCCTACGGCGACGCCTGGCGGCAACAGGATGTGATCACGGCCTGCCAAACGCTGCAGGAGTTGGGGATCAAAGAGATTTCGCTTGCCGACACCGTGGGATTGGCCAGCCCGGAGCAGATCGAATCGTTGGTGAGCGCGGTGCTCGCGGCGGTCCCCGAAATTGAGCTTGGCGTCCACTTGCACGCCCGTCCTGAGCAGGCCGCAGAAAAGGTCGCAGCAGCTTACCAGGCGGGCTGCTACAGGCTTGACATGGCTCTGGGCGGCTGCGGCGGTTGTCCCTTCGCTCAGGACGCACTGGTGGGCAACGTGGCCACAGAGACGGCTATCACGGAGCTTGGCAAGCTGGGTGCGATACTGCCCCAACTGCACCCGCTGGACGAAGTGCTGGCAATGGGCCGCGACATCGCCGATCGATTCGGTGCAGCCAAGGTATAAAACCATCAGGAGCATCGAGAACCGTGGCCATCAATTACGCGACGCTGAAAATCAACGAAGCCGACGGAACCCACACCATTACTATGAATCGGCCCGAGCGCAGGAATGCGTTGAACCCGCAGATGATTGCCGAGCTTACCCACGCTCTGGGCGAGGCGGGGACGTGTCCTTGCGGGGTGATCGTGCTTACCGGCGAGGGAACCGCGTTCTGCTCCGGTATGGATCTGGAGAATCTCAAGTCGTTGGGTGATCAGCGCCCCGAGGAGCAGCGTGCCGACGCCGAATCAATCATGCGGGTGATGCGCAGATTGTACGAGTTGGATAAACCGACCATAGCTGCGGTCAATGGGCCGGCGATCGCGGGCGGGACAGGATTAGCGACGTTGTGTGACTTCACCTTAGCGTCCCCGCAGGCCAAATTGGGTTATACCGAGGTCAGGATTGGGTTCATTCCCGCGATTGTCTCGGTATTTCTGCTGGAGATGGTCGGGGAAAAAAAGGCTAAGGCGCTGCTGCTCTCGGGCAGGATTCTGGATGCCGAAGAAGCCCTGGCAATGGGGTTGGTGACCGAAGTAGTGCCTGAGGGCGAGCTGATGGAGCGAGTCCGTTCCCTGGCAGCGCTGTTGCTGAAGAACAGTCCGGAATCGATGAGTGCGGTCAAGAAGCTGCTGTGCTCTTTTGCCAAGGAACGCCTCGATCGCGACCTGGCACGGGCGATGCGGTGGAACGAAAAAATCCGCAACAGCGCGGATTTCCACGAGGGCTTACATGCATTCCTGGAAAAACGCAGCCCGGTTTGGGCGAGGCGTAACCAGAAGTAGGTTCCTATGCTCTGCGGTTCAGCTGAATTCTCTTGGGAATGTTTTTCGGCATTGCATGAGAAAAACTACGGGTATGATTTTCGGGTATGCCAAATAAAGTTCGTTGGGGAGTTCTGAGCACGGCCGGAATCGGGGTCAAGAAGGTGGTGCCGGCCATGCAAAAGGGTGAGTGGATCGATGTGGCCGCAATTGCTTCACGCGACCTTCACAAGGCCGAGGAGGTTGCCCGCGCGCTGGGTATCGCCAAGGCCTACGGTTCGTATGAAGAGCTGCTTGCTGACACGCAAATTGAGGCGGTCTACAATCCACTACCGAACCAGCTTCACGTGCCGTGGTCGATCAAGGCCGCCGAAGCAGGAAAGCATGTTCTGTGTGAGAAGCCCATCAGCATGACGGTCGCCGAAGCCAAGAGTCTGCTGGCGGTCCAGGAACGCACCCGTGTGATCATCGGCGAAGCGTTCATGGTCCGCACCCATCCGCAGTGGCTGCGAACGCGGGAGCTGATTGCATCGGGACGGATTGGCAGCTTGCGTTCTATCCAGGGCTTTTTCAGCTACTTCAACACGGACCCCAAAAACATCCGCAACATTGCTGAATGCGGGGGTGGGGGGCTGATGGATATTGGGTGTTACCCCATTAACACGTCGCGCTTTCTCTTCGGCGAAGAGCCGTTGCGCGTATCGGCGACGCTGAAGAACGACCCGAACTTCCGCGTGGATTGCTTGACCTCCGCGATCCTGGAGTTCCCATCGGGGCAAGCGACGTTTACCTGCAGCACACAGCTTGTCCCCTACCAGCGTATGCAATTGCTGGGAACGAAGGGGCGAATCGAAATCGAAATCCCATTCAATGCGCCCAATGACCGGCCGTGCCGGATTTTTATCGATGATGGGCGGGACCTGGTAGGCGGCGGCATTACAACCGAGACTTTCCCGGTGTGCGACCAATACACGATTCAGGGCGATGTCTTTTCCAAAGCCGTGCGGGAAGGCGGCCAGGTACCGGTTCCGTTGACGGACGCGATCAAGAATATGGCGGTCATCGAAGCCGTTTTTCGAGCGGCGGAATCAGGGAAATGGGAGAAGCCGCAGGGTTGAGTTTACCCCCGGGGTGGTTATTCCGCTTTTGCATCGTCGCCGCCGGTATCTTCCGAGGCTTCATCCCAGTCTTCGGAGTCGCCTATCTCGCGCTCGAGATTTTCGGCGTTGAGATGAGGTTCATCGAGAGCTTTGCGTGCGGGATCGGCCTGCGGCTCGGCAGGCACGGACTCTTCTGTGTCATTCACGACCATTGAGCCTAACATAGCCGGCAGGCGATACTGAGCAAGCGAGCGGTGCTATGAAATTGCTGAATTTCCTGGTTGAGAGCTTTGTCGGAGCCTTTGGTATTACCAAGCCGAGGCCGGAACAGGAGCGGACGGTGGCGCTGGCGCTCGGCGGCTTCCTGCTGGTGTTCTTTGTGGCGCTGCTCAGCTTGATCGGCTGGATGCTTTTCGGGGTAAAACGTTAAGCGTCAGGAAAAGTCCACACTGCCCGGTAACCATGGACACCCATGGTTACCGGACAGCCCGGTTGCTTACAGTTTCCCTGTGTTGACGGCGATTGGCTCGCTCGTCTGAGCGCTGGTCGCAGGCACGGTGCCGGCTGCCTTCTTGTGCAGCTGATGATGCAGGCAGTAGAGCGCGAGCTCTAACCGGTCGGAGACGCCCAGCTTGTCATAGACCTTGCGCAGATAATTTTTGATTACCTGCTCGGTCGTACCAAGCTGATAGGCAATCTCCTTGTTGCGCTTGCCCTGGGTGATGCAGGTGATGATGGCGAGCTCTTTAGGAGAAAGGCGTGGTTGGGTTCGAGGACTGGTGAGCGCAGTTGCCTGCGACCGGTAGGCTTCGATGACCCAGTTGATCGACTGATTATCAATCCAGGTTTCCCCGGCAGCGATCTTGCGCACACACTTGACCAGCAGATCAGGCGAGATGGACCTGGGGATAATGCCCCGAACACCCCGGCGGTAAAGCTCGACGGTGTTGGACTCATCATTCTGAGCCGACTGGACAATGATCTTGAGCTGGGGTGCGCGACGGACCAGCTCGGGAATGGCATCGACCGTACCAGCGATCAAATTGCCTTCGAGCAGGATCATATCGGTTGGAAAGCGTTGGATAGCACCGTGGAGGCCGGCCAGTGTATCGACCTGGGCGACTACACGAATGTCATCTTCGAGCGCAAAGATCTTCCGGATACCGACCCGGTAGATCGCCTGCGAATCGGCAAGGACAATTCGTATCGCAGCGTTGTCTGCGCCCTCGTCGGGCTCATAACCGCCGTCGGGAGAACCGGCATCGGGAAATTCAGGCTTGGCAGATGGCATAGGTTCAAAGACCAAAAAGTAGCTTCAAATAGGTTCAGTGACTAAAGTGATACTTATCTATGACTGCAGCGACATGCGTCGTCTTCACTTCTGGTTTTACATCTGGTGTGCAGCGTACCACGCGACCGGTACAGTGCAATACAACATCGGTGGGGGTGCCCATAGCTTCTGCAGGCATCTTGATGGTGAAGCTGACTATACTGCCGACCACTAAAGAGGTAGCCAACTCAAATAACACGCCATTGGCCGAGATGTTTTCCGTAACCGCCGGAAGATCTCCCGATTCCGTGCAAATGGTAATCGGTACGCATAGTGGAAAGCGAACCGCAGCGCGGAGTTCGACAGGACGTTCGGTACCGACTGCGGTGGAAATATCCATGGTCAGATCATAATCAGAACACGAAAGGACGGGAATCCCCTAAAAAGGCCACCCACTTAGCCCTACAGTACCAAAGTCACGTCTGGTAGTACCTTCAGTTTCACGGCTTCCCCCACAATTCTTCGGAACGACGCCGGGAGGTGTGGAAAGGGACCACCTATCCACAGGCCAACTGCATTACTTGTTCCCTCGCTTATATACTAAGTAATAATCACACGAAAGTTGTAGCGGTCAGGCATCGGCGCAGGTAACATTCGCATCAGCGCGATATGCGCTCGAGGAGTTTGCCATGAAGATGACTCTGATTCGCGCTTTGGCAGTAGTGAGTTTGCTAGCGATGTCCGCCCCGGCCCATGCCATGGGTCTTGGCTGGTTCTGGTGGTAACTGGTTGATTTGTAAACTAGGAACGTTCGGCGTCAACTAACCAAAGCGGCCTTTGCTATCCGCAGCTCTTGGGGATATTCTGCATCTGTCAAGGTGCACTATGAGCTTGCGAGCGCTCTATGCGATGTTTTACCTGCTAGGCCTGATAGCCGAAATCAGCCTGGTTGTCGTACTTATAGCGCGCCGTTACTACAGGGAATTCCCTGTCTTCACCCTCTGCATCGCGACTGACTTACTGAGCGACATTGGCTTAAGCGTGTTGGCGGCGCTTTATCCAATACACGTCGTTCAGTCCGTCAACTACGCGCTCTTGCCGCTCCAGTACCTGCTCGATTTGGCGGTTCTGCTGGAAATCAGCTGGAACGTGGTGCGTCCGGTTCACACCTCGCTTCCTCGTGGAACCGTCCGGGCCTTTGTAGTAGCGGTGGTGCTGTCTTTGCTGGGTGGCGTTCTCCTGGCCTTCCATTTCGGGCACACCGGCAACAAGATTCAGGACATCAAGGCCCCGCTTGACCTGATGGTGGGCCTGCTGCGCATGCTCATCTTTGCGGCGACGGCCGGCTTTGCCCAGCTACTCGGCATCGGATGGCGAAACAAGGTCTTGCAACTCGCCACCGGCCTGTCTCTCTATAGCGCCGTGGACCTGATTGTGAGCCTGGTGGGACGTTACTCCGGTGACTCCCGGGACCTGGAAGCCATCCGGATGATCGCCGTAACCCTGGAACTCGGCTTTTTCGTGTGGGCTTTTACAACTAAAGAGGTACGCCGGCGCGAATTCAGTCCACAAATGGAGCAATTTTTGGTTACACTTGCTGGGCGAGCTAAGCTCGCACGTACGGCGATAGTACGAATGCAGGTGAAATAAGCACATGATATTGCCCCTGATCCAGGTAATACTTACTGCCCTGCTAATTGGCTACGCCGCTTTTTGGCGCCGACAACAGACGCAGCGTCGCGCAAAGAGCTGGAACGCTATCATCAGTCAGCTACATTGCAATGACTGGGGTATCGAAGAAATTTCTGAGCGATTCCTCTACAAGAGCGAACTGCAAGTGACGACCAAAGACGTCTGGCAGCGCATCCAGGGCTGCAAGGGACTGTGGGCGATGTATAAAAATTCCCCAATCCTGGTCCAGCTGGCAGACTACGCTGCTGAGCATGGCGAAGGCGTCGACCAAGAGATGCTGGAAGGCCTGCGCAGCGACGCTTTTCAAATTCGGCTTTGTGTGTTATTGGCCCTGGGTCAATATGTATGTTCCGCTTCGTCGGTTGGAGCCGCTGTGAATGCTCATCGCGCGGTCGCGACTTACAGCGCTATGCTGGTCCGGCTGACAGCGTTCATCCAGGAGTATTCGACTCCTCTGTTCCCCAGCTACCTGGACGCTGTCGCTTAATCCTGGCTGCGGCGCCGCCCTTGTCTGAAACCAGACCTCTTTTCTGCCTTCCACACTTTGTGGAAGGCAGAAAAGAAAAAAGCCCACCAATTGCGCCACTCCCGCGCAGGCTGAGACTTGCGCAATGCGGTCAATCCAGAGATACTTGGTTGTTGGGAAGTAGGCGCCCTAGCGGAGATGTTTGCCCGCTTATTCGCTACCCCAAACCCACCCGGATTTCACCCCACAAGGGAAGAAGATCTGAAAGGAATTACGCCTGTGTTGATGATTCGTCTGGCTCGCTTCGGTGCACGGAAGCAGCCGTATTATCGAGTTGTTGTGATTGAAAAGGATCGTGCCCGCAATGGCCGGTCGATCGAGGTAGTGGGTACCTACAACCCGCGCACCAATCCCGCCACAGTCGATCTGAAGCGTGAGCGGATAGAGCATTGGACCAGTAACGGGGCACAACTCTCCGAACGCGTAGCCAAGCTGCTAGCGGCGCACAGCCCTGCAGCCACCGCGGCTTAAAACGCTCTGGACATAAGCACAGGAAAAGCGGTTTAATGCTCGGTCAGTGAAGAGACCAGAACCATCGCCCGTTTCTGAAGTACTTAAGACTGGCGGCAGATTGTCAAAAACAATCCTGCACTGGCTGGTTTGTTGAGGCCGGCACATGATGCACGACACGAGTCACAACGATATGCAACAGCTAGTCACAGAGATTGCCAAGGCCCTGGTGGACGACCCGCAAGCAGTGGAAGTGCAGGCCGTGGCCAGGGACGAGAACACCGTGCTGCGCCTGCGTGTAGCTTCGGCGGACGTGGGCAAGGTGATCGGCAAACAAGGCCGAACCGCGCGCTCGATGCGGACTATTCTGAGCGCGGTGAGCATGAAGCTGCATCATCGATACACGCTGGACATCCTGGAAGAAGACGAAGCCGGAAAACCGGCCGACGCTTAGGATCGGCCTTTCCTGAGTGCCCGCATCTCGCGAAAAACGAGCCAACATGGGCGTCTCCTGGATTTCGGCTGTTAGCAGACCCACGTGACAGAATCCCCTGACGGCTGGGTATTGCTCGCTCACATCGTTCGCCCGCAGGGGCGTCATGGTGAGGTCCTGGCGGACATCTTTACCGACTTTCCAGATTGCTTCTCGCAACGCAAAGGGCTGTTTCTGCGTCCTCCGGCCGGGGGCCGGGGGGGTGCGATGCGGGAAGCGAGGGTGGAATCGCATTGGCTCCACAAGGGGCGTGTGGTGTTGAAATTTGCCCAGGTGGATTCCATCGCCGATGCAGAAAACCTACGCGGCTTCGACGCGGTGGTTGCTCGTGAGGAACGTATGCCGCTCGACGGCGATGCGGTCTATGTGAGCGACCTGCTGGGAGTGAGTGTGATCGATGTGAGCCGCGGCGGCGACGCGGTGGCAGGCGAGATCACGGATGTAGAGCCGGAAGGTGCCGGGCCGGCGATGCTGGTGATACGCACGCCGACCGGCGAGGAACTGCTTATCCCGTTCGTGCGCGCGTACCTGAAAAAGATGGATATCGCCGCCAAACGCCTGGAGATGGACTTGCCGGCGGGTCTGCTGACGATGCAGAGACCATTGGAAAACGACTCGGAGTAATGGCTATGCGCTTCGACATCGTCACGATCTTCCCTGGGTTCTTTGGCGGCATCTTCGAACATGGCGTGCTCAAGCGGGCGATCCAGGGTGAACTGCTGAGCGTAGCGGTACACGATTTGCGGGAGTTCACCCATGACCGGCACCGCACGGTAGACGATCGGCCCTTCGGCGGCGGCGAGGGAATGGTGCTGAAGCCCGAGCCGCTGGCCGAGGCAGTTGAGCATCTGGGGCTGGCGACCAGGGCAGAAAGGGCAGCACACCGGGAAACGGTGATTCTGCTTTCAGCGCAAGGAAGAAGATTTGGCCAGGCAATGGCGCGTGAACTGGCGCAAGCAAGCCGAGTGGTGCTCTTGTGCGGGCGCTACGAAGGGGTCGACGAGCGGGTCAGCGAACTGATTGCGGACCAGGAATTGTCGATTGGCGATTATGTCCTTTCCGGCGGCGAGTTGGCCGCCGCGGTGGTCCTGGATACGACCATGCGCCTGCTGCCAGGAGTACTGGGCAACGAAGCCTCCTCGGAATACGAGAGTTTCGGGCAGGCGGACGAGCTGTTGCCGCGAAAAGCCGGTGGGCTGAACTCTACCCATGGCGCCGGTGGGCTGCTGGATTACCCGCATTACACGCGTCCGGCAGAGTTTCGAGGCCTTGCTGTGCCGGAAGTGCTGAGCAGCGGCAACCACGAGCAGATTCGTAAGTGGCGGCGCGAGCAGGCGCTACGGAAAACGCTCCTCAACCGTCCGGATTTGCTGCAAAACGCTGAGTTGAGCGCGGAGGATCGCACCTATCTGAGCACACTTGAGCCGCATCGCGAAGGCGCGCAAAGTAAAGATTCCGTGTAAACTAAGAACTTCGGCGTCACCCAAGTTTTTTCACTGTGATCAGGAAATAATCATGTCTATTCATCCAGTTATGCAGCGTCTGGCGGAGAAGCTACGGCGCACCGACCTGCCTGAGTTCGTACCCGGCGATACGGTACGGGTGCAGGTCAAGATCAAAGAAGGCGATAAAGAACGCCTGCAGGCATTCGAAGGCATCGTGATTGCACTCAAGAGCGGTGCGCAGGGCAGCTTCACGGTGCGGAAGATGAGCTTCGGCCAGGGTGTCGAGCGTATTTTTCCGTTCAACTCCAAGGTGGTCGACAAAGTGGAGAAGGTGCGGTCGGCGCGCGTGCGGCGCTCCAAGCTTTTCTACCTGCGCGGCCTGCGTGGTAAGGCGGCTCGCCTGAAGGAAGTAGAACGGAAGTAAGGATTCGGTCAAGAGCTGAACGCGCCCCGGTGGCCTCGCCGCCGGGGCGTTGCTTCGTCATGATGTCGTGTGGAAGTCAGACTTGTCCGAAGTAAGCTCCGCTACAAGCTTTTTGCTTTGTATCAGGGCGCGACTTTAGTCGTGCCACGCCCGGCCAAGATGGTGGGGGCTTCAGCCCCTGCCAGCGTAAAAGCGGCAACGAAGTTTCAATGGAAAAGACGCAGGGGCTAAAGAGTCTGCATGAGAACTATGCGCTTAGTCCCGAAGGGACGTCTGAAAGTAGCCCAGGACGTAGTCCTGGGGTAGGCGCAACGAAGCTGTACAGTCCCGCCAGGGACGGCTGAAAACTCAGCCTGGTGTTCAGCCGTCCCTCACGGGACTGTCCTGCTTGCTGATCAATACCCAGGACTACCGTCCTGGTCTACTTTCAGACGTCCCTTCGGGACTAAGTCCATAGTTCTCACGCAGACTCTAAAGCCCCACTCTTCTTTGCGCCTTTGCGGCGCGACTAAAGTCGTGTCCTGATACAAGGCCCGGGCAGTGAGAGCGTGCTTCGTCGATTCCCTTTCGTTGATTTTTTGCGGCGGCTGTGGGAAACGCGGCTGTAATGCGATGGGCGATGGCCGGAATGATCTACACTCGATTTTGGCGATGGCGTCTACACAACAGTCAGTCCCGATAGGGCTTTTCCCCAAGAAAGGCCGTGCGCCAAGGAAAACCGAGAACGAGCTTATCGATCCGGAAGCGCTGGAGCGTGAACTTTCTCCTGCGGCACGCAAGATGCGCATGCTCAAGTCGCTGGTGTGCGGAAATCGGTACGAACGGGCCGCGCGAGCAAGCGGAGCCAAGGTGGTTGCAGGAGTGGACGAGGTTGGCCGCGGCGCGTTGTTCGGGCCGGTGGTCGCAGCAGCAGTGATTCTTCCTGAAGGATGCCGAATTCCCGGGCTTCGCGATTCCAAACAATTGATCCGTGAGGAACGCGAGCGGCTGGCACGCATCGTAGAACGCCGAGCCTTGGCGATTGCGATCGAGGAAGTCGATGCCGAGACCATCGATCGGATCAACATCTACCAGGCAACGCGTGTGGCCATGACTGCAGCGGTCTGCCGCCTGGCAATGACGCCGGATCACTTGCTGGTGGATGCTTTGCGACTGGACCTGGCCTGCGCCCAGACCAGCATCATCTATGGCGATTCGCTGAGCATCTCGATCGCGGCCGCTTCCGTGCTGGCCAAGGTTTACCGCGATGACCGCATGCGCCAACTGGATCGCGACTACCCGGTCTACGGTCTCGCTTCGCATAAGGGCTACAGCACGCCAGAACACAAGCAGGCGCTGCTGGCGCACGGACCGAGTCCGCTGCATCGCAGAAGCTTTCGCCCGGTAGCTGAAAATTGCCTGCCGTGGGACTAGCCTCCAATTTGCCGCTACGGCTGATGTGTATCACCGCTCACCCCGATGACGAATGCGGGGCCTTTGGCGGTGCGCTCATGCTGGCGCACCAGCGTGGCATAGAAACCAGCGTGATCTGCCTTACAGAAGGACGTGCCGGATCACACCGGGGCACTGCCCGCACCGACGATGAGTTGGGCGATCTCCGGCGACAGGAGTTCGCTTCGGCTTTGCGGGTCTTAAACGTGACCCAAGGTGAAGTGTTGAATTATCCCGACGGCGGCCTCGCCGGTCTGGACTTTACTGCAGTGACCAAGGTTCTGGTGGAGCGCATCCGCCGCTTTCGCCCGCACGTGGTGCTGACATTCGGGGGTGATGGCAACGTGAATCTGCACCCGGATCACACCATGGTCTCTTTTTTTGCCACAGCGGCGTTCCACTGGTCAGGGCGCAGCAATTTCGCCCCGGAGCAGACGTCACTTCCCTACCGTCCGCAAAAGCTGTACTACTCAGCCGCCCCCTTTCTGGCTCTCGCGGACGAAGAAGAAGCGCGGAAAATCGCGCTCATGCCCGCTTCCCTGGTGCTTGTATTAGGCGATTTGAAGGCGAAGAAACTCGAAGCATTTACGCAACACACGACGCAGGCCGCACTTGTGGCCAAGGTGAAGGTGATCTTTGAGAAAAGCGGCGACGAAGAAACCTACCTACTGGCAGCAGCGCGCGGGTTCCGCTCTTCTCCGCTCGAGACAGATATGTTCGAAGGAGTCGTCGAATGATGGTCAGCGAGCGGTAGCTATTGCTGCTTGCCTGTCAGCTTTCTCACGCACCGACCAAACGATGCGCGCGAGCAGGAGCACCGCCAGCACCAGGGTGATGGTGATCGGCGTACGCACCCCACTCTTGACGATCCACCAGTAATGAATCACACCACAGATCGCCGAAACATACGCCAGCCGATGCAGGGCCTGCCAGCGCTTTCCGCCCAGTTTTCGAATAGACCAGTTGGTAGAAGTGGCGGCCAGCGGCACCAACAGCAACCAGGCAGCCATACCCATCATGATGTATCGGCGTTTGCCGAGGTCATCGGCCATGGCAGCGATGCTGAAGCCGGAATAGAGCCATAGCCAGGTGAGCAGATGCAGGCAGCCATAGAAAAACGCAAACAGGCCAAGCAGGCGGCGGAAGCGCACCAGCCAGGAGAGCCTGGGAGAGAGCCTGCGCAGCGGAGTGACGGCTAGCGAGATGACCAGGAGACGAAGGGTGGCAAAACCGGTGGCGTGGGTAACGGTGGCGGTTGGGTCGGGTCCGAGATTGTTGGTGAAGCCGCGGTAAATCAGCAGGGCGAGCGGAGTCAGGCAGACAAGCCAGACAGCGATTTTGAGGGCAACGATAGCTTGTTTGCTCATCGGTAGCGAAATTGGGCACCGGATCCCGGGGTCAGAAGTATTTTTTCAGGTCCATGCCGTTGTAGAGACTGGCGACCTGGTCTCCATAGCCATTGAACATCAGCGTCGGTTGGCGCTGGCTAAAGATGGATGCGCCAATGCGGCGTTCGGTCTTCTGACTCCAGCGGGGATGGTCGACGTTGGGGTTTACGTTGGAATAGAAACCATATTCGCGCGGCGCCATATCGTTCCATGCAGTGGACGGCTGGTCGGCAGTGAAGTGTATCTTCACGATCGACTTGGCGGACTTGAAACCGTACTTCCACGGGATAACGACACGCACGGGGGCGCCATCCTGATTGGGCAACACCTCCCCGTAAAGGCCGAACGTGAGCAAAGTGAGCGGGTGCATGGCCTCATCCATACGCAAGCCCTCGGAGTAGGGCCAGTTCAAATTAATCTCCCGCAAGCCCGGCATCACGGTCGCATCCTCGAGCGAGAGGAATTGGACGTATTTGGCCTTGGGTAGAGGTTCGGCCCATTTGATCAGCTCCGAAAGCGAATAGCCGGCCCAGGGGATCACCATGCTCCAGGCCTCGACACAGCGGTGGCGATAGACCCGCTCCTCAATAGGCTTGAAACTCAAGAGCTCCTCAATGCTGACGGCTTTCTTCTGCTTTACCAGGCCATCTACGGTCACCTTCCAGGGACGAGTCTTCATCCGTCCTGCGTTCTGCGCTGGATTGTCTTTTTCCACCCCGAATTCGTAGAAATTGTTGTACGAGGTGATGTCTTTGTAGGTGGTGAGGGTCAAGCCGGTGGTAGAAAGGGGGCTGCTTACCGTCTGCAGCTTGGTGGCAGCGGCCGAGGCAGGTTGCGAGTCAAGCATCCCCGCGATCCCAACCGCCGCAGCGCCCGCCATGAAGGCCCGGCGATTGAGGTAGGTGCTCCGGGGAGTGATTTCAGAGTACGGAATGCCGTTCGATTTTCTTATCAACATAGGCTTGCCATTATGACGCTCGATCCTGCGCTCAGGTTACGCCTCAGCTCTATTAAGCTACACAGGAAGAACGCCGGGGAGGGGACCAATGGATCACAAACAGCTTCCAACTTTGACAGGAGCCGACAAAGATCGCTTGTACCGGGCGGCGGACGCGCTCCTGGAGGCCCGGCGAACGCTGCAGCCAATTGACGATCTGCCCCCCGCGCTGCGCCCGAAGACGCTCGAAGAGGCTTACTACGTCCAGGATGTGATGCTCCAGGCGTTGGGGACAGTGGGCGGATGGAAGGTCGGGGCGCCGAGCCCGGAGGCGACACCGCTCTATGCTCCCATGCCCCTGGTAGGCGTTGCCGCCAGCGGAGACTCGATTGCGAAGCAATTCCGCCGGCTGCGCGGGGTTGAAGCTGAAATCGCTTTTCTGATCGGAAAGGATCTTCCTCCGCGTCCCAGCCCCTACTCGCGGGACGAACTCGTCGATTCAATCGCCAGCTGTCACCCCGCGATCGAGCTGCTGGAATCGGCGCTGCGCGACCCCGACGCGGCGAATCGGCTGACGGCGATTGCGGATTTGCAGTCAAACGGCGGATTCGTACCCGGCAAAGCGGTGGAAGGCTGGCGGAATCTCAACTTCGCCGACGAGACTGCGGAAATGAATGTGGACGGGTTTGTGCGGGTGGCCAACGGCAAAAACGCCGCCGGGGGAGACCTATTGCGCCTGGTGCTTTGGCTGGCCAACGAGGCGCAGGGCCGCACGGGTGGCTTGCAGGCCGGCCAATGGGTGACCACAGGGAGCTGGACAGGCAAGATTCTGGCAGACAGCGGCTCCGCAGTGGTGGCTCGTTTTCCTAAGTTCGGCGAAGCCCGCGTCCACTTCGCCTAGGACGCGCAGCCTGACAGTCTGCAACGGAACATGCACGTTTGGCTATGCCCCATTGCGGGCATAACCCGTCTTTCGCCTCCCTGATTCGAGCGCGACCCACTCAAAACAAAGGCCTTGTTCCGTTCTTTTTGGGCGGGAACAATGCCTCTTTCTTCGGTTTTTCACGGCAAATTCTTCAGATCTTCACAGGCAACTGCGAACCTCACAGGAGCAAAACGGGTTCTGCGCGAGATTCATTTCCCAAAAATGGGAAGCGGCGACGCGAGCTTTTGTGACGATTTTTCCTGCACTCATTTTGATTGCATTTTCGAATTAACAGCAAAGAGAGGCCAAATGAAGAACCAACTGAAGACGCTGGCGACGCTGGCGCTTGTCTCGGCAATGTCTGCCGGGCTGGCACAGACAACGGCGTCCGGTACCACTTCAACGACCCCAAAGCGGACCACCACCCGAAAGGCGGTAGCGAAAAAGCCGTCGGTGGAAAGTCAGATTCAATCGCTGCGGGACGACTTGCAGAACCAACAGAGCCAAATTCAAGGGCTCAAGCAGCAACTGACCGATCGCGATCAGCAATTACAGCAGGCGCAGCAGGCAGCTGCGGCCGCCCAGGCCGCGGCAACGCAGGCGCAGCAACAGGCACAGCAGCAAGCAGCCTGCTGCACTGAGAACACCCAGTCTGTGAACAGCCTGCAGAGCGCGGTGAGCGACCTGAAGACAAATAATGCCTCGTTGGCTTCCACCCTGCAGGCCGATCAGGAAAAAGTGCAGAAGCAGATAATGAGTCCGGATTCGATTCATTTCAAAGGCGTTACGCTCTCGCCGACGGGCAGCTTCCTGGCGGCGGAAACAGTGTGGCGGCAAAAGGCTACGGGAGGCGGACTCAACACCCAGTTCACCGGAGTTCCGCTCAACTACGCGAACGCGGCCCAGTACTCGGAGTTTTATGGGTCTGGCCGTCAGTCCCGCATTGCCTTGTTGGCAACGGGTAAGGTCAGCCCCGACCTTACGATCGGAGGCTACTATGAGGCCGACTTTCTAAGTGCCGGCGTCACTTCGAACAATAACGAAAGCAACAGCTACACCCTTCGGCAACGGCAGGTTTGGGCACAGGCTCACTGGAACAGCCTGACGTTCACCGGCGGCCAGATGTGGTCGTTGGCGACGGAAACCTCGAACCTGACCCAGAATAGGAGCGAACTCCTGCCTCTATCCATCGACCCGCAATACACCGCCGGCTTCGTCTGGGAACGTCAATATGGGTTCCGCGTCAGCAAGGATTTCGGAAATACTGCGTCCATCGCGATCTCTGCGGAAAATCCACAGACTCTGAACTTTGTTGGCCACAATACTCCCACCAACTTCATCTTCGGTTCGGCGGGTAACGCCGGCGGCCTGTACAACTCGGCTGGCACTAGTGCTGGGGGCAACGTAGCAAATTACTCCGCCAACCTCGCCCCCGACCTGCTCGCCAAAGTGGTATATCAGTCGCCGAACTGGGGCACCTACGAACTCTTTGGCGTCGCAAGGTTCTTCCGTAACCGGATCTTCCCGAACGACACCGGCTCCAAACCTTCCTCTGTTGGAGCGTACAACGACACCACAGTGGGCGGAGGAATCGGCGGCAGCCTTCGGGTACCGACCTTACAAAAACATCTTGACATTGGTTTGTCGGGTCTGTGGGGCGACGGTACAGGACGCTATGGCAGCAGCACCATTGCTGACTTAACCGTTCGTCCAGACGGCCAGATGGCGCTGATCCACAATTTCGAGCCCTCGGATCACTGACTTACCACGCAACGCCGAGGCTGGATATCTATGCCAACTACGGTGGTGACTATGTGGGACGCCGTTACTTCCAGACCAGTCCGACGAGTTCGGTTGGATACGGCGCCTACACCAACGTACAGACTGGTTGCAACACCGAACCGGTGCCTGGAACCACAGTTGCGGGCTACACTCCAGCCACACCGGGCAGCTGCACTGCCGACACCAAGGACGTGCAGGAACTCACATTCGGCTACTGGTACGATTTCTACCGGGGCGAGCATGGCCGGCTGCGCCAGAGCATCCAGTACGCTTGGTTTGATCGCAACATCTGGTCCGGCATCGGTCCCACTCCAAAAGGTACTGACAACATGTTCTGGACCAGCTTCCGTTACTACTTGCCGTAAAACGCCAACCAACCTGCAGCAAAAAAAGGGCACCCTAAACGGGGTGCCCTTTTCGCTGCACCCAGCCTGACTTACACTCGATGCGAGGCCAGTCATGCCAAAACCTATCGTCGGTCTACATCACGTAACAGCGATTGCTTCGGATCCGCAGCGAAATCTCGACTTCTATACCGAGGTGCTGGGACTTCGCTTCGTCAAACGCACCATCAACTTTGACGATCCTGGAACCTACCACTTCTACTTTGGCGACGATGCGGGTTCGCCGGGGACAATCCTTACCTTCTTCCCTTGGCCGCACGCCTCGCGCGGGAGCCTGGGGGTCGGGGAAACATGCGCTACGGCATTCGGTGTTCCTCACTCATCGCTGGCCTTTTGGGAAAAGCGATTGCTCGGCGCCGGCATCCCGGTGGAGCGCACGGGCGAGCGGTTTCAGGAGGAGGTGCTCAGCTTTGCTGATCCCGATGGCATGCGCCTGGAAATCGTAGGCCACGCCGACGCCGGGGAAGCAAAAGCTCCACGCACCAGCGACGTTTCGCCCGAGCATGCGATTCGCGGCTTCTTCGGGGTGACACTCTGTGAGGGAGGTTACGAGAAGACGGTCGCGGTGCTGACCACCATGGGTTTCCACAAAATCGGTGAGCACGGTACCCGCTTTCGCTTTGCCGCAAAGGGGAGCGCCCTGGGCAATCACATCGATGTGCTGGTGCAGCCACAACTCACCTACGGCCGGATGGGCGCGGGCAGTGTGCACCATATCGCGTTTCGGGCACATGATGACGCTTCCCAGCTCGAATGGCGTGAGGTGTTGGTGGCAAGCTCGTTGGATGTGACGCCGGTGCTCGATCGCACCTACTTTCGCTCGATTTACTTTCGCGAACCGGGCGGCGTGCTGTTTGAGTTGGCCACAGATCCGCCGGGGTTTGCCCTTGACGAGCCGGTTGAATCTCTCGGTGAAGCGCTCAAACTACCGCCGTGGATGGAGCGGCAGCGTTCCAGGATAGAAAAATTGCTGCCTCCGATTGCACTGCACGCTCGCAAATAGGAAAGGAATGACCTGGTGAACGATCCCCATAGAGATCAGCCGGTCCGCACTCAAGGCGCCAAGCTCGACAAGGCGGGCGCGGCGATGATTCTTCTGCACGGCCGCGGCGCATCGGCAAAAGACATACTCGGACTGGCGACAGAGATGTACGACAAGCGAGTTGCCTATCTCGCGCCGCAGGCCGCGGACCATCAGTGGTATCCCCGCTCGTTCATGGCGCCCATCGCAGAGAACGAGCCCTGGTTATCGTCAGCTTTGGCCAAGGTGAGTTCCCTGGTGCAACTCGCCGTAGAAGCTGGCTTGTCGCTGGAGAAAATCTTCCTCTGTGGTTTTTCCCAGGGCGCTTGTCTGAGTTCAGAGTTTGTGGCCAGGAACCCGGCACGCTACGGCGGACTGATTGCATTCACTGGCGGCCTGATTGGGCCAGCGGACGCGGACTTGCATCATGCCGGCAATCTCGCGGGAATGCCCGCGCTTTTTAGTTCCGGCGATCCCGATCCGCATGTGCCGTGGAGTCGCGTGCTGGCGTCCGCGGAGCAATTCACGGCGATGGGGGCTGAGGTAACAACACAACGCTACCAGGGCCGTCCCCACACCGTGTTCCCGCAAGAGATCAAGGCGGGAAGGGAGCTTCTGTTCCGCGGGTTATAGAGGGGGGGCTATCCTGTTTTTCTCCCTTCCACAAATCGAGGGGTGGAAGGAGAAAGTCTGATTTGGACAAGGTTCTGTTGCTCCTACCCTGTTCGTTCTTCTTAGTCTTTACAGCGCGCGCCCAGTCCGGCGCGTTGCCTGATGTCGCCCCTGTGCAGGCGAAGCACGCCATGGTCGTCAGTATTCATCATGACGCGAGTGATGCCGGATTGCGAATGCTGCGGGCAGGAGGAAACGCAGTTGACGCCGCGGTGGCTACCGGCTTTGCGCTGGCCGTCGTGCACCCTGACGCCGGCAATCTGGGCGGCGGTGGGTTCATGATGCTGCGCAAGGCAAACGGTGAGGCACACTTCCTCGATTTTCGCGAGAGGGCGCCGCTACGCGCAACGCAAAATATGTATCTCGACCGCGAGGGCAAGATTATTCCCGAAGCTTCCACTGTCGGGTATCTTGCCGTCGGCGTTCCAGGAACGGTGGCGGGGTTGGTCGAAGCCGAACGGCACTTTGGCAAACTTTCATTGGGCCAGGTGATGGCGCCTGCGATTCATTTGGCGGAAAACGGATTCGTGCTCAGCGCAGAGGAAGCGGCCATGCTGCACGATCCCGTGCTGACCCGGTTCCCCGAGTCGCGGCGCATCTTCCAACGCGACGGCAACTTCTACCGGGCGGGAGAGGTGTTCCGGCAGCCGAACCTGGCGCGTACGCTCACCCGCATCGAGAAGAATCCGGAAAGTTTTTATCGCGGCGCACTGGCCAACGAGCTGGCGCAGGCAATTCAAAAGCATGGCGGCCTGGTGAGCACGAAAGATCTATCGCTCTACGAGGTGAAGGATCGCGTGCCGCTCATCGGTACCTATCGCCAGTTCGAGATTCTAGCCCCGCCACCGCCCTCCTCCGGTGGTATTGCTTTGCTGGAGATGCTGAACATCCTGGAAGGTTTCGATATGGTGTCGCTGGGCGACCGTACGCCGGCGTCCGTGCACCTGATCCTTGAGGCCTTTCGACGCGCGTTCAACGATCGCACTTCATTCTTGGGCGATCCGGATTTTGAGTCCATGCCGACCACGCAGCTGGTCGATAAGAAGTACGCGGCAGCCTGGCGCAAGGGCATCAGCATGACGATGGCGACCCCTTCCAGTGCGCTGGCCCGGCCGGCGGGTTTCATTCCGGATGCTGAGTCAAAGGAGACTACTCACTATTCCGTGCTGGACGAGGCCGGCGATGCAGTGTCGGTTACGTATACCCTCAACAACAGCTTCGGTTCCGGTGCGACCGCGGATGGATTGGGGTTCCTGCTGAACGATGAGATGGACGATTTCACTTCGAAGATCGGCGCGCCCAACATGTTTGGCCTGATTCAGGGCCCGGCGAATGCCATTGCTCCCCGGAAACGCCCACTGTCGAGCATGACGCCGATCATTGTCCTGGAGAACCACAAAGTTCGCTTCATCATCGGCTCACCCGGCGGACCACGCATCATCACGACCGTTGCCAATATACTTTTGAGCGCAACCGATGGCGGGTTGAATATCCAGCGGGCAGTGGATGCTCCGCGCTTTCATCAGCAATACCTCCCGGATGAGGTCTATGTTGAGCCCGGCTTTCCTCCAGAGACTCTGCAGGCGCTTATGGGCATGGGCTACAACATCAAGCAAGAGGATCGTTATTGGAGCGATGGGGAATGTATCGCGGTCGATCCTAAAAACGGCTTGATCGAAGGCGGCCAGGATAAGCGACACAGTTTCGGAAAAGCGGCGGGCTACTGATCCTCCGGGCCTTGGTTCTCAAAAAGGACTTCCTGCCGTTAGAGTAAAGAGTATGCAGATACGCTTTGCATTTGGCCGGGAGGGGTTGAACGTCACGTTACCCGATGGGCCCAGGTATGAGGTGATCGAGAGCCGCTCCGCTTCTGCGTTGCCTGATGTAGCCGCGGCCCTAGACCAAGCACTTGACCAACCCATCGGCAGCAAGCCCTTGTCCGCCCTGGCGGCGGGTAAGAAGACCGCGGCCATCTCGGTTTGCGATATCACCAGGCCTGCGCCCAATTGGCTTACCCTGCCCCCGCTGCTACGACGCCTGCACCGAGGCCGGGATTCCCGTCGAGGGGGTGACGATCCTGATCGCCACCGGGCTGCACCGCGAGGCCACGGAGAGCGAGATAAAGGCCATCCTGGGGGAAGAGATCGCGGCTAAGTACCGGGTGCTGAATCACGATGCACGGGCTCTCGACCAGCATCGCTGGCTGGGTAAGACCGGCCGCGGCATCCCGGTTTATATCGATGAACGGTTCATGGCGGCCGAGCTCCACGTCACCCTCGGGTTCATTGAACAGCACCTGATGCTCGGGTTCTCCGGTGGCCGTAAGCTGGTGGCCCCAGGACTCGCGGCCCAGGAGACAATCAAGGTCATCCACTCGCCTCTGTTCATGCGCGAACCTCTGGCTACCGAAGGGTCGATCGCAGACAACCCGCTGCACGCTCAGTTGCTGGAAATTGCCAGGATGGCCGGCCACGATTTCATTCTGGACGTCACCCTGACCCAGACCCGGGAGGTCTCGGGCATCTTCGCCGGTGATCCGGTGAAGGCACATGCCGCTGGGGTGCAGTTTCTGCGCACCACTTCGCTCGAACGGCTCTCAGGCTTAGCGGATGCCGTCATTACCAGTGCCGCCGGCCATCCCCTGGATCTGACGTTCTACCAGACCATCAAAGGGCTTACAGCGGCCCAGCACATCGTGAAGCCGGGAGGACGAATTCTGATCCTGGGTGAGTGCACCGAGGGCGTGGGTTCCCCTGAATTCGCCGGGAAGGTGGCTCGCTTCTCCAGTTATGAGAGCTTCCTCGATGAAATCAAGAACTCGGACGTAGAGATCGACCAGTGGCAGCTGGAGAAGCTGGCGCTGGCCGGGCAAAAAAATGAGCTTTTCTTCTACGTGCCTGGGATCAGCAATGACAAGCTGGGGAATCTGGCCTCCCGTGCCTTCCCCCACTGGAAGGCTGCGGTTGCAGCGGTCCTGGAGGGGCTCCCGGCGGCCGCCAGGGTCGCGCTGGTGCCGGAAGGTCCGTATGTGTATGCCCGGGTCCCCGAGGAAGCCCAGGCGGCGCTGGTCTGAGGCGAAAGGCGTCGATTATCATCAGTCTCATGCGAAAGTGGCGAAATTGGCAGACGCACCAGACTTAGGATCTGGCGGGGTAACCCATGGGGGTTCGAGTCCCCCCTTTCGCACCAACCTCAAAGCAAGCTAGCGCTCTCCCATCCTCGCGCCAAGGCCCTGGAAGGCCCACCCACGGACTGTAATAGGATAAAAAGATGAAAGTTTGTGAACGGAGAGATGGGCTGATCTGCGCCGAGGGAACAAGAACTAGTGCGCCCTCATCAAGATGAATATCGAGCAGCGTCGCGTGGTAGTGACCGGGGTGGGCTTGGTGAGCCCCGTGGGTATAGGGACAGAAATCACCTGGAAGGCCCTGCTGCAGGGCGAATCCGGCATCGGCCCAATCACGCTTTTTGATACGACCGGCTTCAGTTGCCGGATCGCCGGCGAAGTCAAAAACTTCAGCCCCGAAACCTACATCGACCGTAAAGAAATCAAGAAGATGGGCCGGTTTATTCAGTTTGCTCTGGCTGCCTCAGAATTCGCCGTGGCCCAGTCGGGTCTGGACATGGCGGCAGAAAATGCTGAAAAGGTCGGAGTGTACGTTGGCAGCGGCATCGGCGCTTTTGAAGTCATTGAGCGTGAGCACAGCAAATTGCTTTCCGCAGGCCCGCATCGCGTATCCCCGTTCTTCATCACGGCAACCATTGCGAACCTGGCCGCTGGACAAATCTCGATTCGCTATGGCGCCACAGGACCCAATCTGACCTGTGCCACGGCCTGCACCACGGGTGCGCACGCGGTGGGTGAATCTTTCCGGGTGATTCAACGCGGCGACGCAGATGTGATGATCTGCGGTGGGAGTGAAGCTGCAGTGACCCCGCTCTCCGTGGCCGGCTTCGCGTCCATGCGCGCTCTTTCCACGCGAAATGATGACCCGGTGACAGCCTCTCGGCCCTGGGATAGCGGCCGCGACGGGTTCGTCGTGGGGGAAGGCGCCGGCGTGCTCATTCTGGAAGAGTACGACCACGCAGTAAAGCGCGGCGCCACGATTCTCGCTGAACTAGTCGGCTATGCGGCCAACAGCGATGCCTACCATACCAATGCTCCGCCGGAGGATGGCCGCGGCGTACGCCGGGTGATGCAGTTGGCTCTCGAGGATGCTGGAGTTCGCCAAACGAAATCAAGTATCTGAACGCGCATGCTACTTCTACCCCGCTCGGCGATCGAGCCGAAGCCCGGGCGATTTGCGAAACCTTTGGCGATTGGTCAAAGAATCTGCTGGTCAGTTCAACCAAGTCGATGACCGGCCATCTTCTTGGCGGCGCTGGCAGTCTGGAGGCTGGTGTTACGGTGCTGGCGCTCCGAGATCAGGTGGCTCCGCCGATGACTAACCTGCAGGATGTCGACGACGCCTGCGGATTTCAGCTGGTCAGGGACAAAGGGCTGCCCACATCGATGGAGTACGCCATGACCAATTCATTTGGCTTCGGGGGCACCAACGCCTCGCTCATCTTCCGCCGTTATCACGCGGAGTAAACCGCACGCGGACTTTGGGGTTCGGCGACACAGCTTTGCGAGTGACCCAAGAGCACCCACGATTTGATTCCGTGCCAGTTAGCTCACCGCAAGTTTTTTGCTTTGTATCAGGGCACGACTTCAGTCGTGCCGCAAGGGGCGCGAAAAGAGTGGGGCTTTTAGCCCCTGCGCATTCTTCCATTGAATTTTCTGCACACTGTGCGGTGGCAGGGGCTAAAGTGTCTGCGTGAGTATGCTATCCAACTTAGTCCCGTAGGGACGTCTGAAAGTAGCCAGGACGACAGTCCTGGGTTAGTAATAAGCAAGCTGGACAGTCCCGCGAGGGACGGCTGAACACCGGATCCGAGTTTTCAGCCGTCCCTTCGGGACTACTCGATGGTGCATTCCAAACCCAGGACTACGTCCTGGGCTACTTTCAGCCGTCCCTTCGGGACTAATCGCAGGGGCTGAAAGCCCGGACCATTCTGCCCGGGGACGGCACGACTAAAGTCGTGCCCTGATACAAAGCAAGAGACTTGCTGGGGACCTTAAGTTGGACGACGGATCGCTCCTGATACTTCCACTGGCGCCGAGGGTGTTTCTTTTTTCTCCGCCGCGGGAAATGGGCTAGTCTATAGCCCATGAGCCAAGAGACTTCTCAACCGAAGGTCATTCTGGAGCGAACCCCCGATTATCGCGAGGGTTATGCCAATAGCGTTCAGGTGCAGAAAAGCGTGTGGGACTTCCGCCTTACCTTCGGCACCGCGTACCAGGAAACGGTCGAGGAGATCACCATCAACACCTTCCAAACGGTCTACCTCAGCCCACAACAAGCCAAGGCATTGTGCAGTTTGCTGGAGCAAAACCTGCTCCAATATGAACACACCTTTGGCGCCATCTCGCTCGAACCACGGCCCCCAATGATGCCTCAAGGTCCAGTCCACTAAAAGTTTTCCCGCGTCCCGGAGACTCGTGGCCGTATCTCCCGAAGAGCAAAAACAGTTCGACCGCCCGCTGCCCCTCAGGGTCATCTTCCCTTTGCTCTTCGTGGGCGTCTACTTGTCACACCTGACTTTGCTGCGCCTGCCTTATTACTGGGACGAAGCGGGCTACTACATCCCCGCGGCCTATGACTTCTTTCGCACCGGCGACGTAATTCCCTCGACTACCCTGGCCAACGCTCACCCTCCGCTTCCCTCCCTGTACCTCGCGTTGTGGTGGAAGTCTGGATTCACGCCCGCGGTTACCCGCACCGCCATGTGTCTGGTTACCGCGATTGGGCTGCTGGCGGTTTACCGTCTCGGCGTGCTGCTGAATGGGCGTAAGCGAGTGGCCGCTACCACGACTCTACTGACCGCAATCTATCCCATCTGGTTTGCCCAGAGCACCCTGGCTCACGCAGATATGTTCGCCGCAGCGGCGACCCTTTGGGGACTGGTCTTTGTCTTCCCTGGCCCACGCCGGCCCCGCAACTTATGGGCTGCCGTGGCCTGCTTTGCCGTGGCCGCATGGTGCAAAGAAACAGCCATTGTTACACCCCTGGCCATCGGCTTCTGGGAGGTGTATCTCGGCTTACGCGCCGACGGCACAGAAAGGCGGCACCATCTCCGCGGCGCGCCATTGATGCTATTGCCCGCGGCTACACTGCTCGGCTGGTATGCCTACTTACGCCACCGCACCGGCTATCTGTTTGGAAACCCGGAATTCCTGCGCTACAACGCGACCGCCACGCTCTCGCCGCTGCGCATTCTGCTCGCGCTCGCGCACCGCATCCTGCAGCTCACGGCGCATATGAACATGTTCGTGCCCGTGCTGTGCACGCTAGGGGCGATGCTCCTGCTGCCCTTGCTAGAAAGGGACGGAACTCTGCGACCGCGTATTTCCCCAGCAAACCAGGCGATTCTTTATGTCGTCATCGCGGCCAACCTTCTCTTCTTTTCGGTGCTCGGCGGAGCTCTGCTCACGCGATATCTTTTGCCCCTTTATCCCCTGGTCCTGCTGCTGTGCGTCTCTACCTTTTACCGCCGGGTACCGTACTGGTGGGGCCTGGTGCTGCTGAGCGCGGTCGCTTTTTTGCTTGGGCTTTTCGTGAACCCGCCCTACAAGTTCGCGCCCGAAGACAACCTCAATTACGCAGATGTCGTCCGTTTGCATCAACAGGCCATCCGGCAAATCGTGACTCGCTATCCGGGGAGCACGATCCTGACCGCGTGGCCGGCCACCGATGAGCTCACCAAGCCGGAACTGGGCTACGTGAAGAAGCCGATGGCGGCGGTACCGGTCGCGAATTTCTCCCTACCTGAAATACAAAAGGCAGCTGCGTCCGCCCAGGATTTCAGCGTCGGGTTCGCCTTTTCGACCAAGTACGACCCTCCCCATTTATGGCTCGACCTGGGTTCGCGCAACGAGGCCCTGGATACGCGTTTTTTCGATTTTCACCGTGATCTGGAGCCTTCCGCGATCGCCCATATTCTGGATGGCCGAGTTGTCTGGCGCGACGAGCGGCAAGGCGAGTGGGCAGCCGTCCTGCACTTCAATCGTCCCCAGGTCGCAGCCCTGGAGGGGTCCGGAACGATAATCCCCTGAACCTTAGCCCCGAGAACTATACTGATCGGGTGCTCCCCCGGCATCCAACCCGCATTCTGCTGCTAGTACTGGCTCTTTTGTCCCCCACCGGGATATTTGCGCAGAGCCCTGGTGATAAGCCCGGGCGATTATTGCTGGTGCTTCCCTTCGAGAACCGGACCGACCAGCCGAACCTGGATTGGATAAGCGAAGCGGTCCCGGAAGTTCTGAATCGGCGTTTCGTATCGGCCGGCTTTATGCCGATCAGCCGCGACGATCGGCTGTATGCACTTGATCACCTCGGACTGCCCGCTACGTTTCAGCCTTCGCGCGCAAGTGCGATTCGCCTGGCGCAGACTCTGGATGCGAACTACGTAATTGTGGGGTCGTTTTCGATCAGCGGCTCCCGCTTCCAGGCCAAGGCGCAGATCCTGACGGTGGATGCACTGCATCTGTCTGCTCCACTTCAGGAAGAAGCGGATATGACCCATCTGCTCGACGTGCTGAATAGTCTCGCCTGGGGATTGGCCAAACAGATCGATCCGCAACTCGCGGTGGCTCGAAGTACCTTCGTCGCTGCCGGCGCCGGGGTAAGGACGGACGCCTTTGAGAACTACATCCGCGGATTGGTAGAGAGCGATCCTGCAGAACAAATCCGTCACCTGAAAGAGGCGGTGCGGCTGGATCCCGGCTTCTCGCCGGCACTGTTCGCTCTGGGCAAGGCTTATTTTGCCAACCAGCAATTCGAGCTGGCGGCTAACACCCTGGGACGCCTGGCACTCAATGACCCCAACGCGCGCGAAGCCGACTTTGATCGTGGCCTGGCTTATTTCTATCTCGGCAGCTACATCAAGGCCGAGGACGCGTTCGCATTCGTAAGCAAGCAGTTACCGCTTCCGGAAGTAGTCAACAACCAGGGTGTCGCGGCCGCCCGCCGGGGCCTGGATGCTACCTCCTTTTTCCAACAGGCGGTGGCGGCCGATCCCAACGATCCGGATTACCAGTTCAACCTCGCACTGGCACTGAACAAGAAGAAAGACGTTGCGGGGGCCTTGCGCGCGGTTGGGCAAACAATCAAGCTTCGCCCTTCGGATACAGAAGCCCTTGCCTTCCAGGAGACGCTGCGTGTCGAGCCGGTTCACCCTTCGCCGGTTTCCGCTACGGTAAGCAATCGCGTCAACACTGGGCTCGAAAGCACTGCGGCAGTAGAGAACACACCCCTGGAACGGATCAAACGGACCTTCAACGAGGCCTCCTTCCGCCAGGCAGCCTTCGAGATGGAGCAGATGGATGAGGCGCGCATGGCAACCATGCCGCCGCAGAAGCACGCGGCCGCGCTTACCGAAGCAGGCATGCGGTTCTTCAACCAGGGGCTGATCCTGGAAGCGGAGCGCGAGTTTCAGTCAGCGCTCGAAACGCAGAGTGATAACTCCGACGCCCATGCCGGGCTGGCCCTGGTGAGAGAACATGAGGGCGACGCCAAGGAAGCGCGTGCGCAAGCCACCGAGTCGCTCAAGACGCAGCCCAACATCAACGCCTACCTGGTATTGGCCCGGATCGATCTGCAGGCTAACCAGAAACCCGCGGCTGCGGCAGACGTAAGCAGCGCGCTGAAGCTGGAACCACAAAATCCGGTGGCGCGCGGAATCAAGCAACAGATCGAAAGCAAGGGGCAACCGGTTCCATGAACCGCCTTTTGAGTTTGCTGATTCTGACCTGCGGCTGGACGCTTGCATGTCAGGCGCAGCAGCCTCGCGTGGTCCTGATCCATCTCAACGACACCGTTCAACCAATCAGTGCCGACTATATGGCTCGCGGGCTGGATGCGGCCGCTGCGCAGCATGCGGATGCCGTCCTGATCGAAATCAATACCCCTGGCGGACTGCTGGAGTCGATGCGCCAGATGGTGAGCAAGATCATCGCGTCACCCGTCCCGGTCATTGTTTATGTTGCCCCCTCCGGAAGCAGGGCGGGTTCGGCGGGATTTTTCCTGCTGGAAGCAGCCGATGTGGCTGCGATGGCCCCGGGCAGCAATGCTGGAGCAGCTCATCCAGTGGTGGAGGGGGGAGCCAAGCTCGACGACATCATGAAGCAAAAGCTGGAGAACGATACGGCTGCGTTTCTGCGCTCCTATGTCGCGCGGCGGGGGCGCAACGTGCAGGCAGCTGAGGATGCTGTCCGCTCCTCCAAGTCGTACAGCGATCAGGAAGCGCTGCAACTGCACCTGATTGATCTGGTTGCACCCGATGATGCGAGCTTGTTGAACACCGTGGATGGACGCACCGTGACTCGCTTCGACGGGTCCAAGGTGGTGTTGCACACCAGGGGCGCACAGCTGATACCCGTGGATCCAACCCTACGCGAAGCGATTCTGGACCGGCTGACAGACCCCAACCTGGCGGTCCTGGTCCTGATGATCGGCGGATTACTGATCTACGTGGAGTTCAATACTCCGGGCACCATCATTCCAGGCGCCCTGGGAACGATCATGGTGTTGCTTGCGCTCTTCGGACTGAACCTGCTGCCCGTGCGCTACACCTCGGTCATGCTGCTGGTCGCCGCGTTTGCGTTGTTGATCCTGGAGGCCCACTTTGCCAGCCATGGGGTTCTGGCTGCTGCCGGCATCGTCTCGCTCGTAGTGGGCGCCCTGACCCTGGTGGACGGTCCTATTCCCGAGCTGAGAGTCCATCTGGCGACGGCCCTGAGCGCCGGCGTGGCCTTTGGCCTGATCACTGTCTTTCTGCTGCGGCTCGCTTTAAGGGCGCGACGAAATAAGTCGCGCATGGGCGGGGACGCAATGATTGGCCTAATCGCCGTGGTTACCCAGCCTCTGACCCCCAGCGGCCAGGTAATGGTGAATGGTGAGCTGTGGCAAGCCGAATCCGCTACCCCGGCGGCGGCGGGCGAAAAGGTTCGCGTACGCGCTCTGCGCGATCTGACGCTATTAGTGGAGCGGGTTCCATAAGTGATAGGTCTGACTCGCTCCTGTACAATTTAAGCAGAGCGAGGTACCCACCATGATGGGTATTGGTATTCCGGGCCTGATTCTTATTTTAGTTATTGCCATCTATCTGATTAATTCAGTCAAGATTCTCAGAGAGTATGAGCGCGGCGTGGTTTTCCGTTTGGGACGCATTCTGTCCGCTCCCAAAGGGCCGGGGGTCATCCTTATCTTTCGCCCTTTTGATCAGATGGTGCGCGTCTCCCTGCGCCAGGAAGTGCTGGAAGTCCCGCCGCAAGACATCATTACTCGCGACAACGTTACCCTCAAGGTCAACGCAGTCATTACGTTGAAGGTCATCGACCCGTCGCGAGCCGTGATCGAGGTGATGAACTACGTCTATCAGACCTCACAATTTGCCCAGACGACCCTGCGCTCGGTGCTGGGCGAGGTGGAGTTGGACGAGCTTCTCTCCCACCGTGAAGCATTAAATCAAAGAATTCAGAGCATTATCGACCAACATACTGCGCCGTGGGGGGTTAAGGTAGTCAGCGTCGAAGTAAAGCAGGTGGATTTGCCTGAATCGATGTTGCGCGCCATGGCCAAACAGGCGGAAGCAGAACGCGAGAAGCGTGCCAAAGTAATCCACGCCGAGGGCGAATTCAGCGCTGCCCAACGGTTGGTGGATGCCGCCGCCCTGCTCGCTACGCAGCCCATGACGCTGCAATTACGGTATCTACAGACGCTTACGGAGATTGGCGTGGAGAAAAATACGACCATCGTTTTCCCACTACCGATTGAAATGATGACATTGTTTAATAAAATGGGAGATAAGCTGGAGAAATAGCATGAGGACCCTATTCGACTCGGATGAAGAGGAAATCGAAGGCAAAGCGTCTGAGATCACGCTCAGCACGGCTTCGTTGTTAGGTATTTTCTTTGGCCTGGTGTTGATCTGTGGAGTGTTCTTTGGTTTTGGATATTCCACGGGCCGGGGAACCGGATCGGTCGCGCGAGCGAACACCGTGATGAATCCGCCCGCAAGCGACGGCATTGATGGAGACGAGACCGTAGCGGCCGTGCCGAAGGCGGCTTCTTTGCCGGTGGAGCCGAAGGCGGACACACAGGCGAGTGAAAAAACGGAGTCCGCTCCGGCTGCGGTTCCCGCTCCCGCGACTGCTCCGACCGTGAAGGTCAAAGAGGAGACGGCTACAGAAGAGGCTCCAGCCAAGCCGGTGTTGCCGGTCAGCAATGAGCCGGCCCCCGGCCGGCAGTCGATCGCCTATCTGCCCCCGACCGATACGCCGCCTTCCACTGCGGGACAGCCGATGGTTCAGATTGCGGCTGTGGCCCGGCCGGAGGATGCCGCGGTGTTGGTGTCTGCACTGCGCCAACGCGGCTATGGAGTAGTGGTTCGCAATGAGCCGCAGGACAAACTGCTGCACGTTCAGGTTGGCCCCTTTGCCGACCGCACGCAAGCGTCGGTGATGAAGCAGAAGCTGCTTTCCGATGGTTACAACGCAATCATCAAGCAGTAAGCCGGGATAAAAAACATTTCCAAGCGGGGCCTGCGGAACTGCAGATCCTGCTCCGCTTCGCTCCGGTCAGGATGACAAAGGGAAGAGTCGCTCGTGCCTTTAGATGGTTGCAGCTGGCCGTCTCCTTTGTCATCCTGACCGGAGCGAAGCGGAGCGGAAGGATCTGCGGTTCTGGATTGGCCACGGCTCTGTAAGAAGTTAATCAACCGGTGCCTCTCCCCACATCCATTCCGGCAAGCCTGAGGTGATGGCCGATCGCACCGCGGTGGTAAGCTGCTCGCGGTTTGCGAATTGCTCTGGGTCAAGCGGGGGGTGAAAGGTCAGGTGCGCCGTGCCGGGCTTGATGCGCAGGCTGCCTTTCGTCATCATTTGCTCCGACCCCCAGATGGAGACAGGAATGACCGGTGCTCCCGACTCCATGGCCAGGTAAAAGGCGCCCTTCTTGAAAGGCAATAACCGGCCGGTGCGCGAGCGTGTGCCCTCAGGAAAAGTAGATACGTTCACGCCGGATGCCAAAACCTTGCTGGCTGCCTGAACACTGTCCCGCGCCGACTCCAAACGTCCATCGCGGTCCACCGGAATGAAGCCTGCCAGACGCATGCCGAACCCCACGACGGGAATCTTGAGCAGAGACCGCTTGATGAAAAAGGCTGTGCGAAACGGAAGCAGAGGCAAAAGGATAGGCGGATCGAGATTGGAAACGTGGTTGGCCATGAAAATACAGGGCCGCTCAGGGATAAGCTCGCGACCCACGACCTGAACATGAATACGCGCCAGCCTCACCCCGGTGCGTACGATCCACATGCTCCAGCGGTAAAGCGGACCGATATCCCCGGTCAACAAGGCCCAGGGAATCCCAACGGCTCCGGCGGGCAGGCCAAGAACCACATACGTCACAAGCATAGTGATCGAACTGAACATTACCGCTTCTCAAGAGTACTGGGCAGTTTCTCATAAATGCCGTCAAAGCCGCCGTTGGAAAGGATGGCCACCACATCCCCTGCCTTCAGCCGGGGCGTAAGCCCCTCAACAATGGCGTCTGCCGTTGGAAAGAAAGTCGCATCGTGACCCGCGCGCACCAGCGCGGCAACCACCTTTTCGGGATGCATTCTCTCCGCTTCGGCGATACTCTCCTGCTTGAATACTCCGGCTACGACAATCCCGTCCGCCAGGGCGAGGCTCTCCACCAGCTCACGCTCGAACACATTCCTGCGCAGCGTGTTGGATCGCGGCTCGAGCACGGCCCAGAGTCTCTGCCCCGGATAGGCGGCGCGCAAAGCTTTCAAGGTCTCGCGAATCGCAGTAGGGTGATGAGCGAAGTCATCGACGATCGTGACTCCGGCGGTGACGGCGCGCACCTCGAGCCTGCGCTTCACGCTGCGGAAGGTGGCGAGGGCCTCGACGATCGCGGCGGAGTCAATTCCCTGCCCCCCAGCCAGGGCGGCAGCCGCCGTGGCGTTAAGCGCGTTGTGCTCTCCCGCTAACGGCAGGGTTACCTCGAGCCATTCCTGACCAGAGCGGAAGATCTTCCAACTTGAGTTGCGGTTGTTGTGGGTTAGATCCTGTAGCTGCCACGCCGACCCGGATTTGAACCCATAGCGCTCGACGGAACAGAATGCGCGGGCCACACATTCATCCACATTGGCGCTGCCATCATAGGCAATCACCCGGCCGCGGCGCGGGACCAGATTGACGAGCCGGCGGAACGCGGTCTTGACCGCATCGAGGTTCTCATAGATATCGGCATGATCGAATTCGACGTGGGTCAGAATCAGGGCATCAGGAAAGTAGTGCATGAACTTCGGCCCCTTATCGAAGAAGGCGGTATCGTACTCGTCGCCCTCAAGGATAAAGGGCTTGCCCTCGCGGACGTGAAAACTGGTGCCGAAGTTTTCTGCGATGCCTCCGATCAGGAAAGAGGGCGTGACCTCCGGCCGGGTCCGGGAAGCTACTTCATAGATCCAGGCCAACATGCTGGTCGTGGTCGTTTTCCCGTGAGTCCCGGCGACCACCAGCGACTCCTTTCCAGGAAGAAACTCATGCTGAATGGTCTCGGCGAGGGATCGGAACGGTATCCGTTGATCGAGTACATATTCGAGTTCAACATTCCCACGGGAGATGGCGTTGCCCACAATCACCAGGTCAGGCTGAGGAGATAAATTGACTTCGGCATAGGGCTCCCTGATCGCGATGCCCAGCTCTTTCAGCAGATCCGACATGGGCGGATACGCCGCCGCATCCGAGCCCGTTATGCGATACCCCCGCAACTGCAACATGCCGGCAAGCGACGCCATCGCCGAGCCGCAGATTCCGATCAGATGAATGTGTTTTGCCATAGGATTATTTCTCTGTCGCCCGCTCGAGAAAGCTCAGCACCGGTGCGCGCTCCAGATGCAACTCCGCTTCAATGCCAAAGGCGAGGGTCACATTGCGCCGGGACACGTGGCCGGAACGGAGACCGGTGGCGATCGGACCCTGGAACCAGTCCAACACGCGCAAGATGACCTCGTCCAACAAACCTGGATGCTGCCCCGGAGCTACGCAGTCGAGCATCTCCCCAAAAATGATTCCCCTGACCCCTTCGAATTTTCCCGCCAGCACCATTTGCCGCAGCAATCGATCCAGTTGATAGGGCTTCACATCGCGGTCCTCTAAAAAGAGCAGCTTGCCCTCGGTTTGCGGCGCATAAGGAGTTCCCAGCGATGCCGCCAACAACGTAAGGCAACCTCCGTAGAGGACTCCACTGGCCTTTCCAGGCCTCAATGCGCGCAGGCCCGAAGTTTCCCCCACGAACCAGCGATCGCCGCCCAGCGCAGCCAGCAGACTGGCTTCGTCGACTCCCTCGGGCTGGGAAAAATCGCCCGCAACCATGGGCCCGTGAAAGGAGATAAGTCCCAGCTGGTCCAACAACCAGGTCTGCATGCAGGTCATGTCGGAATGGGCCAGCAGCGGCTTGGGGTGCTCGCGCACCAGCCCCAGGTCGAGGCCCTCAAGCAGATAGTTGCAACCGTAACCTCCACGGCTACAAAATATTGCGCCGGCAGCAGGATCGAGGAAAGCGGCGTGAAGGTCCTCAAGCCTGGCTTGGGTGGTACCGGCGAAGTAGTGGTGCGCCTTGCTCAACGCGTGATGCCCCACCCAGGGCAGGAAGCCGAGACGGCTCAGGGCGTCGACTCCCTTCGCCAGCTTGTCCGGCTGGGGGTAGCTTGCCGGAGAGAGTACGGTCACTTTGGTCCCCCGGCGAACGGCGGGAATGCTCAGGTTCACCATGTCTCCCCAAAACAGATAAGCTCCGCCGGCCCGGTCAACAGAATCTCAGAGCCGGGCCCTTGCCATTCCACAGTCTGTGTACCGCCTGGGGCGATCACGCGCAACACCGGCGAAGCGCCGCGCAGAGCGATGGCCGCGCTGCCTGTGGCACAGGTGCCGGTTCCGGAAGAAGAAGTGGGGCCAACGCCGCGCTCATAGATGCGTATCTCGATTTCATCACGGTTAATCATGCGCACGAATTCCACGTTTGTCTGATGGGGGAAACAGGGGTGGGCGCAGATCTCTTCTCCGATCGACTCCCACGGATAGCCGTGGAAGTTCGGCCGATCGACGAAAATGACAAAGTGGGGGTTTCCGGTGGATACCACTGCGCCTTCGATCCGTTCCCCACCGGCAAGAGGTAAATTGCTTCTACCAATCTCCGGCACTCCCATGGATGAGGTGATGTGAAAGACCTGGCCGATGCGGTCGTCGATGCGGCAGATACGCCGTCCGGCGTCGGTTTCAAGGACGATTTCGTCGCCTGGGCCGGCCTTGGTTTCGTAGGCAATCCAGGCAGCCCACACCGTGTCCCGTTACCTGATATTTCCGCGATGGAGCCGTCGGCATTATGCAGGCGGATTGCCCCGCGGCGCTCCCCTTCCCAGGTCAGGAACTCTATTCCGTCGGCTCCGATGCCCTGGTTACGATGGCAGAGCCTTCGCGCCAGATCGTCCCGGGCCTCAATGCCGGCGAGCTCTTCCTGGATTACCAGAAAATCGTTTCCGCAAGCATGCGCCTTCACAAACGGGATCACTGGTCCTCCGCGTCATGACAGATGTGCAATTGGCCGATGAAGTGGAGACTCCGGACCGGTTCGTAGATTTCCAATACGCTCGAGAACATTTGCTTGAGCGTGATGCTAACATCGCGCGGCTACGGGTTGGTGTAACCAGTATTGTTCGACCCAGAAGGGTGGGAGCCCTCTGCTTTAGCAGAGGGGAGCTGGAGATTTGCGTCGAGCGACGGCGTTCTCTCCCCTTAAGACAAGGGCTTTGAGTTGCGTGAGAACCTGCACTGAGCCCGTAGGGACGTCTGAAAGCAGCCCAGGACGTAGTCCTCGGGTTGAAGGAACAATCGACTAGTGCAAAGGGACAGCTGAAGCTGGGCCGTAGTGTCAGCCGTCCCTCGCGGGACTGTCCACCTTGCTTGTCATTATCCAGGACGATCGTCCTGGGCTACTTTCAGACGTCCCTACGGGACTAAGTCCGGGTCTCTCACGCAGACACTAAAGCCCTGGGTTCTGGAAGCGCATGATCAAAATCGAACGCTTTCCGCAACGCTGAAGCCTTCAATGGCTGGCAAGCTGGGACCGGTAGATGCGGGCGCAGGGCTGGCCGCTGGAGCAGACTACATTCACGAGCTGCATACCTTGCGGATGACGCTGAACGGCCTGGGCGACCTCATCTCCATCAAGTGCGACCGCCATGGACACGGCTCGCGCCGGATCTTCGAGCGCACGCTGCCAGGTCATGAAAATCGCCTTCGTTCACAGTGCGGCGCAGCGGGATACCGGCCTGCTGTACCGCACCTACATCGCTCGAGACGTGCATCAAAATCATTCCCTGGGTTTGCAGGTTGTTTAAAGCCTTAGCCAGCGCGGTCTCAAACGCAATGCGGGTGCGCGAGTTGGCCACCGCCTCCTGAAAAACCAGAGGCCGGGCTCGCAATAGCACCACGCTATTGGCCACCACCAACAGTAAACTCGCCAGCACCGCGTAACGACGCAGCTTAGGCGCGCGAGATGCAGCACGGGAACAGGCAACCCGTGAACAGAGCGAAGGCGGGCAGCAGTTCCATGCCATAGCGCGTGTTGTACCAGGAAAAAGGCCGCCAGATGGGAATGAAGATGGGAACGGATCCATAAGCGACGGAGTAAGCATAGAAAGGCAGCGGCAGCCACAGCAACAGTGCTGGCCAGATGTGCCGGCGGCGAAAGGCCCACAGCGCCGCCAGTGTGCCCCAGCGCTCAGCCAGCACAGCAGCCTTCCCCAGCGAAAGCGGGGCCGCGCCCAGCTCGCGCAGCCTTGAGAAAATAGAGCGCCGCGACATGCATGTTGTGCATGCCCGGGAGCGGCGACGAACCGGGCGGCGTGGTTTTGGCTTCAATGGCGCGGGCCGAGTAGGGACCACGGATAAAGTCCAGCGGATCCCCGAATTGCTTTGCGTTGTAGGCCAGCCACAAGGAAGGAGCGGCAACCAACAGAGCGGTAAACAACACCCACGCGCCGACCACTGGCCCTCTCCAGCTGCGGCGATCCGACGAAGCAACGGCCAGGTGGCGAAAGCCAGGCAACGGCGGCGTAAACCCATCCGTCATAGCGGGTGAAAATCGCGCAGACCAGTACCAGCCCGGCAGTCAAAGATCAGCCCGAGGCTTTTCCTCGCTCAGCACGCTGAAACTCGAACGATCAACAGTACGCCCAGATCATCTCGGCCAGAAAGAGGGGCTCGGTCATGGCCGTGGTGGCCATATACAGCAGCCCGGGATTCAGACCGTAGAAGGCCACCACCACCAACGCCGCGGGCATGTACAGCCAGATGCGCGCCAGGCGATAGATCCCCGCACATCCCAATACGTAGCAGGGTATGGAGAGGCATGCCCCGGCCAGACCGCTTCGCCACCATCCCATATTCCATACAAAAGGCATAAGAAGGATGTGGGGCAGCGGCAACCAGACGGACCCCAGCTGGCGAAAACCGGGGGTGATGGAATCGAAGACGCGCCGGGCAATGTGCAGATGCGCCACCGCATCGCCGTAAAGCAGAAGCGTGCCGTGGCGCACGCAATAAGCGAGTGACCACCAGGGCGAGCAGCCAAAGCCGCCCACGCCACCAGGATGGTTTCTCGCCGGATCGCCTCCGACGCGGATCTCTCCTCAGTCAAGATGAGAGAGCTCACGGAAGAGAGCGAAGCGCTGATCGATCTCCTCTCGCGTGAGCCATTGCATCTGTTCCGTACCGAAGCGCTGCACCGCAAAGGAGCCCATGACGCCACCGTAGAACATGGCGTGCTTGAAGGTCTGCAGCGTGACCTCCGGCTGCGAGGCGAGGTATCCGAAGAAGCCGCCGGCAAAGGAATCGCCTGCACCGGTGGGATCCACCACCTTGTCCAGCGGCAAAGCGCCGGCGCGCGAAAAGGCAGCGCCACTTTGCCTGGGGCTGCCCCCTTGAAAGCATGCTCGCCGAAGAACGCCGTCGCCCCGTATTCGCCATGCTTGACGATCAGGGCCTTGGGACCCATGGCGAGAATCTTGCGCGCGGCCAGAACCAGGTTACTGTCGTCGGCCAGCAGCTTGGCCTCTCCATCATTGATCAGCAACGCATCGAGGCCAGTCAGCACCTTGGTCAGGTTCTCGCGATGGCCGGTGATCCAATAGTTCATGGTATCGCCGCACACCATGCGGACCTTGGGCATTTGCTGGCGCACACTTGCTTTGCAGCACCGGGTCGATGTTGGCGAGAAACAGGAACTCGCTATCCATGTAGGCTGCCGGCACCTTGGGGGAAAAGGTCTCGAAGACATTCAGCTCGGTATTGAGGGTCTGGGCCTCGTTCAGGTTTTTGACGTAGGACCCGGTCCAATGGAAGCTCTTGCCCGACGGTATGCTCCAGGCCCTGCGTATCCACTCCGCGACGGGTAAGCACAGCCTCGTGTTCCGCGGTGAAAGTCTTCGCCGACCACCGCGATCACGCGGACGTCGGTGAAGTAACTTGCGGCCAGCGCGAAATAGGTCGCCGCGCCGCCAAGGCACCGGTCGCGCCGCCCTTGCGGCGTCTCGATGCTGTCAAATGCAACACTGCCTACGACGAGAATGGACATGGATTTCTTTCTGTTCAGGAAATGTACTTGCCCAGCAGCAAATCCAACTTGTTGCGGGTTGCCGCCGGGAATCGCTTCCGGGCTGGTGAGGATGGCGAACTGCAACGCCGTTGCGCAGGCGCAGGTGCGCTCTCGGGGCATGGCCGCAACCGCGGCTCGCACGGCCTTGGCGGCATTGGCCGAATTCTGATGCAGGACGGCAACTACCTGATCGACGGTAACGGCGTCATGCCCTTCGTGCCAGCAATCGTAGTCAGTGACCATGGCCATGGTCGCGTAGCAGATCTCTGCTTCGCGGGCCAGCTTGGCCTCCTGCAGGTTGGTCATGCCGATGATGTCGGCGCCCCAACTGCGGTAGAGATTCGATTCGGCGCGGGTGGAGAATTGCGGACCTTCCATGCAAACATAGACGCCGCCCAGATTTTGCCACCACCCCGGCGCTCTCCGCACCCTGTTGGATTGCTTTGGCGACGGTCGCACAGACTGGATCGCCAAAGGATACGTGGCCCACGATTCCCTCACCGAAAAACGTAGAGCTGCGCAGCGAGGTGCGGTCGATGAATTGGTCGGGGACAACAAACTCGGTAGGCTTATGCTCCAGCTTGAGCGATCCCACGGCGGAAATGGAGATGATCCGTTCCACGCCCAGTTTTTTCATGGCGAAGATATTGGCGCGGAAATTCAGTTCGGTTGGCAAGATGCGATGGCCCCGGCCGTGGCGGGCCAGAAAAGCCACTTGCCGTCCCTCCAGCTCGCCCAGGACAAATACGTCCGAGGGATCGCCGAACGGCGTGGTTACCTCAACCTGGTGAGGATTGGTGAGACCGGGCATCGCATAGAGCCCGCTTCCCGCCGATGATTCCAATTTCCGCCTGCTGCAAACCGGCTCCGAACGCTGGGAATAAATTGCGATTCGCTTCAGTATACCTGTCAGAAGAGTGACGGCTCAGCCAGGTCGAGTACATGTGGAACCATTAAATCCGGACCGGCTCGGCTCGCTGGGATACAAAGGAATTGGTTGCGACCCTGCAGTCAGCGTGAAGGGTACGGCATTCAGGCCCCTAGGCATGCTCCTGTCAGTTGATAAAACGGTGCTCCCCTGGGCTAACCCAGCCCAGGCCGTCGGACTTGCTGGTTCCTACGGGCTAAATGCCAGCACCGCTTCAGGAAAACCTAGTGCCGCAAAGCGGCCTTCATCATGCCGCAACTGGCCATCAGTCGCGTCAGGTGCGTGGTGAGTTCTTCGACGGAGGTGCGGCATGCGCTGCTTCTCGCGTCTCCCCGTCCTGCTGCGCTCCGAAGAAAAGGAACTGCAGTTTGCGCGCCATGTCTAGATCAAAACTTTCGCTCACGAACACCTGGGTGCCCTGGCGCACGATCAGCACCGGCCCTTCACTGCTGTTATAGATCTGCTCGTCGGCAGATGACTCCGCCGCGGGATCGCGCACCACACCGGAATATTTTTTGTCCAACTCCCGCGCGTAAAGCTTGGCAAATTCCCTGGCCGCGCCTTCACTCCGCCAGGCGGAAAGATAAAGAAGCGCCACCGAGGAGGTAGCCGCCTGCTGCGCGGGCGTGACCGCCTTGCGGCTCTGCACCGCGTAGTAAGACCACCTTTCCATTGCGGAGTGAGGATCGCGGCCAAATCCGGACCGCCGAAGAGCTCCGTCAAAATGCGCACATCGAGCTCGCCCATCACACCGATGTCATAAGGCTGATAGTCGGGGTCCAGCAGCGGGTGCACGTCAGGCATGTGCAACAGAGGCACGGTTGCCTGTCGTTCGTAGGCGATGGGGTTCATGATCTCGTAGCTGGTTGAGGGCGGCCGGTCCAGGACCCCGGCAAAGGCATACTGCGGCCCCTTATCCTTCAACAGCCTCTGCTCGAATCCCAGCCCGTCGCGATAAGGGAAAAGCAAGGATTGCTGCAACAACAGAGGCGCCCGGTCCATGACCGGCGAACTGCCGGAGGAGTCAGGTCGTCCTTGGGGGTGCCGCATCACATCCGGCGAAGTGAGCAGACTCTTGCCCTCAGGCTTAAGGGTGTAGTCCAGATAAACCGCCATCGCCTGCCCTTCCAGCACTGCGTCGCGCGCTGTATCCCGCTCGTCGATGGCCAGGCGCCGATTGTCTTCGTTAACGTCTTTGGAAATCGTATCCGGATCGTCCGGCTCCCATTTCTCCAGATCCGTATGCTGGTCCTGCAGCGCATGCGTCAACTCATGGGCCATGACCGGCTTCTGCTCTTCCGGCGAGACCCAGTCCAACAGGTTCACGGTCTTGGTCTTGTTGTCGTAATAGCCGGCAATCTGTTCCTTCAACAGGCTCACCAGGAAGGGCTGCAACTGAAAATCCCGGTCGAGAAGGCCAAATTTCTTGAGCACGATCTCCTCGCGCTGCATGCGTCTTGGCGTCCTTGTCCTTGTGAAACTTTTCAGAATGTACTTTTCCACTTGCTCCCGGGTGATGAGCCGCCGCTTTACCTCATGCCGGATCTGTAATTGGGTGTCATCACTGGCAAAGGAAAGAATCTGGTTTAACGACTGGAAGAGCTCTTTGGTTTGCTCCGGGGTGATCTTGGTTTCCTTCTGGGCGTGGAGTGTCCTGGGCGAAGGTATACAACGCAAAGGCCAGCAGGAGCGCCGCCGTGACTGATTCGCATGACTTCCTGCCAATAAGCTTCATTCTTCGACCTTTTCCGGGTTGGCCCGGAGCCCTGGAGCCATCTGGAGCCGTCCACACTTGCTCTGCTGCAAGGCTATAATTTTATTGTGCTTTCTGCCACGCACCATCCCGATTCAGACGGTCACTTCGCGCCACGCCGCCACCCCGCTAAGCGCCGCACTTGGACCGGGCGCTACGCCGGTTCCGCATTGCGGCGCATTCACGCCTCAAGCATTTGATGGCCTGCCGGGGAGTTGGATTCCCTTCTCCACTCCGCCGGCGTCAGCGATCTGGGCTGGCGGGGAAAAATTCTGGTTACCGGCAGCGACCGTCTGCGCTGGCTCAACGGCATGGTGTCGAACGCGGTGCAATCGCTTCCCGAAGACAAGGAAATTACAGCTTTCTGCTCAGCGTTCAGGGACGGATTCAGGGCGACTGCTACGTCTACCGCCGTGCCGGCGACCTGTTGCTCGATACGGGTATTGACCAGGTCCCTGGCCTGATGCGCCATCTTGACCACTTTGTTGTAATGGACGATGTGGAGCTGGCAGACGTTAGCCAGCAGTGGACAGGCTTGTCCCTCGCCGGCCCGCGTGCGCCCCAGGTGCTGGCTACTCTGGGCTTTCTCTTCAGCTCCCACGTTGCGAAAGATGGCCAGGAAAACGCCAGCATGACCAGCGCCAGGATCGGCGAAGTCCCCTGCACCATTATCGAGGCCCATCCCGTCTCTGTACCGCGTTATGAGTTGTGGTTCGCCCCCGAGCACGTGCTTGCCGTTTGGGAGACTCTGCAGGCAGCCGGAGCCAATCCCTGCGGACTGGAAGCAATGGAAGCTCTTGCGTGTGCTGGAGGCCACGCCTTTGTACGGCGTCGATCTGAACGATCGCGACCTGCCGCAGGAAACGGCCCAGACGCGCGCACTCAACTTCAACAAGGGTTGCTACCTGGGGCAGGAAATCGTGGAGAGGATCCGTTCCCGAGGGAAAGTCAACCGGCAGTTCCGGCAATTTGAGCTGAGCGGGGCCGTGCCTGATACCTTACCCCTCGATTACGCAGTAATAGACCAGTCCGTCGGACGGATCACCAGTACCGCATCGCTATCGAGCGCCGGTCTGCCGCAAGTGCTGGCGCTCGGGTTTATCCGGCTCGAAGTAGTGGAACGCAAGGAGACGATTCCTATGACGGAGGGGAGGCAATCGCGCTGGCCGCGCCGCCCGTCATCGCTCGGTCTCTGCCCAACCAGCTAGCTGAACCGAACCCAGCCTGCCGGACGAGAGTCCTGTGTGATTCCGTTCCAGTCAGCGTTACAAAAGACGATTGGAAAAAAACATGCGTGAGAAAGAACCGCAATTCACCGTTACCGACCGCCGCAAGTTCACCGCCGAAGGCGAACTGCGCGAAGGCGAAGGCAAGGCAGCTGAAAGTAGCCCCCGCCACCGGCGGTTGAGCGAGAGCAGAAGGCCGCAAGCCCGCAGCCAGCCGCCCCCGCCCCGGCCTTGCAAGTAGACCTGGATGAACCGGAGTTGGCGGACGGAGAGGAAACGATCCCCGAGCCCACGGCCCAGGAATCCGCGCAGCAGAGCAAGGAATACCATGCCTCCGCGAGCCGTTTGGACGAGATGTTGTCGAAAGCGAATCCAGGCCAGCCGGCCCCGGCGGTGATGAACTTCGATCGCCTGGTGCAGTCGCTCTACATGACTGCGGCGGTCCAGATGGGCGCAGGGACCGCCCCTAACGAGCAGCCGCGCATCGACATCCTGGGCGCCCGGCAAAGCATTGACATGCTCAGCGTGCTGGATGAAAAGACCAAGGGCAATCTAACGGAGCAGGAGAAGCGGCTGTTGCAGAATGCGCTCTTCGATCTGCGCATGTCGTTTCTTGAGATCACGAATGCCATTGCCAGTTCTGCCGCCCAGCGGGCGCCCCAACCGAAGAGACCACACTAGAGCATTTTCACTTCTGCGGCACTGACCATGCTGTTGGGAGCGTGTTTCATCCATCGAGCAGAGATCACGATTCTTGGCAGTGGCACGTCCATGGGGGTGCCGACGCTCGGCTGCACCTGCCGGGTCTGCACCTCCCCTGACCCGCGCGATCGCCGCACCCGCCCGTCGATCGCTGTCACCTGGGCCGGACACCGGGTATTGATCGACACCGGGCCGGACTTTCGAACGCAGGCCCTGCGGGAAGGGATCGATCATGTCGACGCTGTGCTCTATACCCATTCTCATGCCGACCACATTCTCGGCCTGGATGATTTGAGGCCGCTGAGCTTTCAAGCACGAGAACAAACTTCCGCTCTATGCCGATGATGCCGACCGCCAATGTGATCGAACGCATTTTTGACTACACCTTCGACGCGTCTGCCTGGTACCCGACCCGCGCCCGGGTGAAAATGCTTCGCCTGGGACAATCAGTCGAGATCAAGGGAGCGGTCTTCCACCGCGTCCCACTCACCCACGGCAAGATTGAAGTCGCGGGATTCCGCTTTGGCAACGCGGCCTACCTGACCGATATGAGCGATATCCCGGAAAGCAGCCTCTCGCTGCTCGAGAATCTCGACGTGGTCATTCTCGACGCCTTGCGTAAGAGGCCGCATCCCAGCCACGCCACGCTCGAACAGGCGCTCGCATTGGTGAACCGGATGCAACCGCGGCGCGCGTTTTTTACCCACATGTCGCACGATCTGTCCCACGCCGAAACCAACAAAGAACTCCCCCAGCACATCCAGCTCGCATACGACGGGTTGCGTATTCCCTTCGAGATCTGACATGCAAGTTTTTCGCAAGCTCGACAATATCTCCCAGCGCCTGGGGCCCACGGTGGTGAGCATTGGGAATTTCGACGGTGTCCATCTCGGCCATCGGTTTATTCTTGACCGGCTCAGACAAAGCGCCGCCGCACGTTCGCTGCGTTCTGTAGCGGTTACATTCGATCCGCACCCGCTGCGTTTTTTGCGTCCTGAGACCTGCCCCAAACTGATCACGCCGCTGGAGACGCGGATCGAGTTGCTGGAAGAGGCCGGTGTCGACGCGGTACTGGTGCTTCCGTTCACCGCAGAGCTCTCTCGCATGCGCGCCGCGGAATTCGTCACCGCGATCGTTCATGATGCGCTGCAAGCGGTCGAGGTTCATGAGGGGCCTAATTTCCGCTTTGGTTACCGTGCCGAAGGGGGAATTCGGCGAATTGAGCGAACTGGGCCGAGCGCTTGGCTTCGAGGTGGTGGTTCATGGCGCATGCCAGGTACGAGGATTGATCTGTTCGAGCAGCAAGATCAGGGAGTTGTTATCGCGAGGCGACCTTCGTACCGCCCGCGCACTGCTGGGACACGGATTTTTCATCGATTCGACGCCGGCTCATGGACGCGGGATTGGTTCTACGCTGACGGTTCCTACGATTAACCTGGCGCCCTATCGGGAGTTGTTGCCGCCGAACGGAGTGTATGTCACACAGTTGCGTGTAGGCGGGGAGTGGTTCGATGCCGTGACCAATGTCGGCAACCGGCCAACGTTTGGGGCCGATTCGTTTGCCGTCGAGTCGCACTTGTTGAACTTTCATCCGATTCCGCTTGAGGAGCAAACGCCCTTGAGGCTTCTGTTTCATCGCCGGCTTCGTGAGGAACGGCGGTGGCCTTCTCCTGAGGCGCTGAAGGAGCAGATCATGCTGGATGTTGCCCAGGCGAAACGGTACCTGCACTTGATGCGGCTGTTGAGAAATGCCGGCTGAGTTGTGTCGAAAAACATTTCCAAGATGGGTCCTCGGAACTGCAGATCCCTCCACTGCGCTACGCTCCGGTCGGGATGACAAAGGGAAGAGCAACTCCTCCATATAGAGCTAGAGAATCGGATGGGCGAGGTGGATCTTCCGATCCGAATAACAGACTTTGCCGCAAGTGACCGCCCTTCTCTTTGTCATCCCGACCGGAGCGTAGCGCAGTGGAGGGATCTGCAGTTTTTGCGGCTTACTGAGGCGTAGCCGCGGGATGCGCTGCAGGATGGCTTGCGGGGTGGCTGCTGGCCAGGTTTGTTGCGGGCGGCTGGCGAAGGTCTCCGGGAAAATGCTCGTTGGGATGGTCGGCTATGGCTACCTTCATGAAATCGATCCACAGCGGCAGCGCTGCGTGGCCGCCGCTCTCTTTATCGCCGATCGATTGACGGTTGTCGTAGCCAACCCACACCCCGCAAGTGATGGAGGGGGAGAAGCCGATGAACCATGCATCGTTGAAATCGGTGGTGGTGCCGGTCTTGCCCCCCAGCGGGTGATGCAGCGCGCCGGCCTCTGCAGCCGTGCCACCCGGTTGTATCGGTGACTTAAGAAAGGTCAGCATGATGCGTGCCGTCTGCTGGCTGGTGGACTCAGACACAGTCGCCGGGTTCTCCGACAAGGTGAGCCCATCCGCGTTAGTTACCTTGCGGATAAGGTGCGGCCCGACACGAACCCCGTCGTTGGGAAAGCTGCTGAAAGCTGCGACCTGCTCCTGAAGCGTAGCCTCCACCGAGCCCAGCGCGACAGGCAAGAAGGGCGGAATGGTGCTACTCAGGCCAAACCGGTGTGCCGTCTCGATCACCTTACGTATGCCGACGCGCTCGGCCAGCTTGACCGCCGGGATGTTACGGGAATCAGCAAAGGCGTGTACCAGCGAGACCGTCCCTTCAAAGGTATCGTCGTAATTGTGTGGCGTATAGGGACCCACCGCGGTCGAAAACGTAACCGGCGCATCGACGAATTGGGTCCTCCGGGCGTGCTCCCTCCTCCACCGCAGTGGCGTAGACATAGGGCTTGAAGGAAGATCCCGTTTGCCGCTCAGCCTGGGTGGCGCGGTTGAACTGGGAAAGATTGAAATCCCGCCCGCCGACCATGGCCAGTACTTCGCCGGATGTATTGTCCACCGCCATCAGCGATCCCTGAATACCGGAGTCCTGCTCCAGCACAGCATGCAACACCAGGTTCGAATCGGTAGAAGGCACAATGCGAACGTAGATGATGTCGCCGGGATGAAGGAAGTTCTCCGCATCCCGCTGCTTGGTCCAGGCAAAATCGTCCGGGCCAAGGATCAATTGCTGCTGCCCGATGCGCGCGGTCACCTGGTACGGGAGAACATTCGTTACCAGGGCGTGCTCGTACGATCCCGGGCTCGGTCGGCTGGCGCCAGTCCGGATGACGGAAGTCGTCGAGCGACCCTCCGGCGGCGACCACATTGAGCAGGTTGCCCTTCCATCCATGACGGCGTTCCAGCGCCGCGACTCCGTCGAGCACCGCACGATTGGCTGTCCTCTGCAAATCCAGATCCAGCGTGGTGTAAACCCGCAGGCCTTCTTCATGTACCTGCTCGCTGCCAAACTGCCGTTCCAGTTCGCGGCGTACGTCTTCCACAAACCAGGGAGCGACGCTGTTGGACGGTGGCTCGATGTGCAAACCGAGGGGCGCCGCCTTGGCTGCGTTGGCTTGCGCATTGGTGATGACTCCATCTTCCAGCATGGAGTTGATAACCATGTTGCGGCGCCGAAAGGCGCGATCCGGATTAATCAGGGGGGAATAGGACACGGGCCCCTTGGGCAACGCCGCCAGCAAGGCCGCTTCCGGGAGTGTCAGATCTTCGGCATGCTTGCTGAAGTAGTATTCCGATCCGGCCTCGAATCCATAGACACCCTGCCCCAGATAAATCTGGTTGGCGTAGAGCGTAAAGATCTGCTCTTTGGTGAACGCGCGCTCTATTTGAATGGAGAGAAAAACCTCCTGCAGCTTGCGTCCGAACGTTTGCTGGCTGGAAAGAAAAAGATTGCGCGCCAGTTGCATGGTCAGGGTAGATGCGCCCTGGGTGCGCCCAGTGGAGGTCAGATCGTGATAGGCGGCGCCGAGCACGCGAAACACGTTAACCCCCCAGTGACTTTCGAAATTCTTATCCTCAATCGAAATCACCGCCTGGCGCAGCACCGTCGGAATTGCTTCATAGGGAACGACGATGCGCCGCTCCAGGGCAAAGGAGCCGAAGACGCGACCATGCACGTCGAGCAGGTCGGTTGAGGTGATAGGGCGGTAGCGTTCCAGGTCCGCAATCTGCGGCAGGTCTACTGAGTACACCAGCATCAGGCCGGTCAACGATCCGGCGATGATGGCCAGAGCCAGCAGGGCAAGGAACGCAATACTGCCTGCCAGCTTCATGGGCGCCAACACGGAATGACCTGGCGGACGAAAGCCCGCAGTACCCGGAGATGGAGCTTGCCCAATCAATCTGAGGCACGCGTCGCATAGCTGCTTAATCAGGCGCTTTTCTGTTTCAGGACATCGAGCGCCTTGGTTAGTTGGTCATCCGGCTTGGGCGTCTTCACGGCGCCGTTCTGGTCGTCATTTTCCGGAGTGGCAGCGACCACGATATTCGGGGTGACTGCTTCATCCTGAATCTTCTTCCCCAAAGGCGAAGCATATTTAGCCACGGAAAGAATCAACGCAGCCCCATCAGGAAGCTCCATGGTCTTTTGCACCGAACCTTCCCCGAAGGTGCGGTCACCCACTACGTCGGCCCGCTTGTTCTCGAGAACCGCCGCGGCGACAATCTCACCCGGACCGGAGGTGCCATGGTTTACCAGGACCACTAAAGGCGCGCCGGTAATGTACTTGGAGGAGTCTGCATTAAAGGCTTCGTAGGTATACTTCTGCCCGGAGAGGGTGGCAATGGTGCCCGATTCCAGGAAGAAGTTGGCCAGGCGAACGCCCTGCTCCTCATCCCCCTCCGCAACATCGCGCAGGTCCAACAAAACCTTCTTGTTGCCGTTCTTCTGCATCGCCTTCAACCGGCTGGCAATCTCGTTTACCCGCTCTTTATTCAACACGACCGGCTTGAGATACAGGATGCTGCTGCTCTCATACTGCGGTTTCCCCCAGTGGAGGAGCCGGCGATACGGTGCGGGTCAGGGTAATCTTGTCCGGTTCAGCTTTGCGCGGGCGCACCAGGGAAAAGGTCACGTTGGTTCCCGGCTTGCCCTCGAGCAACAACCGAATCATTACCAGGGACATCTCGCGGGTCGAATGTCCCTCGATTGCCTCGACGATGTCGCCGTCTTCGATCTGTTCTTTTTCCGCCGGGCTTCCGGGCTCGACGGAGACCACGGTGGCGTAGCCGTACCGCTTGGAAATATTCAGGCCGACCTGCGCAACACCTTCGTTGCTGTGCTGCTTATAGGCGTTGTACTCTTCGGGCGTCAGATAGCTGGAGTCAGGATCCAGCGACTCGAGCAGGCCGTGGAGAGCACCTACCGTGACCTTGGTCATGTTGGGATCTGACACGTAGTCGGTCTGAACCTTCTTCAGAACCTCGCTGTAGACCTCCATCTCCGGGTAGGCTCCGTCGGACTCCGAATCCGCGCGCACACGGCTCGGGCCCAGTCCACCGAGAAACACTAACGCTACCAACAGGATGGAGACACCAAATACGGCACGCTTGAAGGTTCGAGACATAGCACCACTTTGGACCATAAGGATGGTTAAAACAAATAATACTACTGGGTTAGACGCAGCCCGGAACCAGATAGGGGACGGTCAATGGGTTGGTGGCGGCGAATGGAATCGAACCATCGACCTACGGGTTATGAGTCCGTCGCTCTAACCATCTGAGCTACGCCGCCTTATGTTGATTCTACAACAGTTGCAGAGCATCCATTACAATGGAGGAGCTATGCCTTTCCCGGTCAAAACCTGCGCCATCTGCTCAGAAGAATTCGAGCTGAAGCCGGACAAACCCGGTTTCGCCAACCGTTGTCCATCCTGTAGTGAACCCGAAGAGACGGATGCCTTGCCCAAGGAACGCCTGGACCCCGAAGCGAATCGAGGCCAGAAGGCGAGCCATGCGCGAACTCCTCTACCGCAAGGATAGCTGAGGTTTGCGGGCAACGACGATACGCAAGGGTGGAAAGGTGTAAAGGGGATTACCCCAACGCCTTTGCACCAGCAGATCGGCCTGCCGCAGCTGCTCAGCATATTCGCCAGTGAGTTTGTAGTCCGAGACGATGGCAACTCCACCCGGCTTGAGCACCCGAACGATCTGCTGCACCGCCTGACGTCGCAGGTTGCGGTCGTAGATGTTGTGCAGACAAAGATTCGACAGGATGACGTCGAAGGCTCCGTCGGGAAATGTCATCTCCTGGGCAGGGCCTTCCACTAAGGTGCAGCGGTCGCTGATACCCTCCAGCTCCAGATTGTGCCGGGTGGCGGCTTCCGAGTTGCCGCCCATGTCTATGTTGGACCAGATATCGATGCCGGTGACCTTCCCAGCGCCATTGAGCCCGGCAAGCCGTTTGGCGGCTCCGGCCAGGAGTAGGCCCCGTCCACAACCCACATCCAGCACTTGTTCGTCACCGCGCCACTGGTGCAACGCAAGCATCTGGTCCCGATGACGGAATTTTCCGAATCTCACATACAAGAGGAAGAGCAGGCCCTCCAGGACCAGCAGTGTGCCGGTTACCAGGAACATTGGCCGGGGCAGGAAATCGACCTGGCCATGTGGATATGGCGAGGTATGAGGATTCCTGACAGGAGGCAAGCGATGCCAATGAGAAACAGATTGCGCAAGACATTGGGCGCGTCGACGCCATAATCAGGCCTGGCGTTATCAATGAGTGCCATCGGAGAGTCCCCTTCTCGCTCTTGTAGCAGGCAAATTGCTGATTAGATTAGCATCAAGCTTTCATGGCGCCTCCACTCGAACAACCCCTGAGGATCGTGGCAGTCATCCCGGCTCGCCTTGCCTCTTCCCGCTTGCCGGGGAAGGTGCTGCGGCCCATTGCCGGCGTCCCGATGGTTGGATGGGTCTATCGCGCGGCGCTGGCGTGCCCGCAACTCGATCAGGTGCTGATCGCCACCGACTCGACCGAGGTAGTTGCCTACGCTGATTCGCAGGGCTGGCCCAGCATCATGACTTCTGCCGCGCTGGCCAGTGGTACCGACCGTGTGCAGGCGGTCGCGACGTTGGTCGATGCCGACATTTACGTCAACATCCAGGGAGACGAGCCCTTGCTTCGTCCGGAACACATCGATGCCCTGCTCCGCCCTTTCTCCCGCACCGATGCCGAGGTCACGACGCTTTCGACCCCTTGTACGCCGGAGCAGGTCAACGATCCCAACGCAGTGAAAGTGGTCACGGCCAACGATGGCCGAGCGCTCTACTTCTCGCGCGCCACAATTCCCTACCAGCGGGGCACTCCGCTGACCCCGCGTAAACACATCGGAATTTATGCCTACCGCAAGGCGACCCTGCGCCGTTTCGCGGAGTTGCCGCCAAGCCCGCTGGAATCGGCCGAGCGGTTAGAGCAATTACGACTGCTCGAGGAAGGGATCAGTATCCACGTGGTGCATACTCCCTTCGATACCATCGGTGTCGATACCGAGGAAGACCTGCTCGCCGCCGAACAAATTTTGCGGCAGCTTGCGCGCTAGATCTGTCGTCGCTCGGGAAGCCGGGGACTTGCGATTGTCGCAGATGGAAGAGTCCTGCGGGGACGGCTGAGAGTAGCCTAGGACTGCGTCCTCATAAGCTCTAACTTACTTGAGGGTGTTGTTCGCCGAAATTCCCACAAAACCGTCATCCTGAGCGAAGCGCCTCACAGATTTATCGCGTGACACAGCTTTGTGGCGCGGAGCCGAAGGACCCCGGCGGTGCTTATCTTACCCACGCTGCTCGGAGCTTTTCAACCACCGAAGCCCGAGACAGGATCTGCTGCGGTGCGCAGTTCTGGTTACGCTGATGTAAAGCGTGCCTGTATGGCTGCCGAGGATGTAGATGTAGTGGCGGGAGATGGCAAGATGCGAGAAAGTTCTTGGTTCTCGGCCCTAGGGAAAGACCGTGGCGGGTCCGCCCGGTGCGGCTTTCGGTGGTCGAAAAGCTCCGAGCAGCATGGGTAAGATAAGCACCGCCGGGGTCCTTCGACTCCGCCACAAAGCTGTGTCACGCGATAAATCTGTGAGGCGCTTCGCTCAGGATGACGGTTTTTGTGGGAATTTTGACGAACAACATCCTCAAGTAAGTTAGAGCTTATGAGGACGCAGTCCCGGGCTACCTTCAGTCGCTCCTGCGGAACCTCCACAGGTGAATCCCACGTTTGGCGCTTCCTTGAAGGGGCAGGGTTCTGCCAAGATAGTAGGGATGACCGCGCCCATTGCTACGAAGATTTTCGCCGACCGTATCGGCCGCATTGAGGTCTCCGCCACCATGGCGGTCACCGCCGAGGCTGCCAGGCTGCGCGCCCAGGGTGCCCAGCTGGTCGATTTCGGCGCCGGGGAGCCCCATTTTGCCACCCCGCGACACATCAAAGACGCCGCCATCGCGGCCATCGAAGCCAACTTCACTCGCTATACCGTCGTCGCCGGCATCCCGGAGCTCAGAAAGGCGATCGTACAACGGCACGCCTGCGACTTTGGCTCCGACTACGCCCCGGATGAGACCGTCTTCACCACCGGCGGCAAGCTGGCGCTCTTCAACGCCATCCAGGTGCTGGTGGACCACGGCGACGAGGTCATACTGCCCGTCCCGTACTGGGTTTCGTTCAAAGACATCATTCAATACGCCGGCGGCAAGGTCGTTTTTCTCCCCACGGAGGAAGCGGACAATTTTCGCATCACGGCCGATGCCATCGAGCGAGCGATTACACCGCGCACCAAAGTCATTATTTTGAATACGCCTTCGAACCCAGCCGGCTCTGTCGTCTCCCCAGCCGACCTGGAGCGCATCGTGAAGCTGGCCCATGCGCGGGGAATCTTCCTCCTGCTGGATGAGTGCTACGTCTACCTGAAATATGCCGGCGCTCCCGTCTCCGGCGGTTCTTTTGTCGAGGCCAAGGAACACGTGATCGTGCTCGGTTCCCTCTCGAAGACCTACGCCATGACCGGCTGGCGTGCCGGTTTCGCGCTTGGCCCTAAGGCCATCATCGCCGCCATGAGCAAGCTGCAGAGCCAGTCCACGTCCTCAACCGCGGCGATCGTGCAAAAGGCAGCGATCGCGGCGCTGAACGGTTCGCAGGAATGCGTAGTTGAAATGCGAGCGGATTACCTCAAATTGCGCGACCGCATCCTCAAAGGATTGACGGCCATTCCGGGCATCTCCTGTACCAAGCCGGACGGCGCGTTTTATGTCTACCCAAACGTGTCGGCGTTCCTGGGCAAATCCGGGGTAAAGAGCACTACCGAACTCGCATCGCGCTTACTGCACGAGGCGCATGTGGTTGCGGTGCCCGGTGAGGCGTTTGGCACTCAGGAGCACATCCGCTTGTCCTACGCGGTCTCGCACAGTGACGTGGACGAAGGCGTGGTCAGAATGAAAAACTTCTTTGCCGGCCTTTCTTAGGAGCCCATGAAACCTAAAGTCGAATTTCGGCCCATTATCCTGGCCGGTGGAAGCGGAACACGGTTCTGGCCCAGAAGCCGTCGTTGGCGGGCGAAGCAGCTTCTGGTGCTGGATGGCACGCGCACCATGATCCAAAGCACGGTGGACCGTCTGGGCACTTTGGCCGCGTCGAACGAGCTTTGGGTCATTACCAACGACCTGCTTTCCAAGGCCATTTCCGAGCAATTGCAAACCATGCTGGGAGAGCAGATCATCTGTGAGCCCGCGGCGCGCAACACTGCCCCCGCGGCCGGCCTCGCGGCTTTCCTCATCGAGCGCACCGCTCCCGACGCGGTGTTGGGCATCTTTCCCGCCGACCACGTGATCGCCGATGAAGAGAAGTATCGGGCCACCATCGAACAAGGTATCGAGCTGGCGGCGGCCGGTGAAAACATCGTGGTATTGGGTGTCAACCCGGTGCGGCCGGAAACCGGGTACGGCTACATCGAGACCGGGGAGATACTGCCAGGCGGCGTCAAGCGTGTCCGCAGGTTTACCGAGAAGCCCAACCGGGAGCGGGCGGAGGAGTTCATGCGCGCCGGCAGATACTACTGGAATAGCGGCATCTTCCTGTGGACCGCGCGCACCCTGGCCAACGCTATCCGCGAGCATCTTTCTGAAACCACGCCCTACCTGCAAAAGATTGCCGACGCTTACGGAACGCCACGCTTCGAACAGGTTTTTCGCGAGCTCTATCCCTCCTGCGAGAACATCAGCATCGACTACGCTGTGCTCGAGCCCCGCTCGGCCAAGGGGGAACACCACTCGAATATCTACTGCCTGCCGGCCGACTTCGGCTGGAACGACCTGGGTTCCTGGGATTCCCTCTACGAACACCAATTGGCCCAAGGCAATGCCAAGGATGGCAACGTCACCGAAGCCAGGGGCATGGTGGGGATCGATGCGCGAAACAATTATGTCTACAGTCCGGAAAAATTTGTCGCGCTCGTCGGCGTCGATGACCTGGTAGTCGTGGAAACTGAAGACGCCATTCTGATCACCACGCGGGAGCGTTCGCAAGACGTACGGCGCGTCGTCAGCGAGCTCAGCGGAAAACACGACGAATTGATTTGACTCTGGAAAAGCCCATCAAATTCGGGACAGACGGCTGGCGGGGGATCCTCGCCGACGACTTTACCGAAGCAAACGTGCGCCTGGCGGCGGGCGCAATTGTGCGCTACGTCCGCGAACAGAAGGATGCTTCTCGCGGCATCTGCGTGGGATACGACACCAGGTTTCTCTCCCAGCGTTTCGCGCAAATCGTCGCCGAAGTAGCCGCCGCAGCCGGAATCCCGGTGCGCCTTGCCGATCGCATTACTCCCACGCCCGCACTTTCCTACGCGGTCAAGCATCTTGGCGCGGCGGGCGGGGTCATGATCACCTCCAGCCACAATCCCTACAACTGGAATGGGGTGAAGTACAAAGCCAGCTACGGTGGTTCGGGTAGCCCGGCCATCATGGCAGCCATCGAGGGCAATCTAGGCCAGGCATTGCCCGTGGCAACCTCTAGCGGCGCCATTACGGAAGTTGATTTCCTCAGCCCTTATGTGGATGCAATCTCCGTTTTCGCCGACCTGAAGCGGATTGCTGCAGCGAAACAGAAATACGCCATCGACTGCATGTATGGCGCAGGGCGAGGTGTGCTGGCGGGAATCTTCTCAGCGATGGGCATCGATCACGTCGAGATTCGTGCAGAGTTGAACCCGCTGTTTCCCGGCATTCAGCCGGAGCCGATTCCGCCTCACATTCGCGCACTCGAGATAGCGGTGCTGGAACACCACTGCCAGGCCGGCTTTGCCACGGACGGCGACGCGGATCGCATCGGCGCGGTGGACGAGGAGGGACGTTTCGTCGACGCCAACAAAATCTACTGCCTCTTGCTGGAGTGGTTGCTCAAGCGCAAGCAGTGGCCGGGGGATGTGGCGCGGGCCTTCAACACCACCAAGATGCTGGACCGGATTGCGGCGCGTTACCATCGCAAGCTGTACGAGCACGGTATCGGTTTCAAACATGTGTGCGAGCTGATGCTGGACAAAGACATCCTTATCGGCGGCGAGGAATCGGGCAGCATTGGCATAGGCAGGCACCTGCCGGAACGCGATGGCCTGCTCAATGCACTTCTTCTGGCCAACATCATGGCCGAGGAAGGCCGCACTCTGGGCTCGCTGGTCGCTGCGCTGCAGCAAGAATATGGCGAACACCATTACGGGAGACTCGACCTGCACATACCTGAGCAGATCAAGCAGTCAGCCATACGCCGCGCAGCAGCGGGCGTAAACGAGTTTGCAGGCATGCGGGTCCTACGCCTGGAAACACTCGACGGAATGAAGTTCTATCTGCAGAATCCCGATACCAGGACCAGTACCAGAACCGCTCCCGCTCCGGCGGAGAGCTGGCTGCTTTTGCGTGCCTCAGGCACCGAGCCGCTGTTGCGCATTTACGCAGAGAGCGGCTCCGTGGAATCGGTTCAGGCTCTGCTTGAGGCAGGAAGAAAATTTGCGATGGGAGATGCGGCATGAAAGTAAGAACCAAGGGCCTGCTGTTTGATATGGATGGGGTGCTGATCAGCTCGCTGGGATCGGTCGAGCGAAGTTGGCAAACCTGGGCTGAGAGCCACGGGCTCGACGTGCGGGAGACGATCAAGACGGCGCATGGAATGCGAGCCATTGAAACCGTCCGCAAGCTGAAGCCGGATGCCGACCATACGGCGGAACTCAAAGTAATCGAAGACCTCGAGATAGAAGACAAGGACGGACTCGAGGTGCTGGAGGGCGTCGCATCGATTCTTCAATCGGTGCCGCAGAAGTTTTGGACCATTGTGACCTCAGCCACCGAACGGCTGGCGAGGAGCCGTCTTGCCTTTGCCGGCATACCGGTGCCCCGGCACATTATCACCGCCGACATGGTGGCAAACGGCAAGCCTCATCCGGAGCCATACCTCAAAGGGGCGAAACTTCTCGGCCTGGCGCCGGAGGATTGCATCGTGATCGAGGATTCGACCTCAGGAGCGAAAGCCGGGCACGCTGCCGGGTGCAAGGTGTTGGCCACAACCTTTTCCCATACCGTCAACCAACTTGCAGCGGCCGACTGGATCGTCGAATCGCTGGCCAGGGTAACCATCACCATCCTGCCCCAGGATCAGGGCCTGGAGCTTGAGTTCACGCCGGTTAGGGCCAACTCTTAGCCCACTGAGTAGTGAAGGGTGCGGGCTTTTAGAGAGTCTGCATTTTAACTCCAGAATTTGGGAAGCCCGAAGGGCGCACCGCAGATCCCTCCGCTACGCTACGCTCCGGTCGGGATGACAATTCATCTCGGAAACTATACTTGGCGTTCCCAAACAAAATTGTCATCCCGAGCGAAGCCGAGGGATCTGCGGTGCGCCCTTCGGGCTTCCCAAATTCTGGAGTTAAAACGCAGACTCTTTAGCCCCTTCGAAAGGCATCGGTTTGCATCTCAAAAGTTAGTGGACCGAACCATGGCTGCCGCCTGCGCCACTGTCAGATCATGGGGAATCGGCTTAAAACCGTAGTGCGAAGAATCCTCATTCCTTGAAACGCTCTTCAAGAGTAGAAGGGTTCCGTCTACGTGTACGTTGATTTTCGCTGTTTTCCATTCACCGGGAGAGACCTGCTGACGGACAACGGAGAAGTGACTCTGGTCACTTACCTTACCGAGGAAACCAAAACCGAACTCCACTGCATGATCCATGTGTGCGTCGATCGCGCATAAACGCATGTCGGCGGCGTGAATGAGTAACACCCCAGACATGGCATGAACCACCCGATCCTGATAACTGTTCTCCTGAAACTGTGGATTAGGCGCAAAGGAAACGCGGGTGCAATCGCCATCCGAACCGTCGATCTTGAGCAGAAAGAGTCGTGGAACTTCTTTCAGCAAGTTTGACAAGCGCAACTCGTCATCTCTGCGTGCCTGGGCTTCTCGCCGAAAATCGGCCGGGTGATTTCCCAAATAAATGATGCGGCTGTCTTCTGCCTTTGCTTCGCTGGCGGATAACGGCTTGCCATCCACAGTGAGGAGCCGATGCATTCGGCCGTCCGTCGTCTCGACCACTACCTCGTTCCAAAGACGGCCCTTTGTTCGGAGCGATCTCTCTTCCCTTCTATAGAGGAAGTGTTGACGCATTTCCCTTGCAGCATTCTCAGCCTGCAACATCTGATTAACCATCTGCTCGGCTGAGAGGGCCTGCCGCAGCTGAGCATGTGAACTTGTGTGCACGAAAGACAAAACCAGCAGTAGAGAAAGGAGCGCGGGGGCTTTCGCGAGCCTTATGCAGTCGCAGATTTGGAAAGCCTTAGACGGACGCATCCAATAACCAGCTCTAGCCTTACTGTAACGTGATGGCGAACAATTGGCCGACCAGGACATTCCATCTCGAGCTCCGAACTGCGCCCGCAGATAGCTTCCTCAAACTCAATGATGCATTCCGACCGGCTGGGCCGAAGTCTTAAGTCATTAAGATTCTACTTGACACCGCAGTCTTAAGTCATTAAGACTTTACTTGCGAACCTTTGATCGAAAACGGTTAACACAGTAAGAAGCGAATTGGGGACATCACGATGGAGGAAGATGATGAAGATCTTCCGGCTTCGTACCTGCTCTACATAGCTGCAGCCCTGATAGCCATTGGGATCGCCGCTGTGAGCACCTTCTTCATCTTGATTCGCTAGCGAAAAGGATTGCGCGAGCGTGCAGACTAACGGCGATCCAAACCAGACAGTTGCTTGTAGAGGCCCGCGGCTGCGGTGGCTGATTGCTGTAGAGCCTGCTTAGAATCGCGATTTCCGGACTTGCTAACTTGCCCGGATGCATCGGAGTCCGTCAAAAGCACGGTCTGCTGTTTTGCTCCTTTGCTAGGAGCCGAGGAGCCGCGATGGAGGAGTTGCGGACCGGTTTGCGGGGAGGCAGAACTTTCGGCCGTGCGGAGTGTCGAAAAATCGCTGGCCTGAGCAGCTTCCGTCTGATTTTCCATATTCAGGCCGGTGGCGATGGAAGCCGCCGACAACCGGCCCTTCCTCATCCCTTTCGCCTTGGCCGTCACCTTTGTTGGGGTGGCGTTCATCTCTTGTGTCAGCGGTTGCGATATCTGCTGCCGCGCATAGGAAAGCAGAACCCCCAGCGACGGTTCGATGACGAGGAAACCAGCAAGCAAAGCCAGTCCACACGCAACGCGGGACCAAGCCAACCACGCCGCCGGCCTTGTAGATTCAGCCAGGATGGAACGAACGCGAGCCTTCAAATGTTCAGACGATGCGGCGAAATCTATTCCCCAATTCCTCGAGTCATGGGTTGCATTCAATCGGGCAAAGTGGATGAGACACTCCGCATACTTGGCTTTCCCCTGGGGAGAGTCGGAGACTGCCGCAAGATCGCACGCCAGCTCACGGTCGAACTGCATTCTTCGAACGGCATACCACGCCGCCGGATGAAAGAAGACCAGGGCACGGCATGCGACAGCAAGCCCGTTCCAGACAAAATCCCAGCGACGAATGTGATGTAGTTCATGACGCAAAATGTCTTCAAGCTCGGAGCGATCCTGTTCCAGGCAAACATCTGGCAGCACGATGGTCGGCCTAATCCAGCCAAACGTTGCCGGCGAAGTCGCTCCAGACAATACCACCAATCTTGACCGCCCCACGTGAAGTCTGTCCGCCAGGGGCCGAAAGGCCTCCGCGATCTCAGCCGGCGGTTGACTGGTGAAACCCAGAATCCACTTAAGCTGCCGATGCCTCTTGAGATGCACAGCGAGCATGTAGATCAAGACCAACAGGTAAGCAATCCCCATCAAACGCAGAGCGGCCCCCAGAGGGAACACCCATGAGCCTGGGATCTGCAGGGCGCCAACGCTCGAACTTGTTGTTTCAACCGCGGCGGGGGAAGTAAGTCCAGTTGGGTGCCCACTCGCCCAAACACTGCTTGCCAGCCACAGCCAATAGGCTGCCGTCGCATAAAGAAAACTCGACCACACCACAAATCTCCGGCCCGGCGAATCGACCAGCCAACTCAAGGCGAGGCACACCCCGAAGGCAATGGTGGTTTTCAGCAGAAAGCTCGCAAGCGCGGTCACAACACTTAGCAGGAGGTCTGGATTCATGGCGTCCCCGGTTTACTCGCTATCGCCCAGCTCGTACTTTTTACGATACTCTCGAATGTACGACTCGAGTTCATCCAACTCTTTCTTTTTGATTGCGCTGGACTCCAGCAAGTTGATGAGCAGCCCGGCAGCAGATCCGTGGAAGTTCCGCGATACCAAGGCTTGCACTGACAGTTGGTCGATGGCCTTTCGAGAGGCCAGTGGCTTAAACACAAACACCCTGCCCCGAGATTCATGAGCGATAAAACCCTTACTCTCCATGATCCGCAGCAACGTCTGCGTGGTCTTGTAGTGGGGTCGCTCCTTTTCCGGATGCGCGTTCACCACATCTTCGACGGTTCCTTCTTTGAGATCCCATAGAATCTGTAGAAGTCGCATCTCCGCCGGTGTCGGAACGGGAAGCTTTTTGTTTCGCATAGTTGCCTCACGAAGACATCTTAACGGTTTAAGATCTAGACTGCTTCAAGCCTGAAGCAATAAAAATCCAGATTTTACATGTTGGTCAGAGGAAAACTTCATTCTAAATCACGGCTCACCGACCTGCGGATCCATATTGCCAAGGGAAGAGCGCAATATAGCCAAGGGAAGAGCACAATGAATGCCCTGGGGAATCGCAACCGGAAGCAGTGGCCAAGCGCCCTCTTGCTGGCCTTACTCTGCGCTTCCTCGCACGGTCAACAAGCATCCATTCAGGTGCCCGCTGCGACCCCGCTATCGATTCAGCTATTCCGGCACGTTCCTATGAAGACTGGCGAACCGTTGGAGGGGCGCCTGCTCTACCCCGTGTATGTCGAGAATGAGGTCGCGATACCGGCGGGTGCTATTCTTCGCGGCTCTGTCATACAACTCGATTCGAACCGAAACCGCAGGATCCACGCACGGCTCAGGGGAGACTTCACTCCATTTCACGTCCCGGTGGTGCGTTTTGATGAACTGGTGCGCGCGGACGGAACCGTCCAGGCGATCGCAAGCGATCGTGCGAAGGATGGGGTTCCGATTCTGCGTCTCTCGCCTCCGCCTGGCCAGAAAAAAGGCTCTTTTCTCTCGAGGGAGATCGCCCAGGAAAAGCAACGACTAAAAGATGCGGCCGCACAATTCACCGCACCTGGCCGAGGAGACCGCCTAGTTCAATTCGTTTATACTCAGCTGCCCTATCACCCGGAAAGGATTGAAGCCGGAACCGCGTGGACGGTAGTCTTGGCCCAACCGCTGAATTTGGTGCCCCCTCTTCCGCCCGCCCTTGTCGCTCCAACGGCTTCGCCAGCAAGCCAATCTGCAGAATCGGGGCACACGGAATGGCGATTACGCGCATATTTGCAAGAGACGATCAGCTCCGGGAACAAAAAACCAGGAGAAACCTTCCAGGCGATAGTCTCGGAACCAGTTTTCAACGGCGACCGCGCTTTGGTTGTTCCCCAGGGCTCCCTGCTTATCGGAGAGATCACGCAAACCAAACCCGCTCGTTCCTTCGGACGCCAGGGAAAGCTCCGTTTCCGCTTTCGCGAGTTGAAGCTGCCCAGCGGCTTCTCCCAGCCGGTGGAAGCCACGCTGACTGGAGTCGATTCAGACAAGTCAGCAGATTTGCAAATCGACTCCGAGGGTGGGATAGCGCCAAAGCCACAGAACCGTGTCGTTCTGCCTCTGGTACTGACCTTCCTGGCGGGGCGAGCGTTCGATGACGACGGAAGCCAGGTAGTGCACAGCGCTGTCGCCTCGAACGGTTTTGGGATCGTGGGACGGGTGGTCGGCATTGTGGCCAGTTCACGGAACGTTGCGGCAGGTATCGGTCTTTACGGCGCGGCACTTGCTTTCTACGACCTTTGGTTGGCGCACGGCCGCAACGTTGTGTTCGTGAAAAATACCCGGATTGAAGTCACTACCACACCGAGGCAGAACCAAATCAGTGCGCCAACAAAACCCTCTTCAACGCCCTGATGGTTCCCGCGAGCGCAGTTTTGTTGCGGAGAAAGACTACCCAGGGCTACGCGGGCACGGCCCGGCTCTGCAGCGCGCGGCGCAGTGCCATCCGCGCTAGCAGTCGCGTTGAATCGAGCGTAGGCAAGGGGGAATTTGAGTCGTTCATAATCAGCGGAATCTCGGTGCAACCGAGCACGACGGCGTCGCAGCCCTCCTCTTTCATTCGTTCCATAGTCCGCTGAAAGGTTGCTACCGCTTCCGGTTTGAAGACGCCGTAAACCAGCTCGTCCATGATGATGCGATTTATCTCTTCGCGTTCGTCCGGGTTCGGACGCACGTATTCCAGGCCGCGTGCCTTGAGCTTCTCCGGATACACTTCGCTCTCGACCAGATACCGGGTCCCGGTTAAGCCGAGGCGCCGGAAGCGGCGTCCAACAGCCTGGGCGGCAACCACTTCCGCGATATGCAACCACTTCAGTGGCAATTTGGATTCGATATAAGGCAGCCCCTGGTGAATGGTGTTATCGGGACAGATCAGAAAATCGGCGCCGATTTTGGCCAGCTTTTCGGCGGAAGAAAGCATCAATTCCCCCACACCCCGCCAGTCATCGCGATCGATGCATTTCATGTACTCGGCCAGGGAGTGAGTGTGCATCGAGATCTCGGGGTGATCGTGTGGGCCGAGGAGGTCCGCACCTCCCAGACAGATGGAGCGATAACAAAGAGCAGCTCCCTCGGCGGAGCAAGCAACAATTCCGATGTGCTGGGCCATGCTTGATTTTAAGATAAAGACGATGCGCGTCCAGAGTGCGGTCTGCCTTCTTGCCTTGAGCTTCCTTTCCACGGTGCCTGGTGTTCATGCAGAGACCGGGGAAGAAGGTTGGCTTCGTTACGCACCTCTGCCCGCGCGAGCCGCACAGCAATACAAGACGATTCCCCACCGCATTGTCGTCACCAGCCAGTCCGCCGTCGTGCACAGTGCCGCGAATGAACTGGCCCGTGGGCTGCACTCGTTGCTGGGCGAAAACCTTCAAATCGTGTCCACGCTGCCGGGGGAAGACGCGTTCATCCTTGGTACCCCGGCTGAGATCCGGCAGCTTGTACCTGACTGGCAACCGCCATCTCCGATTGCCGGTGAAGGCTTTTCACTGGCGCAGTTTGCCGTGCAGGGCCACAACGACTGGGTGCTCGCCGGGGGTATGGACCGCGGCGAACTCTACGGCGTTTTCCATATCCTGGAGCAGCTCGCCCAACAAAAGCCTCTCGCGAGGGACACCGAAGCCCCTTCGTCGCCCATTCGCTGGGTCAACCAGTGGGACAACTTCGACGGCAGCATCGAGCGAGGCTATGCCGGGCGCAGCATCTTCTTCGATGCCGGTCACGTGCGATCCGACCTAACCCGGGTCTCTGAATACGGGCGGCTGCTGGCCTCGGTCGGCCTCAATGGCGCTACCGTGAACAACGTCAACTCCAACCTGCATACGCTCGATCCGGAAATGATCCGCGAACTGGCGCGGATCGCGGATGCCTTTCGTCCCTGGGGCGTGCGCATGTCGCTCGCGGTCGATCTTTCGAGCCCACAGGCGGTGGGCCACCTCTCAACCTTCGATCCGCTCGACCCAGGAGTCGCCGCCTGGTGGCGGAAAAAGGTGGATGAGATCTACACCGCCATCCCCGACTTTGGCGGGTTCGTCATCAAGGCGGATTCGGAAGGCCGCGTCGGCCCATCGAAATACGGCCGCACCCCGGCGCAGGCGGCAAACACCGTCGCCCGCGCGCTGCGTCCGCATGGAGGCGTCGTTCTGTATCGCGGCTTCGTCTACAACAATCATCTCGATTGGAATGACCTCAAGGCAGACCGCGCCCGGGCTGGCTATGACAATTTCCGCGCCCTCGATGGCTCCTTTGATCGCAACGTCGTGATCCAGATCAAGCACGGCCCCATCGACTTCCAGGTGCGCGAGCCGGTCTCACCCTTGTTTGCCGCTCTTCGTCACACCAACCAGGCAATCGAATTGCAGATCACGCAGGAGTACACCGGCCAGGAGCGTCACATGGTGTTCCTCGTTCCCATGTGGAAGGTAGCGCTCGATACAGATATGCGGGCGCAGAACCGCAGCACTCCGGTAAGTGAAATTGTCGAGGGCAAGAGCTTCCACCAGCCCCTGGGCGGCTTTGTCGGTGTGGCGAACGTTGGCCTCGATGCCAACTGGTTGCATCACCCCATGGCCATGGCCAACCTTTATGGCTTCGGCAAGCTGGCCTGGAATCCTGAACTGACGACTGCCGAGATCGTCGACTCCTGGACCCGGCTTACGTTTGGCAACGATCCCAAAGTTGTTTTCATCGTCAACGGACTGCAGGCGAACTCCTGGCGAGTGTATGAGCTGTACACGGGCCCGCTGGGCATTGGAACACTCACCAATATTCTCGGCATCCACTATGGTCCCGGCATCGAGTCCGCTGAGCGAAACGGATGGGGGCAATGGTTCCGCGCCGACAACAAAGGCATCGGGATGGACCGCACCGTCGCCACAGGCACTGGGTATATTGGCCAGTATCCGCCCCAGCTGGCGAAGACCTACGAATCGCTGGAGACTTGTCCCGACAGCCTTCTGCTCTTCATGCATCACGTCCCGTACGACTACTTATTGCATAACGGAAAAACGTTGGTGCAGTACGTTTACGACTCGCACTATGAGGGGGCTGCTCTGGCCGCTTCGTACGTGCCGCGATGGAAGACGCTTCGCGGCCTGATCGACGACCAGCGGTACTACGAAACCCTGGAACTCTTCGAGTACCAGGCCGGTCACGCAGTGGTGTGGCGGGATGCGGTCACCGCCTGGTTCCAGCACATTTCCGGCATTCCCGATAAGCTGGGGCGCGTCGGCCACTACCCTAATCGTATTGAAGCTGAGTCCATGCAGGCGGACGGATACACCACAGTCGATGTCACGCCGTGGGAAACTGCTTCCGGCGGCAAGGCGGTGGTTTGCAACCGATCCGGCACGTGTACCTTGAGCACAAAGCTCAACCAGCCGGAGGGTAACTATTCCATCGCGGTGCGGTATTTCGACCTGCGCACCGGGGCTGCGCAATACGATTTGTTGCTCAACGGAAAGTCAGTGGCGCACTGGACGGCCAATGCCACGCTCCCTCCTGCAGTGGTTGACCCGCACCTCGATGGCAGCACCAGCACATTGTTCAGTGTTTCTGACGTTCGCATCAAACCGGGCGATACGCTGACGCTTCGTGGAACCCCAAACCAGGGCGAACCGGCACCGGTCGATTACATCGAAATAATGAAACAATAGAAGTGGCGAGGAGGGGAATAACCGCAGATCCCTCCACTACGCTGCAAGCTTTGTATCAGGGCACGACTTTAGTCGTGCCACAACTCGAAAATGATCAGGGCTTTAGCCCCTGCAACAGCAAACGCAGGGGCTAAAGAGTCTGCGTGAGAACTCCAGAATTTGGGAAGACCGAGGGGCGCACCGCAGATCCCTCCGCTCCGCTACGCTCCGGTCGGGATGACAATTTTGTTTGGGAACGCTAACTATAGTTTCCAAAATGAATTGTCATCCCGACCGGAGCGTAGCGGAGCGGAGGGATCTGCGGTGCGCCCCTCGGTCTTCCCAAATTCTGGAGTTCTCACGCAGACTCTTTAGCCCAACCTTTGGACCTTTGCGGCACGACTAAAGTCGTGCCCTGATACAACGCTTGCAGCGTAGCCGAGGGATCTGCGGTTCTGACGGACCCGTCCTGGAAATGTTTGTCCGGTCAGCGGGACTTGTTAGGACTTACGCGGGCTTGCAGGCGCTTAATCACGGTCTCGGGAACCAGCCCTTCAACCGAGCCGCCCAACTCGAAGACGTTCTTGATCAGGCGCGAGCTCACGTAGGAATATTTCTCATCGGCCATCAGGAAGACGGTTTCCACCTGCGGCGCCAGCCGCCGATTCATCAATGCCATCTGCAGCTCGTATTCGTAATCGCTAATGGCACGGACCCCACGCAGAATGGCTTGCGCACCTTGGGCGAGGACAAACTCCACCAGCAGACCATCGAAGGTTGCCACCGAGACGTTGCCAAAAGACTGCACCGCCTCGGTAAGCATCTCGATCCGCTCGGTAACGGTAAAGAGCGGAGCCTTTTCAGAATTCTTCAGGATCGCGACCACGAGGTGATCGAAGATCTTCGCACCACGCGCAACCAGGTCCAGATGACCATTGGTCAACGGGTCAAAGGTACCTGGATAAATGGCCTTGACTGTGCTCAAGAATCCTTACTGCCGAAGGCGCGCTGGCGCCTTCACCGCTTCCGCCGCCTGGGCTGATCCGTTAACCGGAACCGCCGGAATCTCCGCCGGCTTCACCGCAGTCAGGCCCATCTTTTGTCGCAGCTGTCCATCGACGCGGGCGAAGATCTCAGGATGTTCCTTAAGAAAACTACGAACGTTTTCCCTGCCCTGGCCAATGCGTTCGCCGGCATAGCTGTACCACGCGCCTGATTTCTCCACGATATTCTGGACCACCGCAAGGTCGAGCACGTCACCCTCACGGGAGATACCTTCGCCGTACAGAATGTCGAACTCCGCCTCGCGGAAAGGCGCGGCCACTTTGTTCTTGACCACCTTGATCTTGGTCCGCGAACCAACCACGGCATCGCCTTCTTTTACGGCAGCGATACGACGAATATCAATACGCACTGAGGAGTAGAACTTCAGCGCGCGCCCACCCGTGGTTGTTTCCGGGTTGCCAAACATGACCCCGATCTTCTCTCGAATCTGGTTAATAAAAATAAGTGAGGTGCGGGATTTTGAGACGGTGCCGGTGAGCTTGCGCAGCGCCTGCGACATAAGGCGCGCCTGCAAACCCATATGCGAGTCGCCCATTTCGCCATCAAGTTCCGCCTTAGGCACCAGCGCAGCAACCGAGTCGACCACCAAAACATCAATGGCGCCGGAACGAACCAACGCTTCAGTGATCTCAAGCGCCTGCTCGCCGTAGTCAGGCTGAGAGACAAGCAGGTTATCCACATCCACGCCCAGCTTCTTGGCGTATTGCGGATCGAGCGCGTGTTCCGCATCGACGAAGGCGGCCATGCCACCCGCCTTTTGCGCTTCTGCGATGATTTGCAGCGTAATGGTCGTCTTGCCCGAGGACTCAGGACCGAAAATCTCAATCACGCGGCCCCGGGGGACACCACCCACGCCGAGAGCTGCGTCGAATGAGATAGAGCCGGTAGAGATAACGGAGATGGGCACAATCGCCTCTTTGTTGCCGAGGCGCATGATGGAGCCTTTGCCGAACTGTTTTTCAATTTGCGCTAATGCCAGGTCAATGGCGCGGGAACGATCATCTGCCATGGGGGGTCTCCAGTGGGAATCTAGTGGATCATACCACCGCGCGCGAGCCTATCGCTGCAGCAGGTTGACCGGTTCATTGATGTCAGCAACGCGGAAGTACTGAGCGAGCGCCGGGTGCTTACGAGCCACCGCCTGGTACATCTCCCAGGCAATACGGCGGTAGGAGAAGTGGCCTGCAGGCGTAGAGCGCAGTTCCGCGATATACAGGGCTTCGGCAAAGTCCATTTTAAACAGCGCGCGGGTGCGCGTGCCCAAGGGTAGAACATAGGCTGCATTTTCAGCCAAGCCGGCCTGCGAAACATTAAGAAACGCTTCATGTGCCTGGGTCATGACGGACTCGTATTGCCCCAGCAATCCTGCCTCTGCCAGCCCTTCGGGAACTTCGTAGCCGTGGGCACTGGTAAACGGCTGCAGAATCTGGATGCAGCGCCGATGACGATGCATATCGCGGAAGCCGCCGATATCCATCAGGATGTCGAAGCGCAGCCCCTGGCCGGCGGAGAACGCGCGTAGCAATTCGTCGTGCCGGCCGCGGTGCCGTGCGCCCAGAGCGATGATCTCGTTACGGCGCGCTTCCTCGAGCGACCCCACCTGCCGTACAAGTTGGCGATAGGAATAATGGCTGACGCCGTAAAGCAGGGTTGTGGCCAAATCGATTTCGAGCGGCTGGTCATCGAGGAGATCGACCGGGCCCGCCGGAGTCTCGATCGGCGCACCCTTCATCAGCTCTGCGGCGGCTTGGGCCAACTCCCCTCGCGTCGCCAGCACATAGTCATTGGGCGTCGCGTATTTCACCAGCGTGGGTGCGATCTTCACTTCGCGCGTCAGCAGTGCTTCCGCTTCTGCACCGAGTGCAGGATCGAGGGCGGCGATCTCACGCTGCAGCGCGCTCAGTGCATCGCCCTGGACATTCCAGGCCGCACCAGAGGCTGCTTCCCGTAGCTTCTCGCCCAGCTGGCGAACTTCTTCGTAGGGATCAGAGAGCAGGCGGGAAATCTGGCTTTCCAACGTACGCGCGTTCACAATCTGACCTAGCGAGGTGTTGGTAGCCAGCGGCAGAAGGTAGCGGGAAACGTCGAAAGCACGCGCCCGCAGCGTGCGGTTAAATGCCTCCTCCTTCATCTCCGGCGGCCGGACCGTTTGGCCCTTCAAATACTCAAACATGGTTTCCGTACTGGAGTGATACTCGGCGAACAGTGCCTCAATCGCCGCAGTGAAGGTCACACGGCTCGCCGGGCTGGAAGAAAAGTCGGGAAGATACCAGCCGCTCTTGCGAAAGTTCTGATACCGGGTGGAACGTTCCTGCCCATCCCAGCGTTGCTCGTCCACCAGGATGATGGCCGCCAGCAATGACAATCGTTCGATAGCGAAGGCCACGTGCGCCAGATCCGCGATCGAGCGGTGCCCATATTGAAAGTAAAAGGTATTGAGGAAATGCTCGGCGCGCTGCGTCGAGATTTCCCGTAGCGACTCCTTCATGGAAAGCGCGGACCGGGAATATTTTGCCATGGCATAAGCAAGAACTTCAGGGTCGGCTCCATGCACGGCATAAACTTCGGTCTGGTTTCGGGGCGCTTCGGGAGGAGTTTGTAAAGTAGCGGTTACGGTTTCGCTGTGAGCCATGATTGAACTTCAGGATAGAGCATTTTTCTCTGCCATAATACCTTCGCTCACCCAGGGAGTAATCTGCCTCGCAAGGCCGAACTACGGTAAGATTGACCTGCAACCGCGGTGCGGATTGAGCCTTTATCGAGTGAGTTCGCTCCTATGGCCGTGAACCGCAACTTAACCCGCAATCTCCAGCCTGAGGATACCTTGTCGGTGGTGAAGCACCGGCCGTACGCATTGCCCAAGCGTCCCTGGACAATGATGCAGCGCTGGAACGACCTGCTGTTTGCCCACTGGCCGATCCCCGCCGCCAAACTGGAATCGTTGCTCCCGTCCGGTCTGCAAATCGATACCTTCGATCAATCGGGATGGGTGGGAGTCGTTCCTTTCTGGATGGACAGGGTCCAATTGCGCGGGCTACCCCGCATTCCCGGTGCCAGCCGCTTTCCCGAGTTAAATCTCAGAACCTACGTCCGGGAACGGAATACCAATCGCGCCGGCGTGTATTTCTTCTGTCTCGAAGCTGCCAACCCGCTCGCGGTGATCTTTGCCAAGACGCTTTTCCATCTTCCTTATCATTGGGCCCGCATGTCGATCCGGGTGCGCAGCGAACGCGAATTTACCTACCAGAGCGAGCGCCTGCTGAGCGCGAAACCGGTACGGTTCCGCGCCCACTACCGGGGCTTGGGCCAGGTACGCGCGATTGATCAGAGCCGCCCGGGGACGATCGAGCACTTTCTCACCGAGCGCTATTGTCTCTTCACCACCAATCGCAGCGGACAACTCCTACGCGGAGACATTCACCACATGCCCTGGCCGCTCGAAGCGGCGGAAGCGGAAATCGAGTTGAACGACCTTCCCGCCGCTTATGGAATCGAACTGCCTCACACACCGCCTCTGTTGCACTACTCGCGTGAGCTGGTGGTCTACCTGTGGTCGCTCGACAAAGTGTGGGGCAAGCTGCCCGTCCTTGAGGCAGCCGGGGTGCGCACCGCGGAAATCGTCTAGTTCCCTCCTGTTCACTCACCCGGGGGTCGCGGGATCCGAAGCAAAATCTGGTAACCTCACTCTTTTGTAGAGGGAAACCATGGAAAATCTTGAAGGTAAGACAGCGTTCGTCAGCGGCGCTTCCCAGGGAATCGGCCGGGCCTGCGCGCTCTCGCTGGCAAAAATGGGCGCCCGCCTTGCGTTGGCCGCGCGGAATCAAGAAAAGCTGGAGGCCGTGGTTGCGGAAATCACAACCGCCGGCGGTCAGGCCAAGGCTTTTGTCATGGACGTATCGGACGAAGCCTCGATTCTGGCAACGGCCAAGGCCGCCATCGCTCATTTCGGCAGCGTAGATATATTGGTGAACAATGCGGGGATCACCCGGGACACTCTGCTGTTACGCATGAAGCGCGCCGATTGGGACGCGGTGATGACCACCAACCTCACTGGAGCTTTTCTTCTGACCCAGGCGGTGCTGAACCCCATGTTGCGCGCCCGCTGGGGCAGGATCATCAACATCAGCAGCGTGGTGGGGCGCGTGGGCCAGGCCGGACAGGCAAACTACGCCGCCAGCAAAGCCGGGTTGATCGGATTCACCCTGTCTATGGCGCGTGAGCTGGCCCCGCGGTCGATCACCGTCAATGCGGTGGCTCCGGGCTATATCGAAACCGCAATGACTGCGGTGCTGGACGAAAAGCAACGCGAGGCGCTGCTGAGCCATATCCCGTTGGGACGTCCGGGCACCGATCAGGATGTAGCCCACGCAGTGGCTTTTCTTGCCTCCCCGCAGGCCGGGCTATATCACCGGGCACGTGCTCGACGTAAACGGCGGCCTGTTCATGAACTGAAGCCTTGCCAAGCTCCCCGCGTGAACCATTGCAGATACAAAATCCCAAATTCGGAAAAATATAGATGCAGCGGCTGAAGAAAATTCTTGCTAGTCGTCTACTTCGGCGTGTTAACTATGCTGCCAACACCTGAAAATGCATTATACCCGTTAACAGCCGCATAACTTGCTTCTGGTCTATCGGGTGAACGTGTGAACGAAGGTCTCAATTTATGAAGATAGGAATTACCATCCGGGGATACCGGTTGCAGAAGGGTCTTTCGCAGGGAGATATCGAGAAGCGCACCGGCCTGCTGCGCTGTTACCTCTCCAGAGTAGAAAACGGGCATACCGTTCCCTCACTCGACACCCTCGCCAAGATCGCGCAGGCCCTGGATATCCCGCTGGCCCAGTTTTTCGCCGAAGACTCTCTGGGCCGCGAGATGAACACCCAGAAGCTCACCGATGACGAATTGCGGTTTTTGACCCAGATCCGGCGCTACGCGACCAACCTGAATGACAGCGACCGCAAGTTGCTGTTGGCGATGGTCAAAAAGTTCGCCGCGACCGCAGTTCGCTAGACAGGCTGTTGCGGGGACAGTCCCATAGAGCACGGCTGAAAGTAGCCCAGGACGACAGTCCTGGGTAGGATTTCGAAAAAGTGTAATCAGTCCTCGCAGGGACAGCTCTTTGAACTTCTAACCCGGGCTGCTGTCCCAGGCGGATTTCAGTCGTCGCCTGCAGGGACTTCTCACCTGTGCCGACCTAAACTCGTGGCTTTCCCGAATTCTCCGTAAGGGAACTCCTCCGTCCTGCGCGACTCGATTCAGCGCCAGAACGACGCGATCCCGAAGGCGAAGACCAGCAGCAGGACAGTCATGCTGCCGTAGGCCACCCAGGAGCGGAAGGCGAATTGGCTCCGGGCGGCGCCGATTCTGGGCACCAGCGGCGCTCCCAAAGCCAGACCGCAGAGAAACCCTCCCAGGTGGGCCATGTTGTCGATCTGAATGCTGGTGCGCAGGAACATCGAAGTGCCCCCAATCAAAAAATTCAAAAGGGCAAAGTAAATCACGCTCTTGCGCAGGCGGCGAACCTCCTCCGGAGGCACGGGAAGCAATTTCGCCTTGAGCAGCAGGATAAGGACCCCGGCAAGTCCGAAGACCGCGCCCGAGGCGCCGGCGCCGACAATCTGCGGATGAACAGCGGTGCTGAGCAGATTTCCTGCAATTCCAGTGAGCCCGTAAACGGCAACGACCCCGGCCGGGCCGAGCAGCGGCTCGCCCAGCAAACCCAAATTCCATAAACACCACATGTTGGTCGCCAGGTGCAGGATGCCGACGTGGACAAAGGCGGCAGTGAGCAGACGCCACCACTGCCCGGCAAGCACATAGCCGCCAAAATTTGCGCCCCAGTGCACCAGGTCGTGAACCGTGGGGTTGCGTGGGCGAGACGCCGCGCAGCACCATGGCCACATACACCGCGCAGTTGATGCCCACCAGGGTGTAGGTGGCCGGGGCCGAGGCCCAACGGCTGCCTCCTGGACCGTCCGCGGCGGAACCGGCCCGGGATCCCCGTCGTAGCCGGCCATTCTGCCGTCAGAGTAGGATCCGGGGTGCGCGGCTTTCCGGCGGCAGAATCTCCGCTGAGCTTTGCGACGGTCTGCTTCCGGGCCAGTTTGACGACATAGGGCTAAGCTATCCTGAGCGAGGGAGCCTGACAAACAGTGCGATCACAATGAGATCCGTTATCCGGTCTCAGTTTCATCTGATTATCGACCGAGCAGAATGAACTTTTACAAATTGCAAATGAACGGGCAGGTTTTGAGTGGAACTATAAGCAGGTTAAGCGGGCCCTTTTGAGTGTTACCGACAAGACTGGCCTGGTAGATTTCGCCCGCCAACTGGCGGCATGAATGTGGAACTGATTTCGACCGGCGGTACGGCTCGCGACCTTGCGCGAAGCCGGGCTTTCGGTGCGCGATGTTTCCGACCTCACCGGCTTCCCGGAAATGCTGGATGGCACGGGTGAAAACCCTACATCCCAAGGTTCATGGCGGCATTCTGCACCTGCGGGACAGCGTGGAACACCGCGCCGCCGTGGCCGAGCAGGGAATCGAACCCATCGACATGGTGGTGGTGAATCTCTACGCCTTTGAAGAGACCGCGCGCAAGCCTGGCGTCTCCTTCGGCGAGCTGGTGGAGAACATCGACATCGGCGGCCCCTCCATGGTGCGTTCGGCGGCCAAGAACTTTGAAGACGTCGCCGTGGTCACCGCGACCGCGGACTACGAGGCATTGGCAGCCGAAATGCTGGCCAACCAGGGCGCGCTCTCGTTCGAAACCCGCTGGAGACTGGCGCGGCAGGCCTTCACCCTTACCGCAGGCTACGACTCGGCCATCGCCATGACCTTCAATAAAATCGCCGCGGAACGGCAGAGCGAGCCCGGACTCCGCCCGTCGGCGGCGCCGCTTTCCCCCTACGCTGCTCGCTGGCCTACTCCAAGACGGCAGACCTCCGCTACGGCGAAAACCCGCACCAGGGTGCGGCGCTCTACGGAGACGGCACGGGCGCCGGGGTCGCGGGCGCACAGCAACTTCAGGGCAAAGAACTTAGCTACAACAACCTGGTCGATCTGGATGCCGCCTGGGAGCTGGTACAGGAGTTTGAGCAGCCGGCGGTGGCGATCATCAAGCACAGCAATCCCAGCCGGCGCGGCCATCGCTTCCTCGGTGGTCGAGGCCTACCAGAAAGCGCTGGCGACGGATCCCGTATCTGCTTTTGGCAGCGTGATTGGCGTCAATCGCGAGGTCGACGAAGCGTTGGCGGAGGAGATTGCCAAGCTCTTTGTCGAGGCTATCGCAGCCCCCTCCTTCAGCGAAGACGCGCAAGCAAAGTTGAGCGCCAAGAAGAATCTGCGGTTGCTGGTGGTCAAGCAGGCAGTTGCGGGCAAGGTGGTCAAGCAGATTTCCGGAGGGCTCCTGCTGCAGGACGCGGATACCGAAGACGTTTCGGCGGCGGACTGAAGGTGGTGACCGCGCGCCAGCCGACGACGGAGGAAATGGAGGCTCTTCGTTTTGCCTGGCGGGTGGCCAAGCACGTCAAGTCCAATGCCATGGTGTATGCGCGGGATGGCCAGACGATCGGCGTGGGCGCGGGCCAGATGAGCCGCGTGGATGCGGCAAAATTCGGCGCCATGAAAGCGGTGCTGCCTCTGGCCAATTGCGTGGCCGCTTCCGACGCATTCTTTCCCTTCCCCGATGGACTGGAAGCAGTCGCGGCGGCCGGCGCCACGGCGGTGATCCAGCCGGGCGGGTCGGTGCGCGATCAGGAAGTGATTGACGCGGCCGACAGACTTGGCCTAGCCATGGTCTTTACCGGGGTGCGCCACTTCCGGCATTAGGACCGGGTTTGCAGGAGTCAGTTAGTGGGCTCATGGAAAAAGGGCGGTTGGTGCCTGATCCGTCATGGCTTTCCAGGAGAAGAGAAATAGTCTAAACTCAGGGATGGTGGAGTCAGCTGAAGGCTGCTGACTGCGACTGTAAGTAGCGAGCGACAGAATGGTAACAGGCCGAAAGTCCTATGGCTCGAAACAAATTGGGGAGTGCCGGGACTTTTTTGGACGGCGCTACAATCGCCTTAGGACCAGATGGTGCGCTGGTATGGCTAGCGAGCGCATATGACAAAAAAATGCGGGTTCCTCTGCACCGCGTTTGGATCGCCGGCGTCAGTTAATAGGAACAGAAGCCTGGGCACAGGAACTCCCATAAATGACCATCAAGGTTAAGCCTCAAATCTCCAGCAGTATTCGCCAAGCAACCTTCTCTCCTGGCCTTCTTTGCAGCGATCGTTGACCCCGGGCTCTGCGCCTGGCGTCTCGCGCCCCCCGGCGGCTCGCCCCAGCAAGCGGCTGCTCCGCAAAGCACGCCTGCTAAGCCCTCCACAGCCGCACCGGCAGCAGCGCCACACGCAAAAACCGGACCGCGCCGCGGCTTACTACCATTTCGGCCTGGCGCACATGTACGAGGACATGGCCACGAACTATGGCCGGCCAGAGTACGCCACGCGCGCCATCGAGGAGTACAAGCTGGCGCTTGACGCCGATCCCACCTCGAAATACCTGAACAGCGGGCTGGCGGAACTTTACCTGCGAACCGGCCGGGTACGCGATGCCGTGCTGGCCGCCCAGGAGATCCTCAAGACCGAGCCGAATAACCTGGAAGCCCACAAGCTGCTGGGCCGTGTCTACCTGCAATCCCTGGGCAATGTTCAGAATGGCGGCCCTTCGGAAAAGGTGCTGCAGCTTGCCATTGCCGAATACACCAAGATCGTCGCAGTTGCAGAGCAACGATATCGAGAGCCGGCTGCTTCTGGGCCAGCTTTACACTCTGGCCCACGACACGCCGCATGCGGAAGAGCAATTCAAGGCGGCGCAGCACATCGATCCGAACTCCGAAGATGTAGTGCTGAACCTGGCCGGCTGTACAGCGATTCCGGCGATATGACCCATGCGATCGCGGTGCTGAACGCCGTGCCTGCGGACGACCGCACCGCCAAAATGGACTACGCGCTGGGCATGAGCTACGACCAGCTCAAGGAAAACAAGAACGCCATCGACGCCTACAGCAAGGCGTTCGACATGGAACCGGATAACCTGGATGCCGAACGCGGCCTGGCGCAGGCGCTGTTGAACGATAATCAGTTAGGCCCGGCACTCAAGCACTTTGAGGCCATTTCGGCCGCCGACCCGCAGGACGCGCAGACCTATCTGCGGATCGCGGAGATCGAGCGCCGGCAGGGCCACTACGAGCAGGCGCTGACCACGCTGAAGAAGGCCAAGGCCCTGGCCTCGGATTCGCTGGAAATCGGTTTCAACGAGGCCTTGATCGACGACTCCCTCGGGCACTACGACGAGGCCGCGCAGGCTCTGCAGTTGCCTGGTCAAGCAGACCACCCACGCGGACGGCCAATACGCAGATGCGGAGAAGAACAATCGCTCCATCTTCCTGGACCGGCTGGCGAACATCTACCGCGAGCAGAACAAGACGGAGCAGGCGGTTCAGACCTACCAGCTGATGGTCGCCATGGGCGGGGAATACGCCGAGCGCGGATACCAGGGCCAGGTGGATGCCTACCGCGATGCCAAGCAATATGACAAGGCGACCCAGGTGGCCCAGCAGGCCGCGCTGGCCATGCCTAAGGACAAGAGCGTCCAGTTGATGCTGGCCGGGCAGCTGGCCGATACCGGCAAGGCGGAAGACGGAATCAAGCTGGCGAAGGCGCAACTGAAGGGCAACGCCGAGCGACCGCGATGTCCACCTGGCGCTGGCGCAGATGTACACCCGGCTGCGGCGCTGGAAGGAAGCCGCCGACGAGATCGACGCGGCCGACGCTCTTTCCAGCAAACCGGAAGGTTCCAAGAGCCAGGACGACAAGATCTATATCTACTTTCTCCGCGGGGCGCTGGCTGAGCGGCAGAAGCACTACGATTCCGCGGAAGAGGAATTCCGCAAGATCCTGGCCATCGACCGCAACAACAGCATGACCCTGAACTACCTCGGCTACATGCTGGGGGATCGTGGGGTCAAGCTGGATGACGCGCTGGCCATGGTGCAGAAGGCGGTGCAGCTGGATCCCCAGAACGGCGCCTATCTGGATTCGCTCGGCTGGGTCTACTTCAAGATGGGCCAATATGCGCTGGCGGAAGCCAATCTGCGCAAGGCCAGCGAGCGCATCGGCCAGGACCCGGCAGTCCACGACCACCTGGGCGAGTTGTACGAGAAGACGGGCCGCCTGAAGATGGCCGCGGCGCAATGGGAGCAGAGCCTGCAGGAGTATGCCACGCACAGTGCCCGCGGATGCCGAACCCGGCGATGTAAGCAAGGTGCAGAAGAAGCTGGATAGCGCGCGGGTCAAGTTGGCCAAGGAAGAATCGACCGGCGCCAGCCCGAAGCAGTAGAGTGGCAGCGGCCGGAGGCGCGACCGGCGAAACTTTCGCCCTGCCGCCCGGCTGCGCGGTTCCAGACGACGCCGGGAGCCTGCTTGCGCAGCGGGAGCATCCCGAAGCAGCCCATCCCTATCGCACCCCCTTTCAGCGTGACCGCGCACGGGTGATCCATGCGCGGGCATTCCGCCGCCTGGCCGGCAAAACGCAGGTCTTCACCCACCGCTACTCCGATCACTTTCGCAGCCGCCTCACCCACACCATGGAAGTGGCGCAGATCGCGCGCGCCATTGCCAGCTGCACTCGAGCTGAACGAAGACATGACGGAAGCGCTGGCGCTGGTGCATGACATCGGGCATCCGCCCTTCGGGCATGCCGGCGAGAAGGCCCTGGACGAAGCCATGCGGGAGTTTGGGCTTGCGCTTCGACCACAACCTGCACGCGCTGCGCATCGTTGAGTACTTCGAGGTTCGTTATGCCGCTTTTCGCGGGCTGAATCTTACGCTCGGCGTGCGCGAGGGCATCGTCAAGCACTCGCGCAATTATTCCCCGGCCGAACACCCGGAGCTGCGCGCCTATTTCCTTGATCAGCAACCGCCGCTGGAGGCGCAGCTGATCGATCTGGCCGATGAGATCGCCTACCTCACGGCCGACATGGATGACGGCATGGAGGCGGGGATGCTCCATGCGGAGAGGCTCCGCCAGCATGTGCGCATCTTCGATGAGTCTTTGCGCGCAGTGGAGCGTGAGTATCCCGCGGCCGCCAAAAATCTGCTAGTCCAATGAAGCACTGAAGAAGATGCTGAATACGCTGGTGGGCGATCTTATCCGTGAAACCGCGCGCAGGGTCGAAGCCGGGGGGTCGCCACTCTGGAGGATGTTCGGCGTCGCCGCAACGGCTGGTGGCCTTTTCCCCGCAGATCGAGGAGCTTCGCCGCGAGGCCAAGCAACATCTCTACGCCACTCTTTACAGCAGCGAGGAGCTGCAGCGAGACCTGCAGGAGGCGGCGACGGTGGTACGAAATCTATTTGCCTGCTGGGTGAACGATCCGTCGCTGTTACCGGCGGCGAACCAGTCGCAGATCGCCGGCAGGGGTGCCGCGGGTGGTTGCCGACTATATTGCGGGGATGACGGACAACTACATCCTGCTGCAGTATGCCGAATGGACTAAGAGGTCGACGATCTGTGTGCGGGCTGAGCGTGCCCGGTGAGCAGATCGCGGAACGCGGCAAGATTTCCGCAAAATCTTCCCAGCCGGTCTACGTGCGCTTCCGGCGCAAGACTTCGCACCAGGTTCTTCAGACAGGGGCCGACGATGAACTCGAACACATGGGACCAGGGGAAGGTTCCCTTGCGGGCAAGGTAGATCGGATTGGCCACTTGCGCGTATCCCATGCGCACTCCGGTGATGCGGCCCATCTTGATGCTGAGGTGGACTCCGCATGCATTCGGAGATGTGCACGATCGACCCGAAAGGAGCCAGCTGACGGGAGAAATCCCAATCCTCGTACCATCCGTAGAGCGGAAGGGTCTCATCGAAGTGAAGATTGTGTCTCGCGGATGGGAGCCAGGCGGAGGCACATATTGCAGCCGTAAGCGAAGAAGATACCGGAGTGATCCTGCTGCTCGCATCCGGAGCGCCGCTGCTGACCGGCGATGATGGACTTTGCCTGGGCCGCGGTGAGTCCGGGACCTTTTACGTCGTCTGCCAGTACCCTCCCGGTGGAAGCCACTACACTCCGGGTGGTCTACAAAAAAGCGCTCGGCTGATCTGGTTAGGTATTGGGGGTCGAGATAGAAATCATCATCGATGAAAAGCAGAATGATCGCTGTCGCGGGCCAAGGCCAGGATCGCATTTCGCTGCCGGGTCAGTCCCAGTGGCGCCTGGATGAAGGTGACATGGGGGAACTGGGCGGCGGCGTCTCCTATATCCGCCGGCTCTGCGTACGCTACGAAGATCTTGTCAGGCTGTCTTCTCTGCGCTGCGAGAAATGCGATGGTTTCGGCGAGTATCGTGCAACGGCCCCGAGTGGCAATGCCAACAACCAGTCTCGTTCTGGCTTTTCATCGATTCCAGCTTAATTCGGATAGTTGCTCGCTTCGATAGTTGCCTTCTCGAGTAGTACTCCGAAAGTCATCATCGGTTTCAGCTCCTTAAGCTTCGTCGAGTCCCGAAGTGGACGAATCTGACAAGTAGCCCAAGATGACAGTGCCTGGGTGCGCTCACGCCGAAACCGGACCAGTCCCGTCAGGGGTACGAGCTGAAAGTCTGGGCTGGCAGGTCAGCTGTCCTCATAGACGGGACTCTTCACGTGTTATGAGTCGTACTTCACAGAGTTTATGGCAGTGTGCTTCACAAAACCGTCTTCCTAAACGGAGCGCCTCACAGATTTATCGCTGTGTGCCCACGAATCCGTCATCCGGAGCGAAGCGCATCACACGGGTTTGCCGTGTGAGGCGCTTCCGCTGCGGTTTCTGCGTATTCAGCCGGGATGACGCAAAGCACCCGGAGCAGATGCAGCGGACGACTCTGTCTTCGTTCGTGCAAGGCCCACTCAAACGCACCAACGGGCGTGCTCAGGACGCCAGAGTTCAGGCGCAAATTACAGCGGTTGTATGATTAGAAGGATGCATGTGTTGGTCTATTCCGCTCGTGGTGCCGCGATTGCCGCGAAGCCAAACGCTTTCTCGAAAAACACCGGATCCCCTATACCGAGATCGATATCGAGACCAACCCCGGCGCCGCCGACGAAGTCATCCGGCATGTGGGCAAGCGAGCCATCCCTCAATTCGTCATCGACGGCAAATGGATCCAGCCCTACCGTCCAGGCCAGGCTTTCTCCACGAGGAAATGAGCGAGCTTTTTGGCGGGGCAAGCTCGGTCCACCAGCCTACCCCATCCCCGCTCAGCTCTAGGAGAACGAGGCAACCTCGCCATCCGGCGGCCCGGGGTCGTTCAGGATGCTTCGCGCATCCGCTTCGTCCTTCGGGCTTACTTGCAGCTGCAGCCCTCCCAGCCCGGTCACCGTAAAGCATGGCAGCATTTTCTCCCACCAGAAAGCTGGTGATCCCCGCCGAGTCCAGGCGAGTCTTGGCCAGATCCGCTTCCAAGGCATCGCGATAACAGTTCAATTGTGATCAGTTCCGGTTCTCTTCCATAATGTCCCTCCCAACGAGTGAGATGCAGCAACGATAGAATAGTACGTTGTGACAGATCTTGGGAGGCTTTGGTTGATCGCTCGTTACACCCGTCCGGCCATGGGCCGGATCTGGAGTGAGGAAAACAAATACCGCATGTGGCTGGAGGTCGAAGCCACGGCCTCCGACGTGCTGGCCGAGGCCGGCATCGTACCTCAGCTCGGCCGCGCAGGCCATCCGCGCCTATGGCGAAGTCGACGTCGCCCGCATTCAGGAGATCGAGGCCGAGGTCAAACATGACGTCATCGCATTCACCACGGCCATGGCGGAAAAGATCGGCCCCGAATCCCGTTGGCTGCACTACGGGCTCACTTCGAACGACGTGGTCGATACCGCCCAGGCACTGCAGATCAAAGCGGCCTCAGGGTTCATTCGTGAGGGCATTCTGGCGCTGGCGGCGTCCTCGCGCACGCGCGCTGGAATTCAAGCACACGCCCACCATCGGGCGCACCCACGGCATCCATGCCGAGCCCACGACCTTCGGTCTCAAACTGCTCAACTGGTACGCCGAGATCAGCGCGACCTGGTCCGCTTCGATGCCAGCGCCGAAGACATGCGTGTGGGTAAGCTCTCCGGCGCCGTCGGGACCTTTGGCCATCTCAAGCCAGAGCACGAAGCGAGCATTTGCGCCAACTCGGACTGCGCGCCGATCCGATCGCCACCCAGGTCATCCAGCGCGACCGGCACGCTGCCTACATTGCCACCCTCGCCGTGCTGGCTTCCACCCTGGATAAAATTGCCACCGAGATCCGCCATCTGCAACGTACCGAAGTGCGCGAGGCAGAGGAGTTCTTCTCCGAGAAGCAGAAGGGCTCATCCGCCATGCCGCACAAGCGGAACCCCATCACCTCGGAGCAGATCAGCGGGCTGGCGCGGGTGATCCGCTCCAATACCCAGGCGGCGCTGGAAAATGTGGCCGCTGTGGCATGAGCGGGACATCTCCCACTCGTCGGTCGAACGCATCATCTTTCCCGACACCACCATCCTGACCGACTACCTGCTGGCCAAGACCACTTCGCTGATCGAGAAGCTTTCTGGTTTATCCCCGGCGCATGCTCAAGAACCTGGAGAGCACCGGCGGCCTCATCTTCTCCGGCCAGCTTCTGCTCGATCTGACCGAAGCCGGTATGTCTCGCGAAGAGGCCTATCGCCTGGTGCAGGCGCACGCCATGCGCGCGTGGAAAGAAGACCTGGTCTTCCGCGACCTGGTCGAGCGCGACCCGGCGATCAGGAGACCGCTTGCCCCACCTGGACAGGACCTTTCAGTTCGAGCGCCAGCTAGCCAACGTGGACGCGATCTTGTCGAGCGGGTCCTGGCGTGAATCTGACCGTAGCCCTGACTGGCGCCAGCGGATCCATCTTCGGCCAGCGCCTGCTGCAGGCGCTCGAGCGTGACCAGCGCGTCACCCACGTCAACTTCATCGCATCGGAAAACTCTCTGCGGGTGATGGCCGAGGAACTGCACATCAGCGGCCGCAACGAACTGGTGGCGAAGCTCCTGGGTAAGCCCTCCGCCAAGATGCAGCAGCTCGCCGAAAACGATATCGGCGCCGGGCCGGCCAGCGGCAGCTATCCATCGGATGGCATGATTATTCTGCCTTGCAGCATGGGCACGCTCGCGGGAATCGCCCATGGGCTGGCCTCGAACCTGATCGAACGCGCCGCCGACGTAAGCCTCAAAGAGCGCCGCCCGCTCATCCTCTGCATTCGCGAGACGCCCTTTAACAAGATCCATTTGCGAAACATGAGCCTGGCCGCCGACGCCGGGGCGGTCATCTTTCCCGTCATCCCCGCTTTCTATAATCGGCCCATGGACGCAGCCGAGATGGCGGAGCAATTCGTCTGCCGTGTGCTGGCGCACATTGGATTACCCCAACCGGACGCCTATGTCTGGAAGGGTCCAGCGACGAATCCCCCGCGATCCCCGCAGATCATTGACCCGTAGACGCGGTCGGCGCCGGGGATCTGCCGGACCATCGCCATCCGGGCCGGTTGCGCATTCAGAAAATCCACCACACTCGGTCCCACCTGGCCGACACACTGCCCAGGCGCAAGATGGCCGCAGCCGGCATACACATCGAGCACTGACTGCAGTATCTCCTGGTGAAGCTTATAGCCGACCGAGAGCGGGATCAACCGGTCCTGCTCGCCCCAGCCGATCAGCACCGGCATGGTCAAAGCCCCCAGCTTTCCGTCCACCAAGTCCTCTCCGGTCATCATGGATTGCACACTGCGATGGACCACCCACCCTATGTGGTCGCCGCGGCGCAGCATCGCCATGGCCAGAAAACCAGGCAGCGGGCGCGGATGGGGCACCAGCAACTCTTCCAGCGCCGCCAAATCCGTAGGCGATGCCGGTTGAAAAAGAGCGGGATCGAAACCCAGTTTAAAGCGCAGGCCCGCGCTATCCAGCAGCACCAATCGCCGGATCCGCTCCGGCTGCTGCAAGGCAACCCGCATGGCGATCCATCCGCCCATGGACCAACCCGCCAGGTCCACCTGCTGCAGGTGCTGGCTATCCAGAAAGCCTTCGACCATGCTTGCCTGGTCCGCAATGGAGTAGCCCGCATCCCTGGGCTGCGCGGAATGTCCGTAACCCAACAGGTCCAGGGCATAGACGCGGTGGCCGCCGTCGATGAGCTGCGGTATCAGGTTCGCCCAGTCAAGAGCCCGGCTGCCCAACCCGTGGACCAGCACCAGCGGCCGGCCTGAGCCACCCACCAGGTAATGCATCTTGTAGCCATTAACGGTTATAAATTCGCTATGCACCCCGTGCAGCCGCAGCCTGGCGTCGACCTGCCGGTCGACCAGCCACAGCGGATTTCGCCAAGCCACGATGCCAAAACCCAGCGCCACACAGCAGCAAAGTAAAGAACAGGCAAAGCCACGGCCTTTTTTTCCATCCCATGCTTTCCTCACCAATCATGCATTTCCGCCGCTCTGATAACTCGATTAGGAACCTTCCGTCAACGGACGCTGAGGCCTTCTCGATCACCGCACGGTCACGGGCGCCAGCCGATATTCGCCCAATTCTTCTCTGTCACCCACCGCGCCTCGTCCGCATCGCTGCCGCCCAGCAGGCCTCCGCCGGTCACGCGGCATACAAAATCGATCAGCACATAGTGGTAGCGAATCGCCCCGTTGCGCCATCCTGGAGACCTCGTCGTGGGTGATCCTGTCCAGGACTTCGACGATACCGGCCGGGACGACCACCAGGCCCGGTCTCCTCCAGCACCTCCCGGACCACTCCCTGCTGCAACGTCTCGCCCAGTTCCACGGCGCCTCCGGGCAAGGACCACTCGCCTTTCAGCGGCTCATGCCCGCGACGCACGAGCAGTACCTTCGTGCCGTCGATCACCACGGCGCCCACGCCAATGATCGGCGCCTCTGGATACTCTCGACGCACAGAAAGTGCTCCTGCTAAGGGCCTCTGCCCTGTAAAAGTCTTCCTTTTTAGCTGGCAGAGGGAAGTATTGTTACAGCCTGATTAATATTACTCTGAAACCTTGATGCGGCTTGCCATATTCCTCGGCAAAAACCGTGCGCGCCATATTAAAACGCTGGCCGTGAAACTTGTCCGGGCCTTTCAAGTGCCCAATACCCAGCAGTGCGACCACGGAGTAGCTCAGAGGAAGCTTGAGCACCTCGTGCACCTTGTCCTCTTCGAAGCCCTCCATAGGAGCCGTATCGTAGCCCAGCACTTCGGCCATCAGCAACATGTGGGTGAAGGCCAGCATGACCTGGCGATTGAGCCACAGAGGCATGTTGGGGTGATTCGATAGGTAGTTGGGGATCGTGGATTTCGCCTGCTCTGCGTAGTTTTCGGGCATGCCGCCCAGGCGGCCCAATCGCAGCATTTCGTCCAGGTCGCCGCTGCGCCATCCATCCGCGTCGCCGCAAGCCACAATCATGACTGAGGCCTCTTCCACCTTGGCTTGGTTGAAGCTGGCCGCGCGCAGCTTTTTCTTCTGCTCCGCATTGCGTACCACGATAAACCGCCACGGTTGCAGATTGTAACCACTGGGCGACTGCAATCCGGCCTGCAGAATCTTCAGTAAATCGGCGTCCGGAATCGGGGCCTCATCAAAACTAGGCGATGCCCTTCTCTCGGCAATCGCCCGGGAGAGCGTCTTCTCGTTCTCGTATGCCATCAGTGAATCTCGCTCATGGCCAGCTCATTGCCGAAGGGCCGTCTGGCGGGGCTTCGGCGAAGACCCACAACCCGTGGAATCCCTCCCGCAACTCCGGGTGGGCGGCGAGTATAGCTTTCATCACCTCCAGGTTCCGAGCTCGGGTGGCGACCGGATCGCCGACATTCGTCGTGGCATAGTGGATCACCAGATCGAGCCCGCCCAGGGAACCATCCGTGTGCAGGTTGGTGATCGAGTATGTCTGGTTTCCGCCTGGAAGGGCCATGGGCTCCGCCCCGGGTAAGCCCTGGGGTCTGGCCGCAGCCGCCTCCTGGTTCAATTTGTCCAGGTTTGCGCTGGTCATGAAATCGACCGGCGTCGCCAGGTAAGCCGCGGTCGTGTAGTAGAAATAAGCGTTCCACTTCTGGTTTTTCTGGTTAAAAGCACGCGCTTTGGTCCAATACCAAACGCTGTCGTGTCCCGCCACCAGGAGCGGTTTGATAAACAAGCCGGCAAGCTGCCAATCTGCGTTGTTCTGCAACAGGAAAGCCATCTGCTGAGGCTTCTGTACGCCCGTGGCATGCACCAGAGTCAAGGCATATTTGCCCTTTGGAAGCTGCGGAATAGTGATGTCGACATGCAGCGGCGAGCCTGCCGACTCCACAGAAAAAGGCTGTGTCCTCCGCATCCGCCTTCAAATCCGAAGCGTCCAGGGCATACAGTGCGTCTATGGTGATGGTGGCTCCGGCGAGCAGCGGAGCGGCCTGCTCGATGGTGCTTGCGATGGGATCAAATTGAGCTCTCACCTTGGGAATGGTCAGGGCCTTCACCGCCGCGAGTTTCCGCTTTGCACCGCGGACGCGAGTTTCCGTGCGGCATCCACCAGCGCGGTACGCTGGGCTTCGGCCATCTGCCCCTGCGTGGTGCACGACACGGCAAAGATCCGGCCAGGCGCCAGCAGCGTTAATAAAGTAATCAGAGTTCAAAGCGGTGGCGGGACCGAGGCATGCAAATTAGACCATTGGGACGAATTACCAGGAAAGCAAACATTCGCTCTCTGGTGCGACCACTGCTAGTCTAGTACACAGAGGGCAGGAGGGGATGACTCGCAGCAATCACGACCGGCGGATGGACGCTCCTGCTCCTGTCGATACTGCACGGACCGGCCATGTATGCGCAGAGCCGGGAATCCTGCTTCCGCGGCTTAGCGAACCAGCAGGGTCAGGCCCCGGCGCCTGCCGCCCCGCAAACGCAATCCGCTTCCAGCGCCTCAAGCACCTCAGGCTGTGCCGGCCCCTCAGGCAGCACCCAGGCCGCCCCAGGTGGCGCCCTCGATGCTGCAGCAACCGGCGCAAGAAGCGCAAATCGACTTTCCGCAACGACGTTCTCACCATTCGCGCCAATAACTCCAGCCTGGCCGCCATTTTGCGCCAGGTTGCCGCTCAGAAGCGGCATGCAGGTGGAAGGGCTGGGCGGCGACGAGCGGGTCTTTGGCAGCTTCGGCCCAGGCGCCACCGCGCGATGTGCTCGCCGACTTGCTCGACGGAACTGCGTACAACCTCGTCCTGCTTGGAGATCTGAACAACGGCGCGCCGCGAGAACTTATTCTCACTCCCACGACGCGAGGCGGGGGTGTCGCGCAATCGCCTGCGCCTCAAGCCAGCCCTGACGAAGCCAGCAACGAGCAGGAAAGCGCGGAGGTGCCGCCGCCACCACCGCAGCCCGAAGCGCCACCGCCCGGGACCACCCCGCCCCCCACGCCAGGGGTGAGGACGCCACAGCAACTGTTCGAGCAGCTGCAGCGCATGCGCACCGGTCAGCAGCAAGGGCAGCAACCGCCCGTACAGCAGGACTCACCGCAGCAGTGAACGCCGCGATCGAGCCATCCGCAAATCATCTTCGGGGGAAAGACGGGGGGAGAAACGGGTAAAGAACTTACAAGACAAACGGCGAAGCGGTTCGCGTCCGGTTTAAACGCGCGCCACCTGAGTTTCGGCTTTTGGAGCGTGAGCGGGAGACAGCCTCGCGTGGAAACGCAAAACATCGAACAAGGTCTTGCAGCACATATAGCCCAGCATCACACCAAGCGCGAGGGCGGCGATCGCCGCGCAAAAAACCATCAACATACTTACGTCGATTCCCATAGTGGCCCTTCAATCTGGAGTTTTGGCTTACCCTTCGTGCGTCGTTTTGCGCACTCTCTTGTCTTGTATTACCAGTGTGTCATTGTGACAGACTGCAGCGTTGCGTTGACCCTCGTTTCTATTGCCGAATAAGATACATGTAGTAGTTACTCGTGCCACTCGCTTTCTATGCCCGTGGCCTTTATTCATCGGTACTTCATCGTTCTCTGAGCCTTCATGCCCATTACTCATATCACTGTGCGCGGAGCGCGTCAGCACAATCTGCGCGACATCAATATCCGAATTCCCCGTAATACGCTTACCGTGGTCACCGGCCTTTCAGGATCCGGCAAGTCTTCGCTCGCTTTCGACACCATCTATGCCGAGGGCCAGCGACGCTACGTAGAAACGCTCTCTGCGTATGCCCGCCAATTCCTTGACCAGATCGAGCGGCCGGACGTCGACTCCATCGAAGGCCTCAGCCCGGCGATCTCCATCGAGCAAAAAACCACCAGCCGTAGTCCCCGATCCACTGTCGGCACGATCACGGAAATCTACGACTACCTCCGCCTCCTCTACGCGTCGATCGGCGTGCCTCACTGCCCTAAGTGCGGCAAACCTATTTCGCGCCAATCCGCCGAGCAAATCGTGGAACGTATTCTTTCGCTCGCGCCCGGAGAACGCGTCATCATCTATGCGCCGATCGTCCGCGGCCGCAAAGGCGAGTTCAAGGACCTGCTCGATGAATTGGATCAGCAAGGCTTTCGCGCCCGCATTGACGGTGAGATGCGCGATCTCGCCGACTCCATTCATCTAGAACGCCACAAGAAACACACCATCGAAGCCGTCATCGATCGCGTCGTTCTCAAACCCGGCGTTGAGAAGCGCCTCGAAACCTCGGTGGCCAAAGCGCTGCAGATGGCCAACGGGCTCGTTCTAACCGCAGTTGCAGGCCAGGAGGAACAGCTTTATTCGTCCTCGATGGCTTGCCCGGACTGCGGACTCGACATCCCCAAGTTGGAGCCTCGAAGCTTTTCGTTCAATAGCACTTATGGCGCATGCCCCGAGTGCCATGGCCTGGGAAGCATCTATGACTTCGATCCCGCGAAGGTGATTACCGATTGGTCAAAGCCTCTGACCGACGGCGCTCTCGGCCCGGGCGGTGGGTCGCAGTATCTCAACCGCCTGCTGCAGCTGGCCGCGAAACGCTACAAGATCGATCTGGCAAGCCCTTCGAGGATCTCACGGAGAAGCAACAGAAGCTGTTGCTCTATGGACCGGGCCGCGAGGAAGCGCCGCGCACCGGCTTCCACGGCATCCTGGCGTACTTGCGCGACTCGCTCGAAGAGTCCAAGTCAGAGAGCTATCGCGATTGGCTGCTGAACTACATGTCCGCAACCATCTGCCCCGCATGCCAGGGTAAACGGCTGCGCCCTGAATCACTTGCGGTGAAAGTAGGTTCCTTGTCGATTGCCGATTTCACCGCCCTGCCGCTACGCCGGGCGCTCGACGCGGCACGCACCATCGAGTTCTCCCGCCGTGAGGGCACTGATCGCCGAACGGCTTCGCCGCGAAGTCGTCGAGCGGCTGGAGTTTCTCAATTCCGTCGGCCTCAGCTATCTGTCGCTCGATCGAAATGCCGCCAGTCTTTCCGGCGGCGAAGGACAGCGCATTCGCCTGGCCACGCAAATTGGTTCCCGCCTGCGCGGAGTCCTCTACGTGCTCGATGAACCATCGATCGGTTTGCACCAGCGCGACAACCAGCGGCTGATCGAAGCCCTCAAATCTTTGCGTGACCTCGGTAACACGGTGCTGGTGGTCGAACACGATGAAGACACCATTCGCCATGCCGATTACGTCGTCGATCTCGGTCCGGGCGCGGGCAAACTCGGCGGCCACGTGGTCGCCGCCGGGACCCCGCAGGAAATCATGGACACCGACATTTCGCTCACCGGACGGTATCTCTCCGGCGAACTGCAAACCATCAGCCGCGACGCGCCGCGCCCGATCAACGGGAACTGGATTACGGTCGAAGGCGCCAGCGGCCACAATCTGAAAAATCTGACGGCCCAATTCCCCTTGAATGTCATGACCGTAGTAACCGGTGTCTCGGGTTCGGGTAAGAGCACCCTGGTCAACGACACTCTTTATCGCGCCCTGGCGCGGGAACTCTACGGCTCGCGCGAATTGCCCGGCCCGCACAAGACGATCCAGGGCTTCAAGAACATCGATAAAGCGGTCCGTATCGATCAGTCCCCTATCGGCCGAACTCCGCGTTCCAACCCGGCCACGTACACCGGGGTCTTCACCGCCATCCGCGACCTTTTTGCCCGCCTGCCGGAGTCGCGGGAACGCGGCTACAAACCGGGCCGCTTTTCGTTCAATGTTTCCGGCGGCCGCTGCGAGGCCTGCCAGGGCGAGGGCCAGCGCCGCATCGAGATGAACTTCCTGCCCGATGTCTACGTGCTGTGCGAAGTCTGCAACGGCCGCCGTTACAATCAGGAAACCCTGGCGGTCAAGTTCAATGGCTACTCCATCGCCGACCTGCTCGATCTGGCCATTGAGGACGCCCTGCCGGTGCTGATCGATATTCCCCAGGTGCGCCAGAAGCTGGAGACGCTGGTCGATGTCGGGCTTGGCTATATCCATCTGGGCCAGGCCGCGACCACGCTCTCTGGAGGCGAGGCCCAGCGCATGAAGCTGGCCCGGGAACTCTCCAAGCGGCAAACCGGAAAAACGCTCTACCTGCTCGATGAGCCCACCACCGGGCTGCACTTCGACGACGTGCGCCGGTTGCTGGAGGTGCTGCACCGGCTGGCCGACCTGGGCAATACCGTGATCATCATCGAGCACAACCTGGATGTGATCCGCAGCGCGGACTGGATTCTCGACCTGGGACCCGAGGGGGGCGAAGGCGGGGGCAACCTGGTCGCGAAAGGGACCCCCGCCGATGTAGCTGCTACACTCGGCTCATACACCGGAGAATTTCTCCGTCGCTATTTTCCTCCGCATGAGTTGAAGCCGTTCAAGGCATTGGCCTCTGGAGCCAATGGCAATCACGCCCCGCGCAGGCGTGCGGCGAAATAGGAAATCCCCCCTTGACCGACGATCCGGAGATCCTGGCGTCACCCGAGGTGCCCGGCGAGCTACAGCCACTGCCGGCACCCCACCGCCGCGCCCGCGCCGGATCCCTAACTTTGGTCATACCGTTCTGTTCTTCACCGTGGCCATCGTCGTCCTGTTGCTCACCAGTGTTTCCGTTTTCGCTCTCGCGATGGGCTTGCATCTGCTGGGGACGGAGACGCCGGAGCAGTTACTCCGGGAACCGCGCCTGCTGATCCCCAGCATGGCCGCCAGTTATCTCATCGCCGGCGCCATCGTCTGGGCAATCTTTACTTATCTGTGGCAACAATCCGTTCGCCGGCGCCCTGCATTGGAACTTTGCCGCGGTACGCCGCCGCTGGGTCCCGCTTCTGGTGGGCGGCGTTGTGTTGAGCCTCGCGGTGCAGTTTCTGTCGAATTACCTTCCCATTCCCAAGACACTGCCCATCGACGACTTCTTTCGCACGTCGGCCGACGTCTGGCTAGTGCGCTCTTTCGGCACCTTTCTGGCTCCCGTCTTTGAAGAGCTGGCCTTTCGCGGCTTCCTCTTGCCCTCGTTAGCCTCCGCCTATGACTGGTTGCGGGGCAACAATCGCCGCTCGAATGACGACCCTGTGCAGATCCAGTCGTGAATAACGATCCAGCACTGGAGCATTGCGGCCCTGGTTGTTTCCTGCACCCTTACCAGCATCGCTTTCGCTTTGGTGCACGCCGATCAGCTGGCGCACGCCTGGGCCCCGTTGGCGGTACTGTTCTGCGTTAGCCTGGTACTCTGCGTGGTGCGCCTATGGACCCAATCCCTGGCCGCCAGCACGTTGATTCACGCCGTCTATAACGGGACTATCTTCACCATTTTGTTTTTCGTCACCGGCGGCTTTCGCCATCTGGATAAAATCAGGTAATGACCCTTGCCCATCGCGAAGCACTGCTCAAGATGTTGGCCCGTATTTCTTTCCGACTGGGCGATTTCAAGCTCTCTTCAGGCGCCACCAGCGATTACTACATCGATTGCCGAACCACCACCCTCACCGGCGAAGGTGGCCGCCTGACCGGCCTGGCGGTGCTCGATCTCATTCGTCAGCATGAATTGCATCCGCGAGCGGTGGGCGGCCTTACGCTGGGCGCCGACCCCATTGTCTGCAATGTGGCGGCGGCCAGTGCCTGGCATGCTCTGGAAGCTCCGGGATCAGCGGTGCTGGATGGTTTTCTGGTGCGGAAAGCAGAAAAAACTCACGGCACAGGCCGGCGTATCGAAGGCTTTCAGCAGGCGGACGCGCCTGTAGTCATCGTGGACGACGTCTGCACCACCGGCGCTTCCACGGTCACTGCGATTGAGGCCGCCCGCGAGGCTGAGGATGCGGGTGGTTGGAGTGATATGCCTGGTGGAACGGGAAGATGCCAAGGGCCGCCCTGCGGTTGAAGCCGCGGCGCAAGGCGCGCCGTTTTACCGCCTCTTCAGCGCCAACGACCTACGCGCCGAACATGTGAGCCACTTCGCCCTGTAGTTGCAGCTACACCTTGAAGAAACACTAAAGCCGAGAGGCGCACCGCAGATCCCTCCACTACGCTACGCTCCGGTCGGGATGACAATTCATCTTGGAAACTGTACTTCGCGTTCCCAAGCAAAATTGTCATCCCGACCGGAGCGTAGCGTAGTGGATGGATTGCGGTGCGCCTCTCGGACTTCCCGAATTCTTAGGCTTGAGCGCACGGTTGTGACGCAAAGCCCGATCAGCCTTAAGTAGGTGGCACGACTAAAGTCGTGCCCTAATACAAAACAAAACAATTCGACTGAAGAATGCGGTTCCCTGCAGCCACGAACTCTACCGCACCTCAGACACTGCGGTACCGGTAACCCCAGCTGCGTTGGAGAGAATCTGCACCTCTACCCGCCGGTTCTGGGCACGCCCAGCCGCTGTCCGGTTGGTCGCGACTTCCTGATCCTTGCCAATGCCGATCAGGTAAAACTTGTGTGCCGGCACGTTGAACTTGGCCGCCAGATACTGCACCACGGCTTCCGCACGCCGCTGGCTCAGCTGGTAGTTGTAATCCGCGTTGCCCACGGAGTCGGTTCCTCCGGTTACCTCGAGGATGAAGCTCTTGGCCGAGCCCAGCTGGGTCCCAAGTCCATCCAACTGCTCCTTGTCGCTCTTCGTCAGGACGCTCTTATCGAATGCGAAGGTCACAGACACGGAACCGATCTGCTTGTAATTGTCCAGATTGGCCACGACACTGGCCAGGGAGTCCGCGCGATTGACCGCCTCCTGTGCACCGGCCTGCGCCTGGTTGGCTGCCTGGGTAGCCGCGGTAGCGTTTTGCGTGGCGGTGTTGGCTGACTGCTGAGCCTGCTGAATTCCCGCCTGGGCGCGGTCGTTGGTACTTTGGATCGACCGGTTGTTCGCAGCAACGGCGTCGTCCAGCTCGTTCGTCTTTGTCACCAGCGGGGTGGTTTGGGTGCGCACATAGTTCTTGGTCGAGCAGCCGGCAGTGAAAAGTAAGGACACGGCCCCCAACAGGATAGCTGTGTGTTGCGACGTCTTAGCGATTCGGTTCATAAAAGCCTCTGCTCCCTGTACTTGCGGCTCGGCCGCGTCTCTCTGGAACTACGGGCGCAATTTTGCCCATCCTTCCGTATGTAGCACGATTGATGCCAAAATGCCTCAGTCCCATTACCAGTTTCCCTGCAATCACTTGCGTCGGAAAGTGGCGAAGAAGGTGCAGTACAAAAGGGGCAAAAAGGGAAACTTTTACCTGCCAATGCGCAATCTCTCGCCTGCACTAAACTTTAGTTAGGGACTATTCATTCATGGATCTGCAAGAAAAGATGCGCACCCTGCCCACCCGGCCAGGGGTGTATCTGTACCGCAATGCCCAGGGCGAAGTTATTTACGTGGGCAAAGCCAAGAATCTTCGCTCCCGGGTACGGTCGTACCTCCTCGCCGAAGCCCAGGCCAACGCCAAGACCGGCTCGCTCATGCGCGAAGCCGTGGATGTGGACTACATCCTGGTCGAGAACGAGGGAGAAGCGCTGGCGCTGGAAAACAACCTCATCAAGCAGCGTAAGCCTCGTTTCAACATCCTGCTGCGCGACGACAAGACCTACCCCTACGTCAAGCTGACCCTCGCCGACCGCTACCCTAAGGTTTTTGTGACTCGCCGGCTGCGTAAAGACGGGAGCGCGTACTACGGGCCCTTTTTCCCCGGAAATCTGGCGCATCGGGTGGTCGATCTGATTCATCGCAGCTTCTTGCTGCCCAGCTGCAAGGTCGACCTCTCGCGCTATCACCCGCGGCCCTGCCTCCAGTACTACATCAAGCGCTGCCTTGGTCCCTGCGTCGAAGCGCTCACTACACCCGAGGAGTACCGTCAAGCAGTCCGCGACGCACAAATGTTTCTCGAAGGCCGCCAGACGGAGCTCAGCAGCTCACTCGAGCAGCGGATGGAGGCAGCAGCCGCCTCAGAGCAGTTCGAACTCGCTGCCCGCTACCGCGATCTTCTAATCACCATGAGCCAGGTGCAGGAGAGGCAGCGCATGGCAACCACGGATGGCGATGACGCAGACGTTTACGGCTACCACCACGAGAACGGAATGCTGGCCGTCAACCTCTTCCATATGCGCGGCGGCAAGATCGTGGACCGCCGTGAATTTTTCTGGGAAGAGCTGCCTGAAGTTCCCGAACTCGACTCATCCGAAGCAAAATCCGAAACCGACTCGCAGCCCATTGGAGAGGGATTTGACGCCTCCTTCTTTTTCTCAGCCCTGCTTAAACAGCTTTATATCGACCAGCAGTACGTGCCGCGTACGGTATATATCCCGGTGGATTTTGCCGATCGCGATACGCTGGAGGCTTTGCTGAGCGAACGTGCCCAGCACAAGGTTGAACTATGTGTGCCCCGTCGGGGAGAAAAGCGTTCCCTGGTCGACCTCGCGGGTCAAAATGCGAAGCAGAGTTTCGATCAACGCTTCCGCGTATTGCAACCTTCCCGCAAGGTGATCGAGGAAGCACTGCAGGATCTGCTGACTTTGCCGGATTTGCCGAAACGCATCGAGTGCTTCGATATCTCCCACATCCAGGGCGCAGATACAGTTGCTTCCATGGTGGTGTGGGAAGACGGAGCCATGAAGAAATCCGACTACCGTAAATATCAGATCAAGACCGTCGAAGGAGTGGATGATTTCGCATCCATGCGCGAAGTCGTGGGCAGACGCTATCGCCGGGTGCAGGATGAACAGAACGCGATGCCCAGCCTGATCCTGATCGATGGCGGCCTGGGCCAGTTGCATGCGGCAGCCGAAGCCCTGGAACTACTCGGCATCACAACCCAACCGCTGGCCTCGATCGCCAAACGAGAAGAAATCATTTACCTCTACGGGCAAGAGGATGAGCCAATCGTGCTTGACCGCCGATCCCCGGTGCTGCACCTGGTACAAAGAATTCGCGATGAATCACACCGCTTCGCTGTCAGCTACCACCGCAAGCGAAGGGAGATCCGAGACCGCGAGTCCAACCTGCTGACCATTCCCGGCGTGGGCCCGCAAACGCGCAATCGACTGGTCGCCCACTTTGGCAGCCTGCGTGGGATTCAAGACGCCAGCCTGCAAGCGCTCGCCTCCGTCGTTGCCCCACACCTGGCTGCGGCGATCCATGAGTATTTCCATCCTGCGGACACGCTGGCGTCGCCGCCCAGCCAGGCTGTTTAGGGCGCATGCTAGACTCGCCTCAATTCTTTCCCGTAATCCCCTGACCCGCGGCTCGCTGTGCACGATGAGACTCATTCCATACCGAGCACGTCCTCGGCACCGGACCTTCCCCGTGTGCTCGGAGTCTGGCACGCCACGGCTATTGTGGTTGGCACCATCATCGGAAGCGGTATCTTCCTCGTACCCCAGGAAATGATGCGCGCCGTTGGCTCCGCGCGCATGGTTTATGTGGCCTGGATCGTGGGTGGCCTCCTCACCCTCTTCGGCGCCATGACCTACGCCGAATTGGGGGCCATGATGCCGCGAGCCGGCGGGGAGTACGTATTTCTCCGCAATGCCTACGGCGACCTGCCTGCATTTCTCTATATGTGGACGTGGTTTGCGGTTGCCAAGCCGGCATCGATCGCCAGCGTTACCACCGGACTGGCCCGGGTTCTGGGCATCTTCCCCGCGTTCGCGTGGCTTGATGGAGTGGCGCTGCGCGCTCCTCTATTGATCAGCTGGTCGCAGATTTTCGCCATCGCTGCCTGCTGGTTGATCACCGGGCTGAACTACCTGGGCATTAAGAAGGCAGGAGACTTTCAGCTTTTCTTCACCTGGCTGAAGGTGATCCTGGTCCTGATCATTACCGGAGTTTGTTTCGCCAGTTCCCGCGGAGCGGTGGCCAATTTCCACACCAGCTTCCCAGGCGCGCAGGGCGGCATGGCCGGCTTCATGGTTGCCCTCATCGCTTCCCTCTGGGCCTATGACGGCTGGAATGATCTCACCATGGTTGCCGGCGAGGTGAAGCGCCCGGAGCGGAGCCTGCCCATTGCATTGATCGCGGGCGTGGGCGTTGTCGGCGCGCTTTACATGGCCACCAACGCGGCCATTCAGTACATCCTGCCTGCGGCCCAAATCGCTGTGTCCCCACGTCCAGCAGTCGTCGCCATGTCGGTTGTGTCCGGCCACTGGGGTGCGGCCCTGGTCTCGGCTGCCATGGCACTTAGCATCCTGGTTACGCTCAACGGAACCACCATGTCCGGCGCGCGAGTGCCCTTCGCTGCTGCGCGTGACCGGCTCTTCCCGGCGCGCATGGCGCACATTCATCCCCGCTTTCAAAGCCCTTCCACTTCGCTCGTGGCTCAGGGGCTATTGAGCACCCTGCTGTTGCTGCTGGTGGGACGCTTTCAGCAGCTGTTTGAGCTTGCCATCTTTGCCGAGTGGCTGTTCTACCTGCTCACCACCACAACCATCTTTATTTACCGTCGCCGCATTCCCGCCGCGGAGCGTCCGTTCCGCAGCTGGGGATACCCTGTCCTGCCGGTGCTCTTCATTTTGGCGGCGGCGGTGTTGCTCTATTACTCGTTTGCCAGCAACCTGCGCAGCTCGCTGTTGGGCACGCTGATTATCCTCGCCGGCATCCCCCTTTACTTATTCTTTCGAGGCCAGGAGTAGAAAAGCCGCAGATCTCTCCACTACGCTACCCCGGATTTCCTGTTGACCTTGGTGGCATTGGCGAACTTCATGCGCCTTTCCCTTACAGAAAGGCGCACACGCGGCCCTGTCCAGTGCAGCGTGGCAGGAAATCCGGGTACGCACCGGTCGGGATGACAATTCATCTTGGAAACGATACCTGGCGTTCCCAAACAAAATTGTCATCCCGACCGGAGCGTAGCGAAGTGGAGGGATCTGCGGTGCGCCTCTCGGCCTTCCCAAATTCTTGGGTTAAAGCGCTCCATGCCCGGCATGAATGCGGGGCTCACGCCACGACCCCCTTAAGACCTACGGCGCACAATCTCCTCGTAAAGCTGAATGTATTCCTTAGCCGGCTTGGTCCAGGAATAATCGCGTGCCATGCCGTTGCGCATCAGCGTCCGCCACTGTTTCTTATCCGCGAAAACTCCAAACGCCGAGCGCAGCGCATGCAAAAAGTCCTCCGGCTTATAGTCATAAAAGCGAAAGCCCGTTCCCGTCTCCGCGTCTGCCGACCATTCCTGCACCGTGTCATCGAGCCCGCCCGTGGCCCGAACCACCGGGACCGTTCCGTACTTCATGCCGTAGATTTGATTTAACCCGCAAGGCTCCGATCGCGAAGGCATCAAAATCATGTCCGATCCGGCCTCGACCTTATGCGCCAGGGTTTCGTCATAAGTAATAGCGACGGCTACCTTACCGGGAAACCGTTCCTTCCAACTGCGCAGCAGGTTTTCGTAATAAGGTTCGCCCGTACCCAGCATCACCAGGAACATGTTTTCCTGCACCAGCTGATCGAAGGCCTGTGCCAGAAGGTCAAGCCCTTTCTGCGTCGCCAGGCGTGAAACCATGCCCAGCACCGGGGTGTCATCAGACACGTTGGAAACGCCGTACGCGTGCAGCAGGTCCCTGCGGCAGGCGACCTTTCCCTCCAGCCGGTCCGGGCTGTAATGGGCCGCGATCTTACTATCGGTCGCCGGATCCCATACCTGGTAATCGACCCCATTCAGAATCCCGTGAAGGTCCTGTGCCCGGGCGCGCAATACGCCGTCCAGCCCGTTGCCAAACTCCGCCGTCTGGATTTCCTGGGCATACTTGCGGCTCACGGTGTTGATCGCGTCCGAATAGACAATACCGCCCTTTAAGAAATCAAAGGTTCCGTAAAACTCTGCCCGATCGGGCGTGTACACATCCCACGGCAGTAGCAGCTTTTCAACTGTTTCCCGAGGAAACCAGCCCTGGCGGTCGGAGTTGTGGATGGTCAAGAGGCAGGCAACGTTCTTCAGTACCGGGTCGAAGTAGTAGACAGTCCGGAGCAGGATCGCGAGCACACCCGCCGGCCAACCGTGGATATGAAAAACATCGGGGACACCCAATTGCTTGGTGCTATCCAGCACCGCTCGGCAGAACAAGCCAAATCGCTCGGCGTTATCGGCATAGTCCCCCGACGCCGTCTCATAGAGAAATTCGCGATCGAAGAGCTCGGGGCAGTCGATGAAGTAAAACTGCACTCCCTCCGAGATGCCGCCGTTCACCACTGTCACAAAGCGGTTGTAATAAGAAAACGGAATCGTCAGACTCCGAATCGCGAGCTTGCGATCCTTCAAATGCTTCTGCACCTGCCGATAGAGCGGGACGTACACGGTCACCTGATGGCCTTGCCGCACCAACTCCTTGGGCAGCGCCCCGACTACTTCCGCTACTCCGCCCGTCTTGACGTAAGGAACGCACTCCGACGCGGCAAAAACGATATGCATGGCCTACACCTCTTCTTTGTCTCGAGTCCGCTTCCGTATGATGCAGAGGAGGAATCGTCGCAAATGCGTAGTCTACCCCATGCACCGTAAGCCGAAGTTAGGTCAGAATTTTCTTGTCAGTCCTACGGCGCCGCGCGCGATCGTAGACGCATTGGGGGATTTGAGCCAGGCCACGGTGCTTGAAATTGGCCCCGGTCGAGGGGTGCTTACAGCCCTGCTGGCAAATCGCGCCAAAAGGCTTATTGCTGTCGAACTCGACCCTGCCCTGGCTGCGTCCTTGCAGGGTGGTTCGGTAGAAGTGATTTGCCAGGACATTCTGCGTTTCGACCTGACCCAGTTGGCTGCCCGACTTGGGGTGCGGCTGCTGGTCGTTGGTAACCTGCCGTACTACATCTCCTCCCCCATCCTGATGCATCTCTTCGCCCACAGCGCAGTGATTGACCGGGCGGTGCTGATGGCTCAACGTGAAGTCGCAGAACGCATCGTGGCGCCCCCCGGTTCGAGCGCCTACGGCTTGCTATCAGCCACGACCCAAATGTACGCCACGGTGGAACAGCTTTTCACGTTGCCACCCGAGGCGTTTGCCCCGCCCCCGGAGGTCTACTCCACGGTCATTCGGCTTACCATGCATTCCCGCTTCGAGGAGTTGGCAGTCGAGCCGGAGGGCTTCCTTCGCTTTCTGCGCCAGATCTTCGCTCTGAAGCGCAAGACCCTGGCAAACAACCTGCGCGCCTCGGGATACCCCCCCGGGGTTGTGGAGGCAGCGTTCAAGCATTGTGCAGTCGACGCTCGAGTGAGGGCTGAGGCCGTGTCGCTGGAAACCATGGCCTGCTTGTTCAAAGCCCTCGTCCCCTAGCCTTCTGTCCCGAAAGATGATCTTGGGGTGCCCCACATCTCGCTCGTTTTTCGCGAGATGTGGGATACCGCAGCGCTCACCGAGAGTTTTTCCGCTCAATAAGCAACGAAGCTCAAGGTTGGTGGTATCCCTGGGTGCCGTTGTGGGAAAGTACTCAGCGCCGAGGCCCGGGAGCCGACATGTGCGGCGGTGGCGGCGGCGGGGCCGAGTAATGTTGCTGCTGCGGGGGAGCCGAATAATGTATCGTCGGCGTCGGCCGGGCCACGTAGGTCGACCGCTGCTGGTTATAAGACTGCGAGGGATACCCAACGTTCGGCCGTTGATTCACACCTGGAGCCGGCCGCTGGGTCATGCCTTGAAGCGGCTGCTGATTCACACCTGGAGCCGGTCGCTGAGGCATACCTTGAGGCGGCTGCTGGTTGACAGCTTGAGGCGGTCTGCCATTCTGGCTCTCCACCGCGCGCGGTGGATTGGCGCCCCACATGTATGTGCTGTTGGTATTTACCCGCTGTCCTCCCCCGGCAGGGGTGCCGCCCAAAAACGAGCGCGATCCCGGCGCGGTGCCTCTGGCCGCGGTGGGTGCCTGCGGACGAACGTCGACTCGGTTGACCGGTAGCACCGTGCGTCCGTTAAAGTTCACTGCTTGCACATGATCTGGCCTCGGGGCCACTCCGTGCTCGAAGGCCCATGGGCCCTTGGCCACTGGCCCACGATCGACTGCCACCAGCTGCTGACCCCGCACTGGATACATACCTCCTGGCGGACGGATCGGCCGTACCGGCATGTTCCACCCCGGAGGATGGTTTCGCACCACAACCACGGGAGACCAGTTGCGCCCGCAACCACCCGGAGCCCAGCCCCACCCGAAGGAGTAATAACTCCAGGCGCCGCAATGGTAAGGGAGCCAGCCCCAGGGATAGCTTGAAACCCAGGTGTAGCCGAAGGTGGGATAGTAGGCCCAATAGCCGGCCCCATAAGGATCCCAACCGGCTCCGACACCCGCCGGAACCCATACATTTCCCTGGCCCTCGACTGGATACCAATTTCCGTCGGCATCCAGGTCGTTCCAATTTTCGTTCTGCGGATTGGCTGAATCATCGCGTACCGGCGTCTGCTGCGACGCCTCCTGGGCTATCGCTTGATCCCGGTCCTGATTCCAGTTATCCCATGAGTCGCCGTTGATGCCCTGCGCTACGGTGTACGGGGCCCCACTGTTGTCGGCGCCCGAGCGAATACTCGAGTTCGCCGCCACGGCTACCCCAGGAACGCCGTCTCCCTGGACGTTTATAGATCCGGCGATGACGGCAACGTCCCATCCCGCGTCCAGCCCCACACGCACGATTGAATTCGCGGTCGGCTGCACAATCAGATTAGCGAGCTGCAGGGTAAAGGGAGGATGCCCGTCGCCTACATTGAACTCGTAATAGCCCAGACCGCCCACCTGCAGGAGCTGAACCTGATCCTTTCCCAGGTGATTGAACTGGAGCGAGCTGTTCGGCGTTAATCGGGCCACACTTCCATCGCCGAACTCAACTTCCGCCTGGCCGTCCCCGCCAGTCTGCAAACGAGAGCCATCCATCACCGGCATGTTCATCACCGCCTGCTGGAAAGCGGTGTCCTGCCCGGCAAGCAACTGCACCGAGCCCTGCACAAAGCTCACTCGCGCAACATTGGGTCCGGCGTCCTGCGCCGGCGCGAGGCTAACTCCCAAACCCATCCAAAGCAGGCAAAGCGAGGTTACGGCAAGAACGTTCTTAACTTTCAGGTGTCGCATATTGGAGCACCCTCCATTTCCTGGGAACTGCCCCTAATGACTTGAACAACTTTTTCCGTAATTAGTTCTTAACCGTATAGACTCCGCCTGGCGGTCAATCGCTCTTTGCCAGCTGCAGCAGTGCCCGTGCCCGCCGCTGCACCCGCTGTAACACCGCCTCGTCGCCGGCAAGGGTTTGCAGAATAGGGGCTATATTCTCCAGTTCAATCGCCCGCCCATCGCGCGCCATCTGTTCCAGAACTTCCATCTCCGAATCCAGGCTCAGGCGCCCGTGCTCATACTGGCGCTGCAGCTTGCTACCCTCGTCCAGGGTTGCGGCCATGGCCTCAAACTGGTCGGTGAGCTTCTGAATCTGAGGGCTCTTGCTCCAATTGTAGACACAACTTCCTTTGCCTTCGGGGCCTTCGTACTCCAGCGTTTTCGTCCCCTGAAAAGCAATGTTTTTTCCCCCTTCCTCGCAGGGGAAAGCGAACAGCTTGCTTTTTCGGGCGGTCGCGAACGCGGCTTCCCGGAGTGTCTTGGAGATGTGAATCGGCCGATCCTGAGGCCTTGACGACATGTTTTGGCCGTCACTCTGGCCGGTCCCCTCTGAGCGGAAGTGCCCGGTGCCATCCTCCCCGATCGTCAGAACATATTTCTGTGGCTGCAGTTTGGGGTTTTCGTAGGTAAAACGAATCTGCGCCGTCGGCGTCACATTCGCGGTCATCGTCTTCGCGGTAAACAGCAGAGGCAACAGGGCCCAGACAATGCTTCGCAGCGGATTCAACGGAGCCTCAAGCGCGGGATCCCGCCTGCAAAGAAATCGTCTGTGCCGTATGCACATGGCAGATCGCGATGGCCAGCGCGTCGGCGGCGTCGGCAGGTTCCGGCGCACAGTCGAGATTCAGCAGGCGTGCGACCATGAACTGCACCTGCTCTTTTTGTGCCAATCCGTAGCCCACAACTGCCGATTTAATCGTAAGCGGAGCGTATTCCGCAACCGGAAGTCCCTGCATGGCTGCCGCCAGCAGAGCCACCCCACGGACGTGCCCTAATTTGAGCGCGGACTTCGCGTTCACGGAGTAGAACACTCCTTCCACCGCCACCACGTCGGGGCGATGCAGCTCCAGCAACGCCGAGAGCTCGCTATAGATATAGGCCAAACGCACCGGGAGAGCCTGATCCTTGGCCAGCTTGAGGCCGCCGGCGGCTACCGCAACCAGGCGCGTTTCACGCCGCCCGGACTCTAGGTCGACGACGCCATAGCCGGTGCAATTGGTGCCGCAATCGATGCCGAAGACGCGCATGTGACCGAGTCTATCCCACGCCGGGCGGCGCTGTAATAGTCACGTGGATGCTACTTCGAAAGGCCTTCGAGCGGCGAGCTGGCAGTGGCATAAAGCTTTCTCGGCATCCGGCCGGAGAGGAAAGACTGCCGTCCGGCGAGTACAGCGTGCTGCATGGCTTCCGCCATGAGCACCGGCTTGGCCGCATGCGCAATGGCGGAGTTGATCAGCACCGCATCTGCCCCCATATCCATCGCCAGGCACACATCCGAGGCCATGCCCACCCCGGCATCGACGATCAGCGGGACCTCGGTAATCATCTCGCGCAGGATGCGCAGCGTAGCCAGGTTCTGCAGCCCCATGCCGCTGCCGATGGGCGCCCCCAGGGGCATCACAGCAGCCGCCCCCGCGTCGATCAGCCGCCGGGCGAACACCACGTCATCGGACGTGTAGGGGAGAACCGTAAAGCCTTCCTTGACCAGGACCCGGGTTGCTTCGAGTGTTGCCTGCACGTCGGGATAGAGGGTTGCCTGGTCCCCGATCACTTCAATCTTCACCCAGTCGGATATACCCACCTCGCGTCCCATCCGGGCGGCACGAATCGCCTCATCCGCGGTGTAGCATCCTGCTGTATTGGGCAGCAGGAAGTAGCGTTCAGGATCGATGTAGTCGAGCAGCGACTCCCGGCTACGGTCGAGGTTAATCCGCCGCACCGCCACCGTCACCATCTCCGCTCCTGAAGCTTCAATGGCCGCCTGCGTCTCTGCGCCGTCTTTGTATTTGCCCGTGCCCACGATCAGCCGGGACTGAAACGCCTTGCCCGCAATTACCAGTGGTTCCATGAATTAATTGTAAGCCTGGTGGGAGCCCTCTGCTTCAGCAGAGGGAGCAACGCTTCAGCGTTGCGTAGAAGTCGACTTCGATCATGCGCTTTAGCGTTGGCCTCAATCCAGGGCTAAATGTCTGCGTGAGAACCACGCTCTCCCAATCAAGTCCCGAAGGGACGACTGAAAGTAGCCCAGGACGTAGTCCTGGGTTAGGCCATGCGCATCGAGCAGTCCCGTAGGGAACGACTGAAAAATCGGCTGCGGCGTTCAGCAAACCCAACAACGTGAAAGGCCCGCGCCATATTGGCCGCGGGCCTTGATCACCGGTGAAGCTGTGGAGTTTGGCTGAGGCGTCCGCTCTTCTTACGAAGTGGGCCTCGGCGGACGAATTACATTACCGCCAGGTCTAGAGCGAACGCTCTAAGCCTCAGTCACCTCACGTATAGATCTACAACTACCATCAGAATTTTTCATTCGCTGGATCATCCTCCTTTCCCGTGTAGCCATAAATTAAAACGGGTTCCGAACGGAGTCAAGCCCGATCGTTTGGTGTGATCGCAAATGCCTCACCAGGAATGCCAATATCCATGGCGCTCCGTCAATTCGATTTCTACACCAAACAGCTCCTCCAGCCTCGCCGCCTGCAGCAGTTCCTGCTTGCGTCCATCGGCAACAATGCGCCCGCCCCGCATCATCACCACGCGATCGATTTCCGGCAGGATATCCGCCAGGTGGTGGGTCACCATCACCACGCCGGTTCCCCGACGGCCGCCCGACCCGGCGGCTACCTCACGCAGGATCTCCCGTAATTCGCGCTGCGCTGCCAGGTCGAGCGCATTGGAGGGTTCGTCCAGCAACAACGTCTCCGGCTGGTGCACCAGGGCCCGCGCAATCATCACTCGGCGCTTCTCGCCGGCCGACATCTCGCCTACCCAGCGATCGCGCAAGTACCCAGCCCCGAGCAGGGCAAGAGCCTCCAGTGCACTCGTGCGCATCGATTCGGTGACCTCAAGGTTCGGCCACAGGGTCGAGCTCGAAAAGAAACCGCTGACTACGGCGTCAAGCCCTCGTGTCACTGAGGTCCGTTCGCCGGGCAGCTCGGTGGCAACCACGCCCAGGTGCTTGCGCAGTTCCTGCACCTCCCATCGATCCCGGCCATACACTTTCATTTCCATCCCGGGACGCACGATGGGATAGCACTCGCAGGTCATGGCCTTGATCAGGGTTGATTTGCCGCATCCGTTCGGGCCCAGGATGGCAATGTGTTCTCCCGTGGCTATGCTGAGGTTCACCTCCTGCAGCACCACCTTTTGACCGCGCGCAATATCGACGTTGCGCATGCTGAGAAACTCTGCCGGCGCGCGAAATTCCCTTCCATTCTGTATCGTCATCATCATGATTTGCTTTCTCTTGATAGAGTAAAGGCCACATGGCTGAAACGTCCCCCTCTCCTCTCCTTCGTGATGATCAGATCCCGCGCGGCTTCTCCTTTGCTGCCGTACGCGCCGGCTTGAAAGCCAGCGGGAACCCTGATCTTGCATGCGCGGTGGCCGACCAACCGGCCGCCGCCGCTGCCATGTTCACCAGCAACAAAGTAATTGCCGCCCCACTGATCGTCGGACAGCGTCATCTGCAACGCAGCCAGTACCGCCTCCGTGTCGCCCTGGTGAACGCCGGGAATGCCAACTGCGCCACCGGGGAAGCCGGCATTACCGCGGCACAGCAATGCTGTGCCAGCGCCGGCGCGCTCTTCGGTTGCGACCCGCACTTCGTCCTGCCCTCTTCGACCGGCATCATCGGCGTGCCGCTTCCGGTGCAAAAGCTGACCGCGGCGCTACCCGCCTTGCATGCTGCGCTCGGCTCTTCCGCCGCTCACCTGCAACAGATGGCAGGCGCCATCATGACCACCGATACACGACCGAAAGTTGCCGCGGCCAGCTTCGAAGTAGAAGGGGTAACCGTTCGCGTTGCGGGTGTCGCCAAGGGTGCGGGCATGATCCATCCACAACTGCAATCCGCGCCCGCGGCCGCTCTGCATGCCACCATGCTGGTCTATCTCTTCACCGATGCGGAGCTCGAACCCGCCGCTGCTACAGATCTGCTCCACCACGCCGCCGACCGCACCTTCAATCGCATCTCCATCGACGGCGACACCTCCACCAACGACACCGTTCTGCTGCTCGCCAGCGGAGCCAGCGGAGTGGCCATTCGAGGCCACAACCACGACACCGCGCGCACCGCCGCTGACCAGCGCACGGCCGCCTTCTCCGCGGCATTGGAGTCGGTTTGCTTGTCACTGGCCAAGCAGATCGTCGAAGATGGGGAGGGCATTCAACACGTAGTCGAGTTGGTCATCGGTGGCGCGCTCACCGACGCGGATGCTCTGAGCATTGCCCGCTCCATTGCCCACTCGCCCCTGGTAAAGACCGCATGGGCAGGCTGTGATCCCAATTGGGGCCGCATATTGGCGGCCATCGGCTATGCCGGGGTTGCCATCGATCCCGCGCGCATCAACATTTCTTTTGGCGAGTTGGAGATTTGCCGCGGTGGCTGCATCTCACCCCAATTCGACGAGGCCGCAACGCACGAGTATTTGAAACAACGCAATCTGACGATTCATGTCGACCTCGCTCTCGGAACCGGCGCGTGCCGTTTCTGGACCACGGATCTTACCACGGAATATATCCGTATCAACTCGGATTACTCCACATGAAATCATCTTTAGAATCGGAGCATCGAAAGCAGTGCAGAGTGCTAAAACTCCCATCAATTCATGAAATGCGTCTCATCTAAGACCGGAAATACACAGGGTTTTTCACATTTCTGTGAAAAACTTCGCGCAACTTTCCACAACTCAAGAAACCCCAGGAGAACACCACACTGATCGCCGACGACAAGCTAAGGCAACTCTATGCCACGATGCTGCGATGCCGGCTACTCACGGAACATGCAGGAAATCTGCGTAGCCAGTCCCGGACGCGCGACCTCTTTTCTGCTTCCATGGGGCAGGAGGCCATTGCGACCGGTTGTGTCATCGATCTCCGGCCCCAGGACACAATTGCTCTCGCCCCGCATGACTCGATCGCCGGCATGATCAAGGGAGTAGCGCTGAGCCACATCGTCGCCCGGCTTTATGCGCGCCGCAGCAGCGGAGAAAGTGCGAATATCATCGGCCCGGCTTCTCTTGCCGGCGAGCAACTCCAGGCGGCGACCAGGGTGGCCCTGGCCAACAAGAAGAAGAACGATAACAATGTCGTGGTCGCCTTCACTTCAAGGAAAGCGACCACCGGCGCATCGGCCGCCGGGGGCTACTGGGAGGAGGCGCTTAAAATTGCCGCCAGACGCAGCCTGCCCATTGTCTTCGTGGTAGAAAACAATCCCTGGACCGCTGCCCATGCGCGCAACGGAAGCGGCGACCTCGCGCTGAAATCACAGAGAGATGGCTTGACCAGTATCACTGTCGACGGCAACGATGTGGTGGCCGTCTACCGGGTAGCCCACGAAAGTCTCGAGCGGGTGCGCAATGGTGGCGGTCCGGTGCTGGTCGAGGGCAAGACCTATCGCCCGGTTGGTCAACCCTTGCTCGGCACCGAGCGCGATCCCCTCACCCACATGGAGCGCTACCTCAAGGCCAAGAAACTCTTCACCGCGCGATGGAAAAATCAGCTGATCCAGGGCTTCTCGCAAGAACTTGACGCCGCCGTCCAGGAACTTGGCATCTAACCTACCCGTTATCTTCGCGCTTCACAGGCTGCTGCAAACGATTGACCGCTAGTCTGGGTTTCGTTAGCTTGAACACAGGTGAACGATTCGTCTCTCTGGCTGGTCTACCCGGCATCAACCGCGTTGGTATTTGAGGTGTAAGTGGATTTCCGAGTTGTTCTGTGTTGTATGGTCTTGTTGACCACTGGAATCTCAGCTGCCTCAACCATCGCTGCTCCAGATCAGACCCCGTCGACGCAAACGGAAACGCCTTCGCAGCAAACCTCTTCCCCGGCTGCGGCACCCGCTCCACCGCCTGCTTCCGCCGATCAGCTTCCCGCACCCCGTGACACCATCCACTTCGTTCGCTACGAACCGCTTAAATCCATCGAGGGCATGAGTTCCACTTACATCCCGCTGGACAGCTGGATCTACCCCGCAGTGATGCGTCTGTATGGGCTCGGCTTTGTCGATACTGTGTTTCTCGGGATGCGTCCCTGGACCCGTTTGAGCGTAGCCCATATGCTCGACTTAAGCGCTGACCGGATCACCGGGAGCACCAGCGATGAAGCCATCGACATCTACACCGCCATTGAAAAGGATCTGCAGCCCGATCTGCGGATCCCACTGGATCAGAAGTATGGCCGCGCTGTCTTCGACTCGGTATACGAGCGCGTCATGGGCATTGGCGGCACTCCCCTGCGCGACAGCTTTCATCTCGGCCAGACCGACATCAATGATTTTGGCCGGCCCTATGCGAGTGGCTTCAACAACTACACCGGGTTGAGCGCGCGCGCCCACTACGGCATGTTCTCCGCTTATTTTCGCGGGGAAATTCAGCACGCACCGTCGTGGGAAGGGTATCCCCTTAGCCTTGCCGAAACCCTGGCCAGGATCGACGATTTCGCCACCTTCAGCTCCGTTCCCTTGCCCGGCAACACCACCATCCCTCTGGGCCCGGTTTCATCCGTAAACAATCTCACGGTCCTTGAAGGTTACGTTTCGGCCCACATCGTCGGCCACGAAGTGTCCTTTGGAAAAATGGACAACTGGTATGGCCCAGGCGTCGGGGGCGGTATGGCCTGGAGCAATAATGCGGAAAATATCTGGAGCTTTCGCATCGACCGGGTCGAGCCGCTCTACATCCCGTATGTCTCGCGCATCACGGGGCCCATTCGCTACGATTTCTTCGTGGGACCGCTGAAAGGGCACAACGACCCGGTGAGCCCCTGGACACATGCGGAGAAAATTTCGTTCAAGCCGACGCCCAACTTCGAATTCGGTTTCCAGCGCACCGTCATCTGGGGCGGCGTTGGCCATGCACCCGTGACGTTCGGCACCTTCTGGCACAGCTTCTACAGCATCAGCGACACCAACGGAGGAGAGAAGTTCTCCCGCAACGATCCCGGCGCGCGCTTCAGTGCGGTTGATTTCTCCTGGCGGCTGCCTTACCTCACCAAGTGGCTGACCTTCTATTGCGACTCTGAAGTACATGATGATGTCTTCCCCATCACCGCGCCGCGCCACGCTGCCATTCGGCCTGGGCTTTATCTTTCCCATTTTCCGGGTGCGCCCAAGCTCGATCTGCGGGCCGAAGCAGTATCAACCGACCCCGATACCGGTCTCAGCACCGGCGGCCAGAACATGTACACCGAGGTGGTACAGAGGAATGGCTACACCAGCAATGGCTTGCTGATGGGGGACTGGATAGGGCGCGAAGACAAAGGTGGTCAGGCATGGCTCACTTACCATCTCTCGCCCCGCGAGTGGCTGCAGGTTTCCTTCCGCAGTGCCAAGGCCGCCAAGGATTTTATTCCCGGGGGCACCACGCAGACCAACTTCAGCTTTGACGTCGTCAAGCGTCTAACTCCCGACGTTGAGTTGAAGGCCAACGTGCAGTACGAACGCTGGCTGATTCCTCTCTACAAAACCGGGCGGCAAACAGACACCAGCACCACCTTCCAACTGACCTGGTATCCGCGCATCGATCGTCGCTTCTAAAGTAGGCTCCAAAACACAGCGCGTGTGTCGGAGGGAATCGACGGGTGCCCTAGGTTCGCCCCAGCGTACCTGGGCCGAAAATGATTGGCGCAGCCCATCGAATGCTTTCGCTGTATCGACTGGCAGATTCATATCAATCGTCGAGGTCATTCCTGACACAGTCCGGAAGAGCCTGCCCTGAGCGAAGCCGAACGGGGACGTCTGAAAGTAGCCCAGGACGTAGTCCTGGCCATGTGAAAAGCACGCCGTCAATGAGTGACTTGGCGATTTAGCGACAAGTGATCGGCCCGAAAGAACCCAACTTTCCGAGTCGCCGAAAATACGCTAATAGCGATGTACTGCTCGGATTGATATTAGGATATCGTCTCTGAAAGAGGCTGTGCAGCGGGAGGCGTGAATGAACCCCGAGCAAACCCGATCTGGAAAGCAAGCGATCATTGCACGGTACGGACCGTGGACCGCACACTCGATCCATCTGGCCGATGGTGTCGACACCTTCGACCAACCCCACTGGGACACCCGATTATCCCGGTTCGTTCAAATCGCCTCCGACCTATCTAGAAAGCCGCTCAAAGACCTTCGCGTCCTCGACCTTGCCTGCCTTGAAGGTCAGTTCGGCATCGAGTTCGCCCTTCAAGGCGCCCGTGTGGTGGCCACCGAAGGGCGCCCGGCGAACCTTGAGAAGGCCCGATTTGCTAAGGAGGCTCTCGGGCTTGACAACCTTGAATTGGTCCTCGATGACGTGCGCAACCTCAGCGTCGACGGGTACGGTACCTTTAACGTGGTGTTGTGCCTGGGAATCCTCTACCATCTCGACGCCCCGGACGTTATGGACTTCGTCCGGCGAATCGCAAGCGTCTGTGAGGGCCTGGTGATCATTGATACGCATATCGCTCAACGCGACGATTCGACTTTTCGATGGGAGGGCAACACCTATTGGGGTACTTACACCGAGGAACACAGCGTGAACGCGACCGCCGAGGAGAAGGGGGCAGCAAAGTGGAGTTCGCTCGACAACCCGCGCTCGTTCTGTCTGACGAAGGCGTCGCTCGTCAACCTACTCCGCCATACCGGTTTTACCTCGGTCTACGAGTGTTTCAATCCGTACGAGTTCCACAGTGTGGACTGGCCCAGAAACCCCGAGGGGCACGAGTACGCAGTCTGGGGGAACCGCACCACGTTGGTGGCGGTCAAGGGCGAACGGTGTACAGTGCTCTCCTCCCCGTCGACCAACCAGCTCACCGAGGTCGACCGCCCGGAGCACCCTAACATTCTCACGCGCGGGCCTCTGCCCCTACGATCGAGGCTCGCCGAGCTGCTCCCGCGCCCCCTTAGGCGATTGGTGAGAACAGAGCTCAGACGCGGCTCAACGAATAACGTGCCTCTTAAGTGACCCTACTAAGCACTCTTCATCAAATGACGACGAACAATGACTACCTTTCAGCTGACCTGGTATCCCGCATCGATCTTCGTTTCTAAATTGTTTCTGGCCCTCTTGTCATAGCAGCATCGGAGGGAATCGACGGGTGCCCTAGGTTCGCCAAAGCGTACCTGGGCCGAAAATGATGGGCGCAGCCCATCGAATGCTTTCGCTGTATCGATTGGCAGATTCAAATCAATCGCCAGAGATCATTCATTACCCAGTCCCGAAGGGACGTTTGAAGTAGCCCAGGACGCAGTCCTGGGTGCATATCGGAATTGAAAAGTCCCGTTAGGGACGGCTGAACAGGGATGCTCAGAAGAATGGGGGACGGCCGGAGAGTGTGTCGGAGAGAATGTTGGCAATTCGGGTAGGAAATAGAGAGAGATCCACGATGGGAAATGCCAATGTCGGGGACCGAAGGACACCGAGCCGATTATCGACGCGCAGACAAGAATTTCGTTCTTGCGACGCGATGGGCGGAAATTACAGCTAAGGCGATGCAGAAGCGGCGTCAATGATGCTGGGATGGTTTAGGCGTGGGCAAGGGCAGTACGATGGCGAAATAGCTTTAGGAGATTGTGTGTCGCGCAGATAAGTTTCCACTCCGATGTCACCTTCAAGAGGCCTCGAAAGCGAAATCTACGGATGCCACGGGCCTCCTTGATTTGTCCGAAGACTGGTTCGACCGTGGATTTTCGAAGAGCGTAGCGCGCTTTTCCTTCTTGGCTGGCCAAGACCTCTCTCATGCGGGTCGCTTCCTCGTTGCGAGGTGCACTGGGAGGCAGCGGCGTTTCAGGTGGTTGTGGATTGGCGTCAGGTGAAACCAGAACTTCAATCCCCTTCAACGACGGGTCCAGCAGGCTGGTCGTGTCCCAATAGCCCGCATCTGCGGTGATGGTCTCTGGACTGGCTTGGGCGGTGCTGCATACACTTTTTGCAAGCGGCAACAGCTGCTGCCGATCGATGGTTTGTTGGGTTAACTCCGCGGCCACGATGACTTGAGCGTGCGCGTCCACTGCGATCTGGACGTTGTAAGCCTGCACAAAACATTTCTGCCCATTATCTCTCATCACTCGCGAGTCGGGATCGACGAAGTTATACTGACGGGCCGGTGCAGCAGCATTCTTTCTAGCTCGTTGGCGCTGCTTTTTCTCCTTCTCGCGCTGCTTGCGATCCTTTGGCGGTTGGCTGGTCTGCTCCTCTTTGCTGGGGCGACCGCGTTTGCGCAGGGGAAGGGCGCCAAGAGCTTGCACCTGCTCCTTTGCCTCTTGCTCTAGCTCCGTCTTGGCCTGCTGGAGCCGCTGCAAGCGCTTTTCCGCACTCGCTAAGTCGTTGGGCAAGGGATCAGTTGGTTGGTTGACGCCAAAACGTTGGTCTTCTTCTTGATCTGTTTGCTGCGCTTGTTTCAGTAACCGTTCCACTTCGGATCGCCAATGTTGCTCGCGTTCGCTTATCTTTTGGTAATCCATGGATCGGTGGGTGCTGGCGTTGGCTTTTATCTTCGTGCCATCGATGGCTACGTTGCCCAACTTCACCAAACCGGCCTTCTGACATAATCTCAGGGCCTGCACGAACAAGCCGGCCAATGCCTCCAGATGCTCCTGACGAAAAGCAGCCAGGGTATCGTGGTCGGGATGCTGGTCGGCAGACAGATAGCGAAATGCCAAGTTGTCGTATGTCGCCGTCTCGATTTTCCTGGAACTCGTTATTCCGATGCAGTATCCATAAAGCAACAACCGCATCATCATCAGCGGATGATAAGCCGATAGCCCTCGCCCGTCCTTCCGTTCGTACTCGGTATAAACAGCAGACAAATCGAGTTCATTCACCACATCCGCTACGAACCGCGCCAGGTGGTCTTGTGGCAGCCAGTCTTGTAGCGAAGGGGGTAACAAAAACACCTGATCAAGGCTACAAGCTCGAAAACGTTTGCTCATAAGCGAATGATACGAAATTCCTGCGTACGCCCTATAGGTCTTTCGGCTGACTGCCTATCTATCTCCGACACACTCCTGATCTGCGCGATTTTCCTCTAATCTCAACATAAGTAAATCACGCAGGTCAGGCTGTCCCTCTTTCTCCCCCGAGCAACGATCGAAGGCAACTATGGAGATCAGGAAGTACCTGAGAACGCAACCATCCGCGTTGACTTTGATCCAGCCGCTATCGATGAACTTCTCGTAGAGCTTAAGAGAATTGAGACAGAACACCGGGGTTCTGCATCGATGATGGCCGGCGCGTCATAGTGCTTGTAAAGCCGCATTATCGGTAACTTACAGATTTGCGCTCTGGTAAACAGGCAGAGTCACGGGAAAACCGCTCCGCGCCGACAACAAGGGCAACTCAACGAAAATTTCCTCGACGAAACGTTCCAGTGACTTCACCTTACGTAGCCTGTTTACGCGCCGCGTTTAGAATCTGGCGGAGGCGGTTGCCGACAATCAGTTCTTCGCCTGGCTGCAGGGTCATGGAAGTGACCTGTAGGGCTCTGTGGCGCGCCGGTGCACCCGGTCTTGGTGCCGAGACGCGACCAAGACGTCCACGAACGCCTTCACTTTCCGTTGTGCCCCCCACCATAATCCGCGGCGTGCCAGAACGGAGTTGCTCAGCGCATTCGGCCACTGTCATGCCAAACTTCTGCTCGTCCCAATGGACGGTCAGAGTGGGATAGCAATTAGATCCTGTGGGCGTAGCGATTGAGGTGGTCACTCCCGGTACTGTCTCAACTAATTTCGCAATACGCTCCACCCGGCCCTGCCACTCTTTATCAAGCGCCGCAAGGTCCGCACGCGTCCACCAGTCAATTGCCGCAATCAGACCTATGATCTCTTCCTTGCCGAACTTCATCGGCCGGCATATCCCGCCTTCCCAGGGATCGCTGTTGTATTTCGCCGCAGTGATCAGGTCCTTCCGGCCAAGCAGTACGCCAGAAGCCTGGGGACCACGGAGTCCCTTTCCGCCGCTGAAGGCATAGAGATCGACACCCAATTTTGCGTAGCCCATAAATTTCTCAAAGGGTGGAAGTCCGTCGGCAGCATCCACCAGGAGAGGAACCCCGGCAGGCTTGCTGATCTTCAGGACGTTCGCAACACGGTCGTACTCCTGCCAGTCCGTATAAATCATCGCGGTCTGCGAAGTCAGGGCCTTGGGCAGGTCCTGAATCGTAGCAGCGACAACCAATTTAGCGCCGCACAGGGTGATGCAGTCATCGAATGCGCTCCTGCCTCCCATCAGCACGACTTCGTTCTTCATGCCGGTGGTGTCGGGCAATTTCAGGATTTTGTTAGGATCTGACCCGGCAATGCAGGCCGCCGTAGCCGAAGAGATAGCAGCTGCCGCACCGTCTGTGACCATGCCGTCTTCGGCACCCGAGATCTTAGCCAGGTGGATGCCGACGGCATCTTGCAACTCAAACAGGTCGACGAAGTAATGAGACGCTTCTTCGACCGCCTTGCGCACCTCGGGCAGCTCCAGCGTACCGCCGACGTAGGTATACGTTCCCAGCCCATTGATAAGGGGCTTAACTCCGAGGCGCGTGTAAACATTGCTGGTAAAGGAGTGCCCAAGGCCGGTGGCCTCGGCGGCCTTGGTGGCAGTGGCAGCCACAGCGGCTGCCATACGTCGAGTTCCAATGGTGGCAAAAAGGGGGGCGGCGGCCAGCAGTTTCATAAAAGACCTGCGGTCATTGCGGCTCGTTAGAAGCTCGCGTTCAAGCGACATGATGTTCCTTTTCTGCTGCGACAACGTCAGAGCAAAGGGATGGAGATACTGTAATTTTAACAGGCCAACTTACGCAGATCGTCACATCTGCGGGACATCATCTTGTGTGCAGACGATAGATGGTTAGGTACCGTCGCCGTACGATTTTATTTTGATGTATCGCATGGAACGCGATACGACTTGAGCGCACGCTCCCTGAATGCGCCTACCATCCTGTCCTTTGCGTAGGCCGGGCAGAAACTCATATCTTTGAAGTCCGCTTTGTATTCCACCCCTCCCACCCATTTGCCCGCGTCGATCATGGGCGCGGACTTCTGGCAAAATCGGTGGTTATAGCACGATTCGAAGAGCAGAGCCTCCATATATGGCTCGAGCACCGCAACAATGGTTGGCGCGTTTTCCCATGAGGCGGAAAGCCCCATCTTATGTGCCTGGTTCGCCATCCACGCCGTGTAATAAGCGGATTCACCTTCTGTGATCGGAAAGCCTGTGGGTTATCGTAGTCTTCGACGTTGTCGAATTCGACGCCGTCAAAGCCCTTGTCTGACGCAGACCTTCATGCGCGCGATCATGATCGGCGCCAGGATGCCCATCTGGCGGATATCCAGCCAACGCTCATGAGGCCATCCTACATAGCGGTTGCCAAGTACACTCTCAGGGAACTTGGAGACGTCAGAGCGCGTTTTCTCCCACGAGCCTATATCAACATAGCAATACGCGTGCTCACCCCGCTTGTGAATCGCGGCCACGGTGGACGCAGGATTACCCACCGCATCAATCACATAAAACGGCACGTGAATTTCAAGGTTAATGCAGGTCTGTGCCGTATCGCAGCTCAACTGCCACTGCCACTCCATCCCGATGGTTGGCTTCCAGCAACTGCCCTTCTTTGCGTCGCAGGGAACCGGAGCGGGCAGATGAGCGGCAAGCTCCGGAGTCAGGACGCTAGGCGTTGGCTCACCACTACGGGCCTGGGCAAATCCCAATCCAATGCAGACAAATGGCAGAACCACACATGCCAGGGCTTTCAAAATGTTTCGCATTTTACTCTCCGTGGAAGATTTTCTGTTTCCTGATGCGTTACTCGAGAACCAATCGGAACACGGTGCTTGGTGGACATAGGGCTTTTGAACTCGGTAAAGCACGACTGATTATAGCGACGGTACTTCCTCAACATGAAGAGAGAACAGAGGCAATTGGCGAAATTGATATGTCCTTGAGCAACACCCGGGCCGGCGGGGGGTCAACTCGACGCCCTTGCATCTCTGATGAATAGCGGCGTATACCCTCCTCCTCGAGATCTCGGATTTGGCGGCTGAGGGACGGCTGCGTTGCATTTTGCCTTTCCTCCGCCGCGAGCTTTTCAGTCGAACACAAACGTGATCGTCGTTTCTAAATCCTTAAGAACCTGACAGACTACAGCCCCGAAGGGACATAACAAGGGCCGGAAGCAATGGGGACGGTTGCCCTAGGCTCGCCCGGCGTACCTGGGCGCCGAAATTGATGGGCGCAGCCCATCGAATGCTCTCGCTTTATGACTCGACAGATTTAATCTGATCGTCGAGGTCATTCCTGGAAGAATGGGGGTGGACTGGAAGTTGGTGGAAGTTTCGTGGACAGGAAGTTTCGGGAAGTTTCGTGGACGAAGTTTCGTGGAAGTTTCGTGGACAGAAGTTTCGTGAGAAGTTTCGTGAACAGACGGATCTGGCACTTTTATCCGTTTTATCGTTGCATATCGAAGCCAAAGCCACTCACTTTCCCACCTCGCCGCTCTTCTCTTTTTTCCGGTCCCGCTCAGGCTTGCGTCACTACCTGGACTTGAACATGACCGGGGTTCGGTTCCTTCCGCAGGAGCAGCATCCCTACCGAGTGGGGAGCTTGAATTCGGTGTTAAGACGGGACTGTCACTTAGGACCCTTGGGGGACGGAGTAACGCCCGTCAAAACTTTTCGCCCATTCCAAAGTTAGCGCCACGAAGTTTTGTGGGTTCTTCGTCTGTCACTTCATCCCTCGCTTTTCCCTGCTCAGTGATGGGCGTCTCTACTTAACCCACTGCGCCTACGGACTATTGAATTCCACTCGTACCCGGTTTCATCGAAACAACGATTTCCTGGATCTTCTCCGCCGCTTTCTGGTCGGCTGACGTCCACCAGTTCGAGAGGTTTCCTCGTTGGCGATCTCGCTCAACCTCGGAATGGCCGGCGCGTATCCCATTTTGTGCAGAGATTCACACGCGTCAATTTCGCCTTTGAGCGTACCCTTCGTTTCTTCGGGCGGCAAGGAGGCAATCTCCCACATCCTGGCAACGATCTGCTCCTTGGTGATAGTGAATGGCTTCATTGAGAAAAACCCTCCCCGTTTATCACTCTAGCAGGCTGCTGGGAAAAAGCAGGACGGACGCCCGGGGACAGACTGGTGGAGGAGAAATGGGGACACCCGATTGCGTCGAGTCAACGACTTTCATTTCTGAGTTCATGGTGCTTGAGTCACAAATTGAAACCTGATAAAAGAGCTGTTCACGAAACGCTCGGCCCCTGACTCCCTGAAACTAGGGGGGGGTACCGATAATGCGACTTTTCGGGAGCCTGGCTAAACTGAAGAGGAGACGGAGCGATTTGAGTTGGATAGATGAGTCGTCCATTGGAGGAATAGCAGATGCGGTTCCTACGTTTTTTGTTCTGGTTTCTGATCGCGGGAGTGATTTCTCCTCACGGTAAGGTCATGGCTCAAGACTTGAACGTGCTCGTGCTGAACGCCCTTGATGGAAAGCCTCAAGCTAATGTGGAGGTTGAGTATTTTTGCGCGGGTCCTCCACGCAATTCGGTACCAAATAGGTCCATAACAAACAATGAAGGAATTGCGAATATTTCGAACTTCTGTAACGACAAACAGAAGATCGAAATTTCAGTGTATCCGCCTAATAAGAAGGAGCAATGCGGCGATGATGCCGTAATGACATTCAACGATGTTGTATCAGTGGGATTCTTAAGCAAACCAGATTCGGCTGGCGGAATCTGGTGCCCAAACAAAGTAGGCAGGACTCTCAAACCTGTTGCGGGACAAGTCATTGTGTTCGTCAAGAAGCCTACGTGGTGGCAATCTCACATAGCTGGTTAGGCTCTACCTCGGGCGTTGCTTGAGTGTGTTTCGATGTTGTTCCCGTGAAACGTTAGGACTCTATCGTAACTGCCCGCAGTACCCGCAACGCCACCGACACCCGCTTGGGGCAGTCACGATAGAGTCCTAACGTTTCACGGGCGCGCGCTTCAACTGCCGGAGATCTACTTGTCCGAGTAGCCGACTATTCGTCCATGTGGCGACAAGGGCGTTTATCGTGACCGATCCGCGCGGTTTTCGGAAAATCCGATTTGGTGGAGTTGGCTATCGTCGTTTAGGGAGCAATTCTGGTGGCAACCACGTCCTGCTTCGCCAGTACTCGTGGCTCAGAGTGGATTGTCTCAACTTCTCGGCGGCTGGAATGCTCTCGGCAAATCTAGGCTGCTTCGACAAGATGGGATCAGACTCAGGGTTCCAAGCGTCTTTGGGTGGTTCGCCAGGTTGAGACCAGATGTCCTTCACTATGCCCGTCTTCGAAACCACTTCTTGGTGTGTGTGGGCCCACGTTCTACGATTCAATTCATCTACCATCTTCAAGTCGACCGACTGGTAAAGGCAACGACCTGTGCGGTAGATCTGTGCGGTGACAGACCGGCATGACCCTATGAAGAAAGATGCCATCGGATCCATGCATCGCTGCATTGTGATGCACTTGGCCGAAAAACCGGCTAGTCGGCCATCTGCCTTTCGTCGAAAAGCAGATGGAAGAGATGCCGAATATCTCGTCGAAGCGACGAAAAGCGCGTTTCCGACGTCTCCAAGGGTGTGTGCTCCATCGGATTCTTCGCATGGTACTGTGGAAGCCATGTTTCTCTAATCGAAACGCAGGTCCAACGGGAGAGCGGATGAATGAGCTCCAGGAAGCCGCTGAGCGCCTTTTCGGAGAAGCTCTCGACCTGCCGCGCGAGCAACGGCCCGCCTTCCTCGACCGGGCCTGCGCCGGCAATCCTCAGCTGCGGCAAATGATCGACGATCTGCTGAGCAAGAACGACCGTCTGAGCGGCTTCCTCTCGGAGCCCGCCTTTCCGGTCCCGAGAGCGATGCCCGCGGCAAATACCGCGATCGTGGCGGCCGAAAGGCAACTCCTCGACCGCTACCGCATTCTCGCGCAGCTCGGCTCAGGCGGTATGGGCGTCGTCTATCGTGCGCGCGACCAAAGACTCGAGCGCGATGTCGCCATCAAGATGCTTCAGCCCGGGCTGCTCACCGACCAGGAAGGACGAGAGCGCTTTCGTCGCGAAGCGCGCGTGCTGGCGAAGCTCAATCACTCCCACATCGCCGCCGTCTATGACGTGATCGAGTCGAAGGGCTCTGACTACATCGTTATGGAGCTGGTCGCGGGCGAATCGCTCGCGGCGAAGCTGCACGCAGGACCGTTGCCGATCGCCGAAGCCACCTCGATTGCCGCGCAGATCGCCCAGGCCCTCGAAGAGGCGCACGAACAAGGAATCATTCATCGCGACCTCAAACCAGGCAACGTGATGATCACTCCGAAGGGTCAGGCGAAAGTCCTCGATTTCGGCCTCGCCAAGCTGTTCGCGCCTCTCAGCACCGACCCCGCCCTGTCCCTCTCCGACACCCGCGTACTCATGGGCACTCCCCGCTATATGTCACCGGAACAAGCGCTCGGCAAGAAACTCGACGCCCGAACCGACCTCTGGAGCCTGGGCGTCCTCTTCTATGAATCTCTTACCGGCGCCACACCCTTCCAAGGCACAAGCAACATCGCCATTCTGAACGCGGTCATGACAGAGTCTTTTACACCGCTGCGGGAAATTCGTCCCGACCTTCCTGCGTTTGCCGGCACTATCGTGACCCACGCGCTTCACAAAGATCCCGAACAGAGATATGCGTCCGCGCGCGAGATGAGCGCCGACCTCCAAAAGCTGGCACACGAGGGGTCAGACGCACCTTTCCCCGTGCCCCACGACAGCACCCGGCAACCGCAAAAATTCGAACCCGCAACACCTGCACCAGCCACAAAACCACAACGTTGGAAAACCTGGCTGGCAGCGGCTGCACTTCTGATTCTGGCATCCGGGGTCGCGACGTTTTTCTTCCATCACGCATCCCCAGGCCCGCTCCCGGACAGCAAAGACTGGCAGCAGCTCACCTTCTTTACCGATTCAGCGGTCTACCCGGCTCTGTCTTCCGATGGACGAACACTCGCCTTCATCCGTGGCGACAATTCCTTCATGGGGGCCGGCGAAATCTACGCGAAGTTGCTGCCCAATGGCGAACCGGTACAGCTCACCCATGACGGGAAAATGAAGATGGCGCCGGCCTTCTCTCCAGATAATGCAGACATTGTCTACAGCTTTGTTGGACCGTGGGATACCTGGAAAGTCGGTGTCCTCGGCGGCGACCCTCATCTGCTGCTGCCTAACTCTTCCTCATTGTCCTGGATCGAGGGAGGCAAGCGCCTGCTGTTTTCCGAGATGCGCGATGGCCAGCATATGGTCCTGGTCACCACGGACGAAGCCCGAGGAGATCGCCGCGATGTTTACCTCCCGCCGGGCGAACGCAGCATGGTCCATCATTCTTATCTTTCGCCAGATGGCCAATCAGTCCTCACGGTCGAGATGGATAGTCGAGGCATCATCACTCCCTGCCATGTGGTTCCCTTCCAGGACACAGGCGGTTCGAGAGTGGTCGGCCCTCCTGACCATCAATGTTTTTCCGGCGCCTGGTCCGGTGACGGGCATTGGCTATTTCTCACCGTCCTGACGAATGGCTTTCATTTGTGGCGGCAGCGCTACCCCGACGGAACTCCCGAGCAGGTCACCTTCGGCCCCACCACCCAGGAAGGAATCGCGATGGCGCCGGATGGCAAGTCGCTCATCACCTCCGTCGGCACCCAAGACAGCACAGTATGGATGCATGACAGCGAAGGAGATCACCAGATCTCCTCCGAAGGCTATGCCACCGCGCCGCGGTTTTCCTTCGATGGGCGCAGCCTGTATTTCCTCATGGTAAACGGGCAGACTACCGGCCAGGAATTGTGGACCAAAGACCTGGCCACGGGCAAGGTCGACCGGGTCTTGCCCGGTTACTCGATGGAAGCTTATACCGTGTCGCGCGACGCAAAAGAAATCGCCTTTGTCATGAAGGACAAGACCGGCCGTCCGAACCTATGGGTCGCTCCGACCAGCCGCCGCTCCTCTCCCCGCAATCTCTCGGCCGCGGTGATCGAAGATAGCCCCTTATTCCTGCCAGATGGCGAGCTGGTCGTCCGCGCCATCGAGGGCGGATCGAACTATCTCTATCGCATGAAGACGGACGGCAGCCAGCGCCGTAGGATTACCCAGGACCGTATCCTCGACAGTTTCGCTGTATCGCCGGACGGACGCTGGGTTGCGGTCACCATCCCGGGCCCCGGGGACGATCGTCCTATTCTGACGACAGCGTATGCGACGGATGGAACTGCGAAAGTTGCGCTTTGCACCGAATGGGGTCAGTTCCAATGGGACAATGCCGGAAAGACTGCCTTTCTGGCATTCCCGGCCCTCTTTGATGGCACCTACGCGCTCCCAATCATGCGGAACACAGGGCTTCCCAAGTTACCACCGGACGGAGTTGCCCGGATGGACGATATTCCGGATGCGAAAACGCATGCGGCGATCCCATGGATAGTCAGGTCCGCAGTCAGTCCCTCGGTCTACGCCTACGAACGTCAGGAGACCCGCCGCAATCTTTACCGCATCCAGCTGCCATAAGCATTGGTTGGACGCCCCCGATTGCTTTCGCAAACGAAATATCAGGGACGGTGCCGGGAGCAAGACCATCACGGCGTTGTTCGCTGTCTGAAACTGAGAGTCGAGCAGCTTCACGCAGTTGCGAATTCACAGCATCCGCGACGAAATGCGCAGCGCCAGAGATTTCAAAGCGTGCTAAGTCGTCGATCGAAGTTTCGTGGAAGTTTGGGGTCCAGACCAGAAAAGAGGCTTCCGGTTTTGAGAGGAATGAAGGGTACGAGCTTCAGCTCGTACATAACCATCTAAACCTCGGTGGGCGTTAGCCGCAATTGTTGTGCGGTGATAACGGACGGCCTGAAGGCCGTCCCCTTCAGCTCGCCACAAAACCGTCATCTGAGCGGACTGCTATTTGAGGGCTTTAGAGTCTGCGTGAGAACTACGCTCTCCCAATCAAGTCCCGTAGGGACGTCTGAAAGTAGCCCAGGACGTAGTCCTGGGTAATGATAAGCAGGCAGGACAAGTCCCGTTAGGGACGGCTGAACAGGGATGCTCAGGATTTCAGCCGTCCCTGACGTGGGAACGCGGGCACGTTCACCACGTTTGCCCAGGTATTGTGGTTCTACCATTACTGTCTCTCCGGCACCGCGTCAGATTGTGGTCCCACGCCCAGATTATTTGAACCAAAATTCCGGAAGAGCGTTCAGCCGAGCGCAAGGCGTAAACGTGGTGAATGTCCCCGAGTTTCCCGTCCCGAGTTTCCCGTCCAGACCGAATCCGGGATAATCCGGAGCGATCAGATGATACTTTGTCGCGAGCAATGGAATGAGGGTGTCGAACTCGCGCGAAGATGACGGGAAGCCATGAAAGAGCACGATGCTTGGGGCATTTTCAGGTCCAGCTTCCCGGTAGAAAATCCCGACGCCGTCGACCTGCACGCGATGGTAGGTCGTCGTTGCGTTAGTCGAAGGGATCGGCGCTGCTTGTGCCGTGCCTGCAAGAAGGCTGGCGGCAAGAACGTGTTTCGGAAGGTGGTTCACTGGGATGTTCCTCTTGGGTCGCAAGCCGAAGACAATTCGGCACACAGTTTGTTGCGGACTGCATTTCGCTTCCATAATCGGTCGTGCGTGATCTAACTGAGTTATTTAAAGCTCGCCTGCTCTGGGAAGTCGAGACGTCTCCGAGCTAAATACCGATGGATATTCGATATGACTACCGAACCCTCGCCAACGGCCGATGCAACCCGTTTCACCGACTCGGCTCTTACATCGCCGACAGCGTAGATACCGGGAACGCTCGTCGCAAAGGATGTCGCCTCAAATCCCCATTCGCCACCGGTGAGAACAAACCCCTTGTCATCGAGTTTGACGGCGCCGTACACCCAACCAGAGTTTGGCTCCGCGCCAACCATGATGAAAACGCTGGAAATTGGCCTTCGAACTGATTCGTCACTTCTCCGATTCGTCCAGGTCACGAACTCAAGAGCTGCCTTACCTTCGAGCTTGTCTATTTCCGTATCTGTGTAGACAGTGATGTGCGGGGAACGCTCGATTCGCGAGATCAAATACTGCGACATGGAACTCTCTAGAGAAGCACCGCGAACGATGTGGTGTACGTGTTTCGCAACTCCCGAAAGGAAGACTGAGGCTTGCCCGGCGGAGTTTCCTCCTCCCACGACGACGATCTCTCGGTCGCGGCAAAGCAGAGATTCCATCGCGGTCGCGGCATAGTAGAGCCCCCTGTTTTCGAAATCCTCATGGCTCTTCACGTTGAGTCTTCTGTACCGCGCCCCGCTGGCAATCACGACAGAGCGTGCGCAAACAGCCAGACCGCCAGCGAGGATCAGCCGATGCAGGCCATCCACTTGCGCTGTGCTCACAACGTCACGCGAGATGGCGAAGTGAACCCCGAATTTGAGCGCCTGGAGATGGCCGCGGTTCGCCAACTGCGCCCCCGAAACGCCGCTTGGAAATCCGAGGTAGTTCTCAATTTTCGAGCTGGTAGCGGCCTGTCCTCCAGGGCCATTCCCTTCGATTACAATCGTGGACAGGCCCTCGGATGCTGCGTAGACCGCAGCGGCAAGACCTGCGGGGCCTGCTCCGACAACAGCAACGTCATAAATTGTATGAGGCTGAGGAACTTCGGTAATCCCTAGTTCGTCAGCAAGATCGCAGATGGTCGGCCGAACCAAGACACGACCGTCCAGCAGCTCGACTTCTGGCATCTTCGTCGAACCGAGCCCCTTGCCGGGTTCATCGTTCGTTGGCAACTCCTCGATCCGGTGCGGATAATAATTGCGAACGAGAAAGCGACGGAGCTTAAGCAGATCCGGATTGCCTTCGCACCCTCGAAGTACGACCCCCGTGGATGGATCGCCGATCATGCCGATGCGGCGCCAGATGCAAGCGGAAACAATAATGTTCGCGATATCGCCCTCGGCACGCATCAACACCCGCAAGTTCTTTCGGGAGATTCGCAATAGTCGACTTGCCAATGTCGTGCGAGCTTCGGCAAGAGTTCTCTGCGTGTTTAGCAGATTCAGCTCTCCACTGAATTCGCCAGCAGGCAGAGAGCGAAAGAATTTTGAACCGCCCCCTTCCACTAAAAGCCGGCTCTCAATCTCCCCGCTGAGGACTACGAACATGTCTGTGTCCCGATCACCATACGTGTATAGGCGGACGTCTTTCGCGACGGTCTCTTCTTGTCCGTAGGACCCGAGTCTTTGAAGAATCTCGTCGCTCAATCTAGGAAATGCCAGAACGCGGCGAAACTGAATATCCGAGTTCGACGAAGAGGCAGGTTGAGGCGATACCGCCTGGGCTGCTGCAGTGAGTTCCTCGCGTGTCTCGCTCATCTCCCGCATTCTCCACAGGTTAACCGATACCAAGACCACCACAAGAAGAAAGAACTTCGAGATTCAAACGCCCTTGTTCTGTCCACCATCGACATCGATGATGGCTCCGTGAATCCATCTCGCTTCTTCTGTTGCTAGAAACGCGACGAGCTCCGCAACATCATCTGGTTCCCCGAGACGCGAGATCTTCAAACGCCGGGTAGATTGAAGAAGATACTCGGCATAGTCGATGCCTTCCTGTGCGGCGAGCTTCTCCATCATTTTCCTGCGGCGTGACGTCTTGATCGTGCCCGGCTGGACCAGGTTGACATGAATGCAATCCTGAAGCCCTTGCTCGGCAACCGATTTCGATAGTGCCGCGATACCGCCGTTGACAGCTGATATCAATGAGAGATGGCGTTCTGGCGTTCTCGCCGTGCCCCCGCCGATCATGACCAGATGGCCTTTCGCAGCCTTCAGCATTGGCCAGGTGTTCCTGATGACTCGAAGATTTGCGAAAAGCTTCAACCCGAATCCTGTTGCCCAGTCCTCGTCCTTCAGTTCGAGAAAACCACCCTGGGGCGCAGCGCCTGCGTTGGTGACGAGAATGTCGAGACCGCCCCACGATTGCTCGACATCGGAAGCGAGCTTCGCGGCTGCATCAGGCTCAGTCAAGTCGAGAGAAGAAAAATCAACTTCGGAGGTGAACGTTCGCAGCTCATCGCACGTAGAGGAAAGCTCGTCCTGGCTCCGGGCAGTGAGATACACGCGAGCGCCTTCGAGTGCAAATCGGCGTGCGATAGCCGCACCGATTCCCCTTCCGGAGCCGGTCACGAGTACACGTTTGTCTTTGAAGCGTTGCATACATCCCTCTCGTACCCGAATCCGAGAGCTATGCTGCGCGATGGTGTCCTCACCATCACACAGCTAACTACGCTCACCTCTCGCTTCGGAATGGGACCGCGAATGTGTTTAGCGATCGAAGACAGCTTTGATTTCGTCCGCCACAGTTTGCACATTCTCGTCCAGAACAAAGTGCCCCGCATCCAGCCAAACGAGCTTGGCTTCTGGAAGATCACGCAGGTATGCCTCGGCTCCGGGCGGCACGAAGAAAGGATCCTTCTTTCCCCAGGCAATCAATGTCCGGGGCTTGTGCGCGCGGAAAGCGGCCTGCCACTCAGGATAGAGTGCGATATTGGATTTGTAGTCCTCTAGCAGGTCAACTTGGTAGTCTTGCACCCCGGGCCGGTCGAGCAACGCTTGATCGAGTACCCAGTTGTCCGGATTGATAGCCTCAGAATCCTTTGCGCCAACCAGCCAATGGAATTTCGTGCCCACCAGACTGACGAACTCGCGCGCGGGCTTCTCAGTTTCAGGCGTGCGCTTCTCCCACAGCGGCAGCAGCACGCTTTTTGGGCGCATCTCCTACGCCGTCCATGTAGGCGTTGGCGTTCTGGATGATGAAGCCCTTTACTTTCTCTGGATTCTTAGCGAACAAGCGGAACCCTACCGGGCCGCCGTAATCCTGCATGTAGAGAATGTACGAGGTGAGACCGAGTTGATCGAGCAGACCACGCACATGTGCTGCGAGATTATCGAAGGTGTACTCGAAGTCACTTCTCGATGGGGCATCAGAATGGCCGAAGCCGATGTAATCGGGAGCGATCAGGTGGAAATGGCCGGCGAGAGCAGGAATCAGCTCGCGAAACATTTGGCTGCTGGTCGGAAGTCCATGCAATAGGACAATTGTGGGAGAAGCGGGGTCGCCGGCCTCGCGATAGAAAACCTTACGGCTGTTGACGGTCGCCGTCCGATAGTAAGTCGGGTGCGACTTTGGTTGCGGTGTTGAGGATGTCATTTGAACTCCTTGTCGATTGCGCGCCGAATAGGGCAGCCATTTAAAACCTAGGACCGAGCAAGCACAAAAAAAAGTTCCAAATATTGAATTGATTGGTGAGTATTTGTGACGAATCCTGCTGCTATCGGAAGATCGGCTAAGCACAACGGTGTTCACGTGAACTCAATGGCCATGCGTCGATAAGCGGACCTGAGATGACGTGGTCAGGTAGTAGCCGAACACAACCCCAGCAGACAGATCGGTCCTGCTGCGGCCTGGAGGAAGCATCTGCGAGGACACGAAATTCTAGAGGTGAAACTTCACCAGATTGCATCGAGGGCAACATGAGGAATCTGTCGAGAGCACCCAAGGGATACATCTTCGTTCCGCCTGAGCAATAGTTGACCCTGGAACCGTACACTCCTGTGCCGGAGTTGGGATTAACGGTAATCAATGGGAAGTCACGCCAGCTTGCGGTCAACAGTCTCGACGGTGTGGACGAGACGTAGATAGCGACCAACTCCTCTGTGATTTCTGCGCACCGCATCCCGTTCGGGGCCCGGAGGTTGCGCCTGCGATGAAGCACGACGGGGATGTTTCCCAGTGGCGGGAGGCCCAAGTCGATGGTCCGCACGTCTGTAGGCAGGCTGAGTTCAGCTCGTGTGGTCAGTCCCAGTCCCGCACTGACAGCGGCCCACAAGCCCGTCAGGCTGGGGCTCGTCATTGCAACACGCCAAGGGCGTCCAGCACTTTCCAGTGCTTCCAGCCCCCGTGTCTGACATTGGCACGGTGGGCTGAAGAGAGCAAGCGGTAACGGCTGTTTTGCGCGATCCCTGAAACTTGGGCTTGCGATCCAGTACAACGGCAGCTCGCTCAACAGCTGCGCGGTCTTCTTCTGTGAGCCGCCTAACGTCAATGCAAGATCGAGGTCGCCGGAGTCGATCGCTTGAAGGAGTATCTGGCCCCGGTCTACCGTCACCTCGAGCTTTACAAGCGGGTAGAGCGCACTAAAGCGCGCGATGACCAGAGGCAAAACGTTAACGGCGAAATCTTGCGCGAATCCGATTCGGACGACACCAGAAAGAGACGATCCGCGCAGAGTATCGATCATTTCATCATTGAGTTCCAGCACCTTCCGGGCATATCGGAGAGCGATCTCTCCCTGTTCGGTGAGAAGTGTCTTCCGGCCTTGCTTCCGAAAGAGCGGTACTCCTATCTCGTCTTGAAGGCGCTTCATCTGCAGACTGATTGCAGATGGTGTGCGTCCGAGGCGCTCCGATGCGCGGCCAAAACCGCCCAGGTCTTGCGTGATCACTAACGTACGAAGGCTGTCCAAGCTGAGATTGTTCAAAACCATAGTTTAAATACCCTCACCGATACGCGTTAGAACTTCTCACTTTTCTTGATCTTTCGACATCCTTATGCTCAATAGTAGCCCACCAAGCGGGCCGAGTGGGACCTGACCGCTGACACGAAATGCACTCAGTGCCGATCTTTTCAGCTTCCGTACAGTGGCTCACCAGCATGAGTTTTGACTCGGTGAAAGGTGAATTATGAACAAAGTTCCTTCTAACGCAACGATCGTTCTGGTGCATGCCGCATGGGCGGACGCATCCTCGTGGTCTGCCGTGATCGGCCCACTACTCAAGGCGGGCATCAAGGTTATCGCTGCCCAGATTCCAATGACTTCGCTGTCCGACGATGTGGCTGCTTTGAAAGTGGCTCTGGAAAGGGCGGGCGCGGGGCCAATCCTTCTTGTCTCTCACTCTTACTCCGGCGCGGTGATCACCGCCCTCGAAAGTGACGACCGTGTCCGAGGCCTGGCCTATGTGGCAGCCATGCCCCCAGACGAGGGAGAAACCGTGGGGGACTTGTTCTTCCGAGAGCCTCCACACGAGAACGCTCCCCATCTGGAACCCGACAGTCATGGTCTTTTATGGATGTCGGAGGAAGGAATGAAGAACGCGGTCGCTCACCGGGCCACGGCGGAGCAAAACGCAATCAGAACAGCAGCGCAACGCCCGATAGCGATGAAGTGTCTTGGCGAAGCGATAAAGACGCCAGCATGGAGGACGATACCGTCGTGGTATCTGCTGGCTGAAGACGATCGTATGTTCAGCCCGAAAACACAGCGTTTCGTTGCCGACCGCATGGGAGCACATGTCCGTGCCCACCACGTTGATCATGCCCCTCAGATTTCGGAGCCAGCCACCGTCGTAGAGTTCGTTTTGGAAGCGGCCAGTTCGACGCTCTGAGTAGTAGATGATCTCGCGTGCAAACAATCAGATCGACAACAGGAGAAACCACATGACTACTTACCACTATGCCACCATCCAGGGCCACAAGACCTTCTACCGCGAAGCCGGCTCGACCACGAATCCGACGATCGTTCTGCTTCATGGCTTTCCGTCGTCGTCGCACATGTTCCGGGAACTGCTCCCGCAGCTCGCCAGCCACTTCCACGTAGTCGCGCCGGACTACCTCGGCTTCGGCTATAGCGACGCTCCCGCGGCAACCGACTTTCTATACACCTTCGACAGCATTACCGCGCAGATAGAGGAACTGCTCTTCACGACACTAGGCCTGAAGAAGTTCAGCATCTACGTGCAGGATTACGGCGCGCCCGTCGGTTTTCGCATTGCCTCGCGTCATCCGGAAGCGATCGAAGGCATTGTCGTGCAGAACGGCAATGCCTACGTGGAAGGCATCAGCGCCGCCTTCGAGCCGCTGCAACCTTTCTGGGCCACTCGTAACGAGGAGACGGAGAAGTCGCCGCGCACGCTGCTGACCAAGCAGACGACGATCTTCCAGTACACGCATGGTGCGAAAAATGCGGCGGCGGTGAGCCCGGACGGCTACACCTTCGACCAGGCGCTGCTGGACCGGCCCGGCAACGACGCCATTCAACTCGACCTCCTTCACAACTACACCTCGAACGTGGCGCTCTACGATGCGTGGCACGAATACTTCCGCAGGCACCAGCCGCGCACGCTCATCGTGTGGGGGCAGAACGATCCTTTCTTCATCGTGCCGGGAGCGCAGGCGTTCCTGCGCGACCTGCCCAAAGCGGAACTGCACCTGATCGACGGTGGCCACTTTCTGCTGGAAGAGCACAGCGACCTGGTCGCAGGCAAGATCATCGGCTTTCTAGGAAAAGGGCAGAAGACGGAGGCGGGCAAATGACCGCCTCTGCCCTGAACCCGACCCTCGGGAGTGAGCCGCATCCGGTAGCGCGCACGTTGCCCGTCTCTCGCGCCGTCCTCTATGCCACGCTGGTGGTCGGAGCGCTCGATGCAGCCGATGGCGTCGTCTTCCGCGGCCTGCAAGGCCAGAACCCGATCCAGGTGCTGCAGTACATCGCGAGCAGTCTGCTGGGCGCAAGGTCCTTCTCGGGCGGGCTTGCAAGCGCGGGACTTGGCCTCCTCCTGCATTTCGCCATTTCGCTGGTAGTCGCGACGATTTATATCCTTGCGAGCCGACGCATCGCTGTGTTGCGTACGCAGTGGGTGCTCGTGGGACTGCTGTATGGCGCTGCCGTGTGGGCAGTGATGAACCTGTTGGTGTTGCCGCTCACCGCGGTTGGTCACAGCTCGATCCCGGCTGCGGCATTAGCCAATGGCCTCATCGGGCACGCCCTGTTCGTCGGGCTGCCCATCGCGTTCTTCGCAAAGAAGGTGGCGGCGGCCGCGTGAACGGCCTTTTAGAAAAGCAAGCAAATGCAGTGCCGGTTCCTGCGACATGGGCGGACCACTTCAGCCAAAAGGTACGCAGCCGGATGCTTCCACCCCTGACATAGAGCACACGGATACAAAGGCTGCCGGTGTGCAGGCAGGGACTACGTCATTCGCGTCGTTCAAAGGGAAGAACGTAAGCCCGTTGTCTCACCCCCCTCGGGGCAGGCGTTGCGCTAAGGCGCGCGGTCGGGGCAACGGGTAAGAAAGCAAACGCCGGCTGAATTGTTCCCGCCAATCCGATCTCGATTCGGAAATTATCGAGAAGTCGAAGAAGTAGGCTCGCCAACTCCAGCAAGTGGCCCTTCGCATTCCCCCAGTGACGATAACTCGCCGGGACGGATGCAAGCGCATGTGAAGAGTTCATTCGAGCGATCAAGAAGCTTTCTTGATTGTGGTTACAGTCCCGTCATTCTGCATAAGGAATGGCCGAACACGAAGAAAGGTCATAATAATGAACAGCACATCGATCCTGCTCCTCCTGACACTCTGTGTGCCGGCCGTCAGCCTTGCGCAAACGCACTCCGAAGCTGCGGCTCTCACCAAGTTTGAAGCGCGCGAAAGCCATCGTCCGGCGTACAACCCTGACGCTCCCTCGAAGTTCAAGCCCAGCGACCACGTGTTCGTTCAGAGCGCGCTCGCCGTGGATTTCACCTACCGCAAGGCAAGCGTCGTCCTGCCGCTCTTTCGCGGTCTGGATTCAAGTGGTAATTCGGTGTATTACATCTTGACCGATGCATCCGATTACGACTTCGCACGCACAATGGGCATCAACTATGCGCCCAAACTGCGTAAAGCAGCCGGCAGCCCGGGCGCTCAGACTGCAACGATCAAAGACGGTTTGATCACCTTCAAAGGTAAGGTCGATTTTTCCCCGGTTTACAAAGTGGTTCCGGGTTCGCCGAACCCCTTTCCTCCAACGGTGGCTGATCCTGGTGCCGTGGCCGATGCTGACTGGTCTTCGATCGTCGTTTTGCCGAGCGGCATAGTGATCAACGCCCAGATCGTAGACAACAAGACGGGCACCCACGATCGCCTGCTGAACGTCGACATCGAGAACCGCACGGTCAAGCTGTCAATTCTCGACGGCGTCGAGGGCGGAAAGCAATATTTCTATCACTTGGTAACGGACGTTTCGGCCAGCCTTCCATCGGTTCTTGAAAAAGGAGTTTTTGCTCCCCGTCTTGCAATGCTGCCGGCCTTCGGTAAATCTGAGGCTTCGGATGACTCGGCGCTGCTCGGCTTCTCTCCGAACGCCAACGGCATTACAACCATTAATTCAGGCCAGGAGCAAGGATTCGCGGCTTCGCTCGCGAACGGTGGCATCGATCCCATCAATGTCTTTCCGCTTGGACCGGAAAACGACAACAGCTCAGACTCGAACAATTACAGCCCGCTGTGGGACGCACATATCAGTGCATGGACGCCGAAAGCCATTCAAGAAGGCAAAATCCATCGCATTCTTTCTATGGATGAACAGAAACAACTTATCGCTGAAGGCTATCTGACGAGCGCAACTGGAGATGCCTCTTCGCCAACGAATGCTTTTGTCGGTGGCCTGCATCCTTCAGATGCAATCATCAACTGCCCGGTGATTGCGCATCCCGAACTACCGGCACGATAACCACCATCGCGGCGGTCCGCAGCCTCAAGTTTTATTGAAGCTGCGGGCCAGCCGCATGTTTGCACCCTGAGACCGATGTGCTCATCCAGCGGATGTTTTTGTAGTGATTGGACTAGTCGGAATTTTCTCCTCTACAAGGCGTGTTGCTAAACAAAAACGAAATAGTATCGCCACTGTCGCCAATGTTTTTATCAAGATCCGAGTTGATTCTTTAATTATGTAGTCAGGCGACGTGGGATTTTTATAACTGCAATCTAACGACAGCTTTTAATCTTCATAGCCTTCTAGAAAGGGCAGTCGATGAACTCATATTTTTCAGCAGAAACTCGAAGCACACAGAATATCCGTCGAGTCTTTTAACGATGAGATGTTGGTTGCCGCTGCGAGGACTGGAGAACATCAGGCCTTCTCCGAGCTTTGGAATCGTCATTCAAAGAAAACCTTCAGCACGATGTATCGGATCACGAGAAATCGGCAAGATGCAGAAGACGCGCTCCAGGACGCTTTTTTGAAAGCCTACGTTCATTTGAAGAACTTCGACGGCAGGTCCTCTTTTTCAACGTGGCTCACCCGCATCGCCATCAACTCCGCACTGATGATCTTGCGTCGCAAGCGGGCTCATCCTGAGATCTCGATGGATGGAGGCTCCGAAGGCGAGACGTGGCAACACTGGGAGGTGGCGGACAGGCGGGTCGATACAGAAGAGCACTACGCAAAATCTGAAAGAGCGCACCACTTAAAAAGGGCGATTCCTCAATTACGTCCAGCGCTTCGCACCATTGTTGAGATTCAACAAGTTCACGATATTCCAATTAAGAAGATCGCGGAGATTGCGGGAATCTCTGTCGCCGCGACAAAATCACGATTGTCGCGTGCTCGAACCGTGCTGCGCCGTTCACTCGCGTGAGGTGTTGGAGAGCAGCAGTGGGATGGCTGCGATGGCTCCTGCGAGGAACACGACCAACGTGGCATAGCCAAGCCTGGTGTCCAGTTTTTGCTGGAGTGCCAATCGAGCTTGGTTCTCCAGCAAAACCCGATGATAGAGGCCTTCAGGCGATTCCATGCTTCAATCATCGAACCTTTCTAAAGCGCCTTTAAGCCTTCAAGGTGGCTCCGCGAACATTATCAGTGCTTAACTCCAACCGAGCGGCGTGGATTTGAGATGTACCCTTCCTCTTTATTCCGCCTGCTCCTCTATCTCCAGGCCCGCAATCTGCATCAGCTTTAGAGCGTTGCTCTTTTGCACGATTCCAGGATGCAGCCGATAGTCGAACTTCAGCTCTCCATCCCGGAAGCTGTCCTCAAAGTGCCAGTTCTGCGCCTGCTCGTTCATGGTGGCTGGGATTCGGGTGAGCGCCAGGTCGTGGGTCGTCACCATCCCGATCGCGCCCCGCCGCACCAGTGCTCGAACGACGTACCGTGTTCCATCGAACCGGTCGTTCGAATTGGTTCCCGAAAGCAATTCATCTAGAAGAAACAGGAGTGCCACGGGACCCTGCGCTAAATCCGAAAGCAGCTTGAGGCGCTTGATCTCCGCGTAGAAACGCGAGACACCGCCTTGGAGCGAGTCTAGTACGCAGATCGAGGACCCAACGGCAAGCGGTGAAAGCCGCAGCTTCGTGGCCCGCACCGGCGCGCCGCACTGCGCCAGAACCGCGTTGATCCCCACGCCTCGCAAAAATGTACTCTTCCCTGCCATGTTCGGACCGCTAATCACGATGACTCGCAGTTGGCTGCCCAACGTTAGATCGTTACCAACCGCCGTGCGCTTAGATAGCAGTGGATGCGCCAGTCCCACCGCCTCAAAGTACCCACGCTGCTCCACAAACTCGGGCAGCACGTCTGCGGGATGCTCCCATGCATAACAGGCGAGCGCGGAGAGTGCTTCGAACGCGCCCACGGTGGAGAGCCAGCCGCGAATCGCAGAGCCGAACCTCTGCTGCCAACGTTCCGCCGCCATGGTCAATTCTGCGCTGTAGAAGATGAATGGGGAAAACATCTGAACCAGCAGATTCCGGCGTCCCTCTAACCAATAGACGATCCACTTCAACCGCTTCACCGCCGCAGAAGGCACAATGTCTCCGGAATCGAGCGAGGCTCGCAGGCTCCGCAGTCGAGCGGAGGCAAATGTCTCTTGTTCCAACACCTGCAGAACTTCTCCTAGCAAGCCGAGGCCTTCGGCGGCCTCCTCTACTGCCTGGGCAGATTCTGAGACACGCCGCCGCAGGGCGATGCTGACTGCGAGGTTCACGATCGACATCAGCAACGCGTAGCGCAACGAGTCCGCCGGGATAGCGCCTCCAGCGATCAGCCACTGCAGTAGATAAAACTGCGAATATGCTACGACGCCTACCCACAGCATAGCGAGAGGCGCCAATGCCGGCGCAAGCCATCGCGGCAACATCCGCTCGCGTTCTGCCCATGATGCCAGTGCGTCAGGCCGAACTCCCAGGCGCACACTCTCTCCCGCGACAAAAAGGCGCTCCCGAAAGCGGAGCCTGTCCTTCATCTCCGTGATTGCCACCTGCCGCGAGCGTATCTCCTCTGGCGGAGCCGCATGGAGGAGCCACTGAGCGAGCGTCTGTTCACCAGCCCGAGTTCTGACAGTGCAGAGAAACTCGAATAGCGACCCCTTGCCGAAAATGTCGAGATCCCGCGCGTACGGATGGGCGGGATCCAGAAAGCGATCTCCGGTATCTCCGGTTCCCCCCCACCTGTCTTGCAGGCGCGCGATTCCACGCTGGTAAAATTCAATCACTCGCTTTTTCTCACGGATGGCGCGCAGTACGCGATCATGCCCCACTGCCAGCGACACGAAAATCACAACGGGGATGAGGAGCAGACCCTGAAGACCTGGAGAGTGCAGCAGCGGGATGGCTGCGATAGCTCCTGCGAGGAACACGACCATCGTGGCATAGCCAAGCCCGGTGTCCAGTTTTTGCTGGAGTGCCAATCGAGCTTGGTTCTCCAGCAAAACCCGATGATAGAGGGCTTCAGGCGGTTCCACGCATCGATCGTCCAACCTTTCTAGCACCTTTAAGCCTTCGAGGTCGCTCCGCGAACATTATCAGTGCTTAGCTCCAACCGAGCGGCATGGATTTGAGATGTACCCTTCCTCTTTACTCCGCCTGCTCCTCTATCTCCAGGCCCGCAATCTGCATCAGCTTCAGCGCGTCGCTCGCTTGCACGATTCCAGGATGCAGCCGATAGTCGAACTTCAGCTCTCCATCTTGGAAGCTGTCCTCAAAGTGCCAGTTCTGCGCCGGCTCGTTCATGGTGCTGGGATTCGGGTGAGCGTCAGGTCGTGGGTCGTCACCATCCCGATCGCGCCCCGCCGCACCAGTGCCCGAACGACGTACCGTGTTCCATCGAACCGGTCGTTCGAATTGGTTCCCGAAAGCAATTCATCTAGAAGAAACAAGAGTGCCACGGGACCCTGCGCTAAATCCGAAAGCAGCTTGAGGCGCTTGATTTCCGCGTAGAAACGCGAGACATCGCCTTGGAGCGAGTCTAGCACGCAGATCGAGGCCCATTCACCAAGGTTCGGGTATTTGCCGCATCGCAAGGCCGTGGCGATCCCGGTGCGCGAGCAGCTAAATTTGGTGCAATATATAAGCCGTCACCGTATCAGGCCCGTCCAAGTGGAGAGAAGCGTTTCCACACGGGCCTTGGCCGGACCCGCGTGGAATAGTACTGCGGTTGTGTAAAGACTACAGGCTAGTGAGAGAAAATCCATCGATCGAGGGGACTGAAAATCCAGTCTATTGCTCTTAGATAGAAGGCAAACAAGAAAACGAAAACGATGACCACTAGGGTCGTGGAACGAACCTCCTTCCAGCTAGGTCGATGGGCCAGTCTCATTTCCTGTTTCACGTTTCGCAAAAAGCCGGTTACTTGGGGGAACAGGCCATCTTGCTTTTCTGGCACCTTCACGAGCACCTTTTCTGCATCATCTTGAGCCAAGAGACACGCTTCCTTCTGGGGTTTGCCCAGTGTGTTTGCGCCTGCGATAGAAAGCCGCGCACGTAGGCTGTGCGGCGGCTTCACAGAATGTCTCTAGAAGATCGAAGTGGGTGGTGCGCGGGTAGGACAAGCGGGGGCAGCGGGTTTGGGCCGGGGGAACACGTCTTCCGGCTGGAGCCAGCCGCCAACGCAGGCCGTCAGAACGAGGAGAAGAAACAATACCGGCAGAGTGAGGGCGATGTGGTGGAAACCATCCCCCGCTGAGGATGCGAGGGTAATGGAGAACAGCAGCAGAAGAGCGATCGTGGATGCGACCGCGAACATCAGCAGGTAGTGGCGTGGCGCGCTGCGTTGTTGTGCCCTGGGCATCCGGGACGATTTTACAGGAGTGGCGACGATCGGGTCCAAGGCCTCACCGGTATACCGTATGGCCCCGAAATAGTTCGGGGAAAGCCGCGTATTTCCCAGCACACTAGATGTCCGAAAACCGGCTTTTCGTAGATATGGCAGATACCTCAACATCACTCAACTCCCGAGTAGTCGCCTATCCGGACAGAACCGCATTTTTTGGGGGATTATCGCCGGATAGGCCGTGACACGCCCGGAACCGCGTAATGCATCCCAACAATCCAAACGGCCAGAATCTCTGATTTTCTAAGATTTTCAATCTTCCCGCAGGGCCTCCATAGGCTCAGTCGAGGCCGCCCCATGGGCGGGAATGATGGTTGCGATCAGTCCGATCACCACCAGAGCAGCGGCAGCCGCCGCATAGGTCAGTCCGTCCAGCGGCTGCACCTGATACAAGAAACTCTTCACCCAACGTCCCATTACAAAAGCCAGAAGCACGCCGACGGCAAGGCCCGAGCCGATGAGGATGGAGCCCTGACGTAGGATCAGCTGTGCTACGCTCCGGCGGGTCGCGCCTAACGCCAAGCGCATGCCTATTTCGTGGCGTCGATAGCCCACCAATTGAGAGAGCACACCGTATAATCCGACGAACACCATGGTGACCGCAAGCCCTGCAAAGGAGCCCACCAGATACAACCCCAATCTCTGGTTGAAGGTGTTCTTTTCCACGGCCTCATGCATGGATTGAAACTCATCGAGTGCGAAACTGGGAGCGGCCTGGTGGAAGACCGAACGCATCTCTGCTGCAACAGGAATGTCGCCGCGAGTCTTCACCACGAAGCTGACTGGGGTCTTCAAGAGCGCCTGATAAAAGAGCGATGAGGTGGGAATCTGCTGCTGTGGGAGCAGGATGAGCGGCAAAACCTCTGCACCGACCTTGCCTTGGACCTGGTCAGCAAGCACGCCGACGATAGTGTAAGGCTTGATCATCCTAATATCCATGCCACCCAGATTGATCTGCTTACCAAGCGGGTCCCTACCCGCAAAGTATTTCCTTGCGAGAGCCTCGTTAACGACCGCGACAAACGGAGTTGACCGAACATCTCCGTCGTCGACCATTCGCCCGCGCAATACCGGAGTGCCCATGGTGCGGGCGTAGTCGCCGCTGACTGCGGAGAAGAGAGCTGCCTGGTCGCGAGAGTCTGTGGGCTGGCCAATGACTTCAAAGTTGCTTTGAACGCCCGCGCTGGACAGTGGCGGAGCCGTGATCAAAGCCGCGCCGGCGACGCCGGGCAAATGTCGAATGCGCTCGAGAACTGGCTGATAAGTGATTGTGGCTACAGAAACCGCCGCATCCTCGGTGTACTTGGATGCGGATATATTGGACAATCCTGGTGCGTCCGCAGGCATTGCAGTGAATGTGGTCAAGTGCGCCGAATCGAATCCCAATTGTGACTGCTCGAGATTCCAGAGTGTGCGGAACAGAAGACCTGTACCCACTAGCAACAGGGTGGAAAGCGTGACTTCGCTTGCAACAAGCCATCTACTGAACTTTACTTTGACTGACCGTGAACCGAGAGCGCGGGTTGTTGACTGCAACGCTGATTGCGGATCTGCCCGGGCTACCAGAAGTGCGGGGATTAGCGATGAAAGTATAGTAGTGAAAATGGCGATCGTGGCTAGTACCAGCACGACTGTCCAGTGAATGGCGATGGAATCGGCGCGCGGGACTGTTCCTTCCGGTAGCTTCCGTGCGGCGGCCAGCATCGCCTCGGCAAGGACGACCCCTACGGCGCAACCAAACAGACTCAACGTCAGTCCTTCTGACAGTACCTGGCGAACAAGGCGCATTCTGCCTGCTCCGAGCGCTGCACGCACAGCGAATTCTTGTTGACGACTGACACTTCTCATGATGAGCAGATTTGAAACGTTGGCGCAGGCGATCAGCAACACGAGCGCCAGCGCTCCGAAAAGAAAATAGAGAACCGGGCGCGCCGGTCCAGTGAGAGCTTCCCGGTAAGGCGTGGCATGTAAGGCAATCGTGTTGCCGATGTCTGTTTGGCGAATTCGCGCGGCAATGGCATCGAGTTCGTGCTGGAATTGCACGATGTTCACTCCGGATCGCAGCTCACCCACAATATTGAAGAAGTGATAGCCCCGGTTTGTGAGCATCTCTCCGGTTGGCTGCAGTGGCAGCCAAATTCCATTGCGCACAGCCGGACCGACCGATTCAGGAAAGCGAAATCTATCAGGCATGACGCCGATGATGGTGTGCAACTCACCGCCAATTTTCACGGTGCGCCCCAAGATGGCAGGGTCGGCGTGGAAGCTTTGCCGCCAGAGATCCTCTGAGAGCAGGGCCACATCCGGGCCACCGCTTTGGCCCTCGGCATCGTCAAACGTGCGGCCCAGCAAAGGCTGCACGCCGAGCATGGAAAAAAGATTCGTGGTTACACGTGGGGCGATTACCCTTTGCGAGCTATCCTTGGTCTCCACCACAATAACATCTGCTGAATAGCCCGCCACATCCTGCAAGAGTTTCGACTGGCCGCGGATGTCGCGATAGTTTAACCAGGAAGTCGATCCGAAGCTCGTCTTATCACTGGGGGGACCGATAAAGAACAAGCGGCCGGAGTGCGCGTAAGGCAGTGGACGCAAAATTACGCTCTCAATCACTGTAAACATCGCAGTGTTTGCGCCGACGCCTAGTGCCAGAGTCAATATTGCGAGCAGCGCTATTCCAGGGGTCTTGCGCGATTGCCGCAGGGCATATCGCACGTCCATCCAGATGCTCTCCGGCGTCGACCACTGCCAGACTTCACGGCTGCGCTCCTCGATGAGAGTGACATTGCCGAATTCCCGTCGCGCACAAAGCTCCGCAGCGTCCCGTGAAAGGCCCTCCTCCATCAATTCATCCACCTTCTCGTTCAAGTGTTCCCGGATCGAGACAGATAGGTCGTCATATCGGCGGCGGCGACCGAAGATCCTTCCGAGCAATGGCATATCGTTTTCCTACACTTTGGCAACTGCCAGGACGCGGGTGATGCCGGTAAACATTCTTTCAAAACTGGAAATTTCCTGTTCGAGGTGCCTGCGTCCGGCTTTGGTCAACTTGTAGATTCGAGTCGGCCGACCCTTGGCGGAAATGCCCTCTTCGCATTCAAGTAAGCTCTCCCTAAGCATTCGTTGCAGGGCCGGATACAAGGAGCCTTCTTCGATCTTCAAAAGATCTTCGGAGACCTGCCTGATGTGCTTGACCAGCGCATAGCCATGCATAGGCTTTAGTCGCAGGGAATGCAGGATCATCAACTCTAGAGCGCCCGAGAAAAGGTCACGATGTTCAGTTTTCTTTGCCATACTGAACTCTAATGGTATACCGGATATACCTATTGCGAGCACAGGTATATCGAAACGGACTGCTGGAATGACAAAGACAATCCGAAGTGCGCTTTCGGGAACCCTCAGTCTTCCCGTTATCTCTCAAATAGCAGGGTCGATTGGCACATGCAGGCCAATGCGCTCATCCAGACAAAGGGGGACGAGAATTGCGGGTTCCGGGTGATCGACGCCTAACCGTAAGTTACTGGTTAAGCGACGCCCGCCAAAAGTGTGCATCCGACAGCACGGCGCTTTGGAAATTCCGCTCCCCCCAGACCCCAAATCGACTGTTTTAGTCCGCGAAGCAATCCGGTGACAGCGTACTAGTGTGTCGGAGAGAAATGCTTCATTTTTGGCGGGACAAAGGCGGGACAAAGGCGGGACGGACAGGAACAACCACCATCCCGTCAGCATTCGTTGGGATTCCGAATTACGCGTGGTGATTGATCCGTCCCTTCAATGGCTGAACATACCGGATCCTCTCGGGTAAAACGTGCCCATCACCCCTTCGTTTCATTTCCAGGGCGGATTTCGGTGCGATCAGTTTACCGACGCCGAAACAACTACAACCGGAGTCCTCGAAAAACGGGATTTACGGGAACTTGCTCGTGAGGGTGGGCAATTTACCCAAAATGCGACTTTTCAGGCGCTTGTCCGGAAAACCCGATTTATGATGCAAGGGACTAATCTCATGCGAATCATTAAGTGGTTCCCTTCGGTGATCTTGCTTCTTACTTGTCTTCCTCACTTCTCCATTGCTGCAGACGGTGCACGAAGAATCAGTGTCGGAGATCATAGCCTCTTTCTCGACTGCAGGGGTTCGAGGAAAGGCCCAACTGTCATCATGTTGGCGGGGGCAGGAATGCAGAGCACGACCGCAGTCTGGGATAAGGTACAGCCCGGCGTGGCCGCATTTACCACCGTGTGTAGCTATGACCGCATGGAAATAGGTCAAAGCGACCATTTTGGCCGTAAACAGACAGAAGCAGAGATTGTAGAAGATCTACGTCGACTCCTTACCAACGGCGGGATTTTGCCGCCATATATCCTCGTCGGCCACTCGATGGGCGGCATTTACGCTCGGAAGTTCGCAGACGATTATCCGGGCATCGTCGCGGGATTTGTTTTCGTCGACTCGGCACACGAAGAGCAAGTTTGGCGTTACGCGAAGATTGCTCCGATGTTGCTGTTTGAATATCCTGAGTGGCCCTATTACGGTAAATTGCAAAATCAGGGGTGGCTGCTCCCCGGACAAACGCTGGAGTGGAAAACAGGTGCTCCTGTCATCGTTCTGGAACACGGAAAGATGTGGCCCAGGGGGATGTTTAAAGGGATGTCGGAGATGCAGTATTCAGATGTCAAAGACACCTGGCATGCCATGCAGATCGACCTGTCTCAGCGATCTCCTAACAGTGAAATCAGGGTAGCCGAAGAGAGTGACCATAATATTCACGAGGAACAGCCTGACATGGTCATCGAGGCAGTGCGCGCCGTCTGGTCGGAAGTGCTCGATAAACGGGATTCTCGGTAACTCGCTCGTGCAGATGGGCAATTGGCCGAAAACCCGACTTCAGGCCCTACGTAGGATTGTTTAGGGTAGCCGAATAATGGGGAACCATGTTCCTCAGCCTCAGTTCACTCGATTGCACCAACTCGCCACGTGGGGTCGATTCCACTGCCGTGTTTCACTTTAGGGGTGCATTACATTCCCTGTAGGGTCATTTCCGTCTGTCCTGTCCCGCTGCACGAAATTGTGGGACGTTGGGTGGCTTGGAATTGTCAGCCCAGTAACTCCTTCTTGCGTCTACAAGCAGTCCTGTGCGGTCCCTCAGGCGAACGTCAATCACGTGGAGACCCGGGAACTCCGCCTGTGGTGAGAAGCTGAGAGCGTAACTGTTCGGGATTTGGTTCGAGATGGTGATCAATCCACGCTCGAGACTAGGCGTGTTTTCAAACTTGAAGTATTCACCCCCGGTGAGTCGGGCGACCGTCTCTGGAACATTGCGATGCATGCCATCCAATGCAGCCATGACTGCCATCTTGGCAGCGAGTAAAGGCGGTGCAAGCAGACTTATGCAATTGAACGTCTGCATTGTGCGATTGTTGCCGTTCCCATCCGGAACCTGGACTGGATGCGTCTGTGACCCATTGCTTTGATCCTTAGCCAGACAGCCATGCGTTGGAGCGGGGGTGAGGTCGGAGTTGAACTCATCTGCGTTGTGCTGCATGTCGGCCTTCGTGGTGGAGAATCCTAGGCTGTAGATCGTCGTATTGGTATCGTCGATGGCCCGCAACGCATCCACGAGCTTAATCTGGCTGCCGTGATCGAGCGTCTCGCTGATGCTCAGAATCGCTCGCCGATAGCTGGTTGGCTGTTTGCGCAGCAGGTCGACGGCGAAGCCAAGGCTATCCAGGATGGCTGCTCTCCCGTTGCCTGGCTGCAGGTTCGTCATGACGCTCGCGACGTTGTTCAGATCGGAAGTGAAATCAGCCTCGATGCGTGGCTCGCTGTCAAACCCGACGACGGCAACCCGGTGAGGGACAGCACCGATCATGGAATCGAGAAGTGGACCAAGCTTCCGGTAGCTATCCAGACGGCGGCCGCCCGCACCGCCGGTTTCGACGACTATCACCAGTGCCAGCGGCTGACTGTAGGTGTTTTCTTCCAGTACGATTTTTTGTTCGATGCCGTTATCGGTAAGAACGAAATTATCGGCGGTGAGCCCAAACACCGGCTCGCCGCTGCTGGTCTTTACCAGCGTCGGCACGAGAACCAGATTGGAGCCGCGGCCCAGTATGGGGGTTTGATCGGAGGTAGCCTGTGCATGCGCCCAAACGCCGCAGAGAACGTGGAAAGTGAGGCAAACAAGCAAACGGAACTTCATTCGCCACATCTGCTTTGCAGGTGAATGTCGCATCGGCATGGGCACCTCCCAAAACGTTCCGCGTCTGCCTCTCGTTGCTGCCTGTCGAGAACTTCGGCCTCGCATTTGCGTATACCGCACCGTGTTCGTCCCATGCGTCACTTCTAAAAGCGAGTCATCTGCCTTGTAATCCCTCTGGCACTCCTAAACTACTCTTCGACCTATGGGAATGCAATAGGTGCTCACCGGCAAAGGTGAATTCGCGCTGACGGCCGTCCCTCTTGCGAAATGCTGTGCGGCCGCCCTTCTCGGAACACCTCTAAATCCGCTTGACAAGTAATCGCTCTATGGCGGTTACCAAAGAGTTGTGGATCCGCTCTCGACGAGATTCCAAAACCGTACTACTGTGGGACTAGCATCCACACTTCAGCGCCGTCTCTACTATGACGGCCCTGTTTGGCCTTGCACCCATGCGCTCTACCCGTGCATCCGCCGCCCACCACCGCGAAAGCATCAGCGCTTGCCAGCCTGATGTCCGGTGCAGCAAGCCGTAATGTGATTTCGAAGTGACGGATTACGCCTGTCCGCAGCATTCGTGAGCCCGCGAGGGCCCGCCTGCGAAGAGCAACAATCACCGTGTCCAAACAGGGTGCGCCCAGTGCGTGCTCTTGACGAAGCAGTTTTGACAATTCGGGAAACACCACCCCACCGGACAACATCCCGAGGCTATCCGCGGCCAAAGGACACGGATGCCGGATGACATACGGGACGTCCGCTAACACGTACCTGGTAGGCAGAAGACCGTCCCGTTCGTCACCGCACCGGCGCAGCAGAAACCGTCCCGATCGGCAAAGACGGGCGATCCAGCACATGGGAAGGGGACCTATAGCGCTTACGGCGCATTGCGCGCACTTTTATTCGACCCACCGTCCCCTCCAAACGAGCCGCACCAGACCAACCTCGCTTCCGCAGCTCGAAACCAGCCACCCACGGAGGCAAGATGTCCAAATTAATTACTTTGGCCATCTTGGCCATCTTCGTGAAACAAACGACTTATTTGGCCATCTTGCCCTTATTTGGCCATCTTGCCTTGGTCACCTTGCTCTTGTTTGGCCACCTTGCCCAATCGCTCCCCACACCAGAGGAATTCCAAAAAGACGAAACGTAACCTCTTCTGTGCGCCACCGCTTCGCTCCAGGGGGGACTTAGTTCGCTTACTTCGCTTTCTTCGCACATTTCTACAGGCAACACAACCCCGGCGAATCCTCAACTCCGACGACCCGGGGGGGAGCCAACCTGGAAGAAAAAGCTAACTGTTGCGCAAAGCGATCATCGGGTTGATCCGCGACGCCCGTCGTGCCGGTATGTAGCCGGCAAGCAGCGCCACCATCAACAGCAATAAAATCATGCTCAAAAACGTGGCTCGATCGGTTGCCGGCGTTCCGAACAGCAGCGAGGCAATCAAATGAGCGGTCAGGAAAGACGCAACCGTTCCGGTTGCGATCCCCATCAGCGCCAGGCGCATCGTTTTCCAGATCACCGCCAGTTGCACCCGAGCCTGGCTCGCACCCAGCGCCATGCGAATACCGACCTCCTGCGTCTGCTGCGTCACTGAATAGGAGATAACTCCATAAATCCCCAGCGAAGCCAGAATCAACCCCAGCACAGCAAACACGCTTACCAGCAGAACGAAGAATCGGCGGGGTGAGACCGCATGATCCACCAGATTTTGGACCGGACGGAACTCCGTTGCCGGCTGCGCGGGATTGATTTCTCGCAGGGTCTTCATGACATCGGCAGCGAGCGTCGCCGGGGGCAACTTGGTACGCACAACCAGCTGAGCGCCGTCCGGGGAAAGGTTCGGCGAAACCCCGGATGTATACATTTGCCAACCCGGACTGCCCTCGACACTACTCTCGTGGACATCCGCCACCACCCCAATGACGCGAGCTTCCATACCGGCCGCCTCCGCAATGCGGTCAATAGGGTCTTGCCCCGGCCACAGCCGGCGCGCGACCGTTTCATTGATGATGACCCCTGATACCTTTTTGTCGTTATCGTCCCAACGAAAGTCGCGACCCCTGATTAAGCGCATGCCGATGGCATCGAAGTAACCTGGCGAAACAACGTACAAAAAGGTGTCCTCTAATTCCCCTTTGCCAGGGTTTGTACCTTTTGCCCGAAGATCAAAACTTCGATTCCGGCTCATCGGCAGGTTATCGGCAATCCCGGCTGTTTCGACGCCCGGAATGGATTTCACCCGGCGCAGAACCTCCTGCCAAATCACGCTTCTCTTGGCCGCATCGCCCCCATCGTGATAGTCCACGCTGATCGAGACGGCACGGCTGGGCTCGAAACCAAGATCCACATCGAGGATGCGCAGAAAACTCCGCAAGAGCAGGCCAGCTCCCACCAGCAGCACGCAAGCCAGCGCAATCTCAGAAATGATCAACACCGAGCGCAGAGTCTCATGTTTCTTGCCTCCACTGGTTCCATGGCCGGAGTCTTTGAGTGCCTCCTGCAATTCGCCGCTGGAAATCCTCAGGCCCGGAGCGAGGCCGAACAAAACCGCCGCAGCCATGGCTACCAATAACGTCCAGGTCAGTGCAGCCCCATCGATGCGCACACTGCTCAGCAGCGGCAATGCGATCGACCCCTGCTGGGCGAGGTACGCAACAATGGCGAAAGCAATCCCCAAACCAAGCGCTGCACCCGCGAACGAAAGGACCAGGCTCTCGGTCAGCAACTGGCGAAGCAGCCTTCCACGGCCGGCGCCAAGAGCCGTGCGCATGGCAAACTCCTTGCCGCGTGCTGCCCCTCGCGCCAGCAGCAGATTCGACAAATTCACACACACAATCAGCAGGATCAGGCCCACCGCACCCCACAGCACAATCAGCGAGCGCCGTAACTTGCCGCTTACATAATCCTTCAACACCAACAGCCTGGCGGTGTAATTCCTGTCATATTCCGGATGTCTAAGGTTCTGGGGCAAGGTGGGAAAGATAAGGTCGGCTTCCGCCTGGGCCTGTGCGAGGCTCACACCCGGCTTCAGACGGCCGAGCAATGCCAGGGTATTCCCATCGTCCTGGATCTCCTGATTGATCACCGGACTGTAAACATCGACTTTTGAGCCGGGAGCAAAAACCGCACCAAAGTCAAAGCTCTCAGGCAGCACACCAATGACGGTGACGGGCGTTCCATTCAAATCGATAGCCTGGCCCACGATATCGGGATGAGCGGAATACTGCCGCTTCCAGAATGCGTGACTAAGCAGCACCACGGGACGGCTGTTGTGTAGACATTCTTCGGCGGTGAAGAGTCTTCCCAGCGATGGCTCCACGCCCAGCGTCTGAAAGAAGTTTCCCGCGACTAACAAGCCAGTAACAGGAATTGGCTGTCCGTCGCCCATCAGCTTGAGGTTGTCGGGCGAGGAGAACGCGTAGTAGCCGGAAACGGATTGGAACGAACGGGTTTGCCGTTGAAACGCCTCCGTCGCATCGACCGAATAAGTCATGCTGGATTCGCCGCCGCCAGCTTTCTTCGACAGGATTCGAACCAGTTGCTGCGGATTCTGAAACGGCAGTGGCCGCAGCAGGATGGTATTCACCACGCTGAATACCGCAATGTTGGCCCCGATACCCAACCCGAGGATGATGACCGCGATCACAGCAAATCCGCGGTCGCGCCCCAATGTGCGGAAGGTGAACCGCATATCCTGCAGCAGCGCATCGAGCCACGGCAAGCCCCGCGCGTCGCGCTGCTGCTCCTTCGCCTGCGACACACCGCCGAAGCGAATCAGCGCCTGGCGCCGGGCCTCTTCCCGCGACATGCCCCGGCTCATATTCTCGTCCACTGCGAACTCCAAATGCGCCGCCACTTCCGCATCAAGCTCCATGTCACGCTGCGGCTTTTGAAAGAAGGAGCGCACCCGTTGTAGCCCTTCTCGCAGGACACCCATCACAGTTCTCCTTCGCTCGGCATGGCCAATACCCGCCCCATCACGCGGGTCAATCTCTGCCAGTGCGCGGCATCTTCGGCCAGTTGCTTACGGCCGCTCCGGGTGATGGAGTAGTACTTCGCCTTGCGGTTGTTATCCGATGTGCCCCACTCCGCGGCGATCCACCCCCGCTGCTGCAGCCGCACCAGCGAAGCGTAAATCGTGCCCTGGTTGAGCAGGATTTCCTCGCCGCTTACCTGCTCGATCCGCCGAGCGATGCCGTATCCGTGCATCGCTCCCATGGTCACCAGCGTCTGCAAGACCATCACGTCGAGCGTCCCCTGCAATAGATCCAGCTTCGATTCCGTCAAGCCTCACTCCTGTGTCGATACCACACAAGCATGCCACACTTCCTGTGGTCCTGTCACAGGAAACAGGAAATTTCCCTGTAATCCTCTAGGACTACAATCATGTTGGGCAAAACCGGCCCGGCATCATGGTTCCGGCAAGCCCACCCGTTGTTAACCCAACCCAGTGAAGTCGTCCGAGTCACCCTATGAGGAGACTGTTACAGAAGACCGAATGGTTATTCGCTGCGATCCTCATACTCACGATCGGCATGCGCGGACCAGCGGCCATGGCATCGCCTCCCGACGCGGCGAACTACCATCACACCATGTGGACCTCCGAGAATGGCCTCGGAGCAGTCGTTGACATCCAGCAAGCGGCCGATGGATACCTCTGGGTCACCACTTCGACCGGAGTTTTCCGCTTCGATGGGGTGAGGTTCGAGTCTGTAGAAGAAGCGACCAATGGGGCCGCGCCCAACAGCGAGATTCATGCCGTCTATCTTTCCCCCTCCGGAGGCGTCTGGCTCAAGACGCGCGCGGCCGGACTTCTCTTCTGGAAAGACGGACGGCTGACCACTTATACCGACCGGCGCTGTACGCCGGTGCTGCAAATGGAAGGAATCGCCGAGGACGCGGATGGTGGGTTATGGCTGCAAACATCAGGCGGCCTATTCCACATGCGCGGATCGCACTGTGAGCAGATTGGATCGGAACATGGGTACCCGGGCGGCTTTCCCGCGGCCATCCTGGTGGATCGTGAAGGAACGGTTTGGGTGCGAACACTCGACGGCGCGCTTCTCTTTATGCCCCGCGGTCAATCTCGATTCCAACGCCTGGACTACGACGCCGGCGCAACCTCCGCCGCCTTTGTTCTGGCTACCGCCACCCATAACACCTTCCTCCATGAGGCGCCGGATGGCTCCATCTGGCTTTCAGACGATCACGGACTCCGCCGTGTGACCAATAAGGAAGGCGCCCGCGTTCTTCCCGCTCCTCCGATCAAAGGAAACAACGAGAATATTCAATTTGGAGACTTCACCTTCGCAGCCGACGGTTGCATCTGGGCGGTGAGCGACAAAGGCCTGCGCAGGTTTGACCACGTTGAGCGGTGGACCACGCCCCAGGCAACGGAAAATTCCCCCGGCGAAAGCTTTACCACCCGCCAGGGTCTCAGCTCTGACGCCGTATGGAAGGTGATGATCGATCGCGAGGGCAGCATCTGGGTGGGAACCAACTCCGGGCTGGACCGCCTGCGGCGCACGGCCCTCTCAACCGTGCCCCTCCCTCCCGCTCAGGAACATGACTTCAGCATCGCGGCTGGAGACCACGGCTCCATTTGGACCGGAAACCGTGGTCTGCCGCTGACCCAGGTGGCAGCCGATGGCCACATAACCACCTTCCCCAGGATTCGCGGAATCATCTGTCTTCGCATCCTGCGCGATGGAACCATCTGGTCCACTGGCAGCACGGATGATCTCCTCTGGCATTCCGACGGGGCTGGGTGGAAAGCCATGCAATATCCGGAAGAAGTGGTGGGCCCGGTCATTTCTCTCGCCGTGGATCGCAACCAGGACTTATGGATCGCGACGGCAACCGGTGGAAACTACCATTTCACCCAGGGTACATGGAGCAAGCAGAACGACGCGCTCGGGAAAAAGCCTGGCATCCTCGGCACGATGACCGGGGATGACGAGGGAAACGTCTGGTTTGGCTACTCCAACAACCTGGTCGAATGGAACGGCAGCAGCTACCACCGATTCTCCTTCCCCAACGGCACGCGAGGTGTCTCGGAAACCACCTTGTCGGTTCGGGGTGACCACGTCTGGATGGGGGGATCAGGCGGAGTCGAATTATTTACCAAAGGTCATTTTGACGTTCTCCGGTGGAAGAACCAGGACCTGCCCGGCAGGATTTCCGGCGTGGTCGAAACGGAGACCGGAGACCTTTGGATGAATGGATTCTCCGGCATCACGCATGTCTCTGCCGGCGAGTTGACGCAGTGGCTGCGCGACCCGTCCTACGCAGTTTCAGGCGAGCGCCTGGACGCGCTGGATGGACTTCCAGGGCTCTCGGCGGAGCGGATCCCCGAGCCATCGCTCGTGGAATCGCGCGATGGCCGGCTATGGTTTGCGACCGCCCGGGGTATCGCGTGGCTCGACCCGGCGGCGCTGCACCAGAATCGCAATCGATTGCCGCCCCCGGTGATTATTTCCTCCGTGCTGGCCAATGGAAAAACCTACCCGGGAACAAGCGACCTCACGCTTCCCACGCACACCGAAAGACTCGAGATTAATTACACCGCCCTCAGCCTGGCCATTCCAGAACGCGTGATGTTTCGCTATAAGCTGGAGGGCGTCGATGCCGATTGGCAGGACGTCGGAACCCGGCGCCAGGCGTTCTATACTCACTTGCCTCCGGGAAACTTTCGCTTCCGGGTAATCGCCAGTAACAACGATGGTGTATGGAATGAAACCGGCGCGACCCTGGGGATAGTGATCAAGCCGGCTTTCTACCAGACGTGGTGGTTCGTGGCTTTGGTGGTGTTAGCCACTGTCGCACTGCTGGGATGGGCGATTCGGCTGCGCATCCACAGCATCACCCATCAGCTGCAGGAACGCCTCGCGGAACGGCTTGCCGAACGCGAACGCATCGCCAGGGAGCTGCACGACACGCTGTTACAAAGCCTGTTCGGCCTGACCCTCCGCTTTCATACCGCAGCCAACCGCCTGCCTGTTGGCGACCCCGCGCGTGAGGCTCTGGATGACGCGTTGCAGCAATCGGACAAAGTGATGCAAGAGGGACGGGAACGAGTGATGAATCTCCGCGCCAGGCACACCGACAGCACCAGCCTGGCAGACTCGCTGGCGGAGATTGGCAATCAGCTGCGCGCCATCCATCCGGCAAATTTCCAGGTTTCGGTGGTAGGCCGGCCGCGGCCCCTGGATCCAATCGTGCAGGAGGAAATATTGCTCATCGGGCGTGAGGCATTGACCAATGCCTTCAGTCACTCCGGCGCGCAAAACATCCAGGCAGAGGTGTCGTATCAATCCGGCGCTCTGCACCTGAGCGTAAGCGATGATGGCCGCGGTATCGACGAGGGCGTGCTGAGGGCGGGCTACCGCAGCGGCCACTGGGGCCTGCCGGGCATGCGAGAGCGTGCAGCCAAGATGCGTGGCGACCTGCGCGTCGGGCGTTGGAAGGACGGTGGAACCCAGATCGATCTGCAAGTGCCGGCAGCGATCGTCTACCGCGCCGAAAACCCAAAAGGCCCCCGGCCATGGAATCCATTTCGACGTAAAGGCGACTTTGCCGCGGACTGAATCAAAAGAAACCGCAGATCCCTCGGCTTCGCTCGGGATGACAAAGGAAAAGGCGGCGCCTCCATTAAGAGCTGCCGAGCTACGCAGGTAATGAGAGGCGTCTTCTCCCAAGCAACCACTTCCCATGAAGGCGCCACCCTTCCCTTTGTCATCCCGAGCGTACCCGGATTTCCGACTTCACCGCTCTCACTGGCGACTACTTATGTGGTTCTCCCTAAAGAGAACCACACGCAGTTGACCGAAGCCACCTCCCTCGACAGGAAATCCGGGGAAGCCGAGGGATCTGCGGTTCTACGGACCTCTCCTGGAAATGTTTTCACTCGCCGTCGAGTCGAAACTGCTCTCGGATCACATAGTGTGAGCCTTTCGATCCGAGGATGCTTTCGTAAAGCACGAACCCTTCCACGACAAAACCTGTGAACCTCGGCTCACGACGGATTCTGCTCTTCAGGTCACGGAGGCGATCGGCTCCTTTGCCCTTGCTGCGGGCGAGAGTGATGTGAGGATGGTAAGGACGAGTCTCGGGGACAAACCCGCACCCGCCCGTCGCAGCAGTGACTCGTTGCTGCAATGCCTCCAGTTCAGGCGTAAGGCCCACACCGGCAAAGAAAATCCCAGCGCGCTCAAAGAAGCCCAGACCCTCCAGTTGGATGGCAACCGGCGTAGCGCGCAGTTCACGCAGTCGCGCTACGATGCAGTCGTATTCTGCAGTGTTGCCGAGAAATTGCAGCGTGATGTGCCACGATTCCGGAGCGGACCAGCGCAGGCCGTCTCCATCCGATTGAAGCCGCAACGCAATCGCAGAGAGTTCCTCCATCACCGCAGGCACGAGTGGAATCCCCACAAACAGCCGCATGCTACTCCCCCTGATTCAGCATTTGGGAGAGCCTATCAAGAAACGGCGCCTGAGCTTTCAAAATCCGTTCGCGTGCGGCCTCTAAGGAAAACCAGCCTCCACGATCGACCTCAGGAATTTGGATCATGCGGCGTGAGCGCGGCGGCCACTCCACTTGACAGTGATTGCTGACCAGTTTGCCCGGGTCGCAATCGCCCTCAAAAGCCCACGCAGAGACAACCTTTCCGCTTGCCTGCTGCACCACGCCGAGTTCCAGAAAACTTCCTTGTGCTGTGAAGCCCGTTTCCTCCTGAAATTCGCGTTTCGCCGCTTCGAGAGGAAGCTCGCTCTCCGCATACTCTCCTTTGCAAATGGACCATGCACCCAAATCTTTTTTCGTCCAGAAGGGGCCGCCCGGGTGCACCAGGAAGACTTCCACCTGGCCGTTGCATCGTCGATACATCAACAGACCCGCGCTGCGTTTTGGCATGATCATTCGTAGCGCAAAGTCGAAAGCGGATCGATGACGCTGGCTCGTCGCGCGGGCACGAAGCTTGCGACCAGGGCTACTCCTGTGAGAAGAACTATCGCTGCGACATACGTCCACGCGTCCAGAGCCTGCACCCCAAAAAGCTGTGCAGCCACGAACCGGCTCAGCGCCAGGGAACAGCCGATCCCGGCGAACAACCCAATCCCGAGCATCGCCAGCGCCTCGTGCATCACTCTCCACACGACAGCCGCGGGTTGTTCGCCCAGGGCCATGCGCAAGCCGATCTCCGTGTTGCGACGGGAAACGGTGTACGCCATGATGCCGTAAATGCCAATGCTCGCAAGCAGCAAAGCCAGCAGGCCAAACCCAGCAGTCAGGTTGGCGAAGATCCGTTCCGTCGATAGGGTCGCGGCAACCTGATCGGCCATAGTGCGTACATCAATCATGGGAAGGTCGCGATCCTGGGACTCGATCGCGGCACGCACCTGGCTCAGAATGCTGCCGGGCTCGGCCGCGGCACGCACCTCGACCACCATGTGACCGCCCCTGGGCACCTGCTGATAAGGAAGATAAAAGAGGGGCGGGGTCTCAGCACGCAGATCCGCGTACCGGGTATCGGCTGCGACACCAACGATCTGAATCGGTCCGTTCGCATCATCGGCGTCCGCTTCGAAGGTCGCGCCCATCGGATTCTGGTTGGGGAAATACTTGCGGGCAAGAGCCTGATTGATCACCGCCACCGTGGGCGAAGTAGCTGTATCCCGCAGGTTGAAAGCGCGGCCATACAACAGCGGGATGCCCATGGTCGAAAAGTATTCCGTACCAACGGTGTTGATCTGCACCCGTTCCTCTTTCGCGGACACCGGGTGTCCTGACAAATGAAAAGTCGTACCTGAATGGCCGTCGCCGATGATGGCGATGTTGCTCATGGAAACCGAGCGGACCCCGGGGATCGCGGAGATCTGAGTTTCCAGTGAACGGTAAAGCAAAGCCATCTGTGCATCTGAGTACCGGGTGCGCGGCGGATTGAGTTCGAATAGAAGCATGTGGTCGGTACGGAATCCGAGCGGAGTCTTGCTGAGGTTTATCAGCGTGCGCACGAACAGCCCGGCGCCTACCAGCAGGATCGTAGACAGCGCGATCTGCGCTATCACCAGCCCTTTGCCCAGCCAGACCTTGTTACGCCCGACAGTAGTATTGCCGGAACCTTTCAACGAAGCGTTGACGTTGATGTGCATGGCCTGCCACGCAGGAAAAATACCAAACGCCAGGCCGGTCGCCATCGAGATGCCCGCGGCAAAGGCCAGGACCTGCCAGTCGAAGTGGACCGTGATAGCCGATCCGCTCCAGGAGTGGCCAAGCAGACTGGGTATCGCGTTGCGTCCCAAAAATCCGAGGCCCACACCGGCCGCGCCACCGAGACTCGAAAGCAGCAGGCTCTCGGTGAGCACCTGGCGTAAAATCTGCGCCCGCCCCGCACCCAACGCCAGGCGGGTACTCATTTCCCGCTGGCGGCTTTCCCCTCGTGCAAGTAATAGGTTGGCGAGATTCACGCAGGCCAGAAGAAGAACCAGTCCGGCCAACGCCAGCAATACATAGGAGGGGTTCGCGAACCGCTCCCGAAGATCATCCAATCCGCGATCCCCCGGCTCTAGCTGCAAATGAAACTGATCCATCCCTTTTGCTTTTGGCAGCGCATCCATCGCCGTTTCGCGCAAGACGAGATTGAGGGCAGCCTGGGTGCGTGCTTCGGGTACGTCCGGCCGCAGGCGGGCCAGGATTTGTATCCACCACGACTGCGGATTGTTCAGCAGAGACGCGTCGCCCGAACCGATGAGCTGTGCTCGCGGCGCAAGCACCGGCTGCATGGTGAGCGGCACAAAAATCTGCGCCGCACTGCTCATCTGCAGGCCGGTGAATCGGGCAGGGGCCACCCCCACTATCCTGAATGGGACTCCGTTGAGAGCGATCGACTTGCCCAGCACCGACGGCGACCGGCCAAATCGCGTAGACCAATACCCTTCGCTGATCACAGCGACCGGGCCCTTGCCCGGCCCGGCATCATCCACGGAGTTCAACGGCCGGCCAAGGATCGGCTTTACCCCGAGGGCATCGAAAGCGGAGCCACTCACCATTTCCCCGCCAATCAATTCGGCCTGGCCGTCCACACTCGCGGTGATCTTGACGTCCTTGAAAGCGATCAGGTCGCGAAAGACCCCGGTCTGCTTACGCATCGCGTCGAACACCGGGTAGGAGAAAGCGTTGCTGGCCAAACCGCCGCTATCGGTCGACCACACATCACCCCAAACCGGCGGCACGGGTTGCTCGTGACCGCTGACCCAGGTCAACATGCGTAGCTCACTGGGATTGCTTACCGGCAAAGTATCGAGCAGCACCCGTTTCGCTGCGCTGAAGATCGCCGTATTTGCGCCGATTCCCAGTGCCAGGCTGGAGACGGCGATCGCGGTAAACAGCGGGTTGCGTGCCAGTTGCCGCGCCCCAAATAGCACATCCCGTCGACAGGCAGATAGCGAGAGGAAACTGCGCGTCCCTCTTATCTGCTCTTTCAATAATGAGGCATTGCCAAATTGGCGGCGTGCTGCCTGGCGAGCCTGCTCCGACGGCAGCCCCTGGCGCAAATAGCGTTCCGTCAGCATCTGCAGGTGAGCATGCACCTCATCGTCGAACTCGCGATTCACGTTGCCCTGCGAGAACAGCGCTTGTAGTTTCGCAGCGAAAATGCGCACGGCCCCGGTAACGCTCATCCTTGCCTTTCAAGCCGCAGGACACGGCCAATCACACCTGATATGCGCTCCCAGTTCTCGCTTTCCAGCGCCAATTGCTTCAGGCCACGTTTGGTAATGGAGTAGAACCTCGCCTTGCGGTTGTTCTCTGAAGTCCCCCACTCGGAGACGATCCAGCCCTGTTGTTGCAGGCGAAGCAGCGAGGTGTACACCGTGCCTTCGTTCAGCTGCAACACATCTTCGCTCAACTGCTCGATACGGCGCGCGATCCCAAAACCGTGCAAAGGCCCCAGAGCATGCAGCGTCTTCAAAATCAGCAGGTCCAGTGTTCCCTGCAATACTTCGGATTTCTTAGTGTCCAAGACCGCTCCTTTGGATACACCAAGGAAGCTAACATGCACTCCTTTGCGATGTCCATAGGAGGACCCTCAAGAGGGTGGGTTCCAAAGTCAATCGATCGGTGGAGGCACCATCGGAAGTGGCCCCGTAGGATAATCGCCACATGCATCAACAGACAAAGCAGGAACGGCGGCAGCTTGGTTTGCCGGCGGCCGTCGCCGTGGTTACGGGAGAAGCAATCGCGCTGGGGATTTTCCTTACCCCTGCCGCCATGGCCAAGTCGCTGGGATCGCCTTTGCTGCTGGGCCTTGTCTGGCTGGGCGTCGCGTTGATGGCCATGTGCGGCGCTCTCTCCTATTCGGAGCTGGCCATTCGCTTCCCGGAGTCGGGAGGCGAGTATGTCTATCTGCGCGCCGGCTATGGCGAGCAAGTCGCCTTCCTGTATGGCTGGACGAGCTCTATCGTGATGTACCCGGGCGTGGCTGCGGCGCTGGCCGTGGGCTCCGCTCCTTATGTGGCACAGCTGCTGCCACCGGGCACGCCGGGACTGGCTTTCGTTCCCGCTCTCCTGCTTTGCCTTTTCGGCGCCATTAATTTCATCGGCACGCGCTTCAGCGCCGCGGTCATGTCGTTCGTCAACGGATTCAAACTCCTCATCCTGTTTGCGCTGGTTGCCTGGGCCATGGTTTCCGGCCACGCCCATGTTGCCAACCTGATGCCGTTCACCGTACGCCGACCCGGCTCGGACGCACTATTTCCTGCAATTGCCGGTGGCGTGATGAGCGCCTTCTTCAGCTTCGGCGGCTGGTGGGAGGCAAGCAAGATTGCTGGGGAAATCCGCAATCCGAAGCGTACCCTGCCCCTTGCATTTGTTGGCGGCGTCGCCTCGTAACTGTTATCTATCTGCTCATCAGCGCTACCTTCCTCGCTGTTTTGCCCATTGACCGGGTCACGTCGAATACCGCTTTTGTGGCTCAATTTGGCGGGGTACTGTTTGGCGACGCGGGTGCTCGCGTTCTATCCGCCTGCGTCCTGGTGTGCGTCTGCGGAGGGATGGCGGCCATCACCATGGCTTCACCACGGGTCTGCTATGCCATGGCACAAACCGGCGCGTTCTTTCCTGCATTCGGAAAGCTGCATCCCCGCTTCGGTACACCGGCCAACGCCATGCTTCTGCAGACTGGGCTGGCGCTTGCCGTGCTTCTCCTCGGGGCCTTCGATCGGGTGCTTGTCGTACATCATCTTTTCCGCGGTCCTCTTTTTGGCGTTGGCTGCTTCCACGCTTTTCCGGCTGCGCGAGCCGGTGCGAGGCTGGTGGTTTCCGGTTGCGCCCATCAGCTTTATTGTCTTGTCGGTGTTGCTCGCTTTTCTCATTCTTATGCACAATCCCTTGCCCGCCCTGATTGGGGTGGCCATTGTGCTCTGCGGCGTACCCTTCCGCAGGCTTTTTCTTCCCCGGCAAGCGGCCATGTCCACGATTCAAGCGCCATAAACCGGCAGCAGACCTTACCATGGGTACCATGGCAAAAATCACCTGGTTGTTGGTGCTGGGGCTGTTCGCGTGTCGGCTAGTGGCGCAATCGGGCGACAATCTGGCATTGCGCGGCACCCTGGTCACGCCCGACGGTATCGTCCAGGACGGCACAGTCCTTATCCGCCAAGGCAAGATCATCGCCGTCGGGGCCAAAGTGAAACTTCCGGCGCATGTAACCGCCATCGATACACATGGGGTGATCGCGGCCGGGTTCATCGACCTGCACAACCATCTTACTTACAATGTGTTCCCTCGCTGGCATCCATACGAGGAGTTCGGCAATCGCTATGACTGGCAGCAGAAGCCGATTTACCAGACCCTGATCGAGGCCCCCCATGCGGGGATGGAGGCCGACAACCTTGGATGCGAGATGGAGCGCTATGCCGAAGTCAAAGCTCTGACCCAGGGTGAGACCTCCGTCGTCGGCAGCGAGCCCGACGCTTGCGACACTGGGCTTGCCCATAATCTCGATACCGAAGACGACTGGCATGTCGCTTACAACGTCTTTCCCTTGCAGATGCCGGAAAGCGATCTTGCCCCCATACGCAAGCGCCTCGAAAACCATCAGCTCCACGCCTTCCTGATTCATCTCAGCGAGGGCGGTCACCATGACGCGTCGGCAGCCCGGGAGTTCACCATGCTGAAGGGCCGCGGCTTGCTGATTCCCGGAGTAGCTCTCATTCACGGCGTTGCCCTGCAACCCGCGGACTTCGCCGAGATGGCCACCCACGGAGTAGGTCTGATTTGGTCGCCGCGCAGCAATCTCGAACTCTACGGCAGCACGGCCGATGTTGCCGCTGCGAAAGCTGCGCACGTCAAGATAGCGCTCGCACCCGATTGGAGCCCCACCGGCAGCGATGGAATGCTGGCCGAATTGAACTACGCCACCGCCTGGAACAACACACAGAATCCTCCTCCTTTCACCGACCGCGAGCTGGTTAACATGGCGACTTCAGTCCCTGCCGAGCTGATTGGCGCAACCGATCGCCTGGGATCGCTGGCGGCTGGCCGCGACGCCGACTTATTGGTTATTCGTCCGGAGACCGATGCGGCAAAGCACGACGCCTACTGGACGCTGACCCACGCCATCGCTGCCCAGGTAATGATGGTGATGGTCGAGGGCGAGCCTCTCTACGGCGATCCCGAGTTGTTGGAGAAATTGACGGGCCAGCGCCCTACTGAGCGGCTCGCGATGTGTGGCACCAGCAAAACGCTCCTCTTCACCGGCCTGCACGGGCATGTGGATGCAGCGGATGAAACCTGGACCCACACCACGGCCACACTCGAAGCCGCGCTAAGGCACTACGGCCGCAATCTTGCACCGCTGGTTGAGTGCGGTCAATAAAACATCCCCAGGACGGGTCCGCAGGACCGCAGATCCCTCGGCTGCGCTCGGGATGACAAAGGAGACGGCAGCGGCACGATTAAAAGCTGCTGCTCAGCAAAGGCCTTGGGTCCAGCGACCACCTTCGATGGCAATGTCGCCCTTCCCTTTGTCATCCCGAGCGCAGCCGAGGGATCTGCGGTTCTACGGACCTGTACTGGAAATGTTTTCCGCTTACAATCGCGTGCCGATCACTTCCAGATACTCATTTTGAATCGCGGTTTTTCCCGGGCCGGCTTCGTTATGTTCCGTCCATAGCTTTTCAAGATCTTCGCGATAGGCAATCTGGTCAGCCTTGTTCAAGCGAGCGAATGTCATCTTGGTAGGCCCGAAATGTTCACGAAACAACTGCACCACGTCCTTGGGCGGAAACGCGTATTCAAACAGAATGCTCCGGCGCCTGGTTTCGATCTTGACTCCGACCGCCTTCAGTCTTAGCCGAGCCACCGCTTCGTCCCCCCAAAGAGTGGGCCCGGGGATTTCAACCGGAGGCGCCACATAGCGGCTGGTGAGGCGCAGCATCTTTCCGGTAAAACCATCCGGAGTCCAGTTGGCCATGGCAATTTTGCCTCCGTGCCGGCAGACCCGGGCGAGCTCCGCCGCAACAAGGTCCGGGTTTGGAGCAAACATCGCGCCAAACATGCTCATCACTACATCGAAACTGGCTTCCGGGAAAGGCAGCTCCTCTGCATCGCCTTCTTCAAATGTTATTTCCAGACCTGCGGCATCAGCCCTGTGGCGCGCTTGGCGAAGCAGGTTGGTGGCAATATCGACACCTGTGACCTGGGCCCCCTTGCGGGCAGCTGGTATCGCCAGGTTGCCGGTGCCGCAGGCTACGTCCAGCACCTGCATTCCAGGCTTAATGCCAAGCATGTCAACGAATGCTTCCGCGTCTTTGACGGAATACTCCGCAATCTTGCCGAAGTCGCCGGCCATCCAGGTGGCGCGCATTTTTTCTTTGAGCTGTTCCATGCCTGAGTTTACGCCTGCGTGGGTCAGGCTTCCCCGATGCACTCTTTCCACAAATCCGGGCGAAGCCGCTGAAACCCAGCGATCAGGTCGATGCATTCCTGCGAGTGCAGATCGAGGATGTCAATTCCCTGCTCGCGGAGCCAGTGCATGCCACCCTGGGCGTTGACGCTATCGCCTACGATCACCTGGCGGAAGCGGAACTGATAAATCAGCCCGCTACAGTACCAGCACGGAGCCAACGTCGTCACCAGGATGGTGTCATGCCAGATCGGGCGGCGCCCGGCGGCGCGAAAGGCGTCGGTCTCTCCATGCAGCGAGCCATTGCCTTCCTGCACCAGCCGGTTGCGCCCCACGCCCAACAACGTTCCATCACTGCGGAAGATGGCTCCGCCCACGGGCACGCCGCCCTCTGCGAAACCTATGCGCGCTTGTTCCAGCGCGACTGCCAACATCCCATTCGCATCCATGCTCGCAGCCTATCTCAACAGCATTTAGTGGGCAACGACCTTCTCGCCCCCGCGGGGATCATTCCCTTTCAACACGAACGTCATGCAGAACATCGCGCCGGCGGCCAACGTAAGCAGCCAAAAGGTATCGATGTAAGACAGAGTGGAAGCCTGTAATTGCAAGTTTTGATAGAAGCGTCCGTAGGCATGATTGAGTGCGTCGTGCTGACTCATGCCGCCCCTCTGCAGTTGTTGAGCCATCCCGTTGACGGCGCCGCGAAACTCCAGGTTGCCGGGGGTAAGATTGCTGCCCAGCCGCTCCTGGTGAAATTGGTCGCGCCGGGCAAGCACCGTCGTCACCACGGATGTTCCCACACTGGCGCCAATGTTGCGCATAAAGTTGACCAGCCCGGCAACCGCGTTGTTCTTGTCCTTCGGCATGCCGTAGTAAGCGGCGGCCGTGGTGGGAATGAAGACCAGCCCCAGGGGAGCGTATTGGGCAATTCGCAGCCAGGTAGCCGAGCTGAAACTGATCAGCAGGTCGATGCGCCGCGTCGACAGGAACATGCTGAAGGTCAGAAGCAGCCATCCAGTCGCGATCAGATAACGGCCCTGGAACCTGCCGGCAAGCATCCCGATAAATGGCAATGCCCCCAGCAAGACAAATCCTGCGGCAGAGAGAACCATACCCGCTGACTCCGCCGTGTAGCCCATGTTCGCTTGCAGAAACTGCGGCACCAGCACCGTGGTCGCAAACGACATGCCACCCACCACGAACATCATCACGCTGGACGTAGCGAAATTAAAGTTCCCGAACAGCCTGACGTCGACGATGGGATGCTTCTGATAGAGCTCCCATATGACCAGCGAGGTCAGGCATACGCTGGCAACCACAATCAAAGTGACGATGAAGTTGGAGCCAAACCAGTCGTCTTCCTGCCCCTTATCGAGCAGAATTTGGAGCGCCCCCACTCCCAGGGCCAACAGCGAGAAGCCGACGTAATCCAGTTGAGGACGCTTGCCCGAAGTTCTTGCTCTGGCCATGTAGGGTGGATCCTCCACCAGTTGGTAGACCAGGATCAGGGCCAGGATGCCGACCGGCAGATTCATCAGGAAAATCCAGCGCCAAGTGTAGTTGTCGGTGATCCAACCGCCCAGCGTAGGGCCAATCGAGGGAGCAAAGATTGCCGTCACCCCGTACAGAGAAAAGGCGAGGCCCCGCAGCCGGGGCGGAAATGTATCCGCCAGGATGGCCTGCGCCATCGGTTGCAAACCGCCGCCGCCGCCGCCCTGCACCACGCGCGCGATCAACAGGATCCCCAGGCCCGGCGCGATGCCGCAGGCCAGCGAGCTGATGGTGAAGATCACGATGCAGGTCATGAAGAAGCGCTTGCGCCCGAAGATGCTCACCAGCCAGCCGCTGATGGGCAGCACGATGGCATTGGAAACCAGGTAGGACGTCAGTACCCATGTGCTCTGGTCCTGGCTGGCGCCGAGGTTCCCGGCAATATGGGGAAGGGCTACGTTGGCAATGCTGGTATCGAGCACTTCCATGAACGCCGCCAGCGAAACCACGAAGGCGATCAGCCACGGGTTGGCCTTGGGCTTCCAATCATGGTCTTCCTGTGTCAGTGTGCCGGCGCCGGCGCTCATTCAATCCCTTATCTTCAATGTTGCCTGTGCGAGCGCAGTAAAAATCACAGTTCCGGAATAAGAGGGTATGCTCCTCTTAGGGATGCGCAGAGCAGCATGGTTGATTCTGATTCTGCTCTACTGAGTGCCTGCCCTCACGGCCGCTCGAATTGACATTGACAGACTCTCCTTTTTACGATGTTGTTGTTGCTTCGCATCGCTTGTACGTGTTCCGGCGAATGCGGTCAAATGCCTAGCCATCGATGATCATAGTCAAAGACGTTACAAAAAGGTACGCTCGCGCAGTTGCCGTTGATCAAATCTCCTTCTCGGTAGCCAAAGGCCAGATCGTTGGATTTCTCGGCCCCAATGGCGCCGGAAAAACGACGACCATGCGGATCCTCACCTGCTTCCTTTCCCCGTCGTCGGGCACTGCCTCGGTTGCAGGCTTCGATGTTCTCGAACAGCCTTTCGAGGTCAAGAAACGAATCGGATATCTTCCCGAGACTCCGCCCCTCTACCCCGAAATGGAGACCGCCGAATATTTGCGATTCGTGGGCAAGCTCAAGGGCCTTTCCGGTGCGGATCTTGAAAAGCGCATCGACTATGTGTGCGACCGCTGCTTTGTAGCCGATGTCAAAACCAAGCTTCTGGGCAAGCTCTCCAAGGGCTATCGCCAAAGAGTGGGGCTGGCGCAGGCGATCATCCACAACCCCGACGTGTTGATTCTTGACGAACCAACCGCGGGTCTCGATCCCAAGCAGATCAACGAAACACGCGACCTGATCAAGAGCCTGGCCGGGGACCATACCATCCTTTTGAGCACCCATATTCTGCCCGAGGTCGAACAGACCTGCGAGCAGGTGCTGATCATCAGCAAAGGCAAGCTGGTTGCGACCGATTCGGTGCGCAATCTGCAAGCGCGAACGCGCGATGCCGAATCACTTTTGCTGGAGATCGCCGTGCGCGACGGCCAGCCCGATCCCGTCATCGTTCAGCAAAAGCTCGAAGCGATCCCCGGCGTCAGCCGCGTGGCGTGTACTGAGCGCAGAGATACGGGTATGCTCTTTGAGCTGCAAAGCCAAAGGGGGCAATTGGTCCGAGGCGACCTGGCGCGCGCTGTCGTAGCTGCGGGCTGGGATCTCACGGAACTCCGTCCCGAAGGCAGAAGCCTGGAAGAGATCTTCCTCCAACTCACGGGCAGCCAGCCTGCTTCCGAAGGTGAGGAATTCGAGCCATGAGGAATACCTGGACCATTTGCGCCAAGGAGCTGAGGAGTTATTTCGTATCCCCTATCGCCTATCTCCTGCTGACCATGTTTGCCCTCATCTTCGGCTTCTTCTTCTGGAACGCGCTCGGTTATTTCGTGATCGAGGGTATGGAGATGCAGTTGCGCGGCCAGAGCTTTCCCATGAATATCAACGAGCAGATCATCCGGCCACTCCTGTCGAACGTCAGCGTGGTGGGACTTTTCTTCATCCCCATGATCACCATGCGCCTGTTCGCTGAAGAGAAGCGGTCCGGAACCATTGAACTGCTGGCCACCTCCCCGGTCCGCGACACGGAAATCATCCTGGGCAAATGGCTGGCAGCGTTGATCCTCTACTCCTGCTTGTTGCTCTTTACCGCGCTCAATTTTGCTTTCCTCTTCCACTATGGCAATCCGGATTGGAAGCCGCTGGCAGTCGGTTACCTGGGCCTTCTGTTGCAGGCGGGCACGTTGCTGGCTTTGGGAACGTTTATTTCAACCCTGACCAAAAATCAGATCATTGCCGGAGCCGCTACCTTCGGCGTTTGCCTTCTGCTGTGGGTGCTGGAGTGGACCAGCGGATATGAGACGGCAACCTGGGCTCGATTGCTTGCCTATTTCTCAGTCATTACCCACTTCGAGTCCTTCGCCAAAGGAGTGATCGAAGCGAAGGACGTCATCTTCTATCTCAGCGGGATCTTCCTGGGGCTTTTCTTTACCGCGCGCTCCATGGAATCCATGCGTTGGAGGTCCTAGATGGCAAGTCAATGGCTCAAAGCAAGACAGACAAAATATGGTGCGTATGCGGCCCTTTATATCCTGGTGGTGCTCGCCATCGTAGTCGTGGCAAACGTGCTCGCCGACCGGTTTAACAAGTCTTACGACACCACTTCGAATAAACGCTACAGTCTGTCGGATCAGACCAAAAAGATCGTAACCGGGCTCAAGCAGAATGCGAATATCACCTACTTCAACCAGAGCACGCGGTTCCAACAAGGGAAAGACCTGCTCGACCAATATGCGAACCTTTCTCCCAAAGTGCACGTCGACTATGTGGATTCGGATAAGAATCCCGAATTAACACGAGCGGCCGGGGTTCGCGAGTTCGGCACCGCCGTAGTGCAGATCGGCGACAAAAAAGAAACTGCGAAAAGCATGACGGAAGAGGGGATCACCGGGGCCTTCATCCGCGATCTCAAAGGCGCCACCCGCATTGTCTGTTTTGTAGGCGGCAGTGGAGAACATGCCATTGACGACACCGAGCGCGACGGGTTCTCGCAGTTCAAGGATCTCGTATCCAAGGATGAGTACCAGGCCAGGGCCATCGACCTGCTGCAAAAGGCAGAAGTGCCTGCCGACTGCACGACGGTCGTGATTGCCGGCCCGACCCACGATTACCTGCAGCCGCAAGTGGACGCGATCAAGTCGTACGTCGAAAACGGTGGGCGCGCTTTCTTCATGCTCGATCCGCCAATTCAGTTCGGACGTTCTCAAGTTGCGACAAACGATGCACTGACCAACCTGCTGCAGAGCTGGGGCGTGACCCTGGACAAGGACATAATTCTCGATCTGAACCCGATGGGGCAGTTGGCAGGGCTCGGCCCCCAGGTAGCGCTGGTAACCACTTATAGTGGACAGCCCATCGTGGCGCAGATGCGCGGCAACGCCGTCGGCTTTCCGCTCTCCCGCTCGATGCAGATCAAGAATGCCGACAAGACGAGTGTCGAGAAGTTGTTTGATTCGTCCAGCAGCAGCCTGGCCACGTATAACCTCAGTTCACCCGAGGTCAGCGTAGCAGACCCCAACAATCGCAAGGGACCGCTCACCATTGCGGCGGCGGGCACCTACAACACCGGCAAGCAAAACTCGCAGGGCCGTTTCGTGGTGACCGGTAGTTCGTCCTGGGCTGCTAACCGGTTCCTGGGCTTTAACGGCAATAGCGATTTGGCATTGAACGCGCTGAACTGGCTGGCATCCGACGAGGACTTGATCTCGATCCGGCCCAAGCAGCAGGAAGATCGCCGCGTGACCATGACCCGGGCCCAGTTGATCCTGGTGCGCGCGATCAGCCAGTTCGTTTTGCCGTTGATGGTGGTTCTCGCCGGAACTCTGGTGTGGTGGAAGAGACGATGAATGTTCGTGGCCTGAACGTTGCGGTGGTGGTTCTCGCCGCGTTAGCCGGCGTTCTCTATTGGTCTGAGCATCGGAAAGCACCGGAAGAGAATGCCGTTCCCGCGGCCTCAGCTCCGGTAATTCTCAAGATCGATCCGGCCAACATCACGCAGCTGGTCATCAAGCAGAAGGGATCCGATCCGGTCACGCTCGAAAAGGCGGGAGGAACGTGGCAGATCATCGGACCTAAACCCTATCCAGCCGATCAGAATGCGGTTGCCGGCATGCTCTCGACGCTATCAGCGTTGAGTGCGGACCGGCTGGTGGCAGATAAGGGCGTCAATCTCTCCCAATACGGGTTGGCGGCGCCGGCAGTCGAGCTCGACATCACGGGCAAGGGACACCCTACGCAGCAGCTGCTCCTCGGCGACGACACGCCTGCGGGTGGAAATGTCTATGCCGCGCTGGCCGCGGATCCCAAAGTCTTCACCGTCGCCAGCTACAACAAAAGCAGTCTGAGTAAAAATCTGAACGACCTGCGAGATAAGAATCTCATCACTTTGAACGCCGACAAGGTAAGCCGGGTTGAGCTGCTCAAGAAGGGTGAGGATATCGAGTTCGACCGCACCAAGGACGGCTGGCAGATCCTGAAGCCCAAGCCTTCGCCCGCGGAAACCTCTGCCGTCAATGACCTTGTCCGTACCCTGACCGATGCCAGGATGGACCTCAGCACAACGGGCAATCCTTCTGCAGAATTCGCCCATGCGACCGGAGTAGGAACTGCTAAGTTGACCGGCGACAGCGGGGTTCAGACCCTCGAAGTGCGCAAGAACAAGGACGACTACTACGCGAAATCGAGCGCCGCCGAAGGAGTTTACAAAGTCGACTCCACGCTAGGGCAAGCGCTGGATAAGAAGGTAGACGACTTCATCAGCAAGAAAAAGACCTAGAGTCGCGGCCTAACAACGTTGGGCTTTGCATGAGGACTTTAGTCCTGCCATAAACGCCTAGAGTCCCGAAGGGACGACTGAGAGTAGCCCAGGACGCAGTCCTGGGTTGACGATGGAACAAATCGGCCAGTCCCGTTAGGGACGGCTGAAACCGCGCGGAGCATTCAGCCGTCCCTAACGGGACTTTTCACATGTTTGATTTTGTAACCCAGGACTGTCGTCCTGGGCTACTTTCAGACGTCCCTTCGGGACTCGACGATGCTGAGGAGGCACCTACCCCTCGGCGTTCACGCGCAAGTCACCGCCCGTCATGCGCGCGGGCTTTTCCAGCCCCAGCATGCTCAGCAGGGTAGGAGAAATATCGCGTAGCGATCCTCCTTCGCGCAACCGATATTTGCCCGCATCATCACTGACCAGAATCACAGGCACCGGGTTGGTGGTATGCGAAGTGTGCGGTCCACCCGACACCGGATCGATCATCAACTCGGCATTGCCGTGATCGGCGGTGATCAGCATCGATCCGCCCCGCTGCTTCAGCGTCTGGTAGATACGGCCCAGGCAGCCATCAATCGTCTCCACCCCCTGAATCGTCGGCTCGATTTTGCCTGAGTGCCCCACCATGTCCGCGTTGGCAAAATTCACCACCACCAGATCAAACGCGGGGTCGCCGATTGCCTTTATCACCGCATCCGCAATCCCCGACGCACTCATCTCAGGGGCCAGATCGTATGTAGCCACTTTCTGCGAAGGCACCAGCAAGCGATCCTCGCCGGCAAACGGCTTCTCGACACCGCCGTTGAAAAAGTAAGTCACGTGCGCGTACTTCTCCGTTTCCGCGATCCGCAGATTGCGCAGATTGGCCTGGGCCAGCATATCCGCCAGCAGATTTTCCATCGACTCCGGAAGAATCACCATGGGCAGCGTGAACTGCTTGTCGTACTGCGTCATGCACACGTAGTGCAGTTGCTTCGGCACCTCGGCCGGAGAAATCGTCTGGTCCAGGTCCTCTGCCCCGGGCAAATCCTTCCCATCCACTTTCGTCAGACCACTGTTCCGCGCCAACACGCGCGTAATCTGCCGCACCCGGTCAGCGCGATAGTTGAAGCAGATGCAGGCATCGGCGTCGCTCACCGTACCTACTGGCTTTCCAGCGCCGTCCACCACGACAAACGGTTCCACAAACTCATCCGTGACCCCGTTGTGGTAGGACTCCTTAACCCGCGCCACCGGATCGGCGTACGCGCCGCCTTCGGTCTTGCCGACCATGGCGTCGAATGCTTTCTTCGCCCGCTCCCATCGCCGGTCCCGATCCATGGCGAAATAGCGGCCACCCACGCTGGCAATCTTGCCTACGCCAATCTCATTGATCTTGCGCTGCAGCTTTTCCAGGTACCCCACGCCGCTGGTGGGCAGCGTGTCGCGACCATCGAGAAAGGCGTGGACGAAGACCCGCTCCACTCCATGCTCTTTTGCCGCCCGCAAAAGGGCGTAGAGATGTTCTTGCTGGGAATGCACTCCACCGTCCGAGAGCAGGCCCAGCAGGTGCAGGGCGCGTCCCTTCTCGCCCGCATGCTTTAGCGCCGCCACGATGACTGGATGGCGGAAAAATTCACCCGATCGAATGAGGTCGTCGATACGAGTGATGTCCATGTGCACCACACGGCCGGAGCCGATGTTCAGATGGCCCACTTCGCTGTTGCCCATCTGCCCGTCGGGCAAGCCCACGAAATGATCCGAAGCATGAAGCAAACTATTAGGGAACTCCGCTAACAGCTTGTCATAAGTAGGCTTGCGCGCGAGAGCGATCGCATTGGCAAACTGCTCGGCGCGATAGCCCCAGCCATCCAGAATCGTGAGTACCACCGGTTTTTTCTGGGCCACGTCTACTCCCCAGCGTTCACGGCTGATCGGCCGAGGAACTCTGCGCCCTGCCCCAGTTCCTCCTCGATACGCAGCAACTGGTTGTACTTGGCAATGCGATCGGTGCGCGAGGCCGACCCCGTCTTGATCTGGCCTGCGCCCGTGGCCACCGCCAGGTCGGCGATGAAGCTGTCTTCAGTTTCACCGCTGCGGTGGGAAATGACAGAAGTGTAGCCATAGCGGCGAGCCAATGAGATTGCCTCAAACGTCTCGCTAATCGTCCCAATCTGGTTCACTTTGATCAGGATCGAGTTACCCACGCCCTCTTCAATTCCCCGCTGCAGTCGTTCCGTGTTGGTCACGAACAAATCGTCGCCCACCAACTGAATTTTCTCGCCCAACTCTTTAGTCAGGAACTTCCAGCCATCCCAATCGTCTTCGGCCAGACCGTCTTCGAGCGAAATGATGGGATACTGCCGTACCCAGCTCTCCCAGAAACGGGTCAGCTCTTCGCTGGTCTTCTCGCTCTTGTCGCTCTTCTTGAAAACGTAACGCCCCTTCTCCTTATCGAAGAACTCGCTGGCAGCCGGGTCGAGCGCAATCGCGATCTCCTCGCCGGCCTTGTAACCCGCCAGCTCGATGGCTTCGAGGATCACCTCAATGGCTTCCACGTTCGATTTCAAAGAAGGAGCAAAGCCACCTTCGTCGCCCACCGACGTGCTGTATCCACGCTTCTTCAACACGCCCTTCAGAGTGTGGAAGACTTCGACGCCCCAGCGCAGCGCATCGCCAAAGCGTTCCGCGCCTACCGGCATCACCATGAACTCCTGAAAGTCCACATTGTTGTCGGCGTGGGCGCCGCCGTTGATGATATTCATCATGGGTACCGGCAGGACCGACGCATTCACCCCGCCCAGGTAACGGTAGAGTGGGATCTGGAGCGCGTTGGCTGCGGCCCGGGCGCAGGCCATGGAAACTGCCAGGATCGCGTTGGCGCCCAACTTTCCCTTGTTCTCTGTGCCGTCCAGCGCAATCATGGTGGCATCGATCAGGCGTTGGTTGGCCGCATCCATGCCGGCCAGCTCGGGGGCCAGCACGCTCTCAACATTTTCTACCGCGTGGAGCACGCCTTTGCCCAGGTAGTGTGCCTTGTCGCCGTCGCGCAGCTCGACTGCCTCGTGCTCGCCGGTCGAAGCTCCACTGGGTACAGCCGCCCGGCCCATGGCACCGCCCGAGAGAAGCACATCGGCTTCCACGGTGGGATTCCCTCGGGAATCCAGAATCTCGCGCGCGTGAATGGCAACAATCTCGGTCATATCACTCCTTGTAATGTGGTGTTGTAAACGATTCTTCAATGGGGCTCGGCGATCGACGGCAATCGCTTGTCCGTCGGCCCCGCCAATCGTGCTGATGAAATTTCCCATCTTCGCGCCAAGTCAAATTCTAACAAAGCGTGTTTAAGCGCCAGTGCATGTTACCGCCGTGGTTCTTTCTTTCTCTTGTTAGGCTTGCGGATGTAAGCTTGGACTAATCTGTAAGTGCAGTGTTACTGCGCTTAGCAACAGGTTAGGACAGCTATGACAAAGACACATTTTTCCCTGGCCGCCGTGGCCGCCCCCGTTCTGAGTTTGGCTCTGAGTACCCCGGTTCTTCTGGCGCAAGCCAAGCCAAGTCCTTATGAAGGTGTTTCCGTACCGCCCGCGAGCGATGCAATCAACACCACTGAACAAGCGCCCGCTGCACCCGTGACGGCGCCTCCGGCCGCAGTTGCACCGGCTCCTGCTGCGCCTGCCCCTCACCCGGCAGCGAAAACGAATCCCGATGAGGGGATTATCGAAACGCCACTGCCGCCCTCGGCAGATGAGTACAGGCCCCACAGCGCGGCTCTGCACGGCCGCGGTCTCGATCCGGCGACGGATAATCGTGATAACGGCATCGTCACCTACGTTCCCGCGCCGGCCAACGCCCTGCCTTCGGGAACTGTCTTCAAGGTTCGGATGCTGCAGGATATCGACGCCGGCGCGACCAAGCCGAACACTCCTTTTAAAGCGACCGTCACCCAGGACATCATGCGCGACGGCAAGGTCGTTGTGCCGGTCGGTTCCGAGCTGCACGGCCGGGTGGTCTATGCCACTGCGGGCAATCGCATGAACGGCGGCTCCGTGATCCATCTGCGCCCGGATGATTTCGTTCTGCCCGACGGCACCCGTTACCATCTGCACGCTCAGGTCATCGATACCTTTGGATCTGACACCAAGACCAAGGGCGAAGGGAACATCGTCGCCAACGAGCACGGAAAGCGTACCCTCGCTGAGCTGGGCCTGGGAGTCGGCAGCGGAGCGATTGTGGGCGCGGCTGTAGGCGGAGGAGTCGGGGCGGTGGTGGGTACGGCTGTTGGCGCCGGCGTTGTCACCGCGCATTGGCTGCGGACGAACTGGTCAGCCAATCTTCCCGAGTCTTCCACGGTTGTTTTCAGCCTGACGGATCCAATGTTTTTGACCCCGGCGCAAGACCAGAAGACGGAACTGCTACCTCAAACCTTCTGAGAGATTGAGTGCAAACAGCAGGTCCCTCCACTGCGCTTCGCTCCGGTCGGGATGACACTTCTGTTGGGGATTGAGATGTGGGTGCCTAAACATCTGTTTGGGCACCCACATCTCAATCCCCAACATCTTTTTAGGCATCGACATCCAAACTGCAAACAGAAGTGTCATCCCGACCGGAGCGAAGCGCAGTGGAGGGACCTGCTGTTTGCTTCAACCACTAGCCAACCTTCCCTCAGAGCCCCACACCCCTAACCCATCTTCTCCGTAGGAACCCGCTCCAGCAATCGCCGCCACGTTTTCTGATTCACCCTGTGGCTCTTCTTCAAATCGTCCAGAATGCGCTCGAAGTCCACATGCCCATGCAACCGGTTCCACGCTGGGTTCTTCGAGAACCAGGGATAATTCTCATTCCCCAAATAAATCGCACGCCGCAGCCAATGCAGTGCCTCGCTCTCATCCCCCTCAACCGCAAAGTACGTCGCCAGCCGATAAGCCATCTCACTATCCGCCTCCGCGGCCGATAGCGAATCTTCTTCGATCAACGATGCCGCTCTCTCCCTCTCCCCCACCTGCACATAGCACAATGCCAGCGTGGGGAAAGCAATGCGCATACTCTCATCGTCGCGAATCACGGCTTCCAGGATCGAGATGGCCTGCTGCATGTCTCCCTGGCGCATTCTCTGGTAGGCAACCGAAGTTCGCAGCAAGGGATGTCTGGGTTCCAGGGTCAATCCTTTCTGCAGCTCTTCTTCCGCCAACTCCAGCTGGTTCTGATACTGATAAACCCGTGCGCGGTGGTTATAAATGATCGGGGCGTTGGAAGGATTCAATTGCAGGGACCGGTTGAACTGTTGCAGCGCTTCTTCATACATGCCATCCAGGCGTAGCGTCTGGCCGGCCACCAGGTGGACGTTCGGGTTGTTATCTGCGGTTAACAACAAGTGCTCGATGCCGTGCCGCGCGCTTTCCTTCTCTCCCCGCGACAATAGCATGTACACGCGATAGAGGTTGGCCTCAATCGACCCCGGATCGATCTCGAGGGCGCGGTCGAAGCTGCGTCGCGCTGCCAGCAAATACATCTGACCGCCCAATCCGTGGCGGACGTATTGCAGTTGAGTAATGCCGAGTCCGCTCCATCCCGGAGCAAACTGCGCATCCCGCGCCACCACGCTTTCAAACAACTCCCGCGCCTTGTCCAGATCGCTGCGCGCGCCGGAGCGTGACATGAACGACGACAGCAGGGCCCGGGCCTGCAGGTATTCCTCCGACAACGCCTCCGCCATGGGAGCGCTGCGGGTGGCCTCGCCATTGTGCTGCAGTTTACCCAGCCCCTGCAGAGTGGCGAACACCTCGTTGCAAATCTCGGTCTGCACGGCGATCAAATCGAAGGACGGCACGCTGATAGTGCCGCCGGCGCGCACACTCTGGCCCGGCACGTCCAGCAGTTGCCAGTTGAGATCGAAACCCTTCTCCGAACGCATGAAGTTGCCCGCGAGCACCCATTGCACCAGCAGCTTCTTGCCTACCGATAACGGATCCATGTGCTGCATGGGGACAGGCAACTGCATCAGCGAACTGGAGGGCCGCACTACCAGCGTCGACATCCGGGCTAGCCGGGCTGCGATCGCATCCGCCAATGCGTAACCGTACAACGGAGATTCGTCCGACTGACCGAAGTTCTGGAACGGCAGAACGAGGATCGTATTCTGCTTCTGTTGCTCGTCAGCCGACTCGCGAAAGCGCTCCGCCAGCATGGATAAAAATCCCGTGGTCCGTTTCTCTCGCTCGGCGGCGGGTACTTGCAGGTTGGTAGCCGTCTCGCCCGGCAGGATGCCGGTTTCGAGCTGCATGGTCTTCATGATGGTTCGCAACGCTTCCCGCAAATCGGCGGCCGAGGCGTAGCGCCCGCTGGGTGTCTTCTGCAGGCAGGTGGCGATCACACTCGCCAGTTCGGGAGGAACCTGGGGAGAGCACTCGGTCAACGGCTGGGGTTCGGCGAACTGAATCGCACGCACGCTTTGAAACTCTTCCGATTCAGGTCGCACGAAGGGATGACGGCCGCTCAACAGCTCATAGAGGGTCACGCCCACCGCAAAGATATCGCTCTGCACGCTGGTCTGCCCGGTGACGAATTGCTCCGGCGCCATGTAGGCGATGGTGCCACCCTTCGCCGTATAGGTGGTGCGCAACTTACGCTTCGTCGCATCCTGCGCGCGACGCGGCTTGCTTGGATCGAATTCAGCCTCGGCGACAGAGATCCTCCTCGCCAAACCAAAATCCAGGATCTTGACCACGCCGCCGTCGGTCAGCATTACGTTTGCCGGCTTTAGATCACGATGGAAAATCCCCAACCGGTGCGCCGCGCTCAGGCCATCAGCAATCTGAATACCCACGGAGAGTCCCAGCTGCACGCTGGCCGCCCCGTTGGCGATGATCTTGTCCAGCGACTCTCCTGGTACGTACTGCATAACGATGTAGGCTTCGTCTTCTGAGTCGCCCACATCATAGATGGCGCATACATTCGGGTGCTCGATGGCCGAGGCCAGCCGCGCCTCGCGGAGAACCGTACTCCGCATCTGTTCGATCGACAGTGCACCTCGCTTCAATATCTTCAGCACTACAGGGCGCATCAACAGCGTGTCGTTGGCCAGATACACCACTCCACTGCCGCCGGCGCCCAACTTGCGAATGACCTCGTAGTGCTCGATGAGTCGGCGCTTCATATGTTTCAGTCTATAATTCTTCCCATGGCCGACACGGGCAGCAAGAAGCGCAACGCCCGCTGGAACTGGCTTCTCCTCCTTCCCGCAGCCGGGCTACTCTTTCCCGCTATTTACGCACGGGCTACTCCGGCTCTGTTCGGGTTTCCATTTTTCTACTGGTATCAGTTCGCGTGGGTGTTCCTCACTGCCGCGATCACCGGGCTGGTCTACATGCTGGTGAAGGAGTAATGCGCCGGCTGGACCTGCAGTAGTTGCTGGATGAGATTGCGGGAACCTTTCTGCTTTGTTGTGCGGTGGGCTTTGAGAGTCTGCGTGAGAACTCTGTACTTAGTACCGTAGGGACTAAGTGCAGGTTCTCACGCAGACACTTTAGCCCCTGGCTTTTGTCGATTCGAATTTCGTCCAGATTCTGCGTTGGCAGGGGCTAAAGCCCAGAGCGTTTTGGCTTTTGATGGCACGACTGAAGTCGTGCCCTGATACAAAGCAAAAGCACAGAATTTTGCTGATATAGGGCTGCGGAGCCCTTTACTGGCCGGACCACTTGATGTCGTTGCGCCTTACATCGTCCAGGGTGGAGGGCGCCCACGTCTTTCCCCGGTCCAGGCTGACCCAATGCAACGCAGTTGTACTCTTCAACAGCACAGCGGCATACATGATTTGATCCGCGTCCGACCTTCGGCGCCTGGCCGCTTCCCGGAGCGGCAGTCAAGGCGGGAATTCCTAACAGCTCAACCGCTTTGCCATCCCATTGCTGTTTGACCGGATGCCAATGCTTCCCCTTGTCATCAGAACGAAAGAGCGTGCCATTGCTATCGATGGCTAACTGCGACCCTTCGACCACCAGGTGACTCACCGGAGAAAGTCCGCTCGGCAACGCTGGAGCTTCCGGGCTCGAAGTAGCCACGGCGGCAGAGACTTGCGCATGCGCTAGATAGACACTGGTTGACGCCAGGGTGCCGAGGGTTAGCAGGGCAACCTGCAAAGACCGCGATCTCCGAAGAGTACTGATCAGGGGAGCCATGGGAAGAGCTTACCTTTGAAGATAAAACCCCGAAATGCCCCTTCAGTGGCGGTAAATCGACGACTTAGATCACACGAACGTAAGGCTCTGCTGCTACGTACAGTAAGCTGCCCCCTACATGGCTAAGACCAACGTGCTCAGGTACTTCTATCGCCGTTTGCAGACGAAAACCCTGCTTTTCAAACAACGCCCGGGCAGCCAGGTTATCTGCCCAGACGTTCGCGCTCACCCGGGAAAAACCGCCTGCTTTCGCCTGCTCCATCGCCCAGTCCATAAGCTGCTCCCCTACCCCCTGCCGGCGATATTGTGGACGAACAGCAACTCCGTTAATCAGGAAGCTCTCCCAATCCTGCGCTTGGTCAATTGGATTCAGGATCCGTACCCGATCCGGGGGAAGATTGCTCTGCTCCTCCTCCCTCAGCCAGACGGCGGGGTAGGCGTTGATCATCCCCACCACGCCCTTGTCGTCCGCAACAAAACAATGGCGCCAGCCAAAACCAGCCTTGTCATCCTTCATGGTGCGTGCCATCAGGCCGGCCATCATCTCTCTCGGCGCCATCTCCTCCAGCAGGAATTCATACATGCCGTCACCGGCCATGATGGAAAGTTCGGCAAGCGTGTAGGCATCCGTGGGCCGCGCGGCGCGGAAAACGATTTCGGCAGGCATCAAGCGTTCGAGGACGCGCCGATTTTCGCTCGGGGCGTGAATTTTTTCTTGTAGTACGCGGTGGTCAACGCAATCGCCGGACTTCCAATGATTGTCGGCAGCACCCAGATGAACCACCCGCCATGAACAAAGCGACCGACCGTCGTCACGGTGAAGGCTGTCCATGCCGCGATATAGCTCACCAGCATGTTCCCCAGGTGTTCGTACCACCAGAACATCTTCTCCGTGGGCGGGTGCAGAAACCGCCACATCGACTTGGCCGCCAACCACATACCGATAAAGCCAAAAACGATCGCCGGAATACCCAGGTTGTGCACCATTCGCAGCATGCCCAGCAGTGCCAAACCGAAGCTGGAGGCGAACGTGAAGACGGCCGCGCTCCAGTCGGGCCAGGTCACCTTTTGACCGTTCAGCAGATTCTTCTGAAACAAAACCCGATAGGCGGAGAAGGCGGCATAAAAGCTAAAAACCGCGACTAACGCCAAAAAGAATAGCGGGCGGTACAGGGCAAGCACCAAGGCGGTCGATGCAACCACCGCCATGGACCAGAAATAAATCTTTCCCCAACGCCGGTGAGCTTTGCCGCCCTTTGCCGCAATCAGGGCAAGCGGAGCCATGACAAACGCGGTCGCGCCGGCGGCAATGTGGACGCCCAGAAGAGACTTTAGCCAAAGGGGATCCTGCATGCCTTCCACAATACATCGGTTTCGCGTCCTTCCAGGGGACTCCGGTGAACGGATTCATGAAAGTGCTCTAAACTGGAGATCGCATGATACCCACTCTTGAATGGACCGCCGACGGAGTACGCTTCCTCGACCAGACTCGTTTACCTCTGGAAGAGACCTACGTGCTCGCCACCACCAGCGATCAGGTGGCAACTGTAATCACTACCATGGTCGTCCGCGGGGCGCCGGCGATCGGTGTCGCAGCCGCCATGGGCGTCGCCCTGGGTATCAAGAACAGCTCCGCGACAACGCTTCCGGCGCTCACCAGCGATCTCGAGAGCATCTCCAAGACCCTCGCTGCGACCCGCCCGACAGCGGTGAATCTCTTCTGGGCCATCGAGCGCATGCGCGGCCGTTTTTTCTCCCTTGCCGCCCAGCCCGGAATCACCATTGCCGCCATTCAGGACGGCTTAATCGCCGAGGCGCGCACCATGTACGACGAGGACATCGCAGCCTGTCGAACCATGGGCGCCCACGGAGCAGAGCTGATGCCTGCTTCGGGCGGAGTATTGACCCACTGTAATGCCGGGGCCCTCGCCTCCTGCGGCTACGGCATGGCGCTGGGGGTGATCCGCGCAGCCGTCGAACGCGGCCACCAGCTCCACGTCTACGCCGACGAAACACGGCCGTTCCTGCAGGGCGCGCGTCTTACCGCCTGGGAGATGATGCATGACGGTATTCCTACCACGGTGTTGTGCGACAACATGGCTGCCAGCCTCATGCGCCAGGGCAAGATCCAGGCGGTGATTGTCGGCTCCGACCGGGTCGCCGCCAACGGCGACGTGGCCAACAAGATCGGCACGTACGGCGTCGCTATCCTGGCGAAGGAGCACGGCATCCCTTTTTATGTCGCCTGCCCCTGGTCAACCATCGACCTCAAAACCGCGACCGGCGACGACATCCCCATCGAACAACGAGCTGCGCGCGAAGTCACCCACCATGGCGGCAAGCAGATGACCCCTCACGGAGTAGGGATCGAAAACCCGGCCTTCGACGTGACCCCGGCCCGGTATGTCACCGCCATCATTACCGAGCGCGGCATTCTCCGCGCACCCTATGGAGAGGCCCTGCGGGGTCTGGAGGTAGCGACCGCCTCCGCTCGTTAGGGCGGCCCATCCCATGGTTTTCAGCGCACTGAACCCGCGCAAGCGTTCGCTACCGCGAGGCATCGCGCTGGTTCTCGGCAGCCTGGTACTTGCCTTCCTGCTCGCCGGCTTCCCCGATGATCGTCCCTCGCTGAAGCTGCTCATTCCTACCTTCGCCGCCTTCCTGGGAACCTGGGATACCATACGCTGCCTGCGCCATCGCTGGAGTTTCTATCACGGCGCCGTGGTGGTGCTGATTTATATGGACATCATGGCCTTGTGCATGATCCTTTTCCTTCTCCTGTACCCCTACGGCCGGTGGTTGTTGTAGACGGAAAAAAACACTTTCATCTCGTGCAGGCTGCGAAACATTAGGGTATTGTTGCGCGCGCAGGCTGCAGTAGAATCGTCGGGCAGACCGGCCAAACACATTTCTCTCTCAGGAGATCTAATGCTTAAAGGATTTCGCGACTTTATCCTGCGCGGCAACGTGGTCGATCTTGCCGTAGCCGTCGTCATCGGCGCCGCATTTACTGCCATTGTTAACGCTTTGGTCGCCGATATTATCAACCCACTCATTTCCGCCGTTGTCAGCAAACCGGATTTCTCCTTCCTGACGCTTCATCTCCACGGCGGCGTTATCAAGTACGGCGACTTTCTCAACGCCACGATTTCTTTTCTGATCATCGCTGCGACCGTCTATTTCATGGTCGTGCTGCCGGTCAATACCTTGATGGCCAAGTTCCGCCCAAAGGTGGTTGCGGCGCCCACGACCAAGCCCTGCCCGGAGTGCCTGAGCGAGATCCCGATTGCCGCCAAGCGCTGCTCGCATTGTGCCCAACTAGTAGCGTAGGTTAGAGGCTCGATCGACTGTGCAAAGGGACTGCCGGTAGCAGTCCCTTTGCCGTCGTATAAACTTTGGTATCACCTTCTCACTCCCAAAACGATTTGCTCTCTCTCTGCTGGCCCTCGCGCACCTCTCCGCCGCGGCCCAGGTTTCTCCTTTTCCCGATCATGTTTTGGGATATCGGGACTTCAGCCGCCAGGCCAAGCTTGACCAGGATTTCCTGGCAGTTCCCGACGCCAGGCTGGCCCAGGAAGAGCTCAAAACACTGACCGCTTCTCCCCACGTCGCGGCCAGCAAAGAAGACTACGATACCGCCGTCTACGTGGCAGGCAAATTCAAAGCCGCAGGCCTGGACACCCAGATTGTCCCCTACAAGGCTTGGCTGAACCTGCCCCAGGAAGTCTTTCTCGAAGCTACAAACGCCGAAGGAAAGATCCTGATGCGCGGGCCTTCCCGCGAACATGTCGAGAACGATCCATACCAGGATGATCCCCGTGTCCTGCCCGCGTTCAATGGTGGGTCTCCCTCCTGTGACCTGACCGCCGAAGTTGTCTACGTCGACTACGGCCGGCCGGAAGACTTTAAAAAGCTGGACGACCTGCATATCAGTGTTGCGGGAAAGATCGTCCTCGTTCGTTATGGCATGAATTTCCGTGGGGTTAAAGTCTACCTGGCGCAGCAAAGAGGGGCGGCTGGAGTCATCGTGTATTCCGATCCCGCGGACGATGGATACTTCCAGGGGGACAAGTATCCGCATGGCCCCTGGCGCCCCGACACCGGGGTGCAGCGGGGCTCGGTGCAGTACATGTTCAAGTATCCGGGGGATGCCACGACGCCGGACATCGCGTCGACTCCGGGGCTGCCCGCGTCGCGGCGTCTGCCGCTTTCTCAGATAAGCAGCCTGCCCACTATCCCTTCGATGCCAATCTCCTATCACGATGCCGCGCCCATATTGGAAAACATGGGCGGCCCGGTTGCGCCGAGGGAGTGGCAGGGAGCTCTGCCCTTCAGCTACCACTTGGGTGGTCTCGTCAAAGTGCACATGCGTCTGAAGATGGACTATGCCGAACGCACGGTCTGGGACGTGATCGGCAAAATCCTCGGCACCGAACTTCCCGATGACTGGGTGGTTGCGGGGAATCATCGCGATGCCTGGGTCTTTGGCGCCGTCGACCCGAGCAGTGGGACAGTGGCCATGCTGGAAGCGGTTCATGGCATCGGTGCGCTGCTGGCGCAAGGATGGAAGCCGCGCCGCACCATTTTGTTTTGCAGCTGGGATGCCGAAGAGGAAGGTCTGATCGGTTCTACCGAGTGGGCCGAGGAACATGCCAAACAACTGGCTCATGCCGTGGTCTACATCAACACCGACGCCAGCGTTTCGGGCATCCACTTTGAAGCATCCGCGGTGCCCTCGCTCAAACAGTTCATCCGCGAAGTGACCATGGAGGTGGTCAGCCCGAAAGGTGGTTCCGTCTACGATGTGTGGAAAAAGGACCTGGGAGATGCCGCGGCGCGCCGCCACCCGGGCAAGGAGTTCAACGATGCTCCGGCGGTCCCGTTAGTGGGAGGTGAGGTGCGGGTTGGAGATCTGGGCAGCGGTTCGGACTACACACCTTTTATCCAGCACCTTGGTGTGCCTTCGACGGACATCGGTTCCACTGGTGCTTACGGCGTTTATCACTCGGCCTTTGACAACTACTCCTGGTTTGTCATGAATGCCGATCCGACCTTCGTTTACGAGCAGCAGATGGCCCGCGTCTTCGGCCTCGAGGCGCTGCACATGGCGGATACTGATGTGCTGCCTTACGACTACGTCACCTATGCCCGGCAGATACAAGCCTACTTGTTCGCAGCGCAGGCGCGTGCACGGGACGCCGGGATAACGAGCTTGGATTTTAATGCTGCTCTGGGAGCGGCGAATCGATTTGCCGCCGAGGCGACGATGGTCTTTGCCAAACAAGTCGCCGCAAAAGGAAATACGACCCTGCTCAACGAGTCTTTGCGGGCGGTGGAAGGGGATTTGCTTGCGCCGGAAGGGCTTCCCGGACGGCCGTGGTTCCGCCACACCATCTTTGCGCCCGGAGAGTACACCGGCTATGCCGCGGTCGTGATCCCGGGGGTCAATGAAGCAATCGACGCCCATGATCCGGCAAGAGCCCAGGCGCAAATGGCGAGTGTCACCGCCGCGCTGGTGCGTGCTACCGCAACGCTGGAAGAAGTGCAGTAAACAGCAGGTCCCGCCACTACGCGCCCCTGGTCGGGATGACACTTCCGTAAGGGGCGGGATTTAGGTACGGGAAAATTCGGGAAGGCCGAGGGGCACACAGCAGGTCCCTCCGCTTCGCTCCCCGAATTTCTGTGGATCTTGGTGGCGTTGGTGCACTTCATGCGACTTTCCCTTACAGGAAGGCGCATACGCGGCCTTGTCCAGTGCTGCGTGGCAGGAAATCCGGGTACGCTCCGGTCGGGATGACACTTCTGTTTGGGTGTCGGGATTTTGGTACGGAAAACAGAGGTGTCATCCCGACCGGAGCGCAGCGTAGTGGAGGGACCTGCTGTTCTCTCAACCATCATCCGATGTTGACGGCAACTAGGTTCCCTACCCCCGGCTGGCCAGCGTCTCCGCCTGCAGCGTTACCAGCTCGGTCAGATCCTTCTTCTCCAGCCCATGGACTTCCTTGTTGAACGCGTCCACCTTGCTCGACCAGTTCATGGAGCAGAACTTCGGCCCGCACATCGAGCAGAAGGCTGCTTCCTTGTAGTAGTCGTCGGGCAGCGTTTCGTCGTGCATGGATCGAGCCGTCTCCGGGTCGAGGGAAAGCGCGAATTGCTTATTCCAGTCGAAGGTATAGCGCGCGTAGCTGATCGCGTCGTCCCGGTCCTGCGCCCCCGGACGATGCCGGGCAATATCGGCCGCGTGCGCGGCAATCCGGTAGGCGATCATGCCGTCCTTCACATCTTTTTCATTCGGCAGTCCCAGGTGTTCCTTAGGTGTGACATAGCAAAGCATCGAGGCGCCATGCCAGCCAATCATGGCTGCACCGATCGCGCTGGTGATGTGGTCGTAACCTGGTGCGATATCGGTCACCAGAGGTCCCAGGGTGTAGAACGGAGCTCCATCGCAAAGCTCTACCTCCTTCTCCACCTGCTCCTTGATCTTGTCCAGGGGCACGTGACCGGGGCCTTCAATCATCACCTGCACATCGCTCTTCCACGCCGTTCGCGTCAGCTCACCTAAGGTCTTCAACTCGGCAAACTGCGCTTCATCGCTGGCATCGGCAATACTCCCCGGCCGCAAACCGTCTCCCAGGGAGAAGCTCACGTCATATTTCGCCATCACCTTAACGATGCGGTCGAAGTGTTCATAGAGAAAATTCTGGCGATGATGATGGGTCATCCACTGGGCCAGAATCGCCCCGCCGCGGCTGACAATCCCGGTGATTCGCTTGGCCACCATCGGCACATACTGGATCAGCACGCCGGCATGCACGGTGAAGTAGTCCACCCCCTGCTGCGCCTGCTCTTCGATCACTTCCAGGTAAACGTCGATATTCAGGTCTTCCAGCTTTTTCACCCGGTTCAGCGCTTCGTAAATCGGCACCGTGCCGATGGGCACCGGACTGTGGCGCAGAATTGCCTCGCGGATCTCCGGGATATTGCCGCCGGTCGAAAGATCCATCACCGTATCGGCGCCGAAGTTGACCGCCATATGCAGCTTGTCCAGCTCTTCGCGGATATTCGAGGTCACCGCGGAGTTGCCGATATTGGCGTTGATCTTGCACTTGGTCGCCATCCCGATGCCCATCGGCTCCAACTCGGGTGGTTGATGTTGGCAGGAATGATCAGCCGCCCGGCGGCAATCTCGTCCCGGATCAACCCCACGGGAATCTTCTCCCGCTCGGCGACAAAGGCCATCTCCTCGGTGATCTTGCCCTGGCGAGCAAAATGCATCTGCGACATGTTGCTGTCGCCCGTCCGCGCCGCTTCGGCTTTCCGCTTTACGATCCACTCAGCGCGCGGCTTCAGAATCTCGTGCGCGGATTGACGGCTGCCCTTTCCATTGCTGCTCATTGTTCGAATCGCCTCAGTTGAGAATTATACGGTTCAGATGCCGTGCTTGACGGAACGACCCGACGCTCCTACCCTTAAGAGGCAATGAAGATCCCAGGGCAAACAGCTCCGCATCGGCGCCGCAGTCGTCATCATCCTGGCCACCATTACCTATCTTGCGGTCACCGCGGCGCAGGCGGACAAGAGCTACTACGTCACCATCGGCGAGCTGCAGGCCATGGGCAACAAGGCCTACACCCGCCATCTGCGCGTAGCCGGGGATGTCGCGCCCAACTCCATCGAGCGCAACGGCACCAACGCACATTTTGTGCTGACCGAGCAGGGTCACACGCTGCCGGTGAACTATCAGGGCATTGAGCCCCCGCCCGATACCTTCAAAGATGGCTCCCAGGCGCTGGCCATGGGCACTTACGGCCGGGATGGCGTCTTCCACGCCACCGAACTGCAAGCCAAATGCGCGTCAAAATACGCCGCCGCCAAGCCCGCGCCCAACACCGCTGCGCTCAAACCGCCGGTGGCGACGCGCGCCCGCTAAGTAGAACTAAAGCCTTCCCGCTCTATACTCCAATGGGATGGCACCGGTTCTCGCTCAGCTCGACAACGTTTCTCGCCTCTTCGGCCGCTTCCCTGCTTTGCGCAAAATCTCTTTCAGCTTCAACGCCGGCCGCTGTTACGTCCTGCTGGGGGAGAATGGCGCCGGCAAATCCACCCTGCTGCGCGTGCTCGCCGGGCTGCTCGAGCCAACCCTGGGCACCGCTCGCATCTTCACCGACGGCAACGCGGAAAAAATCGCCGACCAGCGCGCGCGCATTGGCTACATGAGCCATGCCCCCATGCTCTATGACGAGCTTTCCGCCATGGAAAACCTGCGCTACTTCGCCGGCCTCTACCGCTACCTGCGCTTGCCTTACGCCGGCGGAGGCGCTGGCTTCCGTCGGTCTCGATCCCGCGCTTACCCGCCCGGTCGGCCAGTACTCCCAAGGCATGCGGCAGCGTACTTCCCTGGCCCGGGTGCTGCTGCCCCAACCCCCACTGCTGCTGCTGGACGAGCCCTTCTCCAACATGGATGCTGCCAGCGCGGGCAAGATGGTCGCTCTGCTGGGCCGCCTTCGCGCCGCGAATCGCACCGTCGTCCTCACCACCCATCAGAGAGCGCTGGCCGAACCTCTGGCCGACTACCTCCTGACGATGGAGGCGGGACGAGCTGATTGCGACCACCAGGGGTCCCGGCCGCGATGAAGACCAACGCAGCCCGCATCCTCGAAGGCCTGGGCATCGCTTACACGCTGCAGGAGTACGAGGTCGACCCCGAAGACCTCTCCGCCATCGACGTGGCGCGCAAGATCGGGCTGCCGGTCGAGCAGGTATTCAAGACGTTGCTCACCATCACCGGCCCGGAGCAATACGCCTTTGCCGTCATCCCCGGAGACGCGGAGCTGGATTTCAAGAAGCTTGCCCGCGCCGCCGGAGCGCGCAAAACCGAGATGGTCTCGCTCAAAGATGTGCAGCCGCTCACCGGCTACATCCGCGGAGGCGTCACCGTCTTCGGCGCAAAGAAGGATTTCCCGGTTTTTGCCGACGAGACCATCGAGCTCTTCGACTTCATCTCGGTCTCCGCCGGCCAGCGCGGAACGCAGATCCTGCTCGCCCCTCAGGATTATCTGCGCGCGGCCAAAGCCACGGTCGCCGACCTTGACCAAGGATGCAGGCCCGCTCGTGAGCTATCTGCTGATCCATCTGGCCAAGGATCTGCGCCTGGAATGGCGCTCGAAGGACGCCATCAATGGCATGCTCTTTTTTGCCCTGCTGGTGGTGGTGCTCTTCAGCCTGGCCTTTGACCCGACCGCCGCGATCTCGCGGCAAATTGCCGGCGGCATCCTCTGCGTCGCGACCCTATTCGCTTCCGTGACCGCGCTCAATCAAGCCTGGACCCGCGAACTGCGCCACCAGGTGCTCGATGCGCAACGCATGGCGCCGGCCCCGCCGGCCGCGCTCTTCCTGGCCAAAGTGATCGCCAACTTCATCTTCGTGACCCTGGTGCAGATCGTTCTGGCGCCCCTCTTTGCCATCTTTTACAACCTGCATCCGCTGGGAGAGAAGTGGCTGTTGCTGCTGGTTTTGCCGCTGGGCACCTGGGCGCTGGTGGTGAATGGAACCTTCTTTGCGGCGCTCTCCGTCCGCACCCGGAATCGCGAATTGCTGCTTCCGCTGCTGCTGTTTCCCATCTTCATTCCCGCGCTGCTGGGCATGGTCGAGGCGACCACCGCCATCCTGACTGGGCGACTCCGAACCCGCGCTCTGGATCAAGCTTCTGGCCGGCTACGACGTCATCTTCACCACCGTGAGCCTGCTGCTCTTTTCTACGGTGCTGCACGCTGAGTAATTCAGCTGTGATGGAGAACAATCCGGCCCACCGCGGTGGCCATCAACAGCAGGCCCGCGAGAAAAAGCACCAACCTGCCGAGTACCCGCCAGATGCGGGTCTTTGGGGGTAAGACACCCCGCTTGGTCTTAAGACTGTAAGCCTGCCCTAATATTCCGGATAGCAGCAGGAAGACACCTAATGTAAGCATTAACCAGGTCATGTAATCCTCACTACAAGCTTAATCTTTCGTCTCTGCGCGACCCGGTCCAAATGATCTAAACTGTTTTTGTTCGCAGGAGTCGTGTGATGAAGATCTTCCGCTGGATCTGGCTTGCATTCACCCTCGGCCTGCTTGGCTATGCCTTTTATCAAGGCATGTATGTCGCGCCAACCGAGGCCACCATGGGCGACATCCAGCGCATCTTCTACTACCATTTTCCATCGGCGATGATGGCGTTCCTTTTCTTCTTTGTCAGCTTCGTCGCCTCGATCGTCTATCTCGCCTCCCGCCGCAATCATCCTCAGCGAGCGCTTAGCGCCGATGCCGCAGCCCTCGCCTCGGCGGAAATGGGAATGGTCTTTTGCACTCTGGTCCTGATCCAGGGCCCGCTATGGGCGCAGGCCAGTCTGGGGTATCTGGTGGACCTGGGATGCACGCCTGACTTCCACCCTGGTTCTTTGGCTGATCTACGCCAGCTACCTGCTGCTGCGGAAATTTGCCGACGGCCCGCAGATGCAGACCCTGGCTGCGGTGCTGGCCATCTTTGGCTACGTTGATGTTCCCATCGTCTACTACTCAACCACCTGGTGGCGTACCCAGCATCCTTCGCCCGGTGATCGGGGGCGGTGCCAATTCGGACTCGATCCGGCGATGTGGCCGGCGGTGTTGTGGAACCTGGCCGCATGGCTTGCCTGGGGATTTTGCTTGCCGGCTGGAGATACAGCGTCGAGCGGCGGCGGCAAATCGCAGAACAACATGCGGCGCTGCATGCCCTAGAAGCCAGCCTTGAAGTAACACTTTAAGCGACAAAGGAAACCATGGCCCATCGGCATCTCGTTCTCGCCTATGTCATCACGATTCTCGGCCAGCTAGGGTATGCCGGCTGGGTCGGCCTGAAATACCGGGCTGTACGGAAACTGGAGCGCGAGTTTCCCCCTTACCCATCGATCACCAAGTAGGCATTAAGGCACGCGCGAAGTAGGCGGGGCTTCTCTCACTTCCTCGCCCATCAACTCGCCCGGATGCGCACCTCCCAGAAGCTCCTCTTCCGGCTCGATGTGGACCAGGACCTCGGCGATTTTCTCCACTTTGTCTCGCACCTGGTCAGCAACCGCATGGGCGATCATGTGCCCCTGGCGCACAGTCAGATCGCCCCGCACCACTACATGCAGGTCCACGTAGTAGCGGAAGCCCACCTTGCGCACAAAGCACTTTTCTACTCCAAATACGTCGGGTACGGCGGCGGCTACGCGGCGCACGTGATCTTCAATCTCCGGCGCCGGGGCCGTGTCCAGCAGCTCCGCCACCGGCCTGCGCAGCTGCTGCCAACCGCCCAGAAGGATCACAGGAGCGGCGCACAGGGCTGCCCAGTCATCCGCCGTGGGGTTGCCTGTCCAGAGCGCCGCTGAGATACCAACAAAGGCAAACGCTGAGACGATCGCGTCGCTGAGATGATGCCACGCGTCCCCTCGTAGAGCGGAACTCTCAATCTTCTGGCCCACTCGCCGACGTACCTGGACAGCAAAGCTTTGACCGGCACCACGCAAACCAGAACCAGGAGGGTGTAGGGGTGGGGAAGCTTATGCGGGGTGCGAATCAGGTTGATGCTTTCCGCGGCAATGCCAAGGGCGGCTGCGATCATGGCTACGCCCACAACCGCAGCCGCGATCGGGTCCGCCTTGCCATGCCCGTAGGGATGGTCTTTATCCGGCGGCTTGATGGCTAACCGCAGCCCGTAGTAAACGACCGAGGAGCTGATTACGTCCAGGAACGATTCGATTCCATCGGCCAACAGGGCGAAGGAATGGCCGATCAGCCCGGTCAGGCATTTGACCATCGCCAGGGTCAAATTGATGACGATTCCGAGCAGGGAGAAGCGTAGGCCGCCTTTCACCATCTGCTCGGTTGTCGGCGAAGCCGTCATGACTGAATTGTCTCTTATTCGCAGGGGCGCCGCGGCGGTAACGCACCCGATGGTTTTCTTTTTTTGGAATCCGCCTTGCCCCATTTGGAGGATCCTTACTAAACTTGATTTTGGAATAAGCGTTTTTACGATGTCGGTGCCCGGCTTTGCCTCAGGATTTAGAGGCTTCCCGGGGAGAGGCCTCGCGCGGGCATTCTCACCGGCCGCACCTGTCGTAAAACGTCTTCCGGCCCTGGAGGCGTCCGTTGCTGCGCTTTTTGAAGATCGCACTCATCTTCGAACTATCCACTGTACTCGGGCTCTCGGTACTTACGGGTCAGTTCTTTTATCGCGCGTATAACAATTCAAGCCGCGAGCATCTCCCGGTTAGTTTTCTGGCTGCACTGGTTATGCTGGTTCTGGGCACACAGCAGACGGCAATGTCGTTTCGCCGGGAAAAGATTCGGCTGGCTTTTGGCCGCCCCTCGGTCAAAGAAAAGCTTCGCCTGAAAGTTGCCTACAGCACGCTGACGCTGCTGCTTTTCATCGCCGCCGGAGTTTTACTTGTGATTCTCAGGAACCACCTCCAGTAGGGAAGAACCCCGTTAGCGAGCAGCGCCCACGGCTCTTTTCTGGCGGGGAGCCACCGACTGCGGTTTTCTGGGCTGGTGCACATCGGGCAGTGGCTCTGCTTTGCGTGGCTGCGCTCCCTGAGACGACTGCTGATCCATCCATTCATCCAGGCGAGAGCGCTTGAAGCGCCAGCGGTTGCCGAGCTTGAACGCAGGCACAAAACCTTCCGAAGCATACTTGTAAAGAGTGTCAGGACTGATGCCGAGATAGTCGGAAGCCATGCGGATGTCCATGACTTCGCGAACCTCTTCTCTCGCCGGTGTGGTTCTCATCGAAGTGCTCTCCTCTGGGAACTGCGGGACCGGGCGAGTACATACCCGCCGTTGTGCTTATACCGCGTTTTCACCCTGTAATACAAGAAATTATCGCGTATTGCTAGAGTCTCTTGGGTTTTTGCGGTTTTTTTTAGTTCCGTCAGGAGCGTAGCAGAAATCACGGGACTGCGAAGCATTACCTGCGGTGTGTTTTCGGTTACCAAGGACATCGTATCCAAAATGATCCCCACGACAGGATTGTTAATCCTCAAGTTTCTATATCGCGATCATGCCGTTCATTCTTCGAGGTTAACTGAGCGACCCGTTCCACTTCGGAACATATAAATTTCTAAAATTCCGGCTGCAATCCAGCGGCGAGGGCAATCAAGTCGTCACCTATCGTTCGTGTTTTTGCGATCGCATCTTCGAGCGGAATGTCGGTAATTTCCGTTCCCCGCAGCACGACTAACCGGCCGAACTTGCCTTCGTGCACCAAATCGATTGCAGCCGAACCATAACGGGTTGCGAGCATACGGTCATAGGCGGTCGGCGTGCCTCCGCGCTGGGTATGCCCAAGATTCACCGAGCGTGTTTCATATCCGGTCTTTTCTTCGATCATTTCTGCGACGACTTGACCGATACCGCTGAGGCGCGCGTGACCGAAAGCGTCTAGCTTGTCTCCCTGCGTGGCCTTCTTATCGGTGCCGGGTAGCTTGGCGCCCTCGGCAACCACCACGATGGAGAAGAGTTTGCCCCGGTCGTGCCGTTCTTTGAGGATCTTCACCGCGTGATCGATATCGATCGGTTTCTCCGGCACCAGGATCACATCGGCGCCGCCTGCAATGCCTGAGGTGATTGCGATCCAGCCGGCGTCACGTCCCATCACCTCGCACACGATCACTCGATTGTGGGCTTCGGCGGTCGAATGAAGCCGGTCGACTGCTTCGGTGGCGATGGAGACAGCTGTATCGAAACCGAAGCATGCATCGGTTCCGCTAAGGTCGTTATCGATGGTCTTGGGAACGCCCACGACCTTGACTCCCTTTTGCACCAGCGCATTCGCCACACCCTGCGTGTCGTCCCCGCCGATCGTGATCAGCGCGTCGAGCTGGTTCGCCTTGATGGTGGCTAGGCATTTGTCGATGCCACCTTCCATCTTGCGCGGATTGGTGCGCGAGGTACGCAGGATGGTCCCGCCCAGCTGCAGAATTCCGGACACAGTGTCGATGGTCAGGGGCTTGGTCTTGTTCTCCACCACGCCGCGCCAGCCTTCGATGAAGCCGACGAACTCATCGTTGTGGTGAAAGATGCCTTTGCGTACAGCCGCACGGATCACTGCGTTCAGTCCGGGGCAATCACCGCCGCCGGTCAGTATTCCAACTCGCATGTGCTTCTTCTCCTAAGGGGAACGCCTTGTGCATCATAAACGCACCAACCGCTGGAAGGAAATCTCAACGAGATGTGCCCATTGAGTTCCAAAATACTCAGGCCGAAAGCTGTGGAATCCCACATCTCGCGAAAAACGAGCGAGATGTGGGCACCCTCAGCTTTGTTGCTGCTATAACGTCTGCCCTGTCATAGGGTTGGACCAAACAAGCTCGAGTGGCGGAAGAAGAGTTCAGCGGTGCGCGGTTGATTCGTCGTGATAGAGAACGGCAATCTCTTCGGCATAGCGCTGGACCACCACGCGCCGCCTTAATTTCATAGTCGGTGTCAGCTCTCCGGATGCCATCGACCACTCGTCGGGCACGAGATGAAAGCGCTTGATGGTCTCAAAGTTTGCCAAAGTTTGGTTCACGCTGTGGACAAGCGCTTGGTATTCCGCTTTCACCGCCGGATTGCCGACCAGATCGGCGCGCGAGGAGAAGGCAATTCCCTGCCGCCGCGCCAGATCCTCGAGCGCGGAAAAGTTGGGAGCGATCAGCGCGCAAAGAAATTTGTGGCGATCGCCAACGCACCACGGCATTGGCGACCAGGACGCTGTTAGCTCAGCTTGCTCTCGATCGGCTGGGGAGCGATCATCTTTCCGCCCGAAGTCTTGATCAGCTCCTTCTTGCGGTCGGTGATGTACAGAAACCCATCCTCGTCGACCGCGCCCGATATCACCTGTGTGGAACCAGCCGTCGGCTTCGATGGCTTCGCGTGTGGCCTCCGGCTTGTGCCAGTAACCGGCAAAAACAAACGGGCCCCGCACCAGCAATTCGCCATCGGGAGCAAAACGATATTCCACCGATCCGATCGGCTTGCCGACAGAGCCGATGCGGTGATCTTGCGCATTGTTCAGGGCGAACACGGGCGAGGTTTCGGTGAGACCGTAACCTTCGAAGATGCGAATGCCGACATCGGCAAACCAGCCGGCTGTGTCTACACCGAGGGGCGCTCCCCCAGCGATATAGTCGTGCACCTTGCCGCCAAACGCCTGTTTGACCTTCTTGAACACCAAACGATCGGCCAGGCGCCAGCGACAAGGAAGAGGGCGTCTGCCCCAGCAGAATCTCTTCGCGATGCCGGCGGCCGGTGGCCAGAGCCCAGGCAAAGAGCTTCTTGAGCGCGGGTTTGCTGCCAGCACGCTGCTGGACCACATCGCGAATCTTCTCGTAGACCCGGGGCACGGCGACAAAGACGGTGGGCTGGATGGCAGTGAGGGCGGCGGGCAGCCGATCGAAGTCTCCAGCAATAGGCCAGGGTCGCGCCGTAGCAGAAGAGCGCGTAGTCCAGATGGCGGGCGGTGATGTGTGAAAGGGGCAGAAAGGAGATGCAGGAAGAGTTCGCGTTCCAATTGAAGGTCTCGGGTGGAGTAATTCAGGTTGGAAGCGATGTTGCCTGTGGGTGAGCATCACGCCCTTGGGCTCGCCGGTAGTGCCCGAGGTATAGATAAGGGTCGCCAGATCCTCAGGCTTGACATCGAAACTGCGCAGCCACGGTTGCATGTCAACCCGCAGGAGCATCGGCCCTCTGAAGCAGCGAGGAGAGACCGATCACCCTGGCGTGCCCTCCAGGCCCGCGATCTGGTCCATGACCACGATGCGCTCCAGCTGTGTCTGGCTGCGGATGGAAGCAATCTTCCGGTACTGTGCCTCGGTCGAAACCACCGCGACGCGAGCGCCGGAATCGATCAGCAGGGCGGCGATTTGCTCGGCGGTGAGGGTTGGGTAGATGGGCACATCGACAGCGCCAAGGACCAGGGTAGCGAAGTCGACCACCGGCCACTCCCAGCGATTCTCCGCCAGCAGCGCGATGCGATCGCCCTTGACGATGCCCCAGTAGCGAAGGCATTCGCCAAGGGCATACACGCCGAGCCAATAGCTCGTCGCTCGATAGGGGATGCCAGTTCGCCCGACGCATCCTGCCACAGCACAGCGCGTTCGCGCTTGCTGGCCGCGACCAGGGCGACGACATCCACTAAGGTCTCAAGGTTGAACATGAGCAGAGATCACAAACGCCTGTCGATTGTAACCCGCGCTGCAATGGAATGGTGATGAAGGGGAAGCGTGAGCTGAAACCATTTCCAGGAGAGGTCGCTAAACCGCAGATCCCTCGGCTTCGCTCGGGAGGACAAGGGGACGGCGACACTTCCATGAAAGCGCCTTTTGTCCGGCAGGCACTTTCGATGGAAAGATTGCCCTACCCTTTGTCATCCCGAGCGAAGCCGAGGATCTGCGGTTTAGCGGACCTCTCCTGAAAATGTGTTCCCCCTTACGCCTGCGGAATTGGCGTCAGGCGCACGAAAGCGGGAGGAAAGGTTGGACCAATCGGAAAGAATCCAGTGGGCGCGCGTGCTGGCGGTCTTTTCCGCATGCAGCTGAATGAGCTGACGCAGCTCTTCCACCGCGGCTTCGTCCAGCTGAGACACGGGTTCCGGGGTGAGAAAGCTGGTGTGATAACGAGTCTGGGAGAGAAATGTTCCGTCTTCATCGAAGACCCAGGCCAGACCACCCGTCATGCCCGCGCCAAAGTTCTGCCCGGTGGAACCGAGCACCGCCACCAGCCCACCGGTCATATATTCGCAGCCGTGGTCTCCAATACCTTCAACCACCGCCAACGCTCCGGAGTTGCGCACCGCGAAGCGCTCCCCTGCCCGGCCGGCGGCAAAGAGCGAGCCACTGGTAGCACCATAGAGGGCGACGTTGCCGAGGATGACGTGCAGCTCGCTTTCGCGTGCCGCCCGGCCCTGGCCGCGGAGAATCAGTTCCCCTCCGCAAAGTCCCTTGCCCACAAAATCGTTGGCCATACCCTCGAGCAACAGCTGCATGCCCGGGACGGCGAAGGCTCCGAAGGATTGGCCGGCAACACCCTTCATTTTGAAGTTCAGTGGAGTGTCGTTCTGGTGGAGTCCATGCCACACCAGCTCGCCAGCCAGCCGCGCACCGAGAGTGCGGTGCTTGTTGGCGATGGTCTCTTCGACGGCAAAAGGCAACCCGGCGGCGCGTGCGGCGAGGGCCGGCTGCACCCAGGCATTATCGATCGCTGGCATGATCGCTGGGGCGACGGTTACGCTGCCCCTGCCAACGAACGTGGCCCTCACGCGGCTGGCGCCAGCAACGCGCTCAGATCGAGTCCACCGGCAGCGCTGACTTGCTCCAACAGATCGACCCGGCCGGTCGCAGCTTCAAGCGAGGGCAAGGCCGAGCGCCGGCCAGCAGCATTTGGATGTCCCGCGTCAGCTCCTCGAAAAAGCGGATGACATTCGCCGGTTTGCCGCGGAACTTGGCGCGCAGATCGGGCCGTTGGGTCGCGATCCCGGTAGGACAAGTATTGAGGTGACATTGGCGCGCCATGTCGCAGCCCAGCGCCACCAGCACCGCAGTGCCAAAGGCAAATTCGTCGGCGCCCAGCAGCGCGGCGATCAGCACATCGCGGCCAGTGCGCAGCCCACCATCGCAACGCAGGCGCACTCGGCCGCGCAGACCGTTCTGCATCAGCACCTGCTGCGCTTCCGCCAGCCCGATCTCCCACGGGTTGCCGGCATACTTGATGCTGGAAAGAGGCGAGGCGCCGGTGCCGCCTGCGTGGCCTGCAATGACGATGTAGTCCGCGTAGGCCTTGGCGACCCCGGCGGCGACGGTGCCCACACCGCACTCGGAAACCAGCTTGACGCCGATGGCGGCGCGAGGATTCACCCGCTTGAGATCGAAGATCAGCTGAGCCAAGTCTTCAATCGAGTAAATGTCGTGGTGCGGCGGAGGGCTGATCAGCGCGATGCCGGGCTGCGCGTGGCGCAGGCGGGCGATCAGCTCGGTGACCTTGTGGCTGGGGAGCTGGCCGCCTTCGCCGGGCTTCGATCCCTGGGCGATCTTGATCTCGATCTCCTCGGCGTGGGCGAGATATTCGGTGGTGACGCCAAAGCGGGCGGAGGCCACCTGCTTCACCTTGTTATTGTGGATCGCCGGAGCCCCGGGATAGTCCGGGTAATGCGACTGGATCTTCCCCACCCTCGCCGGTATTGGACCGCCCGCCGAGCTTGTTCATGGCCTCGGTGATGGTCTGGTGCGCTTCCGGGCTCAGCGAGCCCAGCGACATGGCGGAAGCAATAAATCGGCTCACGATGGTGGAGGACGGCTCCACCTGGTCAAGCGTCAGCGGGGCCGCGGCGGGGCGGATCTCCAACAGATCACGCAGCACGGTCGGCTTGTTCTCGACCGCCAGGGTGCTGAAGGCGTTCCAGGCCTGAGCAGGCTACAAGCCGGCTCCCGCCGCGCCGCGGGCAGTCCCCGTCACTACCTGCAAAGCTTTTACCGTCTGCGGCTGCCAGCTGTGCGGCTCCGCACGATCGTCTTTGCGGAAGCGAACCCAGCCATAGTCGGGCAGAGCTTTGGCTTCTCGCGGTGTGACCGGCTGCTGCGCGGTTGCCGGCGGCTGCGACTCCTGATGTGCCGCGTTGACCAGCGCAGGTTGGCCATCCTCTTCCTGCGCCGCGGACCATTGGTCGCGCAACGCGGCTTCCAGCTCGGCAAAGCCAATGCCGGAGATGGGCGACGGCGTCCCGGCAAAGCAAAGCTTAACCACCTCCTGGTCGAGACCAAGCGCGTCGAAAAGATGCGCGCTGCGATAGCTGTCGACCACCGAGATGCCCATCTTCGACATGATCTTCGCCAGACCCGAGGTCAAAGGCATGAAGCATGTTGGCTTCGCCCTTTTCCGGATCGAGATTGCGCGCTGTTTCGAGCGCCAGCCAGGGACAGACGGCGCCTGCTCCATAGCCGATGAGAACCGCTGCGTGGTGCAGGTCGCGGCAATCGCCCGCTTCCACGGCAAGGCCGGCGTTGGTGCGAACCCCGGCGTTCACCAGGGCGTGATGCACCGCCCCAGTGGCCAGCGCCATGGGGATCGGGAGCAGCTCAGCACGGGCTCCCGGCTGGGCGATGCGCGCGGTCGCTGAGCAGCAAAATGGCCGCCCCGCCCCGCACCAGCTCGATGGCCGCGCGCACAGATCGTCGATGGCCCGGCGCAGATTGCACGACGGCGCAAAGACGCAGTCCAGCACCGCCAGCGGCATCTCATCGGCCAAGGCGTGCTCCCGATTGCGCAGCGCATGCATCTGGCCCAGGGAAAGAAAAGGCGACTCCAGCGAAAGCCCGGGAATCCGCGCTTTGGTGTCGAGGATGTGCGGCCAGGGACCTAAACGGGTGTGCAACTGGATGACAATCGATTCCCGCACCGGATCGATGGCCGGATTGGTGACCTGGGCAAATCGCTGGCGGAAAAAGGCGTAGACCGGCCGCGGCGCGTGCGCCAGGGGGGCCAGCGGGGTATCGTCGCCCATGGACCAGACCGCGTCCTTGCCGTCGCTGGCCATGGGGGCCAACACCATGCGGACATCTTCCCGGGTATAGCCGAAAAGCTGCTGCAGCTGGGTCAGATCCTCCACCGCCGGGGTGAATGCGGCCGGCTCCAGGCGGAGTATCCGCCACCAGCTTGCCGTAGGCGGTGAAGCGGTCGAATTCCTTCAGCAGCAGATCGTCTTCCAGCAGCTGGTGCGCGTCCAGGTCGGCCACCAGCATCTCGCCCGGACCGAGGCGGCCGCTATGAATAATCCTCTCCGGATCAAGATCCACCAAGCCGGCTTCCGAACCGGCAACCACCAGCGCGTCTTCGGTCAGGAAGAAGCGGCAGGGGCGCAGGCCATTGCGGTCCAGGGCCACGCCCACCAGGTGGCCGTCGGCAAAAGCCAGAGCCGCGGGACCATCCCAGGGCTCGACGCAGTCGGCGTGGTAACGGAGAAAGGCGGACTCCTTCTGCCGGCCGGCAGGAGGCAGCAACATTCTCACCGCTTCGGCGACGCTGCGGCCGTTGCGCGCCAACAACTCGACCACCTCGTCCAGGCTGGTGGAGTCCGAGCCGTTTTTGGTCAGGATGGGGTGACATTCCGCCGGAATGGTGGCCGCCCGTGCCTCCATCCGGCCCCGGTTCCCCCAGACGGTATTGATCTCCCCGTTATGCGCCAGGGTGCGCAGCGGCTGGGCCCGGTCCCATGAGGGCATCACGTTGGTAGCGTAGCGCTGGTGGAAGATGGCGAACGGCGTCACATAGGCCGGATCGGCGAGGTCAGGATAAAACTCGGCCAGCAGCCGCCCGGCACACATGGCCTTGTACACCAGGGAAGAGGACGAGAGCGAGCAGACATAGCCAGCAGCTACTGGGTCGTCGCGCTCGAACTGCTTGCGCGCCAGGTACAGGCGGCGCTCGAAAATTGCCAGGGTCCTGGCCGTGACCAGCACTTGGCGGATCACGGGAATGCTGGAAAGCGCGATCTCGCCCAGAACCTCTTCCCGCGTGGGCACGACTCGCCACGCGAGCACGTCGAGATTCTGCGCAGCCAGCGCCTGCTCCAGCGCCTGCTGGCCGGGGCCGGATTCGCTGGGGAAAAAGACCACGCCAACGCCCAGCGGCTGCCCGGGATCGAGCGAAAGCCCGGCGGAGGCAAGCAGAAACTCCCGCGGGATCGCGGTCATGATGCCGACGCCGTCGCTGCTTTTGCCGTCGGCGGCAATCGCTCCGCGATGCGCCAGGCGAGCCAGCGCGGTGAGCGCCTGGGTCAGAATTTCATGGGTGGGCTGGTTGCGCAGCGTGGCCACGAAACCCCACACCGCAGGAGTCGTGGTCAAAGCGAGGATCCAGCAGGTTGGGGGTCAGGCTGCGCTCCAGCGAATTTGAGGCAAAGGAACCCATACGTAACTATAATCCCCGTTTCTCTGACAAGTACCTGGTGAATGAAATTTTCTTTTGCACCACGAAGGACAACCGCCGCCGCGGGAGGTGAGCTCCCCGTGACTTTTGTTTAAAAATAGGCATCCTTTCGTTGACAAAGGGACTCTGTATATTTATACATGGAAATGTATTTTTATGCACACCGAGCGCGGCCCTCGGCCGCGCTCTGACTTTGCGAGGCAGAGGAAGATGATGAAGCAAGACCGGCACAGTGCAATTCGCGAACTCGTCGCGGGCGCGCCCATCGGCAGCCAGGATGAGTTGCGGCGCCGGCTGGTCAAGCGCGGTTTCGAAGTGACCCAGGCGACGCTCTCGCGGGATATCCACGAGCTGCATCTCTATAAAGGACCCAACGGCTACGCGGTGCCGAACGGCGCAGCGCTACGAAGACGACGACCTGCCGGAGACGGCCGAGATGCTGAGCAGCTTCGGACTGAGAGTGAAGCAGGCGCATTAACCAGCTGGTGGTGATCACCACCAGCGGCACTGCACAGCCGGTCGCCCTGGCGATCGACGGCGAAGACTGGCCGGAAGTCGTGGGGACCATCGCGGGAGACGACACTGTGCTGATCATTTGCCCCGACCAGAAGCGGGCGACCCAGTTGCGGGATCGCCTGGAAGCCATGATCGGTTGATGGCACAAGGGTATCCGATACAAACCGCGGTCGCTGGAGTGAGCGGCTATGCCGGCCTGGAGCTGGCGCGCCTGCTGCTGCACCACCCTGCCCTGAAGGGCCGGCCGCCGGTGTTTGTCGGCCGGGACGCAGAAGCCGGTCCGCCTGACCGAGATGCATCCGCAGCTTGCCGATAACAACGGCAGCTCGGGGCTGATGGTCGAGCCTTTCTCCTGGGAGCTATTAAAGGAGCGCGGGGTGGAGCTGCTCTTTCTGGCCACGCCGCATGAGCAATCGCGGAGCTGGGTGCCGGAAGCGCTGGCACACGGATTGAGAGTGGTGGATTTGAGCGGGGCATGGCGGTTGCGGCAGCCGGAAAATCGCGCCATCTACGGCTTTCACGACGCGGATGCGGCGCTGGCCGAGAAGATCCAGGCCGAGGAGCGTCTACGGGTTGCCGGAGCTGCATCGCGCCTGCATCCGTAACGCGCAGCTGGTGGCCAACCCGGGCTGCTACGCCACCTCGGTCATTCTGGCGTTGAAGCCGCTGGTGGCCGCGGGCTGGCTGGACCTGGACCGGGGGATCATCTGCGATTCCAAGTCGGGTGTCTCCGGCGCGGGCAAAGCGCCCACCGCCACCACCCACTTCATGTACGCCGCGGACAATCTCTCCGCTTATGGGGTCTTTGGCCACCGGCACATGGGCGAGATGCTGGAGCAACTGGGTCTGGAGGAGTCGCAGATTATCTTTACCCCGCACCTGCTGCCGATTCCGCGGGGCATCCTCTCCACCACGTACGTGACCTTCCGGGAGAAGAAGGAAGCCGCCGAGGTGGACGCCTGCTTCCGCGAGTTTTATGCGGCAAGTCCGATGGTGCGCGTTTTAGCCGGGCAAGAGCAACACGCAACTGCCGCAGATACAGTACTCGGTGCGCACCAACTACTGCGACATCGGCTTCAAGCTGGCCAAGGATGGGCGGCGATGTATCGTGGTCTCCTGTTTGGATAACCTGCTCAAAGGGGCGGCCGGGCAGGCGGTAGAGAATATGAACCTGATGTGCGGATGGGACGAAGCGGAGGGGCTGGCATGAAATTCGTCGTCAAACTCGGTGGTGCCGCGCTGGAAGATCACAAGCTGCTGCACGGGTGTGCGCGGGCAATCGCCATCCTGGCGCAGGACGGCAACCAGGTAGCCGTAGTCCACGGCGGCGGGGCGGCGCTGACCCGCACCCTGAAGCAGATGGGCAAGCAGAGCGAGTTTATCGCCGGCCTGCGCATCACCGATGCGGAAACCCGCGATGCGGCGCTCATGGTTCTGGGCGGCCGGGTCAACAAGGAGCTGGTGGCCGCCCTGGGCAGCCACGGCCAGGCAGGCGTTGGCCTCTCCGGCGGAGACGGGTTGATTTTTCGCGCCCGCAAAAAGCGCACCACGCCGGACCTGGGTTTTGTGGGCGAGATTGTCGCCTCCGATACCCGTTGGCTCGATGCCATCTGGAAGATGGGCGCGGTGCCGGTGATCTCCAGCCTGGCGCTGGGCTTCGATGGCGAGTACTACAACATCAACGCGGATGAGATGGCGGCAGCGTGCGCCGTGGCCTGCAAGGCCGACGCGCTGGTGTTTCTTACCGACGTGCCCGGAGTGCGCGGATCGAATGGCGAAGTGATGCGCTGGCTGAGCGTGGACCAGATTGCCGGGCTAACCAAGACGGCAGTGATCAGCGGCGGCATGCTGCCCAAGCTGGGCGCCTGCCGTGAGGCGCTGCTGGCGGGCGTGAAGCGCGTGCGCATTCTACCCGCGGATGCGGCAGCGGTATTACCGGACTTGTGTTCCACACGAGTCCTTCAAGGGACTGAGGTGATGGTGGCATGAAGCTGAAATCAATACAGGCGGCAGAGGCGAAACTTCTGCTCCCGACCTATGAGCGTAATCCGATTCTGTTCGTCGATGGCGAGGGCATGTACCTGATCGACGAAAACGGCGAGCGCTATCTCGATCTGCTCAGCGGCATCGGCGTCAACGCGCTGGGCTATGGACACCCCGCGGTGACTGAGGCCATCGCCCGGCAGAGCCGCAAGCTGGTGCACATCTCGAACCTGTACTTCCATGAAGGCCAGGCGGAGTTGGCGCTGCGGCTGACGGAGAGAACCGGGCTGGACCGCGCCTTCTTCTGCAACAGCGGAACCGAGGCATGGGAAGCAGCGATGAAGCTGGCGCGCGCCTACTCGGCGCTGAGGCGGAGCGAAGGCCACACCATCGGAACCCGGTTCCTGGCGCTTGAAAACAGCTTCCACGGGCGCACCATGGGCGCGGTCTCCACTACCCATAAGGACAAGTACCGCGAGCCCTTCCAGCCGCTGGTGCCGGGGGTGGACTTTGTCCGCTTCAACGATGTGGATCATCTGCGCGCCAGCTTCTCGAACGAGGTCTGCGCGGTTTTGATCGAGCCGGTGCAGGGCGAGGGCGGGATCCGCCCCGTGTCGCAGGAGTTCTTTGCCGCCGCGCGCGAGCTTACCAGTCCACCGGAGCCTTGCTGATTGCCGATGAAATTCAATCCGGCCTGGGACGTACCGGCAAGTGGTTTGCCTACCAGCAATTCGGCATTCAGCCGGATGTAACCACGCTGGCCAAGCCGCTGGCCGGCGGCCTGCCGCTGGGGGCGATGCTTTGCACCGAGGAGGCGTCGCGCGGAATTCATGCCGGCCTGCATGGCACGACCTTCGGCGGCGGACCGCTGGCTTGCGCGGTGGCCATCGCGGTGATCGACACCATCGAGCAGGAAGGCCTGCTCGCAAACATCAAGCGAGACCGGCGAGTACTTCAAGCAGCAGCTGCACGATCTCGCGGCAAAGCACGAGAGCGTCGTGGACGTGCGCGGCATGGGGCTGATGCTGGCGATGGAGATGAACTCCGCTGATTTCGCCAAGCAGATCGTCGCCAAAATGCTGGAGCGGCGCATCCTTATCAATCGCACCAGCGAGACCGTGCTGCGTTTTCTGCCGCCCTTCATCATGGGCCGGGAGCACGTGGATATGGCGGTCTCCGCGCTGAACGAAATCTTGACGGAAGAAGGCGCATCCAAACAGAAGGGGGCCACGGAATGGCTAGCAAAACGTTAGTAGTCGACGAAAAGGACTACACAGGAGGGCAATACGCTTGCTCTAGCCACCGCGAGCCTCGCCGGCCGCGATCTCTGCTCCATTGCCGATCTCTCCCAGTTGGAGATCGCCGCCATTATGGAACTCGCGCACGCGATCAAGGCGTCGCCGGCCGATTACCGCTATTCTCTCGATGCTCGCCAGATGGTGATGTTCTTCGAGAAGGCCTCTCTGCGCACCCGGCTGACCTTTGAAGCCGGGATGAATACGCTGGGCGGTTCGGCCATGTTCGTGGACCAGACGCAATCGCCGCTGGGCGAGCGCGAGTCGCTGGCCGACATGGCGCGCAACGTGGAGCGCTGGGTAAGCCTGATCGTGCTCCGCACCTATGCCCACGAGACCATCACCGAGATGGCGGAGTACGCCCGCTGCCCGGTGATCAATGCGCTAAGCGATCTGGAGCATCCCTGCCAGGCACTGGCCGACTTCATGACGATTGAAGAACGCTTCGGCACCGCGCGCGGCGTTAAGTTTACCTACGTGGGAGACGGTAACAATGTCTGTCACTCATTGATGCTGACCGCTGCCCTGCTGGGTGCGCACTGCACCGTGGCCTCGCCCAAGGGGTATTACCCGAAGCAGGAGATTGCGGCCAAGGCCCTGAAGATCGCGGAGGAGAGCGGAGCCACCATCACCCTGACCCACGATGTGGTGGCGGCGGTGCGCGGAGCCGATGCAGTGTACACCGACGTTTGCACCAGCATGGGCTTCGAGCATGAGGTGACCAAGCGGGCGCCAATCTTCAAGCCTTACCAGGTAAACGAGGCGTTGATGGCGCATGCCGCGCCGCACGCCGTGTTCATGCACTGCCTGCCCGCGCATCGCAATGCCGAAGTTACCGACGCGGTGCTTGATGGACCACAATCCGTGGTCTTTGACCAGGCAGAGAACCGCCTGCACGCCCAGAAGGCGCTGATGGTTCTGCTGCTGGGCGGCGGCCTCGGCGGATCGCACGTCGCGACAAATTAATCAACAGCCAACATTTGGCGAGGCTTTCAGGGGCTACACAGTCATGCGGGGCCTAGGAGCGGCTGAAATCCTTTGTACCTGTGTTCAGCCGTCCCTGCGGGACTCTCAAAATGGCTTTCACTTTACCCAGGACTGACGTCCGCATTGGACGTCCTTCTTCGAGCAAAAGCTGTACGTCCCCGTTGGGACTCGAGCACCAGCTTTAAGGAGTTTTGCATGTCTAAAAAAGTTGTTCTTGCCTATTCAGGTGGTCTCGACACCTCGATCATTATTCCCTGGCTCAACGAGAACTACGGTATGGATGTAATCGCCATGATTGCCGATGTAGGGCAGGGCGAAGATCTGGACGCCGTGGTCGCGAAAGCCTATGCCACCGGCGCGAAGAAGGCGGTGGTGCTCGACCTGCGCGATGAGTTCGTGCGCGACTATGTCTATCCAACGGTGCGTGCCGGCGCCATCTATGAGCACAAGTATCTGCTGGGCACTTCGATTGCGCGGCCGGTGATCGCCAAGCACCAGGTGGAAGTGGCGCTCAAGGAAGGCGCCGAAGCCGTGGCCCACGGCTGCACCGGCAAAGGCAACGACCAGGTCCGCTTCGAGCACGCCTACCAGGCGCTGGCTCCGGATCTGAAGGTGATCGCTCCGTGGCGTGAATGGACGCTGAAGTCGCGCGAAGACTGCCTGGACTACGCCGAGGCGCATGGCATCCCAGTAGCGGCAAGCCGGGAGAAGATCCACTCCCGCGATCGCAACCTGTGGCACATCAGCCACGAGGGCGGCGAGTTGGAGAATGCCGGCAACGCACCGCTGCCCAGCACCTGGGTGATGACCCGCTCCCCCCAGGAAGCGCCCGACCGCGAGGAAGTAGTGGAGATTGGCTTCGTCGAGGGCAGGCCGGTCTCGGTGGACGGCATGGCAGCTGGAGCCGGTGCAGATCGTGGAGCTGCTGAATGAGATCGGCGCGCGCAATGCCATCGGCCGCATCGACCTGGTGGAGAATCGCTTCGTCGGCATCAAGAGCCGCGGGCTTTATGAGACTCCGGGCGGCACCTTGATCACCACGCGCCCATCGTGAGCTCGAAGCGCTGACGCTGGACCGCGAAGTGGCGCACTACAAGCAGCAGGTGGCTCTGAAATACGCCGAGCTGGTGTATTTCGGCCTGTGGTTCACGCCGCTGCGCGAAGCCCTGGATGCATTTGTCGACAACACGCAGAAGCTGGTCACCGGCACGGTCAAGCTCTCCCTGTACAAGGGCAACATTGGTGTGGCCGGCCGGCAATCGCCGTACTCGCTCTACTCCGACGATCTGTCTTCGTTCACCATGGGCGACAGCTACGACCAGAAGGATGCCAAGGGCTTCATCCAGATTCTGGGGCTGCCTGCCCGCACCCGGGCGCGTCTGCTGCAAAAGAAAGAGGCTGCCCAGTGAAGATGTGGTCTGGCCGCTTTCGCGAGCCACTGGACCACGATTTCGAACAATGGCAACGATCACTGGCATTTGACTGGCAGCTGCTTCCCCAGGAAGTAGCTGCCAGCAAGGCGCATGCGCGGACCATTGCCGCGGCGGGCATCCTCACGGCAGCGGAGCTGGAGCAGATTGTGGGCGCGCTGGATGCGATTCGCGACGAGTACGCGCAGCGTCCGCCCAGCGACATTTACGGCCGCACGAAGCGGAAGACATTCACCACTTTGTGGAGCTCGAGCTGGTGGCGCGCATCGGCGACCTGGGTTTCAAACTGCACACCGGCCGCAGCCGCAACGAGCAGATTGCGACCGACCTCCGGCTCTTTGTGCGGGAGAAGTGCGCATCGATCGCCGGGCGCCTGGCGGACTGGGTGCGCGCACTGACGGCGCAGGCCCAGGCCGCGGGCGACGCGGTTATGCCCGCCTACACCCATCTGCAGCGCGCCGAGCCGGTGCTGGTGGCCCACTGGCTGCAGGCGTATGGCGAGATGCTGCTGCGGGATATGACCCGGCTGGGGGATTTGAGCCGGCGCTTGAATTATTGTCCACTGGGTTCTGGAGCGGTGGCCGGCGCGACCCTGAAGCTGGACCGGACGATTGCCGCGCGGGAGCTGGGATTTGCTGGGCCGACCGCCAATAGCATGGACGCGACCAGCGACCGCGACTTCGCACTTGAGTTTCTGCAGGCGCTTACGCTGGTTGCCTTGCATGCCAGCCGGTTCGCGGAAGAGATCACGCTCTATGCCACGGCGGAGTTCGGATTTGTCGAACTGCCGGAGGCATTTTCGACCGGGTCGAGCGCGATGCCGCAGAAGAAGAACCCCGACCTGACGGAGCTGGTGCGCGCCAAGGTGGCGCGCATCAATGGCGCGGCGCAGACGGTCACGATGTTGCTGAAGGGTCTTCCGCTGGCTTATAACAAGGACCTGCAGGAGAGCCAGGAGCCGCTCTTTTCCGCGGCTGACACTGCAGAGCGGATGACCGCGTTGCTGGCCAGGTTTACCGCGGCTCTTCGCTTCAACACGGCTCGCATGCGCAGTGCCTGCGAGACCGGTTATCTCAATGCCATGGCGGCCGCGACCTACCTCGTGCACAAGGGAGTTCCCTTTCGCAAGGCGCACGAGAAAATTGGGCTGGCGGTGCGCTATGGTTTGGAAAAGGGTTGCGAACTCGATGGCCTTACGCTCGAGGAGCTGAAGCAGTTTGGGCCGGAGTTCGAAGCCGATTTTTTTTCGAGCATCACGCTCGATGCGACCGTGAACTGCCACGATGTGATCGGCGGCACCGCGGTGGCCCGGGTGCGTGAGGCTTTAGCAGCGCAGGAGGCAAGACTTTCTGCTGCTATGGGACAGATGGATGGAAATACGTAAGGCCAGATTACAGGACGCGTCGAACATATATGAGCTGGTGAACAGCCTTTCGTCGGACGGCACCCTGCTGCGGCGCGCCTTTGCGGAGATTTGCGAGAACGTGCGCGACTTTACCGTCGCGGAATCGGCCCAGGGCATCTTTCAGGGTTGCGGCGCGTTGCACCTCTACGGTCCGCACCTGGCGGAGGTGCGCTCGATCGTGGTGCGTCCGGAGGCCAAGAGCAAAGGCACGGGCGGCCTGCTGCTGCAGTCGCTGCTCGATGAAGCCGAGGATCACGGTGTGGGTTGCGTCTGTCTCTTTACCCGCATCCCCGACTTCTTCTTCAGGCATGGCTTTCGCGTGGTGGAGGATCGGACCGCTCTGCCCGACAAGATTTACAAAGATTGCCAGAACTGCCCGCGGCTCTACCGCTGCGACGAAGTGGCGATGGCGCGGGGCCAGATTCCCAAGGTTTCGATCCTGGGCACCAGGATCGAGGCTGAGCAGTTGGTGCGGCTGACTGGGTAAGACGACGGCCGGAGCTGCCCGCTTGCTGGGGAGTTATTTGGCAACGTTGCCAAATAACTCCTTTGTTTCACGAAGGTGGCCAAGATGGCCAAGTAATTTAATTGGCCATCTTGCTCGGTGGATCGCCGGGCCACGGACGGTCTTTCTGCCTCTTCCGACTTGGGCCTCCGGCGGTGGTGTTTCTCAAGTTGTCAAAACTGCTCCATCAAGAGAACGCACTGAGCGTTCCCTGCCTACCTAGTGATTCTTCTCTCCGCGGGCGAAGAGGCGATTTTGTTAGCTGCTTACCTCCACGGTAGTACGGTTTCGGGATCACGTCGAGAGCGATCAGGGTTTTCTTTGGTAACCAGAAAGCAAAACTCATTATCGTTACCGCGCCTGTGACTTTTTTATCGATGTGCAACGATCATGGTCTTAATTGGGCTGAAGAGCCTGCGAGAGACTGGAAAAGGAACAGCGGACTTCTCGAAAAATATTTCCAAGAGGGGTCCGCGGAACTGCAGATCCCTCCACTACGCTACGCTCCGGTCGGGATGACAAAGGGGAGGGTGGTGCTTCCACTAGGAGTTGTTTAGTGGATGACAGGACCGCGGATCCCTCGGCTTCGCTCGGGATGACAAAGGGGAGGGTGGTGCTCCCATTAGGAGCTGGTTAGTGGATGACAGGACCGCGGATCCCTCGGCTTCGCTCGGGATGACAAAGGGGGGGTTGGTGCTTCCATTAGTAGTTGGTTAGTGGATGACAGGACCGCGGATCCCTCGGCTTCGCTCGGGATGACAAAGGGGAGGGTGGTGCTTCCATTAGTAGTTGGTTAGTGGATGACAGGACCGCGGATCCCTCAGCTTCGCTCGGGATGACAAAGGGGAGGGTGGTGCTCCCATTAGGAGTTGGTTAGTGGATGACAGGACCGCAGATCCCTCGGCTTCGCTCGGGATGACAAAGGGGAGGGTGGTGCTTCCAACGAAAGTTGGTTAGCAGCTGAAGGGACCTGCCGTGGCATTTCTCGAGGGATAGAAGTGCAGCAGGATTGCATCCTTGTAATTTTCAGTCGCTGCGGGACTGGTTTGTCTCTCGACTCTACCCAGGACTACGTCCCGGGCTACTTTCAAACGTCTCTACGGGACTGAGTGCAGAGTTCTCACGCTGAGACTGAAGCCCCTTCTTGAGAATGTAGCGCATTTCCGGTGGACTGAGTCACCGGGATCAAAATATTTTTGCATGGTGTCTAAGTACGTGTAAGTCGAAAGTAGTTCGCACTTATCGAGGCAGAGCCATGTTTGAAGACTCTCTCATGGAGTCGGGTCACGAAATCAAGGCCAAGAGTAAGTATTGGTCGGTCGTTTCCTTATTGGTCAATGGTGGGATGTTGGTGGTATTTATTATCTGGCCGCTGTTGCATCCGGAGGCATTGCCCAGGCAGATGATGGCTACGCTCATGGTGGCGCCATCACCTCCTCCGGCGCCTCCACCTCCAGCGCCGGCCGTGAAAGTTCGGGGCAAGTCTGAAATGCTGAACAGCGAGTTGCTGGCGCCGAGCAGGATTCCAAAACAAGTCAAAGCTGTAAACGAATCGGCAGCGCCGCCCTCGATGGACGGTGTTACCGGCATGGAAAACATGGGCAACGGGACGCCGGGCGGAATGGGCGCCATCATCGGCAGCGTTGGGATGGGAACGGCCACAGTCGTCAAGCCTGAGCCTGCCAGGAAACTCAGTGTCTCCTCTGGTGTGATGGCGGGCAACCTGGTCGTCAAGACTATGCCTCAATACCCCGCGATCCCGAAGGCTGCGGGTATTCACGGCACTGTGGTGTTGCAAGCGACGATATCTCGAACCGGTTCCATCGAGAATCTCAGGGTGATCAGTGGTCCAGCTATGCTCCAACAAGCAGCGATCGATGCGGTTCGTACCTGGCGGTATAAGCCTTATCTACTCAATGGAGAGCCGGTCGAAGTAGAAACTACGATCATCGCTTCGATTTGGACGAACGCTTGGCGGTCTGCATTCCCGCAACGACACGCAACAATGCATCGGTGAGTTCGCGGGCCGACAAAGCATGGTCCGGATCGATTAGCCACTGCGCGATCATGCCGGTCAAGAGCACGTGGTGAAACGTGCCGATGGTAGACGCTGTGTGCTCAGTGACGGCGGTCTCTTCCTGGTCTGCAAATAGGGCGGCCAGACCTGTACGAGCGCGCTGGAGATTGTTTCCCAGCATTCGCCGGATGTCTGGCTGACGGTCCATCTGCGAAAAGAGCTCGAAGTTGGCCACCCAAAGGGAGCGGTGAGTTTCGAAGGTCTCGATCAGCCGCGCCCAGATAAGCTCAAACCGCTCCACGGGGCCAAGATTGGCCGGAACCGTCGAGTTCAGTGCCGCACGGAATTCCTGGTCCCAGTCGCCGAAAGCAAGCAGGAGCGCCTCGGTCAGCAGCGCCTCCTTGGAACTGAAGTGATAGCCGATGGCAGCCAGGCTTACGCCCGCGGCTGTAGCGATGTCGCGAGCCGTGGTCCCCGTATAGCCTTTTTCCAGCAAACAGCGCTTCGCCCCGAGTAGCAGTGCTTCGCGATTTCCCATGTGTGCAGTCTAAACCGGGGTTCACACATTTGTTCCACACAGGTGTATGGTACGTTTGTCTTATACATTCGTACAAGTTCTGGGAGGACAAGGCTTGAAGAACAAGAACATTTTGATCTCCGGCGCAAGCATCGCCGGGCCGGCGCTTGCCTTCTGGCTCAGCCGCTACGGTTTCCATCCCACCGTCGTCGAACGCGCTCCCACGGTGCGGCCGGGAGGATACGCGGTCGACTTTCGCGGCGCTGCCTTGCACGCCCTGGAACGCATGGGCATCCTGGCCGAGGTGAAGAAGTTCGAAACCCGGACTGGTGCAATCACGATCGTGGACAAGGCAAACAAGAAAGTTGCCAGTCTGCCGGATGGGTTCACCAGCGGCGAACTCGAGATTATGCGCGGCGACCTGGCCGGAGTTTTCTACCAGGCGTCGCGGCAGGAGGCAGAGTATATCTTTGACGACACGATCACCGGCGTCACGCAAAGCGATCCCGGGGTTGCGGTGACGTTCAGTCGTGCCCAGGCCCGCGAGTTCGACCTCGTTGTCGGCGCGGATGGTCTCCATTCCAATGTGCGGACCCAGGTTTTTGGTGAGGAGTCTCGTTTTGTGCGTGACCTTGGCTATTATGTCGCAATCTTTACCATTCCTAATTTCATGAACCTTGACCACAGTGGCTTGTACTACGGCACTTTGGGGAGGAAGGTTGGGATCTTTAGCGCTCGAGAGAATACAGAAGCGAAGGCGTCGTTCTTTTTTGCTTCGCCGCCTTTGGCGTATGACCGCCGTGATGTTATGCAACAGAAGGAGATTCTTCGCCAGCAATTCGCGCAGGAAGAATGGGAGGTTCCCCGGCTTCTTAAGATGCTGGACGAGGCACCGGATTTCTACTTCGACTCCATCAGCCAAGTCAAAATGGACCGATGGTCGGAAGGACGTTGCGTTCTGCTGGGAGACGCAGGATATTGCGCCTCGCCGCTGTCAGGGATGGGTACAAGCATGGCAGTCGTGGGCGCGTATATCCTTGCCGGCGAATTGAAGGAAGCAGACGGCGATTATGGGGTTGCGTTTGCTTCCTATGAGGCGCTCATGCGGGAGTTCGTGGGCCGGTGCCAGAAACTTGCCGAGGGCGCGGATTGGTTCGTTCCACGGACACGGCTGAAGCAGTGGCTGAGCCAGCAGATGTGGCGCGTCCTGCCTTACACGCCTTGGAAAAACATGATGATCGAACTTCCTTTGAAAATTGGAAACTTGATTCGTTTGAAGGACTATGGATGATCGGCGAAGGTCAGAGGAGACATTGAGATATTCGGCCGTCCCTTCGAGGTTGGATGACTGGTGGATTTGATAGTCGATGTAGGAAAGCGGTAGTTGGGCTTCGCCCATCTTTTTCGTCCCAGGTATCCGGATTTCCTGCACGGGGCTCCACCAACACCCGCGTGTGCGGCTTTCATTAAGGAAAGCCGCATGAAGTCCGCCAACGCCAACAAGCTCGACAGGAAATCCGGAGTACGCTTTGGCGAACCTGGGGCACCCGTCCGTCCTTTGCCGCTGTTTTGAACTCGGCTTCTATTTGACTGAAGAGTCACATGTCAACAGTTGTGGTATCCCACATCTCGCGAAAAACGAGCGAGATGTGGGGCACCCTCTGATTTGTTGCCAGTTTGATTCCCAACCTTATGCCCCGTCTTGATGCCCTTAGGTTTGTTGTAGGTTTGCTCCCGAGCCCGCCGGGTATTCGTTAGCACAGGTTTACTTTGAGCTTGATCCCAGCTTGAGGTGCGGTCCGTTCCCTAAGGTTTGTTGCAGAGCATAATCGAGAGTGTATGGCTCGGATTGGATTTCTTTCGGTCAATGCTAAGGGGCATATGTACCCGATGAGCAGCCTGGCGCTGCAGTTGCGGCGGCGCGGGCATGAAGTGACGTTTTTCTGTGTTGCGGATGCGGAAGGGTTTTTCCGAGACCTTGAGCTGAAGGCCGTGGTTGTCGGCCGAGAGCGGTTTCCGCTTGGCTACACGGAGGATGTCTTTGCTCACCTGGGCAAGTTGAAGGGCCAGGCCGGCACACTGTATACGGTCAGGATCCTCGAAGACATGGTGGAGACACAATGCGCTGAACTCCCAGAGAAGATCCGCGAAAATGACATTGATGGGTTGGTGATCGATCAGTTCTCCATGGGGGGCGCCACCATTGGCGACCATCTTCGCCTGCCCTATGTGCACGTCGCCAATGCACTCATGTTCAACATGGAAAAAGAGTTCCTCCGGTTAACTTCGGATGGAGCTGCGCAACAGGTCCCCTGGCGATTGCTCGCAATGCGATCGTTCACGCGCTGGGCCGTAGGATGCTGAGGCCCCTGCGCTCGAAAATCAACCAGCAGCGGAGCCAGTGGAACCTGGTTCCCTACCGGGATTTTCCTAATGATGCTTTTCGTGGGCATCCACAGATTAGCCAACAGCCACCAGGTTTTGAGTTTCCGCGATATGAATTACCGGCGGACTTTCACTTCGTGGGGCCACTGCATCAGCGGATGGATCGCTCAGAGACTGCTTTTCCGTGGGAGCGGTTGGATGGCCGGCCAATCGTTTACGCTTCGATGGGCACACTGCAGAACCGGCTTGACTGGATCTTCGAAGTCATCCTGAAAGCGTGTGCAGACCGGGAGTTTCAACTTGTTCTGTCGCTTGGCGGAGGGTCGGATCCAAGCAGGTTTGGCGGAGTGGAAGGCGATGCGGTGGTCGTCAACTACTGCCCACAGATCGAGTTGCTGCAGAGATCCGCTGCATGCATCACGCACGCGGGCCTGAATACCGCGCTTGAGTCACTGGCCCAGGGCGTGCCGATGGTCGCGATCCCGATCACCAATGATCAACCAGGGGTTGCGGCCCGCATCGCGTGGAGCGGTACGGGAATTGTGATACCACCGAAACACTTAAATGCCTCAGGGCTAGCTGACGCGCTGGTGAGAGTGCTCACCCTACCCAGCTATCGTGAGAACGCGCCGCGCTTGAGCCGGGAGATCCAACGGTTGCACTCGCTCGAACGGGCAAGCGAGATCATAGAAAGAACGATTCAGAGCCAGGCTTGACGTATTCCCTTATCGGAATATATGATGCCTCCATGGCCAGAGCGACTACCACCTCAGATGTCTTCAACGCGATTGCCGAACCGCGACGGCGGGAGATTATCGACCTGCTGGTCAATGGGAAAGAGCATGCAGTGGGGGATTTGGTGCTTCGCCTGCGGATGCCACAACCGGCGGTTTCGAAGCACCTCGGAGTGCTGCGAAAGGTCGGAGTGGTCTCGGTGAGCAAGCGCGGGCAGTTGCGTATGTACCGGCTGAACGCAAAGGAGCTGAAGCCTGTGCATGACTGGGTAAAAACCTATGAGCGATTCTGGACGCATCAGCTCGACCGGATCAAAGAGCGGGCCGAGATGAAGATGGCAAACCGGCTAACCAAGCCCCAAGGAGAGGAATGATGGCGGTAAGTACAGAACAGGAAGTACGTACGTTCGAAGTTGTGAAGGAAGAGAGGATCGCGGCCTCGCTGGAGGTGGTGTTTGAGTCGATTCTGGAACAGATGGGACCGTACAACGAGACTCCGGATGGCACGTCGTTAGCGATGAAGCTGGAGGCTTGGCCAGGCGGCAGGTGGTATCGGGATTTAGGAAAAGACACCGGCCATTTCTGGGGGCACGTTCAGGCGATCAAGCCGCCGTCGCTACTGGAAATATGCGGTCCGCTGTTCATGTCTTTTCCAGCAATCTCGAATGTGCAGTACCGGTTGACGGAAGAAGGCGGGTTGACGCGTTTGAAGTTTGTCCATCGCGCGATGGGGCTGATTCCGCCCGAAGTGATTGAGGGAGAACGGAGCGTACAGACGGGGTGGAATTACATATTGACCAGGATTCGCGAACGTGCTGAGGGGCGAAAGAAGTGATGAAGAATCTCTTTGAAGCCACGATGGTGGAAGAGGTACAGGGGCGCTTGGCGCAGATGCGGCCGGAGAGCGAGCGGCTGTGGGGCAAGATGACCCCGGCACAAGCGGTCGCGCATTGCTCGGCGGGTTTGGAATGGGCGGTAGGGGATACGACTCCGCCGCGGTTGTTGCTGGGGCGAATCATTGGCGGGGTGATTAAGCCGAAGGTGCTCGGAGATGATGAACCGATGCGGCGGAATTCACCCACGGTGAAAGGGCTGGTGGTGAACGATGATCGGGATTTGGGGATAGAGCGGGAACGATTGCGTGTGTTGATTGAGCGGTTTGTTGTTGGGGGGCCTGGGGGGTGTACGGTGCATCCGCATAGTTTTTTTGGGCGGCTTACGGCACAAGAGTGGGCTACTTTGATGTACAAGCATTTGGATCATCATTTGCGACAGTTTGGGGTTTAGGGAGAGCGATTGTTGGGCTTCGCCCTTCGTTTTCGGCCCAGGTATCCGGATTTCCTGCACGGGGCTCCACCGACACCCGCGTGTGCGGCTTTCATCAAAGAAAGCCGCATGAAGTTCGCCAACGCCAGCAAGCTCGACAGGAAATCCGGAGTACGCTTTGGCGAACCTGGGGCACCCGTCAGTCCTCCTCCGCTGTTATCACCTCGACTCTCGGTGGACTTCGAAGGATTCTGGTTGAGGGCTGTGGTATCCCACATCTCGCGAAAAACGAGCGAGATATAGGGCACCCTCGGTTTGTTACTGGTTTAGATTGCTGGTTTAGATTGGTGGTTTAGGTTGCTGATTTCGCGATTCGAATTATGGCTTCTACGCTGCGCTCCACATCTTCGTTGGTGGTTGCCCAGCTGGATACGCTGATGCGCATCGCGGCTTGGCCGTGCCATTGGGTTCCTCCGCACCAGCAGGTTCCTTCGGTCTGCAGAGCGGCGATGACTCGCCGCGTTTCGTCGTCGGTGCCGAAGGAGACCAGCACCTGGTTCAGGACCACATCGTTCAGAATGGTGAAGCCTGCGCGGCGCAGTCGATCGGCAAATAGCTTTGCCTGATGGCAGTTTCGCTCGATCAGTTCCCTTAGCCCGCTGCGTCCCAGGGAGCGCAACGCCGCCCACAACTCGACTGCGCGCGCGCGCCGCGAAGCTTCCGGGGCATAGTGCCAAGGTTCGCGTCCACCACCCGGTGTCAGATACGCGGCGCTCATCACCATGGCGGTTTTGAGATTTTCTGCGGTGCGCACGATGGCCACCGCGGAATCGTAGGGCACGTTCAGCCACTTGTGGCAATCGATGGCCCAGGAATCTGCAGCGTCCATGCCCGCCAACAAAGGCGCATATTGTGGGGAGACGGCGGCCCAGCAACCAAAGGCACCATCCACGTGAACCCAGGAAGCTGTGTCCCGCGCGCGGGCGCAGATTTCCGATGCAGGATCAAACGCGCCCGTATTTACGTTGCCGCCTTGTATGCAAACGAGAGTGCGGTCATCGAGCACTGGCAAGGCTTCCGGCTTCATCCGTCCCTGGGCGTCGGCCGCAACCCGGGTCACGCGCGAACGGCCGAGCCCGAGCATGGATAGTGCCTTGAGCAGCGATACGTGAACTTCGTCGCCCACCACTACGTGGATCGGCGGCGCGCCAAACAATCCGTCTTCCTCCACATTCCATCCAGCACGATGCAACAGCGTCGACCGCGCTGCGGCCAGGGCGGTGAAGTTGGCCATGGTTGTGCCGGTGACAAATCCGGCTCCCGATCCGGCGGGCAACCCCAGCAGATCAACCATCCAGGCGAGCATGATCTCTTCCAGCTTCGCTGCCACGGGTGACATCACCTGCATGGCAGCATTCTGATCCCACGCTCCTGCCAGCCAGTTCGCTGCAAGGGCTGCCGGGAGTGAACCGCCAATGACAAATCCAAAATAGCGGCCTCCGGCGCTGGCGACCGTCGCGGGCGACCCTATGTCATCCAACAATGCCAAAACTTCCATGGGATCGGCTGGACCATCGGGGAGCGGCCCTCCGAGTTGTTCCAATCGAGCTACGTCTTCCGGCGAAGGGGCCACGTTCCGATGCGGAAGACCCGCGAGGTAGCGCGCGGATCGATCCGCAGTGTCTGCTAACAGCTTCTTCATGAATGCCTCCGTCCGAACATCCGAACTTGATCATAACGGTCGGCCCGTTAAACTAGTCGGGGGACAACGGGGTGGATCCGGTTTGGGGCAAACGAAAACGGCAATTCCTTTTCCTGCTGATGGCCTTTGTCCCAATGGCAAGGGCTGCGCTGGCACAAACTGCGGACGATGCGAAAAGGGATTTGGACAGTTGCCGGGTTCATGAAGTGCGGAATCTTCCTGGAAGTCATGAGTTCGGAAGTAATTTCGTTGAGGCCATGACGGGCGACCCCAATCCCAGGGCCAGAGACCGCAATGCGGTGTGGGGTCTCACCGCCGACCTGAGCAGCAAGGTTCCCGCTCAGGAGCGAGTGATGTACATATCGAAATCCGCTGATGGCGGAAAGACATGGACCCAGATCGTGCGCGTCGATTCGCGATATTTCGATGCGGATATCGGTGAGGGCGAGCGTAATGGGCTCAGCGTGTCTCCCGGTGGCGGTGAGTTTGTGATCACAACGCAAAGGGGAGCCTTTCAGGTCATTCCACAATCCGACGGACAGGATGCCGTGGTGCGGACGATCGTAGGCCCCCGCGTTTCCCAACCCGATCTTACGGTGACCATTCCCAAAAAACCTGGCGATCCGGTCACGGCAAATGTGGTGAAGATGACCGCCGACGGCAAACGCCTGATGGTCGGCTATGGCTACTTTGACCTGAACCCGCAAATTTTTACTTACCGCAAGAGTCGCGACGGCGCATGGATCAAAGATGGAACACTCCCGCCTCTTCCCACGGAAATGGATCTTCTCTCTATGGAATTTGGTGATCCAAAGACGACGGCTGCCAGTTCTCTCTATGTAGGAACCGGCGATCAGGCCTTCCGTCTAAGACCGCGCGCGAAGCAATGGACGCGCATCGATGGAGTGGGGGACGATTCTGCTATACAGAGCATCAGTACGGTGGGGGGGCCTCATCTGGCGGCCTGTTGGGGAGTTTACAACCCCATCAGTGCGGATGCCGTGGAGCGCGTGACCCATGCGAGCTTTCTTCTGCACAGAAATGAGGACGAGGCTGGCTCCAACATACGGGCTTTCAGCGTAGAGGTCGACCCATCGAGGCCAAGTCACGAGATCGTGACCTCGCTCACTGGTGTGTACTTCAGCAAGGATCGCGGGATGCACTGGCAACGGCTCAATGACCTTCCCGATGGGGAGTTTCGGCTGGCGCATTTTAATGCTGAGGATGGAACAGTGATTGTTTCCGGAATCGAAGGAACGTTTTTGGCGAATCCATTTTCGTCCCGCTGCGCGGCTCACCTTAGAACTCGCTAGCCAGGCAGTATCCAGCTACACTGAATAGATTCATGACGCTACGTCCAGTCGCACAAAGCCGGCTTCTGCTCCTTATCCTCGGGCTGTTGACGTTTGTGGCAGGGCCACCTCGCGCGATGGGAGAGCCTTCCCCTGCCGCGGTCGCAGCTTTCAATGCCTATATCAGTACTGTTGAGTCAAGGCTGGCTCGGCAACACCAGTCGGCAAATGATTTTCTGGCGCCTCCGTTGACCGCGCAGGAGGAGAAGCGACTGCAACAGGGTGAGCTGATTATCGAGCCGATTACGCCTCTCACCGGTTCCGCATTGCCCGGTGCCCTGCTGCACGACTGGCGCGGTACTGCGTTTGTGGCGGGAGCGACGGTGGCGGATTTCGAGCGGCTGATGCGGGACATCAGCGCGTATCCCGAGCATTTCTCTCCGCAGGTTCTTCAGGCAAAAGTGTTGAGTCAACAAGGTGACCGTCTCCAGGCAACCATGCGCGTCCGGCAGAAGCATGTTCTCACTGTGGTGATGGATACGAGCTACGACATAACGTTCGGGCGCCTCGATGCGCAGCACGGATACAGCATCTCGCGCAGCACAAGGATCTCGGAGATCGGATCGCCCGGCACGAGCAGCGAGCATGTGCTGAGTGCTGAGGATGAGCACGGGTTTCTGTGGCGCCTGAATACCTATTGGAGCTACGAGGAGCGGAACGGTGGTCTTTACATGCAAATCGAATCGGTTTCGCTTACCCGATCGGTTCCTACCGGGCTCAATTGGGTGGTTCAACCGTTTATTGAGAAAATTCCACGCGAGTCTTTGGAGTTTACTTTGCGTTCCACGTGTAATGCGCTTCGCAAGTAGCTTGAATCTTCGCAGCGGCCTCGTTCATCCAAGAGGCTAAAGCAATTGGGGGAATTATCGAGATGGCGGCTTTTTGTGCATGCTGTGGAGCGGAGATTACGTTAAAGGCGGAAGCGTGTGCGGTTTGCGGCACTCCTCGACACGGAATGTTGCCTCCTGATTTGCAGCCTGGGCTGGATTCTGGTTCGGGTGCTGCTCAGGAAGATGTTGACGTTGAGCGGAAGGCGCGTAAACCGCGGCTTTGAGGCGGGGACGTTGAGGTTTGTGGCGCTCCGCGCTCCCAGGGCTAAAGCCCATCCGCGAGAGAATGAACCGCTTTTCCGCTGGACTAAAGTCCAGCTCCCCCTGCTTCAGCAGGGGGCTCCCACTAAACTCCGCGTAAAGAGATTTCGCTGGTTACTCGACGCCTAATACCTTCACGATGACTCGTTTGGGTCGCTGCCCGTCAAATTCCGCGTAGAAGACCCTCTGCCAGGTACCGAGGTCGAGCTTGCTGTTGGTCACCGGCAGGGTTGTTTCGTGGTGTAAGAGCAAGGCCTTCAAGTGGGCGTCACCGTTGTCCTCACCTGTGCGGTGATGCTTGTAGTCCGGGCGGGCTGGGGCAAGCTCCTCCAACCACTTGCCGATGTCGTCGATCAAGCCGTCCTCAAGGTCGTTCACGTACACGGCGGCGGTGATGTGCATCGGCGAGACGAAACATAATCCGTCCTTCACCCCGCTTTTACGGACTATGTGCTCCACCTGGTCCGTGATGTGGACCATTTCTTTTCATTTCCTGGTTTCGAAAACAAGGTATTCGGTGTGACTTTTCATTTCGGGAATTTCTCCTCAGCTTTTGGATGCTGGGATTTTCTCCGATTTTTCAAGGGGCACGCAAAGACGGCAGAATTTCAGCCGTCCCTGGCGGGACTGACACAGTTTCGTGACCCTACCCAGGACTGCGTCCTGGGCTACTTTCAGACGTCCCTTCGGGACTGGGTCATCGCAGGAGTGAATCGCTCTTAGATCGATGAGGAACGACGATATGGGCCTGCCAGTCTATGCAGTGAAATCCATCGTTGGGCTCCGCCCATTATTTTTGCGATTTTTTCGGGCGAAAAGCGGGTACGGGCGTCTGTCTCCATAGAAGGCAAACATGGCGTCGATTGAGGGCTGCAGCTTGGCGTTGTCGTTTATGGAGGATGCTCGACCGGCGGTTGATCCTGCCGCGCTGGTCGAGGCCTACTCTACGCTGCTGTTCCGGATTGCTCATTCCGTACTGAGAAGCAGGACGGAAGCCGAAGACGTGGTCCAGGATGTTTTCATTCGAGTGCTGGAGCACCACCTTACACTTTCGACGGTGCGCGATATGCGGGTCTGGCTGGTTCGCATCGCTTGGAACCTCGCATTGGACCGGAAGAGACGAAGACGGCCAGAACAATTGGACGAGAATTTCGCGCAATCGCTGGCGAGCAAAACGATACCCGCAGATGCGGCGATGGAGGAGGCTCAGCGCTTTGAAGCCACCCTGCGCGAGATCGAGAGATTGCCGAAGGCAGAACGGCATGTGTTGCTGCTCTCTGCCCTCGAAGAGTTAAGCACCGTAGAGATTGCCGGTGTACTAGGACGAAGCGAGTCCGCGGTGCGTGGGCTGCTGTCACGAGCGAGAGCGCGACTGCGGGAACGGCTTGAAGGGAGAAAGCATTCCGATGAGAGATGCTGACGAGACAATCGATAGGGTGATGGCCGGTTTGCGCGACGTTGAACCTTCTCCAGGCATGGAGCGCCGCATCCTTGAGGCGGTGGAGGCCCAGCACGCGATGCCCTCACCCTGGTTTTTGCGTCCCTCGGTTGCGGCTTCGCTGGTGTGCGGGGCGGCCCTGGCTGCTTCATTGATCGTGGTCACAAGAGTCAACCAGCCCTCGCGTACGCCTGCAAACGCCGTCGATGTCCAACAAACACAGCCGGTGGCCGTCGCGCACGAAGCTCCCATTGAGCCACGACGGACTGCCGCGCGCGTCGCGGCGAGGCGTCCGCGCGATTTGCCGGGTGTGCGTGACGCGCGAACTGGCGGCTTTCCAGCTCCGCCTCTGCCTTTGACCGAGCAGGAAAGGATGCTGCTGCGCGTTGCGCATCGCAACGATGCGCAGAATAAAGCATTACTCAATCCTGATTTGCAGGCGGCACAGTCTGCGAAAAACACAGCACAGTTTCAACATTTTTTTGAAATCAATGCCGAAGAGATGAGGAGTCAAAGTGAGTAATCAAATGAGAAGGTCAGTAGGCATCATCCTGGCAATGGCCTCGGTTGGGCTGAGCGTGGCCGCACAAACGCAGGCTCCCGAGTCAAAGGACTCGCCGCAAATTTATCAGACCCTCTATCTCACCAACCTTACACAGCCGAATGACGCTAACGAGATTGTGACCGACCTGCGAAATATGCTGCCGAATGCGAAGCTCTATTATGTGGCTTCCCAGGGCGCCATCTCACTCCGGGGCTCAGCCGAGGAGATAGCCCTGGCGCAGAAGATTCTCTCCGACCTGGATAAGACAAAAAAAATCTATCGCCTCACTTACACCATGACGGAGAAGGACGGCGGTAAGATCATTGGCCTGCAGCATTTTTCCATCATCGTAGCTTCGGGGAGCCGGACAGACTTCAAGCAGGGCAGCAGGATACCTATCGCCACGCGAAGCCCAACCTCGGAGAACTCGCCGTCGGATATTACCTATCTCGACGTTGGCCAGGAGATTGATGCTTCCCTGGATGGTTATCTTGACGCAGTGCGTTTACGCACCAAGGTCGTGCAATCGGGTATCGCGGAAGATAAGTCCCTCGTCGGCACGGAGTCTCCCGTGATTCGGCAGACTACGCTTGAAGGAACAGCCACCCTGGTTCAGGGCAAGCCGCTGGTGCTCGGGTCGCTCGATGTTCCGGGGAGTACACGGCATCAGGAGGTGGAGGTAGTTTCGGAACTCGTTCGCTAATCAAGGCACGACAATTACCGCCCGCCCTTCAATCTGCCCGCGGCGCAATGCGGTCAGCGTTGGATTCGCCTGTTCGAGCGTGGTGTGCTGGATGGGGATCGATGGCATGCCGCTGGAGCGCACCAGGGCTAGTAGTTCGGCCAGTTCGGCTAAGGTTCCCACAAAGTTACCCTGAATGGTAATGCCGCGCATCGGGATGAGTGGCAGTGGCCAAGACGCCGCGCCGCCGAAGAGGCCAACGCATATCAACTTTCCGCCCTTGGCGAGTGCTTTGAACGCAAGCTGGGCGGTCGATTCTGAGCTGACAAAGTCGATCACCGCGCGGGGAGCATGACCGACCTTGGCGATGATCTGTTGCAGGGCGTCCGGTGCACCCGCGTCGACGGTGTCCAGGGCGCCGGCATGCAGGGCCGCCGCCCGCTTGGCTTGATGTATTTCGGCTACGATGGCTCCCTTTCCCCCCATGGCTTTCAGCAGGCGGAGGGCCATCAAACCGAGACCGCCCGCACCAATCATCACGATCGGCTCCTCGCGAATAAGGTCTCCCGCCTTTTTGAGAGCGCTGTAGGTGGTCAATCCCGAGCAGCCATACGGCGCTGCAAGCAAGGGATCGATGCCGTTCAAAGGCAGCAGATACTTTTCGTGCGGCACCCGCAGATACTCCGCGTAGCCTCCGTCGCGAAAGATGCCGATGGTCCGCGGTTGAGCGCAGAGGTTCTCTTCCCCGGCGTCGCAGATCCGGCAATTCCCGCAACCGATCCAGGGATAGACCAGGTAGTCCTGGTTCGGCGTGTCGACTCGCCTTCCAACAATCTCATGGCCGAGGGTTAGCGGAAGTTTGACGCCTCGATCCGAGGCCAGCAACTTCTCGCCGTGGCCCAGGTCGTAGCCTCCATCGATCAGGTGTAAATCGGTGTGACAGATTCCTGCGGAAATAACCCGCAGCAAGACTTCTGAGCCGCCTGGCTCGGGTACCGGTAACTCACAGAGCTCCAGGGGAGAACCGAAGGAGACCAGACGCGCACTCTTCATGGGAAATCCTCTTCTGCCCGTAGATAGAATCTCGCAACCGGCAATAGAAAACAAATGACGACGTTCTTCAGGCTACTGCTTTATTCCTGGCTGAGGGTTGAGTGGCATCTCCTTGGGTATGCTCTCGAGGAGAACGGCAAGGTCTCGCTTCATGTGGGTTAATCGGGCGCGGAAGTCATAAAGCATCGCTTGCCGGTCGTCCAGATCGCCGATTGTTTGTTGAATCTTCTCTCCCGGCACGCTGGTAATCAGGCTGATTTTATCGCGTCCTTTGACTGAGTCTGGCTCGGGAATTCGGCCGACCTCTACCCATCCGCGGATAAGCCGCTGCTGTCGCGTCAGATTCTGCGGATCGCCAGGGACGGGTGAGTTCATGAAGGTAGCCACAACTTTTGCATAGACATTTCTACTGTTGGGGGGACGGTCGAAGAGTTCACTCAGCATGTTGCTCTTCACCTCCAACTCTCGCTTTGGCCCTTCGCTGATACGGAGGCCAATGAGCGAAAGAGCGGCCGTCGCCGACCCTGCCACGATGCCGGTGACGGCTGCAGCGCGGGCGTGAGTGGTCAACCCCAACGCTGCGCTGGCTGTGCCAGCAGTTCCTCCGATTGCAATGCTCACTAGATTCAGCCGGGCCACTTGAGTGTCGCGATGAGTCGTCAGGTAGTTCTGCATTTCTCGCGTCTCGGCTATCTCCACATCAATCTGGCCCATCGCTGCATCCACTTCCATCGATGCCGCGGTCACTTCCATCAGCGCCTGCTGCTGACGGAAGAACAGCTCCCATCGATTCTCGGGAGACGATTGGGACGATAGCTCGCGTATGCGATCGAAGAGCGGGGACATCCCGGTAGCTCGTGCCGTCTGCTCGGCAGAGAGCGCCAGATCATTATCGGGCGCCACCTTGGGTGGACTTTGTGCGAAAACGGCAGGATTCAGAACGAGGGTTGCAACCAAGATTAGGTGAGATCTGCGAGGGATCTGATGCATCGTGTGCAACATGGCGATCAGTCTATCCCTGGGCGTCTGGTTTCCAATGGAAAATACGCAGGGGCTTTAGAGTCTGCGTGAGAGCTACGCACTCCCAATCAAGTCCCGTAGGGACGGGCTGAGAGTAGCCCAGGACGTAATCCTGGGCGACTTTCAAACGTCCCTACGGGACTAAGTGCAGAGTTCTCACGCAGACTCTTTAGCCCACTCTTTTTGCGTCTTTAACGGCACGACTGAAGTCGTGCCCGATACAACGCAAAGTAGCCAGGAGCGAAATCCTGGTCGACAAGAATGGCGCCTGACGGGTGCCTTCTATTTCAACGCCAATGCGGTCGAAGGTTGAATTTAGTGTTTGCCCCTGATTAGGGGTGCTGCGGTTTACCTTCGAGGAAGGCTGCAATCTTTTCGTTGAGAAATTTTTCGTCTGCCGGACTGGCGCCCGCCCCAGCGGGATGCCCCCAGAGCGATGGTATGGGTTCCAGCGAGCAGTGAGGAATCATCGGCGCTTCGTAGCGAGCATCTGCGACCGGAAAATAGAGATCGATCGCCGACGGCATGTAGAGAACGTGCGCTTTGATCGATCCCAACGCTTTGCTCAGGTCTCCAGCGAAGCCCGGTGTGGCTCCCACGTCGTGCTGCTCCCAGGTGTGCATCTGCAAAATGAGATTGTTCGCATCCGCGCCGGGAATGAAGTTCGTCTTGTAATGATCGACCACCTGCGCGAAGGTAGTCCCAGGCGGGTTCTCGGTTTTCCATAACTCCTCGCGCCACCACTGCTGCGAAAAGAGCCACGCCGTCCAAACCAGGGAAAATGCCTGGATGCCCTTGACGGGTTCCTCCTTGTAGTCGCCGCCCTGGAATGCCTGGTCGGTGGTCAGCGCCGTGATCTCGCTTTCCAGACGCACGATCCCGTGGCCGTAGGTCTTGGCGGTTCCCGAGGTGGCAACGATGCGATCCATGTATTGGGGATAGGAGACAGCCCATTGAAAGGCCTGTTGGGCGCCCATGGAGAAGCCGATGACCGCCTCGAGGTGCCGCACGCCAAGTTCCTGGGTCAGTAGCTGATGCACGGCTTCCACGTTGTCGCGAATGGTCGTGACGGGAAAGCGTGGTCCGTGGAATGGCTCGGGCGTATTGCTGGGGGACGAGGAGCGTCCATTGCCAAACAGCTCGGAGGTAATGAGGAACTGGCGTGCAGGGTCGAGCGCCTTTCCGGGTCCGACGAGCCAGTCATAACCATTCATGTCGGCCATGTAATGCGAGGGCAGAAGGATGGCGTTGTCTCCCGCCGCGTTGAGGTGTCCATAGGTGCCGTAGACGATCTTCGCTTCCGGTAGCGTGATCCCGCTCTCGGTGTGAAAGTTGTGGATCACAAACGTGTGCTCGACCGGCTCGAGCTTTGGGGGCACCGGTTGCGCGTAGACAGAGAGCGAGCAAGACGCAATCACGAGGCAGGTGAGAAGTTGGAAGTCCAGGTCCTTCGCGCTTTTGCGAAGGGCGGGTACCACGAGTCTCCACGAAATGTGCATATGGGTTTCGACCGGTTAGCGTTTCTTGAATTCTTTGTCTGCAAATTCGATGAAATAGGGCCAGTTTGGTGCGGGCGTGTGGCCGTATTGGTGCTGACGGAAGGCGACGTCTCCTGAGTCGATGAGGGTGTCCATGGCCGGGAATGTGGTTGTTCCGAGGCCCTTCGCACCAAGCAGGTTCCAAACCGGACTGGCCGCAACGGCGGCAATGAACATGCCTTGCGCATCTTGCCAGGCATCGCCGGGAACGTACACCGCATCGGTGAGCAGTGCTCCTCCGCCGATGAAGACGGGCCGCGGCGCTACCAGCGCGATGAATTCGTGGCTGTCTACGGGCATCTCGTTGGCGGAATGACCGGCCGCGCCATATTTCAGGAAGTTGCCCGCGAACCAGTGGAACTCACTTACCCCGGTTATGTTGCCCATGGTCTCACCATAGTCGCGGCGGTAGAGATCGGCGCCGCCCGCTCCTGAAGAGGAAATGTAACCGATGGCGAAGCGTGGATCATCCACCATCGCTACCAGCGAGGCCTTCCCGCCGCGCGAGTGACCCATCACACCGACTTTCTTTCCATCGACATCCGGATCGGTTTGAAGATAGTCGAGCAACTTGCTGTCGCCCCAACCCCAGGCGCGCAGAACACCCCAATCGTCGAGCGAGCGCGGCTGACCCTTGTTCACCAAGCCGATGATGCCTTTGTCGAGGCCGGCGCCGTTGTCGGCCTGTACCTCGTTGGAGTTGCGGCCCACAAAACCCCAGCCGTGCTGCAGAAGGAGCTTTGCGGAATCAGGCGCATCGGGCGGCGCCGAGAGCTGGTGCACCACCTGCCCTGGAGCAGCGGGCGCGCGCGCGAACGTCGGGCGCGGGCGAATCGAACCACCGCCAATGATGACCGGCACGCGGGTGCCTTTGGCGCTAGCCGGTGTGACGACGTCGGCATGGATGTCGACCGTGATCGCCGGATACGACGAATTGTCGACATGGCCGGTGACATGTTTGACGATGGCGGGGATGCCCTGGACCGTCATGGTTTCTACGCTGTCGACTTTCCAGGTCACCTTGGGGATGTGCGCGGGAAATTTACCGTACACATCTTCGTCGAACATTGCTTTGATTTGGGCGCGACGCTTCTTCCATTGTTCCGGGGTCGTGACCCTGGTCCCATCGTTCAGGCGCAAAACGTCGGGGAGCGTGGGGTAGGGATTGGCTTTGGACTCGTCGTAATTCGCATTGCCCGGTTTGCCGATGTCGTAGGCGCTCGCGGGAGGCTGCATCGCGGTGATGCCCAACAGCTTGAGCTCGCGGTCACGTTCTGCAGCGGAGGCAGCGGTGATCGCGGCGCGCTCAGCGGCAGAGGGTGGCTGGGTTTGCGCGGCCATCCCCACTGTGAATGCGATGCAGGCGGTTGCTCCCATCACCCTGGCGAATTTAGTTTTAGTCACATTGCCTCATGGATTCTTGATTTTCAGAACATGCCCGCGACGCCAACCTTCACCAGGGTGATCACAATCCACCAGCCCCACACCGCCACTGCTGCTGTGCTGGTCTTCATTTTTCCTACGATGGCGCAACCGATGGTGAGCAAGATGAGGACCCAGATAGTCAGGATGTCCATCGAGGTGCCGAATGCCATGAGCCACTTGGGCGAATCCATGGGCAGGAAATATCCGACGTTGGTGCCTACTGGATTTTTGAGATTGAAGGAATCAGCGTCGAGCCCGGCAAAAATTGTGACGATGCCAAGAATGCCCTGAATCAGGAATGGCAGCGTGGCGTACAACCATAGGGCAAATACCTGGCCAAATTTTGCGTGTCCCCCGAGGCCGAAATTCAGTGTGGCCAGGAGACCGGTCACCGCTATGGCCGCATAAACCAGAATGAGAACCGGGGTGCACCAGAAAATGTATTTCACAAACGACGCTCCAATGGCTTTTTGCCTCGCCTGCTGGTCTGGTGGGAGCTGCGCCAGCCTGTCCTGTTGCGACTGCGGACTCTGGAGCAAGATATTGTTGTAGGTTTTGTCCCAGCCTATTTTCTGCTGTATTGCCAGGCCAAAACCGAGCGTGACCAGAACGCCCAGGAGCCAGGGCAGCCACCAGCTTGTGTCTCTGAGAATGTCGTGGAAGGTTTTTGCGGGAGCGATGAAGGTGTCGACGACCCGCTCCACTTGCGTGAGCGGCGCGGATGCTTCGGCGTTGGCGACGGTGTCGGACATGAAAGCCTCCGTGAAGGTTGCCTCGCAAACTGCATTCGCTGGGATATTACACTGCCGGGCGGGAAAATCGAAATGGCTTATGGACTCCAAAGCACGCAGGTCGAAAGCAGTGGTATCCCACATCTCGCATAAAACGAGCGAGATATGGGGCACCCTCGGTTTTGTTGCGGAGACGGATTTGGACGGTTACTGATCGCGTAGGAGGATTACGGGATCTATCGTCAAGGCGCGCCGGGCCGGGGCGTAGGCGGCCAGGAGGCCTAGCAGAAGCATGGTGAAGACTACTCCGGCGAGCACTGCCGGGTCTCGCGGGGAGGCCTGATAGACGATGTAGGAGAGCACGCGGGTGGCTGCCATCCCCAGCAACAGGCCAGCAATTGCGCCAGCTGGCCAGCAGGCGGAAGGTTCTTCCCAGGGCGGCCTGCAAGACTTCCTGACGACGCGCTCCCAAGGCTACGCGAATGCCGAGTTCTCGCAGACGATTGCTCACCGAGTACGAGGCCATGCCGAAGATGCCGGTCACCGCGAGCATGGCGCCGAGGATGCCCAGCACGCCGAGAGAGATGGTGGCCATGCGCGCGGCAAAGAGGGCGCTGTCCAGCTGCTTTTGCCAGGTCATGACCGTGAGCGGCAGGCCGGGGTCGAGCCCGCGCAAGGTTTTATGCAGATCGGCCGGCAGCTGTGGCGAATCTCCGTTGGACCGCACCACTAACCAGGTAGCGGTGGCGGGCGATTGCAGAATGGGCTTGAAATACGCCGGCCAAGCATCTTCGGTCAGGGTCTCGTACTTGCCATTCTCCACCACGCCGACAACTTCGAACCGCTGTCCATCAGGGGCCTTGAAAGAACCGCCAACCGCACCGGTGATCGAGCCAAATACTTTGCGGGCAAACTCCCGATTCACCATGGCCACTTTCGGGGCGTTCTTATCGTCACGCCAATTGATGGTTCTTCCCGCCAACAACGTCGTGCCTGCTGCCTGGAAGTAGGAGGGAGAAACGCTGTAGGTGACCGACTCGGCAACTTTGTTTGACTCACGCAGGTCCGTCGTCGTGTTGGCGAAGACCGAGTTTTCGTTCCCAGCCCAGGGAGAGGGGCAGAAAATTGATCAGTCCGGCGGAGGCGACTCCGGGAATGTTCGCGACGTCATCCAGCATGCGCCGCTGCATCACCGGCACCTGGTCTCCATGGTAGCCAGCCATGTTGAGATCTGTGCTGACCACGAACGCGTTCTGTGGCTGGAAGCCGAACGTGCTATGCAGCGACCGCACCAGGCCGCGGACGGCTACCAGCGAAGATGTGACCAGCACGGCGCATAAGGCAATCTGCACCACCAGCAACACATCCCGAGTGCTGAACCACCGGCCGGCGGTTGAGGCGGTCGAGCCGGTCTTTACCACTTGCCACGGGTCGGCCTTGAGCACCTGGCGCACGGGAACCAACCCAAACAAAAGGCCACTGCCGAGCGCAAGCAGCAAGGCAACCGTATAGGTCAGCGCGTCGGGATGCACCGGCAGGTTGATGGGGAAGGTGGAGATCGGCTGCCAGGCGGTCAAGCCGCGCAACAGGACCACGCTGCCGCCAATACCCGCGACTCCGCCAATCAATGCGACGAGAATTGCCTCGCTCAGCAATTGGCGCAGAATGTGGCGGCGGGTGGACCCGAGCGCGAGCCGCAAAGCAATCTCGCGGGAACGATCGGCGGCGCGGGCAGCAAAGAGGCTGCCCAAGTTAGCGCAGGCCGCGAGCAGAATCAGCCCCGCCAAGTAGCATCAGTCCGGCCACGAAAGCGCGGACGGGGCGTCCCAGCAGGTTGCCGAGAAGTCCTGGACGCGCCAGCGAGAAGTTCAACCCGTCGTCGTCCTTGGGGTATGTCCTGGTTAGAAATGTGGCGATCGACTGCAGATCGGCACTCGCCTGCTCCGCAGTTACTCCCGGCTTCAGATGTCCCATCAGCCAGAGACTCCGCGCGGTACGTTGGTTGAGGTCGTTCAATCCCTCTATCTGCTCCTGCTGCACCAGCGGGACCCACAGAGCCGGAGAGAAGAAACGTTCGGTGCCGCGGAACTCCGGGCGCGGCAACCCCAAGAACGGTGAAGGGATGTTTGTTCAATTGAACCGTACGCCCTACCACCGCCGGATCGGCCGCGAAATGATACGCCAGTAGGCATAGCTGAGGACGATGTAAGGACTGCTGTTCGGACCGTGCTCGTCGGAACGGTGGAAGAAGCGGCCGAGGTAAGGCTTGATACCTAGCGTATCGAAGTAATTTCTGCTGGCTTCATAGAGCCAGATCTGCGACGGGTCGCCGCCCGTGGCCAGCCCCGCCGCGGCGAAAGTTAAACGCGAGCACGCCATCAAAGCTCCGGTTCCGGTCGCGGACATCCTGGTAATCGGGATACGAGTTGAGCGACTGGTCCCTCTCTTCAATGGAGTAGAAGCTTTTTGCATTCGGCACATTCAGGGTGTGCAGAACCAGCGCGTTCAACACGCTGAAGACCACGGCGTTGGCCCCGATTCCCAGCGCCAGCGTGAGGATGGCCGTGATGGCGAAGCTGGGTGACTTCAGCAAGCGCCTGTACGCAATTTTCAGATCAACCAGCATGGGGTACACCTTTTGGTTCGATATGCATTCGATGCAGCCGTAGTCTGAACTAAGCCTGGAGTTGAAAAGGCATGACTTAGCTGGGGCGAGCCTGGCGGGTCCTGTCCATAACTGAGGTTGTCTGTCCGAAATTGAACAGAGCAGGCTAACGGTGATTCGAACGGTTGATCAGGCTCAAGCGCTCGTTCTCTCGCGTGACTGCTTTGCTTCGGCCTTTCAGCAGATCCTGAAGCGTGATGGTTCCGCTGATTCCGCCGGTCTTGCGGTCTACCACCGGGAGGCTTGCGAGGGCTTCGGTCGCCATCAACTCCGCGGCGCTGCGGCAGGTGCCATCGGCGTAGACGAAGAGCGCCGGCAGCGTTCGCCGGCGGGCGGATTTTCGGACAGGGGAGACATCAGATCTTTGAATGATGACGATCTCCAGAGGGTCAACGCCGTACTCGCGGCGTGAGATGGTAACCGCGGCGGCTGAGTTTCTCGGTAAGAATCGAACGCGGCATCAGCAGCGCAGTCACGAGATAGGACGCAATGCAACCCAGCGTGAGGGGCAGCAGGGCGGGCAGGCAATGCGTGACCTCCAGGCTGAAGAGAATGGCCGTCAGGGGAACACCGAGCGAGCCGGCCAGCATCGCTCCCATCCCGATGAGCGCCCAGAATGCCTGCATATCGGTTGTCGCGTGGCCGAGATGCGCGGCGAGCGCGCCCACCGCTCCGCCAATCATTAGCAGCGGGGCGAGAACTCCGCCCGATGTTCCGGAGCCCAGAGAGAACGCCCACATCAGCGATTTGACCAGGATGATGCCGAGGATGAGTGCGACGGGCGCATTGCCGCGAGCAGGTTGGCGATGTTGTCGTAACCGACGCCCAGGCCCTGGGGGAAAATGAGACCACCGATACCGACGCCAACACCTCCCAGGGCGGGCCACCACATCCAGTGCAAGGGCAGGCGCTCGAATATGTCCTCAAAGGCGTACATCATGCGGCTCATGCCTGCTGCGACAAGACCCATCAGGGCGCCCAGAAGCAAGCAACCCGCGGCGATCGGAATCCGATCCACTCCGCCGATAGCGGGCATGGGGAAGAGAGGACCAGGACCGAGGAGATATCCGCGCAGAATGGCAGCGGTCGCGCTGGCAATCAGCAACGGGAACCAGGCTTCGCGGTCTCAACTCGAAGAGCAGAAGTTCTACGGCGAGAAGGATGGCAGCCACGGGAGTGGCGAATGTGGCAGACATACCCGCCGCGGCTCCGGCCACCAGAAGCGTGGTGCGTTCCGCATCGGTGAGCTTGATCCATTGCGCGATGAGCGAGCCAAAGGCTCCGCCGCTCATGATGATGGGACCCTCTGCGCCGAACGGACCGCCGGAACCGATGGCGATTGCCGCTGAGATAGGCTTCAGGATGGCGACCTTAGGGTCGACGCGAGCACGGTTCAACAAGATGGCTTCGATGGCTTCGGGGATACCGTGGCCGCGGATCTTGTCCGAGCCGAAGCGAGCCATCCATCCAACCAATAGCCCTCCAACTACCGGAACAATCACCATCCAATGACCAAGAGGACTGCCCGCCGGCGTGACGGCGAGATGCCGCTGAGCCGGTGATAGTAGAAAAGATTTGTCGCAACGGCAATCAACTTGAGCAGCACCACGGCGAGGAAGGTGGCGCCAATGCCGATGATCAGAGCAACTGCAGATAACAGCCAGACCCTTCGGTCGACGGTGAAGTCGCGCAGGACGGAAGATTCAGCTTTCATTGGTTGCCTACGCGCTCGCTTCCCCGGTTTGCCCGATGACCGGTTCCGAGCTCAGTCAATGTTTGAATAAGCTGCGGAGCAAGCTCATTCAGCTCAAGTGCGTGATCGATGGAAAGGGAGTCCAGAAGCCGTCTTGCCTTTGGGGGTTAGTTCGCAGCAGTACACGCCGGCGGTCATCGCCGCCGTGTTTGCGCTTGATGAGGCCTGCCTCCTCGCACGATTGCTTAGCTCGACCGCTGTATTGTGTCGCAGGCCGAGACGCTCGGCTACATAACCCACGGTCGTTGCGGTACCGTCGGGTGCTCCGGCGATCTGCAGTAGAAGTTGATGTTGTTGCGGCTGCAGACCGAGCTTCTGGGCTGCGTTCTCGCTGAATTGGAGAAACAGGCGGAGTTGATGGCGAAACTCGGCGAGTGTTTTGAGTTGGGCGAGCGGTGCGGAGGTTGTTCCGTCTGTTCTCATGTTTCAATTATATCGTTATACGACATAATTTGCCAGACGGCCCACAGCTAAAGCAGTCGTGGGGCTGCGGCCCATCATTTTCGTCCCACGTACGCCTGGGCGAACGTGGGGCACCCGTCGATTCCCTCCGGGCTTTGCTATGACTCGAAAGTATGCCGGTCGAAGGCTGTGGTCTCCCACATCTCGCGAAAAACGAGCGAGATATGGGGCACCCCATGATTCTTGGTTTGGACAGGGTTCAGTTGAAGGTTTCCTTTTCCACGTTAACTGCGAGTGTTCGGCGACATGGATTTCGGCGCGGGGCTCTTGCAATTTGCTTACCAGTGCGGGTTGCGATTCCTTATCATTAAAGGAACATTAATGTCACGACTTTCTTTTTCAGGGAGGAATGATTGGCAGACGAAATTCGCCGGAGATTCATGAGGGCCAGGTTGGCCGCGATTCTGGAACACGAACTACAGGAAAGCGGGAAACGCCACGCCAGGCCGCACGTCGCCATCGTTCCGCAAAAGGGCTACCTGATCGCAATCGGCGATGGAGACTTACTCACCATTCGCCTGGTGGAAGACTAGGTTAAAAGAAAACGCCCGAGGCGGAAGGGGTCTTCCGCTCGGGCGCATCGTGTAACGGACTAGGGTTTGGGGTTGGTGGAAGGAACGCGTTCCACTTCAACCTGCTGACGCCGAACTGTATCGTGCACGGTCTGAACGTGATCGGAGCCGGTCTTGCCGACGACCACTTCTTCCGCGATGCGGGAGGACTTGGAAACAACCGCTTCTTCCGCCGTCTCCAGTACTTCCACCGTGGTATCGGACCAGTCGATGTCCTTTACGTAGTTGGGGTCGGTAATCGCGCGGCGGACCACCTCTGCATGCTCTTCGTGCAAGGTCACCTGCTCCTCTACTGGTCTCTCGGTGACAAAGCGGCGGATGCGGGTCGTGCCCTGCTCCACCAACCGCTTACCCACCTCGAGGTGCTCTTCCGCCAACCGGATGACCTGGTCTTTACCCAAGTCTGAAGTCACCGGACGAGCAGGCACTGCGGCCGCGACCGCAGCGGGAGCGGCAATCGCCGCAGCCGTTGCCTTCGAGATGACGCCAGTATCCACAGCGCGATCCTTTACGTCGACCAGGTTGTGCTGATTTAGAATTCCCATCGCCTTGGGAATATCTTCTTCTTCGGCTCGCAGGGTGAGCACCACACCGCCGGACTCAACCGCTTTGGCGTAGACCGTGGCTTCGTGCTGTTCAATGTCGCTGCCGAAAATGCGGTGCCATAGGCCAGGTTCGCGGAGAGCATTCCCGCTCTTAGGCAGTTCTGCACCACTGACGATGCTGATGTCGTCGCTGGAGAAACCTGCATGCTGCAGGTTCTGGGCGGCGGCTTTTGCGTGCTCTGCGGTATCAAATAACGTAACAACCTTCTCGTAGGCGCTCATTGGTTTTCCTCTCCTGGGTTGATTAATTTTTGTCTCGCCTGGTCTTGGTTGACGTCAGGCTGTTCTATGGGGTGGCGAGAGATCACTGCTTCCTGTCGACGCAAGGTGATCGTCTCCTGGTGTCTCTCCGTATGCTTGACCCGCCGAATGTGCACCTCTTCTTTAAGTACGAGATGTCGTTCTATTCTCACTACTTCTTCAACGACGGGGATGATCGTGACATCACCCTCCTGACGCACGGAGGGCATGGCGTCAACTGGCCGATCGACCGGTACGCGTTCGACCTCCACTTTTTCGTGCTGCAGCAACTCGTCGACCACCTGCTGATAGTCGTGAGTCACCCGCGACACGCGCACACGCGCTGTTTCGACTACGCGTTTGGAGACGGAGAGATTTTCTTCAAAGACCGGGATAACCGTTTCCCGGTTGGCGTCCGCAGCCGAAACTTCGACTGCGGCCGATTCATTGATCGACGGATTCATGGAGGCTACCTATAAGGAGATGCAAACTTTAAAAAGAGCTAATTACTTACTGGTCACCAACATGGAGATGCGCCGGTTGAGCGCACGTCCGTCTGGAGTAGAGTTGTCACCGACGGGATGATCTTCGCCGTATCCCTTGGCAACGAGGCGATCGGAAGCTATACCCATGCTTTCGAGTTGCGCAACTACGCTATCTGCGCGCCCCTGGGATAGCTTCTGGTTGTAACTGGCGTCGCCTGTGTTATCGGTATAGCCGCCGATGGTAAGGTGCACCGCGGGATAGGCTTTGAGGATACCGGCAACAGCAGTAAGCTGTTCTGTCGACTGGGGTTCGAGAGTTGTTGAATTGGTGGCGAATAGCAGGCGGTCAAAGTCAAACCAAGACGTTTTGTCCGGGGCGCGATTGGGATCCTGGATAAAGGCGAGGAGTTTGCCTTCGACACCACGCTGGGGAATTTGCAGGGTTGTTCCGTCAGGAAGTTTGGTACCGACGAGCGCGCCTAGATCGGCGCCGGTTGAAGAGGTTACTGTGGGCGCCGTCGTGGCCGGCGGGGGTTCGGTCGCTACGGGAGCAGTCGTTTGATGCGAGCGATACCACCAGAAGCCGAGCAATAAGGCGAGTAGCAGTGGAAGAAGCCAAAGCCAAATCGAACTTTTCTTTTCCACTTGCACTGCCTGCGCAATCACCGGGTTGACCTCTATCTTGTGGTGGCCGGTGGTAACGGTCGAAAAGCCGGCGGGAAGCATGGCCAACAAGGCACTGCTCTCCTTTGCCAAGAACGCAGGCAAAGTGCTCGCGTTCACACTTCCATCGCGAACTTTGTTACCCAGGAAGCCCAGAACTGTTTGACCGCCCAAGGCCAGCAGGGTGGTAGCCGCCGCGGAACGCAAGCCGGTGTGGGTTGCGATGGCTTCAGTCAGGCCGCCCAACTTATCGCCGAAGATGCTGGATAGAAATTGCCTGCTTCCTGTGAGAAAGCTGGACGCAGGATTGGCCAGGGCGCCATTGGAGAGCGCAGTCGCGAGGCCGGTCTCGGGAGTAGCCTGAGCTGTCTGTAAGACTTGACTAAGAAAGGTTTTATCACCGGATTTTTGCGAGAGACCGCTGATGACCGCGGCGATGGACGCCTGCACGCCGTCGAGGATGGTCCGCTCGGAAGTGCCAAACTGACTGGCAATATTTTGAATAGCTGGGGCTGGAATGGCTTCAGCGATCGTCGCAAGATAGGAACTTTGCACGGTGTTTTCTCCTCTTTGGAAAGGCACACTACCGGGGTTCCGATTTCGTGATAAGCGTAAGCCCGGATCTAATAAATTCGCAACCACGTGTGATGCTTATTCACAATAGTTATTTTGATAGGGTCATCTGAGTGTTTATCAGCGTGTGCAGGTGATGGAGGTTGGGAAAGCGCCGGCTAGATTGAAATGGGTTTGCTGCTCGCGCAGTAGGTTGGTTTCCCACTCTGCTTTTTCATCGCTTGTTAATGGTAATAAGTCCAGTCGCGTCCGTTATGTCGAACTTGTTTTTGGTTATTGCCTTCGAGATAGCAGTGTGTGTTTGCCAGTGGCTGTGGTTTGGCGTGCGTGGGTTTATCTCCGATCAGGAGTGGGATGTGAGGTGGAGAATCTTTCCATGGGGTGAAAATTGAAAACATTTCCAAGAGGAGTCCGCGGAACTGCAGATCCCTCCACTACGCTTCGCTCCGGTCGGGATGACAAAGGGGAGGGTGGCGCGTCCATTCAAATTCGATACTGTGGATGATGAACAGCAGGTCCCTCCACTGCGCTTCGCTCCGGTCGGGATGACACTTCTGTTTGGGACCGGTAGGAACAGCAGGTCCTCGACTTCGGTACGCTTCGGTCCCACGGCAAGCCGGGACAGGCGGGATGACACTTCTGTTTCTGCCAGGAACGGACAAAGGAACGAACGAGGACGCTCTTATCAATCGAGTGCGAGTATAGTACTCATTTCAGGGTTTCGGGCGTCGCCCGACTAGTTAAATCAGGGATCTCCTGATGTTAGTAATCTGAGCTATTTGCGGAAGGATACCTTGGCGATATCTTCCCAGCCAGTTACACCGCCTACGCGCAGCGCACCCGAGCGTCTCCTGCTCAAACTTCGAACAGCGTGGCAGGACATCACCGATTTGAGCGCTGATATTGCGCAAGCATCCGCCGCCGTGCAACAAGCTCCTACTTTAGTTGGAAACTTACGTGCAACTCGCGATCAGTATGAGGAGACCACGCGGGCGCTGCTTGCCGCCCCCCTAGGACGATTCCTTCAAGTACAGCCCATCAAGAATGCTCTGGAAGCTATGCACTCTTGCGATCAGGAGATCGCACCCGCCGCAGTCACTTCGCGAAGCAACATCGATGGAAAGTTTCAGAACATGGCCACGCTGGCAGCTCTCGACCTGCGTGAGCCCTGGCGCATCTGGCGTGCAGGGAATCATCCCGCCGAGTGGCAAGCCTGGAGCAGAAAACACGACAGTTACAACAGACAAGCCGCGGCGATCTTTGGTAGATATACTCGTTGGGCGCAAACCGCTTCGCATGCGGATGCAAGGGATGTCCCGAAACTCAAGGCTGCAAAAAGAGATACGGGTTGGCGGCAACATCGGGCTTTGCTGGCAACCATCGAGCTCGAACTGGCGCTGCGCGATCTGACCCTTACCTGGTTCGCGGCCACCGATGGATTGATGAGCGACGTGTACAAGGAACGCGAGGCTCTTCAATCCTATCGAGCAACCACGCTTAGCTGGCTTGAAAATAGCGCCCGGCCCGAGAACGCGGTTCAGGAGGGCACTTTTGCGCTGGTTGCCGCTGAGGAGCGGCTACGCGTCTGGAATGGTTTAGTCGAAGCAGAAGCGAAGCAACGTTTGCCCGAACGGGTTGAGCTGTTGGCTTCTTCCGTCTGGTTTCCGAGTTTAGGCTCGGTTGCGGTTCGCTCGTCTTTCCTGAAAGCGTTCGAAAGCTACGCGCGGACACCGATGTCGGCCATTGTCGAACAGGCCTCGGATCTTAGTGCCCGCAGGGTGCGCGAGGTTGAGCAGGCGAAAGAGATGATCGTTTATTGGAGCGAGGCGTCTTCCGGACGTCCCAACGAAGCTCCTCAACTATTGGCGGAAGCTCGTCATAATGCAATCGCCTCGCTCTCCGACCAGGCGAACCTTCTCAACCAACCTGAGGAGTTGGACGGCGCATGTTCCGGAGCATTTCGCAGCTGGCAGCAGAGGAGCTTCCTGGTTCTCGAGGGAGAACATTATGGATGGATTTCTCTTGCGCCTACGGCCGCGGGCTCGTGCCATGCTGCCCACGGCGGTCGAGATAGGGCAGCTGCGGGGCCAGAAAGGTGTGCAACAAGCCGGCCGATGGACCAAGGCGCGCCTGGAGGGCGCGATGGAAACCCTCGGTGGCAGAGTTCCGGCGCATCCTTCGCTCGCCGGCGGTAGTGCGCCGAACTACTCTGCGTGACACGCTTGCGTTGCCTGTAGCGAAGAGTGAGCTTCCCGCTCTTTATCGTTTGCTCTTCCGTTTAACTCCGGTCGAAGACCGGCGTTTCCTGGTAGGGCGGGATCAGGAACTCGCCGGCCTGGAGCAGGCGGTCAAAGACTGGGCGGCCGGAAGATTCGCAGCTTGTCTGCTGATCGGCGCACGGGGCAGCGGGAAAAGCAGCCTTTTGAATTGCGCCACGCGCGAAGCGCTTCAAGGCCAGCAATGGATCCGGGCGGAGTTTCATGAGCGGCTGCTCACGCCGCAACAGCTGGAGAACTTTCTGCGCAAGCTGCTGAATCTGCCGGAGAACGCCGACCTGGAGCAAGCCTTTGCTGCAGAGCGGCGCGTACTGATCCTGGAGGAAGCCGAACGGATTTTCCTGCGCAAGGTGGGTGGCTTTTCCGCCGCCCATCACCTTATGCACCTGATTCATCGTACGGCTTCGACCACGCTCTGGATCGTGGTCATGAATGACCGGTCGTATCGTGCGCTGGACGCAGGTACACACTGGCATCGGGTCTTTTCTCATCGTATTAACGCCATGAACATCTCGCGTGAGGATCTCGAGAACGCCATCCTGGAGAGACACCGACTTTCCGGCCTGCGGATCGAATTCGCTCCCCGCCAAGCGGGCGATCCGAAGTTGAGCCGCATCAAGCACTGGGTCGGCCTCGAGGATTCTCCGCAAAAGATGTTCTTCGATTCCCTCTTTCAGCAATCCGAGGGAATTTTTCGGTCTGCCTTTGAACTCTGGCTCAGTTCCATCGAGCGGGTCGAGGGAGACACCATCCGCATCCGTCAACCGTTCGATCCTTCCTTTAACCGGTTCCGAAGTGAACTTGCACAAGAGGATCACTTTACGCTGCTGGTCATTCAAGAACATGGTTCCCTGACCGAAGATGAGCTGGCGGAGCTACTTTATGAACCCTTTGCGGCTAGCCGTGGCCGGATGGAGAGGCTGTCCGCTCTTGGCCTGGTGGAACGCGATCCTGATCATCCGGGATTGCGCGTTCGCCCGGAGGCCCAACGTTTTGTGAATGATCTGTTACGCAGAGCCAACCTTACTTGACTTGAGGAGACTTACCTATGCCCGGTGAGGGACACGCATTAGCAGGCTTCAACCCGCAAAGTGAATCGAGCGTACTTGGCTCATCTGTCTACCGGGAAAACTCTATTTGTTGTGTTGTTGATTGGGGCCACCTGGGCTTTGCTGCGATGGCTGCGTGGAGTTCTTAACGGACTGGAAAAGCACAACCCACGGCTGCGTTTCTTGTTACGCCAGATAGAACCGCCGCTACGCATAGCGATCTGGTTCGCGGCGCTGCTCATTTCCGCAGAGATTCTTGCCCCCTCCCGGGATGCCTTTCTGGCAACGTTAGGCTCCGCAGCCCTGGCGATCGGCCTGGGACTTCAGGATCTGATCAAGAACCTGATTGGCGGTTTGGTCGTCATCGTGGACCGGCCTTTTCAAACCGGGGATAAGGTGGAATTTGGGGAAGCGAAAGGCGAAGTAAAGCAGATTGGGCTGCGCAGTACGCGGATTATGACGGACAACGGCGTGATGGTCACCATCCCGAATTCAGCGGTTCTTACCAAGGCAATTTTCAACGCAAACGCCGGGCGTGGCTGAATGTGTGGTTGAGGCCGATATGACTCTCCCTGCCGACGCGGATGCGGACCGCGCCTTACGCATGTGCAGGGAGGTTGCGGTTTGTTGCCCGTATACCCATCTTGGCAGGTCGATCGAGACGGAGTTGACGGAGGATCCCAAGCGGGCCCGCGAAATGCGGGTTGCCATCTCGGCTTATGTATACGATCACCGTTTTGCCGCGGCTATGAAATCGGACCTGCTTCGCTGGGCACGACGCGAGTTTTCAAGACCGGAGTTGCAGGATGGAGAGGCCAGGCTTGGAGCGCGCGATTGACGCCAGCGCTAAAGCGCACGATTAAGATCGAATTCTTTCCCGCAACGCTGAAGCGGTGCTTCCCTCTGCTAAAGCAGAGGGCACGGGTTCTCGCTCAAGCCCGCCCGGCGAATTGCCGGGTTTCCGTATCCACCCTGATCTTCTCCCCTTCCTTAATGAAGACGGGAACGCGAATCTCGATGCCTGTTTCCAGTTTGGCGGGCTTGGTCACGCTTCCGCTCGCGGTGTCGCCACGGACCCCAGGTTCGGCATAAGTGACCGCCAGCTCCACCTGGGCCGGCAATTGCAACCCGATGGGGTTGCCGTTGTACTTATCGATGTGAATGATCGTCGCCTTCCACCAGGAAATCCAGCGCGTCGCCTATCATCTGCTCGCTGAGCGTGATCGTTTCATAGGTTTCCTGGTCCAGGAAATAGGAACCGTCGCCGTCGCTGTAGAGATAAGAGGCCTCGACTGTCTGCCAGGTCCGGCTCCTTGAACTTGTCGCTGGCTTTGAAGGTCTTGTCGAAGACCGCGCGGGTGAGCATGTTACGCATCTTGAGGCGGACCAGCGTCTGGCCGCCCCTGGCGGTAGGAGTCGAGATTTCCGCTTCCAGGCAGTGGAAAGGGACGTTTTCAAATTCGACAAACATCTTGCGCTTTACATCGATGGCGTCGATCAGTGAGGCCATGGTTTCCTCGGATGAATATTTGTTGACTTGCCTAGAATACCCTGTGGGATTCCTTCGCTGCCGTGTGCCGCTCGTTCGGAGCCGAGTACGCAAAAACATTTCCAGGACGGGTCCGTTGAACCGCGGATCCCTCGGCTTCGCTCGGGATGACAAAGGGAAGGGCGGTGCTTCCAGTGGAGGACGGTTAGGGGATGGTCACGTACAAAAAGGGGAGGGTGGTGCTTCCATCTAGATTCGATCCCACGGATGATGAACAGCAGGTCCCTCCACTTCGCTACGCTTCGGTCGGGATGACACTTCTGTTTGGAACGGATCAAAAAACGAGTAGAAAGCAGGACGGGCCTGGGAACTCCAGGTCCTCATAGGGACTATCTTTTGGCCAGGGCCGGGCATAGTTTTGTGGTCTCGCACAACCCTTAGGCTGGAACCACGATCCAATGGGTGGAATTTGGAGGAGCAATCGATGCGTCATTGGAAAGTTATTGCTTATTCGCTTTTCGCTGCATCCATGTTGGGTGGTTTTTCGGGTGCACCTGCGCAGGTATCCGTCAACATCGGGGTGGCCCCGATCTGCCCGTATGGGTACTTCGACTTCGCTCCCTATGACTGTGCACCCTATGGTTACTATGGCCCCGATTGGTTCGTGGGCGGCGTATTCCTTGGAGCCGGACCTTGGTTTCACGGCCCACGCGGGTTCTATGGCCACGTTGACAACCGCTACGATCCTCGTCACGGCTATCATGGCCCGTTTCCAGCGCGCGGGGAGACGGCGTTCAACCACTTCCATGCCAACGAGGCGCATGATGCTCATGGCGTCGTAGGCAATCCCGGTCATGATGGTGGCGGCGAACACGCTCCCGGATTTTCCGGTGGAGGACATCCTGGTGGCGGCGGCGGTCACCCCAGCGGCGGCGGTGGCCACCGTTAAAGACAAGCCTTAGTCCCAGCAACAAGGCCCGCTCCTCGAGCGGGCCTTGTACGTTGCCATTGCTAATGCGAAGCCGCCGTTATGGCATCGTTGAAGCGGGTAAAGAAAGCTTCGTAATCGCTGCTGCGCTCGGCGAAGCGCAATGGCTTGACCCGCTCCACGCATATCTCGGTTGCATCCGGTGAATTCTTCAGGATGCTCATGGCTTCGGTAATGAAATCCTCCAAGGGCATCGCGTTGGGATCGATTCGCCTGCCTCGCTCCCATCAGATGAGTTTGCACATAAGGAGGGATCAGCTCCAGAACCTGGACTGAAGTACCCCTCAGCTGATAGCGAAGCGATTGCGTGTAGGAATGAATCGCCGCCTTGGTCGCGCAATAAGTGGAGGTCATCGCCATGGGAACAAACGCCAGGCCGGATGAGACCGTCATCACCGTAGCCCGCGGCTGTGCCAGAAGATGCGGAAGCAGTGCCGCTGTCAACCGCATAGGGCCAAGCAGATTGGTGGTCACGACCGCTTCCGCATCGGCGGTTCCGCCGCTTTTCAGGTCCTCCGGACGCATGATGCCGGCGTTGTGAATGACGGCATTCAGGCCTGGATTGTCCTTTATCAACTGGGCCGCAAAGTTGCGGATCGCGTCCGCATTCTCAATATCGCAGGACCGCCGACTTCATGCCGGGATTCGCGGCGATGGTTTCTTCCAGCAACTGCTGCCGCCGGCCGGCGATGATCACCTGGTTGCCGAGAGCATGGAAGGCCTCCGCAAGCGCCCGGCCGATGCCAGAACCACCACCCGTGATCAGGATCGTATTCCCACTCATTTGCATGTTGTTCTCCCTGAGTCGATCGTATGATGGACACGAATGATTGGGAAGTCGTGGGAAAACAGGAGATCAAAATGAAATTCGTTCTGTTAAGTGTGGTGCTGTCGCTATCGACCCTTGCTTTTGCGCAGTCAGGAGAAGCCGATGACGCTGAAGGCTGTTCTGCTGGAGCAGCTGCGTTCGACACATAACAAGGCAGAGTGGTTTGTGCCGGCGAATACTGCAGTCGCGGGTCTGACGCCGGCGCAGGCGAGTTGGACCGACAAGAGCGGAAATCATTCCGTCGGCCAATTGGCCAATCACCTGGTGTTCTGGGATCGTGAGTCGCTGGCGAAATTCAAAGGCGAGAAGCCGGCGAAGTTTGATGGGAACAACGACGAGACATTCAATAGCTTCGACGCAAAGAGCTGGAATGAAACCGTCAAGCAACTCGACCAGGTGATGACGGATTGGGAAGCAGGCAGTAGAAGCCGCAGATGATGCGAAGGTCTCATTGTGGGCTTCCACGCATTGCGCACGTTGGAACCCACAATGCCTACCACATCGGGCAGATGGTTTATGTGCGCAAGTTGCAGGGGCCTGGGATCCGGATAAAGGGGTTAAGTAGGTGGAGCAGAATCTCCATCGAAGGATTGATTGCCTTAAACAGTTACGAATTAAGTGCTGTGGTATCCCACATCTCGCGAAAAACGAGCGAGATACCCCGAATTTCCTGATCGCTGCGCTGGACAATGCCGCGTGTGCGCCTTTCTGTAAGGAAAGGCGCATGAAGTTCGCGGAACCCACGAAGCTCCACAGGAAATCGGGAGTATGGGGCACCCTCTGATTTGTTGCGGGGAAAGAAGCTCACGAATGCTTCTTGTAGACCCTGGTCGCAACCACGGTGGCTTGTGGCGAATCTGAGCCGAAGCTCCTGGTCTCAATCAGGATCTCGAAGGGGTTGAGAGAATCGTCTGGCATTTTTGAACTGGCCCAGAAGCGGTCGCATGACGTCCTGATTGAAGAGGGTGTCCACCGCAGCCTCGGTTCCGGCCATGGTCAGTCCTTCTACCAGCAAGAACCCATCCTGTATTGCTCAGATTGGGAACTAACGCGATGACCGCGTAGGTGCGATGCGAGGGCCCGGTTGCGTCATTCTCGTAGACCGGGAGTTCCTCCCCTTGTGGGTGGCGGTTGATGATCAGAGAGGCATTCGGATGAGGCTGGTAGGAGAACCCGAAATTGAGGCTTTTCTCAAACAGCTCTGCCCACGGGTTAGAAAAACTGGATCCGAGAAGAATGACGTTTGCATCCTTGAGATCTCCCATGTGCAACTCGCGCGCATAGCGCACGATGAGCTGACCTTCGTTTGCCTCGGGGAGACGGGAGAACCTCATCGCCGCATTCAGATCTGTAACATTCGTGTAACGTTGAGCATCCAGGTCTTTCATGTTCTGCGCATCAATGTTGTAGGGGCTCTTGAGAGACATGTAATCGCGATTGATGTATTCCGATAGCGGAACCAGATGACCCGTCAGGTTCTGAATCATGACGATTCCGTCGTCCGACGGCACCATCAGGGTTTGATGGCTCTTGTCGAAAAGCCCCGCCCACAAAGGGTGCGACGGATCTGCAGCGTACGCGGACGCGCGATGGGCGACCACCCACGCAATTGCCAGGCAGGCGAGGAACACCAAAGCTCCGCCAAGCAGAAGCCACGAACGGCGCCGCGCGGGCTGCGCAGATACGCGCAGCGGGCGTTGCAGGCACCAGCGTTTCCAGAACGACGCCGCTATCCGTCTCGCGTTCCGGGACGACCAGCAACGGACGCTCCTGAAAATGGTAGGAGGAATAGACCGGAACATATTTGCCGCGAGGAATGCTGAGGCGAAGCTCCTCCTCTCTACCCTCCTCCAGGAAATATTGGTCCAGGCGATGGCGGAGCTGGCGGGCGTAGTTCCTTACGATATTGTCTTCGCCGGGATGATATCCCGGGCGCCGTCCAAAGACGTGAACACCGATCTGATGCTCGCTGATCTCGGCGGTCTTTCCGGTAATCTCGCGCTCACATACGTAGAGAAGAAAGCGCGAGAGCAAAGCAGATTTCGCAAAGCTCCGGCTGGCGACGATGCGTTGAGCCAACTGCCAGCGGGGCTCCGCGGAAAGATCAAAAACAGATTTCCAGGCGGAAGGAACCGGCAATTCGGGGCTGAGGGCCGGGTCTTTCGCGGCCGACTCGAAGTCTGGAACTGAGACGTTGCTCTGGTTCATAGCGTCCACGCACGGAAGGGTAACAGATCTAAGAGAACAGACGATAAAAGGTGGCTAAGCGGTTGTCTGCCATTGAGTTATTTAAAATCTACGGATTTTTTTAGTGCCGATCACACATTCCGGGAGGCTATTGGACCGGGTGCCATACACTCGTCAAAGTCTCGGTGTAAACACAGGGTAGACCCCTTCCCATCCACGTTGCAGAAGGCCAACATGGGCCCACTGAAGTCTTTTTCGGACGAGGCCAATATCATGTCAGCGAATGGAATTCTTCCACGTTCTGGTGGGCGCGGTTCAGCCGTGTCAGAGTTTCTTCGTCCGATAGCCAGGCGAGTTATAAGCGCGGTCTTGGCTTTGTGCGCGCGCTAACGATTTCCATCTCAATATTCCTTTCTGTGCCCGCGTTGGCGCAAAATGACGTCGGTTCCATTGTCGGATTCGTGTACGGACTCCTCCGGGGCGGTCGTGCCGAATGCAAAAGTAACCGTCAAGAATGAGGGAACGGGCGAAAGCCGTACGGTCTCCACCGGATGGGTCAGGTCATTACGCGGTCCCGAACCTGCCCGCCGACGTCGTACACGATGACGGCCGAGGCCACGGGCTTTCAGAAGTTTGAGAGCACACACAATGTGCTGGCGTCCAACAGCACAATCTCGATCGATGCGAAACTCACCCTCGGAGCGGCTACCCAGACTGTCGAAGTAACCGCCACCGCTGCGCTCTTACAGACCCAATCCGCAGCGGTACAAAGCGAGATCACGGGACAGCAGATTCAAAAGCAGGAGCTGAACGGCCGCAATCCGGTCTATATGACGCAGTTTCTTCCCGGCGTCGTCAGTCAAGCAACCACTGGGCGACTTTAACTTCGCGTTCAACAGTGGGGACACTTTCAATATCAACGGGGCGCGCACGCAGGATACGTTGTACACGATCGATGGCGCTCCGGCGGTTCGTACCCGAGACGACGGTGAGCTTATCGCCGGCGTGAAACCCGACGCGGTGCAGGAAATGCAAGTGGTCACTGCCGCCTACTCGGCGGAGTACGGGGGTGCTTCCGGCGCCCAGGTCCGCATTGTGACCAAGAGTGGAACCACCAATTTCCACGGGAGCGCGTATGAGTACCTGCGTAATTCGGCGATGAACGCCAACACCTGGACGCGGAACCTGAACCCGGCAACCCAGTTTCCTTCTCCCTTTGTTTACAATAATTTTGGATTTTCCGTTGGCGGCCCCGTCTGGGCCCCAAAGGTGCCCTTCTTAGATGGCCTGCGGAACAAGTTCTTCTTCTTCATCAATGAGGATTGGATCCGCTACCGCTTTGCAAACACGCAAAACATGACCGTGCCCACCGCGCTGATGCGCCAAGGCAACTTCAGTGAGCTTCTGAGTCCAAGTAATCCCTGGTATGCAGGCGGCAAACAGCTCTACGTGCCCGGCACGTGCCCAGTGTACGGCGCCTCAACCTGCGTGCCTTACCCGGGCAACATCATTCCGCAGTCGCAATTGAGTCCAAACGGCATAGGGATCATAAACTCCTATCCTGCGCCCACGCCGGGGTTCCAACAGGGATCGCAGAACTTTGCCGGCTCGGCCCCCGACCCGGAAAATCAGCGTCAAGGCCAAATCAACGGCGACCTTCTGATCACGGCCAACCAGCACATCTTGTTTCGGCGCTCCGATAACTCGTACTACCAGCTCTCCCCTTTCAACCAGAGCAACCCCCTGGTTCCGATCACATTCGAGCGCCCCAACCAAGTGAACGCCCTGGGTTGGGTCTGGACGATCAGCCCGACCATGATCAACGAGGCCCACGCCAGCGTCAGCATCGACGACGTCTACATCCAGGCCGCACCTGGAGGCGCTGGCTATAACCGGGGAGCATTCGGGATCGATTTTCCCTACATCCTGCCTGGCGCGAAGGCTTCGGAGCAGAAAATTCCCACCGCCAGCCTGACCACTTTTTCTAATATTGCCGGTGGGCCGTATCCGTCCCACTCATCCGGGATCATTTATGCGGCGTCCGATAGCTTGACCAAGGTATGGGCGAACCACACGATCAAGGGCGGCTTCTTCTGGGACTATGCGGGCGAGAACGACAACGATCAGATCAACGTCTCGACGGTTCCCGGGGGGGCCAGCAACCAGAACGGCACCTTCTTTTTCAGCGACTCACGGACCGGCTTGGGCGGCACGTCCGGCGTAAGTTTGGCCAACCTGGCACTCGGCCTGGCAGACAGCTATACCGAGATTGGTCCCAAGGCATTCACTGTCTGGCGCGGCAAGCTGTTTGAGGAGTTCATCCAGGATAACTGGCAGGTCACTCACAAACTGAACCTGGATTATGGTCTTCGCTTCACCACGGTCGTTCCTGCCAACGCGCAGTGGGGCAATGCCGTCTACTTCGATCCGGCCTCATACGTTCCCTCGGCCGCACCTTCTGTGGATCCGAAAACCGGCATCGTTACCCTGGGCACCGGCAACCCTTATAACGGCGTGGTGATTCCCGGGCTTAGCAAATTCCCGAGCTCTGCTCTTGCAGGCAATCGTGTCCCTGCCGCGAACCCGGCAAATAACGCCTGCGCCGGCCAACCCTGCACCGGCCTGTTCGCCCCGAAGCTGCCGAAAGGCTACGTACACACGACTACCGCGGTGGAGCCACGTATCGGCATCGCTTATCAGCTGTATCCCAATACTGTGGTCCGCATCGGGGGCGGGAGATTTGTAGAGAATAAGGGGATCATCGACAACATTTTCCCCGGCGGCAATTCTCCGTTCCAGCCGACGGTAAACGTCACCAACGTATCCGTCGACAATCCAGGCGCCGCGCTCAACTCTAATGTAGAAGGCGCCATACAGCTCACCACGATGAACACCCACCTGATGCCTCCGACAAGGTGGAATTGGAACCTGACCATCCAGCAGCAGCTTCCGGGGCGGCACTCGTCAGTGTCGATCGCCTATGTGGGGGCCCGCGGCCTGCATAATTGGGATGTCTTTGACATCAACCAGCCCACGGTTGGCTCGCTGACCAGCAATCCGGGCATCGCCACGAACTATCTCCGGCCATATAAGGGTTTCGCCTTCATTCAGCAAGCGCAAAGCGGTGTAAGCGAGACCTACCACGCGTTACAAGTCGGATGGAATTGGCAGTTCGGCGGTGGTTCCACATTCGGCGCTGCCTACACGTGGTCCAAGGACATGGATAACGGTTCCAATTACCATACAATCGTCCCCGATACCTACGACACATCCAATCTCTGGGGGCCTTCGGAGTTCGATGTGCGTCAGGTCTTCATCGCGAACTACCTCTATGTGCTGCCCTTCTTTAAGGGACAGCACAACCTGGTAGGCAAGTTGGCGGGTGGATGGGAGATTAGCGGCAACACCCAATTGCAAACCGGCTTTCCCTGTTCCGTCGGGGTCGTCAATGATTACGCCGGAGTCGGAGAGACTGGCAGCTTCAACTGCGAACCGCCCAATATTCCAGTAACAGGATCCGTGGGCCAATTCTGGGTGCAGCATGGAGGGGTGAAGCATGTTGGCAAATTTGCCGGCTCTACCGGTGGTGCTGGCAGGCTCAGTGGTTCGCCACGACCAATGGCGGAAATCCCATCTGGACTGCGCCCCCTGCCGGGACGTTTAATCTTCAGCATGGCATTCGCGACAATATTTACGCGCCCGGCCTGGTGAACTGGAATATCGCGATGATTAAGGCATTCCCTGTCTTCAAGGAAAATGGCTTCGAGTTCCGTGCCGAGGCCTATAACTTCCTCAATCATCCCAATCTGAATTCGCCGAACTTTACTCCGACTTCAGCCCAGTTCGGAGAGGTGACCGGTAAGACCACCAGCAATCCGCGGACTTTCCAGGTTGGGTTGCGTTATCAGTTCTAGTAGCTGCTATGGTAAGGGACTCCCGGACAGCAGCGCTGTGCGGGAGTTTCTTTTTATGTATCAAAATGGGGAGGGGGCCAAAGTTGACTATTCGGGAGTCGGCCGGGCGGGTAATCGTAACAATGATCGGTTTGGGTGTGAGGGTTTGGTGCGGGAGATTCGGAAGGCCGAGAGGCGCACTGCAGATCCCTCCACTCCGCTACACTCTGCGAAGAACACTTCCAGGAGAGGTCCGTTGGCCAGCAGTTCCTCCACTTCGCTACGCTTCGGTCATGACACTTCTGTTTGGAAAGCACAAAAGAATGAGTAGTTTTCCAGCGACTCCGCCACGCCTCGCCCTGTCGAGAAACATTTCGAGGAGAGGTCCGTTGGACAGCAGGTCCCTCCACTCCGCTACCCCGGATTTCCATGTAGAACTTGGTGGCGTTGGTGCACTTCATGCGCCTTTCCTTTACAGAAAGGCGCACACGCGGCCTTGTCTCGTGCTGAGTGGCAGAAATCCGGGTACGCTCCAGTCGGGATGACACTTCTCTTTGGAACGTACAAAAGAATGAGTAGAAGCAGTTTTTTTGGGCTATTGCCGGTATCTTCGCGGTTTGCTTGAGCGTTGCCTTCGGTCGATGGGCAGACGATGAAGGCGCCGGACATCACCAAGGATCCCTACGCTTGTATGTTGTTCCCTATGCTCACCTGGACACGCAATGGCGGTGGGAGATGCCGCAGACGATCAGCGAATATCTGCTGAAAACGATGCGGGTGAACTTCGATTACATCGATAAGTATCCGCACTATGTCTTCAACTGGACGGGCTCGAACCGCTACCGCCTGATGAAGGAGTATTTCCCGGACGATTACGCGCAGATGAAGCAATATGTCGCCGCCGGCCGGTGGTTTCCGGCGGGCTCCTCGGTGGAAGAAGGAGACGTCAATCTTCCCAGCGCCGAAGGAATCTTCCGTCAGATCCTGTACGGCAACGCATACTTCCGCAATGATTTCGGCAAGGCGAGCACCGAGTACATGCTGCCCGACTGCTTTGGGTTCCCCGCCTCCCTGCCCAGCATCCTGGCCCACGCCGGCGTCAAGGGATTCTCCACGCAGAAGCTGAGCGCGGCCTGGCAGCCGGCGCCGAAAGTCGGCGGCCCGGATTCCCCCGAACAGACCCCGGAAGGCATTCCGTTCAATGTCGGCGTTTGGGTCGGCCCCGACGGCAAGAGCGTGATCGCGGCACTGAACCCGGGCGGCTATGGCAGCAGCGTCTACACCGATCTCAGCAAAGCCACCCCGGACCTCCGCCGCCCCAGCCCCAACTGACTGCCGAGCAGAAGGCCAAGCTCACGCCGCAGCAGTTGCGTTTCCTGAGCCGTCCCGACGCGCAGGAGCAGGATTGGGTCAAGCGGATCGACTCTGGACGGCAAAGTCACCGGCGTTTTCGCCGACTACCACTACGTCGGCACCGGCGACATCGGCGGGGCAGCGCAGGAGTCGACCGTGAAGCTGCTGGAGGCCATCGTCGACCAAGAGCGAGACCGTGCTGCCGCCGCCACCCGTGCCGATCTTCGGGCGGCAGGATGAGCGCCGCGCTCGCAGCCCACGGTCCGGAGGTGCAGCGTGGCGATGGGCCGGTTCATGTGATCGAGTCGACGGCCGATCAGATGTTCAACGACATCAAGCCCGATATGACCTCGCGCATGCCGCAGTACAAAGGCGATCTGGAGCTGATCAATCACTCTGCCGGTTCGTTGACCTCGCAGGCTTATCACAAGCGCTGGATCCTCAAGAATGAGATCGCTCGCCGATGCCGCCGAAAAGGCTTCGGTGGCGGCGGCATGGATGGGCGGGCGGCCCTATCCGCAGCAGACGATTGAATGATGCCTGGACGCTCGAGCTCGCCGGGCATTTTCACGACCTCGCTGCCGGCACCGCGACTCCTCGCGCCTACCAGTATTCCTGGAATGACGACAACATCGCAGCCAACCAGTTCGCCGGCGTCCTGACCAGCGCCAGCGAAGCGATCGCATCGGGCCTGGACACTCGAGGCAAGGGCACGCCGATCGTGGTCTATAACCCTCTCAATATCGCTCGCGAAGATGTGGTCGAAGCCAACGTCGCCTTTCCCGGCGGTGCGCCCAAAGCCGTTCGCGTCTTTGGCCCCGACGGCAAGGAAGTGCCGGCGCAACTCGAAGGCGGCAAAGTGCTGTTCCTGGCCAAGGCGCCTTCTGTCGGATATGCCGTCTATCATGTGCTGCCGGCAGAAAGCCCCGCGGCGAACGCAACTATGAAAGTGACAGCATCGTCACTGGAAAATGCGCGCTATCGCGTGCAGCTCAACCCGGATGGCGATGTCTCCAGCATCTTTGACAAGAGCCTGAACAAGGAGCTGCTTTCCGCGCCCTATCCGGCTGGCCATCTCCACCGATGCGTCCCACAGCAATATCCGGCCTGGAATATGGACTTCGACCAGGAGCAGGCGGCTCCACGTGCCTATGTCGGCGGCCCGGCGCAGATTCGCATCAAGGAGAACGGCCCGGTGCGGGTTTCGCTGGAAGTGACGCGCCAGGCCGAAAACTCAAAATTCGTGCAGACCATCAGTCTTTCGGCTGGCGACGCGGGCAATCGGGTGGAGTTCGGCAACGCAATCGACTGGAGAACGCTGGCTGCCAATCTCAAAGTAGCCTTCCCTCTCAGCGCCTCTAATCGAAAATGCCACTTACAACTGGGACCTCGGCACCATCCAGCGGCCGAATGCGCAGGAGCGGCAGTTCGAAGTCGCGTCTCATCGCTGGATCGATCTCACCGACAAGAGCGGCAGCTTTGGGACCACCCTCCTTGACCGACTGCAAGAATGGCTCCGACAAACCAAGCGACAATACGATCCGGCTGACTCTTCTGCGCTCGCCCGGCATGCGCGCCCCCAGACGAATGGACGTCCGCAAGGGTACAGCGATCAGGCCAACCAGGACTGGGGTCATCATGAATTCGTCTTCGGCCTGGCCGGGCACGCGGATGGATGGCGTCAAGCGCAAACGGACTGGCAAGCCTATCGTCTCAGCGATCCTCTCATTGCCTTCGAAACCACGGAACATGCGGGCCCGCTGGGCAAGAGCTTTTCCCTGGTTCATCTGAACAATTCCCGCATTCGTGTGCTTGCTTTGAAAAAAGCGGAGGCCAGCGACGAGGTGATTCTCCGCATGGTTGAGCTCAACGGAGAGCCAGCGGCCAATGTGGCCGTCTCCTTTGCTGGGCCGGTCGAATCCGTCCGGGAGCTGAATGCTCAAGAACTACCCAGCCAAAGTACAGCGGATCAGCGAACGTGAGTGGCGGACCCTGGTCACGTCCTTCACGCGCATACCAACCGCGCACGTTTGCGGTGCGGCTCGGCGCTGCCACGGCAAAGCTGGCTGTGATTCACTCAGAGCCGGTAGCGCTCAACTACGATCTTGCGGTGGCGGGCAATGACGACACCAAGACGGTAGGCGGAGGTTTCGACGGCAAAGGAGACACCCTGCCGGCAGAAATGCTTCCCGCCCAGATTGCCTATCACGGGGTCGAGTTCAAGTTGGCGGCGGCCAAGAGCGGAGCGGCCAATGCAGTCGTCGCCAAGGGCCAGACGATCTCGTTGCCGCGCGGTGGATATAACCGCGTCTACATCCTGGCCGCATCGTCAGACGGAGACCAGACGGCTGAATTCGAGGTTGGCAACAAGCCGGCAAAGCTGGACATCGAGAATTGGGGTGGGTTCATCGGCCAGTGGGATACGCGGATCTGGAAAAACGAGGACAACCGCAACTGGGCAATCTCTGCTCATCACGCGCCCTGGCCCCCGGCTGACGAGCAAGCCCGGGAGCGGCGGGTTCCCTCGCCGCGCTATCCCGAAGACTACGTGCGCCTGGAGCCGGGATTCGTTAAACCCGCGGGGGTGGCGTGGTATGCGTCCCATTACCACACGGCTGACGGGCTCAACCAGCCGTATCAATACTCCTACCTTTTTGGATATTCCATCGAAGTGCCGCGAAATGCCCGGGAGCTTCGGCTGCCCAACAACGACAAGATCCGTATACTTGCCGTGTCTGTGGCAGAAGAGAATCCTGAGCTGACCCCGGCACAGCCGCTCTATGACACGCTGAATCGTACCAAACCGCCTACCACTCATTGAGAGCGCGGTCGGGATCAGCATAGGGTTTTGCCCATAACGCCATTTGTAGCTGCATGGACTTACACCAGGCCTGATGCATTTTTTCTACGTCTTCCGGGGAGTGGCCCTTGGCGGCGAGAAAGGGCTTGATCGTCTCGTTTATGACGGCGATGAAGGCAAGAATGTCTCGCAGCGGGACGTACGGCGTCGACTGCACTCCATCCGTTAGGTTCTTCTTGACGCTGGTGTGGCGCAGGGCGATTTCCTGTTGGTAGTTGAGCCAGTCCCTGTCGTAGGGGCGGAGGCAGGTGTCGAGAATCCATTGTTCGAAGCGGCGATTGCTTTTCGCGAGGTAGTCAGGAAGCGGATTGCCTTCGATCGAGCGAGAGTGCCGGGCCAGGCTTGGGATGCCTGCGATGATCTCGCTACGCCAACGCTCGACCACTCGCCGCGTTTGATCGGTCAGCACTTCACCCGCCATGCGAAGGTAGGTCTGGGTCTCGGTGGTGAATCCCACGCTGACTTGCAGCGACTCTAATTCCTGCAGGGAGACGGGCGATAGCGACACTTCGGGTGTTCCATAGGTGTAACCGTGAATGTGTTCTGGGCCGCTCTTCATGGGTTCAGCTCCCCGTTTGGATCAATGAGACATCGAAAGTACGCAGGTCGACAGCTGTGGTATCCCACATCCCCGATTTCCTGTCCAGGTTAGCGGCTTCCACGGACAATCTGCGCCTTTCCTTAAAGAAAGGCGCATGCGCTGTCTTGTCCAGGGCTGCGTGCAGGAAATTCGGGGCATCTCGCATAAAACGACCGAGATATGGGCACCCTCAGTTTTGTTGCTGGTTGATTTTTCCAATCCTGATTATCAACTTTCGGAGGCGCGAATGCCTAGACGAGACTGCAGTTGTCTTCGGTAACGGCGGCTTAGGCGGAGGGTGGCGCCGCTTTCCAGGTGCACTGTGTAGTCGCCGTCTTCATCCAGTTTCAGGCCGCGGACGCGGTTGAGGTTCACTATTGTCGAACGGTGGATACGGCAAAAGAGCGCCGGGTCCAATTCCTGCTCCAGTTCAGCTATGCTGCGCCGCAACAGATGGGTTTTCGGTCCGACGTGCAGTCCGGCATAGTAGTCGGCGGCCTCTATCCAATCGATCTCCGGCAGGCTGACGAACGCTACCTGCCCGGCGCTTTTGATGGTGAGGAACTCCAACCTTTTGGGGTGATCTTTGCCACGCGCGATCTTCTGCTTCGCACGATTGACCGCCAGACTAAACCGGGCATCATCAAAGGGTTTCAACAGGTAGTCGAGCGCGCCGGCTTCGAATGCGCGCAAAGCATACTGATCGTACGCGGTTACAAAGACGACGGCGGCGGGCACGTCTTTGCCCAATAACTCAATCACGTCAAAGCCGTCGCATTCGGGCATCTGTACATCGAGGAAGAGCAGGTCCGGTTGTGTCCTTGCGGATTTCTTTCGGCGCGTCCACTCCGGAACCGCATTCGCTCACGATCTCAATTTCCGGATCAAGGCGCAAAAGCGTGGACAGATTGCTTCGCGCCAGAGGCTCGTCGTCCACGATGGCGGTGCGAATTTTTTCTGAACCCGCCACAGATTACTCCTTGAAGGGTACAGACACGGTTACTTTCACTCCGTCCGGGTCGTGGTTTTGCATGTCCACGTCGAACCCGTCTCCATAAAGGCTTTGCAGACGGGTTTTCATATTCGAGATCCCGATTCCGGAACCCACCTTCTCCCAGCGTACCGCCGGGCCGTCGTTGTACACACTCACCATGAGGCGGTCGGCGGCGCGAGACGCCGCAATGCGAATCGCACCTCCCTGCGCGCGTTTCGCGATGCCATGTTTGATGGCGTTTTCCACCATGAGTTGCAGGATCAGTGCTGGAACCGGGGCCAACAATAGCTCCGTGGGGACATCCACACTGAACTGAAGGCGCTCCACAAAGCGCACTTTCTGAATGTCAAGATACTTTTGCGCAAACTCCACTTCCTCTCCCAGCGGCACCTGTTGCCGGGGCGAATCCTCCAAAAGCCGGCGGAGAAAGTCGCTCAGCCCGGCAATCATGGTCACCGCGGCATCGTTCCTTCTCTCCCGGACCAGGCCGGCAATGGCATTGAGGGTGTTGAAGAGAAAATGCGGCTCGATTTGCCGCCGCAGAGCATCGAGTTGTGCTTTAGAAAGTTGCTCGTTCAGCCGCGCGGTCTCCGTCTGCTGATAAGCAAGCCGCGAACGGGATTCGACACATAGCTGACCGCAAGGATGGTGGCGTACACAACCAGCGACGACAGGATCCCGCTGTAGTACCGGTTGAGCCATATCGGTACGAATGGTCCCTCGAGGCCAGGCGTTTGCATAGGGATTCAGCATCTTTCAAGCCATGTCGACCAGGCAGCATAGAGCAGACCCGAGGGCCGCGCAGGAGGCCAGGTGTACGAACCAGGTGGCCACGGGTTTCAACTTTACCGGAGGAAATCGACGCCCCAGGCGCATCACTGCGTCGGTCGCGAGGGCCCAGGGGAGAAAGGAAAAGGCCGAAGTGAAGAACAATCGCAGCCCAGGCATGATGCATGCCTTCCGCCCGCATGACGAAGACGGTCTGCGTCGCAGCAATGAGCCCGAAGCCAGACCAGATCGATGCAATCCATATCCATCGGTTGGCCTGCGAACTCCTGAGGCTTATGTCCATAACTGATCGTAGTCCTCAGCTCCGGCGAGAAGGCAAAGATGCAGCGAATCAACGGAGGCGTGCAGCCGCCGGTCTGGCGTTAACGACCCGTCAGCAGTGGATACTGCCGACATGCTCACGATACTAAAGATGACCGTGCTGCTCGCAACCCTTCTTTTTACGCTGGCCGTCCCGGCGCAGGAGACGACCGCTCCACGATATACCAGTGACGGTCAGCTTCAGCTGCCGGAGCACTATCGGGAATGGGTTTACCTGACTTCGGGTTTCGATATGAGTTACACCGCGTCCATGGACATGAGCGACCACCATATGTTCGACAATGTCTTTGTGAACCCTGCCTCCTACCAGTCATTTCTGAAGACCGGTACCTGGCCCGATAAGACGGAGGTGGTGCTGGAAGTTCGCAACGCGCATGGGAAGGGCTCGATCAACCAGAAAGGCAACTACCAGGGGAACCTTATGGGTATCGAGGTCCATGTAAAGGACGAAGCGCGTTTTCCCGGCAAGTGGGCGTTCTTTGGTTTTGGGGAAGGCAAGACCGCAAAGATGATTCCAACGACCGCTGATTGCTACAGTTGCCACGCGGACCACGGAGCGGTGGACACGACGTTTGTCCAGTTCTACCCAACACTGCTGCCCATCGCCGCCAGCAAGGGTACCTTCTCTGCCGCCTACCTGAAAGAGATAGCGGTCCCGGAGAAGAAGTAGGCGGTCGGTGCCGGATATGTTTTATCGCGCTTCCGTCAGTGCGTTCTTGATTGCGGGGAAGGTATTCATTGTGCGATCAAGGAGCAACGGCAGAAGATCGAGCGAGCGAGCATTGCTGCTGGTTTCCGGTGCGAATTCAAGGGCTTTGATTTCGTCATCCACATCCTGATCCATTGCGACGATATGGGCTGGGCTGAAGGTTGTCCCTCGATAGCTCTTCGCCCATAGCATTCGGCCTTCGGCAATATCCAGAATTCCCCCGTAGGTGGCGTCGCCCCTGGTGAAAAAGACCGAGGCCAGACATGAATTGCGCCTCGCACTGTAGAAAACTGTGTCGAACCTTTCGGCATGGATCGAGGGATCGGCTCGCCTCTGAGCCTCCACGTTCGCCTGTTCCTGTTGCTCATAGACCGAGCAATCCATTTTGTGCTCAGCATTGGTTGCTGCGGAGGCCGCTGCTGGGCCTAAAACCGCGACAGCGAGCAGCGCAAACGTCATCGTTCGACCCGAAAAACCTGCGATATCCCCCATAAGCTGAGCCCCCTCCACCCGTGGTGATAGGTGCACGGTAACGCGCAGGTGGAGGTGCGGCAATCCCACGTTGGTTATCGGGAAGACGATATTTTTCTGGCTTTTGCAGACGACTAGAGGGGCTTAGCGCTCGGGTGTGGTTTAAGGGTATTACTTTAGAGGAAGAAAACCCTCTGGAATAGTGGTTGAAAAGCTCTGAGTAGCATGGGGAAGATCCGTATCGCCGGGGTTCCTTCGGCTACGCTCAGGACAGGCTCTTCGACTCCGCGCAATAAGCCGACCCTTATGCCATAGGTCTGCGCGGCGCTTCGCTCAGGATGACGGCTTGTGTTAGGGGGTTGAAGAAGCATCGGGTTAGGTGTGCAGAAACTCGAAACGATCGAAAAAGTCACAGGCTCTCAGGATGACGATTTTTGTGGGAATTTTGGCCGGATCGGGCCGATTTCAGCTTCGATCTCGCGGTTTTTGTTGATAATGAAGGTCTATGTCGAAACGTGAATTTCAGACCGAAGTCAACCAGCTGCTGCAACTGATCGTCCATTCCCTCTATTCCCATCCGGAAATCTTTCTGCGCGAGCTCATTTCCAACTCCTCCGACGCGCTGGACAAGCTGCGCCACCTGACGCTGACGGATGATGCGTACAAGAGCCTTCCCTTTGATCCCCGCATTGACCTGGAGCTCGATGAGGAGAAAAAGACACTCACCATCGCCGACACCGGCATCGGCATGAACGAGGAGGAACTGGCCGCGAACCTGGGCACCATCGCCCGCTCGGGCACGAAAAACTTTCTCTCCCAGCTCTCCGGCGATGCCAAGAAAGATTCCAACCTCATCGGCCAATTTGGCGTGGGCTTCTACAGCGCCTTCATGGTGGCGGACCGGGTGGAGGTGGTCTCGCGCAAGGCGGGCGAAGACCAGGCCTGGCGCTGGATCAGCGATGGCAAGACCGGCTTCGATATCGAGCCCGCGGAGCGCTCCGTCGCCGGCACCACCGTGCTGCTTCACCTCAACGAAGAAGGCCAGCAATATGCCAACAGCTGGCGCCTGAAGGAGATCGTGAAGAAGTACTCCAACCACATTGCGTTCCCCATCTTTCTCACCTACGACAAGAGCGAGTGGAACGAGGCGGAGAAGAAGTCGGTCAAGACATCGGACCACGGAACAGGTCAATGCCGCCAGTGCTCTCTGGCGCCGCCCCAAGAGCGAGCTCAAAGACGAGGACTACAAGGAGCTCTACAAATCGATCACCGGCGATTGGGAAGATCCACTGTTCTGGTTCCACACCAAGGCGGAAGGCAGTCTCGACTACACCACGCTCTTCTATGTGCCGTCGAAGGCGCCGCTCGATCTCTACCAGGCGGAGTACAAGACGGGCGTAAAGCTCTATGTGAAGCGCGTCTTCATCATGGACGATGCCAAGGAGCTTCTGCCGCAGTATCTGCGCTTCGTGCGCGGGCATTATCGACAGCGAAGATCTTCCGCTGAATGTGAGCCGCGAGATCCTGCAGCAGAACCGCATGCTCACCAATATCCGGACGGCGAGCGTGAAGAAGATCCTCTCCGAGCTGAAGAACATCGCGGCCAACCAGCCGGAGCTGTATCTGAAGTTCATCACCGAGTACAACCGCCCGCTCAAGGAAGGTCTGTACAGCGACTACGCAAATCGCGAGACGCTGCTCGATCTGGTTCGCTTCAAATCGACCAAGGTGGAGGGCCTCACCAGCCTCGCCGACGTGAAGTCGCGCATGAAGGAGGGGCAGAAGAGCATCTATTACCTTACCGGCGGCGCCGATTCCCTGCTCCGCACCTCGCCTCTGCTCGAGATCTACAAGAAGAAGGATCTTGAGGTTCTGCATGCTCGATGACGAGATCGACGAGATTGTCTTCTCCGGCGTCGAGAAGTACGGCGATATCGATCTCAAGGCGGTGAATAAAGCCTCTACCAGCGAAGATCTGAAGGATGAAACGGAGCCGGACAAGGCCGACACGCTGAAGCCGTTGATCGAGAAAGCTGAAGGCCACGCTGGGCGACCGGGTGAAGGATGTTCGCGCCTCGGTGCGGCTGGCGGACAGCCCGTCGTGCATCGTCTCCGATGAGGATGAGCCCTCGATGAAGATGCAGCAGATGCTGCGCGCCATGGGGCAGAAGGACCTTCCCGCGCTGAAACCTACACTCGAGATCAATCCCGACCACGAGATCGTGAAGAAGCTGCTGGCACGTTCCGATGATGCGGTTGCTGAGGATGCGGCGTGGCTGCTGTTTGATCAGGCTCTGCTCATGGAGGGCGTGCCGCTGCAGGATCCGGCGATCTTTGTGCAGCGGCTCAATCGGATCTTGAGTCTTTCCATTTAGGGTCTCCCAGTCGACCCAGCGAAAGCGATCGTTGGGCTTCGCCCATCGTTTTCCGGCCCACGTACGCTTAGGCGAACGGGGGCACCCGTCATTCCCTCCGGCGGTGCCATTGGAGCCCAAAGTGGGTAGGTCGGAAGCTGTGGTATCCCACATCTCGCGAAAAACGAGCGAGATGCAGGGCACCCTCAGGTTTGTTGCACAATTGACTCCCCAATCCTGAACCCCGCTGTTCGATTCAATGAAAGCGATTGTTGGGCTTCGCCCATCGTTTTCGTCCCACGTACGCTTTGGCGAACGTGGGGCACCCGTCGATTCCCTTCGACGATGGTGTGGCATATGGGTCTTGACGGGGCGGCGGCGATTAGTATCACAATGTAGCTCTAACTATGCTAGGTGAATTCGAATACCTGCTCATTACGACTGCTGCGCGGCTTGGCGACGAAGCTTATGGGGCGGTGATTCGCGAAGAGCTTGGAGCCACGACGGGGCGCAAGTGCTCCATTGGCGCGCTCTATACAACCATCGATCGCCTGGAAACCAAGGGCCTGCTGAAGACCTGGATGGGCGAAGCCACGCCACAACGGGGCGGCCGCGCCAAACGCATGGTTCGTGTCACTCCGAAAGGGGTAGCAGGCCGCGAAAGATTTCTACGACGCGATCACGCGGGCCAGCCGGGCGTGTCGTGGGCCGCTAACCGAACGCGGGGTGCCGTCATGAGTTCCGAGCTTTTTTTCCCCAGCACCGGCTCCCGGCTGGTCGATCTTGTTTCGCGTACTGCTGCAGCCTGCACGAACGCGAGGTAGTGCAAGGCGACTTGCTGGAAGGCGGTGAAAGCGCCTGGCAATCGCTGTTTGCCGTTTTGGGCCTGGTCATCCGGCGGGAAGCGGCTCTGTGGAGAAACTGGCGGCCGTGGCTGGCAGCGTTTGGCCTTGCATTGCCCAGCAGCTTTCTCCTGATGGGGTTCTCTCTCTCCGTAAGCCGCGCCTATCAGCAGCTGGCCGTCGGCCCTATTCTCCACGCCACCGGATTTACCGTCGGCCCCGGATTCGCGCTGTTCCTGTGCAACGTCCTGCTCCTGGCTGCCTGGTCCTGGACGGGTGGTTTCGTGGTGGGTTCGGTCTCGCGACGGACGATTTGGGTGAGTGCCGCGCTTTCGTTCGCTCCTTGCCTGTTTTGTCTGGAACGGTTCCGGGTAGAGTCTCTTTCGCGGCTTTGCCTGCTTCTCTTTTTGCCGGTTGCGCTTTGGGGAGCTCGCAGAGGTTTGCAAATTGCACGGATCAAACGGAGCTCAGCCATCGCTCTCGCCATTGCGGTAACCGCATTGACGATCCCCATCTGGAGCAGTAGTGGTGCGTGGATTCCCAACTGGGCGCTGAGTTGGCCGGCATGGTTCCTGGTCGCGACGGCGCGCAAGAACATAAGAGACAAGGAAACCAATGGCAGAACGAACTTACTCTGACCGTAAACGGCGCACAGCACGTTGTCTCGGCTGCGCCCGAGACGCCACTGCTTTATGTGCTGCGCAACGATCTGAAACTGAGAGGCCCGCACTTCGGATGCGGGCTGGCGCAGTGCGGGGCCTGCGCAGTCCTGGTCGATGGGAACGAAGTTCGTTCCTGCATCACGCCCGCTCTCCTCCGTCGCCGGCAAAGCGGTGATCACCATCGAAGGGCTGGCGGCTGCCTGGGCAACGGAAAAGTCCTTGAGCGCTGAAGATGCTGCCAGGACTCTGCATCCGGTGCAACAAGCCTGGATTGACGAGCAGGTTCCGCAATGCGGCTACTGCCAAAGCGGGATGATGATTGCGGCGGTGCAATTGCTGGCAAAGAATCCCACATCCGACCGTGGCCGAGATCAAGGATGCGTTCACCAACACACCGCCATCTCCGCACCTTTGCCGCTGTGGCACCTACACCGCAATCATTGCCGCTGTCCAGCGCGCGGCCAAGGTGATGGCCGCCTGAGAGGAACTATGCCTCGCAAGCCCGAGACTTCGAATCAGTTCACGGACATCGCAACCGCACTCACCCGCCGCAGCTTTGTGAAAGCGGGCGGGGCTCTCTTTGTTTCGCTTCGCTCTGCCGCGAGGGCCTTTCCGCCATGCGAACGGCCATCTTCCTCTCGGACCAGAACCAGCTCGATCCCGGCAAACTCGCGTCGTGGCTCGAGATCCGAAGTGACAGCACGATTCTGGCGCGCACCGGCCGCGCAGAAATCGGCACCGGCATGAGCGCTTTCTATCCACAGATGATTGCCGAAGAATTGAGGGTCCAGCCGGATTGCATCACCCTGATGATGGGCGATACCGACAAGACTCCGGACGGCGGGTTACTCCGCAGGCTTTCTCAGCGGCGCAGCGAACGTGCGCAAAGTTGCCGCGTACACCTACCAGGCGCTGTTGGATCTGGCCTCAACCCAACTCGGCATCTCCCGCGTCCGCGCTTACCGTCACGGATGGGATGGTGTCGGGCGGCGGAAAAAGCATCAGTTACGGGCAATCTGGTGGAGGGCCATCAACTCGATCTGAAGATTCCGGTCACCGGCTCGCCGCTAAGATTTGCTCCGCCGGGCAGCAACAGTGTGGCCGGATTGGATTGGGCGGGCATGGATGGGCTGGCGGTCGCCGGAGACCCACCGATGAAACCGGTGAGCGAATTCAAGGTAATTGGCACGTCTTATCCCATGCCCGGTTCACGCGACAAGGTTACCGGCCAGACGCAATGGAGTTGCGACGTGACGCTGCCCGGGAATGCTGCACGCTCGCATGGTGCGGCCGCCGACCATGGGCTCGACTCTGATCTCAGTGGGCGAAGTCGATAAGAAACGATTCCCGACCGCGCGAGGTAGTGAGGAAGGGCAACCTGGTAGCCGTAGTCTCTCCCAATGAGTGGGAGGCCGTGAGCGCGTTGCGGTCGGTCGCCGCAGGCACCAAATGGAGTGGCTGGTCCGGACTTCCGGGAAGCGAGAACCTCACCCAGGCGATGCGCGCGCACCCGTGGGGCGCTCCCGATGAAAGCAAAGGGGATGCGGCCAAAGTGCAGGCTGCATTGGGGAAGGCTCGCAAAACAATCTCGGCTACGTATGAGCAGCCTTATATCAAGCATGCGCCGATCGGACCGTTTGTTGCCGTGGCCGACGTGCGCAGCGATGGAACCGCCGACCATCTGGGCCCAGGCCAGGGCATCTGCAGGCGTCGCGCGCAGCGCCTCGCCAATATTCTGGGCATACCGGCGGAGAAAGTAGTGGTGCACTGGCTGAGCCCATGCCGGCCAGTTTGGCCGTAAGACTTTCGGGGGCGACGGCGCCGAAGCGGATGCCGTCATCCTGTCACAGCTGACGGGCAAAGCCGGTGCGGGTGCAGTGGACGCTGCAGGAGGATCTGGCCTGGTCGGTGCTTCACCGGCATGGTTCTCCGATATCAAGGGTGGGCTCGATGCAAATGGCCGTCTGATTGCGGTGCACAGCGCATTCCATTCGCCGCACATGATGGACGCGCGTCCTCTGGGCGCAATCCTTGCCGGCATGCCAGCCGGCGAGGCCAAGCCGGGTGGTTTTCTGGCGACCGAATGGCCGTACGACAAAATTGAAAACCGGCTGGAGCAGGTCTATGCCATGCCCAATCTGGGCGCCGACTCCCCGTTCGGAGGGCTGCGCGGCCTGATCATGCGCACCCCAGGCCAGCGGCAACAGAACTTTGCTCTGGAATCGCTTGATAAACGAAGCGGCCGCAGCCGCACACGCCGACCCCATCCAGTTTCGCCTTCAGCATACGTCGGACCCGCGGCTGATCAAGATTCTCAACGCTACGGCCGACGCCGCGGGATGGGAGTCGCGGCCCTCACCTCACCCGGGCGCGCGCAAGACTGGAAAAGAGCCGGTGACAGGCCGCGGCGTGTGCATTATGGTTCGCGCCAACGGCTACTGGGTGGGTATCGCCGAGGTCGCGGTCACTCCGGCAACGGGCGTAGTGCAGGTAACAAAGTTCACCCTCGGTGTCGAATGCGGCAAGATCATCAACCCGCGGCAACTCGACCGATGCATGCATGGCGGACTGGTCATGGGCCTGGGTGAGGCACTCAAGGAAGAAGTCACATTTGACAAGGAAAAAGTAACCAGCACTGATTGGAGCCGCTACCAGATTCTGACCATGGCAAGAGATGCCGGAGATCAAAGTGGTCCAGATATCGCGCGACGACAAAGGATTTGGCGGCGGTGGAGAAGCTCCGAATGCGGTGGCCCCGCCGGCGGTAGCGGCCGCGGTTTTCGATGCCACGGGCGTCGCACCGCGCAGGATCCCACTGACCCCGGCATATGTAACCAAGCTGCTGCAGGCTTAACGCGGGAGTCAATTGCCTTGTGCCGGTGCAGCAGCACCGTCGCGATCTGGCGCCACTCGTCATCGCTGGATCCTTCCGGCGGGGGCTGGTGAGCACGCTTGTACCAGTACCCCGCGTTTTCCCGATCACCCTCTTGGCGATGCAGGTAGGCATGGACCCACGCCGCCTCCTGCCCGGACTCCTCATCCTGCGCGATTTCGTGCGCGCGATCAAAATTTCCCTTGGCATCCCACCAAAGAGCCTGTCAGTAAAGGGGACAGGCTTGCCGGGGGTACCTCCTCGCGCAGAGAAGCACGCAATTCGTCGATGGTCATGGACGCATTCTACGCCGGAGAGAAGGGTGACATTGTCCGGGTTGCGAAGCGTACATCCCGGCGTTTAGAGTGAGGGTCTCAGGCGACAGGACAATCTTTGATGACGATTCGATTCGCGGGTCTTTCTGTTTTTCTTATCTGGGTTGCCTCGGTCGCCTCCGGCCAAGCCCCCGGCGTAAGAATCCGCTGGGCACGGGTCCGGATGTAGTATCCGCTGGGCACACCCTCTACAACCGCACGTGCACGGCCTGCCACGGTATCGATGGCGGAGAAGGAGAACGCGCTCCTGCCCTGGTAGGCGATCGGCGATTCTTCCGCTTGAGCGAGAACTCGATTTTCGAAACGATCAAGGGCGGGATTGGAGGAACAGCGATGCCACCGTTCAGCGGCAGCCTGGCGGATGACGATATCTGGCGAATCGTCGTGTTTATCCGTGCCATGCGGGGCTCAGCGTCAGAAACTGACGTAGCCGGCAACGTGGAGCATGGCAAGGCCGTGTTCACCGGCAAAGGCGGATGCCTGAAATGCCACATGCTGAATGGAAAGGGTGGAACCATCGGGCCCGACCTATCCAACATTGGAGCGCAAGTCACGCTGCAGCATTTGCGCCAGTCACTCACGCAGGAGGGCCCGATTCCTCGCCGGCTATCGGCCCATCAAGGTGGTTACCAGCGAAAGGCGAAACGGTCGAAGGGATCGCCAAAAACGAAGATGAATTTTCTGTCCAGCTGCTCGATTTCCACGACAAGCTACATCTGTATGACACAACCGAATTGCGCGAGATCACACACGGCAAGGTATCGCTGATGCCCCACGACTACGATAAGGTGCTCACTCCCGACGAGTATCAGGACCTGTTGGCGATGCTGGCCAAACAGGTCACTACGAGTCTCCAGCACAAAACGAGAAGGAGAGGGCGAGGTGGGGCGTTGAACAAGAATTTATGGATTCTCCTGCTGCTGGGCGGTGCGGCGTCGCCGCTCTCCGCGCAGGTTACGGATAAGCAATTGCTGCAGCAGCCTGACGCCGACTGGCTTACCTACAACGGAAGCTACAATACGGAGCGACACAGCGAACTGAAACAGATCACTTTGAAGAACGTGGGCTCCTCACCAACAAGTGGGTTTATCACGTGCCCGGCGCCGGCGCATTGCAGTGCGTGCCCATCGTGGTCGATGGCGTAATGTATGTGACCCAGCCGAACGAGATTTTCGCGCTCGATAGTCGCAGCGGCCGGCTGATCTGGCACTATCAGCATATTCTGCCGCACGCGCCCGACCGTGAAGGGTCCGAACCGTGGTGCGGCCGCGTTTGAGAACAAGGTCTACTTCACCACCACGGACTCGCTTCTGATTGCACTGAACGCCTCTAATGGAAATGTACTCTGGCAAAGCAAGATCGCAGATTGGAGAGAGGGTTACCATTCCTCGGCCGCGCCGTTGGTGGCGAAAGGCAAAGTGATGGTCGGCGTCATCTTACGGCGACCGCGGCCTCAATGGCTTTCTGGCATGCCTTCGACGCAAACACCGGGGATCCATCTATGGCGCTTCGACTCGATCCCAAAGCCGGGAGAACCGCATAGTGACAGCTGGGCCGGTGACTCCTGGCATGCATGCGGGGGCGCCACCTGGCTTACGGGCAGCTACGATCCCGAGCTTGGGCTTGCTGTATTGGGGTATCGGCAACCCTTCTCCCGACTTCAATGGAGACGGGCGGGCGGCGATAACCTGTACACCGATTCCATCGTCGCGCTGGATATTGATACCGGGAAATCTGAAGTGGTATTTCCAGTTCACGCCGCATGACGTGATGGATTGGGATGGGGCCGAACTTCCGGTGCTGGTCGATGCACCGTTCGACGGCAAGATGCGCAAGCTGATGGTTCAGGCCGACCGCAACGGGTTTTACTATGTGCTGGATCGAGAGACCGGTCAGTTCCTTCATGGCAACCGGTTTGCCCATCAATTGAACTGGGCCACGGGCCTTACGGCAGAAGGGCGCCCAATTCTGGTTCCTGGTGTAGAGCCGACGCTGACCGGAGCAAAGGTTTGCCCATCTTCGTATCGGCGCGACGAATTGGATGTCACCGACGTATGATCCGCAGACCAAACGAATTTATTTTGTGGCCCTGGAAGGCTGCGGATTTGCCACCAAAAATACCGAGAAATTTCGTCCCGGCTGGTTTTCAGTATCGTGCCGGAGGAGACGTGCTGCTGCGTGACGACACCTGGAAGGTTTATGTGCGGGCACTCGATGTTACGACCGGCAAAGGAGATCTGGAACCGGGAGCGTGTCGGCTCCGGGAGTCTGGGTGGCGGATTGCTTTCAACCGAGGGCGGTGTGATTTTTTCCGGCGAAATCAATGGCGAATTTGTGGCGCTTGATCCAGGCGACCGGCAAGCCTCTGTGGCATTTCAATACGGGGCAAGCGATTAATGCGCAGCCGATGACTTATATGGTGCATGGAAAGCAATATGTAGCGATCGCTTCGGGCGCCGATATTTTTGCCTTCTCACTTTTTGCGCCGGAGTTGGTTGCGGCAACAAAATAGATAAACATTTCCAGGAGAGGTCCGCTGAACCGCAGATCCCTCGGCTCCCCCTGATTTCCTGTCGAGAGTTGCGGCTTCGATCAACTGCATGTGGTTCTCTTGAGAGAGAACCACATACGTGGTCGCCAGTCAGGCGGTGAAGTAGGAAATCCGGGTACGCTCGGGATGACAAAGGGTAGTGCGACATCTCCATGAAAATCGGTCTCTCGACAAGCGCCGTCTGGTAAGGTAGTGGTTCGATGAGGGATCTGCGGTTCAGCGGACCTCTCTTGGAAATGTTTTTAAGTCACCGGCCGTTCTTGTCTCCGTACAGGAGATAGCCCTTATCCGGGATGCGCGCCCGATACACAGAGGTTCGCGCGGTGACATAGATTGTTTGCAGGTCGCTATCGCCGAAGGTCAAGTTCGCCGGTATCTCGGGAAACTCGATCATCCTGATGAATTTGCCCTCGGGTGTGTATATGGCGACCCCGCGGCAGGCTATGTATACATTGCCATTCGCCGCGACCCGCAAACCATCGGGACCACCATCTATATCTGAAATAAACACTCGCTCATGGGAGGCGTTTCCCTGGGCATCGAGATCGTAGGCCATGATCTTTCGCTGCAAGGTATCCGCAACATAGAGCGTATTTGCGTCTGGAGTCAGCGTCACCCCGTTGGGACGCGGCATTTTCGCGATGAGCGAGATCTTGCCGTCAGGTGTGACGTGGTATACCCCGGCATAGTCGAGCTCGAAATGCTGCAGCGAGTCTTTCGGCAAAGGATCGCTAAAATAAACCTGCCCATCGCGGCGGACGACTACATCGTTCGGATCGTTGAGCCGCTTCCCTTCATACTCCGACGCGATGACGGTCAATCGTCCATCCTTCTCCATGCGCACAACGCGTCGGCCGTCACGCTCGCAGCTGTACAGGCGCCCCTGCACATCCATGGCGTTGCCATTCGCGCCGTTGGTGTCGTCGCGGTAAATCTCGGGATGATTGGCCTTCGTCATCTTCATGATCCTGGAGTCGAACATATCGCTGAAGAGGAGAAACCCTTGTTTGGACCAGACGGGACCCTCGATGTAGCCAAAATCGCCGCCGAACCTTTCCACGCCGGCGGATTTCGGCGACTCCGGCGGGAGACCAGTTGCCTTCAACTGCACCCGCCAGGTCCAGGAATTCCCTGGCGCTAGCTGCACCAGCGGCTTACCAATATTGAGAGAGTTCTGTAAGCCAAACCAGGGTTCCGGGCAGAAATAGCCTACCTTCGGGCCGCCGTAGACATTGAAGCGCACGATCGGCTCGGGAAGATCCGAAGAGGCTTGTTGGGTTACGCGCAGAGACAAACCCTGCGGATCGGTCAGCAGCGCGTAGGGCACGCTAACGTACCCGGCAAGGGGGATGGCGACGTGGGCGTCGAAATCGCCGAGCCGCTCCGGTGTTTCGAAGGAGCGAGGCGCCGCTTCTCCGTTGACAAATCCGAGCGAATTTCGTAACAGCTGTTGTCTGCTGGGTGATTCGAACGTCATGGCCGCAGGATCAGTACCAGGCAAAAACGGAACCTTGAATGCGATGTGATTGCCGATGGAAAACATCATCGGCGCGGTGTTCGAAGAGTCTGACTTGACGGTGTAGTCGATGGTGAGCAGACCACCGCTGACGGTAAAGGTAGCGTCCACTCGAAACGCAAACGGATAAAAGGGCCGGGTGCGATCAGAATCGCGCAGCTCTACCGTGATCCGAGCGCCCTGGTTGTCTGCAGACCGGCTCACTTCCGTCCAGGGGAGACTCTTGGCAAAGCCGTGGCAAGGCATGGGATAGGTCTTGCCCTGAAAGGAGTAAGACCCGTCACCACAGGTTGATTTTGGGAACTGCCCCAGCGGGAACTGCACCCCTACAGCGGGCCACAAGACCGGAGCTTTGCCCTGAAAGTCCTTGGTGTTCGTATAGTCGCGCGCGTGATAAAGCAACTCGACCCACTCGCCTTTGAACTGGACCCGGAAGCTGCTCAGTTCCCCACCCTGCGAAGGGGCAATCGCAGCCTCAATGCCGGCCACCCCATCGCGCAACACGACTAATTTCGGGGTGCCCGGACCAGCAGCATCCTCATCGGAGACGGAATAGCGGCCTTGGCCGAAACCCAGGGGCACGGCAAAGCACAGAAGCAGAATGGTGAAAAAGCGTGTCATGGCTGTCCGCTGATTTGGAGGCTAACAGGGATTGTCATGGAGGGGCCGAGGGTCGTATAGTTAGATATGCGACCTCATCGGTCGCATTTGGTGGCTCCCCCGGAATGCGAGGATGACTCCTGACTGTTATGTTACGCACGCTCGCATCGACTGCGCTGAGCGAGCTCGCCATTGGATCCTGCGCGACCTTGGCTTCGCTGGAACTGCCTGAGGAGATTCAGGGACAGCTCATGCATCTGGGGTTTGTCCCGGAGAGCCGGGTGCTGGCCCTGCGCCGTGCTCCCGCCGGCGACCCGACGGTCTATTGCGTGGACGGGGCGGAAGTGGCGCTGCGCAAAGAAACAGCCCAATTCATAACGGTCCATAGTGTTTTCGTGGCCAAGCGAGAGGCCACGCGATGAGCCATTGCAGTCCCGGAGGCGGCGTTGCCGTTGAATCGGCCCGGCCCAGGGTTGCGGGCAAAATCAGCACGGTTGCCCTCATCGGCCCTCCGAATTCGGGCAAATCTACGCTTTTCAACCGGCTCACCGGTCTGCGTCAAAAAGTCGCCAATTATCCCGGGCGTGACGGTCGAGCAGCATTCTGCCCGCATGAGCGGGATAGGCCACCGGGAATTGACGCTGATCGACTTGCCGGGAATTTATAGCCTGCAGTCCTCTTCGGAAGACGCTCGGGTCGCGATCGATGTGCTGCAAGGCAACATGCCCGGCACTCCGGCCCCAGATGCAGTCCTGTTGGTGCTTGATGCATTGCAGTTGAACCGGCAGCTCATGTTGGCCGCTCCCATCCTGGCTATGGGCTTGCCGACGCTGGTGCTGTTGAACATGTCAGACCTGATGATCGCGCGCGGGGGGGAGATCGATCCCCTGGCTTTGGCTCGCGAGCTGGGTGCGCCCGTGGCCCTGATCAGCGCCACCAAAGGTGCGGGATTCGATGCCATCGAACGCTTCCTGACGAGGCTTTCTGAGCCTGCGGAAGCGCGCCTGCAGCCAATGCAATTGCCGGTACTGCAGACGGCCGCTTCCTGCCATCAGTGGGCTACCCAGGTAAGCTCGCGGACAAAATATAAAGCGCCGGCTTCGCCCGGCTGGACGCGCAGACTCGATGCCGTGCTGCTGCACAAGTTCTGGGGACCGCTGATTTTTCTGGCGGTGGTGATCGGGGTCTTCCAGGTGGTGTTTGCCGCCGGCCTTCCGCTGAGCGACTGGCTTACCGAGATTTTCACCAAGGCGGGCGCGGCGGCGGTCAACTTCCTGCCCTGGCCCTGGTTGCAGATCCTGCTGCGTGATGGGCTGTGGAATGGGGTGCAGGCGGTTTTGGTTTTCCTGCCCCAGATCCTGCTGCTGTTCCTGGTGATCGGGGTGCTTGAAGACTCCGGCTACCTGGCGCGCGCGGCGCTAATCGCCGATCGGGTGATGCGCTCCATCGGCTTGAACGGCAAAGCCTTCATCCCATTGTTGTCAGCGTACGCGTGCGCGGTGCCGGCGATCATGGCCACGCGGACGATTGAGAACAAGCGTGACCGCCTGGCAACTATCCTGGTGGCCCCGTTTATGACATGCGCAGCGCGGCTGCCTATCTACACCTTGATCATCGCTGCGTTTATTCCCAATCGGCCGATCCTGGGCGGCTTCTTTGGCCTGCGCGCCGCAGTGATGTTGAGCCTTTATTTGCTTGGCTTTCTGGCCGCGCTGGGAACCGCACGCTTGCTGAAGTCGTCGATCCTGAAAGCCAGCGCTGCCCCATTTATTCTGGAATTGCCACAATACCGGTGGCCGACTCTGCGGTCGATCGGGCTGCGGCTTCTCGACCGGGGTACGGTGTTCGTCAAGCAAACCGGCACGGTAATCCTGGCGGTTACGTTTGTGCTTTGGCTACTGAGCATTGTGCCATTTCACGCCGGGGCCACGGCGCCTTTGACCCAGAGCGTGATCGGGAAACTGGGACACTGGATCGAACCGGTGCTGCACCCCCTGGGCTTCAACTGGAAGATCGGCATCGGGCTTCTGAGCTCGGTGATCGCGCGGGAAGTGATCGTGGGCACCCTGGGAACGCTCTATGGTGCGGACCCCGCGACCCAGTCCATTGGCCTGCAGGCGGCGCTGCGGCATGATATGACGATCGGGGGCGCTATTGCCCTGGTGGTGTTTTTCGCCTTTGCTATGCAGTGCACGTCGACCCTAGCCGTGGTCCGGCGGGAGACGAACAGCTGGAAGTGGCCGGCTGTACAGTTTTTCTACATGACGGGACTCGCCTATGTGGCGGCGTTAGCGGCAAACCAGATATTGTCGCGCATCTTCTAACGCATCGTCCTCGACCGCGGATAAATCTGCGAAAATAGAAGTGAATCTAAGAAAACAAGAGACTGAATCATGATTTCTGTCAGCGATATCACTATGCGTTACGGGTCCAAACTGCTGTTCGAGGAAGTCTCGACGCAGTTCATTTCCGGTCGCCGTTATGGCTTGACCGGGCCCGAATGGGGCCGGTAAATCGACTTTTATGAAGATCCTTTCGGGCGAACTGGATGCGCAGAAGGGCACGGTGGTGCGGCCAAAGAAGGTCGGCGTGCTGCGTCAGGACCAGTACGCGTTCGACGCGTTTCGGGTGATTGATACCGTCATCATGGGCAACAAGGGTCTGTGGAAGGCGCTTGCGGAACGGGATGCGATTTATGAGAAGGCCGAGCTGACCGATGAGGATGGTATGCGGCTGGGCGAACTGGAAGGCATCGTGGGCGAAGAAGATGGCTACACGGCCGAGAGCGACGCCGCCATCCTGTTGCAGGGCCTGGATATACCCGATGAGCTGCATGAGCGCAAGATGAGCGAGTTGCAGGGCGGCCAAAAGGTGCGTGTGCTGCTTGCCCAGGCGCTGTTCGGCAAACCCCAGGCACTGCTATTGGACGAACCTACGAACTCGCTCGATCTTGACTCCGTGCACTGGCTGCAGAATTTTCTGCTGGAATTTCAAGGGTCGCTGATCACGATTTCGCACGACCGGCACTTTCTGAACAGCGTTTGCACGCACATCGCGGATATCGATTACGAGACCATCATCACCTACAGCGGCGGATACGACGATATGGTGCTGGCCAAGACCCAGATCCGTTCCCGGCTGGAGTCGCAGAATGCGCAACGAGAGAAGAAGATCGCGCAGCTGAATGAGTTCATCGCGCGCTTCAGCGCCGGCACCCGGTCCAGCCAGGTGACGTCGCGCAAGAAGGAAGTGGAGCGCCTGCAAACGACCGAACTGGCGCGGTCCAATATCCAGCGCCCCTATATTCGGTTTGATCTGTTGCGGCCGTCGGGTAAGCACATCCTGGAGTTCGAACACCTGAGCAAGTCCTACGGGGAGCAGGAGGTCATCCGCGATTTCGGCGCGGCGGTGATGCGGGGCGAGAAGGTCTGCCTGATGGGCCGCAACGGTCTGGGCAAGACGACGCTGCTGAAATCGCTGCTGACGAAAATGGATCAAGCGGATGCCGATTTCACCCTTGACGGGGGAACGGTCAAGTGGGGTCATGAGGCGCAGATCGGCTACTTCCCTCAGGATCACACGGGTTCCATCGAAAAAGGGATGACGGTGTCGGATTGGCTGCACCAATTCGATCCCCGGGTGACGAAGGAAGATATCCGCGGGCTGCTGGGGCAGATGCTGTTCAGTGGCGAAGAGGGGTTGAAGAAGACCGAGGCACTCTCCGGTGGAGAGGCGGCTCGCCTGATTTTTTGCCGGTTGATGTTGCAGAAGCCGAACATCCTGATTCTCGACGAACCGACGAACCACTTGGATCTGGAGGCGATCAATGCACTCAATGTCGCCATCCAGCGGTATGAAGGTACCGTGCTGCTGGTGACGCACGACCACGATCTGATCGACGAGGTGGCTACACGGATCTGGCACTTCGATCAGGGTTCGATCGATGATTTCAAGGGTCCTTATGAGGAGTACATGACCGCTACTGCTGCGGCTCGACGGTAGCTCCTGTTGACTTGGGTTTCGTTTGACGACCGGAAGTTGGCGGGTTTAGGGCTGTGGTATCCCACATCTCGCGAAAAACGCGAGATATGGGGCACCCCTTTCCGCTGGTGTGTCGAAAGTCCGGAAGGATGAATTTGCGAATCCTTATTTAGGTTTCGTTGTGTTTGGATAGTCCGGAAGGACAAATTTGCCTCCTATTCTTAATGCTCAGGGAGTCTCGAAATCGTTCGGGGCCGACCCGCTTTTGCGCGACGTCTCCTTCACGGTTGAAGAGCGCGCACGGATTGGTCTGATCGGGCCCAATGGCTCGGGCAAGTCGACGCTGCTTGGCATCCTGGCTGGCGAGATCGAGCCTGACAGCGGTGAGGTGATCGCGCGCAAGCGCACGCGGCTAAGCTACGTTGCACAACAGTCGGAATTTGCGCCCGGGACCACGGTGCGCGCTGTACTCGAAGCATCGCTCAAACGCATCGCAGCGCCGTCCACGGAGTGGGAAGGACGCATCGGAGAAACCCTGGGACGGACTGGGTTCGAGGATTTCTCTGCCGATGCATCCCGCCTTTCCGGCGGCTGGCGCAAGCGATTGGCGATTGCCGAGGCGCTGGTCCAGGCCCCCGATGTCCTGCTGCTGGACGAGCCAACCAATCATCTGGATCTGAGCGGGATCGAGTGGCTGGAAGGACTGCTGAATAACTCATCGTTCGCATGCATCGTGGTCAGCCACGACCGTTACTTCCTGGAAAACGTGTGCACGGAAACGGTGGAGCTGAACCGCGCCTATCCTGATGGACTGCTGCGGGTGAGCGGAAACTACAGCGCGTTCCTACTGAAGAAAGAGGCTTTTCTCGAGGCCCAGGCCAAGCGGCAGGATGCCTTGAGTAACCGCGTACGCACGGAAATTGAGTGGTTGCGACGCGGACCGAAAGCACGCACGACCAAGTCGAAAGCAAGGATCGATCGGGCTCACGAACTGATCGGCGAGCTGGCGGAAGTTTCGGGACGGAATCGGACGGCGACGGCTTCCATTGAATTTTCGGCCACGGACCGACAGACAAAGCGGCTGGTGGAATTGGAAAACCTGCAGTATGGCTTCGGTGGGCGCACGCTGTTCTCAGGTCTCGATTTTGTTTTGACCGCGGGAACACGGATTGGGCTGGTCGGCCCGAATGGCAGCGGCAAGACCACGCTGCTGCGGCTTCTGCGGGGCGAGATCGAACCGACGGAAGGTTCGATCAAACGAGCGACGGCGCTCCGCACGGTTTACTTCGACCAGAATCGCATTCTGGAACCAGACGTCACGCTGCGGCGCGCCCTGGCTCCGGATAGCGATTCGGTGATTTATCAGGATCGGGTCATCCATGTGGCTTCCTGGGCGGCACGATTTTTGTTCACCGGAGACCAGCTCAATCAACCGGTTGGACGATTGTCGGGGGGCGAGCGGGCTCGCGTACTGATTGCCAGGCTGATGCTGGAACCGGCTGATCTGCTGCTGCTGGATGAACCCACGAACGATCTTGATATCGCGACCCTCGAAATCCTGGAGGAAAGCCTGCTGGAGTTCCGCGGAGTCCTGGTGCTGGTGACGCACGATCGCTACATGCTGGACCGGGTCTGCACCAGCGTCCTCGGGCTGGATGGGCGGGGCGAGGTGGAGCGGTTCGCCGACTACTCACAGTGGGACGCTTGGCAGCGTCAGCCGGTGGACGAGATCAAGCCGACTTCCCCGCAGGAGAAGAGAAATGCGGGGGGAAAGAAGAAGTTGTCTTACCTCGAAGCGCGTGAATTTGCGGGGATTGAAGATCGAGTCATGGCGGCGGAAGAGGAGGTCGCCAGAGAACGTGAAGTGGTTGAAGATCCTGCGGTGGCCACGGATGCGGTGCGGCTCCAGGCTGCTCTGGTGGCTATGGAGCGGGCGCAGAGCGCTCTCGATGAACTGTACGCGAGGTGGGCTGAGCTGGAAGCTAAGAGTGTGTAATTTGCTTTCCTTCGAGATTTAAGTGGTGGGTGAAAAACGCAGATCCCTCCGCTACGCTCCCCCGGAATTCCTGTGGAACTTGGTGGCGTTGATGCACTTCATGCGCCTTTCCCTTACAGAAAGGCGCACACGCAGCGTGGTCCAGCGCAGCGTGGCAGGAAATCCGGGTACGCTCCGGTCGGGATGACAAAGGGGAGAGGGGCGCTTCCAGTGAAGAGCGGTTAGTGGATGACAGACCAGCAGGTCCCTCCACAGCGCTACGCTCCGGTCGGGATGACACTTCATTTTCAATATTCGTACTTTGGTAAGGAAGAGCCTTAGAAACTAGGGGACGTCGGTTGCGCTGGCGAAGCTCAGCTGATGGATGGCCAGCCAGGTTTGGGCGTAGGAGTTTAGGGCGTTCAGGCTGGTTGTCCGGTCATCCTGGAGTGCGTTCAGGTAGTCGAGCAGGGCTAAGCCGCCATGCTCGTAGGCAAATTGCGCGATCGATAAGACGTCTTTGGCTTCCGCTAGATAGTGACCGTTGTAGCGATCGGAAAGCACCTTGGACATTGTGTATCCGATCCAGGCTTGGTCCACGTCGGAATAGACCTGGTTTTGCGCTGCGACCTGGCTAAAGCGGTTGGCCTGGGCCAGATATTTCGTGGTGTCTTTGTTGCCCTGGTTGCGATCGAAAATGCGCAGCGGAATATTCACACTGAAGCCGGCGGAATTATAGGTTCCAGCGCGGTCGTATTCGCCCTCGAGCGTAGGATCCGTCGTACCGTTGGCATAGGCCAGCTTTACATTGGCGTCGGCAATGCGCACCGCCGCTTGGGCGGCCTGATAGTCGGGCCTCGCCGCCAGCGCCTTCTGCTCCAAATCAGTCAGGGTGGTTGCGACCGGTGGTGGAACGATGTCTCCCACGACGTCGAAACTGCGGCTCGGTTGGACGATGCCCATCAAGGTCTGCAGCTGGTCGCTGGCCTGGACCAGGTTCATTTCCGCACTCGACTCATCCGACTCGAACTGCGCTAGTTGCAAATCGAGGCGCTCGTAATCGAGCTTGCCAATGTCCCCCGCATCGTAACGGTCATGGTTGATCTGCAGGACGTGGCGGTAATCTTCTCAGATTGTCTTGCGCCAGTTTTAGGGTCGCTTTTGCCAGGACCAAGTTGGTGAAGCTTTGTTTGGCCAACAGAGTAGTCTGCCTAATTTGATCGCGATATTGAGCCTCGGTTTGGGCGGTGGTCGCTCGCGCGCTATCCAGGCGCCAGCGCCGCTTCTGACCCCGCTCAAAGAGGCGGGAAACCTGGGCGGCATAGCCGTAGGGAGCTGCCGGGTTCGTGGCGGACAGAGACACATCCGTTCCAACAAAACCAAAGTTTGGATTGGCACGCAGCCCTGCCTCCACCTCCTGGCCCTTCATGGAGAGTAGGTTTTGTTGCGATGCCAGCAGGACGGGATTGTGCGCGAGCGTCTGCTCCACCGCCTGCTGCATGGTGACTGGCGTGGGAGGTGGAGCCTGGGCATAGCCCGTCTGAAGGAACGCCAAACAGGGCAACAGCGCTATCACGATGCGACGGCGGGCGCTCAATTCTCAAACTCCGTTTCCGGCGTTGGCAGCACATCGTGCTCGCCCGCGATCCACACGTACAGTGTTGGTAGCAGAAAGACGCTGATCACCAACGCACTGACCAAACCACCCACAATGACGATGGCAAAGGGGCGCTGCGAATCGGAGCCGATGCCATGCGAGGTGGCCGCCGGCAAAAGCCCCAGCGTGGCAACCAACATCGTCATCATGATTGGACGAAGCCTGAGCACTGCGCCTTCCACCGCAGACTCTTCTATGGAATGGCCGCGCACACGCAACTGATTGATGTACTCGAGCATGATGACGCCGGTCTGCACGGAAACGCCGAAAAGGGCGAGAAAACCCACACCAGAGGAAACGCTGAAATTGGTGTGGGTGAAGAGCAGCGCCAGCAATCCGCCCACCGGCGCCATGATGACGTTGCACATAATGAGCATCGCCCACTTGCCGGAGCGGAACATGGTGTAAAGGATGATGAAGATGAGCGTAATGGTGATGGGTAAAACCAGCATCAGACGCTTGTTGGCTCGTTTTTGACTCTGATATTCGCCCGCCCAGTCTAGGTGGTAGCCGGGTGGGAGTTTGACTTCCTTGTTGACCTTGGCGATGGATTCTTCCACCGTGCTGCCTAGATCGCGGCCACGGACGCTGTACTTGATGGCGACATAGCGCTGGTTCTGTTCGCGGTAGATCTCCTCTGCTCCATCTTCCACTTTGACCTGGGTCAACTGGGCCAGAGAGACTCGTTCGCCGGAGGGGGAAAGGAGGCGGATATCTTCGATTGCCTCCCTGGTGTCGCGGTAGGGCTTCTGGTACCGGACCACCAGGTCATAACGCGCTTCGCCTTGCAACACCTGGCTGACGGCGCCCCCGCCGACGGAGGTTTGAATGGCATCCTGCACATCGCTGACGTTGATGCCGAAACGAGCCGCGGCTGCCCGGTCGACGACGTAGTTGAGGTTAGGCTGGCCGATCACGCGGAACACGCCAAGATCCTGTACGCCGTGGACACCGCCCATGATGCCGACAATCTGGTCGGCCTTCTGTTCTAACAACTTCAGATCATCACCGTAGATCTTGACCGCCAATTCGCCTTTGACACCGCTCACCGCCTCTTCGACGTTGTCGGAGATAGGCTGAGAAAAGTTCCAGATCACCCCGGGCATTTTTTCGAGCTCACGATCCATGGCGGCGATCAGTTCCTCTTTGTTTTTGTGAAAGGCGGGACGCCATTTCTCCTTGGGGAGCAGATCGACAAAATACTCAGTGTTGAAAAAACCCGTGCTATCGGTGCCGTCGTCGGGACGCCCTACCTGCGAAACGACCTTGGTCACTTCCGGGAATGCGGCGAGAACGACACGCGCCCTATTCATCGTATTGACGCCCGCCGTAGGGCCGGTGCTGGGGGCAAGCGTACCTCGAACCCAGATGGCGCCTTCGTCCAGATGGGGCAGAAATTCGGAACCGATCACGCCGCTCAACCCAAGAAAGCCGGCGAGAAGCAACGCACATACGGCGATGCCGACGGTGACGGTGCGGTGTTCGATGGCCCAGGTGGCGGCATGGCGATAGCGTTCAGTGATCCAACTCATCACCGGGTTGTGCCACTCGCGAGCGCCTTTCCAGAAGAGGAAACTCGAGAGCACCGGCGCAATCAGCATGGAAAAGATCAACGCACCGAGCAGAGCAAATGCTACCGTCCAAGCCATAGGCTTGAACAATCGACCCTCGACTGCCTGGAGAGTGAAGATGGGCAGGTAGGCGGTAACGATAATACCGATGGCGTAAAAGACGGGGCGCTGGACTTCATGGGCGGCCTCGCGAATCTGCTCCATGGGGCTGGTGCTATCGGCTCGGCGGCGGCCAAGATGGCGGACAATGTTCTCCACCATGACCACGGCGCCATCCACCACCATGCCAAAGTCAAGCGCTCCGAGCGACAACAGGTTGGCCGGGATATGACGCAAATCCAGGCAAATGGAAGCAAACAGCAGCGCGAAGGGAATGGTGAGCGAAACAATCAGAGCGCCGCGAACATTGCCCAGGAAGAGAAAAAGGATGATCACCACCAGGATGATTCCCTCACTCAGATTGTGCAGAACCGTGTGGGTGGTGTAATGCAACAAATCGCTGCGATCCAGGAAGGGGACGACCTTCACTCCCGGCGGCAGGATCTGCGTATTGAGCTCGTTGACCTTCTGGTGAATACCCACCAGGGTGGAATCGGAGTCGTCGCCCTTTTGTAGCAGGACGATACCTTCGACCACGTCGTCGTCGTCGATGACCTTGTTATCCTTCAGACGAATGGCCTTGCCGATCTGGCCCAGGCGGATCTTCGGCCCCTGCTGGACCGTGGCAATATCCCTGACCTTCAGGGCGGTTCCGTTGGAAGTCTTGAGCTGGGTCTCTTCAATGTCGTGGACGTTACGGTAGAGCCCGACTTCACGAACATTCACCTGCTGCTGCCCCTGCTCGATAAAGCTGCCGCCGGCGTTGGTGTTGTTGTTGGCCAGTTGCTGTTCGACCTGACCGATGCTCAGACCATAGGCGATGAGTCTGGCCGGATCGACGCGCACCTGGTATTCGCGCGTCATGCCGCCGAAGCTTGCCACATCGACGACGCCGGGGACGGACTTGAACTGCTTCTCCATCGACCAGTCCTGGATGGATTTCAGCTCCATGTTGTCGTAGGCGGGATTGGTACTGTGCAGGGTATACCAGTAAATCTGCCCGACCGGACTCCAGTCAGTGCCCATCACGGGGGTCAGTCCGGCAGGCAGCGTAACTTGCGAAAGGCGTTCGAGAACCTTTTCGCGATTCCAGTCATTGACCGAGTCGTCGTCAAAGATCATCTTGACGTCGGAAAGACCGGCCAGTGTAAAGGACCGCAGGTGCTGCATGTGCGGAATGCCGGCCATCTGGATTTCAATCGGTATGGTGACCTGCTGCTCAATTTCTTCCGCTGCGCGGCCGGGCCATTGCGTGATGACCTCGACGTAATTGTTGGCGACGTCGGGGTAGGCTTCGACCGGTAGGTTGTGGAAGGAGATGGCTCCCCAGATGAACAGCAAAACGGCAGCCGCCAGGATCATGTACCGGTTATTCAGTGCAAAATCAACCAGACCCCGGATCATCTACTGCTCCACCGAATTCTGCAGCTCGAGGGCGTTCGTCACCACCTGTTGGCCAACAGTGAGGCCGGATTTTATCTCCTGTCTTCCGCCGTCGATCATGTCGCCGCCGACCACGCCTACTCGCCGGAACTTCCCTTCTCCTGCCGGCACATAAACCCAGTCCCGATCGTGCAGGTGGAGGATGGCAGAGGCGGGCACGGCTGCATGCTGCTCCGGCCTGCGCCCGTGGAAAGTTGCGGTGGCGAACATGCCGATACGCATCAGCCGGTCGGGATTTGGGACCTGAATGCGCACTTTCGCGGTGCGAATCGAAGGGTCAAGAACGGCGTCAATCTCGCCGATGGTGCCGGTGATGACGCGGTCGGGATAGGCGTTCAGGCGAATGTCGGCGGTCTGCCCAAGATGGACCATGGGCAGGTCATTCTCATAGACATCACAGATGATCCAGACCTGGGAGAGGTCGGCAATGGTGAAGGCCGTAGCCGATCCCGCGAAGGTAACGCCGGCTGCAGCGGCGTTGGTGACGTTTTGCGAGATGACGACGCCGGTTGCCGGTGAATACACCTTGGCGGTGAGTGAGGGATGATCCTTGTCGACACCGAGAACGGTCAACAGCTGCTCGGCTGCCGTCAGGTCGGTCTTCGCGTCCTGCTCGCCGTCATCAGCGATTTCCAGTTGGCTCTTGGCGATTGCACCCTTCTCGTAGAGGATTTTGGCTCGCTCGTCCTGCGTTCGCGCCAATCTTTCGTCGTTGACCGCCTTGAGGTACTGATCGAAGGCGTTGGAGATATCCGTGCTCTGGACCTCCATTAACAACTGGCCCTTGGTGACGTAAGCACCGATCTGCGTGTGGATCGCTACCACTCGCCCGGAGGCTATGGAGATGACCGGGATCTGACGGGAAATATCGGGATTGACCGTCCCGGTGACCTTGAGGGTAGAGGCCGCAGAATAATCCGTGGCAGCGACGATGGGAAAGCGGCTGGGGCGATCGACGGTGATGAGGCTGACACCACCTTCGTTCTCCACCTGCACGGCAGGCGGCGCCTGCGCTGCCTGATCGCGCTTCTCGCCGCTGCAACCAGTCAACACACCCAGACTGAGAGCCGCCGCGATGACCACCGTTTGCTTCATGAATAGACCTCACGACCCAATGCAGATTTCTAAGTAACTCCCGGGGCGATTCCCACTACAGGATGGATTTGTTCGCATGTTGTGTAGAGCAATTGGACGAAGCAGTGCATAGTTAGTTGGAGGACAGGATCGGGCCACACACCATTCAGCGAAGCCTCGCGTTGCTAACCGCCAGACCTACCCTGTCATGACGATTGGGTCCCAAAGTCAATCGACCTAGCACGCCCGGCCAAGCCCCCTGCCCGTCAATTACGCGTTGGGTGGGCATTCGGAAGCATCAGATTCGATGTTACTTGAGGCCAGCGGCCACGTTCGGCCAGTTCTTAGTATCTTTCGATCTAGAGACTACCTGTTTCGTTGCAAATGCCATATAAACATTCGTAAGGAATTCATTAAGTACGAACATCTGCGTATACCTCAATGGTAACCGGGATAGATTTCCTGGTCCAAGCTGCCGTCGAGCAAGGCATGGGTTGAGAGCCAACGCCCATCCAGGCCGGTAGAATGAGGACGGAAAGCAGACCACCGCAGGAAAGCGCCGGAATGTCATTTTTTTCGATGTTCGTGTGGGGAACGCGCCGGACGTCGGTGCTGATCGCCGCGCTGATGATTGGGCTGATTGCGGCGATTGATGCGCATACCAATGCCGAGATCCCGCTTGGCTTTTTTTATCTTGCTCCGATGCTGGTGGTCGGCGCCTCTCTCAGCCGTTGGGAGATCGGCGCGGTGGCAGCCGTGTGTGCCTGGTTGGCAGAGGCTTACGACGCATTTTCCTGGGGACCCAATACCGGCCTGCCGCGGGATCTCCTCTACTTTGCCGCTTTTTTCTGCATGGGTCTGTTCATGCACGAGATAACGCGTAGCCGTAAGCTTTCCGCACGGCATATGCGGCAGATCGAAGGCGAGATGACCGCGCGCCGGGACGCGGAGGAACAACTGAAGGTGCTGGTGGATAGCAGCCCGGCAGCCATTATCACCACCAGTTCCGACGGCTGCGTACTGCTCGCGAATGATGCAGCAAACCGCCTTTTTGGGCTTGAACCAGGCACGCTTCCTGGACGATCCATCCGGTCTTATCTGCCGTCCCTGGTCAATGTGCCCGCCTGGGACAGCAACCGCCAGGTTTTCCGCACCGCAATGCAGTGCCGCGGACGCAGGGCGGACGGTGAGGTCTTCCAAGCCGACGTTTGGTTCTCCACCTACGTCACCAGCGCCGGCCCCCGATTGGCAGCCATGGTGCTGGATACATCGGAGGATTTAAGAACGCATGAGGAATCTAGTTTTCACCAGATGCTGGCCAGTTCGCGCATCATGATGGCCGCTGTCTCCCATGAAGTTCGCAATGTGTGCGGAGCCATAGCTCTGGTCCATGAAAACCTCTCCCGGAGCGGCAAACTAACAGAAAATAAAGACTTTGAGGCGCTAGGCACGCTGGTTCTGGCGCTGGAACGCATTGCCGCGATGGACCTGCGGCAAACATCCAGCCAGGCGGCTGGTGTAGACGTGGCTCCTTTGATCGACGAGTTGCGGATCGTCATCGATTCGTCCCTGCGGGATGCGGGTATTGCCAGCCGGTGGGAGATCGAGGAGGATCTACCTGCCGTATGGGCCGACCGCCAGAGCCTGATGCAGGTCTTCCTCAACTTAACCAAGAATAGCGAGCGCGCCATGGCGGTACGGGACGAGAAGGAGCTAACCGTGACAGCCAGGCGAGGAGGATTGGGAGTCGCAATTCGTTTTCGCGATACGGGAGGCGGGGTTGCGCACCCGGAGCGACTGTTTCACCCGTTCCAGTTGGACGCCCAGTCGACCGGGCTCGGTCTTTATTTGTCGCGCGCCTTCATGCGCAGTTTTAAAGGCGATCTGCACTACGAACCGGAGACCGGGGGATCGACTTTCATAGTCGAGTTGTCCCCCGCTCTGCGAGAGAGCAAGAATGAAAACTATGAGCAGCGAAATTCAGATATTGCTGATCGACGATCACAGCCTGTTCCGGGAGAGCCTCAGCCGGCTTCTTCAGACCGAGTCTGATCTTCAGATCGTGGGCACCTGCGCTTCGGCAAGCGAGGCGCTGGCGCTCGATCGACTGAAAGATATCGACGTGGTTTTGCTGGATTACGATCTTGGCCATGAGCAGGGCACACTGTTTCTCGATCGGGCGCGAAGCGCCGGTTTCACCGGGCGGATTTTGATGGTGACCGCGGGCATGAGCGATGCTGTCATGCTGCGCGCGCTGGAGAATGGTTCGTCAGGAGTATTTCTGAAACATAGTCCGCCGAGCCGGTTGGTCGAGGCCATCCGGAAGGTAGTAGGTGGCGAGGTTTGGCTCGACCCCGCGGTGACCCGTTCTATCATTGCCGCGGCCACGGGGAATGCTACCGCTCCCCGTCGAACGCAAGGCTTGACACAGCGCGAGCAGGCAGTGCTCAAGGGAGTGTTTGAAGGGCTGACAAACAAGGAAATCGGCGCCCGGCTGGCTATCTCCGAGAGCTCGGTCAAGGCCGTGCTGCAGCAGCTTTTCGAGAAGACCGGAGTGCGTACGCGCAGCCAACTGGTGCGCATCGCTTTGGAAAAGCACTCGGATGAGTGGCTGACCAATCCTACGTGACCATGGATGCCGGGGGTCAGCTTTGGGACGCGATTGTGGTGGGAGCGGGACCTTCGGGATGCGCGGCCGCCTATGATCTTGCGGCTGCTGGTCAATCTGTACTGCTGGTCGACAAGAGTGACTTTCCGCGGCTGAAGGCCTGTGCGGGCGGTCTGACCATCAAGGCCGTTAAAGCGCTTCGGTATTCCATTGACCCGGTTGTACGGGAGGTGGTTCGCCGCGTCCGGCTAGAGGGTGAAGCCGGATCCACGTCATCCGCGCCGGTGCTGAAAAGCCGCGAGCCTATCTGCGTGATGACGGTGCGGGCCGAGCTCGATGAATATTGCCTGGGCAAGACGATTGCGGCCGGGGCCTGCTTCAAGAAGATTGCTCCCCTGCGACAAATTGTGCGTTCCGGAGGAGAAGTTCATCTGCTTACCGATGGGGAAACTTATCGAACGCGCTTTCTGGTTGGCGCCGATGGGGCCAGCGGCCAGGTAAGGCGCCTGTGCGCACAGGGCTCCTGGTTTTCTCAGGGCTTTGCGCTGGAGGTACAAACAGCGGTGCCGAAGAAGGCCATGGATCTAACGTTTGATTTTGCGTCTGTTCGCAACGGGTACGCGATGGATTTTTCCCAAGGGAGACCATCTCAATGTGGGAGTGTATCACCATCGTCGCCATGCCGGACTGACGCGGAACGGGCTTCTGAGCTACGTCAAGCACAGTTTGGGGATAGATAGGGTGGATGATGTTACGGGGCAGTATCTGGGTATCGGGGCAGGCGGGTTCGAGAGCGGGGGATTTGTTCAGCCGGAATTGCGGGATCTTGTGTTTTGCTGGTGGGAGATGCGGGTGGGTTTGTCGATCCCCTGACGGGGAAGGAATCTACGGGGCGCTGCTGAGTGGACAGGCGGCCGCTAGCGCGATCCTCTGGCCGAGACGCGGGCCGAAGGTCACGCGGCGAGAGCTTTGCTGCCGGCTGTCTTGCTGGGTACCGCCAGACGTTGCGGTTTTCTTTCGGGCAGCGGCGGCTTTTTATGCGAACCCTGACCGCGGGTTCCGGGCCATGCGCCTGCCCTTTGTGCGCAGGTCGCTAGTGAAGACCTATACGCATGGGTTAAACATCAAGAGCTTATCGATGCGTATTGCCTTGTCGCAGTGCTGAGGTTAGGACCTTTAGGACGGCTCGTCGGCCATGCCAGAGGATCCCGATGTCAAAGGTGCTGGGCACTTCGCCTTCCAGGAGTGCAAGGGTTTGGCCCGCGCACTTTTCAGAGAGTTTTCCAACCTGTTCAGCCGCAAAGCGATCGTTGGGCTTCGCCCATCATTTTCGCTCGCCCACGTACGCTTCTGGGCGAACGTGCGGCACCCGTCGATTCCCTCCTACTCCGCTGCGACATAGCCTTCTGTCGGGGAAAGTGCTCTAGGGGCGAAAGAAGCTGTAGAGCAAGACGGTTAGAACGATGCCGCTGACTACGACGTAGAGCTTGTCTTTCTGGGCGGCAAAACTATAGACGCAATAGGCAACGCGCAGGATCGGGGTCGCGATCAGAAGCAGAATGCCCAGGTGAATGATGCTGCGACTGTCGCCGTGGCGAATGCCTTCGAAGACCGGGACCGAACCGGTCGGCGGGACTGGGAACGCCATGAAAATGGAGATAGTCAGTCCTCACTCCATGTGCCCGCCATAGATACAGAATCCCTCCAATCAACACCACGAACGCAGCGACGCTTACACCAGCACGGAGCATCCGGCTGATGGCGATTTCCATTTTCAGATCAGCTTCGGATGCCATCAGATCACAACCTTCCCGTCGCTCCGCTGTAGATCATCTCCAGCCCAAGCACAACAATGACGATAACGAATATCACGCGGAGGATCGGTACGCGGATCCTCACCAGCAAGCGCGCCCCTACGCAGCGAGCCCGCCAAGACTCCCAACATCACGGGCGCGGCTAACCCGGGCGCGATATAGCCTCGGCCCAGATAGATCCCCGCGCTTGCCGCGGCTGTTACGCCAATCATGAAATTGCTGGTGGTTGTGGATACTTTGAAGGGAAGCTTCATCGCGTGGTCCATGGCCAGAACCTTGACTGCTCCGGAGCCGATGCCGAGCAGGCCGGAGAGAAGTCCCGCAATCAACATGATGGCGAACCCTGCGGGAACGTTCTGCGCGACGTAGGCCTTGCGGCCGTTTTTGTAGGGGTAATCTCCACTCAGCCGCAGCTTTTCGGCCAAGGCATTGGGCGGGTGGGATGCGTCATCGTGCGGCCGGCGGAAGGAACTCCAGGCGGAGTAAAGCAGGGTAATGCCGAAGATAATGCCGATGGCGCGGGTTGAAACGCGGGCTGGCGAGGTAGGCGCCTCCCAGGGCGCCCAGGTGGTGGCCACCTCAAGAAACATTCCGATCCGCACGTTGGAAAAGCCTTCCCGGACGTAAGACACAGCAGCGCCGGAAGAAGTGGCGATCACAGAAATGAGAGAAGCACCAATGGCGTAACGAAGATCAACGTGGAAGAGCAGAGCGAGCACGGGGACGATGACTACGCCACCGCCCAGTCCGGTCAGCGCACCGATGCAGCCCGGCGAAGAGCAGACGTGAACAGCACCGCACAAGTAAATTCAATCAGACCCATCTAGATAGACTTGGCACACCGGACGGGGAAGACCAGTCTCTCTACCGACACTCGTGGTGGAGCACCGAACTCATAGATGTCCATCATCTGGGCGTAGTTCCGCTCCGCGGTGTATTTCGTCTCATACTCCAAACGCGCCTGGGCCCGCATCAATGACAGCTTCACCAGGGTGGCCGGCGAACCAGCGCACGGCGTCCACCAGGCCGCTGGCGCTGCCGGGCTCAAAATGGAGGCCGGTACGCTGATGATCGACGATCGACGACATGCTTCCCAGGTTGCTGGCAATCACCGGCAGGCCCACGGCGAAGGCTTCGGCAATGATCATGGGAAAGCCTTCATACCAGGTCGACGGCAAGATCAGCACCGACGCATCTTTCATCCTCTGCAGGATTTCCTGCGCGCGGCAGCCACTTTAACCAAGTCACGCCTTCGGTTTCGCGGCGTGGTCTTCTCGACTTCCGGGGCCATTGGACCGTCGCCGGCAATTTGCAGAGGAAGCTCGTCGCCGATTTGCCGCCACGCTTCCAGCAGTGTGCCAATGCCTTTTTCCGGCGTCAATCGTCCCACGAACAAGCGCGTAGTTTCCCTTGCCCTCGCCGGCCCGGGATCGGCGTTTGCAGGTAATTAGGCTTGACGAAGATTTTCTCCGCCGGAAAGCCAGCCTGGATAAATTTGTCGCGAGCGAAATCGGTGAGGGCAATATAGGCAGAGACTGTCTTGCTCCAGGTCTGCTTATAGTTATGGGTGGCGAGCATAGCGGCCCCGGCGGCGGTAGCCAGCCTGCTGCCGCGATAACAGCCATGCACCACCCCCGGCCAGGGAATCGCGCTTGCCTACACAGTCTTCACATACATGTCCATCGCGGAATAAGAGTACGCCGCGGGACAGAGCATGCGGTAATTGTGCAGGGTTTGTACCACCGGAATCGCTGCTTCATTGGCCGCATAGTAGACGGCGGGAGAGATGACCGGGAAAGTATTGTGGACGTGAACGATGTCCGGTCTTTCCCGCTGCATCAGGGCGAGCAGCTCGCTGTGGATCTGCTGTGTTCCAAATGGTATTGCCAAGCAAAACCAGTGGGTTCTTGCCCTTCACCTGGTCGTTGCTGGTGTGGTACAGAAGCACCTGGTGCCCGTGCGCAGCGCAGCAGATCGGCCTCCTGGGCAAAGACCTGGTCCTCGCCGCCGGGCGTCTGGTACGAATTGTGCACGGAGAGAATCTTCATCCGAATTAAACCGTTTGCTTGCCGCGGACGGCGCGGGTGACCATCTGCTTCCACACACTCTGGGTTAGCAAGCAGGTCGACGGCTCGCTGGAAGAGCGGACCGGGGAAGACGATTGGAGTATCGCCAAAACCGATCCATCTTGGAATTCGCCCGCAGGCCGTAGCGGCACAGATCGCTGTAGGCCTGCATGCATGGCTGGATCGTTGTTCATCCGATGCCGGATGTAGCTCATCTTGAGATAAAGCGGATTGCGGTTGATCGGCGGAAAGGACCGCGCAAGCGATGCATCGACGCTCTCCAGGTAATGCTTCTGCTCCAGCCAGAGCGAGTCCATGATCTTCAGCTCCCGCTCCAGGCGGCGCGAGGTGATGTGGGTGGAGTTCTGGTCGTTCTGGCCGTGCAATCGCCAATGCGCTAAGCGGCAAGCTCGACGGCACACAGTTCCGTCATCAGCGGAGCCAGGCGATGAATCATCTGCTCCGCATAGCCAGTGTATTCCACGGGAATGGGAAAGATGCGGTCAGCAACTTCGCGGCGAAGGGCGAGATTGGTGGTGGGCGGCAAGCCCATCAATATCCCGGCAGTTGTCGTAGGTGGTCTGGGTGCAGTCTCCCGAGGGAAGGGCGCTCAACAAAGGATAGATGCCGCGCGCCCGCCCCTGATTGTCCACCAGGCTGGCGCGATGGATGGCAAAGCCAGCCTGCGGATGGGCCCGAAATGCGTTCACCACGGCTTCGATTTTACCGGGCAGGAAGGTGTCGTCCGCATCGAGCAGGCAGATCATGTCTCCAGAACAGTTGCGATAGGCGGCGTTGAGGTTAGCCGCCATGCCACCGTGAGGATTGCGCAGCAGCCGTATGCCCAGGCCGCGGCTGATGTACGATTCAACCACCTCGCAGGAGTTGTCTTGCGAGGCATCGTCGCTGACGATGATTTCCGCCGGGGGGTAGGTCTGCTGCGAGCGCGCTGTCGATGGCCTGGCCCACGTAGGCCCCATAGTTGAAGCAGGTGATCAGCACGGAGACGAAGGGTTTCCGTCGGGAGAGCTCCTCAGTGCGATGGGGGTGAGCTTGCTCACTTCCACTTCAACTGCCATGCCGTAATTGGCCTCCGGTACATACTTTCAGATGATTTGGGCACGCTTCAATTCCTCTGAGGGGTCAGGCGGAGATAGAAGGCCCGCCACGCGTCCACGAAATGCTCCTCGGAGCAGGCGGAAGCCGCCAGCCGGGCTCGTTGTCCCATGACGTGCCGCTCGGCCACGCTGAGGCTCAGAATGCGCTGCAGCCCCTCTCTGACCCCGGCAGCACTGGTCTCAATCAGGAACCCGTTGTCTCCGTCCACCAGCAGATCTTCTACACCGTAGAGCTGGGAAACCACAATGGGAAGCCCGGCGGCCGCCGCCTCGTAAGTGACCAAAGAAAACGTTTCGTATAAGGACGGGAAGACGAAAACGTCGGAGCTCCAGAGGTAGGGCCGGACATCGGACTGCATGCCAACGAATTTGACCCGGTTACCAAGCTGAAGCTTCGCCGCCTGCTCGCGATATCGCGCGATCAGATCGGGTTCGCCGCCTACGACGATCAGTTTGACCCGCTCCATGCCGCGGTGGCCAGTGCCTGCATCAGAAGAGGCAATCCCTTGCGCTCAAACTGTCCCAGAGCGACAAACAGGCCCACCAGATCCTGGTCATCGATACCCAGGCTGTGACGAAATGCCTGGCGATCGAACTCGGCCGGCTTTTGCAACCGTGCCAGATTGATGGGATTGGGCAGGACGGTCAGCTTGTCCTCGATATAGGGGAACTCGGCCTTCAGCTCCCTGGCCAAGCCTTGGGATGGCACCACGACCTGCTTGGCTCTCGGATAGGTGAAGTTTTCCATCCAGGCGTGAAGTTGATGATCGATCCAGCGGAACCAGCCCCGCAGGCCCCTGGCGCCCGACTTGCTCCAATGATGCTTGAGGTACATGCCGTGGCAAAAGTGAGAGTACAGAATGTCGCCGAAGGAGAGGTTGCTCTCGAGCGCCTGGACCAGATCAGGCTTGGGGCCGCCGCGGAGCCGGTAGAGCAAGTAACAGAGCGGCGCCATGAAATGATAAACGACAAAGAGGAGCGCCAGGGGGCGCATGGGCGAAGGCACGCGGACAAAGCGGATCTTTTCCGGACAGGGATTTTCGAACTCCACGGCGAAGACGGTAAAGTCGTGCTCGCCGGCAAGGGCGCGAAGCATGGCCAGGTGACAGCTTCCGGTGGGATTATTGCGGGTTATTCTGTAATCGTAAATGGCGATGTGCAAGGAGAGCTTCCTTGAGAGCCTAGCCCTGCAGCTAAGGCGACCAGGGGTGGACATGATGTTCGTAGGGATGATAACCGGAAAGCGTCTGGGTTAGAGCTGATCAAGATGAGCGGTATCCGGTTTCGGCACAGAGAACGTGCCAGATACGGCCACCCCGACTGTTCGCCGCTTTCCATCCTTAAGCATCAAGCCATCTTCACCAGAGAAAGGCGGCCGGGGCGGGGCACCTTGCTCGACGATCCTCTTGGCGATCTCGAGCGAGGCGGTGGCTGCCGGGGAAGGAGCATTGCAGACATGGAGAGAATTTTTGCCCTCGAGCAGCAGGAAGTCGTCGACCAGGCTTCCATCGCGAAGAAGAGCCTGCGCTCGCACGCCGCTCTTGCTGGGGATCAGGTCGTCGGCCTGAACCTCCGGCACCAGGCGCTGCAGACTGCGGGTAAATGCAGCCTTGCTCAAGGACGGAACATCTCCTGGCCGCCCTCGCGATAGTACTTCGACGAGAGCTTCCAGAAACCGGGATACAGTCAAAACTTCAGAGAGATCGCGCCAGCTGAAGTCCGATTTGTTGATACCCCTCGCGCTTCATGCTCAGCACCGCATTGGGGCCGGCGTGAATGCTGCCGTCCATCATGCGCGTGAAGTGCACGCCGAGGAAAGGAAAAGCCGGATTGGGAACGGGGTAAATGAGATGGCGCACCAAGTGGCGGCGCTCGGGCTTAAGCTCGAAATACTCCCCGCGGAAGGGCACGATCATGGCCTTCGGTTCCATGCCCCCCAGCTTGGCTACGCGATCGCTGTGCAAGCCGGCGCAGTTGATAAGGAAGCGAGTTTCGACCGAGCCCCATGAGGTCTCCAGCAGGTGACCGAGAGGAGTGGGCACGATGTGAAGCACCTCGGTGCCGACCTTGAGCTCTCCTCCCTGCTGCTGTATCTCGTGCACCAGGGCATGGCAGACCTGGCGATAATCCACGATGCCCGTGGTGGGCACGCGGATGGCAGCGATGCAGGAGACATGCGGTTCTACTTCTTTTACTTCTTCCGGGCGAAGCCGGGTCGCCGGTACTCCGTTCTCTAAAGGCCCGATCGAAGATCTTATCGAGCTGAGGAATCTCCTCCGGCCTGGTGGCGACGATCAGCTTGCCGCAAACATCGAACGGCACGCCATATTCATAGCAAAAGGCACGCAGGGATTGGTTCCCTGTTTGCGCCAACTCTGCCTTGAGGCTGCCTGGTTTGTAGTAAATGCCGGAATGGATGACGCCGCTATTGCGGCCGGTCTGGTGCTGAGCAAAACCAACTTCTTTTTCAACCAGCAGAATTCGTGCAAAAGGATAACGACGGCCAAGGGCAGCGCCCGTCGCGAGGCCAACGATTCCTCCACCAATTATCGCGAAATCATACATAGATTGCCTTTAAGAAGCCTCTGCCTTGTGGCAAGGCTGGATTTTTAGATCAAACGGAGACAACCTCAGTAGACAGGCCCATTTTCTCGAGATCGGCTTTGATCTCGGGCTGGTAAATCGGGTTCATGGCAATGGCCAAGTCTGGTTTGTACCGCTTGAGAAAGGCCGGCGAGACAATCTCCTGCCCGGTGCCAGCCATGTACTTGCCTTCGCGAAAGGGATTGATGTCGACCACGTACTCGATTTCGCAGTCGGGTGTGTGCAGGTTGAGCGCGGTCAGAAAGGCCACGCCCTTGGACCCGGAGCCCCATACCACAGCCTTCTTGCCGCTGTTCCTGGTTTCCTCGAGCTTGCTTCTCCACGACGCCATTCGTGACCGCCTGGTGCTCGGTGAAGTACTCGATATCTTTGTTCATCCCGGTAGGATCCGGCTTGGCTACCGAAGACAGCCGGGGTGCGCGACGGCTTGGCCGTAATCATCAGGTATTGGTCGTCGTAGTCGGTCCAAACATCGAGCACGTCGAATCCCTGCTCTTTGAAGAGCAGCGAGAGCGATTCGGCGCTGAAATAGGAACAGTGTTCGTAGTAAATATCCCAGAATGCCAGGTCGCTTCAGCACCCGGGTCATGTCGGGCACCTGGAAGAAGATGACGGTGTCGTAGCGGTCACCCACCGAGCGGCGCACGGTGCGCACAAAATTCGCGGTATCGGGGATGTGCTCGAGGGTCATTTTGCAGCAGACAAAGTCGCCTTGCACGTGGGCATATTTTTCCCCGTAGAAGTCGGCGACAAATTCGACCTTGGCGTCGCCGGCGGACGGATTGCGCTCGCTGACGAAGGCGGGGTCGAAACCTACGCCGCTGTTGTTACCCATTTCGCACAGGAGAGAGAGAAATTCGCCTTTGCCGCAGCCGATCTCGATCATTTTCTTGCCGTGGAGATCGTATTTCTCGATCATCTCCGCGGCCAGGCGGCGATGGAAGGCCTGAAAGGTGCCGGAAAAGCCCTGCGTCTCCTCGTATTGCGCGGAGTAGTTGTGCACCGTCGGGTCGAAGACGGTGTTGGCAATAAAGCCGCAATGGGAGCAATGGCCGAGAGCAATGTCGCCCTTGGGAAAGTTCACCGCAACTTCGCGCGTCGGCATCAGCAATACGCTGTGCACCGGCACCCGCGGAACCTGGTAGAAAACGGTCATGTCGCCCTTGAGGCAATTTGGGCAGGTCTTGATCTCAGGCATTTCTTGGTCCCCGTTCAGAAGAATTTCGTCACTAGCTAAGGTTTAAGGCATATTCCAGCGCCCTCACTCCGTGAAGTGGGCTGGTGCAAAAGTGTACCGACTGTTCGAGATATCGGATGGAGCTGCGGACGCGGCAGATCTCTCATTCAAAGTTCAACAATGGTGCTCGCTTAGGCTCTGGTGGCCTTACGCGATACTGCAGGGCCTCGTGCAATCAACACCAAAAAGTGCGCGAAAAGAGCGAAAAGGGTCCCAGGACTTCACGTGCCGGGACGGCCAACGGGATACTCCGGTGGAAGGCAAATGCGCCGTCTGTCTGCTTACACAGGCTGGTTACCGGGCGCCTACCACCTCGGGCCGATAGACCTTGACGCCGTCGGCAGCGTCAGGGCTGTCATAGGCTGCGGCAACGTCTTCGGGCATGGGGCTCAGATCGGTTCCCTTCATGAAGTCGCGCAACGAGGTACCGATGGGGTGCGAATCCAGGTTGGGAGCGCCGTTCTTGGCCTTCACGTCGACCAGGCTGACGGTCCGGAAATCGATGCTGAACCGGGTTCTGCCGGACGTGTTGGGCACGGTCGAGTGCATGTTGGCGGCGGAAAAGACCAGCGCTCCACCGGGTTCAGAGATCACCCGGACCTGGGGATCCAGTTCCATGGGCTGCTCGGGCTTGGGCTGTTCGCGGGTGTCGGACTTGATGTGCTTGGCCGCATCGGCGCGGCCGGTGCTGTTCCAGGCGTAGTAGTTGAACTTGCTGGAGCCGTTCTTGACCGCCTCATTCCAATACCTGCGGATGGAAGGCCATCGAGCTCTCCGAAGACATCTCGAAGATGGGCAGCCACCAGTTCAGCTGGCACATCGGCGCCGAGTACCAGGTGTCGCGGTGAAGGTGATGGGCATAGCCCACACCCGACGTGAGGTAGGCATCCGAGGTGACGGCGCGCAGGCGCGGCACATCGAGGTAGGTGGTCTCCATATCGCAACCGAAGTCCTTCGAGCATGGCCTGGATCAGGCGCTTGGTCTCCGGGTGGTGAATGAAGGCCGGCTTGAGCGGCGCGAAGATGCGGACAAACTCTTCCACCGGCATGTCGAACTGCGCCGTGGTCGGATCCTCTTTGCCAAAGGCGTCCTTGATCATTTCCGCGGCGAAATTGGTAAAGGCGAGCGAGCTGGGCCGGGGCGAATAGACGAAAAGCTGGCCATCATACAAGATGCTGGCGGCGCTTCTCGTCATTGAATTTCGAATCTACGTAGATACTGTTCATTCGAGTCAATCTCCTTTTAGACGACTGCAGGGGTCGGGATCGGAATGATGAATTTTCCGCCGCGAGCCTTGTAGGCGTGTTGTTGCTCCATGATTTCGCCGGCAAAGTTCCACGCCAGCACCAGAACATAATCCGGTTTGCTATCCAGCAACTTCGTTCGGGGAAAGAATCGGCAGGTGATTTCCGGGCATAAACCGGCCCTGCTTGAATTCGTTCAGATCGACGACATAGTCGAGCAGTTCCCGATCGATGTTGCAGAAGGCGAGCAGCGTGGTGGCCTTCGCCGCCGCGGCATAGCCGGCGATCGACTTGCCCTTGCCCTTCAGGTCCTTCAACAACGCGGTGAGATCGTCGCGCACTGCGTGCACCCGGTCGGCAAAGCCGCGGTAGTACTCGATGGTCGAGACGCCCGCGTTCTTCTCGTCGGCGAGCAGCGCTTTCAAGCGGGCGGTCGGAGTCTCCACCGGCTCGACAAACAGCCGGAGAGATCCGCCGTGGATCTTGGTGCGCTCCACGTCGTTCAGGTACAGGCCATGATCGCGGAAAAGCCGCGCCAGCGCCGTCACCGAAAAGTAGCAGAGATGCTGGTGATAGATGGTATCGAACTCGCACTTCTGGATCAGGTCGACAATGTAAGGCGCCTCGATGACGGCCACGCCTGTTGGGTTTCAGCAAGGCGGCTATGCCGTCGACGAAACCGTTCAGATCCGCCACGTGCGCGAGCACATTGTTGGCCAGGAAGACATCGGCTTTCTTGCCCTCGGCGGCCAGCTTTTCCGCCAGCTCCTTGGTAAAGAAAGTATTGATGCTGTTGACGCCGCGCTCATTGGCAGTGCGCACCTGCTCTTCGGCGGGATCGATGCCCAACACCGGGATTCCGTGGTTGACGAAGTTGCGCAACATGTAACCGTCGTTGGACGCGGCTTCGATGACCAGGCTATTGGAATCAAGGCCGCGGGCAATGAATGACCGCTTCCGCACTCTTGGCGAAATGTTCCAGCAGGCTCTTCGACACGGAAGAGAAGTAAGGATAATTGCGGCAAAAGAGAATTTCCGGCGGAACGGTTTCGGTGATCTGCACCAGTGAGCATTCGGGGCAGAAGACCAGGTCCAGGGGCGCCGTAACTTCCGGCGACCCTAGCTGATCGGCTGAGAGCAATGCATCCGCAAGCGGAGTGGTTCCGAAGGAGAGAATCGGAATGCACTTCGAAGAGTTGCATGCGCGGCAATGAAAAGTTGACTTCGGTCATACCGTGGCGGCTCCTGCGACTACGGGGGCCGTCGCTTCCTGGTTGGTCCAACGGAGAGATGAGTCGAGAAGGCCTTCCTCGATCAACTTCCGAATGTGGGCAATGCGCTTGAAGCGCGGTCCCTCGAAGTCTTCGAGAACGAGACCGATCTTCTTGTAGGTTTCGTGCAGTTCGACGGCTCCCTTGCGAGCATCCCAGGCGGGTTGGAACTCGGGCAGCACCTTGCGGATCTTGCTGCAATCCACGCGATAGCAGCGCTTGTCCGGGCCGGCATCGGCCGCGTACTCGATCACCGTGTTCGGCACTGTCTCCTTGACGATGTCGGCCAGTTCGTAAATGCGGTAGTTGTCTTCGTTGCGGCCCACGTTGAATGCTTCGTTGTGGACCAGGTCGATCGGGAGCATGCATCGCGGCGATAAACGCCCGCGAGATGTCGGCGATATGGACGATCGGTCTCCAGGGAGTTCCATCGCTCTTGATGTACACCCGGCCGGTCGCGTAAGCCCAGGCCACGAGGTTGTTCAGCACCAGGTCAAAGCGCAACCGGGGCGAAACACCGAAAGCCGTGGCGTTGCGCAGAAACGTTGGGCTGAAGTGTGTTGTCTGCCAGCTTGGCAACGTCCTGCTCAACCATGACCTTGGAGGTGCCGTAAGGGGTGACGGGGTTAAAGGCTGAGTGCTCATCCAGCAGGTCGTCGCCGCCGGCGCCGTAGTTGCTGCAGGAAGAGGAGAAGATGAACCTCTGCACGCCGGCCTGCTTTGCCAACTTGGCCAGCTTGACCGAGGCCTGATGGTTGATCTCGAAGGTCAGACCTGGATTCAGGTCGCCCAGGGGATCGTTCGAAAGTCCGGCCAGATGGAGGATGGCTTCGAAGCCTTCCACATCCAGACAGGGTTGCATCGCGAACGTCTTTGCGAATCTCGGGGATCTCTGCGATCCCGTCACTGAAGGTGCTGCGCTCGAAAAGATCCGTATCCAGCCCAACAACTTCATGCCCGGCCCGCAACAACATTGGCACTAAAACCGTTCCGATGTACCCCGCGTGGCCCGTGACTAATACTCGCATTAGGTTCCTCCCAAGTTTTCCATGGTGCGTTGCCGCTTTCCCAGATATTCTCCAGGATCTTCTTCTCGCGAATCGTATCCATACACTGCCAGAAGGCGGTATGACGATAGGCCATTAGTTGTCCTTCGCCGGCCAGCCGCTCCAGCGGCTCCTTTTCGAAGTGTGTAGTATCGCCGTCAATGAAGTCGAAGATCTCCGGTTCCAGGACAAAGAACGCCCCGTTGATCCAGCCTTCTTTGGTCTGTGGTTTTTCAGAAAACTCGCTGATCTGATCGCCCTGCATTTCCAGGTGACCAAAGCGAGCCGTCGGACGGACAGCGGTCAGGGTGGCTAACTTGCCGTGCGACCGATGAAAGGCCAGCAGGTCATGGAGGTTGACGTTGGATACGCCGTCACCCCAGGTGAGCATGAATGTTTCATTGCCCATGTAAGGCGCTAGCCGCTTGATGCGTCCGCCGGTCTGGGTCTTCATACCGGTGTCGACCAGGTCGACTGTCCAGTCAGGCACGACGCCACCGTTCATCTTGACTTTGCCGGTTTTGAGCGACACGCTCAGGTCGCGGTTCAAGGAACAGTAGTCCAGCATGTATTTCTTGATGACTTCGCCCTTGTAGCCCAACGCGATTGCGAATTCGTCGAAGCCGTAATGGGCGTAGTGCATCATGATGTGCCAGAGGATGGGCTTGCCGCCAATCTCTACCATTGGTTTCGGCTTGAGTTCCGTCTCTTCGGCGAGACGTGAGCCCAACCCTCCTGCAAGAATTGCCACTTTCATAAAGCTTCACCTCCGTAAGTAGTCACTTGGGGCAGTTGTTACGAGGCAATATCCATGGATGCTGCGCTCTCTATGGTCACTTTCGTGCGGGGCGTCTGCAGCCTGAATAGAATCTGATCCGCCGCGATCAACAAATCCTTGCCCATCCGCCGCACATGCTTGGCTAGCCATGGCAGCAGTAGCAGATAGCACCGCAGGCGTTGCCAGCGGGTGATGCGGGCCCGGGTAATGCTCAAAAAGTATTCGCGGAACATGCGCCACTCGGGGAAAGTGATGCTGGAGGTCTTGTTGGGATCCCACCATTCCGGGCTAGGCAAAGTGCCGTGACGGTTAGTCAGGCGAAAACGCGGAGCTTTGAGGCGAACCGGTTTCACCTGAGAGGACTGCTTGCTGTGGCGGGTGCTGATAAAGAGGAACTCAGGAGTTTCGTGGAAGCGTCCAATCAGGCCCATCTGGGCGAGCAGAACGCCATCACTGTTTACATAACTGCCCTGAGGCGGAAGGGTGACGAGCGCGCTGCGGCGCATCACGCCAAAAATCTGATAGCACATGTGATCGTTGAGCAGCAGATCTCTGAAACGGACGACCGGATCGGGAGATTCGGTCCTGAGGTGCCATTCGTAGTTCTCGACGAACTGTCCATGCTCGTCGATGACCCGGGTCAGGGCGTGAGCGACGACCAGTGAGTCATCGGCTTCCAAAGCGTCTACGCACAGGCGCAGGAAGTCGGGCTGAATCATGTCGTCGTGCGCCGCCCATTTGAAGTATTTGCCGGTGGCCTTGAAATAAACATTTCGCAGATTCCAGCCAGCGCCCATATTTTTGTCGGCGCGGTAGTACTTGACACGCGAATCCTGTTTCACATATCGCCGGCAGATTTCGTCGCTGCGATCGGTAGAGCAGTTGTCAGAGATGATGAGTTCGAAATCTTTGAATGTCTGGTTCAGGATCGAGTCGATGGCGGCTTCAAGAAAGCGTTCTCCGTTGTAAAGGAAAAGCCCGATGCTGACAAGAGGCGTATTGCTCATGGAATGATTGCTCCGATCTGGGATGCTGCGGCAGCAGAGAGTCTGCGCGGAGGACAGACGGAAGAAACACCGTAACGCAATCGGTACAGTATTTTTCAAGACATTCTTTTCATGCGAGAGACAAATTGTTTCAGCCAGCTTTGCCGTATCAGCAGGTTGATGGCGAAATCGAATACCGGGAGTGGGAGGTAGATTGAGAGTTTCCAGAACCAGACATACCTGTCTTCCGGCCCGAGTGTCGCGATGTAGCGGTCGAAAATGGACGCACGTCGGGGTCGCGGGCGAGACGGGCGTGAAGGTAACTGGTGTAGATGAAATAGGGGTGCAGGTTAAGCGGCTGGAAATCTTCAGCCAGTTGGGGGTTGATGGTGGCGAGGTAGCGTTTCTGCGCGGCCCAGAGGGCTTGGCAGTAGTCCAATTCGCGTTTGAAGGTGGCAGCCGAGACCCGGTCGGGCCCATAGTTATTTCCGCCGTGCAGGCGGTATTCGGAGAGGGCCTCGTTTTCGCGGGTCACTTTGGTGAGCAACGGCGCGAGGCGGGTGATGAGTTGATCGGGGCATCGCACCAGGGGCTCAATGAGCGGCAAGGGAAAAATGCGCTCGGCGACATCGCGATGGAGACTCAATCCCGAGGTCGGAGGCGTATAGGGCAATATGCCGCCATCCTGCAACATGCGGGAGCCGTACCATCCGCAGGGTAACGGAGCAGACATCGGCCACACGCCCTGGCGGCGAAGATCGGCGCTCATGCGGATGACACGATGCACGCCAAAACCGGCGTCGGGGTGGGCCTGAAAGTCAGCTACGATCCGCTCCACCTTGTGAGGCAGAAAGAGATCGTCGGAGTCAAGCAGGGTAATAATCTCGCCCCGGCTGGCGGCAAAAGCGGCATTGAAGCCCGAGCCCTGTCCGCCATTTGCTTTGCGAATCAACCGCAAGCGTCGATCCTTGCGCTCATATTCCTCAATCACGCGGACCGAGTCGTCGGTCGACCCGTCATCGCAGATGATGAGCTCGAAATTGGAATAAGTCTGATCGAGGGCGCTTTGAATCGAGTTCCCGATATAGCGGGCGTAGTTGTAATTGGAGACCAGAATCGAGACCAGCGGTTCCGCGGGCAAGGCGCGCAGCTCGACAGGATGCAGTTCGGTAATGGTTTCACACTCCACGATGGCCATAAGAAGACTTAGTAACGACGGCTCCTAGTAAAGGATGACAGCTCGCTGTAATGGAGCCCTGATGAACAAAGGTTGCGGTGATTGGCAAGAATCGCCGGGGTTCGCGTATCCCACATCTGCCTGAAAAACGAGCGAGAGATGGTTCGTAGCCGGGGACTTTTCAAAGGACAACCCAGGACGTACGTCCTGGGTTCGTTCAAGGTCCCCGTTCGACAAGCTCAGGGCAGGCTCTTCAAATCTGAAGCGGATGAAAGTGAGGTTCAGTAGGCGCCTACGCCCTTCACGGCCAGTGCCGGGTGTTGCCAGAATGATTTTGATGTCCAGCAGCAGCGACCACTCACGAATGTATTGCAGGTCGAGCCGCACCATTTCTTCAAAGGGCAGTTCACTGCGGCCGTTCACCTGCCACAGTCCGGTAATGCCGGGATATACGGCAGCCCGGCCCTCGGACCAGTCGGCGAATTCGCGGCTCATTCCGTCCGGTCCCATGTCACCGGCGGGCAACGGCCTGGGCCCGACGAGGCTCATCTCCCCGCGCAGCACGTTGATAAGCTGGGGCAACTCATCGAGGCTGTAACGGCGAATGAATCTGCCGATCGGGGTCACGCGCGGATCTTGTTTCATCTTGAAGATGTGACCATGTTTTTCGTTCGCATGGGCCACATGGCTGCGATCCATGTTGGTGTACATGGAGCGAAATTTGAGGAACATGAAGTGACGGCCACCCCGGCCGACGCGCGGCGCCTTATAAAGAACGGGGCCCGTCGGAGGTGAACTTCACCAGGGCCGCGATCACCAGCAGTGATGGGGGCAAGAAAGAACAGCGCCAACGCGGAGGCTACGATGTCAAAGGCGCGCTTGACGAACTCCTGCCCCCTGGTAAAAGCCAAGGGCCGAAGCTCGACCAGGGGCAAACCGTACTGGTTCACCACGTTGATTCGACCCGGCTCAGGGGCAAAGTCCACCGTGCAATTGACGATGACACCCATCCGCTTGAACACCTTGTTGCATTCGTCCAGCTCGCCGCGCGAAATCGAGCCGTTCAGAAGAATGATGCGGTTGAGGTGTTCGCGATTGATCACCTCGGCCAGCTGTGCGGTCGATCCCAGAACCGGCATCGGCAGTGAGAGGCCTTCCGTGGTGTGGCCTTCGGGGACGATCAAGCCCTTGATGACATTGGCCACATTGGCTGTGTTCATCAGGGCGACCAGGCGGCCGGCGTGGGAACCATCTCCCAGCAGTGCTGCCCGGATGGGGGAAGGCCAATGCCGCTCGGCCATCATCGCTGTGACTACGCTGATACACCGCGCCAAGCCTAAGCTGAAGAAGCTGAGGGGCGCAAAAATCATGAAGAACGAGCGCGGAAACGCCGGTACCCAGCTCGCGAGAGAAGAAAGTGACGATGACAATGATGCAGCTTGCCAGCAGTGCTCCTTCGGCTGCGTTGATGATGCTGTTCCAAAGCCGGATGCGGCCCTCGACGCGATAGAATCCGAGCCGCCAGGCCATGACGATCCACAACACCAGGACCATCATCAACGAAGGCGCCCAGATCGAAGCGTACATCCAACCCACTGTTGTGATAGCTAGTGGGTTCAGCAGCACTCGCATCTGGATCGTGCAGCTCCAGGCAACCGAAACCGCCAGAAGATCCAGAACGAATTGCATTGTCTGATAAAAGCGTAAATTCCGGACATGCATGAGAGCGGTTCTCCCCGTACGCTGCCCTGGCCGATGGCCAGGGAACGTTCTTATACGAAAGCAGTCAAAGCCTTTCTCTTGATGCGTGTAAGACGGTCAATCGGATGTTGACCGAACACAGTCATGAGAAACGCAATAGAAGAGGGAACATTGTTTCAAGGACACTCTCTTAAAGTCACGAAAGCTCCAGTGTTATGAGCTCTCGCCGGCGTCCTTGTTCCCTGGTTGCGACAGTTGGTCTGTGCAGCCGCTGCTGGGCGCGGGGGATTCCGCGAGGCAGGCTGCTTACGAACATTGATCGTAAGCCAACTTGTTCTAGTTGTAAAGCTCCGTTTTGTTTGATGCTAGCCGCGTGTCGCACCGGCGTAGCTGTTGTAGTGGTTGACGTAGGACGGATCTTCAATACGAAGATCACATCCATTAAGAATGGTGCCAATGACCGGGGTGCCATCGTCGGCCAACCGCTCTCTGGCTTCTCCCAATTGCTCCGGGCTGGTTTCGCCGGCGCGACTGATCAGAATGACGCCATCGGCGTCGCGGCTCAGAAGCCGTGCATCGGCCATGCCCATCATAGGCGGAGAGTCGATGAGCACGAAGTCATACTCCGATCGCGCGACCTCGATCAGGCTATCCAGATAGGCAGAGTGGAGCAGCCTGGAGATGTTGGCCGGCTCCGATCCACCAGGCAACACGTACAGCCCGGGCACGGTGCTGGGACGGACCGACGCGTTCAGTGAGGTTGTTCCGTTCGCCTTCATCCAGCAGTGCATCGCTCAAGCCGGTAGCAAATTGCAAACCGAAGAGCTTACCCAGGCGCGGGCGGCGGAGGTCACCATCGATCAGCAGCACCCGGCGTCCAATTTCCGCCAGGCTGATGCCAAGATTGGCGACCGTGGTGGTTTTGCCTGCCTTGGGGCGAGGGCTGGTCACCAGGATGACGCGGGGACTGACTCCGTTCACGCGGCTAAGGAGAATCGAAGTGATCGCGGACCGATAAGCATCCGCCATCATGGTTTCGTCCTGGCACCACTGCACCATCTCCTTGTCGACAGCCGCGGAGCTGGTGGATAACAAGCCGTTCTTGGACTCGAGTGCAGCGCTGTTGACCCCATTCAGATTGCGCAGGGTGAGCGGGATGCGCTCGCTGTTGCCGATGCGCGCCGAGGGGATGACAGCCAATTCGGGCACGTTGAGGTGCTTAACGCTTTGGCCGGGTGTCCGCAGGCTGGCATCATTGCGCTCGCGCAGCAAGATGTAGCAGCCGGCAAAGACCATACCGAAGAGGATTCCCAAAGCCGAGATTGAGGGGCAAGCTCGGCCGGTAGGTCGAGTTAGCCGCGGTTGCAGGACTCACGACGCGCACGTCGCTTGACTTGAGGGCGGCGACGATACTCGCCTGCTTCACCCGCTGCATCATGGACTGGTAAAGGTCGCGGTTGGCATCCACTTCCTTCTTCAGGATGTTGTAACGAACCTCTTTGACCGACTGATCGGAGACCACGCCCAACTGGTTGCGATACGCCTGGGCCAGGAGCTGTTTACGGCGCGTCGGTCTCAGAGTTTTGTACTCCGAGCCGGCGAATGATATTGTTGCGGTGTTGGGCAGACTGTTGTTCCAGATCGGCGATCTGGGCGTTTAACTGCTGAATTTTGTAATTTTGCGGTGTCAGGGTGACGCTCAAGTCGGAAAGCTGGCGGCGAAGGTCAGCCAGCCTGGCGCGGTTATCGCGCAACGTGGGTCGTCCAGAACCTGGGGCATTGACTCGGTCGGGGAGACTTTCGAAGTCTCCACCTGGGCCTTGGTATCCGCCTCGTCCGCTTCGGCCTTGGCCAGATCGGTTTGAATCTGACGCAATTTGTCGGCCGCAACGCTCTCCTGGGACTCGCTGGGGATGACGATACCGGTCTGACGCGCGTACTCCTGCAGAGCGTTTTCAGCATCCTGCAGTTTCTTACGGGCTTCGCTGAGCTGCGCGTTCAGGAACTTGTTGGTGTTCCCGGAAGCATAGCCGCGGGCATCCTGAGCCTGTTGCGTTAAACTGATCGACCAACGTATTCGCGGTATCGGCGGTCAACTGTGCTTCGGGACCGAGAACCGTGACAGTGATCAGATCCGAAGTTCCGTCGACCTTGATCTTGGCGTCTTCCAGCATATTGAACACGACGGATTCGCCCTCAGCAGGCGTGGCTGCTGCGCGGTCACCGACCCATCCTGCGATGGTTCCGAAGAGACCCTGTTTGGCCGCGATGGCGCCAGGGACCTTGGGACCCATGATCTGCGCCGTCCGTTGCACTACGGGCGGGCTCTTCAAGAGCTTGGTTTGGGTCTCGATATATTCGTCGCCGGTGGCCTGGTTCGCCGTCGGGTCGATCTCTTTGCTGTTCATGAAGTCCTGGTTGATGCCAGTGACTTCCAGAATTACTTCCGACTTGTAAACCTTGTGCGCGACGAGAGTATACAGCGCGCTCAGCAACAGCGTGCCGCCCATGATCATCGCGATGGCGTTGCGATGGCGGCGAATCAAAGCAGAGTAGTTCACAGTCGCTTCAGGCTGGGGCCGATTGCTCCCCATTGGACGCGACAAGCTCGATCGCAGTAGTGCGTCCGGAGTTCCGGCCTTCGGGCAAGCGAGGTCCAGGAATGATCTGCTGGGTCGGGGTCATCTTTGTGTAGTCCTTTCGGATTTGATGCAGTTCGCTTGGTGCTATCGAACTGCATCGCTTTCACAGTGCAGTTCGCTTTGGAAAAGTACGGCCCCCCGTCAAGCCGGGGGTCTCGCATGGGGCCATTCTCAGAAATTGAGTGTAATCAAAAGTGTTGCTAGCGCCAGATAAGAATGCCCGTGCCGAGCCCAATGGCTGTCTCGATGCCGCGCGCGCTGATCGACCTTCGCCATACTGTTGGGGACGTAAAGGATGTCGTCAGGCCGCAATTGCAAGTCAGGGGCTTTGTTTTCCATGATCTTCTTCACGTTCGCGGGAATCTGTTCGCGTTCCGGTCCACCGGAGGCGCGGAGAACCCTGGTGCCGAGCCCAGGGCTGCCGTTTTGTCCCATCCCCCTGCCAAGGCGATCGCCTGGGTAATGGACATGGTTTCGTTTTCCGTCATGACGTAACCGCCGGGCTTGAAGACATTACCCAGGACGTAGACCATGCGCGCCCGGGGAACGGTGATGACATCGTGCGGCTTGATGAGGATGTTGCCTTCCGGATCCTTACCGCTCATGACTGCCCGTACATCGATGTGGGCAATGCTGTACTTGCCGGTGGGATCGGTGAAAGCGCCGGCGACCGGGATGGGGCCCTCGCTCAGGTTACGCGTGATCAGCACGCTGTCCCCGGCATCCGCGCGCAAACCGCCAGCCTGTCCGATCACTTCCATGAGGTTGCGATTTCCACGCAACTGCACCACTCCGGGAAGCGTGACATTGCCGGCAACAGACACCGGCTGACTGCGAAAATCGTTCACCTGCACGGTGACTTGAGGATCCTTGAAGAACTTCTTGTAAGCGGTCACCAGGTTGGCCTGAAATTGCTCAACGGTCAATCCAGCGGCATGCACCCGGCCGATCATGGGCAGGGTCACAGTGCCATCGTTGTCGATCTGCGCCGGCTTGTCGGGAATGTCGTCGGCGGCAAAGACACGGACCGTGATCTGGTCTTCTGCTCCCAACACGTAGCTGGTCATATTGACGGGAGCCGACGGCGTGGTTGGGATATAGGCTGCCGGGACCACAGCGGGACCATTCAGCGGAGTACCCACACGACCAGTCGAATCGGCTACGTTCTGGGCTAGACGCTGGAACCAGTAACAGGCCCTGAAAGCAAAGAGAAAACAGGAAGAGTTTGGCTGGAGACTTGTGCATAAATTCACTCACCATGGGTTGTAGCTGGAATCCCGCCGAGAAATACCTCCGGCGGGGACGTGCTCCGAAAGAGAGCGCTTAAGAGACAGGTATCGAGTAAAAAGCATAGGGTGCCAACCAATACAGCCGGCAAGGGGGACGCACGAGAGCATTGCGTACGTTACTTCGGGAGAACCAAAAAACGGGAGAGACAGAAATTATTCAAAGTCTTCATAGTCTTACAGTTAGGCCATCAACCGCTCCGCAGCTGCCGGAGCATAGGGCGAGACCCAATCAGGATGTACTTCGACCAGAACCGACCGGCGCAGAAGATTTACCGAAAGGATCAGGCGTTGTGACCGCCGCACCTCAACCAAGATGCCGGTCAAGCCCGCCAGAGGTCCGCGCAAGATCGAGAACGAACCCGACTCACCAACCTCGGTGTAGGGCCAGGCCTCGAGCGGCACATCGACGCTGACGGTCTGTTGCAGCGCCTCAATTTCCGCTTTGTCCGCAGGCAAAGGGTTAGTCCCCGCTCGCACCACGTCGATCACACCGCTGGTCATCAGGACAGGGCACAATCGATGATCGGCTGGTGGAGCAAAAAATGTAACCAGGAAAGAGCGGCATTTCTACGACTTTGGTTCGATCCGCCCATTGCCTTTTGGACTTGTAAAGGGGCAGGAACTCGATAAACCCTTTTTCTCGCAAAGCAAGCGATACCTGCTTCTCGTGTCTTGGCCGGACGCGGAAGGCAAACCATTCGTTCGATCTCGTTTAACCCTAGATCGCGATACATGAGTATCTCCGTTACAAGAGTGAGCTTGCTTGCTGCAATTCCCGATGGGATTCTCACTTCGCTTCGAGGGGGGACGATGCGAATATTAGATTTTTAACTAAAACTTACTCTTACCCAGCCGAACGAGCTTCCGCCATCTGGGTTACAGAACCTGAATTCAGGCTTTCGCCGTCAAAAAAAACCAACTGCTACTCAGTACAAAGCAGAACTTTACTCCAGCTACCAGGCTACCCAATTCCAAATGGTCCTATAGACCAGAGCCACGTGTCAATACAATCCGCGCCCTGCAGCTGCTTCCAGTTGCGGCCGACCAAACTAGTGCCGAAACTGCATTCAGGGTAAGTTACTTTTGAACACCAAGGTAACCAGTCCCTCGCACTTCATCATTCCGGGCTTCGCCCATCTCAGTCCCAAGGACCAAACGATGCTGCGAGCCAAATGTCATTGTCGAGACTTATAAGACCGCCACTAGGGGGATTAACGGCTGTTCAACGATTTAATTTAACCCCGACCGTTGCTGGTCTTGCAGCGCCTACACCCCGTAATCTAGTGGCAGCAGACACGGCTGTCAACAGTTCATCTGGCTGTGGATAAACCCGCCGGGTGTTACTTCGGCGAGCAAAAGTTGCACCGCGCGCAGTGCAACAAAATCCCGGACTACACCGAAAAATTGAAATCGAGACTCTTCCTGACTTAGAGCAAGGAAAAGAGCATTTCGAATGGTGATCCAAATGGGGGGTTTTGTACTGCTTTGGACCCAGCTTCGCCATCTCAGTCACATGGACTGCAAAACCAGGTACCGAATCGTACGTAGGGAACGCCGCTGTGGGGGGTACAGGGGCTATTCGATGGTCTGGGCGGTCAACGCCTCATCCATCACATGTCTCGCATTGCCTACATCTCGTAATCTAGCGGGCGCGCCGCCTGGTGTCAACCATTTCAATCGGTTGGAGGCATGGGCGCATTCTGTTACCGGCTTGGGTACCAGCGGAACCCGGCGATGAAAAGCTGTGCGTTGAATAATCGGGGCTCTGCCGACCTTTTCTTCTTCCCGGCATAGACATCGGCGACGCCATCGTGAGAGATTCATCAAACCGTTCGGCTGCAGATACATGGGCTGTTGCTGCCCATTCGGGACCTCGAATCACCATTCTGATGATTCAAAGGAGCTTCTATGAGCTTTCTCTCAGGAATCGGCGATCTGCTCAAACAGTATCAATCGGGAATGCCACGCCAGCCAACACGCCAGGCGTGGAGCAGCATTTCGACCAGGTAGCGCAGGCGGTGCCCAGTTCTACCCTGGCCAGCGGCCTGGCCGAAGCGTTTCGCTCGGGACAAACTGCACCATTTCCGCAAATGGCCGCCCAACTGTTCGCCAACGGGAATAGCCAACAGCAGGCAGGCATGTTGAATGGCCTGATGGCCACGCTTGGCCCGGCGATGATTGCCAAATTTGCCGGCGGAGCTCCCAACTCGCCGCTCGCGTCGCTGCTGCAGTCAGGTTCGGTTACGCCGGCGCAGGCGGCCAGCGTCAGCCCGGCGGATGTGGAAGCTCTGACAACTCACGCGCAGACGTCAAGACCCGTCGATCATCGACCGCGTCAGCGCCGTATATGCCCAGCATCCAGTGCTTATCAAGAGCCTGGGCGCGGCTGCTTTGACGATTGCGATGAAGAAAATCGCGGACTCGCACGCCGCATAATTTTTCCATCTATTAAGGTTTTTGGATGTAAATCACCCGCTGTGAAGGAAGGAACAAATGTAATGGCAGATCTCGATCAGTTGAAACAGAAATATTCGCCCGTGATCCAGACGATTGAGGGCTTTAGCGACTTGGGAGCGAAGCTCGACTCGGTGAGCCTGGATGGTGACAAACTCTACCTAAAGGGTTCCGTGCCGTCTGAGGTGGTCGCGAATCGGGTGTGGGATGTGATCAAGCAGGTCGACCCGCAATACGCCGATCTGCACCATGAGATCATTACTAACGGCGGTGCCAAACCAAAGCTACACCGTCAAGAGTGGGGACACCCTCTCCAAAATAAGCAACCGCTTCTATGGGTCGCCCAACCACTACTCGAACATTGCCGCCGCGAGCAACATCTCCGATCCGAACAAGATTCAGGTTGGCCAGCAAATCACCGTTCCTGTGATCTCGTAAGCAGGTCGCGACGCCGGCTGTGCGTCCTCTTTCCCAGCGAAGATACACAGCCGGCACGATCACTCGCGCAAACGTCAGACAGTCTGATGCCGCAGAAGTTCCCGCCCGCGCTGCTCCGATTCAATTTCTGAAGCATTGAGGGGATTGGGTTCCTCAGGAAAGACCGGTTCAAAAAACCGCTTGAGGCCGAGGAACCAACTCTCGAAGAGATTGAAGCTCAGCCAAGCCAATCCATACGTCAATGCCAGCAGGACTGCGAAATACAGCAAGCCGTAGGCGGTTGGCAGCGGGTATTCGACATGGAAGCGGTTCGTCAACAAATACTGAACGCCATAGTAAACACCCAGGTGAAAGACGTACATGCCGTAACTGTATTTACCCAGGCTGCGCATCCACTTGAGTTGAAAAATTTTCGCCAGGCGACCCTCGTTATAGCGCAGGCAGAAAACGATTAAAGCGCCGCAGAGCAGAGCGACACCTGAGATTCCGATTACCGACATAAGGTGACCGGTTAACCAGAGTTCGTTCACCGGAGCAAAGATTGCAACCGCCGCGAGGCAGATACATCCGGCGCTCGTCAGGCCATGGAGCAGAGGTTTGGAGAACTCACCCCTGATCGCATAGATAGCCGCCAGCGCCGCTCCTACAAAGAGACCGTCCGCACGCGTGGGGGTGAGGGCGTAGAGCCAGATTCCATCGCCGAAGTTGGGTACTAGAATCAAGCGCAGCGCGAGCGTGGAACAGAGCGCGACGGCGCAGACCTTCACAATCGATCTGGGGGCGAGACGCCACACGAGCATCGGCCAGATCAAATAGAACTGCTCTTCGATGGCCAGGCTCCAAAAAGGCCCGATAATGCTTTCCGGATATAATCCGTGATGCCACATCGGAATAAAATTCTGGAAATAAAACAGATAGGACAAATGGTCCGGCAGGTTTTGCAGATTGGCTGCAGTTTTGATCCACGGTGAAAAGTGCTCTCCAACGAACACCACTGCGATGGTCAGGTAATAAACGGGAAAGATGCGAAGAATGCGGCGGCCGTAAAAAGAACGTGCCCGGTTGGTCGCGGCCCTCGTATCCATCAGAATACCCGTGATCAGGAAGCCCGATAGAACAAAGAAGAGATCCACACCCCACATACCGAATTGAAAGGCGGGCAGGAACCATCGGGTAATCGACCCGTGTTGCATGAAGACGTAGGCCACATGGCGCATCAACACGGCAACGATTGCCAGTCCGCGAATACCATCGAGCGCTGGAATGTGCCTTTTGTTCAAACCCACCTCCCCTGGAGCCTGACTCTCTGCAGCGACCGTGCTCATCCGCTTCTGTGCCATGAGCCGATGGAAGCGACCGCTTTATCAATGTGGGATGAGAATCTCTTAGGGACCCCGTAGCGAATCCCAGGAGAGCCATCCTGGTAGCATTCAGCCTTGCACCGTCGGGGGTAACGGATATTCCTGAACACACCTTAGACCATAAGGTGAGATTAGACGCGGTCTTTGTGCAAAAGATCTTGCGAATCGATCTATCGATACTATCTCTCGATATTGATCAGGAACTGGTGCAGTTCGCTTCGAGAACGCGGCTGGGATGGATCGTCCATCATCGCATTTCCAGTCATGCTGAACATGCTGGAAGAGTTTTCATGCACACCAGCAGGGCGATGCATGGCTTCGGCCATGATGAACCGCAGGAGATCTCATTCGTTCGTGAATGCCAAGTTAGCCGTCGAATCGAAGTCGCAGTGGAGTGAGCCGCCGGTGTTGCACGATCCTCCTTCACAACTTTTACATCCGTTCAGTTAGACTGCGCAGCAACGAGTCTCACTAACGCCCCCCCCGTACCTACCTACAGCATGCCGCTCGACTTATTCGAATCAGTGATTGACCGTTTGTCCAAGTCAAAAGATATTTATGACAAGAACGACGGCACTAATATACTTTGCGCCAGACAGCTCGATATTTGGCCGTTCGTGTCAATGGCTCTTTCGCCTTCCCCCGTACGCCGGCTCAACTTCTAACATGTTTGTACATGTCATGTTTATCAGGGTCGCGGCTATAGAGCTGCGGATCTCTTCGATGATCAACGTGCCCTAGCATAAGTGGCCGTTGCGAATCTTTGCTTTGCCTGCTTGCTGGATAGTCGAACAGATCAGGAGAGATACGGACGCAATTCTTATTACTGCAAGTCTGGCGCTGCATAACTGGCAGATCTTCCTTCATGCCAGATACGCGGACGTGACTCGCCAAAACGAGGTTACGGGACTCGGCTCGATAAAAGGTAGATAGACGCAGCCCCCGCTGACGCTGATTGAATCTGACGCCGGAGGTTTATGCATTCCACAATTTTTTTACAACCTTCTCTAGAGAAGAACCCGGTTCGGGAGGAACTGCGTACCCGTAAGATAGTCAACTCGAGCACGTTGCTCATTGTCGTGATAGCCAGTACCTGGATCTTCTACGCGCCCTTGCGGGATCCGGCGCGCATCATGTCCTTCGTGGAAGACGATTTTTATTACTACCTCAAAGTGGCGCAAAATGTCGCAGCAGGCCTGGACTCAACCTTCAATGGTATAAATCGCACCAACGGATACCATCCGCTCTATTTCGTTGTTCTTGTTTTGATGAGCAAATTCGCAGCAAGCCTGGCGGGCATCTTCCGAGGGCTGTGGCTGCTCTGGGTGGCTGCCGCCACAGCAACGTTTCTCATAGCGCGCAAACTGCTTGAACGGCCAGGCAATGGGCCGTTTCTTACCAATGCGCTCGCGCTCGTTTTTCTGATCCCGTGCGTTCACATTTTCTGTCAGGGGATGGAGGTTACTCTTACCCTGCCATTGGGACTCGGCCTGTTGCTGGCCTTTCGCTCCCAGCCTGCGGACTGGACCTTTCTGCGTTCTGTTGGCATCGGTCTGCTGGCTGCGCTCACAGTGTTGTCCAGGCTGGATGCGGTCCTTCTCGTTTTATTGCTGCTCACCTTCACTCTGGTCGAGCCAGAGCAGAGGTGGGGCATCGGGTTTCGTCAAATCGGTGGCTTTGCAATCGGTGGGGGACCTCTGCTGTTCGCTTACTTCCTTTTCAACCGCTTTTACTTTCATGCGTGGATGCCAGTATCGGGCACAGCGAAGCAACTGAAATCGAGCCCCTGGCCTACGCTTACGGCGCTTGCAAGCGGTGGGCTCAACACCGCGTTTCTTGTGATCTTTCTTGTGTATGCGGCCATTGCTTTCTGGCTGGTGTGGAAAAGGTTGACTCCTCAAGAGCGCGCCGTGCTGGCTGCCGCTGCCGCCTTTCCATACCTACAGATGGGCGCACTCTCGGTCCTGAGCGACTGGCCGTTGTGGGGTTGGTATTACTACACCCTGCGCTTCGCAGTGCTCGCCGGTCTCGTGCTGCTGCTCGCGCTCCCTGGATCTGCGTGGGTCTCGCGTCAAAAGATCTGGATCAAAGCCGTCGTATATGGCCTCGCCCTCATGCTGTTTCTTCGTGTGCACTATAAGAAAGAGCCGCAGATGGAGGAGATCTACGGTGTCGCTGTCCAGTTACGCGCCTTCGAGCAGTCGCATCCCGGGATCTATGCCATGGGCGGTGGCGCCGGCATGCCGGGCTATCTTCTTGTCGATCCACTTGTCCAGACTGAGGGGCTGATGATGGACCATGGCTACCTGCTGCACATCCGGCGACAGGACGATCTGATCGCCACGCTCCGCTCCTATGGTGTGCGCTACTATGTCGCCTCCGAAATCCTCGTGCCCGTCGGCTTCGACAATCAGCGTGAAGGAAAATGCTTCCTGGCAGAAGAACCTTATAACGTCGGCCACATTACCCGCCGCATGCGCTCAACTTTATGCGGACCCCCAGTGACCAATATCATTGTTTCCGAGAAGGCTATCGACCATATCTACGACCTGAACCAACAATGACGAGGGCCCTATGGAGGGCCCGATCCCGAGTTATGGGTGTAAGTGCTGCTGTACATATGTACCGTCTAGTAAATTAGCGTGGAGGTCTCGACTTAATGGTGCTATATAGCTTGCGTCGTCTTACCAGCTCGCATATACTGCACCACAACTAAGCAGCAACCTGCAGAGCCCCGATTCTGTAACTTCCGGACTGCCTACCTCCAGGTGGAGACAGAGGTCTTTTTTTAGGCTGCGCTGAATAGAAATCCTGGCCCGGGAAAGGCTGGACAATGACCCTTGGACCTGTCGACATATTCATGATCCAACGCGCGATTGAGGATTACGAGCGTAAGTATCCCCGCCGCCCCACGCCAACAGCGGAAGAAGCTCTGGCATGGCGGCTCGGTCGTCAGGGCAGACGCAAACAGCAGCGCCAATCAGAATCAACGATCGAGCCAGGACTTTTTCGCTGGATCGCACGCGGACTTTCGGGGTTGCGCCGTGCTTAACTTTGCGCAGCCTGTTCGACCTGCTGACCAGGCGTCGACACTCGACTTGCTGGCCAGCATCGGAAGAGCCTTGCGTCTGCATCAATGGGCTAAGAATGCGCTCTTGTTTGTTCCACTCCTGCTTGCCCACGCCCTCAGTAGCACCAACCTGGGGCGGACCGCGTTGGCTTTCTTTAGTTTCAGCCTGTGTGCCTCCGCGACCTATATCGTCAATGATCTCGTCGACCTGGATGCAGATCGGCGGCATCCCCGCAAACGCTATCGTCCATTTGCGGCGGGAGATCTTTCGCCGATTTCGGGCCGCTGGATGGCGGCCGCTTCGCTGACCGTCGCGCTTTTGATCGCGTGGTCACTTTCTTCAGGCTTCCTGGGCTGGTTGCTCTTCTATGTCGTCGTCACCCTTGCCTACTCCCTGGTGCTGAAGCGGATAGAGCTGGTCGATGTGGTTGTACTCGCCGGTCTCTATACTTTGCGGCTGCTTGCCGGGGGAGCGGTCACCGGCACGGCTATATCTCCGTGGCTCCTGGGCTTTTCTCTCTTCCTGTTTCTTTCCTTGGCAATGGTGAAACGATTCAGCGAGCTGCAAAATCTGCGCGCCAGCGGGGAGGTTCCGAATAACGGGCGGGGGTACCATTTGCTCGATATTGAATCGCTGCGGAGCTTTGGCACGGCAAGCGGCTATGCTTCCGTAGTCATTTTCGCGTTATACATCAGCAGCCGCGACGTCACGGTTCTTTATAGGCATCCCCACCGCATGTGGCTCATGGCTCCCTTTCTGCTTCTATGGATTAGCCGTTTCTGGTTGCTTGCTTCCCGGGGTGAACTGGATGAAGATCCTATCTTCTTCGCGCTCAGCGACCATACCAGCATCCTGATCGGTGGTTGCCTGATTCTGATCGGCCTGTTGTCCTTATGACCGGCAGCGCTGCCGAAGTGTGCTTGAACCTATCCTTCCCGCCTGGCCGCCCGACCGAGGCGGATCCTTCCTGGTACTTTCTGACTAAGCTGTATCCTGCCGCACTGGCCGCCCTTTCCTACAACTAACGTGGAGCAAATCGCCTGATTTGCACTCGGCTTGGCCCTAAGAGGCCTTCCCAAGGGTAGGTCACGAGGGTAATGGCGGTGGTTAGTGCCGGGACATCGCAGCGATGTGTCCAAATCAGCGAAAATTCCACACGGCAGAGCCCCTAAATACCCGGTAGCCGAGCAAAAAGTTCCCATTCAAAGTCTTTACAATCAGCAATTTACAAACTTACGTAATGCCTAATCGGTGTGATTGCCGCGAACTGGGACACACGCGGATAGTAGGACCAATAGGACAACACATTTCGCCGGCGGCACAACGTGTCTCACAGACGCGAAAGCCCGTTCGCGCCCTTGAACTGGCCTTTATTCCCCAGGCCGCGATGATTCGAATTTCCTAAATGACGAGGCAATCAATGCGTATTTCCCCGATGCCACGGGTGTGTTTTGGGCTCCTGTGCAGTCTATTTTTGATTCTAGTAGCAGGATGCGGCAGCCCCTCGTCCCAGACTCTTGATTCACTCACGATTACAGCGACTCCTTCGACAGTGCCGGTAGGCGGCGCTGCGATTCTGAAGGCTGTGGCTCATCTGAGCGATGGTACGACCCAGGATGTTAGTGCAGGAACCCAATGGACAATATCTAACACTGCTATTGCGACAATGAGCAACGGAACTCTCACCGCGAAGGCGCCAGGTGCGGTCATGGTGCAGGCGGCTTATGTTGAAGCCGCGCCTGCGGGCACATCCCCGGCGGCGGCAACGACCACACCACAGAACCTAAGTGCATCAGCCCAGGTTACGATTACGCCGGACGGCGGACCCACAGCGCTCAACGTTCCTGCCATCACCTGGAAAACTCCAGCCGCAATCACTTACGGCGCGGCACTCAGCAGTTCTCAATTGGGCGCGACCGCCAACACGCCGGGAACCTTTGCTTACAATCCAGCAGCTGGGACTGTACCCAAGGCGGGAACGCAGACGCTTTCCGTGACCTTCACGCCTACGGATACAAAAACCTACTCCGCAGCGACAGCTTCGGTGCAGCTTACTGTCAACAAAGCCACTCCAGTAGTTACCTGGCCTACCCCAGCACCCATCTCGGCAGGGACGGCGCTCAGCGCGACCCAATTGAATGCCACAGCCAGCGTGGCAGGCGGGTTCATCTATAACCCCGCCGTGGGCGCGGTATTGGCCGCGGGCACGCAAAAATTGGCGGTTGCGTTTTCACCCACGGACAGCACCGACTATGCTGCTGTCTCAGCGAACACTTCTCTGGTTGTGAATGGAGGTTCAGGACCAGTGAGCGGACCGGTGGGTGGTCCGGTAGGACCTCCGAGCGGCCCGACCAGCTGCAGCGGGCCAACTGTCAACGTGGATAGCAGCATGAGCCAGAGTACGTTGCAGAGCACCATCAACTCGGCTCCGAGCTGCGCTATGGTGGTGTTCGCAGCCGGCACCTACAATATAAGCAAGGCACTGACGATCCCATGCACTGCAAACCTGACCCTGACCGGACCAGCCACGACCCCAGCGACCGCGATCCTCAACGCAACCTTTACCCGCGGCTCCGACGATATCTTCGACATCTGGGGCTGCAGTGGGGGCACAACGGTCGAATATCTGTGGTTTCAAAATACAGGCGGGGTTTTCGTAAAGACGAGTGCATCTAATATAACCGTCACTCACAATCAGTTCACCAATTTACCCGGAGGCACCAACCAGGGAAACAGCACTGGTGTCTACTTCGACGGCTCAGAAACACCGAGCAATCCGAGCGCCCAGATGTTGACGAACACAACCGTCAGCTGGAACACATTTGGCGACGCAAACTCCTGCTTAACGCCGACCGATACGATGGACCCGGAAAATGTCGACCAGGGCGGGTTATGCGCGGGAATCCTCGTGGACTCCTCAGTGGATGGATTGACCATCGAAAGCAACTCCTTCTATCACGTGGAGGAAGGAGTTCACCTTCTCTGCGTCAACAACGGCCAGGGCTCTCCTTGCGAGGCGCCTCTGGGCACGCTCGATAGCAATGTCACCGGTCAGTTCAATGATTTCAGCAACATTCACCGTATTCCCTGGGAAGAGCAACCACAGGTAAGCAAGAATATTTTGTTCCAATACAACACCGAGCACGACGCTTATCACCCCTTCTTCGGTAGCTTCGACGTTTCGATGGCTTGCTGCGGCGGCGGATCTTCCCCGGGCATGGTCGGAAGCAACAACGTGCTGGTCGAAAACGTACCATCGACTGGAAGCTACGTGGCCTACGGTATCGAAGCATGGGGTGTGGGAGCCCACTACGATAACAATCTCGTGGAGGGTGTCAATAGTGCGATCGGCATCGCCTGGGGGTATGGCGGAGGATCGTGGGAAATCAACGATAACTACGTCTGCGGTCCGAATTGGGCAAAGGCGAACAACTTCATTGCTGACGAGGGATACGGTGTAAAACCTGCTCCCACCCGTAACGGGGATGTGACCAGTGCGACGTGCGCGACGCAAACCAGCGTGGCGCCGACCATCTCGCCTGCCAGTGGTCCGGCTTCTTCTGCTGTTACGGTGACCCTCACCGATGCAGGGAATACAAGCGGTCTCGGACCTCTGGGAAACACCTCGATCTACTACACCACGGATGGAAGCGCGCCCACTGTGAACTCCACCCTTTACACCGCGCCGTTTTCTGTAAACCCGGGAACCACGGTCAACGCAATCGGCATGTGGGGCACCGGGGCAAACACGAAGACGTATCCGGCAGGCTACGGTTTCGTACCCAGCAGCGTGGTAACGGCAACATACTCATCGGCCGGATCTGTGAAGCGCCCTGTGGGTACGGCCAACGTTTCCAGCAGCGCAACCGAAAAAGTGGCCAGCGCGGGCAGTGCAGCAACCGAACTCCCCGCGGGGAATGGAGCTGCAACCGCTGAGTTGGTATCGGTGGCGATTAGTCCTTCCCAGGCCGCCGTGGCCATCGGGAAGACGACCCAACTGAAGGCGACGGCAACCTTCAGCGATGGTTCGGTCAAAGACATCACCTCTGAATTTGGGTGGACGTCGTCAGACGCCCGCACCATGACAGCCAATGCGTCGGGCACGTTAGCGGGCCTGGCTACTGGTCAAGCGGTGATCTCCGGCAACTACCAGGGACGGCAGGCATCGGTCTCTGCAGCCAGCACCATCGGCGAGGTGGAGTGGAGCAGTCCGATCGTCATCAACCAGGGCGGGACTTACTCCGGGAACTGGCAGAGCACAGATGCCAAGACCCCGGCGGTCACCGTGGCGACAACCGAACCGGTCATTATCGAGAACTCGCACATTCGCAGTGCGGGCAGCTTGATCAAGACCAGCGTCGCGAGCACCGATCTGACCGTCCGCAATAGCCTGGGTGTGGCGGCGAACGCGGCGGTCAAGGGCCAGCCAAACGGAGTCTTCCTCGAGGTCGCGTCTCCGGTGAAGCTCGATGTAGAAAACAACTACATTGAGAATGCACAGGGCGGTGTCATCGTGCACGGCTATGCCGGCAACCGGGACGGACAACAGAACATCGTGATCCGCTCCAACCGGGCACGCAACATGAATGGCTTGCTCAGCAACGGCAACGGAGGCTATCTGCCGGGAGAGGGCGCCAACCAGACCCAAGCGCGCTTTATCCAGTTCGATAGCGTGCAATCGGTGCCTGGCATCGATGTGGGCTGGAACGAGGTCGTCAATTATCCCGGCCGGAGCCTGGCCGGAGATAATATCGACGTCTACCGGTCGGGTGGAACGGCTAACCAGCCGCTCGAGATCCACGACACCTACATCCAGGGTGCCTATCCTTATAAGGCAGCACAGGTTGCTTACACTGGCGGCGGGATCAAGATCGATTCCAAAGCCGGCGACAGCACGCAAGAGGTGCCCGCCTTCAACAACATTCACGATAACCAGGTGGTGGGAACGACGAGCTACGGTATTCAGTTCGCCGCCGGCCATGACAACATCGCCTCCAACAATCGTGTCATCTCCAGCGGTGTGGTGGCCGATGGGACCAAGATCGCTGCACAAGACGTCGGTTTGGCTAACGGCGGGGCGGCGAGCGCAAGCATGTACAACAATGCAATGCGCGACAACCTGGTCGGCTGGACATGCTGGAAGTCCTCGTGCGCACAGGAGGGCTACCGCAAGGATCAGTCCTTCCCTGCCTCGCCCGAAGACTATTCCACCAACTCTGTCGTATCGACTCGGCAGATCACGTTCGATACGGAGAATAACGAGTACCAGGTATGGATGAACAAAATGTCGGCCGCCGGCATCACGGTGGGTCCGTCGTTTTAAGCGGTTGAGAGAACCTTTGTAGTTTTTTCAAAGTGCAACAAATTCGGCGCGGCTTTTCTGCAAAGAGAAGCCGCGCTTTTCTTTTTGGTGTAAAAGGAGGATCTGCGAGAGAACGACTTCCTTCCAATTGAGTCCCGCAGGGACGGACTAGGAGTCTGGGCTGATTTGTTCCATCGTCGACCCAGGACTGCGTCCTGGGCTACTTTCAGGCAGACTTGTCCAGATTGGGTTCCGCGACGAAATTGGAGGTATCCCCCGGAAATTCGGGGGGCGCCGAGGGGCGCACCGTAGATCCCTCCACTACGCTACCTACGGGCGGGATGACAAATTTGTTTGGAAACGCTAAGTATGAGTTCCAAGATGAATTGTCATCCCGACCGGAGCGTACCCGGATTTCCTGCCACGCTACTTACGGGCAACCGAAAACTTCCGTAATAGTTAACCGGTGTGATTGTTGCCCCCCTGACGTACGCGGATAGTGACACCAAAGGACTAGTCAATCCAGCTGGCGGCACGGACGTGTCTCAAGGATGCGAAAGCCTTTTCACGCCTTGAAATGGTCTTCTTCCCCAGCCCGTGATTCGAATTTCCTAACATTGGCGAGGCGATCCATGGGTATTCCCTCTAAGCCACAGGTGCGTTTCGGGTTCCTGTGGGGTTTGTTCCTGGTAACCGGTTGCGGTGGCGCATCATTCCAGAATCTCTCTTCTCTGACCATCACCGCGACACCTTCAAACCTAAGTACCGGTGGAGCTGCGGTTCTGAAAGCAGTGACCCATCTGAGCGATGGTACGAACGTAGACGTAACCTCGGGTACGCAATGGACGTTATCCAACCCCTCCTTAGCAACCGTGAGCAACGGAACACTCACCGCGAAGGCTCCGGGCACGTTGACCGTACAGGCCGCTTATGTCGCTCCAGCCAGCATGAACGCCTCCGCAAACCTGAGTGCATCGACCCAGATCACCATCACCTCTGCCTCGGCTCCGGGCGCAATCAAGCTTCCGCTGATCACGTGGAATGCGCCAGCGACAATTTCATACGGCACCCCCTTGAGCAGTGCGCAATTGAGCGCCACCGGAAACGTAGTTGGAACGTTCACCTACTCGCCAGCGGCCGGCACTTTACTCAAAGCTGGAACGCAGAAGCTTTCCGCCACCTTCACGCCGGCAGACACAAATACGTACTCCGCGACAAAGGCGACGGTGCAGCTTACCGTGAATCCGGCAACTCCGGTGATCGTCTGGGCTACCCCAGCCCCTGCGGCAGCAGGGACTAAACTAAGCGCGACACAATTGGATGCGGCCGCGAATGTGCCCGGCAGTTTCCTCTACAGCCCGGCTGCGGGCGCGGTTCTGGCCGCAGGAACGCAGCCATTGACGGCTATGTTTTCACCCGCCGACGCCACCGACTATTCTCCGGCGGCCGCACACACCTCGGTCGTGGTAAACGCAACGCCCGCAAATCCGGCGGGCAGCGTTCCTGTGATCACCTGGAATACTCCGGCGGCAATCTCCTACGGCATAGCTTTGAGCAACACGCAATTGAGCGCGACTGCAAACGTGCCGGGAACCTTCGCCTACATACCAGCGGCCGGAACGAGACTCAAGGCGATAACAGAGACGCTTTCCGCAACCTTCACTCCGACAGACACAAAAACATATTCCACAGCGACGGCTTCTGTGCAGCTTACCGTGAACAAGGCCAACCCGGTCGTCACCTGGATTGCACCCGGCCGGATTACATCAGGTACAGCGCTTAGCGCGGCACAACTGAATGCCACCGCAAATGTGCCAGGACGCTTCAGCTACAGCCCGGCTGCGGGCGCGGTTCTGGCAGTGGGCACGCAGCAATTAACCGCCGTGTTTTCTCCTACCGACGCGGCCGACGACTCGTCCGCCACGGCACACACTTCGCTGGTCGTGAGCCCATCCTCGTCCGGTTCGACAGGTGGCGTTCCCGTCATCACCTGGAATGCGCCGACGACAATGCCGTATGGAACAACCCTGAGCAGTACGCAACTGAGCGCAACGGCAAACATGGCCGGGACGTTCACCTACACACCAGCGGCCGGAACCACGCTTACTGCTGGAACGCACACGCTTTACGTCACCTTCACGCCGACGAATACGAAGGCCGATTCTGTAACCACTGCTTCGGCGCACGTTACCGTCAATCCGGCCAGCCCAGAGGTTACCTGGGCCAACCCGACACCGATCGCGTCGGGCACGGCGCTCAGCGCGACCCAATTGGATGCCACGGCAAGTGTACCGGGCAGGTTCGCGTACAGCCCGGCTGCGGGAGTCGTTCTGGCGGCGGGAACGCAACCATTGACCGCCGTCTTTTCTCCTACGGACAACATCGATTATTCGTCCGTCACGGCACACAACTCAATCGTCGTCAGTTCTCCACCTTCCAGCCCTAAGGGTTGCGGAGGTCCTACCATCAACCTGAATAGCAATATGAGCCAGAGCACACTGCAAAGCACCATCAACTCGGCTTCGAGCTGCGCGGTGGTGGTGTTCGCGGCCGGCACTTACAATCTAACCGCGGCTCTGACCATCCCATGCACTGCGAACCTGACCCTGACCGGACCAGCCACAACTCCAGCAACCGCGATCCTGAACGCAACCTTTGCCCGCGGCTCCAACGATATCTTCGACATCTGGGGCTGCACCGGGGGAACAACGATCGAGTACCTGATGTTTCGAAATACGGGCGGAGTCTTCGTCCACACCACGGCCTCCAACATAACCGTCACCCATTGCCAGTTCTTTAATTTGCCCGGAGGCACTAACCAGGGAAACAGCACTGGTGTCTATTTTGATGGCTCAGAAACACCGACGAATCCGAACGCACAGGTGCTGTCGAACGCAAGCGTCACATGGAACACCTTCGGCGACGCAAACTCGTGCTTAACGCCGGCCGATACCATGGACCCGGAAAACGTCGACCAGGGTGGGTTATGCGCTGGAATCCTGGTGGACTCCTCGGTGGACGGACTCACCATCGAAAACAATACTTTCTACCACGTGGAGGAAGGGGTTCATCTTCTTTGCGTCAACAACGCCACCAGCTCTCCCTGCGCACCGCCTTTGGGCACGATCGATAGCAATGTCACGGCGCAGTTTAACGACTTCAGTAACATTCACCGTATCCCCTGGGAAGAGCAACCACAGGTAAGCAAGAACATCGTTTTCCAGTACAACACAGAGCACGATGCTTACAGCCCCTTCTTCGGTAGCTTTGATGTTTCGATGGCTTGCTGCGGCAGCGGAACTTCCCCGGGCATCATCGGAAGCAACAATGTGCTGGTGGAAAATGTACCTTCGCCTCGAAGCTACGTGGCCTACGGCATCGAGGCATGGGGTCTGGGTGCGCAGTACAACAACAACCTGGTACAGGGTGTTAATAATGCGATCGGCATCGCCTGGGGCTTTGGCCAAGGGTCGTGGGAAATCAACAATAACTATGTTTGCGGCCCAAATTGGGCAAAGGCGAACAACTTCATTGCAGACGAGGGATACGGTGTCAAGCCGCCGCCCAGCCGCAGCGGGAATGTGACCGGTGCTACCTGCACGACCCAGACCAGCGTCGCACCGACCATCTCGCCTGCGGGCGGGTCCTATTCTTCTCCGGTCACCGTGACGCTTACCGATGCGGGAAATACGAGCGGTCTGGGGCCCCTGGGAAATACTTCGATCTACTACACCACGGACGGAAGCACACCCACCGTCAATTCCGCTCTCTATACCGCACCGTTCGGTGTAAACCCCGGAACCACGGTGAAAACGATTGGTATGTGGGGGTCGGGGGCCAACACAAAGACGTATCCAGCAGGCTATGGTTTCGTACCCAGCGGCGTGGCAATGGCAACTTACTCATCGGCCGCAGCGATACAGCGGCCGGCAACTGCGCCCCACTCCATGGCGAGCGCAACCGAAAGGATGGCGAGCCCCACCGGTGCGGTCGCCGCATTGCCTCCGACGAGTGGGGCTGCAACCGCGGAGTTGGTATCGGTAGCGATTAGCCCTTCCCAACCGGCCGTAGCCATCGGAAGCGCGACCCAGTTGAAGGCGACCGCAACCTTCAGCGATGGTTCGGTCAAGGACATCACCACAGATTTTGGGTGGACGTCGTCGGACACCCGCACCATGGCGGCGAATGCGTCGGGGTCGTTAGCTGGCCTCGCAACTGGCCAGGCGGTGATCTCCGGCAACTACCAGGGACGGCAGGCTTCGGTCTCTGCGACCAGCGCCATCGGCGACGTGGAGTGGAGCAGCCCGATCGTCATCAACCAGGGCGGCACCTATTCCGGGAACTGGCGGAGCACGGATGCCAAGACCCCGGCGGTCACCGTGGCGACAACCGAACCGGTCACTATTGAGAACTCGCACATTCGCAGTGCGGGAAGCTTGATCAAGACCAGCATCGCGGGCACCGATCTGACCGTTCGCAATAGCCTGGGTGTGGCCGTTAACGCGGGGGGCAAGGGCCAGCCAAACGGCGTCTTCCTTGAGGTCGCGTCTCCGGTGAAGCTCGATGTAGAGAACAACTACATTGAGAGCGCAAAGGGCGGTGTCATCGTGCACGGCTATACCGGCAACCGGGAGGGAGAGCGAAATATCGTGATCCGTTCCAACCGGGCACGCAACATGAATGGCTTGCTCAGCGACGGCAACGGAGGCTACCTGCCGGGAGAAGGCGCCAACCAAACCCAGGCGCACTTTATCCAGTTCGATAGCGTGCAATCGGTGCCTGGCATCGATGTGGGCTGGAACGAGGTCGTCAATTATCCCGGCCGGAGCCTGGCCGGAGATAATATCGACGTCTACCGGTCGGGTGGAACAGTCAACCAGCCGCTCGAGATCCACGACACCTACATCCAGGGTGCCTATCCTTATAAGGCAGCACAGGATGCTTACACTGGCGGCGGGATCAAGATCGATTCCAAGGCCGGCGACAGCACGCAAGAGGTGCCCGCCTTCAACAACATTCACGATAACCAGGTGGTGGGAACGACGAGCTACGGTATTCAGTTCGCCGCCGGCCACGACAACATCGCCTCCAACAATCGTGTCATCTCCAGCGGTATGCTGGCCGATGGGACCAAGATCGCTGCACAAGACGTCGGTTTGGCTAACGGCGGGGCGGCGAGCGAAAGCATGTACAACAATGCAATGCGCGACAACCTGGTCGGGTGGGCATGCTGGAAGTCCTCGTGCGCACAGGAGGGCTACCGCAAGGATCAGTCCTTCCCTGCCTCGCCCGAAGACTATTCCACCAACTCTGTCGTAGCTGCTCCACAGCTCACATTCGATATGGAGAATAACGAATACCAGATCTGGCTGAACAAGTTAGCATCTGTTGGCGTCGCGATAGGACCCAGTTTTTGATGAGCCGGAAAAAGGAGGCCCGTAGCTAATCTTGAGAACATGATTCAGTCAAGATTACAAAAGGCGATTACAAAAGGCGGCTGAGACGTCGGCCAGAGTCCGAAGGCGCACCTGTATTATGTCCGAGGAAAGGCTTTTCTCGATGACAGGGGCGATGCGGGCAACATGGGAGCCAAGGACCTTCTTTTCAAGACATTTCGCAGACTCGACCGGCTGGGGCTCCATGCATTGCCCAAACACTACTACAGCCCGGTGCCAGATTGTGCCTGGCTCGAAGATAACCGGCCACTCTGGACTGGACGTTCGTCGCTAACCGGGATTGCATGGGATTTACCGGCACAATTCGCCTGGCTGAAGGATGTGTGCGAACCTTACTACTCCGAAGTGGCTGGTCTCGAGAGCTACCGAGCGCTCACCGGGTCGGGCCCTGGATTTGGTGAGATTGAGAGCCAGGTGCTGCATTGCTTTATGCGCCGGTTCGCGCCCGGGCAAGTGATTGAAATTGGAAGCGGTGTTTCCACCTTATGCATGCTCGAAGCCGCTCGTCTGAACCAGCGGGACGGAAAGCCTTTTTCCAAGATTACGTGTGTGGAGCCATTCCCCAACGAGAAGCTGCGGGGCCGAGCAGAAATCGAGTTGATTCCGCAGCTTTGCCAGGAAGTGCAGCTCTCCGTATTCGACCGGCTTTCCAGCGGGGACCTGTTATTTATCGATTCCAGCCATGCGGTCAAGATCGGCTCCGACGTTTTGCGTATTTATCTCGAAATCATTCCTCGGCTGGCCCCGGGCGTGTTTATCCACATTCACGACATTTATCTGCCCTACGCATACCCCAGGACAGTATTCACCCGGCCATGGTGGTGGCAGGAAACAGTCCTGCTTATGGCTCTGCTGATCAACAATCCTAAGCTTGCGGTGCTCGCTTGTGAGTCAGCGCTGCATTACGACTACTCGGAGCAGATGCAAAAGGTACTGACAGATTACCGTCCGGCGCCCAGCGACGAGGGATTGTCGCGGTCCAAGACCGGCCATTTTCCGGCCAGCACCTGGCTGCGTACAGTCTGAATCCCATGCGCCCGTCAACTAGCTTATTGTCATAGAGTTAAAACGAGTGGAGGCGGGATCCCGCAGCGGCTTCGGACCGACGCGGAGGGGAGAAAATGCTGGTCCCTCCACGACGCGATCCCCGAAATTTCCTGTTGGATTCGGTTGCGTTGTCGCACTTCGTGCGCCCTATTTACGGCAGGGCAGACACTCGGCTTGTGTGGCAGGAAATCCGGGTACGCTCCGGCCGGGATGACAATTCTTTTGTATCCGCAGCCTGACGACAAAAGGTGGATGGCGCTTCCGGTTTTACGGCTTGACGGCTGTTCCGGGCATTGACAATATGATTACCTCGGGTTGACTTTGCGTTCTCCGGGCCGATGTTGGTGTTCGGGAAGCACCGGGATGAGGTTGAAGTGCTGATGCTTTATCAATACACTTCTGTCTAGAGCCGACCCACCTTTGGGTTACAGCCTCTCCATAAAATCTCGTCTATCGTTCGTATAAGGGCAAGAAGGTGAAAATTGTCCGAAGCAACGTGTCTTGAGGTTCATCGTCGCTTCCCCTCGCCGAGGCCACGATCGCGGTGAATGTGATTGTTGCTCTTGCAGAAAAGGTCTCTCGATAAAAATGTGCCTGAAATCACAGAAAGCTTTGGGAGCAACATCGCGGCAGGAGCTCGATACCGGACTTCCTGACTCATTCCGCCTGCACGCTCGTAAAGGCTTGGGAGCCTTGAAGTCCTTACCCGGGAAAAGCCAATGGTGAAGAAGTTCCTGAACCTTGACATCTGGTGCAAGTTAGTTGTGCTTTACATGTGGGGCTCTCTGTTTCTCGGAAAAGCATCCGCGTATGTCGGGCTTGCGCTTGGCGGGCTGCTCCTCTTTGCTCCGCGGGTTCTGTGGGACCGTTGGTACGTCGCTTTAACCCGGCGTAGTGACCCTTTGAATGGGACGGCCTGGGCCCTGCTGGTCTCACTGGTTTATGGTTTTGCGCAGACGATTTATGGGGTCTTGCAAGGCTATCAACTTATCACCGCCCTGCAGATTCTGGTCTTCAATTTGTGCCCAGTTTACTTGTTTCTGGGGATCTGGGTTGGTATGCGCCATCCGGGGACGGTTCGGAAATACATCCGATTCATGGCATTGTGCATTGTCATCTACACCCCGATCTATTTTCTCTTTCTCCGGAAAGCAAATATCACATTGACCGGAGTCCTACCCGGCACAGGATTGGACCTACTCCCTAACCCGGGCTCAGGAACGATGCCCCTGCTAGGCTTACTTACCCTGGAGCCTTATCTTGCTCCATTTTGGCTCCCTATCATCGTGCTTGTCTGTTTGACGATCGCCAACCAGGAGAGAGCTGATTGGCTAGGCCTGGGCATATGCCTGGCGCTTTGGGGAAAACTAACCAGGAACATGGGCCGAGTGCTTGCGATTGCAGGTTGCGGGGCTACGATTCTGATTATCGCCGCCTTGATCGACCTCAAACTTCCCCCGATCCCAGGGCGAGGCGGCGAGCTTTCGGCTCGCGGGACGATCGCGCGCATGGCGGGCTCGATCAGCCCAGAACTGGCCGTGGATGCCGGCGGCGGCGCTGCCAACGCGCGGTTTTATTATGGAACCGTTTATTGGAGAGAGCACTGGTGGGCGGCGATTCGAAGCGAGGTCTCCAAAGACTACAAGACGATGATTTTTGGCCTGGGCTATGGTTATCCACTTGCCAGACTTGCCGGACGGGACGTTGAGAAGGAGGGCACCCGATCTCCTCACAGTATTTTTTACTTTACCCTTTCCTACTCGGGGATCGTCGGGTTTGCCATCTTCGTCTGGTTGGCTGTATCCATCCTTATTCTTCTCTGGCGGACCTACCAGGTCACAGGAGTGACGTTCGGTCTAATTTATTTTGTCTATTCTTTGATCGGGGCATTTTTCGGCAATTTGATTGAGACTCCTCAGGCAGCGATACCTCTCTATCTCATGTTAGGTATTCTCATTGGTCCGATGTTCCTGGAGATGGATTCGGTTTATATGGCCGAGCAACGGGCGCCGGTTCATGTTGCGGAGCTGGTCTGAGAAGTCTTAGGTTCGAGAGTCTGTAGGTCCAGAGCGGTGGTACCCCACATGTCGGGAGATGAGCCGGCTGGGGGCTGCTGACCAACAAGCGGACAAACCGAGTGAGGAAACACGCTCTGAAAACGAGTCTTGCATTTCTGGTTGTTTGTCTTTCCCTCCCTGCCTGCGCTCGCACCTGGAATGCCAAGACGGACTGGGGCGCGACGGGTAACGGAAAAACCGACGACTCCCCCGCTATCCAGCGCGGCGCTAGATCCATGGCCGCCGGAGACACGGTGGTGTTTCCCTCGCCCGGCACTTACCTGATTCGATCGACCGTTCTTTTCAAAGCTCCTGGCGTTCAGGGTTAAATGCCAGCCCGGAGCCTCCCTCGTCGGAGCCAACCATGGCACCGACATCTTCGCGAACCTGCAAGTCGAATACGGCCATCGGCGGCTCAGCCACGCACGGGGTGCATCTTTAACGGCGGCGGCATTCAGGCCTACGGAAGAGGCGGGGACGGAGGACAGACGCTGAGTCAGGCAATCACCAACCTGACCTTTACCTACAACACCTTTGAGAATATGACCTACGGCCCCAACAATTTTCGCACCAATGGCGGCATCTTCATCGGGGGCGGTTCGAATAATGTAGTCATCCGCCACAACACGTTCTCAAACATCATGCCGTACGACGACGGCTACAACGCCGCGGGCAAGACCTACGAGGACAAGTACGATCCGGACGGCGATGCGGCCCGCGCGGCCATCTGGTTTTATGGCGGCTACAAACTATTCCATTGACCACAACACTTTCCTCCACGATTACCAGAACATCAAGGCTTGCCAGGGCCAGCAATTCCAGGCGCAGAACATCCTGATCCACCACAACTTCTCCGACTCCCATCATCGGATGTTCATGGAGATCAACACCGGGAATGGATGCGGCAACCCACGTACAACGCGGGGATCGCCAACTTTCAGGTCTACGACAACTACGATCTGAACGCCGGCGGCCCTCACCCGCGGCCAATACCTTCGGATTTTCCGCGCCGTTCAGCCAGGCCATCCAGCCCGGCAGCACGGTCTACACGCCCATCCCGATGAGCGGCGTGGTCTGGTACAACAATCTGCTCAAGGGGTGGTCAACAATCAACCAGTACGCCGGCATCGGCCTGGAAGTGGGCGCCGAGAACATGAATATCTATCACAACACGGTCATGTCCCAGTGGCCGACCGCCGGCTATGGATTTGTCGGCACGGCCGGCGGCTACATGCAAGACAATTATGCTTGCATTATCACCCCGTCGCGAGCCAAGAACGCCTATTTTGGCGATTCGAACGGCAAGACCACAGTCACCTACCGGGGCAACCAGAACGCGGGTATCTGCCCCCGCGGGCTAGCTTCCTTGGCGATCTCTTTAGGGCCGGTGACGAACACGGGCGGCACGCTGACCGCCACGGCCACCGTGACCACGGTCGAGTACGGGATGCAGGGGGTGGTGTTTGCGATCGATGGCCACTACGTGAGCGCGCGTGATGGGCGCGCGGACCGTACAACCTGAATTATGGTGCCGGCGGTCTGCCCAACGGCGCGCACAGGTCACCGCCACGGTGGTGGATGCGGTGGGCGTTCTCGCGGTATCGGGAAAGCAAAGCGTCTCGACCACCAGCAGTGTCGGACCCAGCCGGCCCGCTCGCTCCGAATGTCGATCCTGGCCAAGCAGGACTTCGATATCGCCGGCAACGCGAACGACCCGATCAATGGGCGGCGCGTGAGCGGCCTTATGTGGCACGCAATCTCATGCATTACAGCGAAGTGCGACCCGAAAACCTGGGCCGCATTACCGGTAACACATCTTTGTGAAGCGAAGCCGCATCTGCCGTCGTGATCGCCAAGTATACTTTGGTTCACCAACTAGAAAACTGCAAAGCCAGGTGGAGGCCTCTCTTGCGTTCAGCGACCGATCACTATATGAGTGAAGATGTCGTACCCCCTTCTTCCGAGCAGACGCGGGTCAATATTCTCGGCGTAGGCGTGAGTGCGCTGAATATGGAGACTGCCCTTCGCGAGACCGAGTCGTTGTTGAATCGGGGAGGGCAAGGCTACGTGTGCGTGACCGGGGTGCATGGAATCATGGAAGCGCAATCGGACGAAGCGTTTCGCGAGATTCTCAATCGCTCTTTTCTGACTACGCCGGATGGCATGCCCACGGTGTGGCTTGGCCGCATTCATGGCTTCAAGCACATGAGCTCGGGTCTACGGTCCCGACTACATGCTCGCGCTCTGCGAGCGTTCAGTAGAGCGGGGTTATAAGCACTTTCTCTATGGCGGCAAACCAGGGCGTAGCAGAGGAGTTGCGGGCAGAGCTGACCCGCCGCGTTCCCGGGACTGCAGATCGTGGGTACCTACACTCCGCCGTTCCGCCCGCTCAACCGCTGACGAAGAGGACGACCTTCGCTCGCAGCTGGAAACATCGCAGGCGGATGTGTTGTGGTGCGGCCTGAGCACGCCCAAGCAGGAACGGTTCATGTCCGCGTATTACCACCGCATGCCGGTCAAGCTGATGGTCGGGGTGGGCGCCGCCTTCGATCTGCTGAGTGGAAATCTCGACGAAGCTCCGGATTGGATGAAGAAGGCGGGATTGCAGTGGCTGTACCGGCTGATCAAGGAACCCAAGCGCTTATGGCGCCGCTATCTGATCAACAATCCAAAATTCACCTGGCTCACCTTTCTGCAACTTACTGGCCTTCAAGGGTTTCAACTTGGCACTCGGTTGGCCCGTTAGTTCTCGCAACACGAATTTCGCTTGACCCCATTTCCCGCCTCACGCTATTCTCCTGCCTGAAACCTCTCTCAAAGATTGGTTTCGGCAGGATCCGAATGGCGTGTTCTCTTTTGGGCCCAAAAGAGAACGTAGAATTCCTTTTCCTCCACCACTTTTAAAAGGCATCCCCCAAATGAAATTAAACGCGCGTTCTGTAATCGACCGTCTTTCGGCAATGCCCAACAATAGCCCCATCAAGCGCCTGCTGCGTGCACCTCTCCACTTCATCCCTACCGGTCTCAAAGTTCCAGTGGTCCGAGGACCGCTTCAAGCTAAACGGTGGATCGTGGGATCAAGCATCCATCGGTGTTGGCTGGGAACCTATGATCGGGCGGAGTCGAACTTGATGAAGCAGCACCTTCATTCGGGAAGTGTTTGCTTCGACATTGGCGCCCAGGCGGGATATCACACCCTCTACGCTGCGACGATGGTTGGTCCGTCGGGCCCTGTTTTTGCTTTTGAACCCGTGCCGAAGAATATCGCAAACATCAAAGAGCACATCGCCATGAATCGTCTGGCCAATGTGAGTGTGGTCGAGGCGGCGGTTTCCGACTTCGACGGGATCTCGCATTTTGATTGCGCGAGCAGCGCTGTCGCCGGGCACCTCTCCGCCCAGGGCAGCTTAGCCGTGCGCACCATCAGCCTGGATCATGAGATTGACTCCGGTGCGCTGCCGGAGCCTGACTACATCAAGATCGACGCTGAGGGCGCGGAGTTGAGGATTTTGGAAGGCGCGCGGAACTTGTTGACGCGCCGGCATCCTACGCTCTGCGGTTCAGACCCACCAGTGGCTGCCCGATTTCCCTACGGTTCGCGAGGATTGCATTCGATTCTTGTTTGAGCTTGGGTATGGCCTGGCGGAACCAGACCCTACCGATAAGGACAAGGAAACGCATCTCTGCGCTCCTTCTGTGTCTCTCGCGTCGTAAGGGAGGCGGATTTCCTGTGGAACTTCGTCTGCGTTGGCTTTGTCCAGCAAAGCTTGCCAGGAGATCCGGGGCCGGGAGCTGGACTTCAGTCCAGCCAAAAGATTCCTTCCCAGAGGATGGGCTAAACAGTCTCGTCGAGAAGTCCAGAATTTGGGAAGCCCGAGGGGCGCGCCGCAGATCCCTCCACTGCGCTACGCTCCGGTCGGGATGACAAAGGAGAAGGCGGCGCTTCCACTGGCGGGCGTTTCGGCAGGAAGAAAACAGCAGGTCCCTCCGCTACGTCGGGATGACAATTTTGTTTGGGAACGCTAAGTATAGTTTCCAAGATGAATGGTCATCCCGATCCGAAAGGGATGTTCAGGTACCAAAATCTCCATCCGAAACAGAAGTGTCATCCGACCGGAGCGCTGCGCGGATAGCGAAAGGCACCTGCTATTTCTCCTTCCAGCGTGTTCCGGATGAGCCTAAGCTCCCTGCGGCTTGTAACTTTCTTGTTATGAAAGAACAGAAAGCCGAATTTAACATCTTGTTACTCCCTGGTCACAGCTTTTTAACAGCTCGCCATTAATGCTGAATGGCGGTCGTGAAGCCGGCCTCGAAGGGAGCACTGATGCAGAAGCTCGTAGCAACGTCGTTAGCCTCGTTGATGTTTGCCGGGACACTTGTCAATCCGGCGGTCGCGGAGGCGCAATCCGGGACCAGCACACCGATCAAACATCTTGTCGTCATTTTTCAGGAAAATGTCTCGTTCGACCACTACTTCGGCACCTATCCAAAGGCCCTGAATCCTCGCGGACAGCCGCGCTTTATCGCCAAGCCCGGAACGCCGGCGGTGAATGGCTATACGGACGGGTTGCTCTACAACAATCCCAATGCCCTGAACACCGCCAACGGAAACGGGGCAACCAACCCATTCCGGCTCGACCGTTCCCAGGCCGCAACCGCCGATCAGGATCACGACTACACGCCCGAACAGCAGGCATTTCACGGCGGCTTGATGGACCTGTTCCCCAAGTACACGGGCACGCCCGGTCCGCCGCCCAACGGCCAGACGACCAATGGCCTGGTGATGGGCTACTACGACGGCAACACCGTTACCGCTTTCTGGAATTATGCGCAGCGGTTTGCGATGAGCGACAACTCCTACGGCACCAACTTTGGTCCTTCTACCGACGGCGCCGTCAACCTCATCTCCGGCCAACTCAATGGCGTGAGCGACCAGATAAACGCCAGCGGCGACGTGGTCGCAGACGGCGGCGGCGGATACACGCTGGTCAGCGACGCCGACCCGGTCGGCGACGTTTGCTCCACCACGACCGGAGCGCAGGTTGCCATGAGCGGCACCAACGTCGGCGACCTGCTCAATGCCGCCGGCATCAGCTGGGGCTTCTTCGAGGGCGGCTTCGACCTGACGGTTAAGAACGCCAACGGAACCACCGGCTGCAGCCGGAGCACCACTTCCACCGTGACGATGACCGACAAGGCGGATTACATTCCGCATCACCAGCCGTTCCAGTACTACACCTCCACCCAGAACCTGAAGCACACGCGGCCGACTTCGCCCAGCACGGTTGGCATCAATGGCGACCCGGCAAACCACCAGTACGACATCCACGACTTCTTCGACGCCGTCAACGCCGGCAACTTCCCCGCGGTCAGCTTTCTCAAGGCGCCGGGCTACCAGGACGGCCACGCCGGCTACTCCGATCCTCTCGACGAGCAGACCTTCGTCGTCACGGTTATCAACTTCCTTCAGCAGCAGAAAGACTGGGCGAACACCGCTGTGGTCATCGCCTATGACGACTCTGACGGCTGGTACGACCACCAGATGGGTCCGATCGTGAACCAGTCCGCCACGCCATGGATGCGCTCACCGGTCCGGTCAATGCGGGACCGGAGAAGGCGCCTTGCCGGGCGTCACCATCCACATGCCCAGGGCCGTTGCGGCTATGGTCCGCGTCTTCCTCTGCTGGTGATCTCGCCCTTACGCCAAGCAGAACTATGTCGATCACACGGTCACCGACCAGAGCTCGATTCTGCGCTTCATCGAGGACAACTGGCTGGGCGGTCAACGGATCACGGGCTCCTTTGATACCTTGCCGGCCGGCTGAACACGATGTTCGACTTCAAGAGCCCCGACACCACGCCTTACGTCCTTGACCCCTCCACTGGGCTGGTAACGAAGTAACGGCAGATCCGACCAACAGCAATTGCATTTGATGTTCGTTTCAAGACAGGGCAAAGGGCTTCGTCCCTTTGCCCTGCTTGATTTATGTTGCTTCTGCAGTGAGGCTTTGATTTGATTACGCGCCGCAGGTTCCTGGAGCGGAGCCGGAGTTCTGGCCGCCGGGATGTCCGTCAACAAGTTGCCGTCTCCGCCAGCCGCAGTTCACGACGCTCGATCCTGATAAGCTTGCCCCCTACGTCGATCCGCTCCCCATCCCGGAGATCGCGCAAGCCCAGTGGAACGCGCCCCAGCCCGGAAGATCCAACGATCCAACTTCCCTACTACCGCATGGCGATGCGGCCGATCGAATGCAAGGTTCACCGCGATCTGCCGGCAACGCGCATGTGGGGCTTTGGCTCGACCTCGCCAGGACCGACTTTTGAGACCCGCAGCAACCAAGGATTGATTGTGGAATGGGTGAACGAGCTGCCGCAGCGCCACTTTCTGCCCATCGACCATACCTGCACGGCGCGGAAGCAAAACTGCCGGAGGTGCGCAGTGTGATTCACCTGCATGGCGGCAAGACGCCGCCGGACAGCGACGGCTACCCCGAGCATTGGTACGTCCCGGGCAAGTCGGCGACCTTCCACTACCCCAACCGGCAGGATGCGGCGATGCTCTTCTACCACGACCACACGATGGGCATCAATCGGCTGAATATCTATGCCGGGCTGCAGGGCATGTATTTCATTCGGGACGAAGCCGAAGATGCGCTGAATCTCCCGCAGGGAAAATACGAGATCCCGCTGCTGGTTTACGATCGCTTTCTTCTTCCCGATGGTCAGCTCGAATATCCGGTCTCCGACAAGCCCGGAGCGCCGTGGGTTCCCGAAGTCTTCGGCAATGCCATCCTGGTCAATGGCAAGCTCTTCCCTTACCTGGATGTCGAGCCGCGCAAGTATCGCTTCCGGCTGATGAACGGGTCGAATGGACGCTTCTATCGATTTCTCGCTGGGCAAGCTACTGCCCTTCCAGCAGATCGGCACGGAACAGGGATTTTTGCCGGCGCCGGTTGACCGCGCAGCGGGTGGTGATGGCGCCGGCGGAGCGGGTTGATTTGGTCTTCGATTTCGCCGCGCATGCCGGGGAAAATATTCTGCTGCGCAGCGACGCTTTCGAGATCATGCAGTTCCGGGTTGCGGCCAAAGGAGCAGGCCCGATACACGTCTCTTCCTCCGGCACTGCGGCCTTTTTGCAAAGATTCCGGAGAGCAGCGCGGTCAAGACGCGGCGTCTGACGCTCGATGAGCGCATGGATCTGGTACAGCAATCGATGGGGATGCTGCTGAACAATACGCCGTGGCATATGCCGGTAACCGAGAAGCCGGTGCTCAACACGACGGAGATCTGGGAGCTGGTGAACCTGACCGACGACTCGCACCCGATCCATCTTCACCTGGTGAGGTTTCAAATTCTCGACCGCCGGCCGTTCGACACCTTTCGAGTTTCAGGACAAAGGAACGGTCCGCTTTACCGGGCCGGCCATTCCGCCCGCGCCGACGCGAGGCCGGCTGGAAAGATACGGTCCGCGCCGATCCGGGCGTGATCACGCGCATCATCATTCCGTTTGAAGGATTTACCGGCCGCTACGTGTGGCATTGCCACATCCTCGAGCACGAGGACAACGAGATGATGCGGCCTTACGAAAATGTCATCGCGGGTAGTAGCGGTTAATTGCCCACGAGCTTGCGATTCATCTGACAGCCGGGGAGGTTGTAGTTTGTACGCGCACGGTTTCCCCGGAACGAATTGCATCCGAGGCTGTTTTCACCACCTGATCACCCGCTGCCAATTCACCAAACACTTCTATCTCTCCGTCCACATTCTGGCCGGTTTGAACGGTCACCCATTCCGCCTTACCGTCCCGAACTCTGATCACGAGGGTGTGCTGCTGATCGCTGGTCACAGCCGAGGCAGGAACGAAGAGCGTTGGATGGCTCCGTTCGAGCGGCCATGAGACAGTGGTGAAGCTTCCGGTGAGAGCCGGCCATCCCGGTTCTCCACGTCAAGTTCAACCGGCATGGTACGAGATTTTTCGTCAACCTGGCCAGAGATGCGTCGAATGGGGGCCCTGAAGGTCTGTCCAGGGAAGGCGGGAACAGTGAAGGATACGAGTTGGCCAATCTTCATCTCGCCTATCTGGGCTTCTGGGATGGGCACTGCCAGCCGCAGACGCTTCTCATCCATGATCTGCAAAATGGGTTCGGTGCCCCCCGCGCCGGCTGCTGGACCAATCAAAGCCCCAGGATGGAGGTTGCGGGTAGTGACTACGCCCTCGAATGGAGCGGTGATGGTCAGGTAGGATTCGGTCTGGGTGACACTGCGAAGGCCATCGCGCGCCGCTGCGATGTTCTGTTCCGCAGCATCCACCAGACCCTTATCGGCGGAGACGACCTGACCGGCAACAACAACGTCATTCTCGGCAAGAACGCCCGGCGTTTTTGACGCCGCAACCATGTGGAGATAAGTTCCGTTGTCGGACGTGAGCTTTGCCTGAGCAGTTGCCAGCTGAGACTGGGCGGTACGAACAGCAGCCTCGGCTTGAGAACGTTGGCTCACAAGCTCGGGGGCAGTGAGACGAACCAGGAGTTGTCCCCGCTGCACGTGGGAGCCGCGGTCCACGGTCACGGATTGGACAAAGCCTGTCACCTTGGAATAAATATCCACCTGCTCATAAGGCGTCAGCTGCGCGGGGAGCGCAATCGTTATCTGCAACTTCTTCGACACCACAGGAACTGTGTTTACCGTGGTGGGCGCATTCGAGGCCGCTGCAGCTGTCGAGCTCCCGCCGTTTTCGGTCGGCGTCTGACTGCATCCCGCAACGATCGACATCCATGCAGCAGCAAGCAGCAAGCGTTTCATCGCGCAACCTCCGAGGCTGGTTCAAACCATTTGCTTTCCGGATCTTCCGGATCGAGCGAGGGCGAGTGAATGGAAGCGTTGCGCTGTACCAGGCCAAAGACCATGGGAAGGAGAAAAAGAGTTGCGAGCGTAGCGACGGAAAGGCCGCCGATGACCGCACGCGCCAGTGGGGCGGTTTCTTCGCTTCCCTGCCCGATGGCGAGCGCCATCGGTATCATTCCCGCAATCATGGCCAGGCTCGTCATTAATACCGGACGAAGTCGTTCGGAAGCAGCGGCACGAGCCGCTGCCACGGCGGATACGCCTCGGAGACGATTTTGCTCCGCAAAGGTGACCAGCAGGATGGCGTTGGCGACTGCTACACCGATCGCCATGATTGTCCCCATGAAGCTCTCCAGATTCAGAGTGGTTCCAGTGATCAGCAGCATCAGCACCGATCCTGCAAGGACCGCTGGTGCGGTTGAGAGGACGATGAGTGCGAGCTTCCATGACTGGAAGTTTGCTGTCAGGAGCAGAAGGATGACGCCGATTGCAGCGACAAGCCCAATGGCAAGCTCGCCAAAGATCTGCTGGAGGGCATTCACCTGTCCCCGGACCCCTGCGGTCACCCCGCGAGGCGGCGCGCCCGCATCTACAAGCGCCTGCTTGATTGCTTTGTTCGCACGCCGAAGATCTCTCCCGGCCAGGTTGGCAGAAAGAATGAGCATCCACTGCCCATTCTGCCGGTCGAGTTCGCCCGGGATTGTGCTGGATCGAAGGTCCGCAAGCTGATGTACAAGGGGCGTTGCGCCGGTTGCACTGCTCACGGGAATATTGCCGATGTCTCCGAGGGACGTCATCTTCGGCTGCGGAATCTGAACCTGAACCTGGTAGCTGACTCCCGACCTCGGATCGCGCCAGTAGCTTGGAGCAACGAAGCGGCTAGAGGCGGTCGCGGTGACAATCGCAGATCCGACAGCCTCGGCAGTGGATCCCAGCTGCCCAGCCATGACGCGGTTCACCTGGATGTTCACCACCGGGTAATGCTGTGGCTCTTCATACTCAAGGTCTCGAAGTTGCGCAACGGCAGCGAGTTTCTGACGAACGCGCTCGGCATAGCTTGCTACATCCGCGTACTGGGGGCCTGTGACCGCCACTTCCGCCAGTGAGGGAGAACCGAAGTTGAGAATCTGGCTAATGAGATCGCCAGGATCAAAGGAGAAGTGCGCTTGGGGAAATTGCTGCGGCAGCTTTTTCCGGAGCTGCTCTTCCAGGTCAGCCAGCTTGATTGAGCTGTCCTGCTTCAAGCCGACGTTGATGATTGCCTGTTGAGGTCCGCTGGTCCATAGAAAGACGGCATTGATGGGATAGGAAGAACCTTGTGTACCGACATATCCCAGGCTCAAGTCAAGGTTCTTATCTCCCGCAACCTCGCGAATGCAGGCGAGCACTCGTTTCACCAAATCTTCTGTGACCGCCACACGGGTTCCATCGGGTGCATCCACGCGAAGCCGGAACTGGGTTGATGCGGCAGAGGGGAAGATCTCTTCGGCAAGCTGCGGGGTCACGAACAAGAGCACCAGGAGGGCGATGATGACATACGCGCTGAGAAGGAACGCCGGCGCCCCCATGGCACGCTGAAGGAGACTCTCGAAGCGGCGGCGGAAACGATCAAAGCTGCCCTCGGTGTGACTGATCTCTGCTTGCGGTGAGGATTTGGGCTTCAACATCCAGTTTGCGAGAACAGGAACCAGTGAACTGGAAAGCAGATACGAAGCACCCATGGCGAAACCGACGGCCAGCGACAAGGGCAAAAAGAGAGATTGCGCCACACCGGCCATGAAAAATGAGGGAATGAAGACAGCCATCACACACAGCATGGCCAGCAGACGAGGAATCGCCACTTCGCGACTCGCGAGATGCACAGCGCGGGCGGTGTTCTCTCCCTGGTCCAGGTGAACATGAATGTTCTCGAGCAGCACGGTTCCCTCATCGACGAGAACACCGACGGCCAGCGCCAGCCCCCCGAGGGTCATGATGTTGATCGTCTGCCCTGAGAGCCGGAGCAGAACCACAGCTATCAGAAGAGCAAACGGGATGGTGATGACGACGATCAAGGAGGAACGCCAATCGCGCAGAAATAGAAAAAGGGTCAGCCCGGTTAGCAACGCCCCGATGATGCCCTCGCGTAGCACTGACATGAGCGCATTACGAACGTAGCGGGATTGGTCGAATTCATAAGTGATCTTGATATCTTCCGGAACCAGCGACTGAAAACGAGCCAGGTTCTGCCGGACCTCCTCCACCACGGTGAGGGTGGAAGCATCGGGTCGCTTGGTGACAGGAATGTAGATGGTTCGGTTTCCATTGAGTAAGGCGTATCCGGCAAGTAGATCGGAGGAATCGGTTACGGTGCCTACATCCCGGATAAACACCGAAGCCCCGGGCCCCAGCTTGAGTGGAATGTTGAGGAGATCATCGATGCGGGTCACGGTTGAGTCGGTGGCGACCAAGGTGTTGGTTGTCCCGATATCAGCGTTGCCTGCCGGCTGGATGCTGTTGCCGCTGGTCAATGCCTGGACGATCTTGTCAGGAGATAGACCGTAGGCTTGCATCTTTTGCGGATCGACATTGATGACGATCGTTCGCTGGTTTCCTCCGAATGGCGGAGGAGAAGACACCCCTGGGAGGGTCGCAAAGACGGGCCGAACACGATTCAGCGCGAGATCCTGAATCTCGGCGAGCGTGCGCGTCGGGCTGGAAAAGACCATGTACCCCACTGGCAGGGTTCCGGCGTCGTAGCGGATGACAAACGGAGAGACTGTTCCTGGAGGCATGAACGCGCGCGCCCGATTTACATAAGAGATGGTTTGAGCGAGCGCATCGCTCATGTTCGTTCCAGGATGGAAAGTGAGGCGTAGAAGACCGGTGCCCTGAATCGACTTTGCCTCCACGCTCTCAATGCCGTTGATGTAGAGGAAGTGATACTCGTAGTAGTACGAGATGAAGCCTTCCATCTGCTGGGGACTCAAGCCTCCGTAGGGCTGGGCTACATAGATGACGGGAAGATCCAGGTTGGGAAAAATATCGACCCGTGTGCGCAAAATCGCCAGCACCGACGACAAGGCAAGGGCGACGACCAGAACGATGATCGTAATCGGGCGCCGAAGAGCGGTGCGGATGAGCCACATGGAGGGCTATTTTCCTTTCCCTGACGCTCAAGCAACTGTAGAAATGGCTGCAGGTCGCCTTGCGCGGCCGCCACCCCGAGCTCTGCCCGCCAAACGCCAAGGCGGCCAATCGCATCGTCTCCTTCGGCCTGGGCCAATACCCCTTCCGCCGCCGCGACATCGACAACGGTGGCCAGCCCAGAGCGGTAGCGAACCTGTTGCTGCTGTTCGCTTGCCTGGGCAGCCGCTAATTCGATGGGGGTGTTTTCCGCCAGCTGCCGAGCCCCGGTGAGGGTGGCCTGGGCGCGTTCGAGAGCAGCCGTGATGTCACTGACGGATTGATCATAGCGAGCATGCTCCGCCTGAACATTCGCTTCCTGAACCCTTCGCTGGTCACGCAGGTTGAAGAAGTCGAAAGCTGCGAAGGAAACCTGGACACCCGCGCCCCAGTTGAGGACGTCGGGTGCGAGGCCTGCGGTTCCCCCGGGGAAGGTGCCGGTCGCGCTGGTTCCCGCACCCCGCCCGAAAACCATCCCTGCGGTGCTGAAGACCGGGACGTAGCTGCGATCGAGAAGACGCTTCTGCGCCTCCTGCTGCAAGCCGAGCGCTCGCTCTTCGAGCACTGCCGGGTGGTTAGTGGCCGCGGTAGATGCAAGGTCAGTTCCGGGGAGCGACGCGAGAACCTGCGATGCATCGATGTTCACTTTGGCCTGCGTGATTTGAAGATACTCGGCCAGGGCGGATTGCATTAGGGATTCCCGAGTTTGTGCCTGAATAAGCTGATTGCGCGCGAGAGCAAGTTGCGCGTCCGCCTGGGAAGCATCGACGCCTGGACGGAGGGTATTTTCTACCAGAACGTGGACTACTTTCTGGAAGGATTCATAACGCCGGACATTCGCTTGCGCTGCAGTTACGAGTTGCTCGGCCGCAGCGAGATCAAAAAACGCACTCCCCGCGTTTGCGCTTACCTCTAGCCTGGTAAGAGAGGCTGCTTGCTTTGCGGCCTCGCTGCCCTGAAGGGCGACCTCGACCTTTGCCCCGCGTGCGCCAAAATCGAACGGCTGCCAACTCAGCAGGGCCCCGCCGGCGCTGTTCCACGCACTGCGCGTCGGGTCGGATGGCAGCACGGATCCGGTAACACTGGGAAGGACGGCCTGAGGAAGCAGGAGGCCGAGGATGTTGTTTGCCGTCGCACGGTTGGTCTGCCAGAGCAAATCGGCACGTGGAAGATAGGCGGTTTTGGCGACCGCGATGGCTCCCTGGGCCGCCTTCTGCTGAGCGCGAGCCGCCTGGATTGCAGGAAACCGGGCGTCCGCGGCTGCTATGACCTGATCGAGCGTTAGTGGGTTGGGTCCGGCCGTCTGGCCTGCTTGCGCAGCACACCTTAGCTGCGCGATCGGAACCGCGATGAGGAGTGAACCCACCGCGCTCAGAAAGGTTGAAAAGCGTCTGCGCATGGTTTCGAGAGCGGTCCGAATCAGGTCATGTCTTACGGCTGTAAGAGATCATATCATCGAATTTCGATACTATGCTAAGGTCTTTCGGTAAGAGGTATCCCTTGGCCGGGTCAAGACATCAGCGGGACCTCTTTAACGGTCTCGTCCGCATCCACGTGCTCATTCATGCTTCCCACGAGCCGATCTTCGGACTCGCCATGATGGAGGAACTGCGCCATCATGGTTATCGGATTGGACCGGGAACGCTTTATCCACTCCTGCATGGGATGGAACGTAGCGGACTACTGAAATCCGAATTGAAAAACCTTACTGGGCGCAGGCGCAGGGTCTATACCATCACTTCGGCTGGGAGAAAGGCGCTGGAGAAAGCCGGAGACAAGGTGGATGAACTGCATCACGAGTTGCACGAGGAACGGCCCAGGAGACTTTCGGTTTAGCAGAGAATAGGGCATGACCGATGTACGGATGGATAAGTGGCTGTGGGCGGCGCGGTTTTTCAAAACGCGTGCGCTGGCCGCACGGGCGTGTGAGTTGGGCCGGGTCATCTCGCATGGCCAGCCGGCCAAGAGTGCCCGCCCGGTTCGGGTGGGCGATCTGTTACAAGTGAAGAACGAGGGCGGCGATTTCCAGGTGGAGGTGCTGCTTCTGAGCGACGTGCGGGGCCCAGCGGCGGTGGCACAAACGCTTTACCGGGAAACAGAGGCAAGCCGGGCTTTGCGCCCGCAGCTGGCGGAAGAGCGCAAGGCGATGCCGCGTTTCGAACCCCTGAGCGCAGGGCAAACCCTCGAAACGCAATCGCCGAGTGCTCAACCGGCTGCGGGGTCGAGCGTAGCATGGGGGCCTTGGCACAGCCTCCCACTGCATTCGCCCACGGCCGCCGTGCTGGGCGAGATCGGCCTGCCGGCTCCTGTTTCCCAACTTGCTTCGCGATCGTGGGACGCCATCGTGGTCGGCGCCGGGCACAATGGCCTGACGTGCGCTGCCTACCTGGCGCGCGCGGGAAAGCGCGTGCTGGTGCTCGAGAGCCGGCAGCGCGTGGGTGGCGCTTGCACGATCGAAGAGCCGTTCCCCGGTGTGCGCATGTCGCCTTGCGCGTATCTGGCGGGACTTCTGCATCCGCTGGTGGTCGATGAGCTAGGCCTGGCGGATCGTGGCTTTCATTGGACGCCTGCCTCGAACGGCCTCTTTGTGCCGTTTCTTGACGGCACCAGTGTGCAGCTCTGGGATGACGATGATGCGTGCGAAGAGGAGATCCGGCGGTTTGCTCCCCGCGATGTGAAGGGCTGGAAGGCTATGAGCGCGGTGATCCGCCGGCTGCGCGATGCGCTTGCGGCCTGCAGGCGCTTGCGATTCGTGGATTGGCGACGCACCCTCACCGGAACAAATCGACGCTCGCCTGGGCGAATGATGAGGAAGCACGCCAGGTGCTCTTCCATTGGTCGATGGCGGAGTTTGTAGAGCGTTATCTCGATGACCCGCGGCTGCAGTCTGCCTACCTTGGCCAGGGAGTGATCGGCACCAAGGCCAGCCCGTTCGATGCCGGCACAGCTTCGATTCGCTATCACCACTCGTCCGGGCGGCTGGGCGGACTCCCCGGCATGTGGGGCTATGTGAAGGGTGGCATGGGCATGGTCTCCTTTTACTTCTGCGACGCCGCGCGCGAGGCTGGGGCAGTGGTGGCCGCAGGCGTGAAGGTAGCGGAGATACTGCCGGGAGAAGGGGTGATGCTGGAGGGTGGGGAACGCATCTCTGCTCCGGTCGTGGTCTCGAATGCCGACCCGGTGGTTACGCTGCGTTTGTTAGGTAAGGCTGCGAGCTCTGACTTTCGGGCTAAGGTCGAGGATCTGGCGATTGAGGGCTGTACCGTCAAGCTGAATGTATTGCTGCGGGAGCTGCCTGACTTTATCCTCGCGGCCGGGCCAGTTGCAGCCCCACCACTACGGCCAGATCAATGCCCCGATGACCCACGCGGAATGGAAAGCGGGGTTCGCCGCCAGCAGCAAGGGCGAATTGCCGGAGCACTTGTGGTGCGAGATCTATTTCCAGAGCGTGCACGACGCGAGCGTGGTTCCGGCAGGCCAGCACACGATGAGCGTTTTTGCGCAATATGTGCCCCACACCTTCGCCAGCGGCTCATGGGACGACCGCCGCGAGCAGGTGCGGAAGCTGGCTTTCGATTCCATCGGCCGTTTTTGCTCGAACCTGCCGGATGCCGTGCTGGAAGCACAGGTGATGGGACCGCCGGATATCGAGGAGAAGGTCGGCCTTACCGGTGGACATATTTTCCAGGGTGAGTGCCTGCCGGAAAATATGTGGAGCCATCGGTTGGCCGCTCGTACTTCGATGCCTGGGGTTTATTTGTGCGGCGCTTGTACCCATCCCGGCGGAAGCGTGATCGCGATGAATGGGCGTAATGCTGCCATGGCCGTGCTGAAAGACATGAGGTAAGCCGTGACAGAAGAGAAGCTGAAACGGGAACTTGGTTTTCGCGATGTCATTCTCTTCTATATTGTCAGCGGCCTCAGCCTGCGATGGATCGCGACTGCGGCGGCGACGGGACAATCTGCCATCGCGGTTTGGGTGCTGGGTTTTTGTGGATTTTTCCTGCCCCTGGCTGGCTGTGTCCTCGAGCTCTCGTCGCGCTATCCCCAGGAGGGCGGGCTTTATATCTGGACACGCGAGGCCTACGGCGAATTTTCCGGGTTTATGGCGGCGTGGTGTTACTGGATGAGCAATCTTCCCTACTTTGCCGCGGTGTTGTATTTTGCCGCGAGCAGCCTGCTCTTTATCACTCCTCGCGGCTGCGCATCTGGCTGACGCAAACGCCTACTTCCTGCTGTTTACCATCGGCATGCTTACGTTGATCACTGTGCTCAACGTGCTGGGGCTGGGCCTTGGCAAGTGGCTCAATAATCTCGGCGCGGTCGGGCATGGCGGTGCCGGTAGTGATTTTGATTTTGCTTGGTCTGGTGTCTTTTTCGCGCTTTGGGTCTGCAACCCACTTCACGTGGGCGGGCGCCATTCCTCATGTTCAGGTGAAAGACCTCGTTTTTTGGTCCACTATTTTTTTTGCGTTCACCGGCAGCGAATGCGCTTCATTCATGGGCGACGAGATCAAGGATGCTCGCCGTGTGATTCCCCGATCTTTGCTGGTCGCCGGTGTCATCATCACCGTTGGTTACATCGCTGGAACTATTGCCATGCTGGTGGCATTGCCCTCGAGCAGGATCAGCGGGCTGGGCGGCTTTATGACTGCCATTGATTTTCTTTGCCGGCGGCTGGGGTTAGGTGCCCTGATTATTCCCGTCGCGATTCTGGTAGGGCATCAGCAATGTGGGCGCCGCTGCGGCTTATCTGTCGTCTACGGCGCGGCTGCCGTTTGTGGTGGGGATTAACCATTACTTGCCTGCGATGTTTGCCCGGATCCATCCGCGATGGAAAACTCCCGTATGTTGCGGTGATTTCCTACGGTCTGGCGGGGATTGTGTTCGGCTTGCTGAGCCAGGCGGGTACCAGCGTGAAAGGCGCCTATGACTTCCTGGTCAGCATGAGTTTGATTGCTTACTTTATTCCGTATCTGTTCGTGTTTGCCTCGATGATTCGCCTCCAATCGCGGCCTGCACCGCCGGGCGCGCTTCGGCTGCCTGGAGGTAAACGGGTCGCGATTCCGCTGGCGTGCGTGGGGTTTTTCTCGACGTTCGCTGCGATCATCCTTTCTATGTTTCCCGCGGAAGATGAACGGAATCCTACGGCGGCTTTGATCAAGATTTTGGTGATGACGCTGGTGCTGCTGGTGTCTGGCGTCGCGGTTTACTGGCGCGGCCATCGTTCGGTGATGCGGGCTGCTGCTCTGAGCGAGGGGATTGCGCTGTGAATGAGTCCCTTGCTGATGTGCTGGCGCTTTATGATGAGGAGGCGCCTCTGGAGTACGCTTCCACGATCCCGGCGGCGTGGTATGTGGATGAGCGTATTGGTTCGCTGGAACGGGAGCAGGTGTTCGGCAGCAACTGGATCGCGGTGGGACGTGCAGACCAGGTCGCCGATGTGGGGCAGTTTTTTACTTTTGATCTGGCCGGCGAACCGCTGGTTGTGGTTCGCGGGGCGGATCGGGAATTGCGGGCGTTTTATAACGTTTGCCGCCATCATGCTGCTGCTGTGATGACCGCGCCGGGCGGGTTCGCGCAGCATCTTCGGTGCCCTTACCACGGATGGACTTATGGATTGGATGGTTCGCTCAAGGGCGCACCTGAGTTTACTGGTGTTTGTAATTTTGAACGGACGGCGAATGGGCTGGTTCCGGTTCGCGTGGCGTGCTGGGAGAGCTTTGTGTTTGTGAACTTGAAGGCGGAGGGGCCTGCACTCGAGAGCTATCTGGGTGAGCTTACGGGGCGGGTTTCTGTCGCTGGCCTTAGATTTTTTGATCGCAAGAGCTATACGCTGGATTGCAATTGGAAGGTGTACGTCGACAATTACCTGGATGGCGGCTACCACGTGCCACACCTGCACAAGGCTCTCCATAGCGTGCTCGATTACAGCGAGTACACGATTGAAAATGGGCCGAATTATGTGCTGCAGTCGAGCCCTATGGTGGCGTCACAGGATGCGTCTGTGGCGCAGACGCGTACTGGCGATCGCGCGGATTATTACTGGGTGTATCCGAATTTCATGATCAATCTGTATGAGGGGGTTATGGATACAAACCTTGTGATTCCCTTGGGCCAGGAGAAGTGCATGGTGGTTTTTGATTTTTTCTTTGGGGATACAAGTGCAGAGTACAACGCGGAGAGTGTTGCGGTGAGTGAGCGGGTGCAGGCTGAGGATGTTGATATTTGCGAGTCGGTACAGCGGGGGTTGCACTCTCGGGCGTATGGGGCGGGGAGACTTTCGGTGCGCAGGGAGGGTGGGGAGCATTTGTTTCACCGACTGCTGGCTCGGGATTTGAAGCGTTGAACTGCAGATCCCTCGGGATGACAAAGGGGAAAGTGGGTTTTCCAGTTCCTCTGACGTCTGCTTAGGCTGACAGAGGTTACTGGGTTATGGCTGCGTCGGCGATCGCCAGGGATTGATCGAGCTGTTCCAGGGCAAAATCGATTTCTTCCTTCTCGATGATCAGGGGCGGCGCGATTACGAAGTGGCTGATCCAGGCTTGGATGGAGACGCCGCGCTTCATCATCTCCGCAGCTATGCGATCCACGACGGTTGGCTTTCCGTCGACTTTGTCTTGCTTGGTGTTGAAGGGGGTTTTGTTTTCCTGGTCCTTCACCATCTCCAACGCCCAGAAGAGGCCCAAGCCGCGGACTTCTCCGATGGAGGGATGCTTTGGCTTGAGCGCGTTGCAGCTTTTCACTCATATACTTACCCATCTCACGAGCTCGGTTTACCAGGTCGAGGCGCTTCAATTCATGGATGGCTGCCACGGCGGGCGCCAAGGTGATGGGGTGCGCCTCATAAGTATGCCCGTGGGCGAAGAAATGGTCCTCGAAGTAGTCGGCGATTTTACCCGTGGTCGCACAGAGGCCGAGCGGAACGTAGGCCGAGGTGATGCCCTTAGCGGTTACCAGAATGTCCGGCTTCACTCCCCAGTGATCCATCGCAAACCATTCACCCGTGCGGCCCCAACCGGACATGACCTCGTCGGCAATCAATAAGACTCCGTGACGGTCACATATCTCGCGCAGTTTCGGCATGTACTCGGGCGGGGGCACAAGAACGCCATTGGTTCCGACTACCGGTTCAACAATGACCGCGGCCACATCGCTCTCATTCGAGATCATGTGCTCCAGGTAATCGGCACAGGCAATTCCACATTGCGGATAGGTGTGCTTGATGGGGCATTTGTAACAATTCACTTCCGGGGCGAACAGAAAACCCTGCCCCTTGCCGCCCGGCTCCATGGCCCAGCGGCGCGGATCACCGGTTGCCGCGATGGAGGCCATCGTGGACCCGTGATAGGACCGGTAGCGCGCAATGATCTTGGTCTTGCCGGTGTACATGCGGGCGATCTTGAAGGCAGCCTCATTCGCTTCCGTGCCCGAGGTGGTGAAGAAGAATTTGGTCAACCCCTCGGGCAATACGTCGAGCAGGAGACGGCTCAACTCTACCCGTGTATCGGTCGCGTAGGATGGCATGATGTAGGCCAGCTTGCGCGCCTGTTCTTCGATCGCCTGAATGACGGCCTGATTCTTGTGGCCCAGGTTGCAGCACATCAATTGGGCTGAGAAATCGAGGTAGCGCTTGCCATTCCCGTCGGTGAAGTAGCATCCCTCGGCGTCGACGATGTGCAGGGGATTCCAGCTCTTCTGGTAGCGCCAAGTGCCGTAGTTCAGCTTCTTGGTCCATTCGGAAACTTCCTGGCTGGTCATGGTTCCGTCGGTTACGGTCTCGCTCATGTGGTTTCACCTTCGATCGCTACTCTACTATCTTTAGTGCGCAGGCGGCTAGTTGCCCCTAACTCCGCTGCTACTGCGCTTAGGCCGTCTTCCAACATCTGCAGCGCCTGGTTGAATTCCTCGTCGGTGATGGTCAGTGGCATCAGCAGGCGGACGATGTTGTCGTAGGTTCCCGCGTTCAACACCAGGACGCCGTGATGCAGACAATGGTATATCAGTTTTTTTACGGCCTTGGGGCAGGGTGCACCGCTGGCGTCAACAAACTCCATGGCCTGCATGGCGCCAACGCCGCGCACATCAGCAATAAAGGCATGCTGGCGCTGCCAGGCGGCCGCTTGACGCTGAAATTGCTCCCCCAGCGAGCGGGCGCGCGCCAGCAATTTTCCATCGGCAAACTCTTCCAACACCGCCAACGCCGCCGCACAGCTGCGGGGTTGCCGCCGAAGGTGCCACCCAGGCCTCCTGGCCCGGGAGCATCCATGATCTCCGCGCGGCCGGTAATTGCCGCCAACGGCAGTCCGCCACCGAGAGACTTCGCGGTGAGGATGAGATCAGGCTCGATGCCGAAGTGTTTACTGGCGAAGAGCTCTCCGGTGCGGCCGAAGCCTGTCTGCACCTCATCGGCAATGAAAACGATGCCGCGCTCGCGGCAGATCTCGACCAACGCAGGCAAGAAGCCGGCGGGTGGAACCACAAAGCCGCCTTCCCCGAGCACCGGCTCGACCACGATGGCAGCAACGGACTCGGCCGCCACCACGCGGCGAAAGGTCTGGTCGAGCAGTTCGTTAACCTGGCCCTTGGTCATCGGGCCACGGCTGGAGAGACGCGCATTGGCAGGCACTCCGTAGGGGATACGGTAAACATCGGTCAGGAAGGGCGCGAAACCTTCCTTGTAGGGATGGGTCTTGCTGGTGAGCGACAGGCCCATCATGGTGCGGCCGTGAAAGCCGTCTTCTACGCGAGAGAACCGCCGGGCGGCCGGTAAAGGCCCGCGCAATCTTCACTGCGTTCTCTACCGCCTCGGCTCCGCTGTTTACAAAGAATGTTTTCTTGGCAAAGTTACCCGGCGTGAGTTGGTTGAGCTTTTCTGCCAGCGCTACGTAGCTCTCGTAGCCGGTTACCTGAAAGCAGAGATGGAGAAAGGCGTCGAGCTGGGCGCGCAGAGCGCTTAGCACCCGAGGATTGCGGTGGCCGACATTGGCGCAGCCGATGCCGCCGCCCAGGTCGATGAAACGGTTGCCATCCACGTCTTCGAGCATGGCGCCCTCGGCATGGCGCATAAACAGCGGGGTAGAAGCATAGACCCCGCGCGGAATGGCCTGCGACCGGCGGGCCGTCAATGCGCGTGAATTCGGGTCCCGGAATTTCTGTCTTCAGGCTGAATGTCTGGCATAGTTTCAATACCATCCGATCGGTGCTTCATTCAGATTGATATGCACTTGCTTGGTCTCGAGATATTCGTCGATACCGTGGATCCCCAGTTCCCTGCCGAATCCCGATTGCTTGAACCCGCCCCAGGGCGCTTCCACGTACGTGGGTTGCATGTGATTGACCCACACGATTCCAGCACGGATTGCTTTGACCATGCGCAGGGCGCGATAGATGTCGCGCGTCCAGACGGCCGCGGCTAGTCCGAAAGAAGTGTCGTTGGCGATGCGCAGGGCCTCGCGCTCGTCGTCGAAGGGGATGACCGCAGCCACGGGTCCGAAAATTTCCTCGCGCGCGATGCGAGAGGAGTTGTCGACATCGTAAAAGATGGTTGGCTCGACGTAGTAGCCGCGGCTGAGGGAAGCAGGCCGGCCGCCGCCGAGGGCTAATTTGGCTTCGGACTTGCCCAACTGCTGATACGCGGAAACGCGGTCATACTGTTCGCGGCTTACCAGCGGACCCATCTTGGTGGAACGGTCGAGCGGGCGGCCCGAGCTTGATGGTGCGCGCCTTCTCGGTCATGGCCTCGAGAAATTTCGGATAGATAGACCGCTGGACCAGCACGCGGCTGCCCGGCCGAGCAGACCTCGCCTTGATTGATGAAAATGCCGAAGAGCGCGCCATCGATCGCGGCCTCAAAATCGGCATCGGCAAAGAAGATGTTGGGCGATTTGCCACCCAGCTCGAGAGTCACGCGCTTGAGGGTATCAGCGGCGGATTTCATGATCAGCTTGCCCACGGCTGCCGACCCTGTAAAGGCCACCTTGTCTACGTCGGGATGGGCGACGATGGCGGCGCCGGCCGTCTCGCCCAAGCCCGGTCACGACATTGACCACTCCGGCAGGAACACCGCACTCCGCCAGCCAGCCGGCAATCTTCAGCATGGTCAGCGGCGTCTGCTCGGCCGGCTTCAAAACGCAAGTGCAGCCGGCAGCGAGTGCGGGCGCGAGCTTCCACGCAGCCATGCCGATGGGATAGTTCCAGGGAATGATTTGTCCTGCGACGCCGACCGGCTCTTTCAGCGAGAGGCTGAGGGCGTTGTCGGGAACAGGATTGACCATGCCGGAGACCTTGTTGGCCAGGCCGCCGTAGTATTCAAAACATGTGGCGGCATCGGCGATGTCGTATTCCGATTCGACGATCGGCTTGCCGCAGTTGCGTGACTCCAACTCGGCGAGCTATGGGGCTTCTTCGCGCAGCTTGGCCGCGATGCGAAAGAGGATGCGGCCTCGATCCTGGGCCGTGGTCTGGGGCCATCCGCCTTCGTCGAATGCCTGGCGGGCCGCGGCGACGGCTGTGTTGATATCGGCTGCGCTGGCATCGGGAATTTCGGCAATGACCTCTTCGATCGAGGGGTCGTAGACGGGAATGCGTTTGCCGGAAGAACCTTCCGTCCACTCCCCGTTGATAAACATCGGTTCACAACTGGTCTGGGAGACAGTCATTATCGATCCTTTCGCGTAGTGCGCAACCCCGACCCTTCGCAAACTACACGAAGGGTGGCGCACCCGGGGTTTTGTGAAGCTTCTTACCGTGACCCGACCGACTGCACCATGGTTTCCTGTTGGGCCTGAGCGAGTGCCGGCGCCACTTCTTCGAAGGCTGACAAGTGCTTATCCACATCCGCCATGGAGTGAGCGACGGAGATGGTCCACTGCTCATCCCACCAATAAGGCTGCGCCATCACGCCACGATTCAACATTCCGAACCAGTAGAGCCTCCACAGATCGGTGTCGACAGCGTGCCAGTCGCGGTAGTTGCGAATCTTATGCCTGTAAAGCAACATGGCGCCATTCGCCCCGGCACTCTCCACGTAAGCTTCGAGGCTGGTCTTTTGCACGATTTGCTTGTAACCGGAGACCAGGGCTTCGCTCACCTTGCCGATGTGGGCGTAGCCCGCGGGGGTAAGCACTTCGCGCAAGGTTGCAAGGCCGGCCGCCATAACCAGTGGGTTGGTGGCGTAGGTGCCGGCGTGGAAGACCTTTTGCTGCGCGATCACATCCAGCACCTGTTTGCTGGCGGCGAAGGCAGCCAAGGGGAATCCACCGCCGATGGACTTGGCCAAGGTCACGATGTCGGCCTTGATATTGAAGTATTCACAGGCACCGCCGCGGCCCAGCTTGGCGCCGGTTTTTACCTCGTCGAAAATGAGCAGCGCGCCTTCACGGGTGCAGATCTCACGCAGTCCTTCGAGGTAGGCTGGCTCCGGCATGCAGATGCCGATGTTCATCATGATCGGTTCCACGATGATTGCGGCGATCTGGCCGGGATTTTCCTTGAACAGGCCATTGACCGCTTTCAAGTCGTTGAACTGCGCCACCAGGGTGTTTTTCACTGTATCGGCGGGTACTCCGCCTGAGGCGGGTACCTGATTAGGACGATCAGGGTCACCGACGAGCTCGAGTTTGGGCTTCATGCTTACCAGGACTGAGTCGTGCACGCCGTGGTAGGCGCCCTCCATCTTGATAATTTTGTCGCGGCCAGTGAAGCCCCGGGCGATACGGATGGCGTGCATGGTGACTTCGGTGCCGCTGCTTCCGAAACGCACCTGCTCCACGGGAAAACGCTGGCAAATTTCGTCTGCCAGGTCGTACTCAAGAGTGTGGGGCATGCCGTACATCGTGCCGGTGATCAGCCGCTCCTGCACGGCGGCCACCACGGCGGGGTGGCAGTGTCCGGCCATCAGGGCACCGAAGCAGAGATTAAAGTCAATGTATTCGTGACCGTCCAGATCGTGAATGTGCGTTCCCTTGAGCGTCTTTCACAAACAGAGGCCAAGGCTCGTAACTGCGGAAGTTGCTGGCTACGCCCAGCGGCATGCGAGGTTCAGCGCGCTTGAGGGCGGCTTTCGAACCAGGGGTACGTGCTTCAAAGGTGGCGAGTTCCTTCTCGAGAAGGTGGTACATGGGGATTTTTCCTTTGCCCTGAGGGCTTTCGTGGGTGCTGAGGCCGGTGCTGCCAGGAAAATGCGCTAGCGTTTGAGGAGATGAGGGTCAGAGCCACCGGCACAGCCGGGCTTCGCCGCGGGCATAGCGGAGAAACCACCGCATGCGGCAAAAAGTGCCGATGACGCGGGGCGATACGGAATTGGCGAGAGAAGTCATTCGCTTGGGAAACCTAATTATATGACCTGGGGAGTCTCGCAGGAAAGACATTGCCACAGATAAACCCTTGTAGTAAGTTCTGGAAATCCTAAGCACGATCCGTGCCAAGTCGCTCGGGTGCCCCCACTGCGGCGCAGTAGCGAAGGTTTTTCGGCCCATCGGCAGATAAAGTTTAGATTTGGTATCCCAGGCTTCGTGGTCGGGAAGAGACTGGAGCAGTCTTTGTCTAGAAGAATACTTCTACTATTCAGCATCGCGGCGCTCGCGGTTCTCTCCGGCTGCAAGAAGACGCCTCCTACGCTGAGCCTTTTAGTGTGGGAGGGATATGCCGATCCTTCCTTCATTCAGGGCTTCGAGGCGAAATGCCAATGCAAAGTAAGCGCGGCCTATATGGGGTCCAGCGACGAGCTGGTGGCCAAGTTGCGTGGTGGGGCAGCTTCCAACTACGACGTGATTTCACCCTCAAGCGACGTGGCGACGATGCTCAGCCGCTCCGGGCTGGTCGCTCCGCTCGATCTGAGCAAGATTCCAAATTACGCACAGCTTTCGCCCAACCTCACCTCAAGACCGCTGGTCAGGCAAGAGGGCAAAGTCTATGGAGTGCCTCTGACCTGGGGGCCCAATCCCCTGCTCTATGACACCAGTGCTTTTCCCAAAGCGCCGGCAACCTGGGCGGAGTTGTGGGATCCGAAGTTTGCCAACAAGCTATCGTTCTGGGATGACCTTTCCACCATGTACATGGCTGCGGAGGTTCTCGGTTTCGGTAAGGCAGACCCCACGGCCATCTACAACCTCGACGATGCGCCAATTGCAGCAGGTGAAGCAAAAGCTGGTCGCGCTGAAGCCGAATATCCGCAAGCTCTGGACCACCGGCGGAGAGCTTACCAACCTGTTTCAAAATCACGAGGTCATCGCGGCCATGGGTTGGCCGCTGGTGACCAACCAACTGCACAAGAGCGGTCTGCCTGTTCAGGAGGAGATTCCAGCGGAAGGCACGACGGGTGGATCGACCACCTGATGATTACGTCGTCGAGCGACAACAAGGAACTCGCTTACCAGCTGTTGAACTACCTCGCCTCCGCCCAGGCACAGAAGCAATTGAGCGATGTGACGGGATATATCCCGGCCAATCCCCAGGCGGCTGCGTTAATGACGGCGGAGCAGCGCCATAGTCTGCACCTGGACGATATCGATGCTTACCAACATCAGATTGTCTTCTGGCAAGATGTGCCGCGGCGGGCGAAGTATACCGAGATATGGAACGAAGTAAAGGCCAGCCAGTGAAGGGCTCGACATGAGCGGCTTTCTGAGCCTGGAGGGCGTGAGCAAACGCTTCGGCGAACACGTGGTTCTCGAATCGATTTCGCTGGACGTGGAACAGGGCGAGTTCCTAACCCTGCTGGGCGAGAGCGGGTCGGGCAAGACCACGCTTTTGCGCATTCTCGCCGGTTTTGAAGAGCCAACGACTGGGCGCATTTTGCTCGAGGATCAACGACTGGATGTGATGCCGCCGCATCGCCGCCCGATCCATACGGTCTTTCAGAGTTATGCTCTCTTTCCCCACATGACCGTCTTTGAAAACGTAGCGTATGGCCTGCGGGTGCGGGGATGTGCGCGCGACGAAATGACCGCACGCGTTGGCGAGGCGCTCGAAAAAGTCCGCATGGAACAGTTTGCCAAACACTTCCCCAGGCAGATCAGCGGAGGGCAAAAACAGCGAGTAGCCCTGGCCCGGGCGCTGGTTAACCGGCCCCGGCTGCTGTTGCTGGATGAACCCCTCTCCGCACTCGACGCTAATCTACGCCTGGAAATGCAGCGGGAGCTGAAGGTGCTGCAGCGGGAGGTCGGCATCACATTTATTTTTGTGACTCACGATCAGAGTGAGGCGCTGGCCATTTCGGATCGGGTGGTCTTGCTTCACCGCGGTAAAGTCGAGCAGTGCGGTACACCGCGCGCGATCTACTCTACTCCGCGGACCGCTTACGCGGCGTCGTTCCTGGGCAAGAGTAACCTGATCGCCGGGACCGTTCAACAGGGTGTGGCGGACTGCGGGGCTTTCTCGGTGCCGGTCACGCTCGCGGATGGACCAGTGACGTTTTCACTACGCCCGGAATGCATAGTACCTGCGTCCGAAGAGAACAACGAGAAGCGGGTGAAATTTGTCGCAGAAGTGGTGGCAGAACAGTTTCACGGGGCTGATTCGCTGTTGACCCTGCGTTGTGCGGGCGGCATGGAGCTTTGGGCGCGTGTTGGCGGCCCGCGGGGTCACGACGGGAGGTTTGCTTTCGAAGCCCAAAACCTGGTTACGCTGGAGCACGAATAACATGGCCACGCGACGGCTTTCCGCATGGCTGGTGACGGTGCCCCCACTCGCCTGGATTACCCTATTCCTTTTCGTGCCTTACTGCCTGTTGTTTTGTTACAGCTTCTGGAGCCTGGACGCGAACCAGCAAGTGCTTCGACATGCGACGCTGACAAATTATCTGCACCTGGCGACCACGCCGCTGTACCTGACCGTGATTCTCCGCTCCATGAGGATCGCGTTCTCGGTGGTGTTGCTCTCGCTCGCGATCGGCTATCCACTGGCGTGTTTTCTGGTTTTTCAGGCGGGTAGGTACCGGAGGATGCTGTACCAGGCGGTGATCATCCCACTCTGGATCAGCTACCTGGTGCGCGCTTATGCCTGGAAGGTCATTTTCGGCAATGAGGGAGTCATGAACACCCTCCTGCTCTGGTGTCACGCCACGCGGCATCCTCTGGGCTTCCTTTTGTACAGCCCATTTGCCGTGATTGTGACGCTAACCCACATCTACGTTCCCTTTGTGGTGCTGCCAGTCGTCGCATCGCTGGAAAAGATTCCGCGTGAGCTGCTTGAATCATCGAGCGATCTTGGTGCCACAACCTGGCAGACCTTCACCCGGGTGATTCTTCCGTTATCGCTGCCAGGCGTTCTTTCCGGCGCTACCTTCGCCTTCTTGCTCAGCTTCGGCGATTTTCTAGCGCCGCTATTGCTGGGGGGGCCGAGCAGCGTGATGATTGCCAATATCGTGGCCAACCTCTTCGGCGCTGATTACAACTGGCCGTTGGGGGCAGCCGTTGCCGTTTTGATCCTGGTGATGGTGCTCGCAATTCTCACCATCACGCAGCGCATGGAGCGCCGCTGGAGGGCAGCGTGAAGACCGGCCGCGCGCTCTCGGCCGCCTGCGCCGGCGGTGCTTATGCCTTTCTCTACCTGCCCATCGCCGTGCTGGTGGTCTACTCTTTCAATCGCGACGGTGTGGGCGGCTTTCCGCCGCAACATTGGACACTCGATTGGTATCGCACCCTGTTTGCCGACTCCGCTATGTGGGCCGCGGTGGGCAATAGCGCCATCGTCGCGCTTTCTACGGTTGTGTTGTCGATGCTGATTGGCTTTCCGGCTGCTTACGCACTCGATCGTTATTCTTTTCCCGGGAAAGCCGCCTTTCAGCGCCTGGTGCTTCTGCCGCTGATCGTTCCCGGGGTAATCACCGGCATCTCGCTGCTCTTGCTTACGGTGAGCGGCGGCTTTCATTTGAGCCTGGTTACGGTGATTCTTGGCCACTCGACTGCTTTGACGGCGGTCGCGGCGACGGAGATATTCGCTGGATTGGCGAAGCTTGATCGGTCGCTGGAAGAAGCCTCCGCGGATTTGGGAGCGAGCCGAGTGCAGACCCTGCTGCGGGTTGTCCTGCCTGGACTGCGGACCTCGTTGTTAGGAACTGCCCTGTTGGTCTTCACCCTATCCATGGATGAGATTGCGGTTACTTTCTTCCTGATTGGCAGAGAGAATACCCTGCCGCTCGAGATATGGTCACGGCTGCGCCGTGGCGCGACCCCGGAGATGAATGCCATCGCAACCCTGATTTTTTTGTTTTCGGTCGTCACCATCTTTCTGTCACAGTGGCTGATGACCCGCAGCGAGACGGAGATGAGCACGCGATGAGTTGGACTGACAAAGAATTGGGTATGGATCGCCGCATCACTCGCCGTGACTTCATGAATGGCGCGGCCATGAGCGTCGCCGCGGCGATTGCCCCTTCTCTTCTTGCGCAGAGGGAGACGGAAGCACAGGATCGCCCTGGCTATGACCCACCGGCTGCGCACGGGTTGCGCGGGAGCCACCCGGGTGCGTTTGAGGTCGCGCACCGGCTACGGGACGGTACTTTCTGGAGCAGCGCCGGCCAACCGGAGAGTTCAGGTGAGGGCTACGATCTGATCGTCGTCGGGGGCGGTATCAGCGGCCTTTCGTCGGCACGCTTCTTCCACCAGGCTGCCGGCAAGACTGCACGTGTGCTTATCCTGGAGAACCACGATGACTTCGGCGGGCATGCGAAGCGCAATGAGTTTCAGGTAGACAAGAACTTCATGCTGGGCTTTGGCGGAACTTTTTCTATTGAAAGTCCAGCTCCCTATAGTGCGGTCGCGCAGAAGGTCGTTCGCGATCTGGGCATCGATGTTTCTTCCTACTCCAGGCACCTTGACAATAAGCTCTACGCCTCGCTTGGGCTCAAAAAGAAAATCTTTTTTGACCAGGAGACCTTTGGCGCCGATCGACTCGTTATCAAGCCTTCATCCGGGCAGGGCGAGGAGATGTGGCGCGAGTTCGAGGCCCAGGCACCGTTGTCGGCGAAAGCCAAGGCGGATTTGAGACGCCTGTATGCGCTCGACGAGGAGCTGATGCCAGGCCTCACTTCGGAACAGAAAAAGGCGAAACTGGCGCGGATGAGTTATGCCGACTACCTCACCAAGCTGGTTAAAGTCGAACCTCAGGTCGTCACCATTCTGGATCCAGAACAGAAATCACTTTATGGTGTGGGCATCGACGCCTTCTCTGCGCAAGACGCGTGGGGCTTGGACATGCCCGGCTTCGGGGGGCTCAAACTGACGCCTGGTCCGGGTCCAGGGATGGGCCGCGATGCCATCCCTAACGAGGAAGCGGAGAAATATTTCTTTCATTTCCCGGATGGGAATTCATCTATCGCGCGGCTGATGGTGCGATCGCTCATACCCGAAGCGGTACCGGGGAATTCAGCAGACGACATTGTCACCTCTCAGATTCGCTATGAGGCGCTCGATCGGCCGGGCAAGCCGACACGCATCCGCTTGAACAGCACCGTCGTCCGCGTTCGCCATGAGGGAGACGCGTCGACTGCGAAAGGGGTCGAGGTCACCTACGTACAGCAAGGCCGGTTGTACACCGTCAAAGCGGCCCACTGTATCCTCGCTTGCTGGCATCCGGTGATCCCTTACATCGCCGGCGAATTGCCGAAGACGCAGGTGGCTGCGCTGCGAGCGGCGGAGAAGGTACCGATTGTTTATACCAACGTGGCTCTAAGAAATTGGGAGAGCTTCGTAGGGTTAGAGACACGAAGCGTGACTGCGCCTGGGTGTTACTTTACTGATTTCGGTCTCGACCGGCGGGTAAGTATCGGTAACTATCATTGCACCAATCGCCCTGACGAGCCAATCGTGCTCACCATGGAACGCTATCCTTGTTCGCCCGGACTGCCCGCTCGCGCACAGCATCGCGCCGGACGCGCCGATCTGTATGCAACGTCATTCGAAACGTTTGAGAGAAAGATCCGAGAGTTGCTTGCTCGTAGTGTGGGTGCCGGCGGGTTTGATCCTGCGCGCGACATCGCGGCAATTACGGTGAACCGGTGGCCGCACGGATACGCCTACCAATACAACTCGCTGTGGGATCCGTTCTGGTTGGATGGCGGTCCATTGCCCTGTGTCGAAGCACGCAAGCCTTTTGGGCGCATCGCGATTGCGAATGCTGATGCGGACGCTTATGCCTATACGGATTGCGCGATCAATCAGGCCTACCGGGCGGTCAACGAGCTTAAGATCGTGGCGGGTTGATAGTCAAAACATTTCCAGGAGAGGTCCGTAGAACCGCAGATCCCTCGGCTTCGCTCGGGATGACAAAGGGTCTGCGGTTCTACGGACCTCTTCTGGAAATGTTTTTCTAACAGCTAAGTGACGACTGCGGGATGACCGGGCCAAGCTTTCCCACGAGAGATAAGGCCGGCCAGAAATAAATACAGCAACAGGCCGATTGGGCCGAAGAGGAAAGTCAGAACCAGGCACGGGAGCACCGCCAGAAACGGCACACGGTTGCGTCTTGCGTCACGCACCTGCCAGCTGCCGATGAAGAGGTCGAAGGCCAGGTAGTGGACCCATCCGGCCAGCACGAGCCAGCGATCCGTGAAGAGCAACATAACCCCACTGAGAGAACTGAATCCACCTCTGTGGCCACTCCAGTGAGTGAGGATGAGCACCAGGTAGAGGCCGCATAGCAGTGCCGGTACCAAGAGACCCGTGATCAGCGAAGAGATGACACGCGAAGCACGAGGCGACCAACCCGTGAGCACCAACAGCAGCCAGCCGGCCAGAGCCAGGCTGTTACAAAGTCGAAAGAGCGCATCTGCGGTCATGAAATACTTTCCTTCCCCTTGACCAAGATCGAAATCACAGCAACTACGGTAAACACCAGCCACATAGCAAACACTTCGAGCGTCAAACGATCCGGTTGTGCGATCGACTGCCCACGAAAGGCCTGCTGGAGAATCAACCCAAAAAGTGCTAGATAGCTTGTGGCTGCCGTAAAAATAACATTACGCTGCGTCCGGACGTCAGCCGGCGGCCAGCGACGTGCCATCCACCAGGCCAGCAGGGGCAAGACCTGCAAACCATGCATACCCAGAAAGTGGGCAATCCGCAGATCGCCATGATTGGCACTCCAGCCGGTAACGGGCAGTCCAGGGCCTCCATCCGGAGCGCCGACCGTGTGCGCACCCGCGACCGGAAGCCGGCCGGTCACGTGCGCTTCCGCCAATTGCCTGGAATTGGGCGCGGTCATGAAGGCGCCTGAACCCGTGCCGACCAACGCCAGAACCATGCCCAGGCGGAGCGACCAGCCCCAGGCAGAGCCAGCAAAGGATTGCCGGAAGAGGAGCACCGTGAGCACCAGCATCCCCAGCCAGATGCAGGCAATGCTCACCGCCATGACGCCAAAGACGCCGGCATCGAACCGCGTAGTGAGGTTGAAGTGGCTACTCGTGCCACGCGCTGCCTGCATATCGATCAAGGCTATCTCGATGAACAAGCCTACGGCCAGGACGACGTCAAGCACGCGCCTTAAACGCGGCCAGGTGGTGGTCGAAGCCATACAGAAGGCAAAGCTCCAACAGACGATCATGGTGGAAAGTGCGAACTTTGCCGGCTTTAGCCATGCCGGCGCCCCGGTTATCATGCGGCGGTCTACGACCAAACCCAGCAAGCAGAACACCAGGTCGGCTGCCATGATGAACCCCAGAGCCGTGAGTCCCGGCGCTGCTGCGAAGCCCAGAGCGACTACTCTTCTGCTCTTCATGTGAAAGAGATTAACATGAATGTTAATTGGATTCACATTCATGTATGATTCTTTCAACCGTGGTCACTCCTAAACAGCGCCCCTATCATCATGGCGACCTGCGGGCAGCCCTGATCCGGGTCGCGCTGCGATTGGTCGAGCAACACGGGGTGAAGGGCCTTGCCTTGAGCGATGCCGCCCGTCTCGCGGGTGTGAGCGTTGCAGCTCCCTATCGTCATTTCACTGATAAGGAGGCTCTGTTAGCAGAAATCGCAGCGGAAGGCTTTCGCTTGTTTCGCGATGCGCTGGCTACGGCCTCGCAAAGCCACCCAAACGACAAGGTGAAGCGGTTGGTGGAGATGGGCGTCGCCTACGTCGAGTTTGCCCTTCACCACCGATCCCACTTCAAGGTGATGTGGGAGGGCGGGATTTCCAAAGAAAAGTATCTGGAGGTGGGGCAGGCCGCTCACGAAGCTTATTTGCTGCTGGAGAAAGCCGCGAAGGAACTTCTGCCAACGGCGCTACCGGCGCGGCAGGAAGCCCTGGTTGCGACCGCGTGGAGCCTGGTTCACGGCTACGCAAGCCTAACCCTGGAGCAGGAACTGGATGTGGTCAGAGCGGAACAAAGCAATAAAAAGTTGTTGCGGCAGTCGCTGCATCTGCTGCTGGACCAGTTCGCAACGTAGCTAGGGCATGTAGAAAACTTCGCGCAGCATGGGAAAGCGTTCCCCTGGACGCAACGGGTCGAAGGGGGCAAAGTAGGGCGCCATCGCCTGCTGCCAACGGGTATTCACCGGGTCGGCTTCGATTCGGGTCCAGGTTTCCTCGAAGTTATCGACGTGCATAGTCAAAACAAGAAGCTGATCCCGGCGAAAGATGGAGTACTCGGAGATACCGGCGTGCTTGAGCAGCGCCAGCATCTCCGGCCAGACTTCCGTATGGGCCCGGTCGTATGCCTCTTCTGTACCCGGACGTAACCGCAGGAGGAAGGCGACTCGTTGCATAGGTAGCTTGTGCGCGACTACTCCGGCTGGGGAACGAGACGAAGATATGGTTTGGGTGATTTCCAGCCGTCGGCATATTTCTGCTTGGCTTCCTCGTCCGATACAGAAGGCAGGATGATGACATCGTCGCCCTGCTTCCAGTCTGCCGGCGTGGCCACCTTGTGCCTCGCTGTCAGTTGCATGGAGTCGATGACGCGCAGCAATTCCGGGAAATTTCGGCCGGTGGTCATGGGATAGCTCAAATGCAGCTTGATTTTCTTATCCGGGCCGATGATGAAGACGGTGCGAACCGTCGCATTATTGGCGGCGGTGCGGCCTTCAGAAGTTTCCCCTGAATCGGCTGGAAGCATGTCGTATAGCTTGGCGACCTTGAGCTCGGTGTCGCCGATCATCGGGTAGTTCACTTTGTACCCGCCGGTCTCCTCGATATCCACGGCCCATTTTCCATGGCTGCTGACGGGATCAACACTCAGGCCTATCACCTTGGTATTGCGCTTCTGAAATTCGTCGTGGAGACCGGCTACGCTGCCGAGTTCGGTGGTGCAGACCGGGGTGAAATCCTTGGGGTGGGAAAACAGAATGGCCCAACCGTCGCCGATCCACTCATGAAAATGGATGGTGCCCTGGGTCGTTTCGGCGGTAAAGTCGGGCGCGGTGTCGTTAATTCTGACGGACATGCGTTCTCCTGCAATAATTTTGCGGTTGATTTCTGAGGATTGGAATCCTGGGGCCGATAAGGCATCAGTTTATCAGGCAGATGCAGGAAACTCGAACTGCCGCCGGAGACCGCCTCTGACCGGAATTGGTGCACTGCTCGGGACGCGCTGCAGATTCAGAGCAAGAGGCTCAGCGAAAAGCACGCAGATCGAGAGCAATGCCACGCCGGCTTGTCCAGTGTTAACGTGCATTGAATTCGGTGCATCTCGCAAAAAAAGATCGAGATGTGGGTGCCCAGGGTCCCTGCCGGAAGAGTGGGGGGGCGCGAAGCCAATTCCGTTGTTGATTTTCTACTCGTGCGTGCTCTTGTCGTAAGACACAGTTTTGCGCGGCTGGTCGAGGTTACTTGTTTTGGCCACCAGAACAGGGATGCGGATACTTTGACCCGTTTCGATGTGGTCAGGATCGTTGAGCGACGGGTTGAGCTCGTGAATCTGCCGCAAGAGTTCCCCGGTACAGGTGCCAAATTTTTCGACGCAAATACCGAGCAGGGTTTGCCCTGGTGCCACGCGGACCACGCCAACAGAATCCGTCGAGGGTGGAGTCCGGTCAGCACTGAGTAAAGTTGGGGTCCGGGTGATGGCCGGGGCCGCGGGTGTAGCCGTCTGCGTAGCCGCTGGAGGATCCGCGGGCGCCGACGCTTCGGATTCCGGGTGTACTGGAGCCGCCGCGGGCGCTTGCATGGAGACGGTTGGCGGCGGTGTACCGGAGGACACTGGGAGCGGTGGCTCGGACGTCATAGCGGCTTGCGCTGGGGAGGTGATCGGCGCTATTGGGGTTCTCTGCGCGGAGGCCACTGCGGTCGTCTGCGGCGCCGCGGGACGAGCCAGATATTGACGGCCTGCGAACAGGGCTCCGCCCAGGGCGAGAAGGGCGACCATGGCGACGGCGACCTTCGGGAGCCACTCTGCAAACACAGATGAAGTGTTTGCGGTGGAAAACATGGAAGCGGCGCTGGCGGTCTCTTCCGGCTGCGGGGGAGGAGAGAGCTTCTTACGCAATGGACCAATATCAAGATCAGCAACAACCTGGCGAATGATATCGCGATCAATTGGTTTCTGCCTCAAAGCAGACCCCAGCGACAATGAATTAAAACAGAGGTTGTTGATGTTACGAGGAATGCCGTCACTGCAGAGGGCAATGAGCGCCAGCGCGTCTTTCGTGAACAGCGGCATATCGGAGGCATATCCGGCTATCCGCAGCCGATGAGCAATGTATTGCGAGGTCTCTTCCGCCGAGAAGGGTTTCAATCGAGCGAATATTGAAATCCTTTGCCGAAGTTGCAGCAGCTCCGGTGAACCTATGTTCTCCGCCAACTGGGGCTGACCGGCGAGAATGATCTGAATCAGCTTGTCGCGCGCGGTTTCGAAGTTCGACAGCATGCGCACCAACTCCAGGACGGAATCATCCAGATTTTGCGCCTCGTCGATGACCAGCACGACCCTCTTTCCCGCGCGGTACTGCTCGGCCAGAAGATCTTTCAGCATCACTTGCATTTCGACCAGGGTTCCACGTAAGTCGCGAACGCCGAGCCCGGAGAGAAGAGCTCGCAGAAGATCCAGCGGAGTCGATATGGTTTGGAACAGAAATACGATACGTGCCTTGTCACGGAGAATATCCAACGTTTGAAAGAGCAACGTAGTCTTCCCCAACCCGGGCGTTGCGATCAGCGCGACAAACCCGCAACCCGACTCAATACCATAGATAACTGAGTTCAGCGCCTCTTTGTGCGTTTGGGTCAGATATAGATATCGGGAATCGGGGGTGACTCCAAAGGGTTGTTCCTGGAGCTTGTAATATTCCAACGCTGTCATGCAATGATCCTCTTTAGCACAGTTACCAGAAAATCGAACCGGGGTCGCTGTGAAAACTTTGATGCTTCCGCAACTGAAGCTCAGCCTCAAAAACTGAAGTCTGTTCGGAAGCGTAGAGTGCTGCTTGGGGCCCACGGAAGAACGTGCTGGTCGATCTTGTGCGATCAAACCATCCAGGAACCGATCGCCAGAACAATGTTTGAGATGCCCGTTCTGCTGTCGGTGCGATCCACGAGAGCAAACGAGATCAAAGGCGGGCGCAGCGATCACGGAGATGAGCCAGGATCTAGGCCGCAACGCTTTTCTTGATCGCAACCGGACTCGAGTAGGATACCACGGCCTTTGGTTGTGGAATTGTCGGGCAAGGTGTGTGAAATCATGTTAATAATTCCCACTATCTTCAAGAAAGTATGTCAATTATTCCCACGGCCGAAGAAGTGGTGAGACCGTGCGATCTACCTAAGAGAGAACTTGCTTGCGCTGTAGTGAGTATGTTTGCGGGCTGCCACAACACCCAGCGATTGTGACACGCGGGCACTCCGCGAATACCGGTAACTTTAGTCACACGCGCCTACACCGCTTGTACAGGAGCAATGGTCACCACTGCAGGAGTGAACTTGCCCAGGATGATATTGTCCACCTCGCTGGAATCTACCTGGAGGCCCGTGATCAAGCGGGTAAGCTTTTTCGGGTTTACTCCTTCAGGGACTAGAGCCGCGATCGTTGAAAATCTAAAGCATGCCGTGGCACGACTTCAAAGGTTCATTTATTACTTATGTGCCGCACTCACTAAAAACTTTTGTTTCTTCCTTAACCAGTTCCCAATATAAAGAATAAGAAGTACCGAGCGATTGCTGAGTGCGGCGCACAGCGGGACGAGAAACGCTCGTGTTGCCGGCGCCCCTCTACCGGCCCGGCCCTGCATCCTGCAGCATTCGAAACTCTCGTCCCAGAACATGGGTCCACACAAGGCAAGCTGAAAATAGGGCACGTCGCTTTGGGGGTTACCCCTGCAGTGGATTGCCCGATGCTCTCACAGAGAATTCCGGGCAAAACGAAGCGTGCCCGGCTAGTGATCTCAAAGCCATCAACCCGTGAGGCAAGGAACGCAGAAGAGTGGTCACAACAAAAATCATGGCTGCGGAAAGGATCCTCAACCAAGCAGGATGTGGCGCGCGTCTGGGTTTGTGGTTACTGACTGTCGCTCTGGTGATACTGAGCGGATGTGAAAAGCCGAACTGGACCGGATCAATGCCGGCTTTCGTTACGTTGCACGGTAGCGTGCAGGGCGGTCACCGTCCAATCAGCGGGTCCAGCATTCAGGTTTACGCCGCGGGTACAGGCGGAAATGACTCCGCCGCGCGGCCACTGCTCAACCAGCCGGCCCACTCCGCCAATGATGGCAGCTTTTCCTTCACCATCGCCTGTCCTTCCCCAACATCGCTGCTCTACTTAACAGCTAAGGAAGGCAATCCCGGATTGGGCCCGGGGATTGAAAATCCTGCGATCGGACTCATGGCCGCGGCCGGGGCCTGCGGTGAACTATCGTCTTCAAGCTTCATCACGCTGAACGAGGTAACCACCATCGGTTCTATCTGGCCGCTCGCGTCTTATATGTCTTCTGCTTCTCACCTGGGCTCAAACCCAGGCGATGCGTCTTTTTCAGCAGCTCTCTCGCTGGCGGGGCAGCTTGTCGATATCAGCCACGGAGCTTCCCCGGGAGGAGGGGTTCCCTCCGGATACGTGGTGCAGACCGCGAAACTTGATAGCCTGGCCGATATCCTCGACGCTTGTATCAACTCTTACGGAGGATCGGCCGGCGACGGCAGCCCGTGCGGGCTCCTATTCTCTCTTGGCACCCTGCGCGATGTCAGCCCGCCAACCGACACTATGATGGCTGCCCTGCTGATTGCGCAGGCTCCCAGCCAAAACGTGAGTAACATTTACAGCCTCGTCCCACAAGGTGGCGCTTTCCAGCCAAATTTGAGCGCTACTCCTGCTGACTGGAGCCTACCCCTGTTGCCCGTTCCAGGGGCTCCGGTTATCGATCCTTCTTCCGGATCCTATTCGGCGGGGCAGCAGGTTACGTTGACGGATAACACTCCGAACGCCGTGATCCACTACACAAGAGACGGGAGTGCACCATCGGCCAGCTCCGCCGTCTACAGTTCTCCGATCACGCTTACTGGCAATGAAACGGTGCGGGCGATCGCGGTTGAGCAGGGTATCGACAGCGCCGCATCGTCCGCCAGCTATACCATCACCGGAGCTCGCCTGGTCTTCAGTACTCAACCAGCAAACACGGTGGCGGGTTCCCTTCTTGGCCCCCCGCCTGTGGTCACCGTCGTAGACAGCAACGGCAACCGCATAACCAGCGCTGCGAACCCGATCACACTCAGTCTTAGCTCTGCGAACGCCCTGAGCGGGCCCACCACAGTGACGGCCGTTCGGGGTGTCGCGTCCTTTCCCCATCTCAGCGTTACCACGGCAGGCAACGGTTTCACACTGGTTGCCAGCAGCCCGGGCCTCGTTTCGACCACCAGCGCCGCATTCAGTGTGACCTCACCAGGGATTACCTTTGCTCTGCCCAGCTCGTCGATCGATGTAGGTAGCACGATCAGCGGAAGCATCGCTTTGGGGACACCAGCAGGGCCTGGAGGCGTGACCGTCACGCTGGTTAGCTCGTCGGCAAAGGATGTAGCCGTATCGCCCCCAGTGTTGACGATCGCCTCCGGGCAAAGCAGCGGAGCTTTCACTTTGAGCGGCGTTGCTGCTGGACCTTCGACACTGAGCGCCACTGCCACGGGTTATACACCCGCTAGCACACAGGTAACAGCAGTTACCACCGCTCCCGATTCCGCTCACCTGGCGTTTATTACCCAACCGGTAAGTACGTTGACTGGTGCGCCTCTTAGTCCCGCGCCCACAGTAAGCGTGGTCGACAGCAATGGCAACCTCATGACCAGTGCTGTAAACCCGATTACGCTAGCTCTTAACGGAAGTTCCGCGGCTGCCTTGAGCGGCTCCTCCACAGAGGTGGCAGTTCACGGGATAGCGACTTTTCCTAATCTCAGCGTCACGACTGCAGGAAGCGGTCTGACCCTGACCGCCACTAGCCCCGGCGTCGTCTCATCCACCAGCACCGCGTTTAATGTGTCCTTGCCGGCGAACCTTCTCGCTTCCGTACCGTTCTTCGATCAATGTCGGCAGCACCCTAAGCGGCACCATCAGTCTGGAGCACCTGCAGGACCTGGAGGAGTAACGGTTTCGCTGGCTAGTTCCTCGGCAAACGATGTGGGCGTATCGCCTTCGCCGTGACCATTGCTGCCGGCCAAAGCACGGGCGCCTTCACCCTGAATGGCGTCGCTGCCGGATCCTCGACGATCAGCGCCACCGCAGCCGGCTACAGCCACGCCAGCGCCTCAGGTGAAGGTGGTTGCCGCCGCGTCCAGTGACAAATGCGGCGTCAGTGACCACAGTGGAGCAGCTTGGCGCCATTGCTGCTTCACAGGCAGTGAATGGACTCGGATTCAATGTCACCGCCGGGCAACAACTGGGAGTTTCAGATGGCCGCCGCTGCGGGCGCAACCCACGCTCGCTATCAGTGCAGTTGGGTCAGTACCGAAAATCAAACCGCTCCACCGACGAATACGACGGCTTCGCCGCAGTTCACCCTTCAGTCAGATTGCCAGGCGGCGCTTGTGTCTGCGGCCAGCCGTCGGTATTCACTCCACCATCGTGGCAGCCTATGGCTCGCCCTACCATCAGATTCTCACCGTCACCGTGCCCAATGGAGCTCCCGCAGGCGCGAAGAGCTCTGAATGTGCAGTTCGCTTCCGGAATCGGTGGAGATACGCTCTCCTCGATGGCCCCGTTTTACGACACCATCATCAGCTCGTCCAAGGTTCCGATCACCAGCAAGCACTCCTACGCCGGCGGCCTCATCATCGGCGTTGCCTTGAGGACTCCACCCACGCCACGCTAACGCTTGCATCGGGGCTCTCCTCCGCCCTTCCCGCGAACGCGTCCACGCAGTATCTCATCAATCAATATCTCTATCCGCCGCCCCCATCGTTCAGCCCCACGGACCCATCGGTGCTCGCCTACGCGAAGTATGCTGAGTTTCTCGCCACAAAATTTCGGCATCAGGAGTTACATGGCGAAGTCGAAATCTGGAATGAGCCCCCGTGGAGCGATGATCCCTGGGATGACCGTTACGACTTCTACGACATTCAACCAATCCCGGTAGTCCCGGCCCTCTGACACCTCATCTTCCCGATTGGGGTTTCGCGGCCGCGTTACAGGCTCAGACCTCGCCGATGCCAGGCGTCACCTATAACTGGGGTGGAACGGAAAAATCGGGGGCAATTCGATGCTGAACGCGCAGATGCTGGCCAATACGGGTGCCTTTACCGGCAGCCAAACACTATCGTAACGACGGAGTCGTTTCATCCTTACGGGAACAACCCCGAGGACCTACTTTGGAAAGAGCCCTGCCTGGAAGCAACCATCAACGTCTATCCGGCTCGCAGCCGAACACTTCTGCCGCCTGCAACTTTGTTGGAGTGGGTCCTAATTTCGCATATGCCGCGCAAGAATCACTGATCCAGAAAAGTATCAATCCTGCCTGGGGTATTGGACACAACATTACGGAAACCGGCTTCGAGGGCTGATGGGCGACGACATGCATAAGGCACGTTTTGTTATGCGCCAGTTTCTTGGCTATCAGGCGGCCGGCGTTACGCCCGATCCAGTTCTATAGGCTATATGACACCAGCACAGAAAATTTCAGTTTCGTCAATCCAACCGCGAACGCAGACGGCACGCACAACCCGCTGCCCTGCCTACACCGCAGTTGCAGGCCTGATGACAGATCTTAGCGAAGATCAAACAGGATCCGGTGACTGCCTATGCCACGAGTAACCTGCCCGCGATCGCCAGCTATCGTGGGACCTATCCTCGTGGATACTGTCTCCCTGGTTGGCGCCCGGGGAGGGGATACAGCGAACTCGGTTCTTTTCGCCATTTGGCAGCGCAGCAACACCGGCGGAACCTGGGCAACTTTGAGCTTCGCCGGCCGCCGGCGCCGGTGACTATAACCAATCCCGTCGGGTCTGCCGTCGCCGCTGTCGTCAACCTGGATACGCGGCCGCTGTGCCTACACAACATCAGGCCAGCAGCTAACCTTCGACGTATCGGACGATCCTAGTCGAAGTGTTGCTGGAGCCATCGAATTAGAACGATCTAACCACTCTTCTTCGGAGTGTGCTGCTCTTCAAAGGTTCCCAGAAATGATGTAGTCTCAACACAAGGGGACGGTGGCCTCGCCGACGAATTCATGAAAAACATAAAGGCTGTTGCAAGGACGCTTCTTCCTGAATCTCTATTGCAAAGAGTGTTGGCCATTCGGTCGCGGCGATATCAGGTTCGCTTCTTACGCCAGCAGGGGTTGCTCCACACAGCCTTGCGGTACGTTGAGCGAAACGGCTGCACCGTCCGCTATGGACCTTTCGCGGGAACCATCTATCCTCGCGAGGCGGCATTAAATCGCCATTCTATTCCTAAGCTTTTGGGAACGTACGAGCAAGAACTGCACGGTATTATCGAGACAATCGGCAAACGGAAGTACGACCTTATCATTGACATAGGAAGCGCCGAAGGGTACTACGCCGTGGGCTTGGCGCGGCTTCTCGGCACTAGAGTTTTGTCCTATGAGCCAGAACCGATCGAAAGAGCTCATTGCGAAGAAACAGCGCGGCTTAACGGAGTTGAATCACTCATCGAATTTAAAGACATGTTTCGCCCGTCGGACATTCGACTGTTCCGAGGCAAGAGGGTGCTGTGCGTCTGCGATTGCGAAGGCTTCGAAGCGGAAATCTTTAATGTCAATACCATTCAAGACGCAACAAAGTGGGACCTTCTGATCGAGTTGCATGGAGATGCGGTTACAAAGCTCACAAGCCTCGCCTGGACACAAAAGACGACGTTAATCGACAGCGTGAACAGGGTCGGGAACTATGAGGAACTCGCGGGCATCGGCGATCAGATGAAGCTTTTGTCGGAATACCGCAACGGCCCTCAGACGTGGCTCTGGTGCGACAGCCGAGCTTAGAACTAATTTCTCAAATTACATAGCTTTCAGGCTCCGCTCGAGGCAACTCTTGCCCACAGTTGCTCTTCGTAGACCTCAAGATAAGTGGCTGCCATGGAGGACCATTGCATGGCCAGCGCGCGGTCACGCCCGGCCAGGGCCATGGATCTCCGCTTGGCCGGGTTGTGGACCAGCCCATTCATAATTGTACCCAGGGCAGTTACATCATTCGGGTCTTTTAGTATCTCCCCTCCATCCCCCAGAAAATCCTCCGCGCCGAAGTTGCCGGAAACGATTGCCGGCAGTCCGGAAGCCATTGCCTCCAGCACAACCAGGGGGTGAGCCTCATAGCGGGAAGGAAACACAAAGAAATCCACGGCCCGCATAAGCGCTGGAATGCGCGAGACTTTATCCAGGAAAACGACTCGCTGGCTAACCCCCAGCGAACGCGCAAGCTCAGGATACGGACTACCGGTCACGCTTCCCGCAACCGCCAGGTGGATTTCGGGAGCAAGTGCGAGCGCCCGCAAAACCGTCTCCAGGTTTTTGCGTGGCGTTCGAATATCGCCCACAAAGAGTGCCAGCGGAACGTCCGCAGGTAGGCCAAACGATGCCCGGTTGGATTCACCCGGGCAGAACTGATCTGTATCGACTCCGTTGTAGATAACGTCAATCCGCTGCGCCGGAACACCCAGGGCCGCAAGCTCGCCAGCCACACCCTTCGCTACCGCGATCACTCGGGTGGCGCGAAGGAAAGCTTGCTTCTCCCAACGGGAGTTCAGCCACGTGTACAAACGCTGATAGAGGGCGTAAGGCGAGATTGAGGTAAACGGATAGTATGGGCTTTTTCGCCACGCGGTGTGCACGAAGTGCGCGGCGACAACGTCACAGCGTTCCCAGGTCACGAAACCATTCCCCTGGATGAGATCCAGTTCATCGCGATGGCGCCTGATCCAATGAGCACTGCTCCAGGCGAACGCAAGATTTCTTAGTAGTTCGGTAGGTAACCCCTGGCCCCCCATCGGAACGAAGCGAGCACGTGGATGATTCGCAATTTCTTCCGCGCAATGGGCAGCGACAACGGTTACGTCATATCCACGCTCGAGAGCGGCGCGAACGATCTCGTAGTTCACCCGCCCCTGGCCATCGTTGCGTTGAAACCGATGCGAGACGAAAGCCAGCCGCCCCGGCCGCCCCTGGTTACCCATGCGTGTCCTTTCCTTTTTGAGCTGCGTACCTACCGCATCAACAGCTGCGTCATTAGCTGGTTGAAGCGCGCGGCAAAAGCGTCCACAGAAAAGCTCTGCGCGCGAAGCCTGGCTTGTTTCTCAATGGCATCACGCCGGTCCGGATCTTCCAGCAATTGCAGGACCGTGGATGCAAGCAGGCCTGCGCCCCCACCTCGAATCAAAACACCGCTCACTCCATTCTCGATCACTTCTGCAGGCCCGCCAAGATCGCTCGCCACCACCACCTTGCCCGCCGCCATGGCTTCCACTACCGACATGCCAAAGGGCTCTACCCCGACCACCGGATGAACGATCAAGTCTGCCGCGGCGTGCCAGAACGGAACCTCTGTCATCGGCCTTTGCCCCGCGAGGATGAATCGCTCTCCGCAATTCAACTCTCGCACCATTTCCTTCACTCTTTCCGCGTAGGCAACGTCGAGCGGATGATCGCCACCGACAACAAACAAGGTGGCTTCCGGGTGGCGCTCGAGGATTTTCGCTGCCGCCTCCACGAAAATATGAGCACCCTTCCAGTGTTCCAGCCGGGCAACCATACCAACGATGGGCGCGGACTCGGGCAGTCCGAGACGGTTACGCGCCTGGGTCTTCGATTTCCCGGCCTCAGAAGAGAGCGCAATCCCGGGATAGCACACGTGGCTTTGCCGCACCGGAAACATTTGGTCCTGACCGCGCTTGGACGTCTCAGAACAACAGAGCACGGCCTTCGCCGGGAAAAGGGAGATGAGCCGATCCATGGGGTGCCGGTGCGGAACTCCGTGCTGAAACCATACGACAGCCGCAGGCAGGAACATCGATGCCGGGCTCACATACATGTGCGCTTTCGGCATCCAGGAGACCACCGTGCGCAATCTCTTGGTCTTGATCCACGCGCGCAACGAGCGCAGCGTCTTCAGATAATTGCTTGCGTGAGAGAGGTGCGTCGTGGTGAATACAGTAGCGTCGTAACCCAGCTCGCGAACCTCAGCCACCAGGGGCCCGTCTTCCAGAAACGCACACACATACCTGTGCGCGTGCTCGCGGTGGCGCAGAAGATGCTGCAGCAGGGCCTCTGCTCCTCCTTGTTGCGAAGCGAGAGGCATGACAATGCCTATGGCCTGCGGCTCTCGAAAGCTCGGGGCCTTTCCCTCCGTTGTCATCAGGGCGGCTACGCTCACGGGATGAATGCTCGCATGACTCTTCCTATGCCTTTGCTCACGCGACCGGTGCCACAGCGCGAATCCTGCGCCACAAAGTGGCTACCTCGTGCCGCTGAATAATCATGCTGGGAGGCCTGACACCCAGCTTGAACGGGAAATTCAGAAAAATAAACAGGAAGCGCAACATCGTCGCCAGCATGAGCGCACAACCCGCGCCCCGCACCCCAAACCGCGGAATCAGCCAGTACAGAAGAGGGATGGAGGTAATCAGTCCGCTCCCCTGCAATAGGGTTACTGTCCCGGGAAAACCGGAGGCCAGGAAAGCCTGCGCCAGGACCGAAGTAAGGCCATCGAAGATGCCTTCCACCACCAGAAATGGAAGTACCGCCCCGGCGGCCACGAATTTCGCTCCGTAAACCAGCTTGAGTAGGAAACCTCCGAACAAAAGAAGCGGCAACGACGCCAGGATCATGACCAGCAACGTCATCCGCGCAGCTCTGCCCGTGATGGAAGTAATCTCCTCCTTGCTCTTGCCTGACGACCGCGGAAGGCTGACCGGAACCACGGCATTGGGAAGTATAGCCAGCACCCCCGCAGCACTTTGCGCAACTACATAAAGCCCCATCGATTCCGGGTTCAGCAGGCCAACCACAAGGATGCGATCGACCTGGTTGGCGATGGTTCCCAGCAGATCCACTCCCCAGGCACGCACGCCATACCCGAGCAGTAACTTTACGGCCGGCGTCAAGGAGCGGAAGTGAGGGCGAAAATATTTCCAGGCCCAAATCGTTATCCAGATGGTAGCCGGTGTTCCTGCCAGAAGATACGCAAGCGCTGCATTATTGGCCGTCAGATGGCCTGAAAGCTTCTCCAACAACAGCACAGCCAGAACCGATAACGGAGAAAGCACGCGAAAGATGTTGAGATTGGTGAATGAATCTGCCGCCTGCACCTGAGACATGACGGTGACCGCGCACAGCGCAAGCGGAGTAACGATGACCCACACCCGAGCGAAGTGAATTGTTTCCGGCGGATACGTGTGCAGGGAGTAAGGAATGATCACCAGCCCCACCAGAGCCGCCAGGACTCCAAAGAGTGCGCTCAGCAATAACGCCGCTGCACTCACCTCTCTGCCTAGCTCGGGCCGCCTCTTGAGCCAATACACGGTGGCCACCGGAACGCCCACCGTCATCCCGTAAGCAAGAAACTGCGGCCACATGATGATGGCGGCCAGCGATCCCCGGCCGCCCGGGCCCAATGCTCTGGCGGTAATGATGCCGGAAACAATGTTTCCGGCTTGTACCACAACATTGGCGACGCCCGTCTGCAGAATGGCGGATGCCCCGGACTTCGCGCCAACGAATCGGCGCATGAGCGTCTTCAAGTGCTTTCTCCGTCTCAGCTGTTGAAGTGCGATGAAATCCAGAAAACATGTCTCGCGGAACTTCGTGAGCCCGTTTTCTCTTTCGCAGATGCTGCCGCTCGTCCGGCTGCTGCCCTGGTAAATAGACCCGCAGGTCCGCTGCCGTCATCTCAATGTGACGAAGACCGCCCATTCAATGCTGAGAGAATGGCCGGGGACCGCTTGGTAAGATAAATCCGTGATCACTTCCTCCATGATACAAGGGCCCGGGAAAGCAGTCGATCCGTGTTCGCACCTTTCGCGCCGGAGCTTTCTCGGTGGCAAAGCGAGTGGCAATTCCGCCTGTATCTGTCATCTGACTGCAACATACAAGCCCGTATCGAACGTCGGGCAAGCCCGATACAACATTGACAGGATTGCATGCGAACACTCCAAATCGGCAATGAGTGGCACACCGAAACAGCCGGTGGCCTCAATTCGTACTATTTCGAGCTGCTTCGGCATCTTGCTTCCACAGGGACAGACGTTCATGGACTGGTGGCTGGGTCGAATACCGTCCGCAGTGCGAGCCATGGGCAGGCAGTTTCCTTTGCCCCACCCGATTCCATGCTTCCTCAACGCTTGCTGGCCGTTCGCCGCCTCGTTTTCAAGCAGCTCTCGCAAAACAAAATTGATGTCATCGCATCGCATTTCGCGCTGTACACCATGCCGATTCTCGATCTCCTCAAAAAAATTCCCACGGTTGTACATTTCCACGGCCCGTGGGCTGCCGAAAGCAGTGCGGAAGGCGCGCGCAGCTATAAATCGCAGGCGAAGGCCGCCCTGGAACGGCGCGTGTATACACGCGCGCGACGTCTCATTGTGCTCTCCACGGCATTCAAGGACGAGCTGATCGCCGGCTACGGGATCGCGGAAAATAAGATCGAAATTGTCCCCGGCGGGGTCGATTTGGATCGCTTCAACACCGGAATTCCGCGCACCGAGGCAAGACGTCAGCTAGGCTGGCCGGCGAACCGGCCCATCATCCTCACCGTGCGCCGGCAGGTTCGCCGGATGGGTCTTGAAACCCTTCTTGATGCGGCGAAAATTCTCGCTGCCGAATTTCCCGACGTCCTCATCCTGCTGGGCGGCACCGGCCCCATCGCAGATGAGCTGCAGCAGCGCATCGTCGAGTTTGGCCTGGAGCGCAATGTCAGGCGCCTGGGCCGCGTCGAGGACGCGGATCTGCCCCTTGCCTACCGCGCGGCGGATATGACCGTTGTACCTTCACAATCGCTCGAGGGTTTCGGTCTGATTACTCTCGAATCGCTCGCATCTGGAACTCCGGTTTACGTTACCCCGGTTGGCGGCTTGCCGGAAATCGTAAAACCCTTCGCCCCGGAATGTATTTTTGCCAGTACGAACGCAGACGAAATGGCCAGGGTCTTGGAAGAGGCTCTGCGCGGAGAGAGACCCACTCCCTCCGATCAGGCGTGCCGCGCCTTCGCCGCAGACAACTTCTCCTGGCCACTGATCGCACAACGTGTGCGCAACGTATACGATCAAGCTCTCGCATGAAAATTTTATACATCGATCAGACCGGGCAACTGGGCGGAGGCGAGCTGTCGCTTTTGGACTGGCTCCGCCTTTCTCCTCAGAACGCCCGCGTCGTCCTCTTTGAGGATGGTCCGTTCCGTCCGATGTTGGAGGAGCTTGGCATTCCCGTAGAGGTGTTGCCCTTGGCCGCTCTCAAAGAGGTCCGGCGCGAATCAGGATTGTGGAAGCTTCTCTCCACCGTGCCCGCCTGGATAAGTCTGCGTAAGCGTTTGGCGCAGGCCGCTCGCCAGGCAGATGTGCTCTACGCCAACTCCCAAAAGGCTTTCCTGCTCTCCGCATTTGCCAGGCGATCCGGCCAGCCTCTTGTGTGGCATCTTCGCGACATATTAACCGGAGAACATTTCAGTCCTGTTCTGCGCCGCATCGCTGTATCGGCAGGCAATCGTTTCGCAACTGCCATCATCGTGAATTCAAAGGCGACTGCGGACGCATTTGTTGCCGCCGGAGGCCGGCACGACCTCCTCAGAGAGGTGCCCGATGGCGTGAGCGCACGCCCCTTCGACGAAGTCGACCCGGAGACGGTGACGCGCCTGCGCGAGGAGCTATGTCCACCACGGAAAATTCTTGTCGGCGTATTCGGACGGCTAGCCGAGTGGAAGGGTCAACATATTTTGCTCGAGGCGATCGTGAACTTGCCGGATGTTCACCTCTGCGTTATGGGCGATGCCCTGTTCGGCGAGAAGCCTTACGCGGAGACGCTGACAGAACCGCGCCGCCCAGCTCGATTTAGCCGAGCGAGTTACTTTCCTTGGCTTTCGCCGGGACATCCCCGCGCTGATGAAGTGCATGGATGTCATCGTGCACACGTCCATCGTGGCGGAGCCGCTGGGCCGTGTAATTTTGGAAGGCATGCTCGCTCGCAAGCCGGTAATTGCTACTCGCGCCGGTGGAGCAGCCGAGATAGTGCCGGACCGGGAGAATGGTCTTCTAGTGACCCCAGGTTCGGTTACCGAGTTGTTTAACGCGATCAAATTGCTTTTGACCGATGGGGAATTTTCACAAGGACTTGCTTTGGCCGGGCGCCGTCGCGCCGAGTCTGGATTACTCGCTGGAGATAATGGCGGATCGAGTCAAGAGATTACTGCAGGAACTAGCTTCAAAGTCTCAATGACGCAGAAACTTTCTTCTAAATTTAACATGGCCGCGGGCCTTGTTAAACTTTGCGTCGCGGCATAAATAGCTGTACATCCTCTTGCTCGGTTATGAGACAATGTACTTGGAATTCATATCGCCTGGTGTCAATTCCACGGTCGGCGAGCAATCATCCCCTCGCGATGAAATGCCGGGTGGAATCCTAAAGTCAACGGATACGAATGAAAGCGTTCGCCAAAGATTCTTAGTGAAGCCCGACGCGGTGCTCTCCGGGATTTGTGTCCTTTGTGCCGGCTTGAGTTTCGATCCAAAACAGGGGCTTCTAACCAGCAGTCAGTTGTCCAGCTTTTTACAATCCAGCTATGAGAGGTTAGATGCGACAGTTTGATGCGATCAGCCTTGCGCCTCGACGTTCGATCGAAGAGGCTGAGCTCCGATTCAGGACTCTCGATAAGCGATATTCTCCGCACCCTGTGGCTGCACAGGTGGTTCATTGCCGCATCTGTGCTGTTGTGGATTTTTTGCTCGGCCCTGTATATCACTTTCAAGACGCCGGTCTACCAGGCCACGGCAACTCTCCGCATTGATCCCGGCCGGGCGGGTTCGCTTGGACTGAATGATCTTGGAGCGGGCGCGCCGTCGGACAACAGCGACATCATCAAAACCGAAATTGCGATTATCGAAAGTGATGCCGTCGCGATACGGGTTTTGAATTCTCTCTCGGATGACCAATATCGCTCCTATGCGGGCGTGGAGCGAGGGTACGGGCCAATTCCGCAGGACGCTGACACCATATCGCCGAAACAACAAAAGGTCATTGACCAGGTCAAGCTGGACACCGACGTGAAGCAAGTAGAAGGAACGCAGTTGGTGAGCATCAGTTTCCGCAATAAAAACCCGCAGCTGGCTGCCCTGATGGTGAATCGCCTCGCCCAACAGTACGCGGTACAGAACTTCGCCAGCCGCGACGATTCGGTTTCACAACTGCGCACGTGGATTACTGCACAAATGGCCGCCCTCAAGAACCAGGTAAATGAGTCCCAGGAGAAGCTGGCTAAGTTCCAGGAGGAACACAGCATTCTAGGAACGGACGGCACCAGCAACACCACCACGGATAGGCTTCGGTTTCTAAATGACAGACTGGCTGCAGCTCAGGCCGATCGCATTATGAAGGAAGCGCAATTACGTGCCGCAAAGCAGGGGGATCCGGGCGCGCTCGCTTCCCTCTTCCCTAACCCAAGGCTGCAGTCGCTGCAGGCGCAACAGGGAACCCTGTTTACGCAGTATGCGCAACTCTCTGCGAAATTCGGCCCCAAATATGGCCCCTTGGCGGAGCTGAAGAAAGCAAATGACCGCAGTCAATGGCGAAATCGCTGACGATGTTCAGTCGGTGACCAGGCAGCTGACCCAGGAATACGACGCGGCCAACCAGGTCCAGAATATGCTGCAGGCAGAGTATGACGAACAGACGAAGATCGCCTACTGCGCTCAACCGAAACCAGGCAGAGTATGCCGCGCTTCAGTCAGAGGTTACGTCCAGCAGAGAGCTTTACGACACCTTGCGTCGCAAGTTGCAGCAGGCGAGCATTGATGCGGAGGTCAGCGGCGTAAATACCATGTCGGTAGAGAGCGCGCGTGTTCCCTCACATCCCATCGAACCAAAGAAAATGCTGGTTCTGGTCGAGTGGGATGGTCATCGGACTATTCGCCGGTATCTCTTCGGCGTTTCTGGTGGAAACAACTTCAGGCAAGCCGCGCACCATCGCATCAGATCGAGGAGCAAGCCGGCTACGATATTCTCGCCACTATCCCTCGCGAGCCACCCGACCGGCGATTGAACAACGGCTCCGTGAAAGTCCAAGGGGTAAGTCGCAGTCAATCTCTGATCACCCTGCGTGAGCCCCGGTCAAGGGCCGCCGAAGCCTATCGGTCCCTACGAAACTCTATTCTGCTTTCCACCCATAAGCATGCTGTCAGAACTTTGCTGATAACCAGCGCCTTGCCGGGCGAGGGCGTTGACGAGACCACCGCCAACTACGCCGTCACCCTCGCGCAGACGGGCTTCCGCGTCCTGGTGATCGATGCTGACCTGCGCCATCCGGGTCTTCACCGTGAGTTCGGCGTGGAGAATGACGCCGGGCTGAGCGAGCATCTGCTCGGCGAACCGCTCACCGATGTCTATCGTCAACCTCTCGAGCAGATCAAGACGCTTTACCTGCTGACAGCGGGAAAAAAGCCGGTGCCTTCCGAAAGCCTTGCCTCGCGTAGCTTCCGCTTTGCGCTCAAAAAATGGGAGATCGGACTTTGATTTCGTAATCCTGAAATCGCGCTCCCTTGCTAGCTGGTAGCGACGGTCTTCCGCTAGCCATTTGGGTAGACGCGGTTTTGTTGGTCATCTGCTACAACAGCGCTCAGTTACCGCGCGCTTAACAAAGTTCATAACATGCTGAGCAGGACAGACGCGCGGGTGATTGGTGTGCTGGTGAACAATGCTCCCCGCACAGCAGGCCCTATGGGACCGAAGAGCCGTATAAGGAGGCCTCGTATGCGTAATCGGCCCTTCTCACGATCGTTCTTTGGTGTATCGCTGATGTTTTTCGCCCTCGGGCAAGCCCTTCTCTGGGCCGACGGCCCAAATGCAAATGGCGCCTCGGATGTTCCCGCCGTCTGTGCCGGCGCAAACCGGTCCGACTTCTCATCCGCATTGCAGCCGGGGATCTCATCGACGTGCAGGTCTTCAACACGCCGGAACTCTCCGCCAAGACTGCGCGTGAGCCAGGATGGTCTTGATCAAGCTCCCCGATGCCAGCGACGTCCAGGTGGCTGGGCTTACTCCGCTTCAGGCGGCGGCCACGATCGAGAAGAATCTGCGCGATTCGCAAATTATGCTCGATCCCCATGTGACTGTCTTGGTCACTGAATATTCAACCCAGGGGGTAAGTGTTCTGGGGGAAGTAAAAAAGCCGGGCACCTATCTTTTGCTGGGCCAACATTCGCTCTATGACGCCCTTTCCGCGGCAGGGGGCGTCACCCAAGAGGTGGGTTCCAGCATTGAAGTCACGCATCAGGAGCGACCCACCCGGCCGGTAACTGTGCCGGTCAATTCACCGAACTACTCCCAACTGCAGCGGATGACAGAAGTCAAACCGGGAGACGTGGTTGTGGTAGTCACGCGCGGAATCGATTTATGTCGTTGGCGATGTTGGCCACCCGGGAGAATTTCTCATTCAAAACGGCCAAAAATTGAGCGTCCTGAATGCGATTGCTCTGGCGCAAGGGCTCAATCCAACCGCAAGGGCAGCAAGGCCTCGATCGTGCGCAAGACCGACACGGGCGCCGAAACGATTCCCGTCAACCTGAATAATTGCAAAGTCGATGGCGAAAATCTGGGCTTAAGGCCGGCTGATGTGCTCGTCGTTCCGCGAAGCGGCGCCAAGCAGTTTCTCAGTGTCGTTTTGCCGGGCGTTACCGGTGCAGTTGCCGGTTCTGTCGCTGCTGCCCTGGTTCTGCGATAACGATTGCTTTGACGCCCTGACTCAACCGATTTGATCCCCGGGCAGGTCTTGCCATCCTCAAACTGAAGAATTGGTTTTCCTGATGCCCACAAGAGCCTCTCTCACTACCGCGCAATGGAGGATGATCGATCCTCAGCTTGTCATGTGGCTCACGGGATTGTTGTGCGCGAGCGTGCTCTGGCTTCTCATGCTTGGTGGCCAATTCGATCTGATATGCGCACTCATTGTTGCATCCACTCTGCTGCTTATTTCTTATTTCGACAAATCCACCGCAATCGTTCTGACCTTCACGTTTCTCTTTTTGATGGGCGATATTCGGAGGATTGTTGCCGTAGCCTTCGGCCAGCCCGCCCAAGACCTTCTCCTGCTGGTGGGACCGGTCATGGCGTTCGTACTTGCCTTTCCGCTCCTTCTGAACGTTCGCTTGAGGGACAACATATCCAAGGCGATGTTTTTTCTCTTGATCGTCATGGCGCTCGAAATTTTTAATCCCAAACAGGGGAGCCTTACCATCGGACTTTCTGGAGCCGTCTTCTACATCGCTCCCATTCTCTGGTTTTGGGTAGGCCGTCGCTTTGGTTCGCCCGCAGTAGTCGAGAGATTGCTTTATTCCATGCTCTTTCCGCTGGCTGTGCTAGCGGCCCTGTTGGGTTTTTTGCAAACGTTTGTTGGATTTCTTCCCTACGAGCAAGCCTGGATCGACGTCGCCGCAAAGACCTACACTGCTTTACATCTCGGCGCGTCTATACGACCTTTTGGTTTTTCCGTCTCAGCAACGGAATATGCTGTGCTGCTGATGTTCGGGGTGGTGGGTGTCGCGGCTGCGTATTTTGGGTCGCGGTCAAAATGGGTGATCGTCTTCCCTATCCTGATTGCAGGAGTCGTATTGGCGTCGGGCCGATCCGCCGTGGTCAGAGTCGTCGTCACACTTGCCTTTGTTTGGGCCTTTCGCAAGAGTCATAAACTAACCACCGCCATGGCTTTACGCATGGTGCTTTTTGCCTCAGCGCTGATAGTTCTGGTAGTTCTTGTCGCGTCTCATTTTGTGCCCTCTCAAACGGGATCGGCGAAGAATTCAGCCGTGAACAACGCGATCGCGCATCAGGCCGGCGGGCTGGCCCACCCCCTGGATGCACGATACTCGACCGCAGGGTTGCACGGAGGTATGTTCTGGTCTGGCTTGCTTCAAGGTGTTACTTATCCCATCGGCCACGGTCTAGGTTCGACCACTGAGGCCGCGACAAAGTTCGGAGGAGATCCGAATGAAGGAAGTTCAGAGATAGATATCAGCGATATGTTTATCAGCCTGGGGCTGATCGGAGGAATCCTCTACCTCTGTGTCTTAGCAATCGCCATGCGCCAGACTTTCAGGTACCTTCAGATCGTCCCCAAAACTGTCAGCTTGCCGGTTGCTGCCATCCTTATCTCGTCGTTAGGCTCGTGGTTGATTGGCGGACAATATTCCACGTCGTCAGTAATTTTGTTTCTAGTCGGCGCCCTCTCTTACCCAGATGGCATGCAATCAGAAACGCAACACTTCTGAACGCGGAATAGTCACGGGCAGACTACGGAGATCCCATCGTCATCATGTCGAAAGCCATCACGGTAGACGGCGAGGTAAGCAGCGAGGCGCTTACATCCCCGGCGTCTCCTGCGCAGTCGCGCAACCTTAGTCTCGACGGTCTTCGAGGCGTAGCCGTGCTTCTTGTTTTGCTCTACCATCACCATTATCTCAATGCAGGATGGTTGGGGGTTGATCTCTTTTTTGTCCTTTCCGGGTATCTCATTACGTCTATTTTGAGAAGTACCCGCACCGACAAGTTCTTCTGGAGCAACTTCTGGATCAAACGTTTTGCACGAATTCTTCCACCGTTGGTCGTACTGCTGCTAGCCACTCGGCTGCTTCGCTTCAGCCTTTCCTGGCCACAAACACTCGCTTACTTCCTCTCCTTCGGAGACGTGCTGGCATACTTGCGACCGACGTTCGAGCCGCTGCGTCCGCTCTGGTCTCTTGCGATAGAGGAGCACTTCTATATCTTTTGGCCGTTTGCGGTTCGCCTGTTACGACGCCGGCAGCTCGTATTGATTCTCCTGTTATTGATCATTTCTCAACCGATCATTCGCTCCATAGCAACGGTCTTCGATCACGATTGGCAGTTCATTTATTTCCTGACTCCTTTTCGGCTTGACGGTCTTGCACTCGGAAGCCTGCTCTCACTCGCGCTCGAATCTCCAACAGACACCGAATTGTTAAGAAAATGGAGCGGCGTAGCTACCGCGCTCTTTATTGCCGTTTGGATTTCTCTCCGCATATCTGTTGGTGTCGGTTTCACCCGGGATCATCCAACGGTCATTTACAACGGTGCTTGCTACTCGCTTGTCTCGCTGGTCGCCTTCTCTTTCATCGCGTACCTGCTATTACACCCAAAGTCCGTTGCTGCCCGCACGTTAACGTGGAAGCCGCTCGTCTTCACGGGAACAGTCAGCTATGGTCTTTACCTCTACCAGGTACTTATCCGGGAAATGGTGACCAGAACCTGGCACATCAGCAACCGTAAGGCCCTTTGGATCGATACACCAATCATTTTCTTGGCGGCGTGGCTTTCGTATCAGTTTTATGAGAGGCCCATCATGCACTTAGGCAAAGGCGTTCTGCAAACGCGGCTCAGGACAAGATGGTTGCCGGACTAAACATCTGCAACTTATTATCTCGTCGTTTGGGAGGCTTCCTGGAGGTGAACGCTGCAAGTATCTAAAGAGATCACAACATTGACAGGCCTGCGCGGGATCGCGGCGCTCCACGTCATGCTCTTCCACTACTTTCTTGGGCTGCCGCTTTCAAACCCGGCATCGACATTTATCGCACACGGCTATCTTGAAGTCGACTTATTCTTTGTGCTTAGCGGCTTCGTTATGGCCTTGAACTATGCACACATGTTTGAGTCCGGTTGGTCTGCCGCACGATACTTCAGATTTCTGGGGCGGAGAATTGCCCGCATTTATCCATTGTATTTCGTCACAACCATTTGCGCCCTAATTCTGGCGATGGAAGGCTGGCTCAGCGTACAACGCTTAGCGTCACTGAAAATGACCTTTGTCCTCAACGTACTGATGGTGCAGTCCTGGGGTCTCGCTGGAAGCCTGAACCCACCGGCATGGTCGATCAGTGCTGAATGGGCGGCCTATCTGGCTTTTCCACTTCTATTGATTGTCTGCCTGTTTCGCCGCCCGACTCTAGCGTGGGCCGTTGGCGCTGTGTGCGTTCTGACGCTCGTGGCCCTGAGTCAAGTGCCCGTGTCCTGGGGCCATCAACCGAAGCCAAACGCTCTGATGGATCTGAGTGATCCACGCTTCGCCCTACCAGTCCTTCGATGCTGGGCAGAATTTTCCCTGGGCTTGATAGTCTTTCGAATAAGGCGAACGACCTTCGGAATCGCTATGACGAATAACCCATGGATTACGTTTGGAGTTTGCTTCGGCTGGATAGCTTTCATGGCAGTTCCCAGAACCGACCTGATGGTTGTTCTCTTACTCCCCCTGCTCGTCCTGACCCTCACCACGAAACTGCACACGCCCGGCAGGATTCTCGCCTCTCGCCCGCTTGAGATTTGTGGTCAGCTGTCGTACAGCATCTATCTGATACATGCCTTATTGCGAGGGCTGCTAATTTGGATGCACCAGTTCATCACAGGTTTTGGGTTCCGCCATGCCCAAACCTACGCCGCCGGTTTCGCCATCGCAGTTACACTGCTCTTGTCCTACTTCGCATATTCCATGATTGAGATTCCCGGTAGACGCTTATTGCGCAGGGTATTCGAGGGTAAACAACCGCCGCTCATTGTCAGTGACCCGAACTGCGCCGTAGAATCGGCAGTCTGAATTCGAATTGTTCTGAACGTACGTCCATCTCTCGATCGGGTGTCTCGCTCAAGGCATTTTGAGGATGTAAGACGAGCCAGCCGCTACGCGTCATCGGCATCAAATCTCGAGCAATCTGTGGGACTGACGGTCTCGATCAAATCTGACAATTTGCCATAGAGAGCCCTGGACGAATAGCGGCTTACTACTGTGTGACGTGCGTTCATACCAAGCTCGTTCTGTCGCTTGTGCGCGCTGCGGATTGACTTGGCGACCTCCTCCGGTGCGCCAACGGGCACCAGCAGTCCATCAGCACTGTGGGTGAGTAACTCCTCGAATGAGGCAATGCGTGTCGCAACGACTGGTGCTCCACAACTCATCGCCTCTAAAACGACGAGAGCAACCGCCTCCCAGCTTGAAGTTGAAACAAAAACACCACACTCTTGATAGAGCCGCCGCAATTCTCGCCGGTCCGAGACAAACCCCGCGAAGTGGACGCGCTCACTGAGGCCGAGGTCGGCAGCAAGTTTCTTTAGCTTGGCCTCGTCCGGACCGCTCCCCACGAGCGTAAGGGTAAAGTCAGGAAGAAGTTGCATAGCCCGCAACAAATCGGAAAATCTTTTCTGTTCCTCGACCAAGCGGCCGACCGAAAGAACAGTCTTAGTTCGCGGTTGTCCGGAGTCTGGGAGAAAAAAAAAGTCGACATCAACTCCGTTTTGCATGAGGACTGCGTTCCCCCCGAAGTTTTTGGCGCGTTCCAGTCCGGGGTTGGATTGACATATCACGCGAGCGGCCCGCTTGAATGACCGGCGCTTGGCGGCCTCCAGCCAATCGGCAAAGACAGCGCCGTGATCGGCACCAACGACCGGGGTGCTGGTTTGCCTCACGACGATATCGAATCGCGGCGTCCAGATTTCCTGATGGTACAAGACGTCGATCTGATCCTCGTTCATGGCCGCCCGGAGACCAGCCCCATATCCGGCGTAAGCGACGCGATCGCGTAAAGTTGTGCCATATTTCAGGCCGCGAAGCCGCCAGAGGAACGGGTCGACAGCACGCAACCAGTAAGGCAAACGAAGAAAGCGGACTTTCAGTGTTTGAGAAATAGTGTGGAGCTCAGGAAGACCATAGGACAGGATATAAATGAACACTGCGTGGCCACATCCGCGCAAGCCCTCCGCGTACTCCCAGACGAAGTCGTTTCTATAGGTTTTGAGGTAGGTCTCGCGATCAATCCCAAAAGTGCCGCCGTAAAACCCCTCAAATGAATCACAGCTTGTGAAAATCGCCACGCTTCTTAGGCGTGTATTGGGAACACTCATCTCATTGAGCACTGCTGTCCCGGTTTGCTGTCGATGCGCCATCGAGAGTGATTCTCCTTAACTGTTTAAGCGAAGCGTTTCGCGGCGTCTTTCGTTGACACGTATCCCTAAGGCCTCACTAAGAAGGTCTCGAAAAGCCTCGATCTTTCCGCGCTGAGCAAGCAGGAATCGTCGCCAGGATTGGAACCCCAATTTTGGCGTAAATCGCATTGCCTGAACGAAACCTGGGAAAACGCCGGTACCAACGAGGGAAGACCACACGAAGAATACTGCACGACGAAAAGGGCTAAGAGCATTCCAAATGCTAAGGGTTTGATTGTAAGCAAAATTACGAAATTCATCCTCATCATCGATTGGCCGAACCCCAACGTATAAACGTCTCTCAGTTCGGGGGCTGGCATAATGATCGACCACTGCCAACGGGTCATACGCCAGCTTCCACCCTGATGATTTCACCATGGTCGAGAAACAAAAGTCTTCGCTTGGCTGCGCTCCATTGCCTTTCAAACGCGTGTCGAAGCGGACGTTGGCAAAGGCTTTCGCACGAAAGCTCATATTGGCACCCTTCAGCACGTCGACTTCGCGCAGCTTACCAAAACCAAGATGATGGTTTCCTATCGTCCTGCCAAACCACTGAATCTTACCCACTACCGGCTCCTGGCGGTCGTCAAAGCCGATTCCATCGAAGCAGCGATCTCTTCCCCCCAATCCCCCCAAGGCTTGATCATTCTTGAAGTTTTCCATGACGCGACTCAGCCAGTCGGCATGTGGGGACGTATCATCGTCGATGATCGCTAGGATATCTGTCTTGCAGGCATCCAGGCCGGCGTTGCGAGCAGCCACTGAACCCGGAGCGCGGACTATGATCGCGCGAATCGGGAGTTCCTGGGACGGATATTCGGACAGCTTTGAAATCGTTGCTGAGTCGTCTTCACGCACGACCAAGAGAACGTCATCAGGGGGTAGAGTTTGTGCTTTCAAGGCTGAAAGACATCGCACGAGATCATCCGGCCGGCGGTAGGTCGCGACCAGTACTCCGATTGTCCGCAGAATCTCATTCACGCGAATTACCTCAGCCCCAAACCGGAAATGACAGACACACGTACAACGACATCCATCTTGTTCAAAAATAGATCCATTGACCGAAACTCCGTTCACAAAATCTCTCGATCGCCTTGTGGAGGCACCAGGCACGAATTGAAGAACGAGTTACCAATAGATCGACAACTGCCGCTTCCGGGTTGCAGTAACGTTCAAGCAGAGCAGAACACCCACCCACAAATGTTAAGTTTCGCTGGCCGGCCAGGATTTCGTGCTCCAACAGGAAGGCCCTCATAACGGCCGACAAGGATTCACGTTTGTATTCGGAGTGGTTCAGCTGCATATCCACATAAGTGGTCCCGTTCCGTCGCCATCCGCTAAGAAAGCTTAGCCAGGTACCATCGTGCGATCTGAGGGCCATGGCGAATGCATCTGAGCAAGAGTCGAGAAACGTTCGGCGATTCTTGAAATACCACATCGACCTGGCGGATGAGGACGATCGCGGGCGTAGATAGCGCATCACCTCCATTGCCTGCTCTGGTGCGAGGTCTGAGAAGAACTCCGGATGGAAAGCATCTTCGAGCTGGCGGCGTTTTGTCCTGAGGCTCCTCCTGGTGCGCAGCCCGAAGCTTCCGAGCATGTCTGCGTAGCTGCCTGCCAGCGGCAGCGCATGCTTCACCGTGCGCTCTATGAGCTTGCTGTTGATATCCGAAGCCGTGCTGTGAACCAACGCGGCGCCACTTTGGGTTTTGATTCGAAGCCTTACCGTGTGAAACCTTCTTTGAACGTTGATAAGTTCATCGATTGCACGCCTGAGAAATATCTCCCGCTCCTCCGCTGGTGCAATCAACAGACCGTCTCCAGCCGAATCGCCAGCCCCGCAGAGACCCGTGCCGAGCCATAAAAAGCAAACCTCGTGGAGCAGGACTGCGGCTGCCGCCCGTGACTTGTTTCGAAGGATCAGGACAACAGGACGGCAGTTACGGGGATGCTTACAACTCAGGAAGTAATCGATATCGGTGGTAAGGTCGTCCTGCTGATTGCAACGAAACCGCAGTTCATCGAGCTCAGCCTTGACTGAAAGAATCGACCCCGCGCCAACCAGTAGATCGGCTGAGAATTGCGCGGCTGATTCGACGGAAGAGCCGAGCGCCAACAGACAATCGAGAGCGGAGCCCATAGCCGGAATATGCGATTGAATGCCTTCAGGTAGTTCGCCAACGGAGACGCTGTTTGATACGGTAGGGCGGATTTGCATGCCTTCCCTTTCGATCCTCGCAAATCAGACTATACGACTCCAGGGTAGACGCCAGCGATAGTTAGAGCTCTGAATTCCAAGTGAATTCCCTAAGACGAAGTTACAGCGATGCAGTTCGTAGGGGAGCCCGGCTTTGCTTTGACTATTTGCCTAAGACGAATCGCTGCAAGGCGCCACTCGCAGCGCGGTCGAGATGACCAATGGCGCGGTCGGGGTCATGCGGGTATCCCTTCCTGCATGGGTGCTCGTGCGAGATCGGCATTCGCTGCGCGGGAGTTGGCTTTGAAGGGGAGAAAAGGTGTCTCGGGAACCGGCGCGCCGACCTTGGCCAGAAAGGCGAGGAGACGGGCCTGGAAGATCTCGATACCAAAATTCTCAGCGTGCCGGCGCAGAACAGCTGGAGACCATTCGATGCCTTCGAACCGGGTGATCGCAGCAGCCAGGTCCGCAGGGTCCTGGCGGTCGAAGAAGATGCCCGTGACGCCATCTACGATGGTCTCGACCGCCCCTCCTGCACGAAAGGCAATGGTCGGCCGGCCGGCGGCGGCAATCTCAAGCGGCGCCATGCCAAAGTCCTCTTCCCCGGGAAATATGAGTGCCCGGCAGCGTGCAGCATAGTGCTCCACTTCCCCATCGGAGAGCCGCCCGAGAAAGGAGACGGTCGGGCCCGCATTGGCCATCAGCCGCGCTCGATCCGGACCGTCGCCAATGACCAGCAACCGTCGGCCTAACTGCGTGCAGGCACGGACCGCAAGATCGATGCGCTTGTAGGAGACCAGCCGCGCCAATACAACGTAGTAGTCGTCCTGCTCGTCCGAAGGGCGGAAGCGCCCAAGATCTATCGGTGGATGGATCACCTCCGCGATACGCCCGTAGACGCGGCGGATGCGGGCGGCCACCGTCTGAGAATTGGCGATGAAGTGGTCCGGCTGCCGCGAGGCGCCCACGTCCCAATGGCGGAGCCCGCGGATTACATGGCTGAGTAAGAGCCGCTTCGTTGTCCCCATCTCCTCACGCTCGGAGTAGCTGTCGAAGTTCCAGGCCCAACGCATCGGCGTGTGGCAGTAGCAGACATGAATTGCGTCGCGGTTGGTGTGCACACCTTTCGCGTATCCCGAGGAGCTGGAGAGGACCAGGTCGTACCTGGAAAGGTCGAGTGAAGGCACCGCCATTGGATAGAGGAGGAAGTAAAAGCGGTAGTACTGACGCATCCCAGGTAACTTCTGCATCCACGAGGTGGTCAGCGGGACGCCGGCTAGGTCTGCGGGCATGCACTCCGGCAGGGCTACTGTCGCATGGAGTGCGGCGCCTGGAAGCATCCCCATCAACGCCGCGGCGACCTTCTCGGCGCCGCCCATTTGCGTGAAATAGTCATGCACTACGGCTATGCGCATCGATTCCCCCCGGGAAGTGTTTAGGCCGCGCCCGACCGCTTAAGCACGGCGGGCACGGTGCGAGCGAGAATTTTGAGGTCGAGAGCAAGTGACCATTCGTCGATGTAAGAGAAGTCAAGCTTGATCCACTGGTCGAAGCTGAGAGAGCCACGCCCACTCACTTGCCACATCCCCGTCATACCTGGGCGCACACTGAAGCGTCGCATCAATTGAGCGTGCTCAAAGAGCGATACATCGCGCATACTCATGGGCCGAGGGCCGACCAGGGACATATCGCCAAGCAGAACATTCCAAAGCTGCGGCAGTTCGTCGAGTGACGTCCGGCGGAGAAAACGGCCAAGGGGCGTAATTCTTGGGTCGTTCTTTATTTTGAAGATGGGGCCGGTGGCTTCGTTTTGAGTTTCCAGATGGACCATCAAGTCCGATGCATTTGCCACCATGCTACGGAACTTCCACATGGGAAAGCGGCGTCGCCGATATCCGAACCTCTGTTGCACGAAAAAGACAGGGCCGGGGCTGGTGAGTTTGATTGCGGCAGCAATCAGCACGAAGGTGGGCGCCAACAGCACCAGGCACGTGAGGGAAATCAGAATATCGAAAGCGCGCTTGAGGGTTTCGGCGCTTATGCGCCTCTCATCCTTCGGGGTGAGCTCAAAGAAAAGCGCGGCTCGCTGACGAAGATCTCTTCCGTGCACCAGATTATAGTTATCGCTCAGGCACACGACGCGTACGCCAGCGGCTTCCGCCAGAGTAACAGCGCGTTGCGCAAGGTCGTAGCAGGAACGCATGGGCACTGCAATCAAAAGTTCGTCGACGACATGGTTGAGGAATAGATCATGGAGTTCATCGACCGGGCCAAGAAAACGCCCGGCAATATCGGGTGGCATAAGAGAAGGCTCGCGGTCATCAACGAAGCCGAGAAGCTCTTTACTACGATGGTGCCCCGTTCGCAACTCGCGCCAGGCCTTGGCGGAACGGCGGCCAGTGCCCACGATGACAACGCGTTCGGGGTCGCCGATCTTCCACCGCAACTGCGGGCTGGAGATAAAGAGGCGCATTATTTCATAAGTGAAGGCGGCGACGCAGAAGGCCACCACGACGCGAATCACCGGGCCTTGCGCATGGCGCGCCTCAAGATACAAGGCGAGTACGCCGGCCATTATCCCGCAACCCGTCGCCAGGCGAAGAGTGGGCCGAAGCAATTCCGTAAAGCTGTCACGGTAAAGGCCCAGCTTATCCAGGCATTCTTTCCAAAGAACGGCAAAAACGATGCAGAACGATGCGTTCAGCAACGTGATCCGCATCTCGAGAAACTCTCGAGGGCCGCCTTGCGGCATACGCCGCTGATTGGCCCAGGCAACCGCAGCAACTACAATCGCGAGCGCAACTAAACTATCGACAGCAGCTGTTAGCGTTGTAGAATTTCTCTGTTTCATCATTGGGTTCCCGCGCCTGGCCACCGCAGTAGCCGGCGTGCTGAACAGACGAGCCTATCCTTTTGGGTTGCATCGCTTCGTCGTTCTTTTATCGCCGGCCGGCGTGGAATGAACTACCGGAAAGACCGCTTCCGGCAATATTTTCTGGGAATAAATTTTGGCCGAGTTTCGTGCCCAAATTCAGGTGGAGCGTCGGTCCCACAAGCCTGCCCTTAGGGTGAGAAGCCGCGATTTTCAACACTCAGGCTAACTCTAGCTCAAACAACCATAGAGGTTCTGTGGTTCACAAGAGGAGAACTAAAGGGCCTACGCTTACTCATCGGACATCCTTGAGATGTCCGACAAATGTCAGATGGCTACCATCAATACCAGGAAGCAGTGGGCTCAAGTATTGTTGACTACTTAGTAAAACATAGCTGAGGTGCTTGTAGCTGTCAATCGGTTAATTCGCATTTTGCCGAGCGAATCAAACGATGTACGGGAGTGAATCCTTTAACCGCTTGCTTCAACTCAAGTCTACCGTACAGATGATTGCAAAAGCATGAAGCATTTCAAATAGTTTCCCACCGTACATCGTGCTCGGCGCTCCACCTTATCGTGAAGTTGTTACCTATTGCCGTGGAGATGTTACCTATCTTCATTACTTCATCTTGCGAGTTGAGCGGACCTTTGCTCCTCGGCTAAGTCTGTGATAAAGAATTTGCACCATGATTGGGAAGGAGTGTTACAACGCTCTTGAAGGTTCACGGATTGTTAATCAAAAGGCATCGATCGGACAACGTAGCTTGACGCGTGCCGAAGACTTGACAAATTCATTAGCAGTGCGGTCTTTGCTATAGCGGGAGCAGGTTGGCGGTCGCATCGAATTGCATGTCCCGAGCGGTTCCTATGGTCTTCACCGCGTGCCCGTTGGTCGCGGATAGGCACGCTTCTGAGACCAGGAAGCGGTCGAGATTCAGCGTGTCGGCAATGCGTACCACGCGCAACTTCTCTGGATCGGGCGCGGCTAAGGAAGCCAGGGCTGCCTGGATCGCTTCCCGATCGTTATCGAAGTAGATGGGAATTTTCGCTGGGAGGACACCAAGCGAGGTCAGCGCATTCATATAGGTGTATTGCAGATTGAGACTCTTCACCAACCGGGCGGTCGTAAAGTCCGCCATACCGATGCCAATGCCGTTGCCGTTGCTTGCCGGCGTCAGATCGCGCACAAAAATCCGTGATACACGCGGAGTAACCGCGCTCTCGGAGTGGAGCGTGGAAGTGTATCCGGTAATGTCGCGCCCGATTACGTTGGTGTCCATACCCGAGCCGCTGATGTCTTTCCCTATGCGGTCAATAATCAACAGATCGACCTCATCAAACGGCAAACGTGCGAGCAGCGACTCTGCTTTCTTGAAAAGCACGGCTTCTTCGCGAATGATATTTTCCGGCCGCATCACCTCGATCTCCGCGGTCTGATGGTGTTGATCCTCAACCAGAGCGATGCCGCAAAAAATGGGCGCCTTTTCGAGAATGATTCTCGCGAACTCGCGGAGCACGACTTCATATCCCACATGGGCAGCGGCACGATGAGCATTGTTGGCCCCGATTTGCTTGCCAAAACCAATCACCAGCATTTTTTGGATTCCGCTGCCTAAGGTGCCGCGGAAATCAGTGTGCGGCTTGACGCGATTCAGAACGATGACGCCGTCAGCGGCAAACGCAGGCACACTGAAGACCACATCTAGGCCGTCGAAGGCCGTCCCAATCTTTCTCACCTCCATACTGGCGTCGATGGGCACACCCATGCTTTGTGACGTGACTCCATACTCCGCCAACATCTCGATCTGGCCTTGCGCCGTGGCTCCCCCGTGGCTCCCCATGGCCGGCACAATAAAGGGACGCGCGCCCGCGTTCGTCAGAACACCCAGGGCTGCCTTGACAATTTCTTTCAGGTTGGTGATGCCGCGACTGCCCACGCCAAGAGCAATTCTCATGCCCGGCTTGATGCTCTCCCGCAGTCCGCTTTGTGTGAACTGTTGCTCGAGAAGGCTGGGAAAATCAAGCGTGCGCGAAGGCGGATAGCTCTGCCCCATCTCGATCATCCTGGGAAAATGATTGGCATTCGTCATAGCAAGAAAGACCCCCTGACAGTCCCTAATAAACATACACTTGGGGCGCGAATGCAGGCCATTTGCAGCCCAGGCTCCTTCTTAGTACACTTTCGTTCGTCCCCGGGGCTTCCGACAAGATGAATGGTTGCTTGTTCACCGACAAGACAAGACGGAGCCTTCTGGTGTTGACTGCCGCCGGGTTGACACTCTTCGCCCTGCCGGGGTTCGCAAGCAACTGTGAGGACCTGGCTACACTTCACCTGCCCCACACAACCATCAGCAAGGCTGAAGTCGTCAACGGAGGCACATTCACACCCCCGACCGGGCAAGCGTTGACAGATCTCCCGGCGTTCTGTCGCGTAACCGCCGTTTTACGACCAAGTGCAGACTCAGACATCGGGGTTGAGATCTGGATGCCTGAGTCGAACTGGAACCAGCGTTTCGAAGGAACCGGCAACGGCGGCTTTGCCGGCAAGATCAGCTACGGGGCTCTGGCAGAAGGGGTGCGCCGGCATTATGCAGTGGCCAACACTGATATGGGCATGGCGACTCCCCCTGGCGCCAATGCCAGCATTTTCATCAATCGCCCGGAGCGCTGGATTGACTGGGGATACCGAGCCACGCATGAGATGACAGTGGTGGCCAAGCAGGTCCTGCGCGCCTACTACGCTCGAGACGCCGGCCACGCATACTTCGTCGGTTGTTCCACCGGCGGCGAGCAGGCGTTGATGGAGTCGCAGCGGTACCCAGATGACTACGACGGAATCGTCGGTGGCGCTGCAGCGAACAACCGCACCGGGGTTCACGTCAGCATCCTGTGGAACTTTGCGGTGAACGAAAGGACACCCGCATCGAATCTGCCTGCAGCGGCACTATCGCTGCTTTCGCAGGCTGTGGTGAATGCGTGCGATGGCCTCGACGGGGTGAAGGATGGCGTGATTGCCGATCCGGAAAAATGCCACTTCGACCCCTCATCTCTGAAATGCACCAGCACCAACCAGGAGAGCTGCCTGACCGCTTCAGAGGTGGCGACCGCGCAACAGATTTACTCGGGCCCAGTCAATCCGCGGACCGGCAAAAGTCTCTATCCCGGACTACCGCGGGGCAGCGAGTTCGGCTGGGATGGCCTGGTGCCGGCTCAGGATAGTGCACCTCCGTATGCACCAATTTTTGAATGGGTTTTCGGTCCGCAATGGGATTGGCGGCAATTCGATTTCGATGCGCAAAATGCCATCTTTACCCAAAAGCTCGCGGGCATGGTGAATGCGAGCAGCCCGGATATCGACACCTTTCGCGCGCATGGCCACAAGCTGCTGATGTACCACGGCTGGAGCGACTGGTTAGTTGCTCCGCAGGAATCGATCAACTACTACGACGCGATCGTTCAACGGGATGAAAACGCGGGTGCCAGGAAACCTCTGGGCGCACTCGATCAATCGTTCCGCTTGTTCATGGTCCCAGGAATGGCGCATTGTGGAGGCGGCCCTGGGGCGACACATTTCGATGCATTGGGTGCGGTGGTCGATTGGGTGGAACACGGAGGTCGCACCCGATAAGATCAGCGCCAGCAAGTCACCGCCCGGTCCGACAGAAGGTGCTTTGCAGCGTCCATTGTGTCCCTATCCGCGCACTGCGCGGTACCAGGGATCTGGCAGTACGAACGATGCCTCAAGTTTCGCCTGCACGAGGTAAGAGGTTGCGCCCAGAAGGAAAAACCGCGATGGAGTAGTACCATAGCCCTGTCCAGGAGGAATTCCTTTGTCGATTACCAGACGCGCCTTTTTAAGCTCCAGCTCCGCGGCCGCCGCCCTCATGCTATCCGGCGTGGGCCGGGCCGCCTCGCTCGGACTCCCTATCGGCCTGCAGCTGTATTCGGTGCGCACGCTTCTGCCTACGGATTATGCCGGCACGCTTAAGCAGTTGAGCGCAATTGGGTATAAGGAAGTGGAAGCTGCCGGGTTTTTTAATATGCCGGTCGAACAGGTAAAGGCGGCGATGCAGGCGCCGGGTTGCGGTGCGTGAGCGCGCATTATCCGTTGATGTTGCTCAATCAGCATCTCGATGAGATATTGCCATTCTGCAAGTCACTCGGGGTGCAGGATTTGTGGTGTGCTCCTCGCCCATGCATCAACAGCCAGGGGCCAAGGGTCCGCTTTCGCTTGATGACTGGCGCTGGAGCGCTGACCAGTTCAACCAGGTGGCTACGAAGGTAGAGGCCGCGGGGATGCGTTTTGCCTACCACAACCATCACGCCGAGTTTGCCGCAATCAATGGCGTGTTCTGCCCTACGATGAGCTGCTTAAGACTGACCGATCCGGCAAAAGTGAGCTTCGAGCTGGATTGCGGCTGGGTGATTATCGGCGGGCAGGACCCGGTGCATTATTTGAAACAGTATCCTACCCGCATCGTGATGCTGCATGTTAAGGACTTCAAGGATAACAAAGAGCCTTCAGTGCCACTTGGGACCGGGTCCATCGATTACACACCAATCTTCGCTGCTGCTGCGGCCGGCAGGACATATCCGCCACGCGTTTGTCGAACAGGAAGAGTTTCAGGGGCCGATTATGGAAGCACTCGCGGCGGATGCTAAATATATGAAGCGGATGCGTGCTTGAGATCCGTGAGATGGGTGCGGTGGCCTGAGGAAAAACTTTCCAAGAACGGACCGTTGAACCGCAGATCTCTCACTACGCTTCGCTTCGGTCGAGATGACAAAGGGTGAGTGGTTGCGACCGGAGCAGCGGTCAGAGAAGAGAAGTGCATCCTGCAGAGTTAGTGGTTCAGCAGCAAGGGTTGCAGCAGCGGTAGCGGCAATGGGCCCTGGTCTAGTGCGGTGTCGTTGAAGCGCTTTAGATGAGAAGGCAGTTCCCTGCTGTTGCTGTACCTCGTTGCGAAGATCGATCCATTGGTGGTAGCCCACGTAATAGGTGATGAGCTGACCGGCAGTCAACTTGGCACGGCGAAGCTTTCCCTGCGCTTCAGCTTCGGTTTGGAATGCTTTCTTCTCCATTAGATCCAGAGCTTCCTGGTCAGTCATGTTGCGGCTCTGCATGCGGATGTCAAGGATTGCATTCGCAATCACACGCAGACGGATCTTCTGGACCATAAGAACAAAACGAGGATCATGGTTGGCGTATCCGGCATCTTCCATTTCCTTGACCGCATATTCACCCCAACCTTCTTCATAAGCACCGTTGCCAAGTAGCACGCGCAGCACACGGCGTGATGACGGTCGCAGATTGTTGGCATGCTCGAACTGCGTGTAGTGGCCGGGCAAGGCTTCATGCATGGTGAGATACAACAGCATCCAGTTGTTGTACTCACGCAGTTTCGACTCGGCCTGCTCCTTAGGCATCTTCGGATCAATCGGCGTTACCCAATATTCCGCCTCCTGGGTTGGCTCCAATGCGGGCGCAGGATGAAAGCCGGCAACGGAGTAAATGCCGCGCAGAAAGACCGGAGTGGGCACAATGCGCATGTTGTCACGATCGCTTAGGGTAAGCAGGTTCTTCTGCACAATGAAGGCGCGGATGCCGGCGGCCTCGGCTTTTACTTTTTCCAACAGTTGGCCTGGCTCGACGTGGTCCTCATTGATGCGGCCGATGACCTCGGAGATGATTTTGTTCTGGAGCGCATCTCCGCTCAGATCAGAGTGGTTCTTGTGGTCAGGAAACCATTGCTGATGGAGAGGCAGGGCGAGCGAGTACATCTCGGAACGTACCCGGGATAGATCGCGCTCCGCAGATGCGAGCACGGAGTCAGGTGTTTCATGAGTGCCCGGGCCAAGCGCGAAGGCGAAGATCTTTGCGTAGGCTGTGGGGCCGGTGCGCCAGGTGACGGTGTGGGGTCGGTGGGCCAAATCATCTTTAAGCCAGGCGGCGTAGCTGTCGAGTGCCGCGCGCGCGGCCTTCGATGCCGCATCGTAGCGGGGGCGCAGCGGCGAGCCCGGCAGGGATCATGCCTCCGATCTGGTCGATGACGCCGAGGTTGCCGGCGTTTTCATCGAGCGCGGTGTCGATAAATACCGGGTCAGCCTGTTTGAGGTTCTGGCGCGCTTCGTCGAGAATGCGCGGGTATTTTTTCCATGCGCGCAGAGCACGGCGCTGAGCCGTGCCTGTTCGGTTCCTGCGGTCGAGGTGAGGGGGAAGAACAGGCCGGAGCCGATCATCTCTACGTAGTCCTGCGGACGATAGCGGTAAGGCTCTGCAGGACATCAAGCCCAAAAAGGGTGGAGTTGATGTTGTCGCGGAGCAGCGCCAGATCCGCGACATCCTCAGGGGAAGCTTACTTTTACGGCGGCGAAGCAGATTTTTCCGGCAAGCATCAGCTTGCGCTGAGCGGCGATGGTCTCGGGGCTGGAGTCGTCAAGTTCGTGTCGAGAACGTTGGCGTCGCCGTGATAGCCGGCCTGGGTGGCTTCGACCGGTTGGTATTGCAGACCCGCCAGGATGAAGCGATTCGCCTGGTCAAGAAAGGGCTCGTGCTGAGCGACGGTCACAGTGGAAATCCGCGGCTGCGGCAGAGTAATGAAGCAGGGCTAAACACAGCCAGGGCAAAGAGAGTTCGAAAGCTGCGGAACATTACAAATGATGCTTATCCGCCTTAACTCTGTGAGACGGTCCGGGGAGATGGGTTTGATGCTCGATACTGGTCAGGCTCTTGAGGGCTCCGGTTCCAGTCCACGCAATGCTGAATGCCGCCCGGCGATGGCTTATAACATCGCGCCGTCATTGTTTCTTTGTCGTCGACGAAGGCCTCGATGACCGAACCATCCATCCATAGATGAACCAGCGAAGACTCCGTCCGGGTCCGGGTGAGAGGGGCACGGTGGTTTCCGCCGATGTTGATCATCGGCTTGCCGCCGGCCCGCCTGGTAGCGAATGGCGAATAACGACGCCGCGCCCGCGCGCAATTCCAAACCGCAGGCGGTGCCCGCTACTTTGAAGCCGCATACTATTTCCCCAGACGGTTTTTGATTTGCGTGCCGGCAAGCCCGGCGGCCAGCGCGGCGGAAGTCTGCGGCTTCTGCACTCCCGCGTCTCGGTCCGCAGAGAGGCAAACTCCGGCGGAACCTCCATGCGGAGTTGGTTCTCTGCGCCGAGCGAGAGCATGCGGGGCAGCGCCATCGCGCCTGCCCAGCCGCAGCCCTGATACTCCGCGGGATGCGCGTCTCCTGGACCCACCCCCACAAGATGCGCCGCCCGTGGGCATCGACCATGCTCTTCATCGCGTAATACGATCCATGATCCAGCAGGCCCCGGGTTTCGGAGTGGAAAAGGAGATCGCGCTTGGTCGAAAGTGCCGACTTCCCAATAGACTTTGCGCTCGGTGGAGTAGAGCAGCACATGCTTGTCACCTAAGGGAAAAAAGTCGGGACATTCCCACATTTCGCCGCTGTCTACCGGGTTGACTCTTCGTTCCCTGATTCCACTTGCCCTGCGCCATCGGATGCAGGTAGGTCCAGTTGCGGCCGTCCGCGGAGGTATACAGCAGCACCGCGCCTCCGACCTTGTTGAAACCCTGAACCGACGACCATGTACCACTTGTCGCCATCCTTCCATGGGCAGGGATCGCGGAAGCCGGTCACCTGCAATCCCGGCGGCGGGCCTTCTAATACTGGCTTGTCCAATTTGTTCCAGACGCGCAGTTCGGGGTCGGTCGAGGTAGCCAGGCATTGCACTTCGCGCACCCCTTCGCCGCGGATGGTTTCCTGCTGTGGGGAGACCTGGTGACACCGGTGTAGAGAATGCTGGGGACCTCTGCGCCGGGAGCACGCTGCCAGTGAAGCAGCCAGCTGCGTCGTACGACCACCGGTGTGGGCGAGAGGGCTAGCGGCTGATGCTTCCAGTGGATCAGGTCGGGACTGGTGGCGTGCGCCCAATGCATGTCTCCCCGATAGGGCCGCGCCCGGGTTGTATTGGAAGAACATATGGTACTGGCCGCGGAAAAATCGCGGCGCGCAGGGATCGTTCATCCAGTTGGCCCGGGGCAGTAAATGGAATTGGGGCCGAATGGATCGCGCATGAGCTTTTCCCTGAGCGCAATTTGCTGCTGGGTTTCCGCCAAAGGTGCAATGGCCGGCCATGCGCGGCGAAAAATGCGGAGGATGCCAGGGACGAGACGAATGTTCGACGGTTCATAAGCTACTTTCCCACCCCGGCTTGCTTGCCCAACAATGCTTCGATGCGGTCGATCAAGTTCTGCGGAGAGCGGCGGCGTGGCTCCATGCTGCCCGGCCACGTAGCTGCCGCAAAGATTGCCAATCTCCGCCATTTGGGCCAGTGATGCGCCACGCAGGTAGGCGTGAACCATGCCAGCAGTGAAAGCATCTCCCGCGCCCACGGTATCCACTAGTTTGATGGGAAACCCCGGATGGCGGAACGATCCCTCGCGGGTGGTGAGCAGGCTTCCCTGCGCTCCCAGGCTGGTGGCAACGAGTTCGCAACGGGGAAATTTTGCAACAGCCAACGGGCCGCAATCTCCGGAGTCGCGATGCTCGTGCTCACTCCCAGCCCATCGAGAAAGGAAAACACCAACGGCAATTCTTCTTGACTGACCTTGATGATGGTGGCATGGGCCATCGACCAGCGGAGTACCTCGGGACTGCAATCGGGCATCCGTATGTTGATGTCGAAAACGCGCACGCACCCAGGATCCGTGGCCTCGAGCGAGCTTGGATGGTGGACCGCGACACCTCGTGACGCTGCCCGAGAGTGCCGAAACAAACTGCATCCGCGGCCTGGGCCACTTCGAGCAATTCTGAAGTGAGAGCAATGAAATCCCACGCTACGCCTGGATTTATTTTGTAGCTGGGCTGGTTGTCGGCAGCAAATGTAACCTCGACCGTCCCGGTGGGGTAGTTTTCGCTATTCTGTAACTGTCGCAGATCGAGGTTCGGTTGAACAAGCAACCTACGGGCGGCTCTTCCATATTCATCGCTACCTACACTGGAAACCAGTACCGTACGGTTCCCCAGGCGGGCGCAAAACACGGCGAAATTCGCCGGAGCCCCACCCAGTCGAGCACCACTGGGCAGAAGATCCCATAACAACTCGCCGGCTGCGACAATTTGAGGAACCTTGATCTCAGACATACAGGGTGAGGCGTCTTTACAGAGTATGGAATTCCGGATCCGTTCGTTCCTTCAGCACATCTTCGTTAAGCGCTACGCCTATTCCCGGGGTGGTCCGCACATCGAGAAAGCCATCCCCATCGAGGACCACCGGCTCGGTCAAAGAAGTGTATGCCTGGTCCGCATAGTGAGTGAATTCAAGCAGCATCAGGTTGGGGGTCGCGGCGGCGACATGAGCCGCTGCCATCGTGGCCAACGGAGAAGCAACACCATGCGGGGCGATTGGGATCGAATAGACCTCCGCCATGGCGGCGATCTTACGGGTTTCAAGCAGGCCGCCGGTCTTCGACACGTCCGGCTGAATCACACTGAGCGCTTCTTTTTCCAGAAATGGGCGGTAACCGTAGCGACTATAGATGTTCTCTCCGGCCGCGATGGGAACGCGCGTGTTATTGCGCACTCTGACCATAGCGTCGACGTCATCGCTGGGGATCGGCTCCTCAACCCAGATCAGGCGAAATGGCTCAAGGAGATGACACAACTGAATAGCTGTTTCGACATCGTAGCGCGCGTGGCATTCCAGCGCCAGGTCAAAGCGAGGACCCACCGCTTCGCGGATGGAGCCCACGAAATTCACTACATCGTCTAGTTGGGCCGTGTTCAGATGAAGGCCCCAAAGCTTGTTCGGATCCCAACCTTTTTTGAGGGTCCAGCTATCTGGGCTATAGTCGATCCCGATCTTAAGCGCTTTCACCTTAGTTTTGGCAATGAGCCCGGTTGCTTCCGCGGGATTGGCCGCGTGCAGATAGACAGGCAGTTTGCTGCGCACGCGGCCACCCAGGAGCTGGTACACTGGCACGTTCAGCGCTTTGCCCGCCAGATCCCAGAGCGCCATTTCCACTCCGCTGATGGCGGTAAGGTAAGGTCCTCCCATGCCCCGCATGAAGAGTGGCGAGGGGGAACCCCCAACGGAAAGATGCTTCCAACCCCAGAGGTCGAATAGAATTCCCTCGATCTCAAGCGGGTCGCGGCCGGCGAGCGCAGGACCAAAATTGTGATTGACGATGTACTCGGCGCCAACCGTGTCCAGCATCTCACCGGTGCCGGTCAGACCCTGATCAGTGTAGACGCGGACAAAGCGGCTATTGAAGCCATCGCGTAGACGAACGGCCCGAATTTCGCGGATGGTAAGGCTGGGCGCGTGAGAGGTTCCCTGGGCTCGCGCGCGGAGCAGGAACGCGCCGTACGCCATCGCAGCCTGGCCGAGAAACATGCGTCGATTCATCGGGCGGAGTGTATCACACAGTTTAAGGGCGATTCGCCGTTGCGAAACCGCAGCGCAAGCTGCAAGCTGGTAAACATGCCGGAATTGCCGGATATCACCGCCTATATCACCGCGCTGGAGCCGCGCATGCTCGGGCAAACGCTGGAACACGTGCGGGTCGCCAGCGCCTTTCTACTGCGCACGGTACGGCCACCGGTAGCCAGCGTGGAAGGCCGCGTGGTGCGGGAACTGCGTCGCATCGGCAAGCGCATCGCGATTGGGGTCGACGGCGACCTCTGGATTGTCCTTCACCTGATGATTGCCGGGCGGCTGCATTGGCGACCACCCGGAGCGAAGCTGGCCGGCCGGCAGAATCTGGCTGCTTTTGACTTCCCTCATGGTTCGCTCGTGCTCACGGAAGCAGGGACCAAGCGCCGGGCGTCGCTGCATCTCTTCGAAGGCGAGGAGGCATTGCGTTCCATCGACCCCGGAGGGATTGACGTCCTCTCCAGCGATCTCAATGGGTTTCGCGCCGCGCTCATGGTCGAGAATCGAACCCTCAAGCGGGCGCTTACGGATCCGCGCATTCTGAGTGGTATTGGGAACGCCTATTCGGATGAGATCCTGCACGCGGCGCAATTGTCCCCGGTTGCCCTGACACACAAGCTGAAACCCCAGGAGTGGGAAAGACTCTACGAAGCGACCCTTAGCAATCTCAAGCTATGGATCGAGCGCCTGGGCGATGAGGCGAAGGTTGCCTTTCCGGAAAAGGTAACCGCCTTTCGCAAAGATATGGCGGTGCATGGACGCTTTGGACAACCTTGTCCACGATGTGGCCAACCGATCCAGCGGATCCGGTACGCGGACAATGAAACGGATTATTGCGTTCAATGCCAGACCGGCGGGAAACTTCTGGCGGACCGCAGCCTTTCGCGGCTCCTGCGATCGGACTGGCCACGCACTCTCGACGAACTCGAGACGCTCAAGCGCAGGTGAGGGTAAGAAATCGCAGTCGACTTGAGTGGCAAGAAATCCGGGTGGGCTCCGCTCCCTAATGGAATCGCCGCCTTCCCCTTTGTCATCCCGAGCGCAGCCGAGGGATCTGCGGTTCCGCGGACCCGTCTTGGAAATGTTTTTCGATCCGGTCGCTCGAAAGAGCCCCAGGTAAACTCCGGGCCGCGACGTCAATTCATTCGGACCGCAGTGCCTTAACCGGGTCCAGTGATGCCGCCCGCCTGGCCGGTAGGAACGTTGCAAACACGGCACTGAAGAAAAGAACGCAGATGGCTAACAGCAATGACCACGGATCGGTCTCGCGAACGCCATAAAGCAGCGTTCTCGCGATGCGCCCTACCATCTGCGTTAGGACGATCCCCGGAATCAAACCGGCGATGAGAATGGTTATGGTCTGACGGAGAAAGAGTCCGTGCACTTGCATACGGGTTGCTCCTACCGCCATACGAACACCGATTTCCACGGTACGGCGCGTCACTTGGAAGGATAGCAACCCATAAAATCCGATTGCGGCAATGACAAGCGTTAGCCCAGAGAAGATCGCAGTCAACCGTGCCAGCAGCTTTTCACTCGAAAGCCCATCCTCGAATTCTGTCTTGAGGGGCACAATTTCCGCAATGGGTAGATTGGGGTCGACAGATTGCAGACTGCGCCGGATATCCGCCGCAATATTAGCCGGCGATCCAGCCGCGCGAACCTCGATTGTACCCGCGTCATCGGCGCGTTGTTCTAACGAGAAATATGCAACCGGGGGTGCGGGAAGACGCAGACCATCCACACGCGCATCGTCAACTTCGCCAACGATCAGGTAGTCGTGATCGCTGGGTGGGACTTTATAGCCGATGAAGTGCCCCACAGGGCTTTCGTTGCCAAAGAGCTTCCTGGCGAATGCCCGATTGAGGACGGCCACCGGCTGCGACTGCTTCTGATCGCTCTCGACGAACGTTCTTCCCTGGAGTAGAGGAATGCCAAGCGTGTGAAAGAATCCCACGCTGACATGGTTTTCTTCGCCGTGCATCTGCGCTTCCGGAAGTTCCGGGTGCCCCGAAACGTGGATCGCTGTATTCCAGATGCAACCAGGAATACGACACATTGCGAGCGCTGCATCGCGGACAAATGGAAGCCCCCTTAAAGCATCCAAAATCCGCTTGTTCAGATCGGTAAAGTTCTCTTTGTCAATCCCTCCACTGCGCAGGTCCAGATGCACAGAAAGAACATGTTCACGGTCGAGCCCTGCATCGAGTTGGCTAAGGTTGAGCAGGGTTCGTGAAAACAATGCCGCCATACTCAACAGCAAAAGAGACAGACTGACTTGTCCGGCGAGAAGCAGGCTCGACCCTCGCCGCCCCATGTTACCCATAACAACCTTGCTGCGCATGCCCGACTGAGCTGCGAGATTAGCACGGGTGAGTTGCCAGGCGGGCAATAGACTGAACCCGATCAGAGCCGTTAGCAGAAGAGCCGCGCCAACCAGCAAATCCTCCACGCCAAAACTCAGGGCAAGAGGAATAGGATGCTGTCTTCCGGAGGCCCAGTGAAGCAGCAGCGAGCTCATGAGCCCGCAGGTTGCGATCGCCAGAGATCCTCCAATCGCCACGAGCAATGAATCCTCAACCAGCAATTGCTGTAGCACTCGCCAACGACTCGCACCCAGCGCGACGCGAAGTGACATCTCGCGCTGGCGACCGGCGAGCCTGGCGAGTTGCAGATTGGCAAGGTTGACGCACCCGATCAGGAAGACCAGCGCCGCCATTCCCATGAGCAGGAACAGCGGCCGCCCATAGGTCGTGTTAAGTGATCCCTCGCCACCCGCGGCAGAAATGAGTTGAACGCGGGCACTACGGATCTTCGCGCGCTCTTTGGGATCCCTGGTTGCATCAGCGATCAGTTGCAGATCGGGCTGAATAGCTAGCGTCCAGCGATTCACCGCGGAGGGTTTCTCTGTATCTGAAACCCGTGCCAGCACCCACAACCAGAAAATCCCATCCTGACCGCGATAGGGCGCTTCGAGATCGTACCGGTATCCGGGGCCGAGCGAATCAAACCAGGTACCGAAACTTCCGGATGATTGCGCTGCCAACGGCAACCATAGGTCGGGAGCGGCGCCCTGAACAACCCCGAAAAAATTCTCTGGCGCCACACCGACAACCACGATCGGAATCCGGTTGAGAACGGCCCTGGTGCCCACCACGGATTGACTGGGGTGCTCTTTGGCAAAACCGTAGCGCAGGACTACTGGCAACTCGGACTGCCCTGGTGTGTCATCAGGGGCCTGAAAGAATCGACCCGCGGAGGGGGAAAGCCCGAGAACCGAAAAGAAGTTATCGGAGACGAGCTGGAAGCTCGCTTCTTGGGAAAAGTCGTTCCTGACATGGAGAACGCCGCTACCAAGCCCCGACCGCGCGATCACGGGTGCGGCGGTACCGGTCGCCCTCCTTAGGCGTTCATACGCAGGATAGGAATAAAACCACTGCGCATCAAAAGGTGATTGGACCGCACGAAGCGAATAGAGCTGCGACGGGCGAACGACTGGCAGCCGGGCAAAGAGAACGCCATGCAGAACCCGGAACACGGCAAGGTTCGCGCCAATGCCAATTGCCAGAGTGAGCACCACTGTCAAGGCGAAGCCCGGCGCCTTGTTAAGCTGGCGAATCGCGTGGCGCAAATCCTGCTGAAGGCGGTCTAGAAACATTGTCACAATACCTGCGCGCGTAATGTTGGCAGTCTAACTTACTGTGACGTTATTCTCCGCCGGCTTGCCTTCTTCTTGCGGCTGAATAAACTCTCGCGATGAGCCCAACGGAAGGCGGATCTCTGCCTCGCAGCCCGGACCGTCAAGACGGTTGGCGACCTGAAGAACTCCGCCGTGGGCTTCGCATATCTGCCGCGCAAGGGCGAGACCGATGCCGCTTCCTCCGGGCTTCGTGGTGTAGAAGGGCACGAATAAGTTCGAGGGGTTGGTGAGGCCGATGCCGTTGTCCTGGATCAGGATGACGACCGAATGAGGGCTGGGTCTCCAGGTAATGGTCACTTCTGGAACCTCCCGCGAAACGCTGCTGTTTGCTGAGGGCTCCGGAAACCGTGCCAACGCTGCTTCGGCAGCATTGCGGAGCAGGTTGATAACCAGCTGTTCCATTTGATCCGGGTCGAGCTGCATCACGATCTCCGGCCCTGGCTTGAGCCAGACCGCTACCCTGGTTTCGAGCGCGACCGCTCGCTCAATCAGCGGATGCAACGAAACCGGCTGCAATGCGGGCGGCGGCAGTTGGGCAAGCTGACGGTAAGCCTGGATAAAACGATTGAGCGATTCAGCGCGGTTCTCAATAATCTTGAGACCCCGATCGAGGCTGAACACATCATTATCCGCGGCAAGCGTGTCGATCGTCTGCGCCTTGAGCGGATTGATATGGATCCACGAACGAAGGCTGCCGGCAATGGATTTGATGGGAGTGAGTGAATTGTTGATTTCGTGGCCAATCACCCGGATCAGACGCTGCCAGGCATCGCGCTCCTGCTCGCGCAAGGCGATGCTGACGTCGGACAGCACCAGGAGCGTGTGGGGAATACCGCGCTGGCGAAAACTGGATCTCCTGACCATCCAATGAACGGGATAGCCTTTGCCGGCAAGAACCATGATGCCGCGATCGGGCTGGTCGAGTAGATCGTCAAGTTGCAAATCATCCGCGGTGCTGCCCAGAGCCCGCTCCTCACTGAGATGGAAGATCTGCTCTGCCGCGGGATTGATCAGGCGCAGGCGGTGTTCGGGATCAAAAGCAAGCACCGGCGCGTCCATGGACGAGATGACGCGACGCAACAAAGCGGTGGCCTCAAGCTCACCGAGACGCTGATTCTGGAGCAAGTCCGCGAATTCGTTAATCTCCTGAGCCAGTTCTCCGAGCGAGTCATGCTGCCGGCTGCCGCGCGCACGAAAGGAGTAATCGGATTCGCGCAGCGCGGAAACGACATTCGCCAGGGTCTGGAGGGGGCGAATAATCTCCTCCATGAGAACGCCCGCGGCAAGCAAAGAGAGCAGAGCGACGACACCCAGAAGAACGGTGGCCATCGTCCCTGAAACCTTAGCCCGCCACAATAAGATCGCGGCAAGGATGAATGCGGGAGCTGCGACGAAAACACACAGGGTGCGGATACGGCGCTCGAACGGGGTGTCGCGGTCGGGGTGTTTGTTGGAACGTAGCCGTGGGTGAGGGGCTGAATCGCTTCCGTTATCCGGAGTGGGATCAGATTCCATACTTCTCCATCCGGCGATAGAGCGCTCCGCGGCTTAAGCCCAGCGCCTCCGCCGCATGGCTTACATTTCCGCCGGCACGAGCCAGAGCCTTGCGGATGAGAATGCTTTCCACTGCTTCGAGGCTCAGTTCGTCGAGGCTCTGGGTGGAAGAGCGGACCTGGCTCAAGCCGAGATCGGCGTTTTGTATACGCGGACCGCGAGCCATGAGGACAGCGCGCTCAATCGCATGATCGAGTTCCCTGACGTTGCCCGGCCAGCTGTGCTGGAACATCGCCTCCAGCGCGCTGGGCTCGAAGCCGGTCGCAGCCTTGCGGTAGCGAGCGGTATAGCGAGAGAGGAAGTGTCCGGCGAGAACAGGAATATCTTCGCGGCGATCGCGCAGCGGGGGAAGATGAATCTCTACCGTGTTGAGGCGGAAGAGCAGGTCCTCGCGAAAGCGGCCCTGGGCACACTCCTCCTGCAGGTCCGCATTGGTCGCCGATAGCAGACGTACGTTCACCCGCCTGGTTTGCGAGGAGCCGACACGCTCGAGGTCGCCGGTCTCGAGTACACGTAGCAGCTTGGCCTGCTGGCGCATGGGAACATTGGCGATTTCATCGAGAAAGAGGGTACCGCGGTCGGCGAGTTCGAAGCGTCCGATGCGGTCGGTACGCGCGTCGGTAAACGCTCCTTTGACGTGACCGAAGAGCTCGCTTTCAAACGTTCCTTCCGCCAAGGCGCCGGTGTTTACGGCGACCAGGGAGCGCGCGGCGCGAGAGGAGAGCGCATGCAGCGTCTGAGCGACGATTTCTTTGCCGGTTCCGTGCTCGCCGGTGATGAGCACGTTGGCATCCGAAGGTCCAATGCGCGCTAACAGCTCCAGCACGGGTTGCATGGAAGCCGCCTTCGCGATGAGTTCAGGCCGCCCTTCGGCACGCAACAGGCGGTTTTCCGCTTCCAGGATTTCGGCCTGCCGCACCGCCCGCCGCAGCTCGATCTGGGTGCGCACAATCGAGACGAGCCGCGCGTTCTCCCACGGCTTCTGGATGAAATCGCAGGCGCCACGACGCATCGACTCGACCGCCAGATCTACGTTCGCCCACGCGGTCATTACGATGATGCGCAAACGGCTGTCATGCGCACTCAGCTGGGCAAGCAATTCCAGACCTTCCGCGCCGGAGGTTGTATCGCGGGTGTAATTGAGGTCGATGAGCAGGGCGTCGAAGGCTTCTCCGGCCACCCTATCCAGGACCTCACGAGGCGACTGGGCTCTGGTTACCCGGTAACCCTGGGGCTCCAGCAGCAACTCGATTGCATCCAGGATATGGGGCTGATCATCGGCGGCCAGAATCCTGGGCGCGTCCACTGGTGTGCGTGCGGCCTGCTTCGCGGCTTGCGGGTAGGTTGCCATCATTGCCTCAAAAGGGGTGACACGTCACCTGTTAAGTATAGTGCTGACGCAAAGCAGGCCCGGGCCAAAGCTGGATTCCATCCGCGGGCTCTACAGGCTGCGGAAAAGCCCGAACACCTGAGGGGAGCACTCCTAAGGCCTGCCCTGAGCGACGACGCCATTTCTTGCGTCGTCGATCGAGACGCCCGTGCGACCCAACGTCGTCCCAGTAGCGCGGTCAATATCCGCCTTGGCCTTTTCATAGGCAGTCTGCGCGGTAAAAAATGCGGATTCAGCGAGAGCGAGGCCTTCCTCTGCAATCAGGGTGTCATACCTGGACATCGCTCCGATGTCTTGCTCCTTCTGGGCGATATCAAAGGTCTTCTGCGCGAGATCGCGTGCTTTTTGCGCGGCCGCCACGCGGGCTTGCGCCTGAACGAGAGCGAACTGCGAGTCGCGAATGTCGAAGCGAAGGCTCTTCTGCTGCTGCTCCTGAGCGATCTGGCTCTGGCGGTACGCGAGCACGGCGCGGAACTGGTCGGCTTTGACGATACGGTTTCGGAGGTTGATGGTGAGATTGACGCCGACCTCGTACTGGGGCGCCGAGTAGTTGAAGGTGTTTATGAACATGCTGGAGAAGTCGGTGGGTAAGCTGGTGGCGCAATTTGCCGGGCTGAGACTGCAATTCGGGTTTTTGGGACCGGCGACACCCGTACCTCCGTAGTAGCCGTACAAACTGAGTTGCGGCAGCAGCTCGCTGTTGATGTCTTTGAGGCTCTGACGTTGGACCTCGGCCAGATTCCGGTAAATCGCGACGTCAGGGCGGTTCTTCATGGCCTCGTCGATCAGCTGGGTTATGGATTTCGATTCGTTGGGATCGGGACCGCCCTGGAGGTCGAGAGGAATGACGGGGATCTCGTCGATGGACGGGTCGTCGGTTCGGGTGAGATCGTTCTTGAGGAGCAGTTCGTTGTGCCTCAGCGTGGCCTTGGCGATGGTAAGGTCGCCCTCGCTGGTGGCAACCGCAGACTGGTCCTTCATGACTTGCATCGCGGGAACGTTCTGCAGCTCCAACTGTTTCTGATCGTCGGTCAGGGTTTGATTGGCGTATTCCAGGGAACGGGTCTTCACCTGCACGTCCTGGTAAGCGTTGACCAGATCCCAATACAGGTTTTCGGTGTCGGTTACGGTGGCGATGACTTGCTGCTGAAAGGAGAGATCGGTGGTCTGCAGGTTTCTTTTGGCGATGTGGATGTAGCGCTCGTTGCTGGCAAGGCCGAATCCGTACAGAAGCGGCTGGTTCAGGTAGACGTCGAAATTTGAACTTAGTTCGGGATTGACTGCGTAATAAGGGCTGTTGTTGGCGGCGCGGAAGCCAGTGTAGTTGACCTGCAGGTAGGTACCGAGCGGAAAGTACTGCTGGTACTGCGTTTGGACCTCGATGTTGTTTTGCTTAAAGAGTGCGGTGCCAACCTGGGAAAGGTTCGGCTCCGGGGTGACGTTGTGTTGCACATAGCCGCTGAAGATGAGCAAAGGGTCGAACGGGTTAACGACCGCGCCGGCGCCTAGCGTGGAGGTGACGATGCCGCCGTTGCCTGCGGTCGCACTCGAGGCTGTGGAGCCACCACCGCCCCCCGAGGCGCCAAAGCCGCTCGCCGTGGTCTGGGTGATGCTGGTGTTAACGCCGTTGACCACGCCTCCAGCCTTGGTGCGCTGAAGATCGGCTTGCGCGATGGGGAAGTTGTAGCGGAAGGACGCGAGCGTGAGATTATTTTCGAGCGCCAAAGCGATCGCGTCCCGCAGGGAGAGGCGGAGCTTGCCGTCTTGAATGAGGTCGTAGAGGAGCTGTGAGTTTTGCAGGTTGAGGGGCGGCACAGTACTGGGCAAATACGGCGCCAAAGGGTTGTGTGAATGCGGCAGTTCAATGTGGAAGGGTCCTTGGTAGGCAACGGGTTGGGGCTGCGCCGCCACTTGTGCCTGCTGTGCGATGGTCTGGGGCGGGGGTTGCTGCGGATCGCCAGGCGCGGAAGGCAAAGGCTCCGCGGGGTTTGCCTGGGCAAAGGTTGTCGAGACCAGAAGTCCCGCTGCACACAACACAGACAACGTTTTCGGCACCAACCTGCCAGCACCGGAGCAATGCTTCATGCCTTCACCTCGGTGCCCTGGTTCAGCCCGGGGTTTGCAGTATCCCGCACCAGCCAGCCATCTCTCACCTCGAGAATGCGGCTGCCATAGCCGGCATTCACCTCCGAGTGGGTGACCTGAACGATGGTTGTTCCCTCACGGTTGAGACTTTGAAAGAGCTCCATGATTTCTTTTGCCTGGGAAGAGTGAAGATTTCCCGTGGGCTCGTCGGCAAGCAGCAGGGCCGGGCGATGGATCACCGCGCGGGCAACACCCACCAGTTGCTGTTGACCTCCCGAAAGCTGGTTGGGATAGAGGTCCTTCTTGCCCACGATGCTGAAGCGATCAAGCGTGTCCGCGACCAGCGACTGGCGCTCGGATCGGGAGATGTTTTTGTAGGAGAGCGGAAGATCGATGTTCTCGGCAACCGTTAGGTCATCGAGCAGATGATAGCTTTGAAAAACCATGCCGATATTGCGGCGGGCCAGGTCTGACCGCTGCTTACGATTCATGGACTGAACTGCTTCCCCATGGAACCAGTACGCTCCCGCCCATTGATCGTCGAGCAGCGCCAATACATTCAGCAGCGACGACTTGCCTGCTCCCGACGGTCCCATGATGGTAATAAATTCGCCCGTCTCTATCTTCAGGTTGATGCGCCTGAGGACCCATGTCTGGCCGGCGCCGCTTTTGTAGCTTCTTTCGATATTTTCGAGCGAGATCATTGGAGCCCTCATTGGCGTAGAAATCGTAGCGGCGGCCGTTCAGGCCGTCCCTTCGGGACTTTTCTCGGAGACGTTATGTCTACCCCGGACTTCCGTCCTGGGCTACTTCAGGCTGTCCCCGTTCGACAGGCTCAGGGCAGGCTCTTCGGGACTGGAGTTCACTAGAGTTCCACCATCAACGCTCGTTATTGAAACTCGAGCACCTGATCGAGGGCTTCTCCCTCAGCGACAATCTTTCCGTCGAAGAGATGAATGTTGCGATCGGCATGCCGGGCGAAGCGTGGGTCGTGCGTCACCATGCAGATGGTTGCTCCCTCACGATGCAGATTCTTGAGCAATTCCATCACCGCTTCACCGTTTTTCGAGTCCAGGTTCCCGGTAGGTTCGTCAGCCAGCAGGATCGAGGGAGAGCCTGCCAATGCGCGAGCAACAGCGACGCGCTGCTGTTGACCGCCCGAGAGTTGCGACGGGTAGTGGCGCATGCGGTGAGCCATACCCACGCGCTCGAGCGATTCCTGCACCCGGCTTTTGCGGTCGCTCGAAGCCATTCCTGAGCGGTAGGTCAACGGCAGTTCGACGTTCTCGGCAACCGTAAGATCACCAATCAGATTGAAACTCTGAAAGATGAACCCAATTTCCTGGTTGCGAATACGCGAACGCTCGGCGAATTTCAGATTCTCCACCGGACGGCCGTTCAGCTCGTACTTGCCCGCTGTCGGCGTATCCAGCAGGCCGATAATCGAAAGCAGCGTCGACTTTCCGCAACCTGAGGGGCCGGACATGGCCACGTATTCTCCGCGGGCAATGGAGAGGTGGACGCCAGCGAGTGCGTGGGTCTCGATCTCCTCGGTGTAGAAAATTTTGGTCATCGCTTCGATCTGTATCAGTGGCTCCATGCTTTCGCTCCTAATTTGCTCGTATTGGATTTGCGTTTCTCTCATTTAGTCCAGCCGAATTCGATCCGTCGTGTCATAGCGCGACATGTCGCTCAAGATCACCGTATCGCCTTCATGTAGCCCTTGTTGCACCTGGATTGCGTTTACCGAAGCATGGCCCACCTTGACCGGTACACGGACGGCCCCCTTGCCCTCAGGATCCAGACGGAAGAGGGTAATGGTGCTGTTCTCGTTGCCGAAGGCGGGCCGGCCCACGTAGAGAACATCTTTCAACCTTTCCAGATCGATGGTGCCGTCGACGCTCAGGTCTTTACGCGCGCCCTCGGGTATGTTGCCAGTCAGCTTCACGTCCACAGTGACGGTCCCGTTCTGCACCGCGGGATCGATCCTCGACACCGTGCCCTCGGCCAAACCGTTGTGGGTGTCGATCGTCGCTGGTTGACCAAGCTGAATGTCGCGCGCCTGGGTCTCAGCAATCTTCAACTGTGCCTTCAGCTGATTCGGTTGCACCACCTGGGCCAACATGGCACCGATGGCTACGTGCTGCCCCACGGCGAGAGGAAGATCGGTCAGCACTCCAGATATGCCTGCGCGCACCTTGAGGGCCTCCAGCTGTTGCTTCTTCAACTCATAGATAGCCTGAGCCTGTGACACCTTGGCCTGCTGCACCGCAAGCTGTGATTGAATTGCTTTTTCATTGATGTCGACTGTCTGCTCTTGCAGTTTGTTGCGGGTGCTCAATTCATCCGCCGTGCCTTGAGAGGCGTTGTAAACCAGACCGGAAATCACGCCCAGGCCGTAAAGAGCCTTGTTCGTCTTCGCCTGCCGCTGGGCCTGCTGGTAATCCGCATTCACCGTAGCCGCAGTAGACTTTTGTGCCATCAGGTCGCTCTGTACCTTGACTTGCGTGTTGCTTAAGTCCGCACGCGCCTCTTTGAGTGCAAGCTCGGCATCGAGCGCCTGTTGGGTAGTCTGCGGGTCGCTCAACTCCAGAAGGATGGTGTCTGGCTTCACCGTCGAGCCTGGCAGGGTAAGGATGCGCACCACCGTCGCCTCGGTTTGCGCCGGAATCTGGCGAATCGCGTCTTCCCGTGGGACCAGGGTCCCCAGGCCGCGCACCTGGACGATGAGTGGTCCACGCTTCACCGTGTCTGTCCAAACAACGGAACGGTCGACGGTGGGAGAGGCCGGCTTCAGCCGCATTACAAGAAATGTCACAACCGCAAGAACAACGACGCCAACTGCGATCGTCAGTACTTGCCGCTTCCTCTTCTTAGCCTTCAGGTCTGGGCGTGAGATATCCATCAATCGTTGCTAATGCATGCGGGGGACCAAAACCCCTCAGCAGCGCTTCTCCAAGAATTTAGGCTCTTTGCCATCATGCATACCTACGCAACTGGTTGTCGCTTTGTTCAATTTTGGTCTGAACTGTCCACTTTCGGACAGCCGAATCTTGCGACGGGGGAAGGAACTCGTGTGCGCTGCAAACCGTATAGACATTTGTTTGTGGTACGACATTTGCTGATAAAGAGTTTCGGGCTCATTCGATCTCTAGGGGGCGCGCCATGCGCACATTCCTGCAGGACGTTCGTTTTGCCTTCCGCCAGTTTGCTCATCACATCGGCTTCGCTCTGACCGCGGTCCTGTCGCTGGCTCTCGGAGTTGGCGCGACCGTCTCCGTGTTCAGCATTGTCTACGCCGTGTTGATGAATCCGTGGCCCTATAGCGGAGCCGATCGGATTAGCACTATTTCGTTGCTGGACAAAGCGGGGAATGAAGAAGACGGGGGCGGCATGACCGGCCCACAGGTACGGCAATTACGACAAGCCCATTCGCTGGAAGACGTGATGGGCGTGAACGAGTGGAACCTGACCGTCACCGGCGGCGATGTTCCGGAAGATGTTCGGGGAAGTTACCTGACACCCAACGGCTTCCAATTCCTTGGCCTGCCGGCGATGCTTGGCAGATATTTTGTCCCCTCTGATGCTCCAGACGGCCAGGAGCCGCAGCAGGTGGTGGTTCTGAGCCACAAGTTCTGGCAACGGCACTTTAACGGTGATCCCTCCGTAGTGGGCAAACCCATCCAGCTGGTTCACAAAACCTACACCATCCTGGGCGTGCTGCCGCCACGCTTTACCTGGTTGGACGGCGACGTGTATCTGCCGCTGAACCTTTCCGGATCGCAGACGATTACCTACGGCGCTTTTCTTAAGCTCAAGCCGGGCGTAACCCAGGCAGCCGCCGCAGCTGAATTAACTCCGCTCATGCAGCAATTCGCCAAAGAAACACCCACTCACTTCCCAAAACAATACGTACTCACGATTCGCAATATCAGCTACTACTACATGCATCAATTGGGCGGCACCCTCGCCCTCCTCTTCGGTGCCGTGGGGCTGCTGTTAGCCATCGGATGCGGCAACGTTTCCATTCTGCTGTTGGCGCGAGGCACAGCACGGCAGCACGAGTTCGCCGTCCGGTCAGCGGTGGGGGCAAGCGGTTTCCGTCTCGTCCGCCAGCTCCTGACCGAATCAATCATCCTGGCTGTCGCCGGTGCGGGATTAGGCGTAGTCCTCGCCTATCGAAGTCTGGGTTGGATCGTGTCCGCCTTACCGGAATACTCATTTCCCCATGAGGCAGATTTCCACATCAACGTACCGGTACTGCTCTTCAGTGTCGGCCTTGCTCTGCTCACAGGGATCCTCTTCGGCTTGTTCCCGGCCTTGCAGATGGCACGGCCTGAGATCAGCCAGGTGATGCAATCCAACACTCGTAAAGTGGCGGGAACGGTTCGCGGAAAGCATTTTCACACCGTCCTCATTGCCGGACAAATTGCCTTGACGTTGCTGCTGATGACCGCTGCCGGAGCGGCCATCCAGGGATTTGTGCACATGATGCATATTCCGCTCGGCTACGACCCGCACAATGTAATGTCGGTAGGCATCCCTATCCATGACAACACCTATAAAACCCTGGTCGAGCGAGTCAACTACTATGAGCGGCTTCGCAATACCATCGCCGGCTCACCCGATGTCATCTCCGCCGGGATTTCGACCAATGCGACCCCGCCCAATAACGGCTGGGACCAACCGTTCGAGTTGCTGGGGAAGCCCAGCGCCGAGGAACAAAAGGCGAGGCTCAACTTTGTAGACCCGGGTTACTTTACGACCTTGCGCATGCCGCTGCAGAAAGGACGCGTTTGGGACCACACGGAGTTGGTACATGCAGCTCCACTGGTACTGGTGAATGAATCGTTCGCCAAACGCTACTATCCCAGTGGCGACGTGATTGGACATTCGTTGAAGGTTCCCACTTTGAAGGACGAACCTCCGTATACTCTGGCTGCGCCGGGCAGCGATGGTCCGCTACAAATCGTCGGTGTGGTGGCCGATGCGCTGGATGACGGCCTGGACAAACCGGTGAAGCCCGCGATCTTTCTGCCCTACTCGCTCTACATGTGGATGCACACGCAGATTCTGGTCGAGAGCCGAGGCGATCCGCAAGCCCTTCTGCACAGCATTCGCCGATTGATAGTCTCTGTCGATGCCGATCAGCAAGCGTTTGGTCGAACCGACGACCTGGAGACGTGGATCAGGCGCGAGCCGGAAATGGCCAGGGGGCGGCTGGTCTCCATTCTCTTTGGAGCCTTTTCTGTGCTCGCGCTGGTGTTGGCGGCTGTAGGTCTGTACAGTGTGGTTTCCTACTCGGTGGTGCAGCGGACCAACGAATTTGGAATCCGCATGGCCCTGGGCGCGAGGAAGAAAGATGTGCTGTGGAACGTGCTCGCTTCGGCTGGGGTAAGCGTCGGCTCTGGACTATTGGCAGGGCTGACGATTAGTCTTGGCCTGAACCGGGTGATCTCCCGCTGGGTGGAGAATGGTACCCATGACCCGTGGTTGATTATCGGGGTATCTGCTGTGCTCCTCGCAGTCGCGGGACTGGCGTGCCTGCTTCCCTCCTGGCGAGCATCGTCGGTCGATCCAATGACAGCACTGCGGTGCGAGTAGAGAGGCTAAGAAAGTTAAGGGATCTTTGAATGCATGATCGATGGGCCGGTATTACGGCCGGAATGATATTGAGCGCAGTTTTCCTGCACGCCCAGACAGCCGAAAGTCACGGCTATGACTACAACAAGGTGGAAAGCCCGCCGGCAACGGAATCCCTCGACCTCGGCGCCTACGCGCGCATTCGTGAAGAGGGTTTCAACCACTCGCACATCATGGAGTATGCGAGCGCCTTGTTTGACGATATTGGACCGCGACTAACCGGCTCGCCCAACTTAGCCAAAGCAAACGCGTGGACGCGTGACCAGCTCGCGGCTATGGGCTGCGTGAATGCGCATTTGGAAAGTTGGGGTGACTTTGGCATGGGCTGGCGCCAAATCAGCACCTCAGTCGACATGGTTACACCCGATACGGCGGTCTTTATTGCCCAGGCCACGCCATGGTCTCCCGCTACCCACGGAGCAGTAACAGCCGAAGTGATTGCCGTTCCGGCCCTCAAGGAAGAGAAGGACCTTGACGCCTGGAAGGGCAAGCTGGCGGGGAAAATCATCCTCTATGGCAAGGCACCTCAAGTCAATCCCGATCCAGCTCCGCTGTTGCAACGCTACGACGAGAATAAGCTGACCCAGATTTACCAATATCCCCTTGACGGCAACATGGAGGAGCAGCACGTATTTTCCGAAGGGCCGACCTTCTGGGAAGACATGTTTAAAAAACTCAACTTCAAGGAGCGGGTTGCAAAATTCTTTGCTGATCAGCATGCGCAAGCGCTTTTGGTTGCGGGCTGGGGGGGTGACGGTGGGATGTTCCGTGATGACAACAGCGAGCAAATGGGAGGAAAGAGCTTTTTGCCCGATCACAAGCAGCCCATTCCCTCCGCGGTTCTCTCCAGCGAGAACTTCGGCCGGGTTAGCCGCCTCCTCTCGCACGCCGTGCCGGTCACAGTTTCCGTTACGATTAATTCTGAATTTACTGGCGACCACGAACAAGGCTACAACACCATCGCTGAGATTGCCGGTACCGATCCAAAGCTGAAAGACCAGGTGGTCATGGCAGGAGGGCATTTGGATAGCTGGATCGCCGGCACTGGTGCAACCGACGATGGCGCAGGCGTGATTGTGGCGATGGAGGCGATGCGCATACTGGCCGCGCTGCACGTCCAGCCGCGGAGGACGATTCGCATCGCGTTATGGTCGGGTGAGGAGCAGGGCGATATTGGGTCGATGGGCTATGTAAGCCAGCATTTCGGTACCATTGGACTGTCGACCAACCCCGAGCAGCTTACAGTCCCCGAGTTCCTGCGCGAAAGGGTTGGACCACTGACGCTTAAACCCGAGCATGCGCTCGTTTCCGGTTATTTCAATCTGGACAATGGCGGGGGAAAGCTGTTGGGGATCTATGCCGAGAACAACGCTGCGATCGTTCCGATCTTTGACCAATGGATTGCGCCGCTGAAGGACCTGGGTGTGACGACTATCAGCATGCGTAACAGCGGCTCCACGGACCACGAATCGTTCAACGATGTTGGGATTCCCGGGTTCCAATTTATCCAGGACCCGCGTGATTACGAGACTCGCAGCCTGCACGGCAACCAGGATGTCTACGAACGTCTATCCCCTTCGGACTTGAAACAGGCAGCCGTCGTCGAGGCAATATTCCTTTACAACACGGCCATGCGCGACGAGATGCTGCCGCGTAAGCCGCTGCCCAAGCCAGAGTTATTTGAGAAACAGCGCCAACCGCTCAAGGATATTTTTCCCGGCGCAAAGGCGGCAGAAGCGCCAAAGAAACCATAGGGAGCTCTTCGAAACATTTCCAAGACGAATCCGCTGAACTGCAGATCCCTCGGCTTCGCTCGGGATGACAAAGGAAATGGCGACACTTTCATTGAAGGTGGTTACTGGATAGGAGGCGCTTGGCATTCCGCTGCTCGCCGGTCGTTATTTCTCGCCTGTCGACAGCGCCACAGCGACGAAGGTCGCCATTGTCAACGAGACGTTCGCGCGGCACTATTTCGGGAGTGCGCAGAACGCTCTCGGACGCCATGTGAGCCGCCCGCAACGGCCGGAAACGGACTCCATGATCGTGGGCGTCGTGCGCGATGCCAAACACCAATCCGTCCGCCTCGATCGATCCAGCGCGAGCCCTGCGAACCGAGTAAGCGCATGTGGGATACCACCCCTGAAACCCTTCAGATGGAGAGACGGGTGCCCCACGTTCGCCAAAGCGTACGTGGGCCGAAAATGGTGGGCGCAGCCCATCGATCGCTTTCGCATAATCCCGGGAACCCAGCCCTCCAGCTGCGCGTACATAGCTAACATGCAAACGCTGCGGCAGGACATCTCTTACGCATTTCGACAGATGCGTCTCTCCCCTGTCTTCACCCTGACAGCGATGCTCACGCTTGCCCTGGGCATCGGAGCAACAACCGCCATCTTCTCCCTTATCTACTCAGTCATGCTTAAGTCGTTGCCAGTCGTGGATCCATCGACCCTTTACCGCATCGGCTCCGGCACGGACTGCTGTGTTCAGGGTGGCCCACAGAACGGCGATTGGGGCTTGTATTCGTATCCCCTCTTTCTCCGGGTGCAAGCCGCGGCGCCGGAGTTCGAGCAAATGACCGCCTTCCAGGCATCCGGTGTGCAGTTCAGCGTACGCCGCGGGCAACACGACAACCAGGCCAAGCCATTACGCGGCGAATTCGTCAGCGGCAACTACTTTTCCACCTTCGGCATCCGCGCGTTCGCCGGGCGCACCATTGGTCCCAGCGACGATCAAGCTTCAGCGCCACCGGCAGCCATGTTGAGTTATCGTGCCTGGCAACAACAGTACGGTTCCGATCCTTCCGTCGTAGGATCGACCTTCATTGTGGAAGGTCATCCATTTACCATCGCCGGCATCGCACCCCCTGGGTTCTTCGGTGAGACATTGCGCAGCAATCCTCCCGAACTATGGATGCCCCTGCAGCAGGAACCCCTCGTCAATGCCGAAAATTCATTACTGAAGCAATCTATCTCCGGCTGGCTGCGAGTGATCGGAAGGCTTAAGCCGGGCGCAGGCCTGGACGGCGTAGCACCCCGGCTCACCACGCTTCTGCGTGACTGGATGGCCCACGACAGCGGATGGCCGGCCGAATTCATTCCCCTGATCATCAAGGCACTCCCAAGCCAGCGGATCAGCATCGTTCCGGGAGGCGCTGGCGTGGGCGACATGAAAGCCGATTACGGAGATAGCCTTCGTATCCTGCTCACGGTCTGCTGCCTGGTGCTGCTGATCGCCTGCGCCAACATTGCCAATCTGCTGCTGGCGCGGGGCGCAGCGCGACGCTCACAAACCTCTGTGCGGCTGGCTCTGGGCGCATCACGCCGGCGGCTCATTCGGCAATCATTCACAGAGAGCGTCGTGCTCTCTGTCCTCGGGGGTGTCGCCGGCATTGTGGTTGCCTACCTCGGCGTGAAACTCATGATCGCGCTGGCCTTTCATAACGCTCACTATGTTCCGGTCGATGCCACGCCCTCCTTCCCAGTCCTGGCATTCGCTTTCGGCTTGTCGCTGCTCACGGGAGTGCTCTTCGGCACTGCGCCGGCATGGTTTACCTCACACGGCAATCCGGTCGAGGCTTTGCGCGGCGCCAATCGCAGCACGCGCGACAGCGCCACACTCCCGCAGAAAATGCTGGTTGTGGTGCAGGCCACGCTTTCGATCGTATTGCTCGCCGGAGCAGGTCTACTTGCCCGCAGCCTGCGCAATCTGGAGCATCAGAGCTTCGGCTTTGAGACCGACCACCGCCTCAGCATCTTGTTGAACGGGCCGCCCTCAAGCTACACCGAACCCCAGGTCGACGCGCTTTACCGCGAGTTGCAGGGCCGCCTGAATGCGATCCCAGGAGTGGAACAAGCTGCGCTCGCTCTCTATACCCCCTACATCGACAACTGGGGCGAATTGATTGTTCCAGAAGGTCAGGGGGTACCACAGCTAAACGGTGATGCCGGGTCTTCGTGGGATCGCGTCAGCCCAGGCTATCTGGAAACCATGGGCCAGCACATTGTGCGCGGCCGAAGTCTCTCCGAGCAAGACACAGGCAGCACGCGCAACGTAGCCGTGGTCAGCGAAGCATTCGTGAAGAAGTTCTTTCCCGGCCAGGATCCCATCGGAAAACACTACGGCCTGGACATGCCTAAGTACAACACGACGTTTGAAATCGTAGGCGTTGTGCACGACGCCAAGTATAGGGATCCAAGCGGTCCGCCGCGTCCAATGTTCTACGTACCGCTGGCTCAGCATGTCATTTATGACCAGCCGATCATGGCGCTCATCGACCACCGCTCGCATTACATCGGGGGCGCCGTGCTCAAGCTGCGGGGAAGAGCGCAGGGGATCGAACCGCTCATCCGCAAAGCATTTAGCGAAGTCGATCCCAATCTGACGATCATCAATGTTCAGCCAATGCAGGAGCAGGTTGACAGCAATTTCGACCAGAAGCGCGCGGTGACGGAGATGACTGGACTCTTTGGCGGGCTCGCGCTTGTGCTCGCCGCGGTTGGGCTCTATGGAGTCACGGCATACACCGTCGAACGGCGCACCAGCGAGATTGGGGTGCGTATGGCCCTGGGCGCCAATCGCGGCAACGTGGTTGGGCTGGTTCTGCGCGGAGCTTTTCGGCAGGTGGTGATCGGCCTGGTCATCGGCATTCCGATTTCCATCGCGTGCGGACATCTGATCGCCGCACAGTTGTACCAGGTCAAGAGTTGGGACCCGCTCGTACTCACCGGCTCTATCGCCGCGCTGGGTTTGTGTGCACTTCTGGCAAGCGTTATTCCAGCGCAGCGGGCGGCTTCAATCAATCCAGTCGAGGCGCTGCGCACGGAGTGACCGAGTAATGCCTCATTGCGCGCGAAGCGTTTCGGCCGGATCGATCTTGGCAATTCTGAAGGTTGGCAGCACAGCGGCGAGGACAGCCACCACAGCAAGGAAGCCCGACACCGCACATAGCGTGAGTGGATCATACAAAGCGACACCGAAGAGCTGGCTCCGCACAACCTTCACCACCGCCGACGACAGGAGCAGGCCTGCGGCCAAGCCGGCGCCCGTGGCGGCTATACCCGGGCGTGACACCTCAAACATCGCGCCCTGCAACGTGCAGCCAAGGGCCATGCGGATGCCGAGTTCACGGGTGCGTTGATTGACCAGGTTCGAGACCAATCCGTAGATGCCGACCGAAGAAAGCAAGAGCGCCAACACCGAAAGAGTCGCCAGCAGGCCGGCCTGTATGTGCTGCAAGAGCAACGCGTCCGACAGCAGATCCGTCATGCCGTAGACCCCAGAGATGGGCAGATCAGGATCTACACTGCCCATGGCCTGCTGCATCTGCTGGGGTATGCCTGCAAGCTTCCCTTTCGTACGAACAATCCAGCTGGGCTGAAACCACACATGCGCTAGATTGACGAGCTGCGTCGGCATCTGGGTCGCAGGCACATACACGGTGGGTTCCGCGACGATCGGTCCTCCCGGCGTAAATCCAGGCGGAGTGATCACGTTCGCCGAGATGCCAACGATCTCAATCGTATTTCCGTCACTCAGCAGGTGGCGGCCGACACTATCCTCCCGGCCGAGATATCTTCTGGCGAAAGCCGTTTCACGACCGCAACATACTGGGTGGTCGAGCTATCGCCGGCGGTGAGAGGCCGTCCCGCGCGAAGTGCTATCTGCAACGCCTCGAAGTAGGCTGGCGTCACGTAGACAAGATTCGTTATATCCTGTTCGCCCGCCTGCCGGCCGTCCGCGACCTTGACCGAGTAGTTGAGCGCGCGCTCGAAGGGGACGGTGAGCCCGACAGCGGCGGACTGCACTCCCGGAATGCCCTGCATCGCAGCAACACTTTCGTTGAGCAGCTTCAGAAACGAAGCCTGATTGTTGTAACGGACCTCATCCAAAGACGCTTTTGCAACCATGACGTTTTCTGGATTGAACCCCGCCGGCAGGGTTCTTAGATAGATGAGTGTTCTTATGAGCAACCCGGCGACAGTCAGCAGGACAACCGTCAAGGCGACTTCGCCAATGATCAAGGCATAGCGGGTTCGCGTGCCACTGGACTGGGCAACCGAGCGGTTTCCGCCACCGGCTAAAGCAGACTGAACATTGATACGACGGGCATCGAGGGCCGGCAACATTCCGAAAAACAAGCTGGCTCCTATTCCAGCAATGGCGGAGAACAACAAAACCCGTGCATCCATCGAAACCCCACCGAGCGGCAGGAAATTCTCCGGAATGCGTCTGTTGATGAGCTGAAGCGTAAGGCCACCGACCAAAAGAGCCGCGAGGCCGCCCGCGCTTGTGAGGAGCAAACTCTCGATCCAGAATTGACGCAGGATGGCCCATTTGGTGGCGCCCAACGCAAGCCGGGTAGCAATCTCAAGCTCTCTGCGGCCAACGCGCACCAGGGCTAGGCCGGCAAGATTGGCACAAGCCACCAACAACACAAAACTCACGGCCGACATCAGGATCATTGCCGGCATGCGTGTCTCTACTGCCAGACTCTGCTGAAGCGGAACTGCATAGTAGGTGACCTGTGCGCCTGGGTTCTTCTTCTGCACGAAACGCGAGGTGAGCGATTGTAGCTCGCTCAACTGTGCGTCGGCCTGCTGCCAGGTCGCCCCGTCCTTAAGCCGCAGAATCGGCTGGAAATTGTCTCCGCCTCCCTCTTCGGAAGAATCTGGACGAAGCGACGTCCACAAATCTACGCTCGATGGAGTGTGTGCTTTTGCCGGCAGCACGCCGATGATCGTGTAGGGAACATCCTTTAACCTGACGGCCTTGCCCACCACGTTGGCGTCACCGTCGAATGTGCTCTTCCACAGGCCGTAGCTCAGAACGACAGCTCTCGATCCTCCTGGCGTATCTTCCGCAGCGGTGAAGCTGCGTCCGATCATCGGGCGAAGGCCAAGTACGTCAAAATATCGCGCGGAGACTCGCTGGCCATGAACATATTGGGCGCGCCCAGCCGCCTGCAGATTCACGCCGCCGGTTTTGCTGGCAACGGCAGCCGTTACGGCGGGGACATCATCCTGCAGATACCGCCACGTGTCACGATCGATGTCGATGGGATACGTGCTACCGCCCGGGCCGGAGATTCTTTGCATGAGAGACCCCAGGCGTTGCGGCTCGGGATAAGGAAGGGGCCGCAAGAGGAGGGCGTCGACCACGCTGAAGATCGCAGTGTTGGCGCCGATGCTCAGTGCCAGGGTCAGGACGACCACGATGGAGTAGCCAGGGTGGGTGCCTACTTGCTTGAGCGCGTAACGCAACTCCTGGAGAACAGTCTGCATTCTTTGTTCACCCTCGAACTGCATCTTCAATATGCATTTCGATGGCCAATAGCGGATAGCCCTTGGTCGCAGATTCGCTGGGACGAGCGTTGAGCCAAACCAGTGTGCAGCTGTTCGGACTTGGCTTCAATTGTCCAAAACTGAACACGGTCGCAAACCCTCGTCTCCCAGCCCCCTGCCTCTTACAGGCCTTAGCCTAGGCGGCGCGGCTTGACCGAAGAACGACCTCGATTTCATTGCGGAGGTTTCGATTGACCTGGGTAGTGTTGAGCCAAAACGGCGCCCGGCATTCCACCTCCAGGAGTTCCGCGGAAGCGTCATAGTTCCACTGGATAAGGACCCCATCCTTGACTGCTTCCCCCTTGGGAGTGGCGACGCGGATACCGAACCGCGAAGCTTTTTGCCGCAACCGCGCAAAAATTGCGCGCGTAATTCCATGAAACGTCTGCTTGGGATTGCCCGACATCTGAATTCCTTTGCTCATCCATGTTGACGTCCGGTGAACGGAAGACCATCCGCGTAACATCACCAATGACTGGACGAAACAGATCCTAGAATTGTTCGCGGCCTTTGTAAATTCTCAACTTTATGCGCGTGCAGACTTCGCTAATGGCCAGGTCACTTTCTGGTTCGTCTAATATTCATGTCAAGGAGCGAGGCATGAGCGATTTCTGGGACAACTTCAAGCATGCGGTGCGCATGTTCCGTTCAAATCCTGGATTCACCTTTGCCGCGATTGCTGCGTTGGCTCTGGGCATCGGGATCAATACCGCCATTTTCACAGTGGTTGACGCGGTACTGCTCAAGCCGCTCACTTACCCAGACGCGGATCGCATTGTTCAGTTCCTGCTCACCTCGCCTCAGGGCAAGGGTCCAGGCGCCTCCATCCCCAAGTTTCGTGTCTGGGAGCAGCAGACCAACGTCTTCCAGGATGTCGCCGCCTACGACTTCGGCGGCCCTGGCTTCAACCTCACGGGCGACCGTCCGGAACAGGTACACGGTATCCATGTCACGCAGGCTTACTTCCGTCTGTTCGGCGCGTCCCCGACACTGGGCCGCACCTTTACCCCGCAGGAAGACTCCCCCAACGGGGGCAAGGTCGTGGTGCTGAGTTATGGTCTGTGGCAGCGCAAATTTGGCGGCAATCCCAACATCATAGGCAGCGCGCTGTCTCTCGGCAACGAGCCTTATACCATCGTCGGAGTTCTGGAAAAATCCTTCGTCTCCGACCCCGAAGCAGATATTTTGTTGCCCTTTCAGTTCGACCCTAACAGCACCAATCAAGGTCACTACTTCATGGCCGCCGGGCGACTCAAGCCGGGCGTGACTCTGGCCCAGGCCAACGCCGCGCTGAAAGTTGCCGCCGATCAGTTTCGCCGGCGCTTCCCGGATGCGATCGGACCGAAGGGAGGATTCGAAGTCGCTCCGCTGCGGGACTCGATTGTGAGCGATGTGCGCTCGTCGTTGCTGGTTATGCTGGGCGCGGTGAGCCTGGTACTTCTGATCGCCTGCGCCAACGTTGCCAACCTGCTGCTGGTTCATGCGACGGGCCGCAAGCGGGAGTTTGCCATACGCGCGGCCATGGGTGCAGGACGGTCGCGCATCATCCTGCAGCTACTTACGGAAAGCGTTCTGCTTTCTGTTACCGGCGGCTTGCTTGGCTTGGTCCTGGGTTACGTTGGCTTGCGCGCCCTGCTGGCCGTCAGCCCGGGCGATATTCCACGCATTGGCGAACATGGTGCCGCGGTCACCCTCGATTGGCGCGTGCTCGTCTTCACCCTCAGCGTTTCGCTGCTCACCGGAATTCTGTTCGGCCTATTCCCTGCGATCGGTGCTTCGCGCCCTGATCTCAACTCCACACTGAAAGAGAGCAGCAACCGCTCCGGCACTGGATTCCGCCAAAGCAAAGCCCGCTCACTGCTGGTGATCAGTGAAGTCTCCTTAGCCCTGGTGCTGCTGATCGGTGCGGCGCTCCTGATCCGGAGCTTTCTCGCGCTGCGCAACGTCAATCCCGGCTTCGAGGCGCACAATGTTCTTACCCTCGAAATGTCGTTGACCGGCGATCGTTTTCAAAAGACAGCCGGAGTTGCGCAGCTGGTGCGCAACGGACGAGAGCGTCTCAATGCGATCCCCGGCGTGGAAGCATCAGCTTCTACTTGCTGCCTACCGCTGGAGGGTGGTTTCGGCTTGCCATTTCATCATAGTCGGCCGCCCGGCAGACAAACAACAGCAGCAGGGCGTCGGCTGGATGAACACCTCACCCGGCTACTACGAAGTTTTCAAGATACCCATTCTGCGTGGACGCGACTTTACCGACCGTGATGTGGCGGGCGCCCCCGGGGTCGTACTCATCAACGAAAGCATGGCAAAAAAATACTGGCCGAAAGAAGACCCCGTCGGCCAACAAATCATCATCGGCAAGGGAGTGGGGCCGGAGTTTGACGAACCCGCGCGGCAGATCGTCGGTATCGTAGGAGACATTCACAGTGGCGGTCTAAACCGGGAGTTCTTTCCCGCAGATGACCGTTCCGCAAGCGCAAGTGACCGATGGCATGACCGCCCTCAACGCGCGCATTGGGCCGGTGGTCTGGTTGGTACGCACCCACACCGAACCGCACCAGTTCATATCAGCGGTCAGCGAGCAGTTGCGCCAAGCCAGCGGTGGATTTCCAGTGGCCCGGGTGCGGCCGATGGATGACGTAGTAGTCAACTCGACAGCGCGGCAAAGCTTCAACATGCTGCTGCTCACCATATTCGGCGCCGCCGCACTGGTTCTCGCCTCCATCGGCATCTACGGCCTGATGGCCTACTCGGTGCAGCAGCGGACGCAGGAGATGGGCATCCGCATGGCCCTGGGTGCGGACCGTAAGAAAATTCGCAACCTCGTCGTTTGGCAGGGGATGCAGCTTGCAATCGCGGGAGTGGTTGTCGGAGTCTGCGCGGCCTTCGGGCTTACGCGCCTGATTGCCAGCTTCCTCTTTGGCGTTAAATCGTGGGATCCAATCGTATTTGTAACTGTACCGGTTATTCTAGCCGCGGTCGCGCTGCTGGCAGTGTGGCTGCCGGCCACGCGCGCCTCCAGGCTTGACCCGATGGAAGCGTTGCGCGTGGAGTAATGCCTCAGGCCGGGAAAATCTTACGCAGATAGTTATAGCTAATGCGAATACTTTCGATGGGCGGCCCATCGATGTGGTCCTGCTCGACAAAGTAATGTTCAATTTGGAGTTTACGGGCCGCGGTTAAGATTCGGGGCCAATCAATGCCGCCTGTTCCAACTTCAGTAAAATGCGCGGAACTCTGGCTCATATCGTTGGATGGGGGGAAGCCAGGTTTACGGTCCTTTATGTGCAGCAAGCGGACACGCCTGCCCAGCCGATTAAGCATCTCAACGGGATCGAGCCCGGCTTGCGTGATCCAATAGCAGTCCATTTCAAAGAAAACCAGTTTCGGATCGGTTTCCTTCACCAGGATGTCAAAGCCGGTGGTCCCGTCGAACTGGCGAAACTCATAGTCATGGTTGTGAAACGCAAAGCGCATCCCCATCGCATTTGCGCGCTTGCCCCACTCATTAAACTGCCTGGCTGCGGTATGGAATCCGTCGACCGAGGTCCACTGCGATTTTGGAAGCATGGGACATACAACCCACATGAGACCAAAAGCTTTTGCATAGTCAAATTGGCCGTCAAGGTCGATATATTCGAAGTGGCCACTTGGAGACTTCAGGCCACTCGCTGCGACCACCTTACGCAACTGCTCCGCCGGGAGTGTATAGGCGACTGGTGTGAGCTCAACCTCCTGGTAACCAACAGCATGAATCTGGCTTAGAGTGCCTGGAAGATCCGCCTTCGCCATCGAGTTCAGCGTAGACAGTTGAAGCCCGACGGGAAAATGGGTTTGCGCCCACAGCGTGCGCGTGAATGATGGCAATGCTGCTACGGACAATTCGAGGAAGCTTCGCCGGGTGAGCATGACCACATCATCCTATTTCTGTATCAGATAACAACGAACTGAAGACCACGGACTTTTAGGCTGCGCGGAACCGAGGGCGAAACAACTGAATGATCAGGAGCAGAACAAGCTGAAACGCAATCGCTCCGCAGAGGTCAATAAGAACATCGCGGGGCGAACTGGTCCGGCTGGGCAGAAAGCTCTGATGGTATTCATCAAGACTGGCAATAAGCAGGGTGCAAAGCACCGCGAGAACCGAAGCTCGCCGCCACAGAGTCCAATGCTTGACGACGGCCATCCGGTAAAGAGTCTGCCGCCAACTGTAGAAAAAAGCGACACTCACAAGTCCGTAACCAACAAAGTGGCCGGTCTTACGGATGAGATGATGTACCTCCGCCCAATGGGCCGGGCTGATCGGCCCAAAGAGCCGAACCCACAACGGGTAAAGCCACTGGCTGGTGTTGTTTGCAGAGAAGGTGGCGGTGGACTCGAGCGTGATCATCAATACGCTCAGCGTCGCCGGCATCCAATCCAACACCCTCTGCAACACCGGGTGCAGCCGAAGTCTGAAGGGACCCATACCCTCCATTATAGAGGGCGGCATTCCCAGGCCCGGTGGCGCCGACGATTCCCGGGTTCAGATCTTCGCATCCGGAATCGGGAATAGGCTCTCACAGACCGCTCGCAACCATAGGGAGATTGCCTTTGCGCCGGGATCAGGATGGCCGAGTACTCTATCACCTAAGTAACTGGAACGACCCATTCTAGGCTTCATTTGAGCTGTGGCTTCGACACTGCGCTCCGATGCTTCCACGGCGGCGAGCAGGAGCTCTGGCGTCGCCTTCACGCCTATGTTCTGCCGCAATGTCTTCACGAAAGGATCGAGGGCATCCAACATCGTGCGGTCACCTGGCTTTGCGCCACCCAATTCGCTGATGGCCTGGCAGCCTTGGTCTAACGCGTCAACCCACTGCGTTAGCCCAGTTGCCCCGGTAACATCGAGAACGCTGCCGCAACGTAGAAAAAGCACCGCATAAAGCGGCCCAGATGATCCGCCCAACTCGCGCCCCAGCGAATGCCCCAGGGATTTAAGCGTGGCTGGAGTATCTTCCAGCGGATACGAGTTCGCCGCATCCAGCACAGCCGTGGCCGCACGCGTCATGCTTGCGCCAAGGTCGCCGTCCCCGGTCACGCGGTCCATCTCAGTCAACTCGCCTTCCGCGGCGATCAACGCCTGGCAAGCGGCTTCGATGGCCTTTTTCGTTCTTCTCCCCGTTTCCGTCTGCGCGCCGCTCCCCACTGTCGAAATTGCGCTGGCGCTGACCCCGCTTGCAATCCGTATCGCCGGTTTGCCCGGGTTCCTTTTCAGCACGTTTGGCCACGCGGGCGCCGTGGTGGCAGCATCGATCCAACGTAACCGGTCGTCCTCCAAGCCAAGAACGGAAATCGAAATGCCTGCCATATCGAGCGAGGAGAGAAATGTTCCGGCATATATTCTTTCCACTGCAAACCCTTCGTGCACCAGAAAACTCACGGCATGGCGGCCGATAATCACCAGCTCCATCTCGGTCGTTGCCCCCAAATTGTTAATCATCAACGCGACTCGCTTCTGGCTCCCGAATTTCCCGTGCTGCAGAATCTGCCGCAGCAACGTCTCCGTCAGTTCGTCGGCGGGCTGCAACTGCGTCCGCTTTACTCCCGGTTCTCCGTGAATGCCGAGGCCAAGTTCCATTTCGCTCTCACCCAATTCAAAGCTTGGCCTTCCCACCGCGGGCGAGGTACCAGCCGAAAACGAAACCCCCATAGTCGCCAGCGAGTCAACCGCCGCCTTACCGATCGCGGCCACCTCAGCCAGGCTTTTGCCTTCGGCAGCGGCAGCGCCCACCAGCTTATGAATGAAGACCGTGCCCGCAAGACCGCGCGCACCGGTCGCTTGGCCCAGCCCCTTCAGGGCGACATCGTCATCCACGATGAGCATTTCTACTGGGATGCCTTGCGCACGCGCCATCTCAGCCGCGAGGCCGAAGTTCAGGCGATCGCCGGTGTAGTTCTTCACCACCAACAACGCTCCTGGTTTCCCCGCAACCGCTTGAATGGCAGCAAAAACCGAGTCGCTGCTGGGTGACGTGAAAACTTCCCCTGCGACAGCACCGCTCAGCATGCCCTCGCCGATGTAGCCTGCATGCGCGGGCTCATGACCACTCCCTCCGCCGGAGAGGAGTGCGACCTGCTGGCGGCCTTGCTCAGCATCTGCGCGGATAAGGACTTTGTGCTCCGGCAGGCGGACGCAGCCTGGATGCAGCACAACCAGGCCTTGCAGCATTTCTTCGACTACGTTTTCCGGGCGGTTAATAAACTTCTTCATGATGCAGTCAATGTACCGCGTTTTACCGCGCGACCCAGGAACCGGACCGAGTACCTGTGGTAAGATTCGGCGCAACGGAGGTAGATCATGGCTCACTACTCCAGACGTGCATTCATCAAGTCCGGACTTGCCGCAGGTGCGTTCGCAGGTGCCGGAAGCCTCTCGCTGAAAGCGGAGCCTCAGACCGCTACGGATTGGGTAACGCTGGGAAAATCCGGTGTCAAGGTTACCCGGCTCGCCTTCGGCACGGGCAGCTACTCTGGCCAGATACAGCGCGACCTTGGGCAGGAGCAGTTCACCAGGCTGGTACGCCATGCCCACGAGCGTGGGGTCCGCTTCTTCGAGACTGCCGAATCGTATAGTGGAATGCACGAGATGCTCGGAGTCGCCCTACAGGGAGTCCCACGCGATAGCTATCGGCTGATGACCAAGGTCACGACCCATGACGGCGTGGATCCGCAGGAAAAAATCGACCAGCTGCGCAAGGCCGCCAAAACCGATTACTTCGACATAGTCCTTCTGCACTGGCAACATACAACGACGTGGCCGACCGACAGCCTCAGATGGCAGGATGGAATTTCCGAAGCTCAGTCCAAACAGGCTGTGTTGTCGCACGGCGCGTCGGTTCATGGACTCCCTGCGTTGCGCAGGATGCCGGAAAATAAGTGGCTGGAAGTTGCCATGATCCGGATGAATCATAAGGGCGTGCGGATGGATGCTGAAGACTACAACACCTCTGGCCTGGGAAATGTAAACGAAGTGGTTACACATGTGAAGCAGGTCCGCAAGGATGGAATGGGCGTAATCAGCATGAAGCTGGTGGGCGAGGGCACGTTCACCCAGCGTGCAGACCGCCAAGCCGCAATGAAGTTCGCGTTCAGGAATGCGGGGGTGGATTGCGTCACGGTTGGCTATAAAAACACGTCTGAAATAGACGAGGCGATTGATAATCTCAATCTGGCGCTGGCATAGCAGCTCCAGCACATGATCCAGATTAACTCCGATCGGCTGTGGAGTCGTATAGAGGCGCTCAGCCGCATCACCGATCCTGCCCAGCCCTGGACGCGCCGCGCTTTCGGAACGCACTTTTCGCAGGGCCGCGCGTGGCTCGAGGCCGAATTCAAGACCGCCGGTCTCTCCGTCGAAATCGACCCGGGCGGAAATCTGGTTGGCCGCCTTCCTGGGACAAAACGCGGCTTAGGTGCTCTGGTCGCAGGGTCGCACTCAGATACCGTGCCCGCGGGCGGCCGCTTCGATGGCGTGCTGGGATTGCTCGCCGCCCTGGAAGCCGCGCAATCGATCCGGGAACAGCACGTTCCGCTGGTGCATCCTCTTGAAGTTGTGGACTTCCTCGCCGAAGAACCGAGTGATTTTGGGCTTTCATGCATTGGCAGCCGAAGCTGGGCCGGTGTCCTGGGAGAAGCAGATCTGGCGCGCCGTTTGCCCTCAGGCGTGACACTTGCCTCTGCTATCGATAGCGTGGGCGGCACATTCGAGCGGCTTGACCGGCCGATTCGTCATCATGATTCGGTTGCAGCTTATGTCGAGCTGCACATCGAACAGGGGCTGGTACTCGCCGAACGAAACGCAGCGATTGGCATTGTGACCGCGATCGTGGGCATCCGGCGGTTTGAGGTGACGGTGGAGGGACGCGCCGATCATGCCGGAACCACCCCCATGTCTCTTCGCCGCGACGCACTCGTCGGGGCTGCGGATTTCATCCGGGCGGCCGAAGAGCTCGCGCGATTAAGACAGCCGGAAAGTCCCTATCTGGTTGCGACGGTGGGCAAGCTGTTCGTCGAACCCAATGCGATCAATGCGGTACCCGGCTTAGTCCGCATGATTCTCGAAGCACGCAGCACCGATCCGGCTGCGCTCGATCACTTCGAGCAGGCGCTCCGGAAGCAGACCGAACGTGAATTGGGGCTTCGCGGATTGCGTTTGAGTATCTCTCCGCTTAGCCAAACGCTACCCACCGGCTGCTCCCAGCTCATCCAAAACACGATCGAAAAAGCAGCCGCAGCAGCCGGGCTGAGCAGCACCCGGCTGCCAAGCGGAGCCGGGCATGATGGGGTATTCGTTGCTCGCATTGCGCCCATGGGCATGATCTTTGTGCCTTGCACGGACGGGAGAAGTCATGCTCCCGAGGAATGGGCAGAGCCCGCTGATTGTGCCAACGGCGCCCGGGTTTTAGCAGAGACTTTGATCCTGCTGGACGGAGACTTGAGTTGAACTCCCGGTAGGGCATTCCCTCAAGATGGCAAGTCTGCTGCCAGCTTGGTGCGGGCTTCCAATGCGACCACGTCTCTCTTGCCGTGAGGGGTAATCGGCAGTCCGTCGACCTGCCAGAATCGTTCCGGAATCATGTACTTCGGCAGGTGTTGCGCCAGTTGAGCAATCAGCCCGCTGCTGGTGAGCTCAACTCCGCCCCGCCCGACCACGAAGGCGTATAACCGCTTTTGATTGGTGACGCCCCCGACACCCAACACCGCGGCCTCCGCAACTCCTGGGTGTGCTTGCAGCACTCTCTCTATTTCCGCCAACTCTACGCGAAAGCCATTGATCTTCACCTGGTGGTCGATCCGGCCATAAAACTCTAACTTCCCATTCTCATTCCAACGCCCAAGGTCTCCTGTTCGATACAAGCGGACGCTCTCCAGCCCGCCCAGATCGGCATTAATGAAACATCGGCGCGTCAACTGCGGATCCCTTACGTACCCACGAGCCAACCCCGCACCGCCGATGCAGATCTCTCCAATCTCGCCGGCAGGCTGAAGCCTTCCTTCCTGGTCCAGAATGTAAACCTCGGTGTTGGCAAGAGGCGTACCCAGCGTCACCACCCCTTCACCCAAAGAAAGCTTGTCTGCGGTTGACCAGATCGTAGTCTCCGTGGGCCCATACATGTTCCATGCCGAAGCGGACCGCGCAAGCAACTTATCAGCGAGATCACGGTCCAGGCGATCTCCACCACAAAGGATTGCCATGTCAGCGGAACCCGTCCAGCCTGACTCGATAAGGATTCTCCACGTAATAGGAGTTGCCTGCATGATCGTGGGTCTTCTGCGATGGATGATTCCCGCGAGCACCCGGCCGATTCTTGCCTGCTCTTCCGAGGCGAGAATCACCTTTCCTCCATAGCTCAAAGGCAGAAGGAGCTCGAGGGCGGCGATGTCAAACGAAACTGTAGTAACCGCCAACCAGCTGCCATTCTCACTAAAGCCAAGCCGTCCCGCCATATCAGTCACGATATTCGCCAGCGCACCATGGGTTACCTCTACACCCTTTGGTTCGCCCGTGGTGCCGGACGTGTAAATCACATAGGCCAGGTCCCTCGGCTCCGCCAGGCTCTCCCTATAGTCGCTGTCTTCCTCTGCAGCTGTGGAATGCTGCTCATCCAACAACAGGAGTTCTGCGGATTCCTTGGGCAGATTCGTCTTACTGGCGGTATCGGTCACCGTGAAGCGCGCGGCGGCATGTGCGATGATGCGGCCGAGGCGCAGCGGCGGATCATCAGGATTGAGAGGCAGGTAAGCTGCGCCTGCTTTGAGCACGCCAAGAATTCCCGCCAGCAGGTTCTCCGTTCTCTTGAGGCAGATCGCCACCACGTCATTGCATCCGATGCCCAGTTTCTTGAGTTGACGTGCCAAAGCATTTGCGAGTGAGTCTAAAGCTTTGTAGGTAAAGCTCTTGTCATTCACCTCCAGGGCCGTCGAGCAGGGTTGTAAGCTAACCTGGCGCTCAAACAATGAGACAACGGTGAATTGATTCAGCATCGAGGCATCAAGGGCGATGATGTCTGAGACGCCGTGAGCGGATGGATAGGTCATTCTCACATTTCCTCTGCGCTGCTCCGGTGAATGGCTGATCGAGGTCTGCCAAGGTTGGTAAAAGGCATCGCTTACGGGCTTGTCTTGCCGAAGACCCGTCTTTGACACCTCGCAGGAACTGACTGACGGTTGCGCTTCGTTTTCCCAACGAGAAAACGGTGAGCACTTGCATTCGCACGAATCCCTCCACGCAGACCTTCGTAATGAATGTTTCTGCGCCGAATTTCGCAAGTGTGCAACAGACAGGCAAAAAGCGTATCGCATCGCCGAGCAAAAAAGTAGAGCAAAGTTAGGAAAGTTTTACTATGAATTTCCCCGTTTTCCACACATCAGTCTCTGCACCAGGTCTGCAGTGGTTACAGGGGTGCACGTCATTGCTGCTCCACGGACACTTACTTGAAAAGTTACCGGAGCGCGTGGTTCATCGACCTGTCGATCCACGCGGCAGAGTGATGAACGGGAGAAGGAATACAAGGGGCAGGCCATCAACTGCAGCGGACGTCTCTGCTTCACGCGCGTCAGCTGATCATACTTCAAGAAGTTGAGGATATTTTGAAGTCAAAGCGAAGCGGATTGAACGCGAATTGACGATCTAGTTATTGCTTCCCATTCGTGAACTGTTAGTATGTTCAAGCAGTGCTGAGATTGTGACGTCCGCTCTTCAGCACTTAGCTCGTGACCTTATCTATGCAGCCCTAACGTCTGCATAGGGTCTTGCCTTGATAGATATGATTCGCCTGTGCGAGTTCGGCGAAATCTAACCAATCGAATTCTTTAACAGTAAGACAGCACGGACCTGGGATCGCACAGTAGTCCCGGCCCGATCGGGATCTCAAAAGTCGTTTGGGATTGCATCGGCTCTATCCCGCTGCGCACAAGGTGCAACCGGTCTCGCTCTCAGACGTGCTCTGTTTGTCAACCAGGATAAGTAACTTCCGTTACCCATTTCAGTAACTTTTCCCTGTTACTCCGGCCCATCGATCTCCAGAATCATTACTAGATCAGACAGTTCTGGGGTAAATCACGTGACAGAAACCTTGCAAACACACGACTTGCCAATTTCAAATCGATTGGCGTTATTCTTTTGTGTGATTGCCACGACGTTGTTCTTAGCAATGCTGGCGGGCTGTGGCTACACGGGAACTTCGACTCCGGCGATAGCGCTGGGAGGCAGCGTACACGGAGGACACCAGCCAGTTAGCGGCTCAACTATCCAGTTATACGCCGCAGGTGCGAGCGGTAATGGCTCAGCTGCGCAACCTTTACTCAGTGACCCTGTAAAAACGGATAGTAATGGTAACTTTTCCATACCCGCGACTTATAGCTGCCCTTCTAGTTCTTCCCAGGTCTACATAGTCGCCCAGGGCGGCAACCCCGGACTTCCGAGCGGCACCAATCCTGATCTTATGCTCATGGCGATGTTGGGACCTTGCAGTGGTCTCTCCGCCTCTGGTTCTGTCTCGATCAACGAGGTAACCACCGTAGGGGCACTCTGGCCTCTCGCTGCCTACATGACCGACGCAACTCATCTGGGTTCCGCGTCGGGCGATGCTGCGTTTCTGACCGCAGTGACGAGCGTGCCCGAGTTTGTCAACAACGCACAGGGAACTTCTCCCGGCACCCCCACCGCCACGAGTTCCTTCACCGAAAATGCAAAGCTATACAGTCTTTCCGATATTCTGGCTAACTGCGTCAATTCCGCCGGTGGCGCAGCTGGTGACGGAAGCCCCTGCGGTTCCCTGTTCTCGACCGCTACCCCCTCCGGGGCCAGTGCCCCGGCCGATACGGTGACGGCTGCGCTCCGCATTGCCCAGAACCCGAAGAACAACGTGGGCGGCATCTATGGTTTGGTTGCCGGCAATACCACTTTCCAGCCGGCTTTGACGGCCGCCCCTACCGACTGGGCGCTCAGCCTATCCTTCGCGGTCGCCACCCCCACCATTTCGTTGCCGACGGGAACCTATACTGGCGCGCAACAAGTAACTCTGAGTGACTCGACGGCCGGAAGCACTATCCATTACACGACCGATGGTACCGTTCCAACCGCTTCCTCCCAGACATATGCGGGACCAATCGCAATTGGTGTCACCACCACCGTACAGGCGATTGCCGTTCTGCAGGGATCCCAAAGTTCGGTCGCTTCATCTACAGTGACCATCTCCCCGACACTGCTCCAGGCAAAGCTCGTTTTCGTCCAGCAGCCTTCCAACGCGGTGGCCCAAAGCACAATCGCACCAGCTGTTACGGTCGCGGTAGAGGATATCAACGGAAATCTGGTACCCGTCGCGAACGATGCGGTCCAAATAACTCTCGTGGGCGGGACCGGCCTCCTCTCGGGAACGCTGGTCGTTACCCCGCAGAATGGCGTCGCTACCTTTAGCAATCTCAGCGTGGATACGGCGGGCACGGGCTACACGTTAGTCGCCACCAGTCCCAACCTTCCCCCGGCGATCAGCTCACCCTTTAATATCAGCGCGGCCGGTAGCGGCACACCCACAACACCGGTGAAGCTGGCGTTCTTGCAGCAGCCCTCAAATGCGGTGACTGGGGCTGCCATCGCACCGGCGGTGACGGTGGTCGTAGAGGATAGCAACGGGAATCCCGTGCCGTCGGCCACCAATCCAGTCACGGTGGCCCTCACCACGGGGACCGGCCTCACCGGAACACTCACCGCCACACCGCAAAATGGCATCGCTACTTTCAGCAACCTCAGCGCGAGTACTGCCGGAACCTACACCCTTTCGGCAACCAGCCCAAACCTCACGTCGGCAATCAGCACGAACTTTACCATCAGTGCGGCCGGAGGCGGCACTCCTCCGCCTCCAGCAAAACTGGCATTCTCACAGCAGCCCTCTAACGCCGTTACCGGGGCCACCATCACTCCCGCGGTGACGGTGACAGTTGAGGACGGTAACGGGAACACCGTAACGACTGCAACCAATCCAGTCACGATTGCCCTCACTACGGGCGCCGGCCTCACGGGAACACTCACCGCCGTGCCGAAGAATGGCATCGCAACCTTCAGCAACCTTACGGAGAGCACTGCCGGAACCTACACCTTGACCGCAACCAGTCCAAACCTGGTGGCAGCGAACAGCAACCGCTTTACCATCAGCGCGCCAGGGGGCGGCACTCCTCCTCCTCCGGCAAAGCTGGCATTCTCACAGCAGCCCTCAAACGCTTCAACCGGAGCCACCATCACACCCGCGGTGACAGTGGCTGTGCAGGATAACAACGGAAATACCGTGACGACTGCTACCAATCCAGTCACGCTGGCCCTCACCACGGGTACCGGCCTCACGGGAACGCTCACTGCCACACCGCAGAATGGCGTCGCAACCTTCAGCAATCTTGCGGAGAGCACCGCCGGAACCTACACCCTCTCGGCAACCAGTCCCAGCCTCACCTCGGCCACCAGCGCCAGCTTTATTATCAGTGCGTCGGGGGGTGGCACTCCTGCGCCTCCGGCAAAGCTGGCATTCTCACAGCAGCCCTCAAACGCTTCAACCGGAGCCACCATCACACCCGCCGTCACTGTAGCCGTTCAGGATAGCAACGGCAATACCGTGACGACTGCTACTAATCCGGTTGCGATTGCCCTTACCACGGGCACCGGCCTTGCAGGAACACTCACCGCGACACCGCAGAACGGCATCGCAACTTTCAGCAATCTCTCCGAAAGCACCGCCGGAACCTACACCCTGTCGGCAACCAGCTCCGGCCTAACCTCAGCAACCAGCGCAAGCTTCACCATCAGCGCCGCCTCCTCCGGCACGGGAGCGACCTATTATATTTCTCCCTCGGGAAGCGACTCCAACAGCGGGACTTCGCCGAGTGCGCCATGGCTAACTCCGAAACACGCCGTGAACTGCGGTGATGTCATTAGCGCAGCCTCCGGCACGTATTCCGCCAATAATTTCAGTGGCGGCCACTGGGGCACCGTAACCTGCCCGGCAGGCAATAATGTCGCCTGGCTGCAATGCGCAACCTTCGACACCTGCAAGATCACGACCAGTTCCTCCGACGGTATTTGGGTCGACCAGGACTACTGGGGTGTAACGGGATGGGAGACCTCCACCAATACGACCAGCTACGGGGCATGTTTCCGTGCCACGCCATCAGGAAGCTACGTGTTGCACCACGTCATTTTCGCAAATGACATAGCAAATGGGTGCATGGGTGGCGGCTTCGTCTCATATAACACCTCAACCAGTGCCGGCACCGATTACCTCACGTTGATCGGTAACATCGCTTACAACGGAGCCCAGGCAAGTGGAAATTGCTTCAGCGGCATAAGCGTTTACCAGCCCATCGCCTCTGATACCGCTGCGGGTACTCACGAGTTCATCAACGGCAACTTCTCCTGGGGCAATGTCGATCCTGCGGTTTGTGCCGGTGGTCCCTCTACAGATGGTGAGGCCGTCATCATCGACACCCCCGACTTCTCCCAGGGCGGAGGTACGCCCTACACGCAACAAATCGTGGTCGAGAATAATGTTGGTTTCTTCAACGGCGGCCGGGGATTTGAGATCTACAACAATGAGAAGGGCGGCACCAACGCGACGATCTACTTTAAGTACAACACTGCGTACGGCGATATGACCGATAACAACCAGACAAATGGTTGCTATGACAGAGCAGAGCTGGCCCTTCAAAGCGCCGACAATGTCACCTATGACCACAATTTGGCGGAAACCAGAACCGGCGCAAGTTGCTCTTCGGCAGCTCTCAACGGATTAACCATTCTGTTGGGAAATGCAACTGACATCGCAACGAATAATTGGCTCTATTCACCATCAGGAAACAGTGATTTGATTAACTCCAGCTCAGGCTTTGTGTTGGGTGCTGGCAATACGGTGGGAACGAATCCTGCGTTCGCCAACCCTGTCAACCCGGGGGCTCCCAGTTGCAGTGGTTCCGCCAACGTTCCTGCCTGCATGGCAACGGTGATTGCGAACTATACCCCGACTGTGGCAGCGGCCAAAGCCTACGGCTATCAACAACCGAGCTCAACCAGTGTCTCTGACCCGCTGTTCCCCAAATGGCTCTGCAGCGTCAATCTGCCCGCCGGCCTGGTGACGAAGGGGTGCAACTGATCGCCTGACACTGTCGTAAACAAAAAATGGCGTGCCAGAACCCCACCATCAGGGGTAGGCACGCCATCTGTTTTAAGAAGACAAGAGCTGTCGCCTTGCTCCCAAAGGACGGCCCACAGCCGAACGACCCTGATACACCCCAGCCGGCCGCGTGAAAGCAGCTTTCGTTCCGTCCCCTTGGTTGATCCCCGATCGCTCTCTTTCAGCTCGTTTCAGGCTGTTGTCTGGCCGTCTGTGCCTCACGTAGAATGTGCGTGTATCTGAAGGCCCTGATTGTGTTCTCAATCCAGACGCCCGATCTGCAGCTTCCTGGGCTGTCAAGACTCCCAAAGGGTGGGTTGAGTCGATTGACGGGCCGCGATGTGCCTGGGCCACGAGCGCATCACCCTTAGGAACATCAGATAAATGCCTAAAGCCGGATCCCAAGATACAATCTGCAGGCGGAACACGACTGCAAGCGTTGCTGTCTGCGCAGATCTGGACTCCGGAAAGACCCTTCAAGGAAAACCTATGAGATCAGTCCTCTTGCAAGCTTTGTCCTGCTCCGGTTCAGGGATGGGCTCCAAGCCTTCGCGTTCGCTTCCCGAGCTTTGCGCGAGGCGTCGTCGATCTCAAATGCCTGGGCGGTATGGCCGCCATTTCTTCCTGTTTGCGCTCTTCTGCCTGGTCAGCCCGGTTCTCGCCCAGGCCAAAACCTACTACCTTTCGCCGACCGGCTCAGACACCAACAGCGGTCTCTCTTCCAGCGCCGCGTGGCAATCGCCAAACCATGCGTTGAACTGCGGAGATGTCATCGTGGCGGCCGCAAGCGCAAAATACTTGGCGCCCAACTTCTATACCGGCAGGTGGGGAACGGTGAGTTGCCCCTCGAAAGACAAGGTCGCCTGGCTTCAATGTGAAACCTTTGACGCCTGCAAGATCCACACCACTACCAACCAGGGAATGTGGATTGATAAGAGCTATTGGGGAGTGCAGGGCTGGGAAGTTACCACCGCTGCGGCCGATGCCTATGGAACCTGCTTTGTCGCTCAACCTAATTACGCATCACCCACCAGTATCCATCACATTATCTTTGCCAACGACATCGCCAACGGCTGTTCGCAGGGTGGCTTCGCCCTGGCAAACCGTGGGAATGCTGGTGTGGACTACTTCGCAGTCATAGGCAGCATCGCGTACGATGCCGCACAAGGAACCAGTACCTGCGCCAGCGGAATCTCTATCTACCAGCCGGTTCAATCAGACACATTGCCCGGGACCCACATCTATGTCGCCGGAAACTTCTCCTACGGTAACCTCGACCCCGGGAAATGTGGTGGCGGGTCTCCCACGGGTGGCGAAGGAATCACCTTTGCCAGTTTCGATGGAAAGCTGGGTGGCCTTTCCCCTTATCGGTCCCAGGCAGTCGCTACCAACAACATCGTAGCCAACAATGGCGCCAAGGGCATCGAAGTCGGCAACAATGCCACAGGCGCTAACCACGCGACCATCTGGTTGAATCAGAATACAAGCTGGGGGAATCTTACTGATCCCAATCAAACCTGGTTCGGGTGCTCGGAGATCTCCCTTGCCGATGCGCGCAACACCCATGTGTCCGCCAATTTGAGCTCTACAAGGGCCGCAACCGGTTGCGGCGGACATCCTATCTATGCTTTGGGTGTTTCCGGCGGTGACGCTACCGACTCTGCCGAGCATAATGTCGCGTACGGCCAAAACGGGAACAACGTTTTCCTGTACAACAGCGGATCGTTCAGCTGGGGCCCGACAAATCAAATCGGCGTTAATCCAATGTTCAGCAATCCCGTCGCGCCAGGTGCACCAAGCTGCGCCGGCACCCCCAATGTTTCGAAATGTATGGCACCCGTCATCGCCGCTTTCACACCGAAAGCCGGCTCAGCGGTTGGGTTGGGCTATCAAAAGCCCGGCTCCGGATCAGCCAGGGATCAGCTTTTCCCCCAGTGGCTATGCACAGCCAATGTCCCAGCCGGTCTGATTACCATGCGCTGCAAGTGATCGCCTCGAGTACGATCGCCGCAGTGCTGCTAGTGGCAAATCGCTGCGTGAAACTGCGCCACCTTCGATTCATGGATAAAGATGAAATTATTTATATAGCGTTCCGAGCCACCGGCAGAGTTTTGATGAGTCAACGTTTCGAATTCCTCAATCGGGTAGAGTCTGCCTTTCATGCGGAAGAACCCAATGTAGTCATAGTTCGACAAGAACTTGAACACGGAGGCGACGGCATCCTTCCGGTGACGCTCTTCGGCTTCAATTAGAAAATTAGGCCGGCTTCCTTCGATCGTGGCGATAGCTCCCCGCAGGGCCGCGAGCTCATGCCCTTCGACATCGATCTTGATGAAACCCGCATTAGCCAACTGCAATGAGTCGATGGTCACAACGGGTATTTTGAATTCTTGAACGGGGACCCTATCAAGAGTATTTTCCTGCTCGATGGTTCCCATCCCACCAGACATATGAGTCAGCGGCACGCGAAGTACCGACGTTCCCTCCCGATCCGAAACAGCCGCTTCGATAACCTGAACGTCCTTCAAAGCGCGGCGAACCACATTCGCATAGAAGGGATTGGGTTCAAATGCAATGACAGACTTTGAATGCTGCCGCATCAGATAGCTGTAGATTCCCAGGTTCGCGCCGATGTCCACGGAGACCGACGAATGATCGCAGAGCGCATTGACATACCCAAGCTCCTTTTCGCCTGTCGCCTTGGCTCTCATTACGTTCCATCGCAACCTTTCAGACATTGGCAGCCAGGTTTTCAGCCGAGATAGTAGCTTCATCGTGTTCCCTTTTTGTTGCCACAAGGTGGCAGTCGTAAAAAAAGCGTCAACTACAATGCCGCGCAGGAAAGGGCACCTGCGCGAGCGAAATCAGTGACGTGGGGGTGAAGTCCAGATAAGTGATGAAGATTTATGTACCGGCTAAAGTGTCTGGTGAGAACTACTCACACTCAATTGAGCCTGTCGAACGGGGACGGCTGAAAATTACGAGTATGCAATCCTGGGTACGCTCTGGGGCTGTGCCCGTCTCGACTCAGGCCTGGGGCGCGGGAACCACGGCTGATTGGTTTGCCGGAAGTCTTCTCGCCAGCTCCTCGTATACCTCGTTGAGCGTAACGATGTAGTTATCCAGACTGAACCGGCTTATTGTTTCGCGAGCAGCGCATCCCATGTGATGTCTGAACGCAGGATTTCCTTCCAGCTCTGAGATAGCGTCGCAGATGCCCGGCACGTCCCCTGGAGTGACCAGGAGGCAGTTGCGGCCTTGCTCCAGGAATTCGCTGGCGCCGCCAACACTGGTCGTCACCACCGGGAGCCCCCAGCTCATTCCTTCAACCAGAGCCATCGCCATTCCTTCCGCATAACTTGGCAACATCAGAACGTCTGACTCCACTAGCAGCTGTTGAACATCTCTTTTGCGATCCAACCCGGATCGAGACGCGATCCGAGCATCCCAGTTCCTCAGCTAGGGCTCGTCGCCTCGTTCGGTGTCACCATCTCCAGCCATGGTCAGATGGCAACGCGATCGGACATCTTCCGGCAGGGCGGCAAACGCACGGATTATGTCGAACGCACCTTTTCTGACTCCTATCCTGCCCAGGAAGATCAGATTTAACCCTTCTCGCTTCGAGCGATCAGGGATAGATTCCGGCAGGTCCGCTGGGTTTGGAGAGCAATACCATGCGGTTCAATGGCAAATCGAGAAGGGAGGAGTAGTAATCGCGCCAGAAATGACTGAGAACGATCATTCGTCCTGCACCACTGAGACCCCATAGAAGAGTCCGTTGGCAGAACGCTGCGGTAACCACTCATGGAACAGGGTGTCCCCTGCCTGGTGATTATGCACCACGTACTGGCATCGTAGGGAACGAAGCAGCACACAGATCATCCCTTTTCGCAGAATGCTGCCCCCACCTGAGACATGGACGTGAAACACAGTTCGGCGGCCAGAGCCACGGATCAACATCTGCACAAACGCCAGAATAAAGACAAATGCCTGGCCAAGTTCCTACCTGGCACCTTCCCTTCGCGTCCTTGTACCCGGTGTACTGGTAAACGTGGCGATGCTATATAACCAATGTGGCTCGGCAGATGAGTACTTATCAACTCCATCACCCGCGAAATGCCGCCCGGCACGCACATGGCAGGCCCCACGCTGACAATTCGAATCGTTCTTGCCATAAACTTTGCCTCGCTCCCAGGCGATATGGCCAACGTCGGCCTAAGATGGTTTGTTGGTCAGACCCTCGACCTGGGCCCCCAGACTTGCTGCCGTGCGCCCTGGTTAGACCGGAACGCCCTTGTCATTTCCACCTGGTTGGCGACCCATGCGTAGGTTTTTCCAATCCCTCGCGCAAAGGCCGATACGGGCGCCAACCCAGCTTCTCAAAGAATCAATTTGTTGTCAGAGTTGCGCCCGCGAACCCCGAGCGGACCTTTGATGTGATGGATGCTCAACTCTTTTGCCGGCAACGTCCATCACTAACTCGGCCAACTGGTTAATGGTGACCATTTCTTCGGAGCCGATGTTCACCGGGCCGGTGAAATCGGATTCCATCAGACGGCGGACACCCTCGACACACTCGTCGACATAAAGGAATGACCGAGTTTGCTTGCCGTCGCCCCAGATTTCGATTTCTCCGCCGTTCCGGCGCCTGCGCCACCTTGCGGCAAAGCGCTGCGGGGGCCTTCTCGCTTCCACCATCCCACGTGCCATCCGGTCCGAAGATGTTATGGAAGCGGGCTATGCGTACCTGAACACCGTAATTGCGCATATACGAGAGGTAAAGTCGCTCGCTAAACAGCTTTTCCCAGCCATATTCGCTGTCCGGGCCAGCTGGATATGCGCTGCTCTCCGTGCAAATTGGGTTGTCTGGGTCCATCTGGTTGAACTCGGGGTAGATGCAGGCCGAGGAGGAGTAGAAGAAGCGCTTGACTCCGGCTTCGACGCCGAGTTGCAAAGTATTGAGGTTGATCAGCGCGGAGTTGTGCATCACCGCCGCATCGTGCTCGCCGGTAAAGATGTATCCCGCTCCGCCCATGTCGGCGGCAAGCTGGTAGACATCTTCGATGCCACTTCATCACCTCGGCAACCACCTGCGGGATCGCGGAGGTCACCAACGACAAAGTCGTCGGCCGCAGTTGCTGAATATTCGGGACTCTTTAGATCAGCGCCTCTGACCCAGAAACCTTCGGATTTCAGCCTCTTGACCAGATGGCTGCCGATGAACCCGCCAGCTCCATTCACTAGTACGCTGTTTCAAACTTTTGCCTCCTGTTCAGATTGACAGAACATTGTTTCGCTGACCGCATGACGATGTGCGGCCGGCGACGAGAAACACGTGTTAGCCGACGACTCTGAACTCGATTGCTTCTCGACGCAATACTCCCGGACAGGAGCCGAGTCGTTCGACCGCGCGACGGTAGACCACTCGTGTCATGCCGGCCGACAACTTCCGGCGCGCACTCGACGTTGACCTTCTGCATCCCGTTCATCTCCGAACTCTCTTCGCAGACTCTTGCTTTGCATTAGGCGCACAACCGCACCGGCCAGTGCATCGACGTCGCGTGGAGGAACAAGAAAGCCCGTCTCGCCGTCCTCCACCATCTCCGGCAGAGCCGCCGACGTTGGTGGCGACCACGGGCTTTCCACAGCGGTAAGCGATCGAGATGAACATGGCTTTGCGACGCTTCGACGTAGGGCAACACGACGACGCTCGCGCGGCGGAACAATTCAGCTCGCTTCTCGTCGGAGACGTATTCATTGAGAATCTCGAATTTGTCTGGGTTCACCATCAGGCGCCGGTACCGCTGAAAGTCTTCGCCCGTGCCCGCAATCACGATTTTCGCCTCAGGGATCTTTGGACGTGATCAGCGGTTCCGCCGAATCAGGTACTCCAGCCCCTTGTATGGCCAAATTCTCCCAAAGAATAAAATCAACGGCTCCTCCTTGCACGTCCTCGCCGACGGTGAACATCGACGTCGCCGACAATTACATAGGGGGTAACGTGGACGGTGTCGGCTGGAATCCCGAGTCTCTTGACCAGTACTTCCTTTACCTGTGGGGCATGAACAATTCGTTCCCGGGCCCGATAGCAGGCGCGATCAAAGATCCACTGCGGAGTCTTGCGCTGTCTGTTCGTCGCCAACGTGAATCAGCGGGTCATGCACGGTCAGGACCAAGCGGGATATCCACGTAATAGGGGAAGACGCCAGAAGATTGAACCACATATGGCCCAGCTGCAGATGAATGACATCCGGCTTGAAGGCCCTGATTTGCCTTACCAGCTTGAGCCACCATCTTGAATTGCTTGAACGAGCTCTCTCAGCCGTGGCTTATCGAAAGATACGAGGTCGACGGAGTCGCTCAACAAATGCAAGTATGGGTCGGCCTCTTCCCTGGGAAGGAAACACAACAACTTTGTGTCCGCACCCTGGGCGATCCCGCTCGCCAGCCGAACGCAATATTCACCAAAGTCAAAAGCGACAAACGCTATCTTCATACTTTTCTTCCCTCTGTTGAGCGATAGCCAGCACAGGCTTCAGTACAAATCGCGCAAACAGCTCCGTGGTGCGCGCCACTTGTCTTCACATCTGGTTTCGAACCTGAGGGAGAGAATTTCAAATTGCAAAACCAAGGAACTTCTCAAAGAACTGCAGGTTAATGGGAGTATTTGCCAACTATGCCGGCAAAAATGCTTCGTGTCTGTGGCGGCTCTCAGCATCCAGGGGACGAGCCTCTTCCACCGGTACATAAGCCAGCCGGATGACTGCGATCAAAGCGAACAACGTGAGCAGCGTGGCCTGACCAAGCCCGGACTCGAGGAACCCATCCACGATGCAAAAGACGAGCAGAGCTGCAAGAAACGCGTAGTGGGAGTCTAACGTCCGTCGATAAAAGGCGACCGCACGCCATAAGGCAGCAAACAAAGAAAGCAAATACAAAACCAATCCCACAACACCCAACGCCAGCAGACAGTCAACATAAGTCGAGTGGCTGTCTGGCACGCCCCACTTCTCTTCGTCTGAGATCGTGCCTATACGCGCCGGCGTCCAAAAGCCGCCGTAGCCATAACCTACAAATGGGCGGTCGCTAATGTATGGACCCACGTCCCGCCAAATCGCAGTGCGGCCAGAGAACGACTCCACGCTTTCGGAGGTGTCGTCATTCCGTCCTAATAAGGCCGCGCGCTCGAGTCCTTGCGACAACCCTGTCACGACCAGCAGAACCAGGAGGCAAACACCAATGCCCAGGGCCGGCAGCATCACGGTCCTCGTTTTCTCGGAACTGCCGATGACCAGAAAAACTGCAACGGCAAGCAGGGTGGCTGACAAGGAGGTTCTCGAAGCAGTAAGGATCAGGAACATAAACGCGACCAGCGCAATGGCTCCAAACTGCCTTCGGTGCAGCTTTTCGATTTTCGCAAGCGCGACGGCACTGAGGAAAAGCAGACCGCATTCCACCCCTTCCCCGTTCGGGTGTTGGGTTCCTGAAAAGCGATAGCCTGGTACGAATGGCCGGAATGCCCCGGAAACGAGCTCCAGCCCGATGGCAACCAGCAGAAACATGATCGTAATAAAAAGCGTCCACATGAGGATTTGCCGGAGGGAAAAACGGCGAACCACCGCTACCGCGACGACGCACAGTATTCCGAAAGCCAGCAGCCTCTTGAATGTCAAATCAAGATCCTGAGCCCATAGCAGGCTCATCGAAGCCCACGCCGCATAGGCGATCACCAGCCATGCGGACACACCATCAATCCGAAGACGGCGGTCGGAGGGACGAGTCACAAGGCTGAGAACCGCCAGGCCACATAACACAACGAGCACGACCTGACGCACAGCCGAGCCCGCCGCTTCCGCGACAATATCATCCTGCGATCGGTTGTAATCGTCTAACGTTCTCTGAGCCGTGAGCGGCCAGTGGACCGTCAAAAAAAATGCCACGCTCAAAATGAGGAACACCGCCCAGGGAAAGCGAGGGGCACGAGCCGGGGGCGCAGTTGGATAGTATATGTAACTCATTTAGATCGCTTCCTGCTCAACAGGTGGCGAGCGGAAAGTCTCAGAAGGCTCCGAGCCCTTATCAATGATGTCACAATATTCGCCGCCAGCAAGCCAGCCGCAGCGCCGAGCGGGCCGTAGGTTCGCACCAACCACAGACCTAAAGTGAAGCATGATAAAATGTCGCGAGATTCAATGCGAAATCCAGGTCAGCGCGTTCGATGGCAAACAGGGCCCGCGAAAAGGAAAATGCCACCGCGGTCACCAGGAGGTTCACTGCGAGAATTGCAACCACCAGGCCGTTCCCTGCATACCGGCTGCCGTAGAGCAGAGCAATGAAGCGATCTCCCCACAGAATATGAGCCGAAGGTCAAGCAAGCGAAACGGGACAGCCAACACCGCACTTATCTTCAGCACCAGTCTACGTAACGCCCTTTTGCCTTTTGCCGCAAACTCGTGAGCTATTTTTGGGCCAACAAGGTTCTGAATTCCGAGCAACGCAGGATTGCTGGCCGACACCACGCCCAAACATGCTGCGAATACCCCTGCAGCCGCTGCACCGTGGAAAAACGCAAGCAACCAGGGATAGAGATTTGTGGCGGCAGTCCAAAGTAGGCCGCTGGCAAAAACCCATTTGCCAAAGATCCAGTTTTTCTTCAGGTCGGCTACCGCTTCTCGAGACGGAGCTGATAATAGCGCCTATCGAACCACAGCCACATAGATACCGCCATCCCGCAAGTCGAGCCGATCAGCCAATACGCTCGGCCTGCCGACAACAGACCAAGTCGGCCAAGAAGGAGCAACCCAGCAGATTTGTCCCAGCCCCGATGGCATGCATCGAAAAGAAATACGGTTCCGAGCTTCAATCCTGCAAAGCACATGCGGCGCACGAACTCACGCAACATGATGAGAAAACCACCGCGGTCAATGCCCACAGAACAGATCCCATCCCTTTTGGACCGACCCCGAACCTGGCTCCAGCGCGCCGCAGGCCAGAGCCAGCATCGTCAGAACCGAAAACACTAGCCTGATGTATCAACGTGCTGCCCGCGTACATGCGGCCTGCGCGCTCCCTTTCAGGCGCGGAGCGTACACCATATAAGGTGTTGCAATCAATGACGTCTGCAAGTCAGTCATCAATAGAATCAACGAGAAACCCAGCATGTAGAGGCCAAACTGCTCTTTGGAGGAGGCCCGAGCGATGATCACGCCAGTCACAAAGTTCGTGATGCTTGCGACCGCTTGGTCGGCACAGCGAGAGAAACCCCTGGCTCAGGCCGTGTCCCGAGAAGACGATTAAGCCAAAGGCAGACTTTCCGGCGGGAGGGGGTTTAGTTCCTCATGGACGATTAGAGGCCTTAACCGCAGAAAGGAATCGGCCTCGTTCGCGGGTTATCAACTCGTGCCGCCTCCCCACAATAAAGCCTCTGTGACTGAAATATCCTGCGATCAGCTTCATAACTGCCCTCAGCCAGTGCCATGGCACCATTCTGCCAACTGAACGCTGCACTCGCTCTATGTTGGTCTGGCGTTGCTGCCGACAATAGTGCTATGCGCGTCACTACCGTCTTATACAATTCGCTTCGGCAGTGGAAACGACCGATTGCGAAGTACTGTTCCCAACAGCCGGACACCCGACGCCTCAAGAGTATCCTTCGTCCGGCGTGCAGTTTGCCGGCGCGTAACTATTTGCCTCGACAACGAGAATGGCCGCATCAGCAATCTGGCCAAGAACAGCGGCATCTGCGCCTGCGGCCGGCGCCGGGGCATCAATCAGCACGTACTCGAAAATATCTCGTAATTGCTTGAGTGAGTTAAGTTGAGCCCAGCCGCTGGCAAAAGAGTTCCCCGACTGTCAACCAACAGTTCCGGTCGCCGCCAGCCACAGGTTCTGGTCGATAAGAATGCATTGGTCGCGAATCGGTGCAGACCTTGAGAGAAACGGAATCGGGCGTTTCGAAATTTAACGGCGCGGGCAGGTGCGGCGAACGTACATTGCATCAACCAGACAAACTGATTTCTACCCCATAACGGCTATCGCGCGACCAGTGCTCGCGCAGACCGAACTGCTACCGTTCTCCTCGTCCACACCACAGAAAATGACTTGCCGCGGGCCGCAATCCGTTGTCGACTAAAAATATAGTTTGTGCCAAACGCAGCATTTCCTCACCAAGAGGCTCGCTCGCCATCCTTTTGAGGGAGATCCTTATGGATGACTCGGCTTCTACAGGTTTTGCAGCGACCGTTAGGCTCAGCCTCCGCGATCTTCTGTCGTAGTCCGTTTCACTTTCAAGCTGCTTCAGTAGTCGGAAGTCGCGGCTCATGGCGTCCTCACGTTAGCTGGAGATTCTGGTCGTTTGCTGCCGCACTAACACGCCGGAAGCAAGATCCTTTGTCTTCCCTCAATGATCGTCCTGATCGCCCATTTCAGCATTGAGTTTCAGGATCTGACGAGTACGATCTCGATCAATTCTGAATTATCGCAAATTTCAATCTTTCATTGGGCTTAACTATACCCGTCAAAAAAACAGTATTCAGAATGCTTTTGAAGCTGGTCAGCTACCGGCTTTTGCCTTGCCCCCGATCGGACTCGCGGCAGTGATGTGAATGCCTGGTGAAGCGGGGCGTTGTAGACAAGCATCGCGAATCGGGGACTCGCCGTGAATCAACTCCTTGTAACCCAATTATTGCAACTGCATCGCATCTACTCTCCGCGCTTTGGCAGCGCGGCGAGCACCGGCGCGCCCAGGTAATTGGCCAACTCGTCCGGCGTACGGAACGAGGATCCATAAAATCAACAACGAACGCCGTGGAAAGGCTGAACGCTCCAGCCAACAGCAAGGTAAACATAGCGATGCTCAGCAGGAGACTTCGTTGGAAGCACGGGAACGACCGGTTGCTCTGCCAGCGCAACGTTCAGGATGCCGCGCTGGTCGAGTGCGTCGCTGATGCGCGCCTCTTCCCGCTTGTGCACGTACAAGAGATAATTCTCCTCTGCTGTCTTTGCCGCGCGCTCTAGATCCTGCTGGACCAGACCGTTTTGATCGAGACGCTTGGCGGAATCGTGGTACTGCGCGGCAGATGGCAGCCGAGGAAGCCGCGCGCGTCTGCCAAGCCGCTGAGACTCGGCCTGAGCCTTGGTTAGCTCATCCTTGACCCACTGATACGACGGGTCCCTGTCGGACGATTCCTCGCGAATAGGCTTGCTCTCTTCCGCGCTGATGGCTTTCTTCGTCTCTGCGATCTGCTGGTCGATGTCCTGCACCAATGGATAACGTCGGGTCAAACTTGGTCAGCAGTTCGGTTCTCTTCAGCTGCAGAGTTCAGCAGGGTCGATCTTCAACTGGTCGACAAGCTGCGAATTATCCGAGGTTCGCACGACAGTCACGCATGCGCGGCTTCATGGTACTGCAGCTGATTCTGCAGGGTCAGCGACGCGTTGTTGGGTTTCCAGCAAAGCACGTCCGAGCCTGGCGCGCAGCGGCATCGAATTCATCTGGCTTGCCGCAATGCAGCATCCCGTTCCAGGTCGGCCGAGACTACGCCGGTGCTTTTGGTGAAACTCCGTCAGCTTTGCCTGTGCCTGATCCAATCCCTGCTGGTACTGCCGCATCTGCTGATCGAAGAACTTGAATTCTCCAGTAGAACGATGCACTTCCAGATGCTTTTCCATGTACGCCGTCGCCAGCGCCGAAAGCACTTTCGCCGCCATCTGCGGATCGCCTGACTGATAGCTCACGGAGATGACGTTGCTTTTGCGCAGCGGCTTCGATCTTCAACTGACTGCTCTAAGGAACGTACTGCCTTCGCGATCCTTATCTGGCTGTTCGCGGTCCGTCGCGCGACCCGTGCGCGCCACCCAGACCTGTCGCAATCGACAACCTTGCGCAACAAGTCTTCACTGTTGAGCAATTCAACTTCGGATTGAGATCCTGTTCGCTGACCTGATCGTTGAACTGCTCGGAGCATCTCGTTCGCAGAGCGTCACGACGCACATCCGTGCGCTGGCGCCGAACCAGGATCTTCATCTGGTTTCGTACTTCGGACCCACACTCCGGAGCAGCAACGTCGCGATGAGCACCAGCGACAAACGCGATCAACAAAACCCGTCGCTGGCGAAACAGCATTGTGAGCACAGTCGCGCGAGGTCGGCAGCGATTGGCGGGTGTACATTTCCACGGCCGATTCTTCAGCCTTTTCAATTGCTAACTCGTCGCTCTTCATGTTGTTCCCCGCCTCAAAGGATCCCGGCCCAAGGAATGCAGTAGACACTGGAGGTCGGCAGAAATGGGCGAATCTTCGAAAGCGTGTTCTGCGGCACGTACAGCATGTCCCCGGGTTGCAATCTGCACATCCTCCGATCAGATCGTGCGATAGCGAGCAGCTTTTTTACATTGATGAGCTTCGCCTGAAACCCTCCACCCGGCATCGGGCGAAACAACACCACCTGCGAATGCTTGGACTTGTCGTCGAAGCCGCCGGCAATCGCGACCGCCTCCGTAACCGTGAGATCGCTGCGAAGGTCGTACTTGCCCGGCTTGCTCACCTGGCCGGATGCGATGAAGTAGGGCTTCTCGAAATCTTTCAGGGAAATCGCAATGACGGGGTCGTGCAGCACCTTCGCGTATGCGGCTTTCAGAGTCTCCGTCAGCTCCGGCACGTTCTGGCCCTCGACGAACACCGAGCCAACTCGCTTTAAGCGTAGATGTAACCGTCCGGCTGAACCGTGATGGTCTGGTTGAAATCAGGAGTCATCGCAAAATCCAGCTCGAAGCTGTCGCCCTTGCGCAGGCGGTAACGAGGGTTCCGTTCCCGAAACCCTGGAACAGCAGCGGCCGCAGGAGCGGAGGTCACCGAGGAGTCAACCACGGCTGGAGAGTGGACGGAGGCTTCTTGAGCAACCGCCGTAATCCCTGCCGCTACCATGAACCCTGTCAGCGTGATCAACCGCATATTTCATTTCAAACCTCAGCTCGCGGCTAATTCAGTCACAGGTATTTGCCAACCTGAACAGTCATAGCAGGTTAATCCACTGACTCTAGATCGTTAGCGTCAACTTCTATCGCGACGCTCCGCATAATCGCTTCCAGGGTGAGAACAAAGCGAAATTCATTCTTCTTGCGCACCAACATTCCCTCAACACCGGCCATTGACCCAGTTTTCATTCGCACCCTTTCTCCCACCTTCAGATAGGGGTGCGGCTCCGCTTTGCCCCGCTCTGCGCTAAGCCGCAAAGCTTCAATTTCCGGCTGGGGTAAAGGCCACGGCTCTTTTGAGGAACCCACTATCGACAGGATCCCTGGAAGACCAAGAACTGCTCCCCGTGCCGCACGAGAAATGCGGACGAACAAATAGCACGGAAACAGTGGCAGTTCCAACATGACCGGAGCCCTCTTCTTCCATTGCCGGAGGGCTCGATAGAGTGGCAGGAAAGTTTCAATGTTACGTTCCTGAAGTACATGCGATATGTGCTTCTCGTGACGTGGAGTAGTGTATGCCGCAAACCACTGCAGCGACGAGTCCTTGTAGGCGAGAAGCGCTCCGCTATCTTGCATGGTTTAGAGCCGTCTGCCAAATCTTAGACATGGCTTCGCTACCCTTACTCGGGAGCGCTGTTCCCTGGGTGTTGCAGATACCAACAGCCCCGATTATGAGACGATCGCGCACCCCTTTAAGGGACGTGCGCTCATGGCCAACCGCTTGTGCATCTAGCACCCGAACGACACTGGCGAACGCCGTAAGCGCCCCCGCTTGACTCCAGTCGAGACCCAGGTCACCCGAATCTTCATCGTGGTTTATGGTTCACGGCCCAGGGCAAAAACGGTTAGTGTTCGAGGGGGAACGATGCGGAAAAATGAAGCAGTTTTAGTGCGAATAGGTTAAGCAGAACGTATTTCTCGAGGTCCCAATGCGAATCAAAGGACCCTGCTTTTTTCTGCCTTGACCGAAAACAAATATGGCTGAGAGTAAGGGTACTTGTAAAGGACTTTTAGGTAATGGTTACTGCGGTGCACACACTTCGCTCCACCGGAGCCTGTCATGCAGAACGCCACAACAGGCTTGTAGGTTATCGAGCTCGGCCCATGCGGTAATCAACTGAGCGAAAAACTTCCGTCGTTACCAGTAACTAAGTTTTTGCGTTGATTCGAGTGACCAAAGAATCCACAAGAAACCACGTGATTCCCCTTGCGCCTCTACTCATTTGACATTACGATCCAAACACTCACAAAGACAAACATCGGGATCATACCGGTGGGAGTGAATTTTCAATTCTTGGTTCTTCTCAAGTGCAGCATCTCCTGAAGCGCGGTTCCCTTTAACCTCCTTCTACTGGCCTTCATTGAAGGCCTCATCCATAGCGTTTGGCATGTTTGGTGGACCTGTCCCTCGCGTGGGATCCGCCAGGCTTGTGAACCCTGACGTTCATACGCGAACGTCATATCAGCAACCGCCATACTCACGACAGAAACGGTAGAACACGGGCTTAACAGCCAAAATCGCTATGCTATCGCAAGTTCAAACCTCTCCTTACAACGTCCTGGCGGAGCGAGCCGGCTATTTCCCGGTTTCCGGCGAACATCTGTATACAGTCCTCCACGAGGTGGAGAACCCGGTTGCACGCACGCTGTTGGTAGGGCCTTTTGCGTCTGAGCGCGCCAGTTCTTACTTGCCGTGGGTTCGGTGGGCACGCTATCAGGCGGCGAGAGGAATTGAAGTCCTCCGATACGATTACAGAGGTATTGGTGAGAGCACGGGCTCATTCGAGCACATGACCCTCGACTCCTGGATCGCTGACGTAGAACATCTGGCAGCGTGGCTCAAGAGCAGAGGGGAGGATGTGCCACTGGTTCTCCATGGACTTGAATTGGGTGGACTACTAGCAGCCCGAGCATTTCACAGCGGCACAGCAGATGCTTTGATCCTGTGGTCTGCGCCTGCCAACGCCAACAAACTCCTGCGAACGATTTTGCGGCGCTGGATTGGGCCGCAACAGCTGTTGAAGCGCGAGCACGAGCGGAGGTCAGCGACTGACTATTTTCGCCTTCTTGATGAAGGCCAAAGCGTCGAAGTCGGTGGCTATGAGTGGTCACCAGAACTGTGGCATCAATCCTCGAGTTTCGAGCTGCCGCCCGCCATGGTTCCTCCGAATGATCCTGCAGATACCTACAAGAGGCCTGTACGGATCGTAACCTTGGGCAAGGAGGCAACCCCCCTGGTTAAGGGCGGCGTTGAAGGTTTCGAAGAAAATAAAGACTTCAACTGGCTATTCGCTCCCACCTATCACTGGATAGCCTCAAGTCTCAGGATCCCTTTGGAGGCTGCATGATTAGTAACAAAGTGGGCATGCGCGAGCTGATTACGCTCGACGGCAATGGGGTTGTCGTCCGCGGTACCTTCCACAGGGTCACCAGCAGAAGAGGAACGGAAACAAGCGACGCGAACAAGAGCATTGGACTGATGTTTCTGAATGCTTTGTTCCACCCCAGATCGGCAAACGCCGATTCCGGCGTCTACTGGGCCGACTCATTTGCGGAGAGTGGTTACCCGACCTATCGCGTCGATTTGCCCGGACTTGGCGATAGCTACGGAGTCATACCCAACGATCTTCTGCGATTTATCAATGACGGGGGCTACTCGTCGGTAACCTGTGCAAAAACCAAAGAACTGGTGAATAGCTTTGGCCTCTCCGGAGCCGTGGTGTTTGGTCATTGCGCGGGAGCGACCACCGCAATCTATGCAGCTTCGGAGTGCAAAGAGTGCAAAGGTCTCATTCTCCTCGATCCCTACTTCAATTTGCCGAAGGCGCTCACGTCGAAACTGAGTCCCGAGTTGGTGCATTGGGCCCGGCGAAGCAAGATTGGAGCCCTTATTCGCGCTACCTACGATCGGATCAGGGAGGTCCCGGGCGCATTTCGTAAAGATGCGTTGCCGGCTAACGCAAATCATGGTTTCGTCTCCCGATGGAAAAAGGTCGTATCGAGCGGTTTGCCGATCCTGATTATCAAGTCGCCTGAACCGGCCGCTCTGGGCAGTAACAAGGTAAGAGCTGCCAACTTTGATTACCTCGCATATATCCTCTCGTTTGCGGTTAGTAGCAATCAAGTTACCATCCACACCATCGAAGACACCGATCACTCTTTTGCAAATCGAGCCGGACGTGCGTCGGTTCGACAGCAGGTTGAAACCTGGCTAGGCGAATATTTCCCCCAGACCGCTGCTGAGGCAACGCTCCTGGGAGAGCACAGTTTTCAGGTCCAGGACATAAATCCCCTGGCCGCAGGTACGCCAGTCGCGGTCCAAGTTTCGCTTGGAGACTAGTCGATAACCTTCGGCCAGTCCGGTAACGTTAAGGCAAACTCTAGTAAGCAATTACCAGATTTTTCTTCTCTTAAAGGGAATCAAATGTACTCTTGACTAACCCCAGAACAGGATGCGCTTTAAAGACCGTAGGTTGTTTGCTGTAGCGCATTTTTTTTGCTTTGTTTCCAGTTAACCTCGTCGGCTTGCGCAAGTCGACGAACATTGGTTGCTATTTTAGTTATTCTCCTGGTGTTGTAAAGCTAGGTCTCTTCCCCCAGCTGACTGTTAAACCACATCTCTAGCAGGGGAGGACTGTCCTTAGAAACGCTTCAAAGTCGTCGGTTTTATTCGCCAACGCTGGGACTATTCTCGCTGGCGAATCGACCACCAGTTACTTGCGCACACTGATCTTCGGATCCTCCACTCCACTTTCGAATCAAGAGGATAACTATGACTACTTCGCTCGTCGCCCCCCCACTACAGGACCTAGCATCCATTAAGCCCCGGATTGATAGCGAGATTGACGATCTGATTGGGTCGCTTCCAGATCCTAAGAACCTTACCTCCGAACAGCGCCGCGGCATCATCGCCAGATACACTGCGGTCCTTGAAGGCAATTTCATCTATTGGATGACGGCCGCCTATCTTTCAGTCCAGACAGAAGATGCACGTCCCACATTGATCGATAACCTGAGGGAAGAAATACGCGATTGCCATCCCGAAATGCTACGTCGGTTTGCAATTGCCGCACATGCTTTCCCTACCCATGAAGACGCCATGGCAGTTCGCGAGGATTTGACCAAGGTTCGTTTGTTCCTGGGCCACATGTCGGGCGTGCAGAATGTCCTCACCATGGGCTTCTTTGAAAGCTACATTCAACGATTCATGTCCTACTTAGCGGACCTTGCGGTAGCACAGGGTTCTACTGATCTTGAATACACCGACGTTCACGGCGTGTGCGACATTGCTCATTCAGAAGGTTTGCTGCAGGCACTTGAGGCCGAGACCGCGGTCAATCCACCCGAGCCAGGGACAGACATTTTTGAAGGGGTTACCCTGCTTCGCAATTTGATCCTGGTAATCAACGGCAGCGCCGAGGCAAAGTAAGTGCACGATCAGTATTCTCCCGCGGAAGAATCGCGGGAGCGGGCCAACTACTTCGAGATACCTGGGGCGAACCGGTACACCGAGTTGCACCGCGAAAGCGGCTCCGCAGCTCGCGTTTTGCCGGTTGAGACCTCCGGCTCGAAAAGACGCATTTCCTCGGTCGGCGCGCGAATACGGCGGTTAACGGCACCGGGTATAAATCCCCCGGTGCCAATAAGCCGCAGGTTGGCCAAGCCGAACACCATACATCTCCCCTTAATTTCGTGGACGGGAAAGATAAGGCTATCCTTGAGGTCGTCGAAAGTGCACAATATGCCTTCGCAAGCCGTCCCGGCAAGTTTAGAGTGCCCCCCAACAATTAACGCCGGTGAGTGGGCAGCCGCATATTTAGGTCATGAGCCAGAGCCCGCGAGCCGCGAGACCGGTGCTTGCCCGTTTAGAGCCCGCTTCAGGAAGGTAAGCATTCCACGATGAATGTTCGATCGGAAATCATAGCTCAATTCAAGAGAGTCGCTCATGAACAAGACAAGCGACTCGCTCCACTTACTGACAACCTGGAGCTTCTGAACTCAGGCCTCGATTCGTTATCTTTTGCGATCCTTGTAACCCGGCTTGAAGATTCGCTGGGCACCGACCCCTTCACGGCATCGGAAGACGCGCAGTTTCCAGTTACCTTTGGTGATTTTGTCAACCTTTATGAGAATGTTGCAAAATAGCGCAGCGTCGCTCTGGGACGCGCTCGGCAACACGGTCGACGCATGCGACCCCACGTTCTTTGGGGCCGAGTCGAGCTTCGCGCTGCGCGACTTGTACGTTGGTTCTGCACTCGGCGGCCGTTGCGATGAGCTGTCCGGCCAGTCTGTTCTGATCGCGACCACAGACCAACTCGCTGCTGCTGCCGCGATCCTTGAACTGGACGGGGTAGCCCGTCGTATCAGTTTGTGCCCCCCCGACTTGCCCTTGGAGTATCTGGCCTCCGTCGCTAAGTCCGCGGAAGCGGATGCCGTCGTTTCTGACAACCCCGCAATTCGAACAGCGGTTCCAGAAGTGACATCCTTCATCCATTGCGATGGGAAAATCCTTCCCGGAGACCGTGCGCCGGCCACGCGCTATGAGACGGAGTGGATTCTCCTGACATCTGGTACGACCGGGGTGCCAAAACTCGTCCTCCACACCCTGGCGAGTCTCGCTGGAGCTGCGGAAAGCGGCCGGCCCGAGCCAAACCATGTGATCTGGAGTACGTTCTACGACATTCGCCGTTATGGAGGTTTGCAGATCTTCCTGCGAGCGATCCTGACCGGCAGCTCACTGCTCTTCTCGAGCGCGCACGAATCCACTGCAGATTTCCTGGCTCGCGTCGGTGCCCACGGAGTCACTCATATTTCCGGTACGCCTTCGCATTGGCGGCAGGCGCTGATGTCGTCCGACGCACATCTGATCGCACCGGAATATATCCGCTTGTCGGGGGAAATCGCCGACCAGGCAATCCTGAACCATCTCGGAACCGTCTATCCGCAAGCGCGCATCTCCCATGCTTTCGCGTCCACCGAGGCCGGCGTCGCGTTCGACGTGAGCGACCGCACCATGGGCTTTCCAGCAAGCGTAATCGAGCACACTCCCAGGGTTGAGATGAAGGTCGAGAATGGCTCCCTGCGCATCCGCTCAGAGCGCACTGCGTTTCGCTACCTGGGTGAAGACAGCCGCCCAATCAAGGATGCGCAAGGCTTTGTGGATACAGGCGATGCGCTCGAACTCCGCGGGGATCGCTACTATTTCGTCGGCCGGCGCGATGGGGTCATCAATGTCGGAGGCCTGAAGGTCCATCCTGAGGAAGTAGAAGCGGTCATCAACCGCCATCCAAGGGTTCGTATGTCGCTGGTCCGGACAAGGAAAAATCCCATCACCGGTGCTCTGGTAGTTGCGGATGTCGTGTTGAACACTGGGCCCAACAACGAGAACAAGGACGACCGGCAGACACGGCTGGACATCCTGCAGTTCTGCCGTGAGGAACTCCCCTCTCACAAGGTCCCGGCCACCATCAATTTCGTGCCTGCATTGGCGATCGCGGAGACTGGAAAGCTCATTCGTCACCATGCGTAATGTCATCGTAACTGGCGGAAGCCGTGGATTGGGACTCGGGATCGCTTGCAAACTGGCCGATGCCGGCTTTCGTGCGATTGCGATTGCACGGAAGGAAAGTGCTGAACTCACGGCTGCCATTGAGAAGAGCGGTCATCCGGACTCCTTCCATTTTGCCCCCTTCGATCTGGCGGAGATCGACGGAATCGCAGACCTGGTGAAGAAGTTGCGAAAAGAGCTTGGACCAATCTACGGGCTGGTGAATAACGCCGGGGTGAGTGTCGAAGGTTCTCTCGCAATGATGCAGGTTTCTCAAATGGAGCAGGTCCTACGGTTGAACACGCTCTCACCGATGGTGATGACGAAAGCCGTTGTACGCACCATGATGGCAGATGGCGGCGGCCGCATCGTCAATATATCTTCCGTTGTGGCCTTCACCGGCTACAAAGGGCTGTCGGTGTACAGCGCCACCAAGGCCTCGCTCATCGGCTTCACGCGATCGCTTGCCAGAGAGGTGGGGCGTCTGGGCGTAAATGTCAACGCAATCGCTCCCGGCTTTGTTGATACCGAAATGACGCGAACGCTCACACCAGAGCACCGTGACCAGATCGTACGCCGTAGCGCGTTGAAGCGGTTGGTCGAGGTCGAGGACGTGGCGAATGCAGTTGAATTCCTGCTCAGCGATCGAGCAAAGAACATTACTGGGACCGTAGTTACGGTCGATGCGGGTAACACGGCTTGATGGAACTTCAGACAATTGCGCCCGTCCAAACCAACGCTTCGCCAGGCAAGGCCTGGTTACGCGCACTTGATCTGACTGCGTCCATCCCGCGAAATCGCGATCGCATTCTACCCACAGTAATGGCGGAGCTCGCCGAGCAATACGAAGACAAGCCGGCGCTCGAATCCGAGCGCGAACGCTTTACCTATCGCGGGCTCACCGAGCGAATCAATCAATATGCCCGATGGGCACTCGCCGAGGGTATCGCTAAAGGCGAAGTCGTCGGCCTGCTGATGACCAACCGTCCGGAATACCTCGCCGTATGGCTTGGGATCACCAGCGTCGGTGGCGTCGTTTCCCTGCTCAATACCAATCTGCCCGGGCCATCGCTCGCCCACTGCATCCGCGTCGCGTCGCCCAAACATCTCATCGTCGCCGCGGAGTTCACCGGCCAGTTGGCCGCGACCCTGCCGCATCTGCCGCAGCCTCCGATGATTTGGCTTCATGGCAGCGAGCACGCTTCCGACCGCCGTATCGATCTCGAGATTGAGCAATATTCCGGCGAAGCACTCAGCCAGGACGAGCAGCGTCCGCCTACCATCGAAGATCGCGCACTCTACATCTATACCTCCGGCACGACCGGGCTCCCCAAGGCCGCCAACATCAGCCATGCTCGCGTCATGCAATGGGGCCATTGGTTTGCCGGCATGATGGGTGTACAGTCAACCGACCGGATGTATAACTGCTTACCCATGTATCACAGCGTTGGCGGGGTGCAGGTGCCGGGCGCAATTCTGATCGCCGGCGGCACCGTCGTCATCCGGGAAAAGTTTTCCGCCAGCCAGTTCTGGAACGATATCGTGCACTGGGACTGCACCCTCTTCCAATACATTGGGGAACTTTGCCGCTACCTGCTCCACGCCCCGCCGTCGGCGAACGAGTCGCGTCATCGTATAAGGATGGCCTGTGGCAACGGACTGGCGCCCGAAGTGTGGGACCGGTTCAAAGACCGTTTTTCCATTCCGCAAATTTTTGAATTTTATGCCTCCACAGAGGGTGGCGTCTCGCTGTTCAACGTTCAGGGCAAGCGCGGAGCCATTGGCCACATTCCGGCGTACCTGGCGCACCGCTTCTCACCCGCCCTGCTGGTGTTCGATGTCGAGAAGGGCGAGCCCGTACGCAACGAACAGGGCTTCTGCACCCGTTGCGCTGCCAACCAGCCGGGCGAAGCCGTCGGTAAATTGGTGGAAGATCCCTCGGGCATCGGCAGCCGATTCGAGGGTTACACCAACCAGGAGGCCTCGAATCGCAAGATCCTGCGCAACGTTTTTGAACCGGGAGACGCCTGGATTCGCACCGGCGACCTGATGCGCAAGGACGAGCAGGGTTATTTCTACTTCGTTGATCGCATTGGCGACACCTTCCGCTGGAAAGGCGAAAACGTCGCCACCTGCGAGGTCGCAGAGGCGATCTGCGCGTTCCCCGGAATTAAGCACGCAAATGTTTACGGTGTGTCCATCCCCGCGACCGAAGGCCGCGCCGGTATGGCCACGCTGGTTACTGAAGACGAATTGGACCTGACATTATTCCGCCGGCATCTGATGAGCCATCTCCCCCCCTATGCTCGGCCTTTATTTCTACGCATTCGAAAAGACATGGACCTGACAGGCACCTTCAAGTATTCAAAAACCGACCTGGTTCGCCAGGGATTCGATCCGGTTGCGAGTAACGATGCGGTCTATTTTGACGACCTGGAATCGGGAGTATTCACCCGCCTCGACCAGGAACTCTATGACCGCATTCAAACGGGTCGCGTTCGCATTTAGGTCTCGTAGTTTGCGTTTGGGTGGGGGGAGAAGCTCTAGATGTTCATCGATGAAATTCGGTCTGATTTCACGCAGCTGCAGTCCGACATTGCGAACGGCCCCATCCTGCCCAGGGTGACTGCGGAAGAAATTCGAAGCTACCTCGCGTCTCGTTACGACTTTAATCACACCCTCCCCCTTGAGGAAGTGATTGCCGATGTAGAAAAGATGTTGCGTACCTGGCAGGTCCAGGTCACGCACCCTCATTACTTCGGCCTGTTTAATCCAAGCGTGACGCTTGCCTCGGTGGTGGCTGACACCCTGGTCGCCATGTATAACTCCCAGTTGGCGAACTGGCGCACGTCGCCGGCGGCGAATGAAATCGAGCGGCACACGCTCGGTTGGTTGGCGGCAAAGTTCGGCCTCCCGCCTACTTCTGTGGCGACCTTTACCAGCGGAGGAACCGAGGCAAACCTTTCCGCGGTGGTGGTCGCGTTAACCCGCGCATTCCCTGACTATGGCGAACACGGTCTCCGGCGCCTCGACGCCATGCCTTCGATCTATCTGACCGCAGAGGCCCACAACGGGTACAACAAGATCGCCCACATGACTGGGCTCGGACGCCGCGCGCTGCGAATCATACCCACAGGCCGCGATTTGAAAATGAGCGTCTCGGCTCTGAAACGACAAGTAGCAGAGGATCGCAGGAACGGCTTCGCGCCCTTCATGGTCATAGGCACAGCCGGAACAACCGCAGCGGGCGTGATCGATCCGTTGCCCGAACTCGGGCAATTTTGCCTCAACGCCGGCCTATGGTTTCACGTCGATGCTGCCTGGGGCGGCAGTGCCATCCTCGCTCCCACGCTCAAGCATCATTTGGCCGGCATCGAAGACGCGGACTCCATCACTTGCGACGCGCATAAGTGGCTATCCGTTTCCATGGGATGCGGAATGTTCTTTTGCCGTCATGCTGATACGGTCGCCGAGGCCTTCCGCGCAGACGTCTCTTACATGCCCGGGAAAAAGGTTGGGCCGGTCTTCGACCCCTTTACGACATCCGCGCAGTGGTCGAGGCGCTTCATCGGCCTCAAGCTGTTTATGGCCCTCGCGCAGCAGGGTGAATCGGGCTATATCGAGATGATCGAGCACCAGACACGCATGGGCCACGTGCTCCGCGAGGCGCTGAGAGCTTCCGGCTGGCGCATCGTCAACTCGACCCCGCTCCCGCTGGTCTGCTTCACCCGCGAAGGTCTTGCTCCCACCGAGTTCCTGGCCGCTCTGCACCAGCGCCAGATCGCGTGGATGTCAGAGGCGCGGGTCGGCGATACCCCGGTGGTGCGCGCCTGCATTACCAGCTTCAGGACTACCGAACAGGATATTCACTGGGTGGTGAGCGAAATGAATCGCCTGGTCGCACCAGCGGCCACCACCTCGTTAGCAGATGAGGAACAGTACGCGGCAACTGGCCAGGGACAGGTGAACAGATGAAACGGGAAACGATTGCTATCCACAGCGGTTACGAAACCGATCCGACAACCAAGGCCGTCGCGGTTCCGATCTACCAGACAGTCGCCTTTGAATTTGATAGCGCCGACCACGCCGCAGCACTGTTCAACCTTGAGGCCGAAGGCTTTCGCTACACCCGCATCAGCAACCCTACCACCGCGGTTCTGGAGCGGCGCATCGCCGCGCTCGAGGGAGGCCGGGATGCCCTTTGCGTCGCCAGCGGCCAGGCAGCCGTGACTTACGCGGTGCAAAATGTAACTGAGCTCGGATGCAACATGGTCTCCACGCCGCAGCTCTACGGCACCACCCACACCCTCTTCGCTCATCTTTTGCCCAGCCAGGGAGTCGGTGTCCGATTCGCCGAGAGCGATCGTCCCGAGTCGGTCGAAAAGATGATCGATGAGAACACGCGGGCAGTGTTCTGTGAAAGCGTCGGCAACCCGGCAGGCAATGTCTGTGACATCGAGGGCCTGGCCCGGGTCGCCCACCGTCATGGCGTGCCACTGATCGTCGACAACACCGTCGCCACACCCATCCTGCTGCGGCCGATCGAACATGGCGCCGATATCGTCGTCCATTCTCTTACCAAGTTTTTGGGCGGTCATGGCACCACGCTCGGCGGGGCGATTGTGGATAGCGGCAATTTCGACTGGAAGGAGCATGCGGACAAGTTCCCCGCATTCAACCAGCCAGATGCGTCCTATCATGGCCTCGTCTACACCGATCATTTTGGTAAAGGCGCATTTCTCGGACGCTGCCGCAGCCGCTATGCGCGGACGACGGGAGCAGTCTTATCGCCCTTGAGCGCGTTTCTCTTGCTGCAGGGCGTTGAAACGGTGGCCTTGCGTGTCGAGCGTCACGTAGAGAATGGGCGAAAGGTAGCTGAGTTTCTACGTAATGACGACAGGATCGCTTGGATCACCTACGTCGGTTTTCCCGAGAGCCCCTACCATGAGCTGGCAAATAAATATCTCGGCAATCGCGCCTGCTCACTGATGGCGGTTGGCATCAAGGGCGGCTACGACGCGGCCGTCAAGTTCTATGACGCACTCAAGCTAGTCAAGCGGTTGGTCAATCTGGGCGACGCCAAGTCGTTGTCCTGCCACCCGGCGTCGACCACTCATCGCCAGATGTCCCCGAAGAGCAACGCAACGCAGGCGTCGTACCGGAGATGATCCGCCTCAGCATCGGGATCGAGCACATCGACGACATCCTTGACGATTTGAAGCAGGCACTCGACGCAACCACCACCCTGGTAACAACGAAGGGAGAATCTGATGCCCGTTTTCTTTGACAAAGACCTCGGCCATAGCCGATCCACGGGGTACATCACGATCGGACTGATCAACAACATGTCCGACGAGGCGCTGAAGGCGACAGAACGCCAGTTTATTTCGCTGCTTAATCTGGCATCGGATGGCGTCCCGATCAAGATGTCTTTTTACACGCTGCCGGGCGTTCCCCGTAACGGGTTGACCGCTGCCCACATCAGTGGCCTCTACTCCAACATCGACGATCTGTGGGACGGGCAGCTCGATGGACTCATCGTCACCGGCCGGGAGCCTCTTTCGGCAAACTTGAGAGATGAGCCCTATTGGGAGAGTTTTAGCAAAGTGCTCGCCTGGGCCGAGGAGAATTCCCATGCCACCGTTTGGTCGTGCCTCGCTGCCCACGCCGCGATTCTCCACATGGACGGTATCACTCGGGTCAAAAGAAAGGACAAGCTCTTCGGCATCTTCGAATGTGCACATATGTCCGATCATCCATTGACCGCTGGAGCACCCTCGAGTTTTAGGCTTCCGCATTCGCGATGGAACGGCGTGCCCGAAGACCAGTTGACAGACTGCGGATATAAAGTGCTGACAAGATCCGGCGAAGCGGGGGTCGACACCTTCATCAAGCAGCAGAAAAAGCTCTTCGTCTTCTTCCAGGGGCATCCGGAGTACGATTCCGACACGCTTCTCCGCGAATATCGCCGGGATATTGGCCGCTACATCAAGGGCGACGCGCCCAGGTACCCGTTGATGCCGCAGAGCTATTTCGATGATGCGACGGTCGAAGAATTGATGGCGCTGGAAAAGAAAGTAGTCTCCGCAAGAAGTGAGGCGTTATTGCCGGAGATAGCGGCTGTCCTGCAAAATCGGCAGATCGAGAATACCTGGCAATCGAGCGCTGCCGGCATTTACCGGAATTGGTTGGCTCACATTTGCGCACAGAAGGAAACTGCGCTGGTGTCGGAGAGACTTAAAGAGATTGCGAGCCTGCAACCAGTCTCATGACGAGGAGTCGCGAGTTATGATTTCTACTCTGCCAACGCCTGCAGAAACAAACATTGCTCCTACGGCGACAAACCTTCTGATCAACAACCGCTGGGTCCCAAGCGAATCGGGCAGGACCTTTGCGACCATCAATCCCTCAACGGGTGAGGAGATCTGCCAGGTCGCCGAGGCCGATAAGGCCGACGTTGACAAGGCAGTTAAAGCCGCGCGGGTGGCCTTCGAACAAGGACCATGGAAAAAGATGCGTGCCTCGGAGCGGGGGCGCCTACTTCACCGCCTTGCTGACCTGATCGAAAAGGATAGCGAGACGCTCGCGCGGCTGGAAACATTAGACAACGGCAAGCCACTCCACGTGGCGAAGGCCGTAGATGTCGCCAAGACCATTGCCTGCTATCGCTACTTCGCCGGCTGGGCAGACAAGGTTCAGGGGAAGACAATCCCGATTGACGGCGACTTCTTCTGCTACACCCGCCACGAGCCGATTGGCGTCGTGGGGCAGATTATTCCCTGGAACTACCCCATGTTGATGCAGGCGTGGAAGCTCGCGCCGGCGCTGGCGACCGGCAATACGGTGGTGATGAAGCCGGCCGAGCAAACGCCGCTTTCCGCGCTGCGCATAGGGGAGCTGATCCTCGAAGCCGGTTTCCCGGAAGGCGTTGTGAACCTGTTGCCTGGGTTTGGCCCCACAGCGGGCGCAGCCATCGCCCGTCACATGGATATAGACAAGGTGGCATTCACCGGGTCCACCGAGGTCGGCCGTCTGATCATGGAGGCCGCCGCGCAGTCGAATCTCAAGCGCATCACGCTTGAACTCGGCGGCAAGAGTCCCAACATCATCTTTGAAGACACAGATCTGGATGAAGCGGTAGAAGGCGCGCACATGGGCCTGTTCGTCAACCAGGGTCAATCCTGTTGCGCCGGATCGAGAGTTTTCGTAGAAGAAAAGATCTACGATGCCTTCGTAGAAAAGAGCGTGGCCAGGGCGCGAAAACGCAGAGTTGGAGATCCGCTTGATCCGCGGACGGACCAGGGTCCGCAGGTAAGTCAATCGCAGTTCGACAGTGTGATGGGTTACATCGAATCCGGGCAGCGCGACGGGGCAACGCTGGCCTGTGGTGGCGAGCGGGTTGGAGATCGCGGTTACTTCATCCAGCCGACCGTTTTCTCAGACGTTCGAGACGAGATGCAAATTGCCCGGGAAGAGATCTTCGGACCAGTCATGAGCGTGATTCCCTTCAAGGATGTAGATGAGGTAGTCGAACGGGCAAACCGCACCAGCTATGGGCTAGCAGCGGGTGTTTGGACCCGCGACATCAAGAAGGCGCACGCGGTAGCCAATGCGGTGCGCGCAGGTACCGTGTGGGTGAATTGCTACCACGTGCTGGACACGCGGGCGCCGTTCGGCGGCTTCAAGCAATCAGGAATCGGACGCGAACTGGGCGAGTACGGATTGCAGCAATACACGGAAGTGAAGACAGTAACAGTCAAGTTGTGAGCATCCGAATTTGCTAGGAGCCCCCTGCTTCAGCAGGGGGAGCTGGACTTAAGTCCAGCCGAAGAACGGTTCCACGTCGTAGAGATGGGCTTTAGAGTCTGCGTAAGAACTCCAGAATTTGGCAAGCCCGAAGGGCGCACCGCAGATCCCTCCACTACGCTACGCTCCGGTCGGGATGACAATTTTGTTTGGGAGCGCTAACTATAGTTTCCAAGGTGAATTGTCATCCCGACCGGAGCGTAGCGTAGTGGAGGGATCTGCGGTGCGCCCTTCGGGCTTCCCAAATTTTGGAGTTCCCACGCGGAAACCTAACCCCTACCTCAAACCTCAAGGAACCCAGGTCTCACGAGCGAGACCTGGGTCACCACCAAGAATCATTTGCATCATTCACACCCCGGCCCTACTTCCACTCCCAGATCTTTGAGACGGTCGCCCCGTCGCCAGCCACCTCGTATTCGAAAGCCCCACAAGCATTGTTGAGACGGGCAAGCTTTTGCGACGTGGTGCGAAAAAACAACATGCCGCGGTAGCTCACCGCGCCAGCCGCGCCGAAATGTCCTACGCCGGTTCCCGTCCAGGTAATGCCTTCTCCCTCGGTAGTCACGATGAGTCCCTGGCCCTGGCCAAAGATGGAGCCATCCGCCCGGACTACCGACGTATATGTACCCGTGCCGGTGGTGGAAACGCCCAGCATGTGGCCGCTGTCTTCAAAACTGACCTCCGCCGTAGCGGGCTCGACGGAAAGGATCCGCCTGACTAACCTCTTGCCCTTGGATTCTCCGATTTGTTCTCCTAGCATGGATTTACCTTCTCTTTCATAGGTTTCTAAGTTGTTGTTTCTGAAGCGGGCAATGCTACACCCGGCCAGCAGGATTCGCAATGCAGGGCAAAGTGAACCCACATGGACACGGCCTGCCTTGACAATGTTTGGGGTGAGCGCTTAGGCTGCCGGACAGTGGGCGCTCAATGCAGGCATGGTATCGCCAGCCAGAGCCACCGGCAGGAATAGCGGTAATGCTCCCATAAGCCCAAACAGTGCCAGCGCGAAGCATTCCTCGATGCGCCCACCGATTTAAGAATCTCAGGTTGGGAGTTTCCACCAGCGACGCTGAATTTTCGGACAAGAATAGGCCCCCGGCTCTTTTCGCTGGCAACTGTTTCGGGAGGATTTTATGGCTAACGCAACCAGTCGGATTCTAGAGGCCGCTGAGCCCCGTCGAGTGGAGATCGCGAAGGACGCCGCCCCAAACAACCAGCGAGAGTATCAGGAGTGGATCAGGAGTTGCGTCGCTGAGTTGAAAAAGACCGACGGCCTCTCGCCTGCCGACAGATTTTTTTGCGCGGCGTTCTCTCTCCTATTTGCCGGTAAGGAACGCGCGGATCTGGATCGTGAGATCGATGGCACGATCGATGCAGAAACGAGCGAGGAGAACCTGTCTTTCTCCCCGCAGCACAGGTTAAGAACTCGAGGGAGTGGCAAGGTTAGAACAAAAAAGTATGTTGCGGACTACTTCGCCGCCAACGAGAGAAGGAACAAAGAGAAGCGATTCCACGATGCCGTTTTGTTCCTTTTCCACGAAGGCTTTACCCGCGAACAGTTGCACAGATTCGCCGCGCAAGCGGAGGAAAGCTAGAAGACCCGCGCGCGCTATTCCCGTTACGTGGAGGACACATATGTGGGATCACCAAGGGCACGCCGTCGGAACGTCGTCTTCTCACCTGGTCGCAGCCGTGTTTTTAGACGAGGTATCCGCCCGTGATGCAATCGCCGATCTAAAACTGGCTGGAGTCCGCGCGAATCAGATCGGTGTCGCTTTGTCAGACGAGTGCGAATCGGCACATTCGCCGGATCCGGGTGCGAAGCACCTCCCCAGCGATCTCCAGGGAAAACATAGCCGCCTCTGGAGGGTTCGGCATAGCATCAAGCATGACGTGCATAGCCACCAGGGGCCGGGGTTATCCAGCCTTCCGGATGCAGCCGCAGCCAATCAGGAGCAGCCGCCGTTCACTGAAATCGATCTCACCGATACTCTGCGCGGGCTGGGGATTGCGGAAGCAACCATCAAGCTGCTGCATCACCAGGTCGGAGCGAAGGGATTGCTGGTCATGGTGGACGCCTTGGATGAAGAGAATCGAATCGAATCCATTCTGCTGAAAAATCGGGGCATGCCCCGTACAGTGATGGTTACCGAGCAGGCGAAAATCACCAGCTAAGCAGCGTTGAACCCGCCTTCAATTCAGTGAAACTTCTTCCGCAGCCGTGAGTGTGTCGGTATGCATCGGCTCACTCAGCTCAATTGCCATCATCACTGATTCCGCAACGGACACCAGGGTTTCCTTCTGCTTTTCGGTGATTTGTCGAGGTCGCGTGTCCAGTACACACACCGAACCAATCACCTTACCGTCATGAGTCTTGAGCGGGGACCCGGCATAAAACCGTATTCCGTGGTCTTTAATAAAGGGATCTGCCGCGAACTGCTCTTCTACCGCAATATCGGCGATAACAACAATCGAATCGGAGAACGTTGTCGCGTCGCAGATGGAACGGCCCCGTTCTGTCCCGGGACTCGAGAGGGTGTCCTCCGGCAGGCCGCATTGTGCTTCCCAAAAACACTTCTGACCGCCTGCTGCAGTGATCAACGCGATCGGGGCGTCGAGCGATCGCGCGAGATTAACAGCCAGACGGTTGAACATCCCCTCCACCGGTCCATCGAACGCATCTGCCTGCCGCAGCTCGTCAGATTCTTCTTTCAGTTCACTCGCTGTCTCGGTCGCGGCCTCTGTTTCTTGCATCGATTCCAGGGGCACGGCGGCCGGTTGCAAGAGCGACACCAAATAGTCCCTCATCAGCTGCAAGGAACAAACGACATGTTGCGCATCTTCTGCGGGGACGCGGCTGCGCAGGCTGGAGAGATCGTTTTCGTCACTAAGCGCGCAAGCGACCACGACAGCTTCCGGGAAGCGAGCCCTGATCTGGTGACATCGCATTCTTATGTGGCGAACCGCGCGGGGTGGAATGCCGACCACACACATCACCTCCGGATGAAGCCGGCTTGCCAATTCCTGGATATTCGTGATGGAGGAATCTGCAGGAACGATCCGCACCGATGCGGTGTCTGAAAGCACATGATCCGCCAACTGGCAGGCTATCTCGTCTGCAAAGTCCCTGGCTGGAATGCACATCACTAGCTTCGCAGGCGCGGATTGCTGCAACGAACCTGTCGTGGAAATGGTCAATTCTTCTACCAACTCCTCAACGCTCTGCAATACCTCTTCCGCACGAGCCGTTGTCATTTCCTCGGAATGCCGCGCCTCTTCAATCATGGCCAGCGCGGGAACCAGCACGGTATCGTAGACCTCCGCTCTCGGCCTTGTCTTTAATGTGGATTCGACCAACGCTCTCGCGTCCCTGGTGTTCGCAGCCAGCATACGCTGATAGAAATGCTCCGATGGAGGCAGACCGGTTCTCTCTCCAAACAACACTTCCAGATAACTCAAGCGCGGCACCTGGCGACCAATAACGATCAGGCACACCGTAAGTGGGGTGGAAAGAAGCAGACCCGGCAGTCCCCACAAGAATGTCCAGAACACGGCGGCTATCAGGACCGCGATGGCAGAGATTCCCGTCGACGCACCGTACAACATCGGCTCCACAAAATTTGCCGCAACCACCTCGATCGCAGCAAACGTCATCACCGTCCAGGCCATCTTGCCCCAGTAGGGAGAGACCGCCCCTGCCAGTAGAATTGGCCCGGCTGCAGCTGCCATGATTCCAACGTAAGGGACGAAGCGCAGCACGCAGGTCAACACCGCCCATAACAGTGGATGAGGAACCCCGATCAAGCGAAGTGCAATTCCAGCAACTGCTCCATAGCAAAGATTCACGATCAGTTGCATTTGCAGATAGCGGCTCACTCGGCCCGTCGCGTCTTTGATGGCGGTCGTCGTCAGATGCATTCGACCACTGCCCGCGAGTTTGAGGCCACGGTCCCGAAGATCGTCCCGCCCGATCAGCATAAAGACCAGGAAAACCACAACAATGAAGGTGGTCGTCAGAGGGTGCACCAGCGGGGTCATTGTTCTCCCGGCCAAATCGAGCACCGACTCTTCCGGCTGTTCTATGCGTACCGAGACTGGTTGAACAGGCTTGTTCGCTATCGGATCAGGGCTGACATGGGAATGGCCGGTCCGTCGTGGGGGCAAAACAATAAGCGGAGTAATTGGAGTGGTAGCCGTATTACCGCTCTTGATTCGCTTATTCAGGCCGCTGAGCATCTCGATCGTCGTGCTCAGTTTCCCCGCGGAATCCAGATGCATGGATTCGACTTTGTCTGTCACGTTTTGCTGATATTGCGGGAAATCGATGGCCAGGCTGTAGATTTGTCCCAACAGCACCCAACCCAAAACAGCCACTCCGGCCAGGGAAAAAAGAATAACCAGCAGCGCGGCCGGTGTCCTCTTCATCCCCCATCGTTCCAGGCGAAGAGCGGCAGGAGCCAGAACAAACGCGATCAATCCAGCGAGAGCCAGAGGAACCAGGACTTCGCGCGCGAAATACAGGACTGCGACGACCAGAATTCCGGTCAACAGCGTACCGTCTGATCGCTTCAAGTTTTCGCGAGCTTCGCTTAGCACTTTAGTACCGTCTCGATCGAGGCCTGAAATTACCTTTTGTACGATGCAAAAGATCCAAGCGCGGCAGGAATTATTCTCGACCCCCACCTCCCCCGGCAACAAAACCCCGGGTGCCCCATATCTCGCTCGTTTTTCGCGAGACGTGGGATACCACGAATCTCAACAGGAATGTGCCCATTGTGCTCAAGGTACACAGGTCGAAACGTCCTAGCGGGCCTTTACGCTTATCCGTTTCCTGGCAGTATTCTTGCGAATACTGCTACGCAGGCGCTCATCGGCCTGTGACTGCCGGGCCTGTAGCAACAGCGCACGGGCGTCGATGAGGTGGTTGCGCATGTGGCGCTCGGCCTCCGCCCCATCCCGCCGCTGGATCGCCTCGAAGATCGCCTGGTGAAACGCAAGAGTATGGTCACGATCCACCATCTGCGCGGTCAACATCATCATGTTCATCATCGAACGATGGATCACCTGGAAGAGACGGCCGCATAGCCGATTGCCCGAGCCTTCGAGAATGGTGCGGTGAAACAGAAGATCGGCTTCGATGATCCTGAACTGGTCGGTCCCGGCAGCCTCGATCTCAGCAATGGTTTGCCGTAACACCAGGATTTGCTCGCGGGAGGCCTGTTCAGCCGCCTTGGCAGCAAGCGTCGGTTCGACCATCAGGCGCGTTTCGACCAGCTCCTGGGAGGATGTTTCGTCCAAAAGGAAAAGGAACTCCATCGGTTCGGCGAGAACCGCCGAGGCGTCGCCGTTGAGATAGGTGCCGTCCCCAACGCGCTGCGAGATGACTCCCATCATCTTCAGAATCTTCATCACCGGACGCAAAGAGGTCCGGCTCACACCAAAGTGAAGCGAAAGTTCGCGCTCGGAGGGGAGCTTATAGCCCGGCGTGAGCGTCCCCTCGCTGATGAGCTGCTTAAAACGCAGGATCAGCCAGTCTGTAAGATCGCCCTTGTCCGCGCCGGCTGAAGAGTTGGCGTGCATAAATGAAACCTATGGAAGCTCGAATCGATAATCCAATGTAACCCGTTTGCGACTCTGATGTGTCCCCCTCAGCTGACATTCGCCGGCCATGAATGCTAGTTGCCAAGGGATACTCGTGTGGTCAGCTCTCCCGGTGGCCACTGGCCGGCCGTCGTAATCTGGAACTGCGCCTTCTGGCGGATATCCGCCGAAGAACTCCCGACCAGCGCATCCACTTCCCCCGGCTTCACGACAAACATCTCTTTGTCACTGTCCCACCAGGCGAGTTGCTCCGCCGGCAGCGAAAAGCTGACCGTCTTCTGCTCCCCCGGGTGCAAATGGATCCGTTCAAAGCCCGCCAACTGTTCCTTCGGGCGCTTGACGCTGGTATCGCCATCGTGAACATACAATTGAACCACTTCATCGCCGGCACGCTGGCCGCTGTTTTTTACATCCACCTGCACAGTAACCAACCCATCGCTCCCAATCTCCCTGGACGAGAGCCGCAAATTGCTGTAGTCAAATGTCGTATAGCTCAGCCCGTGGCCGAACACATACTGCGGCTTGCCTGAGAAATACATGTAAGTGAAGCCCTTGGTGATGTCGTATTCATTCATCGGCGGCAGGTCTCTCTCGCCCGCGTAGACGGTATACGGTAATTTTCCGCCGGGGTTATAGTCGCCAAAAAGCACGTCGGCCACCGCGGTCCCGCCTTCCTCCCCAGCCCAGAACATGTCGACGACTGCGGGAATGTCCATGGTTCGCGGACCAGGCCCTCCCCCTCCCACGCGCGGCGGGGCGAGTGAGACGGGTCCACCATTGAGCAACACGACCGCAGTCTTCGGATTGGCCTCCAAAACACTTTGCAACAGCTTCAACTGCAGCGGAGGTAGGTTCAGCGAATCCCGATCGATGCCTTCCCGCTCGATCATCTGGTTGATGCCCACGAAAAGGATGGCGACATCCGCCTTCTTTGCGGCCGCCACTGCTTCGGCAATGCTTTGTTCAGGATTGTCGGATTCCAGGATCCCACTGCCGCGAGCGTAAAGAACCTGGGTTCCCGATCCCACCTTCTGCCGAATGCCCTCCAGCGGTTTCACGAACTTCGAATATTGCCCGGTGTAGTTGGGCCCAGTCTGAGCAAAATCTGCAAAGGGTCCGATGACAGCGACCGTCTTGATGCGGCTCTTATCCAGCGGTAAGAAATTGTTCTTGTTAGTCAGCAATACGATCGATTCCTGCGCGGTCCGCAGCGCGAGTTGCCGGTGCGCCGGCGAGTCGATCACATCCGGCCCGATTTTGCTGTACGGGACCATCTCCGGCGGATCAAACTCGCCCAACCGGAACCTCACCCGCAACACCCGCCGCAGCGACTGGTCGATTTCCTTTTCAGTCAGGAGCCCTTCGGCCAACGCTTTCGGCAATGCCCGGGCATACTCCCCATCATCGAGGTCGCTGCCCGCCAGAATGGTCTTCGCGGCCGCCTCCTCGGGCGTCGGATATTTCCTGTGCGCCGTAACCAGGTTCAACACCGCGCCACTATCAGGAACAACGAATCCCTCGAACTTCCACTCGTCGCGCAGAATCGTGGTTAGCAGCAGCTTGTTTTCTACATTGGGCATGCCGTTGATGCCGTTGTACGACGACATAATCGACGCCGCCTGGCCCAGCATGATACCCGCTTTGAATTGAGGCAGGTAATACTCTCGCAGCATCCGTTCGCTCACCAGGTCGGTGGATGTGCTGACACGATCTCTTTCCTCGTTATAAACGGCATAATGCTTAAGCGTGGCCGCCAGCTTAAGATACTTCGCGTCGTCCCCTTGCGTGCCTTTCACGTAAGCAACCGTAGTCCGCGATGCCAGCAGCGGATCTTCCCCGAAGGCCTCCCATATCCGGCCCCAACGGGGATCGCGATCCATGTTGATGACAGGCGAACGATAGACCAATCCGTTATGAGAGATTCTGGCTCCATCCGCGGTGACAGTCACCGCTTGCCCGCGAACAAGTTCTGTCTTTCCCGAAACGGTGGGCCAAAAATTGTAGATCGCCCTGCCTTCATCGGCGATTGCGGCCGCCACGTCATGGACCAGTGCCGGGTCCCACGTGGCCGCCATGCTGATCGGCACAGGAAACATGGTGGTCGGTTTGGTCCACACAATCCCGTGCAGGCTCTGGTTCCAACCGTTCATGGCCGGTATCTTCAGCCGATCGATCGCAGGCGCCGTGGTGCTGAGCAGAGAGGTTTTCTCGTCGGGCGTGAGCCGTTGGATCAGATCGTCCACCCGCTTGTCCATTGGCTGCGAGGGATCGAGATACACCGACTGTTGCGCACTTACCCACAAGGGTGCAATGGCCAACACCACCATAACCCACAGAGATCTCTTCATTGTCCTCATCTCTACGCTCCGGCTAGAACACATATTTCAAAGCGAACTGTAACTGTCTGTTTTGATTGCTGGTGCTGGTTACCTGGCCCCCGTTCGAAGTATCGATCGTCGTCGTACTGGGAATGTTGAAAAAAGCGGAGTTGGGAAGATTGAAGGCTTCTGCCCGGAATTGCAGCCTCGAACCTTCGGTGATGCGGAAGTCCTTGAACAGGGACATATCCACTTCTTGAAAACCACCGCCACGGCAAACATCGGTGCCCGAATCGCCGAAACTATAAGCAGCGGGCACGGCGAAATCAGTCAGGATGAAATAATTTTTCAACGAGCCGCTTTTTCGGCATGCACGGCCTACCAGGTTCGGGTGTTGCGCACTGACTCCGATGTTGGCCACATCGCGCGACACCGTGGGGGTATAGGGTACTCCGCTATGGAAGTTGGTAATCGTTTGGTATTGCCAACCGCCAACCAACGCATCGGTTAAGCGGTTCGCTGAGCCCAGGAAGCGTTTACCCTTGCCAAACGGCAAAGCGTAGCCCCCGCTGACGGTGAAATTCTGCGGAACATCAAATGCGGATAAACCTCGATTGAAGAAGCCATTGCCGCCCATGGCCGGCACTTCCATGTTGGTGATGCTCTTCGAGAACGTATAGGACAACATGTACCAGAAGTCGTTACTGACCTGTTTCTCGAGTTTCACCTGCAATGAATTGTAGGTAGAAAGAGTGCTCTGGTTGTTGTAGGCAATCGTCCCGTAGTTAGGGTACGGCCGCCGGGCCTGCACGCTGCCTGGCCCTGCCGGAGGATCGTTGATGTTGAGTGTTCCCGGCAGGTTCAAGCCTTCCGTGCCCACATAATCAACTCCAAGAACCATTTTCGCCGGGAGTTGCCGCTGGAATCCGAGGCTCCAGTGTGGGTCCACAGCTACTTTTGCGTGGGTCGGCAGTGGTTCCCAGGCGACCGGCGACTTTGACGGCGAGAGCCCGGCGCCAAAGGCCTGTCCCTGGAAGAAATTTGCCGTGGTCTGCGTTGGAACAACGTTGGTAAGCGCCGTAGTGGTTTCAACCAGGGCGAAGGGCAGGAAGTTGAAGTTCAGCCGGATGTTTGTACTTTCTACCTGGAAGAACTGTCCAAAGCCACCGCGGATCACCGTCTTTTCTCCAAACGGCCGCCACGCAAATCCGAAGCGGGGCGCAAATTGCGTGCGATCTTTGTTAGTCACAGTCAGCGGGAGACCAGCCTGCTGAGTGGTTTGAATATATTGCTGGTATAGCGAGTAGCCCAGCGGAGCGTCGGGCTGAGCGTTGAGGTCAATCTGGTCCGTTCTGCTGGAGACGATGATGGGTTGAGCCAGAGTAGGATCAAAGCCGGCGCCCTGTCCGCGGTAGGGTGTCATCCAGGGCGAATACTCGTAACGCAAACCCAGGTTCAGCGTCAGCGTGTCAGAGACCTTCCAATCGTCCTGTGCATAGAAATGCCAGTAAGTTCCGATGCCGCCCCAGTACGTCGCGTAGTTGCCGCGTGATGCGCTCGCCGGGTAACCGAGCAGCCAGTCAGCAAATGCGTCCCCGGTGCCGGAGCTGGAGGCTGGATTTTGTGTCATGATTCCGGAGTAGGTGAAGGAGCCGTCTGAGGTCCGCGAGTCGATCAACTCGGCGGAACGGCGGGTAATCCTGGTTCCAAATTTCAGAACATGTTTTCCCTTGATCCAGGTCAAGCTGTCGGCCAGTTCATACATGGCCCGATTCTGTGACTTGGGCCGCCCATCATTCACCTGCCCGGTGAAGACCGTGCCCAGGTAGCCGGAGAGCGTGAAGATGGGAAAGGTAGAGATCGCCGGGTTCTGCAGACCGGCCAGCGTCGAAGGATCGATACCGGCTGCCTCGTTCATCGCCACTCCTTGGCCCTGGAAGTAGGCAGTGGATCGATACTTCCCTTCAAGGTGGCTGAACAGAATCTCGTTCACTACGTTGGCGCCAAAGGTGGTGGTGACCGCACCCGCTATATTCGTGGCCGGCCCCTGCAGGTAGCTCGATCCAAGGGCAGGAAACGCGGCAAAATCGGTCTCCCGGTTGCGATCTGTACTGTAACGGGCAAATAATTTGTTACTCGCATTGATCGTTTGATCCAGGCGAATCACCACCTTGTCGTCCAGGTAGTCCGACACGGGGTTAGAAACGTAGTTTGAGCCGGAGTTTGGAAGAGGAATGAGCTCATTAAAATAAACTGCCGGCTGGGCAAATCTAGCTTGCGGAATAATGTTGCCCGGGAATTGCTCGCGTTTTCCGGCCGCAGTCGTCAGAGGGTCGTAAATGTTCTTGCTGAAATTCCCGTTTCGTTGGGCAAGGGTTGGTACCGGGGTTACCGTGACGTTCCCTTGCAGCTGTCTCTCCCCCTCGTAGCTCAAAAAGAAGAAAGTCTTATCTCTGCCATTGTAGATTTTAGGCACCAGTACCGGACCACCCAGGGTGGCTCCAAACTGGTTCCGTTTGAGTTCGTTTCGTTGCAGGGCAAAGAAGTTTCTAGCGTCGAATTTTTCATTCCGCAGGAACTCGAATAAGTCCCCATGGAACTTGTTGGTACCGGATTTCGTCGTGGAGTTGAACGTACCCCCGCCGCCGGAGAACTCAGCTGAATAGGAATTCTGCTCCACGCTGAATTCCTGCAAAGCATCGATGGAGGTTTGAATGTAGGTGCCCCCCTCGTGATATTCCGTGACGTCGGCGCCATCCAGCAGGAACACCGTTTGCTGGCCGCTAATGCCGCTGATCACGTTCCCGTTCACGTTTTCCGGCCGGACGTTCTGCACGTTGCCCGTAGCGGCAAGGAAGACGGCGCCCGGCGACAGTTGCGCAAGCTCAGTGAATTCCCTGCCATTCAGCGGAAGATCGACGACCTGCGTATTGCTGATGACCTGGCCAAGGCTACCGGATTCAGTGTTGAGTATCGGCGTAGTGGTAGTGACTTCCACCCGGGTAGCGGTTGCTCCGATAACCAGGCCGAGATCCACCTCCGCGGATTGTCCCACCCACAGTTCGATTCCGGTACGCACCGTGGTTTGAAATCCGGCAGCGCCGGCAGTTACCGTGTAGGTTCCAGGATCGAGCGGGGTCACGGTATAGTTACCGGACGAATCCGTCTTGACCGTCTCGGAGATACTGGTGCCTGTGTTTGTTACGGTAACCGTTGCGTCGGTGACAACCGCATGTTGTGGGTCAGAAACAATACCCTCGATACGTCCCGCCTGCAACTGCGCCAGAAGCGAGCTTGCTCCCGTCAAACAGCAGGCAACCATGACTCGCAGAATAAAATGCCACGCTTTCCGTTTGTTGGTGTGCATTCACAGCCTCCTCACTGAACTGGTCCGGTAGGTGTGCGTGGTTCCAACTAGACTGCCGGGCACTGCAGCAAAATGAATCGGCCCGGATGGTAGTACCAATAAAACTGCGCTGTCAACACCAAAGAAGCTGGAATATGCTCAGAACGAGAGGACCTTGGAGGGCTGATTGACATCGCCGGGCAAGTGGTACTACCATCCTGCCGGGCCTAAGTTAGCCTGAAACACTGGAATGAGGTGAAACCGTGACCCGTCGATCTCTCTTTTTGTTCGGCCCTTTGCTCTTTAGCTTGTTTTGCGGGGCGCAAACGACCGTTCGTATCGACGTTGATCTGGCAAAGTCCGAAGGTAAATTCACTCCTATCTACAACTGGTTTGGCTACGACGAGTCAGGCTATACGGCGACACAAAACGGCAAGGCTCTGCTTACGCAATTGCACGACTTGAGCCCGGTTCCCGTTTATATACGCGCACATTTCCTGCTCGCCACCGGCGACGGAAAGCCCGATCTCAAATGGAGTTCTTCCAACGTCTACACCGAGGACGCGGACGGCAACCCGGTCTACAGTTGGACTCTTCTCGATCAGATTTTTGACGCGTATGCAGCCGCACATGTGCGTCCGATGGTGGAGCTCGGCTTCATGCCCAAGGCGCTCTCGACCCATCCGGATCCCTACCACATCGGCTGGCCGCTCAAGCCCGGACGGGAAGAAGGCTGGTCGTTTCCTCCCAAAGATTACAAGCGGTGGCAGGAGTTATCCCGCCAGGTGGCCGCGCACATGGTCGAGCGGTATGGCATGGAAACGGTTTCCACCTGGTACTGGGAAGTTTGGAACGAGCCCGACCTCCAGTACTACTGGAAGGGAACGCAGGATGAGTACATCAAGCTTTACGACTACGGCGTCGCGGGCGTCCGCCAGGCAATCCCCAAAGCGCGCGTTGGTGGACCTGCGACCACCGGTCCCAGTGCGCAGGGCAAGTCCTCAGAGTATCTGCGAGCTTTTCTCGCCCACTGCGCCGCTAACAAGAGCAACGCGACCGCGGGCCCCATCCCACTCGACTTTATTTCCTTCCACGTAAAGGGAAAACCGAATGTGGTCGACGGTCATGTGCAGATGGGCCTTGACCACGAACTGAACAATGCAGCGGATGGCTTTACCATCGTGCGCCAGTTCCCGCAATTCCAAAAGCTCCCCATCATCTTGAGCGAAGCGGATCCGGAGGGCTGTGCCGCTTGCTCCGCCCGTCTTTATCCGCCGAACGCTTATCGCAACGGGCCGCTTTATCCCAGTTACACAGCGGCCGCGATGAAGGGTCTGTTGGAGCTTGCGGACCGTCAGCACGTGAACCTGCTGGCGATGTTGACCTGGGCTTTTGAGTTTGAAGGCAAGCCCTATTTCGACGGCTATCGCACCCTGGCCACCAATGGAGTGGACAAGCCGGTGCTGAACTTCTTTCGCATGGCTGGATTGATGCAGGGGCAATCGAGTTGCGGCGATGAGCAGTGGAGCCGTCCCGCTGGACAGTATCCTCGCCCACAGCGTCCGGCAGACGCCGGATATTGACGCATTGGCCACCGGCGCCGAACGGCGACAGGCTTCCGTGTTGATCTGGAATTATCATGATGATGACGTCGCCGCGCCCGGAGCTGCCATTGTGGTGTCGATGAAATCCATTCCTCTCTCCGTTCATCGCGTGTTGCTGCAGCAATACCGCATCGATGATCATCACAGCAATGCCTACACCGTCTGGAAGGAGATGGGCTCGCCGCAAAATCCAACCCCGGAGCAATATGCTAAGCTGCAAGCAGCTGGGCAACTGCAGCTGCTCGACTCTCCGCAGCTGGATTACCCCGGAAAATGGAGAGATCAAACTGGATGTGCAACTGCCACGGATGGGCTTATCGCTTTTGCGGGTGACGTGGCCGGCCGACTGAACGAACTCGGGGAAAGGAAGAACATGCGGTCAGATTCCAAGCCATGGTTCTTCGTTGCCCTGGTCACGGTGGCCATCGGCATCAGTTATTTTGACCGCCAGGCGTTGCCGGTCGCCATCTCCGCCATCCAACGGAATATCCCGATCTCCAATGCGCAGTTTGCCTTGCTGCAGGCCGCATTTCTGGCCACGTATGCCCTGCTCTACGCTGGCGGCGGCAAATTTCTCGACACCATCGGCACCAAGGTGGGTTTCGCCGTCAGCATGGCTTGGTGGTCTGTGGCCTGCGCGCTGCATGGCTTCGCGCATGGCCTGGCGCTGCTGGTGCTGGCTCGCTTGCTGCTCGGCATGGGCGAGGGCGCGGCCTTCCCCGCGGCCACACGAGTGATTGCGGAGTGGCTGCCAGCGACCGAACGCGCCACGGCGATGGGCATCATCAACGCCGGTACCGCCCTCGGCTCCGTGCTCGCCCCGCCCTTGATCGGGCTCATCCTGCTGCTCGGAAGCTGGCGTTATATTTTCTTCTTCGCAGCTTCACTCGGCTCATATGGGCGGCCTGCTGGTTGGTGGTCTACCGGCAACCCGCGGAGCTTACATCGCTGGCATCGCCGGTTGCCGAGGCAGCGCGGATCCCCTGGTTGCGCTTGTTGTCCTCACGCCGGGTTCTCGGCCTGGTCGAGCGCCAAATTCCTGAGCGACTCGGCATGGTTCTTCTGCCTGTTCTGGCTGCCGAAGTATCTCTACGATGCACGTGGTTTTGATGTCAAGCAGGTCAGCTACTTCGCCTGGATTCCCTACGCCGCCTCCGGTCTGGGCAGCTTTGCCGGTGGCTGGTTTTCGAGCCGATTGCTACGGCGGGGCCACTCTCTCAACTTCTCGCGCAAGCTGCCTTTGGGTCTGAGCGCCGCGCTGATGCCGGCTGTGATCCTCGTGCCGCACGTTTCCGTGAGCTTTGCTTTGCTGCTCTTCAGCATTGCGTTCTTCGGCCAGCAGTCGTGGTCTGGACTGATCATGACGCTGCCCACCGATGTTTTCCCGCTGAGCCTCAGTAGGTTCGGTCGCAGGACTTGATCGGTTTTGGGGGCGCCATGGGGGGCGCGATCTTCAATCTGGCCGCCGGCCAGTTGCTCACGTACGGAGCCGGCTATGGCACTCTATTTGCAGTGGTAGGAAGTCTTCACGCGATGGCATTTGCCATCCTCCTCTTAACCTCAGGCGTTCTGCATCCACCACCAACAAACATATTCCACGAACGGGAGAAATTAGTTTCATCATGAAGATCCGCGAGGTCCGTACGAGAGTTGCGCAGTGGTCAGGTAAGACGACGCCCTTGTCACCGCATTTTTGCACCAACCCGATGGACTTGCTCTCACTGCCACAGTCGTCCTCCATGAGCACCTTCACCTTCCATAGCTGGCTGGTGGTGGAGGTAATGAGCGACGACGGGCTGGTAGGAATCGGCAACGCTGCCCTGACCCCGCTCGTCACCAAGCAGGTGATCGATCTGCACCTCAAGCCGCTGCTGATCGGGGCGGACCCATGGGACATCGAATTTCTCTGGCAGCACATGTATCGCAAGACCATGGCCTTTGGGCGCAAGGGCATCGGCATGACAGCGATCAGCGCGGTGGACATTGCGCTCTGGGACCTGCTGGGCAAGTCGGCGAAGCAGCCCGTCTTTCGCCTGCTTGGCGGTAGGACCAAGGCACGTATCCCCGTGTATGCCAGCCGCCTCTACTCTTGCCCGCTCGAACAGTTAGCGTTCGAAGCGAAACGCTACAAGACCGAAGGGTATAAGGCGATGAAGCTACGCTTCGGTTGGGGTCCGGTCGATGGGGCCGAAGGGATGCGGCGCAACCTCGACTTGGTGCGCACGGTGCGCGAGACCGTGGGTGATGAAATCGACGTGATGGCCGATGCGTATATGGGATGGACTCTGGATTATGCCAAGCGCATGCTCCCCTTGCTCGAACCCTTCAACCTCCGCTGGCTGGAAGAGCCGGTCATTCCCGACGATGTGCGCGGATATGCCGAGCTGAAATCGTATGGCAGGGTGCCTATCGCCGGTGGAGAGCATGAGTTCACCTCCTATGGCGTGCGCGACATGCTGGAAGCGCGTGCGGTGGATGTCCTCCAGGTGGATACCAACCGAGTCGGCGGTATCAGCCAGGCGCGGAAAATCTCGGCCATGGCGGAGGCGTTTTCTGTGCCCGTGATTCCGCACGCCGGCCAGATGCACAACTACCACGTGGTGATGGCAAGCCTGAACTCGCCGATGGCGGAGTTTTTCCCGCCCGTCGACGTTGAGGTAGGCAATGAATTGTTCTGGTATATCTTCGATGGCGAGCCGAGAGCAAAAGACGGATTTATCGATCTCGACGATAACGTGCCCGGATTCGGCTTGACCATCAACGAGGAGCGCATCAAGCAGTTCCAGGTCATCGAGTAGATGTCAGCCTTCAATAGATCTGTGGTCGATCGAGCGGCAACAGCACCTGGAAGCAAGTCGCATGGGGTATCGATTCCACCGTGACCGAGCCGAAATGTTTGCTCACAATTCGTCGCACCGTGTCCAGACCGAGACCAAGTCCCTGCCCAAGAGGCTTCGTCGTAAAAAACGGCTCAAAGATACGTGCTGATAGCGCAGGGTCGATGCCCGCACCGTCATCCCAAATCTCGACAAACACAAACTCCCCTTTTAATCGAGTCGTCAACCTGACAGTCCCTATGCCTCGGGTGGCATCGATAGCGTTCTCGATGAGTGCGGTCCACACTTGACTCAGTTCTCCGCCGTAGGCCGTGATGGCAGGCAACGCAGGATCGTAATCGCGCGCGACAATCATTTCCTGCAATCGTGTACCAAGCACCGCGAGTGAGTTCTCCAACGAGTAAGCGAGGTCGACCTCCTGGATAGGGGCCTGGTCCATGTAGGAGTAGTCTCGAATGGCACCCACGATGCGAAAAATGCGCGCGGAGGAATCAGCGACGGTATCGACCAGGTTCCGTGTATTCAGTGAGGCCGCGAAACTGGCAACCGCGGCAGGCAGGGCATCGGGGCTGATCACAGCGGCCAGCTGATCAAGCGAGTCGAGCGGTAAGTTCGTTCGAGCAAATGCCGGCGCTACAGACCAGGCGTTGGGAACTCGGTGCGCCTCCATCCACTCGATGAATTCCTCCTCCCGATCGCTTTCTGAAACGTCCATGACGTTCACGGTCGTTTCTGCCTGGATCGTCGCCAATGAACTTCTGGTCCACGCCAGGTAATTCGATAGTTCTTTCTCAGAGGCGAACATTCGACCCAGGCTGCACAACTCCTGATCCCGGTCGATGGTCGATGCCAGATTCTGAGCAGCTCGCTGGGCTGCAGAAGCTGGGTTGTTGAGCTCGTGAGAGAGACTGGCCGCCAGGTTTCCCAATGCGGCAAGCTTTTCCGCCTGTTGATAGGCGCGGGTAAAATCCCGCACCCGGTCGAGCATGACCGACACACAGCGCTGAGCCATGGAAGGGATTGCGAGAAGCATCGCAGGGAATTCGTCCTCATGGATATCAAGGATCCATAGGTAGCCCGAGCTAACGCCCTCTCCTGTCCAGGCGACCATCCGCGAATAAGGGAGCTTTCCTGTAATCTGCCCGGTGCGGCCGACAAACAAGGTGACGGAACCCAAATTCCTCCGGTGGACGTGGATTTCTCCCTTGAGGACGATGTGAAGATGGTGAGAGGGTTCGCCTTGCCGAACGATGACGGCCTGACCATCGGCGATGCGCTCAGTGGCGTGCGAAGCCAGCCAGCAATATTCTTCCTCGGAAAGACCCTGAAGGGCTTCGACCCTATGCAGAGCCGCTATTCTTTCAGAAATAGCAGTAGGGTGCGCCGGCGGAACAGCCGTCCCGGCTACCTGGTGAACTTCACTGGAGACATTTGCATGCCCCATCCCCCGCCCTCCCGGTTAAAAGGAATCGCCTCAGTTTGATGTCTGAACCTGGACTGTGGAGTTTGTCTCCTGACGAAAAAAACCGCGCGTATCGGGATCCTGTGATTAACTGACTGAATTGACTAGTCCGCACGGTTCGATTTGGGAGAATTATGTCAGACGAGCTCTATTTCGAGGATTTTTTTCCCGGCCAGGTTTTCGATTCTCTCTACAGCTACCGGGTGAAATCTGCCGAGATTATCGGCTTTGGCGAACGCTATGATCCGCAGCCCTTCCACATCGACGAGGCTGCCGGCGAGAACTCGTTTTTTCACGGTCTGGCGGCTTCTGGCTGGCTCACTGCGGCGATCGCCATGCGCCTCCGTGTCCAATCGATCAAGGTATCCGGTGGGATGATCGGTGCGGGTGTTGAGGAAATGCGTTGGACGCGCCCAGTTCGGCCGAACGACAGCCTACGCACCCACTCGGAAATTCTTCATGTCCGGCGATCGGTGAACCGTCCGCAGTACGGCATCGTCCGTTCGCGTACGACTGTCTACAACCAGCGCGAGGAGGTCGTTCTGCAATCCGTCGTCAATTTTCTGGCCCCCCTGCGACCGGAACTGTAACGTTTCCACTCCGTCCGACACTATAGCCTCAGCCATACAGAAATGTAGCGATCCGTTAGCCCTTCGGGATCAAGGTCCTGAAGGGCTGATTTTTGAACCTCCGTTCGGTGGGAGTCCCCTGCTTTAGCAGGGGGGAGCTGGACTTCAGTCCAGCGGAAAAGTGTTCCATTCCGAAAAAATGGGCTAAAGAGTCTGCGTGAAAACTTCGGAATTTGGGAAGCCCGAGGGGCGCACCGCAGATCCCTCGGGCTTCCCAAATTCTGGAGACGCAGACTCTTTAGCCCAGGACTCTTCAGAAGGGGACGGCCTTTAGGCCGTCCGTCAGTATCCAAAACAAGAGCGGCTTTAGCCGCTGAGGGAAAGGACTACGCTGAGAGCAACCTGCTCTTCAACCTCGGGATAGCATTCACCACCCGCATACCAGTCTTGAACATGGAAAAGGCAGGATACTTTTTCTGGCCAGTGAACTGCTTCATCGCCTTCAGTGAGTCGGCGACCGCCGCAAATGCATACTCCCGCATTGCCGCTTCATATTCACCTATTGCATTGAGCAGCGGCTTTTCCCCACGATGCGCCTGCGTTAACTGCGCCGTGAGCAACGCTGCATCTTTCAAAGCGATGTTCCCGCCGATACCGCGATAGGGCGTCATGCTGTGGATGGCATCCCCCAACAATGTAACCCGCGTTGATTTCCAAGGAACCGGGGGCTGCGAACTGCGCACCTGGTTGAGAACAAGTTGTTCTTCGTCGATCATTTCCACCAGTTTCCGGAGATCAGGATGCCAGCCCGCGAGAGCGCGACGCAACGCCCCTTTCAGCGCCCTGGCGGGCACCGGTCCGGATTCGGTATCGAGACCGAAGAAGTCTGGCCGCGCGCCCAATCCAAGGATCAGGTAGTCCTCATCCCCCGCCAGCGGTCCCTCGATCCCGAGACGGCGCAATGTCTTACTGGCTTCCCCCGAACGCCGCCACATCGCCATAAACAAGCTGCAGGCGCTAGGGGGCACGACCATGACAGGGCCATCCAGCAGGCGATGGGGAGCCAGCGCCATGACACCATCCGTGAGAGGAATTTTCCCCATCACGGTGACGACCCCCGTTTCACTGGGCTCGGCATGCGGCAGATATTGTTTCCGCACACCCGAATGGACTCCATCGGCAGCCACAAGTAGATCCCCACGGGCCGCGCTGCCATCCGCGAAATGGATAACAATCCTGCCGTCCCTGGCTTTTTCAAAGCCCACAAATCGCTTATTGAATTTCACGTTATCTTCCAGTCCTGCCAGCAGAATCCGCCGCAGCGTAATGCGGCTGATCGAACGATGGCGCGCGATCGCGTTGCTTGCGTCGCCGTTGCGGCTCAGAAGTTCGTGCAATTGCTCGGTAACGATGCTGAAGCCCTGTGAGAAGTCGCCACCAGTAGAGTCGAACAGTTCCCAAAGATGAGCCGGGAGACATTGATGGAGAGCCGTGCTGCCTTGCGGGTCGATGTGAATGCGGTATCCTTGCGGCCGTGACGCAGGGCTCTTATCCCGTTCATAGACCGCAACGCTGATCCCGGCCTGCTTCAATCCGTTCGCCAGGCACAGCCCGCCCATGCCGGCGCCAATGATTGCTACCTCAAAGGTTTGCTCCTTCATTTCTTTGCTCCTGTTGGCTTTTTGAGTCTTTTCTTTGCTTTGCCGGAGAGGATCCACGTCTCCGTATTTCGTTCGATCGCATCGATCTGGTCGGCGCCGAATGCGGCTGCGCCGGAAAAAATCGACATCAACATGGGAATCAGATCCCGGGGTGCGATGTCTTCGCGAAAAGTTCCGTCGGCCACGCCCGCCTGCACCATCTGCTCGATTCCATCGCGCCAATGCCCGTTCATCTGGTCAACGATCTTTTGCACCTGGGTGTCGCGTTTGCCGCGCAGGACAAACTCCTGCATCACCAGCAACATCTCCGGATGCTGCTTAAGGTAAAACCGGCCATCGGAAAACTCTTGCCGCAAGCGATCCAGCGCGGGAAGCCCGGAAGGCCGCGGCGCCCGCCCATGCAGCGTGACAAATTTTGCGCTAATCAACTGGGCCAAGCCCTCAATGAGGTCCTGCTTGGAAGGAAAGTAATAGTGCAGCGTGGCGATATTCACTCCCGCGCGCATGGCGACAGCGCGGGTCCGTAAACCTTCAAACCCCGCCTCCGCAATCACGTCGAATGCAGCCTGCAACAGGGCCGTGCGCCGTTTCCCATGCTCATCCTGGGGATCCAGAAGGGCTAGCCACCACTCACCGTTTTGAGGCTCGTCCATATGCAGACTATTTAATCAATCAATTGATTGAATGTCAATCATCTGATTGAACAACAGCAATCCGGCGGTACGGGTAAACTGCTCTATGCCTTCGGCCAGGGTCTGCAATCCAACCAGGGAGAAATGAGAGATGAAACGCAGAGATTTTGGAAAAGCACTCGTCGGCACTGCAGTGGGTGCGAGTCTGAGCAGTCTCATGCCCGGTACTCCTTTGGCGCTCGGGCAGCATATCCCGGATTACGGTCCGATCAAGCCGGTGACCCCGAAGAAAAATCTCAAGATGCATGTAGGCTCTGACTACCACGTGATCGAAGGCCCCTCGATCTTCAGCAAGGAAAACCTTGAATACAACGTGCGCTTCGGAGTGAAGTCGATCAATCCCGATCCCGACCAGGAAGCGCATCGCGGAAAGCCCCACCTCCGGGACAGCGGTGGCGGCGATTTCATCCCGACGGAAGGCCCGGTAGAAGGCGGGGCTTTCGATCTCGATTTGCTGAAGCGAATGAAAGACAGCTGCGATGCAGCCGGCATCTGGCTGGAGGGCCTGCGCATGGACTCCGGCTACATCATCCTCAAACAGAAGTCGGATCAGGACAAGAAAATCGACCAGATCTCAGAGAACATCCGCAAAGCGGCGCAGGTCAAGGTAAGCCTGATCAGCCAACACTGGACGATGATTCCCATTCGTCGTAATGGAACAGCTCCGGGGCGCGGCGGTGCGGTCTATTCGACCTTCAAGCTCGAAAACGATTGGAAGAGTCTCCCCGCGGGGATCGCCGGCCATGTCAGCTATAACGAATACTGGGAACGCATTGAATACTTTCTAAAGAAAGTCATCCCGGTCTGCGCGGAGTACAAGGTCGCGATGGCCAATCATCCTTACGATCCTCCAGGCCTTCCCTATGGATATGAGGGAGTCGAAAACTTTGACACTCCCTCGATCTATGACGCGTACAAAAGGTATGAGGCGATCGTCGACAGCCCATGGAACGGTTTCCAAATGGATCTGGGCGTCATCGGCGAGGGTTCTACCAACGTCAACAAGACTGAGCCTGACCTCGTGCGCTATCTGCTGCAGAGGGGCAAGGTGAAGCAGGTTCACATGCGCAACATCAAGGGCGGCCTTAACAACTTCCAGGAAGTCTATCCCGATGAAGGTGTCATCGACTTTTTCAAGATCATGCGTATCTTTCGCGATGAAGGGTATGAAGGAGCGTTCTTACCTGATCACATGCCCCAGCACGCCGGTGATCCGGGCAAGCTGCAGGCCTACGCCTTCGGTTATGGATACATCAACGCAATGATCAACGCAGCAAATTCAGAAGTCTCGTAGCCAGGTTCTCCCCCTAAGCCGTGCTAAAAGAGCATCACCGCCAGCCGGTATGTCGTAAAACCGGGCCCTTCATTCCCCGCATTGCAGGCTCCTACTGCTGCCGTGCGGAAGCGGCCGGTACTGATCTTTTGCTCGAGAACTTCGGGTAAGCGGTTTAGTTCGGAGGCCTGCCAGCGCATGATGAATTTCGGTCGCAGTCCACCGGCTGAACCGTAGTCCATCAGACAGGTTTGCCGGGCGGCGGCAACATCTCCTGCCGGCCGCAGGCCGCGCTGGCTAAGCAATTGAGCAACGGTGCTCTCAATCTGAGAAGACCCCAGGGCAGCAACGCCGGCGGCAAAATCCTCCACCGCCCATAGATTTCCCCCTTGCCGCACCAGCCCCACGCCAATCTCATTCAGCCTCGCATCGAGGATATTTCTACGGTGCGGTGGTGAGTGCATCCACTCCGCCTCCACTGATCCGGGATTGGGTGCGACCGCCAGGTTTTCCGCGACCACGCGAAAGTGCGCGCCCTGCATCCCGACGCGGGTTTCCAGGGCCGCCTCCCCCGCATACTGGTGTGACAGCGCGCCTTGCCTCACCATCAGCTCGGCGTGCCTTTGCGCGGCTCGCGCCAAAGCAGGGTCCCACTTAAGCGGTCCCAGGCCATGCTGAGCTCGATCTTCGTTGGTCGCCTGCATCAACTGATGGGCTTCGCTTGACTGGGCCCAGGCGTTGCCCAACGCCCCGATAGTCCCCACAACCCCGAGTAAGCAGACTGCAATCCTTCTTCTCATGGGCCGGCCTCCGCGTTCATTGGAACCCGAACCCGGGATTCGCCCCTCTCCCACAAAAGATGTAAAAAAGTCGTGGACGGGCGTAGTGGTTGGCCCTGAGAAGTCGCCGTACGCCTCTTTGTGCTGCTACTATCTCGATCAATGAATCTTGACCCTGAAGACATCGCAGCGGGCTATAGCAACATGGTTGACGGCGAGTTGCTGCGGCTGGCGCGCTCTTACGATTCGCTGACAGATACTGCTCAGGCAGCCCTCCGAGCAGAGTTTTCACGCCGCCATCTGGAACCGCCGGTCATCGAGGACGAGGAGGAGGAGCCAGAACCCCGCAACCTCGTCACCCTGCGTCGATATCGCGACCTGTCCGAGGCTATCGTCGCCCGCACCCTGCTTGAGTCGGCCGGTATCTATGTCTTTCTTCGGGACGAAAACCTGGTCCGCCTCGACTGGCAGGTGTCCAATCTGATCGGCGGCATCCGCCTCCAGGTAGAAGCCAAAGACCAGGCAGGAGCCGCCGAGCTACTCGAGCAGTCAATTCCCGCTGTCATCCCGTTCGACCCGGACGACGACTTTCTGCAGCCCCAGTGCCCGGAATGTGGCTCTACCGACATAACCTTCGAAGGCGCAGCCCGCGGAGCCGCGCTCGCAAGTCTTTACGTTCTCGCAGTGCCCCTCCCGCTCGGCCGCGAAACCTGGCTGTGCAACGCGTGCGAAGCCCGCTGGGAGGACACCGAGGATGATCCAATCTGATCCGGCGTCATCAGAAAGCGGGAAAGTCCCAGATACACGAGGGTTAAAGCGAGGCTCCTGCCAGAAATGGCAAGGGGCGTGCTGGTTCGCATCCTCCCGGAAATACCCCGTTGACGATAATTTCGCGGAGGGACTATCATGCGCCTTCTATGGAACTGACAGGCAAAATCGGCGCATTGATAGAGAAGAAAGGTGGCCGCGTTTGGTCGCTGGCTCCCACGGCAACCATATACGACGCCCTGGCGATGATGGCGGAAAAGGGCGTGGGCGCCCTGCTCATCGTCGATGAAGGGCAACTGCTCGGCATCCTCTCCGAAAGGGACTACGCTCGAAAGGTCCTGCTCAAAGGCAGATCTTCAAGGGACACCGCGGTGACTGAGATCATGAGCTCTCCGGTCGTCAGCGTCAGCCCCTCGCAAACTGTCGAAGAGTGTATGCACATCGTCACCGACAAGCGCATACGCCATCTGCCGGTAATGGAAAACGGCAGGATCGTGGGCATCGTCTCGATTGGCGACCTGGTGAACTGGGTGATCACCGCGCAGCGGGAGACCATCCACCACCTCGAAGCCTACATCGCCGGAAACGCCGGGTACTAGGTATCCCGGCGAGGCGCGCCCATCCCGACGAGCGCTACGACTGCTAAGGGTTCTGCGGCGGCAAGGCGCGCGCGATCGTATCCTGAGCCGCGACTATTCGCCAATCTCCGTCGCGATGAGCGATCAGACGAAGGCCCATGATGCTCACCGGTGTGTCTCCACCCATTAGTTCCCAATGGACTTCAAGTACCGCAAGATCCGGACCAAGCGAATGGTTGGCTAGAACAGTGGTGCGGGAATCGGTGCCTTTCAGCGAATGAGCAAGTAGATCCGCCATGTGTTCTTCAATATTTGCTCTGCCGTGGAAACGATGAACCGAAGCATCGACAAGGTCCGCATCTTCTGCAAACAGCTTTGAAAGAGACGCGGCGTCCGACCGGTTCCAATCGTTGTCTAGCCCTGTCAGTAGGCTTCCCACTTCCCCACTTTGCGGCGCGGCAGTGGGCAGCGAACTGCGGGGCAGAGACTTCGTTGGCACCAGCACAGAATGATCAAAGGCTGAGCCATTCTGGGCCGCGACAATGTACCAACGACCGTCACGTTTACTAACAACCATTGTCATCAAATAGAAGCGAGGTTGCGGAGAACGAGGGTCTCCCGTGATCGTCCAGTTCACATGCATCAAGGCAATGTCTGGTCGAATCAACCGCAGGCTGTCGGGCTTGATCTCAGCATGACTACTTTTGAATGCCACGGCGTTCGCAATCCGCGGCTCAATTTCCTTGCTACCGGTCCAGAGAGTGCCGTTGACATTGACGAATGTGGCATCGTCAGTGAATTGAGACGCAAACGCGTGGGCGTCCTTCGCATTCCATGAAGACATCAAACTGGAAACGACTGTTTCCGGATCGGATTCGGCTCTAACGCCGGTGACGACAAGAGCGAGTGCCACGAGAAACAGTACCTTCAAGAGTATGGAGGATTGGCGATAACTCGTTTCTGCAGTGGAAAGTGTCGGCACGATAAGAAGAATACATTCCCGCCGGTAAATCCGAAGTGAACTACGGTGGCGCGTGGGATGATGGTTCGATCAGAGGATAGGCTTACCGTGCAGAATTCGCCCGTAACAAAAGCGTCGAATCTCTGGCATCCGTTCAAAACGCCAATTTTCCGTAATTTGATCATCGCCGACGTTGTCTCAGATGTCGGTTCATTTATGCAGAGCATGGGGGCGGCCTGGCTGATGGTCTCGCTCCACGCCGGACCTCTCTACGTCGCGCTCATTCAGACGGCGAGCGCTCTTCCCTTCTTCTTGTTTGCCCTACCGGCCGGCGCTCTGGGTGACATTGTCGATCGCCGAAAACTGATCCTGGTTGCCGAGATCTGGATGGCTGCAGTCGCGATTGTGCTTTGCGTTACAACCATAGCCGGACGCGCCACACCCATCTTGCTTCTCGTGCTCACGTTCGCTCTTTCTGCGGGAGACGCATTTGAGAGCCCGACCTGGCGAGCAACCTTGCCTGAGCTGGTTGAGAAGGAAGATCTCGCGCCGGCTGCTGCACTCAACGGCATTGAGTTTAACTTTGCGCGCGCCGTCGGACCCGCGCTCGGCGGCGTGGTGATTGCGATTGCCGGCGTCAGCACCGCATTTCTCGTGAATGCCGTATCCAATCTCGGGGTCATCTATGTGGTCGCCCGATGGAAGCGGCAGGTTCCCAAACGGACGACGGCGCCCGAGACCTTGACCGGTGCAACGGTTGCCGGTCTCCGATATGTCCGTTATTCACCCGCACTGCGCTCTCTCTTGCTGCGATCCGGGATCGTTATGTTTTTTGCCAGCGGACTCCTGGCTCTGCTGCCCTCGATCGCGCATAGCGTGAACAAAAGTCCGATTGGGTACGGAATCCTGCTCGGATGCTTCGGCTTTGGCGCGGTCGTGGGTGCCATGGCGATGCAGCAAGCGCGTGCCCGGTGGTCGGCGGAAGCCGTAGTTTCAAGCGGAATCCTGATCTTTGGGCTGGCGACCGTCGCGTCAGGGTTGGTGCATTTTCTTCCCGCACTCGCAATGAGCGCCCTGATCGGGGGCGCGGCATGGATCGTGTTCGTGTCGCTGTTCAATGTGGTTGTCTTGACCCGCACTCCTAACTGGGTGCGAGCCCGGGTGCTTGCCGTGTCCATGTTGGTGTTTCAAGGAGCGATGGCCGCGGGCAGCGCAACGTGGGGAGCCCTGGCGACCAGGACGGGCATTCACTTGGCCCTGGTTTGCGCCGGAATCGGTACGATTGCCAGCACGGTATTGGGGAGATTTCTGAAACTGCCGGAAGCGACCGTCGATCTCGCCCCCTGGGCACACTGGCGGGTACCGACGCCGGTGACCGAGGATCCGGATGTCGCCGACGCAGGACCGGTTCTGGTCACGGTCGAATATCACGTCGTCCCCGAACAAAGGGATTCCTTTATCGAGGCAATCTACGAATATGGGCGTATTCGGCGTCGAGACGGCGCCTACGAGTGGGGAATCTTTCGCGACATCGAAAACGCGGAACTTTATCTCGAAATCTTCCTGGTGGACTCCTGGGCGGAACACCTGCGTCAGCACGAGCGCTCGACTGTGGGGGATCATTCCATAGAGGACCGGGTTCTTAGCCATGCTCGCGGGACACCGGCGGTGCGGCACCTGGTAAACGCGGACGAGGAGTGACGGGCAGCATAACAAGTTCGCGTGCCAGTTATTGGATGGCTATGGCATCATCATGAAGCCCCTAATCGTATGGTCGAAATCAGCCGTTCACGAAATCTTGCGTCGTTCCCGCTTCAGGACGGAGACCTGGGGCTGGAATGGACCGATTTTGCGCTGCACCCGGCGCACAAAGTCCCTACCCATCATTTCCGGATGGTCCATTCCCAGTCTCGCGAGGAGCTTGGCACGATTAACTTGCGGGTCAGCTCCAACCCCCACATCGAACTCTACGCAGGCCATGTGGGGTACTCCGTCAAAGCGGATCACCGGGGAAATCGCTACGCTTCACGAGCCGTGCGTCTGCTTATACCGATAGCGCGTCAGGAGGGGCTGAATCCACTCTGGATCACCTGCGACCCGGAAAACGCGGCCTCGCGACGTACCTGTGAACTTGCCGGTGGAGAGCTCATTGAAATCGTCGCCGTCCCCCCAACCTGCATCATCTACCGGAACGGGCACCGGGAAAAGTGCCGCTATCGCTTAACCCTTTAATCCAAAGTGAGTCATTTCTTGACTTCGGCGATCACCGCCTCAAAGGGCTTATCGCTGACGTTCTGTACTGCCTGCGTCGCCGGCTGGTCCCAAACGACGTCGCCCGCCTTGTGCTCTGCCGTGTGGACCTCGCCCGAAGAGTCCTTGATTTGGAGTTGCTGGTCGGTGAGGAAGACGACCGCACGATCCGTAGCATAGGCGTGCATTTTGGTCTTTCCGTGTGGCTCGATCCGGAGTCGCAGAACCCGCACCTGGGGATTCTCAAATTCCAGCGTGTAGTGGCTGGGATCAACTTTGAGCGGATCGAGTTTGCCGGTAATCGCCTGACTTGTGCCTGCTGTCTTTAGTTCGATCTCGATGATATTGAAGTCATGATCAAGGACCTGCCCGGCGTGCATTCCATCCGCGAGACTCCAAAGCACTTCACCCGCCTTGAAATCAAACGTCTCCGGTTGCCGTCCGTCCTGATAGGCGAATCGTTGCCGTGCCGACTGGAGGTAGACCATGACCCGGTTCATCTCGTGTTTGTGAAACTTTGCCGGGACGCCGTATGCCTCGAGTGCACGCAGAACCTTCGCCTCGTTGTTGTCAACCAATACCGCCGAAGGAGCCGTAGGAATAGAGGCCAAGCCAGCGCCCAGGAACAACGGTGCGATTTTCACCAACGAGAGCATAAGTTTAGAAGCACTCCTCAACATCGATTTTCTTGCGGCGGTCTGGCCCCGAATTATACCGCCTGGCGGCCACCCGGAGGATAAGCACCGCCTAGCGAGGCGGATAGTTCTTAGCCAGATAGTCGATGACTCGTCTGAAGTCGTCGTCGGTTCCGACGGCTCCCTTATCTTTCATATCTTCCACTTCATCCTGCCAGGCAGAGCGGCTCATCCTAAGCGTCGAAAAATTTGCCGGTCCATGGCATTTGGTGCAGATTGCGATCACCGTTTCCCTTCCCGCCCCTTGAGGTAAAGGCGCCGCAACACCAGTGGTCGCACGCACTGAACCCGCGGAGGAATTCGTCGGCCGGCTTGAACCGCTGTCTTGCTTGTCCGATAGGGCGAATGCAATCAGCGCGTCCGAGTTTTTATCCGCCGTGTTGGCAATCATCCTGAAACGGTTCGTTCCGCCAGCGGCAACCACCACGTATTGCTTGCCGTCGCGACCCAGGTAAGTCATCGGGACGGTGCTGCCGCTCGCATCGATCCGGGTCACCCAAAGCTCATTGCCTGTACGTGAGTCGAAGGCCCGGAACTTGGAGTCAGTGGTGGCGGCAATGAATACCAAGCCACCAGCGGTCACAATGGGCCCACCTATATTGGTCGCGCCGGTATTCTTCAGTCCTTGCGTTTCCAACTCGTCATAGCTGCCGAGCGGCTTCTGCCAGACGATATCTCCGGTATTGGCGTCCACTGCAGCCAATTGGCCCCACGGAGGTTGTTGGCATGGATAACCATCCTCATCGATGAACCGAGTGTATCCGCCCTGGTTGCGGTAAGGCAGCGCCGAGCCCGGGGCCGTCGGCACCATCTGGCCAACCGTGCCCAGGCTGCTGGTGTTCACGAAGATGTAACCCAACTCGGGGTCAAAGGAGACGCCGCCCCAATTTCCGCCGCCCATTGTTCCCGGCATCGACAGAGAAGCGGTCAGTCCGAAGGGCGTGTACGGTCCCTCGAAACGCAATCGGCCAAACCACTCACGGCAAAACTTCTCTGTTTCCGCGGTTCGTTTGGAGATGTCCTCCCGGTTCATAGTGGTGCGAGACAACGGTGGCGGCTTGAGAGGAAACGGTTCGGTGGCCGAATACCACTCGCCCGGGGTGTCACCCTTGGGCACGGGACGCTCCTCGACACCATAGATCGGCTTACCGGTAGTTCGATCCAGGATGAACAGCAGGCTCATCTTGTTCGTCTCCGCCAGAGCCGGGATCGTCTTGCCGTTGTGTTTGACTTCGATCAACGCGGGTGGGGCGTTCATGTCGTAGTCCCACACATCGTGGTGAACCATCTGGTAGTACCAGCGCAGTTTGCCGGTGAGCGCATCAAGCGCGATGACACTATTCGCATACAGATCGGGCCCATTGCGGTCTGCGCCATAAAAACTGTCTGCCGCATTGCCCACTGACAGAAAGACCAGGCCGCGTTCCGTATCCACGGTATCGGGGCCCCACTGACTCGGACCCGCCCGGTCCTTCCATCCTTCCGGCCCCCAAGTTTCATTGCCGGGCTCTCCGGGCCGGGGTACGGTGTGAAAGGTCCACAATAGCTTTCCGGTCCGCACGTCAAAACCGCGTGGATCGCCGCTCGGCCCTACACTGCCCGATTCCTGCGTGGATGGGCCGACGATCACGACGTCGCGGTAGATCGCCGGTGGTGAACTGATGGCAAAGTTGGCTTTCGGGTATTTATCCGCGACCCCGGCTCGCAGATCAACCGTGCCGTTGTCGCCAAATGCAGCCACTGGCTTTCCTGTCCTGGCGTCCAGTTCCAGCAGCCGCCCATCTCCGGTGCCAAACAAGATGCGCGGCGGCGTCTGCTTGTCGCCGGGCCAATAGGCAACCCCACGGCTCTCTGAAGCTCTCGGCGAGGGGTTGTTATATTTCCAGATCTCGGTCCCGGTCTCCGGGTCCAGCGCCACGATGTTCTGATTCTGCGTGGAGAAGTACAGAACGTTGTCTACAAAGATCGGCGTCGTTTCGAAGGAGCGGCCCTTTTCGCCCGTGTGATAAGTCCAGGCGCGTTGTAGACGGCTCACATTGGTGTTGTTGATTTGCGTGAGCGGCGAATACCGCGTTCCCCCCGGATCGTGGCCGTACACTGGCCAGTCCCCCTTTTGAGGAGCGATCTGTGAGAATGCGAGTGCCGAAGCGGCGGCACCGCCGAGTATCAACATCACGCGTATGTTCATGCAAGCTATTTCAGGTTCACTGGATTGTCCCAGGCGCCGCTTCCAGTTGAGTCCCAGATGGAGAGCCGAATCCACTTCTTGCCCGTGGCGTCGAAGGGAATTTTGAACTCCCTGGTGCCGAACGGCATCGTGCTCTTCAGGTCGATGATCTTATGCTCCACCTTAGTGCCATCGCCCCATACCAGGTCGGCAAACTCAAGCGGGAACGTGTATTCGATGCTCGCTGTGTAGACACTGTTTGCGCCGCTGCCCTGGACTCCCCAATTGTGAAAGAGCACTTCGCCATTGGTGCCGTAAAAATCGCCGCTGCGCATCGCCTCCAAGACGGGAGACCAGCTCTCGTTGTACAGGGGAACCTTATCCAGCTTGATATAGTTGACCGCTAACTGGGGATAGGTTTCATCATCCGGCCACTTGGAATAGGTGTCGCCTTCCGTAATCATGTACTTCGCTTTAGGCGCCCAGTTACTCATGTCGTCCCCCACGCCGAAGCAGCGGGTTTCACACTCTTCCTTTTCCGACAGGTCTACCGGCAGCGATTCCCAGGATGCTCCGACGAACCGGTCGCTCAGAAAGAAGTTCTTGTCCTTATAGGCTTCGGGATAGCCTTCGGAATTCTTGGTGCGCGGGTGCGTGGTCCACATGATGGACTGCTCTTTGTTCATGAAGTTCAGGATGTCATCCCCCGAGCCCAGGTGGTACACGTGGCCATACTCCGGAACATCCTCTTCGAACGGTGTGCCCGCGGGACGGCTATTGCCTTTGCTCGCGCCAGCCTCGCCGCCAGGGGCTAAGGTGTGGGTGTAGTACACCGGCTTCGGACTCATCAGGTACCAGTGGCCGCCGATGTAAGCATCGGGCTCTTCGGCCGGAATCACCAAAAAGTCTTTGTCGGAGACCCGCTCGCATCCCTCGAAGTAGACTTTCTGTTCCTTGAAACGGACTGGCCCGGGATCGCTGGGATGTGAGTCGTCGTGGAAGTCTGCCAGGTAGAGGACGTTGACGCCAAGAGCGCGGAAGACCGCGATCCAGGGAGGCTGGTAATCCAATGTCTTGCGGTCACGCAGCAGTTCGTTGAAGTCCATGTGGAAGTGGCCGGTCATGACTTTGTATCCCGGCACAGGTTTGAAAACATCATTGTGGGTATACGCAAGGACGGAGTCATGCGTGGCCCGGTCGTCCCTGGCGTTGAGATAGTAATAGACGGCCATGCGCTGCGCGGTGCCGGCCGGTGCATTGTAGAGGGCGTAGTTGTCCGCGTGCCCCATGGAAGTGCGGGTGCGCCGATTCCATTCTTCATCGGTCACGCCCCAGGGATGGTACCCCTCCCCCACCTCAGGCCACATGACGCCCAGCGAGAACGAGGTGCCATTGTCTTTACGGTAGTAAACGAAGCCCACGTTTACCTCGTCCTCACGGGCGAAGAAGAACTTGTGGGGCGATGGAAATACGGCCAGCGAACCGGAGCCAACGTCCAGAATTTCCATGCGATTGCGGGCCCGTAGGGCAACCGGCTCCGTATTCGGCGCGCCTCCGAAGTATTCATTCTGCGTGTGCTCCGCGGTATCACGCCACACCAGCTTCGTTTCGGACGTGATCGGAAACCCCTTCAGGCCGGCCTTGTAGATATACGCGACGGACGGCTCCTGGGTCTTGGCGACCGCTTCCTGACGAAGCAGGTTCGTGCCCTTGTAGGCGATGAAGCGTAGATCCCCCGCGAAAATGCCTAGCTTCAATCCGTCGAACGTGACGCTGAGCTGGTTTCCTTCGGTAGCCACTTTGCAGGTACTGGATTGGTAGCTGACGGATGCATGGGTGATCTCTGCCGCCGAGCGCGGCAAATCGGTGGTATCGCCCCGGCCAGGGATAACCAGTGGCGCGTCCCAGAAGGTGTTCCACTTGCGCTTATTCTCCTCTTCGGGGGTGTCGATATCGAGCGCCTTCATCTGTGTGCGCTGGGCTTGCGAAATGCGTCGCTTGCCGGTCGTCACCTGGAAATCGGGGCTCAAGTCTTTGCCCAGGACCACCCATCCGCTCGAGCCCGCCCGGGCTGCCAGTTCCTGAACCACCGGTTGTCCGTTGCGGATGGCAAACGATGCCCGGAGTTCCTGCTTGCCTTCGCCCTGCCAGGTCATGGTCACCGCATCGGCGCTCGCGGTCGCCTTGAGGCCGTCCGTGGCCTTATAGTCTTGCAGATTGCAGCTCAATGGTTGCGCGGCCCCAACACCGGTCAACATAGCGAAACTCATCAGCAGTCCAGCAAACCTCATGTGCAGTGCCCTCGCTCCCATCAGACGCAGTGGCGGTCTCGCTAAGTTTCGCCCTGGGTCCGCTTTTAAGGACAATTGAGGGCCCACTATAGACGAAGGTCCTCGACGTTGAACAGCACCGGGAGGTAGCAAACCTGTTTCTGACGGTCGAAAAACATTTCCAAGAGAGGTCCGCTGAACCGCAGATCCCTCGGCTTCGCTCGGGATGACAAAGGGGGTGGCAGCGGTTCCATTCAGGCAAACCGGGAAGCATGTTCCTGCGCCCATGACTGAAAGGTCCTGGGCTGTCTTCCGGTCACTTGCTTGACGGTGTCTTTCACGATGGCCATGCGACCCTCACGAATCGCAGCGAAGGACTGTGCCACTGCCGCGGCCACGGGAGCCGGTAGTCCAGCGCGAAGCAGACCCTGAGCAGCGGACTCTGCCGGCACGTCAACGCTCTTGATCGGCTTGCCAAGGGCTTTTGACAGGATCGCCACCTGCTCGGGCACACTGAGCAATTCGCTGCCGGTGACTTCGAAGACCTCGGGGGAGGGATTCGGGACTGTGAGAGCATGGACGGCGACGGCGGCGATATCTTCCGGCGCGATGGGAGCGGCCTTACCGGCACCCAACGCGTTATAAACGACGCCCTCGCCCTTGACGGTGCCGATCCATTGATAGGCATTGGTCATGAATGAGCCCGCGCGGACGAACTTTCCTGATAGACCGGACGCCCGGATCACGTCTTCTTTGTCCTTGTGCAATTGGCCAATGGGGGATTCGGGAGAGCCGGCAAAGATGGTGGAGAGAAATACGATCCTCAAATTGCCCTGGGCTTTTGCCGCGGCGATCAGCTGGCGGAAGACGCCGCCGTCGAGCGCGCCATTCATGATGAAGACGCCATCGACGCCCGAGAGAGCTTGCGCGAAGGTCTCGGGACGGGTGAGGTCCCCGGTCGCTACCTCTACTCGATTGCCCCAATGGGCTACCTTGGCGGCATCCCGGGTGAAGACTCTGACTTTTTGCCCCTTGGCTAATAGTTGACTCGCCACTTCGCTTCCTACGTTTCCTGTTGCTCCTGTTACCAGATACATTGTGCTGCCTCGCTTTCCTAAACCTGCTCAATGGATTCGATTACAGGCCTGGCGAACCATGAAACAATGGCTTTCCGTGGAATACACTGTTGCTCTGTAGGAACAATCATGACCAACCTCAACGAGCTACAGTTCTTCGTGCAGGTCTCTCAAACGCAGAGTTTCACCCGGGCGGCGAAGCGTTTGGGGGTGCCCAAGTCGAGCGTCAGCCGCGCCATTCACCGACTGGAGACCCGGTTGGGGGTTCGCCTGGTGGAAAGGACCACGCGGAGTGTGTCGCTAACCGAGGTGGGCGAGCTTTACCTGAGCCGCTGTCAGCGGGTGATCGAAGAGGCGGAGCAGGCGGATCTCGCCGTTGGATCGCTGCAGGCGAAACCGCAAGGGACGCTGCGGGTGGGGGCGCCGGTTGCGTTTGCACGTTCCATCCTGGGGCCGATCATGGGAACGTTTCTGGCGATGTATCCGGAGTTGCGGCTTCACTTGCAACTGCAGAACGGAGACGAATCGACGCGCGAGGGAAATCTCGACTTGATCATTCGTGCCGGACCGTTGGAGGACTCCGGTCTTCTGGTGAAACCTTTGATGCAGGTCCGGCTAGGCGCCTACGCCAGTCCTGGCTATCTGAAGAAGCGCAAGACGCCGGAATCTCCAACTGGTCTTCTGCAACATCGCTGCATCACCATGACTTGCGGCTCCCATGGAGAACCGGGCGATTTCGCAATGTGGCGACTACGCCGCGGGTCCGAAGTGAAAGAGATTCGCGTGGATGCGCGGGCGACGGTGCCCGATCCCACAATCAACCATCAACTCGCATTGGCGGGAACGGGGGTGGCGTTGTTGGCTCAGTCAGCGGTGCGAGAGGATGTTGAACAAGGGCGCCTGGTGCGGGTGCTGCCCGATTGGGAGCCGGATCCGGTCGAACTTCACGCTCTGTATCCATCGCGGCTGGACTCTTCACCCAAGGTACGTGTGTTTCTTCAGTTTCTGCGGGAACGCTCCGACCCTTCGCTTGATAGTCACGTGAACTAAAGCAACTCCTGATTCAATCTCCGCTGATGGCGTGGTCCGGGCTCACTTGCTCGCCGCTCCAGACTTTTTTTGATGTCCACGGCGTGGCAGCACCGGACCAGAATGGATCGGAAGCCGGCAACCCAAGAGGAAGCCAAGCGGCTGAGCACAAATAGCAACTGCCGGTAGAGATGTATGACTCCGCGATCGAGGGCTGATGCCCCTGGAAACCCACTCTGAGCCATCCTTGTTCATCGAAAGTTCCTGGGGCTTCGATCATGCGGCGCATCACGGCAGTAAGAGCGGACCGAACCTGCTCCGGGGAGACGCCTTCAGGCAGTTTGCGGCGAAGGGAGATTTCTGCAAGCAGATGGAAGGCTCCGAAGCGGTAACAAAGAGATCGCCCGATGGGTGGAAATGTTCCCTCGGGGCTGATGAGCCGCTCTTGAATCGCCGCGTATCGCTGTGCCCGAACCATCATCGCGGGCTGAAATGAATTCCAGGCAGACGAGACCTTCGAGATGTTGTCCAGGATGTTCAACTGCATCGGTTGCAGGACATAGCTGTTGTAATAGTCCCAATGAAAGGGCGGCCCGTCGCCATAAACGCCGTCGCCCTTGTACCAGGTGTCGGCGGCGCGGATCGCGTAGTCGACACGCATCGGATCCCACCACACGCCCATAAGAGACAGCGCCGCTTCCACCATGGCTGAGAACATCAACCAGTTACTGTAATTCGGTTGGATTTGCCTTGAGGACTCAAGCGCCGCGATCACGTTGCGTTGGGTGGGCGCATCGAGTTTGTGCCAGAGCTGATTGGGTGCGCGCACAATGGCAAGCGCGAGAAACGCAGTATCCACGACCGGCTGGCTACCCTGATTGAAGTTCAAATGATCGGGCGATCCGGGATCCGTGCCGGACTGAATGGCCATCCGCGACCACTCCGCGTATTGGTTTCGGAGCTTACCTTCGGCTCCGCCGTCAGGACCCGATTCCAACCAGGGTGCAATCCCGGAAAGCAGGCGCCCGAGCGCTTCCAGATAAGTGAACTGGCGACGGTCGGCTGCGTTGCCGTGCGGGGCTTCCACCGGCATCTCTGCCTTTAATCGCTTTTGACTCGCGGAGCGCAACACTGGCTCAGCAACCTTAGCGAGCACTTCCACCCAATACTGTCGATCGTCTGCGCCCGAAGGCGAAGGCTGAATTGCCGGGATGGCATGAATCGGAGAGATCGCGCCCAAGGCCATGCTGCCTCGCAGAAACTGCCTTCGGTCGATCTCAGAGAAACGCTTCGTCTTCATCGAGTCTCTCTCCACCTAAAAGAATTGCTATTCGCATCATCGCAGCTTTTTTCGCGGTTGTTTATCGGCAGGAATCGGTAAGGCATCAGGAGGTGCGCCAACTTATTCCCATGATTCCGCGCCGTCGGTAATTGGATGAACGTTGTATGCCTCTTCCGCCAGGGCAGCTCTAGCGTAAGTTCACGATGCCTATACAACCGAGCTCATTACCCGGTCATCGATGCGGCCGGCACACAGGCATGTTATTCGCCTTGTTCCTGGCGGCATCGAGCGCCCTTCAGGCTCAGGCTGCTGCCCAGGTTTCCCTCCTCGGGCCTGCGCAGGCGCGGCTCGGTAGCGAAACGCAATACCGTGCGCTCATCAACGGCGCCATCTCCAGCGAGATCGTGTGGTCGGTCGATGGCAAAGCCGGTGGCTCCAGTTCTACTGGTCTCATATCCGGTTCAGGTGTGTACTCGCCCTCCACAATCTGGGCCGGCCACTCAGTGACGATCAGTGCAACAACAAAGCTAAACTCCGGGTCTTCGGCCGCAATGAGCGTCAAGATCCTTAATCCCCTGCCGCATCTCAGCTCCGGTTCAGTCACACAGACGTCTCCGGGTAACTTTTTATTGGATATCCATGGCGGCGGTTTCGTTTCCGCCTCGCAGCTGCTGGTCTCCGGAGCAGATGTGACAACCATTTTCGTCTCTCCCGCCGAGCTGCGAAGCACCATCGTTCTCCCTCAGGGCACAACCACCGTCATCGCCGGAGTCGTGAATCCTAACGCTGAGCAGAAAGCGCCGGCTAACGTCACTTTGCCGGTCCAGACTGCCTCGGTGCCAACGTTGGCTATCAGTCCAGGAAGTATCGTGTTCGGCAATCTGGCGCTCAACACGCCATCGACGGAACCTGTGACGTTGACGTCCACTGGAACGGCGCCGGTCACCGTCAACTCCGGAAAACTGAGTGGGACAGGCTTCACCATGTCCGGAGCTACCTTCCCGATCACCTTGAATCCGGGCCTGGCGCTGACGCTGGATGTGCAGTTCGATCCCAGTGCCGCGGGTCCGGCAACGGGTCAGCTGACCATTACCAGCAACTCCTCGATCAATCCGACGGCTGCCGTCTCCCTGAGTGGAACGGGAACCTCGGTCATCGCTGTATCGACGAGTCCTGCCACAGCCTCCGTGACTGAGGGATCGGCTCAACAATTCGCCGCGTCGGTCAGCGGCACGTCAAACACCGCGGTGACCTGGACGGTGTCGGGAACTGGCTGCATCGGGGCCGCCTGCGGAGCCATATCAGCGAGCGGATTGTATACGGCTCCAACTGCCGTCCCAGTTCCGGCCACCGTCACCATTACTGGAAGCAGCGAGGCGGATGATGCCAAATCTGCCACATCCGTGGTCACGATTGAGAAGAACAGTGGCGCTACGTATTATCTGGCGACATCCGCGGATGGTGCGAGCGATTCGAATAGCGGGACTTCCCCGAGTGCGCCATGGCTGACCCCAAAGCATGTCGTGAACTGCGGCGATGTCATTAGCGCAGCCCCTGGCGCGTATTCGGCGCAGAATTTCAGCGGCGGCCACTGGGGTGCGGTCAATTGCCCAGCGGGCAATAATGTCGCCTGGCTCCAATGCGCGACCTTCGACACATGCAAGATCACGTCCACTTCCTCCGACGGCATTTGGGTCGATCAGGACTACTGGGGCGTAACAGGATGGGAGACTTCCACCAATACGACCAGCTACGGCGCATGCTTCCGGGCCACACCGTCGGGAAACTATGTGCTGCACCATGTCATCTTCGCAAACGACATCGCGAACGGGTGCATGGGTGGAGGTTTCGTTTCGTATAACACGTCCACCACTGCCGGCACCGACTACCTGACGTTGATCGGGAACATCGCCTACAACGCGGCACGGGCTAGCGGGAACTGCTTCAGCGGCATAAGCATCTACCAGCCCATCGCATCTGATAGTGCGGCGGGCACCCACGAGTTCATCAATGGCAATTTTTCCTGGGGAAATGTCGATCCCGCGGTTTGCGCCGGTGGTCCTTCCACCGATGGGGAGGCCGTCATCATCGACACCCCCGACTTCTCCCAGGGCGGAGGTACGCCCTACACGCAACAGATCGTGGTCGAGAACAATGTTGGTTTCTTCAACGGTGGCCGCGGATTTGAGATCTACAACAATCAGAAAGGCGGGACGCACGCAGCGATCTACTTCAAATACAACACCGCGTATGGGGATATGACCGACAACAACCAGACGAATGGTTGTTATGACAGAGCCGAGCTGGCGCTGCAGAGCGCCGACAACGTCACCTACGACCACAATCTGGCAGAAACCAGAACCGGCGCCAGCTGCTCTTCTGCAGCGATCAGTGGGTTAACCATTCTGCTGGGAAATGGAACTGACACCGCGACAAATAACTGGTTGTACTCACCATCCGGGAATAGTGACATGATCAACGCCAGCTCAGGCTTTGCGTTGGGAGCTGGTAATACGGTCGGCAGCAATCCTTCCTTCTCCAACCCCGTTAATCCCGGACCGCCCTCCTGCGGTAGCTTCTCAAACGTACCGGGATGCATGGCCGCGGTCATTTCCGGCTATAAGCCCACGGTCCCCGCTGCTCAGGCCGCCGGTTACCAGGCTCCGGCGGCGACGCCCGCTTATGATCCTCTTTATCCGCAGTGGCTTTGCAATGTAAATCTTCCTGCTGGATTGGTGACGGCGGGCTGCCAGACACAGCCCTGACGTCTGATCTGGCTAAAGACTCGGCTCACTCCGCAACCCGGCCGTTTGAGGATCCGAATGGGTAGCGTTATGCTGTATGGCTATGAACTGGCTACCTTCGCTTCGCGCCATCATCATTTTTGGCATCCTCCTGGCTCTTTTTGCGACCGCCTACTGGGCCTGCTCCAGGCATGGGAATGTGCGTACTTCGTCGGGAACAATACAACGCCGTGCCGTGGCTCTTTTCTGTCCAATTCCTAATTGACCATCTATTCTTCCCTGGTTCCGCCGGCAGCCACTACACTTCGAATTCAGACAAACAGGAGAAGCCATGCCCCTGCACAACACCGAAGAACTCAAAGCCGGTCCCACCAGCCAACTTGAATCCGATGTTCTGAACCCCGCGACCGAAACCTATGAGTTTCCAGAGACCGCCCAGGACCCGCAGGGCGTCTACCAGACCATCCACGACCAGTTGGTCCTGGACGGCAACTCGCAGCAGAATCTCGCTACCTTCTGCACCACCTGGATCGAGCCCGAAGTCAAGCAGATCATGGACGAGTCGGCCGACAAGAACATGATCGACAAGGATGAATACCCGCAGACAGCGGCCATTGAAGAACGCTGCGTGCACATGCTGGCCGACTTGTGGAACTCCCCGGAAGCAGCCAGCACCATTGGCTGCTCGACCACCGGTTCGAGCGAAGCAGCCATGCTCGGCGGCCTGGCTCTCAAGTGGAAATGGCGCAAACGCCGGCGGGCCAAGGGCCAATCGACCGAGACTCCGAACCTCATCATGGGGCCGGTCCAGGTCTGCTGGCACAAATTCTGCCGCTACTTCGACGTCGAGATCCGGGAAGTACCCATGGAAGGCGAGCGCCTGTTGCTCACCCCGGAAGAAGTCGTCAAGCGCTGTGATGAAAACACCATCGGCGTCGTCGTGACCCTGGGCGTTACGTTCACCCTGCAATACGAGCCGGTCCACGAGATCAGTATGGCGCTGGACAAATTGCAGGCGGAGACCGGACTTGACATCCCGATCCATGTCGACGGCGCGAGCGGCGCTTTCCTGGCACCCTTCATGCAGCCGGACCTGCTCTGGGACTTCCGCCTGCCCCGGGTAAAATCCATCAATGCTTCCGGCCATAAATTTGGACTCGCGCCCCTGGGCGTAGGGTGGGCTCTGTGGCGTGAAAAGCACGACCTTCCCGAAGAGTTGATCTTCGATGTCAACTATCTCGGCGGCAACATGCCCACATTCGCGCTCAACTTCTCTCGACCCGGCGGGGAAATCGTATGCCAGTACTACAACTTCCTGCGGCTGGGCAAAAGCGGATACCGCGCAATCCAAACTGGATGTTCTGAACTGGGCCGTTACCTTGCCGAAAAGATCGCCGAGTTTGGGGTCTTCAAGATTATTTATGACGGCCAAGGGGGGATCCCCGGCTTGTGTTGGGAACTGAAAGATCCAGCATCGTCACCCTTCACGCTCTATGCTTTCGCCGATCGATTGCGCGAGCGCGGCTGGCTGGTTCCTGCCTACTCGATGCCACCGAACCGCGAAGATCTTGTGATCCAACGCATCCTCATCCGCCACGGCTTCACTCGGAAAATGGCCGACGAACTTCTGGTCGAAATGCAAAGCGCGTTAGACCACTTCGCGGAACATCCGGTAGACGAGTCATCCAGCCTTGCGCTTGTGGCCGAGTCGCATGACCACTCTGGCCGCTAGGCTACGGGTGCCCCATCCCACTTTTGTTTTGTATCAGGGCGCGATTTCAGTCGTGCCCTCACGACCCAAAATGATGGGGGCTAGCCCCCTGCTACCGCGAGACCTCCGCACATACCGTGACCCTGTATTGGACCATAAACAAGCGCAGGGGCTTTAGAGTCCGCGTGAGAACTCCAGAATCTGGGAAGCCCGAAGGGCGCACCGCAGATCCCTCCCGCTCCGCTACGCTCCGGTCGGGATGACAATTTTGTTTGGGAACGCTAAGTGTAGTTTCCAAAGAAGTGGTCTGGGACACCACCCGTAGCTTTGTTGCGGAACCAAATTTGGACACGCGCCGCATCCAGAGACGGACCTGGGGAATCTAGGTAATGGACCAAGGAGGAGGCAGATGCCGAAGACCTGGCTCATCACCGGGAGTTCCAGAGGTTTGGGCCGTGCATTTTGCGAGGCGGCTCTCTCCGCAGGCGATCATGTTGCCGCGACAGCACGCAAAATTGAAGACCTCGATGCACTCAAACAGCAGTTCGGCAGGCAGGTACTGCCGCTCGCGCTGGATGTGACGAATGAGGCACAAGCGAAGGAAGCTGTCGAGGCAACCATCCGCACATTCGGAGACCTGAATGTGCTGGTGAACAACGCGGGATACGGGAATCTCGCTCCCGTCGAGGACACCACGCTCGATGAGTTTCGAGCGCAGATTGAAACCAATCTCTTCGGCGTCATCATCCTGACCAAGGCTGTGCTTCCGTATTTTCGGGAACGCCGGGCTGGGCACATTGTTCAAATCACGTCCATCGGCGGCCGGATTGGCCCGGTTGGCCGCGCTCCTTATGCCGCGGCAAAATGGGGCGTAGAGGGGTTTTCCGAATCGCTGGCGAAGGAAATCGCGCCTTTGGGAATCAGGGTGACCATCGTCGAGCCTGGCGGCTTCCGGACTGACTTCGCAGGCGCCTCAACGGAACTGCGCCCGGAAGGCCGGAATACGATGCGACCGTGGGGTCCGCCGCCCGCTTCCAGAGTGACTACAACGGAAAGCAACCGGGCGATCCAAAGCGCGCAGCGGATGTCTTGTTAAGCCTCGTTTCCATGCCGGAACCGCCGCTGCGCCTTCTCCTGGGAAGCGATGCCTACAATGCCGCCGAGAAGAACGACCTGGCAAAGATTGAGTCAGGAGGCAGATGGAAGGAACTCAGCCTCTCGACAGACTTTCCGAAGTGAGGCCCCGGAAATCAGGTCTCATGATTTCTAATGGGATCTTTCAACTAAAGGAGCAGTCCCAGTGGCTCAAACAATCTCAGAACAAACGCCGCATTCCTGGACGACGAGGCGTGATGAGAAGCGGCGGCGAATGACGCTGGTCAAGCCCTGGATGAAAGGCCCTGTGTTACCCAGGGCGAAGATCGATTGAAGCGCTCGAGACCCTGATTGTCAGCGGTGATCGAGTTGTCCTCGAGGGCGACAACCAGAAACAGGCCGATTTCCTTTCGCGTTCTCTGGTGAAAGCCGATGTGAATAAGCTCCGCGACTTGCACCTGATCATATCGAGCATCAGCCGGCCAGAACATCTCACGCTGTTTGAGCTGGGCATTGCAAAGAAAGTAGATTTCGCCTTTGCCGGGCCACAGAGCCTGCGTGTTTCGCAGCTTCTGGAAGACGGCAAGCTTGAGATCGGCGCGATCCACACTTACGTTGAACTGTATGCGCGGCTGCTGGTGGATCTGATTCCGAACGTGGTTCTGGTTTGCGCCGAACAGGCGGACGCTGACGGCAATCTCTACACCGGGCCAAACACCGAAGATACGCCGGTGATTGTAGAAGCTGCCGCGTTCCACGATGCAATCGTCGTTGTGCAGGTAAACAAGTTGGTCGACACACTGCCACGCGTCGATATCCCCGGTTCGTGGGTGGACGTAGTGGTCGAGGCTGATCGGCCATTCGCCGTCGAGCCATTGTTTACCCGCGATCCGCGGCATATCAGCGAACTACAGATCCTCGTGGGCATGATGGTGATTCGGGGCATCTACGAAAGGCACCAGGTTCGGTCGCTGAACCATGGAATCGGATTCGACACAGCAGCCATCGAGCTTCTGTTGCCGACCTATGGCGAATCCCTCGGCCTGCGTGGCCGAATCTGCGAGCACTGGGCGCTCAATCCGCATCCAACGCTGATTCCTGCGATCGAACAGGGATGGGTGAAAAGCGTTCATTCCTTCGGTAGCGAAGTTGGCATGGACCGATACGTCGCGGCGCGGCCGGATATTTTCTTTTGCGGTCAGGACGGAAGCCTGCGTTCCAATCGTGTTCTTTGTCAGCTCGCCGGACAGTATGCAGTCGATGCCTTCATTGGCTCGACGCTGCAGATGGATGCCGACGCTAACTCTTCTACCGTCACGATCGGCCGGCTTGCAGGATTCGGGGGCGCGCCGAACATGGGACATGATACCCATGGACGAAGACACAGTACAGCGGCGTGGCTTGACCTCATCACGGAAGACAAGCCGATTGTGCGGGGCAGAAAACTTGTGGTCCAGACAGTGGAAACTTTTCAGAGCGGTGGCGTCCCTGCATTTGTGGACACGCTCGATGCGGTCGCCGTTGGAAAACGCGCGGGAATGCCGATCGCTCCCATCATGATTTATGGAGATGACGTCAGCCACGTCGTGACCGAAGAAGGGATTGCGTATCTCTACCGGGCGGAAGGGCAGGAAGAACGTCGCCGCGCTCTCGCGGCCGTGGCCGGGGTTAGCCCGGTGGGACTGCGGGCGGTCGCCTCGGAAACTGCAGCGCTGCGGAGGAAAGGAATCGTCGCCTATCCGGAAGACCTCGGAGTGCAACGCCTGCAAGCCAAGCGCTCTTTGCTGGCTGCACGAAGCATGGAAGATCTGGTCGCCTGGTCCGGAGGGCTTTACAATCCACCTGCACGTTTTCGGAGCTGGTAGTGACGAGTATTCCTGCCAAACACCTCGGCCGGGCTGCATGGATAGCTGCCCTAGCGCAACAGTCGTTGATCGCCGAGGCGGAGTTGACTCCGAAGCCAGCCTTGGTTGACCGTCGGGGCTCTGGGGCTCACCGTGACCTATCGCTCGCCGTGATGCGACGTTCTGCTCTGGCGATTGAACCCTACTTCCGCGGAATGGCTTTGCTATGCGAACGGGGCGGGCCGAGTCAAAAAGTGCGCGAACAACTCGCTGCGATGGGACGCAATGCGGAACGCGCGATGCTGATGGCAACCGGGGGAAGCAATGCCCACAAGGGAGCGATCTGGATACTCGGACTCTTACTTTCCGCAGCCGCGATGGGAGACGAAGGGGATCGCACCGCCTCGGAGATCGCGGCAACAGCTCGAGCCATTGCTTCTTTCGCAGATCGAGCAGCGCCCCGGCTGGTGTCGCACGGTGATATCGTGGCCAGACGCTACGGAGTGTCAGGAGCTCGCGGCGAGGCGGGTCAAGGCTTTCCTCACGTCATCCACGTCGGCTTGCCCTCGCTTCGCAAAAGACGAGCCCAGGGCGCGACGGAGGCGGCGGCGCGGTTGGACACGCTGCTGAGCATTATGGCCTCCCTGGAAGATACGTGCTTGCTCTACCGCGGAGGAATCGCGGCTCTTACTGCCGCGAAGGAAGGCGCTGTTGCCGTGGAAAGAGCTGGAGGCGTGGAGACGGAGATCGGGCGGCGAGCATTGCGACTCCTCGACCGCCGGTTGCTGGATTTGAGGGTATCGCCAGGCGGCAGCGCAGATCTTCTCGCAGCTACTCTATTTCTCGACGGTATCGAACGAGGACTGCAGCAGATTCAAGCCGACGAGAGTTGGCCGGAGAATTCCTATGGAGCAAATTGAATTCGACTATCCCGCAAAACGACGGATAACCGGACGAGCGCATGTCGGTGTCGTAGGCTCCGGAGATCTTGAAGTTCTCCTGGAGCCGAGAGACGGCAACGGCGCACACGTCTTTATCCGGACGAGCGTGGACGGCTTCCGCGATACCTGGAAAGCTGTCATGGACCGATTCTTTTCCAGGTACGACGGGACGGTCCGAATTCAAATTAACGATGCCGGAGCGACTCCTGGCAGTGTGCTGTTACGTCTCGAACAGGCGGTAGAGGTCAGCGAGCGATGAATATCGACTTCATCCACCGGGAAAGCTTCATTGAGCTTGACGCGAGGGAGCGAGCCCATAGCCTGCTTGATGCCGGAACTGCGCGCGAATTGCTGGGCCCCTTCGACCGCGTCGAATCTCCCTGGCTTCTGATGCAGGGAGTCACGCCGCAGGCGGACGATGGTTGCGTTGTTATGACGGGGAAGATAGCGGGTCAAGCCGCGGTCGTGATTGCGCTCGAAGGAGCCTTTCAAGGTGGAAGCATGGGCGAGGTATCGGGGGCAAAGCTGACGGCTGCTCTCGATCTGGCTTGTGCGGATTGCGAGAAGGGCATACCGACCAGCGCAGTGATGCTGCTGGAGACGGGCGGCGTGCGGCTCCAGGAGGCAAACCTGGGGCTGGCAGCGATTGCGGAGATTATGGCTTCCATCCTGGCGCTTCGCCAACATGCTCCGGTCATTTCCGTCACCGCCGGCACGGTTGGCTGCTTCGGGGGCATGTCGCTTGCAGCCGGGTTGTCGAGCTACATCCTTCTGACGCGCGAAGCCCGGCTTGGATTGAACGGACCGGAGGTGATCGAGCAGGAATCCGGGGTGGATGAATTCGATTCCAGCGATCGTGCTCTTATCTGGGCCATTCACGGAGGAGAGCAGCGTTACGCGACGGGCCTGGCGGATGCGTTGGTGGAGGATGACACGCAACAGGTTGCCGAGGCGGTTCGGCAATTCGTTCTCAGAGGTGTGCCACTGGTGCATAGAAGTTCACAGGTGTCTGTCTACCGGGAGCGCATCGCTGCCCTCGACACCTCGCGTCAATGGGATCCCATGGAACTGCGCGCTACCTGGGGAAAAAGCGGCGACGAGGAGGAGAAGCAATGACCGAATCTACCCGGTTGCGAGGCCGCGCGTGGTTCGGTGCGCTTACCGGCAAGACGCTTCCCATGCCCGGAGACCCGAATTCCGTGCTCACGGCGGACGCGCCATTAGGAGATGAGATCGCGCGTTTCCTGTGCGTCGTTCCAGATCCGCATGCACGCTTTCCTTGCGCCCGCGACGGGCAAGTAGGGCTTGAAGAAGCGTACACGCTCGCTGCCCGAGTCCGCGAGTTTGTTGACCACGACCAGTCATCGATCAAGCGCCCCATCGTAGCGATCGTCGATGTGAAGAGTCAGGCGTATGGCAGACGAGAAGAAACGGCTGCCATCTTTCTTGCCGCATCGGCCGCGGCCGATGCGTACGGTTCGGCGCGCATGGCTGGTCACCCTGTGATCACGCTGGTCGTTGGCCACGCTCTTTCCGGAGGGTTCCTCACCCACGGTTATCAAGCGAATCGCATTCTGGCCTTTGACGATGACGGCGTCATGATCCACGCGATGCATAAAGAAGCTGCTGCGCGCATCACGCGCAGGTCGGTGGAAAGTCTCGAGCAGCTCGGCAAGACGGTTGCGCCACTTTCCTACGACATTCGTGACTTTGCGAAGCTCGGTCTTCTCCACAAGCTGCTTCATGTCGACTCTCCCGACAATCCCTCCCAGGAGGAAATCCAAAGGGTGCGGGATGAATTAATCGCGGCCGTCGCGGATGCCCGCAACGGCCCTACGGACCTGAGCAATCGTTTGCAGTCAAAAGAAGCGCGGGAAACCCGCGAGGCTTCGATTCGGACACGTGCGATGCTGGAAGCACAATGGATAGAAAAACTTCCCCTCAGCGGCTAAAGCCGCAATTGTTTTGCACTGATAACGGACGGCCTGAAGGCCGTCCCCTTCAAAAGTAGGCCATCGAGAGTGACCACGCTTCTAGCCAACGCGCTCGTGCCGATCTTTGCCGGCCTCCTGTTGGGATATATTGCCGGCCGTCGCAGGGTCGTCGATAACAGCAATGTGAAGAGCCTGATCACCTTCGTAATGAGCTTTGCGCTTCCCTGTGCGTTGTTTGTCACGATCGCCTCCACTCCCCGCCGAGTTTTGTGGGGTCAGGGCAAGGTTGCGGTTGCGCTTGCGATCGTCTATTTCGTTATCTTTGGTCTCACGCACCTTGTCAGCCAGCGGCTGCACAAAGAGACCGCCGCGAACACTACAGTTCTGGCTCTGTCTCTTGCTTTTCCTAACGCGGCGGCTATCGGCCTTCCTTTGCTCCTGTCAGCCTACGGCAGCGGCGCCGTGGTGAGTGTCGCCGTCGCGATTGCAGTTGGCTCGATTACGATTTCTCCGATCACGCTCGCGATCCTCGAGAACAGTACAGTGGCGGGTGGATCCCTGTCACCCCTGGCACGCGTGCAAACATCTGCATGGAGAGCCATCAAGAAGCCCGTGGTCTGGGCGCCGGTGCTGGGCGTTCTTTCTGTCGCCGCCGATCTTCACTTGCCGACTTATCTCGATAGAAGTCTCACCGTACTGGGGAATGCGACCGCCGGATCGGCGTTGTTCCTCACTGGGTTGGTTGTCTCTGCGCAACGCTTCCGGCTGACCTGGGGTGTTACTTCGGCCGTGGTTGCCAAGAACTTCCTTCAGCCTGCACTCTGCCTCATCGTGGCCCGGTTGCTTGGCATGCCCCCGGACGCAACTCGTTCGGTTGTTCTCATTAGCGCCATTCCTTGTGGCTTCTTCGGAATAGTGTTCGGGAAGAATTTTGATGCGACGCCTGAGGTTGCCAGTTCGAGCCTCATCGCGAGTTACGTCCTCGGTGTGTTTACGTTGGCCGGCTGGATCGTCTTTCTCAGCCACTTGTCATCCTGAATGCGGTGTGCATAGTTTGTAGCCCAATCGGCAGGTTTAGTTGAGATTCGTGGTATCCCACATCTCGCAAAAAACGAGCGAGATATGGGGCACCCTCAGTTTTGTTGCGGAGCCTAGCTTGTGCAAGTGTGATTTATCATGACGCCCGCTCGCACGCACGACTTGCTGGAGATCGACGCGAAGGAATTCTGCCTTGCGCAAGAATCTTTACCGCGGTGGGTGGAAGAGGAGCTGCGAAGGACTCCGTTTGTTGTGGTCCGCCGCGGGGTTGAAATGGACCTCGGCATCCCGGTAGGTGTTCGCGGAGTTGCAAGGAATGAACGTTGGGGTGCGTTCTGCGATCCGAAGTTTGTGAAGCGTGTCATAGCACCGCCACAACTGGTGGGGTGCGCTGCTCCCGCATTCCGCATGGACGCGATACCAGCACTTCGCTCCCTGCGAACTCTCGAAGGCCGTTGGAGTACGATTCCTTATCCATGGGGGCCAGGTGGAAGCGTCGGCTTTGAACTCGCAACCGGTAGTCATGTGGCCAAGCCCGCAAGCGATCTGGATATCGTTCTATACGTCGATAGCCGCATGACAACCGGCGAGGCCGCGGATCTCTGCATGTCTGCCGGCGATCTTCCCGCGGCGGTTGATATTCGTGGCGAGACAGCCATTTGCGGATTCTCGCTGAAGGAATATGCCGGTCAGGGGCATAGCCTCCTGCGTACACCGACCGGGGCTGTGCTGGGGATGACCCATGGGGATAGCGTTTCTTTTCCCCGGGCAAGGTTCGCAGACGGCCGGGATGTTGCGCGCACTTCCGGATCATCCTGCTGTCGCAACGACACTTGACGAGATCAGCGAGATCCTCGCAGGAGATGTTCGAGAACTGGACTCGGCTGAGGCCCTCGAGTCGACTGTCTCGGTTCAGGTCGCGTTGTTAGCCTGCGGAGTCGCAGTCGCCCGCACTCTTATCGCCGAAGGAATCAAAGCTGAAGCCGTCGCCGGCCTCTCGGTGGGAGCCTTTGCGGCTGCGGTCCAGGCTGGTGTGATCAGTCTCTCGGACGCGGTCCATCTTGTGCGGCAGCGTGCGCGGATGATGGAGGAACTCTATCCCACTGGTTTTGGGCTTGCCGCCATTGTCGGGCTGACGGAGGGGCAGGTATCCCAGTTAGTCGAGGCGGTGTACACGGAACAGGCTCCGGTGTACGTGGGCAATATCAACAGCCCGCGACAGATTGTGATCGCGGGGTCCAACCAGGGTATGGCTAAGGTTCTTGAAGCCGCGCGGACCCGCGGTGCACGCAAAGCGGAACGTCTGGACGTCTCCGTACCCTCGCATTGCCCGCTTCTCGAACCAGTCGCGATTGCCCTGCGAGCGAGCCTAAGGAACATGCACCTGCAGCCCCCTGGTCTGATCTATGTAGGCAACGTGAGCGGAAGAGCACTACGAACGGCGGATGCGATCGCGGAGGATCTGGCGAACAACATTGCGCACGGCGTTCGCTGGAACGATATGGCGAGGGTCCTGGAAGAATTGGGCTGTGGTCTCCTTCTTGAAATGCCTCCCGGGCATGTTCTAAGCGAGTTGGCAAAAGAAATCGTGCCGGAGGTGAGGACTCTGGCCATGGCTGAAAGCTCGCTACGACACGCGCTGCGCATCGCGAGCCAATGCTAGATCAGCACCGTCGCTTTACATTTGGTAAAATGTAAAGCGAGAGGATTACCCCCCATGGAAGCGACCCTCAGCAGTAAAAACCAGGTCACGATTCCGAAGCCGGTGCGCGAATACCTCAACCTTAAACCGGGTGATCGGTTCAAATTCTTCCTGCAGCCGGACGGCGCCGTGGTTATTCTTCCGAAGATTCGGACATCGAAACTCAGGGGAAGCGTGGCGAAGCTAAGCCGGCCCATATCGATAGAGGAAATGAACAGGGCAATCGAAGTTGGCGCGACGGAGCGTTTTCGCAGATGACCGGTCTCGATACCAACGTCCTCATGCGGTATTTGCTTCAGGACGACCCAAAGCAAGCCCGCCAGGCTAATCAGATCATCGATCGGCAGTTGAGCGAGCAGAATCCCGGGTTTGTGAACCTCGCTACAATTCTCGAAGTCGTTTGGGTTCTCCGCTGCCTGTTGAAGCAGAGCCCTTCCGAAATCGCCGCTCACCTTGAGCATCTTCTCGCCGCGGACTCTCTCGAGATCCAGAACGAACAACAGGTCTTCGAAGCGGCTTTCGCGCTCAAGCGCGGTACGGGCGAATTCGAGGATGCCTTGATCGGTGCGCTCAACACCTGGGCTGGGTGTTCCCACACGTTGACATTCGACCGAAAGACCGCACGGCTACCCTATTTCCAGGTGATGACCTAAGGGCGATAGGCGCAGTACGGGGTATGTTCCGTCTTTCTCAACTTCTGATGCTGGGGACTTATTTGGCAACGTTGCCAAATAAGTCCTTTGTTTCACGAAGATGGCCAAGATGGCCAATTAATTAATTTGGCCATCTTGCCTGGGTGGTGACTGTTTTCTGGCGATCATGCGCTTTAGCGTTGGCAGTCCCGTGAGGAACGGCTGAGCACCGGGCTGAGCTTCAGTCGTCCCTGGCGGGACTGCCCAGCTTCGCTGCGTTTACCCAGGACTACGTCCTGGGCTACTTTGAGCCCGTCCCTACGGGACTCATTGACAGAGAGTAGTTCGTACTGGCAAAGGTTGGCGGATAAGTCCTTTGTTTCACGAAGGTGCTCAAAATTTCAAACCAATTAATTTGAGTATCTTCGTGGAGGAGTGGTTGCCTTTCTTGCTGTAGAGCAAGGCCGGCCTCTAGACGATTCTGCTCCGTCAGGCCGGTAATGAGTTTCCCAAGTTGTCAAAACTGCTCAATCAAGAGGACGCACTGAGCGTACCCTGCGTAATCCGTTACTTCTATGGCGCATTACAGTTGGCTACACCGAGTCATCATGCGGACAACCGCTGATGCTTTTCCGGCGGTGGGCGGCAAATGCACGGGCAGAGCGCAACGGGTGCAAGGCCAAACAGAACCGTCGTGGCAAGACGGCGCTGGCTTAAGGAACTTACTCCCACGGTAGTACGGTTTTGGGAAAGCGTCCAGAGACTGAGCGGGAAAATATTTCTTTGGTAACCATGTCTGCGACCTGTTTCTCCATCATTGCGCAAGGAAGTAACTGCCGATGGTGACGGTTACCGGTCCCGTCTGTTTTAGGCTAAAGGTTCTGCGCTTTTTCCATTGGAAATTCGTGGGTATTTTGCGGTGGCAGGGGCTGAAGAGTCTGCGTGAGAACTCCAGAATTTGGGAAGTCCGAAGGGCGCACCACAGATCCCTCGGCTCCCCCGGATTTCCTGTCGAGGGTTGCGGCTTCGGTTGCCTGCATGTGGTTCTCTTTAGAGAGAACCACATAAGTGGTCGCCAGTGACGGCAGTAAAGCAGGAAATCCGGGTACGCTCGGGATGACAATTTTGTTTGGGAACGCTAAGTATAGTTTCCAAGATGAATTGTCATCCCGACCGGAGCGTAGCTCAGGCGGATGCAGGCTCTCCTTTCATGGCAGAAGAAAGCGGTCGTAGGGCTTCGCCCATCATTTTCGGCCCACGTACACCCCGCGGCACGCCGGGGCAGGTTTGGCGAACCTGGGGCACCCGTCGATTCCCTCCGACGATGCTAGGACAGGGAATTCTAGTGCCCGTTTGGAAATGGCCGTGGCATGCCTGGCTTCCAGTTGGGTATGGCGTATCCGTCTCGATTCGGCATTTTCACTTGCGGCAGCGTGGTTTGGGCGAGGACTTCCTCTTCCTGAATCACACCGTTCTTGTAGAGCAGGAACGCGGTGAGCGCGTACACTTCGTCCGGCTTGAGCGAGCCTTCCTGTTTGAAGGGCATGCCGCGATTGATGTAGTCCCAGATGACGGTCGCGTAAGGCGCATGCAACGCCATGACGCTTCCCGGTCCAATGCATGGCTCAAGGCAGGGCGTCGAGCTCTTCACAGGTGTTTGGGGCTTGATCAACATCGGAGCAAGGCCGCCTGAACCAGCCTGCCCGTGGCACATCGCGCATTTCTGGGCGTAAATCGCCGCGCCCTCTTTTGCCGTTCCCTTCCCGGGTGGAAGATTCTTGCCGTCCGGACTGATGGTGATATCTTCGGCGCGAATCTCCTCCGGCGTAGGCGTTTTGCCGACGCCATAGGTCGGCGACTGGGCCAACGCAGCGCCGGACGCGAACAAGATCAGCGCCGGAAGCAGAGTTTTAAATCGCATTGTGTACGCTCCCATCGCCCGCTACCCGCCACGGCTGAATCGTGTTGTCAGAGCCCTGGACGCCGTGAGTCTTGTAGTGGTCCGGCGGAACTTTGAAAAATGCGGCCAATTCCGCGCGCGAAGGCTGCACCTGCCCAAGCGTATCGATGCAACGCGACTGCAGCACGCATTCACTCCCGTCCCACTTCCAGTCCATGCCAAATCGCGTATGCGCTTTGGCATGAATCGGCCCGCGGATCTCCGCTTCTTTCCAGGTTTTCCCGGCGTCGGTGGAAACCTCTACGCGCCGCACCGCTCCTCCGCCCGACCACGCCAGCCCAGTCAGTTGGTAGGTTCCAGGACCGGAAAGCTTCTGCCCTCCTGAAGGAAAGGTGATTACCGACTTCGGCCCCCACTGGAAGGTCAACGCGGCTACTTCCTCGTCCTTCGAAATGTGTCCGTAATCGTTGTAGGTCATGTAGTAGCGGTCCACGACCTTGATACGCCGGAGCCATTTGGTGTTGTAAATCCCTTCGAATCCCGGAGTCACCAGGCGCAGCGGAAAACCTTGCTGGGGGCGTATCGGCTCACCGTTTTGCCCGTAGGCGACGATGCAATCATCCATTGCCTTCGCCAGCCGGATGCTGCCCGCGCCCTTTACCTCTTCCGCGCCTTCCGACACGACCCACGAGGCGTTTTTCTGTACGCCGCACTCTTTGAGCAGAGAGGAAAGGAGCACGCCCGTCCATTCGCTGCTACTCGTCAGCCCGTGCGTCTCCTGCACTGTTTTGTCTTCCGGCTTGGAATGGTTGCCGAGGCACTCGATGAAATGAACGCGGGATACGGAGGGAAAGCGCTTCAGATCATCCAGGCTGAACTCCAACGGCCGGTCGACCAAGCCGTGAATCAACAGCCGGTGTTGCTGAGGATCGATATCGGGCACGATCGACCCGCGATGCGTCCCGATGAAGTGAAGCGACGAGGGCGTGATGGTGCCCACGAAATCCTGCAGGGGCGCTAACACGTGAAACGTCATCCCAAATTCGTCGGGCGAAGGCCTGCCGTCTACCGCCTTGCGTAGCGAGGTCACGTAGTGCGAGCGGTCGCCATACGCGACCTGGTCGGTGAGCGACCTTGTTTCTTCAGCGGCTGCCTGGCCGGTTGCGGTTCGCATGGCGCCCAACGCGGCTGCGGCGGCGCCGGTGGTTAAAAACTTCCTTCGGCTAGCCCTGGTCAAATCGGCTGGCTTTTTTCTTTTTGAATCCATGGGGTCTCCCCTTCCAAGCGGTTTCGAGGGAACTTCGCTCTCGCGTTCTTGCTTGTCGCAAAATGTACGCCTGCCTGGCGGACCAGATCAAGGCCGGATGAAATCCGATGCCAGCATACCTATTCCGGTGACGTTTGTCGCACGCCGACTGCGCTGCGATGAGGCGAGATTAATTTGGGATCGCGAATCTGCTAAAAATATGGGACTGCCGGCGAGGGATTTTCATGGCGAAAGCGGAGAATGGGGACGAGGGGAGAGGCCTGGGCGGCCGGGCTGAGAGGACGGCAGGCGCGAGAAGCATGAAGCCGTTGCTTCCGTTGTATGCGGTTGTTTTTGCCGGATTCACAGGCCTTCACCAATCTTCGAGGGGTGATTTCCAATCGCCGACTGCGCCGGCTCTATTGGCTCAACTTCGCGTTCTATCTTGCGATCTTTGGATTTTTCCGCTGCTATCCGATGTATCTGGTGGACCGCTTCCATCTAGGTGTGTCGCAAGTTTCGGAGTATGTGGCATGGGTGGGCGTTCCGATTGTGATCGCGAACGCATGGCTCACCGGTTTTCTCGCGGCGCGCTTCACGACCAGAACCCTGACCCTGTGGTCGGCCTTTCTCACCGGGGCTTTCATGATCGTCGTCGTGGCCATTCATAGCCGGCAATCCCTCTGGGCGACCCTGTTTCTAACATCGGCTGCACTGGCCATCTGTTTGCCGGCATGCGCGACTTTGCTTTCCAAAGCGACCAGTGAAGAAGAACAGGGACGCGTGATGGGGAACAATCAAGCGCTGCAGGTAGGGGCGGAAGCATTGTCGGGCGTGGTGGGCGGCCTCGCACCCGCCTTATTCGTAGAGCTACCCTTGATCCTCTTAGGACTGCTCGCCATGATGGCAGCGTTGTTGCTGAAGTTCGGACCTACTGGGCAGGATTCGTAATCACTCAGGTCTGTCGCTCGAGAAGGATGGCCCAATCGTTGGCGTCGGGCGGAGCAGGCGAGGTCCAGGCAGGACCGTCGACCGGTGGAAGATCGATCTGTTCCCCTGTGGTTGCGCTGAACCAAAATGCGCGGTAGCGGCCAGGCTCGAGGTGCACGGTGACCTGACCACCCTTCGGCAGATAGACGGCGTAAGTCTTGCCGGGATCGGCGAGGCAGTAGTTGCCGTTGTTCACCAACTCGTCGTGAGGATTGGTCTTCCACCAGGCGAAGCCGGTGAAGAAATCGACCATGTGACCGTAGCCGAGGAACATGGTCATGGTGTCGTCACCCCGGCCGTTGAACCATCCTCCGCCCATGTCGGCGCCGACGTTGACACCGCGGCGAACGGTTTCTCCGGCGGTCTGGTAGGCGCCGGCCATGACGATATCCCAGGCAGTACGGCGTAGCACATCCGCGGAGTCGGACCCGGGGAGGGCCCAGTGCGGGTAGTGGTCCTCGTAGCCGTACTCCTCATTGGTTTGCGGAATGATGCGGCCGGTTTTCTCCTGTAGTTTGCGCGACGCGAGCATCAGGTTGTGCTGATCGCGGCCCCACTCCTGATAAGAAGTGAAGCCGAACCACGAGGAAGTGCGGTCCTGGTGGTCGTTACTCTTTGCCGGATGGCTGGTCTCGAGGTGCTTCCAGGGATCGCGCTCCTGAATATAGACGCCCGTGTCGTGGGTCCATTTCTCGTCGCGGTAGACGTCGAGGTCGTCGCCGAGATCCCAGGTGATGTTGGAGAACGCGCCGAAGCGGTCGATGGCGTAGCGGATGAAGCGGCGCTCGTCTTCGCCCCCCGCTTCGGGATGGACCTTGCTATCTCCCATGTCAAGGACGAGAGAGATGATCATGTCCCGCTCGCGGGCGAACTTGAGCATCCGATCAAACCGTTGCCAATATTCGAGGTTGTAGCGTGTGTAGTCGAAGCCGGGGTGGAGGGGGTCTTCTGCGTTCTGCGCGATCCATGCGGCGGTCAGGACGGTGAAGTTGGGCCCGGTCATTACGGGCTCGCCGAAAAACGTCGACGCTTCGCGTCCGGCAATGGTTACGCGCATGCGGTTCACCTTGAGGCGATGCAGGCGGTCGATGGTGAAGTGGATGACGTGGTCATCGCTCCAGTTGACCAGCCAATAGGCGGTGGTGCCGTTGAAGAAGTAGTGCTCGCCGGTTCCCTGCCAGATGAAATGCCACGGATACTGCGGATCGCCGGCGAGGATTCCACGGCGATGCGCTTCGACGGCCTGGAATTGGCCGGTGGTGGATTGGGTGAAGCTCCCTTGCTTGTAGGTGACAGAGTACTTGTAGCTGCCGGCGACGGGGGCCATTAAACGGATGCGGAAAACGCTGCCATCGGCAGCATCGCAAAAGCCTTCGACGCTCCAACGGTGGGCGCCATCGGTCGTTTCGAGTGTGCCGGTGAGCGAGGCGTCGGTGAAGCAGTTCCGGGTCGCGGGGGAGTTGACGTTCGCGGCGATTTCGGCGAGGTCGTAGCGGTCAATTTGGGCCGCGGGCGGGGTAAAGGTGACACTGGCCGGGTCTGCCCAGAGTGAGGCTGTCGTGAGAGAGGCAAGAATCATCAGGACCGCGTGAATAGTTCGTGGCATGCTAGCTTCCTCTACGCAGGTCTTCTTGGGGACGGCGTCATGCACGTATTCTAGGATTCGGTTTGCACCGAGTCTCTGAGAATCGAACAGATTTTTGTTGCAGACCCACGGCGGCCAGTCGAGGATCAGACACCCCAAGACAGTTCGGAGGG
>CAVYFF010000008.1:0-417884 GCA_963767745.1 uncultured Acidobacteriaceae bacterium | reverse complement strand
GCGTGAATAGTTCGTGGCATGCTAGCTTCCCCTTTGAACTTTTGAGAACGGCGGTCGGGCCGTCCTCGCACATCGTCACCGACGCGATTTCACGAGCAAAAGTGCTCGCGACCGTGCGGGCAGCCCTAGCACGGGAACGACCGCTCTTTGCTTTGCAACCTGGTGGTTCCCGTTCTGAGGTCACCTTTGCAAAAAGTCCGCGTGCGGTCGCGCCGAGACCACGGTCAATGCACGCCCAGACTGCCACATATTCTAGGATTCGGTGTGCATCGAGTCTCTGAGAATCGAACAGATTTTTGTTGCAGACCCACGGTGATTGATGAAGCTACTGTGCGAAGAGGATTTGATCCAGGCGAGCTGGCCGGGGAAGATCACTTGAGACCACACTGACGATTGTTGCAAGCTCGCTTACCGAGTCTCGCTCCATAACCATGCAACTCCATATTGCTAAATAGGTAAAAGGTGCACAAGTCGGGCGTTCGCTGCCTGGAACCTGCTGTCGCTGATTGATGCATACTGTCCTTGTCACCATTGTCGAATGGTTAAAGTGGAGATTGCGAATGGCCGTCATGATGCAGGCGTTCTACTGGGACGCGCCGATTAGGGAGAACAAGCGCGGCGAGTGGTGGAACTTCCTTGCGGAGAGGGTGCCACAACTAGCGGCCTCCGGAATTAATTCCTTGTGGTTGCCGCCTTTCAGCAAGGCCGCCAGTCCTACTTCCAACGGCTATGATCCCTATGACTATTTCGATCTGGGAGACTTCGATCAGAAGGGCTCCGTGAAGACCTCTACGGCAATCGCGCTGAACTCGAGAAGCTTATCCGGGTGATGCGAGAGCACAAGATAGCCGCGATTGCCGATATGGTGATCAACCATAACTCCGGCGCAGATGAGGAAGAGACAAACCCGCTCGACGGCAAGAAGCGATGGACGAAGTTCACGCCAAAGAGCGGAAAGTTTCCGCGGGACTGGAACTGCTTTCATCCCAGCCGGTATGAGCAGGCGATGATTGAAGGCGAGGAATTTGCGGAATTTCCGCACCTGTGCCATCGCAATCCTCGGGTGTACGAGGCGATGTTCGAGTATGCGCGCTATGGCCATCGAGGAGCTTGACTTCGACGGCCTCAGGTTCGACTTTGTGAAGGGCTACGGAGCGTGGATGATTGGGCTGCTGGCGAAGTATCGCTATCAGAAAAAGGACGGCCGTGAATTCACGCCTTTTGTTGTAGGAGAGTACTGGTCCGGGCCTAAAGATATCGACCGTTGGCTCGATGAAGTGCGACTGGTGACCGACGATCAGATCGCGGCGTTCGACTTTCCGTTGCGGTACAAGCTCAAGGATGTTTGCGACACGCAGAACTACGATCTGCGCAAGCTTACCGATGGTGAGTCTGTTTCCGCCGGACGACCGTTCAATGCGGTACGTTTACCGAAAATCATGACATGGGCGGCGATGAAGTCGTGAACGACAAGCTGCTGGGGTATTCCTTCATCCTGACCGGGGATGGATATCCCTGTATTTTCTGGTGGGATTACTTCAATTGCGAACTTGCGCGACCTCGTACACCGAATGGAATCGACGCGCTGATTGACGCGCATCATCGTTATGCCGGCGGAGAGTCTTCGGTCCTGCATGCCGATCCTGATCTGTACATCATGCAGCGGCAGGCACGGCGTCGCAGAGCGGCCTGGTTTATGTGCTGAACAACCTTGGAAATCAATGGAGTGGCACGTCGGTGAAGACGAAGTGGAGAAGTCAGAAGTTTAAGCCGGTGGCATGGGACGGTCATGACAAGGCTCATCCCGATGAACGGACGACCGATGCCCATGGGAATGCGGAGTTCCCTGCGCCGCCCAGAGGATACTGCGTCTATGCTCCGGTTTAGGCTCAGGGCGACTGCGCTCAGGTGCACGTATATGTGCTGAGGGACGTTGTACCCTGGTTCAAGGACGGTGAGTTTAGGCGTGACGTAAGCGCGGGCTCATGGTGGTCGATTGCAAACACCGGAGAACGTCTCATCGCCGGACAGAACTGGGCCTTTGTCCCCCAATAGTTCACTGGCTACCTCAATCCCCCGCTGTTAGCTTTGCCACACTATGAGCAAACCAGGGGAACAATCGTGAAGAGTCGAAGTCTTTGTATGTCGTGCTCAGCGTTAGTGACTGCATTGGGCGATTCTGACAGATTGTCACCCAGTCGGGATAGCATCAAGCAATTCTGCCGATCAAATTGCACGCCCGTCACAGGTTTGCGAGAGACCGATCCGGGCGACGTTCTGCGTAACACAAGAGAGAGTTCGAGTAGTGCTTCCATGACCTCTTGAATTTCTTTCATCGATATCGAGAACCCGGGGGAATGAACCTTCCGCATCGGTGTCTGCGAGGATCAGTCGAGCGCAAAAAAGGGAACGGCCCCGAGAAAGGGTGCCAGGGGGCCGTCGCGGATTGCGGTTAGCTATAGGTTGCCTTTAGGTCCCTTTTTTCATGGTGCCCAGAGGGGGACTTGAACCCCCACGGCCTTGCGGCCTGCGGATTTTAAGTCCGCTGCGTCTGCCGATTTCGCCATCCGGGCACTTGTGTTTAACCAGCTGAAAAAGCCCGGTTAACTCGGTCCGCCGCGGCAGCTCAGAACGAACCTTGTCCGTTTTGATGCCGGTTCCGACCTGTGCAGGGTCAGTATTGCATAGCGGCTGCTTGGCTTCCAATTTGGGCTCCGCGACGAAATTGGGTTATACCCGGAGGATTCGGGAAGGCCGAAGGACGCACCGCAGATCCCTCGGCTTCGCTCGGGATGACAATTTTGTTTGGGAACGCTAAGTATAGTTTCCAAGATGAATTGTCATCCGGAGCGTACCCGGATTTCCTGCTTCACCGCTCGCACTGCACCGTTCCGCTAATTTGGACAGCTATGACTTTCAGACGTCCCTCCGGGACTGGGTCATCTGCCAGAAGATTCAGCAAAAGCAATCGTTGGGCTGCGCCCATCATCTTCGGCCCACGTATCCGGATTTCCTGCACGGGGCTCCACCAACACCCGCGTGTGCGGCTTTTATTAAGGAAAGCCGCCATGAAGTGCGCCAACGCCAGAAAGCTCGACAGGAAATCCGGAGTACGCTTTGGCGAACGTGGGGCACCCGTTGATTCCCTCCGGGGCTGTGGTGCTAGAAGCCGTTCTTTGCTCTTGCGGCCCTTTGGAGCGCGACCTCAACTTCTGCGCGCACTTGCTCGGCAGCCACCAGGTCCCTCACGCGCAGCAACGCGTCCGTCAGGATTTCGTTGCTCTCGATCAGGCGTGGCAGCCAGGCATCCAGAAGGCCGTCGATGGCTGCGTGCGCATCCGGGTACTCGACTACGTTGCTGGGAGGCTTCTTTGTCAGGGTAGTAACCTCTGCCGCTCTATTGAATGGGGACAAGGCAAGGCAGAATGTTACAGGTATGGGGTGACCAGGCGTATTCCTCCAGAAACGACCAAGGAGACGACCCGGTGGTTTCCGCGGGCGCGCCTCCTTTGTCTGTCGACTACTTATTCTTTAGTGGGGCTTTCGGTATTCGATTCCTTCATCGTTCAGGTAGTACTCCGACGAGCAGTAGTCCGAGCCACAGATCATCGACTCCATACCGACATACTGCATCTTCGTGATCAAACCCAACGCGCCGCAATGAGGACAAGCCAGCACGGCAACGTACGGGTTATTCGCCTCGCCCATCGCTCCCGTGTTCTCCAGCACAAACAAGGTTCCAGGTTCCATCTGCTCTGGAATCCACTCTCCAAGCAATTCAAGATCCGTCAACATGCCATTCCTCCTGTGCGATCCTGTTACCTGTGCTCAACCTATGTAGCGTGCAGGGTTCGCCTGATCTCTTCGAACCCCGCAGACACGCTCTCGCTATCCTCTGCCTCCCTCCTGGGGTGCTACCTCACGATCGCTATTCCAACGGACGCTGCCGTTGGCTTTTTGCTCACAAAGTCTCTTCTGCCACCGGCAGGCGATGAAAGCCCGGTGCCATCGCACCCGTGGCGACGGAAAGATAAAACGACCGCACCGCCGCTCCGGTTTCCGGGTGACAAAATAGCTGCGGACAAAATTCCAGATCCAGGCCAGCCACGACGAGCCATAAGCCGCGCGAAAGCGTCGGCATCACCGCCATGCGGATGCGATTTGAATTGGTGCCCGGGTTTGCGTCTGCTCGGGTTTCCTGATTCAGGCCGATGCCGGCGCGCCGCGGCCCCCACCAGCGCGGTCCGGCAGGCTGGTCGCAGCTTCTTATTAGTCGGGCCCACGATCGCAAGCCTGCGAAATCTGTTCTGCGGATGCTTACCCATTGGCCGAGTCACCTACCGAGGTGAAGTTTTCTTTTGCTACTTCTGGAATCTAAGCCAGCCGAACATTGAACTCATTCTTTCCGCGAGCCTAGTTTTCGTCAATCCACGATTCGTTCGCCTGAATCAATTCCGTTCGCTTATGCACCAAACATGCATACACCATTACTGCGCTGCGCCGCCATCGTCTTCTGCTGCGCCATGCCGTGGCTCTGACTGGGCAATGGTGCTCGATTGCGCACGGTAATTCGCGCCATTCAATTCCCGATAGATCGATTCATTGCGCAGAATCGCCTGCACGTAGTCGCGCGTCTCGGTAAAAGGAATCGATTCCACAAACTCATCCATGCCGTGATACTTGCCGATCGACTGCCAATCCGTTACCCGGCTGTCGCCCGCATTGTAGGCAGCGAAGGCGTACGGAGCCTGGCCGTCAAACTTGTCCAGTGTCTGCTTCAGGTAGCGCGTGCCAAGCCGGATATTGGTCTCCGGATTGAGGAGCTCGATCTCGTTGAAATGGCGGATGCCCTCTTCCCTGGCCATCGAACGCCCCACCGAGGGCAGCAACTGCATCAGCCCGAAAGCGTTGGCGGGGCTGATCGCCGCCGGGGTTGAACTCCGACTCCTGGCGGATCAGCGAGGCCACCATGTAAGGATCCAGTCCATTCTTCGCCGCCTCCTGCTCAATCGCACCCCAGTACTGTTGCGGGAAACAGAATCTTCCAGTAGCCCATGGGGATGGTGTCGATCGGCGCCGAGGTATAGAACGGAAGCGCCCGCTTCAAAACCCGCATGGCGCGGAAGGTTTCGCCGTCGGAAGAGTAAATCTCCGCCTCGGCAAAGGCTCCCCACTCCTCGCTGCCGTCGGCCGCCTGAATCTCCTCCGGAATGTATTCGTTCAATCCGGCGTTGGCCAGCAGGCGGGCCTTGATCACGTGCTCGTCGTCTTCCGGCACATCGTCGGTCAGCGCGGGAATCTCCTCGCGCTGAATATTGTCCAGCATCGCCACATCGGCCGGGGTCACCTGGCCCAGCTCCGCCAGCCGGTCGCGAGCCATCTGGGCATAGTAATAATGCTCAAAGACCCGGGAGACGGTCTCGATAGTAAGCCGCTGCCATGGCCGGCTGATGCTCCTGGTCTGCGTACAGGCGCCCGCGCCAGTAGAGCGCGGCAGGAATCTCCTTACCTCCGGCATAAAGCGCAATCTGCTGGTCAAACAGCAACGCCGCTTCGGAATAATTTCCCAGACGATAGTTCAGCCACGCCGCCTTCCAGTGGCTGCTGGGCGCATAACGGTGCTTGGGAAAACGGGTGGCCAGGTCACTGTAGTACGTGATGGCCTGGGGATAGTCTTTGCGCAGCAGATACATGTTTCCCGAAGAGTAGAGCGCTTCGGCCAGCCACGGGCTGTCCGGGAAATCGTTGTTCCATCTGCGTAACCAGAGCTTGCTGCGCACCGCCATCGTCCTTGTTGCGCGCCAGTTCCACGGCCAGATACATGCGCCGCGCGCCGCTCTCGTCCTGAGTATCCGGCAGCGCATCCACTTCTTCTTTGCTCAGGCGCTTGGTCTTCAGGTCGCAGGCCGCGGCGGCTACCAGAAGCGCGTTCTTTCGCCTGCGGATCCGCTTGCGCAGAATCATTGGCCAGCGCGCGGTACTCCTCGCCCGCCTCAGAGTAGCGGCCGCCGGCATACAGGGCATCCGCGTGCGCCCTTCGCTCGCCCATAGTCAGCGGCGCCGCGGCGCCAACCACTGCCAGTTGCGCCTTGGCCTGTTGCCCTTCATTGCTCAGAGGAAAGCTGAGAAAGATGTGACGATAGAGCCGGGCCGCTTCTTCCACGCTTCCCGTCATCTGGTTGGCCCGCGCCAGCGCCAGCTGAAAATCCGCGTGGGTCGCGATGGCATCTGCCGCATGTTCGTGCAGAACCTGAGCGCCGTCTGCGGATCGTTTTGCTGCAGCGAGAGATTGGCAATCATCACCGGCAGGCGGCCGACAAAAATGCTTTCCGGATATTTGGCGGCGAAGCCCGCTCAGCAGCGTCTCGGCATCCGACAGCTTGCCTGCTTCCATCTCCGCCTGGGCAGCCAGAAAATCGGCGTAGTCGTCCAGGGTCTTGCCCGAGGCTTCGCTTTCTGGAAACTGGCGGCCGCTTCGGGATAGCGATGATCCAACAGGTAGGCGTGGCCCAAGGCCAGGTAGGCCGCCGAGGCCGCTTCTCCGGTGTGCGCATGGGCATAGGCTGTCACCCCGGCATAGGCCGCGGGCGAGCGCATGGTCGTCAGCTCCTGGGCCATTGGCCGCAGCTGGGAGGAGGCGACAAAAGCCTGCTGAAGTTTGCGGCTGCGGGCGATGCTCCGGGCGCTGCGTGGTTTGCGCCGGGTCTTGACATGGCGAACGCGGGCCTTTGCCCTGCGCCGTCTTGCCATGGGCTCGTCGGCGCTGCGTGATGATGATGAGTCGCGGGATGCTTGGGCGGCGCCGGCGTGGTCTGCGACGCGCCGGCCGCGCCGCTCACGGCAAGCAGCAACACCCAGGGCAACAGGGTTCGTAGGTCCGCAGTCACCATTCGATGTATTGCTTCCCTTTACTGCACGGCCTTTCGCATGTGACCAGCTGCGACTGGCACACGGTGACTCCTTATATAAGACTCTAAGCGGAAAATTTGGTTGCGCGTAGGCTTTCCTGCCACTCACAACCCTATCGGGAACCCAATCAAACACCGCTGCCAGCCCACATCGGGAGTGGTTTCTGCATGGTCTGAGATTCGAGTGTTTTGCATCCACTGGCCGTTCTCGCTGAACCAGAATCTTTCCCTTTCTCTGGCCGTGCCCGCGTCCTCAAGAATGCTGCAACGCATGACGAACTCCCCTGCGTTGAAGGGGATCAAGCGCACCGCCGCCGGCTTGCCTCTCTTACCGATTCATCGACGTGCGGCCCGGTTACGGTTAATCGTGCTCCAAGTTGCCGCCTGGCGGATGGTCCAGTTCCGCCGGCGGCGGCCCGGTAAAGGCCGGCGGCGGTGGAGCACAGCCATCGCAGAGGCAAATCAGGTGCCTATTTCGCAGATTACGCATTTTGCCGTGCGCCGCCATGCCCATTTAGTATGAGGAAGACGCGCAGCGCCTGCAGGCGGCCCACCCATGCGCGCAAGCATCAATGCCCCTTCTCCCTCGCGCGATCCGCACAGTGCACCAGCAGGAGAACGGTCTGGAAAGGTCGAATTTCTGAACCCGTCTGACATGCCTATCATCCAAGCACAAGGGACCGAAGAAGTTCACCCTGACATCTTACTGGTCAACCGGGCCCGCGAAGGCGATGTGCAGGCCTTCGAACAGCTGGTAAAGCAGTACGATCGGCAGGTGTTTCGCATCGCCCAGCACATCACCCAGAACCGGGAAGATGCGGAGGATGTGGTTCAGGATGCATTTCTAAAGGCCTACGAGAAGCTGGAGCAGTTTCAGGGGAATTCAAAGTTTTATACCTGGCTGGTGCGGATCGCGGTGAACGAGTCGCTGATGCGGCTGCGCAAGCGCCGCACCGGGCGGATGGTTTCGATCGACGAGGACGTGGAGACCGAGGAAGGCTCCATGCCCCGCGATCTGGCCGAGTGGAGGCCCGACCCCGAGATGATGTACGGGCAGTCGGAGCTGGCAGAGATTCTGCGCAAGACGATTCAGGGTTTGCCTCCTGGATTCCGGGTGGTTTTTGTCTTGCGCGACGTGGAAGGGTTATCGACGGAAGAAACCGCGGAAACGCTCGGGTTGAGCGTGCCGGCGGTCAAGTCGCGGCTGCTTCGGGCGCGGCTGCAGTTGCGGGAGCGGTTGAGCCGCTACTTCCGCAAGAATGAGGATGGGACCAAATGAACTGCTCAGAGTTTCTGGCGCAACTCGGTGATTTTCTTGATAACCAGGTTCCTACCGGCCTGGTCGCCGATCTGCAAGCCCACCTCGAGGGATGCGAGCACTGCGTGATCACTATGCGCACCACGCAAAAGACGATCCAGATTTACCGCAATCATGAGATTTATGAGTTGCCGGCTGGGCTCCGGGAGCGCTTGCAGGCGGCGATTCTGGCGAAGTGCAAGAAGGGCTGCTAAGGGCCGGTTCTGAGGCCGTCGAAAACATTTCCATGAGAGGTCCTGGAACTGCAGATCCCTCGGCTTCGCTCGAGATGACAAGGGGACGGTAGCGCTTCCATTGAGGTTTGACGCTCTGGATGATTAACAGCAGTCTCTCCACTTCGCTAGGCTCCGGATTCGGGACGACGACTGCGCAAGGATGACGGCTTTGTGGTGAGCTTCGAAATGGAGGAAAAAGGCCACCCTTCGATGGGTGGCCTCTTTACTCGATCTGAAATCGTTTGCTAGTTGTCGTCCCGGCGCTGCAGGGTTGGGCGGTCGTTGCCCGGCTGCGTGGAGTCGGGCGGGGCGTTGGGATCGTTGTTGGAGCTGCTGGCGCGGCGCAGAGTCGGCTGGTTGCCCTTGCCGCCGTCGTTCAGTTTGCGCTTGTTCTCGATGCGCGCCAGACGGGCCTTGACGTCGTCGAACTCCGAGGTCGTCACCACGTACTCCGCGCGCGGCGGCAGCAGCGTCGCGATCTCCTTTTGCGTCGCCTCAATGCGATCGGGAGTCTGCGGATGGGTAGAAAATGCCTTGGCAATCAGGTGCGGCTTGGTTTTCTCCAGATTCTCCAGCTTTTCGAAGATGGTTACGAACGCCTGCGGATCGTAGCCCGCGCGGTACATGTATTGCACGCCCAGAAAATCGGCCTGGGACTCAAAGCCGCGGGAGAACTGCAGGAAGGCCAGCGGAATGCCAATCTGCGCCGCCTCGTAGATGCCGTACCCTGTCCAGCCACCGATGAAAATCAGCGGGATCGTACCCAGCTGCGCGTAGTTCATCCGGGTTTGCTCACGCACCGCGTGGTGGGCCGCTACGTGCGATATTTCGTGCGCAATCACACCCGCCATTTCCGCTTCGTCGTCCGCAGTCAGAATCAGGCCGCTATTCACGTACATAAAGCCGCCCGGCAAAGCCATCGCGTTGACTTCATCGGAATCGATGACCTTGATGGTGAAGGGCACCTTGGCGTCAGAATTCTTGACCAGGTTTTGCGCGATCCGGTTTACATACTCAACCACCACCGGATCGTTGACGAACTTGACGCTCTTCTCCAGCTGCATGGCGTAGGACTTGCCCATGCGAATCTCGGTCTCGGTGGAGTACCAGTTGCCCATGCCGCGGCCGCCAATATCGCGCGTACCCACTGCATTCACGTCGTCGATACTGCCTTGCTTGACTCCGGGCATTTTCTGAATCAGTCGGAGCGGAGCGGTCGAAGCTGGCGAGCGGAGGAGGCAGGAGCAGAGGCGGCGGGGGGCGTGTCCGCCGGGGCAGTGCTGGGCGGGGTGTCTGAGGAGGCTGCGCGTTGGCGGGCTGGATTGCGGGCTGTTCTGCCGTACCCTGTCAGGGTGAAGCCGGGTGCCAGCAGCAAGCTAGCTTGCAACCATCGAATTCTGCCGGTATCAGTTCTTCGCAGCATTGCTCATCACAACCTCTGTTCACCTGACTGATAGCCCCAGCTAGTCGACCATGGCTGTTAGACCAAGTATGCGCGCTTTGGCTAGCCCGTCGGCCTGGAATTTCGCAAAAGAGCAAAAAGTCTTTGCGTGGGATGATTCCGGCTTTGGACGTCGGCAATTTACCCGAGCGCGGTTGCCGTACCAGCTGGGGCCCGGCCTCGCTCTCGCGCATCCTGGCCAGAAAGGAGTTCACGAGCCCGGGTAAGGAGTTCCGGACATTCTTCATACGGCAAATGCCCGGTGCCGGGCAGCAGCTCGAACTCCGACTTGATCGAAGCAGCGGCGCAAGTGCTGAGCAGATTCCAGAGACACGGCCCGATCCCGGTCGCCCCACAGGAAAAGCGCCGGAAATTGACGCACATGCTGAGCGCCGTCTCCAGCCTCGCCATGTCGTCAAACCAGGTTCTCAACATGCTGAGGACATAATCGACGGTTCCCGGAACGCGCAGGGAACCGATGTATTTTGCCAGGGAACCGTCCCGCAACTGCGTAGGGTCGCCGTACATGCGGCCGAGAGCGAGCGCCTGCATTGGTCTCGGGCAAGCGCGGCGATGCGGTGCGCGAACCAGGTTCCCAGACCTGACAGGTAAAAATTGATGAGGGGATCGCCAAGCGGGAGAAGGGATTGGCCGGCGCGTGCAGCACCAGGTTCTGCACCCGGCCCGGATATTTTGCCGCCAGGTCAGGGCCACGGCGCCGCCATGAGAAGTGGCCAGAAAGTCCGCGGAGCGGATGCCGGACTCGATCCATGAACGTCAATCAGCCGGTCCGCCTGGGCTTCGAGGCTTGGCATCGATCCCCGGCACTCGCTCCGATTCACCGATCCCCAGAGCATCCACGGCGTAAACGGTCGATTCGGCGGCCAGATCGGGAATGGTTGGCTCCCAGGTGGAAGCCGTGCCCAAGAAGCCCGTGCAGCAGAATAAGCTCCGGGCCGGCCCCTGCCTTGAGGTAGTGCATCCGGTGCCCGTCGACCTGGACCCAGTGCTTTTCGATCTGGATACGCCCGAATGCGTCCAACATCCAGCGCCCCAGTGCCATGATGACCTCTTGACCCTGCCAGTGATAAGCCCCGGAAAAGGGCAGAATTCACATTCTATTCAAACTACATGGGAACACAATGGCCACTCAAAAAGATGCCCTAAAGAGCGCACCGTCGGAGTTTTCTCTTGGAGTTACCGAAAATAAGATTAGTGCAATATGTCGTGTCATATCCCTGCTGGTGGAAATCAGCAGATGCCTCACCCGGGTGAAGTAACTAAGCGGGTAGCCTGAGGATCGGCCGCTGTATATCTCTTATCGAATCAAGGGTATACTGTGGCAGCAAATTGGCAGTGCTGCGGAGTAGCAGCCTGGCTTCGCAGGTTTCCTGTTGGTCCGCAGCGTGCTCTTGAGCTTCAAGGGAGCCTTTCTCTTCGTTTCGCAAACGACGCGATGCTTAAGACGTTTCAAATTCGGGTGGCCGTGGTTCTTCTGGCCGGGTTTACGTTGGCGGCCGCCATTCTTGCATCGCCTGAATTTTGCCAAAGATGGCTCATTTTCCCTGCCCACCGACCTGGTTTCATGGGTAGAAGCCCCGGGCGGTCTCGAAGCGCAGCGGGTACTGAAGGACGGCCCCGGGCGAGCGGGCGGGAATCAAGGCCGGAGATCTGCTCACGGCGGCTAATAGCGCTCCCATCCCGCGCATGGCCTCGCTGACACGGCAATGGGGCGCCACCGGCATCTATCGCCGCGTGGACTATCTCCTGGTCCGCTCGGGTGTCCCTATCCACGCGTCGGTCATTCTTGAGCCCGCCGACCGCAGCCTGTACCAGGGATTGCGGCTGATCGCGCTGGTTTACCTTTCGATCGGCCTGTATGTGCTGTTCCGGCGCTGGACGGCTCCGCGCGCCACGCACTTTTACGTTTTCTGCCTGGCTTCGTTTGTTCTGTACTCGTTCAACTACACGGGCAAGCTCAATACCTTTGACTGGACGATTTACTGGGGCAAGATCGTTGCCCAGGCCCTGCAACCGGCGCTCTTTCTCCACTTTGCCCTGGCTTTCCCAGAGGAAAGGCCGGCCTCGCGCCGACATTGGATCAACTCGCTCATCTACCTGCCGGGCCTGGCCATTATCGGCCTGCAAGTGATGGCTCAAATGCGCTGGGAAGCCACAGAGCTGCTGAACACCCGCCTCGGCCAGCTCGCCATGGGCTACCTGGCGCTCTATTACGTTCTGGCGGCTGTGGTTTTCCTGCGCAACTATCTCCGCCAGGAGAACCCGCTGCGCCGCCAGCAGCTGAAATGGCTGAGCCGGGGAACGCTGCTGACCGTCATTCCCCTGACGGTGCTGTACGTCATTCCCTACCTGTCCGGCGTTCCGGTGCCCGAGCCTCCTGGTCAAGCTGGCGAGTATTTCGCCTGGTGTTCCTGCCGCTCACCTTTAGCTGGGCCATCGTGCGTTACCGGCTGATGGACGTCGACCTCATCTTCAAGCGCGGCGTCACCTACACCCTGGCGACGGCTACGTTGGTCGGCCTCTATTTCGGCGCAGTAGCGGTCTCGGCGGAGGTGGTGCACACCCGCCTGCGCGGCGCCGGGGCATGGGGCCTGATTGCCGCCATCATCATCACCGCCCAGCTGTTCGAACCGCTCAAACGCGCCATCCAGGACCGGGTCGACCGGGTCTTCGACCGCAAGCGCTACGACTATCGTCAGACGCTGATCACTTTCGGCCGTGGCTTAAGTTCGCAGACCGACCTGGGCAGGCTGCTCACCTCGATCGTGGACCGGCTATCGGAGACGCTGCTGGTGGCGCGCGTGGCCATCTTCTTCCCCGAATGACAAGGGTGGCTACCAGTTGATGGCTGCCCATGGTCTGCCCGCGCAACTGCTCGACCGCGAAAGCCATCCGGGGCTGGGCTTTCTTGACTTCGATCAGCCGGATGCGGGCTCCCACATCTTCCTCGAAAACCCGCAGCAGGTGCTCCATCTCACCCGACGAGGAGCGCCAGGCGGCGGCCTCGCTCGACCTGAACTACTACCTTCCCTGCCGCCTGCAGCAGAAGACCATCGCCGTGATCGGGCTGGGGCGCACCACCCACGGAGACTTCCTCTCCAGCGAAGACGTGGAGTTGCTGGAATCCATGGCCAGCTACATCGGGATCGCCATCCAGAACGCGCGCCTCTACGCCAGCCTGGAGCAGAAGATTTCCGAATACGAGCGGCTGAAGGAGTTCAACGAGAACATTGTCGAGTCGATCAATGTCGGTGTCTTCGCCGTGGACCTCGAAGAGCGCGTAGAGAGCTGGAACGCGCAGATGGAAGTGATGTACGCCATGTCGCGGCAGGAGGCGGTCGGGCAATATCTGCGCGACATTCTGCCGGAAAACTTTGTGGCAGAATTCCTGCGCCTGAAGGATGAGCCTGGAGTGCACAACCTCTACCGCTTCCGGCTGCAGACCCGCAGCTGGCGAGAACCGCTGCGCCAATGTGGCCATCGCGCCCTTGGTCTCGCGCAACTTTGAGGTGGTCGGCCGCATCATTATCGTGGATGACATTACCGAGCGCATGGAGCTGGAAGCGCAGCTGACGCAAGCCGACAAACTCTCTTCTATTGGACTTCTGGCGGCCGGTGTGGCCCATGAGGTCAACACTCCGCTGGCCGTGATTTCTTCCTATACCCAGATGCTGGCCAAACAGGTCCGTGGGGACCAACGCGTGGCACCGCTGCTGGACAAGATCACGCAGCAGACCTTCCGCGCCTCGGAAATCGTCAACGGCTTGCTCAACTTCTCCCGCACCGGCGCGGCGGAGTTCACGGCGGTTGATCTGAATCACATCATTGAGGAAACGCTGAAGCTGCTGGAACACCAATTCCGCGCCTCCCAGGTTCAGCTGGAGACTTCGCTCGAACACAATCTGCCGCCGATTCTGGGCAACTCGGGCAAACTGCAGCAGGTGTTTCTCAACTTGTTTCTCAATGCCAAGGACGCCATGGCGGCCGGCGGTATCCTACGCGTAGCCACCGCAGGCCAATGGGCATGTGGAGGTCGATATCTCCGACACCGGTTCAGGCATCGCACTTGAACACATGCAGCGCATCTACGATCCCTTCTTCACGACCAAGTCGACGGTCAGCGAGGGGCAGCGCAGAGGCACGGGACTGGGGCTGGCGGTGAGCTACGGCATTATCCAGGAGCATGCGGGTAAGATTCAGGTAGAGAGCCAAGTGGGCAACGGTACCACGTTCCATCTCGAATTTCCTATGGTAAGGAAGCCCGCCCATGTCTGAGGCCGGCATTCTCACGCCGCAAAGTAAGACGAGCGTTTCGACGGAAGCGCCACACCGCATTCTGATCATCGATGACGAGGCAGCGATTCGCGAATCGCTGGAGACGCTGCTGCTGCTGGAAGGCTATGTGGTGGACCTGGCCCCCGAAGGCCAAGCCGGGCTGAGATGCATCGACACCACGACGTATGACCTGGTTCTGTTGGACCTGGCATTGCCCGGGCAAAATGGCCTGGAGATTCTGGCTCGCATCCGGGAACGCCAGCCCAATCTGCCGGTGATTATGATCACCGCCTACGGAACCGTCGGCAACGTGGTCGACGCCATGAATGGCGGGGCGCAGAACTTTGTACAGAAGCCGTGGGACAACGAAAAGCTTCTGGCCGATATCCGTGCCGCGACGGCACGGCAGCGTGCGGAAGAAGAGAATGTCCAGCTTAAGCGGGCGCTGAAGCAGCGCTACAACTTTGAAAACATCGTCGGCAAGAGTGAGCCGATGCTGCGCATTTTCGACCTGGTGGCGCAGGTGGCGCCTACCCGCTCGACCATCCTGATCCAGGGCGAGAGTGGGACCGGCAAAGAGCTGATCGCCAAGGCGCTGCACGCAAATTCGCCACGCCGGGACAAGCCTTTTGTGCCCGTGAACACCGGCGCCATGCCCAGCGATCTGCTCGAATCCACCCTTTTTGGCCATGTCAAGGGGGCTTTCACCTCGGCGGTTTCGGCGAAGAAGGGGCTGTTTGAGGTGGCTAATTTTGGCACCCTTTTCCTGGACGAGATCGGCACCATGGGGATGGATACGCAGGCCAAGGTGCTGCGGGTACTGCAGGACCGCCGCTTTATGCATCTCGGCGGGGTACACGAGATCCAGGTTGACGTGCGCATCCTGGCGGCCACCAACGTCGATCTGCGACAGGCGGTGCGTGAAGGCAAGTTTCGCGAAGATCTGTACTACCGCCTCAACGTCATCACCATCGATCTGCCGCCGCTGCGCACCCGGCGGGAAGATATTCCGCTGCTGGCGGCCAGCTTTCTTAAGCGCTACGCCGAGGAAAACGATTTGCCGCCGCGTACGCTCGCGCCTGAAGCCATGCGGGTGCTGATGGATTACGACTGGCCGGGCAATGTTCGCGAACTGGAAAATGTAATCGAGCGGGGAGTGGTTCTCTCGTCGACACCCAGCATTGGATTCGACCTTCTTCCCGGCCATCTCACTGGCCGCAGCTACTCCTCCAGCCTGCTGGAACACAACCCGGATGCCTCATTATTCGACATCCTGGAAGATATTGAGCGGCGCATCATCATCGATAAGCTGGAGCGCTGCAAGTGGAACCAGACCGATGCGGCAGAGCAGTTCCGCATCCCGCTTTCCACGCTCAACCAGAAGATCAAGCGGCTCTCGATCGAGATCAAGAAGCGCTTGAAAGACTGAGGGGAGCCGTGTGGTACCCTCGGCTTGGGTATGCCAATCGACTCGATCGAAAGCATTGCAAAAAAGCTCGTTCTTTCGGTGCAGGATTACGCCATCCTCACCGGCCGGTCGATTGGCAATATCTTTCAGCGTCCCCGCTACTTTGCCGATCTCATCGTCCAGGCGGATTCGATTGGGATCGGGTCCGTACCCATCGTGCTCCTCACCGGTTTTTTCACCGGCGGCGTGCTCGCCTTGCAGTCGGCGTCTTCCCTGGCGCAGTTCGGCGCCACCGCGATTACCGGGGAGCTGGTCAGTCTTTCCATGATCAAGGAGTTGGGCCCGGTGCTCACCAGCCTTATGGTCTCCGGCCGCAATGCTTCGGGAATGGCCAGCGAGCTCGGCTCCATGATGGTGACCGAACAGATCGATGCCATGCGAGCGCTGGGAACGGATCCGCTTAAGAAACTGGTCACCCCGCGGCTTTACGCCACCGTTTTCATGCTGTTCTTTTTGACGATCCTCTCGGACACGGTGGGCACACTTGGGGGCGCTGTCATCTCGGTCTTTATGCTCGGCCAGGACGGTTCGCAGTATTTCCACACGGCTTACCAGACATTGCGCTATCCCGACATTATCCAGGGCCTGGTCAAGCCCGTCGTCTTCGGCTTTATTATCGCCAGCGTCGGCTGCTTCTACGGCATGAACACACGCGGTGGTACCCAGGGTGTGGGCCGATCGACCACCCAGGCAGTGGTGGTTTCGTCGGTGCTCATCATTGCAGTCGATTTGGTGATCAGCCAATTCATGATCGGTGTCTTCGGCCGCTAGGCCAATATGATCACCGCAGCCCAGCCCGCAGCCAGCGTAGCCGAGGGAGATCCGGCAGCACCGGTCGTGGTCTTCGATGACGTGTCCATCGGATTTGAGGGCAAACCGGTTCTCAAAAATATTTCGCTGACGGTTTCCCCCGGGGATACCCGCATTCTGCTGGGCCCTGCCGGCAGTGGCAAAAGCGTTCTGCTCAAGCTGGCGAATGGGTTGATGCGGCCTGACTCGGGGACGATTACGGTGTTTGGCGAAGAGATCAACAATATGCGCGAAGAGCAGCTATTCGAGCTGCGGGGACGCATTGGCATGGTTTTTCAGGAAGGCGCCCTGTTTGATTCGCTGACCGTTCGGGATAATGTCGCCTATCGGTTGATGGAGCAGAAGGTGCCGGAGGAGGAAGTGACCCGGCGGGTGACGGAGGCGCTTCGGTTCGTGGAGTTGGAGCAGACGCTGAATAAGTTTCCGTCACAGCTTTCAGGCGGTATGCGCCGGCGGGTGGCGATTGCCCGGGCTATTGTTAATAGGCCTGATCTGATCCTTTATGACTCGCCTACCGGGGGATTGGATCCTATTACTTCGACCACGATCATTGAATTGGTCATGAAACAGCGGGATGTTTATCGAACCAGCTCGCTGCTGGTGACGCATCGTTTGCAGGATGCGTTTACTTTGGCCACGCATAATTTTGACCGGGCTCAGAATCATATGGTTCCTATTCCGGATGGTGGGTTGGATCCTAAGACCAATTTTCTGGTGCTGCATGATGGGCATATCGTTTTTGATGGGTCGACCCATGATTTGGTGCATAGCGAGGATCCGTTTTTGAAGGAGTACCTTTCGTAGAGTGTAACTGTTTCGGTTACTACTCGGTGCGGGCCGCAGGTTCTCCTTGAAGTTTGTCAAAAACATTTCCATGAGGGGTCCGTAGAACTGCAGATCCCTGGGCTTCGCTCGGGATGACAAAGGGGAGGGTTGCGCTTCCATTCAGATTCGATGATGCGGATGATAAACAGCAGGTCCCTCCACTGCGCTTCGCTCCGGTCGGGATGACACTGCTGTTTGGGGGCTGAGGTTCCGAATACGGAGAATTCGGAACGGCCGAGGGGCGCACCGCAGATCCCTCGGCTTCGCTCGGGATGACAAAGGGGAGGGTTGCGCTTCCATTCGAATTCGTTCCTGCGGATGATGAACAGCAGGTCCCTCCACTTCGCTTCGCTCCGGTTGGGATGACACTTCTGTTTGGGGGTTGAGGTTTGACAGCGAACATTCGGGAGGGACGAGGGGCGCACTGCAGATCCCTCGGCTTCGCTCGGGACGACAAAGGGGAGGGTCGCGCTTCCATTCAGATTCGATGCTGTGGAGGATGAACAGCAGGTCCCTCCACTTCGCTACGCTTCGGTCGGGATGACACATCATCCTTGGGTCGACAAAAAACAATTCCGAGAGGGGTCCGCGGAACTGCAGATCCCTCGGCTTCGCTCGGGATGACAAAGGGGAAGGTTGCGCTTCCATTCAGATTCGTTCCTGCGGATGATGGACAGCAGGTCCCTCCACTTCGCTTCGCTCCGGTCGGGATGACACTTCTGTTTGGGGGTTAGGCTCGTCCACAAGGACAAAATCATCGGATCTGCTAGTCTAAGAGGTTTGCTAGTCGGTTTTTGAGGTACTTACAGGCATGGCTTTCAAATTTAAAGGCGTGGACTTTATACAGTTTGATGGACTGCTCTCCGGCGAGGAGCTGCTGGCGCGCGATACTACCCGCCAGTTTGTCGAAGACAACGTAATCCCCATCATCGAACAATGCAATCGCGATGGCCGCTTTCCACGGGAACTTATTAAGCCCATGGGCCAGCTTGGCTTCTTTGGCGCCAACATCGAGGGCTATGGATGCGCGGGCATGTCCAATGTGGAGTATGGCCTGGTGATGCAGGAACTGGAGCGGGGCGACTCCGGGCTGCGCAGCTTTGTCAGCGTGCAATCCGCCCTGGTGATGTACCCCATCTACACCTTCGGCAGCGATGAGCAGAAGAACACCTGGTTGCCACTGCTGGCCACGGGAGAAAAGCTCGGCTGCTTCGGGCTTACCGAACCGGACTACGGCTCAAATCCCGGCGGCATGCGCACACGCGCCCACAAAGATGGGGATGAATATGTCCTCAACGGCGAAAAGATGTGGATCACTTCGGGCTCGATCGCCGACGTCGCCGTGATCTGGGCCAAGGTGGACGACGAAGAAGGCAGAGTCCGCGGCTTTCTGGTCGAAACCAATCGACCCGGCTTCTCGGCCTACGACGTGCATGGCAAGTGGTCGCTGCGGGCGTCCGTCACATCCGGCCTCTCGCTCCAGGATGTGCGCATCCCTGCATGCAACCTGCTTCCCTTCTCGACAGGACTCAAGTCTCCTCTGATGTGCCTCAACCAGGCGCGCTATGGCATCAGTTGGGGCGCCCTGGGAGCCGCGATGTCGTGTTACGACACGGCGCTTCAGTATTCGTTGCTGAGAAAGCAGTTTCGCGAGGAACCGATCGCCAGCCACCAACTGGTGCAGGAGAAGCTGACCTGGATGATCTCGGAAATCACCAAGGGGCAACTGCTCGCGCTTCAGGTAGGGCGACTGAAAGATGCAGGGAAGGTGGGCTTCGAACACATATCCATGGCCAAGCGGAATAACGTCTGGATGGCCCTGGAGTGTGCGCGGCTGGCACGCGACATCCTCGGCGGTAACGGGATCACCGATGACTACCCGGTCATGCGGCACATGATGAATCTCGAATCGGTGAAAACCTACGAGGGTACGCACGACATCCACGCGCTGATTATCGGACAGAGCATCACCGGTATACCCGCGTATTAGGCCATTGGGTAGAATCACATGAGGAGGGTTGCAGTTGAGTACAACCCTCTTCCCTCTAATTCCGCAACCTATGGCTCCAAGTTGCGTCTTTAATCAGTAGGGTGTGCGCATGGATGTGAAGTCCGCGTCAAGAAAAGTGATTCGACTGGGCAAGATACAGCGACGTCCGGAGCTGGATGCCTTGCGCGGTCTTTTCCTGGTGTGGATGACGCTGACGCACTTGCCTACGCGGCTCAGCGAGTTGGTCAATCAGCCGTTTGGGTTCGTTTCTTCGGCGGAGGGGTTCGTTTTTCTCTCTGCCATGCTGGTTGCCACCCTCTACATCCACCAGGCTGCGCAGGACAGCGAGGGCATGCGCAGCAAGCTGTGGAAGCGGGCGCTGGTGATCTATGGCTATCACGTGATCATGCTCACGATGGTTTTCACCATTGTGGCAACCTTTGCGGCGCATACCCATCGCGCAGCTCTCACCAATCTGCTCAACTTCTACCTTGCCCATCCGGTGACCGCGATCATCGGTTCGTTGCTTTTGATTTACTGTCCACCGCTGTTGGACATCCTGCCGATGTACGTCACCTTTTTGCTGCTGACACCGTACATCCTGAATGTCGCGGTTCGCCGGGGTTGGAACCGGATTCTGATCGTCAGCGGCCTGGTCTGGCTGCTGGCACAGTTCGGCTTGCGCATGTGGATGCACAGCCTGGTGGTGCATGTGACGGGCCTGCATATACCGCTGCAGGAAACAGGAGCATTCAACCTCTTTGCCTGGCAGGCGATCTGGGTTCTGGCTCTGTGGCTGGGAGCTAAGTCAGCGGTAGACGAAAACCCGTTGAGCAAGCTGCCCAACTACGTGTTTCCCTTGAGTGCAGCTGTGTGCCTCTTCTTTCTCGGAGTGCGCCATGATTGGCTTGGGCCTCACCTCACCCCGGAAGCGCTAGGGCTTTCGCTGGACAAATGGCAGATCGGCCCGCTACGCGTGCTGAACCTATTTGCTTTTTCGTGCGTCGTGTACTGGTCGCGGAAATCTCTCACGCGGTTGGTCATGGTCGAGCCTCTGCTGACGCTGGGCAAGGCTTCGCTCGAAGTCTTCTGTGCTCATCTCTTCTTTGTGTTTGTAGGTCTCGCGCTCTTATACGGCGAGGTGACGGAACTGCACGGACCCTACGCGCTTATCCTGCTCACGATTACTTTTACCGCGCTGATCCTGGTAGCGATCCGTGAAGTGCGGCGCAAACAGAAGGCTCGCCACTCTTCGCCCGCAGGCGGAGCGTTCCGACCCGGCATGAACCCTCCGCCCGCAGAGAGCCGGGCAGAAGTTTAGACAGCCACGGTGAAGGTCTCTTCGTGGCGGACGACGTTGCGGTAAAGCGTGTCACGCTCGACTGGCTCGCGGCCGGCCTCACGAATCAGGCGAACAAGTTCCGAACGCCGCATCCCCTGCGGTGTGGTTGCCCCAGCGTCGTGGTAGATCTTTTCTTCGACCACTGTACCGTCGATATCATCCGCGCCGAAGCGCAACGAAATCTGCGCTATTTTGGCGGTCATCATCTGCCAATAGGCTTTGATATGGGCAAAGTTATCCAGCAATAAGCGGCTCACCGCGATTTGCCGGATGTCGGTGAGCCCGGTTGTGGTCGGCAGATGATCGAGGGCGGTATTCGCAGGATGGAAAGCCAGCGGAATAAAGGTTTGAAAGCCGCCCGTGTCATCCTGCACTGCACGCAGGCGAAGCATGTGGTCGACGCGATCCTCATCGTTCTCGACGTGGCCGTACAGCATGGTTGCGTTGGAACGTAAACCCAGCTTGTGCGCCGTGCGCGCTGTCTCCAGCCACTCATCGCCATCGATCTTGTGGTCGCAGATGATGTGGCGAATGCGATCGGAGAAGATCTCTGCGCCGCCACCAGGCATGGAGTCAACTCCGGAGTCCTTCATCTTGATCAAGGTCTCAGCAATGGTCAGCTTGGCGCGTCGAGCGAGGTAGGCGACTTCGACCATGGTGAATGCCTTGATGTGTACCTTCGGGAAGCGCTGCTTAAGACCGGCTACGAGGTCGAGGAAATACTGGAACGGAAGATCGGGATGCAAGCCGCCGACAATGTGAAATTCGGTCACCGCTTCGCTGTAGCCAGAGGCTGCGGTTTGCCACGCTTCCTCGAGAGCCATGGTGTAGGCACCTTCGCCATCTTTTCTGCGGCCGAAGGCGCATAGCCGGCAAGCGGCCACACACACGTTGGTGGGGTTGATGTGCCGGTTGACATTGAAGTAAGCAATGTTGCCGTGCAGGCGTTCGCGCACGTGGTTGGCCAACCAGCCCACGGCCAGCACATCCCCCGACCGGTAGAGAGCGACGCCGTCGTTGAAATCGAGGCGTTCGTTCGCCAGGACCTTTTCTGCTATCGGGCGCAAGCGGGCGTCGTCGGTTTGAAAGATGTGTCGCTGAGGCGCAAAAGACGCTGGGCTACTCACATCTCTATGATACCCGAGCCGTTTCTGGTTCAGCATTCCATTGTGTTCCATCAAAAGGCAGGGCGCCCGTGAAGGGCTGGGTTAAGATCGGTTAGATAGCATGCGACTGCTTTGGACCCTGGCCTTCACGCTGTTCATTCTGCCCTGTGCGGTGGCAGCCCCGCAAAATTCTCAGAGTCCTCCAGCGGCAGTCCTACCGCCAGTGACCGCGTATGCTTTGAACCGGGCGAAAGTCACGCTGCCGACGGATTTCGACGCGCCGCTGAACCTGCTGATCCTTTTTTTTCAGCGGGATCAGCAGTCAGTGGTCGAAGGCTGGCTTCCAGTGCTGCCCGCCGACCATGCCGCCACGGTACAAACCTGGGTATTACCGATTTCCCCACGCGCAAACGGGCTTTACAAGTGGTGGTTGAACGCCTCTCTGCGCGGCAGCCTGACGCCCTCCCAGCCGCGGCGTTATACGGTTCCCTTGTACGTCGACAAGGTGAAGTTTCTACGCTCCCTGCAGGTGTCGTCCGAGCAGGAGGTTGTGCTTTTGTTGACTGATAAGGCGGGGAGAGTGCTGTGGCGCACGGCGGGACCGGTGACGGATAGCAAGAAATCTGCGCTCAATGGTTTGGTGATGAAGTCCCACTAGGAAAGCAGAGAATAGGTTCAGGGTGTGGGTGAGAAGCTTTTTCCAATTGAGTCCCTCAGGGACGACTGAATCCCATACGCCGCCTTCAGCCGTCCCTTGCGGGACTGGCCGGTTTGTTCGATCGTCAACCCAGGACTGCGTCCTGGGCTACTTTCAGACGTCCCTCCGGGACTGGGTCATCTGGCAGTCGATGCAGCAAGAGCGGTCGTTGGGCTGCGCCCATCATTTTCGGCCCACGTACGCTCAGGCGAATGTGGGGCACCCGTCGATTGCCTCTGACGCTGCTACCCCTTCAAGACCATTCCTAGGTCTTGGCTACGCGGTCGGCAATCTGGTTGAGCGCTCGGTGAGCCGATAAGGCGGCACCTTCCTGCCAGCCGACGATGTGGCTGGTGTGGTCGCCGGCCAGATAGATGCGGCCCTGAGGCTGAATCCAGACTTCGTAGCCGGAGGGAACACCGGTTTCGAAGCCGCTGACCCAGGAGCCTAGGTTGTAGGGAATGTGTCCCCAGCTGACGTAAATGGGGTTCTTGAGCTCCTGCGATCTGCCGGGATGCAGCAATTCGATGGAGCGGCGAGATGCGGCCAGCTTTGCCTCCGGACCGGGCAGGTTGCCGAACTCGGAACCATTTTCTATTCCGTAGCCACCCAGGATGATGCCGGTTTCGGAGAAGAGAGTAGCGCTCGGATACCAGACTGTGTCGACCGGCTGGCGGAGAAAAGAAATGCCGCCGTAGATGTTGCATTCCTGCTCCCAGAAACGGCGTGACTCCCAGGCGATCTTGTAGGCAGAGTCATAAGTCGAGCCATCAATAGCTGCCTTCAGCTCCGGAGAGAAGTCGGTATCCATGGTCTTCAGAATGGTGAGGGGCAAAGCGCAGACGCAATAGTCCGCGCTCACGGTTTCGTTCTTGCCGCTTGCCAGATCGCGGTAAACGACTTTCACGCCCGCGGCGTTCTGCCGGATCTGTACGACTTCCGCACGTTGCCGGACCACACTCCCCAGCTTCTTCTTGAAGGCCATGGGGATCTGGTCCATTCCACCGACCGGCTGAAACATCGTCGCCTGCCAGTCGATCTCGTCCTCTTCCATCAGCTCTCGCCAGAGATGGGCGGACAGCAAGGCGCGCATATCCAGGGGGTCGTGGGGAACGCCGGCTGTGTCCCCGGCTCCGGGATTCACCTTGTATCCGGCTCGCGACGATCCCTTATAGAACAGATCCGGTGATAAATCCCCGTATTGCTTCAGGAATTCGACCATCTGCTCCTTGTCATCGTGGCTCAGCTCCTGATCGAGGGCACCGCGCTGGATACACTTGGCCAGCAGCTCTGAGACATGGCCGCGAGTGTCGAACTCCACCTGGCGATTTTGCACTGTCTGGCCGCCATTGAGATGATCCGCCTGCAGGTAGGCGCTCCGCGAGGCGTTGACTTCAACCTCCAGCGGAACCCCCAGCTCCCGGCAATAACCGAGCATGGTGCGATGGACAGACGGCAGCCGGGCCGGACCTACATTCTGGTAAAGACCCGGGCCAAAGGCGCAAGTCTGCGTCTGGCCGTTGGTGAAATCAACCTTGGTGCCATTGCGAACGGTCCAGTTCCTGCCGCCGGGGCGCTCCCTGGCTTCGAGCAGGGTGCAGGTGTAGCCGAGTTTGCCCAACTCATACGCTGACACCAGGCCGGCGATGCCGCCGCCCAGAATGACCACGCTGGTGCCCTTGCCGGAACCTGCGGCGTGCTCTACAGTGGCTGCAGCCGATGCCAGGATCGGCAACAGGCCCAGAGACTGCATCATGGTGAAGGCGGCGCTGTACCCGCCCGCCTGGCCTACCCTCATGAGGAAATCACGCCTGCTCACGCTCATTTAGAACCTCCCTCCATATCTCGCCAAATAGCCGTATGGGGTGAATTTTTGGATGTAGAATGGGATTTTTCCAGATTGCCGTCGGTGTGCACAAGAAGCTCCGTCATGGTAGCGCCGGGATTGGCGTCGCTGCTGGACGACGGAGAGGCTTGGTGCGTCCTGATCATACGAACACGAACTGCCCTCGCGGCCTCAGCGCAGGGTAACCAGCCCTGGGAAAACCGGGATGGGAAACGGAGATCTATCAGTCTTCAACCTGGAAGCTGGCACAGCAGGAGTGGAACGAGGAAGACGTGGTGAAGATTACGTTTCAACGGAGAGACGCCACCACTGACAAACCCTGCGGAGCGATGCGCAGGACGGAAACGAGCTTAGGGTAACGGTACTGGCTAACGAAAGCAACAGTAAAATGGCGCTAATTTTTCGACGCCTTAGCCAGGCATGTGATGAGGGGTAATGAGCGAAGAAGGCTCCAGGGCCGAAGAAGTACTAGATATCGAGTTTCTGCACGAGATCGGCAGCCGGATGGCGGCGGCGGATCCGTTTCATGCCGTGCTTGAACGGGTCGTTGAATTTGTGTCAACGATCGCGATGTGCGATTCGTGTTTTATTTACGTGCTCGAGGGCGAGAAGCTGGTGCTCCGGGCATCGAAGAATCCGCACGCTGATTTGGTGGATGAGCTCGACCTCCAACTGGGCCAGGGGATTACCGGCTGGGTCGCCATGCACCAACAGCCGGTGGCGATTGCCTCCCAGGCTTCGAGCGATCCTCGCTTCAAGATGTTCAACGATTTGCCCGAGGATCATTTCGAGGCTTTTCTTTCCGTGCCTATTCTGTGCCGCGGCAAGCTGGTGGGGGTCATCAATGTGCAGCATCGCAAGCCGCACCACCACAGCCGCCGTCAACTGCGGCTGATCTCAACTGTGGGTTTTCTGGTCGGCGCTGAGCTTGAGATGGCACGGCTGGAAAGCGAACGCCTGCTGCTCGCGGATCGGCTTGAGGTCAGAAAGTTGATGGATCGCGCCAAGGGGATTCTGCAACGCGAATTGCATCTGGATGAAGAAGGGGCTTACCTGGCTTTGCAAAAACAGAGCCGGCAAAAACGGAAGGCGATTCGCGAGATTGCTGAGGCCATTATTCTCACGGAAGAGATTCGTCGATCGCGGAAGTAGGACTTCCTGCGCTGTTCTGCTGCAGTCCGGTCGAAAAACATTTCCAAGAGGGGTCCGCTAAAACGCAGATCCCTCGGGTTCGCTCGGGATGACAAAGGGGAGAGCGACACTTTCATTGAGTTCGAATGCTGATTAGGAGAGCGCAGTCGTAGTTGCGTTTGTACCTTGCCTCGTTCCTATGCAAAGACCTTGTCTCCGGCCATCACCTGCTGTGATTTGTCGTCAAAGGTGACTCGCTGGCCGGTCTGGATGGCGGCAATGTTCATGCACAGCGCCACCGAATGGCTGTAGCCCGCCTGGATGCTGGCGTTGGGGGTTTTGCGGGAGCGGACACACTCCATCCAGTTGCGCATATTGGCCGAGGTCATGGGGTCGTTGCCGGTGTTGGCCGAGGTCTCGGCTTTCATTACCGCGTCGGTGAGCGAATAGTCGCCGAGCAGGTTTTGCTTCATGCCCATTTCGGCAGCTGCTTTCGCGGTCATTCCGCCCTCGGAGTTGACGCACTGCTTATCCATATCGAGCATGCCGCCATTGGAGTAGTAGATTTCTTTGACTCCTCCCGCTGAGTTGGTCATGCGCGACGAATAGATCACCTGGAAGCCCTTGCTCGGATCGTCGAGCGGACCGTAGTCGAAGACGGCGGTCATGGTGTCCCAATTCTTACGGCCATCCTTCCAGAGGTAGACACCACCATTGGCAACCACGCTGCGCGGATGAGGATAGCCGGTGAACCAATGAACAGTGTCGATCTGGTGCACCAGCCATTGATCGGGGATTCCGGAGGAATAGGGCCAGAAGAGACGGAACTCAAGATATTTACGAGCGTCAAATGCCTCATAGGGCCGATTGAGCAGGTAGCGCTTCCAGTCCGTATCCTGTTCCTTCAAGAGGGGCACGACGCCGGGACGCCGCCAACGGCCGGGTTGATTGACGTTCCAGGTCATCTCCACGGCGACAATGTCGCCGAATTTTCCCGACTGAATGTACTCGTAGGCCTTTTGATAGCTCGGGGTGCTGCGGCGCTGGGTGCCGACGGCTACTACTTTTCCCGTCTGCTTGACTGCCGCGAGGAACGCGCGCGCGTCCTCCATGGTGTGGGCCGTGGGTTTTTCGACGTACGCATCGCGACCCGCCTGCACCGCTTCGACGCCGTGCAGGGCATGCTGAAAATCGGCGGTGGCGACGATGACGGCGTCGATATCCTTGCGCGCATAAAGCTCGTCGTTGTTGCGCACGCTGGCGACCGGACCGCCGCCGCATTGTTTCTGGATGAAGGCGGCGCCTTCGTCACGGCGACGGTTCCAGATATCGGATACGGCGACGAACTCGAAATTGAGCTCTTTGGCGTGCTCCTGGAAGGCCGGCACCAAGGCCCCTTTGGCGCGATCCCCGGCACCGATCAGCCCGACCCGGACACGATCGTTGGCGCCCACGATGGCAGCGTAGCTGGTCGCAGTCCACGGCACGGCCGCGCCGGCGAGTACCGCGCTACCCATCTTCAGGAAGTCCCTGCGGTTCTTGTCTTCGAAGATCACGGCCATTCCCCCTCTTGCTGACGCAAGAAAGTTTACAGCCCAGGGCCACTCGGTCGCCACCGGACCGCATAGCGGGACGTTATGCGGTGGATTTGCGGGTCCGGTCTCCGTCCACCATGCGCATGATTCCCAGCGGGTTGGTGCTCTTCAGTTCATCCGGCAGCGCGGCATCGGGAAAGGATTGATAACAGACCGGGCGGGTGAAGCGATAGATGGCCTGGCTGCCCACGGAGGTGGAGCGTCCATCGCTGGTTGCGGGGAATGGCCCCCCGTGGACCATGGCGTGAGAGACCTCTACTCCGGTGGGGTAGCCGTTCAGGATCACGCGGCCCACCTTGCGGGAGAGAATGTCGATCAGATCGGCGTAGTCGGCCAGTTCACTCTCGTCCGCGTGGACCGTGGCGGTCAGATGTCCTTCCAACTGCTCGGCAACGGCCAACAATTGGCTTCGGTCGTGGTAACCAACCACGACGGTGGTGGGACCGAAGATTTCCTGGGCGAGGTCCTCATGTTCCATCAGGTCTCTGTAGTCGGCGACAAAGAGCGAAGCCTGGACGGTTGCCGCTGCGGTATCGTCTACTTTTGCGCCCTCCGCAAATACGTTGGCATCGGAGATACGCCCTTTGACCGCCGAGTTGTAGCGGTCGGCAATGGCTTTGGTCAGAAGGGTTTGCGACGGGGTGGTGCTGACCCTTTCCCCCAGTTCCTTGAGGAAAGCCGGGGTACCGTCTTGCCGCGGTACCAGGACCAGGCCCGGCTTGGTGCACATCTGACCGCCGCCCAAGGTAAATGAGGTCTGCAGGCCGGCGGCGACCGCTGTTCCGCGTTGCTTCAAAGCCCCGGGCAGAACGAATATGGGGTTCACGCTGCCCATTTCGGAGTAGCAGGGGATCGGCTCGCGACGAGCGGCTGCGAGTTTCATCAAGGCCGTGCCGCCGGCGAAAGACCCGGTAAAGGCCACTGCCTTGATGGCGGGATGCTTCACCAGCTCCACGCCGACCTCTACGCCAGCATCGAAGAGCAGCGAAAACACGCCTTCGGGCAAGCCGCACGCCTGTACGCTTTCGCGGACTGCCTGGCCGACGAGCGCGCTGGTTCCCGGATGCGCTGGATGCGCCTTCACAATTACGGGATTCCCTGCGGCCAGTGCGGACGCGGTGTCTCCGCCGGCCACGGAAAAGGCCAGGGGGAAGTTGCTGGCGCCGAAAACGGCCACTGGTCCGAGGGGTTTGTGCATAGAACCCATGGAGGGCTTGGGCAGTGGCTTTCGGCTGGGATCGGCCGAGTCGATACGGGCGTCGACCCATGAACCTTCTTCCACTACTTCTGCAAAGAGGCGCAGTTGATTGCAGGTCCGCGCCAGCTCGCTCTGCAGGCGGGCTTCGGGCAATGCTGTTTCCAGGTGAGCGCGTTGGATGATCGCCGGCGCCGACGCTTCGATGGCGGCCGCGATTCGGCGTAGAAAGGCTCCTTTGTCTTTGCCCGACAGATTGCTATATGTGGGGAAGGCGCGTCGCGCCAGGGCAGCCGCACGTCGCAGATCTTCAGGGCGGGCGGAAAAGAATTTTGGCTCCAGGGGCTGGCCGGTTGCCGGGTTCATCCCGGTAAAGGATGCCCCCTCCGTGCCATCTCCGAATCCGATCAGCGATACCGGTTTCAATTCCAATGCCAGTTCCACAATTTGCTCCTGTTTGACGCCTGTCATATCGGGTTAATTGAAGCGCTCTTCGATGCCGCTAGGCGTACTGATTAGACACATTGGAGGGCGGGTTTGTTGCAGAGAAAGTAAACCTGTCATTCGCAACATCATACCGCATAGCGGGACGGCAAGTAGGGCTCGATAGGAATGACCGGGGCTTTTCCGGCAATCCAATCCGCCAACAGGTGTGCGGTGGCGAGCGAAGTAGTGATGCCGAGGCCCTCGTGCCCTGTGGCCAGGAAGACGGTCTCATCTTTCACCGAGGGGCCAATCAGCGGGAGTTTGTCCGGAGTGGCGGAACGAAAGCCGGTCCATGTTCGTTCGATGGTGAGGGACGGCAGCGACGGAATAAATTCGCCGGCGCGCTCCAGCATGCGAGCAAGTACGGCCTCGTCCACTTCCCTTCTCTCTACCCCGAACTGGCGCGAGGATCCGATGAGCAGTTGCCCGTTCTGCCTCGGTTGCACGTTGAAGGCTACGGTATCCGTTGTTGTTACGTGAGCGCTTTTGAGGTATCCGAGTTCGACCACCTGGTAACGGAGGAAGCCGGGATAGGGATGGGTGATCGCCAAATGGCCTTTCCGCATTGCCACGGGAAGACCGGGGGTCAACCCGGCAGCCCCTTCGCCGGCGGCGTTGATGAGGATGGGCGCGCGCAGTTCGTGGCCGTTGGTGAGCATGACTCTGCCGGAGCCCATGGCCACCGCTTTCTCTTCGACCAGGGTGGTGTTGCTTCTCAGAGCTTCCGTGAGGAGAAACCTGGCGCCGGCGCGCGGTGCGACGACCGCATCCTCTTGCATCAACAACCCTCCGGCCAACCCGGGACGGAGAGCCGGCTCCAGGCGTGCGAGTGAGTGCGTATCGATCCTGCTGCTGGGGATCCCGGCGTCGCTATAGACACTGTGTTTGCGACAAATCTCCTGCATTTCTTCCTCGTCTTCGGCGACCCAGAGTGTGCCGCGCTGGGTGTATTCCGCATCCGGTGGCAGGCTTGCCGCCAGCTGGTGCCATAGCGATTGCGAGTAGCGGGTCAGAGCGAGTTGGGCAGGAGAGTCATCCAACACGACAATGTGACCCATCGCTGCAGCCGTGGCGCCGGCTCCGACTTCTCCCTGCTCGACCAGTGCAATGCGCATGCCTCGTTGGGAGAAGGCGTGTGCACAGGCCGCGCCGACGATGCCACCTCCGACAATCACTGCGCCGAAGGATGAGGTCATAGCGGGATGCCCCAGCAGAAGGCGTCGTCTGGATCCAGGATGAGGGTGGACTCGGCCGTGACAAAGGCGGAGCCGGTGATGTTCGGGAGGAGGTGTCCATCCCGCTCGACCAGACGGCCTTCGAAGACGCTGCCGATCATGCTTTCCTGGCGCCAGACCTGACCGGGTGCAAGGATGCCTTCCGCATGCAGACAGGCCAACGTTGCGCTGGTACCCGTGCCGCAGGGAGAGCGGTCGTATTCCTTGCCCGGACAGAGGACAAAATTGCGGCTATCGATGTTTGGCGTGGAGGAAGGAGTGTGGAGTTCGATGTGATCGATCTCGGCTCCCTCGGCGCCGTGGATTTTATTGGCGGTGAGCGCTTGCCGGATGGCCCAGGTGTAGTCGATGAGCTGTCCCAGATGCGAGCGATCAATGGTAAACGGGTGATCTTGCACCAGGAAGAACCAGTTGCCTCCCCAGGCAATGTCTCCGCTGACCTGGCCGTATCCGGGTACTTGCACCTCGACGGCGGCGGCGTATCGATAACTGGGTACGTTTTCAATGGTCACGGTGTGGTCTTCATGCAGCGTCGCTCCCACGATGCCGACCGGAGTTTCGATGCGATGAGGGCCCGGTTTGATTTTGCCCAGGTAAGCGAGAGTGGCCACCACGCCGATGGTTCCGTGCCCGCACATGCCGAGGCATCCGCTGTTGTTGAAGAAAATCACGCCGGTGACACAGTCTGCGTTGGTGGGTTTGCAGAGCAAGGCGCCTACCATTGCCTCAGAGCTACGGGGTTCGGTGACTAAGGCGCGGCGGAAGGCTTCGTGGTTTTTTTGGAAGAGGAGTAGACGCTGGTGCAGGTTGCCTTCGCCGAGGTCTGGGCCACCTTCGATGACGGTCCGGGTGGGCTCGCCGCCGGTGTGTGAGTCGACTACCCTGATTTTTAACACAGTCACTCCTGGGTGATTGTAAAAGAAGTTGCGAATCACTCACGCTGCTACGAGGGAGGGCCTGATTACGAACCTGGATTCGATTCAGCCGTCCCTTGCGGGACTGTTTCAGTTGTCGAAGCGGACCCAGCACTAACGTGCTGGGCTACTTTCAGACGTCCCTTCGGGACTGGGGCCCCGTCGATTCCCTTCTGCCGTGGCTACGGATGATCGAGGGGGACTACGGGCAAGGTGATGAAGCTTGCGTGGCCGGGTTCATGCCAGATTCGCTGCGTGGCTTTCTGATAGTCATCTGGTTTCGCTTCGAGCATGTTGGCCACATATCGTTGTGGGTTTCGATCGTAGAGCGGAAAGAGCGTGGACTGCACCTGCACCATGATCCTGTGACCGGGCTGGAAGGTGTGGTTCACCATGGGGAGCGCGAAGGTATACGCCAAGGGCTCGTTCGCCTTGATCGGTTCCGGATGTTCGAAGCTGGTGCGGTAGCGGCCGCGGAAGATGTCCGTGGCGATTGGTAGCTCGTATCCGCTCAACTGAATGGGTGGCGCAGTCCGGTCCGGCTGCACATCAATCAACTTGACCGCCCAGTCTGCGTCGGTTCCCGTGGTTGAGGCGATGAGATGCACCACCGGCTCTCCGGATAACTTCATCGGCTCCTTGAGCGGCTCGGTTTCAAAGGTCAGGACGTCCGGGCGCCCATCCACAAAGCGTTGATCCGTCACCAGCCAGGTGCGCCAGCCCATTTCGTCGCTGTCATCGATCGGACGAGGCCGGTACGGGACGGGCTTTGCAGGGTCCGAAACGTAGTCGTCCGACTTCGCAGCGCTCCCTTCCGCTGGCTGATCAAACGAAAGCCCACCACCCGCGGTGAGATAGAGCGGCTTCGAAGGTACCGGGCATCCCTGTTCGCAGCTTACGGGAAAAATCTTTGGCGTGTCCCAGTGGTCTGCGCCGGTGTCGTAGATGAAGACCGGCGGCGTGGCTGCGCGCGGGGATCCGGGCTTGAGGTATTGATTGAAGAACGGCAACAGCACCTCACGGCGCCACTGCGCCGCCGTGTCGGTGGCCCAGGTCAGGGCGCCGAGCGATCTTCCTTCCCGGTTTATCTGGCTGTGGAACCACGGACCCATCACCAGGTAGTTCATGGTGTCCGGAACCCCTTTGGCTTTGAGCGCGCGGTAGCTGTGGATAGCTCCCCACATGTCTTCCTGGTCCCATAGTCCTTGCTCCCACATCGTGGGCACTGTGACCGGTTTGGCCGCGATCAGCTTATCCAGCGCCTGGCTTTGCCAGAAACCGTCATAGGTGGTGTGCTGGAGCATCACGTGCCAATAGGGCAGCTGGTCCAGACCTTCGGCCTTGGCAAATGCACCCGCGGAACCGGCCTCGAGATAGTTTGAGTATTCGTCGCGCCTTTCGTGCGGGACCATGACGCCGTCGCCGCGCCTGGAAGTTTGCCCGAGGATGTAGTCGATGTTGGGCTGGCGGAATGCTCCGTAGTGGAACCAGTCGTCGCCCATCCAACCGTCCACCATAGGACTCTCCGGCGCGGCCACCTTGAATGCAGGATGCGGGTTCAAGAGCGCCATCACGACGGTGAAGCCTTCATAGCTTGACCCAATCATGCCCACGCGGCCGTTGGATTCGGGAACGTTCTTTACCAGCCAGTCGATGGTGTCGTATCCATCCGTGGTGTCATCCGCGCCGGATGGGTTGTAGCCGGAATTCACCGGAGGCGGGGTCATCAGGTACACGCCCTCCGAGCCGTACTTGCCGCGGACGTCCTGGTAGACACGGATGTATCCCGCTTCCACGAAGCCTTCGTCACTGAGAGGGAGAGCTTCGATCATGCGCCCGCTCTTGGAGCGTTCGGCACGCTTGGCCGCGTCGTAGGGCGTGCGGGTGAGGAGAATGGGGGCGTCCTTCGCTCCCTTGGGGACGACGATGACGGTGTAGAGTTTTGTGCCGTCGCGCATCGGCACCATGACCACGCGCTTGTCATAGTCACGCGGTTGCTCGGGGGCTTTGAAGTCTGGCGGGATGTCGTTTGCCGGGAGTTTTGCGTCCTGGGCAAAAGCGGGAAGGCAGATAAGGGTGATTGCGATTAGAGGCAGACTATGGAGCGAGCGCTTGCGTGTGAATAAAGCCATTCCGGTCATTCTAACGATAACGTTGGTTGCTGGTTGAGGAACCGCAGTTCGCTCGGCTTCGGAATGACAAAGGGTGTCTTTGATGGAGGGAAGAGCAGTTCCCTCAGTGGCCCGATAATGTACGGGCTAGAGCCCGTACCCTTCAAGGATGGCTGCTCGGTTCCTTCGATGGATCACTTAGTCCCGCAGGTAAGTCTGACAACTCGGTTCCTTCGTTCAGCCGTCCCTCACGGGACTGTTCAGCTTGCTTGTCAGCAACCCAGGTCCAAACTAGCGGAATGGCGCAGTCGGTTCCCCTGATTTCATTGGACAAATGAACGCGCAACTCAGGATTGGGAAATCAGGTTGTAACAACATTGCGGGTATCCCCCGGAGGATTCGGGAAGACCGAAGGGCGCACCGCAGATCCCTCCGCTCCGCTACGCTCCGGTCGGGATGACAATTCATCTTGGAAACTATACTTAGCGTTCCCAAACAAAATTTGTCCTCCCGAGCGAAGCCGAGGGATCTGCGGTGCGCCCTTCGGTCTTCCCGAATTCTGCGGGGATACCTCCAATTTCGTCGCGGAGCCCAATTTGGACAAGTCTGACTTTCAGACGTCCCTACGGTACTTAGTGCAGTGTTCGAGCGAAGGAGGCTCTGTTGTTTCTAAAGTTGCTTTTGATCGAATCATGTTTGTTGGTGTTCACCAGCGAGGTGCAGACGCAAAAAGGCCAGGGCTTTTGGCCCCGGCCTTTGGCTTAGTTAGGTTAAGCACTGAACAGCAGGATGCCCGTTGACTTGTCTTCTCCGACTTCGCTTACCGGCCGGTAGAAGAGCTGGTTGTTTTCGAGGTAGACCTCGAGGAAGGCGGGACGCTCTGCAATGCCGCCGGCAATCAAGGCTTCGGACAATGGGTCCTCGACATAGCGCTGCAAGGCACGGCGCAAAGGACGCGCGCCATACGTGCGGTCGACTAGTGTCTTTTCGAGAATCCACTTCTTCGCATCTTCGGTTACCGAGAGCGTGATCGCCTTCTGAATCAGATTGGAATTCAGCTGCTGTACGAGCAACTCCAGAATCTGAATCAGATCCGAATCAGACAACGACATGAAGATGATGACTTCGTCCAGACGGTTTAGAAATTCTGGATTGAAGGTCCGCTTCACTTCGTTCTTGACCAGTTCCTCCATCTTGTCCATCAGCAGGTCTTCCCGATCGGACTGGAAGCCCAGACCCTGCTTTCTCTGCAGGTGCCGCGCGCCGATGTTCGAGGTCATGATGATGATCGAGTTCTTGAAGTCCACCGTGTTGCCCAAACCATCGGTGAGCTGACCATCTTCAAAGACCTGCAAGAGGATGTTGAAGACATCCGGATGCGCCTTCTCGATTTCGTCCAGCAGGACGACAGAGTAAGGCGACCGCTTCACACGCTCCGTGAGCTGCCCACCTTCCTCGTAGCCCACATAGCCCGGAGGCGAACCGATGAGCTTGGAGACCGAGTGCTTCTCCATGAACTCGGACATATCGAAGCGGATCAGAGCCTTCTCGCTACCGAAGAGGAACTGGGCCAGCGTGCGCGCCATCTCCGTCTTGCCTACGCCGGTCGGTCCCAGGAACAGGAACGAACCGATGGGGCGATTGGGGGACTTAAGACCCGCACGGGAGCGGCGAATCGCGCGGGAAAGGGCAGAGATCGCCTTGTCCTGCGAGATGACACGCTTGTGCAGCTCTTCTTCCACCCGGAGCAGCTTCTGGGTCTCTTCTTCCTTGATCGAGGTGATCGGAACCCCGGTCCAGCGGCTCACCACATCCTCGATGTCTTCGCGGCCTACGATTCCGGCGGTCGAATCATCCAGGTGATACTTGTCGCGCAGGGCGCGCAGGTTCTCGCGCTCTTTACGCTCCTCGTCGGAATAGAAGCGCGCTTTCTCAAATTCATGGTTGGCAATCGCGTTTTCCATGCGATGCACGATGAACTTGATGCGCTTCTGCACCTCGGTGATCTCTTCCGGCAACGAGGTCTGGCGCAGCTTGACGCGGGCGCCGGCCTCATCGATCAGATCAATTGCCTTGTCGGGCAGGAACCGATCGGGAATGTAGCGGTTGGAATGTGACACCGCGAAGTGGATCGAGTCATCGGTGTAGCTGACCGCGTGGAACTTTTCATAGCGGTCCTTGATACCCATGATGATCTTGATCGCATCCTCTTCGTTTGGAGGCGGCACTTTGACTGCCTGGAAGCGACGCTCAAGCGAGCGGTCCTTCTCAATTGATTTGCGATATTCGGCCGGCGTGGTTGCGCCAATGCATTGAATCTCGCCGCGAGAGAGGGCCGGCTTGAGGATGTTGGCGGCATCGAGCGAACCCTCTGCCGAGCCAGCACCCACCAGGGTGTGCAGCTCATCGATGAAGATGATCGAGTTCTGGTTCTCCATCAGTTCTTTCATGATGGTTTTGAGCCGCTCTTCAAATTGGCCACGGTACTTGGTTCCGGCAACGATGAGCGAGAGATCGAGGGCCAGGACGCGCTTGTCGGCCAGGAAGCTCGGCACTTCTCCGTCGGAGATGCGCTGCGCAAGCCCTTCCACAATGGCCGTCTTGCCTACTCCAGGCTCGCCAATCAGCACTGGATTGTTCTTGGTGCGGCGGCACAGGATCTGCACCACGCGCTCCAGTTCCTGATCGCGGCCGACCAAAGGATCAAGCTGATTGTCCATGGCTGCCTGGGTCAGATCGCGAGAGAACTCCACCAGCAGGCTGGATTCGCGATTGCGCTGCGAAGGAGGAGCCTTTTCCTGCGTGGCCCGTGCCAGTTCCTCACGGATGGCGAGCAGACGGAGCCCACGCTCATGCAGTATTTCCGCAGCGAAGCACTTTTCTTCGCGCAGGAGTCCCAGTAGTAAGTGTTCCGTACCAATATGCTTGTGTGACAGGCGCTCGGCTTCTTCCGCCGCATACGCCAGGACCCGCTTACACTCGTTGGACAAAGGCAGATCGACAGAAGTGGAAACCTTCTCTCGAATCGTAGTATGACCTTCAATCTGTTTGCGAATGGACTCAACTGAAGCATGGGAGCGGAGAAAGCGGTTGGTCAGCGCTTTATCTTCACGCAGAAGACCCAGCAACAAGTGCTCAGTCTCGATATATGGGGAACCAAACTGGCTGGCCTCATACCGTGCAAAGAAGATGACGCGCCGCGCCTTTTCTGTATACCGTTCGAACATGTTCCCCCTTAAAAGCTGCCCCTGGAAACGTCACGTCTAGACGCCAACGGCAACTTTCTTCCTGTTCCATTTTCCCGATTCCCCTGGAACCGGGAAAACCACTCGGCTGGGCGAATATAAGCTCTGACACAATCTTATATCGGTCCAACCATTGTCACGTCTCACCCTTTTGGGGTAAGCCGTTGTCGTACTATGCCCCCCGCTAAACCTCCAGCGGAGACAACTCTTCCACCCGGCCCTGGGCCAACCGTAATACCCGCTCACAACGCCTCGCCAGAGGGAGGTTATGTGTAACCAGGATTGAGGTAAGACCATAGCTTGCGTGCAGGCGCTCAATCAATGCAAACAGGGCATCCGCGGTCTGGTTATCCAGATCTCCTGTGGGCTCATCAGCCAGCAAAAGCCTGGGCGCCGTGATCAGCGCTCGGGCAATCGAGACTCGCTGCTGCTCGCCGCCGGAAAGTTCACCCGCACGATGTGTGGACCGGTTCGCCAGTCCTACCTCGCCCAGCCAGTGAACGGCTTCCTGCAGTGCCTCTCTTTTTGACTTGCCTCGCGCCAGAAGGGGGAGCGCGACGTTTTCAGCGGCTGTAAACTCCGGCAGCAAGTAGTGAAACTGCCATACATAGCCGATCTCGCGATTGCGAAAGTCCGCAGCCTCACCAGGGGAGAAGGATCGCAAGAGTGTTGATAAAAAGTATACTTCACCCGCGGAGGCGGTATCAAGCGCTCCGAGGATGTGCAGCAGGGTACTTTTGCCTGCCCCGGACTGGCCCACAATGGCCAGCATCTCCCGTGGCTTCACCTGAAAGTTGATGTCTTCAAAAAGAACCAGCTTGCCGTACTGCTTACGCAGATTTCGCACCTCGACCAGTGCAACGGGCAGCACCTGGCTGCCGAGCATCCCCAGGCGGCCTTCGGTGGCTTCGTCTGCGGGGGCGGCCTGTTCCATCATCTGCCTCTGTGGTCGGTAATCAATCTTGACCTATCTTCATGTATCACTAATGCACCCCTCTACGGAAGAGGGTTTGTTCGTTGGGTAGCTTCAAAATACATCAGTTCCCGGGTTCACTCCTGTTCTGGGCTGGTTACCAAAGGATGGAAATGCACGGGGTCGAATAGCTTACGTTATTTTGATGCGAAAGGCATCAAATTCGATTCCCCTGCGTATTATTCGTAGCGCAGAGCCTCGGCGGGCAGGATCCTCGCGGCAGAGCTCGAAGGATAAAGAGTTGCCAGCAACGACACAGCGAGCGAGACACCCGCCACGATCAGCCCGTCCGTCCAGCGCGCGGCAAAGGGGAGATAGTCGATCGAGTAGACCTCGGCAGAGAGCTGGATAAAACGGTAGTGGCCTCCCAGCCAGGAGAGGGTATAGCCGGCAATGAGGCCTAAAACCGTGCCGGTGAAGCCTATGAGCAGCCCCTGCAGGAGAAAGATCTTCCTCACCTGGCGTGGCTGAACGCCAAACGACATCATGACCGCGATATCGCGGGTTTTTTCCATCACCATCATGGTCAACGCGGTGAGGATGTTCAGCGCGGCGACGCAAACGATCAGGCCGATGACGATGAAGGTGACGATCTGTTCCAGTTTGAGCGCGCGAAAGAGGGGACGGTTCTCTTCCATCCAATTGGTGGTCAGGAATCCTGGTCCGGCGGCCTGCTCGATGGAACGGCCGATTTGATCGGCACGGTCGAGATCGTCCACTTTGAAGGAGATGACCGAGACCACGTCTGGCTCTCCAAAGAGTCGTTGCGCATCCGCAAGGCTGGTGAACGCCATGCTCGAATCGTATTGATAAAAGCCGGAATGAAAGATGCCGACCACACGAAACCGTTGCCATTTGGGAATGACGCCGAGCGGGGTCAGCTCCCCTTGCGGGCTGGTAACCAGGATGGTGGTACCCACCCTGGCATCGATCGTATCCGCCAGATCTTTGCCAATCACGATGGGTGGCGGGGCTTGATTTTGGTTGGCCTGCGACGGTTGTACGTCGCTGGTCTCGAGCGGCGCGACGCTGGTCTCGAGGGGAGCTGCGCTGCCCAGGGTCACGGTGGAAAGCAGGTCGCTCACCCGGCGTTCCTGCGCAGGCACGATGCCCTCTATCAGCGCTCCGCCGGAACGAGCCCCGTGCGAGATGAGTACCTGCTCGTACAGCCCGGGCGAGGCTGCCTTCACATGGGGCAGTTGCTCCAGCCGCGCTGTGAGTTCGCGCCAGCCGCGGATGCCGTCGCTGGCCACGCGCATCAACTGCACATGCGCCGTCGAACTCAGCAGCCGGTCCTGCAAATCGCGGCGCATGCCGTTGGTGATGGCGAGGGCAATAATCAGCGAAGCAACACCGGCGGCCACGCCGGCGATGGAAATGATCGTGATGACGCCCACCACCGCCTGGCGGCGCTTGGCTCGCAGATAGCGCACAGCGACAAAGAGCTCGAAGCGCATTGCTTAGTGGATCACGGTTTTGGCCGCGCTCACGTTGTCGTAGCGGTCGTAAACGCGAACCGTGAGGATGTGTTCCTGCGGGTCGACGACCGGCGGCGGCGCACTCTCCGGCTCTTCTCGAGGGGGCCGTACGGGAATCGACGCGAGGGGAACATTGAGATCGTAATGCTCGGTCAAGGAGTCAGAGAGCTTGCCTACGGGTTCGAGAAACTGCCATCGGCCAGCGTCCAGTGAGTACTCGGCGCGGGCAATGGGTGAGGTTGCATCGGTAGCCACGAAGCTGGCGTGAAGTGTGCCGGACTGTAGATTGCCCTGGAGCGCACTGAGCACAGGGGGCGTGGTATCGACGATGAAGTGATCGCTTTCCCGCTCGCCGGTGAGTGCGTCGCCTAATGTATGCGCCGGCGCATCGCTCGCTACCACCCGCATCCGGTATCCACCATCGGGAAGCCTGATCGAGTCGAAGGAATAGAAGCGTTCGGTGACACGCGGCCGGAGCAGGCGCCAATTCTTTTCGCCGTCGCCGCGCACGTAAACGTCGAAGATCAGTTCGTCACCATTGTCGTCATGAGCGGACCAGCGCACGGTGACGGCGGTACGATCGCGGATTCCGGACAGAGGGCCGGTGGCCGGATCCTGGTTGTAACTGATAGTGGTCTGCGCGGAGGGCAGATTGATGGTGACCGGCTGGGGTTGGCCGGTCTGCTGCGGAGGTTGATTGGCTCGCGCACCCGGTTCGACCGCAATCTCATCCACAACCGGCGCAATGTTCACCGGCAGGTAGTTAATGCCGACGGAGCCAACCCGCGCGCCCGGCTCGAGCACCGCCTTCCACTGCACGAAGCGCGCGGCGGGCACGCCGGATGAGCTGGAATTGGGGGTTACCTTGCGCCACTCGCTCCAATTGCGTTCCGGATTTTCCACATTGCCGGTGCGAGCGAAGATCTCGTACGAGCCGCTACTGTCGGTTACTTCCATGCGCCCAAATTGGGAAAAGACGCCCGAATCCAGCACGTCGCTCAGGTAAGTGCCCTGGGCGGCGGGTTGAGTACCCAGCATATAGAGCCTGCCGGTATTGCTGGTGGCCACGTAAAGTCCATCGGGGGCATTGGCGAAGGCGGTTGCCTGGCCGGTTGCGGCGCGCGCCAGGTCAAGGTAAGACCCGTCCTCGTGGACACGATAGATTCTGCCCCGATTGCCGGTGGCGACGAGAAGGCCCTGAGGGGTAGAGCGCAGCGCATAAACGACGTCTTCGCGAGTAGCCCAGAGTTTGCGCGGGGCGCCCTGGGGACTCAGTTCGTCTACCTCAGAACCGTCGGGAATCAGGCCGTTGCTGCTCGAGGCTTGCACGGACCCGGGCGTGACGATGGTGATGGTGGCGGTGGCCACGGCGATACCCTGCACCGGGAGCGGGGGCAAGCTGCTTTTGGTCTTTTCGCCTACGGCCGCGACGTACAACCGGCCATCCGCGGATTCGGCCAGGGCCGTCACTTCACGCTTGGGGGTGTCGTAGATTACCAGACCCTTGCCGTCTTTGCCGATGCGGTAAACGAGGCCGCCGCCGTCGCTGCCTGCGATGAGATTTCCATTGGGCTCGAAGAGGATGCAGCGAATATGCTGCTCGTCGCTTTCGAAAAAGAGTTCCGCGTGCGGGGTGTCTGTCGATACGTTGACGCGATAGATCGCGGCTGGTCCGCCGGTCGCGATGTATAAGGCCCCCTGGGAATCGAAGGCCAGGTCCCAGATGTATCGCGCCTGATCGGCTGACTTGGCCGTGGCCACGTTGCGCGCGGTGGTCGCGGCATCAAAGACGACTGCTGCGGTGGTCTCGTCGAGACCGGATTGGCCGGGCTTGATGCGGTATACCTTGCCCCCGGGAACGGTAGCCGCGTACACGGAGCCATCCGGGCCCACACGGACCGCTTGCACAGTGAGTTCTTTCGTCGAGAAGAGTTTGGTGGAAACGCCGGCGGGCGTGACCTTGAGTACAGTCGCCGGCGAGCCGGTGCCGATGTAGGCGTTTCCCTGGTTATCGGAAGCTACGGCCCAGATATAAGTGGAAGGCGTTAACAGCACCGATTTCAGTGGAGGCCCTGCCTCCAGGTGTCCCTGGCTGGCGACGGCGATACTTTGAGGTTGGCCTTTTTCGAATTCCTCGTAGCGGGATTGCACCCAGAGGCGGGTTCCCTGGGCCAGGATAGCGTGTGGATAAAGAACGAGGGCCAATAGACTTGCTGTTACGACGCGAGGCATCATGCTCAACCGAGTCTACTAGGCTGTATTTAGCAATCACAAATGTGGGGAGAATTTGGTGTGCTCTGTGCTGTTCTTGCGTTGTTTCGAAAAACGTTTGCAGGGTTAAGAGTGATCTAGAGATCTTCAGCCGTCCCTGACGGGACTGTTTCGATTTGCGCTAATGACCCAGGACTGCGTCCTGGGCTACTTTCAGACGTCCCTTCGGGACTAGTTCATCTTACGAGTCGATGAAGCGAAAGCGTTCGTTGGGCTTCGCCCATCTTTTTCGTCCCACGTACGCTTGGGCGAACGTGGGGCACCCGTCTTTCCATTGGAAGGCTTTCGGTTATCCAGGAGCTTAGTTGGCCAGGACGGCTCGGTAGCGGACCTGGTTTTTCTTTACTTTGTTGATGGCGTCGTTGGCTTTGGACATGGCGAAGCGCTCGGTGATGGCCTGGACTTTGTGGCGCTCGGCCACTCGCATCATTTCGCGGATCATGCGCGGACTTCCGCCTGGGCTTCCGGTGATTACCTTTTGTCCTGTGACCAGCGGTGAGACCGGTAGACCGAGAACGCCGGGCGGCACACCGACAAAACAGAGTGTGCCGTGGGGACGTAGAGCTCGGACGTAAGCGCTCCAGTCCTGGTCGGCCTCTACCGTCGAGAGGATGAAGTCGAAGTGACCGGCCAGCTTCTTGAGCGTCTTTGTCTCCCTCGTGTTCACAAAGTGCTCTGCCCCCAGAGAACGGGCATCGGCTTCCTTGGCTGGAGAACTGGAAAAGGCGGTGACCTCGGCCCCAAACACGTGGGCAAACTGTACCGCCATGTGTCCCAGACCACCAATGCCGACGATACCCACACGCGATGAGGGGTTGATGCCATGCTCGCGAATCGGCGTGTAGACGGTGATACCGCCGCATAGCAGAGGCGCAGCCCGCTCACTCTCCAGACCATCTGGGATGGGAATCACGAATCGTTCGTTGACGCGCACCCGGTCGGCGTAGCCGCCGTTACGGTGGACGCAGGTGCCCTGGCTGTCAGCACAAAGATTTTCTTCGCCCTGCAGGCACCACTCGCAGTGGCCGCAGGAACTTGCCTGCCAGCCGACTCCTACACGGTCACCGGAATTCAGTCCGAGCACAGCACTGCCGGTTACGGTGACCTTGCCGACAATTTCGTGGCCGGGAATCAGAGGATAGTGGCTGATGCCCCAGTTGTTGTCGACCATGTGGATGTCGCTGCGGCAGATGCCGCAGTGGGAGATGGCAATCTCCACCTCGTTTTGTTTGATGTCCCCAGGATCGTACTTGTAAGGCAACAGTTCGGCGCCAGCGGCATGCGTGGCGAATCCTTGAAAGAGCGGCATAGAGGCTTGCCCTTGGCAGAGAAATTAAGCACAGGTGTTTCCAGGGGGCCCGCTAAGTCTACCTTATTCGATTTCCAGAGATACGACCTGCATTCCAGTGAGCATGGCTTCCACTGGAATCGAGGTTACGGGAACCACCGATTCGCCGTTGAGCGAGATGCCGCGATTCGTCCGCAACGGCTCCAGCACGTTGGCCATGGAGATGGGAATCGACGACAGGGTTCGCCCATCCACCACGGCCTGCGCGTTGGGCAGCAGGAGGGTTACGTACAAGCGGTCGTCTTCATGCGCCGCATTCATCTGGTGAATGATGCTGCTCAATTCCAGCGGCCCTTCGGCCGAGGAGGAGGAAGTGGTCAGGCGATCGAGGGTGGCTCCATCGCTGAACAGGATTCGCAGTGGCCCGGGATTCAAGGTTAGGGGGAGGAGTAATGGGAATGCGAAGATTTCTTGTTTCTCCGCGGAACGGCCGCAGCGTCGCCTCCACCATGACCGTGTCGCCAGGATGCGCCGCCGGTTGTGTCGCCTGGGCTCGCTCTAACTGAATGCTGCGCCGGCCGGGAAGCGAGTCGACATCCAGATCGATGCGCTGAATATTGCGCACCCGCGCAGAATTGCCGTAGACCGCCTGGAAGCGCTGCCCCACGGTCAGCGCTGCGCGCAGCGCGGAGGGCAACTGCTCGGTAGGCGCAATCAAGGAATTGAGGTGTAGCGGCGGATAGCCGTCGATGGCAACGGTACCGCGCAGCTCATAGGTGAGTTCTTCGCTGTAGCTGTTGGTCTCGAGCAGAGATTCGTAGAGCGAAACCATCACCGCGCCGGGAGTGATATCGGGGTTGTCGACCACTTCCATATGCAGGGTGCGTCTCGCAGAGCCGCCATGGGTGTGGATGGCCACGGGGATCATGCGGGCGGACTCGCCCGGCACGCCGCGTATGGCGGAGGAGCGATCTTCGGTAAAGGCGCCGATGGTCTGGGTGGTGTTGACGATCTTGAAGGAGTTGAGCGGCGAGGCCAGGGTGGCCACCACATCCGCCTTGGTCATGGGGATGGAGACGTTGCCGTAGCGGGTGATGGGGTGCCCGCAGGCCAGTACCTGATGCGGGTCGACGTAGGTCACGGTACAGGTGGCGGCAATCTCAAGATCTCCCCGAACCAGCAGGGCGCTAACTGCCGACCCGGGCAGCAGAGGCGAGGAAGCATCCATGTGGGTGCCGTGCGGAGGCGTTGCCGCCCAAGCCCGGCAACCGGCATAAGTCCCATCACGGAAACGTGGTCCTGGAAAAATTTGACTGCCTCGGGGCTGAAGCCGGAGAGCACGAGCGGGGTTTCGATGGGATGGATGTCGGTCGCATCGGCGATCGGCGGTGGCGGGAAGAGGAGTTCCCCTGGGGCGACCACATCGACCGCATCCCGGACACCGGGGCGAACGATCTCGGGCTCAGCCGTGCCGTTGACCGCCAGCATCTCGGCAATGGGCGTTATGCCGGCGATGGGTTCCTTGCTGAATTGGCCGATTCTGTAGGACAGCGCGCCCAGTAACTTGCCGTCGATGTAGACCGGGCTGCCGCTCATTCCCGCGACCACTCCGGTGTACTCTGGTTTGGAGCCGTGGAGACGCGCCAGGATCATGTCCTGATCGGGGCCGAGGACATTTTTGAGCACCCCGAGGATCTCCACGTCCATCGCTTCGGGCTGCGTTCCTTCAAAGACCGTATAGGCCACACCATGGAGGCCGCGGTGCACTTCTGACAAGGGGAAGATTCCGGCAGTGGCAGACGAAGGTGCAGCAGCCGGGCTAACCTGGGCGACCAGACTGCCCGCAATGGCAAAAACTGCGGTTAAAACGAAAATTGGGTTGATATACGGCTTGTAGACACGTCTACAGATTAGACGTTCCAATCGTTGGAGCATAGGGGCTGTATTGCCGCAAACCTATATTTTTTGGTAACGAGGTATTCGATGAAGTGGAATTGGGCAAAAGCTATCCGTTGCATCCCTGGCGCTGCTGCTGGCTGGTGTCACCTGGGCCCGCACCGGTGAAGGGTCAGGCGTCACCGAGTACGCCGGCTGCGAGTAATCCCCAACAGCAGCAACAGCCGGACCAGTCGGCGCCCGATTCCGGGGGGCCGGGCGCGGACAATGGCGCGATCGCCATCCCCAAGAAGGCAGAGAAGCCGGATGTGCCCCCGCCGCCGCCCGAGCCAAAGGTGAAGAATCCCCCGGGCCTGACGAATTTCTCGCTGCGCGTGGATGTTCCCGAGGTAACCCTCGATGTGGGTGTCGTTCTGCAGAAAACGACACGAGTTTGTGCCGAATCTGCAGCCGGCCAACTTCCGTGTGTACGAAGATGGCGTGCCGCAAAAGGTGATCGGCTTTCAGCGCACCAAGGCGCCGATCACGGCGGTGCTGCTGTGCGAGTTTGCCTCCACCAACTACTACTTTGTCTACGACATGCGGGAAGCCGCGTATGCCTTTGCCCAGCAATTGCAGCCGGACGACTACATCGCGGTCGTGACCTATGACCTGAGAACCCAGATCCTGACCGACTTTACCCAGGACAAGCGGCAGGTGTACGAGTCGTTGAATATGTTGACGATTCCTGGTTTTCGCGAGACGGACATGTTCGACGCGGTGTACACGACGCTCGATCGGCTGAGCCGGATTGAAGGCCGTAAATATGTGGTGCTGATCGGGTCCGGTTATGACTCCTTCAGCAAGATCAACCTGGACAAGGTGCTGGCGAAGATCAAGGCGACGCCTAATGTCACCATCTTCAGCGTCGGACACGGGGCAGGCTGCCAGGATCACCGGCAACGCCCGGACGGTATGTTCGGCCCTAAGGAGATCGATTATCTGCAGGCCGATAACCAGATGTCTACGTTTGCGCGGATGACCGGCGGCATGTCGTTTTTTCCCCGCTTCGAGGGCGAGATGCCGGATATTTTCCACTCCATCAATGACTCCATTCGTAACCAGTACGTGCTGACCTATACGCCGACGAACGCCAAACAGGACGGGAGCTTATCGGAAGATCCGGGTGGAGTTGGTGGACAACGAAGGGCAGCCGCTGAAGATGCAGGATGAGAAGCACCACCCGCTGAAATACGACATCATTTCTCGGGATGGGTATAAGGCTAAACAGCAGGTGGATTAGACGCGGGTCTGCTTTCGTATTGGCGTTTGATACGGAAGACAGGAGGTCCGAGGGGCGCACCGCAGATCCCTCGGCTGCCCCGGATTTCCTGTCGAGCGTTGCGACTTCGGTCAACTGCATGTGGTTCTCTTCACGGAGAACCACAAAGCGGCGCTGTTCAAAGCGGCGAGGTAGGAAATCCGGGTACGCTCGGGATGACAAAGGCGAGGGGTGGCGCTTCCAACAGGTTCGATGCTACGGGGGATGAACAGCCGGTACCCTTCACTTCGCTTCACTTCGGTCGGGATGACACTTCTGTTCTAGGTTTTAGGTCGGACATGCCCAACCCTGAAAATCGGTTTTGGCCGGGATTCCCAAGCTTAAAATCCGTTGCTATTTTGATCTGCGGCTTCCGTGGACTGTGCGGCTTCGGCCGAAGCTCCGTACAATCAAGAAAAACCAGTTCCCCGGGATAAGCGTTGGTCACAGCCACAGTGCGCCGCAGCAAAAGCCTGTCTCCAAACGGGTGCACCATTCTTCCGTGGAGGGGTGGCATCCCAAACATAATCCCTGGTTGATCGCGCTTACGGTCACGCTGGCGACGTTCATGGAGGTGCTGGACACCTCCATCGCCAACGTCGCCCTGCCCCATATGGCCGGGACTCTGGGCGCCAGCGGGGAGGAAGCCACCTGGGTGCTTACCAGCTACCTGGTGGCGAGCGCCATCGTTCTGCCCATATCCGGCTGGCTTTCTACCCGCTTCGGCCGCAAGCGCTTCTACATGACTTGCGTGGCGCTGTTTACCATCTGCTCGCTGCTTTGTGGCCTCGCACCTACCCTGCCCCTGCTGATTCTGGCCCGGATCCTGCAAGGCCTGGGCGGCGGCGGGCTCGCTCCCAGCGAACAGGCCATCCTGGCGGATACGTTTCCGGTGGAACAGAGAGGCCAGGCCTTCGCACTTTACGGCATGGCGGTGGTTGCGGCACCCGCCATCGGACCGACCCTGGGCGGCTGGATCACGGACAACTTCAACTGGCACTGGATCTTCTTCATCAACTTGCCCATCGGCATCATTTCCCTGCTGCTCAGCAACCGGATGGTGGAAGATCCCCCCTACCTGGTCAAGGAAAGGGCCAAGGCCAATCCCATCGACAAAATGGGACTCGGCCTTGTGGCGGTCGGCGTAGGATGCCTGGAGTTCGTCCTGGACAAGGGACAGGAGAAGGACTGGTTCGGCGACCGCAACATCACGCTCACCTTCATGGTGGCTATCGTCACGCTGGCGATCTTTGTGTGGTGGGAGTGGGGCCACCAGGATCCGATCGTCGATTTGAAGCTGCTGAAAAACCGCAATTTCGGCACGGCGGTCGGCTTTCAGTTCATCCTGGGCTCGGTGCTTTTCAGCACCACCGTGCTGATTCCACAGTTTCTGCAGGGATTGATGGGTTATACCGCGGAGCGCGCCGGCATGGCGCTTTCCGCAGGAGCCCTGGTCTTGATGGTGATGATGCCGGTTGCGGGGAAGCTGGTGTCGAGCATGGACGCCCGGCTGATGGTGTCCATCGGATTTTTGGCCACCTCGCTGGCCCTCTACAACATGACCCGGCTGGACTTGAACGTAAGCTTTGGCCACATTGTGTTGTGGCGCGTGTTCCAGGTGCTGGGTTTGTCGTTCATCTTTATCCCCATCAGCACGCTGAACTATGTGGGTGTGCCTGTGGGCAAGAACAACCAGATTTCAAGCTTCTCAAACTTCGCCCGCAACTTCGGCGGCAGCATGGGCACGGCGCTGCTGACCACCTTTCTCACGCGCACGCAGCAGACCCACCAGTCATCGCTGGCGGCAAACTTCATCCCTGGCAGTCCTGGTTACGAGAACTTTCTCACACAGACCAGGAACGCCCTGATCGCGGCCGGGCAAAGCACCGCACAGGCCAAGGCCGGCAGCCACCGGCTACGCCTACCAGCAGTTGCTGCGGCAGTCGTCCATGCTGAGTTATCAGAATGCTTTTTGGGTTCTCAGCATCGTGGCGGCGGTGCTGGTTCCCTGGCCGTTCGTCATGCGCCGCCCACCCAAGCGCAAGAAAACAGCCCGAAGAGGCGATGGGGCACTAGACCCCTAGTCGCCGCCTGAGCCGATGTAGGGGCCCTGGCGATGGAAGCGCGGATCGGTAAGCTGCTGCAGCATAAAGTCGGCGACGTCGGCACGATTGATCCGGGTCGCGCCCGGGGGAAGCGCGTCGGGCAGGACGCGGTAGGTGCCGGTGAAGGGGCCATCCATGAGCCGGGGAGTGCGCACGATGGTGTAATCGACCTCGCTGGCCGCGAGCAGACGTTCCTGGGTCGCCTGATCGACAAAGGGATGCTTCAGGACCGTATTCTTTGCTACCCACAACGCCATGGTGGTCAGGGCATTCTGATATTTGCCATAATCCGGGTCGATCCCCGGCCGCGCCCAGCACGATGAGCCGGTTGACGTACTCCTGCCGCATACCCTCAAGGATGTGGGGGATGGCGCCGGCAAGCACCTCGGATTTTTTCCGGGTGCGGGCTCCCAGCGCGGAGAGCACGGCACGATGGCCACGAACGGCGTCTACTACCCCTCCAAAATCGAACACATCCCCCTGAATCACGCGAAGGTGCGGGTCCTGAGGCAGTCCTTCGGGGTTGCGGACAAAAGCAGTGACTGCGTGTCCTTTGGCCAGCGCCTGGGTAACGATCAGCTTGCCTGTACGTCCGGTGGCGCCGAAGACGATGATCTTCATTTGAGCCCAGTTGTTCCTTCCCAACAGGTTGCAACCACCACACTATACATGGCACAACCCTTCTCGAACGCAGACATCTGATGGAACAGAGGGTACGTATCCATGTCGGAAAATCTAGAAAAGACGGAAAATACTCTGCGCGACCTGATCGAGACGCTACGCGATGGGCACCAGGGGTTCATTGAGTTGGAAAAGAATCTGAAAGATCCGGAAGCGCGCCAGGTGTTTCGCGAAGAGACGCTGGTACGGGCGGGGTTTGCCGCGGAATTGGAGAATGAACTGCACCGGTTTGGAGTAAAGGATGTGAAGGTGGGGAATTCGACAGCGCGGGGAAAGTGCATCGCGCCTGGGGTGAGTTGAAGGCCCGGCTCGGCGGTGGGGATCATGCGTTGGTGGCTACCGCGGAAAAAGGTGAAGATGAGGCCAAGCAGGCTTATGAGAGGGCGCTTGGCAGTGAGGATTTTCCCTTGCCGCTGCGGGAGATTTTGTTGCGGCAGCAGAGGCATATTTTGATGGCGCATGACCGGGTCAAGGCTTTGCGGGACCGGCTGGCGGCTTAGGCGGTTACCGGTGCTTAGCCCTGAGGAGTTTTTGGTCTATCGACAAAAAGGTTGAGAGCTGTGGTGCCCCACATCTCGCGAAAAACGAGCGAGATGCCCCGAATTTCCTGTACGCGGCGCTGGACAAGACTGCGTGTGCGCCTTTCTTTAAGGAAAGGCGCATAAGGTTGGGTGGAACCCACTGAACTTCACAGGAAATCGGGGGTGTGGGGCACCCCTTGGTTTTCTGCAGGGACAAGGAAAAACATTTCCACGAGGGATCCGCTGAACTGCAGATCCCTCGGCTTCGCTCGGGATGACAAAGGGGAGGGTGGCGCTTCCACTCGACATTGGTTAGTGGGATCGAGGGAACAGCAGGTCCCTCCACTGCGCTGCGCTCCGGGGTCGGGATGACACCTCTGTTTGGCAACGCTAAGTTTGTTTTCAAAATAAATTGCGTAGAGCAGTGGAGAGATCTTCGGTTTCCCTTTCGGAAGGTTAGCGCAGGACTCCGTCGGCTACGAACTTGCAGAGGAGGAAGGCGGCTACGCCGGCGAAGAAGACCAGCGCCATGCGGATCCCGGGCTCGCGGTTTACTTCGGGCACCAGGTCGGAGGCTGTGACATAGATGGCTACCCCGGCGGCCAGGGGCAGACCGGCGCGCACCCAGCCGGGGAAAAAATTGATTACCAGTACTCCCGCGAGAGTGGCGGCAGCTACGATCACGGCCGAGGATAAGGCGGCGGCGCGGCTGTGGCCGCTCGCCAGCATCACTGAAGCGACAGTGAAACCTTCGGGCAGCTTGTGCAGGAGGATGGCTATAAAGATGATCCAGCCTAGCCAGGAGGAAAGGACAAAACCGGATGCGATGGCTACACCGTCGAATAAGGAGTGGGCGGCCAAGCCGGCCACGACGGAGTTGCTGGTGTGGGCTGAGAGGAATTCGCCGTGACATTTCTCTTCGCCGAAATGGAAGTGCGGCGTGATGGTGTGCTCGAGCAGATGAATCAGGCAGTATCCGCCTAGTATCAGCAAGGACGTCCAGCGAAAGGAAAGACGAAAGCTTTCGGGAATCATCTCCAGCAAGGCAGCAGCCAGCATGAAGCCCGCACCCAGGGCCACGAAGTATCGCAGGTAACGCTTTTCCCAACGGGTGCGGACCAGGATCAAAGCACCGAAGACGTCGGCAAGCGCAGCCACCAGGCCCAATATCAGCGAAAGTGAAAAATTGGACATGGATGCCTTGCTACGCTAACCGCTGTGCCGGATGTTCATGACATCCCCATCCTCGACCCGATAGTCCTTGCCTTCGAGCCGCAGTGTTCCCTGAGATCGTGCAGCGGCCTCGGAGCCCGCGCTGAGGAGCGTGTCCCAGTGGATGGTTTCGGCGCGGATGAAGTGCTTTTCCAGATCCGAATGGATGGCCCCTGCGGCCTCCTGTGCGCGTGAATTCACCGGGATGGTCCAGGCACGGCACTCATCTTCGCCCACGGTAAAGAAGGCAACCAGGCCTAGGAGCTCGTAGCTTTTGCGGATAAGCCTGCGCAAACCACTTTCCTTGAGGCCGTAGGAGGAAAGAAATTCAGCCGCTTCTTCGTCGCTCATTTCCGCGAGTTCCGCTTCGACTTTGCCGCAGATGGCAGTGGCCCCCGCGTTCCGCCGCGAGGCGACCTCTTCCAACTTGTACCGCGCTACCGCGGTTTCGAGGTCGTCGCCAAGGGTGGTGCTCTCGGCGATATTCAATACGAACAACATCGGTTTCTGGGAAAGAAACATGAACCCGCGAATCAGCTTCTTCTCTTCCGCGGTCATTTCCATTTCGCGCAGCGGCTTCTCCTGTTCCAGCTGCTCCTTGCAGCGCAACAGCAAGGCATTCTCTTTTTCGAGATCCGGCGTACGCATCTTCTTCAGATCCTTCTCCAGGCGTTCCAGGCGCTTCTCCACCTGGGCAAGGTCCGAGAAAATGAGATCGAAGTCGACGTTCTTGATATCGCGCAGCGGGTCGATCCCGCCGACCCGGGAATCGAGTCGTCTTCAAAGGCACACAGCACGTGAATCAGCGCGTCGTTGTCGCGCAGGTGGGTAAGAAAAGCAGTCTCCTTGAGCGCTTCCTGCCCGACCGCTGCTACGTCGGCGTACTCAACCGTGGCATAGATGATCCGCTTGGGGTTATAGAGCGCTGCGAGCTTGTCCAGGCGGTCATCCGGAACCTTGGCGACGCCGAGGTGCGCCTCGCGCGGGTTGGAGTAGGCCGGGGTTTCGACTTTCGCACGAGTGAGGATTTTGAACAGGGAGGTCTTTCCTACTTGAGGCAGACCGATGATGCCAGTTTTCATGAGACTCGCCGTCCAGGCAAATGATTGTGTTCCGGCCTTGCGGCGCAATAGGTAAGTATATCGCCTACAGCATTTTCACTTCTGGTGTATACGGGGCAAGCGCCCTCGACGCGGCTTTTCCTCAAGAAAAGACGCACTTCGCCACTCTTGCCTGTGCAAAGTAGAAGTGAAAATGCTTTAGAACTCCCGCCGCGCCCCATGGGCGGTGGCAATCAACGCGCCCAGCCCGCAGAGCAGGACCAAGCCCTCGACGTGCACCGAAGTCTGGTGCAGGTGGTCGAAAATCTGGCGGCCGGGATTATTGGCGGCCACCGCGTCCACGTTGCCGCCAACCGAGTCACGCGCCGTATCCATGCGAGGGATGATGGAGAACTGGGAGTACGCCGTAAGCGCCATCATGACCACCACGAGAACGGCTTGCGGAATGATCGCGCGGTAATGCGCCCGGGCGAGGACCAGGACGGCGAGGAAAATCAGCCCGCAGAACAGCCCCATCCAGTGCAGCCGTACCAGCGAGCTGCCAACGACCATGCCGGCGGCGTGAACCCCCGCGGCCGGATTGGGAAAGAGCGGGGGAAGTTGACTGAACGCAATCGGAGCGAGAATCGGCGCCAAAGAATACCAGGGCTCCGAGCCAAACGCCCAGCGCAAGGTAGACCAGGGAATGAAAGAGCGTGCGCAATGCAGTGGTTCGCATGCTATACGGGAGGCCGGCCAATGAGGCGCTCAACACGGCTGGCCATCGGCGGATGAGTGGCAAAGAGATTGGCGAAGCTCGCCCGGCTGAGGAATGGGGCAACAATGAACAGATGAGCGTTGGATGGCGAAGCCGCCATCGGCAATTGCTTTGAATAAGCGTCGAGCTTCTGCAACGCGGTGGCCAGGGCGTAGGGATTGCCCGTGACGTGCGCCCCGGTAGCGTCGGCCTCGTACTCTCGCGACCGGGAAACGGCGAGCTGAATGAGGGTGGCGGCAATGGGCGCCAGGATGATCATGATGATGCCGGTTCCGCCCATGCCTCGGCCACGGCTGTCGCGGCCGCCGCCGAACATGCCGGCAAACCGGCCGAACTGCGCCAGCATGGTAATCGCTCCGGCGAGCGTGGCAGCAATGGAGCTGGTCAGGATGTCGCGATTCCTCACATGCCCCAGCTCGTGGGCCAGCACCCCCTCGAGCTCTTCATCGTTGAGAAGATTGAGAATGCCTTGGGTTACCGCAACGGCCGCGTGTTTGGGGTTGCGCCCGGTGGCAAAGGCGTTCGGGGAATCCGTGGGGATGACATAGATTCTCGGCATGGGCAGGGCCATGCGGGGCAATATGCGGTCCATGATCTGGTAGACGCGGGGCAACTGCTCGCGCGTAACCGGCTGCGCCTTGTACATCGATAGCGCCAGCTTGTCGGAATAGAAGTAGCTGAAGAAGTTCATGCCGGCGGCAATGATGAAGGCCAGGATCATTCCGTCGCGGCCGCCAAAATGAGCGCCGAGGAATATGAGGAAGAGGGTGAGAGCCGTCAGGAGGAAAGCAGTTTTTAAGGTATTCACAGCGCGGCACCTCCGCACCTAAGTTCATGCCGTACCTATTGTGTCACGTTACCGGTGATTGACAAACCGGCGGAGGCGGGTTCCGTTCATGACGGCTGTATCCATCCCTGCTTGACGACAGGATTGCCCGCCGTATTTAGGCGGCTCATTTGATCGGTGCTGAGCACGATGTCGAGGGCTGCGATCGTCTCGCGCAGCTGCTCGATTCTGCTGCCGGCAATGATGGGAAGTATGGCCGGGTCGCTCTGCCGCATCCAGGCGATGATGGCCTGCGAAGGGCTGCACCCGGCTTCGCCGGCAACCGCCTGCAGCACGGCCAGCCGCTCATCGGAGTCGGGACCCGCGAATTGCATCGGCACTTCACGGTCGGATCGGGTGTAGGCGCCCTGCAGGAGAACCGAATAGCCGATCAAGGCCACGTTCTCAGTGCGCGCGAAATCCTTCAATTCTTCACTGATAAAAATTTGCGGTCCGAAATCAGCGCCATGGCGGGGACGCAAATAGGTGTATCTCTGCTCCACCACGGAATACTCGGTCCAGTGATTGACCCGGCTGATCGTGTTCGCTTGCGCGATGCGCCACGGGGTCAGGTTGCTGGCGCCGATGGCACGTACTTTTCCCGCTTTGACTAAACGATCGAAGGCCTGCATGGTTTCCTCAAGCAGCGTCGCGCGATCATCGCGATGGGCGTAATACAAATCGATCCTATCGGTTTCGAGCCGCTTCAGGCTCTTCTCGCATTCACGTTCGATCTCGACCCCGGTCAGGCCGCCGTTGCATCCCGGATAGTCGAATGCCAGCTTGGAGGAAACTACGATCTGGTCGCGGTTGCCCCGATCCTTCATCCACGCGCCGATGGTCGACTCGCTCTCCCCGCCTTTACAACCGGGGAGCCAACAGGAATACATGTTGGCGGTGTCAATGAACGATCCGCCATTTTCATGGTAGAAATCGAATAGCTTGAACGCGGTCGCACGATCGATCCTGCTTCCGATTAAGTCGCTGCCTATGGCCAGCGCACTCACTTCGAGGTTTGATTTTCCCAGCTTTACCCTTTTCACTCGCCCAAACTCCCCTATCAATAGGATCGCAACCGGTTATGCAGCGGCCTTGATATAAGTCGCAAGCACCACGCCGCATATCATGACCACGGCTCCAATTACGTTGGGGAGCGTGATCCGTTGTACCGGGGAACCGAGCCAACCGTAGTGGGAAAGAATCATGCCGCCGAGAACTTGCCCCGCAATCAACGTAATGAACATGGCGCGAGCGCCTACCTGGGGCAGCAGCCAGGCAATGGCAAAGACCAGGCAAGCGCCCAGCGCTCCGGCGGTCAGCAACAGCGGATGAACGTCTTTCAATCCGCTCAAGACGCCTGCACGCCAACCGGTTAGGCCTATGAGAACGGCAGTCGCGGCGCCGATGCACCAGAACACCGCATTCCCTACACGAGGGTTGCCCAATGCGCTGCCCACTTTGCCATTCATGGAAAGATGGACGGCAAGGATGATCCCAAGAAATATGGTGAAGAAGTAAAAAGGAACCTTCATGTTCGCTCTCCAAGCCCTGGGAACTGTGGCGCACACAAGTTTCCCGCTACATTTGTTCCCTTATGAACTATTCCATAGCATCAGGCTGCCAGCGACACTACACCGAGTCTCCATCGCCTGTCAAAAACCGTTTTAGTTCATTAGGGAACCCGGCGAGCCGACGATTAGCTGGACTTATCGACGATAACTCGGGTGCCGGCTTTGCTATAAGTCAGACGGCGGGAAAGTCTGGATGAGTTATCCGAGTATGGAAAGCATGTGCGGCCGAAAGGAACCGCAGATCTCTCCACTGCGACACCCGGATTTTTTATTTTGTATCAGGGCACGACTTTAGTCGTGCCACTCCCCGGGGAAGATGGTCGGGCTTTAGCCCCTGCCACCCCAAGATCCGCACGAAATTCCTATGGACAAAAACGCAGGGGCTAAAGAGTCTGCGTAAGAACTCCAACATTTGGGAAGCCCGAAGGGCGCACCGCAGATCCCTCCACTCCGCTACGCTCCGGTCGGGATGACAATTTTGTTTGGGAACGCTAAGTGTAGTTTCCAAGATGAATTGTCATCCGACCGCGGATTTCCTGCCACGCTGCACTGGACAAGGCCGCGTGTGCGCCCTTCCGTAAAGAAGGGCACATGAAGTGCACCAACGCCACCAACTTCCACAGGAAATCCGGGGTAGCGTAGTGGAGAGATCTGCGGTTTCCTTTCAGGGCCAGGGCCACTCGTACTTCTGTTGCGGAGCCTGATTTGGACAAATTCGGAAGCGGCACGGCGCCGACGGCGGCCGACTACGGCTTGCTGATAAATTAATGCTATAAAGTGATGACAGAAACTACATTCTCCGGCCACGCGGAAGCAAAGTCCGCTCCTCCCCAATGGGAGATCGCAAATTCCTTACTTCGGGTAAAGCTCTACCTACCAGACGCGTCGAAAGGTTTCTACCGCGGCACCCGGTTCGACTGGTCCGGCGTGGTGGCGGACCTGCACTATGCGGGTCACAGCTACTACGGCGAGTGGTTTACCCAAACGGATCCCAGTGTCTCTGATTTTATCTATCAAGGATCAGATATTGTCGCCGGCCCCTGCAGCGCAATCACCGGCCCGGTCGAGGAGTTCGCGCCGCTGCAATACGATCAGACCACCCCGGGCGGAACCTTCGTAAAGATCGGCGTAGGCGCACTGCGCAAAGCGGACAACTCTGCTTACTCCGGCTACCGACTCTATGAAATTGTTGACGGGGGTAAGTGGACTATTCAGACCAGGGCGGATGCGGTGGAATTCACCCAGGAATTGCACGATCCGTCATCCGGGATTGGATACGTGTATCACAAGAAGATCAGCGTGACCGCAGGCCAGCCCAAAATGTTGATCGAGCATAGTCTGCGCAACACGGGCACTCGTGCGATCGAGACCAGCGTCTACGATCATAACTTCCTGGTGCTGGATGGACAGACCACCGGTCCTGCCTTCACCATTACCTTTCCATTCGCACTTTCAAGCGATCAACATCCGGAAAAGCAGCTTGCGGAATTACGCGCGAACCAGGTTGTGTACCTCAAAAACCTGCAGGGGCAGGACACCGCATACACCACCCTTCAGGGCTTCGGCAAGAGTGCTGACGATTACAGAATTCGGATCGAAAATGCGACTGTAAACGCCGGCATGATCATCACCGGCGATCGGCCGCTGGCGCAGGTGTCGCTCTGGTCGATTCGCTCCGTGCTTTCCGTGGAACCGTTCATCGAGATATCCATCCAACCAGGAAGCCAACTGAGTTGGAAATATGATTACGAGTACTACACTCTTTCGCCGCTTAAACGTTAAAGCGCGCGGCGGCAAGGCGCCGGCCTTGCTAAGACGGCAGGCTCGGCCTTATATTGCGACAAGATAGTAACAAGAAAGAGTTCCAACAGGAACTCTGCGTGACGATCGAGCCGGAAGACCAGAGTCGTCCAGCAGGTGGCCTGGCAAGCGGGTCTTATAGGTTTTAAGGCCATGCTGCTCTCATTGAAACCCGCGACTACCCCACTCGCGTCTAAAGCCCATAGTTACAAGCCAGCCTTGATAGCGGTGGTAAGTTACACGCGGTTTAAGGACCCGCCTAGATGAAAGCTCTGGTCAAGTATGCAAGCGGAGATGGAAATGTCGAAATACGGGAAGTTGAGGAGCCTCGGTGTGGAGAAAGCGAAGTAAAGCTGGAAATCGCCTATTGCGGGATCTGCGGGACGGACCTCCATGTTCTTCACGATACGTTTCGCAACTACCCTCCAGTGATTCTCGGGCATGAATTTTCGGGCACGGTGGTAGAAGTGGGCCGCAACGTTACCAATGCCAAGCTGGGAGAAAGAGTCACCGGCCTGGGCGCCACCGCTGTTACCTGTGGTCAATGCGAGTACTGCCGTTCTGGATACTTCATCTTTTGCTCCAATCGCCGGGGCATGGGACACGGCGTAAATGGCGCCTTTACCCGCTACGTGGTCATGCGTCCCGATCAGTTGTACCGGATCCCCGAGAATTTCTGTTTGGATGAAGCTGCCATGAGCGAACCATTCGCGGCCGTGGTGCAGGCGGTCACGGAAATCACCAACGTGCGCATCGGTGACACAGCCCTGGTTTCGGGGCCGGGACCCATGGGACTTCTGTGCTTGAAATTGCTGGTGGCCGAAGGTGTACGAACAATCGTCGCCGGCGCCGCGGGAGATGAGGAACGGTTGAGTGCCGCGCTCCGGATTGGCGCCGCAGCGGTTATCAATGTAGGAGAGGAGAACCTGAGCGATGCGATTCAGGAATACACTGCCGGCGTGGGTGTGGATGTGGCCTTCGAGTGCGCCGGGCATCCTGGCTCGGTGCGTGGATGCCTCGAAGCCCTGCGGCCCATGGGACGTTATACGCAAGTAGCAATCTGCGGCCAGGACATCCAATTCCCTATCGATCTGATTTTTTATAAGCAACTGATCATGTCCGGCTCTGTTTGTTACACCGCTCGAACCTGGGAGCGCATGATGAGGATCTATGCCGAGGGTCGAATCAGGTTGAATGACCTTATTTCGACCAAGCTGCCTATCACGGAGTGGCGAACCGCCTTTCGCCTGTGCGATGAGAAGAAAGCGATTAAAGTATTGATGTATCCGGTGAAATAGTTTTGGTTGTCGGAGGATAGCAATGAGCAAGACCCTTGAGAATCCGGTTAGCTACAAAAGCCCTTTGCATGAGATGACGCAGACCACGCCCACTTGCCTGTGGAACGATTCGGCAGCCCTCACCGAGTTGACCTATTCGATCGAGCACGGTGGTGTAGGCGCCACCTGCAATCCCGTGATTGTGCTCGACGTGCTCAAGAAGGAAGCTCATCTCTGGAACGATCGCATTCGGGCCCTGGCAACCGAGCTGCCGACGGCCACCGAAGAAGAGATCGGGTGGAAACTGGTGGAGGAGATTTCTGCCAAGCGAGCGGAATTGCTGCGACCGGCGTTCGCGCAGCACAAGGGCAGGAACGGCCGGCTGTCGATTCAAACCGATCCGCATTACTATCGCGATCCGGCTGCTCTGGTGCAGCAAGCGCTGCGCTTCGATGCCCTGGCGCCGAATATGATTGTGAAGATCCCTGCCACCCACGCCGGCATTGCTGCCATGGAGGAGGCGACCTACCGCGGAATCAGCATCAATGCGACGGTCTCCTTTGCTTTGCCACAATGCATTGCTGTGGCTGAAGCAATCGAGCGTGGATTGAAACGGCGGGAGAAGGAGGGTCTGGATATTTCCAGGATGGGTCCGGTTTGCACCATCATGGTCGGCAGGCTCGACGACTGGTTGAAAGTCGTGGCCGAAAAGCAGGACATTACGCTTGAGCCCGGCCATCTTGAATGGGCTGGGGTTGCCGTGTTCAAGAAGGCTTACAAAATCTTTCGTGAGCGCGGCTATCGCGTACGCCTGCTCTCAGCGGCTTTCCGCAACCATATGCATTGGAGCGAATTGATTGGTGGCGATGTGGTGATCTCTCCACCTTATAAGTGGCAGGTTCGCTTCAATGCCAGCGATGTGAGTGTGGGCGCGCGGATCGAGAAGGCGGTCGACGCTGCCATCGTAGATGAGCTGCTGCGGAAGTTTCCTGACTTCCGCCGGGCCTACAACGAGGACGGACTTTCACTGAGCGAGTTTGACACCTATGGCCCAACGGTTCGGACGCTGCGTCAGTTCCTCGAGGCCACTCATGAGTTGGCAGTTCGGGTGCGGGATTTGTTGCTTCCCAATCCAGACGGCTCCGCCTCCTGAGACTAACTCGAGCGGGCGCTGGTTGACTGCCCTAGAGGGCCGGCGGATATCTTCATTCCGTTTTCCCTACACGTTGGGTGCCTGCGACTTTTTCACCCTTCGCTTTCCTTAGGGCGCTATCGGCGCCCAGCCGCAGGATTTCGGGCATCCTGGCGGTCGCGCCTGGCCGGGCCAACACAGTGGCGATGCCGATACTTACGGTGACGCTGCCTTCGCTCTTGTCCCTTCCGGTAGGGGCAGAACGGAGAGTATGGATGGCAGACCGCACTTTTTCGGCGACTCTGGCAGCTCCCCCGGAACCAGTGGAGGGGAGGATGATGGCAATATCTTCAGCGCCGTAGTGAGCGGGTATGTCTGTGACCCGGACGGCGCCAATCACCGCCGCCGCAGCTTTCGCGACACAACGATCGCCCGGCCAATGCAGGCGCCGGTCGTGAAATTTCCGGAAGTGATCAAAGTCAAGGACCAGCAGAGAGATGTAGGACCCTTCGCGAAGGGTGCGGTTCCACTCCCGTTCCAGCGCCTCTTCAAAGGCGCGATGGGTGGACAGGCCGGTGCGCGAGTCGGTGAGTTCCAGTACTGACAACTGTTCTTCTAATGTCTTGCGTTCGGTGATGTCGCGCATGACCACGATCGTTTCCGACGCTTCGCCGGTGTTGTTATCGTGCACGGCTCGCTGTCTGATTTCGACCCATGCCAGCGTCCCGTCTTTTTTTCGCATGCGAACCGGTAGCACTGGTTCATCGGGATCCGAGATCAGGCGGTCCGAGAACAAAGGGGCATCTTTAGGAAGAATAAAGTCAACCGGCCTCATGCCTTTCATTTCCTCCGGCTTCCAGCCGAGGACGCGGAAGGACGATGGAGAGACATAGCGCAACACCATGTCCATGCCGGCGCGGCAGATCACATCGATGCTGTTCTCAGCCAGGAACTGGAAACCGCCCTCCTCTTCAGCTGACATACGCGCTGCCATTGGGCCGGTTAGGAGGGAATGGACCCGCAACCGCTTCCGCGGCGAAACGTGTTACGGCCTGTCTCAGTTGGGAATCGATTTCGTCAGCGATCATCATGACCCCAGCCAGCAACACGCTGTAGTCGATCGAGGACAGGTTTTGCTGCAAAGTGTGAAAGATGCTGACTTGCAGCATGCGAGACTCTTCGACCAGCATGGCGGCGGTATAACCCTGCCCGTAGCGGTTCGCGCCGTGCTGGGCAGCGTGGCTCGATATCAGTTCTCTGGAGCCTATAGGCTGGCCAGAGCGCAGCCGGATAACCAATTCCTTGAAGAGGAGAGGCAGATGATGGCAGCGCTGCTCGAAGCTCATCGGAACCGACATGACAATTGGATCGGCTTCAATCCGTGCGAACCACTGCCGAATCGTGTTTTCTGTGGTGCGTTCCAGGATCGAGGCAACGGTCTCGATCTCCCGTTTACGCTGGGGACCGCTGGCCACCCTCTGCCGGATAATCTGAATGAGGGAAGACAAGTCAATCGGCTTCACCAGGATCTCATCGGCCTGTTGCAAAATCGCCGCGGCCGCGGCGGTCATCTCTGGGAATGCGCTCAGCAGGAGCGTGACCGCCTTTGGATTGGCGTGCCGCATCGCGCTCACGACGGTGAGCCCGTCTCCCGCTCCCGGCATGTGGAGATCGCTCAGGAGCACATCGTATGTTTCTGGACCGCTGATGAGTTTCAGCGCCTCCGGCACACCGGCTGCGGCGGTTACGGCAAACCCAGATTGTTCAAACACACCAGTCAGGGTCATGCGCACAATTTCGTCGTCGTCGACCAGGAGAATTCTAATATCGTCCACCTTTGTGTCTCTAATTGGGACTATCGGCGGATCTTGGTCATTGATTAGAGCGTGCGAGGATTTTTTTTGCGGTGAAGAGCTCTAAAACGCAACAACACGCTGGTCGCGGGTTGACCCCGGAGAGGGAGCAGGCGCTAATGGGAAGGCTGGAGGCGCGGAATGGAGTCGAACAGTAACAGTATCTGCAACTTATACGTTTCATTTTTACCCGGAAAACAGTAGGCGGCGAAGGACACCATCCATAGAGATCATTTGTTCCAAAGAAAGATGAATGAATTTTCTGAAAGTCGAGGACTGGTCTACCTCGACCAATGCGGATTGCCGCAGGTGGAAGATTTTCAACTGACCTGGAAGCTGGGGGACTTCGCTAGGTGACTCAATATGGCGCGAATGGCAAGGTTCTTCGAATATTTTGAAAAGCATTGGATTGATGCGTCCCCGGTCAAGCGACCAGAGCGGAGTCGTTACGGCGAAACAGTGCCATCGAAGGTGCACTTCCTGGCCGATGAATACACCAGAGGGGCAAGCATGATGAGCGAGGCACGCTTCGTCAAATTCGTTAAGGGACGCTACTGGTTGACCTTAACTCAGACAGCGGAACACCCGTACAAGGTTTTCCAGGACCGCCAGGAGGCAAAGGTATGGCTTATCCAGCACGGTCTGCTAAGGTCAGTCGCGGAGAACTGCTTGGTCGAGGCTTACGAGGGTATATCGACCCGTGTGGTGCTTTCTACGGGTTAGTCCGGCCATAGGGAAACATAGCGCGGGCGGCAATCCAGCGATGAAAGACAGCATTGTTGGGCCACCGAGGTCGAAATGAACCTTCGTTTTACTGGACCAGCTTCAAGACGGCCTGCTGGGCTTGGTTCGCCTGCTGCAGAGCGGCCATTCCGGTGGCCTGCAAAATGTTGTATTGGGTCATGTTGGCAACTGTCGTTCTGATCGAAGAGCCGTCGATCGCTGCGGTAAAGGTGACCGGGTCGGGCAGAGCGGTAGTAACCCGTAATGCTTCCATTCAGCGTAGCGGTGGGATCAACCGTGCCCGTGATGGTGCTTCCGTTGTTGGCAAGAGCAATCGTGGAGACCGTCCCCTTGCTGAATACACTGGTGCCATTGAAGTTCGTGGTTGAGCCGATCTGATTGATTTCCGTCAAGATACTCTGATACGCCGTGTTGGCGACACTCCGCTGGCTGCCGGTCAATCCACTGGTGGCCGATTGAGTCGCGAGGGTGACGGCACGACCGAGATCCAAATTTTATTTGGCTTGTAACGGAATTTCCTTCAGCAGCTTGCAAGATGGAGGCGCGGGATGGAGTCGAACCACCCAAAAAAGGCTTTGCAGACCTTCCCCTGGCCGCTTGGGTTCCGCGCCATCAAGAGCAAATGCGAGTGCTTCTGCCAGCCATGATCATATATCGCAAAGCAAACAGCAACCACAGATCAATGCATGCCTAAAATGAAGTTTGCCCGCAAACCGGGAGTGGCTGGTTGACCACATCGGGCATGGGGCAAAATAAATCAAAAGACCACATCGACACACAACCTTACCGCATGGTTGTGGTCCAAAACAGATACTTCACCTTGTATCCCTTGGTCATCGCAGGCGGCTGCGCGCTGCCCCAGGCCCCATGATTCCAGGAAACTGCCTGCAGCTTACTGTGGACAACCTCGAAAACCATGGGAGCTTCGGTCTGCTCGCCGGCCACGGCATTGAAGGTGACCTTGATCTGACGTCCGTCGTCCTGCCATTTCCCAAACAAGGTAGTGGAACCCTGACCGGGATCCTGGGTAACCGTCGCGGAACCGTCCGCGCCCAGGCTGACACTCATGGTCGGAGCTGTCTTCGGCGCCCGGGTTACGTAAACGCCGACAAAGCTGGCGTGAATGTGCGAATCGGCATTGGCTGCCAGAGCGGCCAGCGGCGTGAGCGACAACATTGCACCCGCCAATAGGAAGCGCAGGGCGGTGGTGGCTGACTTATGTGTTCTGATTACATCGCAAGGCATAGTGAAAGCTCCATAACTGCAAGGTTTATTACTTTGCTACCAGGAATGTAACCTGACTACATCGTTAGTGGAATGGTGTTGTGTAAAAGTTGCAGCCAGGGGTAATGCGATTTGGATGACTACCGGGAGCCGGTGTCGTTGCGGCCTTTCAGATTCAACCCTTTAGCGTAGCTCCAGCATCGGCGGGCACGGGCGCAGATGACCGAGATCTCTCGTCTCTCCGGTCTCCAGGACCGGACCAGCACCCCTGGCCGGCTGGGAGCGGAGAGATTCTGGGCTGGTCTCTGTAACGAAACAGACATTGAGCGCACTACTCAGGACAGAACCATCCAGGCAGCAATCGAAGTGCGAGGAGGGCCGGTGCGGTGAAGTCTATCTCAATTTCCTGTGTGCTGATTCTTTTGCTGGTGTCTATTGCTGCTTTCGCCCAGGAACCAGAAGAGTTGTTTGCTAACGCCAGCATCGATCCCGGGCTCCCTGCCCCGCTGGTCTTTCCCTACGGCAAGACGCCGCCGCTACCAACCGACCGAGTATCAGAACTTACCGTGACGGTGACGATTGCCGTCTTCTCTCTTCTGCGCCGGGCAGGTCTTTAAACATAGACGCTCCACCCTCGAACCCGTAATTGGTGTTCAAGGATGGAGCGCGGAATCAGACTTCAGGCCTGGTTGCCGAAGATCTTGCCGGCGAGACCGGCCAGACCCCCTGGTTGTGCGGCTTGACCGCTGTTGCCCGAGAGGTGTGAGACCACGAGCGGCAGCACAACCGCAATGACTCCGCTGGCGACTGCCGGAGAGATGCCGGCGCGCTCTGCAATGCTGGCCACAGCGGAAGAACCGAAGCCCTGTTGGACCTGGTCGGGGCTAATGGCCTTGTTCTCTCCGGGGCTGACCCAGGACTGAACCTGTTCGGCGAGGCCATTCTGCTTTAGCTGATTAAGGATACCGTCCATACCCCCGGGGTGCTCCTGCATCACCTGGCTGAGAGCGTCGGCCACGCCGTGGTGTTCGGGGGAAGCTCCGCCGGCAATAGATGTCAAGGCATCGAGTAAGCCCATAGATGCTCCTTTGCGAGTTTTGGGTTTCAAATGTGCCGTGCGGCGGTTCAATTCAGCCGTCGCCTTCAAGTGCGGTTAGGGTACGCCGTTTAAGAGGTCAGGACAACGTCTCCTGACGCCCCTTGCAGTATACGCATCCAACAAGAAATGGAGATTGATTGAATGAAAGCTCTTACTTGGATTTTCGCGGGTGTAGGTGTGGGTATCGCGGCGTATATTGCGCTCAATCAACCTGGCGCGCGGTATGCGACGGGAGACGACGATGTTGAGTACGCTGCAGACAGGGCCACGTTGTGGGGGTCGAAGCAGCGCCTCTATGGTCGAGGCGGCGGTTTAGCCGGCAAACTCAAAGAGGGCGTTGGCAGAGTGACCGGCAACGATCAACTAGCGGACGAGGGAGTTGTCGATCAGGTGGTCGGAGCAGTCAAGGACACAGCCGGTAAAGCAGCCCAAGCAGCGGGGCAGACGGTTCATGATCTGAATCGTTAACTTTTCCGGTTTGCCAGCCAGGACGCCTCCGTTCTCCACGGCGGATGGAGGCGCCAGCTCCCTAGTTCCCTTCATCAGACCCTATGCCGACTGATTCAACTCACCTAAAAGAACACATCGAAGTCATTTTGAAGCACGAGGAAGAGTTCCTAGCACGGCGCACGGCGGCTGAGCGCGTGGGCGACTTTTTCGGCGCATTCGTGGGAAGCTTGATCTTCATAGGGATTCACGCGGCGTGGTTCACGGCCTGGATACTCTTCAACACGCTCCACATCGGTCATGTTCCCCATTTTGATCGCTCGCCTTTTCCGATACTCGATACCCTGGTGGCCATCGAAGCAATTTTTCTTGCCAGTTTTATCGTCATGAGGCAGAGCCGGCTGAGCCGCCGCTCTGACGAGCGCGATCACTTGATCCTCCAAGTCCTGTTGCTGGCAGAAAAGGAAATCACCGCGGTGCTCCAGATAGAGAGACAAATAGCGGGGAGGGTAGGCTTAGCCGAAGTCGCAGAGGACGCCGACATAACCCAGCTGAGTCAAAAAACGTCCATCGACGAGGTGGCGAATTCTCTAAAAGAATCCATGCCTCCCGATTGAGGCCGAGTTTTGGCGGCCATTGCCCTATTTTTTATCAGGAGTAAACGGCTCGATGCCTGGACCCTCTTCGTCCATCGCCTCGACTACGCTGTCGTCGGTGGCTGGGCGGCCGTCGCGCACGCTCTCCGCACCCAGTGAGTTTTCACTGCCGGCGGGTGCCGTACGGTCGATTTTAGGGATGCGAGGAGCGGATTCGTCGCTTGGGTTGTTGACGGGTTTGGTTATTTTTTCCGGGTTGGCGGCCATAGCAGACTCTCCTGTTTTCCGTTCTGAAGGATTGGATGCCGCGAATCGTCAAGGAGGCAGGTCAATCTTGTTCACACACAGCTGCAAATGTTACCAGTCAACGCGAGAGGGGCATTAGGAATTCCGCAATACCTGGGCGGGATCGGTACGGGTCGCGCGCCAGGCGGGTAAGAGACAAGCTGCGATTGCCGTAATCGTCATTACGCCCAATGCCAATCCGAATGCCAGCGGGTCGTACGGACTCACATTGTAAAGAAGCTTTCCGAGGAATCTCGTCAGAGCAAGTCCGGCAACGACTCCGAAGAGGACGCCCCCGGCGGTTAAACTCAGACCCCGCGAAATGACCAGAGCGAGCAGGTTTGAAGCACCGGCGCCAAGAGCCATACGTAGTCCGAGTTCCCGCCTGCTCTGCGCTACTGCATAAGACATCACCCCATACAGGCCAACGGCGGCGAGAAGAAGTGCCAACCCTCCCAGAATCGAAACTAACGTTACCGCCACTCGCTGCGAGGAGGTTGAGCGGTTGACTTGTTCCTGCAGGGTGATCGTCTCGTAAAGTGCAAGGTTGGGGTCCAAGGCGTGCACTAAGCCGACGAGTGCGGCCGAAATATTCGTCAGCGATTGCGTTGTGCGAATGTTCAAGACCGGGCCCCGGGTGAAATCCTGCTGCAGCGGCACATAGAAAAAGGGCTTCGGACTTTCGCGCATGCTTTCGTACCTGGAGTCGGCCGCCACACCGACGACTCGCGCCCAGCCGTCTTTTACTTTAAGGCGCCTGCCAATGGGATCCTGACCGCCCCAGTAGCGCGCCACCATGGCCCGATTCACAATGGCGACGAGGGGGGCGCTTTTGTCATCGCCGCGAGAGAACTCGCGGCCGGAAAGCAGTGGGATACCTAAGGTGGCAAAGTAAGCAGGGCCGACCTGGTTGAAATCGACCGTGGTTTGTTCGTCCGGTGCCGGTTGGTAGCCGTCCACAGCAATCGGGGCGGAAGAATATGCTATGTAGCCGAGCGGCGTCACTCGGGCGAAAGCAGCGGACTCCACGCCAGGCAGTGCCCTGACACGGTCAATCAGTTCGTCTTGAAAGGCTTTGGCGCGAGGCACATCGTATCCCGCCGCGACCAGGGACACCCCGGTCTCAACCACGCTGGTCGTTGAAAAGCCCGGGCTGGTGGTTCGAATCTTCTGCAGGCTTTCAAGCAACAGCACTCCTCCAGCCAGCAAAACGAAGCTCAAGCTAACCTGCAAAACCACCAGACCCGAGCGCATCCGCGCTCTACCCCTGGCTCCGGCCACCGATGAGGATTCGGCTTTCAATGCGCTTGCCAGTTCGAGCTTGCGGGTTTGCAGCGCGGGAAACAGACCGACGATCAGCGCCGCGCCCAGGCAAATGCCGGCGCTCACCGCGATCACGCGCCAGTCGATTTTCCCTGGCAGATACATGGCCACTCCGGAGCGAACCGGTAACAAGAGCGCGAGCGCGTGGCGGCAGCAGTACGCCACCAACAGTCCTCCGGCGGCGCCGAGCGCTGAAAGGATCAGGCCTTCGGTGAGGAGTTGCCTGAACAATCGCGAAGGGCTGGCTCCAATGGCAAGCCGGACACTCATTTCGTGGCGACGGGCAATTGACCGCACCAGCAGAAGATTGCCGACATTGGCGCAAGCGATGAGGAGCACCAACGCAACTACGGCGAGCATGATCTCGAGGGTTGGGAGCAGAACGCCCGCGTTGTTGAAGGGGGTTTGCCACAAGGGCCACAGTCCGATGCCGCGGCCCCGGTTCGTGGTTGGGTAGCGGTTCTCCAACCGCTTTGCGATTGCCGAGATTTCCTGTTGTGCCTGCGCGCGAGTGACCCCCGGCTTGAGTCGCACATAGGATTCAACCCATTGCGCGCCGCGGTCCTCGAGTTTGTATCCTCCGCTCTCGAAGTTTTCCTCCATGGAGGCCGGAACCCAGAACTGCATCGCCCAGCCTACGAAGGTCCCGTAAAATCCCTCTGGTGCGACGCCGATAATGGTGTGCGGCACGTTATCCAACCGCTGCACTTTTCCGACAATTTGCGGATCACCCTGGAAGCGATCGCGCCAGAGCTGATAACTGATGACTACGACAGGATGAGCGTTGCTTCCTACCTCTTCGTCCGCTTCGAAGCCCCGGCCCAGAATGGGATGAACCCCGATCGCATCGAAATAGTTGGCTGAAACGATGCTGCCGCGCGCGCTTTCGGCATGGTCTCCGATGCTGAGCGTGCTGCCGGTAATCTTGCTCAAGAACAATTGATCACACAGGGTGCAGCTTCTCCGCACATCAAGGAAATCCGGCCACGAAACCTCCGTCGGCCTGCTCTCCCCCCGAGCCGTTCCCGCCAGGGCGACCAGTCTCTCCTGATGGGTCACGGCGGGGTAGGGACGGAACAAGATTCCCTCGACCCAACTGAACACCGCCGCATTGGCGCCGATTCCGAGAGTAAGGCACAGAATTGCGAGTGCGGAGAAACCCGGGCTACAGCGCAGTTGCCGGAATCCATAGCGCACATCCTGAACAAAGTCTTCCATGACGTTGCCGCCGCGGGCTTCCCGGCACTGCTGTTCGATCTGGGTTATCCCGCCCAGTGCGCGCGTGGCGCGGTAGCGCGCGTCTTCAGGGGACATGCCTCGTGCAACGTTGTCCTTGATTTGCTGCTCGAGGTGATCGCGCAGCTCATCTTTCAATTCCTGATCGACTTGTTTGCGACGGAAACGTAAACGTAAGCGCAATGGCAAGGTATACAACCATTGTTCGAAGTTCATGTTCAGGCCTCTTTGAGCTTTACAATGGCGGAGATGGCGGCGGAGATGCGGTTCCAGTTGTCCGTCTCCTTCTCGAGTTGCTTGCGCCCGAGCCGCGTCATCGAATAAAACTTGGCGCGTCGATTGTTTTCACTTGATCGCCACTGCGCGGTAATCCAACCCCGTTTTTCCAGCTTGTGCAATGCAGGATAGAGCGACCCGTCGCTTACGCCCAGCACTTCGCTGGAAATTTGTTTCAAACGCTGGCTGATCGCCCAGCCATTCAGCGGTTCCAACGCGACTATTTTCAGAATGAGCAGGTCCAGGGTTCCCTGGACGAGGTCGGCAGGCTTGCTCACACCGTCTCCTCTCGGTTACCGAGTTAGACTAACGCTGCACCTCTCGGTTAGCAAGGGGTAGCAAGAAGGCCTGGCTTAATTCCTGGGATGGCCGGCCAATCGGGAACTGCCTCCTGGTGGTGGGTGCAGGGACCGTAAAGCGGATCTCTACCCTAAGCCACCGAATCACGCGGCCAGATAGTGGCGGCGCCTGCACCGGGCCGATTGATTAGCCGTCCCAATTCGCCCTGGAATATGACCGCTCTAAGCGATTTGACGCCGCGAATTCTGTGGCGTATCTTTCTGTCTGCGTTCCCCCGCGCAGGATCAGGCCCCCGCTCAAAGCAATAGGTAGATGTACTCTTGCGGTTTTTTGATCTGCCCTTAATCTCTCCTGTGCCTTCCCGCTGCGCTACCAGGAGTAAGACTTGGCTTTTGTCGAGTCGATGCTCACTCATCTCGACGCCACCTGTGTATCGCGCGGCACGGAGTGCGACTCCACTGCCGGTTTCGTTGACGACGGCCTGAAGGATCAAACCACTAGCGCAACAAGAGTGGCGATTGATCGGCCTCACCAGAAACATTCACGCTGGAGGAAGCATTCCATGTCTGGAACAATTTCGACGCTTGGGCTCTTCGGAGCGTTTCTCAGGCCATCCATTGCTCGATCCATCCTCGTCACAACAGTGCTTTGTGGTGCGGGAGCTAACCTGCTTGGTGAAGACTTCAGTAAGAGGAGTTGCACGCCGCTTCCGTCCGGCGCCGTGAGTTGGTGGCCTGGGGATGGCAACACGAACGATATCGTCGGCTCGAATCATGGGCAATTAGTCGGTGGGGCAAAGTTTGCCCCCGGATTCGTTGGAGAAGCCTTCAAATTTGATGGCATTAACGGCTACTTCCAATCGGGCGCAAGTGGCTTGCCGGAGTCCAGCGCGGACAGAACGATGGAGATGTGGGTGAAGCTCGACTCGATTTTGCCGCCGGACGTGACAACCTCTGACTATTTTGAAGATTTCTTTGCGGGTTATGGACAGCCAGGATATTTGGGCGAGTTTTTTGAGCTTTATTCCGAATATGAACCCCCGTATGGCAATGCCCTCGCCTGGAGTCAATGGTTCGATCAACTAGCTGGCCCGCAACTCCGTCATGAGGAACCGTTCCACCCCAATCGCGGATGGCATCACGTCGCAGTCACCCTTAGCAGTTCCGGCAACATTGGCATCGTGTTGTTCCTCGATGGTGTCCCGGTAGCGAGGCGGCAAAATTATCAGATTGATACTCCGGGTGGAACCTCATTCCTCATGGGCAGAATTCCGGATGCGAATGGCGACATTCGGCGGATGCATGGGGAAATAGACGAGGTGACGGTCTACAATCGTGCACTTTTGCCCAGCGAGATCGCCGCTATTTTCCTTGCCGGACAAGCCGGCAAATGCAAACCATAGCGAGATAGGCGCTTTCGCGCCATTCGAGAGAGTCAGATCGTCGCGATCTACAACCTGCGAAAGGCGGCTCGACAGAGCCGCCTTTCGCAGGTGAGCTGGTGATAGCGATGGAAGCTCTAGTTACGAATGAGGTAGAACAGGAGGTAGGTTAAGGATACGCACATCACCAGAGGAGAACGCACTGAGACGATGCAGAATTTGATCGAGGCGGAAGAACACAGGAAACTCGCAGCCGCATTCTTCAATGAGACGTGGCGGCTGTTGAACCTGACCAATCGTTCTGCCGAGCAGGATGCGCAAATGATCCACAGTGCTCATGCGTCGCGGATGCATTGGGAGTTCGTCGGCGATTCCAGGAATCGCGCGATCGGAGAATGGCAGGTCGCCCGAGTCTACAGCATTCTTGGGTTTTCTCAGCCGGCCCTGTATCACGCGACCATATGCCTGGCAATCGCGGAGCATGACGTAATGAAGGGTTTTCTGATGGGTTGTGCCCACGAAGGAATGGCGCGCGCCCTGTCTCTAACGGATAAAGAAGCTGCAGCGGTACATTACAAGAAGGCTGTGGAGATTTTGCCCTCCATCGATGATCCAGAAGACGCCGAGATTCTGCGATCGGATTTGGCAACGATCGAACCAAAATGATCGGGCTTTAGAGTCTGCGTGAGAACTCCAGCATTCTGGAGTTAAAGTGCAGGCTCTTTAACCCCTGCCACGCGTAAAACCCGCAAGAAAATCCCAATCGAAACTTCGCAGGGATAAAGCCCCACTCTCTTCTGGGCCTACGGCACGACTGAAGTCGTGCCCAGATAATAAAGCACAAAGCTTGTTTCACGTTCTTCCCTGCATGGTTCCCTTATGAACTATTTGATCGCGTGAAGGCGGTCAACGACGCAGCGGCACAGCGAGTCTCAGTCCTCGGTCAAAACGCTTTCGCCGCAAAGTGTGGTGATGCTTGACAGCGCGCAAATGCCGGGTATAGTGTGCCTTTCAGCTTACCTGTGGAATTAGTTCATAAGGGAACACTGTCAGGTTGACGCTAGTTAGTTGCCGTCCACACACTATCAAGAGGGAGAGTGCTATCTCGGTCGCCCGCAACTCTGCGATAAGTCAGGCGGAGTAAATCGGATAACTTACCCCCGAGGTTGATCCATGAAAAAGCGATCAGAGTTCATTGCCGGGCTGCTCTTTACGTGTCTTGGAACATGGGTGACGGCGGCGAAACCTGCAACCGCTCAAACCCCGGCCGCTACTCCCGTGGCCACTGCCGATAAAGCGGCAGCCGACCGAGGTCAAGGCATTTTCTCTCAGAGTTGTTCCTTCTGTCATGGATCGCAAGCTACGGGAACGGAACAGGCGCCGAATCTACTGCGAAGCCCTATCGTCTTTCAGGACCATGGTGGAGATAAGCTAGGGGCTTTCCTGAAGCAGGGGCGTCCCACGCTGGGCATGCCGGCTTTCCCTACACTGGAACCGCAACAGGTACAAGATATCTCCGCGTTTCTGCATTCTCGTATCCAACAGGTTCGCGGTACCAGGCTGCCGGAAACGGCTTTGCTGGTGGGTGATCCAAAAGCCGGGCTTGCCTATTTTAATGGCGCGGGAAAATGCAGCACTTGTCATTCCCCCACAGGAGACCTGGCGCACATTGGATCGAAAGAGCAGCCGCTCGCGCTCACGACATCGTTTCTAACACCACCAGCCAAGCCTTTCCAGGTGACGGTGACGCTTCCGTCGGGCCAAACCGTTGAAGGAAAACTGGAGTATCTGGATGAGTTCACGGTGTCCCTCACGGACAAAGCCGGCGTCTATCACACCTGGCCGCGCGATCGCACCAAGTCGGTCGCCGTGGTTGACCCCCTCGCCGCACACAAGGCATTGCTGACGATGTATACCGACAAGGACATTCACGACCTCCTGGCATATCTGGTGACACTCAAATGAAGTACCGGCCGATCTTGTGTTTGGCTTCGCTCCTACTACTGCCGCTGTGTGCGCTCGCGCAGACTTTAGACCCGGAGGCTTTGCACCGGCCGCCGACAGATACCTGGCCAACCTATAACGGCGATTATTCGGGCCGCCGTTACAGCACGCTTTCACAGATCAACGCGTCCAACGTCCATTCGCTCGGGCTGGTGTGGACGCATCACGTCGACTTTGGCAGCGAATCCTACGCGCAACAGGCAAGTGAAGGCCGAAGAATTAAAGCCACCCCCCTACTGGTCGATGGCGTGCTTTATTTCACGATTACCGACAACGTCTGGGCGATGGATGCGCTGACCGGCCGGGAGCTTTGGCACTATGCGTGGCCGAACAACAGGGCCATCCATGTAGCCAACCGGGGTGTGGGGATGTATGGCAGCTGGCTGTATTTCATGTCTCCTGACAACTACCTGGTCTCATTGAATGCCAAGGACGGCACTGAGCGTTGGCGAGTCCAGGTTGCAGACGTGAAGGATGATTTCTTCTCCGCTACATCCCCGCTGATCATCGGCAATCACGTCATCGTCGGCCCGGGTAACAACGACAACATACGAGCGTGGCTGGAGTCCCGCGACCCTGAAACGGGAAAGCTGCAATGGAAATGGTGGGTGGATCCGGATCCGGGTGCGAAGGGTTCAGAGACCTGGGTCGATGACGCCACGATGGCGAAAGGCGGCGGCTTTCCCTGGTTGACGGGCACTTATGACCCCGAACTGAATCTCTATTATCTGGGAACCGGCAACGGCGTACCGATGGACAGGGCTCCGCATCCTACTCCCGAAGGAGATAGTCTTTACACCGCATCCATCGTTGCCCTGAACCCGGATACCGGAAAGCTGGTATGGGCCTATCAGGTGACTCCGCACGATACCCACGACTACGACGCCGGCCAAACACCGATCATTTTTGATGGGGAGTTCCAGGGAAAGCAGCGCAAGCTACTGGCGCAGGCTTCCCGCAACGGTTATTTTTTTCTTCTGGACCGGGTGACGGGCGAACACTTACTAACCACAAAGTTTGTGCCGGAAACCAACTGGGCAAAAGGAATCGATCCCCAGGGCAGGCCTATTCCCGATTACGCCAAGGACGCCAACCCTCCGGGAGCCCTGGTCTCTCCATACCCTATCGGGGCAACGAATTGGTGGTCGCCATCTTACGATCCAAAGCTCGGCCTGATTTTTGTGAATGCTGCCCGGACCTGGGCTTACTTCACTACCTCAGGTTATGGCCGGTTTCGCTCACCACCGGATTACGTGACGATGGCGATTGATTACAAGACGGGAAAGGTTGTCTGGAGCCATGAGTTAGGTGACAAGAGCGGGGTACTTATCTCGGGCCTGCTGACGACCGCGGGGAATTTGCTGTTCGGCGGAGATTCTTTCGGAAATTTTCTGGGTATGGATCCGGCGACGGGTAAGACTCTCTGGCATGTCAACCTGGGCCAATTCGTGACCAACGCGCCGATGACTTACGAGCTCTATGGACGGCAGTATCTTTTGGTCGCAGCCAACGATAACTGGTTCGCGTTTGCGTTGCCAGAATCTGAGGATAAGCAGAGCGCGAAGGGTCGTTAGACCGCACGAGGAGCGAGGCTATGGAACGACGTGATTTTTTGAAGGGTTTGGCAGCCGCCTCAGGGGCAATTTCTGCGCCTGCGCTCTATGGCGCACAGGCCAATCGCCCTGCGCCACAGTTGCTGGCACAGGATACCGCTCCCTCCAGGCCGCCGGACGATCCCTGGCCGGGCAAGAAGAGAATTCTGGCAATCGCCGATCCGCAGGAATGGTATGCAGAGCCCGGCTATCACCACGACTCGGCATCGCATACGCTGGCCACGATTGAGCGGCTGGGGCGCGAATCCGGAGCCTGGATCACGGTGATACGCACCGATATGCATCTGCTCACCAAACAGCCGGTCCCCGGCTACAACGTCAGAACACTGAATCACTTCGATGCCGTTTTCTATATGGGAGAGGGACCCTGGAACATCACCGACCAACAGAAAGCCGACCTGTTGTCTTTCGTTCATGAGGACGGCAAAGGCTTCATCGCCGGCCACGCGGGCAATGGCGGGCATCTTCTCTTGTGGCCGGAATACGCGGAGATGATCGGCGGCAACCTGGTGGGAGAATTTCCCTCCGCCGATATGCACATCGTAGTCGAGGACCCCAACTTTCCAGGAGTCCAGGGCTTTCCGAAACAGTTCACCTTTCGTGATCAGTACACCATCGTGGGTCCGAACTATTCACGCGACATAGACCATGTGATTATGAGGATGGATCCGACGAAATTTCCCGAAGTGTTTGCCGCACTGCAGCCGGAGCCTAATCCAAATCGCCACCCTTCTTCCGACCAATTTCAAGCCAATCTCAAGAAGCTGGCTGGCTTGCGCAAGGATGGCGATTTTCCTATCGTCTGGTGCAAGAAATACGGCAAGGGCCGCGTATGGTATTCAACGTTTGGTCATCTTGAGGCGACATTGGACGATGCGCGCATCCAGCAGATGTACATTGGAGCCATCAAGTGGGCTCTCGGCCTCACCGATGCGGACATTACGCCTCGCCCCTTCCCAGGAAATCCATAGGACACGTCTTCCGAGAGGTACGAAATGAAAAAGTCACTGATCGTTTGCTGTCTGGCGTTGTTCACGATGGCTGCTCGACCGTCTCAAGCCCAGGCGCCCACCGCCGCGCCCGCCCACAAGATTCGAGTGCTGGTGTTGACGGGGAGCTCGGACTGGTCTCATCCCTGGCAGGGGACGGCACCCTTCATGCAGGGCATCCTGACCAACACCGGGCGTTTCGACGTGAAGCTGGAGGAAGAAGTGGCCGGCATCACCTCGGCGACGCTGGCGAACTACGACGTTCTGATCGATTACTACTACGGCCCTCGATGGCCGGCAGTCACGGAGAAGGCGGTTGAGGATTTCATACGCTCCGGCAAAGGGATGGTTGGTGTACACGGAATCACCTATGGTCCCTTCTTTGGGCAGGCCGGTGGCAGCGCGACAGAGCCTCGCCGCCTGGAAGGGGAGCCGTGGGGTGCGTTTGCGGACATGATCGGAATGACCTGGAAGCTGGACAATATAGGCCACGCGACGCGTCACGTGTTTGCGGTGGAATGGGTCGATCGCGATCATCCGATCAGCCGCGGGTTGCCGCCAACATTTGTAGCCAACGATGAGCTTTATCACAAGATAGACCTGAAACCCAACGTGCACGTGCTGGCCACTGCACTCGATGATCCGAATGTAAAGGGTGGGACCGGCAAGGTAGAGCCGGTAATTTGGACCGTGCCCTACGGCCAAGGCAGAGTCGTGATGATGGTCATTGGCCATGATCTTCTGGCCATGAGTCAGCCGGGGTTCATGGATGCGTTTGCACGCAGCGCGGAATGGGCCGCGACGGGCGATGTTGCGCCGGGCGCTCCTACTCTCTCTCCGCCCACGAGCTTGCCGGCGCCTGCAGATCACCATTGATCATGAAAGCGATCGTCTTTACCCTCGTGTCGCTACTCACTGTATGGTCCGCGCCAGCGGCAACCAGCCCAGCCCCACCGCAAACCGAGATTGCCAATTCGGTTGTACGGGCAAAGATTTACCTGCCGGACGCGACCATCGGCTTTTATCGCGGCACCCGGTTCGACTGGTCCGGCGTGGTTGGAGATTTGCAATATGCGGGGCACAGCTACTACGGTCCTTGGTTTGCGCAAACGGATCCCACGGTTTCTGATTTCGTCTATCGGGGCACAGAGATCGTAGCCGGCCCCTGCAGCGCCATCACCGGTCCAGTCGAGGAATTCGGGGTATTGGGGTACGACGACGCCAAACCTGGCGGGACCTTCCTCAAAATCGGCGTAGGCATGCTGCGCAAGCCTGACGACGCGGGTTACACCGCCTATCATCTGTACGAAATCGCTAATGGTGGTAAGTGGAGCATCAAAAGGAGTAAGGACTCGGTGGAGTTCACCCAGGAGCTGCACGATGCTTCCTCGGGGTATGGATACATTTATCGCAAGAAAGTGAGCCTGGCCGTGGGCAAGCCGAGCATGCTGATCGAGCATAGCTTGAAAAATGTCGGCACACGTGCAATCCACACCAACGTTTACGATCATAACTTCCTGGTGCTGGACAAGCAGCCTACCGACGCGGGCTTCACGATTCGTTTGCCGTTTGCCATGGCAACCGAACCTCCTCTGGATAAAGAGCTTGCCGAGGTTCGTAGGGATCAAATTGTTTACCTTAAGACGCTTACCGGGCAGGACCGTGTTTATACCTCCATTGCGGGATTCGGCAGCAGTTCTGACAGCTACAAGATTCGCATCGAGAACACGAACGTGAAGGCCGGAATGGAAATTACCGCGGACCGGCCGCTGTCAAAGATGGCCCTGTGGTCGATTCGCTCGGTCATCGCGGTTGAGCCCTTCGTCGATATATCCGTGGAACCCGGAAGCCAATTGACCTGGAAGTACCAATATGACTACTCCACGCTTCCCCGCTAAAACAGCGAGCAAAACCAACACCTAAGCGGCCAACCATGTGCCAGCCTCCTATCTCGGCCGCCGTCACACTCCACCTTGGTTACTGGAACCGGTCTTGCTAATTCGACTGGCCCGGCCTTATATTGCGACCAGCTACTAACTACAAAAGGAGTTCCAACAGGAACTCTGGACGATGGCTGATCTTTGCAATTGTTGTTCTCGATGGCGGCCTAACATGGAGTCTGTTAAGCTTTGAGGCCCTTGCTACTCTCTCGAAAACTGCGTAGCCTCCGCTCGCGTCTACACGCTGATGATCACAAGCCGGCCTTTCGCGAACGCCATGAAAGATGGAAGGTGTGATAAGTTGCACGCATTTAGCTCGTAGCGGTTAAGGACCCGCCAACATGAAAGCTCTGGTCAAGTATGCGAGTGGCGAAGGGAACGTCGATATACGCGAAGTTGAGGAACCGCGTTGCGGAGACGACCAGGTAAAGCTGGAAATCGCTTACTGCGGACTCTGTGGGACGGATATCCATGTTCTTCACGATACGTTTCGTAACTATCCCCCGGTAATCCTGGGACATGAATTTTCCGGTACCGTGGTCGAGGTGGGCCGTAACGTCAACCACCACGCCGCGATCGGGGAGAGAGTTACAGGCCTTGGCGCGACTGCAGTTACCTGTGGTCAATGCGAATACTGCCTCTCTGGATACTTCATCTTTTGCTCCAACCGGCGGGGCATGGGTCACGGGGTAAATGGCGCATTTACGCGGTACGTGGTCATGCGTCCGGATCAGCTCTATCGCATTCCTGAAAACTTTTCTCTGGACGAAGCCGCCATGAGCGAACCTTTCGCAGCAGTGGTGCAGGCAGTCACCGAAATCACGAATGTGCGGATTGGAGACACGGCCCTCGTTTCCGGGCCCGGACCCATGGGATTGCTCTGCCTCAAACTGCTGGTTGCGGAAGGGATACGAACCATTGTCGCGGGTGCTCAGGGAGACACGGAACGATTGAATGCGGCGCTTCGTATTGGCGCGGCGGCGGTGATCAATATTGGCGAGGTAAGCCTCAATGAAGCGATCCGTGAGCACACCAGCGGAGTCGGCGTGGATGTGGCTTTCGAGTGTGCCGGGCACCCCAGCTCCGTCCGCGGATGCCTCGAATCCCTCCGTCCTATGGGCCGCTACACCCAGGTCGCCATCTGCGGACAGGATATTCCCTTCCCTATTGATCTGATCTTTTACAAGCAGCTGACGATGTCCGGCTCCGTCTGCTATACGGCTCGCACCTGGGAGCGCATGATGAAAATTTATGCTGAGGGTCGTGTTCGGCTGAACGATCTGATCTCCAACAAGCTTCCCATCTCAGATTGGCAAACTGCTTTTCGCCTGTGCGATGAAAAGAAGGCGATAAAAGTGTTGATGTATCCGGAGAAATAGCGGAGGAGCTCCCGACGGCAACGGAAGAAGAAGCCGGCCGGAGGAGGAGAATTTCCGCTAAGCGGTCAGAATTACTGCTGCCGGTTTTCCGTAAAGGTGCCGGTATCGCACTGAAAACGACGTCACGTCCATTTCGATTCGGAACGTACTTGGTTCTCCTACCGCGCCGTACTGTAAAACCGGCGCCCTCAAGCTAAGGCCTTAGCGACGGTTCGTCACAATCCCGGTTACAAGAGTTCAATACGGAACTGCCTTGATAAATAGTTCTTGACACTCGTCTGACGCCACCTATATGAAATTACCGCGCATCAATGCAGAGCAATTTGCGTCCGTAATTAGTTCTATATGGAACTAATGCTTTTTTACGATGTGCAGCCGGCATAGAGAGGCCATCGTCAGGCCATCCACGGTAGCAAGACTGATCAGCAAGCTTGTAACTTGAGGAGAATATCTGTGATCAAGACCAATAGCTTCAAAAGAGCCCTGCAGTACACATTGCCAGTGTTCGCGGTATTTCTAGTTACTTCCACAGCGATGTGGGCCCAGGCTGGCGGCGGGTCTATGGTGGGGACGGTTCACGATCCGGCGGGCGCTTTCGTTCCCAATGCTACCGTCACGATCACCAACACTGACACCAACTCTACCTACCCGGTGGCTACCAACGGCGACGGCCGCTTTCTCTATCCCCAACTGCCGGTCGGCAACTACAAAGTTACTGTGTCTGCGCCGGGTTTCAAAGAAGCGGTTCAGGAAGGCATTACGGTCTCGATTGGAACCACAAGCAATCTTGACATCGCCCTCCAGGTAGGCCAGACGTCGCAGTCGGTGACGGTCACCGCGAACGCGCAACAGATCCAGACGGAGAGCTCCGACATCGGGACCACGGTCCCCGGGAAGCTGATCGCGCAACTCCCGCTGAATTTCAGTGGTGTGATTCGCAGCCCCCTCGAGTTCATGACGCTAACCCCGGGTTTTCAGGGAGACTCCACGGGCAACGCCCAATCGCAGGCTAGTTTTAAACTCAACGGCGCGGGAACGGGGCAAGCTGATGTGATCCTCGATGGTTCGTCGATTCAGCTGGCTTCCCCGAACTACCAGTGGAACTTTGGCATCAGCGTCGATGCGGTCTCTGAGTTCAAAGTACAAACCAGCACCTTCGCGGCGGAATTCGGGCGTACCGGCGGCGGCTTCGTCAACGTGGCTTCCAAGTCGGGAACCAATGAGTTCCACGGCGCCGTGTATGACCTGCTCAAGAACGCGGCATTCGACGCCAACAGCTGGCAAAACAACCATACCGGGATCGGCAAGCTGAACGATACGCAAAACGACTTTGGCGGATTTGGCGGCGGCCCGGTATTTATCCCGAAAATCTATGACGGCCGAGGGAAGACCTTCTGGTTTTTTAGCTATGAAGGCTTTCGCTTCAAGTCCGGTGGTCCGCAACTTACCTCAACCGCGACCCCGGCCATGTTGAACGGGGATTTTTCTCAGGTCTTGAACGGCGAGACTATCAATGGCGTTACCTACCCGGCGCAGAAAATCTATGACTACGCCACCTGCTCGGGAGCCAACCTGGGCCAAGCCTGCCAGCCCTTTCCCAACAACCAGATCCCGCTGTCAAGGCTCGACCCGTACGCGAAGGCCTTCATCCCTTATCTCCCGGTAGCCACTAATCCCAACCAGCCTTTTCAGAACCTGGCATATAACCTTCTGGAGCCGATCAACAACGATCTGTATTCGACCCGAATCGACCAGAACATCGGGCAAAAGCACAAGCTCTTCGGCAGCTATGCGCAAGCCAACCTGCCGATTATCAACATTTACTCATACGGGCCCAAGGGGCTCTACGACCAGAGCTTTGGCAGTACGACGACTCACTATGTTCGCTTCGGTGAAGACTTTGCCATCACACCCACGCTTTTAAACCATTTCAATGCCGGCTACACCCGCCGCTTCCGTATCGAGCAAGCCGAAGGCGCAGTGGGCTCATGGGCGGATAAGATCGATTTTCACGGCTATTACCAGGATATTCTCATCCCCGGTAACAACATCCAGTATGTCCCTGCCACCAATGCCACGATGCCCGCGCCTCCCAGCGACAACAGCTCCTTCATAGACAATAGCTACCAATGGGACGACTCGGTGTCGTGGGTTAAAGGCAAGCACAACTGGAAGTTTGGTTTTGTGTACCGGCGCCAGGGCTTCAACTCGAACTACAACAGCAACGCCGCTCCCCAGTTTGGCTTCACCAACGCTTTGACCTCCGCCGGCAACCTGGCTGACGGCAACCCCATCGATCCGAACTCGGGGTCAGGTGCGGCCTCCTTCTTTCTGGGAGCAGCATATACCGGAAACGTTGGCGGCCCTCAAGACGCCGCGATGCGCGTCCACGGCTGGGGGTTCTACGCCATGGACGACTTCAAAGTTAGCCCAAAGCTCACTCTGAACCTGGGCCTGCGCTATGAGATCCCACAGCCGGTGTTTGAAGAAAAGTGCAGGACATCTCAAGTCAATCCAACCCTGGCCAATCCCGGTGCCGACGGCCTGCCTGGTGCGTACGAGTTTCAGGGAACCGGCCCAGGCAGAGACGGCAGATGCTCGCCGATGAACCAGTATTGGGGATCGTGGGGGCCTCGCGTAGGCCTGGCATACCAACTCGACCCCCGGACGGTAGTCCGCGCCGCTTACGGCCTCTACCAAACCCCGCTGAAGATATCCAACTTCGCGAATACCGACAGTCTTGGTTTCTTCGCCGCCGGATATAAGTGGCCTACCCCGGTCAATCAACAGACGCCCGCGGTCATACCCAGCACGGTACAAGGTTATCCCGGCTCGATACCGCCGACCATCACCCCAACAGCCCTGAACGGTAACGGTGGCGGCGGGGGCGCGGCAAGCGGTGGTCCGGTAATGCTCCCCAGCAGGCTTGCCAGGCCTGGCGACGTGAATAACTGGACCTTCGACATACAGCGCGAGTTCCCGGGTCAATGGCTGGTCGATATGGCATACGTGGGAAACCATGGAAGTCACTTGCAGGCGTTGCTTAAGGACCCCAACGTGGCTCCTGCATCGGCCCTGGTATACGGCAACTGTCTGGCGGTTCCCCTCGCGGGCTCCGGGGGTAACCCGGCTTGCGCGGGACTACCCGCTGTTGGCACCCCGTACACTAACTTCCAGAGCGACTTCGGCGCTACGGCTTCGGTTGCTCAGGCTCTGCGGCCGTTCCCGCAATATCAGACCGAGGACCTGGACACATCGTTCAGCGCCAATCCATGGGGTAATTACAGTTACCAAGCACTGCAGATACAAGTAACCAAGCGCTACGGCTCCGGATTGACGGTGTTGAGCAATTACACCTGGGCGAAGAATCTCACCGACGCCGATTCAGACTATGCTCCGCAGGAAGCGTGGAATGGCGGCGTAGGCGGTATGTTTGATCCTTATGATCCCAAGAAGGAAAAGACTTACAGCGAATTCGATCAACCGCAGCAATTCAAAATTGCTTACACCTATGAGCTTCCTTTCGGAAGAGGAAAGCAGTGGGGGGGTAATGTCAACAAATTGACCGATGCGGCGATCGGCGGCTGGACATTAGGCGGTGTGGATACCTACGCGACCGGCTTCCCTCTCTTCGTGCAGGAGAACAATTGGACAGCTGGTACCTTTGCCGGCCAGGCGACGGGAGGCAACGCACGGCCTAACGTAGTCAAAGGAGCGAATCCCAGCGCCTTCTTTGGGAAGCTCGGGGACTATAAATTTGGGACGACTGCCAAGATCAACGCTGCCGCCTTCACCCAGGCTCCGAACTATACCTTTGGTGACGCTCCCAAGACTTTGGGGAATGTGCGCAACTTCACTCACAAGGAAGAGGACCTGCAAGCTTCCAAGCGAATCCCTCTGTTTACGGAACGGGTCAATTTCCTCTTCCGATTCGACGCGTTTAACATCTTCAATCGGCACAGCTTTGGCTGTATGGATTACCACATAGGAGATCCGGCGTTTGGACAATTCCAATGCGGTACCGGTCCGAACTCGGAAACCAACAACAATCAGTCGGGCATTGTCTCATCGGCTCGAACACTACAGGCTAACTTCCGAATAACGTTTTGATGGAATAGCGATGCGGCAGGCTGGCAATCCGCGGCCTTCCGCATCGCGAAGTATGATATATAGGTTGGCAATACCAAAGGGGGAGCGCGCTGAGCGGTCCCCCCTTATTCTTTTCGACCGTCGTCGGCAGGCAGGTTCATGCTGAGTTGCAGCAGCCATCGGGTTTTGATCATCGGCTACACTACTCTCTGGGCCTTCTCTACCCTGCTCTCTGGGACCACACTCCGGGCTCAGGATGCCGATGCTGAAGCAGCGCAGCACTTCGCTGCCGCGCACCGGGCACAGGATGCGGGCAACCTTGACCTCGCGGCAACAGAGTACCTGGCGGTCATCCGTCTTCATCCAGAAGTTGCCGAAGCCTACGCAAGCCTGGGGCTGGTGTACAACGCACAGGGAAAATTTGCGGAGTCAGCACGAGCCCTGGCGAAGGCCGAAAAGCTGAAGCCCGGATTGCCCGGGGTGAGCCTCTACCTGGGTATCGACTACGAACGGCAGAGACAGGCCGGTCTCGCAGTCCCCCAGCTCGTCGAAGCGGTGCGCCTGGAACCAATTAATAAGCAGGCACACACATGGCTTGCCAGAGCGTTGTGGGATGACGGACGAATCCAGCCGGCGATCGAACAAGCGCGCAAGACCAGTTTGCTTTTCCCCTCTGATCCAGCGCTGCTGCTTGACCTTGGCGAGGCGTATCGCAAAGCGGCCGACCTGGGAATCGAACGCGTCCTCACCGGAGCAAAGGGCACGCCCCTGGTGCACCAGGTGTACGGAGACATCTATAAAGACGAGCACGCGTGGGAAAACGCAGCGGCCCACTATTATCGAGCGCTCGAACAGGATCCTCATTGGCAGGCGGCGCATTACGGATTGGGTGATGTTGCGCTGCGTAGAGAGAAGCTGGACATTGCGACGCAGGAGTATCAGCACGAACTGGAGGCGAATCCCGGCGCCGCCGCTGCCATGGCCAGGCTCGGCGAGATAGCGTTGATCGAAAACAAGCCTGACGACGCGTTGAGCTGGTTTGGCAAAGCAATTCATGTGGGGGGATATCAGGCGGCAAATGCTCTTGGACTCCCGCGTCCGTATCCGGCCGGGGCCGAGGATCTATCGCAGCATGGGCAAGATCAGCTCCGTGCCTGCCTGCCCGCACTCGAAGCAGCTCCCGCAAGTGCCGCTCGCAGCCTGGCTCTCGCATTAGCAAATGCGCGACTCGGCAACAACAGTGCATCTCTTTCCGCATGGAACGATTTCGCCAGCGCCGTGCCACGTCCGAGCCCCTCGCACGGGCGGGAAGGTGGTATCGACAGTTTCTATCGTCAGGACTTCGAGCAGGCCGCAGCCGATTTGAGCACCTGGCTTAAGCTTCACCCGAATGATTGGCAGGCTGATTACTGGCTGGCCAGAACCTATCGGAACCTCTCTTTATCCACGCTCGAGCATCTCCTCACCGTGGCTCCGGATTCCTATCCGGCCCATCAGCTCCTGGCCGAGACCTACCAGAACGCGCAGCAGGACGAGAAAGCCCTGGCTGAATATAGAGTGGTTGAAAGTCTTGTCCCTAACTTACCTGGTGTGCATTTTTCGATTGGCCATCTTCTTTCGAAGATGAATCAACCGGACCAGGCTCGGGATGAATTGGCCGCCGAGCTGCACTTGAACCCGGACCATGCCGAAGCCAATGGCGAGATGGGGACCATCCTTTTGGATCGGCTGGATGCAACCGGTGCAACTCCTTTTCTGGAAAAGGCGATTCAATTGGAACCCGATCAGTGGGTTACTTATCGCCAACTCGGCAAGGCGTATTACATGCAAAAGGAATATCCCAAGGCCGAAGCTGCCCTGCGCCAGGCGATTCGCCACGATCCCCAGGGTTTGGCCCACTATCAGCTCGGGCTGGTGTATCGTTCGCTGGGACAAAAGGAAGCGGCCAATGAACAGTTTGAAATTTCCCGCAAGCTCAAACTCGAAGGCCTGGCCCACGATGAAACGCAAATGACGACACTCAAATCTGTAGACCAATGAATTCCCGTGCACTCATCCTGTCACCGCTCTTGCTTTCCTTCCTCGCTTCAGGGCAAGTCGATTCTCTTGGCCGTGGCCTGGAACTCTTTCGCCAGGAGAAGTACGAGGCGGCGCTCGAACAATTTCGGGACGCGCGACGGTTACAACCAACAAATGCTTCCATCGAAAATTTTATCGGGATCACCGAAACGAAACTTGGCCGCATCGACGAAGCCAACAAGGATTACGAGACCGCTTTCACGTTAGACCCCAAGCTTGCCGGCCCGCATACGAACCTCGGATATAACTACCTTAGCCGGAAACAATACCCGCTCGCCGAAAAACAATTGCAGACCGCGCTGACGCTCGACAACACTGATACTTTTGCGCATTACTATCTCGCCGTTTTATATCTCACGACTGCACGTGGGAAAGAGGCGATTCCCCACATGGAACCTGGCGCGGCGCTGCTGGAAAATGACACGCCGGCCGCCATGCTGGCAATCAAGGCTTGCCTCTCGTCGAACTCGCCCGCCACAGCCATCAAGCTGGTTGACCGTCTTGAAGCGCATTCGAAGCTCTCTGCCGAGCAGGAATACGAGCTGGCAGAAGAATTCAATCAACAGGAAATGTATGTTGAATCCGCGGCGCGCTTCCGGCGGATTGCCGACATGCAGCCGGACTCCTGGCAGAGCCGGTACAACCTCGCCATCGCGCTGCTAAAGGCCAAACAGTTCAAAGAGGCTATCCCCCTGCTCGACACCATCGCCACAGAGCATGCAACAGACGCCAACCTGTTGGCCAGAATTGCTTCTGCCTATGAATCCGCCGGCGAACAGCAACTGGCTCTTGACGTGTATCAAAAGGCGATAGCCGCCGATTCGATGAATCCTGACCGCTATCTTGACTGCACCCGTTTGCTGATCGATCTTGACCGCTACGACGAGGCGACCCGCATTGTAAAGAGCGGTATTCCCCTGGTTCCGGACGATTACCCCCTGACAATTCGTTTGGGAGCCATTGCCATGATGCAAGGAAATCGCAGCCAGGCACGCGAGGCCTACCACAAGGCAGTCTCCGAACACCCGACCATCGCTTTAGGCTACGTCGCGTTAGCCCAGACGTTTATGAAGGAAGGTAACGACCCGGAGGCGCTCAGGATATTGACGGAAGCGCGGACTGTCGTCCCGCGCGATTTTGCGCTCGAATATGTTTTTGGTTTGGTTTCCTTCCAGCTGGGCCTGCAGCAGCAAGCGATGGACGCACTGAAATCTGCCAAGGAGATGAGCCCCACGGTGGTCGAACCACACTATCAATTGGGGCTTCTCTACATGAAGATGCAACAGTGGAAAGGCGCGCAGGAGGAGTTCGAGCAGGTGCTGAAGCTCGACCCTCGCAACTCCGCAACGTACTATCAGCTCAGCCGGACTTATCAGCGATTGGGTGAAACCGCCAAGGCGCAGGAAATGGCGAAGGAAGCAAGCCTGCTCACCAAAACACAACGCGAAGATGCCATCAAGACGCAAGAGCTCCGCTTTGGAATTCCGGCTCAGAATTAGTTCACCTTCGGAGAAGCCGAAGGTCAAGAGTTAGAGGGGAACGGCGTTGGTATCCCACATCTCGCGAAAAACGAGCGAGATGTGGGGCACCCTCTTATTCGTTGCAGGGACGAAGATCCGTCCGAAGAAGTGGACGCTTACTTTCATTTGTTGCTGGGACGAACTTTTGGTGTGAAACTCTTCACAGTTCATTACGGAACTACGAGCGGAAAATCTTCTTGACACTTCTGGAAGCGCAAATATATGAACTTAGTGCACCGTTAACTCACTCCTTAGTTCATTACGGGAATCATGGCTGAAACTCCGATTATCCTCAATGTTCATTTCCAGGCTGCCCCGGGTCATGAAGAGAAGCTTGGAGCTGCGTTGCACGCGCTCGTGGCTCCCACTCATGAAGAACCCGGGTGCCTCGTCTATGAGCTTCACTACGATCCTGAAGATCCCTCCAAGTTCATGTTCTATGAGAAGTTCGCGAACCAGGCGGCAATCGACTATCACCTGAACACGCCCCACTTCAAAGGTCTGCAGAGTTACCTCAAGGCGAACGATCCGATCGCGGCACAATCAGTGACCACGTGGCGCACTTTTGTCTGATCCCGTGAAAGCACAACAGTGAACTCCGAAAATAAGTACACTCCTCCGAACGAGATGCCGCCGTCACGGATCCACCCCGTGTTGGTGGGGCAAAAAGCGCTGGTGACCGGGGCAAGCAAGGGGCTGGGCCAGGCCATGGCGATCGGGTTCGCACAAGCGGGCGCGGATGTGCTGGTGAACTACAGCTCAGATGAAGCAGGGGCCCGCCAGACGGTGAAGACGATCGAGGCACTGGGAAGGAAGGCAGTCGCCTTCAAGGCCAACGTTTCTCGCGAAAACGAAGTGCAGGCCATGTTCGACTGCATGTTCAAGACCTTCGGCAGGCTCGATATTTGTGTCCCCAATGCGGCGATCCAACTCAATGCAAAAGTAGACGAGATGACGCTGGAACAATGGCAGGGAGTGATCGATGTGAACCTCACCGGCATGTTTCTCTGCGCCCGCGAAGCGATTCGGGCCTTTAAGCGTCAAGGGATCGATCGCTCCCTCTCCTACGCCTGCGGCAAGCTTATCTTCATGAGCTCGGTGCACGACATCATCCCCTGGGAAGGCCATGCGAACTACGCCGCGGCTAAAGGCGGTCTCATGCTGTTTATGAAGAGCCTGGCCCAGGAGGTGGCCCATTTGCGCATCCGGGTGAACGCAATTTCCCCGGGCGCCATCCGCACCCCAATGAATGTCGAAAAGCTGACGACGCCTGAGATCTTCGAGACTACTCTGCTGAAGCTGATTCCGGCGAAACGAATCGGCGAGCCTGAGGATATAGCGCGCGTAGCAGTGTGGCTGGCCTCGGACGAGTCGGACTACGTGTACGGGACGACTATTTACATTGACGGCGCCATGACGCTCTATCCGGGCTTCATCGGAGCCGGCTAAAGGCTGGAGAGCGGCAGTGAAGTTATCGGCGTTCGTTATGGTGGCGATGTTATCGGCAACGGCCAGAGCCGCGACTATCACGGTGACGATCACCGGGACCACGGGTGAGATTCGGGTCGGCGAGGGACCGATCTTCGGACACAGGTCCTACACGCTGATTCCACCGGGCGACCCCTTCGCGCTGACTTATACCTTTGACGAGGAGAAGGGAAAGCAGAGTATCCCGGAAGTAAGTGGCACTCTTATTACTCAATCGGGGATTGAAGGTACATCGGTCTCGTCTCCCGGAACCAGCGCTACGCTTCAGGTCGGTAGCGCGGTATGGGAGTTCGGTTTATCCGCGCATTCGAAGGTAATCTTGAAGACTTCTCCACCCGGCAGAGGTGAACAGTTTGTATTCGTCGCGCGAGCGGGTGGTAATCGCGTTTCTGCTCAGATTGTTCCCGGCAAAGGCGGCTATTGGCCGAAGAACGGCGACTGGCGAGCAAGCTTTACCTCCGGTCCGCTCGACGGGAGCACCGCTTCTTTTGCGGCGGACAACGACCGGGTCTCCGCGTCGGGAAGCCTGACGCCGTCGGCGATCACAGTCGCCGGTGTGGACATCGACGGCCAGTGGCTGCGAAATACAACCGCCGGCGACGAGAGAAAGTGGCAACTGGCGCATGCTTCGCCGTCGGGTGGCTTCATCGTGGAAGAAGTAGTTCGAACCATCATGGGAACCAAGGCTGACGGTTCGCCGATCACTCCTTCGACGGTCAAGTATTGGCAGGCGTGGCAGGTTCCCGTTGGAGCGAACGCTCCCATCGATGCCATTGACAGCTTCCCTGATACTGCCTTGGCCGACAGCACAGGCGAGGAAACATTGTCTGCGGTGGCTCGCTATTACGAGGGATTGAGCTTGCCCTCCGGCTTCGGCGCGGGTAACAGCCCATACGCAGGTGGACGTCTGTCGTCGGAGACCGATCCAAACCTCTCCACCAACAACGCTACGTTGCCGGTCGCAACGAACACGAAGCAGCACTTTTGACACCTCGGGACGAGACTCGAGATCGAGATCTTTGAACGGTGAGCCATGCAGATCCGATTGATTTCGCAAACCATTTCGCTGACGATTCTGTTGGCCACCGGCAGTTTGCCTGCCCGGGCGGCATTAAACCAGCCAGTCAAGACCGCGAGTGGAATGCTGCAGGGCTCACCAGGCAAGAATCCTTCGGTGACCGCGTTCCTTGGGGTGCCCTTTGCCGCTCCGCCGATCGGCAATTTGCGTTGGCGAGGGCCGCAAACCTACTCCTCATGGAGCGGAGTTCGCCACGCAGACAAGTTTGGAAATATCTGCATGCAAAATCCGCTCAAAGCCGGGTCTTTCTACCAGGTGGAATTCTATGAAAAACCCGAGCCCATGAGTGAAGACTGTCTCTACCTGAATTTATGGACCGCCGCTTCCTCAGCCAGTGAGAAGCGGCCGGTGATGGTTTGGATTCATGGCGGAGGATTTGTGGAAGGCTCCGGCTCCCTGGCTTCCTTCAACGGCGAAAGCCTCGCCGCGGAGGGGGTGGTTATTGTAACCATCAACTATCGCCTGGGAGTGTTCGGCTTCCTGTCCCATCCGGAGTTATCGCAGGAGAGCCCCTTTCACGCCTCAGGAAATTATGGCTTGCTGGACCAGCTGCAGGCGCTGAAATGGGTGAAAGCGAATATACAAAACTTCGGCGGGGACCCCGGCAATGTAACCATCTTCGGGCAATCCGCGGGCGCGACTTCCGTTCTGAACCTGTGTGCTTCGCCACTGGCCAAGGGCTACTTTCAACGGGCCATCGTACAGAGCGGCGGATTTACCCAAGCCAGCGATCGGAAGACTCAAGAAGCGGCGGGTCTGAACTTTGCCGAGCGCGCGGGCGTCGATTCCATCGCCGGGCTCAGAGCCAAACCGGCGGCAGAGATCCAGCGGATCGCCATTCCTCCCCCTGATGGGACGAGCGCAAACATCTCCAGATTCTGGCCTTATGTCGACGGCTACTTTCTGACGGTTGCGCCGCAGGAAGTTTTCCGTGAGGGCGGCGAAAATACACATTCCCTGTTAGCCGGATCGAATGCCAATGAAGGCACCACACTTGTACCTACCCCGGTTACAGAAGCACAGATGAGAAGCAGGATCCAGAGCAGGTACGGGTCCAGGGCGGAAGAATATTTCAAGGTCTATCCGGTGCACTCAGACCAGGAAGCGTGGCAGGCGTCGATGGATGCTATCCGGGACTATATGGCCGGCACGGCGTTGGAAATCGCCCGAGTAGAAGACAAGCACAAGACGTATATCTATTACTTCGATCGTCGTCCGCCAGGGCATGACAGTGATCGTTACGGCGCGTATCACTCCGCGGAGCTGGTGTACGTCTTCAATAATCTCGACACGGTAAAACGCCCCTGGACGGAGACCGACCGCCAACTGGCCAAAACGATGTCGAGCTATTGGGTCAATTTCGCCAGGACCGGGGACCCCAACGCCGCCGGCCTTCCTCCTTGGCCAGCCTTCGGCACGACACCCGAGCGGGGCATCGAACTGGGGGCTCAAATAAAGGCTGCAACCCTCCCCCCAACGGAACGAATGGACGCGCTTAAAAAGAACGGATTCGGCTCGATGTTTTGAAGTTGAACCATCACTAGTTCCCAATTGAACTCATTTCAAGATATGTCAATTTAATGCTAGTATTGCCACCGTAAAACTGCAGGTAGAACCATGAAGGCCAAACCAGACAGACAAGAAGTGTCTCGTAAGGTAGACAAATACTGGGTTCCGATCATCGCGAGAACCATCGAGCTTCTCGATTGCTTCGGATCTGCGACCGAATCATTAACCCTCGAAGAGGTAGTCAAGAGAACCGGAATACCGCACACCACTGCCTATCGCATACTGCACACGCTGGTGCTGCGCGACTACCTCACCCAATCCGGGCGGCAGTATCGTCTTAACCGGCTGCGAAGGAGATTGCGATTTGGCTTCGCCAATCTCTCGAAACACATTTGCATCGCGGTTGAGATTCAGCGCAGCCTGGAAAAAGCCACGGCTGCTGCCGGGATCGACCTGGTGGTTTGGGATAACGACCGCAACGCGGACACGGCCATTCGCAATGCAGAAGAAATGGCCGACAGCAAAGTCGATCTGGCGATTGAGTTTCAGCTATTCGAGCACGTCGCGCCGGTCATCTCGGATATTCTTTCGCGGTCGGAAATTCCCCTCATTTCTCTGGTTAATCCTCATCATGGAACGGTATATTTCGGGGTCAACAATTACCGCGCGGGTTTCTCCGCCGGCGTCGCACTAGCGGATTACGCGACCCGACACTGGAACTCCCAGGTGGATACGCTTCTGCTGCTGGAGTCACCTCGTGCAGGCCGAACGATCCAGAGCCGGCTGGTAGGCGCGCTCCAAGGAGTCCAGGAAAGGCTGGGACCATTACCGGAGAAATCCATCGTTCACCTGGACGGCGGTGGGGACAAGGCAACATCCCAGGCGGCAGCGACCGGGGCCTTCAAGTCGCGATCGAGAAAGAAGATCCTGGTGGTGGGGATCAACGATGAAAGTGCCATCGGGGCGGTGGATGCTGCGAAACAGGCGGGCAACGGAACAGACATCGCGATCGTTGGCCATGGCGGAAGCATGGAGATCATGGACATTGTCGCGAACCCCGACAGTCCATGTATCGGAACTGTTTTCTTTCACGCGGAGCGTTACGGAACCGATCTGCTGAGTTTCGCGTTGCCGATCGTGCGCGGCCGATCTGCTCCGGTGGTGCATTACGTGCCGCACGAATTCATGGGAAAGGATGCATTGGTGCGAACCCGCCGCGAGGCGCTGGCTCGCTCCTCATAAGACATGAAAAAGCTGAAGGCTGCGATCTTTGGAATTGGCTTCATGGGGCGGGTCCACACCGAAGGCCTCCGTCGCCTGGGCAACGTAGAAGTGACCGGTGTTGCCGGACGGACGGCCGAGGCGGCACGCAAATTCGCCGATGCTCTGGGGATTGAACACGCCACCGGGAACTACCAGGATTTGCTGGCCGATCCTGAACTCGACGCTGTTCATATATGTACCCCGAACGAGCTGCACTTCCCCATGGCGGAAGCCGCGATGAAAGCGGGCAAGCACGTACTGTGCGAGAAGCCCCTGGCCTCCACGATTGCGGAAGCAAAGGCGATGATTGCGCTGGCGAAGGAAACGGGGCTCGCCAATTGCACCTTCTACAACGTTCGCGCCTACCCCCAGGTGCAAAACATGCGCCGCATGTACGAAGCCGGTGAATTGGGCGATGTCCAGGTAGTCCAGGGAACGTATTCGCAGGATTGGCTTTTCTACGACACGGATTGGAACTGGCGGATCGAGTCAGGTCCGTCCCGCACGTTCGCCGACATCGGAACTCACTGGTGCGACCTTGCCGAGCACATTACCGGGCGACGCATCACCTCGCTCTGTGCCGATCTCACCACCTTTCTCACAACCCGCAAGAAGCCCAGGGGATCGGTCGAGACCTTTACCGGCAAGACGCTGCGCCCGAGCGAATATGACGAAGTTGCGATCAAGACGGAAGACTTTGGGGCCATGATGTTTGCCATGGACGGGAAGGCGAAGGGTTCGCTCACGGTGAGCCAGGTTTCGGTGGGACGCAAGAATCGTCTTTTCATTGAAATTTTTGGCACCAAGGCATCCGTGGCCTGGAATACCGAATGCCCAGACGAGCTTTGGATAGGTCATCGCAATTCGCCGAATGAGATCGTAATCAAGGATCCTTCGCTGATGGCGGAGGCGGCCAGGAGTTACGCTGATCTGCCGGGCGGCCATAGCGAGGGTTATGATGACACCTTCAAACAGATTTTCCGGCGCTTTTATAGAAGAGTCGCGGATAGCAAGGCGCCGGTCGAATATCCCACGTTCGTGGATGGGATTCGCCAGTTGCGGGTGCTCGACGCGGTGCTCGAAAGTTCGCAAAAGAGAGCCTGGGTGCCCGTGCTCGATTGAGGTAGCAGGGCTGACGAAAGGGATTGCCCCGCATGGGCCAAACGAGCGTGGCACTGGCACTTCTCGGTTTCCTCGGCGCTGCGCTCCAGGTCGCTACCCCGCCGTCTGCTGAACCCCAACATGGAAAATATGCCGGAGACGCGGCCTGCCTGACGTGTCACCAGGAGCAGAGCACTCCCTATGTGCACACCGCTCACCACCTGACATCGCAGGCGGGAAATAAGGATTCCATCCTTGGCTCCTTTCATGATGGATCGAACGTGCTGATGATCGCCGATCCCGCGACCGCCAGCGATAACCCGGGACTTTATTTCAAGATGGAGGCTAAGGCGAACGGGTTTTATCAGACGGCGGTGGCCGGCTGGCCAGGACAACTGGAGAGAAGAAGCGAACGGATGGATGTTGTGATTGGGTCGGGTGTGCGAGGGCAGAGCTACCTCTACTGGCACGATGACCGGCTGTTTGAGCTGCCAGTAAGTTACTGGTCCGACGGGAGCCGCTGGATCAATAGTCCTGGTTATAAAGACGGCACCATGAATTTCTCGCGTGCCGTGATCCCGCGTTGTCTGGAGTGTCACGCCACGAGCATCGTAAGGCGCTCCCGGGATCCGCTGAGCAATCAGTATGAGCCGAGCAGCCTGGTGACGGGAATCTCCTGCGAGCGCTGCCATGGCGCGGGCAGCGATCACATTGCGCTCCACCAGGCCAAAACAACAACTGGAACGCGGGTTGGATGGGCAGGAGAAACAATCCTCAATCCCAGCAAATTAGCGCGGGACCGGCAGGTTGATCTGTGCGCGCTCTGTCATAACGGTATTCGCAGGGAAGAGCTGGTCCCGGCCTTTTCTTATACACCGGGGGAGACGTTGGATAACTACTTACGGCCCAACGAAGGTGCTGTATCGGCACACCCAGACGTTCACGGAAACCAGGTAGGCCTGCTGCAGAAAAGCCGCTGTTACTTATCTTCGCCGAATATGAGCTGCTCGACCTGCCACGATGTGCATCGGCCGGAGCGGGCGGCCGCCTCGTATTCGGATCGTTGCCTGACCTGTCACCGGGTGGAAAGCTGCGGCATGTCAAAAACCATGGGGCACAAGATCGCCGATAACTGCATCGACTGTCACATGCCTGTCGAATCGACCAACGCGATTGTTTCTGAGACCGCAGGGCAGGTTATCCGCCCGAAGATGAGAAATCACTGGATCAAGGTTTACCAATAGCGGCGTAGAATCCATTTCGTAGCCGAATGTGTTAAGGAAGCAACTAGTTCGGATTTGCGGGTATTTGGGACTGCAGCGCTTCTGAGACTCGCGCAACCAATTCTTTGGGATAAAGGGGTTTGGTGACGATTGTGAGCTCGTGCGCCGCGGCCCCAGCCGTTTTCGACAAATCAGGCCCTGACGCCTGTCCGGCAAAGATCAAAATGCTGCAATGCGGAATGATCCGCCTGATTGCCAGCGCCAACTCGATACCGGCCGGCACGGTATCGTCCATAAGCAGGAGGTCCGGAGGAAAAGTATTCGCGATGGCAAGCGCGCTGTTAGCGTCGTAAGCCACCATCGGACTAACGCCGTTTCGCTCCAGGATCATTGCGCGCGTGTCGGCAATCAAAGGGTCGTTATCCACGACCAGCACCAGGGGCTTTAGCTGCCCACCCAGATCGGTCATTTGGCTCAAAGGCAGATCTGCCAACCGTACCGTTTCGAAGTTCATTTTCCTGGTCATGAGCGCACCCTATTTAGAAACTAACAACTTCCCCGCCATACGGGTTAACTCTTTAACAATGTGATATTTGCGCGAGGAAGTTTTGGGCTTATCAGGGGTATATGGACCTGTTGCGCCGACTGTGATAGTTTATTTTCACTTCTACGTTACGTTAGCGTCACGTTAACGTAACGGAATCTTGGATGAACGGAGAAACCTCATGTCCAGAAATCCGAAGCAGCATAAATCTCCTATGCGATTTGAATCCATGCCGCAATCCGACGTGCCTAAGGGCCGCGATGGAAAACACAAGACGATCATTCAACAGTTGCTGAATGACATTGATCTTTTGGAGGACGGAAACGCTCTTAAAATCCCTCTTTCTGCCCTGCCGGATTCGAAAGAGAATATCCGCTCGGCCTTGAGCCGTGCTACTCGTCAAAAAGGGCTCGTGGTTGCTACTTCCAGCGATGATGAATTTCTTTACGTATGGAGAGCGACCCATGAGCCGGCCGAAAAACCAAGTGGACGCAAAGGATCTCATTAACGCAGCGCACCGAGAGGCGATTGTCAGCTGCTTAGGGAGCTTGTGAACGGCCATGCGCGCAATCCACAAACGTTTCGGTATCATTGCCGGCTTTGTAATACTTCTTATTCTTCTGGCGATCAACACGGTCGTCCTGAGACATCAACTGGCCATTCAAGTGGGAAACCAGGAGTGGTTTAGTCGCAGCCGTCGAGTGGTGCAGGAGCTGAGAAACACAGAATCCCTGCTCAAGGACGCCGAAACAGGCCAGCGTGGCTACCTGTACACCGAAAAGGTCGAATACCTTGCGCCGTACACCGTGGCCGTCGCTCAGATCGATTCACACATGGAAAACCTCGCCCAGCAGATCGGCGACAACCCGGCAGAGCAGGCCCGGGCAGCCGATCTCCGTGGCCTGGTACATCAAAAGCTCGCGGAGCTGGCACAAACGATCTCTCTCTATCAGTCGGGGGACACAGCGGGAGCCGAGGCGTTAGTGATGTCTGACAAGGGCTTCAGCATCATGGAGAGCATTCGCTCGCTTGTCAGGCAGATGGAACAAGAAGAAGTATCGGTGGGCGACGCCCGTAGAGTCACCTACCAGAAAAGCGTCAGGCTAACGGTCAACTGTATCTATGCAGCAAGCGTGATCGCGGGACTGGGACTGATCTTGTTGGCCCTTTACATCTTCCACGAGATGAAGCGACGCGAGAGAGACGCCGCTTCACTCCGCGAAAGCGAGGAGTGGTTCAGGGTAACGCTCTCTTCCATTGGAGACGGTGTTATCGCAACGGATGAGCGAGGCTGTGTCTCGTTCTTAAATCCTATCGCTGAGCGGCTTACGGGTATGAGCCTGGAGCAGGCACAGGGAATGAAGATTGGTGAGGTGTTTCCTATCTTCAGTGAAGTCACAAATCAGCCGGTAGAAAATCCGGTGGATAGAGTCCTGACGGCGGGGGAGATTGTGGGTCTTGCAAACCACACGGTATTGCGAGATCGCAAGGGTCACTTGTTGCCGATAGAAGACAGCGCGGCGCCCATCAAGGATGATTCCGGCCGGCTCATCGGTGTGGTTTTGGTGTTCCATGATGCTTCTCGCGAACGGAGCATCCAGGAAGTGTTGCGTCGAACAGAGAAGCTGGCGACGGCGGCTCGCTTCGCGGCGACCGTTTCCCATGAAATCAATAACCCCCTGGAAGCGATTGGCAACCTGATATTCCTGGCGAGAACGAATCCCGAGGCTCCCGGTAAGGTGGTTGAGCACCTGCAGCTTGCAGAAAAGGAACTGGCGCGCGTATCGCATATAGCGCGACAGACGCTTGGCTTTTTTCGAGAGTCAACTTCGCCCACAGCTGTTTACCTCCCAACTCTCATAGAGTCGGTTCTCGCTCTTTATGCGAATAAGGTGCTGACCAAACAAATTAAAACGCAGCTCGCCCTTGAGGACTGTCCTCCGATCACAGGTTTAGCCGGCGAGATTCAGCAACTTATATCCAATGTTATCTCGAATGCAATCGACGCTGTACCGGCCAAAGGCACTTTGAAAATCGCGGTAACATCCATGGTGACGGCTGATGGTAAATCGATCTGCTTTAAGGTAGAAGACGACGGTCCTGGAATTGCTCTGGAGAACCTCCCGCGGATCTTTGAGCCGTTCTTCACCACCAAGAAAGACGTCGGGACGGGTCTGGGCTTGTGGGTATGCAAGGAGATCGCCGAGCGACACGGGGGTAGCATTCAAGCCCAATCCATCAGTGCAAATGGATCAAAGGGCGCGGTGTTCACAGTGCTTCTGCCCTATCAGGAAAGCAAAAATAACAGCCTGCTGTAAATTCGAACGATTCCCAACGACCAGCCCGCTGCGCAAGAGCGACGCATTGTTTCCCTGCCAGTCCTGTCCGACCACACATCGCTTTGTAGAAATGTGCGAAGAAAGCGAAGTAAGCTAACTAAGTCCCCCCTGGAGCGACGCGGTGTCGCACAGAAGAGGTTACGTTTCGTCTTTTTGGAATTCTCTGACGGGGGGAGCGATAGGAGCAAGGTGACCAAATAGGAGCAAGGTGACCAAAGCAAGATGGCCAAATAAGGGCAAGATGGCCAAATAAGTCGTTTGTTTCACGAAGATGGCCAAGATGGCCAATTAATTAATTTGGCCATCTTGCCCCGGTTGGGGCTCGTTTCAGAGGCGTGCTTTGGAGATGGTTGGGGTGTTGGTTTGAGGACTGGCGGGGCAAATAAACGAGCCCGAAATGCGCCGTTAAGCGCTATAAGTCCTCTTCTCATGCGCTGGATCGCCGGTCCTTTGCCGATCGGGACGGTTTTGTTCCTTCGGTGCGGTGACGAACGGGACGGTCTTCTGCCTACCAGGTAGGTGTTAGCGGACGTCCCGTATGTCATCCGGCGCCCGCGTCCTCTGGCTGGGGACAGCCCTGGTCTGGTGTCCGGTGGGGTGGTATTTCCCGAGTTGTCAAAACTGCTTCATCAAGAGCACGCACTGGGCGCACCCTGTTGGACACGGTGATTGTTTCTGTCCGCAGCCCCTCGGACAGGCGTAGTTCGTTACTTCGATATCACATTACGACTTGCTACACCGGACATCAGGCTGGCAAGCGCTGATGCTTTCGCGGTGGTGGGCGGCGGATGCACAGGTAGAGCGCATGGGTGCAAGGCCAAACAGGGCCGTCGTGATAAAGACGGCGCTGACGTGTGGTTCTGAGTCCCACAGTAGTACGGTTTTGGAAGGACGTCAGGGCGGATCCACAACTCTTTGGTAACCATGTCTGCGCGCTTTCAGGTACCTGGCGGGAATGAATGCAACAGAATCAACAGACCTTTGGACAGCTCTGACCGCAGATCCCTCCGCTACGCTACGGCCGGGATGACAATTTTGTTCGGGCGCAGCGAACGGAGGTTCGGCGGCCGTCCAAGCTCGGGCAGTACGCGAAGCTCAGACGAGCATCCTTACGTACGCTTTTTAGGGTTGACTCGGAGTATCAGGCTTTTCATTCTTTGCCGCCAATCCCAGGGTGGTTGCCGCGTCCAACAGGGTCGGGGCGAATTTCCGCACGATTTCTTCCAACTCCGCGTTGCGGCTCCGCAATGCCAGGGTCTCAGATTCGCGGCGGGACAAAACATTTCGCAATTCCCGGTTCTCGCGGAAAATGTCCCGGGTTGATTCCAACCGGTCTAATAGCGCGCGCAATTCGTCTTCGTTGACCGGTTGTGCGTCGACCTCGGTCGTCTTGGGTGGTTCAGTAGCGGCGGTTTCTTTCCACATAGATGGTCTCCAATCTCGCGTGCGGTTGATGTTTCTTGGCAGCGGCTCTGTCAGGAGGGTTGTATCAAGTTGGTTGCTTTGGGAGCACCTGCTGAAAGACCAACTGAGTTTCAACTTACCCGGCTCGATACCCTGGAAACCCGGAGCCATAGCTAGCCCAAACGCCGTCCGACCTGGCGCTGCCGGTCGAGAAGCTCCGTCCTGCGGATATCCTCTGATTAAAGGAATAGAGCCTTTTCAGGATTGATGTAAGGGGCGAGATAGGTTTTTCGGCACAGGAGTACTCGCCTAATGGTTACTCGCGTTCGATATGCGCCGGCAGCGGAATTCTCTAGCGCTCATCTCGCGTAGGTAACTCTGAGGGGGGGAGGTTAGTCAGCGTGTTTCTATTCGCACTCTGTGTGAGCCGTCCTGGCTCCGAGCCGATCAGGCATATGGCGCCAAACTCCCTATCGTGATCCCAGAGTTGTTACGTACGGCCTAAAGGCCGTACCCTTCAATTTTTTCCAGCGGCCGGACCCACGGCGGTGGCCTGCCTGGTCTTGGGGTCAATGCCGATCAGCGCCACTCCGCCAACTCCGCCGCGGCTGACGGTAACCATGTGACCGCGAGCCCTCAAGTTGGCCTGCACCTCTTCGGGGAGGGTGTTGGGCACGGAGAGGCTGCCCAGGCTGGCACGGTCCTGACCGAAGGAGCTGATGAAATGCTCGGTGGAGAAGCGCGGCGCCTTAAACGCCTCCTCGGGACTCATGCCGAACTCAACGTAATTGAGGATGACCTGGATGGCTGCCTGATCCTGCTGGTCGCCGCCCGCTACCGAGATCGCCATCACGGGCTGGTTGACGTTGTCGTGTCACGGAAAAGCAGCGTGGGGCTCAGCGTGATGCGCGGCCGCTTGCCGGGCTGGATAACGTTGGGAGTTCCCGCAAACGTGTTCAGGCTGCTGAGCCGGCTTCCGTGAATAATGCCGGTGCGTCCGGCCACGCCCGCTGTGCTCGACAGGCCGCTGGGAGTCGCCGCGATGACGTTCCCAAACTTATCCGTCACGCACATGACGGTGGTTCCGCCATGCCAGGGGCCGGTGATGGTGGGCGGCTTGGTCGGTTTCATGTTGTACGGGTCGCCCGGGCGGAGTTCGAGAGATGCCGTTTTTCGGATCGATCAGCTTGCGCCGCATTTCGGTGTACTGATCGGAAAGCAACTGCTGCATCGGCACCTTCGCAAAATTCGGATCGCCGTAATACTCGTCGCGATCCGCCAGCGCCAGTTTCTCCGCTTCAATCACCGTATGGATATAGTCCGCCGAATTGAAGCCCATCTTCTTCAGGTCGAAGCCTTCCAACAGGCGCAGCGTCTGTAAAAGATAAGGACCCTGCGTCAGCGGACCGGCCTTATAGACCGTGTAACCGCGGTAGGTGGTTTTAAGCGGATCGACCACGGGAGTTTTGTGCGCGGCCAAATCCGCCTTGCGAAGGAAACCGCCCTTTTCGATGTACCAGGCTTCGAGAGCCGTCGGCGATGTCGCCACGATAGAAGCGGTCCGACACGGCTTGCAGTTTCTGCTCTCGCGTACCTTTCGCAGCCTTTTCGGATTCCACCAATTTGCGAAAGGTCACCGCCATATCCGCCTGCCAGTTCACGCCGGTTTCGATCTTTTGCCCGCTGCCGGTATCGATATACCAGGTGGGGCCGCCGGCGTCCAGAATGGCCAGCGTCGGCTGCACGACCTCCTCGAAGCTTTTGGTTCCATAAAGTTTCAGCAGGGTGACGATCGCATCGATGGTGCCAGGCACGGCGGCGGCCTTGACGTCACCGTCCGGGATTCCGTGTTCCATGTACCAGGCGATGGCTTTGGGGTCGCGAGGCGCTTCCCCTTGTCCCTCCAGCAGCTTCACGTTTTTCTGCTCGGCGCTGTAAACCAGAATGGGAACCTCTCCTCCCACGCAGAACGCGCCTACATAGGTTACGGACAGTGCCAGCAGAGTGGCGGCGCCTGCATCGGCGGCGTTTCCGCCCTGTTCCAGAATCTTGATGCCGGCCGCAGTCGCGGCAGGCCTACCGGAAACAACCACGCCTTGGCTGCCGGCGGCGACACTCGGTCCCCGCGTAGCTGAGCGGCGTTTTGGTGGCTTGCGGCAAAGCGAAGGGCACGAGTAAAACGAGGGAAACGGAATATCGAAATGATCTTGCGCATAAGAGGTCAACTCCGTTGAAGTGAGCGGCAGTTCCCGGTCCCGCCGCGCTGCGCGTGAAGAAGCACCGCGAGTGCCAGAAGGATGCAGCCCGCAAAAGCCGCATGCGGCACTGCGCCTCCTGTCCGCACAAATTGTATCTGTCTCGACGATTGGTGTGGCGATTCCCAACCTGCGCGACCGTCCGAGCACCGACCGTTGGACCCAACCGGAGTCATCTCACGCCGGCGGCAATACTCTCTAATTTAGACATCCATCCTCCGGCTCTCGAGAGCGTGAGGGAGATGGCGCCACTCGACGAATCGAAAGACGATATTCTCATCCTCATGCCGCCTTTGTTGCTGTGCCGGTTCGATATAAGTTAACCGCCACTGCTTTCGTTGCAGCGGCAGGGTCGGGCAATGTTCGAAAGGACGATGCTTCATCCGGTCTAATTGCTTGCGGAGGTCAAGTTGCGCACTCTCGATTTCAGCTCTCTGCATGCGCTCACCACCACCCTGCTGAGCCTGGCGGTCATTACGCTGATCGGCGTCGGTATCCGCCTGCTTACGATGGTCACGATTCAGCAGCGCCGGGAGCGTATGAATCGCCAGATCAACGAGCGGTTGCGCGCCCTGATCGCCGCCTACAAGACGTTGGGCGGGTCCTTTACCGGTACCTTGACGGTCGATCCCGCGCACCGTCGAGATCTGCGTCAGCACGCCGAGGCTACGTCGACCGCCTCAACGGCGCCATTGGATTTTAGTGTGGCTGATTCGCCGGGCTCGGATCGCGCACGCCGGGTGCGGGATGTAGTCGAGGCTGCCTTATCCGACATCATCCTGCTCGGCACCGAGGAACAGGTTCGGCTGGCAGCGCGTGCCGCGCACGAGCTCGCCACGGGGAGGGTCGTGCATACCCAAGAACTTGTCGTATCACTGCGAGCCTTCGTTCGCGAAGCGCTCGATCTCGATCCCATCCCGGCCGACTTGGCGATTCCGCTACAAGGCCCAGCGCGGCCAACTGCATCCGGTGGCCGAGACAAGGCCGACAAGGGCGAAGGCCGTCAAGGCGGAGGAGGAGGGGGTGGCATGGGCATGGGCGGCGGCATGAGTGGCGGGCTTGGCCTTGGGTCGGGATCTCACCATGAAGATGGTGACGAAGAGGAGGATGGTGCCGACTCTTCCCTTCATAACGTTTAGCTCGGTGAAGCGGTTGTGGTACCGATCTGTACTATGAAGAGCGCTTCTCGTCACTGGAGCCTTTTCGGGGACGGGAGCCTTTGGAGTGGATGGACGGAATTCCCCCAATGAGAGTCGCGTGCACACTCAGCGCTGACCCGAGACAGAGCGCTTCAACTCCCGACGCTGAGCAAACCGTTCCGACGACATTCAAGAGGACCTGTTTGGCATTAGGGGAAATCCGTCCGTCGCCGAAAAGGGCCCATTCTGTTTGTCCTGACATTCTTCAAGTAAAGCCAGGCCTCACGTAAAACGGGGTTTCGGAAAGTTGTCTCAAGGCGCTCCACCTTCTGCGTGGCAGAGGCCGGCGTAGTCCCGCTGGCCGCTCCCGTGGTTGACGATCTTGCGTTCGGCATTAGACTTGCCTTGGGCCGGAATACACAGAAGAGTGTGCCCGCATCGACTTTCGTTTCCAGGGGACGCAGAGTGATCTACCTCTTTTCTCCATTTGAACTTGATGAGGAAAACTTCTGCCTGACAAAAGACGGCCAAAGAGTGGCGCTCGAGCCGAAGTCCCTTCGTGTTCTGCTCCTGCTGGTGAAAAGCGAAGGCCGGCTATTGGAGAAGAACGCCATCCTCGAGGCTGTATGGAAAGACACGTTTGTCGAGGAGACAACTCTCACGCGTGCCATCGCCCTTCTCCGCAAGCAGCTCGGTGATGATCCACGCCACCCGAAGTTCATCGAAACAATACCCACGCTCGGCTACCGCTTCATCGCGGCTGTACAAAGGCTACCGTCCGGTCAAGAGCACGTTTCCCCAACCTTGTCACCCGTTTCTGAGCAGGGTTCCGCCGACTCCCACTCAGACGATCCGGTCAATCCGCAACTATCCCCACAGCGCCCCGCTCCCACCGATCGGCGTGCCTTTCTATGGACGGCAGCGGCAGCGCTCGTCGCCGGAGGAGGCATCTGGTTTAGCCGTTCGCTGGGCCGAAAGCCCAGGCAGGGTGCGATCAATCTGATCCTCCCGCTGCCCTCGGGGGCGGCAGCCGCGGATCCGGGCAGACTTCTCGGCCCACCCGTGATCGCTCCTGACGGAAGTGCCGTGGTGGTCTCCTTGAAGACAGCCAACGGCGAATACCTCTTCATTCGACGTCTGGACACGAATCGCCTGGTAAAGATGGAGGGCACGGAGAATGCGGTGCAGCCCTTCTGGTCACCCGACAGCCAACACATTGCTTTCTTCGGCGGTGCGAAACTGAAGCGCATTCCGGTCATCGGCGGAAGCGCAGTCGTGCTCTGTGACGCTCCCGAGCCAAGGGGAGGTTCGTGGGGCAGAAATGAAGTGATCGTTTTCGGGCTCAACTATCAAGCCATCTTCCGGATCGCAGAGTCGGGCGGAAAATCGGCGCCCGTGACCCATTTGGACAAAACCAGGGGGGAGAACTCCCACAGAAACCCCATCTTCCTGCCCGATGGAAACCGCTTTCTGTACTTCGCAAGGACCGATGAACTCGATCAACGCGCTGTTTTTCTTTCATCTCTTGATAAGCCGCAGCAGCAGCGGCGCATCCTGGTTGCCGATGGGCAATTCGCCCTTGGCCGAGACCCCGACACTGAGATCTACTACCTTCTGAGCCAGCAGTCGGGCAAGATATCCGTCCAGGCTTTCCATGTTGATCGCGGGGAACTCGCTGGACCCTCCGTCATTTTGCTCGACCGCTCCGGCAGTATCAGCGTATCTGAGACCGGCGTGCTGGTCATTCGCAATGATGAGCAGCAAGTGACCCGTTTGCTGTGGTTGGATCGTGACGGCAAGGAAGCAGGAACTTTGGGAGGCCCGGACGACTACTGGAGCGTCCACCTCTCCCCTGACGGCCGGTTTGCCGCAACCACCAAACATGACTATTTGACCGGACAGTTCAGAATTTGGATCGCGTCGTTGAAAACCGCTCAGTTCGAGCCCCTTTCCGATACAAGCCACACCGGCAATCCCATCTGGTCGCGCGATGGAAGCAGCCTTTATTACACCGATCTTCGAAAGCGGCAGCTTTTTCGGAGGAAGATGATTCCTTCCACCGTTGCCCAGCCGGACACCTTAATCCTCGATTTGCCCCAGGAGGGGTTCGTCGCAGTCGAGGACATCTCCTCGGACGAGCGGTACGCGGTTGCCGAGTCCTACACGGACAGTGCTCACTCCAGAGTGGCCTGGACCGAGTTGATCCCCCCGCTCGAACATGCCACCCGATGGCACTCCACGGGCGCCTCCGGACCGAAGGGCCTACTTCCCAGGTTCTCTCCCGATGGCAGATGGCTCGCTTTCGCGTCGGCTCATACGGGGAACCTGGAGCTTTACGTCATGAGTTTTCCTCCCGCTGGTTCCGATCTTCGACGCGTTTCCAACGACGGCGGCCACACTCCCCGTTGGCGGCAGGATGGCAAGGAACTGTTCTTTCTCTCCGGCAACTCCGGCATGATGGCCGTCGATTGGTCCTCTCCGGGTAGGATTCCCACCCCGAGGCTCCTCTTCCACAGCGTTCCCCGGCTTGGTACTGATAACCCCGTGTACGATGTGACCTCGGACGGACGGCGCTTCCTGCTCATCGGCGGAGCGGACCGCGCCCGCGAGAGCGAGATCGAAATGGTACTAAACTGGCCGAGCTTGCTCCATCAGTAGCTCTCTTCCTGTCACTCGAACAGCCACCGCAAAAAAAACACCATGCGCCCCTGCACGGATCTCTCCTCTGCCGGAGCGGGTGACATCGGGTCAAAGCTGCGCGGCCTTTTGTTCGCGTTCGCAGGCCAAAGTGTACTTTCCAAACGTGTTGTCTCCAACGACATTGATCACTGGGCGCCACACAAGAAAGGCCCTAAGGAAAACCTAAGAACAACCTGAACGAAACCTCCGGCGCAAAGCATGACCCTTGGCGGCCGATGCCAGCAGACTCCCTCTCGTGCTCATCAGCACCGGAGGAAGTCCAATGCGCCGCACTCTCTCTTGTTTTACCCTTCAGCTCGCAATCGTTCTGTTCTCAAACCCATGGCAAGCGTTGGCGCAGGGCCCCCGAATGGCGACCGTGGCCATGAGGCCTTATCACGATAGGCGCGCCGTCGTTGCTGTAAAGGTGAATGGTGCAGGCCCTTACGATTTCATGGTGGACACCGGAGCAACGATCACGGTCGTCGATACAGACCTCGTTGACCAACTCAAGCTTCCGATCGAGGGCACGGGCACGATCCACTCCTTCGCCGCTGCTTCGACCGTTGGGCGGTCTACAGCGAGAGAGATCATGGTCGGCGACCTGACCGTCAGGAACGTTGCCATCGTAAGCATGAAGAATCCGCTTCTTGGGTCCGAAAGGCCTAGCATACGAGGCATCCTAGGCGAAAACTTCCTTCATCACTTCGATCTTCTGATCGACAATCAACATCGGCAGCTCACTTTAGACATGGGCAACGAGTTGGCCGCTTCGCTGCAGGGCGAACATCTTGTCATCCGCTCGACTCCCACCGTGGCTGAACAAGGTGAGTATCTTCGCCCACACCTCTCGGTCAGAATTCGGGACATGGGCGATACAAATGTCTTGCTCGATAGCGGGGCCAACGAATTGATTGTGTTCTATTGGGGCAACCCGTTGGCCGATGAGAGTATCGGAAACGACGTGAAAGCGATCAACGGGAAGGTCCGTTGCAGTGCACGACTGAGCACCGTGTACTTCAGTGCGCACACTTTCAAGGACGTTGCGTTCGCCGCCTGCGTGAGTGTCACGGTGCAACCCGGTTCTCAAGACGGCATCCTTCCAACAGCAATATTCAGACAGGTATTTATTAGCCATGCTGCGTCTTACGTCATCATTAATCCCACAGCCTCGAGACTGGGATTCGGAAGCGGGGCAACGGTCGCCGCGTCGTTGCGTTAACGCCATCGACCTGCAGACGGCAATCGACGCGGTTGTCTCTGAAACAGCAGGACAGGTTATCCGCGCCATCTGCCAACAAGCATCGCCGAGGTTCCCCTGGCTACGCTCGGGACAGGCTCTTCGCCTCCGCGCCAATCAAACGTCCGTTATGCGATAAATCTGCGCGGCGCTTTGTGTGGAACGGGTTTCACGAGGTTGCGGGCAGTTGCGTAAGTGTTCCGGAATTTCAGGACCGACGAACGTGGCCCGAACGCACCTAACACATCCACCTCGCCGTCGCGGGAACCAACCGGTTCCGCGCCGGTAGCCGTTCGGCTACCGTTCTCCCGTTTCACTCCACATAGCCCACGCGTATGTTGCTGCAAATACAAGATCGCACCTTGCGACAACGCGGCGTTTCCATTTGGCCCGCTGCATGCCATAGGCAGTGCGTCCGAGCAGACTCAAAGCCAGCCTGGCAGAAAGACCGCAGCGGATCAATCCAATTCAAGAGGGGTGATCGTCATGTACAAAGCTCTTTTGCACTCGATCTTATTGAGCTCAGCGGTGCTGAGTCCGTCTCTACTGGCTGCGGCCCCCAACTCGGCTTCGTCGACCTCAGGTCACTTTGACCGGCCGGTGGTTTTTGAGCCCAATCTCGGGCAGGCACCCTCGCAATTTTCGTGGACCGCTCGAGGAGCGGGCTACGAACTCTACCTATCCGGATCAGGCGCTTCCATCGTCCTGGCCGAACCCGTGACGGTTTCTCCCGCGGATGCCATCCCTTCGATACCCGGAAGGGCGGCAGCGGCGGCTTCGCGCAGCGCCCGGCTCACCGTGGTGGGAATGAATCTGGGCGGCAGTCATGCCTGGAGCCATGTACAGGGTCTGGAGCCGACGGGTGGCGTCAGCAACTACATGGTTGGAAAAGACTCCAAAGACTGGCACTCCGGTATCCCGCAATACGGCCGCGTGCAGGTAAAGGATGTCTACGACGGGATCGACCTGGTCTTCTACGGCCATGGGCACGATCTCGAATATGATTTCGTCGTTAAGCCGGGAGGCGATCCCAACCAGATTCGCCTGGCATTCGACGGCGCGATGCGCATCGACGACAAAACCGGCGACCTGGTGATCAAGACCAAGACCGGCTCGGAGATGCGGCATGTACGACCCAGGGTCTATCAACAAGCCGGTAACCAGAAGGTAGAAGTCGCCGGCGGTTACCAGATTATGGCCAACGGCCAGGCTGCATTCCGGCTGGCGAACTATGATCGGCACAGTTCCCTGGTAGTCGATCCCACGGTGCAATTTACAACCTTTCTCCACGGCAATGCCGAGGACCTCACCACGGGCATGGCTATCGACAGCGCCGGCAATTCCTACCTGACGGGGCAGACCTTCTCGACCGACTTTCCCGTCACTGCAGGCTCCACATCACCAGTCGCCAAGATTTGCCCTGGCAATGTGTGCCCTGCCTATATTTTTGTGACCAAGATTTCTCCTACGGGCGCGGTGTTGAATTCCACGCTGATCGGAGGAAGCGGCACCGATGTGGCTACTGCCATTGCCGCTGACTCGACCGGAGTGTGGGTGACCGGGAAGACGAACTCTCAGAACTTTCAGACCGGGAACGATATATTCGGGTTCGGATTCTGGAATGGCTTCATCGCCAATCTCAAACCGGATCTCAGCCTGGTGAATTGGTGCGTTTTGTTTGGCGGGGGCGGCGATCAATATACCGAACAAATTGCCAATGCCATTGCGGTGGACTCGCATCACAATGCTTATATCGCAGGAGATACCTACTCCGATTCATTCCCCACGTCGGAAAATCTTACGACACCGCGCGCACCGAAGCAGAAAACAGCAGGCGGCGGAGCAGACGCCTTCGTCGTGAAGGTGGGACCCGACGGAGATATGAACTCCTCCGGATACGCCACTTATCTTGGTGGAGGCAGCGATGACAAGGCGTACGGTATTGCCGTGGACAGCGCCGGACACGCATTTGTGACCGGGTACACCGGGTCGAATAATTTTCCCACCAACGGAGCAAAATCCCATGGCTCTGTAGCCAGCGGGGGTGTGATTGCTTTCATCACCGAGCTTTCCAAAGATGGGTCGTCGTCTGTCTATTCAGTAACTTTGGGGGGCACGACGGCTTACGATCACCCTTACCCGTTGGATGAGGGGTACGCGATCGCGGTGGATGCTAATGACGAGGCGTACGTTACCGGTAGCACTTGCACATCGGACTTCCCCACCAACTCGAAATCTTTCCAGATCAACCCGCCCTCTGCCTGCTTGCCGGAGACTTCCGGCCAGTACTTTCCCAGCGCCTTCGTGGCAAAACTGGACTGCTCCGGTGCATTGCTTTACTCAACCTATTTCGGTGGTGCGGCCGGCGCGGTGAGCGGCAACAGCATCGCGATTGACAGCATGCAGAATATCTATGTCGGTGGTACCACGTCGACCGGCATTCTCCCTGGTGTCACACCCATCGTCCTGAATCCGACCGCCGGCTTTGTGACGAAATTTCACCCCAAACTCTACACCATCGAATCCACTACTTTCCTGGGCGCTGCGATGACCAACATCGCCGAGTCCGAACCTGCGCCGGTGAAAAACGTTGTGCCGGCCATCACCATCTACACCGCGGGTTACCGGTATGCCATCGGTTCACCCAACCGGGACCTCAAGTACCTGGACGCCTACGCTGTCAAGTTGCTGTTTTCTCCTGCCCCTTAGGGTCGGTAACAGTGATGATTGCCCACCCCTGCTTCTGCCGGGGTGGGCGCTTTAAGGGGCATTCGTCTGGTTGAGGTTCCTTGTTCTTCATTCATTCGGGCAACGATATTTCTTTGAAATTCGCGCCGGTGGGCGCGAATAACCAAGCGCTTCGGTCGGGGGGCCGAGGCGCTTGGTTTTCACCATTTCTGTCTGGCGCTTCAATTACGAAAGCCTATTGGGTCGTCTGCTGCCAGAGGGGCCGTCAGTTGGGGTAGAGTTGCTGGTTTAGGGATGTGGGGCACCCTCCGATTTGTTGCGGGTCCTAGTTTTTCAAAAGCGTTGGTGGGGCCCGTCTTTTCCTTTGCGTTCATGGATGTTCGGGGAAAGGCGATTTGGTAGCGTCATCGGGGATCGAACCCGAACTCTCCGCCTTGAGAGGGCGGCGTGTTAACCAATTACACCATGACGCCACGGTGGATTGAGGCAGGATCTCCAGTATATCAAAGCGGGTTGGACGGGATTGCCTTGGGCTGGGACCCTTACAAGCCTAGTTTCCTTACCTCATCGTTGTAATACTTGCGGTAAAGAATGTCCCACTCCTGGCTACCTTCGACGATGATCTTGCGCTGCGAGGCGATTTTTTGCCGCGCGGCCTGGTCGATCTTCATCTCCTCGGTTAACACCTTTTCCAGCGCCTTGCGCGCTTCCTGGCGGATGGTGTTCCGGTCATCCAGAAACTCACATTCGTCCGTCTCTGCAAGGGTGTCGGCTACCACGTGGGCCAGCTTGTTGAGCTTGTCTCGAGAAAGTCTCACAAGACCGCCTTGTACTTCTTCGCCAGCTCCTGCTTCACCTTCTTGAACATCTCGGCGTAGCTGGCGCCGGTGCGGCGCATGTCTTCCTGGTAGGCGTCGAGGATGACGCGCACTTCTTCGTTGATCCGGTCTTCGAGTGACAGCTCTTCCAGGATGGCCGCGTTCACCCGCTCAGCGACAACAGCAACTTTCCCCGCCCGGATCATCTTGGCTTCGATCAACTGGTTGACCGTCTGGCGAGCCAGATAATTCACGTACTCCCGCGAAAAAATCATTTGATCTGACTCGGACTATAGCATATTTGGAGCGCCTCCCCGGGTCACGGCAGCGTTCGCAGCTGCACGGAATCCGGTGCCTTCCTGCTCCAGCGTCACCCCTCTATGCCGTCATCTGCGACAATAGAGGCGGAATATGCAAGCAGACGATTTGATCTCTCTCAAAGATGACATGGTGGCCTTTATCGAGGGGCATTCAATGCGCCGCCTGCCTGGGTTTATCACCGAGGACCTGCCAACCGTCCTGTGGGAGGACGAGGACAATCCCGATAGCTGGAAAGACTTCGTCGAGATGGCCAAGAGCGCTTCTTCGCCCTTCGTTACCATGAGCGAAGTCAAGCTGGAGAAGGAAGATATCGCGCTACTGCTGGAGCAGATTCGCGACGACAATTTCCCCGACGAGGCAGCGGCCGAAGTGCATGAGGCGCAGTACCTGGTCAACTATGTAGGCAAGATTGGCTATATCCAGCTGGGTTTTGCTCACCAGGGCATCGTTTTCGTGCACGAGAACGCGACCCCGTGGTACGAGCGCTACCAGCAACTACTGGAGTTTGTAGAAGACTTCGGGGACGTTGTTTTCGAGGACGACGAGGACGAAGAAGAAGGGTGAACGCTGCCGGCTCCCCTGCGGTGAACGCTCAAACCGCCCAACGCTGGGTTCTGCCGCAGACTAACTCCACCACTGCCTCGATCCTGGCGAAGAGCGCCGGACTACCGCTCATTGTGGCCGAGTTGCTGGCGGAGCGCGGAGTACGCAGCGCTGCCGAAGCCGACGTTTTCCTTCATCCACGGCTGGAACACCTGCTTGATCCATACGCGATGCAAGGCATGGCCGAGGCGGTCGCGCGGGTACAGGCGGCCATCGCCGGCCAGGAACTGATTCTCATCTACGGCGACTATGACGTGGATGGCACCACCGCGATCGTGCTGCTCAAGACGGCGCTCGAGATGCTCGGCGGCAAGGTGGATTTTCACGCGCCGCACCGCCTGCGAGAAGGCTATGGGATGCAGGCGGAAGTGCTCACGGCCGCCGCGGCCCAGGGCGTCCGGCTGGTCATTAGCGTGGACACCGGGATACGCGATTTCGCGGCCGCAGAGGCGGCCGCGCGCCTGGGCCTCGACCTGATCGTCACCGACCATCATCTGCCGCATGCCGATCTTCCCCATGCCCTGGTCATCCTGAACCCGAACCAGTCTGGCTGCGGTTACGCCTGCAAGCACCTGTGCGGCGCTGGAGTCGCTTTCAAGCTGGCGCAGGCTCTGCTGGAGGCGTGGGATTTGGATCGGACCCGGGGCAAGATATTGCCCTCCTTCCTCAAGATGCTGGCGATTGCTACGGTGGCCGATGCGGTTCCGCTGCTGGGGGAAAATCGCGTTTTCGCCAGCGTGGGCCTGGAGCAGTTGCGGCGCCCGGCCAGCGCCGGCCTGCGCTCACTGCTGCAGGTGGCTAAGCTTGACCCGGCTCGACGTGCTCTTACCGCGACGGACCTGGCATTCCGCATCGCACCCCGTATTAACGCCGCCGGGCGCATGGATGTGGCCTCCGATGTGGTCGAACTGTTCACCACCCGCGATACGGCCCGAGCGGGCGAATTAGCCGCTAAGCTCGATCGACTGAACAGCGAGCGGCAACAGGCCGAAGCCGCCATGCTGGAACAAATTGATCGCCGGCTGGGGGAAGATCCTTTGTTCGCGGCGAGCCGCTGCATCGTGATCGAAGGGAATGGATGGCACCGCGGGATCATTGGCATCCTGGCCTCGCGCGTGGTCGACCGAATGCGGCGTCCGGCGCTGGTGATTGCGCTCGAAGGGGGCGAGGCGTACGGCTCCGGCCGCTCGGTTCCGGGATTTCATCTTCTGCACGCGATCGAAGGGTGCAAGGAGCTGTTTACTCGCTTTGGAGGGCATTCGCATGCGGTCGGATTTTCGTTGCCTGTGGAACGCGTCGATGAGCTGAGGAGACGGCTGGAAGCATGGGCAGTGCTCCACGTGGAGGAGGCGGCGCCCAGCATGCTCTGCCATGCGGTGTTGCCGCTGGATCAGATTACGGAAGCGCTGTTCAGCTGGTTACGCCGGCTGGAGCCTCTGGGCAATGGCAATGAGGAACCGATTTTTATTGCCTATAACGTGCGGCTTACGGCTCCGGTGCGGCCGATCAAGGATCGACATGTGTGTTTGCAGCTGGCGCAGGGGGCGCGGGGCGCCAGTTTTTCTGCCTTGGGGTGGGATTGGGCGGCGCGGGTTCAGGCACTTGGGCTGCAGGAGGGGTCGGTTGTGCATGTCGCGTATAAGTTGCGGGAGAATGCGCATCCGGATTTTGGGGGGTTGGAACTCGAGATCGCGGATTTGGTGATCGCCGGGTAGCGGTTTTCCTTTCCACGGATCTTGGGGATATCACGGCTTTAGACCTGCATGTCTTCGGCACAACAGGCGAACAAGGTTGAGGTTCGTGGTATCCCACATCTCGCGAAAAACGAGCGAGATGTGGGGCACCCCACGATCCGTGGAAGGGACAGAGTGACGGGAGTTGAGATTCCAGAGGGATCCGTGAGAAGGGTGGAGTGACGGAGTTGAGATTCCAGAGGGATCCGTGGAAGGGACAGAGCGACAGGTTTGAGATTCCTGTGGGATCCGTGAGAAGGGTGGAGTGACGGAGTTGAGATTCCAGACGGATCCGTGGAAGGGACAGAGCGACAGGGTTGAGATTCCTGTGGGACCCGTGAGAAGGACGGAGTGACGGGGTTGAGGTTTCAGTAGGGTTCGTTGAGAGGATAGATCGACAGGGAATTAGATTCTTGTAGCGTCCGTGGAAAGGACAGAGCTGGAGTGTAAACTCCGTGCATGCCACGCGGGGTTTTCATTACATTCGAGGGGCTGGATGGGTCGGGGAAAAGTACCCAGCTTCGTCGGCTGAAAGAGTGGCTGGAGACGAATGAATATGCGGTCACGGCGACGCGGCAGCCGGGAGGGACGCGAGTCGGCGACCGTATCCGCGCTCTGCTGCTGGATTCGCGTACGGAGAGCCTTGATTCGCTGGCCGAACTGGGCCTGATGTTCTCCGATCGCTCGCAATCCATCGCCGAGGTCATCGAGCCGGCGCTCGAAGCAGGACGCATTGTGCTGTGCGACCGGTTTACCGACTCCAGCGAAGCGTACCAGGGAGGCGGCCGACAACTCGGCAGCCAGGTGGTGCGGGACCTTCATACCGCCTTGTGCCGCGGCCTGCAGCCGGATTTGACCTTGCTGTTGCTGCCGGACTTTGATACCTCGCTGGCGCGTGCCCGCCGGCGCAACCAGCGCGCGGTCGCAGCGACCGGTAGCGATGAGAATAGATTCGAGACGGAAAGCTCCGCGTTCTATCGCCGGGTGTTCGACCAATATCAGCAGATTGCCGCCCGCGAGCCTTTGCGTGTGGTCGCAATCGACAGCGATGGCTCCATTGATGAAGTCCACCGGCGCATCGTACAAGTGGTAAGAGAACGACTGTAGGCGTCAGTATGGGCACAACCTATCCACCGGCATCAGAGCACCCGTGGACCGTGGTGGAGCGCGATGGGTACCGTTTTCCCCCAGGGCTGCAACTGAATTTGCCTTTCTATCTGCTGCGCCGCTTCTTCAAGCCGGGCAATCCAATCGCGCTGTTCGAGCATCTGGCAAAGACCTATGGACGCATGGCCCATTACCGTTTGGGGCTGTCGCACATTGTTTTTGTCAATGAGCCGGAGTTTATCCACGAGATCCTGATCAACCAGCCACAGCACTTCATCAAGGAGCGCACACAGCGGCGGATGAAAATTCTGTTGGGCGAGGGGCTCATCACCAGCGATGGAGAGGTGCACCGGCGACAGCGGCGCATCGCCGCCCCCGCCTTCCACCGCCAGCGCATCCAAGCGTACGGCGCCATCATGGTTGACCGCGCCGCCCACATGCGCGAGCAGTGGCAGGCAGGCCGGCCTATCGATATTGCCGCGCAGATGATGCAACTGGCCCTGCAGGTCGTGGCGCGAACACTCTTCAATACCGACGTCACCAGCGATGTGCTGCAGATCAATGACCAGGTCAACGTGATCATGCAGCTGTACAACTACCTGATTGCGCTTCCCCGAGCGGAGGCCTATCTACAGTGGCCCTTGCCCGGGCTGATCCGGTTCCGCCGGGCGCGCAGCCGGCTGGACAAGGTGGTGCAGCGCATGATCGCAGAACATCGCGCGGATGGTGTGGATCGGGGCGATCTGCTCTCCATGCTGCTTGCCTCGCGTGATGAAGAGTCCGACCACTCCGGCATGACCGACGAGCAGCTGCGCGATGAGGTTCTCACTATCTTTCTGGCCGGCTACGAGACGGTTGCAAACGCGCTCACGTGGACGTGGTACCTGCTCTCCCAAAACCCTCAAGCGGAGGCCCGGTTGCACGCGGAGGTCGACGCTGTGCTGGGCTCCGCGCAGTTGCCAACGCTTGAGGATCTGCCCCGGCTTCGGTATACGGAGATGGTGTTTGCGGAATCCATGCGCCTGTACCCGCCTGCTTGGGCCATGGGCAGGCAGTCGATCGCCGACATCGAACTCGGCCCTTACCGCTTTCCCGCAGGCAGCTATTTTTTCTTCAGCCAATACATCATTCAGCGCAGCGAGGAATATTTTCCCGACCCTTTGCGCTTCGATCCTGATCGCTTTCTGCCAGAAAATAAGGCGGGGCGGCCGCGGTTCGTGTATTTTCCCTTCGGCGGGGGTGGGCGGCAATGTATCGGGGAGGCGTTTGCCTGGATGGAAGGGGTGTTGATGCTGGCCACGATCGCACGAAGATGGCGGCTACGGTTTGTCCCCGGACAGATGGTCGAAGTGCAGCCCAAGATTACGCTGCGGCCGAAATACCCCATGATGTTTGTTCCTGAGCCGCGGTGAAACAGCGAGGGGAAAAACATTTCCAAGAAGGGTCCGCGGAACCGCAGATCCCTCCGCTCCGCTACGCTCCGGTCGGGATGACAAAGGGGAGGGTGGGTTTTCCATGGAGAGCAGCATGGGGACCTGCCGTTTCTTTGCTAGTCTCGTTTATGTGGGCTTCGATCAATTTGTAGGAAATGAGGCGACCGTCCGGCACCTGCGGGAAGCGATCGCGGGAGCACGCATGCCTCCCGCACTCATCCTCGCCGGTCCGCGGGGCGCGGGCAAATATACGCTGGCCCTCATGCTGGCGCAGACCATGGCATGTCTGCAACAACCGGTTACCGACGGCCTGCCTGATTTCTGCGGAGTTTGCAGCAATTGCACGCGCATCGCGCTTTCTCTGCCCCTGGACGAGCGGGTGAACGAAGCCATTGCGGCGCGGGAAGAATTGCGTGAGGTGGATAAGAAAGACACCCGCATCCTTATCCAAACGCATCCCGATGTGGTGGTTATTCCTCCCGACCCGCCGCAGTTACTGATCAAGCTGGGCCAGGTACGGAGCGTGGTGCAGCGGATTTACCGGCTGCCTGCCGATGCGCCCCGCGCAGTGTACATCTTTACCAGCACAGCCTTCATGAAAGAGGCTGCCAATTCCCTGCTCAAAATTCTTGAGGAACCACCCGCCTACGCGCACATTTTGCTGCTGGCAGAAAATCCCGGTGAGCTTCTGCCGACCATTCGATCTCGCTCGAGTATCTTTCGGCTAGGCGCGCTGCCACCGGAACAGATTGAAGCTGTGCTTGCCGAACAACGCAAAGATTGGAAACCGAAGCAACGCGCATTGGTGGCACGATTGGCGGAAGGCGCCATCGGCCGGGCACTCGGCTTCGATCTCGAAGCATATCTGGCGAGCCGCCAGGACGCGCTGGTGATCCTCGCCAACGCCACCAGCGAACAGGCCTCGCAGGATGCTGATTACGGAGCTCTGTTCCGCGTAACAGAGACTTACCGCGCCGGCGCCGAAGGGCAGCAAAAAACCAGCGCTCTTCTGCACGCCTTCGCCAGCCTGCTCGAAGACCTGCTGCTGCTGCGCGCGGGAACCGGCCACCTGATTCGCAACATCGACCTGACAACGGAACTGACGCGGGTGTCGCAAACGATTGATGTGGCCTGGATCGAAGGGGCTGTGCGCGGACTGGACCAGGTGGAGCAAGGGATGCGGCGTAATCTACTGCGCTCTCTGGCGCTTGATTCGTTCACCGTGGGCATGTCACGTCAGTAACCATGCGCCATTTGCTGCCGCTTTTTGACAGTTAAACCCTAACGGCGCATTCTGCATCATATTCCCAGAACTCAAAAGACCATGCCCGACTCTTCCGCCATTCCGGTTCGTCGTGTCGATGACGCGCGAGAGGCTAAGGCGAAGACCAAAGTTGATGGAGCGGTTCCGTCGGCTTTGCCTTCCATAAGCCCCGCGGGTCCGCGCAAACTCATTCGGCCGCGTCTCCCTGCGGGTACGAGCCCTTACCCCGCCCGCGTGTCCACTCTATCCCCAGTTTTTACTAACCACCATCGATGGGACTCCGCCGCAGGACACGCGGAGCATTCTCACGCCGAAGCTTTTTACTTTCAAAAACAGATTCAGAGCCGAACCGTGATGATTTTCCTATTGGAAGATGGGGAGCGCATCGAAGGTGTCATCGAGTGGTATGACCGCAATGCGATCAAGGTGCGGCAACACGGCAGTGCGCGCACGCTCATTTACAAATCCGTAATCAAATACCTGTACAAGGCCACGGAAATGGAACAGGTCAACGGGCGGCCTTGAGCAGTCTGTCCCGTAGGGCAACGCCAAGACCAAGGTCTCGCGGCAGTGGGCAAATAATGACGGTTGCTCCGGCACCATCCAACTCGCGCAGCCCTGCAAACAAGCGGCGGGCGAGTGTCTCCTGATCCGCCAGATCGCCCCAGTGGTAAACCAGGTAGGGCCCTTCGCTGGCGACAGCGGTTGGTAACATGACGCCAACCGTTTCGCCTGCGTGGTGCAGCTCCGCGGCGAGGCGCAGTAACTCTTCACGATCAGCGCTCTCCAGCAGCACGAGCCGTGCGCGGGGGGAGTAGTGTTTCAGTCCTACACCCGGGGAAGCCTGGGGTCCGGAAGCGCCATCTTGCGGTGGGTGATACGCGACCAATCCATGGCACAAAGACTGTATCTGTTCGAAGGTAACCATGCCCGGGCGGTAGAGAATAGGCGGTTCCTCGCAGACGTCAACCACGGTTGATTCAAGCCCCAGAGTGGAATCGCCGGAGTCGATGACGGCATCGATTCGCCCATCGAGATCCTCCAGGACAAACTCGGCGCGAGTCGGGCTCGTTCTGCCGAAGGAATTCGCGCTGGGCGCGGCCACCGGTACTCCGGCGAGTTCGATCAGCCTGCGGGCGACCGGGTGACGCGGCATCCTTACTCCGACCCGGGGACGACCCGCAGTCACCACAGCGGGCACGCGTGGGCCCTTGGGCAACAATAAAGTCAGGGGCCCGGGCCAGAATGCTTCCATCAGCAAGCGGCCAATGCGCGGAATGTCGACCGCCACCATCGCCAGTTGCTCCTGGTTGACGATGTGGACGATCACAGGATCCCACGCCGGTCTCTGCTTGGCCTCGAAGATGGCTTGGACCGCTGCCTGGTTGAGAGCATTTGCTCCCAATCCATAGACGGTCTCGGTGGGGAAGGCTACGGTGCCTCCGCTGCGGAGCAGCTCTGCCCCCTGGGACAAGGACGCCATCGACAGCGGCGAATCGATGGCCTGGGCATCGACCACCAATCTTAATGTTTTTTTGGAGATCACCAGTCTCATTTTCCCATGAGGCGCCGGCTGGTATAGACTCCGGCCTATGCAGGCCATGGAAACGGAAGTAAAGATCCGCGTGGCGGACCGCGATGCCCTGGAGCAGAAGTTGGCGTCGCTCGCCTTCACGCGTGTCACCGCCCGCACGCTGGAGCGAAACACGCTGTATGACACGCCCGATCGCAAGCTGCGCAATTCGCGGCAGATATTGCGCATTCGGCAATACGGAAGCAAATGGGTGGTTACGCATAAGAGTGTGCCCAGCGGCTTAACCGAAGAGGGGCCGCATAAGAATCGGGTAGAGACCGAGACCGTGGTGGATGAAGGCCCGGTACTGGGGAAGATCTTCGAGGCGCTTGGGTTCAATCCCGTGTTTGTGTATGAGAAATGGCGCACGGAATGGGCGGATCGTGAGGGCCATTGCGTTCTGGACGAGACGCCACTCGGGGTTTATGCGGAGCTCGAGGGCCCGGGTGAGTGGATCGACGCGACGGCGGGAAAGCTGGGGATCAGTGAGAGCCAGTTCATCACGCTCAGTTACGGTCGCATTTTCGAGTTGTGGCGGGATGAGACGGGGTCGGTGGCGACGAATTTCACGTTTGAGGAGATTCCGGAGAGTTTTCGGTAAGAGGGTTTGTAGGGGGATTTACCAGAGTCGCGAAGGGACGTTTTAGAGTCTGCGTGAAAACTCTGCCATTTAACTCCAGAATTTGGGAAGCCCGAAGGGCGCACCGCAGATCCCTCCGCTACGCTCCGGTCGGGATGACAATTTTGTCTGGGAGCGCTAAGTATCGTTTCCAAGATGAATTGTCATCCCGACCGGAGCGTAGCGGAGGGATCTACGGTGCGCCCTTCGGGCTTCCCAAATTCTGGAGTTAGAACGCAGACTCTTTAGCCCCTGCTCGCTCTTCCATTCGAGTCTCGTGCAGATTTTGCAGTTTGGCCGGGTAGCGGCACGACTAAAGTCGTGCCCTGATACAAAGCAAAAAGCATGTTCAGGGCTGGGGTCTAACCTTCGGCTCCGTGGCATTTTTTGTATTTTTTGCCTGAGCCACAGGGGCAGAGATCGTTTCGGCCTACCTTGTCTCCGGATCGGCGCTGCGCGGGTGCGTCGGAACTTCCATTCGCGCCGGTCATCCTCGCTTGCTCCAGCTCGCGTTTCTTCTTGCGCTGAAATTCCTGCTCCAGAGCGTCGATGGTTGTCGAAGGCGCGCGCACCGGGCACTGGCACCGACGGGGGCCGCGAGGGCGGCGGAGCGGGCGCGGCGTGGGCACCATTGCCTTCGATCGTCATCGGACCGCCCTGGGGTAGCGCGGGGGCGGCTCGGGAACGGATTGGCTGGTAATTTCCGGGGCCTGGCGACGGGGCAATTCAGTAATCGGCTGGCCATCGGGTCCGACAATCTGCATCAGGAACAGGTAGCGAACCGTGTCTTCCTGAAAGCGTCCCATCATGGCTTCAAACATGTCGAAGGACTCTTTCTTGTACGCCACCAACGGATCCTGCTGTCCGTATCCACGCAGACCAATGCCTTCCTTGAGGTGGTCCATGCTCAGCAGGTGATCTTTCCATAGACCGTCGAGAACACTGAGCATGACCATCCGTTCATGCAGGCGCATGTTGTGGCTGCCCAGGATGGCTTCCTTCATTTCGTACTTTTCTTTTAGCCGCTCGAAGATTGCTTCGCCCAGTTCGTGCCGGTCGAGGGTGTTGACATCAATGCCTTCCTTCTCGAGATCGATGCCAAACTGGCCTGCCAGCTGTCCCTTGAGTCCGTTCATGTCCCACTGGTCGGGATGCATCGCCTCCGGCGCGTGCGTATCCATAATCGCGCTCAGAAGATTGGCGAAAGTAGTCTTCGAGAATCAGTTCTTTTTGATCGAGCCCTTCGAGCAGCTGCTGGCGCAAGCCATACACCGCCGTGCGCTGCTTGTTCATTACGTCGTCATATTCAAGCAGGTGCTTGCGGGCCTCGAAGTTCTGCGCCTTCGACCGCCTTCTGCGCGGCCTCGATGCGGCTGCTGATCATGCGCGACTCGATCGGCACCCCTTCTTCCATGCCCAGCCGCTGGAGGAGGTTCGAGACCCACTCCTTGGCGAAGATGCGCATCAGGTCGTCTTCGAGCGAAAGATAGAAGCGCGAGGCGCCCGGATCGCCCTGGCGGCCGGCGCGTCCACGCAGCTGGTTGTCGATGCGCCGTGACTCGTGCCGTTCCGTGCCCACGATGTGCAGGCCGCCGGCGTCAATCACTTCATCGTGCTCAGTGCCGGCAGCAGCGGCGTACTGAGCGAAGGCCTTGTCCCAGGTCTCCTGCCTGGTTTCGAATTCCTGCCCCTGGTAATAAAAGCGCACCATGCCGGGCCAGCCATGGGATTGATGGCTCCCTGGGCGGCGTTCACCGCTTGCGCCAGCCCCTTCTTCAACAGTTCCTGCTTGGCGGCAAATTCCGAGTTACCGCCGAGCACGATATCGGTGCCGCGGCCGGCCATGTTGGTGGCAATGGTGACCATGCCCAGCCGCCCGGCCTGGGCCACAATCTCCGCTTCGCGCTCGTGAAACTTGGCGTTGAGCACCACATGCTTTACGCCCTTGCGCTGCAGGATCGAAGAGAGCAGTTCCGACTTCTCAATCGAAGTAGTACCCACCAGCACCGGCTGCTTCTGCTCGTGGAGGCGCGCAATCTCGTCGGCTACGGCAAGGTATTTTTCTTTGGCGGTGCGGAACACCACGTCCGGATTTTCCTGACGGCGCATCGGCTTGTTGGTGGGAATGACCACGATCTCGAGCTTGTAAATATTCTCGAATTCTGTGGCCTCCGTTTCCGCCGTTCCCGTCATGCCGGAGAGCTTTTTGTAGAGGCGAAAGTAGTTCTGGAAAGTGATGGTGGCCAGCGTCTGGTCTTCGCGGCGAATGTTCACCGCCTCCTTGGCCTCGATCGCCTGGTGCAATCCATCGCTCCAGCGGCGGCCAGGCATGAGACGGCCGGTGAACTCGTCGACGATGATGACTTCGCCATCCTTGACGACGTATTGCACATCGCGGCGGTAAAGCGAATGGGCTTTGATCGCGACCTCTACGTGATGCTTCAGATCCCAGTTTTCCGGGTCGGCGATGTTGCCAATGCCCAGCAACTGCTCGATCTTCTCCCATCCTTCATCCGTCACGCTGATGGTCTTGTGCTTCTCATCGACCACGTAGTCGCCGGTGAGGATCTTCTCTTCTCCGCGTTCGATCTCTTCGCCTTGCTCCAGCGACGGGAGGATGCGGTTCACGCGGGCATATTTGTCGGTCGTCTGGTCGGTAGGGCCGCTGATGATCAACGGGGTGCGGGCTTCGTCGATCAGGATCGAGTCGACCTCGTCGACGATCGCGAAGTAGTGCCCACGCTGCACGCAGTCGGCGTTGTCGAACTTCATGTTGTCGCGCAGGTAATCGAAACCAAACTCGTTGTTGGTTCCGTACGTGATGTCGGACCCGTACGCGGCGCGGCGCTGGGCGTCGTCGAGATCGTGCACGATCACGCCAACGGTCAGCCCGAGGAACTCGTAGATCTTGCCCATCCACTCGGCGTCGCGTTTGGCCAGGTAGTCGTTGACGGTAACCACATGCACGCCGTGACCTGCCAGCGCATTCAGGTAGCAGGGCAGGGTTGCGACCAGGGTCTTGCCTTCGCCGGTTTTCATTTCGGCGATCTTGCCCTGGTGCAGCACCATGCCGCCGATCAACTGCACGTCAAAATGCCGCATCTGGAGTACTCGCCGGCCAGCCTCGCGCACCACGGCAAAGGCTTCGGGCAGAATCTCGTTCAGCACTACCTTCTCTTCCGCAACCCGTTCTTCGGCGTCGTCGATGCCCTCCAGGTGGGCGGCGATGCGGGCGCGGAATTCCAGGGTCTTGGCGCGCAGCTCTTCGTCCGAAAGAGCCTTCATGGCAGGCTCGAGAGACCCGGTCTGTTCGACCATGGGCGCCATCCGCTTGATCACGCGCTCGTTGCTGGTTCCGAAAATCTTGGTCAAAGTGCTTGCGATCAATGGATAATTCCTTTGCTGCCCCTGGGGCTACCCTTACTACTCTAGTTTAGTTCACACTGGCTATTTGGTGCAGAATACCCGGCGGGCGGAAGGTCTGAAGATCCCTATGCGCAAACTACTTTTCTTGTCGGCGGTGATGCTGCTGCAGGGCGCAGCCGCCCTTGGGCAGATGAGGATGGCCATGTGCCGGACACCGGAGATCCGGTGCCCCCGGAGCAGCTACCGGCGCCGCAACACATTGATGGCATAGGCAATGTGCGATTTCCTATCACTGCCAATGCCGCGGCCCAGATGTGGTTCGAGCGGGGCTACAACCTGCTTTACGATTTTTGGGACTACGAGGCCGATCGCGCCTTTGAGGAATCCATCCGGGCCGACGCCAATTGCGCCATGTGCTATTGGGGTCTTTACCAGTCGGAAATCTTTAACCATAGTGTCACCAAGACTTACGCGGACGCCTCCCTGGCCAAGGCCGTAGCCCTTGAGGCCCACGCGAGCGCACGCGAGAGGCTCTACATTCAGGCCACCGAGGCGCACGAGGCAGCTATTCGCGAGGCGGGCTCCGAAGACAAGGCTAAATTCGATAAGGAAATCGAAATTCTGCGCACCCTGGTGAAAGAGAATCCCAGCGATACGAACGCCCGTATCGCCCTCGCCGAAGCGGTGGACGATGGTTTTGATGACGCGGGAGAACCGCGCAAAGGCAAGAAGGAGCAGCTCGAAATCCTGCAGGGTGTTCTGAAGGAGGAACCGGAGAACTCTGCCGCGAACCATCTCTGGATCCACGCGGTCGAAGCCGGCCCGCACCCGGAACAAGCTCTGCATAGCGCAGAGATCCTGGGCTCGCTGGCGCCTGCGTCCGGACACATGGTCCACATGCCAGGCCACATCTTTTACCGCACCGGAGATTATGCACACGCTCAGACCTCGTTTGATGCATCTGCTGTGGCCGATGAAGGCTACATGCGTGGACAGAAGGTTGCGGTCGACAATGACTGGAATTATGTCCACAACCTGATGTATTCCATCGCCAATCTGCTGGAGGCGGGGCAGTTGCAGGAAGCGGGTCAGGTTTCGGCCAAACTTGGGGCCGCCCGCGGCCATCTGGAAAACACGCTCTACCCCTGGTCGCCGCGCGATGCCATTGCCCGCCTCAATCCCGCGCTGCCAGTCGCTCTGCGCACCGCGGATTGGGCGAGTGTGCTTCAGCTGGTGAATGGCGCGAACCTCTCTCAGACCATGCCTCATATGGAGTTCCTTGCCGGTGGTCTTTCTCAGTTTGCGTTGGGAATGCAATCCGTGGAGGCTCATGAACCCGATGTGGCCGAGCGCCACTCGGTGTTGCTGGATTCGAGTTTGTGGCGAATGTCGCAAGAGATAAAGGACCAGGAAGCGAAGGAGAAGAAGAACCCTGCACCAACCGGAAACCAAAGCATGTCTCCCGATCCTCTGGCGCAGCCGCTGCTTAAGATGCTTTCGATTATGTCGCTTGAGCTGCGCGCCTCCATGCTGGCCACGGGGAATAATGTTCCCGAAGCAGAGAAGCTGTTTGCCAGTGCGCGCCGGGAAGAAAAGGAGCTCGGGTACCACGAGCCTCCTTTCTATATTCGGCCGGTGGCGGAAAGCGAGGCGGCGGCGATGATGACGGCTGGTAAGTGGGCGGATGCGAAGACGGCATTCCAGCAGGCGCTGGTGGAGCGTCCTAAGTCAGGTTTTGCGCTGTATGGAATCGCCCAGGCGGAGGAGAAGGCCGGCGATACGGTCGCAACCACTGTGGCTTATAAGGAGTTCCTTAGCGCGTGGAAGACGGCTGACCCTGGTTTGCCTGAGGTGCAGCACGCACAGCAATGGGTCAGAGAACATGGTACGGGTGGGATTGCGGGATCCTATTGAGGGATGGAGGGGCGCCGTCGAATCTGAAAAGTCCCGAAGGGCGGTTGAAACCGAAAACATTTCCAGGACGGGTCCGTAGAGCCGCAGATCCCTCGGCTTCGCTCGGGATGACAAAGGGGAGGGTGGCGTTTTTCATGGAGAGCGGCCGCTGAGCCGACGCCTTCTGTCCGGCAACTACTCTCCATGAAAGCGTCGCTCTTCCCTTTGTCATCCCGAGCGAAGCCGAGGGATGTGCGGCTCTACCTTCTGTGAAGGGCGGAAATATACAGCGTTGTTCGCCGCGTTCGAGTCTGCGTAATATGATGGGGCAGCTTCCAGGAGGCAACTTGGACGAAGAAATACTTATAGCCGAGGAGTCAGTTCCGCCGCCGTCGAAGCGTGGGGTCCACTGGGTGTTTTTTGGCGACGAGGGCATCCGGGCGGGATGGGGTGTGCTGCTTTTTGTTGTGCTCTATGTTGTCTTCTCATTTCTCTTGAGTATGGTGTTCCGAGCTACTCTTCGTGAGGCTCGCCACATGACAGTCATGCCCTTGCGGGTGGCGATGATATTGGAATTCGTGCAATTCCTCCCTTCTATTCTGGCCACTAGCATCATGGCGTTCATCGAGCGCCGCCGGGTGCTGGCATACGGCTTTCAAGGGAAGGCCAGAGCGGTACGCTTCTTTTCCGGATTGGTTTTGGGATTTGTTGCGCTTTCCTTATTCCTGGTGGTTTTGTGGAAGGCCGGGCTGCTGGCCTTTGACGGCCAGATGCTGCACGGCGGCGCGATCCTGAAGTATGCCCTCGCCTGGGGTGTATTTTTCGTAATTGTCGCGGCGTTCGAGGAGTCGACGCTCCGCGGTTATCTGCAATACACACTGACCCGCGGCATCGGGTTCTGGTGGGGAGCGTTGTTACTTTCCATGCTGTTTGGGTTTTCCCACGGAACGAATTCCGGGGAGACGCCCATCGGGCTATTTTCGGCAGCAGGCATCGGCCTGATCTTTTGCCTCAGTCTTTGGTACACGGGATCACTCTGGTGGGCACTCGGTTTTCACGCCGGCTGGGATTGGGCAGAATCGTACTTCTACGGAACGTCTGACAGTGGGTTAGTCACGCAAGGTCACTTATTCGGGGAACACCCCACCGGCGCACGGTTGTGGAGCGGCGGGGCCACCGGTCCCGAGGGCAGCATCCTGGTTCTGGGCCTGATCGTAATCTTCGCCCTGCTGATGTGGCTGTGGTGGGGACGCAGAGAGCAGTCCCCCTTCAGCGGCAGCGGTTGGAAACCGGCCTGGAGCAGAAAGCAGCCACTACAAGTAGGCGGGGTCGGCCGTTTCGGTGTCGACGGCTAGTTCCGCGAACGCTTGCTGGGCGCGCGCCTGATCGAATTTGCCTTCGCGCGCCAACTTAGAAAGCGTTGCGGCCACAACCGACTCCGCGTTCACCTCGAAATGGCGGCGCAGATATTCACGGTTATCACTCCGGCCAAAGCCATCCGTGCCTAGCGATACCAGCCGGGTCGAGAGCCAGGGCGAAAGCTGATCGGGCACTACCTTCATGTAGTCGCTGGCCGCGATGATCGGACCCTCAGTGCCCTGGAGCGCCTGAAGAATGTAAGGGATCTTCTCCGGCTGGGTTGGGTGCAGCCGATTCCAGCGGTCCACGCCGAGCGCCTCACGCCTTAGCTCGTTGTAGCTGGTAACGCTCCAGACATCGGTCTGAACTCCATACTTCTCGGCCAGAATGCCTTGCGCACGGACTACCTCATTCAGGATAGGCCCGCTGCCAAAGAGCTGCGCTGCAGCCTTGCCCGCCGGCGCCGGCTGGAAGCGATAGATCCCGCGCACGATGCCCTCGCGAGCCCCTTCGGGCATCGCAGGCATGGCGTAGTCCTCGTTGTACATAGTGATGTAGTAGAAGATGGGCTCGTTTTCCTGGTACATGCGGCGAATGCCGTCCTGGACGATCACGGCCAGCTCGTACACGTAGGCCGGATCGTAACTGAGACAGGTGGGAACGGTGCTGGCCAGCACGTGGCTGTGCCCGTCCTGATGCTGCAGCCCTTCTCCCAGCATGGTGGTGCGCCCGGCGGTTCCCCCCATGAGGAAACCCTTTCCACGCGAATCGGCAAAGGCCCAGATCATGTCGCCTACCCGCTGGAAGCCAAACATCGAGTAGTACATGTAGAACGGGACCATGGGTATGCGGTAGTTGGAGTAGGCAGTGCCGGCCGCAGTGAAGGAAGCCATCGAGCCGGCTTCGGTGATGCCCTCCTCCAGAATCTGGCCATCCTGTTCTTCGCGATAGTAGAGCAGGATGTCGCTGTCGTGCGGGGTGTACTTCTGACCTTCGCTGGCGTAAATGGCCACTTGGCGAATGGCCGATTCCAGACCAAAGGTCCGGGCTTCGTCAGGCACGATGGGCACGATCAGCTTGCCAATCGCCGGATCTTTCAACAGGTGGCGCAGGATGCTGACAAACCCCATGGTGGTCGAAACCGCCCGCCCCTTGGAGCCGGACGTCCACTCGGCGAATTCCTTAAGCTTGGGAGCCTTGAAATCCAGCTTAGGCACCTCGCGATGCGGCAAATAGCCGCCCAGAGCGCGGCGGCGCTCTTGTAGATAAACAATTTCGGGACTGTCGGGCGCAGGCCGATAAGGCTTACCGAGTTTCGCCTGCTGTTCGGGAACAGGGATCTTGAAGCGCTTTACAAACTGGGCCAGGCCGCTATCGGTGAGTTTCTTTTCCTGGTGAGAGGCGTTGCGTGCCTGGTTAGCACCCAGGCCGTAGCCTTTGACCGTCTTGGCGAGAATGACGGTGGGCGAACCACGATGATTGATGGCCCTGCGGTAGGCGTTGTAGATCTTTACCCGATCGTGGCCGCCGCGATGCAGGTTTTCCAGCTGCTCGTCGGTCTTGTCGCTCACCAGTTCGAGCAACTCAGGATACTTGCCGAAAAACTCCTGCCGCAGGTACGCGCCACCTTTCGCCTTGAACGATTGGTAGTCACCGTCGACACACTCTTCCATTCGCTTGAGAAGCAGGCCGGAAGAGTCACGCTCGAAGAGCTCATCCCAATCACTGCCCCACACGACCTTTATGACGTGCCAGCCGGCGCCGCGGAAAAGACCTTCCAGCTCATCGATGATGCGCTTGTTGCCGCGGACCGGGCCATCCAGACGCTGCAGGTTGCAGTTGACGACAAAGATCAGGTTGTCGAGCTTTTCGCGGGAGGCGACGGTGGTCGCGCCCAGGGTGTCGACCTCGTCGGTCTCGCCGTCACCGACAAATGCCCAGATCTTGCGGTCGGTTTTCTGGATGAGGTTGCGGTTCTCGAGATAGCGCATGAAGCGCGCCTGGTAGATCGCGTTGAGCGGCCCGATGCCCATGGAGACCGTGGGAAAGCGCCAGAAGTCCGGCATCAGCCAGGGATGGGGATAGGACGACAATCCCGGTTTACCCCGCAATTCGTGGCGAAAATTTAGCAACCGCTCGTCGTCAAACCGGCCTTCGAGGTAGGCGCGGGCATAGACCCCGGGAGAAGCATGTCCTTGAAAGTAGATAAAGTCACCCGGCTGGTCCCCGTAGGTGGCATGGAAGAAATGCTCGTAACCCACCTCGAGCAGAGTGGCCAGCGAGGAATAGGTCGAGAGGTGGCCGCCGATGCCCGCATCCTTCTTGTTCTGACCATGCACCATGGCCATCGCATTCCAGCGGATCAGGGCTTCCAGCCGCTCTTCGAGTTTGCGGTCCCCAGGGTAGGGGACTTCTTCATGTTTGGGAATGGTATTCAGGTAGGGTGTGGTGAGCGCGGCGGGGGTGGAAATGCCGGCTTCGCGCGCGCGCTGCCGCAATGCGGCAATCAGCTCCGCGCCCTGTTCATGACCCTCGCCGACCACCAGCTCGTCGAAAGCCTCAATCCACTCTGCTACCTCTTCGGAAAACTTCGCTTGCACCGGAACCGCTACTTTAGTTTCCATAAATAGACCGTATCTGCCTCTTGTAGTATATCCGTCAGCCCCTGAATCCAGAGAAAGCGCGCGGCAACCGAATGTCTACGTCCTCCTACCCAGGCTCCTCGTCCCTTGCCAGCCACGCTGACGTCATTGACCTGCAACAACAGGTTGCCCGGCTGCAGGCATTGCTGGAGGTTTCGCGGCAGGTACATGCAGCGGTGGAATCGGTGGAGGTCCTGCAATCCGTGATGCGGATCGTGGTGCGGGAGCTGGAAATGGCCGGCGCTCATATCACTCATCCTCCTCTGACCGTGGGGCAGATGCCGCCGGAGCCGTGGGATAGCTGCCCTCGCTTTGCCCTGCTGAGCAAAGACGGCGTGCAACTCACGGAACTCGTGGTGGACCCGGGTCCGGGCAAATCGCTAACCCTCTACGAGCAGGACTTTTTGGAAGGGCTGGTATTGCAGGCCGGGGTGGCGGTCGAGAACGCCGAATACCACCGGCGGGCGGTCGAATGGGCACGCGTGCAACAGGATCTGGACGCGGCGCGCGAAATCCAGCGCAGCCTGCTACCTCAGCAAATGACGGAGATTTCGGGCTATTCCGTGGCGGTGCGGTCGAGCACCTGTTATGAGGTGGGCGGTGACTATGTAGACATCGTCAATCTCCCGGATGGAACCGAGATTATGGTGGTGGCCGATGTGGCAGGCAAGGGCCTGGCCTCCGCCATTGTCGCCACCTCGTTTCGTTCGGCGTTCCGCGCCATGGCGCTGGCCGGGCTGCCGTTGGCCGAGCTGGCCGGACGCATGAACCAGCACCACTACGGCGAGGGGCAGGAGGCCCGCCGCCGTTACGTGACCGCGATCTTCCTGAAACTGGATCCCAGGACGCACACGGTCGAGGTGGTGAATGCCGGCCACAACCCTGGTTTTCTGCTCTCCGGTGACACGACGGTGCATGAGATTGGGGCCAGTGGCACGCCCATTGGCCTAGTCCCAATGATGCAATACAACTCGGAAACCCTCTCCTTCTCCCCGGGGTCGCGCCTGCTTTTCTACACCGATGGGCTCACCGAGGTGTTCTGTGGCGATGATGAGTTCGGTCCGGAACGCTTGCTTACGACATTTCAGGAGTGCAAGTCGGAGGATGGTACTGCTATCCTCAAGGTCCTGTGGCAACAATTGGCTGAATTTTCCAGGGGAGAGCCGCAGCAAGACGACATGACGGCGCTGGCATTGGTGCGCATACGGGCGTAAGGCAGTTTCACAGTTACGAGGCATCGCCAGCATCGCGAGGTGTGGTTTTCTTCGGGGGAAAACCACGTAAGATTTTTTCACTTCGGAATACAGCTACTGCGAAACTGCCGTAGCGAGGGAACAGCAAAATGGTTGAGACCAGGGGCACAGCGGTGGAAGTAAAACTCCCATCGCGGCTGGGCTTCGAAAAGGTGGCGATGGGCACGGCTGCCAGCGTGGCCAAGCTGATGGGCTTTCCCGACGATCGCATCGAAGACCTGAAGACCGCCCTGGCTGAGGCGTGCATCAACGCCATCGAGCATGGAAACCACTTGAATGATAATCTTTGCGTCGGCGTGATCCTCTCCGTCAGCGATGAAGCGCTGGAAGTGAAGGTTATGGATACCGGAACCGGCATCACCAAGACACCCGCCAAGCCGGATATCGACCGCAAGATGCACGGTGAAGAGGATGCTCGCGGCATGGGTATGTTCCTGATTCAGTCGCTGGTGGATGAGGCCGAGTGGGTTAAGGGAAGCCCCGGAAAAGGTAGCTACGTACGACTGGTCATCAGGCTAGCGAAGGAGAATGAGTAAAGTGCAGACGGAGACGAAGGCTAAAGTGGATGAGGTTGTCGCCCCGAACGGGCGGCCGGTCGCCGTTCTTCGCTTCACGGGCGATATTTCCAGCAGTTCGCGTGACACGGTCCTGGGGACTTATGAGGGCGTGGGTAAGAGCCGTCCCGTGCTGATCGATTTTTCCAAGGTGGAATACATCAATTCGAGTGGGATTGCGTTGGTGATCCAGATGTTGATGGAAGCCAGCAAGGCGGATCAAACGATTGCTGCGTTTGGGCTGACGCCTCACTTTCAGAAGGTCTTCACCATGGTGGGGATCACCAAGTACGCCGCCCTGCATCGGGATGAGGCTACGGCGCTCGCGGCGCTTTAGTAAACAGCTCGCAACGAGTCTATTGCTTTGCATCAGGGCACGACTTCAGTTGTGCCGCACCCGGCCAAAATGGGCGGAGCGTTAGTGTCTGCGTGACAACTCTGCACTAGTCCCTTAGGGACGTCTGAAAGTAGCCCAGGACGATAGTCCTGGGTCATGGATAAGCAAGCCGGACAGTCCCGCGAGGGACGGCTGAGCACCGGGTCCGAATTCTCAGCCGTCCCTTCGGGACTGCCCGATGGCGCGTTCCTAACCCAGGACTATCGTCCTGGGCTACTTTCAGACGTCCCTACGGGACTAAGTACGAGCAAGAGCTTGTTGCGGAATTTGGGATCTGCGGTTTTACTTTGCCCGCGGGTGGGTCCGGTCGTAGACCTGGGTGACTTGACCCACGGTTAGCTGGGTGTAGCGCTGGGTGGTCGACAGGCGCTCGTGCCCCAACAGTTCCTGGATGGCGCGGAGGTCAGCACCCTCCTCCAGCATGTGGGTGCCGAAGGCGTGACGCAGGGTGTGAGGATGGATCTCCGCCGGCAGTCCTTTGGCCAGCGAGATTCGCTTGACGATCCGGCCGACACTTCGGGTCGTCAGCCGCCCGGTCCCCTTCATCTGCAGATTCAACAGCAACGCATCAGTCGACTTGCCGCCGAGCTTGGCCGACCGGGAAGGAAGATACGCGCGGATCGCGTCTGCTGCTGCGTCTCCTAATGGGACATAGCGTTGCTTCCGCCCCTTGCCCCGGACCAGGATCACTTCCTGCGCCCACTGCACGTCGGTAACGTTCAGCCCCACCAGCTCGGCGTTGCGGATCCCGCATCCATAAAGCAGCTCGAAGATCATACGGTCGCGCTCCGGCCACGCGGCTGCCTGATCCGAAGAGGCAGTTTCCACCAAGTGGTTCATCTGCTCGATCGAGGGCACACGGGGCAAGTGTTTGGGCAATTTGGGCGTCGCCACCAGCGCCGCAGGATTATTGGTAACGTGGCCGCCCCGGGCCATCCAGTGAAACCACGACCGGATTGCCGCCAGGGATCTGGCCACCGACGCCTTCGCCAATCCGCGGTCGTACAGTTCGCCGAGATAGCCGCGTATCTGCAGATGATCCACGCTGTGCATTTCGACGGCGGGACCGCTCTGCTCCACCAGGTAGGCGGCAAAATTGCCGACTTCGCGCTGATAGGCACGCAAGGTATGCGGAGACGAGGCCCGCTCATGCGCCAACATGGCCAGGAATTGTTCTGCCAATCGCGTGGGTTGCGGTTTCAATTTCCACCCCTTCGTGTGGCCCGGGGATGGTGGGCTCGATGTACGGCTTTCAACCGGCCCAGCGCTACGTGGGTGTAGACCTGGGTGGTTGAGATGTCGGCGTGCCCCAGCAAAGTCTGCACCGTTCTGAGATCGGCCCCGTTCTCGACCATATGCGTGGCACAACTGTGGCGCATCACGTGCGGACTGGCACGGGAATCCAATCGCTTCACCAGCCGCCATATCCATTGCCGGGTGAGTGCGGCTCCGCGCGTGGAGAGAAAGAGCCGGCTTTCTCCGCGGCGGCTCGCCAATTCGGGCCGGCCACGGGTTATATAGGAATCCAGAGCCTCGACCGCGATGCGCCCCAGCGGCACGATGCGCTCCTTGTCGCCTTTGCCCCGCACCAGCATGCGTCCCTCCGCCAGGGACAAATCTTCTACGCCAAGCCCGGTGAGCTCGGAGACGCGCACTCCGCCCGCGTATAGCACTTCCACGATGGCGCGATCACGCAGGGCCACAGCATCGGCCTGCGGATGATTGGCCGCTATCCCGGCGTGCTCCATCATGCGCTCCACTTCTGAAGGCGCCAGCGCCTTCGGCAAAACCTTCCAGGACGAGGGGGATTCGAGGTTCACGGTGGGGTCGTGAGCGATGCGCTTATCCAGCAGCAGCCACTTGTAGAAGCCGCGCAGGCAGGAGAGCTTGCGTGCAATCGAGCGCGACTGCACCCCGTGTTTCTGGAGGTGCTCAAGAAACCCGGACACCTGGGCCTGCCCAGCGGTCATAGGCAGCGCGTGTGTGCCTTCGAGGTATTCGGCAAACAGCGAGAGGTCCCGTTGATAGGCTTCGCAGGTCAGCGGACGCAGGCCTTTTTCGACCCGCAAATAGGTCAGGTACTGACGCAGGATGGTATTCCCGTTCTTGCGTAAGCTGCCGGGCTGGTTGCTGACACCCACTCGCTCGATTATCCGCTGCGACCGCTCTCGTTCTCCGGAATGGGCCGGCGCAGGAACCAAGAGAGACAGCCGCGCATAGATTTCATCCCCGGTCCATGCTGGAAAGTGCAAAATTGTGTCAGATCGCAGACAATAGAAGCGGGCCTTGGGCCCCGCCAGGAGCGCCATCTCGCTTGACCAGCAGCAAGTCCAGTAGCCCCACCTGTCTTTCCCCCAAAGACTTTATCGATTCGGTTCTCTCGCGAGAGCCGGCAATAGCCGTCTTCGACTGCGATGGAACCCTGTGGGATGGAGACTCCGGATACGACTTCATGGTCTGGTCGATCGAAGAGGGCCTCGTCTCGCGGAATGCGAGCGATTGGATCGACAACCGTTACCGCCTCTACCTGGCGGGCAAGGTCTCGGAGCTCGCTATGTGCGGGGAAATGGTCCAGATCTACGATGGGCTGAGCGAAGTGGAAATTCGCCGGGCTGCCGCCGCATTTTTTCATTCGCGGTTCCCGGAAAAGATCTTTCCCGAAATGCGTTCCCTGGTTGCGTCGTTAACCGAACGTGGAACCGATATCTGGGTGGTCAGTTCAACCAACAACTGGGTGATCGACGAGGGCGTTCGCGGCTTCGGCATCCCCCCGACCCGGGTCATTTCCGCGCGCGCCGAGGTGGTGGGCGGGGTGATTACGAGCAAATTGGTCGACGTGCCCACCGGCGAGGGCAAAGCCCAATCGCTGATCAAGGCCGGCGTGGCGGCTCCCGATGTGGTGTTTGGAAATTCCGTTCATGACGCTGCCATGCTCGAGATCGCGCGCCAGGCTTATCCCGTGAACCCCACGCCGGCACTGCTGCAAATAGCAACCGCGCATGGATGGCCCATCTTCTACCCGGAAGGCACTTTACCCGGGCCGGCATGATTGCCCAGCGTTCCGGCCGAAGTTTGCGCGTGGCGGCACTGCAGCCAAGCGTGAGCCTTACGTTGGATCATTTGGGCTGCCTCGACTCGCTGGTCGCCTGCACCCGTTATTGCCTGCAAGCGGTCCCGGCTTTGCGCGAACGCAATCTGAAAGTCATCGCGGATTCGTGGTCCTCGAACACGGAAGAAATCCTCTCTGCATCGCCCGACCTGGTGCTCGCGTCCGTTCCCTACCGGCTGGAATCCCTGGCCGCCATCCTGAAGTGCGGCGTTCCAGTTCTCACCCTGGCGCCCCATTCGCTGGCCGACATCTATCAGGACATCCGTCTCCTGGGGGACATCCTCCACGCGCAGGGGCGGGCCGAGGCGGTGGTCGAGGAAATGGTCCGCGCGGTCGCGGCCGCCCAGGCGAAGACTTCTGTGGTGGAAGCGCGAGCGGTCTACTGCGAAGAGTGGGGCAAACCGCTTATTCACTCGCAAAGCTGGGTGGCAGAGCTGGTTTCGGCGGCCGGCGGACGTTTTCTTGGTAATCCCGGCTCGGTGACGGACGCAGGCCGCAGTGGCCGCCCAGGATCCGGATGTACTGATCTTTGCCTGGTGCGGCGCCGGAGACCGCGTTCCCCTGGCTCGCGTCATCGAGAAACGGCAGTGGCAGTCGCTGCGCGCGGTGCGCGAGGGCCGTGTTTACTGCGTTCCCGACGAGCTCCTGAATACTCCCGCACCCAACCTCTTGCAGGGGCTCCGATGCGCTGGCCGGCGCCATCCATCCGGAGATTTTTGACACACCGGAAAGGGTCCGTTCGCTGCAACCAGACCGTCTTGCGGGGGCAACGTCTAAGATCATATGAGCGTGCAGAGAAACCCCAGCCGGCCGAGAACGGACGTGAAGGTAGTTCGGCTTGTCGTCGCCGCACTGATCCTCCGGGAACAGAAGGTACTGATTTGTCAGCGCCGGCCGGATCAGCCGATGGCCCTGAAGTGGGAATTTCCCGGAGGGAAGGTAGAGGCCGGCGAAAGCGCGGAACAAGCCCTGCGGCGCGAGCTCGATGAGGAATTGGGCATTGCCGCGGATATAGGCATTCGGGTCGCGCACACGCGCCATACCTACCGCAGCGGAAGTGCGATCGATTTGCAGTTTTTCGCCGTTCACCAGTTTGCCGGCGAAATGACGAACCGGATATTTAACGACTTGCGCTGGTGCCCACTGCGTGAGTTAACCCGCTATGACTTTCTGGCTGCCGATCGCATCCTGATCCGCGACCTGGCAGCGGGTAAGCTGCTCTGACCGTTAACGGTTTTTTGTTTTGTATCAAATTCGGGAAGGCCGAGAGGCGCACCGAAGTTGACTAGTCCCGCCAGGGACTGTTCAGGTTGCTTATCATTACCCAGGACTACCGTCCTGGGCTATTTTCAGACGTCCCTACGGGACTCAGTGCAAAGATCTGACGGAGACAAGGCGCGCATCGGCCACGATCACGTGACGATACCGCTTTGGGCTAACCAGAGCCGCCGGTCAACATCATGACCAATGACAGGACGATGACCACGGCTGCGGTGAGCCAGGCCACGGCATTGAACCAGCGGGAGTTTACGTACTCACCCATCAGGTCCTTGCGATTGATCAGCAGCAGCATGAAGACGATCACCAGGGGCAGCAGCACGCCATTCAATACCTGCGACAGGATGACCATGCTGATCAGCTTGGCGTTGGGAACGAACAGAACGGCAATGGCTCCGCCCGCCACCAGAAGGGTATACAGCCAGTAGAAGACCGGCGCATCTTTGAAGCCGCCATCCAGACCGGACTGCAGACCCAGCCCCTCGCAAACCGTGTAGGCCGTGGAAAGCGGCAGAATGGACGCGGCAAACAGCGAAGCATTGAACAAGCCCGACAGCGAACAACAGAAAGGCATAGCGTCCGGCCAGCGGCTTCATGGCCTGCGCCGCGTCCGCCGCTTCCTTGATCGCTCCCATCCCGTGAGCGAACAGCGTGGCGGCACAGGCGACGACGATGAACCAGGCCACGATGTTGGTGAAGAACGATCCGATGATGACGTCCAGACGCGAAGCCCGATAGCTCTTGGCCGTCACCCCCTTCTCCACGATCGAAGACTGCAGATAGAACTGCATCCAGGGCGAAATGGTGGTGCCGATCACGCCGACTATCATGTAAATGTAACTTTTAGAGTGCCATATGGAGCCCCTCGGCAGCTCGACTGTGGCTACCATGGCATCGTGCCAGCTGGGCTGCGAAAGCACGCCGGTAACGATGTAAGCGATGTAGAAAACCGACGCCGCCAGAAAGACCTTTTCCACGCGCTTGTAATCTCCCTTGACCACCAGCAACCAGATCGCCAGGGCGCTGGCCGGCACGGAGATGTACTTGCTGACGTGGAAGAGCTGCATGCTGCCGGCAATGCCGACGAACTCCGCCATGACGTTGCCGAAGTTCACGATCACCAGCAGCAGCATCAACAAAAACGTCATGCGCAGCCCGAACTCTTCGCGGATCAGATCGCTGAGGCCCTTGCCGGTGACGGCGCCCATGCGCGCGCACATTTCCTGCACCACCAGCAAAGCCACGGTGATGGGGATCATGGTCCACAGCAGGGTGTAGCCGAACTGGGCTCCGGCATTGGAGTAGATGAAAATGCCGCCCGAATCGTTATCGATATTGGCGGTAATAAAGCCCGGCCCGAGCACGGCGAGGAAGAGCAGTATGCGGATTCGCCAGCGCTTGAGCATGCGGTCGGGATTTCAATTTGAATTTGTTATTGATCTACAGCAAAGCAGCAATTGTTCATTGTTTGGCGCGCAAAAACGCGATGACATGGTCTGCCTGCACCACGCCCACCAGGCGGTTGGCGCTGTCCACCACCGGGAGCGCATGCAGATTGTACTTGTCGAAGAGCTCCGCGACTTCATCCTGGTGGGCTTCAGCATGGACAAGAGATAATGCGCGGCTCGGCCAGAACTGCCACCCGCGTTTCCGGCAGCGCCAGAATCAAGCGCGACAGCGGGACAACTCCTTCGAGCACATCGTCTTTGCCGGTGAGATAAATCTCGGTTATCCCCTCGGGATCTCCATCGAACTCGCGCAGCGCGCGCACCGCGTCCGCTACCGTGGCGCCGGAGCCCACCTGAACACAATCGGTGGTCATTCTGCCGGCAGCGGAGTCTTCCCGGAATTCGAGCAGGTCCTCCACTTCCTGCCGCTCTTCCGGCTCCATTTCCTCGAGAATTGCCTCTGAACGCTCGTCGGAGAGCTCGGCCAGCAGATCGGCGGCCGCGCCGGGATCCATCTCTTCCACGATGTCGGCGACGCGGCCGGAATCGAGCGATTCGAGCAAAGACTTCTGCAGACGAGGATCCACTTCCTCCAGAGCTTCGGCCGCTACCTCCTCATCGAGGGAGACGAAGATGGCCTCCCGTTCCGGAGGTGGCAGGTCTTCCAGGATGTCGGCGAGATCGGAGGGATGCATGTGAGCGAGCCGCTCGTGTTCGATCTTCAGCTTGACCCGGCGCGCCGGATCCACCTCGATCAGGTCCACGAACTCCCAGGGAATGATGCTGGCGCGGAAGTGCATGGCGAAGTTTGCCAGCGTATGCCTGGGCATCACGCCTTTGAGCAGTCTGCGTACGGCGCCACGCAGCCCGACGGCAACCTCGGCGACCCGCAGTCCCTCGCGGCCATTCTGCGGATACCACTGCAGGTCGACGTCGTTGACCCGCACCACCTTTCTGCCGTGCACGTCGATGATTTGCCGGTCCAGCACATCCTGCTGCAGGAGAAGCAGGTTTTCATCGCCGCGCAGGGGTTGAAGCACGGCATCCTCGCGCAATTCGAGGGTTCCGGCCGGTGTCTGGCAGTACGTCCTTCACCGCGACCAGCCTGGTTCCTTCGCGCGTCTTGAGCAGCAGTCCGGCGACGTTGCCCGCGGCGGGTCCGGTGGCCACGGCGACGTCTTTCAGGCGGCCCTGGACGCGGCCCTGCCGATCCGTGATCAGCGTGCCGAGCAGGAGGGTAAGACTGGCGTGTGTGGTGTGCTTTTCGTGCATCGACGGCCGGTTGCAGTCTAACAGCCGCCGGGGGAGGGTTGGGGCGGTTAGTAAGAGAGACGGAGGGGTCAATTTAGTTACCCCGGTGGTGGTTGCAGGGGCTAAGAGTCTGCAGAGAACTCCAGAATTTGGTAAGGCCGAGGGCGCACCGCAGATCTCTCGGCGTCCGCTCGAGATGACAGTTTAGATTGGGAACGCTAGTACAGTTTCCAGGCTAATTGTCATCACTCGGAGCTAAGCGTCTTGGAGGGATCTGGGGCAGCCGTCAGCCTTCGGAAACTCGAGTTCGCACGAGCTCTAAAGCCCGTCCTCTGGTGCCTGTACGGCCTGACTAAAGTCTGCTCTGATTCGGACGCGTCCGACTCGCAGAGGTCTCTCTTGGCTTGCGGAGCCTGTTAGTTGGGTCTTTCGGGCCGGCTCTTTTGAAAGCGTTCGTCGAGGGGTTGCCTGCCCTGGAATCCAGCTTCTACGGTATGCCAGTAGTCGATTTTTGCTTCGCCCAGCTGCCAGCAGAGCAGAACGATCTGCTCCCCGATCTGGCAGGGGAAATCCAGCAAGCCCTTGTCGAGATCCTTTACCTGGACGCCGATGGAATCGATTTCCTGGATCGCATCCTGGGCCTGCTGCACCGCGGCGCGCTGGGCCATGCGCTTACGCGCCACCGCAGCGACATCCACCAGCATGCCCCCGGAGAGGAAGATGTTCTGGCTGAGCATCTGCAATTCTGCTTCGACCAGACCGGCACTCGCCTTGGCATCGATCGCCCGCCGCAGCAGCGATTCCAGGATCGGCAAGAGCGATTGCGCCTCGTCAAGGGAGAATGTCTTCATGGATACGACCTTCGTCTAAACCCTATGGTAATACACCCCGAACATCCCAAAGTCACGCTGGAACGTTGATCCTGAGAGGCGGAAATCTGCCTGGCCGGCTGATTTGTGGCCTCTTGGCGGGGCAGGTATCATGACAGAGCGATGAGTTTGCCCGATACTATCTTCATTTTCGGACTGGCGCTGGTAATTTTTGGCCCCAAAAAGCTGCCGGAAATCGGGCGGCAACTGGGCAAGCTGGTGCTCGAATTCCGACGCGCCAGCAATGAGTTCAAAATGCAGATCGAGGAAGAGTTACGCGCAGCCGAGGTGGCCGATCGCCAAAAGCAGATCGCAGCCCCGCCAGTCACCCCGGCAACAACGGCGCCGGAACCCGCTTCCGAGGCGCTGACCATCCGGCCGCCGAGCAACGGAACGACGGTGAGCACGGAAAGCCCGTCCTCGAGGGTGATCCCTGTGCATGAGGAAGTAGCGGAGCTGAAAGCGGTCGCGGGTGACCACCCGGAACTGGCGAGCAACGGCCTCGAGCGTGAGCCGGAGCAGGCAGTCACCCATCATGACTGACCTTGTGGACCGGGCCCGGACGGCGGTGACCGAAAGAGCGGAATTGCCGGGCATGAGCCTCCTGGAACACCTGGAGGAACTGCGCAAGCGCATTATTCATTCCGGGCTCTACCTGATTGTCGCTTTCTTCATCGCTTACAGCTATCCGCGAAAAGCTGTCTGCGTTCATGGAGAAGCCCATCGTCGCGGCGCTCAAGGCGCACAATCTGGACCCTCACCTGGTCTATCTGAACCCGGTAGACCCGTTCAATTTCTTCATCAAAATCAGCCTGGTATGCGGGCGCCATCATGGCCTCGCCTTTCATCCTGTTTCAGGTGTGGTTGTTCATCGCTCCTGGCCTTTACCGGCAGGAGAAACGCTACATTCTGCCCTTCATGACGGCCACGGTCGGGTCTGTTTCTGGCCGGCGCGTTTTTTGGCTATCACTACGTTTATCCTGGCGCTCTGACCTTTCTCATTGGCTACGGCTCTCAGTTCAGGCCCATGGTGACGGTGGGCGAATACACCGAACTCTTCATGACCGTGATTCTGGGCTTGGGGATCACCTTTGAGTTGCCCGATCCTGGTCTTTTTTCTGGCCCTGTTCGGCACTGGTGACCGCAGGGTGGCTGTGGAAGAATATTCGCTACGCCATCCTGGTGATTTTCATCATCTCCGCGATTATCACCCCCACCCCGGATGTGCTGACCATGTGCGTTTTTGCAGCACCGATGCTGGTGCTCTACCTGGTGAGTATCGGGGTCGCTTACATGGTCCACCCGACGCGGAGAAACCGGCTCAAAGAGCAGACATGAAGGCTTGCCGCGTCTGCACCGCTTCTGCTGCGATTCTCTGATGTGTGGAGCTGGCCAGGGCGCAGCCAGCCGCGCCGCTTCCCCGCTTTGATGGCGACCGTGCCCTCGCCTACACCCGGGAGTTCGTCGCTACCGGACCGCGTTGGGTGGGCAGCAAGGGACACGCCAAGGCGCAGGCTTTTCTGGAAAAACAGTTTGCTAAAGATGACCTGGTGAAGGATAGCTTCACCGCATCCACGCCCGCGGGGCCGCTGGCGATGACCAATTACATCGTCAAATTTCCCGGGAGCAAGGATGGCATCATCGTCCTGGCCAGCCATTACGACACCAACTACCCGCTGAAAGATACCGGATACGTGGGGGCGAATGATGGCGGCTCGAGCACGGGGTTGTTGCTGGAACTGGCCAACAGCTTCCGCGGCAAAAAGCTGGATGGATATAGCGTGTGGCTGGTGTTCTTTGACGGCGAAGAGGCGATTAAAGAGTGGACAGACACGGATTCGACCTATGGCAGCCGGCATCTCGCGGAGAAATGGCAAGCGGACGGGACTCTGAAACACATCAAAGCGTTTTTGCTGGCTGATATGATTGGGGACCGCGATCTGGATGTGGACCGGGACCTGAGTTCGACCCCGTGGCTGCTCGACCTGGTGGGGCAGGCGGCGGCGAAGTTTGGCGACCAGTCCTACTTCTTCCAGCGGCAACAAGCGGTGGGCGATGATCACACTCCGTTTATGCAGCGCAAGCGTGCCTTGCGCCGACATTATCGATTTCAATTACGGATACCAGAATGCGTTCTGGCACACTCCTCAGGACACCATGGATAAGCTGAGCGCGAAGAGCCTTACCATCGTGGGCGATGTGTTTCTGGAGACGATCCGGCTGCTCAACCAGCGTTAGTGAAAAACATTTCACGAGAGGTCCGCTGGACTGCAGATCCCTCGGCTTCGCTCGGGATGACAAAGGGAAGGGCGGCGCTTGGACGTGCGGTTTGTTTATGGAAAAGGAAGCGGCGCAGGCTAGCATTGGATAATGCTCGATGGCGCTCCGATCGCATACTGGATAGGCTTCCACGCCGTCGTGCTGGTGCTGATTGTGCTCGACCTGGCCGTTCTCGGCCGAGGGGAAGCGTCCGCCCAAACCCGCCACAATTTTCTTTTTGTCCTGTTTCTGCTGGCCCTCGCCACGTGTTTCGGGATTTGGATCGGCCATGTCGAGGGCCATCAAGACGGGCGCTTGAATTTGCCTCCGGCTACCTGATCGAGCTCTCCCTCAGCATCGATAATCTGTTCGTCTTCCTGCTGATGTTCCGCTCCTTCGGCCTTAGCCCGCAGATGCAAAGAAAGGCGCTGCTGCTGGGAATCGTGGGCGCCATCGTCATGCGCGGGGTGTTCATTTTTGCCGGGATCGCGCTGCTGGAGCGATTCGCATGGATTCAGTACGTCTTCGGCGCCCTGCTGGTGGTTGCCGCGTTGCGGCTGCTGCGAGGGAAGAAGAAGACCGGCGCCACGCCGACGTCCAGCCAGGTGGATTACGCAATGGACCATGCGCTGGGCGGGTAACCCCAGGGCGACCTTCCTCTTCGCCGTGGTCGCCATCGAGCTGGTCGACCTGGTATTTGCGATTGATTCCGTGCCCGCAGTGCTGGCCATCTCCCACCATCCCTTCGTCGTTTACACCTCAAATATCTGCGCCATCCTGGGACTGCGGGCGTTGTACTTCCTGCTGGCCGGCCTGCTCGACCGGCTGCAATTTCTTCACTTCGGGCTGGCCGCGATTCTGGGGTTCGTCGGCTGCAAGATGCTGTTGGCGAAATGGGTCGAGGTGCCGGTCGCGCTCTCGCTCGGCTTCATCGTGCTGGTGGTGCTCGTAGCGGCCACGGCGTCGCTGCGCTCAACGGCTCCGCACACCAGCCAACGCCTGAGGATTGCGATACGATGGACTAAGCCGTGCGCAAGATCCCCGTCACGACCAAGTTCGGGCAATACACCGTTTCCGTGGGAAGCGGCATCCTGGATTCCTTATCGAAGCGCATGCCGGCGCTCGCCGGTAAACCGCGCAAGCTCATTTTTCTTCTCACCTCGCCGGAGATCTGGGCCCTGTGGGGCCAGCGCGTGCAGGCTTCGCTTGCTCCCCAGCAACCGATCGTGCTCTTTTTGCCTGCGGGGGAGCGTCACAAGCGCATGAGCCAGGTGGAACGGCTGACCACGGAGATGACCAAAGCCGGCGCCGACCGTTCCTCGCTGCTCATCGCCTTCGGCGGAGGCGTCACCGGCGACGTAGGCGGGTTTGTCAGCGCGATTTATATGCGCGGAATCGACTACGTCCAGGTACCGACCACCCTGCTGTCCCAGGTCGATTCCTCGGTGGGCGGCAAGACCGGCGTCAACCTGCAAACGGGCAAGAACCTGGTGGGCTGTTTCTACCCTCCGCAGGAGGTGATCGCGGATATCGCACTGCTCCGCACCCTTCCGCAACGGGAACTGCGGGCCGGGATTTATGAAAGCATCAAGGCTGGGCTCATCCGCGATGCGGCGCTTTTTCGCTTCATCGAGAGCCATCGCGAGGCGATTGACCAGGGCGACCCGGCAGCGCTCGAGAAGATGGTCGCGGCTTCCATCCGGATCAAGGCCGAAGTGGTGTGCCTGGATGAGCGGGAGCTCGGCGTGCGCATGTTTCTCAATTTCGGCCACACCCTGGGCCATGCGATTGAAGCGGCCAGCGGTTATCGCGCGCTGCTGCATGGCGAAGCCATCGCCTGGGGCATGATCGCGGCGCTCGACATCAGCCGGCAGCGCAACATGGTGACGGAAGCCGACGCGCGCCGCATCGAGACCCTGATTCGCTACTTCCAGCCTCCGCCATTGCCGCCGGTCAGCTCCAAACGGCTGTTGCAGGCAGCATCCGGCGACAAGAAGAACCGGGCCGGGGTGCGGCGCTTCGTGCTGCTGCAGGGTCTGGGCAATGCTGTGGTGGCCGAGGATGTGACCGACGCTGAGGTGCTGGCGGCGATCGCGTCGATTCGCCGGCTCTCCGAAAGCGGCAAGTAACCGTGGCGGCGCTGGAGCTCAACCCGAGGGGACCGGGGATGAAGCCAGCGCAGCCGCGGCCGTCCGCTCGATGTTCGACCAGATCGCTCCGCGCTACGATCTGCTGAACCATGTCCTCTCCTGCAATATCGACCGGGTTTGGTGGCGCCGGGCGGCCGGCACGCTTTCGCCAGGTGCTGGCCCGGCCCGATGCGCAAATTCTGGACCTTTGCTGCGGAACCGGGGATATGACGCTGGCCCTGCTGCGGCGCCGGCCGAAGAATGGACGCCCGGTGCTGGCCGCCGACTTCGCCCACCAGATGCTGCTGCGCGGGGCGGCAAAATTCGTCCCCCGGGGAGCCGTCGCCGTGGAGGCAGACGCGCTCCATCTTCCTCTGCCTTCCCGATTCGATCGATCTGCTGATTACGGCGTTTGGGTTTCGTAACCTGGCCAACTACCGGGCCGGCCTGGAGGAGTTCTACCGCACGTTGAAGCCGGGCGGGGAGTTGGGCATCCTCGACTTCAGCGAGCCGGGCGGGCTTATGGGCAAGCTGTATGCCCTTTACTTCCGCCGGGTGCTTCCAGCGGTAGGTTCGCTGATCTCTGGAGTTTCCGGACCCGTACCGTTACCTTCCCAGCTCTGTGCAGCGGTTCCCTGCGCCTCCGGAATTGCTGCAAACGATGAAATCTGTGGGCTTTGAACAGGTTTCCTGGACCCCCTACAGCTTTGGCATCGCGGGCTGTATCGCGGGGTCAAGCAGTTAACCATGTGATGTCGCCCGCAGTCGCCAAGGGCCCGGGCGCCCGCGTAACTCGATAAACTCAGGTATGCACGCAACGGTCACCTGGCAGCAGGACCAGCAGTACGATGGGGAGTCCGACAGCGGCCATCACGTCACCATGGATGGGGACGCCGCACATCGAGCGGGCGCCAGTCCCATGGAGTTGGTGCTGATGGCTCTGTGCGGCTGCACCTCCGTGGACGTGGTCTCCATCCTGCGCAAGAAGCGGGAACCGCTCACCTCGCTGACGGGTTTCGGCGGAAGCCGAACAGGCGGAGGAAGCTCCCCGGGTCTTCACCCATATCCAGCTTACGTATCACATGGGAGGAGTTGTCTCGAACAAGGCTGCCGAAGATGCGGTTTCGCTGTCGAAGAACAAGTACTGCTCGGTTTCGAAGATGCTGGAAAAGGCAGCCAAGATCGATTACGTCATCACCTATGGCGAGACGTCATGATTAATTTTTTCCGCCTGGTGGTGGCCGGATTGGCGCTTGCCATGGCGGGGCTGGTTTCTGCTGTGGTGACCATGCGCTTCGCCATCCATGGGGCAGAAGTGAAGGTTCCGGATCTGCAGGGGCTCACGGTATCCGAGGCGGTGCACCGGACGGCCAATATGGGATTGAACCTGGGCATCGACAACAAGTACTACAGTGTGGATGTGCCTGCGGGACGGGTGCTGGCACAATCTCCTCTGCCGGGGGCAATCGTCCGGCGGGAATGGCGCATGCGCGTGACTGAGAGCCTGGGACCGCAGCGGGTGGCGATTCCCAAGGTTGTAGGCCAGCAGGAGCGAGTGGCGGCGATCGAAGTTCGCCGCGTGGGCCTGGAATTCGAAGAGACCGCGCAAATGCCCTACAGCGGCGCTCAGCCGGGCACGGTCATCGCGCAGAATCCGCAGCAAGGGGCGGGTGGTGTAGATCGGCCCAGCGTGAGCCTGCTGGTGAGTACCCAGGCGCCCAATCCGACTCCGGCGCTGGTTATGCCGCAGTTGACGGGCATGCCTCTGGCGACGGCGACGGCGTTGGTGGTGCATGGAGGGTTGAAGGTCGGCCCGGTGCAGAGTACTTACTCGAGTGCGCCTGCTCCGGCGGATGCGGCGGGGTCGGAAATGGCTCCCGCGGATACGGTGGATCCGGCTGGGACGGTGTTGAGCCAGACTCCACTCGCAGGACATCGCGTCGAACCGGGCATGATCGTGACGTTTCGGGTCGCCCAGTAGCGGTAAGAAGCTTCCTCCAGGTCTGTCGAAAAAAACATTTCCAAGACGGGTCCGTAGAACCGCAGATCCCTCGGCTTCGCTCGGGATGACAAAGGGTACGGCGATGCCTCCATGAAGATTGGTCGTCGGACGGGACACGCTTTTCGTTCCTGGGGTTGGCAGCCGCGCTTCAGGCGAGCTCTCAGCGAGCCGCTCCCATTGGAAGCGCCGCCGTACCTTTTGTCATCCCGAGCGAAGCCGAGGGATCTGCGGTTCTACGGACCCGTCTTGGAAATGTTTTTTTCGACTCTAGTCGCGCGTGAGACAAGCGGCGAAAAAGCCGTCTCCTGGATAGAGGCCGGGAAAGATGCGCAGGAAATGATCGGGCGCACTGCCGGGAAAGAGCCGCTCAGCGGTGCCCGTGTGAAGCGTGCCCTCCTGCTCCAGCACCCGGATTTGCTCTCCCCAGGGAAGAAGCCTAAAACCCTTCTGCGCTTCCAGCGCTGCAACCACCACTGATTCGTTTTCTTCTGCTTCGAGTGAGCAGGTGGAGTAGACCAGCCTGCCGCCATCGCTGAGAGCGCCCATCGCGGAGCTGAGCAAACGCAGCTGGCGATCACGCTGACGACGAAAATCCTCGACGCTCGTGCGGTGCTTGATTTCGGGGTTGCGTGCCAGGGTTCCTGTTCCGCTGCAAGGGGCATCGCAAAGCACCAAGTCAAACTCCTTGTGAAACGGCAACTCCGTGGCGTCGAGGACGCGGAAACGAATGGCTGGGCTCTTCAGATTTCTCTGCATAGCCTTGAGCCTGGCAGGGTTGATGTCACAAGCTGTGATCGACGCACCCGGGTTGCGCTCGGCCAGGATGGCGGTCTTACCGCCAGGAGCGGCGCAGCAGTCCAGTATGCGCGTGCCAAGGCCAGCCAGCTCGGCGATCAGTTGCGATCCCTCATCCTGAATCCGTACTCCCGTTGGCGGTTCTCCTGCGACCAGCCGCTGGGCTCGCGTCACAAAAACACCTGGCTCCAGCTGCAAGTCCCCGGGAGAATCGAGCCGGATCGTGGTGGGAGGGGGGAGTTGGTCGTATCTGCATATTGCCTCCGCAGTCTCATTGCCAAAGGCCGCAACCCAGCGTTCGACCATCCAGGAAGGGTGCGCGGCCAATGCATCGCCGGCATCCAGCTTCTGACCCTTCGCCAGCTTCCGCAGCACTGCATTGACCATTCCCGCGGCGTATGAATTTTCCGATTGCTTGACCAGCTCAACGCTCTCGAAGATCGCGGCATGCGCGGGAATGCGATCGAGCAGTAGAAGTTGCAGCGCTCCCAGCTCGAGCGAAACCTGTACCGGATCGGCCAGGCGATTTCCGGGTTTGGTCAGCGACTGAACAATGCGCTGCTGCAACACAAGTTGCCAGCGCAAAACTCCCATAACCAGCGTGGTCGCCAGATTTTTGTCGAGACCGGATAGCGCCTCTACTGGTTTCGAACGAAGCAGCACATCACTGTGCGATTCCGGCTTCCGCCTCAATTCCAGAAGCAGTTCGAAGGCGATTCTTCGTGCAGGGGAGACGCTCAAACTACGCGCCCAGTCTTTCGTGTGGACGGGGAGTGGCGCCGCGCAGAAAGTCCGCCACCGGCATTCTCTTCTTCCCTTCGAGTTGAAGCTCGAGCAGTTCCAGACGAGTCGCCGATCCCGCGGCTACGAAAAGACGGTCCCGTTCCAACATCAGTTCTCCATGCGGAGCGTCGAGGGAACCGGCAGGCATCAACCGATGCAGTGTTAGCTTCTTGCCGCGGAAAAAGGTGTAGGCTCCGGGCCAGGGTTGAAAGCCACGCCAGCGGTTGTAAATCTCTCCTGCAGACCGGGCGAAGTCGACCAATGCATCTTCGCGCTCAAGAATCCGCGCCAGGGACGCTCGGGCATTGTCTTGTGGAAACGGCCGGATGGTCCCCGCCTCCAGGCCTTCAAGGGTCTCGATCATCAGGCTCGCTCCGCTCTTCGCCAGCAGGGGGAACAGCTCCTCCGCCGTCTGGTCGGGACCAATGGACAATTCACGCTGCAACAGGATATCGCCCGTATCCAAGCCTGGATCGAGACGCATGGTGGTCGCGCCGGTCGTGGTTTCTCCATTGGCCACCGCCCACTGGATGGGCGCCGCGCCGCGGTATTTGGGAAGCAGCGAGGCGTGAAGGTTCAGGTTGCCCCATCGCGGCAGGTTCAACATCCATTCCGGAATGATGCGGCCGTAGGCCACGACGATGATGGCGTCCGGCTTGATCGCCTCGAGGCGAGCGCGAAGGTCAGGATTCGTCTTTATTTTTTCCGGCTGCACCACCGGCAATCCTGCCTCCGCAGCCAGCAGCTTGACCGGCGGCGCGGAAGCGTCGTGATCGCGCCCGCGCACGCGATCAGGCTGGGTTACCACCAGCTCGATCGTATGACCGGCGGCCAGCAACTCTTGCAAGGTAGGAATAGCGAACTGCGGAGTGCCGCAAAAGACGAGCCTCATCGCTCGTTTACCATTCCCCGGCGCGCTGCAGTTTGCGTATTTTGCGCAGCACAAAGTCACGCTTGAGCGCGCTGATACGAAAGATGAAGAGAATCCCGTCGAGGTGGTCGATCTCATGCTGAAAGGCACGAGCGAGCAGGTCGTCGGCTTCCCTCTCAAACCATTTGCCCTGCAAATCCTGAGCGCGTATTTTGACTTTCGCTGCGCGCGCGACTTTCTCCCGAATGTCCGGAAGACTGAGACAGCCCTCCTCCTCGAAGATTTTTCCTTCTTTGGTGATGACTTCAGGATTGATCAAAGCAATTTTGTCTTCAGGGGTCTTCTGAAAGCTGAGATCGATGACCGTCAAACGTTTAGGAATACCAATCTGCGGAGCCGCCAGGCCGATGCCATGAGCGACGTACATGGACTCAAACATATCGTCGACCAGCCGGCGTAGCTCATCGTCAAAGGCGGTGACGGGCTCTGACGGCCGCTGCAGGACGGGGTCGGGGAACTTAACAATCGGATAAACCATGCGAGGGAGTACTTTCCTTCAATATCGGCGGATCTGCTCCAGGTATCCCTGGTAGTTCCTGCAGAGTTCTCCGGGCCGAGTCGGCGCCAAATTTTTCCAGGGCGAGTTTCGCAATGACGAATGCGACCATCGCTTCCGCAGCCACTCCGGCGGCAGGCACAACACAAACATCGGAACGCTCGTAAGCGGCTTTCGTCGCTTCCCGGGTGCTGAAGGAGACAGAACCAAGCGGCCTGCGCAGGGTGGAAATCGGTTTCAAATAGCCGCGCACGATAATATCTTCGCCATTTGAAATGCCGCCCTCGATGCCGCCGGCATTGTTGCGCTCCCTGGTAAACCTGGTCGGCGCGCCCTCAATCTCCTCCGCACTGTAGCCAATGGGGTCGTGCACCGCGGACCCGAATGACTCAGCGGCCGTAACCCCCTGGCCCACTTCCACCGCCTTCACAGCCTGCAGCGACATTACCGCCCAGGCCAATAGTCCATCCAGCCGTTCGTCCCAGTTTGCATAGGTGCCAAGACCCGGAGGTGCGCCGTGCACAACCACTTCAAAGACCCCGCCGATCGAGTCGCCGGTGCGCAGGACATGATCCACTTCCGCCTTCATTCTCGCTTCGGCTTCGGGATCGACGCAGTTCAACAGGATTTCATCGCGTTCGCGCAGCGCTGCAACCTGCTGCCAGGAAGCATGGAAGGGCAGCTCCGCGTGGCCCACGCGAATTACGTGACTACTGATCTCAATGCCCAGCGGCTTCAAGAGCAGCTTGGCCATGGCGCCAGCGGCTACCCGGGCCGTCGACTCGCGCGCGGAAGCCCGCTCCAGCACATAGCGTGCATCGGGAAAATCGTACTTGAGCGCGCCGGCGAGGTCGGCATGGCCGGGCCGTGGTGAGGCTACGGCTTTGTGCTTTGCCGGATCGCCCGTTTCCACGGGAAGGACCTCGGTCCAATTCTTCCAATCACGGTTCTCAATTTGGATGGATACCGGCGACCCGATGGTTTTGCCGTGGCGAACACCGGAGAGGATGTGGGCGCGGTCCTGTTCGATGCGCATGCGGCCGCCGCGGCCGTAGCCCTGCTGCCGCCGCCACAGCTCCCGATCGATAAAATCGACATCGACGTCGAGGCCCGCAGGCAGTCCGGAAATAAGGGCGATGAGGCACTCGCCGTGTGATTCACCAGCCGTTGAAAAACGTAGCATCTTTATTGGCGAGCAGACCTAATGTTTGATTGTAGTCGATTCGGCAAACGTGAGGGGGTTCGAAGTGCGTCCGGCCAAGGTTTGGGGATGGGCTCTTCCCCACGGAGGATTCGGGAGGGCCGAGGGGCGCACCGCAGATCCCTCGGCTTCGCTCGGGATGACAATTCATCTTGGAAACGATACTTAGCGTTCCCAAACAAACTTGTCATCCCGACCGGAGCGTACCCGGATTTCCTGCCACGCTGCACTGGACGAAGCCGCGTGTGCGCCTTTCTGTAAGGGAAAGGCGCATATGAAGTGCACCAACGCCACCAAGGTCAACAGGAAATCCGGGGGAGCGTAGTGGAGAGATCTGCGGTGCGCCCCTCGGCCCTCCCGAATCCTCCGTGGAATACCCTTTAACTCCAGGACTCATCGCCGTTAGTTGTGGAGGATCCAGTCGTATTGGGCATCGTCCAGAGGGACGACGGAAAGCCTGGATTGCCGGACCAGCGGAGACGCCTGAAACAATGCATGCTGCTTGATTTCCGCCAGGGTTTTTGGACGCTTGACCGCCGGGCCGGCAGCGATGCGAACCAGGGGAACTTTGGGGTCCGATAAATCGACCGACTTGACGTGGGCCAGACCCACCGCTGTCTTCTCATCCCCGGTGTGATAGATGACCAGCTTGTCGCCTTTCTTCATCGCGTTAAGATTCTTGACGGCTTGCGGGTTCGTCACCCCGGTCCAGTCGGTTTCCTTTTCTCGCAGCAGATCGGCAAACGAGTAGGCGGTGGGTTCGGTCTTCAGCAGATAGTTCATGCTCTACTCCCTGGATTTGAGAAATGTTGCTGTGTTCAACAGCGGCCTGTCCATCGAGCGCACCCAATCCGTCATCTCGCCCGGCAGCTCCCCTTGCGCTTCCTGACGCTCAAATTCACTGCGCATGGTGTGCATCTTGGCGTCCAGATCGTCCAGGTAATGAAGCAGGATTGCTTCGGGAATCATAGGCAGCTTGGGCGAACCAAACTCCAGCTTGCCATGATGACTCAGAACCATGTGCTCGACCAGCATACGCAGCTTGGGGGGAAAGTCCGGCAGCGAGGCCAATTTCTTTTCGATCATGGCGATGCCGAGGGTGATGTGGCCTACCAGCTGTCCCTCGAGGGTGTAATCGAAACTGAGGCCCCAGCGCAGCTCCTCCAGCTTGCCGATGTCGTGCAGGATGACTCCGGTCAAAAGCAGATCGCGGTTAATCTCGGGATAGTGATGCGCTGCCAATTCGGAGATACCCAGCAGTGAGACCACGTGCTCAAGCAGTCCGCCGAGCCAGGCATGGTGGAGGGTTTTGGCGGCAGGGGCCTCACGGAACGCGGACGCGATGGCTGGATCGTCGAGAAAAGAGCGCACCAGCGCCTGGAGCGAAAGATCGGAAAAGCTATCGACGGAACGGACCAGCGCCGACCACAGTTCGTCTACGTTTTTGCGGGTGTGAGGAACATAGTCCGCCCAGCTCGAACTCGTCGGCAGCAGCACGGCGGAGCTTGTCGAGGTTGAGTTGGAAGCGGCCGTTGAAGCGGCATACCTCGGCGCGAACCTTGACCACGTCTCCCTGGTCAAACCCGGCCGCAATCTCGGCGAAATTCTCCCACATGCGCGATTCGACCTGGCCGGTGCGGTCGGACAGGGTGACAGCCAGGTACTGGCCGCCATCCTTTCGGCTGCGCAATTGCTTGGAAGTCACGGCAAAAAAAGCCACTACAGCCTGATTTTCGAACTTGGCCAAGTCCGCAACGCTAAATCTCTTTCATTTCGCCTTAGGGTTGGGTTGGGGCCGGAGGAGCCGGAGCCGGTTTCGCGGGTGAGGCAGGCTGGCTAGCGGCAGGCGCGGCCTGAGGGGTCGACTCCGGTTTGCCGAGATAGGGCTGGGTGGTGTCTTCCACCTTCGGCTTGGCGGAGTAGCGGGTTTTCTCGCCCTTCTGCTTGGGTTTTTTCGCGTTAGGATCGGCTCAAATCCAGCGGGGCCTGCTGCACTTTCTGGCTCGCCAGCTCGTCGGCGGTCGGTTGGTCATCCGATCCGCTCCGCGGACTTCGACTTCTTGGGCTTGTGCACTACGGGCCGGGCGCTCAGGCGAGTCTTGCGTTCCGGGCGCAGCTGGTGTGGCGCCGGCGATCGTGCCGTCTGGGTTTACAACGCGCGCCTCGGGAGTGGTGACGGCCGGGGTGTTATCCGGGGCGCCGCGCTGGCAACCTGGAGGTGGGCAGAGACTCGCGGGGAGCCTGTCCAAAGCGAATCTTCTCTCGCTTGCCCGGTTTCTCGACGCGCGTTGCTTGCCTGCTGAGTGTTCGCGGCAGGCTTGGATGAAGCGGCCGGGGTGCTGGCGACTGTGGTGGGTGCGGTTGCTGGGGCCGCAGCCGCAGCTGGAGCCGTGCCGACCGCCTGGGGTTGCCGCAGCCGGTGCGGATGCCGTCTGGACCGGTGCTGTAGACGGTCTTGCCGCGGAAGCGAGCGCGTTGAAACTTCTTTTTCTTCTTCGGCGCAGGAGGCGTATAGGCGCTGTAGGACAACTTCATTTCATTCCCACTGGCACCCGAATCCACTGCTCCCGGCTTGATTTGGATGACGCTTCTTCCCGCAGCTTGGTGAGGTATTCACGCAGCTTGGGCTGCATGTGCTCGAGGAAAAGAGCCTCTTCCACCTGCGGCTCCACTTGCTTGAGGCTGGCGTCACCGCCGGCGTTGTGCTGGGTGGACTGCAGGATGATGAACCCCTGTTTGGTTCGAATCGGTTGCGTATATTGGCCGGCATTCAGGGCAAAGGCCTTATCTTCAATTTCCTTGGATCCCAGCATTCCCCGGCGAAACTCCCCCAGTGGCGACGAGCTTTGGGGCGTTGGGGTCGGTGGGATTGGCCTTGGCCAGGTCATCGAATTTTGCTCCTGCCGCCGAGTTTCGTTATCATCGCCTCGGCCTGCGCCTGCGCCGCGGCGACCTGTGGCATCGTCTGCGCCCTTCGGTGGCCGACTTCGGCGGGGTGGGGATCAAAATCTCGTTCAGAGTGTCTGACTCCGGCTGGGCAAACTCGCTCTCGTGGGCTTTGAAATATTGCTGTACCTCGGCCGGAGACATGCTGATTCTTCGCCCCACCTCGTCCCGCACCACCTGCTGAGTGATGATGCTGTTGCGAATGTTCGCCTTGAAGTCCTCATAGGAGACACCTTGCTGCTGCGCAGCCTTCTCCAGGTCTTCCATCGAATCGAGATGGTTTTGCTTTCTGATCTCGTCCAGTCTTTTGATCAGCTCAGTTTCGCCGGTGATTCCCAGCTCCTTGCCCTTGGAAAGCAGGAGCTGCTGGTCAATCAAGTCACGCAGCAAATCGGCCTTTTTCTGCTCCAGCTCGCGGGGAGGAATCGCCTGCTGGCCGGCCTCGGCAGTCAGTTGTTCCGCGGCGCGATCGTAGTCCGATTGGGTGATGATCTGGTCATTCACGCGGGCAACGATATCTTCGACCACCTTCCCTGCAACCGGCGGTCTCGACCGGGGTGGCGGGTTTCGCGTTGGTGGCCTGGGCCAGGGAAGGGACGGCGCTCAGAGCCACGCTCAGGATCCATATCGCCGTTGATTGCCGGAATCTTGAATAACGTCATGTGTCCCGAACATCTCTTTATCCTAAGTGAGGCTCGGAGCATTTAACTCCGGGTTACAGCGAGGAACCCAATTCGTCACCCTCGTATACATCCGAAGTAAAAAGCTCTAGCCCTTACGTGGTAGTTTGCCTGGTTTCCGTGTTGCGGCTCGTGAATCAGGCCGGATTTCCTGCTGTTGTCGGTGCTTGAGTACCTATCAGATCAGCTTACGTCCAATGATATACTTCGATCAAGAAGACCCCGGGCCGGGCGGCAGGGCTCCCCTCTCCCTGAGCCTCCGGACCCTGAGGATTACCGCACAATGGCCTCCCGCACACGACGGTTTCTGTTCTCCATTCTCCTCTTCTTTGTGGTTTGTGGTTTTCTCGGCACGGTAGTGAGCCAGAGAGTTGGGCGCGCAATCGAGCACCGATGAATCTGCGCTGCGCGATGACCTGCGCTCCTTCACCAGTGTCTACGACCTGGTGGAGCAGAACTATGCCGAGCCGCTGACCGGCGAAAAGGCGGAGAAGGCGGTTTACGACGGGGCCATTCCCGGCATGCTGCGGGTGCTCGATCCGCACTCCAGCTTTTATGACCCCAAGGCCTACGCCAAGATGCGCGAAGACCAGCATGGCAAGTACTACGGCGTGGGGATGCTGATTCAGCCGCAGAGCAACAAGATTGTCGTGGTCAGTCCTTTCGAAGGCACACCTTCCTTCAAGGCCGGAATACGGCCTGGGCGACGTGATCGTCGCCGTGGACGGCAAGTCCACCGACAACATGAACTCGGAAGATGTTGCCAACGTGCTCAAGGGACCCAAAGGGACCCACGTGCAGATCACCATCGCGCGTGAGGGCGCAGCCAAGCCGCTGGTGTTCGATCTGATCCGTGACGAGATTCCGCACAACAGCATCGATCTCAGTTACATGATCCGGCCCAATGTCGGCTATGTGCACATCACCAATTTCCAGGAAACGACCGGCCGTGAGCTCTCCGATGCGCTGGATCACTTCGGCAATGTCGATGGGCTGATTCTGGATCTGCGCGGGAATCCTGGTGGGTTGTTGAGTGAGGCAGTGGCCGTATGCGACAAGTTTCTGGAAAAGGGACAGGTGATCGTCTCCCAGCGTGGCCGCGCGTTCCCTGAACAGACGTATCGGGCGACCCATGGCAACGGAGGCCGCGAATATCCCATCGTGGTGCTGGTGAATCACGGCACGGCTTCAGCCGCTGAGATTGTTTCCGGCGCGCTGCAGGATCACGATCGCGCGATCATCGCCGGCGAAACCACTTTCGGCAAGGGCCTGGTGCAGACGGTTTATCCGTTGTCTGAGAACACCGGGCTGGCGCTGACGACCTATCACTACTACACGCCCAGCGGACGGCTGATTCAGCGCAATTACAACGGGGTTTCGCTTTACGACTACTACTACAACCACGACCAGCCGCAGGATACGAAGAGCCGTGAGGTCAAGGCCACCGACTCCGGGCGAACCGTGTTTGGCGGAGGCGGGCATCACGCCTGACGACAAGATCGATACGCCCAAGTCTGTTCCTGTTCAGGATGTGCTGCTGGAACACTACGCGTTCTTCAATTTCGCCAAGCACTACATGGCGAACCGGACCGTCGGCAAGGATTTCCAGGTAGACGACGCGGTGATGGACTCCTTCAAGCAGTTCCTGACCAGCCAGCAGATTCCCTACTCGGATGCGGATCTTGCCCCGGTGATGGATTGGGTCAAGGCGAATATCAAGGCGGAGATCTTCACCACCCAGTTTGGCCAGGAAGAGGGTCTTGAAGGTGCGGGCAACTGGGATCCGATGATCAATAAAGCGCTTGATTACCTGCCCCAGGCAAAGGCGCTCGAAACGGCGGCGAAGCACGCGGAGACGCAGCGTGCCAGTGTGCGGGCCAACCAACCGTAAGAAGGCCGAGTAAAGACAGAAAGTCCCGCAAGGACTGACCCGCGGGATTTTTTCTTCTGAGCTTCTTTCAGACGGAGCTGTCCAGGTTGAGGCCGCAACAAGATTTTTGCTTTGTATCAGGGCACGACTTTAGTCGTGCCGTAAAGGCGCAAAAAAGAGGGTGCTTTACCCCTGCCACCGTAAATCCGCCACGAAATCCCGATCGGAAAGCTTCGCAGGGGCTAAAGAGTCTGCGTGGAAACTCCAGAATTCTGGGAAGCCCGAGGGGCGCACCGCAGCATCCCTCGGCTACGCTCGGGATGACAAAGGGGAAGGTGGCGGTTTCAGCTGAGGGAGGTTAGTGGATGACTTGAACAGCAGGTCCCTCCACTACGCTGCGCTCCGGTCGGGATGACACTTCTAGCTCGCGTACGCGAGCATCCCAACCCTGCGACAGATCGTCTTAGGTACAGACCTTGCAGAACCTCAAGCAGAAGTGTCATCCGCGACCGAAAAGCGCAGCGCAGTGGAGGGCGACCCTGCTGGTTTCGTGTTGTTCTCACGAGGGGCTGAAAGCCCCGCTTGTTCCTCTGGGCCTTTCGGCACGACTGAAGTCGTGCCCTGATACGCGGGCACAAATCTTGTTGCGGAGCTAAAATTTGGACAACGTCTGATCTCAGAAGTCCCTTCGCAACTGACTTCGAGAAGCTACTGCGAGGGGACGGGTGTGGAGGGGATGCGGTCGGTTTTGGCCAACTCGACGCTTACGGGAGAGGGGCGCTTGAGCGAATCCGGAAGGCTGCTGCCGTAACGGATCATCAGCGAGAGGAGCTTGCGGGCATCCCAGTAGCGGGGCATGTAGCGGCGCGGATCGGATAGACAGCGGAATAGCCATCCCAGGTACATCCGGTCTGCCCATCTCGGAATCAGCACCTGGTCGCCGCTCAGAAAGGCGATGGCCGCGCCTACGCAGTGGATGGATGGCTTGCAGTTGAGCTCACTTCTTAGATAGAGACCCAAGCCGTTCCTGCGTGCCTCCACCCAGGGTCACGACAATGTGACGGGGACGACGCTCCTCAATCGCTTTAGCAGCGCAGGATCGTAAATTGTCTTGCCGTAAAGGGGGGCGATGTAACAGTCCGCAGGGGCCAAGCTCGATTCCCTGCCGCCGCAGCCAGGCGGTATTTCTGCGCGCACTTTCTTCGCTGGCCATGATCCAGAAGCTGCCGCCAGGCTGGTAAAAATCGGGCTGCTTGAGCAGGGAGGAAAGATACTTGAGACCGGAAACGCGGCGGATGGAATCACGCTTGAGACGGTTCCAGATCATGACCATGAAGGCGCTGTCGGTGATGACCAGGTCGGCGCCCTGGAGAGCCTCACGATAATCCGGATCATGGGCCAGATTTTTTAGCGCCGGAGCGGCCGGGACAACCAGCAGACCACCGCCGCTCATGCGGGCGATGGCCTCATCAGCATCCCCAACAAAGAAACGGATACCCAGAATCTGCCGGAACTGAGCGCTTGCCGTCACCACTGCTGACACTCCCACAGGTTCCCGTCGCCTCAACCTAGATCACTATCAGAGCTGCTATCACCAAACGTAAATACCATAACAGGGTACGTTGATTACGCTCTCGATACCGCCATCATTTCGCTCTCGATCCACTCGTAAGTCTTTGCCAAGTCCTTCTTTCAGGCGGATCGAGGGTTCCCATCCCAGATATTGCTTGATCTTGGTGTTGTCGCTGTTCCGGCCGTTGACCCCTTTGGGCGCATCGAGATTGTATTTCCGCTTCAGCTTGATGCCGGCGATGTCTTCGGCAATGCTTACCAGTTGATCGATGGTAACCAGTTCATTGCTGCCAAGATTGATGGGCTCGTGAATTTCGCTCTCCAGGATGGCCTGGGTGCCCCGGGTGCAATCGTCTATGTACATGAAACTGCGGGTCTGCTTGCCGTCGCCCCAGATTTCGATTTCGTGTTTGCCCGAGGCCTTGGCCTCGATGACCTTGCGGCAGATGGCGGCAGGAGCCTTTTCCCGTCCGCCCGTCCAGGTGCCGAGGGGGCCGTAGACATTGTGGTATCGGGCTACCCGGCATTGCAGCCCAAAATCCTCTTCAAAGTGGCGGCACATGCGCTCGCTGAAGAGCTTTTCCCAACCATAGCCATCTTCGGGCAGCGCGGGATAAGCATCCTCTTCCTTGAGCGCAACCACGTCCGGAGTCTTCTGTTTGTCACCGTTGTAGACGCAGGCGGAGGAGGAGTAGAAAAATCGCTCGACTCCCTTTTCCCGGGCGGCCATGAGCATGTGCGTATTGGCCAACACGCTCAACATGCAAAGCGCTTTGTTGTTTTCGATAAAGCCCATGCCGCCCATATCGGCGGCAAGCTGGAAGACAACCTGCGCGCCCTGGGCCGCCTTCATGCAACTGTCCTTGTCCTTGAGGTCCAGCAACCAGGTTTTCCACACCAGGCGATGACTGGTACCACTCCGCCAGCGGCTTTACGTCCACCGCGCGGATGACGTTTGCTCCATTTTCGAGCAGACTCTTCACCAGATGTCCCGCCGATGAACCCGCCGGCGCCGCAAACCACTACCTTGGTGTTTTTCAGCTTCATGTACCAGGCCCCCAAATGCGTTCTGCCGCTATGCAATCTCAAAGGCCTCTAAATTGCATGCTGCAGCAACGGTTAGTCTCTCACACTCCACCCGCGCTACTCAGATCTCGGAACATCATCGGTAACCATGGTCGGCAACCTTCAGCAAAGAGCGCCGTGGGCCTCGTTGTCCATGGCCCGAAGAAAAGATTCGAGCAGATCAATTTTGGCTGGGCCAACGCTTTCGCGGTATCCAGGTGCAGCTTGCCCGGCAAATCTGCCAGGGCTCTTGCGCAAAGTGCCGGCGGCATCGGTAAAAGTGGGATATCGCGTGTCCCGGCCTATCTTTGCCACTACGCGTAGGATGCCGATGGCGCCAAGTTGTTCAAGAATATCCGCATCGCGCAGGATTGTGCCCTCCAGCGAGGTGGGGCTGAGATGTGGCTGATGGGTTCGGATGGCTTCCACGACTTGTGCAACTTTTGTCGCAGGGAACCCACATCGGGCAGCGCTGCAGGGGCTTGCTTCATAGCATAGCTGACATTGTCCCAGCGGGAAAGTGCCTCCGGGTCTTCGGGCCGATGTCCGATGAACACGCCCAGGTCGTGAAGCCATGCGGCGGCGTAGACCACGTCGTCATCGTAGGACATCCCTTGGCCTACCAATTGCGTCAACGCATATAGCCGGGGTTGGTGACCCAGTTTGTCTATCGGCAATGCCTGGCTGCGTCACATACTCGGCCAACCGTGAACGAAAGTCGTAGTCCTCTTGTGTATCGGTTTCTGTTTCGAACGGAGTTGCGTTCATTGCCGGTTTGCCTTTAGCTTGACTGAGCAGTCTGCCCGAATGGGTTGCCTTCATGCTCAGCGCTTACACCAAATTATATTTCCCTCCTGAAGCAACGGCCTATGGGAAAGGCGCAGCTCGCTGGTAGATGATTTCGACCATTTCGTGTCACACTTTAATACCCATGATCAAACTGGATGCTCATGAACGACTCCGCCGTGCGGCGTCTCTGCTGGCGCACGAAGGAGCAAAGGCAGGTGACCGGACACTCCTTCTTCAGGCGTGGGAAGTTCTGCGCGGACTGCGCAGTGACGACTTCCCGGTGGAGATGCGGCCGGCATTCAACTTTTTGCAACACGAGATCGCGCGCGCGGAATCGGAAGACGTCAGCGCCCGGGACGTGGCATTTCTGAGCCAACAAACTTCGCCAATTGGAATTGATGTGGATCGAGAACTCGGAGAAGAGCGCCTCGCGGGAGAGCCCGGACAGCAGCTCGTAGCGCGGCTGTGATGTCCCCGCTGACGTGGCCCGCTTCCGGAGTGCGCGGGACCATCGCTCCCGATGAAGTCCATGTATGGGCCTGGGCTCTCGAGCCCGCCGCGGCGGATCTGCCGGCTCACATCGAAATACTCGACCAGCAGGAACGGGAACGGATGCAACGTTTTCATTTTGCGCCGGATCGCGCCCGCTATGCTGTCGCCCATGCGAACCTGCGCAGGATTCTGGGAGCTTATCTTCACCAGCCTGCGGCCAGCCTTCGCTTCCGCGCCAATAGCTTCGGCAAACCCGAACTGCAGCCTGGTGATTCATCGTCTTCCTTACATTTCAGCCTGAGTCATAGCCGGAGTATCGCCCTGCTGGCGGTGGCCAACGGACGACCCGTTGGGTGTGGATGTGGAAGAGGTGAGGCCCATCGAACCGGAAGTGGCCGATACGTCATTTTTCCGCGAGCGAGCGTTCGCAGCTGAATCAATTGCAGGGCGATGCGTGGCTACTCGGCTTCTACCGTTGCTGGACGCGCAAGGAGGCGATCCTCAAAGCGGAGGGAGTGGGGCTTCCGTGCACTGGATAGTTTCGATGTTTCTTTATTGCCGGATGAAAGCGGCGGAGCTGCTGGGGACGCGGAAAGCATTTTAGTTATCCGTGGAGGCTGCACGATTTGTCACCGTCCGAAGGCACGATCGGGGCGGTCGCCACTGCGCAACCACAGACCAAGTTGACATGTTTCAGTTTTGTGAATGAACTCTTTCGTGAGCGGTTACTCAGGCCACTACGCCGGTCGTGGGCTGACTGCACATTGCGCGCCAGCCTCTGCCTGATCTCCCGGGCAAGAGAAATTACCTGTGGCCGGGCCAGCATCGTTTGGTGGGTTCCTGGAACCATTCTGCGTCTCACACACACCGAGAATCCTGCCCGCCCACGCTCTCTCGGGCTCAGCATCGGAGCGCGGCTCGTCCTGGGCGATGAACAGGGTCGCATTCCCGGGATATGGCCTCAATTGTAGTCGCGCATGGCGAGCGACGAGATATCCCTTCAGCTCCGAGCAGCGAGCACGCGACCGTATCCGGGAGCCAGCGCGCGGCCTATTCCCAGACGGCGTGCTCGTTCCGCCAGCCAGCTTCTGATTTTTATCCTGTGGTCAAATAGATCCTGTGAACTCAACGAAATTCGCGCAGTCTTGAACCTCTGCGCGCACGCGGCGAAAAGAAGTCTTGAGCGTATCCCAGTTTTGAAAGGCCGATGGGTAAGCTCTTTCCCTGTATTGGGATCGCAATCCAAAAGCGCCAACAGACCTACGGTTTCCCCTTGCTCCATGAGCTGGCAGGCCATCTCGAAAACGATCAGGCCGCCGGAGGAATGCCCGGCAAGGTTGTAGGGGCCGGACGGCTGAATCGCGCGCACCTGCTTGCACGCAGTTGGCCGCGAGTATTCTCAGCTCCGCTTGATGCTCGTCGATAAATGCGGGGAGCTGGAGACCGTACACGGGCTGCTCCGGACCCAGCTCGGCAGCAAGCTCGATAAAGCTCAGCAGACTTCCTCCGATGTCCATGGGCGATGAACAGGGGCGGCAGAAAAGCGCCGGCCTGGATGGTGACCAGCGCCGGCCATTTCCCTGCCGGAGCTCTGGCGGAGGTAAGCTGCCAAACCACGAATCGTCGGATGTTCCACCAGCACGGAGTGGGGGAGCTTAGAACCGAACCACTGCTCGACCTGAACCAACATCCGTGCTGCCAGCAAGGAGTGGCCACCCAAAGCGAAGAAGTCCTGGTCGAGCCCGACGGTGTTGACTTTGAGGAGTCTCTCCCAAATTTCCTTGAGCCGGGCTTCGACTGGGATCGGCCGGAGTTGGTCGGATGGAGGAAGGGAAATCGTGCCGCACGGAGACGCATGGCGTCCAGAGCCTGGACGTCTACCTTCCCACTTGGGGTAGTGGGAAAAGAGCGGAATGGCACGAACTCCGAGGGAACCATGTAATGGGGCAGCTGCCGTTGCAGGGACTGCTTCCATTGGCCGAGGAAGCTTTCCATCGCCGATGACAAACGCGACCAGGCGACGATCGCCTTCTTCGAATTCGATCGCTCGCACGACCGCGGCCTGCACGCCCTTCGCATCGCGTAAGTGCCGATTCGATCTCTCCCAGCTCGATGCGAAAGCCTCGTACCTTGACCTGGTCATCAGCGCGGCCCAAGAAATCGAAGCTGCCGTCCGGCGAGCTCGATGGCAAGGTCGCCACTCTTAAATAGCCTGCCGCTCGGAGAAAGGATCGGGAAGGAAGCGCGCCTGGTTAAGATCGGGCCGGTGGAGGTAGCCGAGAGCCACGCCCGCGCCACCGATGTACATTTCGCCGATCGAACCCTTGGCCACTGGTTGAAGGTGTTGATCGAGAAGATGAATGCTGACATTCGGCAATGGTTGGCCGATGGTGATCTTCTCCACATCCACATCGATTCTTGCCCGGGTGGCGCAAATAGCCGTTTCGCTCGGCCCATATTGATTCCATGCCGCGCGGCATATTCCGGCCAGAGCGGTTTGCCGAGGTTCAAGGGAAGGACCTCACCGCCCACGACGACCTGCATCCGCGCGTCGCCTTGCCATCCTTCTTCGAGCAGGAGCCGATACATGGTGGGCGTTCCCATCATCACGGTTGCCGCCGAAGTGCGAACCTGCTCGAGTCTCGAGGCCACCTTCACCGCCGAGTCCTTTCTCGACCAGATACAAACTGGCGCCGAAGGCCAGAGGCAGATAGATCTCCAGACAGGCCACATCAAACGCGATGGTGGACCAGGCGAGCACTATGTCATCCGGCCCAAGCTGCAAGTCCTTACCAACGGCCAGCATCGTATTGACGAGACCTCCATGGGTGATCCTTGCCCCTTTCGGTTTGCCCGTCGAACCGGAGGTATAGATCACATAAGCGAGACTTCTGCGGTAACCGTGGTTGCCTGTGTGGCCGGACGGACTTTTCCGGGCGCAGAAAGTCATCCAGGTCAAGCAGACGCAGGTTGGCTCCAGCGCGGGCTGGGAACTCGGGCAGAAAACTTTTTGCGGGTGAGCACAAAAGGAGGAGCCGCATCCTCCAACATGAAGGATATGTGCTCGACGGGGGCGGCTGGATCGAGAGGAACGTAAGCTGCGCCCGCTTTCCATATGCCAAGCAGCCCTGCAACCATCTCCGGGGATCGGTCGAGAAGGACTCCGACCAGGCAGCCGTCCGCTACCCCGGCTTCTCGCAATCCATCTGCGATTTTGTCAGCGGTGAAATTCAGTTCGCGGTAGGTTATTTGCCGGCCTTCACAGGTTATCGCTAAAGCATCCGGGGAAGCGGACGCTTTGCGCTCGAACCATTGCGGGAAACACATCGTCCTCTCCAGCCACTCCAAAGATTTGGATAGGCTTACCCTGTCGTGGGTCATTCGTTATGGGGGGAGACCCAGACTTAGGGTAGAGCTAGTTTGCAGATGGAAATGTCAGTAAATTGTCTTTTGTTAGGTAATCATTTGAACTCAACCAATAACCTGGGTACTCGATTTGCTTCTCTATTTGGTTTCTTCACGCAGCGCCAGGCTTATGAGCGTTTTTTGCTCAAGATCATGGGCCTTGGCCGAGCCGGTTGCCGGACTGGCGGCTGCCGAGCGCTTGATGCTGAGCACCTTTCGTTCAGGAAAGAGCCGGCGCAGGCGCGGCACCACGAACGAGAGCGCGCCCATGTTGTCCGGCTCTTCCTGCACCCAGACTACTTCGCGAGCCTCGGGATGACGGGCGACTTCCGCGGCCAGTTCCGCTTCCGGCCAGGGATAGAGCTGTTCCAGAAAGACAATGCCAATGGTACTGTCTTTGCGCTTCGCTCGCTCGATGCGCAACTCGTGGCCAATTTTGCCGGTGCAGAGCAGCAGGCGATTGACCTGCGGTATCTCAGTTTCCGGCAGAACGTTCTGGAACCGCGGCAACTCGAAGCTGGCGACCGGCGAACTGGCGTCGGGATTGCGCAGCATGCTCTTGGGAGTGAAGACGATCAGCGGCTTGCGCCATTTCCGCATCGCCTGGCGGCGCAGCAGGTGAAAATACTGGGCCGCGGTCGAGGGCTGGCAGATTTGTATATTGTCGTGCGCCGCCAATTGCAGGTAACGCTCCAGGCGGGCGCTGGAATGCTCCGGACCCTGGCCCTCATAGCCATGCGGCAGCAGCATGACCACTCCGCTCAGCAATCCCCACTTGTCTTCACCCGAGGCGATGAACTGATCGATGATGATCTGCGCGCCGTTGGCGAAGTCGCCGAACTGCGCCTCCCACAACACCAGGGTCTCGGGATAATCACGGCTGTAGCCGTACTCGAAACCCGAGCACGCCGGCTTCGGAAAGGATGGAGTTGTAGACCTCAAACCGGGCCTGGTCCGGCGACAGATTGGCCAACGGAAAATAAAGCTGCTCGTTCTCGATATCCACCAGCACGCTGTGACGCTGGTTGAAGGTGCCACGCTGGCTATCCTGTCCGCTGAGACGCACCGGGGTGCCTTGCAGCAGCAGCGAGCCAAACGCCAGAGCTTCCGCCATGCCGTAATCAAAGAGCCGCTCGCCTCGTCCCATCTCCCGGCGTTGCTCGAGCAGCTTCTTGATCTTGGGATGAATGTGGAAATCGCGCGGATAGGTGGTGAGGCTGTTACTGATTTCTTCGATCGTCGCGGCATTCAGCCCGGTGTCGACCTCGTATTCAGGCTTGTAGGGTCCGCCGAGTAGTTCGACCAATAGCCGGGGAGCTTGGCCAGCGACGCGCTCTTCTTCATCTGGGCCGCTTGCTTCTGTGCTTCTGCAAGCTCCGCTTGCAGCTCCTTGACCCGTGACGAGGGGTCGGCGCCGATTTGCTGGGCGTAGATCTCGTAGAGCGGCAGATGATTCTTGATTTTGGCGTAGCGCAGCGGCTGGGTGATGGTGGGATCGTCGACTTCACTGTGCCCGTGGCGGCGGTAACCGATGAGGTCGATGATCACATCGGTGCTGGAATGTATAGCGGTATTCGACAGCCATTGCGGCGACACGCATGGCGGCGTCGGCATCTTCTGCGTTCACGTGGAAGATGGGAATCGGTAGTCGCTTGCCGATGTCGGAGGAGAAGCGCGAGGAATAGCACTCCTCCGGGTCGGCGGTAAAGCCAATCAGATTGTTGACGATGATCTGGATGGTGCCGCCTACGGTAAAGCCGGGGATGGTTCCCAGGCTCATTGTTTCCGCCCAGATGCCCTGGCCGGCAAAGGCTGCATCCCCATGGATCAGCACCGGTAGGACTTTGGTTTGGCCGGACTCTCCGATGCGCACTTGCTGGGCACGCGCGCGGCCCATGGCGACCGGATCCACGGCTTCCAGGTGACTGGGATTCGAAACCAGGTGCAAGCCCATGCTTACTCCGGTCCGGGTAAGAAATTGGCCGGTAGCGCCGACGTGGTATTTCACGTCGCCGCCGCCCAGGATGCTGCGTGGGTTGGCATCTTCGAACTTGGAAAAGATGTCGGCGGCCGATTTACCGAAGGTGTTCGCCATCACGTTCAAGCGTCCGCGATGGCTCATCCCCATCACGGCTTTTTCGGCGCCAAGCTCCGCAGCGCGGTTCAACACCTCGTCCAGGAAGGGGATCAGGACGGTGACCCCTTCCAGAGAGAACCGCTTGGTGCCGAGATAGCGAGACTGGATTACTTGCTCGAAGAGATCGGCCTGGGTAAGCCGTTCCAGAACCTGCTGCTGGTCGGGCAGCGGCAGCGGCGCGGCTGCTCCATGCGCTCCTGGATCCATTCGCGCCGGGCCTCGGGGAGATGCATGAACTCAACCCCGATGCTTCCGCAGTAATAGCTCTTGGCTTCGTTCGGCGTCTTCGCCTTCAAATTGGATTTCGGGAATGGGCTCGGGGACGAGGTACTGTCCGAGCGGGTCCAGTTTGGCCTGCAGATGGCCCCAACGGCGAAAGGCATCGAAGATTTGATCGCGCTGCGAAATTAATAGATTGGCGGGATGTTCCAGGGGAAGATTTTTGGTGACCATAGTCGTATGTCTACAGGTTCATTATAACTTCCGGGTGGGGATGGGGGTGGGTAGGAGCCGCTCGCTTGGCTGCGACCGAAAAACATTTCCATGAGGGGTCCGTTGAACCGCAGATCCCTCGGCTTCGCTCGGGATGACAAAGGGCACGGCGGCGCTTTCATCAAGGAGCAGCCCATATGGGTGGGCCGAAGGCCGTGGAGAGACAGCAGGTCCCTCCACGTTCGCTCCGCTCAATGGAAGGGCTACCCTCCCCTTTGTCATCCCGAGCGAAGCCGAGGGATCTGCGGTTCAACGGACCCCTCATGGAAATGTTCTCTTTACTCTTGCAGAACGGCTTTCACCAGGTTGCGCGGATTGTCGACGTTGATGCCGTTCTGAATTGCCAGTTGGTAGGCGAGCAGTTGCAAGGGAACGACCTCCAGCATGGTGGCTAACATGTCTTCGGTTTTGGGAACCTCGATGCAGTGGTTGGCCAGGGCCGCAGCTTCCTCGTCTCCTTCGGTGGCGATGGCCAGGATCGTCGCGCCCTGCGCCCTCATGTCCTTCATCAACTGCAGCACTTTGCGATAACGCAGCATGGCGTCGGGATCCGAGGGGTCGTCGGGTGGCAAGCACGACCAGGGGCGCGTCGGGGCTCACCAGGGCGTTCGGACCATGCTTCAACTCACCTGCCGGATAGCCCTCTGCCTGAAGGTAGGCCGACTCTTTCAGCTTCAACGCTCCTTCACGGGCAATGGCATAGTGGACGCCACGGCCCAGATAAAGAAAAGCGCGCGATCCTTCAGGGACGGCGCGAGGCGGCAATCTGTTGCTGCCATTTTTCGAGCGCAGGTTCCAGCAACGCGGGAAGCGGACGCAGATCCGCGGTGTGGCTCTCAACCGTGGGCGAGGTCATCCTTCCCCGAATGCGGGCCAGGTAAAGAGCGAGCGAGTAGAGAACCGCGAGCTGGGTAGTAAAGCTCTTGGTGGCAGGGATGGCCTTTTCCGGCCCGGCACAGGTGGGCAAGGAAGCGTCCGCTTCGAGCGCCATGCTGGAGCGAGGATTGTTGGTAATGGCCAGGGTAGGCAAACCGCGCGACTTCGCTTCGCGCAATCCAGCCAGCGTGTCGGCCGTCTCGCCGGATTGGGAGATGACCAGAACCCCCGGATCCTGAATGGTGTGGGTCGAGCGGTAGACGTACTCGCTGGCATACTCGACATCGACTACCAAGCCGGCCAGATCCTCCAGCATGATCTCGGCGGCAAGCCCGGCGTGGCGGCTGGAGCCGCTGGCGGCGATCACCAGGCGCGAGCGGGAACGCAGCGCGTCGGCAACCGGTTGAAAGACCTCCGTCGCCAGTTTGCCATTGGGGGCATAGTGCTCGATGGTATCGGCAAGCGCCTTCGGCTGCTGGTAAATCTCACGCAGCATCTCATGCTCGAAAACAGTGGTCATTATGGGCAATCCTATACCAGATAGAATCGTTGAGCGTGAGGTCTCCTTTGCTTCGGATTGTATCGATGACTCTATTGCTCAGCTGTCTTTTCGCCGGCGGCGTTCAGGCCCAGGCTCCTCTGCCCTTGATGCCTCTTCCGGCCCAGGTAAAGCCAGGAGATGGCGAGTTCCTCATCACCAACGGATTCGGCGTCAGCCCTGCAAGGATTTCAGGAACCCCGACTGGAACGGGCTAAGCAACGCTTCCTGAATATCCTTTCGCGGCAAACCGGGATCCCGCTGTGGCGCGAGGCGATGCTCAACCAGCCGTCATTCTTCATCAACACCAAGGGGCCGAGCGCACCGGTGCAACAAGTGGATGAAGACGAGTCCTACCATTTGCAGATTACGGCCACTGAGGTTCATCTCGAAGCGGCGAATCCGCTGGGCGTGCTGCATGGGCTGCAAACCTTTCTGCAACTGGTCCGCATCACGCCGCGAGGCTTCGCCGTTCCGGCGATGACCATTGACGATCAGCCGCGATTTCCCTGGCGGGGGCTGATGCTCGATGTGGGCCGGCATTTCCAGCCGCTCGATGTGGTCTATCGCACGCTGGACGGCATGGAAGCGGTGAAGCTGAACGTCTTCCATTGGCACCTCTCGGAAGATCAGGGCTTCCGGGTGGAGAGCAAGCTATTTCCCTTGCTGCAGGAGAAAGGCTCCGACGGCCTTTTCTACACCCAGGAACAAATTCGCAACGTGATTGAATACGCGCGCGACCGGGGTATCCGGGTGGTGCCGGAGTTCGATATGCCGGGGCACGCGACGGCATGGTTTGTGGGCTATCCGGACTTGGCCAGCGGCCATGGCCCCTATCAGATCGAGCGCAAGTGGGGCGTCTTCAACCCCGCGATGGACCCCACGCGGGACAGCACCTACACCTTTCTCGACACCTTCATCGGCGAAATGACCGCCCTGTTCCCCGACGCGTATTTCCACGTTGGCGGGGATGAGTGCAACGGCAAGGAATGGGACAGGAATCCGCGCATCCAGCAGTTCATGAAGGCTCACGCGATCAAAGACAATGCGGCGCTGCAAGCCTATTTCAGCGCCAAGGTGCAGAAGATTGTCGCGGCCCACGGCAAGATCATGGTGGGGTGGGACGAGGTTCTCCAGCCGGGCACTCCGAAGGACGTCGTCATCCAGTCGTGGCGTGGCCCGCAGTTCGTTGGCCAGGCGGTGAAGGGGGGCAATCGCGCGTCTATTGTCGGCCGGCTACTATATCGACCTGAACCAGTCCGCGGCGGAACACTACCTGGCCGACCCCGAAGGGGACGGGCCAACCACCCTCAGCAGCGAACAGAGCAAAGGCATTCTGGGCGGCGAAGCGACCATGTGGTCGGAATTTGTCACCCCGGAAAATATCGATAGCCGCATCTGGCCGCGAACGGCGGCGATTGCCGAACGCCTCTGGTCGCCACGCAATACCCGCGATGTGGCTTCCATGTATGCACGGCTGGCGCTCATCTCGCAAAAGCTGAACTACTACGGCCTGCAACATAATTCCAGCTATCCCACGATGCTGAGCCGCATGACCGGTGAGCCTGATCCGCTGCCGCTGCGCGTGTTCGGCGATGTGATGCAGCCCCCTCGCCACTACGCGCGCGAACTGCTGCACGAGTACGACGCCTTTTCGCCTCTGAACCATCTGGTCGACGCGATTCCTCCGGAAAGCGACACGGCGCGCCAATTTCTGGATATGGTCAACCGTATCGTCGCCGGAAAAGCGGCCGAGGAGGATTGGGAGCAGGCGCAGGAGTGGCTGGTGCTGTGGCGCGACAACGATGCGCAACTTCAGCCGCTGCTGCCCAGATCGGAATTGACCAAAGAGCTGGCGCCGGTTTCGACCAATCTGCATCATGTGTCGCAGGCCGGCCTGGACGCGATTGGCTATCTGCGCGAACACCACGCGCCACCGGCGGATGGAAGACGCCGGCAACTGGCCTTTCTGAAGCGGTCTGAAAAGCCGCAGGCGGTGCTGCTGAACATGGTCGCGCCGGCAGTCGAGAAGCTGGTGCAGGCCACCAAATAAGGAATTGAAACATGCCCGTAACAAGATTGATCGAGACTCCAGACTATGAGTGATGGCCGTTGGGTACTGTTGATTGCCAGTGAACTGGGTGGGACGAACTCGGTGTCGGACCGGGCCATGGATCGCCTGTGCGACGCGATCACCGAAGAAGGATACGAGGTCATCCGGACCTCGACCCCGGAAGATGGACTTTCGATGGTGCAATCGGATCCGTCGTACAGCGCTATCCTGCTGGACTGGGATCTGGAGCAGGAACATCAGTTCGATGAACGCGCGGCGCTGAAGATTATTCGCGCCGTCCGCCGCAGAAATAAGAAAGTGCCGATCTTCCTGATTGCGGATCGGACGCTGGTCAGCGAGCTGCCGCTGGAAGTGATCAAGCAGGTGCACGAGTACATCCACCTCTTCGGCGATACGCCTGCCTTCATCGCCAACCGGGTGGACTTCGCCGTTGACCGCTACAACGAGCAGCTGCTGCCTCCCTATTTTCGCGAGCTCAAGAAATATACCGATCAGGGCGCTTATTCCTGGGACGCGCCGGGACACATGGGTGGCGTGGCTTTTCTCAAGCATCCGGTGGGCATGCAGTTCCATCGCTTCTTCGGCGAGAATCTGCTGCGCGCCGACCTGGGGATCTCCACCTCATCGCTCGGTTCGTGGCTTGATCACATCGGCCCTCCGGCAGAATCGGAGCGCAATGCTGCGCGCATCTTCGGCGCGGACTGGACCTTCTATGTTCTGGGCGGTTCCTCCACGTTCGAACCAGATTGTGGGCCATGGAGTCATTGGTAACAACGACATTGTTTTGATCGACGCCAACTGCCACAAGTCGATCTGCCACTCGCTCACGGTTACGGGAGCCCGCCCGGTGTACTTCAAGCCCACCAGGAATGGCTATGGGATGATCGGGCTGGTGCCGCTGCGGCGCTTCTCCCCGGAGCACATCAAGCAGCTGATCGCGAAGAGCCCTTTCAGCGCCGAAGCGGCATCGCAGGAACCCACCTATGCGGTGGTGACCAACTCCACCTATGACGGTTTTTGTTATGACGTGCAGCGGGTCACCAGCGAACTGGCGCGCAGCGTGCCGCGGGTCCACTTCGACGAGGCGTGGTACGCCTACGCAAAGTTCCACGCCATTTATCGCGGACGCTTCGCCATGGATGTGCCCGAAGATATGCCCGACCGGCCGCTGATGTTCGCGGTGCAGTCCACGCACAAGATGCTGGCCGCTTTCTCCATGGCGTCGATGATCCATGTCAAGCTAAGCGACCGCGCTCCGCTCGATTTCGATCAGTTCAACGAGTCGTTCATGATGCATGGCACGACGTCTCCGTTCTATCCCATGATTGCGTCGCTCGATGTGGCCACGTCGATGATGGACGAGCCGGCCGGCCCGACGCTGATGTACGAGACGATTCAGGACGCGATCAGCTTCAGGAAAGCGATGTCTTCGATCGCTCACCGGCTGCGCTCCACCAATGGGGAGGAATGGTTCTTCAGAATTTATCAGCCGGATACGGTCACCGATCCGACGAGCGGAGCGACGTTTCTCTTTTCGAGGAAACTCCCGACTCGCTGCTGATCCATTCGCCGAGCTGCTGGACGCTCAAGCGGGAGGAAGACTGGCATGGATTCAAGGATGACGACATCGCCGAAGACTATTGCATGCTCGATCCGACCAAGGTCACGATCCTCATGCCGGGCATCAATTCCCGTGGAGAACTGGCGGATTGGGGAATTCCCGCGGCGATCCTTACCGAGTTTCTCGATGCGCGGCTGGTGGAGATTGCCCGCACCGGCGACTACACGGCGTTGATCCTGTTTTCGGTGGGAACCAGCAAAGGCAAATGGGGTAGTTTGCTGGAAACGCTGTTCGAGTTCAAGCGGCTCTACGATAACGAGGGACGCTTTACGAAGCGTTGCCGGACCTGGTGGCGGAACATCCGCTGCGTTACCGCGACATGACGCTGAAGGAACTGAGCGACGAAATGCATGCGGCCATGGGGCAGCTTGAATCTGACGAATCTGCTTCACCAGGCATGCGACGTGGACCCCGATCCCGTGCTGACGCCGGCAGAAACGTATCAGAAACTGGTACGAAATGGCACCGAGAAGGTCCGCATCTCTGAGATGGCGGGGCGGGTGGCGGGGGTGATGCTGGTTCCCTACCCTCCCGGCATTCCGGTTCGCATGCCCGGAGAGCGCATGGGAGACACCGACAGTCCCGATCATTCGCCTTGTGCTGGCATTGGAGAAGTTCGGCAAGCAGTTTCCCGGGTTTGAGCGTGAGGTCCATGGGATTGAGATAGGTGCGGACGGCGAATACTGGATGCGGAGCGTCATTGAATCTTCCGCTCCGGCGCCGGCGGAGAAGAAGGCGGCGTCCCCCGCGCGCAACACCAAACGCCGGACGAAGAAGCCGAAGCCTATTGGTCCGATTCAGCTAGGGTTGAAACACGATTTCCATGAGCAGTGGGTCCGTGAACTGCAGATCCCTCGGCTCCGCTCGGGATGACAAGAGGCGACGAGCTGGCAATTCCAGTCAGCATGCAGATTAGCGGCTGAGAAGACAGCAGTTCAACGGACCTCTCCTGGAAACGTTTTGAGACACAGCGCATAGGCTAAGGCGCCCTGCACGTGATGCGTAGGTTAGTCTGGGCAGTGCACTCTCACCTCAAGATCCCCAGGCGCCGGTGGCGCATTGCCTTTCTGCTCGGCGTCGGCGTACTGGTCAACTACTTCGACCGGGTCAACCTCTCGGTGGCGCATGCCGCGCTCATCACGACCTTCGCCATCTCCAATGTCACCTTCGGCTATCTTTCTGCCGCCTATAACTGGACCTTCACGCTGTGCCAGCTTCCCGTTGGCGTGGTGCTGGATCAAATTCGGCGTGCGCCGGGTGGGACGGATCAGCAGCTCTTATATGGAGCGTCGCCTCCTTTGCCGCCGCCATTGCGCCTAACCTGGGCGGCTTCTTCGCCGCACGTCTGCTGCTGGGTATAGGGGAAGCTCCCACCTTTCCCGTCCAATGCAAAGGCGATCGGCTACTGGTTTCCTGCCAGGGAACGGAGTTTGGCTACCTCGATCTTCGATGGCTCGGCCAAATTTGCCTCGGCGATCGGCGTGCCGCTCATTGGCATTCTTCTTCTTAAGGTCGGCTGGCGATGGAGTTTTGCCGCTACCGGCCTGATCAGCTTTCTCTACTTCCTGCTTTTCTGCCGCGTCTATCGTGATCCCGGCGACGACCCGGAGCTCACGACCGCAGGAGCAGCGACTACATCCTGGAGAAAAGACGCCGCTGCGCCGGTTTTGCCCGCGGAAACCGCATCCCTCGGCTACCTGATAAGCCAGCCTAAAGTGATCGGAATACCCTTGGCTTTGGGGCCTATAACGTACATCTTTTACCTGCTGCTCACCTGGCTGCCCAGCTATCTCTCCTCCGCCCTTCACATTGATCTGCTGCACTCGTTTCTCTATACCGGCGTGCCGTGGCTGATTGGCACAGCCAGCGAAATGCTGATTGGAGGATGGCTGGTCGACCGCCTCTTAAGCGCGGGATGGAATGCCAGATCGCGTGCAGCGCACCGTGCTGATCGGCGGAACGACCATGGGGCTTGGTATCATCGGCGCGGCCTATGCCCAGACCGCTGCCAGCGCCCTTCTATGGATCAGCCTCTCGCTTGCAGGACTTTCGCGCTGCCTCTGCCGTCGGCTGGTCTCTCCCGTCCCTGATCGGACCCCGGGGCAGTGTCGGTACCCTGGGCGGCATGCAGAATTTTTCCAGCCAGGTCTCAGGAATTGTCGCGCCCATTGTGACCGGCTACCTGGTCACCGCCCGCCATTCCTTCGGCTGGGCCTTTGGCGTCGCCGGCATCTACCTGCTCGATCGGTATCTCGGCGTACATCTTCCTGCTGGGCCGCATTGAACAGATTCCCAGCGAGCCTCAGCGTAGCCGCGTAGTCCTTGGTTGCGCCGGTGCGCGAGTTGAATACAGTGAAGCTGCCGCTGGGACTGACCGTCAACTTCAGGTAGTTGCCTGCATCCGGCCCCGCGGGGTTGGCGATGTACTCCGCTGCGCGTGTTGTGGGCTAGCCCGGCCTCATCGGAGAAATGAAGCTGCCATAAGCGTCTCCAGCCCGGGCGCTTTCGCCAACGTCTCGAAGGTCGGCGTGGAGCCGCCCTTCTTGGCTCCGTTGTCCATGATGGCTATGCGGGGCGCGATCGCATCCACCAGCGCCGGGCTCGAGCTCTGAAACAGCCCATGATGCGAAACCACCAGCATGTCTACCTTGCCCAGCTTGTTTGACCGGGCACATCAACTGCATCTCCTTATCCCAGGTGAGATCGCCCAGGTCGAGAATTTTGAGCTTGCCAAAGGTAATCAGAGCACCCGAGCGAGCGGGCATTTTCGGTCTGGTCCGCCGGCCTGGTCTCCGAAGTCCTTGCAGTAGGGGTTCGGCTCCCCGGCTCCGGGCAGCGGCGTGGTCGATCAACTGCGCCATCGGCGCTGATCACCGGCACCTTCATTCCCGGGATGGGTAAAGCATCTCCCGGCTTGGCCACGATGTGGCCATAGTGGCCGCTCGGCCAGCACCTCTGATAAGCCCGAATACCTTTGCTCGGTGGCTGCGATCGGTGGGGCTCACGGTTGGGCCCGTGATCGATGAACGTGCCCACGGGGATTCGCTGCGACCAGCTCCGGCACGCCGCCCATGTGGTCAGCATGGTAGTGGGTGAGCAACACATAGTCGATCTTGCTGACGCCCGCATCTTTGGCGGCGGCGAGCAATGCGATCGGCATCCAGGCCGTCGTTGCCGCCCAACCGGTGTCGATCAGCAGTGACTTGCCCTGCCGGGGTGACAAAGAGCGTCGATTGGCCGCCGTCCACGTCGATGAAGTAGACCTGCAAATCGTTTGCTCGCCGCTTGCGCAAGATGCGCATCGCAACACAGGCAGCCCAGCCAGCAATGACTGTCAACAGCAGACTGCAGTCTTTAATTTACGCACCGGGATCCAGCACCACCTTCATCAGATTTGGCTCGCCTGCGTGCAGCCGCGCGAACCATCGCGGACCGTCGCTCAGCGGAGCAACCGCGGTGATCAATGACTTTACCTGTATCTTTCCGTTGGCCAACAATTCCATTGCCTGCGGATACTCGCCGGAGGAAGCACATGAGCCCTGCAGGCGAATCTGGCGCGAGACCACCGCCTGCAGCGGGATCTTGACCTCGGGAGAGATGTTGCCGATGAGCGTGACCGTCCCGCCCTTGCGCACGCTGGCAATCGAGGCGGCAATGGTTTCTTCCCGGCCCACGGCTTCGAGGACCAGGTCCACGCCTCGGCCTTCGGTCTGACGGAGAATCTCCTTCACCAGCTCGTTGCCGGAAAGCAGCAGCGTCTCGTCGGCGCCGATGCTTTTGGCTGTTTTCAGGCGAGAGCGATCGATATCCGCCACCAGCACCCGGGAAGCCCCCGCGGCCTTCGCCGCCTGCAGCGTGAGTAAACCGATCATGCCGGCGCCGATCACCAGCACCGTCTCGCCGCCCTTCATCTCTGAGACCCGCACCGCGTGCAGCGCGACCGAGACCGCCTCGAGCATGGCTGCCTCCTGGAACTCGAGCGCTTCGGGCAAGTGGTAGGCGATGCGCTGGGGCACCACGACATACTCCGCAAACGCGCCGGCGCGGCGATAGTCTCCGCAGGAGACGCCAATCACCTGCCGGTTGTTGCACAGGTTGATCTCTCCCTTGCGACAGAACTCGCACTCGCCGCAGTAGACGGTGGAGTCGAAGGTCACGCGATCGCCGGGCTTGAAGTTGCTTCACACCGGGGCCGGCCGCGGCGACCACCCCTGCCGCTTCATGCCCCATGACAATCGGCGGAATCCGCCTGCCGGAGGTGCCGTCGTAGCCGTGTACATCGCTGCCGCAGATTCCACAGGCGGCCACGCGCACCAGAATCTCGTCCGCACCCGGCACCGGGGCGGGAAGATCCGCGATGTCGAGCTGGTTATATTGCGAAAGAAGCAGAGCTTTCATATTGTCGGTAAGGGTACATGGTGGTAGCCGCATCCTCAAGCAAGGGCGGCACGCCATGTACCATGGTTCTATCAGGCTGCCGGTTCTCGCCCATACTGATCGACCCCATGAGCACACGCAGTCTTAAACGCAGGCTGATTGCAGGATTCGGCGCCAACACCTTCAGCCGGCTCTCCACCACGCTGACCCAGATCTTTTCGGTTCCCGTCTTCCTCAGCCACTGGGGAGTGCACCTGTACGGCGAGTGGATCCTGCTCAATACCATTCCCAGCTATCTCGGCCTCAGCGACGTGGGCTTCGGCAGCGTTGCCGGCAACGAGATGACCATGCTGGCGGCGGCGCAGAATTTCGACCAGGCCCTGGTCGTTTTTCAGAGCGTTTGGGTACTCACTACGGTGATTACCAGCCTGCTGGGGCTGCTGCTGATCGCTGCGGTGTGGTTTCTTCCGTTAGGCACGTGGCTGCACATGCATGCCATCAGCGCCGCAGACGCCAGGCTGATCGTCTTGCTGCTTGGGCTGGCTGTTCTGTTGGGCATGCAGGAGACCTTGTTTCAGGCGGCTTTTCGCTGCGTGGGCAAATATCCGCTGGGAACCATGGCCAAGAGCCTGGTAGTGCTGGCGGCCTTCCTGAGCACCATGGTGGGCGTTGGGCTGCACCTGTCTCCGGTTCCGGTCACGGTTCTGTATGTCGCGGTCAATGCGGTGGGCGTAGTTCGCTCTGTGGATTCTGCTGAGGCGCGAGGTGCCGTGGATTCGGTTCGGCATTCGCCACGCGCAATGGGCGGTCATTCGCCGCCTTACCGGGCCGGCGCTTTCGTTCATGAGCTTCCCGCTGGTCAACGCGCTGAACCTGCAGGGGATCCTGGTGGTGATCGGCTAGGTGATGGGTCCCATCGCGGTGGTCACCTTCAATACCGCGCGGACCATCTCCCGCAGCGCTGCCCAGGGAATGAACCTGATCAACAACTCGATCTGGCCGGAGATGTCGGCCGCCTTCGGCATAGGAGCCATGGATGTCGCGCGCATGCTCCACCGGCGTGCCTGCCAGATCTCGCTGCTGCTTTGCCTGAGCATCACCCTGGGAGTTGCGCGTTTCTGGGCGATTGGATCTGGAAAATCTGGACCGTCGGCAAGGTGCCGACCGACCCGGTGCTGCTCAACATCATGCTGCTGCAGATGGTGGTTTCGGCCTTCTGGTTCACCAGCTCGGTGGTGCCGATGGCCATCAACCAGCACCAGCGGATGGCGCGGGCGATGCTGACCGCTACTTGCCTGGCCCTGGTGCTCGCCTGGGTGTTGATGCACGTGAGCACGCTCGGCCTGCGCGGCGCTGCGATCGCGCTGGTGGCAGGAGATCTCGTTCACTGCCTTCTATGTGTTGCGTGAGAGCCTGCGGCTATTGGATGACAACCTGGGCGATTTTGCCCGCAGCATGGTGGATTTGTCGCTGCTGCAGCGGCTGTGGAGAAGGCCGAAGCTCCCGCTTGGGAACGAGGAGTAACTTTCCACGCACGAGATCCGGGAGCCGTAGGTATCCCACGGCTCCCTCGCGATAACAATGCGAGAGGGATTGGGTTCGCGGACACGTCTTGAAATGATTTGTTAAGCGCATCTGGAGCGCAGGATTGAGAAGACTTTAGACTTTTTCGGCAGACTCCGGCACCACGGCCGCCGCGGCCTGGAAGCCTATTTTGGAGTGGGTTCCGTCGCAGAATGGTTTGTTGGTCGATGCTCCGCAGCGACAGAGGGAGACGGCGGGTTTGCCACGCAAGATCCATTACTTTGCCGTCGGTGTCCACCAGCTTGATTGGACCCTCCACGCGAAATGGTCCGTTCGGTCGCACCGTGATTGTTACTTCACCCTCAGCCATGCATCACTCCAGTTCAAAGATATGAGTTCGATTCGAGTCTAGCAGCGCGTAGAACTTAGTCGCTGTCCAGGTTCTGCGTCGCTTTGGGTTCGTCTTGCGGAGGTTTTGGCTGGGTGATCCTGCAGTATTGCCCGGAGTGCCGGTGGTGGAACTCGGTAACCGGGCCGGCCACGTTTGAGCTCTTGCCGACCTTCTGGCCTTTCCAGCCGGTCGTGCTGACATTTTGTGCGGTGCTACCGGTATCGCAACCCAACACCATTCCGCAAGACACAAGCAACAAGAGGACAGAGGCTCTGAACATGATTTCTCCTTGAAGAGCGATTTTATAATGGCAGATTGAGATTTGGAGGCAAGTACGGAGAAGGAGAAGCGCAGGAAGGGACTAACAGAACCGGCCACGATCTTGCAGGGCCAGATTCAGACCGAGAAGCTGAAGGAAAAGACGGCATTAAGCCGCCTTTTCCTGTCAGTAATTAAGCTGACTACAGACTACAGAACCTGAACGTTCTCTGCCTGCCAACCCTTAGGGCCTTTGGTTACGTTGAACTGAACCGCCTGGCCTTCTTGAAGAGTGCGGAAGCCGTTTGCTTGAATCGCTGTGTGGTGCACGAAAACATCCTCACCATTTGCACGGCTCAAAAAGCCGAACCCCTTGGCATCGTTGAACCATTTCACTGTACCTTGTTCCATTGTGTTTCTTCCTTAGTAACGAGATGACGCTGAATTCAATCGGGGTATCTGCAGGTAGTGCGGACTCCTAAAGCAGAACGAGCTGAGAACCAAAATCGTATTCGACGCTCTTTTAGGATATACCGCTGACGCGACAAGTGCAATGAAAAATTTGCCGGACACGCAAAAAATACGCTCGATTGGCTACTCGTACTTCAATGATTCTACAGGATCCATCCGCGCCGCCCGCACCGCAGGAACCGTTCCAAAGGCAATCCCCACCGCGCAGGAAACCAGGATCGCGATCACCGCCGACAGCCAGGAAACCTGCAGCCGGTAATCGGTAAAAAAGGCGACCGCCAGCGGCAAAGCCATCGCCAGCACCGTTCCCACCACCCCTCCGCTGAGCGAGATCAGCACCGCCTCGGCCAGAAACTGCATCTGGATTTCGCGGAAGGTCGCTCCCAGCGCCTTGCGAATCCCAATCTCCCGGATCCTCGAACGCACCGTAGCCAGCATGATGTTCATGATGCCCACCCCGCTGACCATCAGGGTCACCAGGGAAAACAGGAGCAGGACAATGCTGAACGCGGTGGCCGTTTTCCCGGCCATGGAAAGCACCTCGGCAAGATTGCCCACGTCGTACACCGATTCGGAGCGATGCCGGGACTTGATCACTTTCAGAATTGCTTCGGTGGCCCAGGGCACGCTGCCTGAGTCGGTCATGGAGAAATAGATCTGGTTCACGGCATCGGTGCCGGTGAAATAGCGCGCGACGGTGTAGGGGATGAGCACAGTTTCATCGACAATTTCCGACTGGCCGAAGGTGTCCAATCGCTCGCGAAAAACGCCGATGATCGATGAACGGAACGCCGGAGATGGCCAGCGTCTTCCGATCGCTTCCCCCGGGCTGCCGAACTGGGTCAAAGCAAACTTCTCCGTGACCAGCGCCGCATGGCTGTGGGTCAACGAGTCCTGCTCATCGAAAAAGCGTCCTGCGACCAGGTAAAGCCGGCGTATGTCCGCGTACTCCGGGTCCACTCCCAGGATCAGAACGTCGCGTTCCTTGCCCGCCACCGCTGGTGAAGAACTGGTGCAGGTTGAGTACCGGCGATGCGGCCTGAATGCCGGGGACCTGCTGCTCCACCGCGCGCATATCGTCCACCGTCAGGTAATCGCGGACCGACTCGGTACTGGCATCCGACAGCCCGGCGTACTCCGCCCAGACAAGGTTGGTGCCGATGTTCTGAATGGAGGTGAGTACATATCTCCTGCCGGAGAGGCCGATGGTGACCACCAGGATCAAGGAGGCGGTCCCGATCACCATGCCCAGCGCGGTCAGGGCAAAGCGAATCTGGTTGAGACGAAACGAGTCGATGGCCAGCAACACGATCTCGCGAAACGCGATGCTCTTGGTGCTGCGAATTCCGGGTAACGTGCTCATCGATTGCCCAGGAATACCAGGGTTACCCCAACGCGTCACCAGGCAACACACCGGCCCAGCGCTGCGGGCTGACATGCTCGCCCAGAAAGAATACCGCCCCGCAGGCACCGGCCACGTAGCTCAGCGCGGTTACCGGAACCACGAAGCTTACATTGAGAAAGGAAAGCGCGCCCAGCAGGGAGAAAAACGCCAGGGCCATCATGCCGATTCCGACCCACATCCAGCCCACGCGCAGGGCGCGAAGAATCACGCGGGCGATCGCCCGGGGACGAAAATCCTTCACTTCTCCCACCGCCTTCATGGCGCGGGAAACACACAGCTCCCCGCCCGTGCCGGCCACCACGATGAGCGAAAAAAAGGATTGCCTCGAGCAAACTAGCTTTGCTCCAAGCTTCGGGTTGGGCATCGAGTTGGGCTCAGGGCTGCGCGGGCTGGTCTGCCCAACGACAAAGACGCCCAGGCAGATGATGGCGATCCCCAGCCAGCGCAAAGGAGAAACCGGCTCGCCCAGCATGAAATACCCCAGCAACGCGACCACCCCGTAGCCCATGGAGGACGCAGGGAGCACGAAGCTGTAATCCGCCCAGGTTAAAACCAGCAGGTTGGCGAGAAAAAAGGTAAGCAGAGAGGCGACGCCGAGCCAGATGGACCCGGTGCCGAAAACGCGAAACGCCGTGTGCAGTGCTTCGGAAGGCGGCCATATGGCAAGCTTGCCGGCCTGCTTCATGCCCTTGCTCAGCAAAGCGTTCCCCAATGGGCCCGCGATGACCATCACCAGGATCAGACAACAAGGTTTTAAGATGCAGTGGTTTCTGAGACGTCATGCAGTTCCCGGCCGTCAAACAAGATGCCTGCCAGCCTTGCTCACAGATTGTACTAGCTGTGTTCCATGCCACATCCGAAACCCCAGGCATAGTTTGGGATATAACTATAGATTGGTGAAAGCCTTTCACCTTTCCCGAGGTGTTACCACTTTGTGTGGCATTGTTGGCTTTACCCAGAAAGGCTGGAGTTGCGATCCTGATCGGATTCGCGCAGCCACTGCGACCCTGACCCATCGCGGACCAGACCAGCAGGGAGTTTTCTCCTCCCGCTTGTGCTCCCTCGGCGCAACCCGACTGAAGATTCTCGATTTGGCTGCGGGCGATCAGCCGATCACCTCGAGCGATGGCGACACGGTCATCGTATTCAACGGCGAAATCTATAACCACCTGGAACTGCGGCCCGAGCTGGAAGCCCTTGGCTACAAGTTTCACACCCATTGCGATACCGAGACAGTGTTGTATGCCTTCCTGGCATGGGACACCAGCTTGTTTTGCCCGGCATGCGCGGTATGTTCGCGGTTGCCCTGTGGCGCAAGTCGACCCGGCGGCTCGTTCTGGCGCGAGACCGCATGGGCATCAAGCCGCTCTATTTGGCAAAGTACGGAGACGACCTGCTCTTCGGTTCGGAACTGAAGGCGATCCTCATCCATCCGGAAGTGGAGCGCCGGTTGAGCATGGAAGGGCTGGACTGCTATCTCACTCTGAACTACGTTCCCTGCCCGTGGACGCTGGTGAACGGAGTAGAAAAGTTGCCGCCGGGCCATTGGTACGAATGGCACGACGGCGAGGTGCGCACGGAATCCTATTGGAAGCTTCCCGCCGCGGCGCCGCGTGTTCTTGACCTCGAGAGCGCCAAGCAGGAGCTGGACTTTCTGCTGCAGCAATCTGTTCGCGAGCACTTGCTTTCTGACGTGCCGCTGGGTGTCTGGCTGAGCGGCGGCATTGATTCTTCGACCATCCTGCATTACGCGGCCAGCACCAACCATGCGCGCCTGAAGACTTTTTCTATTTCCTTCAACGGCCGCAGCTTTGACGAGACGGAGCACATATCGAGCGCGTGGTATCGCACTATGGAACCGATCATGAGCAGCTCGACCTGAACCCGCAAGAGGACCTGCAGGGCGCGATCGAGCAGTTCGCGTACTACTCCGATGAGCCGAGCGCCGATGCGGGCGCGTTGCCGGTGTGGTTTCTCTCCCGCATGTGCAAGACGCATGCCACCGTGGCTTTGAGCGGGGAAGGCGCGGATGAGATTTTTGCCGGATACCTTACGTATCGCGCCAACCAGCTTGCCCGGCACGGCGCGGACCATGCCTGCGCCTGCGATCAAGCTGGCGCTCGAAGGCATTGCGCTTCTGGCCCGTCTCCGACGAGAAGATCAGCCTGGAATACAAACTCAAACGTTTTCTCGAAGGCAGCCTGCTGTCGCCGGAACGCGCCCATGTCCACTGGAATGGAACCTTCTCCGAGCCGGCCAAAGCGGCTTTGTTGCGGCGGCCGTTGCCTGGCGCCATGGGGAACATCCTGGATGGGCTGGCCAGTTCGCTCGCGGCCCAGGATGGCTTGTACCCGTATCTTGCCTTCGACCAGCAGTACTATCTGGCTGATGACATCCTGGTGAAGTCGGATCGCATGAGCATGGCCCATGCGGTGGAGGTGCGTCCTCCCTTTCTCGACCATCGCATCGTTGAGTTTGCCGCCACCTTGCCGGATTCGCTGAAGATTCGCGGCTCGCGGCAGAAGTTGCTGCTGAAGGAATTGATGAAAGACAAACTGCCGCCATCGATTCTCAATCGGAAGAAAGTCGGCTTCGATATTCCTGCGCACGAGTGGCTCCGCGGTTCTCTTCGTCCACTCCTGCTGAACACTTTGAAAGAAGGCCTTTCTGAGCACGCTGATCTGTTCCGCGCCGACACCATCCAGAACTATTTGCGGCTCCACCTGGAAAGACGAGCGAACCTGGGATACCACTTGTGGGGCTTGATGATCCTGTTTCTCTGGATGAAGCAATGGCGCATTCAGTCGACGCCTGCGTCGACACACAAAACTGCCAGTCTTAGTCGCCGAGGGCGCTGGCACACCCCTGCTAGACTTGGCATAAGGCTACTCAGCAGGCGCACTCAAGAACCTGTACTTCAGGAGAGAGCACTATGAAAATTGCTGTACTTGGAGGCGATGGCTATTGTGGTTGGGCCACCGCTCTCTACCTATCGAATCGCGGCCATTCCGTTGCCATTATCGACAACTTTGTGCGTCGTCTTTGGGACCACGAACTTGGCGTGCAGTCGCTCACGCCGATTCGCCCGCTGGCTGATCGTTTGCGCGTCTGGCATGAGCTTACCGGCAAGTCGATTGAGCTGTTCGTTGGCGATGTGACGGACTATGAGTTTCTGGCTTCGACCATCAAAACGTTTGAGCCGGAGGCCGTGGTTCACTTTGCGGAACAGCGCTCGGCGCCGTATTCGATGATCGATCGCAACCACGCTGTCGGCACCCAGGTGAACAATGTCGTGGGCACGCTGAATCTGCTTTTCGCGTTGCGTGAGATTCAGCCTGATTGTCACCTGGTCAAGCTTGGCACTATGGGCGAATACGGGACCCCGAATATCGATATCGAAGAGGGATACATCACCATCGAGCACAACGGCCGCAAAGATGTGCTCCCGTATCCCAAGCAGCCGGGGTCGTTTTATCACCTCTCGAAGGTGCATGACAGCCACAACATGATGTTCGCGTGCAAGATCTGGGGCACGCGCGCCACCGATCTGAACCAGGGTGTGGTGTATGGAACCATGACCGATGAGGTCGCCCTGGATGAAGCGCTGATCAACCGCTTTGACTATGACGAGGTCTTCGGCACAGTACTCAATCGCTTCTGCGCCCAGGCTGCTCTTGGCCATCCGCTCACGGTGTACGGCAAGGGCGGCCAGACGCGCGGATTCCTGGACATTCGCGATACTGTGCGGTGTGTGGAGCTTGCTTGTCTGAACCCGGCGGCGTAAGGGAGAATTTCGCGTCTTCAATCAATTCACGGAGCAGTTTTCCGTGTTGGATCTTGCGCACCTGGTGCAGAAGGCGGGTAAGCAAACGGGATTGAAGGTGGAGATCGACTATTTGCCGGATCCTCGGGTGGAGGCGGAGCAGCATTACTACAATGCGAAGCACTCCAAGCTGATTGATCTTGGATTGTCGCCGCACTTTTTGTCTGATTCGCTGTTGGATTCGCTGATTGATATTGCGGTTCGGTACCAGTGATCGGATTGACACCGCGCTATTTCTACCGCGGGTAAACTGGCGTCACACTAGAAATGACCGGCGCGTAGAAAAGCCTGTGTTGGCCAAGACGGCTCCGTAGGTAGCTCGGAATTTAGCATGTGAAGAGAACCGGGTCCCTCAGCTCCTGGATTTCCTGTAGAAGTGGCACGTGGCTGAAACTGCGTGAGCCTGCCTTGCAAAATGGCGCACAGGTCGGCTGCTTGTCCAGTGACTGCGTGCAGGTGAAATTCGAGTTACAGTCTCGGGATGACAAGGGAAGGGCTGGCTGCCATCTCAGCATTCGATGTTGACTAAGCCGCGATGGAATTGCAGATTCGCGCCCGAACAGAATTTCGTCACTCCCGACGACCATGCGGGACTTCAACGGTCATACAACTCAGATGCCATAGGCTAAGCGCCGTCCCTCACCACTTTGTCGTCCCGAGCAAAGCCGAGGAATCTGCGGCTCGCCCGGACCAATTCGGACCTGTCTCGACAGAACGTCAGTGGACGATCTGTTAGCTTCGCCTGAATTAAACCCGCTCTGGGGCTTTCTCTGCTGCACGAATGGCCGCAGTTGGGTCTACCGGCACTAACTCGCCGTCGCGAATGTAGTAGTAGCCATCTCTCCAGCGAATGCTGTTGCGGGTAAAGCTGGCTAGCCATATGCAGGCTGACAGCAGATCCCAGACTGGAAGCAGCCACAGCTTCTTGTAAATACCCGGCTGCTTCAATCCCCACCTTCCAATCACTTCCATCATGGCGATGCGGCAGGCGAAATAGGCGCTCAGATAGGCGAATGCTATCTCTGGCGTGGGCTGGACAAAAATTGCCGCCAGCGCCCAGGGCAGACCAAGAGTAAAAATCAGCCCAAAATGCCCCCAGGGACGCATGATGCGCATCACCACGGTCCAACGCAGGCGCTTCAGGAAAAGGTCGCGCAGCGAATGAAAATCGGACACCGTCTGGATGGTGTAGTTCAGCAGTTCGACTTCATAGCCTTGCTCCGCGATCAAGCGTCCTACCAGCAGAGTCGTCCGCCGGACGATTTTCGATCGCAGCATAACCGCCAAAGCCGGCGAGGTGCGTACGCGTGGTGGCAATCGTTGGCCCCAGGGCGAATTTAACCCCGTCCAATTGCCTGGCAACTAGAATCCCGGCATAAAAATCAGAGAGCATACCCACGGATTGAACACGCTGGACGAGGGTTTTTTCTTCGCTGGGAACAGGCGCGTAAAAGCAAGTCACCGCTCCAACCTTCGGATCCGCAAGCCCGGCAACGACGGTGCGCAGGTAATCCGGTTGCACGCGAACGTCGCTGTCGCTCATCACCACGGTTTCATATTTTGCTTCCGCAGTCAGACGCGCCAGCTTGGCGACTTTGTCGTTGGTCGCCACGCGGCCGGAGCCCATCAGTACGCGGATCTGGCATTCGGGAAAGTCGCGGATGAGCCTCTGAATGGTCGGCAGCGCAGGCTCCGATGCATCGCCGACACAAAAGACAATTTCGTATTCCGGGTAGTCCTGGCGGCAGAAACTGGCGAAGTTTTCGTAGGCATCGGGATCAAGTCCCCGGATGGGCTTGAGGTTGCTGACAGGAGGGGTGTAGCCGGCCAGCGGGCCGGGTCTTATGCGAAGTGCGAAAGAACTGCCACGCGCTAAAAAGAGCAAGGGCGTAATAAATCAAGGGGATAGCAGCCATCCCCAATATGGTGAAATGAACAAAACTCAGGATCATTCAGCCCCTAATTTCCATATGAATCTGATTATCTCCCAGAGCCTGTGATGGTCGGAATTTGCCATGTCATTCATAAGACGGACTTAAGACTCTGCTGTTTCAACAGCCGCTTGATCAAGCAAAGCCAGGGTATCTGATTCCTATCTACAGTCTTGATTGATAACGCAAACGGCTAAGAATCCTAGACCGTAAACTGAATTTTTAAGTATCTTATTTTCATCCTTTTATGGGTCATTTCGGACTTTTCCCACAATCTGCCATTGGCGCCGGCGACCCGCAATAGGCGAAAATAAGGCGAAGATCCGTGCATGCCTTCCGCCCAACATCTTCGAGCACAAATCGAAGCCAACCTGGCGGAAAGAATTCCTTCGGCGCTCACTCCGCTGCCGCGAGTTCCCTACCCGGTTGCTCCCACCGGTATTCGCGAGATCGATGCCCTGCTGCATGGCGGATTACCTGTCGGCGCCCTCAGCGAGATTGTTGGACCGGAATGCTCCGGACGCACCTCACTGGCGCTCGCATTTGTCGCCGGCATGACCCAGGACGGGCAAGGTATGTGCCTGGGTAGATGTTTCCGACACGCTGCACCCTGAATCCGCAGCGGCCATAGGAGTGGACCTCGTCGCGGCTTCTGTGGATACGCTGCGGTGTACCTCGTAAGGGCACAGCACCAGGCGTAAGTTGTGGTCGCGGCCTGGAACAAGGGTTGAGGGTGAGCGATCTGCTGCTGCAGGCAGGTGGCTTCAGTTGCATCGTGCTGGATATGGGCAGCCTGAACCGCGGAATATGCCTTGCGCGTGCCCCTGGCGACCTGGTTTCGCTTTCGTGCTGCAGCCGAGCGTTTACAAGCGAATGTGTTGCTGCTGACCCAACACGCCTGCTCCAGGAACAGCGCCGGCCTGGTGCTTCGTCTTGACCCGGGGAACGTGCTCAACGCACGACTCGACCATCTTTACCGGCCTTGAGCATAAGGCTGAGTTAGCCCGGCAGCGCTTTCCCCAGGACAATGTATTTGCCCCTGCCGCAAGCCAGCCGCAAAGCGTGCAAACGGCAGCATGGCAGGTCAAAACGGCTTGGGCAGGCCGCAGATGATGCCGACGACTGCACGCTACGCTTGCCTCGATGCAAGAGAATTTCCGCTGCAGGCTCTGTTGCGCTTACGGCCGGAATTGCAGGGAAAACCAGTGGCCGTGCTCGATGGTGAGCCTCCCTTCGAACAAGTGTGCTCGCTGCAACAGCTCCTGCGCTGACTCTAGGGATATCCCCAGGCATGACAAAACTGGAAATGGAGATGTTTCCCACCGCGGTCGTATTGCAACGTTCGCGCGCGGAGGAAGCAGCGGCACGCGCAGCCTTGCTGGAGTGTGCCGGAACCTTCTCCCCGCGAGTGGAAGATCAGAGCAGTGACAGTTGCTTTACCTGCGTGATCGATATTGCCGGCACAGAAACTCTATTCGGCTCTCCGGATGCGCTGGGCGAGAGCCTGCTGAAAAAGATAAAGGCGCTTGGCATACAAGCATCCATCGCCATCAGCAGCAACTTTCATGCCGCCCGGTGCCTGGCGCGTGGGCATTCACGGCGACTGGCATCCGTGTGGTACCGCGGGGAATGGAATGCGCTGCACTCGCCCCCTTGCCACTCGATGGTTCTCGATCTTTCTCCGGAGCATGCGGAAACCTTCTCCATGTGGGGCATCACTACCCTGGGAGCACTGGGGAACCTGGAGGAAACAGAGTTGATTGCGCGGCTGGGGCAAGCCGGCAAAGAACTGCGCCTGCTGGCACGCGGAGAATCGCCGCATTTGTTTACCGCGCTCGAGGCCGGCTTCGCTCTGGAAGAACAAATGGAGCTGGATTCGCCGGTAGAGCTGCTCGATTCGCTGCTTTTCATTATGGGCGTGATGCTCGATCAGCTCATTGTGCGTGCCCAGGCGCGCATACTGGCGCTGGCCTCGATCACTCTCCACCTGGATCTGGAAGGAGGCCTGGCGCACTCCTGCACGGTACGGCCCGCACTCCCAAATATCGATCGGAAACTATGGCTGAAGCTCATCCACCTGGACCTGCAGGCGCATCCACCCCAGGCAGCCATCCTGTCGCTTACCTTGAGCGCACAGCCGGGCAGCACCAGCAAAGTGCAGCTGGGACTTTTTTCTCCGCAGGTACCAGAGCCCATGCGGCTGGATGTAACCCTGGCCCGGATTCGCAGTATTGTCGGCGAGGGCTGCGTGGGCCAGGCGGTGCTTAAAGACACCCACCGCCCGGATGCTTTTCGCGTAGAACCTTTTGTTGTGCCCGCTTCTTCTGCGCTGGAAGCGAAACCACCTCAAAGCGCCTTGCCATGCGCCAACTGCGGCCGCCGGAAATAGTCATCGTCACCGTACGTGACCAGCAACCTGACTCTTTCGTCTTCCGCGAGAAGCGATACACCGTCGAGCGTGCTTACGGGCCCTGGTCTTCCGCAGGCGATTGGTGGAAGCCGACGCTCTGGTCGCTCGAACAATGGGACCTGGTCGCCAGGGGTCATGATGCAGCCTGGCTTTGCTGCTGCCTGACTCGCGATCTTACGCAGGGACATTGGCAGGTAGAGGCGCTGTATGACTGACGGTTACGTCGAACTCCATGCAGCCAGCGCATTCAGCTTTCTGGAAGGAGCATCGCTGCCCGAAGACCTTATCCAGCGTGCTGCCGAGCTCAACATGCCGGCCATGGCCCTGCTGGACCGTAATGGGGTTTACGGCTCCGCGCGATTTCATACCCTTGCCCGTAAGCACGGCGTACGGGCCCATGTCGGAGCGGAAATTGCGGTATCTAGCCTGGGCAGGCGGCTCACGCCTCCGGACTGGCTTCCCCATCAGCATGCTCCTGAACCTGCGCGGCTCCCTTTGCTATGCACCTCGCGCATGGGATATCAGAACCTCTGTCAACTGATTACCCGGTTCAAGATGCGGGAGACAACCAAGTGCGAAGGTGCGGCTACGCTCGAGGACCTGGAACAGTATTCTTCCGGCCTGGTCTGCCTGACCGGCGGTGATGAAGGTCCGGTGGCGGCAGCACTGATGCATGGCGGCGAATCGGAAGCAGTCAAAGTTACAGAACAACTTGTTCGACTCTTTGGGCAGCAGAATGTTTATGTCGAACTTCAGCGCCATGGCGAGCGAGAGGAAGAATGGCGTAACCAAGCTGCCATTCGCATTGCGCATCGCCTGGGCTTGCCGCTGCTGGCGACCAACGGGGTTCGTTATGCAACCGCGTATGACAGGGAAATCCTCGATGTGTTTACTGCGATTCGCCACCATACCAACCTGGAACAAGCAGGCCGCCTGCTCAGCGCCAATCAGCAACGCCATTTGCGCGATGCGCGGGAGATGACGGCAAGATTCCGCGATCTTCCCCAGGCCATTGCGAACACGGTGGCCTTGTCTGAGCGGCTGGAATTTGAACTCCATGATCTCGGCTATGAATTTCCTCGCTATCCGGTTCCTGATGGCGAAACGATGGATAGTTTTCTGCGCCAGCGAGCTGCGGAAGGAGTCCTGAAGCGCTATGGGGCGAAACACAATCGAAACCTACTGGAAAGAGCGCAAAAGCAAGTGGAGTATGAGCTGGCCCTGATTCAGAAGCTGGGCTTTGCCGGTTATTTTCTGATCGTTTGGGATCTGATTGATTTCTGCAAGAAACACGACATCCTGGTGCAAGGCCGGGGGAGTGCGGCAAATTCCGCTGTCTGCTATGCGCTGGAAATTACCGCAGTCGATCCAGTCGGCATGGACTTGCTTTTTGAACGCTTTCTGAGCGAAAGCCGCGGAGAATGGCCGGACATCGATCTTGACCTGCCCTCCGGAGATAAACGCGAGCAGGCGATTCAATACATCTATCAGCGGTATGGTGAGCTGGGCGCTGCCATCACCGCCAACGTAATTACCTATCGCGGCAAGTCTGCTGCGCGTGAAGTGGGCAAAGCAATGGGCTTCGATGCCGAGACCCTGGGACGGCTCTCGAGCCTGGTATCGCAGTGGGAGTGGAAAGGGAATAACGACACCCTGGAGAGTTCTTTTCTTCATGCAGGGTTCGATGTCAAGCATGCGCATATCCACAAGTTTCTCGAGCTTTGCATGCGTATTCAGGACCTGCCGCGGCATCTCGGCCAGCACTCCGGGGGGATGGTGATATGCCAGGGCCAATTGGATCGAGTGGTGCCGCTGGAGCGTAGTTCCATGCCTGGCCGGACGGTGGTCCAGTGGGACAAGGAAGACTGCGCAGATCTGGGCATCATCAAAGTGGACCTGCTGGGACTGGGCATGATGGCGGTCGTTCAGGAGTGTCTTGTCCTGGTCTCGCAACATTACGATGAACCCGTCGATCTGGCACAACTGCCGCAGGATCCGGTAGTGTACGAAACCCTTCAGCGTGCCGATACGGTGGGCATGTTCCAGGTGGAGAGCCGGGCACAGATGGCCTCCCTGCCTCGCAATCATCCCGAAAAGTTTTATGACCTGGTGGTGCAGGTAGCCATTATCCGGCCCGGGCCTATTGTGGGCAAGATGATGCATCCCTACATGCGGCGAAGGCAGAAAAAAGAAGAAGTCACCTACCCCCACCCATCGCTTGTGCCGGTGCTCAAGCGGACATTGGGAGTTCCTTTATTCCAGGAACAACTCTTACGCATGGCCATGACTGTCGCGGATTTTTCTGGGGCGGAAGCGGAAGAATTGCGCCGTGCGGTTGGTATGCGCCGTTCCTGGCAGCGCATGGAGCAACTGGAAGTGAAACTGCGCAGTGGCATGACCAAGAACGGACTCGATGCAGCCACGCAGGAAAATATTATCCAGAACATTACTTCCTTCGCGCTTTATGGCTTCCCCGAATCCCATGCCGCCAGCTTTGCGCTGATTGCCTATGCTTCCGCATATTTCAAGGTGCGTTACCTGGCTGCGTTCACCTGCGCCATTCTGAATAATCAGCCCATGGGTTTTTACTCGCCTGCTGTGCTGGTCAAGGATGCGCAGCGTCATGGTCTGCGCATCCGTCCTATCGATGTGCAGGTCTCACAATGGCAATGCACTGTCGAGCATGAAAGCAACGGAGAGCGCTCGCTGCGCATGGGATTGATGTATGCCAAGGGTCTACGACAGGATGTGGGGGAGGCTATCGTCGAATCGAGAAGTATATCTGGCCTGTTCCGCTCAGCCGAAGATCTCCCCCGGCGCGTGCCGCTGCTGCAGCGTAAAGAACTCACCCTATTGTCCCGTATCGGTGCTCTCAATAGGCTGCATGGCATCGATCATCGGCGGGATGCTGTTTGGCAGGTGGAAGAGGCAGTCAGGCCCGTAGGCCCTTTGCTGAAGCAGCATCGTGTACATCACGTCTCTTCTCCCCTACAGCAAATGACAACAGAGGAGCGGTTGAGTGCGGACTACTCCGGCACTGGACTGACGGTTGGTCAGCATCCGTTGCACTATCGCCGTCAGGAGTTGCAGGCGATGAAGGTTCTGTCCTCGTCTCAATTGAGGAATTATAAGGACGGAGAATATGTGCGCGCTGCCGGTTGCGTCATCGCCCGGCAACGCCCAGGCACGGCCAAGGGCTTCATTTTTCTTTCTATGGAGGATGAGACCGGCATCGCCAATATCATCATCACTCCTGATTTATATGAGAGGGAGCGTGTGGTGGTCACACGCAGTAAATTTGTTCTGGTCGAGGGTGCGCTGCAGAATCAGGATGGCGTGATCCATATCAAGGCCAGGCGCATACAACCACTGGCCTTCACCAACCTCGAACTACGCTCTCACGATTTTCATTGAAAAACATTTCCAAGAGAGGCCCGTAGAACCGCGGATCCCTCGGCTTCGCTCGGGATGACAAAGGGGAGGGTGGCGTTTCCATTGAGGGTGGTTGCGGCCCAGAAGGCTTTGGCTCAACATCCGCTCTCAGGCTCAACGGCCGCTCTCAATGGAAACGCCATTCTCCCCTTTGTCATCCCGAGCGAAGCCGAGGGATCCGCGGTTCTACGGGCCTTTCTTGGAAATGTTTTCGACCTTCATAGCGCAACCCGCCAATCGCGCATCCTAGTCTAGCTGAGGTGATGAAATGACCGACGTGAAGAAATGCGCCCACCCAGCCTGCAACTGCATTCCCACCGACAAACAAAAATACTGTAGCGAGGTTTGCGCAGACGCAAAGGGCATGACCGAGCTAGCCTGCCAATGCGATCACCCAGGTTGCCGTGGTGAAGCTCTTAAGCCCTAAAGGCTCTCTTGCTGGAACATCTGCTTGATGCCCCGCAAGGCCTGCCTGGTTCGTTCCTCATTTTCAATCAGGGAAAAGCGCACATGTTCATCCCCGTGCTCGCCGAAGCCTACACCCGGGCTGACCGCGACCTTAGCCTCGGTTAAAAGCTTTTTGGAAAACTCAAGCGAGCCCATTGCTTTATACCGCTCGGGGATAGAGGCCCAGACGAACATCGTGGCCTTGGGCAAAGGCACTGGCCAATTCAATTGATTCAGGCCCTTGACCAGAACATCGCGCCGCTTGCGATAGGTATCACAAATCTCCTGCACGCACTCCTGCGGGCCCTCTAGAGCTAGGATCGACGCCACCTGAATGGGAGTGAATGTCCCGTAGTCAAAGTAGCTCTTGAGCCGCCCCAACGCTGCCACTAACTCTGGATTGCCCACCATGAAGCCGACCCGCCAGCCGGGCATGTTGTAGCTCTTGGACAATGTGAAGAACTCGACCGCAATCTCCTTCGCACCCGGCACCTGCAGGATCGATGGTGCACGATATCCATCGAAAACAATATCGGCGTAGGCAAGATCGTGCACCAGGTAAATCTGGAACTCCTTGCAAAGAGCAACCACACGCTCGAAAAACGCCAGATCCACACACTGCGTAGTGGGATTCGCGGGGAAATTCAGGATCAGCATCTTCGGACGCGGATACATCAACGGAACGGAATGCTCAAGCTCGGCCAGAAAATCGTCGGTGCTATGCACCGGGATGGCACGAACGTTCGCCCCGGCAATCACCGGACCATAAATGTGGATGGGATAGCTGGGACTGGGCACCGCCACTACGTCGCCGCGGTCAAGGGTAGCCAGGCAAAGGTGAGCAATTCCCTCCTTGGAACCAATCGTGACGATCGCTTCCGTCAACGGATCCAGCTCCACCCCGTAGCGCTTGAGGTACCAGTTGCAAATTGCTTTGCGCAGCCGTGGGATGCCTTTGGATAGCGAGTAACGATGGGTGGCCGTCTTGCCCGCTGCCTCGATCATCTTGTCGACAATGTGCTTGGGCGTGGCGCCGTCAGGGTTGCCCATGCCAAAGTCGATGATGTCTTCTCCCCGCGCGCGAGCCGAAGCCTTCAATTCACCGGTTATGTTGAAGACATACGGCGGCAGTCGCTTCAACCTGAGGAACTCTTGCATTGGCCTCGTCCCTATCGTTTTACTGAATACGCTCATATCGGTATCCCTCGGCCTCAAGCGCGTGGGCGATCGCGGTAATATGTGCCGCGCCACGCGTTTCCAGCGTGATGTCAATGACTGTGTCGCCTAAGTTGACGCCGTAATAAGCACGGTTGTGTAACGTCTCGACGATGTTTGCCCGCTGATCAGACAGGATCTTGGTCAAGTGATGAAGGGCTCCGGGCCGATCCGCAAGATGGACCCGAATGCGAACGCGCCGGCCATCCTTCACCAGGCCGCGTTCGATGATCCTGGCGAGAAGGCTTACATCGATATTGCCTCCACAGACCAGGACCGCGGTCCGTTCCCCTTTCAGCGAGGTCTTCTTCTGGAGCAAAGCCGCCAGTGCTACGGCTCCGGCTCCTTCTGCCAATGTCTTCTCCCGCTCGAGCAGGACCATGATGGCGTTCGCGATTTCCTCTTCATCGACGGTGACAATCTCATCGACAAAGCGTTCCACCAGGGGCAGGGTGAGATCTCCGGCACGACGAACCGCGATCCCATCCGCAATGGTCGCCTCCGCCGGCAAGGTGACCGGACTCCCATTCTCCATAGCGCGCAGCATGGAGGGCAGGCGCTCGGTCTGTACACCAACCACACGAATCGCCGGGTTGGCCTCCTTCAAAGCGCAGGCCACGCCACTGATCAATCCTCCGCCGCCGATGGGTACGACGACTGCCTCGAGGCCTTGCACCTGCTCCAGCAATTCGAGGCCGATCGTGCCTTGACCGTTGATGACCGCAGGGTCATCGAACGGATGCAGAAACGTCATCCCTTCCAATGCGCAGATTCGCAGCGCTTCGTCACAGGCCTCGTCGTAGTTTGCCCCGTGGAGGATCACATCCGCACCAAAGCCGCGAGTGGCCGAGATCTTCACCAGTGGAGTCATGAGGGGCATCACGATGCGCGCCAGAACACCGCGCTGTGTGGCATGGTAGGCCACGGCCTGGGCATGATTTCCCGCGCTGGCAGCGATCACACCACGCCGCTTTTCGTCGTCACTCAGCAGCAGGATGCGATTGAGCGCGCCGCGCTCTTTGAATGCTCCGGTGCGCTGCAGGTTATCCAGCTTGAGATAAACCTGTTGCCCGGTTACCTCGGAGAGGGCGGCTGAGAGCTGGCAGGGGGAGAAGTAGATGAAATCGCGAATTCTCTGTTCTGCTTTTCTTATCTGATCGAGGGAAACGTCCACAGTTGATTAAAACATTTCTTATGTTGGTCTCAAAGGGGAGGGACTGCGAATGCTACCCTTTGCGGTCCCAGTATGGCGGTAGACTGAGAATCAGAATGAAGGCGAGTGAATCCGGTACCATCGCGGTTCTGGCCGAAAAGCCTTCGGTCGCCCGTGACATTGCCCGTGTGCTCGGGGCTGACAAACGGGGCCAGGGCTATCTGCAAGGAAACGGCTATGTGGTCACCTGGGCCATCGGGCACCTGGTGTCGTTGGCCGAGCCGCATCAAATCAATCCACAATGGCGGCAATGGCGCCTCGAGGCACTCCCCATTCTGCCCGGGCAATGGCCCCTGGTGGTCTACGAGCGCAGCAAAGAGCAGTTCGAAGTGGTGCAAAAGATACTCACGTCTCCACGAGTGTCCAGCATCGTGTGTGCCACCGATGCCGGGCGCGAAGGAGAACTGATTTTCCGCTACATCTACGAGGCAGCCAAAAGCGAAAAGCCCTTCCGCAGGCTGTGGATCTCCTCTCTGACGCCGGATGCCATCCGCAAAGGATTCTCCAGCCTTCGCCCGGGAAGCGACTATGACCGGCTGGCCGATGCCGCCTGCGGCCGAAGCCGGGCCGATTGGCTGGTAGGCATGAATCTCTCCCGCGCCTACTCCATCGTCTACAACGAGGAACTATCCGTTGGCCGCGTGCAAACGCCCACGCTGGCCATGATCGTGGAGCGCGAACTCGCCCTGCGAAGTTTTGTGCCCGAGGATTACCTGGAGGTAGTCGCCACCTTCCAGGCCAGCCCGGAATTCGAAACGTACGACGGTACCTGGTTCCGGCCGCAAAGCAAAACCAGCGAAGCCAAGGACGGAACCAACAAACGCTTGCCGGCCGATGGCCAGGAAGCCAATCAGATCATGGCGCGTGCGCGCGCCGGGCAAGCCGCCATCGAGACACTCAGCTCCGAAACCGTACGGACTCCACCACCCCTGCTCTACGACCTGACGGACTTGCAACGGCATGCCAATCGCCTGTACGGCTTCAGCGCGCAAAGAACACTCGATCTGGCCCAGGCGCTCTACGAGCAGCACAAACTCATCAGCTATCCACGAACCGACAGCCGCCATCTTTCGACCGATATAGCGGAAACAATCCCCAGGATTGCCCAGGTGATCTCCAGCCTCTATCCACAGCAGCTGGCCCCGGGAACAGGCGAGCGTGCCCTGGGTAAGCGCTACGTTGACGACAGCAAGGTCAGCGACCATCACGCGATCATTCCGACCACGGTCGTGATGCAGCCAGAAAAACTCACCGACGAGGAAAGCAAGATCTACGACCTGGTCTGCCGGCGCCTGCTCATGATGTGGCATGACGACTACCTGCAGGAAGTAACCACGGTGATTACCGCGATCCGCAGTGCAGCCATCGTGGATCGCTATCGCACCACGGGGACCGTAGTGCGGCAAACCGGTTGGAAGATTCTCGATCCGGGCACAGACGCACGCCAACGAGAGCCGAAGAGGGGTGCCGACACCACCGATCAGGCGTTGCCCGCAACTCTCGCCCAGGGTCAGCCACAAAACGTAATCAAGATCGAAGCGCAAAAGAAGAAGACCCGGCCGCCTCAACGATTCACCGATGCCACCATCCTGACCGCCATGCAAACCGCAGGCAGAAGCCTGGATGAGAAAGAACTTTCCGACGCGATGAAGGAAACCGGGCTCGGAACCCCGGCCACACGGGCCGCCATCATTGAAGTGCTCCTGAAACGCGCTTACGTCATACGAACGGGCAAGAGTCTCGAAGCAACCGAGAAAGGGATACACCTGATCGAGGTGGTGCATCCTGAGGTCAAGAGCCCAGCCATGACGGGCCAATGGGAAGCCTTTCTCAACCGGATCCAGCAAGGAGAGGCACAACTGGATCCCTTCCTGGAACGCATCAGCGAATACGTGCGCTCGGTGGTGGGGCGGGTGAGCCAAACGGCGCCTGTCGTCCGCGCTCCGAACCCGTCCACGCAACGTGAGATTGCGGCTGTCACTGAGGCGCCTGTGATGAAGACCATCCCCAGCAACGCCAGCCTCAGCCAGTTGCTGCAGAGCGTCTTCGGTTTTTCCAGCTTCCGGCCTAACCAGGAGGCGGTGTGCCAGTCAGTGACCGCGGGCGAAGATGCACTGCTGGTGATGCCTACCGGCTCGGGCAAATCGCTCTGCTATCAATTGCCGGGATTGGCACGCGGTGGAACCACGCTGGTGATCAGCCCGCTCATCGCCTTGATGGATGACCAGGTGCGCAAGCTGAAAGATCTTGGCCTGGCGGCCGAGTGCATTCACTCCGGCCGCGATCGTGAGAGCTCCCGGCAAGCATGCGTCGATTACATGAAGGGCAACCTTCAGTTTCTGTTTATCGCTCCGGAACGTCTTCGCGTGCCGGGCTTTCCCGAGATGCTGGCCAAGCGCAAGCCCTCGCTCATTGCCATCGACGAGGCGCACTGCATCTCGCAATGGGGCCACGACTTTCGCCCCGACTACCGCATGCTGGGCCAATATCTGCCGAGTTTCCGCCCCGCGCCGGCGCTGGCTCTCACCGCAACCGCGACCCCGCTGGTGCAGAAAGACATCGCGACCCAGCTGGGACTGTCCACGGTCAAGCACTTCATCCATGGTTTTCGCCGGGATAATATCGGCATCGAGATTGTGGAGGCGCTGCCCTCCAATCGGCCGCTGCTCGCCCGGTCCATTCTGCTCGAAGCCGGCAATCGCCCGGCCATCGTGTACACCCCCACCCGCAAACAAGCCGAAGCCCTGGCCACGGGCTGGGCCCGTGAATTTCGTGTCGCCGGCTACCATGCCGGCCTCGATGCAAACCGGCGGCGGCGAGTGCAGGAAGAATTCATGTCGGGCAAGCTGGACGTCATGGTAGCCACCACGGCTTTTGGCATGGGCATCGATAAAGCCGATGTCCGCACCGTGATTCACACCGCCTTCCCCGGCAGCCTGGAAGGCTACTACCAGGAGATTGGCCGCGCCGGGCGCGATGGAAAGCCCAGCCGCGCCATTCTCATGTACTCCTATGCGGACCGTCATACCCACGACTTCTTCTTCAGCCGGGACTATCCGCCGGTTGCGTTGCTGGACCGCATTTTTTCCAAGCTGACGGACCAACCGCAAAGTAAGGACGCGGTGCGCAGGCTGGCCAAGATGGACGAGGATGTCTTCGACAAGGCGCTGGAAAAACTATGGATCCATAAAGGCGCAGTGGTGGACTTTGCCGAGAATGTAAGCGTTGGGATGGAAGACTGGCGGGCTTCCTACACCGCGCAGGCGGACCAGAAGAAGGATCAGCTGGAGGAAATCATCCGCTTCGCGGAAAGCCATCATTGCCGCATGAAGTCTCTGGTCCATCACTTCGGGGATACTTCAGACAGCGGCGCGAGCTGCGGCATATGCGACTTTTGCGCACCTGTCAATTGCGTTGCGCAAAGATTTCGCGCACCTGACCACGCGGAGCGGATCGCTTGCGATCGAGTTCTCAGAAGCTGCGTGGCGTTCCCGCCAGATCCACGGGAAAGCTGCATACCGATCTGTATCCCGAAAAAGAAATGAGCCGGGATAACTTTGAAGAAGTTCTGGGGGCGATGGCGAGGGCAGAGCTGCTCGCGTTTACCGACGCGGTATTTGAGACCCAGGGCAAGCGGATTCCCTACCGCAACGTCAACATCTTGCCCGCCGGGCTCACCTTCAATGAAGAGCCAGGCTCATCTGTTTGTGATGCGCGATGCGGCGGTCCTTCCACTTCCTCCAAGCGGAGCAAGAAGCGGGCGACGTTTGGGGCGTCTGCAGTACCGGCGCAAGGCAGGCTGGCAAAGTCAGCTTCCGGCGAACCTGCGCCTCCGCCGGAGCGGCAGGCTCGCCTGGAGCAGGCCTTGCGTGCCTGGCGATTGACCGAGGCGAAGCGCCGGAAGATGCCCGCCTTTCGCATCTTTGGCGATCGTACGTTGCGCAATATCGCGAGCACGTGTCCCAGGACTGACTCCGACTTGCTGGCCGTGCCCGGCATTGGCATGGGGACGGTGGAGAAATATGGAGCCCAGATCTACCACTTGATCGCAACTGCCGAGTGAGTCTCAGTCGTCTTCGCCAAGAATATTGCTCACGCGCACGATCGTATCGATCTGTTCCGCGCTGAGCCGGGAAAGCAGATTTCGGCGAACTGATTCCGCGTGGATTGGCCGCGCAGCCTCCAACTTCTCCCGGCCGAGTTTGGTAATCACGACGAGAACCGTGGTCTTGTCAGCACGGCGGCGCTCAAGGAGCCCTCGTTCCTTCATCCGCGTGAGCTGGTGAGAGAGCCGGCTCTTGTCCCAGTCCATCATTCTGGCCAATGCTTGTTGGCGGAGTTCGCCTTTGCCAAGGCCGGCGAGGCGAGACAATACTCCAAATTCAGGGCCGGAAAGTCCGGTTGCCGCCGTAATGTCACGGCCGACCCGGCTCAACACGTCTTCGCCCATAAGCCTGAAGGCATGCCATACACGATAGCTCGTGGGGAGACAACAGTTTGCCGGACATAGCTGGGGGAAGCATACCAACAGCAGGTTGACATGACAACTTGTCCCGTTCGAGAGCCGATTTCAAGCAAATGAGAGCGGATGACGCCTATGGGGACTGAGGAACGGCAGATTCCTCGATTCAGGCAGCGGATAGCATTTAGAGTGGTGTCAACCCAATCCTGTCGTCAGAGGTGTAGCAGAGTGGTCGAGGGACCCATACGCAGAGTGAAGAGGACTCAGGGCCAAAGGGCCGGGGATGATGGGCCTCATCCGGGAATTGCTTCGCCCTTACCGGGGCAGTCTGGCCATGATTCTGGTGGCCATGCTGGTCCAGAGCACCATGACTCTGGCCGCACCCTGGCCGCTCAAGATCATCATCGACAACGTGGTCGTCGGGCGCAAGCTCGATCCCTGGCTCGCCGACTTGCTGAGCCCGCTGCTCGCGCATGGCCATCGCGCGCATCTTGCGGAGATAGCCGCACTTAGCCGTCATCGTGATCGCCATCTTGAATGCCGCCGCATCGTACACGGCCAACTACTTCACCGAGAGCGTCGGACAGTGGGTGGCCAACGACCTGCGCATGCGGACCTACCACCATCTTCAGTATTTATCGCTGCGCTACTACGACACCCACCAATCCGGCATGCTGCTCAGCACGATCACCGCCGACGTGCTCACCATCCAAAACTTCGCCTCCTCCGCGACGCTGGGCATCCTGGTGGACATGTTCACCATCCTGGGCATGCTGGTGGTGATGTTCTTCCTCAACTGGGACTTCACCCTGATCGCGGTCGCGATCACGCCCTTGCTGCTTCTGCTGGCCTCCCGGTTCAAGAAGGCGGTCAAGAGCTCGACCCACGAGGTGCGCAAGCAGCAGAGCAATATCGTGGCCGTGGTGCAGCAGGATCTCGAATCGATCCGCGTGGTCACGGCCTTCGGGCGGCAGGAACTGGAACAGCAAGAACTTGCGGCGGTTAGCCAGGCAACGGTAGCTGCCGCGCTCAAAGCGCGCCAGGTCAAGGCGCTGCTCTCGCCCATCGTTTCCGATCATCGTCTCCTTTTGCGTCGCCTTCGTGCTCTGGCGACGGCTCCCTGCTCATCCTCAAGGGAGGAATGACCGCCGGAGAACTGACCGTCTTTCTCTCCTATCTGGCTTCATTTTTCAAGCCGGTGAAAGACCTGGCCAGCATGAATAACTCCATTGCCCAGACGGCAGTGGCGGTGGAACGCATCCGGACCATCCTCGACGCGGACGCCATCCTTCCCGAAAAGCCGGATGCCCGCGAGCAGTCGATTCACGGGGAAATCGTCTTCGATCACGTGGCCTTCGCCTATGATGCGAGCTGTCCGGTGCTGCGCGATGTGAGCTTCACCGTCAAGCCTGGCCAGATGATCGGGCGTGGTCGGGCCGACGGGCGGGGGCAAATCGACCATCATGAGCCTGATTCCCCGGTTTTACGATCCCAGCGCGGGCACGGTTCTGGTGGACGGCATCGATGTTCGCGATTATCGGCTGCAGGCGTTGCGCGATCAGATCGGCTACGTGTTGCAGGAGACGGTGCTCTTTCGCGGAACGGTGCGCGATAACATTGCCTACGGCCGTGAAGGCGCGACCGAGGAGGAGATTGTCGAGGCCGCCAAGCTGGCCAATGCGGACGAGTTCATCGCCCGCATGCCCAATGGCTATCAGACTTTGGTCGGTGACCGGGGCGACACCCTTTCCGGCGGACAGCGGCAGCGCATCGGGATCGCGCGCGCCATCATACGCAACAATCCCATCCTGATTCTTGACGAACCGACCGCCGCTCTGGATACCGAGTCGGAAAGACTGGTGATCGAGGCCCTGGAACGATTGATGAAGGGGCGAACCGTGCTCACCATCGCCCACCGGCTGAGTACCATCCGCGATGCGGATAAAATCATTGTGCTGAAAGACGGTGTGGTGGCCGAGCAGGGCACGCACGACCAGCTATTGGCGCTGGGGGGAACCTACGCCGAGTTGTATAGTGTACAGTTCGATACAATCACCGGCGAAGGCCGCTCCTTAGCGGCTGCGAGGCGGAGAGTGCAGATGTCCCGTAGTCTAGTTGTTTTACCCGACGATTCCGCGAAGCCGATTTTGGACGCGATCAATCATGCGGCCAAATCGCTGCGCATCAAGATGTTCGTCTTCACCGATCCGTCGTTGATCGCGGCCGTGGTGGAGGCGCATCGCCGGGGCGTTGTGGTGCGCGTCATGCTCAATCCCAGGCGCCGCAGCGGGGTCTCCGAGAACGATGAGAGCCGGGACTACGTTACAGGCCGCGGGCATCGACGTGCTGGACAGCAATCCAGCCTTCGACCTTACCCATGAAAAATCAATGGTCGTGGATGACAAGACGGCGTTTGTGAAATCGCTGAATTGGCAGAGCGAAAACCTGACCGAGACCCGCGATTATGCGATCATCACCTCGGACCCGCACGAAGTGGCGGAGATCATCAACTGCTTCGAAGCAGACTGGAGCCGCCAGGATTTCGCTTCAGGGAAAAAAGCGCAACTGATTTGGTGCCGGGGAAATGGCCGCGAACGGATTACCGAGTTCATTGACGGTGCCAAGCACTCGCTATGGTTACAAAATGAACGGTACCAGGATCAGATGATCATCGAGCACCTGGTGCGGGCAAAGGAGCGCGGAGTCAAGGTTCACGTGATGGCGCGGCCGCCGCACACGCTCAAGAAGGAGAAATTGCTGGAAGGGGTCGGAGGACTGCGCATTCTGAATGATGTGGGGGTTGAGGTGCGCAAGCTGAAGGGCCTGAAGCTGCATGCAAAAATGCTGCTTGCCGATGGAGAGCGGGCCATTATCGGATCCATCAACCTGGCGCCCGGCAGTTTCGACAGCCGGCGCGAATTGGCCATCGAGGTACGCGACAAACATATCGTCGATCGTTTGCATGATGTCGTGCGCCATGACTGGAAGCACTCCCACACGCTTGATCTGTCGGACGAAGGGCTGCTGGCGGACCTGGAAAAGCACGGCGGGAAAGGCATCGAAGGAGCTTGGGCTCGACACCGAGCTCTAGATCTGGGAAAAAGACGCCGGCCTGAGAATCAGGTTGGAAATGTTGCTCACGATTGCTTCCGAGCTGTACTTGGGCAAAGCTGCCAGCTTTATCCATTGAGGGTCGGTGCGAAACGCTATCCCACTTTACATCGATCTCCGATATGTCTGGAAAACTGACCATGTAGGTCAACTGTGGCAAGCGCGGACCAATCAATGTGTCGCCGAAGAACACTTGCCAAAAACCGGCCCGCTGAAAGATCTCAAATTCGCCGTTGTGAAACATCTCCACTTTGCGCAGGTGGTCCTGGTGGCTTGGGCTTTCGTAGGTGCGGAGCTGAAAGACTCGCTTGCCATGCTGCGCCGTTACCGGTGGGACCACCAAACGCGGCCACCCTTCAAACGCGATCATGAGCGAGCTTTCGATGCGGATGAAACCGGGCGCGGTCGCCGGCGCGTTCCAAAAAGGCGCGGCGGCCTTCATAAACTCCTCGTCCTTGGCCAGTTGCAGCTCGGCGGTCACCAGCGACTCCAGTGTGGTCGAGGGGATAAGCAAGTAGAGCCGGGCGTTTCCGGGCCGATGTCGAGATTGAAGGCGCCGATGGGCGAAAAACCGAGCCGGTTGAGCGCGGGGATCAGGGCATCCGCCAGGTAGCTTTGCAGAAGTTTGGTTTGGGGCCTGACTGAAGCTGATACTTGCGCAGCTCATAGTACTCGCGACCTTTGTTTGCCGGCGCCTGGGCACGGGAATCGCTGGGGGTCAAAGCCGCCGCCGCCGCGGCCAGGGACGAGGTCAGGAAATGTCGTCTTTGCAAAGCTCCTCCAAACCAAGCAGCATTCTAAAGCATTTCTTCTGTTACTGTTTCAGAGTTGACGTCGTGACAACTAAGAGAGACGCAAATGCAAAGACGCGAATTTCTCAAGCTCGGAGCTTCGTAGCCGCCAGTTGGGCAACCGCCGTAGCTGCCGAAGCCCTTCCCCCAACAATCCCCGTCATCGACACCCACATCCACCTCTTCGATCCCGGGCGTCCGGGAGGCGTGCCCTGGCCGGCGAAGACCGATACCGCTCTCTACAAGGCTGCCCTGCCCGATCGTTATGCCAGCCTTGCCCGTCCGTTCGGCGTGGTCGGCGCCATCGTGATCGAAGCCAGCCCCCTGGCCAGCGATAACGATTGGGTGCTGAACCAGGCGGCCAACCATCCCATCATCGTGGGCATGGTGGGCGACCTGATTCCGGGAACACCCGCCTATCCAAAGGAGCTGGATCGGCTGCACGCGAATCCTCTTTTTCTGGGCATACGCTACGGCAATCTTTGGGATCGGGATCTGGCGGTCGATGCGCAGAAACCCGAATTTCTGCCCGGGCTAAAGATGTTGGCCGATCGCGGCCTGGTGCTGGATAGCGCGAATCCCGATCTCAGCCTCATCCGGGCCATCGCCGGTGTGGCGGACCATCTTCCGGAGTTGAGGATCGTGATCGACCACCTGCCCACGGCGCGCATTCCCGCGGAAACCGCAGCCCGCGACGAGTACTGGTCGCTGCTGCGGCACCTGGCGCAAAACAAGAACGTCTTCGTCAAGCTTTCTGAAGTAATCGCCGCCCGCATCGAAGAGACGGGCGGGCCGAATTTTTCCAAGGAAAGGCTGGATGCCCTGTGGGATATCTTCGGTGAAGATCACGTTCTTTATGCCAGCGACTGGCCGAATAGCGATCATCACGCAACCTACGAGGAGACCATCTCGATCGTGCGCAACTATGTCGAGCCCAAGGGCCGTAAAGCTTCGGAGAAGTTTTTCTGGAAGAACTCTGTGGCCGCCTACCGCTGGCATCGCAGGCAGCCAGATCAACCCGCATGAACCCCGTTGTTCTTCAGGCGTTCAACGGGAAGTGGTATAACCCCGTTGTATGTCTTTCCCCGCTCCATCCCCTGACACCATCAGCCGCCGCCGGTTTCTCCGGCAAAGTTTCGCTTTCAGTGCGCTAGCCAGCCTTGGGTCATTCTCTCGCTGCGGCTGATTCTCTGCCGCCGGATCCTGCGGCGGCGGAGTTGTTGGTGTTAGGCGATTGGGGGTACGAGGACAAGAAAGCACAATCGCAGGTGGCCGCCGGTCTGCGTGCCTATGCCAGACAGCATTCGGTGCATCCGCAGGCGTTGCTGATGTTGGGAGACAACTGGTACGGCGAATTAGCCGGAGGCGCCGGATCCCCCGGTGGCAAACCCAGTTCGAAGAGATGTACCCAGCCAGTGATTTCCCCTGCCCTGCGTATGCCGTGCTGGGGAACCACGACTATCAGCGGTGGCCGGACAGTAAAGTCGATGCCGAGCTCGAGTACGCGCGCACGGACGAACTCGTTGGACCATGCCATCACGTTGGTACCGCTTTGAGTTTCCCGGCAAGAATCCGCTGATTTCCTTTATTGCGCTCGACAGCAACATGCCGCGAGCGACGGCAAAGGAATCTGCCGGGCGCGATTTCACCCTGACGCCGCAGCAACAAGCAGAACAACTTGCATGGTTCGAAACGGAGCTAAAGCGTCCGCGGACTACTCCCTTTCTTAGCGGTCATGGCGCATCATCCCGTTTACTCCGATGGACCCCATGGAGATCATCCGGTGTTGATCCGGGATTGGGATCCGCTCTTCCATAAGTACCGTGTGGACCTGTTTTTGGCCGGCCACGACCATGATCTGCAGCACCTGGAGTTCCAGGGCCATCCCACCAGCCATTTTCTTTCCGGTGGCGGCGGAGCGGACCTGTATGCGCTTGAAGATTGAACCTGGGCAGCGCGGGCCGTACGCTCAGAAGGTCTATGGTTTTAGTCATATTTCCGTGACCCCCCGGCAAATGACCCTGCGCCACCTGGATCAAAACGGCGCTACGGTGCATGCCTTCACGAAGACTCCTGCCGGGCAGATCACGATCTTATAACTACTTTTCGCTACTGGGCGGCACCAGCCCTTTCAGCCGCAGATACAGCGAAAGGGTCGCGTACTGTTCATTGTCATGGGCTATGTTCCCATACAGCAAACCTAGCCGCGACCGCTTCGCCGGCCCGAGCTGGAGCATCTCTGACATGTTGGCTTCGGTCACGCCGGCATAAGCTTTGTCGCACTCGGCAAAGGAAGCCTTGAGTGCCTCGACGATCGACGGCCTTATCCGCAGTCTCGGCCGGCACTTTCGGCAGGGTGCTGGCGTCCGCATTGTTGGCTGCTCCGCAAATATGAAGCTGCGCTTCGGTTACGTGGTTGACCACCCGCGCGAAGGTGCGGATATCCGGCGTGGGCTTGTAGCTGTAGTCTGCCGCCGGCATCTTATCGGCTGCTTTCAGTATGTTTGGTTTGATTCGCGCATAGCTCCCCTGCGCTTCGCTCGCCAACGGGTCTCTGCCCCATAGCTGTTCCAGAAATCATCAATCCCGCTACCGCAAACGCGACACGTATTCCCTGCATTGTCTTTCCTCCGGTGCCAACCAGCCTACCTAGGCCCGGGTGGCTGCACAAGCAAACTTTTCAAGTTAACCAAGGATTTACCAGCGCGGAAAGGTTGATGCGTGGCAAGGGGCTCGACGGATGTCGGAGTCTGCGCGAGAACTCGGCTAAGCTCGGCAACAAGCTCTTTGCTTTGTATCAGACAAGAAAGAGTGGGGGCTTTAGCCCTGCGCTAAGCGCAAGAATTCGGGAAGGCCGAGAGGCGCACCGCAGTCCCTCCACTACGCTACGCTCCGGTCGGGATGACAATTCATCGTGGGAACTCTACTTAGCGTTGCCAGAAAAATTGTCATCCCGACCGGAGCGTAGCGTAGTGGAGGGATCTGCGGTGCGCCTCTCGGCCTTCCCGAATTCTCTTCTGCTTAAAACGCAGCTCTCATGCAACCATAGCAATTACATATGCCCCTGCGGGAGAGCCCAGGCAAACAATACGGTGCCACTGCTGGGCAGCACATACTGACGCCCGCCGAGCTCGTAGCTGATAGGCGACGTGGACATCCTTCCCCCAAGCCGGCATGCCAGAGTGTCTTACCGGTACTGGTCTCAAGAACCAGAACGTTCCCCTTCAAATCGCCAGTAAACATCGAGCCCCGAGCCGGTGGTCAAAATCCCCGCGGTGGGCGTTCCCGGGCCCGAGCTCATGGGTCCAGCTTAATCTTGCCTGTCTGGTAATCAATCGCCTCGATGACGCCCTTTGCTCCACAGGTCATAGTCGGCGCCCGCCCAGCCGTAAGTGCCGTCGGCGGGTTTGGTGAAGTAGAGGCTGTAACTGGGATGAGCAGACACGATGAACAGCCCCGTCTTCACATCAAAACTAGGCGAGCGAAAGTTCGTCATTCCGCCCTCATCGGGCGCGATCAAACGCCCGTCGGGCGCCGGGTCCTTGGCTGGATTGGGAATAGGACGCCCCTGCTTGTCGACCCCGAGCGTCCAGTTAACCGGCCCAAACGGGACAGTGAGTAAGCTGCTGCCATCCGTCCTGTCGACTACAAAGAAATAACCGTTGCGCGAACTCTGCATGAGCATCTTCCGCGGCTTGCCCTGAAACATTCCATCCACCAGAACAGGGGTCTCGGCTGCATCCCAATCATGGGTATCGTGAGGCGACGGCTGAAAAGCCCAAACCATTTTTCCGGTATCCGGATTGAGGGCCACGATGCTGCAGGTGTAAAGATCGTCCCCCGGGCGGGTGGAGGCGGTCAGTACCGGGGTCGGGTTCCCGGTCCCCCAATACAGCAGGTTAAGCTCGGGGTCGTAAGTGCCGGTCATCCAGGTGTTGCCGCCGCTGGGTGCGCCCGGTGTTCCCAAAGGGGGCGTGGCGTTCCATTGCCACTGTGTCTTGCCTGTCTCAGGATCGACCGACAGGATATATCCCACCAGATTGTCGAAATCACCGGAAGTACCAACCAGCACATGATTGCCAACCACCAGCGGAGCCATGCTGGTCCAATAACCCTTGCTGGCATCCGCCACAGTCACATTCCAGCGCACGCTTCCATCCTTGGCGTTGAGCGACACCAGGTGACCATCAGGACTCAGGAAATACAGCCAATCCTTGTACATGGCTACGCCGCGATGCCCGATATGCAGACCATGATTCGGGGGATAGGTGTAGGTCCATATCTGATGGCCCGAAAGAGCATCGACTGCCCAGACTCTGTCCGGGACACTGAGGTACAGCACTCCGTCGACCATGAGCGGGGTGGATTTGATATCCGCAGGTTGCTGCGTCTGAAAAGCCCAGGCAAGCGCCAGGTTACCTACGTTTCGTGGGCTGATCTGGTCCAGTTTGCTGTGACGTTGCCCATCGTATGTACCGTGGTACTGAGGCCAACTATTTGCCGGTGGATTGAGGAGCATGGGATTGTCTACTCCCTGCCCCAAAAGAGCTGTGCTTCCGGCGAGCAAGAGAGCACTGATCAACAACTTCATTCTTATTTAAACCTCTCAGGCCAGCGTCACTTTGAAAGTACTGCCGATATCCGACATGTTGGCTGCGGGTGGGCGCACCTGCAACCCTTGCTTATCCTGCTTCCAATGCAGCTTGTCATGGTATCCAAGCAGTTCCACATTGAGGATCTTACCCGGCTCCTGCGGACTGTTCGCCGCCAACGGTTTGATGATCACATCCGCCGCCGGCTTACCCATGACATAGGCGTAAAGGAATTTTCCCTTGGTAGTGAAGCGCACATCCTCCGCAGTCAGGCCGGGCTGCTTGCTCTCGTTGAAGCCGGCCTGGGGAACCGCCACCTCAGTCGATGGCCCGGCGCCGTAGATCTTCCATGGACGAGAGCCATAGATGCCTTCGCTGTTGACGGTCATCCACTTGGTGATGCCATCGAGCACCTGCCTCTCCTCGGCGTCCAATTCTCCGCTGTTGGGTAACGGAAAATTGAGCAGCATGTTGCCGTTCTTGCTTACGATGTCCACCAACAGATCGATCACCTTCTTCGGCGTCTTGTATTCCTGTCCCCGCTTGTAATGCCAATCACCAATGCAGGTGTCAGTCTCCCACGGAAATTCTGAGATGGCATCAGAAACTCCCCGCTCATGATCGACGATGCAGGTGCCCACCGCGCAATCGCCGGCTACCTTGCTGGAGTAGACGGCCTCGACTTTACCGTTATGCAGGCCGGCGCTTACGTTGTAAACCTCAGCCACGGTGGCGAATCCGTATTCCTCAAACGGAATGCCGCCATCGGTGTAAAGCAGATCCGGCTGGTGCTGGTCGATCAGGTCCTTGATCCGGTTGAAGTACTGGATCTTCCATTCATCGGGCGCGACCCGTCCCATCGCCTTTGCGGTTTTGGCAAAGTCGTGAGGCATCAGCGTGTAGCTGTGATAGAGATCCGCAAATAACGGGTTGGTGCCATCGTAGGACACGCCAGCCAATGGGCCCCTGGTATCGCTGGTGTGCGCCGGCGCAAACCAGTCAAAGCTGTTGGAAAGATGTTCGCTTACGCCGAAGCGCAGTCCACGCTTGCGCGCGGCCTGCTTATAAAGACCAACGATGTCGCGCATCGGCCCGACTGCGGTCGAATTCCAGCGAGGCTGGTACTTCGAATTCCACATATCGTAATTGTCATGGTGAACGCCCATGCTGACGAAGTACTTGGCGCCGGCTTTGACATACAGGTCCATCAGATGGTCCGGATCCCACTTGTCTCCCTTGAACAACGGGACCAGGTCTTTGTAACCCACCTTGGAAGGATGTCCGTAGGTCTTGAGGTGGTACTCATATTGCGGCGTGCCCTGGATATACATATTGCGCGCGAACCAATCGCCGTCCTCCACCCCGGACTGCGGCCCCCAATGCGACCAGATCCCAAACTTTGCGTCGCGAAACCAGTCGGGAACACGATAAGCATCGAGCGAGGCGCGCGTCGCCTTGAACGGTCCTGGAGTGATCGAGAGCGTGGCCGCCTGACCTAACATGCCCCTGGTCCGTGCCCACGCTGACCGAGCCGCCCAGCAATCTAATTGTCTCGCGCCGAGTAAACCGCATACAAACTGCAGCCTCATTCCGGCTGGTCAATTAAATTTTGCTTCAAGAATGAAGCAACAATGTGTTCTGGTTATATCTGTGCCAGACATCATTATCAACCCGGGCCATGGGCAGGCAGGAATTTCGAATTTGAGGGGGTGCGCACGATGGCCGTCAGCAGACGAGAGTTCTTGCATCGCGTAGGGCGGGCAGGTGGATACGGCGCCGCATTCCTGGCGATGCGGGGCATGGGCTTGATGGAAGCGCAGACGGCCCCCACGGAACCGGCGGCGCCCGGGGTGGGCAAAGGGGTGAAAGTGGTGATCCTGGGAGCCGGCATCGCGGGACTGGTTGCCGCCTACGAACTCCAGGCGCTCGGCTACGAATGCACGGTTCTGGAGTCGCGGCAGAGACCGGGCGGACGGAACTGGACGGTACGCGGAGGCGATCGCGTAACGTTCCTCGACGGCACGACGCAGACCTGCACCTGGGACGAGGGGAACTACCAAAATTTTGGACCCGGCCGCGCCTGCCCTCCGTGCATAAAACCATGCTGGGATACTGCGAGAAGCTGGGAGTTCCGCTGCAGGTGGAAGTGAACATGACCCGCTCCGCCTTCCTGCAAAACGATAAGCGCGAACGGCGGCAAACCGGTGGTGCTGCGGCAGGCGGAAAACGACACCCGCGGACACGTGAGTGAGCTGCTGGAAAAGGCCATCAACCAGGGGCTGCTCGACCAGGACATCTCCAAAGAAGACCGGGAGCGCATGCTGGACTTCCTGCGCACCTACGGTCCGCTGGACGACGCAGGCAAATATGTGGGCAGCGATCGCGCGGGATACGCAGAGACGGCCGGAGCAGGCGACCAGACCGGCGTGCTCAGCCAGCCGATCGACATGCACACGCTGCTGGACGAGAACTTCTGGCAGAACATGCTGTTCGATGAGCAGTTCGATATGCAGGCGACCATGTTCCAGCCAGTAGGCGGGATGGATCGCATCCCCTACGCCTTCGCGAAAGTGCTGGGCGACGTGGTGAAGTACAACGCGCCGGTGACGGAGATTCGAAAAACAGCCAAGGGCGTCAGGGTCGGCTATACCAGCAACGGATCAGCGAAAACGGTGGAAGCCGACTACTGCATTTGCACCATGCCCCTCACCATTTTGAAGAGAACGCCAAACGACTTCAGCGCGCCTTATAAGAAAGTGATCAATGAGTGCTCCTATGCGAGTGCCTACAAGATCGCGTGGGAGAGCCGGCGATTCTGGGAGCAGGACTACAACATCTACGGCGGCCTGGAGTTCGTCAACGAGGGATGCAGCCCCATCTGGTTCCCTTCTGCGGGGATGTTTACGCCCAGAGGCGTGCTGGTAAGCGGATACACCGATGAATCGCACTCCAACATCAAAGATCTCCCCTTGAAGGAGAAGTTTGAGGAGAGTCGTAAGTCAGTCGAGCGGCTGCACCCCGGGCACGGCAAGGAACTGGAGAAGCCGATGTATGTTACCTGGGGCCAGATCCCCCACAATGAAGGCTCCTGGATCAGAAGCTACGGCCCCGGACAGGACAGGTGGTCGGGCTTTGCCCTGACGCAGGAAAGGCGAACCCACGTCAACCCCGGTTACGAGACGCTGATCGAGCCCGATGGTCCAATCATTTTCGCAGGCGATCACGTGAGCCACATCGTGGCCTGGCAAGAGGGTGCAGCGCTCAGCGCGCTGCGCGCCGTCGGCCAGGTGAACCATAGGGTAAAGGCGTCAAGGCTGACCGGGGGTTTGTGAGACCCGCCTAAAGAAACCGCAGGTCCCTCCACTTCGCTGCGCTTCGAATCTTAATGGAAGCGCTACCCTCCCCTTTGTCATCCTGACCGAAGCGTAGCGAAGTGGAAGGATCTGCGGTTCTACGGACCTCTCCTGGAAATGTTTTCTTTTCAATACGACGGGAATGCAAACGTAATAATGAGCGCTCGAGCCGGCTTCTCTTCATGGCAGTGGTACTGCCGTTTGGTGTTGCCATCGATCCAGGCACTGTCTTCATCGTGCAGCACCTCGGTCCTGGTCTCTGTCGAGAGGGCCAGCGGACCGCGAATGACATAAACCAGCTCTAGCCCGGGAGCACTATGAGGATGAAACACACCGCCCTCGACCCCAGGCAAAAAATCCGCAATGCACGGAACAATATTTCGATCCGGCGCCAAGACGCTCATGCTGTCAGAAATCAGGAACGGATTCATCCTTTCCCCAACAGGGAGACGGATTCGATCTTTCGCTCGAGTAACACGAAAGACAGCTTCCTTCTCTGGGCCCAGGAAATAGGAGAAGTCCTTCTTGAACACCAAGGCAATCCGCGCCAGGTTTCTGAGCGTGGGAACCACCCGTCCAGTTTCCAATTGGGAAAGGAAACTCGCCGAAAGCCCGACCTGCTGCCCCAACTCGACCAGCCCCATGGAGCGCTTCAAGCGCAGGCGGCGAATCTTATCTCCGATATTTTTCGCTTCAATGGACGCCTCCACGATTGCTTCATCGACCGTGTCAACCGGACGACGTGGTTTTACAGGCTTGTCCATAGCGCTGCCGTCTCTCCTCAAGCAATCGCCAGCGATTCGAGGGTGGCAATTGCCTGCTTATCATGACGCCCAGGATCAATCTCCAGCTCGAGCGACAAGACACCGGTCAGATCGACGGAAAAGTCCTCGACCTCGATGGCCGAACCGCCCGGGCTGAAGGTCCATTGCTGCCGAACCAGCTGTCTTCTTTGAAACGCAGCTGAGCTCGCAAATAAAGCAAACTCCTGCGACCTCTCCCTGGTTTGCTCACGGAACTCCACCCGGATCCGGCGGATCGACTGCGGGTGATCGAAGGTCAGGCGAATCACCTGCGGGCCTGGATCAGCAGCCTTCCAACCGCCCTCTTTTCCCCCTTGGAGGGCATTCTCAAAAGGATGCTGCGCATCTTCCGATGAAATCTCCACACTGGCAATCTGCGCTATATCGAGCCCCTGATCAAGCCCTTGACCAGAAGAAGGTGAAGAAGAAGTCTTGGAAAGAGACACAACCGATTTGCGCATAAGAAAACCTCTTCTCAGTCAGATGCAGATGAAACAGGGTCTGACAAGATGGTACCCTTAACACGATGAAGGCGCTTATCACCGGTGGAGCGGGATTTCTCGGCAGCAGGCTGGCACGCACTCTCCTCCACCACGGACAGCTTTCAGGTCAGGCTCTGACCCAGCTGGTGCTGGCCGACCTGGTCCCACCCGCCGCCGATCTGGCTGCTGACCCGCGCGTTCGCGCGTGGACTGGCGCGTTGCTGCCGACCTTGAAAGACCGGGCCGACGCCCTACGAAACGAAAACTTTGACCTGGTCTTCCATCTCGCCTCGGCGGTTTCCGCGGAATGCGAAGCCGACCTCGATCTCGGCCTCCGCTCCAACCTCGATACCACCCGTGCTCTGCTCGATGCCTTACGCGGGGCGGGCGAGACGCGCCTCGTCTTCTCCAGTTCCGTGGCCGTCTTCGGCGGGGACGTCGACCTGCCCATGCCGCGGATCATCCATGACGACACCTTGCCTGTTCCCCAAACCTCGTATGGAATTCAAAAGTTCGTTTGCGAACAATTGGTCGCAGACTATACACGGCGCGGGTTGATTGATGGCCGAAGCGCACGATTAATGACCGTGACGGTGCGACCAGGCCGCCCCAATGCTGCCGCTTCCGGCTTCTTATCGTCCATCGTGCGTGAGCCCCTGAACGGGCAGCAGACCGTATGCCCGGTGCCACCGGATACTCTGGTCGCCGTCGCTTCCCCGCAACGCGCCATTGAAGGCCTGATCAAGGCCGCGGAAGCTACGCCGGATGACTGGGGTAGCCGGACTGCGGTCAATCTCCCCGGCATCACGGTCCGCGTCAGCGAGATGCTCGACGCGCTCGAAATCGCAGGCGGCCGGGCGGCGCGCGATCGGGTGCACTTCGAAGAAGACCCAAAGATCGCCAGGATGATGTTGGGATGGCCTTCCGCTTTTGAAAGCGCTCGGGCACGCCGGCTCGGTCTTTCCCCTGACCCCGATTTTCTCTCCATCATCCGCCAGTTTCAGAAAGAGCAGGCGGTTTGAGCCGTGCGTTCTCGGCTGCATTGCGGATGACTTTACCGGCGCAACCGATCTGGCAAACAATCTGGTGCGCGCCGGCATGCGGGTGGTCTTAACCGTCGATGTCCCGGCGGAAACCGATCGAGTGGACGCAGATGCGGTCGTGGTCGCGCTCAAGTCACGCACCGTACCCGCCGCAACTGCGGTCGAGCAATCGCTGCGCGCGTGCCGGTGGCTGCGGCAACGGGGAGCGGGTCAGATCTATTTCAAAATCTGCTCCACCTTCGACTCCACGGCAGCAGGGAACATCGGCCCCGTGATCGAGGCCCTGATGGATGAGTTGGACTGTCCCTTCAGCATCGCTACGCCGGCATTTCCAGAGAATGGTCGAACCGTCGTCCACGGACACCTGTTCCTGGGCGATACCCTGCTTTCGGATAGCGGCATGCGCCATCATCCCCTTACACCGATGACCGACGCCAACCTGGTGCGGGTGCTCCAGGCGCAACTGAATCCTGGCAAAGGTCGCAAAGTCGGACTGATCGATTACCGTACGGTAGCGCAATCGCCAGAGGCGATTCAAAAGCGAATCAATGAGCTGAAAGCCGAAGGGATCGCGATCGCCATCGTGGATGCGCTCAACGATGAGGACTTGGGCAGACTAGGCGCGGCGCTGCGGGATTCGTCCTTCCTCACGGCCGGCTCAGGGCTCGGCGGCAGCCTGCCGCGCAATTGGGGGTTCAGTCCACAAAACCAGGCGAACCTGCCGCCGGCACGCGGACTCAAGGCCATCCTCGCCGGCAGCTGCTCGGTAGCCACCAACGCACAAGTACAAAATTTTATTCGCAATGGAGGCGAGGCCTACGCATTGCAGCCGGCGCAGCTTGCGGCCGACCTCGAAATGCAGATTGCCGAAGTGCTGGCGTGGGCCGATGCATGCTGGCGCACGGAAGCCGCGCTGCCTCTGCTGGTTTACTCGACCGCGGAGCCGGAAAAGGTTAACCCGGCGCACGCACCCGTGATCGAAGCAGGCGATGGCCGCCTTGGCGCGCGCCTTCGTGAAGCGCGGCGTTGGCAGCCTGGTGGTCGCCGGCGGAGAAACTGCGGGCATCTGCGTACAGGCTCTCGATATCAAGCAAATACAAATTGGCCAGCAGATAGATCCCGGCGTGCCGTGGTGCTACGCGCCGGAGGGCCTCCACCTCGCTTTGAAATCAGGAAACTTTGGATCGCCCGACTTTTTCTCGAAAGCGTTTGCCTTTGTGGCGTGAGTGATGAACGAGACCGAACTAAGGCAGGAGATCTGTCGGGTAGGCCGCTCTCTCTTTGAGCGGGGCTATGTTCATTCGACCGCGGGAAACATCAGCGTTCGCCTGCCCGACGGTTTTCTCATCACGCCGACGGAAGCATGCCTGGGTTTCCTCCAACCGGACGTCTCTCTCTAAGGTCGGCGCGGATGGCGTCCAGGTAAGCGGCGAACGAGCCAGTAAAACCCTGACGCTGCATCGGCGCATCTACGCTGCAGATGCCGATGCCGGCTGCGTCATTCACACCCACTCCACTCACCTGGTTGCGCTCACGCTGGCGGGAGTATGGAAGCAAGAGGATATTCTGCCTCCGATTACTCCCTATTACGTGATGAAGGTCGGTCATGTACCGTTGATCGAGTATCACCGTCCGGGAGACGCGGCGGTGGGTGAACTGGTGGCGCAGACCATCGAGCGTATGCGCGCCCAGGCAACGCCCATTCGTGCGGTGATGGTCGACCGTCTGGGTCCCAATGTCTGGCACAGCACGCTTGCGGGTGCAATGGCCGCGTTGGAAGAGCTGGAAGAAACCGCGCGGCTCTGGCTGCTCACCGGTCGCAAGCCGGAGCCGCTAACGGCCGAGCAAATCAATCAACTGCGCCAGCATTTCGGCGCTTCGTGGTAGGGAGTCCGAATCATGTTGCGCTTTGCCGCGAACCTTAGCTTCATGTACGGGGAATATGCGTTCCCTGACCGTTTTGCTGCCGCCGCCAGGGATGGTTTTACCGGCGTAGAGTACCTGTTCCCCTACGAGTTTCCGGCGCAGCAACTGTCGGCGTGGCTGAAGTCGAATGGCCTGGTCCAGGTCCTGTTCAACGCGCCGCCGGGAGACTGGGCAGCGGGCGAACGCGGGCTAGCCTCTCTGCCCGGTAAAGAGGCGGAGTTTCGCGCCGCCATCTATACGGCGCTTGAATATGCGCAGGCACTCAGCTGCCCGCGCGTGCATGTCATGGCCGGGGTGCATACGGGCGTGCGCAGCACACTATGTCGCGAACCTGGCCTGGGCTGCGGAGCTCGCCGTGCCTGCAGGCATCGAGCTGCTGATCGAGCCGATCAATCCGCGGGATATGCCGGGCTATTTTCTGAACCGGCAGGATGAAGCCCACGCGATTGTGAAGGAAATCGGCAGCCCCGCGCTCAAGGTGCAGATGGATCTGTATCACTGCCAGATAGTGGAAGGCGATGTGACCATGAAGCTGCGGAAATATCTGGGAGAGAAAAGCGTAGGCCACTTACAGATCGCAAGTGTGCCCGACCGCAACGAACCTGACCGTGGAGAACTCAACTGCGACTACGTGCTCGACCTGATAGACGAACTAGGCTTCGAAGGCTGGATCGGCTGCGAATATCGGCCAAAGGCCGGCACTTCCGAAGGCCTGTCCTGGCTGAAGAAACGCCTCTAGCCTTCTGTTTAGGATTGGGATGCCGGTACCTAAACAGAAGTGTCATCCCGACCGAAGCGTAGCGAAGTGGAGGGACCTGCTGTTCCTCATCCGCACTATCGAATCTCAATGGGAGCGCCACCCTCCCCTTTGTCATCCCGAGCGAAGCCGAGGGATCTGCAGTTCTACGGACCCCTCATGGAAATGTTTTTCGACACCCGTTCTGACGCGGACGCTGAGAAAACCCCTTAAACGCCCGGCACAGGCGGACACCCGGGAAATTCCGCCAGGTAACCATTCCCGATATAACCCAAATACTGAATCCCGATCTTGCTGGTAAAAAACCCATCCGCCGTCAAATTCCGCAAGAACGAAAAGAACTCGACACCCTGGCCCAAACTCGCATCCTCAACCACGTTCTTCCGGTACGCAATGCAATCCAGCATCTCCGTCTGCTGCTTCGCCGTGCACCCAAGATACCCATTGCCATAGCGATCCGTGCAAGCGGAATCAAGCCACATAATCCCGCCACCCAACGTCAACTGGTAGTGCGGATTCTCGCTCGTAAGCAAATCAATAAACTCCGGAGCCCCAGCCTCGATAGCTCCCCCCGACTCAGCATCCGCCGGAAAAATCGTCTCGCATAACGCCTGCAGCGTCTTATACTGCGCCGGCGGGAAATACTTCGGCGTGTACACACCCGCCTTGGCCGCCTTTTCCGTTGTGATCATGTGGTGCGCATACTCGGCAGCCTGCAGCGGAATCACGCGCAGAACCGAAGTCGCCGCCGCCCCCATGCTCAGCGATTTCAATACATCACGCCGGGATACGGACATGCTATATCTCCCCTTTTCGAGCCTGATCGAGCAGGTACTCTGAAGTTCTCCACGACAATGCAGTGATCGTGAGCGTCGGATTCTTGTCAGGTCCGGTGACAAAACACGCCCCGTCGCCGACAAACAAATTCTTGACGTCGTGCGCCTGGCAATTCTTGTTCAGCGCCGAGGTCTTTGGATCATCGCCCATCCGCACAGTCCCCAGCTCGTGAATAATCTCTCCCCCTTCGGAGATGCCGTAAGGCCGCCCATCCGTCTTGGTTCCTGCATTTCTTGTGGCTAAGGCCTCACGCGGACTGCCGCCGACAACGGTTCCTCCCGCCGCCTCGACAATCGAGCGAAACGTCTCCTGCATATCTTTCGCCATCTTGAGCTCGTGGTCGCTCCACGCAAAGTGGAAACGCAGCACCGGAATACCCCACTTATCGACCACGGTCGGATCGATCTCACAGTAAGTGTCGGGATTGGGGATCATCTCGCCGCGCCCGGAGAAACCTATGAAGTTGCCATACTTGCTGCGGACATCCTGCTTGAGAGAGGCTCCGTAGCCTTCATGCTCATTGCATATCCCGTCGAACCCGCCCACGCCGGGCATGTGGCGTCCCCCGCCGAACTCGATGTGATAGCCGCGCGGAAAGTCGTTCTTGCGATCGCCCCTCCACCACGGCATGTACATGTGCATGCCGCCGACACCGTCATGGTTATGCGGAGCCACCTTTGCCAGCTGGGGAAAATATCCAGTGACATTGCTGCCGACGGAATCGGTGAGATAGCGGCCGACCACTCCGGATGAATTCGCCAGTCCATTCGGGAAATAACGTGGAGCGCGAATTCAACAGCAGACGCGCCGTTTCGCAAGCGCTGGCCGCCACCACGAACGCCCTCGCATGCACGCGCATTTCGGTGAGGGTCGCTTTGTCGATGTAGGAAACGGCTTGCGCTTTTCCATCCTTGCTCACGATGATCTCGCGCGCCATGGCGTTGGGGATCATGGTGAAGCGGCCGGTAGCCTCTGCCGGCGGGATCATCACCTGGCTGGAGCTGAAGTTCGAAGCACTGATGCATCCTCGTCCGCATTGCGCGCAATAGTGGCAGGGGGCGCGCCCATTCAACGGTTTGGTCAAAATGGCCATGCGCGAGGGAATGCAGGTGATATTCAGCTGATCGCAAGCCTTCTTGACCAGGGTTTCGGTGCAGCGCGGCTTGGGCGGCGGAAGAAAAACTCCATCAGGCGCGTCGGCAAGATTTTCCTTGGTCCCGAAAACGCCAATAAACGCTTCGGCCTTATCGTAATAAGGCGCGATGTCTTCATACGAAATCGGCCAATCGTCGCCCAGGCCGTCTCTGGAGCGTGCCTTGAAGTCTGCCGCCGAGACGCGCAGTGTGATGCGCCCGTAATGATTGGTGCGGCCGCCCTCGATGCGCGAGCGGAACCAGCGGAAATTTGATCCCGGAGCCGAAGTGTAAGGCTCGCCATCGATCTCCCAAAATCCATTGGGCGCCAGAAATTCGCCGTTCAACTCGTGGCGTGCCCGTCCTCCGATGTCCGCTCCGCGATGGGGCAGCGCGTACGGCCACACATGCTCTTTGTAATCTTTGCGGGGATTCAGCCGCGGTCCCGCCTCCAGCATGACTACATTCAAACCACCCTCGGTCAGCACCTTGGCGGCGGTCCGCCTCCAGCGCCAGAGCCTATGATGCAGACGTCGTATACCTTGGGTGAGCGGATTACTTGGGACATTCAGAATCTCCGGGAAAACCGGGGCTTTCGCGAGGCGAAATACTCCACTCGCCAATATAGATCAAATCAGGCTCTCTTTGTGAACGTTACCAGGGGGAGACGAAGGATCGGATATGAGGAACACGACTCGTCGATCTGTCTACTGCACGCTCTTCTTGAGAAACTTCACGCCGTCGAAGGCGATCGATTCCGGCGTTAGCTCGATGTCTCGCCAGATTGCCGCGGCTGCGCTCAAATCCTTAAGTGCGAAACCGAAGCCCTCGATGGTCAGCCAGCCGTCATATTTCATCGCACGCAGAGCATCGAATACCTCTTTCCATTCCACGTGACCGGAGCCAGGAATGCCGCGGTCGTTCTCGCACGTATGCACGTGCTTGAGGTGGGAGCCGACCGTTCGGTAACCGGCAGCGATACTCTTCTCTTCGATGTTGGCGTGGAAGGTGTCAAAAAGAATGCCGATGTTGGGATGGCCGATCTGTTCGGAGAGCCGGGCAGAATCAGCGGCGGTGTTAAGAAAATAGGTTTCGAAACGGTTGATTGGCTCGATGGCGAACGTGATGTCGTTGGCTGAGAGCGTGTCGCCGACGGACTGAAATCCCTCGATAGCCCATGTCCATTCATCATTGGTGCGGCGCCGCCCTGGCAAGTAGCCCACTGGGCTGTAGAGCGGCCCGGCAACAATCTTGGCGCCCGCGTCGGCTGCGGCCTTCGCTACATCCTGTAAATGGAGACTGGTCCGGCGCCGGATCTCGAGACTCTCGCTGATCAGGCTCAGGCCATCCACCAAAACCGTGCAGACATTACACTCCAGGCCATTGGCTTCGACCGCCTTACGAATGCTCGAGGCTTGAAAGTCTTTCGGGCGTAATAGTGGAATTTCGACCCCGTCGAAGCCTGCCTCCTTGATTGTGGGCAGCAGGCCGAAATTGGATGAATCAAACGTCCCCGACCAGATGAAGGTGTTCACACCAAATTTCATTTCGCCTCGCTCTTTCGCTCAAAGTTCCAGCATACCCCGCTTCCATTTTGCTGCTTGCCTTAGCGCACTCGGTGGAGCTAATATACGTCGTATACGACGTATATAGGAGGACACCCCTATGCGCTTCGATTACTTCGGCATCGCTTCCTATCTCTGGCTCCTGCTCTGTGTGGTTTGGCTTTTCGGTTTTTTTACCGCCAAGCCTGATGCTCGAACCCAGTCGCTTGGCTCCCGGCTGCTCGAACTCGGACCCACCCTGCTTGCCTTCTCTCTTGTATTTACTTCCTACTTCCGATCCGGGTGGCTCGCCCGGCCGCTCGTACCGCACAGTGACGTGACCGGATCAATTGGGCTCCTGATGGTCCTGCTCGGAGTTTCGTTCTCGATTTGGGCTCGTCTGCAGCTGGGCGGAAACTGGAGTGGGACGGTCTCTGTAAAAGAAGGTCACACGCTCATTCGCCGAGGTCCGTACACCCTCGTTCGCCACCCGATTTACAGTGGTCTGCTGCTTGCGTACTTCGGGGTTGCGGTAATTGTCGGTGAAGTTCGTGGACTGCTCGGAGTGGGCATCTTGTTTTTCTCCTTCTGGTTAAAGTCGAGAACGGAGGAGCGATTCATGCTGGAGCAGTTTGGCCCGGACTATCGTCACTATCAGCATCGGGTCAAAGCGCTGATCCCTCATGTCTTTTGAAAAGAAAAAGCCGCGGGGGAATTCCCCGGACGAATCGTTACTCAAGCTCGCGCAAGAGGTGGATCAACACCTGAGCGTCATTCGCCAGAAATTGCGCGAGCCATTGGAAACCGAGTTTGCGCGCGGCGGTCTTACCGGCCCGCAGCGCATGGTAATGCAGGCGCTCGTACAATCCGAAGGCTTGAGTTTGAAGCAGCTCAGTGCCCAGGTCAGCCTGGCCCACAGCACCGTCTCCGGCATTGTCGACCGCTTGCAGGCCCGCGGGATGGTGGTGCGCAACAAAGATGAAGCCGACGGCCGCGCAACCGTAATTACCCCATCGGCCCCGGTACGCGACTTTGTGGCTAATCGAATGCCCGAACTCGCGATCAGCCCACTCACGGAAGCATTGCGCAGCGCCAGCGACAAGGAAACGGCCAGCGTGCTGCGGGGCCTCAGAAAACTGCGCGCTTTGGTTGAACGGAGCCGTTCGCAACCTTGAGAGCGAATCGCTTCACTCCAGAATTTGGGAAGGCCGAAAGGCGCACCGCAGATCCCTCCACTCGCTACGCTCCGGTCGGGATGACAATTCATCTTGGAAACGATACTTAGCGTTCCCAAACAAAATTGTCATCCAGACCGGAGCGTACCCGGATTTCCTGCCACGCTGCACTGGACAGGCCCGCGTGTGCGCCTTTCTGTAAGGGAAAGGCGCATGAAGTGCACCAACGCCACCAACTTCCACAGGAAATCCGGGGGAGCGTAGCCGAGGGATCTGCGGTGCGCCTTTCGGCCTTCCCAATTCTGGAGTGAAGCGCAGACTCTTTAGCCCAACCTTGTTGTGGACCTTTGCGGCAAGATTGAAGTCGTACCCACAAAGCAAAAGTTTGCTCCGCACCTACAACGGAATCTTGAGCGTGTTCACAATGTAATTCGCCGTAATCCTGGCACTCTCCTGCGGCGGACGCCAGGGAGACGTGTCCAACTCCACATTTAAAAACCCTCTCCATTGAATGCTGTCCAGGTAAGCCTTCAGACCCGGAAAATCGACCCCGCCGGCACCCATAGGAAAGAAGTAGGGAGTCTTCAATTGGTCGACTTCGGGCCCGGGAACGTTCTTGGTCCCACCCCGATCTTCCGGCTTGGTGTCTTTGAGATGGTATTCCAGCACCCGCTTGCCGTACTTCTTACCCATCGCCAGGGGATCCATCCCTGCCATGGTGAAGTGCCCGGTGTCGAGAACCAGGCCGACATGCTTCGGATCGGTGTTGGCCATGATGAAATCCAGTTCGTGCTGGGACTGAAGTTGGCTGCCCAGGTGGGGGTGAACCCCAAGCTGCATGTCCAGTTCTTCACTCATGCGCTTGCCCAGCGCCTCGAGGGTGCCGGCCATCACCTTGAGATCATCGTCCGTCGTGCCGCCCGGCCGGCGGCGCCCAGTGTTAGTCTTTTGCACCTGGGTGCCGAACCGCCTGCTGAACCGGGCCATGTTGAAATGGTTATCGACCACCGCCTGTCGCGAGTCGAGATCCTCAAACCGCGTGTTCCCGGTCGCCGAGCCGCCGGTGATGGCGACAAAGTTGACGCCGATTTCGAAAATACGACGCATCAGCCCTTCGGCGTTATCGGGGTAATACAGGGTGTCGGGACGGCAAAAGGAGGCGCCGAAAATCTCCATGTACCGGAAGCCGACCTCCCGGCCTTCCCTCATCCCTTTGAAGGGGTCGCCTTCCCAGCCGCCCCGCGTATTGGTCGTATACCCGATGCGATACTGCTGCTGCGGCGGGTAGAGTGGCTCGTGCCGCACACTTTGATCTGCGCACGCCTGGGCAGCCGCCGGTGAAGGATGAGTCGCCGCGACAACGGCGCCTGACGCCAGCAGCGCTCCGGAAGTGGTTAGAAACTGTCTGCGGTCCATGACGATTTCCCTCCTGTTTTTAGGTCGTCCGACGGCCCGATAGATGATAAATCAGCTTTCGTGTGCCTTGCACCGCTGACGACGGTCGGGTTGGGTCCGAAAGATATGGGCGCGATGAACCCTGACTTTGGTAACCTCACGGTCTGGCCGTGCCCGGCAGTGCTCGGCAAGTCAAACGCCAACGCCTCAGGGAATCTGCGTGGTAATATCTACGATAGATCATCGTACGGCTAGTGCGTGAGCTCTCTCAGGGAGGGACAATGAAGATCAATCCTGAAAAGTGTGTGGCTTGTGGAAACTGCACCTACGTTTGCCCCATGGGCGCTATCTATATTGATCCTGTCTTGAAGCGGGCGACGATCAATAGCGACGAATGCGTCGAATGTTATGCCTGCTTCAACGGGCTGAGCCAGGAACACCTCAACCCTACCCTGGTGCGCACGGTACGGCGCGTCTTCGCGGCGCTGCGCATTCGCTTTGAGCCTGAACCCGACGTTTGCCCCACAGCCGCCTTCGAACCGGACCAGCTCGTCTGGCCGCGCGTCGTGCGGCGCGCCTTCTCTGACCCCAGCGTGCCCCACGAGTCGACCGGCGTGGAAGGCCGCGGCACGGAAGAAGTGAAAACCAACGACGTAACCGGAAGAGTGAAGGTCGGCGACGTCGGATTCACCATTGAATTTGGCCGGCCGGGTGTCGGGGTTCGCTTCCACGAAATCCAGCAGATGTGCTGGGCCCTGGCCAAGGTCAATGTAAGCTTCGAGAAGAAGAACCCCATTACCTCATTGATGTCGGACGTGAGTACGGGCACTTTGCGCACAGACATTCTGAATGAAAAGGTAATGTCGGCGATTGTAGAAATCAAAGTTCCGGTCGAGCGCACGGAAGAAATTATTCGCATGGTGTGGGAGGTTGAGAAACAGCTGGACACGGTGGTTGCCATCGGCGTCGCTACCCGCTGTGGAGAGCACGGCGAAGAAGTCATCGTAGCTCCTATTCTTGAAAAGCTGGGATACAAACTCGAACGGGCGAAGACAAATATCGGTTTGGGCAAGATGGTTCAACCCACGGCCGAACCTGCCAGGGAGACTGCACACGTATGACCAATACACTCCATCGGTTCGGCGATGCCGAGAGCTTCAAAGACGACTACATTGTGTTTGCCATTCCCAGCAAGAGCAATAAGGATCCCAATGCGCTGCCCAAACTCCACCGCTTCCTGGAAATTGCGTTGGAGTATAAGCCCGTGAACCTGGGAGAGACCCGGCACGGAGGCGCGTTGCGGCCCTCAAAGAACCTGGGTCCGTTGGCCCACTGGAATCGGGATTTCAAGCCGGACTTTCAGGCCGTCATCAAAGGGCTTACCATTCCCACCACCTGCGCCGCGGTGTTTGACAATCCCGACGCCGCGGAACAGTTCGTCAAGCGCATCAAAGAAGAAAATTTAGGGATGAGCGTCAACATTTCCGCGTCGATCGAGGGCGCGGAGCGATGCTGTAACTATGCCTGTCTCGACCGGCACAGTGTAGGCTACTCCCTGGGCTTTGAAGGCAAGACGGAAAAGATTCCCAACTCACAGGTCACCACGCTCTCGACCATGTGCGGGCACGGAATGATCAGCCACTCACTGGCCAAGAAAATGATCGACTTCGTAAAAGAAAATCGCCGGACCCCGGAGCAGGCAGCGACCTATCTCTCGCGTTTCTGTTCCTGTGGTATCTTCAATCCGTCGCGCGCGAAGAGGATTCTCGAAGATGCCAGGACGAATTCGAAATAGCGTTCTCACCTGCCTGCTGCTTCTGTTTGCAACTTCCCTGGTTGCAGAAGTCAAGGTTCTCAAGAACTTCACCCTGATCGACGGCACTGGCCACGACCCCGTGGCCCATGCCGCGATGATTGTCGACAACGGCCGCATCACGTGGGTGGGGCCGGCGGCACAGTTGAAAGCTCCGCCTTCGGCGCAGATCGTCGATTTGCAGGGCAAGTACGTCATGCCGGGCATCATCGATCTGCATGTTCACCTGGGCGCGACGATCGGCCTCGATCAAAACGAAAAGTTCTTCACCCCGGAAAATGTTGAGAAGGACCTGAAAACCTACGCTTCCTACGGCGTGACCACCGTTCTCAGCATGGGAACGGATAAAGACTCCATCTTCAAAATCCGGGATCAGCAGCGCGCCGGGCGTCCGGGCGAGACTCGCATTTACACCGCTGGGCAAGGGTTCGTCTTCAAAGGCGGCTACGGCGGTCTGGAAGGCGTGAACCAGGGCGTCGCCACAGTAGCGGAAGTGGAGCCGGCGGTGGCCGCGCAGGCCGCGAAACACGTCGACTTCATCAAGCTGTGGATGGACGACCACCTGGGCACCAAGAAGAAGATGCCGTACGACATTGCCCAGGCCATCATCGAGAGCGCGCACCGCGCACCATCTACGCGTTGTAGCGCACATCTTTTACCTGCAGGATGCCAGGCAACTGGTCGACTACGGAGTGGACGGCCTGGCGCATAGTGTCCGCGACAAACCCGTCGACGCGGCGTTCATTGCGGATATGAAGAAACACGGAACCTGGCAGATGGCGGCCACGCTTTCCCGTGAAGCCTCCATGTTCGTGTATGGACAGACGCCTCCCTTTGCCAACGATCCTTTTTTCACGCGCAGTGTTTCGGCCAATGTGCTCGCGCAGTTGAAGAGCCCTGCCTATCAAGCGAAGATACGCTCGGATCCTGATTTCGCCATGTACCCTGGCTTTTTGCACACCGCGCAAGAAAACCTCAAGACCCTGGCGGACGCGGGCGTGCCCTATGGATTTGGCACCGATAGCGGCCCCCCGGGACGCTTTCCCTGGCTACTTCGCTCATTGGGAAATGGAGTTGATGGTGCAGGCTGGTTTGACCCCGATGCAGGTGATCACTGCAGCGACGGGAAGTGCCGCCCGCTTCCTGCATGCCACGGATCTGGGCACCCTGGAAAACAACAAGTGGGCTGATTTGGTCGTGCTCGACAAAAATCCGCTGGATGATATCAAGAACAGCCGAACCATTCACGCCGTCTATATCGCCGGCAAACGAGTCGCCGGACCCGCGCCTCGATAAGTTCGAGGAAGGAAAACGCAGGTCTCTCCACTACAGCTCCACTTCGCTCCGGTCGAAATGAAGTGTCATCCCGACCGGAGCGAAGCGCAGTGGAGAGACCTGCTGTTTCCTTCAGATCCACTCACCTGCCACTCGATGGCAGCGCCGCCGTCTCCTTTGTCATCCCGAGCGTACCCGGATTTCCTACATCACCGCTCTGACTGGCGACCACTGCTGTGGTTCTCCCTAAAGAGAACCACAGGCAGCTGACCGAAGCCGCAACTCTCGGACAGGAAATCCGGGGGTAGCCGAGGGATCTGCGGTTTTTCTTCGGTTGCAACCACCCTCAACTCGTCAACAGCCGCTGGCTGGCGTTGATCCGCAAATAAAGCACAGAGCCACCACCGATAACCCCGCCATCACCAGAAACGGCGCGTTCCATCCACAAAACATAACCAGATACGCTGACAGCGCCGACGCAATCGCGCCCCCAAGTATTTCCCGCACGTGTTCATCAACGCCGAAACCGCGCCCGCCGAATCAGCGCCAATATCGAGCGTAATCGCCCACGAAACCCCAACCGTCGACTCCAACCCAAACATCGCCACGCAGGAAAGCCAAACCGAAATAAGTGAGTTCGTCGTAAGACACGCGGGCACGATACACAAAGCCGAAAGCAAAAAACCTCCAGCGCCAACGATGCGGCGAGCCATCTTCAGATCGCCGGTCCACTTGGCCAGCAAGTCAGAAAACCATCCCCCGAAGACATCCCCCACCACTCCCGCCAGCAACGGCAAGCTGGCGTAGAACCCCATCTGCCTAAGATTGAACCCGCGATGGTCATTCAGATACTTGGGAAACCAGACCAGGTAAACCGCCAGGTTATACGCGTAGCAAAAATACATCGCGCGAAAGAATCCACATCTGCGGACTCGATAGGATGCGTTTCCAGGAAACACTCTGCGCTCTTGCCCCGCGCGCGAGCTCGAGAGAAGAACGGATCAACTCTCGTTCCTCTGCATTCACGGACGGATGTTCATCCGGAGTATCGCGGTAATACCAGAACCACACCGCGGCCCATATCAATCCCAGCGCACCGCAACAAATAAAAGCCGCCCGCCAGCCATAGCGCACAATAATCAGCACCACCAGAGCCGGAGTAATCGCCCCGCCCAAGCCGCGAGCCGGCGTGCGTGGCGCCCTGGGCAAAGCCGCGCTCCGTGGGCAGCATCCAGCGCGAAAGCGAACGGTAGCTATGGGAAAAGCGCCGGCCTCACCCATCCCAAACAGGAAACGAATCAACGCCATCGATCCCGCGCTCCAGGCAAACACCGTGAAGCAGGTAAACAGAGACCACCAGCTCACGATCAATGTCATCGCGCGGCGAGGGACCGATACGGTCACCCAGCCAACCGCCCGGTATCTGAAACAGAGCATAGGCCCACTGGAAGGAGCTCAAAATCCATCCCATGGTGACGATGGAGAACCCAAACTCCTTCTGGATGGAGGGAACCGCCGAGGAGATGACGACACGATCGATGTAGGTGATCATGTAGGCGGCAATCGTGAGGCCTAGACACGATGTAGCGAACGCGGGTTGGACGCGCCACTCCCGTCATCCCGGAATCGTTACCTGGCACTTCCACCTCTTCCAGTCCGAGACGACAGCTTGATTGTTGATCTATCATCCGTTTGGCGACGGGAGAAGTGTACACAAAGAAGACTGCCGGTGGCTAGATCGGCTGCGCAAATGGGTTGCGAGCACCCCTAGGTGCTGCGATGATAAATGAACGAGCACCACACTTTGAGGGTTAGCGCCCACCTTTGCCGAAATTGAGCCGCTTTCTCTCAGCGACCGCGTGATCAACGCGCTTAAGGACGCTTTTTTTGCCGGCGAACTCAAGCCAGGCGATGCCATCGTGGAGCGAGAGCTGGCGCGGCAGATGAAGGTGGGCACTCCTGTCGTTCGCGAAGCGCTGATCTCCCTCCAGGGACAAGGTTTCGTCCGCCGAGTGACCAACACCGGCACCTTTGTGACCCAATTCACGACCGACGAAGTACGCCACCTCTATACCCTGCGCGTCGAACTGGAGTTGCTGGCGCTACAATGGGCAAAGCCACGGGTGACGGAAAACGATCTCAAGGAGCTCAGCCGCCAGATTGCGAAAGTCGTCGAAGCAGGGGAAAGAGGCGATCGCCGCCAATTCCTGGAGCTCGACTATGCCTTTCACCGGCAGTGCTGGGCACTCTCGGGAAACCCCTACCTTGCCGAAACTCTGGACCGCCTGATGGCGCCTCTCTTCATCTTCGTCGTGCTCGCCAGCGGCGCTCCACTTACAGGGTCGATGGGCAAGCGAGCACTATGAACTCGTCAACGCGCTGCAGAATACCCAGGAGCCTGAATTTACCGCGGTGGTCCGCAAGCGGCTCACCGGATTTACCTCCCGCTGGCTCGCCGCTTTCAGCAACACTGACGAGCCCGTCAGCCAAACCAGCCTAGCCGACCTCGACTCCAATTTGTGCCGGGGAAAGTGCTGGACACGAAGCAGACAGTGTGACCGTGCCCGGAGCTCCGGTCGGCTGCAGAACCACAAGAGCCAATCCGTTGAATGCTCTGCGGCTGGGCCCCTGGTAGCTCTCGTGACTATCGGGCTGGCCATTGTCCACGCCAAGGATGCGGCCCGCACCGGCTCGACCGCGAACGTGATCTCGTCATTCGCAGTGGGAACGACCATTCCCTCTGCATCTAAAACCTGGACGGTGACGTGAGCGACGTCGCTGGGTTCGCGGGAGATGCGCGGCCGATCTAGCCGTCAGAGCGAGCTTCGCTGGGCTGCCCGTCGTTTCGATCTCGACTGTCCGAATCACCTTGCCGTCCTTCACTCCATTGGCAGTCAGCGTTCCCGGCGGTAAACGGAACATCCCACGACAGGTGAAGATCCGCTGTCGTCTGCAAAGCCTTTGCCCGCGGCGGATAGTTTCCATACGTGCCCACCATGCCGGGACGGGGAAACGCATATCCCTTCACCCCGAGGCTCTTGCCATTGAGGAACAGTTCGACCGTGTCGCAGTTGGTGTAGCAGGTCACGGTGATGACCTTGCCCTCTCTGTCCCGCCCAGTTCCAGTGGGGAAACAAGTGAAGCACCGGTTTCCGTCGTCCATCGGCTTTGATAGAAGTAGTAGGCATCCTTGGGAAATCCGCACGTATCCAGGGCGCCACTGGAAGCAATTTTCGCCGGCCAGCGGGATTCCCCCAGGTAGTCGATGCCGGTCCAGATAAAGTCGCCGCTGACGTAGTCATAGGTCTGGATAAATTTCTGTAGTTGTTCCACTTCGATGGCAGTGTTCGCAGCCCGGCCGAAGAAAGGATCCTCGGGCGTTTCGAAAGCGTACGCGCCGCGCGGACCGAAAATCGAACTGGTCTCCGTGCCGATAAATCGCCGCTTAGGATAAGCGTGACGGTCGATCGTGTAAAACTTCTCCCGCCGGTCTCGCCAGCGATCCACGTAGTTGTAGCCAACGACATCGAGCTTCTCGAGGAACTCGGGCAGAGCGGCCTTGGGCTCCGCGGCAATCTGGTCGCAAGCCACCGTCACCAACCGCGTCGGATCTTTACTGCGCATGATGTCGAGAAGGGTCTGCAACGTCGCCGGCCCGTGGGGATCGCTTTGATCGGGCATTTCATTGCCTGCGCTCCAGATCACGATCGACGGATGATTCCGGTCGCGCTCGATCATTGCCGACATATCGCGTGCCGACCACTCGTCGAAATATTTGTGATAGCCGTAGAGCGGTGTCTGCAACTTTGGCTGTTTCCATTCGTCGAAGGCCTCGGCCATCACCAGAAAGCCCATCCTGTCGAGCAGATCGAGAAGCTCCGGCGCGGGAGGATTGTGGCTCAGCCGGATGGCGTTGCAGCCCATTTTCTGCAGCAGCTCCAGGCGCCGCTCCCACATGCGCTCCGGCACCGCCGTTCCCACCGATCCGCAATCGCCGTGGATGCAGACGCCGTTCATCTTGACGTGTTCGCCGTTGAGCAGAAACCCTCGGTCCACATCAAATTTGACCTCGCGGATGCCGAATGTGCGTCGTGTCCTGATCGAGCTGCGCGCCCGCGAGAGCGCAACGTGCTTCGCACGCTGTATAGATTTGGGGTGGAAACTGACCACAAGGCCGGCGAGGCAACCTGCAACCGTTGCACGAAGGTGACCTCGCCTCCTGGCTTGCACCGACATCGTGCTGCTGCCCTGCTGCACCAAAGTTCCCTTCTGATCCAGTATTTCTGTTGTCAGATCACAAGCGGCCTCACGATCGCTCTCATTCATGACTCGAGTCTTGATCTCAGCCACGGCGCTCTGTGGCGAGATCGATGGCGTGGTGATGAATGTTCCCCACTGGGCGAAATGAACGGGGTCTGTGATGATGAGCCAGGTGTGCCGGTAGATGCCGGAGCCGGTGTACCAACGGCAATTTGGCTGAAGAGAATTGTCTACCCGCACCGCGATCTGGTTTGGCTTTCCGGCAGGTTTCAGATGAGCGGTGAGATCGTAGGAAAAGGTAGTGAAGCCATAGGGCCGCATGCCCAGGGATATTCCGTTAATCCAGACTTCGCTGCGCTGATACACTCCGTCGAACTGCAAGACCACACGCTTTTCCCGCGTTGCCGGGGGAAGCGTGAACTGTTTGCGATACCAGCCGATGCCAGTGGGCAGGTAAGCTCCGGTCCCCGCGGCTGGAGCGTCTTCACTGAAGGGGCCTTCTATGCTCCAGTCATGCGGGAGGTTCAGCGCTCTCCAACTGCTGTCATTAAAGTCCAGAGCTTGTGCGCCTTCGTCGTCGCCCTTGGAGAACCTCCATTGGGAATCAAAATTGGATTTTCGATCCGGCTGGGCAGGCATAGCGGACTTTGGGAGTGCGGAGATGTCGAGCTTCAATGCTGAAACCACTCCAGCTTTTGCGGCATCCCCCAGAAAGTCACGGCGCGTCAGACGATGAGACATGAATGAGACCTTTCAACGAACGGTACCGAAGATATAAGCCCCGCAAGCCCCGCGGTACCTACTTTAGTAGGAGCGCCACCAATCCTTGTCCAAGTCCTCCTTTCGTCGGATTCGCGGAATCCACCAGGCGCGTAATCTCATTGCGCATGAACGGTCACCGGTTTGCCCTACTTGTCCTTGGACTGGTCATTGGCGGTGCTTCACTCCGGGCACAGAACCAGATGGCCCCGTTCTCGATGGACCACAGACGCGCGGCCCTGACGCGTTCGCCAGTAGATGTCTCCTTTCTGCTGGACGCTCCGGCCGGCAAACATGGCTTCGTCAAAGTGCAGAATGGTCACCTGGCGACCGGCGACGGCCAGAGGATTCGATTCTGGGGCGTCAACATCACGGATTGGAGTAAGGGTTCGCGGCAAGTACCGTCGAAGGGCGATGCAGCCTTTTGGGCGGCGACTCTGGCTCGCTTCGGCGTAAACAGCGTGCGCTTTCAGTTCCTGGATCTGGAGGTTCCGCGAGGCCTGATCGCTAAGGGGGCCGGTAACACGCGATCCCTCGACCCGGAGCAGCTGGACCGTGAAGACTACTTTATTGCCGAGCTGGAAAAGCGCGGCATCTACATCGACTTCAATCTCCTGGTCGGCCGCCCGTTCCAGGAGGGTGATGGCGTGCAAGACGCCAAGTTGCTGCGCCAGGGCGCGAAGGGTACGTCCTTTTTTGATGCCCGGCTGCTTGCGTTGCAGAAGGAGTATGCGCAGCAGCTCCTGAGCCACGTGAACCCCTACACCAAATCGAAATATACGGATGACCCTGCCGTCGCGATCGTTGAAATCAATAACGAGAACGCGATCAATGTGGGCTTTCATGCGCCATCGCCGTTTTATGACAACGAACTCACGCTGATGTACAACGGCTGGCTGACGAAACACCGAAGCCAGCAGCAGGTGACCGAACTTCGATCCATCGCTGGGGTCGCGCCGGCTGCCCCGGTGCCGTTGCTGGCGGGTAAGGCGCAGGCTGCCAAGGCTCCGTCTGCGCGGTTTTATGCCGAGGCCGAATTCTACAACGACTTGCAGCGCAACTATTTCGTGGATATGGAGCAGTACGTCAAGCAGACACTGGGATCGAAGTCGCTGGTGATTGCCACCGCGGATCACAGCCACGCCAGCAGCGGCTATCCGATTCTGCTGGCCACGTCTACGATGGATATCATCGACGGTCACACTTATTGGCAGCATCCTGAGTACTACGTAAGGAAGTCTGCCATGGTGAACGATCCATTCAATTCCATGGTCGTCGAGTTGTCGCGCTCTGCCATCACCGGAAAGCCCTACACCGTCAGCGAGGTGAATGATCCCTTCCCCAATGACTACGCGGGCGAAGGGATTCCGGCGCTCGCGGCCTATGGCAGTTTGCAGGATTGGGATGGGATCTTCTGGTACACCTTCGAACCCAAGATCGATGCAGCCTGGAAGCCCTACGTGGGAGACCCCTTCGATATTTCGCTCGATCCGCTGAAGATGCCTGAGCTGGCGGAGGGGGCACTCATGTTTCTGCGCGCAGACGTTGCCAAGGCCGCCACCACAAGCGAACGCTCGTATTCGCAGCAGCAGGTTTTTGACAGCATGCTGATCCCCACCACGGAACGGCCTTTTTATACCGCAGGGTTTCCGTTGTATCTGCCTCTGCAGCACGAGGTGCGTATCTCTTCCTTGGATGGTCCGGCGACGCAACCGTTTGGCGCGATCTCTCCGCCCAATCCCATCCTCTCCGACACGCATGAGCTGGCTTGGTACACATCGCCAGAGCAGACTGGATTGATCACCATCGACACGCCGCGAAGCCAGGGGCTCATCGGCTTTGTGAAGGCACAGGGAAAGGCGGTCAGCCATCTCGCTGCCGACGTCCGCAACAACTTCTGTACTATCCTGGTCACTTCCATGGACATGCAGCCGATTGAGGTCAGCGCGAAGCTCCTCTTGGTGGCCGGCGGCGCGGTCGAGAATACCGGACAGGTCTGGAACAGCGCAGGTACAGATGTAACGGCGTGGGGTGGCTCGCCGACCTTGGTGGATCCGGTCAAGGGTAGGATCACCCTGCGTAAAATTCAAAAGGCGCGGGCAGTGAGCCTTCAGGCTCTGGATGGTGCCGGGCAGCCAGTGGGTGCTCCTGTTCCAGGCGTTGCCAGGGGCAATGACTGGACGCTTCCCCTCGGCGATACGATTACGACGTGGTATCAAATCACCATCACTCGGTGAAACCAGGAGGACCGTTTTGCGAACTGCCAAAAATATCCAGTGCCTGCTTGCGGCATTGATTTGTCTTTCGTTCGGCATTGCTTCGGCGCAGCCTGCGCCGGTCAAGCTTTGGCCCAAGGGTGCTCCAGGCTCGGAAGGAAACGTTACTCCTGAAGCTGTCCGGCTCAATCCGGACGGTGAGCACATCATCTCGAATATTCAGGACCCAACTATCCTTCCCTATCTTCCGCCAGCGGGCACAGCAACAGGAGCAGCAGTCGTCGTCGCGCCGGGAGGGGGTCATCGCGAACTATGGATGGACCACGAGGGCTACGCGGTGGCCGAATGGCTCAGCAGTCATGGCGTCGCGGCTTTCGTATTGAAGTATCGGCTAGCCCGGGAACCCAACTCGAAGTACACGGTCGAAGGAACGGAATTGGCGGATATGCAGCGCGCCATCCGGACCGTGCGCAGCCGTAGCAAGGAATGGGGAGTCGATCCAGCGCGCATTGGGGTCATGGGATTCTCTGCAGGGGGCGAGTTGGCTGCGCTTGCTAGCACCCGCTACGACGGTGGCGCGCCCTCTTCAGAGGATCCGGTCGAGCACTTCAGTTCCAAACCTGACTTTCAGGCACTCATCTATCCGGCAATTCCGAAAGACCCCAGGCTCACTCCGGAGACACCTCGGGCTTTCCTGGCCTGCGGGGGCAACGATCGGCCGGACATCTCGCAGGGCCTGCCGGAACTTTATCTCGCCTTGTCCAAACTGCACGTGTCCACCGAGCTTCATGTTTATGCAGGTGTGGGCCATGGCTTTGGCGTCCGCAAGACAAATCCAGCGCCGGTGTCGGGCTGGACTTCGCTTTTTCTGGAGTGGATGGACGCCCAGGGGTTACTTAAACACTAGAGGTGCGTCGAAGAAACATTTCCAGGACGAGTCCGCTGAACTGCAGATCCCTCGGCTTCGGTCGGGATGACACCTCTGTTTGGAGTAGAGATGTCAGCACCAAGCAGAAGTGTCATCCCGACCGGAGCGTAGCGTAGTGGAGGGACCCGCTGTTCTCTTTAGTTCGTGGCCGAACTAATTCAGGAGGGGGGCAGACGTTGCAGATTGGCGCGGGCTTGTGCATGATCGGGCACTAGCTGCAGCGCGTGACGGAAATCCTCACGGGCCTCGGCGATCTTGCCCAGCCTGGCTTCAAGTACTCCCAAATTGTTCCAGTCATCCGCGTCATTTGCCCGCAGATGGAGTGCTGCTTTTCGTTCAACAATCGCTTGTTCCAATTGCCCGGTGCCGGCGAGAGCTTGTGACAGTAGCGAGTGCAGATCGGGATCGTCCGGCGATAAGGCGATTGCCTGATGCAGCTGGTTCATCGCGTCATCGATGCGTCCCGATAGCCCGTACGCCTCGGCGAGTTGTTGGTGTGCGTCCGCGTCGGTTGGGCGCTCCTTCACCGCGACTTCAAGGAACTCCGCTGCCTGCCGAGGCTGATTCGCCTGCAGCGCCAAACTACCCAGGTTTTGAAGCGCGGTGTAGTCCTGTGGATCAATCTGTAGTGCCGCATGAAACTCGGCTTCCGCGGCCTCCACTTGACCGTTGCTTTCGAGCGCGACTCCGAGCCCGCTGTGTACCGCTGCGTCGGCCGGGCACTGCGCCAGCATGGTGCGAAATTGCTCTTCAGCGGCAGTCGCTTGATCATGCTTCAAATCAGAACGGGCCAGGTTGAAGCGTGCATTGCATGTTTCAGGATGAGCCGCTACATCCTGCTTGAATACCTTCTGCGCCTGCTGCCAATCACCGGAGTTCTCGAGCGCGGCCCCCAGCTCATTCAGTGTGCGCTCGTCGCCAGGATGCAAGGCGAGTGCGTGCCGGTAAGCGACAATGGCTTCCTGATACTTGCCTTGCCCGGCCAGTGCGGATGCGAGGTTATAGAGTGGGATGATGTCGTTCGGATCCTTGCTCAGCCAGCTTCGCATCCACGCTTCCTCCAACAACAGCCGCGGATCGGGTCCTTTGCTGGGCGTGTTTACCGGCAATAGCTGCAGCCAAAGATGGGCCATCTCGTCTTCGGAGCGATTCCCGGCTTTCACACGAACAGGGGGCACATGAGGATTGTGCGGATTGTCAGAGGAGTTGTCGTAGACGTAGCGCATGTGAACGACCGTGCCCTTGGGCAGAAACACCGGGCTGCGATAGCGATAGACCGATTGCCGGTCGATGTCCCAATTGGGAATCAGGATCAGCGATTTCTTCTGTTGATCGGGGAGCGTCGCCCACGCCTCCAGACGCTTGCCCAGATAGTGCGCGTGGGGATAGATGCCAAGCACTTCTACATCGACGGGCAGGCGCAGAGAGTCCTCGACCACGAAGTTGCGCGCGCCCGGCGGAATGTCGAGCGCGTCATCGTGCTCAAGCTGCAGCAACATCGGTTTTTTCGTGGGAGGTTGATCGGTGAAGTAAAGGCCTATCTGTGCTGCGGCTAACTCCGGTTTGCCCGAAGGTTTGAGATGCATGTTGAGGATCAGGTCATTGCCGGGATCGAGTCTCCAGGGCATGCCCTCCGGCTCTACCAGTACCGGCGTGTCCGGTTTCCAGAACAGAAAATTACCATCGGGGTCGAACTCGTTGCCCGTATCTACTTCCAGCTCCATTCCGGGAACGCCTGCTTTCCAATCCGTCGGGTGGGCACGGCGAAACGAGGCTGTGCGATCGATGAGGATGTTGGCGTGATGCACGATCTGCGGCGCGGCGGGACGGATCTCCATGGCGCGAATGTAATGCCTTTGCTTGAGCGGATAAGGCAGAACGAAATTGCGAAAGACGTCGGTCCCGGAAGCAGCCAGGGGAAACGGCTGTTCCACAGTCAGGATCAGATCCGGAGTGCCATACTGCCAGGTGTCGTGGTAAGTGGGCGGTGCCGGCGATGCGGATGGATCTCCTTGTGGCATACCGGTCTGCACCCACTTCGCGATCAAGGCTATCTCATCGTTGGTGAGTCTTCTCTCGTCGGCAAAGTCTCCGTAACCATGTTCCGGGAGCCAGGGCGGCATATAGCGAGACGCAGTGACGGTTGCCATCTGCGAGCCCCAGCGCCGCGCATCCTGGTAGGTCAGCAGGCTGAACGGGCCCGCGCCGCCGGGGTGATGACACGTGGTGCAGTTGTTGTATACGACCGGAGCGATCTGACGGGACCAGGTGACAGCGGGCTCTTGCGGCGCGGCTTGCACGCCACCAAGAGTTGCCGCCAGGATCAACCACGGGACCCAATTCGCAATCTTCATGGTTGCAGAGTCACAATCGAGCAGCCGGTAGGCGGACCTCCCGGCTGCGGAACCTGCTTACCCGCAAGCACGGCGCGGATCGCTTCTTCGAGGTCGTGACGCGTGGCTTGCGGCCGCTCGGTGCCCAGGTTTATGTACCGGTCATCGATCCGTCCTCGGTATACCTCACGCAGCTGTCCTGCCTGGGGAACGAAGACCGCGGCTTCCGGGGTGACGGTGACATGCGCCATCCGCACCAGGCTCTGTGTGGTGTCGAGTGCAGTGTTTGCGCCGATGGCAAACTCGGCATCGTGGGCGCGCACTGTTTTGGCATCGTCGGACGGATTGGGGTACACAAACCAGACCCGGACACCAAGCGGTTCGAACTGTTTTGTCAGTCGCTGTATCTCCGGCACGTAGCGGTTGGAGATGGGACAATCCGACGCAGCGAAGAAGAGGACAAGGGCCCGCGTCCCGGGGGGCGCCAGTTCGGTAATGGGCCGCCCGCCGAGATCGACCGCCAGAGTGGTTAACGCCAGCAACCATACACGGATGAGAACCGTCATCAGCGTTCTCCGTCAGAGCCCAGGGCTGTTCTGCATCATACCGCCATCGGTAATGATAGTTGTTGCCGTAATATAGCTGGCGCCGTCGCCCGCCAGGAAGGCCACTACGCTGGCTATCTCTTCCGGTTTCGCCATCCGGCCCAGGGGAATGGCACCGTTCAGCTTTGCCAGCAGCGCTGGGTCGGTCATGGTGGAAAGATTGATTGGGGTCGCGACCGCACCCGGCGCGACACCTACGACCAGGATGTTGTGCGCAGCCAGTTCCGTGGCCGCGGTCCGCGTCAACATGCGCATGCCGCCCTTCGATAAGCAATACGCTGTGTTGCCGGGCATCGGCCAGTCTTCATGAATCGAAGTCATGTTGATGATGCGGCCGCCGCTGCCCTGCTTGATCATCTGTTTCGCTGCAAGCTGCGTACCGAAAAAGGCGCTCTTTAAGTTGATGTCCAAGACCTTGTCGTATTGCGCCTCGGTCGTATCCAGAATCGAGGTGCGGGTTTCCACCCCGGCATTGTTCACCATGATGTCGACGTGCCCGAACTTCTCGACCGCGGCACTAAACAAGCGCTGCAAGTCATCCAGCTTGCTGACGTCCGCCTGGACACCGATGACGCCTGCGCCTAAGGCAGTGATCTGCGCTTCGAGCGCGTCGGTCGCTTCAGGATGCGAGACGAAATCGATGACTATACTTGCGCCCTGCTTTGCGAGCTCGAGGGCAACGGCTTTGCCGATCCCGCTGTTTCCGCCAGTGACGATTGCAACTTTGTTCGCGAGTGACATCTGCATTTCCTTTCGGGGTTTGTTCAATAACCTCGGCGAGGCTGTAATAGCTTAGCGATGATCCCTGTCCAACCGGTCTGGTGGGAAGCCCCTGCCCCCCGGGCGTTGTCTCCGTCGAAGTACTCGTAAAACGGCACGTAGTCTCGGAAGTGTTCGTCTTTCTGGAAGCGCGGGTAGAGCGCATTGACCTGGCGCTCTCCATGACTGTTCTTGAGGAAGATACCTGATAGCCGCCGGGTGAGCTCGGCGGCCACTTCGTCAATGGTGAGAAAAGTTCCTGAACCTGTAGGACACTCGATCTTGAAATCGTCACCGTAGTAGTAGTGGAATTTCTGCAGCGACTCGATGATCAGGAAATTCATGGGAAACCATATGGGGCCGCGCCAGTTCGAGTTTCCCCCGAATAGACGTGAACGAGACTCGGACGGTTCGTAGTCCACGGTGAGCAGGTGTTCGTGGGCCTGGAAGGTGTACGGGTGCTGCAGATGGTAGCGCGACACGGAGCGGACGCCGTAGTCGGAGAGGAACTCATTGGGATCGAGCATTCTCCGCAAAAGGGCCTTCATGCGATGCCCACGCAGCAGGGAGAGCAGCGTACGCTTGCCTTTGCCCTCGACGGTCCAGCGAGATACGAGCATCGCAAGGTCGGGCCTGTGAGTGAGAAACCACTCCATGCGGCGGGTGAAGCCAGGAACCTTCTGCAGCATCTCGGGATCCAGTGACTCGATCGCAAAAAGTGGAATTAAACCGACGATGGAGCGGACGCGCATGGTTATGGTTTGACCGCTCGACTTATTCAGCACGTCGTAGTAAAAGCCGTCTTCCTCATCCCAAAGTCCCACCCCGCGACCGCCCATATCAGTCATCGCCTTGGCAATGTATAGGAAGTGCTCGAAGAACTTGGTTGCCATGTCGTCGTAGGCACGGTTGTGTTGCGACAGCTCAAGAGCAATGCGCATCAGGTTCAGCGTGAACATCGCCATCCAACTGGTCCCGTCCGATTGACTCAGATAGGCACCGTCAGGAAGCGTCTGATCGCGATTGAAAACTCCTATGTTGTCGAGGCCGAGGAAACCGCCCTGGAAAAGGTCGCGTCCATGGAGATCTTTCTGGTTGACCCACCAGGTGAAGTTGAGCAGCAACTTCTGAAAGGCGCGCTCGAGAAAGACCAGGTCTCCGTGATCCTCCGGGTTTTGCTTACGCTTGCGCTTACGGTCAATTTCAAAGACACGCCACACGGCCCACGCATGAACCGGCGGGTTGCTGTCTGAAAAGTTCCACTCGTACGCGGGAAGCTGGCCGTTGGGATGGAGCCACCAGACATGCAGAAGTTCGATCAGCTGATGCTTGGCAAACTTTGGATCGATCAGAGAGAACGTGACTGCATGGAACCCCAGGTCCCAGGAGGCAAACCATGGATATTCCCACTTGTCCGGCATGGAAAAGATCGTCCCACCGTCTACATGCTGCCAGTCTGCGTTTCGGCCGTACCAACGTTCCGCGGGAGGAGAGGGAGAGCCGGGATCGCCGGACATCCAGCGGCGAACATCGTACTCGTAGTATTGCTTGTTCCAAATCATTCCGGCGAAGGCCTGCCGTTGTACGAGGCGGGCATCTTCGTTGTCCAGGTTGGCCTGAAAGTTCGCGTAAAAATCATCGCACCCGCGGGTTCGATCGGCTGCGATCAGATCGAAATCGGCGAAGGGGGCTGGGTTCTCCGGGTGAGACAGGCGTACGCGAAACTTTGCGCTGGCGCCGCCGTCGACGCGCGCGGTGAGATGCGCACATGCCTTGGAGCCGCGCTGCAGCCGGTTTACTGCCGAATGGTTGCCATGCACCAGGTACTCGTGAAACGCGTCTTTGTAATAACCCTGCGAAGTAGTCCCGTACAGGCGTGGCGTGTTCGTCTCGTTCTCACAAAACAGCAGATCGGCGGGGCCGTCCACGTAGAAATAATACGTGCCCAGGTCGGGATGTTCTGCTATCGGCAACGGAGCCTTTCGCACTGATCTCCGGCCTTGCCGCAGGAGGGTTCCAAGACCAGGTATTGCGGAACCACAGCTGGGGCAGCACGTGCAACGAGGCCGGCTCGGAACCGCGATTGTGAATCGTGATCTGCACCAGGATGTCGTCCGGAGCAGCCTTGAAGTATTCGACGAACACGTCCCAGTAGCGATTCTCGTCGAATATGCCGGTGTCGATCAGTTCGTACTCATTGTCGGCAAGACCGCGGCAGCCATTCTCATGCAACAGTTGCGCGTAGGGAAACTCCGCCTGGGGATACTTGTAGAGCATTTTCAGGTAGGAGTGATCGGGCGTGGCGTCGAGGTAGTAATAGTATTCCTTGACGTCCTCACCGTGGTTGCCCTCACCGTTAGTGAGGCCGAACAACCGCTCTTTCAGGATGGGGTCTTTTCCGTTCCATAGGGCGAGAGCAAAGCACAACCTCTGCTGGTCGTCGCTGATTCCCGCTATACCGTCTTCGCCCCAGCGATAGGCGCGGCTGCGCGCGTGGTCATGGGGAAAGTAGTTCCATGCGTCGCCGGTTGCGGAATAGTCTTCGCGTACTGTTCCCCACTGGCGCTCACTGAGGTACGGTCCCCAAAGGGAATCGGGCGAACGGGGCGGCGTGTCTTGGGTGGTGTCGGACATGAGCCTTCCGGGCATTTCGTATTGTGGCCCTGGAGAACATGCCCGATTGTACCGGCAGAGTGCGTTCGAAACTAGTTGGCGGTCATGGTTGATTTGGTAGAGGGCAGGGGTTGCGGAGTTTGCGTTAGAAACTCCAGAATTGGGGAAGGCCGAGGGGCGCACCGCAGATCCCTCGGCTACGCTCGGGATGACAAAGGGGAGGGTGGCGCTTCCATTCAGATTGGATGCCGCGGATGATGAACAGCAGGTACCTCCACTACGCTGCGCTCCGGTCGGGATGACAATTTTGTTGGGGAACGCTAAGTATAGTTTCCAAGACGAATCGTCATCAGGAGTCTATCTAGAGATGGGCGAGGCCGCGTTGCAGGGCGGCAACGACCGCCTGGGTGCGGTCGGTTACATTCAGCCGCATCAGGATTACGCTTACGTGGGATTTGACGGTGGTCTCCTTGATGGAGAGCTCGTCGGCGATTTCCCGGTTGCTCTTGCCGCGGACGAGCAGAGCGAGCACTTCGCGCTCCCGGGTGCTTAGCTCTCCATCCGGCAGGCGCGAGGCCAGGGCCCGCGTGACCGGCGGAGGCAGGAAATTACGGCCGGCATGTACCTTTCGCAACGCTTCCATCAACACTTCGTGGGGCATGCCCTTGATCAGATATCCCATCGCGCCGGCCTCCAGCGCCTGGTGGATATCTTCATCCCCATCGTAAGTCGTGAGCACGATGAAACGTGCCTGGGGATCGCTCCGCCGCACCGACCTGATGACGTCGACGCCGCTCTTATCCGGAAGCCGGAGATCCATCAGAGTGATGTGAGGGCGATGCTCCCAGAACAGACGGATCGCTTCCTCGGCCGTTCCTGCCTGGGCGGCCACCGTCATGTTGGGCTGCGACTGAATGATGGCGGCAATACCGAAACGCATGATGGGGTGATCGTCGCAGATGAGAATTTTAATCTTCTGTTCATCGTTCATATCTGAATGCTGTCCTCAGCTGCCGGGGATTGGAGATGGGATCGACGAACGCTGAAGGAGACCGTGGTTCCTCTCGCGGGACCACTGACGATGCCAATGCTGCCTCCCATGCGCTCCACCCGTTCCCGCATTCCCTCGATTCCGTAATGTTGCGCGCCTTCGGCCAGCCGCGCGGTGGCGTCGAAACCGCATCCATCATCGGTGACGCTGCTCTTGAGCTCATCGCGGGTATAGACCAATTTGATTTGGATACTGCGAGGATGGCCGTGCAGCGCACCGTTATAAACCGCCTCGCGTATCACCATGAGCAACTCGCGCGCCAGGGAGCCACGCACGCTAAAGGGGCGGCCCTCTTCGACGCAGCCAACGGCGATGCCAAACTCCTCGCTGGTTCGGGCGGCGATGGCGGCGGCGGAGATTCCCAGGTCGTCGACGGAATCCTCTTTGTGGCGAAGGTTCCACACTGCCTGGCGCGCTTCGTCGATGGTGGAACGGACCTGAATGCGCGCGTGGTCGAGAAGATTTTCCTGCAGTGTGAGATTTTCCCGGCGCAAGCTGGAGATGGCCTCGAGCAGCGCGGAGATGCTGGTGCAACCTTGAATTACGGTGTCATGCATTTCTCGAGCCAGGCGGTTGCGCTCGTCCAGAACCGCCTTAAAACGGAGCCGCAAGGAACGGATACGCGATTGGTAGATCGCGAGAATGAACAGTGCGGCCGCCAGCAGGCATAGAGTGACGAACCACCACGTCCCATAGAAGTGCGGCGTTTTCTGCAGACTGAAAGAGGCTTCGGAGACCGCCGATGGATTGCTTACCTCGAAAGCGACCACGCGGAATTGATACTTTCCCGCGGGCAGATTGGTGTAACTGGCAACGCGACTGGTTCCCGCGGCGATCCAGTCCTGGTCGAAACCCTCCAACCGGTAGCGGAAGCGTACGTCCTCCTGGGAGCGCAGGAGCAATGGCGCGAAGGCAATTTCCAGGCGTGACAGCGATGCGGGGAAAACCATCGGGGAGGAGAGACTCAACTCGCGACCATCGGCTTTGATGCCAGTGAGCAGCGATCGCGGGGGTGCGACCCTGGCCTGCGGCTCAGGCAGCACGCGCACCGCACCCCGGCTGCTGGCAAACCAGATGCGCGCCGTCACGGCCCACACAGCCGGCCGGTTGACGGCCGCCGTACATTTGCGCCGCGATTGAGTCGTAGGGCAGTTCATAGACATTCACCCTGAGGTGCGTGTCGGCTGCATTCGTCTCTGGCGCGGGCAGGGGAAACGAAGAGATCGTAGTCGGGCCGCTCAGCCACAGTGATCCGCTCCGATCCGCGAGCACCTGGTAAATGCTGTTATTGGCCAGGCCCTGCGTCGTGGTAAATACCGTGGTCTTGCCATTGGCATAGCGCCAGAGCCCACGGCTGCGAGTACCAAACCACAGCGCCTTGTTTCTGTCTTCGAGGATGGACCACACTTTTTCTTCCGCCAGGGCCGCGGTTGCCGCGTCCTGTACGAAAGCGCCTGCGTGCAGATGGCTGAGGCCGTGGTCGGTGCCGATCCAGATGTCGCCGTTGCTATCTTCAAACAGTGCGCGGGTGCTGAAGTAAGCCAGACCGTTACGTACCTGATAGTTCTGCGTATCTCCGCCGGAGATGCGGCTGACGCCTTCATCCGTCGCTATCCACATGGCGCCATCCCTGCTTTGCAAGAATGCCCGCACGAAGTTATTGACCAGTCGCTTGGGCGCGTCGTAGTGGATGACGCGGCCATGGGTGAGGCGATAGACGCCGCTGCCGTCGGTGCCGATCCAAAGATCGCCGGAGCGGTCGCGATAGACATTGCGGATGGTTACGTCTGGCAGGTGGGGGAACTTATAAGGACGGGCTACTCCTTCGCGAATCGCGTAAACGCCCGAGGACACTGCCCAGATGGTTCCATTCGGGTCGGAGGAAATGGTCCCAATATCAGGATCCGTATCCCCGGGCAGCGGCAGTACGCTTACCGCGCGTCTTGCTCAAACGGACCATGCCCTCCTGGGTTCCAATCCAAACCTGCTGTTCGGCGTCTTCAAAAATGCTGAGGACGGTGTTGCTGGGCAACAGGTCGGCGCTGGTCCAATGGGAGAGGATGCCGTTGGTGTAACGGTACAAGCCATGCCCTATGGTGCCGATCCAGAGGGCTCCGTCGCCGGTCTGGCGCAGGGTACGCGCTGTTCCCTTGATCTGCTTTACCGGCTGAAAGCTTCCCTTGACGAGGCGGTCGAGGCCGCCGACTGTACCCGCCCAAATGGTTCCGTCCTGGGTCTGGACCAGCGACTTCACGCGATTTTCGCTGTCTCTGCCCGGGAGCCGCTTCTCGCTTACCCCGGTTGCGTCAAAGACCAGAAGCGCCGAGCCGCCCACCCATATCCGGTGCTCGCGGTCCTCGATAATGGAGTGCACGGCGAAGGCGGGAGCGTACGGGGCGGTATTCACCTGGCGGAGTTTGCCTTGAATCATCTGGAAGAGGCCGTTGTCGGTGCCGATCCATAGGCGCCCCTGGTCATCCTCCATCAGGCCGCGCACAAAGCCATTGGTCAGCCCGGTAGCCGCGGTATAGGCGCGAAAGACTCCATCCTTGAAATGCACCAGGCCGCCGCCGTCGGTGCCAATCCAGAGGCTGCCGTCGCGTGCGGCAAGGACGCAAAAGACGCTGTTGTCGGCCAAAGCGGGGGTCGTGGCATGGTCGTACAGGTGGAAGTGCGACCCGTCGAACCGCACCAGGCCGCCGGTTGTGCCGATCCACAGGTATCCATCCCCTGACTGCTCAATGGATTGCACCGTATCTTCGGGGAGACCGTCCTGAATGCGCCAGATGTGCCGGGTGTATTGCTCGGCGGGAACGGCGCCGGCAACCTGACCCCCTGCCGAGACGTACGCCCTGGCGGGTAGAGCCAAGGGCGGCAGTAAAGCGAAGAGCAGGAGGGGCTGCATCCACCGGCCGAACAAAGTGTTTCCACGCTTGGTTTGGAGCCCAGACATCACATCGCCCTGTTCTTGAGGAAGGAGTGTACCACCCTGCCGGAAGCGGCCGAACCCGTTGCCAAACTTGATGATCGGCAAGTTTTTTGCGCAAAGTCCTACTTTAGACGGATTCGCGTTGTACCTTCGAGTGCCTAGAGTTCATCCCGGCTGGAAGCGTCGCTCGCGGACGCTGTGTAACTCCCCTGAACGACAGCTACCAGTACCGGAACAGAAGCAACGATGAAGGTCGCTTCTGTGTTGTTGACAGCATGTACCCATGATGCTGCAACCCACGATTTGGAGGATATGCTTTATGACGCACGTTTCGGATTCATGCACAGGTGTTTGGTTTGAGAACCGGGCGGCTCGATTTACCGAGCAAGTATCGTGCCTGCTGCTGTGTGTTCTTCTCGCTTTGCTTCCCTCTCGCTTACAAGCGCAGGCGATCTTCGGCTCGATCAACGGTACGGTAACCGACGCCAGTGGTGCGGTGGTCCCCAATGCTTCGATCACCGTCACCGATACGGATAAGGGCACGACCAGGGTGGTGACGAGTTCCGACTCTGGCGCATACCTCGTTCATGACCTGATCCCCGATCACTATCAGCTTAAGGTTGAGGCTGCAGGGTTTGCCGGCGTGCAATCGGAGGTGATCACGGTCTCAGCGGATAGTTCTGCGCAGGTGAACTTCGCGCTGAAACCCGGTGCTGCTTCACAGACGATTGAAGTAACCTCTGAGGCGCCAGAGCTGAAGACGGATCGCGCGGACGTCTCCACGACACTCAACACGCTCACGGTGGAGGAGACCCCGAATCTGATTCGCAATACCACGAGTCTGATCTTGCTGGCTCCGGCCACGACCGCCTCTACGTTTTCGAATGCCAATGCTGAGGACCCGCAGCGGTCGATACCTATTTCCTCCAACGGCCAGTCGCCTTTCTCCGCCGGTTTTGTTCTGGATGGAGCCAATGACAAGGACGGGTTTATCGGCGAGATTGTGGTCAATCCTCCGCTCGACTCGATTCAGGAGTTGAAGTTCATCAATCAGAACTATGACGCCGAGTTCGGCGCCGCGGTTGCGGGCGTGACGGTGATGCAAACGAAATCGGGCACGAACAAATTTCACGGATCCGCTTTCGAGTATCGGCACAGCGACGCGCAACAGGCGCGTGATCCATTCACTCAGTATCCAGGGAACAATCCGGTCGGTCCCGATATCCCGCACACTATGTCGAATGTGTTCGGCGGCACGATTGGCGGTCCGATCAAGAAAGACAAGCTCTTCTTCTTTGCGGACTACCAAGGTACGCGCTCGAAGGTGGGAAACTCCTTCAAACTCACCGTTCCGACTGCTGAGGTGCACTCGACTTGTACTGGTGGCGGCGCAGGCAACTGCGATTTGAGCGAGTATCTGCAAGGCGGCCAGGGGCAGGCTTACGACCCGGCCACCGGGGTATTGAACGCGAGCGGCGCAAACACCGGCGTGGGGCGCGTCGCGTTTCCTAACAATCAGATTCCGAACTCGAGGTTGTCACCGGCGGCTATCAACCTGCTTAAGATCATTCCCGCTCCTAGTTTGCCCGGAGTGCAGAACAACTATGTGGCCGGCGGTTTTGGCGTATACAACTTCAACCAGGCTGATACGCGGATCGACTACCAGGTGAAGCCGACGATGCATATCTTCGGCCGTTATGGATACCTGGGTTCCAACCAAAGTTCTCCCGCGGCTTTGGGCGCGGTGGGCGGCAATGGTTTTGGCGTAGGCGGTTGGGCGGGGAGCGAAACCGGGGGCAACCACAGCTTGGCTGCCGGCACTGATATTGCTGTTTCACCCAAGCTGGTCACTGATGTTCGATTTTCGTATTTCCGGTATGCCTTCATCGAGGCGAAATATGACGGCACGACTCCGCTCATGACGAACCTCGGCTGGCTGGGTTTGAACACGGGCGCACCGGGATCGGGTGGCGCTTCCCAGATCGAGATCGGCGACGCTGCCGGCAAGGTCGGTGAGATCGCGTATCTCGGTTCTGGTAATAACGGCGCTAACCATTGCAACTGCCCGCTCAATATGACTGAGCAGGAGTACGCCTTTGTGAACGACTGGACACGGGACATTGGCCGCCACTCCATCAAATTTGGCGGTGAGATTCGTCATCTCCAGGAACTGCGAATTCCCAGTGACGTCAACCGTACCGGCCAGTTGCAGTTTGCCACCGAGCGCACCGCGACTGCGTCCGGTTCGACACCGGGCGGCCTGGGCATCGCCTCGCTGTTGTTTGGCGACGTCTCGCAAATGTCGCGATATTTCAGCACGTCTACGACGGCAACCGAGCATCAATACCGGCTGTTTACCTATGTCCAGGACAACTGGAAGATCTCTCCCAAGTTGACTCTGAATCTTGGAGCACGATGGGAGATCTACTTTCCCGAGGCAGTTAACGGCAAGGGCCTGGGCGGATTCTACGACCTGAAGACCAACACGGTGCGTGTGGCCGGCTACGGAAACATTGGGCTCAATCTCAACATCCAAAACAACTTTACGTTTATTGCTCCGCGGGTTGGCTTTGCTTACCAGGTATCTCCCAGGACAGTCGTCCGCGGCGGGTATGGCCGCGCGTTCGATCCCGGATTCTTCGGCGACATCTTCGGTCAGTTGGTTACGCAGACCATTCCGGTTCTGCAAAACCAGCAGTTGAGCCAGTTGGATGGGGAACTCTATGACGTTGCCCGCAACCTGGACGGAAGCAACTTTAATATAGCCACCGGGCCGTCGGCTCCGAATAACGCGTACGTGATCCCGGCCAACGGACAGCTCCCGCTTCCTCCCGGAATCTCTCCGACGTCGCGGCCCGATCGGATGAGAATTCCCGAGGTGGATGGATGGAACCTCACGCTGCAACAGCAGCTGGACTCGACCACTAGTTTCAGCCTTGCTTATGTTGGCAATAAGTCGACTCACTCTATTCCGAACTCTACGTGGGGTGGAGTTAACTGGAACGACTACACGGTGGTTGGCTTTGCCGAAGGTTTGAGTCAATGCCAACGCTCCATCTTCTTCGCCCAGAATGGTTATTGCGGTCCCGGGTATGTTGGGTACTACGCGAATGATGCGAATGCCCACTACAACTCGTTACAGGCCACGATCGAAAAGCGCTTCTCGCGCGGACTGCAGTTGAATTCGAGTTATGTGTGGTCAAGTGCTATGGGTGTGGCGAATGGGAGCTACTTCGAGATCAACCCGCATGCCAATTGGGGGCACTTTGACTTTAACCGGACGAATGACTTTAAGCTCTTTGGCAATTACGCTTTGCCTGTTGGGCGGGGACAACAGTTTGGGTCAGGTTTGCCGGGGTGGGCGAACGAGATTGTTGGTGGGTTGTCGTTGAATGGGAATCTCCATTGGGCTAGTGGGCTTCCTTATACTCCGTCTTATGGAGAGGCCGGATCAGATGTGGATAATGGACCCACCCGCCCGAACCTGCTCCACGCGCAAACGCAGAGCGCTAGTTCTCTGAATACGGCGACGCATTCGGCGACGTATTTTATTCCGGTTGCGCCGCTGGCTACCAATGGGGCGATTAGTGGACCCTACCAACGTCCCCAGGTCGAGCACTTTGGGGATATTCCCTATAACGGCTTCTGGGGGCCTGGGTTGTTTACTACTGACCTTGCTCTTAGTAAGTTGTTTCCGCTGTATGAGAGCTTGAGCTTGAAGATGGAAGTGCAGGCGCAGAATGTCTTCAACCATGCCAATTTGGCTAATCCCAGCAATACTTGTGTTGATTGCGCGGGGAATGGTCAGATTAACGATATCCTTGGCGGTACGTTTGCCGGGATGCGGCAGTTGCAGTTTGTCGCGCGGTTCTCGTTTTAATTGGATGGGTTTTTGGGGCCATCCTTGGACTTGTTGTTTGGGTTCAGGGATGGTTGCGGGTGGGTGGTTGGGTTTTAGGGTTGGAATTCGGGTGGGGGAGGGGCGCACTGCAGATCCCTCGGCTTCCCCGGATTTCCTGTCGAGAGTTGCGGCTTCGGTCAGCTGCGTGTGGTTCTCTTTAGAGAGAACCACATAAGTGGTCGCCAGTGAGAACGGTGAAGTAGGAAATCCGGGTACGCTCGGGATGACAAAGGGTTGGGTGGCGCTTTCATTCAGATTCGTTATTGGGGATGAGGGACAGCAGGTCCCTCCACTGCGCTTCGCTCCGGTCGGAATGACAAAGGGGTGGGTAGCGCTTCGATAAGAAGTCGTTGCTGGACAGAGGGTACGATCATCTCCAGCGAAAGATGCGTAGGGCGATGGCGAAGGAGACTACCAGCCAGGTGAGTAGTATGGCCATCTGGGTTATCAGGTGCCCCAGGGTCAGGCCTTGGAGCATGTTGCCACGCAGGGCGTCGATGGCCGCCGTCAAGGGGAGGGCACGCACCACAGGTTGAATCATTGATGGAAAACGGTTCGCCGAAAAGAATACTCCGGACAGAATCCACATGGGGAGCATGACCAGGTTCATCAGACCGGAGGCGGCTTCCATCGTTTTGGCTCGCGAGGCTACCAAGAGGCCCAGCGCGGAGAATGCTAGCGAGGTAAGGACACAGAGAAATCCCAATTGCCAGAAGGAGCCGCGGAAGGGCACTCCAAATACCAGGCGCGCGAAGCCGAGAAAGCCTACCACTTCTATCACCAACATCGACAAACGCGAGAGCAGATAAGACGCCAGATACTGCCATTTCGGCATGGGCGATGCTACCAGGCGCTTGAGGAGCTTCTTCTGCCTAGACTCGACTATCGAAAAGCCCATTCCCCAGATCGCGGAACCCATCAGGTTCATTCCCAATAGCCCGGGCACTACGAAGTCGATGTAGCGTGAGCCAGTCTCATGCACCAGTTTATTTGTAACAGTCACGGGATCGTGACGCCCTGCCGCGTTCTGAATCGCGCGGTCGGCTACCATGCGAGCGGTCCGCGCATCCGGATTGGTCTCGTCGAATTTGTAGGAGACGCCGCTCGGAGTCTGGATGGCCAGCAAGAGAATGCTGCCCGTTGCCAGTGCATGAGTGCCGTCCGCTTCGCTCAGGGTGACCGCCGTCAGGCCTTTGTCCACCGCGAGCGCGTGGGTCAGCTGCGGTGTCGTCGCGCCCACCTGCAACACATCCGCTGGGCGATTGCGGAAGGCAATCCCGAGACCTACCGCGAGCAAGATAGGAAAGACGAAGATCCAGAAAATTGCCTCGGGCTCGCGCAGGAAGAGCCGAAAGCGAACCATGGTCAATTGATAGAGGCTACTCAGCTCCAGCTTACTCATCGCGCAAATTCCTTCCGGTGAGCCCGACAAACACATCTTCGAGCGTCGCTGAGTGGGTGCGAAATTCGCTCAGGTGCAATCCCTGCGCAGCCAGCGCGGCAAAGATGCTGGGCACCGCGGTATGCAGCTCGCGCACAGAAAGCTGGTGCACGCCCGCATCCACTCGGTGCGACTGCACCCCGGCGATGGCGGTTAATCGAGTGGCATCCACCACCCCATGTGCACCGTCGTTGCCGGTGATCGCGAACTCCACGATGTGCTCCCCGCCGACCGAGGCGATCAATTGCTCGGGGCTGTCGAGCGCTATGATCCGCCCGTGATCCATGATCGCCACCCGGTCGCATAGGCGCTCGGCCTCATCCATATAGTGAGTGGTGAGGATGATGGTGCGTCCCGCCTGCTTCAGACCGTCCACCAGATCCCATAGATGGCGGCGGGCCTGGGGATCGAGCCCGGTGGTCGGCTCGTCGAGGAATAGCAGCTCGGGATCGCCGACGAGCGCGCAGGCCATGGCCAGGCGCTGCTTCTGACCGCCGGAGAGCGTTACCACGCGGGCATCGCGTTTTTCTTCCAGCTGCGCGGTGCGGATCGATTCTTCTACGGGAAGGCCGTGGCGAAAAAAGCTGCGAAAGAGCCGCAGAGTTTCGCTTACGGTGAGCTTGTCAGGAAACTGCGTCTCCTGCAGTTGAATGCCGATGCGCTGACGCAGTGCGGCTTCTCCGGTGCTCCAGTTCAGCCCCAGCAGCTCAACCGTGCCTGCATCGGGAGGGGTCAACCCTTCGCAAATCTCAATGGTCGTGGTCTTCCCCGCCCCGTTGGGCCCGAGCAGTCCGAAACACTCTCCGCGCGCGACCTCGAGATCGAGGCCATCCACGGCGAGGACATCGCCGAAGGATTTTCGCAAGCCGCGCAGCAGAAGCGACGGGCCATTCTCCTGGGTTCGTAGTCCGTTTACCGGCAAGGCGTCTCCTGAATCGTTTGCTTGTTTGGCTGCTAAGTCCTTTGTTTCACGAAGGAGCTCAAAATTTCAAACAATGCAATTTGATCATCTTGCCCCATTGACGGGTTGTTCGTGTTCTCCGGGGGCGGGTAAGGTCCAGTACCAGACACCTTTGACTCCATCTTTGGCGCTACGAACGCCCAGATCGAATTTGGCACGGCGCAGAGTGGAGATGCAAACGCCCTCACGCTCGGCTGCGATTTCGATGTTGTATTGGGATTGACTGCCAGCCTGCAGGTACTCGCGCAGCCATTCTCCGGCGAACCTGCGTTTTGGTAAGCCTGCCCCGGTGGGACGGTCGGCCAACAATTCCTCCCGGGTCAGCTTGCTGAGACCCGTCCAAGCGAAGTTCCCGGCGTTGTCGATTTTGTAGGCGAGCGCGGGAGCGAGCGGTCCCAGGTTCGACTTGACCTGCAGCAGGGCGGGTTGTGATGGCGCGTCTACGGAGCTGCCGGCGAGGAACTCGGTGCGGAGGGCGGCTGAGATCTCGATGGATCCTGAGCGAACGGCCGATCTGGCAGAGACGCGCTTGCTGTGGCAGATGAGGAGAATACAACAGCGATGGCGCTCAGCGAGACGCGCGAGTTTATCGAGGATGGGAAGGGTTTCGGTGGGCTGCTGAAGATCGACGCCCGTGCCTGGGTAGCTGGGGAAAGAGTCGAGGATCAAGAGGCGGGCATGGGTTCGCTGGAGTGCATCTTCGAGGACGGAGGTATCGCGGAGGTTGAAGGAGGTGGAGGGTGCGGAGACGGCTCCGCGCAAGACGGCGAAACGCGCGGGATCGCCATTGAGGCTGGCGAAGCGTGGGTGAATGATTTCTGAGCTGCCGTGCTCCATCGAGGCGTACAAGACGTTCGCGAGTTGGCAGGCTTCCCCGGTGTATGGGACTCGCCCCCGGCTCAGAGCGGCGGCGATTGCGAGGGCGACCCAGGTTTTTCCCGATCCGGGGACGCCAGAGATCATGGATAAGGTGCCGGATGCCAGCCTGTCTTGCCAGAGCCATCGGACGGGTTGGAGTTTAAGGTCGGAGAGATAGACGAGGTCCGCGCAGCCGGGCGTTGGTGTTGGTTCGGTGTTCATTGTCATCGGGTCACCTGGGTTGATTAGCGCTGTTGTGTGCTGCCACAAGGCACACGAGTGGCCTGGTGCAGCGCACTGGACGCTTCCAATGGAGTTAGTTTGTTACAGGGACCACGCTAATATGGGCCCGGAGAGGCGTCTAGCGGGTTGGGAAAAAAGATGAGGATGGAGGGGCAGTTAACTCGTTGCTAATAGCGCTATGGTACTGGTCTAGTGTAAGGCGAGAATGGATAGGTCTTAGTGGCCTTTAGCTGTATTGGTGTATCCTTAGACTGATACAGTTAATTTCTTATGTTTTTCAAGATAGCAGCGACCTCGGGGCAGTCGCTTTACCTGCAGTTAATGCAGCAAATTCGGCATGCGATCGAGAGCGGGGCGCTGCGGGATGGCGACCAGCTTCCCGGTATTCGGACATTGGCGCAGGAACTTGTCGTCAGCCCGAACACGATCGCAAAAGCATATTCGGAGCTCGAACACGAGGGGCTTTTGGAACTGCGTCAGGGTTCAGGAGCATTCATCTCCGTGAATCGCCGGGCTCGGGCGTTATCGAATCATATTCAAGCCGCAAGCCGCAGTGTTTCCGATTTGGTCGAGCAACTCCGTGAAAGAGATTTTCGCGATGAAGAGATTCGCAGAATGTTCGAGGCGGCTTTGCTTCATCAGCCCGAGACGGTGAGGGAAAAATGACCGATGGACCCATCATTCAAACGGAGAAACTTGGTAAGTCATACGGAAGGGTTGAAGCGCTCAAGGAACTCAATCTATCCATTCGACCGCATAGCATTACAGCGTTTCTTGGCCTGAACGGTGCGGGCAAGAGCACCACGATCAAGATTCTGTTGGGCATGATGCGACAGAGTAGCGGGGACGGCACTGTCTTAGGCCAGCGAATCAGCGACCCCGTTGCGAGTGTTCGTATTCGCACAAAAATCGCTTATGTGAGCGAAAATAAACGGCTCTACGATTACATGACAGTAGACCAGATGATACGGTTCACGCGTGCGTTTTACCCTGACTGGCGTAGCTCGGAGGAACAGAAGCTCCTGCGCCAATTCAAGTTACCCGGCGACCGAAAGGTCAAATCGCTTTCCAAGGGAATGCGAACGAAGCTCGGGCTATTAATGGCCTTCGCGCGACAGCCGGAGCTGTTGATTCTGGATGAGCCAAGTGAGGGACTCGATCCAGGAGGGATTGAGGAGCTCCTGGAGATCCTCGTAGCGAGGTGTAGCGAGGGTACGACGGTCTTCTTCTCCTCGCATCAGATTGCTGAGGTCGAGCGCATTGCCGACCAAATTTGCATCCTTCATGCGGGACGCCTGGTGCTTGATTCCTCGGTTGATGATCTGCGCGAGTCATATCGGCGGATTGATCTGATCTTTCCATCCATTCCAGCGGAACATGACTTTCGGATAGCGGGTATCGAAGACGTCCGAACCCGCGGCCATCAGATGAGTGTGCTGGCCAGCAGGAACGCTGAAGCCGTAGTAGCCAGAGCACACGACTTTCACGCCACTTCGATCGACATAGCTCCCGTAGCCCTGCGCGACGTGTTTCTACAAAAGGTAAAGGAGAGTTGAGCAATGCTTTGGTATAAGGCCTGGTTGGAAACTCGATCGCGGTTCCTGATCTCTCTCATCGGAATGGTTGCTCTCTGTTCGGCTTCTGTTTTGTATGGAGATCGCAACGTGGCCTACGAGGTTGGCTCGGAATACTATAACTTCGTGCTCTTTGAGGGCCACCAACTCCTGGTGCTGATGTGGACTTTATCTGTCACGTTGATCATGATGGGCGGCCTCCTGGGTGAGAAGGCGAACGGGTCCTCCTCCTTCACCCTGGCGCTCCCGGTTAGCAGGAGACGGCTCATGGTGGTTCGTATTTGCACCGGCGTCGCTCAGGCGTTCGTGTTGGCGATTGTCCCATGGGTGGCAATGTTTTCGGTGAGTAGCATTTTTGGAAAGACGCGTTCCGTCTCTCAGGCCGTCTGCTACGTGGTTTTATTGCTCGCAGGCGGAGTGCTTTTCTTTGCGGTGGCTGTGCTGGCTTCTTCTTTGATAAGTGGGGTGTATACAGCTCCCGCGGTTAGTTTTGGTGCAGTCATCGCTACGGCGGTCGCGCTTAGTAGTGCGGCGATGCGTCGTTACAGTCCGTGGGAGTTCATGTCGGGCGCTAGATATAGAAGTGAGCAGACGAATCTTCTCTCGTCGCCGATACCGTGGCTCCAGGCAGTGATCTACTTGTTTGTTGCGGGTCTTTTGCTTGTTATCTCTGTCCAAGTTATTCAACGACGGGAGTTTTGAGCGGTACGGGGACCGTTGGCAGGCGTTCACGTGAATTTTCGAGGTATCGGTTAAAAAAGGGCGCGGTAGCGCATGATTCGAGTTGAGGCTCTTTTCCGGAGCGCTGAAGCGCTCCTCCCGCATGAATGCGGGGGCTCCCACCACGAATATTCGGGAGCGCCGAGGGGTGCACTGCAGATCCCTCGGCTCCCCCTGATTTCCTGTTGAGAGTTGCGACTTCGGTCAACGGCTTGTGGCTCTCTTTAAGGAGAACCACATACGCGGCTCGGTGAGAGCCGTTAAGTAGGAAATCCGGGTACGCTCGGGATGACAAAGGGTGGGGTGGCGTTTTCAGTGGAGGTTGGTTTGTGGATGAGGGGAACAGCAGGTCCCTCGACTCGCTCTTCCGGTCGGGATGACACTTCTGTTTGGGGGTTGAGGTTTGTAATGGGGGATTCGGGAGGGCCGAAGGGCGCACCGCAGATCCCTCGGCTCCCCCTGATTTCCTGTTGAGAGTTGCGACTTCGGTCAACGGCTTGTGGTTCTCTTTAAGGAGAACCACATACGCGGCTCGGTGAAAGCCGTTAAGTAGGAAATCCGGGTACGCTCGGGATGACAAGGGGTGGGGTGGCGTTTTCAGTGGAGGTTGGTTTGTGGATGAGGGGAACAGCAGGTCCTCCGGTCCGCTCTGGGGGTTTAGGTTTCTCGTCCTTAGAGACTCATCAATAGGTGGTCGAGGAGTTCTTGTTGCATGGCGTAAGGCTCTGGGCCTCCGGTTTCCATGGAGTAGACACCTTTAAAGCCCATTTCTTTTGAGATTGCTATTGCTGTGGCGAAGTTGAATCTTTCCGGATTCCATTTGACGTGGCTCACTGTCTTTGACAGGGGGTACATCAGGCGCAAGCCGCGTTCGGTGTTTTCTTCGTTGCCGAGGTTGCCTATGTCGGGATTTGCGTAGATGCCGGATGCTTTGATTAGCTTGACCAAGGTATCGACGGGAGTCTTTCCCCTGGCCTCCAACACGATGGAAACGCCCTTGGGGGCGCCATAGTCAGCCAGTTGCTTGAGGCCGTCAATTGCCGGCGTCAGATCGCCTTCCAATAGCGCGCCTTGATTCGGCATCACGCTGGGACATTCAATCATTGCAGCTCGATCAATCCATTTTTTTGTGAGGTCTATCGCGTGCGCTCGAAGCTGCGGGTCAGAGGAACAGGGGCTGATGATTCCCTTGTAACCGCTCTCATCGAGCTCAAGAGGCATGTTCACCATGCGAGAGTTTGCCTTCTGTAGGCGGGCGTGGAACTTATCGAAGTAAGCGGGCTCCATCGAGAGGAAATGGATCTGCTGCACCTCGACGTTGTGAATGTGATAACGACCCGCGAGCATCGACGGGAAATCCATTATGTCGAGCTCTCCCGGCGACGCAGGCTCGCTCCAGTCTCTGACTTCTTTCAGAAGGCCGTCGAAATTGCCGGACATGGCGCCGACACGGTCGAGCTTCGACATGAGGACGGTGTCCTGAGCCTTGCCATAGGTGGCAACGGATGCAGCGGCCACTGAACCGATCAGGAAGTCTCGACGTTTCACGATGCAGCCTCCGGGCAAGGCAACGTAAATAAAGGAAGGTTAACGCAACAAATGCGAAAGTCAAGAGAAACGTTCACCCCACGCTCTGTTGAGGGGAGAAAGCCAATTTCCTTTGCGTTTGCTTTGAGGGTGCGCCTAGAATGCCGAATGCGAAACGAAACGAAACAGCACCGGCCCCTAGAGGATTAACGATGCGTACCTTGCAATCAATGTTTGCGGTGTTCGGGCTGCTTGCTCTCATCGCTCTGGCGCCCACCGCGCGGGCTGGTGAGGCAGACTTCAATGGCCGGTGGGATATTGAGGTGCTTGCCAAGGCGGCTGACATTCAGTTCACCACGACCAAAGCGTGGTGGCTGGGGATCACTGGCGCCGGAACTCCCGAGATGAAGATCCAGTTCGTGGGATCTCCCGACGGGAGCCTGGATGACATCACCGAGGCGAAAGTCGAGGGGAACGTGCTGCACTTTACGTGGACACCGAGAGCACGCCCCCGGAGTCACGCCGAATCCCAATGAGCGCCTCGCATATGAGGTGAAGTACGTGAATGGGGTGCTGGAAGGCAAGATGACCGGGTCCGCGGGTGTGCTGGGCTTTACGGGGCACCGCGCGCCGGAGATCAATGAACACGACGACGGCAGCTGGGTTGAGGGTAAACCGATCACGTTGTTCAATGGCAAAGACCTGACAGGATGGACTGGCGTTGACTCGCCTAAAGCAGAAGGCTGGACGGTGGAGGATGGCCTGCTCAAGGGCAGGGGCCAGGCGGACGATCTGATCACGGTTGGGAAGTATTGGAATTTCATCCTGCACGCCGAATACCGACTGGGGGAGAAGAGCAACAGCGGCATTGGCCTGCGCGGGCGCTACGAGGTGCAGATCGCCTCCGATTACGGCCGCCCTCCGAACATGCATGGCACTGGCGCGCTCTATACGCGGGTGTTGCCCAGCGTGAATGCGGGCAAACCGCCGAACGAATGGCAGACCTATGAGATCCGTTTAGTGGGAAGAGAGGTCACGACGACGCTGAATGGACAGAAGCTCTATGAACGGGGGGTCATTGACGGCTTGACCGGAATCGCCTTCGATCCGTTTGAAGGGAGACCCGGGCCGATTGAGTTGCAGGGCGATCACGGTTCGGTCGAGTTCCGGAACCTGGTGCTGATACCCCTTACCCAACGCAAAGGCAAATAGACAGGAGCGGGATATGGCACTCCGGCTGTTACTGATATTTGCCTTGCTGACCGGTTCCCTCGGGGGGCAAGTGACGTACCAGCGGCTGCTTCACGCGGATAAGGAGCCGCAAAACTGGCTCACCTACTCGGGAGGTTATGCGAGCAATCGTTACAGTTTGCTGACGCAGATCAATCGAGACAACGTAAAAAATCTGCAAATGAAATGGGTGTACCACCCGATCGGCCATCCGGAAGACGAGAAGATGGAAAACACGCCGCTGGTGGTGGATGGCATCCTGTACGCGGGCACGATGACGGAGGTGGTGGCGCTCGACGCGGTCACCGGAAGGCAGTACTGGAAGCTCTCGCGGCCGTTCAATCCAGACGATTACCCGACGCAACGGATTTACCTGGTCAATAAGGGTCTGGCGATTGCCGGGGACACATTATTGTGGGCGACGGCGGTTGATTGTCATCTGCTCGCCATCGATATCAAGACGGGGCGCGTGAAATGGGAGATCGCCGCGGCGGACTGGAAGAAAGGCTACCAGTTTGATGTGCCGCCTTTGGTGGTGAAGAACATGGTGATCCTCGGACCGGCGACGAATGATATGGGGGCGAACTGCTGGGTCGGCGCCTTTGACATCGATACCGGGAAACCACTGTGGAAGTTCTACACCAGCCCGATGACAGCGGACGATCCGGCGGCGAAAACGTGGGGAGAGGACACGTGGAAACACGGCGGCAGCCCGATCTGGAATGGTGGCTCCTACGATCCGGAGACGAATCTCACGTATTGGGGCACGGGCAATCCGAATCCTGGCTGGAATGGCGATGATCGTATGCCGGGAGACAACCTCTACTCCGATAGCGTGGTTGCGGTCGATGCTGACACGGGAAAGCTAAAGTGGTTTTACCAATTTACGCCGGGCGATGAGTATGACTGGGACTCGACACAAATTCCCGTACTCGCCGATATTGCGTGGGAGGGCAAACCACGCAAGGTGATGTTTTGGGCCAATCGTAATGGGTTCTTCTATGTTCTTGACCGCGCGACTGGTGAATTTTTGTCGGGTAAGCCTTTTGTGAAGGAGACGTGGGCGGACGGCATCGATAAGAATGGCCGGCCGATGAAGGTAACGAAGTTCTGGCCCAAGCCGATGGGTGGAATCCTGGTGATGCCCGGTTCCCAGGGGGGCACCAACTGGTATCCCCCTTCTTATAGCCCACGCACGGGTCTTTTCTATATGTCGGTTTGGGATAACTACCAGGCGCTTTCGACTAAACAGCCTTATAACCGGTGGACCGCAGGCCAGTTATATACGGGAGGGGGTTGGTGGCCCGGCTTTGGCGAAAAGGGTCCCCCAGCTGACTGGCCGGCGCGTGTTCCGCCACCGGGTTCGGCGTCGCGTGGGCGTGTGGCTGCGAATTATAAGACGGAGGCCGAAGGATACGGGGCGATTCGCGCAATCGATCCGAAAACTGGGGAGAAGAAGTGGGATTTCAAGATGGTGAACAACACCGAGTGCGGTGTGCTGTCGACGGCGAGCGACCTGGTGTTCGGAGGGGGTATGGATGGGGACTTCGTAGCGCTCGACGCGAAGACCGGCCAGGCCCTCTGGCACGCGTATCTGGGCGGCGTGAATGCTAGCGGCCCGATTACTTATGCGGTCGATGGGAAGCAGTATGTCGTGGGTACTGGGGGCGGCGTGATGTATGCGTTTGCTTTGCCGGATTAGGGTTGTGGGCCCTTCCGCCGAATAGGATAGAACGCATGAAGAGCTATCTCGAACCGACCCAGGCAGCTGGGTTCAGACTCATGCAGCGTGGACTTCGCGGGCCAGTCGTGATGTTGAATTTGCTTCGCTTTCGTGCGGTGGCAGACTACTCCGCTTTCCCGGAGATTGCTCCTGCTGGACCCATCAGTGGCGCAGAGGCTTACGAACGTTATATGGAGCACACGATGCCCTTCCTTAAGAGGAGCGGCGGCGAAGTGCTGTTCTTCGGCGAGGGTGGCCCGTTTCTTATTGGTCCTGAAGAGGAACAGTGGGACCGTGTTTTGCTTGTCCGCCAAAGCTCGATTGAGAAATTTATCGGGTTTGCGAGTGATCAGGATTATTTGAAAGGTATTGGGCATCGCACGGCAGCGCTGGAGGATTCTCGACTGCTGCCGATTTCTGCTATCGACGTGAATGGGGAGTAGGTAGTGCATGATCCTTCGAGGCTCTTTTACGGAGCGCTGAAGCGCTCAACGGGGGCGAAAGAGTCTGTGTGAAAACTCTGGAATTAAGAAGACCGAGGGGCGCACCGCGGATCCCTCGGCTGCGCTCGGGATGACAAAGGGGTGGTGGCGCTTTCAGTGGAGATTGGTTTGCGGGGATGGGAACAGCAGGTCCCTTCGCTACGCTTCGCTCCGGTCCAACGGCAGGCCGGGACAGGCGGGATGACAATTCTGTTTAGGTGTGGGGGGCTGACACGAGGAATTCGGGAAGGCCGAGAGGCACACCGCGGATCCCTCGGATGCGCTCGGGATGACAAAGGGGTGGTGGCGCTTTCAGTGGAGATTGGTTTGCGGATGATGGGAACAGCAGGTCCCTCCGCTACGCTTCGCTCCGGTCGGGATGACAATTCTGTTTGGGGTGTTGGGGTTTGACACAAAGAATTCGGGAAGACCGAGAGGCGCACTGCGGATCCCTCGGCTGCGCTCGGGATGACAAAGGGGTGGTGGCGCTTTCAGTGGAGATTGGTTTGCGGGGATGGGAACAGCAGGTCCCTTCGCTGCGGTCGGGTGATGTGGCTCCTCGGCATTTCCGAATGTTGGATCACGTGGGGGAGGTTGCTTCAAGGGTTGGCTTCGAGCGAGGAGCGATCGCACATGCTCACCAGCGAGGGGTTGTCCCGGAACGATGAAGCGCTCACAGGGGCTAAAAGCCCGTACTTTTTGTCCGTTTTACGGCACGACTGAAGTCGTGCCCTGATACAAAGCAAACGCCGTGCTAAGGTCCCGCTGTTCCTTTGTTGTACTCAATGATGTTGCGTCGACAGTATCTCCAATTGATGTTGTAGAAAACGCTTTTCCGGCAGGGTGCAGTCGCACTGCAGAGCCGCCGAGAATGCGGCCCTTGCTTCCTTTGAGCGTCCAAGGGCCGCGAGCACATGGCCTTTCGTTGCAGCAAGCAAATGATAGTTGTGCAAGGCGTCGTTCCCTTCTAGAGGCGCCAACGCAGCCAGAGACGTTTCCGCGCCGTGCACCTTCATCACAACGACTGCGCGATTCAGCGCCACTACCGGTGAGTCCGTCATCTTCATAAGCTGGTCATAGTGCTCGAGGATGGAGACCCAGTCAATCTCTGCTGCACTCGGGGCGCTTGCATAGGTTGCCGCGATGGCAGCCTGGACATGCCATTCGGAGATCTCCTCTCCTGCTATCGATCGGTCGAAGTAGGAAAAACCCAGGGCGATTAGATCGCCGTCCCACAGCGTGCGATCCTGCTCCTCCAATAAAACGAGATCTCCGGCGGCGTCGGTCCGTGCGGGCAGGCGTGCTGCCTGCAAGGCCATCAGCGCAATCAACGCATCCACCCGTGGAGCACCCATCGAGGAAGATGCGACCAGCCTTCCCAAGCGCAAGGCCTCCAGGCAGACGTCGACACGGATGAGGTCTTCGCCAGCATGTGCGGCGTAGCCCCCGCTAAACAGCAGGTAAATCACCTGGAGCACGGAGTTAAGTCTCTGCTCCAGATGCCCCCTGGGAGGCATGGTCAAGGCCAGCTTTTGTTCGCGAATCAACCGCTTCGCTCGCACCAAACGTTGCGCAATCGTAGCCGGCTCGGAGAAGAAGATGCGGGCGATCTCCTCGGTACTGAACCCGCCAACCAGCTTCAGGCTTAACGCTACCTGCGCATCCGGGGCTAGCTTCGGATGGCAGCACATGAAGATCATGCGCAGTTCATCGTCACGCAGGCTTTGCTCTGCATCGAGATCCAAGGTGGGGTGGGCGCTGCTTTCAAGCGCAGCTACCAGCGTGTCGACCTTGCCGTTGAAAACAGTACTCCGCCGGAGCAACGAGATTGCGTAGTTATGAGCGGTGCGAAAAAGCCAGGCCTCAGGCTTTTGTGGAATGCCCTGGAACGGCCAGGTCTCCGCCGCTCGGAGCATGGCCTCCTGCGCGGCGTCTTCTGCCAGTTGAAGATGTGCCGAACCCAGCAGTCCCGCCAGCCAGGCAACAATCCGTCCAGATTCCCGGCGGAATAGATGCTCGAGCAAAACAGGACTGCCTGAGTCTTGCATCGAAGACACTCCTAATTGTTGTAGACCATGACCTGGCGAATCTCAATGGTGCCTAAACCGATGTGCGGGATGTCGCGAGTGAGGTTGACCGCTTCGTCATAGTCTGCCGCTTCTATGGTGTAGAACCCGCCCATTACTTCAGCCGACTCGCTGAATGGACCCTCGGTCACACTCACGCCGTCTCCCTTTGCCCGGATCACTCGTCCTGTGTCCCGAACGAGGCCGGCGCCGGCTACGACAAAGGGCTTGTTCCGCCAGGCGAGATATTTTTCAACCTTCTTCTGCATTTCTTCCGGACTCAATTTTTTCCAGGCTTCGCTGTCGCTGTGTAGCAAGAGCACATATTGTGGCATTCGATTCTCCTCTTCCCGATTCGTTAAGCGTACATCTGGGGTAATGACGGATAGTGGTGGGGAAAATCGACAGGTTTTTTGGGGGGGCTGGATAAAAGGATATCCATCTGCCCTCAGCCGCTAAAGCCGCAGTCCCCTTCAAATAACGAAAGTGGTAGAGGTTCGGTTGGAACGGCCGCCTGGCAGCGCGGCTACAATATTAGTGTGACCACCCTCGCCGGACTTGCCCCAACCCGGCCCGCCCCGGGAACGCCAGAGCGCGATCTGCCCACAGTCGGCGGTCCTCGCTTCTATATCACTGGGCGCCAGCAGATCAGCCCCATGGCCATCCTGCTGGCTATCGTTGTTGCCGTCGGTACGCTCTCGACGGTCCTCTATGCCCTGAGCCACTCCGGACATGTGCGTTTCAGCTCTGGCGGCTCCGGCGGATCCGGCGCCGATCGTTTCGTCAGCGCCACGGTTGGAGGCGCCCCGGGCGGCGACCAGAAAGACGACGATCCTAACCAGGTCGACACTGTTGTCCTCGGCGATCCCGGGGACGCTCCGATGCCCGCGCGCCGCGGCGATCACGTCAGCAGCGTTCACCCCACTATCCTCGTTCACCTTCCCCGGTCAGGCGAGCAGGTGGGCTTCATCCCTAACACGCCGGCTGGGCAGCTGCTCTATAACTGGCTTGCCGCGTTTAACCACGGATCCTCCCCCGCGCTGGAGACTGCTCTGCCCAATGTTGCTCTCGAGCCCGCGACCGAGGCTCAGATGGAACTCCGGCGGCAGACCGGCGGATTCCGATTGCTCTCTGCCAAAGAGGTTCAGCCGGGCGTTCTGGTGTTCCGACTCCGCGACCAGCCGTCATCGACCGAGTTCCTCGGCACTCTGCAGATGCGGCCGAAGTCGAGTCCCGCCGTTATCGCGAGCTTCAGCCTGCGCGACGAGCCTCGGTCACGCTAAAAGGAGTACTTTGCCGATGCCGCCCTTCTCTGCCAGAGCGTGCGCTTTCGCCGCTTCGGCGAGGGGGAATTTGCGATCGACGGGGATTTTGAATTTTCCGTTTGCGAGGTCTTCCGCGAGCGCGCGCATGGCCACTGCATCAGGATGGGAGCCGAAGGCCTCGACTCTTACGGTTGGGTAATTTTTGGCATTTGGCGGAGGCCCGACGACGGACGCGTAGGTTCCGCCGGGCTTGACTTTAGGCAGGAGTAGGTCGGCGAGGCCGCCCCCAATCGTATCCGCGACGACATCGACGGAGCCTAGTGAGTCGATCTCCTTGCGGCTATCGAGGGCGAGCAGGGTGTCGGCCCCGAGTTCCTGCGCCTCCTTCTTTTGCGAATCGCGGACACCGGCGATGACGTGGGCACCGAGTTTCTTCGCCACCCAGACGGCGGTGCGGCCTACGCTGCCCAGTGCGCCGGTGATGACGACGGTTTGGCCACGCTGAACCTTGCCGGCCTGCGCGATGAGTTGTTCCCCGGTGTTGAGCACCACTGGAAGTGCGGCGGCTTCGATGTGATCAAGGCCAGTTGGAAGCTTCGACAAGCCTGAGAGGTCAGCCAAAAGGAATTCGGCGTATGCCTGGCCGGCACGGCCGAAGACCTTATCGCCCTCGGCATAGCCCACGACGCCCTTGCCGACTGAACGAACGACACCGGAGTAGTCGTAACCGAGGATGGTGGGCAGTTGCAGAGGCATGAAAGCCTTCATGGCTCCGCTGCGAATCTTCCAATCGATGGGATTGAGTCCGGCTGCGGTGACGCGAATAAGGATTTGGCCGTCGCCGGCCTGGGGATCGTCCCAGTCCTCATACTTCAGATTTTCGGCGGCGCCGTACTCGTGGAGCACAATTGCTTTCATGATTAGCCTCGTAAGCTTTCGCGTTGTTAGATGCGGGCGGATGCGGCACGGTGCGCAATTAGCGTTTGTTCAGGATTTCCAGAATGTCCGCGGTTGCGGCCATAAAAACCTCGCCGGTTTCGGCCAAGGTTGCCAGCGACCGATGCTTCAACTCTTCTGTTCTTGCACCACAGGCGTCGGTGATGACTACTGGGAGGTAGTTCAAATCCAGGGCTTGTCGAACCGTGGGCTCGATTCCGATTTCCAACGCGATGCCCACTATCAGAAAAGAGTGAATGCCGGCGTCGCGCATCGCAAGATCGAGAAACGTGCCTTCGAAGGCTGACATGGTGATCTTGTCGACGACTACTTCGCCTTCGCGCGGTTCAAGTTCAGGCACGATTTGAAAGGCTGGGGAACCTTGCGGAATAAAGCAGGTTGTCTCCTGCGGCTCTTCTTTGCGCTGCCAGACCATCGCCCGGCGTAATTGAGCAACACCCGCTGCAGATGGTGGCAGGAAGAAATGGCGTGTGTGGAAGATTCTCATGCCAGCCTTACGCGCTGCGTGCAGAAGCAAGACACATTGCTTTTGGATCTCTGAGCCGGAGGAGATTTGAGGGACGATGCCTGCCTGCATGTCGTAGACGATCAGAGCGCAGTTGGAAGATTGGACAATATCTTGCAGGTTTTCAGGTACTTGAAGTCCGAAAGCGTTTTTCATTGCCACCCCGTTCCATCGTAACCGAGTCTCTGGCAGGGGCTGAAGAGTCTGCGTAAGAACTGGAAGAGAAACAGCGGACCTCTAGGCTCCGGTCGAAAAACATTTCCAGGAGAGGTCCGCGGAACCGCAGATCCCTCGGCTACGCTCGGGATGACAAAGGAAAGGGTGGCGCTTCCATTCAAATTTGGATGCCGCGGAGGATGAACGGCAGGTCCCTCCACTACGCTTCGCTACTGTCCCACGGCAGGCCGGGACAGGCGGGATGACACTTCTGGTTTGGGCACCAACATCCCATCCTAAACAGAAGTGTCCATCAAACGCGAAGGCGTTTCGCCAAGAACAGGCTCTAGTCGCGAGATTTCCGGGTTGGCGGTGCTTGAAGTCCTAACAGGGCATCGAAGATGGTTCCGAGCATGGCTCTCATCTTCCGCTCAGAAAGGACGTCGGGTTCCAAATCGGCCTCCAGCACGAGCGCGGAGAAAATGCCCCCGAGGGCTTCTCCGGCGGCTCGAGCAGAGTTGCCTAGAAGTCGCGTCAGTACGCCTTCGATGCTGTCTGCCACGTGCTCGTCGATCTTACGGAGTCTTTCTTTTACCTCTGGATGGCGCCGGATGAAGAGCTTGACTTCAAGGGTTATGAGGGCCCAATCCTTCTCCTTCGACAAGTCGATGTAGAAGCTTCGGAATGCATTAATTTTTCCCTCGCGGGTTGGGGCGCCGTCCAAGGCGTGGTGAAGTTTCGCCAAGGAACTGGCGGTTTTCGTTTCATACAGCGCGAGAAACAGATCTTCTTTGCTTTTGAAATGAGCGTAGAGACCGCCTTTGCTGAAGCCTGCAGCTTCCGCGATTTCTTCCACTTGCGCTTTTTCATAGCCGACCCTTGCGAAGACTTGCTCTGCGGCGGTCAGGAGGAGTTCTCGGGTCACGGCTGCTCGTAGCTGGGGCTTGCGTGGTTTACGTATTCTCACGCCAGCCAAGATAGCATAAACCGACTGCGCGGTATTTTTATCTTGTATAATACCGACTGACCGGTATATTTTGCGTACATGAACGATATTCACGATGTGATCATTTCCGGCGCGGGGCCGGTTGGTCTGTTCCTCGGGTGTGAACTGGCGCTGGCCAAATGCTCCGTTCTCATATTGGAAAAGGCGGAGGACCCGCACTCTCCCTTGAAGCAATTCCCCTTCGGGATACGCGGACTCTCGGCGCCTACGATTGAAGCGCTTTATCGTCGTGGGTTGCTTGAAGAACTTGAGGTACACAAGCGTCTTAAAAACCCGCACATGGGTTCCGTGCAAGGGCCAAGCCGCCAGAGAGGACACTTCGCCGGGATTCCATTTCATGAGGGTGATCTTGATACATCACAGTGGCGGTATCGTCTGGCAAGTTCGACCGAGACGAATTTGTTGAGTGAAATGGAGGAGGTTGAATCTGTGCTGGCTCGACGGGCAGAGGCCCTGGGTGTCGAGATCAAGCGGGGGTTTGCTATTACTGACTTTCAGCAAACGACGGAGCGGGTGAGTGTTCAGTCAGACGAGCAGTCTTTTCAAGGGAAATGGCTGGTGGGCTGCGACGGAAGCCGCAGTGTGGTTCGCAAGGCGGGCGGTTTTGCATTTGCCGGCACGGAGCCGGAGTTTACCGGCTACTCCGCCCAGGTGGATATTGCCGACGCGGAGAAGCTGGGTCCAGGCCGGAACCTGACAGCGACTGGCATGTATTTTCAATCGCAGCCGGGTTACCTGGTGATGCTGGAGTTTGATGGCGGGGCAGCTCATAGTGCAGAGCCAGTCACGCTGGAACAGGTGCAGGCGGTTCTACGGCGGGTGTCGAACACCGATGCTACGATCAGCGCCTTGCATGCCGCAACTACGTGGACTGACCGTGCACGGCAGGCTACAAACTACCGCAATGGGCGGGTGCTTTTGGCAGGCGATGCCGCGCATATCCATTCGCCGCTGGGAGGCCAGGGCCTTAACCTTGGATTGGGCGATGCCATGAACCTGGGGTGGAAACTCGCTGCGACTATCCAAAAGAGGGCGCCGGAAGAGTTGTTGGATAGTTATCAAACGGAACGATCCCCGGTGGGTGCACAGGTTCTGGATTGGTCACGGGCGCAGGTTGCCATCATGAACCCTAGTCCGCGTGCACGCGCGCTGAATGCGATTATGCGGGAGCTTATGAATACACGCGATGGGGCGACTTATATTGCGGGAAGGGTTTGGGGGGTTTTCACACGCTACGATCTCGGTGGCGACCATGCTCTCGTGGGGCATAGCGTTCCTAATTTTGAGTTTGAGGACGGGGCGAGGATTGGTGAGTTTATGGTGGATGGGAAGGGGATTTTGCTTGATTTTGAGGGGAGTGCTTCGGTTGAGAGTTTGGCGCGTGGATATGGCGATCGGATGAAGTATGTTTCTGGCCGGGCGAAGGAACAGTTGGGATTGAGCGCGGCTTTGATACGCCCTGATGGGGTTATTGCCTGGGCTTGCGATTGCGACCCGGATTTTAGGGAAATTGAAAAGGCGGCCGGTCGTTGGTTCGGTTGTCAGTGAGGAACAGCAGGTCCCTCCACTTCGCTACGCTTCGGTCGGGATGACACATTTCTTTTGGGTGTTGAGGTTCTAGACGGAAAATTCGGGAGGGGGAGGGGCGCACCGCAGATCCCTCCACTGCGCTCCCCCGGTCGGGATGACAAAGGGGAGGGTTGCGCTTCCATTCAGATTCGATATTGCAGATGGGAACAGCAGGTCCCTCCACTTCGGTCGGGATGACACTTCTGTTTGCGGGTTGAGGTTTTGGATGGAGAATTCGGGAGGGGGTGGTATACGTATTCCCGACAGAGAATTCGCAGAAATTGGGCCGCAGAGTTCGAATTCTTCAGGGCGGGATAAGAATGAAAACGAGAATCAAGTTCACGCTAATGCTCTCAGTTGTGGTTGCGGTGGTTGGCGCCACCTCGACGATGGCGCAGCAGGCTCCCCCGCAGAGGCTTCAGGGCCCATGCGATATTTATGCTTCTGCCGGTAACGCGTGTGTGGCCGCACACAGCACGACACGCGCGTTATATGCGGCGTATCGCGGTCCCCTGTACCAGGTTTTGCGGCAATCGGACGGCAAGCGTCTGGACATTCGCGTTGCTGATCCGGGCGGATATGCCGACGCTGTTGCACAGGATAAGTTCTGCGCAGGCACCTATTGCTGGATCAGCATCATCTACGATCAGTCTCCTAAGCACAACGATCTCACCCAGGCCCCCCGTGGCGGGTTCGGCGGCCCGGCCCTGGGCGGGTTCAACAACCTTCCGATTGCCGACATGGCGCCGGTTACGATCATGGGACACAAGGTCTACGGTGTGTTCATCGAGCCGGGCATGGGACTCCGCCAGAACGATGTGAAAGGCACCGCAGTCGATGACCAGGGTGAGGGGCAATACTGGGTCGTCAATGGTAAGCATTTCAATGCTGGTTGCTGTTTCGACTACGGCAATGCCGAGATCGATAGCCGCGATGATGACAACGGCACCATGGAAACCCTCTACTTCGGCAACGCCGCGCCATGGTATAGCGGGCAGGGGAACGGTCCGTGGATTATGACCGACCAGGAGAATAATCTCGTTGGTTGCGTCAACGAGGATGGTTCCAAAGGCTGCACAAATTTACCCAGCATTTCCTGGCGTTTCGTGACCGCCATCGCCAAGGGAGAAGCACACCATTGGGCGGCTCTGGGCGGTAACGCGCAAGAAGGCGCTCTGTCGGTGATGTTCGATGGAAAGCGCGTGAATCCTACCTATGACCCGATGCGCAAGCAGGGGGCTATTCTGTTGGGCAACGGCGGCGATAACAGTGACGGATCGCAAGGAACGTTCTATGAGGGAGCGTTGACAGCCGCGGGCACATTTCCATCGAATGCTACGGATCAGCTTGTTCAAGCCAACATTGTGGCCGCCAGGTACGACGTGGCTTCACTCACTATTTCGCCGGTGAGGACGTTCACTCCAGAGTCTTCGCGTGATGCCACAGTGACGTTTACGAATACGACAGGAGCACCTGCAGCAGGGGTCTCGTTGAGAGTTGCTGTACCCAGCAAGCAGTGGACCTCTGTCGTTTCGGGCACAACAGAAAAGTCCAAGACGTTCGCTCAGCAGGTCGCACCGGGTGGGAGCGTGAGCGCGACGTTCAAGGTCACTTCCGGGAAAGTAGCCTCCAGCGGCGATCTTGCCGGCAATGCATCGTGGACGAATTCGAGCAGCGGGCGAAAGCAAACCGAGACCGTGGTTGCAAAGGTGCGCAACGCCAGCCCAGTCAAGATCAACGAGTTTCGCGTGAGATCAGGCGGTGCCGCTTCTGATCCTTCAGGGAACCCGACGAACTCGTTTATCGAGCTCTACAATGCTGGTTCCGAGAGCGTCGATGTTTCCAACTGGACGTTGACCGCGCACCCGGCTGGTCAGGCTATTTTCTCGACGATCAAGATCCCGGCGGGCACGAAGCTTGCGGCCGGCGGCTTCTACCTGCTCGGCCTCTCCAACTCCGGACTGGCGGCGCCTGCGCGCGCGGGCGATAGCATCCTGTATGTCAGGAACGCGGACGGGATGTCGGTTGGCGATACGATCTCCGTGGATAGCGGCTCGAGGATGGAAACGCGCAAGATCGTAAGCATGGGGACGGCGGCCACCAACCACACCACGCTGTGGCAACCGGTTCCCGATGGACCGGTGATGACCATCCCTGCCGGCTCGACCAATGTGCCGGTGGAGAGCACATCCGGCTTCGTTGCCGGGCAGAAGATCGCACTCGGCCATGGTTCTACTTATCCGGTCGCTGCCAATGCTGTGGAGGAGTACGAGATAGCCACGGTAACCGCGGTGGGCAAGCCAGGCACACAGGCGTATCTCGCGATGAACGCGCCCGCCGGGGCCACCAACATCAAGGTGACTTCCCTTTCCGATATTTCCGTCGGCGACAAGATCCGGTTGGATGTCGACAGCGTTGGCCACGGCATTGAAACTGTTACTGTGTCGAATGTGGGCACAGCTGCGGGCCGAACCAATCTCTCGGCTCCGGTGAACGCGGGAGCGAACCGGATCGGCATACGCCGGGCGGAGGGTTTCGCGGCAGGCGACAAGATCACGGTCGGCACGCCTGCAAGCCGGGAAGAGGTCACGGTCACGGCTGTGGGCAGCCCGGGGCCGGACGGCACAGCCATCGACTTTACACCTGCCCTTGCCAAGCCTCATGCGGTCAGTGAGTGGGTGGTGTCTCCGGGGACGGGCCTGGATCTGACGGCTCCGCTGCGATTCAATCATGCCGCCAATCTCCCGTTCAGCGATCGCGGGACTGGAGTCAGCTTCCAACCGGCGAGTGCGTTTGCCCATTCGAGCAATGAGCCGGTGCAGGCGCTTGGTACCGGGATAACACTCGACAGACCACTGGGTAACGATCACGGGATCCACGAGGCCGTACGCGATGCGGCCGTCACTACTGCGGGTTATCAAGGCCCACCGGAACCCAACCAGTGGTTTGGAGGACCTGAATTGACGACCACGTCCCCTCAGTTTGGTCGTAACATCACCGTTGAAGAAGGCAGCATGGTGCTGCGGGACGCGTCGGGTGTGGTTGCGGACAGCCTCAACTACGGCGGTCTTGTCGACCCTTGGGTTGCCGAGGGCGATCAAACAGCGTCAGGAGCAGAGCTGAGTGGATGCTACGCACCGGCACCCGGGTCGGAGTTCAATCCGTGGTCAACGGTGGTGACGCCGGTTGCGACCAATACGAGCGCGGGACGATTTCCCGATGGTTCGGATACGGACAGGAACTGTAACGATTTTCTGACGCAGGCGGTTGCGAGTTTGTCGGCGGGTTCGCACGTGGGTGCAACGAATGTTAAGGTCAGCAGCGTGGAGGGGTTCCAGGCTGGGCAGAAAATCCTCGTTGATTCTGGGGCGAGTGTTGAAACGGCGGTTATTTCTACGGTTGGGAGTGCAGGCGGAACCACGTTGAGTAGTTCTATTGGCGTGGGAGCGACGGTTCTGCCTACGGCAAATGTGACGGGGTTTCGTAAGGGTCAAACGATTTCTATCGGCGATGGAGGAAGTTCTGAGACGGCTGTCGTTTCTTCGGTCAGGGGCCGGGGTGCGGCGAGCATCACGCTGGTTGCTCCCCTTGCTCGTGCGCACGCGGCGGGTGAGGAGATTTCGGGGAGCGGTATCAGCCTCACGGCTCCATTAACCCGGACACATATGAGTGGAGCGCAGGTGTCCGACAATATTCCCACTCCTGGTGCGCCGAACCGATATCGCGCTGCTAATCGTTGAGCCCGGTAGGGGTTCCGTGGTTGAAAAGCTCCGAGCAGCATGGGTAAGGTAAGTACGCCGAGGTCCTTCGACTCCGCGCCACACGCGTTGTGTCACCCGACAGGTATGCGAGGCGCTCCGCTCAGGATGACGGATTTGTGGGGAATGACGGATTTGTGGGGATGACGGATTTGTGGGGAATGACGGAGTTGTGGGGGGACGGATTTGTAGGGGATGACGGATTTGTGGGGGTGACGGATTTGTGGGGATGACGGAGTTGTGGGGGGACGGATTTGTGGGGATGACGGATTTGTGGGGATGACGGATTTGTGGAGATGACGGATTTGTGGGGATGACGGATTTGTGGGATGACGGATTTGTGGGTGACGAAAACTCCTAAATAGGTTCGCGGTTATGGATAGTAGAATGATCATTCTCTATGGCCGGCAAAGGCGATAAACGGGAAGCGATTCTGGAGGCGATGCTCGATCTGATCGTTGAGCGCGGATTCATGATGCTCCCATGTCTGTTCTTGCGAAGAAGTCCGGCGCAAGCCCGGGGGTGATTTATCACTACTTTCCTAGCAAAGATGACCTGATTCACGCGGTTTATGAGCGGGTGGCGTCGATCAAAGAAGAGGTCTTCTTCGAGGGAGTTTCCGTAGACGAATCCCCTCGCGAGGCGCTTTTGCGTGTTTGGCTCAACGCGTACCGGTTCTATCGCAGTCATCGGAAGGAGACACTCTTTCTCGATCAGTATCTGAATTCGTCCTACTGCAAAGTCGACGCTCATCCCGAGAAAGCGCGCATCGCCAAATGGATGCAGCCGAAAAAGAAGGGCGGAATGCTCAAGGACCTTCCGCCGGAGGCCATTGAGAGCCTCACTCTCGGCCTGGCCGCCAGCCTGGCAAAAGCGCCCAAGGCCTTTTCCACCGCCACGCTCAGAAGCATTGCAGAAACGGTCTGGAATGCGATTGCCGACGAATAGGCAGGTACTTTTCTGAATCTATTAGAACGAACGTTCGATCTATAACCTAACGGAGACGGGAGACAAGGATGAGCAAAGTTCTGGTTACAGGCGGATCAGGGTTTATTGGCAGCCATGCCATCGTGCAGCTTCTGGCAGCGGGCTACCAGGTGCGGTCCACGGTACGGGACCTGAAGCGCGAAGGCGACGTACGCGCCATGCTGAAGAATGGCGGCGCCGAGCCTGACGGGAGGCTTTCGTTTGTGGCCGCCGATCTCACGGGCGACGCCGGTTGGACCGAGGCGGTAGCCGGGTGCGAGTACGTGCTGCATGTGGCATCGCCGCTTCCGCCGGCCGTGCCGAAACACGAGGACGAGTTGATCGTGCCTGCTCGGGACGGGGCGCTCCGCGTGTTGCGGGCCGCGCGGGATGCCGGCGTGAAACGGGTGGTGCTCACCTCCTCTTTTGCGGCTGTGGGCTATGGGTACAAACCGCAGAGCGCGCCGTTCGACGAGACGAACTGGACCCATCTCGAGGGTGACGATGTGGCGCCCTATACGAAATCGAAGACTTTGGCTGAGCGCGCGGCGTGGGATTTTATCGCCAAAGAGGGTGGCGGCCTGGAATTGTCGGTGGTGAATCCTGTGGGAGTGTTTGGGCCGGTGCTCGGGCCTGATTATTCGGCCTCGATTCTGATTGTGCAGCGGCTGATGGATGGCGCTCTGCCCGGCAGCCCAAAGCTCTCTTTTGGAATTGTCGATGTGCGGGACGTGGTCGACCTGCACATTCGCGCGATGACGGCTGCTGCAGCCAAAGGCGAGAGGTTCCTTGCGGTCGCGGGGGATTTTATTTGGATGCGCGAGATCGCCGGGATCCTGAGAGAGCGCATGGGATCGGATGCCAGACGAGTGCCGACACGAGAATTGCCCAACTGGATGGTGCGCCTGGCGTCGCTACGCGATCCGGCGATCAAGCTGATTCTGCCGGAGCTGGGCAAGCGCAAGAATGCAACCAACGAAAAGGCGCGACGGTTGCTCGGGTGGACTCCGCGGTCGAACGAGGAGGCGCTTACCGCGACCGGCGAAAGCCTGGTGCGGCTTGGGCTTTTGAAGGATAGCCGGAAGCGCCAGGGCTAAGGCGCGAATTGTCATCTCGCGCGGAACTCGGCGACTGCCGGCGCATCTAACAGGAGAAAATGCAATTGTGCTACTATCCGCTCCTAAGGCCGGTCTGGAGGTGCCATGTTCCGCTTCAAACTCAACAAGCCACCACAAACTTCCGGGGAACCGTTTAGCGTAGAGACGCTCGAGAAGGCTTCGCGACTGCGCGGCGCCACTGTGACGGAGGGCATCTGCCCCTACTGCGCCGTAGGCTGCGGACAGCTCATCTACAGCAAGGGCGGCGAACTCATCAATATTGAGGGCAATCCTGATAGCCCCATCAGCGGGGGTCACCTGTGCCCCAAAGGGGCCAACGCGTTCCAACTCGCCGTTAATTCGCATCGAGTGCGGAATGTCCTCTATCGGGCTCCCTACTCCGATAAGTGGGAGACGCGGACGATGGATTGGGCGCTGGACCAGATTGCCGAGCGGGTCAAGAAGACGCGCGACGCCGATTTCACGACGCGCGACGAGGAAGGCCGCTTGCTCAACTCGGTGCGCAGCATCGGCACGCTGGGCGGGGCAACGATCGACAACGAAGAGAACTACCTCATCAAGAAGCTGTTCGGCGGCGGATTGGGAGTGGTGTCGATCGAGAACCAGGCGCGAATATGACACAGCGCCTCGGTGCCCGGTCTGGGCGCCTCGTTCGGCCGCGGCGCGGCCACAAATTATCAGCAGGATATGGCCAATAGCGATTGCATCCTGTTCATGGGATCCAATATGGCGGAGGCTCAACCTGTCGGATTCCGCTGGCCCATGGAGGCCAAGCTGAAGGGTGCAACCCTGATCCATGTGGATCCACGCTTCACGCGGATGTCGGCGGTGTGCGATCTTTACGTGGGCATTCGCTCGGGCAGCGACATCGCCTTCCTGGGCGGCCTGGTGAATTACGTATTAACGAACGACCGTTGGTTTCATGAATACGTGCTCGCCTACACGAATGCTCCGAACATCATCGACGAGGGGTTCCGGGATTCCGAAGATCTGGCAGGGCTGTTTAGTGGCTTCGACCAGCAGCACGACTCCTATGATTCCAAGCAGGGCCATTGGGGCTACGAGGAGTCCGAGAGCGGCCGCGGGGAGCCGGACGGTTCGAAGCATACGCCCCAGGATCATGCCCGTCATGGCCACTGCCTAGATGGGACTGGCGAACCATATACCTCGCCGTACACAGACATGACAAACGCACAGCGCGATCCGACTTTGCAGCATCCGCGCTGCGTTATGCAGATTCTGCGCCGGCACTTCGCCCGCTACACGCCGGAGGTCGTTTCCCAGGTGTGCGGCTGCAAGCCGGAGGAGTTTTTGCGCGTTGCGGAATTGCTCTGCACCAACTCCGGTCGCGAGCGGACCAGCTGCATTGCCTACGCGCTGGGCTGGACGCAGCACACCACCGGCGTGCAGATCATACGCACGGCCGGCATCTTGCAATTGTTGCTAGGCAACGTGGGCCGGCCTGGCGGCGGCATCATGGCCCTGCGCGGCCACTCTACCATCCAGGGCGCGACCGACATCTCGACGTTGTACGACACACTGCCCGGCTACCTGCCGCAGCCCCCCGTACACGACCCGACGCAGGAGGATTTGAGTTGTTATATCCAGCATGCAAGTATGCCCACCGGCTACTGGGCGAACTTTAGCAAATTCATTGTCAGCCTGCTGAAGGCCTGGTACGGCGCCGGAGCAATGCCGGAGAACGACTTCGGGTTCTCCTGGGTGCCGCGCGTGGACGGCGACTACTCGCAACTGGCCTACTTCGATCGCATGTCAAAGGGTGGGGTGAAGGGCTACTTCCTGGCCGGTCAGAATCCAGCTGGCGGCGGACCCAACGCGAATGTGCACCGCGCCGGCCTGCGCAAGCTGGAGTGGCTGGTGGTTTGCGACTGGTTCGAGACGGAAAGCGCCACCTTTTGGAAGAACGATCCGAAGGGACCCCCGCCCTCCGAGGTCGGGACCGAGGTCTTCTTTATTCCCGCAGCGGCCGCTCAAGAGAAGGAAGGAAGCTTAACCAACACGCAGCGGTTGGTGCAATGGCACAAGAAAGCCGTCGATCCGGCCGGCGATTGCCGTTCCGACGCGTGGTTTTATTACAACCTGGGTAAACGCCTCAAGCAGCTCTACGCGGGCTCGACCGATCCCAGGGATCAGGGGCTGCTGAACCTCACGTGGGACTACGACTTCGACGAGCAGCCGCATCTGCCGGATGGAACGCTGAGCCGCATTGAAGGGGAACCGGACCTGGAGAAGGTGCTCATGGAGATCAATGGTCATCGGCTGGATGAAACGGACCCGCGCACCGGGCATCCACGCCTGGTGAGTGGCTATTCGGAGTTGAAAGACGACGGCACGACGGCCTGCGGTTGCTGGGTCTACAGCGGCGTCTTCCCAGAGCCAGGCCGCAACCGCGCGGACGAACGCAAGCTCTCGGATAACCCCATCCAACCGGAGTGGGGCTTCGCTTGGCCGAACAATGTTCGCGTGCTGTACAACCGCGCCTCGGCCGACCCCGAGGGACGGCCCTGGTCGGAGCGCAAGAAACTAGTCTGGTGGGACGCCGAGAAGCGGAACTGGGTGGGACAGGACAAGCCGGATTTCGAGCTGACCAAGCCACCCGATTATCAACCGCCTCCGGGGGCAAAGGGCATGGCGGCCATTGCCGGAACACAGCCCTTCATCACCAAGGCCGACGGACTGGGCTGGCTCTACTCCCCTGCTATTAAGGATGGGCCTCTGCCCACGCATTACGAGCCGGTCGAGTCGCCGCTGGGCAACCTGCTTTATCCCAGACACAATACCAATCCTACGGTTCGGTATTTCGACGGACCGCTGAACCGCGTCGCGCACACGCCGACGGCCGAGTATCCCGTGGTGGCCACGACGTTCCGTCTTACCGAGCATTACCTGAGTGGACCGATGAGCCGGTTCAATAGCTGGCTTAATGAATTGCAACCGGAGATGTTCGCCGAGCTGAGTTACGAGTTGGCGGCGGAGCGCGGTATTGTTCACGGCGGGTGGATGACGATCGAAACGGCGCGCGGTCGAATCGAGGCGCGTGCCATGGTGACTCGGCGGCTGCGGCCGTTTCCCGTGGAGGGGCGGGTGATCCACCAGATCGGCCTGCCGTTCCACTGGGCTTTCGCGGGGGAGACCGTCGGCGGCAACGCCAATGACCTAACCGCGTTGTTGGCCGACCCGAACGTGAGCATGCACGAAAGCAAGGCGTTCGCGTGCCAGGTGCAAGCCGGGCGGCTCGAGGGCCAGGCTCCGCAACCGACGGTGACGACGTCGCCCTGGCCGACGCTCGATCCGATCCCAGATACTCCAGACAGTGCCCAACCAGAAGGGAGAATCGGACATGGCAAGTAGAGAAATGGAACTGTCCGGGTTACACCAGAGCAGCGATCCGCCGCGCGGCCCGTTGGCGGAGGTGGTGAGACGCCTGATTTATCCGTTCCAGCGTGGTAAAGCGCCCGAGGCCCGTACGCCTACCGGCTTTTACACGGACACCACCGTATGCATCGGGTGCAAGGCTTGCGAGGTGGCGTGCAAGCAGTGGAACCAGCTACCGTCGGATGGTTTTAACTTCTCCGGCAACAGCTATGACAATACGAATGAGTTGTCGGCGACCACCTGGCGTCACGTGAAGTTCATTGAGCAATTCGCCGACGAATCGTCAGGCCAGATTGCTTTGCCGGGCACGGAGTCGAACGAGTCTCTGCTGAACCGCTGGCTCATGATGAGCGACAATTGCAAACATTGCGTGGCGTCGCCTTGCCATCAGGCTTGCCCGACCGGCGCCATTGTGCAAAATGAGTTTCAGAACATTTATATACAGGCTGACATTTGCAACGGCTGCTCGTGCTGCATCGCGGCGTGCCCGTTCGGCGTGATCACGCGCAGCGACATGGGCGGTCATTCGCACAAATGCACGCTTTGCTATGACCGTCAGCGCGACGGTCTGGAGCCGGCGTGCGCCAAGGCGTGTCCAACCCAGTCCATCCACTTCGGACCGGTCGAGGAGCTTCGCGAGCAGGCGCGCAAACGGGTGGAGGAACTTCACGAGCGCGGCGTGCCGCAGGCGTACCTTTATGGCGACGTCCCTAGCGAGACGTATTCGGAAATGCATTCCTTTTATCTGCTGGTGGATCGCCCTTCCGTTTATGGCTTGCCGGATGCTCCGTTCAATCCGTGGCTGCACATGATGGGAGATTACGTTCGTTCCGTCACGGGCGGCTTGGCCGGTATCGCCGTATTGCTGGCGGTGGTTTTTCTTTTGAAGCCCTGAATGCAGACAGACTCCAAACCGCAGCAGGCTCTCAGCAAAGCTTCCTCGCCGGAACGAGGGAGCGAGATTGGCTATGAGCATTTGCCAGTCACCAAGGTGCCGGGGTGGCACGGCATTATCGCGTGGGATGCTTTGCTTAACGGCATGGCGACCGGACTGTTTCTGGCGGCAGCGATCAGCGAGTTGGCGGCGCCGACGGTTTTCCTGCGCGTGGCGAAAGTGGCTTATCCGGTTGCGCTGGTGCTTTTGTTGGTTGACCTCGGATTGCTGGTGTTGGATCTGGGCGATCCGTTGCGCTTCCATCACATGCTCAGGGTTTTCAAGCCCGGTTCGCCGATGTCGTTGGGGACCTGGTGTTTGACGATTTTTTCGCTTCCGCTGACCGCGGCGGCAGGGTTTAGCGTGCTGGCGGAATTCGGGTGGGATTTCGAGTGGGCTCGATTAGCCGCGGTGGTGGTGGGATTGCTGCCTGGATTCGCGTCCGCGGCGTACAAGGGCGTGTTGCTTAGCACGAACGCGCAACCGGGTTGGAAGGACGCGCGCTGGCTCGGGGGTTATCTCACCAATTCGGCGATTTTGATGGGCTGCGGTGAGTTGCTTGTCGTGTCCGCGCTGATGGGGCAAACGCAGGCGACAGCGATTCTGCGCACTGGGTTTATCGTGCTGCTGGTGATTAATGTGATTCCGTTAGGGTTGTTGTTTATGAATCTTCGGCCGGCCCATGCGCTGCTCTATACCCGGGAGCAACAATGGCGGGTGGGCGCGGTGATCGCTGCCTTAGCGCTGATCCCTTTGGGGGTGATGCTGATCAACGGGAGCCTGATGTTTATATTGGTCGCCGTGATTGTTTTTTTAGTGGAGAGCTGGTTCGTCCGTTTTTTGTACGTGAAAATACCTCACACGTTGCCTTTGGTTAAGTGATCTTAAGTTCTGAATGATCTGAATCTGGTGGTCGATACGGCGAATGCGATCGTTGGGCTGCGCCCATCGTTTTCGTCCCACGTACGCTTGGGCGAACCTGGGGCACCCGTCTTTCCCTGTGATGCTGGGAGGGCTCCAAAATACGCGGGTCGAGAGCTGTGGTATCCCACATCTCGCGAAAAACGAGCGAGATATGGGGCACCCTCGGATTTGTTGCGGGGCCAAAGTTGGGAAAGGCGCTTATGATTCGACGGTGTGAGGATCGGGATTTTGATTTTGTTTGGGCCATCATTAATGAGGGCGCTCAAGCTTATCGCGGAACGATCCCTGCCGATCGATGGACCGAGCCTTACATGTCCAGGGAAAAACTGCAGCATGAAATTGATGATGGCGTTGTGTTTTGGGGATACCAGGACAACGGAACGCTATTAGGCGTGATGGGCATTCAACCGGTGCGGGATGTCACCCTCATTCGTCACGCCTACGTTCGAACCGGCAGCCAGAAACAAGGTGTCGGATCACAGTTGCTGTCTCATTTGCGCGAGTTGACGAACGATCCTGTGTTGATCGGAACATGGGCCGATGCGGTTTGGGCGATTCGCTTTTATGAGAGGCATGGCTTCCGCATGGTGAGCGGCGAGGACAAAGATCGACTCCTCAAGAAGTATTGGAACATTCCAGAACGACAGGTTGAGACCTCGGTTGTCCTGGCGGATGCGAGGTGGTGGCAAACTCAGCGTGGACGCGAGAGGACCGCGAGCGAGCTGTAGAGTCCGTCGGCATCGAGGGAGCAGCCCTGCAGGTGGCCGTCGATAGAGGATGCGGTGCTGCCATGAAGAATGCGCGTGTTGTCGAAGAGGGCGAGATCGCCCGGCTGTAGTTGGTAGAGCACGGATCGGGCGGGTTCGCTGAGCAGATCCGCAAGCTGACGGTAGGCCGGGTAGTACTTTTTTAGCCGGGGGCCCTTGAGGTGCAGGGGCGCAGTCCAGCGGTCGTCGTAATGAATGGCGCGGAATTCTCCGGATGCGTCGACCTCGAGCATGGTTCGCTCGGCAAGCAGGTCGACTGCCGCATCCTGAAAGCGATAACGGATCGGCATTTGACAGAGCGTGGTGAAGGCCTCGGGATCATGAGCTCGCAGACGCTCGGCGGCTGCCATTCCATCTACGAAAATGCTCTGGCCGGCGGCGGATAAACAATGGACCAACTGGAAGCCGGGCACCGGATCGCGATAGGCATTGCCTGTATGGATGGGCAGGCCGGGACTTGTATCGAAGGTACGTCCCCGGTGCGTCTCGCGCACGAAACCGATGAGAGCGGCGACCTTCAACACGGCGTCCCGTTGAGTAGGAACGTCGCGCAGGAATGCCAATCCATCGCGGCCCACGTAATATAGCCAGTCTTCGCGGCTGGCTGGGTTCTCAATCCACTTGGCGTAGTCACACCAGGCGAACGCTGTCGCGGCCTGCCCCAGCCAAGGCATACGGGTGGGATGTGGGTTGGTGCGCAGGCTGCGGTCAAATGCACGCAGCCACGACAGGGGATAAACGCTGATTGCGCCGTCTTCCCACGTTAACGTGATGTGGCCTGAAGGCCGCAGGTCGGCGGCGTTTAGCCGCGGCTCTCGGGGAAGATCGACGGTTCGAATCAGGCGCTGACCGGTGCGGGCATCGCGGTTGGCTGGATCGTTGTCTCGCAGCCAGAGCGCGGTGTATACGCTGTACGACGAATTTTGCCAGGTAAGAACGATCTCGCCCGGCGTGCACTTTACTTCCGCTACATCGATATCGGCTGCTTTGCCGGTCATTTTTTCTCCACCGTTTGCAGCCGGCCAAACAACGATTACGTTGCTGCAGCCTAACTCACCCTCTGTTAACCGCAGGTAAAAGCAGGGGCAGGGTTCTGTCAGCCCAGTGCCAGAGCGGCCACACCGCCGACAATGAAAACCGACCCGACGATGCGACGAATGATTTGTCCCTCACTCAGAAACCTGGCTCCAAAGTACATGCCAACCAACATCGACATTTCACGCACAGGCGCGACATGGCTGATAGGGGCCAGGCGCATCGCGAACAGCACCAGGATGTATCCCAGGGGCGTAAGCAAAGCGATACTCGACGCTTCTTTCCAGCAGAGCGCATATTCCTGCAAGAGTAAAGCACGACGGCGCCAGGCCCCCATTGACAGGACCACCAGGCGAAAGAAATTGCCGGCATACTCGACCAGGATCGGCGAAATCAGGAGGGTTTTTACCGAGTAGCCATCGACCAAGGTGTAGCCAGCGATGGTGCAGCCGGTGGCGATACCCCAGAAAAGCGCGGGATGCTTCTGGCGGTCGCCAAATGCGGAAAAGCCACCCGAGGCGAGCAGGATCCCAAGGGTAATCAGTATCGCCCCCGAGCCCGCCAGCAAAGATGGACGCTCGTGCAACAAGACCACCGCTCCGCAGAACGAGAGCAGGGGTCCGGTTCCCCGCGCCAGAGGATAGACGACGGTGAGATCGCCGGACCGATAGCCGCGGAGCAGGCTTTCCGTGTACAGAACATGCAGTACACCGGTGGCGAGCAGAAAGAGAGCGGCCCACAGAGTCAGGCTGGACCATGAACTGCGCAAAGCCCAGACAGCGAAGGGCGCTAGCAGGAGCGCTTCCGTCGCTGATGAAAACCAGATGAGGTGTTTGTTTTGAGCCGCGCGCTTGGCTAGAAAGTTCCAGGTGGCGTGCGCGATGGCAGCCGAGGTGACGAGAAGAAATGCTGTAAGTGGCAAGATCCGCTCCCGAAGACACAAAGTCGCTGGTCGACTTTTCCCTCTGGGATTTTTGCCCTTGGGTGCGGACCGCCTGGTCCTTTGTGGCGCTTGGACCGGCCTCACGCCGGAACCCTAGCCACCTCATTCCATCGAACAAAACCAGTTTAAGGAACTACGCAGAGCGGCGCAACTGTAGTTGCCGTAAACTAGTGTTAGAACGGTTTCGAACGAGGAGCGTGTGCAGTGGCTCAATTGATGAGGACGTCAAATCCTGTACTGAACGAGAAGGGTTTCGCGGGGTTCGCCACCGTCGGCGAACGAATGACCCTCCAGGGTACGGTCAACAAGACAGGGATTCTGCTGCTTTGCGCGATGGCGTCCGCTGCCTGGACCTGGCATCTGTTTATGCAGTCGCGTTCGGCGGCTGATGTTCTTCCCTATTTGTGGATTGGAACCATTGGTGGATTTGTATGCGCGCTGGTTACGGTTTTCAAGAAAGAGTGGTCTCCGGTCACGGCGCCACTTTATTCGCTATTGGAAGGGCTGGCATTGGGCGCGATCTCGTCTGTACTCGAGATCCGTTTTCCGGGAATTGCGATTCAATCAGTGAGCCTAACATTTGGCACATTGCTTGTTCTATTGCTCGCGTATCGTTCCGGGCTGATCCCGGTGACACAGAATTTTCGGCTGGGGATTGTCGCCGCGACGGGCGCAATCATGCTGTTTTATTTGCTGGAATTTGTGCTGGGTTTCTTTGGCATTCATTTCAGTTCGATTAATGGTTCAGGGCCGATCGGGATTGGCTTCAGCTTGATTATCGTGGGCATCGCTGCGCTCAACCTGGTGCTTGATTTCGACTTTATCGAGAATGGGGCGCGGATGGGTGCTCCGAAATATATGGAGTGGTACGGGGCTTTTGGGCTCATGGTTACATTGGTTTGGCTGTATCTGGAGATTCTGCGGCTGCTGACCAAGATTCGCGGACGCGACTAGGCGTAGAATGGCCGGCAATGCGGGGACGTGGCTGCAGGCCACGCCCAAATTTGAACGACTACCGCGTTGCAAAGGAGCTGATATGAGTGACGCCCCCAAGAATCCCGGCCTGGACGGCCGCGGCCGCGAGAAGAGCGGACAGATCGATCACAAGCATCCCACGACCAAGATCAAACACCTGCGCGAACATTATGGCCATCACTTTGCCCCGGATTGGGATGGCGAGCGCACGCTCGGTGAGTTGTTGAAGGAAACGAAGTTTGAGTCGCTGACACAGTATGTTAAGCATCATGGGCATCAGCCGGTGAGCGCTGGTTAGGTTTTTTTCAAGCAGCCCGGCGCGGCCGCCAGGTCGCGCCGGGTGCTGCTGATGCTCTCACGCAGATTCCGTTGCGCTACGCTCTGTCGGAAAACATCTCCAAGACGGGGCCGCGAACTGCAGATCCCTCGGCTCCCCCTGATTTCCTGTTGAGAGTTGCGACTTCGGTCAACGGCTTGTGGTTCTCTTCAAGGAGAACCACATACGCGGCTCGGTGAGAGCCGTTAAGTAGGAAATCCGGGTACGCTCGGGATGACAAAGGGGACGGCGGCGATTCCAGTCAGCATCAGATAGTGGCTGAGAGAACAGCAGGTCCCTCCACTTCGCTACGCTCCGGTCGGGATGACACTTCATCTTTAGATTTAGAGCGAGACTTCTTTAGAGCGAGACTTCGAGTGCCCAGCGAATTGCCATTCCTACTGCCTCAGGCTCGGTCGAGGTTGGTGTAGATGTCGGCGATGTTTGCGTTTATGTCGTGCTGGAGTGGGGGTACTTTGGCAAAGTGCGCGTGGCTCAGGTCGCTCATTCGGGCCAGGTAGGCTTCGTAGTTGTTGGATTGGAGCGACCTTAGAGAGGCAACCGTGATGCGCTGCTGCATCTCGGGTACGGTTTGGCCGGCTTTCCTGGCTTGGTCGACCCTTCCGGTCAGCTCCTCGATGTAGTTTCTTAAGTTGGTCATCACGGTGCGGCCGGTTTGCAGTGCGGCGTGGCCGGGCATGATGGTGTTGAAGTCGGCGCCTCCGATGGAGTCAATGGTGCCGGGCCAAATCCTGGGAAAGCCGTCGGCGATGTTGGGGATGAAGCCGTGAATCACGTCCCCGGTTGCGATTGCACGCGCTTGCGGACAATAGACAACTACGTCGCCCGCTGTGTGAGCGTGCCCGTGGAAGTCGATGTGTAGATCGAATGCCGGATCTTGCAATACGTAGGATTTGTCGAAGGTGATCGTCGGCAGCTCCATTGCGTAGTTACTCAGCTCTGCCTGATATGCCTTGAGCTGCCGGATCTGTTCGGCACAGTAGGCCTTTTCCGCGGCGGAGCCGGCATGGGCGGCCTGCGTGCTGAGCGCGTCGATCTGCTGCGGCACCCCCTGCACGGAAGCCTTCACCCTGGCGACTGCAAGTTCCGTCATCAGCTGTTTGGTCGCTGCGCTGGCGATGAAGTCTACCTTGTCTTCGGCTACGCGATAGGCGTGATCGCCTTGCGTGTGATCCCAGTGAAAGTGAGTATTGATGACGTAACGCACCGGCTTGGGGGTGATTTCCCGCTTGATCTGGACAATCAAAGAAGCGGCCGCGGAGGGCTTGGAGTGGGCGTCGACTACGACCACGTCCTTCGACCTGACGAATATGGCGGCGTTGCAATTGATCATCGCCTGAGGCAGGGCTCGGGCAAAATACACGCCGGTGGTGACCTTCTGCAGGTCAAACAGGTTGGAGCCGGAAGAGGGCGCGGCGGCACGAGCCCACGCAGCGCGATGATACGCAAGCTCCAGGATGGAGGCCCCTGCCAGGGCGCCCCCCGTGAACAGGCGAAGGAAGTCGCGGCGCGAGGTAGATCGCTCAGGGGCAACGTGGTTGTGATGGTGCGCGTGTTGGTTCATGGCTGAATATCCTCGATCGGCTTATGCCATCCAAGTTAGCCGAAGATTGACAATGCGTGAAACATTATGAAACCATCCCGGACGTTACGAAATATCGGACACAAGGAGAGCTATCCGATGAAGAGACTAGCAATCTGCGCGGGCTGTCTGGTTGCGTCGCTCAGCATTTTTGCCCAGGGACCGCAAACATACAAAGGCGAGATCATGGACAGCCAGTGCGCAGCCCTGGGTGGCCACTCGATCATGGAACAGAAGGGCGAAAGCCCCAAAGACTGCACGAACCGCTGCGTGGGCATGGGGGGCAGATACACACTGTTCGATCCCGCCACCAAGACTGCGTATCAGCTCGATGACCCGAAGAAGGCAGCCGCCTTTGCCGGCGCGAAGGTCACGGTGACCGGGACGCTGAACGCAGCGACCAAGACGATCAAGGTGGCCAGCATCAAGGCCGGCGCCTAGCTACCCACCGGCGGATTGCTTTACCTGTGAGGCGCCTGCCAGGAGTAGGCGCCTTTCCAGTTCCTGCTGCGAGTTCACCGGCGGATCGACGACCCCTACCAGTATTTTTCCCTTCCCTATCTCCGGATCCGTAATGACCCCTTTAAAGTTCGGCAGCCCCGCGCCAACCAGCAGCACCACCAGGGTGGTGAGGATGGCGCCAAGCATGACCATCTCGTAGACGATGATGCCGTTGGTCCAGGGCGGGGTGAGCGACATGCCTCCGGTGACCAGGGGATAGGACTTCTGCGAAAGGGTGGTCAGCAGATAGCCTGTCGTGCCACCGACAACTGCGCCGAACACCGCCCAGGGATAAGGAATCGAGGAGTGCTGCGAGTCAGTAAATTCGTAGCCCTCGTGGGGCTCGCCGGAGACGATGAGGATCTGCTTTGCGTCGAATTTGAGCTCGGCAGTGGCGGCGCGCAAGGAATCTACGGCGCGCTGTGCGCCCGCCGCGTCAGGATAAAGGCCGTAGAGAGCTTTCATTGCTGCCCCTCCAACGCCACTTCATGCTTGCCATCGGCGGAAGCAACTACTGGCACTCCGCCGTGAGGCTGGAGCCCGACCTTCATCTCCCAGATGGAAATCATGGGGACGAATTTAGAGAACAGCAGGTAGAGCAGCGCCATCATGCCGAAACTGGACGCCATCAGGGTGACTTCCACCCAGGTAGGCCGGTAGGTGCCCCAGGAGTACGGCAGGAACTTGTGCCCCAGTGCAGGCACCACGATCAGGAAGCGCTCGAGCCACATGCCCACGACCACCGTGCACGACGCGATCGCGGTTCCGGTTATGGTGCGGAAGCGCTTGATGGCCAGGATGGGCACGGGGATGATGAAGTTGCAAACCACCATGGTCCAAAACAGGGGCGCGAATTGTTTGCGAATGCTCTCCCAGAAAACGGCCATCTCCGGTGGAGAGTTGCCGTACCAGGCGGTGAGCCGCTCGGCAAACGTGAAGTAGAACCAGAGCAAGCTCATGGTCAGCAGGAGTTTGCCAAGATTCTGGAAGTGGATGGGCCGGAGATATTCCTCTAAGTGGAGGAACTTCCGCAGCAGGGCCATGGCGAGGATCAGGGCAGCGATGCCACTGAAGATGGCGCCGGCTACGAAGTAAGGGCCGAAGATGCTGGAGTGCCACATGGGCACCGGGGTCATGGCGAAGTCCCAGGAAACGATGGTGTGGACCGAGACTGCGACGGGCACAATGACGACGGCCATGATGAACATCGCGGTTTCCAGGCGTTGCCACTGCCGTGGGGTGCCCTGCCAGCCCAGGGCCAGGATGCGGTAGATCTTGCGACGCAAGCCGGTCGAGGCATCGCGCACCGTGGCGAAATCCGGGATGGTTGGTAGATAGAGGAAGGTGGTGCTGCCGGTGAGATAGGTGGAGATGGCGAAGAAATCCCAGGCAAGCGGAGAGCGGAAGTTGGGCCAGATGTGGCGCTCGTTGGGATACGGGATCATCCAAAAACCCAGCCAGGGGCGGCCAATATGGCAAAGGGGGATGATGGCGCCGATCAAGACGGAGAAGACGGTGATGGCCTCGGCACATCGCGTGACCGGACGGCGCCAGGTGGCGTTGGTGAGACGCAGAATCGCGGAGATCAGCGTGCCCGCGTGGCTGATGCCGATCCAGAAGACGAAGTTGGTAATGTCGAAGCCCCAGAATACGGGGGAGTTGAGCCCCCAAACGCCGATACCGGCATAGAGCTGATAGCCAAAGGCCGCCACACCCGCGAGCAGCAGAGTGGCCGCGAGCGCAACTGCGACCCAGTACTTGCCGCTGCTATGGAAGAGCGGCCGCAGGAGATCCTGCTCGATTTGTTCAGCCGTGGGTTGCATTTTCCCAGGTGCCTCTCTCGAGATAGGTCACGTTGGGCTTGGTGCCCAGTTCGCCTAAGAGCTTGGTTCCGCGATTGGAGCTGGAAAGCTGCGACACTTCGCTGTTGGGATCGTTGAGATCACCGAAGACCAGGGCCTTGGAGGCACAGGATTGGGCGCAGGCGGTGGTGAATTCGCCGTCTTTTAATTCGCGCTTTTCTGCTTCAGCCTGGATTTCGGCTGACTTGATGCGTTGTACGCAGAAGGTGCATTTCTCCATGATGCCTACGCTGCGCACGGAGACATCGGGATTGAGTTGCAACTGCAATGGCATATCCCAGGTGGGGTTGTAGTAATTGAAGAAGCGCACGTTGTAAGGGCAGGCATTGGCACAGAAACGGGTGCCGATGCAGCGGTTGTAGATTTGCGAGTTTAGTCCTTCGGGGCTGTGATAGCTGGCGTAAGTGGGGCAGACGGGCTCGCAAGGGGCTTCGTCGCATTGCTGGCAGAGAACAGGTTGAAAGCGGATGCGTGGGTTGGGGAAATCGCCCTCCCAGTAGCGCTCGACGCGAATCCAGTGCTTGGCTCGGCCGCGCGCGGCCTGGTCCTCGCCTGCGGTGGGGATGTTGTTTTCTGCATGGCATGCGACCACGCAGGCTTCGCAGCCGGTGCAGCGGTCCAGGTCCACTACCATTCCCCACTTGTGCGCCATTCTTTTGCCTTTCGTTTAGGGCTTAAAGTTGGTGAAACATTTCCATGAGGGGTCCGTAGAACTGCAGATCCCTCCACTGCGCTTCGCTCCGGTCGGGATGACACTTTTGTTTGCAACGAAAAAAAGAACGAGGGCGCAGGCCTGCGACTTTTCTGGTTTTGGCATTAACGCTTCTCCTCTTCGTGGGGGAAGCCGCTTGCTCCTCCTGCGAACAGTACTAGCTTGGCTTGGTCGGGTCCGCCTGCACGCGCCAGCTTTACCCGAGTCGCGGCCCAGGCGAGCGAGCCGGTTTCGGATTCTGCTAGAGGCGCCAATATGGATAGCGGATTCGCACCGCGGTTGCTGGCGAAGCGGGTGAAGTCCGTGTGCCCCTGCCCTACTGGCATCGCCACCAAGTCCGGGGCAATGCCGGGGGAAAGAATGGCTGGCGCACGCACGGTTCCCTGCGGCGACGCGATCTCTACCAGATCACCCGGCTTGATGCCCAGACGCTCCGCCGTTTTGGGATGGATCTCGACCCAGCTGGACCACATTGCGGAGGTGAGCACGTCGGGCAACTCCTGCAGCCAGGGCAGATGCGCTGAGGAACCATCGCCAAATGACTGCGAGACATAAGGCAGGAAATAGAAGGGGAAATCTGGAGAGGCGCCGGCGAATTGCGGCGCGGACATGGCCACGGGGGCGTGCTTGACGACCGCTGCGGTGTTGGGGGAATTGGAAGGTGTGCCCCACCAGCCACCCTGGGTCTGCGCAGCGTCCCAGAAGTCGTCGTCGGTCTTGGCATCGATTGAGCCCGGCCGGGTGCGGTACGGAACAAACGCGGCCCGTAGCATGGCATCGTAAGTGGCGAAGGGAAGAGCTTTGGCGACATCCCCGCCCAGTGTGTGCGCCAGACCAAGCAGCACGTCGGGCATGGCACGCGTGTCGTGGAGCGGCAGAACGGCCGGGGGCGCGAGACTGGCAACAGCTTGCATGGACCCCGACTCGGGTATGCTGTCGAGCCAGGATTCGAGCGGCGCGTTGTCGGGTAGGATCAGGTCGGCCTGGGCGCTGGTCTCGTCAATGAAGTTGCCGAAGCTGACGATATAGGGGATTTTGGCTAAGGCTTCGCGGACATGTAACGCCGGCGGCGAGGAGAAAATCGGATTGGCCTCGTAGAGCAGCAGCACTTGCGGCGAAGATTTGACCAGCTCGCTTAAGCTCGCAAGACTCGCCTGCATGGGAGCAGCGGGTTGCAGTTCGGGGGTGAAGCCCAGTAGTGGATTGGGGCCCTTGTCGACCAAAGACTCCAAGGCGTTGACTGCCAGCGCGTTGAATAGGCCGTTGGTGTGGGCCAGCGGCGCATCGCCGATGAGGGCGGCAGCCGATCCGTTTTGGGTGATCTCATGCGCCAGGCGTTTGATGACTGCGGCGCTCACTCCTGTTTGTTTCTCGACCGCTTCCGGGGTGTAGTCGGGCAGGCCGGCGGACCAGCCTGCGATGAGCGCGCCGGCTCGCGAGGCTGCACCCTGAGGCGCAAGCTTTTCGCTTAGGATGACGTGCGCGATGCCTAGGGCTAACACGCCTTCGAGGCCCGGCGGGCAGGCGATCCACTCGTCGGTGTTGGCGCCGGTCTGGGACATGCGCGATTCCACCTGCACGAATTTTGCGCGGCGTCCGGGGCGGCCCTGGCGCATGGTTCCGTAGCCTATCGATTGCGAGACCGGGGAATTCCAGGTTCCGAGAAAGTCGGCGCCGAAAGAGATGACATAGTCGGCGCGGCCGAGGTCGAAGGTGGGCAACGCGGCGTGACCAAAACTCAGCAGATTTGCCTGGCGGAGCACGGCCTCATCAAATGGCTGATACCACACGGCAGGTGGGGCACCATAGGCCTTCAGGAAACGCTCGATCAATTCGTGGCGCTGGCCGCTCTGGGGCCGCGCCAGGAACGCCAAGGACTTGGTGGAGTTCGAGGTTTGCAGCGCGGTCAGATGCCCACCTAACTCCTTCAGCGCGTCGTCCCAGGTTATTTCCTGAAACTCGCCGGAGCCGCGCGCGCCGGTGCGTTTGATGGGGTGGGTGATGCGGTCCGGGTGATAGAGCACCTGCAGCCCCGCCTGACCGCGTGCACAGAGCTTGCCGCGATTGATGGGGTGCTGGGGATTGCCTTCAAGCTTCTTGGCCAGACCCATCTTGATCAGGCCCTGTTGGCCGTGGCGCACTACTTCGGCTTCGCCTTGCATCACCCGCACCTGCAAGCCGCATCCTGAGGAACATAACGTGCAGACGCTCGGCTTCGAGGTCGCGATGCCGGGGATGAGCTCTTCTTCCGGAATGAAACGGATGAGCTGCTTTTCCGCGCTGCGACAGCCTTCGAGCGTGGCCATGACGCTCGAGAGGGCGGATATTTTGATGAAGTCGCGTCTTTCCATAGGAGCTTAGTAGTGACAGGTCTCGCAATCGATCGAGACCTTTTTTTGCGTATGACAGTTGATACAAAAACCCATGTTGAGATTTACTTTGCGTTCGGCCGTGGTCTGCTTGGTCATGTCACTGTGGCAGGCGGCACAGTCCACTCCGGCGCGGATGTGCGGTGCGTGATTGAAGCGCACGTGCGCTGAGTCACTGTAACTGTAGACGCGTACCCAGGGAATTTCTTCGCCGCGGGCTTTGTAGGCTGCGATTTTTTTGATCTCCGGACGGTCGGTGGCGATGGACTGGTGACAGCTCATGCATACGGTTACCCCGGGAATGCGGGCCTCAGGGCCCTGATCCACGCCGACGTGGCAAAAGGTGCAGGGCAAACCCTTCGCGAGATGGACGGTGTGGGTGTAGGCGATGGGCTGGACCGGGTGTTCTGGATGGATGTCCAGAAAATCTTTTACGGCTGCGGCCGCGGTGGGATGGGCTGGGGTGAAAGTGCCGGTGGTTACGTATGAGGATGGTCCCGCTGCACGCATTGCATGGCGGGGTAGGGCTATTTCGACCAGCGCCCAGACGCAGGCAGCAGCCAGAAGGATGAGCAACCAGATTCGCCAACCCATAGGGATGCGCATAGAGGAAAAATCTTAGCGTGCAACTGCGGATCGGCCTTGAAAAACGGATGCTACACGAGTGGCGGGCGGTTGTAAATATTGAAGAGGGCGGGGGTGGGTGAGGTTTGAAAAACATTTCCAAGACAGGTCCGTAGAACTGCAGATCCCTCGGGTTCGCTCCCCCGGATTTCCTGTGCTACTTGGTGGTGTAGTCGCAGTTCATGCGCCGTTCTTTACAGAAGGGCGCACACGTGGCCTTATCCAGTGCTCTGTGGCAGGAAATCCGGGTCGGGATGACAAAGGGGAGGGTTACGCTCTCATGGAGATTGGTTGCTGGATAGAGAATGCTTTCCATTGCCTCCGGCCAGTCGATAGCGAGAGCGATCGTTGGGCTTCGCCCATCGTTTTCGTCCCAGGTACGCTTTGGCGAACCTGGGGCACCCGTCGATTGCCTTCGACAGCCTGTTGGACTCTGAGGTTGCAGGGCGAGAGCTGGGCTAGAGCCTTCCCAGGTCGTAGACTACGGGGTCTTCTCGTTTTGCGGGTTCTCCCAGGACTTGACGGATGACGGAGAGGAGTTCGGCGTTGTTTACGGGCTTTTGGAGAAAGGCCCTGGCCCCGGCCTCGACGGCGCGCTTCTGATTTGCACGATGGTCACGGCCAGAGACCACGATGACCGGGATCGAAGCGAGCGCGGGGACGGCCTTGAACCTTTCCATCACTACGAAACCGTCACCGGCAGGCAGACCCAGGTCGAGGATGACCAAGTCCGGCTCGTTCTTCCGTGCCTCCGCCATGCAGGAGATCGCATCCGCTGCGTAGAAAGTCTCGTAGTGGTTCGCCTTGAGACGCACATGCATGCTGTGAAGTACATCGGGGTCGTCATCCACAATGAGAATCCTTTTGTCGCCCATGTCTCAATCCTCCTGAGAATGCCATCCGTGCAAACACTGTTGCAGAAATCAGCAGATTAGTTACTGTTTCGTTGGGCCGTAGCTGCGTTTCCTATAAGCTGGTTGCTACCTGGGGAATGAGCGTGTGTTCCCATTCAAGCGCTCGCGGTACTTTTATCGGCTTTGCAGATGAAAAGCGTGAGGGATAATGATTCGTTACATTGGCTTGCTGGTGCTTTTGACGTTGGGCTGCCAGAACCCTACCCCAGCACCGGTGGCTCCGCAAAGCGGAGCTGAACCTCAGCCACGAGAGAGCTCCAACTATGCCCGGGACAATGAGTCGACGGGCAGACGACGACCGCGGCGCGGACGTCCGCAGGACCAAGCGGCACCGGGGGATTTCGACTTTTACCTGCTGAATCTTTCGTGGTCGCCGGAGTTCTGCGCGACTCACGGCGATAGCCCGGAGTGCGGACGCAAGCTGGGGTTTGTGGTGCACGGACTGTGGCCGCAGGACAGCAACGGGGACTATCCGCAACATTGCAGTGATGCGCCGGGCCCGGCCAACCCGGAGGCCGACACCGATATTATTCCGACCGCAAGCCTGGTAGAGCATGAGTGGCAGACGCACGGCACTTGCTCCGGGTTAGGGGCCAATGATTATTTTGCAGCGATCCACAAGGTATTTGCGGCGGTGAAGGTACCGGCGAACATTGGTGCGGGTAGTGACGCCGATGGAGTGACTCCTGACGACCTTCTGGCGCGTTTTGCGACGGCGAATCCGGGATATCCAGCGGGGAGTTTCGCGCTCAGCTGCGGCAATAACCGGTTGACCGCAGTGGAGATCTGCCTGAGCAAGGACCTGCGTCCGGAGGCATGCCAAGGCGTGCGGTCCTGCCGGGCGAATGTGGTCAAGGTGACGCCGCGTTAGCTGGACTCAGGGTTGGGGGGAGGGAGGCGGAGGGGATGCTGGAGGAGCCGGCTGCGTGGACTTCTGGGTACCGTCCTTAGCCGCCTGCCTGGCTAGTTTTTCCGCTTGTTTACGGTTGTGATGGCGCACCATGTCGGGCCAGAACTCGATGATCTCACTGCCTATAATCGCCTGCGCCGTGACGGTAAAACCGCGTCCGAGGGTGCCCCCGACCGTACGGTCGGATGCGGGATAGTAAAAATTGGAAATCGAGGACCCCATCAGATTGCCCATAACATTGGCATAGTTCGGTCCCCAGCTACCGTTGTCGCGCTTGCACCACACGGTGCTGCCTGCGGCCCAAAGGAAACGGCTGCCAAAGCTACCCGTGCCTTTCTGAAAATAGCGAGGATCTTCTTTCAATATGCTTGACAGCACCGCGTTCCCGAGAAGGTTGCCGGTAAAGTAGTCGGCGTACGCCGCACCGTAGCGCTTGGCGTACCCCTGCACACCCTGTCCGTACTCAGGGAAGCTATTGTCGGCCTGATCGATGCCGGCACCGAAAGCAGTCAGCACAAAGGGCCACGGATCGGTGGCGCTCTTAAAGAAGAGCTGGTACTTCTGCCCTGCACTCAGAGGGACTGCGTCATGGTTACTGGTGGTATTGAAGGTTGCCATCACAGCGAAAACCCGCTGCTTCTCCTGCTTTTTCAGCTGTTCCTCTGAGAGCTTCCGCCGCTCTTCCTCGGTCATCGGAGCATTTTGACCGGGGACGGTCTGCGCGCCGGCCTGCCCGGCCGGGGTCGTTGCAGGGCTGCTTGAAGAGGTTTGCAGGGGGCTGGCCAAAGGACCATCCGGCAGATTAAGCGCTGCATCGGTGGGCTGGGATCTTGCGCCCGGATCGGCAAAAAGCACGACCAAGGCTACGAAAGCCGCTGCAAACCAGCGAGTTCGAGCCACCTGGTTGACCTCAATCCTGCTGTGCGAACCACTTATCGAACCGGTCAACGCGGGCTGTCGCTCAATTGTCAATACCTATCCTTTGATTGACGGGTCAACTCGGAGTGAAGTCTCAGCTGGCATGCCGGAGGAGAGCACGAAACAGCCTGAGCTTACCGGCAAAAGCGTCAAGCGAACCTATTCGTTACTCCAATATTGTTTGCGAGACTTGTTGATCCCACAAAGAACAGGAAGATACTTTTCCGAAAAAGGCGCCGAATTGCCTGAGGGACTGACCGGTTTTAACCCTCAAGTAGTCTATCGCAAAAATGGATGGCCAGAGATGCGGATTCACAGAAATGCGTGCAGGATGAAAACGGGTGCGGGTAGCTGTCTTCCTGTATCCCCGAGAGGCATATTCTCCTCTAAGGAAGAGAAGAACCATATGGAGGAATCAGCAAATGGCTAAGTACGCGCTCTACGTCCAACTGAAGGCCAAGCCGGGCAAGGAAGGTGAGGTGGAAGCGTTCCTCAAGCAAGGTGCGGAGATGGCGAAGAAGGAGACCGGAACCGTGACCTGGTACGGCATAAAAGAAGACGAGGGCTCTTATGCGGTTTTCGACACGTTTGATGACGAGACAGGCCGGGATGCTCATTTGAGCGGTGACATTGCCAAAGCCCTGATGGCCAAAGCCGACACGCTGTTCTCAAATACGCTCGAGATCCACAAGATTCAAATCATCGCTAACAAGTAAGGGTTGATGGCAAAGCGGGGGGCCTTCAGAACGCGTGGTGACTAAAGATTTCACGCGTTACCGTAAGCAGCATAATCCGCAGGTCAAACCAAATTGACCAATTCTCAATGTAGGCCAGATCGCAGGCCACCCGGTTTTCGATCTGGTCTAGGGTTTTGGTTTCGCCACGCCATCCGTTCACTTGAGCCCACCCTGTGATCCCGGGCTTGACGCGATGGCGGAACGCGTATTTTGCAACTACGTCGGTGAATAATTTGTCTTCCGCTTTGGTGTTAGGCGGATGGGGGCGTGGCCCTACCAGAGACATATCGCCCTTGAGGACATTCAATAGTTGTGGCAACTCATCGAGACTCAACGCTCGCAGCCACTTTCCCAAGCGTGTGACGCGCGCATCCCCGCGCGTTGCCTGCCGGTCGCCCAAGAGGTCGGTCATCGCATGGTGCATGCTGCGAAATTTGTAACAGGTAAAAAGACGATTATTGAAGCCGAGACGGGGTTGGCGAAATAGAACCGGGCCTGGGCTATCGAGACGGATTGCCAGGGCGATCAAGGCTAGCAGCGGCGAGAGGATGACAAGCATCATGGAACCGACGACGATATCGAAGGCGGACTTGCTGGCAGCGCGCCAATCTTTTAACGGCCGCTCTTCCATCAGGACCACGGGGTTGGAGCCAACAGAAGAAATTTGGCTGCTCTTGTAACGGAAGCCTACGAAATCGGTGGTCAGACAAAGATCGGCAACGGCACTTCCAATCTGGTCCAGGATCATGGCGATGCGGTCCATCGCGTTCAATGGAAGGGCAATCACAATCAAGTCGATCTGCTCCTCGCGGCTCCGCTCCAGAAGGTCGGCTACACTCCCGCGCACTTTAACCCCATCCTGTTCCGCAGGAATGCGTGACAGGCGATCGTCGTATAAGCCCACCACGGTATAGGCATTCGGCTCGGAAAGCAGCCGTTCGATGAACTCGCGGCTGAAGTCACCCGCGCCAATGACCGCGACCCTGCGGGCCAGGCGGCCGGCTTCACTCCAACGGTGAAGCAGGCGCGACAGATAGAAGCGCGACGCAGCCAACAGCTGAGTGGATGCGAACAACCAGAGGAATGGCCACTGGCGAAAGACCAAACTCTCGTCACGCGTGAGGAATAGACACACGATCATGCTGGCGCCGCCGGTTAATAGCGGTACAGGGAGAGCTTTTATTTGTTTGCCGAGTGAACAGAGGGAGGAGAGGCGATAAGCATGGGCGCGGGAAAGGAAAACCGCGGTCACAAGACTGGCGGTCATGGTGGCGAGGAAGAGTGATCCATCGGCGTGCAGGCCACGCAGCGGTGTCAGCAGACTCCTGGCTAGTAGTCCGCTGGTAAGGAGCAGGAATAAATCAGAGGCCTGCACGATATTCACGATGACCGAGGGCGACATGCGGTATTTGTCGCCGCGAGATCCCCGCCTAACGGGTGATCGGCGTTCCCCCTGGGTGTCGGATGTATCCGGTGAGTCGGGAGAGGAAGGTAACGAGCGATTGAGTTTCATCCTGGGTTTACCGGGGAGATTTGTTTGCTTCGGTTAAGGATCTTTCGGCTCATTGGGTCCTCTCCGCCAGCTGCGATCACGTATCTGTCTTAATGTGAGAAAAAGTGGCATTTCCAAAGCAGCACGGCGGCAGCGACGAGCGCTGCTTCAAAAATGAGCGACCACAGTACTCCGCGTGCACAGCCTAGTTTGTCTTCGGCTTCCAGTTGCTCTCTATCGAGCGAAGCAAGGTCAGCCTCGTAGGGGTTTAGGACGGGCGTTGCAGCAAAGCGTTTGCTACCGGGTAGACGTAAGTTTGCCTGGTTCGCAGATTCTGCAGCGTGGTTCATTACTTCATCCAATACCGGCATTTGAATCCTCCTGGATCTACCCAATTCGGAATGCTGCTTGTAATCGTCTTGGTTCAACACATCGGCGGATTTGGAATTGCTTACGTAGCACCTTCGAACCATGAGGGAGGTCTGTGGTGGGAGATGGAGGATTCGGGAGGGGTTGGGGCGCACCGCAGATCCCCCGGGGCTACCCCGGATTTCCTGTCGAGAGCAGCGACTTCGATCAACTGCATGTGGTTCTCCTCGGGGAGAACCACATAAGGGTCGCTTGTGAGAACGGTGAGGTAGGAAATCCGGGTACGCTCGGGATGACAAAGGTTGGGGCTGTGCGTTCATTCGGGTTCGTGGCATGGAACGGTGTCCAGGAGAACCCAGCACTCCGTGCTGGGCTACTTTCAGACGTCCCTTCGGGACTCATTGTGGCGGGGGCGGCGCTCAAGATTGATGACTCTTCGTTGATGGGGACGGATGATTGATGCTTATTTCGAGCAAACCGTACTATACGTATTCGTTTGGATCGATGGGTGCAACGATCGAAACGGCGCGAGCGAACGAGTTCTTCCGATGGTTCCATCTTGAGGAGATAGAGCGGCGCGTGGAGGAGCCGGGTGAGGTGGCTCGGTTTCGCCCCTCGGGGGAGAAATTCCGGGAGCTTTGCTATTTGGATGTTTTGATGGCGCCGGGGGGACGGCTGGTTCGGATGGAACTGGTTGTGCTACGCAGGTTCATTGATGGACGCGAGTCGTTGTTTGCGCAGGATTTGATTAAGAGCTTCTTGCAGGCGACTCTGCCGATGGCATGCCAGCATGTGTTGACGGATTTCATGCGCGAGATCGATCTGCGTGGCCGGGGTGGATCGACGGAGGGGTTTCTTGTATTCCGCGGGAGTCGGGGGTCGTGGGAAAGGATTACTGGGTGGTCTCGGTTGATCCTTGCTAATTTGCTGATACAAGGAGAAGCGGTACTGGTTGTCCAGGTGGGGCCTAATCCTTCAGCGCCGAATGCGGTGTCGATTGAGTAAAGGGACCCTCGCTCCGCTACGATCTGTCGAAACACATTTCCAGGACGGGTCCGTAGAACCGCAGATCCTTCGGCTGCGCTCGGGATGACAAAGGGGAGGGTTGCGCTTCCCTTCAGATTCGATGCCACGGATGATGAACAGCAGGTCCCTCCACTGCGCTTCGCTCCGGTCGGGATGACACCTCTGTTAGGCACGGACAAAGGAACGAGTTCGCTCCGGACAAAGGGGAGAGTGGCGCTTCCCTTCAGATTCGATGCCATGGATGATGAACAGCAGGTCCCCCATACGCTCCGCTCCGGTCGGGATGACACTTCTGTGAGGACCGGACAAAAGAACGAGTTTTGCTCCGGTCGGGATGACAAAGGTGAGGGTTGCGCTTCCCTTCAGATTCGATGCCACGGATGATGAACAGCAGGTCCCTCCACTGCGCTTCGCTCCGGTCGGGATGACCGTTGGGAGATGCAAATGCCGTGTGAGATGGGCGGAGAACGAGGTTACAAACCATTGACATTGTGATGACAGTGCACTGACACGCCTTCTGGCGGGGGTTGTTAGGTTGGGAATGCGAGATGAGTTTGCCCCCTATGCGTTCCTTGATGCCCGCTCAAACTAAACAGACAATGGTCCGGCGCTTTGCGTGGATCCTCCGGATGGCCGGGGTTTTGCTCGTGCTGTCGGGGAATTTGGTGGCTGCACAGGATGTGCCGATCGTCTCCGGCGCACTCGGTTTCTTCGACAGCAAGAACACCGGAGTCAACTTCTTTCAGCCGGTCGCTGCCCCGGTGGTGGTTGCCCCCCTGGGCAAACACTTCCTGGCGGAAGCCCGATTCGATTTGCGCGGAGTCTATATCCCGCAAAACGGCACCAGCGGCCCCTACCAGGGCAGCTTCGTCGGGACGACCCAATACCTGCAACTGGATTACCTCGCGTCGCGCAGAATAACGTTCACCGCGGGCCGGTTCCTTACGCCGTTTGGCACCTACAACGAACGCCTTTCGGCTATCTGGATCGCGAAATTGCAGGATGGTCCTCTCATCTTCCCCATCGGCACGCGCACAACCGGCTCGAGCGATGGGGTCATGGTGAGAGGAGCGCTGTTTGCCAATCCGACCATTCACGTCAACTACATTGGATATTTTTCTGCGTCGAGTAACGCCACCCAGTTCCAGGCAGGGCGCGCTGCCGGCTACCGATTCGATTTTTACTTCCCCACTCAACGAGTTGAAATAGGGACCTCGTACGGACGGTTCCTACAGGGAACGCATAACAATTCCACCGGGTTTCATGTTTGGTGGCAACCGTGGCGGTTTCCTTTGGAAGTGCGTTCCGAATATGCTCACGGAGCCCACGCACAAGGGTACTGGATTGAGAATGCCTACCGGCTCTCGCAGTGGAAGGGCCCGGACAGCCTGTTCGGCCGGCTCGAACCGGTGTTTCGTTTACAACAGACCTTCCGCAACAGTCCAGGCCCGGGCGATGGCTTGCCCGCTGCCAATACGACGCAAGTGGACTTCGGACTTGACTACCACCTGCCGCACGAGGTGCGCCTGAATGGCAGCTATTCGCGGAAGCTCTCCGCTGCGGGCAACGGGAATATCTGGGACATCTCGCTGACGTACCGGTTTCTCTTTCCCATGTGGCGAGGCCACCAATGAAGAACCATCGCACGACGTGGAAACACCTGCCTCTGCCATTGGCGATTTTTGTGCTTGGCAGTTGGCTCACCTGGGCACAAGCAGCCGGGACTTCCCAGGCTAACAAGCCGGCGGCCTCACCTTCGGCTCAACAGGCGAAGCCTGCCGCAACCAATCTTCCAAGCAATCGGGGAGAGCGTGCGTTTCAGGAGAACTGCGGCCGCTGCCACAACCCACCCGAACAACTTTCACCCCGGATCACGGGAACGGTGCTTCGTCATATGCGGGTGCGAGCGCTACTCAGTCCGCAGGACGAGCAAGACATTTTGAAATATCTGGCTCCCTGATCTACCAACCAGAGAAGAGAAAAGCTGATGAAATTTAATTCTACGTTTCGCATTTTGATCATTGCGCTGCTGGCTGGGGTCTCGTTTGCATGGCAGCATTCACGTGCCGCGGACTCACCACAGCGTATCGAAATCGTCGCCAAGCGCTTCGAGTTCAGCCCGAGCGAGATCACGCTCAAGAAGGGCGAGCCTGTGATCATCGTGCTCACCAGCAAGGATGTGCAGCATGGGTTGAAGTTCGAGGAATTCAACCAGGTGGTGAAGGCCAAGAAAGGCGAGAGCAACCAGATCGAATTCACGCCGGATAAAGCAGGCACGTTTGCGGTACAGTGTGCGGTCTTTTGCGGGTCGGGGCACGGGTCAATGAAGTTGACCGTGCACGTGACGGAGTAACCATGTTGCGGGCGCACCTGATTTGTTTGCTTGGCCTGCTGTTCTGGCTATGCGGCTGCAAGGTGAGCCCGCCGAGCCTTTTGGAGCGCAAGGTGGTTGTGGCTGCGGAGCACGACATCACCGTGGGGAATCGGGCGCAGAAAAATCCTTTGCCCTTGACGAAGGAGAATCTGGCGGCGGGCAAGGAGGCCTACAACCACTATTGTGTCGTTTGTCACGGACTCGACGGGCAGGCCACGGGTGTTCCCTTCGCCGACCGCATGGCTCCGCCGATTCCGTCGTTGGCTTCGCGGCAAGTGCAGGACTATAGCGACGGGCAATTGAAATGGGTTATCGACAACGGGTTATCGCCTTCGGGTATGCCTGCTTCAAAAGGCACGCTGAGCGATGAAGAAATCTGGTCGATTGTTCACTTTCTTCGTCATTTGCCACCCGCGGGCAGCCTTGGCGAACCCGAAGTGTACAGCCACTAAGTAGTTTGATTTGAGCCGGAGATAGTTATGACATGGAGCGCACGCGCAAGTAGGAAGGTGGTTGAGGCTGTGGTAGGCACCTTCCGCGATTCGGCTGACGAATCGTCGCGCCGCCTATCGGCGTTGCGCGCCAGTGAATGGGAGCGATCTTATCACTGGCTCGATGCAAGCGGTATGGCGCTCTACTTTCTCGATAAGGTTGAGTCGTTGCACCTGGAGAACGCGTTGCCTGCGGCCACGCTGGAGCGGCTTCGCGGCAACCTGGCCGACAACCGGAAGCGAAGCTCTACCATGTTTGCCGAGTTCGCGGCCCTGAACCGGTCGTTTGAGGCGGCGGGCCTGCTCTATGCAAATCTCAAGGGCTTCAGTCTTTCTCCTGAGTCGTGCCCGCGGCCTGAACTGCGCTGCCAGCTTGACCTGGACTTCCTGGTCGATGGCAACCAGTTGAATCTGTGCCGGGAGTTGCTGAGTAAGACGGGTTACGAGTTGGATGCAACGACGTCGGATGTGTGGGAGTTCAAAGCGGGTTCCTCCGAGTTGACAAGCATCGAGGATCATTATCGCGCCAGGCCGCAGCGGTGCGTTGAGCTGCACTTCGCGTCCTCGCAGGCGCCGCCGCATTTGCCGTTTCGGGACTCGCGACTGGAAAGACTGATCCACCATTCCTGGGGCGGCCTGACGTTCCCTGCGCTCGCGCCGGCGGACCTATTTATCGCCCAGGCAATGCACGTCTTCAAACACCTTTGCAGTGCGTGCACGCGCCTTTCATGGCTGCTTGAATACCAGCATCAGGTGGCGGTGCGCTACCACGATCAGTCCTTTTGGAACGAGGTGCGAAATCTGGCAGGAACGCAGCGCCAGGCATCGATCGCCATCGGCCTGACGACGCTGCTTTCCTCAAAGATTTTCGGCACGGAAGCCCCGCCCCAACTTGAGGAGTGGACCTCGGCGCGCTTGCCTGCCGGCGTAAGGCTGTGGGCAGAGCAGTACGGAGAAGAGTCGGTTCTGGCGGACTTTCCCGGCACAAAACTATATCTCCTGCTGCAGGAGGAGCTGCGAGGCAATCGTGACTCGTGGAAACAGACCAAACGCAGGAAGCTACTGCCGTTGCAGCCACCTCCACGGATCCTACGCACGGCTGCTGGCGACGATCTGGGGAAGCGCATCCGAAGCGAAGCCTACCAGCTACGCTTTGTTCTCTTTCGCTTCCGCTTCCATGTTGTGGAGGGGTTCCGCTACCTGATCGAAGCGTCACGCTGGAAACGCCAGCTGGCGGCTTCGCGCCAATACAAGACGGATTTGATTGTTGATTGATGATGAAGATACGACGCACAACCCGATTGATCAGCCTCTCGATGAGGCTTGTTGTTCTCTTTGCGCTATGGGGCTCCGCCTTCGCACAGCAGGTGACGCCACCGGCCTCTTCGCCTTTGTCCTCCACGACGGATACGACTTCGTCGGATTCTGACAGCAACAGCTCCTCAGGATCGCAACTCGGCGGTTCCTCCGGCTCGCAGCTTGGGCAGCGCAGCTCTCTGACGGCGGCGCAGATCACCTTGATTCTGCAGCAGAAACCGGAACTGGTGGTGGAGCTGAAGTCCCTGGTGGCCGATCAACTGCAGCAGCAGGGCGTGCCGGCACAGGCTGACTCGATTACCGACGAAATGCTGCTCAGCCAGATTTCGACCAACGCCGCCTTGCGCAGCAGCATAACCGTTTGGCTGCGCGCGCGCGGCTATGTTTCGGCAGAGGAGATGGATCGTTTGCTTTCGAGCTCCGCCGCCGACGATGCGGAACAATCACCGTTGTCGGCGCTGTCATCGGGCGTGCCTCTTGACGCCTCCGGTCTCTCTGGCAGCAGCGGCGCCTTAAGCGGAGTCGCTTCCGCCGCAGGCCAACCGTCGATGGACACCAACAGCATCGCGGCTACCCGTGGTAAAGGATCGTTGACCACACGCGCGGCACGCCCCACGGACAAGCAGACGCGGAGTAGTACGGACGAACCTGAAACGCTGCGTTTGCCGGCGCCCTACAATTTGAGTTCTTTGCGGGATCTCTACACCCAGGTGCCTCCGGATAGCACGAAGCTCAAGCGATTCGGATCTGAGGTTTTCACTAACCGCGATGGGTTGACAGGTGGCATCGGCAATCGCAGCATGCCCGTCGATCTCCCCATCGGTCCCGATTATGTGTTGGGGACCGGCGACGGCCTCACTATCAATCTTTGGGGAGGGATCTCGCAGAGCTTCGCCCGGGTGATCGACCGCGAAGGAAAGATCGCGCTGCCCGAAGCGGGTTCCCTGGTGGTGGCCGGGCTCACGCTACAGCAGGCCCGGTCAAACATTGAAGGCGCACTCAAGTCGCAGTATCACAATGCCCAGGTGGATGTGACGATTGCCCGCTTGCGCACGGTGCGGGTTTACGTGGTCGGCGACGTGCAGCGTCCCGGCGCCTATGACGTGAGTTCCCTCTCGACTCCGCTCAACGCCATTTATGCGGCGGGCGGCCCGACTGGTGTCGGCTCTCTCCGGATCGTGCGCCATTTACGCGGACAACAACTGATACGAGAAGTGGACCTGTATAGCTTTTTGCTGCACGGGGTGCGCATGGATGACGAGCGGCTCCAGGCCGGCGACACGCTGCTTATTCCGCCTGCCGGCCCTCAGATTGCCATCTTCGGCATGGTCAAGCGTCCCGCGATTTATGAGCTCAAGGGAGACTCGACACTGAAGGAAGTACTGGACGACGCGGGTGGGGTTACGGTCGCGGCCGCCCTGGACCACATCACGATCGAACGCATTGATGCCAACAAACAACGCGAGACGGTGAGCCTTGAGTCACCCGCCTCGGGCACCCCAGCGGCTGCCGTGGAAAGGATTGCATCCTTCGCGGTGAAGGATGGTGACCGGGTCCATGTGGCATCCATCCTGCCCTACAGCGAGCGCGCCATTTATGTGGAAGGCCATGTTGTCAGGCCGGGCAAGTTTTCGTTTCGCGATGGCATGCAACTTTCCGACGTGATCCACTCTTACCAGGACTTGCTGCCTGAGCCCGCTACCCAGGGCGAGATCGTGCGTCTCGTAGCGCCCGACTTTCATCCGGAGACGATTCAGTTCGACCTTGCCGACGCGCTGATCGGGAACACCAACCCTTCGCTGCAACCGTTCGACACCATTCGTATCCGTGGCCGGTACGAGGTGGATGCGCCGCAGGTGGCGATTCGGGGCGAAGTCTTACGTCCTGGTTCCTACGCGATGTCACAGAACATGACGCCGGCAAAGCTGGTGAGCATGGCCGGCGGCTTCAAACGCGACGCGCTGCTGAGCACGGCCGACCTGGCGAGCTACACCGTTCAGAACGGCGAAAAGGTGGTGAGCCAACGGGCATCGATCCATATTGATAACGATGCGTTCGATAAGGTCCCGCTCAAACCCGGTGACATTCTTACCATCCATCAGTTGTCGGGATGGAACGATATCGGCGCCTCGGTGATTCTCGAAGGCGAAGTCACTTACCCGGGCAGCTATGGCCTGCAGGAAGGTGAGCACCTTAGTTCGGTGCTTCGCCGCGCCGGCGGGTTGCGCGACACGGCCTATGCCAGCGGCGCCATCCTGATACGCAATCAGGTGAAAGACCTGGAGGAGAAAACCAAAGTTGAACTCATTCACCAGATCGAAACCTCGTCGGCATCTGCACGCCTGGCGCCTAATCTGGGCAGTGGGGATCAGACTGCACTGCTGCAGGCGGCGACGCAACAGCAAGCCGAGGTTCTGAAGCAATTGAAGAGCCAGCCGGCCAGCGGACGGCTCGTCATTCATATCAGCGCTGACATCAATAGCTGGGCGGGCACGCCGGCCGACATCGAAATGCATGCCGGCGACGTGCTCACGGTTCCCAAACGTCCGGGCTTCGTCCTGGTGAGCGGCCAGGTTTATAACGCCGCTGCGCTTACCTATGTTCCGGGCAAAGAGGCGAGCTGGTATCTGCGGCGCGCGGGTGGAACCAACGATGTTGCCAATCGCAAAGAGGTCTTCGTCATCCGCGCAAATGGTTCGGTCATTGGAAGACGATCCGGCGAATGGTATGGCACGAACGTTCTCTCCACACGCCTCGATCCGGGCGACGTGATTGTCGTTCCGCAGAAGATTATCGGCGGGTCTCTGTTCTGGAAAAATCTGCTGACAGTTGCGCAGATATCTTCCTCCATTGCGTTCACGGCTGCCGTTGCCGGGGTGTTTTAGGTTCACGATGCGAAGTTCACTGATGCTTCCGTTGGCGCTACTTATGTTCACTCGGTACGCCCAGGCACAGCTACCAGGAGAAGGAAACGCGGGCTGCGACTCATCCAACATGGCGTCGACCTACGTGCCGATCGAAAGCTGGATTTATCCCGCGATCGAGAGGTTGGCACTGGCCGGCTATGTTCAGACCGCGTTCGCCGGACTGCGCCCCTGGACTCGTATGGAGAGCGCGCGGCTGGTCGCCGAAGCCCAGGAACAGCAGGCTGAGCATCTCGATCCTGAAGAAGTGCCCGACGAACAGGTGAATTTGTTGATAAGGGATCTGGCGCGTGAGTTCAGAGCGGAGCTACGGCAACGGGACGGGGAGTGTAATCGCCAGGCTGCGATCGACTCGATCGACTGGCGCAGCACTGCTATCGCCGGCACTCCGTTGACCGACGGCTATCACTTTGCCCAAACCCTGACCAACGATTATGGGCGACCCTACGGCCAGGGAGCGAATATCTACACGGGGATTTCGGGGCATGCGGCTTCAGGCCCCTTCGCGGGTTACCTGCGAGTCGAGTTGCAACGAACCGTGCCGGGGCCGGTGACGCCGTCGTCGGCTGACGCTGCAATCGCGGCAGCGGACTTTACTCCGACCGCAGCGGCCGGGCCTGACTCCGGATTCGTGCGGGGACGGATTCTGGAAGGCTACGTCTCTTACACGTTTCACAACAGCCAGCTCTCGTTTGGAAAGCAAGCGTTGTGGTGGGGGCCAGGCCAAGGAGGGCCGCTGCTGTTCAGCAACAATGCTGAGCCGATCACCATGCTTCGCTATGATCGCGTGTCTCCCGTCGAACTGCCCAGTTTTGGCCGCTTGCTTGGCCCGTTTCGCATGCAGTTTTTTCTGGGACGTCTTTCCGGTCAGCAATTCACTCATGTGGGAAGCGAGACGTTTGGGCAGTCTGGAGTTTCTCTCGGTGACCAGCCGTTTATCAACGGCCAGAAATTTTCTTTTAAGCCCAGCCCCGATCTGGAATTCAGCGTCTCTCGCACAACCATCTTCGCCGGCGCTGGCGCTGCTTTCACCACAAAGAGTTTTTTGCGCAGCTTATTTTCTACCGGCAACACCACCAGCGCCAACGATCCGGGCGATCGCCGGGTTGACGTTGACGCCCAATACACCATTCCGAAGACGCACGACTTGCTGAAGGTTTATGTGGACACCTTCACCGACGACGAGCTCTTTCCTCTTGCCTTCCCTACACATAGCGCGTGGTCGCCAGGATTTTATCTTGCTCACCTGCCGCACCTTCCGCATGTGGACTTTCGCGGGGAGGGATATCTGACGCCCCGTCGATCTTTTCCAGGGTTCTATTACTTCAATGTGCATTACCTCAGCGGCTATACGAATGATCGGCAACTTCTGGGCAACTGGATAGGACGGGAGTCCAACGGATACCAGCTGTGGAGCACCTGGTGGATCTCTCCGCGAAGTTCCGTGCAGGCGCACGCCCGCCAGCAAAACGCCAGTTCCGCCTTTCTCCGCGGGGGCGATCTGCGTGACCTGGGGGTCAACGCGGATCTTGCTCTTAGCCCACATTGGCGGGTAGGTGCAGCCGTGCAACAAGAGCGGTGGCGATTTCCGCTGCTTGCGGACTCTCAAAAAAACAATGTGACCGCGACGATCCAGCTCTCATATCGGCCGAAAGCAGGAGACAACTAATGGCCACAACCGAACTTTTTACAAGCAAGACGCAAACCATGCCTAACTGGCTAAGGAATGCCAACCTGCTTTGGGACCATCGACGCAGGCTGGCCAGGGTGGCCGCCGTGGCTCTGGTTCTGAGCGGGGCCATCGCTTTCCTTATTCCCAAGCGTTATGAGTCGGTGGCCCGTTTGATGCCGCCGGAGCAGCCGTCGTCGGGCGCAGCTATGCTCGCGGCACTCGCCGGCCATTCGGTGGGTGGATTGTCTGGACTCGGTAGTCTCGCCGGCCTGCTGGGGGGCGGGAGAACCTCGACTGCTCTGTTCATCGATCTGCTGCACAGCCGCACCGTCGCCGACCACGTAATTGACCGCTTCAACCTGCAACACGTTTACAAGAAGCGTTATCGCATCGACACGGTCAAGTATCTTGCCCGTCATACGACGGTGGTTGACGACAAGAAGAGCGGAGTCATCACCATTACTTTCAGCGATACCGATCCGCGGCGGGCACAGGCAATCACGCAGGCCTATCTCGAGGAGCTGAATCGCACGCTCACCTTGGCGAACACTTCTTCCGCACGCCGGGAACGTGAGTTCATTGAGAAGCGCCTGGTGAGCGTGCAAGCCGAATTGCACAGCGCGGAGAAAGCTCTCGGTCAGTTTTCCAGCAGCAACGTCACACTCGACATCAAGGAGCAGACCCATGCGATGGTCGACGCAGCGGCGAGGCTGCAGGGCGAGCTGATCGTTGGCCAGTCGGAGCTGGATTCACTGCAGCAGATTTACGGCGATGGCAATGTGCGGGTGCGTGCCGCCCGGGCACGAATCGGAGTCTTGAAAAGCGAGCTGGGGAAGATGAGCGGCAGTGCTTCGTCAGACGACTCCGACAAGAGCAGCAGCGGAGAAAGCAATGAGCTATACCCATCGCTGCGGCAGATCCCGCGCCTTGCTGTTCCCTATGCGGATCTCTACCGGCGGGTGCGGATTGAGGAGACGGTTTTTGAATTGCTGTCTCAGCAATATGAAATTGCGCACATTGAGGAAGCGAAAGACACACCGGTGGTTGCGGTGATCGACCAGCCGCTGGTGGCTGAGAAGAAGTCCTTTCCTCCGCGTTTGCTGATGATGCTTCTGCTGACCATGCTTGCCCTGGCAGCTACGTCTTTCCACATTGTTCTTGGTTCCATGTGGGATCACGTGAGCCCGAACGATCCGAAGAAGATACTGGCTCAGGAGATCAACGACAACTTGCGTGGCAAGCTGGAGCGCCGCCTGCAGCGAAGGATGGGTGTGGAATGAGAGCCCATTTTTCCAACGCAGCCTATGGAGTTCTGGACTACGCGGCCTATCCCGTTGCCATGCTTGTCTCTGCCCCGAGCTTGTTGAAACACCTGGGGGTGGCGCAGTACGGAATCTGGATCGTGACCACGGCAGCGCTGAACACCGGCGCCATCATTGCTTCGGGTTTTGGCGATGCCAACATTCAATACATCGCGAGCGCCAGAAGCCAGGGCGATGCAAACATCCTGCTGCGCGCGGTTCGGAGCATGCTCGGCATCAACCTGCTGCTGGGCACGGCGCTTGCGATCCTCTCGTGGATCCTGGTGCCGTACGCAGTCGGCCACCTGGTGGGTGAGGCAGGCGATCTGCGAGCAGCCTGCCTGCTCGGTCTGCGCATTGCCAGCGTTCTGATGGTGGTGCGAGCGGTCGAAAGCGTTTGCGTCAGCACGCAGAGGGCTTTCGAACGATACGGGGCGGCGATCCGCATTAGTCTTCTGGGCAGGATTATCACGGTGGTAGTTGCCGTGCTGCTTAGCCTGCGCGGGTTTGGCGTCGCCGCGATCATGGAAGCGACCGCCGTCATCATGGTTCTTGCAACCGCTGCCCAGCTTATCCGCCTGCAGCAATATATGGGAGCGGCTTCGCTCTTGCCGGCATTCGATCGCGACGCGACATCGGCCCTGTTTGGATTTGGGGCGTTTAGTTGGGTGCTTGCGGTTTCGAGCGTGATCTTTACCCAGGCGGACCGGCTGATCCTGGGCGTTTCTCTCGGTGCGACTACGGTTACGGCCTATGCGCTGTGCGTGCAAATGGCCCAGCCGATTTATGGAATCGCTTCCTCCGGCCTTCATTTTCTCTTTCCTTATCTTTCGGGGCGGAATGCGCTCTCTCCGCGAGCGGCGATCAGGAAATCCATCCTGGCTGCGTTCGCCGTCAATTTTGTGATTGTGGCTATCGGGACCGGTGTGCTGCTGCTTTTCGGCCGTGCGGTCCTTTATGCCTGGGTGGGCCCATCGGTTGCACAGAGTGCGGCGGGAATATTGGGTCCGATTGCCTGGAGTTTCGCCTTACTGGGGCTGAGCGTCACCGCTTACTACTCGCTGCTGGCGCTTGGCCATGTCCAAGTGGTCACAGCACTCAATCTTTCCGGAGGCTTGGCCATGCTGCTCCTCATGGCCTGGCTCCTACCTTTGCAGGGCGTTCATGGAATTGCTATGGCGCGGCTTTGCTACGGCCTCGTTGCCTTACTCATGTACGCCCCGCTCGCCCGTGCGCTGGGGGGCGCGCGGGCGCCTTTATTGTCGCCGCCAGACATTCGCCCAGTCTGTGAGGACGTATGAGCAGCAGCGTCGTCATCGCCGACATGGTCGAAATCCGGAGGCAACCCGGAAGCCTGATGGCTGCCTCCGTCGGGTTTTATTTTGCCCTGCGGTATAGCACCGAATACCTCTTCTTTCAATCGAGCCCGCGTGCGGGCGCTGCTTTCAGTGTCGGGCTGAATTTTTTCGTATTCGCAGTGGTTCTGTTCCATTCGATGGGGCCGGCGGTAAACACTTTGCGTTCCACGTTGAAGGTACCGGCGTTTCGTCCGGCGGCCGCGTTTCTGTTGTTCGCCCTTTGCAGTTTTGTTTGGAGCGCGACCGTCTCGGTGCCCGTCGCTTTTGCTTATTGGTGTGGCGTGGCCGCTGACCTGGCCATGGTGGTGTTGTTGTTGCGCACCGGGCCGGTTGGCCTCATGTCGTCTTCGCTCATGAAGGGTTATGTCTGGGGAGCAGGCGTCATCGCACTGATCACATGGCTATCGCCCACGATGCCTGACTTGCGCCCGGGGAATGACGACTTCTTCAGTCCCAATGCCATTGCCCTTATCTGTGCATTCGGCGTCTTTTTCGCCCAGTACCTCAGCCGCTCCGAGCGGCAATGGAACTTTGCCGCAATCTTGCTTGCCATCACCCTGTTGCGCACATTGAGCAAGACCACGATTGTTGCATTTGTTGTCGCCGAGGCGTTTTTGCTCATGCGCGACCGTGCAATCAGCCGGCGCAAACTGCTCGCGATCCTGGTTAGTTCCGGCCTGGTGGTGGCCGCTTTCTGGAGGCTGATACAAGCCTATTTCGAGGTGTATACCACCACTGGAAACGAGGCGGAGACGCTGACGGGCCGGGTTGGGATCTGGGACTATGTCTTTGAACAATCACTGGAAAAGCCGTGGATTGGGCACGGATTCCACTCTTTCCGGAATGTAGTTCCGGCCTTTGGCGACTTTGAACCCTGGCATGCCCACAATGAATTACTGCAGCTGTTTTATAGCTACGGGATTGTTGGGCTACTGCTGTTCGTCGTGGTTTACGGCAGTTTATATCTACAACTCCATCGTCTGCCCCGGTCTTCTCACAAGGCGCTGTTTCTCGGGCTCCTTCTCTTCATAGCAATACGCGGCCTTGGTGACACCGACCGATTCGAACTTACTCTGCCGTTTTGGTCGATTTTTCTAATCAGCTCGCTGTTGAGCATGCCTCAACCTGCAACTGTTCAACTCGCTGAGCTCAGCACGCCGACAAAGGACGGCCAATCATGAACATTGTCATCGTAGTTGCCGGCTTATACGGACATCTCTCGGGCATCACACGTCATGCCGCTAACCTGGCGCGATGCCTGCTTACCCGTGCCGGTGTCACCTCAGTTCATGTGATCGCCGCGGATCGCCAGTGGGGCGCCATGGATGCAGCCTTGCCCCATAACGACGCCAGACTCCACCTTCACGAGACATCCATAGGCGAGGATCCCTTCAGCGTCAATCTCTGGTATTACAACCAGCTGCCTGCCATGGTGCGGCGGCTAAAGGCGGATATCGTTCACTTTGCCTACCCGGCGCCGATCCATCGGCGGGCGCTCGGCTGCCCGGCCGTCGTTACCCTGCATGACCTCTACGTGTACGACATTCCCTCGAACTTCGGTTTTCCCAAGGTCCTTTTCAACCGCTTTATCTTGCAGCAGTCGCTGCGGGCGGCTGACCGGATTACGTGTGTTTCAGAAACCACATCCAAGCGTCTCTCGCTTTACGCTCCCGGACTCGCCGGCCGCAAGGCAGTCACCATTTACAACTGCGTCGATCCTGGGCCACCTGCCGCTGCCACCAGCCCCATACCGGCATGGTTTGGTCAACCGTTTCTGCTCTGCGTCGCCCAGCACCGCCGGAACAAAAACATCGTTCTTGCTTTGCAGGTATTTCGTCGCCTGCTGCTCGAGAAAGTGATCAATCCGGCGGCCCTGATGGTCGTGATCGGAATCGAAGGACCGGAGACGGCAAACATTCATCGTGCTATCCAGGAGCTTAACCTGGAGCGTCACATCGTTTTCCTACGAGGGATTTCGGACGCCGAGCTGGAATGGTGCTATAAGCATTGCGAACTGCTGCTGGCACCGTCCCTCATCGAGGGCTTTGGGCTGCCCATCGTGGAGGCAATGTTTCACCACTGCCGGGTCGTCTGCTCTGATATCCCGGCGTTCCGCGAAGTCGGCGGATCGTATTGTCACTATGTCCCGTTGGGGGCATCCGCGGAAGACGCCTTCGTCCGCGCAACCCGTGAGGCGCTGACCACGCTGAGGTTCCGCACGCCAACCGTCGATCGCTACTCTAGTGAGCGCATCGCAAAAGCCTATTTTCAACTTTATAGCGAGCTGTGCCATACCAGTCCCCTGATAGAAACCGTCAGCCATGTTGGTTTGGCCCGTAACCTGGAAGGAAGTGGATCTTGAACGATCAGAGCGAAGATTTGAAATTTGACGTCGTCCATGGCGGCGCGCTGGACACGCGAGAGAAGCAGCTGCTGCTCGGCTGTCTTCTGCAGGACCCAAAACACTCGTGGTTGCATTATCTGGACGAGCGACAGGCATTGCGCGTCTGCCTGCTGCTGCACCAGACTGCGCGCGAGAATGCTAGTGCCTAGACGTATTGTCGAGGGTGTTGTGCTGGTGCTGTTGGGAGTCTATCTCTTTGGCCACACGCTGCCGCATGCCTGGCGCTCGCTCAATACGGATTTCCCTAATTATTACCTGGCTGCGAGGGTGACCCGCGAGGGAGTCGACCCGTCACGCGCCTATGAGTGGATCTGGCTGCAGCGGGAAAAGGACCACCGCGCGATTGACCAGCGAATTGTTGGATTGGTTCCGATCACGCCTTTTTCTACTCTGGCGATTTGGCCTTTGACAGGCTTGCCGCCTCTGGCTGCTAAACATGCGTGGCTGATCTTCAATCTCCTGCTTCTTTTTCCGATTGCTTGGATGATGAGGTCTATTACCGGCCTATCGTTGTTGCAAATAGGATGCCTTTTCGGGTTGTGCTTCCCGCTGCACCGCAACCTTCTCTATGGGCAGTACTATATTGTTCTGCTGGGCATTTTGACCGCTGCGTTCTGGGCGGCTCAGCGGCGGCGGAATTACCTGGCCGGATCGCTGGTTGCCCTTGGTGTCGCGGTCAAGATCTTTCCCGTCATCTTGACGCTGCACTTTATGCGGAAGAAGAATTGGGCGGCGGTTGGTGCGTGTGTGCTTACCGGCATTCTTTGTGTCCTGGTTTCTGTTTTGGTTTTTGGCTGGAGTCTTCATCGCACTTATTTGCTTCAGGTGCTGCCCTGGACGATGCGCGGTGAGGTTCTCGACCCTTATAACCTTGCCAGTTCGTCTCTTTCGACTCTGCTTCACCGGCTTTTTATCTTCGAGCCGCAATTGAATGCTCACCCCGCGTTGCGTGCTCCATGGCTTCTTGCAGTTCTTCACCCCACGTTGCAACTGGCTTTGCTGGCACCCGCTGTTCTCTGGATTGACAGGCGCGCGTCGTCGCCGGGCCGCATTGCGCTGGAGTGGTCGGCACTGCTGCTGGCGACGCTCACGCTTACCCCGTTGCCGGCCTCCTACCACTTCACCGTCCTGATTCTGCCGGTTTGCGTTCTTTGTGGACAGGTCGTGCGGGAGCGGCGTTGGGGTCTGCTGGTGGTGGTGATTGGACTGTACCTCGCGGTGGGGTATCCGGGGTGGAACACTGCGCCGGTGGATGGATGGGGGGCTCTGCTGCATGTAAAGCGTTTGTATGCTCTGATGCTGCTGACAGCAGTGGCTCTCTATCTAATTAAGAATGGCGGGGCCGCGGTGCGCGTTCACGAGCAACGGTGGTGGCTTGCCGGGGGGGCCGTGGCTCTCTTCATCAGCATTGTTGGCGGCCTGGCGCACCAGCGGGGTTTATTTGATGACTACCTCTATCGACTTTCTATCGGGCAGCAGGTGTTCTTAGCAACGCAACCGGTTATGGCGGCTCACGAGATCCAATACATCGCGCTGGTGCCGGCTGGATATCGGCGGGTTACGATTTCTGGTTATGCAGGCGAGGGATCTAACGATGAGCTGGCGTTTACTGCGGATGGCGATCAGGTGTGGACGGAAACAGTGGGGATCCATTCTGTGCTCGAGGCTTCCCCCAACTCTCGTTCGTCGATTCTCGACGCCGAATCACCCGCGCTGGTGGCAGGCGGAACACAGCTCGCTTTTCTGCGCGAGATGAATGGCCGGAAACGGCTCTTCGTCCGGGATCTGGCTGATCCGCTGGAAGGGGAACGGCAACTCACGGGCGCAGGTTCCCCCTGGAATGTTGAAGAGATTGCCAGTTCGCCCAGCGGAATGATTATTGTTTCGGCAACACGAGAGAAGGGAGAATCCCGGCTTTATAGGGTCAGAGGTGTGGATCAGTTGGAGATTATTCCGGTTGGGGAGGCGCGGTATCCGGCGATTTCCCCGGATGGGCGGTGGCTGGCGTATAGCGGGTTTCGGTCGGGGAATTGGAATCTTTTCTTGCGCGAGTTGGGTACGGGGGCGGAGCGCCGGCTTACAACGGCTCCCTGTAATGAGATTGCGACGGCTTGGATGGGGGATTCCAAAACGCTGATTTATGGAAGTGATTGTGGGCGTGCGCTTTGGTTTACCGCTATTTGTAGACGGCGGTTTGTTGAGTAGGTTGTGCGGGTCGATTCCAGACGTCCCTTCGAGACTCGTTGAAATGAACACATGACCAGCCAGGGGCTATGCGGACATCACAATTCCGCGAACAAGTGCCGGGACAGGACGGCAGTGAGGGTCAGAGAAACAGCAGGTCCCTCCACTGCGCTACCCCGGATTTCCTGTGGAACTTGGTGGCGCTGGTACACCTCATGCGCCCTTCCTTACGGAAGGGCGCACACGTGGTTTTCTCCAAGGCAGCGTGGCAGGAAATCCGGGTACGCTCCGGTCGGGATGACACTTCGTGGGGATAACCGAAATAGCTGGTGCAACGAATAGGCATGATGACCATCTGAGGGCTGTATTGAGATTCAGCCGTCCCTGACGGGACTGGTTGGAATGAACACAAGCTCCTGGATTGTGCGAAAAAGTCCCGGGACAGAAAAAGAATCTGTCAGTCGATGTGGAGAAAGCGATTGTTGGGCTTCGCCCATCGTTTTCGTCCCACGTACGCCTTGGCGAACGTGGGGCACCCGTCTTTCCATTTAACGCTGGCTGGCTGATATCTGGAAATCATGACTAAAGAGGGACAATTCGGTGACAACCCGGCTTCCGGCTTTGCCTAGACTCGGTTTATCAGAAGATTATTTGGTTCGATCTTTCGTATGCAGTGTGATCATGCACGACACCTTGCGCGTCTAGTCTTTATGCTCCTTGTGCCCGCAATTTCGTTGGCCCATGCGGGAATTCTGCAGCGTGGCAAGGTGCAGCTTATTTGCCATCGCACGGCGAATCGCGACATGCCGGAGAACACCCTGGAGTCGCTGTCACTCGCGGGACGCATGGGTTGCAACATTGTTGAGATCGACATCAGAAAGACACTCGATGGAGAACTCATTCTGAATCACGACGACTTTCTGGAACGACTCACCAGCGGAATGGGGAATGTCGAGTTGACATCTTTCGACGAACTGCAGTTGCTCGATAGCGGGGCCTGGATGGGCGACCGCTTCAGGGGCATGCGGATTGCGCGATTTGAAGACGCGGTTCGGGTTGCCCGCGAGCAAGGGTTTGGCCTGTACCTTGATATCAAGACCAGAGGCATCGCGCCGCTGCTGCTGGAGATACTGCAACGGGAAGGGATGCTGGAACGGGTTGTCTTCGGTGGGGAATGGGAAGATGTTCGATCTCTCCATCCCGGAGCCAATCAAGACGCTGTGGCCTATGTCGAGCCCGGGTGCAGTGCGGCCGAAGTATCGGCACTGCAGCGGCAGGGAAAATTCGTGGTGGCTAACTTCTCAGAAAACGCGCACGCGATGGATATCACCTCGATGCGCGAGGCAGTGGCCGCGGGCGTCGACGCGCTCAACGTCGACTATCCACGGCTCGGAGCCGATGCCGCCGGGCGCCCGGTGGAAGCGAAGTTGGCAGAGCTCGCGCGCATCGCATCAGCTGGTTCCGTCGAGACACGACTGGCGGCCATTCGCGAGTTGTCCCGCTACACCGGGTTTCCTACCCAGGAGCTTTTCCTTCGCTGGCTACACGATCCCGAGAATCGAATCTCACGCGCGGCAGCCGTCGCCCTGGTTATCAGCCGTCCGGCGCCGCCTACGCAGGTTTACATCGACGCTCTCTCTTCACCGGAGAAGACAGCGCGCCAGAATGCGGCGTGGGCCATCGGCATCTCGGGCGCTCCCGCTACCGGGTCTCTTCTCAGCTTGTTGCACGACGAAGATCCCGAGGTTTTGAAAGAAGCTCTGCTTGCCCTCAGCCGGTGCCCGGGTGAGGTGCCCGCGGAAGCGCTACTTCCCTTCCTGGATAACAGCGAACCCGCGGTACGCGGAGCGGCTGCACTGGCTCTCGTCCGCCATCAACCTCGGGTGGCCGCAAGTGCGGTGATGGATCTTCTCCATCGCGAGGAAGACAAGGCCGCCCAGCAACATGAAGACCAGGTTCGCAGCGGCAACCACAAGCTCACTCCGGAGCAAATTCGGCCGATCGTCGAAGCCTACCGCGAGCAGATGAAACTGATTCAGGCGCTGGAATCGCTGCCGCCGGAGGATGCTCTTCGAACGCTGGCAGGCCAGGCATTTCGCCCCGTTGTCGACTATTCCCAGGTGACCGCGTTGGTTGCCGGCTATCAACTGTGGGACCGGATCGGCGCCGATCCCGCGGTTGCGATTCAAGCGCTTCGCTCCACGAACGTCGAAGTCGCTGATCGCGCCGAATGGGTGCTGGTGAAAGCCGGCCCCTCTGTTCTGCCCGAGTTGCGGCAAGCGCTTCCGCTGAGCGACCTGGCTTCCCAGCCACGAATCATCCGCATACTCGGCTGGCAGGGCGACCGCGCATCTCTGCCACTTCTGCGCAGACTGCAGGAGTCAAATCCGCAGAACAAAGTTCTGATTGCCTGGGCCATCGAAAAAATCGAGGTACTTCAATTTCAGCCATGGACAAATTGATAGATTTTCCCGTGCCGCGGGCGTTCCGCAGTTATCCAGCATTGCTAAGAGAGGCGGAAACGGTGGCGCCCGAGACTCCGCAGAAAGAAACAATCAGTTCGTTTGTTGAAGATCCCATTTTGTGCAAGGTTCCCTTGCCACTGCGGGCGGTGTTCTATCCGCTTGGCTTCGCGTTCGAGATCATCACCAATAGCCAAGCCGTTTTGGACGCGGCCAACGAGAGTTGGGGACGGTCGAAACAACGGGATGGCGGCCCACTGTTGCAGCTTCGGATTGGAGTGACAGCGGGCAGTTCGCGAAACTTGCCTCCCGCGCCCGTGGTTCGCGGCCAGCAGCATTTGATCTCCATTGTGGCGGATGGGCACAACCAGGCGGTTTGCGATCTCAAGACTGGTTTCGCATTCGCGTGGCTCACAGAAGACGCACTATGGGACCGCGCTTATGCGCGCTACCACTTTATTGAGGCGGTTGCTCTTCTCCTCATCTCTACCTTCTATGCGACTCCCGTCCACGCTGCCTGCGTCAGCCGGCACGGGCGCGGCCTATTGCTTTGCGGCGAGTCGGGCGCGGGGAAATCGACACTGGCTTACGCGTGTGCGCGCAGCGGGTGGACCTTTACCTCAGACGACTCTACCTATCTCAAGCACCATGCCGATGAGCTGCGGGTGGTCGGCAATTCGCATCAGCTACGCTTTCGACCTTCCGCGAGGGATCTCTTTCCTGAGATCCGGGACCGTGGGATCACCCCGCGGGCCGAAGGCAAACCTTCAATCGAGGTACCCACTGCCGAGCTGCCTGGGATCGTGACCGCGGACGAGACGCTGGTTCATCACATCATTTTTCTCAAGAGGGTGAGAACGGCTCACGCCGACCTGCGATCACTGCCCAAAGAGGCAGCGCAGCAGTACTTTCAGCAATATCTGCAGCTCCCGGGCAGGATTCAAGAACGGCAGGCGGAGGCGCTCAAGAAAATTTCCGCCGCCGATGTTTATGAACTTCGTTACCAGGATCTTCAGCAGGCGATCGACTGCCTCGATTTGCTGGCCGGCGATCCCGGCAAGCCCAGATGACCTGGAATTTCTTTGAGTGGACCCGCCGGTTGTCCGCTAAGGCACCCCGGGGACAGTTCTGGCTTTTCTTCTGCGCCTCGGTGTTCTTCAGCTTTGGTTTCTCGATTTACTTCTTTCTCTTTAACATTTATCTGCTCAGCTTCCACCTTAACGAACGGCCCATCGGCCTGATTAGCGGCTTCGTGGCGTTCGGCAGCATACTGGGGACCATTCCGGCCGGGATTTGCGCCGAACGCTTCGGCATCCGCCGCACGCTGGTGAGCGGTCTGCTGTGCACCGTGGTCTTTTCCCTGCTTCGGATCTGGTTCCTTGCCCAGCCCGCGCAGTTCGGCCTCGCGATCCTGACCGGCATGACCATGTGCTCCTGGGCGGTGTGTCTCTCTCCGACCGTCGCCAGCCTTACGCAAGAGCCGGAGCGGCCGTTTGCGTTCAGTCTCGTCTTCTCTTCAGGCATCGGTGTTGCCGCATTCGGCGCACTGGTTGCCGGCCAATTGCCGGGCTGGTTCCGGCTTCTTCCGCACGCACTCACGGCGATACAGGCCAGCCGATTGACGCTCGAGTTTGCCTGCGGCGCGGCAGCTGTTTCAATCATTCCGCTACTCAGCTTGAAGTTGCCGGGAGCGGTTCCACGGACTCGGGTTTCCAGGCTTTCTAGCCCCTTTTTGCGGCGATTTCTGCCGGCCATGGCGGTCTGGGCCCTGGTGACCGGCGCCTTCCCACCCTTTGCCAATGTCTATTTCGTCCACCACATGGGGCTGTCGCTACAAAAGATGGGGTTCGTTTTCTCGCTGGCGCAGCTGGTCCAGTTTCTCGCCGTGCTTTGCGCTCCCCTGCTGTTCCGACGCACGGGACTGGTCAAGGGCGTTATTCTGACCCAGCTCGCAACAGCCGCCACGCTCGCAGCTCTGGCCTCGATTCAGCCAGGGACCCATAGTGCTGCGCGCGCCACATGGGTGTACGCGGCTTATATGGCGGTCCAGTACATGAACGAACCGGGCATTTTTAGTTTGCTGATGGACAGGATTCCTCTGAGCCAACGCAGCAGTGCCTCGGCTTCTACCTTCTTTGTGACTTCTGCCTGCCAAGCGGTCGCCTCGGCCACTGTAGGAGCAGCCATCGTCCGCTTTGGTTACTCTACGGTGTTACTTGCGATTGCGGGGCTAGCACTGACGGCAACCGGGCTGTTCGGAAGGCTGTCACACTCGTTCGCCACTGTTCCTGTTGCTTCAAACGACCTGGAAAATTTGACCGTTTTTCCCAGGTAAAAATGTCACTTCTTTGTCATTTTGACTTTTCGTTGTTCAATTGGCTGCTTCCTGATGGACACTGTAGAGAAAGGGTTTTTGCCGGATAATTGGCCTGGAACAGGTCTTGCGCCGGGGAGTGAGTATGAGCTTGATTTTAGTTATCGAAGACGACCCAAGAATTCAGCGCGCACTACGACGACAATTCACTGCAGAGGGATATGAGGTTCACATCGAAGGCGAGGGGCCCGCTGGACTCGCCGCTTGTAAGAACCTGCGTCCGGTCACCGTGGTTCTCGACCTGATGCTTCCCGGGCTCTCCGGCCGAACGGTTTGCAAGGAAATCAAGGCCTGGTGTTCCGACATCCCGGTGATCGTGCTCAGCGCCGTTTCTGAAGTGGCGGACAAGGTTCTGCTGCTGGAGACGGGCGCGGATGACTATATGACCAAGCCCTTCAGCCCGCGCGAACTTCTTGCCCGCGTTCAGGCCGCGATCCGGCGGACACAAAAGAAGACGAAGGATTTGCCTGCGGGCTTCGGTGATGTCTCCGTTGACTTTCTCAAAATGGAGACCTACCGGGCAGGAACCCTGGTGCCGTTGACCGCACACGAATTTAAACTTCTCCGCTACTTCCTGGATAATCCGGGGCGAGCGATTGCGCGTGAAGAGTTACTGAACGATGTGTGGGGCATGAGTTTCCACCTTACAACCCGCACCGTCGACAACCAGATTCTCAAGCTTCGTCAGAAACTCGAAGCCGATCCGGCTAACCCTGTTCACTTCCGCACCGTTCATGGAATCGGATACAAATTCGTGCCGCAGGTATAACGCAACCGGCGTCGTGAAAGAGATCGTTGATTCATGAAACAGTGGCGGATGCGAACGACATTGATGGTATCTCTCCTGGCGGTTTCGCTGGGACTTACGGTCACTTGTCTTTTCATCATCCGCGTCACCGTCCAACAGGAAATCAGCAAGAGTCTGCAGGCGGACCTGGAGCACTCGCTCGATACGTTTCGCAACCAGGCGAATCAAAGCAATCGGATGCTGAACCGCGAGGCAGCGCTGCTGGCCGATTTGCCCAGCCTGAAGAACCTGATGTCAACCCAGGATGCCTATACGATCCAGGATGGCAGCGGGGTGTTTTGGGCCGACAGCGGTAGCGACTTTTTCGCTCTCACGTCCATGAGCGGAAAACTGTTCACCTATTCCAACCGCGGCCCGAAGCTTAGTGATGACTCGGTTAAACGAGGGCTGCAAGCGTGCATGAGCTCCGCCGAAGAGGCATGCATGATCGCCTTCGGGCAAAGTCTTTACGAGGTATCGATCCAGCCGCTTTATTTCGGGCCGCCGCAGAACGGCTCCTACCTTGGCTACGTGATCATCGGCTACGCGATTGACCGTAAGGTTGCCAGCGAGGTCAGCGAGGCTGCTGCCGCGGACGTCACTTTTCTGGTGAACGGGCAAGTTGCGGCCACCACGCTGCCGACTTCTCGATTGGATGATCTTCAGCGGCAGAGCCCGAATCTCGACGCACAGAGCACTGGGCCACGCAAGATGCAGCTGGGCGGGGAAGCGTATATCGCGGCGGTTGCGAATCTTCCCACCGCTGGGCAGGCAAAGATTCAGATCGTAGTGCTCAAGTCGTACGACCGGGCCAGCGAATATCTCCGCCGGGTGAATCGATGGATTCTGGCCTTGGGCGTGGCCACATTGCTGCTGGGGGCATTGTTGGCGGTTGCCATCTCCCGCAGTGTGACGCGCCCGCTGGAAACGCTGGTGGCAGGCAGCCGTGCGCTTGGCCAGGGTGATTTTGATTACGAGCTCAGCGTGGATGGTGCGGCAGAGGTTCGCGAACTCGCGCTTGCTTTCGACAGGATGCGCGGTGAACTCAAACGCACGCACCGGGAGCTGCTCGAGTCGGATCGTCTGGCCACCATTGGGAGGATGGCGAGCTCGGTTTCGCACGATCTCCGCCATCATCTCTCCGCTATCTACGCCAATGCCGAATTCATGAGCCTTCCCCAGACCGGCGCCGAGGAGCGCGCTGAACTGCATCTTGAGGTTCAGGAAGCAGTGCAAAGCATGACGGACCTGATCGAATCGCTGCTTCTCTTCAGCCAGACGGGCCAGATGCTGCATCTGCGCCGCGAACAGGTGGATGGTTTGATCGAGCGCACCATCCAAACCGTACGCCAGCACCCCGATTGCCGTGAGGTACAGATCGTTTCGCAAACTTCGGGATCTATCTATGCCTGGATCGATAGCAAGAAGCTGGCGCGGGCAATTTACAACTTGCTTCTCAACGCCTGTCAATTCGCCAAGAAAGGCGCCGGCGCCCCCAAAGTGGCGGTGAAGCTATGGGAAGACGATGACAAGATTGAGATCAGTATTTGTGATTCCGGCCCAGGTGTAGCGGACTCCATCCGGGAAACACTTTTCCAGCCCTTCGTGAGCGCCGGCAAGGAAAACGGCGTAGGCCTTGGGCTTACGCTCGCGCAACACATCGCTCAAGAGCATGGCGGTGAAGTGCGACTGGAAAAATCCGTGCCTGGAGAGACGGTTTTCTGCATCCTGCTCTACAAGCAGGCGTTGGAAGCGTTCGGACACACGCAGGCGGAGTCGGTCAAGGTCAACACGTTTCAGGAGTAAGAAGAAAGATCCGCCGGGACCCCAAAGCCAGGCATCAGAAACAAGGAGCTGCTATGAGGCGATTTTCAGGTCGGCTATCTACATGCGCAGGATATCGGCGTCTATGCGCTTTTCCTCCCGGCCTTTGGTCTGATTGTGTCGTCCATACCGGCTGTGGCTGAGGATGCAAACTCTGCCGATCAACAACGTGTGGCCGCGATCGAAGCCAAGCTCGATGAGTTGAATGAAGCACTCAGCCAGACGGAGAAGATGCTGGAGAAGTCGCGCGCGGAAATCCAGAGCCCTGCACTCGCAGCTGGATAGTCTTCGCGCACAAACCTCGGCTCCGGCGCCTGAAGCCACATCCGCGGAACCGCAGGATGCCAGTGGCGCGCCCCCGCGGGCCGATGAGTTGAATGCTTTGCACGAGCAGGCGGACGCGATGCAGGCGGAAATCAAACAACATGATCAAACCAAAGTAGAAACCTTTTCAAAATATCCTTTGCGGCTGAGCGGGCTTATCCTGTTCAACGCGTTTTCCAATGCCGGCGTCGTGGACAACACGGATCTTCCCACATTTGCGCTACCCCGTTTTCCGGGGGCATCCCATGGCAGCTCCGGCGCGACACTGCAGCAGACACTGCTCTCGCTGGATGCTACTGGTCCCAGGATTGCGGGCGGCCGCAGTTCCGCGGAGGTGAGCATCGATTTCTTCGGCGGTGTCTCTACGAACAGCTACGGCTACAGTTCATCCGAGGGCGTTGTGCGCATGCGGCAAAGCTGGATTAGCCTGGATTGGTACAAAACAACCGCGCAAGCCGGCTACACCATGCCGCTTATCTCGCCTTTGTCGCCGACCTCTTACGCGACGGTCGCGCATACCTGGCCTTGGCCGGCTCCGGCAACTTGTGGACCTGGTCGCCGCAGCTTCAGGTCGAGCAACGTGTTCCTCTCACGGAAAAAAGCAGGATTGGTTTGGAGGGCGGCCTCATTATTCCGCCGGCTTCCGGTTATACAGTCTACGCAGCTTGACAGTCCGGTCGAGGCTTCGCGTCATCCGGGCTACGAAGGCCGGTTTTCTTATCGTGCCGACGGATCTCGAAAGGGCATCCCGCGCCCGTTTGTGCTCGGCGTAGGCGGCTATGGCGCCAACCAGTTTTACTCGAGCGCCACCCAGGTGCATTCCTGGGCGGCGACGGCGGATTGGCAAGTTCCGATCTTCAAATGGTTTGAGCTCTCGGGCGAAGCCTATCGCGGCCGAGCGCTGGGAGGGTTTGGTGGTGGAGCGTACAAAGACGTATTTACCGGCACCGATTCGACCACCGGCCTTAGCCGAACCAACGGTGTGGCCACCGCTGGGGGGTGGAGCCAGTTGAAGTTCATCCCCAGCTTACCCTTCAGGCCAACGTTGCGTTCGGCATGGACGATGCGTTCACCAGTAACTTTGATGGATTCAATTTGCCGCCGGACACGGACACGCAGCTCAATGCAAAAAACCGCTCCTTCGTGGGGAACCTGATCTACCGTCCGAAGAGCTATCTGATCCTCTCTCCGGAATATCGCAGGATCCAGACCTGGCCCTACGAAGGCTCTGCCAGCATCGCAAACATTTTCACCATGACCGCAGGGTACCGAATTCTGATTTGCGCAAGCCGTCGCGCGAAGGTGAGTAGCGGCAAGAATATGAAGCTAGCCCGATCCATATGCCGACTCCAGATCCTGCTATGCACTATCGCGCTCACGCAGTGCGTCCGCGCACAGACTCTGGACCTCTCAGCTCACGTCAAAGTCACGAAAGGCCGAGGCGGGAAGCCATTCCTCGCAGCATGCTTCGGCTGACGTAGTCATCTGGCTTACGCCCACTCACGAAGAAAAGGGCGCCGCACCGCCGCGCGCGCCGCAAAAGTACACGCTGGAACAGAAGGATAAGCAGTTTATCCCGCATATCCTGGTTGTTCGCACCGGCAGCAGTGTAGACTTCCCCAATCTCGACCCGTTCTACCACAATGTTTTTTCACTGTTTAACGGAAAGCGCTTTGATCTCGGCCTTTACGAAGCCCACACCACTCGCGTGGTCCGGTTCGATCGCGATGGTGTTTCCTACATCTTCTGCAATATTCACCCGGAGATGGGGGCGGTCGTCATTTCGCTGAGCACCCCGTACTTTGGAGTTTCCACGCCGGAGGGCAACGTCACCATCCACGGGGTACCGGCGGGAAGTTATCGGCTTAACGTGTGGGCGGAGAATGTACCGGTGGACCGCCTCAATGCTTTGAGCCGGGTGGTTGATGTCTCTCCGTCGAACACCCAGCTGGGCACTTTTGAGTTGCAGGCCAGCGGAGACATCATGACTCACCACCAGAATAAATTTGGTGAGAGCTATCCGCCGGACGCCAAGGACAAATATTAGTTCGCACGCAAACGCCGGTCAGAGTGCGTATTTTTCCTCGGTAGATCCTCCACTGAGGAAAAATACGCACTCTCGTGATTTATTCCTTGCCGGGCTGGAATAATCTTGAGCTATGTCAGTTTTCATCTTTGAAGGAAGCGGAAAGGTTGATGTTGTTCGATGACTCTGTTGCCATGGAAGCGCGCGGCACAGAAGACGGGTCCGCAAACGTCAACGTTTGAGGACCTTGCGCTGCCATTGCTGCCGTCGCTCTACAACGTTGCTTTTTGGCTCACGCGAAATCAAACCGATGCGGAAGATTTAGTCCAAGAGAGTTTTTTGAAAGCACTTCGCGGATTCGCAAGCTTCGAACCAGATACGAACTTCAAAGCCTGGATTTTCCGTATTTTAAGAAATACCTATCTCACTTCACGCACCGGCCTTGCCGCTCGCCGCACCGTAGCCCTGGAGGAAGAGTTGGATGAACAACGCGAATCGGGCGCGGGTCTTTACCCTGAAGGCGCGATCGACCGGCAAACGCCGGAGATCAACCTGATTCGCCTGGCGGATCGTGCGGCGCTGAATGACGCCCTGGAGAAACTGGCTCCTCCGCTGCTCGAGGTTATTTTGCTGTGCGACGTGGAAGAGATGAAATATAAGGAAATTGCCGCCGTGCTTGAGATTCCGATGGGCACCGTGATGTCTCGCATCGCACGTGCCCGAACTGCTCTTCGGGAACGTTAGAAGCGCAGAACACGCGGTCCAGGGAGTGGGGCGCATGACGGATCATCTTTCCCAGGTCACGATCAACGCCCTGGCGGATGGGGAGCTCTCCGCGGACCAGCTGGCTATCACGAATGACCATCTTGCCGTTTGCCCGGCCTGCACCTCAAGTGCGCTTGTCCAGACCCTGCTCAAGACAAACGTTGCCAAGACAGCACAGAGGTATGCAGTGCCACCCGGTCTGGAGCAGCGACTGAAGCTGCTAGCCTCCCGGGATCGCTCGCACGATGCTCAGACGTCGCGGCCGGTGAGACGATCCGCGCTCGCAGGGTGGGCCGTGGCGGCGCTCCTGCTGCTGGTCTTTTCGGGCACGATTGGTCTGCTGCATCGCGGCCGACAGGCAGAAAAGGCTTCCGCAGCGCAGAGTGCGCAGATCACGGAGGTCAGTGATTTGCATATCGCTACGCTTGCTGCGAGCCAGGATCCGCAGGTGATCTCATCGGATCGGCATACGGTTAAACCATGGTTTCAGGGCAAGCTTCCTTTCAGTTTCAATCTGCCGGAGAATCTGCCCAGCGATACGAAGCTGGACGGCGCAAACTTGAGTTACCTGCACAATCAGCCGGTGGCTCAGCTGCTCTACCACATCGGGCGGCATCGGGTTTCGGTGTTCGTGGCGCAAAGAAGAGGCGGCGAGGGAGTGGGGGAGTTTCAGTCTGAGCATTCGGGATTCAGAGTGGTGAACGCGGGGGTTGGGGATCTTGATTTGATTGCGGTTAGCGATGTGGATCCGACTCGGTTGGTGGAACTTGTCGGGATTATCAAGGGTGTGCAGAGTGGCCGTTGATTTGAAACGGGATTGTTTGGATTGGGGTCGGCTACAAGAGTTTGTGTTTGTAGTTTGTGGCTGGAAAGGCTGGAAGAACATCTGCCAACAAGCATCGCCGGGGTCCTTCGACTACGCGCCATAGGCGGTCTATTATGCGAAAGATTTGCGTGGCGCTTCGCTCAGGATGACGCCTTTGTGGGGGGGTGAAAAACATTTCCACGAGAGGTCCGTTGAACTGCAGATCCCTCCACTTCGCTACGCTTCGGTCGGGATGACAAAGTTGGGAGTTGCGCTTCCATTGAGTGCCTGGCGAACGGATTGAAGGGAGAGCGATCGTCGGGCTTCGCCCATCTTTTTCAGCCCAGGTACGCTGGGGCGAACCTGGGGCACCCGTCGATCCCTCCGAACGCGGCTCCCCAAAAAAGTTGGTGGGGGGCGTAACGATTGGGGGATTGGGTTCACTATTGCGGTATTGGCCAAGAAATCATTGGATTTCTTGCCAGGCCTGCCTGGGTTTTTTCGGGGGGAAGGGCTCAGGCAGAACTCCTCCAGCAGAGTTGGACGTCTTGACAGGGTAGACGATTCGCCGATAGTATTTTCGGCGAAATGAGACGTCTCATATTTCTCGGCCTGTGCTTCCTCTGCTTCCCCTGGGCTATCGCTGCTGCGCAGTCTAAAGGGGCTCCGGAATGGACAACGGATAGCTTCAATCCGCAGCGTGACGCCTGGCAGAGAAAAGAAACAAAAATCTCCCCGGCCAACGCCGGGAATATCCAGCTGCTCTGGAAGATCAAGACTGACAACAAAACCATGGGGATGCAGTCGTTTCGCGAACCCCTCATCGTTGCGGACATTCACACCGCCGCAGGGAACAAGACCCTGGCCATCGTTGCGGGAAGCGCGAACGATGTCTACGCGATCGATGCGGACACGGGCCTCATGGCGTGGCAGAAGAAATTGAAATGGTCGGCAGAAACGCCTCCGGAAGCTGGTGAGGGCCGCGGGTTTATCTGTACCAACGCGCTGAGCGCGACACCGGTCGTCACTCCCTCCGGGGAAGGCGAACGCTTCCTCTATGTGCTCGCAAGCGACGGCTATCTGCACACCCTCAATGCCGGCGACGGGACAGAAAACGACGCTCCCGTCGAGGTGATTCCAAAGCCCTACGGCAAAGATTATGGCTTGAATCTGGTGAAGGGTGTGGTCTACACCATGACCGGCCAAGGTTGCGCTGGCGTGGCGAACGCCGTGTACGCCTACGACACGGCGAGCAAAAAAGTGATCTCCTCTTCCCCGCCCCAAGGAGGACTTTGGGGCGTAGCCGGCCCCGCCATCGGCAACGACGGAACGATCTACGTCGAATCCGGCGACCATCCATACGACGCGAAGGCTGGACTGCTGTCCACCAGTTTTCAGGCCTATACCTTTTCCAACGACAGCTTTGCGCTCAAGGACTACTACACGCCATCCAATCATGAGTGGCTGACTAAACGCGACCTGGATATGGACACCACTCCCGTGGTTTTCCCCTACAACGGGCGCGACGTTCCTCGTGGGCGGAGGTAAAGAAGGGCGCTTCTTCCTGCTGGATAGCAATCGATGGGGGGAGCCTGACCACGAGACACCGTTGTTCCGGTCCGAGCTGATCAGCAACGCCAATATGAATTTCCAGACCCAGGGCACGTGGGGCAGCCTGGCCGCCTGGAAAGATGAGTCCGGCACACAATGGGTGCTGGCGCCCAATGGCGGACCGACCCTGGTCAAATTTCGCCACAGCTACGGACCTACTCCCAACGGAGGCATCCTCGCCTTCCAGGTGCAGGAGAGCGGCGGGCGGACGATCCTGGCTCCAGCCTGGCAGTCGCGCGACATGGTGACCGCCGAGCCGCCGGTGGTCGCGAATGGTGTGGTGTTTGCGTTAGCCGGTGGAGAATTTACCGGGCAGACCAACGATGTTGAGGGCGGCCTGTTCAGCCGCGGAGCAAAGAATCCAACGGTCAGTTCCCGGCGAAGCTCTATGCGCTGGATGCGCTCACGGGCAAAGAGCTGTATTCCAGCGGGGACCAGATTTCCTCGTTCCTGCACCAGTCAGGTCTTGCGGTTGCCGGTGGGCGGGTGATCTTCGGCACGTTTGATGGAACCATTTATTGCTTCGGGATCAAATAGATGATCAAAAATATGCTCGGCCGATCTAACGTTCTCTTGCTGGCCTGTGCGATCCTTTCTCTGGCGCAGGCTCGCGGCCAGGCACCAGGCAATTGGCCGCTGCCCCATAACGACGCAGAACACAGCGGTTGGCAGAAGGCCGAAACGAAGCTTTCGAAAGACACGATTGCCGGGCAGTTCAAGTTTCTGTGGAAGATCAAATTAGAACGCAAGGGCAAGGACAGTGCTGCTTTCAGTGAGCCGCTGCTTGCTCCTCGACTGATCAACGCGGAGGGTTTCAAGGACCTGGTGCTCTGGGGCGGCAAAGACACCGTCTATGCAGTGGACTCCGAACTGGGAACGATGGTGTGGCAGAAACACTTCGATGTTCCGGCTGCCAAAGGCTCGTGCGGCGGGGGCCCGCTGGAGATTCTCGTGGAACCGCCGCGCATCATTAACTTTGGAGCGCGGCGTGCGCCAGGAGCTCCGCCCCCCCGCCGCCACCGCCACCGGTTGCTGCCGGATCGCGCCGTCTGGGCATGGCGGCGGGCGGCGGTGGTTTCGGTTTTCGCGGGACCTATATTCTGACGGGAGATGGCTATCTGCATGAGCAGGTTCTATCGACGGGCGCGGATTTTGCTCCGGCGGTCAAGTTCCTGCCTGTTGCCGGTGCCGCCTCCAATGGCCTGAACTTTGCAGGCAACGTTCTTTACACCGCGACCAATCACGGTTGCGGAAGTGCACCGAACGCATTGTGGGCGGTGGATCTGGGATGCCACTGACTATCCGGTCACGAGTTACGCCACCAAGGGCGTGAGCCTGCAATCGTCGATGGGGCCCACGTTGGCCGGTGGCACCGCCTATCTTGTGACCGGCAGCGGACAGCCAGTGAGGCCGACCAGGTGTACCCCAACAGCATTGTGGCACTCAGCGCCAAGGACCTGAAGGTGAAGGACTGGTACACGCCTGTGGGAGATGGGGTTGCGCTCGAGAACGTGAGCCCGGTCGCATTCACCTACAAGCAGCAGGAGCTGCTCGCCGCACCCGGCAAAGACGGAAGCTTCGTTCTGCTGGACAGAAAGTCGTTGGGTGGAGCGGATCACCATACGGCGCTGTTCCAAACGCCTGGTATCTCCAGGACGAAGACCAACGGTTGGGGAGGCATGACCCAGTGGCAGGATGCTGATGGTAATTCCTGGGTTCTGGCGCCGGTGTCGGGTCCTCTCGCCGCGGAAGCGAAGTTTGAAAACAACAACGGGGCGGCTACACACGGCAGCATTGTGGCTTTCAAGGTAGTTGAGCAGGATGGCAAAGTGGTGCTGACGCCGGCCTGGTCATCGCGAGATCTTGTCAACCCCGCGCCTCCGGTGGTGGCGAACGGCGTAGTGATCGCCCTGTCCGAGGGAGACAAAAAGACTCCCGCCAAACTCTATGTACTCGACGCTGCCACGGGTAAGGAGCTCTATGCCAGCGGATCGGAAATTACTACCTATGCGCATATGTCGGGAGTATCAGTCGGCGACGCTCATGCTTTTTTCACCACCCACGACGGCACGTTGTACTCTTTCGGGATTGGGATCGAGCACTGATTTGTCGCGGCTGAAAACGCGATCCCTAAGGAAAAGAAAGACAGGCTCAACATGGTGAATCGATCCAAGGTACAAAACGCAGTCGACACAGGCTCAGGCATCTTGCGGCTGAGGCCCTCATGGGTTCCACGCTCGTTCATGATCCCGGGACGCCGGCTCAAGCTTCATCCAGACGATCTGTACGCGTTCGGCGGCCATCGTGGCGGCATCAACGAGCGCTGGTTCTCTTCGACGACGAAGGCTTCGAACGGACCGGATACTCTTCCGGACGAGGGTTTGAGCTACGTGCAGCCGGAACAGGGCGACAAATTTCTCTTGAAAGAGGCAGTCGAGGCGGCCGGTGATTTGCTGCTCGGCGCCGCTGTGATGGAGCGCGAAGGGGGATGGAACCTGCTGTGCAAGTTCTTCGACAACCTGGGTCCAATCCCTCACCACATGCATCAGACCGACGAGTTTGCGAAGCTTGTAGGGCAGAAGGGTAAGCCCGAGGCCTACTACTTTCCACCGCAGTACAACCAGGTGGAAAATATCTTTCCACACACCTACATGGGGCTCGAACCCGGCACGACGAAGGCGGATATCCGGCGGTGCCTGGAAAAGTGGAACCAGGGAGACAACGGCATCCTCGCCTATGCTCGCGCATACCGACTGGTGGCGGGCGAAGGCTGGCAGATTAATCCCGGTATTCTCCACGCTCCTGGATCCCTCGTCACCTATGAGCCGCAGGTGAACAGCGACGTTTTCGCCATGTTCCAGTCGGAAGTGGACGGGCGCATCGTTGACTGGAGTTTGCTGGTCAAGGATGTGAAGCCTGAGTTTAGCCATGACCTTGACTACCTGATCAGCATGTTGGATTGGGATGCCAATGTGAACCCGGAGTTCGCTAAGACAAACAAGACGAAGCCGCGGCCGGTGAAAGCGCTTGCGGAGATGGAAGATCAGGGCTATCGCGAGTTGTGGATCACTTATGGCACGCCTCATTACTCCGCCAAGGAGCTCACGGTATTGCCTGGACGCAGCGTGAAGATCAGCGACAAAGCAGCCTACGGGGCGATTCTGACCCAGGGTCATGGACGGATCGCAAAGCAATCGATTAGCACTCCGTCGATGATCCGCTTCGGCGACATGACCGAGGACGAGTTCTTTGTCACCGCTGCGGCTGCCGAAGCAGGGGTTCTGGTCGAAAACCTGAGCAGCTCGGATCCGCTGGTCATGCTGAAGCATTTTGGGCCGGGAAATCCCGATGCGCAATCTTTGGTAAGAGGTTGAGGTATCGCGAACCGAGGAGAATCCATGTGCATTCCATTTGAGAAGCGGCATCGTCCGTGGGCCGCAGCCTCTTTAGCATCGACGATCCTTGCCGGTGCTCTGGGCGCTGGGTTTGCGGCGCCTTATATCTCCGCGCAACAAGCACCCGCAGCCCCCAGCCGCTTCGTTCAACCGGATCCAATTGACTTCAACGACCATGAGGGATGGACTCAGATCTTCGATGGCAAAACGCTGAATGGCTGGGATGGGCCGGCGGATGTGTGGCACGTGGAAGATGGCGCGATTATCGGCGAATCCAGCCCGGAGCACCCGTCGGGTACCACCAACATCATCTGGCGCGGCGGCGAAGTGGGAAACTTCATGCTGAAAGTGGAGATGAAGCTGGAAGGTTCCGGAGCCAACGGTGGAATACAGTACCGCAGCCTGAATGTGCCGCCCGGCCGCGGCAGATCCCCGCGGATCGCCTGGCACAAATGACGGATGAACAAAAACAGCGTATGCAACAGAATGAGTCACTGTTGCAGAAGCATGCCAAGTGGAACCTCAAAGGCTATCAGGGCGACTTCGATTACAACAATCGATACACGGGTCAGCTCTATGAGCAGGATAGTGACCGCGGCATCATCGCCTGGCGTGGCCAGATGGTGGGAACCGAGCCGGGAACGAAGCCTCGCCTGCTGGCTACGCTGGGGAGTTCCGATGATCTCAAGGCCTTTATCAAGCCGGGGGAATGGAACCAGTTCGAGATTATCGCCGACGGGCATACACTCATTCATATTATTAACGGCCATGTGATGGCGATTCTGGTCGATAACGATCCGAAGTACTACCAGGCGAAAGGACTGCTTGCGTTTGAGATTGAAGGCGGCGGGAACGTGAAGATTTCGCACCGGAATGTTTGGTTGAAGAAGCTTCCTTAGGAGGCTGCAGAAAAGTCGGGAGACGGATGGAAATGCGTCCCTCAGCGGCTAAATTATGTAGGGGCTTTAGAGTCTGCGTGGGAACTCCAGAATTTGGGAAGCCCGAGGGGCGCACCGCAGATCCCTCGGCTTCGCTCGGGATGACAATTTTGCTTGGGAACGCTAAGCATAGTTCCCAAGATGAATTGTCATCCCGACCGGAGCGTAGCGTAGCGGAGGGATCTGCGGTGCGCCCCTCGGGCTTCCCAAATTCTGGAGTTCTCACGCAGACTCTAAAGCCCCTACCCTTCTGTTAAGAAGAGAGACCTTGGCTTTGCAAGACGAACCTTACACTCGTGAGTTTTTGCTGGAGCGTACCGGAAGGCTATCGCAGGCCGGCGGTATCTCTCAGTTCACGCACGCAGACGGCAAGGCCAAAGGGGTGTCTACGCTGCGCGTGCGTACGGTTCGTGGTCTCGAATACTGGGTCGTGCCTGACCGGGGTATGGATATCTTCGAGGCCAGCTTTCTAGGACGATCTTTGTGCTGGCACTCCCCCGTTGGGATGGTCCATCCGGCGTATTACTCCAATCGCGGCACGGAATGGCTCAGAAGCTTTCCCGGAGGACTGCTCAGCACATGCGGGCTGACAACCGTGGGCATTCCCTCCGAAGATAACGGAGAGAGCCTGGGCTTGCACGGCTCGATATCCAATACTCCCGCCGAATCCGTAACATGGTCGGAGCGTTGGCAGGGAGACGACTGTTTGCTGAGTGTGTCGGGCAAGGTACGGGAGACATCGGTGCACGGCGCGAACATGCTTCTGGAACGAACCATCTCGACATCGCTCCAGAGCAAATCTTTCACGCTGCATGATGTAGTCGAGAATCAGGGTGTTCGCGACTCGCCGTTGATGGTGCTCTACCATCTCAACTTTGGCTTTCCGCTGTTGAGTGAACGCAGCCGGATCTATGCCCCTTCCCAGGCAGTCGAACCCGCGGATGATTTGGCCGCGCGGAGCAAGGATGCGTGGAATCGATTTGAATTACCAGTCATGGGGGCGCTGGAACGGGTTTATTTCCATACGATGAAACCCGATGCTACGGGAAGAGTCACCGTTGTTCTGGTGGGGGACAGCGACCTGGGAGTCGCGATCAATTACGACAGCAAAACTCTGCCCGAATTTGTTCAATGGAAGATGACCGGGGCCAATCATTTTGTGCTCGGGCTGGAGCCGGCCAACTGCCGCACCCTGGGCAGGAAGGCAGAACGTGATCGCGGCACATTGCAGACACTGGCTCCGGGGGAGCGGCGCGAATTTCGGTTGGAGCTGAGTGTGCTTGACGGAGCGGACGAGGTCGCGAACGCAGTCGGTTCTCAGGTCGAGCTCACTTAGAGTTTTTCCGATTTTTTGCGTGGTTGTTCCTGACCTCAGCAGAAAGCGGAACGTTCGAGGATTCCCGAACCATGAGCGTAGCCGGCAGGCGAACCTTCTCGCGGGGCTTCTTTGCTTCTCCCTTTTCGATCCGGCGCAACAGGACCTCGACTGCCTGATATCCCATATCGAAGGTGGGCTGCACGACCGAAGTTACGCCGGGGCGAAAGAAATCTTCTGCTGTTACCTCATCGAAGGTAACGAAAGAGAAGTCTTTGGGAGTGCTCAATCCAACGGCGTACAAACTTCGCAGCGCTGCCAGGCCGGTGACGCCGTTGGTCGCAAAGAGAGCGGTGGGTCTTTCCTCAAGCTGGAGCAAGCCGTTCTGGCACACGCTGGCAACATGCTGTTGTTCGAAGCTGCTATTCCAGATCAGTGAGCGGTGGATGGGAATTCCCGCCTTTTGCATTGCCTGACGATATCCGTGCAGGCGCTCCTGTTCGTTCTGGAGGGAAAGGGGGCCGGTAACGACGGCAATCCGCGTGTGGCCCATTCCGATCAGGTGGGAGATTGCCATCTCCGCGGCTCCGCAATCATCGACACAGACGGAATCCGCGTCCAGATCCATGGGCAGGCGGTCAAGGCATACCACGGGAGAATGCGAGGTCAAGGTGGCGAATCGCTCGGCAGACAACTCTTTGCCGCTCGCCGTAACCAGCAGAATGCCCTCGACGCGCTGTGCCCGAAGCAGGGCGATCATGTCGGCTTCTCGCTGCGGACTGCCCTCGGAATCGAGGACGATCAAGAAGTAGCCGCGTTCGCGAGCAGCACATTCGGCGCCGCGAATGAGCTTGGGAAAAAACGCAATGGTGATATCCGGGACGACGATCCCCAAGGTGTGGGTTCGATTCGTTTTCAAGCTGCGGGCGATCAAATTTGGCTGGTAGTTCAGGATGCGAATGGCTTCAAGAACTTTTTGTCGAGAGCTTTCGCTGACACGCGTGGAACCGGAGATGACATTGGATACGGTTCCGGCTGAAACTCCGGCCAATTTGGCTAGCTGCTTCTGGTTCGCTGCCATGTTCCAGATCCTAAATGATAGAGCAGTCGATGCGAGGGGGAAATGCGTATCGGATCATGCGCTCTCGCGCACGCCTCGAAAATCCAGGGTTTTAGAGTCTGCGTAAGAACTCCTGAATTTGGGAAGCCCGAAGGGCGCACCGCAGATCCCTCCGCTCCGCCACGCTCCGGTCGGGATGACAATTTTGTTTGGGGACGCTAAGTACAGTTTCCAAGATGAATTGTCATCCCGACCGAAGCGTACCCGGATTTCCTGCCACACTGCACTGGACAAGACCGCGTGTGCGCCCTTCCGTAAAGAAGGGCGCATGAGGTGCATCAACGCCACCAAGGTCAACAGGAAATCCGGGGTAGCGTAGCGGAGGGATTTGCGGTGCGCCCTTCGAGCTTCCCAAATTCCGGAGTTATCACGCCCCAATCGACAGCCTGTCCACGGGGAGCCTGGAGGTGCTTGAAGATTCGGTCACGATGTTGAAAATGGCCTTGACAGTCGTTTCTTTGGGTGAGTAGGATTTCGTGCGAATGAGACGTCTCATGCTTGGATGGGCTCTTTCGTCCGACAGCGTCGACGCCGTGTCGACTTCCAGCGCAACCCCGGCTGGAATCCTCATCGGGCCATTCCCACCCAGGGTTGAAAACGCTTCATTCGGCCAGTGATGTCAGGAGGATTTCAATGCTGCAACCAAAACAAATGCCTCACGGCGAAGCAAACCCGTCGAGCGCACGCCGGAAGTCCCGGATCGCGGTACGAGGCAAGCACAGGTGGGTTCTCACCGCGATTGCTCTCATGATCGCAGGAGTGACGGGGATCACGGTTTTTGCGCAACAATCATCCGTCTCGAACATTGTGGGACACGTCACCGACTCCACTGGCGCAGTGATCGCGGGAGCTACGGTCCACGTGGTGAACCAAGCTACCGCTGCCGAGCGTACCGGGGTCACCAATAGCGGCGGCGACTTTTCTATCCCTAACCTGCCGCCGGCCACCTATGAGCTACGGGTGGAGAAGGAAGGCTTCAAGACCACTACGATTCCCGCCCTTGAACTGCTCGTCGGCAAGGATGCCGATGAGTCCATCGTGTTGACCGTCGGCGCGGCCAGCGAGACGGTCCAGGTGACCTCTCTGGCGCCGCAGTTGCAGACCAGCGACGCGGCCGTTGGCCAGGTTATCGATCAAAAGCAGATCTCCGATCTGCCTCTCAACGGTCGAAGCGTTCTCCAATTGGCGACTCTCGCAGCCGGGGTGTCTCCGGCGCAATTCGCAAACACGGGAACCCCGGGACAGTTCGGCACGCGAAGCCTGTACATCACGGTGGACGGTGGACGCGCCAGCTCGACCAACTACGTTCTGGATGGCGTGTATATCCGCTCTCTGCGTTTCAACGTGCTGTCGATGCAGCCCTCGGTCGATACCATTCAGGAGTTCAATCTCCTGCGCAGCAGCTTCTCAACAGAGTACGGGCAGGGGCAGGCCGCCGTGTCGATGGTGACCAAGTCGGGCAGCAACCAGATACACGGAAGCTTATTTGAGTACACCCGGAGCTCCATCTTCGACGCGCGCAATTACTTCTCTACGTACACGGTCTACCCGCATAAACCTGTGTTTCACCGCAATCAGTTCGGCGGGACCGTGGGGGCGCCGATTGTAAAAGACAAGGTCTTCATTTTTGCCGGGTACGAGGGGCTTCGTGGGGCGCAGTCGATTCCGCAGTTGGGGGTCTTTCCCACGCCTACCCAGTTAGGAACCCCGACTTACCTGTTTACCCAGGTACTTCAGCCCTCCTTCCCCGTACCCAACTGCACAAGTTGCGGGACGAACAATTACTCCGTAACCGCCATTGAGCCAAACGACTACGATCAGGCCGTGGTTCGCTCCGACCAGACGTTGTCGTCGAAGCACAGCCTATTCGAGCGGTATGTGTATTACACCGCCTCGGAGATTGTGCCCTCGGTGCAAAGCGGTGTGATCTATCCCCAGCTTGGTCACAATGTCAGCGTGGGGGATACGTACCTGATCACGTCCAATATCGTCAACGAGGTCCGGTTGGGTTATAACCGCGCCTACGGGTTCACAGACGAGGTCAATCCAGTCCCCGGCAAGAACTGGGTCCAGGAAGCCGGGCTGCAGAATATCAGCGGTGGAGTGACCCCCAGCGAATATGGCCGCCCCGCGATCACGATCACCGGGTACACCGGGTTGGGCGAGGGCGGAAACTCTCAAGGTGATACGGAGAACATTTATAGCATCGGGGATACGATCAGCGACGTGATCGGGAAGCACACGTTCCGGGTGGGCGCCCAGTTCCAGTGGCGCCAGGTGCGACAACTCACAGATACTCCGGCTCGCGGCTCCTTTACCTTCGCATCTTTGGCAACCTACAAGACCGGGGTCTGCTCTATCTGCCAGGCAGGTTCAGGAAGCTCTTTGGGGCACTACACCGACAATACCTATGGCGTCTTCATGAACGATATCTGGCAGATCGGGCATGGCTTTACGTTGAACTACGGCCTCCGTTGGGAGTACGCCTCGCCCTTTGTGGAGAAGAATGGGTTGGCCGGAATGTTCGATCCCACGACGCAACTGATCGCGTTTCACAAGGTTCCCGCCAATATTCCGGCAGTTCTTCTTCCCCACGTGAACACGACGGCGAACTTCTGGCCTGCCGGCATGGTGCAGCCAGACAGGCGGGGTTTCGGTCCGCGTCTGGGGCTGGCTTACCAGGCGAGCCCGAGAACCGTGGCTCGTGTCGGGTATGGGGTCTATTTCGACAACACCAACATCAATGAGCTTCAATTCCAGCGCAACATCCCTCCTTTTTATTTCAACGCTACGATCAACAACGCTTCCTTCGTCACGCAGACATTGATGCCTTCGTTGAACCAGTTGCCTTCGATCCCTGCTCCCTTCAGTCTTGCCCCGGGCAATCGAGTTCCCTACACCCAGGAATGGACAGTGAGCGTGCAGCAGGATCTCGGTCGCGGGACGGTGTTCGAGTTGGGTTATACGGGCAGCGTGACCCACAAACTTTGGAAGCGCTTTGACCAGAATGAAGACACCTTTGCCGTGGTGGGTGGACTTCCGGGACCGCGGCCTTTCCAGAGCTTTCTGCATGGCATGCTGACGAGCAAGAATGAAGGCGGAAGCGACTTCGACGGGTTGTCGGCCAAGTTAGAGCAGCGTTACCACAACGGTCTGTTCTATCTGGTCAACTACCAGTGGTCGAAGAATCTGGACAACAATTCAGGGGAAGCGGACGCAAACGACACCTCCTACTCAACTCACTTTTCGTTCGACCGCTCGTACTCAAACTACGACACGAGCAGCCGTGCGGTGGGCAGTGCGGGTTACGAACTTCCGTTCGGCACAGGCAAGCGCTTCCTGAGCAGCAGCAGCGTCGGCAATTGGATAGCGGGTGGATGGCAGGTACAGCCCATCGTCCAGCTGCGTACCGGTTTTCCCTTCTCGATTACCGGCGGCTCCGGGTCTTGCACCTGCGGCACGTATGTTCCACAGCGGGTGAACGTCGCTCCGGGCCGGATCAACGGGAAGATCACTCAACGCAGCCCGACGCATTGGTTTGATTCGACTGCTTATGTGGTGCCTACGGCCGGGGTTCAGGGGACGGTGACGCGGAATGCACTGCGCGGTCCGGCAACGGCTGAGTTCGATTTCTCTGCGCTGAAGAACTTTCGGATTTCAGAGAAATTCACGGCTCAGTTCCGTGCAGAGGCGTTTAACATCATCAACCATCCTAATTTTGGGAATCCGAACGCGAATATTTCTAATGGGAATGTGGGGACGATTACTGCTACGTCTTTTGATAATAGGGATTTGCAATTTGCGTTGAAGTTGCTGTGGTAACCTGGCGCGGGTTGCGCGGGGAGGTTCCTGCGCAACCCGCGTTTTTTTTGTTTAGAGGACAGCAGGCCCCTCCACTTCGCTTCGGTTTGGTCCCACGGCAGGCCGGGACAGACGCGATGACACTTCTGTTGCCGATTGGGATGTTGGTACCTGTACAGACTTGCCGTCCGTACGTTCTGTCGAAAACATTTCCAGGACGGGTCCGCTAAACCGCAGATCCCTCGGCTTCGCTCGGGATGACAAAGGGGAGGGCGGCGCTTCCATTCAAATTCGATGCTGCGGATGATTAACAGCAGGTCCCTCCATTTCGCTTCGCTCCCACGGCAGGCCGGGACAGGCGGGATGACACTTCTGTTCCGATAAAGGCTAACCTGCTAGCACTTCCTGCTTCTCCATTGGGATCTTCCGGATGGTTGCTTCGTTGATGTTCAGGTGTGCGGTTACCATCTGTGGCGGCAGGCGCCGGATCCAGTTGTTCATGGAGAAGTCCTGGAATTCATCGGCCTTGAACATCTCGAGGAAGACCAGGTCTGCGTCTCCGATGTTTTCGATGTAGTGCCCGGCGACGGCGGGAACGAAACCCACATCATTGGCATTGAAGTCCATGGTGCGTGCTTTTCCTGGAGGCATGAATATAGTCATGCGCGCCTTACCTGCTATATAGAACTGCCATTCCGACGCATTGGGATGCCAGTGCAGCTCACGCATGCCTCCGGGCTTGATCGTCACCAATCCGGCGGCAATACTCGTGGAGACGGGGAAATTGTGGGAGTCCACCACGCGCACTTCGCCTCCGTGCGTTTTCCTGGTGGGCGCCATGGCTTCCATTTTGAAGGTGTATTGCTGTGGAGCCTGAACATTGCGGCCGCCGACGGCGGCCCGGTCTTCCGCCAACGAACGAGGCAGGTTCGCGGGAAAGATGTAGAGCTCGTCTTTCGGCAGCTGGGCTATTTCACTGGAGTCGAGGTTGGAGTTCTTCGACAGAACTTCCGCTGGCGTGTGCGCAACCCATTCCGACAGAAGAAATGTATTGTCTTCAGAGAACATCCCTTGATTGAAGACAAGCAGGAACTCGCAACCATCCGGACCCAGGCCCTGAATGGAGTGCGGAAATCCCGCTGGGAAGAACCAGAGATCCCCCTTGGCTACATCGTCAATGAAGATGGTTCCGTCGGGATTCAAGACGGTGACGCGAGCGTTTCCGTAGAGCATAATTGCCCACTCGTCGGCTGTGTGCCAGTGCAACTCGCGGAAACTGCCCGCGGTAAGCCTCATGTTGACGCCGGCGATGTCGGTTGAGGAAGGCAGCTCGCGTTGGGTTACCTGGTGTGTCCAGCCTCCGTCTTCTACCCGCTTCCGTGCAAGATCAAAGGAATACCAGATGGGCCCGATGTCGCCATGATCCGTGGGTGGAGGCGTGTTTGTGTTCGGGTTTTCATGGAACAAAACGTTGTTCTCTGGTCCCGGATCGCTGGTGGAATGATCGCTCTCCGCTTTCCGCGTATCTTCGCGCTGCTGCGCGTGGGCCGCGATTCCGGTGAGCGCGGCCGTTGCCACAGCGACGGACCCGGCGCCTAAAAAGATCCTCCTCGAGACTCCCTGCACGGTTGGGGTGTTGCTGGTTTGACTGGTCATCGTCCGTTCTCCTATTCGTGTGCGCTTGCCACTTCTATTGGAGAGGCGGGTGGGGCGAGCGGTCCAATCGTATGTTCCGCATTTAGTGATGGGTTTAGCCGAATAGGATTAAGGCTGTTGGCAAAACTTCTCTGCTGCGTGGATGAAGGATTCGACCAGGGAAGAGTTATCGACCCTTCTGACAGCGATGGCGATCTCTGATAGTCCTGCGGAGGCGGGGAGCGGCTTCATCAGAACATTACGTGACTGGGCGAGGACAACCGACCTGGGCAAAATGGCAATGCCCACACCGGCGGCTACCAGGGCGATCGCCGTGTACATTTCTCCGGTTTCCTGAACGATCTCCGGGCTAAATCCCTCCTGAGTGCACATCTGGATGACGGCATCGTAGAATCCCGGAGCCCAGCGCCGACCGTGGGCCACAAAGCGCTCGTTCTGTAATTGGACAAGGCGAATCTGGGTCTCATTTGCCAATGGATGGTCATGTGGAAGGACCACAACGAAGGGTTCGCGATGGATCACCCGGATGGTCAACTGGTCGTGGGAAAGCGGCAGGCGGACGAACCCCACATCGATGGATTCGCTTAGGAGGCCCTTGACCTGGCTACTCGTTCGAAGGTTTGTCAGGTCGAGCGAGACAGCGGGAAATTGGCTTCGGAAGGCCACCACGATGCCAGGGACAATCTCCAGGGCGGCAGAGGATACGAAGCCGATGCGTAACCTGCCGATTTCACCACGCGCCGCCTTCTGCACGCGCTCGACCGCTTGTTTGGCGCGGGTCAAGGTCGCCCTGGCTTCGGCCAGAAACACGATTCCCGCGCCGGTCAGTTTCACCGAGCGCCGATCTCGAGTGAGCAGCGGAACGCCCAGCTCTTCTTCCAGCTTTTGTATTTGTTCCGTAAGCGCAGATTGCGAAAGGTGGAGCAAGCGGGCTGCGCGAGTAAAGCTCAGCTGCTCCGCCACAGCGACAAACGACTTTAAATTTTTCAACTCCATGCTGTGGCTTATTATTCCATTCAGAACATGAATGAGCTTAGCGGAAAAGTTGCTCTGGTTACGGGAGGCAGCCGGGGTATTGGCCGCTCCATCGCATTGTCATTGGCTGCGGCCGGCGCCGACATCGTTATCAATTTCCTCACCCACGCGGGGGAGGCCCAGGACGTCGAAGCAAAGATTCGAGAATCAGGGCGGCGCTCTTTCTGCGTGCAGGCCGACGTTTCCGTAGCCAGCGAGGTAGAGCGGCTCGCCCATGAAGTGCAAGGAGCGATGGGGACGGTCGATATCCTGGTGAACAACGCGGGCATCGCTCGCCAACAGTCCCTGGAGCAGGTCACGGAGAGCGATTGGGACGAGTTGATGACGGTCAATCTCAAGTCCTGCTTCCTGGTCACGCAAGCGTTTCTTCCCGCGATGCGCCTGCGTAAGTGGGGCCGGATTATCAACATCTCCTCAGTGGCGGCGCAGATAGGAGGTGTCGTCGGCCCACACTATGCCGCATCCAAGGCCGGCATGCTTGGACTGACGCACTACTATGCTCGTCATCTGGCGACGGAGGGGATTACGGTAAATTCGATCGCTCCCGCGCTCATTGAAACGGATATGACGCGCACGAACGTGAAGGCCAGCTCTGCGAATATTCCTATGGCCAGGTTCGGCTCGGTGGAAGAAATCGCAGATATTGCAGTCTTGCTGGCGACGAATGGTTATATCACCGGACAGACGATCAATGCTAACGGGGGATGGGTCATGAGCTAGCACAACCGATCGCACGACCCATCCCTTCCGAACACCGCTCGAACGATCCTGCGACCCTGGTTTGAGTCAGCAGGTGATCAGCTTCCAGATTCCGCCAACCATACGCGCGAAGCCGAACACAATCGGGCCGTAGCTCACGATAAAAAAACCACCGGGAGCGATTGCCATCGTAATGCCGGTGATTGCCACGCCGATGAGCAACAGTAAAAATCCAGCCCATATCTGCTTTGCGGCCGCTGCGCGCAGCATGCTCTTCATGGGATAAGCGGCTGCCGCCGCGACGAGTTCAGGGCCCACGTGGGAGGAATCTGCGTGGACCGCGTTTGCTGTGGGTGCGTACATGGGAAATCTCCTATTCCTTCAATTTGGCGGCGTTGTTTCCGCCCAACATCAAAGGCGCAAGCCCACGGAGAATCTGCTCATGATTTTTGGGCAAATTGCGGTACGAACAAGTTTTCACCCGGCGCGAACGCTACCCGAGCGACAAGAGGGGTCGAGGTTCGTGTATCCCACATCTCGCGAAAAACGAGCGAGATGTGGGGCATCCCTTGGTTCGTGGCCCGGGGAAACGTTAAAGGGACAAGCTGGTGCGATTAGGGGAAGGATTCTCCCACCAGCTCTTCGCTTTTCTTCCACAGTGCCTCGGCATTGGCTGGGTCCAGGGCATAACCGCGTACCCCTTCGCTGATGGGACTGATGGTCACGTCGTCGGCTACGATCTTGCCGACGTGGCAGTTCTCGCAATAGTGGCCGCCAATCTCATCAGCCGGAGCAACAACGCCGGCCCACACCGAAGTTGCGGCCCCTTGAGGAATGGTCTTCCACTGGAAGGGTCCCTTGCCTTCGGCTGCCAGCTGCTGGTTCATCTGGTCGATCATTGCTTGCAAGCTGGCTCGGGATCCATGTGCCGGCCCAACTCCGTCTGTATGACTCCCGGATGCACGGCCGCGGCGCGTACGCCGCGCGCGCGATGCCGCCGGTCGAAAGCAACGGCAAAGAGGATGTTCGCTGTCTTCGATCGGCCGTAAGCAACAAATGGTTCATAGGACGTGCGTTCAAAATTCGGATCCTCGAGGTCGACATTGGCGAAGCGATGACCTGACGAGGACAGATTGATCAGCCGCGATCCGGCTCGCATCAGCGGCGCGATGCGGTTGACGAGGACAAAGTGCCCCAGATGATTGGTTCCGAACTGCGTTTCGAACCCGTCTGCCGTGTGGCCGAACGGGGTGGCCATCACGCCCGCGTTGGCAATGACCACGTCGAACAGTTCACCCTTCTCCAGCAGCTCGTCTGGCACAGGCGCGCACGCTCGCAAGGTTCGCGAGGTCGAGCGCAACCAGCTCGAAGCTTCCACCATTGCTGCCGCGGCCTCCGCACTTGCGGTCGCGGCCTTGCCTTCGCCAAATCGCGCGCCGCACCCACAACGTGCGCGCCATGCGCAGCAAGAGCTCGCGCCGTCTCCACGCCGATTCCAGCCGAAACTCCGGTTATAAGGATTCGTTTGCCATGCAGATTGACCCCGGACAAAACATCTTCTGTGGTTGAGGCCGCTCCAAATTGTTTGCCATTTCTGTTCTCCTTGCCGCTTCCAGCATGCCGCGCTCGATTGACTACAACTGCTTTTGCGGATAAAACGGAGAGTGTCTCCGTTAAATAGATTGATAAGCGGAGGCTGCTCTCCGGTTGCAAAATTATCGCCTTATGGTCAGAAAACATACGAACCCGGCTCCGCGAAAACCCCGCGCGGACGCACAGCGCAATCGCGAGCGGATCCTGGAGATCGCGAAAGAAGGCCTTCACCCAGTCCGGCGCCAACACCAGCCTGGACGATGTTGCCAAACAGGCGGGCGTTGGCGCAGGAACGCTGTACCGCCACTTTCCTACGCGCGATGCGCTGCTTGAGGCGGTCTATCGGGCGGAGGTGGAAAAGCTGGCGGCGGCAGAGCGGAAGTTGGCCGAGACATTCCCCCTATTGAGGCGCTGCGGGCCTGGATGTTGCTCTTCGTCGACTACATCGCGGCGAAGCAGATCATTGCACCTGCGCTGAACACACTGGTTGGCGGGCCGTCAAAAGTTTTCGAACATCCAGCGCTCGGATCAAAGGAGCGATTCATGCGCTAGTGGAGCGCGCTATCGAGAGCGGCGACATCCGTCCGGACCTCGATCCGCTCGATCTGCTGCGAGCTCTTGTCGGCGTATCGAATGTGGCTTCAGCCCCGGACTGGGCGCAAAGCGCGAAAAGACTGGTGGAAATCCTCATCATAGGTTCGCGGCCGCAGGACATCCAATAGAAGTGGGATAACCTTTACAAGAACCAGGTGAAAGGAATATCGAGGATGGAAATCAAGAAGATTGGCTCACAACCTTCGGGCAAGGGACCAGCAGATTGGTTCACGGGAACAGTGCGGATCGATCCCCTCTTCCAGGCGCCCGACCCTGCCCGTGCCGTAGGAGCCAGCGTCACGTTCGAGCCCGGAGCGCGCACTGCGTGGCACACGCATCCACTTGGTCAGACCCTGATCGTCACGGCCGGCCTGGGTAGGGCGCAACGCGCGGGAGGCCCGGTTGAGGAGATTCGGCCCGGTGACGTGATCTGGTTTTCAGCGAACGAGAAACATTGGCACGGAGCTTCACCGACGACAGCCATGACGCACATCGCGATCCAGGAGAGGCTTGATGGCAAAGCGGTCGACTGGTTGGAACATGTGAGCGAGGAGCAGTATCAGGGGTGATCCCTATTTCGGGGTCAGCTTCAGGAGCCTGCTGGTCGGCGGGGTGTTGTCACGGACCCCCTGGAAGCCCATGTCCGCGAGCACGTAGACAGCGCCGTCGGGCCCAACCCGGACATCGCGGATGCGGGCATGCAGGTCCGTCAGCAAAGCTTCTTCGGCAACGACTTTGTCGCCTCTTAGGGTAAGCCGGTCGAGCAGTGAACCCCGCAAACCTCCGACAAAGACGCTGTTCTTCCACTCCGGAAATAGATTTGCCCTGATAGAAGGCCAGGCCTGACGGAGCGATGATCGGATCCCAGTAATACACCGGTTGCTCCATGCCGTCTTTGGCGGTGATACCCGCCCCAACGGGAACGCCGGAGTAGTCGATGCCGTGGGTGATCACCGGCCAGCCGTAATTCTTTCCTTTCTCGATGAGGTTCAGTTCGTCGCCACCGCGGGGACCATGTTCGGTCTCCCACAATCGACCGGTTGCCGGATCGAACGCCAGGCCTTCCTGGCTGCGCTGGCCGATGGCCCAGATTTCCGGAAGCGCTCCAGGCGTGCCGAGTAAATGGATTGCCAGGTGCGGGCTTGCCATCAGGCGTGATGCGGATGACCTTGCCTAGATCAGTGTCCAGTTTCTGCGCGACGTCCCAGGGGGTTGCGCCAGCGTCGTTGCGGTCGCCGATCACCACGAAGAGATTGCCGTCGTGACCGATTGCGATGCGCCCGCCACTTTTTGCGCCGGCTGCCAGGTTCGGTCCGTTGGGCGACGCCGGTGCGCTGCGGAAGATGACCTGCACATCGGTCAAGCGGCCGTTGTCGAGCCGCGCTCGAGCAACGTTGGTGTTCCCCATGGTCTTATTGGAATACCCGAAGAAGGTGAAGAAGATGCGGTGGTTGGCGGCGAAGTGGGGATCGAGCACCACGTCTAGAAGGCCGGTTTCCGGATCAGAGGACAGACCGGAGAGGCCGGGGAGTGGATCCGACAGAACTCCCTGCTGGTTAACGATACGGAATGCGCCGGGCAGTCGCTCGGTGACAAGAATCTTTTGGTCGGGAAGAACGGCGAGCGCCCACGGGGCGTGCAATGCGCTGGTCAGAGTGGTAACGGTGAAGGGCGCTGTGGCGTGGTACGGGGCTCGCGTCTGTTCCGGGAAGAGAGGCTTGTCATCACTTTTTTCCGGCGGCCGCGGATCGATCGGCTGGCCCTCGGTCGTGGAGTAGACCGGGTAGATAAGTGGGGACCGGCTGGGCGGCGCAGCCGGAGTTTGGGCAGTAACTACCGTAGGAACGGCCAGGCAAGCGAGGCAGACGGTGATCAAGTGGCTTCTCATTCGGTGCTTTCCTTGTCCGTCTTCTGTTTCCACCAACAGAACCCGGGGCTAACGAGTCTGCACTTCAACTCCAGAATTTGGGAATTCCGAGGGGCGCACCGCAGATCCCTCCACTACGCTACGCTCCGGATTTCCTGCCACGCTGCGCTGGACGAGTCAACGTGTGCGCCCTTCCCTAAAGAAGGGCGCATGAAGTGCATCAACGCCACCAAATTCCACAGGAAATCCGGGGGAGCGTAGTGGAGGGATCTGCGGTGCGCCCTTCGGAATTCTCAAATTTGGGTTCTTCAACCGCAAGTTTTCGGCCGCTAAGCCACGTGTTGGGCGAGATAGCCCTGGATCTCGGAAAACTCCTCGTCTGACAAGCGGAATGTCTCCGCGGGAATTACGCCCTCTATCTGCTTTGCGCTACGGCCGCCGACGATGGCCGCGGTGATGGCTGAGTGATGCAGGGTCCAGGCAATCGCGACAACGCCGGCACTCACACCGTGCTTCGCGCCTATCTTCGCGAGAAAATCCGCAACCGCCAGGTTCCGCGAGAGTAGCGGCTCCTGTAGTTCTTCGCATTACGGCGAAAGTCATCACTCGGAAAATTGGCAACACGATCTTTGGTCATGGCGCCAGTCAACAGACCGGAATGCATCGGAGCGTAATTGATCACACCAATATTGTTCTGCTCGCAAAAGGGCAGGATGGCTGGCTCAACCGCGCGATTCAACATGGAGTAGGGTGGCTGGTTCGAGGTGATCGGAGCAATCTTCATGACGCGCTTCATCTGGTCCACGCTGAAGTTTGAGACGCCGATCCAACGAACCTTGCCCTGCTTTTGCAAGTCGGCCATCACGCCCCAGGCTTCCTCGATTTCCTCATCAGGCTTAGGCCAATGGACTTGATAGAGATCGATCACTTCCACCGCGAGACGGCGAAGGCTGTCCTCAGCCTCGTCGCGAATTTGCTTGAGACTGTTGTTGACCTCGCGCTTCTCGTCCCACACCAGGCCGCATTTGGTAAAGATATATGGCTTATGAGACGTGCTCTTCAGCGCGCGCGCGACTACCTCCTCGGAATGTCCCAGGCCATAGACGGCCGCCGTGTCAATCCAGTTGATGTCGAGGTCCAGCGCTTTGTGAATCGCGGCAATTGAATCGTTATCGTCCTGCGGTCCCCAGGAAAATTGCCAGTTGTCACCGCCGATTGCCCATGAACCAAAGCCAATCGGAGTCAGTTCCATGTCAGAGTTGCCAAGCTTCTTTTTTTTCATTGCCTGCTTCATTGAACCAGTTTACGTGAGGAAGAGGCTGAGGTTCTTTCAGGGAGCGCTGAAGCGCTCCTGATGACCCCCGACGGCCTGTTGTAACCCCGGAAAGTTGTATGCTACTTGATCTCCACGCTCAAGTCTTAAGGTCATAATAGTAGACAGGAAAGTCCCAGCCATGTTGTGAGGGATGTCCAAATGTCTACGCATATCCTGCCGGCTCAGCCGTCCTTACCCAGCAAGACATCTGAAGCTACGCACGTTCAGCGTAAGATATCTTTCGAAGTCATTGCTCTTGGCTTCATCATCGTTCTCTGCGCCTCGCTTAGGTTCTACCATCTCGGGGCAGCCTCGCTGTGGAGTGACGAGATCTTTTCGCGGTATTACGTGGATGTCTTTGGGCTGCATTACGTGCTGACGGATGGTTTATCCAGGGAGACAAATCCTCCGACCTACTATCTATTACTTCGCGGCTGGATTGCCTTGTTCGGCGACGGTGAGGCTGCGCTGCGCTCATTGTCCGCTGCCGCTTCCATTCTTTGCATCCCTATAACCTATTTACTGGGTCGCGAGTTGGGCGGGAAGTCGCGGGGTTTAGCGGGTGCTCTGCTCTTCGCGCTTTGCCCGGCAAGCCTGTATTTCGCTCAAGAAACCAGGGTGTATGCCCTATTCATGTTCGCCTCCACGGTCCTGCTGTGGGCCGCGGCCTTGTACCAACGCGACCCGCGCTCAGTGAAAGCAACCGCTCTCTACTTTTTGTCAGCTACTCTCTGTCTCTATCTCCATGCCACCGGATTGTTGCTGGTCGTAGCTAGCTGGGGTGCGGTATGGCTATATTTTTTAAGTAACGGCGCCAGCACCCGCCAGGCCCGCTTCCAGTGGATGGTATTGAACGGGTTCGTTCTACTGCTGGGGTTGCCTTATTTCCTGCACGTGTTCACCGCAAGCCGCACGGGCATCATTAACTACATGCCACCGGCAGGCATCCATCAGCTCGTCTACTGCGCTTCCCTGGTTGTCAGTGGGATGGTTACACCTTATCCGTGGCCGGGGTTTCTTGTGGCGGCCGCGATGTTCCTAACCCTTGCGGTTTCCCTGTGGCTTCACCCGCTCTCCCGGCGCGCGAGTGTCACGCTTATCGGCGTGCCTTGCCTTTTCATTGCACTCGTACTGCTGGTGAGTTTTCGTCGTCCGATCCTGATGCCGCGGATTCTTGTCTGGACGGTCGTGCCGCTTTGCCTGATTGCCGCGAACCAACTCTTGGCCGCTGGACGAGCGAGGTTTGCTGTTCTGCTCGGCCTGGTTGCTACGTTCGGAACAGGCCTGTACTTCCAGGTGACAGCGCCGAACAGCGACAAGGAGCCCTGGCGAGAGATTTCGCGGGAACTCGGACCCAAGCTCGATCAAGCAGACCTGGTCGTGCTTAGTCCGGTTTCCAATCCAATGGTGCTGCGCTACTATGCGCCACGCGTGAAGAATGTTCGTCTCTGGGATGAGTCGGTCAATCCGACGATCATGAGCGATGCGGCGAAGCGCCTGCACATCGCGTCGATTTCAGAGCCGGAGATTCTGCAAGCAATCCAAACGAAACACTCCGTTTGGGTGCTGTCGCATTCGTTTGATCTGGATCGCGTCAATGATCTTCGCAGCCACGTTCCGGCCACGGTTTTCCGGGAATGGTTCTGCGGTAAAGTGCCCTGTGCAGCCGCGGCGGGTTGGCAGCCACCGCCACAACTCCCCGCAACGGGTTCGTCTAAATAGGCCGCGAGCGGAAACTCACGTCGCAGGCTCCTGGTCGATCGAGCCCCCCTCCCACAGGGTGGCTGGCGCCGGCCGGTTCGATTCGCGGATGCGCCGCCAGGTCACGATCGTATTGACACCGTAGTTCCACACCGAGCTGATGGCGAGGCCGGAAAGACCGGCTACATACCAGGGCAGGCCGGCAGCGAGCAGGCGGTCCGCGAAACTCAAATTGATCAACACGCCCAGCGTGCAGGCGGCGTAAAAGATAACGAGTCCTCGCAGCAGCGCATTTCCTTTCAACCTGCGATCCCGGAAAGTGACCACGTTGTTCAAGAAGAAGTTAAACATCATTGCGCAGAGCGTCGCGACCACTTGCCCGGATACAAAAGCCGCCGCGTTGAAAAGGTGGAAGATTCCCAGGATAGATAAGTGAAGCAGAAAACCGATCGAGCCCACACAAACAAACAATACAAAACGGGTGGGGAGGAAGCGGCCCACAAACTTGTCGATAATCAGAAAAAGGTATTCCAGCTCTACGTTGACATCGAGCTTGCTTTCTCCGGCCACTCGATTGCGAAATCGATAGGGCACTTCAGCGATTCGTGGTGGAGTTGACTGAGGCCAGAATGTCCACGAGAATCTTGAAGCCTGTTCCTGTCAGCTGGGACACTGCTGCTCTGAAAAATTGGCTGTCTACAATGAAGAATCCGCTCATAGGATCGGTCACATTGCAGTTGCAGACCAGCTTGCTGACTCGGGAGCCAAGGTCGCTCAAGCGAACGCGCTCCTTTGCGAATTCTCCCATACTCCCGCCCTGGGTTTTTCTACTGGCGACGACAACATCCAAACAGCCCGATTGCAGGATATGAAGCATTTCGGGCAGGACTGATTCGTCATGCTGCATGTCAGCGTCCATGACAGCGAGGCTCGGAGCCGGGCTAGCCATCATTCCCTCGATGCAGGCAGAAGACAGCCCACGCCTCCCGACGCGTTCCAGAACTCGTATATGTGGATTGAACAACGCGCGCGCACGGATTGCATCCGCAGTGTGGTCCGGGGAATGATCGTCCACAAAGATCACTTCCCAATTGATCCCCTGAAGAGTCGCCTCAAGGGCTGCCAGAAGAGGAGCGACGTTCTGCCGCTCTTTGTAAGTGGGTATTACTACGGTGAGTTCGAGGGGGCGTCTTTGAATCGTTGCTGCCGTTTGCGCAGACAAGTGCTCGGTGACGCTAGCCATGCCAAAGTCTCCACTCTCAAATGGGGCCCGGGTGGGGGACTTAGGGGAACTTAGGGGATTGGTGCCTGGGGCGGGCTGTCGAGACTTAGGGCGTGATTCGTGCTATCTCAGTACGGAGTGTGTACCCTGGATCCAGCATTCTCAATAACAGACTGTGTCTCGCATGACGCTCCCGTAACCTCGCCGGCGGTTACTGCGGTGACGGTCCATACAAAATTTCGATTGCCGGAGGTTAGGACGGGGTGCAGCAGTTGAAGCACTTCGCGGGCGGGCCTGGGCGCTGACAAAGCGGATATGAGTTCGTCAGCGCCCGGTCACGGAGCGGCTAACCGACTTCCTGTAGAGTTTTGCTCTTGGATTGAATCGCATTCAGCAGTTTCTGCCAGGAGTCATCGAACGAGCTGGCACCTTCCGATTGCAGGTCGGCTGCAAGCTTGACGAGATCGATGCCGGCTTTTCCGAAGTCCGCAAGCACCTGTTCACAGCTTCCTCCATCGCGCGGCAGCGCGCCGGTTAGTTTGCCGTGTTCATGGAAAGCAGCCAACGTTTCCTCCGGCATGGTGTCGACCGTATTGGGCGCGGCCAGGCCAGCGACGTAGAGAACATCGGAGGCTTTCGGATCCTTAGTGCCGGTGCTGGCAAAGAGCAGCCGCTGTGGACGGGCGCCGAAATTGGCCAGACGTTGCCAGCGATCGGACTCCAGCATATCTCGATAGGCCTTGTAGATCTGCTGGCCGATGGCTATGCCCAGCTTGTCGCGCAGGGCGCCGGGGACCTTATCCATGGTGGCCTTATCCCAACGGCTGACAAAGACAGACGCAACGGAGCGAACGTCTGGATTGAGGCCCGCTTCCATGCGCCGTTCCAATCCGCGCATGTAGGCGTCGCGGAGGCCGGTATTGCTCCGGAGGAACAGCAGAGTCACGTTGATCGCCACGCCGGAGGCGATCGCTTCTTCAATCGCGGGAACCCCCTCTTTGGTTCCTGGAATCTTGATAAACAGATTCGGGCGATTCGCCTTGCCATGCAAGAGCTTCGCAGCAGCGAGGGTTTTCTTTGCGTCGTGGGCAAGCAGGGGCGACACTTCCAATGAGACAAAACCATCTACACCGGCTGTGCGTTGATGAATCGAAGCGAAGAGATCGGCGGCTCTGGTCAGGTCTTGCACCGCCAGTTCGAAGAACAGATCTTCTCCGGAGAGTCCTTTTTGAAGAAGGCGAGCAATCTCCGTGTCGTACGACTTGCTGCCGGCGATTGCATGCTCAAATATAGTGGGATTCGATGTCAAACCTGTAACGAAAACTCGTCGATGTATTTCTTCAACGTGCCGTTGTCGAGGATGTCGCGGGTGATGTTGTCGAGCCATAAACTTTGGCCGAGATCATGAAGTTCCTGCGTCGCTTTCATGTTTCACTCCTTGTGCCTTCCCCAGAATATCCCTCAATTTGGATTCGAGAAAGGTCTGGGCTCATTACAAAAAGGGCGGTCCATAGTGCAAATCGCCGGCATCTAATGACGATGCTCAAACGTAATGCGGAGCCTGATTTGGACAGTGCACAATCGGCTTAAAACTGACTCACGGCAATCGAAGCCTGCGTGACATTGACCGCATTGTTAGTCCCGAAGATCCGCAGACCGCCATTGGGCTGAGCCTGAATTTGAAGGCCCGCCTGAAAAGCTGCTTGCTGCACGATCTCCATGCATTGCTGCGCATTGGAGTTGGGCGGCAACGGCTTGGTCACCGTACTGCTCGTCGATCCGTTGGTCACACTGACCGTGCCCTCGGTGGCGGCAGTGCCGCTCAAGAATGAAAGCAGAATCCCATGCAGCTGAGCCGGCCCCGCAGCAGGAGCTGCCGGCCCTGCGGCCTGCCGTCTGGCTGAGCTGCTGAAGACGCCGCGGGAAAGACGTTGTACAAAGCGTCAAAAGGTGGGTCCTCGACATTATCAACGCCATAAGGAATATGGCATTTGCCGTTGACGAGAAATCCTGGCTGATACCCCTTGTTGCCGAAGTAGCTGATTTGCCTGCGGCAGATGTAAAGGTGGGTGCCATCAATAAGGTAACCGCCAGGCACCAGTGCTGCTATGTTGCCATCGAAATTGCGCCACTCTGCCGGGCCAGTGGCCACCTCGTAGGTCTTCGATGTGTCTTCCTTTCCAGCGTCATTGACATAGTTGCACGCCCCCTCGACCCACTTGCCGGGCACGAGAGTGTTGTTATCGTAGACGCGGCAGACATAGAGGGGCGCATTCGGCTTGCCACCGTTCCCTGGACCTCCCTTGATCGCGTTGTCCCCCGGAACAAAGGGCGTTTGGGCTGGTTGCCAGGTGACTGAGCTTGGTCCTGGTTCATAGGGAGGAGGGGGTGCGTCATCTCCAGGCTGAGGATACTTGGGCTGGACGTTGCCAAAAGCATCGATCGACGAGCAGCGCGCCCCAACATACCAGCTTGTGCCTCCCTGTATCTCGCGCTTCACCAATGGATCGCTTTGCCGGCACGGGGGGTACGGTTGCGCCGGCTGTACCGGCGGCACGGGGTAAGGGGGTGGGTATGGATACGGCGGATAAGGGTACGGCGGCCGGCCGCCACCGGTAGCATAGAGCACTTCAAACGGCGGCGCCTGGGTGACCTCACTGCCGCCCATGGGAATATGACAGGTCCCGTCGGAGACCAGTTTGCCGGGCTGGTAGCCGTAATCGGTTCCGGGGTTGGGAGAGTAGTGGACGCGACATGAATAGAGCGGGCTTCCGTCCGCGTTGCTTCCTGTCTGTGCAAGACCATAGACGCCGCCCTGATAGGGGCCCCAGCTGGCGCTTCCATAAGCGACTTCATAGGAGCGCATGATCTGCTCCGACCCGCCATACGGCACGTTGCAATTCCCCTGAACCCACTTGCCGGGAACAACACTCCCCTGAATCTGGGCGCGGCAGATAAACATCGGGGTACCTGGATTGGGGTCGGAGCCGGGCCCGCCTGCGATTGCGCCGTTCGACTGGTCCGGCGTAAAGGGTGATTGGACGGGCCTCCAGGTAATGCTTCGACCCAGCATGGGGCCGTTCTGTGCGATGGCAGAAATGCTGCAGCAACCTAAGACAGCTGAGAGCAGAAGCCGATGGAAGCAATCGAAGGATTTCATCTCAGGCATGTGCGGGATTTGAGAGGGGCACCCGCGTCCAATTCGTTGTGGATAAATACCCACCGTAGTGTACATAGAAAATGCGGGTGCAGGATTTCGAAGAACCTTACGGTGCCACGAATCAGGGGGTGGGCCATATCTCGCTCGTTTTTCGCGAGATGTGGGAGCCCCCCGGATTCGTGGTCGGGACAGAAATTGGACCGGCAGGTTCTCAGACAGATTCTGAAGCCCATCCATGTCGCGAGGGTTGTGTCCGAGCTGAAGTTCGTACCTTAATGTCTGCCGACTTTTTGTCGATAACGCAAGCGTGCCCACCCGGCCACAGGACTGCAACGATGAAATTCATCTTTCTCCTGACAATATTGATCTCGATGCCCCCGCTCGGATACTCGGAAAGCAGTCCCTTTGACAGAAACGTGGAGAATACAACTCTTTTGAATCCCGCTTGCCCGGCCACGCTTACCGGTGTGTATGCGGATTCGTCCAGGCATCGACAAGGCCGGGTGAGCGTGCACCTTGTCAATCAAACCGAGAAGCGCCTCGTAGCGGTCAAGGTTGGATTTGATGGAAGGGATGCCGCCTGGGACAATCACGAATTTGTGGAGACCTATGCCTCGGCGGTAAGTCTACGGCCGGAGAAGGAAGCAAAGCCCATTTGGCCTGTGGAAGATGCAACCTTCGCTCTCAACACCGCCAGCGGTGTACGTGTCTACCTATTGAAACTGATGTTCGCCGACGGCTCTGTTTGGCAGGATGACGGCACTAAATCATGCTCGCTAAGTATTTATGGCCGGGCCAAACCTCAGCCCAGCGACGAGTGAAGGCCCAATAGGCGCGTTTCGTTCAGATTCGTGGTATCCCAGCCTTCCCCGCAGTCATAATTTGCCAGAGAATTTCGGTCCATCGAAGTTCAACCGGCATCAAAAGCCCAAACGGTGAGGGAACGTTCGGGTTGCTGAAATCACTTTTCGACGCCATCGGACAGGTGGCATTATTTGGCGCGAAGGCTCTGCGCGATGCGTGGGTGCCCCCGTTTGAATGGGAGTACCTGTTCACGCAGTTCTATGAAATCGGCGTAGGTTCTTTCTTCCTGGTCGTGGCGTCCGGCCTGGCGCTGGGCGTGGTCATGACATTGCACACGCGAAGCACCCTGGTGCAGTTTGGCGCCACAGCAGAAATTCCCATCTTCCAGTCACTTGCGTTCTTCAATGAGATTGGGCCGCTGGTTGCCGCATTGCTGATGGCTGGGCGCGTGGGCGCGGGCATTGGAGCGCAGCTTGCGAATATGCGCGCCACCGAACAGATCGATGCGATTGAAACGCTTTCCATCGACTCCTTCAAGTTGCTGGTCGTCACCAGGGTCATCGCTTGTACCGTCATGCTTCCGCTGCTGACCATCTTTATGGATGCGGCGGGTATCTTCGGTGGCTTTCTTTCCGAGCATTTCTGGTCGCATCTCAGCTGGAAGCTCTACATGCAGCGTGCCTTCGACGGGGTCGCGCTCGCCGACTTCCTTCCCCCCACTCTCAAGACTGCGGTCTTTGGCTATCTCATCGCCGTCATCTCCTGCTTTTACGGTTACAACACCAATGAAGGCTCGGACGGCGTACGCAAAGCAGCTACCAACAGCGTGGTGGTCTCTTCGCTGGTCGTCATCCTGGCAGACGTGATCCTGGTGAAATGCATCTTCTTCCTTTTTCCGGACCAGGCCATATGACCGAGGAGCAAGGCAGAGTCGCTACGATCGCGTTTGAACAAGTGGAAAAAGGGTTTGACGACAGGAAAGTGCTGGATAAGGTGTCGTTCACCGTGGCCCAGGGAGAAGCGCTGTGCATCCTGGGGCGAAGCGGGACCGGCAAGAGTGTGACCTTAAAACTGATGATCGGCCTGCTGCAAGCAGACGCTGGGAAAGTCCTGGTGACAGGGGAAGATATGTCGGTTCTGGATGAAGACGGGTTGGCGAAGGTGCGCCGAAAGATGGGCTATCTCTTCCAGAGCGCGGCTCTCTTCGATTCTTTCACTCTTAACCAAAACCTCGCCCTGCCCCTTCATCGGCTGGACCGCACCAAATCTCCAGAGGAGATCAGGCGGGCGGTTGAAGAGACCTTAGGAGAGGTAGGCCTGGGACGAGATGGCAACAAGATGCCGTCGGCTCTCTCCGGGGGTATGCAGAAGCGAGCCGGCCTGGCGCGGGCCCTGGTGCTTCAACCGGAGATATTACTGGTGGATGAGCCGGCCAGCGGATTGGATAGAATCACCGCCTCTGAGATTGATGACCTTCTCATGAAGGTCAAGACCGAGCGTCACACCACCATGGTGATTGTCACCCATGACATTCATGGGGCGCGCAAGATCGCAGACAAGTTTGCCGTGCTGGATCAAGGCCAGCTCCTGGCATTCGGCACGCCGCAAGAACTGGACAGCAGAAATGACAAGCGGTTGCAACAATTCATAGCGGAGCGCTAGTCGCATGAAAAACCACAACGTGATCGTCGGAATTTTCGTTACCGCCGCCATCGTGCTGTTCGGCGCTTGCCTCTTTCTGATTGGCAATCAGCACAAAGCATTCAACCGGCACGTCGTTTTCTACACCAATTTCCATAATGTGGATGGCCTTCCCAAGGGAGCGACCGTCCGCGTGGATGGCATGGATGCGGGCGAATTGGTAAATATCGAGATCCCGTCAGGACCGGCAGAGAAATTCCGCCTGAAGATGAATGTAGAGGATCGACTCCATGGTTTGATCCGCGAAGATTCGCTGGTGACGGTTGAGACCGAGGGATTGGTTGGGGATAAATTCCTGCTCATCCATTCTGGCACCGCTCATTCGCCCGAGGCCCCGGCGGAGAGTACTCTGGCCGGTAAAGAGGCCTTCGACCTAACCAAAATGCTGGAGCAGGCTCAGGGCCTCATGAACCAAGCGGGCACCACCATTACCGCCCTGCAAGGCACCATGAAAGACGTAAGCGGCCGCCTGGACACCACACTTGACACCGCAACCGGCACCCTAAGAAACGTAAACGGAGTGGTGCTCGACGTGCGAAACGGGAAAGGGACCGCGGGGCTTTTGCTCGAGGATAAAGCAACCGCGGCGGACGTAAGACAGTCACTCGCGAACGTCAAGCAGACAACTGAGAAACTCAACGACACCTCTACCCGCATCGACAGCCTGCTGGCGGACGTGCAGACCCGGCAGCTGGTCCCTAAGATTGACGACACGCTGACCAGTGCCAAGTCCGTAACGCAGAATCTGGACCAGACGACCGAGCAGATCAACACTACGCTGAAGAGCGCATTCGCCGAGGATCAGTATGGCGAAGACGCAGGCACCAATCTGCAGCAATCCCTCACGAACCTCAACCAGGCCTCGGGCAACCTGACCGACGACACGGAAGCCTTGAAGCACGAATTTTTCTTCAAAGGCTTCTACAAACACCGCGGCTATTACGATCTTGACGGTCTGCCGGTGGAGCAGTACCGCGCCGGACAGGTTTTCAAGTCCCTGCCTCAGAGCCGCCAGTGGATAGACGCCTCTTCTCTTTTCACTACGAATCCGAGCGGAGAAGAAGTACTGTCCGCGAATGGCAGGCAGAGCATCGATCAGGCAGTAGGTCAGTTTAAGGAAATCTACAATAACCCCCTGATTGTCGAGGGCTACGCTTCTTCAGGTTCGCCATCGGATGAACTGGTGAAATCGCGCAGAAGAGCGGCGATGGTGCAGACCTATCTGGAACTGCACTACCATCTCATGCCCAAGAACACCGGCATCGTTGCGCTTAAGAGCACGCCTCCGGAGAATGCCGGCAAAACTACTTTTGACGGAGTCAGCCTGGTGAGTATCGGCAGGGCCAGCAAGTAAAGCCCTACCATTGGGCTGATAGTGGGAGGATAGTACATCGTTCGAGTGATTCAGTGGTCCGGAGCAAGATGGGGAAAACATTAAACGAGAGAACCCTGGCAGAGGAATTCATTTGGGACAAGACACAGTGTAGGGCTAACCGGTACTGTTACAGCGATTCTCCTTATTCCTCATCGAGCCCATCCCCCGAGGGGATCGTTGAAGCGTTTTGGAGAATCGCCGCTTGAAAAGAGCATACCGTTTCTGCTGGGATCCGCCATGCGCCTTGGGTAGCAATAGGAAAGATTGTAGTTGTAGCCACGCAGCCTTAGGGGTGTACCTGGTGGGGCGCGGAGTCCGCTGCGAATTGCTGCACTTAGCCTCAGAATACGGGAAGGCCGAAAGGCGCACCGCAGATCCCTCGGCTTCGCTCGGGATGACAAAGGGGAGGGCGGTACTTTCAGCCAGAGTTGGTTAGTAGAGAGAACAGCAGGTCCCTCCACTTCGCTTCGCGGCTTTCTCGAATTCTTGTGGCAAGCGCAGGGTTCTCACGCAGACTCTGAAGTTACTGACAAACCGGCTTCTCTATGCCCTGGGCTGTGCTGTCGTGCGATTTCTCGTCAGTGCTACAGCGACCGAAACCATCCAGATCAAACCCAGGTATCTCGTGATAGGGATGAAGAAGTTTGCCGGGTAGGCGATAAGGCTGAGCGAGGACAGTTCTCCCGTCATCGCAAGCAGCATTCCAAGAACCACCATCCATCGCGGGAGAAGCCGCATAAAGTAGCTTGTGACAGAAACTCCCGCTGCCAGCAGACCAAACCCGACCGCGTAAACGGTTCCGCCGAACAGGAAGCAAAGGAAGAAAATCGCTTTCACGACTTGTGCTGAGGCCGATACTTCGGGCACCGACAACACCCAACCCATGATGCCGGAAAGAATCAACGCGAACGTGGCGGTTAAGCCGCCAAGGAAAGTGATGTTCGTACCGGCGGCACGGACGCCCATGAAACGCAATCGACTGACGATGGTCACTGCGAAGATTCCAAAAGGCACTGCGGAGGCAAACAGGAAGAAGTTGCTCACGCGGACCGCGGTTGGGCTTTGGGCAAAGAACAAGCGCATCTGCTCGGCTGGCGCAAAGGGGGTCACATAGGACGCACCATGCCGCAGCATCGCGGCGGCTACAAGACCGGCCACGAAGACCAGTATGTGAACGGTCGCGAGCAGAATCAGGGAGGGACCACGGAATCTCGGAGTTGCTTTCATTATGTAATCATTTATTACATAAACGAATATGCTGTGCAACAATTATTTTCAAGATGAATCACAACGAGATGGAAAAAGGACAGCCGGCTTTCCTGCTGGCTCAGTTGGGAGCACATGCCGCGTCGCAATTTGCTGAAAGATTGGGAGTTCTCGAACTCACACCGCCCGATGCAGGGATCCTGCGACTGCTGCGGGTGACGGCCGGACTGAGCCAGCAGGAGCTCGCGGCAAAACTACAGATTCATCCGAGCCGGTTGGTGGCGATCCTGGACAACCTGGAGAAACGGGGGGCGGTTGAGCGTAGAGCAAACCCGGATGACCGCCGATTGTATTCCCTTTATCTGACAAAAGATGGGGGGGAATTGCTGGAGAGGATCGGCAAAGTGGCGCGGGAACATCAGGATGCTCTCCTCAGCGCTCTTAATAGGGAGGAACGCAACGCACTTACCACTCTATTGCTCAGAGTCGCTGACCAGCAGGGTCTGGTTCGCGGGGTTCATCCCGGATATCAACGGTTGGGAAGCCCCAGGCGTTCTGAAGCCAAGGATGCACAGCGCCCTGGCCGGCGCGATGGACAGCGGCGGTGACACGCCGATCGCTTCACCTGCGCCCGTAGTCCGTGAAAACGTAATCTCTTGTCTTCACTGCCGTGTGGCACACGAACCCGCACTTGGCGTCGTTCCCCTGCGGTGGCTTGTCTTTCAAGGTGGCGGGCGTGAAGGTGTTGGACGCCTCGTCATACTCGAACGCGCCGTAACCCCATCCGCCGCTGTCCGCGAACCGCTTGCTGTCCTTCACCATCAAATCAACGTCATGCTGGGGGCCTGGCACCGTCGGCGCACCCGGTTCACCGCCATTCACTTTCGCGGTCCAATGGACCTTCACCATTTTGGCGCCATCCGGAAAGGCCTTGCCGTTACCCGGCATGCCCGCCTTATAGGCGTCGATCATCACAGGATTCCCGAGGATCGCAGCGACCGTATTTCCGTTGTGGCTGACGGAGATTACGGGCCAGCTTTCGTATCCCCTGAACTCAGAGAACGCGAGGCCACCCGGTATTTTGAGGGCGTACTTATCCTGCGCGGAATTGACGGCTTGCGCCTGAGACGGGGCTGCCGTGGAAGCAGGAGCAGCGTCGAGGCGCGGAAGGTTGTGGATGAAACGTACAAGCTTCCAGGTGTCGTTTTCGGAAATGCTCGACTTCCAGGAGGGCATCCCTGTGAGGCGGACTCCGTTCTGTACGATCCAGAACAATTCTGCGTCGCTCCAGTGCTGCACGTGAGACGAGGTCAGGTCCATCGCAGGCGGGGCCATGTTGCGCCCGATGTTGGTGTCTCCGCGCCCCTCCGGACCGTGGCATTGGGCGCAAGACCCAAGAAACACTTCCTGCCCCTGGCTCACGACTTCATCCGTCTGAGGCAGCGGATTTTTCTTCATTCCTGCCTCCAATGGAATGGCGACATCCTTAGCCGCATTGGCCAGGTTGGTTTCCCCCTGGGAAGGAGGTTTGTCCGCTGTGCAACCCGACAGCAAAGCACCCAGCATCGCACTGACCAGGGGGAGCACCAGCTTGTGTTTTAACGCCATGCTGCGATCATTTCCGCACCAAGACCCAATCCACGGCAAACCCATCGATTCCCTCTTAAATTCAGCCATCGTGCGTCCCTCCCTCACAAAGTTTTCCAAGCCCGATCTGACGTACGTCTGGGACGATTGCAATTAGGCCTGAGGTGAGGAAGCAAAACAATTAGACGAAGGTATCGATCGATACCTTCCTATCGATTGTGCAGGGGGCTGGCCTGAAGGTTGGGTTTTCCGATGAGCAAGGAACCGGCAAGTTCCTCTTCTCGCTCGTGCCTATGCGCGGGCAACTGTAAAACAAGCCGAGAGCTCGGTAACTTTAACTGAGTTAATAAGGCAACACACAGGCTGTACAAGTTGACCGAAAGATAAATCCAGACCTAAAGATAGGCCACTTGCTCGTGAAACGCAGGGGCGTATGTGCAACCATTCGCGCGCCCTTCCGTCTATTCCAGCGAGAGGTGTGGACAACACCTTTGTTAAAACCGTTTTATCGCAGTGGACCGGGTTCTGCGACATTCGTTTGTTTTGTGGCGACAGTGGAGAACCATGGCATCTCTAACTTCTCGTTCGGCGGGCATAAGCAGGTTAGATGGTTTGCGCGCGGCTGCGGCCGAACTCTGCAGAATTGTGAGAGCCTCCTATCTCAGTCCCTCTTTCCCATTCTTCCTTTGCTTCGAATTGTGGCGATACCTTCATTCGACAAGGCGCGATCGTCGACCACGCAGAAAGGTGACCCGAGGTCTCGCAGGTTCTCCATCCCTTCCGCGTCTGCTACGAGGAGCAGCTCTCGCGGTCATGTTGATGCTGCCGGCCGAAGGATGGGCACAAGTCCCTTTACCTGCGGCTTGTGTATCGCCACAGGGAAACGCAGCGCTTCCGTTCAAATTGGATGCTGCGGAGGATGAACAGCAGGTCCCTCCACTTCGCTTCGCTCCGGTCGAAGATGACACTTCTGGTTTGGGTACCAACATCCCAATCCTAGTGCCATCCCGACCGGAGCGCACCCGGATTTCCTGCCACGCAGCACGTGTGCTCGGATACAAAGCAAGCGACTGTTGGCGAGACTTTACAGGGTCGGCGCGATTGGGCTACCGTCCTTAAAGATTTGCGCTGCTTGACTAAGACTCGGGTGCAAGGCGTAGCTTTCTGTTGATGGTAGGCCAGTATTGGCGTAGTAGATTGCCGCCGAATCTCCAGCTCAAGTCGATGGCATAGCGGGCGAAGGTACCGCCGACGGTGCGGTTTTCGTCAGGATAGTAGACATTGGCAAGCCCTTCGGCCAACAATGGGCCTATCAGACCCGAATAGTTGATCTGCTTTTCGCCGGCATCGGTCTTGGTGATCATCACCGTGACGGCGGCATACTTGACCGATTGCCCAAACGACAGATTCCTTTTGACAAAAAAGCGTGGGTCCTGATGTAAGGCAGACGCCAATAAAAAAGTTCCGAACAGATTCGCCGACGCGGAACGAGCCATATCCGATCCGAATCGCTTTCCGTACCCCTCCCAGCCCTGGTGATAGCCGGACGGACGATTGGTGGCCTGACCGTAACCTGAGCCAATCAAAGCGCCCCCGATCGTGGATAAAGCCACGCTATTGTTTGTCGCCAGCTTGAATTTCTGCCAACTGCTCAACTGTCCCTGGCCAGTTGCGAGGTCGGGAAACACCAGCGATTGCTGTTGCAGCAGTTTAAACAGAACAACGCCGCTTTGGATTGGATTGGCCGGTTTCGGCGTCGTCTGAGAGTCCGGACTTTGAGAGGGTGCATCCGGAGTGGACGGTGACTGGGGTTGTTGGGCCATACCGCAATTGCAGATCAGAAACAGAGGGCCGGCGAGGATCAATCGATGCAGACCGCGCCTTCGTTTGAAGGCCTTCGTCAGAGGATTGAAGATAGGTTGGAGGGCTGCTATTCCAGATGAAAACGACGCTGCGATATCCACTCCAATTGGGCTCCATCTGGTTGAGATCATGGAATATTGTAACAATCCACGTGGTATCGGCTCCGCCGCCCAGAAGTCCATGCATACGTAGTGCGATAAAGGTTTTGATGAGCAAGGGCTAATAGCACTACAAAACCCTTGCTTAACACACCGACCAGTAGGTATAGTCCATACCGACTGGTTGGTTTGGATTTGACTCCGACGGAAACAAGACACGAATCGAAGACAAGAATCCTGGACGCGGCCCTGCACGTCATCCGCGCTAAGGGATATACCGCTACGCGCATCGAGGACATTTGCGAAGCCGCCGGCCTGACAAAAGGAAGCTTCTTCCATCACTTCGACAGCAAGGAAGAGCTGGCGCTGGCCGCGGCCGACTATTGGATCGAAGGCACGAGCGAGTTCTTTGCCTCCGCACCGTATCACGCACTCGCTGACCCACTCGACCGCCTGTTGGCATATGTCGATTTCCGAAAGACCCTGATTATGGGCGAGCTATCCGACTTTACCTGCCTCGCCGGCACCATGGTGCAGGAGATCTACGATACCCACCCTGCCATCCGCGACGCCTGCAATCGTAGTATCAGCGAACATGCTGCGACGCTGGTTCCCGACATTGAAGAAGCGATGCGCCGGCGGGGCATGCTTCCGGACTGGACCGCGGAGAGCCTGGCGCTCTACGCTCAGGCCACGCTCCAGGGCGCGTTTATTCTCGCGAAAGCAAAACACAACCGCGAGGTCGCTGTAGCAAGCATCGACCATCTGCGTCGCTATCTGGAATTGCTGTTCAGTAACCAGCCAGGCGCTCCTCTCCAACGAGCGAAACGAGTGCGGCGCCACAAGCCTTTACGGAGAACCCGATGAGCCGAAATGGATTCACGACAATCGCCCTCCTTATCCTCGTCCTCATTTCTGTCTCCGGAGCCTCGCGACAGACGTGGGCGCAGAATGCCAAAACGCAATATCCCCGTATGGCGCCGCTAGACCAATATCTGCCGGCGGATCGCAATACTGAGATCGCGCTTGCGCGGAGCGCGGCGCCCACATCCATATCAGGTGATGCAACGATTCTCGTCTTTGAGAAAGGTGGCTACCAGGCCGCTGCCAAAGGAAAGAACGGGTTCACGTGCCTGGTTGAACGAGCGTGGATGTCTCCTTTTGATAGCCCGGAGTTTTGGAATCCCAAGATGCGTGGGCCGATTTGTTATAACCCAGCTGCGGTGCGGACAATTCTTCCGTACACGATTAATCGGACGAGGCTGGTATTGACCGGATTATCCAAAGCACAGATCCGTGAAAACATCACTGCCGCGGTCGCGAAGAAAGAACTTCCGATGCCCGAAGCGGGCGCTATGTCTTACATGATGTCGAAAGCGGGGAACCTCGGTGATTCCGTCGGACACTGGCACCCGCATCTGATGTTCCATGTTCCCGGGACGGACAACGCGAATTGGGGAGCAGACATGGCGGGCTCACCTGTGTTGTACAACGACCAATATCGCGATGTTCCGGAGCCGGAAACCATTTTCATGGTAACGGTTTCCCAGTGGTCAGACGGTACGGCTGCGCCACATCAAGGACTCTAAACGAACTGAACAGTCTCCAGTAAGTTGAACAGACAGGCGTTCGCTTCACAATTGGGGGAGTACCCGCAGCCATTATGTTGATATCAACCTATAATGTCAAGCATAGCGCCACTTTCGGAATATCGATCCAATCCGGATTGCCAGGCAGGGGTGAGAGTGAGGCTTCCAATCATGCATGTATCGGCTGCAGAGCGCACGATTAGGTTGGTGGAGATTCTTCCCCAGCCGCAGAAACTTTCTCCGCAAAAACGCGAGAAGATCGCCATCAAAGTTAACGGCAGAATCCGGTTCATTTCCCCGGATGATGTGATGGCAGTCCATGCCGAGGGGAACTACGTATTGCTGCAAGCCGATGCCGGCTCTTACCTCTTGCGCGTTTCGATTTCTTCCATCGCCGGGAAACTGAAACCCTACGGATTTCTGCGGATCCACCGGTCCGTCCTGGTCAACGCCTCGTTTGTGGAAGAACTGCAGCCACTGCCTACGGGCGAGTACACGCTTCGGATCAGAGGTGGCAAGGAATACACAGTGACACGGACCTATAAGAGCAATTTGAAAGACCTCGCCGCCTGCTGGATCGGCGTGGATGGATTTGTTGAACAAGACGCGCCGTGTGATAGGCCGTCGGAAAGTTAGACTTGTCCAAATCAGTCTCTGCAACAGAGACTGATTGCCTGATCCTACTGTTTTTGAAATACGCTCCTGCAGCCGGTCTGGTTGGGATGACGCTACACTTTGCGAGTACTAAAAGAATAAATCAGAGTTTGAACCAACGTTATCGCGCCTTGACCCCGCAAAGCCTATATCCCACAAAGCATAATCGCCTTCCAGAAAACGCCTGATAAATCCAAGAAAAATAAACAAATAGTGTTTGGTGATCCAGGTGCACGTCCCAGCGCCGGCGGAGTCTGTGCGGCCGGCTGCTTTGAACAACAGCGAAACGGAGGAATCAAATGCTGCACTTTAGACGATTTCTTATGGACGCCATGGCGGTGCGGCTCGGACTATTGATCGCTACTCCCCTATTGTTTCTCGGGACCGTGGGGCTACCACGAACCCGCGGCCGCACAGAACATCTACGCGGCTGTGCACGGCACAGTAACAGATACGAGTGGAGCGGCCATCCCCGGCGCCGCAGTATCGATTGCCAATACGAGTACCGGCATCACCACCACGGCAACGACGGATAGCCACGGCTACTATATTTTTCCCCAACTCCAGATCGGTGGTCCTTACACCATCACCGTCACCTCGAACGGCTTTCAGAATTTCTCCTCCACCGGACTCACGCTGAATCTGAACGACAATCGCGAGATCAGCGCCAAGCTGCAAATCGGCTCCGCCGTGCAGACGGTAGAGGTGACAGGCTGCGGCGGTGCAGGTGGAAACTTCCGATACCCAGTTGAAGCAGGTATTTACCGCTCAGCAAATGGAAGAAGCGCCTCTGCTCGGCCGGGATGTGACGGGCTTGCAAAAGCTTGCGCCGGGCAACATGGAATCCAGTGACCGGTTTGGCAATTTTTCTCGAATGGCAGCCAGACGCAAAGCAATGCCTACCTGGTCAATGGCGCTGATATCACCGACTCGTCCCTGCAGAGCGAGGGCCTCTCCGTCAATCCAGACGCGCTGGCAGAACAGAACATTGTGACCAGCACGCTGAACCCGGAGTTTGCCCGCAACAGCGGCGCGATCGTCAACCAGGTCCTCAAGTCGGGAACCAACACCTTCCATGGAAGCGGATTTGAGTTCTATCGTGACACCTTTTTGACCAACGGAAGTTATTTCGCACCCAGCCGGCCTAATTTTCACCAGAACCTATATGGGGGTACGCTGGGCGGCCCGGTCATCAAGAATCGTCTCTTCTTCTTTCTTGCCTACCAGGGATTCCGGAACCGGGTGGGCGCAACCCAATTATCGCCGGTGTTCAACCCCTCTCAGCTGAACGGGAATTTCAGCGGTGACAACAACGTCGCCAACGATGGCATCAACAGTGCCGTCGGCCTTTCCTCCAACCCGATCCCATTCGCCATTGGAGGCTGCGCGGCCGGAACCCCGTGGAATGCCTGCTTTCCCACGGGCAACATTCAACTCGCATCCAGCAGCTACAATCCGATCTCGGCCAAATTGCTGCAGCAATTTGTCCCCGCCGCGAACACGACGGTCGGCGGTGGTTCCTACTATGCCTTCAATGCTCCCAACACCGCAGCCCAGGACCAGGGCATCATCCGCGCGGACTATCATTGTCTCAGAACGATTCCCTCTGGGCTTCCACCATTATCCAGTCAAGCCCCAGCGCGACTGCTTTGAGTTTCGGCGGTTCTGACCTGCCGGGGTTTGGGGCAGATGAGGCGGAGCATTACAAGATATTCATGGCATCCTGGACCCATACCCTGGGTTCGACCGCTCTGAACGAGCTGCGCGCCGGTTATTACCGTCTCAACTTCGCTGATGTGGAACCCACGCATGTGGTCCAGCCCAGCAGCTATGGCTTCAATATTTCCCCCCAAAGCCCCATGGCGAACCTGCCGCTGATCAGCGTGAGCGGCTTAAACGGCACTACTGCGAGCGGTGTGCAGCCTGCTTTTCTTGGTTTTACCAATGAGGGCCCACAGCCGCGCAAGGACGCAAACCTCAGCGCAGCGGATAACTTCAGTAAGATCTTGGGCAACCACACGCTTGAAGTTTGGCGTGTCGTACGAGCAGTTCGGGCGTCAGCAATCCTTACTATGCCAACAACAACGGAAACTACAGTTTCTCAGGCGGCGGAAGCCTACAGTTCGGGCGACCCGATCCTCGACTATGTTCTCGGCATTCCCGACTCTTACCAGCAGGCGTCCGGCAGCTTCATCGACGCCATCGGCCATGAGTATTACGCCTACGCCCAGGATAGTTGGAAGGTCTCGAACGACCTGACCCTGAACTACGGCATCGCGTGGGATACGGAGGCACCCTACCAGAACCACCAGTTCAACGGTCTCGGCATTGTTTGCTGGGCGCCCGGTGGCACCCAGACATCCAAGGTTTATCCTGGCGGCCCTCCGGGGCTAACCTATTCCAGGGATCCTGGATGCAATATCGCCGGCGGCGTCACCACAAAATACAATCACTTTGGTCCGCGTCTCGGTTTCGCCTGGTCGCCTAGCTCCGGCCCGGCCAGCTTGCTGGGGGCGGCGGGCGCGCATAAATTTGTTGTCCGCGGCGGCTTTGGGATGTACTGGAATCGCGATGCGGAAGAGGGCCAGTTGCAAAATCTTGGCGATCCTCCGGGCTTCAAGAATTCCTTCGGTGCGAGAGATTTCGGGGGAAGCCCCTCCTTCGCAAATCCTTTCGTAGATATCGCGAGCGGCCAAGCAGAGGCAAATCCATTTCCATATTCTGTATCCTGCCGCCGGAACACAATTGAACTGGCCCAGCTATGCGGAGCTATCGATCAGCACCTATCCGACCAACTACACCGTTCCGTACGTATACAACTTCAATCTCAATGTACAGCGGGAACTGCCGAGCAACATGGTCCTGCAGTTGGGATATGTGGGCTCGATCGGTCATAAGCTGGTGCGGGCCTATGAAGGCGACCCGATTACGCGCAGCCGGCCATGCGGCCTGCCTGGCAGATCCCAATTGCGCCGCCGATGGAGGAAGACTTTCCATCGACTTCCCGCAATACTTTACTCAGCCGGCGATTGTTCCCGGGAGCGCGGGAAGCGGGTCCTTCGGAAATGGCATTCCCTGGTTCATCAGCGTCGGCCAACAGCACACAGACGGAGCTTCCAACTACAACTCCTTCCAGGCCAGCCTGACCAAAGGGACCTCCCATGGTCTCTACTTCACACTCGCCTACACCTACAGCCATGCACTCGATAACGCTTCCGGGTATGAGAGTTCAGGGGCCAATGGCCGTGGCGTCAACAATGTTCCCGGCTTTGAGTATCTGAATTACGGAGACTCGGATTATGACGCGCGGCAACGCCTGGCCACTTCTTATAACTACGAGGTGCCGATCTTCAGTAGCTGGCAGGACAAGCTGGTCCTCCGAGAGGCCCTTAGCGGCTGGCATATCTCTGGCGTGACCGCATCTCCAGACCGGATTTCCCGTGACCATTCAAGATAAAGGAACACCGAACTCGTTGTACTGCAATGCCGGTCAGTTCCTGTCTTATTACAACTGTCCGGATACGCCCGATACCTCGAGCTTCAACATCAAGACCTTTCAATCCTCGAACCTCGAATCACGAGTGGTTCGATCCCACGCTGTTTACCCAGGAGCCGCTTGGCAGTTTAGGCAATGTGAAGCGTAACTTCTTCCATGGGCCTGGCTTTAACTACACCAACCTGAGTCTCTACAAGGATTTCCCGTTAGGTGCGGAAAAAGCTCGTTATGTGGAGATTCGCATGGAGGCCTTCAATGCCTTTAACCATGCCAACTTCGGGCAGCCGGATGGCAACTACACGGACGGTCCGGGGATTCTTTGGCGTGGTGACCTCTGTGTCGGGTTCGACGACAGCCGACCTCAACGCAGACCCACAACCGGGACGTGCCGTTCAGCTTGTCGGCAAATTCTTTTTCTGAGGATCAGTGCGGCGCCGCAGACAGCCCAGTGTTGGTGTTGAACCATAGAAATTTGATTGGTTTGTCTCCGGGTTCTCCAAAGTGAATGTTGGAGTGCGTTGTGAGGCCATCCGGGCGAAGGATATACGCCTGGCCGGGATGTTGTATGCGCAGCTGAGGACCGACGAAAGCAAGGCTCGTGCCCTCAATCTCGCACCAGACCTCTTCTTTACCGGGAAGGTGCGGGTGCGGCTCGCCAAGCTGCAGGGGAAGAATTTCGACGGTGATAATACCCTGGATCGTGGCAAGGCCATTTCTGCTGTTGAAGAAGCTGTGAGTGATATGAGCCCAGTGCCCGCCTGCTCCCGGATTGGTAAACGGCGAAGGGGCGGCCGGCGCGCCAGGCGGAAGCTTATCTTCATCTTTGACCACGACGGACGAAAGGGACTTGAATCCCGGGTAAGTTGGGTCGCCGATCATGTAGGTATTCAGTCTGGTTTCTCCAGTGTTGTGCAGAGTGAACTCGATGCCCTCGGGCAGGAGGATCGCGGTTCCTTTATGGATACTCTGGGTCTTGCCGCCGGCTGAAACCTCGCCTTCGCCCTCCACTACGTAGAAGAAAATCTGCAGGCCTTTGAGTGTCGAGGGAATGGTCAATCCCCCTGGCTCGAGGCTGGCATAGGAGAGAAACCTGGCGTGCTCCAGGACCGCTCCGGGAAAAGGCGGACTGAGATTGTCGCCTGGAGTGAGAATGTCGCGGACGATAAGCGAGCCGAACAGGACACGTGGTTCCGAGTTGCGCCAGTCGCCGAAGTACATGTTGAGACGGGTATCCTGGGGTGGACGCGTAGGAGGATAGACCACATCCTTCGGTCCAGCGAAATGGTTGCCGCCAATAGCTCGTACCCAGACCTGCGGCGGCTTGCTGGGCGCGGATGCGGGTGACGCAACCGGCGACTGCGCGGCACCGGGTCGAGGGCCGGAAACGGCGAATAGCGCTACGACAGTTACATATATGGCCCACGGCTTCCTGGTCAAGGCATTCCCTCCGGTCTCGTAATCAAGAACCAGATTAACGCACAGTTGTGCCCTCAGCGGCTCTGTGTGAGGACACTGCACTTTAACTCCAGAATTTGGGAAGCCCGAAGGGCGCACCGCAGATCCCTCCACTACTCTCCCCCGGATTTCCTGTAGACCTTGGTGGCGTTGGTGCACTTCATGCGCCCTTCTTTACGGAAGGGCGCACACGCTGCCTTGTCCAGTGCAGCGTGGCAGGAAATCCGGGTACGCTCTGGTCGGGATGACAAGTTTGTCTGGGAGCGCTAAGTATAGTTTCCAAGATGAATTGTCATCCCGAAGCGTAGCCGAGGGATCTGCAATGCGCCCCTCGGGCTTCCCAAATTCTGAAGTTCTCACGCAGACTCTAAACGCCGTACCCTTCTGCGGTGGTGGGAGCCAGATTAGGTGATTTCTCTCGCCTTGATTTCGTATTTGAAGTTATCCGGATCGAAGGGATCGACCCGTCCTTCTGCGGTTTCGGCCTGCGGATACATGAAGTACACCAACGGCTTGTTGGCGGACCCGGGTAGGTCCACGTCATGAGCGTAGTTGTAGGCCATCCAGTTCATCTCCCACGAACCGAACAACGCGCCGCGGGCCCGCGACACGATTTCGTCGCTCAATGGACGATTCCCGGGAGGTTCTTCCAAAACTACTTTGCGGACATCGGCCGGGTCCACAGGCACCCATCCATGCTCGCGGAGGTAGACTTCCGCGCGACAGTGCTGTCCCTTGGTGGCTATATCGGTGGGCAGTCCAAGGCTCTTGTAGCCCCGGTCTGATTTGGAGATCCGCAATCCATAGACATGCCGGGCGGGCAAACCCACCGATCGCGCCAGGCCGACATACAGAGCGTTCAGGTCGGCACATTTGCCGCCCATATCCCCTGACTCGAGCATGGATCGGATGTCGCCACGACCACAGCCACGGACTTTCGGATCGCGGAACGTATTGTCCACCACCCACTCATAAATAGCCCTCGCCTTCTCGATGTCGGTGGTCGCGCCGGCGGTCGCCTTGAGTGCAGTCTGTTTGACGATGCCGTCTGTTGGCACATACCGGCTGGGTTGACGGAAATAGTCCAGTTCAGCCGATGACGGCGGTGGCGCGGCTGACCGGGAGGATAAATCGACGGTGTAGTTTTTCAGCGCGACGCGGCCGGTCAGGCGCAGTGCCGGCTTCGCTTTTGCAGGGTACGTCGCTGACACGATCCCGAGAGCGCCTTGCTTCTCCTTGCTTAGCCTGGCCGTTCCACCCGTCGCCGTGAACCGCGTCGAGAATGTTTTTTGATAGGGCGTGTTGCGAATCAGCGGCGCCGGTAGCCAGATATGACTCACGCCGTTGGGCTTCAGCAACTCAACGGTGGTGACAACCTCGAAAGTTCGCCATTCGCCTGTCGATGGGGTATCCGCCAGGGCCGGCACCGCCCTGGAGAGAGCCCAACCAGCACAAATAGAGCCATTCGCTCGCAGGAAATCTCGCCGATTCATTCTTAGCCTTTCTGTGCGACTGCAAGTAACATGATGGCCCTATGTCTGTTGCGCTGCCTCCACCTGATGGCTGAGGCCGAAGCACACCGAGAGGTGGAGCCCGTGCATCGGGAAGGCCATCGGAGTTTCGTAGATGGTATCAGCTCGTCTTTAACCCCCGATGCAATCGCAAATGAGGAGGGTTAAATCGTCGTTCTGTGTTCTAGACCAGGACTGGATGACCGAGATGATATGGTCGGCTGCGCTCTCGGGCGCGAGCGTACTGCTCCCCGACAGCAGCGCGCTGAGACGATGATGTCCGAATTCGACGCCTTCGGTGTTGGCTGCTTCGATGAGGCCATCGGTATAGAGAAGCAGGCGATCGCCAACTTTAAACGGAAGCAGGACGCTGGAGTAGGTGGCGAAGGTGAAGGCAGCGAGAATCAGGCCGTTCTCTTCGACGGTGAGCACCTCTCCGGCGCGCAGGAGAAGCATGGGTGGGTGGCCGGCGGCGGCGTAGCGCAGGCTGGCGGAATCAACATCGAGATGAACATAGGCAGCGGTGACGAACTGGTTCTGTGTGTTGCCGCAGAGAGTCTGGTTCATCCCGGAGAGAAGCGCGGCGGGATCGGCGGCATTTACACGCTGCGAGGTGGCGGCGAGCTTGACCATGGATGCGATAAGAGCTGCGGGAACTCCATGGCCTGAAACGTCGGCGACCAGCAGGCCCGCCTGCCTGTCCTTTGCGACCAGGAAGTCATAGAAATCTCCGGCTACCGAGGTCATGGGAACGTAGCGGGTGGCAACCTGGAAATAAGCGGAGTGCGGATAAGCGGACGGGAGAATTGAGGTTTGAATCCGGCGCGCGATCTCGAGTTCTTTCTGGATCTCGTTGAACTGTTGATCGCGGTGCAGAGTTCGTTTCGCGGCAACGTATCCCAGAGTTCCAAGAAAGGCCGCGAACCCTAACGGCTCGATACGCGGATAGTACCGGAAGAAATGGGACAGATTATCCCAGAACGCGCACGCGACGAAGGCGATCAGGCCGCGGCGGATGATGACAAAATCCTTGTCGTTGGACTGCTGCTGCACGGACTGAACGACCAGAACGGTGAGGCAGGCGATGACGCCGATGGTGTTAAGGAGCTCTAAGACGTGCTTTGGGCCGACGACCATCGCCGCGAAAAAAAGAGAAAGAAAGAAGACCGTCAGAAGACGGGACAATCGACTGCCGAGGCTTCCGAGAAATCCGGCTGCGTCGAAGTAGAAGAACCCCGGAATAGGTACGAGGTAATTGATGGCTGAGCGCAGCCTCCCAAATAACTCGGAGGCGGGTAGCAGGAGCGTGAAGGTAGCCAACTGCAGCCAGAGTCGCTGACCATAGAGGATGGCGAACAGGGCCAGCCAGAAGAGCATCGCATTGAACTTGCGGTCGAGAAAGGCGAAGGCTGCGGATGCGAGCCCGAGCGACGTGAAAGCGGCGCCAAGGAACAAATAGGGCCCATCGCGATGCAGGATATCCAATACCTGGCTGGCGGTGAGCGGCAGGTCGCTTACATACATACGAGCGGATGATACATGGAAGGGAAGGGTGTGTGGTGCAGCGCACACCCGGGACGGTGGTGGGAGCCCTCTGCTTCAGCGTTGCGGAAAAGAGCCCGACTTTGATCATGCGCTTTAGCGCTGGCGTCGAGCCGAAGTCCAGATCCCCTTGTTAAAGCAGAGCGCTTCCACCGAACTCCTTCATGTCAACGTAAAATACAGTTTTCTGAGACAAGATCGACCTTGCAAAGTTTTGCTCCGAGCAATTGAACGACCTCGCCTGAAGGCAGGACGATGTTAAAAAGACTTTCGGCAATAGAAGACTGAAGATCGTCGCGGCTCACCGGCTTGAGCACGTTGGAGATGACACCGGAAATCTTGCGAAATTGGTCGCACTTGATCCATACGCGAGTTCCCACCAGCTCTAGCACACTCATACTCTCCTCCACACTTTGGGATTCAAGAATGGCGTGAAGGGATTTCTGGCAACTGGTTTGTTTTTTGGCTCCTCAGGTAGGACTCGAACCTACAACCCTTCGGTTAACAGCCGAATGCTCTGCCATTGAGCTACTGAGGAGTGTCTTGGCGGGACGTTTTGAACTGCTTTTGATTTTACCGCAAACCGAATCCCTTGCGTCAAAGCCTGGCGTCTAGGCTGCCCGGAAGTCGTGGATCACTGCTTCGGCGGCCCGTCTTCCCGAGGCTAACGCTCCCTGGATTGAGGCCGTTTCCCGATAATCGCCGCACATGTAGACCCCGCCGGTGCCACCGAGGCGCACCGGTGCCTGCTCCCACTCCGCGTGGCGCTGCTGCGGCAAGGCGTGGGGAAGCGGATAGGCCCGGAGCAGTTGCCATGCGTCCACGACTGGGCCAAACCACTTTTTCATGTGCGCCCGCACTTCGCCGTCCAGGCGCAGCAGGGCGGCGGCGTCTCCTGGTGCTTCGCCCACTACGCTGGCCATGACCAGGTGCGCACCCGCAGGCGCATACGTGGGCGAAACCGCACTCATGACGGCCACGTTGTTCACCGGCCCCGCAGTGCGTCCCTCCCCATTCAACAAAAGGATGGGCTCGTTCACCGGCGCTTGCTGCGCGGCATAATAGAACACCGTGGTCTGGTTCCAGGCACGTACTTCGGGGATGCTCCACCCGCCAACTCCGGCCAGCAGAGGGTTGCCCTCGTTGCCCGCCACCGCCAGCACCACGGCGCGCGCTTCCAGCTTTTCTCCGCGCTCCATTTCTACCTCAAAGGATTCCGCGCTCCGCGTGACCTTGCTGACCCGCGCGCTGGTCACCAGGGTGCCGGTTTGCAGCTTTGCCGCTAATTGCAACGGTATTTGTTGCATGCCGGCCGCCGGTACTGCCGTGTCGCCGGTCGAGAACATGCGAAAGACGAATTCAAAGAAGCGGCTCGAGGTGACCAGTTCCCGCTCCAGAAAGACACCTCCGAAAAAGGGCTCGAAAAAGCGCTCGATGATGTCGGCGCTGAAGGGAACCGCCTGCAGGTAATCGCGCGCGGTTCGCTCCGGCCGGGCAAATAGCTCTTCGCAATTGCCTCGCAGCACGTGCGCGCGCAATGTGGCCACGCGCAGCTTGTCGGTCAGGGGCACGATCGGGTCGAGGAGAAACCGGGCGGCTCCGGTGAAGTTGCGGAAGGGGTCGGCGAAGCGATGGAAGCGGCCACCGTGCCATACCAGCGCGCCGGGGCGAAAGTTTTTCAGTCGCAGGGCCGGGTAGTTGAGCAGTCGTCTCGCTTCGGGATAGGCTGTTGGTAGCACCTGAAATCCACGGTCGAGGAGAAAGCCCTCCACCATGTCGGTGCGGACCCGTCCCCCTGGGGCGTCCGTTGCTTCCAGCAGGGACACTGCTATGCCGGAAGCTTCCAGGGACAAGGTGCAACTGAGCCCGGCCAGGCCGGCTCCGATGACGACTACTTCGGTCATAACTTCTCGTTCACCAGCGGCGGAATACAGTCGAGAGTAAAACGCTTTCACCCATTGGATTCGATGCGGCGCAAAACGGCGTTGACGAGGATGAAAAATTCGCCGGAAAAACAAGAGAAGGCGTTCGTTGGGCTGCGCCCATCGTTTTCGGCCCAGGTATCCGGATTTCCTGCACGGGGCCCCACCAACACCAGCGTGTGCGGCTTTCATTAAGGAAAGCCGCATGGAGTTCGACACGCCGGCGAGCTCTACAGGAAATCCGGAGTACGCTTTGGCGAACCTGGGGCACCCGTTCGGTTTCCGGTAGGTTTGTTTGGGGCGAGTGTTGTGGTTAGTAGAGCATCACTGCGATCTTGTAGGTCGTGAAGCCCTGGCCCGGGTTGCCGGCGTCGCAGGCTCCCACGGCGGCCTTGTGATACTTGCCGGTTGAAATTTTTTGTTCCAGAACTTCCGGCAAGCGGCCCAGGTCGGTTCCCTCCCAACGCATGACGAACCAGGGCTTCGACGCACCGGCCGAACCGTGGTCCATGGTGCAGGTCTGGCGGGCGTCCTGGGTGAGACCGGCAGGCTGCAGCCCGCGCTGCTGCAGCAATTGCCCGATTTTTTGCTCTATCTGGTCGGGTCCGAGTTGGTCCACGGTGCTGGCAAAATCCTCGACGGCGTAATAGTTGGCTCCTCGCTTCACCAGGCCCACGCCGATGGTATTCATCGATCCGTTCATAATGTTCGCGCGATGCGGAGGAGAGTGCATCCATTCCTGTTCCAGCGCCTGGGGCGTCGGGGCTAGGGCGACATTTTCCTCAATGATGCGGAAATGCGCTCCTGCTGCCCCACACCGGGCAGCCAGATCAGGTTCTCCGGGATATTGGTGGGCGAGCTCAGGCTGCCCGGCCATGATCTGCGCATGCGCGGCCGCTGCCTGGGCCAGCGCAGGGTCCCACTTGAGCGGAGCCAGGCCTTGCTGGGCGCGGTCCTGGTTGGCCAGGTCCATCACTTGCTGTTCCGCCGGCTGCTGCGCCAGCGCCGGCAGTGCCAGCGCTCCGAGTGCCATCATCAGAAACCATTTTGGTATGCGCATCGCGTTGTCCCCCATCCTATCAACCCTCGCGCGACGGAGATTATGCGATCATGACCATCGATGGCCTTCGCCCGCACTCTTCGCCACCAGCCGCTCGGTGTCATCGGCCTTCTACTGCTGGTGCTCTTCGTCGTCATCGCGGTGCTCGCCCCGGCAATCTCGCCTTACGATCCCGCCGCCATCGACCTTGCGAACCGCCTTACCCCGCCTTCGCATGCACACTGGTTTGGCACCGATGAGCTTGGCCGGGATATCTTTTCCCGCATACTTTCGGGTGCGCGGCTCTCGCTGATGGTTGCCGTGAGCGTGGTCGGCGTTTCACTTTCGCTGGGCCTGATTCTGGGTGGTCTTGCCGGTTTTTACGGAGGCCGCGTCGATACGCTGCTTAATGTCTTTGTTATGAATGCCTTCCTCTCCTTCCCGGGCATTCTGCTGGCAATCGCTTTCGTGGCCTTTCTTGGCCCAGGCCTGCTCAACCTGGTGCTGGCCCTGGCCATCGGCGGATGGGTCGGTTACGCCCGCCTGGTCCGAGCCCAGGTACTGGCCGTCAAGGAACGGGAATTTGTCGAAGCCGCACGCGCCCTGGGCGCCTCCGATTTGCGCATCTTTACCCGCCATATCTTGCCCAATATTCTCCAACCCATCATCGTGCAGGCAGCGATCGGGATGGCCGGAGCTGTGCTTGCTGAGGCCACGCTCAGCTTTCTCGGGTTGGGACTGCCGCCACCCGCCGCCAGCTGGGGCGGCATGCTGAACGACGCGCGCTCGCACCTGTTCGACTCGCCGCACATGGTTGTTTTTCCGGCCATCGCGGTGATGCTCTGCGTGCTCTCGTTCAACTTCATCGGCGACGCGTTGCGCGATTACCTCGACCCGCGCACCCGGCTCCTCATCGGACTGTGAGGGGATGATGATCGGCGTCATTTCCGATACCCACGGTCTACTCCGCCCGGAGGCGTTGGAAGCGCTGCGGGGCGTGGAGCATATCCTGCACGCCGGCGATGTCGGCGACCCTGGGATCCTCGATGCGCTGCGTGAGCTTGCTCCGGTCACAGCCATCAGCGGCAATATTGATGTGGAGGGCCCCTGCTCCCACCTGCCTGCGACGGAAGTGGTCACCCTGCATGGGCGCACGTTCTATATGCTGCACGACCGGCAGGCACTCGATCTCGATCCCGCTGCAGCCGGATTTGCAGCGGTCATCAGCGGGCACTCCCACCGTCCGCTCATTGACTGGCGGAACGGCGTCCTCTATATGAATCCGGGCAGCGCGGGACCGCGCCGCTTTTCCCTGCCGGTCTCGATTGGTTTATTGACGATCAGTGCGGATGGGCTGCAGCCGCAACTGGTGACTCTGCCCTAACCCCTGCTTCCAGCATGGGTAGAATGAGCTGCTGCAATTGGGCAACGACCATCTTCTACGGGTGGGCGCGTCGGGCATCAAGAGCCACTGCTTCACCCCGCCACAAATGGCTGCGCTTACGGTGGCTGCAACCAGCTCCGGCGATGACGACACCGGACGCTGGGCCCGTTGCAGGCCGTCCATCAGCAGCCGTTGGATCGCTTTCGCGATGGCGGCGTCCATCAAAGGCTGAAAAGCAGTCTGGCGGTCGCACGCCCCTCCGGAATGAGCCTGAGAAAGGAAATCGCACGTGGCTTGAATGATCGCCCCCAGCGCAGCGGGACAGCCAGTTTGATAGCGCAACTGACGCTCGAAGAGGAGCTCGTGGAAGCCACCCGCGATCATCGCCTCCATCAGGGCAAACTTGTCCGTGTAATGGTCATAGAAGGTCGCCCGGTTCACGGTTGCGGCTTCCGTGATGTCCTGCACCGATATTTCATCAAAACTCTTTGTTTGCATGAGGGTAGCCAAGGCCCCTTGCAAGAGCTTTCGGGTGCGCCGGATTCGCGGGTCGCGAACTTCACAGTCAGAAATCGGCATGTCAGCTTATTAGAGGGTATCAAGCCTAAAAAAGAATCGGTAAAACAACGAGTGTCGTCTATACACTTAACAACAAGCGAAGCATACACAACGCATGTTGTTAAGGAGATCGCTATGGCGACATTGCTACATCTGGACTCAAGCCCGCTCGCAAGCTCCGTCAGCCGCGAATTAACCCGCGAGTTCGTCACCAACTGGAAAAATGCCCACCCATCCGGCCGGGTGATCTACCGCGATTTGGCCGCGAATCCCCCCAAACCTGTGGAGCAGGGCTGGATTTACGCAGCCCACACCCCCGCAGAAGCCCGTCAGCCTGAGCAAAAAGCCCTTCTCGCCCATTCAGAGGAATGCATCGCCGAGTTGGAGCAGGCCGATGAGTACGTACTCGGTGTGGCCATGCACAATTTCAGCATTCCTTCTGTGATCAAGCTGTGGATTGACCAGGTGGTTCGTGGCGGACGCACATTTTCTTACGGGCCAGACGGCCCCAAGGGTCTGCTTACAGGCAAAAAAGCCACCATTCTTGCCGCGACTGGCGGGGTCTACGCAGCAGGAACTCCTACGGCTGGGCTAAACTTCATCGATCCCTACCTCAACACCATCTTGAGATTTATCGGCGTGACCGACGTGACGTTTGTGACCGCGGGCGGGACTGCACAGCTCATGTCCGGAAAGGTCGATCGCGGCCTGTTCCTACAGCCCCACCTGGACCAGGTCAGAAACATCGCAGTCTAAACCGGTACTTCCAGGCAAGGAGAAAGTCATGAAAATTGCGGTTCTTATCGCGCGCATTCTACTGGGCCTGCTTTTTCTGGTCTTCGGGTTGAACGGATTCCTAAACTTCATTCACGGGCCGATGCCCACCGGCGTTGCCGGTCAATACCTGGCTGTGATGGGCGGTACCTTGTACATCCATTTCGTCTTTGTGGTGCAGATTATCGGTGGGCTGCTGCTGCTTTCCGGCCAGTTCGTTCCGCTGGCGCTGGTTCTGCTCGGCCCGGTCATCATCAACATCCTGCTCTTTCACATAAGCATGCAACCTTCGGGTTTACCGCCAGCGCTCTTTGCCGCCGTTTTATGGTTCATCGTTTTCTTTGGAGTGCGGCGGGCGTTCGCGGGCATTTTTGCGCAGAAGGTGGAGGTCTAACTGCGGATTCTGGGATTGGCCACGGTATACAGCAAATCGGTCAGCAGGTTGACCAGCACGTAGGTCAAGCCGACGGCCAGAATGCAGCCCTGGACCAGCGCGTAGTCGCGATTAGAGATGGCGGAGACGGTGAGACGGCCAATCCCAGGCCAGGAAAAAATAGTCTCAGTGACGATGGCGCCGGCCAGCAGAGCGCCAAACTGCAGGCCCACCAGGGTCATCACCGGGATGATCGCGTTGCGCAGCGCATGACGGTAGACGACTATGTGCTCGGGCAGACCTTTAGCGCGGGCGGTGCGAATGTAGTCCTGGTTCAGCTCCTCCAGCATTGCAGTCCTCACCATGCGGGTCAGGATGGCGGCCAGACTGCCACCCATGGTGATCGCCGGAAGCACCAAATGCGCCGGCGAACCCGCGCCCGAGACAGGCAGCCAACCGAGCTTGATCGAAAAAAGCAAAATCAGGATTGGGCCCAGGGCAAAGCTGGGAAACGATAGCCCCAGCAGGCTCACGACGCCGACGGCGCTATCTTGCCACCGGGCGCGGCGGAGGGCAGCCAAGACCCCTGCTGGAATCGCCAGCAGCAGCGCCAGGACCAGCGCGGCCACGGTCAGCTCCAGGGTGTAAGGGTAACGGGTGAGCACCAGGTGGGAGACGGTATCGTTGAGGCGCAAAGACCTTCCCAGGTCTCCATGGAGCACACCGCGCCAGTAGTGCACGTATTGCAGGCTCAGCGGCGCGTCCAGGCCGTATTGATGGCGCAGCGCCGACAGGTCGGACGCGGTCGCGCCTTCCCCCAGCATCTGTTGCACCGGGTCGCCCGGCACCAGGTGGATGAGCAGGAAGACCATCGACACCACCAGCCAGATGACGGGCAGAATAAACAGCAATCGCTTGAGCAGCGCTAGCAAATGACCGCCTAATCCTCGTTCTTACCGGAGTCGGGGCCGAGATGAACTCGGGCCACGGCCCCCACTTTTACCGCACTCGCTTTTTTGCTGCTGCCCTCTTCCCCATTGTCGCTTGAGTTCTCCAGTCGCTCGACGCGCACCTGGCTGATTCGATGATCGCTCATTTCAAGTACCGTAAACCTTCTTCCTTCAAAGTCCACGGTCTCTTCACCGGTCGGGATCTTGCCCAGCCGGGTAAGCAGGAAGCCGGCTAGCGTTTCCACTCCGCCGCTGCGCGGCAAGTGCCAGTTCATCTGCGTCTCCAGGTCGCGGAGATTCACGCCGCCGTCCAGCACCACGGCCCCCGATGTCGTGTGCAGAGCGGCCCTGGGCCCGATGTCGAACTCGTCCTCCACTTCGCCAATAACCTGCTCGATCGCATCTTCTACCGTGACCAGACCCACCGTGGAGCCATACTCGTCGACCACGATGGCAATGTGCCTTCTCTTCTGCTGGAACTCGCTCAGGAGGTCCAGCACCGGTTTGGTTTCCGGCACGACCAACACATCATGCATCACCTGGCCCAGGCGCAATTCGGTAAAGGGCGCGCGGGCAAAGCGCGTTTGCGCCGTCATGCGGAAGTGCATCAACCGCGCCAGGTCCTTTGAGTAGGCAACGCCGACAATATGCTCGGGGCCGCGGGCAGGGTCGTATACAGGCACGCGGGAGTGCTGCTCTTCGACCACGCGGGCGTTGGCGTCCTCGATGAGCATGTCCTGGGGCAGGGCAAAGATGCGCTGCCGAGGGGTCATGATCTCCCGGGTGGGGACGCTATTCAGCTCCACCGCGCGGTGAATCAGCCTTTCCTGAAAAACGGGCAGCATGCCCATTCTGCGCGAGGCGGTCGCGATCAGCTTGAGCTCTTCGGGCGAATGGACTTCGCCCCCCTGCATCATCTCCATGCCGAAGAGGCGTAGGACCACCCGCGCCGACCACTTCATGAGCCGCACCACCGGGCGGGTGAGCCGGATAAATGCGTCCATCGGGCCGGCCACTGCGACCGCCAGCACCTCTGCTTTGCGCAACGCCAGGGACTTCGGCACCAGCTCGCCGAGCAAGACGTGGAGGTAGGTGATCAGGGCAAAGGCGATCGGCACCGCCATCAGGTGGGCGTAGATCCTGGCATGGGGCATGCCCTGAAACCAGTGCTCAAAAAGGGCGGCGACCGCCGGCTCCCCGATCCAGCCCAGGGCGAGGCTGCACAGGGTCACCCCCAACTGCACCGCGGGCAGGAAATCTTCCATGTTTTCCTGCAGGCGGCGAACCGCCCGGGCTCCCGGACGCCCCAGGGCAATCAAACGCTCAATGCGGGTCTCGCGCACGCTTACCAGGGCAAATTCGGCCGCAACAAAGAATCCGTTCGCCAGGATGAGCAAGGCGACGGAAACCATCCGAAAGAGCATCAGTTCAATCATTTCGCGCCGAAACCAGGTATTAGGTCATGATACCTGCGGGGGGAAACAGGGAACCTTCCCCCCGCCTGGTGCGTATCAAACAACACGGGGAACACGGGGGATTTGTGGCGGCGCAGCGCAAGAGCAAACGCATTTGGATTTGGGGTAGTCTGCTCGCCGGCCTCGTAGTCGTGGGAGCGGTGGTGATGGGTATGCACCGGGGCGGCCCTCACTTCGACGCCAGCCGTCTGGACAAAGTGACTCGCGGGGAAATCGATCAGAGCGTCGTGGCCACGGGGAAGGTGCAGCCGATTACCAAGATTGAATTGAAGTCCAAGGCCAGCGGGATCGTGCAAAACCTCTATGTGGACATCAATCAACACGTCCATAAAGGCCAGTTGCTGGCCCAGCTTGACCGGCAGGAGATTATGGCCGAGGTCGATGCCCAACGCGCCACTCTGCAGGCGGCGGAAGCCAACGTCAAGAGCGCGGCCGCCAGCATTGAGCACGACAAGGTCGACGCATCGGCGCCCGACCTGCCCATGTACTACGCCACCCTGCAGCGCAACAAGGAGATGATCAAAGAGGGCATTGTTTCCCAGCAAGGCATGGACAACGCCAATCGCGACTACCTCTCCGCGCTGAATAAAAAGAACGTCGCTGTGGCGCAGATCGATGTGGATCGCGCCAAGCTGCACCAGGCGGAGGCACAGGTTGCGCAAAACCAGGCCAGCCTGAAATCGCTCGAAGAACAGCTCAGCTATACCACGCTCACCGCTCCGATTGATGGTGAGGTGCTCTCCCGCGATGTGGAGGTGGGGGATGCAGTCAGCTCCATCCTGGTGCTCGGTTCCACCGCTACCCTGGTGATGACCATTGGAGACACCCGCCAGGTGTACGTGAACGGCAAAGTAGATGAGGCCGATATTGCGGCGGTCTACCTTGGCCAGCCGGCGCGCATCCGCATTGAGTCTTTCAAAAATAAAACGTTTGCCGGGAAGGTGACGCGGATTGCGCCTTTGGGAGTGGAGAAAGACAATGTCACTACCTTCGAGGTGCGGGTTTCGATCGATAATCCGAATCATGAAATCAAGGCCAACATGACGGCGAATGCGGAGATTCTCAGCCAGGAGCATAAGAGCGCGCTCTCGGTTCCTGAACAGGCCCTGGTGTACGACAACCAGAAGAACGCGTTTGTGGATGTACCCGATAGGAAAGCCAAGAATGGCTTGCGCAGAGTTGCCGTGAAAGCAGGAATTGCCAACGGCAGCCGCACCGAAATTATCTCTGGCCTGAATGAAGGCCAGACTGTTTATCTACAACCCTAGAGGAGGGGCGACGATGCAAACCCGATTGAATTTATCGCGCAAAGCGGCAGCCGGCATTCTGGTTGCCATGACCATGTGTCTTCCGGCGGCGTTTGCCGCGGAAAAGACCTTCGACCGCACCCTCTCTGTGAATGGCCCGGTGACGCTGCACGTCAGCACCGGGTCCGGGTACATCCATGTCTCGCCCGGTTCGGACAATCAAGTCCACATTGCCGGCCGAGTCAAGAGCAACAATAACTGGTGGGGTGGTTCTTCGGACGATGCGGTTGGCAGGGTTGCCTCCAATCCGCCGATCGATCAGGCGGGCAATATCATCCGCGTGGGAGACGACCATGGCGGTGATTTCGCCCGTCACGTCAACATCGACTACGACATCACGACTCCGGCTAACACTATGCTGGTGGCGGAGAGCGGGTCGGGCGACCTGCAGTTGTCGAGCATCAACGGTACGGTCAAGGCACACACGGGCTCGGGATCCATACGCGCGGACAAGCTGGGTGCGGGGTCGAGGCTCGAGACTGGATCGGGCAGCATCGAAGCGAATAATTTGGCGGGTTCTACCAACCTGCAGACTGGGTCGGGGGAGATTCGCGCCAGCCTTTCCTCGGCAGGCGACGTGGTGGCGGGCACCGGCTCCGGATCGATACGACTGGATAATGTGCAAGGGTCTCTGAAGGCGGAGACTGGATCGGGCACGCTTGAGATTAGTGGCCAACCTACGGCGCCGTGGAAGCTGGAGACGGGCTCGGGGAATATTGACCTGCGAGTTGGGAATGCCCATTTCACCCTGGATGCGTCGACCGGATCGGGGTCGGTGAAGTCGGATCCTCCGCTCACCATGACTACGCACGGGAGTACGGACAAGCACCATGTCAGCGGGACGGTGAACGGGGGCGGTCCCACGGTCAAGGCGGAAACCGGTTCGGGGGATATTCACATTCAGTAGGGTTGGAATTCGGAGGGCCGAGGGGCGCACTGCCAGTAAAGATTGGCTTGTGGATGCGGGGACCTGCTGTTCATCATCCGTGGCATCGAATTTGAAGGGAAGCGCCACCCTCCCCTTTGTCATCCCGAGCGAAGCCGAGGGATCTGCGGTTCTACGGACCCGTCCTGGAAATGTTTTCTCTCCTCAACCGCCTAAGCCGTAGTAAGTGCGCATGGCATATTCCAGGAGGCTGTTAGGCGCGAGCCGCTTCAGCCATACGGCGGCACGCTGTGGTACGGGTCCGATGGTGTAGCGCAGGCGGGGATTGCGCTGGGTCACGATCCGATACAGGAGACGCGCAATCTGCTCCGGGCCGGGACCAGCTTGCTCGTCGTGGGCCGTCTTCGCCAATGCAGCGTCAAACGAAGGACCATAGGGATCTGTGCTGCCCGGACTTTTGCTGAACTGGCGGTTTGCCGTGAGATCCGTCTTGTGATCGCCAGGCTCGATGAGCACGACCCGGATTCCAAATGGCCTTACCTCCATGCGCAGGGCTTCACTAAACCCTTCCAGGGCGAACTTCGAGGCGCTGTACATCGCCTGGTAGGGGATCGCGATGAGCCCCCCGATGGAGCCGATATTGACGATATAGCCACTGCGCTGCGTCCGCATGGCAGGCAATACCGCGCGGCAGACCCTGAAAGCGCCAAAGAAATTGACCTCTAGCTGACTCTTCGCCTCCTCGATGGAGGTGTTTTCGACCGCTCCGGCTACGCCCATCCCTGCGTTATTCACCACAATATCCAGCCGCTGCTCGCGCTCCAGCACGGCCGCAACCGCCTCGCTGACCGACTGATCATCGGTAACGTCCGCCTTGAGCATGGTCACGTTGCTCACCGGGTTGCCTGCGGATCGCCGCGAAGTGCCATAAACACGAAACCCACGCCCCGCCAGATGCGTGGCGCAGGCTAGCCCAATGCCGGAAGAGGCGCCCGTAACCAGGACAACCCGGTGATTTTTGTCAGCCATATCGAACTAAACCGTATCATCACCGCATCGTACAGGTTTGCATGGCGCTTCCCCATGCGGGGAAAAAGCATTAACCTTCTCCAACACGAGGACAAAACATGGCAAGGCAGAAATGGATCGACCGCACCGGGATCGCGCTCACGCTGGGGCTTATGCTGGCGGGATGCAGTGGCTTCAAGGCAGCCACGCCGAAGAACTTCACCGGCGCGTTGAATGCGTACTATAGCAACCACGACGATTGCCTGTTCCCAAGTTCACTCCGCTTTCCCTACGAAGCGAGCACCATACCCGCCCAAAAGGACCCCAACATGAAGGGCCTGGATGCGTTGGAAACTGCCGGGTTGCTCAAATCCCTGGAAGACCGCGATATCCATGTCAAGCGATATGAGCTCACCACGTTTGGCAAGCGCGTGCCTCCGCGCTTCTGCTACGGGCACCGGGTGGTCACCAGCATCGACAGCTTTACTCCACCCGCGGTGGTCAACGGGCAACCAACCACCCAGGTGAGCTACCACTACAAGATGATGGATGTGCCCGGGTGGGCCGACTCTGACTCGATGCGAAAGACCTTTCCTGCCTTCGCCAAGGCCACCTCACCCGACGCACAGGACCACGCCACGCTGGCGCTCTACCAAAACGGCTGGCACGTGCCGGAGTAGCACATCGACTAAATTAGAAAGATGTACAGGATTTTTCGTCCCATTCCGGCGGGTTCTCTCCGCCTGCTGGTGTTTGACCTGGATGGAACTTTGATCGATTCCGGGGCCGACCTATGTGCTTCGGTGAACGCGATGCTGCATCATTTCGGCCGTCCGCCGCTACCGCAAACGGTGATCTCAACCTACATAGGCGACGGAGCGGCGCGGCTGGTCGGCCGTTCCCTGGGTGAGCCGAAGGATCCGGCCTTTCTCGATTCCGCCCTCACCTATTTTCTCGACTATTATCGCGAACACAAGCTCGATCACACCTACGTTTACCCCGGGGTATTTGCAGCCCTCGACAGCCTGCGCCTGGAGCCGGGAGGCGCACCGCGATCGATGGCATGCCTCACCAACAAACCCATCGGCCCCTCGCTCGCTATCTGCGAAGCACTCGGTCTGAGCCCTTACTTTTTCCGCACTTACGGCGGCAACAGCTTCACCACCAAGAAACCCGGCCCCGAAGGCATGGTGGCATTGATGCGGGAGGCCGGTGTGACCGCGCAGGAGACGTTGATGATTGGCGATTCCGACGTGGATATCCTCACGGCGCGCAATGCGGGAACCTGGAGCATGGGCTGCTCCTATGGGCTCTCACCACACACGCTTGAAACTGTCCCCCCGGATTGCCTGGTTGATTCGCCGTCCGATTGGCCACTGGCGTTGGCCGGCGATTCGATTTGTAGTTCGCCCTCCAGATAAGGATGTGCGCATGAGCCAGCAGGCGATCCAGCGCAAGCAATTACTCACCGCAGTTCTGGGAAATAGAAATGTTACGTCGGCCGATGTGCGTGAGATTCGCCTGGAACCAGGTCAACAGAGCGGGCGCCATGTGCATCCCTGCGCAGTGTTGGGATATATCGTCGCCGGCACCGCTGTCTATCAGGTCGAGGGAGAGACTGAGCAGGTTTTACCTGCCGGTTCCGCCTTCTATGAAGCCGCGGATAGTATCATCGCCAATTTTGGCAATGCATCGGATAGCGAAACGCTGACCTTTGTGGCTTTCTATCTGCTCAACGGCGAACAGGATCTTATTCGCATGTTGAACGAGTAGCAGCGCAACACTGCCACGCAGTCCCCTCCCCTGATTTCACCACCCCTATACTTTCCTCGCTCGCCGTCTTGACAAAACACACACGTGTAGTAGAAATTATTACCAACGTAGGAGGAGCGTTTGGCTGAGCCCAAGTTATCGAAACTCGAATTTCAAATCATGGAAGCGCTGTGGACCCAGGGCGAGCTCTCCATCCGTGAGATGCAAGAGGCCTTTCCGGCGAAGCGCAGGCCGGCTTACACCACGGTTCAGACCACGGTATACCGGCTTGAACTAAAGGGCACCGTTCGCCGGGTAAGGAAGGTTGGAAACTTCCATATCTTCGCGGCTGCAATCTCCCGCGATGCCGCCCAGCGAAGACTCATCGACGACCTATTGGCGCTTTTCGGCGGCCGCTCACAGCCGGTGATGGCCCATCTGATCGAGTCCGGCAAACTCACGATGGACGACGTTAAGGAAGCAGAGAAAGCACTCCGCAAGCTGGAAAGAAAGGAAAAGCCATGATCCTCGAATCCACGTCCGCAATGTGGACTGCAATCGCCGACCACGTCTGGCAGTCGACACTCTTTGCGGCCACAGTCGCGATCTTGTCGGTATCGCTCAAAAAAAATTCGGCGCGGCTTCGCTATCGCCTCTGGCTGGCGGCATCACTCAAGTTTCTGATTCCCTTCTCGCTACTCATTAGCCTCGGGAATCATCTCGCGATGCTGCATCGTTCGCCGGAAATGCAAGCGGGTTTCTCATTCGTTGTGCAAAGAGTCAGCCAGCCTTTTCCGCAAACTCCACATCTCCGGGCCCCACTTTTTGCTTTTCTAGCGGTGCTGTGGCTGGGCGGCTTTGTCACGACGACTGTTCTGTGTTGGTTGCGCTGGCGGCGAGTGGCAGTGTCGAAACGTAACGCAATCCCCCTGCCGCAGGGGCGTGAGGTGGATGCATTGCGCCACATGGAGCGGCTTGGCGGATACGCAGGCCGATTACGTTCTTGTTATCACCAGATCGGCGAGAGCCTGGCATCCTGGGGATCGTTTGGCCGGTTTTGCTTTGGCCGGCGGGGATCTCCGCGCGCCTTCGGGATGCGCACCTGGAGGCTATTCTCGCCCACGAAGTGCAGCATGTGCGACGGCGCGACAATCTGGCCGCCATGCTGCACATGATAGTGGAAGCCATCTTCTGGTTTCACCCGCTGGTTTGGTGGCTGGGAGCACGGCTGGTAGAGGAACGCGAGCGGGCCTGCGATGAAGAAGTATTAGAGCTGGGGAGTTCGCCGCAAATCTATGCCGAAGGTATCTTGAAGACTTGCGAATTCTGCGTTGGCTCACGGCTGGCTTGCGTCTCCGGGGTTACGGGTGGCGACCTTAAAAAACGGATCGTTCGTATCATGACGCTTCGCTCTGCAGCCAAGCTCAGTTATCCCAGAAAGCTTCTCCTGGCGGCGATCGGGATAGGAGCCGTGGCCGGCCCTATCGTCGTCGGTTTAACAAAAGCGCCGCGGGCAAGTGCACAATCGCCGCAGACAAATGCAGGCTCACAACCAGACACGGTCGAAGGTCCTCCACAAACTGCCGGTACGTTCCGGGGGAATCTGCTCTACCACGTAGGGGGAGGCGTTGCGGCCCCTAAGCTTATTTTCGCGCCTGACCCGGAATTCTCTACCGAGGCCCTACGGGCGCATTACCAAGGTGTCTGCGTTGTCTCCTTGATTATTGACCCCCAGGGGAAGCCGCAGCGTATTCAGGTGGTGCGTCACCTGGGAATGGGGTTGGACAAGAAGGCTATCGAGGCAGTGGGGAAATATAAATTTGCGCCAGCGATGCTACACGGAAAGCCTGTTGCGGTTGAAGTAGACATCGAGATCAACTTCAGACGCTATTGAGACAAGCGGGATTAGTCCCGGCCCTCTGACGAAAGGAAAAGCCATGATCCCGGAGAATTTATCTGCAATCGGGTCCGCACTGGCCAACCATCTTTGGCAATCCACGCTGTTCGCGGTTCTCGTGGGATTTCTAACATTGACTTTGCGAAAAAATCGGGCGCGGGTTCGTCATCGCCTGTGGCTGGCAGCGTCCGTCAAGTTCCTGATTCCCTGGGCGCTGCTGATCGGCCTGGGCGGCCAATGGGCCAGATCCCGTGGCCCGGTCAGCGTGCAAAACGGTCTGTACTCAGCAGTGGAAGTTGTTAGCCAACCCTTCTCCCAAAGTGCAGCGCCCGCCATCGCGCCGAGTACCCGCCGCAAGGTGATTGCCCATTTATCTTCCTTTTTGCCCGAGGTTTGCGTCGCGCTGTGGCTATGCGGTTTGGTCGCAACGACAGGCCTGTGGTGGCTGCGTTGGCGGCGCATCTCGAGCGCCCTGCGCGGCGCCATCTCCATGTCACAAGGGCGTGAAGTGGAGGCACTACGCGAGCTGGAGCGCATGGCAGGAGTGCGCAAGCCGACCTCGGTGTTGCTCTCGCGGGTCTCTCTGGAGCCAGGGATTTTCGGCATTGTTCGACCGGTTCTACTGTGGCCTGAGGGGATTTCCGCGCACCTTGAGGATGCGCATCTGAAAGCAATTCTCGCTCATGAACTATGGCATGTGCGGCGTCGCGACAATCTGACCGCAGCCGTGCACATGGTGGTGGAGGCTGTCTTCTGGTTTCACCCCCTGGTCTGGTGGCTGGGAACTCGGCTGGTCGAGGAGCGTGAACAAGCATGCGACGAAGAAGTATTGCAAATGGTCAGTCAACCGCAGGTCTACGCCGAAAGCATTTTGAAGACCTGCCAATTCTGCTTAGCGTCACCGCTGGCTTGTGTCTCTGGCGTTACGGGCGCCGACCTCAAGAAGCGGATTGTGCGCATCATGACCGAACGTGTTGCGACCAGTTTGAATTTCAATACAAAGCTTTTGCTCATTGCTGCCGGGCTAATCGCGGCTGGCGCGCCGATTCTGTTTGGATTACTCAACGCAACACCAAGCCGAGCTGAGTCGCAAACCGCCAGCACGACCACTCAGTTACCGGTGTTCGAAGTGGCTTCGATCAAGCCCAATAAATCCGGCGAGCCCAACGTCAGCTTGATGTTCACTCCCAACGGGTTCCACGCGACCAACGCGCCGTTGCGCGAAGTCATTCAGCTGGCATATCAGGTTCAGGAATTTCAATTGTCGGGGGGACCACCCTGGATCAACTCCGAACGCTACGACATTGTGGCAAAAGTGGACAGTTCCGCGGCAGAGAAGGTCAACCAGCTTGACATGGATCAGCACCGAGCCATGCTTCGGCCGCTCCTGGAGGACCGCTTCCAGTTGAAGGTCCACCAGGAAACTAAAGAGTTGCCTGTCTATGCGCTGGTCGTTGGGAAGAACGGCCCCAAACTGCATGAGGCCAAGCCTAACGACACTTACCCCGACGGAATCAAGGACCCCGACGGCGTGGCGCGCCCGGGCTTGATGAGGATGGGCCCAGGCGGGCTCACGGCTCAAGGACTTCCAATGGCCACTATTGTGAGGCTCCTGTCGCAGCAATTGGGCCGTACGGTTGTGGATAAGACAGGGCTCACGGGCAACTATGACATCAAGCTGCAATGGACGCCGGATAGTGGTCCAGCTTCCATGATGGGGCCCGACAACAAACCCACGCCCGATACTGCAGGACCTTCTATCTTTACCGCAATTCAGGAACAGCTTGGGTTGAAGCTGGAATCGCAAAAAGGTCCGGTCGAGGTTTTGGTGATCGACAGCGCGGAGAGGCCTTCCGCAAATTAGGCACAGGCCAGGACGACAATAAATTTATTTTCGCAATCGAACGAAATTTCCGCTTACGAACGTCTTATATACAACCTTTCACCTCACCCGTGCTGTAGGTATTGAATTATCGGGCCCAATCTCATGAAAGGATTGCCCGTATCGTGACCAGGCGTGCCGTGCTCAGGCTGGACTTCGCGACTAGGCTCGTGCCTATTGCGTCCCTTATATTTGGCATGCTTTATGCAACACAGTGCCTTGGGCAATCGCAGCCCGAAGATACAACGCTCAAGCTGCCGGTGTTCGAGGTGGCTTCAATCAAACCAAACAAGTCCGGCACTCCCATGATCATGTTCAGGTTCACTCCGGATGGAGTCATGGTGACGAATAGTCCACTCAAGCTGATCATTCAACAGGCATACGGGGTCGAAGAAAATCAGATTGTGAGTGCGCCGAATTGGGTCAACTCGGAACGATTTGATGTTGAGGCCAAGGTCGACGACGCCGATGCTCCAAAGCTACGAGACCTTAAGCCAAAACAACGCATGCAGATGCTTCAACCGGTCCTGGCGGACCGTTTCCAGTTGAAGGTCCACCGGCAAACAAGAGAACTGCCCGTGTATGAGTTGGTGATCGCGAAGAGCGGTCCCAAGTTGCACGAGGCGAAGCCCGGGAACACTTACCCCAACGGCATCAAAGGTCCGGACGGAAAAGGGGGCGGCCCAGGATTGATATGGTTTGAAAACGGTCAACTAACATGCCAGGCCATTCCTATCTCTGATTTGACGCGGATACTGGCCCAGCGACTGGGCCATAACGTCCTCGACAAGACAGGGCTTACGGGGAAGTATGACATCGCCATGGCGTGGCCGGAGGAGCAGAGGCCGGCTCCGATGTTCAATGGAGCCGAAGGCGGCCAGCAAGAGAATCCTCCTGAGTCCTCGGAGCCCTCGATCTTCACAATCCTCCAGGAGCAGCTGGGGCTCAAACTGGAATCGCACAAAGCGCCGGTGGAGGTTGTGGTTATCGATCATGTCGAGCCGCCTTCAACGAATTAGCGATGCGACGAGCGGGTTGGGAAAACATCTACATCGTGGGGCCGAACAAATTGTGAATTGCGAACTCGCGACGGCATGGCATCGAATACAGAGAGTCTTCTACCTGGTTTGCATGCTTGCGGTGCTGGCGTTTCCCGGGCTGGCCGAAGCTTCCGAATATCATGGCCAGGTCACCTTTGGCGGGTTGCCTCTTCCTGGTGCTACCGTGGCAGTTACACAAGGCACAAAGAAGCTGACGGCGATCTCTGACCAGGGTGGCCTCTTCACCTTCCCTGATCTGGCGGATGGACCAGCAAAGGTTGAAATCGAGATGCTGTGCTTCTCGAGCGTCCATGCGGAAGTTACAGTTTCTTCCGCTACGCCCGCCGGGAAGTGGGAGTTGACGCTGCTGCCGCTTGACCAGATTTCCAAGCTTACCAAGCTTCCGCCTGCGCCACTTCCCTCACTCAGCACGGCGCCTAAGGCACCAGCAGCCGCTGGCTCCCGCAATGAGAACGCTGCTGAAATACCAAAGCCGGCAGCGGACGCGAACCAACAGTCCTCGGATGGTTTCCTGGTGAACGGCAGCGTGAACAACGCTGCGACGTCACGGTTCTCGATCGATCAGGCGTTTGGCAATCGAAGGAACAACAGCAGAAGCCTCTACAACGGGGGGCTTGCGGCCATTCTGGATAACTCCGCACTCGATGCCCGCCCCTACTCGCTCAGCGGGCTCGATACACCCAAGCCTTCCTACAATCGGATCACCGGCATCGCCACCCTCGGTGGTCCGCTCAGGATCCCACATCTGCTGCCCCGCGGGCCTAGTTTCTTTATTGCTTACGAGTGGACGCGCAATCGTACCGCCGAGACTGACCCCGGCCTCGTGCCTACAGAGGCGGAGCGGGGCGGCGACCTTTCCAATCTGGTCAATCCACTCGGCCAACCGGTGATCGTGTACAACCCCACAACCCATTCGCCGTTCCCCGGCAATGTGGTTCCGGTCAGCACGCAGGCCCAATCGCTCCTGAAGCTCTATCCGACGCCCAACATTAACGGCAACTCGCTCTACAACTACCAGATCCCGGTGCTCAATAGCAGCCACCAGGATGCACTCCTGTCGCACCTGGACAAGACACTCGGCCACAGAGACGAGCTTTATGGCGGCTTCAACTTCCAGAGCACCCGCGCCAGCAGCGCCAATCTGTTCCGCTTCGTCGATACGACCGACACCCTGGGCATCAACACCAACATCAACTGGTCGCATCGCTTCAACCATCAGCTCGTTCTCTATAGCAGCTATCGCTTCAGCCGGCTGCGAACGCGCATTGTGCCTTATTTTGAGAACCGGGAAAACGTCTCCGGCAATGCCGGCATTACCGGCAACAATCAGGACCCAACCAACTGGGGCCCACCGGCGCTCACCTTCTCCAGTGGCATTACGCCTCTCTCAGACGATCAGAGCTCGTTCAATCGCAACCGTAACGATAGCTTTTCCGGATCGGTTGGCCATTATCGCGGTCTGCACAACATGACCGTCGGCGGCGATCTGCGCAAGCAGCAATTCAACGACCTCTTCCAGCAGGACCCTAGAGGCACCTTCACCTTTACCGGAGCAGCCACCCAAGGCACTTCAAGCAGCGGTTCCGACCTTGCGGACTTCCTCATCGGCGTGCCCGATACCAGCTCCATCGCTTTTGGCAACGCGGATAAGTATCTCCGCCAAACCGTCTATGACGCCTTCATCGCGGACGACTGGCGTATCCAACCAAATCTCACCATCAATGTTGGTCTCCGCTGGGAGTACGGCGCGCCGATCACAGAGATCCATGGACGGCTGGTTAATCTCGATGTGGCTCCCGGCTTTACTAAGGTCGCTCCTGTGCTGGGGAGCGATCCGGTCGGGCCGATCACCCACAACCACTATCCCACTTCGCTCATCCGCCCGGACAAACGCGGCTTCGAGCCGCGTGTCGGCATTTCGTGGCGGCCTATCCCCGCTTCGACGGTCGTTGTGCGTGCCGGCTATGGCATCTATGACGATACGTCCGTGTATCAGACATCGGTATTAGAGCTCACCCAACAAGCGCCGCTCTCGAACAGTCTCAGCGTCGAAAACAGCACCGCTTGCCCGCTTACGCTGGCCTATGGTTTTGAGCCCTGCTCTTCGATCACCGCGAATACCTTCGCCATCGACCCCAACTTCCGAGTGGGCTACGCCCAGACCTGGCAGTTGGCAATTCAACGGGATCTGCCAGGGGCGCTTCAACTCACGGCTACTTATCTTGGTGTGAAGGGCACACGGGGTGTGCAGCAGTTCCTGCCCAACACTTATCCCATGGGTGCGTCGAATCCCTGCACCACCTGTCAGGCAGGCTTCGTGTATCAATCCTCGGGCGGTGATTCCACGCGCCAGGCGGGACAGATTCAACTGCGCCGCAGGCTCCGTAGCGGGTTCACGGCATCCTTGCTCTACACGTTTTCCAAGTCCATTGATGATGATGCGATGCTGGGCGGCCAGGGCCACATCGTGGCCGGCAACCAGAGCGCTGCACCCCCCTCGAGCGGACCTGGGCCGAATGGAGGCTCGAGTGGAACAACGGCCACCACCACGCAAAGCGCGGCCAGCACCACACCGGCCATCGCGCAGAACTGGCTCAACCTGCATGCGGAGCGTTCTCTTTCCAGCTTCGATCAACGTCATCTCCTCAATTTGCAGGCCCAATACACGACGGGCGAAGGCCTCGGCGGCGGAACATTGATGAGCGGCTGGCTCGGCCGCTTATACAAGGAGTGGACTGTAGTGACGACGGCTGTCGTTGGCAGCGGGCTACCTGAGACGCCGGTATATTTGGCGGCTGTCCCCGGAACGGGATTCACCGGCACCATTCGACCTGATCCTACGGGCGCGCCGATTTCCGGGACGCGTGCGGGTCAGCATCTGAACCCTGCCGCTTACACTGCTCCGCTGACGGGCCAGTGGGGAACGGCGGGGCGGAACTCGATTACCGGTCCCAGCTCGTGCACCCTCGATACCTCGCTCGCCCGCACGTTCCGCCCCAGCGGACGGTTTTATCTCGACGCCAAGGTGGCGGCGACCAACATGTTGAATCACCCGGTATTTACTGGATGGAATACGACGGTGAACAGCACGCAATTCGGGCTGCCGCTGGCCCCTAACCCGATGCGCAGCCTGGAAACATCGCTGCGTCTGAGGTTTTGAGATGAGAGAGAAGGATGTGCATCGTAATTTCTACACCCCAAACGAGGATGGATAACAGCATTTGTTTTGTATCAGGGCGCGACTTCAGTCGTGCCGTTAAGGTTCGAAAAAGCGGGGGGCTTTAGCCCCTGCGTTCTCTCGGGTCAGGTAGCAAGTGCCTCAGGGGCTAAGCCCTCATGATTTTGAACCAGAAGTGGCACGACTAAAGTCGTGCCCTGATACAAAGCAGGAGCCACAAAATCAAGACGTCGGTAACACCGGAAATGAACGAGATGAAAATTCTACTTGCACTCTTGATCCTCGTTGCGGGCGGAGCGTCAGCGCAGCAAATTGGCCAGAACACGTCTTCTACATCGGGAACGTATACCCTCACCGCCAAGGCGCAAATGGTGGTTGAAACCGTGGTGGTCAAAGACAAGCAGGGAAAATTCATTCCCGGACTCAGCGCCAAAGACTTCACCGTGACGGAAGACGGCACTCCACAGACAATCAAATTCTGCGAGCACCAGAATCTCGCCGCCGAACAGACACCGGTGCCGGCGGCAGCGCCGGGCAGTGAGCAGATAAAAATCTACAAACAACTTACCCGCACCCAGATCGCGCCCGAAGCACCCGAGAGCACTCGTTACAAGAATCGCCGCCTGCTCGCGCTTTACTTCGATATGACTGCCATGCGCCCGGCGGACCAACTCCGCGCCCTCTCCGCGGCAGAGAAGTTTCTACGTACGCAAATGACGAGCGTCGATCTGGTCGCCATCCTCCGCTACCAGGGCGGCTCCGTCGACATCCTCCAGGATTTCACCGCCGATCGCAACAAATTGCTAAGCATCCTCGAGACGATGATCGTCGGCGAAGGTCAAGGGTCCGCCTCTACCGTCGACGACGCGAGCAGTGCCGACACCGGCGCCGCGTTTGGCCAGGACGACACCGAATTCAACGTTTTCAACACCGATCGCCAACTCTCGGCTTTGCAGACTGCAGCCAAAATGCTCAGCCAATTGCAAGAGAAGAAATCTCTCATCTACTTTGCCAGCGGGCTGCGGCTCAATGGGATTGATAACCAGGCGCAACTTCACGCCACCGTCGACGCGGCCATCCGCGCCGGCGTCTCGTTCTGGCCGATCGACGCACGGGGCCTGGTTGCGCAGGCGCCGCTGGGAGATGCTACCCAGGGCTCGCCCGGTAATTCCGGCATGTACTCCGGCACAGCCGCTCTCGCCAACACCAGCAACTTTCAACAGTCGCAAGACACTCTCTTCGCCCTGGCCGGCGACACCGGAGGCAAAGCACTCTTCGACAACAACGACCTGACCCACGGCATCGTGCAAGCCCAGCAAGCGATCGAGGACTACTACGTGGTGGGCTACTACACCAGCAACACAGCCAAAAACGGCCGCTTCCGTCGTGTCAAAATCTCGCTGAACCAAGACGCCACCGCCAAGCTCGATTACCGTCAGGGCTACTACGCTGACAAGGAGTTCGGCAAATTCACCACCGTCGACAAAGAGCGCCAGCTCGAAGATGCGCTGATGTTGGAGGACCCCATCACCGAGCTTTCGATCGCGATGGAAATTGATCACTTCCAGCTCAACCGGGCCGAATATTTTGTTCCCATCATCGTCAAGATTCCCGGCCGTGAGCTTGCATTGGCCAAGCGTGGAGGCGCCGAGCATACGCTCATCGACTTCGTGGGCGAAATCAAGGACCTGGTCGGCGGCACGACGGTTAGCAATGTGCGAGACAACGTCAACATCAAACTCTCCGATGCCACCGCTGCCGAGCTCGCCCACCGCCCGATCGAGTACGACACCGGTTTCACTTTGCTGCCGGGAAGATACAAGATCAAATTCCTGGCGCGAGACGATGAGACCGGCAGAATCGGCACGTATGAAACCACCTTCGTCATTCCCAACCTGAACAAAGAAGTCGCGCACATCCCCATCAGCTCAGTGGTGCTGAGCAGCCAGCGAGTGGAGCTCAAAGACGCTCTCTACAATGCGGAAAAAAACAAGAACAGGGAGAAAGAAGAGCAGGTAAACCCACTGGTTCAGAATGGGCAGAAGCTGATTCCCAGCGTGACCCGCGTGTTTCGCCAGGGTCAGAACATGTATGTCTATTTGCAGGCCTATGAACAGGGCTTGCCCACCGTTCAACCGCTGGTGGCCTTTGTGAGTTTCTACAATGAGCAGACAAAAGCATTCGAAACGCAGCCGATGGAGATGACGCAAGGAATGAATAATCGGTTGCAAACGATGCCGTTCAGCTTCAGCATTCCCCTGAGTCAGGTTCCACCGGGTGACTACAACTGCCAGATATCGGTGCTGGACCCGACGGGAAAGAAAGCATCATTCTGGCAGGCCCAGGTGAAAGTGATTCCGTGATCTCGTCTTCCCCGATCGCTTCCCCGGCCAAAAAGTCAGGGTTTCAGCCCTGCCACCGCAAAATACGCATCAATTTCCAATGGAAGAAACGCAGGGTCTAAAGCTCAACTTTGTTTCGTATCTTTTCGGCACGACTGAAGCCGTGCCCTGATACAACGTAAAGAGCTTGTTGCCGAGCGTAATTTGGAAGAGTGATGTTGAGCATGCGCGTTTGGTGGCGGGTGGGGTTGATCGTGGTGGTGATTGCGGCGGTGGTCTTTTGGCTGCGGACCAGTTCGAGGCACCGCGCCACCAAGCCCACCGATTTGGGGGTGACGATGCCGCTTAACCAACCGGGCGGCGGCCCGGCTCCGGATGATGCGTACGAAGTGTACTCCGGCCTTTATCAGGCTCCGATGCAGGAACCGCTGGCATTTGCCGAGGATTCCGCAATCGATATTCCGCAGGTGAACGGGAGTTGCCTTAGACCGAAGGCGCTGCAGGAACATGAGATGACGGATGCATTTGTCGCGGCCAATCAGCAAGTACATCTCTGGCAGCAAAAGTTCTCCATCGCCCAGGGCTACCGGCTGCTCTCGGCCAGCGAACTCGCGCAAGCGAAGACTTGTCTGGCAATCCGTGCGCGCGGGGGCGCACAATGTGAAGACTATAAGCAACTCAGGTATGTGCGGTTGCTCGGAGTACCCGGATTCAACCACGCGCACACACGGGCATTAGTGTCCGTGATCAAGACCTGCGGTGGCTTTTGCGGCAGCGGCGGAATCTTCGCGGTCGAGAAAAAGAACAGCATGTGGCAACGATCCACGACCACCGATTTCACTCGGGACTGCAGCTGGATCTACTAAACTCACTCCGACAGGATGGGTTCCTTCACATCCTCCATCTTCGGCGCTACGGTTTTATGGCGCTCCAGAAAGCGAACGCAGGCGTTCCACCGCAGAATAGGGTCGTCGTTGCCAACCGGTCGCAAGCGCTCCGCTTCCTCAAATAACGCCAGCGCCTTGACGATCCAGTCGTACACGTGTCCGCTGGACCCTGGTCTGCCCGCATCATGGAAGGCCTTGGCACGCCGTTCCCACGCGATGCCGGAGTAGTAGGCGCGATCGTAGTCTGATTCCAGGACGGCTACCTCGGCCATTGCGCTGGAAAAGGCTCTATCATCTCGTTGGAACTCGTCCGTCAGAGCCAGAATCAGGCTCACGCGCGCTTCCCGATTCGCCGGGGCAACGTCGAGGATGTCGCGGCAGATGCTCGCGGCTTCGGTGGGCTCGTTGAGCAGACGGTAACGCTCGGCCTTGGCTAGGGCGCCGTCGAGGCTATCACGAGAAATGGGTTTGAGTGCGAACATAGACCCCCTTTACTACTTAGAGGATGTGAAATAACTGCTTTAACGGATCGAAAAACCGGTCCACTACCCGCTCCTTGAGCGGAATAATCGCGTTCTCTGTAATCGTGATTGACTCCGGGCACACTTTGCGGCAGCAGGTGGTGATGTTGCAGTAACCAATACTGTGCTTTTTCTTCAGATCGCTTACGCGATCTTCGCTGTCGAGAGGATGCATCTCCAGCGCCGCCGCGTACACGAACAAGCGAGGCCCAATGAATTCATCTTCTTTATGGTGTTCGCGTAGAACGTGACACACATCCTGGCACAGGAAACACTCGATGCACTTGCGAAACTCCTGCACTCGCTCGACGTCGGCTTGCTGCATCCGCCAGGTCCCATCCGGCATGTCAGGAGAGCGCGGGCGGAATTGTTTAATCGTCTTCTTGGCGCGGAAGTTCCAGGAGACGTCGGTGACCAGATCCCTTATCACCGGAAACGTGTGCATCGGCTCCAGGATGACCGGCATGTTCAGGTCGAGGTTGCTCAGCCGCGTCATGCACATGAGCTTTGGCATGCCGTTGATTTCCGCCGAGCACGAGCCACATTTGCCCGCCTTGCAATTCCATCGCAGCGCGAGATCGGGAGCCTGCGAAGCCTGGATCCGGTGCACGGCGTCTAAGACCACCATGCCCTCCTCCACCGGCGTAACGTAGTCCTCGAAACGGCCGGCGGTCGAATCTCCACGCCAGATGCGAAACATCGCTTGCGTTGCCATCCATTTCCCCCTAGGTCATTTCTGGTGCGTCTCCCTATTTCATTTCCTGAACCACAGCTTGCAACTCAGCCGGCATCGGGGGCAGAGGGCGTTTCTCCACCAGCATCTCGCCATCCGCACCGCGCTTGACGATGATATTGTTCTTGCCCCATTCCGCGTCTTTGTTGGGAAAATCCTCGCGAAATTGCGCCCCCCGGCTCTCTTTCCGAAGCAACGCCGCGCGGGTGATCGCCTCCGATACCAGCAGCAGGCTACCGAGGTCTATGGCCGTGTGCCAGCCGTTGTTGTATTGGCGGTGGCCAGTGATCCCGACATCGTCTGCTCGCTTCTCGTACTCCGCGATTTTGATCAGTGCCTGTTGCATTTCGGCTTCCGTGCGGACGATGCCGACCAAATCCTGCATCGACTCCTGCAGGGCATATTGAATCTGGTAAGGATTTTCACCGGACGCACCGCGATCGAAGGGCTGGAGAGCGGTTTTCGCCGCTGCCTGGAGCTGCTCTTCGTCCACCGTCCCAGCGGCCCCCCCGCTTTTAGCAAACTCGGCTGCAAACAGGCCGGCACGTCGCCCGAAGACCACCAGGTCAGAAAGCGAGTTGCCGCCCAGCCGATTGGCGCCGTGTAGTCCTGCTGCCGCCTCGCCCGCGGCAAACAGCCCCGGCACGTTCGACATCTGCGAATCGCCATCCACGCGGATGCCGCCCATCATGTAATGCGTAGTCGGCCCGACTTCCATCGCTTCTTTGGTGATATCCAGATCTGCCAGCTGTTTGAACTGGTGATACATGCTGGGCAGCTTGCGTTTGATGTGCTCCTCTGCTTTTGGAAGGTGCTGCTTGATCCACGCTATATCGAGGAACACGCCGCCGTGGGGCGTGCCCCGCCCGGCTTTCACTTCGCGATTGATGCAGCGGGCTACGTGGTCACGCGTCAGCAGCTCAGGCGGGCGGCGAGCATTCCTGTCGCCCTGGGTGTAGCGCCAGCCCTCGTGTTCGTTGTCCGCCGTCTGTTCTTTGTACAGGTCAGGAATTTCATCGAACATGAACCGGCGACCTTCGCTGTTTCGCAAAACTCCGCCTTCGCCGCGCACTCCTTCCGTCACCAGGATGCCGCGCACGCTGATAGGCCAGACCATCCCGGTGGGATGAAACTGGACGAACTCCATTTCCTGCAGCTCGGCGCCGACGCGGTACGCGAGTGCCAGCCCATCGCCGGTGTATTCCCAGCTATTGCTGGTGACTTTGAAAGCGCGTCCGATTCCGCCGGTAGCAATCACCACCGCTTTCGCCTGCCACGATTGGAAGAGGCCCTTCTCGCGGTCGTATCCGCACGCCCCCACAACCCTCCCTGAATCCATCAGGAGGCTGAGCACGGTGCACTCCATGTGCACTTCCATGCCGCAATGAATGCCGTGGTCCTGCAGGGTGCGGATCATCTCGAGGCCGGTGCGATCGCCGACGTGAGCGAGACGCGGGTATTTGTGCCCACCGAAGTTACGCTGGAGTATCCGCCCATCCTTGGTGCGGTCAAAAAGCGCGCCCCACGCTTCCAGTTCGCGCACACATTCCGGCGCTTCTTTAGCGTGCAGCTCCGCCATACGCCAGTTGTTCAGGTACTGCCCGCCGCGCATGGTGTCGGCGAAATGAACCCGCCAGTTGTCGCGATCATCGACATTGGCCAGGGCCGCGGCAATACCGCCTTCGGCCATCACAGTGTGCGCTTTGCCGAGCAACGATTTGCAAACCACACCCACTTTGGCGCCGTTGGCCGCGGCTTCAATCGCGGCGCGCAGGCCCGCCCCACCTGCACCAATGACCAGAACGTCATAGGAGAAGCGCTGGAACTCCGGCATCTACAGGATTCTCCAGTCGCGCCAGATCCCCATAGAGCAGAGGCGGACATAGATATCGGAAAATCCCACCCAGAACAGGCTGGCCCACGCCCACTTTTGGTGTCTTGCGTTTAGGCAGCTCACGCAGTCGTAGAGTTTGTGCCGTACCGGGTGTTCTGAGATCTGATCGAACGTGCCTCCGACTAAATGTCGAAAAGCGTGGCAGCCGAATACATAGCCTCCCAAGAGCACCACGTTCACCACCAGGACGAGGCTGCCGACGCCAATCCCGAAGCCGCTGGGGAAACGGAAGGACACGATCGCGTCATAAACCAGAAACGCCCACACCAGGTAGGAGAGGCGCAGGAAGTAGCGATGAAAATTCTGCAGGATCAGGGGAAAGCTTCGCTCGCCGAGGTACGTCTTGCGCGGCTCGCTAACCGCACACGCGGGTGGATCGGCCCAGAACGACTTGTAATACGCGCCGCGATAGTAGTAACAGGTGAGTCGAAAGAGGCCGGGAATCCATAGGATGAGAAGCGCCGGAGAGAAGTGCAGGAAGCTGGGATACCACGACGGTTTGGGGCCGAACAACGCATGCGATGAGGAGCCAAAGAGTTCGGGAGAATAGAACGGTGAGATATAGGGACCGAACGTGTAGTGAGTACCCTGCCACGCCGCCCATGTGGAGTAGACCAGAAACGTGCCTAACCCCAGAAAAACCGCCGTCGGCGAAATCCACCATGGATCACGCCGGGACGTCTGGCCAAACCTGCCGTCCTTCCAGACGACATCGGGAGCTGCCATCATCCCCTCCACGGCAGAGGATCTGAAGGACCCGCTTCCCGCCGATGGCCGGGAATTATATACAGCAAAGAACATCGCCGCCAAGTGCATCCGTTTTGGTAAAAATCGGCGCGCGCCCCGCAGCAAGCTTTTTGCTTTGTATCAGGGCACGACTTCAGTCGTGCCACACTCGGCCAAAATGGTCAGGGCTTTAGCCCTTGCCACCGTAAAATCGGAGCCGAAATTCCCAGAGAAAGAGGCACAGGGGCAGAAGAGTTTGCGTGAAAACTCCAGCATTTGGGAAGCCCGAAGGGCGCACCGCAGATCCCTCGGCTACGCTCGGGATGACAACTTTGTTTGGGAACGCCAAGTATAGTTTCCAAGATGAATTGTCATCCCGAGCGTAGCCGAGGGATCTGCGGTGCGCCCTTCGGGCTTCCCAAATGCTGGTGTTAAAGTGCGGACTCAAGTCTGTAAGCCTAATCACTGAGCCTTCAAATGCCGATTGAAAAAATCAGCTCCGTAGCCATAGGCAGCGATCCAGGTGCGATGGAGCAGAAACTCGTGGATCTCGTCGGGAAATACGTGCTCCTCAAAGGGCACGCCCTGGGCGCGAAGCGCGGTGGCCAAACGAACCGTGTTTGCAAACTGCACGTTACGGTCGTCATCGCCTTGCATCAGCAGCACAGGGGATTTCCAGGTCTTGATGGAAGCGAGCGGCGAAGACTCCCAGGCAATGCGCGCTCCGTCAGGATCAGCAGCGGGGTCGTACGAGGGCTGCCAGTTGGTAAGCTCGAGGTTCCAATCGTGGACCCCATGCAGATCGACGCCGGCGGCGAAGAGGTCTGAGGCACGGGCGAGCCCAAGTGCGGTCAGGTATCCGCCATAACTGCCTCCCCAAACCCCAATATGAGATCCCTCCACATCTGAGCGGCCACGGAGATACATGCCCGCGCCCAGCACGTCATTGAATTCGCTGGCGCCCGCTGCGCCATAATTCAGGGCCTCGCGAAAGTTGAGCCCGTAACCAATGCCGCTGCGGTAGTTCACGGAAAGCACGATATAGCCCAGGCTCGCCAGATACTGATTCATCGCGTATGCGTTGGAGTAGTACTCCCGGTAATGCCAGCCGAGAAGCATCTGCCGGCGAGAGCCGCCGTGAAAGAACACGATCGCGGGGTGACGCGCCGCACCAGTGGTCGGCAGAAAAAGCTGGCCGTGGATCTGCATGCCGTCGGCGGCGGAGAAGATAACCTGCCGCGGTGTGACCAGCCGGGCCGCGGGGAAATCAGCGGGGATAAGCTGCGGCGCTAAATCACGGATTTGTCCGTTGCCGGAAACAATTGCAGGACGCATTGGGATCCGCGGGTCGGAGCGTAAGACACCGAGCGTGCCATCGGGAGCAAGCATTGGAAAAGCCTCGATGCCTTCTCCCTGAGTGATCTGCCGTGGTGTGCCGCCCTCCGGTGAGACTTGCCATATGTGCCGGCGGTCGATGTCGTTCTGGTTCGAAGAGTAGACGATGGTTCGGCGATCGGGACTGATGGAGACGTTCTCCACTTCAAAATCGCCTGGAGTCAGCGGCACCGCCGCGCCGCCGGCTGAAGGCACGGCATAGAGATGCAGCCAGCCGTCTACCTCCCAGGGAAAGACGATGTGATCGCCGGCGCCCCAGAAAAGCTGATGCTCCGCTGTGAGCTCGTGGAAGACGCTTCCCTGTCCTGGTTTCGCGCGCCAGATTTCATGGCTTTCTCCAGTGGCGGCGTCGGCTACGCGGATGGACCAGGGCTGTCCCTCGCGATGTGGCTTGAAATCGATCCCGGGCGCGTCCGCCGGCATGCGCACGAAAGCAACGTGGCGGCTGTCCGGAGACCAGACCGGACCGCCGTCGATTTCGGTCGAGGGATCAAGGTAACGGAATGATTTTTCTGCGAGAGAGAAAACTCCCACGAAGCCATGGTCGCTGCGATCGCTGCGGAAGGCCAGATACTTTCCATCGGGTGACCACGCCAGCGAGCCGAGGCTTCCCCGCCCGTGCAGGAGCTGCACCGGCTTCGACTCCGGATCACGCATATCGAGTGTCCAGATTTGATCTTTGCTCAGGAACGAGAGCGTGGCGCCATCGGGCGACACCGTCGGCTTGCGGCCCTGCGCAAGCTTGCGCGGCTCACCTCCGTGAATGGAAGTGACCCAGATATCCTGTTCGACGCCATTCGGCAACAACGCCGGATTGGGCGCCGGCCTGCCTGGGAATTCAAAATCGCCGCTGCGCGCGTACACAATACGCTCGCCATCGGGCATCCAGGCAACATCGCCAATCTCCTGTCCGTCGTCGTCTTCGTAATTGGTCAGCTTACGAACGGCGAAGCCTCCACCGTTAGCCTCCGCAATCCACAGGTTGCGATGGCCTTCCTGATTTGCGATCCAAAGAAAGGTCGTTCCCCGCGACGAAGCCTGAAGACTAGAGCAGAAAGGCGCGCTCATCACCTGCTGCAGAGTGAAGCTTTCCGCCGCCAACGAAGCGGGCGCAAGACAGACGAGCAGTGCGAGCATGAGCGCGCCCAGTCGATGGATCATTCTAAGCAGCTCCCTCGCGGGCACCCTTCCAAAGATCGATATCCCCATCCTGCGCGTGGCGATCGATCTCGCGCAACTCGGCATCGGAGAAGTGGAGCTTTTTGACCGCATCGAGCGAGTCGTCGAGCTGCTTCACATCGCGAGCTCCGATCAGCGCCGAGGTCACTCGCTGGTCTCGCAGCACCCAGGCAATCGCCATCTGCGCCAGCGTTTGGCCGCGCCCTTCTGCTATTTCGTTCAGCGCGCGTACGCGTTTGAGGTTTTCTTCGCTCAAAAAGCCTTTCAGAAAGGAACCTTCCGCCTTGGCGCGCGAATCCACGGGCACGCCCTTGAGGTACTTGTTTGTCAGCAATCCCTGGGCCAGCGGTGAAAATCCGATGCAGCCTACGCCGAACTCGTCCAGCGTGCTCAACAGCTCCTTTTCGATCCAGCGGTTCAGCATGGAGTAGGAAGGCTGATGAATCAGCAGCGGAACTCCTTCACTCCGCAAAATCTTTGCCGCTTCGCGCGTCCGCTCCGGGCTGTAAGACGAGATGCCCACATAGAGAGCCTTGCCTTGGCGCACCGCCTGCACCAGCGCTCCCATGGTTTCTTCCAGCGGCACATCCATCGTCGGCCGATGGGAGTAGAAGATGTCGACATATTCCAGGCCCATGCGGCGGAGACTTTCGTCCAGAGACGCCAACATATACTTGCGCGAGCCGCCTAGCCCATAGGGTCCCGGCCACATGTCCCATCCCGCCTTCGACGAGATCAACAGCTCATTCCGGTAAGGGCGAAGATCCTTGCGCAGGATCTCCCCGAAGTTCTCCTCTGCCGACCCATACGGCGGCCCGTAATTATTGGCCAGGTCGAAATGCGTAACCCCGCGATCGAATGCTCGCCGCACAACTGCCCGGCCGGTCTCGAAAACGTCAGCGCCGCCGAAATTCTGCCATAGACCAAGGGAGACGGGCGGCAATACGATCCCCGATCGTCCACACCGGCGAAACAGCGCTCCGTCATATCGCTTTGCATTGGGTACGTAACTCATCCGCGTTGCTCTCCTTCTTTCCCTTCAAATGATGTCACAGCCAGCGATGTACCGTGGTACATTGGTACACATGACAGAGGCACGAGACTCGGTAGAGGTGGAACGGATTCAGACCGGGGTCCGGATGGAGAAGCGGCTACTCAAAGTATTGAAGGCCGTCGCCGAACTGAAAGACATGAGCCTGGGCGATCTTCTGGAGGGCATTGTGCTCCATGCGTTTGAAGGTAAGTCGGCGTTCTCGGCCCAGACCCTGAAAGAAATTGAGCAATTCAGGCATATTTACGGGCTGACTCTCCATGCTTCCGATAGCCATCGATTGCGGGAGCGCAAATGATGGGCCAACCGGTGCACGTGACCAACGCCTTTGCATTGATTGTCCGCGCCCCGCTAAGCCGCGCCGCGATTCTTTTCGGTCCGGATGGGGAACGATGCTGGGCGGGGGAGCGATGGAATCCTGAGTTCTTGTATCCGCAACCTGGTAGGGACGTGCAGGGTGCGGTGTTCACGGTTCAGCACGGTCCGCACACGAGCGTGTGGGTCAACACGCTCTTCGATACGGCGGGAGGACGGATGCAGTATGTCTCGTTCATCCCCGATACCGTCGTGTCAACGATTGACGTTCGGCTCACGCCTGTCGATCCGTCAAGCACACGCGTGGACGTAACGTACGCCCGCACTGCTCTGAACCCGGCAGCAAACGACGACGTGCGAGCAATGGGTGAGCGCGACCGCGAGAGTGGTCCGGAGTGGCAACAGGCGATCGCAAAGTGTCTTTTGAGTGCCAATTCTGAGGGAATCGACGATGTCAGCGGTGGCTTGCGGCAGCTCGCGGCACGACTTTGATTTCAAAAACCGTTGGCCACTGCTTGCCGGTGACGAAAAGGCGGTCTCGCTTCGCGTCATAGGCAATCCCATTCAGCACTGATTCTTCGTTGACCTTCTGATCGGCCGGCAGCAGACCGCTGAGATCGATCCAGGCGATGACGTGTCCGTCGCGCGGACTGATGCGGGCAATCACGTCCGCGTGCCAGACGTTGGCATAAATCTCACCCTTGATAAATTCCAGTTCGTTCAGCTGGTCGATGACTTTGGTTCCGTCCTTGACCACGATGTGATGCGTTTCCTTGAAAGTATTGGGGTCGCGGAAGCGCAGCGTCGCGCTGCCGTCGCTGGTGATCAGCTCCCTGGCTGTGCGCGTCATCCCCCACCCTTCCCCGGTGTAACGAAGCTGCTTCACTGGCCGCAGACTGAATCGGTCATAGACAAAGCAGACCTGAGACTTCCATGTCCACTGGTAGATATTCGGCCCCCAATCGACAATCCCCTCGCCAAAATACTGGGGCGCGAGCGCGCGCTTCTGCACAGGTTTCCCAGTTTCCGGCTCGATGGCGAGCAGCGCTGAGTGCCCCTCGATGCCGGTGCCCTCGTAAAACAATCCATCCAGGAAAAGAAATCCCTCGGTGTAGCTGTCAGTCGAATGCGGATACCGCGCCACGACCTTGTAGCCCATGGTGGGAGCGGCCGCAGCGTAATCGACGATCAATAGAGATGCGGCGAGCGCGAGGCTGGCGAAAAGAGAGCGGAACATAAGGTTTTACATTACCGCATCAGAAGCCCGGAAACTGCCTTGTCACTTCTCCTGCGCAAGGCTTTGATGATCGAATAGCGTTAGTTCCCGAGGAAAACGCGCGCATGCTTTTCCGGCGCCTCGTTCTGTGCACCCTGATCCTGTTGCCATCGCTGGCTGGTGTTGCTCAGTCCTCGCCCAATCTCCGTCACTTTGGCCGGAACGTTCTGGTGGCAGCAGACGAAACGGTCCATAACGCGAGCTGCTTTCTCTGTTCCGCCGAAGTTCAGGGACACGCCACGGGTAGCGTGCGCGTCTTCGCCGGACACGTCTTTCTAAACGGTTCGGTGGCCGGCAACGTCCTCGTCTTCGGCGGCAACCTCACGATGACCAGCAGTGCAAACGTCGGTGGCTATGTGTTCATCTTCGGCGGGCACCTGAATCAGGACTCCGCTGCCAACCCTCCCCACACGGTATTTCCTCCCATCATCTTCCTACCCCTCATCCTGCTCATCTGCGCCGCTATTGGCGCTTTGATCGTGCTCGCGCGCCGCATGGTCCGCGGCCCGATTGCCTACCCTCCTCTGCCCCGGCTCTAGGGCGCTCTCCATCTATAATTAAGAGAGCCGCAGCGCGCAGCACTCTCATCTACAGGTATTCATGGACTTCCAGTTAGTTAGCGATTATCGTCCTCGCGGCGACCAGGGCCGCGCCATCCAGGAGCTCGTCTCCGGATTAGCTGCCGGCGAGCAGCATCAGACCCTGCTTGGGGTCACGGGCTCCGGCAAAACCTTCACCATGGCCAAGATCATCGAGCAACTGAATCGCCCGGCGTTGATCCTGGCCCACAATAAGACGCTTGCCGCTCAGCTGTTTCACGAGTTTAAGCAGTTTTTCCCGGACAATGCCGTCGAGTACTTCGTCTCCTACTACGACTACTACCAGCCCGAGGCGTACATCCCGTCCGGCGACCTGTATATCGAGAAAGAAGCCACCATCAACGAGGAGCTGGACAAGCTCCGCCTCTCCGCCACCCGTTCGCTGTTCGAGCGGCGCGACGCCATCATCGTTTCCTCGGTGAGCTGCATCTACGGACTGGGTTCGCCCGAGGCCTACTACGGCATGCTGCTGCTGCTGGAAAAGGGGCAGAAGATCCGCCGGGAAGACATTACCCGCCGCCTGGTCGAAATCCTCTACGAGCGCAACGACGGCGATTTTCGCCGCGGCACTTTCCGGGTGCGTGGCGACGTGATCGAGGTGTATCCCACCTACGACGAAATGGCTTACCGCATCGAGCTGTTCGGCAACGAGATCGACACACTGTCGCAAATCGATCCGCTGTTCGGCACCGTCCGGCAAAAATATGCTCGTCTGCCCATTTATCCAAAATCGCACTATGTCGTTCAACCGGAACGCAAGAAGACGGCCATCGAATCCATCCTTGAGGAACTCGGGGTGTGGGAGAAACAGCTGGAGTCAGAAGGGCGGCTGGTGGAGTCGCAGCGTATCCATCAGCGAACTCGCTTCGACCTGGAGATGATCAAGTCCATGGGCTACTGCCATGGCATTGAAAACTACTCCCGGCACTTCTCCGGGCGGCTGCCGGGCGAACCTCCGCCGACTTTGCTGGACTATTTCCCCCGCGATTACCTGGTTTTCATTGACGAGTCTCACGTAACCGTTCCCCAGCTCCACGGCATGTGGCACGGGGATCGCTCGCGCAAGCAGAACCTGGTCGATTATGGCTTCCGCCTGCCCTCGGCCATGGACAATCGTCCGCTCAAATTCGAGGAGTTCGAGACCCGCACGCACCAGACCATTTATGTCTCCGCCACGCCGGGTCCCTATGAGCTCACGAAGTCTGCAGGCGTCGTGGTCGAGCAAATTATCCGTCCCACCGGGCTGGTTGATCCGCAAGTGGAGATCCGCCCGATCCGTGGCCAGATCGACGATTTGCTGGCGGAGATTCGTCTGAGGGTCGAGCGCAACGAGCGCGTCCTGGTCACCGTTCTCACCAAGAGAATGGCGGAGGATTTGTCCGGTTATTACTCCGAAGTAGGCGTGAAATGCCGCTACATGCATTCCGAGATCGAGACCCTGGAAAGGGTACGGCTGCTGCGCGATCTGCGCCGGGGAGAATACGACGTTCTGATCGGCATCAACCTGTTGCGCGAAGGGCTTGATCTGCCGGAGGTTTCGCTGGTGGCGATCCTGGATGCGGACAAAGAAGGGTTCTTGCGCTCCTCAGGATCGCTCATCCAGACCATCGGACGCGCCGCGCGCCATTTGAGTGGCCGAGCCATCCTCTACGCCGATGTGATGACTGACTCCATACGCCGGGCACTCGATGAAACGGACCGCCGTCGCACGGTGCAGCAGGCCCATAACGAAGAGCACGGCATCACCCCCACTTCCATCATGCGATCGCTCGACATGTCTCTGGTTCACATCCTCAAGGCGGAGTATGCCGACCTCACCAGCCAGGATGAGGGGGTGCCGGAATTCAATACCCAGCAGGAGTTGGACAGCTACATCGGGAAGCTGGAGTCCGATATGCGCGAGGCAGCCAAGAAGTTCGAGTTTGAAAAAGCGGCCAAACTGCGGGATAACATCAAGGACCTTCGCACCAAGGAGTTTTTGTTTTCCTGAGCGGAAAAACATTTCCAAGACCAGTCCGTAGAACAGCAGGTCCCTCCACTGCGCTACGCTCCGGTCGGGATGACACTTCTGTTTCGGATTGGGATGGCCGTAGCAAATAGAAGTGTCATCCCGACCGGAGCGTAGCGCAGTGGAGGGACCTGCTGTTTTTTCTCCATCCGCCAAAACCCGTGTAAACCCTATGATGTAATGCCGTATGCACTGGTCAGGCGAATTAATCCTGCTGGCATTTATTTGCGCGGTAACAGCCATCATGCTGTTACTCCTGCATCTCACCAAGCTTGGTCTCATCCTCCGGGAAAACCTTCCCGACCGCCCCCACCGCAGAAATTTGCTGGCATCGATCAGCTTCTTCATCACGTTCCTGGCGGTCCGCCTGCTGGTTGCTTCCATCCAGCATCACATTGGGCCATTCCAATACGTCACCATGGGTGGCCGCCACATCCATCACCTGGTTTGGGGCATTCTGATCCTGCTCGGCGTGGGCTACGGGTATATCAATGAGGTCGGCTCCGGCTCCACGCCCGTCTCGATCTTCTCTGGCCGGCTTATGTCCATCCTGTACGGGGTGGGGGCGGCGCTGACCCTGGATGAATTCGCGCTCTGGCTTAACCTTGCCCCGGTGTATTGGTCGCGAGAGGGGCGCGAGAGCATAGACGCCGTGGTGCTGTTCGGGAGCCTGCTGGCGATAGGTACCTGGGGCGCTCCGCTCTACTCCGCCCTGCTCAGAAAGAAATAAATAGGCTAAGTCGGTTACCTTGGCGGTTCCGTATGCTCAATACGCTTGCATCGATCCATGTGCTTCTAGTATGCAAAATGTAGTGTATTGTCTGGCCGAACGAGACCGTCCTGCACTGGAATTCACGGAATCAAGTAAAGGAAGTGCTAATGGCATCCCACACCCCAGTCCCTCAGCCTGAAAAGTTTTTCGTGGCCTTCGTCATCCAGGGCGAAGATATCTTCAAAATAACCTCCGAAAGCATTGTTCACACCTGCGGAAACTCGGGCGAGCAGGCGTTTCAGGGAGTGGCCAAGCTGCGTGCCGCCGCCGCCCTCGAGCAGCTCACGGCCATCCATAACGAACGTCCCGACGAATTGCGCAGAATGGCCCGGGAAATGGCCCGTGAGGGTATGGCCATGCTGGCGCGCACGGGCAGCTCAACGAAGACGAATATCGAAAGAATCGCGTAAGCTGATTAAGCGGAGTAGCGGTCGCCCTTTTACCCTGCAGACACGCAGAGGCAGCCCAGCCTACGGTTCGGGCTGCCTTTAGTTTGCGCGCCTGGACCGAAAATTTATCCGTATTTCGAGGATAAGAGCCTGCTTGACCTGGCAGGGCCCAAAACGCACATTAAGATGTTGGAGTGGCAGGTTGGCCCCGGACAGGTCATACTTCCCCGGTGCCTTCGCGCAGCCCGCAGGTTCGGCCCATTACCCTCGTACCCTCACTTTTTGGGGAAATAGGAAAATATGCAGTTCTGGAATGAATTGGAAGGACAGACAATCGATGGGCTTTATCCCCTGCGCCGCCTGGTGCGGTCCGAAGGACGCAGCGCATGGTTTGAAACCGAGACGGGTGAGCCGCACAACACCCCTGCCACCATCTCCCTAACCGAAGCCCTGACGGACGCCGATGAGGTGGTCGCCCGCCTCCAGGCCGCGCAACAGCTGAAGCAGCCGAATCTGGTCAGCATTACCAAGGTAGGACAGGTCAGGGTTGACAACACCCTGGTGGTGTATGCCGTCATGGAGCACATCGAGCAGAGCCTCTCTGACGTTCTGCAGGGTCAGGCCCTCTCGCCCGAAGAAGGGCGGGAAGTGGCCGAGGCCCTGGTTGGCGCGCTCACGGTGATTCATCAAGCGGGCATGTCGCACGGCCACGTCGAAGCTGCCAGTGTGCTTGCCACCGAGGAAAACGTAAAGCTGCGCAGCGATTGCCTGCACCGAACCACAGCCGGACAGGCCGACGACGTCGCCGGCATTGGCACCACTCTCTTCCACGCTTTCACCCAGCGGAAGGGGCTGACCGCCACCGATGCGCAAATCAATCGGATCCCGGCGCCGTTTGCGGAGATTATTCGCAACTCCTTCGCTCGACGCTGGAACCTGGCTCAGATCAGCAACGCATTGAAGCCGGCTCTCCCGGTCGCTACTGCGATCCCGCCGGTCTCTCCGCCCGCGCCAACTCCGGCTCCTGCCCCGGCACCAACCCGCGCCACGGCTCCCACGCCGGCTCCCGTTGCACCGCGGCCTCAGCCCGACCCCGTAGCCGCCAAAGTCCCCGTTAGGACAGCGCCGGTTCCGGAACGGCTAACCACTCCGCCCATCCCGTTAGCAAAACAGCTGGAATTAACCACAGAGGACGAAGACGAGCCCGTCGCGAAGCGGCGCCCTTTTGCGCTGTACGGAGCGCTCGCTGTGGTCGTGCTGGCGATCCTGGGATGGCTGTTCCTTCGCCCGAGTTCCGCACCGGCCCCTGCTGACACGGCTCCGCAAACTGCGACGCAGACAGCTCCCCCTGCGGCAGCGCCGGAACCGGCGCCCGCGCCGCCGGTGGCCCAGAAACCGTCTGCGGCGAAACCGTCCGCGGCCATCTCCACCCCAAAGAGCCGGCCTGCTGCTGTCGCCGCCGCAACGCCATCCGACGGGCGTTCCGTCTGGCGGGTAGTTGCCTATACCTACCGAGGCCAAACCAAGGCCCAGGACATGGTAGCCAAGATCGGCGAAAAGCATTCTGATCTGGGTGCTGAAGTCTTCGACCCGGGGAGAGGTGGGGTTTACCTGGTCACCGTGGGTGGCGCGATGGATCACGATCAGGCCACGAAGATGCTCGACAAAGCGCGACGTGACGGCCTGCCGCAGGATAGCTACGTGCAGAATTTCTCAAAATAGCTCTGTCGAAAAACAGAGCGCAACAAACCCCTCAGACAGCCTTCGAGCCCTCAAACGCCGATGAGACCTGCTGCAAATATCTGAGGCTGGATGCGACACTCTCTACCGGGGGCACAACCGTCGCGCCGTACGTAACATCCTGTTCCACAACCATCCATCCCGAATAACCGTTTTTATCCAACACCGCGAAGAATCCGGGAAAGTCTACCGACCCCTCCCCAATGATGGTGAACGCGTTGGCTGCAATCGCCTGTTCGAAGTTCATTTGTGAGCGCCGAACTTCCGCCATCACCTTACAGTCGACATCTTTGAGATGGATGAACTTGAGAATCTCGCAGTACTTCTCTGCTTCCGCGGCGGGATCCCCTCCCGCGTAAGCGCAATGCCCGGTGTCCAGGCAAAGTCCAATCTTTGAGGCGGAAGTCGCGTCGAAGAATTGCTCCGTCTCTTCGGGCGTCTCCACATAATTCGCAGTGTGTGGATGGAAAACCAGGTTCAGACCAAACTCCTCCGCTACCTGATCTGCTTCTGCAACTACCTTCGCTACCTGCTTCCATTGCTGAGGAGTCAAGCCCTGGCTGCCGTCCTTTGGGACTCGGCCGGCGATCCGATCACGCGCATCGGACTGTGCGTCCGCAAGAACCAGGAAGGGCGCGCCCAGGGCAGCGAGCAGACCGCCGACAATGCGGATCTGATCGACCACAACTTTGGTTGAAGCAGGATCACTCAGAACCACGGGCACAAACGAGCCCAACAGCTTCAATTGCCGCTGGGATAATTCCCCTTGCAGCACCTTGGCATCGGTAGGCAAAAAACCATAAGGTCCGAGTTCAGTGCCGGTGTAGCCGGCCGAGACCATCTCATCCAGCATTGTCTGGTAGCTCTGATTCCAGGAAGGACTTGGATAGTCCAAGACTCCCCAGCTATTCGGCGCCGAAGCAAACTTGAAGCGCGAGGATCGTGCAGTCATCCGTGCACCCCTGCTATAAAGATATAAGCTCTTTCGCTAAGCGCTTATATTGCCTATGATGCAGGGGGCGTTTGTTCTCGTCAAGCCGGGAGGAAGTTCAGAATGCGCAAGTTGGGTATGGGAGTGCTGGGAGTTGGAGAGATGGGAAAGCGGCACGCCGAAAATCTGCGCCGCCTCGTTCCCCACGCGCAATTGCTGGCCATCGCGGATGTCGATGGCGCGCGCGCAGGCAAAGTGGCCGCCGAGCTTGAGATTGAGCACTCCTACTCCAGCCTTGATGCGATGCTCGAACGCAAAGACATCGAAGCGGTGCTGATCTCGACCCCGGACAAGTTTCATGCCGGAGCGGTGCAAGCGGCAGCGCGGGCAGGAAAACACATTCTTTGCGAGAAACCGCTCGGCCTCACCCTCGAGAGCACCCAGGATGCATTGAAGGCGGTTGCGCAAGCCGGCGTCCGGCTGCAGGTGGGATTCATGCGCCGCTACGACCCGGCTTACGTGGCCGCCTTCAAGCGGATCGAAGCGGGAGAGATTGGCGAGCCTGTGGTCTTTAAATCCATTGGGCGCGACAAAGACATGCCTCCACTAGGGGCGTATTCGTCGGGAATCAATGGAATGCTTTTTTACAACAGCACGGTGCACGACTTCGATCTCGCGCGCTGGCTTACGCAGGACGAGGTCGCCGAAGTTCACACCTTTGCCACCGTCGCAATCCGGCCCGAACTCGCGCAATACGGAGATATCGTAGCCGGGACCGTGAACCTGCGCTTCGGCCGCGGCGCGATTGGAAACGTGGAGTCGTATGCACAGTGCCTCTACGGCTACGATGTCCGCACCGAGATCGTGGGCTCGAAGGGATCCATTTTGATTGGAGGCCTGCGGCAGAACTCCGCAACCTTCTTTAAGCCAAGTCATGGCAGCTACGAGTTGGAAGATCACTTCCTGACTCGTTTTCGGGAAGCCTATCTCGCCGAGGTCATCGACTTCGTCGACACCATCCTGCACGACCGCGTGCCCCGCGTAACTGGCGAAGACGGCCTGCGCGCGGTAGAGATCGCAATCGCGGCGGAGAAGTCGCATCACGCGAAGGCCCCGTACGCAGTGGGGCGCGCCGGTTAAGAATCTGGGAAAGAAACAAAACTAGGCGTAGGTGTCAATTAAGGACTAAATACGCCATATTACGCCATTATTTCTACACAACGGCTTCATTTGAGACTAGTCTTAGCACGTTGCCAAACGTGATCCCTTCTGCTCCTTCGCGGGCGCTCTAGTGACCCCTTGTCATCGTAACTTGCGTGTTCTGTGCGAGATAACCTCCACCAGCAGCAAGTCCTCGCGGCGCGAAAGGACCTACCTACATGGCTGTTTTCCTCATCAATCCCAGCGACCATTCATTCGGCACAGCTGTCATTACCCCCCGCTGGCTGTATGTGTTAGCTGGCGCTACTCCCCTCTCATTTGGCGATCCGGTCATCGTTGACGAGACGCTGGAAGCCCTCGTCCCCTCGACCATCCAGGCGGGCGATCTAGTGGGCATCGGCATTCACACCGGGAACGCCCTGCGCGGCTACGAGGTTGGCCGGCTGGCGCGGGAGCGTGGCGCATGGGTCATCTATGGCGGCATTCACGCGACCTTGTACCCAGAAGAAGCGTTGGAGCGGGGTCACGCGCACTCTGTAGTCAAAGGCGACGGCGACGTCATCTGGTCGAAAGTGCTGCACGCCTGCCTCCAGGGCAAGCCAAACGAGATTTACGAGGGGGGCAAAATCGATGCGGATCAGTTTGTGCCCGCCCGCTGGGATCTGTTACCGCCTGACAAATACATGTGGGCGTCGGTGCAGACGGTTCGTGGTTGTCCCAAGCATTGTTCTTTCTGCTCCGTCTGGCGCACAGACGGCCAGCGTCCGAGACAGCGGCCCTTCGAGAGCGTCATTGAAGAGATTGTCCAGTTGCGGCGGAAGGGCTTCCGCTATATTGCCTTGGCGGACGACAACTTCTATCCCGTCACCCTGACCGACCTGCGGCTTGCCCGGGAGCAGAAAAATCACGCCAAACTCGCCGAGCTGGAACAGATTCGCAGCGATAAATTCGCCTTGATGGCGGAGCTCGCGAAGTTACCGAAAAACATGGTTTTCTTCACCCAGATCACGATGGAATCCGCCGAGGATACCGATTATCTCGATGCCATGAGAAAGGCGAACATCAAGGGAGCGCTCGTGGGCGTCGAGGCAGTCACCCCCGAAGGACTGAAGTCAGTATTCAAGGAATTCAACCTATCGGGAGAGCGCCTGGTGAAGCAGTTGCAAACATTTCGGGCTCATGGCCTGAACATGCTGGGCTCCTTCATTTTCGGCCTTCCCTCGGATAAGCCGGACACTTTCCAGGCCACCGCCGATCTCGCTTCGCGTGCCGGACTTGCCTTTGCCCAGTTCGTCATGCTGACGCCCTTTCCAGGCACTGTGGACTTCCTGCGCTGGGAGAAGGAGCAGGAGAAGGCGCCTGTGTACGTTGAGGGCGTCCCGGTGACGCGCTACTGGCTGATTCCCGCCTCCATCCGGCCCAAGATGTTCATGCCCCACGACCTCATGAGCTCGCAGGAAATCAGCAATCGCACCCAGGGTGTGTGGGATCGCTTTTACAGCTTCCCTTCCATCTGGAAACGTTCCGAGTGCGCGCCGACGCTGCGCGCCCGGGTCGCTTTCGTCTTTCTCTCCAAGCTCTATCGCAAGATGTATGCCGGTACGGGCATCAGCACGGACAGCGCTCGTCGCAGGAAAGCAAATTCCGGCGCGCGCTGGCTCTCCCGCTATACGCGCAAATTCTTCACCTCCAAGCCGATGCCTGAGCTTGCCATGCCGGTGTGGGCGAATGCCTCTGTTCGCTCCGCACCCACCGGGCTGAGCCCCTTCCCGGTGTTGGAATAGAAGCGTTTCCGGCCCCCGCGACGTCTAATTTTGTGGTGGGATGTGATCAGCAACAGGACAGCTGAAAGCATCTCATCACAGGTAAAATGAAGCCCATGCCGCGCAGACCATCACCTATCGTTCAAGTCGCGTTGGTTTTTCTGGCACCCAGTCTTGCGCTCCTGGCCCAGCATGCAGGATCCTACGGCGCTGCACCGGCTCCTCACTTCGCCCCCGGCGCAATGGGCCCGGCACACCCATCACTCTCCGCGCCACCACACACGTTCGCTCCTCCCTCCGTGATGCGTTACCCTACCTCACAAGCCGGCCAAGCGCGGCATTGGCCCCTTGCTCCCCACCATCCTGACAATAGCCACGGTACTGTGGGATATCACGGGCATTCTTCTTCACCGTACGTCTACGCAGGCTACCCATGGCTGGGTGCCGTAGGCGTGGGCATCCCATGGGCAAACGGCATGCCCTACACCGACGACCGAGACGAGGCGGGCGCCCAGCAACCTGCGCCATCCCTGGCCGACCAACCCGTGGCGGACTACCCCCAGGAGCCTTTAGACGCTCAGTTCGTCGAGAGCGCCCCGCCAGCTTTCCGACCCCCCTACCAGGGCCCGGCCGGCGTCGCCCCCGTTTTCGCCCAGGTTCATCCCCAGCCCGCGACAACTCTTGTTTTCAAGGACGGGCGCCCCAGCGCACAGGTGCACAACTACGCCCTGACCGCGACGACTCTCTATGCGCTCGACGGCGAGTCCCACCAGGAAATACCTCTGTCGCTGCTCGATGTGCCGGCGACGGTGGCGGCCAACCGCGCGGCAGGGGTTGACTTCGCGCTGCCCGTCAGTCGCTGATTCGTAAGCCGCCAATTCCGGGCCTTTCCCGAACCCCGAATACGTACCCACCGCTGTGTCTTTCTACAACTTTTGTGAGCACACGGAGGGCCTCGAAGTGTCTCAATCTGCAACCTTTGTGCGATCAAATGGCCGACAGTAACATGCTAGCCTTGCTCTGCCATGAAGTACCAAATTCAACTTCTCGCATGCTCGCTGCTTCTGCTCAACCCGCTCCCAGGCGTGGCCGGGAAGAAGCCTGCTCCCCAACCGCAGGTCAGCCCCACTGCCATCACCCCGGCTGCCGCGGCGTTTCTCGACAATGCAATCGATATCATGCGGCAACACGCTCTGCACGCCGAGGGTGTTGATTGGGTAGCGGTGCGCACGGAAGCTTTCAAGCGTGCGGGCGGCGCGTTCAATCCCATTGATACGTACCCGGCAATTTACTGGGCGCTGGTACAGCTGGGCGACCCGGGAAGTCATCTTCGCTTGCCCCCCGGCCTTTATCCCGATCAAATCGCGCTCCTGCAACAGGCGGAGCGTGAAGCGCAGAACAGCGCGCCTGGCGGTCCCAGGACCGACACCGCAGTGCCGACGGCATTCACCTCGCGCCGTCTGCCCGAAGGGCATATCGTAACCGCGCAAGGTAAGAACTTCGGCTACGTTGTGCTGCCCCGTTGCTCCGCCAAGGACAACGATGGCCTGCTTCTTTACGCTGCCGACGTGCGGCGAATTCTGACCGATCTCACATCGCAAAACCCGCAAGGGTGGATCGTTGACTTGCGCGGCAACACCGGCGGCAATATGTGGCCGATGATGACCGGCATTGGGCCGATCCTGGGCGATGGCGCCGTGGGCTCCTTTGTGGCCGCGGACGGAAACATGACCTGGTTTTATCAGGATGGAAGAACCGGAACCCGCAATCCCGCTGGGCTGGAGACGGTTTCGTTGACGCTGGATGAGGAGCCTTCGCTCCAGTCCCCCTCGAAAGCTCCGGTGGCGATTCTGGTCGACAGCAGCACCGCAAGCTCAGCGGAAGCGATCACCATTGCTTTCCATGGCCGCCCCGATACCCGCTCCTTTGGTACCCGCACGGCCGGCAAATCCACTGCTGTACAGCCCTTCAAGCTGGATGATGGCGCGGAAATTTACCTGACCACGGCCATCGACGCCGACCGGACTGGCAAGCCATTCCCCAATGGCTTCACACCCGACCAGGTGGTTCCCACCAGCGGCATCAACATTCCGCAGCCGAGCAACGACGCGGTGATCGGCGCCGCGCAAACCTGGCTGGTAGCAAGCACCACCACGGTTGCACCGCCGCCACAGCCGGCCCTCACGCCTAAGACCCGGCGCAAGAAAGCTGCGGGAGTTCATCAGAGCGTCGCTGCCACTGCGCCCGCCGCGCCAACCACCGTGGCCGCCGCACCGGCCGCGACGCCAGCTGAACCGGCCGCGCCCGTTGCTCCTGCTGCTGCACCAGTTGCCGCCGCGCCAGTTGCCGCCGCGCCAGTTGCTGCTGCACCAGTTGCCGCCGCGCCAGTTGCTGCTGCGGCGGTTGCTCCTGTGCCAGTTGCCGCTGCACCGGTTGTTCCTGTGCCAGTTGCTCCTGTTCCAGATGCTGCGCCAGTGGCTCCTGCGCCGATTGCTCCTGCGCCGGTTGCTCCTGCACCAGTTGCTGCACCGCCAGCGCCTGCACCGGTCGCACCCGCACCCGCTGCTATACCGGTGGCTCCTGCACCGGCGGCTCCGGCGGCTGCTCCTGCGAACGTGACCGCCGCGCCGCAGGATAGTGCCGCGCCGGCTGCTGCCGCAGGGAAATCGCAGACGCTGGCAAGCACCACGCCGACCCCTGCACCCAAGCCTAAAGCCCAAAAGAAAAAGGTTGTGGTTCACCAGGGCAGCTAAGCAATTCCCCCACAAAATCGACGTTCTCCCCGTTTCGGGGAAAGGTGCAGGAAAGCGCACCTAAACGACCGGATTTCCTGTTTCGCTGCACTAGAGAGGTCCGCGTGTGCGGCCTTCTACACGGAAGGCCGCATAAAGTTCGACAACGCTCTGGAGTTCGACAGGAAATCCGGGGAAGGCGCACCCATCTGGGGTGCGCCTTCTTATTTTCGCCATATATCCTGATCGAGTGAAGGTTGTGGTCAGATTGCCGTCCATAGGCCACACCCTGTTCAGCTCCGAGCAGGGCGCGGCGGACCGCCTCATACCACGCTGGATCGTGCTGCGCGCGCTTGGCCTGATCTACTGCTCTGCGTTTGTTTCTCTCCTGTTCCAGATCCGTGGCCTCATCGGGCCTCTCGGCATCCTGCCGGCGGGCCGATACCTCCAGGCAGTCGCACAATCGTTCTCGCCTGTAGAACGCGTGTGGTTCGCTCCCACCCTGCTCTGGTTTGCCGGCGGTTCGCACATGCTCATGGGAATCTGCTGCGCAGGCCTGGCTGCCTCGCTGCTGATTACGTTCAACATTTGGCCGCGAGCCATGCTCCTGGTTTGTTTTGTCTGCTTTCTTTCCTTCGTCAGCGCGGCTCAGGATTTTTCCGGCTATCAATCCGACGGCATGCTGCTCGAAGCAGGATTTCTGGCGCTGTTTTTTGCCCCACCCGGTTTGCGCCCCGGTCTGGGATCGGAACATCCGCCTTCACGCGCCAGCTTGTTACTGCTGCAGTGGGAGTGGTTCCGCATCTATTTCGAATCAGGCCTGGTGAAGCTGCTGAGCGGTGACACGCAATGGCGGCATCTGACCGCCATGGACGAGTACTACCAGAACGGTCCGCTACCCACCTGGATCGGATGGTACGTCGAGCAGCTGCCGCACTGGTTCCATCGGGCAACCGCGTTCTCCACCCTGGCGCTGGAACTGGCCATCGTCTGGATGCTCTTTCTACCCCGCCGCTGGCGAATCCTGTGCTTTTTTATTGTCACTCCGTGGCAAATTGGCGTGATCCTCACCGCCAACTACACCTTTCTCAATTACCTCGTGCTGGTGCTCGGATTCCTGTTGCTGGACGATCGCTTCTTCAGCCGCTGGGTGGACACTGATGCAAAGCTGCGGGATGAGGAGCCGGCACCGCAGGGTGCGCTTGCTGCTTTCAGAATTGCAACCGTCGCGGTGCTACTAACCCTGGTTGGATATGCAACCACGGTGGAGATGATTTCGATGGTCTTCGGCCGCTTGCCGTTGCCGATGCAGCCGGTGACCCTGCTGGAGCCGTTTCGCATTGCCAACCAATATGGTCTGTTTGCGGTCATGACCCGCGGTCGCTACGAGATTGAGTTTCAGGGGTCGAACGACGGCCAGGTCTGGGTCCCCTACCCGTTCCGCTTCAAGCCCCAGGCCCTCAATCGAGCGCCCGGAATCTATGCCCCTTATCAACCACGGTTTGAATGGAATCTCTGGTTCGCCTCGCTCGGTTCGTGGCAGCAAAACCCCCTGGTGCCACGAACGGAAGAACGGCTGCTGACCAACGACCCTGATGTACTGGCGCTTTTCGCGGGCAATCCGTTCTCCGGCGCCCCACCCCGCCAGGTACGGGCCGTGCTCTGGCAATACTGGTTTACCTCGATCCCGCAAAAGCGCGCGACCGGCGACTGGTGGACCCGCAAGCTGCTGGGTGTTTACGCGCCGGTGCTGGAGCGCGACTCCGGGGGCAAGGTCACCATCATTGCCATGCCTGATTCACTGCCGCCGCACGACTAGGCCGGTTAAAATGGCACGAGGACCGTATGTTCTCTCCGCTTCCAATCCGTCGCAGGTCGCTGGGCCCTGCTTCGCTGTCCGTAGCCGCGCACGCGGTGGCGGCGGGGGTATTTCTGTTCGCTCTGCGGCTGCATCCGGTAAAGGTTTTCACCCTGCCAGGGACAGACCTGGGCACTCGGGTGGAGCTTGCCTACCTGCCTGGCCGGGCGCCCGCTCCAACTCCTCGTCCGCAGGCAAAGGTTAAGCCCAAGGCAGTTCCGACGCCGAAGATCACGCCCGTCCCCGGTTGGGTTCGCCACGCCGCCGCTTGCCGCACCTCGGTTCCGAGGCCGCGCCCTCTCCCAATGCTTCCTCTCCCGACTCAGCCGTGCCCGACTCCAGTAGCGGCTCCGACTCCTGGGGCTCAGGTTCAATACAGATCGCTCTCACCACCTACTCCCCCAGCCCAGCGCCTGACCTATCGTTGCTCCCGCACGGCGTCCAGGGCGATGTAGTGGTCGATGTCACCATTGACCCCAGTGGCAAGGTTGCCGATCTTGCCGTCCTGCATACCCTCGGTTACGGCATCGAGTCGAGCGTGATCGGTACTTTGAAGACCTGGACTTTCCGTCCAGCCACCAAGGACGGAAACCCGATCTCCAGCGTGCAGGAGTTACACTTCCACTTCGGACCCGTCTAGCAGGGTTACCAAGAAAGTAAATACCCGGTAACTATAAGATCCGAAACCTCTGGACCGGGGCAACCGTTTTCATAGTTAATTCATCCACCCAACTATTGTTTAATGTCGAGAGGGTTATTGGGCCATTTGGAATGAGTGCGCGCATATTGCTGGTAGATGACAACTATGTTCAGTCGGCTACCCGCCGGGCGATCCTGGAGGGTTGTGGCCGTGAAGTCAGCATCGCACCGCAAGGACAGCGGGCGCTCGAGCTACTCGAGGATGAAGCGACCGCACAAGGGTTCGGCTTAATCATTACAGATCACTTGATGCCGGTCATGAGTGGTCCGGAGTTTGTCGCTGAACTGAGGCGTCGGGGTTCCAAGGTTCCGGTGCTGGTGCTGAGTGGCCTGCCCGAAGCCGAGTTGGCTTATGACCGGGCTGGATGTCATTTTCCGCCTTAAGCCGTTTGATCCCGACAGCCTGATCCAGCTGGTTCAGGAACTGCTCGGCGAGTGCATGCGCCGCTCCGCTTAATTTCTTTCTCACCGGCAGGCTTGGTACAAACGTCGCCTTGTCCACTGCGCACTTAGCGCTTCGCCGGTTCAAATGGTGGGCTTTCCCGCTGCCACCAACTGAAAACGCGCAGGGGTGCCCCATATCTCGCTCGTTTTTCGCGAGATGTGGGAGACCACGGCTGCCGATCACATCCTTCGGCTCCCTAGGGACTGCCAATCGAGATCCGTGTGTCTCCCACATCTCGCGAAAAACGAGCGAGATATGGGGCACCCCTTGATTCGTGACACCATGAGATTCTTCTACCGCCGGGTTCTCACGCACACACTAATGCCCAGGCCGTTTCATGCCCTTTGTGGCACGACGTAAAGTCGTGCCCTGATACAAAGCAAAACGCTGTGTGTAATGGAAGGACCTGCTGTTCCTTCTCTGGCTGCCGTCCTGACCGTTTGCCGTCACCCATCTGCCTCTGCGACAATCTGAAAGGGTTCGTGACCCTCTCATGCCGGAATTTGGAAGCTTTTCTCTCCTACTTGCTCTTGTTCTGAGCGCCTACACCCTGGTGGCCGGCGGAATCGCGCTGCGGCAACTGGCCACTGGGTCCCGTGGCCGAATCGCCCCGGACCGGCTGGCTGAAACCGCGCGTCGGGCGGGCATCGGAAGTTTTTTTGCCGTCACCTGCGCCGCTTTCGCCCTCGTCTACACCGCGTTTGCCAACGACTTCTCCGTCTCCTACATCCTCCATCATTCCAACCGCGCTCTCCCCGGACCCTACAAGTTCGCCGCCCTGTGGTCAGGTCAGGAGGGATCTCTACTGCTCTGGGCGTGGTTGCTGACGACCTACGGGTTCGTGCTGAGACTGCGGCATAAGGTCGATGTCACCCTCACCGCTTACGCCTCCACGATCCTGGCCGGCATCCAGATCTTCTTCCTCTTATTGCTCAACTTTGCCGCGCCTCCGTTTGCCCTGGTGCAGGGCCAGGCGCCCGCCGACGGCTTCGGCCTCAATCCCCTGCTGCAATATCCGGAGATGGTGATCCATCCGCCCATGCTTTACCTGGGCTACGTAGGTTTTAGCGTTCCCTTCGCGTTTGCCCTGGGCGCACTGATGATGCGCTACCCGGGTGAGAAGTGGATCCACATTACTCGCCGCTGGACCATGGTCACCTGGCTGTTTCTGACTTGCGGCATCTTCCTGGGCGCGCACTGGGCCTACTCGGTGCTCGGATGGGGCGGATACTGGGGCTGGGACCCGGTAGAAAACGCCTCTCTTATGCCCTGGCTCACCGGTACCGCCTTTCTGCACTCGGTCATGATGCAGGAAAAGCGCGGCATGATGAAGAACTGGAACGTCTGGCTCATCTTCAGCACCTTCCTTCTGTGCATCCTGGGAACCGACCTGACCCGTTCCGGCCTGGTCAGCTCCGTCCATGCTTTTGCCCAGTCCTCCATCGGCACCTGGTTTACCGCGTTTCTCGTGATCGTGCTCTCCATCTGTCTCTTCACCTTCCTGAGGCAGCGAGATCATCTCAAGTCGGAGCACAAGCTGGAATCGCTGGTCTCCCGCGAGTCGAGTTTCCTGTTCAACAACCTGGTGCTCCTGGCCGCCTGCTTCACCATCCTGTGGGGCACGCTCTTCCCCATCATCTCGGAGTATGTGCAGGGCAACAAGGTCACGGTGGGCGCACCTTTCTTTAATCGCGTCGCCCTGCCTATCGGCCTCTTTCTGCTTTTCCTCACCGGAATCGGCCCGCTCCTGGCGTGGCGCAGCGCGTCCTTCAAAAGCGTCCGGCGCAACTTTATCCTGCCCAGTGCAGCCATTGTGACCACCGCTATCGTGCTGCTCGCGGTTGGACTGCGGCCCTGGAACGATCAGGCCACGTTCTATTCGCTGGTCGCGTTTTCTCTCGGCGCGGGCGTTGTTACCGCCATTTCTTCTGAGTTCCTGCGCGGCGCCAACGTGATCCGCAAGCACACCGGCAAGAACCTTTTTGCTTCCATGGTCCAACTCACGCGCCGCAACACCCGCCGCTATGGCGGTTACCTGGTGCACTTCGGCGTGGTGGTCATCTTCATTGGCATTGCCGGCGGCGCCTTCAATCAGAGCCACGAGCAGGAAATGAACCATGGCCAAAGCATGATCATTGGGCCCTACAAGGTTGTGTTGCAGAGTTTCACGCAGGAATCCAATTTGAACTACGATACCGAGTTCGCCCTGCTCGACGTCTATCGTGGCGATAAGAAGATAACCCAGCTTGCTCCCGAGAAGCGTTTCTACGCCGCTTCGCAACAACCTTCCACCATCGTGGCCAATCACTCCACGCTCGCCTGGGACCTGTACGCGATCTATGCCGGAAAGAATCCCGACAGCGGCTTGCCGATTATCAAGATCTTCCTTAACCCGCTCATGGCATGGATCTGGATCGGTGTTGTCATCGTAGCCATTGGCACGCTGGTCGCGCTGGCACCCAACCTGAGCGCAGCAATGGCGGGCGGCCGCACCCGCGTTGCCGAATCTGCAAGGCCACCCGCGGCGCCGCGGTTGGTCGATGAACCTGAAGCCGTGATCGCCGGCAGGAGCCGAGATTGATGTCCCGTAATGTCCTCGTTCGTAGCTCCCAGCTCGCGCTGCTCGGCCTCCTGATCGCGGTGACGGCCGGCGCAACCGACTCCTCCGCCCGGTTCGACAAGGACAGCCATGAGATGATGTGTGGCTGCAGCTGCAATCAGCTGCTGGGCGAATGCAACCATGTCGGCTGCCCGGATTCCCGAGGATGCTCGCGCAATTGGCGGCCGCTATTGCCAGAGGTGATAGCGACAACACTATCTTCCACCAGTTCCAGGAGCAATACGGACCCGTGGTGATGGCATCGCCCAGATTCACCCGCTTTAATCATCTCGCCTGGATTATGCCGCCGCTCATACTTTTTCTTGGCATCGCGGGCGTTCTGCTCGATCGTGCGCAACTGGAAACTTCGCACCGTGCCCATGCCGGCAATCCCGGATACACCGGCCTTTAACGCCACCCGGGACCGCATCCGCCGCGAGACCCAACTATGAGCACCATTGCCTGTGGCGTTCTTCTGCTCGCCATCTTTGCCTTTGTCTTTTATCCCCAGCGGCATACGGCGCGGCAGATTCCTAAGACCCGGCTTGATTTCCTGCGCGAACAGAAAGACGTGTTGTACGAAAATCTTCGCGACCTGAATTTCGAATACAGTGCGGGCAAGTACACGGCTGAGGATTATGCTGCGCAGCGCGCTGCCCTGGAGAACGAGACCGCCGCGGTGTTGGCGGAGATTGAGCAGTTGGAGCTGCATGTCGCGCTCTCCTAAAGCCCCGCCCCTGACAGAAAGATGAGAATGAGACAGACCGCTTCGCGCACTCTGCGCAATGTTAGCTATCGCCGCCTCGGCTTCCGCGGCCACTATTACCGGTACCGTCACCAACGGTACGACGCACACCCCGGCGACCGGAGACACGGTCACGCTGATCGGGCTCGACCAGCGCATGCAGGAGATCGCGCACACGACGACCGACGCACAGGGCCACTTTTCCATCGATGCACCCGATCCCGGGATGCACCTCATACGCGTCGATCACCAGGGCGCCGCATATTTTCAGCCTGCCCCGCCGAATACCCCCAATGTGAATGTGCAGGTCTATGATGTCGCGGCCACGGTGCCTGGCGTAACCACCGTCGCCAACGTGATGCGGGTAGAGACCGATGCGCAGGGGCTGCGCGTGACCCAGAGTTTTTTTATCAAGAACGATTCGAACCCGCCCCGTACGCAGTTCAGCAAACAATCCTACGAGTTCTATTTACCTGCCGATGCGCAGATTGAAGGATCAGCCGCCATGGCTCCCGGTGGAATGCCGGTACAGTCTTCCCCCGTGCCGTTGGGAGACAAGGGCCACTATGCTTTTCCTTTTCCGCTGCGTCCGGGTGTGACGCAGTTTCAGCTTAGTTACCACTTGCCGTACTCCGGCAGCCTTGCGTTTGATCAGCGGTTTTCCAATGCGACCGACAGCTTTGTGGTGATGATGCCGAAGAGCATGAGTTTCAAGCACGATGGGGGCGTATCGTTCGAGTCGCTGAACGAGACCCCCGGTGCTTGACTTACCTGTCACGAAACGCTACCTCGGCGAAGCCGATCGCGTTCACGGTCTCCGGATCGGGATCGATGCCCCGCGACACGCAGACCGCAGACAACCAGACAGCGGACGCTTCCAACGGAGCGGCAGGAAATCCGCAAGCGACCGACACCCGCCCTGGGGGCGGCCTCGGCGTGCCCATCGACACGCCCGATCCTCTAGACAAATACAAGTGGTGGATCCTGGGGGCGATCACGTTGATCTTCGCCGTGGGCGCAGGGTTGATGCTGCGCCGTCCCGCGGACGCTACTGCCCCGGAGGTGGTTGCGCCGGCCCCGGTCTACCGAATACGTCGGGAGGCGGCCTACTGGCGGCGCTCAAGGACGAGCTCTTCGCGCTCGAGACTGACCATCTTCAGGGCAATCTCTCGGACTCAGAATACGAGCAGCATAAGCAGGCGCTCGAGTTGGTTCTACGCCGCGCTTTGGCAGCCTGCCTGAAAACCGGCCTGAGCTCCAGATTAACACGTTCCTAGAGATACTCTCCATTGCATCCCGACCGACTATGGTAGAGGATCTCAGTTCGAACCCGGTAAGATGTTTTTCCTCCCGCAACGGGTCATCTGAGCGGAGCCGCGGAACCTCCGCGCAAGCAGTTTTGTGGGAGCAGAGTCGGCAGCGAAAGAAACAATCTGGTCAACACTCGAGCTTTCCACGAAACTACAACGGACTCTTTGCCACTCAGCCCGATTCCAAAATCAGATTTGCATACGGAACCGTGTCGGCCGTGCGAATAAGCCCAATCGCATGCGGCACGCGCTTCTTGAAGATCACATGCGGTTCGTAGATCGTGGGCACTCCTCTCGAGTGCCGCCGCAAACGCAGCCTGTGTCTCTGTTGTGTTCTCAGACAGAAACTCTTCGGCCATGAAAGCCTGCACCGCGACGAAGTTTTTCCTCAGAGCCTGCACCACATCCAAAACCTTAGGTATGTCGTCGACCAAAGAAATGTCGATGGTTTCAATTTGTGGCCAAAATGGAAAACCCCGATCCGAGATGACCAGGGTATTCGTATGCCGGATGCGGCTGGCAAGAGAGTTGATAGCGGGATTCAAGATACCTGTCTTGAGCACGCTGACAGATTAACCTAAAGGGAGACGCCGCGCTTCCAGGGGATAAAGTCATTCTGGTCGAGTTGCTCCGCCTTGGTTTGGACCTTTCCGCTGGCAACCTTGACAATCAGGTCAAGCATCGATTCGCCCACCTTCTCAATCGTAGTTTCCCCGCGGATCACCGCACCGGTGTCGATATCGATGATGTCCGACATCCGCTCGGCCAGGCTGGTGTTGGTGGAGACCTTGATCACCGGCGCAATCGGATTACCCGTCGGCGTTCCCAGGCCGGTCGTGAAGACAACCACATTGGCCCCCGCCCCCACTTGCGCCGTGACGCACTCAACATCATTCCCGGGAGTACAAAGCAAAGCTAAACCCGGCGTGTTGTCATACTCCGGATAGTCGAGCACTGCGCAGACTGGCGAGGTTCCACCCTTCCGCGCCGCGCCCGCGGACTTCATCGCATCGGTAATCAGCCCGTCCTTGATGTTCCCGGGGGAGGGATTCATTTCAAAACCGGAATGTACGGCCTTCGCTCGGGCAGCGTAATCACGCATGAGCTGGATGAAGCGATCACCCTGGGCCGCATCCACGCAGCGATTGATCAGACTCTGTTCCATTCCGCAGAGCTGGGCGGAAC
>CAVYFF010000007.1:0-256594 GCA_963767745.1 uncultured Acidobacteriaceae bacterium | reverse complement strand
AAAGTGCTGAAACTGCGATTGTAGCTAAATTCCTGGGAGAAATACTTTTGCGAGTCGATGGTGACGGTACCACCCAGGTTCGAACCGTTATGCAGCGAATTGCCGAGCGCGATGACGACCTGCTCTCCCGGGGGGTTGATCGAGTCCAGTATGAAACCGATGCCGCCGCCGTTTCCACCCGTTAGCCCAGCCAGGATGCTCGAAACCCGATCTCGACCGTCGGAGGCTTCCAGCGGCTGGCCGCATCGACGGTGTCAGAAGTGCTGCTGACAATCGCCCCGGGGGTGGATGTGTAATCTGTCTTTCGCCTAGCAACTGGCTGGATAGTGTATTGGTCGCCCTCGATATCCATGCTTCTCTGGGGCGCGGAGTGTCTTTCTTCTTGAGCTCCGACACGCCGGTGCGGATGCCGGAATAAGCCATGACCGCGACGTTATCGCGCAGGATATTGTTCTTCAGGGTAAGCACGGTTTGCCGCGAGACACGGTCTGCACGGTTGCCATGCACGGGCAGCGTCGTAGCCTCCAGCTGGTTGGTGCTTTGCGAACCGTGGCAGTCGTTCAGCTGCAACACCGCGATCCTTCCATCCGTGATCAGCTCTTCACCGGTTCCATTCTTCGCATCCTTGGGAATCCAGGACCGCGCAACCAGCTGGACGTGCGAGACACATCCGGTAAAGATCAGATCGTTCACTACCTTGGCCCGTTCATTGTCGATGTGGGTGTCGATCAGGTGGATGAACGTTTTGTTTTTCTTGGAAAAACCGATGCCTGTGTCATGGGTTGATGAGGACGTCCAGACGGTCTGGTCTTCCCAGTTCAGCGAGCTCCCCCAGATGCGCAGATGATGACGTTTGGAAAAAGTATTCAGCGTCTTTGCGTACGCGTATGCGGGAGCTTGCCCGCCGAGGAGCAGCGTCGACATGGGAGCGCTCTTGTAACCCTGGTTTTCGGCAACAGAGCGTATCGTGGCGTAGGTCGACTCCGCGGTAAGGGAGTAACCAGCGCACCCAGTCACTGGCGGCAAACGCGCGCTCCACGGCACCGGCGCTCCCAATGAATATGAGGTTGGTTATATCAGAGGGGATATGGGATTTGTCGGTGTAGGTACGGAACGGTAAATCTTCCACCAACTCGCTCAAAGCTTTCTTTTCATCAGGCGTGGTGGCAATGGGGGGAACGAGGATCGGTTCCCACCTTGGGGAGTTGGATGGGGCGGTGAGCTCGGCAATCAATTCCGTACCGACGGGGAGCGAGATCTCGGGCTCTGAAAATCGGAGAACCGATGCGGAGGCAGCAGTGGTAAAGATCGCCGCGATCGGGTCCCCGAAAGCAAGGCTGCCGATCACGCCCGAAGCGCGATTGCTCAACGTAGCCGTCGAGCGAATTCCCTGAATATGGCCCTTGGCATCCACCGATTCCCGGGCATTCTCCACTTCGATGATGCGGCATTGCAAAGGAACGCCCTCTCCATCGGCGAGAACCACGCGGTCGAATTGCGAGTCGATCCGCGCCGTCTCGATGAACGACGCCGAGACCCACCTTCCTGACCTCCACCACTGAGCCTTCCACGGTGGTTCCGAGAGGCAGCAGCATAGCGCCGTCCTCCGGTGAGCGGTGCGATCAGAACGCCCGAGACCCGGGAACCTTTCTTCGTTGCGTAGGAGCTGATCGGCTGCTGAAGGCGTATCTCCAGCTTGGTGCCAACAGAGACCGTCTCGGCGAAGGCGTGCAACCCGGCAAAAGCGAGCGCTGCGAAGCAGCACTGCAAAAGGACGTTTGCCACCCGGCAAGGAACCTGACTCGTTTAGAACTCATTGGATAGTACGCCCTCGAAAGGGGGGCACTTTCAACCAAGACAAACGTTCACCTCACAAAGCCTTCAAAAGGACTTCTGGTTCAGTTGACCAGGGGGACGACCTTCGTCTATAAGGGCGCGGTTATTATGGCGCGGTTATTTTGAGCTTTCTCCGGCGCGTTTGGCTTGATGGCTGGCTCGATCTCATCACCAAACCTTTTGACCGGTTCAACAAAGGGCGAGCTGCCCAATCCACCCAAACAAGTTGCCATCTCGCGGGCACGATTGCTACATTTGATCTGCACGTCAAGGGTGCACCCCGGCCGCGGAAAGGGAATATCCCCCTTGCAGTAGAGTTCGACCCCAACATCACTCTCTTCTGCCCGACGGAGCGGCCACGGGCGACAAAGAAGAGTGGTGCATATGCTTACGCGACTACCCGCGCGCCCCAATCTCGATCACCTCAAAAACCAAGCCAAGCTGCTGCTTCGTGGATGCCTGCAGGCAGAAGCCGCCGCAATCGATCGCTTTCGCGAAGTGGATGTGGCGTATTCAGGCACAACGCCCAAACTCGCCGACGCGCAGCACGTGATCGCGTGTGAATACGGCTTCGCCAACTGGGCAAAGCTAAAAGCCCATGTCGGCTCCCTCTCCGATCACCCGATGGAAGCACTCACTGCCGCTGTCAAAGGAAATGACGTGGAGTTGCTTCGCCAGGTGCTGCGGGCGTATCCGGCAGCTCAAGTTGCAACTGGATGAACCGCTGCCTGACTACAGCTTCGACACTCCGGCCATCGTCGCGGCAGTTCCAAGCAAAATCGCGACATGATCGATGCGTTGTTAGAAGCCGGCGCGAATATCAACGCGCGAAGCAGGTGGTGGGCGGGTGGCTTTGGCGTGCTCGATAGCTCGAGCGAGGAGCTTACGCCGTACCTCATCGAACGCGGGGCTTATGTTGATATTCATGCGGCGGCGCGCCTTGGGTAGGTTCGAGCGGGTGAAAGAACTGATCGAAGGCGATCCCGCGCTGGTGCATGCGCGGGGAGGCGATGGGCAGACACCGCTGCACTTCGCTTCCACCGTCGAGATCGCCGGGTACCTGCTTGACCACGGCGCAGACATTGACGCGCGCGATATCGATCATGAATCGACGGCTGCGCAATATATGGTTGGGCATTCGTCGCTGCGGCACGAGGTAGCCCGTTCCCTTATCTCTCGCGGAGCCAAGACCGATATCCTGATGGCCGCTGCACTGGGCGATCTGCGAACTGGTCCGACAGCACCTGGATGACCACCCCGCATCGGTCGGATCAGTGTCTCGGAGAAGGATTTTCCCAAGCAGGACCCGCGCAGCGGCGGCAGTATCTATATTTTACGTTTGGCTGGACCAGGACAGCCCACATGCTGGCCCATAAGTTTGGCCATAAAGAGGTTTTCCGTTTGCTGATGCAACGCAGTTCCCTGGGGCTGCGTTGGATCGCCTGCGAAGTGGGCGACCACGAGTTGGCGAAACAGCTGCTCAAAAACATCCGGGATCATTGAGAAGCGGCCTCGCAAAGCCTACCGTCGCATCATCGGGGCGGCGCTGCGAAACAACGCGCGCGCAGTGGGCATGATGCTCGGTGCGGGTGGCCGGCCGAGGTCTACGGGAACCATAGCAGACCGCGTTGCACTGGGGTGCGTTCCCCGGCAACGTGGAGATGGTGCGAGCCCTGCTCGATCATCACGCTCCATTGGAAGCGGCGGAGCAGGAATTCAAAGCGACTCCGCTGGGCTGGGCGCTGTATGGATCACGAAATGGCTGGCATCGTGACACGGGAAACTATCCTGGCGTTGTCGAGGCCCTGCTGTCAGCGGGTGCGAAGGCCCCTAGGCCCATCGAGGAACTCGAACGCCGGAAGAGGTGCTGGAGGTGGTGCGCCGCCATTTCCATTGACGCGAAAGCTCGAGCACCCAGAGCTCCTCTGTGAATAGAGCAGACCTGATAGGACAATTTCGGTGGTCAGTCGTATAGCCCCTACAGAAGATGGAGGATCCAAAGAATGACCTCTTCCGGTCGCTGGGGCCTGGTTTGTGCAGTCGTGCTGACTGTTTCGCTGCTTCCTCTCCGCGCGTCGCTCGACGAGCTGCTTATCGTCAACGGTACGGAGCTGACCATGAAGCCGGGGCAGAGCGAGCCGTTCGCCGGCTACGTTCTGGTCGGCAATGACGGAAAGATCAAGGCGATCGGCAAAGGCAAGCCTCCTGCCGGCACCACTGCGCATACTACTTATGACGCCAAGGGCAAGTTTGTGCTGCCCGGGTTTATCTCCGCGCACAGCCATATGTCAGAAAGCGCCTTTCGCGGGCTGGCGACCAACCAATATGTTTACCAGTACCCGGCCATGACGGGTTGGGTGGAGGCACTCGAAACGCGGGAGCTCGGCACCAAGCCGGAAGACTATTACTGGTTTACCCTGCAAGGCGCGCTCGATCACCTGGTTCATGGAATCACTTCCGTTTACAACTTCGCGTATGCGCGAGAAGATGACGAGGCCTTTGAGGAATATCAGTGGCGCGCTGAACTCGATTCCGGGATGCGCTTCATTCATTCCTATGAGCCTTCAGGCAATTCAACTCCCGAAGTGCGCCGGGCGAACCTGGAGAAGTTCCTGGCCTATGCGAAGAAAGATATGGGCACGGCCGAACTGTCCTGAAAATGGCGTACTCAGGATGGATCACCACGCCCCAAGCCATAAAACTCGATGCTTCGTTTATCCGCGATTACCATCTCTACTCGGAGATTCATTTCCTGGAGTCTCCGGTAAACCAGCAGGCGCAGCGCGATACCTTTCAATACATCCTGGATGCAAATATGCTGGGGCCGAATGTCAGCTTTGGGCACTTCATCCACCCGGACGACGCAATCTTGAAGGCGGTGGCCGCCGCCGGCTCGGGAATGGTATGGAACCCGATGTCGAACGGCCGGCTGGCATCGGGCATCGCCGACATTCCGAAGTATCGCAAGATGGGGATCAAAGTGGGCATGGGCGTCGATGGCCAGGGAAGTTCGGACTTGCCGGATCCATTCGAAAATATGCGAATGGGCCTTTATATAATCCGCGCACGCAACGAAAGCGCTACGGTTCTGCAGCCGATTGACGTGCTGCGCTTTCACACCATGGGCAGCGCTGAAGTTCTGGGTGTGGCGGACAAAGTGGGCAGCCTGGAAGTGGGCAAGTTCGGCGACATCATTATTGTCGATCCCAACCTGGTGGAGCGTGGACCTGTTATCGATCCTTATGCCGCGGTGGTGCTTGCCTGCAATGCGATGAACCTGGCCAAAGTGTATGTCGGCGGCGACTTACTGGTCGACACCTACCATTTGCAGAAGAACGACATGAGCAAAGTATCTCGCGAAGTCAAGTCAACGCGTCGCGCGACTACACTGAACATGGGGTTGAGCGATCTATGGCCGGCAAGTTTCGCATCGGGCGTCGGGATTTCTTCAAGCAGGCCGCCGGCGCTGTTGGCGCTAGCCACACAAGTTCCCCACTGGCCTGCATTCGCAGAGGCAGAGGCCAACGAGGCGCAAGCCTCGCCGGAGGCCGCAGAGAGAATTTCCTATCCACGCGTCTTCGCCGGCGAACAGCTCAAAATGCTTGCCTTCCCGCTGGGCGGCGTGGCCGCCGGAAGCCTGGCCCTGGGAGGGCGAGGGCAGCTGCGCGATTGGGAGATTTTCAACCGGCCGAACAAGGGCTTTTCTCCGCAATATGCATTTCCCTCGATATGGATCAAAGCCGGAGATGGCCAACCTATAACGCGCGTGCTGGAAGCGCGCATCCTGCCGCCCGTATGAGGGCCAGGACGGCTTGGGCTCAGCCAATTCGCCCGGCTTGAGCCGCATCGCGACGGCCGAATTTACGGCGGCAGTATCCGCTGGCACATCTTCGATTCAAAGATCCGAGCCTTCCGGTCAGGATTGAACTGGACGGCGTTTTCGCCGTTCATCCCGCATGATCCTGACGCCTCTGGATTGCCGGTTGCGATCTTGCGCTATCGCGTGAGCAACCCGACGGCTGCCAGCGCAAAGCGTCGCGATTTCGTTTTCCATCGACAACCCGGTCAAGGCCCCCACAAACGTGATGTGGCGCGGCCGAACGAGGACCCGCGCGTGAATGAGTACCGCACGGCGAACCAGTTGGAAGGGCTGTTGATGACCAACCCCAGCCTGAGCGCCGGCGATCCGATGCAGGGCAGTTTTGCGCTTGCGGTGATTTCCGAGCCGAGGAGGCGCGGACCACGCATTGGCGCGGCTGGCCGCGAGGGCGTTGGTGGAATTCGCCGATGTTGTTTTGGGATGCGTTTTCGCAGGACGGAGCACTGCTCAACGAGCCGGCATCGCGCAACGCAGTGGGCGCGCTCTGCCAACAGAAGATCGATTCCTGCCGGCGGCTCCGCCGAATTCACCTTCCTGTTAGCCTGGCACTTTCCCAACCGCACCCCGGAGTGGTGTGGTTGGGACTTTCCCCAGGGCGAGGGCCAGACCATCATCGGCAACTACTATGCCACGCGCTTCAAGGATGCGTGGGAGGTGGCGGAATATACGGCGGCAAATCTCCAGTCGCTGGAAGCTCGCACGCGAACTTTCGCCAATGCCTTCGCCGCCAGCACGCTGCCCGCGGCGGTCAAAGAGGCGGCGAGCGCCAACCTTTCCACGCTGGCGACCACCACCTGCTTCCGCACCGCGGATGGAGAATTTCACGGCTTCGAGGGCTCCGATGACCATCGGGGCTGCTGCTTCGGAAACTGCACCCACGTGTGGAATTACGAGACGGCGACGGCATTTCTGTTTCCCTCGTATGCGCGGTCGCTGCGCCAGGCGTCCTTTGGATACAGCATGGACGATCAGGGCGGCATGCGTTTTCGCCAACTGCTGCCGGACGGCAAGGAGCGATACCACATCGCAGCGGCCGACGGACAGATGGGCCAGATCATCCACGCATATCTGGATTGGCAGCTTTCTGGAGACGCAGGCGTGGCTTAAGACGATGTGGCCGCGGGTGAAAAAGGCGATCGAGTTCGCCTGGATTCCGGGCGGCTGGGATGCGAACCGTGACGGTGTCCTGGACGGTGTTCAGCATAATACCTACGACGTGGAGTTCTACGGCCCGAATCCCTTGTGCGGGATCTATTACCTGGGGGCCTTGCGCGCGGCGGAGGAGATGGGGCGTGCCGCCGGCGATGATGCTTCTGCGAATGAGTATCGCAGGCTGTTCGATCAGGGGAGCCGCTGGATCGACGCTAACCTGTTTCGGGGCGAGTTTTATATCCAGCAGATTCGAGGTTTCCGGCCGGACCAGATTGCACCCCAGCTGCGCAGCGGCATGGGGAGCGACAATACGCAACAGCCAGAGTATCAAGTTGGCGGGGGATGCCTGATCGATCAACTTCTGGGACAATATCTCGCGGACATAGCCGGACTGGGGCCCCTGGTTTCACCGGAGCATGTGCGCACCACGTTGGATTCGATTTATCGCTACAACTACAAACGCAGCCTGGTGGACCATGACACGGTTCAACGTACCTATGCTCTGAACGATGAAGCTGCCGTGGTGGTCTGCGATTACGGCAAGGCGCCGCGCCCTCATATTCCCTTCCCTTACTACGCTGAAGCGTGGACAGGCCTGGAGCATTCGACGGCGGCGCTGATGTTCTACTCGGGCATGATTCCGCAGGGAGTGGAGTATGTTGAGAATCTCCGCGCCCGGTACGATGGCGTCAAGCGCAATCCCGTGGGATGAGGCGGAGTGCGGCCATCACTATGCCCGGGCCATGTCGTCGTGGTCCAGTGTTGTGGCCCTCAGCGGGTTCCACTATGAAGGCGATCGTGGCCATATTATCGGCGCTGCCCACGGCTGCCGCAGGAGAACTTCCACTGCTTCTGGGCGACGGGCACAGGGTGGGGAACTTATTCCCTGAAGCGCACGCAATCGGGCGCGGTTCAGCTCACGATCCAGACGCTCGCCGGCGCTTTGCCGTGCAAGTCATGCACGCTGGCCGCGCCAGGCTCCCGAGCTACGGCGCAGGTAGGGACGAAAAGACAATGCTACGCGTTTAGAGAAGAGCAAGGGACAGGTGACGGTGTACCTTGCAGACCCGATTCAATTGGGGGAAGGCGAGCAGTTGGAAATTGCGATCGTTGGGTGAGATGCCTGTGCGTAGCGAATACATTTCCAACGAAAGGATCCAGCTGCACCGCATATCTCGCTCGGCTCTCGCGAGTGCGGGATGCACAAAGGGGAGGCTGGCATCTTCCATCCAAATTGGATGCGGACGGTAGGATCACAGCAGGTCCTCCACCTTAAAATCTCGCGAAAATCCGGTCGAACGAGCGCGGGGCTAAAGCCCACTTTTTTGCGCCTTTACGGCACGACTAAAGTCGTGCCCTGACAACCCAGCAAAAAGCTTCTTAGCGGGGCGAATTTGGATTCAGAGAGCTAGGATGCCATGCCGAGGCCGACGATGTTGGCGGCGGCGATGATGACCAGCATGCCGGCCCAGAGCAGGCGAACCGGTTTGGAGCCCACGCCCGCCCATTCGCCCAGCGCAAGCCCCACGATTCCGCCGAACAGAACATAGCCGCTCATGTGCAGCATCCAGTTCACGTAAGCGAAGCTGGCAGGAATGTTGGCCGCTCCCCAGGCGTAGAAGAAGAACTGGAGATACCACATGATGCCGCCGGTGGCGGCGAGCGTGCCATTCTTGAACAGCGTGGCCCCGGGCAGAGCGAGATCGGCCTTCAACGACAGATCCTTCTTGAAGACGAGCCGGGTGAAGCAATAAATGAAATTGACCAGCCCGCCTCCGCCCATGATGATGACGTAGCTGGGAAGCGCGGTATAGAGCGGGTTCACTCCGAGCGGCCAGCGCCGAGGCTTGAATGGGCCGGGCCGCATCGATGGCGAAGGACATGCCGGAGGAGAAGATGCCGCACATGACGGCGAGCAGCAGCCCCTTTTTCACATCGAATTCGCGAATCTCCGAGCCCAACGCAATCTCTTTGCGATGCCCGGCTATCGACACAATGACGATGCCACAAAGCGCGACGGCAATGCCCAAGAGTGTGAGCAGGCCGCCGCGAGTGCTTACAAGCTCGTGGCGCCTGACCGTGGACGAGCGGCGGAATCAGCGTTCCCACCACCAGGGTGACGCCGATGGCCACTCCGATGCCGAGCGACATGCCGAGATATCGCATGGTGAGGCCGTAGCTCACGTTGCCGACTCCCCACATACAGCCAAAGAGAAAAGTCTTGAGAACGACGGACGAGTCAAGCGACCCGTAGAAGGCTCGCATATCAGGCAGCAGTATGGCGCTGACACAAATAGGCAGAAGAACCCAGGAGAAAGATGCCGGCCACCGCCCAGGTCGATTCCCAGGTCCACCGCTTCACTTTGCTGATGGGTGCGTAAAACGACGCGGCCGATGCGGCGCCAACCATGTGCCATGCAATTCCGGTGATAATTCCTGTCACTCAAGTCTCCCGTTCAGCTTTCAGCAGGATTGCTCGGGTTCCAGAAAGGTTCTCTCGCCGGAACGAATTCAATGGGAACGCCGGTCACGAAAGACTTCAGCCATTCGGTGCAATACTTCATGCCGCCCTGCTCCGAAAGAACGTGCCCAAGCACGATCAGCGCTTTCTGATTGCCGGCGGTAATGCTGTCTTGCGCATACTCGACCAACTCCCACTCGCGTGCTTCCCCAACGACGAGGACATCGACGTCGGGCTGGGCAAACAACGGGATTGTCGTCAGACGATCCGCGGCACCCCAGCTGACAGCCACTCTCTTGACGGGCATCGCGGGCTTGCCGACCACGCGCATGGTGCGGTCTTTCAGGCGGTCTTGTATGCCCCGGCAAAACTGCACCAATGGTTCGCCCGAGAAGGTGAAACGCTTGGGATTCGTGGGGTCGACGTTCTTCTCCCAGCCAAGCTCCTGCATCATGCCAACGGCAATGCCATCTGGCTGATGAGCATGCCAATGGTCGTGAAAGCGGAAAACGGCAACGTTGTTCTTACGGATGAAGTCGAGTTTGTACTTGAGCGTTGGGTCGTTCTGAATTTCCCCGGTTGTGTCCTCATGTACATAAAACGTTGGTTCATGGGTAATGATCATGTTGTTGCCGGCGGCGACCGCTCGTTCGATTACGTCGAGGGTGGCCATCATGGTGACTGCAATCCCGCGAACAGCTGCGTTCGGATCTCCGGCAAGGATGCGGTCAACCGTTTCCGCGTGCCAGGGGACTCCAACGTGGTTGCGGATACGCTCCACCACCTGGCGGGCGGTCACTGCGGTTGGAGCCGGTTGCGCTTTGGCGAGCGGAGCGGCGAGCAGAGCGCTGCCGGCGACGATGAAATTTCGACGGGAAATGGAGTTCGATCTCATGATCCCTAGAACAGTAGCACAGCGGTTCCGTCAGCGATGATAACGGCCCATCAGCTGCCCAGCGGCCAGTACATGGCCTTCCATCGCATTCATCAGCTGCTTTTTGTCCACCGGGGATGGAGGATTCAGCATCGTGTCCAAAGCATAAAGCGTGAAGAGGTATCGGTGAACAGATTCTCCAGGGGGACACGGTCCTGCATAGCCGATCTCATTGCCTGTGTTGAGACCCTGCTTCGCACCGTTGGGCAGAACTTCGGATCGCGGGACACCTTCGGCAAGATGGCTCAATTGAGGCGAGAGGTTGTACAAGATCCAGTGGACGTAGGCGCCGAACAGGGAGTCCGGATCAGTGGCCACCAAGGCCAGGCTCTTTGTGTCTGGCGGCAGTGAACCCCATGACAGGGAGGGAGACAGGTTCGCTCCGTGACAGGTAAATTGCTCGGGAATATTCCCGCCCGCCTGAAAACTTGTCGTGGTCAGCGTAAGGGACATCGGTACACGATCAGTGACTGAGTCTTGCCTGCAGCCCGAAAGCCCACCAATGAAGAGCGCAGCACACACCAGCGCCCGATTTGGTAGACGCATGCTCGACAAGCCAGAGATGGTCATAGAAGGCCCGTGCCCTTTTTACTACAGACGTCCACCGATCAGACGACAAAAGAGAGGCCGGCGAAGCTTACTACGCTGTTGTCATCAATGTTCCATTGCTGATACCGGAGCGTTGTCCCCCTTGCCTGCGGCACGGCTTTCAGGAAGGTATAAATAGGCGCAGATCCGCACCACTTCAGGTCGTCCCGATTCTCTTTGACCAGGTCCCAAAAACCGCGGGCATCCGCGGCATTCACGCGTTCGATCCTTAGCATGTCGCGGGCTCGCACCTGGGTCATCTCATCGCGATCGGCATGGGCCGAAAACCTGTCCCCGTAGCGCGAGCCCATGTGGGCCATATCGACCCCTAACACCCAGAACAGTCGCTTTTTTTCTCGCTCAGCTATTTCCCCGAGCGTCCCTAGAAAACGCTTCACATGGTCGTCGTCTTCCGGAACTCCGCCTTCGAGAAGGCTTCTGCCAAACGATCCGCAGAGAACCGGAAGGATGCGCACATCTGGTCCGTAAATAGCCTGCAGGAAGAGGACTTGAAATTCGATCGAATGCTCCACGGCGTGGCAATAGTCCTCCATCAGCGCAGCCGGTTGTGTTCCTAATTCGTCCACGAGCGCAGTGTCGACTCCTGTTCTTCCGAATGGAGTCTCGAAGGGCTTTCGCGTCAAACCAAATTTATTGGAGGGTCCATAGTGCGAGGTTCCCAGGACAACGAAGGTGCGGTCCCGCAAGTCTGGCGTTAGCTCCTGATAAGCCGCGTGGTAACTTTGCCAACCGCCTTCCGGGCTGACGTGCGGTGCGGCAATCCCCATCACTCCTTGCTGGGTCGAAGCCGCTCCCAGCAGATAATGTTGCATCACTGTCTGCAACGGGCCTATTTCTGCCGGATAGGCGGAGCCTGCATGCGCCGCTTCCCGCACCGGGCTTTGGACAAAGGCCGACAGGCGATTTTCCTTAAGCTTCGCGTAGGTCTCGTCTTCAAGAAATCCAGCCTGGCTCAGTGCCTCGATCAGGTGTCCTGCCGTCCGGCCGAACTCGGGGCTGCCCGATGAGCGGGTAAGTTCCTCCTGTAGATCCACGTCGGACCGCAACCCATCGAAGCAGAGTAGGCCGGGTATCAGGGACGGAGGAACGATCAGCTTGGCATCGGAATAACGAAAGCAGTCGCGAATCAATAGTCCCGGCCGGTCAGCGACCGGTGAGACCATGAAGTCCAGGTTGGTTCGTAGCCGGGGAAGGATCATTGCCCGGGCTGGTTTTCGTGGCGAATTTGTGGGTGCTGCATCTTCAAAATGTTCACACAGGGCGAGGACTTACGTAAGTAGGAAGAGTGTTCGGCAACGCTGAATCGAGCCGGATCGGGACTCGGCTTGGTGGCCGCTGACCAGAGCTGACTGCAGGTTACGTTGGCACGGCTTTATGGTCTGCGTGAGAACTCTTGAATTTGGGAAGCCCGAAGGGCGCACCGCAGATCCCTCCACTACGCTACGCTCCGGTCGGGATGACAATTTTGTTTGGGAACGCTAAGTAGAGTTTCCAAGATGAATTGTCATCCCGACCGGAGCGTAGCGTAGTGGAGGGATCTGCGGGTGCGCCCTTCGGGCTTCCCAAATTCAAGAGTTCTCACGCAGACCATAAAAGCATCTATTTATCGTTTTTCGATAAATTTCTCTTGACGGACAGACTTTGGCTATTTATCGTTTTTCGATAAGGAGACCGGCATGTTCCATCACGATCGATTGGTTAAGAGTTCCCGGCTGGTGGTGCGCTTGGCTTGGATTGGGAATCGTATTTTCCTGGGGGCCCTCATCCTGGGGTTGCTGCTTTCCTTTATTTTCTCCAGCCAGTTTGCGGAGTGGATCCTCGGTGGAAACCTGGGAGGAAACCTACACTCGGCGACGATCGGGGTTCGCTGGTTGATTGTCGTCGGGATCGTGGGATCAGCGGCGACGGACAGGATCTTCGTGGCTCTGGCCCAGGTGATTGCAACCGTGAGCGCGGGCGACCCTTTTGTTGTGGCGAATGCGCACCGGCTGCGGACGATCGGATGGGCACTTTTCGCGCTGCAACTGCTGGACATCCCGGCCGGCCTTCTCGGCCGGTTCTACCCGGCCATGGGTTCTGCCGCACCCAGTGACACGATCTCGATTGTCGGTTGGATATCGGTGTTGATGGTATTTGTGCTGAGCCGGGTGTTCGCGGCGGGTTCGGCGATGCGTGACGAGTTGGAAGGTACGGTCTGAGCCATGCCGATTACGGTGAGTCTCGACGCGATGCTGGGCCTGCGGCAAATGTCGCTTACAGAGTTGTCGGAGGCAGTCGACATTACGCTCGCGAATCTATCGATTCTGAAGACGGGGAAGGCGAAGGCGATCCGGTTCTCAACGCTGGAGGCTATCTGCAAGGTGCTCGAATGCCAGCCTGGCGACATTCTTGCCTTCACCGAAGACGACGCGTAGCGAGGCTGAGACACGCTGCCAGGGGCTCTCAACAAATTTGAACAGCAAAGGAGATTTTCATGACGTTCAACCCTAAAGCGATCTTCGAACGCAGCGCCCGGTACGAGGGTGTCCGCCCGATCAACATTTACCTGTTGCGGCTTCTCTATGTGTTGATGTTCTTCGTGCTGGGGAGGGTGGTTTGGACGCACATCCTGACGCACGAGGGAACATGGGAGCCGGCTAATGCGGTGGTGTGGTGCGTGTGGGCCGCGTTTGCAACTCTGGCAGCCCTGGGGATCCTTCGGCCTTTGAAAATGTTGCCGATCGTGCTGCTGGAGATTTTTTACAAACTGCTGTGGCTGGGGCTGGTGGCCTACCCTCTGTGGTCAAAGGGCATGTTGGCCGGCTCACCAGCGGAGGACACAACCGCGAAGTTTCTCTGGGTGATCCTGCCCATCGTTGCGGTCCCCTGGGAGTATGTGTTCATTACGTACGTGTACACGCCAAAGCGGTGGAGATTGGCGAGGGGACAGGCGGCGCTCTGAGTAATTGCGCGCCGTCAGCGTCTGCGAGAGCCGAAAGAGAAACAGCAGGTCCCGCCGCTCTTCAGCTCAGCTCCGCTGCCGACTGCAGGAGGCCTGCGGATATAGCCGTAGTAGTAGGCGAAGGATTGCAGACCGGCGTGGGTCGTTGGCGGCCTGCGGGTACGTGGTCGGGCATGAGCATGTACTTGTAGCCCACTTCTTTGTAGATCTGCAGAGCCTTGACAAAGTCGATGTCGCCTTCATCCGGGATAGGTTTCGACAAAGTCGTCGCGGTGGCCGCGAATGTTGCGGAAGTGGACGTTGAAGATCTTGTCCCGCGTGCCGAAGTAGCGAATCACATCGAAGATCTCTGTGCCGGGGTCGGCAAGCATCTCGGAGACTGTGCCCTGGCAGAAATTGAGGCCGTGATAGGGGTTCTCCTGGATCTTGATGAACCGCTTCATTCCATCGACAGTGCCGAGAACACGCTCCACTCCCTGATAACCCGGGGGGAATGCTCGGGGTCGTCGGGGTGCAAGGCCATACGGATCTTGTACTCGCTGGCAACGGGAATGACGCGATCGAGGAAGTAGGTGATGCGCTCCCAGCGCTGTGTCCGCACTGACCTCACCGGCACGGGTCAATGGCGTCTTGGGGTTGCGCTTCGGAGAGCTTCCAGGTGCTGTAGGTCGAGTCTCCGCGGCCAGGGGTGCGGGCGATGCGCAGATCGCCGACGATCTGCAGGTTGTACTTGATGGCAGGAATGCCGACCGTGGCGCAGTTCTTGATGAGCGTCTGCAGGTCTTCGATGTCGCGATCACGCTGCGGGCTCTGGCCCAGCATGATGGAGGCATGCTGATCCTCGTCCACCGAGATGGAAGCGAGGAACGGCGGCGTGGTCATATCCACCTGGATGCCATTCTTGCCGAAGCCAGATCCTGCATGCGATGCAGTTCCTCCACGGTGGCGTAGAGACGCCCGTCGGCGATCACAGGATAGCCGCAGATGTTGCGTACGCCATAGCGAGCGAGATACTTCAGGTGAGTTTCATTTGTGGGCTCACTCTGGCAGCCAAGCTTCATCAACAATGGCTTTTTTGCATGAGTGGAGGGTGCAGCCTGGGAAGATCCGGGGTTAAGCGCACATGCGGCTGCGGCAGCGGAGGTAGAGAGGAATTGCCGGCGGCTGGTGAGGAACTTCGTCATGCCTGTCTCCTGTAACTGCGAGTGAACTTTTTCTATTTGGCCGATTCCCGTAACTCCATCTCGCTCCCCGCCAAGAGAAACGCTCCAATTCCCTTGGGATCGTTGCTCGACCACCGGAGCATGCAGATAGTAGTCCGAACTTCCATCATCTGCGGGAGTGGCGCCAAGGGAGACGTGCGTGACGGTGCCGGTGATCTCTACCTGTTCCGGTCCCGAGGTGCGGACAAAACGTGCCTGGATGGCCTTCCATGCGCGCGTTGCGGCGGTGCCGTAGCAGGGGGAAGATTTCCCAACCGCGCACTTTTAGCGAAAGCATAGGTGAACATGAGCACCGAGGACGACTCGATGTAGTTCCCCTTCTCTCCCGGCTGATCGAGAATCTGATACCAGAGGCCGGTGCCGCGGGTCCTGCGCCTTCAGGACCGCCGCAGCAGGCCCGGTGCAACATGGCCAGCAATACCGCGTGATGCGGATCGGACCTGGGCACATACGGTAACGTATCGGCCAGCGCCATCAGATACCAGCCCATGCCGCGGGCCCATAGGCTGGGCGAGGTCCCCGTGGTCTTGTTTGCCCATGGCATGACTGCGAGACTCATCCCACCCGTGATACATGAGCCCCGTCGATACGTTCCGTGAATGCTGCTCAAGCAGCGTGAATTGCTTTACCAAGTCGTCCAGATCGTGTGGCTCGTGGAAGAGTGGCCGCGTATTCGGCGTAGAAGGGCGCGAGCATAAACTGATCATCGAGCAACATCAGGTCCGGCGTAGCCTTGGCGTGCCAAACGCCTCCGGAGGGGGTCCGCGGCTGAGTAGCAATCTGCTGCCGCAGAGTCTTTGCTGCGCAGACGGTACTTTTCCTCGTGAGTCGTCCGGTACAGCATCAGCAGCTCACGGCCGATGAGAATGTTGTTCAGCGAGTAGGCCTGCAGGTTGTAAGCGCCGATGGCGCCATTGGGCTGCACCAGATGGTCGACGGCTATTTTGCACGTAGTGGAAGTAGGCTGGTTCCCTGGTCGCGCGCCAGACCGCATCCATGCCGCAGAGCACGATGCCCAACTCGAATCCCCACGCTGTTGGCGTGCCTTGCGGGCCGAGCCGGCCGTCAGGCCAACGCTCCATTGCCTGGTTCGCTACGCGAATGGTCAGTGGCTGCTGTGTCTGAGCCTGCGTCTGTAGCAGAAAGACACTGGCCAGGCCAAGACAGGCGATCGCGTGTGCGGTTGGAGCCATGACGGTCCTCTTACACAACAGTGGTGGAGCGCAATCCATGAATCGCACGGCCCTCCGCAGCGAGCGCGGATTCGATCGCGGCGCCTATGCTGAGAATCCTCATATCATGCATAGCCAATCCCGCGACCATCAATCCCACCGGAGCCTCGCCGGGAATATGGCATGGGATCGAGAGCGCGCAGCCATCCAAAAAATTCACCACGCTGGGATTGCGCAGCATGGCTGCGTTTGCCTCGAAGTAGGCCCCGTCGTCTGCTTCCAGATCTGCAATGCGTGGAGCGATGCGAGGAACGGCCGGCATCAGAATGGCATCGAATCCGGCGAAAGTGCGAGTGGCATCCTCAATGATCTGGCGACGGGTTTGCAACAGGTCACTGTAGTCTGCTGTGGTGATCTCTTTGCCGCGCAGAATGCGCGAGATGACGCGCCGGTCGTAACGCGAAGCATCTTTTTCCAACAGAGAGCTATGCCAGGCATAGGATTCCGCGGCCGCAAATCCTCCCTTTTGATTGGCTGCGGGGATTTGATCCAGCGACGGGAAAGTTACATCTTCCACCTGCGCTCCGAGACGCGAGAGCAGCGAGACGACAAAGGAAAAGGCTGCGCTGACGGATGCATCCATTCCATCGAGCACATAGCCCTGGAGCACGCCGAGTCTCAGATTTGCCGAGCCGGCAGGGTGGAGGGGCCGCGGATCAAGCCCAGCCAGAACTGAGTCAATGCGCGCACAGCAGGCAACCGTGGGCGCGATCGGGCCGGCCGAGTCGAGCGTGAAAGACAGCGGCAATGTTCCGTCGAGCGGAACGCGTCTGGCGGTTGGCTTGAAACCGGTGAGACCACAGAGAGCAGCGGGAATGCGCACCGACCCACCGGTATCGGAACCGATGGCCGCGTGCGCCATGCCATCGGCCACGGAAACGGCCGCACCGGAAGAAGATCCTCCCGGAATCCGTTTGCCGGGCCGGTCGTAGGGGTTGCACGGAGTACCATGATGCGGATTCAGACCGAGACCGGAGAAAGCGAACTCCGTCATATTTGTATGGCCGATCAGGATGGCGCCTGCGGCGCGGAGCCTGGCGACGGCAAGCGCATCGGTGTCGGCCTTAGGGGCATCGGCGAGCACAAGCGAACCACCCGTTGTTGGTTGGCCGGCAACATCAAACAAATCTTTCACCGAAATCGGCAAACCAGCGAGTGGCGCTGCCGCGCGATCGGTATCGAATTTCTTCGCGGCCGCACGGCGCGGTGTGGTCGAAGGTACGGGTAAACGTCCGCTTCCCTTCCCCGGCAACGTTGGCAATTGCGTTGAGACACGATTCGACGAGATCGCTGCTGCGAAGTTCTCCGGCGGCAAGCCCTTCTAACGTGCAGGCAATGGGCGTCAGCATCTTCACTCCGAGCGCTTCGCCGGTTCGTCGTAGATATGAACTTCGAGCAAGAGGCACCCGTTCTCGGATTTGAACGGACCATGCAAAGTGCCCGGAGGGCGGCAGGCATAGGTGTTGGGAGGAAAGCTCTTGCCTCCATTACCCTTTTCATCGTTGCCGACGGTCAAGTCGCCGGAGACGAGGTACACCTCCTCCCAGTAATCGTGTAGGAAGGGCGCGGTGGTGTATACCCCGGGCGCAAAGCGCAGATGACGGGTACGGAAGCCACGCTTGTTTTTCTCATCCAGATAGCCGGCCAGTATCTGCTGCTGAATCCCTTCGGGATACCCCGGCGGCGTCTCCCAACCGGTGGTGAGGTCGACGGTATAAAACTCTTTGTGTTCCTTCTGAATCGCCATCGTTCTCTCTGTTTTTAGTCGTTGTAGGGAAGCACGCGCACACGGTACTGATGACGCAGGGCCCGGTTCTGCACCGGATCTTCCAACTCCATTTTGAACTCGGCCGCAGGCCCCATGGGGCGAGCAGAGGCATGGTGCCACAGAACATTGCTGTACCGGCAGGCAGTGTGGTGCTGCCCCCGGTGTAACGCGCGATGAGGTCCTCCGGGAAAGCATGCGCGTCACCACACCTTGCTGGTAGAGCATCTGCTGGTGATCGCGCGTGATCCAGGAACGCAACATCAAGCTATCCCAGTGAGGCTTCATCTCGGCAAACGGCCATAGCTCGCGGGATATGGGCTTGGGGCACATTTGTTTCGATACCGTGACACCATAGGCTTCCACCTTGCGATCGGTGTGATCCGAACCCACACCCACGTACATGCCCTGGGGCAAAGAAACGAGCACGAACTCTACTTCACCGCTGCCATCCGTCCCAGTCACGTCGATCGTGGTCGCGGTGGTAAGCAGGTTCGCACCCACGCGATAAAAGCAGGGGACACTGCGGGGCCGCGCGACGCCTATGGCCTCTAGTTCGGCGATGTGGTGCTCAACGGTGGCCGCATCGCGGCCGGTCCATCCGGCGATCACGAGGTCGTGGATCTCAATCGTTGCCGGTTCTCCATGAATCACAAACTCAATTGCCGCCATGTCAACCCCATCCTGTAACGGCAAAGTCAGAGAGGGAGCCATCGGACGGCGGCAGCTTGTCAAACCGGCTGCCGGCATAGGTTCCGTAACGGCCGCGATAGAAGAGGAGCGGATCACCGGGGCTGCCAAGATGCATCTGAGTTACCTCGCCGAAAAAAGTGCGGTGATCACCCCCGTCGATTTCCGCATACCGCGAGCATTCGAGCTGGGCCAACGTTCCGGCAAAGAGAGCGCACCCATTCTCCCCTTCGGCGTACGCTTCGTCCCATGTGGCGCTCGAAGGCCGGGCGAATCGGTTCGACAGAGACTCCTGCGTGTGGGCCAGGATGTTCACCGAAAAACTTTTCGCCCGTTGAAAATGTGGGAGGGTGCCGGCCGTCTTGGCGAGAGAAAAAAGGATCAAGGGCGGACCGAGTGACAACGATGCGAACGAGTTCACGGTCACGCCCACGTGTTCTCCTGCCTGGGTGCGGGTCGTCATGATAGCCACACCAGTCGCGTAGCACCCGAGTACATCCCGCAAATTGCGCGTGCCGATTGGCGTCATACCGCAGCCTATCCCTTTGTGCCTTGCAGGTCCTTCACGCCCTGCAGATCATAGGTGGACATGAACGAATCAACCATGCCCGTCGCCTGCTCCCAGTCGCAGGTGCGAAAGGCATGCCCGCGTGTCACCATGTTCGCACCGGCATAGAACATTTCGTATTGCTGATGGCGCGAACCGAACTCCGATCCCACCGCATCCCAGGCCAGCTTGAAAAGCTTCACCCGGCCGAGCGAATCGGTTACCGGAGAGTGTTGTGTCCTGTCGATGTAGCCGGCTATCTCGGGATTGGCAAAATCATTCGCCGAAGAGGGGAGCATGATCATGCCGCCGCCAGCCAGTTCGCGGAGTTGATGAACGAATTTGGGATATAGCTGCTGTGTGAGCACCATCGCGGAGTAAAGGCGCCGGCCGTCGGGCACAAAATATTTGCCATAGTGGGACCCGCTGACCTCCATCGATTCGACCAGAGCCTCCACCATGGAGGCCTCGGCCGCCATCTGGCCAAGAATCTCGCGCACGGCGGGGATGGCTATGATTCCGTTTATTTCGGCCATCTTGTTGGCCACGCCGAGCAAAAAGCGCAGCTTGACCATCAGCCGGATTTGGCACTGGTAATTCTGGTAGACGTGGGTAGGAGCCGACATGCCACTGCGCCGAAGCCATGCGCACATCATTATGCACAAACACCCGGCTCCAGGGGACTTTGACGGATTCGAAATAAAGGACACTGTCGTTCTCGTCGTAAGCCGAGGAGAGCGGGTTGTCGAAGGTAGAGACGGCCGCCGCTTCAAACGACTTTCTCGAAAGCAGCTTCACGCCTTTGGCGTTCAGAGGGACTACGGCGGTGATGCTGTACTTCTCTTCGCCCGGCTTCAAGGGTTGAATGGCCGCAACCATCACCTCGTTTGCCATAGGGCAGCCGGTGGCCAGCATCTTCGCGCCCTGCAGGGTGATGCCGTCACTGTCCTCATCGGCAACACCAGCGGCGATGAATTCTCGCGCCTGGTCTCCGATTCCTTTGCTGCGGTCCGCTTGCGGGCTGATGATGGCATACGTCAGGTAGAGGTCATTGTCGCGAGCGTACTCATAGTAGTCCGAGAGCGCCCGAGCATATCTCTCGCCATGGTCGCGGAAGAGATCGAGCCCCATGTACATACCCGAAAGCACCGACGCAACATGGTCCGGCGAGCGGCCGAGGAAGCCGCAGGACAGGGTGGCCCATGCCTCAAGAGCGGCACGCCGCTCTAACAGCTCGTGGTAAGAAGTGGGAAGCTGCCACATACGGTTGACGGCGTTACCCGTTGTGGGAGAACGGAAGGTCATCTTTTTCAGGTTTTCCGGGACCGCCTGGTAGTCGTAAAGAGCAGCTGCAGAGCGGACACTGGACCGGAAGGCGGGATGATTGACGTGGTCCTCCACCAGCCGGCCATCGAGGAAGATCTGACGGCCATCCCGGAGACTGGCGATATGTTCATTTCCATTCTTGGCCATGGTCTCTTTTCCAGTGTGGCTGTAGCATAGGGACGCGAAAGAAAGTAGTCAAGTAAGTTAATTAAGTCTATTATGAACCAACCGCGAGACTGACCTTCATGGCGCCACCTGCCAACAACGGGGCGAAAGGCCCCTCGAAAAAGCACCTACCAGCGAGGCGCGCAAAGCGGAAGGCTGCTCCGTTTCGCCTGGCGTTGTCGGCTTCTCTGGTGGAGCTTCTGGACGAGGGCGGCAAGTCCGATCACCGTTTTCGCCAGCTGCTTTACGACTTCTCCACACTCGGCGCCTCGCTGGAAGTGGCGCGATCGTACCTGGCGTCGCAACTTGGGATTTCTCCTCCGCAGTACAACATCGCTATGGTCCTGGCCAATCACCAGGCTACCGGGGGAATCAGCGTGAGCGATGTTGCCAAACGTCTGCATGTGAGCACTGCGTTCATCACCCTGGAGGCGGGCAGCCTGGAACAGGCTGGGCTGATCGAGAAGAGACCGAACCCGGACGACCGGCGCGGCATCATTCTGCGGCTGAGTGGAGCCGGTGAGTCGTTGGTCGAGCGTATTGGGCCGGAGCGGCAGAGAGTCAATGACCATCTGTTTGGCAGCTTGTCGGAGAAAGATTTTCGCCGGCTTTGCGATACCCTTTCTTCGTTGCTGGATGATTTTTCCTATACAGTCCGTCTACTCAAGAGCTCGCGCGGCGAGAGGACGGCGGGGCTGCCTAATCGGCGCGGGTCAGACCGATTGCGTGGAATAGCGAATTAGCAAGTTTGCTGCGGTTGGGGCCAAGTGTGACTATGGGAAGACTGGCAACAGAATCACGGGTATCCCACGAAAATTCGGGAGGACCGAGGGGCGCACCGCAGATCCCTCCACTACGCTGCGCTCCGGTCGGGATGATCAGATTTTGTTTGGGAACGTTCAGTATAGTTTCCAGGATGAATTGTCATCCCAACCGGAGCGTACCTGGATTTCCTGCCACGCTGCACCGGACATGGCACGAAGGCAACCAGGTTCCACAGAAAAAGTAGCCCAGGCCAACTGAAGGAGAGGTTTTATGGAAATCAACACTCGACGTAATTTCTTTGGCAAGATTGCAGCCATGGCGGCCGTCATGGCCAGCGCCCCAAAACTGTTCGCCCAGCAGACCACCCCTCCGGTTGGTGCACCCGCGGCCGGTAGCCCAGCCCCGGGAATAGCCGGCGGCGGGAGGCCCGGCAACCACACCCATGATGGTATCTACTACTTCTCCGGGCACTGGCTCGAATGACGGCTATCCCAAGGAGGATCACATCCTTGTAACCGACCCCTTCGAGAAGCACGTCACCCGCACCATGGACGCGCTCAAGAAGTCGGTGGAGCGCGCAGGCTGCACCATGGACAGCATCATCCATGCCGAGGTCTTCTTCTGCCTGCCTCTGGCCGACGGGGTCACGATGCCGACGGGCAAAGCACGCTTCGATGCACATAAAGCGCAGTACGACGCGTTGAACAAGATTTATCGCACTTACTTCAGCCCCGGCGGCGCTCCTTCGCGCGCTTGTATGGCTCTGGAGTGGATTCCCGGGGATTCACTGATTGAAATTGTCGGGAGCGCAAGGGTTATCAATCCGCCTGCAGCGGCCGCCGGCGAATAACAAGGAGCTGCTTATGAATTTCAAATTTGACTGGAGTCGCCGTTCCTTTTTGTCCGCGCTGGGAGCCATCAGCGGCGGACTGTTCGCCCCAACCGAGCTGCATGCTGCGGGGATGTTCGGCAAGAAACCCACGGCTGCCGTCGATCGACGGCGACGCCATTGTGCCGATTAAATCCGGTCTCGGCTCCACGGACATCTATGAAGAGCTTGGGATCACTCCGCTGATCAACATTGTTGGCACCGTGACCGTCATCGGTGGGTCGGTGATGGCGCCGGAGGTCATGGAGCTGATCCGCACGAGGCAATGAGCACTTCGTCCTGATCGACGAGTTGGAGGTTGCGGCGGGCAAGTTTATCGTCCAAGCTGTGCAAGCCCCCCACCGGCTACACCGGCCTGGTAACGGGCGGGGCGGCCGCGGCGATGGTGGTTGGCTACGCGGGCATGATGACGGAAGACCTCGAGCCGCGCCTGCATGCCATTCCGGACGTGACTGATTTTCCCAGAAACGAAGTCATCATCCAGAAGAGCTCATCGTTACAATTTCGACCACCAGATCCGCCAAACGGGCGCCAAGCTGGTCGAAGTGGAGACACGCGAGGAGATGATTGCCGCCATCAATCCGAAGACCGTGGCGATCCATTTCACGAACATCCTGTCTGACCGCGGCAAAGTCAGCGGGGCGGAAACAGTCGCCATCGCCAAAGAGCACAACATCTACAGCTTCAATGATTTCTCCGCGGACGTGCCACCGAGTCTCGCGGCTCTGGGAGTATCCGGCAATGGGCTTCGATCTGTTGACCGTCAGCGGAGGCAAGGATATTTGCGGACCGCAAGCTTCCGGCGTATTGATGGGCAAGGAAGACCTGATCCACTATGCGTTGCTGAACATGAGCCCGCAGGAGGATCGCATCGGCCGTTGCTGCAAGGTCGGGAAAGAGACCATCTTCGGCTTGTTGAAGGCGCTCGAGATCTTCGTCAATCAGGACTACGATGCCGTTTTGAAGAAGTACGACGAGCGGGCACAGGTCATCACCGACGCGGTGATGAAGTTCGGAGTCACGGCGCGGCCGCGGGAATTCAATCCTCAGGCGCTGGGAAATGTGACGCCACGTTACAGCTGGCAGATCGATGGGTCGAAATTAAAGATCACCGGACCCGAGGTCATGCAGCAATTGGCTGATACTCGGCCGGTCGGAATCGGCAGTATGGGCGCCAATGCTGGCGGGATGAGTGGTCGCAATCCGAATGCACCTGCCGAGGCTCCACATCGCTGGTGGACATCACCACGTCAGCGACCCAAGTACCTTCGGCTTTGCGATGTGGCAGCTTAAAGATGGTGAGGACAAGATCATCGCGAACCGCCTGGTCGAGATTTTCAGTGCCGCGAAGGCCTAATTAGGCTTCACAACATGATGCGGATAGGGTATCCAAGAGGAATTCGGGAATGCCGAGGGGCGCACCGCAGATCCCTCCACTACGCTACGCTCCGGTCGGGATGACAATGTTGCTTGGGAACGCTGAGTATAGTTTCCAGGATGAATTGTCCTCCCGACCGGAGCGTACCCGGATTTCCTGCCACGCTGCGGTGGACGAGTCCACGTGTGCGCCCTTCGGGCTTCCCAAATGCTTCGTAGGATACCTGTGTTGGTTACAACCGGATTTAGACGGTTCCGAAATGTGCCAGTCCCCAAGAGGATTCCTTATCCCTGACCTTGAACTTTGCCGCGTAGCACGGTGACAGAACATTTGGGCAGCTCCACGCGGGCGCTTCGGCCTGCCGTGATTTTCGATGTGACTGGCGGATTGTCCGGTTCAGCACCCGATTTCGCACCCGCGGAATGCCAAACGTACTGCTCACTTCCGAACGTCACCATGTGCACCTCGCCGTCAAAAAAGGTGGCGCTGCCACCGGGTCCCTCGAAGGCGATCTCGATGCTGCGAGGATGATCCCTGTCCTTATTCACGATCAGAAGGGCCCAATCACCGTCGGGCCGTCGTACCGCGTAAGCAGTCACCAGCGCATGACCTGCACCATCGGAGACGGTGCCGTTTACTGGAAACAGGTGATGCATGCCGCTGCGATGCGTGACCCATTCGTTGTTGATCATGCGGCCGGTGTGATATTGCGCGGTGAACTGGCGAATTTGTAGATTTTCGTCGGCGACGTAATTCCCATAGGTCGCCCAGCCGCCATGGCACCCGGGGTGAAGAGGTTCGGCCTGAATCGGCGAATGATAATAAGCAGAGCCACCATATAAGAAAAACGATCCTACGCTGTCGGCCAGCCACAGCCCCGAAAAAATATCAGTCATGTAGTTCGAGAGGTTGTAAGTCACCGCGCTCTCTGTATTCATCAAAGGCACGCCTTCGGGTAAGCCATCCTGGCGAAACGCATTCAGGCAATTTCGCGTCAACTCCGGCTCGCGATAGAGATCGGCCCAGTTAACGGAGCAAGGATCGAACGGATAATGCTCAAACGAAACAAAGGCGAGATCCTGAATATGATGATGGGATTTCAGATAGTCCAGGAACCTCCCGAACCAGGACGTTCGGTTCTCTGCATCCGGCCAAACCGAAACATCCTGATTGATGCCCTGAAACACCGGACCGCCCAGCCTGGTCTCCGGAGCGACCTTATGGATCGCGTCGGCAAATTGGATGTAAAGCGCCGCGTAGTCTTCAGGCATCATGTACTGGCCGTCGCATTCTTCTCCCATCTCGACCCAGGCGACCGGATATCCGCGTTTTTTCAAGTAGGCAATCTGGTGTGCGGCATCTTCGGGCGTGCTGAAAAGGACTGCGACGGGAATCATCGCCGGCAAATTGTTGGTGATGCCGCTGGTGAAAAAAAGGTCGAGACCTGTCTGATCGCCGTGTTTGGTGAGATCCGTGGCCGAGTGGTACGGATCGGTGGAGGAGCAGTAGGTTGGGGTCTGCGTGGCATCAGGCGAGTGTCTTACAAGGTCGACGAAGGTGCCGTCATCGAGGAGCATGCCGGCGTACAGCTGGTAGATCGCATAGCCCACTCGATGCCGCACGTCATCCGTTCCGTGGGGTCCCGCCTGATTCGAGGACTGCGTCATCACCACACGAATCCAGCGCGTCGTAACCGGCTGTTCGGCAAGCTTCAGCGTCGCGGTGCCACCTTTGCCATCGCGCACGATGCCATTGGGAAAACTATTCCAGCGCCCATTCGCCTGCTGGGCGACTCCCAGGCCTTCCCCGGGCACGTACTGCGCCTCCCAATTCATGGGGTCAACGCCGGTCCAATACTGCACCTCGTACACGCGCGCGCTCGGCTCGCACCAATCGATACGCAAGGCATTGATTTGTTGGGGAGTGAGCAAATCGAGGATGACCCATTGAGGATGCAGCGCATCGTCCTCGCCGGTAAACGCCTGGGTGAGATACGGATTGCTCTTCCAAAACGTCGCCGGATTTCCATCCGTGAGCCTTCCGAAGCCGTTCTCAGCACCTCCATCTGAGGACGTGCCGCGATGGGGCAACGGGTAGGCGAATGAATCGTGAATGAGCTCGGTGGGCTCCGCGTCTCCGACAAAGTAGCCCCTCTGGTGTGCAGGGTCGCTCCACGTTCCCTTGCTGTTCCAGTGCCATGCCTCAATGGCCAGCTCTGTGTGGTTGCGATAAGTGATCGGTCCCCAACCGGCCGCGAGCCATTGGCGGACCATTTCCGGCGTGTAGATCTTTTGGATCACCTCGACCGACAACTGATCCATGGAAGAACCGAGACTCTTATCCGGATCGAAGCTGTTCACAGCCTTGCTGGTATCCACGCGCAGCAATGCGGCGGGCGATCCTGTTGGGCCGGGATCCTGGCCAAGAGCAGCAACAACTTTACGGGTGGAAGCCATCGACAGCGCTGCTGCTCCAGCTGCCTGGCCGATGAATTTCCGCCGCGAAATTCCTTGCGGGCAGTCTTGCCTGGGTACCTTTAATCGTCTTCCCACGAACTATATCCCCTCTCGACGAAACTCAATCTTCTCACCGCTTGCAATTCTGCGGCTAACGCGCGATTTCCGAAACCAGCCACCCGCAGATTCTTCACCTGATGGCCGCCCTTGCCGATGAGCTGGATATCACGGCTGTATTGGTACGTTGATAGCTAAGGATGGTGAAGTGTGGACCATGGGTGGGTGGCGTTCGGCAATGCTCTTTCGGGGTTTGCGGTAGGACTTTTCGTACACGCGATACCAGGATCATGGTGGCCGCGATGGTTGCGGGAGCTGGTGGGCAAGAAGGACTCCTAGATCAGAGTCGTTAGTTTATTGAAACCAAAAGGCATAACGCAGGGGCGGCTGGCGCAGGCTGTTGGTTGATTGGCAGCCACGGATCCATTTGGAGCTTGCGTGGGAACCCTTGCATCAGTTAGAAAGCCAAATGGAAACGAGCACGAGTGGCCTGCCGGGAAACGCTACGGTCGAACGAGATCCTACCCCGCCTCGCAGCTCCTACATCTACAGAATCGCGGCGACTGCGGCCACCTCCGGCTTTCTGTTCGGCTTTGATACGGCGGTGATTAACGGCGCGCTGCTCTCTTTGCGGGAGCAATTCCGGCTCACCGAGTTCCAAACAGAGATTGCCGTTAGTAGCCTACTGGTCGGGTGCCTGGTCGGCGCAGCGCTCGCCGGCACTCTTACCGACCGCTTTGGACGCAAGCGGGTGTTGTTAGCTGCCGCTATGCTGTTCGCGCTGTTCTTCGTTAGGAACCGCCCTTCCGCATGCGCTGTCGCAATTTATTGGCGCCCGCCTGGTTGCTGGTATGGCCATTGGAGTCGCCTCGGTTTTGGCCCCCATGTATATTGCCGAGGCGTCGCCGCCGCACATCCGCGGCCGGCTCGTATCACTCAATCAAGTCGCCATTACTGCAGGCATTCTGTGTGCCTTCCTGATCAGCTGGATGCTTTCAGGATTCGGACCGTCGAGTTGGAGGTTGATGTTCGCGGTTGCCGCAGTTCCCTCGGTCATCTTTTTTCTTTCGCTCCTGTTTGTGCCGGAGAGTCCGCGTTGGCTCATCCAGGCCGGGCGCACGGAAACGGCACTTCGCGTATTGCGGAAGATCAGCGGCGCGCGCGCAGAAACTGAGGCTCAGGAGATTCGACTTAGCTTGCAGGAAGAGTCGGGCACACTGCGCGAGATTCTAGCCCCACATTTAAGGCGGCCCTTGTCGATTGCTATTACTCTGGCGGTCCTCTCCCAGATCACCGGCATCAACACGGTTATCTATTACGGTGCGCTCCTGTTCAGGGAACACGGGGGGCAGAACAATGCTTCCGTCGGCAATCGGAGCCAATGTCATTGTCGGAATCGTTAGCCTTCTGTCTGCCATCGTGGCGACAGCGGTGATCGACCGCGTGGGGAGGAAAGCGCTTTTGCTAGTCGGCTCGGCAGGCATGGCCATTTCCCTCGCACTGCTGGGGGCGGCACTGAAAGCTTCGCAACCGTCCAGCGTACTTATCATGGTCGTGGTGACGGTCTATGTGGGCTTTTTCGGAATCAGCCTCGGCCCCGTGACCTGGGTATACATCGCGGAATTGTTTCCCACGGCAATTCGCGGGCGCGCCATGTCAGCGGCGACGCTCGCTCTCTGGGCAGCCTGCCTGGCGGTCGCTCTTTCTTTTCTCGCGCTCATGAATCTCTTGTCGCCTTCCGGAGCGTTCTGGCTGTACGCGTTGCTCAGCGCGGCCACGTTCCTGTTCGTGTGGCGCTGGCTTCCCGAGACCAAGGGCCGTTCTTTAGAAGAGATCCAGCAGATGTGGCGAAGCGGCGCATAGCCGCACTTGTCAGTGGGTGGAGGCGCGCCGGCTTACTTCTTTTTCAACCCCGGTCATATCCTGATGCAGCATCCGGCCATGCTCGACCTCGAGTTCGCCTCCCACGAAGACCCGGTCAATATCGCGCTCCCCGGTGACCAGAACCAGGTTGGCGTAGGGATCCTCCAGCACCGCGCCCAGGCGTGCTGGATCAATCATCAAAAAGTCGGCGAACTTCCCCGGCTCCAAGCTGCCTAGCTTGCCTTTTACGCCGAGCACGTCGGCACTGCCCATGGTGTGCAGCCACAACACCTGGTAGGGGCTGAGGACCGTCGCGTCTCCATACTTGTCGCGTACCGCATAAAGCCCGGCACGCATATTCTCAAACGGGTCGGCGAGATCACCGCTGGCCTCTCCGTCGATCCCCATACCTACGCGAATTCCCATCTTGAGATAGGCCGGGATGTCAGCAACCCCTGAGGCCATGCGGCCGTTCGAAAGCGGATTCCAGGTCACGCCCACGCCGGCCCTGGCGGTTTGCTGCAGAATCGTTTCGTTCGGATGGATGAAGTGACCAAAAATGAGTTGCGGTGAAAACAAACCGCTGTCGACAAGCCAGCGAAATTTGGCCCGCTCTTCGGCCTGGGTTTGTGGCTCCGGGGGCTCCAGGTAATGGGTCTGGTTAAGCAGGTGGAACTCATCCATGAGCGCCTTTTCCATCACCGCCTGCTGGTACGTATTGTTGAAGGCCGTGTCGCCGTTGATCATCACACTTAAAAATGCAGAGGATGGTGGCTGCTTCGCCGTCCAGTCGAGAAACGCTTTGAGACGATCGCGCTCCTGATCTATCGTGACACCGGGAGCCATCCAACCAGGTTCATAGCCGTGGACAAAGCGAATGCCCGACTTCAGCTCGGCGCGAAATTGCGCTTCGTCAAAAGGACTGCCCGGCTGGTTGGTTCGACTGTAGTTAAAGTTATAGGCCGCGGTAATCCCGTGCTGAAGGTGATCGAGCGAGCCCAAAAGACAGAACCAGTAGAAATCTTCGGCAGGAGCTTTCAAGGCTCTCTGCGTATAAAGATCGTCGATCCAGGCGATGAGCGTCTTATCCGCAGCAAGTCCTCGATAGGCGGCCTGCCAAAGATGGCTGTGAGCTGAAATAAATCCGGGGATAACCCAGTCTCCGTGAGCATCGAGGACCCGGGTCGCCCTTAAGTTTGCCGGCGGATCACCTTTGGCAATCGAAACGATGGTGCCGTCCTCGGCTACTGCAAGGTAGCCAGTAAACGGTTCTCGCTGTTGCGGCGCCATCGTGAAGAGGCGCGCATTCTTAACCAGCAGTTTGACCGGCGCGGCAAAAAGTTCGGCAGAATGAACGGCAAGGAAAAACAGGAGAACAAGACGTAAGCTCATTCAGCCGGCAACCGTTTTCAAGTCGGCCCGCGCATTTTCGTAAGTGGTGCTGTAAGCGAGTAACTCTGGATCGGGGGCGACGCCCTCGTTCCGGCAAGCCGCGCGATAGATTTCAGGCCACCAATTCCGATGCTCCGTGAGGCCTTTGTTTTTCCATGCTTTCCAATCAACAAGTATCTTGGTCCAAGCCTGGTCGCCGTAGGCCAGCGCTTCCACCTGTGATCCGATCTCGGTAACAATCCAGTCGCGGCCGATCCTGGCATGCAGAACTTCGTCGGCCCAGTCATAGTCTTGAATGAGGGCAGTCAGCGGATTCGCAGTGGCGACGGCGACCTCCCATTCATACTCCTTGCCGATTTTCTTCGGCATCAGCCCCTGCTCGATGGTGTAGAGCACGGCATGCCTTTCCTTTGGCGAAAGCGTGGTGTTCATGCCCAAAGACCAGGTGAAGTTGAGCGGAATCTTCGACCAATCAATCCCCATCGAAACAAATCCAATTTCTCCCATCATGGCGTGCCGTGCTTCGTCCCACAATTGCCGCGTCATGTCGCGATAGTATTTCCAGGGCTTGCCGCTGGTTTCCGTGAGGATGCTGGCCATCATCTCGGGCACGTCGATCTCGCGCATGCGCTTGAAGTACAGCATGATGGTCTTGGGAAATGGCGGGATATTGGTATCGAAAAGCATCGCCTCCGCGTTGACGCCCATGTTGTAGGGATCCTGAAAGCGTTCGTCACGCTGCGGAACCGGGTCGTATTTGTAGGGGATCAGAGAAAAGTGGCGCTCTACGACTTCCCCGATCGGTTCCTTTTTGCCATCGAGATCACCGGCGGCGGCAAGCATCCGCTCCAGTGCGGAGAGCCACTCCTTATGTCTTTTCCGGCCTTCGGTGTCAACCAGGCAACGCACCGCTTCAGCGCCGTACTGTTGCACATCCTGCATCTCGATCAACGTAAAACGGCAGATGCGATACGTCGGATGATCAAACAGGCGATTGGTATCAGCTATCAGATTCTCGAGCGCACGGACCATTGCCGGCACTGCATATTCATACAATCCCAGCAGCAACGCTTCGGTATCGGGCGCAGCCAGGATTTCGTCAAACAAAAGATCGAGCGAAGCATGCGGGGATACTTCAAGACCGTAGGGTGGCTGTCTCATTTCGCGCACCCGGTTGGCAAATTCCTCAACATGCTCGGCGCAGTAATGCGCGTGCAGGCTGAACGCCATTTTCAGTTCATAAATCGGCATGCTTGTGATGCGGGAAACGAAAATACTGTGCAGCCTCTTCAGCGACCAGTGGATCCGCTTCTGGCGCGCGACCGATTCACTTACGGTCAAGCCTATCGTGGCTGCTTCACTCATCCGGTGTAGGCCTACGAGCGGCGGCAATCCTGCAAAACCCTGGTAGGGTTCCTTTGCTTTGCGTTGAAGATCCTGCGGAATCTCGGCCCGAGTCATGAATGACACCTCCTACGAAGCCCAAGTTCGTTTATTGCCCAAGTTAGTCTCGCAGGTCCACCGTGTCTTCTCATTGGTTGACCAGTATAGGTACGCAATTGACAGGGTTGTTACCCAAAATGCTTGATTATTTGCCAATTCAGTCTACACTTGTGCGCATGAAGCCGTATTTCGAAAAGGTTGCCTCCGGTGCATCTTCCGTTGTGGCCTTTGAACGGAACGATCCTGAGTTCCCGTTTTACTGGCACTATCATCCCGAATACGAGTTGACGTTGATCACCGACAGCCTTGGACAGCGCCTGGTGGGTGATGGCATTGCCGACTACGGGCCCGGCGACCTGGTTCTGCTTGGCCCGAATGTGCCCCACAGTTGGCGCTCGGCCCCGGTAAAGACGGATGCGCCGAGAACTCATCGCGCCGTAGTCTTGCAGTTTCGACACGACTTTTTAGGAGAGCACTTTTTCAAGCTTAGAGAGATGGGAGGGGTCGCCCGCCTGCTGCGCGCGTCTGCGAACGGTCTTGCCTTTGGTCACACGAAGACGGGGCAAAAGGTTACGCAGTCCATTGCCAGATTTCCTTCTCTCGCACCCGCGAAGAGATTGGCAACGTTATTGTCGGCACTGGTGGATTTGGCAGGAGAGGCAGACGCGCGGACGCTTTCCACCTTGAAGGTGAAGCCCATATGCAGGGTTGCCGACCAACAGCGGATTGACGCCATCTGCAAATACTTGAATGAACATTTCGAAGAGGAGGTCGACTTCGCGGAGCTCTCCAGGTATCTTCATATCGACCAAGCCTCCTTGTGCCGGTTCTTCAAGCGAGCCACCGGACGCACCATGACGGCGTATCTGAACGAGCTCCGAGTAGGAGCCGCGGCCCAGTTGCTGATCGATACGGATGATAGCGTTCTGGAAATTGGCTTCCGAGTCGGGTTCGGCAATTATTCGAATTTCAATCGTCAATTCAAGCGGATCAAGGGCTTTGGCCCGCGAACACTACGACGGCAGTTCTTTCCCCGGCCCTCCGGCGAGTTAGACAGCCGGCTGGCTTGATTAGAACTCGTCGTAGCAGATCTGGTCTCCATGTCCGGACCGTGGGGATTTCTCCTGATTTCCTTCGCAAGCACTCCTACTCTTCGCCGCCTAACTTTCCATTCAAAGAGGACGAACATTGAGCAGATTGAACCGACGGACGTTCGTACAGCTGTCCACTGGTGCGATGCTGACCGCAGCTTCGAGGAACCTGTTAGGGAACGTGGCTGCGCCCGAGATTTACAACAAGGATGGATTCATCCGCGTCAAGGGTCAGAACTATTCATGGGAATATTCCGAGGCTGACGATAGCTTCCATCTGCTGGATTCGAGGAATCGCCTGATTGTCAGTGGAAATCTTCAACCCGCCGTGGTCGTGGCCCCGGCTGGAGATCCATCGCTCCGTCAGTGCAAGCCAGGCAAACCCGGCGCCCGCCATATCGAGCCAGGGCGAGTGACCTTCGCCTACGAGGGCGTGAACGGTGCGGCTCAATTAACTGTCTCGTGGCGTTTTGACGCGCATGGTATTTGGGCGGACCCGGTGATCTACCAGACTCCGACGGCAGAGGACGTGGTCAGCCTGCACTACTTCACCAACCCCGCCAGTGCAGACAGAAACCCATCGCTGCATTCGACCTACCTGGTGGTGCCAGGAATCAGTGAAGGATCTGCTGTAAGTCCGATCGTCCGCGACGATGTCCATCTGAATGAGAGTGTTTGGCTGGGGCGTGGCAGCTTCATTCCCGGTTTGACCCAACAGTGGGGTCTGCCAGTCCACTATTTCTGCGGATTCAGTGTCGATGGCTCCGCCGGGGCGCGGAATAGCTATACCGATAAAAGATCGGATGCATTTGCGTGCGGCTTAGCGGACCTTCCTTCGGGAGACTTGTTTCTCCAGCTCTATCAGGGCAGCTGCAGCCTATGGATCGATTACCGCAGCGATTTGTGGAAACATGTCCGTGGCCCCGCCCGCCTGCAGCTGGGTGCAACCTTACTGTGGTCGGTCGCCCCGAACTATCGCGAGGCGATCGCCGGCTATTACCAGGCTCTCGTTGACTCGGGAATCATTCGCAGGCACGTGAACTCAGAACATAAAACCGCCGTCGCGCTCACCCCTCAATTTTGTACCTGGGGATCACAGGTTGATCGAAATAAAGGTGGAGAGCATTTGGATGAGGCTTTCCTGACGGAAATCTATCGCGAACTGAAAGCCTCGGGCATGAAAGCCGGCCTGTTTTCCATCGACGACAAGTGGGAAGACTCTTACGGGACCCTGGTTCACTCCCAGACGAGGCTGCCCCACTTCGAGCAATTTCTTGACCAGCTGCGCGCAGACGGGTATCGCATCGGTCTGTGGGCGGCGCTCATGCGCTGTGAACGCCCCGCGGATCTTGGCTTGACCATGGACAACATGTTGAAGCAGCCAGACGGAAAGCCCTTCTTAGCAGGCAACTGGGGCGGCTCACACTACTACCTTCTTGACTTCACGCAACCGGAGGTAGAGAGGGTACTTACGAAACTCGTGCGAGAGTTCATGCGCAGATACAAACCGGATCTGTTCAAGTTCGACTTCGGCTATGAACTGCCCGCTGTTGGTGTTGCTGCGCCGCAAGATAAGAGCTGGACGGGCGAGCGGCTGATGGCGAAGGGTCTCTCTGTCGTCATCAAGGCGATGCGCGAAGAAAATCCCGATCTGGTGGTGATGTATTACCAGTTGTCGCCGCTGTTCCTGGACTATTTCGACCTGCACAGCACCGACGATCTGTTTCTGGCCAGCGGGGAGTACGATCTGGAAGCGAACCGACGGCTCTATTTCAGCAGTCTACTGGGGCCGCTAGGAATTCCAACCTACGGATCATCCGGCTACGACTGGGCGAGTGCGCCTGACATTTGGTTCGATTCGACGGCGATGGGTTCGATTGGCTCGCTCAACGACTTCCAGGCCGATGAACAAGGGGAAGGATCCACCCCGCAACTGGTGGCAAAGTATAACGGGCTGACCAAAGTGCTGCGGCCCACGAATACCTTCGAAGTTTTGCCGTTCGGCTCAATTTCTGAAGCGGCCACGTTCGGGGCGCACGCCCGCTCGTGGGCAAGGCTGGAGGGTGGGCAGTTGGTCCTGCTGGCCTTTCGACCTCCGATTCCGGGCGAGCAGAATCCACTCGCGTTGGAGTCAGCAGACCCCCGCATCAAGGACGTAGTGCGTTCCCATGCGCCGGTAGTTGTCGCTTCGGAGGGCACTGAGGGGATAACTCGCAGCGCCAAGCTGGCCATTGTGTCTTATGGCGGCGGAGAGATTTTCATTCGCCGCCAGCAAGGAAAGCTAGCAGAGATACGGAGTCACTACTTCGGGGACACGGTTGTGCCCGGCAAGGCTTCCATTTCAGATGGATATTTGAGAATTATCGCTGCAGACCGGGATTCATCAGGAAAGCCACTGGAGTGGATCGAAGTTCATATTTCCTAGCTGAGAGTCCGCCGATCGAAACGTGGACCACCCGTGCGCTCCTACTTGACAGGTAAACAGCGCAGCAGAAAATGAACGCGATCCCGGCCACCAAGATCGGGGATTTCGTTATGCGCCCTGAAGGCAAGAGTAAGGTCGATAACTCCGGGTTTGGCCACGGTAAGATGCAGCACGCGTACTTCTTCGGGCACACCCTTCAGTGGCGCGGGATGGAAATCGAGCGTTACCCCGGGCGGCACATCGCCCACAATCTCAGCCTCTAATTGGGAGGTGACGAAACCTTGATTCACAATCTTCACCGGCCAATCAACTGCCTTTCCACAGGAGGCGGGCGACGGCAAGGCGCCGGCCAGGACCACACTGACCCGCGCTTCCGGGTTGATTGTGATTTTGATCGGCGGGTCATTGGGTGAAACGTTGGGTGAAACTGCTCCCATCCCCGGGTGGTTGTGCATGCCGTCTTGCGTACGAGCCACCAGAGGCAAAAGAAAGAGAGCGGTCGCAGCGAGAACATGGCGCGTCATGAGACCTCGCAATCACCAATGATCGTGTCATAGGTTTTGCGCGCATGGTCGTACGCCTCCGCGGCCGCAGCGCGTTCGCTTTGGCGCATAAAAGGCGTCTTGACCTCCCACAGCTTGTCAACGGAAGCTCGGCACCACTGCGCGCTCCGCCTGGAGGCTCGGATGGGTTTGCCGCCCACCTGAATGAAGACCGGATGCGTGTGCCCCGAGGGCATGATACGTAACGCCACCCAGGAACTACGCGCGATTTCCGGTTTGAAATGGATCGCCCGCGGTGTGCCATCGGCGAGGATCGTCGTCCGATCCATCGCGACACCATTCACAACCAGCTCCACGGCGACTTCGCGGGTGTTCCCGATACGAGCCTGCTCAAGATGCCAACCCCATCGGCCGACCTGTAGTTTTTCGACGCGTATGGACTCGGTCTCCGGCGTGGGTTCGGGTTCGAGCCGCGCGGCAACGGTGCCTTTGACTTCCACTGCTCCAGGAGCCGCAAGCGTAAGATCCGAATCCCCGCCGGCCTGACCGTTTACCGTGAACTCGAGGAAATGGCTGCGCCCATCACACCAATAGAGCCGCCCTTTTTGCAAATTACGCACCCAGGCCTCATAACCCGCTTCGCCGATGGGGCGTTTATCGAGCTTTACGTAGCTACGCCCCCTGCCCACTCGCTCGTCGGTGATGCAGGGAAAATCTGTTTCCCCAATCATCGCCAAACGAAAACCACAATTGAGCAGGTGATACCAGGCATTCAATTCAGCGATCGGTCCCGTGTCGCAGCCGGAGAGAAAGTCGACCAACCCATGGGTCACATCAACAATCGCTTCCTGCGTGCCGACTCCATCCATGGGAGGGATTTCATAATTCGGCAGATCGGTGGAATCGACAGTCATGCCACTGCCACAGTGTGCGTAACCGGCAACCGAACCTTGCGCCCTTGCCCACTTCAGAATCGGTAAGTTCCACGAGGGCCAATCTTCAATCAGCTTGGTGCCGGGATAATCCTGTTCTTTGAGGCGCAGCAGAACCAGATGCCCGGCATAGCTCGATGGAAAACCCGATACTTCCACGTCGTAACGCAGAGTGCTTTCGGCATCTTCCGGCGTGACGTGCGGCTGCAGGCTTGCGTTGTTGGCCGCTTGTAACTCCGGGTGTTCAAGCTTCGCCGCCGGGCTCTCGGTATGGCCGGTAAAGAACTGCTTCTGGTAGTACCAGCTTGGCCCCCAGGTGAGCACATCGCCAATCGACAAGCCTTCGCCACGCGCATGACGAATCATCGTTTCCGGCGAAACACCTTCGGTTGGGATTTGATAGTGGGCGCATCCCCCCGCGTGTATATGGGTGTCACCGGAATACCATCCCCATTTCGCCGGATCGATCCAGCGATTGAGCTTTACGTCGATACGGTCGTGGCCGGCATCGATCGTGACCGTATTGACGCTGCGTAGATATTCGGGGCCACGTGTGCTTTCGACCCGATATTCGCCGTCGGCGAGGCGCATTGTCTCTCCATCTGCGCGATAGACTTGTGACTGAAAAAACAGGTCGGGCGCCAACCGCATCGCCTGTGGTGGATAGGTGTGACCGAGCTTATCTTTGATCGTCAGGGACGCGACGCAGCCGCGGCCGTCCACGTCGAGCACCCCAAGTTTCACAACCCGCGAAGGTTGACAGTCAAAGTCGACCTCCCGTTGACCTGAACCGCTAAACCCGTCACCAGACCTGAGCTTTGTATACAACTTGAAATTGGCGCGGCGCCGGCCATGATCTCGACTGAAAAGTTGAATCACCCGGTATTCGATGGCGAAGCCAGAAAGCGGAACGACCGGCAATTCCGCGCCATAGCGGTCCGTTGCGGTCTCATAGAGTTGCGCCAGCAACCACATTCCCTCGATTGCCGGCCCTTTGTTCAGCGTATCCATCAGGGACGCGCGTTCCGCAGAGCCGTTATCCCAACGCACCATCTGCCCCGGTCCCGGTCCAAAAGTCCTTTCCGAGCCAATGGAAACGCTTAAATCCACCAACCGCGCCGCGGGGTTAGACACACGCAGCAGAAACATACGCCAGCCTTGTTCGGTCAGCGTCGTTGGTGATCCGCCCGATGTTACCTGCACAGACCCGTCAGAGTTGATGGACAAATTCACCAGGGTGTAGCGGCTGAGAATCTTCTCCGACGCATCCACGGCAGCACTGTCATTGTGGCGTGAGAGGACAGAAAGTTGCTGTGCATCTTCCACCAGCACCGGCGAGCCGAGTTTCGCCAGAGCATCGAGCGCGCGGTTCACCCCTGCGAAATAGGGCTGGGGCGCGATACTGTCCGTCTCCGCAGCGAAGGCAGGATAAAAGCTGCTTCCGGCAACAGCCCCCAACAACTCCAGAAGACGACGACGCGTGATGGACGGTTTAAAGACGGTCATAGGACTTTGATGTGCCCCCCAAATTCCGCACGCGGTGTTGCAGTAGTTTAGTTGCACGCTGAATTTGTGGCAAAACAGCAGATGCGGGCAGCGTTATCGCGAGCTCGGGTCCCTGCAAATGGTGTACACAAAGTGGTCAACTGCAATACAGACAGGGCGGGATTGTCATGCTAGCTTTCTGTATCTCTTGGAATCAACGCATCAATTGTCTTTCACATGGGTCTAGTTGGAAGAGAGTCTTCCCAATCGATCAAAAGGAAAAATAGAGGAAGCCTCAACCGCGGGTTTACACGAGAACTGAATCGCCCGGGAACGTAGATGTAAATCATTTAGTTTACGAACGCAAAACGATTGTGATTCTTTTGGGGGGCACGATGAAGAGAATAAGAGCGGCCAATTTCATAGTCTTGATGGTTTGCATCTGGACACTGGCGGCATCCGTTTCACGACTTTCCGGACAGGTTGCCACCGGGCGAATCACCGGCAGGGTGACAGACTCGGCTGGCGCCGTGGTTGCGGGTGCAACCGTGACCATCACCAACGACGCGACGTCCGTAGCGCAGACAGTACGGTCCAGTGCGAGCGGCGACTATGTATTCGAAGCGGTGAACCCAGGCACCTATACGCTGAAGGCGGAGGCTTCCGGTTTTCAGCAATTCATCAGTCAGGGTATTCAGGCCCACATCCAGGACAGGTTGACAGTCGACGTCAAGCTTTCCGTCGGGGCGGTGACGCAGCAAGTCTCCGTGAGTGCGGCGGCGCCATTACTGCAGGCAGAAGAAGCTTCGGTTGGCCAGACGATTGAGGAACAACAGATCAACAACATGCCGTTACAAAGCCGGGACTGGACAACCCTGGGTTTGTTAGCCGCCGGCACCAGCACCACTGCGGGCTCCAATAACTCCGAGTTCAACGTGATGGGCTTGGATTGGACGCAGAATGACTTTCGTCTCAATGGAATCGACGACAATCTTGGGCGGTGGGAGCATAGGGGGAGCCAGCGGGAACAACGTATATACGGCCATCGTGCCACCGCCGGATGCCATCCAGGAATTCAAACTGCAATCGAGCAACTTCAGCGCTGAATTTGGCCATTCCACGGGCGGGATCGTGAATGCCGTGATTAAGTCCGGGAGCAACGGCCTGCACGGGGATCTTTGGGAGTATGTTCGCAATACGGTTTTCAACGCCAACGATTACTTCGCAAACCAAACGAATACACCACGTCCCGCCTATCATCAGAACCAGTTCGGTGGCACGGTGGGCGGCCCTGTCTACATCCCAAAGGTCTATAACGGCAAAAACAAGACCTTCTTCTTTTTTGATTATCAGGGCACCCGGATCAATACGCCGTCGGACAGTACTTCGAGCGTTCCAACCGCCGGTATGCACAGCAGCAACTTCACCAATTTCCAGGACTACTTCACGTTAGTGAGCGGCACGAAAACCGACGCGCTCGGCCGGGTATTCCCTCTAGCAACACTGCTGGACCCAGCAACGACCCGGGCGGTGGCCGCCGGTGCGGTTGATCCGGTCTCGGGCCTGCCCAACACATCGGGCGCTTCCATTTCTGTTCGGGATCCCTTCTACTCAAACGGCAGCGTTGCCGGGATCAGAGACTTCACCGCGCAAACGCGATACCTGAATACGATTCCGCAGGCGCGCATCGATCCCGTTGCCGTGAAACTGCTCTCTCTCTATCCCAACCCCACTCCCGGCGTGACCAGCTTTCCCAACTACTACCAGTTCGCCGCGGGTACAAACAACATTAATCAGTACGATGTCCGGATCGACGAGAACATCGGCAGCAAGGACATCCTCTTTGGAGTTTTCAGTTACAGCAACGAAACAATATTCTCGCCGCCGACGCTTCCCGGGCTAGCAGAGGGTCAGGTCTATGCGGACGGACCCGAACAGGGTCCCCGGTATGCAGCTGTCCTGGGCTACACGCATTCCTTTACGCCCAATCTGACCAATGAATTCCATGCCGGCTACCTCCACGCAGTGGAAAGACTGAGCGGAGTATATGGCGACACCCTCGGAATCCCCGCGGAGTATGGAATTCCGGGTGTACCGCAGGTTGAGGGAAACGGCGGCCTGCCGCCTATTTCTATCAGCTCACTGAGAGGACTGGGAGCATCTGGCTATATGCCGACTCTGTCTACAGTCCGCACGGTGGAGGTCATGGACAATGTGACCAAAATCTACGGATCGCACGCCTTTAAAACCGGATTCCAGGTGGATAACCTCTATAACCCGGTTGTTCAGCCTCCGTATGGAAAAGGAAGCTTCTCTTTCACTGGTCAATACTCTGATATTCCAAACCAGAATTCAGGTTACGCCGGCATCGCTGACATGCTCCTGGTGCCTACTACTTCCACAGTCCCCAACGGAACCGACGGTCTTGGCGGCTTGTCCAATTACTCGCTTTCTAACATTGCGCAGGTAAGTGATCAGCGCTATTACATTGGAGCCTACTTTCAGGATGACTGGAAGGTCTCTTCCCGGCTCACACTGAACCTCGGCCTCCGGTGGGACCACTACACCCCTTACCAGGAAACCCACGGGAAGCAGGCTAACTTCGTTCAAACGGGTGGGGGAGCAGGAAATTCGGGAACCTACTACATCCCCAAAAGAGGCTGTTCGGTCCCAACATCCTCGGCATTCCAGGCCCTGCTCGTTGCCAACAACATTGCGACGGTCTGCACGTCGAATACGGGGACAGGCAATGTGCAAACGTTAAACTTCGCTCCGCGAATCGGTTTTGCGTATCGCGTCACTCCACAAGTAGTGGTTCGCGGGGGCTACGGCATTACCTACGGTGCGCTTGACAACACCGGATTCGGCTACAACCTTGGAGGGAACTATCCGTTCACTTACACGGTGAGCTCCTACTCGGTAAATTCGCAAACACCGCTGGCGTTGCCGAGCGGACAAACAGCCGTTTTGGAGAATGCACTGACGGCGCAGAATATCGAGAACCCCGCTTTGGTGAATGGAGCCGGTCTCTTTCTCTATGGGAGGCAATATAACTTTCAGACGCCGTATCAGCAATCGATCAACCTGACTTTCCAGGATCAGTTCACCCCACATGATTCAGTTTCTGCCGCATACGTCGGCACGCTGGGCAGGCATCTGGATAGCCAGAGTAGTCAGAATGCCCCATCCGCGATCATGCCCCCCGGGACAAACATGTATGACCCTACGGTCCCGGGTCACATCCCATTTCCTAGTTTCGCGGCGGAGCCCGCCTTTCAAAGCACATCAAGTTCGAGCAGCTATAGTTCTTTCCAGGCGGTCTATCAGCATGAGCTCAGCTTCGGGCTGACCGTGCTGGCAAACTACACATTTTCCAAGTGCCTGACCGATACGCGCTCGATAGAAGGCACGAACTCGGCCGCGTATGGAGGCCCCTTCTACGGTGGGACCTATACGCCCTACAGGGCGGAATGGCTCCCCGGCTTTGGCCAAAAAGGCGATTACGGGCTCTGCGCCTCCGATACAGCGCAGGTCGTTCATGCTTCCGGAACCTACGTCCTTCCTTTCGGCCGCACCAGGAAATACCTGAGCAACATCAATGGGGTCACGGATGCCTTTGTAGGCGGATGGTTGACGAACTTCATCTTCTCGCATCAGACTGGACAACCTTTCACCCTTCTCTGCCCGGTGGCAACGACGGCGGATTTCGGATGCTTCGCAGATGTTGTGCCGGGGCAGAACGTTTACGGCGGCCCACACAACGTTACCCAGTGGCTGAACCCAACCGCATTCGCGACTCCCCCCGTGGCAACCGCAGTTGGGCAGTCCGACTACTCGCCGCTCGGCGGTGGCTCTAACCAGGTACGGGGTCCTGGGTTTCAGGACCTCGACATGTCCCTCTTCAAGCAGTTCCCTATTCGCGAGGCGATGAAGTTAGAGTTTCGGGCAGAGGCGTTTAACCTTGGCAATTGGCATTCGTTCGCAAACCCCTCAAACCTCAACTTTCTGAACCCGACGGGTTTCAGCGCGATTACTGCTTCGCGGAGCAACCCGCGTATTCTGCAGCTCGCTCTCAAGCTGTACTACTGAGCCACGCTGAAGAGTTCCGGCGTTCCCCCCGGGCCGATCCATTGCAGACCTTCGGCCCGGGTGCTCACGGCAGCGGCGTGTGCGAAGGCTGCATTCACCTGGTGCGGCCTGCGGAGGTTCAGGTGCACACGGCTGACGATCTCTTCTGCGGGCTGAATGCTGATTCCCCCGCCGCCATCCCGGGTAGCTTTACAATTCCACGCGACCAGGTCGCCGTTGGCTCGCTCCAAAACATAGGCGGAGGTTAGGGCTACCTCCGCCAGGGAAGTAAAGATCTCGTGCACGTCGTTGCAGCAGCACCACCCGGAATCCCATCCGTTGCCGAAGACCGGCTCGTGTTCCGGATAGTGGAATGAAGCAATCATAGGCACATACTGCTCGCCGATGATCGCGTCGACCCGTTTTCCTCGCCGTGGATAAGCGGGGTCCGCCACCAACATCGTGACCTCGCGGTAGGGATCCGGTACGAAGCCCCATCGCAGCTGGCCACTGGCGCTATCGATCACCTGCACGCAACTGCCCATTGCATTCATGGCTTTTTGCAGCCATTCTTCTTCCCCGGTCAACAGGTACTGATACCAAAGCCCGGGAATCAACCAGGCGCTCCAGCCGTGAGGCGAGTTCATCATATTCAGGGATCCGCCCATCAGCACGTCGTATTGGGCTTCCCAAAAACGTAGTGTCGCTCCGTTCATTCGCGAATCGGGGATGAGCAATTGCTCCAGGCAGCGATGGGCCAACATCATTCTTCGGGCTGCTTCCGCATAGTGACGGCGTTGTTCGGGATCCTTCTGGAGTAGTGCAAATAATCCCAGTTGCATGCCGGCGCAACTGATCATGCCGTCTTCAAATGTGTTCTGGCCTTCCGTGGTGAGATCGTCCTTTGACCTGACGAGGAAATCCATGGCCTTTTTCGCAGAATCGTAATGGCGATTGTAGGCAGCCGCGAGGCGCTCATCCTTTGCGGACACCGATTGTTCCACCGCCATGACGGTCATCACCGCCTTTACCGGATAGGCCACCGTAGTGTAGTTGTCATAGTTTCCGTCAGGGTATTGCCTGGATACTACGTAGTCGGCAAAGCCGCTTGCCAAATCGAGCCAGTGTGGATCTTCATCCGACAGGTAGCGGTAGGCGAGAACCGCCGCCATCTGTGCGGTGTTCACCAGGAGCCGTATCTTAGGCATGTTTGTCGGTCGCCTGGCGGTGAGATCCCACTGCAGAGCCAGAATTTCCTTGAGACGCTGATCGGTTTGGGCGTCTAACGATGCATCCGGCACATAACGCCGGGCCAGGACGCCCGTTTCCAAACCAAGCCACTGTTCGAGATGGCTCGATGCATACTGCTTATCGATCAGAGACGCCTCGCGCGCCCGGCGCAAATACCACGACCAGGGCCGGCGCACAGAGACACATGCTTCACTCGAGCGACCGTCGGCCTGGGCAACCATGAACTTATAGAGTCCTGGGCCGCCATTGGGGATAAACGTTGTCGAAAATTTACCGGGACCCGTAGAATGCACTGCCAATGCAGCACTGACGCCATCTACCGCCGAAACTGTCACCGTAACAGGTTCTTTTGCCCAGAGAATGAGATTGCTGCTCTCGCCCTCGGCGAGAGTATAGCGATCCATATCAATCATGGGCGCCGACACTGACGCCGCCAACAACGGCTTGATCTCTTCGAGCGATCCAACCGGCTGGAGATAGATTGTCCAGGTCCGTTCTTCGCCCGCTTTCAGCGAAGTGAGATCTTGCGGATGCCGCGGCGGCAGGGGCAGCGTATGCATCAGGTCGAGACTGCAGGTGTTGATCAGGTGACCGCCGTCTCCCCAGCTCGATTTTTCGTAATTCATGATGTACGAGGCAATCGGATCCGGTGAGCCCACAGTCAGGATCCGACCATAGGGGGTCATGAAATATCCCCAGAAATGTGTTTTTTCGCAGCGCAACAGGGTGGGGAAGTAACGATAATTCCACTTTGGATAGGACAGCATTTCGCAATTGATGCCCAACACCAGCCGGGAAGCTTTCGGTGTGTAATCGGAACGCCGCTCATTCCTTAGCTGAGCGACGATCGCCAGCCGGTCGCCCTCAAGCTTGTAGCGCAAGGAATAGTGAATACCATCGGCCGACCCAACGAACTCCACGGCCGATCCTGAGGAGCGTTGCATCGAAACATCTGCCCACGCGGGCCCTGCAAAGGGCCCACGACAGAACTCCACGTCTTCCCACGCACCAGCGTTTTTCACTTGCATCGAGCGAATGGTTCCATCCCCGCCCAGACTGGCTCGAATATGCTCGCCTGTCAGGATCCATTGCTCATCAGCATCTGCCGGAGCTGCGAGCAGTTTGTGCCCTGGTACCTGGGAACCCGCGACAAGGGCGGTCACTGCTCTTGAGACGAAATCGCGTCGATTCATTTTCTCGATTGTACGGGCTGGATGGACAGCTAATACCAGTGTGGCTGCGGAGCTCCGATCCGGTGTTTAACAGAAACTCATGCATCACGCCCAAGTGAGAACGACTATGCGATATGGGAGTGCTTACATTACGGAGCAGCCAAAGATACACGGAGCGATAGTGCAGATGGGCTTCCCGGGAGAAGAGAAGCGGGTTTAGAAGATGCTTTCGCTCCGTGTGGGGATCTGTGGGATTTTAAGGGGGTGTTCTGTGCGGCCCAAAATCGATCTTAAGCTATTTAGATCGTATTGGTTGCGGGGGCTGGATTTGAACCAGCGACCTTTGGGTTATGAGCCCAACGAGCTACCGGACTGCTCCACCCCGCACCTTGATAGTAACAACCGCAGCACCCAGGGTCAAACCAGGCCGAATCCTGGCATGCTTGTGCCGACCAGCCGGTCTGCCACCACCCGTTCCCGGCCTTCAATTGATTCGCAGATCGTGATTCAGCCGTCGCAGCGCGTAGAGTGAAGAGGGCGAATGCCGCGTGGCGGCATTCAACAACGCCTCTCTGGATGGCTCACCCGAATCACAGCGCGGCCAGGTCCCTTCGCCTTCGTTTGCTGGGGCCCCTTCTCCACCTGGGAATCGCTCTCACTGGTGTCGGAACGGTCTTGCTGGGGTGCATTCTGCCCCGCCTTTCCGTGCAGTGGCACCTGCGGGATAAAGATGCCGGCCTGCTGCTGATGGTGCAGTTTGCTACGGCCGCGTCAGGAGCCCTGCTCGTCCGGCGCAACCTGTGGAAAGCCCTGGCCTCCGGCTACGCGTTGATTGCCGCAGGCGCCATCGCTATCTTTCTGCTCCAACAAAATTCCCTCCCCGCGTTTGCGGTGTATGGACTCGGCCTTGGGCTGGCCATGACGGCAAACAATATGATCGCCGGCCGGCGTTATCCACAACGCATGGGAGCTGCGATCGCGGTCGCGAATTTCTCCTGGAGTGCCGGTTCCGTCGCTTGCCCTCTACTGGCGGCACAGTTTCTCCGTCACGCCACTGGCGGCGCCGCCTTTCTCCTGGTTGGACTCCTGGCTTTGCCGTTCATCCTGTTACCGCTGCTAGCCGACCGCAGCGATCTGCGTGCCTCGACGGGTTCCGAACCAGCCCCCACCGGCAGGAGAGAGGCAACAACCATCGTTTACTTTGCCGTTCTTGCCTTTCTCTATGTGGGGATCGAGGCGTCCGTCGGGAACTGGATGAGCACCTATACCACCCGCACGATCGCGTGGACCTTCGCCGGCAGCACCCTGGCAGTTGCCTTTTTTTGGGCGGCTTTATTGTTCGGCCGGGCGATCACACCGGCGATGTTGACCTGGTTGCCGGAACGGCGTCTCTATCGCGTGTCGGTCGTTGCCACCATCGCCGCGGTTTCATTGCTTCTGGTGGCGCACAGCCCGCTCACACTCCTGTTGGGGGCGGCGTTCACCGGGCTCGCCCTGGCGCCGGTGTTTCCGCTCATCCTGGCGCTGTTTTTGGCGGAGATTGGCGAGTCACGCAATGCGGGATGGGTGTTTGCCGTCGCCGGGCTGGGAGGCGCCATGCTCTCATGGTTGACGGGAATCGTTTCCACCGGCACCGGATCCCTGCGGATTGGGTTGCTGGTGCCTGGCGTCGCGGCCCTGCTGATGTTAGGGATGATCAGCTGGCGTCGAGGAAATCATCTTCCCGAACCCCCAGCGGATCAGCGAGCCCTCGAGCCCACGATCACCGGAAAAGCCTGACAGGTGTTAGCGCGGACAGGTGGTCAGGCTTCGATGGGTGAGCGAAACAACATCCTCGCGCTCCGCGCCGGTGAGTTCCAGCCGGGGCGGCCTTACCCGCGCCGAAGGGCCGCCACACTCTTCCTGCACCTGTTTGATGAGTTGTACAAACTTGGGCACGGTGTCCAGGCGCAGCAAGGGCAGGAACCAACTGTAAAGGGCATCCAATTCCGCCGATGGTCCACTTTGTGCCAGCTGGAAGAGGCGCACCGATTCTTCAGGAAATGCGTTCACGAGTCCTGCTATCCAGCCGGTCGCGCCTGCGGCGACACTCTCGACAACCACATCGTCCATACCAACGAGAATCGCCAGTGAGCCCAGATGCTTGAGCGAGGTAATGCGCCGGAGGTCGCCGCTCGATTCCTTCACCGCATGGAAGTTGTCGTGCCGCGCGCGCAATTCGATCATCTGCTCCGGAGTGATATCCGTTCCATATGCAACAGGGTTGTTGTAAAGCATGCAGGAAAGCGGCGTTGCCTGGAAAATGGCGGCGAGGTGGGCTTGCGTTTCACGCCAGTCACTGCGGTACACCTGCGGCGGCAGCACCATGAGCCCGTCTACTCCCACACGATGTGCTTCTTTCGCCAGCCACACGGCTTCCGCAGTGCTGAGCGCAGCGATGCCCGCAATCACTGGCGCTTTGCCCTCCAGCGACTGCCTGGCTTGTTTCAGAAGTTCGACCTTTTCCTCCCTGGTTAGGGTGGGCGATTCCCCCAGAGACCCGAGAGCGACGATTCCTTTGCAGCCGCACTCCACCAGCCATCGAGCCTGCGCGCCAAATATCTCGTAGTCGACCGACAAATCTGCCTGGAATGGCGTTGTGATGGCGGGAAATATTCCTGCCCAATCCTTCTGCTCCAATGGTTCTCTCTCCTTCTCGAGCGGTCAGCTCTTCCAGGTGGATGTTACATGAAGCTCGTTTCGGTCACATGACGCGGAGTCTTCGCCTGCCCTGCTACAACTGTTCCCGCAAAATCAGCAAACTAAAAGCAATTTCAATCAAGCTCTTCTTTTTTCCCTCATTTACTTTTGTTTTGTCATTGCTGATTCCCGGCCCACTTATCCAAATAGAGCTTTCCAAAATTCTCCTAGAGGTGTTTCCATGAGTTCCTGCAGCATGGTAGGTAACAGTATCGCCCAGCACCCCCATGAGCCCAGTTCTTTGGGAGATGACATGCTGGTTGCGTCGGCGCAAGCCGGCCAGGAGTGGGCGTTCGTCGAATTGTGCACACGCTACTCCAGGCGTGTCTTCAACACGATCTACGGCGTGACCAGGAATCGCGAGGACGCGGAAGATGCGCTCCAGGATTCCATGATGCGCGCCTTCCTCCATTTGAAACAGTTCGACGGCAGGTCGAGCTTCCCCACCTGGTTCACCCGTATCGGGATCAATTCGGCTTTGATGATCCTGCGCAAGAGACGCGTCCGTCTTGAAACCTCGATCGAGGTGGCCACCGACGGAGAGACGTGGCAAACGTGGCAAATCGCCGACGACGCCGCAGATCCGGAGCAGCATTATGCGGGATACGAAATGTCCCTGCATCTGAAGCGGGCCATCTGCCACCTGCCGAACGCGCTTCGATCCGTAGTCGAACGGGGACAGATGGAGGGGCATTCCATGAAACAGATAGCCGACAGCATGGGTATTTCTATACCCGCGACCAAGTCGAGGCTGGCCCGCGCGAAGGTTGCTCTGCGCAAGTCGATGGTGACCAAACGCCGCGAGTTGACAGCTTAGCCAAGGGTGAAGTCATGAGTAAGTTGGCCGACTTTCTTATTGTTGGATTGTGGGCGCTGCTTGTGATCGGTGGGTTGGCGCTGTGAGAGGCGTAAAGAGGATTGGCTCGGTTGTGAGCTTTTGGTTTTGAGAGAAATATTATGTATGAGCTTCCGCTCGTAATAACCCTCGCAACCTCGGTGCGCTAAAGAGTCTGCATTTTAACTCCGGAATTTGGGAGGCCCGAAGGGCGCACCGCAGATCCCTCCACTACGCTACGCTCCGGTCGGGATGACAATTTTTGTCTGGGAGCGCTAAGGATAGTTTCCAAGATGAATTGTCATCCCGACCGGAGCGTAGCGTAGTGGAGGGATCTGCGGCGCGCCCTTCGGGCTTCCCAAATTCTGGAATTGTCACGCAGGCTTTAAAGCCTCTGCCATCGTACAATCTGCACGAATTTCCGATGGAAAAAACGCAGGGGCTAAAGCCCAACTTTTTTGTTCCGTTACGGCACGACTAAAGTCGTGCCCTATACAAAGCAAAAAGCTTGAAAGTCTGTTTTTCAAACAAGGAACCAATTATCCTCGTTCACTTGACCGCGGAGACGTTGGAGAATAGCGACACAATTCCTTCCGCAAGCGTCGGGTGCGCAATCGTCATATCGCGCAAGAGGGTGTACGGCAGGCCGGCCTTCATCGCGAGTTGGACAGTAGCCATGGTCTCGCCCGCACCCACACCAAAGCCTGTGAATCCGAGGATCTGGTCATCCGTAGCACTGATGAGTGCCTTGAGGAAACCCCTGGTCTCTGCCATCGTCCGCGTTCGCAACACAGCTGCCATAGGGGTCCGTGCCAGCCGGTAGCGAATGCCCTGCTCCTTCGCCCGCGTCTCATCCAGTCCCACACGGGCGAGTTCAGGGTCGGTAAAGAGACAGGAGGGAACCTGTCTTCCAGTCGTAGTACGTTGCGCGCCGGCGAGATTGTCGCGGACGATGCGAAAGTCGTCGAACGATATGTGGGTGAAGAAGGGACCACCGACGCAGTCGCCAAGCGCCCAGACGTTGGGTGCGCTCGTCTCCAGCCGGTCATTCACTTCGATGAAGCCATGCTTGGTGGTTTTGATTCCGGCCAGTTCGAGCCCAATGCCTTCTGTATTGGGTAAACGGCCGGTCGCTACCATGAGGTGCGTTCCTTCGACGATAATCTCCGATCCACGCCGGGAACCATGCAGCCGCACGCCCTGGCCCGACTTGCCTTCCACCCGGCCCAGGCTGGTATTTGCCACCGTGACGATGCCTTCATCCTGGAAGAGCTGGGTCAGCGCTTCGGAAACGTCCAGATCTTCACCGTGCACGAGACGATCATTCCGCTCCATGATGGTGACGCGGCTGCCGAGTCGCCGCATCGCCTGGGCAAACTCCAGACCGACAAACCCACCACCAAGAATCAACAAATGGTCCGGAACGACATCGAGTTCCAAGGCTTCTACATGCGTGAGCGGAGAAGACTCAACCAGGCCCGGTATTTTACCGACTTCCGCCCGCGTTCCTGTGTTGAGGAAAACCTGGTCGGCATAGAGGACGCGCTCTCCTCCCCCCAGCAGCTGCACTTTCAGGGTTCTCTCAGCAATGAACCGGCCTTCCCCCATGACAATTTCTACCTTGCTGCGGGCAAAGTTATCCAGGTGGATCCGCTGAAGCTCCTCGACCATCTGCCGTTTGCGTGCGCGCACGCCCGGCATGGAAACGGTCCATTTGTCGGTCAGCATGCCGAACTCTTCGCCTCTCTGGAAATAGGAGGCGACCTTCGCTCCATGAACCACGTTCTTGCTCGGCAGGCAGGCCACGTTTGGGCAGGCGCCTCCGATCAGTTTGCGTTCGATGGCCGCCACCCGCTTGCCGCTGGCGCCCAGGTGCCAGGCCATATATTTTCCCGCCTCCCCCGTTCCCAGCACCAGGGCGTCGTACCGCTCGATATCAGGCATGAACTTCGCTCCTTGTCACTCGGCTGTTTTCGCTTTGCGGGTCGGGTCTAATCATTCCGATTTCCTGAAAAATTGCGCTGCTGCCACACTAAGGGGTCAACAAGGAAGCATCTTGCTTCGGTTTGCGCAGAGTTTGCTGTTATTGCTGCAAGTGCGGCCGAGAAAATTTAAGCGCGTTTCATAGGCGTTTGCATCAATCAAGATAGTGCCTTCGGGAAGGACTCTCCCGGGGACGCAAGGAGAGAAAGATGGCAACAGCAGAAAAAGTTGAATCGAAGAACGAAAAAGCATCTTCGGCGAAAAATGTGGGGCAGTTGGATCCCCGTGCGGTCGAAGCGATATCAAACGAGCTCCGTCAATTGCTGGCCGACTCGTTCGCCCTTTACCTGAAGACAAAGAACTTTCATTGGCATATGACGGGCAAGAACTTCCGCGACTATCATCTGCTTCTGGATGAGCACGGGGACCAGATCTTTGCCATGACTGACCCGATCGCGGAGCGAGCCCGCAAGCTGGGGGCCACCACCATCCACTCCATCGGGGAGATCGCGACGCATCAACGGCTGAAGGATAACAACGCACTTCACGTTTCTCCCAAGGCGATGCTCAGCGAGTTGTTTGCGGACAACCGGCAACTGATCGCGTCTTTTCGTGCGGCCCACGATGTATGCGACGAACACAAGGATGTGGCTACGGCCAGCCTGATCGAGGTCTGGATCGACGAGACAGAACGCAGGGCATGGTTCCTGGGGGAAATTGTTGACAGCCTTGACTGATACCTGGGGAAAATAAGCGGCGGCGGTGGCGAGTGCACAGTTTCTATTGCATCCGTATCCGCCGCCATTCCCCCGGCGTGGTATTCAGTAATTTGCGAAAGGCGCGGATGAAGCATGCCTGATCCGCGAAACCGCACTTGAGTGCAATCTCCACCATGGGCAGGCCGGAATGCAGCAGGAGTTCTTTCGCCGCATCGATTCGCTGCTGCAACAGCCAGCGGTAGGGCGGTTCTCCGGTCGTTTGCTTGAACGCACGCACAAAATGACTCACCGATAACTTGCAATCGCGTGCCACCTGAGAGAGCGCGATCTGCCCATCCAGATTCGCCTTGAGCATCTCGGTGGCTCGATGCAACTGCCACGGCGCCAATCCCCCACGCACAACAGATGGTGCAACTTTGATACCGCCATAGGTGCGGGCGATGTACGCGTGCACGGCAAACACCAGGTGGTCGACATACAGTTCGCTCAAAACCTCAGGTCTCTCGAGCATCGGCAACAGACAGCGCCCAAGATTCCGCAGCGCCGGATCCACCTTTCCGAACGGCCAGCTCAGCGTCTCGCATCTGCACCCGTCGTTCTCGTCAGCAAACTCATCCAGGGCGGCACGAGGCACGTAAAACTGCACCATATCGAAGGCACTCCCCAAGTACATGGAGGGGTCCTGCTCCAGATGCCAAATGTGGACGCTTCCCTCTTCTTGCGTTGCATCGATCGGAACCGGTCGTCCATGAAGCCAAAACTTCGCCGGCGAAACCCGCTGCAGGTGCAGTTGGACAGTGAAGGCTGGTTCGCACGGGAAGGGTGTAGTCCTGTCCACCAGTCCCGTGTCGGAATGCAGCCGGGTAACCGCCAGGTGCGCTTTGTGACGGGTCCTCACGCTGATCGTAGGTGCGCTCGCCAGATGCAGGTGTTTTGCCATTCGATTTCCATAAGTTCCGGTCTCCACCAAACTGAGTGCATGAAACGGGCGCAGGGCAGACTTGCCGGGGCGAATATGCACTTTGGGGGAAGCGACGCCAGGAAAAGGGCTGACTGGATCGAGAACAAGATTAGCGCTTAGCATCGGGGACCACCTTTTCGAGCAAACTATGAAGGAAGCGTGCAGCGATGGATCCAAGGTAGTGTTCCTTCCGGAAACACGAAAGCCTCATTCGGGCCGATCTCAAGCAACCATTTTCGATAGGTCAAGTTCTGGCCGATTGCAGCTTTTACGGCTAAATGGCACGAATTTCCCGCAATTCTTAAGCAAAATTCACCAAGCTTCCAGAAGGTGGGGCCTGGAGATAATCCTTTCGAGGGGGGCGCGATACCCTTCCATGCAGGGTCCCTGACAGCTCCAAATGGATTGTTAAGATTGTGACCGGATGAATTGGGAGCATTATGGTTTGGCATGGAGAAGAGCAAAGATGAAGAAGAATCGATTTGGAGCCATTCTCTGCCTGCTTGCGGCCGGACTGGCAAGCGCGCTGGTTGCGCCGGCGCAGGTTGTCGGAACGCAGGCTGAACAGGCGGTCGATCCCGCTCTTGGCATCTCCACCCTGCAGCTGTGGCCGAGCGGAGCGCCCGAAGTCGCGAATACCAGCCCTGCTGATCTGCCTACCCTCACCGTTTTTCTTCCTCAAAAAGGAAAGGGCACGGGATCAGCCGTGATCGTTGCGCCCGGCGGAGCCTACCTCGGTCTCGCCAGCAACCTTGAAGGGCGCCAGGTCGCAGATTGGCTTACCGCCCGCGGTGTAACCGCCTTTGTGCTCAAATACCGGTTGGGCGCCAAGTATCTCTATCCGATTCCGTTGCAGGATGCCCAACGCGCCATACGGCTGGTACGGTCCTCAGCCGCCGTCTATGGTTTCGCGCCCGACCGCATTGGCTTTATGGGCTTTTCCGCTGGAGGTCACCTGGCAGGAGCCACCGGCACGTTCTTTGACGCTGGAAAAGCAGACTCGAGCGACCCGCTGGAGCGGCTCAGCGACCGGCCTGATTTCCTGATACTCGGCTATCCCTGGTTGAACGCCATGCAGCCGAGCGGGAATTACATCACCTATTGTTCGCGGATCAAGACCGTCCCGCCTGAGACCTGCAAGCTTTTTGAGGAGAAATACACCCCCAGCCTGCACGTGACCTCGCAGACACCGACCACGTTTATCTACAGCACCACCGATGATCGAACCGTTCCCATCAGCGCCAGCATTAATTTCTACAACGCCTTGATTACGGCGGGAGTGCCGGTAGAACTGCATATTTTCCGCCATGGAGAGCACGGTAGCGGGCTGGGGGCAGGGATCGCGGCGCTGGATCTGTGGCCCGTCCTGCTGGAGCAATGGATGAGAGATCAGGGTCTGCTTAGCCCGATCGTCAAACCTTAGCCCCAAACCTTAGCTTCAGATTTCTTTGCCTCGCGTTGATGACCTAAAGAGAAGCAGCGTACACCAGGTCGCGCAGCGAACCAGCTAAAACCCCCGAATGCGCATCTATCAGAATCTACGTTTGTTCCTGGAATTGTTTTCAACCCAATCAAGGTAAGGACTTCACATCACATGCCCGAAATGACCATGACGGAAGCGCGCACCGCGGCAATCAAAGAAGGCCTCCCCCACCCGAGAGGCGCAAGCTGGGACGGCAAGGGCACAAACTTCGCCATCTTTTCCGCCCACGCGACCAAAGTAGAAGTCTGCCTTTTTGACGAAAGCGGTGAGAAGGAGGTTGAGCGGATCGAACTGCCGGAATATACCAACCAGATCTTTCACGGCTATCTTCCCGACGTACGTCCGCGAATGATCTACGGTTATCGAGTGCACGGTCCCTATGAACCGGAGGCTGGGCACCGTTTTAATCCCAACAAGCTCCTGCTCGATCCCTACGCGATGGCGCATACGGGCGAGCTCAAGTGGGACCCGGCGATATTCGGCTACAAGATGGAGTCCGGGGACGATACGACCTTCGACGAGCGAGACAGCGCGCCTTTCATGCCCAAGTGTGTTGTCGTCGATCCGAACTTTGATTGGCATGGTCAAAATGTTCTGGACGAAGTCCGCGTGCCATTTGACGACACGATTCTTTATGAACTCCACGTCAAGGGTTTCACCAAATGCTTTCCCGGGATGGAAGAGCACCTGCGCGGCACCTACGCCGGCCTGGGCCAGGATGCGGTGGTCAAATACATCAAGCAGCTTGGCGTAACCTCGGTGGAGCTGCTGCCGATCCATTTCTTCATTAATGACAGCCACCTGCTCGACCAGGGCCTGACCAACTACTGGGGTTACAACAGTATTGGTTTCTTTGCGCCCGATACGCGCTACGCCAATGACCCCAAGCATCCGTTGCGCGAATTCAAAGAGATGGTTGCTCGCTTTCATGATGCTGGAATTGAAGTGATTCTGGATGTTGTTTACAACCACACGGCGGAGGGCAACGAACGCGGCCCGACGCTGTCGTTCAAGGGCATAGACAACGCCAGTTACTACCGTTTACTGCCGGACAAGCCACGTTATTACATTAACGACACGGGCACGGGAAACACGCTAAACCTCAGCCACGCGCGGGTGATCCAGATGGTGACCGACAGCCTGCGGTTCTGGGCGGAGCAGACCCGGGTGGACGGGTTCCGCTTCGACCTGGGCACGATTCTGGCGCGGGAACCAAACGGCTTCGATAATCAGAGTGGATTTCTGAAAGCCTGCAGCCAGGACCCGTGCCTGTCAAGAATCAAGCTCATTGCCGAGCCATGGGATTGTGGGCCGGGGGGCTACCAGGTCGGCGGCTTTCCTCCCGGTTGGGCGGAGTGGAACGATAAATTTCGTGACAATACGCGCAAGTTCTGGACCGGCAACGCTCCGGCAACTGCGCTGACGGATAGCTTGTGCGCTTCTGCATCCATCTTCAATCACCAGGGACGCAGGCCGTGGGCATCGATCAACTTCGTTACCGCCCACGACGGTTTCACCTTGAACGACGTTTTCAGCTACAACGAAAAGCACAACGAAGCCAACGGAGAAGATAACAAGGACGGCAGCTCGAACAACAACTCCTGGAATTGCGGTGCAGAGGGGCCTACCGACGACCCCGATATCATCGCTCTGCGCAAGCGGCAGATACGCAATGTTATGGCGACGTTGCTGCTGGCGCAGGGCACGCCTATGATGCTGGCCGGCGATGAGTTCGGCCGCACCCAGAACGGTAACAACAATGCTTACTGTCAGGATAACGAGATCAGTTGGCTCAATTGGGATCTGCGTGAGAAGGGTGAGCAGTTGATCGCTTTCACGCGCCGGCTCACCAGCATGCGTCACAAGTACCCTATTCTGCGCCGCAATCTCTTTCTCACCGGGCAATACAACGAGGAGTTGGGGGTCAAGGATCTGACCTGGATTAACGCCAACGGGTCGGAGATGGAGCAGGAGCAATGGGGTGACACCAATATGCGCTGCTTTGGCATGCTGCTCGACGGGCGGGCGCAGGTGACGGGAATCCGGCAGAGAGGAAAGCAGGCGACACTGTTGATCGTGATCAATGACCATCACGATTTAGTTGAATTCACGATGCCCGAGTGCCCTGGCGGCGACACGTGGTCGCTGTTGATCGATACCAACATCACCGACAACAGCGAAAAAGGCTGCTTTAAGGTGGGCGATTCCTACGGCGTCACCGCGCGCTCACTGCTCTTGTTCGCCCTGGAGTCGGCGCAACAATAGATCCCACGACCTAAATAAAGCTCCGCAACAAAACTCCGGGTGCCCCACCCTTCGCGTTCTTTGCAAAGGGTGGGGCACCCATAATTCTGCTAGAACCTTTTCCAGCCCTTGAGCGCCTACTTCGTCACTTGCCAGGCGTTGCCATTCATCACCAGCGAATCCTGGGCGGGTTGGCCGTGCGCCAACGCCGAACCCACTGAGGAGAAAGCGGTCTGCACCTCCTGGGACCTGGCCCAGTCTGGCACGTCCACGAAGCTGTAATGATAGTTCACTTCTGCCGTCTTTAATCCCGAAGCGTTGACTCCGTTGGTGAAGCTATCGATCGAGTCGACAGCACGATGGCCGTAACAGAAGTTACCGTATCCCGGCTGGGTGGTGTCCGGCGTCCAGGCGGAGCGGCCCTGCGCGGACAGATCGTAGTTGTTCACCTGCTTCGAAGCGATGATGAAAACTTTTTTCTCACCGGTGGTGCGAGTGAGCAGGCCGCCATCCGTCAGGGCGTCATAACCCTGTGTTTTGGCATCATCGGACGTCGCGGCTTGTACGGGAAATTTCTTCATCTCCTGCCAGATGCACGCGGGATGAGCCTTGTAATAGTCATTGATTGCCGTTTGATAATTGGCCTTGGAATTGTCCTGTTTATTACAGCCTGGGAAAAGAAGAACACCGGCGCAAAATAGTACTGCCCCGTATTGGTTGTATCTGCTCATCGAAAATCCTTTCTGTGCCTCTGCGGGTTCTCAGTCGGGCACGCGATAGGATGCTCGCCGCAACTTTGCTGTTGCAAGGCAACATCTGGCTCGACTCGGGCACCTCACTGTGTGAGGTGAAATATGAACAACGACACAGTGAAGGGTGAAGCGGAGAAGCTGGGCGGCAAGCTGAAAGAAGCCGTAGGCAATGTCACGCACAACGATAAGCTGAAGACAGAAGGGCAAGCCGAACAGGCAAAGGGGACGGCTCGCAAGGCTGTGGGCCAAGTCAAGGATGCTGCCTCTGACAGCGCCGACTACGTGACGGGACGATAGGTAATAACAATCAAGCGAGCGCCAGCCCGGTGTGTGGTTGGCGCTTGCTTTGCGTTTATATTCTCACTGTGGGGTGAGAGATGAACGTAGAACAGGATTGGGCTTCGATGCTGGCGGTCGCAATCCGCGAAGCCCGCAGTGGCCTCGCAGAAGGCGGCCTTCCCATCGGCGCCGCCATGTTCAATCATCGCGGCGAGTTGATTAGCTCCGGACACAATCGACGCGTACAAGAAGGTGATCCCTCGGCGCATGCGGAAACGGATGCGTTTCGACGTGCAGGCCGGCTGCGCTCGTATCGCGGTGTAGTGATGGTGACTACGCTGGCGCCTTGCTGGTACTGTAGCGGGCTGGTGCGGCAGTTCGGTATTCGCACCCTGGTGGTCGGAGAGAGTCGAACATTCAGCGGCGGCGTTGAATGGCTTCGCGAGGCGGGCGTTCGAGTTTTCGATCTGGACTCTGAAGAGTGCGCCGATTTGATGGCAACTTTTATACGCGAGCATGCGGAGATCTGGCATGAAGATATTGGCGAGGATTAGAGGTTAGCGCTCAAACCGGTGAATTCGCTTGAGCGCTTTTTCCGCTGGACCGAAGTTCGGCTCCCACAAAACTTGCGGTGGATCAGCCGGGGCACATAACGCCTCCGGCTCCCGCGGCCTTAAAGGTCTTTTGCCAGAGCGACACCGACGAGGATACGCCGGCGGTCGCAGGCTCAACCCAGGTCGCGAAGCTGTTGGGTGATGTATACGCCGGTCCTGCGCTCACGCTGAAGGCCGTAACGTTGGTCTGGCATGGAGAGGGATTCACTCTTCCGTTGGTGACAATCCCGTAGGAAGTGATGAAGTTGAGATAACCCGCCCCCTGCGACGCCGCCGGCGGCCAGTTCATGGTCAGGTCAAGCCGGGGCGCTTCCGTAGCCGCGGTAAAGCCTACGGGACCGGCAGACATCACTCTGCTCTCGCCCGCAGTCACTTGCACATCCATCGTTCCGGACGGCCGGGTCAGTCCATCCGCAAACCGGAAGCCGCCGACGCCACTGTACTTGATGAGCTTTCCTCCTTCGACCACGCTGTTCTTCGAACTGAAGTCCGGAATAAAGCTGAAGCCGAGAGATATCTTCAAATCGAATGGCATCGCGCCGAGAAGAATGGGGACATGGTAGGCGGCTCTGGAGAGCGGAGCGCTCTTCAAGAGCTCGGCAGGCCACGAAGTGATCTCGGCCATGGAACCCGACTTGATGGTATCGGTCGCAACCGCAAACCACTTGAACTCGATTTGTCCTGCGAGATCGGAGTTTGTAAAAGCGAGGTTGGTCAGTTCGCCATCTGTAATCTGCATCCTGATGGTCGAAACAAAGTTGCTGAGGTAGCCCACGCCTTCATACGCCAGCACGCCCTGCTTGCCGCCAAATTTAATGGTCGCTTGCATGTCGATGCGGTCATTGCGCGGAGTGAATTTTACGTGGTAATTGTAACCGCCAAAGTCCACATCAAAATCTGCCAGGGAATAAGATTTGATGGTCCGCATTCTGTCGAAATCGATCTTATATATGCCCTCAAGGCGCCCATTCTCGATGGCGTCGGTAATTTTGGCTGGCTCGGTCTTGAGCAGGTAGCCGGTGTCTGTGTCTTTCACTTCCACCACTGTGCATAGGGCCAGACCGGAGAACAGGACTACGTCTCCGGGCTTCAGAGCGGCGATCTGGCTGGCGGACGAGTCAAAAACGTAGCTACCATTTCGTGGGATGGAGAGCAGGTGCTGCATCGTATCTTTCTTGCTCATCACCGTGACGCCATCCTTATAGGTCACGTCGTACACCGTGGTGCCGTTCTCCATGGGAGAGGATCGGGGAACGTAAACCGGACCGCTAAAATGCTTATCGGGATACCCGCCTGCCTGAACGCTCAGGTCAGGATCCCGAGGTCCGCCCGGCGGCGCATCACTGGAGTTGCGCCTCCCGCAGGATGCCAGCAGTAGCGCTGCGAACGACCCGATGACCAACACGCTCATTCGCATCCCGGTTCCTCTCCGCCGATCGGTGGGCGGGGAATCTTTCGAATGGTACAGCCTCGGAGCGGATCGGGAAAGATGCCGATCACAATCGGCTCAGCATCAAAGATGGTTCGGCAGCATCCGCGCGCAGAGGTGCTTCTGCGCTCTTTTTCGGGAACGGCCGAGGCGGGCTCGTGAATAGCGTCGCAATGAAGAAGCCGCTACTCTAGACCTGAAGCTCTCGGCTCCCGAAACACTTGAGATAAAGAGCCGTGGTATCCCACATCTCGCGAAAAACGAGCGAGATATGGGGCACCCTCAGATTGGTTGCGGGTTCGAGTGTATGACCGTGCAAACCGCTTAGTATCGAAAGATAAATCACCGCACACCTCTCGGACAGATACCGATCTAATCGCTTTGCAGTTCGCCTATGAACGGCTTGCCACCGGGGAGGACGATGCGTTATCGTTGGGCTTCTTCCTTGAGGCGGGCAGCAATGGAAAGTCTGGCAATTTTGGGCGGCCGCGCAACGCGGACCACCCCATTCACCCCTTGGCCACTGTACTCGGATAAAGAAGAGACGCGATTACTGGATGTGTTACGCGGTCGAGCCTGGGGCGGGCAGCCTTTTCCCGGGCAAGTACTCTACCCAGTTCGCCGCCGGTTTCGCCAAGCTGCACGACACCACCTACGGCCAGTGCGTCAACACCGGCACGGTCGCCATTCAAGCCGCGCTCAAGGCGATCGACATCCGGCCCGGCGACGAGGTGCTGGTCCCTGCCTACACATGGGAAGGCACAGTGGGGCCGGTACTGCTGGTAAACGCGGTGCCGGTGTTTATCGATGTGGATCCCGAAACCTATTGCATGGATGCCGCGGCTGCCGAGGCGGCCATCACCCCGAAAACGCGAGCCATTCTGCCAGTGCACCTGGGCATGCGTTTCGCCGATATGGATGCACTGCCCGAGATCGCCCGCAAACATTCGCTGAAGATCGTCGAAGACTGTGCCCACGCGCACGGCGGCAAGTGGCGTGGCAAGGGCGCGGGATCGATGGGCGACCTGGGGGCTTTCAGCTTTCAGTCCAGCAAGCTCATCACCTCGGGGGAAGGCGGCATCGTGCTCACGAATAATCTCGAATACCACGAGCGCGTGCAAACCTACATCAATGCCGGACGGGCCAGCGTGACCGATAAATTTCACCATCGGACGATTGGTTTCAACTACCGGCTGGGCGAATTTCAGGCAGCCGTGCTGAGCGCGCAACTCGAGGGCCTGCCAGATCAGGCCGTGATTCGCATGGCAAACATGGCCTACTTCGAACAACAACTGGCCAAGACTGCAGGCATTGGATTCCTCAAAGCCGAGCCGCGCATTACGACCCTGGCTCCCTACGGCTTTGTGCTGAAATACTTCTCCGAACAAGTGAAGGATATTCCCCGCGCCGCATTCGTAGCCGCGCTGCAACTGGAGGGCATACCCTGCGACGGTTTGTTCTACGAGCCGGTCTATCGCAGCTCACTGTTTCCGCTCGATCCGGCCGACTTCCCTGCGCTGAGTTGGGGCCGCTCGCAGCCGTTGGACCTGAAGACCATGTACACCTGTCCTGAGTCGGAAAAGGCAGCGTATCGGGAAGCGGTCTGGTTCCCGCACCAGATCTTCCTCGGTCCGCGGAGCGACATCGACGCCATTGTGGAGGCGATGCAGAAGGTGCTCAAGAATATCGAGAGCTCTGCGCGACGTCGATCACAAGGCCATCCGCAACCAGCGGCTTTCGCGCGCCGACCGAGAGAGTTAACGGAGTGCCGCCGGTAGGATTTGCCGTTCTTGGCCTGGGCAACCTTGCACAATCAGCGATCCTGCCTGCCTTCCGCGGCATGCAGCGGGCGAAGCTGGTTGCCCTGGTCAGCCGCGATGGAGAAAAGGCCCGCCGCCTGGCCACGCTCCATGGCGTTCCCTCAGCCTACGACAGCCTGGAGGAATGCCTTGCCAATCCGCTGGTGGAGGCGGTGTACATCGCCACCCCCCCGGGCACTCACCTGCGGGAGGTGGAAACGGTAGCATCGGCTAAACGACACGTGCTGTGCGAGAAGCCACTGGCGATGACGGCGTCTGAGGCGGCAGAGATGGTCGCTACCTGCGCTCGGCAGTCTGTTCTCTTGATGACCGCCTACCGCAAGTGTTTCGAACCTTCGTTCGTCTTTATTCGCGAGCTGATTCTCTCCGGCCGCATGGGTGGACTCAAAGTACTGCACGCGTCCTTCAGTGAACGTCACGCACAGCCGCAGACCACGCCCCCATGGATCCTTGACCGGCGGCTCGCCGGTGGCGGACCGCTGATGGATCTGGGCATTTATTGTGTGCACGCGGCACGCTGGCTGGCGGGAGAAATCCCTTCGCGCGTCTCGGCCTTTCAGTGGACCCACGACCCGTCGCTGTTCCGGGACGTGGAAGAGGGCATTGCTTTCACCATGTGCTTCCCCAGCGGACTAGTGGCCCAGGCAACCACCTGCTACAGCGCCGCCCTCAGCTCCATGCTCTATGTGGAGGGGACCCTCGGCTCAGTGTCACTCACCCCAGCGTTCCCCTTTGAACACGAACGAGTGCTCAGTGCCCGCTTTGGAGAGGAGCAACTGCACAAGACTTTTCCATTGGTCGACGAATTCCGGCCGCAGATCGATGCGTTTTCCCTGGCCATTCGCGGCGGACCGCTGCCGCCCTCGTGTGGGGCGGATGGCTATGTCGACATGGCAATCATCGACGCTATCTATCGTTCAGCCCAGGCTGGTGTTCCCCAGGCCGTCACCCTCATTCCTTCGTCTTAAGCGAAGAAGCGTTGGCCTGAAGGAACTTCTCGATTTCGTCCTTCATGCCAAGTACTTTCATCCACTGTTCTTTGTAGAGCGTCACCGGGAACCGGCCCACGCCGTAGAGCGATAAGGCTCCCTTTTCGCTGACCTTCAGACTCAGACCACGCACACTCTTGTTTTTAAGCTGATCGTTTTCTGCACGCAGCTTCTCAAGCTCGGCTTTCAAATCCTCATCGGACATGGATGCACCCTCCTAAGGTGAAGCAGGTTTGATCAGTCTAGTGCATTTTCACTTCTCCGTTGAGAAGCTACTTTTCCCGGGCGAAAAGCCGCGACGGGGCCTTGGCTACCTAGTTAAGACCAGAAGTGAAAATGCTGTCGCTTGAAAAATTTCCACCCGCCAACGAACAGGCATTTACCATGCCCTATGCCCAGTTGTGAAACCCTGATCAGGAATGTGCGTGTGCTCGACGGAAGCGGCGCGGAACCTCAAACAGCGGATGTTGCCGTCGATGCCGGCCTCGTATGCGCCATCGGGCAGCTTTCCCAGTACACCTCCCGAACAGGTCGTCGAGGGAGGCGGACGGGTCCTCTCTCCGGGCTTTATCGATGTCCACACCCATGACGACACCAGCGTTATCCGGGATCCCCGGATGCTGGCCAAGCTTTCCCAGGGGGTCACCACCGTGATCGTGGGCAACTGCGGCATCAGCGCGGCGCCGGTGCAGTTGGCGGGCGCACCTCCGGATCCCATGAATCTGCTGGGGGAGGCTGACGCCTTCCGTTACCCGACATTCGCATCTTATGTCGCGGCTGTAAACGAAGCCCGGCCGACGGTGAACGTGGCCGCCCTGACCGGGCATACGGCTCTGCGCAGCAACCATATGGATCGTCTCGACCGCCCCGCCACCCCAGCCGAGATTCAGGCCATGCGCGCGCAGTTGATCGAGGCCCTGGAAAGCGGCGCGTTAGGTTTGAGCTCGGGGCTCGCCTACGCATCGGCCCGTTCGGCGCCGGCAGAGGAAATTTTGTCGCTTGCCGAACCGCTCGCCGCCGCAGGCGCGATCTACGTTTCGCATATGCGCACGGAAGGGGAGGAGATCCTCGCAGCCATGAGCGAAACCTTTGATACCGGGCGGCAGTGTCATATTCCGGTGGTTATCTCGCATCTGAAATGCGCAGGCGTCGCAAATTGGGGCAGGAGCGGAGAGATTTTGCATGCACTCGAGACGGCCCGGGCAGGGCAGGCGGCGGGATGCGACTGCTACCCCTACGCGGCCTCCTCCAGTACCCTCGACCTTCGCCAGGTGGATGACCGCGTGCGCATCGTCATCACCTGGTCGACGCCTCATCCTGAAATGGCAGGCCAAACGCTGGAGCAGATTGCTCATGCCTGGGGCATGGAGCAGAAGCTGGCGGCGGCGCGCCTGCAACCTGCCGGGGCGATCTACCACTGCATGTCTGAAGAGGATGTGCGCCGCATCCTGCAACATCCGGCAACCATGATCGGCTCCGACGGATTGCCCAACGACCCCCGGCCCCACCCTCGCCTGTGGGGGACTTTTCCTCGCGTGCTCGGGCACTACTGCCGGGACGAAGGCCTCTTCCCGCTCGCCGAAGCGGTGCATAAAATGACCGGAATGCCGGCACAACAATTCGGATTAACAGGGCGGGGACGAATCGGGGAAGGCTGCCACGCAGACCTGGTGCTCTTCGATCCGGAGACCATCCGGGATACTGCGAGCTTCAGCAACCCGATCAGCGCCGCGGAAGGAATTGTCGCGGTATGGGTCAATGGGGTGCTGTCCTATCAAGACGGAGCTGGCAGCTGAAGAAAGAGCTGGACGCTTTCTACCCCGCCCCGCGTTGGGTCTCTCTTGAACGCGCCGGTGCTCGACAGTCACGGCGTCTACCTGCTGATCGCCGCTGCCAGCTCGGTGATTGGGCTGGTGCTGCTCATCGCGGTGGGCAAGCTTAACCCTTTTCTCTCCCTGATGCTGGTCTCGCTCGGACTGGCGGCCGCGGCCGGGATGCCTTTGGGAACCGTCCTGTCTTCCTTTGAAACAGGAACCGGCAATACCCTCGGACACATCGCCATCATCATTGGCCTGGGCACGATGTTAGGCAAGATGATGGCGGAATCGGGAGCCTCGGACCGCATCGCGGAGACGATCATTCAGGTTCTCGGTGAAAAACGAGTGCCCTGGTCGATGATGTTCGCAGGGCTGATCGTAGGCTTGCCGGTTTTCTTTGAGGTGGGTTTCGTTCTGCTGGTGCCGATTGCATTTACCGTTGCCCGGCGGACGCGCACTTCTCTGGTCCTGATTGGCCTGCCCATGGTGGCCGGCCTTTCCGCTGTCCACGGACTGGTGCCACCGCATCCGGCGGCGATGCTGGCCGTGACCATCTTTCACGCCGACCTGGGACGGACTATCTTCTACGCCCTGTTGGTCGCGATTCCCTCCGCGATCATCGCGGGCCCAATTTACGCCCGCATTATTGCGCCCTGGATTGTTCTCGACGCACACAATCCGATGGCCGAGGAGTTTGCCGAGCACGATGCGAATCGCGTTTTGCCTGGATTTGCTATCTCGATCGCCACTGTTTTATTGCCGGTGTTTCTGATGCTGCTCGGCAGCTGGGCGGGCGTGCTGGCACCGCCCGGCAGCGGGTTTAATGCAGCGCTGCACTTTCTGGGGAGCGCCGATATTGCACTGCTGGTCGCGGTCCTGATCAGCTTTGTCACCCTGGGTAGAATGCGCGGGTTCAGCCGGGAGACGATTCTCAAATTTTCCAATGAGTGTTTAGCGCCCACTGCCCTCATCACGCTGGTCATCGGGGCGGGCGGGGGATTTGGGCGCATCCTGCAGGACAGCGGTGTGTCTCAGGCGATTGTCGCGGTTGCGCTGCACGCTCACGTATCGGTTTTGTTGCTGGGATGGCTGGTGGCCGCTATGATTCGCCTGGCGACAGGATCCGCTACTGTCTCGTTGGCTACGGCCGCGGGTATCCTCGCGCCCATCCTTGCTCAAAGCCCAGGCGTGCGCCCGGAATTGCTGGCCATTTCGACGGGCGCAGGATCGCTCATCTTTTCCCATGTGAATGATGGCGGGTTCTGGCTGGTGAAGGAGTACTACAACATGAGCGTCGCCGATACGATGAAGACCTGGTCCATCAGCGAAACCATCATGTCGATCGTTGCACTGGTGTTGACACTCGGTTTGTCGGTGGTTGTTTGATCTGTCACTCTGTTGGTGACAGATGCAGATTTTGCCGCAACGACGCCGGACTTGTGTCCAGATTAAGCTCCGCAACAGAATTACAGGTGGCGCATCCACCCTTTGTCCCTTCCAAGAATCGTGGGGTGCCCCATATCTCGCTCGTTTTTCGCGAGATGTGGGATGCCACAGGCGCTCCAGCGGCTTCCTTCCGAAGGTCGGAAAAAGGTTAAGGTTCGTGGTATCCCACATCTCGCGAAAAACGAGCGAGATATGGGTGCACCCCACGATTCTTGGAAGGGACAAGGGAACTGTCAACCCCAAAATTGACACGGTTGGGACCTTGATTTATGGTCACGGAGAGTTCTCACTGGTGAGCTACTTTTCCATCCCGGCTCTTTTCCTCACCGAACAAGCCTCTCCGGCTTGTTGTTGACCCACCTCCCTCCTCGCTCCAGACCCTGAAACCGATCGATTGTGATCCATGATTTCAAGACGACAGTTCATGCAAAACGCGTCCCTATTGGCGGCCGGACCCTTAGCGAAAGCGTGGGTGCCGCAAAGGCCCCGCATTCAGCTAGGCGCACAAACGAATGCGTGGGCAATCGATCCCACTCATTTCGATACTTTCCTTGGCGTGCTGGATCAGATCAAAAAGATTGGTTATGCCGGCTTCGAGACCGGGTTTGCGAACTTGAGGCCGCAATTCAAGTCCCCCGAGGCAGCCCGCAGCAGCATCGCGAAGAGCGGCCTTACATTTTTCGGCATCCACATCTTTGTTCCCATGGAGCGCATGGATCCGGCGACCCATCTTCCCCCTGTCGATCTATATGAAGAAGTAGCGCCCGGCGGCGCTGCTCTCGGTGCCCAGCGGCTGATCTTCAGTGGGGCGCCGGCTGCCACCACGGATGACTTGAAACGAAAAATCGCCGGGCTGAACAGTGCCGGCGCATTCAGCAAGAGTCTTGGCTTACCACTTGCCTATCACAGCCACTGGTGGGAGTTTCAATCCAAGGTGGGTGAGATCGACGCACTTTACGCGGAGACGGACCCCGCCCTGGTCTCGTTCCTGCTCGACGCAGGGCATGCTTACCGCGGCGGAGCCGACGTCCCCGCATTCATCCGCAAGCAACACGAGCGCATCATCGCGCTTCATATGCGCGATTACCGCGATGGCAAGCAGGTTCCGCTGGGAGAAGGGACCTTTCCTCTGACCGAGGTCGCCGCGACCTTGAAGCAGCTAAACTGGCAAGGCTGGGTCCTGAATGAGGAAGAGCGTGAAGACGGCTCGAAGCAGGGACTCAGCGTGATGGAGCCGGCTTTCCAGGCCCTTCAGAAAGCGTTCCCACAATGAACCGCAGAGGTTTTCTCTACGCCGGCGCCGCCACTGCCGCGGCCATGAGCGCCCGCTCTTACGGACGAATCCTGGGAGCCAATGACCGCGTTGGCATCGGGGTCATCGGTTTGGGCAGGCGCGGCACCATCGTGAGCGATGCATTCCTGGAAGACAAGCGCGCCAACATCGTTGCCGTCTGCGATATCTACGATGGGCAGACAAAAGCGTTCCTTTCGCGGTTGCCCAAGGACCATCCCTCACCGCATAGCTCGGTTGCCTATCAGGAACTACTCGCGCATGCCGATGTGGATGCAGTGTTGATCTCCACCCCGGATCACCTGCATGTGACCATGGCCAGGACAGCGCTGGAAGCCGGCAAACACGTCTATCTTGAAAAGCCCACGCTGCACCGCTGGGAAGACCGGACGATCCTGATAGACGCCGCAGGCAAATATAAACAGATACTGCAATGCGGCATGCAGCAGCGCAGCGGGGCACACTACCTCCAGGCAAAGCAGTCGATCTTCACCGAGAAGAAACTCGGCCACGTGGTCTTCGCCCGCGCCGTGTGGCACAACTTCCCATGGCAGCAACGTTTCGTCCCGGACGCGCCGAAGCCGGCCGGGCTCGACTGGCAACTCTTTCTCGGTCCGGCGCCGCAAGTCCCCTATGAAACCGTCCGCTACAGTTCATGGCGCTATTTCCCGGACTATGGAGCCGGCCTGCTGGCCGACATCCTGACTCACTGGATCGATGTGGCGCAATGGATGCTCGACGATCCGCGTCCGAGAAACGCCACGGCCCTGGGCGGCATCTATCACCTGCATGACCAGAGGAAGAATCCGGATACCGTCAGCGCCATCGTGCAGTACGCGGATTGGAACCTGAACTTTGAATCCTCCGTGCTTTCCATTCGCAATGATCATCCCTCAGTGTTCTTCGAAGGAACGGAAGGCACGCTCGATCTGTCTCGGGATGGTTATACCTTTACTCCCAATCAAGGTACGGCTGTCGAGGTATCTTCAAAAGAGAGCCTGGAGAAAGCACACACCAGGAACTTTATCGACGCCATCGTTTCCGGGGCGCCGGTAAACGCGCCGCTGCAAGCCGGGCTCGATGCGTCGCTGCCAGTGCAGATGGCGCTGCGCTCCTACTGGTCGCACCAGACGGTCGCGCAGGCACAATTGGTATAGGACAGGAGAAGTTGCTATGGAGATGTTCTGGTTCATTCCTACCACTGGAGACGGCCGCTATCTCGGGTCCAGCCATGGCTCGCGTCTTACCGACTATGTCTACCTACGGCAGATTGCGCAGGCGGTCGATGAACTCGGCTACGGCGCTGTCCTGCTCCCTACGGGAAACTCCTGCGAAGATGCGTGGGTAGTTGCATCCACCCTTATGCCGAGCACCAAACGGCTCAAGTTTCTGGTCGCCGTGCGGCCCGGAGTTATGTCACCCACGCTCGCAGCCCGCATGACCGCGACCTTCGATCGTCTCTCCCAGGGCAGAGTTCTGATCAACGTTGTCACCGGCGGAGATCCGCACGAGGCGGCTGCCGACGGAGTTTTTCTCTCTCACGATGAGCGCTACGAGGTAACAGGCGAGTTCCTGACCATATGGCGCAGCATCCTGGCCGGCGAAACACGTTCCTTTCAAGGGAAGCATCTGCGCGTGGAAAACGCGCGTGTGTATTATCCGGCAACGCAACACCCTCATCCCCCGCTGTATCTCGGCGGCTCTTCGGATGCGGCGATGCAGATTGCCGCCGATCACGTGGATGTTTACCTCACCTGGGGTGAGCCGCCGGCACTGGTCGCAGAAAAGATAGCGCGCATGCGCAAACTGGCGGAGAGCACAGGCAGAAAAATGCGCTTCGGCATTCGTCTCCACGTGATCGTGCGCGAGACCAGCGAAGAGGCCTGGCTAGCGGCCAATGATCTTATTCGCTACATCGACCGTGACGTGGTCAAGAAGGCCCAGCAGGGTTTGTCGAAGTTCGACTCAGAGGGGCAGAAGCGCATGGCCTCGATTGTTCACGGCAATTCCGACAACCTGGAGGTCAGCCCAAATCTCTGGGCAGGCATCGGGCTGGTGCGCAGCGGGGCGGGAACCGCGTTGGTCGGCGACCCATCGACCGTTGCGCAACGCATGTTGGAGTACGCCGACCTCGGCATCGATACCTTCATCCTTTCCGGATATCCGCATCTTGAGGAAGCGTATCGAGTGGCGGAATTGTTGTTCCCTCTTTTACCTCTCACCCCAACGGAGGCGAAGGAGGGCCGCGCCCCCGCAGCGGAGAATTTCGTGGGCAATGAATTCCGCCCCATCAAGTAGCGCCGTGAAGCGTCGATGGTTGGTGCTTTGGCTGCTGCTGCTGATCACCATCATCAACTTCATCGATCGACAGACGGTCTCAGTGCTGGCGCCGCTGATTCGCGCATCGCTGCATCTGTCCAACGCACAATACGGAAGAATCGTCGCCGCTTTTCAGTTCGGCATGATGACGGGCGAGTTCCCCATGGGCTGGCTCATGGACCGATGGGGCGTGCGCTTCGGTTTGCTCGGCGCCGTTCTATGGTGGTCTACCGCCACCGGCGCGCAGACCCTCACCAAGTCGGGACTGCAATTGGGTATAACCCGCTTTTGGATGGGCACCGGGGAATGCGGTAACTATTCCGGTGGCTTGAAAGCGATCTTCGGGGCATTCGCTGAGGGTGAGCGGACACTGGCGATTGGCATTTTCAATAGCGGTAGCATGATTGGGTCAACGATCGCGCCCCCGCTCATTGTTTTTCTGGCGCAACGCTACAGCTATCGTGCTGCCTTTTTGGTTCCGGCGTTGCTCGGCGTGCTCTGGGCGCCGTTGTGGTTTTTCCTATACCGGGATGCGCCTCGTAAGGAACAAAGCACCGTCAACGCAGTCTCGCTCAAAGAACTGCTGAGCCAATCCTCCGCCTGGGCGGTGATGCTTTGCCGCTTCTTCATTGGCCCGGTGATGCAGTTCTATTGGTATTGGATTCCCAGCTATCTTTATGGCGTTCGTCACTTGTCACTTACCCAGATCGGCGTGGTGGGCTGGATTCCCTTCTTTCTCGGAGATACGGGAGGTGTGGCTGGTGGCTGGGTTGCAGGCTTGCTGCACAAGCGGGGCGTCGGGATACTCAATGTTCGGCGCATCACGATGTACAGCAGCGCCCTGCTGTGTTTGGCCAGTCTGGCAGTTCCCTACGTAGCGAATGTGTCGGCTGCATTCCTGCTGATTGGCATCGCAGTCATGGCGGATAACTTTCTCTCCGCGAATATGTTCGGCGCGGTCACCGATCTTTTCCCGGAGCAAACTGTGGGAAGAGCGACCGGCCTGACGGGCGTCGCGGGAGGATTGAGCGGGTTACTCTTTCCCTTGTTGACCGGAATCATCGTGGATCATCACTCCTACGCGCCTGTCTTTGTTATGGTCGCGTTTATGCCGTTGATCGGCACCATTCTGCTATTCGTCGTAGGCAAGAAGTACCGCACTCTTTGAACCTGCTGCGTGAGAACTTCAGAATTTGGGAAGTCCGAAAGGCGCACCGCAGATCCCTCGGCTTCGCTCGGGATGACAAAGGAAAGAGACGCGCTTCCATGAAGGGCTGCTCGTTGAAGGGCTGCTCGTTGAGAGCGCGTCCCTTCCCTTTGTCATCCCGAGCGAAGCCGAGGGATCTGCGGTGCGCCTTTCGGACTCCCCAAATTCTGGAGTTCTCACGCGGCGAGTTCTAATGTTATATTCACTTAGATATGGTTTCTGCCTCCTACCTCCTCGCTTGTTGTTGTCGCTGATCTTCGCAACACCCTTGCTCCGTCAATTCAAGAATTTTGAATAATCCCTCGACGGGATAGAGCACGCCTTTTTCCGCATCGGATCGAGCTGAAAAATTTCAAGTGAGGATTGTATGACGCATCATTTGCAAAAAATATTTGTGGTGAGCCTCATGCTTTTGAGCGCCGGACGATTGTCAGCGCAGGCAACGGGCAGTATCCGCGGTACGGTCGTGGATACAAGCCAGGCGGTTATCAATGGTGCTGCAGTCGTCGCGACCAATACTGCCACTGGAGTCGCCCGCAACGAGGTGTCGAACCAGGAAGGTATTTTTGTCTTTCCGGATCTTCCCATCGGCGCCTACCAATTGCAAATAAGCAGAGCGGGATTTCAAGCGCAGAAGCGGGACGGAATCGTATTGCTCACCGGCCAAACACTCGACCTGCAGATTTCGCTTGCCGTCGGGTCGGAGACACAGTCGGTCGAAGTGACCAGTGCGGCGCCGTTAATCCAGACCGCTTCTTCCAGCATTCAAACCTCGGTCGATCAAAAGCAAATGCAAGACCTGCCCCTGAATGGGCGCAATCCGCTTCAACTGACAACTCTAACCCCAGGCACTGCGCTCACCAACACCGGAACCGAATCTGGTCAGCAGGATAACGTGGGCCTCACAGTGAATGGATTGCGGGCAACGCAGAACAATTTCCAACTCGATGGCGCGATTTACAACGATCGCTTTTTCGACTCCGTCCCCATCCTGCCCAATCCCGACGCGCTCCAGGAATTCACTCTGCAGTCCTCAAATTACAGCTCAGAGTATGCCGGCGCAGGCGCACTGGTGCAGCTCTCCACGCGATCCGGCACCAATAGCATTCATGGGTCAGCCTATGAGTTCCTGCGCAATACGGTGCTCGATGCAAAGAATTATTTTCAGCAGACTGCGCCTCCCTTCAAGTTGAACCAATTTGGTGGAACAGTCGGCGGACCCATCATCAAAGACCGTACTTTTTTCTTCTTTGCCGCGGAGGATCTGCAACAGCGGTCGTCTCCAAACCCGATTTCTATTCAGGTGCCGACCGCGGCGGAACTGAACGGAGACTTTTCCAGCCTGCTGGCAAAAGGCACCGCGATTTTTAACCCAGCCACAGGCGCTCCCTATCCGGGCAACATCATCAACACACCGATCAATACGCTGTCGGGAAAGTTGGCGCAAAAGTACCTGGTTCCCCTGGCGTCTAATCCGACCACGGGTATCTTCAATTCGAACTCCAACCAGAACATCGACAGCACGCAATACCTGGTCAAGATCGACCATGCGGTCGCGGCCAGTAACCACCTCAGCGGACGTTATTTCTATAACCAGGACAACTTCCAAAGACCGTTCACTGCACCAACCGGATTTTACGCGGAGAATCTTTTTCGCAATCAATCCGTGATTGTTACGGATACGCAGGTATTCAGCCCCACATTTACCGCCACCTTTTCAGCCAGCGCCGGCCGTTTCGCCCGCACGCAGATTCCCGAAGCACCGGGCCTGCAATCGTTGCAGGACCTGGGACAGAACGTGCCCCTGGGCAGCCCGGGGGAAAGCATCTTCCCCGGTATCCGCGCCAACATTTCGGGTTTTGTGGACATCTTTTCCGGGGGAGCGCTGACCCAGGACTCAACTTCCTTCGACTACAAAGCGTCGGCGGTGAAAGTCTTGCGTGCGCACACCATCAGCTTCGGCTTCGAATTCGAGCGCGACCGGATCAACGCGGACGATTATTCCTATACTCCCGGGGATAACACGTTCAGCGGCCAACGGACGGCAGCTCCTACCGGTGCTACCCTTCCCACCGGAACCACCAAGAGTGGGTCCGCTCTGGCCGATTTTTACCTCGGACTGGATTCTCAGTTCTTCCAGGACAACGGACGCAAGTTTTATCTCCGTATCGACCGGCCGTCTCTTTATGTACAGGACGACTGGAAGGTGAATCGGAAATTGACCCTGAATCTTGGTCTGCGGTGGGATCCCTGGCTGCCGCCGAACGATCTGAATGGCACCCTGGTCGCGTTCAAGCCGGGGGTTCAATCCACGGTAGCGCCGGGCGCGCCGCTCGGTCTTCTTTTCAACGGGGATGCAAACATTCAGTCTTCAGTGTTCAGGAAAAACTGGAAGGACTTCGCGCCCCGGGTTGGCTTTGCCTATGACGTCGCCGGGCAAGGCAGGACGGTAGTGAGAGCAGCTTACGGAATCTTCTATGGGTTTCCCGAGGGGCTGCTCTATCAGCGAACCGATGCCATGCAGCCGGTCGACTTATACCTGTCAATTCCCGCGCCCCCGGCGTGGGACAACATCTATGCCGGGTACCCGGGAGGAACACCCTTCCCTCGTGGCCATATACCGGCTAGCGACTTCGCAAACTATAAATTTCTCCTGCCGGTTTCAGGCGGCGTGCTCGATCCTGAGTCCAAGGTGAACTACACGCAGAATTACAACTTCACCGTGGAGCAGCAGCTCGGCAGCAAGATGGCCTTCTCCCTGGCCTATGTTGGCAATCGCAGCGAACACATCATGGGGTCACGACAGTTCAATCCGGCAGTGTTTGGGCCTGGGGCCACCGTGGGGAATGAAAACTCTCGCCGGCTTTATCCCGGCCTGGGCGCGGTGGAGCTTGCCCAGTCGTATGAATACGAGGGCTTCAACTCGCTGCAGGTGAACGTGACCCGGCGCGCTAGCAACGGACTGACCCTGCTTTCCAACATTGTATGGTCCAAGACCATCGATAACACATCGAGCGCGACCGAGGGCAATACCGGTCCGCCCAATCCCTTCAATCTCGCCAGCGGCCGTGGACCCTCGGATTTCGATCAGACGATCCGTTACAACGCCTCGGTGAACTACGTCGTTCCCCATGCCAACGTACAGGGATGGAAGAGCGCGCTGGCGAACAACTGGCAGGTGAATGGCATCGTCAGTCTGCAGACTGGATTTCCGTTTACGGTTATAAGCGGCACCGACCGGTCGTTATCCGGGATCGGCAACGACTATGCGGACCAGGTGGGCACTCCTGCCCGTCCGGCCGGCGTAAGCAAAATCAAAGAATATTTCAATACCGCGGCCTTCGTTCCGGCGACGATTGGAACTTTTGGCAACGTAGGGCGCAATAGCCTGCGCGGTCCGGGCTACGCGGATGTCGATACGTCGATCTTCAAAAACATGTTTACCGGCGAGCGCATCAGCGCACAGTTCCAGGCCGAAGCCTTCAATACATTCAACCGGGTGAATTTCGGCAATCCTGCAAACGCCAATACCGCGCCGGTGAACAGCGTGTCCTCAGGAACGTACGGACAGATCACCAGCGCCAACTCCCCGCGGGTGTTTCAATTTGGCCTGAAGCTATTGTTTTAGCGGGTTGGCCGACCTTTAGCAGCAGGGGCGGCGGGCGGCGCGGGCACCGTACTTCCAGGTCCACCCACCTGTTCCAACACGGGCAGCCGCTGCTCCACGGGCGGCAGGGGAGGAAAACGATCGTGCGGCTCCGTCTGGTACCAATAGGCTACCGAATAATAGTTATCCGAGCGGTGATTTGCGTTGCCGTGTTCGATGGTCGCTTTGAAGGACGTCTTGAAGACGATGGGCGAATCGAGATGAAAGCGGTACACGCTCGATCTAGCCCCCGCCCTTCCCTTGCCTACAATTGGCGCACCGTATAGCTGGTACGAGAAAGGATGATCTTTGAAACCCCAGGCGCCCAGGAAATAATCCTCTGCCCCAGTGCCGTTGATGGTGGGTTTCATGGCGCCATCCACGAAAAACATGTCGTCGCCTTCACCCCACCAGTCATCCTGGTTCTGCAGGATAGACATGGTCACACCCGCGTATTGGCCGCTGCCCTTGGCATCAAGCCACACGTAGTTATCTTGGCCGGTAAGATTGGCTCTCTTGTTCACGAGGGGCTGCCCATTGGACGTCCATTTGTTTGTCCAGCCGCGATTGGGCTGCGCCTGGCGATACTGCGCGTGAAAATACAATGTGCCGGGCGCCAGTGTGGTTTCATCGGTGCGGTAGTCGATGTTGTAATACAGCGCCTTGATCGCCAGCTTGCCTTCGTTGGTCACGGTAATCCGTGCATGCCGCTGAAAAGGCATGGGGAAGAAACAATTCAAATCCTTCACGCTTCCCACCGACAGCATTTCAGACTGCCAGGGGTGGTAGTAGCCGAGGCCGAGCCCAAAGAAATCACCGATAGGCGCTTCGACACTCGGGTTTGCCTCGCCATCCCAGTAGATGCGCAGCACGATCCGTTTGAGATGGTAGGGCTCGGGGCTGTTAATGGTGAACCAGATATGAGAGACCAGGCCGGGGCCGTCCGCGTCTAGTACGGTCAGGGTTTCCCCGGGCTCGACCTTGCGCCGGTCGACGTTGGCTCCGGTGGGATCTGCGCTCGAAGCCCGATGGGTTGTGTAGGTCTGCTGGACAGTAAGATTCGGTTGCCAGGCGGCGCTCTGAGCCGCCGCCATGAGCGATATGCTCGCAGCCATGTATACGAGCAAAATGCATCGACTCACAGGCAACTTCCTCAGCTCCGCTCACCGATTTCACGGTTTGATTGCGAAAGCGCACTAAGATTATTGCACTGATCCCCGCCGAAAGTCCGTGGGGGGCTCGGCGGTGGCATCATGCCGGGATGAGTCCCGAAGGGACGGCTGAAAGTAGCCCAGGACGACAGTCCTGGGTACACACCACGAAACCTAACCAGTCCCGTCAGGGACGGCTGAAAATCCTTTGCGGTCGCACTCAGCCGTCCCTGACGGGACTTTTCACACGTTTTGATTTTCGTACCCAGGACTGTCGTCCTGGGCTACTTTCAGGCGTCCCTTCGGGACTCAATTCCGGAGTCATCAAGAGACGTGAAGGTCACGCCTGTGGCACGGTCACCACCGCCACGCTGTCGGGACCCAGCTTGATGCTCGCACCAGTCAGCGCTATGGAATCATCGGACGCCAGCAGCACTTGCCCACCCGGACCTACTTCTACATCCACGGGTGCTGTCCCCAGGTTGCAGGCGATGCGCAGCCGTCCCCGCTCCAGGACCAGCCACTGGGCCTCTTCGTCGAACCGCACCTCGACCGCGTTCAGATTCCCATCAGACAGTTCGCTCTGGTTGTGGCGCAAATGAATCAGGTCCTTGTGCCACTGAAGCAGCGAGGCGTGTGACGGCTCTTTCAGCTCAGCCCAGTTCAACCGGGATTGGTTGAAGGTCTCCTCGGCCTGAGGATCTGGAATCTGTTCCGGGGACCAACCAAAGGCTTCGAATTCCTTTTTCCGTCCTTCGGAGATGAGCCGCCCCAGCTCAGGATCTTCATAGTTGGTGAAATACAAAAAGGGAGCAGAAGCGCCAAACTCCTCGCCTTGAAACAGCATGGGCACAAACGGCGCGGTTAGAACCAGCGCCGACGCTATTTTCGCGCGGCCAACACCAGCTTCATGGCTAAGGCGTTCGCCCTGGGCGCGATTGCCCACCTGATCGTGGTTCTGCACGAACCCAATGAAACGATGCCCCGACAGTCCTACGACCTGGCGGCCGTGGATTCGCTGCCGGTGTTCCGAGTAGATCCCATCGTAGACAAACACGCAGCGCAGCGACTTGGCCAACTGGGCGAGCGAACCGAAGTCCGCGTAATAGCCCGCGCGCTCCCCGGAAATGACAGCGAACAACGCATGGTGAAAGTCGTCGCTCCATTGGGCGTCGAGGCCGTATCCTCCTGCCTCCTCCGCCTTGACGATCCTGGGGTCGTTCAAATCACTCTCAGCAATGATGTAAACGTGCTTTCCCAATTCTGCTTCGAGCCTTCTCACGTCGCCCATCAGCTGCTCCAGAAAATGAATCGCAGAGCGATCGTTAAACGCGTGCACTGCATCCAGGCGCAGTCCATCCATGTGGTAGTCGCGCAACCACATCAAGGCATTGTCGATCAGGAAGCGGCGAACTTCGGTCGAGCCGGCTTCTTCGAAGTTGACCGCGGAGCCCCAGGGCGTGGAATGACTATCGGTGAAATAGGGGGCAAATTTTCCCAGGTAGTTGCCCACCGGACCGAGGTGGTTGTAGACCACGTCCAGCACCACGGCGAGTCCCTTGTCATGGCATGCATTTACCAAATGCTTGAGATCGTCGGGCGCACCATAGGCGCTGAACGGCGCATATAAGTCCACACCGTCATATCCCCATCCGCGCTTGCCGGGGAAATTTGCAATCGGCATCAACTCAACATGCGTCACTCCCAGTTCTTTCAAATAGTCCAGGCGCGACTCCGCCGCTTTAAACGTTCCCTCCGGAGTAAACGTGCCAATGTGCAGTTCGTAAAGGAGTGCACTCGAGAGAGGCGGCGCCTGCCAGCCGCTATCGGTCCAGGCAAACGCAGCCTGATCAACCACTTGTGATTCATCATGCACCCCGTGGGGCTGCCATTGGCTGCGCGGATCAGGAAGAGCCGGCTCCAGACCATCGATCACGAACCCATAATCCGTGCCGGGCCCGGCCTCTTCCACGTTTGCCGACCACCAGCCCCTGCTTTTTCTTGTCAGGGCGAATTTCTTGTTTCCGATTTTCACTTCCAGGGTACGGGCTCGAGGAGCCCAGACCTCAAATAAGTGCATGCCATGCCTCCAGGCGTCTGCGACACCATGACTAAGAGTAAAAAATGCGATATTCCGGTTGGATGCGGACCGGCGGGCTACTTCGGTGTCGGATCGGCCTCAGAAACGGCCAGCCCGAAGGCAGCATTGACCAGAGAGATATGAGAAAGCGCCTGAGGAAAGTTTCCCACCAGGCGTTTCGCCCCGGTGTCGTACTCCTCAGCCAACAAACCGACGTCGTTGGCCAGGGAGAGTACCCGCTCGAACAGCTTTTTAGCGTCCGCGTCGCGCCCTTGCAGTTTCAGCGCCCGCACCATCCAGAAGCTGCAGGCGAGAAAGACTCCTTCGCCCGGCGGCAGGCCGTCCGAGACCTTTTCTGTGTCGTACCGTAAAACCAGTCCACCGGACATCAAGCCTCGCTCGATCGCCTTGAGGGTGCCCCGCACTCGCGGATCTTCGGCGGGTAGAAAACCCGTCATGGGCATGAGCAACAAAGATGCATCGAGATGTTCCGAGCCGTAGCTTTGCACAAAGCTGCCCAACTTTTCGTTGTAGGCCTGGCTGCAGATCTCCTCGTGAATTTTTGCCCGGACCTTTTGCCATCTTTCGACCGGTGCATTCGCATGCAACAAACCGGCTGCCTTGATGGCCCGATCGAACGCACACCAGACCATCAGCTTGGAATAAGTAAAGTGCTGCCGTCCCCCGCGGGTTTCCCAAATGCCCTCGTCTGGCTCCTGCCAGATGGTTTCGAGATGCTCCACCATGGCCCTGAGCATGGCAAACGACAGCTCCCCGTCCTTCCCCATCCGCCGCAAAGCGTTGTAGAAGCAGGCCATCACCTCGCCATAGATGTCCAGCTGCAGTTGCTCCGAAGCCGCGTTTCCGATGCGGACGGGCTTGGAGTCTTCATAACCGGAAAGCCAGGTTAGTTCCCGCTCGGGAAGATAGCGCTGGCCGGCAATGCCATACATGATCTGAACCTGTTCCGGGCTGCCTGCGATCGCGCGCAGCAGCCATTGCTGCCAGGCCTTCGCCTCCTGGTAGTACCCACCGTGCATCAACGCATCTAAAGTGAAACTCGCGTCGCGCAACCAGCAATAGCGATAGTCCCAGTTCCGGGGACCGCCCAGTTGTTCCGGGAGCGAGGTGGTCACCGCGGCCACGATTCCTCCGGTCGGGCGGTACGTCAGAGCTTTCAACGTGATCAGCGAACGCTCGACCGCATCCTGATATGGGCCTTTGTAGGTGCAGCGGGCCACCCATTCTTCCCAGAAGGTCTGCGTTTGCTCCAGCGCCTTGCTGACATTAATGGCGCGCGGCGTGTGCAGGTGCGAGCGGCCGTAGGTCATCACGAACTCGATGCTTTCCCCGTCCTTCACCGTAAACTCACTCACGGTCTTCAATCCTTCGCCGACGAGCGGCGCCGTCGTCCGAAGCGCCACCAGGTCAGGTCCGGCGATGGCGCGGATTCCGTCCTCAAACCGTGTAACCCAGGGCACGGTCGCTCCGTAATCGAAGCGCAGAGACATCTCCATCTTCATCGGCGCGTTGCCCCGAATTCCCTTCACGATGCGCACGATGTCGGAATTGGTGCCGCGAATCGGCATGAAGTCAACGGCGTGACCGCGAACTCAGCGGTTTCAAACGTGGTCTCCAGAATCAGCGTGTGGTCTCGATATTTCCTCGTCGTCTTCGTCACCTCGACGGCGGGCGCTATCAACCAGCGGCCATTTTCCTCGGTGCCCACAATGCGTGCGAAACACGCGTCGGAGGAGAAGTCTGGCCAGCAGAGCCAGTCGATCGATCCATCCAGACCTACAAGCGCGGCTGTCTCGCAGTCGCCGATGACCGCGTAGCTTTCAATGGGAAGGTGTGTCGTCTTCGTCGTATCCATCATGGTCTTGCCGTCAGAACCTTCAGCGATAATATCCTCCTTGCTCTCCGCCCTTCACCTGGCCATATTCGAGCAGGGTGACCAGCAGCACGCCGCCACAAATATTGCCCAGCGTGGCCGGAGCGAGCCAGGCAAAATACCGGGAAATTGCCAGCTGGTGATCGAGAATCGCCGCTAGAATCTCGCCACTGGTGGCAATGCAATGCGCAAAGCCTCCCAGGCCGACGACAAACGTCAATAGTCCAATCAACATCACGGAGCCGGTGATGGAGTGGCTGCCACTAACCAGCCAGGCAACCAGCGCGATGATCCACCCTCCGATAACACCGCTCCAAAATACGTGGCTCGCCGTCACCCCGGCAGCGTCTACACCCAGGTGCGTCATCGCCGTCACAACCTCCGAACGAAGGGCGCCGGTTCGGACCGCAAGCAGCGCGAACAAGAAGGCTCCCAGAATATTGCTGGGAAGAACGATGGCCCATAAGCGAAGCGTTTTCCAGCCATGACGCCGTTCGGCGAGCATAAGCGCCACGGGATAGAGCGTGTTTTCCGTGAACAGCTGAGCCCGGCCGAGGATGACGGCGATGAATCCGATGGGATATAGGAGGTCGGCGATGAACCTGGCAGTCGGGCTCTGTCCCAACTGGGCGATCACAATCGACGTGCTCAGGGCAGTGAGCCCCATGGTGATTCCACCCGCGAGGCCGGAGACGGCAGAGACCCACCGCCGAGCGCTCCAGTTCATGGCGGGCGTTGCGCGAAACCTGCTCGTAGATATCGTCTGCTGTCGGCCGGTCCAGATCGGTCTGGACGGGTGATGCTCCGGTGGTAGCCTGCGGTTCAGGGCGAGGATTCTTTGTTAGCTTGCGTAGGGGCACAAACGCCTCCAGTCTTAGAGGATCATCGGCCCGGTGTGGCCTTAACGCATGCTCAGACTACAGTTGGGAATCTTTGGGGCTACTGGGCTAGGATGCCGCCCCACGGGGACACGCCGTATGACAAGGGCCAAAACGAAGATCGGGTTTTCTGTGTAATGAAAGAAACCCCGATAGGCAATCCAGTCCGGCTCGATGTTACATTCATTGCTGTTAAGGAGTGCCCTTGTTCCCCACAAAGTACAGCCTGACCTGGCTGGCCTGTGCCTTGGCCGCCTTGTGCCTTTCTCTCCCCGCGAAGACAACCGTGGCCGCCGCGGCATCAGCCCCCACTGTATTGAAAGCTGCAGACACCACCAACCTGATCCCCGCGACTGTTTTCTTCCGCGGCCAGGTGGCCAGCGTGCAGGCGCGAAATTCCGGTGGAGTGAAGCTGCCTGACGGCATGTTCGTACTCTGCGCCCTGGTCGACACCTCGGGCTACTCCACTGCGGTGCAGCAGAAATATCAGGGTTATTTCATTACTGAAGTGGCTCTCGACATCAACGGGCAGCTGCTAAAACCGGGCGCCTACGGCGTCGGCTTTGTCGAGGGCAGCAAGTTCCTGGTAATGGACCTGGGGGCGCACGACCTGTTTAAGGTTAGCGGTATTCACGACGCGGAATTGAAGCGGCCAATGCCCTTGCAGGTTCTGGACGACACCGCGTCCAACAAGTACCGGCTATACATCAATCGAAACTACGTTGTCTTTTCTGCCTGCCTCTGGCCACTGAGTCTGCACTAAAGGTTGTATATAGAAGATCCGGCCAATTTCCGCAGAATGAGGGGATAATCTCATAAACGGAAAGAGGTTTACATGGAGTCCCCCACCCCTGTAAGTCCGCCGGCCCAGACGCAGACCGGGCCCGCGCGCCCCGAAATGGAAGAGGGGTTGCTGGGCGGGTCAACCACGCCCCGTTTCCTCCGCACCTACGGTTTTCAAGTCCTTGCCGTGCTGCTGGGGATCGCCCTGGCCTTTATGTAGCGACGGAGTGGTGCTGCGGATGATCCAGAATCCTTGCGACCGCAGACCGCAGACCGCCCGGGTTGTTCAAATCCACCTCGTAGGTCGGCGATCCGAGGTGCCGATCCGAGCCGGAACGAATCGTCAATATCCTGGGGCTTCGGATGCAGTTCCCGAGCCTGGGCAATCAACCTCTTTGCCGCCGCCTCCTGCACCGTTTGACTGAAAATCAACAGATCATATTTTCGCGCGAGCATGGCTTTTCCCGCGTCCCGGGAACTTGCCGTCGCTATTTGCCAATCCCGGAGTAGCTCAGCGCGCGTGTGCTGCAGGATCGGGTCGTCTCCTACGATCAAAATCCACGCTTTCACGTCCAACCCCCTTTCGGCTGCTGCACGGACCCAAAGCAAGAGCAGAATTATTAAGATTGACGGGAAGAGTAACTGCAATAGTTCGCGAACAGCCAACCGACTTTTTGCGCCATTCGCGCTATGAATTTAGGACAACCTATTTTTCACTTCCGGTAGCAGCTCATTCGTACTAAACTCGTAACACTTTATGCGTTGGACTCCTGGTGGTCTTAGCAGCGACGTTGAGGATAGGCGAGGCCAGTCAGGCGGCGGCTTCGGCGGCGGAGGCCTGGGAATCGTAGGGTTTCTGATCCTGCTGGTGATTAGCCTGGTCACGGGGCGCAACTACATCGGCGCCTACTTCTCCGGCGGCGGAGTAGCCCACCAGCAGCAGCAAAGCGCGCCACAGGCGGTTTCGCCTGACGAAGACCGGTCCGCGCAACTCGCCTCGTTTGTGCTGGGGGATGCACAGGATACCTGGACCAAGATTCTGGCACGCGAGAATATTCGCTATCCGCGAGCGAAACTGGTACTTTTTCGCAACTATACCCAGTCGGGGTGTGGTGCAGCGCAATCGGCCACCGGCCCGTTCTACTGTCCGGCAGACCAGAAGGTTTATCTGGACCTGGGGTTCTGGGACGAGCTCAAGCGGTACGGGGCGTCAGGGGAGTTTGCCCAGGCATATGTAATTGCACATGAAATTGGGCATCACGTGCAGAATGTGCTGGGAATCGAGCGCAAAGTGCGCGGCATGCAGCAGCAAAATCCCCGGGCACGTAACCAGCTATCCGTAGCCATGGAGTTGCAGGCGGATTGCTTCGCCGGCGTATGGGCGAACTCTACGACCGACCGGAAAATTACCGATCAGGCGGACATCAAGACCGGCTTGCAAGCTGCAGCAGCCGTGGGGGATGACCGTTTGCAGAGGATGGGGCGGGGGTACGTGACCCCCGACTCCTTCACTCACGGCTCCTCGGAACAGCGTATGAGCTGGTTCAACCGCGGATTTACCACCGGCCAGGTGAGCGCCTGTAATACTTTCGCCGGCGGCACGGTAGCCGCTTACAGCTTGGCGGCAACCGCCTTGGTTTCGGTGTAGTGCTCCATCACTTCCTTGCCCATTTCACGGCCCCAGCCAGACTGTTTATAACCGCCAAAAGGCCACGCGGGGTCGCCGTAGTTATGGGTGTTGATGCAGACTGTACCCGCCCTGATCTTGCGTGCCATCATGTGAGCCGCCTTCAGGTTCTGCGTCCAGACGCTTGAAGACAGGCCGTATTCGGTGTCATTGGCAAATTTCGCGACCGCGTCCAGGTCGGCATCGTCGAAGGACTGGACGCATACCACCGGCCCAAATATCTCTTCACGAACCACTTTCATATTGCGATTTGTCTGGGCGAGAACGGTGGGTTCGACGAAGTAGCCCTGCTTCCCCATGACCTTGCCGCCAGTCACCACCTCAGCGCCTTCCTGCTTTCCCGATGCGAGGAAGCCGGTGACCCGGTTGTGCTGCTCTTTCGAAACCAGCGGCCCCAGATTGGTTGACGGGTCGAGGCCATGCCCGATCTTGAGCTTGCCCGCCTCCTTGGTAACCCCGTCGACAATCTTGTCGAAGATCGATTTATGGGCGAACAACCGCGAGCCGGCAGTGCAGCACTGCCCCTGGTTGTAGAAGATCGCGCTTGCCGTCCCGGCGATGGCCAGTTCGAGATCGGCATCGGGGAAGACGATGGCCGGCGATTTGCCGCCAAGTTCCAGTGAGACCCGCTTCAGATTCCCGGCTGCGGCCTTCACTATGAGTTTGCCGACTTCTGTGGAGCCGGTAAAGGCAACCTTATCGACATCCGGATGTTCGGCCAGGGCGGCGCCGGCTGTCTCGCCATAACCGGTGACGATGTTCACCACCCCGTCGGGGAACCCTGCCTCGGTTATGAGTTCGCCCATGCGGATGGCTGTGAGCGGAGTCTGCTCGGCAGGCTTGAGCACGATGGTGCATCCCGCCGCCAATGCAGGGGCCAGCTTCCAGGCTGCCATCATGAGCGGAAAATTCCAGGGAATGATCTGGCCGACCACTCCTACGGGTTCACGAATGGTGTAGACGTGCCAGTTGCCGGGGCTCGAAACCTGGATTTGCTCCCCATTCATCCGCGTTGCCCACCCCGCCATATAGCGGAACATTTCGATCGAGCCGCCGACGTCGTCGCGGCGAGCGTTGGTCACCGGTTTTCCATTGTCGAGCGCTTCCAGTTCCGCAAGTTCATCGGCATGACGCTCGAGCAGGTCGCCCAGTGACCAGACAAGGCGCTGCCTCGCGGCCGGCGAGATGCGCGACCACGGCCCGGTCTCGAATGCGCGTCTTGCAGCCGCGACTGCAAGATCGATATCCGCCTTATCTCCGGCGGGAACGTGGGCAATAATTTCTTCAGTCGCCGGGTCCTCGACGGTGAAGGTCTCGCCGCTACGGGCGTCGACCCATTTGCCATCGATCAGCATTTGATGTTTCTTGGCCATGAACGCGGCTGCGGCTGGACTCAGCGCCGGCCTGCGAATCGCAGCCGGCGTCTCGGTCTCGGTGATGGGCATTGGGAGACTCCTTGCGGGGCAATTTATTTAGGCCCTAATGGTGCCCCCGTGCGCCCGGCGATGTCAATCGACCGCGGCCAGACGCTCGAATAGCACAACAGGATGGGCAATTATCTGCCGGCGAGATTCTTGTAGTCTTTTTTTATCGGCTCGTGTGGCCGTGATGGGGAGAATAATGTTGCGCATCCAGGGAACCTTAACGATTGCAGTCATCATCATGATCAGCCGCGTCTGCATGGGCCAGTCTCAACCGGGAATTGAACAGCTTCAACCGTTAGTGGAAACATCAGCGCACCGGCTGATGATTGCCGAACAAGTGGCGCTGGCAAAATGGGATAGCGGTGCCCCAGTGGAGGACGCTCCGCGCGAAGCACAAGTCATTCATAGCGCGGTCGAGGCAGGGGAGGCGAGAGGGTTAGACGAAACATCCGTGACGGCCTTTTTCAAGGCGCAGATTGAAGCGAACAAGATCGTTCAATATTCTCTACTGGCAGACTGGCGGCGGCATGGTGATGCGCCCGCACACGCGCCGATCAGTTCGATGAGCGCCGTTCGATCGGAATTGGATCACATACAGACTTCGTTAATCGCCGAATTGGCCGACACCGCGGCCATCCGTGCTCGTGCTACCTGCCGTGCCGATATCGCGACAGCGGTTGGCACATATTTATCCAAACATAAGCAGGAAGCGGGACAGCTTCGAGCGATCGCCCTCGACCGCGCCTTGGGCGCGACATGCCAACGGTAAGCGACTCACGATGAAATTATTTCTGTTTCAGCCCGGTACGCACGTCGAGTAGCTCGGGAAAGAACGTCAGCTCCAGCGCCTGCCGCAGGAATCCGACGCCCGACGAACCACCGGTTCCGGGGCGGAAGCCAATGATGCGCTCGACCGTCTTCATGTGACGGAAGCGCCACAGCTGGAAGTACTCCTCAACGTCAATCAGCTTCTCGCACATCTCATACGCATCCCAATGCAGGCGCGGATTCTCGTAGATTTGCCGGAAGACCTGCACCAGAGCCGGGTTGCGTTCATGCGGCTCACTCCAGTCGCGTTCGACACATTCAGGCGGAACGGAGAGCCCGCGGCGCGCGAGGTGCCGCAAAAATTCGTCATACAGAGCGGGGCTTTCCAGGGTGACTAGGAGGTCAGCGTGAATGGCTGGATCATGCTCGAAGACTTGTAGAGCATCGCGGTTCTTGTTGCCGAGTAGAAATTCCAGTTTGCGGTACTGATAGGACTGAAATCCGGAGGCATGACCCAGGACGCTGCGAAACTCCACGTATTCGGAGGGAGTTAATGTCTCCAGCACGGCCCACATATCGAACAGCTGCATCTGGATGAGCTTGGCTCGCGACAATATCTTGAAGCAAGGATCGAGCTGATCCTGACGCACAAATCGTATCGCTGCCGTCAATTCATGGATGAGTTGCTTGATCCACAGCTCGGCCACCTGATGCTGAACGATGAACAGCATCTCGTCATGATGCGGCGGATTGGAGAGGGGCTGCTGTTGGGCGAGCAGTTCGGCGAGACGGAGATATCCGGCGTAATCCAGGCGGCCGGTGAAGTCGGTCACGATGCCGGGTTCAAGCGGTCGCATGTTTTCATTCATAGTGAGTGATCTGCGAGCAAATCGTCTTCCACGGTAATCGGGATTACCGCGTCACGCAAACCGACCCCGATGGAATCAACGCCGCTTTGTCATCCGGGTAGGTTGCAGTGGAAGGCGGTGCGGATCCCGCTCAGCGGCTAAAGAATCTGCGTGAGAACTCCAGAATTTGGGAAGCCCGAAGGGCGCACCGCAGACTCCCTCGGCTTCGCTCGGGATGACAATTTTGTTTGGGAACGCTAAGTATGGTTTCCAAGATGAATTGTCATCCCGAGCGTACCCGGATTTCCTGCTTCACCGCTCTCACTGGCGACCACTTATGTGGTTCTCCCTAAAGAGAACCACATGCAGTCGACCGAAGCCGCAACTCTCGACAGGAAATCTGGGGTAGCCGAGGGATCTGCAGTGCGCCCTTCGGGCTTCCCAAATTCTGGAGTTCTCACGCAGATTCTTTAGCCGCAATTGTTTTTCGATGATAACGGACGGCCTGAAGGCCTCCCGTGGAAACGGGTGCGGCATATACTCGACGCAATGCGCACACCGCAGCGGCGTGGATTTCTCCGATCGCTTTTTGGGCTTATCGTTCTGGGAGTGGCCGTGGTTTACGGGGTGGCCGCTATCACCGCTCCCTGGTCATTTCATATCGGTGGGCGCTCGACGCCGTTCTTGTTCTGGTCCGGCGCCGGCACGCTGACCACGCAGAGTGGAACCTATCCAATCTACATTTCTTTCTACCCTTCCTCGCATTTTTCCCGGCTTCGCCTGGACGGCTTGCGTCCTACCGGCGGCGTGAGGGGCACGGGGATGATATGTACTTCGCGAGGTGTTGGCCAGTACCTGAGGTTGACCGGCACGATTTATAACGGCTGGAGCTCCACCGAGGAGAGCCTGGTGGCGTTTCGCCTGTTGGACCCGAGGATTATCAACCTAAGTCAAAGGCAGGGTTACTTCAATCTTTACGGGCGGTTCGAGGGGCCGGAACTAGTGATGAACGATCGCGGAGAACCGGGAAATGCGTTTCGCTCCGGCCTGAAAATCGAACACGCCTCTGTGAAGCTGGACTGGACAGGCTACTGGAGCTTCAAGAACGTCTGCGCGAGCGCCGACGATTTCGCCTGTGAACTGAAGCGCCAGGTTCGAGCAAGAGACCCCCTTCCCCTCCAAAACGAATGGCCGAAAGATAGGTCAGATTGCCCGGAAGTTTGGGGGACAAATTGCTCTTTGACGGATAGATTCGAAACCAAGCCTCGTCGTTCTCTCCCGACACGCACGATTTTCGCCGAGGGGCCCAGCGATCGCGCACACGCGCCGCTGGAGGAGAAAGACTCGCCCATGAACGACGTGGTGAAACCGACGATAGATTTGAGGGAATTACTGGCCGATTGGGGAGAGCCGCAGCATCGGGTGTCTGAATTCACCAAGCATGTAGGAGGCCTGTGTACTCGACGAGAAATCGATATTAATCGACTCGCTTTGCGCCTGGCGATGGATCCAACTCAACTGCTGAAAATGATTAATGGCAGGTTGATGCCCACGAGTTTGGTCCTCTCCGGCTTGGCGCGAGAACTGCACACAGACATCCGCCATCTCGAGAAATTGGCAGAAGAAATCCGCCTGGTTGATCAGCCCAGCGAGTGACCGCCGAGCCGCCGACTGGCGGATCGCCAACGATCCGTAACTTACTCCCAGGTCATCGTCTTTCTGGAAAAATCGAAGTGCACACGGCGAGCCTGGAGCGCGGAGATGCCCAAAATTCCATCGATTCCCGGCAGCGCCCCTGCGGCGGGCGACAGCAAAAAGACGACGGGTACGTCGCGATTCCTATTGCCGACGATGACATCGGGTAAGGTGGCCTGTTTTGCTTGCATGCGTCCGCCCATCGTCGCGTTCTTGATGCTGCCCGCCGTGCGCAATTCCGGCACGCTCTTGCGCAGGCGCTCCTCGTACAGAATGACGCCTTGCAGCCCGGTATCGACGACCAGATGAACCGGGCGATCCTGAACCTGAAGCTCGACAATCAAGCATTGCGTCATGGGATCGCCGCCAGCCGAGTAAGCTCTCGGCTCGGTGAGATCGAAGATCAGATTCCCAGCGCCGAAATCGATGGTGACATTCCTCAGTTTGAGAAGATCCATGCCGATGATGGCGTCGGCCTTACCGGCGAACTCTGAATAGCGGGCCAGATCGCCCACCAATACCGATACATTGGCTGCCCGAATGGGACCGAACTGAACATCGGGCAGGGTGGCGCGTTCCCACTGGAGATTTCTGTCAAAGTTAAAACTCTGAGCCGGCTGCGCATTCAGCTTTAGTTTTTGGGCAATTCTTTGACCGACAATCGTGATGCTCGCGCCGGTGTCCAGGATGAACTTCAGATGGGCCTGATCTCCGATGCGCCCTTCCACCTGAATAAGGTACCCCGATGAAAGCCGGAACGGCAGTGCGCTGCCGGGCGCGTTTTCGGAAGCCCTCGATTGGTCGTTTGCTTGTAAAGGGGAGGGAATGAAAAGGCTCAGGCAGGCCAGAGAAAACAGCCAACGATTCATGGAGTTCGCCTCGACCGCGGTAGCGGCGAGGACGAGCTTCGGGCTTCCAAGAAGCGGCCTCAATTCGCCGGCAATCTCTTCGTCCTATCAAGTTTGTCTGCGTGTAATGCTCAGGTGGCGCTTGACTTAGCTTCAACATCTTCAACGGATCTCTCGGGACTCGGACCTTATCTCACACCTGATCGGTGTCGCCATGGGCAACTCGATACAACGGCCGATCGCTCGCTTTGAAGATTTCGAGGTCCGCCTGGAAACCGGGGAAGTGTGGAAGGCGGGCAGACTTATCAAGGTCCAGGACCAGCCGTTCAAGGTCCTCGCCGCGTTACTGGAACGGCCGGGACAGATCGTTACCCGGGAAGAGTTGCGGCAGCTGATCTGGCCGGAGAAGGCTTCGGGGATTTCGACCACGCCATCAATCCGGCTCTGGCAAAGCTACGAGCCACCCTGGGCGACTCAGCGGATGTGCCCCATCTGATCGAAACCCTCCCCCGGCGCAAAGGCGCTCCCAGTTGGTCCCGGGACGGCAAATCGATTTATTTCTATTCCGTCGAGGACCCTGTGGGCTTTCAACTATGGAAGATCCCGCAAAGCGGTGGCTCTCCCGTGCGGGTGACGACCCAGGGTGGTGTTCACGGGATCGATTCGATGGACGGGCGGTTCTTGTTCTATTCCAAATTCGGCGAGTGCGGCGTCTGGAAAAAATCGTTGGATACCAACGAGGAATCAATCCTGCCGATTCACACTTGCGACTGGTTTAACTGGGAAGTGACTCGCGACGGAATCTACTTCCTGAACCCGGATCCCCAACCGAACGGCAGTATTGAGTTCTTCGATTTTGCCCATGGCCAGACCACGCCGATCCTGACTCTGGATAAGCCAGCTTCTCTCTTTGGTGGTGTGACCGTTTCCCCGGATGGCAAATCGCTCCTCTTCGGCCAGAGCGAACTCGACGAGTCCTACATCATGGTGATGAAGAACTTCCGCTAGAGGGACGAGGGACGGCCGGTTCTGTTTTTAATTTTTGAGGGAGCGGTCAGACTGCGTAATTCCCGTTTGCGGTTGCGGCGGAAGACCAGCGCGGCGCAAAAAAACCTCGAAGCGCGGATCGCCCCGCAGCGAATCGAAATGGTGATCCACAGACAGGAAGGTCATGCCGTGTGGATCCGACCGTTGTTCGTACGCTTTTTCGAGCGCGGCGAAGGTCTCGTCCTTTCTGCCCAGGCCGGCATAGGCCGTAGCTAGGAAGAAAAAGTCCGGTTTCACCTTTTGCATCTTTAACCAGGAATCGAAGGCTCCCGATTTTCCCGGCACACCGTGGAGTTCCTCTACCATTGCCAGGCAGGCCTCATCGCATTCCCCGGTTCTTACGAGGAACGGAGTGACCTCTGCGTACTTTCCCTGATCTAAGAAGACATCCGCCGTGTTCCACAGTCCCCATTTGAAATTCGGGTCCAGCTCGAGGGCTGCCAGGCACTGTGCCTCCGCCTCCCCGTAGCGGCGCGCATAGCTCAACATGATGCAATAGTCCGTGACCAGAAAGGGCGAGAGCGGATCAAGATCCCGTGCCTTTTTTATTTGCTCCAGGCCCTGATCGAAATGCCCCATCACCACCAGATAATCGCCATAGCCTTCATATGCGTCCTCCGAGCCCGGATTCAGCTCCAACGCATGGCGAAAGTCCCGTTCCGCGCCGGGAAAATCCCAGTGGTAGAAGAGGAGGGTCCAGCCTCGCTCCGCGTAGGCTTCGTCCAGATCGGGCTGGAGTTCGAGCGCTTTCGCGGTGGCTGAGTCCGCCGCCGCCGTCGCCTCACCAACCGGAACCTCGCCCTGCCCCAGAAAGTTGTAGCTGCGCGCGATGCCGACGTAAGCACGGGCAAACTTTGGATCAAGTTTCACCGCCTGTTGGAAATACTGGAGTGACTTCCGCGTGGTCTCAGGGGAGACCTGGCGAAAGAAGTAGTTGCCCTTGAGGAGCGCCTCGTAGGCGGCCGGGTTTACGTTTCGCGCGTCCGCTAGCTGGGTTCGCTCCGTGGGCGTGAGCTTGATGCGAATCTGCTCTACCACCGCGCTTGCGACCTGGTTTTGCAGGCCTAGTACGTCGTGCATGTCGCCCTCGTAGGTCTGCGCCCAGAGTTGCTTTTCGGCGGGTGCTTCCACGAGCTGGGCACCTATGCGGATTCTGTCTCCGGAACGCAGGACCGAGCCTTCTACGATCGCATCGACGTTCAGTTCCCGGGCAATCTGCGGCAGAGGCTTATGGGCGTCTTTGTATGCCATCGCCGTGGTTTGAGAAATCACCCGTAAGGCGCCGATGCGACCGAGGCTGGTAATGAGTTCGTCGGTCATTCCGTCAGCCAGATATTGCTGGGAAGCATCGCCGGAAAGATTGTCCAGTGGCAGCACAGCCAGGGATTGAATGCGCCGGGCGTCGAGCGAGTGAGACCTGCGACGAACGATCCAGAAAGTAACGACACTCAAGATCAACATCAGGGCGATTCCCGCTGAGATGCCCGTTCTGCGCCTCAGGTGGGTGGAGACAGGTGTTTGTAGTGGGCGCGCGTGGGGCACCGGGATGGTTTCATCCACCCGCGGCCTGTCCGGTAAAGAAGCACTTGCTGTCTCCCCCAGTTGCCCGCTCGCTTCGAGGCCCGAGGAGGGCGCCGTATCGGATTCCGCCGTCTCCGGCTCGACCCTGGCGATGAATCGATAGCCGAGAGTGGGAACGGTCTCGATATAACGAGGCTCTTTGGGATCGTCGGCCAGTTGCCGGCGCAGCTGGCCGATGGCGCGGTTCAACACGTGGTCGGTCACAAAGGCGCCGTGCCAGACTGCGTCGATCAACTCGCGCCTGCCTACCAGGCGCCCCCGGTTCTCAACCAGAAAAATCAGTAGATGCAATGCCTTGGGTTCCAACGCAACGGGGCTCCCAGCTTTCAGGAGGCGAAAGCTCTGGACGTCAACCTCGATATCGTCGAAGCGGTAGCGGAGGGCCATCGAAGAGCTTCAAGGTTACATCAGGGAATCGTGACGGAAACATCTGAAAGGCGTGAGTACTGCGCTGATCCCACACTCCTAAGGTTCTCCCAGAAACCGGGAGGAACCCATGAAGAACCATCCGCATGTGGGCGTCGCGATCAAAGTAGTGCTGCTCTTTTTGGCTATGAGTCGAGCGGGCCAGAGTCTTTGGGCTCAGTCTGAGGTTCGCTTTCGCCTGGTCAACCACCTGATTGTCATCTCACTGAAATCGAGCCAGGCCGGACCGTTCGACTTCGTTCTGGATACTGGGGCGGACACCACGGTCGTGGATCCGTCCATTGCTTCTCGATTGTCGTTTGTTCCGTTGGGTGGCATTCGGCAGACCACACTTTCCAGTGTCCAGACGGTGACCCGCGGCTCCATACCCAGTCTCTCCGCCGGCTCTGTCCAGGTCGACAACGTGGATGTGCTGATCCAGGATCTGAGTGTATTGCGCAAGATCGATACTCACATTGAGGGGATTGCCGGTCAGAACTTCCTTTCTCATTTCAACTACCTTCTCGATTACCGTAAGCACGTAATCCGTATCGAGCTCGGCAGCGAAATCCAGGACACCCTTGACGGGGACCATGTATCGATCGACGCCCGGGAGAATCGGATGATGGTCGCTTCCGAAGCGCAATCACGGGGAACCACCGGCTTGCGGTTGCTGCTGGATTCGGGAGCCAATTCTCTGGTGTTGCTGCCTCGAGCTGTACAAGCTCTCGATCTGCCGAAACAGGACAGCGGATTCGAATTGACCAGCAGCGGGAAAGCGGAACTACACACAAGCCGGGTCCGCGTTCTTACGGTGGGCTCACAGCGACTCCATGATGTGACAGCAGCCCTGCTGGCCAAAGAGCCAGCGGAAAGAATTGGTGACGGGATGCTGCCGACGGCGCTCTTCCAGGCTTTGTATATCAATAATCGCCAGGGCTTTGTTGTGTTCAATCCGCAAGTCAGAGGGAACGCGCAATTTCGGTGAGGGCGAGGTGCTGAATGAGGTGGTCGGTTTGCTCTGGGTTGCGCCTCGTCCTCGACCACCTATCTTTTCGTTGAAAATGTAATGGTAATCACCTGCTCGATGGATTTGGAGCTCACTGGTTTGGAAATGAAATCATCCATGCCGGCCGCCAGGCAGCGGTCCCGATCCTCGCTCATCGCGGATGCGGTCATGGCAACGATAGGTATGTGAGCCCCTGGCGTCTCTTCCTGGCGGATTTGCGTAGTGGCCTGCAGGCCGGTCATCCCTGGCATCTGCACATCCATGAGGATCAGGTCGAAATCACCTTGCCTCCATTGCTCCACGGCTTCCAGGCCATTGGTTGCCAGCGTGATCCGATGTCCCATCTTGCCCAGCATCGTCATGGCGACTCTTTGATTCACCAGGTTATCTTCGGCCAGCAGGATCCTTAGCGATAGCGACGCAGGGGAAATCCCTTCCGCTGGCAGGACATTCGCACTGGCCGGCGCATGCACTCCGATCGCAAGACGAACGGATTTAAGCAGGTCGGAAGAACTAATGGGTTTGACCAGGTAAGTCTCCACTCCCATCTGCCGGCAACGTTCTGCGCTCGTGACCTGATCGCTCGAGGTCAACATCATGATCACTGCACTTTGCAGCGCGGGGTTTCGGCGAATGCGGTCGAGCACCTCCAGGCCATCGATCCCGGGCATCTGTTCGTCGAGCAGAACCAGGCGGTAGGGCGTTCCCTCGCGGGCGGCTCTGGAGAGTTCTGCAAGCCCGGACTCTCCGGAATCGCAGACGTACGGCTTCATCTTCCATTGTCGAGTGAGCTCGGAAAGTATTCTTCGGTTCGTAGCATTGTCATCAATGATCAGGGTGGGCAATCCCTCCAGGTCTGCTTCACTCAGGATGGGCGGGGCTGCTCCCGAATCAGGCGACACGTCAAAGTGAGCACTAAAGCTTACAGTTGTGCCCTCCCCGGGCATGCTTTTGAGGCCGATCGTGCCCCCCATCAAAGTCACAATGCTTTTGGAGAGGGCCAGGCCCAGTCCGGTACCACCGTATAGCCGCTTGCCTGAAGTTTGCGCCTGCTGGAACTCCTGGAAGAGTCCTACCTGCTGGTCCAGTGCGATTCCGATCCCGGTGTCGCGAACGGAGAACTGCAGAACCGCACGGCCGTTCCGAATTTCCTCCGCGGATACATCCACGCAGACTTCCCCTTCCTCGGTGAATTTGATCGCGTTTCCAACCAGATTGATCAAAACCTGGCCAAGACGAATCGGATCACCCGTCAGGTCAGCAGGCACAGCAGGCGCGATGTGCAGGGTGAGTTCCAGACCCTTCTGATGGGCAGGGAAGGCAAGGCTCCGCAACACATCCTTGACCACGGTGGGCAAATCGAAAGCCACCGAATCCAGAACGGTTTTTCCTGCTTCCATCTTCGAGAAATCGAGGATTTCATTAATGATGGTCAACAAGCGATCTGCCGAGGATTTCACCGTCAACAGAAAGTCGCGCTGCTCTTCACTCAAAGTTGTGCTGAGAGCGAGTTCAGTCATCCCGAGAATGCCATTCATCGGCGTACGTATTTCATGGCTCATGTTTGCCAGGAATTGACTTTTGGCACGGCTCGCCTGCTCGGTCGCGATCATCGCCCTGGTCAGCTCCTCTTGCGACCTGGCATAGCTCACCTGCAGGATCGCCGCTCGAATTCCATAGATGGCCACCGCGGCCGAAATGGAGACAAATCCCAACCATGGGTGGTCGGGTGCAATCTCAACCCCCATCAGCGCGATACCCAGCGTGAATAATACCGGGCTGAGATTGTCAATCAGCAGTCCCGCGGTCCGCTGCCCGCTGTTCCGTTCGCTCTTGTCCAGCGGGGTCTTGTCTCGCAAGGCGATCGAGCCCATCAGAGCGAGGTAAGGGATCCCCCAAGCGGCATCTTGCACTCCGTTATGCCAGCCGTGTTTCAGCTCGAAGGAGCCCACGACAAGAGCCACGATCCCATTGGCCCATAGATAGTGGGAGAGGAACCGGTAAAAGCGTCTTCTTGCCGGGCTCTGATTGGAAAAGAAACGCAGGGTCACTGCTCCGACCAGAACCAAATTCTCCGCATTGTTCAAATACATGAGATTGATCGCGGAGATCGCCTCGCGGTGAGCATGCGAGGGCAATACGGAGAAGAGCTGCAAGTAGGCGAGCATCGCTGCAATAAGCGCTTGCGCCCCGTCGAGCCATGCGAAGCTCTTCAGGCCGGCGTCCGTACTTCGAGAGCAGATCGCCAGCATGATAGGAATTGCGTAGGCAAAAAAGAAGAAGTCGGAGTTGAGAGCCTGGGTCGAAGTGTGTACGTGCGTGCCGAAGTCGTCGTACGTCAATCCAAGCTCACCCACCGCAGCGACCAGCAAACCGCACCCGAATAAGAGCCACAACGGCCTGGTCTCTTTAGATTCGCGATGGGCGCCAAGCAGGCACGTCGTAACCCCCAGAAGGGGATACATGAGAAGGAACAGGTTGGAAAGGAACAACGCGCCCGGATCAAAGACGAGGAGAGTCGCGTGAGCGGCCAACAGGATCGTGGCCGCCACGAAAAGACTGAGAGCCGCACCTGGGCGCCGCTTGAACGATTGCGGCGTGCACGACAGGGACGCCGTTTCGCACTTTCTGGTGGTCATGGACGTAATCGGACCAGAGACTCTGTCACCCTATGACGGACTTATCGGCGCATCCGGGGAAGCCCGCCAGTCATCCGTGGTTCGGACCGAAGCGGACGAAGGCCCGATCCGAGTCTCGCCCGAAGCGACGGATATCGGTCTTTTACTGACTGGAGAGAGGGTTATGACAGAAACGACGACACAACAGTGCCCGCTGATCCACCCCGTGTGCGGCAAACTGTTGATTCATTGGTGGAGCTAAGCGGGATCGAACCGCTGACCTCCTCGTTGCGAACGAGGCGCTCTCCCAGCTGAGCTATAGCCCCACAAGGTGGGAACAACCTCACTATTTTAGCAGTGAACAAAGCAAATGCGGAAAGCCGGCAGCCAGCAGCTTAGACGCTCTTCACGCGGTCCTCAAGCCCGTTGAAAAGCGCATCCAAATGGGCATTGAGAATCTGGCCCTGCGCCATGCCGGTTGATCCCCCGCCGCGTAAACCATAGGCCGCCAGAGCCTCGCGGAGCGCGGTCCCGCAATCGATCTTCAAATCGGCACTGGCCGCCACGATCACCCGGGCCGGCTCCTCCCCGGTGGCAGCCAGCAGCGCAAAGGTCCGCGGAGCCGAAGCGACCAGCCGCGACGCCAGCAATTTGAGGTAAGCGGCATCCTGTTCGGCAAAGGATCGCCTCACCACCCGGCGACCCTCCTTCAGCGGATGCTCCAGCAGCAGGCTCGCAGCATGATGAGTCGCCAGCTCCTCGGTAAGCTTCTGCCGCGCCTTGTTCGCCGCCTTGGCATCAGCCAACAGCCGGTCAACCGCTTCTCCCACGTCCAAACGCCCCACCGAAAGCGCGACGGCGGCTCCTGTGAGCGTTGCCAAATCCTGCCGGGCAATCACTGCAGCGCGGACACCACAGACAAACTCCACCCGAAGCCCCTGCCGCATGCGCTCGGTCCCCCGGATCAGTAGCACGCCCATCTGGCCGGTGGAGTGGACATGGGTGCCCCCGCAGGCGTTGAGATCAATCTCGTCGATCTCGATCAGCCGGATGTCCCCTTCCCGATCTGGGAGTTTATGGAGGGTACCGGCAGAGAGCAGCATCTCCGCTTCACTCGCGCGGAATGGTGCGCATGGTAATCGGACGATCTTCCGCGATGATCTCGTTGACCGCATCTTCCGACCCGCTCCAACTCCTCCTGGGTAATACCCTCACGGGCAAGATCGATGGTCGAGGTCATCTCGCCCAGGTGAAACGAAACCGTCGCCGCACCCAGCTGGCGATAAAGGACCGCGGAAAGCAGATGCTGCCCCGAATGTTGTTGCATGTGATCGCGGCGGCGGCTCCAGTCGATATATCCGCGCACTGCGGTCCCGGCCGATAACGGCTTCGGAGTGGTGTGCCACACTTCGCCTTGCTCGTCCTCCTCGACCGCGAGGATCGGAGCCTCGAGCAGAGCTCCGCCGGAAGAAGTAGCCGTGAGCAGGCCGGTGTCGTGCGGCTGGCCGCCGCTGGTGGGATAAAAAGCGCTGCGATCCAGGGCGATCTGCCACAGGGAACGGCCCTGGGCCCGGGAAACCTCGCGTATGTCGGAAACACGCGCATCAAAGGAGGAAAGCGAGGGATCAGCGTAGTAGAGCCGGTCAGACATCCTCACGCTATTCTATCCGGGGAGATTGCGGTTGCCACTTTTCGCAGGGGTATTCATGGGGCTCGCTGTTCTGGCGGGCTCCGAGGCCGGCCAGGCACAGGATTGCACCCAGTTGTTGCAGGCAGGGGACGCAAAAGCGGTCGCGGCCTGCAAGGCACAGCTCGATGAGGCCGAAAGCGGGCCGGCCAGCGAACGCATGGCGCGGATCGTGGCCGACGATGAATACGGCGTTGCCCTGCTGGCCGTCGCCCATCAGCCAAAACAGTCGCTGGACCCTTTCGACCGTGAGATCGCGCTGCTGCCGGCAAGCACCGTGAAGCCGGATAGCCTGGAGTGGGCAGTCGCCTTCTGGCATCGGGCCACTGCCTATCAGCAACTGGAGCAATGGGATCACGCAGCTCGGCGATCTGCAGACAGCGGAGGATACATTCACCAGCGCGATGGCTGCAGCCGCCGGGGATGCGGCCCGGACCGAGCACTTCCGGCAACTCCGCCAGCGGGTGCGCGGGCAGCATGCGGATGTGCTCAAGCGACAGGGCAAGCACGGCGAAGCCGCAAAAACTCCTAGCTACACAATAGTGCTATTAACCGCACGCCGTGGGAGGCCCACACCCGGTTATTCCTCCGGCATAATCAAGTCTGTAGACGGGGGTATTATGCGCGTCTGTATCTGCTGCTGCGTGGCCCTGCTCACGATGGCCGGCCAGCCATCCTTGTTTGCGAACAAGCCGCAGCCAAGCCGGATGCTGCGGCACCCCCGGCAACCCACTGCCCACCTCACCAGCGATGACCGATGAGGACAAAGCCAACCAGCTGAGCGAACAGGTAGGCAAATTGATGGTGAAGTGTGTCAACCTGCTCACCGCCCAGGATCCGCTCTCGCTGGACTATTGCAAACAGCAGCGCGATCTGGCCGAGCAGTATCCTCCACAGTTGCGTTTGGTGGATAAGATGATGGCGCACGATGAATACGGCATTGCCCTTGCGGCCTTCGACCACAAGCAGGAGGCGCTGGAGGAGTTCAACCAGGAGGTTGCGCTGGTGCCCAAAGCAGTCAAGCCCGGATCTCCGGAGTGGAGCACGGCCTATTGGCATCGGGCGATGATCTACAACCAAATGGGCCAGATCGATAAGGCCGATCGGGACTATCGAGCGGCGGAGGAAAATTTCCGCAAGCCGTCGCCACCGGAGAGACGCCCGCTGCGGAGAAGAAGCGGCGGACCATTCTGCGCCAGCATGCCGCCCTGCTGAAAAGGAAGGCAAGACCGAAGCAGCGCATCAATTGCAGGCTGGAGGCGGAAGAAATGACGGAAGAAGCTCACGCAAAGAAAAGCCGCGGATGAAGAGATATTCCTCGTGACGTCGAGCCCTATTTCATTGCCTTTCTATTCAAGGGTGAGCGGTGGAACGATACCCAGGGCGCGGAGGCGGCCGACCTGGTGCCGCGCCAGCTGGCATTCATACGGGAGCAGGTCGAAGCTGGACGCTATCTGCTGGCCGGGCCGATCACCGACGACGGGCCGTTGGTCGGGATTTCGATCATCGCCGCCGGCAACGCCGCAGAGGCGTTGGCCATCGCCAGCGCCGATCCCGGAGTCAAGGCAGGACGACTGAAGGTCGAGGTGCACCCTGCCTTTCTGCCCTCGTTGAAGCAGTTGAAAATCAACTATTCCTAGCGTCCCGCTTCCGGCGCACGGCCGCAGCCATCGCATCCAGGTAGCGCTTCGGCTTTTGCTGCAGCAGCGAGTGCTCAACCGCCTTCCTGTATCCGCCGGAATAGATGGCGTAGAAGACGGCCAGCGCGCAGCCAACCCCCAGCGCGAAGCCGAAGAAATATCCCAGCATGATGTTGTAGAAAGCGCCCATCGTCAGAGGCCGCCCTGGACTTGCCCGGGAACGGTGAAGGACGGGCGGGCCAGTCCGTCCCCACTCGCTCGGATCCCAGTGGACAGGGCTGAGTTGGTGGTCGCGATGACGAAAGATTATGGGGCGGGGAGGCCGGTTTGGGCCCGATCGCATCGAAAGTAAGAACAACCTGGCTGCCGCTCTGCGTCCAACGGCCATGCTGGGTCGCGTCGTCTTTGCCGATGTAGAGCGTGGTAAGCATCGCCGTGCCGTCCGCAGCCAGGTGTGAGGGTGAAGACACGTTTCGCCGCATCGGCCGCCGGCGCATGGCCCTGATAGGTACCCGGCAGATCGACCTCTCGCTCCGCGGCTAACAGGGGGCGCAGGCGGCTGGAATGAGCCAGCAGACCGCCAGCAGGTAACGCGAAATCGTGGCGAGCGGGCGCACATGACGAATGATCATAGACTGCCGTTTGCATTTCCGGTCAGCCAGGAAATCGACCGGCAGCCGTGCCGGCAGGGGACGCCGAGCGGAAAAGGTATATTATGCGTCTCTATATACGACAGTCTCTCCGTTCAGCATACGGCGCCAAAAGAAGCTATGGGAACCGTTGAAGGACAATTCGTCGGATGGCTGGAGGCCGAGGCGAGTGGCCATACCAGAGCAGGATGCGCACGCCCAGGTGACCGCGCTGGTAGAAGAGTATTCGACCACGCTTTACCGCGTGGCCTATTCGGTTACGCGCAACGCGGCCGATGCGGAAGATGTGGTGCAGGAGACCTTTCTGCGCGTTCTCCGTCACCGGAACAAGCTGGCTGAAGTGCGTGACTATCGTGTCTGGCTGGTTCGCATTGCATGGAACCTGGTCCTCGACCGCAAGCGGCGCGCCAAAACGCGGCCCAAGCCGATGATTTTGAAGACCTGGCGCGGGTTCTGCCGACGGGCGAGCTGAGTGCGGAAAAGATGGTGATCACCGCCCAGCGCCATGCCCGGATTCTTCGGTCTCATCGACACTCTGCCGGCAAGGGAGCGCGAGGTATTGCTGCTTTCTGCGGTCAAGGAGCTGTCGACGGTCGAGATTGCCCTGGTCCTCAAGACAACCGAATCGACCATCCGCTCCCGGCTGTACCGTGCGCGGCACGCGCTTGCAGCCTTGCTGGAGCAGGAAGGAAGCTTGCAATGACCATACAGTCGGAAATCGACGAGACCCTGCGTCGGCTGGGAAGTGCCGAGCCCCCACCCGGTTTGAAGAGGCGCGTAAACCTCCGTCTGCAGATCCCACGCAGCCGCTTTTCCAGCTCCATGATCCAGACGCCTGGCCGCCTGCGCTCTGGCAGCGAGCGTTGCCCTGTCCGCCGTGGCGCTGAATCCGGCTCTGCGCAGCCTGGTGTTTCACCCCCATGCCGCGCCCAGATCACGCCGGCGGTCGACGCGCCACGAGTGGCTGCCCCTGCGCCGGGAGGGTTTGGGGCTGCTTCAGCGGTTCATGTACCCGTAGAGCCGGTTCCCGTGCAGCCCACGCCGGTTAACCAGGGACGCGGCCGGTCCAGATCGGGCCGGGCCGTGCCCTGCTCCTAACGGACCCGGCCCCTCTACCGCGCGGGGTTGCCGCACCCCACACTCCCTTCCCTGCTCCTGTTCGCTCACTCGACTCAGTGACAAGGCTCTAAAGCACCGCTTCGATCATGACGTGAACCACCGCCAGCACCACCGCTCCAATAAAGGCGGCGCCGAAGCTCGCGATTTGCAGGCCCGGAGTGATCTTGCTCGCCAGCATGAGCATGAACGCGTTGATTACCAGGAAGAGCAGCCCCAGGGTGAGAATGGCGAAGGGAAAGGTCACCACCTTCAATATCAGCCCCAACGTCATGTTCAGAAAGCCGATCACCAGGACCGCCACCAGCGCGGAGGGCAAGCTGACCACCCGGAACCCGGGCACGATATACGTCACCGCCAAAAGAGCCAAGGCACCCAGAATCCACTTCAAGAGCAAATTCACCATCGTTTGATTTCCTTTCGACCAGCAACCCGCAATTCTGAGAGGGAATTCAGTGGTAACAGCCTACGCTAAGATGAGCAGTAAGAGGCAAGATGTCTCTGCTTTCGCCTGTGGCTTACGAGCCGGCGCTCTGCTGTTTTCGCTGGCGACGGCTTCGTCCGCAGCCTGCCGTCGCCGCCAGTGACCCCGCCGCAGCTCTTACCGGATGCGGCAACCATGCTGCGGGAGGTTGAGGCGCACCAGAAGCAATTGGACAAAATGCGCGAAAACTATACCTTCCGCGCGGTGCAGACCGTCCGCCAACTGGACAGCAAGCGGGAACACGAAAAAGGTGGAAACAGAAGAACACGAGGTCTTCTTCGTGAACGGCCATCAGGTGCAAAAACTGGTTCGCAAAGATGGCAAGGATCTGACCCCGGACCAGGCGCGCAAGGAACAGGACCGGGTCAATAAGGAAGTCCTCAAGATCTCGCAGCCGGGCTACAGCGATCCTGACAAAGATGAAATCACCGTCGCGCGCCTGCTACAGATTGTTACCTTTTCCAGGCCTCGCCGTGTTCAGCCTGAACGGGCGCGATACGATCGTCTTCGACTTCGCCGGCGATGAACATGCCAAGACCCATGGCCGGGACGAAGATGCGCTCAAGAAAGTGAGCGGCACGATCTGGATTGATGAGGCAGACCATGAGGTCTCGCGCATGAGCGCGACCCTCGATGACAACTACCATGTGGGCTTCGGGCTGCTGGCGTCGGTCGCCAAGGGCAGCAACGTGGTCTTCGATCAGGCGCTGATTCGCAACGAGGCGTGGCTGCCGACGGCGATTGCCTTGCATCTGCAGGCCCGGGCCTTTCTGGTGGCGGGCTTCCGCGCCGACATCGATGTTCGCTTCGACCAATATCGCAAATTCCAGACTGACGCCGTGCAGCAACCAGGAGCAACGGCACGCACTGAATATCCGGTGCGTTATGCTCTTGCGCGAAAAACATTTCCACGACGAGTCCGCGCAACCGAAGATCCGCTCGTGCTTCGCTCGGGATGACAAAGGGAACGGCGACACTTCCACGGAAAGCGATTGCCAAACGGAAGGCGCTTTTCGTCACCGTAGGTGGGCCGCAAAGGGATGAAAAATGGGTCTGCATTCGGCAGCAGCTTGCTAATGGAACCACCGCCAGTCCGCCTTTCTCATCCCGAGCGAAGCCGAGGGATCTGCGGTTTCGCGGACTCGTCGCGGGAATGTTTTCCGACGGAGCCCGACAGTCCGCTATTTTTGCTGGAGTTTTTGCGTGGCGATTTGGCCGGCGGCGGTCTTTGAGCTTTTAGCTGGGCGTAGATTTTATTTGCCTCGGCGGGATTGGTCTTTTCGTATAACGCCGCCAATTGCAACCGCGCCGCATCTGCCGGCACCGTGCTGGTTGGTTTCGCGATCAGCTGGTTGTAAAGCACGACCGCTTCGCTGCTGCGATTCAGTTGCTGGTACAAATTGGCCAGCGCCAGTTTGGCCAGCGACGCCAAGCGCCGCATCATGTCCATCCGCGACCTGCTTCAGATTGGTTTCTGCTGCCCCTGTCTGACCGCAGATCGATCGCAGTCAATCCGGCGAAGTACCGGGCGGTCTTGCCCGCCTCAAAAAACCCGTATTGATTTGCGAGCTGCACGAACTGCTGGTTGGCCAAAGTGGCCCGTGCGGTCGGCGCTGGGAAAGGTCTTCTCCCCGGGCGTGGGCGGCTGCCCCGGCTGGGCCAGGGGAGCGTTGTAGGTGTCCATGGCCTCGCCGAAAGCCAGATCAGCGGCCGCCGAGCGTTTGCTGTAAACCACCAATGCGGCCACCACAATGGCGATCAAGACGACCAAGGCCACACTGGCTTGAATGACGCGCGATCGATTTTCCTGAAACCAGCCAACACCGGTCTTGGTCGCTTCGACCAAGCGGTCCTGTTTGAGCGCGTGACGTGTCTGTGTATCCACTAATTTCCTTCAGAAGCCTATCTGGAGGAGGGGTCGCAGTCTCCCGGGTTTCCTGCCGAGCGGCGCCGCCGGGATCCGGCAGCTACCGCCTTTTACCGTCTGCGAAGGCTTCTAAAGTTTAGCAGCGCCGAGGTTTGCGGGTCAAACGGAGATGGGCGCGTTGAAGCGGCCGGACTCAGGCAGCAGCGACGGGATCTTCGATTTCGCCGCTTTCGATCTTCTCCCGGCAGTCGATGCAGTAGGGTGTCCACGGAAGCGCTTCCAGCCGCTTCAGGCCGATGGTCTTGCCACAGTGCATGCACTCTCCATAGGTGCCCTCATCCAGCCGTTTCAAGGCCAGGCGGACCAGCGCAAGCTGCTCGTGCCCGCTGGTGCCCTGGCTGAAGAGCATTTCCTTCTGGTACGACTGTACGGCCTGATCGGCAGCGTCCAGTGCACTGTCTGCTGCAACTTCGCGGCCCTGTTCCACCGCCGAAAGCATAGAGTGCTCTAACTGCTTTTCCTGCCGGCGAAGGGTTTGTTCGAATTTCTGTATTGTTTCTGGATTATGTACCACTGTTTTCGTTGCTCCTCGACACGGTCAAAATGTCGTTCTAGTGTCGGCTAATTGGACGCAGATTACCGGTGAAATTCTCTTTCTTTTTATATTTTTTTCGAATTTCTTTCGTCCTTGGAGTGCCAAAGAAGGCACCCGGCCGGGAAGAAAATGCTCTAGGCTAGTAATTATGTACGAAGATTTTCATGTAACCGACCACTGGACCAAAGAGGACCTGCACTGCCGGTGGACGGCGAATGTGGTCGCAATCGCCACCCGCCACGCGGACGCGGTCGATGTCCGCTTTGAAGTCAACGGCAAGCCGGTCTGGATCGCGATGCCGGCGGACGCCTGGGTTCTGCAAAAAAAGCGGTCCGGCCACGTTATTACCGACCGGTTGGCAGCGCAGGTGGCGGGCCGCTACCTGAAGCAGGCAGCAGAGAACGGCTATGACAACGGGCGTGAAATGTACACCATGAGCGTCGACGAGGTCCTGGAACAGGTTGAGGCGGTCATGGCGGAGGCGGGGCACTCCAGCCTGCTCCCCGAATTGCCTGTCATGCCCCGCGTCTAGGCCATCCCGCAGCCCTTCCAGCGCTGCCGCAAAGCCGTGCCTTCCTTGGGCACAGCGCAACGATCATTGGGTAAATCCACTCAAAGAGGCGTTGCCCCAATGATTGGGCTTGGGTACACTCGTGCATACCTAAGCGGTGGGAGGAGCCGAGTGGATTCAGTCAAGGCAACCACAACAGGAAAGTTGGTGGAGGGTGCGCACGTCCACCGGAACCTCTCCACCCCGCAGTTGGTGGAAGCGGCCATTGCCCGGGGTGAGGCCAGCCTGGCCGATAACGGAGCCCTGGTGGCGCTCACCGGCGCACGAACCGGACGCTCCCCGCGAGATAAGTTCATCGTGCGGGATGCCATCACCAGCGATACCGTGGATTGGGGCAAGGTAAACCAGCCGTTCGATCCGGCTCAATTTGAAGCCCTTCTGGCCCGGGTCGTTGACCACATGCGAGAACGCGACCTTGTACGTTCTCGATCTATTCGCCGGCGCAGACGAACATTACCGGCTTCCGGTTCAGATCATCGCCGAGTATGCATGGCACGCACTCTTTGTGAAGCAGTTGTTCGTTCGCGTGCCGCTCGATCAGCTGGCAAGCCATAAACCTGAATTTACCGTGATTGCCGCCCCGGAGTTCGAGGCTGTGCCGCAACGTGACGGCACCCATTCCGGCACTTTCATCATTACCGATTTCACCCGTCGCATCATTCTCATCGGGGGCACGAAATATGCCGGCGAGATGAAGAAGTCGATTTTCGGAGTGATGAACTTTCTCCTCCCCGCCCGCGATGTCTTCCCCATGCACTGCTCCGCGAACCTGGGCAAGGCCGGGGACACGGCGCTGTTCTTCGGACTTTCCGGCACCGGTAAAACAACGCTCTCCGCTGATCCGCAACGGCGACTGATCGGTGACGACGAACACGGCTGGAGCGGGAGTGGCATCTTCAATGTGGAAGGCGGCTGCTACGCCAAGTGCGTCGATCTATCGCCGGAAAAAGAGCCGCAGATCTATCATGCGATCCGCTTCGGGGCGGTGCTTGAAAATGTGGTGATCGACAGCAGAACCGGTACCCCGGATTATTTCGACATCCGCTACACCGAAAATACCCGCGCTGCGTACCCGGTGGAGTACATCGACAAGGCGGTGATTCCTGGCGTGGGTGGTCATCCCAGCCATGTGCTGTTTCTGGCTGCAGATGCGTTTGGAGTGCTGCCGCCAATCGCAAGGTTGAACCCGGCACAGGCTATGTACCACTTCCTTTCCGGATACACCGCGAAATTGGCGGGTACTGAAGCGGGACTAGGCAGCGAACCGGTACCGGAATTTTCCACCTGCTTTGCCTCGCCCTTTATTCCATTGGCTCCGGCGGTTTATGCAAAGATGCTGGGCGAGCGGCTGCGTCAACATAATGCGCAGTGCTGGCTGGTAAATACCGGCTGGACCGGCGGCGCCTTCGGCACCGGGGAGCGGATGAGCTTGAAATACACGCGCGCGATGGTGAATGCCGCATTGGATGGCCGCCTGAACGACGTAGAGTTCGTAACGGAGCCTGCATTTGGTTTAAGCATCCCGGTGAGCTGCCCTGACGTGCCTGCGGAATTGCTGAACCCGCGCAACGCCTGGAAGGATCCGAGAGCTTACGATGTGCAGGCGGTGATGCTGGCGGAAAAGTTCGAGAAGAATTTCGCCAAATTCGAAGCGCCCCCAGGAGTACGCGAAGCGGGTCCTGCCGCCAGAAAACCGAAGCACTAGAAAAGCATCAGCCGAAGAATCTCTCCGGCAACGGAGCGCTAGAAAAGTCTCATTCAAAGATCTTTTCTGGGCAACGGAGCACGGGGTGCCCCATATCTCGCTGCTGAGAAAAATTCAAACGCGTGGCTACTTGGCCATCACAACCGGTACCCGCGGGGCGACCGTCCGCCCATCGTGGAAAATAGTCACAATCGATCGGGTGTTGGTGATGTCATCCAGAGGATTGGCCGCCAGCACGATCAGGTCCGCGCGTTTGCCTGGGCGCAGCGTACCCCTGGTTGCCTCGATGCCCAGCAAAGCAGCGTTGTTTTGGGTCGCGCACACGATGGCCTGCATCGGGGTAAGCCCTGCCTGAACCATGTCTTCCAGTTCCCTGTGCTCAGAGAATCCCGGAATCCGGGTCGCGTAAGCGCCTGAGTCGGTTCCAAAACCAACGCGAATGCCGGCATCGTAGACTGCCTTCATGTTTACCCGATCCATGGCAAAGTCCGCCTTGTGCTGCTCGGTCTTCGGATCCTGGTTTACTTTCTGGCTATATGCATCGCTGGTCAGCATCGTCAGAACCGAAGGCGGAAGAGCGTCCTTGAAGAAATCAAGCTGCATGAACCCTGGGTGCTGGGCATAAATGTAGAACGATTCGTCGACGGTGAAGGTGGGTATGTACCAGACACCACGTCGCTTCATCGCGGCAATCAACTCCTGGTCAATCGGCTTGTCGCGCACGCTGTGGGCCAGCACATCCACCCCGGCGCTGACCAATGATTTGGCGTCAGCCAGATAATAGACGTGCGCCGCCACGTGGAGATGGTGCTTGTGCGCTTCCTCAATCACCGCCCGGTAGATCTCGGGAGACATGGCGGGTTTGGTTCCGCTAACACTGTCGACCCAAACTTTCACGATGTCGGCGTGCCGCGTGGCCATTGCATCCACGTCCGCGCGAGCTTCCTGCGGCGTTGCCGGCCGGTAAATTTGATCGGCGGCAGCGGGCAAACCCGGAGCGGCGTCCGGAACACCCATACCGCGGTCTGCGGTAAAGACCGTCGCGCCATCCAGTGTGCCCTGCCGTTGCTGCTCGCGAATCTGGTAGAGAAGGTCGCGATTGAGCCCCAGCGATAACATCGAGGTCACGCCGTAGCTCTCGTACTGGCGCAGCTCGGCAAGCACGTTTTCCGCGGTGTAAGAAGTGGCTGAGTTCTGGCCATCCGCAAGCAGGGCCAGATGACCGTGCGCATTGATCAGACCTGGTATGACCGTATCGCCGTGGAGATCGAGCACTTTCGCCGCGGCAGGAACCGCAGCAGTCCCCGGCCGAATAGACAGGATGTGATTGCCCTCGATCAGCACCGTCGCATCTTCCAGAGGAGTACCGCCGGTGCCGTCGATCACCCGCACATGGGTCAGAGCGGTCAGGCCCGCGGGTGGGGCCGGCGCTGCGGCAAGGGCGAGGGGAGCCAACATCAACCACGTTGTTATCGATGTGCGCAGAACCATGGTCGTTGTTCTCCTCATAGATGAGATACTGTCCGCAAGGTGGACGGGCAATGTGGCTGGCGCTCGCGGTTATTCTTATCCTGCTCTGGGTCGGCGGCTTTCTGCTCTTTCACATTGCCGCGTTTGCTCTGCACATCCTGCTCATCGTTGCGGCGGTGGCCCTGGTGATTCACCTGTTCAGCGGTCGCAGGGTCGTGTAACCAGCAGCCTACTCGCTGTAGTGCAACAGGCTGAAGACGTCATACTCTTTGAACCGGTCGCGTCCGTGGAGAAAGTCGAGTTCGACGGCGAAAGCCAGGCCGACAATCCTGGCGCCGAGCTGACGAACCAGCTTTACGGTTGCTTCCATCGTTCCCCCGGTGGCCAGTAGATCATCCACAATTAAAACATTCTGCCCTGGCTCGATAGCGTCCAGATGGATTTCGAGCGCATCGGTTCCGTATTCCAGATCGTAGGTGACGCGCGCGGTCGGTGCGGGCAGCTTATCCGGTTTGCGCACCGGCACGAACCCGGCATTCAAACGGTAGGCGAGGGCCGGCCCAAAGATGAATCCCCGCGCCTCGATGCCCAGGACCAGGTCCACATCCTCGAAGCCGATGTAGTGCGCGGCCAGCGCGTCCACCAGGGTTGCGTAACCCTTCTTGTCTTTGAGCAGGGTCGTGATGTCGTAGAACAGAATACCCGGCTTGGGAAAGTTCGGAATGGTCCGGATAAGAGATTTCAGAGGCTCACAGTTAATCGGAGGGTGAGTCATGCGTAGCTACCAGGCTCCTTCAATCTGGAACGATTCCAGGCCTTCGCCCATCGCGTCCTCCATATGTCTCTCGTGTACAGCATCCACGCGGCTTCCGCGCGAGCCCTGTTCCAGCACGGCGCGAAGTTCGGCCAGCTTTTCTTCGCTGCCAGCAACCATGATCTCGACCTCTCCCCCGTCGGTATTGCGAACCCAACCCTTCAATCCGCGAGCACCTGCTTCCCGATGGACGAGCCAACGAAACCCAACTCCCTGCACACGGCCTTTGACGATGTAGTGGCGCACCATATCTTTCTTTTCCCTTCTCTATGCTCTCGACAGGTACGCGCCTTCGGCCGTGTCGACGCGAATCTTTTCCCCTTCGTTAATGAACGGGGGCACCTGGACGACCAGGCCTGTCTCGAGTTTCGCCGGCTTGGTGACAGAAGACGCGGTTGCCGACTTGAGTCCCGGCTCGGTTTCGACCACGGTCATCTCCACTGTCCCAGGCAATTCGATACCAACCGGGACGCCGTCAAAGAACGACACCTTGATCTGGAGATTCGGAATGAGGTACTCGATCGCATCGCCCAGAGTGCTGCCTTTCAGGTTGGTCTGTTCATAGTTTTCGGTGTTCATGAAGTAGTAGTCGTCGCCGTCCGCGTACAGAAAATCCATGGGAACTTCGTCGACGATGACACGGTCGATGGGGTCCGGAGACCGGAAGCGGTGTTCGAACATAGCGCCGGTACGCAGGTTGCGGAGCTTGGCCTGGATGAATGCGCGCAGATTGCCAGGGGTGCGATGCTCCACGCTGAAGACCGTGTGCAGCTCGTTATTGTGCTTGATGATCATGCCCGGACGCATCTGTGTGGCAGGAATCGCCATAAAAGAAAAACTCCTTCATTATCTTGCTGAATTGTTGTGACCGCTCAAAGGTCGATTGTAGCCCCTTCTTTACTTGCCGAAGATTCTGGCAAAGAAGTGACCGAGGCGATGGAAGACGCCGCCCCCTCCTGTGTTTGTGGCCGCTGCCGGGGCTACGGGCGCGGACGCGACTTCTGGCGCAGGGGCAGGCTGCGGAGCGGGTACGACGGCAGCGGGAGGGGACACAGGAGCGGGTGGCGCAGAAGGAGCGGGCGCAGGATTCTCTCCGTTATAGGTCAGGGGAACCGTCACCTGGGCATGCGTCTCCCCAGGCGGAGCTTCAGGCACGTTACGCGGAACGGGGGGCGCCGCCAGTCCCTCGCTTTCCGCTATGGGGAAAGCTGTATCTGCGGGAGTGGAGGAAGGGCCACCGACCGGATGTCCCGGGGCCGCGGGATTGGCGGATGGGGTTCCGGCACCGGCCACGGAAATCGACGGCATCGTTGGGCACCCGCAAGGTTCCGGTTCATGATCCACCACCTCGCGCAGGCTACCGTGCTCGAAGTTAACCCGCTGATCCGGCAACACCCGGTAGGCCCCGCCTTCCAGTTGGCTGGTAACCGTTATGTACGGCGCGTTCGCACCATGATTGTCGACGCAGGTGTCGCCCTTGGTATTTACCCGGATGCTCAGGTTGGCCTGTCCCGGACCGGAGATGAGGATGCGCAGGTCGGGGGTGAGCAGCACATCGGAATATTTGCCCACGTCGTAGCTGGCCTCGATAGCGCCCCGGTCAAGCGCCATCATGAGAGCGCTGCTCGCCGGGTCGTCGACCGAGCGGTCTTTCGAAAGATGAACGCTGCTGGTCGAACACAGGCGCAAGGAACCGCCGCGCTGCAGGGTAATGTTCACTGCCTGGTTTCCAGCGGTAATCTCGCTGCCGTTGCCCAGCAGCGTCTCACCATGGGAAATGTCGACGGCGCCGGAGACTTGCACCTCCGTAGCCGAAGTACGACCGATGGGCTGCTGCGCCGACAGCAGCGGCACTCCTAACGCAAGCAGGCAGATCGGAAGAAATCGCATCACAGAGAGAGAAAATTTTTGATCAGGTTCTTGCCATCTGAGGTGAGCACGCTCTCGGGGTGAAACTGGACCCCCTCGATGGGATAGCGGCGATGGCGCAGGCCCATGATCGTGCCATTGCCGTGCCCGTTTTGCACCCGTGCGCTGACTTCGAGTTCTTCCGGCAGACCCTCCTCGCTCACTATCAGTGAGTGATAGCGCGTACAGGTCATGGGGCTGGGAAGACCGGCGAAGAGATTGCGTCCGTCGTGTTCCACCGGGCTGGTCTTGCCATGCATCAGCTGGGGAGCGCGAACCACGTTCCCGCCGAAGGCCGCTCCGATCGCCTGATGACCGAGGCAAACACCGAGGATCGGCACTTTGCCGGCAAAATGGCGGATGAGGGGGATGCTGACGCCGGCTTCCTGCGGGGTGCATGGGCCGGGAGAAAGGACAATGCGCTCGGGCTTGAGATCGTCAATCTGTTCGACCGTCATCTGGTCGTTGCGGCTGATGATCATCTCCGCCCCCAACTCACCCATGTACTGCACCAGGTTGTAGGTAAACGAATCGTAGTTGTCGAGAACGAAGACCATACGCGCCACTATCAACAGTGTAGAGCAAGCAACTATCCCGGATTGCCTGTGTCCCCGCAAGACTAGTCCCGTAGGGACGTCTGAAAGTAGCCCAGGACGCAGTCCTGGGTAATGATAAGCAAGCTGGGCAGTCCCGTGAGGGACAGCTGAGCCCCGGCTCCGAATTCTCAGCCGTCCCTTCGGGACTGCCCGATGGCGCATTCCTAACCCAGGACTGCGTCCTGGGCTACTTTCAGACGTCCCTACGGGACTAGTCTTGCGGGGACAGAGAAATTCCGAGGCATCTACCGTTCTTTGCCGGACGCAACCGCTCGCGCTCTCTCGACAGCCCGCACGACGGCTTTCGCCTTGTTCACTGACTCCTCATACTCTTCTTCCGGAATCGAATCAGCCACAATTCCGCCGCCGGCTTGAATGTAGCCCTGTTCTCCTTTGAGCAGCATGCTGCGGATGGCAATGCATGAATCAAAATTTCCGGAGAAGTCAGCGTAGAAAACACTGCCCCCGTAAATGCCGCGGCGCGTCGGCTCCAGTTCCTCGATAATCTCCATCGCGCGTATCTTGGGTGCGCCGCTCAAGGTTCCCGCGGGGAAGCAGGAGCAGAAGGCGTCCACGGCCGAGAGCCCTTCCTTGAGCTGACCCTCCAGAGAGCTGACCAGGTGCATCACGTGGGAGTAGCGTTCCACATGCATCAGGCTCTTGACCCGCACCGAGCCGAACTCACACACCTTGCCGATATCGTTGCGTCCCAGGTCGACCAGCATCACGTGCTCAGCACGTTCCTTCTCGTTAGCCAACAACTCCCGCTCTACACGGAGATCTTCTTCCTCGTTGGCTGCGCGCGGGCGGGTTCCCGCAATGGGCCGGTACTCGACATGGCGCCCTTGAACCCGTACCAGCAATTCGGGAGACGAGCCCACCAGGCAGGTGGAAGCCTTATCCAGATCAAAGCGCAGGAAATACAAATAAGGCGAGGGGTTGACGATGCGCAGAGCGCGGTAAACAGAGAACGGATCCACTCCCGGCTTTACTTCAAAGCGCTGCGACAGCACAGCCTGGAAGATGTCGCCGGCGGTAATGTACTCCTTGATCCTGGCAACCGAGGCCAGAAAGTCTTTCTTGAGGGTGTGGCTGGTGACAGAAAGCTTGCCCTTCGGAGGAGCATGGCGGGGCTTCGGGATGGGCCTGGCCAGGCGCTTCTCCAGCCGGCCCAGCCGCTTCTTCGCATCGGCATAGGCGGCAGAGGGCTTCTGCCGTCCAAGATCGGCGGTCACGATCAGCTGGATCTGTTTACGCACATGGTCGAATGCCAGCACCTCGTCAAAGAACATCAGGCAGGCATCCGGGACCCCGAGGTCGTCTTTGGCCAATGAAGGCAGGCGTTCTAGTTGCCGCACGACGTCGTAGGCGAAGAAGCCGACCGCCCCACTGGTAAACGGCGCCAGGCCAGCGATATGCGCCGGTTTTTGCCCCGCCAACAGCTCTTTCAGGAGGGCGAAGACATCCCCTTGCAGGGTTCTGCTCTTTCCCCGCTCTTTGATAACGATGGAGCTTCCGCGAGACAGAATCGTCCGATAGGGCCGGATGCCGATAAAGGTATAGCGACCTACCTTCTCTCCGCCCTCCACCGATTCCAGCAGGAAGGACTGGGGCTCATCGGAAGCCACACGCAAAAAGGCGGAAACGGGGGTTTCGAGGTCGGCCGTGAGCGTACGGTAGACCGGTACCAGGCTATGCGTCGCCGCCAGCTGGAGGAATTCGGCACGGGAAGGGGCAATGGTAGTGTCTACCGGCATCCTGCTCATACTAAATGGCCATAGCGACAAGCAGGTAAAGAGGAGAGGATTCCCCCGAGTGCGCATCCAAAGCACTGGGGCCGCTTGCCGGGGTTTCTCGGGCGCGCATATACTCGGTAGGTTTGGGGTTAGTACGAGTAAGAGTTCCGGCCAAGTGGGCGCGAAAAGTGCGCGTAGGGCTCGCCGGGAAGCGAAAATCGTGCAGAAATCTTTAGGTTCGATTTCGCCCCGTCGAAGCGCCTGCGCCGTCCCGCCCGGGCGCGAACGGCTCAACCGCGGCGGGACTTGTCGGACTGCCATCGGCAGTTCATGTTTGGAGAAGGGGCTATGCCAACCGTAACGCTCGAGCAGGAAATCAATCCCTGGGAAGCCCAGGCTGCCCGATTTGACTTTGCTGCAAAGAAACTCAACCTGGATGAAGGGCTATGGAAAGTATTGCGCTACCCCGCACGCGAAATCATCGTGCACATCCCGGTGATGATGGACAACGGAACGATTGAGGTATTCACCGGTTTTCGGGTGCAGCATTCGATTGCCCGCGGTCCGGGCAAGGGGGGCATCCGCTACTCCCCCGATGTAACCCTCGATGAGGTTCGCGCGCTGGCCAGCTGGATGACCTGGAAGTGCGCCGTGGTCAACATCCCGTTTGGCGGGGCCAAGGGGGGCGTGATCTGCGACCCCAAGAAAATGTCCATCGGCGAACTGGAGCGCATGACGCGCCGCTACACCTCGGAGCTGATCGAGTTTCTCGGGCCGGAAAAGGACGTTCCTGCGCCTGACATCAACACCAATGAGCAGACGATGGCATGGATCATGGATACCTACTCCATGCACATGCGCCAGACGGTCACCGCTGTGGTTACAGGAAAGCCGCTCAACATTGGCGGTTCTCGCGGCCGGCGTGAGGCTACGGGCCGTGGTATCGGGGTGATGTGCGACGAGGCTCTGCGCTACCTGAATATGCAGCGCGAGGGTTGCCGGGTGGTGATCCAGGGCTTCGGCAACGTGGGCTCTAACGCCGCCAAACTGATGATGGAAAAGGGCTACAAGATCATCGGCATCGCCGAATACGACGGCGGCCTCTACAACAGCAACGGAATCGACATTCACCTGCTGCTCGAGTATCGCCAGCGCAATGGAACAGTGCTGGGCTTCCGGGGCGCAGAGCCGGTCGATTCCTCCGAGTTGCTGCTTTCCGATTGTGAGATTCTCATCCCCGCGGCTACAGAAAACGTCATCACCAGCCGTAATGCCGACCGCATCAAGGCGCGCATCGTTTGCGAAGGCGCCAACGGCCCTACGACCGCGGTTGCCGACGAGATCCTGGCGGACAAGAAGATTTTCATTGTTCCCGACATCCTGGCCAATTCCGGCGGGGTCACCGCCTCGTATTTTGAATGGGTGCAGGATCGCCAGGGTTATTTCTGGAAGGAAGCGGTGGTCAACGAGCAGTTGGAAAGCATCCTGTCGGAGAGTTTTGGCGACGTGGTTCGCTACTCAGAAGCGCACGCGGTGAACAATCGCATTGCTGCCTATATGCTGGCCATCGATCGGGTGGCGTTCACGATCAAGCAACGCGGTATTTACGCCTGAGTCAGACTAAAGTAACGCGATGCACAGGGCGCCAAGCCAAGCCTTGGCGCCTGGTGCATAATTAAGGGAGGGGCCGAACCTAGACCTCTTCCCTCAACAGCCGAGTCGACTCGTGAACCTGCCAAACTCCATCACGATGAGCCGCATCTGTTGCATTCCCCTGCTCATCTGGATGCTTTCGAGTTATTTTCCCTATCGCGGCCATGGGGAGCAGGAGATAGCCGCTTCCCTGCTATTCATCCTGGCGTCGATCACCGACGGGGTAGACGGCTATCTGGCGCGCAAACGCGGTCAAATCACCACCATGGGCATGTTGCTCGACCCGTTGGCTGACAAGCTGATGATCACCGCGGCGTACGTATGCCTGGTGCAGTTCAACCCTCACCTGATGAAAGCCTGGGTAGCGGTGCTGGTGATTGGACGCGAGTTTTTAGTCAGTGGCTTGCGCTCGATCGCCAGTTCGGAAGGCTTCACCATCGAGGCCAGCGATTTGGCCAAGCTGAAAACGGTGATCCAGATCGTTTCCGTGGTGGCGGTGATTCTGGCCCATGGATGGTACGCGTGGCACTTCGGCTGGTTTATTTTGCCGGTGGAGTGGATTGCGATCGCGGCCATCTATTTCATGGTCCTGGTGTCGATTATTTCGGCAGTGGATTACTTCGTGGCCTTCTGGCGCAAGATCGACCACGCATCGGCTGACCGCCGTTCCCACGACAGCTTTGTCCTGAGCCGAAGAAAAGACCTTCCCGCCGCTAATAAAGTGGTCTAGCCGAAAAACATTTCCACGACGAGTCCGTAGAACCGCAGATCCCTCGGCTTCGCTCGGGATGACAAAGGGGAGAGCAACGCTTCCCTGTTTAGCGATTACTCGACGAAAGCCGTTCAGCAGCTGGTTTGAATGGACGTGTCGCCCTTCCCTTTGTCATCCCGAGCGAAGCCGAGGGATCTGTGGTTCTGCGGACCCGTCGTGGAAATGTTTTGGACTCAGGTTCAAGCGCAAAAAACAAAACCCCGGCGATTGCCAGGGCTTTGTCTGTGACTTTCAGTCGTCCTTATGCAGGTACCGCATGGACATGCACCGGACGAGTCAACCGCTGCACGAAGTGATAGGGCGGCCAGGGTCCGGAGAGTTGCATGTGGCAATCCTTCAGCTGCTGGCTGGCACTCGAGTACTTGTTCTGATAGCGCTCGATACCCTTGTGATCGATGAGGTGAGCGATGTCGAGCAGCATTTTGCCGGAATCCATCCTCCGGCAACTGATCTCTTCATCGAGCGGGCTGAACATGCGGTGCATCTGCACCGAAACGGCCCGCGCCTTGGTCTGCCGCTCGCGTTGGCGGGTAGCATTCTCCCGCAAACTAGACAGGTATTCTTTACCCACCCGGTCCAGGGGAACGGGGGTGCCCTGCTCGCGGCAGCAGTCGTCCAGAAGCACCTTCAGGTGCATCTCTGCCTTACCGCGCAAACGCTCAACGTTGGCAAGAAACTGCCGCTGATTGGAGCGAATTGATTTTCTAAGGGCTTCATCATCCGCGAAAACGGTACCAAAGCGGAAGGGGAGCACGGTGGAAAGTTTGAAACAGTCGCTGATCACACGTGCGTGCTCTACGGCTGCCTTTTGGTCCAGATTTTCTGAGGGATGATGTTCGCTGACGATAACGGCTAAATCACTGGCTGGATAGAGGAAGATCTGATTTCCTGAGATTCCCATCACCGATTCCATTGGAATGGGTTTTCGGTGGCGGCTAAGTTCAGGAAACGCCTGCTTTTCACTAATACAATAGGCATACCATGCCATAGAGAGTCACTCCGCACACGCTGACGAAGGAAGTCGCCAGCTTTTCTTTGCTATCGTGAGGCCTGGAACGACTTCGTAGGGGAGATCTGGCACGTCCTAGAAGCGGACTGCACCGAACCGTCTCGTATCCTAGTCCCGGATTTATACGACTGGCAACAGAAACGGTACAGCGATCGGGTACAAATTGCACGGTTCGATAAATCGAATTCGTGTCATCGAAAAATATTACGACCCAGCAAACAACCGGAGATGGGACGGCCACGGACGCCGATGACTACCGATGGGCTACCAGGAAGCCAACCATCCCGGACGTGGCCAAGAGCAGCACGACGATAGCGATTGCCATAGCCATCATCCAGCGGCGGAGGGACCGTATCTCGGTTTGAAGTCTGCGGCTATCCTCAATGCTGTTCTCGTGGACCACGCGGAGCCGGCCCATTTGCTGCTCGATTCGCTCCAATTGGAGTGCCTGGTTCCTGGCCTGCACTTCCAGGTCACGGCTGCCGTCCTGGATGCCGGCAATCCCTTTCGTAACTTCGCTTAGGTCCGGGCCGGCTTTGAGGAGCCCCCGGTCGAGCAGGGGCACCAGACGGGCGAGGTAAGGCAGCAGGACGCGTAACTGAAGGAGCAGTTCCCACATAGAGCGGTGCGAGCCTTTCTCCGCTTTTTCCAGCGAGAGTGGGGGTAACTTTAGTTCTTCGACAGGATCGGAATTTTTCGTCATCGAGGTAACGTCAGGCCCTTCTTTCGCCCATGGTACCCAGTTCCCCAAAACTTGCCTAGATTGGGGATTGCAAGCGAAAATGTAGGGTTACGCTGTACTCTTCCCGTATATTCCATTTTTGGGAATCAATCGAGTAATTTCTATGAAAAAAAGTGTTGACCCTCCCTTTCGATCGAGTTAAGTTCTATTTGGCTTAATGAGAACGCGCCTTTGGACATTGAACTGGCTATTTGGCCTTTTCTGTGATTGTCCAGCTTCAGCAAGGGCATCGAGCATCCGGAAGACGGAAACTTCATTAGGCTCAGAGGTCACAGCAGCGCGACATGCAGCTTGTTTAGTCGCATGCGCAACCTGGAGACAGAAGCCAAAGCGAGTATAGGCGCTTCTGCATGCGGGTTCCGCGCGAGAAAATTCCACCGGAAGCGCCGTTTACGACGCGGAGAACATATCCAGTATCCGGTTGGACAACAAGAAACCCAGACGAAAAAATTGTTCCCGCAAGAGAGCATTCGCGTCTAACAAATAGAAAATCGACCGACGCCGCGCAAGGCAGATCCTTTTGCCGTCAGGAGTGCGCATATGGACGGTCAAAGGATGAAGGAGAATAAAGATGCGCTCTGATCTTATCTTTGGGGCACTTGCCCACGTTACGAATCGCTATACACTGTGTCAGCTAGCCTCGAAAGCAACTCGCAAGCTGCACAAGCCCAATACCCGTCTACAAGACACCACCAATGAGGTTTTAGTCCGCTTCCACCACGAGAGTCCTGCGGCAGCAGCCACCTCCGTCCCGGAAGCAGCTCAGATCCAGCAGCGCCGCGCAGCTTAACGCGCGGCCTGTTGCTGGGCCTTCACGACCCCTTCCCTTAACCTTCGAACCTGCTTAAACCAGCAAGATTCCTTCCCGATAAACCCCTCCATAGCTACCCGCCGTAGGTGAAAATGACCATTTCCGAGTTAAAAGAAAAGAACATAACAGAGCTCAGCCGGATCGCCCGAACTCTCGAAATCCCGGGCGCCAGCGGGCTCCGCAAACAGGATCTTATCTTCAAGATTCTTCAGGCCCAGAGTGAAAAAGAAGGCCACATTTTTGCCGAAGGGGTGCTTGAAATCCTTCCCGACGGGTACGGCTTTCTTCGCTCGCCTGACTATAACTACCTGCCTGGCCCGGACGACATCTACGTCTCGCCTTCGCAGATCCGCAAATTCGACCTCAAAACTGGTGACACCATCAGCGGCAACGTGCGTCCTCCCCATGAAGGGGAGAAATATTTTGCCCTGGTAAAAATCGAAGCCATCAACTTCGAGTCGCCGGAGGAGACGCGGAACAAGATTCTCTTTGACAACCTGACCCCGCTGTATCCGCAGGAACGGGTCAAGCAGGAGACCGTCCACGAAAACACCAGCGGGCGGGTGATGGATCTGCTGACCCCGGTGGGCAAAGGACAGCGTGGCCTCATCGTCGCCCCTCCCCGCACCGGCAAAACGATGCTGCTGCAATCGATCGCCAACTCGGTCACCACAAATCATCCCGAGGTTGCGCTGATCGTGCTTCTGATCGACGAGCGCCCGGAAGAAGTGACGGACATGCAGCGCTCGGTGAAGGGCGAAGTGATCAGCTCCACCTTCGACGAGCCGGCTGCGCGCCACGTGCAGGTCGCGGAAATGGTTATCGAGAAGGCCAAGCGCCTGGTTGAGCACAAGCGTGACGTGGTTATCCTGCTGGACTCGATTACTCGACTGGCGCGCGCCTACAACACCATCGTTCCGCCTTCGGGGAAGGTACTGTCGGGCGGTGTCGATTCCAATGCCCTGCAGCGTCCGAAACGCTTTTTTGGCGCGGCGCGCAACATTGAAGAGGGTGGCTCGCTCACAATTATTGCCACAGCCCTGGTGGACACTGGCTCACGCATGGATGAAGTCATCTTTGAAGAGTTCAAGGGCACCGGCAACATGGAAGTTATCCTGGACCGCAAGCTGGTCGACAAGCGCGTCTTTCCCGCGATCGACATCCAGCGCTCGGGCACCCGCAAGGAAGAGCTGCTTATCCCCAAGGAAGATCTGCAACGGATATGGGTTTTGCGCAAGGTCCTCAACCCGCTGTCGCCGGTGGAAGCCATGGAGTTGCTGGTCGACCGCCTGGGGAAAACCCGCAACAACGCCGAGTTTCTGCTCAAGATGAATTCGCTGTAGTCACTGAAAATACACTCCTTCTCCCCTCGGCTTCGGCGCTGTAAGCTGTTAGACACATAGGGGAATCCAGATGGCAACAGAGTCTCGGAAGCGCCGGAGTGCGGTCGTAGCGCTCGGTGGAGGCATGTTCCTGCTTCTGCTGGTGCTGGCTGCACTGAATGCCTTCAACCCCCTTCCCCCCTTTCTGCGCCCCCACGGGACCGGCCAGATCCTCCTGTTCACCGCGCTTTCTGTGATCGCGTTCCTGCTGCTGATCACCCTGCTCGTCCTCCTCTTCCGCAACATTGTGAAGCTGCTGGCCGACCAGCGCAGCCGTGTGTTGGGCTCCAGGATTCGCAGCCGCATGCTGGTGGGGGCTCTGCTCCTCTCCTTCGCCCCCGCGGTCTTCATGTTCCTGTTCAGCTTCGGGTTGCTGAATCGGGCTATGGAGCGGTGGTTTTCGCAGCCCTCCTCGCAAATGCGCCAGGATTCGACCCTGGTTGCCATGGAACTCTCGCAATACGCCGCCGCCAATGCGAGGGCTGAGGCGGAGTCGCTGGCCAGTTCCCCCAGCCTGACTCACTCCCTGCAAACCGGAAATGCCGACGCCCTGCTGCGGGAGATCGCAACCCACCGCATCACCCTTGAGGGCGGCTTTGCCGTCGTCTACCGCAATGGCGCCGCTGTGGGCCAATATCAGCTGCCCCAGGACAATGGCCGGGCGATCATTCGTTCCTGGATGAATGAGACGGAAACCGATATCCCTCAGGGACAGGACACACTCATCACCACCGTTTTGCATGCCGCCCAGCGCAGCGATGTGCCCATGCTGGTAGGCGGAAAGAATGAATATGTGCTGGGAGCAGCAAGCACGGTAGAGGGGTGCATCGTGGTTGCGGGCTTACCCCTCCCTGCCGGGCTGAGCGCGACCGTGCAGGACATTCGCTCTGGCGCCAGGGACTACCAGATCCTTTATCGCGCACGCCGGCGGATCCGTACCACGTACCTGCTTTTGATGTTCCTGTTGACGACGCTGGTCTTCTTCGCCAGCAGTTGGCTGGCGCTCTTTCTCTCCAAGCAGGTGACGCGGCCGGTCGAGGCCTTGGCGGATGCCATGGACGCGGTGGCCGCCGGCCACTACGCTCACCGGGTCAGGGTAGAGGCGACGGAAGAATTGGGTGAGCTGGTGCGTTCGTTCAACCGCATGGCGGAGGACCTGGAAGAGAGCCGCGCCCTGGCGGAAACGTCCACGACTCAGCTCTCGGCCGCGAATCGCGCCCTCGAAGAGCGCCGCAGCGAGCTGGAAACGGTGCTCGAGACAATTCCCAGCGGGGTGGTCACGCTGGACCCGCAGATGTGTGTTTTGCAGGCCAACCGCGCCTCCCGCAACCTGCTCAGTCCGCGCGACCACCTCGACCTGTCCGGCATGCCGCTGGAATCAATTTTGCCGCGCGAGATTGCTGACGAGCTGATCGTACTGTTACGCCGCAGCAAGCGTATGGGCCTGGCGGCCACGGAAATCGAATTGCCTGGTCCGCGCGGGCCGTTGAACGTGACCGCAACCATCGCCCGGCTGGAGCTGGACAATGATCGCGAGGGATGCATTCTGGTGTTGGAGGACGTCACCGACTTCCTGCATGCGCAGCGTCAGATGGCGTGGAAAGAAGTCGCCCAACGGGTAGCCCACGAGATAAAAAATCCGTTGACGCCCATTGCTCTTTCCGCGGAGCGGATTCGCAAGCATGTCGACCGCCCCACCGTGGACTCCGACTCCGTCATTCGCAAGTGCAGCGAAGTCATTTTGGGTTCGGTACAAACCATGCGGCGACTGGTGGACCAATTTGCCTCGCTGGCGCAGTTCCCTACCTCGCGGCCCAGGGTCTGCGATCTGAACTCGATTGTGGAGAGCGCCCTCGCGCTGTTCGCCGGGAGACTGCAGCATATTCGCATCGTGCAGCGGCTGGGCAGTGACATTCCGCCGGTGTTGGCGGATCCGGAATCGTTGAAGCGCGCTCTGGCCAACCTGATCGACAACGCGGCCGAAGCGATGCAAAGCAGCCTGCTGCGTGAATTGACGATTGAAACCGGGCTCGAGGGGCACAGCACCGCGGAAATCGTGGTGGCCGACACCGGCCACGGCCTGAATGACGAAATGCGCGAGCGCCTGTTCCTTCCCTACTTCTCCACCAAGCAACGGGGCACTGGCCTGGGCTTGGCGATCGCCTCGAAAATCGTCCAGGAACATAGCGGCGCCATACGCGCGGAACAGAACAGTCCTACAGGAGCACGATTCATCATCGAACTGCCGCTGGCCGATGCCAAGAGCATGCATGAAACTGCTCTGGCCGGGGCTAACGGCAGGATGCCGTCATGAACCACATTCTGATCGTCGATGACGAGGCGGAGATCCGCGAGTCCCTGGGTGAAATCCTCAAAGAAGACGGCTATGCCGTTACCAGCACAGCGACCGCTTCGGAGGCCCTGGTGCTGCTGCGTGACGCCTCCTACGATGTCATGCTGCTGGACATCTGGCTGCCCGATCGGGACGGCCTCGATGTGCTGACAGAGATTCGATCGTTGGCCATCGAGAGTACGCCGGAAGTCATCATCATCTCCGGTCACGGCACGATCGAGACGGCAGTGCGCGCGACCAAGCTTGGCGCTTTCGACTTTCTGGAGAAGCCGCTCTCCATCGATCGAACTCTTATCCTGCTCAAAAATGCCGTGGAAGCGCGGCGGCTGCGCAGTGAGAACCAGGAGTTCAAGCGGCAACTGTTAATGCACGTGCCCATCACGGGCGAGAGCGTCTCCATCAAGGCGCTGCGCCAGCAGATCAAGCTGATGGCGCCCACCAATGGACGAGTGCTGATCTACGGCGAATCCGGTTCAGGCAAGGAGTTAATTGCGCGCGCCATTCACAGCGAGAGTTTGCGCAGCGACCGGGTATTTGTGGAGCTGAACTGTGCCGCCATTCCCGAGGATTACATCGAAAGCGAGATCTTCGGATATCGTCATGGCGCTGTTCCCAACGGCCCGATAGAAAAGCTGGGAACTTTTGAGCGAGCCGATGAGGGCACTTTGTTTCTCGATGAAGTGGGAGACATGAGTCTCAAGATGCAGGCCAAGGTGTTGCGTGCGCTGGACGAGCAGCGTTTCACGCCGGTGGGCGCTACGCAGACCATCCAGGTCGACGTCCGGGTGATTGCCGCAACCAATAAGGATCTGGAAGAAGAGATTGCCAAAGGGAATTTCCGCGAAGATTTTTTCTACCGCTTGAATGTCATCCCGTTCTACGTGCCGCCCTTGCGGGACAGGAAAGAGGATATCCCGCTGCTGGTGCGGGAATTTTTGCAGGAATTCGGACGCCAGTATGGCCGCCCGCGGATTGAGATGAGCGACGAGGCCATCGCGGTGCTGAAGCAATATCATTGGCCGGGGAATGTACGCGAGCTGAGAAACGTGATCGAGCGGGTGATGATCCTGAACCCGCAGACGATACGCATTGAACGCAAGCATCTGCCTATGCTGGTGTTCCGGGGCAACAGCCGCAAGGGAGAAGAATTCAGCACCCTGCACCAGGCGCGGGAAGCTTATGAGCGCGATTACATATTAAAAAAGATCGATGAATGCCACGGAAATGTAAGCCGCGCCGCGGAGGCGTTGGGACTCGAACGCAGTCATCTTTACCGCAAAATGAAGAGCCTCGGTATTAGTGTGCGCGAGTAGAAAAAGAGACGGCTGCCTCGACGACAAGCGTTTTGCTTTGTATCAGAATTTGGGAAGTCCGAGGGGCGCACCGCAGATCCCTCGGCTTCGCTCGGGATGACAATTTTGTTTGGGAACGCTAAGTATGGTTTCCAAGATGAATTGTCATCCCGACCGGAGCGTACCCGGATTTCCTGCCACGCTGCACAGGACAAGGCCGCGTGTGCGCCCTTCCGTAAAGAAGGGCGCATGAAGTGCACCAACGCCAGCAAGCTCAACAGGAAATCCGGGGTAGCGTAGCGGAGGGATCTGCGGTGCGCCCCTCGGACTTCCCAAATTCTGATACAAAGCAAAACGCTTGTTTGTGGGACCTGCTTCTTCTCTTCTACTCCCGCGACCGTGCAGGTTTACCACGCGTTGGGCTTTCGGGTTTGGCTTGCGCCAGGTCTTCGAGTTGTTTGCGCCAGTCCAGGGAGTCGACAAAGGGCTTTGATTCACGCCAGTTCTCTTCGACGATCACATGCAGCTCAAGATAGACCCTGGTTCCCAGCAGGGACTCAATCTCCTTGCGCGCGGCTGCGCCTATGCTCTTGAGCTTGCTGCCGCCCTTACCAATCAAAATTGCTTTTTGCCCCGAGCGCTCACAATAGATCACCGCGGAAATGCGGGTCAGGGGCAACTTCGTTGACTTGCCGGTCACTGCTTCCGGCTCTTCAAAACGTTCGACCACCACCGCGGATGCGTAGGGAACTTCTTCGCCGGTCTCCAGCAGGATTCGCTCACGGATAAGCTCTGCAACCATGAATCGCTCGGGCTGGTCAGTGAACTGCTCTTTAGGAAAGTATCGCTGGCCCGTAGGCAGATACTCGACCAGTTTCGCCACCAGGGTGTCCAGACCATCTTTCTTGCTCGCAGAGATGGGGATCACTTCGGCAAACGGATACAAAGCGCTGAACCGCTCGATGAGGGGCAAAAGCTTCGAACGCAGAACCAGGTCAATCTTGTTGATCACCAGAAACACGGGGCAATCCAGCTTCTGGATCAGTTGCAAAACAAACGTGTCTTCACTACGCTCACGCTCTGCTTTGGCGGATAGCTTCTTTCCCGGTTCGGGCGGATCGCTGTAGCGGGCAGCGTCCACCATCAGGATGACAATGTCCCTGCTCTCCAGAGCCTCGTACACTTCCTGCATCATGCGCCGGTCCAGTTGCGAGCCCGGCCTGTGGACTCCAGGAGTATCGACAAAAACGATCTGCGCGGCGCCCTTCCCCTTGCGTGCCGGCACTTCGACGATTCCTTGAATCCGGTTGCGCGTGGTCTGGGGTTTGTTGCTGACGATGGCGATCTTCTCGCCGATGAGCGCGTTCAACAGCGTTGACTTACCTGCATTCGGACGGCCGAGAATGGAGACGAAACCTGATCGCACACCTTAGTGTAGACCCTGCTTCTCTACCTGTTATCGCTCTCAATCGCCGATACCCGCACCCGTTCGATACGGCGATCGGTGGACGCAACGACTTCAAGGCGCAAGGAGTCGGCAACGATCACTTCTCCGGGCAGCGGGATTCGTCCAGCAATCTCGCTGACCAGGCCCCCGACGGTCGCGGCCTGATATTCCTGCTCTACCTGGTAACCGCCGCTGAGAAGATCTTCGAGTCGAGCTAACTCCAGATTCCCGGAAACCAGCCACGTGCCACCGGCCTCGTGCACCGGTGCGTCCTGCTCACTGTCATATTCGTGCTCATCGCTGATGCGGCCAACGATTTCTTCCAGCAAATCTTCAATCGTCACCAGACCGGCCACGCCTCCGTATTCGTCGATCACGATGCGCATCTGCTGCTTCTCACGCTGCATCTCGCGCAACAGTTCATTGACTCGCTTGGTTTCCGGGACCAGGGCGGCCGGCCGCTGGATGCTGGCCACGGTCTGGGTCCCTGCGGCAGCATCGGCAATGTGGAGCAAATCGTGGGCAAAGGCAATTCCCGTCACGTGATCGAGCGAGCCTTGAAACACCGGGACACGCGAGTACGGAAACTTCGCCAATCCGGATATAAAATCTTCCAGCGTCGTGTCCGCCGCGACCGCAAACACATGGGGCCGCGGGGTCATGACTTCACGCACCACTTTATCGCCGAACTCAACCGCGGAGCGGACCAGATCGCGGTCGCTCTCTTCGATGATTCCCTCCTCCTGTCCCGCTTCGATGAGGGCCTCGACCGCGGCCTCGCTTGGATCTTCCTCCAGGTCGCCTGGCCGAGGTTCTGCCAGGGCTGCGACCGAAAGCAGGAATGCCAGCAACAGGGTGACCGGTAGGACGAGGTAGATAAGCACCCGGATCACCCAGGTCAAGCGAACGACCCAGACGCCGCCGGTGCGGGTGAAGAAGACGAAAGGCAGGAATTGATTGAAGATCACGATGACCAGCACCGCGCCGAGCACCGCCTGCGCCACTTCTGCCGCAGTCGGCCGGGCCGCCGCGTTGGCGGCAAAGAGCAACACCCCGAAGTAGAGGGCAAGCGAGGCCAGCGAAAACTGGCTCAACACGGCGGCAGAGAGCGCGATCCGCTCACGGCCAAGACCCAACCGCGGCTCTACCTTCGCCTCCCAGACATCGATGTTCTCTTGAAACTCACCGGACAGGAACTTGCCCGTCTCCGCGTAGAGGCGCGCGATGTAGGACGAGAGAGTCAGGATCCCTAACAGGAGGGCAATGACTATCGCAGAAACGAGACTCATGGCTTGCCGCCCCGACGCGCTTCAGCGCGTTCGACCAGGCCGGCAGGCAAAGCGAACTGCTTGCGCAGCACGGTTTCCCGGCGGCGCATCTGCCCTCGATCACGTTCATGATCGTAACCAGCCAGGTGCAGGAGACCATGCAGGATCAATATCTTGATTTCCGTCTGCAAGCTGTGCCCGTGGTGCTGCGCCTGAGCAGAAGCCGTCTCCAGAGAGATAGCCAGGTCGCCCCCCTGGCCGCCGTTTGCGGCCTCTGGGAGGGCGGGAAACGAGAGCACATCGGTAGGCTTATCCATGCCCCGAAATTGAAGATTCAATGCGCGTAGTCTTTCGTCTCCGGTCAGGAGGACAGAGAATTCCCCGGCCAGACCAAGCGCATCGATTGCGCGGGCCAGGAATTGGTTCAGGTCACGCTTGCCGAGAGCGGAGGCGGCCGGTAATGTCTTGGCTCGGGCAGCTTCGATAACAATCATCTTGCCACGAAAAAGAGCATCTTCAGTTTTTTTAAGCCACCCGCCTGATGAATCTCTGAGCAATCAGGACCCGTCAGATTGCCACCGTTCCTATTCTATGCCCCGGGGGCCAGGAAAAAGGCGGTTGCGGCTCTTCCCACACGAATTGGCGACGAGGGTGACCCGACTGGCCCTTCACGGTCGTAAGCTCTTGGTTTTGGGAGGAATGAAGGGTACGAGCTTCAGCTCGTACATAACCGTCGCCACCTCGATGGGCTTCAGCCGCTGAGGGAATTTCTTCCAGAGAAGAAGACGTCCCCTCAGCGGCTAAAGCCGCAATTGTTTTGCAGTGACAACGGACGGCCTAAAGGCCGTCCCCTTCAAGAAAGTTTAGGCGTGTTTCTGAACGGAATGTTCCGCTTTCTTGTTTATCGTGCCCAGCAGCCAGGTCCTTGTTGTGGACTGGACCCTGGAGGCATTTGAGTAAGCCACCGCTCGCGGGGAGGAAGGCGATCCCTCGTTCCCATGCTGGCCGCGGATTCCGGCTGCGCGTTTGCCCAACCCTGGCATGATCCGGTAAAGCAGAAGCAGCATGAGCCCCTGGGGATAGTGGTCGGCGAGGAGCAAAAGCTTCCGTCGACGTTGCTTTGGCTGCAAAGTGGAGGAGGAATGGGCCAGCTCCAAGGTAAGCCGGCGGCCGTACTTCTTGCGCCAGGTTCGGAGTCCATCAAGAAATGCAGACAGCCGGCGAAAGTTGCCCCGGACAAAGGGCGCCTGGCTACGCAACGCCCGCAGGGTTGTAATCAACATCAGCTCTGCATTACGCGATATGTTGGACTCGTGAATCCGGTATTCCGCAACGATCGCCGGATGACAATAGATAGAGTGGGCCCTGGCTACGCGCAGGTAGAGTTCGTAGTCTTCCGACACGCGAAACCTGGTATCGAACCCTTGGGCCTCCTCGAGAACGCTCCGGCGAAAAAGCACCGTCGAAACCATCTCGATGAAATTGCTCCTCAAGAGCGCTTCGTAGTGAAACGCAGGCGGGCAATTCTTGCGAGACGGGGCCAGGTAGGAGCCGTTCTGGGAAACGAAAAGGTGATCCCCTACCGCCATGCCGTATTGCGGCCGCTGGTCCAGAATGCCCACCCCGGTTTCAATTGCTTCGGGTTTCAAGCGGTCGTCCGCGTCCAGAAAAACAATGTAGCTGCCTTTGCTCTCGCGAATTCCCAAGTTCCGGCTTGCCGCCAGACCGCTGTTCGACTGGCGAATGTAGCGTACGGGCAATCGCTGGGCGATTTCCGGGCTGTGGTCGGTTGAGCCGTCGTCCACGACGATGATTTCCACTGGCGAATAGGTTTGCGCCATAGCGCTCCCGATCGCTTCTTCAAGAAACATTTCGCTGTTGTAGCAAGGGATGATCACCGAGACCAGGGCCTCCTGGCACCCTGGGGCTGCAGTGTCTGCGACGCCATCCGCACATACTCCCGCAGAGGTTTCCCGGGAAAGAGTGGCGCTGTCCACTAACTCATTAATCAAAGCTACTTTCATGGAACCCTTACCGCATCGTTCTGGTTCTGGAGCGACTATGCACAGCACTGAGTTCCGGTAGACCCGTCCCTCTGCGTTGGCAGCAGAACGAATCCTGTGTTTGCCGGCGTTTCAGACCACGCAGGGCTCCGCCGCAACCAGAGCCAGCGGCCGATTTGCGCGCAGACTGCCGCGAAGTTAGAAAAACGCATGGGGGAAATATGAAAGAGTCATGAAGCGCCGTTTGCCCGCAAGGAGGTGAAGTGAGCACGAGACTACGGAATGCTCGCGTGTTCCGTCCCCAATCGTCTCTCGCCTTGGCGACACGGCACGCGACGGCGAATGAAAGTTTGAGCTTCTGTAGCAAGCCCTTCTCCCCGCGGTCTTCTTGTGACGGTAACGGCTTACATAAATCGCTTTGCACCAAAACAGGCGCAACCGCGGCCGTGAACCCGCACGCCGAAAACCTTCCTGGTTCGCTAATAAATTTTGGTAATGGGCCTGAAAAACTGTCTTGAAGGTCGAAGCAACCCTCTCTGACAACCGAGCAGTGATTTGTGCAAAAGCCGCTTGAACTCGAGTCAAAAGCGGTCATGCCGCCTGTGGCGGCTAAGCTTACCTGGCAAAATTCCGCCGTCTAAAAGCGTTTACGGTGTCTAAAGAGGCCGTATAACGGAATACCACAGAAAAGGATGAATTCCCGCTCTCCGTCTGCACGCTTGGGGGAAAGCGTCAGCGTCAGAGAGACTATAGCCGCAGCAGGAAAAGAGTGTCAAATAGATTTGACCCCTCTTCCGCGACGAAAAAGTAACCAGGCAGGCGTGTGTGACCCGCATACCTGGATGTCCTTCTGTGGACCTGCGATCGCAGGCTACTGCGGTTTCGCGGCGGATTTTGCCGGAGCGCCTTCCCGCAGGTTAAGAGGCAATTCCCGCTGCGCCCGCCCGAAGCTGTCGTATGCGCGGATGACCCGTTGTACGAGATGATGACGGACCACATCGCCGTCTTCGAAATGGCAGAAGCGGATGCCATCCACGCCGCGAAGAATCTCGATTGCCTCCACCAGCCCGCTCTTCTTGGGATTGGGCAAATCGATCTGCGTGACATCGCCGGTGATAACAGCTTTCGAATTGCTTCCCAGCCGGGTGAGAAACATCTTCATCTGCTCGCTGGTGGTGTTTTGCGCCTCGTCCATGATGATGAACGCATCGTTGAGCGTGCGGCCTCGCATGAATGCCAGCGGGGCGACCTCAATCACGTTTCGCTCCAGCATTTTGTCCACCCGGTCTTGCTCGAGCAAGTCGTAGAGCGCGTCGTAGAGCGGACGGAGATAGGGATCTACCTTTTCCTGCAAGGTCCCGGGCAGAAAGCCAAGGCGTTCGCCGGCTTCGACTGCGGGTCTCACCAGGATGATGCGGCTCACTTTTTTAGCCAGCAAGGCGGACGCGGCCATGGCAACTGCGAGATAGGTCTTACCCGTGCCTGCGGGGCCGACGCCAAAAACCATATCGCATTCCTCGATGGCTTCGAAGTAGCGCCTCTGGTTGATGGAACGGGGCTGGACCATCCTCTTGATGCCGGCAGAGCGTTGCTTGCCGCTCTCCACCAAGCCGCGCAGCGTAACCGCGGGGTCGGCGGTTACCAGCTTGAGCATGCCATGCAATTCACCGTTGCAGAGCAGCGTACCGTTGCGCCGCAGATACTCATAGTCGGCAAAAACCCTTTCAAACCGGGCAATTGCCTCGGGCGCGCCCTCTACATGCAGAGCATCGGACCGCAGGTCGACGCGGACATGCAGATTTTGCTCGAGTAGTCTGAGATTTTCATCGCGAGTCCCGAACAGGGGCTCCAGGTTGGGCGTGATTTCCAGCGCTTTTTTCATCAAGCGGAGAAATGACCTCCTGTCAGATCCTTACGGACTGACATGATTATTGGGGTGGTTTCAGAACACAATCGGCGGAAAGGCAGCGGGACAGGAAGCGGCGCGTGCGTTGGGTACTGAACCGGGTTGGCGATGATCACCAGATATTTCCCGAGGATGCGCACAGAGTAGCGTTTGCCGGTCATGGCGTCAACGCCTATTCCGTGAAATCTTTCGTGTTAGATGCAGTGGAGTGCCCCCGCGGTCCAGGGCCGCCGGGACAGAGATTGACCCCCGCCGGCAAACCCCGTAAACTTGAGGTTTGTGGGTGACGGCAGTTCTTCCCGCCTGCTTCCAGTTTCAAGAAAGATAAGGGTTTACGATGGCAAATCATGTGTCGGCGCTGAAGCGCGCCCGTCAGACAGTCAAGCGCACCGCGGTGAACCGCTCCAACAAGAGTCACGTCCGCAAGTCCCTTCGCGCACTGCGCGAGGCCATTACCAAAGGGGATTCCTCTGGGATTGCCGAACAGTACAGCAAGACCGTTTCGGAGCTCGATAAGAGCGTGCAGAAGGGTGTTCTCCACAAAAATACCGCGTCGCGGTACAAGAGCCGGTTGCACGCCCGGGTGAAGGTTCTCACCAAGAAGGCTTAGGCGAACGCCTGGGCTGTACCAGAATTGAGCCCCGCACCAAGCTTTTTAAGCGTTTGCAACCGCCGCCCGCCTCATTTCTTCTTGGCCACCTGGGCGTCGGTTTTTTCCGGTGCTGGGGGCGGTGGGGGCACTTTATAGATTTCGATTGCGCCTTCGCGCAGCACGGCCAGGTGTTCTCCATCCGCCGAGAGGGCGAAGTTCTGGCCGTTGGTCAGAATGGGGGAAGCGGTGGTGCTCATCAGGAGCGCACCAGTTACCGAATCGAAGACCTGCACTATCTGCTCGCGCACATCTTCGTCGTTGAGCGAGTCGACCAGGTCAATGTAATGGTTAACCCGCAGCAGGCTCACGGCAAAGCGATCGCCGGTTCGCGAATAAGCAAAGGTCGGCCACACCAGGTGGCCCTCGCGATGACCGCTCCAGAGCTTCTTGCCCTCCGTTGTCCAGGCGTCGAGATAAGAATCCGGCGACTTGGGGCCGCAACTCTCGATCATTAATGCCTTTTGGTTAAAGAAGTTCTCGTGGGGTGTGCAGGTGGAGGCTACCCTGCCCAATACCAGCGCCACACCGGAAAAGGGGATGAACCGAATCAGAAACTCGTCTTCGCCTTTATCCTTTGACACTCCCACATAGCCGTTTGAGGTGATGGGCACATGGATCGGCGTCTCCGTGCGCAAGGCAGCCAGTACGTCTCTTGAGGCGATATCGACCAACGTAATCTGGGTGTCTTCGGGGGGAGGCGGTTCTCCATATTGCAGCGCCTGCGATTCCAGCTTGGCGTGTTCTTCGGGAGTGTGGCGTTCAAACTCGTGCTCGACCACCAGAATGCGGCCATCCGGGGAGACCTCTGTTTCGAGTACTGGAGTGGCCACGTCGATGTAGTTGTGCAGCTTGAGCGATGCATCGGTGAGCAAATAGCTATTTCGCTGGCGAACCAGAAACCTGGCCCCACCCAAAGCCCACAGATATCTGGAGCGGTCATGCATCCGCCACTCCGCAGACGCCTCGACGCTCCCAGAGGGAAGAGAGAGGGTCACAGCCTGGATGATCTGGTCGTTATCGTTCCGGCCGGGGTTTTCTTCGCGCCGCATCAGCCGTGACTGATGAAAGGTGAATAACAGGTGCTGGTTATCGATGAAGTCCAGGGAAGTGAACGCCTTTCCCGACAACATATAAAGCGGACCGGGCGGGCGATAGCCCAATGGCCCAACCAGAATCCGTTCCTCCGGGTCCGGGCCTGCGGGCTCCTTGCTGTGTGAGGAAGCGAAGAGCGGCGCCCCGGCCAGCCACAGTCCCAGCACCATCACGGTGGGCGGAAAAACGCGTCTCGGCATTACTGCGATCCCTGCTTCTTTTGAGTGTAGAGGAAATCGGGCGAGCTGTTGAATGTGGCGAAAATGGCCTTTTCTATCGTCGAATCACAGATCCATCGCGTACTGTGCCCCGGAGAGAGCGGCGGCTCGGGGACGTGGTTCGCTGGCCAGTTCCATCACCAGACGCTCCAGTACCAGCCGCTTGTCCGGCGGCGAGGAACGTAATTCGAGATCGGCGTGGGCGATGAGGCGAAGCTTTTGCGTGAGCTCCCGCCGTGATTTGTATCGGCGGGCCTGGCGGATCAGATCCTCGGCAGCAAAGGGTGGCATGCGGAAACCCTGCCAAAGCGCCTGCCAGATGGCGCGTGAATCGCGTACGTTTTTCTCCAGAATGACGACCATTTGACGAAAGGTCCGGGCCAGCATGTAGAGGTGCCCAATGGCTGAGTCCTCCCCGCCGTCGGAGGCATTCAGCAGGCCATGCAACAGCGCCAGGGCGCGCGGTTTATCCCGCGCGGAAATGGCATCGGTGAGCTCATACAGCGAGCGCTGCTTGGCCGCCAGCACCATGGTCTCGACATCGCCCAGGGTGATGCGCCGGCGGTCAGAAGCGTACAGCATCAACTTCTCCAACTCCCCGCCAATGAGCATCATGTCCGCACCGAGGGCATCGGCGAGCTCGCGCGCCGCGTCGGCATCAAACTTCATTCCCCGGCTCTCCGCGGTCGCCACCAGCCAACGCACGGCATCCGCTTCGTCCACCCGGGCCAACTCCACCATGCCACAGTCATCGCCCAGCGTCTCGCGAATACGTTCGTAGCGATCTTTATCCTGCAAGTCCATTCGCCTGAGATCCGCGGGAAGGCGCAGGTGGTCGGCAACGAAGATCAGAACTGCCTGGGGGTTGGGCGATCGGAAGTAGTCCTTCAGCGCCGCAAACTCTTCCTTCTTCGCACCTCGGGTGTAGAGGTTTTTCAGATTTCTTACGAAGATGGCCTGAAAGGGGGCCATGAGGGAAGGTGTGCGGGCGAGGTCCAGCACATGAAAAATACTGGTCTCCGCCAGATCGAGATCACTGAGCGAGAACTCGCGCAACGTCGGGTCGATGAGCAAATCAACAACCGCGCGGCGGCAGCGTTCGTAAAGGAAGATTTCGTCCCCGGCCAAAACGTAGCCGGGCCGCAACTGGCCGGCCGACGCCGCGGCGGCTTTCACTTCGGCTACAAAACGGTCCGCGGCGGCAAAGCTGCGAAGTTTACTGGCGTCGTCCGTGGGCATTTAGAAGGATTCCAGAATATCGCTCACCAGGGCCTGCGCAAAGTCCCGTGAGAGCCGCTGGACCGCAGGCGAATCTTCTTCGATAAAACTGGCCACATCGGTAGTGGTCTCAAACTGTTCATGAAAGACATAGTTGTTGTGTTGGTAGAGAACCCGCTGGTTACGGTCGGTCACCTGCACGTTTACGTTGAGGGTGATCAGGAAACTGGAGGTGGTGCTGGTGGTTTGCCCGGTCTGCGAGGCAGTGGTCTGGGTTCGGTAGGTCAACGGCTGCACTGATTCGGAGAGGATGGTCCCACTGACTGTGGCGTCGGCGTCATCGCCTGATTCAACCACCACGTTGAGGCGGGTGCGATCGGTAAACTCTCGGACCACCGCCTGGGTCATGGAAACTTCGGTGTGGTAGAACTGCGTCTTGTTTTTGAAGATCGGGACGGCGAGGGTATGGACCGTGTCGGGCAGATGCGCAGCGGACCCGAGTGTGTGATATCCGCAACCGGAGAGGGCGAGCAGGGGAAAGGTAACCAATAGGGCAAAACCGCGCATGCTGTGAGTATTGTCGCATCAAACATTTCCAGGAAGGGTCCGCTGGAACCGCAGATCCCTCGGCTTCGCTCGGGATGACAAAGGGAGGGGCAGCGCTTCCAATGAGGGTGGTTGCTGAACTAAAGCTGCTTTTCATCACTGAAGGGGATAGGAATGACGTCGGGTCGGCAGCTCCCCTCACTGGAAGCGCCGCCGTCCCCTTTGTCATCCCGAGCGAAGCCGAGGGATCTGCGGTTCTGCGGACCTCTCTTGGAAACGCAAAGGCAAAAAGCCCCACTTCTTAGGAAGTGGGGCTTTCAAATCTACAACGCTAACTGCGAGGTTAGGCTGGTGACGGCTGGCTCTCGCCGCCGAAACCGGGTGCCCTTCCGGGCTCTGGCTTGATGACGTGCTGTACGTCACCGCCGGGGCTGCCAGGAGGCGGTCCGAGCGGAGGCAGCGGAGGCAGCTCCTCGCCGGCGATGATCATGCGAATGTCATTCGCATCCAGGGTTTCACGATCAAGCAGAGCCTGCGCCATGCGGTGCATCGTGTCCTTATTGTCGCCAAGGATGGAATACGCAGATTTGTAAGCCTCGTCCACCAGGCTGCGTACTTCCGCATCGATCTGGCGCGCTGTTTCCTCGGAGAAATCGCGGTGTTGCGCAATCTCACGCCCGAGGAAGATCTGCTCTTCCTTCTTGCCAAAGGTCAATGGGCCCATGCGGCTCATCCCGTACTCGCAAACCATTTTGCGGGCCAAGTCTGTCGCCCGCTCGATGTCGTTCCCGGCACCGGTGGTCTTGCGGTTCATGAAGATCTCCTCGGCACAGCGGCCGCCCATCAGGATGGCCAGCTGGGTTTCGAGGTAATCCTTAGTGACGGTGTGCTTGTCTTCTTCGGGCAACTGCATAGTGACGCCCAAAGCCATGCCGCGCGGGATGATGGTGACCTTATGCAACGGATCGGCATGATCGCGCATAGCAGCTACCAGAACGTGCCCTGCCTCGTGATAAGCCGTATCGCGCTTGTCATCCTCGGAAAGGAGCATGGACTTCCGCTCCGCCCCCATCATGACCTTATCCTTCGCTAATTCGAAGTCAAACTGGTGCACCGCCTTGCGGTTCGCACGGGCGGCATTCAGGGCAGCTTCATTCACCATATTGGCGAGGTCAGCGCCGGAAAATCCCGGGGTACCACGGGCCAGAATCCGAAGATCGACATCCTCCGCTAGAGGAACCTTCTTGGCATGAACCCGGAGGACTTCCTCGCGTCCGCGTACATCAGGCCTGCCTACGACCACACGCCGGTCAAAGCGACCGGGGCGCAGCAACGCGGGATCAAGCACATCGGGGCGGTTGGTCGCAGCGATCAGGATGACACCGTCGTTGGACTCAAACCCGTCCATTTCGACCAGCAGCTGGTTAAGGGTCTGCTCGCGCTCATCGTGCCCGCCGCCAAGACCAGCGCCGCGGTGACGTCCGACAGCGTCGATTTCGTCGATGAAGATGATGCAGGGTGCATTCTTCTTACCCTGCTCGAACAGGTCGCGCACGCGGCTGGCGCCCACGCCGACAAACATCTCAACAAAGTCCGAACCGGAGATCGAGAAGAAGGGCACATTGGCTTCACCGGCGACTGCCCGGGCCAACAAAGTCTTACCAGTGCCTGGAGGTCCGACGAGGAGGACGCCCTTGGGAATCCGGCCACCCAACTTCTGGAACTTCTGCGCTTCGCGAAGAAACTCGATAATTTCCTTCAGCTCTTCCTTGGCCTCATCCACGCCCGCCACATCTTTGAAGGTGATCTTCTTTTGCTGCATGGAGAGGAGCCGGGCGCGGCTCTTACCGAAGGACAGAGCTTTGTTACCGCCGCTTTGCATCTGCCGCAGCATGAAGAACCACAGCGCGGCGATCACGATGATGGGAGCGAAGTTGAGCAGAATCGGAAGCCAGGAATTACCCTGCGTGTCCTTTACCGTGATCCCAACCTTGTTGTCCTGAAGGATCTTGAACATGTCGGGGTAGTTGGCGGGCACGGTGGTGTGGAAGGCTTCTCTGTCAGTCGCGTAGTGACCGTGAACTTCACTGTTGATCACCGTAACGTCACTGATTTTGCTCCCCTGAGCGTCTTGCATGAATTGAGAAAAGGAGATCTCCCGGTCATGACTCATGCCCGTGCTCTTCTGCACGATCTGCCAGAGAAGAACCAAGCAAGCCAGGATGAATACCCAGAAAATAATTGTCTTGACCGTCGAATTCACGAAAAAACCTCTTTCTACTGCGCTTCCAGAGAAGGGACCATTCGAGGCGAAGTCGAACGCTTCACCTGAACTGTGCAGCTGTCACACTTATTAGACGACAGTAACCTGCCGACGATTCCTAAGACTTTACGGTGTTTGGATACGGCCAATAACCGTATGCGGGCACACTCGTCCATTAGCCTGACTTATTCTACTCCGCACAAGGCGGAAACGGCTGGTAAAGCCAAGGAAAGCGTGCCCGAAGTTATACGCAGCGGGTACTGCCCATCCGGTTACTCCTGAGGACTTGTCATACGGGCAAAACCTGACCTTCAAAGTGGAACCCGGGCGCATCGACTTCCACGCCGCGCATCCAGACTATTTTCCCTTCCGACTCGACGACCGGCCAGTTTTCCCGCGCCGCACCCACCACGTGGAGCCGATCGAGAACCTCTGCAACTTTCTTGGGACCTCGGCTATGGCGCAGGGTCACCCTGTCACCGGCCTTCCAGGACCTTAAAGTCGCTTGAGCAGCCGCCGGTGCCTCGCCGCGCAGGCACAAGCCGTACTCGGGGGCGCGCACTTCCCCCGGGACGAGGAACGCATACTCCGGGCCGGGCTGCGGATGGATCGCAGCCCGGGTCAAACGGATTTCGCGCGGGCTGCGCTCCACCGTAATGCCGCCGCCGAGGTTGAATTTGTTGCCGCCGGAGGACTCTGGACCCGCCAGCGCCAACAGCTGCTCGGTGTGCTCGAAGTTGAGCCGTGCGTCCAGTCGGCGTGCTGCCGCGCGCAGCACCCGCCGAGCCACAGCCGGATGCAGGTCGCGCAATCGGGCCCGCTCAATGCCCACGGTTTGTTGCTCGGGGTGAGTGCTGGCCGAGCGTCCGCCGCCCCGGGTGGGCCGGCCAGGCAGCAACAAAGGAGGCAGGATTCGCTGCAGTTCCTTCTGCCAGTAGGCCTCTTCGTCGGCCGAGATGGACGCCAAACGCGCCAGCTGGCCGGCAATCTGGGGATTAAAGGTGCGCAGCAGGGGCAGCAATTGCCAGCGGATGCGGTTGCGGGTGTGCGCCAAGTCCCGGTTGCTGGCGTCTTCCCGCCAGGGCTGCGGCAAGCTGAGAAGCCAGGCCTCCAGGGTTTCGTGGCTATCTTCGAGGAAGGGCCGCAAGATGCTGCCGGGCTCAGCGGCAAGGACGGGGTGAATACCGCTTAGGCCCTCGGTCCAGGCCCCCCGGAGAAGCTTGTGCAGCACCGTCTCCGCCTGGTCGTCCAGAGTATGCGCGGTGGCTACCGCGTCGACCTGGCCATCCGCAATCAGCTGCCGGAAGAAGCCATAGCGAAGATTGCGGGCGGCTTCCTCCAGGGTTTCGTGGAGGGTGGCGGCAGCGGCGGGTGCGTCGGTGCGATGAAGGTAGAACGGCAGGTCATGGGCTGCGGCCAGGGCAGCAACAAATGTGGCGTCTTCTTCCGCCGCCTCGCGGATGCCATGGTGGACGTGGACTACCGACACGACGATGCCAAGCTTATGCCGCTCCTCGAGCAAACGCCGCAACAGCGCGACGGAGTCAGCGCCCCCGGAGACCGCGACAGCGATCCGTTGCCCGGGACGAAAGAGACTGTTACGGAGAATTGGCAGGGCAGCCGGCATGGCTGCACCCATGGTAGAGCAGGCGCTGGGGGAAGCCTGATCCTATCGAGCTGGCTCCGCCCCCTTAGGGAGCGTCTATACTGCGGGCATGTACCAGATAAGAGCAGCGACGCCGGCAGACGCGGCCATCATCACTCACCATAGGCGGCGCATGTTTGTGGACGCCGGGCGCCAGGACAACCGAGTCCTCGACGTCATGGCGGAACACTTTAAACCGTGGGTTGAATCCAGGCTGGGGGACGGAAGGTACCTGGGCTGGCTAACCACCGAGGGCGGTCATGTGGTTGCCGGCGCCGGCCTGATCGTGTTGGACTGGCCGCCGCATCCTCTGGATCCGCGGCAAGATAAGCGCGGCTACCTGTTGAATGTCTATGTGGAACCAGAGCATCGACGCAAGAAACTGGCGAGCCATCTCATCGATCAGGCACTGGCTGAGGCACGTAAGCAAAAGATTCGCGTGGTCGCGCTCCACTCGACCGATGAAGGAAGACCGCTGTACGAGAGCAACGGCTTCCGGCGCACCAATGAAATGTTCTACGTGGAGCCGGTGGAAGGCTGAACCGGAGTTCCCTGCTATACTCCGATGTTTATGCGGGTTTTTGTAATCCTACCGGCCGCCGGCATGGGCACACGGATGGCGCCGGGCCACGCCACCCCGAACGCGCCCAAGCAGTTTCTTGCCCTGCAGGGCTTGCCAATTCTGGTCCACAGCTTACGCGCATTTGCCGCAGTGCCGCGTGTAAGCTGCATATATGTCGCCGTGCGCAAACCGGAAATGGGGCGCATGGAAGCATTGATTGCCGAATATGGGTTGGCTTCGCGGGTGCGCGTGGTCGAGGGTGGGGATACCCGGCAGGCCTCGGTGAGCCAGGCACTCAAAGCCCTCTCGGCGACAGACGATGACATCATCCTGGTGCACGACGCGGTCAGGCCGCTGATTGACCCCGCTACGATCGAACGAACCATTGAAGCAGTAGAAAGTTATGGAGCGGCCATCGTAGGCCTGCCCGCTGTGGATACTATCAAGCAAGTGGAGCGTACCGCCCGTGGGGCCATTGTGACCGCGACCATCCCTCGGGAGTACATCGTGCAGGCGCAAACTCCGCAGGGTTTCCGCTGGCCCGTCCTGCGTCAGGCGTTTGCCGATGCCGAAGCCGATGGGTTTATCGGCACCGATGAAGCCAGCATTGTGGAGCGGTCCGGAGTACAGGTGGCCGTAGTCATGGGCTCCCCGGCTAATTTGAAAATCACTCATCCTGGCGATTTGCAGCTGGCAGAGTTTTATTTGCAACACCGGTCCTGACGCTGAGAGAACGAATGAGCATGAGAATAGGCTACGGCTGGGACTCGCACGCATTCCAACCCGGCGTGCCCTTGAAAATTGGCGGTATTGCGATCGATCACCCGGAGGGCCTGGCTGGGCACTCCGACGGCGACGTGCTGTTGCATGCAATTACCGATGCCCTGTTGGGCGCGCTGGCAGTGGGAGACATCGGCAGCTTCTTTCCTCCCGGAGATCCTCGCTGGAAGAACGCCGATTCGTCGATTTTCCTTAACCTCGCATTGGATGAGCTGCGGACCGCCGGCTATCGCATCGTCAACGTTGACACCACGTTGGTGCTCGCCGCACCTAAGATCGGCCCCATCTCCGGCGATATGCGGCAACGGGTGGCGGAGTTGTTGGATATTCAACCCAACGCAGTGGGCATCAAGGCCAAAACGCCGGAAGGTCTGAATCAGGATCACGTAGCCGTGGCCCACGCCGTGGTTTTGCTGGAGACAGCGGATGACAACGATGGGATTGGTCTGCTCGAAGCCGAGATCGACGACCCCGCCGCCGTCGAGAAGATCCTGACCGAAATAGGGACGGAGGCGCGCAGCGGCAGAGAGCGAAGACGCATGGTGCCGGTACCCGCCTTCGATACCGAAGACATCACGTAGACCTTGCCTCCACCCGGGATGGGCGGTAAGCTTCCAGCACCTTACTGCGGAGACTTAACCATGATTCCACCCTATGGATTCGGCCCCCAGCACTCGCTGATGTTTTTCCTGTTTTTCAGCTTCTTTGCCACCGTGATTTCGATCCTGGTCCTCATCCCGTACTGGTTTATTTTCAAGAAGGCCGGCTTCAGCCCCTTCCTGGCCCTGCTCATGTTGGTGCCGATCGTCAACTTCATCATGTTGTACTTCCTCGCCTTCGCGCGTTGGAACGTTGTTCCCGCGGCGCAAGTCTATCCGGCGCCCTCACTTCCCTATCCGCCCCCGGCATGATCTAGCATCGTTGTAGATGCCAGATTCTTCCCTAACCCCTCGTGTTCGTTTTGCGCCCTCGCCTACCGGCTATCTGCATGTAGGCGGGGCACGTACTGCTCTCTTCAATTGGCTCTTTGCGCGTCACGCCGGCGGTGTCTTCATTCTGCGCATTGAAGATACTGACTTCGAGCGCTCTTCGGAAGACATGGTGCAGGGCATCCTCGATGGCATGCGCTGGCTCGGCCTCGAATGGGATGAAGGTCCTTTTTTTCAATCGCGGCGCCTCCCTCTCTATCAATCCACTGCGGAAGAACTGCGCAAGAGCGGGCACGCGTACTACTGCTTCTGCACCAAAGAAGAGTTGGAACAACGGAGGACGCAGGCGGCCGCAGCCGGCAGACCCCCGATGTACGACCGGCGCTGCCGCGTGATTGATCCGGCATTGGCGCAGGAACGTTGTCAGGCCGGCGAACCTTGCGCCCTGCGCTTCGCTGTACCCGAGGGCGGAGTGACCGCCTTTGACGATGCCGTCTTTGGACGCGTGGAATTCGCCAACGCCGAGTTGGAAGACTTCGTGCTGCTGCGTTCCGACGGAATACCGACATATCACCTAAGCGTGGTGGCCGACGATCTGGATATGCGCCTCACCCACATCATTCGCGGGGCTGACCATATCTCGAACACACCCAAACAGGTGCTGCAATACCAGGCCCTGGGAAAACCTCTGCCCGTGTTCGCCCATCTTCCGCTGATTCTGGGGCCGGACAAGAGCCGGCTCTCCAAGCGCCACGGCGCAACCAGCGTGTTGGCCTACCAGGACATGGGCATCGTGCCCGAAGCGTTCCGCAATTTCCTGGCGCTGCTGGGATGGACTCCGGGCAGCGGGGGTCAGGAGCTCTTCAGCTCGGACGAACTCATCCACCTCTTCTCGCTGAGTGGTATCGCGAAGTCGAATGCCGTCTTCGACAATGACAAGTTGGCCTGGTTCAACACGGAGTGGATTCGCCGCTACTCGCCCCAGGAACTGATGCCTTTGATTGAGGAAGAGTGGGCCAAGAGCGAGTTCCACCCTGACCGCAGTCGCGAAGAAATATTCGCCGCGATTGCTTTGCTGCAACCGCGCGCGCGCAGTTTGAAAGACTTCGCCGGAGCGTTTCGCGGTTACTTCAGCGACGCGTACGAGTTCGATACTGCAGCTGTGGCTAAATTTGTCCCGGATGAACGGCTTCGTGGGCTGCTGGTGGAATTGGGCGAGCGTTACGAGAAGCTAAGCGAGTTTAGCGAGGCAACGGCAGAGCAGTTGCTGCGGGCGTTCGCAGAGGAGAAGGGGGTCAAGGCGGGTGCCCTGATCAACGGATCCCGCGTCGCGCTCACTGGCCAGGCCGTGGCGCCGAGCCTGTTCGCGGTAATGGCCGCGTTGGGCAAGGAGCGGGTCGTAAAGAGGTTAGAAGGGGCGGGTGCGATTCCAGTTCCTTCTGGCGCAGCCAGAGAGTAGAGAAAACAGCAGGTCCCTCCACTGCGCTGCGCTCCGGTCGGGATGACACCTCTGTTTAGCCGCAGAAATCCCAATCCTAAACAGATATTTAGGTACCGACATCCCAATTTCAAACAGAAGTGTCATCCCGACCGGAGCGTAGCGCAGTGGAGGGACCTGCTGTTTCTTTTACCCCTACTGGGCCACGACGGTTACGGATACAGGAATGGTGTGCGGCGGCAGGCAGGAGTTCGAATCGCAGGCTTGATAGCGCAGGCCGCCTTCGAGAGAATGCTCACCCGGCTGCGCCGTCACGTGTGCGTGGAGAACGAACTCTCCGGTGTACACACTGAGCTTCTCGCGCGGAGCCACCTGCAGGGCATAGTCCGTACCCGGTGGGAAGTCCACCGCGGTTACGTTAATGCCAGGCGTCTCGACAACCGCCAGCCGGGCGGGAATCAGCAACTTATCCAAAGGCGCATGGGAGTTGATGTGGAAGCCGTTCGCGACGCGAAAGTGAAGGTCGATCTGAGTGTTTCGATGAGCGGGAACGCTGACCTGTGCTGGGGAGAGGAACACAACCTGAGTATCCGCAGGGAGCGGCAATGGCTGATCCTTCATCAACTGCAACAGCAAAACCATCGCTGCCCAGAGAAACACTTAGTTGCCCCCGGCGGCCAAAGCCTTCTTGATGCTGGCCTCTACTTCGTCCTTTGAAACCAGTCCGGCGGTCTCCGAGACGATCTTCCCGTCCCGGCCGACAAAATACGAGGTGGGAAGAAACTCGACCCCGCCGTATTTGCGAGAGGTGGCGTCATCGCCCACCAACAACGGATAGTTGAGACCCTGCTCCTGGCCGAATTTTGCCAGCTTTGCCCGCGGGGTTCCCACATCATCCGCATTAACCCCGAGAATTTCAAAACCCTGGCCGGCATACTGAGTACGCAGGGCGACAAGCCAGGGCATTTCAATCTTGCACGGCGCGCACCACGTCGCCCAGAAGTTGATCAGCACCGCTTTCCCTTTGTAGTCAGAGAGCGAAACCTTCTTGCCATCGACGGTTTTCAGACTGAAGTCGGGGGCTCGCTTGCCGCGCAGATCGGGAAGCCCCTCGTCGGCGGAAACATCCTGTTGGACAGATTGGTTATTGGCGGTCTCGGGAACCAGCGTTCCCTGTGCCTGTCGTTGCGCAAATTGTTTGCGACGTTTGTAGTTGGCATAGCCCGACCACACCATGAGTGCGAATGCGGCGAGAACCAGCACGATGACCCATTGATTGCGCTTCACGTCTCCCATTCTAATGGACGCCTGCTACGATCAGGTGTTTGCTTGATGAGCGCACCCACTCCAGCTCAATTAATCCGCATAGAAGCCGAAGCGTTGCTTAGACTTGCGGCCCGTCTCGAGGACGGTATGTCGGCCCACTTCGCGCGTGCGGTCGAACTGATCGTGGAGTGTGGGCACCGCCGCGGCCGGGTGGTGGTTACCGGAATCGGCAAAAGCGGGATTATCGCCCAGAAGCTGGTCGCCACCTTCAATTCAACCGGAACACCCGCCTTGTTTCTGCATCCGGCCGAGGCGCTACACGGCGACCTGGGCATGCTGGCCAAAGGCGACCTGGTACTGGCACTCTCTTCCAGCGGCGAGACGGAAGAGATCCTGCGTCTGCTGCCCACGCTTAAGAGGATTGGCGATGGCCTGATCAGTTTTTGCTGCGCCATGACCTCAACCCTGGCGCTGGCCAGCGACGTGGCCCTGGATCTGAGTGTGGAACAGGAGGCTTGCGGCATGGGCCTGGCGCCGACCGCGTCGACCACGGTGATGCTGGCCCTGGGCGATGCACTGGCGATCGCTGTATCGCTCAAAAAGGGCTTCCGTGCCGAAGACTTCGCCGATTTGCACCCGGGGGGCAAACTGGGCAGGAAACTGGCCCGGGTTCGGGAGCTGATGCATTCGGGCGATGCCGTACCGCGTGTATCCGCGGCCACCCCGATGCCGGCGGTGATTTACGAGATGAGCCGCAAAGGTCTGGGCATGACCACCGTAATGGAGGGTGAGACTCTGATCGGGATCCTGAGCGATGGTGATCTGCGCCGGCTGCTGGAGTCGAAGGGACCGGATGCGCTGTCGATGACCGCGGCCGAGGCTATGAATGCCGCGCCCAAGACCATTCCTCCGGATGAATTTGCCGCCCGCGCACTAAGCATCATGGAAGAGAAGAAAATCACGTCGCTGGTGGTGGTCGACTCTGCCCGCACGGTGAGCGGCGTTCTCCATCTTCATGATCTATGGGGACTTGAGCTTATTTAAACCGCCGAAACACATTTCCAGGACAGGTCCGTAGAACCGCAGATCCCTCGGCTTCGCTCGGGATGACAAAGGGGAGGGCGTCGGTTTCCCTTAAAAGCAGGTTCTGTCAAGCCAGGGCTGCGTTATTCATTGGAAGCGCCGTCGCCCCCTTTGTCATCCCGAGCGAAGCCGAGGGATCTGCGGTTCTACGGACCTGTCCTGAAAATGTGTTTCAACAGGCCTGTCCCTTTAGGAAGCAGCGGCTTCCGCGGCTTCGACGGTGTCGTAGGTGTCGATCAGTTTGTGGGCGCTGGTGAGCTTGAGTAGCTCGCCGACCCGGTAGTTGACCGCTACCAGGCGGAGGAGACGGCCTTTACGCTTGCCCGACACATAGTAGTTAAGCAAGGCCCCCAAACCGGCTGAATCCATGTATTCCGACTCTGTGAAGTCGATGATGGTGAGTTTCTCCGTCCCGGCCATGAGAATCTTCTGGAAGTCGAACAAATTGCTCAGAGTAATCGGTCCGTGCAAGCGAAAGATGCGGGTATCCGCTGTGTTGCCGGGAACTACGTCGAAGGTCAAAGGTTCGTTATACATAGCATCCGTGATTGTAAAAAGGGCATCGCCCGGTTTGATGACAGTCCGGTGAATACCGGCGGTTCGCTCCCCCGACCATTTAGAATTGACTGACGCTGTCCTAAAGAAAGTACCCCCTGAATGCACCGTTGGTCGAAGCTGTTTATCCCTACCCTGCGCGAAGCCCCGGCCGATGCCGAGGTAGCCAGCCACAAATTTCTACTGCGCGCCGGGTACATTCGTCAATTAGGCGCCGGCATCTACTCCTACCTGTTCCTGGGCCAGCGCTCCATCAACAAGATTCAGGCCATCGTCCGGGAAGAAATGGACCGCATCGCCCAGGAATTTCTTCTGCCGGCGCTGCATCCTCGTGAGCTGTGGGAAGAGAGCGGACGCTGGGCCATCATGGGGCAAAACCTGTTCAAGCTGCAGGACCGGAAGGGCGCCTGGCTGGTGTTGGGCATGACCGAAGAAGAGGTGATGACAGACATCGCCCGCAAGGAGCTGCGCAGCTACAAGCAGTTGCCCCAGATCTGGTACCAGATTCAGACCAAATTCCGCGACGAGCCCAGGCCCAGGGCCGGCCTGTTGCGCGTGCGCCAGTTCATCATGAAAGACAGCTATTCGTTCGACCTGGACGAAGCCGGTCTCGATGTCAGCTACAAAAAGCACGATGCGTCCTATCGCGAAATTCTCAAGCGCAGCGGCCTCAACTTTGTCGCCGTGCAGGCTGACTCGGGCGCTATGGGCGGGTCGCAGTCGCAGGAGTTCATGGTGTACGCCGACGCCGGCGAAGACCTGATTGCCAGCTGCCCAGCCTGCGACTATGCCGCCAACATCGACAAGGCAACCTCGCTTCTTCCGCCGGTAGAAGACCTGCCTGGAGACAATGCCCCGGAACTGGTGCACACCCCAGGACAACGCACCATCGAAGCAGTCGGCGCGTTCCTCCAGATGGAACCGACTCAGCAGATCAAGACCATGGCCTACATGGCCTTGACCCAGGCGGACAAAGCCGGCGCCGCGGAGGTGGCCAGCCCGGTCGTGGTTTTCCTGCGCGGTGACCACACCATCAACCCAGCCAAACTGGCTGGACTGTTTCCGGGCGCCCGGGAGCTCCGTCCGATGGGGGCAGAGGAAATTGAGAAGACGTTTCACGCACCGGCCGGTTATCTGGGACCCACCGGCCTGGATATTTTCCCGGCTGGCGAGCAGTTCGAGCCGGGGAAGGTGACGGTGATTCTGGATAGCGCTCTGGACGGGCGCCGTAATCTGGTCGCCGGCGCCAACCGCGAGGACTACCATCTGCGCAACGTGACCCCGGGGCGGGATTTTGTTCCTACCCTGACGGCTGACGTGCGTAATGCCCTGGAAGGGGAAAGTTGCCCCCAGTGTCCGGCCGCGCGTGGCAGTCCCCTTAGGGTGGCCAAAGCCATCGAAGTAGGCCACATTTTCAAGCTGGGTTACCGGTATACGGACGGTATGGGCGTGCGCGTACTGGACCCGTCCGGTAAGGAAGTCACGCCGATCATGGGCTGTTACGGGATCGGGATAGAACGCATCCTAACTGCAGCGATCGAACAGAACCATGATGCTAACGGCTTTTGGCTGGGACGCTCGATTGCTCCCTTTGATGTAGTCGTGACAGTCACTAATATGGGTGACGCGCACCTGGTTGCCACCGCCGAGCAAGTAGCCACGAAACTCGAGGACGCGGGATTTGAAGTTTTGCTGGATGACAGGGACGAGCGGGCGGGCGTCAAATTTAAAGACGCGGACCTGGTAGGGATTCCCTACCGGATCAATGTGGGCAAGAAAGCGGCAGAAGGGCGTCTGGAGTTAGTCACGCGCTCCACGGCGACCAGCCAGGACGTGGCTATCGAGGAAATCGCCAGCCGGCTGAAGGAAGTCGTCTAACGGCGCAGCGGGGTTCATAATTTGGCACTCAAGATCAATGTTGTACGCACAAGCTTGCTCAAACACCCGGTGCGCAACATCATCCTGCTGGTGCTCGGCGGCTCGCTGGTGCTCGGCGCGGTGGTTTGTGAATCCATTTTTGGCTACTACTACTTCAAATACCGTCACGTGGTGGATGAACGGCTGCAGAAGCCGATCTTCGAGCAGACGGCGAAAATCTACGCCGCCCCGAAGGAGTTACGCATAGGCCAGAAGCAGACTCCGCGCGCGGTTGCGCTGGAATTGCGCAGCGCGGGTTACAGCGGAGACGGTGATCGCGTGCGCTCGCGCATGGGGACTTACGCGCTCAACAATGGCAGCATCACCATCCAGCCGGGACCGCAGTCGTACCACTCCGAACAAGGCGCTACGGTTACATTCAACAACGGCCTGGTCAGCCAGATCTCCGGCGATGGCGGCCAGGCACTGGATGCGTATGAGCTGGAACCGCAGCTGATCACCGGGCTCTCCGAAGGCCAGAACCGTACCAAGCGCCGCCTGGTGAACTTCAACGAGCTGCCGCAGAACCTCGTCAATGCGGTCACTTCGATTGAAGACCGGCGGTTCTTTGACCACGGCGGCGTTGACTACTTCCGGCTAATCGGAGCTCTCCGTGACGATCTACGGCTGGGCCGGCGGCGCGAGGGCGGTTCCACGCTTACCATGCAACTCGCGCGCGGCTTTTTCCTTACGCCCGAGAAGAAGTTGAAGCGCAAGATTATCGAGATCGCCATCACCTTTCAGCTGGAGAGTCGCTTTAACAAGCAACAAATTTTCCAGCTCTATGCCAATGAGATACCCCTGGGCCAGCAGGGCAGTTTTGCTATCAACGGGTTTGGTCAGGCGGCACAAACCTATTTCGGCAAAGACGTGAAGGATCTGGATCTGGCCCAATGCGCAATGCTGGCTGGAATCATTCAGTCTCCCAGCTTTCTTAACCCGTATCGCCACCCCGAGCGCGTGATCCTGCGCCGCAACCGGGTGCTGGACGCTATGGTCGAAACCGGGAAAATCACCAAAGACGAAGCAACCCAGGCCAAAGCTGAGCCGCTCAAACTGGCCCCCATGAATATCGATGCCGGTGAGGCGCCATATTTTGTAGATTTGGTTCGCGACCGGCTGGTGCAGCACATGGGCGATACCGATTTCAATCATTCGGGTCTGCGCGTCTACACCTCGCTCGATCCGGATCTGCAGCGGGTCGCGTCCGATGCGATCGCGGAAGGCATGAAGGCAGTCGATCTGCAAGTGGAGAAACTACACGCGAAGCGGGTGAAGGCGGGCGACGAGACGCCCATCGTTTATCCCCAGGTCGCCCTGGTCGCACTGAATCCACACACCGGACAGGTGCTGGCACTGGTGGGAGGGCGGAACTACGGGGCCAGCCAATACAATCATGCTGTCTCCAACCGGCCTACCGGATCTATCTTCAAGCCTTTCGTCTACGCAGCGGCTTTCAATACCAGCCTGGCCGGCACCATACTCACCCAGCCGCCTTCGCAGGCTGCTCCCAGTGAGCAGCTCGTATCCTCCGATCCTGCTCCCCCCGATCCGGGCAGGCAAAGCGGGGTCTTCACCGCCGATTACCCTGCTCAATAACGACCTGACTACGTTTGAGGGTGGCTATGCCCCGGGCAATTTCCACAACGACACGCGGTTTATGGGGCAGATCACCGCGCGGACAGCGCTGCAGTGGTCGGAAAATAACGCCACTGTTTCGTTAGCCCAGATGGTGGGTTACAACAATGTAGCCGCGTTGGCCCGCGATGCCGGGATTAAATCTGCTCGTGGAACGCCTTCGGTAGCCCTGGGTTCCTATGGAGCCACGCCGATTGATATGGCCGGCGCGTATACCACCTTCGCCAATGGGGGGGTGAGAATTGATCCGTGGCTGGTGGCTTCGATTCGCTCCGCGACCGGTGATGTCCTGAATGACTACCCGGCCAATTCGAAGCCGATCCTCGATCCTCGCGTCGCGTACCTGACGCTCGCCCTAATGGAGAACGTGATCAATGCCGGCACGGGTGCCAGAGTTCGTTCTGCCGGTTTTACCGCCCCGGCGGCTGGTAAAACAGGGACGTCTCACGATGCATGGTTCGCGGGCTTTACCAGCAACCTGCTCTGTGTGGTGTGGATCGGGAATGACGACTACACGGATTTGAAATTGGAAGGCGGCAAAACAGCAGCTCCTATCTGGGCCGACTTCATGAAGCATGCGGTGCAGTTGCCGGAGTACTCCGATACGCGTCAGTTCCCTACGCCGAATGGAGTCTCAACGGTGCGGCTGGATAAAGTAACCAACCTGCTCGCGGACGCCAGCTGCCCACAGGATTACGATGCGGTTTTTCTGGACGGAACCGCGCCCGCACAAACCTGCGACCAGGGCGCCGGCGACCAGCGCAATATGTTCCAAAAGCTTTTTGGCATTGGCAAAGAGAACGCTGTCGTTCCCGCGAGCCCAGCCAACGGGATGCCCGCTTTGCCCGCGCAGCAGGTGAGCACGCAGGCCAGCAGCTCCGACCCAACCGGGGCCCGCTCCGCCTCCGCCCGACCAACAGCAGAAGAAGAAAAAGGGATTCTTCGGAAGGCTGTTTGGGGGTAAGGGCGATAACTGACGACAAGCGTAGACAATAAGCAGCAGCAGGATTCTATCCGGACAGCTTCTCGACGTAGCAAAAGTCGACGAAAATCCAGATTTCAGTTCAGGAAAGACTTTCGTTTTAATGCACCTCCTTCTGACATTCCGGGCACCAGTAGGTGGAGCGGGCGCCGGTTCCCTGCTTGCGCATGAGAATGGTACGTTCCGCAGCGGCGGCATGGGAGCCCCGGCCTCGGCGATAGACCCATAACCTGGCTGCGGGATTGCTCGAGCCCGTGGTGCGCCGGCCGCCGGTATAAGTCACGATGCCGTCCCGGGCGCCGTCCGCGACATTGGCTTCGAGCATAGCGGCGCGCAGTCGACAGCAAGCAATCAAGCTCCTGCGGGCGCAAACTGGCAACCGTGCGAAAGGGATTCACCCCGCAGGCAAAGCAGATTTCGGATTTAAAGACATTTCCGATGCCGGCCAATACCCGCTGATTCAGGAGAACATTGCCCACCTCTTCACTCGCATGATCAACAAACCGCGCCGCGGCTTCATCCGCCGCAAAAGATTGTCCCAACACATCGGGCCCTAACCCGGCCACGCCAGCGAATCGCTCCAAAGTCCGCGCCGTGTAAAAGCGGGCGATCGGCACATTGAAGGCCACCGCCACAAAATCAGCCGTGCCCAGCACTAATCGCATGTGGCTGCGAGCGCGCTTCCACCGCTCCCCCGCGCGGTAGATGTGCCAGCTGCCGTTCATCAACATGTGCGTCGCCAGAATCAGATCGCCGGAAAAATGAATGAGGAGCCATTTGCCCCGCGATTCCACTTGTTCGATGGTGCGGCCGGCGACCGGCGATCTGATCGTTCACGCTGGCTAATTGCGCGTACGCCGTCTCAAAGAGCGTGACCGTCTGACCAGCGAGTGCGTGGTGCAGAGCTCGGGCAGAACGGAAGATGGTATCGCCTTCAGGCATTTTGCATAACGCGCCGGATGCCGCGAAAGTTCAGACCGTGCACAGCAAGATGGAAACCCGCGTCCTGTAGAAAGGAGGCGAGAAAGTGCTGTGCCGCCGGCTGACCATTGATCGTCGAAATGAGCATGCCGCCGCGCTGATCTTCGCGCCGCTCCATCTCCTGCTGGGCCAGCGAAGCGAGAAATTGACTCAGGTCACGCGCCGTCGTCGAGCGCTCCGGCTCTTCGCCGGGCAGGAATATCTGCAGGTTGGGATTATTGCGGCGCAGGTAGGCCACCACTTCACCGTTACGCAGCACCACGCTCGCGCCGACGGTGCGTGTGAGCGAACGCGGAGCGTCTTCCTCCTCGGTCGCCGCAGGCCAGCGCAATACCGAACCATATAAATTTGCTGGATCGGTAGCCGTGAGAGTTACCATTTCCGGCTTCTCCGAGGGCGGCCCATTGCGCAGCCCTCGTAACAGATCAACCGCCGCGGGAAGAGCAAACTGCGTCGCCCCAAGCCCCGCCACAAAATAGCCGCGGCGTATACGGCCGCTTTCTTCCAGAGCCTTGAGCACGTCGTAGATGGCACTGAAGCCCCCGGGCAGATTCTCCATCGCAGCCGACTCCCGAGTGAGCACGCCGTAGCGATTGAGCAACTGGTTGGCGACGGCATGGCTCCATTCCGTTGGGCGAAGCAAGGGATGTAGGAACGAGGCTCCAGCGGCCCTGGGCGCTGGGAGGCGTGGTACGCCGGGAGCGGAACGAGGGCAGGTTGTGCTGCCGCTTCGGCTGGCGTGAAGTAGCCGGCCGGGCCACATAGGCGCGCAACGCGTGGAACGTGTCATTGGTCACCAGGCCGCGCCACACCAGGCTCCACAGCGCATCGAGCGTCTCGCCCGGGTATCCGCCGCCGACCGCCTCATGCAGTTGGGCAAAGAAAGCAGCGCCGCTCCGGCCCAAGTTGTTCCAGCAGTGCGAGCTCCCGCGGGCTCAACGGATTTTCTGCCGGCGGGTCGGCGCGCGGGAGGCAGAAGCGTCCTCAGCTTATCGGCCAGGAACAAGCCCGATACGCCCATCATGCTCGCCCAGCGAATCAAGCCCGCACCAAACCACTTCGCCGGCGGCAATCAATGTGTCCAAACTGTCCGGCGAGTAATTCGCCAGCCGCGCGGGCAAGATAGAGGTTTCAATCAGCGAAGCGGCCAACGGCGCGCCCTGCAGATGCTCGATGGTATCCAGCAAGGCATCGAGACCGCGCCTGCGCTGCAGCACCCCCTGCCAGTGAGTCGCCAGCCGCGCCAGTGTGTGCTGCTCGATAGGCTCCACTTCGCGGCGCAGACGCGCCAGGGATTTGCGACGGATCAGGCGCAGCACCTCGGCATCGCACCATTCGCGGTAGACCCCGCCTGGACGGAATCCCCCTTCGACGATGCGGCCGTCGAGCAGCAAAGTATTCAACGCAGTCTCTACCTGCGGCGCATCCAGGGCAAAGCGCGCGGTCATCTCGCGCAGGGTGAAGGGGCCGTGGGTGCGGGCATATCGACGCACCAGTTCAAGCACCGGCGCGGCCACAGGCTGCAGCAAGGCGGTCGCGATCCCCGGGGGAAGCGGAATGCCCAGCGCGTCACGATAGCGAGCCGCATCCTCGATCGCGATCAACCGCTTTTCTCCGGCGATCTTGATCTCGAGCAGCCGGCGGGCGCGAAGCAGCCGCTCCAGTTGACCAGCAAGTTCAGGGTCGGCGAGACGGCGCAAGAGTTCATCGCGAGAGAGATCGCCAACGCGGAGCAGCAGATCGTGGATGCCGTCGGCGGAACGAACGCGCTGGGTCTCAAGCAGTCCCTGCAACTGCTCTTCCACTTCGCTGATGGCATCGGCGTCAAGCAGCTCGCGCAGGTCGGCGTCGCCCAACAGGTCGCGCAACTGCTCCTGATCGATGGAAAGGGCCTGGGCGCGGCGTTCGGCCAGCGGCGCATCGCCGTCGTAGATGTAATTCGCTACATAGCTGAAGAGCAGCGACGAAGCAAAAGGCGATGGGGTGCGGGTGTCGGCGACATGCACGCGCACATTGCGCTGGCGGATCGCGCGCAGCGTCTCCAGCAGTGCGGGCATATCGAAGACGTCGCGCATACACTCGCGGTACGCCTCGAGCAGAATGGGAAACGAAGGATAACGCGAGGCGACCGACAGCAGATCGTAGGCCCGCTTGCGTTGCTGCCACAAAGGCGCCCGACCCTGGGCGCGCCGGCGAGGCAGCAGCAAGGCCCGCGCAGCACTCTCGCGGAATTTAGCCGCGAACAGCGCAGTGCTGCTGAGCTGGCGCAGCACCAGGTCGGTGGCCTCTTCCGCGATCAATGAGGATCAGTTCCGGATCCGGCGCCGCATCGCTGTCGGGAAAGCGCAAGCACAAATCCATCGTCGCCCCACATCGCTTCCACGTCCGAACCGCCGCTGGCACGAATACGGCCGGCAATCGCCATGGCCCAGGGCGCGTGAATGCGGCTGCCGAATGGGGTCAGCACGCACACCCGCCAGTCGCCCATTTCGTCGCGCGTGCGCTCGATGACGATGGTGCGATCATCTGGCACCGCGGTGGTGGCAATTTCCTGGTCAGCGAGAAAACGGATCAGGTTTTCCGCGGCCATGGAATCGAGATCGTGCTCGCGGATCAAGGCGGCTCAGCGCGGCATTGCGCGGCATATCTCGCAGTTCGCGCACCAACTGGCCGATGCGGCGGCCAAACTCGAGTGGACGGCCGGCATTGTCGCCATGCCAAAACGGCATCTTGCCTGGCTGGCCCGGCGCCGGCGATACCAGCACCCGGTCGTGCGTGATCTCGTCAATGCGCCAGGTGGAAGCGCCCAGGATGAAGGTGTCGCCAGTCCGGCTTTCAAACACCATCTCTTCATCCAGCTCGCCCACCCGGACCGCTTTTCCTTCGGCTCCAGAGAGAAATACGCCGTAGAGCCCGCGGTCGGGAATGGTGCCACCATTCAGGATGGCCAGCATCTTGACGCCCTCGCGCGGCGCCAGGGTGTCGCGCACCCGATCCCAGGTGATGCGCGGCCGAAGATCGGCGAATTCGTCCGAAGGGTAGCGGCCGGCGAGCAGATCGAGCACCCCGGTGAAGGCGGTGCGGGTGATGCTGCTGAAGGGAGCGGCGCTGCGGATCAGGCGGAAAACCTCTTCCACGCCAATCTCGAGGCGTCGGGCGGCTGCTTCCGTTCCGCGGCCGGCAAACCTGCCAAAGCGGGAGGCTGAGCCACGATGGCGACGATCTGCTGCGCCAACACGTCCAGCGGGTTGCGCAGAAAGCGGGTCGATTCCACCAGGCCTTCATGCATGGCGCGGGTCACCGCGGCGCAGGCGACCAGGTCGGCACGATACTTGGGAAAGATCACTCCTTCGCTGGCCGCGCCCACATGGTGCCCAGCGCGGCCGATGCGCTGCATGGCGCTGGCCACGGACGGCGGAGCCTCGATCTGCACCACCAGATCGACCGCGCCCATATCGATGCCGAGTTCGAGCGAAGACGTCGCGACCAGCGCGCGCAGCCGGCCCGGCCTTCAACTGCTCTTCGATCTCGGAACGCTGCGCGGCGGCCAGCGAGCCATGGTGGGCACGAGCCAGTTGTTCGCCCGCCAGTTCATTGATCGCGCCCGCCAGCCGCTCGGCGATCCGCCGGCTGTTGACGAAAATGATGGTGGAGTGGCGCTGGCGAATGATCTCGACCAGACGGGGATGGATGGCGGTCCAGATCGAGGTCCGCTTGGGGCCCTGGGAAGCCGCACCGCTGGGCAGCTCCTCACGTTGGCCCATGCGCGCCATATCCTCCACCGGCACTTCGATGCGCAGGTCCAGCTTCTTCGGTTCGCTGGCATCGACGATGGTGACCGGACGATAGGCGACGAGGGGAGCGTCCTCAGCAGCGTCGGGAGCAACTTCCGCCGCTCCCGCCGCAAAGGAAGCACCCCCGAGAAAGTGCGCCACCTCTTCCAGCGGCCGCTGGGTGGCGGAGAGACCAATTCGCTGCACCCGGCCTTCGGTGATTGCCTCCAGCCGCTCGAGCGAGAGGGCCAGATGCGCCCCGCGCTTGGTGGGCACCACCGCGTGGATCTCATCGATGATCACTGTATCCACCCGGCGCAGGCTCGGAGGCGGCGTCCGAGGTAAGCAACAGATACAGCGACTCCGGGGTAGTGATCAGAATCTCGGCCGGATGTCGCCGGAACCGGCTTCGTTCCTTCTGCGATGTGTCACCGGTGCGGATACTGATCTCCGGCTGGTGGAAAGCGACCCCTGCCTGGCGGGCCATATTCGCGATGCCGGCAAGCGGCGAACGCAGGTTGCGTTCCACATCCACGGCCAGGGCTTTCAGCGGGCTGAGATAGATGACGCGGCAGCCCTCGGTCTCGTCTGCCGCGCGGTGCAACATGAGCCGGTCGAGACACCAGAGAAACGCGGTCAACGTCTTGCCGCTGCCGGTAGGAGCAAGAATCAGGGTGTTTTCGCCGCGCGCGATCGCCGGCCAGCCGAGCCGCTGCGGCGCGGTCGGCTGCTCGAAGACGGCGCGAAACCAGGCCGCGGTCACGGGATGAAAAAGGCCAGAGCATCCTCAGTCGGCGCTGTGGTCGAGTTTGCTTCTTCCCCGCCATAGTGTGCTGCATCAAGGATAGCCGCAGGCCGTTCGGGTTGCATCCTTGAGCATCCTGCTTGGATCTCGTCCTTGCCAGCGGATCAGAGGGTGCCCCATATCTCGCTCGTTTTTCGCGAGATGTGGGAGACCGCGGCATCTTTCCCGACAAATTCCTGCGGCCATCGACAATACGCGCAATTGAGAGCCGCCCGCCCTTTGCATCCCGTGCGTCAGCGAGAAATCCCAGAGCAGGTATGCTGCAACGCCTGTGCTTCGCGACGCTATGACGGAAGCGGTACAGACACAGATTGTGTTGCGTCGCGCGCCCGACTGCCATTACGCTCAGTGAACGATGCAAGCAGGCGAGAATGGATTTACCCCGGAGCTGCTGCGGCAGTTGACCACCCAGGCGGCGGATGCCGCCGACCACGCCTACGCGCCCTACTCCAAATTTCGCGTAGGGGCCGCCTTGCTGCTGCAGAATGGAGCCCTGGTTACCGGCGCCAACGTGGAGAACGCTTCCTACGGCCTCACCATTTGCGCGGAGCGATCCGCGGTGGTTCGCGCGGTCGCCGAGCACGGGCCCGAGATGCGCGTGCTGGCCTGCGCCATCACCAATCTGAACCAGGCGGCAAGTCCTCCCTGCGGCGCTTGTTTGCAGGTGTTGAGCGAGTTCATGCTGCCCGCCTCCCGGGTCATTTTTCGCGGCGAGGCGGGCTGGGAAGACTATCGCTTCGAAGAGGTCTTTCCCCACCGTTTCAAACTGCATAGCGAGTAAGGAGAACAGCTTGGGACGATTTACCGGGTTGCTGGGGCTGGTGGTGATCTTATCGTTGGCGTGGCTGCTTTCCACCAACCGCAAGGCCATCCGCTGGCAGACCGCGGGCTGGGGACTCGCCCTGCAGTGGATCTTCGCCGTGCTGGTGCTGCGCTTTGACGCCGGGGAGCGGGCCCTGGCTGCCGCCGGAGACGCCGTGAACCGCATGCTGGCCTATGCCTTTGTCGGCTCCGGATTCGTGTTTGGGGAGCTGGGCAAGCAGCACTCCTCCTTTGGCCTCATCATCGCCTTCCAGGTGCTGCCCACCATCATCTTTATCTCCGCCTTTTTCGCCGTGCTCTACCACCTGGGCATCATGCAGATCGTGATCAAGGCTGCGGCTCGCCTGATGCAGTGTGACCATGGGCATCAGCGGCGCCGAGTCGCTGAACGTGGCCGCCAGCATCTTCATGGGCCAGACCGAGGCTCCGCTCAGCATTCGTCCGTTCCTGCCCGGAGCGACGCAGTCGGAACTGATGACCATCATGACCAGCGGGATGGCGCACGTCTCCGGCGGCATCATGGCGGCCTATATCCTCTACGGGATTGAGGCCAGACATCTGCTGGCCGCGGTGATCATGACCGCGCCGGGGACCGTGCTCATCTCCAAAATGCTGGTTCCGGAAACGCACACGCCCGCCACCATGGGCCGGGTCACGATGCCCATCAACGAAGAACACCAGCGAGGAGAATCTGCTGGGCGCGATTGCCCGTGGAACCATTGACGGCGGCCGCCTGGCCTTCAATGTGGGCATCATGCTGATCTCATTTCTGGCGCTGATCGGGCTGCTGAATGGGATGCTGGGGGGCATCCACAACTGGCTGGGCGGCCACCATATTCCCTTCCCGTCCAGCCTGAATGTGATCCTCGGGTTCCTCTTCGCTCCCGTCGCCTGGCTGATTGGGATTCCCTGGCATAGCGCGCACCAGGTGGGCAATCTTCTGGGAACACGCACGGTGACCAACGAGTTGGTGGCGTACGCGCTGCTGGGGGCGCAGAAGTCGTCGCTCGACTTCCGCTCCTTTACGATCACGACCTTTGCGCTGTGTGGGTTTGCCAACTTCAGCTCGATCGGGATGCAGATTGGCGGCATCGGCGCACTGGCGCCGAACCGGCGTAACGATCTTGCCCGGTTGGGTTTGCGCGCCATGCTTGCAGGGACGATGGCTAATCTGATGTCGGCTTCGATTGTCAGCTGTGCTGCTGCGGTAGCCGATAAAAACATTTCCACGAGCAGGTCCGACTTCGCTACGCTGCAGATCGCGGCTGACCCTGGAAACGTCTTTCGGTGCTGGAGAAAGCAATTGGCGGCAAGGCATTTTCGAAAGAGCGGAAGAAGCCGCCGCTGCCATCCGCGAGCAGATCGCTGTCACGCCCGCGCGTGGCCATCGTGCTCGGCTCCGGACTGGGCTCATTCGCGGACCAGGTGGAGCAACCGGTCGCATTCGCCTACCAGGACATCCCGCATTTTCCGCGGCCGACCGTAGAGGGCCATAGCGGCCGCCTGGTCGTGGGCACGCTCGCCGGAACGCCGGTCGCGGTGATGCAAGGCCGCGTCCACGCCTATGAGGGATACACCCCGGAGGAAGTCACCTTTCCCATCCGCGTCCTGGGGCGCCTGGGAATCACTACCCTGGTCGATCACCAATGCCGCCGGCGGCATCCGGCTGGATCTAAAGCAGGGTCAACTGGTCCTGCTCTCCGATCACATCAATCTTCACCGGCCGCAATCCCGTCGCCGGCCCGAACGACGAACGCCTCGGGCCACGCTTCTTCGACATGACAGATTCCTATTCCAAGCGGCTGCGCCTGCTGGCCCACTCCGCCGCCGAACTCGCGCGAGGGAGTCTACCTGTGCGTCTCCGGGCCCAGCTTTGAAACGCCGGCGGAAATCAGGGCCTTCCGCACCTGGGGCGCGGACCTGGTGGGCATGTCCACCGTCCACGAAGTGATCGTCGCCCGGCACATGGGCATCGAAGTGCTCGGCATCTCCTGCGTCACCAACATGGCCGCCGGCATTCTCGATCAGCCGATCAACCACCAGGAAGTGATGGAGACAGGAGCGCGCGCGCAGGAGCAGCTGACCACCCTGCTGGTCGCCTTCTGCCCGCACTCTGAAGCGCGGAATTTAACATCCACAGCGCCTCGAGCCGTTCTGCTTTGCTATTCTTGAGAGTGCTATGCCTACGAAAAAAGAGCTTCTCACCACCCCCATCCAGCACATCGACATCAAGCAGCACAATGTCGTTCCGCTGGTGGATGCCATGCAGTCCATGGCCTACAGCTCCCGTGATCTTGCCCGGGCGGCTTCCATCTACGAGCGCATGCTGCGCGACCAGGATTGTGGCGTGATTCTGTGCCTGGCCGGATCGCTGATCAGCGCCGGATTGAAACAGATTTTTGTGGACCTGATCCGCAACAACATGGTCGATGCCGTGGTCTCCACCGGCGCCAACATCGTGGACCAGGATTTCTTCGAGGCGCTGGGATACAAGCACTGGATCGCCGACGACCTCTACCGCCAGGGAACGGAAGACGCCACCCTGCGGGAGCTGATGATCGATCGCATCTACGACACCCTCATCGACGAGGAAGAGCTGCGGCTGTGCGACGATACCTGCCGAATCATTGCCGACTCCCTGGACCCTCGCCCCTACAGCTCGCGTGAATTTATCCGCGAGATGGGCGCCTATCTGGAGAAGCAGGGCAAGACCCCGGAAAAGGGAGGCGTCGACAGCATCATCTTCTCCGCCTACCAGATGGATGTGCCGATCTTCGTGCCCGCCTTCAGCGACTGCTCGGCCGGCTTCGGGCTGGTGGCGCACCAGCATGGCCGCGGCGACAAGCCCAAGGTTTCGATCGATTCGGTGAAGGATTTCTACGAGCTGACGCAGCTGAAGATCGCCAACCCGACCACCGGCCTGCTGATGATCGGCGGCGGCGTGCCCAAGAACTTCGCCCAGGACATCGTCGTGGCGGCGGAGATCCTCGGCCTCGATGCGCCCGATGCACAAATATGCGATCCAGATCACGGTCGCCGACGTGCGTGACGGCGCGCTCTCCTCGAGCACCCTGAAGGAAGCCAGTTCCTGGGGTAAGGTAGACACCACCTTCGAGCAGATGGTGTACAGCGAGGCCACCCTTGCGCTGCCTTTGATCACGGGCTATGCCTATCATAAGAAAGCACATGCGCAGCGGAAGCAACGCCGCTGGTCGCGCCTGCTGGAGCCGGTAACGGCGTAACGATACCGCAAGATGGAATAGGGTTATATGGCCTAGTACTAAAGTGGCAGCCAAACCCTTTCTTTTTCTATAGTTTCGCTCACAGTATCGGTATACTTCGATGCATCCCCCAATAGCTGTCAATTGAATGTTTGGGGGGTACTACCTTGTCTCTGCTTCTTGGTGTTGCCGGTGTTCGCTTATGCCGTGCTTTTCCTCGGATTCTGGTCCCTTGGCCGAATGTCGGCCCTGTCGGATAAATTTGTTGAGAGCCGTGCCAATGTAATTCCGTTCCGTCGCGGTTAGCATTTCGAAACGAAACTGACCTGACGCGATCTCGCGACCTGTGAACCACATATGTCGAAGAAAGCCAGTGCGTCCGCGATTCACATAATGGAACGCGCTGCTATCACTGCGTTTTCCCCCGATCCGACCCGTTGGAGATGCGTGAGTTCTTCCTGCATGCTTACGTGGACTCCGGTTAGTCACTGTGTAGGCCGGAATGAGCCGCCGTATACTCCGGATAGTTAGCGTTTAGCATGGGCCAGTATCCGTCTTCTTTGCTGGGACGGCTGACTTGGCGAGAGCTCGTTAATTAGACCCGCATCGATCGAGTAAGAGTGACCTGGCTTCGAGATAGGCTGCCTATCCACCATATTTTTCGCGGTTGCGCTGCTGCTCTCCGCTTACGGCGGCTTGGTACTGCTGCTGGGCCGTGGCGGCACCTTTTCTGCTGCCGTGATCGCCTGGGCCTGCGCCCAGGTTCTGCTGATCGCTCTCTGCGTCCACAGCTTTCTCGATGCCGGCCGCCAGGATGAAGCGGAGTGGCAGGTGCAACAGGTAGCCCAGTTGCAGCGAAGCATTCTGGACTCGGCCGGGCCGATGATTCTGGCCACCGACCTGCAAGGCAACCTGCTGATCTTCAATCCCGCCGCCGAACGGATGCTCGGCTACCGCTTTCACGAGGTTCTGGGCCAGCTCAACGCCCATGACCTCTTCCCCGAAGGCGAACTGGAACGCGTAGGCCAGCTGCTGGTTTCGCGCCTGGATCGCTCTCCGGCCATCGACCTGGAGAGTGTCTCGCCGGAGCTGAAGCACTATGTGCAGTACGTCACCAGCTTTCCCGTCAGCCGTGTCCGCGGCTTTGAAATCCTCTGCCGCCGCAAAGATGGGACCACCTTTCCCGCCATGGTTTATCTCTCCGCGGTGAGGAACACCGAAGGCGCGTTGACCGGCCTGCTGGCCATTGCCACCGACCTGACCGCGACCAAGCGTGCCGAGCATGCCTTGCGCGAGAGCGAAGAGCGCTATCGCGACCTGTTCGACAACTCGCAGGAAATGATTGCCACCCTGAGCCCGCGGGCCAAGTACCTGTACGTCAACCCGGCGTGGCAGACATGCTTTGGCAAGAGCGCGGCCGCCTTTGAAAGCCTGAACAGCTTCGAGGCCGCCTTTCCCGCCGGAGATGCAAGCCAACGCGGCCGGCCTGTTTGACCGCGCCCTGCGCGGCGAGCGCATCGATCGCGCCAATTTGCGGGTGCAGGACGCAAACGGGATGGTATCGCGAGCTGGAAGCGAGCCTGAGCTGCCGCCAGGACCGCGGCGAACCGGTCTCGGTGCGCTGCATCTTCCGCGATGTCACCGCCCAGTACCAGCGCGAACGCAGACTGGCGATGCAGCTCGCGGTCAGCCAGGTGGTGGGGGAATCCACCACCTCCGACGAGGCGCTGCCGGCCATGCTCGAATCGCTGGGAACCAACCTGGGCTTCGATATGGCGGGACTGTGGTTCGTCAGCAGCGACCATCACACCCGCTATCTGGCGGGCTGGTACGCTCCCGATCGGGCCTGTGTCCGAGTTTCACCGCGACAGCATCGGACGCGTGCTGCAGAAGGGCAAGGATCTGCCCGGCCAGATCTGGGCGGCGGAGAGCCCCTTCTGGATCGAAGACCTGCAGGAAGACAGCAACTTTCTGCGCGCCGGCTCCGCCGCAGGCGGACGGCCTGATCACCGGTTGGGGCGTTCCCGTCCGCGTCGGCAACCAGGTCATCGCCGTGGTCGAGTTCTTCAGCCGCCAGAAGCAGCGGGAAGATCGCGAGATGATGGCCACGGTGGAAACCGTTTGCGCATCCATCGGGCAGTTCATGGCGCGCTCGGCGCAAGAGAGCCGCCTGGAAGAGCTGAACCGGCAGAAGGAGTCGATCCTCAACTCGGTGGCCGACGGCATCTTCGGCACCGACTCCGCGGGCCGGATCGTTTTTGTGAACCCGGCGGCGGCCAACATGCTGGGCGCCCACGCCTTCGATCTGATCGGCCGCACCGTCCACTCGGTGGTGCATGAGGAGCGTAAAGGACGGGAAAAGTGTTCCGATCAATGCCGCACCGGGCGGGCGTTCCTGGTGCGCGAAGGCACCAGCGGGCAGGATGTGTTCTATCGCAAAAATGGCGCCTCCTTCCCGGTTGAGTTCTCGGTCACGCCGATGGTCGAGCACAACGTGGCGGTGGGCAGCGTGCTCAGCTTCCGCGACATCAGCCAGCGCTATGCGCTGGACCGCATGAAAGATGAGTTCGTCTCCACCGTGAGCCATGAACTGCGCACCCCGCTCACCTCGATTCGCGGATCGCTGGGGCTGCTGTCGACCGGGCTGCTGGGCGAGATGGGTGAGAAGGCGTCGAACCTGCTGCGCATCGCGGTCAGCAACTCCGACCGGCTGGTCCGCCTGATCAACGACATCCTCGACCTGGAGCGTATGCAGTCGGGCCGCGCACCCCTCACCTATCGCAACTGCGACCTGGAGGAGCTGGCGCAGGCAGGCCATCGACGCCATGACGCCCATGGCGGAAGCCGCCAAAGTACAGCTGCTGCTGGATGCCGGGCCGGTGCAGGTGGAGGTGGATCCCGATCGGCTGCAGCAGGTGATGACCAACCTGCTGAGCAACGCGATCAAGTTTTCTCCGCCGCAGTCGCAGGTTACGGTTTCCCTCGAACGGCTGCTGGATGGAGTCACCATCAGCGTCAGCGACAACGGCCGCGGCATTCCCAAGGACAAGCTGGAGTCGATCTTCGACCGCTTCCAGCAGGTCGACGCCTCGGATGCCAGGCAGAAGGGTGGAACCGGACTGGGGCTCGCCATCTGCCGCACCATCGTCATGCAGCACGGCGGACGCATCTGGGCGGAGCGCAATGCCGATCGCGGCTCCACTTTCCGCATGTTCCTGCCCTCGGTCACGCCGCGACTCCGATTTGTTGCGTCTGGGCGGCAGCTCTGCTTCCTCCATGGTCAGCGCCACTTCCGTCCTGGTCTGCGACGAGAACCCGGAAACCCGGGCGGCGCTGGCGGAGAGCCTCAGGCAAAATGGCTATTCCGTGCTCGAAGCCGCCACCGGCGATGAGGCCGTCGTCATGGCCCGGCAAACGCCCGATCCAGGCCATCCTGCTGGATATGAGCCTTCCCAGCCTTCATGGCTGGGAAACCCTGCACCTGCTGCGCGACGATTTGCGCACCGCGTCCATCCCCGTGGTGGTGTTGAGCGCCTTTGGCGCCCTCAACGATCCCGAGGTGGAAAAAGCCGCCGATGCCTGGCTGGAGCAGCCACTGGAGACAGAATCGATGCTGGCGGCGCTCTCCCGGGTGCTGCAGGTAGAACGGCAACCCTCCCGTGTGTTACTGGTAGAGGATGATGCCGATTTGGCCAAGGTCATCCTGGCGACTTTTGAGCGGGCCGGCATCCAGGTACACCACGCCTCCACCCAACGCAAAGCGATGGAGCTGTGCGTCTCGTCGCGGCCGGACTTGCTGATCCTTGACATTGGCTTGCCCGACGGCGATGGGTTTGGACTGGTCGACTGGCTGCGCCAGCAACATGAGATGAAACAGCTTCCGCTGGTGGTCTATTCCGCCCAGGACTTGAGCGAGAGCGAACGCAAGAAGCTGCGGTTGGGGCACACCGAGTTCCTGACCAAGGCGCGCGTCCAGCTGCAGGATGTGGAGACGCTGGTGCTCTCGATGCTGCGGCTGCCCCATGGAGTCTACCGAAGTACCGCTGGGATGGGATGGAAACGCTTCTCCCGGCCTTTAGAACCACCGCAAACCTGCAAACTTATGACACGCCGCATTTTAATCATCGACGACGAAGACGATATCCGGCAGGTGGCCGCCATGAGCCTGGAGACGGTCGCGGGGTGGGATGTCGTGCTCGCCAATTCCGGCAAGCAAGGGATCGAACGCGCCAGCACCGAGCAGCCGGATGCGATTCTTCTGGACGTCATGATGCCGGAGATGGATGGGCCCACCACGCTGCTCAAACTCAAGGCCAACGGCAGCACCTCGCACATTCCCGTCTTGCTGCTGACGGCAAAGGTGCAAGGCCCGGACCAGCGCAGGTTTGCCGAAATGGGCGTGGAGGCAATCCTTTTCAAGCCCTTTGATCCTCTGACTCTGGCGCGGCAGATTTCGGCCGCATTAGGCTGGAAAGAAGGCGGATGATCCATTGACCAACAGAGACCGCATTTCCCCGCAAGACGAGCATGCCACCTCGCCGGAAGCTCAGACTCAGGAGCAAAAGCTGCAAACCATGCTCTCCGCCCTTTGGGAGCGCAGCCGGCACACCGTCGCCGAGCGCGCCGCGCGTGCTGCAGACAGCAGGGGATCTGTTGAGCGACAACCGTCTGGACGAGGCGACCCAGCAGAGCGCCGTGGACTCCGCCCATAAGCTGGCGGGGGTTCTGGGCACTTTCGGCCTGCCCCGGGGCACGGACCTGGCCCGGGAGGCGGAGGTGCTCTTTGGCCAACCAACGCCGCCCGGCAAAGTAGAGATTGAACGGCTGCAGGTGCTGCTGGCGGAGTTGACCCGCTGATTGACCGCGGACCCATCGGGCCCAGCTAAGGCGCGAATCCTCCCTGCGCGAGCTTTGTCGAGGCCGCTAGTCGTGGCTCCCAGCCAAGGGATTTCGGGTTTTATCTTCCCGCAAGTCTGGACGATCAGGATGCATGGGGCTTTTCAGAATGCATTGGAGCCCCAACTCAGCGCAAGACTAGTTTGCAGCGGACTCAGCCCTGTCCATTTTCCTGGTCATGCACGCTAAGTGCGAACATAGCGGCAACCATCCGGTGCTGAAGTAGTCCACAGATTCCCTACAGACCGTCGACGCGCCTAAAATAGGTGCCATGAACGATTTGGGCCGGCTGCTCATCGGTTTGGGATTGCGTGCTGCTGATCGCCGGCGGCCTGCTGCTGCTGCTGGGCCGGACCGGTCTCCCGCTGGGCAGGCTTCCCGGAGACATTTCTTACCGGGGCAAGAACCTTTCCGTGTACTTTCCCCTGGGAACGTCGATCCTGCTGAGTATCCTGCTGTCCCTGGTCTTCTATCTTGCTCTCCCGCTTCCGGCGGTAAGATCGACGTTTGGTGGAGGCATCTGTGCCCAATCCGGAGGAATCACTGAGCCAGCTTGGACTGGTTTTCCCGGAGGCCCCGGCCAACCTCCGGCGGGTGTGGCGGGTCGGCCAGCTGGTCGGCGAGGTAAGAAACCACATCGAGCGCGAGTACGCCGATGTGTGGGTAGAAGGCGAAATCTCGAACTATCGCCCCGCTCCTTCCGGCCATGTTTACTTCACCCTGAAAGACGGCGAGGCCCAGCTGCCGGTGGTGCTGTTTCGCCGCCAGGCGATGCTGCTGCGCTTCCGGCCGGAAGATGGACTGCAAATCCTGGTGCGCGGGCGGGTCTCGGTCTACGAGCAGCGCGGACAGATGCAGCTGGTAGCCGAGTTCGTCGAGCCGGTCGGCGCAGGCTCTCTGCAGATCGCCTTCGAACAGTTGAAAGCCAGGCTGCAAAAGGAGGGCCTTTTCGCGGCAGAGCGCAAGCAGCCCCTGCCCGCCTTTCCCCACTGCATTGGCATCATTACCTCTCCCACCGGCGCGGTCATCCGCGACTTTCTCAATGTCGCCGGGCGCAGGCACCTGGCGCTGAACGTGCAGATTTACCCTACGGCGGTGCAGGGCGAGACGGCCGCCCTCGAAATTGCTGCGGGCATCGCATTTTTCAACCAGTCGCGCACCGTGGACGTGATTGTGGTGGCCCGCGGCGGCGGCTCGCTCGAAGATCTGGCTCCTTTCAACAGCGAGTTGCTGGCCAGAGCCATTGCCAAATCCCAGTTGCCGGTGGTTTCCGCCAGTCGGCCACGAAACCGACTTCACCATCGCCGATTTTGTCGCTGACCTGCGTGCGCCCACCCCTTCCGCCGCGGCGGAGCTTCTCACCGAGGCGCAGCACAAGGTGGAGGAGCGCCTGGAGCAACTGCACCGGCGCCTGAACCAGGCCTGCCGCTACCTGCTGATGCGCGCCCAGGAGCGCTTTGCCCGGCTCTCTGCTCCCGCGGCCTTTGCCCGGATGCGGAATGCCCTGGCGCGCCGCCAGCAGCGGGTTGATGAGCTGCAGTACCAGCTGGACGCCGCCTGGCACCGTCAAAGCCGCGACATGACGGAAAGGTTGCAGAAGCTCGAAGGCCGGCTGCTGCGTCAGGATGTAAGCCACCGCATGCGTATGGTGCGCGACCGGCTGGCGGCGCTGGATGGACGCATCGGCCGAGCGCAACAGGAACTGCTGCTGCGATCACAGGCCAGGCATGCAAGCGCGGAGGGGCTGTTGCAGACCCTCTCCCCCCTGGCGGTGCTGAACCGGGGCTATGCCCTGGTCTTCGATGAGGCGGGGCCCTGATCCGGGATGCATCCGCTGCTCCCGACGGCGGCCTGATCACCACACGATTCGCGCAAAGCACGCTGACCAGCCGGGTGCTTGAAAGGAAGTCGGCCCCAACCAACTCATGAGAAAACTTTTTGGAACGGACGGTATTCGTGCGGTCGCCGGAGAGGCCCCCCTGGACGCGCCCACTATTTTCGCCATCGGGCTTGCGCTGGCATCTAGTCTGAAGCATCTCAATCCGGCGCCCCGGGTGCTGCTGGGGCGGATACCCGCGAATCCAGCCCCTGGATCTCGGCTGTGATTTCCGCAGGATTGCGCAGCGGCGGTGCAGAGGTGCTGAACGCCGGCGTCATCACCACCCCTGGCGTGGCCTACCTGGCGCGCAAGCATCAGTTCGCTGCAGGAGTGGTGATTTCCGCCTCGCACAACCCATGGCAGGACAACGGGATCAAGGTATTCGGCGGCGATGGCTACAAGCTGCCGGACAGCACGGAGATGGAGATTGAGGCGGAAATCTTTCGCCGCCTCAAGGACATCGCTCGCCGGCGGATCTCGAAGGATCTGAAGGCGCCCCCGGCGAGCAAGGATTTCCGTGAAGAATACGAGGAATTTCTCCGCAATGTGGTTCCCGGGCTGAACCTGGCGGGCAAGAAGATCGTGATCGACTGCGCCAATGGAGCCGCGGCGGTGATCGCCTCCGAGCTCTTTCGCGTTTTGGCGGCGAGATTCACCTGACGCACGTAACCCCCAACGGGCGCAACATCAACGAAAACTGCGGCGCCCTGCATCCGGAAGTCGTGGCGCAGGAGACCAAGTCGCTGGGCGCCGACCTGGGAATCACCTTCGATGGGGATGCCGACCGGGCGCTGTTTGCCGACGCCCACGGCCGGGTGGTGAATGGGGATGGGGTGATGCTGGTGGCGGCCCGCGATATGCAGGCCAAGGCCGAGTTGGCAGGCGATCTGGTGGTGGCGACAACCATGTCCAACATGGGCCTCGAAGCTGCCTTGCGCAGCAACGGCATCCGCATGTTGCGCGCCCCGGTAGGCGACAAATATGTGCTGGAGATGATGCAGAAACACCAGGCCAGCCTGGGCGGGGAGCAGTCGGGACATATTCTCTTTCTCCGCCGCAGCACCACCGGCGACGGGCTGCTGACCGCGCTGGTGTTGCTCGATACGCTGGCGCGTTCGGGAAAGCCCCTGCACGAACTGCTGAGCGATCTGCGCGTCTTTCCGCAGGTGATCGTCAATGTGCGGGTGCGCGAAAAGCGGCCGCTCGACCAGATTCCGGCTGTGGTCGAGAGTATTCAGCAGGCGGAAACTGATCTGCATGGCAATGGCCGGGTGGTGGTGCGCTATTCCGGCACCGAGGCCCTGGCGCAGAGTGATGATTGAAGCCGAATCGGAACAGCAGATGCGCGAACACGCGGAGCGCATCGCCCAGGCCATCCGGGTAGAAATAGGAGTATAGGAGACAGTATGATCACCGCCATTCTTTTGCTCGCCTTGATGCAGCCGCAAGCTCCCGGCCTGGCTGCGCTGCGACCGATACCAGCAACGTTCCGGACCGGACCGAGAAGCTAACGCCGGCGGAAGTGAAATCGCTGGCCGATGCCAACCAGGCGGTCGCCGACGCCCAGGCCAAGCTGATCCAGGCCAAGGCTGCCCTGCAGGGAACGACCGAAGGCATAGAGCTGGCACATCATGCCAATACGGACTGTGGCTGTTACGTTGAAAGCACAGGACGCGACTACGACAAGGTTGAGTTCAAGGGCGACACCATCTTCATCCATCACATCCACGAGGCCCCGGGAAGCCTCACCAAGAAGCCTTAAAAGTACGCCGAGAGCTGAACGAAGCCTGAGAGCTCGAGAAGAGTCTGTCCGGAAGGCGCGGGCTCGACCGCCTCATGTTCCAGGACCCAGGTGGAGTGGTGGGGAACAAAGATCGCATTGAGGCCCGCGGAAAGCGCGGGATTAATATCCGATCGCGGACTATTGCCGATCATCCACGTGCTGCCGGGCTCGATTTGATGCCGCGCAATCAGGTCAACGTAGGCGCTCCGATGTTTCTCCGGCAACACCTCGACGGCCTGAAAGAAATTTGCCACGCCCGATCGAGTCAGCTTGTCTGTCTGCTCGATCGGGTCGCCCTTGGTGACAAGGATCAATGTGTGCCGGGTGTAGAGATCGGCCAGTGTGGCCGCGACGTGGGGCAGCAACTGGATTTCCCGATCGGCAATCGACCGCACGAACGCCCCGACCTTTTTCCGGTCTCGCTCGGTGATCGGACCGTCGGTCAGGCGCTCAAAGCAAATGAGCAGCGAACGGTGAAAATTCTTTAGACCGTAACCATGGACCTTGATGGTTTCATGCTCCACCTGGTTGAGATGGCTGCGCACTTCCTGGGCGGTATGGACATGGTGGTCGAGATGGGAGATAAAATCGGCGATCGCCTGCTCAAAATAGATGTTGTTCTCCCAAAGCGTGTCATCGGCATCGATAAACAGAGTCTGTGATTCTGGGAAACGAACGATTTGGGTCGCCATTCACTGATTATAAAAAACATCAACCGCGATTGCTTACTTCAAGTCGCGCCAGTTCGGACCGGCGCCGCAATCCACCACGACCGGCACCTTGAGCTCGATCACCGTCTCCATCTCATGCCGCACCAATTCCTTCACCTGCTCGACTTCCTTTTCCGGAACATCGAAGAGCAGTTCGTCGTGCACCTGGAGCGTCATCTTCGCTGCGAAGCTTTTCTTCGCGCAGCCGGCGGTCGATGCGGATCATCGCAATCTTGATCAAATCCGCCGCAGTCCCCTGTAACGGAGTATTCACCGCAGTTCGTTCGGCAAAGCCCCGCAGGTTGGCATTGCGGCTCTGCATATCGGGGATCGGACGAACCCGTCCGAACAGCGTGCGCACCCGCTGCTCCCGCCGCGTCTCTTCGAGCAGCCGATCGATGTAGCTGCGCACTCCGCTGTAGCGGGCAAAGTAAGTTTCGATGTAAAGCCTGGCTACGTTTTGCTCAATGCCGAGTTGCTGGGCCAATCCAAAGGGAGAAATCCCGTACACAATGCCGAAATTCACCGCCTTGGCGCGATCGCGGGTCTGCTTGTCCATCGCTTCCGGCGCGATGCCGAAAACTTCCGAGGCAGTCAGCGTATGAATGTCCTGTCCCTCGGCAAACGCCCGCACCAGCAGAGGATCTTCGCTGAAATGCGCCATCAGCCGCAGTTCGATCTGCGAGTAATCCGCGGAGATGAGCAGATTCCCAGGCGCCGCGATGAACGCCGCGCGGATCTCCCGGCCCAGCTCCGTCTTGATCGGAATATTCTGCAGGTTCGGATTGGTGGAAGAAAGGCGCCCGGTAGCCGTGCCTACCTGGTTGAAGGTGGTGTGAACCCGCCCCTCGGCATCGGCCAGCAGCGGCAACGAGTCGATGTAGTTGGACTTGAGCTTGGCCAACTGTCGGTACTGCAGCACCTGGCGCGGAACCTCGTTATGCTCCGCCAGCTCTTCGAGCACATCCACGGCGGTCGAAACCACCTTGCCCCGTCCGTACTTCATGGGCTTGGGCAGATGCATTTTGTTGAACAGCACGTCTCCCAGCTGCTTGGGGGAATTGATGTTGAAGCGATGGCCGGAGCCCTCAAAGATCTGCTCGCTGACCCGTTCCATTTCCACTGTCAGCCGCTCGCCCATGGCGGCGAGAACCGCACGGTCGATGCGCACGCCTGCCTGTTCCATGCGCAGCAGGACCGGAACCAGGGGCAGGTCGATGTCGCGGTAAACCTGCCCGGCGCCCAGCGACTCCACGTCCTCTTTGAGCACCGGCGCGAGAGCGCGGATGGCATTCGCCGATGCCGGCAACAGATCATCGCCCGCTGCGGCAACGCGCCACCACTAAAGCGGGCGACCACATCCGGCAAGGGGTGCGTGGTGTGGGTTGGGTTGATGAGATAGGAATAGAGCATCAGGTCATCGATCGGACCCGCCAGTTCAAGGCCTGCGACATGGTGCCCTAGAATGCGCAGCGCAGCCTTTAGGTCGTGCAGCGACTTGGCGGTCTGCTCGTCGGCTAACGGAGCGGGCGCAGATGCTCCGAATCTAACGGAAAGACCAGTGCCCTGCCCGGCTCGGCGGAGACTGCAACCTTCAACGTCTGGGGACCGGGTTTCGCTCAGCCTCCGGCTGCGGCGGCGCATCAAACAGGCCCAGCGACATGGTCTTCAGTTGCGGCTCTTCCTCTTCGATGGCCTCGCCTTCCGCCTCGCCTACCTGCTCCGCGGCAACTTCAAGCAGCGTGGTGTCGAAGGCCAGCGAAAAGCCCTTGCGCTGGCCAGCTCAACAAAATGGCTAACCTCTTCCGGCGACGGATCGAGGATGATGGAGAGCGGAGCCGCCTCCTCTTCCGGAGCCAGCTCCTTGAGCATGGTGGTGAATTCAAGCTCGTTAAACAGAGCACGGCACGCGCTCACATCCGGCGCCTGGGTGCGCATGTTCTCGAGCTCCAGCTCGACCGGCACTTCACAGTGGATGGTCACCAGTTCTTTGCTGAGCAAGACCGTGTCGCGATTGTTCTGGAGCGATTCGCGATAGGTTTTGCGCTTCACCTCCGAGGCATGGTCGAGAGCAGCCTCGACGCTGCCGAACTGCTGGATCAGTTCGACCGAACCCTTATCTCCGATTCCCGGAGCACCCGGAATATTGTCGATGGAATCTCCGCGCAGAGCCATCACGTCGATGACCTGCTCCGGCGGCACCCCAAGAACCTCCACCACTTTCTCGCGATCGAGGATCAGGTTGTCCTTGACCGGATTGAGCACCTTGACCTTGCCGGTGACCAGTTGCAGCATGTCTTTATCGTTTGAAACCACGAAGACATCGTGGCCTTGTTCGGCTGCCTGCCGCGCCAGCGTGCCGATCACGTCGTCGGCTTCGAAACCCTCCGATTGCAGAATGGGAATACGAAAAGCCTCGAGCGACCTGCGGATGAACGGCAGCTGCTGCGCCAGGTCCGGAGGCATCTCGGTGCGGTTGGCTTTGTAGCCGCCGTAATCGAGCTCGTCGAAGCGTCTGCGTCTTGATGTTCCACTTGCGCACGGTGGCGATGCTGCGCGCGCGCTCATCGCGAAAGACGGAACCGCTCACATCGAAGACGGCGGCAAAATACTCCGGCTGAAAGTCGCGGCGGAGTTTGTTGATCATGTTGACGAAGACAAACGTAGCCGCCGTAGGCACGCCGGAGCGCGTGGACATGGGCCGCTGCCGCTGCATCGCGTGATAAGCGCGAAAGATGAACGACATCGCGTCCAGCAGAAAGATGGGAGGCTTGGTCGCTCCTCTTTCTCTTGTGGAGAAGTCAGTTGGTAGGAGAAGCCATCACTTCAGTCGAGCAGATCCTTGAGCTGATTCATATCGAAAACGATCCCTTTTTCGGCGTGGGAGAAGGAGTCTTTGCGCAGCAGCTGCAGGTCTTCGTAGCGGTAAAAGGTGCTGTCCTGGGGATCGATGACCCAGATTTCCGGGATGCCCATGTGCCGGTAGTCTTCCAGTTTGCGCTTGAGACGCTGCAGGCTGTCCTCAGGAGACAAAACCTCAAAAACAGCCAGCGGCGGGTGGGTGATGATCTGCTCGATAGGCCGGCTGCGGTCCAGCACCGTGACATCGGGAACTCGATATCGGGTCGCAGCCACCCGAATCCGCAATGACGGCAGCGCACGAATATCCCATTCTTTCTCATGCTGCCAGAACCACGTTTGAATCAGCCAGCTGCCAGGATGCGTGATCAAATTCTCCCATTGGGCGTTCCTCGATCTTCCCGTCCACGTACTCTGCGTCGGGCTCGTAGGAGGAGCGGAGATAGACCTCAACGGGAACATAGGTCGTTGTCGCCATAGGACCTCCCTCCTTCTTTGAGGATACCGCTGCCTTTCATACAATCGGATCTGTGCTGGTCTCCGACTTCGACTTCGAGCTTCCGCCCGAGCTGATCGCGCAGCAACCCCCTGCCTGAACGGGGGGCAGCCGCATGCTCACCCTGACCGGCATAGCGGCGCCTGGCAGGACTCGTGGTTTGACCACCTGCCTGAGCTGCTGCACGCAGGCGATGTGCTGGTGCTGAACGACAGCCGCGTCATCCCCGCCCGGCTCTTCGGAGTGCGCGCCGGAACCACGCGCGGCAAGGTGGAAGTGCTGCTGACCGAGCAGATCAGCGACTGGGAATGGCGCGCCCTGATGCGCCCGGCACGCAGGATGACGCTGGGTCAGCAGCTGGCCTTCGCGGCACCCGACGGAAACGAGCTCCTGCACGCCACGGTCACGGCGACGGAGAGTTCGGCGAACGACTTCTTCGCTTCACGCCGGTGGACGATTTCTTTGCCCGGCTGGAGCTTCTGGGGCATGTCCCGCTGCCGCCCTACATTCGCCGCCACGGACCAGCCGCTCGATCGGGAGCGTTACCAGACTGTCTTTGCCCGGCAACGCGGCTCGGTCGCCGCGCCCACCGCCGGCCTGCATTTCACCCCGGAGATTCTGGAGCGGATCCGCGCCCGGGGCGTTCTCGTCACCCACTTGACGCTCCATGTCGGGCTGGGCACCTTTCAGCCAGTGCGGGTGCCGGAGGTCGTCGGAGATCCGCCTCCACGCGGAAAGCTATTCGCTGCCCGAGGAAACGGCCCTGCAAGTCAGCCAGGCGCTCAGCGAGGGCCGGCGCGTCGTGGCTGCCGGCACCACGACCGTTCGCACGCTGGAGCACTGTGCCGCATCGGCAGGCTGGAGCCGCATACCGGCACAACCAGCATCTTCCTCTCCCCGGGCTCCCGCTTTAAGGTGGTCGGCGCCCTGCTGACCAACTTTCATCTGCCCCAGTCGACGCTGCTGATGCTGGTGAGCGCGTTTGCCGGGAGAGAAAAAACACTCGCCGCCTATCGCCACGCGGTCGAAGCCGGATATCGCTTCTTCTCCTACGGCGACTGCATGTTCATTACCTGAGGAAGTGCTGCTCGGCATTCAGGCGCGCCCGTTCCAGCGCCGCTTCCACTTCCAGCCTCTTGGCTTCGATCAGCAGCCGGTCTTCGGTCTGCGGCACTTCGATATTCCGGCCCCAGCTGATTGCCACCCGGGAGAAAGGTTTGGGGATCATGAAGCGATCCCATGAGCGCAGGATCCAGGCCTTCTCAGGATGGGCATAAAAGATGCCGATGGCGTATCCGGTGAACTGCGCCAGCTTCACTGCGCCGGGCTTCGCCTTGTACACCGGGCCGCGCGGGCCATCCGCGGTAAACACCGCCGGATGTCCACGCTCCACTGCCTTAGCCAGCGCCGCCAGCCCACTGCTTCCGGAGCGCGTGCTGGATCCTCGCGCGGTCAGAAAGCCGAGCCGTTCCATGGTGCGCGCAATCAGTTCGCCGTCGAAGCTGCGGCTGATCAGTACCGCCGGGTGACTGAACCTGGATGCCGTGAAAATAGCAAGCGCACGGAATAAGGCAGCGGTGCCAGAAACACCACACCTGCTGCGCCGGCGGAGTCGCCGGCTCGGCGCCCGGCTCGACGACAACCTCGTAGCGCAAGGTGCGGTGGAGCAGCCGCAGCAGAAAGGCCACCAGTCGCGGAACAACGGCAATGGTGAGCCGCTGGCTGAAGCTGAATTTCTCGAGTCCTTCACCAAGCGATTCTACAGGCCTGTTATAGTCGCAGTTCACGCCGAGGTAACCAGGGGTTGGGTCGAATGGGGGTTCCTCGCTCCCCCCTTTGGGTGGAGGTAATAGTGAGATTGGCGCATTTTCCGATCAGCCGGGCTCACGTATACAGATACTCATTATGAACACACACAAGTTTGCTTTACCTTCGCGTGACTATTCTCTGCCGAGATCTGGAAATAAACCGTCCCTGGACGACAAGCTCGATAAGGTGTTTCAAATGGCCGAGCATATGGACGCCAGGTGTGTCTACATGCTCGACGCGCCACCCACAGGCGGCGGCCAGCGGTTTCCGCCCGGTAGGATCAGCCAGCCCTTCGTTCTCGGTGAATAGCACCGAGAACGGCAGCTCTGCTTGGAAATCTGCGCCGTGCTCCGAATCAGATCAAGGGTGTGCCGCCATGAGCTGTGGCACGAGAATAGGTGACCCGGGTCTGGACAATGCCGCCAGGGTCATGCAGCGACCCAAGTACGCTGCCCCCGCCGCTGATAGCATCGCTGATGTGGTACTGACTCTGGAAACGTCTCTTCAGTTCGTCAAGGGCATCGGCCCACGCATCGCCCAGACGCTGCAGGACAAGCGCATCACCACCATCGAAGACCTGCTCTACCACCTCCCCTTCCGCTACGAAGACCGCCTGCGTCCCCAAGCCATCGAGGAATTAGTCCCCGGCGAAATGGCCAGCCTGATCGGTGAGGTGCGGGGCATGGCTCTGCTGCGCACCCGGCGCATGCCCATCTTTGAAATGACCGTGGGCCAGGGCCTGAGCAAAGTCAAATGCATGTGGTTTCACGGTACCTACCTGAAAGACCGCTTCAAAGCCGGACAATGGGTGGCCCTGTACGGAAAAGTGGAAGCCTCCCGCAGCAGCAACAGCTTCAAAATGATCCAGCCCCAGGTGGAAGTGCTGCCCGATGACCACGACGACGACGAGTCCAAGCTGCTGGAGGTAGGCCGTATCGCGCCGGTCTATGAGTCGCTGGGCAACAAGCTGGCTTCCCGGTGGCAGCGCCGGGTCATCTGGCGCGTGCTGGAAGAGCTGAAAGGGCGCATCCCAGAGACCCTTCCCCAGGCGCTTTGCCGCCGTCTGGAGCTGCCCAGCCGCGAAGATGCACTGCGCTGGGCGCACTTCCCCGAAGCCGGGAACCCCGATGAGCCAACTCCAGGCCTGGGCCACCCCGGCGCAAAAGCGGTTGATCTTCGAAGAGCTCTTCTACCTCGAACTGGGCCTGGAGTTGAAGCGGAAAAAATTCCGCCAGCGGCAAGGCATTCCCTTCGAGACCAATGAAGCGGTACGCTCGGCGCTGCGCCAGGTGTTGCCCTTCCACCCCACCAAGGCGCAAAAGACCGCGCTGGGCGAGATCGTGGCCGACATGCGGGCGCCGGAACCGATGCGCCGGCTGCTGCAGGGCGACGTGGGGTCGGGAAAGACCATCGTGGCCCTGCAGGCCATGCTGGTGGCCATCGAGAATGGCTACCAGGCAGCCCTGATGGCGCCCACGGAGATCCTGGCCACGCAGCACTTCCTGGGCAGCGCGCAAGCTGCTGGAGCGGTCGCAGCAACGCTACAAAGTGGTTCTGCTAACCGGCTCGCTCGATGAAGATCGCAAGCGCGCCAACCGGGGCTTGATCGCGCGCGGCGAAGCGCAATTGGTGATCGGCACCCATGCCCTGATCGAGGAACGCGTCGATTTCGCCAAGCTCGGACTGGTCGTGGTCGATGAACAGCACCGCTTCGGCGTCCTGCAGCGCTTCCGCCTGATGAAGAAGCCTAACGCAGGTGAACCGGATGTCCTGGTGATGACCGCGACTCCCATCCCGAGGACGCTCGCGCTTTCTCTCTACGGCGATCTCGATCTCAGTGTGCTGGATGAATTGCCCCCCGGCCGCACGCCCATTCTCACCCGCCAGGTTTCCGACGATAAGGCGGGCGAAGTCTGGGCCCAGGTGCGGGAACAGGTGCGGATGGGGCACCAGGCGTACGTGGTTTATCCCGTGATCGAAGGCGCAAAAGAGGATCAGCCCGAATTGGATTTCGCAGCCGGCGATCCGGAGCAGGAAATACCCAAAGCACCGGCAAAGGGCAAGAGCGCCGGACTGTTGTTCAAACGGGTCTCCGCCCCGGCAGCCCCCTCGCTCAAGGCCGCCACCGACATGTATCAGGATTGAAAGCGGGCGCCCTGAGGGTCTGCGCCTGGGCTTGCTGCATGGACGGATGGATGCGGACGAAAAGGAAATCATCATGCGCCGCTTTCAGCGCCGGGAACTGGATGTGCTGATTTCCACCACGGTGATCGAAGTCGGTGTGGATGTGCCAAATGCAACCATGATGGTCATTGAGCATGCGGAGCGCTTCGGCTTGGCCCAGATGCATCAACTACGCGGCCGCGTCGGCCGCGGAAGCGCCCGGTCCTACTGCATTCTCATGACGGGAGGAAAAATCTCAGCCCCGGCGGCAGAACGCCTGGCGGCCATGGTGCGCACCCAGAACGGCTTCGAGCTGGCCGAGTTGGATCTGCAGCTGCGCGGCCCGGGAGAATTCTTTGGCACGCGGCAGGCAGGGATTCCCGACTTTCGAGTAGCCAACCTGGTGCGTGACCGGGCTCTTCTGGAGCTGGCCAAGACAGAAGTCAGCTGGTTTTGTTTCAGTTTCCAACGGCGAGATCGCCGACGAAGAAAAAAGTAAAGTATGGAGCCGGCTGCGCGAGGCCTGGCAACGTCGCTATGGATTGGTGGACGCTGGATGAATTTAAGCGGCGAAGCATTGACTGGCGCCGAGCTGCGATTGCAACTCTTCTTCCTTGACCATCCAGATCTGCAATTGCACCTTGATGATTTCAAGCGAACAGATGTAGCGGGTGGCCGCATCGAGGGTGGCTACATCGACCGCCGGAAGCTGTCTCGATGCCAGATCGAAGACATGCGGAGTGCAGCGGCAAAGTTCCGTAAGCAGGGCATGGGAAGCAGCCGTGAGCTGAAGGCCCACAGAAACCAGTGCACTGTAGATCTCGACGCAGATGTCGCGGGGAAACTCAAACACGAAGCGAGCCGTACCAGGCTCAACGTAAGAGCGGCTGCGAATCCACGCGCCACAATCGGGAATGAGGCCGCTGAGTCGGGGTACCACCGTGGATTGGTCTTCCGCCAGCAGCGCGGTTAAATAAAGGACATCACCTGAAAGTGTTTCGGACATAAGGGTATCGACTCGAATATACCTCGCTTGCTTACCTTGATCGGCCACCTTAAAGCGATCTTCAACCGCAGAACAGGTACCACGGTTCGCGTTTACGGTTACATTTTGGGAAGGTGGAGATGACCGAAAACGATCCCATGGTAATGTGGTCAGCATGTTGATCGGTACAGGCGTGGACTTGATTGAGGTTGAGCGTATCGCGCAATCGATCGAGCGCTACGGCGACCGTTTTCTGCGCCGGATTTACACAGATTATGAGATCGCGTACTGCAGCCGTAAGCGATCCAGTGCGGAAAGCTTCGCCGCCCGGTTCGCCGCCAAAGAGGCCGGAGCGAAGGCACTGGGAACCGGGATCAGCAGGGGGGTCACCTGGAATGAGTTCCAGGTCGAGCGCCAGCCGGGTGGACGGCCCGTTCTTGCATTGCGCGGACGAGCCGAGGTTCTGGCCAGGGAACTTGGGGTGAGGACGATTTCCCTTTCCATCAGCCACACCGGTAGCCTGGCGATGGCTACTGTGATGATGGAAGATTAGCGAAACGGGGAAAACCACAGTAGATCGAGTAGCGGAGCGATTCGGTTCCCTTTGGGCCAGCCAAAAGCGTCATTTGATATGCTCAGTCCCAGCGGAGAAAACCCCGCTGCACTCGCTTCAACCCGAGGGGGTCTGTGCCAAGCCAGCAGGAAGTCCAGTGGTCACAACTCAAGGTGGGCGTTCTGGTCATCGTGGCATTGGCAGCCCTGACTGCTCTCGTCTTCCTCATGTCGGGAAGCACGGGTGGCCTCTTTACCGGCAAAATCAAGCTTCGCTCCTATTTTGAGAATGCTGCCGGCATCAAAGTGGGCGCTCCAGTCAACCTCGAAGGCTATACGATCGGCAACGTGACAGCGATCGGGATCGTGCCCGCGCGCAAGCTGACCCCGGTCGAGGTGACGATGAAGATCGGGTCCAAGTACAGAGACGCTGTGCATACGGATTCCACCTCCAGCCTGGAGACCATCGGCGTCCTGGGCGATACCGTCGTGGACATCAACAGCAAGACCGCCACCGGACCGCCGGTCCAGAACAACGCGGAGCTCAAAACCAACGAGACCCCCAACCTTTCCGACGTCATCAAGTCCAGTCAGGGAACGATCGAGCAGTTGAATACCATCCTGGCCAAGGTCGATCACCTCGCCGACTCTCTCAACTCGACCAAGGGCTCGATCGGTGAGTTGATCAATAATCCCGACCTCTACAACAAAGCAGTATCTACCTTGAATGAGCTGTACGCAAGCTCGTGGATACCGTCGCCAATGGCAAAGGCTCGATCGGCAAGCTGGTCGCCGACGACACCCTGTACAACCACATTAACGACACGGTGGCCAAGCTGGACAAAATGACGACCAGTCTTGACGAGGGCAAAGGCACCATTGGCAAGCTGCTGAAAGACGAGACCCTGGCCAACAACCTGAACCAGTCCGTATCCAGTGCCAACCAGCTCCTCGCCGACATCAACGCCGGCAAAGGCGGCCTGGGCATGATCGCCAAGGATCCGCAGTTCGCGGCCAAGCTCCGGGACACCGTGGACAAGCTCGACTCGGTGCTGAACCGGGTGGACAGCGGCGAAGGCACCGTCGGCCAGTTGGTCCGCAACCCGTCTCTTTATAACAATCTCGATCAGTCGCTGACCGAGACGCGCGGCCTGATCGCTGCAATTCGGGAAAACCCCAAGAAGTACCTCACTTTCCACGTTAAGATTTTCTAATCATGAAGTCCGCCTGGATCGTCGAGCATTCTGCTGCTCTTTGATCTGGCCGCGCTGGGCGCAAAACAATGCAGCGCCGGTCGAGCCCAAAGCCCCGCAAAGCTTTGACCTGACCGCCATCGACAAGACGGCGGACCCGTGTACCGACTTCTATCAGTACGCCTGCGGCAACTGGCAGAAGAACAATCCCATTCCGCCCGACCAGGTGAGATGGGGCGAGTTCACCGAGCTGCGGGAAAGAAACGACTGGCTCCTCTATAAGGAGTTGGAGGCAGCAGCCGTTCCAAACGCAAACAGGACGCCGCTGGAACAGAAATACGGCGACTTCTACGCCGCCTGCATGGATACGAAACTCGCCGACAAGAAGGGCATTTCGGCACTCCAGCCCACGCTGGACACCATCAACGCATTCAGCGACAAGAAGCAACTGGCTGCTGTGCTGGGTACTTTGGAAATCCGCGACGGCACCAGCGGAGTCTTCAGCTTCGGCGTAGGCCAGGACCAGAAGGACTCCACCCAGCAGATCGCGCAAGCCGGGCAGGCGGGTCTCGGCCTACCGGATCGTGATTACTACCTGCTCGACACCCCGCGGCAAAAGAAGATTCGCGAGGACTACGTCGCTCACATGACAAAGATGTTCCAGCTGGCCGGTGATACGCCCGACAAGGCCGCAGCCGAGGCACAGACCGTCATGGCGATCGAGACGGCGCTGGCGCAGGGCTCGATGAGCCGAACGGACAGCAGGGACCCGGCCAAACGCTATCACATCATGACCCTGGCCGACTTTGAGAAGCTAACCCCGGACTTCGACTGGCAGTCTTATCTCCAGGGCATCAAGATGGGCGCATTCCAAACGCTGAATGTGAGCTCATCCGCGAATTCTTCACCACCATGAACCGGCAGATCGCCACGCAAAGCCTGGACGCATGGAAGAGCTATCTCCGCTGGCGTGCCCTGAATGACGCTGCCCGCTGGTTGTCGGACCCGTTTGTGCAGGAGAATTTCAAATTTTACGGCACCGAATTGCAGGGGCAGCAAGAGTTGACGCCCAGATGGAAACGCTGCACGCTCGCCACCGACGGCGCGCTGGGTGAAGCGGTGGGGCAGGATTGGGTGAAGAAGTATTTCGGCCCGGAAAAGAAAGAGAACATGCTCAAGCTGGTGACGGCGCTCGAAGCTGCGCTGCACCAGGATATTGAGCAGCTGCCCTGGATGTCGGACGACACCAAGAAGAAGGCGCTTGAGAAGCTGGCCCTGATTCGTAACAAAATCGGCTATCCGGAGCACTGGCGCGACTACTCCACGCTGGTGGTCAAGCGCGACGATCTGCTGGGAAACATGGCACGCGCCGCCGTCTTTGAGGATCGGCGCAACCTGGACAAGCTGGGCAAACCGGTGGACGAGACCGAGTGGGTCATGACCCCGCCGACAGTGAACGCCTACTATATGCAAGGCATTGAACGACATCAACTTCCCTGCCGGCATCCTGCAGCCTCCCTTCTACGACTTCTCCAAAGACCCCGCAGTGAATTTCGGAGGCATTGGAGTGGTGATCGGCCATGAGATGACGCATGGTTTCGACGATCAGGGCAGCAAATACGACGGTCACGGCAATGTGGTTGAGTGGCAGACACCGGCCGATCGCAAGGCCTTTACTGAGCGCACGGACTGCGAGGTAAAGGAGTATGGAAGCTTCGAGACTGTCCCCGGGGTCAAGCTGAATGGCCAGCTAACCCTGGGCGAGAATACCGCGGATAATGGCGGCCTTCGCCTCGCCTATCTGGCTTTGATGAATACCTTGGCGAAAGAAGCCGGCTCCGGCTGAAGATCGATGGTTATACCCCTGCGCAGCGCTTCTTCCTTGCCTTTGGCCAGGTGTGGTGCGAGAACGTGCGCGAGCAATCGGCGCGGAACAGCGCGCTGATCGACCCGCATTCCCCGGGCAGATGGCGGGTCAACGGCGCAGTGCAAAACTTCGATGAGTTCGGCAAGGCGTTCAACTGCAAGAAGGGCGCCCCGATGTATCCGGAGAACTCCTGCCGGGTGTGGTGATGCTTGTAATCACGAGGGAGCCGCTATAGCCGAAAGTGGTTCTAGCTTTTACAATTAGCGGTAGGATCCATTTTTTATACAGTTTAGCTGCACAGGCAGCCCTAGACCGCGACAGCGACCGGGATGAAGGAAACGCATGAAGTTCAGGAAATTCGGCCGGATCGGTCTGGCCTTGGCAGTGTCCCTTGGAATGGGATTGGGAGTAACCTCCTGCAGTACGGATCACGCAGTCGGTTATTTTTACGTCACCGGCTCGCAATACAACCAAATCTCCGGCTTCCGAATCGATAACAACCTGGGCAACCTGACCGCCACCGAGAACTCTCCCTTTGCCTCGGGCGGCTACAATCCCATCAAGGCCCTGGTCGCCAATGCGGGCAAATTTCTCTACGTCCTGAATGCCGGGTGCGGGCAAACTGGGCAAATTGCTTGTCCTTCCGGCGTTCCGGCAGCCAACGCGCGGAGCAAACATCTCGCTCTTCACCATCGGCGGCAAGGGCGGCCTCAGCTTCCAGGCGTCGTATACCAGCCAGGGAAACCACCCATTTCCATGCAGGCGGATTCTTCCGGTACCCATCTGTTCGTGCTCGATTCGACCGTTACGGATCCCACCACCTGTGTTGGCTATGTGAGCAGCAATCCGGCCACGATCTGTGGGGACATCACGGCGTTTAACATCGACCCCAACACCGGCGCCTTTCGCTGATCACCAACCAGGGAGTGAAAAACGGGAATGGCACCAACCTCTCGTATTTTCCCGTGGGCAGCGGACCCATCAATTTCTTCGTGGTTCCGAGTAACTCGTTTATCTACACCATCGAGAAGGGCAGCGGGAGCGCCCTCGATCCTCTGCAGGCTGTCTTTGTCTACGCCAACAACAACGGCCAGTTGACCCTGTCGCAGAACACTCCTATCCCGACCCCGGCTGAAAGCCTGAGCTATATCTACGCCAGCTCCAAGTATGTCTACCTGATTGATGCGGGACAAATGAGACGGGCAACCTGCAATCCGTCCGGCTTGATCCTGCCCTACACCATCGGCACCAACGGCGCGCTCCAGTCGCTGGTTGGCGGCGTGGTTCCCAACTCCGGCACGACCGCGCAATCCGGGCCCCATGACTTGTGGACCATCAAGGCAAATTTCTCTATCTCGCCAACATGGGACCCAATCTGACTCCGACCAGCCAGGCAAGTTCTGTAAGCGCATTTTTCATCGATCCGACCACGGGCAGATTGACGCCGCTGGCTGGAGCCACGAGCGTAACCGCCGTTAACTTTGGCTCAGGCTCTGCGCCGCAGTGCATTCTGGAGGATCCGTCGAACCAATATCTCTACACGGCCAATTTTGCCGACAGCACGGTGACCGGCGCGGTAATCAACTCCACCACGGGAACCCTGACCACGCTGCGCAAAGAACACCTCTTCGCAACCGCCGGCCAACCAACCTGGTGCACTGCCAGCGGTACATTGTTCTAGATGTTGCGCTGCGCCAGCTTTTACAATGCAAGTGGGCCTGAAAGACTCTCTATCCATAGCTCTGCTGCGAGCTGCAGCCCTGCTCCGTTGATTCGTTGGGCCAGGATGAAGGAAACGCATGAAGTTGAGTAAGTTAGGCCGGATCACCTTGGCCTCTGTGGTGTCCTTTGGTCTGGGATTCGGTGTTGTTGCGTGCGGACCCAGCAATACGATTGACTTTCTTTACGTCACCTCGTCCAAGCAACAACCCGGGGCAGATCAACGTGTACAAGGTGGATAGTCAAGCGGGGGCGCTGATTCACCCTTGCCGGCTCTCCCGTACTCCTCTGGCGGTGCGAACCCCGTCGCCGACGTCACGTCGCACAACGGTAAGAATCTCTACGTCGTCAATCATGACAGCAATACAGTCGTCGAATTCGCCATCAGCACGAACGGCAGCTCTCGCCCAGCAGCAGGTCTGCACCACTCCGGGCAGCTCCCCCACCCAGTTGGCGATCAACAAGGCCGGCACCTACCTCTATGTCGTGGACAATACCAGCCGGGCTACACGGCAACAATCCAGGCCCGGAGCGCTCGTCGTCTATCCCATCAATGCCAACGGACAGCTTGGCGCCACGGGAAGCCTGTGCACCCCGCTTTCTGACGGCGCCAACCCTTTCTTCCCGGTGGGTAATAACCCGGTGGCCGTGAACGTACTGGCCAATAATGGCTACGTCTACGCGGTCAATGAAAATGACGCCACCATCTCCGCGTTCACGGTTGGTTCGAGCGGGGCTCTCACCGCCGATTGGCACTTTTCCGGTCGGTGTAGCGCCCAATGCTGCTCGCCAGCGATCCTACCAACAAGTTCCTTTACATTACCGATGGCGCCGCCAATCAGATGATCGGGTTTCTGATTCAGTCCAATGGATCGTTGGTCGCCATGCAAACCCCGTTTAAGACGGACATTTTGCCCGACTTCGGTCCAGGTCGATCCCAGAGGCATTTATGTTTATGTCTCTAACTACAATGCCAACGACGTGAGCGCCTATACCATCGATCGCGGCACCGGAAATGCGACCCAGATTGCCGGTACGACCGCCTATTCCGTGGATGCCGGGCCGACCTTCATCCTGATCGAACCCGCAGAAGCGCGCTTTGTCTATACCGCGAACTTCCTTGGCAGCACGGTGTCTGGCCTGGCTCTGAACCCTTCGACCGGAGCGCTAACCGCGAGTGCAGAACAGCCCCTTTAAGGCCGCCGGGCAGCCTACCAGCATCGCTGCCGTTACCCACGGCAACCATGCCATCGAGGTCATACAGCCCTGATCCACACTGGCGAGGCGTTGCAGCCGCCGGGAGCAAGTGGCCGAAAGCGGTCCAAGCTCTTACAATGCAGATGGGAAATAGTAGAAAGATTCTCTATCCATAGCCCTGCTGCGAACTGCAGCCCTGCTCCGTTAGTTCGTTGGGCCAGGATGAAGGAAGCGCATGAAGTTGAGTAAATTAGGCCGGATTGCCCTGGCCTCGGCAGTATCCCTTGGTCTTGGATTCGGTGCCACTGCATGCGGACCCAGCAATACAATCGACTTCCTTTATGTCACCGCCTCGAAGCAAAACCCGGGACAGATCAGCGTATACAAAGTCGATAGCGAAGCTGGCATTTTGTACCAGATCAGCGATTCCCCGTACGGCTCCGGCGGCCGGAATCCCGTCGCGGATATAACGACGCCTAACGGCAAGAATTTCTACGTCATCAATCACGACGATAATACGATCGTGGAATTCGCCATTGGCACCGATGGCAAACTTTATCCCCAACAGACCTGTAACCTGCCGGGCAGCTACCCGATGCAGCTGGCAGTGAACCAGGCCGGCACGTTTCTCTATGTCGTAGAGACTTTCCAGCCGGCCTTCAGCCTCAACATTCCCGGGCCCGGCGCGCTGGTCGTGTTTCCCATCAATGCCAATGGTCAGCTGGGCGCAACGGGCAGCTTGTGTCAGACGGTGCCAGATGGCACCAGCGCTTTCTTCCCGGTGGGGAACAACCCGGTCGCCGTGAACGTCGTGAATAATGGGAGCTACGTTTACGCGGTGAATGAATCCGATCACACCGTCTCCGCATTCCAGGTCGGCTCGGACGGTACGCTTAGCTCGATTGGCGTGTTCACGGTAGGAACGGCACCTAATGCGATCGCCAGCGATCCGGCTGGTAAATTCCTATATGTCACCGACGGCGGTTCCAATCAGCTGTATGGTTTCCTGATTCAGCCCAATGGATCGTTGGTGTTGATGCCAAAGCCATTCCCCACCGATAACCTGCCGGACGCCGTCGCCGTCGACCCCCGCGGCATTTACATTTACGTCGCCAACTACAATGGGAACAACGTAAACGCGTATACCATCGACCAATCTACCGGCAACGCAGCCGCGGTGTCCGGTTCGGCCTCTTACGGGGTTGGGACCGGGCCGCTTTGTATCCTGGTCGAACCGTCCGAAGGCCGCTATGTCTACACCGCCAACTTTCTCGGCAACACGGTGTCCGGCCTGGCCCTGAACCCCGCGACGGGAGGAGTTTCGGCCGTGCAGAATACCCCCTTCGGCGCCGCCCAACAGCCTACCTGCAGCGCTGCGATTACGCATGGCCACCATACTGTGGCACAACCCTAGAGTGGAACGGTGGTAGAAAAAGGCCACACGCCCGCGTGTGGCCTTTTTGTTTTGGAGACCGGCGGGACGCCTGAACGTCCAACTTTGTGTCGGCCAAGAGCTCTTGCCTTCTCCGTGAGAACTCCAGAATTTGGGAAGCCCGAGGGGCGCACCGCAGATCCCTCGGGCTTCCCAAATTCTGGAGTTCTCACGGAGACTCTTTAGCCCTGAGCATTGGCCGTATGCGGCACGGCGGTGACCCAGAGAGTACTGGGTGCCCCATCACGGTAAATTCGTCAGCAGCACTTTTCCGCCGCTTCTGAAAAGAATCTTGAAACTATTCGCACCCAGGAGCTGATGGAACCTTGGAAGCTGATCTGCTTTCGCCACCAGGTAGTAGCGGCTGGAGTCGGACCAGAGCGCCTTCAGCTTCGTATCGTCAATGAAAACATCGGGAGTATTGGGAGCATTGGAGCCGTACTCGAGATTATTGATTCGGCCGTTGAGTAGAAGCTCCGGCCGGCCGGTGTAAAAAGGGATCGACGAAAACCAATAGTAGTTATGATCGACGATGATCTGCCCCTCCGGCCCTTTCATAATCGCCCGAGCAATATCTCGTGAGGAGAGCAGCGGATCGAACCTCACCATGGCGAGACGGGCGGCCTGAAAAAAGATAACCATCATCAGAGCCGCGGCTAAGTAAGAGCGAAGAGACGACACGGCTTTTATATTTCTCAGCGTGCCGATGGCGCCGGCAAGAAATCCTATTCCCGCGATCGCAAGCGGTAGCCGCAAATAAGCAAACGACTCGAGGGTGAGATCCTCCATATGCCCCAGGGACAGTTTGTAGGCATTAGGGTGGGCGACGAGCGCTGCCGTGATGTCGCCCGGCGTCGGCACGTGCCGCACGGCAACCAGGATCGAGAAGCAAGCCAAAGCCGCAATCCCAGCGACTACGGCGAGCGCCTGCGTTCCCCGGCGGATCCACATGTTGTCCTCGGCCATCGCGCACCCCAGCAATAACGCGAACGCGGGGTAGCAGGGCATCGAGTAATACTCTTGCGTGGTAGAGAAGGTAAAGAAAACCAGAATAAATCCGATCCAGCAGAGGGCGAGCAGGCGCGTTCTTCCCGCGCGGTCTTTAGGCTTGAAAGAGAGCTTCGCGACTGCGGGTAGATACACACTCCAGGGAAAAAGCCAGATCAAATGAAAAAGCCAAAACCATATACGCGGCACGGTATCGTAGTCACGCGGATAACGCAGGTTAAGGAAGCGAAGCAGTTGCTCATTGATGAAGAAAAACCAAAGAAAACCATGAAAATGTCCGGGCATACTCTTCAGCGTCCATGCGAAATACGGAGGATTCCGCAGAGTCGCCAGGACATGCCAGGGAACTGCTATCAGGAGCATGAGAACTGTTCCGGAGATCGGGTGCATCTTTTTCCAGGTGCGCCAGGAAAATAATTGGCCCGTCGCCAACAGGAACAGGATGGCTGCCGCAATCGGAAAGACCACACCGACCAGGCTCTTCAACAACAGGCCAAGGCCGAGACTCACGTAGAACAACATGGTCCAGGCAGTGGGATGCTTTTCTTCCTCATCAAAAACGCGCAGGAAGGCCCACATAGCCAGCGTGATCACTAAGGTCAGCTCTACATCGGGTATAACAATGCGGGTAAATAGCCAGAGACCGACGCACGTCGCCACAATCAAGCCGGCGTAAAAGCCCGAAGGCCTGCCAAAGGCCCAAACACCAAAAGCTGCTGTCAACCACGCCAGGCCAATCGCACTGAGCGCGGTGGGAATGCGCGCTGCCCAGTCGCGGAAACCGAATGGCTTGTAGAAAATGTCCATTAGCCACCAGGGCAATGGTGTCTTTTCCAGATAGACCACTCCATCCAGGCGTGCGGTCACAAAGTCGCCCGAGGTCAACATGGTGCGGGCAATTTGCGCCTCGACGGCGTCCGAATCGTCCATCAGCGATGGTGGCGAAAGAATGCTGGTAAGGTAAATGACCGCCGCGATCAACACGGCTAAGAGAGACGCGTTCTTGAACAAGCCAGTGCTCATCAACTTAAAGACCCGGGACCGACGGGCTTGCCAATATTCGGTAAAATCACATAGGGCCTACCTGTTCTGCGGGTGTATTCCGATATCCGCAGTGGTCTGAACGCCGCCCGAGTCCAGCAACACGAGGGAAGCTGATCGATGGATATTTCTGTGCGGCTTTGGGAGCGCCAGACGCGGTTGGGGCTAATTGCCGGGGTCTTTCTGGTTTCCATGGCTGCCCTTTTCTTCGTCCCTCCTATCCCGTTGGGCGATGGGTATCACATCTTCGCAGACGATCGGCGCCTGTTCAGGATACAGAACTGTCTGAATGTCCTCTCAAATATACCGTTTATGGTGGTCGGCGTTCTCGGTGTAGCGTGGCTGGCTCGTCCAGCAAGCCTGCGCTCTTTTACGGCAAAGAGCGAGCGGCTTCCCTACCTCATCTTTTTTTGGGGAGTATTCCTTACTGGACTAGGCTCCTATTGGTACCATCTGGCGCCCAGCAACGCTCGCCTTCCCTGGGACCTTTTGCCCATGACTTGCTGTTTTACCTCGATGGTAGTGGCCCTGGTGATGGAGCGCATCAGCGTGACAGCCGGTCAAAGACTGCTCCTCCCTTTGCTTATCCTGGGAATCGGCAGCGTAGCCTACTGGTATTTGACTGAGCGCGGTGGCCATGGCGACTATCGCTTTTACTTATTTGTTCAGTTTTTTTCTCCGGTCCTGCTGGCGGCGATCATCCTGTTGTTCCCCGCGCGGTATACGCATACAAGTTATCTGATGATTGCGTTCCTGCTCTTCGTGGCCGCTAAGCTGTTTGAGCTGTTCGACCAACAGATCTATTCGTGGGGTCGCATTATAAGCGGCCATTCACTAAAACACATCACGGCGGCGATCGCTTGCTATTGGATTCTGCTGATGCTGCAACATCGACAGGCACTCTAACATTTTCTAGAGAAGCCGCGCTTGATCCATGGGGGTTTTCTTTGAAACCAGCTCTTTTGTCACTTCTGATTTGTCCTACCTGTGCCGGCCGTTTCGAGCTTGTATCTGAAAAGGTTGAAGGAACTGAAATCGTTGAGGGAACGCTGACGTGCGGCGGTTGTCATGCAACTTTTCCGATTACACGAGGCATTCCACGCTTCCTTAGCGGCCAACTGGGTACCGACAAAAAAGCCACCGCGGATGCATTCGGTTATGAGTGGACCCACTACTCACAACTTACAGAGGCCGATAGCAGAGAGTTCCTCGATTGGATCTCGCCTCTGACTCCATCCGATTTTGAGGATCGTGTCGTGCTCGACGGAGGCTGCGGCAAAGGAAGGCACATTTTTCTTGCCGCCAAGTTCAAAGCCCGAACGGTCGTCGGAATCGACTTATCCAATGCGGTCGAGGCAGCTTACCGCAACACACGAGATCTGCCGAATGTCCATGTCATCCAGGCAGATATCTACCATCTTCCCTTTGCCCAGCCATTCGACCTGGTCTACAGCATTGGCGTGCTGCATCACCTTCCGGTACCGAAGAACGGCTTCCTGGCATTAACGAAACATGTCAAACCGGGCGGCCGGATTTCAGCCTGGGTCTACGGGAAAGAAGGAAACCGCTGGATCGAAATGCTGGTTGATCCTATCCGCAAAAACATTACTTCACGTCTGCCCCGAGTCATTACCCGGTGTCTGTCGTTTTTCCCGGCGGTCACGTTGTATTCACTACTGAAAATTCTCTATCGACCGGCGAAGCGTATCCCCTGGCTGAAACGGCTATTGCCCTACTCCGACTATCTTTGCTCGATTTCCGATTATTCCTTTTCAGAAAATTTTTGGAATGTCTTCGACCAATTGGTTGCGCCGACAGCCTATTACCACAGTCAGGAAGAGGTTGTTGATTGGTTTCAAACGGCACACGCCACCCAGGTCAGCATCTCCCGCCACAACAGCAACAGCTGGCGCGGTACGGGCCTGATCAGTTCCAGCTCACTAACGTAAAGGGCCGGGCTCTACATCCCAACTTAGCTCCCGACGAGCTTCACTTGGACGGCTCTAACCCTGCTGCGGCATTCAGGTCTACGCAACCACCCCGGCCACGACCATCTCGAGTGTTCTTCTCACGCCCACATCTCCGGAAATGGGACCATCGACAAATTGGTTGAAGGGATGCGGCTTCCACGTGTCGCGCGAAGTATCGGGCGTGTAGGTAAGAGGTAAACCGGTAGCGGCCGGATCGTACGTTTCCGCATTGAGCGACGACATCTTGTAAACCACAAGATCCAGCGAAGGAATCACGTAGAGGGCAAACCCGCCCGCGCCCGACTTGAAGAAAGCGTCTCGGGGGGCGCCGGCGACATGCCCGTCTGCATTCACTTCGAATTGCAGACTGAAGGGAGAATGCGGATTGAACGGAGAAGGCCGGCTCAGAAGCTCAACATATTTGAGCGGCACCAGCTGCTGTTTCTCCCAGCGGCCTTGTCGCGCCAGTAGATAACCAAAACGCAAGGCGTCGGTGGAGTGGAGAGCAATCCCTCCTTCGCCGGGAGTATGCGGCAAATTTCCTCCGGGTCGATGAGTTGCATATCCCCATCGGCCCCAGCCCATTGGTTGGGCTAGTTTCTGATCCAGATATTGTTGCAATTCCATTCCCACCACGCCGCGAAGAACGATCGAGGCGATGTGAGGGTCTCGCGTGTACAGGTAACCCTCGCCGGGCGAAGTCCACATCTTTCCGTGCAGCGCGCTGCCATCCTGGTCCTGCAATTGGTCGTGTTCAGGATCGGGTGAAACCCAGTTCTGCAGCTCGACATTCTCGCCATGAACGATCGCCGTCATATGCCCAGCAGTGGCAACCGTTTCCATACCCGGCGGCGCATAAACCGCCGGCTGTATGCCCGACGTCATGGTGAGCAGGTTTCCCAGTTGAATGTCCGCCATGCGCGGATCGCTGAGAGGAAACGCCTGAGGAAGATATTCCTGGGTAAACACCTTCTGGGCCAATCCATTGGGAAAGCGGCTGGCTTGTTCGGACAACATGATCCCGCACGCAACGCTCGAGAACATCTTGCCGATGGAATACATATTGGGATTGGCTTCCCTATGTCCGCGGCCGAAATACTTTTCGTACACCAGGTATCCGTGACGGACCACGAGCAGACCACCGTGCTGGCTGGTCGTCTGCACATATTGAAACGCCTCGTCCAGCCGGGCGGTGTCGATGCCTGCACGGTTTCGGATATCGGACGCACTCTCCAGGGTTCGCCAGCCGCCTTTGGCATCGGGAGGTGGAAAGTAGAGGGGGTCGCTGATGGCCGTGCGCGCAGCGAGGTTCAGCAAGGGCACCGCAACGGGAAGGGAGAGCAGTGTTCTCCGGGTTAGGGTCATCGCCTGTTCTCCTGGGTGAGACGAAGGCCATTCTAGACGATCGCGTGTAGCCTCATGAGACAGAAAACTCCCTATGCTATGGTTCTCTGCGTACGCCACGGGAGCTGGAGATGGCCGGGAGCGTTTGCTGTTAGGAGTGAATTCTACTTGCGCCTGATTCTGCTCTTGCTCGTCTGCATTGGGCCGGCCTGCTGTTTCGCTCAGAACGGGTCTGGCGCTCTTCCTGACAGCCCCTCTCCGCAAACCGCCGCCCAGGCTCAGAGCTTCTTCAAAAGATTAGCCCAGTTCTATCGTCAGGACTGGCATGGCGCTGCGCCGCAAGGCCCCACTCCGCCGAGACGTGGACTGCCCTCTCCGCTGCAATCGCCGCCATTCCCCAACTCTGACTGGTCGTATGGCGGGTCTCCCGTCCTGGGCGAACCAGATACCAACAGCTATCCCTTGATGACGGCCTGGAACGGCGCCCGCAGCCGTACCAAAGTCTACGGGTGGGTTGAACCCACGGTGAACTTCAGCACCTCGACCCACCGCAACTCACCAGAGGCGAACGACCTCTACTCCAATCGCCTGGAGATGAATCAGCTGATTCTTTACGTGGAGCGCCTGCCCGACTCGGTACAGCGCGACCACGTGGATTTTGGATATCACCTCACTGCTTTTTATGGGACAGACTACCGATTCACCACCGACAAAGGCTATCTGAGCAGCCAGCTATTGGTGCATGATCACCAATACGGCTTTGATCCGATTCTTGAATACATTGACGTTTACTTTCCTAAGGTCGCCCAGGGAATGAATATCCGGGCCGGACGCTTTATTTCCATCCCGGGAATCGAAGCGCAGCTCACGCCCAACAACTATATGTTCAGCCATTCCCTGCTGTACGCGATCGATCCCTTCACCGACACCGGCATTATGGCCACGGTGCAGCTAAGCGATCAGTGGCTGGTACAGGCAGGCATCACCGGAAGCCATGACGTTGCGTTATGGACGGATGATGCGAAACCCTCGGCAACGGCTTGCGTGAGTTACACAACTTCCTCGGTCAACAACAATTTCTATCTCTGTGCCAACGGCATCAACGACGGCAAATATGCCTATAACAACCTGCAGCAATACGATGGCACCTGGTATCACAAGTTCTCGAAGAGCTGGCATATGGCGACCGAGGGTTACGTGATGTACCAGCGCGATGTGCCCAGCGTTTCCGGTTCCATCAAGCCGCAGCCGAACTCCAACGGAGCCACCTGCCGGCCCGGCCTCGAGACTTGTTTCGCGCCCGAGTACGCCGCTGTGAACTACATCCTGAAACAATTGTCCGACCACGACTTCATTGGATTCCGAAGCGACTTGCTGAACGACAAAAAAGGCCAGCGTACCGGCGTCAACACCAAGTACACCGAAAATACCTTGATGCTGAGTCATTGGATCGGGTCAACGGTGCAGATGCGGCCGGAGATTCGCTTCGATCACGCCTGGGACCGGAAGTCGTACGACCAGGGGAGGAAGCAGAGCCAGCTTACCTTCGCGGTTGATCTGATCTTCCATTACTGAGCTCGAGCGCAGGGGCTGAAAGCCCCTCTCTTTCCCGTCGTTACGGCACGACTAAAGTCGTGCCCTGATACAAAGCACAAGCTTGTTGGGTAACTTGGACAACTCTGTGCGATGCAGTCCCGTAGGGACGTCTGAAAGTAGCCCAGGACGGCAGTCCTGGGTACACCCACGAAAACGGGCCAGTCCCGTCAGGGACGGCTGAAAACCTTTGGGCTCGCATTCAGCCGTCCCTGACGGGACTTTTCAGATGTTTGATTTTGTACCCAGGACTGTCGTCCTGGGCTACTTTCAGACGTCCCTGCGGGACTGTTCGGATTCTTATGCAGAGACTAAAAGTTGACCGAGGGCAAACAGATCAGGCTGGGCGGACAGTGCGCGGTTGCAGAAATCGGCTAATCAGGTTTCTTCCTGGCCGCTCGATGAGGCGCTTGGTCAGTAGCGCGGCAACAATCAACAGCAGATACGAGATCCAGGGATCGAAAACGATCAGGCCGCTCTTCTCCAGAAAATGCGAATCGTGCAGCATCGTCCACAGATTGAAGTGGAGCAGGTATAAGCAGTAACTGGCCTCCCCGATGGCGATAAAGGGAAGCAGCCCAAAGAACCACGCGATCCGGTTGCTGCCGGCCAGGCAGAGGATAACGCCGGCAAACAGGGGCATCAGCAGACCGTCGTGCATCATGACATACGGGAAGCGGTCGCCCACGCAAAGAATCAGGTACAGCGCCACAAAGGCAACAATGCCGCCCACCAGGCGCTTGCGGCTCTCGGGGCGAATCTTCTCATTCAAAATTCCCAGCGCCATTCCAAAGAGAAAGGACGGTAGATGCTGCAGCGGCATGAACTTCAGCGCCCGCATCCAAACTCCGACTGAGTAACGGTCGGGATGAAGATCGCCATCCGGATTGAAATGCATGTAGAGCGCCGGCAACACCAGCCCACAGAGCCACAGCCCGCACAGGATCATGAGCAGGGTCTTCACCTGGCGCGGACGACGGCGCGTGATCAGGAACGGGAACAAAAGATAAAAGAACGCTTCGGTGGACATGGTCCACGCCGGCGTATTCCAGAAATTCGTCAGCAGCGGATGCCATCCCTGCAGCAGCAGCGGGGTGAGAACCAGCCCCAGGCCAAAGTCGAACCGGGTGTGCGCGGCCACCTCCTGCGTCAGCATGCCTAACGAGAGCAACAGGCTGAAGGCATACACGGGATAGAGGCGAGAGAAGCGGGCAGACCAGAAGCTGCGCGCCGTGAGCGCTCCCTTTTGCGCGCGATCGGCGTAGTTGTAGGTGAGGATAAAACCGGAAAGCAGCAGGAAGAAGCTGACCGAGATATATCCCCCGTTCACCACGGGGCTCAACGGTCCGAAGGATTTTGGATCGGAAAAATGGAAAAAAACAAGATTGAGAGCGGCAAAGCAGCGGATGCCGGTAAGCGCAGGCAATTGGGCTCGCCGCGAGGCGCCGGGCTTAACCAATACCGGTCCTGCAGGCGCCGGAGGAGCCTGGATTGTCTGGGCCTGCATTGCAGGGGCCGATCGTTCTGGGACCTGAAGTGCTGGGGGAAACTCCGCGACTGTGCTCTGGGGGGTCAGGCGGTCACCAGGGAACCGACCTTTTCTCCGCTGACCACGCGCAGGATGTTTCCAGGCCGATTCATGTTGAAAATGATCATGGGCAAATTATTGTCCTTGCACAGGCTCACCGCAGTACTGTCCATTACCTTTAGACCGAGCCGGAGGATTTCCATGTAGGTAATTTGCTCGAATTTAACTGCATCTTTGGTAATAACAGGATCCGCGTTATAAATCCCTTCCACTTTAGTGGCCTTTAATAGGACGTCCGCCTTGATCTCCATGGCGCGCAACGAGGCCGCGGTATCTGTGGAAAAGTACGGGTTGCCCAGGCCGGCGGCAAAAATAACGACACGCCCCTTCTCTAGATGACGAATAGCCCTCCGCCGGATGTACGGCTCCGCTACCTGGTTCATCTCGATGGCAGACATGACGCGGGTCTGCACCTCGCATTTTTCCAGCGCATCCTGTAGGGCGAGGGAATTGATCACCGTGGCCAGCATGCCCATGTGGTCCGCGGAAACGCGGTCCATCATGCGCGCCTGTTCGGCCACGCCGCGAAAAAAATTGCCGCCCCCCACTACGATCGCCACTTCCACGCCAAGATCCCGGACCGCCAGAATCTCGAGGGAAATCTCATGCAGTTTGGCTACGTCAACACCGAAGCCGCGGTCAGCCGCGAGTGCTTCTCCCGACAGTTTGAGCAGGACTCTTTTGTACATTCATGCAAAGTATCGCACATCCAGAAGCAGCCGCTATCCCTCAGGAGTTGATGCAATTCCCTGGCCATTTTCAGTGTGGAACCAAGCCACACTCACGGTACTAAAGCGTTAGCAACGCTGATCGGAGCAAAAAACAGCGGGCCGGGAATCTCCCGGCCCGCTGTCGTAACTTCCGTTGATACAGCGTTATTCGGCTGCGTTTGGCTTGATCTGGGCTACCGTCCAGACCGGATCGCCGACCTTGAAGCGGGCAAAGCGGCGTACGCTGAGATTCTCGCCCAGCTTGCCGATCTTCTGCGCAATCAGGTCCTTGATAGCGAACGACTGATCTTTGATGAACGGCTGATCAAGCAAGCAAACCTCTTCGTAGAACTTGCTCATCTTGCCTTCCACGATCTGTTCGATCACCTTGGCAGGCTTTCCCGTGGCCGCGGCCTGGGACCGGTAAATATCCTTCTCCCGCGCCAGATCCTCGGCGGTTACGTCCTCACGCCGAATGTAACGTGGGTCGGTGGCCGCGATGTGCATGGAGATGTCCTTGAGCAACTCCTGGAAATCCTCCGTGCGGGCGACGAAATCGCTCTCGCAGTTGATTTCAATCAGCACACCGATTTTGCCCCCGGCATGAATATAGGTGCCGACAGCCCCTTCGCTGGTACTCCGCGAAGCCTTCTTGGCTGCCGATGCCATACCCCGCTTGCGCAGGACCACAACCGCCTGTTCCAGATCGCCCTTGGCTTCCTGGAGCGCGTTGCGGCAATCCATCATCGGTGCGCCGGTCTTTTCCCGGAGCTCCTTGACCTGGGCGGCAGAGATATTTTCAGTCACACTAGACATCCTCGTGCAATTCCTTTGCTGGCCTGTTAACAGGCCCTGAGTGGGTAAGTATTAAAGCGAAACTGCTTACAGGGTTCGCTCGACAACTTCCGGTTCGTCGACCGCGATCGCCCCAGGGGCCTTGCGAATGCCGCCGCCCAGCGCAGCTTCCAGATCGACCACTTCCCCGTCGCCGGATGGTTCGTCGGCACCGGCTTCCAGGCCGGCAGTCTCGACTGGCGCAGCTTCGAGCTGTTCGTCGGCCGTCACTCCAGCGTCGGCGGCGCGCTTCTCGCCCGCCATCTGCACGCCTTCAACCACGGAGTCGGAGATCTTCGAAGTAAAGAGGCGAATCGCACGCAGCGCGTCGTCATTTCCGGGGATAACGTAGTCGACCACGGTAGGATCGCAGTTGGTATCCACCACAGCGACCACCGGGATACCGAGCTTGCGGGCTTCCTTCACCGCAATCGCCTCGTTGTTCGAATCGACCACGAACAGGGCGTCGGGCAGCCGGCGCATATTCTTGATGCCCGCCAGGTTTGCCTGCAGATGCTTGCGTTCCCGCTCCAGCCGGATGACTTCTTTCTTGGTCAGAAGCTCATAACGGCCATCGGTCGCCATTTCATCCAGTTCCTGAAGGCGCTTGACGGATTTTTGCACGGTGATCCAGTTGGTCAGCAGTCCACCCAGCCAGCGCTGGTTGATGTAGAACATGCCGCAGCGGTTTGCCTCTTCGGCAATCGCGTCCTGGGCCTGCCGCTTGGTGCCGACAAACAGGATGACCTTGCCCTGCCCCGTCAGATCAGTGACGTACTTGCTGGCTTCCTTGAACATCTTCAAGGTCTTTTGCAGGTCAATGATGTAAATCCCGTTGCGCTCACCGAAGATGTATTCCTTCATCCGGGGATTCCAACGCTTGGTCTGATGCCCGAAGTGAACACCCGCTTCGAGCAACTCCTTCATCGTAATAGTGGCCAAACTACCTCCTCGTGAGTTGCATTCCGGCCTGGCCGGAATTGATTTCCCTCGCCCGCCAGGGCGGGGAAGATTGGTAAAACAACCGCATCACTCTAACGTTTGCTGAACTGGAACCGCTTGCGGGCGCCCTTCTGCCCATACTTCTTACGTTCTTTAATGCGCGCGTCGCGCGACAACAGGCCATCGGCCTTCAAAGTCTTACGCAGCTCCACATTGAACTCGAGCAGGGCACGGGCAATCCCCATCTTCACTGCATCGGCCTGGGCGCTGACTCCGCCACCCTTGACCGTTGCCAGAACATCGAAGTTGGCGGAAAGCTCGGCCAACTCCAGCGGCCGCTTGGCGGAAACCCGCTGCTGGTGGGTCACGAAATAAGTCTCGAAAGGCTTCTGGTTGACGATGAAGTTGCCGCTGCCGGGGCGCAAGAAGATGCGTGCCACGCTGGCCTTGCGACGTCCGGTTCCGTAGTACTGAACTAAATCTGCCATTCCTGCTGGTCCGTCCTATTCTTTTGCTTCTCCCGTTTAACGGGCCGCCAACTCTAACACTTCAGGCTGTTGCGCCTGGTGAGGATGCTTATCGCCCCGGTAGACCTTGAGCTTGGTGGCCATCTGCCGGCCCATCTTGCTCTTGGGCAGCATGCCCTTGATCGCGTCTTCGACAATCTTTTCCGGCCGGCGCGCCAGGAGGCGAACGAAAGACTCTTCGCGCAACCCGCCGGGGAACCCGGTGTAGCGGCGGTAGACCTTTTGCTCGCTCTTCAGGCCGGTCAGCACAATCTTCTCCGCGTTGACCACGATCACGTGGTCACCCATGTCGATGAAGGGGGTATATTTCGGGTTTTTCTTGCCGGCCAGGGTGCTGGCCGCTTCGGTTGCCAGACGTCCCAGGGTCTTGCCGCTGGCGTCAACGACGAACCATTTGCGGGTGATATCGTGCGAGCTCGGAAAATACGTAGACATCGTTACCTGCTTCTCCCAGAAGAACCTTCGTGGGCGCGCAGTGCACACCGCAAAAATCTCGCGGCCGGCAAAATGCTTTCCCGCAAACGAAAGGTTCTAAATCGCTTGAGTGGCGAAGAATAGATTTAGGGCGTTTTGCACGCCCGAAGCGTTTCTTCGGGTTCGCTTTCCTGGCAGGCTACCTGGGCTCGCACATCTTCAGATCGGTTTCCCGTGAAGCGGCTTCCCAAACTTCACTTCTTATCGGTCAGACAGCGACTACAGAGGCCGAACGCGGCGCTGCGCAAGAACTTCAGAGTAACGCAATTGGGCAAGGGCGTCAACCAGGGTAGGGTTACTAGTCGCGCACAAAAGGGGCATTTTCGCTTCATTCAAAACGACATACGCTCTTCTTGGAATATAGCGGAGGTCCCCCCACATGACTCAACGTGCCTCTGAATCGCTGGTAGCAGCGCTCATTCGCGTCGGATTGCTACTGGCCCTGGTCATCATGCTGATGGCTGAAAACGCTCAGGCTCAATCGCCGCACCCGGCCGGGCCAACACGGAATGGCAATCCCACTAGCTTGCAGCTGCCACTCCATGCCGCAGGCACTCAAACGAACCGCACGGCATAGCAGGACATTTCGCTTCCCTGCCGGTGAGTTGGAGCCAGGAGACTTATGACGTTTGAAAAGCACCTTTCGTCGCTTATGACCGCGGCCTTGCTCTGCGGTACCTTCACCAACCTCTCGAGCGGGCAGCAGACAGCCGCCGCCACGGGAGTGGTGAGTGCCCCAACGGCCACGCCCGCGGTTTCGGCTCCTGCGGCTGTTGACGCGGCTTTGGTCAAGTCGACGCCTCCTCTTACCGAAGACGCACTGCGTGCCCGCTACCTGGGCAAGTTGATCTTTCTGCGTGGTTCTTACCTGGGCGACGATCTGCAATTTGACATGGAAGGCAAGGTCACCGGTTCGCCCACAGTCGCCTCCTTCACTCTTTCTGCCTTCGAGGTCAAGAAAGTATCGCTCTCCAAGAAGAAGCTGGAGATAGAGGCGGACCGCTACGGCTTGCACTTCTTCGGCGCCCTGCCCTACGAAGACGAGACCAAGTCCTTTGACAAAGTCAAGATTTCGAAAAAGCCGGTGCACATCACCATCGAGCGCGAAGTCATCGTTGTCCCCAAAGTGAAGAAGGACAAGAAAAAGAAAGATGAACCCACGCCCCAGCAGTTGGCAGCGGCCCAGACGCTGAAGACCCGGGACGCGGCAGCCGCGGCCACGGATGCTGCGGCTCCCGTCACGCTAAAACCCGACACCACCTCAGCCGCCACCACCGAAACCTATGCAGCCCTGGCCGCCGTTTCCCCGGCGCATAGCGCCATGGTGATGAATAAAGCTCTGGACAACATCTTCGCCAGTGACATCGATCAGCGGATGATGACCCATCTGCCCGATTACTGGCAGGAATACTTCACCAGCAAGAGCGAGCACCGTCAGTTCATGCCAAAAGACGCCAACATCAAGGTGGTCAGTGAAGGCATGACGCCGCCCCACGTTCTGAACAGCATCGATCCCAGTTCCAACGAATATGCCCAGCAGTATGGGATCGCGGGCATGGAGTTGTTACGCACCGTGGTCGATGCCACCGGAGTTCCGCGGGAGATGGCAATCGCCCGCCCGATCGGCTTTGGGCTGGACGAAAAGGCGGTCGACGCTATCAAGAACTCGCGCTTTCGTCCCGCAACCCTGAATGGTCAGCCGGTTCCCGTGGTGGTTGACCTGGTGGTTACGTTCCGCATCTACTCCAACCGGACCAAACCCGGATCGGTGGTCAAGGGATCGAAGGCAACGGTATTGGCCGCTTCTATGGGCGATACCGATGCTAATCTGAGTCGGTGAGCCAGCGTTTCCTTAACCTGATCCGCAGCGGGGAAACGGCGGAAGTTGCCGCCGTTGCGGAAGAAGATCCATCGCTTGTATCTAGCAGAGACGCCCAGGGCGTCTCTGCTTTTTTGTGGAGCATCTACAGCCGGCAGCCGCTGATCCGGGATTTTCTGCTGCAACACCTGCCTAGCCTGGATATTTTTGAAGCCTGTGCGCTCGGGGATTGCGACCGCATTGAGTCGCTGCTGCGGCAGGACGCCATGCTGGTTCATCAGAGTTCGGCTGACGGATGGGCGCCTCTGCATCTTGCGGCTGCTTTCGGCGGGCCCAAGGCAACGGCATTGCTGCTGGTTCACGGGGCGCATGTGCATCGCTTCTCTCGAAACCCCATGCACAACCAGCCACTGCATGCCTGCATTGCTTTGAGCCAGAACTGCGAGACAGCGCGCATTCTTATTGCCCAGGGAGCGGACGTCAACATGGAGCAAGCCGGAGGCTACACTCCACTACACCAGGCTGCGGCAGCCGGACTTACAGAGCTCACGCAGATCCTGTTGGAGGCGGGGGCGAACCCCGCTACCGTTTGCCATCAGGGCAAAACACCCGCGGACTACGCCCGGGATCGCCACCATGATTCCGTGGTGGAGCAGCTGTCAGTTTCGCGCGCGTAAGGTCCCGAAGGGACGTCTGAAAGTAGCCCAGGACGATAGTCCTGGGTACCGGATCGAAACATGCGAAAAGTCCCGTTAGGGACGGCTGAATGCGACCACAAAGGATTTCAGGCGTAACCCAGGACTGTCGTCCTGGGCTATTTTCAGACGTCCCTTCGGGACTACCAAAGCGCCGCAACTCTATTCGTAAGCTAACGCTTCGATTGGATCCTTGCCGGCAGCTTTCAGGGCGGGATACATCGCACCCACCAGCGCACCCAAAAAGGCAATGATCGTGGCATTCACGATCCAATGCGGGCTGACTGGAAAAGGCAACGTTGGAAAGCGATTGTCCATCACCGCCTTCAATACAAGCGTGGCGCCAATCCCGAGAGCGATGCCTACCAAGGCTAGAAATGCCGTTTCCCGCAAGACGAGGTTGACGATATAGACCTTGGAAGCGCCCAACGACTTCAGAATGCCGATTTCCCGGGTTCGCTCCAGAACGGCGGTGTACATCGCCTGAAAGATGACAATGAAGCCCACGACGACGGCGATGCCGATGACCACGTTCAGCGCAGTGTTGAACGCAGGAAAATGTTCCGGGGTCAATTGGGAGAGCGTTTCCGCCAGAGTCTGCACCTGGTATTCAGACATACCTGGGCGGGCATGGATCTCCTGCTCGATGAGTTGGTTATTTTTAGGGTCGTCGCTCTTGACGAAAATGAGCGAGGCGTTGTCCGCCGAGCCGATCAGGCCGGCCAGGGTCCGGAGCGGTAAGTACTTGCGCCCACCCTTGCCGTGCTCGACTATCCCGCAAATCCGGAACTTGTTCTTGAGCACCGTGATGGTATCGCCCACAGCGTAATGGGGGCCGGAACGAGCGAAGAAATCGTCGACAATCACATCGTTGGGGCCCTCGAACGGGCCTCCCGAGAGGAAGACAAAGGGCCGCAATGCGTTGAAGCTGGCGTAGTCGATGCCCCATATCGTTTCGAGCGCGGCATCCACGGAGATTTGCTGGATGGCCGGTGAGGCCACCGCGACATGCGGAAGCTGTTGCACTACGTCGGCCACTTTGGCCGGGATGGGCGCACCACTGACTCCGGCAATAAAGCTCGCATTAGGGGGCGGACGATCAGGTCCGCGCCAATACCGCTGTGTTGGACGCGGGAACCCTCGATCTGGCCCACCATGATGCCGACGATGGAAAGGATCATCGCCACCTCGATGGCGACGGCGAGAATGCTGATGGCTGACCTTAAAGGACGGTGGAGCAGGTTGCCGATGACTAACCTATTCATGCTATTCGCCTGACTGAGCCGAGTGTAGCAAAATTGCAGCAACGGCCTGGTTCGGCAAGCGCCAGGGGCCGGCTATCTGCGTCCAGTAACTCAAAAGATGCTGTAGTCCGCACAAACCAAAGGGCTGCAGGAATTGCTTTTGACCCTGGCTACAGAGCGGCCTTATGGTTGAAAATGTCGGTAATACGTCCAGCCGGCGGGTGTAATGTATGGGGAAATTCGGCGATACATTGCGGCAGGAGCGGGAATTCCGCGGAATCACTCTGGACGCCATTACGCGGGTCACTAAGATCAGCAACCGCCACCTGGTAGCCCTCGAACAGGAGCATTTTGATGTTCTCCCGGGCGGGGTCTTCAACAAAAGCATGGTCCGGGAATACGCCCGGTTCGTAGGCCTCGATCAGGAAGAATGGGTCGGGCGCTATCTCTCAGCCCATCAATCCACTGGGGCATTGGCCGACGAAGACGGCTGGATGCGTTTTGCCGAAAATGCCAGCAAAGCGCGCGGCGATTCCGGCGGGGGAAACCGCCCCGACCAGCGGCTGCGCTGGACCGGCATCGCGATCCTGCTGCTCCTGGTGGCCGGCCTCAGTTGGTTCGTTTGGAGCTATGTCCACAAAAAGACGTCCTTACTAACCCCTCCCCACGTGACTCATTCCACGGCAACCGCCACCTTCCGCGGCTCCCCGGACAGCCCCCCTTCAATGGTAGGATTGGCATAGAACTTTTGCCTGGCAGATCCCCCCTTGATACGGTCTAACTAGGTTCAGTTGACGAGTCATAGCCGGTGAACGCCACCCGGTGATCTACAAAACTGGAGGAAGCTGATTTGCCACATCACGATAGATTTTTGTTTACGTCCGAGTCGGTGACTGAAGGACATCCCGATAAAATCGCCGACCAGATTTCCGATGCCATCCTCGATGCATGCCTGGCGCAGGATCCTTTTAGCCGCGTAGCAGCCGAAACTCTCACCGCGACCGGCCTGGTAGTCATTGCGGGCGAGATCACGACCAAGGCATACGTTGACTTCCAATCCCTGGTGCGCGGGGTAGTGGCTTCGATCGGCTACGACAACGCCCTCTACGGCTTCGACTCCAATACCTGCGCTGTCATCTCCAGCATCAATAAGCAATCCGGCGACATCGCGATGGGCGTGGACACCGGCGGAGCGGGCGATCAGGGCATGATGTTCGGCTACGCCACCAACGAGAACGCCGATCTGATGCCGACCCCGATCGCATTGGCCCACAAGCTCAGCCAGAAGTTGACTGCGGTGCGCAAGAGCGGCCTGCTTTCCTACCTGCGGCCCGACGGCAAGAGCCAGGTCACGGTGGAGTACGACAAGGATATGAATCCGGTCCGGATCGACGCGGTGGTTATTTCCACCCAGCATTCCGAGACCGTCTCTACTGAAGATCTTCGCGCCGACATCCTTAAGCATGTGATTCAGGCCACGCTGCCTTCCAAGCTGCTTGACGCCGACACCCAGTACCACATCAATCCCACTGGCCGTTTCGTGATCGGCGGTCCTATGGGCGATACCGGTTTAACCGGGCGGAAGATCATCGTAGACACCTACGGTGGAATGGGCCGCCACGGCGGCGGCGCTTTCAGTGGCAAGGATCCGACAAAGGTGGACCGGTCCGCTGCTTACATGGCGCGCTACATCGCCAAGAACATCGTGGCCGCAGGCCTCGCCAAGCGTTGCGAAGTGCAGTTGGCTTATGCCATCGGCGTCGCCGAGCCGGTGAGCGTGCTGGTGGAAACGTTTGGCACGGGAGCGGTAGACTCAGCGACCCTGCAGAAGCTGGTTCGTGAGAATTTCAAGCTGACGCCCAAGGGCATCATCGAGAGCCTCAACCTGCGCCGTCCGATTTATCGCAAGACGGCTGCCTACGGCCACTTCGGACGTGCCGATGCCGACTTCACCTGGGAAGCCACCGACAAAGCGCAGGCCCTGCGCGATGCGGCTGGTCTCAAAGGAAAGCCGGAGTTGGTCTCCGCAGCAAAATAGAAATAATTCACCGGCAAGATACGGATAGCGTCGCGTTCTGCGTTGGGTCGATGATTGTGGCATGTCAAGCATTCAACAGCCCGATCTCAACCCAACTCAGGCGTGGCAGCAGGTCATGGCGCGGGACGCGAGCGCCGATTTCGTTTATGCCGTAGCCAGCACCGGCATTTTTTGCCGCCCCTCCTGTCCCAGCCGGCGGCCGACTCCATCCAATGTGCGTTTCTTTGCGGATCCAGCCGGAGCGCTGATCGCGGGTTATCGTGCGTGTAAGCGGTGTGCTCCTCTCGGGGAGGCGCGCGAAGCAGTCACTGTGACGCGGCTTTGCCGGTATCTCGCTGCCCATCGCGATCGTGCAGTCACCCTGGCCGATCTGGCCAGGATTGCAAAGAGCAGCCCTTTCACTGTCCAGCGAATGTTCACCCGGGTGCTGGGTATCAGCCCGCGTGAATATCAGGCGCAATTGCGGGGAAGTGAAATCCGCCGCAGCCTTTCGGAGCCCGGTGCGAGCGTGACGGGCGCGATCTACCAGGCGGGGTACGGGTCCTCCAGCCGCTTCTATGAGCGCGCAGCGGACGATCTGGGCATGAGCCCGACCCGTTTTCGCGAGCGGGGATTGAACGAGACGATTCGCTTTGCAACCACGCCGTGCGAGTTGGGATGGCTGCTGGTTGCAGCGACCGAGCGCGGGGTGTGCAGTGTGATGTTGGGCGACGAATCCAAAGCACTCGAGAAACTGTTGCGGGAGCAATTCAGCGCAGCCACGATCGTGCCCGATACGAGTGGAATGAAGGATCAGCTGGCAGCTGTTCTCGCCGCGATGACGGACCATCCCGTGGTGCAGGATATCCCGCTGGATGTGCGCGCCACTGCATTCCAGGCCCGTGTTTGGCAGGCTTTGCGGGAGATTCCGCGCGGCCAGACACGCAGCTATGCGGAACTGGCAAAGGCGGTAGGACAACCGACCGCTGTGCGAGCAGTCGCCCGGGCTTGCGCGAGTAATCCGGTGGCTATTGCTGTGCCCTGCCACCGCGTTATCGGGAGTGACGGGTCGCTCACCGGGTACCGCTGGGGTGTTGAGCGCAAGAAGAGGTTGTTGGCAATGGAAGGAAAGAGCCACTAAGCGGATTTGTGGATGTCACTTGTCCTTGGTGGCACCCGAAAATAACCGCAGATCCCTCGGCTTCGCTCGGGATGACAAAGGATACGGCGACGAAGTTCCTCAGCACCGGATGCTGATTTAGGGAACTAGCAGCCACTAATCAACCTTTCCTGAGAGCACCACCCGCCCCTTTGTCATCCCGAGCGAAGCCGAGGGATCTGCGGTTCTACGGACCTTTATTGGAAATGTTTCGACGGACCTGCTTCTACCCCTTATTCCCGGTCGCCAGCACGGTTTGAAAAAACGGTGCTTCCGTTTCCTTATGCACCACAGCGGTGTGCACATTGGCAAATCCCGCCTTGCCCAGCATTAACTCCAGTTCCACTTCGCTGAAGCCCAGCCAAACGTCGGCATACAACTCTCTTGCCTCGGCAAAGCGGTGCTGCACCAGGTCCAGGATCGCGACCCGTCCACCGGGCTTCAAAATGCGCCACGCTTCCGCGATCGCGCGCTCCGGATGCAAGGCGTGATGCAGGGACTGGCTGAACAACGCCAGGTCGACCGAGCCATCGACAATCGGCACCGCTTCCAAATCTCCTTTGCGATACTCCAGCGCCGGGACACCCTGCTTGCGCGCTAACGCACTTCCCAGCTCGACCATCTTGTCCGAGTTGTCGACCGCGATCACTTGCTGCGCGCGCTGCGCCAACAACAACGAAAAGGCTCCTTCCCCCGCTCCCAGGTCCGCGATCACCATCGGCGGCAACAGCAATAACAACGCCTCGGCAATACTTTTCCAGGAACGACCGGGAACATACTCGCGGCCCAATCGGCCAGCCATGTCATCGAAGAAAGCGCGTGTCTTATCCTGCCGCTTACGCAGTACCAGCTCCAAAGCGGCCTGATCGTGCCGGGCTTCGGGAAGCTCTTGCGGAGCCGCCTGCAGCACCGTAAGCAGACCGGGCAGCACCTCGCCGTCAGTCTTCGCGCTGTACCAGATGTTCTTGCCCGCGCGGCGGTCTTCCACCAGGCCCGCATGCTTCAGTTGCGCCAGGTGGGTGGAGATGGAGCTCTGCCCCATGCCCAGAATCTCCTGCAATTCGGCCACAGAGAGTTCCTCGCGGGACAAAAGTAACAACATGCGCAAGCGATTGGTGTCACCCAACACCCGCAAAGATTTTACGATTGACCCCATGGGCATTACGGACTATTGTATCAATATATTTCGATGTATCGATGTGAGGATATAAAACATGTCACCAGCTACGATCGACCGCACTGCCGCCGCTCCCTCTTACAAGGTGGCTGACCTTTCCCTGGCCGACTGGGGCCGCAAAGAGATTTCGATTGCCGAGCACGAGATGCCCGGACTTATGTCCATTCGCCGCAAGTATGCCGCGGCCAAGCCGCTGGCCGGCGTGCGCATTACCGGCTCGTTGCACATGACCATTCAGACCGCGGTGCTGATCGAGACCCTGGTTGAACTGGGCGGCGATGTGCGCTGGGCAAGCTGCAACATCTTTTCCACCCAGGACCATGCGGCCGCGGCCATTGCAGCAGCCGGCGTTCCGGTGTTTGCCTGGAAGGGCGAGTCGCTCGAAGAGTACTGGTGGTGCACCGCCCAGGCGCTGGATCATGGCGAAGGCAAGGGACCGCAGCTGGTCGTGGACGATGGCGGCGATGTGACCCTGCTGATCCACAAAGGCTATGAACTGGAAAATGGCGACGGCTGGGTCAACACCCCGTCTTCCAACCACGAAGAACAGGTCATCAAGGACCTGCTGAAGAAGATTCACGCCGAGGATCCCAAGCACTGGCACGAGGTCGCGAAGAACTGGCGCGGCGTGTCAGAAGAGACGACAACCGGTGTTCACCGGCTGTACAAGATGAAGGAACAGGGCAAGCTGCTGGTTCCGGCGATCAACGTCAACGATTCCGTCACCAAGTCGAAGTTCGACAACCTCTATGGCTGCCGTGAATCGCTGGCCGATGGCATCAAGCGAGCGACCGATGTGATGGTGGCCGGCAAAGTTGCCGTGATCTGCGGCTATGGCGACGTAGGCAAGGGCTCGGCCCACTCACTGCGCGGTATGGGAGCGCGGGTTGTGGTCACCGAGATCGACCCGATCAACGCCTTGCAGGCTGCGATGGAAGGCTTTGAAGTCACCACCGTGGAAGACACCCTGGGCCGCGGCGATATCTACGTAACCTGCACCGGCAATGTAGACGTGCTGACGTTCGAGCACCTGTCGAAGATGAAGGATCAGGCCATCGTATGCAACATCGGCCACTTCGATAACGAGATCCAGATCGACCGTCTGAACACTGCACCCGGGGTCGAGAAGGTGAACGTCAAGCCGCAGGTGGACCAGTACAACTTTCCCGCAGCCAAGGGCAAACCGGCGCACACCATCTTTGTGCTGGCCGAAGGACGCCTGGTCAATCTGGGTTGCGCCACCGGTCATCCCAGCTTTGTGATGAGCAACAGCTTCGCTAACCAGACGCTGGCTCAGCTCGACCTGTGGAAGAACAAAGACACCTACAAGGTGGACGTTTACACCCTCCCCAAGAAACTCGACGAAGAAGTAGCGCGCCTGCACCTGGAAAAAATCGGCGTGAAACTGACTACGTTGAGCCCGGCACAGGCGGACTACCTGGGTGTCGCGCCGGAAGGCCCGTACAAACCAGAAACCTACCGCTACTAAGCAAAAAAAGTACAATCGAAGGGCCCTGGTCGAACCGGCTGGGGCCCTTCTTTTTTGTCCGAAATCTCTTTCACTTTTTCGAACGTCTTATGAGCATGAAACACCAAGTCCCGATCATTGGCTGCCTGCTGATTCTCAGCTCGCCCGTGTTGGCCCAGACGCCTGCAGCCGCCGGTACCACCCATCCGCCAGTGGAGGTGATTAAGTCCACCACGATCGATGCTTCGGTACTCAAGGCGCGCAAGGGCTCCTACTCCTTCAAGATCGATAGCGGAGACTGGAACGACACCGGCGTCGAGGTCGCCCCCGGCGACCACCTCAACTTCACCGCCACCGGCAACCTGGCCCTGGCCGACGGACGATCCGCTCCACCCGACGGCCTGACCCGCGGCTGGAAAGACCTGATCCGCCAGTATCCGCTCAACTCCGCCAACAGCGGCGCTCTCATCGGCCGTATCGGCAATGAAGCTGCGGCCGTTCCCTTCCTGATTGGCGCGAGCAAAGATATGGATGTTTCCGCCACGGGACATCTCTACCTCCGGCTGAACCTCACCTCCGATCTCACCGGAACGGGGAACCTCGACGTCAAGATGAAGCTGTCAGCCCAAACCGCGCAGAAGACTATCTCCGCGCCGGACCTGGCTCACCTTCTGTCACCGCAACTGTTCGCGGATGTTCCTCGCCGGGTCGGCGATCTGCAAGGCAATCCTGGCGACATGGTGAATTACGCCCTGATCGGGACGGAGGACCAGGTGACCAAGGCCTTTGCCGCCGCAGGCTGGGTGCAGGTGGATAAGACCACGCAGGACGCGGTGCTTCATGGCCTGGTTTCAACCCTCTCCCACGCGGCCTACACAGAGATGCCGATGAGCACTCTCTACCTGTTTGGCCGGTCGCAGGATTTATCGTATGCCCGCGCCGACCCGCTCGCGGTGGCCGCGATCCGCCATCATCTGCGGGTGTGGAAGACCACCGAAATGGTAGGCGGCCAGCCGCTTTGGGTGGGATCGGCCACGCACGATAATGGTTTTGAGAAAGACCAGCGCAACGGCGGGATCACGCACCACATTGACGCCAATGTCGACCAGGAGCGCGATTTTCTGGAGCAGAGCTTCTCCGGAGCCGGGGTCATCGCCGGCGCTGCTTACGTGATGCCGGCGAATCCTCTGACTACGGCGAAGACAGCGACCGGCGGCACGTTCGAATCCGATGGCCGGATTGTCGTAATGGATTTGAAATGAAACCTACTGTGGGGGAATGGGTGCCGCCGCCGTGACCGGAGGCGGAGGAACGTGCGGCTGCAGCTTGGCCATCTTGTCCTTGAAAATCTTGCGCGCGATATCCGGCCAGAATTCATTGAAGACGCCGCCGAATGCGCCATAGGCGGTCACGGTGAATCCCCGCTCAAGGGTCAGTCCCGCGCCGCGATCCGAAGAGGGATAATAGAGGTTGGAGATTCCGCCGGCGGCTAAGTTTCCCATGATGTTGGAGAAGTTGGGACCCCACTTCCCGTTGTCGTTTTTGCACCATACGGTGGTCGATAGCGCATAGAAAAGGCGGGAGGAAAAACTTCCTTCTCCTCGCCGGAAGTAGCGCGGGTCCTGCTTCAACAAAATGGGAAAAATTGCGTTCCCCAGGATGGTGCCATCGAAGTTGTCTGCGTAGGAGGCTCCGAAGCGCTTCGCGTAACCCTGTGCCCCCTGCCCGTACCCGGGAAAATCGTTCTCCGCCTGGCTGAAACCCGCATCGAATCCGGCGATGCCAAACGCAACCGGATCGGTGGCCGTGCGCCAGGCTAGTTTCAATTTTTGCTTTCGCGACAGCGGCGCCGCATCCTTGTTATAGGAAACATTGAAATTGGGCACCACGCCTGCGATGCGTTGCTGCTCCTGCTGCTTGAGCTGCAGCTCTGCCCTTTGTTGCGACGTTAATGGCGGCTGTGCTGGCTTGATGCCGGCTGCCGCGACGGGTACGGGAGCATCGGGCACCGATGTGGAGGCTGGCTCTGATGGGGACACTGGCGTCTGTGCCTGGGCTACGCCGGCCAAACAAAGCGCCAGAATCGATGATCCCAGCCGGAACGACGAACGGGACACTCTCACGATTGTCCTTGCCGCAGGTGTGGGCCCATCGCTTGTTTTCCCCCAAGGTCTTTTCCCCGCCAGCGTATTTGCGGAGGGCACTTCTCGGATGATTTAGGGTTGCTGGGCTCAAGTCTACTCTGAAGCGGGATGCTTTCTGGGCCATCGCCCCTACACCAAAGGGGGACTCTGTCCATGAAGCGTAAAGGCGAAATCCAAAAACCGCCCTGGTTCGTATTTCTATGTGCCCCAAATTCAGTCAACCCTTACGAGTGGCCGCAACTTTGCGGACGAGGCGCCAACCGTCGTCTGCAACGATTGCCACGCTGCGACACCGGTGGATTCGCTGATCCGCGTGGATCCCCTCCACGTGCAGTGCCCGCGATGCCTTTACGTATTCTTCTTAGACTTGTCGGGAACGAGAGAGGGGGTAGGGCCGCCGGGATTCCTTAGGCGCGCTCGTCTTCTTTTCGTTTTGGCGGAGTAGGACACGCCTGAGGCTTTCCTCTGCTTGGCGATTGCGTCCAACACGCCGTTGAGGAAGGTCAGCGACTCCGGGGCGGCGTAGCGACGGGCAATCTCGAGCGACTCGTTGATCACCACAGCTATAGGAGTGTCCGGGTAACCCAGTAGTTCGGCGATGGCCGTCCGCAGGACGTTGCGGTCGACGGCAGGGATCCGGCTCAGACGCCAGTTCGCCGAATGCGCCTGGATCAGTTCATCGATTTCTTCGTTGCGAGCAGTGGCTACGCGGAAGATGTCCTCGGAAAAGCCGCGGGTCTCGGCATCGACCTCTTCCGCGAGCTCCCCAGAAGGTTTTGCGCACCTGGTCGGGCGTGTGTTTGCCCACGTCCGCCTGGAACAGCATCTGCATGGCCAGTTCGCGTGACTTGCGCCGCTTACCGGTAGCGCTCATGGAGTCTGCATCTTGCGGTCGAGCGAGACCATCTCGATGGCGGCGACTGCGGCCTCGAATCCCTTTATTGCCGGCCTTGACCCCGGCACGGTCCAGCGCTTGCTCGAGGTTCTCACAGGTCAACACGCCGAAGGCGTGAGGAATGCCCGTCTCCTGCTGAGACTGGCCGATGCCGCGGGATACTTCGTTGTAGATTGCCTCGTAGTGCGCAGTTTCCCCGCGCAACAGGACACCCAGGGTAATGACCGCGTCTACCTGGCCGCTGGCTGCTGCCTTGCGCGCTGCCAAGGGGATTTCCCATGCTCCCGGCACGCGGATCACCTGCACATCGCGCCGGTTCGCGCCGCTGCGATAGAGGCCGTCCAGCGCTCCCTGCAAGAGGCGGTCGGTGATCACCGCGTTCCAACGCGACACCACGATCGCGAAGCGCATTCCGTGCGCGCTCAGATCGCCTTCGACGGCAACCGGCCTGCCTTTGTGCGGGTCGTCCCACTCCCAGAAGGCGATGGAATGGCCCGGCGCCGGCTCCACGACAAACAGGCGCGTCTTCCAGTCAGTCTCGGCAACGGCGCTCAGCCGCTGCCCAGCTTCCTGCTCGCCCCAGTTGCGAACCATCCAATCGCGGGCCACCGCCTGAACTGCTTCCAACCCAGTCACTTCCACCATGATTTCCGGGGAGGAGGGCGCAATGCCATCGGCAAACTCAAGATTTCCCAGCGGCGCGAGGAAGGAAACGCCGCGGCTCAGCTCTTCTTCCCATCCTCGGCCACCCTCAAATCCTAGTGCGGAGAAGAAGCTGGCCAGCTTGGCATAAGCCTCGGGCGTGCCTGCCGGACGCACGATCGTGATTCCCTTAATCATCCTCTTCTGACTGTATCACCGGCGCTTTGGGAGCATTTTGCTATTACCGTGGTGAGGTGAGATCAGTCAGGTGCGGCCATTCTTGACGGAATGGCCGCCTCCAATTTCGCTTCCTCGCTGACACCAATAGCAAAATTGCTCTAGACTCACAGCTTCGCCCCTGGAGTCGATGGACTATGGTTTTGGAGAATATTCGCTACGAATTGCGGCCGCCGCTGGCGGTGATCACGATTGACCGGCCCAAGGTCCTGAATGCGCTTAACCAGCTCAGCATGACGGAGTTGGAGCAGGTCTTTCTGGACCTTCGAGAGAATGACGCGGTGCGCGCGGTTCTGCTTACGGGGGCGGGAGAGAAGGCCTTCGTGGCCGGCGCCGACATCAGCGAATTGGCTTCGCTTTCCCCTCTCGAAGGAGAGCGGCTCGCAGCCCGGGGGCAACGCATCTTTCACCTGATCGAGACCTGCGGCAAGCCAGTGATTGCCTGCATCAACGGCTTCGCCCTGGGCGGGGGGTGTGAACTGGCGCTCGCCTGCACGCTGCGCATTGCCAGCTCGAACGCGCGGCTGGGACAGCCCGAGGTCAAGATTGGGATTATCCCAGGCTATGGCGGAACGCAACGCCTGCCGCGCCTGATCGGCAAAGGGGCGGCGCTCAAGATGATTCTTACCGGGGAAGCGATCAGCGCAGCCGAAGCCCTGCGGCTGGGACTGGTCGACGAGGTCGTGGAGCCGGCGCAGCTATTGCCGCGCGCGGAGCAGATTGCCCAGACGATTGCCGGGATGGCGCCGCTCGCCATCCGCGATGCCATTCGGGCAGTCAATTCGGGATATGATTTGCCCCTGGCGAGCGGTCTGGAGTTGGAGGCTTCGCTTTTTGGCCTGGCTTGCTCCACCAACGACAAGGCGGAAGGCGCGCGGGCCTTTCTGGAGAAGCGCGCCCCGCAATGGAGCGGAAAATGAACCATGCTCACTAACCGCGGCGCGCACACTTTGGCGCAATCTGGTGTTTGCCTTGCTATGCTTGATTTTGTGGCTCGGCCGCTACCTCGCTCCCTTCCCGATAGGCCGGCAACGGCACTTAGCATTCCCGGCTATTCCGCTCGCCTTGTTGTGCGCGCTTCTGCCTGGCGCTTCCGGCTGCAGGAACGCAGCCCGAGTTCTGCGCCATCGCGGGCAGAGGTACGGCAGGAACGCAAAGCAGAACAAAGCAAGATGGAGGCGGCACGGGAGGAATTAGAGCAAATTCCGCCACCCTCGAAGAACCGCTATCTCAGCGTGCGCACCAAAGAGGCTTACGGCAATCCGTTTCTTGTGGTCCATCCGCAGACCATTACCGTGACCGTCCTCTATCGTGACCAGGACCCGAATGCCTTCAACGCCGGAGGCGTGCTGCGCCCGGTCAAAGCGCGCAAACAGGAAATCGATGTACGGCCTGCTGATTTGCCCCAGGCGCTGGCCTCTCTTTCGCCCGACGTCTGGCCCTATGGCCGGGTGGTCGCGATCGAAGAGTCACCCACCGCCGCTCCCAGAGCCGAGCGGGTCGCCATCCGGCGCAATGTGGAGGCCACCATCCAGGTGCTCAACGACCTGGGTGTCGTAGTGGATGAGTGGACGGGTTCGAATGGCGCCTTGCTCCGTTGAGGCGACTAGGGTCTTTCCAGGAGAGCCATCCAACCCGTAGCGCTGGCCGTCTTCTGTGGATGCTTCCTGCTGGTTACGGGCGCCGGGTTTTGGGCTGTACGCTGGCGGCGATCGGACGCCGCCAGCTCCGATCTCGATGAGTGGGGGCTGGCGGGGCGCAAGTTCGGCACCCTGGTTACATGGTTTCTGATCGGCGGCGACCTGTATACCGCCTACACCGTCATTGCCGTGCCGGCCGCGCTCTTCGGCGCCGGCGCTCTTGGTTTCTTCGCGCTTCCCTTCTGCATCTGCAGCTATCCCCTCATGATGCTGGTGCTGCCGCCCCTGTGGCGCATATGCCGCAGCAACGGTTACGTTACCCTGGCGGACTATGTCCGTGGCCGTTACCAAAGCCGGTGGCTTTCCGTCGCCGTGGCGGTTACCGGCATCCTTGCCACCATGCCTTATATCGCGCTGCAGTTGATTGGCATGCGCGAGGTCATCGCCGCCCTCGGCATACGTGGGGAATGGCCGCTGATTGCAGCGTTTGTGATTCTTGCCGCCTACACCTATTCGAGCGGCCTGCGCGCGCCGGCGCTCATCGCCATCATCAAAGACCTGATGCTCTACATCATGGTGTTGGCAGCCGTGCTTGTCATACCCCTGCGTCTGGGCGGCTATGGCCATGTCTTTTCGGTTGCTTCGTTCACGCTTGCCGCGCACTCGCCGCCGGCTTCGATTATCCTGCGTCCCGCGCAGTACGTGAGCTATTCCTCTCTTGCGCTGGGATCGGCGCTGGCCCTGATGCTTTATCCGCACACCATCACCGCCACGCTCAGCGCGGCCAGCGACCGCGTGATCCGCCGCAACTCGGCACTGATGCCGGCTTATAACCTGCTGCTTGGGTTTGTCGCGCTTCTCGGCTATGTGGCGATTGCCGCGGGGATTCACACCACGAACTCATCCAGTGCGATTCCCTTGTTGCTGACCACTATGTTTCCTTCATGGTTTGCTGGTTTTTGCCTGGCCGCGATTGCTATCGGAGCGCTGGTCCCGGCGGCGATTATGTCCATTGCGACTGCCAACCTGTTCACCCGTAATTTGTATGGCGAGCTGTTTCACCGCTCGTTTTTCTCGGCTGCGATGACGGGTGGGCAGGAAGCGGCTATGGCAAAGATCATCTCGCTGGCGATCAAGTTGGGCGCGCTGGCATTTGTTCTGCTGGTGCGCGCGCAGTTCGCGATTGAGCTGCAGCTGCTGGGTGGAGTGTGGATTTTGCAGGTGTTTCCGTCGGTTGTGGGCGGGTTGTTCACGCGTTTTTTTCATGGATCGGCGTTGCTTTGGGGATGGCTCGCGGGCATGGCGGCCGGTACGGCGATGACCGCTTCCCTGGGGTTGAGGAGTTCGATTTATCCGATACACTTTGCCGGACATGTCTACGGTGTCTACGCGGCTCTGCCTGCTTTGGCAGTTAACCTGGTGGTCGCTGCGGTTGTTTCGGTGGTGCTGAAGATTTCCGGTCGAGCTCCGGCTGAAGAATTGGCGGTTAACGTATAACGACCGTTGGCGAGTGCTCGCGCTAACTTGTTCGGGGTGTTTTCCCACAACACTCAACAAAAATCGTCATCCTGAGCGGAGCGCGTAGCGCGGAGTCGAAGGACCTCGGCGGTGCTCACTTCATCGGTGCTGCTCGTACTTTTTCGAACACCGAAGCCTGAGAACAGGATCTTCGGCCATAGGCACCTGATGATCGCGGGAACATCTCGGCTTGGGGAACGGCCATTGGCGCGTCTAAAAGGTGCAGGTTCGGTGGTTGAAAAGCTCAGAACAGCATACGTAAGATAAGCACCGCCGAGGTCCTTCGACTCCGCGCTACGCGCTCCGCTCAGGATGACGATTTTTGTTGAGTGTTGACGAAAAACACCCCGAACAAGTTAGGAACTCACGTTTAGAGTTGTCTCAGGAGATAGGGATGAATCAGGGACAGATTGGTCTTGTTGGGCTTGGCGCGATGGGCATGGGTATGGCGAAGTCGCTGCGGCGGGCGGGCTACGATGTGCAGGTGTTCGACGTGCGCCGCGAGGTGGCTGAGGCCTTTGCAGCCGAAGGAGGCGTGGCCTGCAGCAGTCCGGCCGCGGTGGCCGCTGCCTGCGAAGTTTTGATCAGTGTGGTGGTGAATGCGGCGCAGACGGAGTCTCTCCTTTTTGGCGAAGACGGCGCGGCGGCTGCTATGAAGAGCGGCAGCGTCTTCGTGATGTGCTCTACCGTCGATCCGGACTGGTCGATCGCGATCGAGAAACGCCTCACGGAGAAAGGCATCCTGTATCTCGATGCGCCGATCTCCGGCGGGGCAGCCAAAGCGGCGAAGGGTGAGATCACGATGATGACTTCGGGCCATCCGGATGCGTACGCCAAGGTGGGCGGCGCCCTGGATGCTATGGCGGCCAAGGTGTACCGCCTTGGTCCGGCGGCTGGGAACGGCAGCAAGGTCAAAATTATCAACCAGCTTCTGGCCGGCGTTCACATCGCGGCTGCCGCGGAAGCAATGGCCCTGGGCCTGCGTCAAGGCGTGGACCCTGCCAGCCTCTACGAGGTGATTACCCACAGCGCGGGCAACAGCTGGATGTTCGAAAACCGGATGGCTCATGTGCTGGCGGGTGACTACACTCCGCTTTCGGCGGTGGACATATTCGTCAAGGATCTTGGGCTGGTGCTCGATACAGCGCGTGCCTCCAGGTTCCCCTTGCCACTGGCCAGCACCGCACACCAGATGTTTCTGCAGGCTGCGAGCGCTGGTTTCGGCCGGGAAGACGACTCGGCCGTGATCAAGATATTCCCCGGAATCGAGTTGCCGGGACGAGCCTAAGCAAGACCCTTGGTACGAATCAGCGCCATTTCTGGATCGAAGATAAAACGGTTCGCACATACAAGAACATGAGGAAGCAGACAACGCTGGCAACGAAAAGCGACCATAACGTCGTGCTTATCGCCTGAGGGCTATGCAACTCGACTAAGAATCCTGCCTGGAGAAGAATCGTTAACGTTGCGAGTAACCACATCGACACACGTAACAAGCCGTTCATGACTCGCCTTCCTTTGGGGGGAGGGCAGGCTCAAGCTACTCTCTTAGCAGAGCGCGGGTCAAGTATATTTTCAGCGCACGAGCGGTAGGCGTGCGTCCGGTTGCTTCCAACTGGATCGTAGCCAGACATGCTCCGGATCTTCTGTCACCATCATGGCTCGCGAACTGCCGGCCAGGAAGTTGAGGTAATAGACGTCGTAACCCGGCCCTGCGACCACGGGATGATATCCGTCCCTTACCAAAACTGCATCTCCATCGTGCACTTTGAGGATCGAACTCCGCGCGCCGTCGGAGCTGTAAAGATTCTGGAAGGCAAAGGCGCGAGGCTCCTTCATGCGGTAGTAGTAGATCTCATCGAGATCTACTTCCTCAGGCGGGTTGTGGACTTCGTGCTTGTGTGGGGGATAGCTGGACCAATTGCCACCGGGTGTATAAACCTCCACCACGACTAGTTTGTCCGCGGGGAATCCGGGTGGCATCACGTCGACAATCTGGCGCGACGCATTCTCACCGCCGCGCAGATTGCTCAAGATTTCTTGCGGGGTGATCAGCCGGGGTTGCAAAGAAGCGGTCGAAGGCACACGGCACTCAGCGATTTCACACAGTGTCTCTGCCTTGAGGTCGACGGCGCCGGCCGAGGGAAGGTACAGGGCGTACGGCAATCCATCGAAGACATTCTTTCTGCCCCCGACCGATTTTTTCCCTTCTCCCCAGTCTGCGATACAACGGCCACCGAGAAAGACGAGCGCCATCTCTTCGGCCTGAGTCTTTAACGACAACGATTCACCGGGCAGCAGCCGTCGAACGACGAAGCTCATCCATTCCCAGCCAACTTGTTCGCGCGTGAAGCGGAGCAGTTCGCCTGATTGCTGATGAGGCAGCTGCACAGAATGCACGACAGACGTGTCAGACCTCATGCGTCACCCAGCCGTTTCCCAAGCGTCACGACCCACACTCCTAGAAGCTCAACTTCAGGGAAACCTGGCCGATGCGGGGAGCGGCTGCCTGGGTCACCTGGGCGAAGGACGACGTCAAAATTCCGCTGGGCGTGATGAACTGCGCATGGTTGAAGAGGTTGAACCACTCCGCGCGAAATTGCAGATTGAACATCTCAGAGAGCTTCGTATCTTTCACCAGGGCGATGTCAAAATTATTGGCTCCCGGTCCATGGAAGAAACGCCGGCGCGCATTCCCCTCGGAGCCGAGTTCCGGAGAAGTAAAGACCGTCGGATCAAAGTAATCGTGACTGGTCGAATTGCGCGGATTCAGGATATGCAGCGGACCGGTTTGATTCGGGGTATCCACAGGAAGGATGATGGGACCGCCAAAGGCCGTGCCGAGCAAAGAATTATCACTCGTATCTACCATGGTTACAGGGAGCCCGGTTTCAAAGCGGGTGATGCCGCTGATCGCCCATCCGTTGGTGAGCTGCTTTGGACCGCCGAACCTATCGAACGGAAGGACATAGTTATAGCTCACGACGAAGTTATGGGTTGAATCGAATCCCGCGAGACCGCGGCTCAAATAGGAGTTGACAGGGTTGAACTGCTCACCATAGCCGGAGGAATCATCCATGGCCTTGCTGTAGGTATAGCCGAGAAGCAACTGCAGGTTGCCGGACGTGTGCCGGTAATTGATCTGCGCGGAGTTGTAGTTGGACCAGCCTTCGGTGATGAAGTAGGAATCATTTCCGAAAGTAGCAATCGCGCCCAGGGTTGGGTCGACGGTGCCGCTGAACGGCGAGCGCGTGGTCAGGATCTGGGTTCCGGCAGCGGTGGTGTAGATGTTGTTTTCTCCACCTGGTCCGCAGGTGGGAGAACCGGGCGCAACTTCAGAGGCCTGGCTCACGCTCAGGCACAAGGCCGGGTTGCCGGGGTTAGCCGAGACCGACGAGAGAAGCCGGTGACCCGAGGTGCCTACGTAACTGAGAGTGACGAGGTCGCTGCCGGTAATCTGGCGCTGCAGCGAGAGCTCATAATTCTGCGCATAGGGAAGCTGATTCTTGTTATTGAATGCTGGGGAACTGCCAATGGTTCCGAAGGCGGGGAAGAACTCCGCCAGGGTATCGTAGGGAGCTCCGTGGGCAGGGTTTTTGGCGGAGAAGTGCTTCGGGGGCGCGGCTACAGGGAACAGGTTCTGCACAGAAGTCCCGCTCGCCCGGTTGGTAAACGGGGCGGCAAAGGTTGATTCAGCCTGCCCGGTGTAGTTGCCGAAGGGCGCATCGCCAATCTCGTTGAAGTCCGTCGCGCCCTCGAGCGAAGAGTAACCGAGGGTATAGCCAGCACGAATGCTGGACGCTCCTGCCTTGCCAAAGACTTTGCCTAGCAGCCCATCATGATCTCCGATGGCATAGGCGAGGCCAATGCGCGGACCGAAGTTGTTCCAGCGGGTGGGCGCCAACGTGCGAGGAACTCCAGGGTCGCCGGGGAAGACCCATCCCTTTGGTGATCCGGGAAACACGACGGATTGCTCACCAGGAATGAGGGTCTGAATCTCGTTATATTTTTCCCACCAGGGTGAGCTGACGTCGTAGCGCAACCCAAAGTTCAGGGTCAGGTTAGGCGTGGCTCTCCAACTGTCCTGACCATAGAAGCCGAGATAGAAACTGCGGCCGTAGGAAGGATAAGACTGCCCTTGCACATAGGAGGCAGGCGCGCCGAGCAGAAAGTCAGCAAAGTCGCTTCCGGTTTCGCTTGGTTGTCCGCTGAAGGTGGAGCCGAAGAAGTAATTGCCATTGGCGACGTTGGATAGATTCTCTTCCAGTTGGCTGAAGTGAAACTGGCCGCCGAATTTGATGTTATGGGTTCCGATGGCTTTGCTGAAGTTGTCGAGGACCTGGTAGATGTTGTCGATCAGCTGATTGGGCCGGCTGGGAACTCCGATGATGAAGCTATTGAAGTCGATTTCCGGAACGCCCTCCACGCTTGGCGTGCCGGGGAAAATACCGGGCGCACCACTGGCACCCGACGCGAAGCCGAGGCTAGCAAGGCTGGTTCCCTTGCCGCCCTGCGGCTGGTTGAGTGTGGTGTCGAGCCGGAAATAGCCGAGACGAAACTCGTTCACCATGGAGGCGCCGAAGGACTTGGTAGAACCGAGGTTGACGTTGTGGGTCTGGCCCTTGCCATCGATGTTGAAGCCCGGGTAGACGGGAGAGTTCCCTGCCCAGTAGGGATCGATGCGGTTGTACTTGTCGTAGTAGTAGTAGGCGGTCAACAGTCCGGCGAAGCCTGAGTTGTAATCGATGCGTCCGCTGAACTTGTTGTCGCTGAGATTGATCTTGCCTGCGCTGGTGGAGAAGACGCCGGTCCCGGAGGTACCGATCGAGCCCGGGGATGCGGGACTTATGTAAGGCAGAAGTTTGGTTGAGATGGGGGAAAAGGAACCCGTCGGCAGTTGCGCGTTGGGCAAGACGCACTGCGCGGCGCTGGTGCATCCGGGGAAGTAATAAGGTTCACCAGCGGTCACGGGGTGGCCAAGCTGTTGGGTCAGCTGCGCGGCCCAGGCGTCTCCGTTAACGGTGGTGGGCGTGGCCACGCCGTTCACCAAGGGATCGAAGCTGGCGGCGATCCCGGAGAGATCGCCTGCTTCGGTCGCCGCGCTTGGCGCGCCGGCAATGGTTTGCGGCACAGCCTGAACTACGCGATTGCCCTGGTAGTCAGCAAAAAAGAAAATCTTGTCGCGGATGATGGGACCGCCGAAGGTGCCACCAAATTGGTTCTGGTTGTAAGCGCCGCGGCCGTTCACATCGAAATAATTTTTGGCGTCGAGATCGGTGTTGCGCAGGAACTCGAAGACGTTGCCATGCCACTGGTTGGTGCCGGCCTTGGTCACCACATTGATTTGTGCGCCGGCGTAGTTGCCGTATTCCGCATCGGTGTTGTTGGTCAGGATACGGAATTCCGCAATGGAATCGAGATTGGGGATGGCGCCTGCACCGGAGTAGCCCACCTCCTGCACGAGAACGCCGTTGAGGATGAACGCATTGGCCGATTCGCGCATGCCGTTGACGGAGAGCGCTCCGGAGTTCAGGTCTCCGGAAACGGGCGGTACTGGAAACCCCGCCGAGACGAACGAACCTCCATACGCTCCGGAGAGGCCGGAAGGGCTCGAGACGACGCCGGGTTGGAGCGCGAGCAGATCTGTATAGCTGCGGGTCACGAGGGGAACGGCGGTCATCTCTCTACCCTCGATGACCTCACCCATCTGCGAGCTGACTGTCTCCACGTGCAAGGCATTGGCGGCAACTTCTACTTTCTCGCTCACTTGCCCTACTTGCAGCACGGCGTCCACGGTGAGGGCTGCGTTGACGTCGAGCACCAGGTCGGTTTGCTGGTATTCCTTAAATCCCTTTTGTGCCACGGTGAGCACGTAGGTTCCCAAGGCAAGGGTTTGAAAGGAGTAGAAGCCCTGACCATTGGCGATGCGGGTTTCGGCGATGCCGGTACCGGTGTTGGTGGCGGTCACGGTCGCACCCGGTATAGACGCTCCGCTCACGTCCTTCACTGTTCCCGAGATGCTGGCGGTGACACTGGCAAATACGGGGATGCTGACGAGCAGGGAAAGAATGAATGCAAAGACACTTAGTGAGTGCCGGCCTCGAAGAAGATGCATGTTGCCTCCGCAGCAATACCTGTTCTGGTCGCTTGTAACGAGGCCCCGTTTAGCGGTTGGCGGGGGTAGCTGGTTTTTTCCCTGTTTGCCTAACCGCTTATTGGTTGCTTATAGTTTAGCGGTCTCCCGGTGTCAAGAACTTTTCCCTTGGGGGTTCGTGGGTTCGTTCGTTGTGCGGAAAACATTTCCAGGGGAGATCCGTTAAACCGCGGATCCCTCGGCTACCCCTGATTTCCTGTCGAGAGTTGCGGCTTCGGTCGACAGCATGTGGTTCTCTTTGGAGAGAACCACATGAGTGGTCGCCCGTGAAAGCGGTGAAGCAGGAAATCCGGGTACGCTCGGGATGACAAAGGGGACGGGGACGCTTCCATTCAGATTCGATAGTGCGGAGGATGAACAGCAGGTCCCTCCACTGCGCTACGCTCCGGTCGGGATGACACTTCTGTTTGGACAACGGAAAATGTCATTCGGGATGACAAAGGGGACGGGGACGCTTCCATTCAGATTCGATAGTGCGGAGGATGAACAGCAGGTCCCTCCACTACGCTACGCTCCGGTCGGGATGACACTTCTGTTTGGACAACGGAAAATGTCATTCGGGATGACAAAGGGGACGGGGACGCTTCCATTCAGATTCGATAGTGCGGAGGATGAACAGCAGGTCCCTCCACTACGCTACGCTCCGGTCGGGATGACACTTCTGCTGTCATTCCGAGCGGAGCGCGGCAGGTCTCTGTTCAGCGGTGAAACTTACCGATGTGCGGGCGGCTTCCTCGTGCCACTGCGTGACCTGCCGGACAGCCTGGGCCAACGAGTGGACGACCGCCGTGGGTCTGCCGCTGCCGAAGCGCTCCACGGTGTGATCGTGGGTGCGGTCGTTGTCTTCGGTGGGGTTCCAGAGGCCTATGACGATGCGGTTCAAGGGAAGATGCGAACGAACACGCTGACAGATCGCACGAGCCTGCGAGAAGGCGAACGGGGGCAGGGCGGAAATGAAGATGACGGTGTTAGGCTCCGTCGCCAGCGAGTCGAGAATCTCGTCGGAGACGGTGGCGGAAAGATAGAGAGCTTGATGGAATGCCCGCTCCAAGAGCTGGACCAGCATGTGAGTGGTGAGCTCGTCGGCCTGATCGTTGGCTGAGATACAGACGACGGCAAAGTCTTGCTGCATGCGCGCGCGCGACGGCAGGGCGGAGTCATTGCCGCGCGGCTCGTGATAGTCCGTGAGTTCCGCGACCAGCTCACCGATGCAAAGAAAGAAGAAGTTGCAGCGGACGCTGTCGTAGATACCCTGGTGGCGATCGTGTTCGACCAGCGTCAGGGCGGGGATGAAGACGGAATCGTAGAGCTCCACCACCGATTTGTTTTCGAGGAAACGGTTGGCGACGACGCGTGCCTCCTGCTGATCCATGGCGAGGAGACGCTCGTAAAACAAGGCCTCGGCGGAGAGTTCGGCATCGGCGCCGAGCAGGGCGTGAAGGAATCCCAATTGCGGAACGTTGCGGCCGAGAACGACGATGCAGACGGTAAGTGGCGTGGATAGGATGAGCCCGGGCCATCCCCAAAGCAGTGTCCAGAAGACAGCCATGATGAGGAGGGCGAGGGAAGAAATGCCGGTACGCGAACGAAAGACCCAGGGCTCGACGAAATTGGTGGTGGTGAGCTCGAGGGTAAGAAAAAAGCCGATGAGCAAGAGTGGAGGGCCCCAGGAGGACGTGGTGCCGACGCAGACGATGAGCGGCAGGATGAGTCCAATGGCGGTGCCGATGTAAGGCACGATGCGAAGGATCCCTGCGAGCACACCCCAGAAGGTGGCATTGGGTACGCCGATGAGGAAGAGGCCAAAGCCGAAGAGGGCCCCGTAGGCCGCGTTGACGGTGACTTGAAAGAAGAGGTACTGACTGATGCGGGTGGCCGCATCCTCCAGGGCCTGGTTCATGAGCCGGATGCGGCTCATGCCGGCGAGCAGGAGGACGCGACGGCGGAGGTCCTCGCGCTCCATGAGCAGATAAATGGTGAAGACGATGACGACGCCGAGAGCTCCGATGGGGCGAACGAGGCGCATGAGGAGTTCGGTCGCGTACTGGAGCTGGCCGCGATCGGGGTCGACGATGCGAACGGGCTGGGGTTGCGTGACTGGCTCGTGCAAGCCATGACTCGTGTTGGCGGCGCTGGCAGCGAGGTCTCCGCTGATGTCTTCGACGGCGGTGAGCGCCATCTCGAGGGACTGCTCGGCGGGCGAATGGAGCGAGGCCATTCTGTTCTGGATGGCGAGGCGATAGGCGGGCAGGTCGCGGGCGACGTTGAGAAGCTGGCGGGCGACGACGTATCCGACGCCGCAGATGATGGAGAAGGTGAGGACGCCGGCGATGGCGACGGCGACCACGCGGGGGATGCGGGCGCCCTCGAGGCGGGTGACGGCCGGGGCGAGGAGAAATGCCAGCATCAGGGCGAAGGCGAAGAGGATCAGGAGGTCACGAGCAAAGAAGAGGACGAGGACCGTGACGGCGAGCACGAGCAAGGGTACGACTCGGGAAACCTCATTGCTTCGAGCTGCGGCCATACGACCTCGCGGAGCCCTGATACCGGCTAGCTTATCCGGGGCAAGAATACATCAAAATCGCAACAGTGGTTGCGTCCCCGTGCGCTGCATGGGGAGGGGTGTTTCCGGCGGTAACAGGATGTTCTGTTGTTAAGGGACAAGACACAGGTTAGACTCGGTCCACACTTTTCGGGGGCGGCCTTTGCAGACACGCGCTAAGCTGGCGATCCTATTCGCTGTGATCTTCTTAGTGGCCCTGGGTTTCTCTTGCTGGTTGTTCCTAAGGGGCGCAGGATTCGAGAACGCGCACCGGCAGCGGCCGGTTGTTCCTCTGATTACTGGTTCGAATGTCCCACGCGACCAGGCGCAACAGGCGCTTGATTTTCATAACGCGAAACGGCGGGAGGTGGGTGCTCCTCCTTTGCAATGGTCTGCCGCGCTTGCGCTGAATGCGCAGAGTTGGGCGAATCATCTGGCTAGCGATAGCGATTGCCAACTCATACACCAAAAGCCGAGCATACACGGGGAGAATCTCTTTTGGGGTCGAGGTTTGCCCTATACCGCTTTGTCCGCATCGCAGGACTGGTATGACGAAATCAAGGAATACAAATATGGTGTCGTCACCGAAGCTAATTTTCATCCGACCGGACACTACACTCAGTTGATTTGGAAAAACAGCACGCAGGTGGGCATGGGGCAGGCCAACTGTCATGGGGGCGGGGTCGTGATCACAGCGGAATACGATCCACACGGAAATGTAATTGGACAGAAGCCCTATTGAGTGAAGCCTAGCGAGAAAAGATCGCCGATCTACATTGTTTGGCTCTCCAGGGGCTGTCAATCGAGGCCCGTGGTATCCCACATCTCGCAAAAAACGAGCGAGATATGGGGCACCCTTTGATTCGTGACGCCGTAATATTCTTCGACCGGCGAGTTCTCACGCAGGCAGCAAAGCCTGAATGATCGGCAGGTCAATTCGTAACAGTCTCCTTTACAGCAACGGCGCTCGAGCGGAGGGAGCGGGATATTTGTAAAATTCGATAAAATTTGGCCTTTTATAGACTCAGCGGCGCTTTCCGAAGCGGTTTTTTTGTATAGAAAAGGGGAGCCTGAGGGAGGTGTTTGTTTCCAAAACGGTGTCGAGGGTGAAGTCGGTTGCGGCGGGAATGCGGTTCAGCTTTGGGGGGTTGATAAAGGGATTGAGGGGGCTGGGTTGGGGTTGATCCAGATGGGGGAACGACGTGTCCTTCGTCAGTTCGGGGGCTGGTTCGGGTGGAGTTTTCGTGCCGGAAACGGGGTCCCCTGGGCCGTCATCCTCCGCTTGGGGACTCACGGGTTGGTGCTGCTGTTTGCCGAGCCACTCAGGGGTGTAGATTTCGGGTTTGACGGTCGGGGCCGTGGGTTGCGTTTGGGATGGGGAAACGCCACGGCCGGGAATCAGTCCTTCCATGGCTATGATGAGCGAAACGGCCTTGATCTGGCCGGCGATGGAGCCCCTGGTTACTTCGTGGCTGAGATTGGCCAGTTCCCAGAGCCGGGCCAGGACCTGGTCGCGACCCAGGTTTAGCTTGCGCAGGCCTTCGACTTCCTTTTCCACCAGCTTTTCTCTGACAGCGTTGCGGTGCTCGATCATGTAGTCGTGGACGCGTGGCTTGGCTTTGGTGTAGGCGGCGGTGTCGGGGTTGAGACCGGCGGCTTCTGCGGCGGCGCGGTCGTTCATGGTTCCGGATAGGACCAGGAGAGCAAAGGCGATTTCCTGATCGGTGATGGGATCGGTAACTGTGCTTTTTGGCATAGTGAGTCTGTTCCTCGTTTGCTGAAGATTGGGGGAGCTGAGTTGTCTGGGTTTGTTTGTTGCCGGCTAGTGACGCACAAGGGTTTGAGAGTGGCGGTGAGCCATTCTTGACTGGTGTTGGTTGAATTTTGGACAGGGATCGGGTGTACCACAGGATAGGGGTTAAGCTATCCCTCGCTCGCGCTTATGGCCCCAAACTGGCGGCGCCCCAAACTGGGGGCAACTGCCGGCATGGGCGCGCCGCGTGAGAAGCTGCGCCCTGCCGATATCGTCTGCCTATTAGTTGCAATTTTCCGGTTTTCGTTCACGGCGAGACGCTTTTTTTTAGCACGGGAGTACCCGCGCAAGGGTTACTCGCGTTCGATACGGCTGACAGCGCTCCGCTCAAAGTGACGGTTTTGCGGGCTGGTGGCTGTTGAAGAAATCGAGGAGACTCTGGGGCGCGTTGGGGCCGAGACACACCTCGAGAATCTTTTCCGCCTCCGCGGCTTCGGATGCGCTGCGGGGAAAGAGGTCTTTTTCATACGCGATGAGAGCGGCTTCCACGTCACCTGTGTTGCGAGCGATGGCCTTCCCGAGTTCAGCGCCATCGAACATTGCAAGATTGGCCCCTTCGCCGGACGGGATCATCAGGTGGGCCGCATCGCCGAGCAGCGTCACCCCGGGCACGCGTTCCCATCTGTGATCGACCGGCAGCGCATGGATAGGGCGAGGCACAGGATCAGTGTCACAGTCAGTGATGAGCGCAATCAGCTCCGGAGCCCAGCCGTCGAACTCCTCGGCGACGCGAGCCAAGGCGGCCACCGGGTCGGAGAAGTCGATGCTGTCAATCCAGTCCTTTGGCTTTTTCAACTCCACGTAGATGTGCAGGGCGCCATTGGGCTCATGGTGCGCGAGGATGCCTTTTCCTGGCGCCACCGCAAATAGAGCGCCACCGCCAACCGCTTCCGCGCTCGCCTTGTGATGGGTGTCCTCCGCATACAGGTACGTCTCGATGAACGAGGCGCCGACATATAGCGGCTTCGACTCGGAGAGAAGTGGACGAACTCTCGACCAGGCGCCGTCGGCCCCCACGAGGAGGTCAGTCGTCACCGTTGAGCCGTCAGCAAAGGTCAACACGTGGCGTCCGCCGCCGAGCGGAGAGACCGCTGTGAGCTTGTGTCCCCAGCGGACGGTGCCGGGAGGAAGCGAGTCAAGCAGAATGCGACGAAGATCTCCTCGGGGCACCTCGGGTCGACCTCCTGTGCCGTCATCGGGCTCATCAAGCAGGACCTTGCCGTCCTTGTCGAGTACCCTCGTAGCCTGCCCCCCAGGGTGGATGATGGCGAGAAACGCATCGAAGAGCCCGGCAGCCTGGAGTGCGAGCTGGCCGTTGTGTTCGTGGATATCGAGCATGCCCCCCTGCGCTCGCGCGTTCGCCGAGGCTTCCGCTTCGTAGATGGTCGCTCGAATACCGTGAACATGGAGGACGCGTGCAAGTGTCAGGCCGCCGAGCCCGGCGCCGACGATCGTAACCGAAGTCTTCATCGAGTTTCCTTTCGCGGTTGGAGGGCGTCAGGCCCGGAAGATAAGGGGACATGATAGCTGAACTGAAGGTGCGAAAGTTCGGGAACTCGCTTGGGGTGGTATTGCCTAAGGAAGTGATCAACCGTCTTCGCACGGCGGATGGCGAAGCATTGTTCCTGATCGAAGCCGCGCGGATGGAAGCTACCAGCTTACACCCTACGATCCCAGCTTCGAGAAGAGGCTGGCGAAAGCGGAGGACATCATGAACCGCTATCGGAACACGCTGCATGTTCTAGCGAAATGAAGAAGCCAGTCTGGATCGACGAGCGCGACGCGCTCTCACTGCACAGTCGCCTGCTGGCGCTGCACGGCGGGGCTGGAGGTTTGCGCGATAGCGGGCTGCTGCAGGCCGCCCTGGCCCGTCCGCAACAGCAACATGCCTATGCTGAGGCCGCTGACATCATCGACATGGCGACGGCTTATACGGCGGGTATCGTGCGTAACCACCCGCTCCTTGATGGCAACAAGCCTACGGGCTTCTTGGCCGGCATCGTGTTTCTCGAACTCAACGGCTATCGCTTTGTCGCAAGCGAGGAAGATGCCGCACAAGCGGTTTTGGGGCTCGCGGCCGGCACTATCGATGAAGCGGACTACAGCTCTTTCCTTCGGAGCAATGTGGTGCGCAGAAGGAAATAAAACTTCGGCGGCGTTGCATTGGGATGAAGGGTTTGATAAAACACTTCATCGACGGCCGGCTTCGTAGGAGATAGTTCCGTACGTCCCCTTATCGTGCGAGCCAGCGTCCCTGCGCCGAAGCATAGTTGCGGAATTGCGCATGTTTGTTGGGGGTACTTCTCTCCGTCCCCTTATCTCCCGAAATTTTGTCCACGAAATTTGCGCAGTTCGATCAAACCCCTTTCATCGCCTTCTCGACCAGCTTGATAAACCCACATACGGCTGCAAAATCCGCAATCGCGATAGGCCACAGAGCTGGAGCTGGGAAGCTCTTATTGCTCCACGGAACGAGGATAATCAATACAACGTGAATGACCGTCAGCGCGGCGACACTCATCCAAAACCACGGGTGCCGTCTCAGGTACCAGAACGCTCTGACGGCACCGATCATTAATGCAAGTGCTAACCCGGCGGCCCTTCCTCTTCCTGGATCAACGAAGTGGCTGACAATGATAGCCACAGGGAGCGTAAGCAGAGCGACTATAAGTCCCCACCTTGCCGCAGTACGAGCTGTGACATTCTCAGTGTTCGTCTTTTCCATCAGTGACCTGCCATGCAATCGCTATAGTCGCTGTACGCTTGGCTCGCGTCATGGTATGCGGAATACACATCCGCAGCTGCCCCGGCAAATGGAATCCATTTGGTTGATTGGGGACAGACGAAAAGTTCCCGATAGATAGTCAGCCATCTCTGCCCCATCCAGTCCCGATGATCTCTCGACCCAGTATGAACAACGCTTCACCCAGACTTCATGGAAACCTTAACTGAATACGAGAATATAGCAGCCGAAGAGGCGAATCACAGGGACAACAACTCCGTCCCACGAGAGGGCTCTTGATGGCACGCTTGCCCCGGGTGGTCCTGGCAGAAATTCCCCATCATGTTACCCAGCGCGGCAACGCACGCCGATTCATTCTCGACTGCGATGCGGATCGTAACGTCTATCTCGAATTGTTGCGAGAGGACATCCAGCGCTGCAACGTAACCTTGCTCGGCTATTGCTTGATGTCCAATCACGTCCATCTCGTACTGGTTCCACGCAAAGCCGATGGATTGGCCAAGGCCCTCAAGCACACCCACGGCCGCTACGCCTCTTACTGGAACGTAGCGCACCATTCCACCGGACACCTCTGGCAGGGACGCTTCTATTCCTGCCCACTCGATCCAGTACACCTGTGGCAAACATTGCGCTACACGGAGCTGAACCCTGTACGTGCCGGACTGGTGAAAGACGCCGCATCCTGGCCGTGGTCCAGTGCCACGGTGCATTTGGGTCAGACGGCGGCCGGCGAGTCACTCGACATCGAACGATGGCAAGACCATTGGTCTGCTTCCAGCTGGCGTGCCTACCTCGCAGCCGGAGAAACCCAGGCCGAGCTGGCCGCAATTCGTCATTGCACCTACACAGGCCGTCCCCTGGGCACTGAAGAGTTTGTCAAACAAATAGAGAAGAGCACCCGAAGACGCCTGGCAGCACAAAAGGGCGGCCGCACAGCCATCCGCAATAGGGACAGCCGTCAGAGCGAATTCACATTCGCCGGCTAACACCTATGGGCCTAACAACTCAAGCACCGTTTCAGACAGGTAACTTTTCGTCTGTCCCCAGTCAGTGTCGTCCGCCGCGCCCTTGTCGATCATGGCCGCAAGCTCCGTCCCGGCCACTCGTTTGTCGATCTCGTCCGCGTTGCTCATCCAGTACGTTAGCTCCTGCGGAGTCGGTTTCAGATTGAGCAAGTGAGCGAATATTTTGCTCGGCGCTTCGACGAAGAACCGGTTCTCCCGGCCCTGATCCGGGAACAAGCTGGCGGCTAAGGTAAGGGCCTCCGCTTCGTGCGGAACCTCGTCCCCCGGACCCAGAACGGACACCGCGCGTCCATCGGATTCAGGATCACGTCGCCCCTGGCCTCGTTGTAAAACTGCGGCAGATATTCCATCGCCGGGTCGTACACGATGGCCGACTCGCCACGCTCCCATATCTGCGAGAGAAGCTGCCGGATCGCCGCCGATTTGCCGGTGCCGCTGTCGCCCACGATGAGGAAGTGCATCGCCTCCCGGTCACGCGGCACACGCGCCCAGCGGCTAAGGTTTTTATGGAATGTCTTGTCCCACCACCGATCTCTTCATTGATGAACGACACCCCGTCCGGCAGTTGCACGCATCGCCTTCGACTTGCCCAGCTTCTCGTTGAACTCCGCCGTCGTCACCAGTTCCGGCCCGCGCAACCGCCGCCCATGCTTCTAAATCAGCCGCCGCGCCCGGTCCTTCGGCACCGCCACGAACAGCGCCAACAGAAGAACGCCACGAGAGCATAGAACGGCTTCTGGTAGAACTCCCAGCTCCCGATATTCTCGTACACGGCCTCGCTCATCACCCGGTGCAGCCCACGGTCGTTGAATCGCCGTCACCCGGTCAGCCGACGATGCCGTCCTTCACGCCCTCCTCCGTCAGCCGGTATCCCGGCCTCCCGTCCAGCGATGGAACCTGCTCGATCTCGTCGCCGATCACAAGCCGCTGGTTTTTCCCGACCACCGCCTCCAGCAGCGTGTACTTGCTCGCCGCAGTCGCCGACGCTTTGCCCCGCGCCCCGCTCTTCAGGTAGTCCGACAGGTACAGCCGCTCGGCCGCCGTCCAGCTCCGCTCGTACTCCAGCGTCAGCATCCCGGCGAAGAACACCATCGTCAACAGGATCGCCGTCCACGTCCACACCGGCGTCCGGCTCGGCCACTTTTTGCAGTATTCCTTGCGTCCCCATTCCGCCATCGTCAGCCCTCCTCTGGATTGGTCTCCGTGCCGTTTCAGCTGCCGTTCCGGCTCCGCACGGTCGCCGTCGCCGCCGAACCGCCTCCATGCGCTCCCGCGCCCGCTCGATCTTCGACCCGTCCGCCCGCTCGATCAGGCCGCGCATCTCCGACTCGGCCATCGGCTCACCCTTCGCCGCCCGGAAGTGGAGATTGAGAAGCAGCGACCGGAGGGCCAGGATTTCGCCCAGCGCGACCTCGCCGGAGTCCACGCCCGACTCCACCGGCGCGGCCAGCAACGCCTCCCGCACCCACTCGGCCAGCCGCATCCCGGCCCCACGCGCACGTTCCTCCAGCAGGGCGAACTCCGCCTCGCTGACTTTGGTGCCGACTGATTTTGTACGGAGCGGCGGCTTCATCGTGCACCGCCTGGGATGGATTTTGGAGGAGAGGCCACACGCTGCCGTGCGTCGCTCGGAATCGACAGCAGCGGGGCCGGAGGCGGGCTAAGGGACTGAGACTCATATGGTTCCCCTTCAGCAACGTGCGCTCGCCTCTAGGGTAACGCCGACATAGATGCTTTTTTCTATTAGCCGCCTGTTTTCAGCAAGTTCCCGACAGCGTAACTTTCGGTTACTCCACAGCACCCGTTCCGGGGTGGTGTGTCACCCTTACAGCCGATGCGTAGCAGCGTGCTTTTGTCGTCCGAGCGCCAGGACGCCAGAGGAAGTCCACGACGCAGCAAGGCCGCCCCCGAAGAGACGGCCTGCGGCTGCGGACTGCATTCGTGACGCACTCACCCCTCGGAGGCTTTCGGCCCCTCCATGAACTTCCCGACGACCGAAAGGCCAAGAGCATCAGGTATAGATCGGCCATGCCGATTGGGATTATCGCGAAGGCCGGAACCCACTTGGTCGTCCAAGGAACGAACAAGATCAGCGGGACATGAAGAGCCGCAAAAACGATCATGGTTCCCCAGAACCACGCATGCCGTCTCAACTTCCATCTCATTGCGAGGGCGATGGTCACCATGATTATCGAGGTCAGCGTCGGGCGAGCAAGATTGTACTTGCCGAAATGATCGAACAAGATCAGCACAGGGAGGCCGCCCAGTATGATCCCGAGCACGCCCCACCACGGCAAGCGCATCTTCCTGTCTTCTTCGGTGAACACCTTTAGGGATGGCATCCGGCCACCGCCTTATAGGTTCCGTACAAATCTTCTAAAACCGACGCTGCGGAAAGAGCCTGCCCAACAATCGGCGCAGCCTTCAAGACCAGCCCCAATCGCTGCTGCCCCAGTAGCCAACTGAGCGCCACTAAGCGAAAAAGCACCCTCCGACCCTTGAACATCAGAACCTGCATTCGCAGTAGAAATTATCGCGGCCCCAAATTGGACTCGCTCAAGAATTTTCCCTCCGTTAGAAACGGCAGCGGCCCCATGCCAAAGGCTGAACGCAGAAGCGACAACACCACCTTCGGGCAGCAGTCCTATCGCATCAATAGCTGTGCTCCCAGCACCTTTGGCGAGGGCACTTGTGATGCAAGGATTTTGTACCAGGTCGACGCGTTACTTGGGGCTGGGGGGTTGCCTGGGGTCCGCTGTGTGCCGCCGGGCCCGGGATTACTGCCGCCTGGAAAGCAGGAGACAGCATCGCACGGATCAGGAACAGTCGGCGGAGTTCCCGTCACGCACACTGTATCGTTGCTGTTGCAATCCGGCTGGCTTCCTCCACCAGTATCGTTGCCGCCGGTGTACGCATCGACCGTGTCGCCGGGGTCCCCATCGAGGAACAAACCTTTATGATCGGTGAAGCTGGTCGGGTTGTTCAACGCATACGCGTAACGGTTCATGCTCTGCGGGCTGGTCAAGTTGTAGCTACCCAGGTACGAATCAGGCCCGAGCCAGCGTCCCTGAGCCGAAGCATAGTTGCGGAATTGCGCGTGTTCTGTACCGCTCTCGGCATCCCGCTCCAGGCCGGCAAAATGCTCATTGTCCTGGTCAGCCCCGCTGTTGTTGACCGTCGCCGTATAGCCGTCCCCCCAGGGTAGCGACTGATAGGTTGCGCCAACCGCCCCGCTATAAGTAGTTCGCAGCCGCTCCGTCCCCAACATGTCCTGGTGGTCGAAATTCGTGCCATCCGACGAGCGGAAGCCAAGCTGCTGGCCGTCCCAATAAATTCTCCCCTGGTTACCGTAGTTGTTGGGCGACAACCAGCCCGAAACCCTCCGCCCCGCGTAGTCGTAGGTGTACTCAGTGGTGGCGCTCGCCGTCTGCACATGCACCCGCTGGTTGAACACGTTATAGACGTATTTCGCTGTACTGCCACCGTCCACCCACACCAGATTCCCCTCCGCGTCGTACTGATAGCTATGGACCCCGTCGTTGAGCATATTACCTGCCGCATCGTAGGTGTAACCGCTGGTGGTGATCTGGTTGTTGGCCGGGTTGATCGTCGGATTGAAAGTATACCCTCCCTGCAGCGGGGTTTGCGACACCCGATTGCCATAGCGATCATAACTGTAGGTGTAGTTCTGCAACGTGCCCTGGGTGACGGTGCGCGCGTTCAGACGATTGAACTCGTCATAACCAAACGTAACCTGTTGATTGAGAATTGTGTCAGCTTGAGTGAGCATCCGCGTTCCCCGCCACGAGCTGGCTGTGCCGTAGACCTGCGACCCGCCGCTGCAATACATCGTCGCCGGCCCACTGCATACCCACCGCCCGGACAGCCGACCTAACGTGTCGTAGCCCTGATAAACGTTCAACCCGTTGCCCAGTGTGTAGCTGACAGGACCATCCGGCCCGTTCACTACATTCGAGACTAGATTCGGCGGATTCTGTGGGAGATTCTGATAGGTCTGGTTGGTGATCGACGTCACTTCGCCGGCGATTGAGCGAGCGTAGGCGATCGTGCCGCTCACGGTGTCTGACTCCCCGGTCAGATTGCCTGCCCAGTCGTAGGAGAAGGAGAGCGGACGGGCTGCCTGGTTTGCTGTTCCGCACGTGGCAGGACCACATTACCGAAGATTGAGTTTAGGGAAAAAACGGATATGTCGCTTCTATTGTGACATATAGAGGCCCGGGCGAACTCAACGCTCCTCTGTTTTCCACAGAGTGTCAGTTCCCGCCGCGAATCTCACTAGAATCGCAAGGATGACGGTCGAATTTGATCTGAGCTAGTCACCCGAAAGTGGAAAGGCCAAACCTAGAAGGGTCTGCAATGCTGTCCGCAGCCTCAACGCAGTATCAATCGAAGGGAGCGGGATCATGGAATTGGACGTGCAGGGCGGGAACGTCGCAGAAGTTGTTCCGGAAGTAACAGCCGAAGGAACAGACTTAACAGAGTGGCCAGAGCGGGCTACACAAGGCAAAGGTAGAAAGTCAAAGATGACATCATCTCAAGCCAAGGTTTCTCAGTTGTTGGACATTTTAGGCGAAATAGACGGAAAGCGCGTCAAGTTGGACACCGAACGCGACGAAATTAAAAAACAACTGGCGACGGCCGTCGCAAACCTCTAAATCCTACGTTCACATTTTTCTTTTGCATGAGGCTCCGGGTTAGGGCGCGGGTTGCAATTGCCTTTTTCCGGGGCCTTTTCTCTTCCGCGCACGTGTAACCGCCTTAAACAAGTGTGATGTGAAACCCGAACGCACTTTTGTTACTTTCTCCCTAGAGAGCTATTCAGTTAAGATCGCCGTTTTCAGCGTTGGATGTGGCTGCTAACTCGTCCGCTTCGCTTTCGGTTATGACAAAGGCGAGGGTAGCGCTTCCATTGAAGCATGCTTTATTTCTGCCGTTGCGGCACTAGCACGCGCGTTTGCCTGTGCTCGCCGGCGAGGGGGGCGGCAGTGTGGCCAGCGCTGAAGCGCAGAATCAATTTTGGAATCTCTTTCCCGGAGTGCTGAAGCACTCCTTCTCCCGCATAAATGCGGGGGCTCCCACCCGTTTGAGCCCATCGAGATACACGTGGAGGGGATCATCGAAACCAGGAGAGGCTCGCTGAACCGCCGGTGCCAGCTTCGGTGGTCGAAAAGCCCCGAGCAACATGGGTAGATAAGCATCGCCGAGGTCCTTCGACTCCGCGCCACAAACGCTGCCTTACGCGATAAATTCGTGAGGCGCTCCGCTCAGGATGACGGTTTTGTAGGAATTTTGACAAAACATCCTGAAGAAAAGACTTTCCCGGAGTGCTGAAGAACTCCTTCCCCCGCATAAATGCAGAGGCTCCCGCCCCTTTCATGGAAGACTTGCGGTCGATTTCTGTGGTTGCGGCACCAGCGGGGCGCGTTTATTTGTGTTCACCACCCAGGAGCGAGGCGCGTCAATTTGGGAAAAAAACTTAGTTTCCACATTGCAGCGGAGGGAAGGCGGCTTCTGCTTCTTCGTTCCTTGGCGTGCCCCGATCTCCGAATGCGTCAGGCAGGATGGCAGGCGCCAATGCTACTTCGGTGCTGATGTCGGCCTTGTAACGGATGAGTGCACGGACACGCCCTAATGTGGGGTGCGCCTGGTCCGGGTCTGGTTTGAACTTCCATGCGAAGACCGCTTGCATTGCCGAATCGCGGAAGAAGGTGGGGCCATGCAGGAAGCGGGTGCCTTCCGTCACGTTCCCACTCGTAGAGATGATGAGACCGATATCAACCGTCCCCGCTAGAAGAGGCCGCACCTGCGAATCAGGGTAGCGCGGTAAAGTCGACAGTGCAGGATGCGTTTCGTCGCTTCTTCCGGCGTGAGATTGCGGATTAGGGGGCGAGTGACTTGCGGCGGCTCGCCGCGGACGAAAAGCTCTTCATGCCCAAGGTCACGCCGGCCGGATTTGTCATGGAACTCGAATTTGTACTTGATCTGGAGGCGGCCGTCCGCGAGCGGCAGGAGCTGCATCGATGTGGCCGCGAAGCCGTGATCCCAGGTTGCCTTGCAAGCCGCACCGTGCGGCAGGCACTGTACCTCGCCCCAGTCGCAATCACGAGGATGACAGGCGCCCCAGGCGTGGACGAATCGCTGCTGATCGGTGGATCGGACGACGAGTCGCGTGACTCCGCCTGTGTCTGGGTTGGTATTGATCCAGCTTCCGGTGATCGAATCCCCGCCGAGAGCGGTGGCCGCAAAGAGGAGCGGAAGGAGCCACTGGCTTAGTTGCACCACTGCACCTCCCTGGCCGCTTTCGATTTTAGGCTTTTTTGCGGCGGGGGGTTGGTTAGAGGGCTTTCAGTTTGAAAGCAAGATTCGGAGTGGCGGGCAACATGCACATTGCTAGCATGAACCTGATGCGCGAGTGCGCTGGGAGATACAGGATGAGCGTTGCGACGTGATACGATTTTCACGGACGATCGAGGCCCGCGTGGAGAAGGTTGACTGGACTGCCGTCTCAGCCGATCTCGATGCTTATGGTTGGGGCGGGTTCAAAAACCTTCTGACTGCCGAGGAATGCGCGGAGATTTCAGGCCTGTATGCGGACAGCGGCAAATTCCGGAGTCAGGTCATCATGGCGCAGCATGGCTTTGGACGAGGTGAGTACAAATATTTTTCCTATCCTTTGCCGGGGTTGGTCGCCGGCTTTCGCACGGCGATTTATCCGCACCTTGCGCCGGTCGCGAATCGCTGGAACGAAGCGATGGGGATCGAGGTTCGTTACCCGGATTCCCATGAGGTGTTTATCGAGCGTTGTCACCAGGCCGGTCAGACGCGGCCGACTCCACTTCTGTTGCAGTATGGCGCGGGGGATTACAACGCGCTGCATCAGGATGTTTATGGGGAGCATGTGTTTCCACTGCAGTTGGCGATTCTGCTTTCGGAACCGGAGAGGGATTTCACCGGGGGCGAGTTTGTGCTGACCGAACAACGGCCACGGATGCAGTCCAGGGCGGAGGTGGTTCCCCTGCGACAGGGAGATGGGGTGGTGTTTGCTGTGCAGCATCGTCCGGTGAACGGGACGCGCGGGAGTTATCGGGTGAATTTGCGACATGGCGTGAGCCGGTTGCGGTCGGGACGGCGACATACGTTGGGGATTATTTTTCATGATGCCAAGTGAGGCTGGGAGATGGATCGATCGGGATTGTTGAAGCAGCTGGATAAGGCTTGGGTGGCGTTTACGGGGTCTTACGTGGGGTTGTCCGAGGTGGAGTTATTAGAGGGTGGTGTGGTTGGTGATTGGTCGGTGCGGGATATTATTGCGCACGTTACTACGTGGGAGGAGGAGGCGCTTGCACATCTGCCTCTTATTATGAAGGGCGGCCGGGCGCCCCGATATTCGGTTAGTTATGGCGGGATCCATGAGTTCAATCGGTTGATGGCGGAACGGAAACGGGGGTTGGCGGTTTCGGCGGTGATTAAAGAACAGGAGGAGGTTCATCGGCGGTTGGTTGAGTTTATTTTGGGGGCTCCTGAGGAGTTGTTTGTGAGCGAGACGAGATTTCGTCGTCGCTTGCGGTTGGATACTTGGAGTCATTATCCGAAGCATACGGAGGCGATTCGGAAATGGCGGGCGGGGCGGGTGGTGGGTTCCGCGCTTGAGTCGTAGGGACGTGGTTGTGGATCGATGGAGTGAAAGCGTTCGTTGGGCTTCGCCCTTCGTTTTCGTCCCACGTACGCTGGTGCGAACGTGGGGCACCCGTCGATTTCCTTCGGGAGTGGTTATGAGATGGACTCCTAGATTCGATAGCGAACCGCTTCCCTTCTTCGACGAAGACCTTTCCTAGAAAGATCCGTTGATGAGCAAAGCTGAGGCCCCCTCAGTGGCTAAAGCCACCATTTTCGGGGTTGGTTTTTGTACGGGCTAATGCTCGCTGCGGCGAGGCAGCCCGTACCCTTCAAGGATCAGGCTGTTGTCGATTTCTGTGGTTGCGTTGCGAGCGGGTGCGCTTGCTTGTGTTCACCAGCGAGGGAAGACGCCCGTAGATGGGAAAGACCAGCGCTAGAGTGCTGAAGCACTCCTTCCCCCGCACGAATGCGGAGGCTCCCACCCCTTCAAGGACAGACTTGTTGTCGATTTCTGCGGTTGCTCCGGGGGCGGCACGTTTGCTCGTGCTCACCAGCGAAAGGAGGACGTGGCTTGATAACATCGGTTTGACCATGATGAGTTCATCGGCTTTTCCTATCCTGCAGCATGCACATGAAGGATTTTCTGCTTCCCGGGCTCTTGAAGAGCGGCTTCGCCTGACGGTCCGCGGCGAGGTTCGCTTCGACCAGGCTTCCCGGGCGCTCTACGCCACCGACTGCTTCCAACTATCGGCAGGTTCCCATCGGGCTGGTTGTGCCCCTCGATGAGGCGGACGTGGTGGCCACCGTGGCGGCTTGCCGTGAAGCGGGCGCTCCTGTGCTCTCGCGCGGCGGCGGGACTTCAGCCTCGCCGGCCAGTGCTGCAATGTGGCCGTGGTCATGGACTTCTCGAAATATATGCACGCGATTCTTGAGCTGGACCCGGCGCAGAAGTTCGCCCGCGTCCAGCCCGGCATCGTGCTCGACCGGCTGCGCGATGCGGCCGAAGAACACGACCTTACCTTCGCTCCCGATCCCGCTACCCATAGCCGCTGCACGCTGGGGGGAATGATCGGCAACAACTCCTGTGGCGTACACGCGCTCATGGGCGGCAAGACGGTCGACAATATCGAATCGCTCGATATTCTGCTGTACGACGGCACCCGGCTGACCGTTGGCGCTACCTCGGAAAATGAGCTGCAGGCCATCATCGCCGGCGGCGGCCGCCGGGGGCAGATTTATGCCGGCCTGGCCCGCATCCGGGATACCTACGGCGACCTGATCCGCCAGCGGTTTCCCAAAATTCCCCGCCGGGTTTCCGGGTACAACCTGGATGAGCTGCTGCCGGAAAACGGATTTAATGTAGCCCGCGCACTGGTGGGCTCGGAAGGGACCTGCGTCACCGTGCTGCAAGCCCGCTGCGCGCTGAAACATAGCCCGCAGCATCGCCGCCTGGTGGTGCTGGGATTTGCCGACCCCTTCATCGCCGCCGATCACGTGCCCGCAGTGCTCGAGTACAAGCCGATCGGCCTTGAAGGGTTCGATGGCCTGATGGTTGACTACATGCTGCGCAAGCACCTGGCGGTCGAAGACGTGCTGCTGCTGCCGGAAGGCCGCGGCTTTCTGCTGTGCGAGTTCGGCGCCGACTCCGCGGAGGAGGCTGACCGCATCGCGGAGGAGTTCACCCAGGCGGCGCTTGGGTTTGGCAAGACGTGCACCGTGCGGCGCTACTCCGACGCAGAGGCCAAGCGGGTTTGGCATGTGCGCGAATCCGCCCTGGGCGCGACCGTCTTCGTTCCCGGGGAAAAGCATGGATGGGAAGGCTGGGAGGATTCCGCGGTGCCGCCGGAGCAGCTAGGAAGCTATCTTCGCGAACTCTACGAGCTGCTCGAACGCTACGGGTACAAGACGCCGATGTACGGACACTTCGGCCAGGGCTGCGTTCACCTGCGCATCACCTTCGATCTGGAAACGACGGAGGGCATCGCGAAGTATCGCGAGTTTATCGACCAGGCGGCAGACATCGTCCTGGCCCATGGCGGATCCTTATCCGGCGAACACGGGGACGGGCAAGCCCGCGGCGCACTGCTGCCGAAAATGTATGGCCCCGAGTTGATGAAGGCGTTTCAGGAGTTCAAGGCGTTGTGGGATCCGGACAACGGGATGAATCCGGGCAAGATGATCGATCCGGTCAGCGGTTTACGATCCGGTGGACAATCTTCGCCTGGGCGCCGGCTATCACGCGAAGAAAGTGGACACCTGGTTCCACTACCCGCTGGATCCCGGGGGATTTGGAGAAACCACGCTGCGCTGCGTGGGGGTGGGCGCATGCCGCAAGCAGGACCACGGCACCATGTGCCCCAGCTATATGGCCACCCGGGAGGAGAAGCACTCCACCCGCGGGCGGGCCCACTTGCTGTGGGAGATGCTGCAAGGCAAGATCGATCACCGATGGATGGCGCAATGAGGAGGTCAAGGAAGCGCTCGATCTTTGCCTCTCCTGCAAAGCGTGTAAGACGGAGTGCCCGGTCAACGTCGACATGGCGACATGGAAAGCGGAGTTTCTGGCCCACCATTACCAAGGCCGGACGCACCCGCTGCAGCACTACCTTTTCGGGTTTATGGATCGCTGGGCGCAAGCTGGCTGCGATTGCTCCGGGGCTGGCCAATCTGCCCATGCGGACCCCAGGCGTGCGCAGCCTGGTGAAAGGCTATCGCCGGCGTGGCGCCGCAACGCGACGTTGCCGGAGTTTGCCCGGCGAAGCTTTCAGTCGCAGTACCGCAAGGGCGGGCGTCGGCGGCGAGTGGGACGCCGGTGCTGCTTTGGCCCGATACCTGGAACAATTACTTTCATCCCCAGGTGCTGGGGGCGGCGCACGAGGTGCTGGGTTCGGCTGGGATTCCAGGTGCAGGTCCCGGCACAACATATCTGTTGCGGGCGCCCGCTTTACGATTTCGGGTTTCTCGACCAGGCGCGCGACTATTTGACGGGCATTCTGGAGCGGCTTGGGCCCGCAGATCGACGCCGGCATGCCGTTTCGTGGTGCTTGAGCCAAGCTGCGCCAGCGTGTTTCGGGATGAGCTGATCAATTTTTTCCCCAGCGATGAGCGCGCTCAACGGCTGGCAAAACAGACGTTTCTGCTGAGCGAATTTCTCACCCGGCATGCGCCCGGTTACCGGCCTCCACAGTTGGCATGGGCGGCAGATCGTGCTGCATGGCCATTGCCACCACAAGGCGCTGATGGGCATGCAGGATGAGCTTTCCCTGTTGCAGGCCACGAACGCCGCAGGTCACCATGCTGGATTCCGGCTGCTGTGGCATGGCAGGCCCGTTTGGGTTCGAAAAGGACAAGTTTGACGGTCTCGCAGGCGCTGGGCGAGCGGGTGCTTCTGCCCGCAGTCGCGGCGGCCCCGGCGGAAACGATCTTGGTTACGGACGGATTCAGTTGCCGGGAGCAGATCCGGCAGAATTCACCGCGGCATGCGCGTGCATCTGGCCGAGGTTCTGGCTCGGGCGCTGCTGATGGGGATTTAACCGGCCCCGAACTCACGTGAGAATGCTCAACGTTGGAATGGCCGGCCGTTACCAATGGGTCCGTCGTTGTTCGCTCGCTTACGAATTAGATAGGAACATTCCGGGCGCGGCTGTATGCTGGAAGAAGTGCTTGTAACGCTTCGGCTTGCGTCCTGTCTTCCTGAGCCCGAGTCCCCTTAAGAGGATATTTAACCTGAAAACGTGAGGCTCTATGCGCTCTGAACTGGTCTATTCTGCCGGAATTAAGATAGCGAACCGGTTCCTTCTCGCAACTGTAGCCATTAAGGCCGTTCGTAAGCTGCACATCAGCACGACCCGCACCGAAGATACCGCCAACGTGGTGTTTGTGGACGTTGCCGCCGGCCGCTATACCGATGTGTGCATGCCAGAGATTCTGCCCCAGGCCGCGATCGAACCCTTGATCGTTGATCCCTTCGTCGTCTCCGCTGCTTAATAGAGCTAGAAAATGCCTCCCGGATGCCGGGAGGCATTTGCGGTTCATTCACGGCCTGGGGGCTGCCACAGCTCTACCCGGTTGCCCACCGGATCGTTAAACCAGGCAAAGCGGCCGTATTCGTGGTCCTCCCGTTTGGGATCGATGATAGGCGCCGGCCGTGCGCAGCTTTTCCAGGACCGCGTCCAGGTCATCCACGCGCAGTTGAACATGGCCTGCTGTTCGCCGGACCGAAGTACTTCGTTTCCTGGGGAAGAAGGCAAAGACAGTCATCTCCCGCGGACCTTCGCTGAAGAAAGCAAAGGCGCCGTCCTCGGTGCGCTTGATCCCCAGTGCTCCTCGATACCAGGCGTGGAGCTTGTCCGGATCGGCGGCGCGCAGGAAGAGACCTCCCAGTCCCGTGGCTCGCGCAATCGTCCTCATCTCCGCTCAACAACTGCGGCAGCGTCTGCCGGTGTTTCGCTTTGCGGCGTTTGGTTCCCGCTTCGGGTCGTCGATGACGCGCTCTGGCCGGGGCTGCCCTACGCGTTCGCGGGCGTTGGCCTTGACCGCTTTGACGACTGAAAACTTTTCCGGCCGCCGCTTTCTTTTCGCCATACAGCGATCCTCCTGCGGGGGCGCGGTTATGGATTCCCCATCCAAGTATGGAATACTTCTTATGATTTCGGCGGGAGGAGTTTTCTCCGGCGCCGGGAAAGCGGGTCTCGAGGCCATGGAAGAACGGGACTTCTTCGAGGAAAAATCTGAACAGCGGAAACATACGCTGACCTGCCCACATTGCGGCAAGGCCGAAGAATATGAGGTGGCATGGCTGGTGCGGCGCAAGAAAGCGCAACTGCCGGGCAGAGCCGATGAGCGGGACCGCGCCCGGTTCGCCAAGGCCCAGTCCTATATGGTGCGCAAAGACGATACCGTCGGCTGCAAGAACATTCGCTGCCGCAAGCGCTTTGAAGTATCGAGCCTGCAGTCGGTGGCGTTCATTTAGACGCAGACTATGAAAATACTCGTGTGCATCAAGCAGGTACCGCAGAAAGATGCGCCTCTCAAGCTGAACGAAGCCGGCACCTGGATTCGCGAAGACGTGTCCTATGAAGTGAACGAGCCCGACGCCTACGCTCTGGAAGAGGCGCTGCGGCAAAAGGAAAAGCACGGAGGCGAAGTGGTGGTGGTGACGGCTGGCCCGGCGCGATCGCAGCAGGTATTGCGAGAAGCTCTGGCCAAGGGCGCGGACCGCGCCATTCATCTGGAGGACGACCGCTTCGCCACCCTGGATGCGGCGAATATCGCGCGTGCGCTGGCCGCCTCGATTGCGGGAGAACATTCGACCTGATTGTGACCGGGCTGCAATCAGACGATTTTGGTTATGCTCAAACCGGGGTGCTGCTGGCCGAGGTGTCTGGGCTGGCCCCATGCCACCATCATTATCGGCATTGAAAAGACCGATAGCGGCCTGCGCCTGAAACGCGAACTTGAAGCCGGGCGCTACCAGCACGTCGACGTTCCCCTTGCCCGCTGTTCTGACCATCCAGAGCGGCATCAACAAGCTGCGCTATGCCACGCTGATCGGCATCAAACAAGCCAAGTTGAAGCCGCTGCGCAAGGTCGCCTGGGCCGAGGTAGAGGCGAAACTGGGCAAGAACCAACAGCAGATCGAACGGCTGTATGTGCCGGTAAAGCAAAAGAAGACCGAAATGCTCGAGGGTCCCCCCGCCGAAGTGGCACGGAAGCTGGTGGAGCAACTGAAGAATCAAGCGCGGGTGATTTAGTACAATTCAGTGTTACGCAAGAGGGAATACGGTATGGCCAATACACTCATTCCGGTAGAAGAACGGAATCTGACACCCAATCAGGTCGAGCTGCTGGATAAACGCAGAAACCGCGGTTTCATGCTGATGGTCATCTCCGGCCAGTTCGGGATCATCGCCACGATCCTGCTGCTATGGCTGGTGCAGGATCTGACGTATGCGCCAGGATGGGCGCATCCGGTCGTCTACTATTTTGCTTTCTCGCTGATTGTTTCGGGGCTCACCGGCTGACCGGGGCGTATCTGCGCCGCGGCGCCCCCGAGTTCTAACGGATGGCAGATAGACCGGATCATGGTGGTCGCGGAGCAGCGGGAAGGTAAGCTGAACCGCGTTTCGCTGGAAACCGCTCGCCGCCGCGCAAGCCATGGCCAAAGAGACCGGATGGCCGGTCGAGGTGGTTTTACCGGGCTATCAAACCGCCGCCCTGGCACAGGCAGTTGGCGGGGTACAAGGTGGAAAAGGTATACGACCTGGAAGCGCCCTCGCTCGAAGCCTATACCTCCGACGCCTACGTCCATGCCCTGAAGGAATTTATTGCCAGCCAGCAACCCAAGCTGGTGCTCTTTCCCCACACCTACCAGGTACGCGATTTCGCCCCCGGCTGGCGCTTGCCCTCGACCGTACTTTGATCTCCGACGCGATCGGCTACAAGCACGAGAACGGCAAGCTGCTGTTCACGCGGCAGATGTTTCAGGGAAAATTTGTGGCCGATGTGGCCTTTGCGGGAGAAGCTCCGTGGCTGGCGACGCTGCAGATTGGAACCTATCGCGCGGATCAGGCAGAGCGCGGCTCCGCTTCGGTAGAGAAGGTCGAAGCTGCCCAGCCGGCGGCGCTGCGCATCACGCCGCATGAGGTCTTTCAGGAAGCCAAGCAGGCGGTGGACCTTTCCCAGGCCGAGGTCATCGTCGCCATTGGCCGAGGCATCAAGGAGCAAAAGAACGTCGCCCTTGCCGAAGATCTGGCCAAGGCACTGGGCGGCGAGGTGGCGGCGTCGCGCCCCATCTGCGATAACGGCTGGCTGCCGCTGGAGCGGCAGATCGGCAGCTCGGGGCAGACCGTGGCGCCCAAGCTATACATTGCGCTGGGCATCAGCGGCGCCATCCAGCACATCGTCGGCATGAAGGGCGCGCGCACTATCGTGGCCATCAATAAAGACGAAGAGGCGCCCATCTTCGAGATCGCCGATTATGGGATCGTGGGCAACCTCTTCGATGTGGTCCCGGCACTGACCGAAGAGATCAAGAAGGCGAAGGCCTGAATCTCAGGCTCAAGCCAAAAGCCATGATTCACTTCCGCCAACCAATCGAGGGAATCGAACGGCCACAGATGGAGGCGGATGTGGTCATCATCGGCGGCGGCCCCGCCGGTTTGGCCTGCGCGCTGCGCCTGTCGCAACTGATCGACGCCCACAACGATCAGCTGGCGCTCAAAGGCTCGACCGCCGCGCCGCTTTCCAAAGAGAACATTTACGTTCTGGAGAAGGCCCGGGAGGCGGGCCAGCACTGCCTTTCTGGAGCGCTGCTGGACCCTCGCTCCATGCGCGAGTTGCTGCCCGGCTTTGAGGCCGAGGCCCCTATCGACGCGGAAGTCACCAGAGGAGTCGGTCTACTTTCTGACCGAAAAGGGCCATCACAAGCTCCCGATCGTGCCGCCGCCTTTGCGCGACCACGGCAATTACGTGATCTCCATCAACAAGTTCGTTAAATGGCTGGCGGCCAAGGTGGAGGAGGCCGGGATCACGATCTTTACCGGGTTTGCCGGCAGCGAGTTGCTGTTCGATGCTGACGGGGTGACCGGGGTTCGCACCGATGACAAGGGCGTGGATAAGGAAGGGAACCCCAAATCCAACTTTGAGCCCGGCTACGATCTTCACGCGAAGATCACCGTCCTGGCCGAGGGCGCGCGCGGGTCGTGCACCAAACAGCTGATCGAGCGCTTCCAGCTGGAAGACCCGGAACATGCGCAGACCTACGGTGTGGGGATCAAGGAGCTATGGGAGATTCCGGCCGGGCGCGTGGCAAAGGGGAAGTGATCTATACCCTGGGGTATCCGCTGACTGGGCAAGAGTATGGAGGGGCGTGGATTTATGGCATCTCCGATACTCTGGCCTCGGTTGGCTATGTGGTCGGGCTGGATTACCAGGATCCGCGGCTGGACCCGCACCACGTTTTTCAGTCGTTCAAAGAACATTCGCTGGCGCGGGCGCTGTTGGAGGGGGGCAAGATGGTCCGCTACGGCGCCAAGAGTCTGCCTTATGGCGGATGGCTTACCATGCCGAAATTGGCGGGCAAGGGGTGGATGATCCTGGGCGACTCGGCCAGCATGCTCAATTCGCAGCGGCTCAAGGGTATCCACCTGGCGATCAAGAGCGGGATGCTGGCGGCGGAAACCGCCTTCGAATCGATGCGGGTGGGGGATCAGACGAGCACAGCTCTGGGCGCTTACCAGAGCCGGGTGGAGGGCGAGCTGGATCAAAGAGGAGCTATACCCGGTACGCAACTTTCATCAGGGGTTCGAGCAGGGGTTGTTGGCGGGGCTGGTGCAGAGCGGGATACAGCAGGTGCTGGGCGGCAGAAACCTTGGCCCCGATTACGAGAACCACGCCGGTTACCGCAATATGCACATGCTGGATGCCATCGGGCGATCGACTTACGGCCGCGAAGCGACGCTGGGCCCGGCGAAGAGCGATGGGAAACTTACGTTCGACAAGCTGACCGACGTGTACCACTCAGGGACGCGTCATGATGATGACCAACCGGTACACCTGGTGATTCGCGATACGAATATTTGTAACCATCGTTGTGTGCAGGAATTTGGGAATCCGTGCCAGCATTTTTGCCCGGCGGCGGTGTATGAGATGGTGGATGAACAGATTCATATTAATTTCGCGAATTGCGTGCATTGCAAGACCTGCGACATCATGGACCCGTACCAGGTCATTACCTGGGTTCCGCCTGAGGGTGGCGGGGGACCGAATTATGACGGGATGTGAGTTGGGGTTGGTGTTTCGAAAACATTTCCAGGACAGGTCCGTAGAACCGCAGATCCCTCGGCTACGCTCGGGATGACAAAGGGGAGGGTAGCGCTTCCAGTCGGCATTCGTTTGTCGACGAATCAACCGCAATCCCTCGGCTACGCTCGGGATGACAAAGGGGAGGGTAGCGCTTCCATCGGCATTCGTTATTGGGATCGAGGGGACAGCAGGCCCCTCCACTGCGCTTCGCTCCGGTCGGGATGACACGTTTGTTTGGACCGGAAAAACAAAACTTGGTCGATCACCGTCGAGTGTTGCGGAGGGTTTCGCATCTGCTATTGTGGCATCCCACATCTCGCGAAAAACGAGCGAGATATGGGGCACCCCTGGGTTCTTTGTTGGGGGATAGATCCCGAGACGGGGTCTAGGATTCGCCTTGCTGGGTGCCGAGGATTAGGACGGCTACGGTTTTGAAGTAGACGACGTCTTTGTCGCTGTTGTTCTGCAGGCCGATCCAGCCTTTGTCGGGACGTACGCCCCGGTCCGGCTCGAAATTGAACTTTTTATCGGGGACGGGTTGGCCTTCGGTGTAGTCCGTCACTTTTACGTCATTTACGAAAACCTGGGTTCGCGGGCCTTCGATGCGGATCAGCATCGTGTTCCATTCGGGACCCGGCTTACCAGGCTTGGCCAGCGGACGAGTCAACGAGTAGAGCGTGCCGGTCATGTGAAACTCGTCCTCGTTGACCCGCTCCGGGTGGTTATCGATTTGTACCTCATAGCCGCGGTTGACGGGCATCCAGGGCTCGGTAGGCTCTTCCGGTATCCGGATGAATACACCGGAGTTATCGTTGTCGTGCTCCATCTTATAGACGACTTTTATTTCGCAGTCGTTTAACGGGCCTATGGTGCAATAAAGAAGTCCCATGCCTCCCTGGGTTGTGAGCAGCCCATGCTCGACGGTGAAATTACCGGGTCCTACGTGCTTCCAGCCACGCAGGTCGTGGCCGTTGAAAAGCTGTTTCCAGCCGAGCTGCCTGGCTGGCGCCAGCGTGGTGGTGCAGAACAGAATAAGGAGCGCCAGCATCCGTCGGTGATTCATCAGTTCCCTTCCTTCGAGGGGTAGTTTAAATCGTTTCTCCACTGGCCGATAGACGAGTGTTGGCGAGCGTTTTTGCGTGTAACATTCCATTGCGCGTGGGGCGTTCGCCGGACACTCGCTGAAAGGGGCCGAAGCCATGAGCGGCAGCGACCTGTTACTTACCTGTAGCGACTGCGGGCAGGAATTTGTTTTCACCGCGGGTGAACAGCAATTTTTCCAGGAACGGGGCTACTCCTCGCCCCGGCGCTGTAAACCATGCCGCCAAGCCAAGCAGGGCGCTGGCGGCGGGGGCGGCCACGCTCCCTCCCATTCCCACAGCACGCGGCGGCGGGTATAGCGCGGGCGGTCGGTATGAGCACAGGCACAACCGTGGTCTGCGCCAGTTGCGGGCAGACCACGACGGTGCCATTCGAGCCGCGCGGGGATCGTCCGGTCTACTGCAAGAGCTGCTATCGGCCCAAACAAGCGGGCGGCGGTGGCGCCGGAGGGATGGCGGTGGCGGGAGGGATGGCCGCGGCGGGGGCGGCCGGCGGCCGGCGGCGGCGTCACTCGCGGTTTCGCAACGAAATGTGCCTGGCTTCGGTGTACACCCATTGCGAAACCTGTAAGCTTTGCAGGATGTGCGCCAATAGTTGTATGGCTGTCTACATCTAAAGCCAGCATACTGCTCCCGAGGGTGTCATTGCATGGAGCAGATTCTGTTGGATATGTTTGAGCAAGCGCGCAAGCTGGTGATCGAAACAGATCGCAGACTAGCGGAAGAAAACGACCGGATTCGGGAAAAAGAGCGCGAAGGCAAGCTGCTGGAGCTATCTGCCCGGATTGAGGCTGCATTCGATTTCACCAGCAAGGAAAAGCTGGAACTCGATCCTCGGTTGGATCTTCAGGATGGCAAACCCACAGTGGAATTTATTGTGCGCAGTCTGAGGGCGATTTTTGTTCTGTCGCCGCAGGATGACGACATCTGGACCCTGAACGCCCTGGAAGACGGGCGCGCCCCCCAACCGCTAGGGGAATTCAAGGGTGGGACCAAGGGTGACGCCGCATCAAGACGGCTGGCCGCAGCCCGGATCGTGACCGCGATCGGGAACTGGTCGCAAAAAGGTCACGCGATTACGGCGAAAAAGCCGGTGCAGGCAGAAACGACAGGGCGCTGGCAGGACACCCTGGTTCCAGTCGAGATACAAGAGCGGCGCGAACCAACCTACGGCACGATGGGCAAATTTCTCGGTACTATTTGTAGTCTTCCGCTTTTAGCAAGCTCCCCCGACGGGGAAATGCGCGGAACGATCCGCATTTCCCCGAGTTTCACCGAATATCCCGCCTCTTTTTCTCCCAATCACTCATCCGGCTCCCTACCTATCGAACCGCTTTAAGATTGGTGCGGAGGTTTGGAGCGATGAATACACGCGCGGTAACCGCGATCCTGCTGTTTTTTTGTGTGCTGGCCTATTCCATGAGCGGCGCCGCTCAGGATGGGAAGCAGCAGCACATTGCTGACTTGGCCTATCGGGCGGAAATGGCGCATGAAGGCAACGATTGCACGGATTCGTCCACCCTGGACGACCGCAACGAGTGTCTGAGCGATGCTCGGGTCGAAACCTACAAGAATTACACCCAGTTTTTCGACGCCCTGCGGGAGGCACTGATCCAAAGCTCGCCGAATGATGCCAATGCCCTGGCGCTCGACGGGACTGAAGTCGTCTGGGAGAAATATCGGGTGACTGCGTGCGATGCGATGGTGAGGGTTTACGACGTGGGCACGATCAAGCATCCGGGGTCAACCGAGCCCAATGCGCAGACCCGATGCCTGATCCAGTTGACGCGCAGCCGCATGCGCGACTTAAAGCAGCTTTACGAGCCTACGCTTTAGAGCGGCGCGCGATCTACTGAAGAAGAATTCTGATCTGGGTTGAACCCAATGTGAAACCGGGCCTGGTGGAAGGTTGTGCGATGAGGAAAGGCCGGGGGATTCTTGCCTTGCCGGTATCGTCCGATCGGGAGCTCTCAGATGGTACGGGAAATAGTGGGTGAGGGTACTTCGGCAGCATAACGATGCTCCGTATTCTCGACGGTCAAGACCGACGAGCAGACGGGACACTCGATTACGCTGGCAGTCCGAAGGCAGTTCCCACAAAGAAGGCCGCGGTGGCCTCGGGAACATTTATAGAGAAGCAGGTCGCTGTTAGTTGTGCATCGGCAGTGAATCTGTTGCAGCATAACGGTTTTTTCCTCCCATGGAAGAGCTCATCGGCCAGAATCGAGCAGACGTGAGAGCCCCACCGTTGGCCAGTGATAATCGAACGTACCGTTGCGCTGAGTAGGGGACATCCCACCTTTGGATAGGGCAAAACGATGGTCATCTTGAAGTAACCGATCGTTGTCCAAGTTTCGCGGAATTGCGTCAGAACGACCTTAAAGTAACTGCGTGAAGGTGACTAACAGCAGCGCCGGAGATTGGCGGCCGGTGAAATTTGTCACATCGGAAGTATCGGTGGTCTTGCCGGCGAGTGTGTGGGTTTATCGACTTCGTCAATCGAATTTCGTTACCGAATGAGTTCTCAAGATTCGGACCGAGGGAGATGAGAGTCAAGGAGGAACTGGACAAGAGCAGCGGATCTAAACCGCAACGCATGCGATCAATGATCTTGTCTGCAACATCGGCGGCACTGACGTAATAGGTGTGTCATCTGTCGACACATTCCGGATATCGGCTACATTTTTCATTTTTTACCTTGTTTCTTGCTATCCGGTCTTTCGGCATCACGCGAATTTCAGTTCATAGCCGTATAGTTGCAAAGGATCCGCGCTTCCAATCACGCTCCTTCCAAAACCTGGGTGACGGCGGTTGTCAGCTTTAGCCACGCATCTGTTTCTACTTCAAGTTGCTTTTTGCCGCTCCGTGTAAGTTCGTAGTATTTCGCGCGGCGATTGTTTTCAGATGCGCCCCACTCAGCTTTGATCCATCCTCGCCGTTCCAACCGGTGTAGAGCCGGATAGAGGGATCCCTGCTGGATCTGAAGTACGTCACTCGATACTTGCTGCACACGTTCGGAGATCGCCGAGCCGTGTTGCGGCCCGAGCGCCAACGTGCGAAGGATGAGCAGATCTAAGGTGCCTTGTGGAAGGTCGATGCGTACGCCCGCCATGCATTTCCCCTTTTACTTCTACAGGAAGATTAATTGAAATTTGGTTGTTGCGCAAAAGATGGGGGGATGGGAATTTGTCTGGATGTTGAGGGTTTGGTACTGGAAATTCGGGAAGGCCGAGGGCGCACCGCAGATCCCTCGGCTACGCTCGGGATGACAAAGGGGAGAGTGGTGCTCTCAGGGAAGGTTGGTGAGTGTCTGAAAGAACTGCGCCAGGCTTCGGTCCGACGGCAGGCCGGGACAGGCGGGATGACAAAGGGGAGTGTCGTGTTTCTCAGGGAAGGTTGGTGAGTGGCAAGAAAGCACTGCGCTACGCTTCGGTCCCGCGGCAGGCCGGGACAGGCGGGATGACAAAGGGGAGTGTCGTGTTTTCAAGGAAGGTTGGTGAGTGGCTGAAAGAACTGCGCCAGGCTTCGGTTCCACGGCAGGCCGGGACAGGCGGGATGACAATTCTGTTTGTTCACAAAAAGTTCAAGGGCCACCTGCATTTGCAAGTGGCCCTTGTAAGTTGGCAGGCGGCTAGCTGCAGCCGCTGGTTGAGCCGCAGCTCATGCATCGGTAACAACTGCCGTTGCGGACCATGATGGCTCCGCAGGTGTGGCAACTGGGGGCGTCGCCCATGTCGAGATACTCTTTCATGGCGTCGGCCGCGTGAAAGATCGCACCGCCACCTTTGCGGGCTTCGGGCACTCCGAAGATTCCGCGGTCTTCCATGGTTCCACCGGCACCACCCTGACCAGAAGCAGCGCGGGCAAGAGGCCGCCGGCCGGTGGCCGGGTCTCGTATCTCGCTTCGTTGGCCGTGGGTACGACGGCCTGACGTTTCCTCCGCCGAGGCAGGCACCGCGAGTTGAGCGCCCGCAGCCAGACCGGTGAACAAGCTCAGTTGGTGTCCGGAAAGGAAGCGCAACTGGAGCCAGCGGAAGATGTAATCCATGATGGACTTGGCGAAGCCAATCTGTTCGTTTCCAGTCCAGCCGGAGGGCTCAAAGCGAGTGTGGGCGAATTTCTCGCACAGAACCTTGAGGGGCACACCGTGCTGCAGGGAGAGCGAAACGGCCGTGGCAAAGGAGTCCATGAGCCCGGAGACAGTGGAACCTTCCTTGGCCATCTTGATGAAGATTTCACCCGGCTGCCCATTGGGGTAAAGGCCGACGGTGATGTAGCCTTCGTGGCCGGCGATGGAGAACTTGTGGGTGAGTGAGGGACGCTCCTCCGGCAGACGATGACGGACGGCGCGGGGCGGACCCTGGGTTGCCTCCGGATCTTCGCGCAGCGCCGCGGCCTGGCCCAGGGTGACGGCGTTGGCGATGGACGCGGAGAAGGCATTAGCAGCAGTCACGACCGCATTGGCGGTGACTTCGAGCCGAGCCGAGACTTTGTCTTCCAGTATCCGTAGATCCTCGCCGATGGAGCTGGTGTCGCCCTGCGCCATGGCGGTGAGAATGCGGTCGGCGGCAGCGCTGACGGCTACGTCGGCGGCGTTCTCCGCACCCAGTGCGTTCTTGATGACCTTAGCTTTATTGCCATCGGAGACGTTGAGCGGTTGCGCACCCTTCGATCCGTCGCGGTAAATTGCAACTGCTTTGAGGCCCAGACGCCACGCCTCGGTATAGGCCTGACTGATGTCGTCCAGGGTCGCGTCGTGGGGCAGGTTGACGGTCTTCGAGATCGCTCCAGACAAGAAAGGCTGGGCGGCGGCCATCATCTTGATGTGACCGGAGGAGTGGATGGAGCGCGTGCCTTTGCTGGGCTTGAAGCTGCAATCAAACACGGCGAGATGCTCGGGCTTGATGCCGGGCGCGCCTTCGATGGTGCCGGTGGAGTCGATGTAGCTGACGATCGAATCGACCTGAGGATTGGTGTAACCGAGTTTGAACAGGGCAACCGGCACGGTGTTGTTGACGATTTTGATCATTCCGCCGCCGACCAGTTTCTTGTATTTGATCAGCGCCAGATCGGGCTCGATGCCGGTGGTGTCGCAGTCCATCATGAAGCCGATGGTGCCGGTGGGGGCCAGCACGGTGACCTGCGAGTTGCGGTAGCCATGCTTCTCGCCGTGGGCCAGAGCCTGATCCCAGCAATCCTTGCTGGCCTCGATAAGCGAGGCTAGCTGGGGGGTGGCGAAGGGCTCGGCTGAGTTGGCATGGCCAATCTTGTTCACCTCCGCACGGTGCATGCGGATGACGTCCAGGAAGGGCTCACGGTTGACGTAGAAGCCGGGGCACGCGCCGCCGCGTTGGGCCAAGCCGCCGTCCGCGTACTGCGCCTGCTGGCAAAGCGAGGTGGCTGAGACCATTGGCGGAGCCTTTTCCGCCAGCACAGAGGACTGCAGATAAGCCTGACCGCACATGATGGCGGTAAGGGCAGCGGCGAAATCTCTGCCTGCGTCGCTGTCATAGGGCAGGCCCATGGCCATGAGCAGGGCGCCCAGGTTGGCGTATCCCAGGCCCAGCGGCCGGTAGTCGTGAGAATTGCGTACGATTGATTCGGTGGGGTAGCCGGAGTTGTCGACCAGGATGTCCATGGCGGTGATCAGGATGTCGATGGCATGGCGATAGGCATCCACGTCAAAGCCGCCGGACGGGGTGATGAATTTGAGCAGGTTGAAGCTGGCCAGATTGCAGGCCGAGTCGTCGAGGAACATGTACTCGGAGCAAGGATTCGAGGCGTTGATGCGGCCCGAGTTCTTGGACGTGTGCCATTTGTTGATGGTGGTGTCGTACTGCATGCCGGGATCACCGCATTGCCAGGTGGCTTCGGCAATTTTCCGCATGAGCTCGCGGGCCTTGAAGGTCTTGACCGGCTCGCCGCCCTTGACGGTGCGGGTGGTGAAGTCCTGATCGCGCTCGACCGCGCGCATGAACTCATCGGTCACGCGAACCGAGTTGTTGGCGTTTTGGAAAAAGATGGAGCTATAGGCTTCTGAGTCCGGACCGGAGCCGTCGTAGCCTGCCTGCATCAAGGTCCAAGCCTTGAGCTTCTTCTTTGGCCTTGCACTCGATGAAGTCGGCAATATCGGGATGCTCGACGTTGAGAATGACCATTTTGGCCGCACGGCGGGTTTTGCCGCCGGACTTGATGACACCGGCAAAGGCGTCGAAACCGCGCATGAAGCTGAGTGGCCCGCTGGCGGTGCCTCCGCCGGAGAGGGTTTCCATGGATCCGCGGATGCTGGAGAGGTTGGTGCCGGTACCCGAACCCCACTTGAAGAGCATGCCCTCAGTCTTGGCCAGGGTCAGGATGGAATCGAGCGAATCGTCTACTGAGTTGATGAAGCAGGCGGAGCACTGCGGATTGCGGTAGCCGGTGACGGAGAACTCGACGGCACAGCTGTGGGCATTCCAGTGCCAGTTCTGGGCATCGGAATTGGGCTCGAGGCGGTCGCAGCCGACGTTGAACCAGACGGGCGAATTGAAGGCCACTTTCTGGGTGATCAGCAGATGGACGAGCTCGTCGTGAAAGATAGCCGCGTCTTCCGGAGTGGCAAAATAGCCGCCCGCGATACCCCAGTCACGAATGGTCTCCGCGACCCGGCCGACGAGTTGGCGGACACCGGTTTCGCGCGCGCCAAATTCGCCCTGGGGGGTGCCGACATGGCCGTGGAGGTACTTGGAGGCGACGATGTTGGTAGCGGTCATCGACCAGTCGGCGGGAACCTCGACGTCTTTTTGCTCGAAGATCGAGCCGCCGGTGGCGTCGGTGATGGAAGCGGTACGACGCTCCCAGACGACCTCGCTGTAGGGCGAAACGCCGGGTTTGGAGAAGAAGCGGGTGCAGTGCACACCGGTGGTGGGTTCAGGCTTTGGCACGGAGTGGCTATAGTGGGCGGCCCAGCCGTTCTGGACGGCGGAAGTTACGGAATTGGTGGCCTCGGCCATAATTCTCCTCACGATTTAAGAAATGACAGAAAAGCCGCCCCCGAGCGCTCGTTGCGGCGCCTGAAAAACAGGAGGTGAAACCGGCCTTCCTGGAACAACTCACCAACCAGGCTTTGGCGGACAAAAACATCCAAAAACGGTGGAACGGAAGACAAAAGAAAAGCCGTGAGATGCGAAAGTACCGCTCTCTATGGCGTGTGTCAAGCCAGAACCACTACATCTAGTAGTTTATATGCATATCCCCCTGTCTGGCTTCCCGAAACCGGACAAACGGCTGTGGAGAACGCCGAAAGGGCGCTACGGGCGCTGCTTTGGCGGTGGCCAAGGCGGGTTATGCGCCTGAAGTGAGGCTACGCCCCGGTGGGGGTTGGAACAAGGGTACGGGCGGCCGCAGTGGGGTGAATAACTGTGGAACCCGTGGATAACGGGGAACGTTGCGGTGGCGATTAGGCTTCGGGGTAGGGGTTGGAAACATTCCCATGAAGGGTCCGTAGAACCGCAGATCCCTCGGCTTCGCTCGGGATGACAAAGGGGACGGTAGCGGTTTCAGTCAGCATTGGCTTGTGGAACGGGGGGACCGCAGATCCCGCGGCTTCGCTCGGGATGCCAAAGGGGAGGGTGACGCTTCCATTAAGCGTTCGGTGAGTGGACGGACCGAACAGCAGGTCCCTCCGCTTCGCTCCGGTCGGGATGACACTTCTTTTTGGGTGTTGGGGTTTGGTACGGAGAATTCGGGACGGCCGAAGGGCGCACTGCAGATCCCTCGGCTTCGCTCGGGATGACAAAGGGGAGGGTGACGCTTCCATTGAGCGTTCGGTGAGTGGGGCGGGCGCGTGGGTGCTTGGGCCAGTTGCGTGGCCCCGTGAGGAGGTATGCGTGGCTAAGGGCTAGACGCTGGCGGTTTTGCCTTTGATCAGGCGGTAGAGAGCCAGCAGGATGATGGCTCCTACCAGGGACATGATGAAGCCGGCGCGCTGCCCTTCCTGATATAGGCCCACGTGGCTGCCGATGAAGGTAGCCAGGAGGGCTCCGGCGACGCCGATCAGCATGGTGATGAAGATACCGCCGGGATCTTTCCCGGGCATGATGAGCTTGGCCAACGCCCCGACGATGAGGCCAATGATTGCTTCCCACAACAGGTTAAACATGATTTCCTCCTGGTTTGCCTGGAAGACTGCAATGGCCCGGTGCCGCGCGCAAGGATTTTGCGCGCGGCTTGTTGGTTATTTTGGCTTTAGCCGCGGTCCTACTGCTCTTTGGACAGGTTCTTGGGCGATTTGCGGTTCAGAGTCCGCAACAACTTGGCGGCGGAGGGGGGAACGGGTACAGCCTTGTCAAAAACAATGGCCTCGGCGGTGACGTCTTTCCCGTAAAGCTTTTTGTTGCCGTCGTTATCAGGACGCAGAGTGGAACCGGACAAGGAGACACCGGCGAAGAGACCGCGTGCGCGAGAGTAGGAAAGGATCTGCGCGCGCATGGTCACATCGGTTTCAGCCGAGGCATTGCGGCCAACCGGGCCGGCTGCCGCGGAAGCGTCTCCACCGATCTTGACTTTGCTCTTGAGGATGTTTGCAGCCGAAGTCGGGCTCATCAGCAGAAGGACGAAATCAGTCGCCTGACCGCCCAATTGAAATCCGACGCTGGCGCCTTCCAGAGCCATCATGCTGGGGCACTCCAGGGACCGCGAAAGTGCCTGCCACTGCGGCAGGTCAACACGCCGCGGCCGTAGCTGCCTCCGACGATGAAGGCGGCCTTGAGAACGGAGGGCAACACGACTACGCAATCCGCTTTATCGATTACACTCTGCGGGATGTCGTCGGGAACGTTCATAATTTCGGAAATTACAGTACCCGCGGCCATGACTCTATCCGCTTCCTTGTCCTGTCCAAACGCGGGCAGAACCATTAGACCCATGAGGCTTAGCGCAACGACTGTTCTTTTCATTTTCTCTCCTTGAGACTTAATCGACACCACTGCAGCAGTCCAACATTGTCTGCGGCTGAGCCCGGAAACGAAACTGGGAGTTACTCTCCCGGTAACCGTTGAGCATACTATACAAGTTTCTTCCGGAGATCAATTACAGTAGGGAACCCTTGATTTGTTACGAATTTGGCTGGTACAACCCCATTGAGCCAGCACGCAAAACCGCAGCAGGAATGAGGCATCGCATCTCAGGGATCCGCACACGACGCGATTTTGACAGGCTTTCGATTTGGACTGTGCTGCTTCTCGCCGCTCTTTGGCTGGGACCGGTGCTTCGGGGCCGGGCACAAACTGCGAAGGCGTCGCCGATCACCATTTCCGGCAGCCACTTTGTGCGTGACGGCAAGCCTTACCAGATCATTTCCGGGGCCATCCATTATCCTCGCGTGCCGCGCGCGTATTGGCGTGACCGGCTGCGTAAAGCGCGGGCCATGGGGTTGAACACGGTTGAGACTTACGCGTTCTGGAACGTGCATGAGCCCCAGCCGGGGGTCTTCGATTTCAGTGGTGACAAGGACATCGCGACGTTCGTGCGCATGGCGCAGGAGGAAGGGCTGAATGTGATCCTGCGGCCAGGTCCGTACGTCTGCGCGGAGTGGGAGGCCGGCGGATTCCCGCCCTGGATCTTTGCCGATCCCAGCGTGAAGGTCCGTACCAGAGACCCGAAATTCCTCGCCGCGGCCGACCGGTATTTCTCCCGGCTGGGGCAGGAGCTGGCTCCGCTGCAAGCTGCGCATGGAGGCCCGATCATCGCGGTGCAGATTGAGAACGAGTACGGCTCGTTCGGCAACGATCGGTATTACATGGAGCAAATTCACCAGTCGCTGGTGCGCGCCGGGCTGGGTGATTCCATCTTCTTCACTTCTGACGGCCCCAAGCTGCTGTACATGGATGCTTTGCCGGGGATTCTGCCGGTGATCAATTTCGGTCAAGGCAAAGCGCTCAGGTCCTATGCGGAGCGGTTCCTCAGCTTTGTGTACCTGGCGTCGACGATTGGGCCATTCCATTTCGAGCAGCCGTCGATGACGGGCGAATACTGGGCTGGTTGGTATAGCGGCTGGGGTAACGATCGCGCGACGACGGATCCTGTCCTCCAGGCACGAGAACTGGACTGGATGCTGGGTGAAGGATATTCGGTCAATCTCTACATGTTTCATGGTGGAACCAGCTTTGGGTTTATGAATGGCGCGAATATTGCGGACGGGGCGTATCTACCCCTGATCACCAGCTATGACTACGATGCTGCTTTGGACGAGGCGGGAAGGCCGACGAAGAAGTTTTATTTGTTCCGCGATGTGATTCAGAAGCACACCGGGGTCACGCCACCTCCCTTGCCTGCCCCGATGCCCATCGCCGGGATACCAGGGTTTCAACTCACGGAATCAACTCCGTTGTGGAGCAATTTGCCGGTTCCGGTGAGTGTGGATCATCCACGTTCGATGGAAACGTTTGGTCAGGGTTACGGTTACATTCTTTATCGCAAGGAATTGAATGGCCCGGTTATGGGTCAATTGGTGGTGGACGAGGTACGGGATTATGCCGCGGTGTATGTCAACCAGAAACTGCAGGGCATTCTGGATCGCCGTTTGAAGCAGACGCAACTGACGGTCACGGTTCCGCCGGCGGCCGGCGACACTGGACATTCTGGTGGAGAACACCGGCCGGGTTAACCACGGCCCGGAGATACAGGATGGACAGGCTGGTATTACCCGGTCGGTGAGTCTCAACGGGCGGGATTTGTCTGGGTGGCAGGTTTATTCCTTGCCTATGAGTAGCCCGGATGGGCTTAAGGGTTGGGAGACAAAGGGTGTGCCGCAGGGCCGGCGTTTCATCGTGGGACGTTTACACTCGCCTCCGCGGCAGATACGTTTCTTGACGTTAGCCGGCTGGGCAAGGGGTTTGTTTGGGTGAATGGTCACAATCTTGGACGGACGTGGGAGATTGGTCCGCAGATGTCGTTGTATTTGCCTGGGGTTTGGTTGCAGAAGGGCGTGAATGAGGTTGTGGTTTTTGATTTCACGGATTTGGATAGGCCGGAGTTGCGTGGGGTGGATAATCCGATCTGGTCGAAGAAAATGCCTCCTCAGCAGCGGTCTAGTTTGTAGGGTTGTTCACCGCATTACGCTCTGGCGAAAACATTTCCACGACGGGCCGTTGAACTGCAGATCCCTCCACTTCGCTACGCTTCGGTCGGGATGACAAAGGGGAGGGCGGCGCTCCCATGCAGCGTCTGGTGAGGGAATGACGGGAACACAGCAGGTCCCTCCACTTCGCTTCGCTCCGGTCGGGATGACACTTCTGTTGCTTAGTGTTGCTAAGTCTAGCGGCGGTAGACTGTGCCGCTTTTCATTACGAAGGAGACGTGCTGGAGGACTCGGATGTCTTCGAGGGGGTTGCCGGGGACGGCGATGATGTCGGCGTTGTAGCCGGGCTTCAGGACACCCAGAGCGTTTTCCCAGTCGAGGAGACGGGCCCCGTTGAGGAGATCGGCCTTGAGCACGTCCAGCGGCTTCATTCCGTACTGGACCATTAGCTCCATCTCGTGGGCCTGGGTGCCGTGCGGGAAGGGACCTACGTCGGAGCCAACCGCCATGGGGACGCCGTGCTCCAGTTGACGATGAAATTCCTGGGCGTGATAGTCGAGGAGTTGGCGCTCTCGCGCTGCTCCCTCAGGCGAGCTGGCGTGAGCAGCGAAATATTCCTGAATCATGAAAGTCGGAACGGCGTAGATCTGGCGTTCCCGCATGAGACGCATGGTCTCATCGCCTAGCTGGTCCGCATGGTCGATCGAGGCCACCCCGGCCTGGGCGGCATACAGAGCGCCAGGTTCTCCCTCACAGTGCACAGCCACGCGCGTCTGCAAACGCGCTGTCTCGGCAACCGCTACGGCCAGCTGGGCCTCGGTGTACTGAACGATGGTGTGGAACTGGCCGTCCTTAAAGAAGTCGCGGCCGGTTTCGTAAATCTTGATGAAGTCCGCTCCCTCTTTGATCTGCTGGCGAATGACAGAAACCAGCTCATCCGCGTTGTTGGCGTAGGTGGCGTTGGGGAGCACGTGCTGCTCCGGGTTGAAGTGGAGAGCGTCTTCGTGGCCTCCCAGAATATTGATGGCGTTGCCACTGACACGCATGTGCGGACCGGGGATCTCTCCCCGATTGATGGCTTCGCGTACGGCCGTGTCGGCGGATCCCGCGCCTTCGGTGCCCATGTCGCGCTCGGCGGTGAAGCCGGCGAGGAGGTCCGCTTTCGCGGCCAGGGTGGCCATGATCACCCGCTGGGGCACCGACTCCTCGACGGTTTGCAGGTCTTCCGCTCCCGGATGGAGGAAGAGATGGACGTGGGCGTCGATCAGGCCGGGCATCAATGTGGTGTCACCGAGATCGATAGTCTCCGCGCCGGCGGGATGGGCGACGGAGGAGCCGGCGGCCACGATCTTCTCGCCTTCTACCAGAACTTCACCGGGCGTGAGGATGCGGCCGCCCTCGATGTCGAGCAGGCGAGCGGCATGAAGGATGACCGGGTGCGTTGCCGGGGGAGCCTGCGCCAGAGTGGTGGCGGTCACCGTAGCAAGCCCAAGCAGGAGAGAGAACGCGTGTCGGCGATGTATGGCCAAGATGGTTTGCAGAATATCAGTAGATCCAATCTGGGTGGTGGAGCGTATTAGTATTGGGTCCAACTATGCGGCTGCGCAGAAAGATCCGCGAGGTCACCTACCACTTCGAAGATCTGCGCGACCTTTTGGCCAAGGCCAGCCCGTACCGCTCGGGAGATGTGCTGGCCGGAATCGCGGCCGAGAGCGCCGAACAGCGGGCAGCGGCGCAAATGACGCTGGCCGATCTTCCCTTGCGTGCCTTTCTGCAACATGCACTGATTCCCTACGAGAGCGATGAAGTCACGCGGCTGATTATGGATGCTCACAATCAGGCCGCCTTTGCTCCGGTAGCGACGCTTACGGTAGGAGATTTTCGCGATTGGCTGCTTTCCGATGCGGCGACCGGCGAGGCACTGGCGAGGCTGGGACCTGGTTTGACCCCGGAGATGGTGGCGGCGGTCAGCAAGTTGATGCGGGTGCAGGACCTGATCCTGGTGGCACGCAAGATCCGTGTAGTGACGCGGTTCCGGACCACCGTGGGTTTGCCGGGCAGGCTCTCAACGCGGCTGCAGCCGAACCATCCGATAGATGACCCGGAAGGCATTGCGGCCGCGATGGTCGATGGCCTGCTGCTGGGGTCCGGGGATGCGGTGATCGGGATCAATCCCGCCTCGGACAACGTGAGCGGGGTCAAGACGCTGCTGCGGTTAATCGATCATGTGCGGCAGAAGTATGGCATCCCGGTGCAGAGTTGCGTGCTGGCGCATGTGTCGACCCTCATGGCTGCACTGGAACAGGGCGCGCCGGTCGACCTGGTTTTCCAATCGATTGCCGGGACCGAGGCGGCCAACCGCTCGTTCGGGGTGAACCTGGCGCTGCTGGATGAAGCCTGCGCTGCGGCACAGGCGCTCAAACGGGGGTCGGTGTTTGAGCCGGCGCTGGCGGGCGGGAAGCCGGGGCTGGGGGATAACGTGATGTATTTCGAAACCGGGCAAGGGAGCGCGCTTTCCGCTGAGGCCCATCACGGGGTGGATCAGCAGACGTGTGAGGCGAGGGCGTATGCGGTTGCCCGGCGATACCGCCCGATGCTGGTTAATACCGTGGTGGGTTTTATCGGGCCGGAATATTTGTACGATGGCAAGCAAATCATTCGCGCCGGACTCGAGGACCATTTTTGTGGGAAGCTGCTGGGGCTGCCCATGGGGTGCGACGTGTGCTACACCAACCATGCCGAAGCCGACCAGGACGATATGGATGTGCTGCTCACGCTGCTGGGCACTGCCGGAGTGAACTACATTATGGGCGTGCCTGGGGCGGACGATGTGATGCTTCACTATCAGAGCACATCGTTTCACGATGCGTTATATCTGCGGCGTGCCCTGGGACTTCGGCCGGCACCGGAGTTCGAGGCCTGGCTGAACAGCGATGCCCGGTCGAGGTTAAATGTTCCGGCTTTTCTCGCATAGGTTGAGCATGGATAAACGAGAGCGGGTCGAACCTGATCTGGATTTCGCTCCGACAGAGCTGTCGCTCGCGGCGCGAGAAGCGTTGCGCAGCTACACTCCGGCGCGGATCGGCCTGCAGCGTACCGGGGTGAGCTTGGGGACCCGTCCTCTGCTTGATTTTCAATTGGCGCATGCGCGGGCACGGGATGCGGTTCATGCAGCCATCGACGTGCGGATGCTTTGCGATGAACTGCGACGGAGTGGGCTGGCGGCGCTGGCGTTGGAAAGCAGGGCCAGGGATCGGGTTACTTATCTCAGGCGACCGGATTTTGGGCGGTCGTTGAGCAAGGAGTCGGCGAAGCTGCTTACCCCGGGGGAATACGATGCTGTCTTCGTTATAGCGGATGGGCTTTCGGCCCTGGCGGTGGAACGACATGCTTTGCGGTTAATGCGCGAGGTTTTGCCGTTGATTGCAGGGTGGCGGTTGGCGCCGGTGTGCGTCGTGGAACAGGGGCGGGTGGCTGTCGGGGATGCTGTTGGCGAGGCGCTTGGCGCGGCTTTGACGGTGGTGCTGATTGGGGAGCGGCCGGGATTGAGTTCTCCGGATTCTTTGGGGGCTTATGTTACGTGGGCGCCGCGGTTGGGACGGAAGGATTCGGAGAGGAATTGTATTTCGAATATTCGGGAAGAGGGGCTGGGATACGCGGCGGCGGCTGGCCGGCTGCACTATTACATGCAGGAGGCTTCCGACGGCACTTGACGGGGTTGGAGATTAAGGACCCGGTGGAGGATTTGGCTCGGCTGGGTTAGGGTGGGTTGCGATGCGGTTGGAGGGTAGGTTGGGAGAACCGATAAGAAAGGGAAGGACGGTGCTTCCATTGGGCTCTCGGGCTGGTTGAGAGAACAGCAGGTCCCTCCGCTTCGCTACCCCGGGTTTCCTGTTTGGACTTGGCGGCGTTGTCGCAATTCATGCGCCCTTGTCTAGTGCAGCGTGGCAGGAAATTCGGGTACGCTACGGTCGGGATGACACTTCTGTTTGGGTGTTGAGGTTTGAAACGGAGAATTCGGGACGGCCGAAGGGCGCACCGCAGATCCCTCGGCTTCGCTCGGGATGACAAAGGGGAGCGGGGCGCTTTCAATCGGATTCGACGTTGGGGATGGTAAACAGCAGTTCCCTCCACTTCGCTCCGCTCGGGATGACAAAGGGGAGGGGCGTTTTCAATCGGATTGGCTTGTGGATGACGGGACCGCAGACAGGGCTTTCATTGAGGACGGGTTGCCGATTTCTGCAGTTGCGGTGCCGGCGGGTGCGTTTGCTTGTGCTCACCAGCGAGGGGTGGGCGGTGCTGTTTTCTTCTTTCGGCTTACCGCTGCTATTCGGCTCGGGTGGGCAGGGTTGACCAGAGATGGGTTCGGAAGAAGGTTAGGATTCGCTGGTTGGCGGAGTCTGTGG
>CAVYFF010000006.1:0-298731 GCA_963767745.1 uncultured Acidobacteriaceae bacterium | reverse complement strand
GGGCACATCTGCAGACCTAAACAGCATCGCGCGCACGCTTTTGCGTGCGGGTCCCAGACGTAGTCGCGAGTCGCTGGGGGGCGGACTCGCTGATGACGCGCCGACTAATGCGCGTTTTTATTCCAACCTCATCGCCGGGAAGAGTCCAACTCAATCCCTGCGCATCGCCACGCGGCGATTCGCGGCGTCCCGGCATACCACCACCCCTACTACTGGGCATCATTCGCCGTATTTGGAACTTCCTGATCCATCCGAACTCGGCCGAACCCCACTTCCAAGACAAACCGAGGACACATCGTGAACGACAAAAGCGACACCCAACCTACCGACGCACCCAAGCGGCTAATACTTGGACTTGATCGGTCCCGTCGTCGTGCATTTCCGCGATGGCATCGCAAATTTCATGCACCTCTTGCCTAGATCACCACGCAAACATCCTGACCGACCGCAATGACATTTCTCTGTACGGATTGCTGGCGCCAGCGCCCTCAGGTGGTTATCCGAGCGGATTCACATACCAGTTATCTGGACCAAAAGCTCATGAAGGCAAGGCCGATTGTCTGAAACCCGACTCTGCTCGAACCCTAACGAACTCTTGGTCCTGAATAAGGGGCAAAACCCGATGGACGCGAAGGTCTGCCACTTGTTAAGTGAAGGCGCCTAAGCCTAATTTCATCATACCGCTACACCCAGAGCAAATCTGGATCCACAGAAGAGACGCGACCACTTGGGTGAACACGGCAAAAGAACACGATCAGGATCCCGACATCGTCGACGAAAGTCGCGCCCCGTGGGCTCCGCTTCATATACTCCGACTGCCCGAGCAAGCCTGACATTGAACTCGTGGACTGCCCAAGCTCGACATCTGAAGACAGTCAAGATGCACTTCAAACAGAGTTTCAAAAACTCAAAGCCGACGCACTCGGGTTTGTTCCGCCTCGTACCCATATAACCCTGAGTTGCGCCTCCAACTCCTCTGCCCGACGACTACCACGAGGATGCATTCGACTATTTCCACGAAATGCGAAAGCTTGTGCCCGAAACGCTCAAGTGGCGAGTCGATTTCGACGAGTTGGCCAAAAGAGCACCTCTTACGATTCATCACCATGGCGGGAGTAACCCAATAGACTGCGGCGCTCTTGTCATGGTTGTGCCAGAATCTGTTTAATCTCGCATCGCGACGTGGGAAGGCAAGACCGCTTTGTTCCCTTTGACAAGAAACCATCTCATCGGTTCGCTTTAGGCGAAACCGACTCAAATTCCTCCTAAAGGGGGACGACAGCTAACGCGCCACTACAGCGCTGAGTGCCCGACTAGATCGGGCACTCAGCCGTCCCCACTTATGCGACAGGCCACTATGGTTTGGTTGTCGGTTGGGCTGTCAGACAGGACTGGAACTTTGTCGAAAACGCCACTGGAAGAAACACTAAGGTTCGTTCATCTTGGCAGAAGTTTCCGCGTGGGCCAATTCAACCGAGTGGGCTCAGTGGATGTCCCACACCATGTCACGCAGCGCGGGCAACGGGCGCCGCCGATCCCAAACCGAGATCCCGATCGAGCGTTTTCCCCGTGAGCTCCTGCACAGAGCTCGGTGGGCAGGCGGAACTGGCAGTTTCACGAACCCGCCTCGCGTTGACTAGTCGTTGCCTTCGCGTAATTCGCGCGTAGAGATCATTGTTAGAACACTTCCTCGTCCCCAATTGGGCTGCCAGGTGGGCTTTGACTACGGGCGCCGGTTTGAATCTCTCAGGATCGCTCTCAAAAGAGTCTATGCGACGCTTGAGTTCTTGTCCGTTGGCATCAGACGGCAGCGATGCCTTGATGGCCTGTAACTTCGCCACAAGCGCTGCACGTGCCGCGAACGAGGTCTCCGGATCGGACCCGAGGCGGAAGAGCGCCTCAAATATCCGACCCTTGACAGCAGTGCTGACTAAAGCCGCAAGCCCACCACTGTTGGTACCGGAATCAGCCGATCTCAGTGCGGCGTCAATTGTTTCTTCGAGCGTCGGTTCCGATGCATCGCGCGTGTGATATTCCAAGAGGCGGTTTGCGCGTGCAGGATCGAATAGATCTGCCAAAGTCAAGTCTGCAGCGCTTTGGGCAGCGCCACCGGATCGAATGTGACAGAGGTATGCGAAACGAAGCTCTCGACCGTCGGAGATCCGTCTAGAGTTTTTCTCATCCCGGGCGCTCGCGGAGGTAGCTGCCTCAAAAGCGTTTCTGGGAGCGTCAAAACTTCCGGTGAAAGCGTCTTGACCACAGAGGCTAGCGCTGCCCGCTGCTGCGCGGCAGGCACGAGTCGAGGCCCGGCTTGGCCGTCCCCCCGAACGGTGTAACGATAGTCGAGACCACCGATCATCGTTATGGCTGCCTGCGTCTCGTATCGATGTAGTAGATACACAAGGACGAGCGTGTCTTCCAACGCTGCATTGGGCACACCGGGGCGAATCGTTGTCCTCTCCAAACCGATCGAGCGCGGCCCGGCGAACTTCGAGGATGCGGTTCAACTCGTCAGCGGCATTAGTACCGTTGTCCCATCTGTGAGTAATCGGGCTGGCAAGCCCATCGGCAGCGTTATCGCTTAGGTAAAGAACGCCCCTGGCCTCGGCTGCGTGTAAAGTGGCTTCCAACCCTTTTGGGTCCTCGATAGATCGTCCGTCGCGATCGAACTCGCGATAGCCGTAATCGATCGCCACCTTATCCCATGTGCCGATCCCTTGGGGTAGGCGTGGCTAAGATCGGGCACTCTGTTCTTGTCCAGGGTTATCCATGGGTGCGGGTAGTCCATCACGCTCATTGTCTCGTCCGGTGAGTGTGGCATAGCACTCGCTGCAAAATTGTGCCTCAGCCCAAGCGTGTGCCCGGTCTCGTGTGCGGCTAACTGACGAGTGCGTGCCAACACCATTGCAAGTGCCTTATCTTGCCCCGGGTCTGGTACTTTGCCGTCTTTGTAAGGAGCCAGCAGCGCCTCCGCCAAAAGATAATCCTGGCGCCCCCGAAGACTGCCAAGTGTTACGGTGCCTTTCAAGACTTCCCCGGTTCGGGGTCAGCGATCACGGAGCTAAAGCTGAAGCCCCGGTTCTCACGGTGCACCCATTGGATAATGTTGTAGCGCGCGTCCATCGGATCCGCGCCTTCAGGAATACTTCTACCTGAAAGGTTCCTTTTGCCCACCCGGCTGCCCGGAAAGCTTGATCCACCAGCCGCATCCCTGCACGAGCGCGCTGCGCAAAGGCTCAGGGGCGCCACGATCTACAAAATAGTGGATGGGTGTCCGCCTCGCAATCCTTGACACACGCCGGGTTTTTCTTCTGGAGACGATGACGAAAAATGAACTGCTGATCGACGTCAACGCCTAACGGCGTATTCATTTCGCGATAGGTCATGTCGAAATAGCCTGAGCGAGGTGAAAAGCGTCGCGGAATGAACCCAGGGTCGGGTAGCTTCAGGAAGCTATGTCGTTCGCGAACCGTTAATGCGCGAACTTCGGGAGCAACATCAGCCAAAATCTTCGCCCCATTTGGATCGTCGCTCGTGAAAGTAAGCTCAGATATCGACCTCCGTGTTCTCGGGGAAAGCTTTTGAGTTTTCGGGAATAGTTGATCGCTCAGAGGAGAGCGTAAAGCTTCCTTGTTTTCTTGCCGCCAAAACCTCCCTAACTGCCTGTATATCCTCAAGGAAATAGCTCGTAGCATCCGCTACAACAAAACCACCAGCGTCATTCGCAATTTCGAATCCTGCAAGGATTGAGGATGGAAAAGACTGCCTGACGGCTAGCTGCTCTCCCTGTTCAGGGGATGAAGTCCGGAATTTCGTATTTTCTTAATCAAGAATAGCTTCGGTCCTACCCGTTCAAAGTAGACCAACCGCGAACCGACGTTAATCTCGCCATCCGGGGGAGTAGAAAGGACCCATCAGCCTGGATTCCAACCTGCCCGCGGTCCAATCTCAGGTCGTTCTGCCCCACCCCAAATGTTAATGAGTCGGCCAGAACATACTCGGGCGAAGTTGTACCGCCTTTTTCGGTCAGCGGAACTCCCAAAAAGAGCTTTCCCTGCTTCGCATCCCAACGGATTGGCAGCAACACATTTTCCTGTTGCATCGAAGCCACCGTCGGGGCACCTACTGCTCCTGATTGACCATGTGCGAACAGGGTTGTTGCTGCAATTGCTAAAAACCAAGACGGGAGGTGACAGGGAAAAGTGTGACGAGCCATATGTCGTGTCTAATTCACTAGCCGCTCTTACTCACCAAAACGAGAGCTAATCCCTTTTCCCTTCACGGAGTGCGCGAACCAGACATAGAAAACCAGCGGGGAGCTAGCGCCGCTCTGAGGGAGACTATCTCCCTTTGCGACCCCAGACATCTTGCCCGCCTTGAGCACCCGGCCACTCCACCTCCCGCCTCCCAGAGGGCAGATTCATCATCGGCCTGCGGCCACCTCTCATAACCCGCCCGGTCTCGCTCTTCGCCGCTGCGTACCTCTAGTCTCTTGAAGTGTTCCCGCAGGGCTTCGCGTACCAATGCGGAACGGCTTTGTTTCATTCGCCGGGCAGCTGCATCCGTCGCTTGCAGGAGGCCTTTATCGAGAACAATCCGGATAGTTTCCATAGTGTAGACTCTACTCCACACCCGGATTCCCTCCCCTCCACCCCGAAATCCAATGCCGTAAGATACGGACTCATGACTTCAAACCACGGATGCCCCTCCTGGCCACGATCCTCCTCGCCCTAACCTATTTCGCCCCCAATTCCGCCCAGGCCCAAACCACCCCCATCCGCAACATCCCAGCGCGCACCCTCCCCACCCCCACCACCGTAAGCCCGGAGCTACAAAAGGAGATCGCTCCCGCCTCGGACAGCCCCACCAACACTGAGCCGACGACCACCCAGCAATGGAAGGCCAGGATCCAGAAAGAGAACCAACCCGAAGCCAACAAGGTCGACGCCCTGCTGAAGCAGTTCCACGTCACCCTGGAGCAGAAGACCATCGCCGGCGTCCCCGTCTACCTCGTGAAACCGGACACCATCGCAGAACAAAACCGTAACCGCCTGCTGCTCCACGTACACGGGGGCGGCTACGTAATCTTCGCCGGAAAAGCCGCGACCCCGGAAGCCATTCTGATGGCCCACTACGGCCAGATCGAAGTCATCTCCATCGACTACCGCATGCCTCCAGACTTCCCCTTCCCCGCAGCCATCGACGACACCGTAGCCGTCTGGAAAGACGTGATCCAATCCCACGCGCCCACCAGCGTCGGACTCTTCGGCACCTCGGCCGGAGGAGGCCTTACCCTGGCCACCGTCCTCAGGCTGAAGGAGCTGCACCTTCCCTTGCCCGGAGCCCTGATGGCCGGCACCCCCTGGACCGACCTGTCCGAAACCGGAGACACCTACTTCACCAACGAATTCGTCGACAACGTCCTCGGCACCTACCGCGGTTCGCTAGCCGCCGATGCCCGCCTCTACGCCGGCCCCCACGACTTAAAGGAGCCGCTGCTCTCGCCTATCTATGGCGACGTCTCCGGCTTCCCTCCAACCATTCTTCTTTCCGGAACTCGCGACCTATTCCTCAGCAACACCGTGCGCATGCATCAGAAACTGTTACAGGCAAACGTGCGCGCAAGCCTGCTCGTCTTCGAAGGCCAATCCCACGCGCAATATCTCATCGTGCCCAACGCTCCTGAATCCGCAGCCGCCTTTCGCGAGGTGGCCTCCTTCTTCGACCAGAATCTGACGAAATGATCGCGACCCGGTGCATAGAATTGCGGCGCCCTAAGGAACCCGCAGGAACCCATGCACCACAAAACTGGAGTCGAGCATGATATCCGTCACGATCCCAAGGTCATTCAGGCTCACCGGGGTAGTTCCGGCATAATCCCCAGCATTCAAATCCGCTCCGGGAGCATCGAACGTCGTAATCTTCCCGATCCGCCGCCCGCAGAAACCCGTGATAAACATTGTTCCCGTCGAGATAGTTTGCCGTCACGGCTCCCGTAATATTCAATCCAGCGATCTGATCGAACCCCGTCCCCTGCCCGGCACCAGTGCCCGCCCCGGGAGCCTCAAAGGTTGTGATTTTGCCATCGGCAGTACGCACAAAGCCATGTGACACGTTGTTACTGCTGTTATCTTGATAGGCACCGACGCTCGTACCAAAAAGATTGATGTTATAAGTCCCGCTGCCATAACAACCTCCCGGCACGCCGGTATCGCACGAACCTGGACCAACAAACGTCGCGAAGTGGCCGTCAGGATTTCGCACGAACGCGTGATACAAAAAGTTGGTGTCCGTATAGAACCCTACAATTGCTCCTTCCAGGTTCAACGGGCCAATGGCATACGTACCATACCCGCCCGCGCCTGGAGCATCGAAGGAAGTAAACTTGCCCGTAGGGCTACGCACAAACCCGTGGGACACACCCTTCGTGTCAGAGTAGTATCCAGAGATTGCACCCAGATCATTCATGCCGCTGACAATCGTGCCCGCCGCATCCGCCGGGTTCGTGTCCGCACCCGGAGCGTCGAAGGTCGTGATCTTCCCCTCCGCGCTGCGGACAAATCCGTGAGACACCAGGTTCGCATCGTTGTAATAAACCCGCAACCACTCCGAACACGTTAATGCCGGCGGGAAACGTACCGTTGGAGGCGTTAGGATTGGTCCCCGCGCCGGCAACATCGAACACCGTGAACTTGCCTTGCGGACTGCGTAAGAAACCGTGAAAAACGCCATTTCCGTCGACGGAATAACCGGCGACCGTTCCCGCCAGGTTGATCTGAACGACTGGTCCGTCCACCGCACCCGGTGCGTCAAACGTGACAAAGCGAGCCTGCTGCGCACTCGCCGTAAACCCCAGCGTGCAAAGCGTCAGACCGACACCAGCGAAGACATTCAGTTTCCTGACCATAAACAACCTCCTTTCACAGCGATCGATGGATGAGCACTTAAACGGGAACCCCTGAGAACACCCCGGAGATCAACAAGAAACAGGCCCACGGAAACACAGGCACAGGGATGAGCTTGGGCAAATACCAACCCGGAGCCTGGTTCACGTTCGTTAACTGGTCGCAAGGAATGCGAGAAGTGGTTTACCACCCTGTTTCAGAAGAGGGCAACCAATCTTTCGATAGGAGGTAACCCACGCACATAAACGGCCGATCGCCGATTTAGGTTACTTTCGAAAAGAAATCTGCAAGGCCCCTGTCAGAAAACTAACCAAATCTGCATCTATACGGTGTTCCGGCAATAGGGATTCAGTGTCCTAAGGAGCAAAAAGCCCAAGATGCTCAAATAATTGTGCGTGAAATTTTGAGCACCTTCGTGAAACAAAGGACTTAGCACAATGAGATCGATGGCACCTTGCACGTACCCGTCGTTCCAGCGATGCGGACCGACTTCAGTGTCCTAAAGGAGCCATATCCCAAGATGCTCAAATAACAATGCGTGAAATTTTGAGCACCTTCGGGAAACAAAGGACTTAGCACAGTGAACTCGACGGCAGCCCCGCACGATCGGGGACTTGGGCGCTTCGGGCGAAAGCCTTCACCCAGAATGGGGAGCCTTCGCTCTTCCTCGGATTGAGATGTCGCAACACAAACAGATTTGTCCTCCCGCCTGTCCCGGCCTGCCGTGGGACCGCAGCTGGAGTGCCCCGACCCTCGCCCCCTCCCCAACCCGACGAAACACTGGCGACAACCAACAACATCTTCTACCATGAAGCACTCATGACTCACTGGACACGAAGAGTCCTTCCTCGGCACCCTCTCGGCAGCAGCCGCCGCCAGGGCATTTGCACTCCCGCAACCCGCCCCAGAAAAACGCCCCGGCCAGATCCCATCAAGATCACCGACCTGCGGTGCGCCATCATCGGCCAGAACCCGACCGTGCGCATCGTCACCGATCAGGGCATCTCCGGCTACGGACAGGCCGAGTCCGACAAGCCGTATCTCAAGCCGATGGTGCTCTTCTATCAGGACTATCTTCTGGGCGAAGACCCGACCGACGTGCAGCGGGTGATGCTGAAGATCCGCCGGCTGGGCGCGTTCAAACCCTGGGGTTCGGCCGTGAGCGCGATCGAGATCGCGCTATGGGACATCGCCGGCCAGGTCGCCGGAGTGCCGGTCTATAAGCTGCTCGGCGGCAAGATCCGCGACCGCGTACGCGTCTACAACGGCGGCGTCCGCTTCCCCATGACCGGCCAGACGCCGCAGGATTACGCCGAGAACATGGCCAAAATGAAGGACGCCAAAGAAGGCTTCACGCTCATCAAGCAGGCGGTCGGCTTTCACAATCCGGCGATGATGCGCGCCATACCGAATGGCTGGTACGACGAACCGCGCACAGGAGCCGCCGCACTCCGACCGCGGCCTGATGACCGAGCGCGGCCTCGACAGACATCATCGCCTGCGTCGAAGCCATGAAGAAAGTGCTGGGCGACGAAATCGGGCTCGCCCTGGACTGCGGACCCGGCTGGACGGTCAAGGACGCCATCACCTTTGCGCGGGCATGGAGCCGCTGCACATCGCCTGGCTCGAAGACATCATCACGGGCGACTATACGCCGTACCCCAACGCGGAAGTTTTTCGGGAAGTACACGCAGGCACCTTCGTTCCCGATCCATACGGGAGAAGAGATCTACCTGCGGCGAGAATTTCAAGGACCTGATCGAAAAACAGGCCGTGAACGTCGATCGGCCCCGATCCGGAAGACGTGGGCGGCATCGCGGAATTGAAGTGGATCGCGGAATACGCCGATCTTCACGGCATCCTGGTCGCGCCCCACGGAATCTTCGACGGGCTGATCGGGTTGGCCGCGCATGTCCACCTGGCGGCCGCGCTGCCGCAGAACTACATCGCCTTCGAGTATCCGGTCGGCCAGCCGGATTGGTGGTACGACATCGTCGAAGGGCTGCCGAACCCGATCATGAAAAGGGTTCATCGAGGTCTGGGACCGCCCGGGGCTGGGCGTCACCTTCAACGTGGCGGCAGCGAAAGCACACCTGGCGGACGAGGATCGTCACTTCTTCGATTGATCCCTCTGTCATCGGAGCCGCTGCCCTGCTTGGCTTGCTCACGCTCCCAGCATCCGCCCAGCAGGCATCCCCACCCGTCGTAGTGCAGCCAGGAGCGCCGGGGCAGCCCAGCAAAACACTCCCGCCGTCCACCCGGCCGACCGTGCCCCAACTTTCGCCCGCCGACGTCGCCTTCATGCAGGGCATGATCATGCACCATTCGCAGGCGGTAGAGATGACCGCGCTGATCGATTCGCACACCCAGAACAAAGACGTGCGCTCACTGGGGGCGAAGATCAGCCGCTCCCAATCCGACGAGATCCGTTTCATGCAGCGCTGGCTGGTAGCTCGCGGACAACCAGTCTCGATCGCAATGCCCGGCATGCCGGATATGGACATGGCAGGCAATCCATCGAACCAATGCCCGGGATGTTGACGCCGGAACAGATGGAAGCGCTGCGCAATCAAAGGGCGCGGACTTCGACCACCTGTTTCTCACCGGCATGATTCAGCACCACGAGGGCGCGCTGGCCATGGTGAAGGATTTGTTCGATACCGCAGGCGCCGGGCAGGACGCGGACCTGTTCAACTTCGCCACCGACGCCGACAACACCCAACGGGCCGAGATCAAAATCATGCAAAACATGCTGGAGGAGAAACGTTGAATCAAGTGAAGGGCGTTACGTTCCGTTTGGCCGTTGTCGCCGCGGTTGTTTTCTTTTCCGGCAGTGAGCCTGTTGCAGGCGCAGACACCTCCGCCCGCGCCCTCAACGCACCCGGCTCAAAAACCCGCCGACGACGATGACGACGCGTTCGGCGTGGTGCCGGCCACTCCGCTGCCCGCCGGCATGACCGGGTCCAACACCAACGATCCTCGCTACACCTTAAAGCCGGGCCTGTATGACGCGGGCGAGGCGGCCTCCGGCATGAAACACATCGCTTCCTGAAGAAGCCCGACGCATTTCAACTTCGCGGCCACGTCCCCTGACGATCCGGTGGTGCAGAAAACGCTTGACCAGATCGCCTTCCGCGCTCCCCAAGATGCCCAAGCCGATGCAGATGATGATCGCCCAGCTGGCCTTCGCCAACTCCGACTTCGCCTTCCAGGGCGACCACCTCTTCCAGGGAAACTTCTACGGTATCGATATCTACGACATCGCCAACCCCGCGAAGACCCACGCTGTTGACCTCGCTCGTCTGCCCGGGCGGCCAGGGCGACGTATCCGTGTACAAGAACCTGCTGTTCATGTCGGTGGAAATGCCCAATGGCCGTCTGGACTGTGGCGCGCAGGGCTTTCCGCCGCAGCCCCGCCGAACCGCCAGCCCGCCGCCCGCCCAGGAAAAAAGAAGACCGCCGTGCCGCCGTAGCGCAGAAAGACCGCTTCCGCGGGGTAAGAATCTTCGACATCTCCGACATCAAGAACCCCAGGCAAGTGGCAGCCGTGCAGACCTGCCGCGGCTCGCACACCCATACCCTGGTGCTGGATCCCAACGATAAAGACAACGTCTATATCTACGTCTCCGGCACCTCCTTTGTGCGCCCGGCCGGAAGAGCTGGCGGGATGCTCGGGCGAAGCTCCGGACAAAGACCCGAACACCGCGCTCTTCCGCATCGAGGTGATCAAGGTTCCGCTCGCCGCTCCGCAAGAAGCGAAGATCGTGTCCAGCCCGCGCGTGTTCATCGATACGCAGACCGGCCGATCAACGGCCTGAACAACGGCGGCACCCACGACAAAGGCAAAGAGAAGCCCGAAGACACCAACCAGTGCCACGACATCACGGTGTACTCAGCGCATTGGCCTCGCAGCCGGCGCCTGCTCCGGCAACGGCATTCTGCTTGACATCAAAGACCCCGTGCACCCCAAGCGTGTCGACGCAGTGAACGATCCAAACTACGCCTACTGGCACTCCGCATCGTTTTCGAACGACGGAACGAAGGTCGTCTTCACCGATGAGTGGGGTGGCGGCCTGGGAGCGCGCTGCCGTCCGACCGACCCCAACAAGTGGGGAGCCGACGCCATCTTCAACCTGAAAGACGACAAACTGAAACTGGTGGGCTATTACAAACTTCCGGCAGCGCAAGGCGACACGGAAAACTGCGTGGCGCACAACGGCACGCTGATCCCGGTTCCCGGCGCGACATTGAAGTGCAAGCCTGGTATCAGGGCGGCATTTCCGTGATGGACTTCACCGACCCAGCGAAACCGTTTGAGATTGCCTACTTCGATCGCGGACCAATTGATCCCAAGATGCTGGTGTTGGGCGGCGACTGGTCAGCCTATTGGTACAACGGAGCAATCTACGGCTCAGAAATCGCGCGCGGCCTCGACGTCTTCGAGCTCACCCCCACGCAAGTTCCTGACCCAGAACGAAATCGACGCAGCAAAGACAGTTCGCGTAGCCGAACTCAATGTACAGAACCAGCAGAAGATCGAATGGCCTGCGCAGTTAGTCGTCGCAAGAGCCTATGTGGATCAGTTAGCGCGCTCGCAAGCTCTGCCGCAAAAACAAATTTCCGCGATCCAGAAAGCAATGCAAGCCGCGGAGAAATCCCACATGAGCGAAAGCAAAGTAGCCAAGCTGCAAGCAATGGCCCCGGACCTGGAAAAGAACGCCACCACCGCCGGCAATCCAACAGACTCAAAACGTCTGCAAGCCTTGGCAGATATCCTGAAGCACCCCGCAGCCTAATTAACTAAGGAGCCTGCTGTTCATCATCCCGTGCATCGAATCTGAATGGAAGCGCTACCCTCCCCTTTGTCATCCCGACCGGAGCGAAGCGCAGTGGAGGGATCTGCAGTTCAACGGATCTGTCTTGGAAATGTTTTTCGAAAGAGCATAAACAAGGAAGGCAAATGGACTCAGCGATCACCTTTACAGAATTACTAAACTACAGCGAGCAGGAAACCAAGCGATGGAAGGAGTGGTTCGCCTCGCATCCCGCAGCCCTCGAAGTTCCCATCCCCATCGCAAATGCGACCAACGTGAAAGGCATCCTCTCGCACATCTTTCGTGCCGAACTTCTGTTCGCCCGTGCTCTGTCGAATCTTCCTCGACTCAGCTGGGAGGAGATGGGGGTTCTCGCGGACCAGGACCCGTTCGGAGTAAGTGCGGAAGCGACAAAAATGTTCCGCGCATTTATCGATTCAGCCCGCCCGGAAGATTGGGCCGAAGTGAAAGATGTGGGATTCAGCGGCTTCAAGGCAAGCAAACGGAAAATGATAACGCAAGCGCTCCTCCACGGTATAAATCATCGCGCTCAGCTCTCCACCCATCTGCGCCAGCACGGGTTCGGAGATATGTGGACGCATGACTTCATCGCCACAGACGTAATGCTCTAGAGGCAGCTCGAGCGCACCCACCCCTTGAGGTACTACCGCATTTAATTCAAGCGCATCGACAGCGACGAATTCGCGTCCATCTCACCACAATGCGATCACCTCCGGCTTGTTTGCCATGATGCATTGTGCTAACCTTCGGTCGATTGACGTCTTGAACAAATACAGCAGTTGAACTTATTTCATTTTGACGTCAGTGTTTGCTGTCCTCCGCCTTGCCGTTTCGTTCGTCGGCCCCCCCAAGCTTGAAGTACGCGGAGGATTTCTCCTTGAAACGCATGTTCGCCACCGCAGTTGCCCTGCTCGCCCTGATGGCAACACCCGCATTCGCGCAGATCGATATCGACGTCGACTGCAACGCCGGACTCCGGCCAGACGGATTCGTCGACTTCTCCGCTCTGCCCACAGCGCCAAACTTTCCCACCGGCTCCTCCCAGTCCGCACCCTTTACCACCACACTCCCGGTAACCGGGGTCCCCGGCCTCACGGTGCAGTTGACCATTCCAGCTCTGAATGGCAGTGGAGGCGGCCCCATCTACAGTGTGAACGGCGGCACGCTAGGCCTGGGTGGTCAGCCTGCAACCGCCGGCGCAGTACTATCGCTCCAGTTCAGCACGCAAGTAGCAGGAGTTGGCTTGATCGGGCAAACCTCGGGACGCGAGGAATCCTACACCCTTCAGATCGGCGCCCCGGCGACGTCAGACTCCGCTCCCCCCAACTTCCAGAACAACGCCACCAACTTCACCGAAGCTCTACAAATTTTCAGCACACCTCTACAGGCCGTGGATCTCGCGAACGGCTTTACCACAGCGTCCCTCCTCTTCACGCCAAACTTTTACGGAGCGCCCGTTATCTCCAACCTGCGGGTGCAGAGCATGGCGGTTGCGTCCAGCCCCCTGGTTCCGACACAAGGTCTGCAACAATGGCTGCGCAGCGAATCGGTAACATCCCCGTTTGCCGGCACCGCAACCGTGTGGCCGGACCAGTCCGGCAATGGCCACGATGCGACCGCACCGACCACTCCAGGTCAGTCCGGCCCCTTCCAGGTACAGGAAGACGGAAATACCTGCAAAGGCGCCTTCTCCTTCACCAACAATGCGTACTTCAACTTCAATCTGCCCATCGATGGCTGGGATCAAATGACGATCTTCCTGGTCGGCAAATCAAACCAGGACCCGCCCGCCGGCTCCAGCACGTCCATGGCTGCGGCAATCCTGTGGAATGAGAATGCCCCGTGGGGTAACACGTTCCTGTCGCCGTATCAGAAGGATGTCGCCTTCCGCTTCGGCACGGCCAAGCGGGCAATCAGCCCAGCTTCATGCGGCCGACTACGATTGGCGGAGACTTTACCGTGACCCGCGCCGTGCATGACCGGACCACAGACTCGCTCTATGTCGACGGTCTCCGGGTCCTGACCCAAACCGGAAAGAACCCGGTGCTGAGCGGCACGAGCGGTGACGGCTATATCGGCCGAGGTATCAACAACACCTACTTCAACGGGGAGATCAACGAAATCCTGGTCTACAACCGAGTGCTCTCCGCAGACGAGGCAGCCTCGGTCGAAAAGTACCTACGCAACAAATTCGGCACCGAGTAAGAGCGGCCGAGCTAAGGCTTGGTCATTTTCAAATCCGTCACGGTGCCTTCGGTGTTGTGGGAGAAACGAACACCGTAGATGCCGTCGGTCGTTTTCAGTTTCCCATCCGTGACCACGTCAGCCTTCGCATAGCTCGCGACCACGGTGCCATTGATGGCACACTCCACTTTGTCGCCTTTCACCGAAAGGGCGATCGTCTGGCTCACCGGTTCACCTGGGCCGGCAGCCTTATGCACCGCGGCGTTCGCCTCGCCGTGGCCGTTCATCTGGAATGACTCGGGTCCAAATCCGCGCACGATGAAATTTCCATTACCGTAGGCCGCGCAATACAGCTCGCTGTGCTCGGCAGTTCCCAAACCATTGCCGGCAATGAAAATGCCGTAGGGGTGCGGGTGGCTGTTCAAATTCATGTACTTTGGCTCATTGAATGTGGCCGACACGGTATAGCTGCCGCTCGCTTTGTCAGCCGGATTCCAAAAGCTCGCCGCCGGCCCCGTGGTCACCTGAAGCATCTTGCCGGTTCCGGTGAGCTTCGTGTCATTGATGGTTTGGCCGGCTTTCTCCGCTCCGGCGTCGACCTGTCCTGTCCAGCCCGAGACAGAGACGCCGCCACCGGCAACGGAGCGGGAAGCCTCCTGCCCCTGTGCTGGGACCAACGCAGAGATAAACAGGACGAGGGTAGGCGCAACGACGAATCCGCGGATGAGACGCATAAGGTGTCCTTTCAAACTGTGCCGAACAACACGCGAGAATTGTAGAGATCTTTGCCGTCACCGACAAGGGAGGGGCCTCAGTGGCTGAGACTGGAATCCGACTCCAGGAACTTCAGCAATTCCCGATTGAAGGTCTCCGGCACCTGGATGTGGGGTACGTGGCCGACCTTTGGAATAATCACCAGCTCGGCGCCGGGTATGGTGTCAGCGATGTGCTTGGCCAACGTAGGGAAATTCTGGCCATCCAGCTCGCCTCCTAAGACCAGCGTCTTCGCTTTGATATGCGCCCAGTCATCTACGACCGGGTCGAGATACGTGATCTGCTGGCAGATGGTGCGGACCATGGCCATCCGGGGCCAATCACCGCTCAGCGTGGGGGCGTAAAGTATGCGCACATACTGCTCGTATTCCGGTTTCCAGGCACCCGGGAAGTAGCGCTGAATATTGGCGTAGGCAGCCTGCCACGCCTCATCCCGGCTTCGCCCCAAAGTCGTTTTGTAGGCGTCTTCCGCGCTGTGCCACGGCTGGCTCCAACGTACGTCAGTCAGGCCGATGGGATCGTAGAGTACGGCTCGCTCGGTCATATCCGGATAGGAAGCGCTAAACCGGGCCGCCAGCATCCCGCCCATGGAGTGGCCCACGATGGCCGCTCGAGCAATGCCGAGCGATTGCAGCAGGGTGCGCGTGTTCAACGCCATATCGTGGAAGTTGTAAGGGATGACGGGTTTGGAGGAGCGGCCGAAGCCAATTTGATCGGGCACGACGACGCGAAAGCCTTCTTTGCGCAGGGCCTCAATCGGGCCGCCCCAGTAAAAACCGCCGAAGTTCATCCCGTGCAGCAGCACCACGGTGTGGCCGTTCGGCCGGCCCGAGGGCGGAACGTCCATGTAAGCCATACGCACGTCCTGGCCATAGACGGTCAGCGGCAAAAACATCACTGGATACGGATACGGGACGTCCTCGTAAGTGATACTGCCCGGCTTTACATCGGCGGGAGCCTTGGGCAGCGCGGGGTCCAGCGATTGCGCATTGAGCGAGGCGCCCCAGCAGCACGCGAGCGCTGCGAGCACGCAGAGCAACTGCCTGGGATGTTTTCCCGAGGGCGACAAGGCACCAGTATACCTATGCAATATGGACTATCTGGCGTCCGCGGAGATCGAAACGGCGTCCTCGCCGAAGAAATTCATCCGGATGAGCGCCTCTCCTTCGCCCTGACGGCCCAGAGCCTGGTACTGAGGGTAATGCCAGCGGCGGACCGCACGCATTCCGGCTTCCGCCAATTTGGGGTTGCCACTCACGACCGTCACGTCTTTGACCGCGCCGTCGGCGCCAATCAATGCTTTTAGGTGCAGCTCTCCCACCAGATTAGGGTCTGACACGACCGGTTCCACCAAGTGCCCCTGGGGAAGACTCGCGACAAAGAGTGGCTCCGCCAAGGCCGCTGAAGGGGCAATCTGTGCCTCGACGTGCGGAACTGCGGAGATGGTTTCTACGATCGGTGGCTCCGGAACACTCGCCGGCGGCCTGGACGCTTGGGCAAGCAATGTTGGTTTGGGCACCGGCGGCTGGACCGGGCGAGTTGGTTTTGCAACAACCCGTGACAGCACGACCGGCGGTGACACGTGAGCCGCAGCTTGCCCGGTTGGCTGGGATAACACTGGAGCGCTCTTCATCGTCGGGGTCTTCGGACCCAGAAAAACGCCGGAAATCCGCGCCAGGACCACCACAAGACAAGCGGCAGCCAGCAGGCCCAAAGCTCTCCATTGCCGGAAACCGCCATCGCGCGCCTTCGTAGCCCCGTATTTTGCCGCAACCGCGGAGACAGATGTCACGCTGGCGGTCGCGAGTTGAGGACCAGGTGCGGGCGGTCGCATCGGGATGACACGACGGGCGTCCGCCGACTTGGTACGCGCCCTCTCGACTACACCGAAGATTGCCTCCCTTGCCACCGGGAGAGCTGGCGTCACCAGGGCCGACTGGGAGAGTTTCTCGATCAGGAGCTGGTTGCGACGGCTCAACACCTGGGGTGGAAGAACATAAAAGTGGCGAAAAGCCCAGCGCAGGCGAATACGCTCCCAGCGCGACGGGCAAACGTAAACTACCCCCGACTCGGTGCGCAGTTCTAGAAGATGTGCCCGATTGTCTGCAATTCCACCGAAACGCTTGCTGTCAGCAGGCGTGGAGTGCAGCTCTTCCGGGAAAAAAATTAGTGGCCGAATACTCATCGGGGCCTCCGCATTGGAGTACCTAACAGGGGCCGATCTGCACTTCTTGGGGGGGTATCAGGGAAGGCAGAGTACTTCAGGGGGAACGTGTACTTCCTTACCCTTATCTTATGCCAGCACCGTGGTTGTTGCCAACCTGGCAAGGTCGATCTGTGGTTTCCTTCAGGCTGGCCCGTCTTTTGGCCACAATATGGAAATCCTGTCGGCCGCCGTCTCCCCATACATTTTCCCATCGCTGGCGTCGGTGAAACCCTGGGAATTCAGGTAAGCCCAGCTGACGCCCATTTTCTCCATCGTCATGAGGAATCCGCTATCCGGAGCTCCGGCGGCGTTAGGCGCAATCTCGGTCATCACCGTTGGGTATGCGGACTTCAATGTCTCAATCAGCTTGAGTAGTTGCTGGGTCCGTGGTTCGCAGCCAAGAGATGACAGGCCCACAGCGTCGCACACCTTATTTCGGGTTCGGTAGGTGGCATAGGGATGAAAACCGACCGACGCTTTGCTGTAGTCAACCTCCGGAAAAGACCGGATAAGGGCGAGAGGATCAGCCAAATGGATGAGGTTTTCTATCGTCCAAAGGATGATATGCGTGTCCGGGGCGAGCGGTCGCATCACTCCATACATCGTTCGTTCATATTCCGTCAGCCCGCTGTATTGCCAGGGTTCATTCTTCAACTCGTAAAAGACGTGGGTGTGGTCTTTGTATCGCGGGGCGACCGCCTTCCAGAAGACGGTGTCGTTGGGAACATCCTGGTTGCCGCAGCATTCCGAGTGGTTATCAATCAGCAGATACAGCCCTTCGCTCCTCGCCAGGTCAACCATGCCGTCGAGACGCGGAAGCAGAGTCTTGAGATCCATGACTTGCGTGCTCTTCGGCCAGGAACCAAGGAAAGCCATTACGCGAACCGTGTTGAAGTGCCCCACATCGCGCATCGCTCTCCACCAGTTGACATCCGTGTAGTAAGGCAGGAAGTGATCGTGAACATAGCTATGGACCATGCGCAGCAGAGATCCATCGTCAGCCAGCACGGTCCCGTTGCCAACTCTTACCCGTCCGCGGGGTTGCTTGCGAGACATCTGATTCCTATCCAATAATGTTTTATTAATTCTTTGTGGGTGGGTTATCGAATCAGCGACGGCAAGCCGCGTTGGAAGCAGGCGCTGCGATCCGAGATACGCAATCATTTTCAAGAAGGTGCGCCGGTCGGCAGCCACAGTACCTTATTGTAGTGCCCGAGCCTCTGATGATCCATCGCGTGTAATGTAGGTTATGCCTGAATACAAAATAAAGCGTGTCTCAACTTATGACGCCCGCTTCAAATTGCCGCCGGGCGCGGGGTACCGACTCTATCCACGCGACATCGGAATACTGCCTGGCAGTTACTTTGCTATCCACGCAGAATGGTCCGCAGGGTTCCGGGTTTGTGCTCACTCTGGGCGAGGGCAATCAGCTGGTCTGCAGGGCCATCGAGCTATTGGCCGAACCACTTGTGGGCATGTCGATTGAGTCTCTGGAACACATTCCACATCCTCGGAATCATTTTCTTCATCCCGCGCAAGTGAGCAACGGCGTCTATCAGACGCCGCAGGAACCCGGTGCGTCGACGGACTTGAAGGCGAATGGTGCGTGAGATCTACTGTTTGCTGGGCTTTACTTTTCCAGGGCAGTGATCAATTCCGGAAAGCCGGTGACAACGTCTCTTTCCGGAATGTCCTTCTGTTCGACAAGCCCTCGCGCCTTGGATTTGGAGATTCTGTCGAGGTACCGCCTGAGGTACTCATGCAGTGTCTCTTCAGTCGTAAACGGGGCCATCTCAATTACCTCAAATCAGTGATCAAGCAACAACAGCGATTCTCCGCGTGCCCGTTGATAAAGTCCCTCCCCCGAAGGAATCGATCAAGAGGTTCTTGGAGAATCGCCGCTTGTTAGTGAGCATACGGGTTCTGGCGTAGTTCGCCATACTTCTTGCGTGACAGGGGGAAACTTCTAGTTGTACGCTCCGCGGTTGTGTGTTGGTAGAGTCAGGAATCTTTTGTGGGAGAAGGCCAGGAGGGGAGCGGGTCAAAATAAACTTCCGAACGGTCAGATTTTAACGAATCCTCCCTCCGGCAAAGTACATCTCTTACGTAGGAGATGAATCAACATGGCAACTGACAAGAAAATCGCGCTGGTCACTGGCGCCAATCGGGGAATCGGTTTTGAAACAGCTCGTCAGCTAGGGAAAAAAGGCGTGACGGTCATTGTTGCTGCGCGGACTCTAAAGTCCGCTGAAGAAACTGCTTCGAAGCTTAAGACGGATGGGGTCGAGGCGGTTCCCCTCAAGCTTGACGTAACCAACGCGCAGGATCGCGAAGCTGCAGCCAAGACAATCGGCGACAAGTTCGGAAAACTCGATATTCTGGTGAACAATGCAGGCGTCGGACCACAGGACGGTTTTGTTCCCAAGACCATCAACACGACGGAAGAGGAACTGCAAAAGGTTTTCGGTACAAACTTGTTTGCGGTCATCGCAGTGACGCGATCGCTCCTCCCATTGCTGAAAAAGAGCGAGGCCGGTCGTATCGTAAACCTTTCGAGCGTGCTTGGCTCGTTGACTCTTCATGCCGATCCGAAAAGCCCGATTGCGGGTTTCAAGGTGTTCGCGTATGACGCATCGAAAGCGGCTCTCAATGCCTTCACGATTCATCTCGCAGCAGAGCTCAAAGACACCAAGATCAAAGTGAATTCGGCGCATCCGGGTTGGGTTAAGACGGAAATGGGCACAGACCAGGCTCCCATGGAGATCCCCGAAGGCGCCCAGACCAGTGTCGACCTGGCACTGCTAGGTCCCGACGGTCCTAACGGCCGATTCATTCACCTTGGCCAGGAATTGCCCTGGTAATTTAGGACCAAGGAAGCCGGACGGGAGCGAAGTGGAACACTGCTGCTCCCGTTTTTCATTCGTGAACGACGGGATTGTTGGAGACGCGGCCCATGCGCAAGGGTGAACTAACGCGCAGGAAAATTATCGAAAAGGCAGCTCCTTTGTTCAACAAAAAGGGGTTCAACGGCTGTTCCATGCACGACATCAGCGCGGCGACCGGTCTGGAGAAAGGCAGTCTCTACACCCATTTCACCAGCAAAGAAGAGTTGGCATCCGAAGCCTTTGACAGCGCGTGGGCAGAGAGCTGCAAGGCACGCACCGGCAACCTGGATCAGGTATCCGGAAGCATTGAGAAGCTGCAACTGCATATTGACAATTTTGTTCGCAAGCCTCCCTTCGCTGGTGGATGCCCGTTGCTCAACACGACGATCGACGCCGACGACGGCAATCCAGCTCTTTACCACAAGGCGCAAGAGGCTCTCGCTGCATGGGTCGCGCTGCTCAAGCAGATAATCGAGCAGGGTCAAAAAACGGCGGAGATCCGTGGTCTGGTAGACCCGGAAGCGTTCGCGACGTTAGTCATCTCTTTGTTGGAAGGCGCTTTCTTTACATCCAGACTGCAGAAGTCCAAGGCGCCCCTGCGCCTGGCGCAACAACACTTGAATCGATACATCGAAGAGGCTGTGCGGAAGATTCCTGGTTGAGCAGGGCGAATCCATGAAGGGAACGAGCTTCAGCTCGTACATAATCCTCGATGGGCTGAAGAGTCTGCGTGAGAACTTCAGAATTTGGGAAGGCCGAGGGGCGCACCGCAGACTTTTTCTTCTGAGGGAATTCTTTCCAGGAAAGAAACCATTCCCTCAGCGACTAAAGCCGCAATTGTCTTGACGGTAGCGGACGGCCTGAAGGCCGTCCCCTTCAAAAGCCTGAAGAGCCCGCGAAAGAAGGTGCTTTAGGTTCGCCGCAATGCGGGAGAAGAAGATTCCCACATTCTGATGGCCTGCAGGACAGCTTCCCTATGCTTTCCGGTCAGATTTTCCGGCAGGTCCGCTGCGGAAATCCAATAGGTTTGAACATCCGGGTTCTGCTCCGACCAAACGGCACAGCACCAGTGGCTTACTCTGTTCCGGTCAACATACTGGCTTCCAAGTACGGTCAGATCGCCGAATCGACCGGCCCTCATGCTCTGCAGGATTTTGACAGGCTGCTTCATCAGCGACGTAATCTGCCGGTTCCGGGATAAACCCAATGTACACCAGTGGCCACGAGCTGTCGACAACTGGATACGCTCAGAATACAGTAACCTTCATGGTTTTTAGTGGGTGTAGGGAAAGCATGAATTGGACCAGGCGCAGCTTGCTGCGCAATTCCACCATCGTCGGCGCCGGGGCCACGCTTGCGCCACATATCGCGACCGCTTTTGCGGACCAGGCTGCGCCCTTCCGCACTCCATACAAATACCCAAAACTCATCCTCTCCGCTACTGGCCGTAAAGGCGATTTCGATCAGCGCAGTATTGATGATCCCATCGTTTTCTACGCCAATGGAGCTTTCCAGATGCTTTATATCGGTTGGGACGGCGTCGGCTACCAGACCGGCCTCGCCACCTCACACGATCTGATCCACTGGACGCGCACCGCGTTGGTAGCGCCGCGCGATCCCGCCTCACACTACACGAAATACAACCTCGCTCTGAGTTCGATTCTTCGTGACAAGCGGATCCGCTCCCGTGGCGAAGCGATTAAGGTCGGGGGCAAATATATCGGCGCGTGGAATGCATATCCCAGCGCCGGTTACGAGGAAGGTGCAGCAGTGATCGGCCTGGCCACTTCAGAAGACCTTCTCCACTGGCAGCTCAGCGATCCTATCCTGCTGCCGCAGGACGGGGCTCCCTGGGAGCATGGCGGTCTGTACCGCCCGGATCTTATGCTCGACCACGGAACCTACTACCTTTACTACAACGCCAAGACGGATACACTTCCCGCAAGCGAAGGCGGAGGGTGGCGCGAACAAACCGGGGTCGCGACTTCTACCGATCTCAAGAGCTGGGTCCGTTACAAAGGAAATCCCATCCTCTCCAACGGTTCGCGTGGCAGCGCAACCTACCCTGCAGCAAACCCAATTTCCGCAACGCAACCGCCGACACCGGACGCGCGCGACAGCCGCTTTGCTTCGAATCCCTTCGTGGTACAAAACGGCCGCGAGTTTGCCATGTTCTATTACGGCTTTCGCTATGAACGCCCCGGCCGCGCCTGCGAGTTGCTCGCTCTCGGTGCCAACCCGTACTCGTTCGTCAAGGTTCCAGGAGTGCTGATCGACACCGGCGCTCCCGGAACGATCGATGAGACCTTCGCCCACAAACCTTCCGTGGTCACCCACGAAGGCGTTCTCTATCACTTTTATTGCGCGGTTAGCGGCAAGTACCCGAACGAAAGTCCGAGGAATCGCCGTCGCGCGATCGGCGCCCCGGTAGAGAGCAGTAATGACTATGATATCAATGGCTTGCGCCAGATATCTAAAGATGACGTTAAAGAATCGGCAGAGGTTAAAGAAAGGATTAGAGAGACATCGACATGGCCATCTGCATTCGCCATTGAATCAGCTTGTGCCGTATCCGTCTCACTGCTCCCTGGCGGGCTGCCGGCCAGATAAGCTTCGCGTATTCCTCGCGACTGAAACGGGCGAGTGAACGCTCCAGTTCGCCAGGCGCGAGCGAGCCGCGGTTATGCAGAATCGAAGCGACGTAGCGTCGCCGGTCGAGGACCGGGTGGAGAAAAGTATCGCCATAGGATGGCGCCAAATCCTCTTCCAGGGTCGGCGGGAACCAGTCATAGCGAGAGACGTCGCCAAACTCGGCGAGCGATAGCCAGTTCATTCCCGCGCGCACGACCTCGCTAGGAACAAAAAGTTCACTGCTGGGCCACGCACGAAGGGTGGGATCGGCCTTCATCGCAAGCCGCCGCTGATGCAACATCTTCAGCGCGGCCGCGGAATGAAAGCAAACGTTGAGCAAAGCGAGTTTGGCCTCTTTGGCCGGGTAAACATCGCGCTGATACGGCGTCCAATGCCACAGGTCGAGGGGCCGCAAAATCGGCAGTGAAATCAGATCGGCGCCGCGCGACACTGCACTAGCGACAAACTTCTCGAGCGAGCATTGCACGACGCAGTCGTACTCGATGAACAGGTAATTTTCGTAGTTCGGACACTCAGTCAGAAACTGATAGTGCGCGTAGTCCGGATTCCACCACAGCACCCCACCCACCCCGAAGCGCATGGCCAGACCACCCGCTTCAAGATCAGCGCAAGTGAAACGGACGACACGGTCGAATGGTATCGGCCCGACTGGTCCGTTCGTCTCATCGACCAGGATGCAAAAATCGAGTCCGCCCGCAGCCTCAGCCATCCTACGTGCCTGTCGTTCAATAAACGGATCCCAGGCATAAGCTTTAAATACTATGGCGCACCGGGCAGTGGAGGTGTTCATGGCCTACCTTCTTAACTAATCTGTGTACTTCTATCGAGTTCGATCCTACTTAGCGCTAGCTCGCGCGCTTGCATGGCTGGCGCCTGCGTAGACCATCGGCGCATGGTGCTCGCCATGAGACGGCATAAGCGGCTCCATGTCACTGATTACGGCGCGAAGGCTTTCAACCACGTAGTCAACTTCTTGCGGAGTCATGGTGTCGTAGAGAGGCAAGCTCATCATCCTCGCGGAGACATCATCGCAGACGGGCACCGGGGTTGCCGGGCACATTTTGCGGAAGTATGACTGCTCGAGTAAATGAGGGCTGAAATAAGCTCCCGTCGTGATGCCCCGATTTTCTAACTCCGCCCGAATCGCAGCCTTGCGTCCACTCAACGCAGACGGCAACAAGGCGGGTACAAATTGATGCGCCTGGATACCCGGCGCGACCTGTTGAAAGTCCAATTCAGGCAGCGCGGCACGATAGCGGTTGAGCAAGGAGGCGCGCTGCGAAGTAATGCAGTCATAATCGGCAAGGCGCAAGCGGCCGATCAACGCGTTCACTTCGCTTAGTTTGGCGTTCAAGCCAGGCATCGTTGCCGAGCGTGGCTCACCGAAACCGAAACTGCTCATGATGCGCAGCTTTGCAATGCGATCCGGATCCGCGCTGTAGATTAATCCCGCCTCTCCAACAGCAAAGGATTTGGTGGCGTGCATGGAATACACGACACTTCCGGAAAAGCCAGTGCCAAACCCCCGACCCTGCCCGTCAAACGTACCCAGCGAGGCTGCGGCATCCACCACAACCGGGACGCCGAGCTTGTTGGCGACTGCGTGGTAGCGCTCCAGATCGATCGGATAGCCAAATGTCGCATAGGGCATCACGACGGCGATCCTGCCTGCATAACGCGCCAGCAAGGCTGATTCGGCTTCAGGATCGGCCGCCCAATTTCTGGGATCAATGTCGCAGAAGAGCGGCGTGAGGCCACACCAGAGCGCCGCATGCGCTGCGGCGGCGAAGGTGAAGGCCGGCATCAAGGCAAACTGCCCGGGAGCAACGTCGCCGACGGTTTCCTTGATGGCCAGCATGAGACCGATGGTCGCATTGCAAACAGTCATGCAAGCGCCCTGGCCACCGAAGAAGCGGTCGAGCATCTCCCGTTCAAAGAGCGTATTGACCGGACCGAAATTGGTGAAGACTCCAGACTCCTCGAGCGACCGTAATTCAGCGACGGCGAGCGAGAGTTGCGGCGGTGCAGGACGAACCATTGGGATCTTCATACCTCGAGCTCCTGTGGCGCGTTCACCTGTTCCACACGCGAGAGGTCGAAAGATTCCATCAGGTCCTCCTCGCTAAGACGAGGAGCCAAAATGGCATCGACAATCATGCCGCCAACGTCGCTCTGCCAGAGCCACAGGCCATTTGCCTGTCCCCTGAAGCTTGGTTCGCCGCCGAGTTTTCCATAGGGAAGAAAGCCCGCCGCTAAGCCAATCGCGAATAAGTGCGGTAGCGGCTCACCGTTGGCATCCATTACCTGGCAGTGATTATCGACAAGCCGTGCCTGATTCCCGGTTTCCGATTGCAGGAGCACTGGACTGCCCGCCTGATCGAATACGGGCAGTGCGCGAGGGCGATAACCCATCGCGGCAATCACAAGATCCGCATTGTCGAGCAGCGCCAGAGAAGCCGCATGATCGACGTCGAGGCGATGTAAGTGCAAGCGCGGTTCAGCCGGCCGTCCGCCGATGCCGCGAGCACGCATGATCAACTCTCTCGAGTCCAACCTGAATCCACCCAGGCGGAACACGCGCCCGCTGACGGGGCAGATGTCATCGGATCCAAATTCCGTGTATCCCTCGGCAAGCGCTTCTTCCACGCTGGGATAGAAAATCCGCAACGGCCGCCGGTGCAGGATCGTCACCCCACCCGGGCCAAACGTGACCCCGGGCATACGGTTCAACAGAGCGTGTGACACTGCCGCTGCGCTGGTGGAACCGCCAATCACCACAACGCGCGGAGGCCGGCCCAGCGAGGCGAGACTGGCCGCGACGGATGCGAAACCGGTCGTACTGAGAACGTCGCCGGATTGCAACAGTCGCTGACCACATCGCTCAACCAGGTTGACCCCAGCCACTCTCTCACCCCTAAGCCGTTCTGCCGGCTGGGAGGCGCCCGTGGCAAGCACTACATCGCGGGATTCAATGCTTCTCTCGTATCCGGTCTCAACGTCCTGGACGCGCGTCAACCAACCCGTGCGCGTGCGTTGGGTCGACAGTGCCCGGTGCTTTTTGAGGACATTGCCGTTCGGCGAGGACGCAATGACGTCGTTCATTGCCCGTCCGACCAAGGCCAGAAATTCGCCCGCGCGGCGCAAGGGAACCGTGCCGTTTCCTGCTTCCACGAACTCTCTAGTAATAGGATGGTTTCGGAGGGATGCAAGCTCGCTATCGGGCGGTCCTGCAAGGCAGTCGGCGAAGGTGAAACCGGTACTGTCGGAGTTAATGCACCAATGGCCGATGGTTCCGGCTCCGACAGCGCCTCCCTGCTCCACTATGGTGACGCCTTCTTTTAACAAGTCAGCGAGACGCCCGTGTCTATGCGCCGCGAGTAAAGGCGCCAGTCCCCCTGGGCCCCCACCGACAATAACTACCCCTGTGCGACCAAAGCTCAATGTGACCTGCTTCGGCGTGAGCCTGGAATAACAGGCTCCGCCAATCAAAGTTTTTTCAGGGGGATGGTATAGGCGGGATACTCTCAAGCCGTCGCGCCCGCAACGAACACGGAGCGACTTCCAACGGGTATCCTTGATCAGCAGAGTAAGGCAGCCTATGGGGGAAATCGAAATGTTTTCGCTAAGCCGGGCAGCCTGTAGTAACCGGAAGATACGGGCGTAAGATACCTACTCGTCGTAACCCTTTCGTGTTAGCAAGATTGTTCAGGTGCCGGGCAGGTGTCCAAAGGCCCGAAGGTGGCCTGGGACCGCACAGCCTAGACGCCTCCAAAATAAGGTTTTGGTCCGATTTAGGGTCTGCTCGAGCAAACGCTCGTCCAAGGCTGCGACATGTTAAGGGGTTCTGGACACACTACGGTGTGTGCTGTTCAGAGCAGCAGGACGTAGCGATCGGCATCGGGAAAATCAACTTGCGAAGGATGGGGTACCCGTGATTCTGTTGCAGTCCTGGCGAAAAACATTTCCAGGACGGCGACCAGTAACACGGATCGCTTATTGCCTATCGCTCATTCTGGATGGATTCAATGTCCGGGCGCCGGAGAGTAAGGAATAAGAAGTGTGAGGAGTCATAGTGTCTGCGTGAGAACTGCGGAATTTGGGAAGGCCGAGGGGCGCACCGCAGATCCCTCCACTACGCTACGCTCCGGTCGGGATGACAATTCATTTTGGGAACTACACTTAGCACTCCCAAACAAAATTGTCATCCCGACCGGAGCGTACCCGGATTTCCTGCCACGCTGCGCTGGACAAGGCTGCGTGTGCGCCTTTCTGTAAGGGAAAGGCGAATGAAGTGCATCAACGCCACTAAGTTCCACAGGAAATCCGGGGGAGCGTAGTGGAGGGATCTGCGGTGCGCCCCTCGGTCTTCCCAAATTCTGGAGTCCTCACGCAGACCCTTACGCGTCGAATATCTCGGCTCCTCTCATCAATGAACACGATCAAGTTACCGAAGAGATCAATCCACAAAGCTACGGTCGCCGATTGTGACTTGGGTGTTCGCGCACATGCTCTGCGGAAACCCGCGCAATCCGCGGGGCGCGCGTGGCCTGCGATAATCTGATGTGCTCTGCTGCAGATCATCTCCAAGCGTGACGCACACATTACCAGCGCGCGAAATGTAGTTACTTTTGTTTCTTTTCGCTACAGACATCGCGCGATTGTTTGTCAGATCTGGTAGACTCTGCCCGCTCTTTTTCTGATCATTTGAATTATTAGACAAAAGCAACCTTTTAATTGGTTCAGGGGTTGCGCATAGCAACCGACTGTCGTTATAGTCCTCGAAGACACATACATATCCGCAGCGCACTTCCCGGGATGTCCGGGACAACTCCCCAGGGCGATTGCGAACGCGTCACTGACGATTCAGCGTACAGGCACGCACCTTCACGCTTCCTCAGTCCGCGCGGTCCTTTTTCCATACCTGCCTCTAAATAACCCGACCGTCTCCCCCGAGCGGGGCTCTGAACATGCGCCCGCAGGTCACACGCACGTGCCTGCCCGCAGCATCCCCAGCGCCCCTACAGGAGGAGTGTATCGACTGAACTCGACTTTTTTATTGAGAGGACATTCATGAAATCTTTCGCCCCCGACAGGCTGAAACGCTACGCGTTTCTGGCCACATCTCCTCTGCAAGCCACCTGCTACTTGCTCCTGCTAGCCTGCTTCGTTTTACAACCCTCGCGTGGCCACGCGCAGACCGTCAGTTCCCTTGCCATAACACCCAGCGCACCTGCAGTGAATATAGGCGGCACAACGCAGCTCACCGTTACCGCTACTTTTTCCAATGGCTCCTCCAGCAATATCACCAGTGGCGTTACCTGGAGCACCGCCGATCCGCGGCTGGTTAGTGTCTCCGGGAGTGGACTTGTGTCCGGAATAGCTTCGGGAAATGTCGGCGTTACCGCCAGCTATCAAGGCCACACTGCCTCTACCTCCGTCACCAGCTCCTTAGGCAATATCCAATGGAGCGGTCCTATAACGATCACCCAGGGGGGCACCTATTCGGGCAATTGGAAAAGCACGAATCCGAAGACGCCTGCGGTAACAATTTCCACCACGGCCGCGGTCGTAATCCAGAATTCTTACGTGACCGGCCCCAACGACCTCATCTCCGACCCTGTTTCCGGAAACAATCTCACGGTTAAGAATGTGATGGGACTAGGGGTCAATCCGAACGTCAGCGGGCAGTCGAACGGCATATTTGTATCGGCGCAGAACCCTGCCCTGCTTACGGTAGAAAATTGTTACTTTGAAAATGTTCGTTTTGGAGTCTGGGTTCGCGGTTATGCGGGAAATCGCAACGGCACCCAGACGATTACGATCCTGAATAACCGCGGCCGTAACATCGTCGGCATGGAAAGCAATGGGAGCAACGGCTACCTGGCAGGAGAAAGTAACTGGAATTGGGCGCATGCCTTCCAGATCAGCAACGTGAACGCTGTGCCCGGCATGAGGATCGCCTGGAACGAAATCATTAACTATCCCTACCAAAGCCTGGTGAACGAAAACATCAGCATGTACCAAGCCGGCGGCACGTCGAGCAGCCCGGCTGAAATCCACGACAACTATGTCCAGGGTGCATACCCGTACAATCCTCCGGTTGATAACTTTAACGGGGGCGGCTTTACCACGGATGGGACCGGGAGCGATACGGTTCAGAACGCTTCGGCCTTTAACAACGTGTACAACAATCAATTCGTGGGCACGGTGAACATGGGAATCGAGTTCGGAAACGGGCACGATAACGCGGCGTATAACAACACCGTAATCTCCAGCGGTCTGCTTTCGAATGGAACAAAAATCCCTTCGCAAAACGTGGGACTCACTCTCTACGATGTCTACGGAAGCAATGTCGCAAACGGTTCTATGTATAACAACAACATGTACAACAACAGCGTGGGCTGGATGTGCTGGGCGTCGCGATGCTCCTGGGACGGATACCGGAACGACGAGTATTTCCCGAACAATAGCGGGTACTATTCCACCAACCAGTCGATCTCCTCAAACCCCATCACATACGCGATGGAGAACAGCCAGTACTCAACATGGTTGTCCAAGGTCAGCTCGAATGGACAGGTTATCGGCACTCCCTCATCCGCGGGAAGCTCAGGTTCCGGTAGCGGGTCAGGTTCCGGTAGTGGATCAGGTTCGGGTAGTGGATCAGGTTCGGGTAGTGGGTCAGGCTCTGGAGGAGGGACGGCTTCCGGTATCTCTTCGACCGCCTGGTACACGGTCGTGAACTCAAACAGTACTCTTTGCGTCAATGCCAATGGCTCGGGCTATACCAATGGGACCACCGTGCAGCAGAACACCTGCGGCTCTGCAACAGCAAACGAGGAATGGCAATTCCAGGCAACCGACAGCGGGTACTTCCGGGTAGTCAATCGCAATGCCTTGACGAAGGCGGGTCAGAATCTTGTCTGGGACATCACCGGAGGACCATGGTCCACCGCTGACGGGATAAAGATTCAAATATGGACCTATGTGGGACAAACCAACCAGCAGTGGATGCCGGTAGCACTGGGAAATGGCGCCTACAAGTTTGTCGGTCGCAACAGCGGCAAATGCCTCGATGTTCCCAACGCGTCATCGGCGGTACTCCTTCAATTGCAGCAGTACGATTGCAATGGAACGGGGGCGCAGTCCTGGACGTTGCACCAACAGTAGCCTGGCTTCGGTAGTGTCGATTACGGCAAAGAACTGCAGGAAAAGTTCGATGCCTGGTCGACGCTGCCGCTGCCTTTATAACGTGCGATTTGCGGGTAGGGGCAAAGGGGCCGGCTACGGTCGGCCTTCCCTTCCGTCTGATGAGTAGCGATGATACTGTCCGGCGCTTTTCCCTGTTCGACCCACTGTTCGATGACGGTCATCTTGTCGAAAGTGTCAGGGCCTTCGCCACCCGAGCAGTGTCCCATGCCCGGCACCATAAAGAGCCGGATCCAGTTGGAAGCACCTGCGGGAACGCCGCTCTGCTCGACGGCCTGTTTGTAAAAATCAACGGTAGAGCCGGGTGCGACCTGCTGGTCTGCCCAGCCGTGATAGAGCAGCAACTTGCCTCCGCGCTTCGCGAACGCCGCAAGATTTGGATCTAACTCGTCGACGTCTTTATCGATTGCATTCGCCTTTGCGGCATCGCGGTCGAGGTCGAAGCTACGCCAATCCCAATTCGGATCGTGATAGACAACATAGCGGAACTGGTCGAGAAACAGCTCGGCCGGCTGTGGTCCGCCGGCGAGACGCGCCCAGCGGAGCTCGGTGCCGGGCTCCAGGCGTTCGAACAGGATGTTACCCTTGGCATCCACGGCGGGACTGATCATGGTTTGCGCGCTCTGGACCTGGCGTGGGGTAAGGCAATCGGGCGCGTCGCCAGCCTTGCACGCCAACACCTTGAAATCAATATGGCAGGTCTCCGGGTTTTGGATGAGTCCGTCTTTCAGTCCATCGCTTGCGTCGCAGGCATCGAGCACGGCCCGATGGATCATCGGATATTTGCTGGGCGGGATATAGGCGGCCGGATCCTTGAAGGTTTGGTTTGCCAGCCATAGAGCCCAGGCATTTCGGCGGATGTTGGCCGGGTCGCCGACAATGATGCCATCATACTCGTCGGGATAACGGGCCGCCTGCAGGAGGCCCTCGCGCCCACCCCCGGAGCAGCCATCCCAGTAGGAGTAGTGCGGGTCGCTCCCATAGAAGGCTTTGATGAGGTTCTTCGCCTCGATCGTCATCAGATGCTCAGCCCGATAGGCGAAGTCAACGAATTTCTCCGGATGGCCCATGATGAAGCGGGCACTACTGCCGGTATGGCCGTCGTCGGTGGCGCTGGTGGCGTAGCCACTTCGCAGTGCCTTGGCCAATGCAGCGTAGTCGATGGAGCCTCCCCAGCCGCCGCTGCCGACGGCGAGGAATTTGCCGTTCCATCCGGTGACTGGGAGCCATACTTCGATTCCTATTTCCGAGTCGCTGGTAGGTTTGAGTGTTGCGGCAACCCGGCAGAAAGGGGGCAGGCCAGAAATGTCTTTTGCGCTGCTGGTCACGCGGGCGAGCGTGATGGAGACTCCCGGGGAAGCTACTTTCGTAAGTCTCTCGCAGGACTGCGCGTGGGCTGCAGACGCCAACAATAGGATGATGCAGACAATCAAGCTTTCCTTCATGATCGGAAATATACCCACTTTAGGAGCCGTGGGCATCCGAGAAAACCGCAGATCCCTCGGCTCCGCTCGAGATGACAAAGGGGAGGGCGGTGCTTTCATAAGGAGTGGCGATTGGGATGGTGCAAAACAGCAGGTCCCTCCACTACGCTACCCCGGATTTCCTGTTGACATTGGTGGCGTTGGTGCACTTCATGCGCCCTTCTTTACGGAAGGGCGCACACGGGGCCTTGTCCGGAGCAGCGTGGCAGGAAATCCGGGTACGCTCCGGTCAGGATGACACATCTGTTTGGGTACCAACATTCCAATCCCAAAAAGATGTGCCATCCCGAGCGAAGCCGTGGGATCTGCGGTGTTTTACCTGGAACTGATCAGCCGGATGCGTGCCGTCAGCGCTCTGCCTGGAAACTCGCTGAAGGCTCGAAACTCTGGGGAGTCCACAACGTTGTTTACTATGGCGGGATTACTGCTGCTCGTGGCGTTTTCCAAAATACCGCGCAGACCAAAATAAGCGCCCCGGAAGTGGAACCGCCATTCAAGGCCGGGGCTGAAAGAAAGATAGTCAGGGAAACGTAGCGAACCCGCCGCACCAACGACCTGCTGGTTGGCATTGACCGCATTGAATGGAAAACCGGTGTGCCAGTCCAGGGAGTAGACGAAATCCCAACTCTTCTTCAATTTCGGTAGCAGCAAAGGCAGCCATCCCCAGGAAACTACATGGTTGGGCACATCCCAGGAGAGCGGACCGCTCTCCTGCGGGCCAAGCAGCGAAACCGTGGGCACATAATCGAGAGCCGCATTGGTGCGCAGCGAGGAGTGCGTATAAGCCGCAAACAGCCTGTATCCGTTGCGAAAGGTACGGCTCAGGTCAAACTCCTCGGAGACATAGTGGTCCTGCCGCGCATTGGTGAGCAGATAGGTTCCTGACAACGCACTCTGCCCGGCTTGATTGGCATAAGTCAAACCGTCTGAGGTTCGCTTCTGAAGAAAATTCACTCCAGCGTAAATCGAGCCAGGAAGCTTCCTCTGCAGACCGACGCTCCAATTGAGGGTGCGCGCTTCCCTCAGCGAGTCGTCGTTGGCGATAAAGTTGGTTTCCAGCGGACCGCTCACCGGAGTGGCACCATCGGCCGCGTAGTACGTGTCATAGCGCACCCCCGCCAGGGCACGCTCCAAATATTCTAACTGTGTGTGATCGTAATAGAGACCAATCCCCGCCGATAGCTTGGTCGTCGCCTCCACACCGGGCGGTGACCAGGTGGCGGCAAGGCGTGGTGAGAAGAGGGGGCGCCTGATGATTTCGTCCCAGTCGAAGCGCAGACCTGGTTCTATCAGCAGACCAGGATGGGCCAGCCAGCGGTCCTGAAAATAAGCGCCGGTCTCAAAATTATTGCGCGTAAATGGGGGTTGGGCAGGAAAGGTACTGCGTCGCAACAACGTTCCGTCTTCGCGCAGATAGCTCACCGGGGAGCGCGCAACACTGTCGTCGAAGTCGATATGGTCAACCTCGATCCCTGCTTCGAGGTCATGGCGGCCTTCCCAGTGGCGGGGAGGAAGGTAGAGCGTTGCCGTTGCCTCCTCGCGCTGTGAGTGCCCGGTCAGATTTTCAAAGTAGCTGCCCTGGGTCAGTTCCGGAGTCATTTCATACGGGCTATTTCCATGCGGCTCATAACTATCGCGGAAGTGCACCAATCCCCCGCCCACCTGCAGCAGTGCTCCGTTCGAGAAACTGTGCTGATCACGGATGTAGGGGAGCCATGCGATAGTGTCCCGCTTCGTGGTGCTCTCTTGCGGTACCAGCGAAGAGATGCCGTCGTACGGAGAGTGGTAATCGTTAAACAGCAGCCCGGCGGAAAGGATGTTCGCGGGGGTGAGGTTCACCTGGGCCTTCGCCAGGTTGCTGCCGCGCGACAGATGGTTCGTATCGGCGTTGGACGGAAGCTCCTGAATGTAGATGTTGTCGTACTCCAGTTCAAGGCCATCGAAGAACCATGCACGGTTGCGCACGATCGGCCCGGAGACCGTAAACCGAGGAACAAATTTGTCGAAGCGCAATCCATTGGCCTGGCGAAACGAAGGGAAGAAATCCGTGGTGTTAAAGCGAAACTTGTTGTCTCCCATCCCGGTATAGAAAGCCACGACACCTCCTGTGGCCTTACCGAAATTGACCGGGTAACGGGTTGTTTCCGTATCGATGGAACGAACAGCATCCGCGCTGACGCGCATCGCGAGCACTCCACTGACCGGGGAACGAATATCGAACCCGTCGAGCAGATCGAGGGTAGAGTACGTTTCCGACCCGGCAATATGAATCTGGCCGGTCCCATCCTGCACGACCCCCGGAGTGAAGGGCAGCAGGTTGCGGATATCACGCGACGTTTGATACGGGATGTTGACGATCTCCGGAGTATTGAAGGTGCTCTTGTCTGAAGTTTGTTCCGTATCGATGCCGAGTGTGGATGAGACGACATTCACTTCCTGACGTACGACCTGTTCATGGGCCAGCTTTACCTCGATGGTCTGGCGACGAGCTTCGGTTTGGTCTTCGAAAGCCTGATAGAAGCCCGGCTTCTGCACCCGAAGCTGGTAAGGCAGATCGCTCTTGAGGGTATAGGTGCAACGGCCGACGTAATCGGTTTGCAAGTGGAGCGGGCCGCTCCCTGGCATGGAAAGCGTGACCTGGGCATCGGAAACAGGGAGCCCGTCCTCATCAACCACCGTGAGAGTAACCGCCAGCCTGGGCCCCGGTGTTTGTCCAGCGGCCAGGAATCCGCCGCAAGACAGAACAAGGCCAAGAACCATCGCGCAGACGAGACCGCGGCGCAGCATGCTACCTAGTGTAGCCAACCTGCCGTGCCGCGGATTCCCGGCGGACTCCGCTCAAACTCTTATCAAAACAGAATCTTTACCGCGAGTTGGGCGATGCGCGGATCCCCTCCCTGGCCGGCCCGGAAGGTTCCGAAGGAGGAATTGTTATTCAGCTTGTCGAACGCACTGATTTGATCGGTGCTGTTGACCGCTCCCGTGCTGATGCTCTCCGGAGCAAAGTTCGGATGGTTCAGAACATTGAAATACTCGCCCCGGAGCTGGAGCCGCACACGCTCCGTCACTGTGAAGTTCTTTGACAACATCACATCCCAATCGGAGGTTTTGGGCAAACGATAGGGATTTTTACTGACGTTGCCGAAGGTGCCAAAGATGGCTGGGTTATTCGCTCCACTTGCCGTCTTGGTGGGCTGAAAGGCGTTCGCATTCATCCAGCTCACGCAGGACGCAGTGACACCGGCACAGGAATTCTTGCTATAAGGATTGGTGCCCGGGGTGATCGTTGCGCGATCGTTGCCAATGCCTGTGCCTGAGATCTCAGTCCCCTGCAGAACCGTGATGGGACGGCCGCTGGCTGCGGAAACAATCCCGGCAAACTCGTAATCACCCAGGATCGTGCGCATCAGGCGGCTCGAGTTCTGGAACCCGGGTGTTTGCCAGACGTAAGAAGCAGTGAATACGTGGGTGTGATCAAAGCTGGACGGACCGTAATCAAACGTATGCCTCAAGGGATCGCCTAGCGGACGCGCGGAATAGCCAGTGTCAAAACCAGAAACCCCTTCCCCGAACGGCAGATCGTCCAGGTTCCGGGAGTAGGTATAGTTCACCAGCGCAGTAATTCCGTGAGAAACCCGTCTTTCGAACGAGCCTTGCAGCGAGTTGTAATTCGCCTGGATATCATTCATATCCGCCTGCACCGTGGAGAAGGTGTTGGTTCCGAACTTACCCCCGCTGGCCGACTTTACCAACAGATTCGTCGAGCCGGTACTGGCCTTTCCGGTGGCGTTTACCGCGCCCGGGTTAAGATCTTGTGTCTCCAGAATGTTGATGCTCGTTGAGCCGACATAAGTGAGCCGGGCAACTGATTTGAAGCCTAGTTCCCGCTCAACCGTGAGATTCCACTCATATTCTGTTGGCACGTGGTAAGTGCCGCTTGGATCGTAGGAGACCGCGATCTCATTGAATGGTGGAGAATAGGGGAAGTTGGTCGGCGCAGGAAAAGGACTGGGGAAGGTTGGATAGCTGGTTGCCTGGGCCCCGTTGCACTTCAGCATCGTCTGGGTGGCCGCCTGGGTACAGAGTGGATCGCTGAACGACCCGGCAGTCGAAGAAGCATTGGGTGCGCTATTGCCTGCAGTCGAAAGGATGAACTGTGGACTAAAGGGCCACTCATCCACAAACCGGTTGCTGAGCATGCCCATCACCCGCGAGTCATAGAAGATGCCAAACCCTCCGCGTATGCTGGTCTTGCCGTTGCCTTGCACGTCGTAGGCAAAGCCCACACGCGGGGCAAAACCTTTCAGGCTGGCGTTGAGCGCGTTCTTGGGCATTCCGGGATCGCTGGGAACACCATTTGCGCTGGAAAAGAATATACCGGGAGGCGCGTTGGGGTAGACGCGCGAGGTGACATTTGCAGCCATACCGACGAGGTTCACCTGGGCAAATCGGTCCCCGGTGTCGCGCCAGGCAAGCGCGGGCTCGTAACGAAAGCCCAGATTGAGGACCAGGCGCCGCGTCGCGCGATAGTTGTCCTGGATGTAAATGCCGAAAAAGGTATTGCGATTGTTCTTGAATTCGCCGGCTCCCTGCTGCAAGGCGTAACCGTTCCCGGCACTGCTGCCATCAGTCAGAATCCCAGCAAGAAACAGTTGATAGGTAGCAAATTTCTTTCCCGGGAAAAGATAATCGTCCTGGGTGCCAAAGCCAAAGATTCCCGGCTGATTGAATTGGTTGTTCAGATCCACCTGGGAGCGCTCGATCGATCCGCCGAAACGAAGGTCGTGATTGCCCTTCAGCCAGCTCACATCATCGCTCCAGGTGAAATTGTTGCGGGTAAACAGGCCGGTTGGGTTGTCGCCGATGGTAAATCCGCCGGCAACGCCAATTCCCTGAATGGCCCCCGGTTTGGGTTGAAACGGCAGGGGCACACCAAAAGCGGCTACGCTGACGGCGGTCGATGCGGGTCCCCGGTGCGACACCTCCCGCGAATAGCTGAAGCGGGCGTCGTTGACGAAATTGGGGGAGAAGATGTGGGTCTCGTGCAGCAAGGCGTTCTGGGCCACGATGGAGAAGGTCGCGTCGGTGTAAGCAACCAGAGCCAGCGGGTTAAAGACCGGACCCTTGGTAAAGCGGTCATATTCATAACGCGCCGTGACCCGGTCGTTGTGCGCGACCTCATAGTCCATGCGCCCCATCCCGGAATCGTAGTTCTCTATATCCGGCTTGACGAATGGCGCGGTCGGATTCGATCCCGACGGGATTGGACCATCCAGCGCATATTTTGCCGAGGAACCTAAATAAGCGCCAGTGGTGGGATTGATGCCCATCATCGTGGCCACGGCGGGATCGATGACGCCCGCGGTCCCAAAGGGACCGCCGCAGGTTGGGCAGCTGGCACTGGGCGCCGTTAGGAAGTTGGAAATGTCAGACTGCCCCACCACCTTTGAGCTACCCAGAACGATGTTGCGGAAGGCGGTTCGCTGATAGCCGGCAAAAAAGAATAGCTTTTCGCGGATGACGGGCCCCCCGATGGTGCCACCGTATTGGTTACGCTTGATTTGGTCCCGGGTGGTAGGGGTGGCAAAGAAATTCTGCGCGTTAAACGCCGGATTACGCACAAACCAGAATCCATCCCCGTGGAAGGCGTTGGTCCCGGATTTGGTGACAACATTGACGACAGCACCCGCGTTCTGGCCGTACTGCGCGGAGAAGTTGCTGGTCTGGACGCTGAATTCCTCGAGCGCGTCAGGAAATGGAAACGGCTGGTTCACATTGGTGTATTCGTCCACGTAGTTGCCGCCGTCAAGCTGGTAGCTAATCTGGGCGGGGCGGGAGCCGTTGGCCGAGTAGGTTACCGCTAACGGGAATGTCTTGGTCGCGCCTTGATCCGCTCCTCCATTGGGGGCATTCACGGCGCCTGGCACCGTCAGGATAAGCTGGGCGACGTTGCGGCCGTTGAGTGGGAGCCCTGCAATGCGCTGTGTTTCCACCACTTGCCCGAGGGTGGAGGTGGCTGTATCAACGCGCGCGGCGTAACCTTCCACCACCACGGTCTGTGTGGTCGCCCCGGGCTGGAGTTTCAAATTCACCGTCAGGGTTTGATCGGCAAGCAAGGTAACCGCCTGCCTTTCGGTACGGAATCCCGGGGCTTCGATACTGACGCTGTAGTCTGCCGGGCTGAGCGACGAGACAACGAAGTAGCCATCCGCGTTGGAGACCGCTTCACGCGATAAACCGGTCGAGGTTTGGGTCGCAGTCACTTTCGCAGAAGCGACGGCAGCTCCGGTTGCATCCGTCAGCGTGCCTACGATACTGCCCAGTCCCTGCGCGTGTGAAAACGCGGGGCACAAGAGTAGGGTGATGAATACTAACGCCAGCTTGGCCTTCATAGTTTTCTTTCCGGGTACGAGTAACGACAGCTTCTTAGGAAAATGGCCGTCTAGCGATGGACATTGGCTGATGGACAACATGCCTGTCAAACGAGAAATATTAAACATTCCGTTCAACGGAGTTAAAGCATGAGTAGAATCCCAATCAACCCGGCGAATGGGTTAAAGATTGTGAATGAGGGGGAGCCATGGATGTACATCAGTTGGAAGTGTTTCTGGCAGTTATGAATTCTTCCAGCATGACCCGTGCGGCGGAGACAATCCATTTATCTCCAGGGGCCGTCAGTATCCAACTTCACAACCTTGCCAACGAAGTTCACGCAGAGCTGTTTGTCCATCAGGGAAAACGGCTGGTTCCCACTCCCGCCGCAAAACGTCTGGCTGAACATGCCCGGGCAGTGGTGAGTCTGATGAAGCAGATAGGGCAGGAATTTGAGTGTGACGTCTCAAAAGATATGCGCCCATTTCAATTTGCTACCGGCGTGACGACACTTATCTACCAGCTTGGCGGCCCACTTCGGCTTTTGCGTAGCCAATATCCTGATGCAGACCTACGAGTCACTGTGGGGGTTACAGAACAGATTGTTGCCGGCCTGCTGGATCGCAGATTTGATCTGGGGCTGATCTCTCTCCCCGTGGCCGAAGAGGATCTTAAAATCATTCCGCTCTTTGACGAGGAGCTTCTGGTCATTCGTCCATCGGTCAAAAAGGTTCAGGGCAGCCGCATCCGGTCTATGCAAGTTTCCGAACTTGCCGCCGCGTCGTTCTTGCTTTATCCCAAACATAGCAATGTCCGTCGTGTAATTGACCAGTTTTTCAGAGAACTCAATTTGACGCTTGAAGTCAGCATGGAAGCGGATGACACCGAGGCTATCAAACGGTTGGTCGAGTCCGGTTTTGGCTATTCCATTCTGCCCATGCATGCCTTGCGGGAGCCGAGTTGTTTCTTCGAAACGTTCCGCATTGAGGGACATCATCTGAATAGAAGTCTGGCTCTCGCCATGGCGCGCACGGATTACCCCCGCAAATTGACGGAGTCGATCGCAGAATTTTTACGGGTGCAACTGACGCCGGGGGAGAACTCCAATACGAGTAGCATCTACCCGATCAACCAGAATTCCCCCGCGAAAGCGCTTTGGTCCTGATTTTCTGAAATCAAATTGCAACAAAGCTGGAGGTGCCCCATGTCCCCGCTCGTTTTATGCGAGATGTGGGGCACCCCTGGTTTTGTTTCGGAGCCTAGGGTCTGCGGTAGGTAACCGCTCCCTGGACCAACACCTGCTGCACATGGCTGGTGTATTCGAAGGGGTCGCCATCAAACACCACCGCGTCGGCATCCTTGCCCTTGCTGAGCGAACCAACCCGGTCGTCGATGCCCAGAATCTTTGCCGGGGAGATGGTGATCGCACGCAACGCGGGTTCCATGCCTAGTCCGTTGCCTGCGGCGATAGCCGCTTCAAACAAAAGCACCCGGCTCTTGGGAACATAGGCAACATAGCCGGTCATGATAGAGATCGGAATCCCCGCCTGCTGCAGCAATGCAGCATTCTCATAGCTCGCGTTCGCAGTCTCCAGGTTCTCAATCGGCTGCATGACAGCGCCTACGAGACATGGCACGCCGGCCTGCTTGATTTTGTCGCGGATGAGATAGCCCTCGGTCACCGAGGCCAACATGTACTTCAGGTGAAACTCGGTGCCGATGCGGATCGCTGTATCGATATCGTCCGCGCGGTAGGCATTGAAGATGGCCGGAGTCTTCCCAGTGACAACGTCGGCCAGCGCCGCCGTTTTGGGTTCGATGGCAGGCCGTTTGGAGAGATCACTTCCCTCCTGTTTCCACTTGTCCCACTTTTCCTGATATAGCCTGGCCTGAAGCAGGGCGTCGCGGATCATCTCCGCTGTCTTCATGCGGGTGACTGGAGCTTTGCGGGTTTTCCCGTAGGTCTGCTTGGGCCATTCTCCCAGGTTGAATACCATTCCCGAGTTCAGCCGGACGATCAGTTGATCCGCGGTGCGGAAGGGAGACTGTGGCCCCGCTGTCTTGAAGATACCCGCGCGCCCGGCGATCGGATTGGTAGGTCCCGGCGTGACCTGGAGTGTAGTGACACCGTACGCATTCACATATTGGTAGAGCAGATCTTCAGGATTCAGGCTATCCCGTACATTCACATCCGCTGTGTTCGGGTCGGTCGACTCGTCCTCATCCTGGTCGGCGGGTATGTTGTAAGCGCCGGAAACGCCGGTGGTGGTATCTGCGTCGATTAGCCCGGGTGTGACGTAAGCGCCACGGATGACCTGATAGTCCCTGGGCGGCTGAGCATTAGCGCCCGGCCGTACATCCTCGATCTTGCCATCGCGGATGAGCACCATTCCGGGGCCGCCCTGCGGGCCCGTGTCCATGGTGTAGAGCTGGTCGGCGACGAGGGCAATGTTTTGCGCTCGCAGCGGAGACGTGAAGGCCAGGGCTGCCATGAGGACGACCCACGAGCTTCGCACTCTCATTGCGCGCCTCCACTCTGGGGAGGATAACGCCCGAGTACCTGGAAACCGCCCGTCGCATAGCGCAGATCCGCAGGATTGCTGCGGTCGAAGACCTTTTCTCCTTCGATCCAGGTTTCGAGCACATGCGAATACACGCTGAGCGGGGCTCCGCTGAGAACGATGAAATCCGCATCCTTGCCCACCTCGAGACTGCCCACCCGGCTCTGCAGGTCGAGCATCTCCGCGGGATAGATGGTGAGCCCTTTGAGCGCCGCATCTTCCGTCATGCCGCCGCGGACGGCGAGGGCAGCCGAGCGCAGCAAGAGCCGGGAGTTGGTGATGGGATCGTCGGTATTGAAAGCCACCTTGACCCCAGCCTTCTCCAGGCGTGCCGGGCAGCTGATGCTGAAGTTGATCGTTTCCGGTTTGCCACCCGGAGCATCGATCATGGTGAAGCTCACTCCGATATGCCGCTTGGACAACTCATCGGCGACATCGCACGATTCCGTTCCGTGGTGCACCACCACGCGGTAGTGAAATTCATCGGACAGGCGCAGTACGGTCATCACATCGTCGGCGCGGTGGGTATGGTTGTGCACGATGCGTTTGCCTTCGAGAACCTGCACGACTGGGTCGAGCGCCAGATCGTGATCGGGTTCCCGGGCGGTTTTGTCTTTAGCGGCAACTGCCCTGGCGTAGGCATCCCACTTGTCTTTGTACTGCTGCGCCTTCTCAAAGATCCCGCGAGCCAGAGCCGCCTCTTCCATGCGCGTCATGGGAGCCTGGCCACGCGTTCCATATCCCTTAGGATTGGTTCCGTTGGCCATCTTCATGCCGCCGATGGTGCCTGGGATCAGCATCTGCTCTATCGTGGCGCCGCGCAATTTGACGTAAGCCGTCTGGCCACCCATCACGTTACCGCTGCCCGGCATGATGTTAGCGGTGGTGATGCCGCCTGCGCTCGCCATGCGGATATTCGGGTCTACTGGATCGATCGCGTCTAAAGCACGCAACCCTGGCTGAATGGGACCGCTGCCTTCGTTTGCGTCCTGCGAATCGGAGACGGTCGGGTTGGCGTCAATTCCGATGTGAGAATGGGAGTCCACGATGCCGGGCATGATGACTTTACCCGTGGCATCCTGAATTTTGGCTCCGGCGGGAATCTGGATCTTGCCTTCTTCGCCCACAGCGACAATCTTGCCGCCACGAATCACCAAGACCCCTCGGGCAATGGGCGGCGCCGAGATAGGCAGGATCCGGGCTCCTTGCACCACCAGCACACTTTCATCATGAGCGCTCTGCGCCGGTGCGGCAGGGATCAGAGAGGCCAGCATGGCCCCGGAAAGCAACATCGTAAGCGCGGCAGCTTTGCTCGCCTGCATCCACACATCCTGATTTTAGCTGCCCGAGTATACACTGCCTTTCCCCTGGATCGAAGGGCTCTTCCCCATCGAAAACATGGCCCTGCACGTGGTAGATTGGGGGACTCATCCAGGGGCCCAAAAACAGGGGGTAAACCGTTGGCACTCACCATTACCGGTCTCTCCAAGACCTATCCAAATGGGGTTCAGGCACTCAAGAATCTTTCTCTCACCATCGGCCACTGCATGTTCGGCCTGCTCGGCCCCAACGGCGCCGGCAAGAGCACGCTGATGCGCACCATCGCCACGCTGCAGGATCCGGATGCGGGCGAGATCCAGTTGGACGAGATCAACGTGCTCAAGGACAAGACAGCCGTTCGCAAGCTGCTGGGCTATCTGCCGCAGGAATTCGGTGTGTATCCGAAGATATCGGCGGTCGCTATGCTGCAGCATCTCGCCGTCATGAAGGGCATCACCAACCGAACCGAGCGCAACCAGATGGTGGACGCTCTGCTGAACCAGACCAATCTATGGAGCGCGCGGAAAAAGCCGCTGGGTACGTACTCAGGCGGGATGAAGCAGCGTTTCGGCATCGCCCAGGCGCTGCTGGCAAACCCCAAGCTGATCATCGTGGATGAGCCGACGGCAGGTCTGGATCCGGCGGAGCGCAACCGCTTCCTCAACCTGCTGAGTGCGATCGGCAGCGATGTGACCGTGATTCTTTCCACCCACATCGTCGAGGACGTGCGCGAACTCTGCCCCCGGATGGCAATCATCGCGAATGGGGAGTTGCTGCTCGAGGGAGCACCGGCGGCTGCGCTCGACGAGCTTAAAGGCAAGATTTGGAGCAAGGTGGTCGCGACTGATGACGAACTCCGGGCTCTGGAAGCTAATTTCAACGTTGTCTCGACCCACCTGACCGGCGGTCTAAACGAGGTTCGCATCTACTCGGAATCGAACCCTGGAGAAGGCTTCCTGCCCGTTCCTTCCGGCCTGGAAGATGTCTACTTCCTCAACCTAGCCAGGCACGCAAAAAACTGACTTCGAGCCGGAGACCTATGGCACTGTTCTGGGAGTTTTTCTCGTTCGAGCTGAAGCTGCGGTTCAGAAGTGTATCCACTTACGTCTACTTCGCGCTTTGGTTCTTACTCGCCTTCCTTTCCATCGCCGCCGAAGACTTTTTGAACACGGGCAACGATAAGATTCTCCTGAACGGGCCCTACTCCACCACCATCATTTACATTTTCATGAGCTTCTTTGGCATGCTGGTTACGGCTGCCATCTTCGGCACATCGATCCTGCGTGACTTTCAGCGAGATACCTACCAGATCATCTTCACCAAACCAATCACCAAGTTCGCTTATCTCGGCGGCCGCTGGGCGGGTTCCTTTGTCATCACCGTTTTATGCTTTAGCGGGCTGATCTTCGGGGAGGCCCTGGGCACGCTCGCTCCCTGGGCCGACCACACGCGCATTGCTCCCGGCCATCTGGGCTGGTATCTGCACGCATTCCTATCGATCACGGTGGTGCAGATATTTTTCCTTGGTTCACTCTTCTTCGCCATCGCCGCGCTCAGCCGCAAGCTTTTTGTCGTCTATCTCCAGGGCGTTGTTGTTTTCCTGGTTTATCTGATCCTGACCGCCGTCTTTGACAACACCCTTTCGCTCGAGCATTTCTGGACTGCGATCTTCGACCCGGTCGGCCTCCAACTGTTCGATAGCATCACGCGCTACTGGACGGTATTTGAAAAGAACACGCTGCAACTGACGTGGTCTGGAATCTTTCTCTATAACCGGCTGATCTGGGGTGGCGTGGGCCTGCTCTCGTTAGCCGCCACGTTTCTGCTCTTCCCCTTCTCTGTCGAGGCGCTCACTGCCGGATCGCGGAGACCCAGAACCGCGCGCGATCCCGACGACGCAGACGCCAGGCCCGTGCGTTCGCTGGTGGCGAAACGATTGCCCATCGTCCACCAGATTTTTGGCCGCGCGACGACCTGGGCACAGTTCCTGTCGCTCACCCGGCTTCGCATCCGCGTGATCCTGCGCGAGTTTCCCTTCTGGGGCATTGTCGGCGCCATGCTGGTTTTCGTGTTGGTCAACGGACACTTCGCGGGCCACAGGCAGGACAATGACGTCTACCCGGTCACCTTCCTCATGGTGCAGGCGGTCCAGGGCAGTGCTACCCTCTTCTTCCTTATCATTGCCACGCTCTATGCCGGCGAGCTTGTCTGGCGCGAACGCGATATCCAGTTTTCCGGCATTCACGATGCATTGCCCATGCGTGAGTCGACCGACTGGCTTTCCAAACTTGCCGCGCTTGCAGTCATTGAACTGCTCCTGCTCACGGTGGTTTTATTCTGCGGCGTCCTCAGCCAGACTTTCGCCGGGTACTACCACTACGAACTGATCCAATACTTCAAGCAGATTTACCTCATCACCTTCCCCAATGTCCTTACGTTCGTTTTGTTGGCCCTTTTTCTACAAACCGTGCTGGGCAACAAGTTCATCGCTCACGGTTTCGTGATCGGGCTCTTCATCCTCAACCCGGTCCTCTTCACCCATGGCTGGGAGAACACTCTTTATCTCTTTGGCAGCAGGCCCAGTTACACCTACTCCGACATGAATGGATATGGGCATTTCGTGCCGGCCATCTTCTGGTCCACCCTCTATTGGCTCTCCATCGCCGCCCTGCTTGGGGTGGTCTCGATTGGCCTTGCGGCGCGAGGCTCCGACGACTCCTGGGCCGCCCGGCTCCGCCTCGCCAGTCGTCGCGCCCGGCACCTCATTCCCGCTACTGTCTGCTTCCTGCTCATCGCCGTCGGCAGCGGATGGTGGTACTTCTACAATGCTCACGTCCTGAACGAATACCTGAACAGCAAAGCGCGGCGAGACATCCAGGCCCAGTACGAGCGCGATTTCAAGAAATATGAGGGTCTTCCGCAGCCGAAAATTATCGCCGTCGATGCAAATATCGATATCTTCCCCGAGCGGCGGGCCTTCTCGGGAACCGGCCACTTCGTACTGCAAAACAAAACCGCTGCACCCATCTCTCAGCTACACCTCGTCGATAGTGAGCAGTCGGTCACGAACGTCCACCTCGACCGGCCGTTCCACAAGGTCTCATCGAGCCCGCGTGACCTGTACACCATTTATGAATTCGAGCAGCCGCTCGCGCCCGGGGAAAAGGTCAATCTCAACTTCAACGTCGGCCGCACTCCCCACGGCTTCATGGATGGCAACGAGCGGCCCCAGCTGGCGTACTCCGGCACGTTCTTCGATTCGGGCTATTTTCCTGCCATCGGCTACGACCCGTTCATCGAGCTGGCTGACCCGCGCCGCCGCCGCGACGAACACCTGGGCCCGGTCTCGGAGTTGCCGCGCCGTGGGGACCCGGTCGGCAGCCGGACTAACCTCTTTAGCCCCGAAGCCGACTGGATCTCCTTCCACACCGTTGTGAGTACAGCCGACGATCAGATCGCCCTGGCACCTGGGTATCCCCAGCGGGACTGGCACAGCAACGGCCGGCATTTTTACGAGTACGACATGGGCGACGTGAAAATCCAGAACTTCTTCGCCTACGTTTCCGCCCGGTATGACGTGAAGCGAGCGGTCTACAACGGGGTCGCCGGACCTATCAATATAGAGGTGTACTCGGCGCCGGCGCACCCCTACGACGTCGACGACATGATCGCCTCCACTCAGGCCGGCCTGGCATACTACGAGAAAAATTTCAGTCCTTTCCAATATCGCCAGTTCCGCATCCTCGAGTTCCCGCGTTATCGGCTCTTCGCGCAGTCGTTCCCCAACACCGTTCCCTACTCGGAGTTTGGCTTTGTCGGCCGCGTCCTCGACCCGCAGAAGGACATAGACCAAACCTACTTTGTGACTGCCCATGAGCTTGCCCACCAGTGGTGGGGCCACCAGCTGATCGGGGCGCGGGTGGAAGGCTCGAACATGATGTCCGAGTCACTGGCCGAATACTCGGCCCTGCGGGTGATGCAGAAAAAATACGGGGACGAACAGATGCACAAGTTCCTCAAGCACGAGCTGGATGGCTACCTCCGCGGACGGGCGGGAGAGAGCCGGCACGAGAATCCTCTGGCTGCGGTGCAGCGCGAAACCTATGTCTGGTATCAGAAGGGATCGCTCGTCCTCTATGCTCTCTCCGACTACATCGGCGAGGACAAACTCAACCTGGCGCTGCGTAACTTCCTGATGCAGTACCGGTATGCGAATGCGACCGATTCCCAGAGCGGCCCGTATCCCGATACGCGGCAGTTCGTCGCGGCGTTGCGGGAGCAGACTCCACCCGAGCTGCAGTACTACATCACGGATGGCTTCGAATCCATCGTTCTTTATGACAATAAGGCATTGACCGCTACTGTTACCGAGATGCCAGGGAAGAAGTACAAGGTGACGATGACGGTGCAGGCGCGCAAGTTGAAGTCCGACGGGAGCGGAGTGGAGACGCCGATGACTTTGAACGACTTCATCGATGTTGGTGTCTTCAGCGGCAAGAAAGATCATGAGAAGGTGCTTTCTTTGAAGAAGGAGCGGTTTACGCAGGAGAAGCAGACATTCGAGATCGTGGTCGATCAGATGCCGACGCGCGCTGGTATCGATCCGCAAAACAAGCTGATCGACCGGGTGTCAGACGACAATATGATCGATGTCACGAAACGCTGACTATGATTGACTGGCTCGTGCGGGTCCCTGGTCTGCGTAAGCTCTCTTCGTTTCGGACCATCCTTGCCGCGCACTGGTTCGATTGGCGTCATCAAATCAACACCTGCGGTGAGGAAGATCCGCGCGAACTTAACGTTGTTGGCGAGAACGCTTCGCATGCGATTGCGTATATACCCACAACTCCTCGGTCTGGCCGGTACATGCTTCGCGATCTGCCGATTACCGACGTTTCGAATTACACTTTCATTGACATAGGATCCGGCAAGGGACGAATGTTGTTGCTCGCCGCCGAGCTTCCGTTCCGTCGCATCATCGGGGTCGAGTTCGCGTCTGATCTCGATGCCCTGGCCCGGCGGAACGTGAAGACCTATCGGAATCCGAAACAGGCGTGCTTCCAGATCGAGCCGGTCCACATGGACGCAACACAATTTGAATTTCCAACAGAACCGTTATTCATCTACCTCTTCTATCCATTCAAGCTGAGCGTCATGGAGCCGGTGATGCAAAACCTGAATCGGTCGCTCGCCGAACATCCCCGCGATGTGATCCTCTTGTATCGCAATCCGGTCTTGTCCAACGTTGTGGAGGGCGCGAGCAACTTGCGGCTCTACGCCAAACGCAGCGATTTCGGCAGTCTCTATACCATTTACCGAAGCGATCCCTGATCGATGTTTCCATGACGGGTCCGCTGAACCGCAGATCCCTCGGCTTCGCTCGGGATGACAAAGGGGACGGTGGCGCTTCCAATGAGAGCGGCTGCTGATGAGAGAAATCATGCGCCTGCCCACCAAAAGCGATGAAAAGCCCCTTCAGTCCAGCAACCACTTTCTATGGAAGCGCCACCGTCCCCTTTGTCATCCCGAGCGAAGCCGAGGGATCTGCGGTTCAGCGGACCCGTCGTGGAAATGTTTTCCCTCGCGTGGTGGCGGAATCTATAGTGCTTGACACCCAATTCATATCGGCATTTAATCGCCCACGTCATGCGCCTCAGTGTCTCTCTTTTATTGGCCGGCTCTCTCGCCGCCTCGCTCTCGGCTTGCAAACAAGCCCCGCCTCCTGCCGTTCAGGATGGGGCTGACTGGGCGATGTACGGAAGAACCACCGACGAGCAGCGGTTCAGCCCCTTGCAGCAGATCAACGTGCAAAACATCAGTCAGCTCGGCCTCGTCTGGAGTCGCGAGCTGGGAACGACACGTGGCCTGGAAGCTACCCCCCTGGTCTCGAACGGGGTGATCTATACCACTAGCCAGTGGAGCGTTGCCTATGCGCTGAATGCCAAGGATGGCACCGTCCTGTGGATCTTCGATCCCAAGGTATCGCGCGCGAACGTGCGCACGATCTGTTGCGACACGGTCAATCGCGGAGTCGCCCTCTACCACGGTAAGGTCTACCTCGGCACGCTGGATGGCCGGCTCATCGCGCTCGACGCTAAATCAGGAAAACCTGTTTGGGATGTGGTCACCGTTGACCAGTCAAAGCCCTACGCGATTACCGGCGCTCCCCGCATTGTCAAGGGAATGGTTCTCATCGGGAACGCCGGTTCGGAATTTGGCGTGCGGGGCTATCTCTCCGCCTACGACGCGGAGAGCGGGAAGCTGGTGTGGCGCACCTACACCGTTCCCGGTGATCCCGCGAAAGGGTTTGAGTCAAAGGCTTTGGAGGATGCCGCGAAAACCTGGCACGGACCGTACTGGGCTGCGGGCGGCGGAGGCACCATATGGGACTCCATCGTTTATGACCCCGCACTCGACCTGATCTATGCCGGCACGGGCAATGGAACGGCGTGGTACCGCGATCTACGCAGCCCGGGCGGCGGCGATAATCTTTATCTCGCGTCCATTCTGGCGTTTCGAGCAAGCACCGGGGAGTTGGTCTGGCACTACCAGGTGACCCCGCAGGAAAACTGGGACTACGACGCGACGCAGCCCTTGATGCTGGCCGATTTGAATATCGGCGGCGCTCCGCGCAAAGTCATCATGCAGGCGTCGAAGAATGGATTTTTCTACGTGCTCGATCGCCAAACCGGCCAGTTCCTCTCCGCGAAAGCCTTCGTCGGCGAGGTCACCTGGGCCAATGGGATCGATCCGAAAAGCGGACGGCCGATCGAATCGCCAGCCGCGTACGATGGGCTTCGCCCAGTCCTTGTTTCCCCTGCGCCGGGTGGCGCTCATAACTGGTACCCCATGGCGTTCAACCCCACGACGGGTCTGGTTTACGTGCCTGCAAGACAGGGCTCCTACGCGCTGCACGTACCGGACAAGGGTTGGGTCTCAAATACCACCAATTGGAATCGCGGCGAGGACACGACCTATCACGGGCCGCTGCTTGCTGAGGCGATCGCTAAGCCTCCCATGACCGGTCTGTTGATCGCCTGGAATCCCACGGAGCAGCGTGAGGCGTGGCGGGTCACCTTTCCCATGGTGGAGAGCGGCGGAGTGCTGGCGACCGCGGGCAACCTGATCCTCCAGGGACGCTCCGACGGATTGTTCTGCGCCTACCGGGCAACCGACGGGAAAAAGCTCTGGCAGTTCGACGCCGGCACTGGCATCATGGCTCCGCCAGTCACCTACCTGCTTGACGGGGTGCAATACATCACGCTCATGGTTGGCTGGGGAGGTGCGGCCGGGCTCAACAACATCCCTGGCAGCGGTGAGGTCAAACCCGGCTTTGGCCGCATCCTTACTTTCTCTCTTGGCGGTCAGGCAAAGCTCCAGGTAGCTCACTTCGGATATAAAGGGCCGCCTTCGCCAGCGATCCACATCAACGCCACACCGGCTATGATCCACGAAGGCGAAGTGCTGTTCGCAAAGCACTGCTTCTACTGCCATGGCGTAGGGGTGGTCTCGAGCTCCGGTGTTCCTGACCTGCGCTATGCCAGCGCGGCGACACATCAACAATTCGAGTCCATTGTGCTGGGAGGGGCTCGCCAGCAAATGGGGATGCCATCCTTCAAGGACGCCCTTAAGCCTAATCAGGTGCGAGACATCGAGGCGTATATTTTGGCTCGTAGCGCAGAGTCGGCGAAATAGAACGGCTTACCCGCGTGCGCGTAAGCGGACGGGCTGTGCGGAACAGGCGTCCAGATACGCGGATACCAGAATGATGAGCTCATGCCGAAAGGTGTCGAACTGCTTTTCGGGCGCACCGGATTCGAGCAATCTACGGCTCACTCCAGCCATTGCACCCTGCAACATCGCAGTTACGAGTTGCGGATCTTTAGCGAGCGGCTCGCGGGCGCTGGCCAACATACCAACAATCGCCCTGGTGCTCCGTACCCCCATCTGCTGCACTATCCTTGCCCCATCCACATCGGAGCTTACGGAGTAGAGAGCAACACTCGTTTTCGCGTTCCTCATCTTGGCTTCAAGGAATGCGTTGATGAGCGCTGTCGCCATGTGCTCCAGCGTGTTACCCTTCTGTTCGCGGCAGACTCGTTCCACTGCATCCGCAACCTCGTCGAGGTGACGTTTCAAGGCAGCTTGCAACAGTGCGCTCTTGTTGGGAAAGTACTGATAGAGGGTTCCAACAGACACACCAGCCCTCAGTGCCACCCGGGTTGTGGTGAGCCGTTCCTTTCCCAGGGTGAGCAAAACCTGAATGGTCGCTTCAAGAATGGCGTCGACGCTCGCCGCCGAACGTGCTTGAACTGGCGATTTACGGGGTTCTAAGATCACCTGGGACCGCTGAGCCAAATGCGAACTCCTAAACTGAGGCTTTCTTCATCTAAACACAAGTGAGTAGGATGACCGCAAGTTTTGGGTCAGATCCCTTTAACAGATCCCAGGAGATTCACGATGACGCAACAAACGGAACTCGCCGGCACCTTTGCCTTCCCTGGAACATCGATGACCATGAATCGTATGGGCTATGGTGCAATGCAACTGGCCGGCCCACAGGTGTGGGGACCCCCGCGTGACATGGATACCGCAGTTGCGGTTCTGCGCGAGGCGATTGCCTCTGGTGTGGACCACATCGATACCAGCGACTTCTATGGTCCTCATGTGACCAATCAAATTATCAAGCAGGCTTTGCATCCCTATCCGAAGAACCTCGTGATCGTCACCAAGGTGGGGGCGCGCCGGGGCGGATAAGTCGTGGATCCATGCTCTTTCCCGTCAGGAACTGATCGATGCCGTTCATGACAATCTACGCAACCTTGGGCTGGACACACTCGATGCCGTCAACCTGCGCGTGGGGGGAGTGATGGGCCCATCGGACGGGTCCATCGAAGAACCGCTGAGCGTGCTCGCGGACCTCAAGCGTCAGGGGCTGATTCGCCATCTTGGCCTGAGCAATGTGACGCCCGGGCAGTTGGCCGAGGCACAGAAAATTTCCGACATCGTCTGCGTGCAAAACCTTTACAACGTTGCCCAGCGAAATGACGATGGCTTCATCGATGATCTTGCGAAGCAAGGCATCGCTTATGTGCCGTTCTTCCCGCTGGGTGGGTTCACTCCGTTGCAGTCGTCGGAGCTCGACGCGGTAGCAGCATCCCTCGATGCCACGCCCATGCAGGTCGCGCTTGCCTGGCTGCTTCATCGTTCGCCCAATATCCTGCTGATCCCTGGAACGTCTTCGCTTAAACATCTGCGCGAGAATCTCGCCGCGGCGACGCTGCAACTTTCTCCCAAAGCGCTCGCCGATCTCGATGTAATCGGCGGAAGCAAGAAGCAGTGACGACCCGTGAATGTGCCTGAGCGATTCGCGGAAGCGGCCAGGCGCTATCTGCCGAAACAATTGCGGGTGTTGTTCATCGCTGAGGCACCACCCGCATTCAAGGTTAATCGTCTCTTCTACTTTTTAGAGCTGACCGACGGAGACACCCTCTTCCTCGAGATGATGAAGGTCTTGTACCCACTCGAGGTTGGATACATTCGAGGTAAGTTCCAGCCTGGTACTTCCGTAAAGCAGATACGCCAACGGAAGCCAGAGCTGCTACGAAGGTTTCAAGCGGACGGCTATCATCTCATCGACGCTTATGAACAACCGATGCCCGACGGGGCAGACACGGCGGCCAAGACGCGTCTGATGCGCAGCACCCTGCCGGTACTTCTGACCAGGGTACGGCAGCTCGTCGGCCAGAAGGATGTGCCGATCGTTCTGATTGGCGGGATCACTTATTCCGTTTGCGCCGAGGCTCTGCGACGGGAGGGTAGAAACGTTGTGAACGACGCGATGATTAACCATCCTGCGAGAGGCGGCCAGGTTCTCTTCCGGTCAAAGCTCAAGACCACGCTGAGCAAGTTAGCGCAATAGGGCAGTCCTTACTTCACAGTCTCATTCCATTCCAACTCACCGCGACGCAACAGGGCTGTGCAGTCTTCGGGCAGGATCCATCGCTGTTGCACAAGATCGTCGAGTGCCGCTTTGTAGCGCGTGAGGTAGTCTCCGCGATCCGTGTAGCGCTCCGCGATCGACTTGCGCGGATCTCCGGTCTTACGCCGATCCTCAGCCGTTTTGGGAAATGGGAAATAAGACGCCTCAAAGGCGACCCGTTGATCAGGCGCACCGATGGAAGGATCGCGAAGATTCCAACCAGCGTAGGTGGCAAGCGGCACGGTGATTTCCGGCAGTCGCACGCCGTCGCGTTCGTTTCCGTCAGCATCGACCTGAGGCACAAGCACCGGAAAGGCCGCACCGACCTTGGGTGGCTGGATGCTCAGAATTCCTCGTTGCCAGTTGGGCCCGTAATCGAGCCGATAAGCACGAGTTGCCTCGTGCGGCAGGTTCACCTTCGGGATGCGGGGGAAAGCGTATTGACTCAGTGGCACCAGGTTGCCATCCGCAATTTTCGGATAGTTACTTGGAGGGGGTACGGTGCCGTTGCGCACCCACGCATCCATATTGGCAATCATGGCGCGCCAGAAATACTTGATGGGAAGCGGCGATTGTGGCTGCTGTCCGAGTTCGTCTCCAGTTCCCCTCCCCGGTGGAAATGAAACGGAAAAATGTTGCAGGCCGGTAAAGTGGTAAATCCGCACCGGGTCTGAGATCGATACGTCATGCTTTCCGTCGGCGCTCACGTGAATCAGCGCCGCGGCACGACCCCAATACTCGTACGAGGTGTTCGAGAAGAAGATCTTGGGCACAACCTTATCCGCCGTGGCGCGGTCAAGCAGCCCAGCGGTCTCGCCTGTGACGGGATCTTTCTCAGGTTGATCGGTGAAGGGAAAAATATCTGTGGGGAAGAAAACCGATGAGGTGGGCTGGGCATCGCGTGAAGGCTGAGCGAAGCGGTAGTTGAAACTACCGCGACCCCCTCCCGGCCACGTGCGCGAGAACACCATCGAGTGCGATCCTTCCTTCTTCGTCGGCATTGAAACCCTCGTAGAGGAAGTCGCGTAAAAAGCGTCCGTTTTGCGAAATGCCTTCGCCATAGACGCGCTGTACCGGCGTGATGGCATCCGGATCGTGCTTGGCATAGGAAGCAAAGTCACGAATGACCGCGAAGCCTCCTCCGGCCACCACCGGATTGACGACAACATAAACGTATTCGTAAAGCTTCCCTGGCTGGAAGCCGCCGTTCAAGTGGATAAAGCGCTCGGAAGGGACGAGTTTGCCATCCACGGTATGCGCAAATTGCCACGAGGTGCGAGGGATGACGGAGCGCTTCCCTTCACGTGAGTCGCGGACAGTGAGCACGTTTCGCGGGTCGTCAGGTACCGCCACCGGGTATTCGATTCCACCAATATGGCCCCCTGAGAGGTGGCCCAGGGGGATCTCCGGCAGCTTCTCTGAAGGCATGAGGTCGCCCCGCAGCAGGCCGGTGATAGTCTTTCCATTCTCCTTCGCAACCGGGGCATAAAACCGAAGCGCTCCAGGTGTCTGCGAATCCCACTGCCATCCAAGGCTCACGATGGTGTAGCCGTTGCGTAGGAGCCACGCGTCGCCCGCATCGTGCGACAGATCCTGATCCCCACCGTCAACCAGCGAAAGAATACGTTCATTGCCGCGGTTGGGGACCTCCAGAAGCATCGAGCCATTGCCCAGGTGAACATCCTTGGGACGGACGGCAACAAAGTCCGAGGAAAATTCCACTTCGCCGTCTTTCAGGTTCACCGCGTTGCCGAGATCGACGATGCGCAGGTTGTGGGCATTGGTCACCGGGAGGGAGAAGTAGACACGCCCGGTGATGCGCTCGTAAGCTTCGGAATTTCCGAACGCCTTGCCATTGAGCACGGTCGTGCGGGAAGCGACTTCGACACGAACGACCTCTGCGCTGAGAGGGGAAGCTATCAACGATAACGTCAGAAAAAGAAGGCTGGGGCACGTCCGCAGGCGCATGCGCGAAGCATAGCATGCGGATTGCGGAGCAGGCCGCTCCTGAACTACTTACACCATCCCTTCGAACCTCACACCGTGGAACGAAGCGCCGCACCCATCCGGCATGCGATGAGGAATGCCTGCACCGTGGCCTCGACATTGGCCTTATTCTGGCCCGAAATATCGAAGGCGGTACCGTGCGCCGGGGTCGTGATTGGGATGGGCAAGCCACCGTGGATGGTGACTCCCCTTTCAAATCCCAGGAGCTTGACCGCGATCTGCCCCTGGTCGTGATACATGGTGACAATGCCATCGTATTGACCGTCGCGAGCTTTCAAAAAGATAGTGTCCGCTGGAAACGGTCCCGCAACGGGATAACCCCGCTCATTCGCCTCGCTCACAGCCGGCGCAATGACGTCGATTTCCTCACGGCCGCAAGAGCCGCCCTCGCCGGCATGCGGATTAAGAGCAGCCACCGCAACTCGCGGCTGTTCAAACCCAGCCAGCCGCAACGCATCGTAGAGCAGCTCAACGGCATCGAGAATTCGTTCCCTGGTCACATAGAGCGCCACGTCCTTCAAAGGAACATGCGATGAGACACGAGACGTCCAAAGGCCACCCAACGTATTGAACTCACCCAGATAGGAACCGGCCTTCAGATAGTCTGCAAAGAAGTGCAGCTCATCCTGAAACTTCATCCCCGCCATTTTCATAGAGAGTTTGTTCAAAGGGGCAAAACAGATGGCGTCGATCAGCCCCTGCGACGCGGCGTCCAGGCACATCTCTAAAACCTTGAGCACCGATTGACCACTGGCGATGGACGCGGTGGAGCGTGCGATATCAGCCGACCGGGCGCTGTCTACCGGAAGAAAGAACGGTGAGCCGTCGGGGAAAGCGCGGAGCTGATCGAATCCCTGAACGGTACGAGTGGGCACGCTCACCCCGGCAATTGCCTGACCCTCCTCCCACAGCCACGGGTCACCGACGAGAACCGCCCTCGCCCCCTCCATAACCTCGCGGCGCGCCAACAATTTGGCCATCAACTCGGGACCAATACCGGCAGGATCACCCAGGGTAAGAGCTACTGTCGGCTTCTGAAGAATATTCACCCTCTCCTCCGTCCTCTGGAACTCGCGCCGCTCAAGTCTATCCCACTCGCGATGAGCATCCGAATGCTAGAATCCGCGCTGGAGGGGAGCACCCATGGCGCGTTCTCTGGATATCAAAAGCTGCTCTATCTCGGTTTTCTTGCTTCTCTGTGCAGTCTTGAGCCCGGCACGACCCGCACCCGCGCAGACCGGCTCCCCGCAGGCGAAGCTATCGGTCCACTGGGAAGAGCTTACCGGCGCTGACTTCATTGCGGCGATCAAACGTGCCCAGGGCACGTGCGTTTTGCCCTTCGGCATCCTGGAAAAGCATGGGCCGCACTTGCCCATAGGGACTGATCTCCTCGACGTGCGTTACGCCTCGCTGCACGCCGCCGAGCGGGAGTATGCCGTTGTTTTTCCCGAGTACTATTTCGGGCAAATCTTCGAGGCGCGCCATGAGCCCGGTACCGTTGCCTACAGCCGCGATCTCCAGTTGGCGTTGCTGCAGGAAACTACGGATGAAATGGCGCGCAACGGCTGCAAGAAGGTGCTGATCGTAAACGGCCACGGCGGGAACAGTAGTTTGCTGCCGTACTTTGCGCAATCGCAGTTGGCCAAGCCACACGACTATGTGGTCTATGTCTTCAGCCAGTCCGCACCCACTTCCGGCGGCCCCAAAAAGAAGACATCTGTCGATCAGCACGCCGGGGAAAGCGAGACTTCGAAGATGATGATCGCCCACCCTGAACTCGTGCATCCCGATCGTGCTGCCAGTGAATCGGGTGCCGACCAGCATCGTGAAAACCTGCCGGACGGCGTCTACACCGGCATTTGGTGGTACGCGCGCTTTCCCGATCACTATGCCGGCGACGGCTCGGCCGCTACCCGCGAATTAGGCGAATTTCAAATGAACTGGTGGATCGATTCCATCGCCAAATCCGTCGCCGCCATCAAGGCCGATGACGTGAGCCCCAAACTACAAGACGAGTTCTACGAAAAGAGCACCCATCCTGTGGACACGAAGCAGTAATACGCGCGCTATCGGGCCTGCATGGCCGCTTCAACCTCTTCCGCCGTGTGCGGCAGTTTTTCAGCGAAGTTAACCAGTTTTCCCGCGTCATTGACGTAGTAGGTATCTTCGATCCGTACACCGATCTTCTCTTCGGGAATGTAAATGCCCGGCTCGATGGTGAACACCGAACCTATCGCGAAGGGCTTGTCATAGTCGTATGGATCGTGCACATCGATGCCGACCGAATGCCCAAGGGTGTGCACGAAGTATTTTCCCAGCGGATCGCCGTGGAGATCTCTCCCGTGAGTATTGATATAGTCGAACGCGATCTTGTCGAGCGAGGTCTTATCTGCGTCTGCTCCGCGATGATCGATTGACCCCATCTTCGTTTTGCCGGCGACGAATGCATCGCGTGCTGCCTGTTGGGCGCCGAGCACGATGTTGTATATCTCTTTCTGCCGGGCGGTGAAGTGTCCATCGACCGGCATGGTCCTGGTCAGATCACTGGCATACATGGAGTACTCTCCGGCAGCGTCAATCACCACCACATCGCCCTTTTCCATGGTCCTGCCGCCATCGGCATAGTGAAGAGTGGTCGAGTTAACGCCAGAGCCAACGATGGCAGGATAACTGGCGCGTTCGCATCCTTCTTCCAACATGGTTGCGACTTCGATCCCGGCAACCGTTCGTTCGCGTACCCCCGGCTTGATGGCCCGCATGCCGGCCAACTGCGCCGCGATCGAGGCATCCGTAGCTTTCTGGATGAGGGCGATTTCAGCCGGAGTCTTCACCATCCGCAACTGCTCTGTGAGTTCGCGCACGTCGTGGCTGGGAGGTGTGACATCCGTGCCCAGCACGGTGGAGGTAAAAACCATGGCTGCACTGGCAGTATCCAGATCCTGCTGGGTCCAAACCTCTTTTGTACGGCGAACGTCTTCAGCGAGAAAGCTGCCGAATACTTCGGGCAAGCTGGCAAGAGGCATCACCTCATCCACGCCGAGGGCTTCTCGAGCCCCCGGGGTAGCGGCGTCGGTCTTCTTCCCGGTGTACTTTTCCCGGACGAGATTGCGCATGGGAAGGAACAGGATCTCCCGGTACGCGTGCGCTGGAATGGGACCAAGGCGATTCGCGGTTGCCGGCCCGTCTCCGATGATGAGAAGGGCGCCACCAGGCTCGGTGGAACCGGTCAGGTAGAAGAAGTCTTCATCCTGGCGGTAATCCTGGTACTCCATGGGTGGTTCGTGCGCGGCAAGAATGACCGCCGATCCACCGTGCAGTTCTGCTGCAAGCTTCACTCGCCTCTGCCGGTACTCGGCCTTAGGCACAGAATCAAGAGCGTGGGCCGCTTGTGCCGCAATCAGAAGCACAAGGAGGACAATTCCGCTACGCAATGGCAATCTCCAAGATGTTGCACCTCAGTTTAGCGTCAGAAGCGCATCGCGGTTCAGGAGAGTGCCCGTAAATTCTTACGCAACCGGTCGGGGTCTCCCTCGGGAAGCAGAGCTTCTACTTCCTCGTGGGTACGCTGCCAGACTGGAACCGCGCTTGCCAGCAGTTTCATTCCCTGGGCCGTCAGTACCATGAGGCGGCTACGACGGTCCTTCGGGTCCGACGTTATCTTGACCAGGCCACGACGCTCCAATGGCTTCAGCGCGGCGGTCAACGTAGTCCTGTCCACCGCGAGCAGCGATGCCACGGCCGCCATCGGTGCCGGTTCCGGGCGATTCAACGACATCATTAGCGAGAATTGCCCGTTGGTCAGGTCGAACGGCCGCAACGCTTCGTCAAATCGCCGAGCTACGACCCGCGCGGCTCGCTGGACATGGAGGCAAAGACAGCAGTCGCGAACCAGAAGCGTCGTTTGGTAAGGAACCTGGGCAGTCTTTGACATATCTGGGTAATGTTGATATCAACGTATGTTATCAAACCGGCAATGATCGCGGATCACCGAGGAGCGCATTCGATGAAAGTGAACCCCTACCTCAACTATGGCGGCAACTGCGAGCAGGCTTTCCGCTTCTACGAACAGCATCTGGGTGGCAAAATCGTTGCCATGATGAAGCACGGCGAGCAACCGGGTCCGAAGGATCCGGCAGCCCCGGAAGGCATCCTCTACGCGCACATGATCTTCGATGAGACGGAGATCATGGGCAGCGACGTTGCGCCGGCGAGGTTTCAGCCGATGCGTAGTGTTTATCTTTCGCTCTCCGTAGGCAGCATCGAAGAGGCGGAGCGGGTTCACTGCCTGCTCGCGGAAGACGGCGAAATCTTTATGCCCGTGCAGGAGACCTTCTTTGCCTTCCGCTTCAGCATGCTCCGGGACAAGTTCGGCACCTCGTGGATGATCATCAACCAACGCCCCATGCAGAACGCCTGAGGGCGACAGCCCTGAACGCGCGGCTCGGGGGTGGGCAGTCAGCACTTAATAGCAAGCTTCTTGCTTTGTTATCAGGGCACGACTTAGTCGTGCCACCCACAGCCACGACGTTCTGGGGGCTTTAGTCCCTGCCACTGTAAATTCTGGGTCAAATTCGAATAGATAATTTGCAGACTCTGAAGCCCGACTCTGTTTTGTGCCTGATTACAAAGCAAAATGCTTGCTGCACTGAAGCCCCTTGACATCACATATAGCCATCTATATATAGTCATCTTTGCATGAAAAAGCCCGATTCCCTCCAGGGAACTCTTGACCTGCTGGTGTTGAAGATCCTTTCGCGCCGGCCTAGAACGCATGGATACGGCATCATGGCCGCAGTCAAGGACTGTTCCGACGAGTTGCTGCGCATTGAGGAAGGCTCTCTCTACCCTGCTCTCTATCGCATGGAAGAAGCGGGGTGGATTCGCGCGGAATGGATCCAGAAGGAGACGGGGCGGCGGGCCCGCATCTATGAGTTGACGGCCTCCGGAAAGAAGCAGTTGGGGATCGAAGAATCTCGCTGGCTGTCGGCCTCAGCCGCCATCAATCAAGTGCTGAGGACGGTCTGATATGTCGCTTTGGTCAAGGGTCGCCAACGTTTTTCGCGGGGAGACGCTCAGCCGTGAGATCGCGGAAGAGATGGAGTCTCATATCGCCGAAGCGGTGGAGCAAGGGCGCGATCCGGACGAGGCACGGCTCGCTCTCGGCCGCAACCACCAGCAGCGCCGGCAGAGAGAGAGTAGCTACGAAATCCGGACGCTGGAGTGGCTTGCGTTGCTGCGTGCCGACATCCTGTTTGGCTATAGGCAGCTCAAACGAAATAAGGTGACTTCAGCCGTTGCCATCCTTTCATTGGCGCTCGCCATGGGCGCATGCATTGGAGCGTTTCGACTGATCGATGCCCTGCTCTGGCGCCCTATGCCGGTGGACCATGCCGAGCGCCTCTACGCCATCTCGCGTGAGGTGATCACACTTGAGGGCAAACCCATTCGATCTGATATGTGGGCCTATCCTTCGTTCAGCCTCATGCGCGATGCGGTGAAGGACCAGGCGCAGTTGATCGCAGTCTCCCCGGCCAGCCGAACGGACTTAACCTACGGATCTGACCAGGATATGGAGAAGGCGAATGTCCAGTACGTCTCGGGCTCGATGTTCCCTGCGTTCGACCTGCAACCCGCGCTGGGCAGATTGCTGACGGAAGGCGATGATCGGACCCCGGGTGCTGCTCCCTATGCCGTTCTCTCCTACGACTACTGGAAGCAACGCTTCGGGCAAGACCCGCGGATCGTTGGCGGAACGCTGCGCATCGGCAAAGAGCTCTATCAGATCACTGGGGTTGTCAACGGGCCGTTTAGTGGTACCGAGCCGGGCACGATGATCGACATTTTTCTTCCGGTGATGATGCATCCCGCGGTCACGCACTCCGACGCGTCCTGGTCTCGAACGCTGGTATTGGTCAAGCCGGATACCGCGCTTGAACCGCTCCGCGAGAAATTGCGCGCGATCAGCCGAGTGTTTGAACAGCAACGGGCCCAGGGGTTTACTGGCCCGACCCGGTTATTTTTTCAGAAGATCATTGACGCGAAGCTGTTGATGGAACCTGCGGGGGCCGGTATCTCGAACCTCCAGGAGGAATACCGCAAAGCTCTCGGCATCCTCAGCATCCTTGTGGCCATGGTTCTGCTGATTGCGTGCGCCAATGTCGCCAACCTGAAGATGGCTCAGTCGGCGACGCGATCGCGCGAAATGGCACTGCGTGTGGCCATCGGTGCAGGACGAGGCCGCCTGGTGCACATGCTGCTGGTAGAGAACGCTATGCTGGCGGTGCTGGCGGCTGGTTTGGGAGCGTTGTTCGCGTGGCGATCGGCTCCGCTGGTCTTGACCATGATCCAGTCATCCGACACTCCGGTACGACTGCTTCTCTCCGCGGACTGGAGGGTTCTCGGTTTTGGCGCCGGCCTGGTCTTCTTCGTCTTGCTGCTCTTCGGAGTCGCACCCGCGCTGCGCACCTCCGCGGTGAAGCCGGTCAGCGCGCTTAAGGGGGGTGACGACGATCCTCACTCCCGGGGCCGTCTGATGCACGGCATGATTGCGGCGCAGGTTGCGTTTTGCTTCCTGGTGATATTTATGTCGGGACTCTTCGTAAGGACCTTCGAGAGCTTGGCCAATAAGCCTTTGGGGTTTTCTCCGGAAAATCTTCTCTTGCTGGATGTGGTTGCACAACAAGGTCAACCCCCTGTGGTGTGGGATCAGCTCGCCGACAAGCTACGCGATGTTGCGGGCGTGGAGAGAGTTGCGATTGCGGGCTGGCCGCTGCTGTCAGGCGGCGCATGGAATAACTTTGTTTCCGTAGGAGGGGGACCTCCGAGTTCCCTGTTCACCTACTTACTTGCAATATCTCCGGGGTGGTCAGAGACGATGAGAATACCCTTGCTCTACGGAAGGGATCTTCGTTCTGGGGACACTACTCCAGGTCAGGCGATGGTCAACCAGGCTTTCGTTAAGACCTTCTTTGATGGAAGGAATCCGATTGGGAAGACGTTTCAAGAGAGGGAAAATCAGTACCGGGTGGTAGGGGTGGTTGCGGACGCTCCTTATAGCAACCTCAGAGACGACATTGTGCCGGTAGCCTACATCCCTTTTCATGAAGTGAATGCTCAGGGCGTTGCCCAGCCAGAAACGGAGGAGACGTTTCTCGTCCGCACGTCTGGGTCTCATCCGCTTGCGCTCGCTTCTGTTCTGCGCAAGGCGATTCCACAGGCGCGTGCCGGGTTCCGTGTCAGCAATCTCCGCACCCAGGAGGAACTCGTTCGCGCGCAAACCATCCGCGAACGTCTGCTCGCCATGCTGGCAGGTTTCTTCTCCTTCGTAGCGCTTCTGCTGGCAGCGATTGGTCTCTACGGAGTGCTTAGCTATTCCCTGCAGCAGCGGGAGCGCGAGTTTGGAATTCGTATCGCCGTCGGTGCGCGGATCGGCGACATCGCCTGGCAAGCGACGTCGCGGATCTTCCTGATGGTGACGTTGGGAGCTATGATCGGCGCGGCGCTGGGGATTGCCTCGGTACGCTATGTGGAGACGCTGTTGTATGGAGTGAAAGGAAGCGACCCGGTCATGCTTATTGGTCCGGCACTCGTGTTGTTGGCGATATCTCTGCTGTTTGCTCTGCCGGTTATCGTACGTGCGTCGCGCATCGATCCAAAGCTCATGTTGCGAGCAGAATGAGGGAATGCTGGTGCGCCTCTCGGCCTTCCCTCAGCGGCTAAAGCCACGATTGCTTTGCACCGATAACGGACGGACTGAAGGCCGTCCCCTTCAAGGCTTCGACGGCTAACTCACCGATTCCGCCAACGGCAGCCATACCTGGAAGCGGGTGTCTCCGGGCACTGAACTTACATGAATATCGCCCCTGTGCTTTCTCACGATCCGCTGTGCCGTATCCAGCCCTAGTCCTGTTCCTTCCCCAACGCCTTTGGTGGTGAAGAATGGTTCGAAGATATGGGATCGGACTTCCGGTGCGATGCCTGGACCGTTATCGCCGATTTCTACGACAACAAAGTGGTCCTCGCGGAAGGTTCGTACCCGTAGCTCACCCTTCCCTGCCATGGCGTCCACGGCGTTCTGAATAAGATTGGTCCAGACCTGATTGAGCTCACTGCCAAATGAATCCACCAGAAGAGGAACCGGCTGGTACTCGCGCCGCACGCGAATTCCGTCGCTTAATTCGTGATTCAGAATCGTCAGCGTGGTTTCCAGGCTTTTTACAATGTCGACGTCCTGCAATCGGGCCTGGTCCAGATAGGTGTACTCCCTGATCGTCTGCACCAGCTCAGAGATGCGCGAGGTACTGTTCCTGATGACGTTCAAGAGAACTGACGATTCCGCCGATGCTGCGATGCGTGCGATCGCAGCCTGCGCCGTAACGGAATCGAGCTTCGCCAGCAGGGATTCCAGCGCCTCGGGCTGCATATTGCATCCGGCCAGAGTCGCCGACAGTTCCCCCGTGTCCTCGCGAGCGTGCGGGTGCAACACCCTGTTCAGCCGATCTTCCAAATCAGAAAGCGAAACCGGATCAGGAGGAGAAACGTTGGATTGCGTGAAGCCGGCCTCGATTCTCGCGATCTCTGCTTGCTGCGCATCGCCGATACTTCCACGCCCGAGCGCAAAGCTTGTATCCCTGAGTTTCGCCAGCATTCCCTCCAACTGACGGGTCGCACGCATCGCCGCCGCTGCCGGATTATTGAGCTCGTGGGCCAGACCGCCCGCCAGCTTGCCGAGTGAGACCAGGCGATCGTGCTGTTGTTCGATGCGCGTGCCTTCTCTCACCCGTTCAGACATAAGGGCCACCAGGCTGGTGGTCAATTCCGGCATTTTCTGCACCAGCTCCGGGAAGAGCGACGCGGGAAATCGCAGAAGGCGGCCGTCGCTCAGGGCTCGCCCACCGACGGTGAACTTCTTCATTCTGGAAAAGGGATAGACGCCGCTGATCTCCCCGGCGTTTGCCGGCATGACCACCGTGTCACCGCCAAATTCACCGCGCCATTGATAGGCGCCTTCCAGGAAGACGAACATCCAGGCTGGTGGATCTCCCTGGCGCACAAAGTTCTCTCCCGCCCGAATAACCACTTCCTCCGCGTGGCTGAGAAACCAGTCAATCTGGTTGTCCGGCAGATCGGAGAATGCGGTGATGCGGCGTAATTCCGCTGCGCTGACCATGGAGACGCTTATCCCTCTTTCGCACCTATGCTATGACCTTACAATGAGCGCAGTGACGAGACCAACTGTTGATCCTCCAATGCGAAAGGCGCAAAGGCTGAGATGCGTGGCCGCCGCCATCCTATTCTCTGCCCCGCTGCTAGCGCAGGATGTGCGCGTTCGGGTGTCGCCCGATCTAACGGCAGCGACCGCCGATAACACTGGGTTCCCCACCATACAAATGGCGCTCGATCACGCTCCCCAGCCGGGTCCGGCAGGCAGGCTATATATAGAGATTGCCCCCGGAATCTATCACGAGCGCGTGTTCGTTACCGAAAACCGGCCACGAACCACGCTGCTTGGCACAGGCGCAGACTCAAGCAATGTCGTGATCTCTGCCGCGCAAAATGCGAAGAGCGCTGGCGGGACGTTCTTCACCTCGACCGTGCAGGTGAGCGGCAACGGATTCCAGGCGGATAACCTCACCTTTGAAAACACCGCGGGCAATACCGGCCAGGCGGTAGCCATCACGGTGCGATCGGACCGTGCCATTTTCAAGCGTTGCCGTTTTCTCGGAGACCAGGACACTTTGTTTTCCGACTTCGGCCGCCAGTATTTTCTGGATTCGTATATTCAGGGCGGCGTGGACTTCATCTTTGGCAACGCCGCGGCCGTATTCGACAACAGCGAAATCCACATCATCCGCCCCGGCTATCTGACCGCGCAATCGCGCGTCTCCGCCGAGCAGAAGTCGGGCTATGTATTTCACCACGCCCGCATTACCGCGGAAGATCTCCACGGCAAGCCTTTCTATCTTGGGCGGCCGTGGCGTCCTTTCTCACGGGTTGTTTTTATTGACTCCGCAATGCCGGCTAGCTTGAGTCCGCAGGGCTGGTCGCCCTGGAAGCCCGGCGAGACCATCGAGCATACCTACTACGCGGAACGCGGCAGTGAGGGACCGGGCGCGAATGTTCCCTCACGGCTCGCCGGCTCACACCAGTTGACTGCGGCAGAAGCTGCTGCCTTTACCACCAGGAAATTTCTCGCCGGGGTCGATCATTGGGACCCTATCGCAGAGGCGGCAAAGCTCCCGTGATGGACTACAACGAAATGGTCAGACGCCTAACGCAAAGGTAACGGACACGTCCACAAACGGTGTTGTACCCGAGCGTGGTCGACCTTACCATTTGGAAGGAAAATGGCCGAGAGAACGTAAAGGCCCAAAGATCGTCCTGCCCATCACCAGGCATTGGGAGCGTGCTCTGTTTTCTGGCTTCCTCTTAAAATCTGTTTTCTTAGGCTGAAGCCCAGCCCATCGTCTCGTGAACTGCTGAAGGACCGAGAGTAAAGCATGGACATGCCATCGCCGGAATTAAAGCAGCTATGGATTCGCGTTCTCAAGCGCGTTCATCCTGACCTGGCAATTGACGAGCGGGATCGAATTCGCTGCGAACGGCTCACCAAGCTGGCCAATGAGGCCTATCAGGCCGGCGACCTGAAGGCATTGAGAGCCGTCCTCAACCCCCAGGAGGCACCCCTGCCTTTCCTCGCTGGGACCGCGTTCTCTCTAAAACGCATCCCTCCTGGAGCGGTAGCGGCCGTCGTTCTTATTTGCGGAGGTCTCTCCCTCTATTCGGTAACAACGACGCAGCATGCGGAGGCGAACAGCGTTACAGCAGAGGTCGATCGCATCGTCGAAGCCAAAGTCAATGGAATCCAAGCCCCCCAAAAGGCTCACGGGGATGTGGGTCAGCCTTCCCCGTCCAAGTCCTATGGAGACGTGATTCACAACCGGATCTCCCAGAACCTGAATCCATCCACGGTCGTCAACACGCCTGCGGGATCCACTGCGGTGATCGCGTTCACCATCTCACGTGAGGGCTCTCCTCGAAATGTTTCCCTGGTTACATCGAGTTGGCATCCCTCGCTGGACTTCTCCTGTATGGACGCCGTGCGGCAAGTCAGAAGCTTTGGGCCGCCGGAAGGTGGAACCAAAGACAGTCTGAACGTTATCTACGACTGCACCTATCAGCCGCGGAATGTTCAGCCGGCGCCTGTTCAAGAGGTTCAGCAAGCACCGGAAGCGATAACCGCGCCCGTAGCCGATTCTGTCCCACCCTCACATCTGTATATGAAGCAAATGGCTGAGAGGCTCCAACAGAATTTTCGGGGTTACGAGCTCGTGGATGCAAACGTCCCCGCAGGAAACTCGGCAGAACTGTGGTTTGATGTAAACCGCGATGGTTCTCTCAGCAATGTCAAAATAGGCAAGCCCAGCGGCTGGACTTCCTTAGACTACGCTTGCGTTCGCGCCGTCATGCGCACGACGACCGTCGGCTCGTTGCCAGAGAGTTACACGCCGCGTACTCTTCCGGCAACCTTCGCCTGTACCTATAACGGCAGCAATTCCTTAAAATCCTCCACCTCTGTTGACTCTGCGACTGACAGATCGGGTCAGTACGTGGCCGCTGTCCGCAACACAGCCCATCAGTAGAAGCCGGTTGAGGGCACCAGATGGAGTCACCCCATCCATATCTTGATTAGGCAAGAAGTTCATAATGGAAGCACGTAAAGACGTTCCTTCAAGCGACTTATCGGTTGCTCGAAGAAATGCCAGGATACGGCCGCGGCCGCGATCGATATCGCGCCCATCACTAGAAAACAAACGGGTCCCCGCTCCAAAGGAGGGAGGCCAAGCCGGCCCAGCACGACAAGCGTGACCGCATAGAGAAATAGATGGAATAAATAAATCCCGTAGCTGATTCGGCCGACATACCGCACAATTCCAGAGCTTAAGACAGCTCCCGCCGGCCCTGAGATTCCCGCACTCGCGGCGGCGATTAAAGCGGCGAAGATTACTATCAAAAGTTCTACTCGAAGCACAAAGGCCCATGCGAGAGAGTGGTTGATTGGCAGGACTTCAAGTCCTAAAAGGAGAGCGAATGCCACCCAACCGGCTTTTGTTAGAAAACGCGGGAATCCAGGTCCCGCCTCCGCCAAAGCCAGGAGGGCGCCCACGCCCAGTTTATCCAGCGAAGCAAAGACTAATATGCCAGCACCCAATGCATTCATTCCGAAAAACCAGATGCCCCCAAACTGGTAAACAATGGCAACAATGATCGTGCTCCACACGACCGGCTTGATGGCCTTAAAGGGCACGAAGAGGATGAGAAATGGCCAGACCAGATAAAACTGCTCTTCGACACTGAGTGTCCACAGATGCGCTGTATACCCGGGTGACCAGCTATTTTTCAAAGTAAACAGAACATTTGAAAGATAGAAAGCATGCCATAAAAATGTCTGACGAATGCCCGGTAAATTAATCAGCCACGCTAATCCAAGCGTGACATAGTAAACCGGAGCTATTCGCAAAAAGCGGCGAATGTAAAACTTCTGCAGAGCTGACGGCTTCGTCCGGCTTCTGAGTAGAATACCGGTGATCAAGTAACCACTCAGGACGAAAAACAGGAACACACCGGCGCTTCCAAACCAGTTGTCTTCGTTCCAAAAGTGAGTGTAAAGCACCGGCAGAATTGCGAACGCCCGCAAACCATCCAGTTGTGCCTTTCGGGGGGTCTCGCGCTGCATAGTAGCGGCTCTCAGACGAGTCACTTTACGGCACCACATTGAGCGTGAGAACTTCCTTTAGACGGGAAAGGCAAAGGGAGATGAAGGGACATGATTCGATTTAAGTACAGTTTGGCACCGCATCACCTCTCATCCAGTAACGCCGTCTCTCCGTCAAGAGGAGTGATAGGTAATAGCTCGGCGCGTGATGTTCGAAGCCCGAAAGTCAGCGTTTCCCTCAGGCCGGGTTAACACCGTTCTCTCGGGCCAGTTTCCATGGTTGTCGTAGCGGTATTCGAACCGGTTCTGCTGCGCCATGACTTTGTCCGGTGTGTAATGCAGGATCCCGTCCTCCGCGAGGTGGGCTTCGCGATGACTATGTTCAGTGGTATCCTCAATCGGATCGTCACCATCACCGTAACGATAGGTCGTGCGGTACCGGCCCAGGTTGGACATGGAGCCCGTTCGTTCAACAAGCCGACCCTGAACATCGTAAGCATAGTTGGTCTCCGAAAAAATCCCCTCAAGCGATCCCATCTTCAACGAAAGGGCTTTGTCCGCCTCTGCGGAGATCGGCTGGTCGCTCTGGCCGAACACGCTGAACATGGAAGTGCCGCCCATGTGTATCTCAACCTTGACCAGTCTCCCCATGCTGTCGCGTCTCATGATCACATGGCGGACCGGGTTCTGCTTCGCATCCTCAAAGACCTCTTTGACCGGGAGGTCATTGCGGTCATAGGTGGTCACCACCCTGGCGGCGCCGGATGCACCCACGCTCATGTTCGTCCCTTCGATATAGAATGCGACATTCCCCTCCGGAGAACCGAAGGCCGACACCTTGGTGCGCCTGCCTTCGGCATCGTAGCTGTTGGTCTCCACGTCAGTTTCGGGTACGTCCCGGCTCACCGCAACGATTCTCAAATGCCGACCGGCGTCGTCGTAGAGATGCAAAGACCTCTGTGGGGTGCCGTCATTCATCCACGAGTGGTTCTCCATCAATCGTCCGGAGTCGTCATAGATGCAACGCGAGTGAGCCATGGACCCGTCCGGATTGTAGTCATCTGTTGTGCTGATGGCGCCGTCAGGACGGAACGTGGCAACGGTGAAGTGTCCAGCAGGTTTCCAGTATCCGGACTGCAGATCCCATTCCGCAAACTCGGTCTTCAGGCTTGCGACCGGTCCATGAACACCCCATTTTGCAAGATCAGCCACGATGATGGCATGTTAACGATTTCGAAAGATCTGCGCCAACTGAAGGACGTTTCGGGGACTAACCCCACGCGCACCTGCTACCAGACGCGACAGCGAATTTCCCGGACCATCGGTTGGCCCGCCTTGCAGCTGAAGGCTTTCTGGAATTCCTCCATGTTCACCACCAGTCCGTTCACCCGATACTTGCCGGGTGAGTGTGGATCGGTGATGGCGGACACACGCAGGTTCTCCGGGCGATCGTTCTCGCAGGCCCACTGTGCGTTGCCTACGAAAAAGCGCTGTTCCGGGGAAAGTCCGTCGCGCGGCTCAAGCTTCATGTTTTTTGTCTGATCTTTCCAGGCCATCCAGGCAAGGATGAGCCCACCGAGGTCAGCCAGGTCTTCGCCTTCGGTTAGTTTGGAGTTGATCTTGACGTCGTCCACGACGGTGTACTGCGCGTACTGATCGACAACGCACTGGGCGCGATCGGTGAAGTTCTTTGCATCGTCTTTCGTCCACCAGTCTTTCAGGTTGCCCTGCGCGTCGAACTGGCGCCCATGATCGTCGAAGCCGTGTGTGAGTTCGTGACCTATGGTTCCTCCCGTATTGCCGTAGTTGGGTGCGTCGTCCATCTTCGGGTCATACAGCGGAGGCTGCAGCACGCCGGCGGGGAAGTTGATATCGTTCTTTTGCGCGCTGTAGTAGGCGTTCACGGTGGGTGGAGTCATGCTCCACTCTCCCCGGTCGAGCGGTTTGCCGATCTTGTTCAGGTCGCGTTTCGACTCAAAGGCAGCGGCACGCCGGACGTTGGTGAAAAAATCGTTGGGCTTGATCTCGACCGAGCTGTAGTCGCGCCATCGATCGGGATATCCGACCTTGTTTACGATCGTGTGCAATTTCTCGAGTGCCTGCTGCTTGGTGGCCGGACTCATCCAGTCGAGGGTCTTGATATCCTCTTCCATTGAGTGCTCGATCTGCGTGGCCATGAGGGTGGTTTTCTCTTTCAGCTCAGGGCTGAATGCGCGAGCCACAAATTCCTGGCCGAGCGCCTCGCCGAGTTGATCGTCAACCAGAGTGACGCAACGCTTCCAGCGAGGACGAAGTTGGGGAACGCCGCGCAGCGTCTTACTGGAAAAGTTGAAGTCCTCGTTCACGAACTCCTCAGAGAGGTACGGCGCGGCCGCATGCGCGGCGTGCCAGCGCAGGTAGGTCTTGATGTCCTTGAGGTCGAGCGTTGTTAGCTGCTTGTCGAGTTCGGCGTAGAACGCCGGCTCCGTTACGTTGAAAGCTTTCTGTGCGGGCAGCCCGAGGCCCTTGATGTAAATAGACCAATCGAAATGCGGCGTCATGGCTTGCAGGCCGTTGAAGTCGACTTTATGGAAGGACTTGTACGGGTCGCGGCGTTCCACACGAGTGAGGGTAGCCCGGGCAAGCGCGGTTTCGATTTCCATGACCTTGGCCGCTTCGGCCTTGGCGATATCGGGTTTGTCCCCGAGCAACTCGAAGATTGCCTGCACATGGACGAGGTACTTGTTGCGGATATCAACGGACTTTTCGTCTGTCTTGGTGTAGTAGTCGCGGTCGGGCAGGCCGAGGCCACCGGCGACAGCGAATGCAATCACATTCTGCGAGTTCGCATAGTCCTGGCCCGAGCCAAAGTTGAAGAAAAAGCCTCCGTTGGGCGACGGGAACGACGAGAGGGAGCCATCCAATCCGGCCAGCAGCGCAGGCAGATCCTTGGTCGATTGCATGGCCGCAATTTGATCAAGATAAGGCCTTAGCGGTTTAGCAGCAAGCTGGTTGACCGCGGATTCATCCATGCACGCGCCGAAGTAGTCACCGATCTTTTGCTGGTCAGCGTTGCGGCTTTTGGTCTGCTGCGAGAGTTGGGAGAGAATGCCCCAGAGGAATTGCTGGTTGTCCTGATAAAGCTTGCCGTAAACGCTCCAGCGTGCCTGATCACCAGGGATGGGATTGTTCTTCCTCCATCCACCGCAGGAGTACTGGTAAAAATCGACGCAAGGATCGGCCGTCTTGTCCATGGAGGAGACGTCGAGTCCGGGCGTGTAGGGGAAAGACGTGAGGGGCTTCTGGGTTTGTGCAAACCCGGTCGATGAGACAACGATGAGCAACAGCAGCAGGCTTCTCATGAAAGTCTCCGGGGTAGACGGGGACACAAATTCGCGGCGAGATTACCGGAAAAACCAATGATACCTCGCAAGTCGCGCCGCGACGGGCAGACTATACTTATCCAGCTTATGTTCGGCCCGCAACCTGCAGAAGGAGACCGATGCGCAGCCCCGTAATCTCGACCTTTCTCCTCGGAGTACTCATCCTTCCCTGCCTCGCCCAGACCGCCACTGTCCAGAGCGCAGTGGTCAAGCCCGGGGACAACCTGGTGCTCGAGAACATCCCGCCGATCCCAGCTTCCATTGCCGAACAGACCGCGCGCTACGGTGACTCGCGATCGGCCACGCTCTTCAGTTGGCATCCGGTCAAACACGAGATGCTGATCGGAACGCGTTTCGGCGATGTGCCGCAGGTGCATCTGGTCAAAATGCCCGGCGGTGCGCGCCAACAGCTCACTTTCTTTCCTGACCGCGTGCTGGGCGCCGCATTTGAGCCGCTCACCGGCGACTCCTTCGTCTTCTCCAAGGACATTGGCGGTGGCGAATGGTATCAGCTCTATCGCTACGACCTGGCCAGCGGAGACATCACCCTGCTTACCGACGGGAAGTCGCGGAACAGCGATTCCCTCTTCGCCCACAACAGCAGCCGGATCGCCTACACCTCCACGCGGCGTAACGGTCAGGACACCGACCTCTACTCCATGGATATCCACCATCCGCAGAGCGACCACATGCTTGCCGAGCTCCACGGCGGCGGATGGCAGCCTGCCGATTGGTCACCCGACGGGAGCCATCTGCTGCTGGCCGAATTTCTCTCCATCAATCAAAGCAACCTTTATGTTCTCGACGCGGCCACCGGCGACAAAAAAATGATCACCCCGGAACCGAAAGCCGGCCAGCAGGTGTTCTACGGCACGGCCGCATTCAGTAAGGACGGCAAAGGCATCTACGCCACCACCGACCGGGACTCCGACTTCCAGCGGCTCGCGTACTTCGATCTCGCGAGCATGCAGCCGCGCTACCTGACCGCCCGCATCCCCTGGGATGTCGACGATTTTGCCCTCAGCGAAGACGGCAAGACCATCGCGTTCATCACCAACGAAAACGGGTACGGCAAACTTTATTTACTCAGCACAGCTACTGGCTCCTACCAGGCAGTGAAGGGACTGCCTGCGGGCGTGCTTGCCGGCTTAAGCTTCCACCCCAATAGCCAGGACGTGGGGGTTGGCGTCACCTCCGCGCAGTCGCCGCTCGACGTCTACTCCGTCAATGTAAAATCCGGCAAGGTCGATCGCTGGACTGAAAGTGAAACCGGCGGCCTCAATACCGCTCTTTTCCGTGAGCCCAAACTGGTAAGTTGCAAGAGCTTCGACGGCAAGACCATTACCGGATTCCTTTACCAGCCTGACCCTGCGAGGTTCCCTGGCCCCCGCCCCATCATCGTAGACATACACGGCGGCCCCGAGGGCCAGTCGCGGCCCATCTTCCAGGGCCGTAACAACTACCTCATCAACGAACTCGGCGTTGCCATCATTTTTCCCAACGTGCGCGGTTCCACCGGCTACGGCAAGGAGTTCACCAAGCTCGACAATGGCTTCCATCGCGACGACACCTATAAAGATATCGGCGCACTACTCGATTGGATCGGCACGCAACCCGACCTTGATGCTCAGCGCATCATGGCATTTGGCGGCAGCTACGGCGGGCACATGACCTGGGCGGTCGCCGCCTACTACAACGACAAGATCCGTTGCGCGCTGCCCATCGTCGGCATGTCGAACCTGGTGACCTTCCTCGAACATACCGAGGCCTACCGCCGCGATCTGCGCCGGGTTGAGTACGGAGACGAACGTGATCCCGCCATGCGCGCTTATCTTGAAAAGATCGCCCCGATGAACCACCTCGACTCGATGCACAAGCCTGTCTTTGCCGTGGTCGGCAAGAACGACCCCCGCGTGCCCTGGACCGAGTCCCGCCAGATACTCGACAAGCTCAACGCGCAGGGTACGGCCACCTGGTTCCTTATGGCCAACGACGAAGGGCACGGCTACTCGAAGAAGAAAAACGTAGATTTCCTCTTCGACGCCGAAGTCATGTTCATCCAGAAATATCTGCTCAACTAGATTCGAGGGAAACCACCTCAAGCTCGTTTATCTTCACGACAGCGATTACCGATTTGGCTTAGAATTTCAGCAAACCAGGATTCGGCAGACCTCTCCCTGAAAGCGACGGCACATGGTCGGACGAACCATCTCGCACTACGAGATCATCGAGAAGCTGGGCGAGGGCGGGATGGGCGTGATTTACAAAGCCCGCGACGCACATCTCGATCGCTTTGTCGCTATCAAGCTCCTGCCGCCGGAAAAAGTCGCCGATGCCGAGCGGAAGCGTCGTTTCGTACTCGAGGCGAAATCCGCCTCGGCGCTGAATCATCCCAACATCATCACCATTCACGATATCGCCAGCGACCATGGCCTCGAGTTTATTGTCATGGAGTTCGTGCCCGGCAAGGCGTTGAACCAAGTGATTACGCGTAAGGGGCTGCCCGTCGCTGAGGCATTGAAATTCGCGGTGCAAATCGCGGACGCTCTGGCAACGGCCCATGCGGCAGGAATTATCCATCGCGACCTGAAGCCAGGAAACGTGATGGTGTGCGGCGCGCCGGAGCGTTCTGGCCTGATCAAAGTTCTCGATTTCGGTTTGGCCAAACTGACAGACAAGACCGAGAACAGTGATGGGGAATTCACCGGGACCATCGATCACGACGACACGCCCGCGTCTGCGGAAGGCATCATCGTGGGGACTGTGTCCTATATGTCACCCGAGCAGGCGGAAGGCAAAAAAGTGGATGCCCGGTCAGACATCTTCAGCTTCGGAGCCCTGCTTTATGAAATGGTGACCGGCCGAAGGGCGTTTCAAGGTGACTCGCGATTGTCTACCCTCTCCGCGGTTTTGCGCGAAGAGCCGAAACCCGCGAGCCAACTCGTGGAGGGTCTGCCCCACGAACTGGAGCGCATCATCTTACGTTGCCTGCGCAAGAACCCCGATCGCCGCTTTCAAACCATGGCCGACCTCAAAGTCGCCCTGCAGGAACTGAAAGAGGAATCGGATTCCGGGACGTTGCAAGTGACGCCGGTACTGCAGCGGCAGCGACCGGGCCGGCAACGAGTCTGGGCCTTGGGACTGCTGGCAGTCTTTGCCCTGGGTGCCGGCGCGCTATGGTTTATGCGGTCTCCCAGCAAGACTCCGGAAGCCGCGTTGAACCCTACTCCACTCACCACCTATTCCGGGGACCAGGGAATGCCAAGCTTTTCGCCCGACGGCAACCAGGTGGCCTTTGACTGGAATGGTGAAAAACAGGACAACTCTGACATATACGTCAAGATGATCGGCACCAATGGGCCGCCCCTACGGCTGACAACCGATGCGGCTCTGGATCACTCCCCCGCATGGTCTCCGGATGGGCGCTTCGTAGCATTCTTTCGGCTCTTACCCTCGGGGAAGGACGCGTTGCTGTTGATTCCAGCCATCGGTGGCCTTGAACGCAAGATTGCCGAAATTTCCGACGCGGAGCGTCCTACGCGTCCTACATGGTCACCCGACGGCAACTGGCTGGCGGTCAGTGACACAGACTCCGGGCCAGATCGCTTTGCGCTTTATCTGATATCGGTCGATAGCGGTGAAAGGCGCAGACTGACCTCTCCGCCGAAGCAATATTTTGGCGATACCGACCCTGCTTTCTCGGCGGCCGGGCGCTCTTTGGCCTTCCGACGAAGCACCGATGCCCACTCTCCCGAGTTAAACGATCTCTATGTGCTCGCATTCTCCGAGGAATGGAAGCCTGTGGGAGAACCAACCCAGGTGACGTTCGGAAATAAGGGCGTTCAGTATCCGGCCTGGACCGCGAATGGGCACGAGATCGTATTTGCTGCCGGATCGATGGTTTCGAAGGGTCTGTGGAGGGTCCCGGCTTTCGCGCACGCTGCAGGACGAACCGAACCCCAGCGTCTGCCATCGGTGGGCGACGACGCTTCCGAACCCGCGATTTCCCCTAGCAAACATCGACTCGTCTATGTCAATCGTTTTAGCCATAACAGTCTCTGGCGGGTGGCCATCCCCAGTCTGGAAGGTAAGCGGCAACGGTCACCCAATCAGCCGACGTTGCTTGTCTCTTCGACCCGGGACGATAACTCTCCTCAGATCTCCCCAGACGGGAAGAAAATTGCTTTCCAGTCGACTCGCTCGGGAAATACGGAAGTCTGGGTGTGCGATGCGAATGGATCGAATGCCGTGCAGATGACCTCGTTTGGCGGTCCTGAGGTCACAACCGCGCGCTGGTCGCCGGATAGCAAGCGTATCGCTTTCGACTCAAACGCCGCGGGAGAGTACGACATCTATGTCGTGGACGCCGACGGCGGGAAGCCGAAACGCATGACAACGGACCCAGCGAACGACGGCAACCCGAGCTGGTCGCCGGACGGCCAGTGGATCTACTTCGATTCCGCCCGGGCAGGTGCGCAGCAAGTGTGGAAGATGCCGGCAAGCGGCGGCGAGGCGATCCAGGTAACCAAAGATGGCGGCTATGCGCCGCGCGTAGCCCCGGACGGGAAGTTCCTCTACTACACCAAGGCGCTGAATTCCACGAGCCTCTGGAAGGTCCCCATCGCGGGCGGTGAACCCTCCAAAGTTCTCGACAATTTGACTTACTACGAAAACGTGGCAATCGTGAAGAGCGGGGTGTTCTTCGCCCCTGCTGACGATGCGACAGGTACTAGTTCTTCCATCAAGTTTCTGCGATTCGACACGAACACCATAAGCGACGTCACCAGCTTTGAGAAGTCGTTCGTCTATGGCGTCTCGGTTTCGCCGGATGGTGGATGGATGCTCTACAGCCCAGAGCAGCAATTTCGCAGCGAACTCATGCTGGTGGAGAACTTCCGCTGATCCTTATTTCCCGGTGGCCGCACCAGCAAGAGCACTTCTCGGAAGGGTCGCCGGTTCTTGCGTCCATTGCGTCTGTGACCAGGCCTCAAGGTCGGCAGCGGACTCGATATGCCCCTGCAGCATCGATACGATGATTCGATGGAGCGTGAGCTGTGGGAAAGGCCGGCCAACGTCGACCTCGCGAGTCTGTTCCGGAAAATGGATCATCAGCATTGGGCGCGCATCGAACCCTCGCTGGGATGCGGTCTGTTCCTCTGGCAACAAGCCGGTGTTCGACGTCCACATGGGCGTCCGCCATGAATGGTCTGAAGTCACGATCAACGTCGTATTCCCTGCCGACGCACTCGCATGCAAGCTGCTGACCAGCTCACCCAATGAGCGGTCCGCGAGCGCAAGATTGTCAATATAACTGCCTCCGTCGCGGAGTTTCCCGGCCGAGCGCTCATAAATGCCCGGGGGTGCGGTACAGGCAGATGAATGAACACGAACCGGATCTTCTCATCTGCGATCAGCGCCTGTCCTTGTTGCATAATCGCTTCAAGGCTGGCTCGATGCTGTTGCTCCACGGTCTTGACGGCGGTCCTTCCCATCTTGCTCAGGAACGGCGCGGTAGCATTCTCCAGCACAGAGTTCTCCGCGCTAAAAATCCCATTTGACTCATCCGTCGACCAGTAGCAGGAATCGAGTATGCCCGGCAAGATACGGCAATAAGGGTTCCACCAGCCAGCGAGTCCGGTTGTCCAGCCATTCCGTCTTGCATCCGCAAACAACGTTGCCTGTGGATCCAATACGCTCCAGCCCTTTTGGCCGGAGAGCTTCAGGAGCGCTCGACCATCCAGGTCGCTCCGGATGTCATCCACAACCCGGCCCAGCAGGAGAGAGGGCACCGCGCGTTCGGTGTAATAGCCGGCCGGCTGCACATCTTGAAATAAAAAGCTCCTGGTTTTCAGCTCGTCGAACGCAGGCATGGCGAGACCTGGGAAGCGATGATCAAAGGTTTGATCGTAGGAAAGCTCATCGAAAACCAGCCAAACGATTCGCGGGGCATGCTCAGAGTTTGCCGACTTCGCGGCCTGATCGCCGGCAGGCAGTGACTGGGCCAACACAGGATCCGGTGCCTTATGTCGCAATCCAAAGTACAGAAGCTCAGGCACAATCCATAGTGCGCTTAATCCCGCTAACGCAATCAAAACCGCAAATCCCCTGGCCAACGCCTCGTAGGTTCGTGGGAGGAACTTCCAAAGAACGACAGCGGCCAAAAAGATTAACACCTGGGCAGTCGCTGACTGCCAAAGCCGCGATGCCGGCCATGAAGTAGATGAATGAACTTGCCGAATGAGAGCGACAATCCGCGTCGCGACCAGCGCCCAGATCAGGCTGCGATAAATGTTGCCACGTTTTTCAAAGTAGAAGAAAAACACAGTGGCCAATGCGCTGACGACAACGAAATCAATCAATGCAGCCCAGATGATGGGGCGGAGGGAATAGAAACTGTGATAAAACGCAAACCGATAGGGAGAGAGGATCGGCCACAGATACGGCATCATGACAACCACACCCACGCCGCATCCAGTCAGTATTGTTCTTGCCTTCATAAACTCTCAACAAGGCAGCGCCAGGGAAGCCCCTGACCCTGGCCGTATCAGGCCGGAACAACCCGACGCCGTTTGGATTTACCGTTAACCTTCGGTTTTCCTTAATCATACCCATCTCGGAAGCCGGAGGTTGACCGCTTATCTATATTCGAGCATGGGGCAGCTTCGCGAAGACAGCAAACATTGAAGTTGGCCGCCCAAGGGCATTATGAACAAGGAGGGTTAACATCGCCGGGGCCAAATATAGCATCGGAATTCCTCTGAGCGATAGTCTGGGGTATACCGGAGCGCGAGGACAGGCCAGAAGATGAACCCGACGAAGCATCTGATGAAAGCATCACTCAACCGCATGGGCTTGAACGTAGCGCGGATCCCTCGCGGCCCGAGTTCTCCTACACGTCTCGAAGAACTGTATCGCAAGTACAAAGACAAGACGATGCTGGGCCCGGCGGAATACACGAGAAACCTCGCGCTGGCGGCGACGGTGACGGCGCCCGGCTGCGTGATCGAGTGTGGCGTTTGGAAGGGCGGGAGCAGCGCCGGGATGGCGGAGGTTCTGGGACCGGATCGCACATATTTTCTGTTCGATAGTTTTCAGGGTCACATCGATCCACAGCCCATCGACGGCCCAGCTGCATTTGCCTGGCAGGCCGACAAGAATGGCCCCTGGTACTTCAACAATGCGGTCGTGGGCACGGAAGATGCGGACGCCGCCATGAAGAAATCCGGGGCCAGGAACTATACGCTCGTGAAGGGATGGTTCGAAGACACACTCGCGACCTTTGTGCCCCCCTCTCCAATTGCAGTGCTGCGCATTGACTGTGACTGGCATGCATCGGCCATGACCTGTCTACGCGCCCTGTTCCCTCATCTCGCCGAGGATGGAATTCTCATCGCGGACGGCTACCCCGACTGGGACGGCTATGCTCGGGCGATCCACGAATATCTTGCAGGGTATGAGGGCATGGCCCGAATCAAGGTGTTTGGCGACAAACTTTACTATGTCGTCAAAGGTACACGGGACTGGGGCGATACGGCGAGCACTCGCCCGAACTGATGCGAGCGCACCAGTAACTCGCCGCAGAGCCGCACCTGAGCGAAAAGTGTCACTCAGTGCGAACTGCGGCTAGAGAATGTCGCGCATTCTGAGAAATCCCAGGGTTGCGGCCATCAGCAGCACGAGCATGATTGCGAGTGCGGTGATTGCCTCTCCGTAAGAATGACGGAGGGTTTTCTGCCCGCGATCAAGCTCGGTTGGCTCCTTCTGTCCATCGTTGGTTCGCACTGCTTGTGGAATTTCCATGGTTGCGGCGTCGACACCGTGGCCTCCGGCGGGGCAGTCGTCCCACCTGGCCAGGCCAGGCAGGTAGCCACAGTGATGTTCCTCAGCCTCGTCAATCACATTGCGCTCAAAGGCCCACTTGGAGGGAACGACGTAGCTGATCCACTGCGTGATCGCGGGCATTTTGTAGACGGCGCGAATACCGCCGCCGAGGGCAATGATGGGCAGCAGCACGACCGGCAGCAATGCGATGGCGGTCTCAGTGGTGGGGCTACGCGCGGAGATGGCGAGGCCGAGCGCGGCGCCAACCAGGGAGGAGACGATGAGCAATAAGGCGGCCGCGACGAAGTTGCCCTTCAGTCCGCAGCACAGGTAAACGATGCCCAACAGCACCAGGCACTGGAAGATGCAAAGAGCCGCAAGGACGGTGAACTTCGCGAACACGTATGATGGAAGTTTGAGGTTCACCATGCGTTCCCGCTGATAGACCGTCCACTCACCGACAATGTCGCGGGCGGCGTTGTTGCAGCCGAACCAGATCGCGGCGACGACCATGAGGAACTCGATGCCGGCAATGTTTCCGCCTAACTCGCTGAAGGCCTTCACCGCAGTTTGCATCGAGGCGGCCACACCTGGTGACGGCGCGGCATTCGCCAACCCGTTGATGTTAGGCGGCTCTTTTAATCCGCTGAAGACGAGCACGATGAGCGCGGCGAACAATGGCGCCTGCAGCAGCGTGATTGTCAGTTGGGCACGATCCCTCAGCTTCAGAATTACGTTGCGGCGCAGCAGCGTGATCCATTGCGTGAGATTGAAGCGATGCGAGGCGGCGGTCTGTCGGCGGTCTGCCACAGCCTTGCCCGCACGGCCCTCGACGAAAAGCTTGTAATAGCGGGAACGCTGGAAGCGGTCGCACCAGGTCGCTGTGCTGCTCGTGGCCAGTCCGGTCAGCAGCATTTCCGGGCTGAGGTCTTTGGCTGATTCCTCTTTAATCCCATCTCCCAGATTGTGAAAGAACTCGATCGACGCCGGGTAGGCGGGGCCGAAGTAGGCCAATGCGCCGCAACCGCCTCGGTCACGTGAAATCATGATCAGGTTGTCGAACTTCCTATAAATGTCCAGGCTGGGCTGGTGGATCGTGGTAATGATCGTCTTACCCTGGTCGGCGAGGCGCTTGAGCAGATCCACGACGCCTTCCGCATCGTAGGAGGAGAGCCCAGACGTCGGCTCATCGAGGAAAAGCACCGGGGTGTCGGTGATCAACTCCATGGCAATGTTGACCCGCTTGCGCTGGCCTCCGCTGAGAACCTTCTGCTCCGGTGAGCCGATCAGCGTGTCCTTCTTGTCCCGGATGCCGAGTTGTTCGAGGATGCGGTCAATGCGCGTCTCGATCTCCGCATCGCTGAGGTCGGTGCGCAGCTTGGTCGAGAAATAGAGCGCCTGGCGCACGGTAAGTTGCGCGTGAACGATATCGTCCTGGGGAACGTAACCCATCTGCAGCCGGAAAAGATCGTAGGACTTATAGAGGTCGGCGCTGTTGAACAAGACCTGTCCGCTGGCTGGGCGCGTATAGCCGTTCAATGCTTTCAGCAACGTGGTCTTTCCCGCGCCTGCGGGGCCCATGAGCGCAACCATTTCCGATGGATAGACGGTGAAGGAGATGGGATCGAGCAAGCGCGTTCCGTTAGGAGCATTGACGATGATGGATGCGGCCTCAATCGAAACATTGCCGTGGTACTCACGGCGCTCCAGCTGGCCGCCCTCGCGGACGCGGAAATGGAATTTGCCGAGTTCGATCTCCTGGCCGGTTTTGACCTCGACCTTGCCCGAGACCTTGACCCCGTCGACAAAGGTGCCGTTCAAGGAGGAAAGGTCCTCCACATATAAATGACCGCCGGCTTTGGTGATGCGGGCGTGATGCCAGGAGACGAGCGGATCGTCCAATGGCTGGCTACAGCCAGGGTCACGGCCCAGTAGCAGGACCTCCTCTTTGACCGCAACCTGCTGGACAGCTGCCCCGCCCATGGGGGTGGCTCGGTCGGCCAGTAATCGGCTGACCGGAACCTTCACCGAGCCGAAGTAGATTTCATCCTCCGGTCGGACGATGGTGCGGGTGATCTTGTTTTCGAAGTTGTTGAGCGCGGTTCCATTCAGCGAACCCACATCTTCGAGGATCAGATCGCCGTTAGACCGGAATATTTGCGCATGATTCCAGGAAACGATGGGGAAATCGAGCACCACCTCGGAATCAGGCGAGCGGCCGATCCGAATTACGTTCGCAGCTTGGTTTTCGAGGGGCATTGACCCGTAAAGTATGCCCTGGAGAGGTCGAGCGCAAGTCTAAAGAACTCGCCGTCAGACTTGTCCAAATTGAGCTCGCAGCAAGATTTTTGCTTTGTTTCAGGGCACGACTTCAGTCGTGCCGTAAAGGGGCAAGAAAGGTGGGGCTTCTTAGAGTCTGCCGCGTTTTCCTGTTGGAAATTCGTGCAGATTTTAGCGTGGCGGGGGCTAACGAGGCTGCGGAAAAGTCGGGAGGCGGATAGAAATGCGTCCTCAGCCCTAAAGCCGCACCTGTTTTCAATCGTTTATGTACGGGCTGAAGCCCGTACCCTTCACAGAACAGAGCTTTTCCGCAGCCTGTAAGCTTATCTCGTCGAGATAACCCGGCTCTTGAAGGGGTCCGGCTTCAGACGGATCGCTTCGTCGTGATCCTCGGATGCGCCCTCGAAGTCGCCTTTGGCCTTCCGCGCATTGCCCCGGTTGTTGAAGGCGACTGCATAACCCGGTTTCAGACGGATCGCCTCGCTGTAATCCTTGATCGCGCCGTCGAGGTCGCCTTTGCCTTGGCGCGCGCTCCCCCGGTTGTTGAAGGCGACAGCAAAGTCCGGTTTCAGCCGGATCACCTCGCTGTAGTCCCTGATCGCGCCATCAAGGTCACCTTTGGCCTTATGCGCATTGCCCCGGTTGGTGAAGGCGTCTGCATGGTCCGGCTTCAGACGGATCGCCTCGCTGTAATCCTTGATCGCGCCCCCAAAGTCGCTTTTGGCCTTCCGCGCATTGCCCCGGTTATTGAAGGCGTCTGCGTAATCGGGTTTCAGACGGATCGCCTCGTTGTAGTCCTTGATCGCGTCCTCGAAATCGCCTTTGCCGAATCGCGCAGTACCGCGATTGTTAAAGGCGTCCGCATAGTCCGGCTTCAGCCGAATCGCCTCTCTGTAATCCTTGAGCGCACCATCAAGGTCGCCTTTGGCTTTCCGCGCATTGCCCCGGTTGTTGAAGGCGTCGGCATAGTCCGGCTTCAGACGGAGCGCCTCAACGCAATCCTTGATCGCGCCCTCGAAGTTGCCTTGACCGCACCGTGCATTGGCCCGGTTGGTCAGGGCAACCACGTGGTCCGGCTTCAGACGGATGGCCTCGCTGTAGTCCTCGATTGCGCCCTCGTAGTCGCCTTGACCGCACCGCGCATTGCCCCGGTTGGTCAGGGCAACCGCGTAGTCCGGCTTCAACCGGATGGCTTCGCTGTAATCCTCAATCGCGCCCTCGAAGTCGCCTTTGCCGAATCGGGCACTGCCCTGGCAGTTGAAGGCGACAGCATAGTCCGGCTTGAGCCGGATCGCCTCGCTGTAACCCTTGATTGCACCCTCGAAGTCGCCTCTGCCGAATCGGGTATTGCCCCGCTCGAACCATTGCTGGGCCGTCAATTGTTGGGTGGTTGTTTCCCTCTCCTGAACTGCCGGAGCGGCGTCCGACACCGTGCTCTGCACTATGACGGCCGGTTGTACCGTCGTAGCCGGATGCGCAGTGTCGGCTGGCCGTGCTGGGAGCGATGGCGGGCGCTGCACCGCATTCAAGGGAACGGTCAGCTGACGCTGCGAGGGAGGTACATACTTCACCGCGTCGAGCAACTTGAGCATTTCAGCAACGTCTTTCGGGCGACCCTCACGGTCTTTGGCGAGGAGCTGAATCACCAAAGCATCGAGACCCCGCCACTGGAGAAGGTCATGCCGTACTGCGCTGGGCGGCCGGGGCACTCCGTTGAGATGCTCCCGGGCCCAGCCCTCGTAACTCTCCGCTTCGAAGACTGTCCGGCCGCTAAGCATTTCGTAGAACACGCCCCCAAGTGCATAGAGGTCGGTGCGACCGTCCAGTTCCGCAGCCCGCATGCCCAGCCATTGTTCCGGAGCGGCATAGGCCATGGTCAGCAAGGAGGAGCCGGTCATGGTGTGGACCGCGGCGCTCTCCTTGGTGGCTACGATGCCGAAGTCGGCGATCTTGGGAATCCACCCGTCGCCGTCACGCATCAGCAGGATGTTATCCGGCTTAATGTCACGGTGAACCATCTTCCTGGCGTGCGCCGCTTCCAATCCTGCGGCAATGCCTCGTACCAGGGACAGCGCTAAGCCCACATCGAAGGGCGGGGGTGCCTGGTGAAGAAAATCCCGCAGATCCGGTCCATCGACGAACTCCATGGAAAAGAAAAGGCTTTCGTCTTCTGCCCGTTCAAGGTCTCCGCAATCCACTATGTTCTTATGCCGCAACTGGCGCAGGGCCCGCACTTCACGGCGAAAGCGGGCGGTAAAGGCCTCGTCGCGGGTCCATTGACGGGAAAGAAACTTGATGGTTCGCAGCTCGCCATCCATCAAGGTCTGTTCCGCCAGGTAAACGGCGCCAAAGCCCCCTTCGCCGAGTTTGCGGACAATGCGGTAGGTACCCCGTATCAACATGCCAGGCTTCAGGTCGATGATCTCGCTGAGCATGCCGTTATGGGTGGGGCACGAGTCAACGTGATCGGGGAAGCCGGTTGTACATTGCGGGCAGTATTTCATCAGTCTGACCTAACCCCTTCCGAGGGTTGTTTCGGGGGATTAGTTTGGGGGTAGAGGAGAAGTTTACCTTGGAATCCGGCGGTTCGCTACCTTCGCGGGGTCCAGTGAACTTACGGGTGCCCAAACTACGGAGGAAGCTCTTTGCTTTGTTTCAGGGCACGACTTCAGTCGTGCCGTAAAGGGGCAAGAAAGGTGGGGCTTCTTAGAGTCTGCCGCGTTTTCCTGTTGGAAATTCGTGCAGATTTTAGCGTGGCGGGGCTAAAGAGTCTTCGGTGAGAACTCCAGAATTTGGGAAGGCCGAGGGGCGCACCGCAGATCCCTCCGCTTCGCTACGCTCCGGTCGGGATGACAATTTTGTTTGGGAACGCTAAGTATAGTTTTCCAAGATGAATTGTCATCCCGACCGGAGCAAAGGGGCTAAAAGCCCCGACTATTTTGACCCCCCGGGGGGTGGCACGACTGAAGTCGTGCCCTGATACAAAGCTAAGAGCTTGCTGGGTATCCGCGGCCTGGGACACCAGCCTGAATCCCGTGTCGGGTTTAGTCGAAGAAGTCGCGATCCTCATCTGCGAGGTGCGCTTTGGCTGCTGTTCTCTGAAAGTGAGACCGAGACCCGGCTTGTCCCAAACGTCGATGAAGCCATTTTTGACGATCGGGTCCGGCAGGCCCTCGACGATGTCATACCACCATTCGGGCTGGCCCTTGGCATATTCGAAAGCGATGTAGTTCTGCGGCATCGCCGCCCCCATATGCACTTGCGCAGCGACCCCGAACAGTCCGTCGAAAATTCCATGCGGCGCAACCAGGATGCCGTGAAGATCGGCGTATTCGGCGATCCACTTCATTTCGGCGATTCCGCCCACGTCCTCCGGGTCGGGGCCGATCACGTTGACCGCCTGCATTTCGATCAGCTCCTTGAAGTTTTCCCGCAGATAGATCTCCTCTCCGGTGTGAATGGGCGTTGAAGTGCTATCGGTCACCTGCTTGAAGACCTGGGCTTTGGGTAAGGCGCGTAGTCGCCGGTGATGCAGGTCTTCGAGCCAGGCGAGGTTCAACGGCTCCACCGCGCGGGCAAAGCGGATGGCATCCTTGACGGTCCAGCCGGGCCCGCAGTCGAGGGCCAGGCCGATGTCATTGCCCAGCACCTTCTTCGCGGCTTCGACGCAGGCCATGAAATTGTCAATGCCACGTTCCGTCAGCAGCCCGCGATGCATGTACGGCGCCGCCGGCGCGTGCCATTGCGGCCGTACCAGGTGTTGGGGATGGCCGTCATCATGGGGGTATTGTGGAAGCCGATGGGCCCCTTCACCAGCGTATAGCCCTCTTTGGCCTCCTTCATCTTGCGCAATCTCGGCATAATCCTGCGGCGTGCGGGGCATCATATCGTGGCGCCATGTTGTTTTCGGTGTTTCCGTAGGGACGGACGCAGTCGCGGATCTTTCCCCCAGCAGCTTGTAAACCGGCAATCCGGCCGCCTTCCCGGCGACATCCCAGAGGGCGATTTCGATGGCGCTGACCGCCGCGCCCCAGGGCTTGAACGCGCCCATGCGGCGAATCTTCATCATGATCGCCGCCACGTTGGTCGGGTCCTGGCCGACGAGATATTTCTTATAAAACAGCACCATGGGCTTGAGATACGGCTTGACCGACTCTGCCTGGCCGTAGCCGGAAATGCCCTGGTCGGTAACAATGCGCACGGTCGGATTGTTGCCGATGATCGCGCATTTGAGATCCGTGATCTTGATCGGTCCGCTTGCCTTTGCCGCTTCAGGGGGATTGATCGCAGTCGCGCTCGCCCTGCCTCCGAACAGGTCGCCCCTGCTATCCCAGAAAGGGATCCCACAAATCCTCTTCGCGTCCAGTTTGCCATCAGCCTTACCTCCCCAAAAACGTTGATTGGTGGCTTCGGGGCAGGGTTAGGCTGCCATGAAGCCATGTCCATCATTTCACGTTTGAACAGAGCGGATGAGGTCGTTGAATGCGGGAGTGAGACTCAGGCGCCGGGGTCACTATCGTGGGAACCACGCGTTGAGTGAGAGAAACGGCGCTCATGAGAAGGTTCCATGAGCGCCTTGTTTGTTGCATTCAGGAAATATCTATCAAAATAACTCGCCCAGCGGGGTGCTTGCCGGGTCCGCTACCGTATCTGGTTGCGTTGGCGAAGCAACCTTGGTTGGTGCGGTCCCTGACTCGCATCCTGGTGTTACCAACCCGGAGGGGAGGGTCACATTGCAGAGCCACTGCGGGTAAAGCGGATCAGGAGTGTTGGTGAGCGAGACAGGCTGGTAGCCGTAAGACTTGGCCGCAGCCACGGTCGGAGTGTAGTCGGAAATCACCTGAGCCATACATGCGGGAACGCTCGCAGAGCCGCCGCATGCGGGTGCGCCCGGATTGACGGGGTTGGCGAAGGACGGGTTGGTGCCGATGGTGTTATGCGTGCCCAAAGAGAAGCCGCTGCTGGAATAGATAAACGTATTGTTTCCATTCACGCCGGAAGCATAGTTGTAATCGAAGGTGTCTGTACCGGCGCCTTTGCTGATCGCGAAGCCATAGAAGGCGCCGTTTGAACAGTTTGTGGCATATCCGGAATAGATGAGGTTGTATTCCGCTGTTATGTTTTGCGCATTGTAGATGTCCAGATCGCCGTTGCCGGTGCAATACCCCTGGTTCATGTCACGCCGGTCGCCGTAGGAAGTGTTGTGGAGAATATAGATAGGGGCGTGCGTGCTCCCGGCTGCGTTATTCTCCACTTCGATGCCGTAACCACCATTCAAAAACTCAATATTATTTTCAATCACACCTTGTTGGGTGTAGGGCTGGCCGCCGCTTTGAGACATGTCCCAGGTGTCGAAGTTAATGCCCTCGCCATCTGTCGGCTTGGTGCCGTCACATGGGTTGCCGTCGAAGTTATTCCAGGAGAAGTTACCCGCGACAAAGTTATGCGTGCCGGGGTTGGTGTCAGTGGCAACCGGCTCCCAGATATTGAATCCGCTTCCACAACTACCATTTACAGTTGTGCCCGCGGCGTTATAGGCAATATTACCTATGAATGTGACGTAGTCGGTGGACACTGTAGCCGACCGCGCAACGGCGCTGAAGCCGCCGGTGGCGCACCCGTTGGCTATGTTATTGGCGAAAATGATATGGTGCACATTCTCTGATCCTGACGGACTGACGGTAAAGCACGATCCGTACAGCGTGCTGGTGGAAGAAGAGGCTTCCCACCCCTGTACGCCCCAGTAACTCTCGTCAATCACGATGGCCTGATTGTTTCCCGCGGTCACATCGACTTTGCAGGTATCGAAGGTGGCGCACTGCAGCCAGGCCACGTTGTTACCCGCCGGGCAGCTTACTGTGCCCCAGTCACCGCGACCAAGGTTCTCGTTGTTGTACTCTCCAGAAGCCGCAATGATGGTATCGCCACAGTTGACGGAATGATGCGGCGTAAGCCATGGAGCGCTGCTGCTGAGGCCACTGTTGGAGTCGCTGCCGGTGGGTGACATGTAGTAGGTGGAACTCGCCCATCCATGCATCGTCGACAAGACTAACAGGGAGAAAAAGAGGAGGCACGCGCTGGCGCCTTTTCGCCAAGCCAGGGTCTTGGCGGAGTTCAGGGTAACCGGATAGATAGTCAACAGATGTGGTCCTTTTTTCGTGCTGCTCTGTTACAAAACCTGCCATCCTGCGGACGCTTGATTTCTTCGCGTACGTCGCAGCAGCAGTCACTGGCCCTCTGTTTTTAGACAGAGCGGGCTGACTTACCAAGGACGTGAATTCGCAATAGGGTCGTGCGCGATTAGCAAGACCCTGGATTCAGTTTCGAAACCTTTTCTTGATGCGCTGCGTAGCCTCATCTCTGGGGACGACGGCACGACCGCGGTTCTCGCTCCCGCTTCGCTGATTGTCGTTTGAGAATCGAGTTGCAAGCGCTGGCGCCACTAGATCAGTAGTAGTCGTTTACCTTCGGCCAGACTGCCGGCGTTGCTTAATTGTGGCGCACCCGGCTACTCGATAACACCGCTGGGCTTTCACATGAGCCAAAACACAATCCTGTGAAGACCTGCACATCCCATATCACAATAAGACTCTCTCAACAACCCCCATGTGCACTCGTCACTGTGCCGAATCAGCGGAATGTGTGCTCCTCAATAAGCGGATAATACACAATTTGCAGGCGAGAGGAGATGGTTTGCCAGCCAATTTATTGGCAAAATCTCTGACGATGAAATCGAACGTTCAACGTGTGCATATTCTGCGTGGGCTGCGCAAATTATTCCGAGGAGACTGCGTAAATTATGGAAGGAGTCGCCGCAAACAATACATCGTCGCCGCAGCTCCAGCAGATCCACGAAAGGCAGAGTTGTCCTACTGCTCTCCTGAAGGAGCCAGTTTTTCAGTTCACGAACAACTGCGGAAGCCCCCCGAATGAAATCTGCGCGATCTGACAAGATCACGCAGGATCAATCACCTTCGCACAACTTCCAGACCCAGGCTTGGGATGGGGGCGTTATTCTCGTTTACAGCATTACCGCAAACCGGATGCTGAACGAATCTCAATGTGCCCTTCTCGTCCTGAAAGGCGAGGCCGTAGGACGAGGCTCCCATAAAGTCTCCCCAGGACCTGGGCACCGCGCTGATGCAACCGGCGAATGTGGTGAACTGGTCTTGTGCACGAACCACCGTGCTCTGTTCAAAGCCATGGAATCCGGTCGCAATCACAGCCCCAGTGACTGCCCCAACCAACGTAAAACCTAAAGATCGTAATATCTCCATGCGCTTTAGCCCTTGATGACGCAATTTACCCTGTTAACGGACGCAGACCGGGGCCAAGACGCTCATCCGGAAACCGCCAATCCATATTTAAACAAATTCCAGGGGAAGCAGAAGCGGATGCGGGAGGGGAAACAGACACCTAGCGTAACCGTTACACGCACCTATCTGGCTATTTTCCGGATAGTCGCTGCGTGCGGCCGATCCTGTGCCGCGCCTCCCTATAAATCGTCTTTATCTCCTATCATGAGCCTGTAAGGAGAAATCAGTGTTCACCCTCGACGGTATTTTAAAATTCCATGGCTGGACCCACGCCGGCCTCACTCTGGTGCTGGATCATCTGTCCACCATGCCCACAAACGATTACGTGACGGAATTGTCCGCCTTCGGATTCCCGACGCTGCGTGAACAGGCGATTCATATTTTCAACTGCGAAGGATTTTGGATTCACACGCTCCAGGGGTTGCGGTATGCCAACCGAACCCCTGAGCAATGCCCGGCGGTTGCCGATGTGAGGCTCCTGCAGAAAGAAGTCAGCCGGTCGACCCACGCTTATTTGTCAACCTTGACCAATCAACAACTCAATGCCGATACAGAGCTTCATTTCTCTGACGGGGACGTCGCCGTTCGCACCCCGGCGCTCATCCTACATCATGTGCTGACGCATGCCTTTCACCACAAGGGCCAAATCTCTGCCATGTGCCGTGCGTTGGGTCACCCCATTCGCGACACCGATCTGAACCAGTTTGAATGAATAGCGAGCGGAGAGACCCGAGTGTCGCAGTCCGAAATCAGCTCCGCCCCTGTGGATCTCGGGTCTCATGCCAACCTAGCTACCAGAGCCTTGATATCCGGTACGCCGAGCCCTGTGACCATGTCGTAGCCGGGGCCGGCATCGTAGGCTCCGTTGGTGCCGCTGGTAATGTCCCGGAAGCACGTGGTTCCGAGGAGTGGGTAGATCTGCGGATTGAGGAATGAGAGCGCCGGCTTCCCCGCCTTCGCGCGTGCTTCATTGATGAGCGCGCAAAACCCGGCCCAAACGGGCGCGCTCCAACTCGTTCCCCCCAACTCACCCGGAAACGGCTTGCCGTTCAGAATCAGGAACACACCATCCGAGGGATCCGCGGTAAGGCTCACATCAGGAACGAGCCGCTTTGCCGCGGAGTTCGCGCCCGATCCGACCTGCCATACAGGGCGGCTGATCGATTTGCTCTTTCCGCCGCCACTGCCGGACCAACCGGTCTCATGGGAAACGGTACCGTTGGCAGCGAGGACCAAAGTGGTTCCACCGACGCCGATAACGTTCGGATCGGATGCGGCGTACTCCACCTGAAGCGGACCATCGGAATTCTGGCCACTAGAGTCGGGGTTCGAGCCCGCATCGCCGCTCGAAACGAAGACGTTGACCCCGGCCGCCGCGAGACGAAGGTACTTCTGCTGTTGCGTCCGCATTTCACCGGCTGCATAAAATGTTTCGCCCAGGCCCATACTAATGGACAACTGGCGCATGCTCGGCTGCATCGTAAGGTCGGACAAGATTGTGTCGAGGCCCCGATCGATGGCCGGGAACTCAAGCGTTCCTGTGGCATAGATTCGTATGTTGGCTCCCGGCGCAATGCCGCTGGTCCACGAAGCATCGAGAGTTTCCTCTCCTTCGGGCGCGGGTAGCGTTCCCCCGGTGACATTAATCATGTCGATATTCGCGAGGGAGGCATTTACGCCGCTTTCGTTCCAGAACTGAGTCAAATCGGTCTTTAATGGAAAGCAGTCGATCAAAATCGCGATGGTTTGACCGGCGCCTGTCAGACCGAGTCCGTCGGCGTTATACGCCTTAAGGATTTCAGGAACTTTGTAAGGCGGCTTATTATTCGCTGCGTTCGCTGCCTCCTTAGCGAGAGGCTTAGACCTCAAGTGCTTTTGAAGATGGCGGAACGGTTGCAGTCCCAGGATGGCATGGACATTCCCGGCGATTTCAGCGGGGAGTGACGGCGCGTTTCGAGCGGCGGTGTACGTCAAGCCTCCCTTGGTAACGCGAACCATGTTCACGCCAAGGCTTTTCTCGATCTGCGCAGCCGTGGCGCGAGTGTAGACACTGGTGCCGTCCTTGGCGACTTGCGTCACTTCGAAGCCTTGACCTTTGAGCCAGGCGACAAGAGTGTCGACCGCTTTCGCAGGAACGGCGTACTTCGTATTGATTTCATCGATCGGGACGACGACACCCTTGGCAACTTTCGCCTCGAGTTCGTCGTGCAATTCCTGAGGAATTTTGAGCGAGAACGTAAGCGGCATGACTTCCTGGCTATCCACGGCCCGAGCTGCCGTTACTGTTAGTCCGTGCGGGGCTGCGGCCTGCTCCGGTAAATCGACGACGCTGTCATGGAATACCTTAACGTTGGCCATAGTTTCCTTTCTTGTTGAAGCTTTCCGGGTTATTGATTTTAGAAAGTAGTGGAGATCACCGCCCAGGCGGCTATCACGCTACCGGCGGTTGTAAACGCGCCATACTTCGAGTAAATCTCCGTTGATTGCTCGTGCGCTTTCTCAATGTTGTTATTGGGGTTAGGAATCTGGGGATCCGAGGCATTGCGTATTGAGTAGAATTTCACCTTCGGGAACTGCTTCTGCATGACTTGCGCGACCATTGCATCGCCCATATCGCACACGCGGCCAAGGTCCTCTAGCTTGTAATGATTGGTGGAATCGTCGAACGCAAAAAAGTCTGTAGTCACGACCGCATCGGTTGCGCCGTGCCAGATCTTAGGTTGGGGGCTGTTAGGAAGATGGGACGCATTCACTGCCAGAAGGTCAGGAGAGACAGCAGCGAGCGCTGCCGCCGAGGGGGCCAGAGCGGGATATGACTTCATGGCGAAAGGCTCAGACTTGAATTGAGTCGTGCAGTCGAATCGGACCGTTTGAGCGATGACGATATCTCCCAAAGCAGTCGTAGCTCCGATCCCTCCAGCCGTACCTGTGGTGATGAGAAGCGATGGGTTCACCGCCTGAACGATTTCAGCGATCAGCTTTTCCAGTGGGATTGCGGGGCCATCATAATCCAAATGCAATCCGGACTTGAAAAGGAGCACTTTCGCTCCGCCCACGACGCACGGGAAGTAGAGCCCCAGGCTGTGATAATACCTGACGTCTTCTTTGCTCTTATCGTTGAATGGCGCATCCGCTCCCGTCACGAGCGGAATGTACTTGTCGATTCCGCGGCGGTATTCGTACCAGGTCGTTGTCTGATGATTTGGTGTAAACAACGCCGCGAGAGCCGCGGCTTCCGCTGCTGTCCAGGTAATGACCACCACGTCATATCCGGCGAACCGCGACAAATCGTCGGTTTCGGCCGGCGCAGGGTTGAGGGGTGTCGCTGTTGGAGGCGAGTTTGGCCATGGCACGGTATGCGGCACACGATCGCTGAACGAAAGCAATGCAGCCGCTAATCCGGCTTTCTTGAATCTTGCCTGTGGTGCAACCGGATCGTAATTGAGTCTTATATCGTCCAGGTTTAGCTGTTGCTGTTTAGTCATATGTATCCTTCACGGCGGATGTAGACCCCAGGGACAGACGAAGCGCAACCCAATAACGAGAGACCCATCGCACTTTTGTGCGAGTGGACGAGCCGATCGCAGGATCCCAAAGGGAATTCTTTTCCGAAAGGTCAGCCCGCACTTTTCTTTCTACGTCTGTAACGAGGACTGATCCTTTTTCCCTTCACCCTGGAGAGCGCGGTTCCCTGGTGTGATGCCGCGCCAGAAATGGTGCGGCCGCGATATCAAAGATCCACTGGAAAGTCTGCTCTGCATAATCAGGACGATTGAAGTTCCAGTCAAAATCGCAAGTGAAGACTGTAGAAAGCCCGTAGTGAAACACACGGCGCCAGCAGCGTGATTCATGATGTTGATCACGAATCACGGTAACTGGTTCCGCTCAATGAACCGGGACCGGTTTCGATAAAGAACGAGGCTAGTCGATATCGCTCTGTTTGATAGTGAAGATACCGGGGCGATCGTTACACGGTCCTGATTACGCAGATATTCGAACGAAGCGCCGGAGAGTTACGACAGCAAGGCACTTTCACGAAAGGGGCCAGACGGGCGTTTCAAACAATTCGTTGCGGCTCTACAGCAAACGCGGCCTTGAGCGTCTTTTCATAGAAAAGATCGACTTCCGGGCGATACGCATACGATGCGATGGTCTCGCGACGCTGCGTAGACAGGGATGCTGCCGTCACTCCCAGCGCAATCGCCTCAAGGGTACTTTTCTTCTCGCTAAGACCAACGGCAAGCCCGGCGTTGAATGCATCGCCGGCTCCCACGGTGTCGACCACGAGCACAGGCACCGCCGGTACTTCCACCAATCCCGCGGAACAACCCCAAAGGACACCCTTACCGCCACGCGTGAGCATGACGTTGTCGACGCCCAGGCGCAGCAGCTCCAGCACAACCTCGTTGTCTGAGCTTGGATCGTCGGGGCGCAATCCCAGACAGACGCGAGCCTCGAGTTCGTTGGGAGTCAGCGCAAACACCGCGCTCAGATCGGCATTTCTCAAGTCCACTGCGGGAGCTGGGTTAAGAATGAACTTCGTGCCGGCAGCCTTGGCTACCGAGGCGGCGGCGAGTGCGGTGGCCAGCGGTATTTCCAGGGGCGATACCGAAACTGCGGACGAGGTAATGACTTCGCTATGAGCAGTGATGTCGGCGGCTGAGAACTCCCCGTTGGCCGCCGTATCGATGACGATGATGTTAGATCCTCTGCGGCTAAACACGATGAAACCCACGGCTGTCGGTTTTGTGTCCGAGAAAAGAAGTGCGCTCCCGTCGATCTTCTCCTGATCAAGCAGTCGAACAAACCCCTCGCCGAAAGCATCCCGGCCGACCTTGCCAAAGAATCTCGTAGCCGCGCCGAGTCTCGCCGCACACGCTGCCATGTTGGAGCCCTTGCCGCCGTGCGTCGTGTGAAAATTCTCGCCGATCACCGTCTCGCCTTCGAGCGGGATCGACGCTACGTCCATAACCAATGCGGCTATATAGCTGCCCACGATGGTGACCGCGCTCATAAGGACGCCGGTACGCCGGGATTTTCGGCTTTAGCCAGGATGGCGTCTACCAAGAGCTTCAGTTCTACGACTTCCTCGTAGCGGGCGGTCTTTACGACAGCGCTGACCATTTCCCCACAACGGTCCCGAATCTGCTGATACCTGGACTGATCTTCGCCGCGGATTTCCAGCAGCTTTTGCAACCAGCGTTTGCCATAGCCGGCATGGATGGTTTCGTCGGCCCAATCGAAATCCATGTCGTGTTCGCTGGCCGCGTCGCCGATGGAGTGGAAGGCTTTGATCCGCTCCGGCTTGTGGCGAATGTTTTTGGTCTCGAAGAAAAAGAGCATGCCGAGGCGATAGATGGGGTCTTCTCCGGAAGAGGCGATATAGATGTAGTTGCCCAGAGGCAATTCCTCCGGTTTGTAGCCCCAGGCGGTGAGCCGGTCGCGTCCCATTCTGCAGTGCCGCGACTCATCATAGGTCCAGCGTGCGGCATCGTGGATCCATTCCCACGGCAACACGGACGCGAACGCGCTGAGAATAATGCCGCCCGTCTCGACGGCCCACACCTCGTTCAAGTGACTGATGGCCGAACGAAGCTGAAGGCGATGGCCCTCGCCGTACGGGTAGCTGGGATCGACATTGTCCGGCCAGTAGAAGCGGGTCAGGTGGTAGTGCTCGTCGCGTGCGGGCTCGTTCGGCACCGCGTAAGGACGGGCCCCGGGCAGGGGTTGGCGGCCAAGATCGACCGGGACTCGTTCGGTACCGACGCCACCGAGAGCGCTCAGGCGTTCCTCGAACGCAGCTGTCCAGGCCTCTGCCCCGGCGCGATCCGCCGGCCGGCGCGCTCGTTCCTCGTCGGCCCAGGCACGCACGGTCTCGATCTGCTGATGTTTTTCCGTCAACGCGAGATTGAGGAAGCGGTGGGTCGGTGCGTCGGCGAGCGGATCGGAGTGGTGGAGGAATTCTGCGTAGGCGTCGCGCACTGCCGGGAGCAACACGGTGGCCAGCACAGAAAAGAACGCCGCCTCTGAGGGTGAATCGCGTAGTTCGTTGAAGAGTTCGACGAGCGATCGGTCCGCTCCTTCCTCCTCCATCGCGCGACTCGGGTACTTCAGTTCGAAGACCCGCTCGCGTAGTTCATGCGCGGTCTGCGCGTTCTGCCAGGAGAAGAGTGGGAGCAGAGTCTTCGCTTCGATCGCGCCAATCAGTGGCAGCAATGCGGAACAACCAATCACCAGGGAGCGCTCACAGAAGTAGAAGCGTTTGAGAATTTCAGCGGTGCCGAGGCGCATCCAACGCGCGCGCGGTTGAAGACCTCGCAAGAGGGTCATGGGGACACGATACACCGACTACCCAGAATTGCCGCAATAGGTGTGCTGTCCCTTTACCTACTTCTGCAAATCCCGCTGGACGCGAAGCCACTTCCGCGGCCAGGGCCACAGGAGAGGTTCACCCTCTCCTGCTCATTTCCTCGCTCTTTACCGGGCGCGATTTAGAGCTTTGGATGTAGATCGCGCACGGGGCTAACCTGCTCGAGAAGCGATGCGATGTAGAGAATCGTAGACTCGGCCTGCCAATTACCAGCGATCTGCACGCCGATCGGCATCCCATCATGACTCGTGCCGAACCGCATGGCAACACCCGGCAGGCCGGTCACGCTCAACGGCGTTGTCGCGGACATGATGCCCATGATGTTTACAGTCTGGCCGTCGATCAGCAACTCCGCCTGGTTGTGCTTGAAGGACGGAGTAGGCAGGACGGGAGAGAGCAATGCGTCATATTTCTGAAAGAACTCGGCATAACCATCCTTCAGCCGCTCCGCAGCCTGCGCTGCATCGATGTAGTCGGCGGCTGCTGTGTCGGGCAGCGAAAGCATGAAACTGGCCATGCGGCCAATTTCATCCTCGCTGCGCCCGGCCGTCGTCTCCACGAATCCAGGCTTCATCTCGAGGACATGCAGACGGGTGAATACATCAAGCGCAAAGTCGCGCTCCAGTGCCGGGATGCGTACGGACTCGACAGTGTGCCCGAAATCCTTGAGCGCTGTGGCGGCAGCTTGCACGGTCGCCGCGACCTCGCGGTCGATCGGGCCAAACCCGGGTTCCACCAGCCAGCCCACGCGAAGCGGACGCTTGTTGGAAATACCAATGCCGTTATCGAAGGAGATGGCGCTGCTGGAGTAGCCGTCCTGTCCGTCTGGTCCCGCGAGTTGCGAAAAGGCCAACGACAGATCGCGAATGCTCCGCGCCATCGGACCCACATGCCAGAAGCGACGCGGCTCCCGAGGCCAGATGCCGGTCATAGGGACTCGTCCGTGTGTCGCCTTCAGCGAGACAATACCGGTGTGGGCTGCGGGACCACGCAGAGAAATCGCAAGGTCCGTACCCAGGCCAAGCGGAGACATGCCCGCCGCGATCGCTGCGGACTCTCCGCCGCTTGAACCGCCCGGCGTGAGATCCAGGTTCCAGGGGTTGTTCGTGCGGCCCGTAAGAAGATTGTCGCTTTCGACCCCGTAGGAGAATTCAGGGAGATTCGTCTTCGCAAGCAGAATGCCCCCTGCTTTCTTCAGACGCGCAACACTGGTCGCATCGGTGTCGGGCGTCCGTCCCCTGAAGATCGGGGTTCCACGTTGGGTCAGCACTCCGGCGGTGTCGATCGAATCCTTCACGGTGAATGGCACACCGTGCAGAGGTCCCAACTCGCCTCCGCGCTCGACCGCAGCTTCCGCTTCCCTGGCGGACTGCAACGCATCCTCGGCGATGGTAACGACCGCGTTCACCTTCGGGTTGACGGCCTCGATGCGATCGAGGTGGGCCTTCATGACTTCGACCGGAGAGACCTCACGTGCGCGGATCAGTTCGGCCAGCATCGTTGCGTCGGAGTAAATCAATTCAGTGCTCATTTGCCATCCTCTACCTGCCATTTGGTAGGTACCGCATTGAGATTCTACCTGCCACATGGTAGATTCATAAATCGACAGAATTTTGTCGCCGGAGGCGCGTAATGAGTGCAAATACTCGCGAAGACATCCTGGCTGCCGCGAAGCTTGTCGCTCAAGCTCACGGTTATGCAGGGTTGAACTTCCGTGATTTGGCTCAGCAAGTCGGCATCAAGGCCGCGAGTATCTACTATTACTTCCCGAGCAAAGCCGACCTCGCTGCGGCGGTGGCGAAGCGCTACTGGGAGGATTCTGCTGCTTATCTTGAGTCGTTGCTACAAAACTCCCCGAAGCCGTTAGACGCGCTGCGGCGTTATCCGGAGACCTTTCGCTGGGCACTGGAGAACGACAATCGCATCTGCCTTTGCAGCTTCATGTCTGCTCAATTCGACGACCTACCTGACGAGGTGAGGGCGGAAGTTCGAGCTTTTGCCGATGTCAACATTTCCTGGCTAAAGAAGACGTTGGTTGCCGCTAAGGTTGCCAGCCCCAAGGAAGCCGAAAAGCGAGCACGTGCTATCTACTCTGGAATCGTGGGTGCTCAACTCATGGCTAGAAGCCGGGCAGACATCGCACTTTACGACAGCCTCATTGAAAGTTACCGTACAGCAGGACTGCTTCCCTCTTAAGGATAGATTCTTCTCGAGAAACGCGCTTCACGACAATCATTGCCGCCTTGGAGCGATCTTGCAACTCCAGGCAATCCGCATCCGGCCGGGTAATCCGCGTCTGAGTAGAGGCATCCTGTCCCTGAACTCCCTGGGCAGGCCGGGGTTGAGCCCGCGAAGCTCCTGTAGCACGGCGGGCAAGTCATTGTTACTGTTACCTTTACTCGGCCCTGAGAAATCCTGAGAACTTCCTGAAGATATCCTGAAGACGGCGAGATAGCTTCGCGGACAAGATGATCTGGCAAAAACACAAGCGGGAACCTGGCGTGGCCCTTTGCACACTCAGAAGAGTCGAGTATGGACGATGAAATGTCCTCAGACGGCCAGTCACTATTGCAACCAGGAGGTTGCCCTCGATGTTGCGGTTGCCGCTTCGGTTGCGCAGGGCGCGGACATCGTGTTGTTCTTCGCCCCGAACAACAACGCTGGATTTATTGATGCGCTTACCACAGCACTCTATTCATCTCCACTGCCCCTCACCGTACTCTCCATTAGTTGGGGAGGATCAGAGGACGTATGGGGCGATGCTCTCAACCAGCTTGACGAGTTGTTGATCGAAGCGGCCGCGCTTGGCATCACGGTATTCGCCGATTCCGGCGACTGGGGCTCGAACAACGCGAGCAACGATGGCAGCCCTCACGTGAACTTTCCCGCATCAGACCCCTGGGTCACGGGGTGCGGCGGTACTTTCATTGCCGACCCAACCTTGACCCCGTTTACCGAGGGCACCTGGAACGACTTCGCGATCGTAGTCGGCAAACCCTCTGGTGGCGCAACCGGAGGCGGAGTGAGCGCCAGCTTTCCCGTGCCTTCCTGGCAGACGGGACTCAGCTTCATCGCCTTCAACCCGGCGACGGGCAAGGCTGGGCCTCCCACCCCTTTGACCGGCCGCGGCGTACCCGATGTCGCCGACAATGCCAGTCCGTTCAGCGGCTATCCAATCATTGTCTACGGCGTAACCTTTCAAATCGGTGGGACGAGTGCTGTGCCGCCGCTTTACTCCGCTCTCATCGCGATGGTCGCTGCCAATTCAGGTGGACCGCTCGGATATCTTAATCCGACTCTCTATGAAATCGGGAACACCGCCGGTCAAAAAGTCCTGGTGGACATTCACGACGGCGCCAACAATGAAGTAAACCCAGGCATACTCTCTCCTTTTCCGCCCTTCGCGCCACCCTCCACTCCGTGTACCGCGTACGTCTCCACAAACGGTTGGGATGCCTGCACCGGTTGGGGCAGAATCGATGCCACGAATCTGTTCGCGGTCCTCATCGAAACCATAGAAGCTACCCAGATCAACCCAAACAATCCATTCGCATTCACCTACCAGCCTGGGAGCAACTTCACCAACTCGTGGGGGGCGGCACAAGGACCCCTGGGTCAAGGCGCCTCAAACTCCCAATCGCGCCTGGAGTGCGGTCAATTCAACACGGCAGATAATTGGCGCGGAATGGCCTGGAACACTTTGGGCACAATCCACATGATGATGGGCGACGATGAACAGTCCCGCCGCTGTTACGAGAACGCGATCAGGCTGCTGCGGAATCTCCCAGCCGCCACGAGAGCGTACGCTTCTGCGTTGGCGAACCTGGGCTCCCTCGAGTTAACACTGCATCAGTACGAAGAAGCTGAAGTTCCCCTGCGCAAAGCTCAGGAAATCGACTTGAAGGCCGCCGACCACGTCGGGTTGCAGGAGATCGCCATGTACCGTACGAATTTCGCGATCACCCGCAATGACATGCGGGCGGCGCGCCGCTTCCTGGCGGACGCTTTCCGGGAAGCGGACAAGGTCCGGGACTTGAGCCTCCTCGACCGCGCCACAATGTATAGCGTCGCCGGTCGGTTGGCGGCAAAAACTAAAGATTTCGCAGCCGCCGTCGCGGACTACCAGCAATCGATCAACTTCTGGACGCAGGCCTGTGGTTCAAAGTGTTACTACGTTGGCGTCGAATCGGCCTTTCAAGCGGATGCCTATCGTGAGCTTCATGACTACAGGAAAGCGGAGGATAACATCACAGAAGCGCTTGCAGTGACCGAGCAGGCTGTTGGCCGGAACGCTCCTGTCTACGTGGCCATGGAGATCATTCACGTACACGTGCTCCGCGCTATGGGCTCAAAGGCCGAGGCCGCGCAGCAGGAGGCAGACGCAAGGCAGCGTTTGGTAACCATGCGCCAGCGCCGGTGCGACGGCTGTTCGATCAGCGTGATGGGGTTCAGATAGACGCCCCAGAGTGGCCGGCGATCTCCGAACAGGGATGACACTTTTGTTTGGGTACGCTAAGTATATTTCACAAACGAATTGTCAGCTGGAGCCTACTTGGATTTCCTGCCACGCGGCGCTTCATTCTCCGGGAACCGACCAGTGAATCAGATCCTTCGACCGGGCCAGGGCGATCTGATTCCAGCCCCGCTTCGCATAGGCCTGGCCCTCGTTCCGGCCTGCATAAATCACATAATAGTAACCGTCATACTTACGCCAATCGTAGACCGCAGCGGCATTGGCGATGCTCTCCTCATTGAATTTTTCCTGGGGAAGATCAAACGTGTATCCCCGAGTCCATTTCAACCAATGTGAGCCTGGTTCGAGCGCGTAGAGATAAGGAGCCTGCACGTCGTATTTGTCGTGAACCTCGCGGTTGTGAAGATAATCCGTGGTCAGCATGTACCATTGGCTGTTGGTGTGCATAAATTCGTAATTTTCGTGGAAGAAGCCGTTGTCCTTGCCGTCCTTCATCAACAAAGCCACGATGCCGTCTCCCACATAGTGGAAGGGCCCGTCGAGCGACATGGAAAAAGCCATTCGCGGACGGCTGTGGATGCCAGGCGTCTGCTCCTTGTACACCAGGTAGTAGCCTCCATCCGCCTGCGCTAAAGCCGCATCAATCACGCGCTGGTTCCCTTCCTCGATGAGGGTCAGCCCAAGCGTCTTGCGCGGCGTCCAATGAACGAGGTCGTCAGAGGTCATGTAGAAAAGCTGGTTCGGCTTGCCGGGCTTGTCGCCCCAGGAGTTGAAGGTCATCACGTACTTGCCGTTCAGTCGCTGCACGTCGGGTGAGCACATGCCGATCCAACCGTCTTCTTCCCCGTCGAAATTGAAAATCGGCTGCGAGTAATGCTTGAAATCGGACGTGCTTACCTCCACTACATGCGATCTCACCTGTCCTCGATCCGGGTAAAAGGCTGAGAAAAATACATAGAACGTGCCGTTGCGATACGCCATGGCGCTGTCTTTCACCGACCAGTTCGGATAGGACAAAACCGGATTCTTAAGACCGTTCCAATTGATGAAGCGCTTCTTCTGTGCCATTGCCGGCCATCCAAAAGAAACCATCAGCATCAGTGTCAAAACAACCTTCCAGCGTTGCATTCGTCTTCCGCCTCGATTTCGCCAGCTTCAGAAATCGCAATCAGTATATGAAGGGCAAAGGAACGCTGTCTTTGGAAGAGGATGTCGAAGACTTGTCTTAAACGGAAATACCGCTGGCCGATACTTATGCCTTTTTTACTAATTTCTTCATAAGCTGGAACGAGTGAGCAAGGAGGTCACTTCCATGGCAAATGTATATGGTATTGAGTTCAGCTCGAACCAGTCGGATCTGGTAAAAAGCTTGATTCGTGAGTTACTCAAGGATGGAAACTGTGCAGTCTACGCACTGCCTCACATGAAGCCAAATGGGGAGTTGCGCATGGCTTGCACGCCTCCTGCTCCTGGTCCAAGACGTCAGCATGGTGTGTTTCTGCGTATTCGCCCTGGGGTGAACGCGGCGATCGCCATCCGTCCGATGAACGCCAAGACGGGAGCGGAGCAGACGAGTATCACCAAGTACACTCAGCAGGAATTGCTTGAGCAGATACGCTTATGGCGTAACGAGGTTTCCGGCATTAGACCTGAACCGCCCGTCGGAGCCGCTCTCGCCAAGGCCGCCTAGCCTACCTGATCATGCCGGTTAATGCCATTTCCCAGACAGCGACGGCCTTGTTGGGACCGCTGAGCAGAACGTCGCCGTGAGGCCCTGCTGCGCCAATCTTTGCCAGCGGCTCGCCACCTGCGTTGGTGAAGACAGCCCGTCCTTGGTTGTTGGATGGATTCGCATCCATGAAGGCTACAATTTGACCGGATGCATTGGCGAGCTCAAGATCGCCTCCATTATTTCCATGCGTGGTTAAATTGGAGAGATACTTCTTACCTGCGTCATCGAGCACGCCAATTTTGCCACCGTTGCTGTCGGCCCTCATGACCAGCTTCGCTGTGCCATGGAGGCCAACGGCAACGATGGCGCTCTGCGTGTTCTCTGACATAGCTACCGTCGCGGTGTTACCGCCGGCCGCATAGAGGCGTACTCCGAAGTCTTTGCTCGGGGGTGCGCCAATATAGGCTGAGCCCGTAGCTGCGTCCCAACGGCCAAACGCGTCGCCTTGATCGGTTATGCCGACGGTGAAGGATTTGCCTCCCGCACCCTTCATCTCGAGCTTACCGGATCCGGGCGCCCCCTCGGTCACGCTCAAGAGCGTCTGGCCTCTTGCGCCGACGATCCGGAAAGGAGCCCGCACGATGGGACCGCTCGAGCTTTGGGCTCCTAGCGTGAGACCCGTCAACACGACGAGCATGGCGACTCCGGCTACTGCGCGTCTGTCACGCCGGCGGCGCTGCATTTGGCGGACGGTGGCTTCGAGGATTGCGAGCCGGGCTAATAGATCATTTTCGCTGGGTTGCATGACAACTCCTTAGGTAGCATTGGAAGTACAGCCATCACCCCTGCTTCACCAACTTCACGCGGCGATTGAGCGCCCGCCCTTCCATCGTGTCGTTGGGCGCCTTGGGTTGAGCGGCGCCGAACCCTGCGGTCGTGAGCCGGTCCGGCGCGATGGCGTAGCGTTCGACCAAAGCGTTTTTTACCGACTCAGCACGATGGACTGATAGCGCCTGATTGTGCGTATCGCCTCCGATGTTGTCGGTGTGGCCTTGAATGCTGAGTTGCCAACCCGGATTCTTGCGTAGAGCCTCGGCAATCTCTTCCAGCACCGGCTCGGATTCCACGCGGATCTCCGCGCTGTCGAAATCAAAGTAAAGGCCGTAGACCTCCGTGCGCCCTGCCTGTGCGAGATCGCTCTCGATTTTCTTCGCAACAGGGTAGGTAATTTTCGCGGTGCGCAAAGCAAAGCGGAGCTTGGGAATTTCGAGATCGAGCAAAAGCGGGTTGGCGGGATCGTCCAGGACCGTTATCTCCGTTGGCATTCCTTTGAGAATTCCCCGGGCATGCAGCGCAGGCAATTCCTTTTGTTCGCCGTTGAGGATGACGTTGAATTTGTAGGAACCGGGGAGGTCACGCTGCATTTCGCCGGGGTCGTCGTAGAGCCAGGAATAGCCGGCGCCCACCGGATAATACTGGTGGCGATAGTCAAAGGGGAACGGATTGCCGTTCTTAAGCTCCTGGTAGACCCGTTGCGAAACACTGATGCGGGTAGCGCCAGGAATGGGTACGGAAAGCTCGGGGTTCCCCTCGGTCACCAGCAGATGCGAAGAGGCCAGGTCGGCTTGACACTGTGGATAGACGGGAATGACTTTGCTCGGGCCGACAATTGCCTTGCCATTTTCAGCCCTGGCCTGAGGCCCGCTTAAGGTGAACTTGATCTCGTCGTCTTCCACGCTCGAGACACGCGTCAGGGTTTCCAGATCGGCATCGTACAAAATCCAGATGGTGTCGAGAACCATGCCGGGCACAAGCGGAACGATGGCGCTTGCCTCTTGCTGCCGCAACGCGGCTGACTGGTCCCTGGGGACCATGGCGCAAGGTTGGGTGAGCGCCATTGGCGTGGCAGGCGGCGGTGCACTCTTCTGGGTCGCGTTGAGGGCGGGCTCGGACCCCATCACGCGTGCCGTGGTCTCGTGGTAAATCGAGGCAGCCTTCCGAACGGCTAAAAAGCCGATGCCGACCGCGGCCGTGATCAGTACCGCGAACACTGCCAACAGCAGAAGGACGATGCGTTTATAGGACCGGCCCTTCGCCGCGGTGGATTGCGTTGATTGCACCTGCTCTTGCATGGCAGCCAGCATCAGGCGACACTCCCTGGCCGTCAACCGAACTGGTTCTTAATTTCGGATCAACTGGTAAGCCTCCTAAAATGTGTCTTGTAGAGGCGCATATGAACTGGCGTTCCGAAGGCGGGTGGCCATCCAGCGGGGAGAGATCGCTCTTTTTCCAAACGAAGACCACCGTCGTTATCCTGTTCTTAGCGCCCGCACCGGATCCACTGACGCCGCCCGCCGCACCGGAATTAGCCCCGCCACGCAGGCTCCAGCTTCATGTTCGTATGCTGCAGCCTGCCCAGGCTTTGCGAAAACAGCCCCGAACCAGCAAGGGTGCCGCCTGGAAAGAGTGGCCGTCAAGCGGTGCTGATGGGCTGACAGACGATCGAGTTTGCGCTTCGACCGCAAGCGGTCAAGCTTCACTCCCTCCCTTGAGTAATCCTGTCTTCATTGAGCCATGCCTGGACAAAACCGCAGCGCCGCAACAAATGGGAAAACCGTGGCTCGCTACGGAGCGGGTCCCATTTGGGATCCATGGTCAGAAAGATGAGATGTACATCTCGCGCGTCGTAGCAGCGTTCCAGCCATTGCAGAGCGAGTTCGAACTGACCCAACCCCGCATGTACCGTCGCCATAGCGTAGGGAGGAACATATCGTTCCCTGGCAATCGCCAACAGTGTCTGCAAGACATTCTGCGCCTCTTCGCTTCGGCCCAGCCTGCCGAATACATAACCCCGCAGTGCGATTACCTTTGAGTTCACTCCCAACTTCCCCGAGTTGTTGAGTGCCGCGAGTGCCAGATCCGTCTCGCCCAGTTCTACGAGCACCTGGGCCAGATGCAGTTGGCCGATCCAGAAATCCGGGTCGACCACAATCGCCTGGCGAGCGAACTGAACTGCCGCCGGATAGTCGCGAGCCGCGAACGCGATCTGCGACGAGAGCGATTGATGCATTACATAAAGCGGGTCGAGTTCGCGGGCGCGACGGATAGAGGCCTGCGCTTCCTCATGCCTGCACATATGGGAAAGAAGCACTCCCAGCATTCGGTGCCCCAGTGGATACGAGGGGTCCAATTCAACGGCTTTGCGGTAAGCGATTTCGGCAGCAGGCCAATCCCAATCGAACCAGAATTTCAAACTGCCCAACGAAGTCTGGACCTCGGCCAGACCCGGCTCGGCACTGACCGCGCGCGCCGTGGCTTCGCGGGCTTTAGGCCAGAACATTTTTGGTGGCGCATCGCCGTTGACCGGACCGGCAGTGTAGCAATCGGCGAGCCCCGACCAGGCGAGCGCGTAATTCGGATCAAGATCGGTGGCCCGGGCGAAATATTCGATTGCCTTCTTCGTGGTCGGTGGGCTTAGCTGTTGCCAGAAGTGGCGCCCCTGCAGGTACAGATTGTAGGCTTCCGCACTTTGCGTCTGGCGGCGGCCCAAAGATTGCAGACGTTCCGGAGAAAGTGTAAGCCGTATCTGCTCCGCGATGGCCTGGCTTAGCTCACGCTGCAGGGCGAGAATGCTGCCTGGTTCGCTATCGTACGACGCTGACCATATCTGCAACTGGTCGCGGACGCGAATGAGCCTGGAGGTAATGCGCAAACGAACCCCCTCCGCCCGCAGAGAGCTTTCCACCAGGTAGACCGCGTCCAGTTCCCTGCCGATCTCCGCCAAAGATTTGCGGCTTCGCTTATAGACCATCACTGAGGTCCGGCCGATGGTGCTCAGGTGTTGCGGGTCGATCCGCCCCAGCGAAACGATCGTTTCCTCGGTGAGACCGTCTACGAGGTACTCGCGGTCGTCGCCCGCGCCAATATTTTCAAACGGCAGCACGCCGATCCGCACCGGCTGCGCTGGCCCGGAGATCCGATGAGAAATGGTTCGGACCTCAGCCATGAAGCGGTACCCTCGCCCAGGAACAGTCGCGATGTAGCGGTTTTCACCACGAGATTCGCCGAATATGCGGCGCAGCGTAGAAATGTTCTGGTTGAGGTTGTTTTCCTCAACCATCGTATCCGGCCAGACGGCCCGGAGAAGGGCTTCCTTGTCCAGCACTTCTCCGCTTCGCTTTACCAGCAGAAGTAGGGTGTCGAACACCTTCGGGGTGAGCGGAACGGGCCGGCCAGAACGCGACAGCAGCAGCTTCCCGGCGTCTACCCGGTACTCTCCAAACTCGTAGATGGGAACCTCGGCATCGCGCATGGGGCGCCTCAAACCTTCAGAAGTCTTCAGAATCCTTCAGATCCGCTTAAAGACTCCCGGGGAGGTTGCGAACGAGTATAAGCCTGAAGGTTGGAGAGCCAGAGAACCGATCGACGAGAAAGGTGGAACAGTCATGAAATCTTTAGCTTACGCAGCAATTTATCAACTGCTACTTGCGGGGATATGTGGTTTGTTGTTTACCGGAGCTGCTGGGGCACAAACGGAAGCTTGGGAGCGGGAAGCCGGCAGATTGGAAGGGAGTTGGACGGTCAAGGTTACCCAGGTTAATTGTCAAACTGGTGATGCGATGGCCGACCCTTTCCTTTCGCTGCTTACGTTTTCGCAGGGGGGAACTCTGCTCGAGTCGACTGCCAATCCAATGTTTTTTCCTGCTGTTCGTGGGGACGGCCACGGGGTATGGAGCGTCACCGGGCGCCAAACCTTTCGTGCGGTTTCCACCGCCTTCATAACCTTGAACGGAGTGTTGTCTAAAACACAGACAATCACGCAGAAGATTGTGATGGGAACAGATCCGAATACATTTGAGACGCCCTCCGCTTCAGTGGTATTCGTTCCGGCGAACGGCGGACCTACCATCAACGGCTGCGCCACCGCTACTGGTTCGCGGATCCAATAACCGGAGATTATTTCCTGGAATCGGAAACTCCTCTCGCTCGAGGAGATGTGTCGACAGCATACCCATCCCCAGAAATTGGTGCGATGGGTATGCTATCTCCTAATTTCCCGGTTTTATTCTCTTACACTTCATTCTCCGGGAACCGACCAGTGAATCAGATCCTTCGACCGCGCCAGGCCGATCTGGTTCCACCCTCGCTTTGCATAGGTCTGGCCCTCGTTTCGGCCTGCATAAATTAATAGTAACCGTCATACTTACGTCAATCGTAGACTGCAGCATCATTGGCGATGCTCTCCATATTGAATTTCTCATGGGGAAGGTCAAAAGTGTTCCCCAAGTCCATTTCAGCCACTGCGAGCCTGGTTCGGCAGACGAGGATCACGAAACACTTTCAGCCGGAGTTGCTCGAACTGATACGGTTGTGGCGCGTGGAGGTTTCCGGGATAACGCCTGAACCGCCCGTCGGTGTCGCTCTTCCAAAGGCAGCTTAGGCACGTTCTGAAGTCGATCCACAGCGGTTAGCCCCACCAGGTTTCGCCCTTTTCCATGTGTGACCTGAGCCAGTCCTCGTTGATTTCGAGGCCCAGCCCAGGTCCTTCGGGCACGAGGAACTTACCATTGTGCAGCGCAGGTTTGTCGCCGTGTGCCATATTTTCCTTGTAGCCGCGGAAGGCTCCCAGGACGTTTTCGACTTTGAACAGGTTCGAGGTAGCCGCGGCAAGATGCGTGGCCGCATAGAACTGGATGAGCGAACTGGGCCCGCTATGAAAGCCGACGGGAACGCGTGTCAGGCTCGCATATTTCGCGATGTCGCGGCACGCCGTGATGCCGCCGGCGTATGCCATATCCGGGTGAATCATATCGACCACCTGGTTGTCGAGGAACGGTTTAAACGCGCCTACTAGTTCAAGCCGCTCACCCGTGAGTACCGGCACCCTTGTCGAGCGTTTCAGTTCCAGCCATGCTTCTGAGTACAACGTAGGGAGTGGATCTTCGATCCACAACAGATCGGCAGGTTCCACGGCCTTACAAAGCCCAATGGCACTACGGGGGTCGAACTGTGCCAGGCAATGCATCGCGATGTCGATGTCGTCACCTACCGCCTCACGCACGTTCATGTACCCTTTCCCTGTTCTGCGAAAATCGGCGCCGTCGAGAGTCGTGCTGTACGGGAACCCGCCTTTGCCCGATGTATGAAACGCGTTGACGAGCGCAGCACCGACAGCCGGGCCGGCAGCGACACCGGCAGGAGGCGCACTCGAGGGCTCGCGGACAAGCGCATTGAATTTGAAAGCGGTCAAACCGTCGGGCTCGCTCTTAACGCGATCTGCCCAAGCACGACATTCGCCTTTGTCCAGCATGTTCCTGATCATCCCGTGCCCATATACCGGGATCTCCTTTTGTATCGGGCCGCCGAGTAGCCGGTAGACGGGGAGTCCCAGGATTTTTCCGGAGAGGTCCCACAGTGCGATATCCACGCCTCCTATGGTGGGAATGTGTGCCTTGTAAGGGTGCTGCACTCCGGTCATGGAATAAAAATGCTTTTCGATCGCCAGTGGATCCTCACCGATCAACACCGGCTTCATCGTCTCGATAATTGCGCGACAGGCTTGCGCTGAGAAGCCGGCTTCGCCATAGCCGGTCAAGCCGGCATCCGTTTCAATTTTCACGATGCAGCCATCGCCTGTGTTGTCGAGGCCCAGGGTTTTTATGTCGGTGATCTTGACCATCTTTGTAAAAGGAGCGGCGAGGGCTTTGAAGTGCAATAGCCATGGGGCGGTCGACAGGCTTAGGGCCATTTTGATGAGATGGCGACGGGTGGTTTTCATGGGGCTGACAGTAGCACAAGGTCTGCAGCACCGACCATAGGAACTTTATTCAAAAGCCCTGGGACAGGAGATCGTTCTGTGTAGGAATCTGCCAGTCGAGGTGCGAACAGCGATCGTTGGGCTTCGCCCATCGTTTTCGGCCCACGTACGCTTTGGCGAACATGGGGCACCCGTCGGTTCCCTCCGACTTCGCGGCTGGCTTCACTCGCCGGGACCGCTGGCCTTCAAGGGACGGGCTTCACCTTAGCCGCATCGGAATCGGGAAATACGGTCTCTTCCGCAAACTCCCATCCACGTCGTTGATCGATGGCCACGCGGCTGCGGTCGAGATAATGCCGAAGCTCCTCGAGCCCATACGCGCGAGCTAGCTCGCGAGCGCTCACACCGGGGCGGCCGGCTCGCAGCACGAACCACTGCTCAAGTTTCAGCCACTGCTCCTGAGTTATGTCCTGGGCACGCTCATTCAGCAGCTTGTCTCGCTTGTCGAGATTGAAGTTTTCGTGGAAGATTACCCGGTCCAGATCCAGCGTAACCCGGCTGATGTTCAGGTCCTTGCCGGCCGCCTCGTACACCATGCGCTCTCCGGTAATGTCATACACGATGCAGTCAGGCGTCCAGGAGCAGCTCACGATGTAGTAGTGGTGGTTGATCGCATGGGCTTGCAGTGACCGGCCCGCCGAATACGCGCTGGGCCACACCACGATCTCCGCCCCACTGTCTGCCAGGCCTTTCCAGACTTCAGGGAAATTGGCGTCAAAGCAGGTGGCGAATCCGATGCGTCCAAAATCCGCCTGATGAACCCGGGACGCTTCCCCAGGATTGATCGGAGGGCGCACATCGTATTCGTTCCAGTAAGGGAAAGCCTTGTCGTAGACGCATGCGACCATGCCCGATCGGTCGAGGAACACCACCGAATTAAGCCTTCGGCCGCCGCCTTTTCGATCGATGGGGCAAGCAATGTAGGTCTTATGCTTTTTGGCCAAATCGCTCATCGCGGCGATGGTCGAGCCGTGCAGCGGCTCCTCGCTCTTATCGTCCAGGCCGCGAGCCAACTCGGGCAACAGGATCACGTCCGTGCCCCGAGCCCCCTCCTCGTCCACCAGGCTCGCCATCTTTTCCAGCGGGAGGTCACCCCCTTTGAATCCGATGCTGGTGACGCGAACCGGCCGTCCTATCCCGTCCGCGCCGTGTGCCGTGGATGGACCAGCCTTCAAATCTTCCGCCCTGAGATTGTTCAAGCCCACCTTTGCCATCGCACCCATGCCAATCGCAGTGTTTCGCAGGAACAGCCGTCTGTTCATCGCGGCTCCTTACTAAGCGCGCATTCATTCTACTCGCGTGGCCGCGCTTCCCTACATCCCGATGATCTCGCCATCCTCGTCCACATCGATCCCCAAGGCGCGCGAAGCTTTTGGCAGCCCCGGCATGAGCATCATTGCGCCCGAGATAACAACCAGGAATCCGGCACCGGCCGAGAGCGCTACGTCCGTTACATGCAACTTCCATCCCCGCGGTGCGCCCAAACGCTTGGGATCGTCGCTCAGCGAGTATTGGGTCTTCGCAATGCAGATGGGCAGTTCGCCATAGCCCCAGCGGGTAAATCGCGCCAGGTTTTCTTTCGCGCGCTCGCTCAGCTCAATGCCGTCTGCACCATAGATCTTCTGCGCTACCTTGGTGATCTTCTCCACCGCGGGATCATGAGCCTCATACGTTCTCGTGAGTGTGATATCTGGATGAGCCTCGATGACCTCAACGACCTTCCGCGCCAACGCGGCCGCTCCTTCCCCACCCTTTGCAAACGCTTCGGAAAGCGCAAACGCAGCTCCGCGCTCCTCGCAATAGGCCCGGAGCGATTCGAGTTCCGCTTCCGTATCGTCCGGGAAGCGGTTGATCGCCACCACCACCGGCAATCCAAAGCTTTTGACAATGCGGATATGGGTATCGAGATTGGCAAATCCGCGCTCGAGATCACCCTCGCCCTGTTGCTTCATGCTCTGCACGGTCGTCACCAACACGGCAACGGACGGCCTGGTGCCTGAGGACGGACTTACCAGATCCATGTACTTTTCAAAGCCGAGGTCCGACGCGAAGCCGGTCTCGTTCACTACGTAGTCGGCCAGCTGCATCCCCATTTGTTGCGAGATCACCGAACTGGTGCCGTGCGCAATGTTTCCAAATGGACCGCAATGTACCGTTGCCGGTGTCCCCTCCGTCGTCTGTACAAGGTTGGGCAGCAGGGCCTCGCTCAGCAACGCCATCATGGGCCCGGTTGCCTGCAGGTCCGAGGCGCGCACCGGCAGGCCCTTGCGGTTTGATCCGATCACGATACGTGCCAGCCGCGCCCGCAGATCCTCACGGCTGGACGCGAGCGCCAGGATCGCCATAATTTCCGAGGCGGCGGTAATCAGAAATCCACTGGAACGATTGTTGCCGTCGCGCCGCTTCTTGTCGGCGCCCGTCACGCTCACTGTGATGGCCCGGAGCGCGCGATCGTTCATGTCCAGCGTGCGTGGCCAGGTTATCGCATGCGGATCCAGATCGAGTTCATTGCCATGAAACATGTGCGAGTCAATCAGGGCTGCCAGCAGGTTGTGCGCGCTCGTAATCGCGTGGAAATCACCATGGAGGTGCAGATTGATCTTGGCCGCGGGCTCTACCTGCGAGCGCCCGCCCCCGGCTGCTCCCCCTTTCATACCGAACACCGGTCCTAACGACGGCTCACGCGAAGAAAGAATCGCGCGTTTACCAATCTTTTCCAGCCCCTGCACCAGTCCGATCGATGTGACGGTCTTGCCCTCGCCCGAAACCGTGGGCGTGGTTGCGGTCACCAGGATCAACTTACCGCCGCGGTTAAATCGCGCGTCGCTCAGTAGCTCCAGGCTTAACTTCCCGCTTACCGGGCTGCGCTTCTCGTATAGTTCCTCGGGCAAATTCAGCTTGGCCGCAATCGCCTCAATCGGCAAAAGATTCTTCTTCACGCAATATCCTCAATAAGCCTCTCGTCATGTGTACCGCTCTTCGAAGGATATCTGACGGGAACCCGGCACCGGATCTTGGCCGGGCGTATCCCCGGCTGGACAACTCAACTGCACTGCTTTAGGTGCTTAGTTGATTACCGTTGGTTACGCCCGGCGCCCCAGTTTCCGGGCTGTCATTCTCTTAGGAAACACCGTATTCTCAGTAGCACTACAATCGGCCTGCTCACGTTTGAGACGAGGTTTCCGTACATGGTGTTCACGATCCGCGCCGTTCGGCCTTTGCTCAAATGGCCGCTCCTCTTTATTTTGGTCTGCGTGGCTTTTCCCGTCTGGGGTCAGGATGCAACGGCCTTCCAGGCAAAAGATCCCGGCAAAGGCTTCGTCGATGTCGGCGGAAACTGGCGTTTTCACACCGGCGACGATCTGGCGTGGGCGCAACCGGGCATCGACGACTCGAGCTGGGAGCAACTCCGCGGAGATACAACGTGGGGCACGCAGAGTCACCCGGCCTATGTAGGCTTCGCCTGGTATCGCAAGCAAATCGACATCCAAACACCTGGCCCGCTGACCATCCTGATGCCGCCGGTGGACGATACATATGAGCTCTACTGGAATGGAAAGAAGATAGGCGGCAGCGGCAAAGTGCCGCCGGACGCGCACTGGGACGCCTTTCCACACTCTTATACTTTTGCCTTGCCCAGCACTTCGGGGGTGCTGGCCGTCCGCGTATGGATGCCGATGCTTGCGTCGACCGACTCGGTCGCCGTAGGCGGTTTCGAGAGCGCTCCACGCGTCGGAGATGCGACCTACCTGGAGTTGCAGAAGAAGATAAAGGGCATGGCGCAGCAGCGTGCTGCCCTGCCGACGCTCATCTCTTCATGCCTCATGATCGTTAGCGGTTTCATCTCCTTGCTGCTCTTCCTGCGCGAGCGCACGCGAAGTCTGTATTTCTGGCTGGCCATTTATTTGACCACGATCGGGCTTTCGGTTCTCCGCCGCATTGTCGCGTCGGGTGACATCGGTTTCTTAAGTGACCAGTTTTACCTGCTGTTCTTCGACTTCGCGGCGAATGTCTCTCTATGGGCTGTACTGCTTTCCCTGTTCGGTATGGATCGCGAAAGGTCATGGAGACGATGGACGCTGGGATTGGTGGGAGTGTATTTCGCAGCGAACGTAGTCGACCTCATCACCCTCTTGTTTTGGGAAAATGGTGGGAAAACCGCCGTGTGGACGGATGCCCTCACTACCGCCGTCTATTCCATCGCGCCGCTTTTCATCGTGGCCATCCTGGTTGGCGGCCTGCGACGACGGCCGCAGATCCACCTGTGGCCGCTGGCTTCGATCCTCGTCTTCACAGGTCTTTGGGTGTTCGTGCTCCAAATTGTGGGCCAGGGAGTGCAGATCACCCATTGGGACCATGCGTTCGAGCGCATATCTAGTGTGGGCTTTTCGCTGGGCGAGTACAAATTTGGCATGCGCGTGATCCTGGAGACGCTGTCTTTCATCGCCTTAGTGTTTACCGTAGCGCGCGAGCAATACCTCGAGCGGCGGCGGCAGGCGAGCATGGAGATGGAAGTGCGGTCGGCGCGTGAGGTACAGCAGGTGCTGGTACCGGAGACCGTTCCACCCGTTCCCGGCTTTGCCATCGACAGCGTGTACAAGCCGGCAGCGGAGTTAGGCGGAGACTTCTTCCAGGTGATAGCGCTGCCCGATACCAGCACCTTGATCGTCATCGGGGACGTGAGCGGGAAGGGGCTCAAAGCGGCAATGACGGTTTCGCTGATCGTGGGAACCCTGCGGACGCTGGCCGATTACACGCAACAACCCGCGGAAATTCTGCAGGGACTGAATCGCAGATTGTTCGGCCGGGTGCAGGACGGCTTCGCCACCTGCGTGGTGTTGCGACTCGAGGCCAACGGCAATGCGACGATGGCCAACGCCGGGCATCTGGCTCCCTTTCGCGATGGGGAAGAGTTGCCCCTGCGCGGTTCCCTGCCACTGGGCCTCTCCGCCGATACGGTTTATGAAGACCTTGTTTTCCGCCTGCATGAGGCGGAAACGCTCACGCTTTATACCGATGGAATCGTGGAAGCACGCAATGCCACGCGTGAGTTGTTCGGCTTTGAACGAGTGCAGAGGCTGGCGCAGGAGAGAAAGTCTGCAGAGCAGATCGTGGACGCCGCGTGTGCGTTTGGGCAGGAGGATGACATCACGGTGTTGTCGATCCGGAGGCTGGCTGCGGCGGAAGAACCAGCGAAGGCGCGGGTGAACCTTACCGCGCAAATCGCTACCGTCTAGGCTTTGGGAAGTGGCCCCGGTCTCGAGGTACGCGATTTAGCGGACCTCCAGACCCGGGCCACCTTCACGACCTATTTGTAAGTGGCCATACTGCGACCCAGTTCATCGTGGTGCGCGCTTATGTCCACCATCGAGCCGAAGGCCACTCCGCCCAGGGGGTCGGCCTTGATCGCTGCCGCCAGGGCTGCGTTGACCTTATCGAGGCCTTCCGCGTTCGCTGCCAGGTAGATAATCGAAAACGAGCCCGGCGCTTCGGTGTGGATCGCTTGCGTATCGACTTCGTACTCGCGCAGCGTGCCGTCGGCGAACAGTTTCTCCAGCAGCGGCACGATCAGCTTCTTGCTGAGCGTATCCACCGCGTCGTCCGGCGCGTCCGGCTTTAAGCGATAAGACGCCTCATAGGTGTAGCCGTCCTTCGTCGCTCCTGGATGCCAGTTGTAGTACCGGCTTTCGTATACGTTATCGAAGTGGTTGGTGGCACTGGCCAGCACAGAACCGGCCGAGTCACTCGCCTTCTCCAACTGGTCGAGCACATTGAGCACACCGGCCAGGGACATGGCCGACCACCAATCGTCGTGCGTGACACCATCTCCCTGGTGAACCAGGGTTACATCGCTGCCATATCCTACGATGGTCCCGTCGGCAACGGCCTTGTCCAGCATCTTCTGGGTACCCGCATAGGACTTCTCCATGTCGCCCCACTTTTCCCGGGGAATATTCCAATCGGCGACGTACGTATAGAGCGTAGGTTTTTCTTTTACCTCGGAGGTCTGCGCGCCCGCTTGCCCGGCCCAACCGGCAGACATCGCGAGTGCACACCCGGCTCCGACCATCTTCCACACTTTCACGTTCATGTCGTTCATCCTCCATAAGCTAGACCAGGGTTTACGTTTGGTATTCCTTGGCCATCGAAGTGTACAAGGGATTGTCCTGGCCCACGCACAATTCGCCGGAGAGCAGAAATCCCTTCCCGAGATTCCTGGTTGGCTCTGGCGCTCCTTGACCTTCAGTCAAGGGCGCCGGCAAGCGTCGCAATCAAAGCTATTTGATAGGTCCCCATCCGTCGGATCGCAGCCAACAACGCCTGGCCATCCAATCGTCCCAGGCCGGTGCAAGCGTCCCATCCAGGTCCTGCGGGATAGCCGGTGGCACCATTGAAGCTGTTGTTGTTCGGGCCGGAGGATCCATCGATGTCCTGAACGACGGCGTTCCCGAACGAGTAAAGGGTCGGATTGAGGAAGCCGACGCTTTCTCCCAATGCGGCATTGAGTACCGCTACCAGGCCTGCGTATAACGGCGCTGCTGCACTCGTGCCATTGCCGTTATAAGGATTTGGATAACCGAAATCGGATGCGTTTACGCAGTAGATCGGATAGTAGCCACTATTCCAGCTCGCGTTCGCCGCCACATCGGGCACGCCCCGGCCTGCTCCGCCACCATTTAAGGATTTTGGTATGTTGGCGTTTAACTGATACGCCGGAACTCCGAAGTAAGCGCTCACTCCTCCGCCCGTCGCTCCGCTGCCCGAAGATCCGTCGATAGTAAAGGTGTCGTTCCAAACGTATTCATCAAATGATCCGCCGTTTACATTGCCAATCGTGGTTCCCCCGCAGGCAAGCACCCAGGGATCGCTCGCTGGGTACTGAACGTGGGCCTTACCGTCACCGATTTTCGAATCAGCGCCGGTGTCGCCGGAAGCAATGCAGACGGTAACGCCCTGCACGGCAGCATCCTGAAAGGCTAGCGTGACTGCCTCAAGCCACGCGGTGGTAACTCCCGCTGCGGCGAGGGAGGCCGAATCGTCGCCGTTGGCAGTGTAGAAGCTACAGGAAATCACCGAACAGACTGGGTCGCCCACCCCCGGGTGAATGACGCGCTGGATCACGTCGACCCAGCCCTGCTGGCCGAGGGTCGAAAAGTAAACGGCAATATCGGCACCCGGAGCTGCCGTAGCAGCAATGCAAATGTCCTGCGTGGTCTCGATGTCAGCGGAGGTGTTGCTTGCATCCACGGGCACATCTCTGATCGCCGGCATGGCGAACCCGGCGGGAAGATGCGCGTAGTATTTTTGAATGTCCGCGAGATCGTAACCACCGCTCCCAGAGAAAATAAAAGAAAGTATGGCGATGGTCTGTCCGGCAGCCGAATTGGGTGGAAAGTTATAGAGCCCTGCAACCTGCGGAACGGTAAGCGCTTTGGTGTGCGGCGGATCCGCTGCCATATTTCTCTTGGTGATGCTGCGATTATCCAGCCCGAATACCCCCACGACCACATCCGTCAACTCCGCGGGCAGATAAATACTCCCTTCTCGCCCGCGAAACCTCTCGGTGTAAGCCCGCTCGCCCCGAGCTGCGAGTATGTCTGCTTCGTATAGATGTAAATCGACCGCGAACGCTCTGCTTACCTGGGCAACCGTCCCAGAGGCAATGACGGTACGGCGTGCCGGGTTGGTTTCATCCACGGTCAGGCCCGAATTTCTGACAAAGGAAACTACCTGGTCGATCTCATCCGGATGACCACCATATTTTTCGGCAAATTCAGCACTGTTTAGACGGCGCCGCTGGCTCAGCGGAACCTGGACGAATCTCCGAAAGTCCGGGATCGGGCGGCCGTCCGGACGACGGCGGAGAACGATCGTGATGGTTACCGGCTCTTCCGGATCCGATGGTCCCACGAGACGCGCCTTAGCTGGGAGCTCTCGCGCGCTTCCCTTAAGGGCCTTATGTCCAGGAGGAATCTTTGCCATGTCAGCAATTCCTAGTCAGCTCAAGAGTAAAAGCAAAAGGACAAGGAGCTTCACGGCCTCTTATCGAGCGCCGCGAGTTTCGCTTCTAAGATGCGATCAACTGCACCCAGTCGATGAAGGCGGAGGTATCGCCATGAAGAATGGAGACCTGCAACTTGTTCACCAATGCGGCTCGAAGCAGGGAGAGATTGAGACTGCGGGCGATCCAGGTGGAGAAATCAGTCTGGTCGGTGGTAAGGGCGTCCCAGAGCACAAGGGTGTTCGTTACCTGGTTGGCGTCCAGAATCTCAATGATGGCAACATTCAGCTCAGTGGCTGAGTCAGGTGTCTGGCGAATCTTGATCGATTGGACAGTGCCTTGCGTAATAGCCATTATTCCTCCCCGCAAAGATAGGTGCGGCCCGGGCCTTCCGCCAGATGTCTGTGCACTACCTGGGCGAGACGTACGTTGCCGCGAACTCTCATTCGGCCACTCAAGAACGCAAGGATGGGCGGAAGCTGGCCGGAAGCAATCTCCGACCATGTTTCGGGTGTGGTTACAAGCTCGACATCCGGCTTGTCAATGGGGCGGATGCCTGTTTTCGCCTTAACGCCGTTCAGCGTCACGTTCAGCAACGATTGCTCTTTCCCCGTGGCTTTGTCGAGCAAGCGAAGCTGAATGGTACCGCGAATATTGGAGGAGCCCAGTAGTTCGCCCAGCCGTGCGATGGTATGCGAAGGACTGACCTTTTTCCCGACGCGCAAGTCTCTGATTACGGCAAAGCCTCGCGTGTTGACTGATTGGCCGGATTGTCCCATTCTCCCTCCTCGATCACCAGTTGTCGTTTACGGATGCAGTGCCACTCGCCGGCACCGTGTACGAGTGATTGCTGCCGGGCTCCCAGATGACATTGCCGTTCGCTTGAATATCAACATACTTATATTGCACATTCGTACCCGCGGGCAAAGAAACATTGAGGAACCAGTTCGGATAGTTCGGGTCGAGCATGGGTCCGACGGCGGTCTGAAACGTGGTGCCCCAATTGCCGAGTTCCGGGACGTTCCCACTGACGAAGATGTAGTCGCCGGTGTTGGTCGGCTGCGCATTGTTCACCGTAAATGTCACCGGGATAAGCTTTGCCGTGAGGACGTTGAAGTTGATGCCGTTCGATTGCGTTCCCCCTGAGTTTTTTACCGTGACGCTGTAGGTGCCGGCGGCCACGGAGGGGACCGCTACCGTTATGGCGCTGTTCGTCCAACTCTTGATGGTCGCTGTGGTCGTTCCGAACAGCACGTTGCCGGTAGCGGTCCCGAAGCCGTCGCCAGCGATCGTGACCGTCATGCCGGCTTGTCCGACGTACGGGCCGACACTGCCGACCTCGGGCGTGGTCGCGTTCACCTGTTTCTGCCAAACAGCAACCGCCGACGGCCCAAGCGTAAATGCCGTCGCGGGATTGTTGCCCCCGGAACCGCTCGTAACGGTCAGGCCTCCACCGGTAAGCAGCCCACCGAGGTAGTCAGAATAGGTACCGGCCGGCAAAGCGGTATCCAGCCCCGTGATGCTATATCCAGTTGTATCGTTCTTGTTGATGGCAACCAGCACAACGTCGTTGTAGAACTGGCGTTCGAAAATATAGACGTCGTTGTTGATCCAGCGCTGTTGCGAGGTGCCGTATCCCAGGGCGTCATTGCTGGCGCGCAACGCCGCGAGCTTACTGATAAGCTGATAGGCCGTCGTGCTGGTCGAGAAGGAACTCATGGCGACCCGGTTGTACGGATCGTTTCCGCTATTCGTCGTGTTGTAAAGGTATTGCTCGTCTCCGTAAAAGATGTTCGGGATGCCGCGACAAGTGATCAGGAAGGCGAGTGCCTCGTGCAGACGGTTCTTGTCGGTAGTGATGTTGCCGTACAATCGATTTTCGTCCTGAGAATCGAAGAATGTGACCAGGTTATTGGGGAATGTGAAGTTCGCGTCCTCTGTCGAGAGCGTCGAATCGATCTCTGACATGTTGTTATTGCTGCCGAAGACGTCGCGAATCGCCTGATTCAGACCAAAGTCGAGTTCGCTGATGCCCGAGCGATTGGCGAATTTGTACGCGTCCGCGTAGAGCGCGTCGCTCGAGTTGTTTGGATTCCATTCGCCAAATAGAAAGCTCGGTTTGTTGTTGAAGACCGCATTCGCGAAGGAGTACTCCCAACCCCAGGTCACGCTTTTGAGGGCATCCAACCGGAATGCATCGGCGCCATTGCTTTGGAACTGCTCGGCGGCGGTCTTCAGATAATTGTCGATGGTGGAGTTTTCCTGGTTGAGATCCTGGAGGTAATCCAGGTTGTAGTACTGGACCTGGTAGCGGTCGTCATAGTTGGAGATGTTTCCATTGTGATGGAAGAAACCGTTGGGGTCGTTGGAGGGTGTCGCCATCAGCGACCCGTTGTTATAGAGCGCACCGTTGTCTCCCGCGTTATTGGGATTCGAGTGGTTCTGAGCCCAATCCACAATGATCTTGATACCGTCACCATGTGCGGCGGAGGTCAGGCTACTGAACTCCGACCACCCATTGCTCACATCCCCAAAATGCTCCTCCACCCGCATGAAATCGCGGTTCCAGTAACCATGGTAAGGCGCGGAAACGGGTGGTCCCGAGTTAGCGTTCAAGTTTTCATTGTCATTCGTTGGCGAGATCCAAATAGCCGTGGCGTTTAAACCTTTGATGTAGGAGAGCTTGTCCTGTACGCCGAGGAGGTCGCCACCCCAGTAGGCTTGCCAGTTCGCGGTGGTATCTCCGCTTCCCTCTTCGGCAAAGCCGTTGGAGTCATACAGTCCGGCACTTTGAGAAGGATTGTCGTTGGATGTGCTGCCGTCATAAAAACGATCCGTGACGACCTGGTAGATAACGGTCTTCTTGTAATCCTGCGCGTGAACTGCAACCGCCGAGGCTACATACAATGCGGATAGCGCCAATGCTCCATAGGGAAGGCCACGCATGCAGATCTCCTTGCGAGATGCCAATCTCCAGCGGAGGTCGGTATTTCGTCGCCCAGCATCATGCTCCAGATTCACCGTAACCGTCAACGGAAATGTCAAAGCGAGTTTCTGAACAGGTGAAGTAACCTCCATCGTTTCTGAACTGCAAACATCCGTCTTTCACCTGACAAAAACGAATGAGCTCATCGTTGAAACGTTTGCCGGCTCACTCGCACTATACGTTGAGGCGTGCTTCGTCATGAACGGTGAGGAGCCCTCACATATTTGGTTGATTCGCCAATTTCTGGACAATGTCGCGGATGTTACGAGGAAGAACATCTGCACGAGTTGCCTTGCGGTAGCGTCAGAGGATGCAAGAAGTAGAGAAAGTGCAACGTCAAGCTATAGTGTACGCGCTTATGCGACGTGCGGCTTGCGCCGTCGCGTTGCTCCCACACCGGCACAGTAGGAAGGAGCTGCGGCTATTCACATCAGAGTGATGCCTGGACACAAGCGTACAACGCTCACCAAACAGATAAGGTCTGCGGCATCTTCGCGGAAGATCTTCGTTACAAGTTGGATGAGATTGCGAATCGAGGCTACGGAGGCGTATGCGCTGCGCTGCATCGCTTGCTAGGCTCAGGATGACGCTTTTGTGGGAACCAAGTCATTTCTTAGGGAACGTGGTCGTAGGTTACTCTCAGCCCGTCCCTACGGGATTCAATTTGGGGCCCACCCTCAGTTTTGTTGCGGAGCTAAATGGTGGAGCTAAGAACCCCAGTAGCTGCTGTCGCCAGCGAAGACATGCGGCCGCTCGGAGGCCAACCGCATCGTCAGTTCTCCGAACAGAGTGTTGGCCCACGCGAACCAGGCCCGCGAAAATATTTTCGGATCGTCCTTCTGGAAGGACTCGTGCATGAAGCCGGTACCGGCCGTCGTGTTGCGCAGCCAGCGAAGGCATTGGCGAATCTCCGCGTCATCGGTGGAGGTGAGGGCGCGCATGATGATCGACATCGGCCAGATCATATTGAGCCCCATGTGCGGGCCGCCCACACCCTCCGCTGCCCTGCCGCGGAAGAAATACGGATTGGCTTCGCTCTGCACAAACTGCCGAGTACGGCGATAGATCGGATCATCGAGCCCGCAGCAGCCGAGGTAGGGCAGACTCAGGAGCCCCGGTGCATTCGCATCGTCCATTTTCAACACGTTTCCGTAGCCGTCGACTTCATACGCCCAGATCTCGCCATATTGCGCGTGCTGTGTTTTGCCATAACGCTGCACCGCGGTTTCAACTTCCGTTGCGAGCGCCTGCGCTTCCTGCCCAGGCTCGCGTCCTTGAGAACCTGGTTTGCCAGCGTCGCTAACTGGCGCAGACTCACCAGCGCGAAGAGATTAGCGGGAACAAAAAGAGGATAGGTGCAGGCGTCGTCCGATGGCCGGAACATGGAGAAGATCATGCCTATCGGAATGGCAGGATTCCCAAACCCATCGAGTGCTAACGTATCCGTCGGTGTTTCCGCTGCGCGCTGAAAGGAGTAGGGGCCGTGATCCTGTTTACGCTGTTGCGTGCGGAACGTTCGCACGATGGTCCACGCTGCCTCTTTCCACTGCGCATCGAAAGGGCCTGTGTCGCCGGTGTGTTGCCAGTAGCCGTACGCCAGGCGGATGGGATAGCAAAGCGAATCCACTTCCCACTTGCGCTCGCCCACGCCCGGATAGTGTTTCGTCTTATCGTTCACTGCCCAGGGGAGGGGCGCCGCGCCGGCATCGCGCATGAATGCGTTGGCATAGGCGTCGATCAGGATCATACGCGCCTGGCGGTGAATGACACCTTCCAGCAGCTCGCGTAGCCGATTGTCCTGCTTTGCCAGGGAAAGGTATGGCATCACCTGCGCCGAGGAATCACGCAGCCACATGGCATCGATGTCGCCGGTCACGACATAGGTATCCGGCTTGCCATCATGGCTGCTCGGGAAGACGGTCGTGTCGAGCGTATTGGGAAAGCAATTTTCGAAGATCGTGGACAGTGACCCGTCGGGAATTAGCTTTTGTACTCGTTGGATGGCTGTCTCGACGGCCTCGCTGGTAAAATGCCGCGCTCCTACGGGGGGCCGGGCACGAGGTAGCTCCTGCGCGTTTGCTGGGGCGCCCGGCCCCTCATCTGCCCATGTGGAACGCGTCAACGCGAGAGCCGCGGCTCCTTGTAGCCACGCTCGCCGACTGATACTGACCATCGTTCTACCCTCCACGCGTTCGTCCATCCCGATTGTAGCCAGAAAGTTGCGGCGAGGTTTCTCGGCCCGGCCCTCGCAGGCGAAACATCGACCGGAACTTTCTGCGCAGACCCGGCATCTATCTTTCGGTGGAAACTAGCAAGGATTTGAAAGGAGCAATATGCCCACGATTAAAACCAAAGACGGGGTTGAGATCTTCTACAAGGATTGGGGTACAGGCCAGCCTATTGTGTTCAGCCATGGCTGGCCGCTCTCGGCCGACGACTGGGATGCGCAGATGCTGTTCTTCCTGCAACAGGGCTATCGCGTCATCGCCCACGACCGCCGCGGCCACGGGCGTTCGACCCAGGTCGGCGACGGCCACGATATGGACCATTACGCGGACGACCTGGCCGCTCTGACCTCTCATCTCAATCTCAAGGACGCCATCCATGTGGGCCATTCGACCGGCGGCGGAGAGGTGACGCGTTACCTGGCACGGCGCGGCGAGGCCGGCGTATCCAAGGCTGCGCTGATCAGCGCGGTGCCGCCGCTCATGTTGAAGACGGCAGCTAATCCCGTCGGCCTGCCAAAGTCAGTATTCGACGATCTGCAGGCGCAGCTTGCAGCTAATCGTTCCCAGTTCTATCGCGACCTGCCGACCGGGCCTTTCTATGGCTTCAATCGGCCGGGCGCCAAGTCGTCGGAGGCGGTCATCGAAAACTGGTGGCGCCAGGGCATGATGGGGGGCGCCAAGGCACACTATGACGGCATCGTGGCTTTTTCGCAGACCGACTTTACAGAAGACCTGAAGAAGATCACGATCCCGGTGCTGGTGATGCATAGTGAAGACGATCAGATCGTTCCCTATGTCGCTGCCGGGCCGCTGTCTGCGAAGTTGTTGAAGAACGGAACCTTGAAAACCTATAAGGACTTCCCGCACGGCATGCCAACAACGCAGGCCGCCACGATCAATGCCGATCTCCTGGCCTTCCTCAAAGGTTAAGGACGTTCGCAGGGAGGGCGGCTCCACGGGCCGCCCTCTCTGCTTGATCTGTCATCACGACTGACGTAACCTAAGTTCATCAGGGTCAGTTTCGTCCATCCTGCTTTTCTATTCGTCCGCCTGCGCCTTTCCTCATCACATTTCGTTGGGATGCGTGGTACCCACTCTTCGCAAGACTGCGAAGAAGGGGCACTCTTAATTTTGTTGCGGAGCCTAGTTTGCACCCATCTGATTGGAAATTACCCCTTCGTTTAGCGGCTCGGTGCCTCGTGTTCTCTACCCTGGTGTTTCCTGGGGCGAACCGGGCTCATGCGCAAACGACCGACACCATCACCTTTAGCGATGGCGAACAACTCGCCGGCAAGCTCATCAGTGTTCTCGGCGGCAACGTCACCTTCCATAGCGATATCCTCGGGAATGTGACGGTGCCTCTGGACAAGGTCAAGACGCTCAACACCAGCCATCCGTTTGCGGCGGTAGAAAAAAATCAACGGGTTACGCGGAAGACCGCCGTGGAACAAATCCCCGTCGGGAGCATTGCGCTCAAGAACAATTCGGTCAGCGTTAGCCGTTCCCACGGGGAAGAGAAATCTATTCCGGAAAGCCAGATCGCCTCCCTCGTGGACGACGCCACGTTTCATCGCGAGATTCAAAGCGAATCGGATTTCCTTTATGGATGGGCGGGCTCGATCACTCTCGGCGCCAGCCTAGTGGAAGCCACCAACAGCGCCCAGACCTATACCGGTTCCGTAGCCCTGGTCCGTACCATCCCAACCATCGCGTGGCTGCCGCCGGCGAGCAAGACCACGCTCAATCTTAGCGGTACTTACGGCCTTGCAAAAAATCCGGAAATCATCTCCAACGGAGAGATTTTTCAGGCCGCCTCCACCAGCAAAACGGATATTCTGCACGGCGATACAGAGTGGGACAAATACCTGTCACCCGCCATCTTTGGCCTGGTCAACGCCAGCGCCGATCACAACTTCGGCAACGGCCTCCGGCTGCAGCAGGCGTACGGCGCGGGGCTTGGCTGGAGCATCATCAAGCAACCGAAAGAGAATTTCGACATCAAGGCCACCTTGCTGTATCAGCAGCAACAGTTTTATAACGGCCTGGAAAGTGGACTCGGCACGCCCTCAGTCAACGTGATCGGCGCAGATTTTAGTGAGAACTGGTCGCGGACGTTTGCCCACAATGTCAAGTTTAATGAGTACATCACGCTCACGCCGACCTTCAACATTGTGAGAGCTTACTCGGCTGTGGGCAACGCAAACTTCGTCTTCCCGGTCTACAAGCGGCTCAACTTCACGCTCTCATCCACAGATAATTACCTCGGCGATCCACCTGAAGGTTTCCGTCGTAATAGTTTCCAGTTCACTGCGGGCATTACGTATGTCATGAAATAGCCGCCTAACTTCGGCGCGCTGCCGGCATGGCCTGCGCATCTCCATTCCTTGATGAACACGCGGTTGCGGCCGGCTACCGCAACTGCGTCATCCAAATTTCACTGCGCACCTGTGGCAGGTTAATCAGGATTTTGTCGCGGGCGACGCTAAGGTCGAAACTGCCTTGGTTGGCCGCGGCAGCAGCGCCGGCGGAGTTGTGAAAATGCTCGACAGCGAAGGGTGCGCCTAGCGGGCGTTTAGTCACCGGGTCCAGTCGTTGCGCCCAAATGCATAGATAGTCATCGCGTGTGGAGGTGAAATATACCGTGTTGCCGTCGGCTGAGAATTGAGGCTTATCGTCGCCGTGTTTTCCATCCGTGACCGCGATCCACTCCGCTTCTCCGGCAGCCGAACCATTGCGCATCGGTGCGATCAGGATCTGTGCCGTCGGTATTGGAACAAAGAATAGCTTTCGAAACACCACCCACCGGTCATCCCAGGAGAAGAAAGCGTGAGCGACCGCCATGCCCGGGTAACGTAGGAAATCCCGCTCCTTTCCTGTGGGCAGATCGATGGCAGAAATGCGAAATTCGTCGGCGAGCGTCTGCCCGTATTTCTGTACCAGGACGACAGACCCGTCGGACGAAAAGCCGCGCGGCGTGCAGCGCTCACAGACCTGCTTCGGCTCCGCATCTACGGGCCCAGCGATAAAGCTGCAGGGAATGGGGCTTTCAGGATCGTGTGGCCATGTGCCCTCTTTGCAATCTCGTTCGAAGATCACTCTTGATCCATCCGGAGAGATCGAAGCACCATAGCCGCCGCCCGGAACCCTCCCTTTATCGTCCAGGAGATGGTCTGTGCCAGTGCTCAAATCTCTCAGCAGGATACTGTCGGGTTTACCGGGGTTGTAGGAATCGTAAGCCATCCACTTTCCGTCCCGCGAGACGGACGGGGAGAGGTGAATCCCCCCCTGGGGCAGTGGTATTTGGAAGATGGGACCCACCTTCTGGCCGCGCTCGTTGATCGGGATCTGATAGATCGCGTCGTCGTGGTCTCTGATTGTGTATGCGACCTTGCCATCGACCGACGCAAAGCCTGACTCGGGAAGTTCGCCGATACCAGAAGCGAGCAGCTCTGGTTTCGCATCGAAATCGCCCCGCGGAGAGATTCCGGCCTGCCACAGCTTCCAGCTTCCAGGTTGGGCGCTAGAGTAAACGATCCATTCGCGGTTGTCCGCAGCCCGAATCCATGTGCGCACGGCATATGCGGGCTCGGCGTTCTGTTCCACTCCAGGAAGGTGAGCCAACCTGGGCTTGCCTGGTGGCGCCGCAGGAACGATCCACCATTGTGCAAGCTTGTCTGGCTCAGCGCTGCGGTTGCCGTAGAAAAGAATCTCGTTCCCACCGGGAGACCACAGAGGTGGCCCGGATAAGTGGAAGTCCTGATTCAGAGGGAGGGCGACCGGCTGGCCGCCATCCACAGAAACGGTGAACGCCTTTCGGTCTTGCCAATAAAGGACGCGTTCGCCGGACGGCGAGAATCGCGGGTTGAATGCCGTGGGAGACGCGACGAGGAGTCGAGGTTCGCCAGGTAGAGTTGGTGCGATATAGATGCCTCCTCCTCCTTCTCTTTTTTTTGCGTAGAAGGTGAGGTGCGTGCCGTCGGGTGAGAAATCAGGTACAAGGCTCATATCAGCCCCGGAGGTCACCGGAATCGCCTGACCCCCTGCGGTCTGTTGGAGCCAGAGGTGCGGTGGATCACTGCCGACGACCGAAACATACGCGAGCAATTTCCCGTCGCGCGAGATCGTAGGCTGCCACCCAAAGCGAACGACCAGCCTGGGTTCCTGCAAGACGTGCTTGGTGGGTCGCCTCAACCACGCGAAGGTCGCGATGCCAATTGCGGCGAGCACAACCGCGATCGTTAGTGCGGCGACGTGGACGCGCCGGGATGGCGATTGACTCGATCCAGGTTGCGCTTGGATCTGAACCGAAACAACACTTTTAGGGGCGACAGACGCGATAAATCGGTACCCTCGCCGGGGAACTGTTTCCACATATTGCGGCGAGCCGGCATTATCGTTCAACGCCTCGCGCACCCGATTCACCGCTTTATTCAGGGACTGATCGAAATCAACGAATGTATTGCCCCAGATCCGCTCCTGCAGTTGCTCCCGGGTGACGGTCTCACCCGGCCGCTCCGTCAGCATCGCCAAAACCCGGAGGGGCTGATCCTGCAGGCGGACCAGCACGCCATTCTTGCGCAACTCCATGGCGTCGCGGTCCAGTTCGTATATGCCGAAACGGATCTTGCCGGACATCCGATCACACCCTTGCTGGATACTCTACTTCAAAGAGGGTTGGGCGTTTACCAGCGGATCAGACAGGGAGTTCGATCACGGCCTTATGGAAAGGAGCTTCACCCATGTGGAACCACACGGACCATCGTGTAGTGGTCTCTATAGGAAGGAAAAGCTTTGCGGAGGTAACCTCGAATGGTGCGGCCATCCCGGCAAGAGGAGACTCAATGTATGCACCCAGCAACTCTGCAAGCCACCACCCTCGATGATGCACCGGCCTATTGGTTTCTCAACAATCTGCATATCCTTTTAGCGAAAAGCCAATCAACCGGAGGAGCCTATTCGCTCGTTCATCTTACGGCGACCCCGCCTTTCGCGACCCCTTACCATCTTCACCACGCAGAAGACGAATCGTTCTATGTGTTGGATGGAGAATTCACCTTTTTTTGCGAGGGACAGAAGACCGTCCTGGGACCGGGGGGCTACATCTTTCTTCCCCGCGGTGTACCTCACGGGTTTCGATGCAGCAGCGAAAAGGAGTCTCGCCTTCTGACACACGTCATGCCAGGCGCAGACGTTGGTTTTGTCGGAATGATGCTCGAGATGGCTGTGCCGGCCACGGACCGTATCGTACGAAACCCGATCCCCCCCGATCTGCAACGCCTCAAAGCTCTGTGCGAGAAAAATCAGATTGATATTCTCGGACCACTGCCCGAATGATTTCAGGGGATACCGATCTCCTGGGTCCTTCTCAAAACGCGCTATGACGTAAACTGCTGTCGACGTCGTTATCCATGGCAAATACCTTGTCCGTATGGGTCATCTGAAAAAGCTCGAGGAGGCGTGGAGTTACGCCGGCAAGGCGAAGTTTAGAGCCGGCCTCCTGGGCAACTCCGTCCAGGTAGAGCAACGTCCCCAGCCCCGAACTGTCGGCGTATTCGACTTTTGAGAGGTCAAGGACCAGAATCAGACCCCGTTCGCCGGCCGACAACGCCAGCTGCGTTTTCAGCCCCTGCAACTCATCACTGAAGGCCAGCCTGCCCTTCAGTTCGACAAGAATCACGTCTTGCTTCGGACGTCGAGTCACCCATGTAAGCCCCATATTGCAGACACTCTAGCACAGAGCTTTGCCAAGTGCGTATTGCCGGCAATGTTCGAGGTAGGCTGCTTCATGGAGTGCGGCCAGGTCGAGCACGCCGCTCCAAAGCCAGCGCGGAGCGTCCAGCCCTTTGCTGTGTCGCTGTTTCAGGTCCCGAACCCAGGCTCTCCGCGTCTCTAATTTGAGTTGCCGTCCGTGGGCACGCCCTACGACACCTGCCATGAGCCGCGCGATAGCAATCGCTTCCGCCTGTTGCAATCTCTCTAACTCGAACTTCAAATCCTGCGGTCTCAATTCCCTGACTACAACCGGCCTCTTAACCACGTATGTCGCCACCATGCGCTCACCCAAAAAGGGAGAAAGAGCATTGGCTCCGGCTACCACCCGTTCTGCGTTGTTGCGTGGCATTCCCGCGCTCTTGGCATAAGGACCGGCAGCCTCCGTCGCTTCTTTCACATCCAAAAGCCGGTAATGCAACCCCTTCTTATTTCCCACGCCGATCAGGGCCGCATACCGCAGCCGACCCAGGGAACTGCACCCCTTCATCCAGTAGGCCGCATCAATCAGTCGAATCTTGTTATCGCCGGTGTTCTGGTCCGTGCGCTGTATCAAGCTGTGGAGATCGACGCCCGCAATCATCTCTTCCAATTGCTGCGTCTCCTCGCGTGTTAGCGACCAGAACTTTGGCCCTAGCGGTATCTCAGGCTTGACGCCCTCGATCCGCTCCTCCGCCAGATGTTTCCAATGTCGTCGATTCGCTTGCCGCATCACTCGCTTGATGGGTTCCAGATTCTTTGCGTCCATCTGCGCAAAGCGGCCGCTCAAGCCGGAGATGTAACCGAGAATCAACTCTTCCAGCATGAGCGCCGTCGTCACGCCAGGCAGATCGGAGCTGCGCGCTGCCATCGCAAGAGAGAGGCCTAATCTAAGCAGGTCATGAGCGGGGTTACCGATCACCGTCTGATCGAGATCGCGGATCTGAATATCAATATTCCCCTTAATGTCTGCGATAGGCCCCAGGTTCCCAGTATGGCAATCGCCACAGATCCAAATATCCGGTCCGGCCGGAAGTGATGCGCGCACAGACCTGCTTTGCAACCACTCGTAGAACTGGACCGTGTTGCCCCGCACATACGCGTGGGCAGACTCGGCCATCTTAAGCCGGCGACGTTGATCAAGAGCGGTTTTGCGGTCTGCAGGGATGACAACGGATTTCCTCAAAAGGCTCCTTGAAAATGCTTTTTAGTCCGGGAACGGCATACCGATCGCTGCAAATTCAGCCGACCGCCTTCGGCCCGACGCGAGAAAACTCGGGTGATCAGGTGTATGGTGTCCCCGGTTCTCTGCAAAACGGTGCGTCGTTTACACTCCGGCCGGATAGAGGTCGATGGTCATTTGTTGGCCGGGTTTTAAGTTCACTGCTTCTTGAATCTGTTTTTCGGATGCGCGTAGCGCGTAGCGCAGTTGCGACGTGGAAACCTTGATGTCCCGAAGCTGCCAACGTGGAATTGATTCATCCAGCCGCGTTATTTGCACTCGATCTAGCATTGTCTTATTCTCCCTGGCTGGTCCCATAGTACGCGCTTTCGCACCGGCCCCATTCGCACGACCCTGTCGGTACCTGAAACCCTGTAAGCTCACTAACCGTTTTGGCACTCCGCATCCGGCCGGGCCGGTGCAGACAAGGAGCTTGCAGTGCAATCACCCCCTTGCCGGTTACTCTTTCCCGATACAGGCAGGAATGGGTATATTGCCAGCAGGCCCCGCAAGGGAGGCCATTCCGTCAGACTGTATCCATGGAGCCAGTGAAAAAGCCGTCGAGATTTCTGCTAAACACTGTTTGTCTGCTGCTATTTATCAGTTGCGTCCACGCGCAGGAGACGATTGTTGCCATCCGTCACGCCGAGAAACCCGGATCGAGCCTGGGTCAGCTTACCTGCATGGGCTTGAACCGCGCGCTGGCACTGCCTAAGGTGCTCATTCCACGCTACGGGAAGCCAGATCGCATTTATGCGCCCGATCCCGGTAAGCGGATCGGGCGACTGGGCAATTTGAACTACTCCTACGTGCGGCCGCTGATGACGATCGAGCCAATAGCGATCCAGCTCGAGATGCCGGTGAACGCGCTGATCGGCTTCAAGAATGTCGGCCAGTTGAGAAAAGAGCTGCTGGCTTCCGAAAACGCGAATTCGGTAATTTATCTGGCCTGGGAGCACGTTTATCTGAATCAATTTGCGAAGCGGCTGCTGCGGGCTTATGGAAAGGATCCATCCGTTGTTCCCGACTGGCCGAATGAGGAGTACGACCGCATTTACATCTTCCAGATCACAGACGTGGACGGGAAAAAGGATCTAACGTTTAAGGTTGAGCAGCAGGGGCTCACCGGCTCGCTAAGCGACAAATGCCCGGCCCAACTGAATTGACCTTAAGTCGATCCGTTGGCGCGACGCCCTGGATTTGTCCACTCATGCCACGACAGGCACTCCGTCGGGGCGACCGAACACATGTTGATGAGTTCAGCCGTCCCTAACGGGACTGTTCAGGTGTTTTGATTCTTTCCCAGGACTGACGTCCTGGGCTACTTTCAGACGTCCCTTCGGGACTGGATCATAGATCGATACAACGAAAGCGGTCGATGGACTGCGCCCATCGTTTTCGTCCCACGTACGCTTTGGCGAACGTGGGGGACCCGTCGATTCCCTACCACGTGGCTACAGACGTCCCTGCTTGACCCTCTCATCAGACGCCCTGATAAACCAGCCCGGTGAACGCGGACGGGGTAATTAAGAACTGCCCCCACTTGGCATCAAAGGCCGCGGTTGGCTTGGCAGGATGTGATTGAGGCTGCTGCCCGCCACCGAACTGACGCCGGCAATCTCGTTCTGATCGTTGATGCCCGTTCCCTCACTGTAGGTCCCGCCAAGGGTACCGATATCCACCGGGCTGGATCCCTGGTAAACAAAGGCGTGAAACGGTGCCAGGCACGCGGAGGTAAAGGGCTGATCGCTGCACGTCCCAGTGGAGAGGAACCCCGTGATTTCTCCCGCGCTGTTGATGGCTAATCCGGCGCTTTCCCTCCCTGACATTGCAATGTCGAGATCTACCGCTGTATTGTCGCTGTAGCTGTATATAAAGGCGTGCTGCGGCGGTGCGCCGCTGAAAGGAGGAGTCAAATTGGTTTGGCCCGACCACCTGGCCGTTATTGTTGATTGCATTGCCGGAACTCACCGGTTTCCCGAGATGCCCATGTTCATTCCCCCGGCATAGATGAAAGCCTGTTGGAAGAACTCCGGTTCAGGGTGATACGTCACCGTGCCGCTAACCTCTCCCTTGTTATTAACCCCCGACGCGCTGATGTTGGCGACAAATCCTAATTCTCCGGATTCAGGGATTTCCGTTGCGGAATAGATCGGGTGGGTGCGTGGACGAACCAGCGCGATCGAGACCGGATCGGCCACTGCGGTAAATGGTGAACCTGGAATGGGCGTCAGCGTCGAGGAAGAGCTGATCTTATACCCGGAAATATCGTTCGAAGTCCGGTTAGCCGCATAGAGAAATGTGCCCGTATAGTCCACCGCCACGAAGTTTGGGTTTCCCCCACCGAAGGGCGACCCAGAGACCGGCGTGAGCCCGGAGAAATTCATCGGCCGTGAACTGATTAATGCTGTAAACGAAAAGTCCACCATACCCTGCCAGGAAGACGATTGACCATTGGGGTCCACGGTCACCGAGTTCACTCCCCCGGCGCCCGCGGCAAAGGGCGACATAGCAAGTGGACCGAGCGCTCCACTGGTTGGATCGATGAAATATCCGGAGATATTGTTCGAGCCTTGATTCGCCACATAGGCAAACCTGTCGCTCGGATCCACCGCCACGGACGATGGAGAGTTCCTGAGGAATAGGGCGACCCCGCGATTGGCGTAAGCACCCCCGTCGTACTGTTGATCGCGTAGCCGGAAACGTTATTGGACGACTCGAATTCGTTACGAAAACGAACTTGCCTAGCGGGTCCACGGCGATCGCGGATGGGAAAGTTCCTGCCGGAACAGGAGAACCAGTCACCGCTGATAATCGGCCGCTCTTCTCATCGATTGTGTATGCCGAAACGCTGTTTGATCCAAGATTCGCGACGTAGGCGAACCTCCCCGACGGATCAATGGCCACCGCGGACGGTCCCGCTCCCGGCTGGAAAGGAGATCCTGGAATCGGCGTCAACTTGCCCGTATCGCAATCGATACGAAACCCGGATATGTCGTTGTCTCCTGCGTACTGGTTCGTCGCATAGAGGAACTTGCCCGCAGGATCGACGGCGACTGAAGTGGATCCCGACTTACCGGTGCTGAACGGCGAGCCCGCAATTGGAATCAACTTGCCGTTCGCGCTGTTGAGGATATATCCGAGCACTTTTCCGGAACCTTGATCAGCGACATAGGCGAATTGGTTGCAGGGAGATGTTCCTCTTCAGCGGCCGCCCGCCGGGACGTGATCGCAAGAACAAGACGTGGTGGACAGAGAGAGAGCAAGGCAGATAAGGGATCTTGGTTGCTTCCCGAGATCCTGAGTTTGTGAAAGGCATACATGAAAAGATCCTCCTCATTGCTCCACACAAGTTAGCGCGGGCGAGGTCAGGGAGGCGGGGGCGTTCCTGCGTGGGCGCGGAAATTATATCCCTGGCCGGCAACTGCTGGAAGGCCTATCTTAAAAGCCGAAGATACTAACTCCGGGTTCGCAGTCAACCTAATCGCCTGGAACCTGCCCAGATACCAATTCGACAAAGAACCTATTTACAGGTAAACGAATTTGTCCGGCACAATCCTTCAACTAATACCCAGTTATTTTCAGATAGAAATCGTTAACGAAGGCGCAGCCCTGCCAGAGTGCGCGTACTTAGCGGCGTGCGGCTCCCCGGTTCAGGGAGGCGAGGTTGTTCTTCGCCACCTGGTTCCCTTCGGCGGCAGCTTTCTCGTACCAGCGACGAGCTTCGACCATGTTCAAGGGAACACCCCAGCCATTGGCATAGGCAACGCCGAGATCATTCGCTGCCTCGGGGTTTCCTTGTTTGTCGGCCGCGACGCACCACTTGAGCGCGTCCTGAAAGTTACGCGGCAGCACGCGTTGTCCCGACATCTCATCCCAACAGAGATTTGCCTGGGCCAGCAAGTTGCCTCCCTGGGCTGCTGCCCTGAGGAAACCAAGAGCGCGCACGGGATCGGCTGGGCCGCCGATTCCATGCAGGAGAACGTATCCGAGGTTGTTTTCTCCAGGCACGAAGGCCTGGGCGCCGGACTTCGCGTACCAACTTCTCGCCGCCCCCTCATCCTTCGGCCCACCGACACCGTTCTGGAGTGCAAGTCCTAGAGCCGTTTTCGCCGTGAGCGTTGCCTTGCGCTGCAGATTTCTGGTACCAACTCCTGGCAGCAACGTTATCCTGGGGCCCGCCTTTACCGCTCGCCAGCATGTCTGCGAGATTCGCCTGGGCATCTCCGTTGCCCTGCAGGGCTGACTTGGCGTACCAACTTCTCGCGCCAGCCAGGTTCCTGGTGATGCCATTCCCGAACCAGAGCATGTTCCCCAAATTGAGTTGCCCCAATGCGGAGCCGCCGACCGCGGATTTTTCAAACCAACCCTGGCCAGCCGGTACATCCGAGGGGCCGCCGTGGCCGGTCACCAGCATGTACCCGAAGCTGTATTGAGCGTCTGCGTTGCCCTGGAGGGCAGCCTTTTCGTACCAGGACCTTGCCCCAGCTAGATCTTGTGGAACATCCGTGCCCCGCTCAAGAAAGTCACCGGTTTTGTATTGCGCCCAGGCAAAGCCCTGATTTGCTGCCTTGAGATACCACGTATAGGCCTGGCGCATATCCCGGGGACCGCCTATGCCCTGCTCCAGGGCATACCCTAAGCCGGCCTCCGCGAATGCATTACCCTGCGCAACCGCCTTGGCGTACCAGGCTCGCGCCGCGACCCCGTCTTGTTTTATCCCCGATCCGTCTCTCAGGCGATCGGCATAGGCGGCTTCGCCCGGAACATAGCCCTGTTCGGCTGATTTGCGGAACCACTGGGCCGCCTGCGCCGGATCGCGAGTCACCCCCCCGGTTCCGGTATTGAAGCGGACGCCCGTCTCAAATTCAGCCTGGGCGGATTGTGCCTGTGCGCTCACGCAATGTGGAGTAAGCCCGAAGACTAATAGGGTTATCGGGATCATAAAGCTGGTGTGCATAAGGTCTTTTCCGTGCAGTTTCATTGTTCTCTCCAAGGCAGTCGTTCCCGCCTAGTACTCTAGGCGTAAGGGGAGGGATTTGCTGCTCACGGTACGTTCAAATGTGGGGGGATGGATAGAGGTTAGACCTTCAGCACAGTGGCCGCAACATTCGTGAATTGGCGTCAAAGCCTTCGCGAACGGGAGCAGATGCCAGGGAGCATCATGGCTTGAGGGTTTGCTTTTTGGTGGGGTCGGCCTCGTACGCCACTGTCTTACCCGTTCGTGTTTCGAGAGAGCTCAAGAGCGGGCGTATTGTGTCTTTACCTACTTCAAAGACGGCAGCCTGTTTTTTACCTTGAATGTCCTGGTATTCAAAGGTGAGATAGTGGCTTTTGCTTTTTGAGAGCAGAAGAAGCAGGCCGCCCACTCCAGCAACGGCTGCCAACGCAATCGTCTGTCCGATCCGCAAGCTGGCGTGTTGTCCGTAGCCGATAGCGGTTATCTCCGAATAGGGCAGGCTAAAAGATCCCGAAGGAAAGCTTGTTTTGTCGGGTGCTCTGCCCTGCTGGTAGTCGAAGGTCAGATGATTCTCGTCAGTGACGGTAAGGACTCCCACCGACTGCACAGGAAGAGCAGTTGTTCCCCCCACATACTTCGCCTTGTTGCGATTTAGACCCGCAAAAGCACTTTGTGCCGTAAGAGCGCAAATCAGGATCAGAGCCGGGACTCTTCGCATGGTCAGCCCAATATAACTGCGGTGTTTCTATGGAGGGAATATCACTAAGGTTCGATAAGGGGATACGACCTCCGGCCTGAACGAGTTGCTGATCATCGTTGCAAAGCGAATACCACGCTGATGTCTGTCTCTACCTCAACCGGCTTGCCGTCCCGCAAAAATGGTGTGTAGGCCCACTTCTTCACTGTATCCACGGCAGCCTGCTGCAGCATCGGTGGACCTGCGAGCACATCGATTCTCTTGAAATGACCGTCCGTACCGATGACGCCAGTAAGGACGACCGTACCCTGCACGCCCTGCTCTTTTGCCACCGCCGGATATACGGGGACCGCTTTCGTTGATCAGATGGCCAGGAGTGGTCTCTGCTGCTAAGTACATGCGAGCGGTCACAGGCAATGCGTCTGCGGGAACGGTTAAAGCCGAAAGGCCCCCGGGGCTAACCCTTCCAGTGTCTCCACGTGAAGCTTAAGCCAAGGCTGCCCCCCGATGAACAACTGCATATTGTTGGCAAAGTATTGACCATGAACGATAGAAATATGCTCAAACAGAGTTTGGTGCATCTTGCTGGAACTGCCTGAGTAGAAAAGAACCGCATTCGCCGAAGCGAAGCAGTAGGATGCAGCATCCTGTATCGTTTGCTTCGCGTCACGATTGATCAGCGCCGTACACGGCAACTTCTGCTTGCCGAAACTTCGTTCGTAGTTCTGAAGCACGATCTTGTCCGGTTGTTCCGGTGGAGAAACCGGCCGCATAATCATCTTGCTGATCAAGCTGAGTGGCCTTCCCGGCCAACTCTCGCCGCCGGTCCTGAAGACTCCATGATCTGTGCCATACTCTTCCGCCGAAATGGTGGGGCTGTGCAAAGCCACGCGGTATTGCTTGGCGTTTACGTGCCATTCCTCGAACGTACCCGTGTCGGCCGGTTTCCCATCAACCCCGAAGACCTCATAGCTCGCCTTCAGATGCCACGGAATATCCAGCCCGTGCAAGCCATTCACCTTCTCCGCCAACTCCATTCGTTCCTTCGGATCCGTTGGAGTGACCACTTCCGCCGACCTCGTGGAGGGCGCCGCTTGCGATGGAACGGTAACCGGTGCGGGCGGCCCCGGCTGTGTCGCTTGCGCCTGAGCGAAGCCGAGGGAACTCATCAACAAAATCACCAGGATCAGGCTCAGCATAACGTCGTCAAGATTAGCCGATTCCCCTGATCGTTTCGCACCAACTTTTGTGGGAGGCGATATCGCAATAGGAAGGGACTCTTTCCTCTGCAACGGAGCGCGGGGGGCCCCATGCTCCGCTGAGGGAAAGAGTACGCACTGCGAGCGGATCAGTTCGCTGCAGGGGTCGAAGAGTAAAGTCCCGTCAGGCTTGCTTCTCCGAGAATCTCGCCCTGTTGCCCCGCGCGAATCAGTGCCTGGTAGAGCGTTTCTGCGTTCGCCGGGAAATTGGTCGAACCCGGCAGAGAAAGCTTCTTGCTCAAGGCATACACCGTGAAAACGTATTTGTGCGTATCGGGCGCAACATTCGCTGGTGGGCAGGGCCCGTCGTATTGCTGCCCGAGGTCGAAGTCATTTTCGATCTGCGAACCGAAGGAGCTGCCGGCGACCCCGGCGTTTTCCGCAAGCTGATTCACATTTCCGCTGATGTTGTACATGCCCCAATGGGTAAATGAGGCAGTAACGTCGTAAAGGACTACCGCGAAGACTTGAGTACCCCTCGGTGCACCCGTCCAAAACAGTTCCGGGGACTCATCGTATCCCGCCGCGCCGTTGGCGGAGCAGGTATTCACTCCACTGACCTGGTTATTCAGGATCATGGAAATTGGAAGCGTGCTGTCGTTGGTGAAGGTTGTGCTGTGTAGCTGGAAGGATTCCTGGGCCGGAGCGCTTGCCACCAATAAACCAAGCGCAAGTGCAACACCCGCCGCCAGACTAATTCGCTTGCCGTGATTCGCGATCATTGGATTACCCCTACTGTGACGATTGGCAACTGCCGCGGACCGTTCTATCAACCCCCTGGCAGGGGGTCAAGTGAATATTGAGACAAACACAGTGACATGATTACTGTTGCCTTTCACGGCACGGGTTGCGGCGACAGCATGCCTCGTCTCAGGCCACGCGCCATTGAAGCGTAATTCCGTAACCATCTGGGTCACTAAATGACAACTGCCGCATCCCGTACCACGCGGTTTTGGGAGGAGAGCAAGTGACTCCGTAGCTTTTTACCTGCTCATAGGCAGCATCCACGTCGGGACATCCAAAGAACAGGGCTGCGTCTCCGTGGCCGGCCACGCGTTCCAGCACAGGCGACGCCGGGCGCTTGCCTTCCTCATACGCTGTATTCAGCATGAGTTCGGTGTCATCCCGCCGTAGCAGCACCCAGTGAAAGAGTTCCACACCGTTCTCTATGACGTAAGTCGGCGAACGGCCCGCAATCTCAAACCCCAGCAACTCACAATAAAAGCGAACGGAGACAGGCATATCGAATACCTGCAACAGCGGGCAAAGACCTCGAATATCAATCATATGGCGCTCCCGTTGGGACACCTTCACTCCGCGTCATGTTAGCGAAGTTTAAGGACGGATGAAACTGGATACCTCGGCGTTCTCAACCGCTGCGTAGGTCGAGAATCAGCGATGAGCAGCATTTTTCACGAACAGATCCGCTGCCGCCCGCGTCACATTTTCCGGTAGTTGCCGAGCCCCCGAGCGGGCTGCCATCGGAGGCGGCTTAGGACCAGACTCATCAACCGTTTTCTTCCTGATTGGAAGATCGGCCTTAATGATGGATAATGCGGAGGCCATTCCAATCCATTGAGGAGAAGTCATGAACGTTAAGGCCATCTCTCGTACGTCTGCGCTGCTTGCGTTATTGGTTTTGATCGCAACTGCCCCATCTGCTTCGCCCCAGCAACGCCAGTATCCGATCCTGGACAAACTCGCTCAGAAGGTGATTACCAAGTACCAGACGACCAGTTGCGCGGATTTGATTGCTAAAAAGGAAGCTCCAAAACCCGCCGAGCCGGCCGATCAGGCACAGATGAAGCAGAAAGTCGTGACGATGCTTCACAACGACCCAGAGATGCGCGCCCATTTTCTCAACATGATCGCCGGGCCGATCGCCAACAAAATGTTCGAATGCGGGATGGTTCCCTGATTTACCCGAAATTTGTCCGGGCGAGAGCGCATGACGAGCGAGATTTCAATGAGGCCTCTCCACTTAGCGCTCCTGCTGGTTTTGCCGGTTTCCCTGGCGCGGGCACAGTCTCGTCAACCGGAGTTCACCGATCCTCTTGCTCTGCTTCGGGTGGTGAGCGAGACCTACGCCGCAAACCCTGACACCTTTCACGTCGAGTCCATCACGGAAACGGTGAGCAACAACGACCTCCACCGGGAATGGCGCAAGGTCTATCGAACCGCCATCAAGGGGCCAGACAATCTTTACCGGATCGAGACGCGCTCACCGTTTGGTTCTTACATCCAGGACTCCGATGGGAAGAACGAATGGGTCTACCTGGTCGAGGCAAATATGTATGTCGTTCGGCCCCTGCCGCAGCGCTGGCCGCAATTTCCCGAAATCATATCCGGAGGAAACGGCGAGCTACGCGAGGCCTGGAACATACGCACCAGGTTGGAAACAGAGGCCAGTGGATACAGGCACGCCACCATGCTTCCCGGCGAAACCATCGCTGTGGAGGGCAACCGCTACCCTTGTTACGTCGTCCACGTGACCAGCGACGACAGTAAGATTGCTCGCAATAAAGATGCGCGTTGGGACAGAACCTTCTGGATCGATAAGTCCGCCCATGTCTTCCGGAAACAAATTGAGCACTTAGACACCTACAGCATCATCACTCAAACAGTCCGCATCCCATTTCATCAAGACACGACCACCGTCTATCCGGTGGCGGACTTCAATCCTCAGACCCCCGCGGATAGTTTTCGCTTCGTTCCCCCATCCAAGGCAAAGGCAGTCGCAAGCCTGGAGCCAGACTTGATCCTTTCTCCCCGGGCTCCCAGCGCGCAGATGGTGGGAAAGACAGCCCCGGAAACTCCCTTCACCGGCCCGGATGGCAGGAAGGTTGATCTTAGTTCCTACCGCGGTCATCCCGTGTTGATCGATTTCTGGGCAACCTGGTGCGGCCCGTGTCTCCTTTCCATGCCCGGGTTCAGTCGTATCGATAACGACTTCAAGAGCCGGGGGCTCGTCGTCATCAGCTTTGATCAGGATTCCGTGCCGGACAACGCTACGGAGTATCTGGCCCGGCACCACTATACCTGGACGAACTACCACGATACCGGCGCAAAGATAAGCCGAGCCTTCAAAGGCGATGGCATTCCCCTCACCATATTGATCGACGCTCAGGGAAAGATTGTTTATTACGATTGGGGCGGAGACGAGATCTCCATACGAAAGGCCATCGCTTCGCTTGGAGCCAACACTTCGTCGACGACCCCTCCCGCCCCGGAGCTAACCGTCCGGGAACAGTGAAATGGCGAGGAGTTAGTTTCATTTATCCCCGGCATTTGGCGTGGCGTTGTCAGTGGAGGTTGGTTTGCGGATGAGAGGAACAGCAGGTCCCTCCGCTTCGCTAGGGTTCGGTCCCACGGCAGGCCGGCCCAGGCGGGATGACACATCTGTTTGGTTGTTTGCGGTTTGTAATGGGGGATTCGGGAGGACCGAGTTGCGCACCGCAGATCCCTCGGCTTCGCTCGGGATGACAAAGGGTGGGGCGGAGCGTTTCCAGTAGAGGTTGGTTTGCGGATGAGAGGAACAGCAGGTCCCTCCGCTTCGTTAAGCTCCGATCGGGATGACACATCTGTTTGGGTGTCGGGGTTCGTAATGGGGTTTGGGAGGGCCGAGGAAGGGTGAGCTAATAGGTGAGCGCCCTTCCTGCCAGGGTTGTGGTCAAGTTACCCCTATCCACAGCGAATTTTCCATTCACCAGGAGATACTTCACGCCGGTCGCAAGAACCGTGGGATTTTCATACGTCGCGCGGTCGATAAAGGTTTTCGAATCAAAGACCAGGACATCCGCAAAATAGCCTTGCTTCAGCAGGCCACGGTTCTTTAGCCGCAGAGTCTCGGCGGGCAGCGAAGTGCTGGAGCGGACGGCTGCTTCGAGCGACAGCACATGTTTCTGGTAGACATACTCGTTGATCTTGTGTGGGAAGGTGCCGTACTTGCGCGGGTGGCCTTCGGAACCATCCGAGCAGGTCATGACCCATGGCTGCTTCATGAAGGCTTCGATGTCTGACTCCTTCATGTTGAACGACGCAACGCTGGAGCCGCCGGCGCGAATGATCTGCAAAGCAGCCTCAATGGGTGAGACGTTGCGCTCCTTGGCGATCTGCGCGAGGTTCTTACCCACGATGCTCTTGTCCTTCGCGGCGGTCATCAGCAGCGTCTCCGGTCCGCCGCGGCGGCGCAGATTTTCGGTCATCTCCTGGATCAACCGCTGGTGCAGCGCGGGGTCGTCGATGTTCTTCAGCAGCTTGCCATCGGCCTCCGCCCAGCGGGGAACGAGAGAAGCCGTCACGCTGGTGCCTGACGCATCATAGGGATACTGGCTGGCGGTGGCGTTGATTCCTGCCTGGCGGGCTTGGTCGATCAACGCGATCACCTCGGTGCTCTGGCCCCAGACGTCTGCTCCCAGTGCCTTGATGTGCGAGATCATCACCGGAATGTTGGCCTCCTTGCCGATGCGCAGCGTCTCGCGCACGGAGTTCATCAGGCCGATGTTGTAGGTGCTCTCATCGCGCATGTGGGTGTCATAGATGCCTCCATGCTGTGCGGCCACGCGGGCGAGTTCGATGATCTCCTCCGTCGTTGCGTAGCTGCCCGGCGCATAGTAAAGGCCGGTGGAGAGGCCGATCGCGCCTTCGTTCATCGCGGTATCGACCAAGGCCTTCATCTTCTGCATCTGTTCGGGGGTGGGCTTCGCGTCCGACATCCCCATCACCTCGCTGCGCACGGTTCCTTCTCCGATGAAGAGCGCAGCGTTGGTGCCGATACCTTGCCTGGCCCACCTGGCGAGTGTGTCGCCGGTGTGCTCCGGGCTGTCGCCGTCGTTTCCGGTCGCGACAGTACTTACCCCCTGCATCAGGTAGGCCTCGTTACGGCCGCGCTTGGGATCAGTCAGGTCGTCTGCCGTGTGGGTGTGCGGATCGATAAAGCCCGGAGTAATGACCAGCCCGCTGGCGTCGATCACACGTTTCGCCTTCCTGCCCGCGCTCAAGCCTACAAAGACGATGCGGTCGCCGGCGATACCGACGTCGGTATGAGTGGAGGGCGAGCCAGAGCCATCGATGACCGTGCCGTTGCGCAGGATCAGGTCGAGATCCTGCGCATGGACCAAAGGGGCCATCCACAGGACTGCCATGAGCGTGGTCTCAAGGAACTTCACGAATCGCTGCTCCTAGATTAATTTGAGCCGTGCAGGAATTGTAGAGCGCGAACCCGCACCTGTTTTGCTGAGTGCTCAAGGCGTCGGGCCCTTCCTCGCGTTCAATTTCTCGAAAACCACCTGTCCCTGTACAATTCCAGCTACTTTGGCCCGCGAAAGAAACTCCAGCAAGGAGGAGTTATGTCGAGCCGTGTTGCAGTTCCGCCGCAAGTGCGCCCGGGGATTCGCTTACCCAAAGCAGTTGCGCTCGCGGTCATTCTGCTGTTGGGCGGCGCTTTTGTTTTCCACTACGTTTTTCCCTATTACCTTCACTACAACAATGCTGCCCTGTTCGACGAATTTTGGCCGCGTCGCGGCTGGCTGTTGGCTCACATCGGCAGCGGCACGGTGGCTTTGCTGATCGGACCGTTTCAATTTTCGCGCTGGCTGCGGCAGCGGTACCTGCGGCTGCATCGCGTGACGGGACGGGTGTACCTGATCGCGGTTTTGTGCGGGGCGATCGCTGCGCTCGGTCTGTCAATCACGACACCGGACGGAGGGCCCTGGAGCGTTGGACTGCAGGGCATGATACTGGCCTGGGTGACGACATCAGGGATGGCGTACTACGCCATACGGCAGCGGCAGATCCAGGTGCACCAGGAATGGATGGTGCGCAGTTATGTCGTGACGTTCGCGTTTGTAACCTTTCGCTTCCTCTATGACGTACCGCCGATGTCGCGACTGGGACCGGTCAACGAGCGCTCAATTACCTACATTTGGGCCTGCTGGGCCGTGCCGCTGTTGGCCACGGAAGTGATCCTACAGCTGCGGCGGATGCGGCCGCGCGCGGCACAGAACGTGGGATGAAGGGCCAAGAATTGGGGGCATGTCGACGCATGACCTTGGTCGTTTCATAACCCGCTACGTCATCCATTCCGCAAACTATTGGCACTCTGTTCCCCGATTTGACCCCGTGATAGGCTCCCCTTGTAGAAAATGCTCAGTTCGGCAAACCGCGGTCTCGTCTATCGCTTCGGGGTGTTCGAAGTGTTCGCGGAATCGCGCGAAGTTTTTCGCCAGGGCCACCGCGTCAAGATGCAGGAACAGCCGTTTGAGTTCCTTCTCTTGCTGCTGGAGCACCCTGGAGAAATCGTCGACCGCGAGCAGCTCCGCATGCGACTGTGGCCGGGCGACACCTTCGTCGATTTCAACCAGAGCCTGAGCGCCGCGGTCACCAAGCTGCGGCAGGCGCTCGGCGATGATGCCAACAACCCGCGCTTTGTCGAGACCATTCCCCGCCGAGGGTACCGCTTCCTTGCTCCCGTTACCCGCCCCAAGGAGCTACGCACGGCGCCTGCTGCTGAACCCCATCCCACGCCCCCGGTCGATCCGTTCCCCACCCCGGCGACGGATGGACCGCAGGCTGCTACGCCGGCCGCCTGGAGCAGGAAAGTCGCCGTGCTGCTGGCCATCGTCGGGCTGGGGGCGGCGGTGGTGGTCGCGCTCCATCAACGCAAGAAAGCCTTCGCCCTCGCCACCACCGATACGGTGGTACTGGCCGACTTCGAAAACCACACCGGGGAGGCAATCTTCAACGACACCTTGCGTGAAGCCCTGATCGTGGGGCTGGCGCAATCGCCCATCGTGCACCTCTTGCCCGATCGCACCCTGGCTGTAGTGTTCAAGCAAATGGGCCATGCCCCAGACGATCGTATGAGCGGACTGACCGCGATCGAACTATGCAAGCGCGTGGGCGGCAAGGTGACGGTGCAGGGCTCCATCTCCAACCTGGGGACGACGTATCTCATCGGTTTAGCCGCAATCCGTTGCGATACCGGTAAGCCGGTCGCGCATGAGCAGGCCGAAGCGCAGCAACGGAATGACGTGATCGATGCCCTAGGCCAGGCAACGTCGCGGCTCCGGGCGCGCCTGGGCGAGTCGCTGCCTACCATCGAAAAGTACAACGCTCCCCTGGAACAGGCAACGACCTCATCGCTCGAAGCGCTCGAGGCCTACAACCAGGCTCTTTCCACCTGGGATGCGAAGGGCGACCTGGCCTCCATTCCGTATTTCAAGCAGGCGATCACTATCGATCCTGATTTCGCCATGGCCCATGGGGCACTGGCCGCGGTCTACCACAACACCGGGAATGCCGAGCTTGCGCGAGAGCAAACGATGCGCGCTTACAACCTGCGTGACCGGGTGACCGGAACGGAAAGAGCGGCGATTGAGGCGCGCTACTACCTTTACAACACAGAGGAGATAGACAAGGCGGCCCTAACCTATGCCGCCCTGGTTGAGGACTACCCGAACTCCGCCAACTCACTGAACCATTTGGGCACCGCCGAGATGCAGTTAGGGCGCAACGAGCAGGCGGCTGCCGATTTTCGTAAGGCGCTGCGCATCGATCCCACGCGCGGCACCACCTACGACAATCTCGCGCTGGTGCTTCTACGCCAGGATCGCCCGCAGGAGGCGCAAACGGTCCTGGCGGAAGCGGAGAAGCGAGGGCTGCGCAATGATTACTGGCTCATGGTGGATTACTGGCTCGCGTTTTTGAACGGCGACCAGCGGGCATTGGCCAGTTCCCTGCCTCCCTCCAACGCCTCGCCTGCAACACGTGCGGCCCTGTTGTCCGAAATGGCCAACACCGAAGCGGCCGGCGGCCGTTTCCAGGAAGCAGTTCGCTTATCGCAGTCGGCGGCAAGCCTCGCCCAGAAGGCGGGCGACGCAGAAGGGGCCGCCGGCATTTTGGCCCAGGCGGCGCTGCACGCCGGCGAAGGCGGCTTCCCCGCCCAGGCGAAAATTCTGCTGCAACAGGCGGCAGCGCTGAGCAACGCCAAAGTCGTGAGCACCGCAAGGGCACTTGTCTCGGCACAGATCGGCGACCTGGACCGCGCGGGTCAGTTGGCTGCTGGTTTAGACAAGCAATGTCCCCAAGGTTCCTTCGTGCAGAAATTCTGGCTGCCCCTGGTCCGGGGAGAGACCGCTCTCCACCAGGGCAGCGGAACCAAAGCCGTGGAAGCGCTTTCCGTCGCCGAACCTCTCGATCCTTCCGTCTTCGGTGGATTCTCCGTCAGCCCCTTGTACCCGGCCTATGTCCGTGGCCAGGCTTACCTGCTTGCCGGGGACGGCGCGCGTGCCGGCGAACAGTTTCGCAACCTGATTGAGCATCGCGGCATGGTGCTGAATTCTCCTTTGGCCGCGTTGGCGTTTCTCGGGCAGGCACGCGCGTACGCCCTGACGCAACGGCCAACGGACGCCGGCCAGACCTATCAGCAGTTCTTTCGCTTGTGGAAGGATGCAGACCCGCAAACTCCTGTTCTGCGCCAGGCACGCCTCGAAGCAGATCGTCTGCAGGCCGTTCCCCAGTAGTTCAACTCCACGGATAACCTTTTCATTTCAAGAGCACTTAGCGGTTCAGCGACGTTTCATCTTCAGTTCCCTTTGACTGGGGGAGCGGCGGGGCATATTCCTGCATCCATCGCGGACGTGCAAGGGCATCTTCAGCCCGCTACGCCCCCGAGCGTACCTATAAGGAGCTGACATGAACCTTCCCAGGCGATTCCTTCCCTTCTCTTCCACCCACCGCATCCTCACGCTGGTCACGGCGCTGTGGCTCGGGGGCGCGATGGCGCAGGCCCAGGTGGCTGGCCGTCTCTTCCTGTTGAACCCGCAGACCGGCGCCTACCTGGCCGGCGGAATCGACATTGGCGGATATTTCCATGCAGCGCCGGCCGGCACACGAAGCACGTTGAAGGGGACCACCAGCGTAGTGGCGAACAATACGGCACTCGTTGCTTACAACAGCTCCACCGGATATTCAGAATTCGTGGTCATCGATGGCTATGGCAACGTGAAGTTCAATCCGCAGCAATTCAATACGGCGGCGACGACCATTGTGGGGTCCGCGAGCGACTTCTTGTTCTATTACGGCAACGCGAACCAGGGTGGGACTGGGTCGTTCATCGCCACGCAGGAGGGGGGCACTTATCTGAAGACGCTCCAGACTGCCGGCCTGAGTCCGTGGTCGAACATCGTCCAGACCGATGATTATCTTTGTTTCTACAACTTCCAAACCGGGCTTTTTGACCAGACGACCCTGAGCCCGGTGACGCAAAGCCTGCAGCAGGACAGCACCGCCTTGGTCACGCTTCCCGCCGGTTACAACGTCATGGCCCCGGTCAACGACAACCTGATTATGTACAACTCGGGCACGGGTGGGTATGAGGTGCTGGGCTTGTACTTTACCGGCTCGCAAAAGGATTTTCCCGACAAGCGGGATTCCGGCACCTTGAAGGGATACTACGGTGCGATTCTCCCCACGGCCGGCCAGGTGGTCTTTTATGGCTATGGAACCGGCGACGCGCTGACGGCAACGGTCGGCCCAAACGGACTCTTACAGAAGGAAAACGACATCACCTTGCCGCTTTATACCGGGGCGGTGACGACGGGAACCTATCTTGCGTTTTACAACGCCGCCACCGGCACTCTCGACGTCTACAGCGTTTCGACGAGCACAGGGGTGCTCACCTTGCGCTCAACGCAAAACATCGGAGCGGGTTACACCGCGATCACGGCGACGAAGTCGTAACGCCGGAGTTCGGCTCATCACCTGGAAGAGGCCACTGCCGGCGTTTGCTCGTGGGCGGTGGCCTGCGCTCCAGCCAGCCATCACGTTGTGTACTCGCCTGTCCAAGGGAGGATCCCCCGGAGCGTTCGAAAAAGATTGGCCCTCGATGACGTCCGTTTCCGCTTAAGAGAATGAAGGCAGTCGAAGCCAGACTCCTTCAGGAAATCGGAGACGACGGTCATGAACAGTCGAACTCTATTCTGCGCCCTTCTCAACGCAGGTGCTCTGCTCTCGTTTGCCACGGTACACGGATTTGCACAGTCCCGGCAGACGGTCACGGTGTCTCTGCGACCCTACAAAGGCAGCCGCTCTGTAGTCGCGGTGAAGCTGAACGGGGCTGGACCGTACGACTTCATGGTGGACACAGGAGCCACGGTCACGGTCGTAGATACAGCGCTGTTCGAAGAGCTCGGGCTACACGCCGAGGGCTCATCGCGGATCGTAAGCTCAGCGGGCATGACCAATCAGATCCTCTCTCAAGTGAAAGAGATCACACTGGATCATCTCTCGGTGCCAAAGATCGCAGTGGTGAGCATGCAGCCCCCGTTGGAGAAATTTGAGTATCGCGGGGTGCGGGGCATACTGGGGGAAAACTTTTTGCGGCATTTTGACATTCTGTTCGACAATCAACATCGAACGATGACCCTGGACGCCGCGGATGACCTGGCATCTTCCTTAATGGGCGAACGCGTCCCAATCTTCTTTCCACCTCTGCCCCGCGAAGACGAGAACCGGTACCAACCCATGATATCGGCTGACTTGCAGGGCTATGGCCCAGTGAGACTGTTACTCGATAGCGGGGCGGCGGAGCTTGTCCTCATCCAATGGGCGAGCCAGTTGAGGAGACTGGGGGACACGAGATTAACAACCATCAACGGATCGCTGATTTGCGAATCCATCGATCAGAGTGTGCATTTGGGCAAGAAAACAATAAGCAATCTCCCGATGATGAATTGCCAAAGCACGACGGCGAAAACGAAGGAAAGCTACGGGACTCTTCCGACTGCTGTCTTCAAACAGATCTTTATCAGCCACGCGGGGGGCTATGCCATCATCAATCCAACTCGCGTTCACCCCATCCAGGCGCCACAAGAGATGGCCATCGTCGCGAACTTGTCACAATGACTACGCACAGCAACCGCCGCTGGCGAGCGGCTTGCGCTAGGGCAACTTCGCATACTCTGCTTTGGCTTCTTTGAGGACGGGAATATCGGGGTCGGCGTCTTTCCAAGAAGCGAGGAAATCACCATACGCCCTCTTGGCCTGGACAGTATCTCCCTGCAACAGGCGGGCACGGGCGAGGCCAAGAGGGGCAAGCGCTCCGATGGGTTGGTTCAGGACGAGGCCGGCATGGTCAAGAATCTTCTGGAACTCGACGGCGGCTTCCCTCCCCTGACGTGCGGCCAGGTAGGCCTCGCCGCGCACGTAAACCGGATACATGGCAGTCCAATTGGGAGCACAGTTGGTGGAGACGCCGAGCTCATACTTTGCGGCCACTCTTAGATTGTCAACCGCCTCTGCGGCCATTCCTTTGTTGAGCGCAAGTTTGGCGCGGAGGGTGGGCAGATAGTTGAACTGCACCAAAGTGTCTTCAGGGAATTGTTTATCCAGGTCGCCGGCCAAGGCCTGCGCCTTCGCGTCCTCCCCCGAATACGCCGATGCGAGAGCAGCAAAATAGAGCAGATCGCGGTTCGGGGGACGCTTCATTGCCAGATCGACACGACGATGTGCTTCTTCCGCGTTGCCGTACCAGGCTTCTCTCAGACCGGAGGTAGCGGAATACATCGCGGGCGTATCCTTCTCCCCCGCCTGTTCGGCAGAGTCCATGGCGCGGCGAGTAAGATCCCGGGCGTCTCGAAGGCGCCCTGAGTAGGCGGCTGTATCTGCTTCCAGAGCGAGCAGTTGGTCCTCAAACCCCGACAGGCCTTTTGTCTTTGCGAGCTGTTGGTCCATCCCGGCGCGATCATTCCGCAGAAATGCAATTTCGTACAGAGCGAAATCGTAAAAAGGATTATTCAATTTGCGCGAGCGAGCCAGCGCGTAGGTGGCCTGTGCCTCGTCGACGCGGCTCAAGGCCAGTTCGCTGAACATACGTTGATAGTAAGGCACGGGGAAGTCCGGACTTAGACGCATCGCCTGGTTGGCTTCATCGATCGCCTGCTCATATTCTCCAATGACCGGTAAGATAGCTCCTCCCAACAGGTCGTGGGGATGATACGAGCGGGGATACGCCTGGATCCAAAGCCGACAGGCCTCGATGGCCTTGGTGATGTTTCCTGTGACGCTTTTGTGATATGTAGCGGCGATTGAGTACTTTTCCGCCTCGCTGGTGTGATCGCGCAGTTCATAGGCCTTGCGGAAGTATTCCACTGCGAGACCGGGTTCAACGAGATCGTTTTCCATGATGCCGAGGTATGCATAGGCCAGGGCAAAATTCGGGTCGAGTTCAATGGCATGCTTGAAAAACGGAATCGCCGCGGCCGTACTTGTCGTATTGATTACCTGAAGGGCGGAGCTGAATGCTTTCAGAGCCTCGAGGGACGGGGTAGTGGCCTCCTCCAGTGGAGTATCGAACTTTTTCACAGTGACGAGTGATTCGCCCAGTCGATTGCGCATTTGGGAGGCAATTTTTCCCAGTGCATCGAGAACTTGATTTTTGTCGCTCGCCTGCGCTTCCGTGCTGGCCAGCGTTTCCCCATTGACGCAGTTGATCGCCTTCACCGTCAACAGATAGTTGGTGCCGATCTGGGCGATGGAACCGTCGAGGGCCGCTGACCCTCCGGCGCGTTGGCAGAGCTCCCGGGCGATTTCAGGGGTAAGCTTCGCATCCGGCTTCTGACCCATCCTCTGCAAGGTTTGCTGAATTTTCTGATCGGAGATGATGCTCAGAAAGGGTGATTGTTCCAATTGGATAGATAGCCCCTGCCGCAGGGTCCCGTCAAACACCGGATCCCCGGTGGCGTTGGTAAAGTCGGCAATCACCACAGTATCGTTTGCCGTGAGCACCTTTCTACCCCGGGAAAAGAACAGGTATGCCCCTGCAGCGGCGAGGACCAGCAGGAGAATGAGAGATGCAGCAATCCATGGAATCGATCTCCTCTTGTTCGGTCCGTTGAACCGGGGTGGTGGTTGCCCATCGGCTGATATTCCAGCGGACGGCGCCGGCAGAGTCACGCTGCTGGCGAGTGCATCCAGAACGCCTTCGGCGAGTGAATAGCGCTCCGCGGGGTTCTTGGCGAGAAGCTTGCGTAGGATGGGGCCAAGCTTTTCGTCAACAGGAGAGGGCAGGGGCGGCAAGTCGTCGTGAACGATGGCATGCAGAGTATCCACCATCGATTTGCGCGGCCACGGGTGTTGGCCTGTCAACATCTCAAACAGAATGATCCCGATCGCGAATAGGTCGCTGCGCTGATCGACGGGATGTCCCTGGATCTGTTCCGGAGACATGTAGGCGACCGTCCCAACAATCTGCCCGGGAACAGTCGCTTCCACCGCTGCGGCATTTTCTACCTGGGGCGAACGAGCGGCGGGCATTTGCTTGGCCAGACCGAAATCCAACACCTTCACGTAGCCATCGAAACGCACCATGATGTTTTGCGGCTTGAGGTCGCGATGGACGATGCCCGCGGTATGGGCCGCGCGTAACGCCTCAAGCACCTGCCGGATGGTCTCCAGGCGGCGTTCCTGGGCCGGTGTGTGTTGCAGCCACTCGCGCAGGGTTTCCCCCTCTATCAGTTCTGTCACCAGGTAGTTGGGACCGACGTCATAGAGGGTGCAGATGTTGGGATGATTCAGCGCTGAGATGGCGCGCGCCTCCAGTTCGAACCGCTGGCTGAACTGCTGGGCAGAAATTTTGATGGCAACGGCCCGGCCGAGGCGCGTGTCCAACCCTCGATAGACCTTTCCCATTCCGCCCTCGCCAAGCAGGCCAAGTATCTGATAGGGGCCAAGTCTCGCACCCGGCGTGAGGAGCGGATTCTGCAGTTGCGCAGCTGGGGTTTGCAAGAAGCTGCCGGCACTTTGGTCGGCTGCGAGTAGATCTTGTGCGGCCAACCGCAGCTCTTCATCCCCCTGGGCCAGCGCGCGAATGATCTCCGCCTGCTCCAAGGCCGGCTTGCCTTGTGCAGCTTCGAAGATCTGCTTGAGCTGCATCCATCTTTCCGCGGTCATGGAGCTTGTGTGCCCTTCCATCTTCGAACCCTCAACCGCTACGAAGTCTTGCTCAGCTCTCGATATAACCAGGCCCGCGCCATGCTCCAATCGCGTTTGGCTGTGCGCGTGGAGATAGTCAGCACTTCGCCTATCTCTTCGAAGCCCAGGCCGCCGAAGAAATGCATTTCGACCACCCGGCACTGACGGGCATCCCAGGCTGCAAGCCGCTCGAGCGCCTGATCCAGCGAAACAACGTCCGCGGCTTGCGCTTCCACAAAGACGAGTGCGGAGTCGAGCTCGACTTTCTGCCTGGGACCAGGGCGCTTCTGCGCATTTGCGGCGCGGGCGTGGTCGACCAGCATCCGGCGCATGACGCGGGATGCCAGGGCGAAGAAATGCGCCCGGTTGGACCAATCGATCTGTGAATTTCCCACCAACCGAAGAAAGGCCTCGTGCACCAGGATGGTTGCCTGGAGAGAATGGTCAGGGCGTTCGTGGGCCATCTGGCGGCGAGCGATAGCCTGCAATTGGTTGTAGATCAGTGGTATCAAGTCGGATTCAGCCGCCCGATCGCCTTGCCGTATCTGCTGCAGCAGGGCGGTTACGCCCGCCGGATCACGATCTTCTGTTCCGTCCATCGCGCTACTCCTTTGAAATCGCAGGACGAGGGGATGCTTTGGAGTTTACGGCCTGCCTACTGAAGTTGCGAGGCAAACATGTTCGAAGGGCCAAGGATCAGGAAATCAGGCTCTGCAACCAAACCAAGGGTGAGATACCACGAATCTCAACCGAATGTGCCTATTGGGCTCCAAAGTTGCTGGTCAAACGCTGTGGTATCCCACATCCCCGATTTCCTGTGAGGGTCGGTGGGTTCTGCGGACTCTATGCGCATTTCCTTAAAGAAAGGCGCACACGCTGTCTTGTCCATTGCCGCGTGCAGGAAATTCGGGGCATCTCGCAAAAAAACGAGCGAGATGTGGGGCACCCTTGGCTTTGTTGCAGAGCCGAAGTCCCGGCTATGCTTCGCTTGGGTAGTTGAAGAAGAGCTGATTGCCGTCGGGATCATCGACCACCAGGAGCCGGTAACCCCATGAGCCCTCCTTGACCGGGACTCCCTTGGCATCGAGCTCCACGCGCAGCGCGTCCACCGCGGCGGCCGCGGTCTCGCGCGTCGGCGGCTCGACATTGAGAGAAATGAAGATCAGCCCCTTGCCAATCTTCTCCGGCCACGTGTCGGCCAGGATCAGCGCGCAGCCCTGCCGGTCGACCTGCGCGACGTGCGTTTTGCCGTCTTTGGCGTAGCGCCATGGGTTCGTGAAGCCGAGCCGGTCAACGTAAAAGAGGAGCGAGGCCTCGACATCCGTTACGTGCAGAATCGGGCGTGCGAACCAGTCTGTCATGGCTACATATCCTCACTGTCTAAAGTTTGGCGTGACTGGAGTAGATGATTCGCCCCTGCCTGATGGTGTACGCCACCCTGGAAAGATTTCTCACCTCGCTCGCTGGATCCGCGTCGAGCACAACTAAGTCTGCGGTCATTCCCTTCTCCAACCGCCCTTTTCCAGGCTGCTTGAAAAACGTGCTGGGATTTGAGGTGAGCGATGCGAGAACATCGCGCCACCCCATGGCTCGTCCCATGTACTCAAACTCCTGAACGGTGTCGTAGCGGGACGTGAAGCCCACGTCCGTCCCAAACAGGATGATGCCGCCCTCGGAGAAGTATGCCTTCAACTGACCGACTCCATTGCTTACAAGTTGGTCCGTAACGACGGGATCCGCGACCACAGTCGTCCACAATGTGAGCGTGGGGATGAGGGCTGTATGCTGCCGCTTCATCTGGGCGAGTTCCTCCGCTGAAAGGCTTCCCTCACTTCCCTGACTTGGGAGTGTGTGCGCCAGAACATCGACGCCGCCAGCCAGCGCATGGTCCACACCTACGCGATTTTGCGGATGGGCGAACGCGGGCTTACCCTCAGCGTGCGCCACATCGACCGCGGCCTTTACGATGGCGGTATCCATATTCACGACGGGCTTGTTGCCCATGAAGGCGCCGGTAAACAGCTTCATGCCGTCCAAACCCATCTTCATGTATTGCCGCGCCATCTGCTCTGCTTGCTGAGGACTCGAGGCCTCGGGCAACTGCATTTCGGCTGGGAGGTAGACAGGGTGGCCGTTCTGAGGAAAGATGTCCCCCGCCATGAGAATCTGCGGTCCTTGAATTTCTCCTGATTCGATTCGCCGCCGAAGCGCCAATGTATTGTCAGGTGCGGAGCCGAGGTCCCAGACGGTGGTAAAGCCCCAGCGAGTGAGCATCTCCTGCATATGTGCGTCGACCTGGGCCGCAGGGACTTGCGCAATCCCCTGCCATCCGTTTTCGAAATGCACGTGATTGTTCCAGAACCCGGCGACGATGACTTTGCCCGTACAGTCGATCACCTGCGCCGACGCCGGAACCTTCACCTGGCTGCGTTTCCCCAGCGCAGCAATCCGGCCATGCTGTATCAGAACCACTGCGTTCTCGATCGCCGCAGCGGTCGGCGACGGATAAACCTTCGCCCCCTCCAGCGCGAGATCGCGCGCTTCCACCGCTGCTGCAGCGGGGCCCACGTGGTTGAGCAGGGTTGCCACCGCCAACACGAGGGCAAATTGCAGCTTCATGCGAAATCTCCTTCCTGAACCTCGGAGCGACTATCATTCTATGCTGTCCAATTCGTCTCACAGCCCGAACGTGGCATGATAGCCACCATGAAAACCTTCGCATTGTTTCACCCCGGCGAGATGGGCGCTGCGTTGGGAGCAGCGTTGGCCTCGCGTGGATTTCGCGTGTTATGGGCCTCACAAGGCCGAAGCGCACAGACCGCCACGCGCGCCAGGGCTGCGGGCCTGGAAGACGCCTGCACCATCGAACAAGCCGTAAGAGCCGCGGGAAGTTATCGTTTCCGTCTGCCCATCCCATGCCTCTCTGGCGCTGGCGCGCGCAGCGGTTGCTAATGGTTTTCCTGGGATCTACGTGGATGCGAACGCCATATCACCCGCCACGGCCCGCGCGATTGCCACCGTGATCGACACCGCAGGAGGAACCTTCGTCGATGGTGGCATCATCGGCCTTCCTCCGACCGCCCAGAAGCAGCCCACCCTTTATCTCTCCGGGACCCAGGCTGCAGCCATTGCAGTTTTTTTCACCGGAACCAACATAAACGCCGAGGTGATTGAGGGCGGGGCGGGAGCGGCCTCCGCGCTCAAGATGTGCTACGCCGCATTTACCAAGGGCACCACGGCTCTTTTGGCCGCGATACGGGCCCTCGCCGAGCACGAAGGCGTGGAAGGTCCGCTGCTGGAATCGTGGCGGCGCACGCTACCCGATGTTCCGCGCCAATCCGAAAGCGCCGCGGCAGCCGCTTCAAAAGCATGGCGCTGGTCGGGTGAGATGGACGAGATTGCGGCGACCTTCGCGGCGGTAGGGTTACCCGACGGCTTTCACCGAGCGGCAGGCGAAGTCTACCAACGGCTGGGAAGCTTCAAGGATCGCGCTACGCCCCCGTCGATGGCGGAAGTGACTCAGGCATTGCTGCAGGACAACATCCGACACCTGAGATGACTAGGTCAGCAGGCTTTCCTTCAAATCGAGCTCGCGCTCGAGATTGCGGTGTACATTGTCACCGATTCTCCCACCCGACCACAGGAGGTTGAGTTCCTGGCGTTGCTTCTGATCGTTTCCAGCAGCAGAAGATTCGTCGTCAGGCCGTTCGAGGCTTTCTCCAGACTGCTGCCGTCCGGCCCGCACCCGTCGATGTCTTCGAGCCTGTGCTGATACTGGTGCAGCAGATCTTCATAGACGTGCACCTCATGTTCTCCCTTCGCCGACTTCCTGCGTTCCCCAAGGAAGTCGATAGCTGCCTGCAATACGAGGTGCCTTGCTTCTCCTTCTTCGCAGAATTGCGCGTTGCCGGCAGTCAATCCAAGAACGCGTACCAGCCATGGCAAGGAAAGACCCTGCACAACAAGTGTCACCAGGATCAGAGAAAAGGTAAGAAAGATGATCAAGCTTCGCTGAGGAAATGGGCTTCCATCGTTGAGCGTGAGCGGCAATGAGTTTGCCGCGGCCAGGGCGACGACCCCGCGCATCCCGGTCCAGCCCATGACAAAAGCCTGATTCGATTTCGGCCTTTCGTATAGCTGCTTCATCAGATGAGTTCGGACCCACCAGGTTGCGCCCGTCCCCGGATACATCCAGACCAGGCGCAGCAGTACCAGGGTGGCGGAAAACACCAGCGCATACCGGAGCAGGCTCATGTGGCTATGTCCATGAATGCCGTCCATCACATACGGAAGCTGCAAGCCGATGAGCACAAACACGAGCCCGTTCAACAAAAACTCCAGCGCGTCCCAGACAGCCCACGCCTGCAGGCGCACTCCTGGTGAAAGGAGGGTGGAACTGCGGCGGCTTATAAACAAACCGCATACCACTACGGCAATCACGCCGGAACTCTTTATTGCCTGACCTGTAAGGTACGCCGCGTAGGGCACGATCAGCGATAGGGCGATCTCCACCGGTCCGTCGTCCACCCAGCGTTCGAGCCACGCGACGACGAACCCGATGGTCAAACCGACGAGCGCACCTCCGATCGTCAGCCATGCGAATACCGCAATGCCGTGGCCTATGGTGGGGGTCACTCCCTGGACGACCATCTCGACTCCAAACTGCAATGCCAGCAGCCCGGTTGCATCGTTCAACAGGCTCTCGCCCTCAAGCAAATCCACAATGCGTTGAGGCATACCTACTTTGCGTGCGATCGAGGTCGCCGCGACCGCGTCTGTCGGCGAAACGACAGCTCCCAGAAGAAATCCGAGTTGCCAGGTGAATCCCGGCATCCACCACTTTGCTACAAACGCGACACCAAACGCGGTGAAGAACACCAGGAGTACGGCTAGGCTCGAGATTGACACCAGGTTGTATTTGAATTCACGCCACGATGTCTGCCACGCGGCCGTATAGAGAAGGGGCGGCAGAATCACGAGAAACACCAACGAAGGGGGCAGCGGAACGCGCGGGATACGGGGGAGCAGAGAACACCCCAATCCGAAGAGCACCAAGACAATGGGGTACGACACCGCAAACCGGCGCGCCACACCAGCCACGGCAGCCACCGCGAAAAGCAATCCGATCAGCAGCACCAAAATGTAGTTGACGTGGTCCATCCGATGCTCGAGCGCCTCCCGACACCCATAGTAGCGTCATTCGGCACATCTATGAAGAGTGATCCCACTCCGGCGAGTGATACCAAGGTATTGCCCAATACCTTGGTTCAATAGTGTGTTTCTTGCACTTCTGTTGTCATGATTCCAACGCGAGCGCATTGGTCAGTAACTCCACAAACGAAGATCCTAACGGGAGCAAAGGACATGCAAATGACGACACAGCAAGCGGACCGCGTTTTGCAGGCCTCCATACAGAAGGCGCGCGAACTCGGAATTTCAGTTTGCATTGCAATCCTCGATGCGGGAGGCCACTTGAAATCATTTCATCGCATGGATGGTGCATGGCTTGGAGTGATCGACGTGGCCATTAAGAAAGCGAAAACAGCCGTTCTGTTCGAAATGGAAACGCAGGTCCTGGACAACTACAGCAAAGCAGGGGCAGATGCGCATGGAATTGAGTTCACCAATGGTCAACTTGTAACGTTCGCGGGTGGAATCCCCCTTAGGGACGATGGGCAAATCATCGGGAGCATCGGCGTGTCCGGGGGCCTGGTGACGCAAGACTATGCAGTAGCTCAAAGCGGTGAATCAGCATGGAAGGCCTAGCTAAAAAAGAGAGGAGAGACAGTCACATGCAGGAAATATTGATTACGGGAGCAGGTTCCGGATTTGGAGAAGGAACCGCTCTCGGGCTAGCGCAAAAAGGGCACAGCGTAATCGCAGCAGTTCAAACCTGGCCACAAGTCACAGCGCTGCGGGAAAAGGCTCGCACGCTCGGCCTTAACACACTCAGAGTTGAGAAGCTCGACCTGCTGGATCCCTATGACGTCGCACACACGCTCAAAATCAAGTTCGACATTCTGGTGAATAACGCCGGCATTGGCGAGGGAGGGCCGATGTCTGAAATCCCTGTGGATCTGGTGCGGAAGAATTTCGAAACAAATGTCTTCGCGGCTCTGGATTTTACACAGCGGGTGGTGAGGAATTGGGTAGCCGGACGTATTCGGGGAAAGGTGGTATTCGTCTCCTCAGCGGTAGGACTTCTTTCCGTCCCCCCGATTCCCGCATATGCCGCGAGCAAACATGCCGTGCAATCGATAGCGGAAGCGATGTACGAGGAACTGAAACCCTTTGGGATTCAGGTTCAAACGATCAATCCTGGGCCCTACCTTACCGGGTTCAACGAAACTGTGGTGGAAGCCGGTTTACGCTGGCTCAACGATGACGTGAACTTTATCAAGCGTGACGCCTTCCAGAAGGTGGTCGACGGACTGCTCGGCAAACCAGAAGGAAGACTCGATCCGAAGGACATGATCGCAAAGATGGTGGAAGTGATCCCTTCTCGCGAGGGAAAGTTTCTCAACATTTTTCCTCCTTCGACAGAAGACTGGGTCAAGAGTTACCAGGAGCAACTCTACGATCGCACCATCTAGCAGCCAACGATTGGCGAATGATGACGATGCAGCTTCTGTCATCATTCGCCATATGCACGTTGGGAATCGACCGATACCTTCGTCTAAGAAGCCGCAACGCCTCTCGACCATCTATAAGAGTATGCAAGCGACCCTATGGCGGGTCGCCCAAGGAGGAGAAATGGTCATAGCTGCACAGCAAGACACGGTTCGTCCTCACCAGCCAGGGCAGGAAGTTTTCAGATCGGTCCTTAGCGAAGACATCGAGTGGAAGGCATTCGCGGCGTTCCCAGCTTCTGTCCGTCTGGCAGTCATCGTCGGTCACCCGACGGGTTCTGGCCCCTATACGATCAGGGTCAAAGTACCTCACGGGGCGAAAATCAAGCCGCATCGGCATCCGGAAGATCGTATTTACACAGTGATCTCGGGCGTTTTCTACATCGGATTGGGTGACGACTTTGATGCAGATAAGTTGCAGGCCTACCCGCCGGGAAGCGTCATCGTACTGCCTGGCGACACGTCACACTTCCACTGGGCAAAATCGGGCGAATATATAAGCCAGGTAACAGCCATTGGGCCTCTTGGCCTTGACTACGTGGACCCCGAGGATGATCCGAGAAAGGCAGCCTAGTCCCCCGGCTTCTCCCTATTCGGGAGCGCCCCCCAAAACAAATGCCTGCCAACGGTCGGATCCGTTGGCAGGCGCAGTAAGAGAATTGCTTATACCTCGACGGTGGCATCCTTGGCTGCTTGAGCGTTGGCTTTTTCGTGAAGCTTGGCCTGCTTTTGTCCCACCCCATTGGTGTACTGTCCCACTGGTGTTGAATCGATCGAAGAGGTGGTTTCTGTGCCAGGTTTTGGATCGTACGGCGTTACATCCAACCCTTCGCCGCCTTTGATCTCGGACTCGACAGTAGCCAACCCGTTTGAATGGTTCCACGGTCCCACGAAGTCCTTCTCGCCATTCTGGCTCTCGCCAGTCGAGGCGTTGAAGTACTGGTCGACGAGGTGCGGCGTCGGCTCGATAATGCCGACCGAGAATTGCGGCTTCTCCATGCTATCCAGAGCTGCCGTAAATGCCCGCATGTGGGTTATTTCGCGGGTCATGAGAAACTGCAGTGCCTGCTTCGAACCGCGATCCTGGGTAAAGGCGATGAGCCGCTCGTAAACGATCTTCGCCCGTGCCTCGGCGGCGATGTTGCTCCGCAGGTCCACGGCCAAATCCCCGGTTACTTTCAAGTAGGTCGCTGTCCAGGCATTCCCCATCGAATCAAAGAGCGCGACACCGCCGCCCCCGGCAATCGCGACCAGCGGATCTGCTTCGGCTGCTTCGCGGCTGCTTTTCATCGGCTTCAAATGCATCCGGATGAGCGCTCCCACTACTTCCAGGTGACTGAGCTCTTCCGTCCCGATATCCATCAGAAGATCCTTGCGGGCGGCATCTTCGCAGTTGATCCCCTGGATCGAATACTGCATTGCGGCTGCAAGCTCTCCATTTGCTCCACCAAATTGTTCCAGCAACATCTTTCCGAACTTCGGATCCGGTTCCCCAACATCGACGGTATACATTAATTTTTTCACGTGATGATACATAGGTCTGCCTCCTGCAGGGTTGTCGTGCATTCGCTTTCTGCGAACTGTCCTCAGCGTTCAGTCGCACGTGTAATGGCGAATTGCTTTAGTGTCTGAGAGCAGGCGCAGCCTTTTTCTCATCCTCTTTGCTCTTCTTTTCGGAGTACTTCTCTTTCCCCGTCTTCGGTTCCTTGTCCTGCTCAGGTTCGGCGGCGGCAGCTTTCAAGATCGGCTGGGCGGCAGCCATGATTTTGTCTGCTGCAGCGAGCTCTTCGTTGAGATTCTCCGTCAGCAGCCCCGCCACTTCCCCCATGCCCAACAACTTTGCCATCGTGATCGTCGCCGTGTATCCCGCGATTTCGTAGTGCTCAGTTCTTAACGCGGCGCCCACGATGCCTGAGTCGAAGGATGCCCCTTCCTCGTCTTTCTCGAGTGCGTCCGCACCTTCCTCGATAACGCCTTCCATGCCATTGCAATGTTCCCCGGTGGGTTTTTCACCCAGCAGTTCGAACACTTGCTTCAAGCGCTCTACCTGCCCCTTGGTTTCCTCAAGATGGGCACTGAAAAGCCCCTTCAGGTTCTTGTCCTTCGCTCCCTTTGCCAGCTTGGGCAGCGAAACGACCAATTGATTTTCCGCACTGTACATATCACGTAATTCGTCGAGCAACACTTCGCTTAATGCCATAAACACCTCATGTTTAACGGGTAAGACCGCTTATTGGAATCGACAACGATGATGAAGAGCACTCGCGCTTCATCAGAGATGTTGACTATGATGCTGATTGTGGCTGCGGCGCAAAATGACGCTTCATCGTGCAGTCACGCGAAACGCGCGCGCTCGGCCAAAGCGGTTTGGGTTTGGCCGCATGAACAAGTAACCCGCTCTTTTGAACGGACGACAAGCACGCACTCACCTGAGGTGCATCCAACTTCTGTGGGGTGTAGCAGAACAAAGAAGATCGAGTAACAAAGATTGTTATCGATCCATAGGAAGAACGCAGATCAGCTTGAACGGCGCCTCGCTGTCCTTCGAATTATTTTTGCAGGTTCTAAGCACTGAGGGGTATGGGCTAAACAGTCTGCGTGAGAACCCCTCGCTTAGCCTCAGAATTCGGGAAGGCCGAGAGGCGCACCGCAGATCCCTCGGCTTCGCTCGGGATGACAATCCATCTTGGGAAAGATACCTAGTGTTCCCGGACAACATTGTCATCCCGACCGGAGCGTACCCGGATTGCCTGCACACTGCACTGGACAAGACCGCGTGTGCGCCCTTACTTTCCAGGCTTGGGGGGAAAGGTCTTGAACATTTTCGCAATGTCCCCATCCAGCTGCTTGGTGTTTTTGTTGTCATTCGAAGATAGACTTTCGGTCGCAAGACCGCGCCATAGGATGTTCTTTGAGTTGCCATCGAACATATCGATCACCAGGTTGCCGACGTTCTGATTCGTGGTCGTTGTGGTCGATACGCCGGTTCCGAAACCCGGTCCCCAGCCACTACCCCAACCCCAGCCACCCCAGCCCCAGCCACCACCCCATCCACCGCCCAGTCCGTCGTACATGGTTTGGATTTCCTTCTGGTCATGGATGTTGTCCGTAGCGAAGACAGTTACGGCACCGCCCGTCGGCGCCAGGGTCCAACCCTTGGCCTGGAGATGCTGATTGACCGCATCCTGCACCCGCGTGACAAAGAAGGGGTCCGTCGTCTTAACCTTGCCCCAGGAATAGGTTTTGTACTGCGAGAAGTTGGCCGAATGGTCGTAATCCGTTTGTACGTTGCCGGCGAAGGCGCTTGCCGTACCCATCAGGGCTGCGGCCAAAATGGCTCTCTGTAGATAGCGTTTCATCACTCTCCTATTTTCTCGTTGCGATTTCAGGGTGTCTCTTGGAGCGGCTGCGCGCTACGCCTCCAACGTCCACAGTGAAGATACCGCTGGAACTCAGGAGAAAGATATAGGGGGCACTACACGATGGCCGTGTGGTACCACACACCCCCTCTTGTAGCCACATGCATGGGCCGATCGGAGGGAGCTCCACCGAAGGATGGAGTTAGCTACCCATCGACCGGTGCAGGACAATCCTTAACTTAGCTATTACTGTTCATCCATGCAACCGGCGAGTGCTTTGTTCCCCTGAATGTGAGCGGAGCCTCGCTTGCCGGCGTTCCCTGCCGTAGCTCTGTAATTCACGGAGCCGCGGTACGTTTTCTGGCGCACCGGTCACAGCGATCCATGGCAACACGGTGGCACGCGAACGACCGCGTCGCACTGTTTGACGGGCCAAATCTTTCTGGAGACTCGAAAACCACATGAATATCGCTCGCAATGTGTTGGCATTTGTCGTGCTTGCTTGCCTCAGTTCCTCTGCACAGCAGATCACGGGGAATGTTCGCGGAACAGTGACAGACCCCAGCGGCGCTGTCATTCTGGGCGCCGAGGTAACAGCACAGCAGTCGGAAACGGCCCTGTCGCGCACGACGACCACCGATCGCAACGGTAATTACGTTCTTCTGGAACTTCCGGTTGGGCACTACCGCCTGCATGTCGCAGCGAAAGGCTTTGAGGAATACGTGCAGGATGGCATCACCCTCGACGTGAACGAGACGGCTTCGGTTTCGCCACGTCTGGCGGTCGGATCGGAAAAGCAACAGGTACTGGTGCGTGCCGACGCCGAGTTGATTGAACCAACCGTCACCAGCATGGGCAAGGTTGTGGAGCAACGCGAATTGGAGGATCTGCCTCTAAACGGACGCAACTTCTCGCAACTTGGATTGTTGCAGCCTGGGGTCGTTCCCTTGACGCCCGGGATAGCCGAAGCGGGCGGATCACTCCGCAACGGACAGGCGTATGCGGTCAATGGCCAGCGCCCCGAATCCAACAACTTTCTCATCGATGGTGCGAACAACGTCAACGGCGTCGACGGCGGTTTTGTCCTCAAGCCGCCGATAGACGCGATCGGCGAGTTCCGCATCATCACGCATAGTGCGAATGCCGAGTTCGGAAACGCGCTGGGATCGACGACGAACATCATCACCCGCTCGGGAACCAACCAGATCCACGGGACGTTGTGGGAGTTCTTGCGCAACGACTACCTGGACGCGAACAATTATTTCGCGCAGACCAAGGAACCGCTGAAGCAAAACCAGTTTGGCGGGGCGGCCGGTGCGCCGATCAAGAAGGATAAGACATTCGTCTTCGGATTCTATGAAGGTTTCCGCAATCGTCAGGGGGAGACAGCTCTTACCACAGTACCGTCGTTAAAGCAGCGCACCGGCGACTTCTCTGAACTCTGCCCGGAGGGCTTCACGCAAGGCTTCTGCAACAATCCGGCGAACCAGCTTTTCAATATCTTTGCCAATGCACCGTACCCGAATAACCAGCTGCCGCAGGCTGAGTTCGACCCGGTTTCACAAAACCTGCTGAGCTTCTTCCCCGCTCCTAACGCCGGGACGAATCTGTTCTCCACAACGCAAACCTTCAGCAATAACACCGATCAGTTCGGCATCAAGGTCGACCATTACCTCGATCCGAGCGACACTCTGACCTTCCGATACATGTTCAACCAGCTTTCCCAGGTCGATCCGCTCTCGCCGGGCGGCGCCAGCGTTCCTGGCTTCCCGGTCGGCGAAAACCAACGCGCACAGAACTTCGTCGCGCAGGAAACACACACATTTTCGCCGGCCGTCATCGCGGTTGCGCGATTCTCATTTCTCCGTAACAAGTTCCTCTTCGGCGAGCATGAGAACCATGAGCCACCCTCAGAGCTTGGATTTAAATACAACCCGAGTCTCGATATTGCTGCCGGGCCACCATTTATTCAGATAAACGGCTATACCGAGGTGGGTGATCCGATCACCGGCCCGCGCAACACTTACGAAGATGTCTACGACTTGTCGGGAGCGTTGACCTGGGTGCGCGGCAAGCACGAACTGAAATTCGGCGGCGGATACGAGCGTCAGGAGATCAACGTGCTGCAGGGGATCGCGACCAACGGCTTCTTCGTATTTTCGCCGTTCCCGATCACAGATGCATTCGCCAGCTTCCTCACTGGGCAGCCGGTGGTCTTCCTGCAAGGCATCGGCGATTTCTCGCGCGGTATTCGGGGCAACAATGGGAACGCGTATGTGCAGGACACGTATAGGGTCACGCCGCATTTCACCGTCAATGCCGGACTGCGTTACGAGTTACCCGAACCCTATACCGAAATTCATAACCGGATGTCGTTGTTTGAGCCGGGAAAGAAGTCCCGGGTTTTACCGAATGCGCCGGTGGGGTTGCTCTATCCGGGCGATCCCGGTGTGCCCGCGGGCTTGATACCTACCGATATGAAGGCGTTTGCCCCGCGTCTTGGCGTTGCCTGGGATCCCAGCCGCAATGGCAAGTTGCTGGTAACTGCGGCGTACGGCATCTTCTATGAGCCGTATTACACGGGCCAAGGTGGCCCCTTGCAGGCGCCGATCAGCGCCCCGCCGTTCCTGGGAACGCCGCAAGTAAGCTTGCCGGACTTTGCCGATCCGTTCAACGGCAATCCTCCGGCCCCAGGGACGTTCTCCCCTTCCCTCACCAACCTGACCCTGTCGCCAAGCTTGAAACTCCCTTACACGCAGGATTGGGACTTGAATGTGCAACAAGCGTTCGGGTCCGATTGGCTCTTTGAGATCGGATATGTCGGTACCAAGGGCACGCGCCTCCCGCGCTTTATCGAAGCGAACCCAGCGGTATTCGTTCCCGGATACGAGGACGGCGAGCCGATTTCGAATTCCAGCAATGCCGATCAGCGGCGGCTTTATTCCGGCTGTACGCTCGCCGACTCACCGAGCAGTTGCGTGTATTCCTCGACCGGCGAGATAGCGGGCATCGCCAACTCGGCGTACAACGCGATGGAAGCGTCTGTGCGCAAACGGTTCAACCACGGTATGGGCTTCCTGGTGTCGTACACGTGGTCGAAGGTGATCGACGATGTCTCGTCATTTAACATCACCGGATCGGCGGCGAAACCGGTCGCAGGCGAAAATGATCTTGCCCAGGATCCCTTCAATCTGGCAGCAGAACGTGGCCCCTCGCTGTTCGACGCACGCAACCGATTCGTTGGAAGCTATGAATGGGCGCTTCCGTTCTGGACCCAGGGGCAGAACTGGTACCAGTGGGCACTGGGTGGATGGCAGTTGAATGGCATTGCCACGCTGATGAGCGGCACGCCGTTCACCGTCTTCGACTCAAACGACGTTTCGGCGCAAGGGAGCGCGCCTGAGATCACTGGGTTCTCCGCGCAGCGGCCCAATCTCATCGGCAGGCCAAACAACGGTCCGCGCTCGGTGGCCGCGTGGCTCAACACCAGCGCTTTCCAGCGGCTTGATCCCACAGCGAACGCCGGCCAATTCGGCACCGAAGGCCGCAACGTAGATCTCGGCCCTGCTTATGCTGACTGGGACTTCGCAGCACTTAAGAATTTCAAGGTGACAGAATCGACACAGTTGCAGTTTCGTGCTGAGTTGTTTGACATCCTGAACCGGACAAATTTCCGGCTGCCTGACAGTGACATCAGTTCGCCGACGTTCAACCATATCCTTGAGGCGGAGTCTCCCCGGCAGGTGCAGTTTGCGTTGAAGTTCTTGTTTTAGCGGGCAGTTCCCTCGCCCGCTTGAACCTCGTGTGGCCGATGTAAGTTTCTCGTCTTGAGGGGAATGAAGGGTACGAGCTTCAGCTCGTACATAACCCTCACAACCTCGATAGGCTTTTGTGTCGTGCGAGGTCCCTCACATTCGAAGTGGCGCAGTCTCTGCTCAAGCATTGGAAGACCTGCGAAGAATGTCGACGCTCAAAAGTCGCCTAACGACTTCCGCTCAGACCGACGAAGTACTTAGTCAGGCAATGGAAAGCTACCTCACGCAGTCGAACTGAGCTTGCCCAAATGCTGCCGGGGAAGGCGTTGACACGAGGAAAGCCTCTTATTATTGTTGGCACCATGGCAGAACGCGATGATGTATCCGGAGTTCCCGAGTCCCTTGAACCCGGATACCGACTCGCCGGGAGCGGGCGCCAAGCGGCTGAAGACGATCGATTGGGTCTATTGGAAGATATCTTCGACCCGCTTTCTCGCCGACGGCGTGAGCTCGTCCAGCCTGGCTGGCGGTGCCTTGAGGTCGGCGCGGGCCGTGGCTCTATGGCCGTCTGGCTTGCCGAGCGGGTGGGAGCGAGCGGCCAGGTGGTTGCGACGGACATAGACGTTACCTATCTGAAACGAATCAAACTTCCGAACCTTGAGGTGTGCCAGCACAACATCCTTGAGGATCCTCTAGACAGGCTCGGTCCGGCCTCATTCGATATGGTTTGCTCTCGTTTGATGCTGTTCTGGCTCCCCGGCAAGCAAGAGACGGCTGTCCAGCGCATGGCAGAGTGCTTACGGCCAGGAGGCTGGCTCGTCGATGAGGATGGTGACTGGGGCACGATTGCTCCAGTGGACCGGTCTCACCCGTACTACGCCCGGTATCAGCGCACATGGCGGGAGGGTGAGTGGTGGACATCGCGAGGGTATGATCCCACCTTTGGACGCAAGCTTCCCATGCTCTTCGCAAAATGCGGTCTCGAAAACATCCGCGACGAGGCGACTGCCGAGGTGGTGCAGGGCGGTAGCCCATGGGCGCGCTGGTGGCAGCAAACGTTGCAGGCTATCCGCGTGTGGGAGCAAGCTGACGGTCGCCTAACCGAGGAGCAGAAAGAGGAGTACAAGGCATTGACAGCCCCCTTGACGGATCCTTCCTTCTGGTTCCTCAACGCGCTCCTCCACGCGTGCCGGGGCCAACGCCCATCGCAGGAACCAAAACGAGGATGACAGATACTGCCGTGTGGTCAGGGGAGTCATAGCGTTTCCAGGATTTGAAGACGTGCATGAGGCGCCGACGGCCAAGACACTACTCTGTATAAGACAAGTCGGCAACTTCTTCATAGGAACATTCCTCAATGTCCTAGCCGTGCACGACCACTGTCACGCTTTCCATTGTTGGTTTACCAATCAGAGTACTTCGTTCCATCGAGGGCAGTGCCTTGAGATTTGGAAGTGACATCAAAGACATTTTGTCCTCCCCATGAGTCGCTGTTTGGTTCGTCCTGCATGGAGCGCAAGTTCCAGTCGGCTTTGCCGGTCATCGGATCAACCGGTATGCTTCGCAGAAACCTCAGCTTCTTTCCCTGAACGTCGATACCTTTCGTCAGCGTCTCGAGATCAGGAGGTAGGTTCTGGCTGTCGACCTTGACTTGGATGACGTGCTTTTCCGCAGCGTCTCTGTAGGCGTCGATGGCATCCCGCATCTTCCGCAAATCGCTGCGAAGTTCTTTTTCCTTTTCGCGCTTCACCTGAAAGCGCAACAACGGAACTGCAGCTGAGGCCAGGATGGCCAGAATCGCCACCGTGACGATCAGCTCGACCAGCGTGAGCCCCGCCTGCCGCCTTGCCGTTCCATTTCGGAGAAACAATTTGTACCCCCTATGGTCCCGACCTGTGAACCACGGCTTGGAAACCGGTGATGTGGACGAACTGCTGCGTATTGTTCCTGGACAAGCCACGGACAAATACATCCCCGCTTTTGACAATGACACAATTACGGCACTGGACCTGTCAAGTGAGAAAGCCGTTAGGTACCTGAATACCGGAATGTTACTACTGAGACCCTTGTGGCACGTCGGAGCCAGGGCGAGGCCGGCCGGGGTTATTTCGTTCATGGAGGTCTCGAAACTCCCCTTGACATTCGACAAGACCGCGATGCATCCTCTTGTTGAATGTCGAGGGAAGATGGCAGCTACCGATTTGTTGCAAGGAACGCTTGATCTACTGATCTTGAGGACGCTCGCGCTGGAGTCTATGCACGGATGGGGTATCGCACAACGAATTCAGCAGGTGTCGAAAGAGGCGCTTCAGATTGGGCAGGGTTCGCTCTACCCCGCTCTTCACCGGTTGGAATACAAAGGCTGGATTAAGGCTGAGTGGGGAGCTTCCGAAAACAATCGCAAGGCCAAGTTTTATTCGTTGACGAAGACCGGGCAAAAGCAATTGCAAGCTGAGCTCGAAGACTGGAGCCGTATCTCAACGGCCATTGCACTGGTGCTCAGATAGGAGGGCTTCCATGCTTAAAGAATGGCTAACCCGTCTTCGCTATTTGATGTCGCCGAAACCTGGCCGGGAAATAGACGACGAGCTGCGATTTCATATCGAGCAGCAGACCCTCGCGAACATCGCCGCAGGAATGACTTCAGAAGAAGGGCGCAGACAGGCAGTCATCGCGTTTGGGGGCGTGGAGAGCGCGCGTGCGCAGTCTCATGCACAGCGTCCGAGCTTCTTCTTTGGAACCCTTCTTCAAGACGCCAGGTATGCCCTGCGTCAGCTGCGAAAGACGCCCGGCTTCACCATCACCGCCGTCCTCACGCTCGCGCTCGGCATCGGAGCCAACGCAGCCATCTTCACCCTGGTCAACGCAGTCCTGCTCAAGAACCTGCCCGTCGTTGACCCCTCCACCCTCATCCGCATAGGCAACACCAACGAGTGCTGCGTCAACTTCGGAACCGCGGGCGACTCCGGAGGTGTGGACGGCGACAGCTACGCCTTATTCGACACCGACACCTGGCAGCAACTGGAAAAGAACACACCAGAGTTTGAAGAATTGGCTGCCATGCAATCCGGCTTCGGCACCATCATTGCTCGCCGTGACAAAAGCCAGGAGGCCGCCCGCTCCGTCACCAGCGAATTCGTCTCCGGCAACTACTTCCGCACCTTCGGCCTGCAGCCGAGCATCGGACGTCTCTTCACAGATGCGGACAATGTTGTCGGCGCACCACTCGTCGCCGTCATGAGCTATAACACCTGGCAGAACAATTACGGCAGCGACCCATCCGTCGTCGGCAGCACATTCTGGATCGATACCAAGGCCGTCACCATCACAGGCGTCGCTACCAAAGGCTTTTACGGCGATCGCCTCTCCAGCGCCCCACCCGACTTTTATCTCCCCATCGAATCCGTGCCGGTCTTGACCAACCGTACTTTCGTGCACGAGCCCGGCATGCGTTGGCTTTACATCATCGGCCGGCTAAAACGCGGCGTAGCCATGGCCACGCTCCAGGCAAAAATCACCGGGTTGGTCCGGCAATCACTCGCACCCACGACACCCTTCTCAGGCGAACAAGGAAAGCGCGCACTGGCCAAAGCCCACGTAGTGCTGACGCCCGGGGGCGCCGGCATCCAGGACATGCAGGAGAACTACGCATCCAACCTCAAGCTTCTGATGACCATCTCCGGCCTGGTCCTGCTCATCGCCTGCGCCAACATCGCCAACCTACTGCTCGTCCGCGGAATGACGCGACGCGCGGAGATGTCGGTCCGCACGGCATTAGGAGCAGCGCGCACTCGCATCGTGCGCCAACTCCTCACCGAAAGCGTCGTCCTCGCGGCCATCAGCGGCATGGCCGGGCTCATCGTCGCCTATGCCGGAACACGCATGCTCCTCGTCATGGCCTTCCCCGACGCGCAAAACATCCCCATCGACGCCAGCCCATCGGGCCTCGTGCTCGCCTTCGCCTGCGGTCTCTCACTGCTCACCGGCATCATCTTTGGCGTAGCTCCGGCATGGATCACCGCCAAGGCTGATCCCGCCGATGCCCTGCGCAGCGGGACCCGCACCACCAGCTCCGGAACCTCAGTTCTGCAGCGCAGCCTCATCGTGCTGCAGTCGGCTCTCGCCCTGGTGCTGCTCGTCGGAGCAGGCATGTTCATCCAAAGCCTGAATAAGCTAAGGAACATCGATCTCAAGCTCAACCCTACGAACCGATACATCGTCCATTTCAACCCGCAGGCAGCGGGCTACTCCCCCGCCGAGGTGGAAGCCCTCTATCGAATCATTGAAGAGCGGTTTCACGCCATCCCGGGCGTCGAAAAGGTTGGCATCTCCAGCAACACCCCAATGGAGGCCAATAACACGGGCGATGGCGTCCAAATCCAAGGCCAGCCCTTCCTCAACGACGGAGCCTCCTGGGTGAGGGGCAACGCCGAATACTTCGACTCCGTCGGCACGCACGTTCTGATGGGACGAGGCTTCACCACCCAGGACACCTCAACCTCTCCAGCCGTCGCCGTCGTCAATCAGTCCTTCGTCAAGAGATTTTTTGAGCCCGGTGAGAACCCCATCGGCCACCGCTTCGGCTCACCCGGGCCGCAATCCCCCGGAGACTTTGAGATCGTCGGCGTGGTCGAGGACACGGCATACACCTCCGCAACCTGGAAGAACCACCACATGTACTTTCTCCCCATGACCCAACGAGTCCCCGAGTCTGCTCGCAAGCGCCCCCTCGAAAAGGACACGTCCCTCTACGCCGGGGCCATCGTTATTGAGACCGACGGCCCCATGGATAACATGCAGTCCATCACTCGCGAGACCCTTGCCGGCATCAATCCAAATCTCTCTATAGTGAAGTTCCAGACCTTCGACGAGCAGATCGCCGACCGCTTCACCCAGGACCGCATGATCACGCGCCTCATGACGCTGTTCAGCATCCTGGCCCTGCTGCTCGCAACCCTCGGCCTCTACGGAGTCACTGCCTTCACCGTGGCCCGGCGCACCTCCGAGATCGGCATCCGCATGGCTCTCGGAGCCAACCGCTCCTCCGTAGTCAGCATGATCATGCGCGGAGCCATGCTCCAAACCGCCATCGGTCTCTGCCTCATTGGCATCCCCGTAGCCTTGTTCTGCGTACGCTACATCCAATCCCAACTCTACGAGACCAAGGGCATGAACTTCACCGTCCTGGCGATCGCCAGCCTCACCCTGACAGCCGCCGCAGCCGCAGCTGGACTCATTCCCGCCCTACGGGCGTCCTCAACCAGCCCCTCACAAGCTCTGAGAACCGAGTAGCATTCTTCGCCGCTCAGAGCGTTGAACGTATGTCTATGACCGGCAAGAAAAACGAATCTCTGAAAAGCCATTTTTTTCTTTCTCGCCTCTGTCGTTTCCGATCGCAGACTAAGGCTAAGGCAGCGAACGGGTCGGAATCTCAACTCCGTCGCGATTGCTCTGGCTCAGGTATGCATTTCGTATCAAGAACTAAGCGCCAACAGGTAGTGCGTAGACGTTCATCTGTCACGCCTTTCTTGATAGATGGGGAGACTCCGTGGTCTCTATTGCAGCAATTTTGGGATGCATTGCAGGCCGTCATCAGGTTTCACCCTGTCACCGGCCATTCCTTGGCACCCGCGCGAACCCACTAGGGTATGCGGATAAAGCCCACCCCAGGTGCACCCGCCCCGCCATAGAAGTAGTAACCGGCAATCACGCCTCCATCGTTAATGCTGGTCGGGTTGGTTTGTTTGGACTCTGGCGGATCGAAGGAGGTGAGGGTTCCATAAGGGTTGCGCACAAAACCGCGTTGGTACCCGGCCGCGTCCAAGTAGGAGCCCGTGATGTCCCCTGCCTGGTCGATGCTGAACCAATGAGGCGCGAAAATGAATGAGGACAACACGGCGAGGTTGTGGAACTCCGGAATCTGGCCCGGGGGTTGGAACAGGGTGACCGCGCCACCCGGTGACATCACAAAGCCGCCCGAGTTCTGTGGGCCGCAGCCGGGTTCGGGGTAGTAGCTCGCGGTGAAGAAGCCTGCGATGGTGCCCGCTGCATTGATAGCGTCGGGAATGATTTGGTTGGCGCAAGCGGGGTTTCCAGGAAACTCGATCTGGGCCCAATAGCCATCCGGGTGCGCCACAAAACCTGTAAAGACATCGTTGCCAACACCGCCGTAGAATCCCACGACGGATCCGCTTGCATTGATGGCGGTTGCGATGCCTGGTCCGTTAGCAACCTCAACGGTGGTGAACGCTCCCTCGCGTGACCGGGTAAACGCAGTTATGGAACGGTTTGCATAATTCCCGGCAAGCTCGTCGAAATCGTTGATGGCTATGGGCGCAAGTGCCGTAAAGGGGACCGTCTGGTTCGCAGCGAAGGTGAGGATGCGCCCGTCGGCGTACCTGAGAAAACCTCGCGCTGCATCTCCCCCCTCATCGAAGTAGTACCCGGTGATATTCCCGGCGGCATTGATGGCTTGCGGCTGAGTCATGGTCGCTCCCGCCACAGCGAAAGTGGTGATCGTTCCGTCCGCTTCGCGCAGAAAACCGCGGCCCACCAGGGGCGCTGAAGTGTAGGAACCGGTGACCTCCATGGAGGCGTTGATCCCCATTGGATAAGTGCCGAGCGCGCCCGGCACGGAAAACGAGATGTAAGTAGCCTCGCCATTGATATTGCCACCGTAGGCAACACAAGTGAGCGGACCGAGAACACACAAGGCAACGACTACGGAACGCGGAATCATGGTGAGGGATCCTGGCCGAGAGAGTTGATGGGCGCGATCCTGCTATGGCTGGTTTCACAGCTCGGTAAAGTCGAACCGTAAGGGCCGGAGAAGAAGCACACTCTGTCTCGTTCATCGTTGAGCCGGTGCAAATCATAAGCGTCCGTCTGCGCTGTGATTGTCTACTCTTCCCGAATAGGAACATCCCGAGTCCTGAATAGCCCGGTTAGTGAATTTTATGGGCGTCCCGTCGCTACGGCTGCGCCACGAGGAGTGATCCGGATAAACCGTGTATGCGACCCACTCCCCGTCTCTCGAATAGGTGGGATCGAAAGCAGCGATGCCGGGCAGGAGAGGAAGGAATTGTTTCGAGTGAGCATCTTGCCTCGGTGGGTGTGGCTGGAGTCCAGGCTGGGGAGGCGAAGTTGGTCTCGCGGGCGGCTCGTTTTGGAAGTCGTCTTTCGGGTTGATTTGGGGGGATGGCGGGCCAAATAAAAGTGCGCTCAATGCGCCATAAGTCCCCTTCCCCTGTACTGGATCGCCGGTCCTTCGCGGATCGGAGTGGTTTTGCTCCGCCGGTGCAGTGACAAACGGGACGATCTTTCTGCCTACGAGGTAGGTGTTGGTGAACGTCCCGTATGTCGTCCGGCGTCCGTGTCCTCTGGCTGGGGATAGCCTCGGGCTGGTGTCCGGTGGGGTGGTGTTTCACGAATTGTCAAAGATGCTTCATCAAGAGGACGCACTGGGCGTACCCTGTTTGGACACGGTGATTGTTGCTCTCCGCAGGCGCGCCCTCGCGGGGCGCAGGGCATGCTGCGGACAGGTTTCATTCCGGCACTTCGATGTCACACTACGGTTTGCTACACCGGACATCAGGCCGGCAAGCGCTGATGCTTTCGCGGTGGTGGGCGGCGGTTGCACGGGTAGAGCGCATGGGTGCAAGGCCAAACAGGGCCGTCGTGGTAAAGACGGCGCTGACGTGTGGTTCGTAGTCCCACATTAATACGGTTTTGGAACGACGTCGAGGGTGGATCCACAACTCTTTGGTAACCGCCATAGAGCGATTACTTGTCAAGCGGATTTAAAGGTGGTCCCGGAAGGGTGGCCGCACAGCAGTTCGCAATAGAGACGGCCGTAAGAGCGAATTCACGTTTACCGGCGAGCACCTACGAGTGCAACAATTCAACCATCGTTTCAATCAGGTAACTTTTCGGATGTCCCCAGTCAGGTCAAAGGTTGTGCGGTCCAGTCTTTCACCGCCTTTATGTAACCGCTATTGACCCGCTCCTTTGACACCGACCGATTTGGCAACGTTGCCAAATAAGTCGTTTGTTTCACGAAGATGGCCAAGGTGCTCAAGTAATTTATTTGAGCATCTTGCCTCGTTGACCGGCGGGTATTAATCCCCCGGAGGGGGCAAAGTCCACGACCAGGCGCCTGATTTTCCATCTTTCGAGCTACGAACGCCTATATCGAATTTGGCGCGGCGCAGGGTGCCGATGCAGACGCCGTCACGCTCGGCCGCTACCTCGATGGAGCCTTGTGTCTGGCTGCCCGGTTGCAGGTAGTCGCGCAGCCATTGGGCGGCAAACCTGCGCTTGGGCAGACCGGCGCCGGTGGGACGGGGGGCGAGGAGATCCTCGGGGGTGAGGTTGCTGATGCCTGTCCAGTAGAAATTGCCAGCTTCTCCAATACGGTAATCGAGCGGCGCAGCCAGCGGTCCAAGGTTTGATTTGACGTGCAGCAGAGCGGTTTGGGTGGGTGCGTCGGGCGAGCTGCCGACGAGAAACTCGGTGCGGAGAGCGGCGGAGCAGTCCATGGATCCCCGACCTCGATGGGCAGGCCTGCCGGCGGCCGGTTTGGCGAGATGGCGAAGGAGGAGGATGCAGCAGCGGTGAAGCTCCGCCAGGCGGGCGAGACGATCGATAAGAGGGCGTGTTTGCAAAGCGGGATCGGGGTCAACTTCCCAGAGACCATCCCAGGGATCGAGGATCACGAGGTGGGCCTGGGTTTTCTGGAGCGCGTGCTCAAGATCGCGGAGAGCGGAGTCAGGCGAGGACATGGAAGTCGCCGAGACGGCTCTACGCAGAATGACGAGGCGCGCGGCATCTCCGTGGAGGCCGGCGAAGCGCGGTTGAATGACTTGCGAGGGGGAGTGCTCCGCCGAGGCGTAAAGGACAGTGACTGGTTTGAGCATTTCGCCGGTGAACGGGTCGCTGGCCGCGGGTCAGCGCTGCCGCGATGGCGAGGGCGACCCAGGTTTTTCCTGATCCGGGTTCCCCGGAAAGCATGGCTAATGTACCGCCGGCGAGCCTGTGGTGCCAAAGCCATTCGACGGGTTGGGCCTGGACGTCGGCGAGGTAAACGATATCTGTGCTGGTTATGGTTGCATCTGCATCCGCGGACAGCGGTGGTGGCGTGTGAGGCGGGAGTGCATCGTTCGTCAGGGCTTGCTGTAGGGTCATCGCTTGCTCCAGGTTGGAAGGCTTCGTTTGACATAAGAATCTTTTCTTATGGGCGACGTTAATACGCCCGGGAGCCGCCGTCCATCGCGTGGCGAATAATCATGTGGAGGGAGGGGCAGTAAACTCGTGATTATTACCCTAACGTTTACGGATAACTAAGTAGTTAGCCCCGCTTTACTTTTTGGCGTGAAGGACGGTCTTGGACCCACGCCTCGGACGGAGAGTGCCGGGACATCCTGGATGTCCCTCATCGTCTAATAGTCAGACATAGTTGCATTAGGGTCATTTCCGGGCTGTCCCCCATTCCCCCTGACGAAGATGCTGCGCAGCGAGTTGACGGGGATGATCTCGAGTCCGGTTATCTTGATCTCCTCGCGCGGGTCGGCCAAAGCGGAGGCGTGGTTCACCGGCTGCGCGGCGAGGTTGCGCTCCCTCGCGAGTAGGCCGCCCAGCCCCATGGCGGCGGTTTTCATCCAGGTGCGGCGTGAGTGAGCCATCGACGATTCCCTCGGCTTGACTTCTATGAAACGCTATCACCTGCGCGTGAGAACGTCATCCCGCAGCGTACCGGCACCATCGTAAGGGCTGTGGGAATTCTCCGATGGCGTAGATCAACGCCGCCAACCTAGCAACCCAAAAGATGAGTCCTAACATTTTCGGAGACTAGTCCTGTCGACAGACTAAACCGTCGAATTTGAGGGGCTGGCGGACCAAACCCCAACCGGTGCCGGTCGGCCCACGGTCCATGGCAGGCTATTGCCTAAGGAGTAATTTCCGAATTGGCGACCATCAATGAGGCCGCCGCGCGCACCTGTCACCAGGTCTTCAAGAAGAATGGCTTATCCGAAGTTTCGTGGACGGAGCTGGCACTTTTGGCTCCGACGACGATCAAAGTGTCAACTCCGGTCACGGTAGGGACAGCTATCGCTAGCTGCCCCCCGTACAGAGCTGTGCGAGCGGAACTACCGCACACAGCTCCTACCTTGGATGGGTGGCGTCGAAACGCACGTCAGGAAAAGGATGCGGGACCTGAGGACGCGGTATCCGTCGTTCGAAGGTCGAAGAAGGGTTCTACCGCACGCCGACGACAATCAGGGATCGGTCGTCAACGGGGGGAGCGTTCTGCCATGCGTCGATGCTATCGAGGATGGCCCGCTTCATTTCAGGCAACGGCTGCTCCGAGGCCTCTCCTACGATACGGCTCAGCCCATCGATGCCCAATTCCTGCTCCTGCGGGTTGAAGCATTCGTTGAAGCCGTCCGTGTAGATGACCACGCGATCCCCGGCCTGAAGCTGAACTTGAGTCGTCGCGTTGCCGTTGACGGCTTCTTCAAGCAGTCCAAGAGCGCAACTCTGCGATTCCAGCAAGCGCGGCTGCTCTCCGGGCCGCGCAATCATTGCCGGTGGGTGTCCGGCTCCGGCGAACACCAGCGAGCGTCCGTCTCCATTCAGCCGCACAGCTGCGAGCGTGAAATAGAATTGGCCGCTAAAGGATTGCAGCACGAAACGGTTGAGTTGCTGGAGCATCGGCGCGAATTCCGTGCCGCGCTGGATGAGGTCAATGATCTCGGTGTAAACACGGTTCGCTACCAGCGCAGAGCCGATGCCATGCCCTGACACGTCGCAGACCATCGCAGTGAGGCAATCGCCGTCCAAAATCACGAGCCCAAAATCTCCTCCGATCGATCGGGCCGGCTGATAATGCGTTTCCACCGTACCGCGGTGCCAAACCAACCCCTTCGGCACCAGCGTTTCCTGTACCTTCGTGGCGAGCATCAACTCTTCTTCAATTTCCCGGCTGCGCTCTTCCAGCAGGCTATTCGCTCGGCGCAGGTCCGTCTCCGCTTGCTTGCGCTGGGTGATATCGATGACAGTTCCTTCAATCATCTCCGGCGCCTCGTCACTGCTTTCGATGAGAGTCGCGTTTTCAAGAACCCAAACGGGCGCGTCGTCCTCACGTCGAAGACAGTGTTCGAAGCTGCTGAGTACCTTGTGATTCCTGAGCGCTGCCAGAAAAAGTTCCCGATCGGCTGAACCGTGAACAATATTGCATGCGGATTGGCTTAGGTGCCTCCTGGATGCGTAACCAAGAATTCGAGAAAAGGCGTCGTTACAGTCAAGAATGCCTGCCTCCACAGTCCCTCGGTAAATGCCCGCAACGTTTCGCTCGAATAGCAGACGATAGCGTTCATTACTCGTCTGCAACTCCAGGGCATGGGCGGCGAATCGCCGGTCGACCCAGGAGGTGAAGAGGGCCAGCCCGAGGACAACAAAGGTGACAGCGGCAATTCCCGCGATGCCGAGTGTAGAAATATTCACGGCGTGGGACAGGTCTGGCTGCGCCGGTGACAGGCTAAAATGCGCCGCAGCCATCCCCGTGTAATGCATCGCTGGGATCGCCACACCCAAGGCCACACTTCCGGCTAACTTTCGCCAATCTGTCCCGGCGGTGTCTCCGCGGAAATAAAAAGCTAGCCACAGCGCTGCGAAGGAAGCAAGGACCGCAATGAGGATCGAGAGAGCCACAAGCTGCACGTCGTACCAGCATTCGGCCGGCAAACGCATCGCCGCCATGCCGATGTAATGCATGGACGCAATTCCTGAGCCCATCATGAGACTGCCGAGCACGGCTTGCAGAGGGCCCATCGCCTTTCGACTCACGGTGTGCAGGGCAAGCGCCGAAGCAACGATCGCGGCTCCGAGCGAAAACACAACAGTTGGCCAATCGTAGGCGACGGGCACCGGCAGGCGAAAGGCCAGCATTCCGAGGTAGTGCATGGACCATATGCCGAATCCCATGGCCGCTGCTCCACCGGCGAGCCAGATTTGGCGGAGCCATCCGCTCGCGGCGGTTACCCGTCCAGCTAGATCGAGTGCTGTATAGGATGCAAGAATTGCGATCACCACGGAAAGAGCCACCAGGAAGTAATCGTAGGAACCTGTCATCGCGGGCTGGCCTGTTGTCATGGAACTGACCCCCACAATTACGCTACCCGTGGCCCGCAATCCGGACAATGCTTCGCTAGAGCGAATTGGAAATACGACCTTAGAACTAACCGAGTCGTCACGAATCGCGCAATCGGCCGGACTCATCAAAAAGTGCATGCACGTCGGGCTGCCAATCAGGGTTATGCCAATTCAGGAATAACCTTGTTTCGGCGAAGCTCGTCGAAGAGATCAAGGAACATATCTTCTGTATCGATACAGTCGGGAAATCCGGCTCTTCGAGCTTTGATCGTGCTGCTGATGTTGTCGAAACCGCTATGGAAGATAAAGTCGCCGAAGCTCCACGAAACAAGCTGCTCATAGGGTATTTGTTGCAGATGGTGCCTGCGAACGATCTCCTCCCACAAAGCAGCCTTGTCGGTCATGTAGTTCGTGAGAGGTGTTGGTACTGGATCGGCGAATTCCATATGAAATGCCTTCGCGATGCGCGGCCACATATGTTGCCAGCGAAAATAATCCCCATTCGTGATGTTGAAGATCTCGTTCGCTGCTGCCGGTGTGGAACCTGCCCAGTCAGTTGCCCTGGCGAGGATGTCTGCGGAGGTCACCTGGTAGAGTGCTCGATACGCCGCCTCAGTTCCAGGAAAACGAAGCGGAAGTCCAAGCTGCCTTGAGATCGTCGCGTATACCGCAATGACCATCAGCAGATTCATCGGATTGCCGACGGCGAAGCCCATCACCGCCTCCGGTCGAAGACCTGTGAAGTTCCACTTCGCGCCCTTTTGCCGCGAACGCAGAAGATCCTCCTGATCGTAATAAAAGTTGGGAGGCATCAGTCGCGGATCGTCTTCCCGTGCTGGTGTCTTGAACGGACCGAGGTCGGCGCCGTAGGCCTTTCCCCCCTGGTAGAACGTGACATGTTCCAGTCCTGGAGAGGTCGCTTCCACGACGTGGAGAAGATTGCGCAGAATGGCAACATTCACCTGACTCTTCTCGCGTGCCGTCTGCTTCTCGATGTACGCGCCAAAGACGATATGTGTCACCTCATTCAGGGAGCCCAGCTTCGATCGGACATCGTGCGGTTCGAGCAGATCAATCGGGATCATCCGTACTCCTTCCAGGTGGAGGCCGGTTCTGCGCGAAAGCCCGACGACGGTCGTACCGGGCTGCGCAGCAAAGTGCAGCGCAGCCCGTCTCCCAATGACTCCATAGGCCCCGGCCACCAACACACACTTCGGTTTCATCTGTAAAGTCTCCTCTTGATCCGTCGCCCTGGAAGAGCGGTGATCCCTGCGACCACTCCATAGGATGTCAAGGAAGACGTTCGAGGCGCGGAAGCGCGAGGCGGGGAAGCGCAGACGAATCGCACCCCATCAAGGCCCCGCTCCCTCCGAGCAGCAAGAACGGTCCCTCGCGAAGGCCTTGGTCCACGCTGTTCCCTGCTACGGCTTTTGCGGCAACTGAATAAGAAGCGGTACCGCCGCGCAAGCCCGGTCCCCCCACAACAAGTTAGACAAGAGAATCAAAAGTTGTCGATTGGTGGGTGACATTTATTGCGATGCCTTGTGAGCCCTGCCTTTATGGAACATCTCGTTGACCGCTGCCACGAAATGGTGTGCGCCAGGGGGAACGGGAACTCCGCCAGTCAGAATAGTCCGATAAGAAATATTTTCCCCGTAATAAGCGCGCGTATCGGCTGTGTTCTGGTGGACTTCGTCGCCGCTCAGATCTACACCGGCGAACAAGCCCTTGCTGCGTGACCAGGTAAGAAATTCGGCATTCGCGAGTTCCGTAGTTGCCGCTTGAGACTCACGGCCTACGGGGCCTGCCGCCACTGCAACTTCACCGCCAAGCTTGATTTTGTCCTTGAGCAAGTCCTGCAGGCTCTTATCATTAAGGCCCACGAGCACGAGGTCAGTGGACTGGCCACCAGCTTGTAATCCAAAACTGGCGCCTGTCACCTGGATAAAGACGGGCGCGCTCCAACCATTGGAGGTGCGGCACGTGGCGACTCCCTGCCCATATTCCGCGCCCACCAGGAATGCCCCTTTTTTTAAGCCAGGTATCACGGCGACACAATGAGCTTTAGCGGCAATGTCTAGGGGAATACCCTTGTCGGGAGTTGCCATTAGCTCGTGCAGGACGTCATGCGCAGCTTCTACGCGTTGATCCAGTTTCGAAACGTCAGCCGCTTTAACGGCAGTGACACAGGCGAAACTAAAACTAATCAACAAACCAGCTACTATACTTTTCATCCGAATTCTCGACTTTCGCGAAGAGGCTTCTATGCCTCCTACCAAGATAGTATTAATAACTTAGATGCAACCTTTTGTTATTGGATAAGTCATATAGTTATGATTTCGGCGGTTTCTATAGGGTGCGGCTCCAGTCATGACCAGGGGAGCAGTATTCCGCTTTCACCCAAATGTGGGAACGGGCTTTCGCAATCTTCAACCAGTTACTTTGAGTGGAAGGGCACCTATCCCTGAACTACCCGCAGGTTGTTGGTCACAGAGAAAATCCCCGGGACACTGTTGGCGCGAACCGTAACAAGATTCTTGTCGGTCTCACTATCGACCACCCCTTCAAGCGTTACCCGCCCATTTCTGATAATGATGCGGATCGGCTTTTGCACCCCTAAGGCATATTTCTCCAGTGCAGGGTAGCCATAAATCGCGCGATACAGAGCCAGGCGCAGCTGGTCGTCCATAGGAGACGGCGGCAGGATCTCGATGTTGTTGATCACCTGCTGGACGCCTTCGATACGCTTCACGACATTTTCAGCGTCTGACTTGAGGCTAGGCCGCGTGACTTCACGTTGCAGGGTAACCGTATCGCCTTTCACCTGGTACGCGATGTAGTCGAAGACGTTGAAATACGGGAGCATCAGCAGTTCATGGCGTACTTCTTTTTGAATGCGAGCCTCAGAAGGGCTAACGGATTGTCCGGCTTCAGTCTGGGCGATCATTGAGGCTGCGAGTGCGAATGACAGAACAACGAGAGACATCCAATTCCTTTTCATGGCTACTCCTTGCACTGAAGATTTTTGCCGAACAGAGCCGCAACATCTTTATTAGCTGTGCCGCATGGCGAATCTATTTGGTGAGCGTGTCTTTTGCCAATCGGTACTCGGACGGATGCCTCTGTGCGGCTCGGGTACAACCTTCGTATACGACCTTTGTTTTATGTTCGCGTATGCATTGTGCGACTAGGGCCATGCATCGCCCTTATACCAAGGTCGTAGGGACAGACATGACTTACGTAAACGTGTTGCATCCGCTTTTCATCCTAGGCTGGCTTCATGCTCATGAACGATTGTGCAGGCCTCATGGGCGCACTAAGGTAGCAAATAGGCTGGCGTTCGCCGTCGTTCCCAGGCTGCGCCCCCATCAATCACACTGGTGTTTCCAACGAAACTACACAACCTACGGAGATATACAAATGGAGAACTTAAAAGGCTTGAAGGTCGCAATCCTCGTAGAGAACGGCTTTGAGCAGGTGGAACTGGTCGAGCCTAGAAGAGCACTCGACCAGGCAGGCGCTCAAACACAAATTGTTTCTCCCCAGAACAAACAGGTCCGCGCCTGGAAGTTCACGGAATGGGGAGACACGATGGCTGTGGACGTGGCTCTCGACAAGGCCGATCCAAAGGATTTCGATGCCCTGCTTCTCCCCGGAGGGGTGATGAATCCCGACTTTCTGCGCGTGCAGCCCAAGGCGGTTGCTTTCGTGAAAGCCTTCTTCGATACCAGCAAGCCTGTCGCGTCGATCTGTCACGGGCCGTGGACAATCATCGAAACCGGAGCGGCGCGTGGAGCCGTGATCACATCCTGGCCGTCACTCAAGACTGATCTGCGCAATGCGGGGGCAGAGTGGGTCGATAAAGAAGTCGTGGTCGATGGCAACCTGGTCACCAGCCGCAAGCCGGATGACATCCCGGCGTTCAATGCAAAGGTGAATGAGCTGTTCAGCAAGGCACGGAAAGCACTGCCGGCGGCATAAGATCCGCCTTCTTTGCTGATGCGGATGAACCCTATGCAGCAGGGAGCGAAAATGCAACATCATCGGCTCGGTACAACCCGACGTCAAGTCCCGGTGATTGGCCGGGCTACTTGGTACATCGAATCTAAAGATCGCGATGCAGCTATCGATGCATTGTATACAGGTATCGATCTCCGCACGAATGAGGCTGATACCGCGGAAATGTACGGTTTCGGAGCCTCGGAGGAAGCGGTGGACGAAGCGATCGCCGGAAGGCGTGACCAGATCTTTCTGGTCGCAAAGGCCCTGCCGAAGAGTAACTCTCGAAGCGTAACTATAGAAGATTGCGAGGCCTCGCTCACCCGGTTCCATACCCGCCGTGTTGATTGCTGCCTTTTAAATTGGCGTGCCCACCGGCCTTTGGAAGACACCGTTGCCGCTTCCAAGCAGATCCAGCAGGAGGGCAAGATTCTCTCCTGGGGTGTCACTGACGTCGTCATTCCCGACCTGCGGGAGGCGCGGAAGATTGCTGCCAAAGGCGAGGTCGTGGACAATCAGCTTCTTTACCAACTGGATGAGGGTGCGACCGAAGATGCTGCGGGGCCGTACTACGAGAAGCGCGGTGTCGCCGTTGTAGCATGCAGCTCATTTGGCCCTGGAAGCTTCACGGGCCCTCACACGGCCGGCGGTCGCGTACTGCAAAAAATTACAGCCTCACATCATGCTGGTTCCCCACAGACCGGGCTTCACTTTCTTCTCCGGCGCTCTGGGATATTTGCTGTACCAAAGACTTCTGCTCCGTAGCTCTGCCACGTTGTGTGAAAGCTCCTGAGACTTTTCGGCTGGCAAGCATGAAAGGACAGGCGTACTGATTGAAGCTGCTTGGAGAACCATTATGTCAGCCACTACCGTAGCCGCAGAAACCACGTCACAGCAGACGCAGGCAGAACGGCTGTTTCAGCCCTTTGAGCTCGGACCTTACCACCTTGGCCACCGCATGGTCATGGCGCCCCTCACCCGCTCCCGCTCTCGCCGTTTCGGGGACGGAGAGCTTAACCCCCATCCGAACTGCCTTGTATTGGCCCCCAAAAGTGAGACAGGGTGGGAGGGAAAAATAGGTGACATTTATCGGCCATAATGGAGCAGGCCGATGAAGAAGAAGGCGAGAAGGTACAGCGTAGATTTTAAGCAGGAAGCGGTGCGTCGGATGGCACAGGCCACGACCATCATAGGTTTGGCCAAAGAGTTGGGTGTTCGGCGGAAGCTGCTCTACCAGTGGCGCGACCAGTTTCGAGTGGGAGGCAGGGCTGGGCTGGAGCGACGCCGAGGCCGGCCGCCGGGAAGCAAGTCAGAGACCGCTTCCCCGCCAGCACCCGATGCAGCCGAGTTGCGAATCGCCGAGCTAGAACGGCTGCTGGGCCGTAAGCAGTTGGAGGTGGATTTTTTAAAACGAGCCTTCGAACAAGTCAGGGGAGCAGCATCGAATCGTACCAGCGATGGCGGCAAGGAGTCTATCGCTCGATCGAAATCTCGCTCTCGTTCGAAGGAGTAGGACTGACCGTGGAACAGCAATGCCGGGTAGCGGAAGTAAGCCGAGCTGGCTTTTATCGTTATTTGCAGCAGACTACGCCAGAACAGGCCGACCTATTGCTGCGTGCTCGGTTGCAGGAGTTAGCAGTCGAGCATCATCGTCTTTGTGGCTACCGGTTGTTGACTAAGACTTTGCAGCGTGAAGGTCATGTGGTCAACCACAAGCGCGTACTGCGTTTAATGCGGGAAGACAACTTGCTTAGCTTGCGGCGGAAGAAACATGTGTTTACGACAGATTCGGCGCATACCTTGCCGATCTATCCGAACCTGGCGCGGCATATGAGTTTGACCGCGCTCAATCAACTATGGGTGGCTGACATCACATTCATTCGGCTGCGCAGTGAGTTTATCTATCTGGCGGTGATTTTGGATGCCTACTCACGACGTGTCGTCGGCTGGGACCTGGGACGCACATTGCACGCGGAACTGGCGGTTCGAGCTTTGCAGATGGCGCTGAGGGAGCGCAGTTGGAAAGCGGAAGGACTCATCCATCACTCCGATCGCGGCATACAGTATGCATCCAGTGAGTACATCGACCTGCTGGAGAAGGGCGAGATCCAGATCAGTATGAGCCGCCGCGGCAATCCATACGACAACGCACGAGCAGAGCGGTTTATGCGAACACTCAAAGAGGAGGAAGTGTATGGGACTGACTATCGGGATCTAGAAGATGCGCGCAGTCGAATCGGGGAGTTCCTGGAGCAGACATATAACCGGCAAAGGCTTCATTCTGCGCTACGATATCTAACACCGGAAGAGTTCGAGCAGGCCAGCATGGCCAAGGAGAGTGACGGCACTGATGGAAGCGGTGGAAAACCAAAGGCAGGTTTACCACCGCTCCCACAGGCCTTGGAAATCCCTCCAGGATTTCCACACTCCCGCGGCTCAGCGACTGCTCATCAATAAAACGAAACGAAAACCGGCCGAAGTGTCACCAATTAATCGCCGTCCAGTTTGTCTCAGCTTAGGGGTGCACCGCACCTTTCGCTGCAACTGTCCCTCATTCTAGCTGTCTCAACCAAGGGGTCCACACCAGTCAAGAGCACGCCGGAGTTCGCGTCGTTGATCGCCGAACTCGGTAAGGGGATTGTGCTGGAGGGTGTGGGCGGCTTTGCCGTGGTCGTGAATGTGTGTGTCGCATCATATGCGTAGGTTGACGTGCCGGTTGGCCCGGTGGAACTCAGCACATCCCCAGTGTCTTCGTAGGCAGCCGCAGTGGTAAGAAAAAGATTCGGGTTAAAATACTGCTTCACCGTGGTGAGATTGCCGCGCTGCCCGCCTTCTGAAAGATGCTGTGGAAGCCCGGACGTTGTGACGAGTGGCCCATGACCGGTACCAGCGGTTTCATCGTAGAGATAGGTGGTAAGGCCTATCAGGGTGTTGCCGTCCGTGACTGTGTCTGACAATAGAAGGCTTGCAATGCCCGACGTAGGGTATGCCCAGGTCTCATTGCGCAGTGTGCCCCCGCGGGAGGTAGCCCCGTTGTCGTCTATGTCTATGACACCAACCCCGCTAACCCGTCGGAGTACCAATACGCGGATGGATGGGAGGCCATGGAGGTCATCCGGGATTCCATTGCGGTGAAAGGATAATCCTCACTATCGCGATTTGTATGCGCTATAGGCGCGGGGAGAATATTTTCCGGTCTTTTATAGCTGGTCGAAAGCGGAGTCGGTGGCGGAAAGGGTTTTGGTGCTGAGCCCTCATCCGGTTTCTTAGATGGATCTGTCATGATGACCATTGCGAAAGGGGGATTCAGAGCCTGCGTGAGAACTCCAGCATTTGAGAAGCCCGAGGAGCGCACTGCAGATCCCTCCACTTCGCTACCCTTTGGTCGGGATGACACTTCTACTGGGGGGTCGTATTCGGCGTTTCTATCGAGGATTTTCGTAAGTGGATGGAGGGAAACGTGCTCCACATCTCTCCAGGAAACGTGCGGATAGGGATTCAAAGTTTGCAGAGGAAACGCTGTGGTATCCCACATCCCGCGAAAAGCGAGCGAGATATGGGGCACCCCACGACCTGTGGATGGGATGGGAGGTCGAACGATTAGAGTGACCGTAGGGCTGCGCCCATCTTTTTCGGCCCATGTACGCTGGAGCGAACATGGGGCACCCGTCGATTCCCTTCGGGACTGAGTGCAGAAGAGAAACCTCTCACCCGATCAGAAAGGTGATCTCCAGGCGCCAGATATTACCTTCGATCTGTAAGGATGACTATTGCGAAAAGAAACGGTCACGGCCACTTAACCGTGAGCGCGTAAATCACCATGGTCCCGATGTTGTGCGGATTCTTTATGCTGAACCCATGATCGTCGGCTGTGATCCACATGGATGGGTGAGCATTGGAAGACCCACTGCCGATTCTTGACGTGGGCTAGACGGTATCTGCTATTTGTCTGCCCTCGATTTTCCAATCGCCGGCCTCCTATGGATTGACCAGCAATTCCTCGAACATGTAGTGCAGGAAATCCTTCAGCGGCTTGTCGCTCCGATCGGCCTGGGATCGCAGCAACGCTCCCTCCCAGCTATTGAGCAGGAAGCCGGCCAGTGCCTCGGGCCGGACAGAGGACGGCAGATCGCCCTTCTCGGCGGCTTCCTGTATGACGGAAGCGATGGTCGCTTGCCAGCCCGTGAAGTTGGAGCTGAGACAGCCCTGGAGCAACGCACTCGCGCCTGCGGTCTCGAGGCTAAGCTTGCCGAGGAGGCAACCCTGGATCGGTGCTGCCTGTCCTGCCGTGCGGACCAGGTCCTCGAAGTAGCGACGCAGCCGCCGCAAGGGCATCTGCCGTGTGTTTCCAAGGACCTCACGGCAATGGGCCCCCTCGAGTTCGACATAACGTTCGAGCACCGCGGCGGTGAACTCTTCTTTGCTGCCGAAGTGATGGTAAAACGAGCCCTTGGGCACAGCCGCCGCATCCAAGATCTGCTGGACACCCGTCGCGCCGTACCCGTGTTTGCGCATCAACTCGAGACCGACGTCGATCAAATGATCGCGCGTCGAGGAGGTCGCCGGCTTTGCCTTCTTCCTGCTTGCACTTTTGCCGTCATGATACGGCTCGCTTTCTGAAGAAAGAACGCGGGGCCCACGCTCAGATTGCGGAGGCCGCCGCTTCTATCGTAGCGCTTGCTTTACTGAGGTACTGTGACGCCATAGCGATCGGCGGGGTTCTTCCGCGATAGGTTTGGAGCCAGCGCGAGGCGCGCCTTCTCATAGGCCTCGAAGTCCGCGGCGTTCGGCAATGCGGGGATGGTCGCGAACTCGCCCTGGTCGAGGCCGGCCAATGAGGCGTCGACCATATCCTCGGTGGTCATGACCCACTCCGCCGGAAGCGTGTGAACCGGTACGCCAGCCTTATCCCAGAGAGGGGTTGCCGTTGCACCGGGCAGCACCACCTGCACCGTGACGCCCGTGCCCGCAAGCTCGTTCTTGAGCGACGTGCTGAAGTTCTGCACGTACGCCTTGGTGCCGCTGTAGGCGCCATTCAGCAACTCCGGCGCGAGAGCGACGACCGAGCCGATGTTGATGATCAAACCGTTCCCTCGCGCGACGAAACCGGGAGCCGCAGCCAGCGCAAGGCGCGTCAGCGCGGTGACGTTGACTTGAATCATCTGCTCCAGATAATCCGGGTCGGAGACGAGGAGCTTATTGGCCGCGGCAATGCCGGCGTTGTTGACCAGCGCGGTGATGGAGCTGTCGCGGGTAAGGCGGTCCCCCACCCGCTGCACGTCAGCGGAAAGGGTGAGGTCGGCCGGCAAGGTTTCAACCTTGCGGCCTGTTGCGGATTGAATCTGCTGCGCGACTTCGCTGAGCTTGTCGAGACTGCGTGCTACGAGGATGAGGTCATAACCGCGCTTCGCGAGCCGGTCGGCGTAGACAGCGCCGATTCCCGTGGAGGCTCCGGTAACGAGGGCAGTGCCTTTACTGGTCTGAGTGGACATAATGATCTCCTTCTTAATGGGCGCCGTGAGGCGGCACACCCATAAGAGTAGACCGGTCGGTCTAATGATTCAGAAAATAATCGAACACCACAGCATTCGTCCGCCGATCGGGAACTGTCATAATCATCCTGGAAAACGTATCAGGAGAACACCGTATGCCCAGATCGATGACCCGACGTCATTTTCTTGAGCGGGGGGCGGCCGCTGCGGTCGCTCTGAGCACAACCTCTTCCCTGCTGGCTGATCCGCTGGGCCTCCCCATCGGCTGCCAGACCTATCCCGTCCGCGCCTCGATCAACCCAGATTTTGCCGGGACGATGAAGAGCCTTTCCGCAGCCGGCTTTCAGACCATTGAGCTCTGTTCGCCGTTTGGCTATAAGGAATTCTCCAGCCTGGCGCAGTACAAGCCGCAAGAACTGCGCGGGATGCTGCACGATTACGGTCTTACCTGCATTAGCGCGCACTTTGACACGAGCGAGTTGTTCGACCATGCGGAAGAGCGCATCGCATGGGCCAAAGAGCTTGGCCTGACGCAGATGGCCACTGCCAGCCTCGGCTTCGGCACGCTGCCCAAGGGCGTTCCGCCAACCGTGGGTGACGTGAGCCGCGTCACCGATCTCTTCAACACCTTCGCGGCCAAGGCGCACGATGCAGGCATGTTTGCGGTGCTACACAACGAAGCCTTTGAGACAAGCAGCATCGACGGCAAGCGAGTTTACGACATGGAGATCGAACGGCTGGATCCGAAGACGGTGAAAATGCAGTTTCAGGTCTCCACCATGCAGCAAGGATTCGATCCGGTGGATTACTTCAGCCGGTATCCGGACCGCTATATTTCGATGCACTGCCAGGACTGGGTGATGACCCCCAACGGCAAGGCGAAACAGGTGCCGCTCGGTAAGGGTGTCGTGGACTGGAAGAAGGTCTTCACCGCGGCGGGAAAGGCTCACATCCAAAACTACTATGTCGAACTGGAGCAGGATCCTGCACTGATGGCGCAAAGCGTTCCTTACCTGAAGAGCCTGCAGGTTTAAGGAGAGAGGTCTTTCAGACCAGGTAGCCGGAGACGGTCAGGAACAGCGTTCCCGTACTACCTGGACTTGAAGTGGCTAGAGGCTATCACACAGCGAGACCAAGACAGGGGGAGCAAAGCAGGGAAATGCAAACGCAGGTCACGCTTCGATCCAGTCAGCGCCGAGCGAGACCCGCGATTGCCAATCAGGATTTAACTTACTCAACGCTCTGGAATCCGGTTTCCATGGTCACTCTGGTTCCGATGACATTGCCCTGAACGTGAGCGAGCATATTCCCCGCCTCGTCACACTGATCGACGGTGAATTTTCCCGAGGTTGAATCCCCTTTGGCATCGAGGGTTAGCCATTGCTGAATGCGGGCGGGGCCGACGAGGTTGGTGCCTGTGGAGTCGTACGAGATTCCAAAGTGGTTCATCTGATAAGTCCGCGCGCCGGTTTTTATCCATTCACCGAGGCAAACGTCGCCGGTTAAGGGAGCACGCAGGCCGGAGACATTGATCTCGGTGCCGTCACTGTGCCACTGAGAGTAGCTAGCGTCAAACTCGGTGCCGTCCTTGAATCCCCTCGCTGCCTTCGGAGATCCATTTCTCTTTCCAGGTTCCGACGATGCTGGGTTCGTGCGGGGTGGCAGCCTCGTCGTCGATGGCGAGAGCCGCCAGTACAAGTCGCGGCGAGGCGATCTGGGGCTGCCAACTGGCGGGGTGTGGCACTGGACTATAGAGGCCGCAGCCGGCATGGGCGTAGGGAGCAAACATGGTTGCGAGTGCCAGCGCGCTCAGCGCCGGCACAATTTTCCAATTTCCTGATTTCATGACTTCCTCCTCTGCCGGGAATTTGCCGGCTCGCATGAGATAAGACCCAATTCGAGTTCGGGGAACAATGCAGGAAGGTAAATTAAGAGGTGAAGAAAGCTGAAGGCGTAAGTCACTGAACCTGGAAGAGATTCCTCCGTCCAGGTTTTGACCGATGCTATACTTCAGCCACGCTGCGGGGGAGACAGTGCCCTTTGTCGTCTATCAATTCGGCGACTTCAGCCTCCATTGCGGCAAATTTGAGCTCTGCCGCAAAGGCCGCAGGCTCAAGCTTGAGCGGAAGCCTCTCGAACTTCTCGTCCTCCTGGTCACCAAACACGGACAAGTTGTTACCCGGAATGAAATTGCCCGGTGCCTTTGGGAGCGGGAAGTCTTCGTCGATATCGAACACGGAATCAACACGGCAATCCGTAAAATTCGCCAAGTTCTTGGTGACAGTTCGGACCTGCCGCGGTTTGTGCAGACAATCTCCGGCTCTGGTTACCGCTTCATCGCACCCGTTACGGCCGTTGAGCCAGAAGTCACCGAGCCAACTCAACCTTCTGGGGATCCGGTCGACCTGCCTCCAGCTCCACCGGAGATCTCTGCTACGCCCGTCATCCCATCGGCTGCCAGACCCCATCACAGACTCTGGGTGGTCGCTGCCCTCTGTGCCTCGCGTGCTCGTTATCATTTCTATACTCACCCTCGGCCCGCATCCGCTGGCTGCCCGCTTCCTCGATCGAGACACTCACGCTGCGATCGCCTCGCTCGCCGTTCTCCCCCTCAACAATCTCTCCGGCGATCCTAATGAGGAGTACTTCGCCGACGGCATGACCGACGAACTGACGACCATGCTCGCCAAGGATTCCACCCTCCGGATCGTTTCCCGCACCTCCGCCATGCAATTCAAGGACGCGCACCGGTCGCTGCCGGAAATCGCCCGCGCCCTCAACGTTGACGCCATCCTCGAAGGCTCAATCTCGCGCTCCAGTAACCAGGTGCATATGACCCTGCAACTTATCCGCGGTGACACGGACAGTCATCTATGGGCCGAAAGCTACGACCGCGACACCAACGATGTTGCTGCGCTGCCCGACGATGCCGCCAGAGCCATCGCTGCTCGCTTGAACAGTGCAACGCCGCCGCACGCCAACGCCCGCTACATCAAACCGGAAGCTCACGACGCCTACTTGCGTGGCCACTACTCCTGGGTCGTCGGACGAAATGAAGATGCCGGCAGGTACTACCAGCGGGCCGTCGATATTCAGCCCGATTATGCCCTTGGTTGGACCGGGCTTGCCGATTATTACGCAATGGGGGCACTCAGCGGTGAAGTTGATCCCCTCCAGGCGTTGCCGCAGGCGGAAGCCGCGGCCCGGAAAGCGATCGAACTCGACGACAGTCTCCCACGAGCCCATGCAACTTTGGGAGGCATGATCTTTTTCAACCGCGGTGATGGCGTGCAGGCACTTAAGGAGCTTACCCGGGCCACAGAATTGAATTCTCAGGATAGCGAGGATTTCCACCTGCACGCGAGGGTTCTCTGCGCACTGGGCCGCTATGACGAAGCGATCGCGGTGCAGAAACAGTCCACAGCGATCAATCCCTTCGAGCATCCGGGGGCGATGGCGGAGATATACCTGTGCACCCGCCAATTTGATGCTGCGATCAGTGATGGCGAGATGCGCCTGAAAGACTTTCCTGTGGCTGCCGATATTCTCGGACAACTGGCTGATAGCTATCACTGGAAAGGTATGGACAAAGAGGCCGTTGAAATGCTCGCCCGCCAGATTTCAGCTGAAAGGAGATCTTCCCCTGTCGGCCGCTGTTCGCCGTGCATTCGAGACCGGCGGATACGCTGCTGTGGTTCGTTGCCAGTTGGCTGCAGTTGAAAAGAGGGCGCGAACCGCGAGAGTTTCTACTTTCGAGCTTGCAGACCTGCACGGGAGGCTCGGTGAGCACGATGAGACTCTTGCCTTGTTCGAGCAAGGTGTCAATGAACGCGATCCACAATTGCTGTTGCTGGCTCAATCGGACCCCGCTTTCGACTTTCTCCATGCCGACCCGCGCTATCGCTCCCTGATCCAGAAGATGGGCTTGCCACCGATGTACTGATAGTTATTCTGTCGACGCATTTACATCACCCCACCACCCCGATGGGCTTTAGCCTCTGAGGGAATTCTCTCCAGCAGAGAACGTCCCTCAGCGACGGCCTGAAAAGTCTGCGTGAAAACTCCGCACTTTAACTCCAGCATTTGGGAAGTCCGAAGGGCGCACCGCAGATCCCTCGGCTTCGCTCGGGATGACAATTCATCTTGGAAACTATACTTGGCGCTCCCAGACAGAATTGTCATCCCGACGGAGCGGAGCCGAGGGATCTGCGGTGCGCCCTTCGGGCTTCCCAAATGCTGGACTTCTCACGCAGACTCTGAAGGCCGTCCCCTTCAACCCGTCCGGGTTGAGTGAGGAGCATATCGTCTATTGGCTGGTTCATATCAACCTGCGGGACGTCAGAGCGTCGTTCGCGCGAACGGGGACGCGTTCAAATGACGGCCTGGTCGAGATGGTCGGCTGACGCGGCGCTGGCAAATCCAAGACCGTTTTAGAAGCTGACTGGGATCAGCGTCTCAAATCTTGCATACCGCCCGAACTAAAGCAGAACTGAAGCAGGACGAGAATGACCCTAAAGAGAATGGATCCGTCACATCCGCTGTTTCCTTTAGAGTCATTTCCGTCCTGCTTTCGTTCTGCTTTAGTTGTCCTGCTTTAGTTTCCGGAATGTGGAGCGTTGGTCTGGTCATATTCGCGGACGGATGCAATCGAGCACGCAAAACATGGGACGCTGGATGTGGGCCGGGTTGCCGAGGCGTTACAGGCAGCTCGCGTTTGATCTTGCCCTACTCTGTAATCACTTTGTCGGCCCATTCCACGAGAGAAACAAAGATGGTGGGATTACCGTACTTGGCTCCGTAGTTGCTGAGATCGACCTCGGTTACGCCGCGAGCCCGGGAGCAGGCGCCGCAGGCATAGATCGGAATGTGCCTGGCCGCGAGTTTGTCCAGTGTCTCGCCCACCTTCGGCCAACCCACGGGCGTGACAGCCTCGGCCACAACTTTGCGCATCAGAACGACCGCTTCTCCGAGAAGAAAGATCTGCACCTCATGTCCCGCCTCGGCAAGGGCGAGTCCGTGCAAAAACGGAAACGCCGCCTTGGTCGGGTCATCCGAGCCCCAGGCGCTCTTCATCATGATCTTGAGCGGCTTGCGGGTTTGACCTTGTACTTGCGCCCGCACCCCCTCCGCCGCGGCCGTCGCGAGGAGTGGTAAACCGGCCAGGCGGGACAGAAAAAAGCGGCGAGGCTCCATAGAGTGCGCTCCTTATCACAGGTCTCTTAGTTCCCTGTTGAGTGCTCCACGCGGCGATCCCCTCGAATCGACGTAAACCTTGGATGTCGAGAAGTTTCACACCGGAGCCAATTGAAAGTCCACTGCAAAAGCGCTTATTTTGCTTCGGATGGGCCGGCTTGCATCAGAGCTGTCCAAATTAGCGGGTCTGTTGATTCTGTTGCATTCATTTTATGGAACAAACTGCTGCTGGAACCCGGAAACAGCGCAGGGGCTAAAGCCCCCACTCTCTCGCGCCTTTCGGCACGACTTAAGTCGTGCCCTGATACAAAGCAAAAAGCTTGTTGCCGAGCTTAATTTGGAAAAGTTTGGGCTTGCATAACGGGTCGCTTGTCACTATTCTGCAGAGTTTTATCGCCGAGCCGAATACATCCAATTCACCTCAATTTCAGTTGGCTTAGCAGGCCTCACCTGAGACTTGGCTTCTCTCAACCTGCTAACCATGGAGAATGCGAATGAGCGACCGGAACGGTCTTGGAAGGCAAGACATTTTCATGTGACAATTCCTCAGATTGGAGTGGCACAGAAAGCGATGAAGGCTGGATACAGGAACGACGTAAGGAGATGGCTCCGCACAGGGATGGTGGCGATCCTGGGCGGAGCTTTTGCGGGCAGTGTGCCCATATATGGTCAGGGATCCAAGGTCAGCTCGCCGACCGAGCTCGCCCGCGCGGCCGACGCTCTCCAGCCCGGGGAATGGGTCTGGGCCGCGGAGGTCGCGCCCACCGGGCCGATCCTTATTTATGTCGATCTATCCCGCCAGCGCGCCACGGTCTACCGGAACGGAGTGCGCATCGCCGTCAGCACCATCTCCTCCGGAAAGCCCGGGCATGAAACGCCCACCGGCGTCTTCACCATTTTGCAGAAGGACGCCAGTCACCATTCGAAGAAGTACAACAACGCGCCCATGCCCTTCCAGGAGCGGCTTACCTGGGATGGGGTTGCTCTTCACGCCGGCGGACTACCGGGCTATCCCGAGAGCCATGGATGCGTTCACCTTCCCTACACCTTTTCGCAGCAGCTTTTCAGCATCACCACGCTCGGCGCCACCGTTGTGGTGGAAGGCGATGCCGCCAATCACATCACCACCACCGACGCCAGCCTGCTGGCTCCGCTGAACGTCAAAGGACAGAAGGTAGATCAACAGCACCTTGATTCGCAGGAGTATCGCTGGCAGCCGGAGAAGGCGCCGACCGGGCCTCTGACCATCATTGTTTCCAAGCATGACCAGCGGATCGTGGTCCTGCGCAACGGTGTCGAGATCGGCCGGAGCGTGGCCCAGATCAATGACGACGATCCAGGATCCCACGTCATCAGCATGACCCGCGGCCCCGACGGGAAAAACCACTGGATCTATGTGGGGCTACCCGGGCACGACGATGACAAAGGCCGCGAACTCGACGAGGCGACGCTCAACCGAGTCCACATGCCCCGCGAGTTCTTTCAGGCCGTGAGCCAGGTACTGGTACCCGGCACGACCGTACTGGTCACGCAATCCAGCGTAGGCGCTCTCACCACCGGGGAACACATTACGATTCTCGATAGTGTCGTGCCTCAAGTCTTGAATTGAAATATCTTGGCGACTCTACCCTGGTTAGAAGGGGCGGCTTTCAGGCCGTCCGTTATGACCGCAAGTGCAGAGCGGCAGGAAATCCGGGTACGCTCCGGTCGGGATGACAAATTGTTTGGGAACGCTAACTGTGGTTTCCACGATGAATTGTCATCCCGACTATCGCAGGTCGCGATATACCAGCTCCTCGAAGTCGCGCAGCGTTCGGATGGCTCCATCGTCGTAGAACGGCAGCATCTGCATCATCATGACGCCGCCGATATGCTGCACAGGATCGACCCAGAACTCGGTGTTATCAATACCAGCCCAACTCATACTGCCCGGGCTGCGAAACTTCGCATACTGCGGGTTGCTGGAGGCGATCTGAAAACCGAAGCCGAATTTATCGTGACCGGCGCCCAGCGGAAATGGTTTGGCAAGCGCTGGTTCCATGGAGGGCTGCAGTTCCACAAAGATGGACCCGATGTTGTTCTCGCCCATCATCTTCACCGAGCGCTCGCTGAGGATTCTTGCCGGCCCCAGGTGGCCTCCGTTGAGCAGCATCTGCATGAACCTGCCGTAGTCCTGAACGGTCGAGTAGAGGCCGCCATCACCACGGAACGGAGGGGTTGGCGTCGCCGGGATCGTCCCCCGCGACTCTTCCTTCAACGTACCGTTGGTGCGCGTGTACGTCGTGGGCACGCGAGACTGTTTGGCGGCTGGCACAGCGTAAGAGGTATCCACCATGCCCAGAGGTTCGAAGATGTGCTGATGGTCGTAAGCCTCAAGGGTCTGGCCGGAGATTTTCTCGACGATCATGCCGAGCACCGCGGTGCTGGGGCTGTAGTTCCACTTTTCTCCAGGATCGTTCACCAGCGGCAGCTCCCATGGGCTCTTCTTGGTCTTCTCCGTCAGCCGGTACTCGATCGCGTTACAAAACCCGTAAGCGAAGCCGGACGTGTTCGTCAGTAAATGACGGATCGTGATTGTCCGTTTGGCCGGCCGCGTTTCGTAAGTTGCGTCTTTCTCGTTGAACCTGGTGATGACCTGCAGGTGGTCAAAGCCCGGCAGATAGGCCGATACCGGATCGTCCAGCTTGACCTTGCCCTCTTCCACGAGCGTCATGATGGCCACCGAAGTCACCGGCTTGGTCATGGAGGCAATCGCAAAGATGGCGTTCAGAGGCATCGCGGTGTCGTGCGCAATGTCGAGCTTGCCGGCTGCGCCCTGGTAGAGCACGCCATCGCGGCCCACGACAAGGGCGACGACGCCGGGCGAGTCGCTGCGGCTGACAGCACTGCTTAGCTGGCTCGAGAGAGCAGCCTTGCCCTCGTCGGAAAAGGCCTTGGTCCGTGTGTTGGTCTGAGCGAGTCCCAAAAAACCTCCCATGAGAGTCACAAACGCGGTGAGGATAGCGGCGGTCTGGTGCAGCCTCATCATTGCCAACGCCCCGAGTTTCTCGCCGGGTCTGACCCGGCATGGGATAAAGATAGCCAAGTCTATCTCAGGAAGGCGCAGCTGGTCTTAATTGTTCAAGTCCAGCTCGCGGATGCTCTTCATTGACAAGCCCAAGCAGGGTGGGATATTTTTATGCCCGCCACTATGGCGAGTTGTAAGTCTTAGCGCCATAAGTCGCTAACTTCAACAATAAGGAAAATCACTTCCATGTCTGAACTTCTTTCCAGCCTTGTGTTAACTCGGGTGAAGGCCTGTCTGGTTACAGCCGCCGTCATCACCACCCTGGGACTCACATCCGCCGCAGCGCGAGCGCAGTCCTCGCAGGCGCCACGCGCTTTCTACATTTACTTCAAGGTGCCCGGGGCCACGCGAACGGTTCCCGCCGCCATCAACAATTTCTTCACCATAACTGGATCCTCCACCGACCAAACAGGAACGCACGGGTTCCTGCTTGACGTGTTTGGCAAGACGACCGTGTTTGACCCGCCAGGCAGCGTCAGCACCGCGCCTGTCGCCATCAACGACCGAGGAGAGATCACGGGAACCTACCAGGACTCGAACCATGTGACCCATGGCTTCGTACGCGATGAGAGGGGACGTTTCGAGACGATCGACCCTTCCGGGAGCACCAATACAAATCCCACCAGCATCAACGCCTATGGAGTGATCGCGGGCGTCTACTTCACCGCCAATGGTCCAGAAGCTTTTGTGCGTTCTCGTCGTGGGGTGATCACCACGTTCGAGCCCGGCGGCCGCGCGGAAGGCCTGAACCTGTTTGGGACCATCGTTGGTTCGACCCCAGGGCCCGTCACCCCAATCGGCCCTCCACCCTCAGTCCTGGTTCAGGGCTTTGAGCGCACGCGAGAGGGCACGATTACCCTGCTCCAGGATCCGTCAGCCGGGCCCAACGGGACCTTCCCGACAGGCATTGATGCCTATGGGGATATCGTGGGGTTCTTCATCAATTTTGGGGACTACGAACAGGTGTTCTATCGCAGCGCGGCTGGGGTGTTCACGACGGTAGCTCCTCCGAATAGCTTCCAGACAGAAATCGCTGGATACAATCAGCTGGGGGCTATTGTTGGTTCCTACAATGAGGTTCCGCTGGGGATGGGCGGTAATCACAACTTCGTGCGCGACCCGCAGGGCAATCTCACCTCGTTCGATGTTCCGGAAGGCGGCACGCCCTCCGCTATCAATGATTACGGAGTGATTACGGGAATGAGCGGCACGGGGGGATTCCTTAGAGTGCCTTACTAAGCTCAAGGGACCCGGAATGCCGCCAAACTAGGTGCCCACACTTCTCCGCTTTTTGCAAGGGTGAGATACCACAGCTACGACGAAGGAATAGTTCGTCGCTGACACGGGGCCCGATCAGACTTCGATCAGTCGCTTCATTGAAGATAACTGGCAGCTGGGCCAGATCGGCGACCAGTCTCTCGATGCGATTTCCGGATCCATTCTGAATTTGTTCGACTTCGGCCCGAGCGGCGCGGAGCACGGCTCTAACCGGATCTTGATTCTCGATCCGGATACCGGGGCGCAGTCTGCTCCTTAACCCACGGCAGGGCGGCAAGAGGCCGCCAGTTAAGCCAATCTGTACCGAGTTTAAGTCCCACTTAACGCCAGTTCTGTGGACGCGGTACGCAAGTAACAAATACTTGACCGCGCTTACCTCCTAGGGAGAAGCTTGTGAGTATCCCTCCCCCATAGGGAGCAAGTCATGACTTGGCTGCGTTTGTCGATGTGGTCCTCTGCAATTCTAGTTATCCTTTTCCAGGCCGCATTTATGTTTGAGCTTCACAGTCCTCAAGCAGTTGACACGGTCTTATGGTCGCTATTCGCGATAAGTCTGGTCTGCTTCATCGTGTTCGTGTACGCGAGAAACGCGATCTCCTCGCTCAAAAAATTTAGGAACTAAACAGCCCCGACAGCAACCGTGCCGGGCGCCTTGACGATCCTCGAATCGGCGCCATGCGCCGCGGTTTACTTGCTCGAAGTTCTAACGACTGCTTTGTATCAGGGCACAACTTTAGTCGTGCCACTCCCCGCCAAATGGTCCGGGCTTTCGTGTCTTTAGCCCCTGCGTGAAAACCCTGCGCTCAAGCCTGAGAATTCGGGAAGGCCGAGCGGCGCACCGCAGATCCAACAAGCTTGCCGCACTAAGGTTCACACCGTGGTTTGCGAGGCAATTACATTACTCTGGCCTCGGCCGGACCGCACGAGATAGAAGAGAGGCGAACCTTCTTTTAACCCACCGAGCATTTGTTGTGACCCTTGGTGGGTTTCTTTTTTTTCACGGCTCTTCCAGCACACCAGACACAGCAAGAACCCCGATTGATCGTCCGGCGACGGACTCTGAAACCCCACCCGCCACGAAAGGTCACACGGCAATGCCGTCCGCGAGGGCCACTTTTCGTCCCTGGGATAGGATTACTGTTTATGGATGAAGCTCTTCACACCGCGGTCTGTATCGTGGGCGGAGGACCTGCCGGCATCGTGCTTGCTCTCCTGCTCGCACGCCAGGGCATCGAAGTCATCGTGCTCGAAAAGCACAAGGATTTCAACCGCGACTTCCGCGGTGACACCATTCATGGCGCTACGCTCCGTGTCATGCGGGAGCTTGGGCTGCTCGACGCGCTCCTGCAAGTTCAGCATGAGGCGTTTGATCATGCCTTCGCCGCACTCGGCGACCGCAGCTATCTCATTGCGGACTTTACTATGCTTCCGCCGCCCACCAACTTCATTGCCCTGATGCCTCAGTGGGATCTGCTCGACTTCCTGTCCACCGAAGTGCGCAAATATCCCAATGCCCGCATCCTCATGGAGCACAAGGTCACCGGTCTGCTCAGAGATCCACAGACCGGCCACATTCTCGGCGCTTGCGCCGAAAGCCCGACCGGCCCTGTCGATATTCAAGCGCCGCTCACCGTTGGTTGTGACGGCCGCCACGCTACGACGACCGACGCGGCGCACTTCCAGCGGATTGAGCATGGCGCTCCCATCGATGTTCTCTGGTTACGCCTGTCACGCCGCTCGGACGATCCGGAGACCGCCCTGGGGAATCTGAACTTTGGCCGCATGATCGTGATGATCAATCGGAAAGACTACTTTCAGTGCGGTTACATCATCCGCAAGGGCAGCCTCGAAACCCACATCAAACCTGCCGGGTTAGAGACCTTCCGCCATGATCTGGCAACACTGGTTCCCTTCCTCGGCATCCCTGGACCCGACGGTAAGTCTCGCGCCGACGAGATCCAGTCATGGGACCAGGTTTCTCTGCTTCCGGTCCAGGTAAACCGCCTGCGCCGCTGGTGTCTTCCCGGTCTGCTCTGCATCGGCGACGCTGCCCATGCTATGTCCCCCGTCGGCGGCATCGGCATTAATCTCGCGATTCAGGATGCTGTGGCTGCTGCGCGCATCCTCGCTCCGGTACTCCAGGCGACGCATGCAGGGGATTTGCCCGTCAGCGAGGCGTTGCTCGCCCGTGTTCAGAGCCGCCGCGAGCTGCCCACCCGAATCACGCAGACCTTCCAGACCACCATTCATGGATTTCTTGACCGCTATTTAGGCCGGCCTGGGCCGCTCAAAGCTCCCCTTCTGCTCCGCTTGCTCAGCCGATTCCGGCTTTTTCATCGGGCCACAGCCCGTTTCATAGGCCTGGGGGTACGCCCCGAACACATCCGTTAGCGCACACCTTCCCGCGATGCGAAGATCCCACATCCGCGATAGACTCATTGCGACATGTTTATGAGACAAACCAAACGAATTGGAATGACCTGCATCTGGGCTGGGGCTGCTCTGGTCCTCGCAATTGGCATCGCAAGCTTACGGGCACAAGGACCGGAAGGCGCACGGACGGCGAACGCGCTGTTCAATGCCCTTGACCCCGACAACGATGGGGTGCTGACGCGGTCGGAGCTGGAATCTGGTTTCAACAAGTGGTTTACCGGATGGGACACCACGCATAGCGGCACCCTGAGCCAACCGCAAATCATGGCCGGCCTCAGCAACGTGCTGCCCGCGCCCCCCACGGTCAAGCCGGGGCAAGCCAACACCTTCAACCCTGCGGGCAATTCGACCCCGATCGCGGTATCGCAAACGGCTGTGGACGCCATGATGGCCGCCTTACCCACGACGCCCGGTGCGAAGCCGTTGCACCCGCGGAAGGTTCTGGTGATGGGGCATACCGGTGCGGGTGGGTTCGTGCATGCCTCGATCCCGTTGGCCGCCAAGGCCGTAGAAGCATTAGGAAACCAGGGCGGTTTATGGACGACAACCGTCAGTTACGATGCGGCGGATATCAATGCCGATAACCTCAAGAAATACGACGCCATCTTCCTGGACAGCACGACTGCCTGCTTTCTGGACGATCCGGACCCCGCGGTGACGGCCGCGCGGCGTGCGGCGCTTCTAAATTTCGTGAGAAGCGGAAAGGGAATCGCCGGCATCCACGCGGCGTCAGACTCCTACCACACCGACTGCCTGGCAAGTGAAGCCGCGGCAAAGAGCGGCGGTACGGGGCGCAATATGCCGGCGTTGACTTTATCCTCCCGGCTGGTCGCGGCCGCGGACAAAGATAATGACGGCACCGTCAGCCAGCAGGAGTGGACCGCCCTCGCCAACGATTGGTTCCAAGAGTTGGATCCAGGCAACACGGGCAAGGTCACCCGCGCCGATTTTGTGGCGCACTTCAATTCCCTGTTGCCTCCGGTCGAGCCGCGTCGTCTTGGCCTGGAATCGAAGCCCGTTCAGCAATGGCCGGAGTTCAACAAGCTCATTGGCGGTTACTTCAAATTTCACTGGCCCGATCCGCAACTGATCTACGTGAAGATCGACGATCCGAAGAGTCCTTTGACAGCCATGTTCCACGGCAAGGAGTTCGAGATCCACGACGAGACTTATACCTTCGTGCAGGAGTCGTTCTCGCGCCACAACGTTCATGTGTTGACGAGCATCGACTACGACAAGATGAGCGCTGAGGATAAGGCGAAGGAAGTGAATCCGCGGAGCGACGCCGATTATGCCCTGAGCTATATTCGCCGCGAGGGCAAGGGGCGAGTGTTCTATGAAGGGCACGGCCACAGCGACCGCGTATACGCCATGACGCCGATGCTGGAACACCTTCGGGCCGGCATTCAATACGCGCTGGGTGATTTGAAAGCAGATGACAGCCCATCCGTGAAATAAGTTCGCGGGAATTCCGCAACGGGCAAGACAACACTTTTCAGTGCACAGGCACCTAACAGAGTGCGCGCTTGAACAAAGAAGCGCGCACTGTGTCCCCCTAAACAATTCGCAAATTACCTGACGAGGGAGAAACGTATGTTTCTAGGTCTTGGAATTATCCTGCTGCTGTTGTGGTTGGGCGGATTTTTCGTCTTTCATGTCTCCGCTTTCTTCATCCACATTCTTCTGATTCTTGCCGTGATTTCAGTGGTCTTTCACTTCATGCGGGGTGCAACTTCCGCTGTGTGATCTGATCACCTAGTGTGATCAAGAACAATAAAGGCCGACCCAGCGGGTCGGCCTTTATTGTTCCTGTAACTCGAGAGGGTTGGCTAGGCTGACGCTGCGGGAACAAACCCGTCACAACCACTGATCGGCGTCACCTTCAAATGAAGACTAGCGTGTCTGGGATGACCACATTCGTCCAGCAGCGATTCATCTGCTTTCTTGGTGGTGAGGATGCTCACAAGTACAGCACTCTTATGGTGTTCACCAAAATGGCTGCATACACCACACTGTCCGTCATGGATCGACTGCATCATTCACCTCCTGACAGGAGTAGACTCGGCCAACCCGAGATGGGTTGCCTTGTTTGGGCGATTGTATGTGAATTCGGTAATTTTGGCGCGGTTTCGACGAGCTTAGAGGGGCTTGATCGGACAACTGTTTCCTGCGGGCGCCGTGGCCGCATCGATAACCGCAAGGTAGGTAGCGAGGAGACGATATGTCTTGTAGTAGTCCTCGAAATGGATTGCCTTGGGATTGTCGTCGAGATGATGCAGCACGTGAAGCGTTTGCGGAGTCACGCTATGGACTGTGATGGTACACACCTTCTCCCCAATAAACGACTCCTCATCCGATTCGCCGACGCCGGTCATGTCCATTCCCGTGATAGGCGAGTTCATGGACCGCGCCACCACGACAAGTCCATTTACCAGCCAAGAGGCCGACCGGTTGACCCACACTTCCGTGGGACCCAAACCGAGCGTGTCGAGATTGATCATGGCCTCTATCTTTGAAAGTTGATGCTTCGCAAGAGTCTTGACGTAATACGCAGACCCAAGCAAACCTTCCTCTTCGCAGGTGTAACCAATCACCCTTAAGAACAAGGTGGTAGGGACAACTCCCTTTGTAATCGCCACAGGAATCGTTGCGGCGGCGAGTTTTCGAGAGTGCTCATCGCCACGTTGCCGTGACGTCAGCGGTTCTGGGAGCCATCCAGAAGGTGGCATGCGATTACGTCCACATTGCTTGGCGCTCCCGCCATCGCATTCAATTGTAGAAGCAATTGCCAATGCTGCACTTCGCCGGAGCTTCGAACACCACACTTCTTCAGTGTTGCGTTCAGGCGTGGCACGTCGGTGATAAAGCGTCCGGCGGCCGCGGTGCCTTCGCCCGTTGCTCCTGCAATCAGCAGGACCTGGCCGACCTGATCCGGATTTTTTACCAACGCCACCGTCCCGAAGGTTCGACCCGTTTGCCAGCCTGGCGCTGTGGGTGCATACGTGGAGAGTTCCTGTGGGCGCGGGTGTTCATTGCGGATGAATTCCGTTTTCATCTTCGGGTCAAACACAAACCGAAAGTCAAGCTGGTCGCTGAACAACGCTGACCAGGGGTTGGAGCGCGGGCTGCCTAAGAAGACGAAATTGTTCTCACTTGCCAGATCTTGAATCTGTATGCTGCGCGCAGCGCGCACGGTGACATCCCTGGAACTGGCGAGGGCCATCTGCCCGATGTAGACTGCGATGGGCATGTCGACCGCAGCCGCCTTGTCTCCACGCAGGATGTTGCGACAAAGATTGCTGACCTCTGGAGTCAGCTTGCCTGGGTCGGGTATGTAATTGTGGTTTGCGTAGTCGGAAACCGAGAGCTGATCGCCGGTGAGGCCGTCGATCTCGGCAATATTGGGATCGCTGGTAATGATTTGCGTGGAATGTGGCGAATGGAAAAACGCCGACCACAAAAAGGGACGACCGTGGGACGACGTCCACCAGGGAATAGCGATTCCAGGCAAACACGACAGACGCTAGCAGAGCAACGATGCCGAGCGCGGCGATAAACAACAGCCGCGGAATTCGGGTGTGCACTGCCGGCCCGGAAGAGTCGACCACTATGTCGTGGGGAGGAGCGTGCACCAGACCTGGCAACAAGTTCGGGTGTGGCAACTCGGCGACGCGATCCGGCTCAGTTCCATTGAAGTGCGCATTGCCATTCGCGGACGAATGTGTCCGGCGGGCGATCTCAGGGATGTAAGCACCCAATGGCAAGCTGATGCGAAACTCGGAGGCCGCACCATCCTTGCCATAATGTTGCAGAAGGCGCTTGCGCACGTCACTGGCTGTGACCCGAACGATCGCATCTTCACCCGTATCGTAGGTTGGGGAACGGCCAAAAAGCTCTACCCCGATGATGCGCTCTTTCAGGGATTCGAAGTGACCGGCGATGGCTTGATCGACGATGTACTTTAGAAATTGCCCGCTACGTTGACTGGCCTTGAAAGCAGGACCCGCAATCACTTCTCGCAAATGCTCCTGGAGAAGCTCGATATCCTTTTCTGTCTCTAGAATTTTTCCTGTCTCGGATGTGCGGGGGTCGGTTGGAGTTGCGATGTGCATCATTAGACCTGAGGGCGCCATTGTAGCATTCGGTGTCAGCGTCATGTCCGTTGGACGGTTGCCCTCTGAAGGTCTGCGTCCGGTTTCGTTTTTTTTCGCGATCGTCTTCAGATACTGGGTTCTCCATTGGAACCGGTTTACAGCAGGCTTCAGCCATTCCTCTTCAGGTAGCTACTGTTAGGTGCTGCTTACGGAACGCCGGGGGTTTATTTTCAGCCTCATAGAGCCCCGTTAGGAGGCCGGTGTAACGTTGCGAACACGATCGACGCTGCTGTAGTGTGGGTCGGTCAAGCGACGTTTGTCGAACCGAGGGACAAATATCGGGAGCCCTCTGTACCCGGAGCGAAGAGTTCGACAAGGCATGTAGCTCACGATCCAAAGCTCGTCGGCTAAACCCGGCAAGGTTTCGATACAGGAACGGTTTCAGACGTCCCTACGGGCTAAGTGCGGAGTTCTCACGCAGACTCTTTAGCCGTACGCAATCGCTCAATGAGGAAGACGCCGATGAAATGGATGATGAGACCCGCCGTTATGGCAGTGCTGGCAGTCTGCGTGCATCACAGCGCTTCGGGGATCTCGCAAAAAGATCCGGTCGATTATGTCTCTCCAAACATCGGGGGCATCGGTCAGCTGCTTACCGCTACGATTCCTTACGTGCAGTATCCGCACGGACTGATGCGTCTGGCGCCCATTACGACTCCGGGCATTACCGACCGCTATCTGGCCGACAAGATCTATGGATTTCCGGTCGGGCCAGCGATGTTGATGGCATCCACCGGCCCCCTCAGCTGCAAAGCAGAAGACTACGCCTCCGATTTTGACCACGACTTCGAGATTGCCACTCCTTACTACTATGAGGCGGACCTGCAAAGCTGGGGAATCAAGGCCGAAGTGGCACCGAGCAAGGAGGCGGCTTATTACCGCTTTACGTTTCCCTCCGGCGCGCACGCACACCTGGCGTTGAGCATGAAGAAGGACTCCGAGCTTACGGTGGTTGGAGAGACGGCTGTACAGGGAAGCGAAAGAATAACAGGCCTCATCACAGACGTTGCAGCCAATGCGGGACAAACCAGGGAGTACTTTTACGCGGAGTTCTCCAAACCGTTTTCCGTGTATCGCACCTGGGTCAAAGATGAAGTTACGCAGAAGCCGAAGCAGTCTGGCGACAGCATCGGCTTTGTTACTGACACTGCGACATCCGATGGAGAGCAGATCGAGGTCCGCGTGGGGGTCTCCTACATCAGCGAGGAGCAGGCCCGCCGCAACCTTGAGCGCGAAATCCCCAAGTGGACATTCGAACAGGTCCGCTCAAAAGCGAGATCGGTCTGGAACGACACGCTCAGCCAAGTCATTATTGCCGGCGGCACGGAGCGGCAACGAACCATTTTCTACACGGCTCTCTACCGGTCGTTGGGACGCATGACCGATATCACCGAGGACGGCAAGTATTTCAGCGGGTATGACCATACTGTTCATGCCGCGCAGGGACACGACTTCTACACGGATGACAGCCTCTGGGACACCTATCGTTCCCTGCATCCATTGCAATTGTTGCTGGATTCGCCACAGCAGCAAGACATGATCGAATCTTATGTGCGCATGTATGAGCAAAGCGGGTGGTTGCCCTCGTTTCCCTCTCCGGCGGGGGAGCAGGCAGTCATGATCGGCCATCACGCTGCATCCTTTATCCTCGACGCTTATAGCAAAGGCTACCGCGACTTCGACGTGGAGCAGGCTTATGCGGCCATGCGGAAGAACGCGACGGAAGCCACGATGGTACCGTGGCGCCGAGGCCCGCTGACCAGTCTCGATCAAGTTTTTTTTGAAAAGGGATTCTTCCCTGCCCTGGCCAAGGGAGAGAGCGAAACCGTGGCGGAGGTGACGCCCGAGCGCCGGCAGGCCGTCTCAGTCACGATCGAGAATAGTTACGACGACTGGTGTGTTGCCCAACTGGCCGTCGCGCTGGGAAAAAAGGCTGATGCAACTTACTTCACCAAGCTGGCTCACAATTACGAAAACGTCTTCAATCCCCGGATTGGGTTCATGGCTCCGAGGAGTGCAGATGGAGAATGGGTTGCGGATTTCGATCCCAAACTCGGCGGCGGACAGGGCGGCCGCGATTATTTCACGGAAGTGGACAGCTGGCTCTACACCTTCAGCGTCCAACATGATCCGGTGGGTCTTATTCACCTGATGGGCGGTCGGGATGCTTTCAACAGGAAGCTCGATCGTCTCTTTGTCGAGCAATACGGCACATCGAAGTATGAATTCCTCGCCCAGTTTCCGGACGCGACCGGCCTGGTGGGTCTTTACGCGCAGGGAAACGAGCCGAGCTTCCACATACCTTATCTCTATGACTTCTCCGGACAGCCGTGGAAGGCGCAGCAGCGCGTCCGCCAGTTACTGGATGTCTGGTACGGAGATGGCCCCCTGGGCATTCCCGGCGACGATGATGGCGGGGCTACCTCGTCGTGGTATGTTCTCAGCGCGTTGGGCTTCTATCCGGTATGTCCGGGAAGCCCGGTTTATGAGATCGGCAGCCCGATTTTTGCCAAGTCGATCGTCCGGATGGGCAACGGGAAAGAGTTCGCTATCGTCGCTAATCAGGTTTCAGCACAGAACAAGTACATTCAATCGGCCCGGCTCAATGGCAAACCGCTCGACAAGCCGTGGTTCTCGCATGCTGAGATAGCCGGCGGAGGAACGCTGATCCTGGAGATGGGGGACAAACCGAATCGCAGCTGGGGAAGCGCTCCGGGCGATGCCCCGCCCTCCATGACAGAGAATAGCGCTCGATAGACTGTGGACGCTCTACTGCGTTTGGGAGTAGAGAGGCTACAGCTGTCGAAAAACATTCCCAGGACGGGTCCGCTGAACCGCAGATCCCTCGGCTTCGCTCGGGATGACAAAGGGGACGGCGACCCTTCCATGACAGACAACCGTGCGCGATAGGGTGTAGACACTCTACTGCACGTGGGAGTAGAGTGACTACGTCTATGACCACCCCCAAGGAAAAGCGGACTCCCTATCAGAACCGGATCGAGCTGCTTCAGGGCACGCTCGATATGCTGATTCTGCAGACACTGCAGTGGGGCCCCCAACACGGATACGGCATCACCCAGGCGCTTCGCATCCGATCGGGAGAAGTCCTGCAGGTGGAGACGGGGTCCCTGTACCCCGCGCTGCACCGGCTGGAGCGGCAAGGATGGGTGCGGTCGGAGTGGAAGCAGACGGAGAGCAACCAGCGGGCGAAATACTACCGCATTACCGCGACGGGAAAGAAGCAACTTGCGTCCGATCACGACCGCTGGCAGCAGATGGTTGCGGCGATTGGCGCGATTATGACCGGCGAGCTGGAGAGTGCTGAGCCATGAGCTGGTGGCGGTTGTTCGCACGGCGCAAGCGCGATCTCGACGAGGAAATTGAGGCGCATCTGCGCATGGCCACGCGTGACCGCGTGGAGCGTGGCGAGACTCCGGTGGAGGCTCGAGCGGCGGCGGCCAGAGAGTTCGGCAATGTGCCGCTGGTGAAGGACGTGACCCACGAGACGTGGGGGTGGAAGTGGCTGGAGGGCGCGGGGCAGGATTTGAAATACGCATTGCGCCGGCTGATGAAGTCTCCCGGGTTCACGCTCGCGGCGATTGCGACGTTGTCGCTGGGCATCGGTGCGAATACTGCGATCTTTGAGCTTCTGGATGCCGTGCTGATGCAGTCGCTGCCGGTGGCGAATCCGCAGGAACTGGCGGAGGTGCGGGTTGTCGATGGGGACAATGCACGCGGGAACCATGTCAGTGCATATCCGGTGGTCACAAATCCGATCTGGGAGAAGCTGCGCGGGGATCACCAGGGTTTCTCGTCAATTGCCGCATGGAGGGACACCGGTTTCAGCCGCGACTCCGGCGGCGACGCGCGCTTCGCCAACGGGCTGTGGGTGAGCGGCAACTTCTTCAACGTTCTCGGGGTCAGGCCGATCCAGGGGCGGGTGTTTACGGCGGAGGACGACCGCCGCGGGTGCGGGTTGCCGGGCGCGGTGATCAGCTATGGCTTCTGGCAGCAGGAGTACGGGGGCGGGCCGGCGCTGGGGCGCAAGCTGATGCTCAACGACAAGCCGGTAGAGGTGATCGGCGTGACCCCGGCGAGCTTCTTCGGCGTGACTGTAGGGGAGAGCTTCGACGTAGCCTTGCCGGTATGCTCGCAGCCATTCATGGAAACAACGAACAGGCTGGACCGGAGTACTCAGTGGTGGCTCTCGGTGATCGGAAGGCTCGACCCTTCGTGGCCGCTCGAACGAGTGGCCGCGCACCTTGGAGCAGCCTCGCCCGCGATTTTTGCTGAGACGCTCCGGCCGGATTATCCGAAGGAGAGCGTGAAGGACTATCTCGCGATGAAGCTGACGGCCGCACCTTCGGCGGCTGGTGTGTCGATGCTGCGTGAGAGATATTCAGATCCGCTACAGTTTTTGCTGGGAATCTCCGGGCTGGTACTGCTGATTACGTGTGCAAACCTGGCCAGCCTGATGCTGGCGCGGACCAGCGCGCGGGAGCGGGAGATGGCGGTGCGGCTGGCGATCGGCGCTGGGCGGTCAAGGTTGATCCGGCAGGTGTTGTCGGAGAGCCTGCTGCTGTCGTTGGCAGGCGCGGTGGCCGGCGCAGTGCTGGCACGCACGTTGAGCCGGGGATTGGTCGCGTTTCTCAATACCACGAACCATTCGATTTCTCTGGACTTTAAACAGGATTGGCGGGTGTTCGCGTTTCTGCTCGGGGTATCGTTGACGGCGTGCGTGCTGTTCGGGCTTGCTCCGGCGCTGCGTGCATCGCGCACCGCTCCCGGCGCAGCGATGAAAACGGGCGGGGGCAAGGAATGACAGCGAGCCGCGGGCGGCTGGGATTTCGCGGCGCGCTGGTGGTGTCGCAGGTGGCGTTGTCGCTGATGCTGCTCTTCAGTGCCCTGTTGTTCACCGAGAGCCTGCGGAATCTGCTGACGGACGATCCCGGGTTTCAGGCAAAGGGCGTGCTGATCGCCGGGTTGGACTTTACCCGGCTGCAGATTCCAGTGGAGCGTCGCGTAGCGTTCCATCGGGAGTTGCTCGACAGGATAAGGGCCATTCCCGGGGTGGATGCGGCAGCCGATACGAATATCGTTCCCCTGAGCGGCAACGGTTGGGGCAACACAGTTTGGATTGACGGGCGCGACGGCACACAGCGGAAAGATTCTAATTTCAGCTCAGTGAGCCCGGATTATTTCAAGACGTTGCGCATTCCGATGCTGGCCGGACGCGACTTCAACCAGGGCGACACGACCGAGTCCCCGCGGGTGGCGATTGTCAATGAGGCGTTCGCTCGACGGCTGGGGCTGGGTGAGAATCCTATCGGGATGAGGTTCCGGCGGGAGGCTACTCCGACGAGCCCGGAGGAAGTGAACGAGATTGTCGGTGTGGTGCAGGACACGAAATACCATCATATCCGGCGTCCGACTGAGGCGATTGCCTATCTTGACCTCACACAGGACAAGGACGCGGACAACTCGGTGCAGGTGCTGGTACGTTCAACCCTGCCGATGGAGACGGTTGAGGCGGCGATCCGGCGCACGATGCGTGAAGTGAGCTCAGGAATCAGTTTCGATTTCGAAGGGCTGGAGGATCAGATCCGGCAGTCGCTGCTGGCCGAGCGGCTGCTGGCGACACTCTCGGGATTTTTCGGCGTGCTCGCCGTGGTGCTGGCGATGATCGGGCTGTACGGGGTGATGTCGTACACGGTGGCGGAGCGTACGAGCGAGATCGGCATCCGGATGGCGCTGGGGGCGGGGCGCGCGGATGTGACTGCGATGATTCTGCGGAAGGCAGCGACGCTGCTGATGATGGGTCTGGCTCTGGGCGCGGGGTTATCCCTCGCCGCCGCAAGCGCGGCGAGCACGCTGCTGTTTGGGTTGAAGCCGCGTGACCCTGGGATCCTGGGGATAGCAGCTGCGGTTTTGACGGTGGTCGCCCTGGGCGCGAGCTATTTGCCGGCTCGGCGAGCTGCTGGGCTGGACCCGATAGCTTCTCTCAAGAACGAATAATCAGGGTTGGTTGGTAAAGGCATCGAGAGCTGGTCGACGGCTGAGCTCCTTCGTTTATCTCCTCCGACGTGGCTTCCTAACGGGCTCCAAAATACGCTGGTCGAAGGCTGTGGTATCCCACATCTCGCGAAAAACGAGCGAGATGTGGGCACCCCATGATTCGTTGCAGGTTGATTTCCCAATCCTGAGCCGCGGGACCGACGATTTGAATGTGTCTGTCTATCCAACGAAAGCGGTCGATGGGCTGCGCCCCTTCGTTTTTGGCCCACGTACGCTTTGGCGAACGTGGGGCACCCGTCTATCTCCTCCGATGTGGCTTCCTAACAGGCTCCAAAATACGCTGGTCGAAGGCTGTGGTATCCCATGATTCGTTGCAGGTTGATCTCCCAATCCTGAGCCGTGGGACCGACGATTTGAATCGGGCTGTCGATCCAGCGAGAGCGGTCGATGGGCTGCGCCCCTTCGTTTTCGGCCCACGTACGCTTTGGCGAACGTGGGGCACCCGTCTATCTCCTCCGATGCGGTTGCAGGTTGATTTCCCGATCCTGAGCCGCGCAATCGTTTGTCTAACCCACCTTAGGGGACCGGTGAACGCGCCAATCGGGCTTGTTTGGTAGCCTGCGGTCCCCGTTGCCTGATGACTAACGTTGCACAGTTAACCGTTAGGCCGAACGGGCTCTGCAGCAGCCTTGTTTTCAATAAGATGCGGTTACGTTAGAGCGCCTCCGTAACGTTGCCAGCTCATTCCATGAGCCTATAGGGTTCTCGGCGACTGTGAATGTGGGAAATTACTCGCACAGAAAGACACGTTTTCTATCATCTTGCGTTTTTGGGAGGCGGTATATGACACCAGGAAGATTAGGTTGCGCTGACAAAAGCCTGCTCAAGTTCATCCATTTGGGCCTGATATTCGTGGTCCTATGTTGCGGGAACCAGTTGTGCTTTGCGCAACTTGATCGCGGCGGTATATCGGGAGTTGTCACCGATTCATCCGGTTCCGTCGTAGCGGGAGCCAGGATAACCGTAACCAACACCGCGATGGGCACTCAGAACTCTACCGTTTCGACGGGTGCGGGAGGCTATACGGTCCCACAGCTGCCCGCAGGCGAGTATAACGTTACGGTCGTCGCAACGGGATTTAGCCAGCTGATCCGTAACGGAATCACGGTTTCGGTTGGACAGACGGCAACCATCGACCTCCAATTGACGGTCGGGCAAGCCACGACGTCGGTTACGGTAACGGCGAACGCTCCCTTGCTGCAAACCGATAGCGTACAGAACAACGTCGAGGTCACCACCAGGGACCTGAATGAGCTTCCGATCAACATCACCGGGATCGGAGCTATACGCGACCCGATGGGGTTTGCCTCCCTGGTACCGGGAACCATCGCAGGCGGGTGGAATAACATCCATGTAAGCGGCTCGCCGGCAACCACGTACCGTGTCTTTATGGACGGGCTGGACGACACCTCGGCCGTCAAAGGCGCCATCTCCGATGAGGTACAGCCCTCGGTCGAGTCGCTCAGCTCAGAATCCGTGATGATCAACAACTATTCCGCTAAATTTGGCGAGTCCGGCGGCGGAATTTTCAATTACACCTCGAAATCCGGCACCAACCGGGTGCACGGGACCGCCTTCGGCTACATTGAGAATGAGGATCTGGACGCCGGACAGCCCTTCAACTACACCTCAAGCGGCCAGAAGTATAACCCGGTGCAGCGCGAGCTGGATTTTGGCGGCTCTTTCGGTGGCCCGGTGGTGATTCCTCACGTTTATAACGGCCACAATAAAACCTTTTTCTTCTTTGCGTACGAGGAGTACCACAACACGCAAACCCTCAACAATGGGACCATTACGGTTCCCACAGCAGCCTACCGCACAGGCGACCTGAGCTCTCTCCTGCTCGGTCCCATTGTGGACGCCAGCGGAGCCCCGGTCGTGGATTGCCTTGGCCGGCCGATGATCAACGGCGCAGTTTACAACCCGGCGACGACCAGAACGGCAACCTGCACCGATGGCTCGACCGCAGTGGTCCGCGATCCGTTCCCGAACAACTTTATCGGCGATCCCAGCACCTGGGATCCGGTCGCGCAGAAGGCCCTTGCCTACATGCCTGCCCCATCCGGGCCTACGGCCAACGATCTAACCAACAACTACCCCAATCTGCAGCCGAACAACAAGTACCAGTACCTGTCGAGCATCAAGATGGATCACACGATTGGTGAGAAATGGCACTTGTCGGGTTATGGCATCCTCGAGTATTCCAACAAAGACAATGCGGCGGACGGCATTAACGGCGTGGGAGCCTCGACCCGCTGGAACATGACGCCCGCCCCGCAACTCTATCTGAATGCGGATTACACGGCCACGACGAATCTTATACTCCACGCTGGATTCGACTTTACGCGCCACGACGCCCTGCAGAATTCGGCAGTGCAGAACTTCAAGGCGACGACGCTTGGGTTGAACACGGCGGCAAATATGCCGGGCGGCGCTGCGAACACCTTCCCGACCTTCTCCGGGCTGACCGTCAACCGTCAGAACGTTCCGCAACTAGGAATCAACAACGCTCCGTTCATTGACGACAACTATTACAACACTGAATCCGCGATCTGGATCCACGGGCGCCACACTCTCGAATTCGGCGGCGATTTCCGTCATCAGCTGTTTGGCACGCACAACGACCTATCGGCCGGTTCTTACGGTTTTGGTACCGCTCAGACGTCTCTGCCGTCGTCTTCGGGCCAAAACCTTTATGGCGCCAGCCTGGGCGACGGTTTCGCGAGCTTCGCTCTTGGCCAACTGGGCGGCGCAAGCATCGGGAACGATAACATTCAATGGTTTCACCGCATGGAGGCCGGGTTTTACGCGCTGGATACCTGGAAGCTCACGCGCAAAATAACCCTGAACTATGGACTGCGGTGGGATCTCGAACAGATGCAGCGGGAACAGCATTTGCGGGAAACGCAATTTAGCCCCACTATCCTGAATCCGTCAGCTGGGGGTTTGCCTGGTGGAACCGAATACGAGGGGTATGGGGCGGGGCGTTGCAACTGCACCTTTGAGAAGCTCTATCCCTGGATGATTCAGCCTCGTCTCGGCGTCAATTATCTGGTGACTCCAAAAACCGTGATCCATGCGGGGTATGGATTCTATTCCGGCCCGCAGCTCTTCATGAATGAGGAAATCTATAGCAACCAGGGATTTGGCTTCAACCAGGTATTTTTGACCAGTCCTTCGTTTGGCATCGCCGCCGGCCAGCTTTCGAATGGCATACCGTACTCCCCGGCCGCAATCACTGCTACTCATTTCGACCCTGGCGCCTTCCCGAATATCGGTCAGACGAACTCGCCGCCGTCGTTCATTGTTCCCAATAATGGTCGTCAGCCACGTTTCCAGCAGTCAACCATTGGAGTTGAGCGCGAGGTCATAAACAATCTGACGGTGAATTTATCCTTCATCGACAACCGCGGTGTTTGGCTCAATTCCGACGGACTGACGAATACGACGAACGAGCTCACTCCAACGATCCTCGCGAAGAAATACGGCTTGAACGTTGCCGACCCTGCGGACTTCAACCTGCTGACGCAGCCGATCTCTTCTCCCGCCGTGGCGGCAAGAGGCTTCACGGCTCCGTACGCGACTTTCCCATCCGGAGCCACCCTGGCCCAGGCGTTACGGCCATACCCGCAATTCGGTGGCATCGGCGACTACTATGAGCACAATGGCAATTGGTGGTATGACTCATTTCAAATCAAGGTGACCAAGCGGCTCAACAACGGATTGTCAGGCGGCCTTGGTTATGCGTGGTCGAAGAATCTGGGAACAGTGGCCTCTACCAACCAACCGACTTTTCTTACGACGATGCCGATACAGGATCCGAGCGCGCCACCCAAGAGCGCGAAGTCCTATGAGACGATCGACCAACCGCAAATGCTGAACTTCTACTTCAACTATGAGGTGCCGCGATTCAGCTTCTCGCAAAGCGGATGGAGGCGCATGCTGCTTTCGGGCTGGACGACCGACGGCATCTTCCATTACCAGAGCGGTTTTCCCATCCAGACGCCGAATTCGACGAGCACTCTAACTTCGGTGACTTTTGGGAATGCTGTTTGGGCGAACCGCGTTCCGGGACAAAAGCTCTTCCTGCATAGCCTCAACAGCCACGGCGGGAACCCACGGACTACGTTCTTTCTCAACCCCGCTGCGTGGGCAAACCCGGCCCCCGGAACCTATGCCAATTCCAAGCCGTTCTACGGCGATTATCGTGGGCCGAGATATCCCAGCGAGCAGTTGGGCCTGGGCAAGGTCATCCCAATCAAGGAGAATATGACGTTCTCGCTACGGGCGGATTTCTTCAACGTCTTCAACCGCTGGGCTTATCCTAACCTGAACAACACGTCGAATCCTTTCCAGGCTAATCAGTATGCCAGCGACGGAAGCATTTCCAACGGTTTCGGCTTCTTCGGAGACGGCATCTCCGGCGCGGGCGGAAACTACGCTCCGAGAAGTGGAGAGTTTGTCGCGAGATTCCAATTCTGAGCGCCACTTTCACGGGAACTCAGCCCACAGGGCGGATGAATTCATCCGCCCTGTTTTATTCGGGCATAGAAGTGGAGACGTGCTTCGCGGCGACAGGAGTAGTATGGGTGGGGCACAACGAAGTTGGCGATCACTCGACGTGAGTTTGTAAGAGGCGTGGCTGCGCTCAGCAGTGGTGATTCAGTGCATTCTCGATGCACTTGCCCGTCTTGCAATCTGCTGACTCGGCAATTGTCTTCGAGAACACGATCAAGGCGTCCAAAATAGATTTCGTTTTGAAGAATAGCGTGAGTCCCCAGCGCTACTCCATTGAGACCATGACGGGCGGGGTCGCGGTTTTCGACTACAACAATGATGGACTCCTCGACATCTTCTTTACGAATGGCGCAGAAATCCCGTCCCTGGAAAAGAGCAACTCCAGCTTCCATAACAAGCTGTTTCGCAATAATGGAGACGGAACCTTCACCGATGTCACGGAAAAGGCCGGTTTAGCTGGTGTTGGCTACTCCATGGGAGTGGCGGCAGGTGATTACGACAATGACGGATTTGTCGATCTATATGTGACCGGATTTAACCGCAATCAACTCTTTCATAACAATGGAGACGGTACCTTCACGGATAGAACGGAGAAAGCGGGCGTCAACGGTGTTCTGAAACAGGGCAAGCCGTGGTCCGTCGCGGCAGGATGGATTGATTACGACAACAACGGATTGCTCGACCTGTTTGTTGTGAATTATTTGGACTATTCCCTTTCCACGGCCCACAATTGCGAGACGGGCAACATCGTTGATTATTGCTCTCCCAATGAATATCGTGGAACACCGAATATCCTTTATCGCAACAATGGTGATGGCACATTCACCGACGTTTCGCAGCCTTCGCGTATTTCAAAATATTTGGGCAAAGGCATGGGGGTCGCGTTTGCTGACTATGATGGCGATGGGTTCACCGACATCTTTGTTTCCAACGACTCCATTCCAAATTTTCTGTTGCACAACAATGGCGATGGGACATTTACAGAGGTCGCACTCCTGGCCGGCGTAGCCTACAACCAAAACGGCAAGGCGGTTGCCGGTATGGGGGCTGATTTTCGCGATATCGACAATGACGGCATGCCCGATATCTTCCTCACTGCGATGTACCGGGACAGCTTTCCCTTGTATCGCAATCGGGGAAAAGGTCAATTTGAAGACGTCACAGAGACGAGTGGCATCGCTGCGATGACAACCCGTTTCACTGCGTGGGGAACAGGAATTTTCGATTTCGATAACGACGGGAACAAGGATATTTTTGCTGCCGGTTCCGCAATTCTCGACAATTCCATGGAGGTGAATCATACGCCTTACCCACTTCCCAATTTTCTCTACCGCAATCTCGGCAGCATGAGGTTTAAGGATGTGAGTGGAGAGGCGGGAGCAGGTTTTTCCGTTCCGGCCGCGCACCGCGGCGCCGCATTCGGTGACCTAAACAACGATGGGAAGATCGACATTGTCGTGACAGTGCTTAACGGAGAGCCCCAGCTGCTCATGAATCGGACTCAGAATCATAATCATTGGATCATTCTGAAGCTGGTTGGCGTGGCCGACAATCGGGATGGATTAGGAACACGGGTGAAAATAACGACGGCGAATGGCGTTCAGTATAACGAGGCCACGACAGCCGTGGGCTACAATTCGTCCAGTGACAAGCGGGTATACTTCGGCTTACAGAATGCGACGGTTGTGGACCGAATTGAACTCATGTGGCCCACTGGCTCGAAGCAAGTGCTTCATCATGTGATGGCCGATCAGATCCTGACAATCGTACAACGTAGCGGCTGAACTTCTATGATCTGGCTTCTCGCAATCCAGCTCGCAATCGGCCCAACGGAACACTACGAGCAGGCAAAACAGGATTTCGCTCAACGGAAGTTGTCCGAGGCAGCGAGCGAAGTCAATGCTGCCCTGCACGAAAACCCTTCCATGGTTCCGGCTCTTGTCCTCAAGGCTCGGTTAGCCAGCTTTGCGCATCGTCCGGACGTTGCCAAAAGCTGTCTTATTACGGCCATTACGGTCGATCCAACGTCTGAAGAGGCGCAGTTCTATCTCGGGGCGCTTCTCTACGAGCAAAATGATTTTAAGCCGGCGATCTCACCCCTTCAGGCAGCCCAAAAACTCTCTCCCAATAGCCCGCTACCCGCGTTCTATCTCGCGATGACCCACGAAGCTCTGGGAGATCAGAACAAAGCGTTGGAGTTCTACCAGCAGGCAGAGAACCTTTCTCCACAGAGTTCGCCGCAAAGCGCAGAGATTGCCGTCGCCTATGGAAGATTACTGATTTCCCTGGGCCGGGCGCAGGACGGTATTGAGAAAGAGCGGCGAGCGATCGGGATCGATCCCAGATCCCGCGATGCGCACTATGTATTGGCAAAGGGGTTGGAACATGAGGGAGATTTCGAGAATGCCGCGCTTGAAGGAGAACTGGCCCTGACTTTACCGGAGGTCAACGCCGGCGATGCGGAGATTCATTTCCTCCTGACAAGGCTATACCGGAAGCTGAATAAACCTGATTTGGCAGAGGCACATATGGAGAAATTCCTGGCTCTACAAAAAGTGACACAAAAGTGAGTTGAGGTTGTGAAGGGGACGGCCTTCAGGCCGTCCGTTATCAGCGCAAAACGATTGCGGCTTTTAGCCGCTGAGGGACTGGGGGAAAGAATTTCCTCGGAGGCTAAAGCCTATCGGGGGGTGCGAGGGTTATGTACGAGCTGAAGCTCGTACCCTTCATTCCGGTTATCCGGTGAAGTCCATAGCGAGAATGATTACGCCGCAAAGAAAAATGAGCACCGCAGTGATCATTGCCCGGGTGCGGCCCCTTTGTGCAGCGGCAGTGACAACGCTTGCTGCCTGCCAGTAGCACCACGCACCCAGAATCACCAGAAGAAGTTCCACCAAAGCTGACGCTGTCCTGAACTGCCATAGACCGAATCCGAGCCTGGGGAGGTTGCCATAATTACCGGGCAGGATAGGCATGTCGTGACGGTGGACGACCAGATCAAGCAGCCAATGGGAAAAAGAGATGAAGGCCAGGACGATGGCGCAGCGCCTACCCCAGCGCACGCCAAAGATGAGACCAAAGACCAGGGAAAGTAGCAAGGCGCCAACCAAGGAGTGCGTGTAATCGGCATGGATGATGTTTTCCCCATACCCACCATGAAGACCGGGAACAGGTTGCAACGTTTCGATCTTCATCACAAATAATGGGACAAAAACGATATCGAGCCATACGGTTGCCAACATGAGGGACCAAAGAGGAACGCGCGGTTCGCGTGACTTGGCTAATGCGGCAAATCCGAAATGTCCTGCGATCATTGTTTAGTCCCCTGCGATCCACAACGCGGCCAGGGTAAACCTGCGTCGAGCGCCCCGATGACAACCACGAAAAGAATGACTCCAAGAATGAATTGCATGCTGTAGCCGCCCTCCCGAGCGACGGTCTGTTGCGGGCACCCTGCCGGAAACGCGGTATTGGAAGACCAGATTCGGGTTCGGCAACCAGCTTATTGCTTTAGTCGTGCCATTCGCCAAAAAGTCGGGGATTTAGAGTCTGCGCGAGAACTCCAAAATTTGGGAAGTCCGAAGGGCGCACCGCAGATCCCTCCACTACGCTGCGCTCCGGTCGGGATGACAAAGGGGAAGGCATTTCTTCCATCTGCGTTGGAAGAATCGGATAGACAAAGGATGATCTTTCCATCCCATTCGCAAATTTTACACTAACGAACTAGCCCTTCCTTGTCATCCCGACCGGAGCGTAGCGCAGCGGAGGGATCTGCGGTGCGCCCTTCGGACTTCCCAAATTTTGGAGTTCTCACGCAGACTCTAAGGCCCTCCACTTTTTCGCGCCTTCACCGCACGATTAAAGTCGTGCCCTCTTTTGCCTAATTTGCCTACTCGCCGCGCAAAGCCTGCATGGGATCAATCGAGGCGGCGCGAAGCGCCGGCAGCGTAGATGCGATCACGGCCAACAGCAGCACAGCAGCCGCGGCCAATGTAAGCACAACCGGATCAAACGGGCTTACGCCAAAGAGCAAGGATCGGAGCAGCGCCGAATTGGCGGTCGCGCCCACCAATCCCAGTACACATCCAACGGCCGCAAGCTTCGCGCCCGAGATCAAAATCAGGCGCATGATTCCGGACCGTTGCGAACCGAGAGCCATGCGAATGGCCATCTCCTGCTCGCGTGAAGCGACCGAGAAAGCGATGACGCTGTAGATGCCGAGCACCGCCAACAACACGGCAGCAAAGGCAAAGCTGCTGATCAAGCACTGTATTGAACCGGCGAGGCGCTTCGGTCTCAGAGACGGCCTGCTCCATGGTTTGCACCTGCGTCAGTGGCAGTTGCGGATCGATCGCCCGCACCGCCGCGCGCAAAGCATTTTCCATTTGTTCCGGTGGAAAGGTAGAGCGCAATACGATGTAGCCGCCATTGCCATTCAAGTCGTCTGGAGAAGCGAGCGAGCCGAACACCTCTTCCAACTGGTCGACCGGCAGGTAATACTCCTCCTTCGTGGGCTCGTCCGGGGAAGATAGCTTGATGTCTGCGACCTCACCCACAATGGTCATCCAGGGAGTCTTCATCTCCTGCGTGCCGATGCGCAGGCGCTTTCCAATCGGGTCCTGATTGGGCCAATAGTGCTGCGCCAGCTTGCGATTGACGATCACTACCAATTGCGCGCCCGCCTTATCCGCATCGGTGAAGAAGCGTCCACGCAGCAACGGAATCCCCATCGCCGGCAAATAGTCGCCGACCACTTGAGCGACGGTGGCCAGGTTCATGCCCTCGCCCTTCGGCGCCACGTAGCCCTCGGCAACGAAGGTCTGGTTATTGTTGTTGTTCGAAGCGGGCAGAAAGCTGGTGAGACCTGCGCTCTGCGCGCCCGGAAGCTCCCTCAGACGGCGCAGCAGCTCCTTGTTAAACGCGTCCACGGCCGGCTGTGTCGCGTATTGTTTCTGCGGCAAGCGAATAAGCGGCGGTGGTGACGTGTTGGGGCCTGAATCCGAGATCGACTGAGCGCATCTTTTCGAAGCTGCGCAGCAGCAGCCCGGAGGCGCGTCAAGAGAACCAGGGCAATGGCGATCTCTGCCACCACCAGCGTGGAGCGCAAACGCGCATGGCCACCGCCCGCCGAACCGCTGCGGCCGCCTTCTTTCAAGGTGCCGTTGACGTTGGTGCGCAGAGCGGCAAAGGCCGGAGCTAAGCCGCAAAGCAACCCCGTAATGACCGCAAGCAGCAGGGCAAACCCCGCCACCTTCCAGTTCAACGCGATTTCGCTAATGCGCGGCAGGCTTTCCGGCAGCAGTCTTTTGCCGATACGCAGCGCGAGCCGCGGCCAGCGCCAATCCCAACATGCCACCACTTACGCTCAACACCAGGCTCTCCAGAAGCGTCTGCCGCAGCAGGGCCGCCGTATTCGCACCGAGCGCCAGGCGCACCGCGATTTCCCGCTGTTTACGAATCGCGCGCACCAGCATAAGCCCAGCCAGGTTGGCGCAGGCGATCAGCAACACCACCGCGACGGCCAGGAAGAGAGTCCGCAACAGCGGACGCGACTGCTCGACCGTTTCCTCCTGCAGGGACCGCACCACCGAGCTGATACGCAGGCTCGCGATGTCTGCCGGGAAGTTGCGCATAATTTCCTGCGCGACCCGCTGCGCATCGCTCTGCGCCTGTGACGGAGAGATGCCCGGCTTAAGCCGGCCCACCATCTGGTAGCTCCAGTTAGCTGCCGCTGCGGTGGTCAGTTCCTCGGGCGTGAAGCTCAGGGGAACCCACAGCTCGGTGCGGTTCAGTTGCCCGGAGTTCAAAGGAAATTCGAAATTGCGCGGCATCACGCCGATGACGAGATAGGGCTTGCGATCCAACAGGACCTTGGTATTCAGAATCTGGCGTGTCGCCATGGAAGCGGGTCTTCCAGGTTGCATAACTCAGCACCACAACCTGCTGGCTGTGTTCGGTCTCCTCGTCGGTAAACACCCGCCCCAGCTGGGGGCAACGGCCAGCGCGGAAAACACTCCCGCAGTCAACCGCGCTGCACTTACCTGCGCGGGCTCACCATTGCCGGAAAGTTCATAGCCCGCGTATTGATATCCGCCGAGCGCCGCAAAGGAATGGGTATCGCGCGTGTAGGCACGGATATCCGGCACGGTGACCCCGGCTTCCCCATTGCCGCCGACATCGGCCCCTTGAATGCGATCGGACAGCACCACCAGTTGGCTGGAATCGGGAAATGGCAGCGGCCGCAGCAAAACGCCCTCCACGATGGAGAAGATTGCCGTCGTCGCCCCAATGCCGAAGGCCAGCATGAGCACCGCGGTCGCAGTGAAGCCCGGGGACTTGCTGAGTTGCCGAAACGCGAATTTGAGATCGGAAAGAAGCTTTTGCATAGGCACCCTGATACTGCGTAAGTACGTATTGGGAGCACTTCAGGTTCCACTATCCGTTCCGGATTCCACGATTTATTTCAATCTGTTACGGCCGAACGGCCAACATCCGCTGTCCGGAAGGGGTTTCGGTGTCCGTATGTGAACAGCGATCCAGGAGCGATCCAGGCACGATCCCGCGTGCCATGCATGCCGTCGTTGCCCGGCGCTCTCACTTGCCTGGGGGAAGACCGCCCAGATAATAAACGCTCAGGCTGGGTGCGGCCTGGACCAGGCGCTCCAGCGTTGGATTGGGAAAGCGCTGCAGATAAGGAGGCGCCCAGCCAATCTGGTCTCCGCTGAGCGGCTTTGGCAACTCTTGTTGCACTCCTGTAGCTTTGACGAAAGGCGCCGGATCCTGGACGCCGGCCACCGAGAAGTTGACCAGGCGATGAATGGCGCCGTTTGCGTGGGCATAAAGATCAAGATGATTTGCTTCCCCAAACTCCGCCAGCAGGACGAGAGGTGCAAGGGCATAAAGATGATAGTGCAACGCCCGGCCTCCTCGGGCCATCTCCAGGGGAAGCGATCCGTCTGGCTGTATCTGATCGACTCCATTGTCGTACGTCGCCATCGCCCAATCGAAATCTTTGCGATCGTTCGCGACGACTCCGATCGCGGCGAGTTCCACTCCAGCCCAGTAAAGATGGTTGTTCTGGCTATCTCCGTGTCCTGCCTTTTTGTGAGCATCATAGTATTGTTTTGTCTGTTCTCCGACGCTTTGCATCCAGTTGGCGATCGTTTCCGTCTGCTGTGGGGTCGCCAAACCCGCATCGCGAATCTTGAGATACGCGATGGCAATTGCGCCGACAACCCAACCTTGCACGTAATACGCCTGGTCGGAAGACATTTTGCCGGTGAGCGCGTGGTCCTGCGCCAAAGTCAGTGATTTGGGTCATTGCACATTGCGCAGCGCTGCCGCGAGCCTGTGCTGCGGTAGTCGTCGGCAGCGGCGACGATGGCCAGGCCGACATTTTTCACCTCCACTCGACTTGTGATAGGCCTCCTGCCGCACCGGGTCGATGATGGAGTGGGTCGGGTCGTCGAGCCGATAGAAGCCGTCGGTTACCAGATCGGGAGCAATGTGCGCGATGGCGGGACAGGCGTAGGCGGCGTCCGTTACGCGACATGCTTCCCATCCCACGGCGACCGCAAAGGAGCGGCGAAGAGAGCAGGAACTCCGGCAGCAACAGAGAAGCGATAAGACTGCGCGTTTGGAAGAGAAGATGGTCAACGAACGGCGAGCTGGTTTATGCATTCTGCATTTCCCTTGGTCCATTTTCTTTGCACGAGCCTGAACATGCGTCCTCAATTGACCTGGAGGGCCGCCCATGACGAGCGGCCCTTCGGCCGGTTTGTAGAGTACTGAGCTAGAAGAAGAAACGCGCAGACACCTGCATCTGGCGATTCGGTTGCGTGCCGGTGATCTTGCCAAAGCCGGAAGAGGTAGCGAACGTTGCCGTCGTTCCCACCTCGGTGACCGAGAGGGCGCCGCTGGGCGACTGGAAATTGGTGTGGTTGATGACGTTGAAGGCATCTACACGGAACTGGAATCCCAGGCGTTCATGAATCTTGAAGTCCTTGGAGACCGAGGCATCGAAATCCAGTTCACCTGGCGCCCGGTTAGAGTCGCGCGCAATGTTGCCGAAACCGGTCGCGACAATCTGTGTTCGCACGCCGCTAATGGTGTTGTAAACCGGCCCGGACGCGGTGAGAGGAAAGTTCGGATCGGTCTGCGGAATCGAAGTATTGCAGCGCCGCTCCGTTCTTGGTGGCATTCGCCAGCTTGAGTAGCTGAGGGTTTCCGTTGGGGCGTTGCGATGAGCCTGGGATCTCGTTGGTCTGGGTTATGTTCACGGGCAGTCCGGTATGAGCCAACGACAATGGGCGAAATATGCCAGTCACGCAGCCACCACGGGCCAGCGGTCGTATAGATCATGGCGATGTTCAGCACGTGCTTGGCATCGATGTTGCTGACGGCAAATCCTTGAGAAGTTCGGGCCAGCCACAGGGTATTGTGAATTCGCCGTTCCATTCGGAGCAGAGAAGTTATAGATGGTGCTGCCATCATCCATGGTCTTGCTATAGGTGTAGTTGGAGAGAACAGCCAGCCGGGTATTGAACTGGCGGCGAACCGATACCTGCAACCCGTTGTAGTTGGACCCTCCGGTGTTGTTGTTCACGGTGAATTGCTTGAGATTGGGAAACGGCGATGCGTTTTGGGTGGCGAGGCTGGTGTTGGCGAGGGTCACCGCAGGCACTGACGAGAGGGGAACGGCATTCTCGGTCAGGTTGTAGGAGAGGTGGAGTGCATGGTTTCCGACGTAGTTGACCTCGAGCGTAAGCGCGAGAGGCAACTGACGCTCGAAGCCGAGATTCCATTGTTCCACCAACGGCATGTGGTTTTGGTTGTTGAACGAAATTTGCGACGGTGTACGGATTGGCGGCGGAAGAACCTGCTAACGCCGCGAACGGATTGTGCAGATTGGGAGGCGGCGCAAGCGGGAAGCCCTGCGAAAGAGAGAAGGGCTGAGCCACCGCCGTTCCGAGGTTGTTGTAGTTGATGGTGTTGTCAAATCCCGGATAAGCGAGTTGGCCGCCGAGGTTTTGGAAGATGGTCCCGTAGAAGGTGCCAAATGCGGCGCGTACCACGGTCTTGTCGTCGAGGCTGTAAGCCAGGCCGAAGCGCGGCGAAACGTCGGCTTTCGGAGTGGTGATATTCAGCGAACGGGAGACGCCGTTGAGGCCGGCCGCCAACAAGGTTCCGGTGTCGGGGTCGATGCGGCTGTAAATATTGGTGGCGATGGTCAGCGGCGACTCGTACTCGTAGCGAAGTCCCAGATTCAACGTGAGCCGGGGCGTAACCTTCCAGTCGTCCTGGAAGAAAATGCCGAGGTTGTAGTTACGCCTGCCGGTGGGTGGCTGGGGCTGCTCATATTGGGCCGTCTTGACTTTGCCCAGCAGCAAATCCGCAATTTGCGTGTTTGGAGTTGCCGGTCGCTCCGTGATTCGTGATCGAGCCGTCGAATTGCAACAGACCTTCGGGGCTGGTGGCGGGGTTGTAGGAGTTGAACTGGTTCTTGCGCAAGGACGCACCGATCTTGAAAGTATGCGGACCAAACGTCTTGGTAATCGATCCGAAGGGCGTGTAGGTGTTGGTGATATTGACCTGGTCCGTGTTGGTATCCGGACCGATGTTGCTAAAGCCGAAACTATTGCTGGTGCTGTCTTGAGCGGTGGTGCTGGCGGATATTTGCGGCGTCTGGCTCAAGGGCAAGGACGCGATTCCGAGCGTTTCCGCCACATTCGAGGCCTTGCCAGGAGGATTGCGCAGCACGACGTTGCGGAAGAAGCCCATGTTCAAATCCATGACCAGGGTCGGCGTCCAAATGCGCGTGTACTCGACCGAAGGCAGCCAGGCGTTGGTGCAACTGCAATCGTAGTTTGTATTGAGCAGCGGATTGTCGTAGCTGACGTATTGCGGCGAGGTGTTGGTGTAGCGGTAGACGTTGAAGCTGAACCTGTCGTTGGGGGTCAGAACCTCATCGACGCGTACGACGATCTTTTGCGTGTGTGATGTCAGATTTTGCAGCGAGGTCCAGTTGCCGGTGTAGCGGTTGTTGACCGCGATCGTAGGTGCCAACGGTGTTGGGAAGAGGCAGCAAGGCCAGGATCTTCGCCGCTGCCGGATCGATGCCTGTGACCTGGTTGCCGGGAAATTGTGGCTGTTTTCGTGCCGCCGGGCTGATAAATCGGCTGCGGCGTGCGCGGTTTGCCAGTGGCGTCGATGGGGGCTAAGGCGTTGGAAAGATCGCCGGTACGCTGTGCGGCGGTGGGAACCGTTTCCGTCACCAGCGTCGAGTTCGGCGCCGAGGTGCGGTCGTAGTTGACGAAGAAGAAGGTCTTGTCGCTGGCCGTTGTAGAGATGAGGAATCCGGATCGGTCCACCGATGGAACCGCCTTCCTGGAAGAAGCGATCGCGGTTGCGCGGCGTGACCGCTCCTGTCGCCGCATTGATGGTGTCTTTGTGGAAGTACTGGTTGGCATCGAGCGCCTCGTTGCGCAAGAGGAAGTAGAGATTGCCGTGAAATATGTTGGTGCCGGAGATGGTATTGACCGAGATCACCGCGCCCGAGGTGCGTCCATACTCGGCCGGCGCATTGTTCGTCAGCACGCGGAAGGAGTCGACACCATCGGGCGAGGGCAGCGTGGCGGGTGTGCCCGTCGAGGCGACGATCGTGGAAACGCCGTTGAGCAGCACCTCTGTGTTCAGCGTGCGGCTACCGTTGATGGAGAGCTGCGAGGTCGAGGGCTGATCGGCCGCGCCGCCATGCACTACGCCCGGTATGAACGCCAGCAGGTTTTCGGTGGCGCGTTGCTGCAGGGGAATATTCTTGACTTCCTGCGGTGAAATGAGCGTGGAGACGTCTGACGTGCCACGATCAATTTGTTCGCCCTTGGACTCCACCGTGACTACCTGGCTCGCTTCGCCAATTTGCATTGTGATGTTCACCGAGGCGACCTGCGCGACGGTCGCGACAAGGTTGTCGATGATCGCATCCTTTAAGCCCGGAGAGCTGACGGTCACCCTGTAGGTTCCGGGGATAACCTGGGGCGCGACGAAGGCGCCGGCGGAGTCGGTCTGGCCGGTGTAGACCGTCACGCCCGTATTTTTGTTGACGATGACGACCTGGCGTTCGGCACCAGAGCGCCGCTCGGATCGAGAACCTGGCCGCGAATGGTCGCGTTTGTATTCTGCGCGTGCGCCACCAATCCGTGGAACGCAACCACGAGTAGCGCACACCATCCCGCAAGAGCCCATATGATTAATGCGGTCTTCCGCAGAGGCCCCCCCGCCCGATACCGGCTTACTGTTTGTGTGAAGTTCATCAGAAAGACCTCCCCCGAGGATTTTGCAATATGATTTTTCATACCATTATCGATCTTTTTGTATCTGCCACAGACGTGCGGGTAAGGCAGGAAACAAACGCTTGTCTTAACGGACCATTTTGATCACGGAGCAGAATGAAAAAGCATTGGGGGAGCAATTGTCAACCGTCCCGCACACGGGGACAAGACAGAGTCTTGATCTTGACAAATGTCGCGCTTACCTCACCTGAAGATAGTCTTGATTTGTTTACGTGACTTGTAGACTCGGAGCCACAAATACTGCACTTAACCTGTACGACCTTGGCTGCGCTGAGAATCTCCGCGATTCCGACCCGGGTTTTGTGGGTCGCACCTGGACGCCTGCATCAAGAATGAAGAATCTTCCGTCGGATTTCGGAATCAAACAAGCAACGTCGACACTCGAACGGCGCCCGAATGGGACTCGGGAAAGTGGAAGTAAGAAACCAGGAGGCGGGCCTCCCCGAAAGGAACATATGGTCGACATAGTGCTTTTCGCGATGGTGATTGCTTCCGCGGTTTCGTTAGTCGTTGTGAGTCCGCGACAGGCTCAGCAAAAGACACTACGCACATTGAGGGACTCTGACGGCGTGGTACGCCTTTGCCCGCCCACGGGGGAACGGGGGCTCCAGGACGACGGGGCGGGACGACCAAATTATCCCGACGTCTAAATGCTTTTGGGTTTGCAGTTCCATTCGCTGTTGTCGTTTCAAGCACAACGGTTCCTGGGGTGCAGCGTCAGAGAGGACTGCTTGCATTTGAATTTGGACAGTGCGTGGCTTGCGTTGCATCCAACTCTGTCGGCCGCTGCGACCGCCACCGAAAAAGTGCGGCCTCACAGGCTCTGACTTTACTTCGCATTGGTCGTATATTTCCGCAACACAAATTCCTGTACCAGGGCGTTGGCGAGCCGGCCCCCGGCGTTGATGAGTGTGCTGGAGAAAACCAATCCGGGCCCGCGATTGCTCGGCGGGTAGTAGAGGTTTGTGAGGGCGCCCGCGATCAAATTGCCTCCAACACCGGAATAGTTAAACTGCGTACGGCCATTGTCGCCCTTGCACATGATTGCGTAGGACATGGCATGAAGCGCGCGGGACTTGCCCGATCCCGTGCCTTGGTAGAAGTAGCGCGGATCCTGATGCAGCAGCGAGGGAAGGACGGCTCCGCCGATCATCACATTCGTAAAGCTATCAGCATAGGCAGCGCCGAAGCGCTGACCAAAACCTTCTGCACCCTGTTGATAGTTGGGGGTGTCCGCCGCCTGATTAATTCCTGCGAGAACAACGTCGCCCGCGATACTGACTATATCCGTGGCAGCTTTGAAGGCGAGCTCGTACTTCAGCTTCTTCGTCATCGGCACGGCGTCTTTGTCATAGACAACAAAATAGTTCGGAACAATACCCAGGACTCGTTGTTTCTCTTCCGCCTTAACTTGTTGGGTAGCGAGTTGTTCGACCGTGAGGGCGACCACTGTTGTTTGCACCACCGATATCTTGAGCTTGATATCGGCGATATCCAGCGACTGGCCAGGCGTGAGGACGATATCGGGCGAAGTCCAATCTGCGAAACCTTTTGCGCTGACAGCTATCTTGTAAGCAACTGCTGGAGCGAGGTCTTTGACCTCGAACGAACCTGTCCCATCTGTCGTGAGTGTGCGATGGTCGCTCGAGGCGGGTCCATCGATCGTAAGCGTCGCACCCGGAATAGCGGCGTCGTCGACATCGGTCACCGCGCCATGGATGCTACCGCGCAGGGGCTGCGGCGCATCGATCTGCTGGCCGCACGCAGTGACTGGAACAATACTCAGGATAAGAGCACACAAAAAGTGGCGGATTGGCATGGTCAAAGATGTTGTTCCATAGAAAAGATGCAGCAGTCGACCCGGTGGGTTCGTGTGGCGCCCATTTCTTGACAACTTTTTTCCTGAAGTTTCCGAACAGGTCAGTTCTTGAGCATGATGGCTTTGGCTATCGTGAAGTAGATGATGAGTCCAGTCACATCGACCAATGTGGCAACAAACGGCGCCGATGCACTGGCCGGGTTGAGTCCGCATCGCCGCAGAATGAATGGAAGCATCGACCCCGCAAGTGTGCCGAAGGTCACGACACCGATGAGCGAGCACAGGATGGTCAGGGCAAGGATAGGCGTCTGCGGGCCATAGGTTTTGAAGAGCGCCTGCCAGGCAAAGATGCGGGTGAGCCCGATGATGCCAAGAATCACGCCCAGCGCCAGTCCTGAAATCAATTCACGGCGGATGACCCGAAACCAGTCGCGCAACCGAATATCTCCCAGGGCCATTGCCTGGATCACGAGGGATGTGGCCTGGGATCCGGAGTTTCCGCCACTGCTGATGATGAGTGGCAGGAAAAGCGCAAGGACCACTGCCTTCGAGAGCTCGTCTTCAAAGAAGCCCATCGCGGTCGCGGTAAACATCTCGCCGATGAAGAGGATCGCCAGCCATCCTGCGCGTTTTCTGACCATCTCCACCAGGGTTGTGTGCAGATAGGGCCGGTCCAGGGCCTCTGAGCCGCCCAGATTCTGGATGTCCCGGCTGGCTTCTTCTTCAACAACGTCTACGATGTCGTCGACCGTGACGATGCCGACCATGCGATGTTCAGCGTCGAGAACAGGGATGGCGAGCAATCGGCTGTCGCGGACGAGGGTCGAGACTTCCTTCTGATCGGTATCCGGCGCGACCGAGACCAGATCCGTCTTCATGACTTCCCGAATCGGTTTGGACGGATCGGCGGAGAAGAGTTGGCGCAGCGAAACTACGCCAAGCAGGTGCTGTCCCTGATCCAATACATAGGCGTAATACATCTGGTCGACTGTAGGAGCTTCCCTGCGCAGGTACGAGATGGCCTCGTCTACCGTCGACTCCGGGCGCAGGCGGGCGAAGCGTGGATTCATCAGCCCGCCGGCCTCGTCATCCTTATATGCCAGGAGGGCAACGACTTCCCTTCTCGTCGGTTCATCGAGCAGGGCCAGGAATTCATCGCGTTGTTGCGGGCCAACTTCCTGAATCACATCAACGGCGTCGTCAGGAGCCAGGAGGCGCATCCAGACGTGCCGTTGCTCCGGCGGCAAGCCACGCAGTACGTCAAGCTGGTCGTGCGCGCTGAGTTCGAGAAAGAAGTCTGCCTTTTCGCCGGTATGCAACTCACGAAACTGCTTTATGCGGTCGCGGTGTGACAAGCTATGCCAGCGTTCCCAAAGGTGTTCGGTCGCTGACGGTGTCTCGAGTTCAGTGGGCATTGGTACTCCGTTCAAAATCTGAAAGATGTGGCTGCGAACCGGTCCCGTTGACCCAGAACCGTATGGGCCGATTATCTATGGGCGTGGATTGAATAGAGTGTTAAAGCTAGGTTACAGTCGATAGTCGTGTTCCGGCTAACCAGACCGCAAATCCGCGAGACGGAAAACCTCATGACGGCCGCTCGCGGTGCTCCGCTCTCCAGCCCTCATCTGTTCACGTTGGAGGATGGGCCGCTCGGAGCTCCGCCACGAGGTTTTGTGCATGACCGTTCGCGCAGTTGCGTTGGCCGGGGAGAGCGAGCTTTCGCAGCCGCGCGTGCGCTCCTCCACAGATGGGAGCAGTTCAATCTTGGATGGGTGCAAGTCGCAAGCCCGCTTCCCAAAGTCGTTCCCGGAGAACTGGTGGCGGTCCAGGCCCACACTCTATGGCTGTGGTCGGTGAACATCAGCCGTATCGTTGAAGTAGTCGATAGCCCGACTCGCTTCGGGTTCATGTACACCACCACTGCCTTGCACGTCGAGGAGGGGCAGGAGCGCTTTGTCATCGAGTTCGATGTGGAGAGCGAGTCGGTATTCTATCTGACCGAAGCCTTATCGCGTCCGAGGGATATCCTGGCGCGTATCGGCTATCCGTTCACGCGGGCAATGCAACATCGGTTCGCAAGAGATTCCCACTCACGGATGAGACGCTCTCTTCAGGACATCTCATTCTGAAAGACAGCTCGGTAACAAAACTGCGGGTGCCCAGACAGATTGCCGACGCTAAGGCCGTCCTTCCCGTGCAGAAATAATGCCGGCCGTGGCTGACATGCGAGTCGCAAACGGTTACTGGCGGACCAGTTCCACACGGCGGTTGCGGGCTCGGCCTTCCAGCGTGTCGTTGCTTTCCACCGGTCGAGAGGCGCCAAACCCGTCGTTGGCCAGCCGATCCGGGGCTATGTTGTATTGCGCCACCAGCGCATCCTTGACCGCCAACGCGCGCCGCTTGGAAAGATCCAGATTGTAGGTGTCGCCTCCTATGTTGTCGGTGTGCCCTTCTACGGTCAGTTTCCAGTCGGGATTGTCGTTCAGTGCCTGGGCGATCTCCTTCAGCACGGGCGCGGATTCCGGCTTCAACGTTGCCTGGGCAAAATCAAAGTAAATGCCGTAGGTTACGGCGCGCTTCTCCTGCGTCAACTGCTGCTCCAACACGTTGGCAGGCTTGACGACTGGAAAGTTGATCTTCACCACTTCGACGCGAAAATTTCCGGCATGGAACTTCGGATGCCGCAACCTCCACGAAAGGACGAGGGGATCCGGAACATCATCCAACACGAAAAGTTCCGCACCGATGTGCGAGGGACGGTCGCTTTGAGGACGAGGGTCTTTGCCTTCAGTTTCAAATGTTCCCGTCAGGTGGATCGCGGGCAGAGTCACCCGTTGATCGTTAACGATCATGGGGTACTCGACGTCGTTCGGCTCAACCCGTGTCAGGGTCCCTGATTCGTAAGTGGGTTGGACGCCGTCACGCACGTTCCAGATATCCATGTACCGCAGGTTGAGCTTGCCGGTCTGCTTGATCGTCTGAAATGCATCGTCAGACAGACGCGTGCGCGTAACCTCATGCAGCAAACGCGGCAGGCGATGAGAATTGACGGTAATTAAGGTGAAGGCCGAACGAAAGTCGGCGTTGCAGTTCTGATTGGTGTCAGTGCTTGCGTTTACGGTCTTGGCCCAATCGTCTTTGAATTGCGGGGCATTGGAAGTGGCGATGAATGTCGAGTTATCAATCGAGTCGATCCGGTCGGTGAGCTCTACATCGCCATATTTGACTCCCCATGCATTGGTGAGCACGGTGCCCGGCTTCAGCGGGATGCGTGCCGCCTTTTGATCCGGATAAGGAGCGGCCGGGCACGGAACCACAGGGGCACTCGCAGATAGGGTGGGAATATCGGAGCCGGGCGCATGATTGGCCAGCAGATCCTGTAGCGGATTGCGCGTGCCGTTTGGGCCAGCGGTGACTTGCGAGATGGTTCGCGCAACATGGGTTGCCTTTTGCCCGACGCGGTAGCCGACGTAGAGAATGCCCGTCAGAATCGCGAGCCCGGCGACCACAATGAGCACCAAGGCGATGGCCAGCAATTTGAACAATGGCGAGCGGCGCTGCGGCTGCGGCACGGCCGGCGGCAGGTTCACGGGGGAATAGCTCGCTTGCATCGACGGTGGCGGCATCGGCGCCGGCGGTGGCGCGGGCAGCGGCGGTGTAGAAGCGGCGGCCTGCACTGGGTCCTGAGGCACAGCTTTCCCGCAGAGCTGGCAGAAGCCCGCTCCTGGCTGCAGTGCATTGCCACATTGCTCGCAGAATCGGTTCATGACTTTCTCCACTTACGCGGCGAGTTACTTCGCACCGCAGGCGTTGATATCTGGCTCGCGCTTAGTGATCTTGACCTCATTGAGATTGAGTTTGGGCGACTCCGCTGTCTGCCCCAACAGGGTCGCATCGGCCCCGGCCTGCGCGTAAAAATTCAAGTGCGTCATGGAACAGGGCACGACACTCAGCGGACCTGAACCGGCGTAGTCGAACTCGGTCACCAACTGCAGGTAGGCCCCGCCTTCGGTTTTGAAGAAGTTTTCTTTGGGTGATTTGATCAGGCCGCCAAAGGGTCCTTTCTCAATCAACTCCGCAACCTTATCGCTGATGCCCGCGGGAACCGCCTGCTTGAGGGCCTCCTTGAGGCTCTCGGTGCCCACAGAAACCGACACCTTGGGAGCGTTGATGGCAATCACCACACCGTGCGGCGCCAGCGATTCGGCGGTGGTGTTGCCGTTCTGCGGCTGACCCTCCATTTTCCCTTCCGGGGCGCTCTGGCTGCCGTGGATGGTCAGTCCACCGCTGCCGGTGTAGACCACGTGGAAGTTGCCGTCAGCTACGTCCTTCTTGCCTCCGAAGCCGGGCTTGAAGATCAACGCCTCATCCACTTTGAACAGAAACGGAATGCCATAGATGTCGAAAACATCCTTAGCAAAGGGCGGTAGCTTGAGTCTCGATTCCCCGATGCTGCTCCCCGGGGCCATGGTCAACACAGACCAGTCGACGTCCACCGTGCCCGACATCGGGGTCATGTAGGCAAACTCCTGCAGCTTGCCACTGTTCATCACCGCACGGAAGGTAGTGTTCACGTTCTCCAGCTTGCCCTTCACGTTGACCGTGGCGGTTAGCCCGGCCAGCTTTTTCTTGGCTGCGGTGAGGGTCAGCGCCAGGCCGCCCCCTTCGGGCTCGCCTTCCAATTCGAATTCCCAGCCGTCGGTTTCCGCCTTGACCTTGGCACTGTATTTGAGCTCGGGCGCACTGGCGTAAGCGACGGGAGGAGCAAACCAATGAACGATAGTTTCGAACGGCTCCGGCTGCCTGTATTGGGTCAGCGAGCTGCGGGCTGCGAGCTGAGAGAAATCCACCGGCACTTCGAATTGGACTGTCCCGTCCTGAACCAGATCGGGCAGGCTCGCGGCATCCGTCAGCACAGCCACCTGGGAGCCCTGGGTGTTTACAGCCTCCACGCGACGCACCCCCAGGTGCTCGAGGAACAGCACTGAACCTTGTTTGAGCTGATGCAAGCGAGCATCGCCGGTGTCGAACACCAGTACCCGGCCGTCGTCGCTTACGCTGATCAGCGATTTCTGCACCGTGGGCAAGTCGATACGTACGGTGGCAGGTGTGAACCTTACCTGGAAGACTGTTCCTGGCAGCTTGCTGATGTCGCGAAAACCCACCGGCACGCCGCTGCTGCCGACGGGAATCGTCAAGGGCGCAGGATGTTCCCTGGTCCTGCAGCCGGTGAGTAAAGGCGCGCAGGCGAACGCCAGCAGCCAGAGCGGAGATTTCGAAAATTCTTTCATCGCATCTCCCCGGCCGGTGATTGCGCAGCGGTAAAAGCCCGAGGTCTAAATTGGCGCCCATTTTAGCATTGGGCACCTATCTCGAGGACCGATCAGGTACCGTCACAGTAACCCTTGGCACTGTCTCGTTGTGGTGGACAGCAGCGCTTCAGCGTCTACGTGAGAATCGGAAGACCCGGGACCTCTTTTTTGCTTTGTATCAGGGCACGACTAGTCGTGCCGTAAAAGGCTGAGAGAGAGAGTGGGGCTTTAAGCCCCTGCACCCTTTTCCCTTGGGATTACATATAAATTTTGCGATGGCAGGGGCTAAAGCCCTGACCATTTTGACCGGGGGGGCGGCACGACTAAAGTCGTGCCCTGATACAAAGCAAAAAAGCTTGATGCAGTGCCTAACTTGGAAAAGTCTGACTTCGCGGGCAGAGTTCGCACGCAGACTCCTCAGGGGACAACCAGATGGCTATCCATCCATGCGAGGATTTCCCGTCGCATCTCCGGTAACTCCTCGTGGGCGCAATCGAAGAGTTCGATCTTACAGTCTTCGGCCTTGCCATAAGTTCGGTAAAGAGGCAACAGTTGATCGCGCACCCACTCAACGCCTGCCGGTGGAGTGAGGCTGTCCCGTCGCCCATTCACACTCAGGTGTGCGCGCGGCACGATCAGTTCGTTAATTTGAAATGTGTCGAAGTGCTTCAACAACCCGGGAACAAAATAGTAGACACCATGTTTGCTCAGACCGCCTGCATCAATCAGCGATTGATAATTCGTCAGGCAGCAGACGTCCATAGCAGCCCGGACGCGCGGATCGAGGGCGGCCAGCCACCAGGCCTTGGTGGCCCCCATCGACATGCCAAACGCTCCCAGTCGCGCCGGATCCACTTCCGGACGGCTCGCCAGGTAACCGAGCGCGCGCAACTCATCAAACATCATCATTCCCCACAGCACCTGGCCTCGCCATAGCATCAGCTTGAAGGTGTCTTCTTCGCCCTGGCGCCCCACCTCTTCCCGCTTCCGTTCGCCGAAGCACCAGCAATCAATGGCGAGCGTCACCAGGCCCTTTTCCGCGCAGACCGGCGCGTAAGCCGGTTGCCCGCTGGTACCACGGAGCAATTGTTCTTTACCCAGGTCGTACTCGCCGGCGTGCCAATGGATAAAGAGCAGCCCGGGCGCCCGCTCCTGGCGGCGATCCGGAATCAACAGCAGGGCTGGAACGGGCTCGATCCCATTCAGGTCAAGCACCAACCGTTCGAGGGTGTATCCATCATGCTTTTCGGTGCGCACCAGGCGTGGGGGTGTGGGCTTGTGGTCCCAGGGCAAATCGCCCAGCAGGCTCCAAAGTTCCGATCGACGGCGTTGCTGATAGATGTCGAACTCGGCTCGGGCTTCTGAGGTAGGAAACTGCTGCGTGTCCGCGTTCATGGTGATGTCGCTCCCACCGCAGCGATAGCTGCAGCCCGGTCAGAAACTCTCGCATTTCTAAGGCAAGAAGCCAACGCTTTGCCAGAGTGGCGCAGGATCATACACGGCTCCTGCCGCTACCGTTCGCCACACGGCGCGGGTGTTATGAATGTCGGCCAGCGGATCAGCGTTTAGCAAGAGCACATCGCCACGCTTGCCCACCTCGAGGGTGCCCGATTCCTTCTGAACCCCCAGAGCCCGGGCGGCGACAATCGTCGCGGCCTGGAGCGCTTCGAGCGACGAAAAGCCTGCTTCGACGTAGAGCTCTATTTCACGATGGAGTGAATAGCCGGGAATCGCCTGATCCGTTCCCGCAACCATGGGAATGCCGGCTGCATGAAGCGCACGCAGCGTCGCCATGACCGCCTGCCAATTTGCAATCGCGATCGGTGCTTTGTCTCCGGTTGCCGGAGGAGTATCCAGCGCCTCCCGCAGTTGCGGGGGAAGGTGATCGATTCCAGGCTCCAACTGGTTGAGCGGCCTGGTGTTCAAAAACGTCTCAAAGATCGCCACCGTCGGGTCGAGGATGGTGTGGTGCACCTGCAAGGTCGAAATCAGATCTTTCGCGCGCGGCCCATCCAGTTCTAACACCGGCGCCTTGTTGCGGTCCGGCTTGTCATCGGCCCCCAGCACCGGGTGAGAGAAATACGGTAGCTCATAATCGATGTGGTTGATCTGGTCCATACCATCGTGCACTCCCTCGATGGCAGTCATTCCTTCAGGAATGTGCCCGGTCACTGTCATCCCCCGGGCGTGCGCATCCGTAGTGATCGCCCTTACGATCTCCGGCTTGACCGAACTGTAGATCTTGATCTGCCTGGCCCCGGCCGCCTTATACCGCTGTACACGATCGAGAGCCTGCTCCGGCGTGTCCGCGATGACCGCGCCGAGAGAGATCGGGCCCGTCCCGTCGATGACCCCAGCGAACTCCAAATGGGGCCCAATTGCCGGACTCTGCTTACGATCGAGTTCGTCGTGCACGGTGCGAATGAAATCGAACTCGTTGCCCACATCGCGCACACTGGTCACGCCCGCGGCGAGATAAATCGGCCCCCACTCCACCTGCTCGTAGTGGGCATGCATATCCCAAAGCCCCGGCACCGCGTACTTACCCGACGCATCAAGAATGGTCGCGCCCTTGGGAATACGAACCTGGCTGCGCGTGCCCACTGCTTTGATCATTCCGCTCTCGATCAGAATCACGCTGTCCTTGACCGGGGGTGCACCGGTTGAATCGTCAAGCGTCGCGCCGGTGATGGCGAGGATTCGCGCGGGAGCCATGCGGGCCGTCGCGGTCAGCCTGGTCAACGCGGCAAGATCCGCCTGCACCGCTGCGGAAATGAACATGCCTAAGTTCTGCTGGTAGGGCTGGCGCACCGCTTCAAAGTGATCGAATTCAGCGTCGGTGCTCACCAGGGCGATCAGGTTCTGCGAGTCGTCGACCCACAGCGACTCCTGTCCCCAGATCAGGCCGCTCACGGTGTAGCCGTGCGCTGCCAAACCGCCGACGGTAAGTGTGGAAGAGGGCAGAATGTGAACCATGGCCTTCGACGGATACACGGTAAACTCTGCGGGCTGACCATGCGCGAGCCACCATCGCATCATCTGCTCTTGCATGGCCACTGGGGAATACCCATCGGTGATAAACCACGGCCCACTTGCGGTCTGGCTCTCCGTCTTGCCGCTTCGGGTAATGGAAATGCTATTGCCGCTCACAGTCAGCGTGTCGTCCATGTTGGCAAGGCGCGATGCCTGTCCCTTCGCGGCGTAGGATCGCGGTGCCATGCCGGCAGAGGCCGCAACGAATGTGGTCTCAAGCGGACCCTTGTGGCCGCGATCAGTAAAGAGAAAGTGCGAGGTCAGGGTGTAGGTTTCATCGTTGGCAACGAGGGAGTAGGTTTCACGTCCGATCTCTTTCGCGAACTTATGGAGCACGAATGTGCCGGAGTTAGCGGTCTGCCCGGCGGCTGCACCGTGGGCTGAAACGAGTGCGAGGAGGATGGCGGCGCCGATCAGTCGGTAACGGTCGAACACAAAGTTCCCTTCATGGAGGCTGCGAAAGTTTCGCGGATAGGTCCCGGAAGAATAGCATGCGTCTTATGCTCTAACCCCCGTCCGAGAGCTTCTTCTACCATGCAACGGGAGGATTGGTTTGCTGGTCTACGACCTGGTAACCTTCGGGAACCTTAAATAACTGCGGATCAGGATCTGCCGTGTCCAACTCAGTAATCGTGAACTTCTGTGTTCCCAGACGGGGATCGGTGCGAAGCGATTCGAGGTTAAAACCAAGCCGCGGGGAGTGCCAGAACTCCAACACGATCTGTATCGGACGATCGTTGCCGACAGTACCTTGCGGAATCGTCGTGATCTGCCGGGTGCCGATGGTGTCGAGGCCGAAGAGATTTCTGGCGCCAAGATTTTCGACCGTGTGAGCGCCGTCCTTACTGCGCCCGGGCGTCGGTGGCGGTTCGTCTTCGAAGGCCGCGGAGGCGGACGGGCGGTAAGCGGAAAGATCGCATCTCTTGTGGGAGATGCTGCACGTGGAGAGAATGCGGTTGATGGGATCGGCGATTTGCATGAAGTTCATGGAGGACCTGATGTCGCTGCCTTTGGGCACCAGGAGCCAGCGCTCCTCGTAAATGCGCCCCGCACTGTCGCGGGCGATACGCCGGCGATTGGTCAGTGTGTAACTGCCGCCGTCCGCCATGGGGCGAGTCCACTCGGTCACCAGGGTGCCGGTGAAGGGCGCATTGGCGAGCGGAGGAATGGCAATGCTCTCCAGGACTTCCCGCGTTCCTCCATCCTGCGGTTGCTGTGGACGGGTCGAGGGCGTTACCTGCACCTGTGCCTGAACAGCACATGCCGTCCACAGCAAGCTGAACAGGAAAGCAGGCACCGCGCGGTTCAGTTTCAAGGTCCTCATCTCTGACGCATCCCATACGCTTGCCGCGGGCTGCAACGATCAGCTGCCGGTGATCCTAACTTCCTACCGTAGCGGGCGTTCTCGTCCCGGTAGAGCTTTGGTCGCGCGACAGGTGTTCCTTCAGTACCTCGAGGAAGCTGGCGAGCCAAGCCGGGTGTGCGGTCCACGCCGGACCGGTGACGAGTAGTCCATCCACGACAGCCTCCGTGAAGCCCACGGAGACGAATTAGCCGCCGGCGCTTGCTACCTCCGGGGCACAAGCCGGATAGGCACTCACTCGTTTTCCCTTGAGGGCACCAGCAGCCGCCAAGAGTTGCGGCCCGTGGCACAGCGCGGCGATCGGCTTGCCGGAGTTGTGGAAGTGCTTCACTAAATCGACGACCCTGGCATTGAGGCGGAGGTACTCTGGCGCACGGCCCCCTGGGATGATTAGCCCGTCGTATTCAGAGGGCTGCACCTCTGCGAACGTTGCGTTGAGCGTGAAATTGTGTCCGCGCTTCTCTGAATAGGTTTGGTCACCTTCAAAGTCGTGGATGGCGGTGCGCACGAATTCGCCTTGTTTCTTGTCCGGACAAACGGCATGCACCGTGTGCCCCACCATCTGCAATGCCTGAAAGGGAACCATAACTTCGTAGTCCTCGACATAGTCGCCGACTATCATGAGTAGCTTCGCTGTTCTCATAAGTGAATGCCCTCGCATCTACACGAATGTACACGACTTTTACGTGTTCGTTAAACGGCCGGGCTGCTTCATTTTGACTCAACCCATGAGCGGTCATGGTTTCGCATTGGGGTGGGATTTCAGGAAAGCGCTCAGAGCATCGGGCATGAAGGCCGCGGTGCTGAAGGCGTAGGGTAACGCCGATTCAAAGGTGGTGACTTTGTACTTGCCCTGGCCGTCAGTAAGGATAAGCAGGATGGGCGGCTTCGCTTCCGCATGATTGAAGGTGCTGACCTCGTAGCCATATTGCCGGTCGCGGTAACTGACCGCGGGCCATTGACCCGGTTCGCCTGCAACTACGATCGCGCGCATCAGGTAGTCGCTTTCTGTGGCGGCTTGTTGCAGCAGTCCGCCGATGGGATAGCGATAGTGAAATGCCGCGTCGTCGGCCCCTGCGGCGCGATAGGTTTTGCCCGACCAGGATAAGCCCGCGGCACCGGTATTGTGGCCGGGGGTAAAGAGCGTGATGCCGGCGTTGCGCGCCCCTTCGGCGGACTTCACCAGGGCGTCGAGTTCCTTCGCGCTCAGCGGAAGTTTCGCTGCATCCACCACCGGGAAATCCCGTTCACAGACGAGCTGATCCATAAACCGGCGCACGCGCACGGTGTGGTCGGATGCCTGGCCGCAGGCGACCAGCAAATGTTCGTAGTCGGTCGTGGCAATCTGGTAGTCACGGCAATCGCCGCAACTCCCAAGGCCGGCGCAGGTTTGGCCATAAAAGGCCACGAAGCGAACCGCGTGGTGGGTTGCATCTGAGCCGTACAGCACCATCACGTGATTCAGCAACGACGTTTCGCCGTGGATACCCTCAGGACGCCCATATTCCGTATTACCGCCAAGCACCACTTCTTCCTTGCCATTCACTTCGAGCACGGTTGCGGCGCGTACCTGGAAATGGGAGATGAACGTATCCGTGTGAACTTTTTCCGCCGCGTCGAGCGCCTTGAATATCTGACTGCGGAGTTTGGCATCCGGCACAACTGCTTCGGACTCCCTGGTCAGGGTCCACCTCGGAGCGCTTTGCGACTCCCGCGATGCGCACCCCGCGGCCACTCCGCACAGCAACAGAAGAACCGCACTGTTGAGCTTCAATCTCGTGATCTCCCTTCAAGCCTATTTGGCTTCCATGTGGTTCCCGAAGTAATAGATCCTGCGACGGGCCGCTTTCAGTTCCGCGGCATTCAACGTCAAGTCCGCACGATCCAGACGGCGAACGTCCGCATGATGAACCTTCTGCTGGTCATTCACCCAGCCGTCAGCGGACTCCACACCCGACACATCGGTCGTCAAAGCAGCGACAAAATAGTGGGCTGGGATGACAGCCTTAGGGTTATATTTCGCAACGATTGCGTCAGCCTCAGCGCGCGTGAGGACTGCCTCGACAGGCAGAATGAGCACGTCGACATCGTTCAAGTATTGATCGAGAGAGGGATCAGGTGTTGCCCGATTGTCGCCCCAGATGACGATCCGCAATCCTCCGGTCTCGATGAACTGCATCGCGTTATCAAGCGCAATCACGTTGTTCGGCGCACACGTCTCGCCTGGTTTACCGGTAGGCGCCGGCTCACATTTGTGCTTGTCCGCGAGGCCGATTATTTCGATGTCGCCGAGCTTGAACTGCCCCACCAAACGCTCGAGAACCATCAGGCCCCTGGGCCGCTCCACAGCATCGTGGTCGAAATGAGAGTGAGTGGAAAGGACGATATCGACCCGGATGGCCGGAAACTCTCTTCGGAACCACTTCGGGTAGCGACCCGTCGCATCATTTCTCCAGGGATCGGTCAAAACGGTCAAACCATCGGGCGATGTGATCTTGAAGGCATCGTGACCATAGAACTCGATTTTGACGTCGCCCCAACGAGTTGGGTCTCCCCCCTTTTTCTGAACAGCGATGAGCGTATTGTCATTCCACTCAGGTGAGGTTTCCGGGGCGGATTGTTGCGCGCGTGCGCCACTATTCAGGGTCACCAAGACAAACGAGACGATCGCCGCCAGCGTTTTAAGGCGCATATCCTCCCCACTTCTGGATGACTCTACCACGGGCCTCAAAGTGAACTTGCAAGACGGTCCTGCCTCGGCAGTACACTTCTGTACGTACCTGGTACTTGTATCCGGACGATAGACTGACAGAATCGGAGCGATGAAACTGTGACCACACCCAAGTTCGTCCCAAGCAGCGAAGAATTGAGCAAGCTTGACCGCGATCTACGATTTCATCCTTCGACGACCGAGCGTCCAGTGGCGCTTACCCCGGAGCAGATTGCAACGTTTAACCGGGAAGGCTACCTTGCGGGCATTCGAATCTTCGATAAAGAAGAGATAGCCGGCATCCGTAGTTACTTTGATGAACTGCTGGCCAGGACGCTTGCCGCAGGGGGCGACAGCTATTCGATCAGCACCGCGCACCTTCGCCATAGACGTGTCTACGACATCCTGACGGATCCTCGTATTGTGGCTTGCATCAAGGACCTGATTGGCGAGAACGTAGTTGCCTGGGGCTCTCATTTCTTCTGCAAGATGCCTGGAGATGGCAAACGGGTCTCCTGGCATCAGGATTCGAGCTATTGGCCATTAACCCCGTCGATGGCGGTGACCGCGTGGCTGGCGATCGATGATGCGACAGTCGAAAACGCCTGCATGCGGTTCATTCCTGGTTCGCACCACCTGGGCCATCTGACCTACACGCTGAGTGAAAATGACGAAGCGAACGTGCTGAACCAGACGGTTCCGGGCGCAGAGAAGTTTGGACATCCGGTGGACGATGTACTGAAAGCCGGAGAAATTTCCATTCACAGCGACCTGCTCTTGCATGGATCCGAAGCCAATCAATCGACCAAGCGGCGCGCCGGGCTGACGCTGCGCTATTGCCCGGCGATCGTGAGAGCGGATCTGGGTTGGAACGCGAAAGGGGTCGTTGTGAGCGGGAAAGACGAATCCGGTCACTGGGCAAATCCGCCGCGGCCGCAAACTGACTAGCGTGAAAAGTCCGCACTTTAACTCCAGAATTTGGGAGGCCCGAAGGGCGCACCGCAGATCCCTCCGCTCCGCTACGCTCCGGTCGGGATGACAAAGGAGACGACGGCGGCTCCATTGAAAGCGGCTGCTGAGAGCCGATGGTGTAACCCGGATTCACTGTGTGCTCGTTCGCAAAGCGCTCGCGTCCGGCTTCCGTCAAACTCATGATCGATGGACGCGATGCGAGGAGGATCTGTGACCTGAGTTCCGATTTCCTGGCGGAGGCACGACGCCGCGCCAGTGCGGCCAAGCTTGATATCACCTTCGAACAAGCACGCATAGAGGCGTTGCCCTACCCAGACCAGTCCTTCGAGATCGTGTGGTCGGAGCGCCTGCTGATCTATGTTCCCGATCTCGCGCGAGCTGCTGCAGAGATGCTGCGGGTTCTCCGTGCCGGTGGTCGCGTTGCCTGCATCGAGCCCGATATTAGTACGTCCACGCTCAACGTCGCGGACCGATCGCTGGTTCGCCGCGTGATGGGCAACGAAGCGGACGCCAACGTTGCCCACGGTTGGCTCCCCGGTCAGCTGGTCGGAATCCTCAAAGATGTTGGGTTCCGCGATATCCGTTTCGCAACCCGAGTCGTAGTGTTCTCGCCGGAACTGGCAGCAGGCTATTTCACTCAGTGCGGTCGCTCTGCCGCAGCCAACGGTGTGATTTCCGATTCCGAGCTACAAGATTGGACTTCTGAAATTAAACAACTCGCAAGCGAAGACAAGCTTTTCGCATCCGTTGGATATTTCTTATTTACTGCGCAAGCTTAATCGGCCTCAACACACCGTGGCATCGCTACTGCTCATCGCAAGAGCAGTAGCGATGGATGAGAGTCGGCATCGGTTCAGCGTCCTTCCTGCAATAAGGCCACCTCTACAGGGGACGATGTTTTTACCGTGGCGATTTGCGACTGCCGTTCCGCCTTCGAGCTGCCGCAAAGAAGGTGGCTCGAATCTCCGGCAACCCAAACGGCGCGGAGATAGTACCGGTCGCCGTAATGAGCAAATACAGCCTTGCCTTTGGCTGCCGGCAGGGCGTCATTGGCCAGCTGGGTCATCGCCACTCCTGAGGTTCTCGTTCCGCGAATCACCATCGTGTGTTCTCCATTCATGCGGATGGTGTAGACGCCAGGAGCGAAGTTTTGTCCGGATGCGGTTTGGAAGGCAAAGGGCACGTTCATTCTGGCGGCGAATCCTGAATTTTGTGCCTGGGCTACCGGCGCCAGCGAAGCGACGGTGAGGATGGCGGCGATCACGCCTGCGGGAACTTTCAACATGGTCGAGGTGCGCATGGTAGTTTCTCCTTGTGGAAGGCGTCTCATTAACCGCCTTCACTTACTAAGGCGCTGCCCCGGCAAAAATAGTGAAATGGAATTCGAATTATTCCGATTCTTCTTTGGGCGGCTTCGCACCCGGCTGCAGTTGGTCAAGCATCCAGATCCTCGCCAGCGCCCAGTCACTCTTGACAGTTCGAGACGTGAGCTCAAGCAACCCGGCAATCTCTTCGAAAGTGAGCCCCCCGAAATAACGCAGCTCAACGACCCGTGCCTGCCGCGGATTGACCGTTTCCAGCTTTTTCAGCAGATCATCAATCTGTTGCACCTGGTCGAGCTTTTCCGGGGAGATAGCCAATTCCTCCTGCATCTCCACTCGCTGCAAGCCGCCACCCCGGTGTTCGGCATTGCGTGCGCGGGCGTGATCCACCAGCACACGGCGCATCACCTGGGCCGACAAACCGATGAAATGGGCACGATTCTTCCAGTCGATCTCCTCACCCGCCAGGCGCAGGTAAGCTTCGTTGATCAGCGCAGTTGCCTGCAAGGTGTGGTCGGGGCGTTCCCTGCGCATATACGATTTGGCTAACCGGTGCAGTTCTGCGTATACCAACGGCAGCAAGTCCTGGGCTGCTTGCGGGTCCCCTCCCCGCATGGCTTTGAGCAGTTGGGTCACTTGCCCGCCATCGTTTTCCATGAATACCTCCTGATATAGTTCACCGTACGCCTAATACCCTATTCAATCGAGACTATGGCCGACCCAGGGCAATATGCCGAGGAATTGTTTGGAGAAGCTCTGGAATTACCCCCGGAAAGCAGAGCTGCTTTCCTCGACCGGGTGTGCGGTCATGATGCGGAACTACGCCGCCACGTCGAGCAGCTTCTCCTGAAGGATGCGCAGGCCGGCAGCTTTCTTGCGGCTCCCGCGTTTACTCCAGATGGCACACAGACCCTATCCACGCTCGACCCTCGCCCCACCCCGGGCCGCTTCCAGTCAGAGCAGCTCATCGCTGGCCGCTTTGCGATTGTTCGTTTCATCGCTCGTGGCGGGATGGGCGAGGTCTATGAAGCAAGGGATCAGTTTCTTCAGGACGCCGGCGTTGCTCTGAAGATCATTCGGCCGGAGATTGCCGCCGATGCGGCCAGCTCGGCGCGCTTTGAGCAGGAAGTGCTTCTAGCGCGTAAGGTGGTTCACCCCAATCTCTGCCCTATCTATGAGATCTTTCGCTGCGACCAGCCTGCGCCTCCTTTTTTGTTTCTCACCATGAGGTTGTTACAGGGAGAAACTCTCCATGCCCGTTTCGAGGGAGGCACGAAGCTGGAGACCGGCGAGGCATCGGACATCTGCAGGCAACTGTTAGCAGGCGTGGCGGCTCTTCACGCCGGAGGCGTGATTCATCGCGACCTCAAGCCCAACAACGTCATGCTGGAAAAGGGTCAATCAAGCGAATCCGGTTTCCATGTCAGCATCATGGATTTCGGCCTTGCCCGTCCCCACGAGGCGGCAAACACCCTGTTTGGATCGGGCGTCATCGCCGGAACACCTGGATATCTGGCGCCCGAACTATTGCGCGGTGAGCGGCCGACGAAGGCCACCGACCTTTTCGCTCTGGGTGTTGTGCTGCACCAGGTGCTGACGGGTGAGCGCCCCGTAGCATCGGAAGGGGGACTTTCCCTTGCTCCGTCTCCGTCTTTACGGACCACCCGCACCTCGGCAGGGTGGGTGCAGGCGGTGGAGGGCTTTCTTTCGCCAGACCCGGAGAACAGAACCCGAGCCTTCGAGCGGGTGTGGCCGGCGCGGAATGGGGCCGCTCCTCTGCTACGGCCATCCTTAGTGAGGGGCAAGGGCCTTTGGTATGGTGCCGCCGCGATCGCCGTGTTGCTTGCGGTCGCATTGGTTGTCCTCAAAGCCCCATCCGCAGGTTCCGGCCCACTCGAATCAAACCAGATCACGTCCTCGGCGGAGCCTAAAGAGGCGCCACTATTTACCGATGGTTCTCGGCTCTATTTTGATAGCCGGGGAACCCCCTCTGAGATGGCGGTGGGCGGCGGAGCGATTGTGCCTATGCGCATCCTCGAACGCGGCATGGTGTTGCTCGATATCTCGGCCGACGGCTCCAAGGCACTCGGTTTTAAGCAAGGGGAGGATACGATGGGGCGCGGCACACTGTGGACAACAGCGATGCTGGGCGGGACCCCATTTGAACTGAGCAATCACCTGGCGAAGCTGGCGCGGTGGTCTCCGGATGGACACTCAGTTGTGTTTGTCGACCTGCGGACGGTCTACAGAATCGGCGCGGACGGCGAGAACCTGACCAAAGTTTGGGAGGCGCCAGAAGATGTGAACGATCTCGCGTTCTCGCCCGATGGACAGCAACTGAGCGTGACCGTAGGTCCTCTTCCCAACACTCCTCGGCTGTGGCGTTTGAGCGCCGGCGGGCAGAACGCACAGCCACTGCGGTTCGACTGGCCTGCCGATGTCGGCCAGTATGCCGGCCAATGGACACCGGACGGCCGCCACTTCCTCTTTTCGTCCAATCGCGAGGGACTCAACAATGTATACGAGCTGGTTGCGCCGCGTTGGTTTGAGTTCTGGAAGAAGCCGGCCCCAGTCAGACTAACGGGTAACCAGATCCCCGTCCTCGCCTCAACCCCGAGCCGCGATAGCCGCGGCTTGTTTGTGCTGAGCGGCATAGACCAGGGGGTCATCAGAGCGTATGACCCACGATTGAAGAAGCTGGCGCCTCTTCTGGAAGATCTGTCGATGCTGCAATTCGTGATCTCTCCTGACCGTGAGTGGATGGCATACACAGAGTACCCGAGCAGAAACTTGTGGAAGAGCAAACCGGACGGCAGCGAGAAGTCGCAACTCACCCATTCCTACTCCATCATGGAACAATGGTCGCCCGATGGTAAATGGCTGGTTTACTCTGATTGGAAGAACCTGTTTCTGGTTTCATCCGGCGGCGGCACTCCGCAAAAATTGACCCCGGATGGTGATTCCCCAATCGCTCCTGTCTGGTCCTCTGACGGGAAAACAATTGCGTTCAGCTATTTTCCAGTTCCGGATAAGTTGCCGCGGATTTGGGTAATCGACTTGGCCACCCGGAAGATTTCAGCGATGCCCATGGGCGAGGGATACTACTATCCTTCCTGGTCGCCCGATGGTAAATACCTGGTCGCCATGGCTGAGAATCCCGCTCGCATGGCGTTGTACTCCACGGCGACGAAGACGTGGAAAGATTTGCGTTTGTTCCCAGACCCATGGGGCTTCTGGAGTTGGGCAAGAGATAGCAAGTCCTTATATATGGCTGTGTTCCTGGGAAAACCCAGTGATGGTATTTACCGCATGACTATTCCCGGGGGCGATTGGGAGAAGTTCACCGACGTGGAAGGAATCAACCCTGGAAGCTCAGTCGAACAGTTTGTGAGCCTTACGTCCGAAGGTCAACCGGCAGTCATGAGCCGGACTGGCGCGGCTCAGATTTATTTACTGCATTGGCCGCAGTGAAACCAGACTCGTCCACGGCAGAATTACGGATGCCGTTCCGGATTTTCCATGACGGGTCCATAGAACCGCAGATCCCTCGGCTACGCTCGGGATGACAAAGGTCAGGGTCACGCTTCCATGGAAAGTGGCTGTTGGACCGAAGGCGTTTGCTCAGCAGCCGCTTTCAATGCAACCGCCGCGTCATCTTTGCCATCCCGAGCGCAGCCGAGGGATCTGCGGTTCTACGGACCCGTCATGGAAAATCCAGGGCCTGGGTCATCCATAATTTCGTTGCAACCTGATTTGCTCGATTCCGGCAAGCTCGGCATCGCTACTGTTCATCGCGGGAACAGTAGCGATGCATTTTCCGTAGCATGGCGTTAGCGTCCTGCCTTCAGCACAGCTACCTCTACCGTTGTGCTCGTTTTGCCGGTGGCAAGTTGCGACTCCCGTTCGGCCTTCGATTTGCCACAGATAAGGTGGCTCGTATTACCGGCCACTGAAACGGTGCGCAGAAAGTACTGGTCGCCGTAGTGGCTAAACACGGCTTTGCCCTGGGCGGGCGGCTGTTGGTCGTTGGCCAGCTGGGCCAGGACCACTCCTGAGGTCGTGCTGTTCCGGATCACCATGGACTGTGGGCCGTTCATGGTGATGGTGTAGACGCCAGGATCGAAATGTTGACCCGACGCGGTCTGGAAGGCAAACGGCACGTTCATTTTGGCGGCGAACCCTGGATTCTGTGCCTGGGCGGCCGGCGCCGAGGAGGCGACAGCGAGAATGGCGGCGATCAAGCTTGCGGGAACCTTCAACATCATTGAGCTGCGCATCGTAGTTTCTCCTTATGGAAGGCGTCTCATGAATCGCCTTCACTTACTAAGGCGTAGTCCCGGGAAAAAAGGGGAAATGGAAACCCCAAAATAATTTCGAGCTCACGGCGCAGGGCCAAACCGGCTCCCGGAAAGCCGCCTGATATAGTTCACGCGTACGGCTCACGATACTTATGGGACCGAAACGATGACCGACCCGGGGCAATCTGCGGAGGAATTGTTCGGAGAAGCGCTGGAATTGCCCCTGGAGCGCAGGTCTGCCTTCCTCGACCAAGCCTGCCGGGACGCTCCTGAACTCCGTCGCCGGGTGGAGCGGCTCCTGGAGCAGGATCAGGAGGCCGGTAGTTTTCTAGGAAAACCCGCCTTTACGCCAGATGGCAACGCGGCTCCGACTGCCGCGAGCGCTACGGCCAGCCCTGGCCGTTTCCAGGCCGGCCAGCTCATCGCCGATCGTTTTGCGATCGTTCGTTTTATTGCTCGTGGGGGGATGGGCGAGGTCTACGAGGCGAAAGACCAGTTTCTTCAGGACGCCAGCGTTGCTTTGAAAATTATCCGGCCGGAAATCGCAGCCGATGTCACGGCCTCTGCCCGCTTTCAGCAGGAAGTCGTTCTCGCGCGGAAGGTGGTTCATTCCAACCTTTGTCCGATTTACGAGATTTTCCGCTGTGACCAGCCCGCCCCTCCCTTTTTGTTTCTGAGCATGCGGTTGCTGCAGGGGCAGACCCTGTATGCCCGTTTTCTGGAATCGGCAAAGCTCGAACCCGGCGAGGCGGTGAACATCTGCAACCAGTTGCTGGCCGGCGTGGCGGCTCTTCATACCGGCGGCATTATTCATCGCGATCTGAAGCCGAATAACGTCATGTTGGAAACGACCAGTTCCGGACCCCACGTCAGCATCATGGACTTTGGTCTGGCGCGCCCTCAGGATTCGGAGCACACCTTGTTCGGATCCGGCGTGATCGCCGGAACACCTGGCTACATGGCTCCCGAGATGCTTCGTGGGGAGCGGCCGACGAAAGCTACCGATCTGTTCGCGCTGGGCATTGTGTTGCACGAGGTACTAACCGGCGAACGCCCGGTTGTCTCGGGAGGGCTGGCGGTTGCTCCATCGCGCGCGCTGCGTTCTGCGCGCGCTCCCGCGGAGCTGATTCAGGCCGTGGAGAGCTTCCTCTCGTCAGACCCTGAAGACAGAGTTCGTGCTTTCCAGCGTGTCGCCGGGACAACGCAGGTGCCGGGTTTCTCTCAACTGCCGCAACGTAAGAAGAGGATGCTTGGGTACGTCGCGGCCGCAGTCGTGGCGGTGATGTTACTGGTGTTTGCGGTCAAGGCCGCAAGATTCCCGGGCGTTGCCCAGCTTGATTCGACCCAGTTGACCTTTTCCGCGGAGCCCAAAGAGGGGCCGCTCTTTACCGATGGAGCACGGATCTATCTGACCAGCCGAGGAGTTCCATCGGAGATGGCGGCCAGCGGCGGTCCGCTGGTTCCTCTGCACATCCTGGGTCGCGGTATTTTCCTTTTGGATATTCTGCAGGATGGGTCGCAGGCATTGGGATTGAAGCGCAATCTAGACGATGAACTTGGACGGGGAACGTTATGGACAGCATCGATGCTGGGAGGCGAACCGCGTAAATTGACCGATCACCCGGCGCTACTCGCGCGCTGGTCACCCGACGGGCGTGCTGTCGTATTTTCCGATCGGAGTACGCTCTACAAAATCGATCTGGATGGACAAAATTTGCGAAAAATCTGGGACGCGCCGAGTGACCTCGTTGCGTTGAGCTTCTCACCGGATGGCGGCCAACTAAGCGCGACCGTAGGCACAGACGACCCCGCCACTCGCCGGCTCTGGAGTGTGGGTGCCGACGGCCAGAATGCACATCTGTTGCGGCTCGACTGGCCGGCAAATGCGACTCAGTATTCCGGCCAGTGGACACCCGACGGACGCCATTTCGTGTTTTCGTCCGACCGGGAAGAACGGCCCAACCTATACGAACTGGCAACGCCCCCCTGGTTTGCGTTCTGGAGGAAACCGACGGCCGTACGCATTACCGGCAACCAGTTGCCCATCCTCGCGGCGGCTCCTATGCGCGATAGCCAGGGATTGTTTGTGCTGGGAAAAACGGATGAGGGCGCCATGCGGGCCTATGATCCTAGCAGTAAAAAGCTGCTGCCGTATCTCGATGACCTGTCCATGATCGAATTCGTGATTTCGCCTGATCGGCAGTGGATGGCCTACTCGGAATACCCCAGCCGGCATTTGTGGAAGAGCCGGCTCGATGGAAGTGGGAGAGTCCAGCTGACGAATTCCTACGGGCTGATGCAGCAATGGTCGCCGGACGGCAAGTGGTTGGCGTATTCGGATTGGGGGAATGTATACCTGGTTTCCGCGGAGGGCGGTCCGCCGCAGAAACTGACTCCGGATGGCGCTGACGGCGTGGCGCCGAGCTGGTTTCCCGACGGGAAATCAATTGTGTTCAACAATTTTCCTTATCCGAATAAGCCGTTCAGAATCCATGTGATTGACTTGGCGACACGCCGGATTTCAGACATGCCCGGCGCCGATCGTTATTATGTACCGTCGTGGTCTCCTGATGGGAAATACATGGTGGCTATGGCGCAGAACCCATCGCGCATGGTGTTGTACTCGGCACAGACGAAAACCTGGAAGGACCTGCGCACCTTCGATGTGCCCTGGGGATATTGGGTATGGGCCAACGACAGCAAGTCAATCTACATGGGACAGATACAAGGAGAAAACGGAATCTATCAGCTTACGATTCCCCAGGGCGAATGGAAGCAACTTTGCGGATTGGAAGGCGTGAACGATCCACAATCGCTCGATTCCTTCATGAGCCTGACGCCGGACGGACAGCCGGCCATCATGAGCCGGACTGGTGTTGGTCAGATCTATTCGCTTCGCTGGCCGCGGTGAGATGGACTCTTCTTCCAATTGCTCAGCATCGCTACTGCTCATCGCGGAACAGTAGCGATGCATTGTCTGTAGCATGGCTTTATCGTCCTGCCTTCAGCAGAGCTACCTCAACTGCGGTGCTCGTTTTGCCGGCCGCAATTTGCGACTCCCGTTCGGCCTTCGATTTGTAACAGATAATGTGGCTCGTACTATCGGCCACCGAAACGGCGCTCAGGAAGTACTGGTCACCGTAATGGGTGAATACGGCTTTACCCTGGGTGGGCGGCAGTGCGTCGTTGGCCATCTGGGCCAGGACCAGTCCAGAGGCGGTGCTGCTCCGGATCACGATGGTGTGTTGACCGTTCATGCTGATGGTGTAGACGCCGGGAGCAAAACGTTGGCCCGAAGCGGTCTGAAAGGCAAACGGCACGTTCATTTTGGCTGCGAATGCTGCATCCTGTGCCTGGGCGGCCGGCGCCGAGGAGGCGACAGCGAGAACGGCGGCGATCAAGCCCGCGGGAACCTTCAACATGATTGAGCTGCGCATCGTAGTTTCTCCTTGTGGAAGGCGTCTCATCAACCGCCTTCACTTACTAAGGCGCAACCCCGGGATAAAAGGTGAAATGAACCCGAAAATTATTTCCGCCGCTCTCTGTTCACCGCTCAAGCCGGCTGCAGAAATTGCCTCCTGATATAGTTCACGCGTACGGCTCACGATACCTATGGGATCGAAATGATGACCGACCCGGGCCAATCTGCGGAGGAATTGTTTGGGGAAGCGCTGGAACTGCCCCCGGAGCGCAGGGCTGCCTTCCTCGACCAAGCCTGCCGGAACGCTCCTGAACTGAGGCGCCGGGTCGAGCGGCTACTGGAACAGGATCAGGAAGCCGGTAGTTTTCTGGGAAATCCCGCCTTTACCCCGGATGGTAACCCGGCTCAGACGGCCGCAAGCACTATGCCCGGCCCTGGCCGTTTCCAGGCTGGGCAGCTCATCGCCAATCGCTTTGCGATCGTTCGTTTTATTGCTCGAGGGGGGATGGGCGAGGTTTACGAGGCGAAAGATCAGTTTCTTCAGGACGCCTGTGTTGCGCTGAAAATTATCCGGCCGGAAATCGCTGCGGATGCCACGGCCTCCGCTCGCTTCCAGCAGGAAGTCGTTCTGGCTCGCAAGGTGGTTCATTCCAACCTTTGTCCCATCTACGAGATTTTTCGCTGTGACCAGCCCGCCCCTCCCTTCTTGTTCCTGAGCATGCGATTGCTGCAGGGCCAGACTCTGCATGCGCGCCTCCAGCAGTCGGCAAAGCTCGAACCCGGCGAGGCGATGAATATCTGTAATCAGTTGCTGGCGGGCGTGGCGGCTCTGCATGCCGGCGGCATTATTCATCGCGATCTGAAGCCCAATAATGTCATGTTGGAAACGGGCAGTTCCGACCACACGTCAGCATCATGGACTTTGGGCTTGCGCGTCCTCAGGAGGCGGAGAATACCTTGCTCGGAGCCGGCGTGATCGCCGGAACACCGGGATACATGGCTCCCGAGATGCTTCGTGGCGAGCGGCCGACGAAAGCTACCGATCTGTTCGCGCTGGGAATTGTGTTGCACCAGGTGCTGACCGGCGAACGTCCGGTTGCATCGGGAGGACTGGCGGTTGCTCCATCGCCTGCGTTGCGTTCTGCGCGCGCTCCCGGGGAACTGATCCAGGCCGTGGAGAGCTTCCTCTCGTCAGACCCCGATACGCCAGAATCCGTGCTTTCCAGCGTGTCGCCGGGACAACGCAGGTGCCGGGGTTCTCTCGACTGCCGCTGCAAAAGAAGAGGATGCTTGGGTACGTCGCTGGCCGCAGTCGTGGCGGTGATGTTACCGGTGTTTGCCGTCAAGGCCACAAGATCCCCCGGCCCGGCCCAGCTTGATTCGACCCAGCTGACTTTTTCAGCGGAGCCCAAAGAGGGGCCGCTTTTTACGGATGGAGCGAGGATTTATCTGAACAGCCGGGGAGTTCCTTCGGAGATGGCTGCCAGTGGCGGTCCGGTTGTTCCTCTGCACATCCTGGGTCCCGGTATCTTCCTTCAAGATATCCTGCCGGACGGTTCGCAAGCGCTGGGATGGAAGGCTAAACCAGACGACGAGGTTGGCAGGGGAACGTTATGGACAGCATCGATGCTCGGAGGCGAACCGCGTAAATTGACCGATCACCTGGCTGAGCACGCGCGCTGGTCACCCGAGGGCCGTGCAGTCGTGTTCTCCGATCAGAGGACGCTGTACAAAATCGATGAGGATGGACAAAATTTACGCAAGATCTGGGACGCGCCGGGCGACCTGAGGGCGTTGAGCTTTTCGCCGGATGGCCGCCAACTCAGCGTGACCATAGGAGTCAGCGCGTCCGTAGGAGCCGACTCCGCCCCCACCCGGCTCTGGAGTGTGGGTGCCGATGGCCAGAATGCACATCCGTTGCGGCTTGACTGGCCGGCAAATGCGAATCAGTATTTCGGTCAGTGGACACCCGACGGACGCCATTTCGTGTTTTCGTCCGACCGGGAAGAGCGGACCAATTTATATGAACTGGCAACGCCACCCTGGTTTGCATTCTGGAGGAAACCGACGGCCCTACGCATTACCGGCAACCAGTTGCCTATCCTTGCGGCGGCTCCTATGCGCGACAGCCAGGGGCTGTTTGTGCTGGGAAAAACCGATGAGGGCGCCATGCGAGCCTATGATCCCCGCAGTAAAAAGCTGCTGCCGTATCTCGATGACCTGTCCATGATCGAGTTCGTGATTTCGCCTGATCGGCAGTGGATGGCCTACTCGGAGTATCCCAGCCGGCATTTGTGGAAGAGCCGGCTGGATGGAAGCGAGCGAGTCCAGCTGACCAATTCCATCGCACTGATGCAGCAATGGTCACCGGACGGGAAGTGGCTGGCGTACACAAGTTTTCACAACGTATATCTGGTTTCCGCGGCGGGCGGCGCCCCACAGAAACTGACTCCGGATGGGATTGACGGCGTGGCGCCGAGTTGGTTTCCCGACGGGAAATCAATAGCGTTTAATAATTACCCCTATCCGGATAAGCCGTTCGGGATCCATGTGATTGATCTGGCGACGCGCCGGATATCGGATATGCCTGGAGCCGATGGATATTACATACCCTCCTGGTCTCCTGATGGGAAATACATGGTGGCGATGGCGCAGAACCCATCGCGCATGGTGTTTTACTCAGCACAGACGAAAACGTGGAAAGACCTGCGCACTTTCGATGTGCCCTGGGGGTTTTGGACGTGGGCGAGCGATAGCAAGTCGATCTACATGGGATTGGTGCTAGGGAACAACGGAATCTATCAGCTCACGGTGCCCCGCGGCGAATGGAAGCGCTTATGCGGATTGGACGGCGTGAACGATCTGAGTCCGGGTGATTCCTTCTTGAGCCTGACGCCGGACGGGCAGCCGGCCATCATGAGCCGGACGGGTGTTGGCCAGATCTATTCGCTCCGCTGGCCGCGCTGAGGGGATGCATGAGAGAACACTGCTAGAAAACGAACGGCGCCAGCGCTTTCATCTTGTGACGATACTGCTGGTATTGCTCGCCGAAGCTCTGCAGCATAAAACACTCCTCTACCCGAGTTTTCAGCCAGAAGGAAAACCCGCTGCCAGGATGGCGGTGTAAAGCAGCTGCGTGGCGCTCGATTGGCTCTGGATGGTTCGCTTGGTACGCAGCGCGCTAACGATCCACACGAGGGCAAGAACCATCCACAGAAACGTTGCCATTTGAAGAAGCTGTTCTATCAGAACCGATGAACTCATCGAACCCTCGCCTCTTGCAGCGCTCCTTCCAGGCTTTCCAACTTCACGCCCATATTGGTCAGGTGAAGGAGCGCGAAACGGCGCACCTCGTCTGCAGTTTGCTGCCCAAGCAGAGGGTGCTCCAGGTCGCATGCTCCAGTGGCGTCCGGATCGACGGCAACTTCAAAGCCGCGGATCAACGCTTCCCGCGCGGAAGTGGAAACGCACATATGAGCGTAGAAACCAACCAGGAGAACGTCGCTCACTACATTCGCGAGTAACCACTCTTCAAGCCTGGTGTAGGTAAATGCTCCGTATACATCCTTCTCGAATATGCTTTCGGGACCAAAGCCGGGCTCTGGTCCTATTCCTGGAGAAAATTCGGCTCCCCACGTCCCCGGAACAAAAGCATTGGACTCGTGTGGCTTGTTGTAGTGACGCACCCAGGCAATCGGCGACCCCTTTTGGCGGGCGTGCTCAACGTGAGCATGAATTCGGTCGAGAACGGCTCCGTGGTTCGGCACTGGGCGCAAACCGCGTGCTGAGAACTCATTTTGTACATCGACTACTATCAGGGCTCGCATGTCTCATCCTCTACACAAATAGATTAGGTAATATCCAATTTGTCTCCAGTTATTTACTGCTATATCATCATGATGCCGATTATTTTTCGGTAGAGCCGAACCGAAGAGGCTTCCATTGGATTTGGACCGAAAAGATTTCGCTCTGCTTGAGGCACTGTTGCGAAACGCCTCCCAGCGTCTTGAGGATCTCGCTCGACTGGTGCATTTCAGCTCCTTCGTCCGTACACGACCGTCTTCGGAGGCTTGAGCGGGAAGGGATCATCAAGAAATGGACGGTCGAGCTCGACGCACCGGCGTTGGGATTTGGAGTTCTTGCCTTCATCGGGATTCGAGCAACCCGCCCCTGTTCGGAACTCCTCGCGCCGTTGGGGGAGATTCCTTCTATCGAAGAGTGCCACTCGGTAGCCGGCGAACTGAGTATGGTTCTCAAAGTTCGAGTGGCAAACACCGCCGCGCTTCTTGAGTTGTCCGAGCGCCTTCGTCAGATATCTGGAATCGAGCAGACGGAAACCACAATCGTTTTAAAGACCCAGATTGATCGGCCCATGACTTTGCGAAAGTAACAAGTTGGAAGGTGAGGCTTGGCGACACGTCGGTGATGGGTTCAGCGGGTCGCGTATTTTAGGTGACCTTCGCGCCAGGGGACCGCGGTGCGCGCGTTGAGATCGAAGACGATGTGCCCGGCACGGATGGTCATCTCAGGCAAAATGCGTTCGGTGCCGTTGACCTTACCTCGGGCAAGATCGGCAAAGCCAAAGTTGCCGTGTTCGACACGCAGGACGGCAATGTCGGCGACTGCGCCAACCGCGATCTGTCCGAGTTCCGGGTGGCCGATTTCGGTGGCTGGGTTGGTGGTCGATTCGCGAATGACCTCATTCAACGGGATGCCCAGCGCGAGCATCTTGCTCATGACGTTGGGCAGGTTGAGCATGACGCCGGTGGCGGAGCTGACGTGGAGATCGGTTGAAATGGAGTCAGGAAAGAAGCCGTTCTTTACCATGGGCTCCGCGAGCGCGAAGTTGAAGGAACCGCCACCGTGGCCAACGTCGAACTTGATTCCACGCTTGCGGGCTTCCAGCATGTAGGCCGCAGGCTTGCCTTCCGGACTCAGTAGCGGCGCGGGCATGCGGAAGACGTGAGTACTGATGTCTCCCGGGCGCAGAATGCTGGAGATCATCTGCTCGTAGGACTTGTTGTCGAACCAGCCGAAGTCGACCATGACGGGCAGGTGGTTGCGCTTCCCTGCCTCGACGGCCTTCTGTACGGAGATGAAGTTGGGCTGTTGCCAGTGTGCCGTCTTGATGCCGACGATGATGTCACGGTTCTGCTCGATCGTCTGCGAGAGCGCGTCGAGGTCCATGTCGTGTTCGTTCTGCTCGGCCACATCGTCACTGTTGGCCATACCCGCTCCGACAATGTTGAGGAAGGCGAAGATGCGGGTGGTGGAATAGTCAATGATGCGACGACGGAACTCGGGAAAGTCACGCCAGCCAGAGGAGCCCGCGTCGGCCACGGTGGTCACGCCATTGGGGATGGCCATGACGTCGGCAGGGACAGAAAGGTCACCGTTGCCCCATGCGTTGTGGCGAAGTCCGGTGAAGACGTGCACATGCATGTCGACGAGCCCGGGCGTGAGATAGAGGCCGGAGATGTCGACGGATTGTTTGCCGGCACTGGCGGGAATCGTTGGTTCGATGGCGGCAATCTTGCCATCGCGAACGGCTACATCGCGTTTCGCATCGATGTTGTTTTTCGGATCGAGGACCTGGCCATTGCGTAGAACGAGATCGTATTGCTGAGCGTGCGCAGAGAGAGCACCGATGAGGAGAGTGGCGGCCAGGATACGGATCATTGGTTGGGAGTATAACCGAGCATTGCTGCGGCTTCCTGGTCCACGGTTGTAGACTACGGGAGTCATATCAGGGGGCCACACATGCTCCTGTCGAGGTTGCCGGGGTTCATCGCAGTGACCTTCATCGGGCTGACGTTCACTTCGTCTGCCGCGGCGCAGCCTGCCGAGAAGATCGCCACGCAGAATATTCCACCTGCGAGCTGCCGGGTTACTCTACCGGAAAATGGGAGTTTTACACCTCCGTCTCCTTTTCCCATCGACCCCGAGAGCGCCCCCCTTTCCTGGGGTTTTCCGACCGGGAGTAGGCGGTTTTGGTTTGGCACCGCGAAGCTATGGACGGTGTTGCCTACCGACGGAATCTGGCGCGCTCTGACCTTTTCTGTTGAGGGTGGTTACGCATATTTCAACAAACTCCCGTGGTTCCATCAGGCTTTTCCCAAAGATCATGGGCCGCTCACGATTACCGGGAAAAGGCTGGACGGCCCCGCGCCCTCTTTCACAGAGATGGAAGAGATTAACAGCTGGGGCCGAGGCAAAACGGGCGTTGAAGAAGTGATGGGCGGGATCCAAATCCCGGTATTTGGTTGTTGGTTAGTCACGGCACGCTATAGAGACGAGGAGTTAAGCTTCACGGTCTGGGTTGTGAACCATACAGAGGAGGAGCCGTATCCGTTCGACACGGTTGTCTCGCGGGAGTCCTCCGCACAGCAGACCCCGCCTCGGCGAGTCTACGTCGATAGTGAGGAACAAGCGAAACAGCTCGTCTATCGTGTGACGCCCGAGATTCCGCATGAGGCGGAGAACGTCTCCGGCACTGTAGTCCTGCATGCGGTGATCGATGCGTCCGGCAGAGCAGGGCAGCTTGAGTATGTATCTGGTCCTCCGCTGCTGGCGCAGGCTGCGATGGATGCTGTTAAGTGGTGGCAGTACAGGGTTGACGGCAAAGGAGAAGAAATCGACACGATGATTGAGGTGGCGTTTCCGCCTGGGGACAACCAGGAGAACAAGTAGACGTCCCGATGGCCGCGAAAAGATAGCTCAGACTGCGACGATTTCAGCACTTTAGGGTGTTTCTTTTGCCCCTGCCGTAACCTCTATTGGTGATGTTTCGCAAGTCTGCCGCGGAAGATAGCCTGTGGCCGTATGCTGACAATCGCAGGCAGCCACGTGAATGTGTTCAGCGTTTTGCTGGTAGCTATCGGCTTGCTTGTCGTGGTTGGTTTTGTTGTTGTCGTGGGTATCCACGTGTTCCTGACTGCCGTTGGTCACTATGCTCCGTGGGAGCAGATTTGGGCGGGTTGACGTTGGCCACGTTTTGTCGATTAACATTTCCACGACGGGTCCGTTGAGCTGCAGATCCCTCGCCTTCGCTCGGGATGACAAAGGGGAGGGTAGCGCTTCCATTCAGATTCGACAATCCGGACGATAAACAGCAGGTCCCTCCACTACGCTACGCTTCGGTCGGGATGACACTTCTGCTGGACGAACCACTTTCTCTTTTCCAAATGAAGTGTCTTCCCGAACGAAGCGTAACGTAGTGGAGGGACCTGCTGTTTCTTTTTCTAAACCACAATCACCTTTAACCTCCACTCTTATCTATTTCCGCGGCTTACCCCAGTAGATGAAAGTTCCGAAGCGGGTGGCTGTAACGATATCCATTGCGCCGTCTTTGTTGAGATCGATCGGCGAGCACGTCGGAACCCGACGCCGGTATGACTGTCGATCAGCTCGGGCACGAACTCCGCACCTCCTGGCGCCTTTGGATTGCGTACGGTCTTGTACAAGTATAGGACAGGCTGGCCATACGGGTCCGGATCGAGATAGGTGTCCAGATGCGACCAATAGCGCTTGCCGACAATGAAGTCGGGAATGCCGTCGCCGTCCACATCCGCATAAGTTGTGCCGTGCGGCTCGGAGAAGGCAACTCCGCCAGCGTTCTTGGTGGAGAAATCATCCATGATCATGTGCTTCACGAACGAAATTTTGCCCTGGGCGTCGCGCTTCTGCTCGAACCATGCCATCCCCCATCCATGCGGGTTAAGCACAGTCACCACATCGTTCAGGCCGTCGCCATTCACGTCGTAGACCGCCATCACGCTGCCGCCCATGATCCCTCGACCGTAGCGGCCGAATGCCTCCGGATGGTACGTCCATGTCTCCTGGTTGCTGCCCGGCGCCGGCTGTTCCCACCATCCATAGGCATTCAGATGTCCATGCGGCCGTCGCCGTTGATGTCGCCGACGCCGATGCCATGGGCGGTGCCGTAACCTTTCTCGGATACGTTATGCACAATCCACGGCCCGGTGGGATTTGCAGGATCAGGTTTGGCGTAACGCACCTGACCGCCGCCCATGTAGACGATCTCCGGCTTACCATCCCCATCTACGTCGCGCATCACGGCAATTTCGCTCTGCACATCGTCGACGACTTTGTATTTTTCCCAACGCCGCTCTTCCCCCTTGGGGTTCACATACAGAAAGACCCCACCGTTGCCCGCGCCGTAGCTCACCGTCACCACATCAGCCCAACCGTCGCCGGTAAAATCCGCGGGAAAGTCCATCCACGCATCGCTGGCAAACTTGGTCGAAGGATTGACCGTCTCCGCCAGGTACATCTCCCTTGATTTCGTGTAGTCGGGGCCGTAATAGATGTAGGGGCCGGAGACGATATCAAGAATGCCGTCGTGGTTGAAGTCGGCGGCTCCGGAGCTCCAGGAATAGTAGAAGTCGCTCAGTTGCTGTTTGCGGAACTTACCGGATACCTCATCTGGAAGGCGAACTTTCAGACCCAAATCCTTGTAACCCAAGTCCTTAAACCGCACCTCGCCGGTTCCCCCGGCATAGAGCGCGATTGCCCCGTATCCTTCGTCGCCCACCGCGCCATGCTCACGGCCGTTATTGAGGAAAGTGCGGACTATGTTGGCATCGAACAGGATCTCCGCCTGGTTCCAATCGTTAAGGTGGAGGGTAGCGTCCGGGGGCGTGAATGGCAGCTTTACGGTCGAGGCCGGCATGTGAAATTGCCGTTCGGGCTCAGAGCTCGGCGGAGGCGCGATGCGCATCAATCCGCCGCCGTGACGCAGTTTGTTTCGCTCCACGATCTTCCCCTGAGCGTCGATGGTCACACTGTACGTGGGTAGATCCGGATCACTCAGGGCGACATAAATTCCCTTCATCCCGGTCGGTGTCTTTTCCGCGCGCAGGAATACCCCGGTTTCGCAGGCCGCCGCACAACGGAACTGGGTGAAGACGCCAATATCCTGATAGGAGCGGTCCAGCACCAGCCAACCGCCATCTCCCTTAGGAGTGGCGACTACCTCGCCATTCTCAGCGCGCCACTCCGTCTGGCCGAAGGTGTGCCAACCAGCCAGACTCGAGCCGGTCAACGTGACGTCTGGATGAAAGGACGGGCCGGTTGCAAACATCGGCAGAGAGCCGAGGAAGGTCGATACAGCCGCCAGCAGCATGAGTTTTCGAGGCATCGCTTTTACTCCTGTGCGCAAAGCATTCGCGCGCTAACCTTACTTCTCGCCGGCCGGAAGGGCGAACGCGATATAACCCTTCGAGGTCGCCGGAGGCGTCACACCGCCGGGCGGCATGTAGGCTCCTTCCGGATAGAGCGAGGCGCCGCCGCTCACGGCGAGCAGAATGTATTCCCGTCCGTTCACTTCATAGACCGCGGGGACGCCCTGCGATCCATTGGGCAGATCTTTGCTGAAGATCAGCTTGCCGGTCGCGCTGTTCAGCCCATAGAGTTTTGAGTCGTTGCCGGCAAACAGCACCAGCCCTCCGGCGGTGATGACGACCCCGCTCTTGGGATACGTGTTTCCTCGCATCTTGTCGCTGGGGCCCGCCTGGGGAAGGTCGCCAAAAGGACTCTGCCACTTGATCTTTCCGGTGTTCAGATCGTAGGCGGTGATGGTGCTCCAGGGCGGCCCGATCACATACCGCTCGTTTCCATAACCGGTCTTGTAACGGGAGGGAGGCGCGTCGACCCCCTCGGGGTAAGGTGGCTCGGCATACGCCCGCACCATGGCCTGCATCGCAGCCGAAGGCGCCGAACCCAGGGGCGCCAGGTCGGGCTTGGTGAGAAATGCCATCAACTGGCTCATCGATTGCGCCGGCAGCGTAGAAAATGCGGGCATGCCCCCTCTGCCGTTGGTGATGATGTTGCGAGTCGCGTCCACACCCAGCCGGCTCACCACGGTGTCAATTTCGGGGCCGCGATCTCCCTTTAGTTCCGGACCGTGACAAACCTGGCAGGTCTGCTCATACACGGCGCGTCCCATTTCCTCTTGCGTGGGAAAGCCTGGTCTTCGTGTTGTGGCATTGTGCGGGCGAGTTGGAATCGATTCGCCCGCGTTCGCGGCGGTGGATTCTCCGCCCGGCACCAGCTTGACGATGGAAGGCATGTCTTTCGAGACAACGTAAACCGTGCCATTCGCCGCATCGGCACCGGTGCTGAAGAACAAGGCACCCCCGTTCACGCTGGGCAGGTTGATCGTATCGACCCCGACCGCTGGCGGCGTGTAGAAACCGGTTCTCGCTTTGCTGAGACGTTCTGTCCACCAGGTTTTCTCTTCCGGTTTCATGAAGCCGTCGTACATGTCCTTCACAGTCATCCCCTGGCGCGCAAAAGGGGGCGGCGCGGTGGGAAAAGGCTGCGTCTTGGAGGTCACTTCACCGGGTACGTCGCTTGCGGGAACGGGGCGCTCCTCGATCGGCCACAGCGGCTTTCCCGTGACCCTGTCGAACACAAAGAGAAAGCCGTTCTTGGAGGCGAACGCCACCGCATCCACGGTCTTACCCTCGTGCTTCACCGTGACTAGTTGAGGGGCGGCATTGGGGTCGTAGTCCCAAACATCGTGATGAACGGTCTGATAATGCCAGAGATATTTGCCCGTGCGCGCGTCCAGCGCGAGAAGGCAATCGGCATAAAGGTTGTTGCCGGGCCGGTCGCCGCCGTAGAGCTCGTACTTCGCGGAGGCTACGGGGAAGTAGGCAATTCCCCGCTTCTCGTCGACGGTGATTTCGCCCCACACGTCCACGCCGCCCATGTACTTGTAAGCATCTTTGGGCCACGTATCGTAGCCGAACTCGCCCGGACGCGGGATTGTATGAAACACCCATAAAAGCTTGCCGCTGACCACATCGAAGGCGCGGATATCTCCCGGGGGCGCCAGGTATCCCTCTCCTGTCGCGCTGCCCAAAATCAGGATATTTTCAAAGATGCGGCCCGGGGTCCGTGAACCCAGCGGCCTGGTGCCGCGGTCCAGGCCCGTCTTCAGATCAAGTTTCCCGTGATCGGCGAAGGAGTCAACCAGCTTGCCTGTGCGCGCATCGATGGCATGCAGAAAGCCTCCAGAGGTCACGAACACGCGGCGATCGGTGCGATCTTTACTCTCCCAGTAGTTCCCGCCGCGCATGCCTGCGATGCCGCCAAAGCGGGAAGGCATACCGCTCGCGGAGGGAAAGGGATGGACCCAGAGTTCTTTGCCTGTCGACGCGTCCACGGCGACCAGCGAACCCTGCTTGGCCGCGACATAGGCGATGTTATCGACCACCAGAGGGCTGAAGGTGTAGCTCACTTCATCCTCCGTCGGGTAGGTCCAGGCGACCTCCAGTTTATTCACGTTGCCGGTATTAATCTGCTTCAGTGGCGAATAGTGCGAGGCAGCCGGGCCGCCGAGATAATCCTTCCAGGGGGTTGTCTGCGCGTGGGACGTTGCGCCACAGAAGAGCGCGACCAGTACCACGGGGAAACATAACTGAAGCCTGTTGGTGATCCTCGGCTGCGATGTCTGTGTTCCTTCCAAATCTTTTCCCCTTCCGTGGGAAGTGCGAACGCCGGAGCGATGGGCATGTTGCAAGTGGTCCGGCGCATTACGCAACGCACCGGAGGCCATTCTCTGGGCAGAAGGCACTTTATCATGTTTGAGCGGGCGCTAGCAGAAAGAGGAAGGCGGGCTGCATTACGAAAACGGTGGCGCCCCAAAAGTGAGAGCGGAGATGCACTCTGCTATTCGAACCGAAGGGCGGTCATCGGGTCGACGCGAGTTGCCCTCTTCGCCGGAATCCAGGCAGCGAGAAGGGCGACCGCGCTGAGAAGGAGCGGGGTGACGAGGAATGCGACGGGATCCCACGCTTTGACGCCATAGAGAAAACCCGCCAGGAAGCGAGTAAGCCCGAATGCTGCGCCGATGCCCAGGACCACGCCCAGGCCGGCGAGGATCATGCCCTGACCGATAACCATGTTGCGAAGATTCGATGCCTGCGCCCCGAGAGCCATGCGTAGGCCGAGCTCCTGTGTACGCTGCTGGACCGAATAAGACATGACCCCGTAGACGCCAATCGCGGCCATCAGCAATCCAGCCGCTCCAAAGATGCTCAGCAGCAACATATTGAAGCGCTGACGCGCCGTATTGCGCACCTCGACCTCGGCCATGGTACGCACGTGGGCAATCGGCAGGCCACCGCTGGCCTGACGCAATGCAGCTTCGATGGGAGCCCGCAGCGTGTACGGATTCTCGCGGCTGCGCACAATCCACCAGAGCGGCGCGACCTTGGAGTTGAGCGCAGTTTCCGCATCCGGCATCTGTGCGACAGGAATGTACATCATCGGAGTAGGATCGCGATCGATGCCGCCATCGCGCGTGTTCCCCACGATGCCAACCACCTGCCGGGGCAGCTCGGCAAACGCTGGACCTGCCCCCGCTCCGATTTGAATACGATCCTTCAGTGGATCGCCCTTGGACCAAAAGTGCTGAGCCATCGCCTCGTTGATGAGGACCACTCCGGGCGCAGCTCCATCATCCTGCTCGGTAAAGGCGCGGCCGCGCAACAAAGGAATCTCAAACGTCGAGAAATAGCTCCACGATACGGAATAAAAGCCTGCTATACCGGTGAAGGGCGCGTCGCCTTTGGGGCGCCCCATTACATCGAAGCTCATACCAAAACCACCCTCCAGCGGCAGGCAGTTGCTCGCTCCTGCATCGACCACTCCCGGAAGAGCCACGAGACGCTCTCTTCCGTCACGAACGATCTGCGCAACGGGTTCTGTTTTCTGAAAGCGGCCGCCGCTGAGCGACATCGTCGCGACCAGGACGTTATGCGTGGTGAAACCGGGATTCACATTCTCCAACTTCAAAAAGGTGCGAATGAGCAACGCGGCTCCGATGACGAGAACCAAGGCCAGTGCCATCTCGCTGATGACCAGGACGGAGCGAATCTTGCCATGGCGAAGGCTCATGCCTGAACCGCTGGACTTCTCGTTGAGCGAAGCGGCAAGATTGGGCCGAGACGCGGCAATCGCGGGAACGAGGCCAAAGAAGAGGCCGGTGAGCAGCGAAATGCCCAAGGTGAACAGCAAGACGCGGAAATCGAGTAGGACGGCCGAGCCATTTTCTCCAATTCGAGGAATATCGCTGGGGCTCACACGCAGCAGCAAACGCAAGCCGGCGAACCCGACAATCAAACCCAACGCGCCGCCGGCAAAGGATAAGGCAAGGCTCTCAGTCAGCAGTTGCCGAACGATCTGTCCGCGCCCTGCTCCCAAAGCCGCACGCGTTGCGAGTTCGCGCTTGCGCACGGAAGCTCGAGCGAGCAAGAGATTGGCCACGTTTGCGCAGGCGATGAGGAGCACGCATCCTACGGCGCCGAGCAGAACCAGGAGTGGGAAGCGGGTATCGCCAATCAGGAACTCCTGCAGCGACACGACTCCGAAGCCGCCGTGGGGTGGCAGTGCGTTATTCCCATAGGTGCGGCGGAACTGATCGGCGGCCAGTGCGAGCTGTGCATTCGCTTGAACCGGGGTGACGCCGGGTTTCAGCCGCGCGGCCACACTGAAGTTGTGAACCATTTCTCGCGAATTCAAATCGAACTGGAACGGTACCCACACGTCGGCGGGCATATCGGTGACGAAGTTGCGGCCAATCACGCCGATTACGAGCCAGGGCTGCTCGTCGAGCTGGATCGTGGAGCCGACGATTTTCGGGTTGCCGCCGAAGCGCCTCTTCCACAGACCATAACTCAGCACGGCAACGCGGCCGCCATTCGGGCTATCCTCTGCCGCTGTGAACGTGCGTCCCATAGCGAGCGGAGCGCCAAACAGCGCGAAGTATCCTCGAGTCACATGGACGCCGAGCAACTGCTCCGGATGGTCTCCCCCGGTAAGGTTCATTCCCGCTCCGCCCAGATCGTAGGCAGCCACCTGCTGGAAGATGCCGGACTGCTGCTGCCAGATGTTGTACTCGGGTATGCTCGCCACTGGAAACGGTCCCCGGTCGCTCGTGGTCACCACTTGCATCATGGCCTGGGGATCAGGATAGGTCAGCGGTTTGAGGAGTACCGCATCCACCACGGAAAAGACCGCGGAATTCACGCCAATGCCGACGGCGATGACGAGCAGGGCGATGGCTGTGAACCCGGGTGTTCGGGCAAGCGAACGCACGGCAAAGCGCAGGTCGCGCCATCCATCTTCAAGCAAGGGAAAGGACCGATAGCGCCATACGCGCTCCCGCGTTGCATTCGGATTTCCGAAGCGCAGACGAGCCTGGCGCCGCGCTTCCTGCGGAGGCAGACCACGCGCGTCATTCGCGTCCTGCTCATGAGCCAGATGCGACTCGATTTCCTGCGCTAAATCCTGATCTTTCCTGGTGCGATGCATGAAGCGGCGAATGGACATTGGCGTCACTCCCCTGCTGATTCGATCGAGTCACCCAAAATAAGACCGATGGCGCGGGTCATCTTGCGCCAGCGTCCGGCGGCAGCGTTCAGTTCCTTGCGGCCTTTGGCGGTGAGCCGGTAGAACTTTGCCTTGCGGTTGTTTTCGCTTACGCCCCATTCCGAGGACAGCCAGCCCCGGTCTTCCAGGCGATGCAGTGCGGGGTAGAGCGAGCCCTGCTCTACCTCGAGCGCGTTCTCCGAGGTGTGCTCTATGACCTGGGCGATGGTATGCCCGTGAGCCGGACCCATTAGCAGGGTGCGCAGGATCAGCATGTCCAGAGTGCCCTGGAGGATTTCGCCGGCTCCCGGTGGTTTTTTCGATGGCACGTCTGCCCTCCACTCGAACGACTATGGGAGCAGGATACACCACTCGAATGACTATGGGAAGCATCGGATGGTCCCCTCGTTGTCGGCCCATCTACGCGCCACCCGTCGATTCCCTCCGGCGCGGGCTGGTGGCCAGCGTTGGCGGCAAGCAGCTAAGATGAGTGGAACAGCTTTGCGGTGCAAGGACACGATGACCTGGAAGATGCGATTTTTCGGATTAGGAGTTTTGACCGGCTCGATTGCGCTGGTTTGTTCTGGACAGACGGCACCTGTCTCTCAGGCTCCGCAGACGGCTCGGCCTGTGCCGCCCACGCGCGATCCACATACCCCGGGATATGTGAAGGCCGAAGAACTGCCTGACGGAACAGTGCCTGTTGCCGATAAGGATGGAAACTTCATCATCGGGCCGACGCACGCTCCGGCGACGGAGATGACGGCCCCGGAGTTGACGCATGGCAGCGTGGTCGAATTCACCATGGAGTCGGCCGACAGTAAGTACTACCCAGGGATTGCGCGCGACAAGGGTACATTTGGCACGCCTGACCCGAATATCACGGGTAAGCTCATAGTCACGACGAGTCATCCCGCTGCGTATACGCGCAAGATCGCGGTGTATGTGCCGAAGGATTACGTGCCCGGCACCGCGGCCCCCTTTATTGTGGGCGCGGACGGGCCGGATCGAATGCTATTCACCGCGCTGGATAGCCTGATTCCCCAACATAAGCTGCCGGTCATGATCGCCATCTCGATCGGCAACGGCAGCGGTGATGCACAGGGGAGCGAGCGCGGACTTGAGTACGACACGATGTCGGGCCGCTATGCAGAATTTGTCGAGCAGGAGGTGCTGCCGCTGGTCGAGGAAAAGGCAAACGTAAAATTGACACACAATCCGGATGGGCGCGCGACCATGGGCGGCAGTTCTGGGGGGTCATGCGCGTTGATCATGGCGTGGTATCACCCGGAACTCTATCATCGGGTGCTGACCTACTCAGGGACGTATGTGAATCAGCAGTGGCCCTACGATCCGAAGAGTCCGCAAGGAGCCTGGGGGTTCCACGATCACTTGATTCCCGAGAGCCCGCGGAAGCCAATCCGCCTGTGGATGGAGGTGGGCGATAAGGACCTCTACAGTCCCAACATTATGCGCGATAACATGCACGACTGGGTCGTGGCCAACGAGCGCATGGCGAAGGTGTTGGCAGCGAAGGGATATCACTATCAGTTTGTGTTTGCAGAGAATGCCGGACACACGGATCGCACCGTGAAGGCGCAGACGCTACCGGAAGCGCTCGAGTATGTGTGGCTGGGGTATCACGTGCCGAGTGCTAAGTGAAGAAGAAGAAAGCTTCGCCTGAAACCGCCGCTGCGCAATCAGGCCGCAATCGCGCGAAGACAGCCCGCCGAAGTCTGGTCGAAGCGAGTGAGGCCCAGGATGCGGCACTCCTCGCACGCGAACTTCGCACCTCGCAAACGCAGCAGGAACTTGCCGTCCTGGTCGTGGTCGAGTTCACGGGAGAACTGCGCAAGCGCAAGCAGCTGAGCGCAGCCGCTCGACTTGCGCGTAGTGCGGCCGCTGTCGTCGCTGGGAAAGTTGGACCTGAAGACGAAGGGGCAGAAGAAGATTTCGCCGACTCTGCAGCTTTGTCGCTCGGCCTGGATGCAAGCCGTGCGGAGTTCGAGGAACTCGCCCGGTCCGCCGGTGCGGCCATCGCCGCCACCCTCGTCCAGCGCCGCCAGAAGGCCGATCCGGCGAGCCTGGTCGGTCAGGGCAAACTCGACGAAATTGTTGGTGCCGTGGCTTCCAGCAATGCCTCCCTTGTTATCTTCGACCACGACCTCAGCCCTTCGCAGCTGCGTAACATCGAAGCGCGGTTACCCTGCCACGTCATCGACCGTTCACAGCTCATCCTCGACATCTTCGCCCGCCATGCCAGGACCCGCGAAGGCCAGCTGCAAGTAGAGCTCGCCCAGCTGGAATATCAACTGCCTCGCCTTGCGGGACGCGGCCGAGCCATGTCGCAGCTGGGCGGCGGTATCGGAACCCGCGGACCAGGCGAAACCCAGCTTGAGACCGATCGCCGCAAGATTAACTTGCGTATCGACCACATCAAGACGCAGCTCAACGCCGTGCGCCGCATCCGCCACGAGCAGCGGCAGCGCCGCGAGGCAGTCCCGGTCCCCGTGGTCGCCCTTGTTGGCTACACCAACGCGGGCAAGAGCACCCTCTTCAACGCCCTCACCGAGGCCGGTGTGCTCGAATCGGCGCGCATGTTCGCAACGCTCGACCCCAAACTTCGGCAGCTGCAGCTTCCCTCTCGCCGCAAGATTCTGCTCTCCGATACCGTCGGCTTCATCCGCAACCTCCCTCCTACACTCGTTACGAGCTTCCGCGCCACCCTGGAAGAGGTCGAAAGAGCCGAGGTTCTGCTCCACGTCCAGGACGCAGCCAGTCCCATGCGCGAAGAGCAGAAAAACCAGGTTGAAAAAGTTCTTTCCGAGCTAGGAGTTTCGAGCAAACCCATCATCCAGGTCTTGAACAAAATCGATCTGGTTCCACCCCAGGAACTCGCCCATCTCTGCAACGATTGGGGAGTGATTCCCGTCTCTTCGCTTCAACACACCGGTCTGGAACAACTCCTGATTGCCATCGATGCCGCACTCATGGTCGACCCGCTGGTCGAATCCAGGTTTCGGCTCCCGCAATCTGAAGGCGCCATCCTCGCTTCGCTCGAAGGCGGAGCCATCGTCGACGAAAAACGCTTCGAAGGAAACCTCGTCTTCCTTCGAGCCCGTGGCCCAGCATCCCTGCTTGACCGGTACCGCCGTTTCCGTGAGAGGCAGGATGCTTCTGGTGAGCCCCTACCAGTGAAGCAGAGATGAGTTTGATCATTCGTGCCACTTCGAATCAGCATCCGTGTCCCATTCGGCGCGTTTCCTGGTGAACCAGGTGAGGGCCTCTTTGTAGCGCTTCATGACTTCGGGAGCCGAAGAGGCGGAGTGTTGCACCTCCCGCCGCTGGGCCGGCGTTAGCGACCAGGAGAGCGGATCGGTGTGTACATCGGGAATCGCGTGACTATCGGCAAAGACGACGCGATGGATCTCGAGTCTGTCTGCCAAAGCGTGTTCCAGTTGCGCCAGGGCGAGCCGGTTTCTGCCGGTTACACTTTCGTGGCCGGCCTGCCATAGACCCAGAGGCGGTGCGAATAACTGGGTCAAGAGATTGGCGGGCGCGCTCGCAAACGTGTGGTTTGGCCATTGGTCGAATTCGCCGCCCAAGTCGTCACCACTGTTACGAATCTCGATGAGCAGGATACGCAATTTACGACTGCTCGCCTTCGTCTCCTCTTCTTTGCTCCATGCTTCGCAAACGTCTTTGCCGACGTTTGGCGGCCGGGCCAGGGCGTAGCGGAGAAATTCGATGACGGAGGCGGTTCCGTCATTGTCGTAATAGCCGCCGTCTACGAAATGAGGCGCGTTCACCTGGTTGTCGATGGACATCGGTACCCGAGCCGCTGAGGAAATGTACGGAAAGGCGGCGGACAACTGCGCGGCCGTGGCCAGGGGTAGGTCTGGTGTGAATTCGGCTCCTTTGCGTTGGCCGGTGCTATAGGTTGCCAGAAAGGACCTGGCCTTGTAGTTGGGCCGGGTATCGGGCCAGTTCTGGGCGGTGTCGGGATCGGGAATCCTGTAGTTGGCGAGCAGGAATCGCAGCCCGTCCTCGTAGCTCGTGGTGTTCATGGTGAACGCGGGAAAGAGATTGTTTTTGCTGGGCAGGAGGCTCCTCAGGGTGAGCTTTTTTTCCAGCGCTTCCGCATCCGACTGGTAATTCAGGCTGGAAGCCAGCAGTTTTCGGAATCCGCCGGGCACTGGTTCTCCATGATCGCGATGCCAGGTGTCCACACAGAAGTCGTTAAAGGCGTTGCGTGCGAAGGCTTTGCGCAGGGACCAGGTCCGGTCCTTGAACAGAGGACTTTTATCGAGGTCGACGTCGCCGCTGGACGGAGGGATGAAGTAAGGGACCAGGGGGACGAAGGCCTTGGGGAAATCATAGTACGCGAGGCCCCAGCCGACCGCCTCCAGGCTGGAACACTGCGCCGCGATTTGCATTCGAGTGAAGTCTGGAACCCAACCCGGCTGAATTTCGCGCAGATAAGAGAACAGGCCTACGCTGCCGCCGGAGACCGTGCTGGCGAGCAGGAGAGATCGATGAAAGCTGCCGGGTGACGCCTGGTCAAAGGTCGTTTCCAACCTGGCGAGCACAGCGGCCGTCCACGCCGACGCGTGCAGGCCGCCGCCCGTCGCTGTGACGACGATCAAGGGACGATCGCGCTCCGAATCGTCGACCTGATCGGCGCTTGCGGTGAGCCGATCCAGCAGGATGTCCTTGGGTGTAGGGATGCAGATGGTTCCGGGCTCTGCCTGGGTGATTGAAAAGTAGTGCTCCTCTTGCCCACTTCCCCAAGCCGGGCCTTTATCCCAGGAGATGCCTCTGTCCCAATGCAGGAGCCGGGGCACGATCGTCAGCACCAGAACCACCGTGATCACGGGAAGGCGATAGCGGTCGAAGAAAAACGAGATGCCGCAAAGTGTCCAGCAGAGCGCTGTGGCCACGATCAGGATGGTCGCGAGAATGGGAAAACGCTCAGCGCTGGTGAACAGGTAGAGCAGGGCGACGGACGCCACAAACGCGACCACGGCACCGGTGAGACCGATTTTCCAATAGCGAAGCGCTTTCACGCGCGCGGCCAAGTCGTCCTTCCACAGGAACCACACGAGTACGGCGGACACAACGGCCAAAAGGCCAAGGGCAACCAGAGACCAGCGGAAGGCCGGGACGGGCGCTGTCAGCGGCCATAAGAGCAGGTAGATCCCGAAGAAGACCAGCGCGGCGAGGGCGGAAAAGACCTGCCCCTCATAAATGTGCCCTTCCGGGCCCATGTAACCAGGCGTATTGAGCAGGCCGGCGAGCCATCTGAGCCAGCGGGAGAGCGGACTTGCCTTTAGCCAGCTCGATGCAGCTTCCAGAGTTTTCTGTTCGTGATCAAAAGGGTCGCCAGGCTTGGCGAGCCCGAAGAGGGACCGGGGGAAAAGCAGCGTTCTGGCCGCGTTTTTTTGGAATTCAACTTTCTCGCTGGTTTCTATCGGCTCATAGGTCAGGTAGTACCAGGCGTTGGCGACCCACCACAGGACGACGGCCAGGGAGGCGCCGATCAGCAAGCCAAAGAAGACATCGTTGACGTGCACTCCCGAAGAGACCGCATTCCAGGTGAGGTACAGGCAGACGAAGCCGTTTGGCAGCTGGGAAATCAGCAACGCCACCCACTCCAGTTGTCCCTGGTCGTTGACCAGCAGAGTTCTTAGCGCAGGTGGCCGGCCATCATCGAAGTCGTCGTATCCCTTGTCCCATCGCTCGGGGCCGTTGATCAGCACTACGCGGGCCGTAATCAGGGCAACAAAGCCGGCCGAGACGAGAAAGAAGCCGACACAGGCATATTGCTGGATGGTTTCCGGGGTCATGATTCCGCTGGTCAGGGTCCGGGCCGGAGAGGTGTTTAGCCAGCACAGGACCAGCGCGAAGAACCAAAGGCCGAGGCTGAAGCGCAGGAAGTAGGCGTAGCGCACCCAGCGCATTGCTTTATGAAGAAAGGCTATGGGCCTTACCGGCAATCGTCCTCGGGCTTTCGAGCTTTCCAAGAGATCCTTCTGGAATGTCGCGAATCAGTATTGCGAGCTTAACCTCGATAGGTCGTATGCTGCCAGTTCAAGTTTCGAAAAAGGCTTACTGAAGGATCATTCTCTCTTTTACCGGCCGCGCAGGCGATCTTTCTGCTCAAACGCACGGATCGTACAATTCAGGGGAAGATGGATTTTTTTCAACGACAGACCGGAAATAGGTCCAAACACTCGCGAAGCCGGGGACGTCAAGGATGATCCGACGGTGCTTCACAGGATTTGTTGTTGCTTCCCTCTTTGCTCTGAGCCCACTCCGATCGCAGCCCCAGGCGACGGGCCCGATGGTTGTGGCGCAGCCTGATCCCCACCCGATCAAGCTACCCATCGTCGACGGGCATGACCTGCGGTTTCAGCGGGTATCGCTCATGCAAGGCTTGTCCCAGAGGAGCGTATCTTCGATTACCCAGGACAACCAGGGTTTTATGTGGTTCGGTACGCAGTATGGCCTGAACCGTTATGACGGCTACAAGTTCAAAGTTTTTGCCCGGGAACCTGGACGCAGCAATAGTTTGAGCGGCGCCTTCGTTCGCTCGCTTTTCAAGGACCGCGACGGAATCCTCTGGGTCGGCTGCGATCAGTTTCTCGATAAGTTCGATCCGGTCACCGAAACCTTCACCCACTTCAGCATCAAGACGCCTGATGCGAAAGGTCCGGGTGCAACCGTCATGCACATGAGCCAGGATCGAACCGGGGTTTTGTGGTTGTCGACGAGAAACGGTCTTTACAGCCTGGAACCTACGAGCGGCCGGATTGCGCGCTATGCGCATGACCCCAATAATCCGCGCAGTCTCAGTAGCAGTTATATCCGGACAACGGGAGAGGATCGGGAAGGTACGCTTTGGGTTGCTTCGACCGAGGGGCTCGACGCATTCGATGCAAAGACAGGAACCGTGTCGATACATATTCCCGCACACACGGACGGGCGAGAGTTTTCTTTTTTAGAGGATAGCTTCGGCGTTTTCTGGGTCTATCACGCAACCGTCGGAGGAGGTTTGTCCGTCTATGATCGACGAACCAACAAATTGACCCTCTATTCTTTTGATCCATCCGCCGGTAACAGGGCCGATGTGAGGGGGGTTGTATCCATCCTCGAGGATCGGGACAGGAACCTCTGGCTGGCTACGACCAATGATGGACTGTACAAGTTTGATCGCACACATCAACGGTTCATTCGTTATAAAAACGAACCCAATAATGGAGAAAGCTTAGCCGACGATCAACTGCTCAATCTATTTCAAGACCGTGAAGGAAACATCTGGGTTGGGCCGGAGCAGGTGGCGCCGAACTACTTTTCCACCAAACCGACCCCGTTCGAGAGGTTCGTTCACCAACCCGGCACAGCAAACAACTTAGGTGCCTCCCTGGTAAGCAGCATCTACGAGGATCGTAAGGGCATCCTTTGGATCAGCTCCAGCTCATCGTTGAACCGGATCGATCGCAAGACCGGAGAAAACCGCCTGGTCTACGGGGGCGCGAACGACGAAATACATACCATGATGGAGGATAGTTCAGGTGCTCTCTGGGCAGGAACGGCCGCGCATGGTGTTCAACTCATTGACGAGCTAACCGGTCAATACAAGGGTCCTCCAAACGCGCTGTTCAAACAATCCAATGCGGATGGCCGGCTTGTAGGCCGGTTCCTGCCGGACAAAGACGGCACGCTTTGGGTAAGCACCTTTGATGGTCTGAGGCACTTTGATTTCGCCCGTAAGCGCTACACGCTCTACAAACCCAACCCGCAAGCTACTGCGGAGTTTTACGGCATAGCCCAGGATGCACAGGGAGTGCTGTGGCTTGGCGGCCGAGAAGGCCTATCCCGATTCGATCCAGCCACCGGCCAGTTCAAGGTCTACTCGCATAATCCGGCTGATCCGCATTCCCTGAGCGACTCGCAAGTCATTTGCGTGTATTTCGATAAATCGGGAACCATGTGGGTGGGCACCCAGGATGGCCTGGACAAGTTCGATCCAGGGACAGGGAGCTTTGAGATCTATCGCGACCGTGATGGGCTGCCGGGGAATGTAGTGCACTGTATTCTCGGCGATAGTCGCGACAACATGTGGATGAGCACCAACAACGGCATCTCCAAATTTGATCCGAAGGCCCGTCGCTTCAGAAACTATTCTGTTGCTGATGGCATTTCGGGACCCGATTTAACCGGATGGGGAGCCTGTTTCAAGAGCCGCAGCGGAGAGATGTTCTTCGGTGGCTTCAGTGGAGCTACGGGCTTTTATCCCGACAACGTGGTGGACAACACGGACGCGCCACAAGTTGTTCTGACCGGGCTCAGCCTGGCGGGTGTTCCCGTCGAGGTTGGGCCGGACTCCCTTCTGCAAAAAGCTGCCTCGTTTGCGGAAGGAGTGACCCTTTCCCCTCGGCAGAACATTTTTTCCATCGAATTTTCCTCACTCAGTTACATGAACCCGGTGGCCAATCGCTATCGATACAGGTTGGATGGGCTCGACCAAAACTGGCATGAAGCGGATATCGGCCAGAGGGAGGTGAGTTACACGACGCTGCCCGCGCAAAGATACACATTCCATGTTCAGGGCTCGGTTCGTGGAGGACCCTGGGGAGAGCCGGGGGCGGCCCTGGAGATTACAGTCTTGCCTCCATGGTGGAATACATGGTGGTTCAGAAATCTCTACATAGGGGCAGCCTTGTTGATTCTGTGGGGCGCATACCGGATTCACCTCGGCCAGATCGCGCTACGATACAACATTCGCATGGAGGAGCGTCTTCGTGAACGCAACCGGATCGCTCGCGAACTGCACGATACGCTGCTTCAAGGATTTCAGGGATTGATGCTGCGATTCCATGTGGTGATGGAGACTCTGCCGGCAGGCACGCCTGCCCGTCGCATGATGGAACAGGCGATGGATCGTGCCGATCAGGCACTGCTTCAGGGACGACAAAGCGTGCACGACCTTCGCGAGGACGTGACCTCTGGCGGCGACCTTGCAGGCGCATTGAAACATTGCGGTGAATTGTTTACCCAGGATCATCGAATTCCGTTCAGTCTCTCCGTGATCGGAACACCGCGGCTCTTCAGTCAAACTCTCTGTAAGGAGGCGTATGACATCGGGCGAGAGGCGATGGCGAACGCATTCCGACATTCCCATGCGACAAAGATCGAAGCGGAAATTGCCTATGAAAACGCTGGCGTGCGAGTGAGGATTCGGGACGATGGCCGTGGAATCGACCAGACAACGATAGATAGCGGGCGCCCCGGGCATTGGGGCTTGCGTGGGATGCGCGAGCGCGCCAAAGCCATCGGGGCGGAAGTGAACATCCGCAGCCATCCTGGCGAGGGGACTGAGGTGGAACTAACCATTCCTGCAAAGGTGGCTTATCCAGACAGCAGCGAGCATTCGTTCTGGCATCGGATCATGCGCCGCTTCACCGAGGATCACGGTTAGCTGAACCTACTTGCCCGGTGTGGTGGCAATCGAAGCGACTGGAATCTCAAGCGCACCTATCTTGTCGGCAATCAGGTCGTGGATACCCACTCGCAGGTAATACTCACCCTTCGCTGGAACAGCAATTTGTTGTTGGTAGCGAACGCCTTCCTTGAGGAATTGCTCGATTGCTGCCGGTTTCGCGAAGACGTTCACCTGGTTCGATTGCTGGGTGAAGAGCTGGCCTGCGCGGTCATAGACCAGCGCGACGAAATCAAGAGCGACCTGGCGAGTGCCATCCGTACGCTCCGGCATGTTGATGTCGCCGGGATTGGCAGCGTAGGCGATGGTGAGCAGGCGGTAGGGTGGCTTGGTTTTGGGTGACGCTGTATTGCCCTCTGCTAATTTGTCGCTGGTCGACGGACTCGCAACGACCAGGGCTTTGAAAATAATTTCGCTGGGAGCCGGTGCGCCGCGCTGCATCGCCGTACGCAGGGCATCGGGGCTCGCGACTGCGCCCGAGGCTGTTGTGTCGCTGTAGTAGCCATCGCGATAGATGAGCGTGTCGTTGCCCGAGGCCAGGCCGACAGAGATCTTGCGGTAGCTGCCGTCTTCCCTTTTGTCGGTGGGACTGTATACCAGGGTGTAGTAGTTGGAACCGTCGTTGAGCACGTCGCCGATGGCTTGACTTAGATCGTTTACGTTGACGTAGGCTTTCCCTCCCGTGGCCTTTGCCATTCGCCGCATCGTGCTGTGTTCATGGGCGGTGCGGGTGCTGAACAGATCATTGTCATCACCGACACCCGCGCCCCCGTTGAGAGCGTAGTTCGAAGCCGAAACATCGGAGAGCGGTGTGCTGGTGAGGCCGCGCGCATCGATCGGATACACGGCTACCTGGCTGCGGGCAAGCAAAGTGAGACGGGTGGTGAGACTGAGCAAGGCGAGGGACGTGCCTGGCTTCATGGTGTTGAGGAAAGCCAGCAGTTGCCGCCGTGCGTTTGCCTGCTTTTCCACTGGGGTGTTGAGGATGTCGAAGACAAGCAGGGTGACCGGTTCCCCTTCCGGCGTCTGCGCGAAGTTGGTATAAACATTGGGCTCGAGCTTCGGCTCTGCGGGTGCCTTTGCCAGCTCCGACGCTGAGGGCCTGGAGTGCTCCTCGAAGTGGGTAACCACCTGCGGATTGCCGTTCTCGAGAACTCTGAAATCCGGCTGTTTGAGGTTCTGAACGGGGTTGCCGTGGGCATCGGTAACCGTAACATCGACAACCACAATCCGGGTGCCGGTGCGAATGTTAGGAGCGGTAGCCGTCTGCGCGAGGAGAGCCAGAGGGTAGGCGAGACAGAACAAGGCGCCGGCCAGCAGGGGACGCTTCATGCCGGGGGCAGAACCCTCACGGTCGCATGAAACATGCTGTACTTGGTATACACGTGGAGTTCGCCTGACATTTGGCCGCCTTGCATCCATATCAACTCTACTTGCCGCGGAAGCCATAATGCCACCTTCAAGTCTGCTATATCGATTGGTTCAAATCGAAGATCAGAGCTGAATCTCTCCAACTGGATGACAGAAAGAGGTGCGAGAAGATCAGTCCTGAGGCGCACAATCCTGAACGTTGCTTTGTCAATCCACGCGATCCCCTGATAGAGAAGCGGATAGGTCTCTCCAGAGAGATCAATTTCCCCGGGCTGCTTAACCCGCGCCGGCGATTGGGCAAATCCTACGACATAGGTCTCGTGCCCGTACATTTTTTGGTGCCCCAACAGGCGGTAGTTCGACTCGGGCGCGTTTGCTGGGAGGAACAGAAGCCAGAGGTACTCAAAACCGATCCCGTGCAAGATCTTTTGCTCGCGCTTCAGCCGTTTGTCATTCGGTGCCTTCAAGTCGGCACGCGACTCCTCCAACGTCTGAGCACCGTTCGTCGACCGGCGAACGAGGATCAAGTAGTCGAAATTCTTCCAGGGTGTTTCCGTCACCAGTGTCAGGTGAAGGTTTTGTTCCAGCTGTTTCTCGTCCGTCGCGAACTGCAATGAATATTGCTGAAGAATGCCTGCCGCCTGGGGAAATCCCCGGCCGGAATTGTACAGAGCGCCGGCCCCTGGCTTCTTATCGCCCGTAACGTCGGCCTGAGCCACACTTTCCGCGGCGATCAGATTGGGCATCTTGGGTATTTGGGCTTGTATGACTTCCCCCGTCCGGTCGAGGATGGATTGCAGCGGCAGTTCCTCCTTGCCGGGTTTGAGACCTTCCAGCGCTGGTACGATCCGCTTGAGCTCGGGGAGTACGCAGTCCATATAGGGCTGCGACTCGCCGTAGGCCTTCATGATCTGAGCGGACGCCTGCTCCGCCGCGTCTCCAGAGGTCGCGCTCTGCGGCGTATTTCGCAATGGTGTCGATTGGCCGAACAGGTTTGGTCCGAAGACGGAGACCAATCCAATCGACATCAACAGCCCCGCGCGGACTGAACTCGATCTGAAAAGCGCTGGTTCCCTGACCATGCGGACGCTCCCGGACCCACCAATCTTAACCCGGCCCTATTCCAGCAAGGAATGCAGAAAGGCAGCAATTGTTTCCCGTGGTTAGAATCTGCGTGAGGACTCTACGCTTAGTCCCGTAGGGACGACTGAAAATCGGACCCGGTGTTCAGCCGTCCCTACGGGACTGTCTTGCTCGCTTATCATTACCCAGGACTACGTCCTGGGCTACTTTTCAGACGTCCCTAACGGGACTGAGTGCAGAGTTCTCATGCACAACTCTAAAGCCCATCCGGAGAAATCAACCGCTTCCCCGCTGGACTGGGGTCCAGCGTAAGTACTTCGCTTCGGGAAAACCGAAGGACCAGCTTGCCCCATGGACGGTACACTGAGCAGAACGCATGGAATGGCTAAATTACCATCATTTGCTATATTTCTGGACCGTCGCCCGCGAAGGCACGATTGCCCGGGCAAGTGAACTTTTGCTGCTTGCTCCGGCTACAATCAGCGAGCAAATTCATGCCCTCGAAGAATCATTAGATGTAAAGTTATTTCGAAAACAAGGGAGAAACCTGGTCCTTACCGAAGCAGGTCGGGTGACGTATCAGTACGCCGACGAAATTTTCTCCCGTGGCCGCGAACTGAACGACGTTTTGCGTGGACGGGCGGTGGGACCCGCCGCACGTTTCACTCTCGGCATCGCGGATGTCGTTCCCAAGCTCATTGCCTTCCGTCTGATTCTTCCCGCGTTGAAGCTGCCTGCTCCTCTCCGCCTGGTGTGTCGCGAGGGCAAGCCAGAGAAGTTGCTCTCGCAGCTCGCGATCCACGAATTGGATTTGGTGATTTCCGACGCGCCGCTTGATCCCTCCATCCGGATACGTGCCTTCAGCCATCTGCTCGGCCAATCCGGATTAAGCTTTTTTGCCCATCCCCGTCTTGCGCGTGAAGCCAAGGGGCGGTTTCCCAAGTGCCTCGATGGCATGCCATTTCTCATGCCCGCGGAAAATAGTGCCTTGAGACGCTCGCTGGAACATTGGTTCGATACTCAGAACGTGCGGCCCTTCGTGGCCGGCGAATTTGAAGACAGCGCAATGACTGTTGTTTTTGGCGGTGCAGCCGTTGGCGCATTTGCAACGCCGACACCAACCGAAGCCCAGGTCAAACGCCACTACCAGTTGACCCTGCTCGGACGAACCAAGGATATCGTCGAGAGCTTTTATGCGATCTCGCTCGATCGGCGGCTGAAACATCCAGCTGTCGTCGCGATCTCAGAGTTTGCTCAAAACGCCGTCTTTCGGCAATAAAATCGCGCTTTTGCGCCGCCCCGCGAAACCTTCGGATATTCCGAAGCATCTGCCACGTCTTTATCGAACAATCCTATTTTCTCTTCTTCGCGTCCATACAAGTACATGATGCCTTGCAGGCTCTTGAATTGTGAATGAGGAGAAAACCTATGCTTTCCGCCAACATGCAACGATGGATTATCCCGAAGGTTATCGCGCTCTTGAGCTCCTTTGTGCTTTTCACTCCCCTGGCATTAGCGGACACCACTTGCTTAGGAACACGTACGGCAGCCCAGCCACAGATGGCGGAGCAACTGGATTCGTTCGAACAGAGCGCCGCCTCCACCCGCGACCAGATAGATCATTATGCGGCGGCGGTACGAAACGGCAACCCGCATCGAGATTCTCACGCGGTCAATTTGAACCTTGCGAGACAGAACGTCAATCGTCTTGGCAAACAAATGAGCGAGATGGAAAAGGTCAGCGCGCAGAGCACGCCCCTTCAACAGGCAGCGATTCGTGAAGCCCGTCCCCATCTGGAACTATTGGCCAATGATGTGCAAACCGCCATTGTCCTGCTGAAAGAAGGGGCGAGCGGCTATCGCTCAGAGGATTTTCGCCAGGCGGTGAACGGAATGTACAAACAAGCGGACCTTGTCTACAACAAAGTCGACGCGCTCACCGACTTTGAGAAAGCCTGCAACCGTGCGGTCGATGTGATCGCCGTCGACATGACCGGTATCTAGAGCCGGGCAAACAACCTGTCGCACGCTGTTTGGCTTGCGGGGCTGCTGGGAGCGGCCCCGCCTCAGACCAAAGTTCTGGAAGGATGCGCAATGACTCAATCCGTAAGCACGTGGAGCACACAACAATCTGGTTCCCTATGGCGTACTGCCGGAGGCTGGACCTTCCTGGTAGTTGGTGTCGCAGGACTCGTGCTCCCGGTCCTGCCCGGTGTTCCTTTGCTAATCGCGGGCTTGGTCATGCTTTCCGCTGACTACCATTGGGCGCGCACATGCCTACGCAGGTTGAAATTATGGATTCGCAAGCTCAATAGACATCGGTCGGGGTTAGCCAATGCCCTCCGATCATGCAGAGACCCCAAAGCGGGGTCGACTTATGGCAAGCGTTTGCAACCACAACAACCCAGCACGTCCAACAAAGGAGAGTATCCCCATGAAACCGGCGCACACTGAAGTAGAGTTCAACCATAGAGCCCCGCTGGCAGAACCACCCTACTACCTGGATATTCAGGTTCGAGCCTTCGAGCTATATGAGCAACGAGGAAAGGAGCCCGGGCATGATCTGGACGACTGGCTCCAAGCGGAAGCAGAACTCACTAAAGCCACGCGCAGTCAGATGAGAGGGATAGCTGCGTAACCGCCCGCGGTACCCCACGATGCCTGATTTGAGTGCGGGCAGCCAGGCAGGATGAAATGACGTTTCCTGTCATCCCTGCCTGGCGTTTTCCTTCCTGGAGCAATTCCCCGCGCACGTGAGTCAAGGAGATCGATGCCATGTTTACTTCACTCATCGAGCGATCTGTCTGGATCTCAACGCTGCTGGCCGCGCTGGGCACCGGAGTCATGAGCGGAGTCTTCTTCGCTTTCTCCAGCTTCGTGATGAGGGCCTTGGCAGTTCTCCCGGTTCCACAGGGGATTGCGGCCATGCAAGCCATTAACACCACGGCAATCAATCCAGTATTTCTGGCGGTTTTTCTCGGTAATGTATTGCTATGCACCCCGCTGGCGGTCTACTGCCTCGCGTCCTGGCATCAGCGCGGGACCTCCTGGATCCTGCTCGGCGGCTTGCTGTACCTTATTGCCGGCGTGTTAACCACCGTGGTGTTCAACGTGCCGCTCAACAATGCGTTGGCGCAAGTGGATCCGGTCGGCGAGGACAGCGCGTTGATCTGGAGCCATTACCTCGCCACCTGGTCAGCGTGGAATCACGTACGGGCGGTGGGGTCATTGTTCGCGGCAGCAGCTCTGATCGTCGGGCTGTCCCGGTGGCAACAGGCCGTTCGTTGAAAAGCCGGAGACTCCAGTGTCGTGGCCGCGCTGGCCGGCCTGCTCAATCATCCGCAGGCCGGTGCCTCCAGTGGCCCAACACGGCTAGCTTCATTTCTCGACGGTCTCCCTCCACTCCGTCGCAGACGCGGACTTCACCCACTCGCCGGCTACCTGGCGAGTCGTGATGTTGAGCCGGTTCCAAAGGTTGGTTAGCCCAATCGTGAGTGTCAGGGCGGCCAGGTCGCGTTCACTGAAGTGTCCGGCGGCCTCATTCCACACCTCATCGGGCACTGGATCGGACCGGTCCGCGATTCGGGTTGTAGATTCAGCCAAGTTCAGAGCAGCGCGCTCCGCATCCGTAAAGTAGGGCGCGTCGCGCCACGCAGACACGGCGAAGAGGCGCTCATCCGCTTCGCCCACCTCCTTGAGCTTGCGCCAGCCCATGTCGACGCAGACGCTGCAGCCGTTTATCTGGCTCACGCGCTGATGAACCAGACCGCGGATGGTTGCGGAAAGGCCGCTGTTTTCGACAGCTGAACTCAATGCCAACGCTGCCTGCATGGCGTCAGGAAAGAGCATTGCGGGGTTTTTGATACGCGATTGCATAAGAGTATCTCCTGAAAAGGAAGTTTCGTTCATATATCGATGACGGACCAAAGGAGAAGGTGTGACCGGTAAAATAAAGCAAAGCAGCGATCGTGGCATTCTTCCTTTTTTTGTCACATAACCTGACTCTCGTCCGTCATCACTGTGACGGGTGGATGCGAGAGAGGATGTCGGACTTGTCAATAAACCAGGGGTGCAGGCTTTGTTGCCTTGTCTCAGGGCACGACTTTAGTCGTGCATTTGGGAAGCCCGATGGGCGCAGGCTCTAAAGCCTGACCGTTTTGGCCCGGGTTGACACGACTAAAGTCGTGACCTGATACAAAGTCTGCGGAGCCTGATTTGGACAACTAAGAGAGAATGTGACCGATGACTGACCCCAACTGGCTTGCCGAACAATTCGAGGAGAACAGAGGGCACCTGCGCGGCGTCGCCTACCGGATGCTGGGCTCACTTAACGAGGCCGACGATGCAGTGCAGGAGTCCTGGCTTCGTCTGAGCCGCTCGGACGCGGATAGCGTCGAGAATCTTCGCGGATGGCTGACCACAGTCGTCGCGCGCATCTGCCTCGATATGCTACGGTCGCGCAAGTCGCGGCGGGAAGAGGCGCTGGAGGCCACTGCGTCCGAGCGTGCCGGCAAGCCCGCACATGCGGCCGATCCAGAAGCCGAGGCCATGCTTGCCGACTCGGTTGGTTATGCCACGCTCGTGGTGCTCGATCGCCTCAATCCCGCTGAACGCATCGCCTTTGTACTCCATGACCTGTTCAATATTCCCTTCGAGGAGATTGCGCGCATCTCCGGACGCACGCCGGAGGCGGCCCGGCAACTCGCCAGCCGCGCGCGCCGGCGTGTTCGCGGTGTTACCGGCTCGCCCGATCGTGACTCGACGCAGCAGCGGGACCTCGCCGAAAAGTTTCTTGCTGCGCTGCGGCTGGGAGATACGGCAAAGCTGATGGAGGTGCTCGACCCGGCATTTTCTGTCCAGGCTGATGCTGTGGCTGCGCCCCAGGGAGTGTCCAAGGATATTCACGACGCGGAATCGTGGGCGAAACAAGCCGTCCAAGCGGCGCGTGGCGCTCGTCTCGCGCGGCTGGCCATGGTCGAGGGCTCTGTTGGCCTCATCGTTGCCCCGCGAGGCCGGTTGTTCCGCGTGCTTCGATTCACCTACGCACACGGCCGAATTGCAACCATGGAAGTAATCGGCGATCCTGAGCGCCTGCAGGCCATTGAGATTGCTGAGATCACCGGGTGAAACTCTAAGCCGTCCCGCAAATTTCCTAAATTAGACAATTCGGCTGTCAGGTTTTCAGGCAGATTTTCGATTTCATGAGAGAGGAAACTCTAGCCATGAAACTATTTCAATACCCACTTGTGACTATCTATGTTGTGCGCTTGTTTCTCCCGTTGGTGCGGACACCGCTCCAGTTTTTGCTGTGTTCACTGACTTTGTGCAGCACCACGTTATTAACAGCGGCTCCTGCACAGGCGCAAAAGGTTTCCCTGCCTTTGACATTCGAGCAGAATCGCGGGCAAGCTCCGAATGAAGTGAAGTGGATAGGGCAGGGTTCGAGTTATCGCGTTCTGCTCGAAGGCAATGATGCGGAAAAAGATACATGGTCTCATGCTTACCTTCGTCTCACACTCACTGCACGCGATACAGCATCGTCGCATGCGCTGCCAGGCTTGTCTTGAGCGAAGTTGCCGAACCCAGATCCTTGCGTGCCCACAGATCGCGAATCGCGTGGTTGCCTTCGGGTAGTCCCAGATCTTTCCAGGAAGAGGTGACATCCTGCGCTTTGTCAGCCAGGTTGAAGATTGCAACGTAATGGCCAGTTCCCTCTTCAGGCCTGGCGGTCCACACCACCAGCGAGCCAGTCCGCGAATGCTCGCGATTTTCACGTGAGTGCTGGTCGACCGCGATGACCTCGGGATTGCTGTAAAGCGCTTCTGTTGCCGGATCCATTCTGGTGAGATTCGTTCCTGCGACCAGCGGCGAACGCGCCATCGACCACAGCGTCATCATCGTTCTTGACTCATCCGCCGTCAGGCGCGATACACGCGGGTCGCCCCACCCTGGCCGCGGACCAAGATAACCCAGCGGCAACATGTCGGCATCCGGCCAATGGCCCACCGCGATGTGCGGCGCCCACTGCGCCGTGCGCTCAAATTGACGGATCAGCCCGGCCGGGAATGTCTTGTCCTCCGGGCCCGACCACGTGTCCCACATGTCGTCGGAAATCCGCCACAACTGCGCATATTTCTTCACATCCTCCGCTTCCTCGATCGGGGTGGGGCCAGGAGAAAGACTCAACACCATCGCACGCCCCGACTTCGCGATGGCGGCACTCATCATGTGGATCTCGTCCGCCTGGTAGGGCCGCGAGATGCAGTCGACCTTGATGTAGTCGATGCCCCAGCGGGCGTACAGCTTGATGATGGAATCGTAGTAGGCCTGAGCAGCCGCGTTCGCCTTCAGACCGTAGTTATCCGAGTTCCATCTGCAGGTGTCGCCAGTGTTCGCCGCGTCCGCAGCATGAAAGGCAGATCCCTCAATGGGCAGGTTCTTCTCCACAGCCTCTCGCGGAATGCCGCGAATGATGTGGAGTCCGAACTTCAGCCCCAGTGAGTGAACCCAATCGGCAAGCGGTTTGAAGCCTGCTCCGCTCGCGGCCGAGGGGAAGCGATTGTTCGCCACCAGGTAGCGCCCATCGCCGTCCATAACAAACCCCTGCGCGGCGCCCTTCTGCCCGGCTGCCGCACGTACCAACCCTCATCGACCACCACGTACTGCCAGCCCAGGGGCTGCAAGTGGCGATGCAACCACGATGCATTTGCTTTGTATTCGGCTTCGGTGATGCTCAGCCCATAGGAATCCCAACTGTTCCATCCCATCGGAGGAGTGGGCGCGAGCTCCGTCGTGGCTGCCAGGCAAGGCACCACGCTAAGAAGGATGCAAAGCAAAGAGAGCGGGCGAATCATCGTGCAGGTCCTCCTGAATGCGCCCAGCCAGTCTAGAGGAAAAAACCTACCAGGTCTTCTTGATCAGCGTATCGAAACCAAAGCCACCGCTTTGGTCGCGCGTGGCGCTCACGGCAACGCGGGGTGAGAGCTGATATTGGCCCTGGATGGTCTGATTTTCCGTCGATGCAACATTGCTGGAGAAGGTCACAAACAGGTTCCCCGTGACCCGCTGCTGAATGGTGATATTGGCGCCCGGGGGTCCCTGGCTGGTGCCACCCGCCAAGACCGGATTGATGGAAAGCTGGGAAATGCCTGCGACCTTCGAAACCCGGCTCGTCACCTGGCTGCTTACCTGCGAGGCCACCAGCGACTCTGCCGCCTGATTCGCCGGGGCCGAGGGATTGGCGGCGCTGGCTTCCGTAGTTGAACCAAATGCCAGAAGATTGATGATGTCTGCCGCCGGCAAAGAAGGATCGGAAGAGTAATTCGTCCGCAGCTGGTCAATCGGCCCATTGAAACGCATCGAGATGTCGTACTGCTGGATCGTGGTGTTCAACGCGAGATTGACCACCGGTTGAGTTTCAGAAGGATTGACGAATTCGATGGTTCCACCGTTGAGCACGAACCGGTCTCCATTGAGAATAATGTCGCCGCCGCTGAGATTGACCCGCCCGAGAATCACGGGCTGCGCGGCCGTTCCCCGCACCCGCAGATTGGCTGAGCCGTTGACGCTGAGTGTTCGGCTCACCAGGTTGATATTGTTCTCGGAGTTCACACCCAGGTTCAACTGAATGTTTTGCGCAAGCCCCGGCGTCGGTGGCGGGGAAACACCGCCGGAAAATTGATCGATGAAGCTGTTGAGATCAAAAGCCGGAGTAAACGAGAGATCCGCGAGCGAGACCTGGCCTCCCAAAACCGCGTTATCTGTCGTGCCCGCGAGGCGCAGGTTGGCGTTCACCGTTTCGCGAACCCCCTGGGGATAGAGCGCGCGCACCCCATTGGCGGAAAGACCCAGGTCAAACTGCACCGACGGACGATAGGCAACTCCACCCTGGGCAGTCAGCGTACCGCCCCCGACCGTTCCTTGAAATTTTGTGATGTTGAGCCGGTCCCTGGTCAGCGTCAGTACGCCGTTCCCGTGCTGCAAACCAACGGGGAGATCGCCGCTGGCAAAGTTTGCGTCCACGATTTCTATCTGGCCGCCCAGGTCCGGGTTATTGGTCGATCCATTCGAATTGATATTGAACTTGAGCTCGCCGGAACTCCTGATGTCGGGTTGAAACACCTGCGCCAGGTGCAGATTCACCGTACCCAACAGCACAAGCGAGACTGGGGCGCCGTTGGTAGTAGACATCGAGCCTTGAAACTGCAGGTCCGTATCCGTGCCCTTGAGACCCGACCGCTGGAGTGTGATCACGGTATCCTTGTAATCCACTCGGATGGGCGACGTCTCGGCCAACTGGACGGTATTGCTGTAAGCCAGCTTCAGCGTTGGAATAACGAGGTGGGCTTCCAATAGCTTCTTGTTCTTGAGCGGCCCGTGCAGAGTGGCGTGCACTTCGGTCTGCCCGTTCAAATCCGCCGCCTGCTCGGGAGCATAGATGGCAAAGATAGGCTGCAACGGTATTGACTGCGTATCGAGCGTAGCTTCCGTAACATAGTCGCCGGTCAGGTTGACCTTCGCGTTTGCCCGAATCGCCGTACCCACTGCGGAAGAAGTCAGGTTCGCAGTGGCGAGATGATTGGCGACGTTCATTTGCAGGTTCACATCTGCGATCTTTTGATTCTGAATATCAATTTCCGGAATTTGCAGAGCGGCGTCGAGCTGCGGGTTATCAAACGTTCCCGCTCCGTTTGCCTTGATACCGACCACTCCCCTGGCGTCGATATTCTGCGCTTTGAGAGCCTGCAGTTGATCCAGACGAACTCCGGAGGCGATCAGCTGCGCGTTGTAACTCTTCTGACGCGGCCGAATGGTCATCTTGCTCTGCACCTTGCCCGCAGGGAGTTCTACACCAAGATCACCGTGAACTTCCTCTCCGGTGCCATCGAAGGTCAAGGTCGCGGAGGTGAGCGGCTGATCGTAGGCAGTGGCGTGGGTCAGCGAGACGTTCCCTTGCCCGATGGGACTCAGTTCGGTGCCATGCAGTCTCACCTTCGCTGCCAGCGTTCCCGTCACCGGCACTTGCTGGCCAGAAAGCTTCAGCAGATCCTGAACGTCCAATTGCGAAGCGTCCAAATCGACTTGCAATGGACTTGCATCCGTAAAGGACCACTTGTGCAGCCCGGCACTGGCATTGAAATTGATTTTTCCGCGCGAGGCTGGTTCGAGGTCCGCATGCTCGAGACCGACCGAAGATTGACTCACGTCTACGCTCGTTCGAAGGACTTTCCACGAGCTGCCGTTTAACTTGAAATCAGAAGCGGTCAGCTGTCCCGTCAAATGCGGGTCACTGGTGGATCCACGCACTGTGCCTTGAAACAACGCCGTACCGGCAAGACCAAGAGGCTGGAGCCGCTGTCCTGAAGCGGGTGTGCGAAACAGGTCGGCAACGGTCTCTAATTCGCTGAGATTGTTGGATTGAAACTTCAAATCCAGAGTGGACCGCCGGCTCACTATACCGTTCATGGTCAGTGCGCTCTGCGGAGTTCGCAAGGAGCTTTGTTTGAGGGCGAGTTCCTGATTGGCGCCGGTATAGGTTCCGTGGATTGCACTTTCGATCGGAATCACCCGGGCGTTACCCGACACCTTCCCCTGAACAGTCGCATCGGTATGAGCCACAACATTGTCGAAGGTCTTTCCCCAGGCGGCATCGGCTTCCGCATTCAACACACCGCCGAGGGCAACGCCCTTAGGCATCGCCGATGATTTCAGTGCGCGGTTCATATCAGCCAACTGGATGCCGCGCAGCCGGGCATTGAACTTCGAGTGAGGGCTGCCGTCGAGGTCGCTCATCTTGCCGGCGCTGGTAACCTCGCCGCCAAACAGGCTCGCACGAAAATCCTGAAGGGTAGCATCGCCGTTTTCAAGCGAGTAGTGGGCCGCGATGTCTCTGATCTGCGAACGCAGGGTGGGCATTTGCAGGTTGAGCTGGCGGCTACTCAGATCACCCCGGACCACCAGTGTGTCGAGAAAGGAACGATTGGCAATCTCTTGATACGCGACCGAACCACTCGCGCGAATGAACCCGGTGGGCACCGAAGGGTTCGCGAGGATCTTGCGGAGCTGTCCGCCATCCATCGTAGCCACGTACTGTGCCTGCACGTTGGGGTGGCTATAGTCCTGAACCGTCGCATTCAACAAAAGCTGCGATGTGCCGCTGGTCAATTTTGCCTGGGTCAAGTGGAAAGTAGACGGCGTCGCGTCGAACTCCGCATCCAGGTTGTGCGGGATGGACTTGAATCCGCTTGCCTGGAGATGGCCATTCGAATAGCTAAGTCTCCCCGAATACTTCGGCAGCAGGCTGTTGAAGGACCCGCGGAAGTCGACATTCTGCAAGTCGGCGGAGAGAACGCTTTGACGGTTGTTGTAGTAGACCGCTCCGCGGTCCAGCACCGCGTGGCGAATCCCCAAGTCGAAGAGGCTGGTATTGCTACTGCTGGATCCGCTGCTCTTGATCACCGGAATGTTGGTCGCGCCCTGCGCATCGGTAAAGATTTTCACCACTGGCTGATCGACGACAAAGCTATCTAGATACCACTTCTTGTTCAGGACGGAGACGACGCGAACACCCACTTCAGCGTGCGCCACCTGGAGGAGCGGCGGATTGGGAAACGGAGCTGCCCCATGCACTGTTAGCCCATAAAGGTCGAGACTCAGATTCGCTAGGTGGGGAGCGAAATTCTGTAACTGTACCTGGGTGCCAAGGCTTTCGCTGGCTTTGTTTTGAACAGTGCGGAGAACGTAATTGTGGAACCGGGTACTCTGGAGGACGAGCGAGAGAGCAATTCCGGCGATCACCAGGAGAGCGACCACGCTGCCGGCAACCCAGGCCGCCACCTTCCACAATCGCGTGCGATGAGACTCTGAAGTGCTCACGTGGTTTCCTCCTTCAAAACAGACTCGCTCAATTTAGGCTCCGCAACAAAACCGAGGGTGCCCCATATCTCGCTCGTTTTTCGCGAGATGTTGGATACCACGGATCTCAATGAAAAGCGCCTATTGGGCTCCGAAGCACACAGGTCAAAAGCTGTGGTATCCCACATCTCGCGAAAAACGAGCGAGATATGGGGCACCCTAAGCTTTGTTGCAACGAGATTTTCCAATCGAATCCACCTTGCCTTTAAAATGCCTGGCCTATGCTTACGAAGTACTGGGTCGATTTCACTCCAGGAACCGGGTTCAGGTTATGCCCGAGATCAATTCGTACCGGGCCGACCGGCGTAGCGTAGCGCAAACCCAGCCCAACGCTATTGGTGTACAGCTTCGTAAAGTCGTGAAATCCAACCGTCGGAAAAACGTTGCCGCCGTCATAAAACACAACCAGCCCTAAACCCTGCTTAATAGGTACCGGGATGCGGGCCTCGGAGTTAATGATCAACTGCTCATTTCCTCCGCTCGGCACCTGGATATAACTGCAATCGGTGGAAGATCCCGAGCTGCAAACCTGGACCTGGCGCTGAGGCCCGGCGCCATCCAGGGGAAATCCTCGCAGGGTGTTGCCGCCGCCGGTAAAAAACGCTTCGCTCAACGGTACAAAACTATTGGCAAAGGGTTGCGCCAGGCCGATACGAATGCTGTTGGCCCACACGATCTTGTGAAACGTCGGCCGATAATATGCCGCCTGCCCAATCAGCTTCGCGAAATTCACGCTCGAGCCCAGCTTGCTTGCATTGAAGTCAAGCTCGATCGATTGCAGCATACCCTTATGTGCGTCCAGAGGATTGTCGCGTGTATCACGCGTAAGGTTGGCGGCGATCGTGGAGAGGCGAACATGCTGATCCTGCGGCAAGACCAGGTCAGGAATTAATATCCGTGTTAAATCGGTTTGGCTGAAGCTATAGCGTACGAAAAAGACATCCTGTTTTTTCCTATCGATAAATCTTTGCAGTTGAGCGCTGCCGTTTTCAACTTGCGAGGAAAAGATCGGATTCTCCTCATCACGTTCTGCCAGGATCGATGTTGTCGCGCCCCATTTTGACCAGCGGAAATTAGGCACGATGTAGAACCCTGCCACACGCTGATCCAGGCGTCCTGCAAACGCCGTCGCGGACAACGATTCACCCTTGCCGCGTACATTGTTGCGGGTGTATTGAAAGGTACCCCGCGGCCCGTAGTAAGTGGTTTGGCTCGTCGTAAAATTGGATGGCAATCCCACGGGCGGGAGGTTAGGCAGGGCCACCGTTCCACTAGGAATGCTGCCGCCACGATTGATCACTTCGAAGCCAATGCCATAAGTCATCGTGTTCCTCTTGGCCTCGTGGACCTTCACCAGCACATCCTCTTTGGTCTGAGTGGTTATCTGGCTCCTTGGGTCGACCTCCGCCCAATCGAAGACTCCGGTGTGGTTGTAGAGTTGGCTCTCCGAAGTCAGCAATTGGGTTTCTGTAAGCGGCTGACCGGGGACAATCGTGGCCACATCTCTATCGATCAGGCGCTGCTGGGTTCGGACACGCCCCAGGATCACAACATCCTGCGTATGCACCTGTGGTCCTTCGTAAATACGATAGACCACATTGATGTGATGAGGATCGTTTTTCGAAACCACGGTCGCGGTTTCGCGAAAGCTGGATGTCAGATAGCCGGCCTGCAGATAGTGCGCAACGATACTGGCACGATCTGCCTCAACAAACTTTTGCGAATAGGGCTTGCCTACCGCAAGCTTGAGACCATCGGGCGCAAATTTCGCTTCCGGAAACGTATCGGCGCCTTCGATCCGGAGAGAGCTCACGGTATCTCGCGGGCCCTCGACGACGTGAAAAGCCACCGCCAGGTTGCCGTCTTTCTTGCTAACCGACGAGGTCACCTGCGCATTGCTGAACCCCTCCGACTGATAGAGCGCGGTGAGATTCTTGGCGCTGGCGCGCACCAGCTGCTCGCTGTAGTTGCCCGGCGAAAACAAGTGCGATTTCTTCACCGTGACCAGGGCCATCAGGTCCGGCGATTTGAGTTGGTTGTTCCCGGTTACACTCACGCCGGTAACTTTGTGTTTCTTGCCTTTGGTGATGGTATAGACGATGCTATCCCCCGAGTCCTGTTTTTTGAAATCGGAGTCGACGTTCACGTCGAAAAAGCCTTTTTTCTGAAAATAGGAGACCAGCGCCTCGCGCCCCTCCTGCACTAGCTCCGGATCGACGCCCACTCCCTGGTAGACGGGCAGCAGCGATTTCTTTGTCCAGCTCCAAAGGTGCGCACCCTTCACCTGCACGTCAATGGGCGGCCCTGGATTCACATCAAAGTGGATGTCGGCGCGGTTGGTTTCCGCGGTGTAGGCAGCCCCGGCAAGTTTCACCTGTGCAGCCAGTCTCTTTTGCTTCTCCAGCCGTTTTTGCAGATATCTCTGAGCGTTTGTCAGGGTCCCGCGACGATACTTCTTGCCCGGCCGGATTGCCGCTCCCCTGACCCGCGCTGTGATGCCCTGGAGGCTCTTTGTCATTTTGGCAGCTTCGTCCGGTGTGGTATTGGCAATGACCACGGTGCCGAATTTAGCCCGCCGGTTGAGGCTGACCATGAAGCGTACATTCGCCAGATTGTGTTCCGTGTCGAGGTTTACCTGGGGACGAACCTCGGCTTCAAAGTATCCTTCCTGCTGGAAATAGCGAAGCAGCGCATCAGAGTCTTTCTGGACATCTCCCGCATTGAAGGGCGCCTGAGGCGGATAGTTCGCGACCTGCACCAGCTTTGAATAAGGGAATCTTTCCGCACCGGGAAACTCGAACATCCCGAACCAGATCGCAGGCTCCGCGATCAGGAGCACACGTACGCCGTTGGCTTCGGGCTCGACCTGTAGCTGCACTTCATCGAATTTGCCGGCACTTCTCAGAGCGGCGATGCTTTGGTCTACTTTTTCTTTCGAGAACGGCTCCCCGGCGTGCTGTTGCAGGATAGGCAGCAGCTTGCTGGTATCCAGATTCGGGCGCCCAGCAATCTCGATCGCGGTGACGTTCTGCCCCTCGTAGGAGGTCAAGATCGCCTGGCTTGCAGGAGCTGTCTTGGGCAATTGAGCGGGATCGGTGGAGGTCTGCGCCCATAGCCCCGTGCACACAGCCAGCAGGCACAAAGCCCAAAGGCCTCTGTTTCTCTTTATGTTCTTCACGTTAGATTGAGCCGTCATTCTAAGATGTCCCACGAGCAGCTCGATCCACGTCATCTCACCATGAGATGCAGGAATGGCGGGACACGGTTTGTCACTGTGTTGAAATGAGACAACCAGCAAGCTAGGAAGCCGATGGAGTTGCAACCGTCTGCGGACCCAGAATATCGGGCTTCAGCACGCCCGCGGCGGTCAGGTTCTTTTCGTGGACCGCAGCCTCGATTTCGCTATTAATCTCGCCTCCCAGTAACAGCATCAGTCCGCTCAGATAAAACCAGGTAAGGAGAATGATGACGGTTCCCAGAGAGCCATACGTAGCTGAGTAGTTATTGAAGTAGTGGACATACAGGCGAAGGCCGAGCGAGGCCGCAAGCCAGCCCAGCATACCCAAAGCGGACCCAGGCGTGAGCCAGTGCCATTGGCTCACTTTGACGTCGGGGCCGAAATAGTAAATAAGCGCAAACAGGAAGGACAGAAATGCGGTCGCGCAAAGCCAGCCTGCCGTTCGGAAGCGAGCCTGCTGCTACTACGGCCAGGAAGTGATGATAGATGCGGAGATGAGCGAGGCGGGCAAGAAAATCAGCCGCCAGCAGCGAAGCGAGCATCAGGGTGATGACGATGGAGAGGATAAAAGTGATTCCGATCGCTGATAACCGGGCCCTCCAATACGGCCGGCTTTCCTTCACCCGGTAGACCACATTCAGGCTTTCCTGAATCGCGGAGAAACCAACGGAGGCAGACCACAGGGCTGCAACCAGGCCGAAGGTTAACTTGCCGCTGCTGGCGGCGGCGGTGGTTTGGTTAAAAGCTTCGAGGACCATCCCGAGTGCGGAGGGAGGAACCACGATGGAGAGATATTGGAGAAGACTTTGGTAGAAGTGCACAGCGGAGCGGGCGGCAAGACCAAGTACGGAGCAGGCGGTCAGCAAGGTGGGAAAGAGGGCAAAAAGAAAATAGAAGCCCAGCTCCGCGGCGCGGCCTACAAGATTATCCGCGAAAGCCGCGTTCCAGGTATTTTTTATGATGACCCTGGCGGGGATACCCTGGAGATTCCACAGCGATTTCAGGGGCGAGCGGGAGACATAAGTCCAGACTTGGCGGCGAAGGCTGCGCGAGGCACGCTCTCCGGTTTCTGTTGCATCATCAAGCACGAGTTTGGGGCCGCTGGCCATCTGTTGTTCCACCCGCATAAAGAGATCGCGTTTCAGACTGCTTGCGTTGCTCGCTGTCCGGCTGATAAGGAAGATTGTGTTCATATCCCGGCAACGGAAGTTTAAATCTTTAACTGCCCCACAAACTTTTCCAAGAGGAATCCGCTGAAACGCAGATCCCTCATGGAACAATGTTTTTGGCCGCCCAATCAGATACACAGGAGCAAGCCAGCCCCCTTGGGCGTACCCAGCCATCCATTCGTACTCAGGAAAACCCGCGGTCAATGCCACCAGTTCCTGGGGAGTTCGGGTGCGACAGCAGGAAACCAGGCCGTCCCAAAGAACCACGAGCGGGATGAGTGGCAAAAGATACGTCAGAAGCAGCCTGGACCAGCGGAAAGGCCGCGTGAACGGCGCGAGGAGCCAGGCAAAAACCGGCATCAGAAACATGGTTGCGAACGCCCGCGGAGTGCGTGAGGTGACCTCCGCCATCGCAAAGCCATCCCGACTGCGCACCGCATCGGCCAGCACCGCGCGCGCCATATCGTCGGCGAAATGGTGGAAGGAAGAAAAGATGGTGCGAAAACCCTTGAGAGAGTCGGGCACGCCGGCTGCATCTACGGAAAAATCCACGGCGCTCAGGCTGGAGTCTCCACGCAACCGGATGGAAAGCACGTCACTGGGAAACTTGTCGGTCAAGACCACACACAGCGGCTCATGCTTAACCAGCGCCGCGCGCCAGCTCGGGCTCAGCCAGGGTCCACCCCCTCCAGAGCACAGGTCGACCACACGTACGGCGCCGCAGTCAGCAATGACCTCAAAAATTTTCGCCTGAATGGAACGGTAGATATCTGACCGGCTGATCACGGCCTCGAGACAGTCCGTGGCGCCGTGCCGTACGGCCTGGGGGCACCACGCCTGGTCCAGAACTTCAAAGAGCTGGAGACGCCGCAAACCTTATTGCCAATCTCTCCACAAAGCCATGGCCCCCAGCAGACCCTCCTCGTTGGAGATGATCTTGATTTCGGAACCGTGCTGAAGCGTTACTTTCTTGGCGTTGCCACCCCCGATGTACAGGGTGTCCCAATTAAAGGTAGCGGCGGTTTGCTCGACCGCGCGTTTCAACAACTTATTCCAGCGCCTTACCCCGTACTTGAGTAGTCCACGCCTGCCCAGATAGTCTTCATAGGTCTTCTTGCGCCAGGGATGATGTCCAAGTTCGAGGCCAGGGCACAACACGCCCTCGGTGAACAGGGCCGAGCCCATGCCGGTGCCTAGAGTGATGACGAGTTCTACGCCGTGGCCCTTGATGACCGCATAACCGCCCACGGCGCAATCGTTGGCCATGCGTACCGGTTTCCCCCAACGCTTCTCCAGTGTCCGCGCCAGTGGGAACCCGACCCAGCCTGGATCAAGGTTTGCTGCTGTGAGAGTCTTGCCTTGCTTGATCACCCCGGGAAACCCAACCGACACCCGGTGGAAAAGGGGCACGCTTACCTTAAGCTCATCCAAAGCGGCAAGAACCGCGCTCGGTGGTCGCCGGCTCAGGGGTGGGCACGCGCAGCCGGTCGCTGATTGGCTTACCTTCAGGACTGAGCGTCTGTATCTTTAGACCAGTGCCACCGATATCGATGGCTAGCGTAATCGGACCGTCCGCTGTCTTGTTAACCTCGCGTGCCATAGACCTCCAGAGCCCAAACCACTGTCATTCTACTAGTTACCGTGTGGTAGGGACTCAAAAGGTGCCGCTTTACTTAACCCCCGTCGGGCGTCTACTTGGCCAATGCGGCTCTTTTTTCGCTTAACCGGCTTTGCCTTCACTTCCTTTTTTTTTCCTACACGGAATCCGGCCTCTTCCGCCTCCTCGCAACCATCCTTGACCCTTTGCGTCGATGGTCTCGATCGATGGAGCGGGACGGGTAACGGGCCGGCGGGTCTTCTTCGCCGTAGCCGCCGGCAGCGCCTCCGCCGGCACGGCAAGCTGCAATAGACCGGCAACTGCACCCACCACAGGATTTGCTGGTGCAGTTCCTTGTTGAAGTACCACTCGCCGGCGGACTCGTGCACCTTCATTAGCCAGCGTGCATCGCCATCGTCCCAGAATGCGCGCGGGAAACCGGCGAACGCGTCCTCTGCCGCCGTTTTGGCAGGCTTGGCCGGCGCCGGCTCAATGTCTGGTCGAGGAAGGCCAGCCTGACCCGGGCCGCAGCGCGCCACCCGTCTTCGGTGATTTCGCCGCCTCCGGAAAATGCCCGGGCGATCGGCTCGCGCAGCCGGAGCCGATCGAACAGAGCAAGCGCCGTGACTGCGAGTTCCTTGGCTCCGATGGATTCAGCCATTCCCTCCAGAGCCGCGACGGCTAGCACCGGACCCCAGATTGCACTGGGATGGAGTGGGGATGCGGCGCTCGGCAGCACGATCCGGGCTTCGTGAGACCAGGAGGAGAAAGCTCGGCCCGTCCGCGCAGACTGGCCGCCCCATGGATTCGCCGGCAAATCGCCAGCCACAAAGCTTTCTCGTCGATAGGTACCGGCGAGCCGGTTTTGCGAGCGTAGATCTCCAGACCTTCGACGGCGAACCGGGAGCTGAGCGATTCCACGCTTTGCAGCAGTTGGGCAGCCGGAGTCGACTCCTGAGCCTCCTGGCCGCAAGGCGGCAGAGGCTCAGCGAGGCTTCCCAGTTGCGCTACCAGATCGGGGTGCAGCAGGCCCACCAGCGACTCATGGAGAGGAGCCAGTTCAAGAGCGACCAGCGCATCGTCCAATCCAGCCACGCCACGACCATTGAGGAAGTCACAGAGCAGATCCCAGCGATATTCTTCGTCCGGCCTAAGCTCACGCCAATCGAGAAACACGTGGTATTTGTAAGCCTGCAACTCCAGAGAGTAGCCCTGAGAGACAATCTTCGATGCGCGCTCGAGATGTTCGAGGCCGGTAGCGACATCGCGGAAAGCAAGGAAGAGATTGCCATCATTAGGTAGGCCGAAGGCACCCCCCAACGACTGCTGGCGCAGGTGACCTGCCGCCTTGTCCGCATAACTGGCAGACTGGTGGACGGTGCCGTACGTGGTGGCAAAGGAATTGTGGTAGACAATCAGCGCCCGATGATCGCCGCGCCGGTTGGAGTAGGCGAACACATTCTCATCCACCGATCCGTCGGGCCGGTAGAAATCGAACAGCAGAAAGTTCTCGCTTTCCGCAAATAGCCAGCGCTTGTGCAGCAGGGGTGCGATCTCCCGGTCGTGCCGCGGAACCAGGCCTCGATCCGGATCCTCCTGGTACCGCGCGCGACGGAATTCCATTCCATATTTCTCCGTAAAGCCCTCGATCTGCCCGTGTCCGAACATCGGCAGACCGGGAAGGGTGGCCATCATGGTCGCCACGCCGAAACATTTATCCCCGTTGCCAAACTGATCAATCGCCGTCCGTTCATCGGGATTGCTCATGAAGTTCACGTAACGCTTCAAGATATCCGGATCGAATTCGATGGTGTTCTTGATCACAGAACGATATTTCGCATTGTCTTCATCGCGCATCATGTTCATGAACGCGCTGTTGTAAACGCGGTGCATGCCTAGAGTACGAACGAAGTAGCCTTCCATGAGCCAGAACGCTTCGGCCAGCAGCAAAGTACCAGGAACCTCCCGGGCCACGCGATCCACCACCTCGCGCCAGAACTCTTCGGGCATGGCACGATCGAAGTCGGCTTTGCTCATGCTGTACTCAGCCCGTGAAGGAATGGCTCCGCCGGTTCCCGGAATCGGAAACCACAGGCGTTGAAAGTGGCGTTTGGCCAAGGTCATCGCAGCGTCGAAGCGGATGATCGGAAACAGCCGCGCCACGTGCAGAATGGTCTGGATTACCTGCTCGCGGGTTGCAGGATTGAGGTAGTCGAGCTGCGCAGTGTCGTTCCAGGGAAAGCTGGTGCCGTCGTTACCGTGATAGACATAGCGGATGTCGCCGGTCCATTTATCGCGGCGGCGAAAAACCACTGCCGCATCCGACTGCTCGTAGTAGTGATCCTCGATCTTGATTTCTACGCGGCCGTCACGGGAGAGATCCGGCCCTTCGAAGCGATAGGCGGGATACGGGGCTGTCGGGGCGAGACATGAACCAATCCGGGTGCTCAATGACCCAGCTGGAATCGATGCCCATGTGGTTCGGGACCATGTCGCTGGCCAGCCTGATGCCGTGGGCGAAAGCTCGGTCGCGCAAGTTGCTGTACGCCGGCTCGCCGCCCAGATCGTAAGCAATGTCGTAACCGTAAAGCGAATAAGCAGAAGCCACGGCGTCCTGGTTGCCGCATAGTTGCTTGATAGTCTGCGACGCCGGGCTTCTCTCCCACACACCGATCAGCCACAGGGAATTAATCCCATGCCCTGCCAGGCGGCGCAGCTCTTCGTCGGGAATCTGATCCAGGCGATGGATGTGGCGGCCATAGTAGCGCGAAAGCTGCTCCAGCCAAACGTAGGTGCTCTTGGCGATAAGCACGGTGGTCGGCATCCACTCCTGGTCCTGGCTGAAGCGCTCGCTCTCCTCGGCCGCCTCAACATAGGACGGCACCTCGCCCTGCTTGTCCTCGTTCCAGGGGAATTTTTTCCTGCGTCCAGCGGCGGCATCGGCGGGATGAAAGCGCATCCAGATCGCAATGTCTTCTTCCTTGAGAACGTCGATGGCCAGCAGCAGCTTGGAAAGAGCATCGCCGATCAGGTCGGCCCAATGCTCGATGATGTACGCGAGCTGGCCGCTGAGCGAATCCGGCGAAGCCAGTGCCGGAGCGCGCAGCATGTCGATCAGGTTCAGCTTTTTCGCGCCCAAGCGGCGGCCGGGTGCTGAAAAAATCACGCAGGCCGGCGGTGATCAGCTGATAACGGGTGACCGCGGCGAAAGACTGATCGGTAAACAACTCAGAAAAAGGCTTGAAAGCCGGGTTGGCATTGGCCAGCCACAACAGCATCATCTCTTCAAATGCCACCGCCCGGTGAGAGATGCCGTCGGTTTCGCCGGCCAGCCACTCGGCGGGGGTCTTTTCTTTGCGGTAAACGTCCGCTGTGGGAAATTGCTCAACGAAGGCAAGAATGGTCTTATCCAGTTCCTCTTTGCCGATGCGGGCTGTCGAACCATTGCAGTGCTCCGGCCATGACCTTGGGATCGACGCGCCGGCGATAATAGTCGACCAGGGCGTGGCTCATCTCATCGATCAGCCCCATGGCGTAGAGCGCTCCGGGCTGCATGGTTTGTGTTCGGAATCCTTGTCCGCTCCCCGCCGCTCGTTCATGCGAAGAGCGAATTCCCGGCTGGCGGCCGAGGTTGGCGAAGACTACGTTGCCGCTGAAGGCAAAAAGTGTCTGGTTGAATTCATAACGATCGCGAGCTTCACGGGAAACGTGAAATTCCATTGGTACCCTTCCAAAACACTTTATTATGGGCAGCTTGTCTGTTCGATGCGGAATTTTCGCCCCGGCAGGTACCTAAACTGCCTCAAAACCGGTCTGCGAGATGCCCACAATCCAAGCGCGGGATGGGAAATGAAGAAGACTTCTTCCCCATCGACCGTGTTGAAGCCGTCGTGCAATTCGATCCGGGTTGTAGCGTGCCATGGTGCTGGCCAGGTCGGCATAGCGAAATCCTACGCCTTCTATCTCTTCCCGGCTTAAACCACCCGGACAATAAGTAATGTTGAATCGTCCTTCCGAAGAGCTGTGAATGAGATGGGCAGCGGTTCCGAGCTCGGCGGCCAGGTCTGGATTGTTCTTCACTTTTTCAAGCGTAGCCGGCGTGCCGTGGTAGCCGAACCTGCGGATCATGCGGTCGATGGTGGGGTCTTCTCCAAACTGCTCCACCCCGGGAGCAAGGACGATCAAGTCGGCGCCGTCCGCCAGCGCCATGCGGGTGCGGTAAATGGCCTTGTTTCCCAGCCAGGTGCTGTGAAACTCCTCCGGATCGAGGTAGACGACGGCTTTGTGGATTGGCTTATCCAGCAGTTGAATGTTGACCTGCACGCTCAGCTCTGAGGCCAGGCGAAAGCACTCCACGTCATCGCCCACGAACAAGCCTCGGACTACTAGCTCGCCTGCCTGGTTGGTCCCAATGACGGTCAAGACGTACACGATGGGGATATTGCGGAGAAATTCGTCCGCCGCCCGGTTCAGGACTCGCCGCACTGGATTATCGGCTCTTCCCATAATCCGCTCCATACCCACCACCGCCCCCAGGTAGTGGCTGCGATTGATGCTGAGCGGGCCGGACGTGCCTATCAGGATGTTCTTGTTGTAATTTGCCATCCCGATGACTTCATGCGGCACTACCTGGCCGATGGAAAGCACGAGGTCGAAGCCGCCCTCGGCGATGATGCGGTTCACCTGCGCCGGCCAGGTGTAGTCCAGCAGGCCGGCTGACTGCTCCTGGATGAAAGACCCGGGCAGCTCGCCCAGGGTCACGACATCCGTGCGCCAGTTGTGGACCGCGAAGAGCGTGGTGCGGCATGTCGCCGAACATGCGGGTGAGCCCGGCTGCGGTCATCGGCATGTGCGTTCCCAGGGCGGGCAGAACACATCCCAGACGGTCGCCGTAGTAGTGGTAGGCATATTGCGTGAGTTCGCCGGCCCGGGAGTGGAAGCGGCTGCCGTCCGGGGGCACAGCCAGGACTTTGCGCCTGGATCCCGAGGCGGTCGAGCGCCTGGTGGAGTGAGTCGCGCAGGAATTCCCACCTCGGCTTCCGGACCGCCCTCCTGCCAGTAGAGACTCATAGACGATAGGCCTTTCGCGCCAGGTCGTAGGCCAGGGCGTGGGCCAGCTCGACGGCTTCGTCCTCGTCCAGCTGATGCTCCGCTACCAGGCTGGCCAGGAAAGCACAGTCCACCCGGCGAGCCACGTCATGGCGTGCTGGGATGGAGAGAAAGGCGCGGGTGTCATCGTTGAAGCCGACCGTGTTGTAGAAGCCGGTGGTCTCGGTGGTCAGCTCGCGAAAGCGCATCATGCCCTCGGGGCTGTCGTAAAACCACCACGGCGGCCCCAATCGGAGGCAGGGATAATGCCCCGCCAGGGGCGCCAACTCACGGCTGTAGGTCGACTCATCGAGGGTAAAGAGAATGAGCGTAAGGTTGGTCGTCGTTGCCGAAGCGATCGAGCAAGGGTTGCAGCCCGTGAACGTAATCGGTCGCGGTGGGAATGTCCGCGCCCACGTCCCGGCCAAAACGCTGGTAGACCTGGCGATTGTGATTGCGGTAGCTGCCGGGGTGGAGCTGCATCACCAGGCCGTCCTCCACGCTCATGCGCGCCATCTCGGTCAGCATCTGGGCACGAAACAGCTCCTGTTCGGCGGCGTCGGCCTTGCCCGCAATCACCCGGTCGAACAGCGCCGACGCTGCGGTAGAGGAAGGTCCGCGGTCTTTGCGGTGGGGTGTCCATGGTCGGTGGCCGTGCAACCGAGTTTCTTGAAGCGTTCCCGGGCGTGGCGCAGCGCGAGCAGATAACCTTGCCAGCGAGAAGAATCTTCTCCGTGCATTTCGCCCAACTGCTGCACATTCTGGCGAAAGCCGTCGAATACAGGATCGACCACCGAGTCAGGACGAAACGTGGGCACGATGCGCGCCTTCCATCCGGAGTCGCGGATCGCCTGGTGGTAGGTCAAAGGATCCAGCGGCGAGTTGGTGGTGGCCAGCACTTCGATATTGAATTGGTCGTAGAGTGCTCGAGGCCGGAAAGAGGGCGAGGCCAGCTTGGCGCTGATGGTGTCGTAGTAGGCGTCGGCATTGGCTGGCGGACAGGCGCTCTTCCAGGCCGAACAGCTTTTCAAAAGCAAAGTCCAGCCATAGCCGGGTGGGCGTGCCGCGAAACAGGTAATACGACGCCGCGAAGCGTCTCCAGATCTTTCGCGCTTCGTCGGCAGTCAACTCCTTCTGGCCGATACCCAGGTCTTCGAGCGGAATGCCCTGGCTGTAAAGCATGCGGAAGATGTAGTGATCGGGAACGATGAAGAGACTGGTGGGTTGGGAAAGGGCTCGTTCTCGGCATACCATCGGGCGTCCGTATGGCCATGGGGGCTGATGATGGGTAAATTGCAGACAGTCCCATACAGCTTGCGAGCAATGGCTCGGGTGGTGGGTTCGGCGGGAAAAAGACGGTCCTGGTCGAGTATGGTCACGGCATCCATTTTCGCCTGTTAGCCGGTTTTCTGCACAGGGGTTGTCCCCGTGACCGGGACTTTCTTACGCAAAGACCCTTTCCTTACAACGACCTTGTGCGCGTCTTTTGCAGGTTAAATGCAAGAACTTCAGGCAATCCTGTCCAGGGCCCGTTTTAGCCTTTGGGCAGGTGGTTCCTGACGTTGCAGCAGGTCGAACGCATTGCGGGATCTGGCGCTTTGCTCCACCCAGCCCTTGGGACGCGCGAGCCGCACCAGCCATTCGGCGATCTCCTCCGGCCCCGAGCACGTGGCCGCACCATCGACTCCCAGGTTGCGCACGAAGTCGCCCGTTGCCGAGGCCTCGTGGACGGCGCCGACGATGGGAAGTCCTACGGCCATGTAGTCGAGGATGCGGGAAGGGATAGAGTAACGGCTCCTGAGGTCTTCCCTGGGATCCTTCTTCGGACCAGGCAAGAAAGCGACATGAGCACGGCTGAGTTCGTGATCCAGATCCTGTTGCGTGGGGCAGAAACCCGCGCACGTCGACTCGGCTTCCTTAACAGTAGTGTGGGCCCGGCGCAAAATCCTGGGAGTGCCCAGAAAAGAAACCTCGACCTTCAGCCCTTTGCGTTCGAGCAGAGCAATGGCTTTATCCAGATCGTCGAGACCCTCGGTGTAGGAGCCAATATTGCCGTGCATGACCATCTTGAGCGGGCCGCGTTCGCGCGAGAGCCGGCCTTGAACAGCGACGCATCTCGAGAGAAGTACAATAACTCGGCATCGCTGCGTATAAGAGAAACATCATTCAGCAGCGGCTGACTTACGCAGAAGACGCTGTCTGCCCGATCCACCAGTTCCCTGAGAGCGCCGCTGGAAACGTCGCCATGCAACACATCCCAAAGATGAAGCACATAAGGAACACCGATCAGGTTGGTCAGCTTAAGACAACGTCTCGCATCGGCTTCGCCCAGCGGCGCCACATAAGCGCTGGAGACGCGTTCGCGATATTCGGTGACAAGACGTTCGGCGAGCCACGGCCGCAGCTCGTTGCCGCTCCATGAGCTGATGCCCAGCCATTCACATACGCGCATAAGTTCTGGGGTCGTGGAGAAACGAATAACGGCTGAGAACGGGATTTTCAAACAGAACGGAACGCGGATCCAGCTCGCTTGAGGCTGCTGCTCCACCAATGGAAATGCAACCAGTCCTGGTGTGGATCCATCAAGCGAAGCGTCTGCACTCCAATCGCTGTGCGCGGCGAAAGCGAAAACCGATTGATGAACAGAGGTACCCGATTGATTGAACCCATGGACCTCCCCGTGCCGATATATCGAACATGATGGGGGGACAGTTCGCTACCTGTGCCTGAAAGTTAACCGAGTATATCAACCGGCGTTTGCGGTCTTCGATTACCCAGGTGTTATCCGGGCATGACCTTGTGTGTACGGGGACACGTCTCAACCATAACCTGCACTTTCCTGGCATGCAAAGTTTTGGCGCTCAGGCTCGGCAGTTCGTCTTACTTTTGACTTACGTCCCGCCCAACGGTACGTTAGGCCAGAAAAATGCGGCATTGAACCTGAATTGCACCTCTTCTGCATTTTCGCAATGTCACTAACAATAGTTGTAGTTGTACGATGATCCCGTCTTGGCCGGCATCGCGTCTCCAATTGTCGACCGTCGCGTGTTGCCCGGTCTAGCGAGACCATGGGAGAAGTACCATCGACATCCATCAACTGGAATTTTTTCTTGCCGTAATAGACTCGCCCAGCATGACCCAGGCTGCAGAGAAGGTATATCTGTCACCGGGCGCGATCAGTCTGCAACTGCATAATCTCGCTGATGAACTCAATACGAACTCTTCGCCCGCAATGGAAACGGAAAGCGGCTGATACCTACGCCTGCCGCGATTCGCCTGGCGGAGCAAGCGCGACATTGGTGAATCTCTCCCGCCGGATCAAACAGGAATTCCATAACGATCTCAAGCACGACACCCAGCCCTTTTATTTCTCGACCGGCGTCACAACCTTGATTTACCAGCTTGGGGAGCCCCTGAAAAATTGCGCTGCGAATACGCGCAGGCCGAGATTCGCATCGTCGTGAACACCACCGAGGACACGCTCGCCGGGCTGCAGGATCGACGCTACTATCTGGGGCTGATTTCCCTCCCCGTTGCCGAAGAGAATCTTAAAAAATCAAGATCATTCCGCTGTTTGAAGAAGAACTGCTGCATCGTGGCTCCAGCCGCACCCTTTCCACGGAGGACATATCTCTTCGATGAGAGCGTCGGAATTGGCGGGTGTTCCCTTTCTGTTTTATCCCGAAGGCACGGTGTTGCGGAACCTGATCGATCGCTTTTTTGATCGGATCGGAGTGTCTCCGGATGTCGTGATGGAGGCGGATGACACCGAGGCGATCACGCGCCTGGTGGAGTCCGGCTTCGGCTATTCCATCATCCCTGAACACGCGCTGCGACAACGGACGCGATCGATCAGGAGCTATCGGGTAGAGAAGCATCCGATCAGGAGAAGTCTTGCCCTGGCGATGGTCCAGACGGTATATCCGCGAAAGCTCACGCTCTCGATCGCGGATTCTCTCAAGAAGCTACTGCTGGCCGATCTAGACGAGCTGATCAGGGTTCGCCTGCGATTGCCTTGCGGGCCTGAGGAGTTCGCCAAATTTTGCGGCCTGCTTCGATTCCTGTTCTTGCCCTATCGAAACCCTTTTGCACGTTGACGACTCCGAACTGGCGATCTTCGGATTCGCGCCGGGCCGCCATGGCCCAAGAAAACAAATCCGATGTCCGGGTACGGAAACATTGGACGATAGCCGGCGGGATAGCACATTTCCCTTCGCGAACTGGCGTGATCAGCTCAGGATCTGTGTCGTTGTGGACCAGTTGAATGGCAAAGGCCGGCTCGGGCATGTTGAAGTACACTAGATTTCTTCCAGCATCGCGGCGTGTTCATGGGGCGGCCGGCTGGTCCAATTACCCGGCTCCGAAATGGAAACCCCGCGATCAATCTGCTGGCCTGGATGTTCTTCTGACAGAACATATGCAAGGTGGCGGACGTAGGACGAGGCCCCCGCGTTACGAAATTCAAGCCGGCGTCCTGAATGACATCGGCGAACCGGACAAGCTGCAGGGGGTAGCGGTTGGCTACCCTGGCTGAGAACTCTGCCAGATCTGCAGCCGACTTTGTTTCCGACTGTTACTGCGCTGTTCAGCGGAATATAAATCGCAATCGTATTGCCCCAGCGTAAAAGGCTTGCCGTCGACGGTAACGGTTGCCTGACCCGAAAGACAAATCAACCCGGTTTCCTGGTCACCGGTTTTGAAAAAACTCGCTTTGCCACGACAGATCAAGCAGAATGCGTCCGGAAGATAGAAACTCCATCGAGCTGTTGGCCGGGGTGACGGAGATGGTTCGCCCAGCGTGGGCATTCGTCTTACGAAGATCATCTTCTCTGCTTCAACTGTTGGATTGATGGAACCTTTCTCCTTGACGCGACTCAAGTTAATGCCGGGCAAAGAATAGGGGGCTTCTGAGCAATAGTGTGTCAAATTATAAAAACTCAAAGCCGGGTTCAAGAAGACTGAATAGCCGCGGGCGTTCAGGGGAACTCAACGCTCATTTCAGTTTCTACGGTTTGACATCCTACCGCGACGATTCATCTCGTACTGGACTGCGACGCGACGCTTCCTTTATCCGCTCCAACCGATTCCAGCCCTCCCCCGAAATCACATAAACACCCTCAATTACGGGCTGAGATGGGATGACTGACGGCAACCCCACGCGCGCAGCCCGGAAACCATCCTGGCCAATTTCTACATGGGCCCCGGTCAGACAGAGCAACAACAGATTGCCAACGGATTTCCGGCGATTCACCATCGCTCGCTCAATCGTGCAATCACTATATTCTTTAGCCCCCGGGCTGGTGTCGCGTGGCATGTAAAGGGCAATGGCAAGTGGCTGGTAAAAGGCGCGCAGGGATTTTTCATAATTGGCCCAGCCTGGGAAATCTGAATCT
>CAVYFF010000005.1:0-285587 GCA_963767745.1 uncultured Acidobacteriaceae bacterium | reverse complement strand
CCACCGAGGGGTAGTCCCAAAGGGCATCTCGTCTCGTCCCGAACTGTGAGAGGTTGAGGACATGGAGTTGGGGCGCTCCGCATGTGCTCGCAGCTTGGCGAGGTGTGGGACTGCCCTTGTGGTGAGTGCCGTCGGCGGTATCGCTCTTCTCGCTCCGACCGCCATTCCGACCGGAGCGAGTGGACCGCAACTGGTCGCAGGACCCAGATGCGCGCAGACTGCCGAGTTCCCCTACACCAGCACGGTGGTCGGAATTGCCGAGACCCAGAGCGGCAACGGCTATTGGATGGTCACTCAGGACGGATACGTCGCCGCCTGCGGTGATGCCCCTTACCTGGGTCAACAAACTTCTTTGAACGCTCCAATCGTCGGTATCGCTGCGACACCGGATGGGGACGGCTACTACCTCGTCGCCGCCGACGGTGGCGTGTTCACCTTCGGCGACGCGCAGTTCCGGGGCTCGACGGGATCCCTCCACCTCAACGAGCCAGTCATCGGCATGGCAGTCGACCCGACAACTGGGGGTTACTGGTTGGTCGCCATCGATGGCGGGATCTTCGCCTATGGGGCTCCCTTCTTGGGATCGACTGGGTCGATGACCCTCAACGAGCCGGTCATCGGCATGGCGGCTGCCCATGATGGGAGCGGGTACTGGTTGGCAGCCACCGACGGCGGCGTCTTCGCTTTCGGCGTTCCATACTGGGGATCCACCGGCTCCATCCATCTCAATGGGCCTGTCGTCGGGATTGCCACAGACGTGGAGACTGGCGGCTACTGGCTCGTTGCGTCCGACGGCGGACTCTTTGCCTTCAACGCCCCGTTCTACGGATCAACCGGCAGCATCTCCCTGAACGCGCGGATCGTGGGGCTGGAAGCTTCGGCAAGCGGCCACGGATACCGATTCGTCGGCGCTGACGGTGGCGTGTTCGCCTACGGAACTTCCAGCTTCTACGGGACGCCTGTGTTCGCCCCGCGGCCAGTGCCGCAGGTGACTGCTGTCGGGGACTCGATAATGCTCGACTACCGAGACTCCCTCGGGATCGACGTCCCCGGCGTCAGCGTCGACGCCGCGGTGGGGCGCCAGTGGTCAGAGGGGGAGTCGATCCTGCAACGCATGAAGTCACAAGGACGGCTCGGAGACGAGATCGTCGTCGGACTCGGCACGAACGGCCCGATCAGCGATGCCGACTTCGACACAATGATGTCCATCCTCGCGAGCGCGCGGCGTGTGGTGTTTGTCAACGTCCATGTGGATCGCCCGTGGCAGGATCCCGACAACGCAGTGCTGGCACGCGGGGCGACCCGATACCGCAACGCTGTCGTGGCCGACTGGGCCACCTTGGCGGCGCAGAACCCGCAGTGGTTCGGTGCTGACGGGACGCACCTGGGAATTGACGGCCCAGGCGCCGTTGCGCTGGCCGCACTGGTGTCGACCAGGCTCACCAGCGGATAGTTCCTGGGTATTCATCATGGCCTCGACACCCGCGCCGGGGCGCCGATCACCTCGCACGCATCCCTATTCGGCTGGGTGCTGTCCGGCCAAGAGGTAGCCCGCCGCGCCGAGGCCCGGCACGATGGCGAAAAAGCGGTCCGCGCCGAGCCCGGCACGGGAGCCGTAGAAGGCTGCGGAGAAGGAGAAGATCCCGCCGTCGGACGCCAACTCCCAGTAGCCGCCGCCCGAAGCTGCTGCCATGCCAACGATGGAGGCGTTGAGCGGCTTGCCGCCCATTGAGCCATGGAAGACCGCGTCGCCGAAGGAGAAGATTCCGCCGTCGGACGCCACCTCCCAGTAGCCGTCGCCGTCGGAGGTAGCGGCTATGCCCACGATCGGGGCGTTGAGCGGCTTGCCGCCCATTGAGCCATGGAAGACCGCGTCGCCGAAGGAGAAGATCCCGCCGTCGGACGCCACCTCCCAGTAGCCGTCGCCGTCGGAGGTAGCGGCTATGCCCACGATCGGGGCGTTGAGCGGCTTGCCGCCCATTGAGCCATGGAAGACCGCGTCGCCGAAGGAGAAGATTCCGCCGTCGGATGCCACCTCCCAGTAGCCGCCGTCCGAAGATGCAGCCATGCCAACGATGGGGGCGTTGAGCGGCCTGCCGCCCATTGAGCCATGGAAGGCCGCGTCGCCGAAGGAGAAGACGCCCCCGTCTGACGCCACCTCCCAGTACCCACTACCGTCCGAGGATGCGGCTGCGCCAACCAACGGCACGTTGGAGGTCACTGGCGGCCCCGGAACCGGCGCGTTCTCGAAGGCGTAGCTCGCGCTGACCTGAGGGCCGTAGGTTGGCCCAGCGCCGCAGATAGAGACGAACGTGTATCCCTTCGCGCGGAGTTCGGTGATGATCTCCGGGAGGGCCGCGACCGTCTCGGATCGATCACCACCAGCGTCGTGCATGTCGACGACCGCACCAGGGAACGCGGCGCTCACAACCCCATTCACGATCGCCTGCACCCCGGGAAGGGTCCAATCCTTCGGGTCGACGGAGTAGCTCATGGTGGTGAGCCCTCGTGACGCGATCTGTCCCAAGACACCGGCATTCCAGGCGTCGTCCGGAGGACGCACGCATTGCGGTGTGGTCCCAGTCACGTTTCGAATCTCGGCCTGGGTCATGTCGATTTGAGAGTCAACCAAGGGGGCGGGCAGGGTGGAGAGGTCGGGATGGCTCCAAGTGTGGTTCTCGACCGGGAACCCCGCAGCCGCCACCATCTTTGAGTACTGGGGGTAGGCGGCCACCTCCTCGCCGATCTCGAAGAAGGAAGCCTGCACCTGAAAGCGCTCGAGCACAGAGAGCACCTGCGGCGTGTACGGACCCGGGCCGTCGTCGAATGTAAGGGCAATGACCTTCTGGCCCGCCGTCGCGGCCCCGCCCGGAGCTTCAGAGGTCGTGAACGCTGCCTGGCCATTTCCCGTCGCGCCCGCGCCGGGCGTGACCATGGGCACGGTGACCAAGAGCAGCAACGCGACTGCGCCCGATGCCGCGCCTAGTGCTTCCCGTACGCACCGCCTCTGCATGGTTCCTCATGTCTACACGAGACCGCCACGCCCGCCGGGCCCATGCACGGGCCAGCTGTGGAACGCCGTCGAGCGCCTGGATCAATCGGAATGTCAGAGGTGATCTACCAGGTCGGGCCGGCGGCGGCCGGACGAACCCAGGGGGAGGGGCGGCTGGACATCGTGTCTCAGGTCGTGCGGCCACTCCACTACCGTCTCCCCCAAGAACCTCACCGCACGAGACCGCCGCTGTGTCCTAGGAAGTGTTCGCCGCCCTGTCCCGTTCTCCGAAAACCAACCTTCAGCACCCGGTCCGAGTCGTCTACTACGTCGAGGGCTATTCCTTCGGCGGCGTCGAACGCCACCTGCTCCACCTTCTGGACGACCTCGACCGGCAGCGGTTCGAACCGATGGTGATCGGGGTCATGGCGGACGAGCTCGAGCAGGAACTCGGCGACCGGCAAGTTCCAGTCGTTCGGCTCGACCGCATACGCGGCAACTTCGACATCCCGGGTTTTATCCGGGCCTTCCGAGCGCTCCGGAAAGCCCGGCCCGTGATCTTCCACGCCATGCTGTCGCACTCCCATGCCGCGCAGTACGCGATCATGGCGGCCATCGCCCTCCGCACGCCGGTGGTGATGACCACGGCACACCTCCCCACCCAATCGGAAAGCCAGATGCGACGGCGCCTCGGTCAGCTCATTCTCCGGGGGGTCGACATGCAGGTCCTCCCTTCCGAGTGGACGAAGGCCGAGCTCGTCCGGCTGGACGGCCTGCACGGCTCCTACGAGATCGTGGCGAACGGCATCGCCCTCCCGACACTCCTCTCGCGCCAGGAGGCCCGGGAGCAACTGGGGATCGACGCCGGCGCGAGGGTGATCGGCGGATCCATGCGACTGGTCGACTGGAAGCGTCCCGAGTTGATCATCGATGCCGCCCGGACGCTCCCGGGAACTGTCGCCGTCATCCTCGGGGAGGGGCCCGAAGAGGATCGGCTGCGCTCCTTGGCCAACGGAGTGGACCTCCGGCTCCCGGGTTTCCGCCTCGATGCCGTCAGCCTGCTCCCCGCCTTCGACGTCTTCATGCATCCCTGCCCCATCGACAATCAGCCTCTGGCCATCTTCGAGGCCATGGCGGCCGGGGTTCCCGTGATCGTCGCCGATCAAGGGGGCGCCGCTCTCATGGTCGACGACGGCCGGACCGGCCTGCGGGCACCGGCCACTGAGGCGGGAATGTCGGGCGCCGCGTCGCGGTTCACTGGACGACCCGGCGTTCGCCGGGCGGCTGGGTGCCGGCGGCCGAGACGAAGTCCTCTCTCGTTTCACCACCCAAGCCATGACGCGGCACCTGGAGGATCTCTACGGCCGGCTCCTCGCCGCCGACCGCCGCACCGGTAACCGGGCGGGAACGTAGAAGGCCGGCACAGGGTCAGGACACGCCGACCGGTTCGCTGGGCCAGCTTGGCCAACTCCTCGGTGACCATGTCCTGGTGCGCAGCAAGGTCGCGGCGTGCCGCCCGCGGGCTCCAGCGTCCACGCATGAAGAAGATGAGGATGGCGAAGACGAACTCCCCGATGAGGCACACCGTCCACCAGCGCTTCCACTCGCTTGGGGCAGTCTTCTGCGCCGGGATCAGCTTCTGCTCGGCCACCAGGAGGCTGGCGAGATTCGGCGAATATTTGGCCACTCCGGCGATCTGGGCCGGCGTCACCGTCTTGCCGTTCTGAATATCGAGGGCAAGCGGGTTGAACGCGTTCAGGCCCGCGACGTTTGTGTTGGTGAGACCGCCGGCCGCCGTCACCGCCTTGGCAAATTGTGGGTGCTATTGCAGACCTCAAGGATGGTCGCGAGGGTGTTCAGCTCGGGTCGTGCCTCGGTCGTCGTCCGGAGATCGCTGAGAAGACTGGCCGGCGCAGGTGTCGCACTGCACTTCACAGTTGCGATGTCCGGTGCATAGGGCTGCGCCGACTGGATCGTCTGCAACACGGTTGCAGCGCTCTGGTTGTCCACGAGCGTCGTAGAGGTCGTGATCACGTAGGGCAAGCACCAAGAACGAAAGCGCCACCGTGATGCGCAGGATCCATCCCCACACCGCCAGCCCCGAGGCGGTCAGCGCAGGATTGTGTGACTCGACCTGCTCGGTGTAGTTCGCCATCCACGGCGCGTAGGCGATGGAGATGGAGACCGCCAGCAGAACGATGACGAGGACATTGGCGTAGTAGCCCGTATGGGGGTGGCCGGTCTGGACGATGAGGAAGCCCAACATCACCATGCTGGCCACCGCGCCGAAGAGCATGAACGGCTTGCGGACCCGCGCCAGGTCCGAGAGGAAGCCGGCCAGGACGAGCCCCCCGGAGAGGAAGGCGGCCAGCCAGACGTTGATCCCGTTGGCCTGGGGCGTCGAACGGTTGAAGATGACGACCCAGTAGATGGTGAGCACGCTGACGGAGGCGAAATAGAAGAGGAGGGAGACCGAGATGGCGATCGAAGAGGAGATCAGGTCGAGTCGCATCATGGAGCGGATCGGGTGCTTCGGTCGCCGCCTCGACGTCGATGCCCTTGGCACGCGCCTCGACGAGCGCCCGTTCGCGCTCGCTCACCATGAGCTGGTCGCGCAGCTGCGGCGAGAGTTCGCGCAGGAAGAAGAATGCGATGACCACCACACCGAGGCAGACGAGCCCCGAAATGATGAACTGGTCCTGCCACGGCTTGAGGTGGTCGAGCGTGTGCGTGGCCACCAAGCTGGCGCACAGCGCGCCCATGGTGGGACCGAGCGCCCAGAACCCCATGGCCACGCCACGGCCCATCTGCGGCGAGAAGTCCCGCATCAGCGCGGGAGTCGAGACCAGAATCACGCCTTCGACGAACCCGATCACGCAGTAGGACGCGGCGAATCCCCACTCGCTGTGGATGTGAGGAATGGCGAGGAGCTGGACGAGTGCGACGACGAGCGTCCCGTAGATAGTGAGGTTGGCCCGGCCGATTTTGTCCGAGAGCCCGCCGATGAACGCGCTGAAGGCACCGATGGCGTTGGAGACGACCAACAGGTAGAGGAAGAACTGGAACGACATGTGGTAGTAGGGCAGCAGCAGCGGCGTGACCGCCCCCTCCACGTAGTAGAGGTAGTACAGCATGATCGTCGTCAACACGACGATGGCCAGGTACCCGATCCGCGGCCAGGTGTTGGGGTACGTGTAGAGCTGACGCCTCCCCAAGGCGTTCGCCAGCCCTTGCTTGGGGACCGTTGCGTTGGGCGTTGTCGTCGTCATCGTCTGATCCCCTTTTCCGCGCGTCATGGTGATCCGGCGAAGCCGGTCCGGGACCCGGAGGTGCCCGGCGCAGGACTGATGCTAGGACCAGGATCGACACCCGTGACGGGGCCGGGCCGACTCCTCGGAGTCGAGCCGTGTCCCTCAGGAAGGCGCAGACTCCCCTGCCCGGCCGGACAGAGCGGCGGCGTGCCGCGCCACATAGGCCCCGAACAGCTCCGCCACACGGTCGTGGCTCGTCCGTTCGAGGAGCGAGTGGTCCAGGTGGGCGACCGTCTCGACGCGTACCTCACCCTTGGCGATCAGGGCCTGCAGCCGGTGCTGCTCCCCGCGGTAAACCCGCTTCGCCTCATTGGTGCCGCACACGAACAGAATGTCGACGCCGCTTTGCCCCAGGCGTTCCAGGGTCCTGACCGGACTCCCGTTCATCAACCACCGTTTCGCCATCCACCAGAACGGGGTGGGCATGTAGCGCCGGATCACCTGCTTGTGGGGCGCCACCAGCGCCATGGCGCGCGTCAGCATGGGCCGAGGCGTGCCCCACGTCTGGCGTTCCCCAGGTGCCGGAGCACCCTCCTCGACCGGGTTGGCATCCTTGCCGTCCCCCCACCGTGCGTAAGAGAAAGCCGGATTGATGACGCAAAGAGCGGCGACCGGCTCCGCCAACGCCATTTCGATGCTGTGATCGGCACCCGAGCAGACGCCGACGAGGATGAGTTCGGACCCGTCCTTGGTGACGGCGCGACGGATGTCCTCCATGTCCTCGGGAGCGTCGTGCGGGAAGCCGCGCAGCTCGGCTCGGCCCGGCCGCGCCGGGCTGTCTCCGATGCCGCTGAGATCCACCCGCAGGCAGCGCACATTGCCCGCAGCCGCACACGCCCTCGCCAACTCCACCCACAGCCGGCCCGGTCCCTGATGACCGATCAGCCCCACGTTGAGGAAGATGACGGTCGGAGCCGACGAATCGATGCCGTTCTCGGGCTCGCTGAACACGCCGAAAAGATGGCCCGGACCGAATTCCACCGCCCGCTCGCGGACACCAGGACGGTCCGGCGCCCGGTGCACCGCCGTCGCCTGGCCTCTGGGCATCGTGAGCCGCACCACCGGCCCGCCGGGCTCGGAGAACCAGGAGACGATCCGGTCCAATGTCGGCACCGGCGTCGCCGGCTTCTCCGCGAAGAGTGCTTCCTGCCCGAGGATCGGAGAGGACTCGACGCCGGGCATCGTCAGGCGCTTCGCCACCGCCCGCTCGACCCTCCGCTCCTCTCGGGTCAGCACGAGCTCCCGGGAAGCAGGACTCTGCTCGCTCCACACGACCGCCAGCGGGTCGAGGTCGGCCGCCGTCGCAGCGGAAAACACAATGCCGGGCGCCTCGACCGAACCATCCTCGCTGGCCTGGCCCGGGACGGGGACCTCTCCCTCCGGCATGGCCCCGATCTCGACGGCCATCTCGCGCCGAAAGGCGGCCATGGCGCGCTGTTCCCGGAGGAACGCCTTGCCCGTCGCACACGGGTCCCACAGGACCAGGTCGTCCACGGGAACGCCCCGGGCGAGCTCGGTGGCCGCCAGCGTGGCGCCGAGCCGCAGCCCCACCACGCCGACCCGTTCCGCTCCGAGGGAACGCGCACAGTCAATGCCGAGCCGGATGTTCCCGAGCCACTCGGCCACGAGGTCGGGATCGGACCAGGTCCCCACCGAGTCTCCCGTCGCGGCGTAGTCGAGACGGAGAGCGGCCCAGCCGCAACCGGCCAACCGATGCGCCAGCTGACGCAAGGCGCGCGTCGAGTAGGCCGCTTCCAGACCCATGCTCGGGCAGATGACGGCGGCACCGGCGACGAGATGGTCGTCGGGCACGTCGAGCCAGGCGAAGACAGGTCTGTCCGGCGACCCGATCCAGAGCGGGACGGACTCGACTCCCGTCACGGGGCGCGCCGTCGTCGTCAAATTACGCGGACCACGAGCCACGTCACGCCGCAGAACTCTAGTGCAGCCTGGCCAGGACGCGGCCCGCCCCGCCCCGGACGCGACCGAAGGCCACCCGTCGCTCCTGGCCGGGGAGGGACACGAGAAGGAACGCATAGAAGACGACCATGAGCGCGACGCCCGCCACTACGACGCCGACGAATCCGACGATCCGGATATGCCCGTCCACAAAGGCGAACAGGGGGCCGCCTTCCCGGCCGACCAGCCAGGCGAGTGCGCCGGTGACCACCAACGGCAGCCCCACGATCCGGACCATGTACACCAGCCGCCGTGGCAACGAGTCCCCGAGTTGGCGATACACCAGCGGAATCATGAGCATCCCCTCAAGGAGGACAGCGCCGATCAGCGCCGCTTCGGCCATGCCGAGGGCGCCGTACCGGCTGGAGAGCACGATGCCGAGGCCGACGTGAACCACGGCCTCGCCGCCGTAGAGGATCGATGCCAGCCTCGGCCGGCCGGCACCGCTGATCGCCAACGAGATCGCCTGCCCCCACGCCTGCACGACGGCGGCAATACACAACAGCCCGATGCAGGCCGCGGCCTCCCGGTAGAGAGGTCCGACCCAGACCTCGACGGCGGGTCCGGCGAGGAATCCCAGCACAATGGCGGCGGGAATGCTCAGGTACCGGACGAACCCCACCACCTGGTCGGTGCTCTCAATCAGGCCTGACCGATTGTCACGAGCTGCGAGCTGTCCCGCCTTGGCGAACAAGAGGAACGCCCGCGGTTGGACGACTCGCTGCGGCAGGAGTGCCAGTCGTTGCGCGACGGCGTAGATGGCAGCCGCCCGTACGCCCGCGAAAGCACCGACGATCAGAACGTCGGAGAGATTGATCACCGCTTGGGAAACCTGAGCCAGGGAATACCAGCCCGTGGCGAGAGAGAAGGTCTTGAGGATGGCGCGGTCGAAGCGGCGCAGGGAGAGCCGGAACCACGGCATCAGACGGCGCGCCATTATCAGGCGGGAGAATTGACCGACCAGGCTGATGGCTACGGTGACGACGCCGAGCGCGATGAGCCCGCCGTGCAACTCCAGGACGATGACCCACGCGACGGCCTGGGCCACCGTCACGGCGATCAGGCTGTAGTTCAAGAGGTCGAACCGTTGTAGTGCGTTCAACGCGCCGCCGAACGTATCCATGGGTATGGAGAGCGCCATGTCGAATGCCAGGAGGAGAAGCAGGAACTGCGCCTGGCCGACCAGGCTCTTGGGGATGGTGGGGATGATGTCGGGCAGGAAGTACGCGAAGACCAAGACACCGGAGAACGCAAGGAGCCCGAGTGCCGACAAGCAGAGGAAGGACGTGTTGAGCGTCGCCCCCACCTTGTCGTTGTCGTCCATCTCGAGATGCCGGCTGACGAAGGCCACCGTGGCGTTGGCAAAGCCCAGCTCGAGAATCTCGAGGAACGGAATAAGGGAGCCGATGAGGGCCCAGACTCCGTAGCGGAGGATGCCCAACTGATGCGTGAGGACTGGCGTAGTGAGGAACCCGACGCCGGCCAGGACGACCGCGCAGAGGTAACTCGTGATCACATTGCGACGATGGCTGGGCTTCTTCGGCTCCTTCGTCCGCGTTGCAGGTATCGGTACGTTCACCGGCGCGCCGGTTGGTTCGGCGCCGGCCTCGCGTAACACGTGACCCCGGTCTATCGAGCTTTTGGGCGGACCTTCTCCGCTGGGCGTTCCACCCCTTGCGTCTGCGACGGCGCGTCGTAGCCGTAGACGGGACCCATCTTCCGCCATCGCACGCGGTTGAGCACGATGCCGACGACATTGGCACCCGATGCCCGCATGTGCGCCAACCCCTGCTCCAGGGTCTCGAAGGTGAATTTCCGTGCGTCGACCACCATGATCACCGCATCCACCTTGGTCACGAGAATGGTGGTCTCGGCCACGCCCATGATCGGCGGGCAATCCAGCACGACCGTCCGATCCGACTCACCCAACGCCCGCAGCAGCCGCGGCACGTCTGCCACCGCAATGTCCGCCGGATGCCTGGTCGGCACGCCGGCGGGAATGACCTCCAGATAGCGGTTCCCCGTCGGGGCCATGAGCTCGGTCGGACCGGTGGCGACGGGAATGTCGCTCACGCCGGGCGACAATTCGACCCCGAAGATGTCGTGCAACCTCGGCTGGCGGAGATCGGCATCGACGGCGACGACGAATTGGCCCGACGTGGCAAGGGCCCACGCCGCGTGGGCGGCGACCGTGGATTTGCCCTCCCGGGGATCGCAGGACGTGAATGCGATGACCGGATGGGTCTCGTGGAACATGACGTGGAGGCGGCTGCGCAATTGCTGGAACGCCTCGAGCCCGCGTTCGTCGCCGCCTGATTGGAACATGTCGGCGGGATCCGCGCCGGCGCGAGCCAGACCGGGAACTTCCCCCAGAACCGGGATCCCCAGCCGGTCCGAGATCTCGTCGGCGGCGACCAAGCGCCGGAGCGTTCCTGCCGCCAGGGCGGCGAACACGGCCGCGATCAGACCGAACACGAGAGATGCCAGGGCTACCGTGGCGCGCGGATTCGTCGGAGTGGTCGGGAGTTCGGCCGAGCCGAGCTCGGAGAGGACCAGTAGGGATCCTCCGCCGTGGTTGGCCACCTGGAGGACGCGCGCCGCAGTGGCGTTGGCATAGGCCTGGGCGGCGGCGGGGTCGGTGCTCGAGGCATTGATGGAGACGGTGTTCGACGAGGGATCGGCGACCGCCGAGATCGTCACCGGCACCGACTGGAAGCGGGCTGGCACCCGGGCTCGGGCCTCGTCCTGGATCGTCACGTTCTCTGCTTCCACCGCGATCTGGGGGATCTCGATCTGAATGGCGCCGACGTCCTGCCCCGGCTGAGAGGCACTCGTCGGTGGCTGCGCGAGGAGGACCACCTTGGCCTCGTACTTCTTTGCCGGCAGCACCGCGTACGCGCCTCCGATGAGCACGCACACGAGGAACGTGACCACGGCCACCACCCAGTGGGCACGAACGGTGCGTATAATTTGTCTCAGATTCATTCCGGCCCCTCTGCTCGAAACTCCACGACGGCCGCCCTGAGCAACGGCTCGGCACGACGGTCGGGTGAGAAATTGATCCTGCACACGAGCCCGGCCACGACCGGACGATCTCCGCTTGCGCTGCTTCCAGCCTACGAGGCGGCCCGGGGTAGAGGCGGTCATCTCGGACCTCCCGTGGCAAACCTCGACGCCGAGAGCGCCAGGGGGCCCCTCGGCAGCCGTGGCCGCTCGTTCATGGATGTGACGCAGGCACGCAGCAATCCGAGGCACACACCGAACAGTGTGGCGAACCGGTATTCGTCGAGAAGGGGTTCGAGCAGCCCCGTGGCGATGAGCCCGGTCACGAGCCCCACGAGCACCAGTGCGAGCGAGGCCGTCACCCGGTCCAGATCTCGCCGCCACACCCGCAGACCCCCCTTGACCGAGTAGCCCAGGGCGAGGCTGAAGAGCACCAGGCCGATGAGGCCCAGCCGGAGCCAGAGGTCGAGCACGAGGTTGTGCGCGTACGGAATGGTCTCCACCGTGCGCGTTCCCGCTTCGTAGAACTGGAACTCGACTCCGTATCCAAACCCGATGAGCAGGTGCTGGGGGATCAGCTTCTCCACTTGTGCGGCCAAGTCGAGACGGTCCTGGGCCGATTCCTGCTTGGCCTCATTGTGGAACAGGCTCTGGAGCCTCCGATGCGAGCGGAAGCTGAGCAGGCTGCCGGTTGATGGCCGCCGGCACGATGACGAGGGCGATGACGATGGCGACGAGGGCGAGCGCAGTCAGGACCACCTGCCCGCCCTTGACGTAGATGCCGCGATCGATCCCTCGCTTCGGTCCGACGATGATCCCCACGACCACGACCAGGACGACCAGGCCGAGATTCACGAGCACGGCGCGCTGATCGGAGAGGAGCACATTGGCGACGACCGGGACAAGGGCGAGGACATGGATGAGCCGGACCGGTCCCGAGGCCATCCTGACCACGAAGCACATGGCCACGACGGCGAGATACAGGGCTGCAGCCTCCGCGCCCACCGTTCCGAACGCCGTCAGGGGGAGCAGCGGCAGGTTCGTGTTGACCGTGATTCCGGCGAGCGTCATGAGGTCGATCGCGGACGCGCAGACGACACACAGCGTCCCGAGCTTGAACAGCGCTCCGGTGTCGATGTACTTGCGGATCGGGACGCCCGCCGCCAGTGCGTACGCGCCGACGATGTAGAAGATGTCCTTGGCCTCGTAGAGGTCCTGGGACAACCCGTTGCCGTAGAGCTTCCCCTCAATGGCGCCGACCACCATCCACGCGCAGAAGGCCAACCAGAGGCCGGCCGGCAGGCCGATCCGCACGGGCCTCCCTCGCGCGATGAGCCGGGCCACCAGAGCGAGCGTGATGTAGATCTCGGGCAAGCGCAGCTGGGTCGCCCCCGATCCGGGATGGAACAGTCCACGCGGCACCGCGTTCGGGTTGCTGTAGATCGTCGCCTCCACCACCAGCATGCCGAGGAGGACGAGCGGGACCAGATGCTCCTTGCCTTCCCGTTCCCAACGGACGAACAACTTGATGACCGCGGTGACGACTCCGATCAGGATGATCGCCACCACTGGGATCAGTGCGATCAGCACGAGCGCACCACCCGGAGCAACGGCGCCAGAGCGGAGTCCCACGTGTGGTCAGCGCCGACGGCTTCGTGCCCAGCACGGCCCAACGCAGCGGCCCGGGCGGGGTCGAGGAGGAGGTCGGCGATCGCATCCGCCAATGCGGATGCCGTGTCGGCCACGACAACCCCCGGCCCACCAGGTCGTCCATGCCCTCGCAGCCCACCGACGTGGCTACGACAGGGCGCCCGACGTCGAGCGCCTCCATGATCTTCAGCCGGGTCCCTCCGCCGGCCCGCAAAGGGGCCACGACGACCCTGGCGCGGGCCAGGAACGGGTTGACGTCGGCAACGGTCCCCGTCACCTCGATCCGCTCGTCGGCCAGGGCGCGCACCGCCGGGGCCGGGTCCCTGCCGATCAGGAGCAGCCGGGCCTCGGGCACTCGGGCCAAGACCTTCGGCCAGATCTCTTGCCCCAGCCAGACCGCGGCATCGACGTTGGGGGCCCATCCCAGAGTGGCCACGAAGGCCACCGTTGGCTCGGGTGCGTCGGGTAGTACCGTCGACGGCTCCCGGCCATTCGGACAGACGAGGACGGAGCGGGCGCCCGCTGGCATCCGCGCTCTCTCCTGCTCGCTCACCACGAGGACATGATCGAAACCGCCGATTGTCCGCCGCTCCATTCGTCGGAGGGCGGCGGCCTCGGCGCGGAACAGCAGGGCGGGGAGACCGCTCCGGGCCCGGGCGTAGCTGTCTACCAGCGACGACTCGATGTTGTGGAGGTCGAGGATCGACTTCTTCGCGGGGACATTCTGCACGAGCGGCACCATCTGCTGATATTCGACCTGCAACAGGTCGATAGCACTTTCGTCGGCAGCACGGCGAATGGCCTTGACCATCGCAGAGCTCCAGAATCGCCCCGCCGAGACACTACGTGCTGCCACGATCCCCCGGGCAACGTGCGCCGGTGTCGTCCGCCGGGGGACGGCGCGGACGTCAATTCCCAGTTCACGGAGACCGGCCAGGTCCGCGCTGCCGTCGTCGTAGGCACACAGCACGAGATCGCCCAGTTCCGCCAGCCGGCGGGCAATGGCCAAAGAGCGCTGCTTTCCCCCGTTGTTGTCCGGCAACGGAAGGAACTTCGTGACCATGAGCATCCTCACGATGTGCCTCCGACATCTGCCGGCAGCGAGGCGCAGTCGTTCAGCCCGAGATGCCGGCCGCGACGTTCCTCCGCCTCTGTCCCTCGACCCGAAAGAGAGAGGTCGCGGGTGAGGTCCTGGTCGGGCTTCCGCCGGTTCGCCGTGCCATTCATCGCTCCACAGTCGACCACATGGTCGACCGGTCACCGCGCACATAGCGGGCCATGCCGCCGAGGGCGACCGCCTGCAGGAACATCACCTGCCCCGCTCCCGCCGATGCGGCAACCACCAGCCGGCGGGGCGTCACTCCCGCCGCGGCGTCGTCCGTCAGCACGCCGGCCCGAGCGGCATTCGCAACCAGGCCCCCGGTCGCGGCCACGTTGGCCACAAGGAACGCTCGGGCCAACGCGCTCGAGCGCACTTTTGTCACCGCCATCACCAGGAGGGTCAGGTGGGCAAGGGGGCCCACGGTGTAACGGCTCAAGCGGTGCCCCCATAGCTCGGCGGCCACGAGGCCAGCCGAGGGCCGCAGTTGACGGCGGCGCCGGACCATGATGTGCAGCGCGCCGGACACACTGCGGATCCGTCGCTCCCAGGAGGCCGCCAGCGACGGCGCTGGGGGGTCGAGCGCACGGGCCCTCGGCTCGTAGGCGATGCGATAGCCCTGCTCGATGATGTCGAGAGCGGCCCAGAAATCGTCGGTGGCGACGTCACATGGGATCGGACGCCACGCCTCGGCCCGGATGGCGGAGATCTCCCCGACGAGGCCGATGGTCGTACCAAGACGGTCCTCCCGCTCTTTGAGCCAGGACTCGAACCGCCAGTAGAGGGTCTCACCCCCACCGCCGTCGTCTTCCAGTTTCTCGCCGGCGACTGCACCGACCGTGGGGTCGACGAAGTGCTCCACCAATGCGGCCAGCACGCCGGCAGCCAGGCGGTTGTTGGCATCGCTGATCACGACGACCGGCGTCGTGGCCTTGGCGAAGCCCCGATTGAGCGCTTGCGACTTGCCGAGGCGGTCTGGACCGGTCAGAGCGCGGGCGCCGGCCCGCTCCGCCGCCTCCGCCGTCTCGGGATCCCCGTCTGCCACCACCAGTATCTCGAGCGAGCCCGGGTACCCGTTTGCGCGGAGGTCATCGACCTTGTCGGCGATCACCCCCGCCTCGCGGTACGCCGGCACCACGACGGTGAGGTCAGGCAAAGCCCCGGGTCTCGCTGCCGTCGGTACACCCGCTCCCCTGCCGCGACCGCCCCGGGTGCGCCAAGCCAACCAGGCCGGATACAGCACGTGTCCCGCCGATGCCATGGCCAGCAGGCCACCCACGATCACACTCGTCCCCAGGCGCGGCCGACTCAATTCCGCACCTCTTCGACGACCTCCACCGGCCTCAGGCGGGTGGTGTCGGCGGCAGCCTGCTCAGCGGCGTCCACCTCGAACGACCCGCCCGCGCGAACGCCGACGCGCCACCTCCCGGCGCTGTCGCCGGGCAAACGGGATCCGCCGCGCGCTCTCCAGGTGGTCTCCGGTCCATGTCGACTCGAAGGGTATGCGCTCGTATCGGTGCAACATGGGCATGCCGCTACCGAATTGCCGCGGGCTCAGCAATGAAGGTTGCCGGCGGCGGGAAGCCCCGAGGACCCGCTGGGCGCACCACGGCGAGCCTGCCGACGGGCGCTCCGATCACCAGATCTGCGACGACAGCGACAGATCATTGTCCGCATGTTGTGCAGTACGCGCCACCTGCAGGCGGCAAACGCAAGGCGAGTGCGGCTTACTCCCGGACTTGCTTGATGACGGCCCCGGCTGTCCGGGCCAGGATCACCAGATCACCCGCAACCGACCAGTTCTCGATGTAGTGGTTGTCGAACCACGCCCTGTCCTCAATGGACGTGTCGCCGCGCAGCCCATTCACCTGAGCCAGCCCGGTGAGCCCCACGGGGACCCGGTGCCGGTCGCCGTAGCGGGGCACTTCCTGTTCGAACTGCTCGACGAAGAAGGGCCGCTCGGGACGAGGGCCAACCAGCGACATGTCCCCTCGCAGCACGTTCCAGAGCTGAGGCAGTTCGTCCAGCGACGTCTTGCGCATGATGCCGCCGATCTTCGTGACACGAGAGTCGGCGTCGACGCTCCACTGCGTGTCCGACTCAGCGTTCACCCGCATCGACCGGAACTTCAGGATTTCGACCTCGCGTCCATTCTTCCCGATGCGCCGCTGGCGGAAGTAGATCGGACCGGGGCTGGTGACCCGCACGGCCAAGGCCAGTGCTCCGTAGAGCGGCGACACCAGCAGCAGCATCAGCGCAGCGATACTCGAGTCGAAGGCCCGCTTCGCCAAGCGACCCGAAGACCGCATGGTGGAGCGTCGCAAGCGAACAAGGGGAAAGCCCCACACCATGTCGACGTCGCGCGGTGCAGCCCGGAGGCCGAGCTCGAAGAAACGGGGAATGGTGTACATGTCAACGGCCGCGTTCTCACACGAGCGGACGACCCGCACGAGGTCGGGGTCGCGGTTCACGCCAAAGGCGATCACGACTCGATCGATCCGGTGCTCCTTGAGAACGCGGTTGAGCTCGTCGATCCCGCCGAGGACCGGGCGGGAGAGCTTGTCGTCGGCGCAGTCGTCCAACAACCCGATCGGGTGGAGCCCGTAGCTCGGATTCAGCTCAATGGCATCGGCAAAGCGCTCGGCCACCGGCCCGGCACCGACGATGAGCACCCGCTGGCCCAGGGCGCCCTTGGTCCTGGCCCGTCTGATGCCGACGTAGGCGATGGCCCGGCCGATGAGGAGCAGGCACAAAGTAGAAAGCCCCACCAGCACGAAGGCGCGGACCTCCCGGTTGAACCCGTCGAAGGCGCCGATCACCGTCAGCGGGACCGCCACGGCCGCCGCCAATGTCCCGACATCCTTGCTCACGTTCAGGGTGATGCGCGAGGCGTACTGGCCCCGCAAGGCGCAGACACCCAGCACGCCGACGACAAAGACCGCCACGGGCCATTGCAGCACCGCGGGTGCGAATGCGGCAACGACAATCGCCAGGACTACAAGGTCCGTCCCCGCCACGATTTCGCCGCTGGTACGCGACGCGAAACGCCGACGCACTCCCGCGACTGGTCCTGACTCAGACCCCGGGTCTCCCCACCGCCAACTCTGTACATCTCTGCCGATCGTGACCGACGACATTCCGATTGCTCCTCGCCCGAGCGTGTGTAAGTGGAATCAAGCTGTCCGGCGCCGGCCTCGGACGAGAACGGCCCCCACGCCGATCGCCACGACACCGATAATCGCCATCTCTTCGATGTCAGCACCGGTGAATGCCAGCCCACTGGACGTGCTCGGTGCAGTCGAAGTCGTTGCGGCCGCCGTCGTTGTCGCCGGCCCATCAGCCGGAGCAACAGCCGGCGTGTTAGTGATGGTGGTCGGCGGCGGCGTGCAGCCCGTGTAGCAGTTGTCGGTGCTCTGGTCAGCCCCGGCTGCTCCCGCCAGGAGCCCACCTACCGGCACCGCCAACAGCAACCCCAGAGCCGGACCGCACACTGCAGCACGAACTCGCTGTGCCTTCGTCCTCATCATCTTGATCTCCTCCACTGGTTCCGCTCCACGAGCGGGTCGATCCAAGAGCTACTTGCTACCTCGTCCGATTCCCACGAAACCTTCAGTCCGAGGGCGCCAAGCCGCCAGCACTCATCATTCCAGGGAATTCGGTCAAGGGGACAGAGCCAAAGGTCACAATGGCCGGGAACGCAGACACAACAGGTGCACAATTCCCTCCTAGCGGCCCGTTTCAGCCCGCTTTTCTAGGGAGAACGCCCGAAACACACCCAGTGACGCCAATGTTTGAAGTTCACAAGGCCTCTGTCGGGCTGCCCCAAGAATACAGGGCCCCCGCAGTACGCTCGCCGCGGTGAAGAACGGCGAACCGGATGGTCCGGGTTCCGATCTCGCCTCCGGATCCGAGCCGATCGACGCCGCCAGTGCGCCGGCGCCACGCCAGACGGTGGAGGATTACCGCCGCCGTGATCGCCCTCGTCGTGATCTGGGCGGTAGCGGCCGTCATCGACGTGGTTGTGGCGGCCGACCACATCCACCACGGGGAGGCAGCGGTCCAGTCAGCCCGCCAGGGCCTCTCGGCCGACGCAATCCTGTCCGGAGCACCGGTGACATCCCTCCGTTCCCGCCCAGTCGAGCTTCAGCAGCGCCCACGGCCTCCTCTCCTCCCCCCTCCTCTGGCCCGTCGACGTCCTCCCGGTCGCCGGTCGCCAGCTCCGCTCGGTGCAAGATTTGTCCGGGGCTGCGGAGCAGGTCGCACACACCGGCATCGGCGCGGTCGGCCAATCCCAGTCGCTCCTCCGGCTCCCCCACTCGGCGGGTCCCGAGCGCGTCGCCGTGCTGCAGCAGCTCGCCACGCTGGCCGCATCGACCCATCGCTCCCTGGCGGGGGTCGATCTGGGTCCCATACAGGGCCTCATCGGGCCGCTGCAGCATGAGCGCAACACCGTTGCCGGCGACCTCGCCCAGATTCAGACCACCTTGGCCCGGACGTCGGACGCCGCTTCCTCCGCCGCCACCATTTTGCAAGGGCCTGCGACCTACCTCCTTCTGGCGGGCAACAACGCCGAGATGCGCTCTGGTTCGGGCGCGTTCCTCGAGGCGGGGGTCGTCACCACGGGCGGCGGCGAGCTTCAGCTGTCGAACATGGTCCCCACCAGCACTCTGACCCTCTCCCCCGGCCAGGTGCCGGTGACCGGGGACCTCGCCGCCCGCTGGGGATGGCTGCTCCCGGGCGTCGATTGGCGAAACCTGGGCCTGACGCCGCAGTTCGACGTGAACGGGCCCCTGGCCGCCAGCATGTGGAAGGCCAGCACGGGCCAATCCGTGGACGGGGTCATCGCCATCGACGTCCAGGGTCTCCAGGAGCTCCTCGAGGCGACCGGACCCGTCACGACGTCCACGGGCCAGGTCGTCAGCGCAAACACCGTTGACCAACTCCTCCTGCACGACCAGTACATCGGCGAGACCTACACCTCGAACCCGGGGAACCGGGTCGACGAGCTTTCGTCGATCGCTTCCGCCATGCTGCACACGCTCGAGAACCAGCCCCTGAAGCTGCACGCCATGGCCGACGCGCTCTCCGCTGCTGCGGAAGGCCGCCACGTGCTCCTGTGGTCATCCGACACACGGACACAGGCCGCCTGGAGTGGTGCTGGCGTGGCCGGCGAGCTGGAACCGTCCTCTCTGATGGCCGACATCATCAACCGGGGAGGGAACAAGCTGGACCAGTACCTCTCAGAGAACGTCTCTCTGCAGCTCACCCGTCGGGGGAACCAGACCGACGGGAGTCTCACCATGACGTTCTCCAATCACACACCTCCGGGGCAGTCGCCCTTCATCGCCGGCCCCTTTCCCGGTCTCGGCACCACCTACGGCGAATACGTCGGGATCGCCACCGTCAACCTCCCCGGCTACACACGGGATATCTCTTCGCCGTCGGCGAGCTCCATCGTCACCAGCGGACCCGAGGGGCCGACCAACCTCGAGGGAGCCACCCTCAACATCCTCCAAGGAGCGACACAGCACGTCACGTTCAACTTCGTGCTCCCAGAAGTGCACGGCTCCATGACCGTGGTGCCCAGCGCGCGGATTCCTGCGGCGACCTGGCACGTGGTGGGTGCAACGGGAAGCCCGACGTTCGACGACGCAGCACCGCGCACCATCACCTGGTAACCCCGACGGTCGGCTGATCAGTTCGGGTTTCCCTCCAGGTCCGCGGCGTCGAGGGGTCAGTCGGGCTCGAGCTCCGCCACCGTTTCTTGCGCAACTGACACGGGCGAGGTCGTCCGACTCCTCACAGTCGGTGTCGACGGTGCGAAAACGGGGGCCGTCCCCACCAACGGCCGGGGCGGGCCAACAGCAGGACCTGTCACGAGGGCCGCCGCGCGTCAGCACGAACGGAGAAGGCCGACTCCCTCGGGACTCCTGCGCTGTCTTCTCAGCGCGGACCCCCGTGCCTATCGGATCACCGGGCGGCCGTCGCGGGCGCGTCTGGCGGATCGGTGCATCCGGCGCTCCGAGACCCGACGGGGCGCTGAGCAAGTGAGTGAGCGGATCCGGTCGCACGGCGTGGAGCGACCGCACCCCGGCGGATCTGACTTCCGAGTTGATCGATGGTGTTGGGATAACGGCCGTACTTCGCGTAGTAAATCCTGATCGCCCGGGCATATTGCTTTCCACGGTGCACGGTTTCGATTTCCTTATCACGGCGAATCGATTCAGCCATCTTGGGCGCCGCGATGGCCAGCGCCATCATGATGAGCAGGATCATGAACAGAACGCCTAGCAACAGAAATCCTTCTTCGTGTCGAGACCCGGACTGTGACGAATTCTGCTTCATGTTTGCGCTCACTGACGAAGGGGAAGCGTCTGTGTGTTGTGATACGGAATGTCTTCTACTTGGACGGATGTTGCCCCGATTTTGACTACCCGGTAGCGGCGGTCGACCACATCCCCTTCCGAAGCAATGAATATGTCGTCTCCATGCAACAGGAAGACCTGCTTTTGCCCTGTCTTCTCTGCCGCGTAACCATAGAAACCCAGGTTGATGGTGGGTGGTGGCGGAGGTGGTGGTGGGCCGGTGTCGACGTGTGCCTGACGGATCGGAGCAATGGGTTTGGGTATGTCCGGCGGAGCAGAGAACTGGGAGAAGATGTTTCGCCCTTTTCCGGTGTACTCGAGCGACTCAGCCTGACGCATGATTTCCGGGTGCAGCGTTGGGTCCAGCGAGGCCAACCCGTTGACTTTTGCAGCCTGGTGAGCATAACCCGGCGCAGTCGTGTTCTCCTGCGCCGTTTCGCTGGTTGCCGCCGCAGGACGCGTCACCGTGACCACCGGGGGCGGCGCCGGCGGGGCCGCGGGCGACGGGCCGAAGGTCTGCCACAGGAACCGCACCAGAAGAATGAGCATGACCGCGCCAAGCCCTGAAGCCAGGTACACCTTCTTCTTATCTTCGGTGCCAACCTTGAGGGCCATCAGCGGTTTTCCTCCCCCGCCTGCTCTTCGTCGCCCTGCACGAGCGGGGCGAGTTGATTCAAGTCGGAAGCGTGGAGATAGGTAGTTAGGCGCAGTCGCAGGTTCACCAGACCACCCTGCGATCCGGTCAAAGTGAGCCCGTTGATCAGGAAGAAGGTCTTGCTGCGCTCCATTCCATTGATAAAGTGCATGAGCGGTGCGTACTCCCCGCTGAGGCTGGCATCCATGCGCAACTCGGCCAAACCTGCAAGCGCGGGCGTCGGGGTGTAAGCCAGGTTGGTCAGGCGGACAGAATTTTTAATAGCCAGGTCGTTAATCGTCGCGGAAATCGTGGAGTACGCATTGGGAAAGCGCGCCGTGTAGAACGTATCCGCCTGCGTCCGGGAGAGCGAAACCTTCTGCGGCAAGCCCCGCAACGGACTCATCTCAAGCTGCAGGGCGCGATAGGCCGTCTGTTGCTGCTGGAGCTGGTCGGCGTTCGCGGCACGCAACGTGCTCCAGGCGAGAAAGAGCCGTACGCCTAACACCAGGTTCAGGATCAAGAGCAGCGCGACCCCGGCAATGTGCAGGTTCAGGAACGTGAACAGGTTGCGAAACTTCTTCATCGCGCGGCCAACTTTTTCGCGGCCCGGAGCTTGCGCGTGGGCTTTGGTGCGGATTTGGGGCTCGCAGCCGCAGCCGGTTTCTCTGCCGTCTCGGGCAGCGGGTTGTACTCGGCCAGCAAATCAAAGTTGACGTTACTCGTTGCGGTTGGCTGCTCGACAGGCCGCCCATTCTGATTGCTTTCCGCCGTTTCTCTCGCCAGCCGGGGCGCGAGAAAACGGTGCGAGTGTTCCAGATTGCGCACCAGGTCGACGCCGCGGTCGTGAGCACCGCTCACGCGCAGGCGAATGGTCACCTTCCCATCCTTAGTGATGACCGGATCAATGTTCAGCACCTGCACTCCGCTCGGCAGCACGTTTTCCAGATCCATCATGACCGCGGTCCAGGAAAATGCCTTGCGCGCAAACATCTGGTTAAGAAACTGTGATTGTGCTAACACCGTGGCATTCTGCGGTTCGCGCATCTGCGACTGAAAGGCCGATCGCTGAACCTCGAGGGCATGGATGTTTTGCTGCACCGCGTCCAGCCGTGCCTGCGCCTCAGCGGCCTTCCGCTTTTCCGTGGCCAGCAGAAGCCAGAGGGGCACCGCGACCACCGCGAGCAGCATGATCAGGATTCGCAGCCGGGTATACAGCGGCCCCAGCTCGACAAAGGGACGGGAAGCGAGATTGAGTTGGATGCGCATTTAGCTGGCGAGCGCTCCGACTACCCCGGCCAGGATGCCGCCCGGCATGGCCTTACTCCTGGGTGCGGGAACCAGGTCGCGCACTGGAATTCTCTCGTCGCCCAACGCCCGGATAAGCTCCTCGGGGCCGCCAAGTCCACAGCAGAACAACTGCCGCGGTGGCGCATTGAGCGTGTCCTCAAAATAAGCGACCGCGACGGTGACCGACTGCTGAAGCTCCTCTGCGGCATTTACGGAATTCATCTCCGGCGACCATTCCTTTTCCGTGAGCTCGAGCGTGCGGTGAAGAAGCAGTTCATTCTGCCTGGTAATGGCGGTGGTCACCGAGGTGCCATTGCGGTTGATCACCAGCGCCGGCTCCTCTGAGGCGACGGCGGCCAGCGCGGCCAGAGTGCTGGGCAGGACCACACCCGGCTCGTAGCCCGCCTCGCGCACCGCGCTTTCGTATTCAGCCAGCACTGCTGCCGGCGACACAGCGACAATCACCCGCACCAACCCCGGCTTGCCCGGCATGACCTGGTAGCTGACCGCGGCATCTTCCACTTCGAAGGGGACCAGCTTGCGCAAGCGAAAGCGAATGATGGGCAGAGCTTCGGCCAACTTCGCAGGCAGCACGTCGAAGTCCAACAGCAGAACACGGACAGCCGCGTCCGGGACCACGACGGTAATCTGGCTTTCCTTGATGCTGATTTCGTCCAGGGCCTGGCGGAGTGCGTTGGCCACGGCCGCGCGGTCGCTGAAGTTGGGTGTGTTGCAAGCCGGCGGCGAGCACTCCGGCCCGCAGGGGAGCAAACGAAGACACAATCTCCTGCTCAGCTTCACCCGGGCGTCCAGCGACCACGCCAGCGCTCGTGATCTCGCACGCCAGGCGAGGGCGCAGCGCGTTGGCTTCAGACGGAAAGATACGGTTGGCGATGTTGGAAAGCATGTCTCTAGCGGAAGGCCTCGATAAAGGTGACTTTGTTGATTTCCTTAAGTGTGGTCAAACCCCGGCTGGCGCGATCCACCGCGGACTCGCGAAGGAACTGCATGCCCCCCTGCTGGGCCAATTTGCGCACTTCAGAAGCCGGCTTCTTCTCCAAAATGATTTCGCGAATGGGATCGGTGAGCTCCAGTAATTCGTGGATCGCAGTTCTTCCGCGATAGCCGGTCCCGCCGCATTCAATGCAGCCCGCCCCTTCATGAAAGTCGAAGCTGCGCCACAACTCAGGGTCCAGCCCGCTGTTGCGTAGGAATTCATCGTCGTAGCGCACCGGGCGGGTGCAGTGTTCGCATATGGTGCGCACCAGCCGCTGGGCGAGGATGCAATTGAGCGCAGAGACGAAGTTGTAGGCTTCCACGCCCATGTTGAGAAATCGGCCGAGCACGTCGACCACGTTGTTGGCGTGGACGGTGGTAAACACCAGGTGACCGGTGAGCGCGGAGTTGATCGCGATCTGCGCCGTCTCCTGGTCGCGGATTTCACCTACCAGGATCTTGTCCGGATCGTGGCGCAGAATCGAGCGCAGTCCTCGGGCAAAGGTAAGCCCCTTCTTCTCGTTGACCGGGATCTGCGTAATGCCGCGAATCTGGTACTCGACCGGGTCTTCGATGGTGATGATCTTGTCCTCATCGCTCTTGATTTCGTTGAGCGCGGCATAGAGGGTGGTGGTCTTGCCTGATCCGGTCGGGCCGGTGACCAGCACCATGCCGTAGGGTTCGCGGATGTAACGCCGGAAGCGCCGCAGATCGTCCTCATGAAAACCGACGACATCGAGCGTGAGCTTGCGGAACTTCTCGCTCATCGACTCCTTATCGAGCACGCGGAGCACGGCGTTTTCGCCATGTACGGTAGGCATGATGGAGACGCGGAAATCGATCAGACGCCCTTTGTAGCGAACCCGGAAGCGGCCGTCCTGAGGCACGCGGCGCTCGGCGATATCCAGTTCGCTCATGACCTTGATACGGGAAAGGATGGTGGAGTGATGTTCGCGCGCGATGGGCGCCATGGCCGCCTGCAAAACGCCGTCGATGCGGTACTTGACGACCAGCGAGTCGTCATACGTTTCCAGGTGGATGTCCGAGGCGCGGCGCTCGAGCGCGGTGAAGATGGTGGTATCCACCAGCCGGATAATGGGGCTGATGTCCTCTTCCGAGGTAAGTTTCTCGATCGAGATGTTCTCATCGGGATTGTCTTCGGCCGAGATGACGTCAAACGTGAGCCCTTCCGACGCCTCGTCGAGAACGCGTTGCGATTGTTCCGTCTTCTTGAGCAGGTCGGTGATCTGCGACAGCGTGGCCACGCGCGTGATGATCCGTTGTCCCAGCAGGCCGCTGATTTCGTCCAGGATCATGAGCCGGCTGGGGTCACTGACGGCGATGATCAGCCGGTCTTCGAGCTGCTCCAGGGGCACGAAGTTGTAACGGAACATCATGTCGACCGGCACGCTGCGAAACAGCTCGTGCTGGATGCGAAAGTTCTTCAGATCGACGAAATCGCACCGATAACGATTGGCGAGCATCTGGGCGCGCGTGGTCTCGTCTGATTCCGGTATAGCGGTGGTGACAAGTACGGTGCTGTCAGCCATACAAAACTCCTAACGGCAAAATGGACAAAGCGGCCTAGTGGCCTCCCATGGTGCTCGCTTGTCCCAGCGAGAAGATGGGCAGATAAAGTGCGATCAGGATGACGACGACCACCGAGCCCATCACGATCAGGATAGCGGGCTCGATCAGCGCCAGCGAGGCGGTCAGTGCGGTCTGTACGTCTTCCTCGAAAAACTCGGCGACGGAATTGAGCATTTGCGGCAAGGCCCCGGTCGACTCGCCCACGTCGATCATCTCGACGGCCAGGTCGGGAAATACGCCGGTCTTTTCCAGGCTCTGTGCCAGGCTCTTTCCCTCGCGCACCGTACCCACCGAGGCCATCACTGCGGTGGCGATGGTGTTGCTCGAGATGGAGCGGGCTGCGGTTTCGAGCGACGGCACAGGAGGCAGGCCACCGGTCAGCAGGCTCGAAAGGGTACGTACAAAGAGCGCGACCTGGTACTTGCGCCAGATATTGCCGAAGATCGGCATACCGATACGCATACGATCGATGCGCGCCGCTCCGGCCGTGGTCTGGCTATAGCGGAATAGCGCGTAGACAATGAGGGCAATTCCGGCCAGCAGCCAAAGGATGTAGTGCTGAAAATTGTTGCCCACGGTCAGCAGCATTCGGGTGGCGGCGGGGAGGTTGGTGCCCAGCTGGTCGTAGAGCATGGCGAAGCGGGGCACCACAAAGCTGATCAGAAAAACGAATAGCGCGATCACCATAGTGATCAGCAGGCATGGGTAGAGCAGCGAGGCGATCAGCTTCTTGCGGAAGGAGAGGGAGATGCGCTGGAAGGCAAGATAGCGTGAAAGCACGTCTTCCAGTTGGCCGCTTCGCTCTCCCGCCAGCAGCGTGGTGGTGTAGATAAGAGGGAAGCCGCCCTGGGCTTCAAACGCGGCGGAAAGCGACTCGCCGGTGCGCACCCGTGCAGCTACATTTTCCAGCTGCGCGCGGAAGGTCGGGTTCTTCTGCCCTTTGACCAGCATATCGAGTGAGCTAAGAATGGGCAGGCCGGCGCGGACCAGGGTAAGGAATTGCTGGTTGAAGATGATGAACGCTTCCAGGTTGGCGCGCTTGCGGCTGCCGCCCACGCCACGCATACCCCGCGGCCGGACAGAGTAAACGTAGTATCCCGCCTGCACGAAACGGTTGCGCAGCTCTTCGGCGGTGCCGGCGATCTGCACCTGCTCCTGAATGCGTCCCCGCTCATCCGCCATCTTGACTACGTACTCTGCCATGGACCCCCTACCAGTTTACCGGGATACTCGTGACCGCTGCGGTCCGGGCTGGGCTGGAAGCGTTCCCAGCTTACCAATCTGGCCATTGGGACCGACGGCCCAGGGCAGGCTGAGGGCGTTCCAATTACCACTATCGAGCCATTGCCAGGTTTCGCCATCGTCATAAGAGATATCGGATCCATTGCTGCCGACCGTGATCCAGGCGAGATCCTTTTCGTCCCAGGCCACGGCAGACCGATAGCCATGGGGTAGTTTCCGGGCTGCGCTCCAGTGTTCTCCTCCATCGGAGGTATAGGCTGCAGTTCCCGCTTGTCTCTCCAGGCTTGCGATAATCCCCGCCGACAGCAATTCCGTGGCTCTGGTCGCGAAACGCTACGGAAAAGACGCCGGAAGAGTCATTTCCGCTTGCCAGCGGGGTTTGGGTACTCTGCCAGCCGGCCAGCCCTTTGCTCCGCAGGACCCTTGCCTTGCTCGTTCCTAACCAGATCTGTTCCCCATTCGCGGTCATGGCGCTGTTGCTGGCAGCGAAAAGGGACTCTCCGGGCAGCGCCTGCAGCTCATCGGCTGGGGTCCAGGTGCTTCCCCCGTCGTGAGTCACCCACAGGCCCAACCTCACATGGTTAGTACGTCCGGCGTCCTGCGGTGGATCACCGTAGATGAACACCGTGTTGCGGATCGAGAAAGAGAAGGCCATCCCAAAAGCCGGTTGCATCAGGGTTAGTGAAAATCAGCTTCCAACTGTTACAGCCATCGGTGGTCCGGTAGAGACGGGACTGGTCTCCGGGTCCGCTCGACAAAACCAGAACATTTTGCGCATCCCAGGCCCAGATGCCGCGGAAGTCCAGCTTGCTTGCCCCGGGCGGCGGGTGCACTGCTGCCAAAGGTAGCCGGTATCCTCGCTGCGCAGCACCGTGCCCCGGAACCGCTGGCCCAAGCGACGCCGCCGCCCACCGCATGGATTCCCGCGCAGACCAGCGCTCGATCCGCTCTCTTCCAGCTCCCACGGACCACTATGTGCCGTGCTTTGCGCCCCGGCATATGAGCGAGGACAGGAGCAGGCGTGCGAACGTGATGAGTCGCAGTATTCGCATGCGTTGGTTAAGCTTGAGGCTGGAAATGTTTTTTCCTGGCCTCACACCGGCGGCGGACCATCGACCACCGGAACGCCCGGCGGCGGATGAAAGACAAAATCCGCGTCCGGGGCCGGTGCATTTGCCTGGCTGTCCTTAAACGTGAAAGCGGTTTGGGCTCCATCCGTTTCCAGAATGCTCATCGAGTGAATGGCTCCATCGGCGCTCACCCCGAGCGTAATCTTCTCCACTCGGTTTTGCATTCCCTTGGGAACCCCGGACAGTTGCAGTCCTTCAGGAGTGCTGGAGAGGGTCAACCCCTCCAGCTCCTTCTGCAACTGCGTATGCCCGAGCAGAAAGCGCAGCGGCGAACGCAGATCGTCCATTTGCGCGGCGGACACGCGCTGTATCTGGGCATCTCCGGGGGAATAAAACCAGGCATACTTGCCGTCCAGCAGAAAAACCTTTCCCGCTGGATTGCTATAGCTCCAATGCATCTTTCCCGGTTTACGCAGCAGCAGGGTGCCGCTCTCTTCCCGGTTGATGCCCATTCCGTGGAAGCTCTCGGTAAAGGAAGTGCGCAGCGAATGGAGACCGTTGTAGTACTTGTCCACGCGCTGCGCCAACTGCTGAGCGGTATCGGCGCACCACCCGGTTTGCGGAGAGAGACAAGCGGCCAGTAGCAGAGACGCGAGCAGCTACTGAATGGGCTGGGTGCAATTGGTGCCCCCTGCAGGATCAGCCTTGATCTCCCCGGCCGAGTCGATGCAGAAGCCACGGTGGCCCGATTTGCCTATCGATTGCGGAACCGCGGTCGCCTCATACGAGGTGTACGTGTCCTGGTTGTTGACGCTGACTTTGTTGCAATTAACGATGTTGAAGGTGTAGCCGGATTTCTGTCCTGTGGCCAAATCTCCCTGCAGCACCTGCGCCCCCGTTGGGCTGGGTGGACCCGAGCTGGCGTTTCCGCCGAGTGCGGGCAGCGCGCAGGCGAAGCCGTTGACCGGGAAATTCGTCTGATACTGAATCTGCGCCTGGTAGATGGCACGGAGCGACTGGATCGCCGAGGTCTCGTCCGCCTGTGCCTTCATGCTGATGAAGTTCGGAATTGCAATCAACATGAGAATGATCATGATGGACATGACGATCAGCAGTTCCATCAGTGTGAAGCCGCGCTGGCGCTTGCGTTCCGAAGACGTGAGATGAATCATGGGGGTTCTCGCTTGACCGCTTATAAGTCTATCAATAGACGCTGCCGGTCGCGAAGATGCTCAACCCTGTGTTTCCAAATAAACAACATTACCTTGGGCGAGTGTCGCCGTCAGGTACTCAGCGTCAACAGGCCAACTGGCCGCGGGTCACCTTAAGGCCATCCAGCCGGCCCAGCAGCGTGACCGCAACCTTGTCCGGGTCGAAAAGGTAGTTGGCCATAGCCATAACCTGCTCGCTGGTGACGGTCTCCACCTTGTCCATGATCTCGTCCACCCCGAAGAAATGTTCAAAGTACATTTCCTGCCGGGCCAGGTTCGACATCCGTGACATGGAGCTCTCCAGGCCCAGAATGATGTTGCCCTTGAGCTGATCCTTGGAGCGGCGAAGCTCTTCCTCCGGCATCTCCTCTGTCTTCAAACGGCGAAACTCGCACATGATCAATTCGAGTACTTGCAGACAGTGGGCAGAAGAGGTTCCCGCATACACGCACAGCGACCCCGTGTCACGATAGGGGTTCAGGTCGCTGAAGATGGAATAAGCGAGACCATGTTCTTCGCGCACCGTCTGAAAAAGACGCGAACTCATGCCGCCGCCCAGAGCGGTGTTGAGCAGCAGGGTCACGTAACGCAGTTCGTGCGCGATGGGCGGAGAAGGCACGCCCAGGCAGAGCTGAACCTGCTCCAGGGCTTTCTTATTGCGCAGGACGATCTTCGAAACCGTGCGCGGCGCGGTTTCCGCAAGCTCTGCCCGCATCGGACCAATGTGATCGAAGCGCTTGGCGACCAGGTCGACAAAGGCATCGTGTTCCAGGTTCCCGGCGGCGGAGAAAACCATGTTGTTGCCGGAGAAGCGCTGGCCGTAGTAGTCGAACAACATATTCTGCTCGAAGCGGCGCACCGTCTCCTTGGTTCCCAGGATGGGTTTTCCCAACGGATGGTCTTTCCAGAAATTCTGGGTGAAGATTTCGTGGACCAGATAGTCGGGATTGTCCTCGTCCATCTTGATCTCTTCCAGGATGACGCCCCGCTCGCGCATGATGTCGTCGTTGTTGAAGACCGGATTCAACACCAGGTCGGAGAGAACGTCGAGCGCGGTGGGCACATGCTCATCGAGAACCTTGAGGTTGAAGCAGATGGTTTCTTTGCCGGTGAACGCGTCCAGATTGCCGCCAATCGCGTCGACTTCACGCGCAATGCGCTTGGCGGAACGCGATTGCGTTCCTTTGAAGACCATGTGTTCGACGAAATGAGAGATGCCGTTCACTTCCGGCAGCTCATGCCGGGAGCCGGCTCGGATCCACACACCCATGGCTACAGACCGGATGTGTTCCATGCGCTCGGTCAGAATCGTTAAGCCGGAGGGAAGGACCGTACGTCGAATGCTGCGTTCTGTCACCATTTAAGTGTAGCGGCTTTCCCCGGGCTGGCGCGGAATTCCTGCAGCCAATCCGGTGCTATGCTGCGAAAATTGATCTGGGTGGCTTGTCGATGCCTGGTGGGGGAAATCTCGTCCATTTATTAGACGGCGCAGCCCTGCCTGGAGCCAGAAATCTTTTTGGCCTTTCCCGTCAACAACTTACGGAGGTAATGCTGGAATTTGGGGAGCCCCCGTACCGGGCCGGGCAGCTGCTCCATGCCATGTTCCGGCAGCGGATTGAGGACCTGGAGGGGGTGCTTACCCTCCCTCGGGGGCTCCGCCAGGAGATGGCAGAGGCGGGCTGGGGCATCGGCCGGCCCCGGATTGTGGAGACTTTTCGCTCCGTCGACGGTACGGAACGGTACCTGGTTGCCGGCCAGGACAGCCAAACGGTAGAGACGGTCTGGATGCCCGGAGGCGACGGAGCGGAGCAGGGGGATGGCGAAGGCGCCCAACGAGCCACCATTTGCGTTTCCAGCCAGGTAGGCTGCGCGGTCAACTGCCAGTTCTGTCTCACGGCGAAGCTGGGTTTGCAGAGAAATCTTTCGGCAGGCGAGATTGCCGGCCAGGTGATCGCAGTGCTCGAGCGTCAGGCGGTGCAGGTGGGCCGGGATCGCATCAACCTGGTGTTCATGGGCATGGGCGAGCCCTTTCTGAATTACGACGAGTTCATGGCCGCGGTGCGTCTCTTGGTGAACGAAGCGTCGCTGGCCGAATCCAGAATGACGGTTTCCACATCCGGCATCGTGCCCGGCATTCTGCGTCTGGCTGCGGAGCCGGTGCGGCCCCGTCTCGCGATCAGCCTCAATGCGCCTGACGATGCGATCCGCGAAGCGATCATGCCCATTACCCGCAAGTGGAAGATCGAGGAAGTCATTCAGGCGGCCGGCCAATTGTCCCTAAGGCCGAGGGAGCGAGTCACTTTCGAGTACGTGCTGTTAGGCGGCCTCAACGACGGGTTGCAGCATGCGGAGCAGTTGGCCGCGCTGGCACGCAGTGCCCCCATGCCAGTGAAAGTGAACCTGATTGCCTGGAATCCGGGTCCGGGGATTGCCTACGCCATGCCGGAGCCCGAGCAGGTGGCGGCCTTTCAGCAACGGCTCATTGCCCGCGGTGTTCCGGCGTTTCTGCGCCGTCCGCGCGGCAGAGACATCTACGCCGCCTGCGGCCAACTGAAGCGAACGGTAACCGAAATTCAACCCGCGATTTCGTCCATGACGGCCCTAAACATTTCCAAGACCATTCCTGGAAATGTGCTCGTTTTACCCTCGACCGCCGCCGGTCGCCCAGTCGCAGCACCGCCTCTGCGACCCGATCCGCTGCGTGGCGGACTACATCCCCCTCAGCCGCAAAGTCCCCTGCGATGCAACGCACCCCGAGCGCCTCAATCGCTTTGACATCCGCGACGATAGGCGAAGACCCTTCTCCGGCATAGCGATCCAGCAGAACCTGCGAGACTGGCGCTGTATTCACCAGTGCGTAGTCGAAGATGGGCCGGTGGGCGTGCTCATAAATGCGCTCGATGTGCTGCGACGCAGTCAGGTTGAGACTCTCATTGGCCTGCGTCATCAGGTTGCAGATGTATACCCGCACTGCCCGTGACGAAGCCAGGGCCTCGGAAACCCCCTTGACCAGAAGGTTGGTAACGAGACTGGTAAAAAGCGATCCAGGACCAATGGTGATCAGGTCGGCCCGTTCAATCGCCTCCAGTGTCTCCGGCAACGGTTCGGCGTCCGCCGGCTCGAGCATCAGTTCAACGATACGTCGCCGGCTGGCGGTGATGTTGGTCTCCCCCCTTACCAGGGAACCGTCATCCATCTGGGCGGCGAGAGACACGTTGGCGTTGGTTGCGGGATAGATATGCCCGCGCGTAGCAAGGACCTGCGACGAAAGCTTGATCGCCTGGGCGAAATCCCCGGTGATCTCGACGAAAGCGGCAACGAAGAGATTGCCGAAGCTGTGGCCTTCCAGGCCTTCCCCGGCGGTGAATCGATGACGGAAGAGCCGGGAGATCAGATGTTCGTCTTCGGAGAGAGCCACCATGCAATTGCGCAGATCGCCGGGCGGCAGCATATTAAAGCCACGGCGCAGCCTTCCACTTGAGCCGCCGTCATCCGTGACCGTGACGACAGCTGCGAGGTCCGAAATCAGGCAGGGGGCATCGACGCAGTCTGCCGAAGACTGATGAGGCGACGCGACATAGCGCCGCAGCCCACGTAGCAGAGTAGAAAGGCCGGTACCTCCGCCAATGGCTACGGCCCGAATGCTGGCGGGGTGCTTGCTGCTTCGAGTGACAGGCGCTTTTGCGGGCCTTGGCTTTGCCAGCGTGGAGGAGAGGGTCTTCACCATAGAGCACACACAGCTAAGCTACGCCAGCAAATCGAAATCGCCCATTTCCTGAAAGCGGGAGTCCCGGCGATTACGGGACCTCGGGGTAGAGTAATTCGGTGAATCGGGGATCATCGGCCATGTCCTGGAAATCTGAATCGCTACGCGCCTGGATGCGGTTGCGGGGGTTCAGCTCAATCGCCTTCGCCAGGTGCTCAAGGCAGGGTTCAGCCAGCCCGGTCATGCTTTCGAGGATGGCCAAGCCGTAGTAAGCGTAGTCGGCGGACGGGTTGCTCTTGAGAATTCCTTGAAACTGGTCCCGAGCCTCTTCATAGAATCCCGTATTCAACAGAGAAATGGCGTAGTCGTACTGCTCCTCGGTATTGCCGAAGGAGAGACCACTTTCTTGTGCGCGGCGTTGGCAGGCGGCGAGATAGACCCGCACCCGCTCCAGAATCTCGACCGGTCCGTCCTGACTCAACTTCTCGAAAACCTGCCGGGCCTTCTCGTACTTGCCTTCATGCATCCACTGCAGGGCGGTCTGGTACTCGTTCAAGGACTTCTGGTGTGCAGCATTGGGCATGGGGCGTGCTTTGCCCTCGATGGTGCGAGGATTGCGCCGAGCGGGGATACTCTGACCTGTGTTTTGCATAGCCCACTCTTCTTTCATGAAAGATACAACCGGCCGTTCGATTCGTCTTTATACGCACCGCAACCGCATACGTCAACCCATGGGGGCCGCTTGCATCCTTGGCAAGACTGTAGCACGGGCGCCGGTAAGCGTCATTCCACCGAAGGTCCAACTCAGGAATTCGATCCTGGGCCATAGACCGCGGGGTTGAGAGCCGGGTCGTTATACATCTTTAGTTGGCGGTAGAGTTTGAAGCTTCGCCGGCGGTCGAGGACCTGCTGCCACAGCCGGTCAAGCGATGCAGCCAAATCGTCCCGCTGCTCTACCAGAATACGCAAACGCTCGCGATTGCGCTCGGCGTGGCCCGAAGGCGCTCGGTTGCGGCCGATCTCTTCACGCGTGTGAAAGACCTTAAGGGAAAGAATCGAAAGCCTGTCCAGAATCAGGCCGGGAGACTCAGAATGCAGCTCGGCGCCGGCAGCGGGCAGATTCTGCTGGCTGAGAAAATCTAGCAGCAGCAAATCGCACTGTTCCGTCAGATCGTTGCGCCGCTGGTTGGCGCTATCGATGAACCGCTTGACCCCTGCGATGTCATGGTCGCTGGCCCCGGGAGCACGGGCGCTATCCTCCGCGTGCCAAAGCTCGAAATTTGCTAGATGCTGCTCCACCACCGCACGCTCGAACCCTGCCAGCGACGGCGGGACGGCCGGATCTTCATGGTGCCAGGCGGCGGTGAAACGGTCGTGTATCGAAGTGACCCGCGCGGAGCTGAGGAGCAGGGGGTCAGAGGGGCTGGCGGTCATGGTTGTGTCACCGGAAAGGTAGCTCCGAGACGTGGTGAGCTCGGTGGGAATCGAACCCACGACCCACGCATTAAAAGTGCGTTGCTCTACCGACTGAGCTACGAGCTCATTTCTGCTTAGTTTCCAAAGTACCACAGTGGGCAGAGCTGGCTCGACGTTGACTGACTCACGCGCAGCCTGTAGCAGAACGGCGGATTGCGGGGTATGTTAATGGAGCTGGATCTGCTCGCGACTCGAAGCCGGCAGGCAAGGAAGTATGACGGAGAGACCGGACGATATGACGACGCTCTACTCCCAGGCTCACGTGCAGGGGACCAGGTACCTGGACTTCTCTGCATCGCGTCGGGAAGTACGAGGGCAGTTTCGTCTTCGCATCGTGCCCGGTCCAGCGCCGCAACGCGAAGCCCAACGACCCCCGGTGCTGCCGCCAGACCAACCAGTTGAGCCAGTCGAGCAAGTCGAGGGAACGCACCAGGTCCAAGCACCCGAGTTGCCGGCGCCCCGAGAAGAGGTGGGCGCACGCTGGTATGCGTTGCACTCTGTTTTCAATCCGGCGGAGGCAGACGAGGAGGAATCGTTAGAGGAGCTGATGAGCGTCGAAGATCGGCCTCCCTTGTTGGTGGTTTTCTCGCTTGCCGGCGGAGTGGGAAAGACTTGCCTGGTAGCAACCCTGGGACGTGCCCTCTCGGCGCTCGGCGAACACGTGTTCCTTGCCGATACGGCAGTCTGCGGCCTGCTGCCCTTCTATTTCGGTTCGCGCGAGTTCAGGCCCGGGGTGGTCCGTACGTTTTCTCCGCCAGGTTCTCCTTCTGGAGCCGAAGTCGATGCGCCGGTTCAGCTTTTGAACCTTCAGCCCGAGCGATATCCCAGGGCCGGCGGAGAGCATGACCTTTTCCTGGCAGAGCTGTTACGCGATGGGCGTGGAGCCAGCCGGATCCTGGTCGATGTGGCCACCGCCAGCCGTGAGGTGACCAGCCGCCTGCTGCAACTACGGCCGACCGTATTAGTGCCTGTGCTTCCCGATCTGAGTTCGCTGGCCTGCCTGGGATTGCTGGATATATTGCTGGCCGACCCTCCCAGTCAGGTTCTCTATCTGCTGAACCAGTTTGATGCCTCAGTACCGCTCCATCTCGACGTGCGCGCGATGCTGCAGCAGCAATTGGGTGATCGTCTGATACCTTTTGTGTTGCGCCGCAGCTCGGTGGTGAGCGAGGCGGTGGCCGAAGGAATGACGGTGATTGACTACGCTCCCGGTTCGGGGGCCGCGGAAGATTATCGGGCGCTGGCGGGTTGGCTGCACACTTTCATAACGCCCGCGGTGGCTGGGCACGCAGGGGCCCGCTGGAGCGAACGATGACCAAGTCAGAGGTCAAAAAACTGCATCGAACAGGATGTATGGAAGCAACGAGTAGAGGGTTGATTGCGGCGCTGATGCTGACGTTCTTGCCCGCGCATGGGGCGAATGCCCTGGCTCCGACCGAGATCGAACGTGGTTTCCAGAGGATGTACAACCTCGAATTCGAGCAAGCCCACCAGGATTTTTCCACCTGGGAAAGGATGCATCCGGAGGACCCCCTCGGACCGGTCTCGCAAGCCGCCGGCTATCTGTTCGGCGAATTTGCCCGTCTCGGCATCCTCGAAAGTCAGCTCTTCACCAGCGACAAGAACTTTGAAGCTCGCACCAAGCTTGCTCCGGATCCCAGGGTGCGTGATGCGTTCAATGGCGCCGTGAGCAAAGGCGATCAGCTTGCCGACGCCGCGCTCAAGCAGCATCCCGAGGACAGCAACGCTCTTTTTGCCAAGGTACTGGCGTTGGGCTTGCGATCCGATTATGTTGCCATGATCGACAAGCAGGATTTTGCCGCGCTGCGCTACATGAAGCAGGGGCGTATCCTTGCGCAACAATTACTGAAGCAAAAGCCGGACGCGTACGATGCTCTGCTCGCCGTCGGTGTTGAAAACTATCTCACCGGCATCAAGCCGGCCCCGGTTCGCTGGATGCTGAGCTTAGGCGGGATTGATCCGGATAAGCAGCAGGGCATTCGCGAACTCCAGGAAACGGCCGCCCATGGAAACCTTTTGAAGCCATTCGCCAAGCTGTTACTGGCGGTAGCCGCGTTGCGCGACAAGAACAACACGCAAGGCTGCGACTTGCTCCGTGAATTAGCCACTGCTTATCCGCGCAATGCCCTGTACCGCGACAGCGCCCCGGAATGCCACGGCGCGGCCAGCCATTAAAGCAAGCCACCCCGGCCAAAATGGTCAGGGCTTCAGAGTCTGCGTGAGAACCTCTGGGCTTAGTCCCGTAGGGACGTCTGAAAGTAGCCCAGGACGCAGTCCTGGGTTAGGAATGCTCGATCGGGCAGTCCCGAAGGGACGGCTGAAAATTCCGCTCCTGTCTTCAGCCGTCCCTTGCGGGACTGTCCAGCTTGCTTATCATTAACCCAGGACTACGTCCTGGGCTACTCTCAGACGTCCCTACGGGACTAAGTGCGGAGGTTCTCACGCAGGGGCTAAAGTCCGACTTTTTTGCGCCCTTACGGCACGACTAAGAGTCGTGCCCTGATACAAAGCAAGAAGTTCGTGGTATCCCCACGATTTGTGGAAGGGAAGAACTACCAGTACGACCCGTTATCGCTTGGCCTTACTAATTGGAACCACCTGCACCGTGGCATCACGAACGTCGGCGAGAAACCGATTGAGCACCGAACCCCGCAAAAGAATGTCAAACCGCGAGCGGGCAGACTGCCCGAAGACCACGTGCGAAATGCTCTCCTGCTGCGCAAACTCGATCAGGGCGTCAGCGACATTCTTGTCCTTCAACACCACCACCTGCGCGCCCAACTCCCGCGCGAGTCGCTGATATTCTTCCATTCGCTGATACTCTTCGGGATCTCCGTGCCGCGCATCTTCGTCCGGCGACTCGACCCGCACCGCGTACCAGTTGGTGGCCAGACGGCCGGCGATTCTTGCTCCCACACGCAACAGCCGTTCCGCTCCCGGACGGGGCGAGAGGCACACCATCACCTTTTCCGGTATGGGAGCTTGCTCCAGGCCCTGGCTGCGGCGATATTCCGCTGCCTGGGACCCGACTTCCTCGGCGGTAGTGCGCAGGGCAAGCTCGCGTAACATGCTGAGATTGCCTTTGCGGAAGAAGTTGGCCAGCGACTGCTCGATTTTCTCCGCAGCGTAAATCTTGCCCTGCTTCAGCCGTGACCGCAGTTCGTCCACGGTCACGTCCACATTCACTACTTCGTCCGCTCGCTTCAGAAAACTGTCCGGAATGGTTTCCCGGATCTGGGTATCTGCCGAGCGCGAAACCGAGTCGTTAAGCGTTTCCAGGTGCTGTATGTTGACCGCGGTCATTACGTTGATGCCCGCGTCCAGCAACTCCAGCACGTCTTCATAGCGCTTGCGATTCTTCGATCCCGGCACATTGGTATGCGCCAGTTCATCCACGATGCAAAACTGCGGATGCCGGGCCAGAATGGCATCGAGATCCATCTCTTCGAGAACTACGCTGCGGTAGGGAATAGCGCGCCGGGGAATGAGCTCGAGATCCTTGATTTGATCTTGCGTATCTTTCCGGCCATGCGATTCGATCAACCCAATGACGACATCGATGCCCTGCTTCCTCATCAGGTGCGCGTCTTCCAGCATCTGGTACGTCTTGCCCACCCCGGGCGCCGCCCCGATGTAGACGCGCAACTTCGCCAACTCTGGCGCAGCGGGTGTGAGGTCGGTCGAAAAGTCAGTCATATCCCTGCGAAGATTAAAGCATCCGGCGAGCAAGCTCGCGTTTTGGCGATTGTGAAACCGCTTTAACCGATCTCGATCGGATGGCGCGTGGCCACGGCGGTGGCGACCGGGAGAGTAAAGGTGAAGGTTGCTCCATGACCAAGCCGGCTTTCCACCGAAACCTGGCCCCCGAGCAGTTCCACCAACCGGCGCACCAGGGCGAGGCCGAGGCCGGTTCCCTGGTCGTGCGCGGCGTTGAAGCGGCCGAAGAGGTTTGGCAGCCGCTCGGCTTCGATGCCCCGCCCGGAATCACGGACGGAGAATTGCACCTTCTCTTTTTGCTCCTTTGCCTGCAGCAGGATGGTGCCGTTCTCCGGGGTATAGCGGACGGCGTTGCTCATCAGATTGTCCATGATGCTACGCAGAGCCCGGCGATCCCCATTCACATATGAGAGGTCGGCGAACGCCTCAATTTGCACGTCGATGTTCTTTTCGCGGACTTCATCGCGCACCCGGGAGACAGGCGTCGCCAAGAATATCCATCGGCCGGAATCGATCCATACGGATTTCGCGCCGTCCGGTATCGAGTTCGGAGACCTCGATCAGGTCGGACATGAGGTCGTTGAGACGCTCCGCGTCCTCTTCGGCTCCGTGCAGCACGTCTGCCTGCAAGGGCCGCAGTTCGCCGGCGAAGCCCGAGGTGAGTGTGTACAAGCTGAGTCGAAGCTGCTCCAGAGGTTGACGAAGCTTCTGCGATGCGACGCTGAGAAAGCGAGTCTTGAAGCGGTCGATATCCTGCATCTCGGTAATGTCTTCCAGCACGCTCACGGCTCCGAGTAGTTTGCCTTCGAGATCGCGCATGGGTGTGGTGCGCAGGCGATAGCTGCGCTGTCCCTCGCCCAGCTTCATGGGCAGCATGGCGGCTTCGTCCTCGCTGGCGATGGATTGGCGCATGGAGACCGCGTCGCGCACCGCCTGCAGGATCCGCTCTCCCCCCGGCGTGTTGGTCAACGCCATGCGATCGGCGGCGGCTTCGCCGAACACTTCACTCGCCGCCTGGTTGAGCTTGAGTACATGTCCCTTGGCGTCGGTGACGATTACCGGCTCAAAGATGGATTGGACCACGGCATCTGATAGCTGCTGGTCCATCTGTTTGCGGCCATATTCTGTGTCGCGGAGGTCGCGCAGGCGCACCGCCATGCGGTTGAGTTCGGTGGCAATGGTGCCCAGGTCGTCCCGGGTTCGCCACTCGATGCGTTGGTTCAACTCACCCTGGCCGATGCGCCGTGCGGCAGCTGCGGTCCGGCGGATGGGCCGGATAATGGAGAACAGAAAGCCGATGGTGATCAGAACGCCGCTCAGGGTGCAGACGATGGTGATGGTGGTAGCTCGCTGGACAAGCACCGCGCGCTCCTGCGCCGCTGCGGCGGGCAGCGTCGCCTGGTGGTCGAGCCTGGAGGCATGGCGCAGCGAGAGGGTACCGTGCAGGCCGACTGCCAGCAGCAGGCCAAGAAGCAGCACGTAACCGAAAATAAGTCTCTGATACAGCGTCAGCATGGACGATCTCCGGATGATGTTATTTTGCGCCATCCGTGCGCGAAACTGCTAGCCGGCAAACCCGCACCCGCGCGTTTGTGAAGGGACAGGCAAAGCCAGTGCTGGCCTGGGCAGGCAACACAATCCAGCTGACGCCGAGCGGCCGAAGTCGTGCCCATCGCTGTTCGTCGGTGGCGCTGTTGAGCTCGTGAGTGGCCTGCGACCCTTGCCACCAGGAAACGGCAGCCTGGCGAAAGTTGCTGGCGATTCCGCCGTCCTTGAACCAATCGGCGACGGCGCTTCTTTCCGCGGTAGCGCGAAAGCCCTGTGCATCTTCTCCGGCGCTTTCAATGTAGTCGTTATCGAGCGCGAAGATCGCGTCTCTGGGCGTGTTCACGCGAATCCAGAGGAAGGCTTGTTGCCAGCGATTGCGCGGTGTCAGCCCCGGCCATTCCACATGATTGGATTCCGGATACGTGTAGCCTCTGACCCGCGAACATGGCGCCGACCAGCAATAGCCCAAGCAGTGCGACGGTGCGTTTATGTCGTTCGGCCAGTCTGCCGAGCACTCCTCCCGCAAGCAGCACGCCGGCAATATAGACGAACTGGAAGGCGCGCAACACTTGTAGGCGCGCTAATAGAAGGCTTCCGCTGCGATGGACAAAGCAAAGCGACACGAGCAGCGCACAACCGCCCAGGACAGTTGCGGCGATGGCGAGCGCCCGTGCCGTCCATGGCGCTCGGCGTTGGCTGCCCCCAATTCCCAACAGCAGGAGAGGCATCACCAGGCCCGGATACTCAAACCACTGCCAACTGGAAAGGAAAAAATACGAACGGCTAAGGACCGCGCGATTGTAGACAGTGCTGGCATCTGCATGACGTGTGGCCAGGAAGATGACCGCACCCAACAGCCACCCCAGCCCCGCCCACAGGCCAACCAACCGCCACTGCCTGCGGTTGACGAGCGCGAACGTGAACATGGCGATGGCCGCGTATCCGGCCATCAAAGGATGCAGAAGCGCGGCCAAACCGAGCCACAGGATAGATTCTGCCCATTTCTCGTCGAGCACGGCTGCCAGCGCGAAGAGACCGAGCGGCGTGGAAAAGGAACGCGCCGTAACGTAGGGATCCATGATGGAGAGCGATGTGCCTGCAACCGGTAGCGTGAAGCAGCAAGCAGCCAGTAACACTGCGCCCCAGCAGGCGTGGCGACTGACGAATATTCGGTTCGCTACTCGCCAGGAGCCGAGAAGAAAGAGAAAGATCGAAGCCAGATGGCAAACCAGCAACAGGACCGGGAGTGCAACGTGCCCCCAGCGCACCAGTGCAGCCAGAAGGTGGGCAAAGATTGACAACTGCGTGGGCGATAAGGCGAAGACAGCGTCCGCTTGGTAAAGGCTGGGGTCCACCAGCTTCTTGATCCCGGTACGTAGACGGCGCCGTCGTCAGCCAGCGGATGATAGCCGTGGACAAGCAACACCGCAACCGTGAGCAGAGCGGTAGCGAAAGCGGGATTCCGAGTGAGAGAAAGAAACCGCAGATCCCTCCACTTCGCTACGCTCCGGTCGGGATGACAAGTTGTTTTTGCCATGGACTTCAATGACTTCGCGCCTTGGGTTGGCCCGGTTCTTCGTCATGACGAAGCGCTCGATCATTTCTCAAGAACTGCCCTCAATGGAAGCGCCACTCTTCCCTTTGCCATCCCGAGCGAAGCCGAGGGATCTGCGGTTCACGGGTCTCTCCTGGAAATGTTTTTTCGAGACCGTCGGCCACTACGGCTGCTGGTAACGGCCGAGCACATCTTCGAGAGACACGATGCCCTCGAGCGTGCCCTTGCTGGCTCGATTCTGAATGGGCAAAACAGGCCAACGAGCCAGGTAAGGAATCGCGCTATCCAGAGGCAGGTCCGGAAACAACAGCGGCACCCGATCAGGTTTGAGTGTTTGTTCGAGAACAGTTTCCGGAGTTTGTGTTGCCGCAATCGAGGTGTACTCGCCTCGATTCATGGAGTACCACGAACCGTCTCGAAGCCTCACCAGCAATACCGGCGCATCGGCGACAGCCAATTGGGCAGATACCTCCTGGAGCGTCGCGCTGCCGGGAAAAATGGGAACGTTCACCGGACGCAAGGCGTCCTCCAGATGCAGCACACTTTCCTCGCGCTGTTCCTCCATCGAAGGCAAGTCGAGGCCATCCTGGTGGGTGAAGGTTTCAAAGATAGGATAGGGCTGCAAGGCTCCGTGAGACCAGGTAGGCAATGGTGTTGGCCAGAATAACCGGAAGCACAATGGAGTAGTTGCCGCTGACTTCGAGCACCATGAAAACCGAGGTCAACGGAACCCGTAAGAAAGCCGCGAACAGACACCCCCATCCCCACCAGCGCATAGGAACCCACCGAAATGGGGAAGCTGGGGAAGAAAATCTTCTCGAAGGTTCCGATCGAAGCTCCCAGCATCGCCCCAATGAAGAGAGTCGGGGCGAACATACCCCCAGGGGTGCCGCTGGAGAAGGAGATCGTCGTGGCCACAATCTTGAGCAAGGCCAGAGCGAGAAGAAACTTCCAGGTAAACTGCCCGTGCATGGCCTGGTCGATGACGTTGTATCCCGGACCCATTACCTGGGGAGCACCAAAAAAAGCGATCGCGCCCACGATGAGCCCGGCAATCGGTGGCTGGATATACCAGGTCCAGCGGGGAAGCTGGCGCAGCCGAGGACGGGTGTAGCCCAGCGCCTTGGAGAAGATGAGCGCGGCGATGCCACCGGCGACGCCAAGAACGGCGTAGGCAAGAAGTTCCTGAGGACCCTTGAGGGTTACCGAGGGGATGCGAAACATCGGCTCCGCGCCCCAGAACCAGCGCGCGACCACGACGCTGGAGATGGCGGAGAGCACGATGGAGCCGAGCACCGCCGCGCTCCACCGGCCGATTACCTCTTCCACAACGAACAGAATGGCGGAGATCGGCGCGTTGAATGCGGCCGCCAGGCCCGCGGCGGCGCCTATAGGCGCAAACATGCGCAGCCGCTCGCGGGAGAGATTGAGGCGGCGGCTGACCATGGAGGCCACGCCGGCCCCGATCTGCAGCGAAGGATCCTCGGGGCCCTAGTGAGAATCCGCCGCCGATGGAGAGCGCCGAGGTGATGAATTTCCCGATGACCGTCCGGAAGGAGATATAGCCGTTGTAGATATAAAGCGCTGCTTTTGTCTGGTTGATGCCGCTCCCGCGCGCTCCAGGGAATACCAGCTGCACCAGCACGGCGACCAGCAGGCCGACGCCCATAGGCACGAAAAACAACCGCAACTGCCCGGGATGAGGCGAGGACCCCAGCGTGAGCACCTGGATCCAGTTGATGGCGACCCGGAAACAGACCACCAGCAAGCCAGAGAGGACCCCGATGAAGATGGAAAGAACCAGGAAGAGCCGCTCGTCCCGGTTAGGCGCCAATCGCTGAACTTCCGCCGGGTTAGGCCGATAGCGCCTCTCCTCCGCAATCGTAGCCAGATCGATTCCCGTAGCCGCGTCGGGAGTCGGGTTGACCCCCGGCTGCTTCGGTGGCCGTGCTCATTCTTCCTCCACCTGGTTCGGCGCCTGGGCGATCCTTAAGAGCAGGGCATCGTCGCCCGACAGGCGCGCCGCAGACCTGTTGCGTGATCGATCTCCGTGTCATAGATAAGTTGGATCTGGGCCTGGGCCAGTTCCGGGATCCTTCTCCAGTGTCGGCCACGGTGATCTAGCCGGCAGTTGCTGCCAACGTTCCGCCAGGGCTTGCAGAGGATCCACCGGGGGAGCGGCAGCCACCGGGCTGGCTCGGTGCAGGTTTGGTTGGATGATCGGGAGAAACGCGATGCCAGGTTCGCTAACGGTTGGACTTGGGCGGACTTTTGGCTGTCCTTGTGGACCGCTGCGCTGTCCGCTGCGGATTCTTTGTCGCTGCGAGCCTTGTCCTGCGTGCACTCCGCCAACCGCGCCATGGCCAGCTTGCGGTCGTTCAGAATGCGGGTGCCCCGCTCACGGAGCCTAACCGCGAAGACGGATAAAGTTGCAATAGCCGCGTCGCCTCGGCCAGCCGGTCTCGACTCTGTTGCGACCGCCGTTAGCGGCTCCTGGTCGACCCCAGGGCCCTCCAGGGCATGCCCGAGGTATCGCTTTGCTTGGAGGTAATGGCCCAGTCTGGAAGGCTGTCCGCCCAGCTCCATCAAGTGCCTCGCGCAAGGAGGCGTGATGGCGGAGAATCTTCTTGTACAGGTTCAAGGCGTCGCTGGGATCCTCGCGCCTGCTCCATCATCCGGGCAATTTCCAGTTGGACGCGTGATATCGTCGTCCGGAGCATTTCCAGAAGCCACCAGCAACTCGTTGCGGGCCTGGTCCAGACGGTTTGGGCGATGAGGTAGTTGATGAGCTCAAAGCGAACCGTCCCGCCGGCGCACATAACCGTCTCCCTCCCAGCTTCCGTAAATGGCTTTCTGGTAGTCCTCGATAGCCTGGTTTTCGTTGCCCTGGCGGGCTGCCAGCCGGGCAAGTTGAAGATTAATTAAACCGTCTGCCCTGCTGGCTTTCCAGGAGCGCGTTGAAGTAAACCGTAGCTTCCTGAAGCGGCCGGCGGATGCGAGTGCTTCGGCCAGTTGATTTGCTGTGCCGCGTTCGCTGGGTGCATAGGCCAGCGCGGAACTCAGGGCATCGATGGCGGCCTGGGGCTTGCCCTCCCGCATAGCCTGGTCCCCGCGCTGAAGCCATCGGTTGGCCAGCTCAACCTGGTGGGAAGCGTAAGATTGGTAGAGATAGTTCGTCAACACGGCCAACAGAGCCGTGATCGCGAACAGGGTGACCAGAGACAGTGAATCTGAAAGGATCAGACGGCGCCGCTCCATCCGGTCGCTGGCAGTCAGTGGAGACTTCAGAGCGAAAAACGACATCGTAAACCATCTTACTTGGGGAAAAATTCGAGGCTTCGATATCGACGAGCCCGCATTAGATCATCCTACTCGTTGACTTCGGTGGTTTGCATCGTCGGGAGTGTACTCATCAATGAACCATGAAGCCCTGGAAGAAAAAGAACAAGCCCTGCACACCAGGTTGCGTTTGCTAAAGAGTGTCATCGTGGCGTATTCGGGTGGGGTGGACTCCGCGTACCTGGCTTACGCCGCGCATCGCGTGCTTGGGCCGCAAATGCTGGCAGTCATCGCCGACTCCGCCAGCCTGGCGCGATCACAATTCAGCGACGCTCTGGATTTCGCCCGGGAACATGGAATCCCCCTGCAGTCGATCCAAACCCACGAACTGGAGCGAGAAGAATATGCGGTGAATGGGCCGGATCGCTGCTTTCACTGCAAGGACGAACTTTTTGGTGTGATGGAAAATGAACTCGAGCGGACCGGCTTTCGATGCTCTGGCCTACGGGTTGAACCTCGATGATCGGCAGGATTTCCGCCCAGGCCACAAAGCTGCGGCGCAGCACCGGGTGGCCGCCCCACTGGCGGAAGCGGGTCTTACGAAAGCCGATGTCCGTGCTCTGGCCCAGCGGGCGGATTTGCGTGTTTGGGATAAGCCGGCGTCGGCGTGCCTCTCCTCGCGCATGGAATATGGCCGACGGGTCACACCCGAAGCCCTGCGCATGATCGAGCAGGCAGAAGATGCGCTGCGCGGCCTGGGACTGAGGCGATTCAGGGTACGCCATCACGGCACCATTGCGCGCATTGAGATCGCGGAAGAAGAGATGGCTGCCGTCCTCCAGATGGGCAGGATGAAAGCGATGGCATCCGTGGTGAAAGCTGCGGGATTCCGCTACGTCTCTCTGGATTGCGAAGGTTACCGTTCCGGGTCGATGAACGAAGTACTGCCCATCGAGGTACTGACCGGCTTCGCCGTCGCCCGGCCGGGTGTGGGTGAGTAACGCGATGCGGATCGGCTACCTGGAATGCTTTGCCGGTATCAGCGGCGACATGCTGATGGCTGCGCTGGTGGACGCCGGTGCTCCCGTCGAATTGCTGCAGCGCACCGCAGCATCGTTGGGTCTGGGCGCGGAACTACGCGTCACCAGGGTGAATCGCAGCGGCATTCAATCCACCAAAATTGATGTCATGGTCCAGGGCAAGCTGCATGAGCCCGCCGCCCCGACCGGACCCATTGAGCATGATCATCATCATCACGATCATCAGCATGGTCATAAACATGAACATTCTGCCCACGCCCATGAACATGAACACGGTCGCAACCTGGCACAGATTCGCAGCCTTCTCACGAGCGCCGATCTGACCCAGCGCGCGCGCGACCTCAGCCTCAGCGCCTTCAGCTTGTTGGCACAAGCAGAGGGTCGCATTCATGGTGTTCCCCCGGAACAGGTTCATTTCCATGAAGTGGGCGCGGTTGACGCCATCGTTGACATCGCCTGCAGCGCAGCTGCCGCGGATGCGCTTGATCTGGACCAGTGGTATTGCTCCGCGGTGAATGTCGGTGGTGGTTTTGTCAATTGTGCTCACGGACGCTTTCCTGTCCCCGCCCCGGCCACAGCGGAGTTGCTCAAGGACGCGCCGATCTATTCCGCGCACGTGCAGGTAGAACTCGTCACTCCGACCGGAGCGGCTTTACTGCGCGCCCTGGACTGCCGATTCGAACCGGTTCCGATGATGCGGGTGCAGTCGATCGGCTACGGGGCAGGGACGCGCAATCCCGAGCGCTTTCCCAACGTGCTGCGCGTGAGCCTGGCCGAGACCGTCGAGCCGTTGGGCGAGGACAAAGTGACCGTGCTGGAGTGCGCGGTGGACGACCTGAGCCCCGAGATTTTGGCGCACACCGCGCAATTGGCGTTGGAGCTAGGCGCGCTCGATGTGATGAGTGCATCCGTAACCATGAAGAAGGGGCGCCTGGGAACTCTGCTGACTGTGCTGTGTAAGCCTGGCGACGCGGAGCATCTGCAGCAGTTGCTATTCCGCGAGACCTCCACGCTGGGCATCCGGGTGCGGGAAGAGAATCGCGTCGTCCTTGCCCGCGAGACTACGCCGGTGGAGACGGATTTTGGCGTGATCCGGGTCAAGACCGGTTCATGGCGGGGAGAAGAATGGAACGCGGCGCCGGAGTTTGAGGATTGCCGAAGAGCGGCCGCCGCCTTCGACGTTCCGCTGAAGACAGTGATGCAGGCCGCTCTGACCGCATGGAGCAAGCGGCCCGTTGCCACCCGCGAGCCGGCCGGATCCAGATCATGACCACAGAGACCATTCTCGAGATGCTGCAGCGGGTCCGCGATGGCGCGCTCCGCCCCGAAGAGGCCATGGAGCGCCTTTCCAACCTGCCCTATGAGGAAGCAGGCTTTGCCAAGATAGACCATCATCGCCGCTTGCGGACCGGGCTGCCCGAGGTGATCTACGCCGCCGGCAAGACGCCTGAGCAGGTGGGGGAAATATTCTTTCGCATGGCGGCCATGGGTGGCAGTGTGCTGGCTACCCGTGCCGACGAGGCGGCGTTTGCCGCAGTCAAGGCCCTGGTTCCGGAGGCTGAGTATTACCCGGTAGCCCGCATTGTCGCGCTCAAGCAGACCGCGCCGGCCGGTAATGGCATCGCGGGTTCCCTGGCGGTGCTGTGCGCGGGAACCAGCGACCTGCCGGTTGCCGAGGAGGCCGCGGTGACGGCCGAGGTCATGGGCAGCGAGGTCCGGCGGATCTACGATGTGGGGGTGGCCGGCCTGCATCGGCTACTCGCGCACCGTGATATTTTGCGCGAGGCCGAGGTGGTCATTGTGTGCGCCGGGATGGAAGGCGCGTTGCCCAGTGTAGTCGGGGGGATGGTAGGGGCCCCGGTGATTGCCGTGCCCACCAGCGTGGGTTACGGCGCGGCGTTTGGGGGCATTGCGGCCTTGCTGGGCATGCTGAATTCATGCTCGCCCAATGTGACTGTCGTGAATATCGACAATGGCTTTGGGGCCGCCTACGTGGCCACCATGATCCTGCGCCGGATTCACATCGGGAGCCGGGAGCATTCGGTCTATAACCAGGTAAGCTGATTTTCTGGTTGCCCGCATTTGCACCAAAAATGTATCGTTATCTCCTCAGGAGAGCCATGGCATCCACAGTTTGGAAGGGCTATATTTCGTTTGGCCTGGTGTCGGTGCCGGTGCGGCTCTACGCCGCCGCGCGCGAACAGCACGTCAGTTTTAACCAGATCCATGAGGTTTGCGGTTCCAGGATCAAACAGCAGACCTTTTGCCCGGTTTGTGACCGCGTGGTCGAACGCAACGAGCTGGTCAAGGGATATCAGGTTGATCGCGACGCCTATGTTCTGGTGAGCCCGGACGAGCTCAAGACCCTCCAGGCCGATTCGTCGGAAGCCATGGAGATTACCCAGTTCGTCAGCCTGGACGAGGTCGACCCGATCTATTACGAGGCATCGTATTACTCCGCTCCTGAAGATCCGGGGAAGCGCGCCTATGGATTGTTGCTGCAGGCCATGGAAAAGCTCAATGTAGCCGCCATAGCCAAGCTGACGCTGAATCAGCGGGAGCAGATTGTTTTGATGCGGCCGTATCACGGGGCATAGTCTTGCACACGCTCTATTTCCCGGCAGAAGTGCGTGAAGTCGCGGAATACGGCAAGGCCGAGAACATGACGTTGCAGAAGCCGGAGATCGATCTGGCCGAGCAATTTATCCGGCAGCTTACGGCCCAGTTCCAGCCCGAGCAATACAAAGACGAGTATCAGCAGCGAGTGTTGGACCTGGTGGAAACCAAGCGAGCCGGCCAAATCGTCGCCGGGCAGCCGCAGAAACCCAAGCTGGCTCCGGTGATCGACCTGATGGAGGCTCTCAAGAAGAGCATCGCGGACCGTGGTGTCGCCGCCGCCGCTGCTCCGGCACTGGTCGAAACCGGCAAGAAAAAGGCCTCGAAGTCCGCCCCGGCAGCGGACGCCAAGCCCGCCCGCGCGGCGCAAGACCGGTTAGGGTGTGCTTTTCGCCTTGTATCAGGCACGACTTTTGGTCGTGCCGTAAAAGCGAAAAAAAGAGTCCGGCTTTAGCCCCTGCGCTTTTTCGCGATCGGAATCTCCCGCAGATTTAGGCGGGGCTGAAGAGTCTTTCCTCTTTAACTCCAGCATTTGGGAAGCTCGAAGGGCGCACCGCAGATCCCTCGGCTACGCTCGGGATGACAATTTTGTTTGGGAACGCTAAGTATAGTTTTCAAGATGAATTGTCATCCCGAGCGTAGCCGAGGGATCTGCGGTGCGCCCTTCGGGCTTCCCAAATGCTGGAGTTAAAGCGCAGACACTAAAGCCGTGATACAAAGCACCGGCCGGTGCCTCGAGTCAAAATCTCAACGAAAGACAACTCAGCCCGCCATCCATCTTCTGAAACTCTGACATCTCCAATTCCAGTGGATGGAATCCGCGAGTCACAAGCTCACCCCTTAGCCGCGGATACCCCGCAGCCACCAGCACCCGTTCGTTGATGCGAATGCAATTAGCGGCATAGCTCTCATCCGCCGCAACCCGAATCAATGCATACTCCGCAAACATTTCAAGGCCGGCAATCTCTTCCATCACCACCAGGGTGTTATCGCCGATGTAAGAGACGCCGCTCTTCAAATGGAGAAGACTGTTCATCCCACGCACATCCACCACTGAAGAACTGTAGCCCTCCCGCCCCAGATGCGCCGCTAGTTGCCGCGCACCCTCCTCGTTGGTACGGTGCGACAAACCGAGGAAGAAATGCTGCTCCGCTTCGCAGATGTCCCCTCCGTCCAAGGTGCCCGGCGCCTTGATCTCCACCGTAGTAGAAAAAAATCTCTTTAGGACGGGGCGCATCGCGACGACCTCCCCTTCGCGGCTGCGAGCGCCGGGCCGGGTGAGCACAGCGCTACTCGCGGTGAGCACCGCTGTGTCCTCCACAAACGTCGAGTCAGGATGATTGGTATCCGCATCCAGTGTGGTCAGCGTAAGCCCGCATGCCTGCAGCGCCTCGCAGTAGCGTGCATGCTGCTGCAGCACCTGGTCATAACGCGGAACCCCCAGCTGCGCCGCGGTAAGCCCCTGGGCAAAATTGCCTCCCGGCACACGAACAATGGCATGCTTGAACACTAACGATCCATCTGCGTCGTGAATTTGTCGTAAACCAATTGAGCTGCCGCGATATCTTCCACCGCGATTCCGACGGACTTGAACACCACCGGCCGATCCCCGCGATTCCATTGCGCCCCGTTTAATAGCGCGCCGATCTCCGCGGACACCTGCGCATTGGCAAGAACAATATCCCCTGCTTCTTTGAGCGCAGCTTCCCGCGACTCGACCACCACTGCGCCGCGCATAGCCTCGTCATCCAGTTCGCGGCGATCTGGTGTAGCAGCGCCGATGGCACATACCATTGCGTGCGGGCTCAGCCATCTTCCCATCAGGATCGGCTGTGGGGAACTCGTAAGAGCTAGAACTACATCCGCTCCGGATACAGCCTGTTCCGCCGTAGTAACCCGCGCTCCAACCTCGCTCGCAAATTGCCGCGCATGATCCTCCGACCGGCTCCAGACCCTGACCTCGGTGAAGGAACGAATTCCGGCAAGCGCTCTCATGTGAGAGCGAGCCTGAACCCCACTCCCCAGAATGGCGAGTACCTTCGCCTTGGGGGCAGCAAGGTAGTCGATGGCTACCGCGGATACGGCAGCAGTGCGCATCTCCGTGATCAATCGCCCGTCCATGGTGACCAGGGGTTCTCCCGTGTCGGCGCGAAAGAGCTGAATCATCGCCATATGCGTGTGTTTTTGCAGATTCACATTGCCCGGATAGAAAGCAACCATCTTGGCGCCCATCACGGTGCCATAAACCGCAGGCATCACGCCAAACCACCCGCCATGCGCCGGCACGGGAATGATGTTGCGCAATGGTTGATGCACGCGGCCGGCGGAGAAATCCATCAGCGCTTTTCTGATCGCAGGAATTAGTTCGTCATAACAAAGAAGCGGCCGCACTTGCTCTTCGGTCAACATGAAAACCCATTATCGGCGACACGCGTCACTACGGGAAGCTACCATCGGAACATGGAGACGCTGGAGTTCGATGATCCACTGAAGGGGTTCGCTCGATGGCTCAGGGAGGCGGAGGAAAGCGAACCGAACGATGCCAATGCTGCGGCCCTGGCGACTGCAACCCCGGATGGGATTCCCAGCGTACGCATGGTGCTGGTAAAGCGAGCGGATGAAGCTGGCTTCTGTTTCTACACCAATGCAGAAAGCAGGAAGGGGCTGGAGCTGCAATCAAATCCCCGGGCAGCGCTCTGTTTCCATTGGAAGACGCTTCGTCGGCAAGTACGGGTAAGGGCCCCGTCACACCGATGCAAGCCGCGGACGTCGATGCCTATTTCCACAGCCGCTCGCGCGACAGCCAGATCGGTGCGGCCGTCTCCCGGCAGAGCCGTCCGCTCAGCAGCCGGGAGGAACTGGAAATACAGTTCCGCAAATTTGCCCAGGAACATCCGGGAGAAGTGCCGCGGCCCTCATACTGGCGCGGGTTCTGCCTGCATGCGCAGCAAATCGAATTCTGGATAAGTGGGGAGAACCGGCTTCACAACCGCTTCTTGTTTACCCGCGACGACGCTGCATGGAAGAGAACCCGGCTCTATCCGTGAACCGCCCTGGGCAAAAATACACTACCATTCAGTTTGAGTGCCTCTTGGCTTCCCGGGAGTTTCGCGATAGCTTTCGACCAATGACGCTTCCTCGACATGAAAAGAAAGGTCGCAATGATCCCTGCCCCTGTGGCAGCGGCAAGAAGCATAAGCATTGCTGCCTGACGGCTGCTTCCGCCTCCGATGACAGTGCATGGAGACAACAACGCGACGCATCGGGCCGGCTCGCGCAAGAGATGCTGAACTTCGCCAGGCAGAATTTCGCTGAGGACATTCCTGACGCCTGGCGGGATTTGAATCAGGACGAGTCTCCCCTCCCGCTCGAAGAAGATGTGAACGAAGGCCAGATTTTTCTTCCCTATTTTTTGTTCGATTGGGAAGCCCCGATACGACGGCGCCGCGGCAAGACTGAGATGGGCCTTATCGCACGAACCTATCTGCTGAAGAAGGGAAGCCGTTTGGCTGAATTGGAACGCCTGATCCTGGAGCAGGCCACGACGCAGCCGATCAGCTTCTACGAAGTCGTTCGCTGTGATCCCGGAGACAGCATGGTGCTCCGCGACATCCTGATCGACGAAGAGACAGAGGTTGTCGAGCGCACGGCATCCCGGAGTTTGCGGCCCGCAGATTTCGTCTACGGACAGCTATCCAGGCTGCCAGAGGTTGTGACTCTGGGAAGGATGGCTCCGATCTCGTTCCCTCCCGGCAAGAAGGTGGAAATTGTCAGACTTCGCGCAAAGTTGCGAAAAAAGATTGCAAAGCAAAATCGGGAACTCACGGCGACCGACCTCATCCGTTATCGAGAGGATATTCGCACCACCTATCTGGACCTTCGGGACGCCATGCGCACACCGCCACGCTTGACCAATACCGACGGGGACCCCTTCCTCTTTCACGCTTTGACCTTTCGCGTCGGGTCTGCGCACGCGGCCTTCGAGGCCCTGACTCCGCTGGCCTGGGGCGTTTCCAAACGGGAGCTGCTGGAAAACGCCAAATTGGAAGCCGACGGTACGCTGCGCAGCGTGGAGATTCCATGGCTAAAGAAAGGAAACCGAATGCACCGGGATTGGGACAACACCGTCCTGGGCCAGATAAAAATCTCCGGTCAGGCCCTGGTCATCGAGGTGAATTCGGAGAAGCGCGCCACCAGAATTCGCCAGGAAGTCGAACGGCGTCTCGGGATTCTGGCGGTTCACCAGAAGACGGTGACGCAAACTACTGACGCGATGATGAAAAAGCGGGAGCGGGGAAGGACCGCTCGCAGTGCCGCTTCGGGAGCGGGGTCGAATCGGTCTACTCCTCAACCCGAATTCACCCTGGAGATGAAGGCGGAACTCCAACAACTGGCAGAACGTTGGATCTTCGAAAAGGTTCCCGCGCTGGGCGGGCTCACTCCGCTTGAAGCCTTAGGCACGGCGGATGGGAAGGAAATGGTGGAGTCCCTGCTTTTGGAATGGGAGCGTCAAAACGAAAACTTCGACGACCCCACGTTTTTCCTTCCCGATGTCAACGCTATCCGCCGGCTGCTCAAGCTGAATCCTTCCGCCACCTGATCAGAAGGGAATATCGTCATCCGTGATTTCAGTGCCGGCGAATTCCCATGCTGCGCCGGTGCCCGTTGATCGAACGAACCGGTATTCGAACGGGAACTTCCGCCGCCGCTGCTTTCGCCTTCGCCCCGGCCCGACAGCAGGACAATATCGTTGACGATAATTTCCGTGCGGTACTTCTTCTGGCCAGAGGCCTGATCGTCCCATGAACGCGTCTGAATGCGGCCTTCGACGTAGAGCTTGGCGCCCTTCTTCACGTAGTCGCGAATGATCTCCGCCACTCTTTGGTATGCGGTCAGGTTGTGCCACTCGGTCCGGTCCTGCCACTCGCCGGCTTTGTCCTTGAACCGATCGGATGTGGCCAGGGTGAGATTGGCCACCGGCAAACCGCTCGGTAAAAATTTGACTTCCGGGTCTTTGCCTACATTGCCCAGGAGAATGACTTTGTTAACGCTCTTTGGCATGATGTTCCTTCGCTTTTGTGTAAGGCAGAAGCATAGCAGAACTCGCTATGCGCCGCCTCAGCGGCTAACGCCGCAGTCGTTGAAAAAGTTGCGTATTGCCTTTAGAGTCTGTGTGAGAACTCCAGAATTTGGGAAGCCCGAAGGGCGCACCGCGATCCCTCCACTACGCTACGCTCCGGTCGGGATGACAATTTTGCATGGGAGCGCTAAGTATAGTTTCCAAGATGAATTGTCATCCCGACCGGAGCGTAGCGTAGTGGAGGGATCTGCGGTGCGCCCTTCGGGCTTCCCAAATTCCAGAGCTACCGTCCAGAGTTGTCACGCAGACTCTCGAGCCCGTAAATGACCCCCCACCACATATCCGGGCTTTAGCTCCCAAGGCACTACTGATTAACTTTTTTTCACCCGCGCCAAACGTCGATTGCGCAGCCACTTGGCCGCCCCCAGCAGTGTAAGCATGCTTCCAAACGGCAAGCACATCATCGCTAGCAGCAACGAAAGCCACCCGGAATTGGTATGAGGGCCATGCACCCCAATGCCGCCAAAAACCTTCGCCGTTAGCAGCGCGGCGATCGCACCGACCGCCAATATCCAGATCCCGGCGCGCAGCAGTTGCGCGGTGCCATCGTCCGGCATTGGCTTGGTTGCTCGCGAGCCCGCCTGTTGCATCACAACCGGGGCTGCGTTCAACGCCACGCGGCCAACATGGCATGCACCACCACTCCGGTGACGGAGACGTACAGCCAAATAGGCAGCGTGACGCGCGCAAGCTTGCGATGCAGAGGGAAGCGGCCGCTGAGAGACAAGAAGAAAGTAGTCAGCACCATCGGCAGCGCGACGACAGACAGCGTGATGTGGCTGATTAAAATCGTCAGGTAAACCGTCCTCACGGTTCCGAATCCGGGGAAGTGCGTCTCTCCATGCAGTGCATGATTGACGATGTAGCTAACCAGAAACAGGGAAGAGAAAACAAACGCTGTCATCATCGACGCACGATGCGCGGGAATATTCCGTCGGCGAATGAAATAAAACCCCGTGAGCAGAGCCACCGTGCACAGGCCATTCAGCAGCGCATTGAGCGCTGGTAGAAAGCGAAGTCGCGACACAGAACCATCCAGCGGATGGTGAAAATAAATCAGCCAAAGCAAAAAGCAAACCGCGGCCGCGCTTACGGCGACAATCAGCGCCACCGGCAGGGCGACGGAAGGGCGTTGCCTGGTTTCCGCTACTAACATCTCCTCGACCTTTCTAGGCGGACGGCTTGTTGGTGCGCCGGTTCACGATTGCCCAGGCTGCGGCAAAAGTCAGCAGGCAAAAAACAGCCGTCACCGCCAGGTTGACCGGCAGCGAAAATTGCGTGGGTGTATCGGGAAACAACGCGCCGCGCAGTGCTTCCACTCCGTAGGTCAAGGGATTCAGCATCATGCAAAAGCGCATCCAGCCGGCGGCCCCGCTCAGCGGAAACAGAGAGCCGGAGAGTAGCCACAGCGGGATCAGCAGCATATTCACAATCGCGTGAAAGGCTTGCGTCGAATCCATCGGCCACGCAATGGCAAAGCCCAACGCTGTCAGCTCGAAGCTGATCATCACGATGGCCAGGATGCTCAAGCCAATCGCGACCGGTGTCATGTGCACCCCAACCAGCGGCGCGAAGACCAGGAAGATGATTCCCTGGATCGCGGCCAGTGTGGCTCCGCCCAAAACCTTGCCCAGGACAATGGACGACCGGCTCACCGGCGCCGCCAGCACCGACAGCAAAAACCCTTCGTTGCGATCCTGAATCAGCGACATCATGCTGAAGATCGCGGTAAAGAGCACAATCATCGCTACTGATCCGGGAAAGAAGTAGCCCAGGTAATGCGACGAGCTTCCAGCACCCGTATTGAAGCTGTGCGCAAAGCCCGCGCCCAGCACCACCCAGAAGATCAGCGGCGAGGCTATCACGCCCGCCACCCGTGCCTTCTGCCGGTAAAAACGGACAATCTCCCGCACCCACAAGCTATAAGCCGGCAGCCAGATGCCGGGGGATGCGGTCTTCACCGCGCGTGGTGCAGTTGCGGCCAGGGTTGCCATCATGCCTCCTTTTCGCCGCCATCGGCCCAAAAGCGATGACCGGTGCGTTGAATGAACACATCCTCGAGCGAGGACGAGCCACCGAGATGCCGTCAATTTCTCCAGGAAAAGCCTCCACCACGGTCGTCACCAGGCGATGGCCGTCGGGACGCTCCAGGCGAACCGTGCTGCCCAGCACGCTCGGCTGCACTCCAAATCGGGCGCCCATGCGTTCCGCCAGCGTGCGCGCTGCCTCGGGCTCGCGGTCTCAAACAGCACCACGTCGCCGCCGATGGCCGACTTCAACTGCAGCGGCGAACCCAATGCGACCAGGGTCCCCTGGTTCAGAATCGCCAGCCGGTCGCAATGTTCCGCTTCCTCCATCAGGTGGGTGGTGACCAGAATGGAAACGCCCTCCTGGTCACGCAGTGTTTTCAGGTACTGCCACATGTCACGGCGCGCGCCGGGATCGAGGCCAGTCGAGGGCTCATCCAGCAGCAGCACCGCCGGTGAATGGATCAGGCCCTTGGCCAGCTCCACCCGCCGCTGCATGCCGCCGGAAAGTGTTTCGACATACTCCTGCGCCCGGTCGCTCAGGCCAACCCGCTGCAGTACTTCTGCGCTGCGTCTCTTGAGCGTCTCTCCGCGCAACCCGTAAAGATGGCCCTGGTGCTTCAGGTTCTCCGCTACCGTCAACTTGAGGTCCAGGCTTCTGGCTTGAAAAACGATGCCGGTTTGCTGCCGCGCCCGGTTCGGTTCCCGCGAGACGTCGAACCCTTCGATCCGCGCCGTTCCGCCGCTCGGCACCATCAGCGTCGAAAGAATCCGGAACAGCGTCGTCTTGCCGCTTCCATTCGGGCCCAGCAAACCGAAAATCTCTGCCGGCTGCACCGCAAAACTCAGGTTGTCGAGCGCCAACCGGTCCCCGTAATTGTGAGAGACGCGGTCGAGTTCAATCGGCATCCTCCCCGGGATTTCTCCTGTCCGGATCTTCGCTGAAGGATGTTCGCTCAGAGTCGCCATGCGCTTATCTCCTTCCTGTCGCATTCAGCATCATCACGGTGAGCAGGACCGGCAGATAAATCACGCTGGCCCGCAGCAGATCTCGTGCGTACCCACGCGACTCAGCCGCGCTGAGTGCCCGGGTAATCCGTGCAAAGCGAATGGTGTATCCCAGGTAAACCAGGCCCAGCACCAGGGCCGTGACCAGGTACACCCACCCGGTGAGGTGCAGATAAAAGGGAACCGCGCTGACCGGGATCATCAATACGGCGTAAACCAGCGCTTCGCAGGCGGTGGACCAGCCGTCCGGCTGCACCACGGGCAGCATGCGGATGCCGGCTTTTGCGTAGTCATCCCGATACATCCAGGCGATGGCCATGAAATGGGGAAACTGCCACACGAAAAGAATCGCAAACAGAGCCACGGCCGGCCATTCGATCACGCCACGGGCAGCAGTCCAACCCAGCAGCGGAGGCATGGCGCCAGGAAAGGCGCCGATGAAGGTTGCCAGCGTGGTGTAGCGCTTGAGCGGCGTGTAGACGGCGACATACGTAAATCCGGTAAGCAGGGTCAGCATCACGGTGACCGGGTTGGTGTACAAAGCCAGTACCAGAGCGCCGGCAGCGAAGCAAGCCAGGCCCAGCGACAGACCCTGCAGCACCCCGCAGCGTCCGGCAGCCAGTGGCCGTTGCGCTGTGCGCACCATTTTCGCGTCGGTCTTGCGCTCGATGACCTGGTTTAGCGCACTGGCTCCGCACGATACCAACGTAACCCCAAGCAGCGCTTCGACCAGACCCCAGTGCATGCTGGTGATACCGGAGCGCATCGATCCCAGGTAGAAGCCGGCCCACGCGGTAATCACCACCATCGTGGTCACACGGACCTTGAATATCTCCTGATAATCCGCCCACCGGGAATGCCGCGTCTGCGGCCGCGGGACCGCGAGACCGGCTACGTCGACGGCGTGAGCAGCCGGGGTCACAGGACCAGCGCCCTGGTTTGCGGTAGAGCGGGATGGGGCGGATTCTTCAAAAGCGGTTGTCTTCATGATAGCAAGCGAGCGCCGCCGCAGCCGGCCGCCGTGTGCTCCCATCGAAGCGCGGCGGACCCTATCGGAGCGCTGTCACGGGGAGCTGCTTCAGGGATTGGTTCAGGTTCATCATGCTGAACCAGGTATTCCTGAATCAGCACGGAAACCAGCACCGCCGTCGGCACCGCGATCATGGCTCCGATCACGCCCGCCAGCTTCGAACCCATCAGCAGCGCGACCAGGACGCCCAGTGCGGAGAGGTCTACGCTGCTCTTCATGATGCGCGGCGTGAGGTAAGAGGTCTCAACCTGGGCGTAAATCGCATAAAAAATCGCCACCCCCAATACTTTTTCCCAGGAATCGGTGGCCGCCGCCAGCAATACCAGCGCCATTGAGACCATGGCGCCGACGATCGGGATGATATTCAGGGCCCCCATCAGCACGGCCAGTGCATAGGCATAACGGATCTTGAGCAACACGAACACGATGAGGCTGCAAAGGCCGAGGATGAGCATCAGTCCGCCTTGTCCCAGCAGCCATTTACCCATGCGCACGTCGGCCCGCAGCAGGGTGGCGTTCAGCCGCGCTCTGGAGGCTTTCGGGAAAAAGGAGAGCACCCAGTGATAGGCCTCATCTCCTTCCAGCATGAAGTAGACGGTAAGAAAGATGACCGCCCCGACATCGGCCAGCTTGCTCGCCCAGCCGCTGATGGAAAGAAATAGATATTCCGCGAAATTGGACGCGAATCCCTGCAGCTTGGCATTCAACCCGGAAAGGTTGATGTGCGAAACCAGCGGGAAGCGATGCAGCTGATCGAGCAATTGTGGCCCGCGGGTGGGCATCTCGGAAACCAACGCTTGCACGTCTTTCAGGACCGGGGGCAGCGCGAAGGCGAAAAACAGGGTAGCGGCGGCCCCTATGCTTAGCAACAGAAAAAAGATAGCCAGCCCCTTGCCCGGATGCCAGCTCCCGATATGGACTCCCGTCAAGCCACGGATCACCGGGGAAAGGACCACCGCGAACAGAGCGCTGACGTAAAGCAGCAGGAGAATCTCGCGCATCAGGTAGGCGACTGCCAGCACCAGAGCGATAGCAAAGGCGAAGACGATATAGCCGCGCACCGAGCGCTTTTGTGCTTTGGCCACGACTTCCCCGTCCATTTCAGGATTCGCCATGCGTCACTTACCTCTTTTCCGCTTCAACGAGCCACCGCCGCGAAACGTGGGCGCGTACTCGATCGGCCACGTCCTGCGGCGCAAGTCCGGTGGTGGTTACGGTGAGGTGTGCTGCCTGGTAATGCGGCAGCCGCTGGTTGTGGCGGGCTTCCATCACGTCGGGTGCGGCCAGTAGCGGGCGCGTTTTTCCACCCACCGTGCACCGGGCAAGCAAATCTGTCAGCTCCGCGTGCAAGAAAATCAGGCAGTTTCCCGGCGATTGAATCAAAAGCGACCGGGTCGATTCGTCTTCCACCGTCCCGCCCCCGAGCGCCAGCACGATTTTCTCCTCGCCGCTCAACTGCAGGACTGCCTGCCGCTCCCGCTGGCGAAACTCCGCCTCGCCATAATCGCGGAAGATCTCCGCGACCGTGCGCCTGCTGTTGGCCTCGATCACATCGTCGAGATCGATAAATCTCCAGCCCAGGTCTCGCGCCAGAATCGCGCCCACCGTAGACTTGCCGGCGCCCATGAAACCCGTCAGGATAAGCCGGGAGAGCTGCTCCATCTCTTGCTGCGGCTGCTTGCTCATGCCATCTGCGGATTATAGTGCCGAGGTTGATCTTGTGATGGTGGGAGTCCCCGCATTCGTGCGGGGGGAGAAGCGCTTTAGCGCTGGGCTCGAGAAGTCAGGGCTAGAGAGTCTGCGTGAGAACTCCAGAATTCGGGAAGTCCGCGGGGCGCACCACAGATCCCTCGGCTACGCTCGGGATGACAATTCAACTTGGAAACTGCACTTTAGCGTTCCCAAACAAAATTGTCATCCCGAGCGTAGCCGAGGGATCTGTGGTGCGCCCCGCGGACTTCCCGAATTCTGGAGTTCTCACGCAGACTCTCTAGCTCAATCCTGAGAAAAAAACCGCTTTTCCGCTGACCATTTCCCAACCGACCGAAGCAGACCTTACTTGACCCGGGAAGGTTCCTTCTTGAGCGCAGTCTGAATATTCTCCCAAACCTCAGGGCTGGGATCGTGAATCGGCAGAAGCAACTTGGCTTGTTGCGCAATGTACTCCAGATCACGCACCAGCGCGCTGCAGTTCTCGCAGGTCTCCAGGTGGGGATGCGTGCTCAGATCTTCACCCGACTCAAACAAGCTCGGAAGCTGGTCCTGAAAACCCGCGCAATCCCGGACATTGCTCATAGAACTGCCTCTTTCCTCTGGCCCGACTTCAAAAGATCGCGAAGCTTCATACGCGCCTTGTGCAGTTGTGATTTGCTGTTGCCTATGGAACATTCCAGCATCCCGGCAATTTCATTGTGTTCATATCCTTCAACATCGTGCAATACAAATACCAGCCGATACCCGGGGGGAAGATTCTCAATCGCTCGCTCCAGCGTGACGCGGTCGACCGATCCCGAGAGAGTCAGGTCGCGCGCGCCAATGTCTTTGCGCGGCCCATCATCCTGGGAAGGTTCCAGAGTCTCCTCCAGCGAAACCTGGGGCAAACCCTTCTTCCGCAAGTGCATGAGCACCACGTTGACTGCCAGCCGATGAAGCCAGGTCGAAAAAGCCGAGTCTCCGCGGAAGGTGGCAATCTTGCGATAGAGCTGCAGAAAAGCTTCCTGGGTCAGATCCTCCGCTTCGGCCACATTGCCCAACATGCGCAGGCACAACGAATAAACCCGCCTTTTGTGCAGCGCGTACAAAATTTCGAAAGAAGGTCCGTCGCCCGCTTGTGCTTTCTGGATAGCTTCGGCTTCGCCGGCGATCGGGGGATTGCGACGTAGATGCTGATTGGGCGCCTTGGCGGGTGCCGTGGGTCCGGGCGTGGTCGCCAAGTCCTTACTGGGTATAGACATTGCTACCTCTAAGAGAGAAGTTCCACCGCCGCTATCTGTGCTTCGCCGGCGGATGTTCGCTTTCAGCATTGGAATCACTCGTCTGAAATTGGGGACCTTGGTATGGGAAGCACAATGTGGGGTTGAAGTTGCTTACGGTTAAGGATCCAGGGGCTTCTAGCTGCCGATAAAGCGCGCATAGAGGCTGCGGGCGACGGTTATGTCGGTGGTACCGTGCACCAACGCCCTCCCGTCCGCGAAGAGGGTGACCGTATAGTCTCCCCGCTCAAACCGTAGCAGAAGCCGGTTGAAGTTCACCTTGCCATGCGGTTCCAGGCGGCGCTGCATCTCGGCAAAATCGACCGGGCGGTGATGTTCATGGATTTGCACCGAATTTCGGCCACACAGCGTGATCTGGGGACGGTCTTCTCCCCGGAGGTAGGCAAAATCCCGCTCCTGGCAGACCGGGCAATGCGCTCTGGGTGTGGCGGCGTTGATCTCCGCCTGGTCATTTGTCCACAAATCGCGGCCCAGCAGGGTACGCCGCATTTTGTCCTGCGCCCCCACCAGAAACTTCAATGCTTCGGTGACCTCGACCGACGCCGCGAAGTTGACCGCCGTGTTCAGAATCCCTGCCGTGTCACATGTTTCCACCATGCCCCCCGGAGGCCGGGGAAAAAGGCAGGCCAGGCAAGCAGTCTCGCCAGGCAGGATATTCATCGTGGCGGCGTAAGCGCCTACCGCTGCCGAGTAGATCCAGGGGCGCCCTTGCTCGATGGCGTAATCGTTCAGCAGGTAGCGAGTCTCGAAATTATCCGTGGCGTCGAGCAGGATCGCCGCCTCACCCAGCAACGTGTGAATATTCGACGGCACCAGGTCGGCCACGTGCGCGCGCACTTCGATCCGGCTGTTGAATTGGGCGATCTTGCGCTTGGCGGCTTCCGCCTTGGGCAGCGCTTCGCGGGCATCGGCCTCGTCGAAAAGCACCTGCCGCTGCAGATTGCTCTCTTCCACGAAATCGCGGTCGATCAGGGTCAGGATGCCGACCCCAGCTCGCGCCAACAGCGCTGCCGCCGCCGCCCCGGTCGCCCCGCAGCCCACCACCGCTGCATGACCCTGGGCCAGCCGCTTCTGGCCGCGCTCGCCAATCCCGGGAAAGAGCACCTGGCGCGAGTATCGTTCCTCAATCCGTTCCACGCCGCGCTCCCGTAACATCCATATGGACGATCACGTCTTAGTATAGAGATTCGGTTAAAGAGAGAGTCGCGGCCGGCAAATTCTGGATGCCCACCTGAGAGGGTCTTTGTTGGTTTTGACGCAATTGCTTCCATCCGAACCCCGACCGCAGAAATTGGACAGCTCTAAACGAGGCCGATCCCTCGTACCCGCTCTTGCCGTCATCTATCGAGGCCACATCGGTCCGGTTTATGCTTTAGCGCTCTACGGTTCGCTCGTGATGAGCATGGTCTCTCACCCATCGCGGACGCCCAGGTAGCGCCCGCCCCCGCTGCCCCCGCCGCGCCTCCCGTTTCCGCCGCGACGGACGATTCACGGCCCGGGCCTCCTCCTCGACTGGGCCGGCCTCAAGGTGGTGAGCGTTACCTTTGCCGGGGTTCGCGAAGAATTGCTGCAACCCCTGCCTGCCCAGCTAGGTCAACAGGCAGGGGCTCCTCTGGATCCGAGTAAGGTCCGTGAGAGTTTGCGCGCCCTTTACGCCACCGGGCTATACGAAACCATCGAAGTAGCCGGCGTGCGTGCGGGAGACAGCGTCTCCATCGTCTTTACCGGCACTCCCCGACTCTTTATAGGCCGGGTCAACGTGGAGGGGGTGAAGGACGAGCGCCTTGACGCCGTGCTGGACAGTGCCACCCAGCTACAGGCGGGAACTGCTTATTCGGTCGACAAGGTCGCCCAAGCCGAGCCTGCAATCAAGGCCGCACTTGAGAACAATGGCTACTACCGCAGTCAGATCGCCCAAACCAAGGTCATTGATCATCAGAACTCGTTAGTCGACCTGAATTTCGAGGTGACCACGGGCGCCCAAGCCCGGATCGGCGACGTAGAGTTGACCGGAGACAGCGGGCTGACCGAAGCCCAGTTTCGCAAGCAGGGAAAACTCAAGCGCAACTCCAAAGTCAACCGCAATACCGTCAGTCGCGCGCTGGGCAACCTGCGCAAACGCTACAACAAGAGAGAGCGTCTGGCGGCGACCGTGAGTCTTACTTCCAAAGAGTACGTGCCTCCCGCCAACCGGCTGAACTATACCTTTCTTGCCCATCAGGGCCCGATCGTTGTGGTCAAGGTCGAAGGGGCAAAGATCAGCCGCGGGCAGCTGGAAAAACTGGTGCCGGTCTATGAAGAGGGTACGGTCGACCAGGACCTGCTGAACGAGGGCGGACAAAACCTGCGCAATTATTTTGAGGGCCACGGCTACTTCGACGTGAAAGTTTCCCACCAGCCGGTGCAAACAGATCCGCAGCACGTGACCGCGCTCTACACGGTGGTGCTGGGTAAACGCCATGTGGTCGACACAGTGACAGTTACCGGCAACAAGTACTTCATCACGCCGCTGATTACTGAGCGCCTCAGCGTGCGGCCGAACAGCTTCCTTGACCGCTACGGCGCGTTTAGTCAGCAGCTCGTTGCCCAGGACGTCTCCAGCATCAAGGCTCTCTACCTGAGCAACGGCTTCAGCGCGGTCACGGTTACGCCAAAATTTACGGATAGCGATACAACGGGCAAGCCAAGAAGATCTCCCACTTCAAAATCGACTATGTCATCGATGAGGGAACCCAGCGCCGCATCGGCAAATACGATATCCAGGGAGCCACCGCCGAGCAGCTCGGCGAGTTTCGCCCTTATCTGAACACCCAGGTTGGGCAGCCTTATTCCGCGGTGAATGTGAACGAGGATCGTAACCTGGTCCAGACCTACTACTTCAGTAAGGGCTATGACAACGCGCAGATAAATCTGTTCCAGCAATCCGAGCCGGACCATCCGGATCAGGTGGACTTCACCATGAAAGTGTTGGCGGGCAAGCAGTTCTTCGTGCGCAAGGTCATCATCTCGGGCCTGCGACACACCAAGCCGGCGGTGGTTCAGCAGCGGGTCCTGCTCGCCCCAAACGACCCGTTGAACCAAACCGCCCTGCTGCAGATGCAGCGCAGACTCTACGATCTGGCCCTGTTCAACGAGGTCAATACCGCCATTCAGAATCCCAACGGCGACGAAAGTTATAAAAACATCCTGCTCAATCTCACCGAAGCCAAGCGCTGGGATATTAGTTACGGATTCGGCTTCGAGGTGCAGACCGGCACGCCCTCAGAGAACTGTGAGGGGGACCGACCAGTTGCAGTCCCAACGGTCATACCGGGGCAAGTCCTCGAATTCTATTTAACGTAAGCCGTACCAACCTACGCGGCACCGACCAGTCGATTACCCTGCGCACCAACTACGGAACACTCGAGCAGGTGGCTCAGCTCATCTACCAGGACCCACACGTCCGGAATAAGCCAAACTTCAACCTGACTCTTTCCGGCGGCTACAACAACAGCGCCGTGATCACCACCTACAAGGCCGCAATCCTTTCCGCTGCTTTGCGTCTCACCCAGCGCGTCACCAAACCCACGACGCTGATCTACTCTTTCTCCTATCGCCGCGTCTCGGTTAATGCCGCCACCCTGCAAGTCAGCTTGCCCGAGATTCCGCTGCTGGCCCAGCCGGTGCGGGTTGGGGGGCCGGGGTTAACCTATATCCGCGATACGCGCGACGTCCCACTCGACGCCCATCATGGCACCTTCAACACCAGCGAAATTTTTCTGTCGGATGGCAAATTCGGCTCCCAGGCCAACTTCGCCAGAGTCGACATGAGTAATTCCTCGTACTACGACTTTGGCCGGGATCATTGGGTGATCGCGCGGCAAACCCGTTACGGACAGGAGCGTTCGTTTGGCGTCGGAGACGAACGGCTGATTCCGCTACCGGAGCGGCTGTATGCCGGTGGTGCGACATCCCATCGCGGTTTTGGTATCAATGCTGCCGGGCCGCGCGATCCCCAGACCGGCTTTCCTGTTGGCGGGGCCGGCGTGTTCGTCAATACTCTGGAGCTGCGGACACCGCCGCCCACCCTACGTTGGGTGGGAACGGATCTCAGTTTTGTGTTGTTTCACGACATGGGCAACGCCTTCGAGAAATCTTCCCAGATCTGGCCCGCTGCCATCCGCATCAAGCAGCCGCACAGCTACACCTGCCGCAATGTCACTGTGCCCTACACCACCTACAACACACCGACCACCTGCGATTTCAATGACTTCTCCCATGCAGTGGGCCTGGGGTTGCGCTATCACACCCCGATTGGGCCGATACGTGCGGATTTCAGTTATAACCTCAATCCACCGATCTATCCCATTTTCACCGACTACACGCAGGGGGTTCCGGTTACGAACCCGCACGTAGGATCAGCCGGCCACTTCAACTTCTTCTTCAGCATCGGGCAGAGCTTTTGATGATGAACGTCAGCCGAGAGTTCGGTGGGATCCTCCTGCTCAAGCAGCGGGAGCTGGACTTTAGTCCAGCGGAAAAGCCCCCCGCGGCCTGTCAAGCAACTGCTTTCTCCCAAAGCGCCACCCTCCCCTTTGTCATCTCGACCGGAGCGAAGCGTAGTGGAGAGATCTCTGCGTTGCCGGCCATTCCTGGAAATGTTTTTCGCCGTTCATCGTGCGAAAAACGAATCACACTCTGGACAATCCTCCTCGCATCAATCCTCTCGACCCCCGCTTGGGCCCAGCAGCCAACCCCTTCTGCGATTCCACCGGGGGCAGTAGTCCTTGACCACGTAGTCGCGGTGATCAACGGCAGTGTCATCCTCGAGAGCGATGTGAAGGAAGAGATGAATTATGCCGTGCTCCAGCCATTCAGCGTCAACAGCGCGCGAAACACCCCGGAGCGTGCACTACAGCGATTGATTGATCGTGCTCTCATCCTGCAACAAATGAAGACCGGCGGGGATACGGTTGCCCCTCCCACGCCTGAGGAAGTACAACAGCAAATCCATCAATTGCGCGGCCTGATTCCTGAATGCGTGGAGTATCACTGCCAAACCGAAGCCGGCTGGCAAGCCTTTTTAACCTCCCGGGGCCTGACCGAGAAGGAGGTCGAGCAGCATTGGGCCCAGCGCATGCTCATCCTGTCTTTTATCCAGGCGCGCTTCGGCTCCGGGGTGCGCATCACCCCGGCTGAGATTAAGAATTATTACGACAAGACCCTGGTACCGCGCCTCAACGGGGTGACGCCGCCTCCTCTGGCGAAGATTTCCACCAGGATCGAAGAAATCCTGCTGCAGCAGCGGGTCAGCTCCCTGCTGCTCGAATGGCTGCAGAGCCTCAAGAGTGAAGGCAGCGTGAGCATTCTCGATCCCGCCTACGGCAAGGTGGGCACCACCGGTTCTGGCGACGACTCCGAGTCCGGAGGGCAGTCATGAGCGCCTGGGGTTGGATTTGGAGGGTTGGCGGCGTCCTGCGTGTTGCTGCTCGCTCTGGTCGTTGGCGGACTGATGTTCTATGCCTCGACGCCGCACTTTGCCAACATCGTCCGGCAAAAGGTGATTACCGTCCTCGAAGACGCCACGGGTGGCCGGGTGGATATCCAGTCTCTGCAATGGAACCTGCGCCGCCTGTCAGTCGAGGTGAGTGGGTTGACCATCCATGGCCTGGAGGCGAAGGGTGAAATGCCCTATGCCCACATCGACCGGCTTTATGCGCGGGTCAAGATCCTCTCTTTCTTCGACGCCAGGTTGGGGCTCGACTTTCTCGAGGTCGACCACCCGGCCATCCATCTCATCGTTTATCCCAATGGCAGCACCAACCAGCCCACTCCCAAGGCCAAGCAAAGCACGAGCGGCCCGGCGATCCGGACGGTCTTCGATCTCCAGGCCCGCCGGGTGGAAGTTCACAACGGCGTAGCGCTGATCAATGACCGCTCGATTCCATTCCAGCTTGCCGCCAACAACCTGGGCGTGGTCATTACCTACGCCCCGCCGACAGGACATTACCTGGGTGAAATCTCCTGCTCCGACATCACCGCTCAGCAGGGTAAGTCCGCAGTCGTCCGCAGCAAACTCGACCTGAGCCTGGAAGTGGCCATGGACGAGGTCGATTTCAAGGCGCTGCATTTCACCAGCGAAAAAACTGCGTTGAACGCCTCGGGAAGCCTTACTCACTTTGCTCATCCCCAGTGGAAGCTGGCGGCCGACGGCAACGTCGATCTCGCCGAAGTAACGGCGCTGGGCGTCGTCGACGGTTTTCGGCGGGGCAGCGTAAACCTGGCCATTACCGGCCAGGGAACCGGGGCAAATCAGTACGTAGTGGATGGCAACGCGAAAGTAGTCAACGGCAGCTACGCCATCGAATATTTCTGGATTGACGGCGCGAACGCGACCACGCACCTGCACATTACCCCGGACGAGATTACGCTTCCCGACCTGGTCGGGCGGCCACGGCAGGGTGGCATCGTCTATGCCGCCCTGCGCTTTCTCCATTGGAGCGCGCCCGACAGCCCGGCAAGACACCGGGGGCCCAGGTGATGAACATTCGCGCCCGCGTGAAGGGGGTTCGTCTGACCACCGTCCTCGAGAGCGTAATTCCCCCACACTATAGGGATCTGGGCTTTGATACCGCGGGCGAAGGCACCGTCAATGTGGATTGGATGGGATCGCCGGACGATCTCACCGTTGCCGCCGTCCTGGCAATGAGTGTTCCCGACAAGACCGGTCCCGGCCAACTTCCGCTCAGCGGATCAGTCGATGCCAAGTACTTCCAGCGTGGAGGCAAAGTTCAGATCAATCGGCTGGAGGCGCATAGTCCTGCGACCGTCCTCAACGTGACCGGCTTGCTTGGTGTTTATCCACTGGAACGGCCTTCCAACCTCGATGTGCATCTGATCACCCACAATCTGGGTGAGTTCGATCATGTACTGAAGGCGCTGGATTTGGGGATTGGCGGGAAGCCGGGTATTTCCGGTGTTCCCGTCCAGCTTCACGGAAACGCAACCTTCGATGGCTCAGCGACCGGCTCTCTGGTCGACCCGGCATTTCAGGGCCATCTGACCGCAGCACAATTCTCCACGGTGTTTCTGCCCCCTGCCGCGGTAGGCGCGCCTGCCCAGCCCGCCCATCCTTCCACCGCTTCAGTTGCCTTGCCCGCGTCCAACTCGACCGGGGAAGCCGCCCCGACCGTCAAGCCCATCGTCATTAATTGGGATCGAGCTGGATACCATCGCCAGCTACTCCTCCAGTCTCATCTCGATCGATCACGCCACGCTCACCAAGGGCAAAACAGTGATCCATGCTTCGGGGCAAATCGAGGCGCATCGCATCAGCCGCCGGAAGCAGGCTTTCGATGACCAGTCCACCATCAACGCCACGGCCCAGATGCAAAACGCGTCCTTGACGGATTTATTGGCGCTTGCCGGGCAAGACCTGCCAGTCACCGGCACGCCGAATTTGCAGGCCCACGCCGGCGGCATGTTGGGCGATCTGAACGGGGGCGCAAATCTCACTCTTCAAGGCGGCGCTATCGAGGGCCAGCCCTATCACAGCCTGACTGCAGCTGTAAGTTAGCCGGGCAGGACGCCAACCTGACCAAGCTCACCTTGCTCCAGGATGGCGGAACCGTGGAGGGTAACGGGACCTACAACTTCAAGACTCAGGAATTCCTGGGCAACCTCGACGGCACCAACTTTGAGTTGTCTCATTTCCCTCAGCCGAAGGATCCCCGGCTCGCGGTATCCGGCGCTTTGAAGTTTGACGCCCACGCTTCAGGCACGATCAATGCTCCTTCCATTCTGGCGGGCATTCATTTGCGCAACCTGGTCCTGGGCGGGCAGCCTGCGGGAGCTGCGGAAATGATCGTTCACACGCAGGGGAGCACAGCCTTTTTCACTGCGCAGAGCAGCCAGGCGGCAGCGGAACTTCAGGTCAAGGGCCAGACAGAGCTGCACGGAGACTTTCAGACCCAGGCCAACCTGGTCTTGGCCAACCTCAATATCGCGCCCTTTCTGCGTGCCTTTCATGTGCAGACAGTTACCGGCAACTCTTCGATCGGAGGCACCATCAACGTTTCCGGTCCGCTGCGCCAGCCGAAGCAGTTCAGCGGGGATGCGGAGATCAATAAGTTCTCCGTCACCTTGCAGGGCATCGCGCTCCAGGGTGAGGGCCCCATTCGCGCGTCGCTGCATGAGGGCATCCTCCGTCTGACCCAGGCACACATCACCGGTCCGGATACCAATCTATCGCGTTACCGGTACCGCGGCTTTGCTGGACGACCAGGCGCTCGCGGTTACCGGCAACGGCTCCGTCAACATGAAGCTCGCGCAGACGTTCGATCCCGACATTACCTCCTCCGGCCACGTGGATTTCAATGTCGAAGCCAACGGGACTCTCACCAAGCCACTGTTTTCCGGACGGGTGCACCTGAACAATGTCGCCCTCGCACTCAATGACCTGCCGAACGGCATCAGCAAATTAAATGGAAATCTGATCTTCGATCAGAACCGTCTGCAGGTGCAGGACCTGGTGGGCACGACCGGCGGCGGCCAGTTGAAATTTGGCGGTTTCTTAGCCTACCAGCAGGGTTTATACGGAGACTTCACCGCCACCGGAAAAGATATCCGGGTTCGCTACTCCGGCATCAGCGCCACCGCGGATACGACCCTGCATTTGCAGGGCTCGCAGAACAACATGCTGCTCAGCGGCAATATCCAGATCACCCGCTTCATCATTGGCCCCAATGTGGATTTCGCGCAGCTTCGCCCCCAGTCCGGCGGCCAACGTGCCCCCGGACCCCAACGCGCCATCCAGCCACGTGCGCCTGGACGTTCATATCTTTTCCGCGCCCCAGCTCGACTTTCAGAACTCCTACGCCCAGTTGGCCGGCAGCGTTGATCTGCGCATCCGCGGAACCGTAGCCCAACCGTCGATTCTTGGCCGCATCAACATCACCGATGGAACCGCCAATTTTGCCGGCACCACCTACCGTTTGCAGCATGGCGAAATCTTCTTTACCAACCCGGTCATGATCCAGCCCATTATCGACATCGACGCCACCACCCGGGTGGAAGAATACGATGTGACCATCGGCCTGCACGGCAACCTCAGCCAGCTTACGCCGACCTTCCGTTCCGAGCCCCCGCTGCCGCAGGCCGACGTCATCTCTCTGCTGGCCCTCGGCCGCACCCAGGAAGAGCAGGCGCTGTATTCGCAGCAGGAACAGTCCATCGGCGCCGACTCAACCACCAATGCGCTGCTCGGAGGCGCTCTCAACGCGGCCGTCGGCAGCCGGGTGCAAAAGCTCTTCGGCGGCGGCAGCGTCAAGATCGATCCGACCTATGTCGGCACGATCGGCAGCTCGAGCGCGCGCATCACGGTGCAGCAGAATATCTCACGTAACGTGCAGGTCACCTACGCGACCAACGTCAACGCCACCGCGCAGCAGCTCATTCAGGCCCAGGTGGATGTCACGCAGAGTGTCTCTTTGCTGCCGTCCGCGACGAATCGGGGGTCTTCAGTCTGGTGCTGAAAGTTCATAAACGCTATCGTTGACGCCGTCAAAGACTCGTAGTAAACAAGGAGGGCAACCCAGGGCCCCTTTTCGAGTCTATATAAGGCAGACTTATTCGCGGGACCGCAAGAGCCGCGAATAAAGAGGAGATAGAGATGAAGAAGGCAAGACAAGGTTTAACTTTGGCGTTGGCTGCTGTTCTGGTTTTGGGTTCTCAGGTGGTTTTTCCCCATACGTCATTTGCCGCCGGACAGAGTGCGCAGACCGATAACAACATTCAAGCTGATCTCCAGAACCAATTGAAGAAGTTCAAGGATGTACAGATATCGGTGAAGAACGGAGTCGTTGATCTGGAAGGCACGGTCCAGGACTTCGCGACCAAGGAAGAAATTGACAAGAAAGCACACCGGGTCAAGAACGTTGTAGCGGTGCGTAACAAGCTCCAGGTTGCCGGGGCGGGTGAGATGACAGACGCGCAGCTACAGCAGAGCATCGTGAAGAAGCTGCAATATGACCGCGTCGGTTATGGCAATGCGTTTAACGCCATCAGCGTCAACGTGCAGAATGGCGTGGTTACGCTGGCCGGCAATGCGCTGGGTCCGGTGGCCGCTGACTCCGCGGTCTCGCTCGTGAGCCATACCAAGGGCGTGCAGGATGTCATCAACAACATCCAGGTCGACCCTCTGTCACCCATGGATGATCGCACCCGCCTGCAGGTTTACCGGGCTATCTATGGCTATCCTAGTCTGAATAAATACGCCATCGATCCGGCGCAGCCCATTCGCATCACGGTTGTGAATGGCAACGTCACCTTGAACGGCGTGGTCCTGAACCAGGCCGACAAGAACGTCGCCGGCATTCGTGCCAACAGCGTCCCGGGCGTCTTCAAGGTCATCAACAACCTGCAAGTAGCCAACTCCTCAAACGAGAAGTAGCGTTCGCTCTTCCGGGTGCCCCATCCTTCGCCGTAGTTGCGAAGGGTGGGGCTCTACATTGCGCCGAGTTTGGTGAGGAAGTCCAGCATTTGGGAAGCCCGAGGACGCATCTCGCGGTGCGCCCCTCGGGCTTCCCAAATGCTGGACTTCTCACGCAGACTCTCGTTCCCAGTACACTTGACTCATGGCACTCCTGCGCAATGTAGGCACCACGCTGGAAATGATCAAGTGGGAGCACTCGATCTTCGCCCTCCCCTTTGCCCTTTGCGGCGCTATGTTGGCTGCGGCCGGTTGGCCGGCGTGGGGCAAAGTTTTTTGGATTGTGGTCTGCATGGTCACTGCGCGCTCGGCCGCCATGGCCTTCAATCGTTGGGCCGATGCCCGCCTGGACGCCGCCAATCCGCGAACTGCGTCACGTGCAATTCCCGCCGGTATCCTGAGCCGTCGCTTTGTTGCCGGCTTTACCGTGGTGATGTCGCTGGCTTTTGTCCTCGCTGCCGCCCAACTGAACCGGGAGGCACTCATCCTCTCTCCCTTCGCGCTGGCGATCATCCTGCTTTACTCCTACACCAAGCGGTTCACCCGCTGGTCGCACCTGGTGCTTGGCCTGGCGCTGGGAATCGCGCCCGCCGCTGCCTGGATCGCAATTCGCGGAACACTGGATCCGCGCATCGTGGTTCTCACCGTGGCGGTGCTTTTCTGGGTGGCAGGATTTGATGTGCTCTACGCCTGCCAGGACATGGCGCATGACAGAGAAGCGGGCTTGAATAGTATCCCGGGAACCTGGGGCATTCGTGCAGCGTTTTGGGTTGCGCGTGTCATGCACGTGGTCATGCTGTGCCTGTTGTGCTGGCTCTTGAAGCTATTCGCGCTCAATGCCGTCGCCTGGGTAGGGGTAGCGGCAGTGGGCGTTTTGCTGCTCTACGAGCACCTCATCATCTCCCCCACGGACCTGCGGCGTCTGAATTCTGCATTCTTCACCTTGAACGGAATTATCTCGGTGCTCTTCTTTCTCTTTGTCGCGGCATCCCTTCTGCTCCCCAAAATGTAAACGCACCCGTGTCTCCACGAGTGCGTTCCATTTACATCAGTGCTCAGAAACAAACCAAAGATTAGGCTGTCTTGACCTTGTTGCGCTCGTTGGCCTTGTGAGCATCGATTTTCTCATTCACATTCTCATGAATTTCATCGATTTTCTCGCGCACGCCAGCGCGCGCGTCATCTGCTTTGCGCTCCGCTTCCTTATGATGGCGGTCCGCAGTTACCGAGGCAGCATCTTTGACGTTGCCCCAGGTTTCCTTGGCGGCGCCCTTTACCTGGTCAGCTACCCCTTGGTTTGCCAGTTTCTGGTTTCCTACAGCCTCGCCGACTCCCTGTTTCACACGTCCTGCTGCCTGCTCAACCTTACCCGTAACCTGATCCTTATTCATTGGTCATTTCTCCTTGGGCCTGCGGATTACAAGCTTCCAGATTAAGATGCCTTCCCGACCATCCCGGCATACCTGCCTGAATGAGAAAAGAACCAGCCGAGGGGCAGGGTCAAATAGCTCGTCGCCCACCAACCAACTGGATCACCAGAACCACCAGCGCAATGATCAGCAGCACGTGGATATACCAGGCGACCACGTGGAACCCAATGAAACCAACCAGCCAGAGGACGAGTAACACCAGAAAAATTGTCCAAAGCATCTCTATTTCTCCTAACCACAAAGTGTTGCTACGCTGTACTTTGGTGCGTTTGTATCCATGTGGGTTGCCGTATGATCAAAATTAAGTCTTGGGGCAAAGATGCGGATCGCCATCCAGGGAGAGCTCGGGTCTTTTAGCCACCAGGCAGCCTTAAAGTTGGAACCTCAGGCAACCATTGTTCCCTGTGCCTATTCTGCAGAGGTTTTCAAGCTGGTCGAGAGCGGTGAAGTCAGTGCCGCGGTCATCCCGATTGAAAATTCACTTGCTGGCTCGGTAGTGGAACACTTCGATCTTCTTTTTCAGTCCGACGTGCAGATCGAGCGGGAATCCCTGCTGCGCATCCGCCACAATCTCATTGCTGTCCCCGGCACAGCGATCACGGATCTCCGGATGGTCCTGTCGCATCCGGTCGCGCTAGCCCAATGCCGTCGTTTTTTCGCCGACCATCCCGCGATGACCCCCACTCCCTTCTACGACACCGCGGGCAGCGTGAAGCACATCACCACCCTTGGTGATCGGCAGACGGGCGCCGTCGCCAGCGAGCAGGCCGCCCTCGCCTACGGGGGAGAAGTGCTCGCCGCGGGCATCGAAGACAATCCGGCTAACTACACTCGTTTCTTTTTGATCCGCCGCCGAGCCGAGGTTCAGCCGCTTCCCGATCCAGACAAAGTCAGCATCGCCTTTACCGTCGAAAACCGCCCCGGCACCCTCGTCTCGGCGCTCCAGGTGTTCGCCGAACATAACACCAACCTGTGCAAGCTGGAGTCACGTCCGGTACCCGGCCAGCCCTGGCAGTATGTTTTTTACCTCGATTACCAGGTCGCCGATCCGGCCGCAACCAGTGCAGCCCTCGATCAACTACGCCGGCAGTGTCTGCTGGTTAAGGAGCTGGGTCACTATCCGGCAGCCGTTTTACCCTCCTGACGGACCGGGGTGCTCTCCTGGAGGGGTTTGGACCCGTCGATAAAAGGGGCAAGCGAGGCCTTTTGCGACTTTCCGAGACCTGCGGCATCTTATAGTCGATAATCTGATAGAAGGATACTCATGGCTAGCGATTTCTTAAGCATCATCAGTCCTACCGACCCCAGTCGGCGCGAGCAAAGCGGGTCTCAGGGCAGGGTTCTACCTATTTTGCCCGTTCGCAGCACAGTGCTGTTTCCCCATGCCGTGCTGCCGCTGACCGTTGGCCGGGAGAGCTCCATTCAACTCATTCAATCCCTGGGAGAGCTGAAGACCATTGTGGTCGTCGCTCAGCGCGACGAACGCATGGACAGCCCGCAGCCCAGCGACCTGTATTCCGTCGGCACCCTGGCGACCGTGCACAAAGTCGTCAAAATGCCCAACCAGAGCCTTTTTGTGTTTACCGAGGGAACGGAGCGCGTCAAGCTCGGAGAATTTGCCCAGCTTGAACCGTTCATGATGGCCTCAGTCGACCACCTGCCCGAGGTGGATCCGGGCAAGAGCGCTGAGCTCGAAGCCCTGCAGCGCAATGTGATCGCACAATTTCAGCAGATCGTCACGACTTCGCCTACACTCTCGGACGAACTCCAGACTATCGCGCTGAATATCGAAGATCCGGGACGCCTGGTCGATTTCATTGCTTCCTCGTTGCCGTTCCTGGCCACGACCGATAAACAGGAACTGCTCGAAACCCCGGATGTGTTGTTGCGCATGGAGCGCATCAACAAACACCTCGCCAAAGAAGCGGAAGTGCAGCAGCTGCGCAACAAGATCCAGACGGAAGTCCAGGATCAGGTTCAACAATCGCAGCGTGATTACTACCTGCGCGAACAGCTCAAAGCTATTCAGAAGGAAATTGGTGAGCTGGACGAGGGACAAAAAGACATAGAGGAACTGCGGCAGAAAATCGAAGCTGCCGGCATGCCCGACGAGGTCAAGAAGGAGGCCACCAAGGAGCTCAGCCGGTTGTCCCGGATGTCTCCTATGGCCGCCGACTACTCGCTTACCCGCAACTACGTGGAATGGCTGGCGGTGCTGCCGTGGGCCAAATCTACGGGCGGGGAAGTCGATATCGCCAAAGCGAAGGAAATCCTCGACCTCGATCACTACGACTTGAAACGGGTGAAAGATCGCATCCTCGACTACTTGAGCGTGCGCCGTTTGAAGCCTGATATGAAGGGGCCCATCCTCTGCTTTGTTGGACCTCCAGGCGTAGGCAAGACCTCGCTCGGGCGCAGCATTGCGCGCGCGTTGGGTCGTAAATTCCAGCGCATCTCGCTCGGGGGCATGCACGACGAGGCCGAGATTCGCGGCCATCGCCGCACCTACATAGGAGCCCTTCCCGGGCAGATCATGCAGGCGCTGCGTCGCGCGGATGCCAACGACCCGGTCTTTATGTTGGACGAGATCGACAAGCTGGGGCGTGACTTCCGCGGCGATCCGGCATCGGCGCTGCTGGAAACCCTGGATCCGGAGCAGAACAACACGTTCCGCGACAACTACCTGGATGTTCCGTTCGATTTGTCCAAGGTGCTATTTATCTGCACCGCGAACATGCTCGATCCCATTCCGGAGCCGCTGCGCGACCGCATGGAGATCATCGACCTGTCCGGCTACACCGAGGATGAGAAGACGCATATTGCGTTTCGCTATCTCATCCCGCGGCAGATCAAGGAGAACGGCATCGAGACTAAGGAAGGTGGCGAACCGCAGATCGAATTTCCTGAAGAGGGCGTTCGCTACATTGTGCGTCACTACACGCGGGAAGCGGGCGTACGCAAACTGGAGCAGCTGATCAGCACTGTCTGCCGCAAACAGGCGCGGCGCATTGCTGAGGGCAAGACCGGTACTTTGGTGGTCGACAAGGCGGTGATTCAGGAGTTCCTTGGCGGCATCAAGGTGCGCGTGGATACCGAACTGGCTGAGCGTACCCGGCGTGCCGGCGTCGCAGTCGGTCTGGCGTGGACTCCGGCCGGTGGCGATGTGTTGTTCATCGAAGCCAACCGGATGAAGGGCAAGGGCGGCTTTAAGATGACCGGCCAGATTGGCGAGGTCATGCAGGAATCCATGCAGGCCGCGCTCACCTGGGTGCGTTCGAACGCCGCGTCTCTCGGCCTCGAGGAAGACTTCACCAAGGATTTGGATATTCACATCCACGTCCCTGCTGGAGCGATCCCCAAGGACGGCCCGTCGGCCGGTGTCACCATGGCGACTACCCTGGTTTCGCTGATGACCGACACCCCGGTTCGTCCGCTGACCGCGATGACCGGCGAGATCACTCTCAGCGGCAACGTGTTGCCGGTGGGTGGGATTAAGGAGAAGTTCCTGGCTGCTAAGCGTGCCGGCGTGCAGGACGTGATTCTGCCGGCGGAAAATCGTCAGAGCGTCGAGGAGGACCTAACCGCCGATCAGATCGAGAACGTGCGCATCCACTACGCCAGCCGCATAGAAGACGTCCTGGCCGTAGCACTGCCCAAGTCCGTAAGCGAAGAAAAGAAGGACGAGGCAGTAAGGGAAGGCATCATCGAACACGCCGAAGTCTAATTCCTGAAGACCAATTAAAACAGGGCCCGCTAACCAGCGGGCCTTTGCTTTTTGAGGATGAACAGCAGATCTTTCCACCAAACTTCGCTCCGGTTATGAGAAAAGCCACAGCAGGTCCCTCCACTGCGCTACGCTCCGGTCGGGATGACACTTCTGTTTAGGCATTGGAATCTTGGCGTCTCAAAAAGAGGTGTCATCCCGACCGGAGCGCAGCGCAGTGGAGGGATCTGCAGTTCAACGGACCTCCCGTGGAAATGTTTTTGGACAACCGAGGTATCGCACCCCACCGCCAGTTTTTCCCTCCCCCGCCCGCTCACGCTAACATCTAAAACAGAGTTGCCCTTTCAAGGACATCGATGATCATTGATTTTGCGGAGCGGGCGCATAACCACAACTGGGACCTGGACCCGGTCGTGCGATCCCTGCTGGATACCGACTTTTATAAGCTGCTGATGCTTCAGTTCATCTGGAAGCATTTTCCTACCACTGAGGTATCGTTCTCGGTGAGCAATCGATCTTCGTCGATTCGCCTGGCCGACGTGATTGAACGCGAAGAAGTCCTACAGCAGTTGGAGCACGTGCGCAGCCTGCGCTTTCTGAAATCGGAGCTGATCTGGCTGGCCGGTAACACGTTCTTCGGCCGCCGTGGCATCTTCGAGCCCGATTTCCTGGACTGGCTGGACCACGGTTTCCGCCTTTCCAGCTACCGCCTCACCGTCCGGGAGGGAGAATTCCACCTCGAGTTCGACGGGCTCTGGACCGAAGCGACGATGTGGGAGATCTATGCACTCTCCATCCTCAACGAGCTGAAATCGCGCGCCGCTTTCAAGGGTATGAGTGAATTCGAGCTGGACATTCTTTATGCCCAGGCCAAGGCCAAACTGTGGGGCAAGATCGAGCGGCTGACCGGGGTGCCCGAATTAAGGGTGGCCGACTTCGGCACCCGGCGCAGGCATAGTTTCTTATGGCAGGAATACGTCGTCATGGCCATGAACACCGCCCTCGGCGAGCATTTCACCGGCACGTCCAATACCTACCTGGCCTACAAGCACAACCTGGAAGCAGTTGGCACCAATGCCCACGAACTGCCCATGGCGCTGGCTGCCATGGCCACCAGCGACGCGGAATTGAAAAGTTCGCAGTATCGCATTCTCGAGCTGTGGCAAAGCACTTATAGCCGCGAAATCCGCATCATGTTGCCTGACACCTACGGTACAACCCAGTTTCTGGCCGACGCTCCGGACTGGACAGCCGACTGGACCGGGCAGCGCATCGACAGCAAAGATCCGTATGTTGCGGGTGACGAATACATCGAGTGGCTGAAGCAGCGGGGCCGCGACCCAACGCAGAAGCTGATCATCGCCTCCGACGCCATGGACGTCGAAGACATACTAGGCTTGTATGCGTATTTCATGGGAACCATGGCGCCTGGCCTGGCGCCCAGGGATTTTCACAGCGGGGCCGACCTCAATGACCCCAACAAGTGGACTCCCGGCCGGCGCATTCGTTTCAGCGCCGGTTGGGGCACTCTTTTGACCAATGATTTTCGCGGTTGCCATCCCGGGGGGAGAAACGGATTCCACCCTGCAAGCCTGATTTGCAAGATGACGGAGACCGATGGACGGCCGGCAGTGAAACTTTCGGATAATTACTCCAAAGCGACCGGGCTGCGAGCAGAAATAGCCCGCTATCGCAGAGTCTTTGGAACCGCGGGAGTCGCCAACATCCCAGTCCTGGTCTGAGCGTCATCCCTCGGAGCGCCATTTTATCGATGGCCGCGTCTAACCTGATGTCAGACCCGGAACAGGAAATCAGGGGATGGCCTTCGGATATTCTCTTTCCATGCGCGTTACGGTCCTGTTCTTTGGAGTGCTGAAGGAGATTCTATCGAGCGAGAGCCAGACGCTCGACCTGCCCTCGGGAGCAACCGTGGATGCCGTCCTTCGACACTTCCGCGAACTGTTCCCCCAGCAGCCAAAGTTATGGTCAACCTTGGCCATCGCCGTAAACCAGAGCTATGCGCCGAGTGGCTGCCTGCTGCGCGACGGAGATGAAGTTGCGCTGCTGCCTCCGGTCAGCGGTGGATCCGGCCCTGTCATCGCTCTGGTTACCGATCCCATTGATTCGGCGTCCCTGGTAAGGGACATCAAGCAGGGGGAGGACGGTGCTGTGGTGGTGTTCGACGGCATTGTCCGCAATCACACCCGGGGAAGGCGCACCCTGTGCCTGGTCTACGAGGCTTATCAGGAGATGGCTCTGCGCCAGATGCAGGCCCTGGCACAGGAGGCCATCGCCACGCATGGCGTGCGCCAGGTGGCCATGGTGCATCGCCTGGGCCGGCTCGAGGTGGGCGAAACCAGCGTGCTCATTGCCGTATCTTCCGCCCATCGTGCTCAGGCATTCGAGGCTTGCCGTTGGCTCATCGACACGCTCAAGAAAACCGTGCCCATCTGGAAAAAGGAACACTTTGAAGATGGGGCGGTATGGGCCGATGGCGAACCGTTTCCATCCGCGTTGGTGGAGAAGTGAAATCACTTTGCGCGGCCATCTGCTTTACCTTTACCCTTTGCGGCTTTGCCCAGGCGCCGACCATCAGTGTCAATGTCCGGTTGGTGAATGTCTTCGTCAATGTTACCGATGACAAGGGCGCACCTGTCCCGGGACTGAGCCGGGATGCTTTTGTCCTTTCCGAGGATGAACACCCGCAGAAGATCGCTGTCTTCGAGCGCCAGTCCGAGCTGCCGTTGGAGATCGTCCTTGCCATCGACACCAGCGGTAGCGTGCATAAGGATCTCGGTCTGGAGCAGGAGGCCGCAAAGCACTTTGTGCATTCATTGCTGCGTCCGGTCGACCATCTTGACCTCATGGAATTTGCCGACAATGTGCGGGAGGTTGTCTTCTTCACCAACAATGCCGGGCGCGTCGACCGCGGGCTGAACGACATGGGACGAGGCGCGGCCACGGCGCTCTACAGTGGCGTCTATCTCGCGGCGCAGAGCCTGGCTCCGCGCTCCGGCCGCAAGGTGCTGGTCATCATCTCCGACGGCGGCAACACGGTGAAGGGCACCACCTATGACATGGCGCTCGAACAGGCTCTCCGCGGCGAAGTCATGGTCTACCCCATCATCGATGTGCCCATCTATGCCAGCGCCGGCCGCGACCTGGCCGGAGAGCACGCCCTGATTACCCTGGCCCAGCAAACCGGGGGCAAGTACTACTACGCCGATTCCTCTTCGCTCGAAAGAACCTTCGCCCAATTATCGGAAGACCTGCGGACGCAATACCTGCTTGGCTACTATCCGTCGAATCGTTCGGGAAGCGCCTTTCGCAGTATTTCCGTCAAGCTGCGCGGCCCGGACACCGCAGGCTACGTAATCCGTAATCGGCCTGGCTATTATCCATCGCCCTTGCCCTGAGAAAAGGCCACAGCAGGTCCCTCCACTGCGCTACGCTTCGGTCGAAAAACATTTCCAAGAGAGGTCCGCGGAACCGCAGATCCCTCGGCTTCGCTCGGGATGACAAAGGAAAGGGCGACGCTTCCATGATAGCGGTTGCTGGACAGAAGGCGATTTTCATCGCCTTGGGTGGGCCGCAGGCCCATCATTCCTCCGGTCGAAAAACACCTCATCTTGGCAACGAAACATAGCGCTCCCAAACAGCAGTGTCATCCCGACCGGAGCGTAGCGCAGTGGAGGGACCTGCTGTGGCCTCTTTCAGGACCCCGATCCGAGGCCGATCGCGCTTTTTACGCAATTATTCTTGGCCTAATTTCAGCCGCCACACCGAAACTGCCCAAAAGAATTCAACCCCCCGTGACATTTGTTACGGTTCTGTCAATTAACCTCTTGCGAGGTTCTCAATTCTTCGCGGAGTCTGGATGCGTCTTTGGCCGTTGTTCTTTGCGATATACCTGTGCTCACCGGCGCTCCCGGTCAGGGCCGAGTTGCCCGATACGCCCCAGCCACAGGTTTCTGGCCACCAGAATCCGCCGATTCCTCCAACTCCGCCCAGCCGTGAATCGCTGCCGCACATCAACCAACGAGAGGCGGATCAGTCCGACGATCAGGACAACCCCGCCGTCTTTCTGCATCACCTCATCGCCGACCGCATTTGGATCTCGGGGCAGGCCAACTTCATCTTTCAGGCGCATACCCCGTTCCACTCGCCCTACGCCGGGACCAACAGTTTCCAGAGCCGGGTGGAAACGACTGCGCTCTCACGCGTCCTGACGCTTTACACGGGAGTCAAGCTCGCCCGCTGGACTGAATTCATCTTCGATGCGGAGGAGGCCGGGGGCAAGGGTCTAAGCCAGGCCCTGGGGATTGCGGCGTTCGCCAATCTTGACGTGGTGCGCAATCCCTCCCTGGGCCAGGGCGTCTATGCCGCGCGCTATTTTATCCACCACACCTTCCCGTTGACCGCGGACCGGATCGAAGAACAGCCCAACCCTTTCTATCTGCAGGAGTCGATTCCCCGGCGGCGGATCGAATTCACCATGGGCAAGATGGGCCTGGTCGATTTCTTCGACAACAATTCGGTAGGCAGTGACAGTCATCTGCAGTTCACCAATTGGGCCATCGATAACAATGGCGCTTACGATTACGCTGCCAACACCCGCGGCTATACCGTGGCCGCGATTCTCAGCTATGCCGGACCAAAATTCGAAGCGCGCTTTGGGGAAGCGCTGATGCCGACCGTGGCCAATGGCATCGAATCTTGAAGCCGATCTACGCCGCGCGCGCGCGGAAAACCTGGAGTTGGAATGGAAGCCACAATGGTTTCAGGGTCTGGATACACACATTCGGCCCCTGGCTTATCTCAATCACGCCAACATGGGCGACTACGGGCAGGCCATCGCGGGGTATCCTGAACGGCACGTCAACACGTTCCTGACATCACCCTCTATCGCCATCAGGGTACTTTGAAGCAAGGCTTCGGCCTCAACGTCGAGCAGGCGCTACCCGCCAACTTCCGCGTCTTTCTGCGCGCCGGATGGAATGAGGGCCATCATGAGTCGTTCGCCTATACCGAGATGAACAGCACCCTGGCGTTTGGCTGCGAACTCTCCGGCGACGCCTGGGGCAGAAAGGACGACCAGATCGGAAGCGCCTTTGAAACCGGCGGCATCAGCAACAAGCACCGGAGTACCTCGCCCTGGGCGGCCTGGGATTCATCCTCGGGGATGGCCAGCTGAATTACGGACGCGAAGTGGTCAGCGAGACGTATTACAACGCTGCACGTGATCAGCGGCCTTTACATGGCGGCGCAACTCTCCTTTGTCAACAATCCCGGCTACAATCGCGACCGGGGTCCCGTGATCGTTCCCGGGCGTGCGGGCGCACGTGGATTTCTAGCGTAGCATCCACCGGGACTGATTCCGGCATCTCTCTATGCAGTTATCATTCACAACATGGCAAGCCAGAATCCATCCCGTCGGGGAAAGAAGGAGCCGCCTCTTGGCGAAACCGGCCAGGAGACGCTCTACCTGCGCTTTTTGAGCGAGAAGCAGGTGAAAGTGAACGTAAAACTACGGGATGGCGAGAGCGTTTCCGGGTGGATCGAGTATTTCGACGACACCATGATCCGGCTCACCCGTGAAGGACTACCCAATCTGTTCATCTACAAGCATCAGATCCGGACCATCAGCGAACGCGGCCGCCGCGCGCAACGTGCGCAGCAACGGCGACGAACGGTGCGCCTTGAACGACTTTCCCGGCCAGCTTGATCTTGGTTTTGCCGCCGGCGCGGCGGCATTGCGCTGGAAGCCGGGGAACTCCTCCGCGGTCTACTTCGAGCGCGGCGTCGCCACGGAATATAAGGGCGACGTAGACCTGGTGACGGAAGCCGATAGGGCATCGGAAAAACTCATCGTAAGCCGGCTGAACGAGCACTTTCCCGAACATGGCATTTTGGCGAAGAGGGAACCCGCTCCGGGCTGGAGCGCGCGTATCGGTGGTATGTCGATCCGCTCGACGGCACGACCAATTTTTCTCATGGATTCCCGTTCTTCAATGTTTCGCTCGGCCTCGAACATCGGCCTCCAGGACTGGCGCAGGATCAGGATGGAGAAATTGTGGCGGGCGTGGTCTACGCTCCTGTTCACGACGAACTGTTCGCCGCCGAAAAGGCGACGGGGAGCCTGGCTGCTGAGGTCTTCAGCTGCCCGGCGCCGCCTGCATGTGTCGCCTACCGCGCACTTGCAGGAGAGTTTGCTCTCCACCGGCTTTCCCAGCCACAAGCGGCACATGAATCCCAACATCCACTTTTACCAGCAGCTGACGTTGCGTTCTCACGGCGTGCGCCGGGCCGGCGCGGCCGCGCTCGACCTGGCCTATAGCGCGGCCGGCCGGGTGGACGGCTTTTGGGAATTCAATCTCAACCCATGGGATACCGCCGCGGGCGCGCTGCTGGTGCTGGAGGCGGGCGGCGCCATGCTGCGCTTTGACCGCACGCCGTTTCGTCTCGATAGCCAGGAGGTTCTGGCCACCAATGGCCTGGTCACAGACGAGATCCTGGGCTTCTTTGAAGACATGTTTGCGGGCCGCGGCATCGAGCCGGTGCCCACGCCCGCCGAATTCGCCGCACGAAGCGTCTGGCGCGCTAATGAGCAACGTCGCGCGTGTTGCGCTGCCATTCCTGCTGTACAATTTGTTTTCAATTATTCGCCTTCGGGAGATCGGTACTTATGACTTATGTGATCGCAGAACCCTGCATCGGAACCAAGGACACAGCCTGCGTCGATGCCTGCCCGGTAGACTGCATTCATCCCAAGAAGGATGAAGCGAAATATGCCGAGACCGATCAACTCTTCATCGATCCGGTGGAGTGTATCGACTGCGGCGCCTGTGTTCCGGTCTGCCCGGTGTCGGCCATTTTCGCCGGAGACGACCTGCCGGAAAAGTGGTCGAGCTTTGCTGACAAGAACTCCGCCCACTTCGGCCGCTAGGCTGCGCGGGCGCGGTCGCGCTCGGACGGCCATGATCGTTCACCAGGTGGAAGCTGTTGTCCTGCGAACCTGGCCCATTCATGAAGCCGACCAGATCGTTTCGCTCTTCACCCGGGACTACGGAAAGATCAAGGGTGTAGCCAAGTCAGCGGCCAGGTCGCGCCGCCGTTTCGGCGGCGCGCTCGAGCCGATGACCCACGTTCGCGCGCACTACGCTGAGAAGCCCAGCCAGGAACTGGTGCGTCTCGACTCTTTCGACATTCTCCACTCACCTTTGGCCGAGCCGGTCGATTATGCGCGGGCCGCCGCCCTGGCCTTTTTCGCCGAGGTTCTGGAGCAGACGCTCCCTGACCACGATCCCCACGACGTGGTCTTCCGCCTGCTGCTCTCGGTGCTGGAGCAGACCCGGGTCGATCACATCTGGATGCCGATCACGTATTTCGCCCTTTGGACCACGCGTCTCATGGGCTGGCTTCCGGATTTGAGCCGCTGCCTGTTCTGCGGCGCTTCGCTCGCCGGCCAGCCTGCCTATTTTCACTTTTTTTCCGATGGTCTGGTTTGCGTCGAGCACCGGCAGATGGGAGAGAACGGTTCTCACGGCGCCACGCTGACCCCGGATTCGCAAATTCTGGCGGTTCGCATCTTCCGCTCGCCGGCCTCTGCCTTTGCGGCCGAATCCTGGCCGCGCAGCCGCGGCGCCGACCTTCGCCGCTTCGCCATTCAAAGTCTGGAGCGCCACCTGGAGCGAAAACTCACCACCGTCGCCGCGCTGTCACGGCTGGGCTGGCTCCTAAGAAACGGAACAGCAGGTCCCTCCACTACGCTACGCTCCGGTCGGGACCTGCTGCTTCCTTCTATCCACCAACCAGATGCTCAATGGAAGCGTCGCCGTCCCCTTTGGTCATCCCGAGCGAAGCCGAGGGATCTGCGGTTCAGCTGGACCTCTCGTGGAAATGTTTTTCTACACTCACCCATTATTAGCAGCGAGCCCACAATACCGCCGACAACCCCGCCCTCTGTTCGCTCTCTCGCGGCGGAAGGCATGTACTGCATGAGCTGGTGGGCCAACTTGGAGATGGGGAGAGTCTGCAGCCAAACCCGGCCCGGCCCGGTCAACGCGGCGAGAAAGATTCCGTCTCCGCCGAAGATCATGTTCTTGATTCCCGCAATCCTGGTGATCTGAAAGGAAACGCTGGATTGGAAGGCTCCTACGTGCCCGGGATGAACGCGCAACGTCTCTCCCGCCGCCAGGTCCTTGACCACCAACTCCCCCGACAACTCGATCCAGCAAGCCCCTTGTCCGGTCACCTTCTGCAGCAGAAATCCATCTCCGCCAAAGACCCCCGCACCCAGCGACTGCTGGAAGCCAACCCCGAGCTGAAACCTGCGACGTCGCGCAGAGAAAGCCATGGCGGTGGATCAGGTACTCCATTCCCGGACCGACCTGCACCGGCTGGATGTGCCCGGGAACCCGGGTCGCAAAGGCAATCTCGCCCCGGCCACCCATGGCGCGGTATTCCGTCATGAACAGGCTCCCTCCGCCCGCCACTCTTTTCAGCGCGCCGAAGAATCCGCCTCCTCCGCCAAATTGCGTGTGCGTCTGCATCTGGATGGAGCTGCTCATCCAGGAGAGCTCACCGGCTTCTGAAATCACAGACTCGTTGGGCTCCAGGGTGAACTCGAGAACCGGCAAGGTGGTGCCGACGATACGGCTTTGCATGGCAGACTCCTTCTTGAATCGACGGGCACACCAGTTTAGCTGAAGCGCTTGGTTTAGAATCCAACCGTGGCACTGCAAGTAACCAGCGCTCTTACCTTTCAGGAACTCCTCTTTCGTCTGCAAACCTTTTGGGCCGAGCGTGGATGCGTCTTGCAACAGCCTTACGATGTGGAGGTAGGCGCCGGCACCATGTCGCCGGAGACCTTTCTCCGCGTTCTTGATCCGCAGCCGTTCTCCGTGGCCTATGCCCAGCCCTCCCGCCGTCCCGCCGATGGCCGCTACGGCGAGAATCCCAACCGGCTTTTCAAGCACACGCAGTTTCAAGTCGTGCTGAAACCGCCGCCGGTCAATGTGCAGGAGATCTATCTCGAATCGCTCGCCGCCATCGGCATTGACCTTCGCCAGCACGACCTCAAGTTTGAAGAAGACAACTGGGAGGCGCCCACGCTGGGCGCCTGGGGCATCGGCTGGCAGGTAATGCTGGATGGCCTGGAGATGACCCAGTTCACCTACTTCCAGCAGTGTGGCGGCCTTGACCTCGATCCCATCTCCGCGGAGATCACCTACGGCCTGGAGCGCATCGCTGCTTTTCTGCAAGATGTCGACTCCGTCTACGACGTGGTCTGGGCGCGCACTCCGCAGGCCAGTAACCTATGGCGAGGTCCGGCACCTGGAAGAGGTGCAGTTCTCCGTCTACAACTTCGAGGACGCCGATGTCGAGAAGCTTTGGGAGCACCTGCGCCTCTACGAGGCGGAGTGCCAGCAACTGCTGAGCCGCGCCGCGCAGCAGCCGGAGGATCTCAGCTCGCGAGCGGCGCCGCTTTCCGGTTCTGGCTGCCTACGATCTCTGCCTCAAGTGCTCGCACCTCTTCAATCTGCTCGATGCCCGGGGCGCGATCTCCGTTACCGAGCGCGTCGGCATCATCGCCCGCATCCGCGTCCTCGCCGTCGGCGTCGCCAAGGCCTACTCGCAGATGATCGCGCGGGAGTCGCATGGCTGAGCTGTTACTGGAAATAGGACTGGAAGAAATCCCGGCCCGCATGATCGCGGCGGCGGAAGCCGAACTGGCGCGCCGGGTAGAGGCCCTCCTCATCCGCCAGCGCTTGCTGGACTCGCCGGCTAGCCAAGTCATCAGCTACTCCACTCCGCGACGGCTTGGCGTGCGCGTCGCAGGCGTGCTCGCGCAGCAGCTCGACTGCAGGAACAGCTGACCGGCCCCTCCTGGAAAGCTGCCTTTCCCGGTGGGCAGCCGGGCCCGGCGGCACAGGCCTTCGCCAAAAAAGCCGGCGTCTCCGGTCTCCTCGCTCGAAAAGATCACCACGCCTAAAGGGGAATACGCCGCCGCCACTGTTCATCGGCCAGGGCAGAGCGCCGGGAAGGTTCTCAGCGAATCGCTGCCCCAGGAAATTGGCGCGCTCTCCTGGCCCAAGACCATGTACTGGCGGCCCGATAAGCCGGAGCGCTTTGTCCGCCCGCTCCGCTGGCTGCTTTGCCTGCTGGACGAAGCCGTGGTTCCGCTGGAGTTTGCCGGCATTCGCGCCGCCAATGTCAGCTATGGCCATCGCGTCCTCCATCGGGGAGCAGCCGGTCCCCATCGCCCGCCCTGCCGACTATCCCGCGGCGCTCGAGGCAGCCTTTGTCATGGCCGATGTCGAGGCGCGCCGCCACCGCATCCGAAAGGCCCTCGATGCCGCCACTCGCACGCTCCCTGGCGCGCGCTGGCGTGAAGACGAAGCCCTGGTGGAGCAGGTCACCCACCTGACGGAGTGGCCGGGCGTGCTGTCTCGGCAACTTCGACCCCGAATACCTGGCGCTTGCCGGAAGAAGTTCTGGTCACCGTGATGCGTGACCACCAGAAATACTTCGCTGTCGAAGATCAGCAGCACGCTCTGGCGCCCCATTTTCTGGCCGTGCTGAATACCGAAGTCGACGCCGAGGGCATGGCCATCATCCGCCATGGCAATGAGCGCGTCCTGCGCGCCCGCTTCAACGATGCCCGCTTCTTCTGGAACTACGATCAGAAGATCCCTCTCCGGTCAGCGGGTCGAAAAACTTAAGACGGTCACCTTCCAAAGGGATCTTGGCAGCTACTTCAGCAAGACCGAAAGCAACCTGCTCATGGCCAAGGCCCTGGCCGCCGCGTTGGCGGCCCAGGGTATTGCAGCTTGACCAGGCAGCGCTCGAACAGGCCGTGCTGCTTGCCAAGACCGATCTCACCACCGAGCTGGTCCAGGAATTTACCGAACTGCAGGGCATCGTCGGCGGACTCTATGCCCGCGCTCAGGGACTGGGAGAAGCGGTGGCTCAGGCCATCTACTCCCAATACATTCCGGCTTCAGTCGAAGATCCCATCCCCGCAACGGTGGAAGGGCAGATCCTGGGCCTGGCCGACCGCATGATGACCATTGCGGAGATGTTCGCCATCGGCCTTGCAGCCCAGTGGATCCAAAGACCCGTTCGCGCTTCGCCGCGCCGCCAACGGAGTGGTCAAAATCCTTGCCGAGTCGGGCCTGCCCCTTACCGTCGCGGAACTCGAGTCCATGGCCACGGAAGCATTGCCCGCGCCCGTTCGCAGAGAGATCCGGTGCGCTGGCAGTGTTTCTCAAGGAGCGTCTCGACTTCTACCTCCGCGAAGTGCGGCGGCTATGCCTATGACGTGGTCAACGCCGTGCTCTCAACCGGGCTCACCACGGTGACGGACGCCGTGGCCCGGGCTCAGGCTCTCACCCAGGTCCGCGGGTCAGACGATCTGGTTGCCATCTCCACCGCGTTCAAGCGGATCAAGAACATCCTTCGCCAGGCGGACGAGAAACAGGACACGCTACGGAAACACCGATTGCCAGCCAAGATCTCACCGAGGCCGCCGAGCAACACTTGTACGCGGAGAGCTCCGGGTTGCGCCCCAGGTGGAGGCCCTTCGCGCCCGGCAGGAATATCCGCAGGCCCTCGAACGTATCGCGACTCTCCGCCCGGCGATCGACAGCTTTTTTGACCAAGTCATGGTCATGGCGCCGGAGGCCCATCTGCGCAAGAACCGGCTGGCGCTGATTGCCTCGGTGCTCAGCGATTTTTCCCGCATCGCAGATTTCTCCGAGATCGTCTCCGGCTAGTCCGACCGTCGATAGGATCAATCCGGTCCTGGTACAACTTGCGCGTGATCGCTATACCAAAACAGATATGTTAATAGAATGTTAAAAGCGTATATTATTGCAACGGATCGTAGCAATTTGCACGATGTAGACCCTCCTAGAAGACCCGGCATAGGGCAAAAAAGGAGAATTTCATTCAGGAGGCTTGACCAATGACCCGCATCTCGTTTCATCAGAAACTCGAGAGCCTTCGTGAACGCCTTCTGCAGATGGCCGGCGTGGCAGAACAGACACTAAGCTTTGCGCTGGACGCGCACTGCCGCGGAGAGCTTTCCGCCTGCGCCAACGTGCGCATGAACGAGGCAATCATCAACCGCTCGGAGCGCGAAATCGACCAGATGGCGCTCGATCTTCTGGCGATGGAGCAGCCCATGGCGGTGGATCTGCGGTTTGTTCTCGCCGCCATCAAGATCAACTCCGATCTGGAGCGGGTGGGCGACCAGTCGATGACCATTGCTTTGCTGGCCGAAGAACTTGCCGGAAGCCAGCCATGCGATTTCCCAGTCGATATTCCGCGCATGGCGGAATTGTCGATGACCATGGTCCGCAAGGCGCTGCAGGCGCTCGCCGAGCGGGATGCCGAACTTGCCAGCAGCGTGCTGGCGATGGATGACGCGGTCGATGAGATGAACCGCCGGGCCAAGGCCGTGCTTCTCGAGTGCATTGCCCAGGATTCGAGCGCCGCCCGATCCGCCGTCAATCTGCTGTTCATTTCCCGCAGCCTGGAGCGCATCGCCGATCACGCCACCAACATGGCCGAAGACGTCATCTTCTGGGTGAGCGGAGCGGATGTACGCCACGGCTACATTCAGCACGCACAGAACTAGACCTTGCTTTGTATCAGGGCGCGACTTCAGCCGTGCCGTAAAGGGCCTAAACAAAGTTGGGCGTTAGTGTCTGCGTGAGCACTCCAGAATTTGGGAAGCCCGAGGGGCGCCCCGCAGATCCCTCGGCTTCGCTCGGGATGACAATTTTGTTTGGGAACGCCAAGTATCGTCTCCAAGATGGATTGTCATCCCGACCGGAGCGTAGCGGAGCGGAGGGATCTGCGGTGCGCCCCTCGGGCTTCCCAAATTCTGAAGTGCAAATACAGAGCTGCAGAAGGCACTTGCGGTTCTCAAGCCCAGATCATTTTGCGCGACTGTGGCACGACTGAAGTGCAGAAGCAGAGAAATCCACGCCCCTAATTGACCCGCTGCAGCCGGGCAATCAGTTTCTGGGCCAGGTTCTCACCTGAATCCGACCACAACAACCGGCTGCTGATCCCGCAGTTTTCCTGGATTGCGTTGGTGACTTCCACCAGCTTCTGCACATTGCGCTTGATGTGCTCCGCGCCAACCTGGTCCAGTTCGACCTCTTCCAGCAAAAAGGGCGTGTCCAGCCCAAAATCCACCCGGACCTGCCCATTCTGCTCATAGGCGCCCTCATCGAACTGCGGCCCGAAGCCAACCACGCGCACCATCACCGCTTCCTGTTTCCAGGTCGGATCGAGTCCGCCCACGGTCTCCGCTACCCACAAATCCCAGGTGATCTCAAATTCGTAAGCGAAGTCGTCATGCAGAATCTCGTGTAGCCTCGGCCACCGCTTGCTCCGGCGCGGACTCCTGCACTTCGTCTTCCTCGTAAATCCTCTGGTAAAACGGTGTCTCGTTCCAGGAAATGGGGTAAGCGGCGGCAGCGTGCACCCGCGGCGGCCGGCCTGCACTCGCCAAACTGCTTCAGCACCGAAACAATCGCCGGAGCGAGCGCTGCAAGACGAAAATTGGGGAACCAAAGACTCAGATACAACCGGTCAGCCATCTCCTCATCTTAAAGCTTCTTAGCTGCTCAGCGGCCGATATATCAGGGTGAGAAGATGAGGACTATGGGCGTTCCGCCTTATCCAGTGCAGTGGGCCCGGCAAACAGGGTGACCCCAGCCAGCTTGCGCACCTGGATCCTGGTCCTCGCCGGGGGCCTGGTCGCCGCCATCGCGGCTTTTTTTGTCTATGGGCGATGGCAGGGCCGCCGTCTCGGCCATGACCTGCCGGACTGGATTGGGATCCTCCATCCAGCAGTCCACCGACGGGTTTACCCATTCGGAGTCGCGAGGCGGCCACACGCTCTACACCCTCCACGCCTCCAAGGCGGTGCAGTACAAGAGTGACGGCCACGCCGAACTGCACGACGTGAGCATCACCCTGTACGGCGCCCAGGGAGCACCAGCAAACCGCATCTACGGCAGCGACTTCGATTGGGATCCGGTCCACGGCATCGCCCGCGCCATGGGTGAAGTCCAGATCGATTTTCAGGGAACGGCGAATCCTAACCGCAAGACGGCAAAGCCTCCACCGACGAAGGCGAAAGCAAGAATACGGTCCACGTCAAGACCTCGGGCCTGGTGTTCAACAAGCAGACCGGGCTCGCCAGCACTACGGAAAGGATCGAGTTCCGCCTGGCCGAAGCCGCCGGCAGCGCGACCGGCGCGAGCTTTGACTCGCAAACCGGAATCGTGATCCTGGCCGCCGACGTTGCTTTCAATTCCAGCGTAGGAGGAAATCCGCTGGCCGTTCGCGCCCATCATGCGCAATTCGATCGCAACAGCAGGCTGCTCTACCTGCTTCAGGACGTGACCGACTATGCCGATAGTCACAGCTCCTCCGATCAGGCCACCGTTTCCTTCCGTGCCGACGGGTCGGCCTATCAGGTCCAGGCGGAAGGGCATGTGATTCTCACCGGCAGTGACGGCCAGCAGATCAATACCCGGATGGCGCATGTTGATCTGGGCCCGAAGAGCGAGCCGCAGCAGGCCATCGTGGATGGCGGGGTGCTCTACGTGGCCAATAATGCGGCCCGCCTGCTTCATGGATCGGCTTCCTCGGGCACATTGTTGTTGGGCCCTCAGGCGACCATCCGGCACGCGCAGTTGCGCGACGCGGTCTCCCTGGTCGACGAGGAGAAGTTGCCCCAGGTCGACACCGTAAAAACGGCCGGCAAGGCCAAGCAAAACGCGCCGGAATCCACCACCCGCCAGGTGCAGGCCTCGCAAATCGACATTGACTTTGTGTCCGGGCCGGACCGCAGCCCGAAGGCCAACCACATTCTTGCCGCTGGGGGCGCGCGGCTGAACGTGCACAGCATCTATGCCAAAACTCCGCCCGAGGACACGACCGTGCAAGGCGATCAACTCCTTGCCACGCTGGTCGACGGAGAAGTTCTCTCCAGCCTGCGCGGGACCGGCCACACCAGTCTGGTCACCGTCAGCCCCAACGGGGTGACGCAGAGCAGCAAGGGCGATAACCTGCTGCTCACCTTCGCTCCGCCTGCTCCCACGAAGCCGGAACCAGGCCGCCAAAGAAAGGCAGCGCCTCCGACGCCGCAGCCGGCAGCGCAACTGCAAGTCTGCGGTTCAGCTGGGAAACGTGACGTTGGTCCAGCAAGCGCCGCGGCGCCGCCGGCGGGCCAGACTCCGGCTGCGACCACCGCCACCGCCGAGCGTGCCGCGTATGACGCCGCTACCCAGGTAATGCAGTTGTCCGGAAACCCACGCATTCGGAAGACAATGGGGAATTGAGCGCGCATCATCGATGGAATGGAACGCACCACCGGGAATGCCAACGCCACCGGGGTGTCAAGGCGACCTATCGCCAGGCGAACGGACAGCCAACATGGCCTTTACCGGAACTGGCCGCCGGTGCACGTGGTCGCCGATCATGCACATCTCGACCACGCAACAGATCTCACCACCTTTTACGGAACGCCGGCGCACCGGCTCGCCTGTGGCAGGGAAGCGATTCTGTTTCCGCGCCGGTACTGGAGCTTTCCCGGGCGCACGCAACGCTTTCCGCGCACGGGCCAGGCGGCGACGCCACAGCGGTGAACGCTGTCTTTACCAGTTCCCCGAGTCCCTCCAAGAAGCCCGCCGCATCCCCGTCTGTCGTTCGTCTGCAGAGCCGCACTCTCTTCTACGCCGACAACGAGCACAAAGCTGTTTTCAGCGGTGCGGTAGTGGCCCAGACTCCCACCGGCGCTCGTGCACTCGAGTTTTATGGACGTCTACTTCAGTCCCACGTGCCGCCAAGACGCCCCCGAGCGCCAGGCACAGGCGCCGCAAGGCAGCCAGGTCTCGAAAATCGTCGCCCGGGGCGGCGTGCGAACTGGAACAGCCCGGCCGCAAAGGGACCGGTGAGGAACTCAAGTACACCGCGCCGGATGGCAAATTTCTTGCTGACCGGAACCGCCGCCGCGCCGCCGCGTCTCACTGATCAGGCGCGCGGAACAGTAACCGGCAATGCGTTGATTTTCAATGATCGCGATGATAGCGTCATGGTGAGTGGCGGTGCTTCCAAAGCAGTGACTCAGACCCGTGTTACGAAATGAATGCAAAAACTTAGTACAGACGAAATCGGCAAGTCTTATAAGGGTCGTCAGGTGGTTCGGGGCGTAAACCTTGAGGTCTGCCAGGGCGAAGTGGTTGGGTTGCTGGGCCCCAATGGCGCCGGCAAGACCACCAGCTTTTACATCATTGTCGGTCTCATCGCTCCCGATGCCGGGCAGGTTTTTGTCGATGATAGTGGATATCACGCGCGTTCCCATGTATCTGCGGGCGCGGCAGTATGGCATCAGCTATCTGCCCCAGGAGCCATCGGTTTTTCGCAAGCTGACGGTGGAAGAGAACATTCTCGCCGTGCTCGAAGTGCAGTCGATTTCGCTTGAAGTGCAGACGCGCCCGCACGGAGAAGCTGCTGGACCAATTGAATCTGGGCCATATACGCAAGACCCGCGGCTACGCGCTTTCCGGCGGCGAGCGGCGCCGGGTGGAGATTGCCCGTTGTCTTTGCATCCAGCCCTCGTTCATCCTGCTCGACGAGCCATTTTCCGGCATCGATCCGATCGCTGTACTCGATTTGCAGGAGATCATCTTCGACCTGAAAGCGAGTGGGATCGGGGTTCTGATCACCGATCACAATGTGCGCGAGACACTCTCCGTTACCGACCGCGCCTACATCATCAATGAAGGGCGTATCTTCCGCACCGGAACCCCGGAGCAGTTGGGCAAAGATCCTGAAGTGCGCCGGGTTTATCTGGGTGAGGGGTTTTCCCTGAACTAGTGCTGATCGCGCGAAGTCGGTGCCACTTTTTCGACCATCAGTGGGCACGACAGAGTTGACTTCTGTCAACTGAAATGCACCAGGTTCGCACCAACGTAACGACACCTGCACGTTTGTCGCACTTCGGCCGACGAAAAGCCTTCCACCATTGGGGCTCAGAAAAGGTAAACTAAGGCCCTAAGCTGTTGATGCGGTGAAGACCATGGCTCTTCTACAACCAAAGCTCAGCTTGAAGGTTGCGCAGCGGCAGATTCTGACGCCTGGCCTGATGCAGATGGTCAGCGTGCTGGCGCTCAACAAGCTGGAGCTGAAGGAGCTGATCAACACCGAGATCGTTGAGAATCCGGTGCTGGAGGAGTTGGAAGAGAGCGTTCCCCTCATTGATGACGTGGCCCTGAGAGAGGCGGAGCGCGAGCGAAGCGTAGAAGAGGTCGCAGCCCAGGCAGAGCGCGACAAGAGCGATCCGTTTGATGAGATCGACTTCGGCTCCTACTTCCAGGATTATCTCGATCCCGGCTTTCGCACGCCCAACGGCTTTGAGCAAACCGACAAGCCCTCCTTTGAAAATTTCCTTTCCCAGCCCAGCACCCTGACCGATCACCTCTTCTGGCAGCTGGGTTCGCTGAATCTCGAGCCGGGACCTGCGCGCCGCCGCCGAATATGTGGTGGGCAACCTGGATGAGGACGGCTATCTGCTGGCCGGGGATGAGGAATTGTTGGCGGGCTTCGAGCGTGAGTATGACCCTGCTTCCGCTGCCGCGCCTGGCGCAGCCTCGAGCTTCTGGCGGAAGCAGTGCACCTGGTGCAGAATCTCGATCCTGTGGGCGTGGCCACGCGCAGCTTGCGCGAATGCCTGCTGGTGCAGATCGAGGCGCAGCGGCGCGAATTTCAACTCCAGCTGGAACGCCACCGGGCGGCACGCGCACGCGACGCCAATGGGGGAGAAGTTGAAGCCGCTCACGCGTTAGGCCTGCACGAGGACAAATTGCAGGTGTTTTCGCTGGCAGCGCGCATCGTCGATCAGCATTTGTTGCTGTTGCAGAAGCGCGACCTGCGCGAGATGGCCAAGGCTCTGAGCGCGCAGCCCGACGCCATCCAGCACGCCATCGACTTCATTCGCACTCTCGATCCTCGTCCTGGCCAGCGATTTAATCGCTCCGATGCCCGGCTGATCGAGCCCGATGTGGCGTTCGTCAAGCGAGGCGGCGAGTTTGTCGTAGTCATGAACGAGGAAGATCTGCCTACCCTGCGCCTCAACCACGGCTATCGCAAACTGCTGTCGCAGGAAGGCACCGAAAGAGACGTAAAAGAGTACGTCAAAGAGCGTTACCGCTCCGCGCTGCAACTGATGCGCAACATCGAGCAGCGCAAGAACACGATCCTAAGAACCTGCGAGGCGATCGTGCGCCGCCAGGGCGACTTCCTGGAGCGCGGTGTGGACGCTCTGAAGCCGATGATGATCAAGGAAGTTGCGGAAGAAATCGGGGTTCATCCTTCGACCGTGAGCCGGGCGGTCTCCAGCAAGTATGTGCACACTTCGCAAGGCGTTTTTGAACTTCGCTTCTTTTTCTCCGAAGGTGTCCATGGGCCGGAGGGAGGCAGCACACCGCTCATGCTGCTTAAACGCAAAGTTAAGAAATTGATTGATGAAGAAGATCCGCGGAAGCCCTTGACCGATGATTTGATCGCCAGCATGCTGGAAGCCCAGGGCATTGACGTCACCCGCCGCACGGTGGCCAAATACCGCGAAGATCTGCGCATCCCCAGCACCCATCAACGCCGAGTGCGCGATTGAGTTAAGTCCAGCATCCAACCACAGTGACAGAAAAAATGCTATAGAATCGGGCATCTCAGGAGCTTCAGCATGCCGGTTGAATGCACGGGCAGGCAGGTGGCGATCACCAAGCCACTGCGTACGCTAGCGGAAGAGGGAATTGAACGCATCGCAAAGATCCTGGGCAAAATCACCAGCGCCCATGTGGTTCTGACCGCGGAAAAATATCGGCAGATCGCCGAAGTCACGGTCAAAACCCGTGCTTGCACCCTGGTTGCTCTGTGCGAATCGAGCACCAGCATGGAGACCGCATTGCGCGACGCGCTGGTGAAGGCCGAAACCCAGGCAACGCGGTACAAAGACAGGCAGCGCACGCGCAAGCGTCAACCCAAGCAGGAGAAACAGCTGGAGGAGACGGGTATCGCGCGCAGCGGCCGCGGCGGTGTTGCTGCCGAAAACGCATCCGCCACCAACGGAGCATCCAACGGCAAGAGCCATGCCCAGCCGGCGATTCCAGTCACCGTACATTCGTTCCCCGCGCGGGTACCGATCGCTGAGCCCCATGTCGTTCGTTCCCTTGACTCGGTGGCGCTGCGTCCGATGACGCTCGAAGAGGCGGTCAAGGAGGCGGAGTTTCGCGATCGCGATGTCTTTGTCTTTCGGGATAACGAAGGTAATGTGAAAGTTTTGCACCGCAAGCGCGATGGCAAGATGGAATTGATCGAAGCCCCTTAATCAATCTGCCACCCTCCATTCGTCGCAAATGCAGTGTTTAATTGGCGCAGCGCGCCCACCTCACTCCTGGCGGCTGCGCGCAAATTCGCCTCGGCCTGTACAAGCATTTCGCATTCGTCCGTCAAGAACCGTAAGTAACTGCGACCTCGGAGTTTGCCGGTACTTCTTTCAGGGGATATTCCAGCCTGGAAAGCGGCCTTGATACTCAACCCTGTGGGGGACTCTGTCCGCTGCGTCGACCCAATATGAATTCAGAAGCTGATGTTTCCGTACTGACGGGCCAACAAAGGTCTCTCCTCGAAGCCTTGCCTTGCTACGTCTTTGTGCAGCGGGGCAGGAATGTGATTTACGCCAATCGTGCGGCGCGCGAAATCCTGCATCTCGAGGAAGGCGCATCCCTGCCTGTCGACGATCTCTTTAGCGGACAGTTTCCCGGCTTTGTTTATGCGCAACCGGGAAGCGCCTCGCGTGGGTCGGCGAATGTCTTCGGTTCCGGCGGCCAGGCCTATTCCTCCGATTTCAATTGCGAGATGCGCACGCCGCTGGACTCTTCCGTGCCCGTTCGCGGAAGCTTCCGCATGGTCCGCGTCGAACCGGAGCCGGAGCTGCTGATCGTTGCGCTGCAGTCACGGCGCGATGCAGACAGTGACGCCAGGGCCTCGGCAACGGTCCGGAGCACAGTTCGCCATCGAACTTCCTGGAGCATCTATTGAATGCTGCGCCTGAAGCCATCATGATCACGCGCGGCTCGAAAATTCTGCACATCAATCGCGAGTTTGAATCTCTCTTCGGCTACAACGCCGATGAAGCGCTGGGGCAGAACACCTACGACATTCTCATTCCCGAAACCCGGCGGCATGAGTTCGACATGCTCGAGCACACCATGCAGCTTCATGGCCGGGCTTCGATGGAGACGGTCCGTCTGCACAAGTCAGGCGAGCTGATCGATGTCTCGATTCTGGTGGCTCCCATCAGCATGTCCGGGCTAGAAGTCGGCAATTTTGTAAGCTACCGTGACATCCGCGAGAAGAAGCAAACGGATGCCCGGCTGCAGCACGATGCCCTGCACGACCCTCTGACAGGCCTGGCCAATCGGGCCTTGTTCCTCGATCGCCTGCAGCTCACCATGGCCCGGCAGCAGCGGCATTCACAGCTGAATTTCGCAGTCATGTTTCTCGATCTGGATCGCTTCAAGGCAGTGAACGACAACCTGGGGCATGCCTCGCGGTGACGATTTGCTGGTGCGCATGGCCGCTCGCCTGCGGGCCTGCTTTCGCCCCGAAGATACCGTGGCCCGCTTCGGCGGAGACGAATTCGCCATCCTGCTGGAGGACGTCACCAATATCTCCGACGTAACCAAAATTGCCGAACGCGCGCAGCACGATATCCGCCTGCCGATCGAGCTGAACGGCCACGAGATCTTCATTTCCGCCAGCATCGGGATTGCCTTCGGCACCCTCGACCACACCAGTCCGGAGCAGATCCTGCGCGATGCGGACTTTGCCATGTACCAGGCGAAGTCCAATGGTCACGCGCGCCATGAGGTCTTCGACGGCTCCATGCACGTGCATGTGGCGGCGCAGATGAGGAAGGAGCAGGACCTCAAGACGGCTCTCGAAAACAAAGAGTTCGAAGTTTGGTATCAGCCGATCTACCGGCTGGCCAGCGGGGAGATCGAGGGCTTTGAGGCGCTGCTGCGTTGGCGGCGGCCCGACGGAGAGTTCATCCCGCCGCAGGAGTTTCTGGCCACGGCGGAGGAGACGGGACTCATTGTTCCCATCGGCCTGTTTGTGCTGGAGCAAGCTTGCCAGCAGCTGAGTCGTTGGGCGACCGTCGCTGCCGGATGCGAAACCCACCATCGACGTGAACTTGTCGTCGCGGCAATTCAGGGATCCGAATCTGATAGCCCGTCTTGCGGAATTGCTGGCGAAGTGGAAGGTTTCGCCCGGGACAGCTGCGGCTCGAAGTTTCCGAGGCTGCTGTCAATCAGGATCCGGAAGGTGCCCTGGCGATTTTTCAAGGTCTGGCCGATCTCAAGATAAGCGCCGCCCTGGACAACTTCGGCGCCGGCCTGGCCTCCATGAACCACTTCATCCGTTTACCGATTGACCTGGTGAAGGTCGACCGCCGCCTGATCGCCTACCTGCCGATTCCCGGCAAGCAGGCGGCGATCCTGCAAACCATCTTCGATCTTGGGCGCATGCTTGACGTGCGCATGCTGGCCGAGGGTATTGAGCGCAAGGACCAGCTGGACGCTCTGCTCAAATACGGCTGCGATCTGGGCCAGGGACATCTGTTTTCCCCGCCGGTGTCGCAGGAAAAGGCGCTAGGCGTTACTGGAGACCGGCCGTTGGCGCATTTAAGTTTGTATTGAATGCTACGATGGCCCCATGCCACGCAGGAAAGAGCCAAAACCCAAGTCTCGTAAGGCCGCTGAAAAAGCTGCGGCGGTGCCCGCGGTGGCGTCCGAGCTGGTGATCCTGACTGGCCTTTCCGGATCCGGCAAGGCCTCCGCTCTCAAAGCCTTTGAGGATCTCGGTTTTTATGCGGTCGACAATATGCCGCTGGAGTTGATCCCTGCGTTCGCCGACCTGGTGCGGCAATCGGCGGAGATCAACCGCGCGGCGCTGGTGGTCGATGTTCGCGAGGGGCAGCATCTCGACCGCTTCCCGGCTATCCTGCGCCAGGTAAGAAAAGTGCTTTCGACCACGGTGGTCTTCCTCGACGCCTCCGACCCTTCCTTGGTGCGTCGATTCTCCGAAACCCGGCGTCCCCATCCCCTGGGCCGCACCGAGACCGTGGTTCGTGCCATCCATGCGGAGAGAAAGCTGCTTGATCCCATTCGCAACCTGGCCGACATCAGCGTCGATACTTCCAGTTACAACGTGCATGAGCTTCGCGCCTACATCCTGCAGAAGTTTGAGCGTGGCGATACGGACAAGCACCTGCTGGTCTCCTCCATCAGTTTCGGCTACAAGAACGGGGTGCCTCTGGAAGCCGACCTGGTGTTCGACGTCCGGTTCTTGCCCAATCCGCATTTTGTGCCCGAATTCCGACACCTGACCGGCCGCCATCCCAAGGTGGCGAAATACATCCGCGAGTTCCCCCAGACCGCCGAATTTCTGGACCGGATCACGCAGCTGCTGCTCTTCTCTGTTGCCCCATTACATCGAGGAGGGAAAGAGCTACCTGACCGTAGCCTTTGGCTGCACCGGTGGCCAGCATCGGTCGGTCATGATCGCCGAGGAAGTGCGCAAGCGGCTGGCCAAGGAAGGCTACCGGGTAAAGGCCGTCCACCGCGACATGCCCCACTGATGGCTTCTGGCCCTTTGCTTGTATCAGGGCACGACCTTCGTCGCGCCGCAAAGGGGCAAAAGAGAGGCGGGCTAAACGAGTCTGCGTGCGTCCTGGGCTACTTTCAGACGTCCCTACGGGACTTAGCGGCAAAAGTATAGTTCTCACGCAGCCTCCTCAGCGATTGAAGGGGACGGCCGTCCATTGTCACCGCAAACAAATAGCCGCTGAGGGACTCGAACGAAAGTGGGACACTCCCCTTGGTTCCAACGGCAAGACCGGTCTTGCACCTCGGCGATTACAATAGCTGATGCATTCCATGCAGCGCCGCGCCTCTGGGGTTTCCGCTTGAGGAAGCTGCTGCGCCTGCTGGGCTATGTGCAGCCCTATTGGCTGCAGTCGATTACCTCCGTCATCCTGATGGCCGGCGTTGGATCTTCTGGATGCTTTCCGCCTGTTGCTGGTCGGTCCCATTTTCGATCGCGTGCTCAATCCCGATGCGCCCGACCGCACCATCCCGCTCTTCGGCCCTCGCTTCGGAATAAGCCTGCAACAAATGGTTCCCTCGCATTTTCACAATGCCTGGGACCATTGTCGCCTTCGCGCTGGTCGCTTCCACTTTGCTGAAGGGAATCTTCGACTATTGCGGAACGTACCTGGTGAACTATGCCGGTTTCGGCATGATCACCGACCTGCGCGACGATCTTTACGACGCGATTCTGCGGCGCTCCGTCTCCTTCTTCCAACAGCATGCCACCGGGCACGATTGTTTCGACCCTGATCAACGATATCGAGCGGGTGCAGTTTGCCATGTCCTCGGTGCTGGCGGAGTTTCTGCAGCAGTTTTTCACCCTGATCTTCACCGCCTGCGTGGTGGTCGCCCTGGGGGGCAAGCTGGCATGGGTGCTGCTGCTCTTTGTTCCCGTGGTTTTGCTCTCAGCCCGCAGGATCGGCCGCCAGGTGCGGCAAACCACGCGCCGGGGCCAGGACAAACTGGCCGAGATCCAGAACATTCTGCACGAGACCATCACCGGCAACCGCATCGTCAAAGCTTTCAATATGGAGCTTTGGGAGATGATGCGGTTCAAACAGGCGGCGCGCCGGCTCTTCGATGCCAACCTTCGTTCGGTGCGCGCGCAGGCCATCAGTTCGCCGCTCATGGATACGATCGGCGCGGTGGCGATCGCTTTGCTGCTCTGGGTTGGCCGCAACAGCATCCGCAGCCACGCCCTCACGAGCCGGAACCTTCTTCGCCTTCATCATTGCGGTTTTCAAACTGTACGAGCCGGTGCGCAAATTCGCCCTCTTCTACAACAACTTCCAACAGGCATTGGGCGCTTCCTCAGAGATCTTTCGCTTTATGGATACCCAGGACGAGGTGCGGGAGAAGGCGGGCGCCCACGCCATCAAGGAATTCCGCCAGGAGATCCGGATTCGAAAATGTCTGCTTCGACTATCGCAATGAAGAAGGCGAGCGGCAGGTGTTGCGAGACATCAACCTGGTGGTCCCGCGGGGCGAAGTGGTGGCGCTGGTCGGTCCCAGCGGCGCCGGCAAGTCCACCCTGGTGAACCTGATCCCCCGCTTCTTTGATGTCACCGGCGGGCAGCATCCGCATCGATGGACATGACCTGCGCGATGTGAGCCTGGCTTCGCTCCGTGCCCAGATCGGCAACGTAACCCAGGAGACAATTCTCTTCAACGACACCGTCCGCAACAACATCGCTTATGGCGAGGCGGGGATCCCCATGAGCCGGGTGATCGCCTCCGCCCAGGCGGCGCTGGCGCACGACTTCATCGAGCGGCTGCCGGAAAAGTACGATACCGTGATTGGCGAAAAGGGCTTTCGCCTTTCGGGCGGAGAGCGCCAGCGCATCGCCATAGCCCGGGCATTGCTCAAGGACGCGCCTATTCTCATTCTCGATGAAGCCACTTCCGCGCTCGACTCGGAAAGCGAGTCGCTGGTACAGATCGCGCTTTCCAACCTAATTGCCGGACGCACCGTCTTCGTCATCGCCCATCGTCTGTCGACGGTCCGCCGCGCCTCGCGCATCGCCGTCATCGAAGATGGCCGCATCACCGCCATCGGCCCTCACGAAGAGTTGCTCCGCGTGTCTGCCACCTACCAGCGCCTCTACCAGTTGCAGTTCATGGATCCGGCGGAGTTCCCCGGTAACGTGATTCCCAAGGAAGCACTCGAACCCGCATTGAGCGCCGAGGTGGAGCTTTGAGCGCATCCGGCGCATCCCCTCAGTGCAATTCCCCGGTTATTCCCCGGTCTATTCGATGACCGGCTTTGCCCGGGTCAGCGGCCGCATCAGCGACCTTCTGTCCTGGAATCTTTCTCTGAAGAGCGTCAACCATCGGTTTCTCGATTTGCACATGCGCATGCCGGCCGGCACCGAGCAGCTGGAGATGCGTTTGCGCCGCCTGCTCAAGGAAAAAGTGCTGCGCGGGCACCTGGAAGTTACTTTGACGGTCGAACGCGGCCTTCGCCCCAGCGCTCATTTTGACCGTGACCTGCTGCAGGGCTATATCGCGGCCTTCCGCACCGCCGCCGCCGAGAGCGCGCTCGAGCAGCAGCCGGACCTGAATGCCATCTTTCGCCTGCCCGGTGTGTTGACCGGAGAAACACGCTTCAGCGACGCAGGAAATGCAGGCGCTGGAGGAAGATGTGGCCGCGCAAATCGGCCCGCTGGTCGAGGCTTTGAATCGCATGCGCGGCCAGGAGGGCGCGTCGCTGGCCCTGGATCTGGGCGCCACCATGGAGCGGCTGGACCTCGCCGTAGCCCAGGTGGCACAGATGCGGCATGAGGTGCAGAAGGCCTACTTTGAACGCATTAGCCAGCGGATTGCGGGCGCTGCTGAACGGCAACGCGGGCGATCGACCGCGACCGCGTGCTGCAGGAAGCGGCCATGCTGGCCGAGCGCAGTGACGTGGAAGAAGAGGTCACCCGGCTGCGAACCCACATCCAGCATTTTCATTCGCTGCTGCGGGCAGGCGGCGAGATGGGCAAGAAGCTCGACTTTCTGCTGCAGGAGATGAACCGCGAGGCCAATACGCTGCTGTCTAAGACCGGTGGGGTGAGCGGAAATGGGCAGCGCATTACTGATTTGGGCCTGGGAATGAAATCGGAGATCGAAAAAGCCCGCGAACAGGTGCAGAATCTTGAATAACACTTGTGCGGGACTGCACCCGTAGCAGACCGCTGTATCATCTAGGACAACACCTTGGCAGGAATTCTGTTCATCATCTCGGCTCCTTCCGGCTCCGGCAAATCGACGTTGGTGAACCAGTTGCGTTCGCTGGTGACGGGCCTGGATTTCTCCGTCTCCTACACCACGCGTGCCCCGCGCGGTTCGGAACAGCAGGACCGCGAATATCACTACACTTCGCCCGCCAAATTTCAGGAAATGGTCGACCGGGGCGAGTTTCTGGAGTGGGCCAACGTCTTTGGCCACTGCTACGGCACTGCCTGCCGCTCACTCACCGACGCCCAGGCGGCAGGAAAGGACTTGCTGCTCGACATCGACGTTCAGGGAGCGGCCCAGGTGCGGGAGAAAATCCCGGATGCGGTGAGCATCTTTGTTCTTCCTCCCAATCCCGGACATCCTGGCCACGCGTCTGCGCAATCGGAGCCGCGCCGAAGGCAGCATTCGCGAGGACGAGATCGAGAGGCGGTTGGCCAAGGCCAGAGGCGAAATCGAGAATTACCGCCAGTATCGCTATATCCTGGTAAACGATATCCTTGATGATGCGGTTGAATCGCTGACCGCAATCGTGATCGCGGAAAGGGCAAGGCGTCATGGAGCGCCGCCAGACCCTGAGACTGCACGGATGATGCAGCTCGCCGATAAATGCCGGCAGGCGAACGCCACCGATCGCTTGTATCCGGTGCTTTCCTCGTTCGGCCTGCTCGACATGCACGCCACCCGCGCCTGACTGCCGGCGAGAAACTTTCGACAGGAGGCAAGATGACGCCAGAGGATGGACTTGACAGCAATTTTCGTTACGTAGTCATGGCGGCCCGCCGTGCCCGGCAACTCCAGAATGGCTCCCAGCCGCTTGATTGATTCCCGCTCCAACAAGGCCTGCCGCGTAGCCCAGGAAGAGATCGCCGCAGGCAAGGTCAAGGCGGCCCCAGCCCAGGATGGAGGTGCCGGACGAGGTTGTTCCGGACGCCGGAAACCCCGCAAGAAAGGAGTCCTAACCCAGCGTCCGATCCCCAGCGTACAATCATCGTCATGAAGGTCACGGTCGGTGTCTCTGGAGGCATTGCTGCTTATAAGGCGGCAGAGCTGGTGCGAGCCTTGCAGCGCCAGGCACTGGATGTGCACGTGGTGATGACGGAAGCGGCCCAGAGGTTCATCACCCCGCTGACCTTTGCCTCGCTTACCGGCCACAAGGTCATCACCGGGTTATGGCCCTCGTCTGCCTGGCGAGAGGCGATCTTGATTCCTCCATCGAACACATTGGGGCAGGCGCAGATCGACCGAGGCCCTGGTCGTTGCGCCGGCAACCGCCAACGTGCTGGCGAAATTCGCTCATGGGCTGGCCGACGACTTCCTGACCACCATGTTTCTGGCCACCCGTGCGCCGGTTATTGTGGCTCCGGCGATGAACGTCAACATGTGGGAGCATCCGGCCACCCGGGCGCAACATGGAGATTCTGGAAGAGCGTGGGGTCAGGATCGTGCCCCCGGAAAAGGGTCCTCTGGCCTGTGGCATGACGGGGAGTGGCCGGCTGGCCGAGCCGGAAGTCATCGTCGAGGCGGTGTTGGGTCATGCTCCAGCACCGCAATGATCTGGCTGGAGAGACGGTTCTGGTGACTGCCGCCGGAACGCGGGAAGCCATCGATCCGGTGCGCTTTCTGGGCAATCGCTCCAGCGGAAAAATGGGCTATGCGGTAGCCGAGGAAGCGCAGCGCCGGGGGGCGCGCGTGGTGTTGGTGAGCGGCCCTTCGGCGCTCCGTCCGCCTGCCAACTGCGAGCTGGTTTCTGTGGTCAGCGCCGAGGAGATGCGCCGCGCCGTTCTGAGCCGCCTTGATCAGGCCACGATCGTCATCAAAGCCGCTGCCGTCGCCGACTATCGCCCGAAGGTGCTGGCCGAGCAGAAGATGAAGCGCACTGGCCCCATCACCCTGGAGTTTGAGCCCACCGAAGACATACTGCGCGAAGTGGTGCTGTCCAAACGGCCGGGTACGCTGGTGATCGGCTTCGCCGCGGAAACCGAAAACCTGATCGAGCACGGCCGCGACAAGCTCCTGCGCAAGGGCGCGGATGCGATCGTATTGAATGACGTCTCGCGTCCCGGGCTTGGGCTTCGATTCCGATCGCAACGCCGCCACCTTCCTAACCCCGCGAGACCGCCATTGAACTGCCGGAGATGACCAAGCACGAACTGGCCAGCCGCATCCTTGACGAAGTGATCGCCCTGCGCCGGCCGGCCTCACTGGTCGCCGAGACCGGCCTGGTCTCGAGCAACTCCAAGCTGCAGTAGCAACTAGAGCGAAACCGCTGATCACGACGCTCGTCTCTCCGAGCATGTGAGCTATACGGAACATCCTCTCCGGCAAGTTATGTTGTTGGTGTACACCGGAAGCTGGAGATCTGCGGTTCCATCTCTCCCTTCATAGTAAAGCTGCTACCAAATCACCGGCGTTTGAAAGGTTCAGCAATGCCGCTCGATCCCCAATTGCAACAAGCCATCGCCGCGCACATGCAGTACTTGCGCGATCTTGGTATCTTCGACTTCTATCGTCGCGACTCAGCTGTCGCGATCGAGCCCACCGCCACAGGAGCCCGTCATTCCCCCACGCAAGCCCGTCCCTGCGCAGCCGCCTGTCGGCTCGTTTGTTGCTCCGCCAAGCCGTGCCGAAGCGCTGCGCGCGATCCAGTTTGAAATCGGCGACTGCACTCGTTGCGCGCTGAGCGCGGCCGGAACAAGATCGTCTTCGCCGACGGCGACCCCAACGCGCGCCTGATGTTTGTGGGCGAGGGACCCGGAGCGGACGAGGACGCGCAGGGCCTGCCATTTGTCGGCCGCGCCGGCCAACTGCTCAACAACATGATCGCCGCCACCGGCCTGAAGCGGGAACAGGTCTACATCGCCAACATCGTAAAGTGCCGGCCGCCCCAGAACCGGGTGCCCGAGCCGGAGGAGGCCAACACCTGCTCCCCGTTTCTCTTTCAGCAGATTGACGTGGTGCGGCCGGAGGTGATCGTGGCCCTGGGTTCAACCGCCGCCACTTACCTGCTGGGCGTCAAATCCTCGCTGAGCGGCCTGCGTGGCCGATTGCACACCTGCCGGGGCGCCAAGCTGGTGGTTACCTATCACCCGGCCTATCTGCTGCGGGACCCGCGGCAGAAAAAAGAAGCATGGCAAGACCTGAAGCTGGCCATGGCCGAGTTGGGATTGTCCGTTCCCTCCCGCTGATGGCAATTTTCTGTGACGTTGTTTTGCCCGTACCGCTCGACCGGGCCTTTACCTACAAGCTGAAGGACGAGAACGACCCGCCTGTCGGCGGCCGGGTCGTAGTGCCCTTCCGCAACGAGAAGCTGATTGGGGTCGTCACCCGCCTGCACGATGAAGCTCCGCCGGTCGAAGCCCGGCTGATCGAAGCGGTGCTTGATCAGGAGCCGATCCTGACTGCCGAGCTGATGGAGCTGGCAGCCTGGATCGCGCAATACTACCTGGCGCCGCTGGGCGAAGTGCTGCGCAGCATGCTTCCGCTCATGGCCGAGGTGCGGCGCTCGACCAGTTATCGCATCAGCGAAACCGGCCAGGCCATCCTGTTCGACGGCGCACAGCAGGGTTCTTCGCGCCGCTCCCGCCGCACTGCGGATGAACAGAACATCGAATACACCGTGCTGGACTATCTCTCCGACGGGCAGCCGGCAAAGAGCGGAACCTTGCGCCATGCAACCGGCGCCACCACCGAGCTATTGACCAACATGCTGCGCAAGAAATGGCTGCTTCGCGAAACCGAAGCCGCGCCTCGTGATGCGCGCCGCATGGTGCGCTTATGCGGTGCTGGTGGCCGATGTGCGGCCGCCCAAACTAAACGAAAATCAGCTGGCGATTTTGGCTGAACTTGCAGGGGCCGGCGGTTCTCTGCCGATTCCTGTCTTGCGCCGGCTGCAAGTGCCCGCGAGCACATTGCAGACCCTGGTCAAGCGCGGTCTGGTGACCATCGAAGAGCGGCCTGCCGCGTTCCATCTCACTGGCGCAACCGGGCCGCCGATCGCGCACGTTCTCAACCATGCCCAGCAAGCGGCACTGGCGCATATCGTGGCCACCCTGGATGAGCAGGGCTTTGGCGCCAGCCTGCTGCACGGCGTCACCGGTTCGGGCAAGACGGCCGTGTATCTGGCTGCCATGGAGCGCGCACGGTTAGCTGGCCGCTCTGCCATCCTGTTGGTCCCGGAGATTGGTCTCACACCAGCCATGGCGGCCCAGTTGTATTCCTCCTTCGGCACCAGCGTGGCCCTGCTGCACTCCGCGCTTACCCCGGATGAGCGCGCCGAGCAGTGGTATCGCATCCGGCGCGGCGAAGCGCGGATCGTGGTCGGCACCCGGTCAGCCATCTTCGCGCCCGCGATCAACCTGGGCCTCATCATCGTCGACGAAGAGCATGACTCGTCCTACAAGCAGGAGGAAATTCCCCGTTATCACGCCCGCGACGTCGCCGTCATGCGAGCCAAGATCGTCGGCGCCACGGTGGTCCTCGGCTCAGCCACCCCATCCCTCGAATCATGGCGCAATGCGGAGACAGGAAAGTACGGCTTGATCGAGATGAGGGAGCGGGTCAATCAACGGCCGTTGCCCGTGGTCGACCTGGTGGACATGCGCCTCGAGTACCAGGAAACCGGCCAGGAGAGCATCTTTTCCCGTGTTCTGCTCGAGCGAGCCAAGGCCGCCATCGATCGCGGAGAGCAAGCCATTATCCTGCTCAACCGCCGCGGATATTCCTTCGCGGTGTTATGCCGCGCTTGCGGGGAGAAGATGCAATGCGAAAACTGCGCCATCGCTCTCACCCATCACAAGCCCATCATGCCGGGAGAGACCGTAGGCAGCCCCGCGGGTCAGCGGCTCAAGTGTCACTATTGCGGATACGTGAAGACCGTGCCGAAGCGATGTCCGAAGTGCGAGAGCGAGCACCTGTTTTACCTGGGGGCTGGTTCGCAGCAGGGCGAAGAGCGTCTGCAGGAACTGTTTCCTCACGCCCGCATCGGCCGCATGGACCGCGATACCGTTCGTAACCGGTTCGACATGGAGCACCTTCTCGCCCGGCTGCACAGCGGGGAAATCAACCTGCTGGTGGGCACGCAGATGATTGCCAAGGGCCACGATATTCACGGCGTCACTTTTGTCGGGGTGGTCGGCGCGGACCATGCTCTTGGTTTGCCGGATTTTCGCGCCGCCGAACGCGTCTTCCAGCTGCTTACCCAGGTCTCGGGACGCGCCGGTCGCGGAGACCTGCCCGGAAATGTCCTGGTCCAGAGCTACTACCCGGAACACTATGCGATCCAGTACGCAGCCGCGCATGACTTCAGGAGTTTCGTAAAAAAGGAAATGCAATACCGCAAGTGGATGCACTATCCGCCGCACGCGGTGCTGGCTAACATCATCATCCAGAGTCCGAAGCTGGAGGAGGCCGCCGGTTGGGCGGCAAGTCTGGGCAAGTGTTTCGCAGCCATGCCGCTCGAACACGTGCGTGTTCTGGGGCCGGCCAGCGCACCCATTGTGCGCATCAAACGGATCTATCGCTTTCATCTGCTGCTGAAGGCAGACCAGCGGCAGGCCCTGGCCCGAACCCTGCGCGCAGGCCTGGCGCAAGCGGAGGTGTTGGGGATTCCGCGGCGCAATTTGATCGTCGACGTCGACGCAGTCAACCTGATGTAGATGCCTATAGCCCACATCGTTTTAGCCCTCATCGTCGCCCTTAGCATCCTGCTGATGTTGATTCGTCCCCGCGATATTGCAGAGGTCTACTGGGTTGGCGGTGGCGCTATGCTGCTGCTGCTTTCGCGGTTGATTCCGCTTAGGCTCGCCGGGAAGGCGGTAGCAGAAGGCTCCGACGTTTATTTCTTTCTCGTCGGTATGATGCTCCTGTCTGAGCTCGCCCGCGAGCACGGCGTTTTCGATTGGCTATCCTCCGCCGCCCTCAAGCGGGCGCACGGTTCCTGCGCCCATCTGTTTACCCTGGTCTACGGCATTGGAACGCTGGTCACCATCTTCCTGTCCAACGACGCAACCGCTGTTGTTCTCACCCCAGCAATCCTGGTGGCCATACGAAAAGCGAGAGTGGCGCCCTTACCCTATCTATTCGCTTGCGCCATGATTGCCAATGCCGCCTCGTTCGTGTTGCCGATCTCCAATCCCGCGAATCTCGTCGTCTTTCGTCTGCAAATGCCGCCGCTGGGGCGCTGGCTGTTGTCGTTTGGCCTTCCATCGATCGTTTCGATCGCGGCTACTTATCTGGTCCTGCGCTTTGTCTTTCGCCGGGAGCTTGCTGCCAACACGGGAGAAGCCGATGCGGCCGCACCGCTTTCGACGAACGGAAAGATTGTCCTTGGCGGCATCGCCTGCGTGGTGGCTGTCCTGCTGACCGCCTCCGCTCTCGATCGCGATCTCGGATTGCCAACGTGCCTCGCGGCGATTGCGATTACGGTCATCGTCTGCATCAAGGCACGTACCAGCCCCTGGAGCCTGGCGAAGGAGATCAGTTGGGGAACTATCGCCCTGGTCGCTGGCCTATTCATCCTGGTCGACGCCGTGCAGAGTATTGGCGCTCTCAAGCTAACGCAGATGGCCCTTCAGGCGGTGCAAAGGTTTGCTCCGGCTTCCGCCGCGCTGGTCACAGGCTTCGTCGTAGGTATCGCCAACAACATCGTCAACAATCTTCCGTTGGGTTTACTCGCCGGCGGAGCATTGCAAGCGGAGCATGCAACGGGATTGATTGCCAACGCCGTATTGATTGGTGTCGATCTGGGGCCGAATCTCTCCATCACCGGTTCTTTGGCCACCATTCTCTGGCTGATCGCCCTGCGCAAAGAGAATCTGAGAGTGAGCGGTTGGGACTTCCTCAAGGTAGGAGCCATCGCCATGCCGGTTGCCCTGTTGGCAGCCATTGCCGGCGCAATTTTGATGCAGCTGCTACGAGCCTGAGTCATAGCAGCCTCAGAGGAAATCGACGGGTGCCCCACGTTCGCCCAAGCGTACATGGGCCGAAAATGATGGGCGCAGCCCAACGATCGCTTTCGCTACATCGACAGGCAGAGTCATTCCCGAAGGGACGCCTGAAAGTAGCCCAGGACGATAGTCCTGGGTAAGCCGTGACTTAATTCGAATAGTCCCGTGAGGGACGGCTGAAATCTCACACGTGCTGTTCAGCCGTCCCTTACGGGACTGACGCTGGTTTGTGATGCCTAACCCAGGACTATCGTCCTGGGCTACTTTCAGCCGTCCCTCACGGGACTGAGGCAGTTGAGATCGCTACCGGAACAAATCGAGTACGCTCGTGCCGACAAAAGGGGCGGGCAGGAACGTGAGTACCAGGATGGCGAGCGCTACCACGCAGAGCCAGCGATGCTCGTAGGGCATCAACGGAAAATACGGAACATGCGGATGGCGCATGGCAGGCAGAAGCAGGATCAGCCCCCACAGCACCCATCCGGTCCATAGCGTCACGCCCATGACCAGCAGGACCACAGGCACCACAAACGTCAGCCGTCGATGCCAACGCGGCGAAATGGCATACAGGATGTGCCCCCCATCGAGTTGCCCAGCCGGAATGAGGTTGAGCGAGGTGACAAACAGACCTACCCAGCTCGCTATGAGGACGGGGTGGGGAAGCAGGCTGTCCAAAGCAGGCACCCAGGGAAACAACGCCGAGAGTGCCCGATCCAGCAACGCGATGGTCAACGGCTGATGAAATTGAACCAGTGCCGGCGCCGATCCCGGGGCAACCCGATGGGACAGCAGGATACCCAGGACCGTAGTGGGGAGGGCAACCAGGTACCCGGCAATCGGGCCGGCAATGCCGACCTCAATCAACGCCCGGCGGGACGGAATGCGCGAACGGATCCGAATCACGGCTCCGGCGGTCCCACTCAAAGTGGGGGCCGGCAAGACATAGGGCCAGGACGCGCTGATCCCATGATGCCGGCAGAAGAAATAGTGGCCTGCCTCGTGGGCCAGCAAAATCCCCAGCAGTGCCAGCGAAAAAGACCAGCCGCTGGAGAGGGCCGAGGGATGGTTCCAGATCCAGCGCAAGGGGACCAGATCGCCCTCGTCTACCAGCGGCGGCTGGCCCATCCGAAAATTTTGCATGAGCAGTGCGCCCGTGCTCGCGGTGGTGAAAATGCTGACCACCAGCAGGCAAAGCGGCAGCCAGGCAAACCGCTGGCGTGCCCTTGGCGCAAGATCGGAGCGGTCCCGAAGACCCCGGAGGAGCGGACGATCCGCTGTGGTCGGCATTTCTACTTCGGTCAAGGGAAGGGTTACGAATCCAGCAAGTGAAGTTCCTTGCCTGGCTTGAAGCGAACCGCCTTACCGGGCGTGATGGTGACTTCCGCTCCGGTCCGCGGGTTGCGGCCAATCCCGGTCTTGCGGGGACGGACATTGAATACACCAAAGCCGCGCAATTCGATCCGGTCACCGGAAGCGAGCGCTTTTTTCAGACTCTCAAAAACCGTATCGACAGCGGCTTCCGCTTTGTTGCGCGGTAGTCCGGTCTTGGCGATGACTTGATGGATGATGTCCTGTTTAATCAATGCCTTTACCCCAAGGGATGAATAGGTAACAGCAATGGCCGGAGCTACGTCCTCATCGTATAGCGTGTTTCTTCTATGGTCCAGCAGCTTCGCCAAGGATCAAGATTGTCAACGAACCCAGCCTCCCGTAAGATTCAGTTTCCAGAAGTAGGATTATTAACCCCGCATGACCGCGTCTGGCTTCGCCCGGCCGGCTTTCCCTAAGGAGTTGCATGTCTATCCAGTCCGACCGGTGGATTCGCGAGCAGTCGCTGAAGGGAATGATTACTCCCTTCAGCGAAAAGCAGGTGCGAGAAGGGGTGATCTCTTACGGGCTCTCCTCCTACGGCTACGACCTTCGCGTTTCCGATGAATTCAAGATCTTCACCAATGTAAACAGTGCGGTGATTGACCCCAAGGACTTTGACGAGCGGTCTTTCGTCACAGTCACTGCCTCCACGGTCCTGATCCCGCCTAATTCCTTCGCCCTCGCCAGGTCGGTCGAATATTTCAAAATTCCCCGCGACGTGCTCACCATCTGTGTAGGTAAATCGACCTACGCCCGCTGCGGCATCATCGTCAACGTCACCCCCTTCGAGCCGGAGTGGGAAGGCTATGTGACGCTCGAGATCTCGAACACCACGCCCCTGCCCGCCCGGGTCTATGCCAATGAGGGTCTGTGCCAGATTCTCTTCTTCCGGTCCGATGAGCCCTGCGAAATCAGCTATGCGGACCGTAAAGGTAAATACCAAAAACAACAGGGCATCGTGCTTCCAAAGCTGTGATGGCGGAGCCGACCAAATTACCTCCCCGCCTGCGGGTGGCTCTGCTTGAACCAGAGCCCATCCGCTTGCAGGGATTCGTCACCCTTTTTCAGGATCACCCGCGTATCGAATTTGTAGTTTTTGAGCTGGCGCAGTTCCTGGCCGATCAGGAATTCAAGCTGGCTTTGATCGGCCTCCACGGAGACCGGCTTCCGCTGCCGATGGTCGGCACCATCCACGGGCTACGCCCGGACGTCCGCCTGATCGTGATGGGCCCGGATGCGGATGATGAGGTCATCCTGCAGGCGATTACCGCGGGGGCCAAGGCATATCTTGAGGCCAGCGCGACCCCTCTGCAGGTCGAACAGGCGATCATGATCGTGAGCCAGGGATCCATCTGGGCGCCGCGACGGGTGTTGTCCATCTTCGTGGACCGCGCGACCCGGTCGACCCGGTCCGCTGCTCCCACCTCGGCTCAGTTCACCGCTCGAGAGACCGAGGTGCTCAAGCTTCTGGTCGCCGCCCGATCCAATCGCGAGATCGCCCGTACGCTGGGGATCGAAGAGCGAACCGTGAAGGCTCATGTGGCCAAACTCATGCGCAAGGTGGGCGTGGAGAACCGAATCGCCCTCTCGATCTACGCGGTGACCAATTCAATCGTCGCCCCCAATCCCGACTAAGCCAGCAATAGCTGCTGTTTTGTTTGGTCTCAGCAAGGGTACTTTGGTGCTTGGTACCTTGGTGACATTGCCCGGTTACCCGTCTTGACAGAAAGTTACTTTAGAAACAACGCAGATCTGGGGACGGGGCTTCTGATGGCGAATCTTGCAATCACCAGCCCCCATTTTTTTGCCCAGTTTCGGCCACCCTGCCCTCCGGGCTATCCTGTTTCCCAACTCCTCCGGTGATTCCCGCATCTTAGCCACTGCATTGTGCCGCATGGGCGTCTGAACGGCTTTTTCACAGAAGAGCTATGCCAACGCCGGCGAAATCGGTATCGTGCGGATAGATGTCCTCATCGGAGAATAGAAAGTAATGAAACGGATTTTTGTAATCTTTTGTGTTGTTGGAATATCCCTCACGGCCCTGTCTGCCTTCGCGGCGGAAGATAAGGCGACCCTCGATGCACGCGTCGAGAGTGCCAAAGATGTCCTGGACGCGATCATGGCGACCCCAGATAAGGCGATTCCCAATCAGATCATGTCCCAGGCCACGTGCGTGGGCGTCATTCCCAGTGTGAAGAAAGGCGCCTTCCTGGTCGGCGCGGAATACGGTCAGGGGGTTGTCACCTGCCGCACCGGGCATGGCTGGAGCGCGCCTGCATTCATCAGGATTGCGGGCGGAAGCTTCGGTTTCCAGATTGGCGGCCAAGCCACCGACCTGGTACTCGTGGCGGTCAACGACAAGGGTTTCCAGGACCTGCTGAAGAACAAGTTCAAGATCGGCGGCGACGCCTCGGCTGCGGCGGGCCCGGTAGGCCGCGACTCCCAGGCTGCCACCGACTGGAAGCTCAACGCCGAGCTGCTTACCTATTCGCGCGCCAAGGGACTGTTTGCCGGGGTCGACCTGACCGGAGCCGTAGTGGATGAAAATGTGGACGCCACGCGCACGTTTTACGGCGTGGCTCATCCCAGCGCTCAGATCCTGAAGGGCGAAGTCGCTACCCCGCCGGACGCACGGCCGTTTGTACGGACGGTGGCAAAGTATTTCTCCGAAGTAACTGATCCGGGAGTAAGTAAGTAGGTTCCTGCTCCTTTGCGTCCGCCACTGCTCAGAACTGCCCGGTGACCTCGCCGGGCAGTTTTTTTGCGTTCTGATGAACGATTTAGACTGAAAAGGCTGAAGTCAACCCAATACCGGGGCACAGCTGTGGAAGAGGATGCGGAAACGACTGGAATTCCTGGTGGTGTGGATCGTGGTGAAGCTGCTCGGGCTGCCACCCAGGGGCGTCGCCCGGGCGATTGGAGCCGTGGTCGGCCGGGTCGCCCTGCTGTGCACCCCTCGTCTGCGCCGCGCTGGCCATCTCAATCTACAGTTGGCCTTTCCTCAGAAGACCGAGGGCGAGCGGGAGCAGATTCTGCGCAAACTCTACCGCAATCTCGGCTGGCTGCTGGCCGAGTTCTGCCAGATGCCGCGTTATACCCCGGAAATGACGCGGAGCTTTATCCGTTATGAAGGGCTGGAGCACTACCTGGCGGCTCGCGAACGAGGCAAAGGGGTGCTCGTCCTGACCGGCCACCTGGGAGCGTGGGAACTTTCCAGTTTCTATCATTCGCTGATGGGTTATCCCATGAGCGTTGTCATCCGACGCCTGGATAATGCCCTGGTCGACGACCTGGTCAACCACATTCGCTGCCTGCACGGCAACCAGGTGCTGCACAAGGACGACTTTGCGCGCGGCCTGCTGGCCGCCATGCGACGTGGCGAGACGGTGGGGATCCTGATGGACACCAACATGACCCCGCCCCAGGGCGCCTTCGTGGACTTCTTTGGCCACCTTGCCTGTACTGGTTCCGGAATGGCGCGGGTCGCGATCAAAACCGGAGCCCAGGTGGTGCCCGGGTTCCTACTCTGGGAAGAAGCAACGCAACAATATGTGCTGCGCTTTGGAGCCCCCCTCACCTTGCCGATAAGCGACGATGTGGAAGCCGACACGCTTGCCCATACTGCCTTGTTCACCAAGGTGATCGAGGACTACATTCGCCAGTATCCCGATCAGTGGCTGTGGGTACACCGCCGCTGGAAGACCCGCCCCCAGGGTGGGGCTGCAATCTACACTTGACCCATGCCCATTACTCTCAGTCAATTGGCGGAACGGCTCGGTGCGGAAGTCGATGGCGCTCCATCTGACCTGATGATCACCGGGGTATCCAGCATCTGGGGGGCGCGGGCTGGATGCCTGGTGTTTGCCGAGGAAGAAGCCTCGTTAGCGGCTGCGCTGGCCTCTCGGGCGGCTGCGGTCCTGGTTGGGCCCCTTATGACCGCCAAGGATGCCGATAAGCCGGTTCTGCGTGCCCCGCAGCCGCGTCTGGCATTCGCCCGTGCTGCCGTGCTGCTGCGAGCCCCACGGGCCGCCACGTCCGTCCACCGGACAGCCGCCGTTGCATCCGGGGTGCAGATTGGCAACAACGTGTCGATCGGCGCCTATGCCTCGATTGAGGAGGGAGCCAGTATAGGCGCGGAAACCACCCTGGGAAGTGGAGCGGTCGTCGGTGCAGGGGTACGCATCGGCAGCTACTGCCACATTTACCCCCGAGTGGTCATTTATCCAGGGGTCACGCTTGGGGACCGGGTGGTGGTCCACGCCGGGGCGGTGCTGGGAGCAGACGGTTTCGGCTATGTCCGAGATCAAACGAGCGGAGAGTACACGCAATTTCCCCAGCAGGGCACGCTGGTCATTGAGGATGACGTGGAGATTGGAGCCAACACCACGATTGACCGCGGAGCACTGGAAGAAACCCGCATCGGCCGTGGGACGAAACTGGATAACCTGATCCATATCGGCCACAACTGCAGCATCGGCCGCAACGTCGTCATTGCCGCGCAGACAGGTATCTCAGGTTCGAGCGCGGTCGGCGACGGCGCCATCCTGGGCGGCCAGGTCGGCATGGGGGATCATGCGATGGTCGGCCCGGGAGTCATCCTGGGGGGCCAGGCAGGGATTCTACCCAAGAAAAAACTGCTGGGGCCGGGAATTGTCTTCTGGGGAACGCCGGCCAAGCCGGTCCGGCAATATCTCAAGGAGTTGGCGATGCTCGCCCGGTTGAAGAGGGAAGACTAATGGCTGTTGTCGTGGTCGGTGGGCACTCGCGCAGTGTAGGCAAGACCTCGGTAGTGGCCAGTCTGATCGCGCGGCTGCCCGAGCGCAACTGGACCGCCTGCAAAATCACCCAATTCGGCCACGGCTTCTGCAGTGCGAACGGCGAACCCTGCGACTGCCAGACTGACGAGCACACCATCGCCATCAGCGCCGAGCGGGATCCCAACACCGGGACCGACAGTGCGCGATTCCTTGCTGCGGGGGCCAGGCGCTCGCTGTGGGTACGCACCCGGATCGGCCGGCTGGCTGATGCTATGCCGCGTATTCGTCAGGAGATCGATGCGGCTGAGAATATGATCTTCGAGTCCAACAGCCTGCTGCAGTTTTTGCGTCCTGACCTGTATCTGACCGTCTTGGATCATGCAACCGCTGACTTCAAGGATTCCGCGCGGCTGTATCTGGATCGTGCCGACGCTGTGCTACTGCGTGCTTCGGGCCAGCAGTTGGCGCCACAATGGAACCAGGTTTCGCTGAGGCTATTGGCCGGGAAGCCACGCTTCCTGGTCACACCGCCCGATCTGATCGGAGATGACCTGGTCGCCTTTGTCGAGCAAAGGCTCGCGACGAGAGCAACGGAAACAGCAGGTCCCTCCACTGCGCTACGCTCCGGTCGGGATGACACTTCATCTTGAGATTTGGGGCGTTCTAACAGAAGTGTCATCCCGACCGGAGCGTAGCGCAGTGGAGGGACCTGCTGTTTCCCCGGTCCCATTAACCAATGTCGAATGGAAGCGCCACTCTCCCCTTTGTCATCCCGAGCGAAGCCGAGGGATCTGCGGTGCGCCTCTCGGAGCTCCCAAATTTTCCTTCCAAAACCCAAACAGCAGTGTGATCCGGAGCGTAGCTGCAGCCCCTACTTCAAGGGGAACGGCTCAGCCTTGAGCGAGCCGTCGCGCTGCTTGAGCAAAATCTGCACTTTGCTTTCCGCGCTATCCAGCTCCTGCTTGCATTGCGCCGAGAGGCGCATACCTTCTTCAAACATCTTGATCGAGTCTTCGAGCGGCAGGTCCCCCCGCTCCAGCTGGGCCACAATCCCTTCCAGCTGCTTCAGCGATTCTTCAAACGTTGCCAACGCCGGCCCCCACCACCTCGAGAATCTCCACTGCGCAGGAATACCGCCCAAACGGCGCGCTCACCTGCACGCCCTGGATCATAGGCTGTGCCGCGGCCAGCATTTCCCGAGCGATCAGAATGCCTTCCGCACGCGCCCGATCCGGCGTGTCCGCTTTCTGCATGCGCACCAGGATCTCGTCGGGCATGGACACCCGCAAATCGTTCTTCATGAATTCCGCATTGCGCAGGCTGGTCAGCGGCCAGATACCCGCAATCACCGGAATCCGAAATTCCTCAATCCGCTTCAGGAAAGCCTCCAACAGCTTCAAATCAAAGACCGGCTGTGTAATGGCATACTCCGCCCCGGCTTCGACTTTGTAAGCGAAACGGCGGATCTCGTTGTCCATGTCCGGCAGCCCGGGATTGGCGGCCACGCCAATGGTCACGCCGGCTGAAACACCGACCGGATTGCTTCCCAGATCCAACCCATGGTTCAAGCGCCGGACAATATTCACCAATCCAATTGCATCGACATCAAACACGGCCGTGGCATCGGGGTAGTTGCCGAGCTTGGGAGGATCTCCAGTCAAGCAAAGAATATTCTTGAGCCCGATGGAAGAAGCTCCCAGGAGATCGGACTGGATGCTGAGCAAGTTCCGATCGCGACACGTGTAATGCAGCAGCGTCTCCATGCCGGTCTGCTGCTGAATCTGGATACACAGACTCTGCGCGCTGACCCGGGGGGACGCTCGAGACAGGTCCGGGACATTGATGATGTGGACCCCATTTTGCACCAGCATCCGCGCCCCTTCGAGCTCGCGGTTGCAGTCCAGGCCCTTGGGCGGGACCATCTCAACCATGGTGACAAACGTGCCCTCGGCAATCAGCCCACCGAGGCGTGATCGCTCGGCCAAAGGCGCGGGCTGGATCTCGGAGGCAACCGGAGCCTGCTTCACGTGCCCGTGATGGACCTCCTGCGCTCCCATGGCGCGCAGCGACGATTTCATCGACCGGATATGACTGGGCGTGGTGCCACAGCAGCCGCCGACAAATTGCACGCCGGCCTTGATCAGCTTGCGGGCAAAGCTGGCCATATATTCGGGAGAACAGAGATAGATGTTCCGGCCATCCACGGCGCGCGGCATGCCGGCATTGGGCATGGCGATCAAAGGAAGATCGGTGGCCGACGCCATACACTCGATGGCGGTGAGAACGGTTGCCGGCCCCACGCTGCAGTTGCAGCCGATCGCATCCGCACCCCATTCGGTCAATTTTGCTGCTGCCGTTTCCGGAGAAGAGCCGTCCAGGCAGATGGCATCCTCATCCACCGTCACCATCACCAGTACGGGAAGCTCGGGGGCTACCGATCTGGCAGCGAGAATGGCCTGTTCTGCCTCATTCAACGCGGAAACGGTTTCGATCAGCAACATATCGACGCCGCCTTCAGCAAGGCCGCGGATCTGCTCCGCATAGGCGGCGCGCGCCTCCTCGAGGCTGGTCTTTCCCAGCGGCTCCAGGTGAACTCCCAGGGGCCCGATAGCGCCCGCCACCCAGGCTTTTCCGCTCTGCTTGTCGGCCCGCTGATTCACCGCCTTACGCGCGATCTCGGCTCCGGCCCGGTTGATCTCAACCACTTTGTCCGCGAATCCATAGCGTTGCAAACGCAGGGCATTGGCGCCGAACGTATTGGTCTCAATGATCTCCGCGCCCGCCTGCAGGTATTCTTCGTGCACGTTGCGCACCAGTTCCGGCTGGGAAAGATTGAGTTCGTCGTAGCAGCGGTTGATAAAGATGCCGCGAGCGTACAAGCTGGTGCCCATTGCCCCGTCGCAGAGCACGTTCCGCGTCCCGAAGATCTCTGTGAGCCGACTCTTCATAGGGTAAGTCTAATTATGCTAAGCCACCCGGCGCGCGAATGCCAGCCACCCGCTTTGTTATACTTGGCCTTTCCCGCATGTCCGCCGCGTGGTGATTCTGGTGAGGTCTTAGTTGAAGAAAAGAAGTCTCCGGTCCTTGTGTGCCCTTTCTGCGCTAGCCTGCTTCGTTTTTATTGTTCTGGCCGGATGCGGCAAGAGCTATTATTTTGCCGGCCGGGCTTTGCCCCCTAGCGGGATCCTCAATCGTGTGTTGATTGCCGTCCAGAATCCCGGCGCTCTCACCAAGGGTTCACTCCAGATCGTGGACGCGTATTATGATATCCGCCATAGCTTTAACGACAAGGTTCCTTCCTTCAGCATCGCCGGATACTCGGGGGGCGATCCGCAGACCATCCAGAATATGCCGGAAGAGCAGGCGGGTGCGGTGTATGGCGCGGGCGACGGCAGCTATGCCTTGTTGAATTACGCCAGCGAAAAGCAAACCATCACCATCAGCTTGCCCGGAGCGTCCTCGAGCGTCTATATCTCGCGCGACCAGAGGTACGTTTTCGCCGCCAGCCAGACGGCGCATACGCTGACCGTGCAGGATCGCAGCAGCTCCAACGCCGGCACTTATTCCTTGAACGTACCTAACATCTATCGTGTCTCCATCAACCCCAGTGGGACCGCGGCTCTGGTCTTCGTGCAGGACAGCAACCTCGTCTACAGCGTTTACAAACTGCAGACCAATCAGCATGTGCCGTCGAATGCTGTAGATTGCGAACCGCAAAACCTGCCCGTGTATTGCGTTCTCCCTGTCCCGGGCACGTTTGACCGGCCCACCAAGGCGGTTTTTTCCGCCGATGGCACCACCGCTTTTGTGCTCAACTGCGGACCGGAATGCGGCGGCAATCAGGCCAGCGTCAGTTTTTTGCCGGTCGCCGGGATCATCATCCAGAGCGGTGCTCCCATACCTCCGGGCGCGCCGACTGCTGTGACCGCCACCGTGCCGTTCCCGGCGGCACCACGGATGCCATCCAGAACGGGAATCTGCTTTACCTGGCCGGACAGCAATTGCAACCCGATGGCTTCTTTTCCGGCTTCCTTTCCATCCTCGATACCAACGCCAAGCAGGTCACGGGCAATTACTCGATCAGCGATGGGACGCACCTGAAAATGCTCTTCGGCGACGACAACACGCTTTGGGTGGGCTCTCTGCTCTGCACCCAGGGCGAGCGATATCACCAGGGCGCCACCACCAACCTGGGCTGCCTCACCATGTTCAACACCTCTACCAATTCGGTCACCATGATCGATTCCTACAAGGGCGACGCGACCGGCATTGCCGCGGTGACCAGTCTGCACAAGGTCTACACCGCCGAGGGTGGTCAGGTGTACATCTACAACACGGTGGATGGATCAACACTGGACAACTCGCAGGTGACCGTGGTGGGTACGGCATACGACGTGGCCTACATGGACGCGCCCAGCGATGACAACAACACCACCTATTGATGTTCTGGCGATCGCTGCCCATCGGGACGACGTGGAGCAGACCTGCGGCGGCACCCTGCTGCGCATGCGATCGCTGCAGTTGCGCACCGGCATTCTGGACCTGACCCAGGGAGAAGCGGGCACTCGCGGTTCCGCTGCGGAGCGGGCCAGCGAAGCCGAGGAGGCCGCTCGGATTCTGGGTGTCTCCTGGCGGGGAGCGCTCGACATTCCGGACGGCCGGGTGGAAAACACCTGGGACAACCGCGTGAGCATTGTTCGCAAGCTCCGCCAATTGCGCCCCCGGGTAGTGATCCTGCCCTATTGGCAGGGGCGCCATCCGGACCACTACAACAGCTCCGCTCTTGGCTATGAGGCGTGTTTTCTTTCCGGCCTGGCGAAGATCGAGACCGGTGAGCCGCCTTTCCGGCCTTTCAAGATCGTCTATGCCAGCTTGTATGCCGATGTCCGGCCTGATTTTGTCGTCGACATCACGCTTTTTATCGAAGACCGCTTGCGCGCATTGCTTGCTTATCGCTCGCAATATGCCGACCAGCCCTCCGGAGGATCTCTGTTCGTACCCCACGACGAGATCCGGGAGCGGACCTTCTCGCTGGCCCGGCACTACGGCCTGCTAGGCGGCGTACGCTACGCCGAGCCTTTCGTGCAGAAAGAAGTAGGCCTGGTGGACGACCTCACGCTACTGCCCGTCAACTCCATCTAAAATCCTGACCTGCCGAGACGGAATTGGAAGTATCCTCCGGAGAATGCGGGAAGTCCGAGGGGCGCACCGCAGATCCCTCCGCTCCGCTACCCCGGATTTCCTGTAGAAGCTGTTGGCGTTGGCGAACTTTATGCGCCTTTCCCTTACGGAAAGGCGCACACGCGGCCATGTCCAGTGCAGAGTGGCAGGAAATCCGGGTACGCTCCGGTTGATGACAAGTTTGCTTGGGGACGCTAAGTATGATTTCCAAGCAAAATTGTCATCCCGACCGGAGCGCAGCGTAGTGGAGGGATCTGCGGTGCGCCCCTCGGACTTCCCAAATTTTCCGGGGTCGTTACAACCTGATTTCCCAATCCCGAGTCGCACATTCGTTTGTCCAATGAAATCAAGGGGACAGATTGCGCAACCCGCGTTTGACACGGGCTAGGATAAAAAGCATGCAGCAAACCTGGGACTCCTCTCTCTACGCCGCGAACGGGCGATTTGTCGCATTGCTCGCCGAACCTCTGGTTGAGGCGCTGCAGCCTCAGCGAGGAGAACGCATCCTCGACCTGGGGTGCGGTGACGGCTTCCTCACCCAGCGAATTGCGGAATCAGGCGCAACCATGGTTGGCGTCGACAATTCGCCGCAGATGGTCGCTGCGGCCAAAGAACGGGGAGTGGACGCGCGCCACGTCAGCGGGGATGCCCTCGTCTTTGATGGAGAATTCGACGCCGTCTTCTCCAATGCCGCACTGCACTGGATGAGCGATCACGACGCCGTACTCGAGGGCGTGCACCGGGCACTCAAGCCTGGCGGCCGCTTTGTGGCCGAATGCGGTGGGCAGGGTAATATCGCCGCCATTCGCGTGGCTCTGCTGGCGGTCCTGACGGCCCGCGGAATTCCCGCGGAGCGAATCGAAAACAACAAGTTTTTCAGCCCCGCCGAGTATCGCGTCTTGTTAGAACGCCACGGTTTTCAAGTGGACGAAATTACGCTCATACCGCGTCCTACGCCGCTGTCTACGGGAATGGCCGCTTGGCTCGAGACCTTCCGCCGCAGCGTGCTCGAACGATTGCCTGCGGAAGAACGGCCGGCTGCCGTGGAACAGATTGTTACCCTGCTCAAACCTGTTCTCTGCGACCAACAGGGAAACTGGATCGCTGACTACGTGCGGCTCCGTTTTCTTGCGCGCCGGCCGTAACGGTCGCAGTGGCGGGCCCAGAGCCAGCGCGGAAGATAGACCCGCGCGGCCGCTCCGGGAAACGTGGGATCAGTGCTGTTGATGAGCTCTATTTTGCCGCCATGCTTTTCTACAATTCCGCGGCTGACCCAGAGGCCGAGGCCTGTCCCCAGCTCACCCTTGGTGGTGAAGAATGGCTTGAAGATTTTGGCTTGATGGCCCTCTGGAACGCCGGGACCGCTGTCGGTAATCGTCACCATGGCGCCAGGACGGCTATCGGCGGGCATCGAATCCTCGAGCAGGATCTGCACCCTTCCCCCTGGCCCGGCCGCTTCCGCTGCATTTGTAATCAGGTTGGTGAATACCTGACGCAACTCACCGGGGAATCCCTGGATGGAAGCCCCTTCGCCGAGTTTCCGTTCCGCCGCAACCGACTGATCCTTCAATTGCCGGTCGAGTAAAAGCAAGACGCTTTCCAGCAATTCGCGCAGACCCACTTCCACCGGAGCTTTCGGCTCGCGATAGAGACCGAGCATGGCGCGGCTGATCTGCAGGGTGCGGTTCAGTTCCTGCTGCGCCATGGCCAGATACCGCTGCTGTAAACCGGGATCCGACTCCTTCGACATCAGGTAATGCAGATTGGCAACGGAATCGAGCGGATTATGGATCTCGTGAGCAATGCTGGCAGAAAGGCGTCCGGCAACCGCCAGCTTCTCGTGGGCCATGAGTGCTGCTTCCCGCTTGCGTGAATCGGTTACATCGCGGAAGACCAGCACCACGCCGGCGACTTCGCCCTTGGCATCGCGAATTGGAGCGGCGCTCTGATCAATCAGGTATTCCTCTCCATCTTTCGCCAGGAGCAGGAAATGGTTTTTCGCTGCCGGGTCTTCCACTTCCATTCCCAGATTCGTCACCGGCTCCCGCGTCTCCTCGTCGACGGTTTGGAAGACGGCTTCAAGCCGCCTCCCCTTGGCGTCGTCCAACGTCCAACCAGTCAGCTGTTGCGCCACCGGGTTCATCAGTTCTATCCGGTGCTGCTGATTGCAGGCAATTAAGGCATCCCCCACAGATTCCAGGGTCGTCTGCAGCCATTGCCGGCTTTCAATCAGCTCATCCGCGCGCTGATGCGCTTCTTCGAGCGAAGTGCGGAAGGCCGCCGAGACCTTCCTCATATTCCTCTGGGTGTATATACCCAGAACAATGCCAACCCCGACCGATGACAGGAGCAGGACCGTCATCAGCGTGCGAACCTGCGAATTTGTGGATTGCACTTCGATGTCGCGCCGTTTGACCTCGACCTGGGTCATGGCGCCAATCTGGGTACGCAGGGCAGCCATCATTTGCGCCCCGTTCAGATCGAGCGCGCTATCCCCGAACATTTTTCCCGCCCGCAGATTGTCCAGCGCCTTGCCGGCAAATCCCATCCATATCTCGTGGTTTTCGCGTACCTTGCGCAGCCGCTGCAATTGGTCGGGATCCTCCCTGACCAGGAGGAGCAGGCGATCCAGGGTCCCGTGCAACGCGCCTTCCGCATCCTGGTAGGGCACGAGAGTGGTCGGATCATGGGTGAGTTGGTATCCCCTAAGGCCGGTCTCCTGATCGACCACCAGCCGTTCCAACTCGTTCAACTGGGCGGTGATCCGGTCGGTATGGTCGATGCGCCGCTGCTCCCGCAGCGTACGCTGGATCTGCCAGGCCAGCACCAGGGCAAGCAGCAACAGCAGGACCAGAGGCAGGAGCACGGTAGTGACCAAAATTTGCCGGAACTGGTGAAGATTCAACGCGAGCCTCCTCGTCCTTCAGGAGTCTTCGCTTGCAGGAGCTCCTTCAATTTGTCGACCAGGGTGAACGCCCCATCGCCTTTGGTTGCGGAGACGCTGACCACCCGCATTACCTCTTCAGGAAGGGCCACATAGGCGGAAAGCATGAGGATGGGGATATCTGGCCGGCGCTGGCGCAGGATGGCTGCGACCTGGCCTCCGTCCATTCCCGGCATGGCATAGTCCAGGACCACCGCATCAATTTGCTCGGTATCGAAGACGGATATGCCGGTACGGCCGTCCTTTGCGGTCAGAACGGTGAATCCCTCGCGTTCCAGAACCATCTTCCGGATCTCCAGGCCGAGGTCTTCATCGTCGATACACAGGATGACTGGACGCGACACGGGTACCGTCCTTGCGCGCCACCGAGCAAAGCTCTACTCTACAACTGCCTTAAGTAGCCGGTGAGTGGCATCTTCGGAACTTGCTCTTACGGGGGATGCGTCGGGTTTTGGTAAATGGCTGAGGATTCACCGTAGTTTTGCATTCCCGCTGGCCAGTTTGGGGTACGCTAAACGCAACCGCGCAGTGCCGACCCGCCGCCTGAGCGCGGGCGTACCATGAGCGGTTCGAACTTTAGGGAGAACCAGTTGAGTCAGACCATATGTGTCCTGGAAGATGATCCCGATATCTCTCGCCTGGTACAGCATCATCTGGAAGCCGCCGGTTTTGGGGTAAGGGTTTATGGCACTCCAGCCAATCTGGTGCCGGATTCCGAGCGCCAGGCGCCCGTGCTTTTCCTGCTGGACATCATGGTTCCCGGAGGCGACGGTCTTGACGTCTGCCGCCGGCTGCGCGCCAATCCTGCTCTGAGCACCATCCCGATTATCTTTCTCACCGCCCGGGCGGGGGAAAATGACCGGGTTCTCGGGCTGGAACTGGGCGCGGACGACTACATCACCAAGCCGTTCGCCACGCGCGAGCTAGTAGCCAGGGTGAAAGCCGTGCTGCGTCGCTTTGAGCGGCCAACCGCGCCGTCGATCATCTCCTTCGAAGAGGTCGTTATCGACGCCAGCGCCATGCAATTGAAGGTACGTGGAGAGCTCACCACCACGACCGCCACCGAATTCCGCCTGCTGGACTACCTCGCCCGGCATCCCGGCCGCGTCTTCAGCCGCGATCACCTTCTGGATGCAGTCTGGGGAGATGCCCGCTTCGTGACCCCACGGTCGGTCGATGTCTACGTGCGGCGCATCCGTGAGAAAATTGAGAACGATCCTGAGAGCCCCCGTTACCTTAAAACGGTCCGTGGCGCGGGCTATCGTTTCGAGGTTCCCCGGCTGGCGGAGGAACCCCGCAAAACCGCCTCCTAGGCTCCTATGACAGAGAATAGCCTCGTGACGGGCAGGGTCTTCACCAAGCTATTTTTCTCCTTCGTCGTGGTGCTCTTCCTGGGGATGGTGGTGCTTGATTTCTCCCTGCGCCAGGTTATGGAGCAGTCGCTGCGCGCCCAGGCAGAGGAGTCCCTGGCCGGCGAAGCCCGCCTGGTGGCGGCCCATATCAGCGCCGGCAGCCTCGTCCAGTGCTCTGCAACAGATTGCCCGCCTGGACGCCGCCGCTGCCGGGGCGCGAAGTTGCCATCTTCGACGCTCAGGGCCGGCCGGTTGCCGCCTCACAGAGACGTTGCAGGCTTCGACGTCCGGGGTGCCCCCCGAGGTCGCGGCGATCCTTGATCAGCACAAACCCGTGGGCCGCGCCCAGACGCGAGGGCACGTCTACGTTGCCGTTCCCGCAGGCCCGCTGGTTGTTCGCTTGGCAGCCTATCCCTACCGACATTCCTGCCCCGGTGCATGTACTGCGCCGCGGGATTGTGCTGGCCTCCTTGCTTTCGCTGGTGGTGGCGACGCTGCTGGCGGCATTGCTGGCGCAGCGGGCAGCCAAGCGCCTGGGTCGCATCGTGGTATTTGCCAAGCGCATCGCGTCCGGCGATCTGTCGGCCCGGGTGGAAGAAGGCAATCTGGACGAGATTTCCGCAGTCGCCCACGCCCTCGACGTGACTGCCAGCCGGCTGGAGCAAAGCTTTCACGCCCTGGAGAGCAGTCGCAGCGAGCTGACCGCGCTGCTGGATAGCATGCAGGAGGCGGTCATCGCCATCAATCCGCAAGGCCAGGTGAGTTGGTGCAATGCCGTGATGCAGCGTATCGCGCTCAGCCCGGTGCAGGAGGGCCGAGCCCTGGTGCATTCCATCCGCGATCCTGAGGTGCTCTCCTCGGTGGCGCGGCCCTGACCCAACGCCAGGCCACCCGGCGCCGTGCCATCTCCGTTGCGCCCGGCAAAATTTTTGAGGTCAACGCGGCTCCGATGCCCGGCGGCGGCGCCGTCGCGGTGCTGCATGACGTCTCGGAAAAAGAGCGCTCTGAGACCACCCGCCGGGACTTCGTCGCCAATGTATCCCACGAACTGCGTACGCCGCTTACCTGCATCACGGGATACGTGGAGACTCTGCTGGATGACCGCGGCCTCAGCGATCAGACGCGCGAGTTCCTGCAGATCATCCTCAAGAACGCGTCGCGCATGAACCGCCTGACGGAAGACCTGCTGGCCCTGGCCAGCGTGGAATCCGGCGACTACAAGCTGCGTCTTCATAAGATCCAGGCCTCCAGGCTGGTCGAAGAAGCCGTCGGCTCGCTGGCTGGGCTGGTGCTCGATTCAGGAGTGACCCTCGAGGTGGGCGATACTACCGACGAACCCGTCATGGCCGATATCGACGCACTCGGCCAGGTCTTCGGGAACCTGGTCGAGAATGCCATGAAATACGGCAGGGCAGGGGGCCGGGTAAGGGTGGGGGCACGCAAGCAGGAGTCGCTGATCGAGTTCTATGTGCAGGATTTTGGTCCCGGCATCGCGTATGAGCACCTGCCCCGCATCTTTGAGCGCTTCTACCGGGTCGATAAGGCGCGTTCGCGCGAATCCGGGGGCACGGGCTTGGGGCTGGCGATTGCCAAGCACATCGTCCATGCCCATGGCGGGGATATTCGCTGCGAGAGCGAGCTCGGGTTCGGCGCAACTTTTCTCTTTCGCCTGCCCCGCGTGGCCGTCGCCTCCGCTCCGGCCGCGGCTGCGTCGCGTGGCGTCAACGCAAACTATTGAAAAATAAAAGGCTTGTGGCCTTCCCTCGGAATCCTTTTCTCGCCATATTCATCGTCCTGTAAAGACTCATTCACGGGCGGCCCCTGAAAATCGAGGATAATATTTGCCTGAGGTGGAACGTGAGAAAGACAATCTGGTTGTTGGCCGCCGCCATGAGCGCAACGGTTTGCGTGGGGCACGCGCAAAAGCTCAATGGGGCGGGAGCGACCTTCCCCTATCCGATTTATTCCAAGTGGTTTAGCGAGTACAGTGCCTCCCACCCCGGGGTTCAGATCAACTACCAGTCCATCGGCAGCGGCGGGGGCATTCGCCAGGTGACGGCGGGCACGGTCGATTTTGGCGCCGCTGACGTGCCGATGACCGACGAACAGTTGGCCGCCTCCAAAGTGAAGATTCAGCACATCCCCACGGTGCTGGGGGCGGTGGTGCCGATTTTCAATGTTCAGGGCGTCAATGACCTGCGCATCGGACCTGACGTTCTGGCCGATATCTATCTGGGCAAGATCTCCAAGTGGGACGACGCTCGCATCGCCAAAGACAATCCGGGAGTCAAGCTGCCCTCGCAGGACATTTTTGTCGTGCACCGTTCCGACGGCAGCGGCACCACCTACATCTTTACCGACTATCTGTCCAAGGTCAGCAAAGACTGGGCAGGCGGACCCGGCAGGGGCGCCGCGCCGAGCTGGCCCCGGGGAATTGGCGCTAAAGGCAATGAGGGCGTTGCCGGCTTCGTCCGTCAATCGCCGGGCGCGATCGGATACGTCGAGCTCATCTTCGCCCTGCAGAACAAGATACCCTTCGCCTACGTGAAGACCGCCGGAGGAACCTGGGTCAAGGCATCCATCGAAGGAGTGTCGGAAGCGGCGGCCAGTGTCAAGAACATGCCGGCCGATTATCGTGTCTCCATTACCAATGCACCAGGGAATGCCTATCCCATCTCCAGCTTTACCTGGCTGCTGATTCCCAGTCCTGCGAAGGACCCCACCAACGGAAAGGTCCTGATCGATTTTCTAAAGTGGATGCTGCAGCATGAGAATGAGGCCAGCTCGCTCTACTACGCGCCGCTTCCGGCCTCGGTGGCGCAGAAGGTCAGCGCCACCATCAACACGCTGAAGTAAAATGAGCGTCGGCACATGCTATTCTGGCCCGGCCGGATTCCGACCCGACGAAGATTTCTCGCACTGCCCGTGCGGCATAATCTTTTTCATTTCAAAAGGTTTGTGCCGCGCGGGCTGGTTTAACCTGAAATTCACTCAAGCCCTCTACGGTAATAGTGGTGAAATCAGAGACTCAAGTGCCGCGAGTGGCTGGCCAGGCTGACGTGCAGCGAGCAGACAATACTTCGTCTTCCGGCGCCGAGCCGTCACCCTCTCCCGTCCGCGCGTATCTTCTGAACTGCGGCAGCTCCTCGCTCGCCGATCGCGCCTTCAGCGCCCTGATGTTGGTGTGCGCGCTCAGCATTTTCGCCATTGTTCTGTTGATCCTGGTCGAGCTGATTTCGGGCTCAAAGCTCACCATTCAGAAATTCGGCATGTCGTTTTTCTTCGGCTCCGCCTGGGATCCGGTCAATGGCAATTTCGGCGCGCTGCCGTTTATCTACGGCACCGTGGTCTCGTCGATCCTGGCGCTGATTATCGCTGTGCCCCTGGCGGTAGGCGTCGCCATCTTTCTCACCGAGATGTGCCCCGACTGGCTGCGCGGTTTCCTGGCCTTCTTCACGGAATTGCTGGCCGCCATTCCCAGCGTGGTTTATGGTCTGTGGGCGGTTTTTGTTCTGATTCCGCTGCTACGCCAATACGTGAATCCATTCCTGATCAAGACCCTGGGCTGGTCGGGAATTTTTGCCGGCCCGAACTACGGGATCGGGATGTTCGCAGCCGGCGTGATTCTCTCCATCATGATTCTGCCCATCATCTCCTCGCTTACCCGCGAGGTCATGTCGGCGGTTCCCCACGCGCAGCGGGAAGCGGTGCTGGCCCTGGGGGCCACGCGCTGGGAGATGATCCGCATGGGTGTGCTGCGTAACGCGCGCATCGGCATCGTCGGAGCGGTCATTCTTGGCTTGGGCCGCGCCCTGGGCGAAACCATGGCGGTCACCATGGTGATCGGCAACCGGCCGGAGATTGCGCGTTCTTTGCTGGCCCCGGCCTACAGCATGGCCAGTGTCATCGCCAATGAGTTCAGCGAAGCCTCTGACGCGCTTTACCTGAGCGCCCTGATCGAGATCGGCCTGGCGCTCTTTATCGTCACCATCATCGTGAATGCGCTGGCCCGGGTACTGGTTTGGGCGGTTACCCGCGGCGCGCCGGTCAGAGGTACTTAGCGAATGGCTTCCCACCGTCATGCCACCGCCGCTGCGCGCGCGAGCTTCCAATCGATTTTTGCGCGTCGTGGTGAACCACCTGGCGACGGCCGCTGCCGTGGGCAGCACCATCCTGGTTATGGCGCCGCTGATTGCCATCTTCGCCTATCTCCTCTTCAAGGGCGCCAGTTCGCTCAATCTCGCTTTCTTTACCCAGATACCGAAACCGGTGGGTGAGATTGGCGGCGGGATGGCCAACTCCATTCTTGGATCGGGCATCCTGCTGGCGATCGCCAGCCTCATGGGCGTGCCCATCGGCATTGCCGGCGGCATCTACATCGCGGAGTTTGGCCGCAACAGAGCGCCTGGCCAACATGGTCCGGTTCACTGCCGATGTTCTCAACGGTGTGCCTTCGATTGTCATGGGCATCGCCGTCTACACCCTTATCGTGGTGCCGCAGAAGCATTTCTCCGCGCTTTCCGGCGGCGTAGCGCTGGGCATCATGATGATTCCGACCATTACCCGCACCACGGAAGAGATGCTGCTGATGGTGCCTCTCAATGTGCGCGAGGCCGCTCTCGGACTAGGTGTGCCGAACTGGCGTTCGGTTCTTTCCATCACCCTGCGGACCGCATCGCCCGGTGTCATTACCGGATGCATGCTGGCCTTTGCCCGGGTGGCGGGAGAGACCGCGCCGCTGCTCTTTACCGCTCTCGGAAACCAGTTCTGGAGTACCAATCTCAATCAACCGATCGCTGCCCTTCCGCTACAGATTTATCGTGTATGCGCTTTCCCCTTACGACGAATGGCATCGTCTTGCCTGGGCCGGCGCCTTGGTGCTGATCGTGCTTATCGTCGTATCTGTCGCACTGGTCAGGTACGTAGCCGGCCGCGGAGTTCTGAAAGGGGCAAGTTAGTGGGCGTAGCCATCGAAGTGTCTGATCTGAATGCCTGGTATGGCACCAACCACACCCTGCAGAGCATCAGCCTGAAGATTCCGGCGAACCATGCCACGGCTCTTATCGGCCCCTCCGGCTGCGGCAAGTCAACGTTCGTGCGCTGCCTGAATCGTATGCATGAGACCAACCCGATTGGGCGCGTCACCGGCACCGTGCGTGTTGGCCAGACGGATATTTACGCGCAGTCTTCGCCGGTTGAGATTCGCCGCCGCATCGGCATGGTTTTTCAGCGGCCGAACCCGTTTCCTACCATGTCGATCTACGACAACGTGGCCTCTGGCCTTCGCCTGAACGGCTACCGCAATCGCAAGGTTCTCGATGAAGTGGTGGAGCGTTCGCTGCAGCAGGCTGCTCTGTGGGAAGAAGTAAAGAACGATCTCAAGAAGAAGTCCGGCGCCAGCCTCTCCGGCGGTCAGCAGCAGCGCCTGTGCATCGCGCGCGCCCTGGCTGTGGATCCGGAAGTGATGCTGATGGACGAGCCGGCCTCGGCCCTTGATCCGGTTTCCACGGCGAAGATCGAAGATCTTATTTTTCAGCTCAAGTCGCAGTACACCATTGTGATCGTCACTCACAACATGCAGCAAGCCGCGCGGGTCGCCGAGAACACGGGCTTCTTTCTCAACGGCAAATTGGTGGAGTTCGATGCGACGCATAAAATCTTTACCAACCCGACCGATAAGCGGACTGAGGACTACATTACAGGCAGGTTTGGCTAATGCGGATTCGCTTTCATCGCAAACTCGACGATCTGAAGGAGCGGCTTCTGGTCATGGCCGGCATGGCGGAGCAGGCGATTCAGCGTGCCGTAGAAGCGTACCGCGTGCGCGATATATCGCTCTGCGACCTGGTAGTTCGCAGCGAGATTTCCATCAACAGCTTCGAGCGCGAGATCGATCAGATGGCGCTCGATTTGCTTGCCATGGAGCAGCCGATGGCGATCGACCTGCGCTTCATTTTGGCCGTGATCAAGATCAATGCCGATTTGGAACGTGTGGGTGACCAGGCCGTAAGCATCGCCGACCGGGTGCGGGACCTGCAGGCATTTCCGGTGGTTGATCTCCCGGTGGACATTCCGCGTATGGCGTCGCTGGCTTCGGCCATGGTGCGCAAGGCATTGCAGGCCTTTATCGAAGCCGATGCGGAGTTGGCCACGTCCGTTCTGACCATGGACGACAATGTAGACAAGCTCAACGACTCTGCGTTTTTTGCTCTTTCCAACCTGATTAAAGAGCAGCCTCGCCACACTCCCCAGGCGCTGCACGCGCTGATGATCGCCCGCAACCTGGAGCGGGTCGGCGACCACGCGACCAACATCGCGGAAGACGTAATCTTTTGGGTCCGCGGCGCCGATGTTCGTCACCACCTGAGCACCTAAGCCAGTCTGCAAACTCAAAGCGACGTCGGAGGGAATCGACGGGTGCCCCACGTTCGCCCAAGCGGACGTGGGATGAAAATGATGGCCGAAGCCCAACGACCGCTTTTGCCGCGCCAACTCGGAGACGGCCCATCTATCTTTCTCCCTTCCACATAGCGTGGGGTGCCCCATATCTCGCTCGTTTTTTGCGAGATGTGGGATACCACGGTGCTCCATGTGCGTCCTTCCGAAGGTCGAAAAAAAGGTTAGGGTTCGTGGCATCCCACATCTCGCGAAAGACGAGCGAGATATGGGGCACCCCACGCTATGTGGAAGGGAGAAAGACAAGATGGACGATCAAACACTCAAAGGCGGTGGCTTATATCCAAAACTTGCTTCTACCGCCGCGGCAATCCCCAACACCCGCTCATCCTCAAACGGGCGCCCAGCGATCTGCACCCCAATCGGCAAGCCCTCCGGTGACCAGCCCACTGGCACCACTGCAGCCGGCGCACCCAGCAAATTAAACCACTGCGTGTAACGCATGGCATCGAGATACTCCACTCGCTGTCCTTCCACCTCCCACGAACGTTCGCCGTGGCGAAAGGCGGGAATTGCGCAAACCGGACACAGAAGGATGGGAAAACTCTCCATCTCGGCCAGCAGCTTACGCCGCACGTAATCGCAATCCATCCACGCTGAGAGCAGTTCGTGTGTAGACAGCGGCAGCTCGCGGTGCGCAATCGAGAGAAAATCAAGAAACGTAGGGCTCAACTCCGATTGTCGATCCCGCACCAGCGGATCAAGCAGCATCGCCCCACCGCGGACAAAAAACTTCCACCATAACTGCCGCGCCTCTTCCAGCGCCTGTGGGCGAAACGGGCGCACGCGGAATCCCTGCTCCTCGAGCGTACGCGCGGCGTCGCGCACCGCTTGGCGAGTCTCGGGGCTGACAGGCGTGAGGCCATCGTCTTCAAAGTAGCCAATAGGCACTCGCCGCAAATCTTCCAGCGATTCATTCCTGAGCCCCACCGGCGCACTCAACGGATCAAGCGGGTCTTGTCCGCACAGAGTGATAAAGAGCAGCGTGAGATCGCGGACGGTGCGCGCCATGGGGCCAACCGCGCCAAGAATTGCAAACGGACCATCGCCCGCAGCAAGATGACCGCGCCCGGGAATACGGCCTGGCGTGGGTTTGAGCGAGCATATACCAGTAAAGTGGGCCGGCTCACGCACCGAGCCACCGCTATCGCTGCCCAGCCCAGCGGCGGAGAGGCCGGCAGCAACCGCTGCCGATTCGCCGCCGCTTGATCCACCCGCCGTCCGCTCCACGTCCCACGGATTCGCCGTGCGCCCGTAAAGCCGGTTATCGGTTTCATAGGCCATGAGAAACTCCGGGCAGTTGGTAGTTCCCAGGATCAGCGCGCCGGCTTGCCTTAGCCGATCAACCACGGTTGCATTTTCCCCGGGAATGTATCCGCGATGCAGCAGGCTGCCCAGCTCGCACCGGTATCCCTTGGTCGCAATCGATGACTTGATGGTCATCGGCAGCCCGAAGAGGGGACCACGGGCGCCGGTCGAATTCTCCAAAGCGCGCGCCTGTTCGCGCACCCGCTCCGCGTCGAAGTCGACCAGCGCATTCAGTTGAGGATTCAATCTTTCGATTTGCTGTATATATTCGCCGGCCAACTCGAGCGGGGAGATTTGTCCCCGCCGCAGCATCGACAAAAGTTCGACCGCGGGCAATACCGGAAGGCCGTTCATCGTGCCGTGTTGACGTAGTGAAACCCGTAGTGCTGCGCACCGCGGCCGGAGTCGAAACGGTCGTTCCACTCCAACTCATATTGCATACGCTGGTCGTCCTCTGGGTAATGTTCGCTCGCGGGATAGGGATAAGTGCTCATGCCGTGAAACGGCATGTCGGCCACAGTGAAGGGGCTCGCCTCGTAAAAATCCATATCCTTCACAAATCCGTTGGCATAGAAAAAGTAGTCACGTTTCCAACCCGTCGCTAACGGAGGCAGGGAGGCGGTGTTGAACTCGACATCGATATCCTCACCACTACCGAAGACGACAAAGGTCTCATCCACTGACTTCAACAGGGACGTGACTTCGCCGTAGCGCGTATAGCTGCCGCGCGAGCGGATGAAGGGTCCAGTCTGGCTGATGTGTTGGTAGTTGTACGTGAGATCGCCCGGCGTCTTGCCGTCGATCTGTTCCGGGTAGCCGCGAAACGCCAGTTGTGCGGAAGCGAGTGGCAGCTCGGTCGCGTGCATAAGCTGCGGCGCTGCCGGTCCATTGTCGATCAAAGCCTGATCCCAGTAGATCTGCAGATTTGTGATGAGTCGAATGCGGCGCGTACCCGGCGGTAGCTTGCCCGTAAGATCCACCACGATGGTTCGTGGCAGTCCGGCAGGAAAGCCCATATCGTCGATCACCCGTTTCCAACTGCCGTCCGGCAACTGCGCTTCCACGTAGGGCGCCATGGGCTCAAGCCCAGCCTGCCAGGCGGAATACATGGAGCTGGCGGAAAAATATTCGATGAAGCCGTGCAGCAGCAGTCGCAGGGGATTGTCTGCCGTCCACTCACCCAGATCGAGGGTCAGCGCATGCTGATTGGCAAAACCGGCGAAGGACAGATTGGTGAAGTCGCGCACATAGCTGTGATCGCGCGTGCGTAGCAGTTCGCTTACGTCGCGGCCTTTGTCGTCCCACGCTCCAGCCAGAGGATGCGCCTGCGTGCTCAGCACGGCGCGGCCTGAAGCGAAGGGTGGCTCATTGAGAAAGCGCTCATCCGGATACACCTCGGTAGCGGCAGGGTGGTCTATGGCAACCAGGCGTACCTGGTCGATGTAGTTGACCTCCTCCATCGGCTCACCGAAGCGCAGGCTCAGATACCCTCCGCGCGGGCGGAGCTGCGAACCGTCTACCTTGATCCATTCATCCGGATCGGCGTTGTTTCTTGCCGTGGGTGAAACCCAATGGCCTATGACCGCAGCGCCAATCACATCAGAGATGAATTCGTACTTCGTTCCGTTCCAGGCAAACAGCGTTGGGCAGGAGCTTCCGCGACGGTCCAACTCGGTGATGTTGAGCGAGCTTTTTGTGCCCAACTCCGTTTCATCCTGAGGAACACCGGTTGGCCACAGGATCCGCACCAGGTCGGCGTGCTCAGCGCTGCCCAGGCCGGCAAGAAGTTGCTGTGCGCCCTGGCTGAGATAGCCGGAAGCACCGGTGATCTCGAACTTCTGCCACACGCCATCGGCAAAAACTTCCACCTTGGCGCCGATGGCCGATTTGTTGTCAGCAACCCCTTTCATCGCGATGAGCAAAGAGTGATTGTGATTGCCGCCCTCATTGTGCAGCAGCACAGGGTCTCCCCCTGGCTGGGTGACAATCAGATCCGCGGCGCCATCGCCATCCACGTCAGCGGCAATCAGGGCGCGTGGTTCTATCAGCTTGACCTGGTCCAGCTTGACCCGCGCCGTCACGTCCTCAAAGCCTGCCGGGCCCTTATTGCGCAACGCGCGCAACTCCGGTCCATGCTGCGTTTGGACCGCGGCAACCAGGTCGAGCCAGCCATCGTTGTCGATGTCGATGGCGGTTAGCCCCCATCCGGCGGTCACATTTTCGACCGGCAGCGGAACGCGTTCAAAGCGTTTGCCCTGCACGTTACGCCAGAGCGTAATGCCCGGGCTGCCGGCATGGGTAAGGGCGACATCCATCCACCCATCCTTGTTGAAGTCGAGCACGACCGCCCCAACTGTGGGCGGCAGACCGGCCTCGGTGAACAGCGGAGAAGACTTGAACAGCCCCTCGCGCGGGTTGGCAAAAAATGTGGGTGCTGCGCCCGAACCCGTGACCAGAAGATCGACCGCACGATCGTTGTTAAGGTCGGACAGGGTCGCCGCCCGTGTCGTGCCGTCGCCACCAAGGCCAGCTTGCTCGGTCCAGTTGGTGAAGGTGCCGTTGCCGTTGTTGCGCCACAGAACACTGGGCTTGGATCCCGCGGCAGAGGGTTCGCCGGTCACAAACAGATCCAGATCTCCATCGTGATCGTAATCGACGAAGGTGAGGCCTGCGGGATGGTTGGCCGGTTGCACGCCGGTAGCAGTCGTCACGTCGGTGAATTTGCCACCGCCATGGTTCTTGAACATCAGCACCCGATCGCTCATGGCCACGGCAACATCGGGCAGCCCGTCGTTATCGAAGTCGCCTACGGTGCAGGCCACGCCTATGCCGTTGGCCACCAGTCCCGTCTGCGCACTGGGCACGAGCGCGAAGCTTCCCGGCCCGGATTTCGCATAGGTGCGGATCGCGTCCGTGCCTGATGCCATCACCAGGAGATAGGAAGTTTCGCCCGCTGCGGTGATCAGGCATGCTCCGCCTCGCGGCCGATCGCCTGGAGCCGCTGTCGCCGGTGAGGCGTGGTCGATGGTTTGGGGAGTGAAGCTTACCGGAATCATGGGCCCGACCTGCGGGTTCAGGTTGGGCGTATCTTGTACCAGCGAGTAGTGGCCTTCATCTCCGTAAGTGTGCGCTAGCGGAGCGCCGATCTTCTCCTGGTTCAGCATTTCGAAGCGATGGAAAGCGGCTGCCGCCTCCTCCCGCTTCCCCAGTCGCTGCAAAACTTTGGCCAGGCCGAATTGAGCCGATGCATGGGTGGGGCTGAGCCGTAAAGCAGTCTGAAATTCGGTCAGAGCCTGGTCCGGTTGACGCAATTCAAGCAGCACCGAACCCAGAAAGTAGTGCGTGTCCGCGTCATCCGGGTCGAGCGCCGCTACCTTTTGAAAGCTTTCCAGGGCTTCTGGATATTGCGCTCCGATACGGTACAAGATACCCAACGCGTACCAGATGTGAGGATCCTTTGGATCTTGCGCCGCCGCTTGTTTCAGCGCCTGCTCAGCCTCCGGCATCTTTTGCAGGTAGACCAGGGCGATGCCGCGGTTTACCTCGGCATGGATCAACGCAGGATCGAGCTGATAGGCATCGGCGAACTTGGCTGCTGCCTTTTCCAGCAACTGCTGGTTCATCATGGCGGTGCCCAGGTTGTTCGCCTTCGCCGCTTCCGCCTGTTGGGAAGGAGTAACAGCGGCGTGCCCGATGGCTGTGGCTACGAGGAGTGTGGTAAAGAGGGCGCGGCGAGTCGATGATAAGAGAACTTGGAGACGCATTCTGCTCCGGCTGCAATGGCGGAAGGATCCATTCTCGACTATAGAACATGGTGCAAGGGTTGGAAATGCCGGTTCTCAGGCCGGTTTTATCCAGTTTGGGTGGGTCGCCAAAATAGCAAACACCTTTGACGCCGTACAGAGCAACCACGCGGGAGGCCACCACCAGCTACTTGCCGGCATCTCTTATAGGGAGCCATGCAGATCACACGCATGGCCGAACGTAGGTAGGGCGGGGAGGGGCGCGGGTTTTCGCGATTTCCTCCGCTTGCCGTCGGCCAAGGAGAATCGCAGCAACCGACGGACTCTCCCCGGAACCCGGCGCGACAAGGTTAACCCCTCGAATTACGGAGGGGTGGGGAATACTGGGGCCGGCCGTGAGCCGGCCCGTTCCTTGTACGGCGCTCTCGAGTGGCAACCATTTAATGGCTCATACCCTCCGACATTGCATGACTGCAGTCGCGCGAGCGAAAAATAATGCCTGACGCGATCGCCCGAGCCAGTGAGAATCAAACCGTAGAGACTGACGTACCTGCTCGCCTGGACCGACTCCCCTGGAGCCGCTGGCATACCCGCATCATCGTTGCGCTCGGTACCTCGTGGCTGCTGGATGGGCTGGAGGTGACCCTGGTCGGTTCACTTTCCGGCGTCCTCGAGAGCAAGAATGGGCTGTCCCTTACTGATCCGCAGGTCAGCGCAGCCGCAACTTTCTATCTTGCAGGAGCCGTCTTCGGAGCCATTCTCTTCGGCTATCTGACGGACCGGCTGGGACGGAAGAAACTCTTCCTGGTTACCCTTGCCACCTATTCAATCGCCACCATCGCGAGTGCTTTTTCCTGGAACTTCCTGAGCTTCGCTGTTTTTCGTCTCTTCACCGGCTGCGGGATTGGAGGAGAATACTCCGCGATCAACTCCGCAGTGGACGAGCTCATCCCCGGCAAGGTTCGCGGCACCGTAGATCTGGTCGTCAATGGAACCTTCTGGGTGGGCGCCACGTTGGGCGCGGTGGCGTCCTTGCTCCTGCTCCATGGGCACGCTGTGTCCGCGGCGGCCAGCTGGCGCTACGCATTCGGGGTTGGCGGCAGTTTGGGCGCTGCCGTGCTCATCCTCCGCCTTTATGTTCCGGAGAGTCCACGCTGGCTGATGCTTCGGGGCTACGAAGAGCAAGCAAACAAAGTGATCAGCGATATTGAGAACGAGGTGTCAAAGGGAAACCCGGGCAGTCTGCCTCCGCCCGAAGGGAAAAAACTCAAGATCATCGTCCGCGACCACACGCCTATCAAAGAGATTTTTCGCAACATGATGGGCGATAACCGCCAGCGCTCTTTTCTTGCGCTGACCCTGATGGTTGGCCAGTCGTTCTTTTTCAATGCTGTCTTCTTTACCTACGGTTTGGTGGTGAAGAAGTTCTTTCACGTGAGCAATAATGACTTGCCGCTCTACCTGTTGCCCTTTGCGGTTGGCAGCTTCCTTGGTCCTATGCTGCTCGGCCGCCTTTTCGACAAAATCGGCCGCAAGCCGATGATCACTGCTACTTATGGTATTGCTGCGCTCCTCCTTCTTGGCACCATCTACCCCTTTGCCCATGGAATGTTGGGTGCCCGTGGCCTGGGCATATGCTTCACTCTGATTTTCTTTGTCGCGTCCTCCGCGGCCAGTGCCGCTTATTTGACGGTGAGCGAGATTTTTCCCCTCGAGATCCGCGCGTTTGCTATTGCTGTTTTTTATGCATTGGGGACCCTGGTCGGCGGCGTGGGAGCCCCGCTTATGTTCGGAGTTCTGATTGCCAGCGGCTCGCGGCAACGCGTGGGTCTGGGCTATCTTGTGGGTGGCCTGCTCATGCTGGCGGGTGCAGTATGCGAGCACTTCATCGGAGTCGAAGCAGCCGGCAAATCTCTGGAGTCGATCTCAGCCCCGCTCCAAAGCAAAACTTAAGATCTAAAAGTCAGGTTGCAACGGGAACGGACCGCAGATCCAGCATTTGGGAAGCCCGAGGGGCGCACCGCAGATCCCTCGGGTTTCCCAAATGCCGGATCTGCGGTTTGTTCCCGTTGCAACTGATCCTGATGGCCTGCGGTTTGTCCTCGCCTCAGGCGGGTAATTCAGCAGCGCTGGGAAAGTCATGCTGTTGGCGGCCAAGATCTCCGTCATATTTCACACTGCTCTTGAACAGCTCATACCGCCCATCCTCAAACTGTTTCCCATAGGTGCGCAGCGCGGAAATCTGCTCCGTGGAGAGCGGTTTGAAATTACGCAGGATCTCCAGGTTCTGGTCGAGCACTCTCATGGAATCCATGCCGCTGATGGTCGTCGAGACGCCTGGCAAACTCATCGCGAAGGTAAGCGCCTCGGTCGGAGTCAGTGCGCCCGCCGTGATCATTTCTCCCGAACCTCCCATGCTCTTCATTCCGAACACCGCCAGCCCTCGCTGTGCGGCTACCGGAAGCACTTCTTGCTGAAAGCTCCGATAGCTATAGTCAAAGGGGTTTAGCGGCATCTGAATGGTGTCGAAAGGAAAACCACCATTGAGCATAGCGAGATGGATAGAGGGATTCTTGTGCCCGGTGAAACCAACGAAGCGAACCTTGCCCTGCTGTTTGGCAGCGGCGAGTGCTTCGAGCACTCCGTCCTGCGCGTAGCACTTTTCAGGATCGTTGTAGTACACCACCTCGTGCACCTGCCATACATCCAGGTGATCCGTCTGCAAGCGAGTCAGCGATTCCTCCAACATCTGCATGGCAACATCTTTCTTGCGGCCATGGGTACAGACTTTGGTCATCACAATCGCTTTATCCCGCTTGCCCTTGAGCGCCGTGCCAAGGCGCTCTTCGCTTGCCCCTTTGTAGTACTCCCATGCGTTGTCGAAGAAATTGATCCCATGGTCCAGGGCCTTCGCGACCATGTCGTTCACTTCTGGTTGTCCAGCCACTGCGCCAAGGTGGTAACCACCCACGCCGAGAATGGATACCTGTAAGCCGGTTTTACCCATGGCGCGCTGCGGCGACTGGAATTCCGCCGCCGCACCGCCATTCTGTGGTGGGTTGGGCACGATGGGATTGGATTGCCCCGCGGCTTGTTCCTTTCCCTTTGCAGAAGCGGAGATGATGGAGACTGCGCCTGTCATAGTGACACCCTTCAAGAAAGCTCGGCGGCTTTTGCTGCTCTTCAATCAGTATTCCTTTGTATGCTGTGGGAATTAGTCGGACACTTGCGGAAAAGGCCGGCCTGAGTTTTGCGTGGCATACACCATCTGCTTTACTTCGACCTGCTGCAGATCGACGGGAAACTCGTGAGCCAGGCGCGCCTCCGGGTTGTCGAACTTGATCGATGTTTTGTAAAGCTCGAACCGGCCGTCGCCCGCGTATGGCTTGGCGCGATCGCGCAAAGCCTTCATCTCGGCCGCAGAGAGCGGGGTAAACGACTGGGCGATGCGTAAATTCTGTTCCAGAATCGGCAACTCCGAAACCCCGGAGATCGTAGTGGCCACAGGCAGGCTCATCGCGTAGCGAAGCAGCTCTTCCGCCGAGAAGACCCCTTTTTGCACCGGCTCTCCGTGGCCTCCGATCGGCTTCATACCCAACGCGGCGATCCCGCGGCTGTTCAGCTCGGGGAGCACCTTCTGTTCGAACGAAAAGAAGTTGGCGTCAAACGGGTTCAGCGGCATTTGCACCGCGTCAAAAGGGAAGCCGGTGTTCAGCATGGCGAGATGTATGTCCGGATCCTTGTGCCCGGTAAAGCCGACAAAGCGCACCTTCCCCTGCTGTTTCGCTTTGTGCAGCGCTTCGGCCGCGCCGTTCGGGCGAATGAATTGCTGGGGATCGTTCTGGAAAGTCACGCCGTGGATCTGCCACAGGTCCAGATGGTCTGTTTGAAGCCGCCGCAGCGACTGCTCCAGCATCTGCATGGCCAGCAAACCTTCCCGGCCGTGGGTGCATACCTTCGTCATAAGGAACGCGCGATCACGCGAGCCGCGAAGTCCCTTGCCCAGCCAATCTTCTGACTTGCCCCGGTTGTATTCCCAGCAACAATCGTAGAAGGTGACGCCGCCATCAAGAGCGCGGTGCACGATCTCTACCGCCGTTGCCTCGTCTTTCGCTGCACCCAGGTGATGGCCACCCAGACCCAGCGCGGATACCTTTACGTCTGTCTTGCCGAAGTTGCGGAGGGGAATCATTGAGCTCACTTGCAGATAGATGCGAGCACGGCCCCCGGCCGGACCAGCCCGGCGCGAATGTTGATTTGTGGCATGAAGTTGGAGTCCGGACCGGTACGTGCGGTCAAAAGTATGGCAGACTCCGGTCGAAGAAGCGCGGGACGTCCCCCATCGGAGGGAGGAACTGGGATTTAGCTCGGTGATGGCGTCGAAGGTACCGTGATTTGGCGTAATTTGTCGCTTTGGTCGCCAATCTCCCCTCCAGTAGGCTCAGCCAAGCGGGCAAAGGGGTGAGTCATGCTGCCAGGAAGAGTGATCCCATTTAGTGAACCCAGCAAACCTCATTCCCGGGTTGCCGGCCGGCCTCAAATGGTCGTCCAAATTGGCCGGGATCCCGAACTTCTATATCTGCGCGCCAGGATCATCAGTTCTGCCGGGTTCACCGTCCACTCGGTAAGTCCAGATGCAGCTACGGCAGAGATCCGGAAGGCTCGCGCTGGCCAGGTTTGGGTTTTCTGCCATACGCTCGAGTTCTGCGAGCTTGCGCTCTTAGCCGTCGCCGTGCGCAACAACTGCCCAAAGGATAAACTGCTGCGATTAAACGGTCTCAACGACATCGGGCTTGCACCGGGGCTCTTTGATGAACTTTTTGAGCCGGTTAACGGCGTCGATGACCTCCTGCAAGTGGTAGCCGCCCTGGCCGACGAGGCATCCTGACCGGCTACCTCGCCGCGTAAGCACGTTCTCCGAAGCCCGTATCGTCCGCCGGTCCTTCTAAGGGGAATATGACAGTGAAGGTGGTCCCATGGGCTTTCCCGCGGGTCGAGCTGCGCCACCGAATCTGGCCGCCATGTTTCTCAACAATGGTTTTCGAAATCCATAGCCCCAGTCCGTTACCCGCTTCAGCTTTATCGCTCTGAAATGCCTCAAAAAGCCGTGCCCGAATCGCCGGGGGGATGCCTCGCCCGTTATCAGCGACCGTCAGGCGTCCCATCCCCCTGATCGCGCGAAGCCGGACGCATAGCGTTCCACCAATCGGAAGCGCTTCCGCTGCGTTGCGCACAAGATTCGATACGAGCTGAACGAAATCACCGGGGAAGATTGAGCCGAGCAGCATATCCGGCATGTTCTTTCGCAGCGTGATGCGCTTCTCGTCGAGGACTCCGGCGTGGTACCGTATTGCCGTCTCCACCAGGGGAACCAGGTCCTTCGTCTGGCTTTGCTGCGTATCTCTAAAGAAAGAAAGAGTTTGTCGGGCAATGTACTGGATGCGCACCAGTTGTTCTTCGATCTGCGCTGCGTGCGACCGTACCAGTTCAGGATGATCCGCCTCTTTGGCGATCAGGTAGACAAGGTCGGCAATCGCTTGGGAAGGATTGTTGATCTCATGCATGACCGAGGCAGCTAGCCGCCCAGCCATCGCCAGCTTCTCCGAACGACGCAGCGCCGTTTCAAGGCGGAGCGTGCGTTCGTCACCCCGCGGGTCGCGAGGTGGGGAGGCCGGACCTATATCCTTCATCATGGTTTGCCCTTTTCGCCACACGTAAGTGTGAAGGGTACATCGACTGCCGGGTTGCCGGTCGCAGGAAATTGGCCTCCACGTAACAGCCAAAGAACCAATCTTTTGACTGTGTGATGCTAGTCGTTGCTCCTGTGAACTTTCACTTGCGCCGGGAGTTTACTCGGCCTTTCGCCGCTGCAGCTTTGCTCCCGTTCTTTCCTTTCGTTGCCGCTGCTTTCCTCGAGACCTTTCCGCCATGTCCATCCTCGCCGGAGGGGGGATTCCCCACCTCGTTCATCACGCTCAGAACCACGCCGTCGATCCTGTTGTCCATGGTTCGATAGGGCACGATGCGCAGGATGCACCACTTTCCATCGTTGTCCTGAACGTGGAGTTGTTGGGACTGAACCTGCTGGATGACGTCGAGCATATTCTGCTCCAGACTGGCCATATCCAGCTTGAGTCTTAGCCTCGGCATCGGTCGGCCGATGTCCGTTGCGCTCAGCCCAAGCACTGCGGCTGCCTGGGGCGTGAATCGGCGAACACTGAGGTCCGCCCCCACCATAACAATGGGCAGACTGACACTGTACAACAGGTTGGTAAGGTCGTTATTCAGCTGGGTCAACAGCTCGTTACGGTGTTGCATCTCCTCGTTCACCGTATGCAGTTCTTCGTTCGCCGATTCCAGTTCCTCTTTCGAGGTCTGCAACTCTTCATTGGTACTTTGCAGCTCTTCGTTGCCCGATTGAATCTCCTCGTTTGCCGACTGGAGCTCCTCGTTGGTGCCTTCTTGCGAGTCGATAATGGACTGTAGGTACTCCCGGGTCGCCGTGAGTTCCTGGCGCAGCTGAATGATTTGTTTCTCCAGCGAAGACGGTTGCCCCGAGAGAGTGTGGTCCACCACCAACGAGCCCGTCGACGGTTGCAACACATCGGTGGTCGATAATCCAACCTCGCCCGACCCTTCACTTTCGAAAAGAATCAGGAAGCTATGCTGCGGCTGGGTCGGAACCTTGAAGGGAACAACGCGAATGGTGATAGTTTTTGTTTCTTCGTCTTCCACCCGTATGTGCTGCCTTATGGCTTCAAAGCCTTGCTTTCGTGCTTCGTCGATGGCGCCCTGCAACTCGAACAACAAGCCGGGTCTGGCCATTTTCAGCAGGTTGAGGGTGGCCTTGCCGGATGGGAGCTCGAGAAAGGAGGCCGTGCGCCCGCGGGTCTGAAGAATCTCCAGATGTTCGTTGATGAGTACAGCCGGGGGCACGTATCTGGCCAGCAGCAGACGGTCAGCCTCACGCTGCAACTCCATTGGAATTTTGAGTGTTTCCGGAGACTTTGACGGCACTGCCGTCTGTGCTCCGCTCGGGGCGTGCTCCGGCTTGCCCATGGAGAAGCCGAAGGCAATCGGCGCGGACACCAAACGCTTACGGAAGATTTTCTGCTTTTTGTCGGTCATCTCGAAAAGCTCCGAACCCGATCCCAGCAGCCCCTCGGTGCTGCCCAGCATGAGGAACCCGATCGGGTTCAACGCATAGTGGAAAATTGGTATTACTCTTTTCTGAAGCGATTGATTCAAGTAAATCATCACGTTGCGGCAACTGACCAGATCCATTCGAGAAAATGGCGGATCATTGAAGACGTTCTGCGTGGAAAAAATACAAAGGTCGCGAATGGTCTTCTTGATCTGGTAGCCGCCGTCGGATTTATAAAAAAAACGCCGCAGCCGCGCCGGCGTCAGATCCGCCTCTATATTCTCCTTATAGACCCCCGCTCTGGCGCGTTGGATTGCGCTCTCGCTCAGGTCCGTGCCAAACACCTGGATGGGGATGTCGGCTCGTTCTTCCCCTAAAAATTCTACGATAGACATGGCGTGGGAATAGGTTTCTTCTCCGGTCGAACACCCAGGAACCCAGGTGCGAATTGGCCCGGAGGTGGAAGTTCGCGCCTCAAGAATGGCCGGATAGACCAGATGCTTGAGAGCCGCGAAGGCCTCTGGATTGCGAAAGAAGCTGGTCACATTGATCAGCAGATCCTGATACAAGGCATCGACTTCCCGTGAGTCCCGATGCAGCAGCTTGGCATAATCGCCTATCTTGTCGATTTTCTGCAAAGCCATGCGGCGCTGAATGCGACGGCCGATGGTCGGCGATTTGTAGCCGGAGAAATCGACCGTCGTGAACCGGCGCAGCAAACGAAATATCTGCTCCATATCACTTTCTTCGCCAGACGTCTGCGCCTCCGGGTTGTGGCGGTCGGTGATGTAAGGATGGTTACGGATGCGAGCAATTTCCCTCGCAATGCCCACGGGAGTCAAAATGAAGTCGACACAGCCAGAGGCGATCGCGCTGGCCGGCATACCATCGTATTTGGCAGATGCCGGTTCCTGGGCAAACGTAATCCCCGCTTCTCCTTTGATGGCCTCCAGGCCGAGGGTGCCGTCGGAAGCGGTTCCGGAAAGGATGACGCCGATGGCATCGCTTCCGTGAGCGACGGCCAGGGATCGCAGGAAGGTATCGATCGTAGTATTCGCGGATCTGTGGGGCTCGCGATCCCGCAGGTGAAGCACCCAGTGGTCGATGGTCATTTCGCAATTCGGAGGAATGACGTAGACGTGATCTGGCTCTACCCGCATACCGTCCTTTGCCTGCAGCATCGGAATGGTGGTGGTGCGGCCTAGTATTTCGCTTACTTTGCTTTCTCGGGCGGGGTCCAAATGAAGGACCAGGACATAGGCCATGCCCAAATGAGGTGAGAGCTCCTTAAACAAAAGTGTGGCTGCTTCCAGGCCGCCGGCCGACGCCCCAATCCCGACCACCGGGAACCGGTGAGGAGCATTTGGCGAAGCGATTGCCGGCTCCGTTGTATCGCTGCTTTTCGAGGAGGGCTTTCTAGCCGGCATGTAGCTCCTTCGCTTGGCGAGAGTCTTAAGGAAGTTTAAGGTTAAGCCCACACGCCCCGGGGCCGATTCTGATGTCTGAGAGAATACTCCTCCCCGGGCAGCACCGACGCACGGTAGTGGCTGAAAGGGGCTGGAAGTTGAACCTGAAAGACGCTAATGGGGAGAGAGAGCGGTAAAGAAAGCTAACGCCTCAGGCGATCCGTTCAGACGCCACACCGTTTGCGGCTGGCAGCAACTCAGGGACTACCGTCCTCGGCGCGCTTACCCACTCTGCGGGACTACCGAATTCTGCGAGGGCTGGCTGTTGCAGACCCTGGGTCGCCAACAGATCGCATCGCTCCGCAAGCAGACGGATGGACGCCGTAATCTGTTCCGTGAGGGCTTGATTGGCGGTCCTTAGCTCACGTGCCGTCCGAATGCCTTCCCTGAGGCTAGAACGGGTGGATCGGGAAGATTGGTTGCTCCGCACACCATCCTTCTCCAGTGTCCGAGCTGAAAAACGAGTTGCCAGCCATGCATCTACATCGCCGCGGTAGAGCATGACCGCACTTTTCTGTGCCGCGCCGATTGGGCGGCGGACCGGAAGTCCCAGGTGGCGCTCCCAGCGCTGTACTGTCCGAACTCCCTTTCCCAGATACTTGGCAATATCCTTCCAGGACGACAGTACGGTGGAATCCTCTGAGACATTCATCTCATTCTCTCCCCAGGTAAGCCATTATAGCCCCGCGGATTTCTCAGCTTGTCGTGGACGGGAACAGTGACAAGGTAGACGGGGTAAATTGCGAAAAGTTGCGGTGGCGAGAATCGATCCTGTGTTTTGGGTTACTGCTGAGTACACAGCCTTCTGCCCGGCGAGGGAGTTGCATCCCTTCGGCTGTTCATCCGGCAAGGTAGTCAATAAGGGGACGTGTGCTGAAGGCGGCCGGGGTCCTCCTGGGGCAGAGGGTCACTGCGCCGTCAGGCTTAAACTCAAAATCGAATTTGCCGTAGCAGATTCCGCAGAGCCAGTAGTGCTCAACCGACAGGGCCGAGCCTGAGTTGCATATCGTCCTGATAACTCTTCCGTTGCGCAGGTATTGCAGCTTTTTGCGGCACGCGGGGTTGAAGCATTCGGTCAACATGAGCAGCTCCTCCTGCTTGGACATGTTTCAGCCCAACCCCATTTCGATGTTTGCGGAGCTCGAAGGTGTTGTCCAGTCAGACTGGATTTCCGGGTCACCCCCGTGCGACTACGCTCCGTGCAACGCAGCAACCCTGGGTGAGGTCTGGCATCCCATGACTAAGGAGCAACGCAATGAAAGTTTTTTCAGCGAACATTCAAGATTTACGGAGCCTGTACCTCAGCAATCTAAAGAAGGCTCTCGACATGGAGCAGAAGATTACCAAAGCCCTACCCGGCCTGATCGAAAAAGCCACCGATCCCGACCTGATCCTCGCTTTCGAGACTCACCTTGAAGAGACCAGGGGCCACGTCAACGCAGTAGAAAGCCTGCTGCAGCGCAGTATCGGTGAAAGCAAAACCGAAACCTGCAAGGTGATCAACGGTCTGACCACGGAAGCCGCCGACACGGTCAAGGATGTGACGGACACATCGATTCGAGACATTGCGCTCATTGGGGCGGCGCAGCAGGTAGAACATCATGAGATCGCGGTCTACGGGACACTGCGCCGTTGGGCCGAGATTCTCGGTCTCAACGAAGATGTCGTCGTCCTGGAATCGATCGAGGAAGAAGAAGGCAACGCGGACGCTCTACTCAGTGAAATAGCCGAGCGGGTCAACTTTCAAGCCGCTGCGTAGTTGGAGGTGCGGCTCGCGGTATCACCCGCGGGCCGTCTTCAGGAGGGAAAGAACGAAATGGCAAAATACGGGAAGGCCGCGGGCAAAAGCGTCAAAAGTGCGGTGCATCGAGAAAAGAGCGGGACACTCAAGTCAGGCAAGGGCGGCAAGGGTGGCCCCGTAAAGAGCAAGAAACAGGCGATCGCCATTGGCTTGTCCGAAGCGCGCAAGAAGGGCGCCAAAGTCCCCAAAAAGAAAAGCAGTTAAGTATGGTCGGAGCCCCCCGCTTTAACATCGGGAAGCCATGCTTCAGCTTTGCGGGAAAAGAGTTCGCTTCGATTATTTTCTTTAGCGCTAGCCTCAAAATCCTGGCTAAAGTCCGCGTGATAACTCCAGCATTTGGGAAGCCCGAAGGGCGCACCGCAGATCCCTCCACTACGCTACGCTCCGGTGGGGATGACAATGTTGTTTGGGAACGCTAAGTACGGTTTCCAAGATGAATTGTCATCCCGACCGGAGCGTAGCGTAGTGGGGGGATCTGCGGTGCGCCCTTCGGGCTTCCCAAATGCTGGAGTTATCACGCGGACTCTTTAGCCCTCCCCTGAAGTCCGTGCTGAAGCTGGCACCTCCCGCCAAACTTGCTCATCAGCCAACATCACTCCCTGGGACAATTGCATCCTACGTGTGCAATGAATTTGTTCGACCCCAACCCGAAGACCGCCTTGGAGTTCTTACCCTCGCGCCACGACCTCGCCAGCCTGGTAGCCGCTGCAAAGGACTGTCGCGGATGCGACCTATACCGGGAAGCGACCCAGGTCGTCTTTGGCGAAGGCGCCTCCCACGCCGCAATCCTCCTGGTGGGGGAGCAGCCTGGTGATAGCGAAGATCGGCAGGGGAAACCATTCGTTGGGCCTGCCGGCCAACTACTTGATAAGTGTCTCGAGTCTGCGGGCATCGATCGCGCTGAGCTGTATGTCACCAACGCGGTCAAGCATTTTAAGTGGGAGCCACGGGGCAAAATCCGCCTCCACAAGAAGCCAAACTCACTCGAAATAGCAGCCTGCCGTCCCTGGCTCGAGATGGAGATTGCGGCCGTTCATCCCCAGATCATCGTCTGCCTGGGCGCAACCGCAGCGCAGGATTTGCTCGGACCGCAGTTTCGCCTGACCAAGCACCGCGGCGAGGTATTTCCAACGAAATACGGCCCGGTGACGGCAACCATTCACCCGTCCGCGATCCTTCGCATGCCTGAGCCAGACGCCAAAGAGGCAGAGATAGCGAGTCTAACGAGTGATCTGAGAGTTGCCGCAGGATATTCCATCGCACGGAGAACCCGTTGAAAGCTGCCAAAGTTACGATGAAGGTCACGAGCGAGTCGGGTGAACAAGCCACCACAACCACGATTCTGACTCGCTCCGACCGGTTCGGGAGGTTTGCCGCGCGAAGCTCACACTATCTCGGCTCGCGATGGGCTTTTATTATCGCAATTGGGATCATCGTCGTCTGGGCCCTCACCGGTCCGATTTTCCATTACTCCGATACCTGGCAATTGATCATTAATACCGGCACCACAATCGTTACATTCCTGATGGTATTCCTGATCCAAAATACTCAGAATCGCGATGCCAGGGCCATCCATTTGAAACTGAACGAGCTGATCCACGCCGTGGATAAAGCAAAAAACAAAATGATCGACGTAGAGAATCTGTCTGAGGTTGAGCTCGACGAACTCGCCAGGACCTACGAGAAGATCCGTTCCAACGCTCAGGAACGGCAACAGGCAAGCAGCAATGTTGCGCCGCGGTAGCGGACATGAGGCGGATACACCGGCTCGGGGCAAGATACACATCGGCATCTCCGGATGGAGATATAAAGGCTGGCGTGGCGTCTTTTATCCCGATAAGCTGCCTCAGCGGCGAGAGCTGGAATTCGCATCGCGAAAATTCGACACCATTGAGTTGAATGGATCGTTCTACTCGCTGCAACGGCCCGGCAGCTTCTCTCATTGGGATGCTGAGACCCCCGAGGACTTTACTTTTTCGATCAAGGGTTCTCGCTACATAACCCACATGCTTCGACTGCGGAATGCCGAAAGGGCGTTGGCGAATTTTTTTGCCCAGGGCCTGCTGCGGTTTGGCCCCAAGCTCGGACCTATCCTGTGGCAACTGCCGCCCAACTTCAGCTTCGAGCCGGAGCAGATTGAACTTTTTCTAGCTCTGTTGCCCACGACTCAAAAGCAGGCGGCCGAGCTCGCGCGCAATCATGATAACCGTCTGAATAACCGCGCATGGTTTCAAGTGGAGCGGGATTTGCCTGTGCGTCACGCACTCGAGATACGGCACGAGAGCTTTGTCTGCGAAAAATTCATCGCCCTACTGAGACGTTACGGAGTGGGGCTGGTGGTGGCGGATACGGTGGAGTGGCCGTTGCTGATGGATGTGACTGCCTCCTTCGTCTACTGCCGTCTTCATGGCAGTGAGGAGTTGTATGCCAGCGGCTACGAAGCGGAAGCCCTGGATATTTGGGCCCGGCGGGTGGTCACCTGGGCCAGCGGAAGGGAAGTCGAGGACGGTAGAAAGGCAAGTAAGCGCGATGCGGCAAAACGGAAGCGTCGCGATGTGTATGTCTATTTCGACAATGACATTAAGGTTCGCGCACCGTTCGACGCCGCCCAGCTCCGTGAACGCGTCACCCGGCTGTTGCAGATACAATCCCTGCATGGATAAGCCTGCGGAAGAAGATCCCAGAGTGTATTTTGCGGCGGAGAGAACCTTTCTCGCGTGGATTCGCACGGGCCTCGGCCTGATGGGCGTTGGCTTTGCCGTCAGCCGCTTTGGGCTGTTTCTTCGCGAACTGAGTGCAAGCGCGTCTCATCTCCCGGCGCAAACCACCGGACTATCTCTCTGGTCCGGAGTGATGTTGGTGGCGATGGGCGTTGTCGTCACTCTGTCCGCGGTTGTACGCCACTTTCAACTGGTGCGCGAGCTGCGTTCAGGAACATGGAGGGCGGGCAAAGTGTCCACCGACGCCGTGATCCTAGGACTGCTGCTGGCCGCTCTCGGGATCGCGATGGCTCTGTACCTGACCCTGGTTCGTTGACATGATGAAGGCAGACGATTTTCGACGCTTGGCATTGCGCCTGGAAGGCGCGGAAGAAGGATCGCACATGGGGGCAGCCGATTTTCGCGTCGGCGGCAGAATCTTCGCCACACTTGCCTCCCAGGATCAGGGATATGGCAACCTGATGCTTTCGCCCGCGCAACAAGCTGCATTCGTCAAAGAGCAGCCAGATATATTCGTGCCGATTGCCGGTGGCTGGGGCAGGATGGGAGCGACCCACATTCGCCTCGCGGCCGCAAATGAGGACGTGCTTGCCGGCGCCTTGCAAACCGCCTGGAAATTACGCATAGAGAAGAACGGAAAAACAAAGCGTAAGCCCGCCCCCACCGCAAAGGCCAAAGATAAGAGGCGCTAAATCTCTTTGCAACAAATCCATGGGTGCCCCACATCCCCGATTTCCTGTGAAGCTTACTGGGTTCCGCGAACTTTATGCGCCTTTCCTTAAAGAAAGGCGCACATGCTGTCTCGTCCAGTGTCGTGTGCAGGAAATTCGGGGCATCTCGCTCGTTTTTCGCGAGATGTGGGATACCACAGCTTTCGACCTGCATACTTTAAGGCCCAAATAGGATTCGACCTAAGCCGCTTTCCTGCGCTTGCTCACGCTGCGACGCTCCGCTGCGCGCGGAGACTTGGCCTTAGCTTGTTCTGCGCGCTTTCCACCAAGCGCAATCTGTTTCTTGCGCGCCGTTTCCCGTGAAACTTCCTTGCCGCCATTCTTACTCGCGGGCTTCTTCCGACAGCTTCCCTCTTCATGCTCGCTCTTGCCCGGAACCGGCTCATACCCCGGCCAACAGCGCGAAGATTTTGTGTAGGATTGAGCGTTCTTCTTTGCAGTCATACCTCTGAGATGCAAACACACATTTGCTGTTAGGCTCGCTTTTGCCCCAATTAAAAACCGGCGACGCCGAACTTCACTTCACGCAAGGAAAAAGAGCTTCAGGAGACCAACGACCGCGCCTGGTTCCGCGCACGCCGAAGAGTCTCCACAATATCTCCCGTGGGGTAGAACTCCATCGCGATCGTGCCTCTGTAATTCAACTCCGCGAGCTTGCGGTAGATGTTGAGGTAGTTTATTTCGCCGGTGCCGGGTTCGTGCCGGCCGGGAACATCCGCGATATGAATAAGCCCAACCTGCCCAATGTTCTTTTCGAACTTCTCGATCAGATTCCCGAACTCCCGCTGCTCGTGATAGACGTCATAGAGCACCCGGACGTTGGGACTGCCCACCGCCTGGGCTATCTCGAATGCTTCGGTCACTCCGTCGAGGTAGATGGTTGGATTCTCGATCCGGTCGATCGGCTCGATCACGGCTACCAGGCCGGCGCTGTGCAGCACATCCGCGGCGCGCTTCAAAGCCTCGATGGACGCATTGTGCTGGCTGCCTGCAGGGGCCCCCTCGATGCGTTTACCGGAAAGCAGAATGATCTGCTTGCACTCCAATCGCTTGGCCGCCGGGATGAGCGCCTTGAGCCCGGTGAGAAACGCTTCTTGTCCTGAAGGATCCGCGAAACCGGCCTCCACGCCGGAGGTTGCATCGACCGAGATCTTCAATTCCTGCATGCGTGCAAGAATGCGGCGATAGTCATCCTCGGACCACTTCTTGAATTCCCCCACCAGTTCCACGTGGTGATAACCGGCTTGCGCTACGCGGTCAAGATTCTCTTCAAAAGTACCGAGCTTCTTCAGCGTCCAGATCATGACGGAAAACTGCGCGCTTGCCTGTCCCTCTCCGGCAACGTCCTGGGCCCTGAGGGTATGCGCAGCGAGCGATGCCGCGGTCATGCTTACGAAGGTTCTGCGAGTGAACATGGGCTGCATGGTAGCAGAGTCGAGGCTACTTCGGCAGCGCAAAGGCCACCAGGCTGCCCCCCGGAGGCGCTGGAGACTTGCCTCCACCCGCGGCAATCACGATGTATTGCCGGCCATTCACTTCATAGGTAGAGGGAGTGGCATTTCCCGCTGCCGGCAGCGTGGTTTGCCAGAGAACCTTGCCGGTGGTCTTGTCTAAAGCGCGGAAGACTTTGTCATAGTTGGTGGCGCCAATAAACAACAGGCCGCCCGCGGTCACCACGGCACCCCCGTAATTCTCGCTGCCCGTGCCGGTTAATCCCTGGGCTGCCAGTTCGGGATACTCGCCGAGAGGAATCTTCCACGCCGTTTTCCCGCTATTCAAATCGATCGCCGTCAAGGTGCCCCATGGTGGCTGGATGGCGGGATAGCCATCTTTATCCAGAAACTTATTGTATCCGTCGCTGATATATTTCGCGTCGAGCGGCGACGGGCCGTTATCTTTGACCACCGTTTCCTTGCCGTAATAGACGTATTCAAACACCGCCTGCAGTTGATCGTGGCCCAGGTTGGCGAAGCCCGGCATGCGGCCTGCTCCCTGGGCAATCAGTTCCTTCACGCTCCCTTCCTCGTAGCGATCGGCAACCCCAATCAGGGAGGGAAACTCCGGGGGCGCACCAGTCCGGTCCGCACGATGGCAAGCGGAACAGTTACGTAGAAAAATGTCCCGCCCGTTCGCTTCCGCGGTTCGCGGCTTCTGCGGCACCAGGCGCAACACCCACGCCATCTCGTTCGCATTCACATAAAACAGGCCTGTGGTTGGATCAAAAGCGGCGCCGCCCCACTCCGCCCCGCCATCGTAACCGGGAAAGATGATCGTTCCCTGCGTGCTTCCCGGGATGAACTGGCCATCACTGCGAAATTTGGTGAAACGCTCGAGCGCCTCCTGATGCGCCTCTGGTGTGCGCGTCGTGATCATATCCGCGGTTAACTTCTGCCGCGCGTAAGGAGCGGGCAGCAACGGCAGCCCCTGCTCTTTCGCTGTGACCTCGCCCTCGATATCAGAGGGCGGATATTTACGGTTCTCGATAGGGAACAGCGGCTTGCCGGTGTCTCGATCGAAGAGAAAGACGTATCCCTGCTTGGTCGTCTGAGCCACAGCATCCACGTCTCGTCCGTCTCGCTTCACGGTAACCAGGGCCGGCGCCGCCGGCGGATCCCGATCCCAGATGTCATGATGCACAAATTGGAAATGCCAGATCCTTTTGCCGGTCTCGGCGTTCAGCGCGAGAAGGCAGTTGGCAAATAGATCGTCTCCTATTCGGTTCGCGCCATAAAAGTCGGAGGCGGCCGATCCAGTGGGAACAAAGATGATCCCGCGTTTCGCATCGAGCGTCATCCCCGCCCAGTTGTTGGCGGCCCCGCTATAAGTCCACGCTGTCTTCGGCCATGTCTTGTAGCCGAACTCGCCGGGGTGAGGAATGGTACGAAAGGACCAACGCAACTGTCCGCTATGCACGTCGTAGGCGCGAATATCTCCTGGCGACGCGGGCAAGACTTCGCTCATCGCGCCGCCCACAATCACCAGGTCTTTGAAGACCACCGCGGGGCTGGTCATGGTGACCCAATTCAGCGGCTCGCGGCCCAAGCCCTCACGCAGATCGATGCGCCCCTCTTTCCCGAACGCGGCAATTGGCTTTCCCGTTTGTGCGTCGAGCGCGAACAGGTATTGGCGTACGCCAACGAAGATGCGGCGATCAGTTCCATCTGACCAATAGGTGACGCCCCGGCTGCGCACTTTGCCAACGTCCCTGAGACCCTCATGGGCATTGAATCGCCAATGCAGGGTGCCGGTCGCCGCATCCAAGGCGACCACGTCCCCAGTGGGCGTCGTGGCGTACAAAACGCCCTCCACCACGATGGGATTGCACTCCATCTCAGATTTCGGATGTTGATCTCCGCTGTCGAAGGTCCACGCGACCTGCAGGGAATGCACGTTATCGCGATTGATCTGATCGAGGCTTGAATAGTGAATGTTGTCCGGCCCTCCGCCAAACACTCCCCAGGTGCGCCATGGGTCAGACGTAGCCTGGGCACTGGAAGAAATCGGGATGCTGAGAAAACAGGCAGACAGAACGATGCAGAAGCTTTGGGCGCGCATGGACTGATAGTTTATCGCCGCCACCATTCCGACCGTAACTCAATTCCTTTGACCACCTCGGTCGGCAGCCCTGGCTCAGGGGCCCAGATCTTCAGACCCTCCGCGGCAAACACACGCTCGATCGGCTGCCGCCAGGCGTGCAGAGCAAGACTAAACAGCCCCCAGTGAATGGGCATCATCAGGCCTGTGGCGCCCATGGCGCGAAACATTCTCATCGCCCCGTCCGGCCCCATATGGATATCTGCCCACAAAGGATCGAACGCGCCGATCTCCAGCATCGTCAGATCGAAGGGCCCGTGCGCCTGGCCAATGTCGCTGAAACCCTCCCACTCCCCTGAATCTGCACCATAGTAGACGCGATGTTTAGGGCCGGCGAGAACGAACGAAGTCCACAGCGTCTCGAACCTGTTTGACAGGCTCCTCCCCGAGAAGTGGCGCGAAGGCAGCGCGGTCACCTCGAGTTGCCCCACGCTCAGGCTCTCTGTCCAGTCCAGTTCGCGCACCTGCTTTACGCCCAATTTGCTAAGAAACCTCCCCACGCCCAGGGCAGTTATCCATTTTGCCCCGGCTGTGGGTTCGATCTGAGCCAGACGCTGCACCGTGCGCGCGCCGAGATGGTCATAGTGGTCATGGGAAAGAATCACAACATCGATCGGCGGCAGATCCTGCAAACGCAGAGGAGGCGCGAAGAATCGCTTCGGTCCAAACCACTCCACCGGTGCTGCCCGTTGCTCCCAAACGGGATCAATCAGCACTCGCACCCCGTCGATCTCCAGCAGCATGGAGGAGTGGCCCATCCACGTCACGCGCAGCCCGCTGGCTGGCGGCTTCTTGTACACGCGGGCATCTGTCCTGAACGGTCCGAGGGGTTGCTTTGGCGTGCGCTCTTCCCGGCCGGTCATGTAGCGCCACAGCACCTTCAGCATTGTCGACGATGCTCCCACCGAAGTGGGCACCGGATTCATGTAGCGCTTGCCGTCCCGCCGCGCTTTCTCGATCATGGGCATACTTAATCAGAGTGCCTCACCGCTGTTTTGAGTGCAATAATTGCGCCCAAGAGCAAATATATGGACAAGCAATGAACGATGATTACCATCTCCAGCGCTTCATCGACGCGCAGGACGCCTGTATCGCAGAGGTACGGGCCGAGCTTCTCGCCGGCAAAAAGCGTTCTCACTGGATGTGGTTTGTCTTTCCGCAGATACAAGGACTGGGCATCAGCCCGATGGCTCAGCATTTTGCCATCACCGGCGTCCATGAGGCCAGGGCCTATCTCACGCACCCGGTCCTGGGCGAACGGCTGCGTGACTGCACCACGCTGGTGAACGCTGTAGAGGGCCGCCGTATCGACGAAATCTTCGCCTATCCCGACAACCTGAAGTTCCACTCCTCGGTCACCCTCTTTGCATGGGTAGCTTCGCGGGGCGCCGTGGATGCGAGCGCCGGCAACCACGTCTTTGCCGCCGCCCTGGCCAAATATTTTGACGACGTGCCGGACCCGGCGACCATGGATCGATTACCCCCGAGGCTGTGATCCCGGCTCGCAAACAAAGCCCTGCGTGAGAAGTGCTGTGTGGCAGAAACTTCAGTCGTCACCAAAGCATGATGTTCAGAACCACAAAAACGGCAGCCACAAGGCCTCCCCAGAAGATTGGTTCCTGATACCAACGGCAGGGTTCTGCTGTTGGTATCGCGGATACGCCCATGACCAGTCCTTCCAGTTCCGTCGCAGGCCGGGGCTCCGTCAGCAGGCTCACCACGATCGTTACCCCAACGCAGACAATCCAGGCCCACAACGCGCGATACATATTTTCCGCCATGTCCTTCGCGTCAGGGGAGAGCGCAACGTAGCGGAGTGCAGAAGGATCCTTTACCACCCAAAGCCACAGTCCTATCGAAGTCAGGGTGCCGGCAGCCAGCCCCCAGAATCCGCCCTTATCTGTGGCACGTTTCCACAGCATACCCACGATCACGGTGCCAAAAAGCGGCGCGACGAAGAAGCTGAAAAGCTGCACTGCGTAGTCCATAATGCTGGCGGAATGCTGCACCAGATAGGCCGTGCCTACAGAGACCAGCACGCCAATCAGCGTGCACCATCGGCCCATCGAGACGTAGTGCCGGTCAGAGGCCTTCTTGTTCAGGAAGGCCCCATAGATGTCATAGGTCCACACCGTCGAAAAGGCGCTCACGTTGCCCGCCATCCCAGACATGAAGCCGGCAATCAGCGCCGTGACGCCAAGTCCGATCAGCCCGGGCCCGCAATAGCGCACCAGCATCAGCGGCAACACCTCGTTGTAGCTGTGGCCGCCGGTCGCCACAGCTGCGCCTTCGGGCAGCAGGCGAAAGGGCAAAACGGCCAATGCCAGAAGGCCAGGAAAGATGACGATAAGAGGCACCATCATCTTGAAGGCCGCGCCGATAATGGGCGCCAGGCGGGCGGAACGAAGACTATTCGCAGCAAGTACCCGCTGCACCACCAGGAAATCCGTAGTCCAGTAGCCAAACGCGAGCACAAAGCCCCAGCCCAAAACAATGCCGGTCCAGTGGATCCCCATGGGATTGTCTTTGAAGTGCCCCAGCGTGCTCCAAAGGTGGGTGTAGTCCGAGCGCCCGAGATTGTGTTGGATCTGCCGGGTCAGGTTTTGCCAGCCGCCGACTTCAATCATGCCGAGAATGGGGATCAGGAGCGCTCCCGCCCAGATCAGGACGAACTGCAGAATCTCGTTATAGATGGCAGACCGCAATCCCCCGGCGGCCACATAGATAGCGACCACCAGCGAAGAGACCCAGATACTGAAGTTCAGGTCCCACCCCAGGACGACCTTCATCACCAGCGCCATCGAGTACATATTGATCCCGCTCATCAGGATCGTCATGAAGGCAAAGCTGACGGCAGAAAAAGCGCGCGTGGGATTGCCAAAGCGTAGATGGAGATATCCAGGTACCGAGTAGGTTTTCGAAATGTAATAAAACGGCATCATGACCAGGCCGAGAAACAACATGGCTGGGATGGCGCCAACCCAATAAGCGTGCAGCGCGAGAATGCCGTATTGATAGGTGGATCCAGCCCAGCCCATCATTTCGAGCGAGCCCAGGTTCGCGGATATGAAGCTCACGCCCGCGATCCACGCGGTCATCTCCCGCCCCGCCATGAAGAATTCTTTGCTGGTTCTGGTCGCGCCCCTTACGTAGAACCCAATAAAGAGCACCATCGCGAAATAAACGGCGATGATAAAAATATCGACCGCGGACAAATGAATGAGGCGTTCCCTTGCCGGAAGAACCATCATCAGCATGCTTCAGTGTTCCTCTAATGAACGCCAAAGAATAATATCTTCGCCCCGGGTTTATCGAAAGTCGCTTCGATCCTGGCGTGCCCAGCCGGGTCTGAGGAAACCGTGACCCCGTCGCTGGCCCAGTGCTCCTCCGCGACCTTATGGCGGGTGATGTAGCGGTATGTGCCGTGCTCGGTAGCAAAGATCACCACCGCACCGCGACCGGTCGTAGCCGAGATCTTTTCGTGAATCTCGGGGCTGGCGGAAACGATACCCGTTACCACCGGATCGCTCTCCGTGATATCGTCCCGCACCTCCTTGTACCGGGCCAGCGTGCTGCCGATGAAGGCGACTCCGGAATCCGAAACACTCAGCAGATCCCCCCATATCCCGTTCTGTCCCAGGATGAGCGAAGCAACATCCACCTGCTGCCACTGCTGCGGATCATCGGGAAAATAGTGGGTCAGAAATAAAGTGGAAGGGATCCATCGATCAAAGGTCAGTGGCGAACGTGCGATCCATGTCCGTGCAGGTCCCTGGTAGAAAAACAGATTTGAGTTGGTCCGGCCAAGGTCGATGGGAATGTCGTAGTTCTGGTAATAAGGTCCATTGTTAATGAGGAAGTATTTGCCCGACGAAAGGAATGACAGGCCCATCGCGCGGCCGCCTTCCGTCACATCGAAGTCCACAATCGCTCCGGGCACGGCGGCTGCGACCTTATCCGCCACCTGGTCCATGTACTGAACCAGCTGAAAGGCGTATGAGTCGGATCGTTCCTGGGCAGTGTTGCTTTCGTCACCATGATCATGGTGGGGGTCGTTGCATCCATATTGAGCAATCGCGTCCCACTTGAAATAAGTGACCCCAAGTTCTCTGGCAAGGCGAATCAGTTCATCCGCGAAGACATCGGCGTATCCGCTCACCATGCACATCTTGTAGCTCTTCTCGGTTTCCCATACTTCCTGCGGTTCACCGACCTTCCCATCCCAGGACCTGCGCCACTCAGGATGCTCGCGGACCACCCGGCTCGATACCGCGGCGGTCGTTGGGCCAAACCACAGTCCCAGTTTCATGCCGTAGCCATCGAGCTTCTGCTTGACCGCTTTCAGGCCATCCGGAAAGCGCTTCGAACTAACTGTCCAGTCGCCCGTCTTCTCGTACCATCCCGTATCCAATACAAAAACATCCACGCCCATCCGGTGAGCCACGTCGATCTCTTTGAGGATGCGGTCTTCATTCATCGATTCGAGGTACGGCTTGCCATTCCACCACTTGTTCCGTTCCTGAAAGTTCCAGGTGTTGTAGAAGATGTAAGGCTTCCGTGTCGCCAGGTTCTGCGTCATGTACCTGAGCACGAAGCGGCGATAGGTGGAAGCGAGCTGATCCACGCCGCCCTGCACCACCGCGGTTTCCATCCAAAGCGATCGCCACGCATGATCGGCATCGATCTTCTGGCCCGGGACATAGTTACCCTTGACCGCTGTCAGGCGGATGTTTCGATCCGGGCTGAGCTCAAAGTGTAGGAATGCGTCAGGCACCTGGGACCCATGTTCGTAAGCCAGCAGCAAGCTGCGGTGGCCGTCGGTAGCGGCGACTATAGGACCCATGACTGTGGCGTTATCCGCAAAGGATCTGTCGTCGATCGTTTGTTCGGAGAGAGTGTAACTGTGGGTCAGCTGTGCAAAATTGGAGAGCGAGACTTCCTCCGCATTTCGCAGTCCCGTGAGCGAGGTTTCGAAATAGGTGAGATTGTTTTTGCCGTCAGGCGCAGTGAGGGTCCGTAGTTGATCGCCCTTCAACGTGTAGCGGAAGCGAATCACTGGAGTTTCATCATTGACCTGGAACTGAACCTGCAACTGAAGATGAGGATCCTGCGCAAGTGTGCCGGCAAATGAGTATTCGGTGACGCCGTTGTCCAGATGCGTCGGTGCTCCCGTCTGAGCAAAATGAGGAACCCGGGCGGATACCAATTTGCCCTCGATGGAAAATTCAGGCGGCGCGAATCGGTATGCATCGCTGCGCTGTCCCACCCGGTACTGCCACAGGCATCCCTGTCCGCAGGAAAGGCTGATCCGCACCTGACTTTTATGGATGTCATCATGGCTCTGTGCCGCGCCGTACAGAGATAGGGCACAAAGTACCCCGGTCAAGGTCTTCATCCACTGCAAATGCATGTATGTCTCCACCACGATTACGATTGAAAGGCTCGCCCGGGATTGTGCGTAAGTCGTTTCGATTGATGTGAGTCTGGTTCTGCCCATTTGTCAAGGCGATACCCCTCAGCCCGGGTTCCCGGGCTACGGACCCGCGATTGAGGTAGCCTGAACGTATGGATATGCAGGTTGGGCCCGAGCTCGAAGACTTGGTAAAGTACGACGTGGAACGCAGCAATCACCAGTTCGCCGATCAACATGTTGAGCACGCTGTTTCTCTGCTCCACGCTTTCGAGACCTGGTTTGCAGAAGATCGTGCCGAGAACCTCGAAAGTTAACTCGAAGCAAGCCTTTTTGCTTTGTATCAGGGCGCGACATCAGTCGTGCCCCCCGCGGCCAAACCGCGCAGGGCTTTAGCCCCTGCCACCGTAACATCTAAACGAAATTCCTATAGCAAGAAGGTGCACGGGCTAAAGCCCCACTCCTTCTGCGCCCTTTACGGCACGACTAAAGTCGTGCCCGGATACAAAACAAGTCTGTGTCATCGCAGCGTCGGAGGGTATCGACGGGTGCCCCACGTTCGCCTCAGCGTACTCCGGATTTCCTGTCGAGCTTGTTGGCGTTGGCGCGCTTCATGCGGCTTTCCTTAATGAAAGCCGCACACGTGGGTGTTGGTGGTGTCCCGTGCAGGAAATCCGGATACGTGGGACGAAGAAGATGGGCGAAGCCCAACCACCGCTTTAGCTGCATTGACAAGCAGAGTAGTCCTGGATTTACCGGGAGACATTGCCATTTACCCTGTAACTGGAAATGGCGAAACTGCAAATCACGAAAACAGAGTTGGTCTGGCCCGGCAAGTACACCGAAGACGGCGTGCTTGCACAGTCTCCGCGACCCAACCTGCCCCTTCACACGGTGGAAGTTTTCGGCCCCGACGCAGAATGGCGCAATCAACTCATATGGGGCGACAACCTGCTGGTCATGAGCTCGCTGCTGGAAAAGTTTGCAGGAAGCATCGACCTGATTTACATTGACCCGCCCTTTGCCACGGGATCAGATTTCTCCATTGGTCAGCAGCAACTAGCCTACCGCGATACCTGGAAAGTAGGAACGGGGGACTACCTGGCAATGATCGCAGAGCGTCTGCGATTGATCCGGGACCTCTTGTCCCCAACCGGAAGCTTATTCCTCCACTGCGACTGGCACGTGAGCCACCTGCTGCGCGCGATCGGCGATGAAGTATTTGGCGCGGAAAACTTCCTCAACGAAATCGTGTGGTACTACTACAACAAATTTCAAGGCAACGTGAAACGTTTTGCCTCGAATCACGATGTTGTCCTGTGGTACCGCAAGGGCACGTCCTACCAGTTCCATCAGCAAGTCGAAAAACGAGCCGAAGGAAAAGTAAAGCAACTCATCCGCCAGTGGGACAAGGAGAAGGCAGCCATCGTCAACGCCAAGGGAGCGGATGGACGGGTCATGTATCGCGAGACCGACCAGCGAACCGTCGACGACGTTTGGCGAATGTCGATGCTCCAACCAGCGGATCGTACCGAGAACTGTGGCTTTCCCACGCAGAAGCCGGAAGCTCTGCTGCGGCGTATCGTGCAAGCGGCCTCCTCCGAGGGCGATCTCGTCGCCGATTTCTTCTGTGGTTCCGGCACCATGCTCTCGGTAGCCGAAAAGCTCAACCGCCGCTGGATTGGCTGCGATCTCGGCCGCTGGGGTATTCACACCACACGCAAACGTCTGCTTGGCATCAAGGGATGCAGACCCTTTACGGTGCTGAGCCTGGGAGAGAGTGAGCGTCAATACTGGCAGAGAGCGAACTTCAGCGGCTCGAGTGCGTACGTTGCGTTCATTCTTAAGCTCTACGGCGCAGAGCCGCTCGCCGGCGTGGCCCACATCGATGGCACGAAGCAGAGTGCAGCGCTGGTGCACGTGGGAGCCGTGGATGTGCCGATCACCACAGCAGTGATCGAAGCCGCAGTGGGCCAGTGCGCGAAGTTGCAGCAAAAGGAATTACACATACTAGGCTGGGACTGGGAGATCGGCCGCTGCAACGCGATGGTCGAAATCGCCGGAAGAAGGGAAGTAAAACTGTTGTTGTTGCAGATTTCGCGAGAGGCGATGGAGCAGCAAGCTGTCGAAAAGGGTAATGTGCGCTTCTTCCCGCTCGCCTACCTGCAGGCGGAGATCAAACACCCCGGCAACCTCACGGTGCGGGTAGCGCTCAAGGACTTCGTGATTCTAAATCCCGAACTGGTTTCCGGAGCTGTGCATAGCGAGTGGTCAGACTATATCGACTATTGGGCGGTGGACTGGGATTCGCGAAATAGTACCTTCATCCAGGGTTGGGCGGCATACCGCACCCGCAGCGAGAAGAAACTACCGCTCCTCTCCGGCCCGCACTCGTACGAAACGGCGGGCGGGCGCCGCATTCTCGTACGAGTGATCGATATTTTCGGGAACGAAACGAACCAGGCTTTAGATTTGGACTTTCAGCAGCCGTAATGACGGCCTTCTTCTTGTAGCAACTCCCACGGATAGGTCTGGAGAGGGGTAAACGTCCGTTGGAAGAATGCATCGTCGACCACGTAGGTTTCGCCGTTCTCCCCCTTCACAATCCAGTCGCCCTTCGCCACATTGCAGAAACCGGTATCGGTGGCAATCGTTTTGGCGTGTTCACACTGCGTTGCATCTACGACCAACGGTCGAAGTGTACGGAACGTACTCATGGGGCCTCCTTGGCGTCGAGCGCCAATACCTCCATGAGAGGACTTTTTTCGTAAGGAAGGGGATGTGGAGTTATTAGGGATTCGTAAGGAACGGTTTACGGGGCTCAGAACCCATAGTTCTTCTTCCGCAAAGCATTCTTATAGCGGTCGCGGGCCTTTTTTGCTACCGCTTCCGCGTCATGGGCCGTAAAAGCGGCCGCATCCCACTTCTCCATCTCAACCATGGAGTGATCGTCATTCGCTAAAGCCTCTTCAGCTTTAATCGCGGCTACCCAGTTGTCGATACTCCGCCGGTAATCGGTGAGAAGTTTATCAAAATCCATATCTTGCATATTGCAGTGAATGTATGGCAGCCCTTAACCGGCGTCAATGCAGCAGAGGTTCGATTCACGAAAGATTGACACGGGCGCCTTCACTCCGAAGTGAAGGTACCCGCCGGCAGCCCGGCGCGATTGTAGAGAAAAGTCGTAACCACGCCCGACCAGTCATAACGCACAAAACGCGGGAAGGCTACCTTGGGAGACGAGACCAGCACCGTGTCGCTCCCCCCGATCTTTTCGATCTTTGCCGTGGCCGGCACGAAGACATGGTCGTCTCCCGCTACTTCAAACCCGCCAACTTCCTCATCGTGTGCCGTCAGTCCGTCCGCATGAGTAAACCAAACCCGGATGGCGTTCGGTTCGGTGGTTGCCTGTAGAAAATCGGGCGAGCTATATTCCACCGCTTCGCCGTAAACCCCGGCGCGGGCGGCCAGGGCGAGGCGGTGGGCGACGGTTTGCTTGTCGGGCGGATGAACGTTATCCGGTGTGCCAACGTCGACGGTCACTGCCATGCCGGTATGCCGCAACGCAAGCGTGCGTCGCTGCGCATCCCGCACCACCGGCCAACCTGGGGACGGTGAATTGAAGCTGGAGATCTGCACAAACAAGAAAGGGAAGTCGCCTTCGCCCCACTGGCGTCGCCAGTCGGAGATGAGAGTGGAGAACACGCGCGAATAGTAGGGTGCGCGCTTAACGTCGCTGTCTGTTTCGCCCTGGTACCAGATCACACCCTTGATGGCGAATCGCGTGTAGGGGGCAATCATCGCATTGAACAGAGTTCCAGGTACCCACGCTCCGCCGTGGTCAGTAGCGATGCGCGGGTGAGTCGCCGGCGGTTTTCCCGCTGCCTGCAGCGCCGCATCTTCGCGTGCATAGTAGGCCCGAAGCTGGTCGGCGCGCCCCTGGTCCTGCGCGATCCTCCCCGCATCCTCGAACACCGACGTGAGATTGGCAGCCGCCAACCCCTCGGTGCTGATCCAGGAATGGGCAGGCGTGCCGCCCCAGGTGGAGTCAATGAGTCCCACCGGGACGTTTTCCCGCTCAGAGATCTCCCGGCCGAAGAAGTAAGCGATCGCGGAAAAGTGACGGGCCGTCTCGGGTGTGCATTCCGTCCAGACGTCGGAAGCTTCGGTCAGAGGAACGGTGGACGTAGCTCGTTTTTGCATGAGAAGGCGAAGTCGTGGATGGCTGGCGGCGGCGATCTCCTTCTCCCCGTCCTTCAGGGGCGCTGGGTTCGTGCCCGTAAAGCCGGTAAGTGGAAACTCCATATTCGATTGTCCCGACGCCAACCAAACATCGCCGACCAGAATGTCCTTGCGTTCGATCGGGGTGGGAGTGGAGTCGCTGCTGATCGCCAGCGTGTAGGGTCCACCCGCTGGTTCCGGGGTGAGCCATGCCTCCCAATTCCCCATCACATCAGTTTCGGTGGAGACCGTCTGGCCATGGAAGCGGATGGTCACATGTTCCCCTGCGCTGGCCGACCCCCAAATGCGGACTGGGCGATCGCGTTGCAGCACCGCGTGATCGGAGAACAGATTCGGCAGTTGTACGGCGGCAGAAGCCGCGAGCGGGAAAAGCAGGGCACAGAACGTATAGCGCAGGATGAGGCGGATAACCCGCATGAACTCTCCGTGAACGACCCTGACACCATACCGTCCCGCGCCGCCACCCGGCAAATTCAAACCTGCTTTAGGCGTGCCGCCCCCAGCGCCAAAATAGTCAGGTAGAGCAAGATTTTGTCTGCTTGTGCGAGAACTCCAGAATCTCGTAAGCTGCCGAATGTCCTGGCAGGGACTTCTGCGGTGCCGAGAGCCGCCATCATCCGGGCTTCTCGCAGAATCTGGGCTGGAGTTGCGTCAGCCGCGGAAACGGTCTAAGCGGTCTTTGGCCCCTGTCGCCGCAAATCTGCACCATCAAATTCAAACTCTTAGGCTGTTGCAGGGGGTAGCTGGACTTCAGTCCAGCGGAAAGCTCTTGTTCCTAGGGAAGGGCTCTAAGCCCTGGCTTTCAACCTCGAATCCCGAAACAGAGCCGTCCACCATCCGTTGTCAAGAATGACAATCTAAAGACAAACGTAAGTCTTTCCCCCGCATAGAATGGGCGCGTCTGTGTGAGACCGTCTGCAACCCATGCGATGCAATTCTCATTATGGTTACCGGCGGACTGGCTCGTTTTGATGACCCGGAAGAGATATTCACCTTTTGCAGTAAAAGGTGGTGTATCTTTTTTCACACGAAAGCTGTGGACCAGAGGGACGTCGCAGAATCGGGTGTGACCCAACCGGAAAGTTGTGACCAATCTCGGGGTTCTAAACGCACACGGGCCAGGTTCCAAATGTAGAGTTGCACCCCAAATCGTGCTAACCGCAGGTCTCGAAGTTTCTCGAAGAGGCGTCCCGCTGTGAAGCCTGTTATCTGTTTGTCCGCTCTTCTTGCCGCTGGCCTCTTCTGCCAGTGCTCACCCTGCTCAGCGCAGGATAGCAATTCGGCCAGTCCAACCACGTCCCGACCTGCGCCATCGCCGACCAAATCGCCCCGCGCCACGGCCCACCCGGCTCCTCTCGAAAACACGGTGATCATTCCCGGGCCCCTGCGATCGTTCCTGCGCATGGCCGGCGTCAGCCAGCAGATATCTCCCGTCGACGTATTGCCACTGGTCGCTCGCAACGCGTACTCGACCGGCTACCTGAACGGCGTGCCCACGGAGTATCTGCGTTTACTCGACCGTTATCTTCACCAGGCCAGGGAACTGCAGATGCTGGCCGGCTCGGGTGGTGTCATACACATTGCGAACTGTGCCGATGCGGAGCCGTTGTTGAGCATCCTCGGCTATCGCGCCAAGCCGTCTTGCGGCCAAAAGGGTTCCACCCTGAGTACGGCGGACCCGGAACGTGCCTTTCTTACCATCGATTCAGGCTTTCCACTGACTGCTCTCGAAGAGGCTCTGGAGAAGGGCGAGACTTTTACCTACGCCTTCCCCAATTCCCGCGTGCCGGTGCTCTTCAGCGAAAACGATTGGAAGGGGCTAAGCGCCTCTAAGAATCGGGGCTCGCAGAGCCTGGTTGACATCCTGCTGCATGAGCCCGCAGTCGACCGTCTTTATTGGGCGATGTCGAATACCGATGCCGAGACCAGAACTGCTCTGCAGCGCAACCCCGGGCTGGGGAGACTGCTGCCCTATGGCCCGGTTCTCGACTTCTACGGAACACAGATCTACATTCGTGGTGGCCGGGTGGTCGTGCCCGGCGGCAACCCTGCCGAAGCGGGCTGGAGGGACTTGGTTGGCGCCAGCCCAAGATCTCCCGGAGACTTTGTCCTGCGACCTGGTCGATACGGACAACGGCTGGTTGGCGTTGTATTTTGACGCACTGGCCAGGGTGAACGCACAGCAACAGGCATATTTAACCGCCAGTCCCGCGGCTCCGCCACCTTTACGAGGCGTTTCGCGAGCCAGAACCCAAGGCGTACCCGGCCCGGGCGGTGTTTCGCAAGGCTCCCGCCCTGCTGATGCTCTTTACCCGGCTGCAGTGGGGGCCGGATGGCGAACCGCGGGTTCCCGGCGGCCTGGATGTCTGGAAGCAAATTCTGGCCGAGAAAGCCGAACCGAAAATATGCCCATGACTGGGGCCGGCGCGCGCGCGGCTGGAAGCACCCCGAACAGTTGCTGGAAGCCATGGCAGCCCTATCTCGGCTCGATACCGATATGGGACCGCTGCAGATCTACCTCATGCTCAATGAAGTGGATAGAAGGCGTGCTCCGGATAAACATCTGACCCCGGAAACCACCCTTCTGATGGCCAGCAAATTTTCCCAGTTGAGCAACTGGTACCTGGTGTTTTCCGAGTTTCCCGACCTGGACGACACTTCGATTGCGCGGTTCGTCAAAGTAGCGGACTCGGTCGACGGAATCTCCAACCACAGCCTGCGCGGAAATGCCATGGGCATGTTTCAAGCGAACCTGGGCATCTGGCAAATTCTTGCTCGGCAGGGAGAAATCCGCACCGCCGATCTCAACCAATCCTTTCAGCAGGCTATCGCGCCCTTCACCGGCGTCGATTCACTGGCTCAGCTCTTCGACGCCGGGCACGCCTCGCTAAAAACCCTAATGCTGGCGGCGGGCGGCAAGAGCGATCTCTCCCAGGGAGAATTGATTGAACTATTGGCAGGCCCTCCGCAGGAATCGGCGGACGGCCAACGCATGCGCCAGGAGATGGCCGCCAAGATGCGGGCGGTCCTCGAAGATCAGCGCCTGGTGTCGCTCGATACACTGTTCACGCTCGGAGACGGCCTCAACCACATGGCTGCAGGAGCGCCCGCGCCCAGCAACATGCTGCCGCTGGCCAGCGAACTCCGGGAATTCGAGCTGCCCCGCCCCATCTTTACCGAGAGTGAGAAGACGGAATGGGCCCCCGGGGTCTACGCCAACCGTCATGCCGAACTGCAGGTGCATGTTGACATCACCAAAGTGATCAAGACGCCTGGCTCGAAGGGACAATTGGAAGCGGCTCGGGGACAACTCACACCGTTTCTCCGCGACGCGCTGGTTGGTCTGAACTACGCCTACTACGAGCCGCCGGGCGCCCAGTTGCTGCACAACAATCCGCTCTTTGTGCGTTCCCATGATTTCTCGGGTGAAACCATCATGGGTGTCACCCAGCTCTGGCAGGCGCCTGAGTTGTTCAACCAGGGGTCACCCGCCGGGGGCGGAGCTTATCTGGTCGGCTCGCTCGCCGAATTGCCTTATGTGTTGGCGAGTACCGAAGAAGACTTCATCGCTCCGAAAAATGTGCAAGCCCTGATATGGAAGGAAGTCACGGCAGACCTGCTGGTCAGCGCAACCCTGCCCCGCTGGTGGAACGTTACCCGCAACGAACTCCATGCTGTAAGCCTGTATCAACGCGCCGGCGAAGAACTGGTAACCGCGGCAGTGACAAATGAAGCACTCCGCGGCAAAGTGATGGATATTCTTGCCGAGCGCGTGACGCCGCAGCGTCTGGGAGAAGTGGAGCGGGCCATGCGCGCCGGCGACACGGCTGGCAGCCTCTTACCCTTGACTCCGGCAGACACTTTCCATCTGGCCGCGGAGTTTCGCCGGAAATTTCCCCAGGAGACCGCCTCTCTGGAAGCAGCAGGGGGCTCGTCCGAAGGGGAGTTGGACGCGCTGAACCGTCAATATCCGGGCGAAGTCAATCTGCAGCGCCTCTCCAGGGACTTTGGCACACCACATCCCGTGCTGGCACAGAACTATCGCGTGCGAGCTCCTGAACGTGCAGCCGTTCCCAGCCTTCGGCGGCAATTCGAGCCGCCTGTTGGGTGAGTCATGGGATTCCACCAATCTCTATTGGGCCCGGCTGGCAGATGAGAAGGGCTACTCGCCGGTCATGCTCAATCGCCTGGTCCCGGAGTTGACCCGTCACATGGTGGCGAATATTTTCGCGACCGACATCGAAGACTGGCCAGCACTGAATCGCGCCATGAAAGAAACCGGCGAAGAGTTTCGCCAGGGCAAAATCGCTTTACCGCAAGTGGCAGAAGCCTCCCCTGCAAGCCAGGGAAGTGGTGTACCTGCTGGAACATTCTCCGGCGACCCCGGCGCCCGTGCGGCCAAAATAAAGGGATATAGGACAAACTATGGCAAAGCGACATCTTCTCTCCATTCCCACTCTGGGTGCGCTCTTTCTTCTTGGCAGCCCTTTCACCGGTGCTCAGGACGATTCGACGAACATCCGCGTAAATGTAGACCTGGTGCAGTTAAACGTCGCCGTCACTGATAGTAAAGGGAACTACATTTCCGGGCCTTGGCCCGGAGAACTTTGCCATCACCGAGGACAAGATCCCGGAGAGAATTGCGACCTTTGAGGAAGGCAACGAGCCGGCCCGGCAAGTGATTCAGCCAACGCCAACCGCCCCCGGCGCCAAACCGGCCGCGCCCAGCCAGCATTGCGAATGCGAAAACGCTGGTGGCGGCCAAAGACGCTGCTGCAGAGCCATTCCAGCCACCATCGGCGAGGACACTTCGACTCTGCCCGCGCACATTGCCGGCGCCAATGTCTTTGTCCTTTTCGACACCAGCAACTACATGTACCGCGGCTTTGTATTTGCGCAGGATGCCATCACGGATTTTGTTCGCTCGCTGGAAGGGGCGAACAAGGTGGCGTTTTATTCGTACAGCCGCGATCTTTCCCGTAATTCGGCGCTCACCTCCGATCGCGCCCAGGTGCTGCGCGGGGTGCGGAGCACGGTCGCCGGCGACGATGCCGCGCTTTACAATTGCTTGCTGCTGACCGTCGAGGATGCCGCCCGATACACGGGCCGAAAAGTTGTCGTGGTTTTCTCCAATGGTCCTGACAACGCCAGCCTGGTGCCGCCGGAAGATGTAGCGGAACTGGCCCAATCCACGGGCACGATCATCTACATGATCAGCACCCGGGAAGCGCAGCTGGAGCCGATCTCGACGGCTGTCTTTGAGCGCATGAGCAAGGCCACCGGGGGCAAGGCCTACTTCGCCCGCAGCTGGAGTGACGAAAAGAAGGCCTTCGCCTTCATCCAGGAGGACCTGGCGCATCTCTACTCGCTCAGCTACTACCCGCAGCCCAATCCCAGCCCCGGCTGGCGCACCATCACGGTCAAACTGGTAGGAAAGGACCTGCAGAAATACCACGTCCGAACCCGCGCCGGATACCGCTTACAGCAAGCCCATGCAGCGGCGAATAACTCCGCGGAACTCGAACCAGCAACGGCTACCCCAAAGTAGGAAGCGTCCAGCATAGCGAAGTGGAGGGACCTGCTGTTCAGATCCGCAGTATCGAATCTGAATGGAAGCGCTACCCTCCCCTTTGTCATCCCGACCGGAGCATAGCGGAGTGGAGGGATCTGCAGTTCCGCGGACCACTCCTGGAAACGTTTGCACCCTAAGGCTTCGCTCCCTGCTCTTTAGCCAACTTCTCGGCACACCCAATCTGCACTTCCGGCCCCGGCTGGCTCTTTCCAGAATCACCGCAAGCGAGTAACTGCGGCTCGCTCATCACCGAAGTAGCTGCCTGTTCGAGGGTGATATCTCCAGGCTCGGGTTGAAACCTGGAGCGCTTATCATCCTGCTGAAGCGATACGCTTTTGAACAGAAGGGCATTCCCTTCCAGGTGGACGTGAATACCCGTCAACTCCCAAACAGAAGGGCCGACCTGCTGCTGTTCGAGAGCAAACGAGCTCCGCTCCTTCAATCTCCCCAACAGCCCGCCCCCGAACGTGACGTCGTGGATAAGGTGACCTTTTATCTTGCAGATGCGATGTTGCTGGTTATCCACCACCAGGTCCCCCGTCATGCTGCTGAACACGCGTGCCTCCCGCGTCGGCGGATGAAAGTCTGGCGCCGGATCAAAATGCAGAGACGTGGTCGTTGTGGTCGCGCCCGTTTGTGTCCAGATGAATGCTTCGGGCAGAAGCTTTAGCAGGTCATCGATCTGCTGATTGTCGTGGTTTGCCTCGGAAAGCTGTTTGTTCTGAGCCCGGGTGTCATGTAGAAACTTCTCGATCTGCTCCCGCTGCCGGGGCTCTGGGATCTGCTGTTCGTCCTTCTCCAGAATTCGTTCGACATTGCTGTGTTGGGTGCCGGCAACCCACTGGAGAATATGCTCCTTCGGCTTGTCGCTCTCTTCCAGAAAGATCCAGTTGGAACGGTCGTTCCGATCCGCCGCGCGTTCGCTGTCAACGGTCTGCTGAATAATCTGTTGCGGGCTTTGGGCGTGGATCGAGGAGAACGAGAGCACGAGTATACTCAACCAGAAAAACTGCGTTTTTTCCCTAGCCATTTGACTGCCCTAACTTGTTGGAAAGCTACGCGCTTTTGATGCGCCAGCGTCACCGAACGGTTCGACGGAAATGAACCGGGAAAAGACGCGGTTCGATCGAACCGCGTTCAGAAGCAAACCGGGCGGCGTGTCCAAGTTAAGCTCCGCCCCAGCCGGTCCCAATTTCTGTCCCGACCACGAATCAGGGGGTGCCCCATATCTCGCTCGTTTTTCGCGAGATGTGGGATACCACGGCTGCCGATCTACATTCTCGGACTCCGTAGGAACTGCCAATCGAGGTCCGTGGTCTCCCATATCTCGCGAAAAACGAGCGAGATATGGGGCACCCCCTGATTCGTGGCACTATGAGTTTTTCGACCGGTGGGTTCTCACGCAGAAACCGGCTCTTCCGATCTTTGCCCCACGAATACCGGCAAGGTAAATGAAAATACGCTGCCCGTCCCCTGCCCACTCGTTGCCCAGATTGCCCCACCCTGGCGGGTGGTCAACTCCTTGGCAATGTGCAGGCCGAGACCCAGGCCTTTGCGGCCATCCCGGCTCGAATCCGTGACTTGATAATGATGCTCGAAGATTTTCCCCAGCAACTCCGGCTTGACCCCGCAGCCGGTGTCCGAGACCTCCACCAGCAGGTAACCGGGTACTTTTTCGAACACACCGGCCCGTACCGTGACCGACCCACCAGCAGGGGTAAACTTGATCGCGTTATCGCACAGGATGATCAACACCTGAAGCAGCCGTATGGGATCGGCGAAAGCCGAGGCCAACCGCGGGGGAACGACGCACGAGAGACTGACACCCTTTTCCCTCGCATTCGCCTCGCATGTATGGACAGCGTCCAAAATTGCCTCGGAGAGGGAAGTATCCTGGAGCACGACGGCCAGTTTCCCGGTCTTGCTGGCGGTAACCGCGAGCAGGTCCTCGATCATCGATTGAAGCTGGCGTACATTTTTCTGGATGATCAGGAGATATTCGTCCTGTTCGTGTGTGGTTCTGCCTGCCAGCCCATCCGCGATAATCGAGCTGAAAGAGTAAATCGAGGTGAGCGGTGAACGAAGCTCGTGAGAAACGTGAGATAGAAAATCATCCCTCATTTGCAAGGCCTTCTCGCTGATTCGTTCCACTTCCGCCGCTCGTTCTTCTTCTTTCGCCAGTTGTGCGGCATGCTCTTCGGCCGTCAGCCGCACTAATTCCTGGTTCGCGCGCCGGAGCTCAATCTGGTGCGTTACCCGGGTACGAACAGCGACTGGATTGATGGGTTTGGTGACATAGTCCGCAGCTCCCATCGTAAGACCCTTGGTTTCCTCTGCCACGCTGCCTAAGCCAGTCAGAAAAATGACCGGGATGTCGCGCGTGACAGGGTCTGCTTTCAAGCGGTTGAATACTTCATAGCCGTCGATGCCCGCCATCATCACATCCAGCAGGATAAGATCAGGCACTCTGGCCGCGGCAATGCGTAGCGCGGCCAGGCCATCGCTCGCATACAGCACCTCGGTATGGCTGCCGAACACGTCTTTGAGTAAGTCGAGATAGCCGGACTGATCATCGACCAGCAGGATAGTCATGTCCGATTTACTCACAGGACCCTCGGGCGCGGATGGGGGCGGCGCAACCCTCCGATCAAGAGTGCCGGCGGCCGCTATGGCGGGCTCCAGTGCGGTCTCCATGGTTGCAATCAGCGCTTGCAGACCCTCCATCACGCCTTCCCGGATTGCGTCTTCGATGCTTGCGGCTGCGTTCGCCAGCTCCCTGGCTTCCAGTGCCCCCGCAACTCCTTTCAAAGAGTGAGCAAAGCGCCCGGCCTCCTCGGTCTTGCCTTCCGCGATCTGTTGCCGCAGCACGGACGGGGCACCTTTGAATTGTTCACGAAAGCTCAACAACATCTTACGCAGAAGGTTGGGCTTTCCATTGGCGCGCTGCAGAGCGGCTGGTAGGTCGAACGGAGGAAGCTGCTCGGGGAAGTCGTCGGGAGAAACACCTGCCGAGGTAGATTCCGTGTCGGTTGTTGACTGCGCGGCCGATCTCGCTTTCATCCATCGAAGCAGCGTCTCCTCCAGAACTTTGGGACTGATTGGTTTGGTGAGATGGTCGTTCATCCCGGCTTCCAGGCTTCGCTCGCGGTCCCCGCTCATCGCGTGAGCGGTCATGGCCACAATGGGCAGGCTCTCAAAGCGACTGTCCCCGCGGATCAGTTTGGTTGCCGTGATCCCGTCCATGACGGGCATCTGAATATCCATCAGGACCAGGTCGAAAGGTTCGGCGTTGACCCGCTCTACGCCCTCGCGGCCGTTGACTGCCGTTGTGACATGGATCCCCAGATCGGCCAGCAATTCCTCAGCAAGAAAGCGATTGACTTCATTATCCTCAACCAGCAGGACGCGACCTCCGGCCAGCAGCGAGGCAGGGATTGGCCGCGTACCACTGGCTGACCCGAGCCCATCGCGTTCAGAATGCGAACCAAACACTCCCACAATGGCATCCATCAACTGTTTCTCGCTGACTGGCTTGCTCAGGAAGCCGTCAAAGGCCGAGTCCAGGTGACCGGTAAAAACCTCTTCCCGTTCAAACGCCGAAACCATGAGAAGTTCCGGCATCAGCGAGAACGTAGGATTCGCCTTGATACGGCGCGACGTCTCGACCCCATCGATGCCGGGCAAACGCCAGTCCATTAATACGAGATCGACTGGTTCGCCGGTTTGTGAAGCGTGTGCAAGCGCGGATAGGGCCTCCTCACCCGAAGAGACTGCCCTGGCCTTGAAACCGTTCGCTTCCAGGATCGTCAACAGGACATTCCGGGCAGCCTCACTGTCGTCCACTACCAAAACAACCTTCTGTTGCGGAGCGTCCAATGTGGCCGGGGACGATAAAGCCTTGACCTCCGTCGCAATACCGAACCTGGCAGTGAAATGGAAAGCGCTTCCTTTGCCCAGCTCGCTTTCGGCTGTGATCTCTCCATCCATCAACTCGCAGAGTTGCTTACAGATGGCCAGCCCTAGCCCGGTGCCGCCGTATTTCCGGGTGAAGGAAGTGTCTCCCTGTTGGAAGGGTTGGAAGAGGCTGGCGAGCTGCCCCGCGTCCATCCCGATTCCGGTATCTGACACTGTTATTTTCAGGCGCAGATCCGTGGCGCCGATGTCTTCCGCTGTCACTCGGATGGCAATCTCGCCCAGGTCGGTGAACTTGACCGCATTGTTAACCAGGTTGATTAGAATCTGACCTAGCCGCAATGGATCCCCAACGAGATGAGGGGGAACGTCGTCGGCGATCGATGACACTAGCGCCAGCCCTTTGTCCTGCGCCTTTTGTCCGACGACGCCAACAAGATTGCGCAGAACGTCGCTCAACGAGAAAGAAATCACTTCAAGTTTGAGCTTGCCGGCCTCGATTTTTGAGAAATCCAGAATGTCGTTGACGATGCTGAGCAGCGACTGCGCAGCGCTGCCGATCTTGTTGAGATAATCGAGCTGCTTCGGGGTCGGCTCAGCTCGCCGGGCAAGATACGTCATTCCCAGGATCGCGTTCATCGGCGTACGGATCTCGTGGCTCATGTTCGCCAGGAAATCCGATTTGGCTCGGTTGGACTCTCTCGCGATTTCCAGTGCATGGCGCGAAGTTTCATTCGCCTGAATTAGTTCGGTCACATCCCAGTTGACGCACATCATCCGCACCGCGCGACGACTCTGATCGCACGTTACGCTCCCCGCAGCGCGGAGATGGTGCTCGCTCCCGTCGTCCCAAACCACGCGGAATAACGTGTTGTAGGGTTGGCAGCCTTCCAGGCTATCTCGCAGGGCTTGCTCAACGGCTGCGCGGTCCTCGGGATGCACATGACTAAGCAGCCTCTGCTCGACCGCCTCGCGGTTGTCCAAAATTTCCGCCCGCGCATAAGAATGGTCGTGCCTCGATGCGCTCTGGTCACCCTCAGCAGTCACACCGTAGAGCCTGAACACCAACGGGTCACAGTTCAGCGTATCGTTCCGCAGGTCGAGATCCCATATGCCGATGCCACCGCTTTCTGTGGCCAGCTTGACCCGGAGATTGGCCTCCTGCAGAGCAACATGCTCGGCGATGCGCTCAGTCACATCCTGAAAGGCGCCTACCATCCGGACAGGCTCGCCGTCCTCACACTCCACTGAGCCCGTCACCCGCCCCCAGATCGGCTGTCCATCCCCTCGGATCAAGGGCAGATCTAAAGTGAAACCCTGATGGTCAGAGGTCGCCTTTGCCAACGCGGCCTTGATGATTGGCCGCGCCTCCGGCCGGTAGAGATCGATGCCCTCTTCGATCGTCGGCTGAGTGTCAGCTGGCAGACCTACAAGGAGAAGAGTTTCGGGGGACCAGAGCACAGTATTGGTGAGCAGGTCGATTTCCCAACCACCAACCTGAGCGATCCGCCCGGTCCTAGCCAACGCGTCCTTGCTTTTGCGTAGGGCCTTATCCTGTTCTTTGCGCTCGGTGATGTCGCGAACCATGGCGACAAACCTGCGTTCACCGCTGTAGGTAAATTCCGTGACCGTCAAATCCATGGGAAAGACCCGACCGCTGCTGGCGAGACCCTCCAGTTCGCGGCCCACTCCAATCACCCTGGTCGGCCCCCCCGTTCGATAGCGGGCAAGATGGCCATCGTGTTGGCCGCAGTCCGGCTCGGACATCAGCATCTTGACGTTGAGGCCGACCAACTCTTCCACTTGATAGCCGAAGATCTTGACGGCGGCGACATTGATAGAAGTGATGGTTCCGCTGCCGTCGATGGTAATGATGCCGTCGACCACATTGTCCAGAATCGCCTGGAGCCGCCCCTCGGCTTCCTTGAGATCGTTCTGGCCGCGCACTCTATCGGTTACATTCGACGCGAACTTGACGATCTTTATCGGAACGCCGTCAGGACCCAGGATCGGGTTATAGCTGGCTTCAATCCAGACTTCATTGCCCCGTTTATCAATGCGGGAGAAGAGTCCCGCCTGGTAGCGGCCCGCTCGCAACTCCTGCCAAAACTTCTTGTACTCGGCGCTTTGCTTGTAATCCTCGGTGACGAAGACGCTGTGGTGTTTACCAGCCAGTTCGATATCCTGCCAGCCGAATACACGCAGATAGTTGGCGTTGGCCTTGATGATCGTGCCATCCATACGGAATTCGATCATCATCTGCGACCGGTTGATGGCTTCGATCTCTCCCCGGTAATTAAAGGCTTCGTCTTCGGTCTCCTGTTTCGCTCTGGCCAGGGAATCGAGCACATCCAATATGCTTCCGGAAAGCACCGGTGCTGCTCTGGCGAATAGAACGGCTGTCCCAACCGACACCGCGGCACACACCACCTTGAATCCAGCGGCAAGCGGATAAACGGGCCACCATATGGTAACGATCTCCATTCCGTGAGTAATGCCACACGCCAGGATGAAAGAACCGAACCCGATAAAGATCCAGAGGTACGGGTGCAGTACCGCCGCGTGTTGCATCTTGGCGGTCAACCAGAAAAGGCAACCAAAGAGCAGAGCATAGGAAACGGCAATGAGACCGTCCGCCACGGCGTTGGTCCAAATCAGGCCGGGCTGGGCAAGATAACAGAATTGGTGGGGCAGGTAATTCGCCGTTGAAAACAGCCGCGAGAAAGAGACGAATCGGCCAAGGGCGAGAAGCCCACAGACACCAATGGCGCCTATGCCGATCAGTTTTCGCAATCCACACCACCGGTCCGTAGAGACACTCGATCTCTTTAGCGGCAGTTCGGCCGGGCCGGAATATTAGTCTCCGGGGGTATTGACAAGCTAAGAATTTAGTGTGCGGGTTGCCCGGCCTGCGGGGTGCGGGAAGTACCCAACCCGCAACCTTCCGAGGCTATTGAAAATCCCGGGTTGACGAAAGAATGGTAGGCACGAGGAGACTCGAACTCCTGACCTCTACCGTGTCAAGGTAGCGCTCTAACCAACTGAGCTACGCGCCTGCGCCGTGCGTCCCTCCATCATACCAAAACCTCATGTACCATCAAGGTTCTGGGCTGCAGCCATGAAGATCGGAACGCCTTGCTGAGAGAATTACGCGCAGCTCCCAACCTGCTGACCTTCCTGCGCCTGTGCCTGATACCCTTTCTTGTCATCGCGGTGCTCGAGGCTCACTACCGAACCGCCCTTTGCCTCTTTGTCGTAGCCGGGCTCAGTGATGGCCTCGATGGCTTGGCGGCACGGCTGCTCAAGCAACATACCCAGATCGGCCAATACCTCGATCCCGTGACCGACAAGCTCCTGCTCAGCACCTTATTCCTGGTCCTCATGCACCAGGAGCTGGTGCCGCGCCGCGTCACGGTGCTGGTTTTCAGCCGCGACTTGGGCATTCTGATTGTTGCTGCTCTTCTCTACATCAGTCTGGGCATGCGCGACTTCCGCCCCAGCATCTACGGCAAGGCCAATACCTGTGCCCAGATCCTGGCGCTGCTCGCGGTCCTTCTCTGCCAGGTTTATGCCGCCGTATCGCTGACCATGCTTCGCACCCTGGCGCTCGATGCGACCGCGCTGCTTACCATCATTTCCGCCCTGCATTACGCCTGGCGTACCGCTCGTCGCCTCGCGGTCGCGGAGGGCCACTAGTTCGCAAGGGTTTGAAAAATTCGCTTTCAATGACAAACTATTGCCAGCACTTGGCTCGCGGTTTAACTTTACTGAAACAGTTCCTTACCCGCGCCTGCATCTACGCGCTCGGGAAGAACTGTGGTTTTAACGAAGGCCCTTATGTCTGAGACAATCCAAGCACGCGTTCTTCGAGTGATTGCCACTACCCAGAGACTCCCCCTCGAGAAGGTCAGGCCCGACAGCACCTTCGAGGAGCTGGGCATCGATTCGATGGACAGCATCAACATCCTCTTCGACCTCGAAAGCGAGTTCGATATCGAGATCAAAGACGAAGACGCAAAGAAAATCCAGACCATCCGCGAAATGATCGACGGCGTCACCTACCTGGTGGATTCCAAACAAAAGCCCCAGGCCGCAACCGAATAAGCCGCCTATCGGGAAAGCTGGAGTTTGTTACCCTCGGTCCAGCGACAGTCTTCTATGAAAATGGTGTAGATGCGAGTTGTCATATCAGGAATGGGCGTGATCAGCGCTCTGGGCCTTGACCAGCAACAGTTCTGGCAGGCACTCGTCAATGGTCAATCTGGAATCGGTCCGATACCGCAAGACGTCGGCCCGAACCCGGAAATGGGCATGAATCAGGTCCGTTTCAAAAACGGCGCCGCTGTGCTCGGCTATAACGCCGAAACGCTACTTTCCCCGCAAAACACTCAGCTTTATGGACCGCTTCGCGCAATTCTCCGTCATTGCGGCCCGCGAGGCGGTGACCATGGCCGGAATCGAATGGACCGAGGAGTTGCGCGAGAGCGCGGCCATCATCACCGGTTCCTGCATGGGCGGCCGATTTACCGAAGAAATCGGATATTGGGAACTCTTCCACCACGGCAGGCATCGGGTTCATCCGCTGACCATTCCTCTGGGCATGAGCAACGCCGGCGCCAGCCACATCTCCATGGAGTTTGGGCTCCACGGGCCCGCCTACACCATTTCCACCGCCTGTTCCTCCTCGGCTCATGCCATCGGCAACGCATTATGGATGGTCCGTTCCGGTGCTGCTCCCTTGGCCATTGCCGGGGGCAGTGAAGCGCCGCTGTTCCTGGGCGGGTTGAAGGCCTGGGAGGCGATGCGTGTCGTCAGCCCGGACACCTGCCGCCCCTTTTCCGCGAACCGCTCCGGAATGATTCTGGGGGAAGGCGGCGCCATGTTGGTTCTGGAGCCGCTCGACCGTGCGCTGGCGCGCGGGGCCAAGCCTCTGGCGGAGATTGTGGGCTTCGGCATGTCGGCCGATGCCTGCCATGTCACCCAGCCTTCCGCCGAAGGCGCCGCCAGAGCCATTCGCGCCGCGCTGCGCGATGGCGGGCTAGCCCCGGAGCAGGTTGGCTATATCAACGCGCACGGAACCGCGACTGAGGCCAACGACCGGATGGAGGCAGAGGCCATCCATGCGATCTTCGGTCGCCACACCGCCGGCTCCCCGTCAGCTCCACCAAGTCGATGCACGGGCACACCCTGGGTGCGGCGGGAGCGATCGAAGCGGTAGCGACGGTGCTGGCCCTGCGCAACGGCGTGCTCCCTCCGACCGCGAATTTCATCGCAGCCGGATCCGGAATGTGATCTGGACGTAATTCCCAACCAAGCCCGCTCCAGCGAGCGTAGAGGTTGCTCTCTCGCAATCCTTCGCCTTTGGCGGCTTGAATGCCGTCCTGGCCTTCCGCGCCTGGCACTAACCGGCGACGCTCTTTCATCCGTTCCAACAGAAGTGTCACCCGACCGGAGCCGAAGGGACCTGCTGTTCATGATCCGCGCATCGAATCTGAAGTGAAAGCGCCGCTCCCGGCCGTCAACTCTGTCGAAATCCCGTAGCGGGAGCCGAGGGCTATCTCCGGTTCAACGGACCAGATCTCTGTGGAAATGCTTTCCGTCAACTTACACGTAACAACGATCGGCCTGAAGCCCCATGCAGGCCACACTTCGTCATCCCGAAGCCGTATGCTTAGTCGTGACCTGGTGCAAGAACTTGCACTTTCGCCGGGCTTTTCAGCGCCCTGAAGGCGTGAGCTCCAGCCTAGCCTAGTTCGTCGCGGCCATCTTCTCAAACACATCCAGCGCGTATTCCAAATCCTCTTGCGTATGCGCCGCAGTCACGCACAGCCGCAGCCGAGCTGAATCCTGGGGAACCGCGGGAAACAGCACCGGAGTGGCCGAGAATGCCATGGTCGCGCAGCCGCCTGGCGAATAGACCAGTGGTCGTCTCGTCATTGAGAATGACCGGAATAACCGCCGTCTCCGACAACCCTGTGTCATAACCCAGCGAGCACAGGCCGCTGCGCAGAAAATCCGCGTTGTGCTTGATCTTGGCGACCCGTTCCGGCTCTGCCTGCAAAATCGCCAAACCCTCACGAATAGCCGCAACCGCAGCCGGGCTCAAAGCCGCCGAAAAAATAAACGGCGATGCCCCATGTTGCAGATAAATCGCAAGCTCCTGCGAAACAGCCGCAAAACCCCCGGTCGAAGGAATGGACTTGGCCAGCGAACCGGTCCAGATGTCCACCTCGTCGGTAGGAATGCCAAAATGTTCATCCGTGCCCCGGCCACAGGCTCCGAGAACACCGGAAGCATGCGATTCGTCCACCAGCAGGAAAAATCCGAATTCCTTCTTCACTTCGAGAATCTCGGGCAGATGGCAAACATCGCCGTCCATGGAAAAAACACCGTCGGAGATGACCAAAGTACGGTTGGCCTGGGCGCCGTTTTGCAGTTCCTGGCGCAAAGATGAGGCGTCATTATGCCGGAACCGCTGCAACTGCACGCCGGCGAAGCGGCAGGCATCCGTCAGGCTGCGATGGCAGAGCGAATCCATGATCACGCGATCCGCCGGGCCCAGCAGCGCCCCCAGCACGGCGACATTCGCTAAATAGCCTGAACTGAAGGTGATGGCCGCTTCGGTACCTTTGTAGGCGGCGAGGTCCCGCTCCATCTGAATATGCTGATCTGTGGTTCCGGTAAGCAGGCGGGCTCCGCCGGTACCGGTGCCGTACTTCCGGATGGCTTCGATGGCAGCAGCGTCGATCCGCGGGTCGCCGATCAGTCCCAGGTAGTCATAGGAAGACAGCATCAGCATGGAGTGGCCGTCCGCCCGCACCCGGGGACCGGTTCGTCCTTCTAACGGAATCTGAAAAGGATAGGCGTCGTGCTCGCAGGCAAGCGCGGTGGTTTCGAAAAGCCGCCGGGCGCGTGCGTCGATGAGGTCATTCTTGCGGAAATTCCAGCGTTTGTCCGCGCTGAAATATCCGTTAAAAGACTTGCCGGAGGAAGAAGGAAATCCTGCTGTTCCGTGGTGAACTTGTGATTTCGTCTCTGTCGGAGTATCCATTGATTTAACTGACTATAGTGCAGGATTGGGGCATTGGGAAGTCCGGAGTTGCTGTCCCGGCATGGTTTAGAGCATTTCTTACGCTGGCACTGGGTCTCTTCTTCCGCCTGGTTGGTGCGCCTCCCGAGGTGAACGACAAAGACACAAAAATGCTCTAATTGTCATAAGGATACGGAGCCTGCACCGCTCAAGCCTCACGGAAAGATCGAAACGGGCTCACACATACGTCCAGGTGTCCGGAAGCGCAGCAGTCGGCATTCTAATCGGGAGTCGCATGTCTTCGCTTGACCTGCAGCGTTCGGCCGTCTGCCGACCGCCGCAGCCCGCAGTCTCGTCTGAAAGACAAATTCGGCCGCACCATCACCGATCTTCGCGTCTCCATTACCGACCGCTGCAACTACAAATGCGTCTACTGCCGTACCGGCATCCGAGGGCGCCCAATTTGCCGAGTTGGCGATGGAAGATTATCTGCGCATGATCCGGGTTTTCGTCTGCCTGGGCATTCAGAAGGTGCGGCTGACCGGCGGCGAGCCGCTGCTGCGGAAAGGCATCGTTTCCCTGGTGGCCCGGCTCGCCGAGCTCGCGCAGCCAACGCAAGCCAGCGGCCGCCGCTCGACATTGCCATTACCACCAATGGACATCTGCTGGCCGAGATGGCCGATCCGCTCGCGCAGTGCCGGGCTTAGCCGGATCACCGTCAGCATGGACGCCGTCGATCCGGCAACTTTTGCCCGCATCACCCGAGTGCCGGGCAGCTTTGAAAAGGTATTGGCCGGGGTGCGCGCGGCCCAGCGTGCCGGGCTGGGCCCGGTCAAGGTGAACTGTGTGCTGTTGCGCGGCTTTAACGACGATCAGATCGTTCCCTTTGCCCGCTTCTCGCGTGACGAGGGAGTGATTGTTCGCTTTATCGAGTTCATGCCCCTGGAAGAGGACCGCTTGTGGACCCCTGAAGTCGTTGTTCCGCTGGATGAGGTTGTCAGACAAGCTCAACAGCTTTCGCCCGCTGGTCGCCTTGCCGCCAACAATCCCGAGGAAACCGCGCGCCGCTATACCTTCGACGATGGCGTCGGGGAAATTGGCATCATCGCGCCCGTATCGCAGGCTTTTTGCGGAGCCTGCAGCCGGATCCGTCTCACCTCCGACGGCAAAATCCGCACCTGCCTCTTCTCCCACTTCGATCACGACCTCTATGGCGTGCTGGCGCGTGGCGGATCCGATGACGATCTCGCCGCGTTCATTCGAGAAGACAGTCGAAGCCAAGGAGGCGCGCCACCATATCGGCGAGCCCGGCTTTCTCAAACCTTCACGCAGCATGGTCCATATCGGAGGCTAGAGCTTTTCCCCCAGAAGAACGCACCTGACTAAACTCTCCTGCGCAGAGTAGAAGGGAAATGCTTTAAGCAACGCCAGAATTACGGCTCTCTCTCGAAATGGTCGATGGATCCTTCCCAGAGCGTCCGCCATTGCCCAAAGACCTGAGGGTCTTTCACGACGTAGCGCGTGCGTTGACCTCCTCGCTCGACCTGGATTCGATTCTGGGCGCCATCATGCAACAGATGGAGCAGTTTTTCGAGCCAGAATCCTGGTCACTGCTGATCGTGGATGAGGAGCAGCAGAATCTCTATTACGCAGTCGCGGCCGGCAAGTCGTCCGGCGACCGCAACCTGCGGGTTGACATGGGCGAGGGCATCGCCGGCTGGGTGGCTCAGCACGGCGAGCCGGTGATCGTGTCAGAACCGGGCAACGATCCCCGTTTCACTGCGCATGCGGCTCCGCTCCGGTCTCTCCGGTGCGCTCGCGCCATCTGCATACCGCTGCGCTGCCGAGATCGCACCCTGGGCGTCATCGAGCTGCTCAACTATCGCGCTCCACGCTCACCGACGAAACCATGGCCTTTCTCCAGGTGCTCTGCGACTACGCGGCGATTGCCATTCAGAATGTGCGCGCGGTAGAGCGCATCCAGGAACTGACCATCACCGATGACTGCACCGGCCTGTTCAATTCGCGGCACTTGTTTTCCGTTACCGAGAGCGAGCTCGAGCGCTCCCGCCGCTTCAATCTCCCCTTCAGCCTGATCTTTATCGACCTGGATCACTTCAAACGGGTGAACGATCTGCACGGCCACCTGACCGGCAGCCGATTGTTGGCGGAGATTGCCAGGACCATCAAGCACAATGTCCGGGGGATCGATTCGGCCTTTCGCTATGGCGGAGACGAGTTTATCGTTCTCTTGCCACAGACGGCGCAAGGATGCGGCGCTGGAGGTGACCCAGCGGCTCTTGCACTCCTTGCGCGATACGCATTATCTGTTATCGGAGGGGCTGGAGCTGCGGATGATGGCCAGTTTCGGAATCGCCAGTTATCCGGAGGACGGCGACTCGATCCAGGAGATCATCGGCGCTGCCGACGAGATGATGTATCTGGTAAAGAACTCCTCGCGAGGCAACATCGCCGTCGCCAAGCGCGGTTTCATCGAGCCATCGACCTAGCTTTCCTGCGTGAAAGGGAAAATCATTCTACGCATGGGCCACGCGACCTGTGATCGCTGAAACAAGTCCGCGCGCCGAAGTAGCGCTACAGCTTGACGGCCCGGTGTAGCCCGGACTAGCCGAGCGGGTTTCGCGGGGCATCTGATTCGAAGCCCATGATGCTCAATCCCGAAGAACAGAGGCTAAGGAAACAAAGATGGATCAGCAGGTAGACGTCTTCGTATGGGGATGGTGGGTGGTGGCGCGGGCGCCTTTATTGGCCCCGTCCATCGCATGGCGGCAGAGTTGGATGGAGCCATCGAACTGGTCGCCGGAGCGTTCAGTCAGGATGCGGCACGATCGCGCCAGGCAGGCGTGACCTACGGCATAAGCGCGGACCGCGCCTATGCAAACTTTGAAGCAGATGATGGAGCAGCGAGAGCAAGCGCCGGACCCGATCGACTTTGTCTGCATCGTCACCCCCAATCACCTGCACCTGCCGATCGCAGTGGCCGCCCTCGAACATGGCTTCCATGTGATGAGCGACAAGCCGGCCACGGCGACCCTCGAGGAGGCACAGGCCTTGGAAACGGTCGTCAAGCGCACCGGGTTGCTTTATGGCCTGACCTTCACCTACACCGGCTATCCCTTGGTGCGCGAGGCGCGTTTGATGGCAAGGGGTGGTGAACTGGGGAAGATCCGCAAAGCTGTCGTCCAGTACTCTCAGGGCTGGCTCAGCCACCTCGCTCGAGACCAACGGTCAAAAACAGGCGGTGTGGCGTTCCGACCCGAAGCAGTCGGGCCTGGGCGGCGCGATCGGCGACATCGGTGTACACGCGTTCAACCTGTTGGAATATGTGAGCGGCCGCCAGGTAGTCGAGATCTGTGCCGATCTCTCCAAAGTTGTCCCAGGCCGGTCGCTGGATGATGACTGCAATGTGCTGCTCAAGCTCGACAATGGAGCCCCCGGCGTGCTGTTTGTCTCCCAGATCGCTGCCGGCGATCGCAACGATCTGCAGCTTCACCTCTACGGCGAGAAGGGCGGCCTGCACTGGTGGCAGGAGAATCCCAACCACCTCGATCTGAACTGGATAGGGAAGCCGAGTCAAACCTTGCACGCGGGCGGGGATTATCTGTCACCATCGACACGCGCGGAGTTTCGTTTGCCGGTGGGCCACCCCGAAGGATTGATCGAAGCATTTGCTAATATCTATCGCGACTTCGGCAACGCGGTTCGTGCCCGCTTCAGCGATCCGGCTGCGCAGCTGACCGATCTGGTGCCCGGCATCCTCGAGGGAGTGCGCAGCATGTCTTTCGTGGAACGAGCCGTAACCAACAGCCGCAAGGGGTGGGTGTTCACTATGAAAACCGTTAAGGGGCCGGCGATCTTCCTGGCTCAATTTGCAGCCGACCAGAAACCCTTCAACAAGCTCGAAGACATCGCGCGTTGGGCTGCGGGTCTGGGCTTCAAAGGCATCCAGATCCCTTCCTGGGATGCGCGGCTCTTCGATCTCAAGCTGGCCGCCGAGAGCCAGGACTATTGCGATCAGATCCTTGGCATGCTGCACGGCTTGGGCCTTCAGTTGACCGAGCTCTCGACCCATCTTCAAGGCCAGCTGGTTGCCGTACATCCCGCGTACGACTTGGCAGTTTGACGGTTTTGCGCCGCCCGAGATGGCCGGCAATCCGAAGGCGAGGCAGCAGTGGGCGGTCCAACAGGTGCTGATGGGAGCGAAGGCCAGCCGCAACTTCAAGCTCTCCGCGCATGCTACCTTCTCCGGAGCCTTGGCTTGGCCCTATATGTATCCGTGGCCCCAGCGACCGGCAGGCTTGGTCGACGAAGCCTTCGCCGAACTGGCGCGCCGCTGGCGTCCGATCCTCGATGCATTTGAAGAGTCGGGAGTGGACCTCTGCTTTGAAATCCATCCTGGAGAAGATCTGCACGACGGCGTCACTTTCGAGCGCTTCCTGGCCGCTGTCGGGGGACATAAACGCGCAAATATTCTGTACGATCCCAGCCACTTTGTTCTGCAGCAACTGGACTACCTCGCCTTCCTCGACATCTACCATGAGCGCATTCGTGCCTTCCACGTAAAGGACGCGGAGTTCAATCCCACCGGGAGGTCTGGCGTTTACGGCGGGTATCAGAACTGGATCGATCGTCCCGGCCGTTTCGTTCACTGGGCGATGGACAGGTCGATTTTCGCGGCATCTTCAGCAAGCTGGCGCAGTATGACTATCCCGGTTGGGCGGTCATGGAGTGGGAGTGCGCGTCTGAAGCATCCGGAAGATGGAGCGCGCGAGGGTGCACCCTTCATCCGCGACCACATTATCCGGGTGACCGAGCACGCTTTTGATGACTTCGCGGGTGGGCAGGCGGATCGCGAAACCAATCGGCGGTTGCTCGGCCTCTGAGGCGTTATGCCGTTCAAGCCGCGTAAGAAGCCGGAGCCGCTCGATGAGCCCGCTCTCTACCAGTACGCCGTTGGCGCGCTCGGCCGGCAGATGCGCACTGTGACTGAGCTCAAACGTCTCATGAGCCGCCGGGTCGAATCGGGTGAGACGGGAGAGGTCAAGATAGCCGCCGTGGTGGCGCGTCTTCTGGACCAGCGCTACCTCGACGATCCCGCCTTCGCTTCTACGTACACTCGCCTCCGTCAGGAAAACCAAAGCTTCGGCAAACGCCGGGTACAGCAAGAGCTCACGCGCAAGGGTGTTCACGCGGAGCTGGTGGCCACAACTCTGGAGACCGCCTACGATCAGGTAAACGAAGAAGATCTGGCCAGGCGCTACGTAGCGAGAAAGCGGATAGAGAAGCCGAAAGACGATAAGCAGACGGCGCGTCTAATCCGCCGCCTGATAGGTGCCGGTTTTTCCTTCGCCATCATCTCCAAGCTCCTTAAGACCTGGGACATCGATTGCACCGAAGCCGACCTCGTCCTCCCCGAAGACGAAGCAGAATAAACAAGAGGAAAGCGACGGGTGCCCCGTGAGCGCTAACTTGTTTGGGATGTTTTTCGTCAAAACTCCCACAAAACCGTCATCCTGAGCGGAGCGCGTCACAAATTTATCGCCGGACACAGCGCTTGATCGCGCGGAGTCGAAGGACCCCGGCCGGTCTATTTCTTACCTATGCTGTTCCGGGCTTTCTGACACCGAGACGATGGAGCAAACCGAAAATTACCAGGAGCAACCAGGCAAGAAAATTTTGAGCACCTTCGTGAAACAAAGGACTTATCTGGGCCAGATGGTCTATCAAACCCACCGATGCTCTAAACTCAAACAATGCAGTACCGCTCTGGTTCTGAAATCCGGGAAACCTTCCTGAGTTTTTTTGCTTCGAAGGGGCACCGTCGTGTCCACTCCTCCTCGCTGGTTCCGGCGAACGACCCCACCTTGCTATTCACCAATGCGGGGATGAACCAGTTCAAAGACGTCTTCCTCGGGGTCGAGCGCCGCGACTACAACCGCGCCACCACTTCGCAGAAGTGTGTCCGTGCCGGCGGAAAGCACAACGATCTCGAGAACGTCGGCTTCACCCGTCGCCATCACACCTTCTTCGAGATGCTGGGCAACTTCAGCTTCGGCGACTACTTCAAGCGCGACGCCATTGCCTTCGCCTGGGAGTTGGTCACCTCGCCGGAGTGGCTGGGCATTCCCAAAGACAAGCTCTACGTCACCATCTTCAAGGGCGAAGAGGGAGTTCCGCGGGACGAGGAAGCCTATGAGCTCTGGCGTGGCCAAGGCATTCCCCCGGACCGGATTCACGAACTGGGAATGAAGGACAACTTCTGGGCCATGGGCGACACCGGGCCGTGTGGGCCGTGCTCGGAGATTTTTTACGACATGGGCCTGGCCGCCTCGGAAACCGGCGAAGACAAACCCTTTGGCCAGGATGACGCGCGCTACGTAGAAATCTGGAACCTGGTCTTCATGCAGTTCGATCGCGATCCGCAGGGTGAGCTTAACCTGTTGCCCAAGCCCTCCATCGACACCGGAGCCGGTCTCGAGCGAATGGCCGCGGTGCTGCAGGGAAAGATCTCGAATTTCGAAACCGATCTGTTTACCCCGTTGATCGCGCGCGCAGGCGAATTGACGAACACCCGTTACCACGACGGAACAATCCCCTCAGATGCCTCGCTGCGCATCATCGCGGATCACGCGCGTGCCGCCACTTTTCTCATCGGGGACGGAGTACTCCCTGCCAACGAGGGCCGGGGCTATGTCCTGCGCAAGATCCTGCGCCGTGGCATCCGTCACGGGCGGATGTTGGGGCGGGAAGAAGCATTCATGTACCGCATGGTCGATGCGGTTCGTGACGAGATGAAGGGTGCCTATCCGGAACTGACCGAGAGCGCCCCTCGCGTCGCCAAAGTAGTCCGCGCAGAAGAAGAGCGCTTTGGCAGAACGCTCGCCCTGGGATCAAAGCAGCTCGATTCGGCCATTGAACGGGCGCGCAAGGATGCGGGAGACCATCCCCCGATGTTGCCGGGCGCGGTGGCCTTTCATCTTTACGAGACCTACGGCCTGCCCCTTGACTTCATAATGGATGCGGCTCGAGATCAGGGCATCGACTTCGATCTGACCGGTTTCGAAGTTGCTAAAGGCGAAGAGCAGAGCCGCGCCCGTGCATCCTGGAAAGGTGGCGCGAAGGCTTCGGCCAGCCCTGCCTTCCGCACCCTGCCCAGGACCATCTTTGAAGGCTATCGCCAGCACACCTCGCAACATTGTGAAGTGCTCGCCATCGTTAAGGATGGAGTCGGCGTGCCCCAGGCGAACCCCGGTGAGAGTGTCGAGATCGTGCTCGATCACACGTCGTTCTATGCCGACTCCGGTGGCCAGGTGGGCGATACCGGGTGGTTCTATTCCGACGACCACAACGTGGTGGTGGCCGATGTTCTGGGTTGCGTGCAGCCGGTGCAGGGTGTGCGCGCGCACAAGGTCTATCTGCGCCAGCCCATCGAGCTGGGCAGCCATGTCGATACCGTGGTGGATACAGAAACCCGGTCCGCGATTCGCCGCAATCATACCGGCACGCACCTCCTCCATGCCGCCTTGCGTGAGGTCCTGGGCAAGCACGTCAAGCAGGCCGGCTCGCGGGTCGATCCCGAGCATCTGCGTTTTGATTTTTCGCATTTCACCGGGGTCGCCGAAGAAGAACTGGCTGACGTGGAAGAGATGATCAACCGTCAGGTGCTCGTTAACACGAAAGTGGAGACGCTGGAAGACGTTCCCATCGATGTGGCGGTGAACGAATATCACGCCATGGCATTGTTCGGCGAGAAATATGGCGAGAAGGTCCGGGTGGTGAAGATCGGCGACTTCTCCGTCGAGCTTTGCGGCGGAACCCACACCGCGGCCAGCGGAGAAATCGGTGTGGTCAAGCTGCTCACTGAAGGTGGAGTATCTTCCGGCGTCCGTCGTGTAGAAGCGGTGACTGGCCTCGGTGCGTTGGGCGAGTTCCGGCGTGATCAGGAGGTGGCGCAACTTGCCGGGCAGTTTGCCGGAGACCATGCGTCCCCGGTCGAAGCTCTCCGCAGCAAGTTGTCCGCTCAGGAAGAAGAGATCAAAAAGCTGCGCCGTGAGCTTGACCAGGTGCGGATGAAGTCTGCTGCGACCTCGGTCGCTTCGGCCGCCACCCAGGCGGTCGTGGTGGAGGGAATCCCGGTGCTGGCGCAACGCGTCGACTCCCTGGATCGCGGTCAATTGCGCACCCTGGTCGACAATCTTCGTAACAAGCTCGGCTCGGGGGTAGTGGTGTTGGGCTCCGCGCAAGAGGGTGGGAAAGTCGCCCTGATCACGGGAGTTACGAGCGATCTGACCAAGCGTCTCTCCGCCGGAAAGATCATCGCGCCCCTCGCCCAGCGGGTCGGCGGTTCTGGGGGAGGCCGTCCCGACATGGCCGAAGCCGGAGGGAAAGACGTCTCCGCACTCAACGAAACGCTGGCCAGCGCGCCCGAAGTGGTCCGCGAACTCCTGGGAAAGAACGGCCTCGGCGGCTAAATCAAAGAAAAGAAACCGCAAGCCACTCCATCCAAGGGGTGAAGAAACAGCTTCTATGCGTTCTTTGTCCATTGCAAACAGAAGTGTCATCCCGACCGGAGCGTAGCGAAGCGGAGGGACCTGCTGTTCATCCTCCGCAGCATCGAATCTGAATGGGAGCGCCACTCTCCCCTTTGTCATCCCGACCGGAGCGTAGCGCAGTGGAGGGATCTGCAGTTCCGCGGACCTCTCCTGGAAATGTTTTCAACACTCACCATCCGGGATACTTTCCTCCAACCTTCGTTGCCGCTCGCAACTTGCCAACCTATAATCGGGTTAGCTCTGGCGTGCGGGTTTCGGGTCCGCTTCTGCAAATATGCTCCATGCCGCGCGTTTGCTCCGTGCGTTCTGCTCTCGAAGCCGCATAACGCCGGCTTGGCAGGCCCGCGTCGCCTGGAGTCTCCTACTTCTCACCCCTGTGTCGGTCTACAGTCGCCAATCCCCGCAACTCTCGCCCTTTGAGCATGCGCAGCATTTGCGTGAGGCCCTCGAATCCCGTCCTGAGTCGAAACGGACCCAGTTCGACTACGCTCGGGTGCTAGATGCCTACCGCGCCGTCTATCACCACGACCCTACCTCACCCAAAGCCGAGGCGAGTGTCCTGGCCGTCGCTCAATTGCTGGGCGACGACGGTCGAATTTTTTCCAATGAAAAACTGCTGCACGACGCCATGGGCCAGTACGCATTCCTTCGTGTGCAATATCCCGACAGCCGCTCTCGCTTCTCCACCCAAATCGCCGACGGCGAAAAACAGGCGCGCGCGGCTCTGAACGCGTTGCATCATGCCGAAGCACCTCGTTCGCCTTCTCCATCCCGCACGCAGCGGAACGCGGTCCTGGCCGCCGCCATTGACTCGCAGCAGTCCACGCCTGCTCCTGCCATGACTCCGCCGGCTATCCAGCCACAGCAGGTCCGGCCGCCGTCGCGTCCCCCTCCGGCGATGACGCCCCCACCCATCCAACCGACTCAGCTGACGCAGACCTCGCCCGCACCGCAAGAGGTCCCACCCGCTGCACCCGCAGCGCTGCACCCCGGAGAGGTCTCGCTGGTAAGTGGAATCCGCCACTGGTCCACCCCTGTCTACACCCGCATCGCGATCGACCTGCAAGACCAGGTGGCCTACCAGGCGGCCCGCGTGCCCAATCCGGATCGCATTTATTTCGACCTGTATGGCTCCCGCTTAGGCCCGGGCCTGAACGGCAAATCGGTCGAAGTCGTCGACGATGGATTTCTCAAGCGCATTCGCGCCGCGCAATTTTCCAATAACGTCACCCGGATTGTGCTCGACGTAAGTTCGGTCTCCGACTACTCGGCCTTTCTCCTTCCCAATCCCTGGCGCTTGATCATCGACATACATGGCCTGAAGACCGGTGCGGCTCCAACTACGAACCTGGCGAGCCTTCCTCCTGCGAGCCAGCCAGCCCTTCGGCAGCCTGTGCCTTACCCTGCGAGCAGACCGCCGGTTGCCAACACACCGCAGCCCGCTGCAGTGGCCAGCGCTGCCGCCGGCGCCCACTCCGGCACGCAAGAAATAGCGGCCCTGGGACAACAGCCGAATCGCGTCCAGGCGACCGACCGTCCAACGACTCACCCCATTGCAGCCTCGGTTGCCGGAACCGTGCCCGCGCCGCAGCCAGACGATGGTTCACTTGCCGCTGCAGCTTCGACCACTACGCCCCCGCCGGCCAGCAGCCACAGCCGCAAGAAGCCGAGCCCCATCCGTCCGCCACCTCCAGACACGCCAGACGCTGACGACACTCCTGCCACGCCTTCGCACGAGGCAGAGCCCACCGCGGCCGGCGAGCGCTCCCTGGTGCGCACCCTCGGCCTGAAGATCGGACGCATCGTGATCGACGCCGGCCACGGAGGGCATGACTCCGGCACCACGGGACCGGGCGGAATCGAAGAAAAAGAAGTGGTCCTCGATGTTGCCCTGCGCCTGGGCAAATTGCTGAAGCAGCGCCTGGGTGCCGACGTGATCTTCACCCGCGATAACGACACGTTTATTCCTCTGGAGACGCGGACCGCCATCGCCAACAAGGCGCAGGCCGACCTCTTCCTTTCCATCCACGCCAACTCCAGCCCCGACTCGTCGGCGCGTGGGGTAGAAACCTATTACCTCAACTTCACCACCTCGCCCGATGCGCTGGAAGTAGCCGCTCGTGAAAACGCAGTGTCCAACGAGTCCATCCACGAGCTCTCTGACCTGGTAAAGAAAATCACCCTCAAGGACAAGATCGACGAATCGCGCGAGTTCGCCGCCGATGTGCAGAAGTCGCTCTACGGCGACTTAGAAGATGGCAACCCGGGCCTGCGTGATCGCGGGGTCAAGAAGGCTCCGTTCGTGGTGTTGATCGGCGCCAACATGCCGTCCATCCTGGCAGAAATATCGTTCCTCACCAATTCCGACGATGCGCGCGAATTGCGGCAGCCCGCCTACCGCCAACGAATCGCCGAGTCGCTCTACCGCGGAGTATCGAGATACATCAGCGGCTTGAGTGGCGTTCGCCTGGCTCAGAGCACTTCCCATCCCACCGGCAATTGAAGTGGCCCATTCGACACCTCGAGCAGAAATGCTCTAGTCTCTCAACAGGTGCGTATGCTTCGTGCCCTCACGGCCACGGTAATTTTCCTGTCTCTGCTGGCGTCCCCGGCGCTGGCCAAGCCGGCACCCGCGGCCCCTGCTCCTCCGCCTCTATTGCCCACGGACTTTGCCGGTTGGAGCTTGAGTGGCCCCGTTCAGGACAGCACGGCACCCGAAGCCGCCGATGCCGCCAATGCGGCAGTCCTGAAGGAATACGGATTCCAGCAATTCACCACCGCGCATTACACCAACGGGGATAACAAGCTCAACGTCCGGGCCATCCGGTTTCAGGACGCGAGTGGCGCGTACGGAGCGTTCACTTTCTTCCGCCGTCCCGGTAGCCTCGCGGAGCAGATCGGTCGTAGCGCAGCCTGGGATGGAAGCCACGTCTTGTTCTGGAATGGCGCCACTCTGGTGGACGCCACTCTCGATAAGGTCACCCCCATGACAGGGTCGGAGCTGCGCGAGTTGGCCAAGGCGCTGCCGCAACCTCCCGGCTCCGCCAACGTGGCCCCTCCTCTGCCCGGCTACCTTCCCCGCCAGGACCTCGACCCTAACCTAACCCGCTACTCGCTTGGCCCGGAGGCCTACGCCCGAAGTGGAGGCGTGCTTCCGGCGGCGCTGGTGGACTTTGCGTTGAGCGCCGAGGCGGTTACCTCCAACTATTCGAGCCGCGACGGCGACGGGCAGATTACGCTTCTGATCTACCCCACGCCCCAGATGGCAGCTGCCCGGCTGCGGGATATCGATGCCTTCCTCAAGGCTGGGAATCCCAAGTCCACCTGGCCGCAGGCGCTGGCGGAGACCCGGCCTGACTCCCTTCTCACCCGCCGCAGCGGCCCCATCATCGCCGTCACCAGCGGATCACTTCCGCCCGCCACCGCCCACAAACTCATCAACCAGGTCAACTACCAGGCGGATGTCGTCTGGAACAACCCACAGGGCTACATCAGCGACGGCTCCAAGGTCGCGCGTCTCATCCTTGGCATCTTCGCCCTGACGGGCATCCTCGGGGGCGCTGCGATCCTGCTAGGGCTGTTTCTAGGCGGAGGGCGGGCCATGTATCGTGTCCTTCGCGGCAAGCCGGCTTCCGCCTTCCAGGAAGAAACCGAGTTCATCCGTCTCAACCTGGAAGACTAAAGCGGCACTTGGCGGGCTCTTTCACCCCGGGGGGTTACCCCTTTGCGCACACAAATCGCTAAAGTCGTTTTGAACCAATTGAAGTGCAGCCGAACTCCTAAGTGCTCGGATTGCAGCGGCTTGGGACTCGTTTCCTCGTGCCTGCAAGGGCGCGCAGATTACGCCGGTTTAACAGGCGGTTGCCGTTAAATTATTGATAATGGGCGGCTTATCGGCGTCTGGATTTTGCCTTGACACCCTCGGGAGGCGACCATAAGATTTCGCCAGAAAGTTCTGATGGCTTTGCCTCCGTTGGAACTATTCTCCCTAGAGAAGAGGCCGCCCTGTTGCCGGGTGGCCTTTTCGTTTTCCTTAGCTCACCGTTTTGCACCGTCTTTACGGCTGGCCAGAGCGTAGATACAATCCCACAAGGTACGTGCTTTGGGGGCGCGCCGACGTAGCTCAGTTGGTAGAGCAGCTGATTCGTAATCAGCAGGTCATCGGTTCAAGTCCGATCGTCGGCTCCATCGACTCTGCCGCTTCGCTCTTGCACACAACCTCAACCGACTCAAGCATTTCCTTTCCTTGTTCATGCATCCAGTTTGGTACCGCCTTATCCACTGTTTTTTTCCTGTATCGCTTGCGGTGGAACGGAGCGCGTCCGCATAATCGCCTCAGAAGCTGAGGTGCGAGGGTGACGGCCTCCAACGAGCACATCACTGTTACCCAATACAGCCGACAAGATGTCCTTCGCATTTTGCGCATTAGGCTCAAGCAGCTTTGTTCCTGGGAACGCTCCGGGCTCATCAATCACAGCGACACTTATTCATTCCAGGATCTGGTCCAGCTAAGAAAACTACGCGACCTCCGCGCCACGCGTCTTTCTGTGGCCAACATCCGCGCTTCGATTCATGCCATGAGCCAGGTCTCGGGCATTGCCAATCCATTGCTCGAGGCGGGTGCAGTCCGCAACGGAACTCGGCTTGCCTTTCGTCTGAGCGGTGCAATGATGGAACCGATCGCGCGCCAGTTCATCTTCGACTTCGATTCTCAGCGGCACAGCCAACTGGCCGAAGTGAGCGCCTCCCCCAGCCATCAGGCTGCTCGGGAGTCTCGCGTGCAAGGACTTTTCTTCGAAGCAGTGCGTCTGGAAGAGCGGGGCAAGACGCAGGAGGCCGTGGTCCACTACGAAACCATTCTTGCGCTCGATAGCTGTCACGCACCGGCTTGCATCAACCTGGGTACGATTCAATACAACCAACGACAGTTTATCGACGCGGAACGGCTCTATCGCCGCGCTACCGAGGCAGACCCGAAGTACGCTCTGGCCTTCTTCGATCTCGGAAATGTACTGGACGAGCTACAGCGTCTCCCCGAAGCAATTGCGGCCTATACCACCGCGATCCGCCTGGTGCCACACTACGGCGACGCGCACTACAACGTCGCTCTGGCCTATGAACGAACGGGCGATCGGCGGGCAGCTCTGCGCCACTGGACCACCTACATCAAACTCGATCCCATTGGTCCCTGGTCGAATCACGCCCGCATTCAGGCACGCAAGATTCTGGAACGGGAAAAGTTGGCCATTGTAAGCCGCGGCTTATCCGTCCGCCACGACCACCATCTGCGGCGCAACCGATCCGTGCCCCGGCTGCTCGCCGTTCCCAAGCCCTTGCTCCCCATGTAGGCTCGCTGGACAGGCAGCCAATGCAACGGATAGCTTAATCCCGTGGCAGATTCCGTTCTTGCATCGCAACCCGCTCCTCCGCTCACCCTGCTTTCGGAAGACGAACAACTCTTTCGCGCAACCGTCCGCCAGTTTGCCCAGGAAAATATCGCTCCCCTGGTTCGCACCATGGACGAGCAGCAGCACTTTCACGCCGAGCTGATTCCGCAACTCTTCAATCTCGGCCTGATGGGCATTGAAATCCCTATCGAATATGGTGGCTCCGGGGGAACTTTTTTCGAAGCCATTCTGGCCGTGGAAGAGATCTCCGCGGTCGACCCGTCGGTAGGCGTTCTCATCGACGTGCAGAACACGCTGTGCATCAATGCGCTGTTGCGATGGGGCACGCCCGAGCAAAAGAAGGTCTATCTACCCCGGCTCGCGACCGACACCGTCGGTGCGTACGCGCTTGAGTGAAGCCAGTTCCGGTTCGGACGCGTTCGCGCTCCAGATGCGCGCCGAAAAGCGCGGCGACTTCTATCTGCTGAACGGGCAGAAGCTCTTTATCACCAATGCTCGTGAGGCCGGCCTCTTCATCGTCTTCGCAACTCTGGATCCGAGCGCGGGATACAAAGGGATCACCGCATTTCTGGTGGACCAGCGTGTGCCTGGATTTCACGATTGGCAAAAAAGAGGACAAGCTCGGCATTCGCGCCTCTTCCACCTGCGAAATCATCCTCGAAGATTGCAAGGTGCCCGCGGCCAACGTGCTGGGCGAGCCGGGGAAAGGCTATAAGATCGCCATCGAGACCCTGAATGAGGGCCGTATCGGCATCGGCGCGCAGATGCTTGGACTAGCCCAGGGAGCCTGGTCGCACGCCGCCCGCTACGCGTTGGAACGCAAGCAGTTCGGCAAAGCGATCGGGGAGTTTCAGGCCGTCCAGTTTGCCCTCGCCGAAATGGCAACCGAAATCGAAGCCACCCGGCTCATGGTCTACAACTGTGCCCGCCTTAAAGACAACGGCCTTGGCTTTCTGAAAGAAGCCGCCATGTGCAAGTACTTCTGCCTCGCAGGTAGCCGAACGCGTTGCCAGCCACGCCGTAGAGATCTTTGGCGGTTACGGCTTTGTAAAGGACTACCCGGTCGAGAAGTACTACCGCGACGCAAAGATCGGCAAGATCTACGAAGGCACCTCGAATATGCAACTGGCAACGATAGCCAAGCTGATGCTAGGCAGCCACTAGTAGTCTCGATCCTGCCTTTCTCCCTTCACAAAGCGTGAAGTTTCTTTTCCCTTCCACAAAGCATGAGGTTTTCTTTCTCCAATCCACAAAGCGTAAGTTTTTTTCTCCCTTCCAAAAAGCGTAAGGTTTTGTGTCCCTTCCAAGAATCGTGGAGTGCCCGATATCTCGCTCGTTTTTCGCGAGATGTGGGAGACCACGAACCTTAACCTTTTTCCCGACCTTCGAAAGAGGCACGTGGAGCGCTGTGGTCTCCCACATCTCGCGAAAAACGAGCGAGATATGGGGCACCCCACGATTCTTGGAAGGGACACAAAAGAACGGCCCCGCGTCAACCCGTATTGCGCAAGCCGGCCGAAATCCCATTGATGGTTGCGGAAAGAGCGCGGTTGATGGCGTCTGAATCGTCACCGGCGCGCTTGCGTCGCAACAAATCGACCTGTATCAAGCTAATCGGATCCACGTACGGATTGCGCAGACGAATGGATCGCGCGAGCACCTGGTTATTCTCCAGCAATTCAGATTGCCCGGTAATCGCCAGGATGCTCCGCCGTGTGCGACGGAATTCCGCCTCAAGCTTGCTAAACACTCGATCACGAATCCCGCTATCGGCAACCAGCGACGCGTATAGCTGAGCAATCCCGAAATCGGATTTAGCGAGAGCCATCTCCACATTGCGGATGAGGTCGATGAAGAGAGGGAACTCCCGCGCCATGGTCGCAAGCGTCCCGGCGCCTCCAGGTTTCTGCGCCAACGATTCCAAGGCATGCCCAACCGCGAACCAGGCCGGAACAAGCTGCCTGCTCTGCGTCCACCCGAACACCCAAGGAATCGCGCGAAGATCGGCCAGGCTGCGGCGGCCTCCGCGGCGCGACGGACGGGAGCCGATCTTGGCATGCTCCAGTTCGGCCACAGGCGTAGCCTCTTCGAAATACTGCAGCACTTCCGGATCGTCCAGAATTTGTTCGCGGTAAAAGGAAAATGCCATGCTCGACAACTCCGCAAACGCGGCTTCCCACTCCGGCGCGAGAACGCCGGTGAAGTGACCTTGTGGATTGCGCGCATTAGGGCGCGCCAGGGCATCGAGAGACGCCGCGATCATGAGTTCCAGATTGCGTTCCGCGAGGATGACGTCGGAATACTTCCAATTCAACACTTCGCCTTGCTCGGTAATGCGGATCTGGCCGGTAAAAGCGCCGGCGGGTTGGGCATAGATTGCGCGGTGCGTAGGCCCGCCGCCGCGGCCAACCGTGCCGCCGCGGCCATGAAACAGCCGCAGACGGACACCGCTTTCGGCAGCCACCTGGTGCAGGGCACGGTGGGCGCGGAAAATTTCCCAGGTGCTGGTAAGCATGCCGCCGTCTTTATTGGAGTCCGAATATCCCAGCATGATCTCCTGGGTGTTGTTCCAGGACTCCAGCAGCTGTCGATAGCTGGGCGACTGCCAGAGTTCGCGGCAGATGGCGGGCGCATTGCGCAAATCCTCAATCGATTCGAACAAGGGAACCGGCATCAGGCCCGGGTCAGCGCCATTGCCCTCGACCCGCACGCCGCCCAGGCGGGCAAGCCAGATCACGTTGAGCACGTCTTCGGTGCTCGAAGCCCCGCTAATCACGTAGTGACGAATGGCTTCCGGAGTGCGAGGATGCTTTCAACTCGGCGATGGCGCGAAAAGTATCGATCACGTCGGCGGAGGACGCACTCAAGGGCGGAGGCACCGACGATGCACGCGCCGGATCACATTTCCAGGCGGACGCTTCTTCCAGCGCCGCGGCATGCAGCCGCGCATGCTGACGGATATCGAGCGTCTGCAGATGAAGGCCGTACGTCCGCACCTCGAGCATCAATGGATCAATCAAGGCATGGGCCAGCCGGGGGCCGCGATTCTCGACCAGGCTGGCGTGCAGAATCTCCAGGTCCGCGAGCAACTCCTGGGCTGATTTGTATGGGGGTAAGCCAGCCAGCGTTGCATCGAGGCCGAGCGCCAGGTTTTCCGCCGAATTGCCGGCGCCGGCGAGCCGCACCCGGATGCAGCTCAGGAATCGACGGTACGATTCATACTCGTAGCGCTCGCCGAAGGCCTGCTGCCCGGTCGTGTTGATCGCATCGAGATAGCCCTGCAACCGCTGCTCGAGCGCACCGCTGATGGGAACCTGCTGCGCCGAACTGGTGAGCAAATCGAGGATGAGCCCCAACTCCTGTTGATAGTGGGTGAGCAAATGTTCGCGTGCCATCTGCAGCGCTTCCCGCGTGACCTGCGGTGTCACGAAAGGATTCCCGTCACGGTCGCCGCCGATCCAGGACCCGAAGGAAAGCAGTACCGGCATCTCGGCCAGGTTCAGGCAGACGCCATACTCTGCCTCGAAGGCCGCAGCCACTTCCGCATAAAGGCCAGGCAGCGTGGCATAGATAGATGCATCGTAGTAGTCGAGGCCCATCTTCACCTCGTCGCGCACCGTGGGCCGGCGGGTCCGGACCTCATCCGTCTCCCACAGCGCGGTGATCTCAGCGGTAAGGCTTTCCTCGAAGAGTTCCAACTGCTCATCCGAGAGCGGGATGCGGTCGAGTTGCTCGAGCAGATCTGCGATGCGGCGCCGCTTGAACATCACCACCCGCCGCGCTACTTCGGTAGGGTGTGCGGTAAACACAGGAATAATGGAAATGCTGCGTAGCCACTCGACTGCTTCTTCGGCCGAGATGCCGGCAGCGCGCATGGCTCGCAGCGTTCCCCGCAGTGAGCCCCGTTGTGCGTCTCCAGACAGCTGGAGCGAAAGCCGTCGCCGCTTGCGATGGTTGGTCTCGGCCAGATTGATGAGCTCGAAGTAGAAGGCAAAGGCGCGCGACAGGCGGTATGCCTGCACCAGGTCCAGCGAGTGAACGCTGCCTAAGGCCGCGGCGAACGAGGGCCCAGCTTCGGGTTTCGCGTCGCCTCCGCTCTGTGCGGGACCCTCCTGGGCCTCGCGGCGGCGGATAGCAATCTGGCGCAGTTCTTCCACTTCGGCAAACAATGGCTCGCCGGCCTGCTCGCGCAGAACCTGGCCCAGAAGCATGCCCAGCGAACGGACGTCGCGCCGTAGCGGCGCCTCTTTGATATCGCCCGTCCGCGCTTCCAGTTCAGCCAGGCGGACAGACCAATTCTCTGGTTTCCAAAGCAATGTCATTGCCTTTGATTATGCAGGAAGCGACTCAACTAAAAAATCTGTGACGCACCCTCCCTACTCAGGCATCTGTTTTGAGATGAAGGCAATGCGGGTAAATCCCTCGACCCCGGGACCGGTGCTGATTGCAGCCGACCTCCCTCAACCGCAACCAGCCGAAGGCGAGCTGCTCATTCGTGTTTGTGCTGCCGGTGTCACTCCGACCGAGCTGCTGTGGTATCCGACGACTCAGGCGAAAGATGGAACGCCCCGCAAGGGCGCTGTGCCCGGACATGAGTTCTCCGGTGTAGTCGCAGGGCTGGGGAAAAATACCGACGGCTTCGAGCTTGGCCAGGAGATTTACGGGTTCAATGACTGGTTTGCCGACGGGGCCACCGCTGAGTTCTGTGTAACCATCCCGGACAGCATAGCCCCCAAGCCCACGACGTTGACCCACGAGGCCGCGGCCACCGTACCCATCGGAGCCTTAACCGCATGGCAGGGTCTTCTGGAGCGCGCAAAGATACAACGAGGGGAGCGGGTTTTGATACACGGCGCTGCTGGATCGGTGGGAACATTCGCCGTGCAGCTCGCCCATCTCCACGGCGCGCATGTGATTGCCACCGCCTCCTCAGCTAACCTGGAGTTCGTCGCCGAACTCGGCGCAGACGAGGTGATCGACTATCGGGCGTCACGCTTCGAAGATCGGGCGCAGCAAGTCGACGTGGTCTTCGACGGCGTTGGAGGCGAGACGCTCGACAGATCCTGGGGCATGCTCAAACCAAGCGGCAGATTGGTCACCATTGCTGCTGAAGGTGGAAGTCATCCCGATCCGCGGAGCAAGGCCGCCTTCTTCATCATCGAACCAAAGCAAGAACAATTAGTCGAAGTTGCAAAGCTGTTGGATGCCGGCACGCTCAAGACGTATATCAAAGCCGTCGTTCCCCTGGCGGAAGCATCGAACGCCTACAGCGGAGCCGTCCCAAACAAGCGTGGGTACGGGAAGGTGGTAGTTGTCGTCTGACACTTTCCCAGCAACGGAGCCCGGGGCTGCCCCATATCTCGCTCGTTTTTCGCGAGATGTGGGATACCGCCGCCCTGGACCCGGAACTTTGGCACTCAATCGGCACTTCAGGTCGGCACCTATCACCGTTGGCAAGTGCAAACCTCAGGCACTCACATGCAGCGGCGCTTTAATTTCGATCGTGTTGGCGATGCCGGCCACGCGTTCATAAGACTGCAGCCGATCAGCGGGTTCGTAGGTATCCGTCACCACAATTAATTCGTCGGCTCCGGTCTCCCTCACCAGCCTCTCCATGCCCGCTTTTACCGTCGCATCCGATCCCACAATCGCTGCACCAAGCTTGCTCTCAACCGTGGCGCGTTCCCAATCCTGCCAAAGCGAGTCCATGGAATCCACGGGAGGCAACAACTCCACCGGCTGATTGCGGATCAATCGAAGAAAACGCTGTTGCGGTGTGGTGAACAACCGCCGGGCCGCAGCATCTGTCTCGGCCGCAATCACCTGCACGCCCACCATAAGGTGGGGCTGGCGCAGCACCGCACTGGGCTCGAATCGATCGCGATACATTTGTGCGGCGGTATGGAGATAGTCCGGAGCAAAGTGCGCAGCAAAGGCAAATGGCAGACCCAGCATCGCCGCCAGCTGTGCGCTGAATCCGCTTGAGCCCAGAAGGGTGATCGGCACATTACTTCCTTGCCCGGGAATTGCTCTTACGGCTTGCCCCGGCTTCTCGGGCCCAAGGTAGCCGCGCAGTTCCTCGAGCAGGGCAGGAAAATCATCTCCGCCCTGGTGCAGATCTCTTCGCAGCGCCCGCATGGTGGCGAAATCACCGCCTGGAGCGCGTCCAAGTCCCAGATCGATCCGTCCCGGATACAGTGCTTCCAGCGTGCCAAATTGTTCAGCGACCACCAGCGGTGCATGGTTCGGCAGCATCACCCCGCCGCTACCCACCCGGATCGTCGTAGTTGCCGCCGCCACATGGCCGATCAGCACGGACGTAGCCGAGCAGGCGAGCCCGGCTATGGAGTGGTGTTCTGCCAACCAATACCGCTGGTAGCCAAGCTTTTCTACGTGCTGCGCCAGATCCACCGACCGGGCAATGGCGCTGCCCGCGTGCTCGCCCGGCCGCATGCCCACCAGGTCCAGTACCGATACGGCTAATTTCCTACCCATGGCACATTAGATGAGGCTCTCCCAAAAGCGACTCAGCGTCCGCAAAGCTAACATTCGTAAGTGAGGAAACAATGATCCCGATCCAGAAAATTGAGTTGCCTGTTCCCGGCATAGAGCGCCTGCTGGCGGAGGCGCGTGAGGAAGGGTACGACTTCATTGAAACCCTGGTCGAGGAGTGGGCAAGCGCCGAGAATCGCTTCGATGCTCCAGGAGAGGCCTTGTGCGGTCATCTGGAGGAGGGTCTGCTGCTTGCAGTCGGAGGCCTTAACCTTGACCCTTTTGCCGGCCGCCCGGATATAGGCCGTCTCCGTCGCGTTTACGTCAGGCCTGCATGGCGAAACAAAGGGATCGGCAGAGCACTGGTGACCGCCCTGGTGGACCAGGCCCGGAAAAACTTCCGCTGTGTGCGTTTGCGCGCCGAAAACGCAGATGCGGCACGCCTTTACGAAAGCATGCGCTTTTCTCCGATCCAAAATCCCGACGCGACCCATATCCTGTTCTTCGACTAGACTCGCTTTTCCATTCTCGGTGGCCTCGGCAACAAGGGTCCGCCGCAGTTCGGGCAAACGTGCGCGTGCACTCCCTCTGCACACTTTGCGCAGAAGGTGCATTCATACGAACAGATCGAGACGTCGCGCGACACCAGCGCAAGGGGTGCGCCGCAAGTTTCGCAATTGGCCTTCATCTGCAGCATGCCTACAGCATATCCGGAAGGGACACCGGGCTTTTTCAACCGGCAACTTTATGGTTGCATGTTTTCGTCAGCATGATCTAGCATGCAGACAATATGCAACTCGGAGGTTGCGTGAATGGAAACTCAAATTGAGAAGCAGATTGAGATCGCGGCGCCGGTTTCTCGGGTTTGGCGGGCGCTGACGGATTATCGCCAGTTCGGCGAATGGTTTCTGGTGAAAATGGATGGCCCGTTTGTGGCGGGGAAGCCGATTGGCGGCCAGATCACCCACCCGGGATACGAGCATCTGAGGATGGAAATCGTGATCAAGGCGATCGAGCTGGAAACGCTTTTTTCCTACACCTGGCATCCGTATGCAATCGACCCGAAGGTGGATTATACGAAGGAGGCGTCTACGCTGGTGGAGTTTCGATTGCAGGCAACAGCCGGCGGGACTTTGCTGACGGTAACGGAGTCTGGCTTCGAAAAGATTCCCAGCGAGCGGCGGGCAGAGGCCTTCCTCAGGAATGACGGCGGATGGAAGCAGCAGATGAAGAATATCGAGGCCTATGTCAGCAAAAACCCATAGTAGCGCGAGGGTAAAGGCAGCGGTGTTCGCCGCCCTGGGGGACGAGACCCGCTTATCGCTGCTGGCAAAATTGTGCAGTGGACAGAGGTATTCGATTGCCGAGCTGACGGTGGGGACCAGGCTAACCCGGCAGGCAGTAACCAAGCATCTGCGCGTGCTGGAACGAGTGCGCATCGTGCATGGTACGCGTGAGGGGCGCGAAAGTCTGTTTACGTTCGATCCACAGCCGGTGATCGAGATGAAGGAGTATCTGGAAACGGTCTCGAAGCAATGGGATTTGGCATTAGCCAGACTGAAGACCTTGATTGAAAGCGGTTCGAAGGTGCCACATGGCAAATAGCTTTAGCACGGATGTTCTCATTCAAGCGCAAGACCCAAAGAGTGCAGCGCCTTTCTACGTCGAGCAGCTCGGCTTCGGGGGATCCATTCGGATTGATTTACAACCTGACCAGCTAGGTCGATGATTGCAAAGTTCATTCGCACTCAAGAGAAAATCATCTTCCGTATGCCATCGCGCACCGTTCCCCACGCGTGACTCTCCGGATCGATCACATCAAAATGGTCCGCGGAAGGGATGATGTTCACTGTTACAGAATCGCCTGGTCGGCGCGAGTTGTCCGCCCATCTCGACGGAAGTTCAGCCGGAATCTGATCGTCCTCTTTGCCCTGGATGAGAAGCTGCGGTACGTGGAAGGGCAGAAGGTCTCCTGGATTGCCGGCCCTATATCGATCTGGCAGCTCCTGCGGACGGCCTCCCATCAATGCATAAACTTCCTGCTTGTCGTGCGCGAAATTGAAGTATCCGGACAAGTCGATGGTCAATCGCAGGTCAACTGCTCCTGCCAGCGAGACGGCCCCGTGGAGCGGAACCCGGGGTCGTGGCTGATAAATTTCACTCTGGGGATCGACGTGATGTCTGCCCGCTATCCAGAACGCCAGGTGGCCGCCGGCTGAGTGGCCCATGGTGATCACGCGCGACAAGTCCAGAGGATAGCTTCGGGCGAGCGTCTCGGCAAAGTCGAAACCGTTCGCCACATCCTCAAACGTTCCCGGCCAACCCCCACCTGCTTCGCCCACTCGTCTGTACTCGGCGGACCAGGTCGCGATTCCTTCCTTCTTCAGGGCCGCGCACAAATAGCCGGCGTAGCCCAGGTCGTATTGTGACTTCCACCAGCCACCATGGAAAAAAACAACCAGAGGCAGAAGAGCCGAACCATGCGTCTGCGGGATCCAAAGATCCCCGAACTGAGAGGGGCCCGCGCCATAACGAATGCGATGGTCCGCAGTCAGTACGGGCCGAGACAGGATATCCATCCCTAGCGTAGCTCCACAATGATCGGTGTGTGATCAGAGGGTTTTTGCTGGGCCCGTGGACCGCGATCAATCTCGCAGCTTTGCAGCCGATCGGCCAGCTTTGGCGACAACAGGAAATGGTCGATACGGATGCCGCGGTTGTGTTCAAACGCCTGCCGGAAATAATCCCAGTAGGTAAATTGCCCGGCCTCATCCGGATGAAGCGATCGAAACGCGTCGGTATAGCCGAGTTCGAGCAGAGCGCGATACCGTGCCCGCGGCTCCGGTTGGAAGAGCGCGTCGCGGGCCCACGAGGCAGGCTTGTGGCAATCGATGTCTTCGGGAATGACATTGAAGTCGCCGCCCACCAACACCGGCAGGCCTTCCTCTCGCCAGGCGCTCATCTTCGTGATCAGCCGGTCCATCCAGGCCAGCTTGTAGGCGAACTTGTCGCCTCCAACTGGATTGCCGTTGGGAAGATAAATATTGACAATGCGTATGCCCTCGATCGTCATCTCGAGATAACGTGCATGGCTGTCAGCCTCATCGCCGGCAAGTGTGGTGTTGATAGTCTCCATCGGGAGGCGCGATACAACCGCGACGCCGTTATAAGCCTTCTGGGTCACAGCCACGCTTTCATAGCCCAGCGCTGTGAATACCAGGGCGGGAAATTCGTCCGCTTTCAGTTCCTGCATGAGCAGCACATCCGGCTGCTGAGCCTTGAGCCAAGCGGTGACGTGATCAAGCCGGGCACGAATGGAATTCACATTCCAGCTGGCGATTTTCATGATGATTTGCACTCCTGTGAGAAAAGCTCGGCCAGCATTTGGATGATCCGATCGGCGCCTGCTCCACTGGGATCGAGAGTGGGGTCATAAATTGTGATTCCATCCCAATGCAGCGCTCCGAGTTTAGCGCCGTTTTGAGCAGGGTTGATAACTCCTGCGGAGTCATGCCGCCCGGTTCCGGCGAATCTACCGCAAACATCCACTCTGTCGCGAGCACATCCATGTCCACATGAACCCAGAATCCCTGTGTCGATGCAGCTTCGAGAAATGCGACTGCCGTTTCGGATGATTGTGCGATGCCCTGTTGTTGCATCAGGGGCAGTGGGAAAGCGGTCATCGGGGGTTGCGGTGCGGCCGGCGAATCCTCTCCCGGCGCTGGCCGGCGATAGCCACAGACGATCGTATCCTCCGGCCTTATATAGGGCTTTCGGCAGTCTATATCGGTCAGCAACTCCGGACCCAGTCCCGTGACCAACGCCAGGTCCATTCCGGCGGCGCCTCCGGTTTGTGAACTCGCGGGAGTTTGCAGGTCCGTATGCCCGTCGACAAAGAGCAGTCCGTATCTTCCTCGTTTGCGGAGCGAGAAGGCGGCTCCTAAAAGGATGCTGCAATCTCCTCCGAGCACCAAGGGAAAGCGACCTTGGTCGAGCAGCTCCCCAATGCGGTCCGCGAGCAGAAGACTGTAGTCGCGAATCAGCCTGGCATTCCGCACCGCAATCTCAGGATCAATTGCTCCGCTATAAACCGGCGGAACGACCACGCCGGCATCCTCCGCGCGCAAGCGCTGCAAGATGCCGTGCGCTCGGAGCGTGCCAGGCATGTTCTTGACGCCCGGTTCTTTTCCCGGAGAAGGTGGCTTGAGTCCCAGGTTCGAGGGAGCATCCAAAATTGCCAAACGGCGATGTGCTGGCCTTTCCATCGTTTGAGAATCTCACATCCGAACATGAAAGCGAGCCGCGCCTTCTAATATGGGAGGGGAGGCGGCGAACCTATATGTTTGTTTCCCGGCCGATTGGATTTGTGAGCAGCCCGTACCAGCAGACAGCTGCAATTCCCAAGGGACTGCACGCCAAACATGAGGCAGAAGGTGTACTCAACGTGCTGCCGGAATTTGAGGTGGGGCTCACCGACATTGAGGGCTTCTCTCATCTATTTGTTATCTGGGAGTTCGACAAGTCCGAGGATTTCGATTTGATCGGCAGACCACCTGCCGACGACAGACCGCACGGTGTCTTTGCCACTCGCTCTCCCCGTCGCCCGAACCCCATTGGCCTTACGGTCGTTGCGTTGCTTCGCCGTGAGAGCGGAATGCTCCACGTTCGCGGTGTCGACATGCTCGATGGAACGCCCATCCTGGATATCAAGCCCTACCTTTCGAGTGTTCCCGTGGAAATATTGCGCCGCGGCTGGCTGGCAGAAGCCGAATCGCGTCAGAAGTGATACGGGAACAGGGGGTGAATGTAGGGCGCAGCATATTGGATGCTGAGATGGATAATTTCCAGGATCAGCACCGCAATCAAAGTGCGGAATATCCAGAACTTCGCCCGTTCGTGCATGGTGAGCCGAGCACCGATGTAGCCACCGGCAACGCTGCCGGCCGACATGACCAGACCGTCGGGCCAGCGAATGCTGCCGTGACCCGCGAACATCAGGATCGGCACCAGCGTCGTGAACACCGCCAGAAGTGCCTTGATCGCGTTTGCGTGCACCAAATCGTAATGGAACATCAATATCAGCACGAGCAGTAAGTAAGTGGCCCCGTCCAGCACGATGAAGCCCATCCAGAATCCCACGAAGATCAGGGTGACCATACCCGCTGCGGTGATCCCTGCGGTTCCTGGGGTCGGGTGCTCCAGCACCTTTTTCATCCTGGTCACCAACAGGATAAGCGCTAGCATCACGGCGCCGGTGATGACCAGTGCCATGCTGCGACCCGGGAGGTTTTCCGCTGCGAGCACGCCGGCCACGCTGCCTAACGTGGCGGGGATCGCCATCTTGAGACCGGGACGCCACTCCACCGTTTTCCTTTTCTGAAACGTGTAGAGCGCCATCAGCGAACCGAACAGAACCGTTAACCGGTTGGTCGCGTTTGCATCGAGAGGCGACATCCCGAACATGAGCAACACCGGAAGCGAAATGGCGGACCCGGAAGAGGCGAGGGTATTAACCAGCCCACACCCTAGTCCGGCAACGAGCAAAACGAATCCATAGAAAAAATCCAGGGGCGTTAGATGCATGGGAGGGTATCCGTCCAACAAGAACCTAGCGTTGCATCCCGGTCAAGTCAATGGGTTTTTGCGTTGAAGGCTTTCCACGGGGGAAAAGAAACAACAGGTCCCTCCACTGCGCTACCCCGAATTTCCTGTTGGACTTGGTGGCGTTGGTTCACTTCATGCGCCCTTCTTTACGGAAGGGCGCATACGCGGCCTTGTCTGCTGCAGCGTGGCAGGAAATCCGGGTACGCTTCGATCCGGATGACACTTCATTTTGAGTGTTTAGGCGTTGAGTACCGACATCCAATCTGAAACAGAAGTGTCATCCCGACCGAAGCGTAGCGAAGTGGAGGGACCTGCTGTTCCTTTTCCCCCGCGCAATCCTTCAGGACAAAAGGATCACTTGGATGTACCCACATCCCAACCCCAAACAGAAGTGTCATCCCGACCGGAGCGCAGCGAAGTGGAGGGACCTGCTGTTCATCCTCCGCATCATCGAATCTGAATGGAAGCGTCGCCCTCCCCTTTGTCATCCCGACCGAAGCGTAGCGTAGTGGAGGGATCTGCAGTTCAGCGGACCCCTCCTGGAAATGTCTTTTTGCACTTTCCCGCGCCACAACCTTTCAGGACAAAACGATTACCTGGAAGCTGTTTGCGGGGCCGCTGGTTTGTCGGTCATTTCCGCGCTACCTACCCATGCAGTTTTGCCCTTGAGCCATTGCGGATCCTTGAACTCCCATCCAACCCGCTTTTGCTCAGTGTCCCCATGCACCGTGCCGCTGGCGATACGTGTCTTGCGTCCCGCCATGATCTCGAATTTACCCCCGGGACCAAACGAGATCGTCAAACCCTGGTTAGCGTCCTCGCCCGCAGCGGCATAGTGCATCTTGTTAATGGACCACGCCCCGCCAGTAAGAGCTGCATCGATCGTGACCGTTCTGCCGGGAAAATGATCATCACTCTCGAGGATGGTCGCATGATCTCCATTCACTGCCTGTACCCGCAGAGTGGACCCCAGGCCATCCTGTGCCTTCATTTTCCACTCAGCACCCACACCCAGCGACTTGGGTGCATCGATCGTGGTCCATTCTTGCGGCGCAGCGGAAAAGACAGCGATATCGACGTTCTCGGACAGCGCGCCATGGTACGCAACGAAGTAGGGCGGCTGGCTGATCTCCGTCCAGACGTCGGCAACGCTGACCGTGTTCCCGATCTTGAGCGCTGAGCCCTCACCGGCGACGGCGGAGCGTTCGCGATACACGAGTACCGGCGGCTCGATGCCGGCGGGCGAGCTTCCCCCTCCGCGTTCGCTGATGTCAGATCCCTGAACGAACTGCCACGATACAGGCTGGCCTGCGTGATCGACAAAACGCAGAAGGTAGGTCGCGTCCTTGCCCGCATTCGCAGGGCGATCGAGCTGCATCGTGGTCAGATAGGCCTCCGCTCCCGAGCGCTTAGCGATGTCCACCATCTGCTGCTGGTTTGTGTAGTGCACGCGCTTGCCTGAAGAGCGATTGGTAAGCACCGCGTCGTAGAGAGGGGTCGCGCCGGCACCCGGGTCAACGTAAAGTTCGATCATCGTAAAAGGCAGTTCCGGGCCTATCCACTGAATGAATTGCTCCGGCCAGTGCCGGTAGACGATCTGCTCGGGAGCAATCGGGGCGGGGACCTGCGCATACATCGTGAGTGCACTGCCAAGAAGAAGCGAAGCGGTAACGACCTTGAACATAATCTCTCCTTTGGGAACCGAGGTTTAGAAGGTGTAGCGGATGCCGAACTCCACGCGTCGCGCAGCTTCCGCGGCGAGTGATTGAGTAAAGGTGGGCGAGCCGACTACGTTGCCTACATTGGTCACGTTGGTATGGTTGAGCAGATTGGCCGACCGTGCGTTCAGGGTGACGCTCTGATGCTTGTCGCTGGAGAGCCCATGGGAAGGCAGTTCAAAAGTGCGGCTGAGGTTGCTATCCAGATGAATGAGCGCAGGCATGGTTCCTGCGTTTCGTCCCAGGGAGCCATTGATGCCGGTCGTATTGAGCAATCCGAAGGGTGTTTGATAGGTGCCGGTACCTTGCTCCGCGGTCAGTGAGGGCCGGTCGTTGAATACGCCGTCTCCGTTGTTATCAATGCCGGTGAGAACGTCATAGGGATCCCCTGAGGAAGCATCGAATTGGCTGGTAAGCGAGAGTTTTTGCGGAAGGTTCAGCTGCCCGATCGCGAACAGGCGGTGGGTTGACTCCCAGGAGGCGCGCGCTGTCTCCCCGCGATCGGAGTAGCTGGATTGCGGAAACAGAGTCGCTGAGTCCGCATCCGTCTTCAGGTTGAAATATAAGTAACCGACAAAGATACCAAATCGCTTGTAGGCGTGCTGGTCGATGCCAAGGAAGACTACCTGGCCATGAAGGTGGCCTGACTGTTCAAACTGGAAGAAGTTCTTGCCCGGTTCGATGGGCCGCGGAGCAAGCAAGGGATTTGTAGTGCTGTCAGTGACCACCGGGGCATTGATGTTGCGCGATCGAAGTGTGCCCCAGGCCTGCGCGTCAAAGAGGTTTGCCTGCGCGTGCCAGTGTTGAGGCAGCTCGTGCTCTACGCCGAGTTGCGATTGAAAGGACCAGGTTTGTCCCAGGCCGGCAGCGAATTGGCGAGTCGTCGCGACCGCGATGGTAGACGGCGTGGGTACGAGTGGTTGCGTGAACGACGGCGCGTAGAGAAGCATCTGGGTCTGCCGCAGACCGTTCAGGCGGTACGCTTCAGTGGTTACGTCCGGGGTGACAGGACTCGAAAAAAGTCCACCCCGCACATGGATGACCCAACGTTGTTTATGATCGGGCGACCACGCGATGCCAACCCTGGGAACCAGGTTTCCAAAGCTCGTGGGCGAAGTCTGCAGGGCATAGCGCAAACCCAATGCCAGCGACAGGTTCGGCTTGACACTCCACTGGTCCTGCGCGAACAACGACACCCGCCACTGCGAGAAGGGAACCAACGGCTCTCCCTGGGTCACGTTGTAGGTGGTGGGCACTCCGCCGGGCAGGCTGAGCAGCGTTCGCCGATACTGTTCCAGTCCTGAGATCGCGGTCTGTTTCCCACTATTGTCGAGAGCGGGGGCCAGTCCACCACCAAAGACGAAGGAGCCATTGAAGGTATCAGGATCGTAGTCGTGGACCAGAATGCCCAGCGAGGCAACACCGATCTTCAGCGAGTGCTTATGATGGCTCCACATCACATCGTCGTCCACCTCGAGATCACGCTCGCGATTTTGTAAATAGCCCGCGGTGGCGCCCCCGCTGATAAAGGCGCCGGCCACCTGCAGGCTGGGTGATGTGGAAAGGGGCACATCCCTGGTGCTCTTCCAGGTGAAACCTATGTGGGTTTCGTGCAGCAGCGTCGGGCTGATGGTGAATACATCGGTCAGCCGCAAGTTCTGCTCGCTCACCGTGCTGTTGTAGCCCGCCTCAGCAAGGACTAGACCGCCGCTACCAACGTTGTTGGAGTCGTTTACGTTGGCCGAATACGTAGCCGCCAGCATATTTTTCGGGTTCAGTTGCCAATCGGTGCGCACGCTGCCGATCCACAAACGCTGCGGCGCCGAAATGTTCTGGCTTAACGGAGCCTCATCGCCCTGGCTATCGAGGACCACGGCGTTCACGACGTTGAACTCGTTGATGTCGCGCCGCTCCAGCGCTAAAAAGAAATCGCTTTGCTGTTTACGAATGGGACCACCGAACTCGAACCCGTAACGCCGCTTGCCCGCCGGGGTAGCGCTCAGCGCGAACGGATCGGTAGCGTTGAAGACGGAGTCGCTGTCGGTGAAGAAGAGAGCCCCATGAAGCGAGTCCCGGCCTGGCTTGGTGAAGATCTCAACCCGACCGCCCTGGTACGGAGGACGATCGTATTCGGCCGAAAACATGTCGGGGTTGACACGGATGGAAGCAATCGAGGATTTGGGTGGCAGAGTGCTGCTGTTCTGAAATCCATCTACGGTAATAATGGCCTGGCCCGGAGCGCCGCCGCTGCTGGCGGCGAGTACTTGTAGCTGGCGTTTGAAGTCATCCGGATCATCGGCCATGCCTTTTAAATCTTCAGCCGTGAGCGTGTGTGTGCCGGCGCCGTGGTCCACATCGACGGAGACTCCGCTGTTCTCACCAACCTCGACGACCGTATGGACCTCTGCGATGCGCAGACTGACCGTGATGTTTGCCGAGCCGCGTCCATTTACCTGGCTCTCTGCAAACCCGTTGGCGTGAACAGTTATCTGGTAGGGATTGTTATCGGCACAGTGAAAAACAAAAGAGCCATGCCGGTCCGTCGTTGTTTGCTCTGGCGTAGCCGCCTGCAGAACGACGTCTGCTCCTTCGACTGCAGCTCCTGAGGGGTCGAGTACGGTGCCTCGCAGACTGCAGGTTTGCGCTCCCAGTTTTCCGCCGATGCTCAGGGCTGTGCAGAGGAGTATGCCAATCCAACGTTTCATATCTCAGCCTCGACTTACAAACTGAGAATCGCAGTTGGCATAAGAACGAAACAGTGCAGGTTGTCACGCGAATCAGATGACAAGTGTCATTGAGTTGAGAAACTGTAGATCCCTTCACTGCGTTGGATTTTCCGGTTGAGGAATTGAGTCCCGAAGGGACGTCTGAAAGTAGCCCAGGACGTAGTCCTGGGTACGAGATCAAAACATGTGAAAGTCCCGTCAGGGACGGCTGAATGCGAGCTCGCAGGATTCAGCCGTCCCTGACGGGACTGGTTCGTCTTCGGAGGTTGCACCCAGGACTATCGTCCTGGGCTACTTTCAGACGTCCCTTCGGGACTCAACAAATCCTGAGAGGCCGGAAGTGACAGTTTTGCTCTACCTACAACCAACCCTTACTACGTGCCAGCCGAGCAGCTTCAATCCGATTGGCTGCGCCGAGCTTATTAATCGCCTCAGACAAATAATTACGCACCGTGCCTTCCGACAAATGAAGATCCACCGCAATTTCCGCGCCGGATTTACCCTCACCCGCCCGCCACAAAATCTGGCGCTCCCGTTCGCTCAACGGATCCGGCTCCTGCGCCCATGCCTCGGCTGCGAGTTCAGGATCAACCACCCGCAGCCCGCGGCACACACGCCGTACACATTCCGCCAGCTCGGCTGCAGGACGGTCCTTCAGCATGTAACCCTGTGCCCCGGCATCCATCGCGCGCCGCAAATAGCCTGCGCGGGCAAAGGTAGTCAGAATCACAATATGAACCCGCGGATAACGGCCATGGACCTCCGCCGCAAGCGTAAGCCCGCTCATCTCCGGCATCTCAATATCAGTTACCAGAACGTCCGGCTGGTGCTCCGCCACCAGTGCCATGGCCTCTCGTCCATTACGCCCGCGTGCCACCACGGCAATGTCTTTCTCAATCTCGAGCAAAGCAGCGAGCGCGCCCAGCACCATCGCCTGGTCTTCCGCAAGCACGACACGAATCTGTTTACTCACGACCCAGCCACCCCCTCATTCTCGTTGAGTTGCGGCAACTCGATCCGCAGGCAGGTGCCGCGATGCGATTCCAACGAGAGACTGCCACCTAATTCCTGGATCCGCTCGCGCATGCCCCGCAGTCCGTTTCCTTCCTGCTGGATATCGCCTCGTCCATCATCGGCGATCACCAACTTCGTCCTATTCTTCTCGGTAAACACTTCAATGGAGCACTCCTTGGCTCCGGCATGGCGCACGATGTTGGTGACCGCCTCGCGCAACACCAGCGAAAGTGTGGCTTCATGCCGTGGCGTGAGCGTGGGCGCCGTGGCCGGCCGGTTCAACCGCACGCCCGCTGTCTCAAGTACCTGGCCTGCACGCGTCAGCTCGGAGGCAAAGCCTTCCGAACGGTAGCCGCTCAGTGTCTTGCGCACCTCACCGAGCGCTTGCCTCGCGGCTGCCTCGATCTCAGCGATCTCGAGCGCAGCTCGCCTGGTTGACTGTCGAGCAAGCGCCCGGCCAACTCGCTCTTGAGCACAATCAGTGAAAGAGAGTGCCCAAGCACATCATGCATGTCCCGGGCGATACGTTCCCGTTCCGCCGTCTTCGCCAGTTGCTCAATCTCCTCATGAGCCATGCGCAATTTGGAATCGGAACGACTCTTCTGCTTCATCCTGAGCCGATTCATGCCCCAGAGCAGCGTGGAAGCTACGCCCGACGCCCACACCCAGGGCGACATGTGAAAGAACCAGCTTTGCGCAACAATCACACCGCATTGCACGAGCAACAGGCCGATGACCGCATTGGTGGATTCCGCGACCTCGGGGATCGAGACCGCAACATAGATGTAAATTCCCCAGGCACCCTGGTTGATGGGTACATAGAAAATGCCCAGGATTAACATGCCAAGCACCCAGATCCAGCGGAATCTCCGGGGTCCGCGATGCGCTAATAGATAAAAAGGAATAAAGAGGCCGAGAGCGAGAAACAACAAGACCCATCTGCCGATCGGCTCGTGACCGATTTTGGGCTGAAGAAACCAGAACCCTAAAAAGATCAGCCAGATGGTGTGGTCATAATCGATCCAGCGCCGCCAGCTTCGCAAAGGAAGCCGTTCGACCGCATCTTCATCGCAATCGTCAGCAGGTGTACCGCCGGCGGGTCTCATGTTTAAGCCTGTGCCTCTTGCCTGCGAAAGATGAACGCTGCTGCTAGCAAAAATAGTACCGTATACGACCCAAGCAACGACCACGCGACAACCGGCGATCCGTCAAAGTAACCGATCGTTCGCAACGCCAGACGGGAAAACCAGAACGAGGGCAAACCGTGCGCAACCACCTGCAACCAATGTGGCAAAGTCTCGATCGGCATCCACAAGCCTCCGCAGAACGAGAGTGGAAGATAGATCAGATTGATAACTCCCGGCGCCGCGTTCGACGGCATCAACAATCCGATCACCAATCCCAGGCTGGCAAAGGGCAGGACGCCGGCAGCAATCACCAAAACCAGCTGCAGACCTTCCATGATCGTGATGTGAACGCCGGCCAGCGCGGTTCCCAGGATCATCAGCAGGATCGTAATGCCAACCGCGAACGTGATGCTGACGCATAGTTTCGAAAGCAGATACGCTGCCGCCGGCATGGGACTTGCGCGCTTCATTTCCAGCCATCCGTGGCCACGCTCGAACGCCAGCCCGGCGCCAATGCCGAAGAGAGACGAACCCATCGCACCAAAACACGAATACCCGGCCAGCAGGTAGCGGGCAATGGTATGGCCTTGAAAGACGGCATCCTTGTTGGTGACTCCAAATAACAGATAGAACACCACCGGAAAGCCGATCATTGAAAAAAGGTAGCTGCGGTTGCGCGACAACTTGAGCAACTCAAAGCGCGCTTCGTTGAAGAAGATACGCGGCAGCGACGGCCGCGCCAGATTGAGGGCGATTGCAGTAGCCATAGTGCCTCCTATTGAGTGACCGTGGGGGGTTGGTTGGTGAGCGCAAGGAAGGCATCTTCCAGGGCCGCGGCGCGCACTTCCAGTCCGCTGAGTGCCGCGTCCCGTTGCAGCATGGTGCGCAGCACCGCTTCAGGACTAGTTGTTCTGACCAGCATGGTGCCGCCATCCTGCTCCACGTCCGTAACCCCGGGTAACGCGGAAACAAACGAAGCCTCGAGCGAAGTCGTGCAGCGGATGGTGCGCGAGCCGTCCGCGGTTTTGAGCTCCTCGGGCGTTCCCTCTGCGATTACCTTGCCCTTTTGAATGACAATAATTCTGCTGGCCAGGGCGTCGGCTTCCTCCAGGTAATGCGTGGTCAGCAGAACCGTCTTTCCCATCGCGGCCAGCTTGCGTACCTGCTCCCACATCGCCCGCCGCGCCTCCACATCCATGCCCAGGGTTGGTTCGTCGAGGCAGATGAGGTCGGGATTACCGCACAGCGCGAGCGCGAAGAGCATGCGCTGTTTCTGTCCGCCGGAGAGCGTGCCGAAGAGCCTCTCCTGCAAACCCTCCAGGCCGGCGACCGCCAGCAGCTCATTAAGCGGACGCGGATGGGCGTAATAGCTGCTGAAGAGCTGCAGATGTTCGCGCACGCGCAGCGTCTCCGGCATCCGGCCTACCTGCAGCATCGCGCCCAGGCGCAACCGGCTGGCCCGGTCTCTCGGGTTGCCGCCGAAAATCTCCACCTCACCTGCGGTCGCCTGGCTCAATCCCAGCAGCAAACGCACCGCGGTGGTCTTGCCCGCGCCATTCGGCCCGAGCAGCGCGACCACTTCTCCCGGGTACAACTGGAGTGAGAAGCGATCCAGCGCGATTTGGCGGCCAAATCTCTTGGTCACACTGCGCAGCGATGCGATAGCAGAACCCTGGCTGGCTCCGCGCTGGTGAGGCTCAGCCCAACGTTCAGTCATGACGCTCGCGGCCATAATTCCTCCTTGTGCTGACTGAAGCCATCATGCGGCCGTCCCGTCCTCGCACAGTAGTGTCTTTTGTCAAAAGGAATCGCTGACATTTGTCATGTGGGCCGCGAAGACAAATTATCCTAAAGAGTCAAACGGGGGATGGGATCGAATGCGGAGTGTTCCTGGGGTGCTGTTGGGTGGACTTATGGCGTTTTTGCCGCTTGCAGCCGTTCACGGGCAGGGGCCGCCCCTTCCTCCCCTCCCGGCAGGTTCCCCACAGGCCGCCGGCCAGCACGTATTCGAAACGCGGTGCGCCTCCTGTCATGGCACCCGGGCGATGGGCGGTGAATTCGCGCCATCGATTGTGGACCGGGTACCTTTGCGCACGGATGAGGAATTGATCAAGCTTCTGCACAGCGGTCTGCCGTCTGGCATGCCGGCCTTCCCCGATATCGCCGATCCGGATCGCGCCAATCTGATCAGCTTCCTGCGCACCCTGAAACCCTTTGAGGGCGCGGGCGCGGCGCGCGCCACCGTGACGCTGCAGGGCGGAAAGACGCTCCAGGGGATTGCGCTGAACAGCACCGCAAACGATATGCAGATGCTGGGCGACGACCACCAGCTCTACCTCCTGCGCAAGACGGAATCCGGCGAGTACAGGATGGTGACGTCGCAGGCTGACTGGCCAAGCTATAACGGACAGACGATCGGCAGCCGCTATAGCGAACTGACGCAGATCACAAGCGCCAATGTTTCTCGGCTACAAGCCAAGTGGATTTTTACTCTGCGTGGTCCCAGGGTAGCAGGCGACTCCAATAGTCGCCGATGGCGTGATGTACGTGACCTATGTCGAATGAATGCTTTGCGCTCGATGCGGGTACTGGGCGGCAGATATGGCACTATCAACGCTCGCGTACCGCCGGGCTGGTGGGAAATGCGGTTTCAGGAGCCAACCGCGGTGCTGCCGTCGCCGGCGATAAGGTGTTCATGGTCACCGACAACGCTCATCTGATCGCGCTCAACCGGACCACGGGAGCACTGGTATGGGAGACTCCGCTGGCGAACTGGCATGACAATTACAACGCCACCGGCGCCCCGTTGATCGTGGGCACGATGGTGATCTCCGGAACCTCGGGTGGAGACGAAGGCGCGCGGGGCTTTGTGGCGGCGTTCGATCAGGCCTCAGGCAAGGAGTTGTGGCGCTTTTGGACCGTACCGAAACGCGGTGAGCCGGGCTCGGAGACGTGGCAGGGACCGGGCATCGATCATCCAGGCGGAGGCACCTGGATGACGGGAACCTACGACAAAGAGCTGGACACTTTCTACTGGCCGGTAGGCAATCCGGGCAACGATCTGATTGGCGACGATCGCCTGGGCGACAATCTTTACACCGACTCGGTGGTGGCGCTGGACCCAGCGACAGGCAAGCTGAAGTGGTATTTCCAGTTCACTCCTCACGATGTGCATGACTACGACGCCATGGCCCCGCCATCGCTCATCGATACTGTTTGGGAAGGGAAGCCGCGCAAGCTGATGGTTCAGGCCAACCGCAATGGCTTTCTCTACGTTCTGGACCGCACCAACGGCAAGTTTCTATTCGGGCGTCCCTATGCCAGGAAGGTGACCTGGGCGACCGGCCTGACTCCGGAAGGCCGGCCCATCGTCGCCCCGGGTAAAGAACCGACCCACGAGGGCACAGTCGTCTGCCCCTGGCTGAATGGAGCAACCAACTGGTATTCGGCCTCCTGGAATCCCTTGACCTCGCTCTACTACGTGCAAACCAACGACAAGTGTGGCATCTTCACCCGTACCGATATGCCGTTTCAACTAGGCCACGGCTACATGGGCGGCTCCAACACCGGCGATCCCGCTGACCCGGGCCGTCGGGTCCTGCGCGCCTTCGACATCCATACAGGCAAGCCCGTGTGGGAGCTTGTCCAGACCGGCGGTGCGGGTTCTTTCGGCGGTGTGCTCAGCACAGCCGGCGGCGTGGTGATGTATGGAGCGGACGACGACTCGTTTGCTGCCGCGGATGCGAAGACCGGCAAGCTGCTTTGGAGTTTCCAAACCAACGCGGAGCCCGCATGCGTCGCCCATGACCTACCTGTTCGACAACAAGCAATATGTCGCCGTAGCCATGGGCTCCAACATCATTGCATTCGGCCTGCCGGACGATTAACCTTCTCCTTCCGCTTTACCGGAGAAAAAGGGGTGTTCATTTGAAGCAATCACGGAGAGATTTTGTAAAAGCCGGCTCTGCCGCGCTCATTTATGGGTCGACGGTTGGCCGGCTGCAAGCGCAGACGTTGCATGTGCCGCTTGGACTACAGCTATATTCCGTGCGAGAGATTTCTGCCCAAGGATTATGCGGGCACGCTCAAGCAGCTTGGAGCCATTGGCTTTCGTGAAGTCGAATCGGCCGGCTATTACAATCACAGCGCGGCCGAAGTGAAGCAAGCCATGAGCGACGCAGGGTTACACCTGGTGAGCGCGCACTATGGATCGGACGATCTGCATCAGAAGCTCGATGAGATTCTCGCCTTCAGCAAAGAGGTGGGTGTCAGTTACATTATCTGCTCTTACCCTGGTTTCAAGGACCCTTCGCGGGTCAAGAGCATTCCCGCGAAAGAGAGGTCCAACGCCTTCACGCTCGCAGACTGGCGTTGGAACGCGGAGCAATTCAATACCATCGGCGCTAAGGTAAGCGCAGCCGGCTTGCAGTTTGGGTATCACAACCACTCGATGGAGTTCCGTAAAACAGACGGAGTCGTGCCTTACGATGAGTTGCTTCGCCTGACTGATCCGGCCCACGTCACCATGGAGATGGATTGCGGATGGGTCACCGTCGGTGGGGCGAGTCCGATCGACTACCTGAAAAAATACCCCACCCGCATCAGCATGCTGCACGTGAAGGATTTCAAAAACATCACCGCAGAGTCATCGATCGATAAATGTGCCCACGATCGTGGAATTGGGGCAGGGCACGATCGATTACCGTCCAATTTTTGCGCAGGCCGCAAAGTCCGGCCACGTAAAGCACTGTTTCGTCGAGCAGGAAGGCTACAACGTGCCCCCCATGGAAGGGCTCAAAATCGACGCCGACTACATGCACAAGCTAGGCGTGAGCTAGGAACTCTCTCTCTTTCTCTGCAGCAAATCTGAGGGTGCCCCATATCTCGCTCGTTTTTCGCGAGATGTCGGGATACCAACGCGTTAAACCCCAAGCTTCGCGGTCCAACCGGCAATCGAAAGTAAGACGAGTGGCACCCGTGCGTTTTTTGCATTCGAAGGGCCGCAGGGTTACGCTCTTCTGCGCAGCAAGCGGGTCACACTCCCCGGAGCCGTTACTCCCAGCATTCGGGTAAACAAGAGGTATCCCAGCCCGAAAATCGGAAAGCACGCACACCCCCACCAGTTCAGCGCGGTGGAAAGGCAGCACCCGTTTCACCCCGTAAGCGGCGGCGGCGGCGAGCAGAGCCCCCACCCACAGCCGAGCAATACGGGAGACTGACGCGACCACCGCACCAATCCGTGCCTGCAATGCGCGGCGCAGGAGGGCAAATTCCACCCACCCAGCCATTCCGGCTGAAAGCGTGAGGCCCGCCACTCCCCAGCGCGCGATCAATGCCCAGCAGCCTGGGAAGTGGCAGAGCAAACAGGTAGCCCAGAACCACCGTGAGCACCACGCGAATGATCGCGAAGTTCAGGGGCGTGCGCGTATCCCGCAGAGCATAGAAAGCAGAGGAATAGAGCCGTCCCGATGTCGTAGCCAGAAGGCCGACACTGGACCCGGCGAGAACACTCCACACAAACGTCACATCGCTCGCCCCGAAGTGTCCCGACCGATAAATCGTGGCGACAACGACATCGCCCAGAACCAAAAATGCCACGGCAGAAGGAATGACGAAAAAGGAAATATTCTTCAGCCCATTCTCCAGCCGCTGCCGCAGCACCAATCCAATTTCCTCGTGCGTGCCCAATGCACTCGACATGGCGGGCAGCTCAGCGGCAGATATCGCCATGCCGAACAAGCTCACAGGCAGTGAATTCAAAGTTTGCGCATACCCCAGAGCGGAGACCGCGCCCGTGGGCAGCCAGCTTGCCAGCACGGAGTCGACATACGCGCTGATCTGCACCACTCCCCGGCTTACAAATACGGGGAGGAAGTTCCGGGTGACGGTTTTCACGTGCTCGGTGCGCAACGTGATCTTTCCCTTGAGGGGACGGAGAAATCCCATCACCGTTGGTAACTGCACCGCAAATTGCAGGCCACTGCCGATGACGGAGCCGATCGCGAGAATGATCGCCAATCGAGGCTCGGTCACGTGTCCACCCTTCCAGAACAGGGCCGTGATTTGGGCAATGTTCCAGATCACCGGTGCAGCGTAGGAGAGGAAGAACTTCCGGTGGCTGTTCAGGATGCCGAGGCACCATGCCGACATAACCAGCAGCGCCGCTCCAGGAAAGAGGATCTGCACCAGGCGCATCGTGAGTTGGCGCTTCTCCCCGTGAAACCCCGGGGCAATGGCGTCGATGAACAAGGGAGTGGCAAATACTCCAACGAGCGTCAGCAGGGAAGTAATGAGGAAAAGGATGGCGAAGATCGATTCCGCCAGTCGCGTGGCTTCCTCGTGCCGCTCTTCCGCTCGCAGGCGTGCGTACACAGGGATAAACGAAGCGGACAAAACGCCTTCGCCGAAAAGATTTTGCAGGAAGTTGGGAATTTTGAAAGCGGACCGGAACGCATCCGCAGCGTCGGAGTTGCCGAAATAATGGGCAAACACGCGCTCGCGTACCAGCCCGATGAGCCGGCTGAGCAGAATCCCGGCGCTGACAGCAAATGCAGAGGAGCGCGCCCCGGACTTACTCAATGGCCTGCTGCTCCAGTTGCTGCACTAACTCCTCCCATTCGGCGGTGAGCGAGTCGTGTTGCTCGCGCAGGCTTTGCAGCAATTTCGTCAGCCGCTGCGTTTCCTCCGCGCTCTCATACACGCCAAGGGATTCTTCCGCAGCGGCAATGGAGCCTCTCTATGCGCGGAATCTCTTCCTCCACAAATGCTGCAGCGTTCCTGCATCTGGCGCAGCTTGATCGGGTTCAGGCGGCTTTGCTTTGACTGCCGCATCGGCTGAGGCCTTGACCGGCTCCAGAGGCACGCCACGTCGCACCATTTGACCGGCTCGCCTGCGTTTCCGCAGCCTGCTTGCGATACATGTAGTCTTCGTAATTACCGGGATAGACATGCACGTGGCCGCCCTCGACTTCGAAGATACGGGTCGCGAGCCGATCGATAAAGTAACGATCGTGGGACACCATGACCACGGTTCCGTTAAAACGAGCGATGGCATCGAGCAGAACATCCTTGGCGCGAAGGTCGAGGTGGTTGGTGGGCTCGTCCAGTAGCAGGAAGTTTGCCGGGCTCACCAGGATCCGCGCCAGGGCATAGCGGTTGCGCTCTCCTCCGGAAAGCACGCCCAGCGGTTTGAAGACGTCGTCGCCGGAAAAGAGAAAGCAACCCAGCAGGCTACGCAGGTCGGTCGTCGACACGCGCGGCGCGGTGTTGCTGATGTCGTCCAGCATGCGGGCGTCGCCGTCCAGCACCTTGTACTGATCCTGGGCGAAATATTCGGCGGTGACGTTGTGGCCCAGGCGCAGTGTTCCGCTTGAGGGCGGCTCCATGCCCGAAAGCATACGGATCAGCGTGGATTTGCCCGCGCCGTTGACGCCCACCAGCGCAATGCGGTCGCCGCGGTCGATGGTAAAGCTGACGTCTTCGAGCACCTGCTTAGGGCCGTAGCTCTTGGCCAGGTCTGAGACTTCGACCACGCGTACGGCCGGAAGGCTGAGGTTGGGGAAAAGTGAAGTGGATCGCCTGCTCTTCAACCGGGATCTCGATGCGCTCGATCTTGTCCAGCTCCTTGATGCGGCTCTGCACCTGCTTGGCCTTGGTAGCCTGGTAGCGAAAGCGGCTGATGAACGCTTCAAGGTGCTCAATGTGCTCGCGCTGATTCTTGTAGGCTGCAGCGCAGTTGGGCTCGCCGCTCCTCTTTCTGCGTCAGGTATTTCTCGTAGTTGCCGTGGTAGACGTGCAGCGCCTTGTTCCATATCTCGATGGTCTTGTCCACGGTCACGTCGAGAAAGTAGCGATCGTGGGAGATGAGGATGTAGCCGTTGGGATAGTCGTGGAGATAGCCCTCCAGCCAATTGCGGGTTTCGAGGTCGAGGTGGTTGGTGGGCTCGTCGAGCAGCAGCAGGCTGGGCTTTTGCAGCAGCAGCTTAGCCAGCGCGATGCGCATCTGCCAGCCGCCGGAAAACTCCTCCGTCTGCCGTGACCAGTCATGCTTGCTGAATCCCAGGCCACCCAGCACCGTGCCCACCTGGGCGTCGAGCGCGTAGCCATTGTGGGCGCGAAAGTGCGAATCGAGATGAGAGAAGCGATCGGCCGCCGCGGCATACTCGGGGGTTGACGGGTCAAACTCAGCCAAACGCGTGGAAAGGACCTCGAGTTCCTGCTCCATGCTGCGCAACTCTGCAAAGACCGAGAGGCACTCGGCAAAAACGCTGCGGCCGCACAGCGCCAGACCTTCCTGGGGCAGGTACCCGATGGTCATGCCGCGGGTGCGCTGCAAGGTGCCGTAGTCGAGCGATTCTGAGCCGGCGAGCACTTTGAGCAGGGTCGATTTGCCCGTGCCGTTGGCGCCCACCAGGGCGGTGCGCTCATTGGGCGTAATGAGCCAGTCGGCATTCTCGAACAGGACGCGGGGGCCGAATCGTTTGCCGGCAGAAGAAAGTTGGAGCATAAGAAAAGCAGCGCCAAGGCGCTGCTCTCATTGTCGCATTGGGAGCCCTCTACTCCGGCTCTATGAACCCCTGAGCGAACCCGGGGTGTCCATAAGCGCCAACCGTATTTTTTCTGCGCAGCTAGCCGTAAGTTTTCTTCACCCCCCACAACGGCGTCATCCTGAGCGAAGCGCCGCAGTGGATCTATCGCATTACGGACGGCTTGTTGCGCGGAGTCGAAGGACCCCGGCGGTGTCTGACCTTACCCAGTACTGCCCGGAGTTTTTGACTGCATCGAAGCTCGAGAACCAGGCGGAAAGATGACGATCTTTGCGGCGAGTTGGAGACCGCGAAACACAGCGTTTGGGGCACCGCGCTCTCGAAATCCCTAGCCCTTTGGCGCCGCTTCCTTGATCGTCGGCGTGGGCTTTTTCTTCGGCCTGCGCCGCCTGGGCGCTCGCCGGCACTCTCTTCTTACGCGCCGTCGGCGGGGCAAACCGCGAATGCAAAAACGTCTTGTAATCCTGCTCTGTCTGGTCGGCATAGTCGACGGCGAATCCGGCGATCGCCTCGACAAACCGATCCGACGTGCCGATATAGCCATCGAGCGCGACCGCATCGCCCGAGCGCGCGTGCCCGCGAGCCAACAGTTCGCCGCAAATTTCAGCGTATTGCATCAAGCCCTCGCCCTTCAGATCCTCCATCTCGATCGACGCTTTATGGTCATTCAACTGCCGCACCAGATAATGGCGATTGTTAATCGTCGTCCAGCCCAGACAGCATGTCCGACAGAAACTGCATCGCCCGCTGCCCTTGGACGACGCGGTGACCCTGGTGTTGCGGCGCCCCCATCTCCCCCAGGTACGGGGCATACGCGGAACCAGGCTCCTCCTTGATCTGCAGGAAGAGAGGGTCGTCGCTGCCGTTGCCCTCCAGATAGACGATGTAGTCGCGCAGTCCCACGCTGCCCGTCCCCACCACCCGGAAGGCGACATCCAGCGGGCGGTACAGATCGAAGAAATGCTGGCGCTCGGGCAGCAGGATTCGCGGTACTGGCTCAACGAGTCGAGAATCATCTTCGCCTTGCCAGGCGTCAGGCGGTATTGCAGAGGCTTGTTTTCGACGAAGATGCGGTGAGGGCGCCCTTCCGGTCTCGGGAACCCGGCAGCTCAGGAGGCGCTGCTGCATTGTATTGCGGTGTTGCCTGCTCCGCCTTGCGCAGGACCTGGGAAACCGGAGCGACCCGCTGCAGCCGATGCACTTGAAAGTGAGCTACCTCCATGACCGTCATGCGCGCGAAGGCGTGCATGGACCGGCGATAACTCCTCAGCAACACGGCCGCCGCCGCACCACAGGCAGCGCTCTTGCTGCCGGATTCGCGCCCGGCCAGGATGATGCTGGTGGCCAATCGCTTCACGTCCCACTCAAATGGCCCGCGGATGGTTTCGTCGAAGTCGTTGATGTCGAAGACCAGCCGGCCATCAGGTGCGGCGTAGGCGCCCAGGTTGCGAACATGGGCATCCCCGCATAGCTGGGTAAAAATGCCGGTATGGGGCAGCACCGCCAGGTCGGCGGCCATGACCGGAACCGCGCCGCGAAAAAAACCAAAAGGCGAAGCCGCCATGCGCTGCCACTTGATCGCCAGCAGCGCCGGCACCCGGCCGACGGCCGAAACCGCCAGGGCGTCGATGGGATCGGTCTGCCGGTCGGCGGAACGCCATCGGTTCTGCTCCTGCCGACGCACCTGCTTGCGTCGCGATTGCCCGAAGGCGCGACGCTCCGGAGGTGGCAGTACGTGCTTAATGCGTCGATTCAGCAGAGTGCTCCATCTCCACATAGACCGCGTTGGTCCAACCGAAACCAATCACGTTCTGATATCCGGCGATCAGCTCCACGTTCGACGATCCGGTCTCGACATTGTATTTCTCATGGATCGTCCCTTCCTTCTCGAAGCTGGTGCGGATGGTGTGGGTGAACTCTTCCGCGACCCGGCGGGCATCGTCGATGTAGCCATACTTCCTCAGACCGTCGACCGCAAACCAGTTCAGCGGAGCCCAGCCAAAAGGCAAATCCCATTGCAGGCCGCTCGCGTAAGTGCTGCTGGCCAACCCACCGGGCCGGTCAAGCAAGGCAAGGTGGCTCGTCGACCAGCGCCGCCTGTTCCTTCGTCGCCAGGCCGGTCCAGAGAGGATAGAAGATGGTCGCGTAAACGTAGGTGGATTGTTTGCCGGTGGTGAAGTCGTAATCGAAGAACATCCCTTTGCCAGGGTTCCAGAGGTACTTGTTGATGGCCACTCGGCGGGCTTCAGCCTGCTTGCGCCACGCGGCAGACGCTCACGCTTCGTGCAGCATGGTGGCAAAGTAAGCCAGGTCACGTTCGTACTTGTAGAGCAGGCTGTTCAGCCCGACGGCGGCGTAATGATGAGTGGAACCGCTGAACGGGCCGAAGCGGAAACAAATATCGAAGCCAGACTCGCGCACCGACCGGTCGCCCTTGTAGAAGTCGCGACTCAGGCGATAGCCATGAGCCCAGGCGAGCCCGCAAACGACGGAATGGGCCGGATCGCAGCTGGTTCTGGAGAGCACTGCCTGCTGCGCCGGCGATGGATATTGCAGGCGCGGCGATCAGGTAGTTGGTGTGGACATCGGGATGATCCACCAGCCAGTTGATGACGTCGATGTAGTAGTTGCTGTGGTCGGCGATATCGGGCACCGGACCCTCGCCGATATCGAAATACCGCGCCAGGCCGGTTTGTCCGGCACGGTGAATGCTACTCAGCCAGAAATCGTGATCGCGGCGCGCGTAAGGGTAAGCGCGCGCCAGCCATTCCTTTTGCTCGCGGAAATTGGCCGGCGAGGGATCGCGGGCAACTTCCGCGTCAAAAACAGCTCGAATCATCGAACTCAACAAAGGCGGCTGCGAACGGGTGAGGAAGTACGTGCGGTTGGCGTTGAGCACCGCTCCGTAATTCTCAATCTCGTAAAAGAAGTTCTCCACCATGCCGTCGAGCCAGATCCACCCGGCCGTCGCGCAGCAGGCCTAAGATGATGAAGTAGCTGTCCCAGCCGAACATCTCGTTGAACCGCCCTCCCGGCACCACGTAGCGGTTGGGCAGGTAAAGCAACCCAGGCCTGCGGGATTTCCGACTCCTTCACGTCCCCCAGGTGCACGATGCGATGCGGCAGGTGCGCGATCTGGATCTTGCATTGGGAGCGAAGCCGCAACAGTTGGGGAGGGGTCGGCGCGCCGAAGGGAAGATAGAGCAACGGCGGAGCGGTGACCTTAGGGTCGACCAGGGATTGGCACTCGGACATGGAGCGGGAGAGACTATCCCATCCCTTGTGAATATAGGCATCGATGGTCGGCGCGGGCTGAGGCTGGGCCTGGGCCCAGATCTGCTGGCCGGTTAACAGGAGCATCAAGAGGGCAAGAATCCGAACGGTCCTCACAAACTTCCCTCCTCGGTGCGATGTTACATGCCGGAACCTGCCGTTGTAGCATCGGGCAGAGAAGGAAGGCGAGGTTGTGGCGGGTCGAGGGCATAGGGTGTGGGTCTGGGTGGGTATTGGCGCCCTGGTGGTTGCTGTGGTGGCGGCAGCCATTTTCGAAATCCTTCTTTCCCGGGCGGAGCCCATCCTGCGCGCGCGCCTGGTGCAAAGCCTTTCTGCCCGATTTCACAGCCGGGTGGAATTGGGAGCGCTTGACGTCTCTCTGCTGCGCGGGTTCGAAGTCTCAGGCAAAGATCTGGCCGTCTATCCCTACAATGTCTCGGCCAGCACGCCGATGTTCGCCGTGCGCCGTTTCGCCTTCCGCACCGGCTATTCCAGCCTTGTGCATTCCCCCCTGCACATCGGCCGCGTCGAGGTAGAAGGGCTGCGCATCAACCTGCCGCCCGAAGCCAACGCAACCAATCGCCCCAACTCGAGCAAAGATCATCCTGCGCTCGGCAAGGTAAGTGTCTTCGTCGACCAGATGGAATGCACCGATACCGTGCTGACCCTGGGCACGGACAAGCCGGGCAAAGTTCCGCTGCGATTTGTCATCCAGAGCCTTTCCCTGCGCTCGATAGGGGCCGGCAAGCCGCTGGATTTTACCGCCGTGTTGACCAATCCCAAGCCGGTCGGCCAGATCGAGAGCCGGGGCTACTTTGGTCCCTGGAATACCGACCAGCCGGGAGCGACCGCGTTGGGGGGCACCTATTCTTTCCATGATGCGGATCTGGGCACGATCAAGGGCATTGGCGGAATTCTTTCCTCGCAGGGGGAATACCAGGGCACACTGGACAAGATCGTGGTCGATGGCAAGACCGACACCCCTGATTTCCAGGTAAAAATCAGCGGCCACAAGGTGCCGTTGCATACCGAGTTCCACGCCATTGTGGATGGCACCGATGGAAACACCTACCTGCAGCCGGTCAATGCTCGGTTCCTGCATTCCTTCCTCATTGCCCGGGGATATGTGGTGCGTGTGCAGGGAGAACCGGGACGCCACGTCTACCTCGATGTAGCCATCGACCAGGCTCGGATCGAAGATCTGCTGCGCCTGGGCGTGAAGACCGATCCGCCCGTGATGGCAGGCCAAGTCAAGCTGCACACCACGCTCGATCTACCGCCGGGACCACAGGATGTGGCCCATCGACTGCGGCTGCAAGGCAACTTTGCCATCGTCAATGGGCGCTTCAGCAACGAAAAAATTCAAAAAGGGATTGACCAACTCAGTCTCAGAAGCCAGGGGCAAGTGGAGCTGGCCACCCAGCAAGAGCGCGACGGCAAGCTGGAGTTAGTACGCTCGCAGATGCGGGGCGACTTCAACCTGGCGGACGCAAACCTCAATTTGCCGAACGTGCATTACGACATTCCGGGGGCAAGCATCAAGCTTGCGGGCATCTATACCCTTGATGGTGCTAAATTCAACTTCGCCGGAACTGCCGATATGCAGGCGCCTGTGTCACGGATGGTCGGGGGTTGGAGGGGCATGCTGCTGATGCCGTTTGATCGCGTCTTCCAGAAGAACGGCGTCGGTACGGAAATACCGTTCAAGATCGATGGCACACGGTCCGACCCCCATTTCGGCCTGGACTTCGATCGCATGAAGAAATGAAAGGCGAATGTATGAGTAAGACAAGATACCTGGCTTTGGCCTCGCTCCTTCTGAGCCTTGCCAGCGCCTCGGCACAGAAGAGCGCCGCGGCCCAGAGAACTGACCCGTGGTGGAAGCATGCTCTCATCTACGAGATCTATCCCCGCAGCTTTCAGGATTCAAACGGCGACGGCATCGGCGATCTCAATGGAATAACCCAGCGTCTTGATTACCTCAAAACTCTGGGAGTCGATGCGATCTGGCTGTCACCCATCTATCCTTCGCCCCAGGTCGATTTTGGCTACGATGTTTCCAACTACGAAGCGATCGATCCCCAGTACGGCACCATGGCGGATTTCGACCGGCTTGTGGCGGAGGCAAAAAAGCGAAAGATCGGCATCATCATGGATATGGTGGTGAACCACACATCAGACAAGCATCCCTGGTTCATCGAGTCCGAGAGTTCGAAGACCAACCCCAAGCGCGACTGGTATATCTGGCGCGATGGCAAAGGTCCCGGGGTGCCTCCGAATAACTGGCAATCGGTGTTCGGTCATTCGGCGTGGAAGTACGACCCGAAAACGTCACAATGGTATTATCACAAATTTTACGTAGAGCAGCCCGACCTGAACTGGAGAAACCCCGCGGTCGAGCGGGCGGTGTTCGGGGCATTCAAATTCTGGCTGAACAAGGGAGCGGCTGGCTTTCGTCTGGATGCCGTGCCGACCTTGTTTGAGGACGAGCAACTGCAGGACGAGAAGGTATTGCCGGGCACCAATGCATATGGCGATCCCAATTTGGACGACTCCCTAACCAACAACCTGCCTGGAGTGCACCAGGTGATGCGCGACCTGCGCAAGGTGAGCAATAGCTACCCGGGCAACCGCGTTCTGATTGGCGAAACCTACCTGCCGGATATCGCGGAGCTGCGCAAGTGGTACGGCGCGGAACACGACGAATTGCAGCTGCCCATGGATATGCAGGTGGGCTTTCTCAACAAAATGGATGCCGCTGACTTCCGGACGCGTATCGATCAGGCTGAGCACGACATCGACAGCGATCAGCCACTCTTTGTCTTCGACAACCACGACAACGCGCGCAGTTGGAATCGTTATGGCGACGGCAAGCACAACCTCGATATTGCCCGCGTGATTGCCACGCTTCTGCTGGCCACCCGCTCTACCGCCATGATGTACTACGGCGAAGAGTTGGGCATGACGACCACGACCCCTACTCGTGTAGAGGATGTCAAGGATCCGATCGGCAAGATTGGCTGGCCAAAGGAAAAGGGCCGCGATGGCGAGCGTACGCCGATGCAGTGGGATGGCTCGCCCAACGCCGGCTTTACCACGGCTGCGGCCACGCCCTGGTTGCCGGTGCCGCCGTCCTCCAAGACGGTGAATGTGGCCCTCGAATCGCGGGAAGACGATTCTCTCCTGAGCTGGTATCAGAAATTGATACAGTTGCGCCGCGAAAACCCGGCCATGCACGATGGCACGTTAACCATGCTGAATGTGAACGACAACAACGTTCTGTCATGGTTACGTAAAGGACCCGCTGGGCAGGCTGTGCTAGTCGCATGTAATTTCACCGCCCAATCGCAGACAGTGGCCTTCGATCTCTCCTCGCAGGGAGTAAGCGGACAGAAGCTCTCGACACTGTTGCAGACGCCCGGCAGTGCGGAGCCTGAATCACTCGCATCCATCAAGTTGCCGCCCTACGGTGTGTACATCGGCCAGATTCACTAGAGAGACTGCGCGTCCACATCCCAATTCCAAACAGATGTGTCATCCCGACCGTAGCGTAGCGTAGTGGAGGGACCTGCTGTTTCCTTCAATCCAATCACCAGACGCTCAATGAAAACACCGCCCTACCCTTTGTCATCCCGACCGGAGCGCAGCGTAGTGGAGGGATCTGCAGTTTCCCTCGGCTCCGCCACAACATGCCCCGCCAGCACCTCTTCATACGTGCTGTAAACCCCTTCGAACACCGAATCCCATGACGCCGACTGCGCATAGACCACCGCCGCAGATCGCATTCGCGCATGAAGCGCGGGATCAAGAATCAAGCTCGCAATCGCACCCGAAAACCCGTCGTCCGTGGCAATGCAACCTGTCTCTCCATCCTTCACAATGTAACGCGGCCCGCCATCCGGAGTGACAATCGCAGGAACCCCCGAAGCCAGGGCCTCCAGCACCACATTCCCGAAAGTATCAGTATGAGAAGGGAACACAAACAAATCCATGTTGGCATAAGCGCGCGCCAGATCATTCCCGCGCAGCACGCCAGTGAACTCCGCATTCGGCAGGTTTTGCCGCAGCCAGCCCTCCTCTTTCCCATGGCCGACGATGAGAAAGCGGAAATTCGTAATCCCACGCGCGATCAGCTCCGTCCGAATACGCGCCAGCAGGAATACATTCTTCTCGATAGAAAGCCGGCCACAAAATCCGAGCACGAATGGCTCCTCCGGCCCCCTCGGGTCACGAAACTCCGGCGAGAACGAAATAGTGTCCACCCCGCGAGGCATCAACGCGCAATGACGGCCCGTGAACTTCTCCAGCAGCCGGCACAAGTCGATATTGGGCGCAAACAAAACCTCCGCTAGCTTGTAAAAGCGAGCGCAAGCCAACAGCGTGGCTTCTTCGATTTTCTTTTCCGCAGCCGGCCGTTGACTCAAAGGCAGCATCCGCAGAAACCATCCGGAACGCTGGGCAGCATATTCGTGCAGGTTCGTGTGCCAGGACGCAACCAGCGGAATCTTGAGACTCTTCGCTAACCACGCACCCAAAATACCTGGCTCACTAGGCCCGGTGATGTGGACGATGTCAGGGCGGAACGCTCGCAACCGCTCTTCCAGGAAATCCTTATGACGCATGAATGCAGGATCGAAGGTGAGATCTTTTTCCAATCGAAAGGAAATCGCGCTGCCGCGAGGAATCTCGAGCGTGGTCAGCTCACCCTGCTGCAGCTCCTGGATGGCGCTACCTTTTTTCCCTGGATGCAGACAGAAGAACGGAAGCCCTTTTCGCTGCGCAAAGGCTTCGAAGTGCCGGCTGGTGTGGGCCACCCCGTTAATCTCGTAAAACGTATCAGGGAAGATACGCCACCCTGGGGGCCGCCGAGCGCATAGGCAAAGTGTATCCGCGCCGGGTCGAACCGAGAAGTGTCAAACCGGCTTAGAATGCTTCCTGCTCGCCCAGCGCGAATTGCAGCTCGTGCGATTCATTCCAGGCAAAGCGTAGACCGTGGCTGACCGGGTTGCTGCCCAGCATCCTGACGAACTGGATGATCATCCGCATATAGGCGGGCGCGTTACCGTCCGGCCAAAGCTCGGTCAGCGGGCGATCCACACCGTTCACATCCGGATGATAAACCCGTTCATCCCAGCGGCGAGACCCCTCGGGAAAGTCGGGATAATCACGAATCGCATCCAACGTTGATTTCATGATGCGATGTTTCCATGGCTCCGCATACTGCGGCATGAAGAGCACATGGCTGCGATTTTCGCGGCGGATCTCATACACGAACTCGTTGAAGCTGGTCGCTTGCGTCAGGTTTACGTTGGCGTTCGGCTCCAGTCCGTGCCGGTCGCCGCCGGAGATCAGCAATTTATTCCACCGAGCCGCGAGCCGCTTCACCAGTCGATTCTCTTCCCAATTGCGCAGCCCATTCAGTTCGACCGCGTGGATCGAACGGCTGTTCTGGGTAAGGAACTCTTCCACCCGCTGCTGGTGCAAGTCGTAGCCAATCTTGTACAGGTCCCACAACGGATGATTGAAGACGATCAGCACGTTGGGAAGATCGTGCAGCGCAGAGAGCATTTCCGTCAGCCGCGCGTCGCTCGGATTCGCAGTAAAGTCCTCAAACTGGCGCATCCATTCGGCGCCAGAGGCGCTCGGCAGGTTATGGATGCCGAGGTGAAACGCCTGATCTTTGCCGAAGGGCGTCGTCCACTCCACAGAAACAGGAATGTGGCGAGCGCTGGCAACCGTGCGCAGCAGCATCGGCGCCTGAATATCGTCATGATCGGTAATCGAGACCAACGGCTGTAACTGGAGCTTCTCCGCGATCTGACGGCTTTCCAGGTCAAAGGCCAGGCGGGGCGTGAGCGGAGGCGTCCAATAACTCTTGGCGTAGTTGATCTGCAGGCGATGGTTTTGCCGGCATCGCTTTTCTTCACGGGCCATGATTCCAGAGAAGCAGCGATACTCGTGAGCAAGTTTAACGATGAAGTCGAGCGTTTCCTTCGAGCGGTTAGTATGGCTGTGCAGGGACACACCCGAAGCGAAGCCTTTGGCAGCGCTGTCGTTGTTCCAGAGATACGAGATACGGGAACCTGTCATCTCTTCCTCCCTATTGGAGCAACCGCACCTGGCCCTTGCTGCCACACAGTAACTGTGTGATCGCTCTCATGTGCCCAGTATGTAGTGCAAACCATGAACAGCGAGTTACTGGGAGGCGAATTGACGTCTAAATTTGGCTTGAACCAGCCTGGATAACATGCTTATTGCCGCCAAGGTAACCGGCGCGCTGCAACTTATCGCGTGCCGGTAATGTCGGGATTGAGCAGAGGTTCTTCCTCTACATTCGGGTGTCCCTGGCGGCGGGCTTCCGGTTCGAGGTGATGACGGGTCAGGTCGTGCTTGAGGATTTCAAAGGCTTCTTCCGGAGTGTCCGCCATCTGAAACAGCGCGCGGTCCTGGGCGGAGATGGCCCCTTTGTCGACCAGTACATCAAGGTTGAGAATGCTGTTCCAATACGCCGAACCGTAGACCACGATGCTGATCTTCTTGGCCAGCTTTTCCGTCTGCACCAGGGTCAGCACTTCGAACATTTCGTCGAGCGTGCCAAATCCACCGGGGAAAACAACCAGCGCCTTGGCCAGGTACGCAAACCAATACTTGCGCATGAAGAAATAGTGGAACTCGAAGTTAAGTGACGGCGTGATGTAAGGGTTCGGTGCCTGTTCAAACGGCAACCTGATGTTGAGCCCGATGCTCTTGCCACCCGCCTCGTAAGCGCCGCGATTAGCGGCTTCCATGATGCCCGGACCACCGCCTGAGGTGACCACGAAACGGTGCCGGCGGCCTTTCAGGGTTTGCGTCCACTTCGTCACCATGGAGGCAAGCTTGCGGGCGTCCTCGTAGTAGCGAGCCATTTCCACGCCTGCCTCGGCACGGCGGCGCTGGAGATCGGTTGCGGTGCCCTGGGCAATCTCCTCGTGGGTTGCCGGTTGCTCTTCATCCGGGGCCGCGTTGGCAGATCCGGGCTTATCGAGCAATTCGAGTTCATGGCTGGCGTCATCCTGAGCACGAAATCGCGCCGAACCAAAAAACACGATAGTGTCTTGTATTCGTTCGCGGCGGAACCGCGCCAGCGGCTCGGAGTATTCGGAGATAATGCGCACCAGCCTGCCGTCGGGACTGTTGACGAAGGCAGGGTTCTGGTAGGAGAGGGGAGCGCGATGGAGGTCGGGCGGCGTGCCGATTTTGGGCTTCATGCTTTCAGGAGTTGGATCCGCGGAAGTGTGCGGCTTCGACAATCGCGATCCACAGATTGAGTAGCCCGAGGCCGGAGACTATCCCGCGTACAGCTCCGTACATGAGAAACGTAGCCAGCCGTGGGTAGTGGTTGAGAAGGTGATTGTCCGCCCACAGCGGCGCGTACCAGGGAAGCACCAGCACGATGACGCCGATGTAAATGCGGATGATGACATAGAGGTACAGCTCGATGCGGCGAAGCCAGAGGGGAACTCGCGAGGGCCGCTGAGGCGCGGGCTGCCGATCTTGCACGGTCGAACCGCTTGAGGGACTGGACGTAAACAGGTTCGACTGTTGCGGCATTTTTCTTAGGCCAGGGCCGGACGCAGGAGCACCCCAAGGTGGTCTATCGCAACAGTAACACAGCCGCTGAGGGCCGCATGACTGCGGTACGGTGGGAGCCCCCTGCTTCAGCAGGGGGAGCTGGACTTCAGTCCGGCGGAAAAGCAATTCATTCCGAAAGGGTGGGCTTTAAGCCCTGGGAAGTAGGCGAGGCGAACCCGGGTCAGGAAAACCCGGGTTCTCAAGGTCCCGAAGGACCGAACGTCGAGCTTAGGCGGTACGCATCTGGACCGAGTTGCCCGCCTCGGCCGCAGCTGCGGCCAGGATCCGATGATGGATGGTAAAGAGGGCAAGCTCAAGGCGATCGGAAACGCCCGTTTTGTCGTAAACGCTGCGCAGATAGTTCTTGATCACCTGTTCGGTGGTGCCCAGCCGCAGGGCAATCTCTTTATTCTTGCAGCCTTGCACGATTAGGGCGACGATCTTCATCTCTTTCGGGGTTAGCCGGTCGCGAACCCGCGCGCCTACCGAATCCTCTTCCTCTGACCCGATGGCCTCGGCGGGCCGCTGGATCGAGGAGAAGCCCTTGATGACGCGGTGCACGCACTCCACCAGCGCCTGCCCGGTGGTATTGCGGTAGACCACCCCGCGAATGTCGTGAGCGGTGAAAATTTGGGCCGGCTCGCCGTTTTCGGCAATCACCACCGCCCGGCTTCCGGCGGCTTTTACATGCGACATCAGATCCTGATACTCGGGCCTCAATGCGGAGGCAAATAGAACGATCGAGGAGCGATACGCGTCCACGGAGAGGAGCAGACGTTCGAGGTCCGCACACTGTGCGGCTACGCGGAAGTCTTCTTCGCTCGCTAGGACCTTTGCAATGCCAGCGCGAAAGATTGCTTGGTTGTCAGCCAGGATAATTTTATTCATCGTGCTGCCTTGTGCCTCGTGTCGCTTTAATTCGCAATCTTTACCGGCCGGTACTCACGCTATCGACCACCGACCACCAGTCGTTCTAAACTGTTCTGTTTTGCGACACCTCTAGTACGTTTCTCTCCCCGAAGGGTGTGAAGGCGTATGAGCTGCCGGTGTTCTCAAGCCTAGCGGCTCGGGCAGGAAATGAAACCCCACGAAAGTGGCAGGGGCGCGGCCTCAAGTTGCTGTCGCCACTGGATTTGACTGCAGCGAAAGTGGTGCGGGCGCGACGCAACCGTTGCCCAGGCAATACACTAAAGAAGCATGGGCAAGCCAGTAATCCTCGCGGTAGACGACGATGTGAGTGTCCTGGAGATGGTGGTCCAGGACCTGCGCCGCCAATACGGTGCAAACTATCGCATCCAGCGTGCGGCTTCGGGCCAGGCGGCGCTCGACACCTGTGATCAATTAAAAAAACGGGGTGATGTTGTCGCCCTGTTTGTCTCCGACCAGCGCATGCCGGGAATGTCCGGGGTGGAGTTCCTGGGCAAGGCGATGGAAATTTACCCCGACGCGAAGCGTGCCTTGTTGACCGCTTACGCCGATACCGAGGCAGCCATCCAGGCCATCAATACGGCCAAGATCAATTACTACCTCACCAAGCCATGGGATCCGCCGGAAGAACGCCTCTACCCCGTCCTGAACGACCTGCTGGAGACCTGGAAAGAGGATTACAAGGCTCCGTTTGAGGGCGTGCGGGTGGTGGGACCGCGTTATACCCTGCGCGACCACCAGGTCCGTGACTTCCTGTCCCGCAACCAGGTTCCCTACGTCTGGCTCGACCCGGAGCAAAACGCCGAAGGCGTCGACCTGCTCACCCGTTTCAAGTTGGATGACCACAAGCTGCCGGTGGTCCTTTTTGGGGATGGTAGCTATCTGGTGCAGCCGGGCCAAATGGAACTGGCCGGCAAGATCGGGCTGCGCACCCAGGCGACCAAGGAATTCTATGACCTGGTGATCGTCGGCGCAGGCTTGGCCGGGCTGGCGGCGGCAGTGTATGGCGCATCAGAAGGTCTAAGGACCTTGATCATCGAGGACGAGGCTCCAGGAGGACAGGCAGGCTCGAGTTCGAGGATTGAAAATTATCTGGGCTTTCCCGAGGGAGTGAGAGGGGAAGACCTGGCCCGGCGGGCGCTCATCCAGGCCACGCGCTTTGGGGCAGAACTACTGACCCAGAAAGCGACTGGTATTCGCACCGAGAGCAACTACAACATTGTGCAATTGGCCGATGGCCGGGAAGTTTCATGCCACGCTTGCCTGATCGCTGTCGGTGTCTACTACAAGCGTTTATCCACCCCAGGGGTGGAGCGGCTGACCGGGGCAGGGGTCTATTACGGGGCGACCATGACCGAAGCCAGGGCTTATTCCGGCGAAAATGTCTACATCGTCGGGGGGGCGAACTCGGCCGGCCAGGCGGCCATGTATTTCTCCAAGTACGCAAAACAGGTAACCATGCTGGTAAGGGGCGAGTCGCTTAAGGCCAGCATGTCGAAATATTTAATCGATCAGATTGCCGCCACATCGAATATAGAGGTCAAAGCGTGTTGCCAGGTGTTAGAAGCAATGGGGGAAACCCGCCTGTCATGCTTGAAAATCTGTGGACCTGGGGGCGACGAGACCGTGGAGGCGACTGGGTTGTTCATTTTCATAGGGGCGGCGCCCAACACGGATTGGCTTCCGGACACGATTATGCGTGACTCAAATGGCTTCTTGCTCTCTGGTAACGATCTCAAGGTCGATGGGAAAATGTCGAAGAATTGGAACCAGCCCAGAGAACCGTACCTGCTGGAAACCAGCGTGCCGGGGATATTTGTTGCCGGGGATGTACGCCACGGCTCCATCAAGAGGGTGGCATCCGCAGTAGGTGAGGGGTCCATTTCCGTGCAGTTTATTCACCAGTATCTGGCGCATTTCTAAAACCATGACAGATGTTCAGCTGAGTTCGCGTGTGGAGCAGGTCGAGGCGGCAAGCCTGATCGCGCAGTTGCAAAAAGTGCCGGTTTTTGCCGGCGTTTCCTACGAAGGCCTTAGCTGCCTGGGCACGGTGGAGCTCATCCACGCGGATGCCGGCGCCGATCTCTACGAGATTAACCACGCCCGTCGTGGCTTCTGGATTGTGCTCGAAGGCGAGCTTCGCCTGCAGAAGCCGGCCAAGGATGGGGAGCTGATGATGATCGGAACGCTCACCGCCGGCGAGACCGGTGGCGAGGTTCCCCTGCTGGCTGGCAAGGACTCAGAAATTTTCATTACCGTGCTCAAGGCCTGCTCCGTCGTCTACCTGCGGGAGGAGCTTTTCTGGAAGCTCATGTTCGCCTGCCCCCAGGTGCGCATGGGGGTTTTGGGCAACATGGCGCGCAGGCTGCAGGTGTTTCAATCCCAGGAATTACATCGTGAAAAGCTGATTTCGCTGGGTACCATGGCAGCCGGCCTGATGCACGAGTTGAACAACCCTGGAGCGGCTGCCCGGCGTGCAGCCTCACAAATGCGAGAGAACCTGAGCCGCCTTCAACAAATCAGCCTGCGCATGTGCGGTGACGGCGTAATGACGCAAGGGCAGACCGACTGCCTGCGCGTTCTTCAAGAGCAGGCATTGAAACCCCAGAAGATGAATGCCATGAGCTCGCTCGACCAGGCCGACGCAGAGGATGAATTGGCCTCCTGGCTGGAAGACCACGGCATTGAAAACTCCTGGAAGCTTGCGGCCACGTTGAGTGGGATCGGTTTCGACGCGCAGGCGCTCGAATGCGCACAACACGAATTTCCCGGCAACACCTTGTCCGACCCTCTGAACTGGATGGAAGCGCTCATCTCCAGCGTGCAGTTGGTGGGAACCATTGAAGAGAGCGTTTCCCGGGTGACCGACCTGGTCGGAGCAGTGAAGAAGTACGCCTATGAAGACAAGCCACAGCGCCACCAGCTCGATGTGCACGACAGCATTCAAAGCACCCTGGTGATTCTGGGCCACAAGTTTCGTCAAAAGGAATTGAACGTCGAGAAGCAATTCGCCCCCACTCTGCCGGCGATTTCAACGTGTGGTGTCGGCCTGAGTCAGGTGTGGACCAATCTGCTGGACAATGCGATCGATGCATCTCCGCAAAAGGGTACCGTGCGGGTACGTACCTGGGTTGCTGGAGAAAGCGTTTGCGTGGCCATCGGGGATGATGGCCCCGGCATACCCGAGGAAAACAAAAAGCTCATCTTTGAGCCCTTCTTTACTACCAAGCCCACAGGGCAAGGCACCGGTCTGGGCCTCGACATTGTCCGCCATATTGTGGTCGACAAGTTTGGTGGGGAAATACAACTGGACACCGTCCCCGGCAAGACCGAGTTCACCATCAAGCTGCCCGTCGTTTCGTAAACCCCGTCAGTGGGTGTCGTTATCGCTTTTGAAGCGGCCGCTATTCGCCCAAAACACCATGGCTAAAAACGCAACGACTGCTCCACCGATGACTACCGTGACTTCGAGCATAGGACCCTCCATAGGAATTCTAAATCCTTTTGTTTTTCCGCTGCTCGAAGAGCTTGGCGTCGATCAGGAAGCGGAACCAGAACGTCTGCAGGGTCCAGAAGATGAACCCTTCCCGGCCATCGAGGAAGCCCAGGCGGAGAAAATAGCGGTAGAAAAAGAGTGCGTACGGTCGAACGAAAAGCGGCGCGTCGTTGTACAGGCTGCGGAGATAGCGCTTGCGTTCCAGGGGACTTCCCCGGAAGCGGGGCTGGATGCGAACCGCATCCAGCCCCGCAGTTTGTTCCATCACTTCCGCATCGGACCAGCGGTTATGCCGCGCGGTCCACTCCGAAAGTGACATCCGGATCTCATCGATCATGTAGCCCTGGAGTTGGCCGGTCGTACCTTGAGACAGGTAGAAGTGCTGGTCATATTTTCGCTCCTCGCAACGGCCGGCGCCGTTGCGGAAGAGCCGCAGATGCCACGTAGGGGACATACCTCCATGGCGCAATTGCCGCCCCAGAAACTGCACCAGCCGGGCGATCAGAAAGCCGGAGTGTGCAGGATTCTCCGGCAACGAGCGCAGCGACGCGATCAATTCCGGAGTAAGCCGCTCATCGGCGTCCAGGTGCAGTTGCCATGAGTATCGGGGAGTCAGGTTGTCGATCGCCCAGTTGCGTTGCGCGCCATAATTTTCGAAAGCATGCTGGACCACCTGGGCCCCATACTGCCGGCTTAACGCGACCGTGTCATCGGTACTGAACGAGTCCACGACGTGGATGTCATCGGAAATTTCCTGCGCCTGGGCCAGTGTCGCCCCCAAAGTGTCGACAGAGTTAAACGCAAGAATGATGACTGAGGGCTTCAAGAAGTCCACTATAACTTAGCGCCGGGCTCGCTCGTAACTGAGCACCATGGGTGCAAGCGAGCAAACAATGTCGCTGCCAAGGCCGTTCCTTCGCAACAGAAGTGTCATCCCGACCGGAGCGGAGGGATCTGCAGTGCGCCCTCGGTCATCCCGAATTCAATCTAGGGAAACACCACCACCGAATTTCGATCACACCGATTCCAGCATCCCGCTATCGATGCGACGCACGTCGGCTTCATTAAACTCGAAGTGAGTAGCAGCGATAGAATCCCCCAGGCCGATTGCCCTGCACGCGTCCTCGATCACATAAGTCTCGAAACCCGCCCGCATGCCATCGACAGCGGAATGACGCACACAGAAGTCATACGCCAGCCCGGTGAGAAAGATGCGTCCCAACCCGCGCTCGCGCAGATATCCGGTGAGACCAGTTCGCGTCAAGCGGTCGTTTTCCGTAAAGGCGGAATACGAGTCAATGGTCTTGCGAAAGCCCTTACGCAGAATCAGCTCCGTGTTGTCGAGGTGCAGGTGGGGGTGAAATGCCGCGCCCAGGCTGCCTTGCACGCAATGATCGGGCCAGAGCACCTGGTGGCCGTGATCCGTCTCCTTAGTCTCAAACGGATTTCGTCCTTGATGATTCGAGGCGAAGGAGTGATGATCCTGCGGATGCCAGTCCTGGGTCAGAATCACATGAGAGAAAGCGGGGGCAATGCGATGGATCACAGGCACTACGTCCTGCCCGCCCGGGACAGCAAGCGCCCCTCCATCGCAGAAGTCATTCTGCACGTCGATCACCAGCAGGACATCACGGTCAGTAAGCTCGATCGCCATTTGCTAAAAACTATAGCGTAAGGAAATTTCCGGGTGCTCGCCTGCCATTGGTATTGTGGACGCAGGAGCAGTAACCTATAGGTAAACAGTCTCGCGCGAAACTCGAGACTCTAGGCCCTCGCAGGAGACAACAAAGTGCGATCGATTGATGAAACCATCCAGCTGATTCGCATTGGCGAACCGCTAGGAAGCAGCAGCCAAAATTCAGTTTGTTCGCCAAAGCTCGCTGACGGCCCTTGGAACTTCGACGAAGCCCCTTCCGGCTACGGCCCAGGCGCCTCCATGGCCGACGTCCTGCCGGTGGGAGCTCCGCACCAGGGAACATTGCCGCAGGAGTATCGACAAGCCTCCAACCCAGAACTCGACATTCGTATAAGAAGCGCCAGGCAGGCGCTGGGCGAGCGCCTGGTAATCCTCGGACATTTCTATCAACGCGATGAAGTGATTCGCTATGCCGATTTTGTGGGCGACTCGTTCCAGCTTGCGCAAGCGGCGAAGTCTCGCCCTGCAGCCGAAGCCATTCTCTTTTGCGGCGTTCACTTTATGGCTGAGACAGCCGACATGTTATCCCGGCCAGATCAGGCGGTCATCCTGCCCAACCTTGCCGCAGGATGTTCCATGGCGGATATGGCCGACACCGACTCCGTCCTCGATTGCTGGGAGGAGCTTGAACAGATGTTCGGCTCCGCGCCCGATGCCAAAGGCCGTGCGCCCGTTATCCCCGTCACCTACATGAACTCCTCCGCTGCGTTGAAGGCTTTTTGCGGCGAGCACGGTGGTGTCGTTTGCACCTCCTCGAACGCGAGCGCCGTTCTGCGCTGGGCATTCGACCGCGGGCAACGCGTGCTCTTTTTTCCCGACCAGCATCTGGGAAGAAATACCGCGAAAGCGATGGGTATTCCATTGGAGGAGATGGCCCTTTGGAATCCGCATAAACCCATGGGCGGCTGCGACCCCGCGACACTCCAGAACTCTCGGGTGATCCTATGGCACGGCTTTTGCTCCGTGCACAAGCGCTTCACGGTCGAGCAGATAAAGCTTGCGCGTCTGCGTCATCCCAATGTGCGCGTCATCGTACATCCGGAGTGCACCATGGAGGTGGTGGATGCGGCCGACGAGTCAGGCTCGACGGACCTCATACGCCAACGCATCAACGCTGCGCCTGCTGGTTCAGTCTTCGCCGTCGGCACGGAAATAAATATGGTCCAACGCCTGGCAAATGAGCATCCCGAGCAAACGATCTTCTGCCTGGATTCGATCATCTGCCCGTGTTCGACCATGTACCGCATTCATCCGAGCTATCTCGCTTGGGTGCTCGAGTCGGTCGAACGAGGCGAGGTGCTCAATCGCATCACCGTGCCCGAGGCGATTGCGGTTCCAGCGCGCATTGCGCTGGAACGCATGCTGAGTTTGCAGCCGGGCAAAGCCACATTGGGCCAACCATGAAGCGGCGAAAGCGAATCCTGGTCATCGGTAGCGGCATTGCGGGGCTGATTGCAGCCCTCCGTCTCTCCACCGAATTTGAAGTGACGCTGGTGACAAAATCCGAGCTGGCGGAGAGCAACACTCGTTGGGCCCAGGGCGGGATCGCTGCGGCCATGTTCCCTGACGACAGCGTCGCGGAACATGTTGCCGACACGCTGCGCGCGGGCGCCGGCCTCTGCAGGCTTGCTGCCGTTGAGGTCCTTTGCTCCGAAGGTCCGGCTCGCATTCGCGACCTGATCCATCTCGGCGTCGCCTTCGATCAAACCGATGGTGTACTGGCCCGGGGACTAGAGGCTGCACATTCCCGTGCGCGAGTTCTGCATGCGCGCGGCGATGCGACCGGATTTTCCATTGAGACGGCGCTTGTCCATGCGGTCCGCGCCGCCAATATTCTTGTGCTGGAGCACACCTTCGCCTCCGATCTCGTCCTCGAGAACGATCGCGTTGCCGGGCTCGAAGTGCTTGCAGCTGGCGGCGAACAGCATCGCCTGGAAGCGGATGCGGTGATTCTTGCCAGCGGTGGTGCCGGACAACTTTACCTGCACACGACCAACCCTGCCGGCGCGACGGGCGATGGTATCGCCATGGCGCTTCGCGCCGGTGCCCAGATAGCGGATGTGGAGTTTTACCAATTCCATCCCACCGCGCTGGCTACCCCGGAAACTTTTCTTATCTCCGAAGCGGTGCGTGGCGAAGGAGCCGTGCTGCTGGACGCGCAAGGCCGCCGCTTCATGCAGGGCCGCCACCCTGGTGCGGAGCTGGCGCCACGCGACGTGGTCGCGCGGGAAATCACGAAGCAAATGGCCGAACAGCAAGGAAGCCCGGTCTCGCTGGATGCGACAAATTTGGGCGAAGATTTCCTTCGCCGGCGCTTTCCCAGCATCGATGCTGCTTGCCGCAGCCGCGGTTTGAACTGGGCCAAAGAACCGATCCCTGTAACCCCCGCAGCCCATTATTGGATGGGCGGTGTGCGCACCGACCTATGGGGCCGCACCTCCATTCCGGGACTATTCGCTGTCGGCGAAGTAGCATGCACGGGAGTCCACGGAGCCAATCGGCTCGCGTCGAATTCGCTATTGGAGAGTCTGGTCTTTGCTTGGCGCTGCGCGGATCTCCTGCTGCAGAACCGCGCGCATTCCTCTCGGGATGGCGATTGGCCGGCGGCTGAGCAGGAGGAACCAGCTGTCATCCACGTTGGCGCACATGCTGGAAAGCCCTCCCCACTGAGTGATCGCAAGTTGCTGCAGACCCTGATGTGGAACGCAGTTGGAATCGAACGCAACGAAGAGGACCTTCGCCGCGCGCTTGAACAGCTCAATCAATGGTGTGTCCGCGGCCCAAGCGTGGAAGCTCGGGAGACAGCCAACCTGCTCTCACTGGCGCGCGTGATGACAGCAGCTGCGCTGGCACGATGCGAATCACGCGGAGCCCACTTCCGCCAGGACTATCCCCACAGCTCTCCAGCGTGGCAACATCCACTCATCTTCGAACAGAAGGTTGCGGTTCCATGTTAATGAAACCCTCTCCACAAGCGATGGAGACCATGGTTCGCATGGCCCTGACGGAAGACGCACCGTGGGGCGATCTTACGTCGCAGTCGCTGCTTCCTGCCAACGCTCGAGTTTCGGCGCAACTCGTGGCCCGGGAAGACGGCATTTTGTGTGGCGAGGATATCTTCACCATGGCAATGTCGATCACCGGCGCGGTTGCTATACGGTTCGCGGTGCATGACGGTGAACATTTCAACAAGGGTAATGTAATTGCCACTGTCGAGGGGCAGGCACAGACGGTTCTGCAGGCGGAGCGCGTCGCGCTGAATTTTATCCAACGCCTCTCCGGCATTGCCACCCTGACGGCGCAGTATGTTGCAGAAACTACCGGTACCAAAGCGCGAATTGTCGATACGCGCAAAACCACCCCGGGGCTGCGTCTACTGGAGCGTTACGCCGTCCGCTGCGGTGGCGGTCACAACCATCGTTTCTCTCTGTCGGACGCGGTCTTGGCGAAGGACAACCACCTGGCCGCTCTCACCAATCACGGGGCAGGGAATTTGACCGACCAGTTGCGGTCTGCATTTGCTCGTCTTCCTCACACCACACACATTGAAGTGGAAGTCGACCATCCCGATCAGATTGAACCCATCCTTGCCGCCGGCGTCGACACGATCATGCTCGACAATTTTACCCTCGAAGAAATGCGCGCCGGCGTGCAGCAGATTGCCGGCCGCGCTCTGGTGGAAGCTAGCGGAAGTGTGAGGCTCGATCGTGTGCGTGAAATCGCATCCACCGGCGTGGACATCATCTCGGTTGGAGCACTCACACACAGCGCGCGATCGCTCGATCTGGGTCTGGATATCGAAATGATTTCCGGTAAGCGCTAACGTGTTTTGCTTTGTGTCGAGGCACGACTTGAGTCGTGCCACTCCCAGACCAAAATGGTCAGGGCATTAGAGTCCGCGTGAGAACTATGCTCTCCAACTAAGTCCCGTAGGGACGTCTGAAAGTAGCCCAGGACGCCAGTCCTGGGTTACCGGTGACCTGATCGGAATAGTCCCGTAAGGGACGGCTGTCTTCTCGGTACCATCAGACGGCGCCCTGGCTCACCGCATGATCAATCTGCTGGCCGGAGTAGGCGAGACCCTGCAGAATCTCACGGTTATGTTCTCCAAGCAGCGGCGGCGGAAGCCGGTACAACACAGGAGTGGAGGAAAGCCGCACCGGGTTGGCGATACTGCGGGCTACATCAAGCGTTGGGTGTTTGATCTCGACGATCAGCCCGCGCGCAAGCGCCTGCGGGTCGTTGAGTGCTTCGCCGACAGTCTGGATAGCGGATGCTGGGACATCCTCCGCGATGAGGCGGCTCAGCCACGCGTCGGCGGGCGCCTTCGCGAAGATGGCACATAGGGCAGGAATGAGCGCCTCGCGATTTGCCGTGCGCAGAGCATTGGTGCGAAAGCGCGCATCCGCGCCCAGCGTCTCGCTCGCGTCGATGACGCGGAGAAATCTCTGCCACAGGGCATCCGTACCAATCGCTGCGACAAAATGCCGGCCGTCTCCCCCGGGAAAGACCTGGTAAGGAACAATGCTGGGATGCGCATTTCCCCAGCGCTGCGGTGACTCGTCTGCATTCAGATAGTTGCTGCCCGCGTTGATAAGCAATGTCAGTTGGGAATCGAACAGCGCCATGTCGAGAGCCTGTCCGGCCCCGGTTTTTTCCCGCGCCAGCAGTGCGGCGAGAATCCCCAGTGCGGAGTAGAGCCCGCAGGCCATATCGGCGATCGCAATCGGATAGCGAATCGGCTCACCCTCCGGTTCCCCGGTAAAGCTCATGATCCCCGCCTGCGCCTGCGCGATGATGTCATAGCCTGCTAATCCAGATCGGGGTCCGGAGTGTCCATAGCCAGAGATCGCACAGAAGATGAGCCGCGGATAGCGCGCGCAAATCCTCTCTGCATCGAGTCCGCGCCGCTTCATCGAAGCCAGGTTGCGCTGGTTGAGGAGAAACACATCTGCGGTAGCCAGCAGGCGATGCAGTATCTCTTCGCCCATCGGCTGATCGTAATCGAGCGAAAGCGAACGTTTATTGCGATTGGTGGCCAGGAAGTAAGCCGATTCGCTGCCCACAAACGGAGGACCCCAGCTACGCGACTGATCGCCGCTCTGCCGGCGCTCGACCTTGATCACGTCAGCGCCGAGGTCTCCCAGCATCATGGCGCAGTAGGGTCCAGCAAGCGCCTCTGTGAGTTCAACCACGCGGATGCCGTCGAGAACTTGCATTAGAATCCCGGGGGCCGCTGGTCAACAACGCCGAAGCTGCGCTCCAGCGCCAAACCGGCGCTCCCCAACCTGCCTTCGTCGAAGAGCCGGCCGATCAGCGTGATGCCGTGCGGCACCCGCCGCGGTGGCGAGAACTTGGCCGGCGGGTTGGCCGGGTCCGGCGCCCAATCGCTGCGCGCTGTGGACACCTCGATAAATCCGGCGCGCAAAGTAAGTGACGGATGGCCCGTAGCGTTCGTGATGTCGAGGATTTCGTCGCGCAGAGAGGGAACCAGAAGCATATCCACCTGGGAGAAAAGACGTCCCATTTCGTTGGCCACTTTGCGCCGGAAGCGATCGGTCTGCACGAAATCCACCGCGGAAAGAAAGCGCGCCTGACGAAAGGAATTGGGCCACGCGTCGGGTACCTGCATCTTCAATTGATCCACACCGTGGGTGAGGGTCAACTCCTCGAAGGCCGCAGCCGCCTCCGCGAACAGGATCAGTTGCAGCGAATTATAGGGCCAATTGGGGATAGACACCTCGACCGGGACCATGCCCACCTTCTTCACCGTTTCGAGAGCGGCGCGATCGACCTCAGTGGCCGGATTCTCCTTCATCCATTTGGGAAAGTAGCCAACCCGCAGGCCTTCTACCTTTGCCCCCGCGTCGTAATCCAGCTTGCTGGGCACGCTGGACACATCGCCCGCATCAGGGCCGGTAATGGCCTCGAGCACCAGCATGGCGTCCTCGACACTGCGCGTCATTGGACCCAGCTTGTCCAGCGACCAGCACAGGGTCATGGCGCCGGTCCGCGGCACCCGGCCGAACGTAGGCCGCAGGCCGGTAATTCCGCAGCGCATGGTCGGGCTTACGATACTGCCGCCGGTTTCGCTGCCGATGGAAAACCCCACCAGCCCGGCCGCGGTAGCGGCGCCGGGCCCTGCGCTCGAGCCCGACGCACCCTCCTGTAGCAGCCATGGATTCTTTGTCTGGCCGCCGAACCAGACATCGTTGAGCGCCAGCGCGCCCATGCTCAATTTGGCGACCAGCACCGCGCCTGCCTGATGCAGGCGCTTGACCACCGTTGCGTCCTCCGTAGGCACGCGGTTCCTGAAGGGCTCTGCGCCGTAGGTGGTGGGAATGCCCGCGGTGTCGAGCAGGTCCTTGCCTCCCCACGGAATGCCGTGCAGCGGTCCGCGGTAATGGCCGGCAGCAATCTCTTGATCCGCCTGTTTGGCCTGTGCCAGGGCCAGTTCGCGCGTCGGGGTGATCACGCACAGCAGCGTGGGATTGAAGTGTTCAATTCGCTGCAGGTAGATGTTGGTGAGCCGCTCCGAGGTGATCTGGCGCTTCTCGATCCAGCGCGACAGCCGGGTTACGGGGGCGAAGGCAATTTCCTCGTCACTCGTGGGAAGTGGACCTGGGTCACTCTTGCTACGCAGAAACACATTGCGTGTAGGGCCCGCGGGATGGCCGGGCAACGCGGCTTCACAGTGCGACCAGGGGGCCAGCTCTGTTTCGAGCGCGACCTTGCGCGGCCCCACCCGTCTCTCATACAGCGACGCCATTCCACTGCGCCACGTGCTTACAGCCTGCTTGCATTCTGCGTCACTCAACTCCACCTGTACCAGCTTCTCCGCTTCCGCAAAGGTCAGGGGAGATACCTCAGGCCCAACGGGAGGTGCGGTCGCAAAGGCAGGAGGTGCTCCAGGAGGCAACTCGGAAGTCTTTTGCTCAGGGGTGCAAGAGGTCAAAGCGATCCCCAAAAGACCAAGGGAGCCGTTGGCCAAAAACTGCCTGCGTGATTTCGACATAGCGCATTCTAACTGTTCGTTGGAAATCAAGTTGCAACAAGCTCATCTCTCTTTGTCCCTTCCAAGAATCGTGGGGTGCCCCATATCTCGCTCGTTTTTTGCGAGATGTGGGAGACCACGAACCTCAACCTTTTCCGGCCTTCGAAAAATGACGATTGGAGAGCTGTGGTCTCCCACATCTCGCAAAAAACGAGCAAGATACCCCGGATTTCCTGTACGCAGCCCTGAACACGACCGTGTGCGCCTTTCTTTAAGGGAAGACGCATGAGTTTGATGGAACCCACTAAGCTCCACAGGAAATCGGGGATATGGGGCACCCCACGATTCCTGGAAGGGACAAAGCTGACCTCCTAGTCAAGCCTAACGAGAACCCCCTCAAACGGCCGCAGCGAAAGGCTAGCCGCGACCACTTCTCCAGACCGATCCATATGGGTTGAAACCAAAACGTTGCCTGCATCACTCGCCGCCGCTTCCGTGCCTTCGCTCAAATTAAGCAGGACCGAAAACCGCTGCCCCTCGCCCGTCCTCTCGTACCGAAGAACGCGGCCGTTGCTGGCCACATTTTCCATAGCCCCGCTATGCAAGGGCGCATTGGAATTGCGCAGGCCGATGAGCGCACGATACAGGCTGAAAATCGAATCACCCTGACCAGCCAACGTAGCAACATTCACCGTCGCATGATCCTCAGCCACACGTAGCCACGGCGTGCCCGCCGTAAAACCGGCGAATTTCGAGCCATCCCATTGCATCGGCGTGCGCTCCGGGTCGCGTCCCATCCCCTTGCCGGGCTCATTCTTTTCCGCCGGATCCTGCACTTCCGCGGCCGGGATGGCAACGTCCGTCATGCCGATCTCCTCGCCGTAGTACATCATCGGTGTCCCGCGCAGGGTAAGAAGCAACATCGCAGCGGTGCGTGCCTGCGCGGGGCCAATGCGCGTGGCGATACGCGGTTGGTCGTGGTTGCCGATCACCCAGTTCGGCCACGCACCCGTAGGCAAAGCAGCCGCGTACTCCTTGATCACCTGGGCAATCGCATCCGCGTTCCACGGGCACTGCATGAGATGAAAGTTGAAGGGTAGCTGCGCGCCCTTGAGATCCTGACCGTAGTAGGTGGCAAGCTGATCAAACGGAAGGTAGGTCTCCCCGATAAGCAAGCGCTCGCCATAGGAATCCAGTACCGCCCGCATCTCCGCGACGATCGCGTGCACTTCAGGCCGATTCGTGTTGTACACCGGGAGCAGCCTTACCGACGCGGGGCTGTCTGAGAACGTCGCGGGATTAACCGGGTTGTCGCGATACTGATCGTCCTTGATCATCATCCACATCACGTCCACGCGAAATCCGTCGACCCCGCGGTCCAGCCAGAATCGAAGCACGTTGAACATCGCCTCACGCAGAGCCGGGTTCCGCCAATTCACATCCGGCTGCTGCTTGAGAAACGAATGGTAGTAGTACTGGCTGCCATCCCTTGTCCACCCCGGACCGCCGAAATTGCTCAGCCAATTGTTGGGCGGACCGCCATCCGGCGCAGGATCGCGCCACAGATACCAGTCGCGTTTCGGGTTGGTGAGTGAGGAGCGGCTCTCAAGAAACCACGGGTGCTGGTCGGAAGTGTGGTTGGGCACGAAATCGAGGATCAGCTTGAGTCCCCGGTCATGGATGGCTTTCAATAGCAGGTCGAAATCCGCGAGGCTGCCAAAGATGGGATCGACATTGCAGTAGTCGGCAATGTCGTAGCCGAAATCGGCCATGGGCGAGGTATAGAAAGGCGCGATCCACACTCCCTTGATGCCCAGATCGGCGAGGTAATCGAGCCGCTGCACGATACCCCGAAGATCGCCGATGCCGTCGCCGTTTGCGTCCTGGAACGACCGCGGATAAACCTCATAAAGAATGCCGTACTGCCACCAGACCGCCGAGGGCATATTCAAGGACGCTCCTTTGCCGCAAGACAAACGTTACACTGGACGTTATGAGTGAACCGAGCAAAACGCTAAACAAGTACAGTTCTCAGATTACACAGCCCAAGTCGCAGGGGGCATCGCAGGCGATGCTGTATGCGACGGGCCTTACCGAGCAGGATATGGCCAAACCGCAAGTCGGGATCGCCAGCGTTTGGTACGAAGGTAATTCCTGCAATATGCATCTTCTCGGGCTCGCCGAGAAGGTGAAGGAAGGTGTAGTCGCTGCAGGCCTGGTCGGCCTGCGCTTCAACACCATCGGCGTGAGCGATGGCATCTCGATGGGCACCGACGGCATGAGCTATTCGTTGCAATCGCGGGACCTCATTGCCGACTCCATCGAAACCGTGATGGCCGCACAGTGGTATGACGCCAATGTCTCGATACCCGGCTGCGACAAGAATATGCCCGGCTGCCTCATCGCCATGGGCCGGCTGAACCGGCCCAGCTTGATGGTCTATGGCGGAACCATTCGCGCCGGCCATCTAAATGGCCAGAAAGCTTGACATCATTTCCGCCTTTCAGAGCTACGGGGAATTTATCACGCACACCATCACCGAGCAGCAGCGGCAGGCAATCGTCCGCCACTCCTGTCCCGGAGCCGGCGCCTGCGGCGGTATGTATACCGCCAACACCATGGCCTCTGCCATCGAGATCCTGGGCATGTGTCTGCCCTATAGCTCCTCGACGCCCGCGGAAGATCCCTTGAAGCTGGACGAATGTGTTCGCGCGGGTGCCGCCATCCTCAACCTGCTCGAACTCGATTTGAAACCCCGCGACATCATGACCCGCGAAGCATTCGAAAACGCCATGGTGGTGGTGGCCGCCCTGGGTGGCTCGACCAACGCAGTCCTTCATCTGATTGCCATGGCACGGTCGGTCAACGTCCCGCTCACCATTGATGATTTTCAGCAGATCAGCAACAAAACACCACTGCTGGCCGATTTCAAACCCAGCGGCTCCTATGTCATGGAGGATTTGCAATCCGTCGGCGGCCTGCCTGCGGTAGCAAAGATGCTGCTGGAAGCCGGGCTGCTGCACGGCGATTGCATGACTGTCACCGGGAAGACACTCGCGGAGAATGTCAAGGATCTGCCAGCTTTGAAAGCCGGACAGGAGATCGTGCGCCCGGTATCGAATCCTCTCAAGGCGACCAGCCACCTGCAAATACTCAAGGGCAACCTCGCGCCCGAGGGTGCGGTGGCGAAGATCACGGGCAAGGAAGGGCTCAGGTTTTCCGGTCCGGCGAACGTCTTCGACTCTGAAGAGCTAATGTTGAAGGCCCTGGAAGAAGGCAAGATTGCCAAAGGTCAGGTTCTCGTCATCCGCTACGAAGGCCCGAAAGGCGGCCCGGGTATGCCCGAGATGTTGACCCCCACCTCGGCGATCATGGGTGCGGGCCTGGGAAAAGACGTTGCCCTGATCACCGACGGCCGCTTTTCCGGCGGCTCGCACGGCTTCATCGTCGGCCACGTCACGCCCGAAGCTCAGGAGGGCGGTCCGATAGGCCTGGTGCGCACCGGCGACGTGATCACCATTGACGCCAAAACCAACGAACTCTCCGTGGCGCTGCCGGATGACGAATTGGCTGCCCGGCGCAAGGCCTGGCGCATGCCGCCTTACAAAGCCGAGCGCGGCACTCTGGCCAAGTACATCCGCAGCGTGAAGAGCGCCGCCCTGGGCTGTGTGACGGATGAGTAAGCTGCATCACAAAAGCTGCATCGAGCAAAAAAACTGCCGTGAAAATGGAAGCATTTTCACGGCAGGTGTTCGAAAGCGCGTACAGAAAAAAAGCGCTAGCTGAAGAGCGCGTCGTCAATCGACTGAACGTCGTCCCACATCGGCGTCGGTTCAAAATATCCCGTGCCGGGCTTGAGGTGTTGCTTGCAAACCTCATCGTTCAGCGTCACCCCCAGGCCAGGAGTTTCCGGGACCTTGATGAAGCCCCGGTTGATCATTGGCTTCTCCGGCCCATTCACCAGGTCCTGCCACCACGGCACATCCAGGGAATGGTTTTCAAGAGCCAGGAAGTTGCGTGTCGCAGCCGCGCAGTGCACGTTGGCCATGCAACTCACCGGTGTCCCTGCAAAGTGCATTGCCATCGGTACTCCGTAGCCAAAGGCCATGTCGCCGATCTTGTGCGTCCGCAGAATTCCACCCGAAGTTGCAAGATCCGGATGGATCTTATCCACCGCATGGACACTGCAGAGCTTTTCGAAGTCCGCGATCTCATAGATATCCTCGCCGGTAATCGTCGGCGTGGGGCTGGCATCGGTGATCTGCTTCAGCAGATCGGTGTAGTACCACGGGATCACGTCTTCCATCCATTCCAGGTTGTACTTCTCATACGCCTTGCCCAGACGAATGACAGACTTTACCCCGATGTGGCCCAGGTGATCCATCGACAAGGGCATGTCGTATCCGATGTTTTCCCGCACCGCCGCAACATATTCGCAAAGCCGGTCGATGCCCTTATCAGTCACTTCGGTCGCCATGAAGGGATGAGGCTGATTGCGCAGTTCCCACTTGCTCTCGCCTGCAGGCTGCATCACCATGCCCGGCATGCCTTCGAGCACGTTGATACCGAGATCCATCTTCATCCAGGTAAGCCCCATCGCCACTCGTTCTTTGGCTCGCTTACCGTACTCCTTCGGGTCGTCCGACTCCGTAGTATCGGCATAGATGCGGATCTTGTCGCGCCATTGGCCGCCAAGCATCTGGTACACCGGACAGTTGTAGACCTTGCCCGCAATATCCCAGAGCGCCATCTCGACTGCACACACGCCGCCGGCCTGGCGGGATACGCCGCCAAACTGCTGGATCTTTTGAAACAAATAGTCAATCTTCAACGGGTTTTCGCCGACGAGGCGATTCTTCAGCACCATCGCGTATTGATATCCGCCCACATCGCGCACTTCGCCTAGCCCATACACACCCTGGTTGGTATCGATGCGGACGATGGGGCACGGACTGGGGCCAGGCTTGACGATGATCGCATAGCGCATGTCGGTAATCTTCAACGTCGAGGGACTGGAGTTCAGATTGACGTTCTTGACTGCCGGCTCCGTCTGGGCCGCCGCTTTTTCCAACTCGTAGCGGCTCATGAGGCCGCCGGCCATCATGGCCATGGTTGACTTGATCACACCACGTCGATTGAACTTCGACTTAAAAAAATCAGACATTGTTACGTTCCCCCTTTACCTTGCAACAAAACGACGGGTGCCCCATGTGAGATGTGGGATACCACAGCTTTCGACCTGCATTCGTGGCACCCACTCTGCGCAACAGACGCGACGGAGCCGGACTTCCTGCTAGGCGACAAGCCAGTCCGCACCTGACTCCGGTACATCTCCGCATGGAGAGAGAAAGGAAAGGATAACGCATTACCGAGCTGGAAACACGGGGGCCCGCGAAGGCCCCCATGCCCGGGTTTAGAAGTAGAACGTCGCCGAGGCCTGCAAATCCCGGTTGTCGTTTACCGTGCCGGTGATCTGGCCGGCCTGCGCCGAGCCGATGGCCGTGTTGGGAGTGGAGAAGTTGGGCGTGTTGAAAGCGTTAAAGGCGTCAAACTTGAGGTTCAGGCTCTTATCCTCGTACAGCTTGAATCGCCGTTGCAGCCCGATGTCCCAATCCTTGGTCGTGGGGCCGTACAGCACCGAGCGCGCAACGTTGCCATAGGTGTTCGCGGCCGGTGTTTGGAAGGCGCAAACAGAGCCATTCGGCAGCGATGTTTCTCCGATGGGGCAGAGCGTGGCATTGAAGAAGCGCAGCGGGGTGCCGTTGTCGATCTTGCCTCGACCGCCGATCCGGTTGGGCCAGCTCGGGGCGCCGCTGTTCACACCACTGTTCAAGCTCACCGAGAACGGAGGGCCAGAGGCGTACGTGGTGATCGCGTCAATCTCGAAGCCGCCAACAATTTTCGAAACGAAGCCGTTATTAAGAAACTGCTTGTTCGTACCGAACGGCAGTTCGTAGGTAACGCTGCTGACCAGCCGGTGCTTCTGATCAAAGCCAGAGGCTCCGTAACCCGCCCTCAGGTTGGTTACCGTTTGTGGGTTGCCGGCAGAGCCGCCACCCGAAGCAGCCGAACCGCCGTAGTCAAGCGACTTGCTGTAGGTGTAGCTGATCAGCGACGTCAACCCGTGGGTATACCGCTTGTTGTAGTTCACCTGCAGGCTGTTGTAGTTCGACGCGTTGATCATGTCTTCCTGTACCCACGTCGAGATGTTGTTGATCGGCTGATAGAGCCGGCGCAGCGTCTGCGAAGTAGGGCCGCCCGGCTGAATCAGTCCGACTTCATTCGGGCTGTAAGCGTAGGTCAAATGGACGCTATGACTGCCGGCGTAAGCCACGCCGACCACCCCGCCGAGTGTCTGGTGCTCCACACCGAAAGTGTAGGTTTGCATGTTGGGTGTCTGGTTCTGCCGCGAATGGCCTATGAGTGCCGGATGCGCCGCATTCAGCGCAGTCGTACTCGTCAGAGAGGAAAGCGGCAGAGCAACCGCACCCTGCGGGAACGGGTTGCTAAGAATCGGTTGGCAACTTGCCGTCACATTATTGGCCGTGCACTGGTTGGCAGGTGCAAAGGCGGTCGGCAACGGGAAGGTTGCCGGGCTCGAGAACGTTTGCGAAATAGTGAAGGGCGGGTTTTGTCCCAGCTCATCGGAAGCCGAGAATGGGTCCGGGAAGTAGGAAATACCGAAGCCTGCCCGCAGCACGGTCGATCCTTTGCCGTTGAGGTCGTAGGCCAGGCCGAAGCGAGGTCCAATGTCGCCGTAGCGGGTCTGAATGCCTGCTGTGCGGCTAACGCCGTTCTGGCCGGCAAAGTCGAAGACCAACGTATTTTCGTTGAAGTTCGCCAGCTGGTTATCCTTCTCCACGTCGGGAGTGAATACGTCATAACGCAAGCCAACATTCAGCGTCAGGCGCGGAGAAACTTTCCAATCGTCCTGGACAAAGCCGGAGTACTGCACGTTGGTGATGTAGTACGGCTTGATCAGGAAATTGCGGCTGCCCGCGTTGGGAAAGCCGAGCAGAATCGATGCCAGGCCGGCGCCGCCCGCGGCTGCCGTGCCGCTGTTCGTGAAGTTGTCGTTGAAGGTCAAGCCCGCCGCGCGTGGTTGTATTGGTGAACGGTGAAGCCAGAACACGGACGTAGCGGAAACCGAATTTCAAAGAATGATTCTGTTTAGTCCAGGAGAAGGTGTCCTCTACCTGAATGTCGGTTTGTACCGGGTGAGCAGGCAGGAAAGCGGTGCCGCCCTGCAAACAAGTGAACTCGTTACCGCAGGCGCTGCCGATGGTGAGGTTAGGCAAGCCGGTGGTGTATTGAGAAATATTCAAACCCTGGATACCCAGCGAAGTGGACGAGTTGTGTCCAAAATCCGACTGCGTCGTGAAGGGATTGGTGCGTGAGTAGCCGGCGCGAAACTCGTTGAACAGGGAGGGGCTGAAAACGTGTGTCTCATTCAGAGCGAGTCCCTGTGCGATCAGTGTCGTGAGCTGGATACCGGCCACGTAGGGTCCGAGGTCGAATTGCTTTGCCGCGGTCGGCGGCGTCGGAAGGCAGCAGGTACCCTGACCGCCGGTCAGCGGGTTGGGAGCGTTTTGCACGAACTTCTCGTAGCTGAAACGCCCGAACATGGAGTCCTTGTCGCTCAAGTGGTAATCCACACGTGCGTTGCCACCGTTGTCGTCGATGATCTGGTCGGCGGTTGAGACGAAGTTGTTGAAGCTTCCGGGGCCGGTCGGCAGACGGATAAATGCTGGCAAGGTTAAGTCCGACAGGATCGAGGCGTGAGGGGCAAATGACGTTTGGCTGGCCACCGTTGCAGCCCATGAACTGGGTCCTAGTATAAACCGTTTGACCGGAGCCATTCACGGACGCCACCGTCGAGAGCGGATCGTAGATCGGGATCAGCGCGCCGCTGGTGTTTGTGTAACCGCTGAAGTCACCGACGCGCTCCGCCGCCGTCGGAACATTGTTCTGGTTGACGATGCCTTTCAGCGATCGCTGGCCGTAATAGTCGGCAAAGTAAAAGAGTTTGTCCTTGATAATCGCTGCCGCGACTGCGCCGCCAAACTGACCGCGGCGATAAGCAGGCTTCTGCACCGCGCTGCCCACCCGGGCGAAGTAATTGCGCGCATCGACCGCGCTATTGCGCAGGTAGAGAAAGACTTCGCCATGCAGGGCGTTCGCGCCAGAACGTGTCGACACCGAGACTACGCCCGCACCCACGCCGTAGTTGGCCGAGTACGATCCCGTCAGCACTTTGAACTCGGCGATCGATTCAACCGACGGCTGCACCATGACGGTGTTAAAGGTGTATTCGTTATCGACGATTCCGTCGACGATCCAGGCGTTTGTATTTGCCTGGCTGCCCAGAGCATTGAAGTCTGAAGCGGCGCGAGGATTGAAGGAACTGGAGCCGGAGAGGTTTTCACCCGCCTGGCCCGTAGTAACCCCCGGAACAAGATAGACCAGCTGTGCGAAATTTCGGCCGTTCAGGGGCAGGTTCTGCACTTCGCGCTTGCCCACGACCTCGCCCAACTCCGAACTGTCAAGCCGATCAGCGGCGGCGCGCTGGTCACTTCCACGGTTTCGTTAGCGCCACCGGTCTCAAGCGAAAGATCAACCTGGGCCTTCTGGTCGATATCCACCACGACATTGTTCTGCAATGCTGCGCTTAAAACCCTTCATCTCAACCGAAATGTTGTAACTGCCGGGAAGCAGGTAAGGAACGCTGTAGTTTCCTTCTGTATCCGTTTGCTTGACCGACGTAGTGCCCTTGCCGGTATCGGTGACGGTGACCGATGCGCCGGGGATAACCGCCCCGGAAGCATCGCGAACCGTGCCCAGAATGCTGCCTGTTGTGACCTGCGCGACGCCCACAGCGCAAAAGGTAAACAGCACGACGAATACAGCTGCGAGAGCTGGTGTCTTCTTAATCTTCATGGTCCCGTGACCTCCGAAAAGTGTGAAACCCCTTTGTTTACAACACTGCAGTCTCTTAGACAGAAACCTTTCAGTTTCTCCCGTATGTTTTTTCTATAATTGGAGAGGGTAACTTTATAGATAAGTTGGTACACAACTGTCAAAGGAAAACGCCTATATACCGCAATGTGGTATCTGCCTGCGCAAAGCTGATTGCAAGCCGCGCAGATAAACTGGTCGGGGAGATTTAAGTAAGAAAAGCCAATGAAGATGCGCTTCAACAATTCTCGTTGCTCGTAACTCTTCTTGTATACAGCGACCTGCTCTGCCGCGTCGACCTACCCCACGCGCCTCGAAGACCCGGCGGCGGTCTATCTCACTGCGGAGGAGTTTCACGCCCACGGCGACGGCAAGGAAGATGACAGCGCCGCCGTTCAGGCGGCCATCGATAAGCTGCAGACCACCAAAGGCGAAGGCATCGTCTTTGTCCCTCAAGGCCGCTACCGTATCAGTCGCACCATCTACCTCTGGCCTGGCGTGCGCCTCATTGGCTATGGCGCCCAGCGACCCGTCTTTGTGCTGGGCGAAAACACCCCGGGCTACCAGGACGGCATAGCCTACATGTTCTTCTTCGCCGGCGCGCGCCCCCGGCCAGCAGGCGGCGGGGGCCCAGTCCGATTCGTTTTACCACCCGCCGCCTACCCCGCGGGGAGTCGTACCGCCCAGAAACGACGTGCCTGACGCCAATCCAGGCACCTTTTACTCCGCCATCAGTAACGTCGACTTCGAAATCGGCCCGGGCAACTCCGGCGCTGTCGCCATTCGCTTCCACGCCGCACAGCACGCCTTTCTTAGCCACATCGACTTCTCCATCGGTTCTGGATTCGCCGGAGTGCATGAGGTTGCTAACGAAGCCGAGGACCTCCACTTCCACGGCGGCCAGTTCGGTATCATGGCCCGCAAACCCTCACCCGCCTGGCAATTCACCCTCATCGACTCCTCCTTCGACGGCCAGCGGGAAGCCGCCATCCGCGAAAACGAAGCCGGCCTCACCCTCGTCCATGACGAGTTCCGCAACGTTCCCACTGCCGTTTCGATCGATCCCCACTACTCCGATCAGCTCTGGATCAAGAACAGCCGCTTCGAGAACATCAGCGGCCCCGCAGTATTTATCGGCAATGATGCCAGCCGCATGACGGAAATAAATTTCGAGAATGTCTTCTGTAGCCACGTGCCCATTTTTGCGAAGTTGCGTGAGAGCGGCCGCGAATTTCGCCAGGTTGCTGATACGTATGAGGTCCGTGTTTTTTCCCACGGCTTCAGTCTGGCCTATCCAGGCGCACCCGCGGCAATCCAGACCCGCTTTGAGCCCACACCGCTTTCCACCTTGCCGCCACCCACGTCACCTGCGATTGCCCCGCTGCCTGACCCTGCCACATGGATCAATATCCGCTCCCTCGGCGTCAAAGGCGATGGCCTCACCGACGACACCGCTGCGTTGCAGAACGCAATTGACACCCACACTGCGCTTTATTTCCCCAGCGGACGCTACTTGCTCCACGACACCCTCACGCTTCGCCCCGGCACGGTTCTGATTGGCCTGCACCCCAGCACTGCGCAATTCGATTTGAACGATGGCACGCCTGGCTTTGAGGGCCCCGGCTCTCCTAAACCGCTGCTGCTCGCGCCTCCCGGAGGAGCCAATATCATCACCGGCCTCGGCATCTTTACCGGAGGATTCAATCCCCGCGCGACCGCCCTTCTCTGGCGTTCCGGCAAAGACTCACTGGTGGACGATGTCCGATTCCTGGGCGGCCATGGCACCAACGCGCCCGATGGCACGCGCACGAATCCCTATAACGCGACCCACAGCGCCGATCCCAACCCTCATCGCAAATGGGACTCGCAGTACCCCAGCCTCTGGGTCGATGGTGGCGGCGGCACCTTTGCCAACATCTGGACCCCGGACACGTTCGCACAGGCCGGTATCCTGATTTCGAACACCACCGTCCCCGGCTTTGTTTATGAGCTATCGAGCGAGCATCACGTGCGCGCGGAGATCAAGCTGGACCACGTCTCAAATTGGCAGCTCTACGCGTTGCAGACGGAGGAAGAGAGCGGCGAAAGCCAGGATGCGTCTTCGCTCGAAATCGACCACTCCAGCGACCTCACCATCGCCAACTATCACGGCTACCGCGTGACCCATATGGAGAAGCCTTTCCCTTACGCAGTGCGAGTGGCCGATTCCGCGAACATCCATTTCCGCAACGTGCACGTGGACGCCAACAGCTCCATCGGCCTGTGCGATGCTTCCGGCGCTTGTCGGCAAGCGGTGCGATCCAACAAGGTGCCCTTTGAAAACGCCATCGTCGATCAGACACTTCATGCTGAGGTGCGGGATCGCGAGTTCGCCTGGCTTGATCTGTCAGACAACAAGCCGATCCCCGCGATCCAATCGACCTCCAACCTCACGGAGAAAGGTGCGCGGGTCGAGCGTCTCGCCACCGGCTTCTACAACATCTCCGGCGCCGCTATCGATGCAACGGGGCAGCTCTACTTTGTCGACGCCCATTTCCAGCGCATCTACCGCTGGTCGCCTGAGCAGCAATACGCTGCGGTCGTTAGTGATGCTCCCATCGATCCGGTGAATCTTGTCTTCGACAAGGCAGGCGACCTCATCGTCGTCGCCTCGGGTGGCAAGGATCTAACTGCCTATGCCCTGCGCCCCGATTCACCTCAGCTGAATCTGTTGCAATTACAGCCGGCAGTCGAGCGTCCCGGTCTCACTGCGGCGCTGCCGGTCGACTATTGGTTCAATGGCGACTTCGCGGAGACGCTTTCTGCGACCCAACCCTATACGTATACGTCACTGCAACAGATGTTCGAGAAGGGCCTTGGCACCCGCACAACTTATCAATTCATCTCTCCAGATGGAACCCTCTTTATTCCGGCCAATGCCCCCATCGTGCAGGGTGAGCCATACTTCGGCACCAAATGGGCGCCTGTCCTCGAAGCCTATGGCCTGGTGAAGGGAACGGAAGGCAAACCCTTCTACGCCACCAACGAATCGGAGCAGCGCACCTATCGAGGCCTGCTCAACCCCGATGGATCGCTATCGCAGATCACCGCCTTTGTAGAGCAGGGCGGAGAAAGCCTGGCCCAGGACGCGGACGGAAACGTCTATCTCGCCGCCGGCCAGGTTTTTGTCTACTCACCCACTGGTAAATTTCTAGGCAGTATCGAAGTGCCCGAGCGTCCGCACGACATTCTCTTCGGGGGCAAAGATCGCCGCACCCTCTACCTGCTAACCGACCACTCCCTCTATTCGGTACGGATGCGCAATCCAGGGCTCTAGGCCCTGTCCCAGCCACCAATCAAGGGGTGCCCCACATCTCGCTCGTTTTTCGCGAGATGTGGGATACCACAGCTCTCGACCTGCAAACTTTGGAGCCCCAAAGGTCGTGCTCAAGAATTCGGGAAGGCGCAGCGGAGGGATCTGCAGTGCCCCCGTCGGTGCTCCCGAATTTCCCGTCTAAAACCGCAACCCCCAAACAGAAGTGTCATCCCGACCGAAGCGTAGCGCAGCGGAGGGACCTGCTGTTCCTCATCCGCAGTATCGAATCTGAATGAAAGCACCACTCTCCCCTTTGTCATCCCGACCGGAGCGTAGCGGAGTGGAGGGATCTGCAGTGCGCCCATCGGCCTTCCCGAATTCCCCGTCTAAAACCTCAACCCCCAAACAGAAGTGTCATCCCGACCGGAGCGAAGCGCAGTGGAGGGACCTGCTGTTCCTCATCCGTACTATCGAATCTGAATGAAAGCACCACCCTCCCCCTTGTCATCCCGACCGGAGCGTAGCGCAGTGGAGGGATCTGCAGTGCGCCCGTCGGCCTTCCCGAATTCTCGAGCACGAGCGCGGGGCTCTCACGCAGACTCTTTAGCTCTGCGCTTTTTTAGTGGCAGAGGCCCAAGCCCCGATACAAAACAAAAAGCTGAGGGGCGGCCCTAGCTCCCCACTTCGCGCTTACGAACACCCTCGCCAACCGGTCCATGATGCCCCAATGTCTTGTTGAGCCACTCCACCATCTGCACCTCCCAATTCGGCACGCCGGGAAGCTTATGCCATCCACCCGTCCCATGCATTCCTCCGGGAATGCGGATGATCTCACTCCTCACCCCAACCTTGCGCAGCGCCGCGTCCAGATTGGTCGCTTCACTGAATGGGATGTATTCATCCTTATCCCCGAGAATCTGCAAGAACGGCGGGTCCCCTTTCGACACATACGTAATCGGGGACGCCTCCTTCAGCGCCTCCACCTCGCCCTTTTCCTTAATCAGCGAATCGAGCAACGCGTGCACATCCGCATTAAGTGGCACGGTAGCGAAGCTACTCTGTGCGAACAACGTCACTACGGCTTGCACCTGTGCACTCTCACGATCCACAGGATCGGCCGCAGCGGGATCCCCAGGCAAATTCAAAAGCCCGACCATATTACTCAGAAACCCGCCCGCCGAGCCGCCGACCAGCGCCATGCGATTCGGCTCTCCATCCCAACGGCTCGCATTGTGGCGAATGAAACGGATCGCCCGTTCCACGTCGTACACCATATAGGGGTAGGGATATTTCGGAGCGAGTCGATAGTTGATGGAGAAGACCGCATACCCTGCGGGAGCAAGAAAATCGGCACAATACGCCTCGCTGCCGCTCTTGCTGTTGCCTCTCTGGTAGCCCCCGCCGTGGATGATGATCGCGATCGGGTGAGGCCCGGGACCCTTGGGAGCGTAGTAATCCATCGTCAGCTGCTGGCCATCCGCCACGCCGTACACAATGCCATCCTGGGTTGGCACATCCGCAGCCAACGCAGACGCTGCAAAAACCAACCAAACCAAAGCAGCTTGCAAGAACCGATATCGCATCTTCACCCCTCGAGCGGCCGCTCAGGATGCACCGTCATCCATAGAACCCCACCCAGGGCCGCAAGCGCAGCGGCGATGGCAAACGAAGTAGTCCAGCCGAAGCGCTGGGCCACCCAGGGCGTGAGCGACGCGGTCACCGCGCCCCCAACCTGCGCTCCCATGTTCACCATGCTGGAGAAGACGCCCGAACTGCGGCCTGCGATATCCGCCGACACCGACCAGAATGAACTTTGCGAGACATACAGCGCCCCCGCACCACCAGCCAGGATGACTCCCGCAAGCTGCGGGCTCTGCACTCTTGATCCGAGTACCAGGAAGACCGCGGTAAAGAAGAACGCCACCGAAGCCAGGCCGCAGCGGCCGGTGCGCAGCCCATACGCGCGTGTAAGCCGGTCACTCAACGCTCCGCCGGCGAGACAGCCAATCGTCATCGAAAGGAACGGGAGCATGGAAAACAGAGCGCTGGCTTTGAGATTGAAACCACGCACCTGCGCCATGTAGAGGAAGAACCAGCTGAAGAATATCCAGGCCGTGTAACCGAAACCGAAGTAGCAAATGATCAGCGCCGGCAGATCGCGGCGGCGCAGGATGGCTCCCCAGGAAATAGCCGTGTGCGCCGACCCCGCCGGCGCGGCACTCTCCGCGATGCCCTCACGAATGAGTTTCAGTTCGGCAGGCGAGACTTTGGGATCTTCTTCCGGAGTGTCTCGGGCGAACCACCACCACACCGCTCCCGCGATCACGCCGATCACGGCGCTGAACCAGAACGCGGACCGCCAACCGTGATGCAGAATAAACCACGCCAGCAGCGGCGGCGTGAGACCGCTCCCCGCGCCCACCCCAGCGAAGATCAGCCCGTTGATGAACCCGCGTTCCTGCACCGGCACCCAGCGGGCCACGAACTGGTTGGCTGCTGGGTAAATGACAGCTTCCCCGGCGCCCAGCAGGAAACGGATGCCGATGAGGAGCACCACCGCCTGCGATATGCCGGGAGGGATGAGCGTAGTAAGGGCAGTGGCCACGCCCCACCACACCACCCCCAGCGTAATCACCAGGCGTGGCCCAAACCGGGATGCGCAGCCATCCGGCGGGAACTTGGAAACCCGCGTAGCCGATGAGAAACGCGCTAAAAATCCACCCGAGTCGTTGGTTCCCCAGCCCGTATTCAGAACTGATCTGGAGTCCGGCGATCGAAATATTCGTACGGTCGAGGAAAGAGATGGCGCTCAGAACGAAAAGCCAGAATGCCAGGAATAATCTCTTCCGCGTGTGACGCTCTGCATACATCGGTCATTGCTCCTGAGATCGGTGAGACCCCCGACCGTCACAGCGGCCGCAACAAATGATATCTCACCGAATCCTCCGTCCAGCCTCACGTTATGATGCGTGTGTACCCAGGCGGAGGGTTTCGTGTGCTTTTCAGCAAGTGCCAATTTTGTCGGCAGCGCCATACTCGGAGCCATCGGGGTAGCGACACTCACCGAGGTGAAGCACAGGCGAGAGCTGCTGTTCGCGGCCATGCCCTTGCTCTTCGCCCTGCATCAATTTATCGAGGGGTTTGTCTGGCTGGGGCTCGACCATAAAATGCCGCCTATCGTGGCGCATGACGCCGGGGCCGCTTTCGTCCTATATGCCCAGGGCTTACTGCCATTTGTTTTACCGCTGAGCGTTCTTCTGATCGAGCCAACCCGGGACCGGCGGCGCCGCATGCTCGGGTTCTCCATCTTAGGCGGCGGGCTCATGCTTTACCTGCTGTGGGGGCTGATCGCTTATCCCCTCCAGGTTTCCGCCGGAGATCACGGCATCGTTTATCTGAACCGCATTACCACGACAACCCTGGTCGCGATGCTCTATGTGACTGCCACTTGCGGCTCGTTGTTCTTTTCCGGCTTTCGCCCTTTGGTCTTGTTAGCATGGCTTAACTTTGTCGGTCTCCTGGTCGTGATGGTGGTAAGGCGATACGAGTTTACTTCCCTTTGGTGCGCTTATGCCGCGGTGGTGAGCGTCGTCATCTACTTCTTTTTTCGCGGCAGTCGTACCGAGCGGCCATCCAGGTATGGTTCGGAAGCAGTCGCATGAATCCTGAAGCAGCCATACAAGACCTGAGAATGTTTTGGTGGACCTTCGCAGTGAGAGGGGGCCTGGCGGTCGTCTTTGCCGTAGTCCTCTTTCTTGCCAGCAGTTTCCTGGGCATTTTCTTCTTTGACCCGGTCACCCTCGTCTATTTGAGCCTTCTGCTCGGCTCCTTCGTCTTAGGCAATGCCCTCCTGCTGGGCGTGGCGACCGGCTTTGCGTTGGAGCACCACTTGCATCTCTGGCGGTTGACGCTCTGTGAAAGTTGCTTCGAATTGCTCCTCGGTGTGTACATCGGCATTTCGTTGTTGATGACTCCCCAATCCCTCGCTTTCCTGGCCGGGCTCCACGCCCTGGGCAACGGATGCTTTCAGATCGCACTAGCCATCAAATTGCGCCGGGAGCCGGCCAATTTACTCCTCCTCGGCCTGGCGGGAGTTATCTCTCTGGGCGTCGGGATCCTGTTTTTGACCCATTTCAACCAGGCGGCGCGTCCCACGACTCAGGCGTTATCCAAGTTCGAACTATTTTGCGGCATCGTATGGATCGGACTCGCCTTCAGGCTCTGGCGGCCCCGAACCGCGTAAGGCCGTCGTATACTCGTCTTATGTCCATTGTGCGCAACATAGCGGGAGTGGCGAAGGGAATGAGCATCACCTTTCGCGAGATGCTGAACCCGACCGAGGTGGAGAACTACCCCGACGGGCCAGGTCCCAACCGCGGTGCTTTCTTTGCCGATCGCTTTCGCGGCGCACATGTCCTGCAGCGGGATGAGAATGGCCTGGAGAAATGTGTTGCCTGCTTTCTGTGCGCAGCGGCCTGCCCGTCCAACTGTATTTACATCGAGGCGGCCGAGAACACCGCGGAGAAGCGAATCTCAAGCTCCGATCGCTACGCCAAGGTCTATAACATCGACTACAACCGCTGCATCTTTTGCGGTTACTGCGTGGAAGCCTGTCCGACCGATGCCATCACTCATGGACATGGCTTCGAGCTGGCTTCGCTGAACGCGACCACCTTGATCCATCGCAAGGAAGATATGCTGGTCCCGTTGATCGGGCTTCCGCACACTGCTGTAGTCAAGACAGACGCGGTGAAATAGAGCTGATGCAAGCAACAGATACAGCGAGCAATGGACCCAAGCGCATTTTTCACGTCAGCAGCCGGGCGAACATCATGGTCCTGCGCGACGAAATCCTCCGCATGCATGGCTTTGAAGTGGAGTCTTCGATCTATTCCACAGAAACAGTGGATGCGGTAGCCCACCGCGACTACGACCTGGTATTAATCGATGTCGAGGCCGATGCGAAGGTCCAGAGCGCCCAGGAGCTGTGCGACCAGATCAGGAAGGCTCAGCCGGAGCAGCATGTAGCCTTCGTATGTAACTATCGAGTCTCCATCGAGAGCGATTGCCCCGACGAAATCATCCGCGCAGAATTCAATCCCGAAGCGTTAGTGCGCGGAGTCAAAGACGCGCTGGATAAGAACGAAGAAAACGACAGCGCTCGCGTCTGAGATTCCAAACAGGCGTCTAGGTACCAGCACCCGAGTCCCAAGCAGAACTGTCATCTCGACCGAAGCCGAGGGACCTGCTGTTCCACATCGAAAGTATTGAATGCTGGATGGGAGCACCGCCCTCTCCTTTGTCATCCCGACCGGAGCGCAGCGCAGTGGAGGGACCTGCTGTTCCTCATCCGCAGTATCGAATGCTGAATGGAAGCGCCGCCCTCTCCTTTGTCATCCCGACCGAAGCGCAGCGTAGTGGAGGGATCTGCGGTGCGCCTGTCGGCGCTCCCGAATTCCCCGTCTAAAAACCACAACCCCCAAACAGAGGTGTCATCCCGACCGGAGCGCAGCGCAGTGGAGGGATCTGCGGTGCGCCTGTCGGTGCTCCCAAATTCCCCGTCTAAAACCACGACCCCCAAACGGAGGTGTCATCCCGACCGGAGCGTAGCGCTGTGGAGGGCCCTGCTGTTCCTCATCCGCAGTATCGAATCTGAATGGAAGCGCCGCCCTCCCCTTTGTCATCCCGACCGGAGCGCAGCGCAGTGGAGGGATCTGCGGTGCGCCTGTCGGTGCTCCCAAATTCCCCGTCTAAAACCACAACCCCCAAACGGAGGTGTCATCCCGTGGGAGCGCAGTCCGTTTTCCCAGCCTCTTAACTGGCCTTCTTCCGAGGCTGCGCCGCCTGAAATTCCGCCCGCAGCGCCGCTTCATGCATCGGCTTCTCATGCAGCAATAACTGCGTAGCCTCCAGGTGCGCATTGGCATGAAACCAATCCTGCACGATGTTGTCATACAGCAAATTGAGCACTGCCAGCAGCGACATCCCCTGGTGATGAGCCATCCATTCCCGAACCAGCTTCGGATTCTTGGTGGACTCCTGGTAATCCGCCGCCTCATAGAAACCGTAAGCCCCCGTCCAGCCCATCTTAGCCATGCGCTTGAGATTGCGCAGTGCCTCCACCGGCTCGACTCCCAGAGCCAGGCATGTGGAGTAGGGCGAAACCACAGGTCCCGCCACTGCGTCCCACTTAAGAGCGATCTGTGGGATCCCGAACGCCTGGTAGTGATAATGGCCGTGGTCGTCCATGCCTGCCCAACCCGATTCCGAAATCCCCCACGGGATACCATGCTCTTTCCCAAAAGCCCGTTGAATCGCAACCACGCCGCTAAGCGTGCGCGACACCAGCGTGTCGGGATAACTGCGCATCCAGATGTTCGGCATCATGTACTCGAACATCGTGCCTGTCCACGAGATCAGCACAGGCTGCCCGTAAGCCATAGTATGAATCCGGCCAAGTTTGAACCAGCTCTGCTGCGGAGCCTCTCCTTTAGCCACAGTAATAAACGCAGCAATACGGGCTTCGCTGCATAACAAGTCATAGCAAGCCTGATGCAGATGCTGGCGCTCGATCTCATATCCGATCGAGAGCAGCAGGCGCGACTTATCCATCAGGAACCCGAAGTCCATTTCGGTTGCAAAGCGCATCGCCTCGGAAGACAGACTCTTCAATTCGCTGGCCAGCGCCTTCAGTCCTTCGCGGGACGAGCCTAAGGCCAAACGCAGCTCTTCGGCCAGCACCACCAGGGGAGAATCGGAAGCAAGACTGCTGGAGGCACGCGCAATACGGGCATCCAGGTCGGCGGCCAAACCACTGGCCGTTCCCGTCTGCACCGTCGCAGCAGTATCCGCCATCCCCTGCAGCTGCGGCAAAGCAAAAAGCGGCGCGAACTGTGGCAACATCCAAGGCATGTAATCGCGAACGATCGTGACCATCGCGCGGATGCGGCGCTGAGTTTCCGCCAGCCACCAGGCTGCTTCCCCCGTAGCAGAAACACTCAACTCGGGTGACTCAGCTGTGGCCAGGGCCCAGCCGATCCAAACGTCTGTGCCTGCATTCAAAGCCGGCGGCGCCAGGTCCTTCAATCCTGCGGGTGCATCCGGCAAGCTCGTGAGCAGCTGCCAATGATCGCGAATACCAGAAAACAAACTGGGGTCGAGCAGCGGTTGACGCAGCATCCCTCGACAACCTGTTCGCAACGTATAAAACGAAGCCGCCAGATTCCCGCTATCGACAGAAGAGATAGTGATCGGACGGATAGGAGCCAGCGTGCGCGTGTCATACCAGTTGTAGATGTGCCCGCGAAACTTCTCCAGCTTGTCGTACGTTTGCAAGCTGTGCTCGGTCAGTTCAATAAATTCCGGGATCGTCAAATATCCAAAGGTGTGCGCTGCCTGCCGGGCATTGAGCAAAAGTCCAAAGTTAGTGGGCGAGACGCGTCCAGCCTCGAACAGGCCCTCTTCCTCGACATTGTCCGGAATCAGGTAATTATGGCTCCCAACGCCAAACTGGCTGAAATAGCGCCAGGTTTTCAGCGCGAGCTGACGCAGGAACGTATCTTCTTCGGCCGTGAGCTGCGGCCTGGCCTGCTGCGGAGGGTTATTCAGCCATGCGGTGATGCCTCCCGCCAGGGCCCACAGGATGAGGATTGGGAGCGCCACCAGCAGCGATTCCCGATGTCGCAGAAAGACAATCGCTCCGACAACCAGCGCGACCAGGGGTGTCAGAGCGAGATAGCGATCGACCGGCGTACGGCTTTTTGACGACGCTTCGGCCTCCGCTGCGGTTTCCCATTCCAACAGACGCTGACCGGTGATGAAGCTCCGGACCAGCGAGCGAATGATAGCGTCGAGCGCGAGCAGCGTCTGGTGAGGTAGGTAAACCAGGGTGAGCAGGGCGATGAACGTACCCTGGCCAAACCCGCTGACGGCATCGCGCATGGCGCCGGGTAACTTTGTGACGTAGGCGCGACCCACGCTAAAAACAAACTGGACCAGCGTAGGCACGAACATGAGGAACAGCGTGAACGCCGTCCAATAAAGCGCTCCGCCAGGCAGCCCAAGCCAGCCCGCGAGCAACAGTGCGAAGGTAGACGTTTCCACCAGCGACCGGCGCAGATTATCGAAAATTTTCCAGCGCGAAATCGTAGCAATGGGATTGCGAACATACCGGCCCGATTCATCCGGAACCTTGCTGAAGAGCCACTGCGCAATCTGCCAATCGCCCCGCAGCCAGCGGTGCTTGCGCCGCGTGTAGGCGCTGTAGTGCGATGGGTAATCGTCAATGACCTCAATATCGGTGGTCAACCCAACCCGCGCATACGATCCCTCAATCAGATCGTGGCTGAGCAGGGAATTGCGCGGAAAGCGCCGATCCAGCACTGCGTGCAGCGCGTTGATCTCGTAAATGCCCTTGCCGGTAAAAATTCCTTCCCCGTAAAGATCCTGATAAGCGTCAGAAATGGCGCGGGTATAGATATCGAAGCCCGTCTGCCCGGAGTAGATCGAGGCCATGCGCGAGCGCGCTGCCGATTGGACACTCACCCCCACACGCGGCTGCAGGATGCCGTAACCCTCGGTGACGATGCGCAGTTCGGGATCGATCACCGCACGATTCAGCGGATGTGCCATCGCGCCGATCAAGCTGTGCGCCGTCCCTCGGGGAAGCTGGGTATCAGAATCCAGGGTGATGACGTATTGCGCATGGGTGAGCGCGCTGAGATTTCCCGCCTTCACCGGAAAGGGATCAAACTGGCCCTTCAGCAGCTTGTTGAGATCCAGCAGCTTACCCCGCTTGCGTTCCCAGCCCATCCACACGCCCTGCCGTGCATTGAAGATGCGGTGGCGGTGCAGCAGGAAGAACGATCCCGCTCCGGCAGTGGCATAGCGTTCGTTGAGTTCGTCGGTGAGCTGAATGGCCAGCTCGACCAGGGGATCTGTGTCGTTTTGCCGCGGGCGCGTGACCGAGTCGGGAAGATCGGTGAGCAGGCCAAAGTGTATGTTGCGATCCTGGTTGGCCAGGTAGCGGACCTCGAGATCGTCGAAGAGTTCGCGTACCTGCTTCTCCTTCATCAGCAGGGTAGGTATTACGACCAGGGTAGTGAACGGCTCCGGCACACCTTTCGAAAAGTCGAGCTTGGGCAACGCATAAGCCTTGAAAATCGCGGTGACCGTGTTGTTCACCAGGTCCACGGCGCCCTGCGTCACCGGGAGCAATAACAGCACGAAGGCCAGCGTGAGGCCGCCGAAAATCGGGTACGTTGGCACCAGGGGAGCCAGAATCAAGCCGATGAGCACCACGGTGATGATCTGAATCCCGCCAATATAAAAATCGTCTGCGTTGTTCCAGATCGACTGCCGAAGACGGTCAATGAAACGCGGGCGATAGCCGACCCGGGAAGCAAGCTGAGGAAAGCCGCGATCGATGATGTAGTAGCCAACATGAGCGCGCCGGGTGCGCAGGCGCGGGTCTTCTACCCGGTGTTTTTCCTTCGATTCCAGGGCCAGGTTGAGTGCTGCCTTGGCCACTTCCAACTCCGTGCAATCGGAGTAGCGTGCAATCTCCGCAACCCGTTTGCGATAGGACTCCCGGCTGTCGAAGTCCATGAACCGGTACGCGTTGGCGGGATCCTGTTGCAGAACAGGGTCGTAGACAACCAGCGGCTCGATCAGGGTGAACCAATCGGCATAGCCGATGTCGCGCAGGCTTCTCATCCTCGTCTTCAGCAGTTCAGCGCCGGCTTCGGTGTGCGAGGCTTCATCCTGCAGCACCTCGTTGGCCTGCATGATGATCTCTTCCAGCAGCAGGAATTTGAGCACGGGAGCGAGAGCCCATAGCTCGTTGAGCTCCAGCGGATCGTGTTGCTGCACCTGGTCGATAAAGATCTTGATCGCGTGGGCGTGATATTCCGATCCGGTCGCCTGCAGATAGGCGTCAGCCACGGTTACAATGCGCGGCTCGTCATTTTCGTGGTCGCGCACGGACCGGGGCAAACGTCCAAGCTTCTTCCGTATGGTAGAAACTTCGACAACCACCGAGCGCAACAGGCGTGGATTTTGCCGCAGTTCGAGCAGCGGATCCAGCTTCTCACCCGGAAGGTACGTGGGCACAGGCCTGGCATCGAGAATCACATACAGTTGATCCAGCGACTGCGCGGTGGCGTCGATGCGGCGTCCAAAACTTCCCGCGCCCTCCGGCTTGTGCGCGACGTGCCACCCGGGCGCAACTCGATCCGCGTAACTCCGTAACGACTCGGCGGTGTAGGCATGTCCCGGGGGAATAGTAAGGGCCTGGCCGGAGCCGGATACAGTGTCGGTCATAAGTCTTCTCTCTTTGGAATCAGCGGTAGCTCGCCGCTTGCATTTCAAACATACTTGCGTAGCGCCCGCCCAGCGCCATCAGTTGCGGATGGGTCCCCTCTTCCACCAGTCTTCCCCCCTCAAGCACGACGATGCGATCAGCCATGCGCACGGTAGAGAAGCGGTGCGAGATCAGCAGCGCCATTTTCCCCAGGGTCAATTCGGCGAAGCGCTCGAAGACTTCGAGCTCACTGCGGGCGTCGAGCGCGGCCGTCGGTTCATCCAGCACCAGCAGTTGAGCGTCGCGCAGGTAAGCGCGGGCTAAAGCAACCCGCTGCCATTCCCCGCCAGAAAGCTCAACCCCATTCTCGAAGCGGCGGCCCAGCATTTGATCATAGCCCCCGGGCAGCTTGGCGATTACGCTTTCCGCCAGGCTCTTGTGCGCCGCCTCTTCGATATCGCTCTGCGAGTGTTCGCTTTCCACCCGGCCCACGCTGATGTTTTCCCGGGCAGTCATTTCGTAACGCATGAAGTCCTGGAAGATGACTCCAATTTCGTGATGCAGGTCTTCCAGCTTGTACTCGCGAAGGTCAACGCCATCGAGCAGTATCTGGCCTTCGGTCGGGTCATAAAGCCGGGTAATCAGCTTCACCACGGTGGTCTTGCCCTGGCCGTTTTCTCCGATCAACGCGATTCGTTGCCCCGGCTCCAGCGTGAAATTGAAGTCGCTCAATACGCGGCGGGTGGTGCCGGGATAAGCAAAGCTGACATTGCGAAACTCAAAGCCGCGGCGAATGGGGCGCGGCATCTGCAATCCATCCGGCTTCGAGACCACCGTCGGTTTCATCTCGAAGAAAGCCAGCAGGTCGGTCAGGAATAGCGCTTGGTCCGCGATGCCCGAAGCAGTAGAGAACACCTGCTGCAGATTGCTGGAGGCCTGAATAATGGCATTGGTCAGGTAGTAGAACTCGCCGATGCTGTTGTAGTTGCCCGTGACCGCGCGCCAGATGACGAAGGCATAGGCGCCATAGTAGCCAAGGGTGGCGATCACGCCGAGCAGACCGCCGGCGATCAGCTTCTTGCGCGAGAGGGCGACATTCTCCTCATAAATACCTTTGGACAGCTCGGTGAAGCGGTCGGACAGGAAAGGGCTCAGGTTGAAAAGCTTGAGCTCCTTAGCGCCTTCTCGGCTGCCAGCCACCTGGCGCAGATAATCCATTTGCCGCTTGGCCGGCGTCTGACGGAAATTCTTCGCGTACCCGAGGAAGGCGAAATGGGTTTCCCCCAAAAAGGTGGGGAGCACGCCGAGCGCCAGCAGAAGCACCAGCCACGGCGAGTACCAGAGCAGAATTCCGGTCCAGATCAACGTCGTCAGGGTCTGCTGGAAGAGCCGCCCCATTTGCTGGATCATGGCTAGGCGATCGGTGGCCTGCACCCGCGCCCGTTCCAGGCGGTCATAAAAGACGGGATCTTCGTAGGTCGTCAGGTCCAGTGCCGCCGCCTGCTTCATCACCCGGATGCTGACAAAGTGGGTGTAGCGGTCGGCGAGCAGGCTATCGCTGTAGTCGATGCCCCGTATCAGAAGCCCGTTCACCACGTTGAGGCCGGCTTCCAGACCCACCAGCCACCAAAAATGCGGAGGGACTCCCTGGTGGCTGAAGTAGTGCTGTACCCCATTAAGAATCAGCGCCGCCACGCCGGCAATCGCGGCCGGCAGGGCAGCCACCAGGATACGCAGCAGTAGCCCCCAAACAACCACGGCGGGGCCCGACTGCCACAAAATGCCAAGCACTGGCGGCACGTTCTTAAGCGCTTGCACCCGCTCGCGCCATGCACTGCGGGCGGACTGTGGACTGGCTTCCGTCATTCACGTTCCGATTCTGGGGCGGACCAGACCCTCAGCAGGCTGGGTACTCTGATGTCCTTTACTTACTAATGTTACCAATCAGATGCACTTCCAGCTTGCCTTGTTGGCTGGAAGTGTCTCGCCGGCGACCGAAACGACCCCTTGCGGCGCGTAGGCGACTGTGCTAAAAATCGAGTATTCAAGTTTGCTCCTTGTGAGCGAGCCTGAATTTCATGAAGAGTGGCTGAGGGACGGGCCCTGTGACGCCACGACAACCTGCCTGGGCAAACCAGGAGTATGGTGTCAACTCTCTCCTGCGTTCTGAAAAGAAACGGGGAACATGAGATTCGGGGTGCACAGCTTTATGCGCATCTCGCTAATTCCATGAAACACCGCAGTACTGAGTTCGTCACGTAGTGCCCGTGCATCTGTCGCTCTCAAATTGAGGGCATGATGGCATCATTCTACGAGTTGTGCTGTAGGGAATGTGGCAAGCGCTTCCCAAACGGGCCGCTTTCCTCCTGCGACGAGTGTTTTTCCTCGCTTGAAGTAGCCTACGATCTGGCCGCGGCCAAAGAAACCTTTACCCGCGAAACGATTGCCCGGGGGCCGCAGAGCATGTGGCGCTACCAGGCCTTGCTGCCGGTGCCGGACGACTACGTGCCAACCACTCCCTCCGGCATGACGCCTTTGATGGCTGCCCCACGCCTGGGCAAGCGCATCGGCGCTACCAATCTCTACCTCAAGAACGACGCGGTGTGCCTGCCCACGTTGAGCTTTAAGGATCGTGTGGTCTCGGTGGCCCTCGCCGCGGCCAAGATCTTCGGCTTCGACACCGTAGGCTGCTCCTCGACGGGAAACCTGGCCAATGCCGTGGCCGCCCACGCCGCGCGCCTGGGTTTGAAGACCTACATCCTGGTGCCTACGGACCTCGAGCCCGCCAAGATCCTGAACACCCTGGTCTACGGAGCGAACCTGGTACGGATTGACGGCAACTACGACCAGGTGAACCGGCTCTGCTCGCAGATCGCAGAGCGCTACAACTGGGGATTTGTGAACGTCAATCTTCGCCCCTATTACGCCGAGGGCTCGAAGACCGTGGGATACGAGATTGCCGAACAGTTGGGCTGGCGCTTACCAGACAACGTCGTGGTCCCCATGGCTGGAGGCGCCCTGATTGCGAAGATCCGCAAAGCCTTTGGCGAGCTGATCGAGCTCGGCCTGGTCGAAAAAAAGAACGTGCGCTTTTTCGGCGCGCAGGCCACGGGCTGTTCGCCCATCGCGCACGCGGTGAAGAACGGATTGGCGCATCACGAGCCGCAGCGGCCGAGTACGATAGCGCGCTCGCTGGCCATCGGCAATCCTGCCGACGGTCCCTATGCCATCCGCACCATCAACGAAAGCGGTGGTTGGGCAGAAGATGTTTCCGACGTGGAGATCGTTTCCGCGATCCAGGAACTGGCCGAAACCGAAGGTGTCTTCACCGAAACCGCCGGAGGCGTGACCACCGCGGTCACGGCTCGCCTTTATGCCCACGGCCGGATTGCCCCAGGCGATTTGACCGTGATGGCGATCACCGGCAACGGTCTAAAGACCCTGGATGTGCTTCAGGGCAAGTACGAACAACAGCAGGCGATTCGCCCGCGTTTGGCTGACTTTGAGGCCCTGGTCGAGCGGGATAGAGTTGCGCAGGATAGAGAGGAAGTTTATGTCCGTTAGAGTAGTACTGCCGAATGCATTCCAGAAGCACACCAATGGCACGAGGGAGATCCAATCCGCAGCCCAGAATCTGCCCCAATTGATCACTGAAATTGAGACCAGCTTCCCCGCGCTCAAGCCCCATCTACGCGACAACGATGGAAAGGTACGCCGCTTCATCAACTTTTACGTCAACGAAGAAGACATCCGTTTTCTAGGCAACGACGAATACGCCTTCAAAGACGGCGACGAAGTCCTGGTAATCCCCTCCATCGCCGGCGGCTCTTGCTGATATTACGAGCGCCACGTTCCTTCGCAGATGCCGAAGAAGAACCGCAGCCCCCCCGCTGTGTGTCGCTTGCTTTGTATCAGGGCACGACTTTAGTCGTGCCGCTCCCCGGCCGAACCCAAGAGTGAAACAGCAGGTCCCTCCACTACGCTAAACCCCAAGCCCAAACAGAAGCGTCATCCCGACCGAAGCGTAGCGTAGTGGAGGGACCTGCTGTTCACATCCCACCTGGCAAACCCCAATGAACGCACAGCCCTCTCCTTTGTCATCCCGACCGGAGCGTAGCGCAGTGGAGGGACTGCTGTTCACATCCCACCTGGCAAACCCCAATGAACGCACAGCCCTCTCCTTTGTCATCCCGACCGGAGCGTAGCGCAGTGGAGGGACTGCTGTTCACATCCCACCTAACAAATCCCAATGAAAGCACAACCCTACCCTTTGTCATCCCGAGCGAAGCCGAGGGATCTGCGGTTCAGCCGACCTCTCCTGGAAATGTTTTTCGATAGCAAGTACCATAACGGATCTAAAGCGCCGGCAACCCGGCAGACTCATAAATCTTCGACATATACTGCATATCGAGCAAACCCTCTTCTCCCGCTGTCTTCGGCGTCTTATCTTCCAGAATGCACTTCGAGAAATAATCCGCCTGCGCCGTAAACTGCGAAGGATCCTTATTAGGGTTAGGCTCGTCGAGGATGGTCGGCTTCCCACCCGCCGCGTCAACGTACTGGGCCGTAAGACGAAGTCCCTCGTAGGGAAACGCCGGCTCCGCATACAAGAAACCCAGCGACCCGTGCACCCGGTAGAACCCATTCATCGACGCGCCATACGTGGTGTTGCAACTAGCCAACGCCCCCGAAGGAAACTTCATCGTCCACGACACATTCTCCTCCACCGTATCGAATCGCCCATCATGATCGATCACGGAAGAAAAAGCCTTGATATCGGTAGGCTCCTCGCCCGTGAGATACCGGCAGGCATTGAGTGAATAGACCCCCATATCCATCAACGGCCCCCCGCCCGCCAGCTTGCGGTCAAGCCGCCACTCCCCAGCCTTCTCCCGGAAACCATTGGCGCTCTCAATCGCCTGGATCTTCCCCAGTTTTCCGTCCCGGATAAGCTGCATCGCGCGAAGGTTGGTAGGTTCGTAATGACACCGGTAGGCGATCATCAACTTCTTATTCGCCTCCTTGCATGCCTTGATCATCGCCAGCGAATCCGCGATCGACGTAGCCATTGGCTTCTCGCACAGCACATGCTTGCCTGCGCGCGCGGAGCGAATGGTGTACTCCGCATGCATGCTGTTGGGCAACGCCACGTACACCGCATCGATCGCCGGATTGTTCTTGATCTGGTCCATGTTCTCGTAGCTGTAAATAGAGCTTTCCGGCACGCCATATTTGGCCGCCTGGGCCAACGCCTTATCCCGATGCCCGCTCACGATTCCGGTAACCCGCGAGTTCTTGCTGGCCAGCGTTCCGGGCATAAAGTGACCCATGGAAATGCGGCCCAGGCCGATCATGCAATAGCCGATCTTGCGATCGCCCCCTTGCGCCAACAGCGGCGAAACCACTTGTGCGGCTGCCCCGGCCATCGCCAGGCGGTTGAACTCTCTGCGGGTAAGCATTCCAGATCCTCCAATGAGTCGGGAGTAGTTTAGACTCTCAGAGCCAGCATGCTGAAATCGTTACTCCTTCTCACGCTTGTATTGCTCACCGCAGCCCCGCCGGCCGGCGCTGAGCTTTCGCCAGAAGCTAAGTCAAGAATCGATGCTGCCGTCAGCCAGGTTCTGTCATCCACCAGGGTTCCCAGCGCCTCCATTGCTGTGGTCAAGGATGGCCGCATCGCCTATCTTCAGGCCTACGGCCAGGCCCGGCTCTCGCCGCCGATGGAAGCCACGCCCCAAATGCAATACTCCGTCGGATCGATCAGCAAGCAATTCACCGCGGCTGCTGTTCTTCTGCTGGCGCAGGATGGCAAGCTGACCCTGGATGACTCAGTCTCGAAGTACCTGCCTGATTTGACCCGGGCCCGCGAGGTCACCGTCCGCATGCTGCTTTCGCACACCTCCGGCTACCAGGATTTCTGGCCTGAGGACTACGTGATGACCTCCATGATGGTACCCACAACCGCCCAGCACATCATGGACGTATGGGCCAAGCGGCCGCTCGACTTTGATCCAGGCACGCAATGGCAGTATTCCAACACCAACTACGTGATTGCAGGCCGCATCGTGGAGCAGGTCAGCGGTATGCCCCTGATCGACCTGCTAAAAAAACGTGTCTTTCTTCCCCTGGGCATGGACAACGTCTACGACTCCGATGCCGCCAAACTGCCGGCAACCGACCCCACCGGCTACGAGCGCCACGCACTTGGGCCGGCTCGGCCTTCGCCCCAGGAAGGCGCGGGGTGGATGTTTGCCGCCGGAGAGCTTGCCATGCCCGCCCACGATCTGGCGTTGTGGGACATCAGTCTGATCGATCGATCACTGCTGGAACCAGCTTCGTATGAGCAGATGTTCAAGCCCGTCCTGCTCAAGAGCGGTACCGATACCGGCTATGGCCTGGGAGTTGATTTAGGCAAGCGCGAGGGCCACAAGATCATTGAGCATTCGGGAGAAGTCTCGGGATTTGTTTCAGAGAACGTAGTCTTTCCCGACGACCGCGCGGCCATAGTCGTCCTCACCAATGAGATGGCCACGCAGGCCGCCCGATCGATTGCAGATCGAATCATGCCCATCGTCCTCGGCATTCCCACGCCCGCCCCGACCCAACCAGAGGCGCAGGCGCTCGCTATCTTTAAGGGGCTTGCCGACGGGCACATCGACCGCAACCTGTTCACCAACTATGCCAATGCATATTTCAACCAGCAGACGTTAGAGGACTTTGCCTCCAGTCTGAAGCCCTTAGGCTCACCGCTCACCTTCAAAGAAACCAAATCCGAAGCCCGAGGTGGCATGATGTTCCGGGTCTTCACCGCGACCTTTCCCGACCGAGACCTGAGGGTGACAACCTACGAAATGCCCGACGGAAAGCTGGAACAATATCTAGTAATTCCGTAGAGACTTCCCTCAAAGTCCGTTCCACAACCTCGTCGGAGGGAATCGACGGGTGCCCCACGTTCGCACCAGCGTACGTGGGACGAAAATGATGGGCGAAGCCCAACGATCGCTTTCACTGCATTTCAGTGGGGGTTAGAGACAATCTTGGTGAAGTGAGAAGCGATCTCCGCACCTGGTCTTCCGGAATCGTCCTTCTGGGTGCATCGCGGAGAATGTCACGCGCCTCTTCCTATCACTAACCCCTATTTCCCCACCAAACCCTGGAACTCCGGATTCTTTGCAATAAAGCCCGCCACCAGCGGACACACCACATCCACCTTCAACTGATGGTCGCGAGCATATTCCAGCGCCGTCCTGGCCAGCGTCCCAGCGATACCGCGACCGCGCAGAGCCTGGGGCACCTCGGTGTGCCACAGCGTAATCCACCCTACGTTATCCAGCTCAAACTCGAGGTAAGCGGTCCCGCCGTCCTCCTCGAGTTCGAACCTGCTCATCGTCTTTTGTTTGCTCATTTCACCTCTGCAGGTTGCAGCCAGGCGCTCGGAGTGGAGCGCGAAATTTCCACCTCTTCCGGCGTCATGTCGACAGAAACATCCGCGAACAGCGGAGTACTCAAATACCGCTCCCCCGTATCCGGCAGCATGCACAGGACTGTCGATCCCTGAGGAGCCTCGGCGCAGACTTTCAGCGCCGCGGCAAACGTCCCGCCCGAGGAGATCCCCACAAAGATCCCTTCCTGCCGCGCCAGATCCTTGCTGCAACGCATCGCGTCTGCATTGGTGATGCGGAGGATTTGGCTCACACCCTTCGTATCCACAGCATCGCTCACCAGCTTCGCGATGAAGTCCGGGCTCCACCCCTGCATCGGATGCGGCTTCCACGCGGAATGTGCCGAAGCAGGCGATCCGTCCGGGTTCCGCGACTGCGCCACCCCGCTTGAGAGCATGGGCGCGTCATCCGGTTCGCAAACCACAATCTTGGTCTCAGGACGCTCCTTGGCCAGAACCCGGGCCACGCCCTTCAGCGTGCCGCCCGTGCCAAATCCAGTCACCCAATAGTCCAGCCGCTCTCCTTTGAAATCCGCCAATATCTCCTGCGCCGTTGTTCGCGAGTGCATATCCGCATTGGCTTCATTCTCAAATTGCCGGGTAAGAAACCACCCATGTGCTTCGGCCAGTTCCAGCGCTTTGGCGACCATCCCGAAACCCCGGCCCGCCGCGGGAGTAAGCACCACCTTGGCCCCCAGGAACCGCATCAGCTTCCGTCGCTCGACGCTGAAGGTCTCTGCCATCGTGACCACCAGTGGATAGCCTTTCTGCGCGCAAACCATGGCGAGTCCAATGCCCGTATTACCGCTGGTCGCCTCGACGACCGTCTGACCTGGCTTGAGCTTCCCGGTCTTCTCTGCATCCTCGATCACCCCCAGGGCAAGGCGATCCTTGACCGAGCCGAGAGGGTTGAAGGCCTCGATTTTGACAAACAGGTTAATCCCCGCCGGTCCTAGTTTGTTGATCCTGACCACGGGCGTATTGCCGACGGTTTCAAGAATGTTGGCGTACTTGTGTCCCATGAACGAGTCCTCCGTATGCGCACAATGCAAGCCTGTCCAAGATACCCCTTTTCGCATCGCCTTCGCAGTGCGATATATTCCGGACTGTGAACCGCAGATCTTTCATCAAGAGACTTGCAGCCGTTCCTGTGGCCTCAGCATTTCAAACAGCGGCCCCGCTCGGGAAAGTCAAAATCACCGGCTTTGAAATCCACAAGGTCTCTGTACGGTGGCGCGACCTGATGTTTGTCGAGGTGCACACCGACGCGGGGATCACCGGACTCGGCGAAGCGACCCTGGAAAGCCGTACCGACGTAGCCGAGGCGGTGCTGCGCTGGTTGGAGCCCGAATATGTCGGCCTCGATCCCGCCGGGCCGGAGGCGCATTGGGATCGCGTCTACTACATCGCCACGCGCTGGCGCAACGGCCCCGCGCTGATGACTGGCCTCTCCGCCATCGACATGGCGCTTTGGGATATCGAAGCCAAGCGCCTCGGCGTACCTCTGTACGCGCTGCTTGGTGGCCCAATCCAGAACAATCTCCGCGTTTATTTCACCCATTGGGATGCGTCTATCCCGGCAGGGAAGCGGGACATCGCTGCGGTCACGGAACTCGCAGCGCGCACGCGCGATCAGGGCTGGACGGCAGTCAAGTACACCCTGCCGCTGGCGGCGACCGAACTCGAGCGCATCGATCAGGATGTCGCGGAACTGGCCGCCATCCGCAAGGTCTTCGGGTCCCACGTCGATATTGCGCTCGAGTGTGCCGAGACCTTTACCGTGCGCTCGGCGATTCAATTCGCCAATGCTATCGCCCCCTATCATCCACTCTTCATGGAAGAGCCAACCCTGCGTGAGAACCCAGCAGGGTTGGGGGAAGTAGCGGCGAAGAGCCCAGTCCCGATCGCCACCGGCGAAGGCCTTTTCTCACGTTTCGAGTTCAAGCAATTGCTCGATGTCAGGGGTGCCGCAATTATTCAGCCCGACGTCATGCATGCCGGCGGAGTAACGGAACTGCGCAAGATTGCCAACATGGCGGAGGCCTACGGAGTGGAGGTGGCCCCCCACCAATGCAGCGGGCCGATCGCCCACATGGCCTCGATGTCCACCATGTCGGTGTGCCGTAGTTTCCTCATCCACGAATGCGAAGGGGCGGATAACGACTTATTCGTCGAGATGACTGACGGCACCTACCCCATCCAGAAAGATGGCCGGGTTCGCCTGCCGGACGCCCCAGGCCTGGGCATCAAAGTCAATTTCGCCGAGTTCGAGCGCAAGTGTCCCTATAAGGCGATTCGTTCCCGGGCACAATTAAAACTGTAGGCACATCGCCAGTTCACTATTCCAGGGGGCACTATTCCGGGAGTGTGCCACCCCACCCTTTGTCATCCCGACCGGAGCGGAGGGATCTGCGGTTCTCCACCCAGTATCGGATGTGGACCAAAGAGAGATAGAGGCAAGGTCTCAAGGTGAGTCGGATGAATCGACGTGAATTGCTGAAGCTTACTTCCGCCGGCGCAATCGCTGCACTTGGCTCTGCCGCTGCGATCACGGCCGAGACCGGTCATGCGCCGGTCCATCGATGGGAAGTCTTTGAACTTGTCCTGGCAGGTCCCTCCACGGGGAATCCGTTCGTTGAAGTGCAATGGACGGCGACGTTTGCCCTGGGCCACAGGACCGTCGTAGTCGATGGTTTCTACGATGGCGCAGGGAAATACAAGCTTCGCTTCATGCCCGACGCCGAAGGCGAGTGGAGTTATGCAACCACCTCGAACGTCTCCGATCTCTCGGGTAAGACCGGAAGCTTCACCTGCATTGCCGCGCTCCCCTCCGTGCACGGACCGGTGACCGTGCGCAACACCCATCATTTCGCCTATGCCGACGGCACGCCCTTCTTTCCCTTCGGAACCACCTGCTACGCATGGGTGCATCAAGGCAACGAATTGCAACAACAAACGCTACAGACACTGCGCGCTGGTCCGTTCAACAAGATTCGCATGTGCGTCTTCCCCAAGAGCTACGAATACAACCACAATGAACCGCCGTTTTATCCTTTTGAGCGCGACGCTGCAGGGAAGCATGACTTTGCCCGCCCGAAACCCGCGTTCTTTGCCCACTTGGAGGAGCGCATTGCCGATCTGCGCGCGCTGAACATCGAGGCGGACCTGATTCTCTTCCATCCGTACGACCGCTGGGGATACGCGACGATGTCGCGGGAAGAAGATGATCGCTACCTGCGCTACGTGCTGGCGCGGCTGTCCGCGTATCGCAACATCTGGTGGTCCCTCGCCAATGAGTACGACTTCATGAAGGCGAAGTCCGTGCAGGATTTCGACCGCTTCTTTCGCATCGTGGAGCAGTACGATCCCGCGCGCCACTTGCGCTCCGTCCACTATGGGAACGTGATGTACGACTACGGGCGTGCGTGGGTGACGCATGCCAGCCTGCAGACCGCTGAGTTTGAGGATGCCGAGCAATGGCTGAAGGCATGGCAGAAACCGATCTGCTTTGACGAGGTGATGTATGAGGGCAATCTGAACCGCCGCTGGGGCAACCTCTCCGGCGAGGAGATGACGCGGCGCTTCTGGTTGGGGGTGATCGCGGGCTGCTACGTCACCCACGGTGAGACCTATCTCGACCCTGATCTACCGTTGGACGAGAACACGACGCCGACCTTGTGGTGGTCGCATGGAGGCAAGCTGCACGGAACCAGCCCACAGCGCATCGGCTTCTTGCGCAATCTGCTGGAGCAAACCGCCGTCGGCAAGGAAGCAAGAAGTGCGGGGCTTGAGGCGCAGCCCGCGGCATATTACCTGAATGCTTCCACCCTCGATCCCACGGGAAAAGTGACCGAAGAAATCATCTACTACATGGACTTCCACCAGCCCATCTTCTATCAGTTTCCTCTTCCCGGCGGAAAATTCACGGCAGAGTTAATCGATCCATGGGAGATGAAGGTGACCGCGCTGTCAGGGACGTTTAGCGGGGACACGAAGCTCAAGCTTAGCGGCCGGCCCTATCAAGCCGTGCGGTTCAGACGCGTTCCATAGACTCAGCTCTTGGTACTCTTCTTGCATGGTTGGCTTCGTCTACAGTGCTCTCCTCGCGCTGCTCCTCTTACCCACCGTAGCAGTCAAAGCCCAGACGTCCGCACCCCCCGCGAATGGCTCCAATCTCCACTTTCCCGATAATGACCAGTTGCGTCGATTCAAGACGATGAGCGATCCTCGCCTCGCCCCCGACGGCAAGCGCATCCTGATCCGCGTTACGGACACAACTGCGGATGGGGCGAAGAGCCACCTCTGGCTAACCGGCGTGGATGGCGAAGACCCGCGGCAGCTCACCTTCTCCCCGGACGCGGACAAACGGGGCGAGCACGACGGCGAATGGATGCCCGACGGACAGAGCATCCTGTTCCTGGCAAAGCGCGGCGACCATACCTCGCTCTATCGCCTGCCCATGAACGGAGGGGAAGCAAAGGCATTCGAGCTGAAGGTCAAGCCAGTCGTTGACCAGGCCAAACTTCCCGACGCCTTACCGCTGAAGGACCAGGCGAAGCCTGAGGATGCGCCTGACACAAAAACAGGTGCCCGCTCCGATGAGCTGCCCATCGACATCGCGCGCTACAAAATCGCTCCCGACGGCAGCAGCATCGCAATCATCGCCGACGACCCACAGACGCCTGGCGAGAAGGCGCAGAAGGAAGCGAAGGCCGACGCGGAATGGGTGAATCACAATCCTCACGGCTCTCGCTTGTACCTGCTCAACGTAGAGACCGGAACGTTGATGCGGGTGCCGATCGAACCGGACGTCCGTGATGTGTCCTGGACCAACGACAGCTCCAGGCTGCTGGTCGTCGCTGAGGCGATGAATGGTGCACAAGATCTAGGACCGGCGATGACCAGTTGGCTGGTCAGCATTGCGAACTCGAGCCAACCGCAGAAGGTCGCAGAACTGCCGCCAACCATCGGACTCGCGGCCTGGTCACCTGACGGAAAGTCAATCGTCTATTTGGCCCAGGCTAAGCATGATGCGCCTCCTGGGTACGAGGACCTCTACCTCTTTGACACCAACGCGAAGACCACCCGCAACCTGACCGATGGCCTTAAAGGCTCTTTGCGGCACCGCCCTCCGGTTCCACTCGCCGATGGTAGCGTGGTGCAGCAGGTTGAGTTCGGCTTCCACGGTAAGGTCGCCCGCTTCTCCCCAGGCGCAAGTGACCCGCAACTCTTAGCGCTCCCACCGTCCGATGTATCCACAGCGGTGACGAATACAGCCCGCACCGGTTGGCTCTTCCTGGGCAGTGGCGGAGGAAACCCTCCCGGGCTTTACTACGCCGCGGACCTGCAATCCCCAGCCAGGCAAGTGAAGACGCCACCACTTACCCCGGAGCACATGTTGAGCGTTGCTCCGAAGCACCTCGAATGGAAAAGCGATGACTTCACCATAGAGGGGCGTTTGTATCTACCACCAGAAGCGGCCACGCAGAAAGTACCGCTGATCGTGGAGGTGCATGGCGGTCCTCTTGGAGCGTATGCCGATGCGCACGCGCCATGGATCGATTTCCTGTCTGGGTCACGGTTGGGCCGTGTTGCGGACGAATCCACGCGGCAGCTCGGGCTACGGAGCAGCATTCGCTGCCGCGAACAAGAACGACCTTGGCGGTGGCGATTACCGCGACATCATGGCCGGGGTCGATGCAGTGCTCAAGACCGAGCCCATCGACAGCAACCGCATGGTGCTGATGGGCTACAGCTACGGTGGCGAAATGGCTGCCTTCGTCGAGGGAAAGACGACGCGCTTCAAAGCCATTATCAGCGGCGCGCCCGTTATCGACCAGCACAGCGAATACGGTACAGAAGATTCATCCTGGTACGACCGCTGGTACTTCGGCAAACCGTGGGAGCATCCCGAAGATGCCTGGCGGCAAAGCCCGTTGGCACTAGCCGGCAAAGCCGCCACGCCCTTCATGCTGCTGCAGGGAGAGGGAGACACGACCGATCCACTAGGGCAATCGAAAGAGATGTACCGGGCCTTGCGTCAAGTGGGTGTGCCCGTCGACTTAATAACCTACCCCCGTGATGATCATGGCCCATTGGCTCTGGGGATCTTCGGCTATCCCGTGTCTGAACCCTGGCACGGCTTCGATGCCCGCCGCCGCATCGTAGCCTTCATCCAGAAGTCCTTCGATCCCGCTCCAAAATAGTTAGAGCGGCTTCACCACCACGCCCGCTTTCATCACCCAGGCAACGTGCTCCATCACCGTTATATCGTCCAGGGGGTTCGATGGCACGGCGACCAGATCGGCAAACTTGCCCGTTTCAATCGTGCCCAGGTCCTTGTCCAGCGACAGCAGCTCTGCCCCATGAATCGTCGCCGCCTGCAGCGCCTCGAGTGGAGTCATGCCACCCCGCACCAGCGCGCCAAACTCCTTCGAGACCGACTCGTCGATGTCATCGTCATCCACGCCGTACGCAATCTTAACGTGATACTTCAAAGCCCGCTGAAAGGCGGGACCCTGTTCTTTGACAATGGCAATTCCTTTCGCCATGCTGCTCGGTTCACGCCCTTTCGACAACCCGGTCTGTAAATCGTGCTGGAAGCAATAAAGTGTTGGCACCAGCCACGTACCGCGTTCCGCCATCATCTTTGCTCCTTCCTCGTCCAACATGGTGCCATGTTCAATGGAGTCGACGCCGGCACGAATCGCGGCCTTGATGCCGACGGTGCCTTCGGCATGCGCCATCACTTTATGTCCGGCGCGATGCGCGTCTTCGACCGCGCGGGCCATTTGCGCGTCGCTCAACTCCTGCACCCGGTAGTCGCTGATTGGATCCATCACCCCGCCGGTCGCCATGAGCTTGATCCAGTCAGCGCCAAATTTTATGTCGCGACGGACAATGCGGCTTACATCGTCGACGGTGTCGACCTGATTGGGCTCATTCAGGGAAGGCTTGTCGGGCGAGAGACGATCGGAGTCGCCATGACCGCCGGTGAGCGATATGCAACTGCCGGCCGCGATAATGCGTGGCCCCGTAATGAGCTTCTTCTCCACTCCTTCGCGAAGCGCAAATTGCGGATACGAAGAATACGATTCGCACGCATCGCGGACGACCGTAAAGCCATGCTTAAGCCACAACTGCAGGTTCGCGACTCCGCGGACCGTCGCCTGCGGGGCGGAGGTAATCAGGTAAGACGTGGAAGACTGCGTCGTCGGATCGGCGAGGATGTGTCCATGCGCATCAATGAGGCCAGGAACGATCGTGTACCGGCTCAGGTCAATCACTGCATCGCTGCCGGTGGGCGGCGAAGAAGAGATGGCGGTGATCCTCTCGCCAGTGACCGTAATGTAAGCATCCGTTGCGACGTGTCCGGTGCGCACATCAACAAGTTTGCCGGCATGAATGATTTGCGTTCTTGCTGGCAGTGCGAAAACCGTAAGCAGAGTGAGAAGAAAACAGCGGCGCTGTATCAAGCGAATGTCCTTCGAACACGAGGATATTGAAGCCATGGTAGCAGGCCGATTCACAGTCCTTCGGAAAAACGGCATCCGCTCGCCAGCTGTCTCATTGAAAGCGCCCTGGAGCGCAGCGAAGCCGAGGGATCTGCGGTCCCTCCGTCCACAAACCACACTCGACTGAAAGCACCGTCCTCCACTTTGTCATCCCGACCGAAGCGGAGCGCATCGGTCACACGGCTAACACCTTAGTTGCACTCGAAGGACTAAGTAACCGTTGGAAGACACCCGATGACATAGACGTGCCGTCGTCTGGGTCAATGTGACTAAGTAAGTCCAACTACCTCTAAGAGCGATAGGACCACTAACCCACAATTGTGCAATCTGTAGAGGTCTGTCTGCGAATACAAGCCACATTGCGTTTAGTCGCGACCCTCCTCACTCTTTTGGGAACCGTGGGTGGAGCACAACAATCACCCACCCCCATACGGCTGGCCTACGCACGGCAACCTTCGAATGCGCTGACGAACACCACCATCTCTCCAGCTATCGAGGTAGTGATACAGGATGCCAACGGAGCGGTCGTAACCTCCGCCACCAACCTGGTGACCATCTCGCTAAAAGGCTCTGCCGGGCTCAACGGAACACTACGTGTCGCCGCGCAGAAAGGCGTCGCGACCTTTGATGATCTGACCATAAGCGCCGTTGGAAGCGGATACAAGTTGTTGGCAAGCAGTCCAAAATTGACCTCGAAAACAAGCACCAGTTTCAACATATCCGAATCCGTCACTGCGCCCGCCGCAGTCACCACCATTGAGTTTCTGGGCGTCATTCCTGCTTCGCAAGCGGTCAACGGATTAGGCTTCAACCTGTCCCAGGGCAATAGCTGGGAATTTCAATTAGCTGCGGCTGCTGGTGCGACCCACGGTCGCTTCCAGTGCGGATGGAGCGGCAATGAAAATCAAACTGCTCCTCCTGACAACACCTACGGAACGCCGCAGTACGCCCTGCAAGCGGATTGCGCGGCTGGCCTTGTCTCCGCCGCAACTTATGGAATTCATCCAACCATGCTGGCAGCGAACGGGCCACCGTTCCACCAGATTCTTACCGTCGTAGTTCCGTCAGGAGCGCCGGCCGGTGCGACCAGTCTCACTCTTCAATTTGCCTCTGGCGTCGGCGGTGACACCATCGCCTCGATATCCGCCTTTTACGACACGATCCTCAGGTCCTCGAACGCATACATGACCCGCACCCACTCGTATGCCGGTGGACTGATCATTGCCGTAGCTCCGGTTGACGGGACCCACGCAACAGTAACCCTGGCCTCGGGACTGATTTCATCGCTACCGGCGGACACAACCACGCAATACATCATCAACGAGCTTCTCTATCCGCCGGCTTTGACCTCAAGCCCAACTGACCCTTCAGTGGTCGCCTTCGCGGGATATGCTAGCTTCCTGGCCGGCGCCATTGCCTCAGCCGGGCTTACAGGCCAGGTCGAGCTCTGGAACGAACCGCCGTGGGGCGACGATCCATGGGACAACCGTGGAGATTTCCACGATACCTGGACCGGTAATCAAGTACCGGGACCGCAAGGACCGGGTTACCCAAATCCAGGCTTTGTCGCTGCGCTGCAGGGCACGACACCACCGGCTGGAGTCACTTACATCTGGGCGGGGACCAATAAGTCAGGATTCAACACAGTCTTCAACCTGATGCCGTCGAACACCGCAGTTCCTTTCACACAGCCAGCCACGGTTGTGACCACGGAGTCATTTCACCCCTACGGCAACAACCCGGAAGACAGTCTTTGGAACCAGGTTTGTCTTGAGGGGACGATCAAGACCTTTCCTGGCCAGCCATCGTCGTATTCTCCCTGCAATCTGGTTTCAACCAGTACCTCCAACGCTGCATTTGCCGCTCAGGCATCGCTGGTACAGACAGGGCAACATCCTTCCTGGGGAATCGCACACAACATTACGGAGACTGGTTTCTCAAGTACAGAAAATGGTGATCCCGCCCATCAGGCGCGTTTTATCATGCGTCAATTCCTCGGTTACGAGGCCGCGGGTGTTTCTCCCGTAGAGTTCTATCGCCTATACGACAACAGCGGACAGGGCTTCGGCTTCGTCGATCCTGGCACGCGTGCGCCACTGCCTTCCTATGTAGCGATTGCCGGGCTGATGTCGACCTTAACCCGATCCGAAACCCGCCGGTTGCCCCGATGTCTCAGCCGTCCATCGTGAGCTACAGTGGAGCCTATCCGCTCGATACCGTAAGCATGGTCGGCTCCCTGTCAGGAGCAACCGCCAATTCCATCTTGTTTGCGTTATGGCAGCGCAGCTACACCAGCGGTACATGGGGAACACTTGCCTCGCCCGCCCCTGCTCCGGTTACGATTCAACTCCCGGCCGGTCTGCACGTCGTCACCGTTCTCAACCTGGATACGCGCGCTCCGTTGTCGTACACCACATCTGGCCAGCAGATCAGCTTCTCCGTGTCTGACGACCCAATTGAAGTGTTGGCACAGCCATAGTGCCGGGTTTCGGCGACCAGAAGCTCTCCTTGCGGTCGGTTGGTCCGGTGAGCTTACCGCACGTTGGCCACCCGTCAAGTACCCCCCAGGATCGATTGGAGGCTATGCAGCGGCTATGCGATACTGGGTTTGCGCAAAGCGGCCTCACTGGAGCTAAGCCGGGATGGCGGAACTGGCAGACGCAGCGGACTCAAAATCCGCCGAGGGCAACCTCGTGGGGGTTCGACCCCCCCTCCCGGCACCAAGTATTAAAAAACCAATAAGAACAAAAGAAAAGAGTTACAGGTAAATTCCTTGCCTCCCCATGATGCCGTGCGGGGGACTCCCGGTCGGGTTTCGGGCCTTCGGTACAATTACGGTACAGTGCCGATGTTCCGAACTGTACCGAGGCATATGGCGACCATAACGAAAACTCCTTCCTCCACATGGAAAGCGCTTGTCCGGAAGTCGGGCTGGCCAACTACGATTAAGACGTTTCGCACCAAGAGGGATGCCGAAGACTGGGCTCGTCGCGTAGAGGACGAGATGGTTCGAGGTGCCTTGATTCAAAGGGCTACAAGTGACAGAATGACCGTGAAGGACGCGGTAGAACGGTATCTGTCCGAGGTTGTCCCAACGAAGCGCCCAACTTCGCAGGTTGCTGATCGTAAGCGCTCACGCGTCTTAATCCAGAACCTTGGGAAGTATTCTCTGACGGCACTGACACCCGAGGTCATTGCCCAATTTCGAGATTCTCGCCTAGCGGGCGAGGATCGCTTGGATGGTGATGGGAGGCCTCGACCGAGAACGAACAACACAGTTCGACTTGACCTAGCACTTCTTGGCCACATGTTGACGACGGCGATCAGAGAATGGGGCGTAGGGCTGCCTGTCAATCCGGTTACAAACATCAGGCGCCCGGCACCGGGCGCGGGTCGAAACCGGCGATTGTCTGTTGAGGAGGAAAAGAAACTGCTGGCAGCAGTCAATCAGCACTCCAACCCAATGATGGGCTGGATCGTTGGGATCGCGCTGGAAACTGGGATGCGCTGGTCTGAAATTCTGACCCTGCGCAGAATACAAGTGGACCTCGATCGGCGGATCGTTCGCTTGCTTAAAACGAAGAATACTCAGCCACGAACGGTCCCATTGAGCATGAAGGCTGTTCTACTTTTCCGCGCAGCCGTGAGCAATCCGACGCGACCTGAAGATACGGATTTAATCTTTTTCGGTGAACCGGGTCGAGATGGTAAACGGAGACCTTACCAATTTGATCGGATGTGGCAAGCAATCAAGCGTAAGCAAGGGTTGAAGGACTTTCGCTTTCATGACCTGCGTCATGAGGCCGTGAGCCGATTTGTCGAGGCCGGTTTTTCTGATCAGGAAGTTGCCGCCATAAGCGGTCACAAGAGCATGCAAATGTTAAAGCGTTATACACATTTGAGAACTGAAGACCTCGTTGGTCGGCTGGACACGATGCCGGTACGCAAATAGATCTACGGAAATGAGCTGGTGTCTCTGCAGACGCTGGTTTTTCCTCCATGTCGAAAGTCTGATTCGGGTATATTTGCGACACTTCCTGCCTGCGGTAAA
>CAVYFF010000004.1:0-443573 GCA_963767745.1 uncultured Acidobacteriaceae bacterium | reverse complement strand
GGGCTAAACCGGCACATTGTAGGGGATGGAAGAGCCCTACGGGAAAGGAGAAGCGACTCCATCTCGGCCTTGAGTCTTGCGCTGATGCCCGCGAGGGCATCAGTTGAAGCGTAGACAGAGGTACTGGCGGGCTGGCCATTGAGCTGCGAAAACGAACAATCCGAGTGCCGACCCTTTTCAGTCAGTGGGAAGGTAACATCAGCAAGCCGCGTTACTCGCGAGTGGCCGCTGGGCTCGGCGTAGTCGAAGACACCAGGCACGTCAGGAAACAATGTGCACGAGAACCGGGAGACCTCCAGAGCGTCTGCGCGAGCAGACCGGTCCGGGAAGGTGAGATATCCATGATCCGGACAAGTACGTTTTGGAGGAGTCGGACTGCGCCATAGTACTGATGAAGCTACCGAACAAAGAGGCGAAGGCTTCCGCGGAGGCGGCGGAGGGAAGGGCGCGGACCAAGGAGAACGACGTCCACCACCACACGTATCCGACGCAGAGCGGAATGCGCGTGTCCCAGGGGTTGGGCGGCGTGCGCCGAACGGCGCAGGCAAGGAAGCAGGAACGGTTCACCGCTTTACTACATCACCTTACAGTCGATCTGCTACGGGAAAGCTACTACGCCTTGAAGCGCAGCGCGGCCCCGGGAGTAGACGGCGTAAGTTGGCAGGAGTATGAGCACAACCTGGAGGAGAGCTTAATCAGCCTCCATCGGCGAGTGCACCGGGGAACGTACCGGGCGCAACCTTCGCGACGAGTGTACATACCGAAAACCGACGGACGGTCGCGTCCGTTGGGCATCGCGGCGCTGGAAGACAAGATTGTCCAGCAAGCGATGGTCCGTATCCTCAACCAGATTTACGAGGTGGATTTTCGGGGCTTCTCGTATGGGTTTCGCCCAGGACGAAGTCCGCATCAGGCGCTCGACGCGCTGCATGTGGGCATCACCCGGAAGCGTGTGAACTGGATCCTCGATGCGGACATCCGTGGTTTCTTCGACAACATGAGCCACGAATGGACCATGAAGTTTATGGCGCATCGAATCGCCGACAACCGTGTGCTCCGGCTGATCCAGAAATGGCTGAAAGCAGGAGTCTCGGAAGAAGGCGAGTGGTCGGAGACCAAGGCAGGCACCCCGCAGGGAGCGGTGATTTCGCCGCTGCTGGCAAATGTGTATCTGCACTACGTCTTCGATCTTTGGATCGAGGTGTGGCGCCGGAAAGTAGCGAGCGGAGAGGTTGTTGTCGTCCGTTATGCTGACGATCTGGTGGTTGGTTTCCAGCACCGTAAAGATGCGGAGCAGTTCCTGAAAGAGTTTAAGGAACGGCTAGCGTCGTTCGCGCTGGAGCTCCATCGGGAGAAGACGCGACTGATCGAGTTCGGTCGTTTCGCCCAGGTGAACCGGCAGCGGCATGGTGAAGGTAAAGCCGAGACCTTCACATTTCTGGGCTTCACGCACTACTGTGCGACGAGCACCAACGGCTATTTTGCCGTGCGGCGCAAAACCCAGCCCAAGCGGATGCGAGCGACACTGCGCAAGATCAAAGCAGTGCTGCGCGAGCGTATGCATGAGCGGGTCACCGTCGTCGGACAGTGGCTGAAACGTGTGGTCGAAGGCTACTACCGTTATCACGCTGTCCCGGGTAACACGGTGACGTTGGGTCGCTTCCGCGATCGGCTCTGCAATATATGGCGCTCCATGCTTGGACGTCGTAGCCAGCGCAGCCGACCGAGTTGGACACGCATCCGACCAACCTTCGAACGATGGATACCGCGTCCTCAGGTCCTGCATCCTTTTCCTGACGTCCGATTCGACGCTACCCATCCAAGGTAGGAGCCGTGTGCGGTAGTTCCGCTCGCACGGATCTGTACGGGGGGCAGCTAGCGATAGCTGTCCCTACCGTGACCGGAACAATCACCAACCCAAAGATTCGAGGTGATCAATCATTATAGAGGCCGGGATGTGATCGACTTGCATTAGGGGTTAGCCCGTCCGTCCCCGAAATAGAGAAGAGGTTACGTTTGGAGATAGGTATCATGTCCCTTTATCTAACCGGACTGAGAACGGTCGATGTACATCTATCGCCAGCTATGGCAGTGTGTTGACCCAAGTTGCATCAATGTTGAATGCTTGTCTGCCCAATCCCATACTGTATTGCTGCTTTGAGCACATCGACTTTTATGTCTGCTAACGTTTTGAATTTGATGCAGTACCCTGTCACGCTTGCTTTGCCGAGATCCCGCCCAAATTTCTGGGCCAGATACTTCTTGTCGTCTACTCCCATGATGTAGACGGAAATGCCTGTTGTATTAGCACTGACGCCGATTTGATAGAACTCCCTGGTTTTTCCATTGGCATATTCAATCGTTTGGGATCCATATCCAATATTTGGGTTGGAAATGATTTTTCCCTTCTCGTCTTTTCCATCCAGGAACCACAACTTACAAGCTGGCATCAACGCCAAGATCATGCCATGCAGTTCTTGCATTTCGCTACGTTTTGGCTCCGGTTGAGCAGCAAGGTATTCCTTGATCTGTTTCTGCACCGTCATGTTGATCTCCTTGGCCTAGCGGTATCCAGTGCCCAGGGAACACCGAATTGGACTGGCCTGGTAAGCAGTGTCAATCTATGGAAATAATAGCGGGGAAACTCGGGGACGGGAGTGGGACTTTGACCGACGTCGGAACGCAAAGTGCCAGCTCCGTCTGTCCGCGAAGCTCCTCTAGCAGGCTGCCCGCTTCGAACCAGGCGCAGGCGCAAGGTCTATTTTCTTCCCTTGACGACTAGGGTAAGAAAACCTTAGTCTTCTACTTACCCTCGACGTCTAGGGCAAACAAGTACATGGCAAAGAACGACCTGCAGGGCGCGCTCGATCTTCTCATCCTCAAGAGCCTTTCCCATCTCGGCTCGATGCACGGCTTTGGCATCATCCTGCACATTGAACGGGTATCGGATGAGCTGCTCAACGTGGAAGAGGGTTCACTCTACCCCGCGCTTCACCGCATGGAGCAGAGCGGATGGGTTCGCTCGGAGTGGGCCGTGACTGAGAGCAGCCGCAAGGCCAGGTTCTACGCACTCACCGCGGCGGGCAAAAAGCAACTTGCGGCGAGGCAGAAGAACTGGGAGCAGGTAGTAAAGGGTGTTCAGGCAATTCTGCGCTTCGCGTAAGGAGAACTATGGGTATCTTCCGTCGCATCTGGGCTCTTGGCAGGCGCTCGAAACTCGACCGCGAAATCGAAGATGAGCTTCTCGAACACTTACGAATGCGCGCAGAGATAAACATCGCGAAGGGGATGAGCCCTGAAGAGGCGATGCGAGCTGCCCGCCTGCGCTTCGGCAACCCCGCCATGATGAAGGAGCGCGTCGAAGAGCAGGACGCAGCATTGAGTTTCGAAAACCTGTTCCGCGATGTGCGCTACGCCCTGCGAGGATTCACCAAGAGTCCCGGTTTTACCGCCGTAGCGATCATCACCCTGGCACTCGGCATCGGCGCCAATACCGCGGTCTTCGAACTACTCGACGCGGTGCGTCTGCGCAGCCTGCCTATCCAAAAGCCGCAGGAGCTGGCCGAACTACGCATCATTGGTGGCAATCACGGCCTCGGCGTCGGGAATGGCCCATACACGCACTTCACCGTCCCCATGTGGCAGGAGGTTCGACGTCATCACGATCCGTTCTCCGGTGTCTTCGCCTGGAACATGGCGGACGCGATCGTAGGCCAACTCAGCGAGGGGAAACGCGTTCACGGACTCGGGGTCAGTGGAGAATTTTTCAACGTGCTGGGCGTCCCGCCCTGGCAGGGACGACTGATTGAGCCGCAGGACGAAGCAGGCTGCGAGCCATCGAAAGCTGTTGCCAGCTACTCCTATTGGAGAACGCAGATGGGTGGGCAACCCATCACGCCGAATACCACCATCCTGATGGATGGCCGTCCGGTGCAGGTCGTGGGCGTAACGCCGCCATCGTTCTTAGGCCTAGTCGTGGGAGACCGGTTTGACCTCGCGTATCCGATATGTATTCCACCCGAACCGCGCCGCGAAGAGTTTAATCTCTCGGTGATGGGGCGCCTCAAGCCAGGCTGGGACCTCGCCCGCGCCTCGGGATACTTCACCGCGCTCAGCCCCGGCCTGTTCGAGAGCACGGCGCCGACAGGCTACAGCGCAGATACCGTCAAACGGTTCAAGTTATTCAAGCTGGCCGCATATCCAGCCGGATCAGGTGTAAGCGAGCTGCGCGCCGTTTATGATTCATCGCTGCAATTGCTGCTCGCCATTACCGGGCTGGTGCTGCTCATCGCCTGCGCCAACCTGGCTAACCTGATGCTCGCCCGCGCCAGCGCGCGGCAGCGGGAGATGGCCATCCGCATGGCCCTCGGCGCATCGGGCCGCCGGATCTTGCGGCAACTGCTCCTCGAGAGCAGCTTGCTGGCGATCGGCGGGGCGGTGCTTGGCGTCTCGCTGGCGCAGCCGCTTAGCCGTCTGCTCGTCGCCTCGCTGGGCACCACGCAATACTCCATCCATCTCGTCATCACCACAGATTGGCGCGTGCTGCTCTTCGCCGCCGTTGTCGCCACGCTCACCTGCATTATCTTCGGCACCATCCCCGCCATTCGCGGCGCCAGTGCCGATCCCATCGTTGCGCTCAAGTCAGGCGAGCGCGGAATCGTGGGCAACCGCGAGCGCTTCTCCTTCCAGCGCTCGATGGTCATCACCCAGATCGCCATATCCATGGTGCTGTTGGTCGGCGCGCTGCTCTTCGTCCGCAGCTATCGCAATCTCATGACAGTCGATCTGGGCATGCGCGAAAGCGGCATCACCATTGGCTACTTCGGCTTCGAGGCCTTGAAGCTCAAGCCGGAGAATGAGGCAGAGTTTAAACGGCAATTAGTCGAAGTCGTGCGCAGCATCCCTGGTGTTCAGAACGCTGCCGTGACCACCAACGTCCCGCTCAGCGGAAGCACCTGGAGCCACGGCGTGCATGTCGGCGCGATCGAAGGAGGCAGCAGATTCACCTACGCCGACCCCCACTATTTTGCCACCATGAGCATTCCCCTCCTCACCGGCCGCGGCTTCACCGATGCGGACATTAACAAGGCGCCGTTGGTCCTGATCGTCAACCAGGCCTTTATCCGGAAATATATCGGGGCGGCACGGCCCATCGGCCAACTTGTGCATGTCATGCCTGAGCCTCAATATCCTGAGCGCACGTATCAAATCGTAGGCACCATTCCCGATACCAAGTACAACGACCTGCGCGCAGACACCGAGCCCATCGCCTTCGTTCCCGCCGCGCAGCTCCCGGTGGAAGCGCAAGGTCCGTGGGCTGCGATGATGATCGCCTCCAACGCCGGGCCGGGGGTGATCCCTGCCATTCGACGCACCATCGAAAGCAAATATCCGGGCACGATTCTGCAGTTCTCCAACTTTCAGCAGAATATCCAGGACAACCTGGTCGGCGACCGCATGATGGCCATGCTCTCGGGATTTTTCGGATTGCTCGCCGCCTTGCTCGTAGTGGTGGGCCTCTACGGTGTGCTTTCCTTCTTTATTACGCGGAGGCGCAACGAGATCGGCATCCGCATCGCGCTCGGCGCCAGGCGGGGCCAGGTGATAGCCCTGGTCATGCGGGATACCGCGGCCATGCTGCTCATCGGCATCGTTCTGGGAACGGCACTGGCGCTTCTCGCCGGACGCGCCGCCACCGCCATGCTGTTTGGTCTCAAACCCTACGACTTTGCAACCCTCGGCTTCGCTACCGTGCTGCTGGCAATCATTGCCGTGCTCGCCAGTTGGCTCCCGGCAGTCAAAGCGTCAAAGCTTGATCCGGTCGCGGCCTTGCGCTCTGAATGATCACCGCTTGATGCGGCTGCCGAACGGATATTCCGAGGTTTTCAGATTGAGGTACCGCGCGACAGCGTCCTCCACTGCCAGGACGGTCTTCAGGAAGATGCAGGACGAAATAACCCCTACATAATTTGAAAAAACAGCGCGAATCCCGGCGGTGGTTATTTCGTCCCCCCATCTCCCTAATGAGCAGCGGTCGGATCCTAGCCCTAAGAGAATTGATTCACCTCGAATCTCTCGGAAAGCCGCTCGCTCACCCTCGAGAGAGTCACCACCCACCTCATGCACGCGAAGGGGCGGGAACAAAAAGCCTTACGCTGTACAATTTGAAGGTGGAGATCATGGCTGGGGCGACACTGGCTCCGGTGCCGGAGGCCGTTCCCTTGCCGTCGTTTGTCAACTGGACGCCGATGCCCCTAGGACAAAGCGCGCTCCATTCGAGTAATTAATTGACTACACGACGCTCTTTTCTCCAGACCGCCGCCTCGCTCGGTCTTACCCTGCCCTTGAACGGTCAACTTCTTGCCCTCATAGAGCCGAATCCTTTGCAGGAATTCGGCTACGGCGACGTTCACCTGAGCCCGTGTCTTGCATACAAGCAGTTCCAGCAGACGCAGACGGTAATGATGGGTCTCGATGAAGATAGTCTTCTCAAGCCATGGCGGCTACGCGCCGGGCTTCCTGCGCCGGGCGCGGATCTGGGTGGCTGGTATGACGAAGTCCCGCCTGTGCCAGCTCCCAGCAGCGGCCACGGCTACGCTCCCGGGCACAGCTTTGGTCAATGGATTTCCGCATTGGCTCGCGGATATGCCATCACCGGTGACCCCCGCGTCCGCACCAGGGTTAAACGACTCGTGGACCTCTACGATTCGGCCATCTCCTCCAGGTTCTACAGGGACTTTCGCTATCCGGCTTATAACTTCGACAAGATGGTGCTGGGCCTGTTGGACGCTCATCGCTTTGCCGGCGTCGCGAACGCATTTGACGTACTGGACCGCACCACTGACGCAGCGCTACCCAGTCTGCCGCCAACGGCACTTGACCGCGGCGAGCCACAGCGGCAGTGGCACATTGCTGTCGGCGAAAACGAAACGATGGACCACGCGCGCGATGAGTCTTACACCCTGCCTGAGAACCTGTACATCGCTTATCAGCTCGGAGCCGGTCAGCGCTATCGTTTCCTCGCTGAACGATTTCTGCTGGACAAGACCTTCTTCGACCCACTCGCCGCGGGCATTGATGTCATGCCTGATCGTCACGCCTATAGCTACTTCAATTCCTTGAACTCCGCCATGATGGCGTATCTCACGACCGGCAGCCAGAAACATCTGCGGGCCGCACGTTTTGGTTTCGACATGGTACAGGCTCACCAAAGCTTTGCCACCGGCGGCTGGGGACCTGACGAAGCGTTCCACCCCAGCAACAGCAACGCACTTTACGACAGCCTCTCGACTTCACACTGCAGCTTTGAGACACCCTGCGGCAGCTATGCGCATATGAAGCTGACGCGATATTTACTCCGTGCCTCCGCTGACGGACGCTACGGCGACAGCCTGGAGCGCGTCCTGTATAACACCGTTCTCGGGGCCCGATCGCTCCAGCCTGACGGCCGCTCCTTCTACTACTCGGACTACAACAACATCGGTCAGCGCACGTACTTTCAGGACAGGTGGCCCTGTTGCGCGGGTACGCTGCCCCAGGTGGCAGCCGACTACCCTCTCTGCTGCTACCTTCATGATGCTCGGGGCCTCTACGTAAATCTCTACCTGCCGTCGACTGTGCAATGGACGGCATCGGATGGAGCGATACTGAAGCTGACCCAGGCAGGCAACTACCCATTCGAAGGCAATGTAGCGCTCCAGCTTGGTCTCTCGAAGCCTTCCATCTTTGCCCTACGCCTGCGTATTCCTGCATGGACCCAGGCTGCCAGTGACGTCTCCATACGGGTGAATGGAACAGCTGTGCCTGTCAGCGTGATTTCGGGGTTTGCAACACTGCAGAGACAATGGAGAGATGGTGACCGTATCGACCTTTATCTTCCAATGAAGATGAGACTCGAAGCGCTCGATGGGACGCATCCGAACTGTGTCGCTCTCCTGCGTGGACCGCTTGTGCTTTTTGCACTAACCGAGACGTATCCATCGATCACTGCAGCGCAACTGCTTGGGGCAAAGCTATTGCCCGGCGAGACGGCCTGGCGGGCATCCACTGCAGCAGGAAGTACGATCCGGCTCGTACCTTTCTCCGAAATCAACGATGAGCGATATGCCACCTATTTGACAGTAAGTTGAGATGAGCGCTGGGGAGATCACGGGACGGATGGAAGTAGCACCCCAAGAATTACTCGCATTGGGAGGAACGCCGGGACACATTTTCTTCGGCCAGCAGATGACTCTCTGAGAGTTTCACCGATGGAGATTTCTTTGGGGGTAGTTCCGTCTGGTCCCGCAAATGCCCCGCAAATGCCCGAGTAGTCGGCTATCCGGACAGGACCTTACCAGATGACCGATAACGCTTTTGCTTTTCGAATCATCTTGTCTTTGGTCACCAGAGGAACGCCACGATCCAGCGCCGTCGCTCCGATAATTCTGTCCATGGGATCGAGAGGGTACGGCGAAGGAAGCTCCACGGCGATGCGCGTTACGGCCGCTGTGATCGGCAGGACCAGGAAGCGAGTCTCCACCTCAACCAGAAATGCCTCAAGGGAAGTCTTTAGCACGATTCGCTGATTCTTGGCGAGCCACGCCAACTCAAAGAGGGAGATGCAGGAAATACCCACCCCGCCGTTCTCTCGAGCAGTTCGAATCGCATCGGTCGCCTCGGCCGAGAGCAAACTGGGATCCGAAGCAAGCCAGATCACTACACATGTATCGACGACGATCACTTGAGGCGTTTCCAACGCTCAGGCGGGACCGAAGGAGCCTCGATATCGCCGGAAATAGCCAGCTTTCCCGCATAAAAACCGAACAGACTATCTTCAACCTCTTCGACCGGGATCATCTGGGCAACAGGCTTTCCGTTTTTCGTGATAACGAATTTTGTCTTTCTGGCCTGCACTTCATCCATAATTGCCAGGCACTTCGCTTTGAACTCTCCCGCCGCGATTGTTTTCAAAAATAGCACCTCACCATGGTCATCATACCATGGTCACATTTTTCTTTGGCGGTGGGCGGAAAATACGGGCTCGCACCTAACTCTCGCACCGGAGTTGTCCGATACAGCGTTACTAACTTCCACTACTGGAACAAACTGGGAGCAAAGTCAGCAAAAGCACGCCGCCACGATAGCCACTCGTGTGCCGTTTCCGGGGACTCGAAGTAGACATTCTTAATCCCCGCCTGCGTCAGGGCATCGCTAAACTGCTTCACGCGCGGCCCTTCTCCTGACCCGACCCTTTTCGGGGACGGACGGAACAATCACCAACCCAAAGATTCGAGGTGATCAATCATTGTAGAGGCCGGGATGTGATCGACTTGCATTAGGGGTTAGCCCGTCCGTCCCCGAAATAGGCCCGAATAGGCCGTCCCCGAAATAGGCCCCGTCCCCGAAATAGGCCCGTCCCCGAAATAGGCCCGTCCCCGAAATAGGCCCAATACATCTCACCGTCTGTTTCGAGGCCGGCCGGTTTACTCTAACTCAATCTTCGTGGACGGCGTCTGCTCGGCGTTGTTCCCGCAAATGGATATCTGGCCACGCTGGCAAAGCGTTGGCCCTGATAAGCGATCGAGGACAGCGAAAAGCTGGAACCTTTTGCTCGCTCGGGGAACCTGCTCCGCCGGGCCAAGGGGAATCTCCGTTTCCTCTTGACCATTACCTATCATGGATGTCCACGAAACTCCCACGAAACTCCCGATGCGATACCTATTTCACTGCCGCCTGGATTTCTTCAGACGTCGAACGCCAAAGACATCGAGCCTTGGATCTGTGCTGAGAAGCGGTAAATTGTTTTGGATAGCCTGCGCCGCAATCATGCGATCAAATGGATCGGCGTGAGAGTCTTCGAAACGGGCGGCGCGCAACATCGACTCCGGTTCCAGGGGAAGAAGCGTATATCCAAGCCGGCTCTCTATGTTTGTAATCAGGTCACTCTCGAACGCAACCGCCTCGGGGAGCTTGCCGTGCCGCACTTTCAGACTGATCTCGTAAACGGACGCGGCGGATACCAGGATCTCGTTGTCGAGGTTGGCGATCAGTTTCCGGGCCCAGGCTTCCATACGTTTCGAGTTGAGCGCCGCCCAGAGCACATAATGCGTGTCGATGAGGACTCTCACTCGCTCCATGCTTTCTGTTCGTCTTCTGGAAGTTCGTCGAAATCGGCAGGAATATCGAAATCGGGGTGATGAAACAAATCGAAGACCCGCTCCTTCACCGGTTTCAGAGCGACAATCATAGCGACCGGCGTCTTTTTTCGCCCGGTGGTCAGAATGACTTTTTCTCCCCGTTGGGCCCGCTTAACCAATTCGGAAAGCTGGGTTTTAGCCTCGAACATCGTTGCCTCGGCCATCACATTTTCTCCAACCTGCTAGGAATAGATTAGCTAAGATACCGCGTGATCGCAACACGCGTGCGGGAAACGCGCGGACGCCGGGGGATGCGGGATGCGGGACAGATGAACCACCGCTGGGATTCGCGCCGTTTTTCCAATTTGTTTAGGGGTTATTTCGTCCGGACGGAACTACCCCCAAGAATTACTCGCATTGGGAGGAACGCCGGGACACATTTCCTTCGGCCAGCAGATGATTCTCGGAGAGTTTCACCGATGGAAGATTTCTTGGGGGGTAGTTCCGTCCGTCCCGCAAATGCCCGTCCCGCAAATGCCAGAAACACACCGCTAAGTAAAACGAGGGAGTTTGCGGGTAAGTTCGCTCACCCCCGTCCGGAAAAGACGCAATCACTCCCAAATGAATTCGAACGGGGCGCGAAGTTGCTGTGCCACAGGCCGGTCATCGGGCTGTGCGTGGAAAGCTCTGGGAAGCGATCATGAGCCTTATGGATGAATGCTCGCCACACAACATTATCAAACCAGATTTAGTCTGGTTTCAGACCGTACGCTCGCCATCCGTTTGGGGGTTATTTCGCCCCGCATCTCGTGTGCCGCATCGCCGGGGTTGTGTTGCCTGTAGAAATGTGCGAAGAAAGCGAAGTAAGCGAACTAAGGTGTGGGGAGAGCAACGCGGCGTCGCACAGAAAAGGTTACGTTTCGTCTCGAATTTCTCTGATGCCGGGGAGCGATTGAGCAAGGTGACCAAATAAGAGCAAGATGGCCAAATAAGTCCTTTGTTTCACGAAGATGGTCAAGATGTCCAAGTAATTAATTTGAGCATCTTGCCTCGGTGGGTGGCTGGTTTCCAGGCTGGGGAGGCGAAGCGGTCTCGCGGGCAGCTCGTTTTGGAGGCTGTCTTTGGAGAAGGTTGGGGGGATGGCGGGGCCAAATAAAGGTGGGCGAAATGCGCCGTAAACGCTATAAGTTCCCTTTCTCATGTGCTGATCCCCGGTCCTTTGCCGATCGGAGTGGTTTTGCTCCGCCGGTGCGGTGACAAACGGGACGGTCTCTGCCCACGAGGTACGTGTTGGTGAACGTCCCGTTTGTCATCCGGCGTCCGTGTCCTCTGGCTGGGACAGCGTCGGACGGTGTCCGGTGGGGTGGTGTTTCCCAAATTGTCAAAGATGCTTCATCAAGAGGACGCACTGGGCGCACCCTGTTTAGACACTGTGATGCTTGCTCTCCGCAGGTGCGCCCTCGTGGGGCGGGGTGCTGCGGACAGGCTTCATCCGTCACTTCGATGTCACACTACGGTCTGCTACACCGGACATCAGGCTAGCAAGCGCTGATGCTTTCGCGGTGGTGGGCGGCGGATGCACGGGTAGAGCGCATGGGTGCAAGGCCAAACAGGGCCGTCGTGGTAAAGACGGCGCTGGCGTGTGGTTGCTAGTCCCACAGTAGTACGGTTTTGGGATGGCGTCGAGAGCGGATCCACAACTCTTTGGTAACCGCCATAGAGCGATTACTTGTCAAGCGGATTTAGAGGTGTTCCCAGAAGGGCGGGCCGCACAGGAGTTCGCAATAGGGACGCCGTCAGAGCGAATTCACATTTGCCGGCGAGCACCTAGGAGCCTAACGACTCAACCATCGTTTCAATTAGGTAACTTTCCGTCTGTCCCCAGTCAGGTTCCTCAATTAGGTAACTTTCCGTCTGTCCCCAGTCAGGTTCCCAGTCAGGTTTAGAGCAAGATGGCCAAATAAGTCCTTTGTTTCACGAAGATGGTCAAGATGTCCAAGTAATTAATTTGAGCATCTTGCCTCGGTGGGTGGCTGGTTTCCAGGCTGGGGAGGCGAAGCGGTCTCGCGGGCAGCTCGTTTTGGAGGCTGTCTTTGGAGAAGGTTGGGGGGATGGCGGGGCCAAATAAAGGTGGGCGAAATGCGCCGTAAACGCTATAAGTTCCCTTTCTCATGTGCTGATCCCCGGTCCTTTGCCGATCGGAGTGGTTTTGCTCCGCCGGTGCGGTGACAAACGGGACGGTCTCTGCCCACGAGGTACGTGTTGGTGAACGTCCCGTTTGTCATCCGGCGTCCGTGTCCTCTGGCTGGAACAGCGTCGGACGGTGTCCGGTGGGGTGGTGTTTCCCAAATTGTCAAAGATGCTTCATCAAGAGGACGCACTGGGCGCACCCTGTTTAGACACTGTGATGCTTGCTCTCCGCAGGTGCGCCCTCGTGGGGCGGGGTGCTGCGGACAGGCTTCATCCGTCACTTCGATGTCACACTACGGTCTGCTACACCGGACATCAGGCTGGCAAGCGCTGATGCTTTCGCGGTGGTGGGCGGCGGATGCACGGGTAGAGCGCATGGGTGCAAGGCCAAACAGGGCCGTCGTGGTAAAGACGGCGCTGGCGTGTGGTTGCTAGTCACACAGTAGTACGGTTTTGGGATGGCGTCGAGAGCGGATCCACAACTCTTTGGTAACCGCCATAGAGCGATTACTTGTCAAGCGGATTTAGAGGTGTTCCCAGAAGGGCGGGCCGCACAGGAGTTCGCAATAGGGACGCCGTCAGAGCGAATTCACATTTGCCGGCGAGCACCTAGGAGCCTAACGACTCAACCATCGTTTCAATTAGGTAACTTTCCGTCTGTCCCCAGTCAGGTTCTGTCCCCAGTCAGGTTCCCACTTCCGGAGTGTGTCGGAGATAGATTTTTCGCTGTTTAGAATCAACAACCTACAAAATCTCCTGTTTTAAGTAAGTTATTGATATTAAGCCACTTATACAATTACAAATTGTTCTCTCCGACACACTCTCCGTCTGTCCCCGAAACATTCTAATACGTCAGGGGCCAGCAGCAGTGTCGTCCCTTCGTCCCCCGGTTTCCAGTCGACCAATTTTCGTCTAGGTCAGATGCGATCAGAGGACTTTTTGCTGCTAGCATGACCATCTATGGCACCCTCAAAAGCAGCATTCCCGGAGTCAGACGAAGACAAGAAGTCAAAACGGCAGCTTCGATTGTTCCTGGAAGTCAATCAACAGGCCTTAGAACAGCTGTTCGAGGCACTCCGGGCGCGTCTCGGCGCCGTAGAGAAAGAGACCGTCGAGCGCTTGAACGTCCTGCGGGTCGCCGCGTTTGAAGGGCAAAAGGGTGTTCTAGACTTCCTTCGGAGGGGCATAAACAGTAAGCAAAGAAAGCTCCTGACGCAGATCGGTCTGTTCCACGAAAGTCTGACCGCGAAACTCGAGTTGCTTTGGGACTGCTTAGGAAATGGTTCGCTACACCCGATCTTGAAGACACTCAACAGCATCCTTGGTAGTCTTGCCGAGCTGTTCGCCGTCCTCCACGCGGTGAAGGAGTTTAAGGAGATGATGGAGGTCGCGATTGACAGGTTGGGGCCGGATGCCGATCCTATTGTCCTCAAACTGGCCTCCTTGCCTGATTTGAATTCATAGTCCGAGACATTTGGCCGTTGCTTTTGGGGAGAAAAGCGAGACCTAGGGACTCTAATAAAATGACTGAGGGTGCAGAGGATTCGATATTTCTATTACCGGAAATCACGAGAGATAGAATTGAGGAGAATTGAGGGGGACGGACGGAAATACACCCGACGGCAGTGCTCGCATGGTGGATTAGCGAAGCAGAACCTGGGCGGAAAAGCTTACAGGGCGAAGGTGCGAGGTTTTGCTGTCGTTGTGTAGAACGCTTACCGAAGAGTGACCACTTATGAAGGTGTACATAGTTGGATATAGAACGCGGGGAGAAGATGAACCTCTGAGAGACCCGCGAAGGCCATGGGAGAATGTTGATGTGCAGTTTAGCCCGAAACGCGGCGATTGGCTCATGGATTACAGGGAAAATGCACAGCGGGAACTCGACCTTTTGACTTCGATGCGGGTACGCGTCCACGAGCACAATTGCCAGTTGGAGCTTGAAGAAGAGAACGGGACGTTCGCTATCGTCTGCATTGATCACCCGCCGCTGACTGAGGGAGCCAAAGCTTAAACAATATGGTCCAACTCACGTTAGGTCAGATACACGAGAGAATCAGCGAGATCGACTCGACCCGCTTCCAGGCGCAAACAGCCCAAATCACCTTGTCTGATGAAGAGTATCGATCACTAGAAATCCAAGTCGAAGCCCTCATGCATGTTCTGGCAGAAGCCGTTGCACCAAATAACGGAAAAACTGTCGCTCAGTGTTACGCCGACCGCCAGGAGACGATGCGGGACAGACGAAACAACCCCCAATGAACAGAAACAATGGCGCAAATGGGGGTTATTGCTGTTCCCGCATGATCTCCATCTGTCCCGCATCATCTCACATCTTACGCATCGCCCTATGAGCTTCGCTAGCTCCAAGGCTGCACCCAAGCCTCTCCGCCACAGCGCGGGCTTCTCGTCAGACTTTCCAGCTCTCCCTTTACCTCGCATCTCTCGCACGCGCTGAGGCGCTTTGTGTCTAGACATTGTCGAATGGGATTGTACAGCCCCCGATCCTCTTCAGCGTCAGTCCCAGCAGCCCGGGGGGCTGTCCACGAAACCTGCCCGAGTTCCCCCGAAACCGCTAAGGGTTGACCTCGCCCCTGCTCGCTCTTTCAAGGTTCGATCGCCTTTGAGATCTTTCAGCCCTTGGAGCCGCCTTTTGCTTTGTTTGTTGTCGAGGCCAAATCTATAGAGCCAAAACTGGTCGCGAGCGGCCCTGTCTCGGAATTCCATTCGTAGCCCACTGCTCAAGAGCCCGATGATCGTCTTGCGGATAATGAAGGTCACGGCTTCAGCGAGAACGTCTAGTACTGAGGCAGACCCATCGAGAGGGTGCGGAACTTCCTTGAAAAGCCATTCTGGAACCCGTCCACCATGTGCGGAGAAATTGCGAACCTCATAAATGAGGGGTACCACCTCTCCTAACTTGTGATCGTTCGCCGACGTTATAGGAAACGATGAAGGGGTATCCGCGTGTTCGTAAATCGAGCGCTCAAAGCCGACGGAAAGATCACCGTCCCCGAACATGGCGTATATCCTTGCCATCACTGCGTCTTCAGAGTTCCCATAAAGCGCCTCAACGGCTGACCACCAGAGAATGTGCCTGGCCTTCCAGTAGTGAACCGAATAAGCCTGCTCATATAGCTGCACTGCCATCCTGAGCGGTTCGTAATCCTCGTGTACAGATCCCGCCTCGTCTCTCAGGTAGAGCTGCAGAAACTCGGGCAGAACGGACTGGAACAGTTGAACGTCTTGGGGTCTCACCCCGTAAAGACGTTGAACCTGTGGGACCTCGGTGGGAACGTTTAAAGTGAACTGCTGTGGCTGAAAACCGGTGCCTTCGGTTATCACCCCCAAAATTACCCCTGCATGACCTCTTCTTGTCGGACGAATCAGGGATAAGCAAGCAACGGCGAGGTTGACTATCTCAAGAGAAAGTGAATCGAGTTTTCCATTGCGGTAGGACTCGGAGGTATAGCGGTGGACAATTGCATGGTCCACTCTTTCTAGAGAATCCACTACGCCTTTTGACAGGAAACAGTCACGCTTCCAAACCGCGTAGGTCTCCGATGTGATGAGTTGAGATATTTTCTCGATCGTGAGGTTCTGATCAGGGAGAATTGAGTACCTATCAGCCAGGCGCGTCTCGATCTTCAGATACCCGAGGGGATCAGCTCGTATCGGGAAGAATCTGATCTTGTTGAGCATGTGGTGCTCTTGATTTCTTATGCTTTCGATCGGTCTTGTGGCCATGCTTGCGGGCATCAATCTGACAACTGCGCTCTGGTTCACATCTCCCGAGCGCCCAGCAGGGAAGGGAAGAAAGGAAATTACAGGCCCGTAATGGGTCATATCCCCAATCTGATAAAGATCGTTCTTCTCGATGGTATCCAGCAACTTGTAAGGCCCGTACTCCGGAAAATCACGATGGTCGTTGCCCCAGATTTCGATTTTCATACGAGCATCTCCAAGAAAGGCCATCCCCCAATGTGACGTGCCCACATTAGTCGTCTGACGCACAAATTCATGACGTAACAATTCCGGAAACTCCCGAGACGCTAATCCTCCTCGACTCGCCGCATATCAAAAGGCGTGCCCATTAGGTTTGTCAAGAAGGTCGCTTCTTCCGGCGTTGGAATCCCGTCGAAAGACCAGCCGTTGGGTCGTGGCTTTTGGTCCCTACAGACTGAGCAATGCTGTGCCTTAAACTGTACGTACGTGGAGTCGAGTTCCTCCCCTTCCACGTGGAACCCATGTAGTGTGCAGTGAAGGAATTTTGAGTTTGCGGTCCTTAGGTTAAATAGCGAGTTTATACGAAGTGCCATCGGTCCAATGGCACCGTAGGTAACAATCAGATGCTGACACTCACTAAGTACTCTGGTCGGATCGTCGTCTTTTAGCGCAACTCGGAGCGCCCGAACTATGGGAGAGTTCTCATCCGAAATATCAATGCCTTGCGCCGAAGCCAAGTTCTGAAGGGCCTGCCACCGAGTATCGCCGCGATAGTCTCCTTCAACGGTCTCTCCCTTCCATCGACGGGAAGCACGCGTTAGACCCTCTAGCGCACTCTCGCGGATCTGGGGATCAACTATCCCACTTGCAGTTTCCGTTGCCCACATATATGTCTCCGAAGTTTCCGCATGCACAATGAGAATCGAGCTGAGCACAACCAACGCAATCCCGTTTTCGTCACCTGTTTCCTTACCAATCCATGCGGCCAATTTGCTGATTTGAAGTGCGGACCGAGAAAATGTGGACTCTGCTTCCGTGTCTTCTTCGAGGCGTAATGTCGCCACGTAGGTGCCGAGAGCGTTCGTGATATTGGTGAGGGCGCGTCCTAGGAGCCATGGGTATCGAGAAGCAGCAGCATATCGGGACAATCGAACACACTGATTGTATTTCGCGGTTATGGCTTTGGCGAGCCACGCCCGGCGTGCGTAGATTCTCCACAGCAGGAACGGATTACCACCTTTCTGCAAATGTGCCTGCTGGAGCATACTTAACCGAAAGTTCTCATGGGTAAGTACCTCCAATTCTGCAGCTCTCCGTGCGATCAACGCGTAGAACTTGAACGCCTTATGTTCGGAGGGTCTCGTCAGCTTCTGAAGAGATATCGCATGCTGAAGGCGATACTTCGACAATTCTTCTTGCGGCCTACCCGAAGTTGCTAGGATAGAATACTTTACATTGCACGCTTGGATTGAAGCCCAAAACTTCGCTTCAAGAGTCGCATCCGGATCGCGGATAAGGGCCTCGGCCCGCTCGAGGGCTGCCACTTCCTCTCCGCTAGCGTAGAGGGCAGCAATTTTGTAAAGCTTAAGTGCGTTAGCTTTGTTTTGAAATTCAGCATGGAGCTTGCCCGGATTATCTGAATAAACCAAAGACTCTGGGAACCGGGCGGTTGGGCTTGCCGCTAGCTCACGGCTCGATAGCACGACGAATGCTTTACTTAGATTGGATAGAAGCCTCGGCACTGTTGTTGGCAGTTCTTGAGAGGTGGGAACACGTAAAGTGATCGAGTCGTTCGCTGGTGCAGTTCGGAGTTGGTCGAGCAGGCGGCGGTCAAGCTGAGGACATGCCCAGAAAATTCGATTTGCTGCTACATCCGCGAGGATGAGGAACATAGGGTGTCGAAGTTCAAATGCAAAATGTCGGGCGTGATCGGTTCTGAGAGAATGGGAGATGAATGAGCCATCGGACGAGTAGTCAGGATTAAGGCTACTTTTCAACTGGACGTGAAACCACGCGCCCGTGGGTGTTTGCCCGTCGAAGACCTGGACGCTGGAGTCGATGCCGTAGTCTTCCTGCACGTCATTGACGACCCAACCCAACGGTTCCAAGGCGCCGCGGAGAAGTCTCTTACCGGCACGATCCGTCTCATGTTCGGTCGTCTTAGTAATCACCGGCGTACCCTAAGGGGCTGCGATTGCATTATATGGGATCGGTGTTTGCGGGAAGGATAAGGGGCGGGATGTAGTGCGCCCCCAAAGCGAAACACGAACCTGTCGATTACGAGTCGCAGCGTTTTTGCTGCAATAATATGCCCCATTTCCTTCTCTTTCAGTTCCCGTCAAGCTTTTGTAGAATGCACAGCTTGACGGCACCGTCGATGATCTGGGTTTTCAGATTCGAAAAGAAGAGCAATCGGCTTGGGGAAGAAGGCAGAGCAGCCTATTTTCAGGAACTGATCGACGGGCTGCTTCACCAAGGATGGGGCCGGAGAGGTCTTAGTTTGATCGGAGCCGACGGGAACATCGTGCCGCCTGAAGTGTGGGCGAAAAAATACCACGGTGGTGGTTCGGATTTGTCTGCTGATCAGGAAAAGGAAGCGCAGGACAACTATCGGCGCCTCCGTCGAATGCTCGAGATACGTGAAGGCGACCGGCTGATTGTACCGAACCTCACTAAAGAAGGCAGAAAAGGCCTCGTGCTGGCTACCGCCATGCGCGAACCGGGACGTCAAGCGAGCCAGGCCGGGGAATGTTATGGGTTCAGTTCCTCTGTCCCGCGACCGTTCAACGGCGATCGCCGGCACTATGTGCAGGACGGCCGGGGACAAGGACGGCCGGGGACAGACGAAACTACCCCCCACACACCATCAAAAGCGTTCCAGCTCCCGGGGTTGTTTCGTCCCTCTAACGCTCAACCCTAAGAAAATCACTACGAAGAAGCGTCTCTCCCTCTCGTGCGACACGAATCACCGTTGCGTCGATGTCTCAGCAGAGGGGTCGCCATGAACTACGCTTCTCCCGAAGAGCAGGGCGTGAGCAGACGATCTACCTCAATCCGTCAGCGATCTTCGCACACGTTCCACGTGTGCCCCACCACGAACGACCACAGCGGAGCGTGGCTCGACACATTTCCACTACTGGAACAATCTGGGAGCAAAGTCAGCAAAAGCACGCCGCCACGATAGCCACTCGTGTGCCGTTTCCGGGGACTCGAAGTAGACATTCTTAATCCCCGCCTGAGTCAGGGCATCGCTAAACTGCTTCACGCGCGGCCCTTCTACCGACCCGGTCGAAAGAAAAAGCAGCTTTACTTTGCTGTTAAACGCTGTTGCGTCGGCAAAGGCCCCACCGCAAATTGTCTTGATGTCAAACGTGCCGCCGCCGAACCCGCTGCAGTTGCCGCTCAAGCCCCCCAGGTAGGCAAACTTGTCGAGATGCTCAAGACCCGTAGTGAACGTTTGGAATCCCCCCATCGACAAACCCGCCATGGCACGGTTTTCGCGCCCCGGTGCTACCCGGTAATTCTTTTCAACCATGGGAATCAGATCGGTGAACATCATCTCGGTGAACGTTCCGCTCAAGTGAAGCGCCGGCCGAGGCGGCGGCGTGCTGCCCGCTGGGCGCTGTCCCGCGCCCGGTACGCCAGGCGCTCCGCCCATGGGTGCCTGCGGCTGCGGCACCGCCTGGGTAATCACACTGCGTGCGTTGTAGATCGTTCCATCTTCACCGGGTTTCACCGCGTTCAGGTTGTCCATCACGATCAGCATTGGTTTTGTCTTGCCCGCAGCGAGCAGATTATCCATGATCTGATCCACGTGGCCCTGGAATGTCCAACCGAGTTCGTTTTCTCCCCAGCCATGCAGCAGGTAAAGTACCGGATAGCGCACCTTCGCATTCTGGTCATAGCCCGGCGGCGTGTAGATCATGGCCCGTCGCCACTGTTGCGTTACCGTGGAGAAGTACCATTCGTCGCGTACCAGCCCATGCGGCACCTCTTTGTGGCTGTAGAACTCCGCATCGGCCGCCGGCACCTCAATCGCGCTGCTCCATTGCCCGCCGCCAAAGAAGCTCGCCGTCGCCGGATCGGACATGCTGGATCCGTCGATGTTCACCATGTAGTAGTGGAAGCCTTGTGCCAAGGGCGTAGTCGTCGCATACCATAGGCCGTCTGCTTCCTTGGCCATATCGAAACCCGTTCCCACCCGGACACGCACCTTCTGGGCATCCGGCGCGGATAACCGGAACATAGCACGATGGTCGGGAAACACACAGGGGTAGGGCGCCCCCGGAACGTTTAAGGAAGAAGGTTTGCAATCGGCGGGAGGTTGCGCCCAGCAGATCGCCGGCGCCAGCAGCATCCATAAAGCTATCGTCTTTTTCATCGGTCTCCTCTACGTCGCAGGCAGCCAACCGTAACCGCGGTTGTGTTACATAGCAAGCGATAAAACGGAATAAGAACGCGCAGGCAACTGCAGCGTCATGCGCGCGCCGACTTTCGGGTTTTCCAGCGCCTGTGGCGTCACCCGCTTCGGATCAGCAAAGGTGTTGCCGGCTTTCAGGTCTGGCCCCGTAATCGTCAGGAATTGCTTCACCGCGCTGGGCGCAGCATCGCGCCAGATCACTTCCACATCCTGCGGCTTTTCGAGATTACGGTTGAAGAGGAAGAGCGCTGAAGTCTTGCTCTCCATGTCGATGGTAGCCGCCACATCTACCCACCGCACGTCGCCAAAACCAGGGATCGGCAGTCCGCCGCCCTCAATCGGGCCGCCTATGGTTGCCACCTCGTATCCCGGGCCCTCCGGCTGCAGACTTAATGCCCGGCCCCGCGCATACTTGAGCGCCCAGCTATAGGGATAAAAGATGGTGTGACGCAGAATGCCATCTTCATTCGTGGCAATCGGCGCAATGACATTGATGAGTTGGGCCAGGCACCCCACCTTCACGCGGTCCGAGTGCCGGATCAGCGAATTGGCCAGGCCGCCCACCAGCAGCGCATCTTCCAGGTTGTACGGTTCCTCCAGCAGATGCGGATGCGGCTTACCATGCCCGTTCGAAAACTCTCCGCCGCGCGCGCGATACCACACGTTCCACTCGTCGAACGATAACCACAGCTGTTTCCCGGAGCGTTTTTGTGCGCGAACGGTGTCGCAAACCGCTGCTATCTCCTCGATCTGCCGGTCCATCGCCAGGTTCATCGCCATATATACCTGGCTGTCATGATGGGTCTCCTCGGTATTTCCCCAGTAGCGGTGCATGGAGATTCCATCGACCACGTCATAACATTCTTCGAGGACCGTGCGATCCCACTCGATATACGTAGGCATGAAAGGTCCGCTCGATCCGCAGGCGATCAACTTGATCGATGGATCGACCGCGCGCATTTGCCGCGCAGCGTCGGTTGCTTTCAAGCCGTATGCCTGCGCCGGCATGTGCCCAATCTGCCACGGGCCATCCATCTCATTGCCCACACACCAGAACTTCACCCCGTAGGGATCGGCGTAGCCGTGGGAGCGCCGTAGTTCGCTCCACTTCGTTCCCCCGGCTACGTTGCAATATTCCACGAGAGCGGCCGCATCCTCTGCCGAACCGGTCCCGAAATTGAGGCCCATGAGCGGCTCCGTTCCCACGAGCCGCGCCCAGGTGAGGAACTCGTTGGTGCCGAACTGGTTCGTCTCCAGCGTGTTCCATGCGCGGTCCAGCACCGTAGGCCGTTTTTCCCTGGGTCCTACTCCATCGAGCCAGTGATAGCCCGACACGAAGTTCCCCCCGGGCCAGCGAACAATCGGCACCTGCAGCTCACGTACTTCTGCCATCACATCTTTGCGGAATCCCTGGGCATCTGACAATTTCGACCCCGGCTCGTATACGCCCTCGTAGATTGCGCGCCCAAGCTGTTCCAGAAATGAACCGAACAGCTCGTGACTTACCGGAGCAATCTGCCGGTCTGTGTCGATTACGACCCGGGTGGTCGCGCTCTGCGCAGTGGCCATCCGGCCGGCAATCGCCGCCGCCGACATGACCAAGCCGGTCTGAGAAGCGCTTTTGAGGAACTTTCTTCGGGAGATCTCTTGCATTCAAAACCATCCGTTACGAAGGCGGCCGCGCATGGCCCATCTCATTGGCGCGCTTCGAGTTGAGTATAGTAAACGTTTCCCTTCGGTCGCCATTCTACACAAGATCGATCTTGCCCGGTGATATGATGGCGGCTGAAATGCCGCAGATATTGATAGTTACCGGAGATGCCGGCGAATCGTACGAAGCTCTCTATGCCGTTCATCGGTTTCGCGAGGAAGACTGGCGTGTTACCGTGGCTGCCCCTTCGGTTCGTCGCCTCCACCTCGTCATGCACGACTTTGAGCCGGGGTGGGATACCTATGTCGAACGTCCCGGATACGGTCTAGAGGCCGACCTCTCGTTCGACCAGGTAAATGTCCGTGATTATGATGCCATCCTGATTCTGGGCGGGCGCGCTCCTGAGTACCTCCGCAACGATCGGCGATTGCTCGACATTGTCCGCGAATTCGACGCACAGCAAAAATGGATTTTCGTCATCTGCCATGGCATCCAGGTGCTCGCCGCCGCCGGCCTCACCAAAGGCAAACGTATTACCTGCTATGAACACGTGCGCTTCGAAGCCGAGCAAGCTGGCGGGACATTTGTAGACCAGCAGGCCGTTCGCGATGGCCGCATCGTCACCGGCCAGACGTGGCAATCGCACCCCGAGTTCTATCGGGAGATCTTTGCGTGCCTGGCGCCTCAGCGCCGATCCTGATTTTATGTACGGGCTGAAGCCCGTACCCTTCAAAGAACAGAGTTTTTCCGCAGCCTGTTTAGTCGTGCCGAAAGGCGAGAGAGTGGGGGCTTTAGTGTCTGCGTGCGAACTCAAAAATGAGCGCCGGAGTTTGGTGGGCAGCCCTCCGCTTTCAGCAGAGGGGATGCAACGCTTCAGCGTTGCGGAAAAGATCTCAGATTTTAATCATGCGCTTTAGCGCTGGCTTCGAAAGATCCAGGGCCTTAGAGTCTGCGTGAGAACTCCAGAATTTGGGAAGTCCGAGGGGCGCACCGCAGATCCCTCGGCTTCGCTCGGGATGACAAAGGAAAGGGTTGCGCTTCCGTTCAGATTGGATGCTGTTTCCCTTGTTCTCACGCAGACTCTAAAGCCCGATCTCCTTAGCATGCATCGCTTTTCCGCTGGACTGAATTCACAGCTCACGACCCTGCTGAATCAGGACGGCTCCCACCGTTCGGGTGGATGATATCGGCGCCTTATGCTGCCGGTTCTCACGCAGGTTGTGATGCTCTGATACCTTCTTTGGCGCGCGGACCGGCCGTGGACCGGCCCGTGCGCCAGGGTTGGGGGGCGTCAGCGGAATCGCCTAGAAATAAATCCTTCCGCCGAGCTGGAAGACACGCGGGTCACCGGTGGCGTTGATTGTTCCTGCGGAGGAGTTGTAGGGGTTGGAGGAGTTACCGGTGAGGACCGAGTTGTTCACCCCCGTGAACTGGGTATGGTTCCAGGTGTTGAAGGTCTCTGCCCGGAACTGGAACCCAACGCTTTCATGGATATGGAAGTCCTTGTACAAAGAAAGATTCCAGTTGTCGCGTCCGGGCCCCTTCACGCTATTTTTGGACGCGCTGCCCCAAGTAAGCGGAGCCGGCTGGGCGAACGCGCTCGGGCTGAACCATTGCTTGAAGGTATGGGGGTAACTGACCGCCCCCAACTGGTCCGCGTGGTTTTGGGTGCTGCCGCCGAAGCCGAGATTGTCGTTGGCCGAATCGACGGTTATCGGTTGGCCGGACTGCATGAGTACGATGCCGGAGGTTGTCCATCCTCCCAGAAGAGTCTTGCGCAGCCCGTTCGAGTTCTGGAAGATCGGCAGGTTGTAATCAAAGTTGGCGGCCGCAATGTTCCGGCGGTCGAAGCCGGCTGTTCCGTAGGTGTAACGGGGGTTCATGGGGTTATCGAGAGGGTTAAATAGTTGGCCATCGACCACATCCCAGGCGTGCGACCAGGTGTACGAAAGGCCAAAGGTCACGTTCCTCCACGCCTGGGCCCTGATGGATGACTGCAACCCATCGTAGTGGGCGTTTCCTTCGTTGGCGACTATGTTGAGGCCTCCCCCAAAGCCCAGGTAAGGCCGATCGTAGTTGGCATTGTAACCACCGATGGCGGAGCCGCAATTGCCGCCGCAAATGTAAATGCGGTTCGGATCGTTCTCCGGGACGGTGTTGATGTCGCCCTGTTGCGACAGGTGACTGGAGGTGTTGCCCACGTAACCTATGCTGGCCACAACGTTGTTGCGCACCTGTTGCTGGATTCCCAGGCTGAATTGATACACCGTGGTGAGCGGGTACCTGTCCTGGATCCCGGTGAAGCCTTGCGGGGTGGTGGGTGATTGTCCGGCGCTGACTCCGGTGGTCCAGGAGGTCGTGGTTGTATCCAGGTAGGGGTAAATGGTGGTGCCGCTGTTACTGAACGGCACGTTGGCGCCCATGTTGTACTCTTCGTTGCCCGCGTTGCGTTCGTAGAACATGCCGAATCCGCCGCGCAGAATAGTCTTTCCGCTTCCATACACATCGTAGGCAAAGCCGAGGCGCGGAGCGAAGGTCAGGTAGTGGTTCTGCACCAGACCCCTGGGAATTCCGTTCCTTCCAGCCAGACCAACTCCATTCAGATAGAACGGGACGGTCGACAGCTTGATCCCGGAGACCGTGGTAAATCCCGGGCCGTTGGGATTCAAAGCGCCGCTGGTCGGAGACGTGAACTGCGCCGCATCGGCCGGATTATAGAGGTTGGGGTAAAAATTTGACAGGCGGTTGTTGTTGTCATAGGCGTGGGGCAGGCCTTCCCAACGGAGGCCCAAATTGAGCGTGAGCCGTTTGTTCACTCGCCAGTTGTCCAGTCCGTAGAGATCGATCGTATTGAAGCTGATGGAGACGGAATCCTGCAACTGGGCCTGGGCATACTGAGTGGCGTCGCCCAGCAAGAAATCCGCCAGGCCCACGCCGGGGGTGCCCTGACCGCCGGTGCTGGCTGCGGTGGCTTGCCCATTGAACTGGTAAGTTCCGGCAGTGTTTACGAAGATCTCCTGAACCTTCTTCGTCCACATCCATGCTGCGCCAAATTTGAAATTATGCTCACCACGGGTCCAGGAGAGATCGTCTTTGTACTGGTAGCTGCGCCAGGTATTCGACCACGGCCAGCTGTTGGAGTCCATCTTCACGTTGTAGGGGCTGGCGATCTCGATTCCCGGGATCTTATCAATGGTGTTGGCCGCGGAAAAGATCGGACTTATCGAGAAGCCGGAAGGCTGCTTGGCAAGGCCGGTGTTAGCGATGGTGATGTTGTTGCCGTTGTAGTTGAACGCAGCTTCATTGAGCAGATTTGGCCGGAGGTTCATGGTGACGTGCACAACCGCTGCCCAGGAAGGAACGGTTTCCATGGAGCCGATGGTGGGAAAAGTGTTGCTGCTCCACGCGACCGTGGGCACTTGCTGACTGAGTGAATCGTAGATGAGGTGGCCCATCACGCTGAACTTCTCGTTGAACTGGTGGTCGCCCCGGGCAATTTCCTCGCGATAGTAGGTGTCGGTGTTGGCCGAGGAAAAGTAATGGATGCCATCGGAAGCGTTGGGCGGTTGGAAATAGCCGGCCTTAATGTAGGCGGCGGCCACCGGATCGATAAGGTTAGCCGGAATGGTGTCGTTGGGGAAGGCCTGGCCCGGAGTGAGCCCGTCTGCGGCAAATTTCGCAATGGCAGCCGGGTCCGTGGTATTGGGAACATAGATGGTGCCCAGACCGGTCATGTTTCCGGAGTAGTTTGCCGCAGTCGGCACCTGGTTGAAAATGCTGCCTCCGTTGATCTCCCTGCGCCATTCCTGGTTGTAGAAGAAGAACGTCTTGGGCTTGCTGGCCTTGAATTCCACCGGCCCGCCCAGGTTGAATCCGAACAGGTTGTAGCGGAGTTCCGGTTTCAAAGGATTCGCCTGTTGTTTGGACAGGAAGGAGTAAGCATCCAGGGCATCGTTGCGGTTGAATTCCCAGGCGCTGCCGTGGAACTTGGTCGTGCCGCTCTTGAGGGCCATGCTGGTCATGCCGCCAGACGAGTTGCCCAGGTCAGCGGCATAATTGCTGGTTTCCACCTTGAATTCGTCAATCGCTTCCTGGGAGGGAGCCACGAGCAATATGCCGCCGCCGCCGCGATCGTAGGCCTCGCCGCCGTCGATAAGCCAGTTGTTGGCGTCCTGCCGCATGCCGTTAAAGAACACAGCGTGGCTCTGGAACTGCGCTCCGGGGGAATCGAAGTCAGGCAGCTGAGATGCGGCGCCGGGCACCAGGGCCGTGAGTTGGACTATGTTGTTTCGACCGTTGGTGGCAAGGCTTGAAATATCGTCGCTGGTCACGGTATGACTGACCTCGCTCGTGTCTGCCTGCACCTGGAGCGCATTGGCCTGAACCGTCACGCTTTGTCCTACAGTCCCAACCTGGAGTGGAACATCCACCCGAACCGTGTCATTCACATTCAGTGAGATATCGGTCCGGTCGTAGGTTTTGAAGCCGGATGCCTCCACCTGGACTCGGCTGTTTCCGATGGGAAGTTCGGGGGCTGTATAACTGCCTGCTGCATTGGTCGTGGAAGTACGGATGAATCCGTTGTCGAGATTCGTAATCGTGATTTTTGCGTTGGGAACGACCGCACCGGTAGGGTCGGTCACCGTCCCTACAATGGTGGCGGTTCCCTGACCGTATGCTACGGTGCCCAGCAGCAGAACGCCGAGAATGAACAACATGGTTACGCGCAGCCTAAGACGGAGTTCTTTATTAGCGGCTGATTTCACTGTGTCCTCCTTAAGAACGACTCATGGCTTGGCAGTGTGGAGACAGCAACTTATGCACGGCCTTCCCGGCACGCCGGGACGGACTATGTTTCGTGCTATCTCCCCTTTGTTTTCAATAGCCGCGAGGATCTAACCAGCCCTGGATTGAGGCTGTGAAGGGGGGTCACGGTGGAGCAGGCAAAAATACACCGTGAGTCACGCGAAGATTAGGCGAACAAAGGCGGGGCGAAGACATCTTCTGAAACGCGAAGTATGTCTACCGAATTTCACATACCGTCAGCGATACGTCACAGCCGCCGCAACGGCGTGAATTTACCAGGTGGAAGTGGATGGGCGTCCCAGGCGGGGAGGAAGGCCTGGTAGCCGGTCCGTGTCTCGACCGGAGACTCGGCGGGCGCAGTTGGGGGACGATGCCTCGCCGACAAAACGACTTGGCTACTTCGCTTCGTCGATAACTTCTATGGCTCTGACTTCTGCGTAATTTACCTTGGGCGAGAAGGCAAGCAGTAGTTTTCCCTGTCCGTTGGGGTGCAGACCATGAAATTCGCGAACCACAGGCTGGAACGCCCCAGGAGCAGCTCGAACGATATCGAAATCCTGAAGCAGCACGGCGCCGTTGCAGGTGACATCAAACACCCTGCAGCCCGCACCGTGGCAGTGCGCGGCCGGAATCAGAGGACTGAAGAACGATTCCAGGAAGTGGAGCTTCACGGTATAGCTACCCGGTGCAACCGGGATCGCGTAGCTGAAATTACCATGCCGTTCGCCTGTGTAGAGCTCCGGAACCCTCGGCCCCGTCTCAGGATTTACGTAGGTGTAGGTTCGTCCGTCGATGAAGTACTTGTCCCCGCTCCATTGTGTGCCGTTGGCATCTACAAAATTCTCCTGACGAGTCCAAATGCGGATCGACTCTAACTTTCCCGGACTGCCCGGCGTCAATTCGATCCCACTCACGAAAGCCCGTCCCCAGTCCGATCGAAAACTAAGATGGACTTTACCGTCTGCGGCGGGGCGCACATCCTTGAACACCCGAATGTCAACCGCTGCCGGGCCACCGTCCGAAATGGGATCGAAATCCGCCAGCAAGGAACGGCCATTTAGCTCTACTTGAAGGTGGCGCAGGTTTTGCGCATCTTGCGCCTTTTCCTTTCCATCCCCGTCCAGCATACGCAGAGGATCTGCGAAATAGAGCTTCAGTTCGTACACTCCAGGAGGAATAGGAATGTCGTAATGGAACTCCCGTTGCGATTGCGGGACCATGATGTTATCGGAAACTGCCTCGCGGATCGAACTGTACAAATTCTCATCAGCCACCGGGGGAAACATATGCAGTGGGCCCGGTTGGGAAACGCCTCCTTCAAAGTAGCGGTCAGATTCCCAGCGGCGCCCCCACGGGTCCATATAAGTGCCCTTCATGCGACCGGCAGCGATACGCGTCACGCCTGCGTCGGAAGCCCACGGCACGAGCGGGCTGCTCATCCGCGGATCCGTCTCGTTCTGCCGAGAGTGGGAGGTTGTGGCAGGGGCTATCAGGGAAAGTGGCGCAGTGGTTTTCCTCGACGCGAACCACTGGTAGCTGAACCACACAACTCCAAGTAGCAACAGTCCGGCTCCCAGAGCCAGAACCAGTGGGAAGCGGTGAGGCTTTTCCTCCGCAGGTTCAAGGTTCCTCGGGGTTACTTGCGGTGGCTGTACTTGCGGTTCTTTAGAACGAGTCTCAAAGATAGGCAGGTATTGGCCCTTGGGGATAGTAATAATGACGGGCTCGTCCTTGCCCTCGTTGGCGAAATGGTGCTCGAGCTTCATCCGCAGCATGCGGGCCTGCGAGCGAACGATGTTGTCGTCATTGGGATTGTAGCCAGGCTGTCGACCGTAGACGTAAATCGCGATCTGCGGTTCCGTGGCCTCTTCAGACTTGTTCTCTCGAGCACATCTGCATACGTGGAGGAAGAATGCCCGCAGACGCGGTGATTTTTCGAAGGTGACGCTGGAGGCGACCCGGCGCACCAATTCCTCTCGCTGCTTTGCAGCGACGGCAGGGGCCTCCTCCGAATGCATGATTGTTAGAACTTCTAGACTCATCGGAGAAACTCCTGCGTCTCGAGTTGCCCGCTATTCGTTCGTAAAGCAGGGTAAAGCCCCCAAAGGGATTGCAGCTTCAAAGCATGTTTGGAAAGGAAGTTCCTTGTCAATAGAAAACGCTTACTGAATTGGTATCTCTTTAAATACAATGGGATACCAGCGGCGTGCGAGCCCCGGGCAGAGGGCTCGCGGCTGGGCGCCGGTCACCTGGGTCCGGGATCGGTATTCTGCGCAGCCGGCATGGCTTCCGCCCGGCGCATCTGTTCTTGCAGTGATTGTTCCTTCGCTCGTTGCATGCTGCGCGTTTTATCAAATTCTGCCTTTGCTTCCGCCGTTCGACCGATTGATTGATAAAACCGTCCGAGACGCCAATGAATGGACGGGTCGTCGGGGCTAAGCTTTTCCGCCGCCTTGAGTTCTCTGGCGGCGTCCTCTTTGCGTCCTTTGCCTTCGTAGATCGCTGCCAGGTCGACATGGGCGATTGCGATCGACGGTTGCAGTCGCACAGCGCGCTCAAGGTAGGGCAGCGCCTCCTCGGAATGATTGAGCCGAATTTCGGTATCGCCGAGATACGCCAACGCGAGGGGGTGTTCCGGGTTGTTTGCGAGTTCAGATCGGAAGGCTTTTCCCGCTTCGTCGAATTTCAGCCCCTTCCATAGCAGGTAACCGTATCCGAAATAAACATCCGGCGCTTTAGGATCAGCCTTCACCGCAGCCTGAAACTCCGCAATCGCTCCATCATCGTTCTTTAACTCGTCGTATGCTTCGCCGGCTAGCATATCCGCTTCCGCCGACTCGGCATTTAAGGTGAGAATCTCACGGTAAACATCGAGAACACACTGATACTGTTTGGTGCGAAGACAGCTTTGAGCAAGTGACAGCCGGAAAGGGAGATTTGCTGGATCGGCGGCCGTAGCCTGCTTCAGGTACGGAACCGCAGCTGCGTATTCACCCATCCCGTAATGGGCGAGCCCAAGCAGCGTCACCAGGCGAAGCGCTTCCGGGGAGGACCTGGGCTCCTTTTGAAGCAAGGGTTCAAAGATCTTTATCGCCGCGGAGAAATTCCCAGCCTTGAAGTAGGAAAGACCAAGGTTGAGACGCAAGCTTGGCATCTTCGGGTCCAGGCTCAGAGCCTTTTGGTAGAGGACGATTGCCTCCTTGTAATGCTCCTGGCGGGCCTCCAGAAGACCGAGATGCGCATATGCTTCCGCGTCATTGGGTTGGCTGCTCAGGAGAGATCTCCACCCGGCTTCGGCTTCGGCCACCTTGCCCTCCTCCTCGAACGCGAGCGCCGACTGTCTCCCGCTTTCGCGAAGAGAGGGCTGCTGCGCCCCACTCTGGACAGGAGCCGCCGTCGTCAGCCACAACGCGCCGATCAAGGTTACAAACTTCAGGGTTACAAACTTAGCCCACCGCACACTGCTCTCCGTGGGGATTCTCGAACAGCCGCCATCCTACTCGAACTTGCCGCTTGTAAACAGGCTGAATTTTTCATGAGATAGATCGTATTGGGGAGCTTATTTGGCTTGTTCCTCACGGCCTCAGTCTGTATATTCCGAGTTCCAGAGAACGTTTTCTCTCTCGACCCGGTTTTCAATGGCTCTGGAGTTCTCTGCCAGGAGTTTTCATGATCGCCCGAGTAATTTCAAGCGATTTTCAGATGAGGACCGCGATGAAGACTACGAAGTTGTTTTGCGGAGTGTTGTTGATGACGGCCATAACACCCATTTCCACCCTTGTCGCGCAGGTGCAGACTGTGGTGCCTCCGATTATTGCCGGCGCAAAGCCGGTTACTGTAGACCGCATCAAGGTCCACGGCGTGGCTTTGGAGGGCAACCTGGAGGGAGACGCCGTTGACCGCGACGTGATTGTCTTCCTGCCCCCGAGCTACAGCAAAGATAAGCATCGGCGCTATCCCGTGGTGTATGCCTTGCATGGCTATTCAATTGGCGCCGAGCAGTGGAGCCACGAGATCCACGTGCCACAGACGATTGAGGGTGCGTTTGCCCAGGGCGCGAAAGATGTGATCGTCGTACTGCCCGATTCAAAGACAGTGCATAACGGCTCGATGTATTCGAGTTCAGTAACTACAGGAGATTTCGAAAAATTCATTTCTCACGATTTGGTCGCATATATTGACGCGCATTACCGCACAATTCCCAATCGCGAAAGCCGGGGGTTAGTGGGGCATTCGATGGGCGGCTACGGTGCCTCCCGCATCGGCATGAAACATCCGGATGTCTTTGGCAGTCTGTACATCATGAGTCCGTGCTGCATGTCTGCCCGGCCCGCTGGGGCTATAAACCCTGAGCAGGCGAAAACTTTGGAAGCGGTGAAGACGCCTGAAGATTCCGCAAAGCTCCCGTTCTTCGCAAGGGCACAGCTAGCCTCTGCGGCAGCATGGTCGCCCGATCCGAAGAATCCGCCGCTCTATCTCGACTTGCCGGTGAAAGACGGCGAACCCCAGCCGGATATCCTGGCCAAATGGGCAGCGAATGCCCCCCTCGCCTTTGTGGATCAGTACATCGGGAATCTCAAGCAGTACCGCGGCATCGCGATGGACGTAGGGGATCAGGACGGCTTGCGTGTCGATGCCGGCAAACTACACGATGTTTTTGACAAGTACGGAATCGCCAATAGCTTCGAGATCTACCCGGGTACGCACACCAGCGCGGTCGCGGACCGCTTTCAGAATCACGTGCTTCCATTTTTCAGCAAGAACCTATGTTTTCAGGCGAGCTGTCAGTAGAAAGTGTGGGCACGCGTGATGGGGCAGGGAACTGACTTAACGAAAAATCTGTCGGCCTGCAACAAGCTGACAGGTCCTCTTATGGGTGACCCACGCCTTTGAGGGACACGAGATAAGCCAGCACATCGGCCAGCTGATCGGTGTTGAGTGTCTGTCTGTAAGAGGGCATGGGCGGAGTTTGAGTGGAACCCCATTCGCGGAGCTCCGAACGCTCGAAAGCAACCAATTGGTTGTCCGAATCGATCATTTGCAAACTGTAGGGGTCCTGGTTGAGCAGTCTCCCCGAAATGGCTTTTCCGTCCCGCGTGATCACTCGGTAGCGCTGATATGCAGGAGGAACCGTGGGATCAGGGTCCAGCAGGGAATTGCGCAATTGATCAACCGTAAGCTCAGTCCCGGCCGCGGTGAGATTCGGCCCAAGAGCAGACCCGGAGTCTCCGACTCGATGACAGGATGTGCAATGACCTTTGCCCTCAAATACCGCTCGGCCGCGGATTGGATCTCCCAGGTGTTGGGTTTCGCCGGCGTGCCTTTCCGCTTCAACGGTACTCTCTCTTACCTGTGCGGCTAAGATGCCGTTTAGCAGGAGAGCCGCAATCGATACTCTGAATAGCCATATCCTCATGCTCACCTTCGATTCTCAACTACCGTAATCCGAATACGAACAGGCAGGTGCCGGCATTGACGGCTACGAATTGCTTTCCGTTCACGGAGTAGGTAATGGGGTTCATGATCATCGGACCACCGAGAGTTGTCTTCCACAGCAGCGCACCGCTGCGAGCATCCAGAGCAACGAAATTACCTTCGCGGCCTCCGGTAAATAAGACATCTGAAGTAGTTGTGAGAATGCCCGCCGCCCCGGCGTTCGTTTGCCAACCTTCGAAGGTATGAAGGCTGTTGCCGGAATTCAGCTTGAATTCCCATTTCTTCTCTCCGGTTTGCGGGTCAAGCGCCCGGACGGCTGTGAACTTTTCCTCGTCGGCGCCTACGATGGCTGTGGGTCTCGTGAGCGGACGATGTCCACGACCGTCGTAGCGATTTCCTTCCTCATACTCCTGATCGCCCTTGACGAACAGGGTGGAATAGTTTTCGCGGGCGTTTACGTAGAAGAGGCCAGTCTGGGGACTGAACGAAGGACTAAACCAGTTCGTGCCTCCCTGGTTGTCCGGGAAGATCAGGGTTCCTTCGGTGCTGCTTTTCGCATTTGGGGTCATGATCGGCCGGCCGTGCTCATCAAATCCGGCGTTCCAGTTTTGCTTGACGAAGGCCTTTCCTGATAAGAACTGACCTGTTGTGCGGTCCAACACATAAAAGAAGCCATTTCTGTCCGCCCACAGGATGACCTTACGAGCATCACCGTGCCACTTGATATCCGCCAGCAAAGGCACTTGCACCGCATCCCAATCAAACTCGTTGTGCGGGTTTGCCTGATAGTGCCACCTGAGCTTGCCGGTATCGGCGTCAAGGGCGACCATCGTGCTTGTATAGAGATTGTCGCCGGGACGCACATCCCCGTTGTAGTCGGGCCCCGCATTGCCAACGCCCCAAAAGGTCAGATTCGTGTCCGGATCGTAGGAGCCGGCGGCCCATACGGAGCCACCGCCATGTTTCCAGGAATCGCCGCCCCAGGTACCTTCCCCCGGATCACCCGGTCCCGCGGTCGTATAGAACCGCCATTGTTCCTTACCGGTGTAGGCATCGTACGCCGCAATGAAGCCGCGAATCCCATATTCGCCGCCGGCAACCCCAATGATGACCTTATTCTTGATGACCAAAGGCGCAACGGTCATGGTGTAGCCGGATGCGGTGTTGGCGACGGTCGTGTTCCAAAGGGGTGTCCCTGTTTTCGCGTCGATCGCGATCAAATGGGCATCCACAGCGGCCATGTATAAGGTGTCGCCAAGGATCGCGAGTCCTCGGCTGATTCGGCCGCAGCATAACCGCGCGGCAGCGTCGGGCGTATAGCGATAGATCCAGAACAGACGCCCGTTGGTTGCATCCAGCGCAACCACGTCGTCGCCCTGCATGGTGTATAGCACCCCGTTCACCACCAGCGGCGTTGTCTCGTAGGGGTCAAGCCACCGCGCTTGAAAAACCCATTTCAATTCCAGGTCTTTTGCGTTTTCAGGCGTGATCTGACTCAGGTGGCTGTTGCGAATACTTTGGTAGGTTCCTCCGAAAGTCAACCAGTTCCAGGGTTCCTGATTCGCTTTCAAGAGCCGGTCGAATGTGACTCCGGTGGTTACCCCTTCAGCGGCCGCGATCAAGGGTGCCTCGTGTCCTGAGGACTGTGGCAAGCTGTCCTGCGCGCTCGGCAACTCAGAAATCTGCTCGCCCTTTGCAGCCTGTCCCTTGCCAAAATTCGCGGCGAGATAGTCCACCACCTGCCGGATGTCATCCGTCGAGCCGATTGCCCCGCGTGAAACCATGTCGTCAACCTGGGCGGCCCAGGCCTTTTTCGTCATTCTCTGTCCGGTCACAACATTGAGACCATGACAACTGGTGCACATTCGTTCGAGTACAGTTCTGCCCTGACCCGGGGGTAAGTCTGCCTGGGTCTGAGCGTTGCAGACACCCGACGAGGCAATCGACATCAGAGCGCCGGCAAAGGTCAACGTCCAGTACGCCTTGCAATTCAAAATCCCCACCTCTCTAAACCCGAATCGCAACCCTTCCATGAAGCGCACATGCAGTCTTCCTATTTGCCCGTTCCTATCAGGTAGTACTCAAACCTGTTTTTCCAGGTGAACTCACTCCCGGGCTGAATGTCGATTGCAATATAAGGTTCATCGGCCAGAACGGTGCGAATCGACCACAATATATTTCGTATCAGCGGCCGATCGCCGCTAACTCTCACTCCCGCGCCTACCTTTTTGTTTTCTATGACGATCTCGTTATCTTTGGCGCTATCGCCGAACCCCTCAATGGGCACAGCTACCTGGTCTTCCCCGGTCAGCGTCTTCTTGTAAACGATTTCATTTCCGCGGATCTCGGCCTGCTCCTTCTTAGGCGGACGGGGCGACTCAATCTGGAATGGAACTTTGAACGTGAAATCGGGTCCTGGCGGCTGCTTATCGAGCACCACGAAATTGTGGTCGTAGGTGTTGCTTTGGATTTCACGCTTGCCGGTATTTTTCAGACTGCGTTCGATCATCATCTCCGGCCTGCCCTTCACCAGCCGCACGATCTTCCTGTACACATAGCCATAGCCCAATGCCGGAGCGGATAGCTCCTGTTGAAATACGATTGAGTCCTTGTGCTTTTCGACCGACCACTTGCCAGGGTCCACGACCTCGTATGGGACATAACGGTTGTACTCGGTGCCTGTTTTTCGCAGCACGCCGACACCGATTTTGATGAATGTCCCACCCGGCTTAGCGTCGTCCCAACCGAGCACAGTCTGGAACTCGTCCACCGGCCCTTCAAGGGCGCTGCAGGGCCCGGATACAATGTCCGGTCCCTGGAAGACCCAATTGATCACCTTGGGATCGATCCTGTCAAACCACGGCCCATAGAAGTTGTGGCCCTTGTACTGCAAGCTGTAGACGGCTCCAGACCAATCGAAGCGGGTCGAACGATAGTAGCCGTTCTTCGCGTCCGGCAGATAAATCTTTGCGGTAATCTGCCCGTTCGAAATCTCAGCCTGCGGAAAATCCGCTGCGCGGACTGAAGGTGAACCGATGGTGAGGCTCAGCAGCCATGCGAACGCGGGAATCACTAGCGCCGGCATGTGCCTTGTGACGGTTTCGGTATGGAGAATTCGACTCATGGTCATGTTTCGTCTTCCTCAATCTTGATACCCTTCGAAAAAGTGTGTTCTCACGGCTTAGCCGCGGGCTGGGGGGTGGATAACTTCTTGAAGAGCGCAGGGTCATACTCCTCCAGACCGGTTATGCCATGGAGGTGGTTCGCTGAAACCCAGGGCAGCCACATCCGGTGGGATCCAACGCCGCGCCCGCTCGGGCCAGGCCCGAGGCGGAAATTCTCCTGCTGCCACCCTATGCCTTTTATGTCGTATTGGCGTCCCGGAAGCGCGACCATCGACTTGGTGTCGTGCAGCAAGACGCGCGCTACGTCGAGGTAATGCGAATCCCTGGTGTAGACGTATAGCCTGGCGTAGGACGGCACAGCCCAGTCGAGATACTCATCGGTGCTGCCGGTATTCAGCGCGGTAATATCCTGCAGGCCGACGGTCGGAACACCCTTCTTCCAATGCAACTTCGCATCGTCGGCGTCTTCGGCCATAGGGAGGTTCCAAATCCATATCCAGCTCTCGGCAAAATTTCCGGCAGCCTGCGCTCGCTCGAGCCACTTGGCATCCTTAGTCGATTCATACAGACTCAGATACGCTTCCATGCTGAGCATTCCGGCCTCTTTGTCGGTGATGTTCGGATTGTCGCTCGCGCCTCCGATAAAGAGTCCCTTGTTTCCCCAGGTGTTCCATACATAATCGGCCGCTCGGATCGCGGATTGTTGATACTTCTGGTCTTGCGTGATCGTAGTCATCAGAACCAGCAGAGGCACGGCATTGTAGCTCGCGGTTCCTGTGGGCTCTGCCACCTCGTTGCTTCCCGGTTTCCAACGCCGTGGATACGATCCATCTTCCCGCTGCTGCTGGATCAGCCAATCCGCGTAAGACTTGACCCAGGCAAGCCATTCGGGGTGCGGGCGTCCCAGGGCGAGTTCGCGGCAGTAGGCCTGCATGAGTACACGCATATCCTCAGTGGCATTCCGCAGCCATGGAGCCAGCCAGAAGTGATCCCAGGGCCGGCCTGACGCGAGATCGTATCCCGTGGCTTGTAACGGAACAGCATGCAAGGCTTGAATCATGGAAGCAATGATGGCGAGGCCGGTCGCGCGCATTTTCTGTCCGCGCTCGCTCTTATCTCGATCGCCCTCAAGCAGCAACTGGTTTGCGCACTCGAGGTTCTTGCCGACAAAGCCCATCGCAATCATGGTCCAGTTCCAATTCGGCGTATCCACTACGATGGAGCGGGCGAACGGAATACCGGTACGCCCGTCGATGGTGACCGCCTGCGCCTGCAGATGGTCCAGCAGAACCCGTCGCACCTGGTCGACGTCGATGTAGTTCACGGGCGGGTTCAACGTGTTCCAGGCCCATCGCCACGCATCGCGCGTCAAATCCCGAAACGACTCATCCTGACCGAAGCGAAAGGCTATCCGATAGTTGTCGGCGAAGCCCTCGGTTATCGGGTGATAGCGTCGAATCCACCGCGGCACGGCAGGCTGGCCGCGGGCGCCCCCGAAATCGTTCACCGTGCCGGGATAGCGAAAGCCGAACTGAACCGCCCCATCTTCCGCCTGCCAGGCCCCCATCGCCCCAAACTGGAATCGCGCATCCGTCATCACCAGGTTTGTCAGTTTTGATTCTTCTTCGGTCGTGTTACCGCGCGGCGCCGGATCGAGCATGGCTATCGACGCGCCGTCCTTGAAAGACATCGCAAACAGCGGCGCCGCCAGAATATCCTCCCGCATCAAAAGGTGACGCGCGCCATAATTCAGGGTTCCTCCCGGAGAACGATCGCCATCGTAGGTGGGATCTCCATAGATCGCGCCTGGAACCATAAAGTTGATATCAGGCCAGCTGAGCGATCGGTCGACACTGAAGTCGATTGCCGAATAGAAGCCTCCAGGTGCGCTCCCTTTTACCGTCACATTTCTTTCGAGCGAGAGCACCGTCGAGTTAACACTCCACTTGTCATGAACGCGAAACACCACGTCCTTGCCGTACACAATTTCTGCCTGGGCATCCATTCCGGAAGCCGTCTTCCGTATCTTCTGATAACCCGCTGTAAGTTGCTGAATGTCATTGTCTGCGCGATAGACTTCGATCCTGGCGGGCTTCGGTTGCAGGATGCGCGGAGCGGGCCCGCCCGCAATTTCCATGCCCCATTCCCCGGATGCGGAGCGGGTGAACAAGACATTTGCGCCCGTCTGCAAATGTCCCAACTCCACCCGGCCGTCTCGTTGCCCGAATGCCAACGGCGCCAGTGGCCATAGAAGCGTGAGGACACAAGCTACGGTTGCCAGATGGGCCGAAATGGATGAGTGCTTACGCATAGGCTTGTCCCCTCAAATCAAAACCAGTGAACACTTGTCAGTAGGGCGGTTTATTGTCTGTCAAGCCGGGCCAACTGTCGGTTCGAAAGGGCACAGCCGGCAATCCGGCTTTGTTATACAGGGTTGCCGCCGGATTCGACTGCCATGCATACCGGACCGCTTTTGGATTCGGAACAAGGCTGGACGAGACGACGACCGTGTCTCCAAATACATGGGCATCGGCCCAGTACCATTTGTGGTCATCTCCGGCGATCGAGAACTCCTCGGGCTTATCGCCCTTGATCACCAGACCTCCCTCCGCATGAGCGAAATGTAACCGTATCGCCAGCGAAAGCACATCGAAGGACGTAAACGCCGGTCCCTCAGAAGGAATGTTTTCACCATAATGCTTGGCCAGCGCGCAGTAGGCCAGACGATCGCCGACCGGAATCTTGTCCTTTGGATGAATCGTGTCGGGGTCACCGGTATCGATAGTGACGGCAAGGCATGTGTTAGGAACGGTAGAGGCTGTGATTGCCTGCGATTCGCGCGTTTCCGCCCAGGCATCGTCTACGGGCGATGGGCTGCGATGCTGGTAGGCCGGCAGACTCACAATGTAAAAGGGAAAATCCCCTTGTGCAAAGAGCTTTCGCCAATCCGCGATCATCGCTGGAAGAACCTTGCGATATTCGAATCCTCGCTTTGAGTTGGCCTCACCCTGATACCAGATTGCGCCTGTGATGGAGAGGGGAGCGATGGGCTCCAACATTCCCTGGTACAGCACCGATGGCATAACCGGCCAGTTTTCGTAAGAAATCGGCAAGGGATGTGGGGGACGCGCGTCGACGCTCAGCTTTCCTTTCCACTCGCCTGCCAACGATACGCTGGTTTTATCCCCGAGAAGGACGTGCAGATCTTCAGGCTTGCCGAGAAATCCGCCCTTGGGCCCGGTCTTCAAAACACGAATGGCAAAGACATTTTTGCCCGGCTTCAGTACGTCATCCCCGAGACGATACGCTCGCGGATTCTCAACCCACGCGCTGCCGCCGACAAACTTTCCGTTGACGTAGACCGTGTCCATGCGGTCGACGATGCCAAGAAATATCATGGCGCGGCCCGGCGGTAGCGGATTGGGCAGCACGACTTCTTTGCGGAGCCAGATCACCGCGGGCGTGTCCGGCACGCCGAGCGCAGCGAAGCCGCCGAAAATGTCAACGCTTTTCCAACTTCCATCATCCAACCCGGCATTCGACCAGGTTTCCTTCGTTCCAACGTCATACCGGTCAAACCATGACATCACGTAGTTTCCATATTCCGGTCCGGTTTCGGCGGCAACTCTCTCAAGTTCTGCAAGAGGAACATCCAGGCCTCCCAGCTGCCGGAGACCGGCGACGCTGGTCCAGGTTTCGGCCGGAGTGCCGCCAACCGCATCGACCACCAGCCCTATAGGGATGTGGGTATCTTGCTGCACCCGCCGCGCAAAGTAATAAGCGACGGCGGAAACTTGTGCGGCCGTCTCGGGGGAGACAGCAGTCCATGCGCCGCTCACAAGGTCTGTATGGTGGTAGGCCGGATGTTCGGCAACGGTGAAAAAGCGGATCTGGGGATAATTCGCAGCCTTCACCTCATCGGCACTGTTCCGCACACCGCGCAGCTTGAACTCCATGTTGGATTGGCCGCCGCAGAGCCAAACATCGCCCACCAGAACGTTGTGAAGCTCGAGACTTTGATGGCCGGTGATCTTGATCGTGTAGGGGCCCCCGGCGGGAGGCGGCTGAATCTCTACTTGCCACCGGTGGTCGGCGCCGGCAACGGCGGATGCCGTGCTACTCCCAACCACCACCCGGACGGCGTCGCCGGGCTCGGACCAGCCCCAGATTTTATCCGGCTTATTGCGTTGCAACACCATGTTGTCGCCAAAGATCGGGCTGACAAATGGGAGTGTCGTGGACGGCTGCACAGCAAGGGGCTGTTGAGCATAACCGATGTTGAAGCAGGCAGATAACAACCCAGAGCCAACGGCCGCAGCGAGAAAATGTTTACTCAACATGTGCGTCCACCCATCTCGAAAGCCATTCCGACTGCTGGATTTCCGCCTCCACCCTGGACACGAACTGGACACGAACTGGACACGAAGATGGAGGGTACCACGAACAAGGTGGCAATGTGTATCGCGCAAGCGCCAGTGCAGCGTAACCAGACTTCGCCTCATAACCCTGGCTTGAAGAAGGTGTAAGCTCCCGTAGAGCTAAGAATTTCGAAGCAAGCTTTTGGAGAAGAACATGACAACACCGGCGAGCGGCCCCATCGTCCTCTATTGCGACTTGGCAGTGGATCCCAACCGGGAACAGGAAATGCTCCATCACTTCCATCACGACTTCAAGCCGGCCGCTGAGAAGTTTGACGGATTTATCGATCTCAAAATGTTGAAACTCCGCAAGGTTATTCATGGCGGACCGCCGCCGGCCGCGGCCATCAACTATCGCTTTCAACTTACTTATCAGAGCGAGGAGAAGCGTCAGGTATGGATTGCGTCCGAAGTACATGGCAAAGTCTGGCCGCTCATTGAAAACACTTTGACTGACAAGGGCTACCTTGTGCTGCTCACAGACAGCATGTGATCGAGCGCCTCACCGCGGATCGATCGAGCGCGGTCCGGTGATTGCAGTCAGATCGGCGAATGGTCCCGGCATACGGTCCGAGCCGCTGATGGTATGGCCGTAGAAGTCCGCGTCGATGTTCCTGAAAATCGGCAGAGGGTGCACGTTGCCCTTGACCGTCATGGTCAGCACGAGTTTGTCTGGGTCGAGGTTCGCGGTGATGTCCGCCATGGTCCCGTTTTGATCCCAGCCGTGCTGTTCGCGCCATGATTCGAGGTTGTCCCATTCCGGAGGATCGGGGAATTTGACCCGCAAGAACGGCTGTGAACCCCTTCCGCCACCGGCAGGACTGCCGTAGACGTTGCCATCGGCCTGGTTACGCGGATTGTTGAACTCAATTGCCGACCGGCCCATCCCCTGGAATACGTTGCCGTACACCGTCAGGTTGTGCACGTCGTTCGTGTGGCCGCTAATTGGCCGCGGTCCGTTGATACCGGAGGCCGTGTCTACACAAACTTTCGCGCAGTCCAGGAACAGGTTGTACGCAATGATCACGTTGTTCGTGTCCCGGATGAGAATGCCGCCGGTGAGGTGATCGAAGATGTTGTTGTCGATTTCATTGAGCTCGTTGCTGCCTTCGATGTGGATAGCGTGAGGATTTACATCACCCGGAATATCGGCGAAAACGTTGCCGCTGATGCGGTCATTGCCATTGCCGATATCGAGCCAGATACCGTTGGCATGGCGAATGTGGCGAACGACATTGTTACGAAATAGAAGATCGTGGGTGCGGTGCATCTTGGTGCCGCCGGATTCGGACATGCGGGCCGCGTCCTGCCACCCAATCCACTCGAAAAGGTTTTTCTCCACCAGCACATTCTGAGGACCGCCGGTGCCTCCGAGGCCTTCGATCCCGCAAAAGCGGAAGACATTGTGGCGCACAATGTCGAAGCCCACTGGCTCCGGCGAGGGAGCTGCGGCCCAGTCGATGCTGCCAATGTCGAGCCCGACGCTGTTGGCCCACTCAAAGGTGTCGTCCTCAAAAATGAAGTGATTGCCATGGTTCGTGGAAACCAGCCCCTTCTGCGGGTTGGGAAAACTGTTCCCCGCATATGCAAAGGTGATGCCCTTGACGCGGAGATAGCTCTGATATGGCTTGGCCGGAGAGAAGACGGACTCCTGGTTGGTGATCTCGATGACGTGTTTAGAGGGAGCGTCGTCGTTCGCCAGGCGGATGTGCAAAGTCAGACCGTCCGATTCGATCCAGACTTTTCCGGCATACGGCGAAAACTCCTGGAACAGCGGCGCCCAGTGAAGGTCACTGAAGAAATTCAGCGAGCGCGGAGACGGGCCGGCGAGTTCGGAAGGTCCTTCCACCGGCTCCAGCGGCTTGCCGTCGACGAAGACCAGGCCACGCCGCCGGAAATAATTCGACATGTTGTCCTTGGAATAATTGATCCAGTAGCGGTTATCGGTCACATTGTCCAGTGCAAATGGGTTATAGCCGCTGGGAAAGAGCGCCGGCTCCAGATGCAGCTCCCACGGCGTGACCGGCTGGTGCGTTTCAGAGTCACGGCCGAAGTTCCAGCCTTCGCTGGGCTGCCAGCCGGTCACGACGACGGCGCCTTTCACCTCGACGTTCGCGCCGGGCGCAGCCTCGTAGCTGATCATGGCGTCCGGGCCCGTTCCGCCACGGGCAGGGCGGATCGCTTCGCGATAAACCCCCGATGCAATGACGACTCGCTCGCCCGGCAGCAGTACCTGGGCCGCATGATTGATCGTGAGGAACGGATGATCCTTTGTGCCTGGGCCCTTGTCATCGGCATTCTTTGCCTGGTTGTCCACATAGTAGGTTTTGCTGAAATGCAATGGCTTTTCCCACATGGGAAACTCAGTACCGTCGGGCAGGCGAGAGTTATCGGCGAACGCCGCGGAAGAAGCGAGGACGAAGATTAAACCGTAGTAAGTGAGTGATTTCATTCGGCTGATCTTTCTGCGACGGATTGGAACTCGCGTTTTTATCTCTTCCGATGCCAGGATTGCAATCTTACATCGCGAGAATACGTTTTCCCTATGAATGCCGTGACGATTCGATCGCGGGGATGGATGCGGGCAGCTTTATTGTTTGGGTGCTTGGATCATGTGTCGCGACAGTATGCGTTCAGTCTGAAAAGCGACTTCCAATGGTAAACAGTTTCCGTTCTGGAGCAGCCATTTACCCCGTCAAAGACCTGCTACATCGAGGGCGCCAACGGCAAGGATGCTAACCCGCGCGAGTTACGGGAGTGCCAAAAGACGTCTGTATCCGTGTCGGGTCTGGAAGTCCGCAATCTCCGCGGAAGATCGGTGGATCACGCGCGCCGAGAGAAAACGGACAATGCGAGCATGGCGAATTGGGTAAACGTTTACAAACACACGAGATGTAGAGCAATCACGGGTCTTTACTTTGCCGTCTGAGCGAAGAAACCGCTTTCGCGACGGCCCCATAAACAAAATCCTTGACAACCGTTCTTTTGGGTTGATAGTTTTCACGGGTCCAATCAAAGCTTGCATAATACACACTACGTTTTGCACGAAATGCTGTATTTTGTGGAGGTCCAATGATCAGGAATTTTAGAAAACATTTTCTCGCGCTCGTCGCAATGGCCGTGATGATAGGCGCCGTTGCCTACGCCCATCACGCTGCAGCGCAGGAAATTTCGGGATCACTCGTAGGCAGCGTAAGCGACCCCGGCGGCGCCTTTATTGCCGGCACCACCGTCAAACTCACCAACCTCGGCACCGGCGAAGTTCGAACCGATGTCACCGACGGCCAGGGAAATTATCAATTGCTTTCACTCCCGGTCGGCGAATACAAGCTGGAAGTGGACGGCCAGGGCTTCAAGCATTATGCGCGCAGCCCCATCGACGTCCGTGTAGGTGAGACAGCGCGCGCCAACGTGACCATGGAAGTCGGAGCACAAACTGAAAGCGTCGTTGTCACAACGGCCGCTCCCATCATGCAAACTGACAGCGCTTCTCTTGGCCAAGTCGTGGAAGGCGAAGCCGTTTCCACTCTACCCCTCAATGGCAGGAACGTACTTGCCTTGATTGGCCTGGTGCCGGGAGTGGTGCCCCAGGGCGCTTCTTCCACCAACCTCTCCGGGCAAAACGTATTCGCAGCCGGAAACTATCAGATCGACGGAGGCAATGCCAATCAGGGCTCCATACTGGTGGATGGCTCGCCGGTCAATGTGTCCTACGGCAACGCTGCTGAACTGGTCATGGATCAGGATGTCATTCGGGAATTCAACGTCCAGACTCATAACAACACGGCGGAATTCGGAGCTTACACAGGCGGCGTGATCAACATGAGCACGAAGTCCGGTACCAACGGCTTCCACGGCGAAGCGTTTGAGTACCTGCGCAATACGGTTCTCGACGCCAATAGCTTCTTCACCAACCGTGCAGGTGGGCAGCGCCAGGCCTGGCACCAAAACCAGTTTGGCGGCAACTTTGGCGGTCCCATCAAGAAGGACAAATTATTCTTTTTTGGCGACTACCAGGGTTATCGGCAGACGCAGGGCTATCCAGTCGGTCCCTTCAACGTTCCTACGGCCGCCGAGTTGACGGGCGACTTCTCCGCCATCTCCGCGCCTATTTACGATGCGCTCACCACTTGCGGCTATAACGGCAACGCCGCTTGTACAGCAGCGCAGGCGGCCGGCACTGCGCCGCAGCGCCAGCAATTCTCTTATAACGGAATTAAAAACGTCATTCCTCCGGATCGCATCAGCTCGGTCGCAAAAGCCCTGATCGCCTTTCCTATCTATGCCAGGCCAAACCAGGCGGGAACGATGACCAGCCAGGGTCCAGTGAACAACTTTTTCGCGCTCGGCACCGCAGGCGGCAAGAACGATCAGTACACGTTCCGGGCCGACCAGAGCTTGACCTCAAAGCAGAGCGCTTTCGAACGCTACACCCATTGGCATTCGATGAACATTGACCCCCAGCCCTACGATAGCAACCTGTACGTTACCGCCCTTGCTCCTGAGGTCTTTACCACCCAACAACTCGTCGTGGGTGACACTTACGTCTTCAATCCAACTTCCATTGTGGACGTTCACCTCTCCTATTTGAGATGGAACTACAATCGAAAGCCGACAAATCTGGGCCTCGACGAAAGCAAGGCGTTCGGTTGGCCGTCGTACATGAACTTCGGCTACTTGAACGATCTGCCCCAATCCACTGCCGTACCGACGATCAACACCTCTGGTGGAGCCATCTCCTATACCCAGGGTGGCGCAGGATACATCTTCTCTATCAACAACAACTATGTCATCGGTTCCAATTACCAGAAGGTCATCGGCCGCCACACGTTAAAAACCGGCATCGACTTGCGCCGCCTGGAGATGTCGTATTTCCAGAACAACAACCCTGGCGGTATCTTCACCTTTGACAATGTGTTCACCGCTAAGAATGCTGCCTCTGTCGGCAGCACCGGCAACCCGCTTGCATCCTTTGAACTGGGATATGTGGGCACCAATGGCACGTTACAAACTGTTCAGGCTGCTCCGCCGACCTACCAAACCCAGTATTACCAGGGGTATTTTTTCATGGACACCTGGCAGGCCACGAACAAGCTGACCGCTACGCTCGGCATCCGCTACGAGGTTCCAGGTGTTTATAGGTCGCGGTATGGCTGGGCAGACACCTTCAACCCGACGGAAGTCAATTCTATTGTCGGTCTCCCCGGGGCTTTCGACCTGGTGAGCTCGAAGCAACATCCGGCCGCCGGTGTCCGCAATGAAAACTGGGACAACTGGGCGCCGCGAGCGGGCGTCGCCTATCGGATCGACAACAACACAGTTGTGCGGGGAGCGTTCGGCAAGTTCGTGGTTCCCGCGGATCTCCAGTTCCCTGAGGCTCCTCTGCAAGCCGGCATCAATTTCCTCAATAACCTCATGGTGAACACGACCAACAACCAGCAGACTCCAGCGAACACATTGGACGATCCTTATCCCAGCGGCCTGCAAGGCCCGCCGCACCGGAACGCGAACTATCAGCAGATTCTCCTTGGTGGCAACCCCCAGGCGCTCTATGCGAACGAGCCCAACGGAAGAACCTATCAATGGAACCTGGCTGTAGAGCGTCAACTGCCTTACGGGGTTGCTTTCGAAGCGGCTTATTCCGGATTGCGGGGAGAGCACCTTCCCGTCAGCCTCCCCATCAATCCGATCCCGGACGCTGTGCTTGCCCAGGCGGCCGCCGATCCTGTTTGTTCGAGCGGCAACCTGGGAAGCTGCTTTCTGAATAAGCAAGTGACCAATCCGTTCTACCCGCTCATCACGCAGGGTGTACTCCGGCAACCCACGGTCACTCAGAACCAGTTGCTGCGCCCCTTTCCGCAGTACGGCAGCATCAGCAACAGCGGCCACTATATTGGCGAAAGCAACTACAATGCGTTGGAAATGAAACTGCAGAAGAGGACGCCGCAAGGTGGCATGCTCCTCGGGGCGTATACCTTCTCGAAACTACTGACGGACTCCGAGTATCTGACTTCCTGGCTCGATTCCACAGGCTCGGCGGGTTATCAGGACTACAACGTCCCAATGAGTAATTACTCGCTTTCAAGCTTCGATTCGCGCCAAAGGCTGGTGGTCAGCTTTCTCCAGGACCTCCCAATCGGACAGGGGAAGATGTATCTCTCCAATCTGCACGGAGTCGCGAATGGCCTGATCGGCGGATGGGGACTCAACGGTATTACAACCTTCCAGGAAGGCTTTCCCCTCGGCCTATCTGTCACTCCAAACATACTTTCGACCTACGCGTTTCAAGGCACCTTGCGCCCCAATTTCGTTCCCGGATGCACGAAAAAAACCAGTGGCTCCATGGCTGGTCGCCTGGGCGGAGCAGGGTCTAAAAGCACGTATTTCAACACTCGCCTGCTTCGCGGCTCCCGCTCCCTTCACCTTTGGCGATGAATCACGTACCGACAATGCTTTGCGCCAGCCGGGCATAGCGAACTTCGATATGGCGGTGTACAAGAAGTTCTCCCTCGAAAGGGCCACGTTTGACTTTCGGGTGGAAGCTTTCAACCTCTTCAACCGTGTCCAATTTGGACCCCCGGTCACGACGGTTGGCAGCTCCACGGAAGGCTGGATTACGTCGCAATACAACAACCCGAGACTTCTCCAGGTCTCTGGTCGCATCAGCTTCTAACCTTAAACCGCACTCTTCGAGGCTCTTGCCGTGATTTACTGCGCCAGGAGCCTCGTCGTTTGCCCCCGAACTATGCAAACTGAGCCCGCCATCCTCTGCCCGTTGACGGTACTCGCTTTCTCAAACTAGCCTCGGTTACATGTCAAAGAAGAAACGCAAGAAGACGAAGGCTCTTCCCATTCCGGAGCCGAGTCCTTCAAAGGCGGCAGAGACAACAAAGTCGCGGAAGTACACCATTCTTTTTGCGATATCGGGGATCCTCATCTCCGCGTGTATCCTTTGGTTCGCGTTCTATCGGCACCACAGGGTTGATCCCCCAACGGCGCTTTCCTCGAATGCGTACGTCGATGCGCGTACCTGTGCAGAGTGTCATCGTGCTATTGCCGAATCTTTCGGGCACACAGGAATGGGGCGCTCAGTGTCCAGGGCGACCTCTGACAACATGCCTGAAGATTTCGCTGTCAGGAATACGGTTTACAACAAGGCTTCCGGCGACTACTACGCAATGATTCGGCGCGGCGACGAGTACTATCAGCGCCGCCACCAGGTTGGCTTCGATGGGAAAGAAACAAATGTTGCCGAGGAACGTATCGACTACGTTATCGGGTCGGGTGATCAGGCACGAAGCTTTCTTCATCGAACCTCCGACGGAAAGCTGATCGAGCTGCCCGTAACCTGGTATTCGGAAAAGAATGGCTACTGGGAAATGACGCCTGGCTACGAGTTTGCAAACCAGAAAGACTTCCATGGCATAGTCTCGAAGGAATGCATTTTCTGCCACGACGCTTACCCGTCCGCCCTGCCCAGGGAGATCGAAGAAAGCGCAGAACCAATCTTTCCCGACAAGTTGCCGTTGGGAATCGATTGTCAGAGATGTCACGGACCTGGAGCTGAGCACGAGCGTGCCGCCAGGGCGAAGCCTTTCAACTTTGCGCGGATCCGGGCGGCGATTGTGAATCCGGCAACCCTCGGCCGAGAACGGCAGCTCGAAGTCTGCATGGAGTGTCATCTTTCCACCAGTGGCAGCCAGGACAAAAACATCAGTGTCAGGTTCAATCGCGATATTTTCTCTTACCGGCCGGGACAGCCACTAGGCGATTACAAATTGTATTTTGACGTAGCCGGGAAGCAAAATGAGAAGGGATTCGCAATCGCCGATACCGCGTATCGCTTGAGGATGTCCCGCTGCTTCAAGCAAAGCCAGATGACATGCCTCACCTGTCATGACCCACACCAGGAACTACACAACCAACAAACGGAAGCTAAGTACGTCAAGGCATGCAAGGGATGCCACGAGGGAGTGGTCCATAAGGCGGCGCTCCCGGCGACAGAGACATGCGTGTCTTGTCACATGCCCAGGCGCCGCGGCGAATTTGCCGTGCATATTGTGCTGACGGATCATTATATTCAGCGGGAAAAGCCATCTCGCGATCTTCTGGCGCCGCTGGAGCCGCACCCGCCTTCCTCAGACAACAAAACAGTGCTCGCCCCGTACTATCCAGAGAAGCTGCGCGACCGAAGCGACGACCAGCTATACATGGCCATTGCAGAGAGCGAAAACGCCGCCAACCCCCAGGGGGCTGCTGCGCTGGAAAGTACGCTCAAGGCATATGCACCCGCCCAGGCGGAATTTTATGCTGCGTTGGGGGACGCGTATGCCAAGAGCGGCAGTTATGCACAAGCCGTGACCTGGTTTGAGGAAGCGCGCAAGAGAAACCCGGAAAACAGGGTCATCCTGGGGAGGATGGCCGAAGCGCTGCTGCAGACGGGGGAACTGGATCGGGCGCAGCACATCCTGGAGAGTGTAAGCGGCAAGCCACCGGCGGACCCGGGGATCCTGTCGAATCTTGGAAATGTATATGCCCGTCAGGATCAGCTTCAGAAGGCCGAATCGACTCTTCAACAGGCTATTCAGCTGGATCCGGAGCAAGCTCAGTCTTATAACTTGTTGGGCGGGGTCAAGGAGACAGAAGGCGATCAAGCCGAGGCCATTCGACTCTATCGCGAGGCAATCCGTCATCGGCCCGATCTGGCAGAGGGACGCTACAATCTGGCGCGCGCTTTGGTCGCGAATAACCAGTACGAAGAGGCCGAATTTCAGTTCAAGCAGGCTATCGCCGCGGCGCCTATGTTTGCCGAGATCCATCACAGTTACGGTCTACTCCTGGTCGCAACCAACCGCCGCTCTCAAGCTGAGGATCAGTTCCGTGAAGCGGTACGGTCAGATCCCGGATCGGCCGTGATTCACAGCGATCTTGGGGACTTGCTTTCTGAGCGCCACGACGAGCAGGAAGCGATTCAGCAATACAGGGAGGCGCTACGGCTGAATGCCAATCTGGACGCGGCCAACCTTGGACTGGGCATGATCCTTGTCCGGCAGGGAAATGTCACTGAGGGCAAGGCGTATTGCGGGAATGCTCTGCATAGTGCAGATTCATCCCTCGTGGAAATGGCAAGGTCGTGCCTGCTTCGCTAGTGTTGTGCATCGCACGACCGGATGTGTATCAAAATGCCGCGTTCGAGGCAAGCGTGGCTACAAAAGCATCACGCATTCTTTCGAATTGCCCCGGAGCGTATACCGGCTGCACAACCAACCTTGGGTTGATCGGCTGCCCCTCGAATTGGTCTCCACGATACCGCGGGAAATAGTGCATGTGGAGGTGAGGTATTGAGTTCCCATGAATTTCGTAGTTTATCTTCACCGCTCCCGTGACGCGTGCCACGGCCATTGAGACCCTGCGCGCGTCACGCATGAATGCACAGGCGATTGCTGCCGGCAGATCATGCAATTCGACAGCATGAGTTTGCGAGACGAGACAGACGTAGCCGGGAACCGGCGCAGCTTCCTGCATCGTTACCCAGGAAGCTTCCAGTTTTGCTACGACATCCATGGGCTCTCTTCGTTGACATATCGGGCATGCCGCGCCAGAGCACAGGGCCGACCAGCGATCATCATCGTTCCACAAGCTCATTTCATCCCCGTTAGTGGATAAGCGCATATACCAGGACTTCTTCCTGATGCTGCGGTAGATTTCAGCTGCATAAGCTCGTCATCATGCGGGACCATCTGCCTCTGCGGACGACACATTCTGCCGACAACCGTCAGGGCCGGCCGGCATCCTCGATCGCTGAGGCGGCCACGCCCTCGGGCGATCGGCGCCAGGCGAAGTAATCGTTCAGCACCTCGAGCCCCTCCTCATTGGGAACGGGTCCGGTGTGTGGTGTGCCGGCGAAATACATCAGCCCCGGATGATGATCACTGAATGCCGGCCAGTTCGGCACGCCCTTGCCGTTCGGATCGCCGTATTTGGCGAAGTTTGTCCAGTAGGTGACCATAGCATCGGAGATCACGTGATCCGCGGCTGTGGGCTGTTCATTCTTCAAATCGGAAAGATGGCCGAAGACATACGGAACCTCCCGCCCGTGCGGCGAGCCATGGCCGGCATGGGGCGACCCGGCAGGATAATCAGGATGCTGATCGAAGTAATAATAGAAGACCTTGGACTTGCCCAGATTCGACTCCATCCGCGCCCAGGTCCAGGTGTGCCACCCGAAGGCTGAATCCCGGGAAAGGTCGCGGGCGCTCTTGGGCACAGTGGTTTCCCCAGTGGGATAAGCTTTCAGAAGTTGATCGGCGAAGGTGCCGTAGCGCTTGCGCACGCCGTCGATGTACTCCCCGGACGTGCGGTCGTGTGAAAAGCTCGCACCTTCGTCCGAGTTATAGCCAATGAGGATGGGCGTGTCGTTGAACTGCTTCTTCTCGTAAAGCGTGTACTGGTCTGAGGGAATTACCCAGCCGTCGATGATCGGCCACGCCAGGCCGCGCGTGGCGGCCAGCAATTTTTCCGGTGGTATCTTGCGCAGCTCTTCGATCGAGCTGGCTCCCGCGGTTGTGGCAAACTGCACACCGTTCCGCTCCGCAACTGCCAGCAGCCTCATGTTCTCGCCCGGCAGGCCCGCAGGGCGAGGCGGACCGAAGGAGCCGCCACTCTCGGAAATGGCGCCCTCGAAGAGGCCCTTGGCCAGTGGCGATGCGCACAGCATGCTCACCGCGATACCTCCAGCCGACTCGCCGAAGATGGTGACCTTGTTCGGGTCGCCCCCGAACGCCGCGATGTTCTTCTTGATCCACTGCAAGCCGGCGATCATGTCGAGCAGTCCGTAGTTGCCCGAGACATGCTCAGGGGACTCCGCGCTTAGCGCTGGATGAGCCAGAAAGCCGAGCGCTCCCACCCGGTAGGCGATGCTGACCAACACCACGCCCTTGCGTGCCAGAACTTCTCCGCTGTAAGTGGGAACAGAGGTGGCGCCGGCGTTAAAGCCGCCTCCGTAGATCCAAACCAGAACAGGGACCCGGTCCGAAGCCGACTTTGCCGGCGTCCATACATTCAGATAGAGGCAGTCCTCGCTCATCGAAGGAGACTCGCCGGTCCCCGAACGCTGGACACATTCCGGAGCAAACTTATCGGCATGGCGAACACCGTCCCAGGGCACCGCGGGCCGCGGTGAGCGCCATCGCAAGTCGCCCGTGGGTGGAGTTGCAAATGGAATCCCCCGGTAGACAGTGAGACCTTCTTCCACTGTGCCCTGCAACAAACCTTGATCCACCTTCGCGGTGGTATTCGCGGCCACGCTCACGCACGGCATTGCAGAGATCGCGATTGCAAGCAAAACGGGTCTCAGCATCGTGTTCCTTCTTTCGCCTAAAGCATCTGTTTGTCTGGGCCGGGATTCTAATGCCCCACTGCAAATCGATAAATGTTCACGCTGAACGGTGCCACCGCGAGCGTCCCGGCAGCGTTGTCTATTGCAGTCTCTTTCACCACCACTTGCGTCGGCTGCCCCACATGGTTCTCGGCGTCGAGGCTGCTCCCGGTCATCTGCCACAGTGTCGGCGGTCCGGACAAGGAAACGCCGGTAGCCTTCAGATCGAACTTATGCTCCGTATCCGTGCCATTGACGACGGCAATGGTCAGAAACTTGCGGTCTTCTGTCAGCGCAGCCACCATGTCGAGCGGATAAGTCGGGCTGCCGGAGCTGGTCTCCGGCTGGTCACCATAGGGCGGATACTTCGGCGCCGGTTGTGTCGAATTTCCTGAAACTGCAACCGGCAGCACCCCGAAGTGGTCGCGGTATAACTTGTAAAGGACCCCCCTCGAGTTATAGACGGCCGCAGTGCTGTTATAGTCGAGCGTCGAGACGGACATGGTGTAGGCCGCCATCTTCATGAATTCGGTGTGGCGGAACATCTCGTTCAACACCATGCCGTATGCCAGGGCCGCCTTGAAGCTGCCGCCTCCGTAGGCATATTCATCGATGGACAGGAAAATCTTCTTGTCCAGAATGGCCGGGAAGCGCTTCTCGTATTCCTGCCATTCTTCAGCTTTCTTACGAACCCGATTCGCAGGATGGCGAACCCACTCGAGCACCGTCTCGTCGACATTCACATACCCGCCTTCGATGGGCGCATCCATCGGGAGGCTCTTAGCGTGCTCGTAGTCGTAGCGTTTGCCGACCCGCGAGTACCAGTGCTCGGTGATGCCGTCAAAGTTGCCCCAGCAATGTTCCAGCAGTCCGCCGGTCCAATCGGCTTCGGTCTCGAAATGGGCTTGCGGGTCCTTTATCCCCATCGCGTGCGGCTGGCCTTCCACCGTCATCTCGTCAGGCATCGCACCCGAGGCTAGCAGGGTGATGGAGGGGTCGACTTTGCGCATCGCCTGGGCAAATTCGTTGTGCTTCAGAACGTAATACTTCAGAGAGGTATGGCCGAGTTGCCACGATCCATACGGTTCGTTGCCGATATTCCAGAACTTGACGCCATAGGGTTCGGGGTGCCCGTTTTTGGCGCGCAGCGCGCCCATATGCGTGTCAACCGAGCCATTGATGTACTCAACCTCTTCCGCCGCCGAGTGCGCATCGCCAAAGCCGGCATTTACGCTGATGTAGGGGTCCACCCCGATCAGCTTGCACAGTGTCATCAGTTCGTCCATGCCCAGGTCATTCGTCTGCATCGCGTGCCAGGCATTGTCAAATACCGGCGGACGCTTATCGATGTCGCCGATGGAGTCGTACCAGTTCCAGTCAGAAAGAAAATTGCCGCCTGGTAGCCGCCACATACCCGCGTGCAGGTCGCGCAGCAGCGCGATCGTGTCCGGCCGGAAACCCTGAACGTTGTCAGACGGCATCAGAGAAAGCGTTCCGATATGGAAGTTGCCGCTCCCTGTTCCCGTGATCTCGATCGCCCCCTCGTTCGTATCGGCCTTGGTGGTGAAGTGAAGCGGAAATCTTTTGTACTCGTTTGTGAGGGCCCCAAACGTGACTGTTTCTCTGTCCTGGGCGCCACTGCCCCAGATCAGCGTCACGTTTACCTTGCTTCCGGAACTGCCACGGAGATAAATTCGCCCGATGTATCGCTTGTTGTTGACCAGACTGAAACCGGACTGGCGGATTCCATGCGGCGTCGAGGCATCGAGCGTGATGCGAGGACTCTGGCCGCCCACAAACGGCTGGATCGTGTCCATCGCAACAACATCGTCCGCACCAACCGGCCGCCATTTACGGGGAGGCATCCGGAACGGCCGGCTTCTTGTCTCAGCCGGTTCTGCGGTGTCTTTGGAGGTGATAGGGAAGTAGAATTTGCGGTCATCCAGCAATTCCGACCAGAGACTGCGATACATGAGCGTGCCGCCATGTTCGATGAACCCGCCGTAGAGGTATTTCGAAATCGGCGCCGCGGTCTGTTGCGCGTCGATCGTAACCTTCAACTGTTCCGGAATTCCCGGCTGGGCTTGTTGAGCGGCCGCTGCAGCCGTGCCGCCGATCGAAAGCATCAGGCCGGCGAAAATGGCGATTCGTTTTCCCATAGAGCCCTCGATCTTTCAACTGTTTCTTCCTGGCTACCGCTACTGTGGCAGGGCGAACGCAACGTAACTCTTCGCGCCTGGCGGTGGGCTGACACCGCCGGGTGCCATCCTCGCGCCCTCGGGAAAAGCAGGGCCCGCGGTCAGGGCAAACAGAATGTACTCGCGTCCGTTCGCCTCGTAGACGGCCGGCACGCCCGATGCCCCGTTAGGAACGTCTTTCGTGAAAATCACCTTCCCGGTCATCAGATCAAGCGCGTAGAACTTCGCTTGGTTGTCTACGAAAACAACCAGGCCGGAAGCCAGAATCACGAATCCGTTCCTTGGGAACACATTGCCTCGCAGCGTATCGCTGGGTCCGGCCTCCGGCGTATCGCCGTATGGCGTTTGCCACTTGATCCTGCCGGAATTCAAATCGTAGGCCGTGATCGTGCTCCACGGGGGTGTGACCACATATCCCTCCTGGCCATAACCGGTCTTGTAGCGCGCAGGTCGCGGCTTGAGGTCAGCAGGATAGTCCGGCTCCAGACGTTCGGTCAGCATATTCCCAGGAAGCGCGGATCCTGGAGGCGCCAACTCCGGTTTGTTAAGAAAGGTGATCAGATCATTCAAGCCCGCCGAAGGAATCGAGGGAAATGCCGGCATCGCACCTCTCCCGTGGCTGACCACCGTTCGTACCCCGTCAGCTCCCAACCGTTCTACCGCGGTATCGAGTGCAGGGCCCCGGTCGCCTTTGAGATCCGGGCCGTGGCACACCTGGCAGGTTTGCTCATAGATGGTGCGGCCGATCCTTGGTGGCAGCGGGCCCAATCCTTCGCCGGGTATCGCCGACGCTCCTCCTCCGGGCCGGCTCGGAATCAGATTGCCATTGTTCGCCGCGGTCGATTCACCATCGGGAACCATCTTGAGAATCGATGGCACGTTCCTGGTTTCGACGAAGACCATCCCCTTTGCCGCATCGGCGCCGGTGTCGAAGAATGCAGCTCCTCCAGTCACGCTCGGTATTTGTATGGTTTCGGTGAGCGAAGGGGGCGTGTAGAGACCGCTTCGTGCTTTCGAAAGCCGCGCCGTCCACCACGCTTTTTCTTCCTCAGTCATGAACCCCGTATAGAGGTCCTTCACGGTCATGTTCTGACGCGCAAACGCGGGTGGCGCGGTAGGGAAGGGCTGCGTGGGTGAGGTGTGCTCTCCAGGCAAGTCGGATTGCGGCACCGGCCGCTCTTCAATCGGCCACAGCGGTTTACCCGTGACGCGATCAAAGACGTAAAGGAAACCGTTCTTCGAGGCCAGTGCGACCACGTCCACCATCTTGCCGTTATGCTTGACCGTCGCAAGCTGGGGCGCCGCGTTGGGATCGTAGTCCCACACGTCGTGGTGAACCGTCTGAAAGTGCCAAAGATACTTTCCCGTCCGCGCATCCAGAGCAAGCAGGCAATCAGCGTAAAGGCCGTTACCCGGGCGGTCCCCGCCATACAGTTCGTACTTGGCCGATGCTGTCGGGAAATATACGATGCCGCGCTTCTCATCAATCGTAAATTCGCCCCAGACGTCCACCCCGCCCATATATTTGTAAGCGTCCTTGGGCCAGGTGTCGTATCCCATTTCGCCCGGCCGAGGAATCGTGTGGAAGACCCAGACCAGTTTGCCGGTCCGCACATCGAAGGCTCGAATGTCTCCTGGAGGCGGCAGATACCCTTCGCCCGTTGCGCTTCCCAGGATGATCAAATTCTCAAACGTCCGTCCCGGAGTTCTCGTAGCGAGAGGAATCGGCGTGCGGTCGATTCCCGTCTTTAGATCAAGCCGGCCGTGATCGGCAAACGACTCCACGTCTTTCCCGGTGCGCGCGTCGATCGCGTAAAGATAACCGCTCGCCGTGACCAGTATCCGTCGATCCGAGCGATCTTTACTTTCCCAATAGTTGAGGCCGCGCTGTCCGCCGATCCCCGCCCTGCGGCCCGTTCCGGCAAACGGATGAACCCACAGTGGGTTCCCACTCGAGGCATCCAGCGCGACCAGCGATCCCTGCTTCGCCGCCACATAGGCCACGTTATCAACCACTATTGGACTGAACGTATAAAATCCGTCTCCTGCCGGATAACTCCAGGCGACCTCGAGCTTGCTGACATTGGCCGGTGTAATCCGCTTGAGCGGCGAATAGTGAGCGCTGTTCGAGCCTCCCAGGTAATCCGGCCAGTTTGCCGGCAACTCCTGGGCGTCAACAACACGGATCGATAGGGTAAACAAGCTGGCAACAGCGACAAGGTGGACTAGATTCATCGCCCTTCGTACTGGCCGGCCTTTCGACGCGGCAGCGGCCGCCCGTTGCATAAGAACCATCTATCTCCGCTCCGAGGTGAGTCTTAGAACCGTAAACGAATTTGCTTCCACTTCATACTGGAATTCATTGCCAACGCTGGTCGGTGGTAATGCATGGGGAGATATCTTCGTGGGTTCCGCCAACGAGTTCTCCTCATCCAGGTCGTTCGCATTCAACTGCGTGGCGCTCGCCGAGTATCGGCCCCCCTGATCAGCAGCCAGGTTGATCCACACATTCTGCTTGGTGGGCGAAGTATTAATCAGCCGGACGATGATATCGCCGGTGGCCGCGCGCCCCGCCTCCGCATAGAGCGAAGGTCCCAGGCTTTCGGGCAACTGCACATTGTGTATCTCCTTGCCATCCAGATAACAACGCACCTGTTTGCCCTCTACTTCAATCTTCACCTCGTACCATCTATCTTTATCGACAGTCCCGGCAACCGCCGGAGCAAGCGCTCCAGAGAAGGAGGACTCCAACTGGTTCGCCGGCACATCCTGGTTGCCGCCGCCGCCCCAGACAATCAGTGTGGAGGCCCGATGCCGTACTCCGATAAACCACGCAAGATCCGGCAGGCCGTCTTGTTGCTTGGCGAAATGCACAACAAAACCTCCCTCGCCGCTGACTTTTCGCGCGCGCACCGAGTAGGTGTAATGGTCTCCGCCGCCATTGACTTTCTCATCCTGAAACTCTGCTTGAGAATCGGAGCCTTCTGCACTGGCGCTGCCGTTGACCCGAACCGTCATCTCACTGGCATTCACCTCGACAGGCACAACGGAATCGAGCCGCGAATCGGCGAACATCTTCTGCACATAATAGGAAGGGGTGCCGTACGAGGAGACGCCATCGAAATAAATGAGGTCCGGTCTCCAGTTGATCGCGTGAACATTGGCTAACATCGGTGCGTAGGATGCCATCGGCATGATATCTGAGTTCCGTTCGATACCGCTCAGCATCACAGCTTCTGTTAGCGCCGCGCGCATGTTCCCCATACCGGCAGATGTCTGTACCGCATATTCTGCAAGCACGGCTTTCGGTCCCTTGCGGTCACGTGCATCGAGCCGATGGCCCATGTCGAGCGCTGCTAAGGGCCGGGCATAACTATGCTCGTCGACAAAATCCATCGGTAACTGGCTGTTGCCGCCACGGCGCGCGTTGGCAATGATCTGAATCGCCGGGTATTTGGCCTTGATCGCCTGATAGAAGAGCATATAACGCTCGTTGTACAGCGCGTTATTACCATCCTCGTTGCCGATTTCAACATATTTCAATCCAAACGGGGCAGGATGACCGGCCTTCGCCCGCAGCGCTCCCCACTTGCTGGTCGCCGGGCCATTGGCATACTCAATTGCGTCGAGTGTCTCCTGAACGATGGGACCCATCTGATCCATGGGATAATCGTCGACCGGAATTTTGTGTGGTTGCAGAACCCCGAAAGGCGATTTCGAGTTCGGGGTCCAGGTCATCCCGGCGTACGCGACATACATCGGCGCAGCACCGACCCGTTCGCACAGCAGAAGATACTCGTGATAGCCCATATGGTCCGTCGACCAATAAGACCATGGCGCATCCTGGTGGCCAGTGCGCGTTTCCGGGCTGCCGATGGTCGTCTTCCAACGAAATGCACTCTGGCGATCATTGCCCTGAACGTACGTTCCGCCCGGAAAGCGCATGAACCCTGGTTTCAGGTCCTTGATCTTCTGCAGAAGATCGGCACGAAAGATGTCATCGCCATCACGCAGTGAGATCATGTTGATCCAGAATGTTCCGCTGCGCTTTGTGGTGATGGTCAGGCGCGCTGCCGGATCGGTGGCAGTTGATTCAATCAGCCCTGAAAATCGCCCCCAGGAGGCCTTCAAACCTGAGATTTCAGTCTGGCCGTAGATTTTGCCGTCTGCCCCTTCGAGGGCAACGGTTACTGGCGCGTCGAATCGCCCGGTCCCGCGCGCATACATCGAGAACTCATACGATTCGCCCCGCTTTACGGAAATACCCCAATACCCCTCATTGGAAACCCCCGCGCGGTCCTCCTTGGAGGACCCCACCTCGATCCGAAGACTTCGTGGCTTGGCCGGGCTGAGAGGGACGGAGTCATCAAAAAACAGGTTGACGTCAGCCCCGCTACCTCTAATGACGGACCACGCATCCAGCGTGGAAGCTTCCGTGAACGATCCGTTGCGAACAAGTTCGTTGTATAACCCGCCATCGCCCGCGTGGTTGATCTCTTCGAGGAAAATTCCAAACTGATTGGGGCTGACTTTCTTGCCCGCTGCGCCGAGATCGACACGAACATGTGCCTCGCCTGCATAGCACATGGCTAACGGTAGGAAGAAAATGGGCAAGAACACCCATAGCGGCTTGATACGTTCCCGGACGGGCCAGCCCCACGGATGTTGCTTCGCCACCCTTTCGAGTCGCCGGGTCCATGGTAGTCGTGACGGCCTGGGTACTGATAGTCTCATTCGGAGAAAGCGTTTACCAGTGTAGCCGTTTGCTTGCTACGAGTTGCATTTGTCTCTTGACGGCTTGCGCTTCGGCGTTGCTATACTTGCGCGGTCTTAAAAAACCGTGAAAGGAATATTGCGTACTATACAACATTTCATAATAGGCAAGCGCGTTGTTTTTGATCGCGGATGTTGCACCGCTCTAACCTTCACCAGCGCGCCTTCATGAAATGAAGAGACTGTTATGCACACGCAGCTTTCTAAACGGATAGCGCTCCTTTCCCTCATCCTGTCACCTGTTGCGCTGGCCCAGGTGGGCGCGTCCATGCCACCGGCTCGGACGCTCGAGCAGCGTATCGCTCACACCGATCCTGCAAAATATCATCATCTAAGTGCTGTCCACGATGGCCCCGGCACCATGGATTTCGAGGTGCTGCTGGGGTTAGATGCCCTTGACGCGAATCTCTTGTTTCTCCATCGAGGTGTCATTTCTCCAAAAAGCGGCATTGGTCAGCATTTCCATAACAAATGCGAAGAAATGTTTGTCATCCTGGATGGCGAAGCCCAATTCACGATTGATGGCAGGACTTCAACACTCAAGGCGCCCGCTGGTGCCCCGGATCGGATGGGCCATGCGCACGGGATCTACAACCCGACTGATAAGCCGGTCCAGTGGCTGAACATTAATGTTGGTCTGAGCAAGGTCTACGACGCCTTCAACCTTGGAGATCCGCTCCTCGGTGTTCCGGTCGACCCCATCCCGCAGTTCATCACCATGCGCCTGGATCGCTCCTTGTTGAAGCAGGTCAATAACCTGAATCATGGGAGCGGCCCCGTGCAATATCGACGTGCGTTACAACCCGCTGTGTTTTCGACCGAATGGGCCTATGTCGACCATCTCTTGATTCCACCGGGGAGCGTGGTAGGGCCGGATGCCAAGGCCGACATAGCTGAAGTCTACTATGTGCTCGCCGGCGACGGCACGGTCAAAGTCGGTTCCGAGAGCGCGCAGATTCACAGCGGCGACGCGATTCCGATTCGCCTGGGGGAAAGCAAATCCTTCGCAAGCACAGGCGGGGGCCCGTTGGAATTCATGATCATCGGCGTGGCGAAAGACATGGCAACGAAGGACATGCTCTGGGCAACTCCGCCGCCTCCCCGTTGAGCGCGGCGCACTGCTGCCGGCACCGGGCGGAGATGAAGAGGGAAGTGCGTGGCCATGGGCTCAAAAATTGTTCAACAGCAGTGGCAAATGCAACTTTTTTCTATGCTGCCTATGCTGCCTCGTTTCGAACCGTGGCATTCCACGCGTTGGTGACTGGCAGACCCACCAGGATGGTTCCGTCGGCGAAATGGTGATCCGGACATTTCGAAGGTTATAAAAATTTCAAAAGCGGAGTGGCAATGATGAGTAAATCTCGAACTGGCAACCTGTTGAGTCGTCGCGAGGCGTTGCTGCTCTCGGCCACCGCCGGCATGGGCATCCTCGCCGAACCAACACGCGCTTCCGACAGCATCAAGACCGCGGCCCACCAGGAACCAGGTAACTGCGCGACGCCGCGCTCCGCAATCGCCAGCACCCAATACGGCAAAGTCAGAGGCTTTGTGGATGGAGGCGTGTACACCTTCAAAGGCATTCCTTACGGCCAGAACACAGGTGGTGAAAATCGGTGGCTACCCGCAAAGCCTCCGCAACCCTGGAAGGATGAATATCCGGCTCTGATCTACGGAGCAAACTGTCCCCAGAATCTTCATAACTACACCGCGATCGAGCAGTCGTTCCTCCAGGACTGGGACGACGGCTACATGAGCGAAGATATGCTGAAGCTCAACATCTGGACCCCGAGTCTGACCGGCAAGCGGGCAGTGATGGTTTACTTCCATGGCGGAGGTTTCAGTTTCGGCTCATCCTATGAACTGCCCTCCCACGAAGGCGCGCAGATGGCTCGTCATCATGATGTCGTTCAGGTGTCGGTCAATCATCGTCTTAACGCGCTCGGTTTCTTCGACGTTTCCGAGGTCGGCGGTTCTGCTTATGAGGATTCTGTCAACGTGGGCATGACGGATCTCGTAGCCTCGTTGCACTGGGTCCGTGAGAATATCTCCAACTTTGGTGGTGATCCGGACACCATCATGATCTACGGCCAGTCAGGCGGCGGATCCAAAGTAACTTGCCTTCTCGGGATGCCGGCTGCGCAGGGACTGATCCATCGCGCATCGGTGCAATCGGGCGGCGGCGGCAATATCCCCAGCGGCGAGCAATCAAAGGAATTCTCACGCCAGGTGCTGAAGGAACTTGGCGTCTCGTCCAATGACATGACTACTCTTCAGAAGATGGAGTGGTCGAGGCTATTCGCGGCCGGCAATGCCGTGATGGCCAAAATGAATCCGCCGCTTCGCGGCCTGGCCGGACCAGGCTCCGCTCCAACCGCGACCCCGCGCGTCGGCTGGTCGCCAACCGTAGACGGCCGTATTGTGACCGCGCGGTCGTTCTACGACGTGGCTGCCCCGTTCTCCAAGAACGTACCCATGCTCATCGGCTCGGTGAGCGAAGAAGGTATGCGCTACAGTTCCAATCCCACTGAAGCCGAGTGGCACACCACTCTTGCCGCGGCACTCGGGGAAGCCAAGGCCGGCGCGCTCATCGCCGCCATGAAAAAGGCGCATCCCGAAAAAAGTATCCGCACTTTGTCGTATGGAGTTCAGGGCATGACCGCCCGCAACAATGTTCAACGTATGGTGAAACTGAAGTGCGAACAGGGCGGGGCGCCGGTCTACCAGTACTATTTCACCTGGCAATCCCCCATGCTCGACGGAGTTGCCGGAGCGTGGCACACCGCCGAGCTCGCCTTCTGTTTCGATAACACGAAACGATGCGAACAGGGCACCGGAAATACACCTGAGGCCCAGGCGTTGGCGAAGAAGATGAGTACCGCATGGGCCAACTTCGCCCGTACCGGTAACCCCAGCCAGCCTGGCCTGAAGTGGACACCGAGTGACTCCACTCGTTGCCAAACCATGGTCTTCGACAATGACTGCCGCATGGTCGACGATCCTGAAGGCGAAGTGCGCAGGATCTTGCTGAGCTGAGCCACCTATCCGTCGGACCAAATTACCGCGAACACACTATTTGTGTCCTCCGGCGTTGTTTCGACCGAGCCGATGCTAACGGTCGAACTAGATTTTTTGTCAAGGTCAGCGTTCGCGAACGACAGCCACCGCGGCCTTGCTGGCCGGTCGAGAAATGGGCGGCGAGTTTCGGGAGTGAAGTTTCGAATTAGGTATTGGACCCTTCTATGCGCGAGGATGAGCTTCGTCAGACTCCAATCGTTCAAAGTCTCGATCGCGGTCTGATGATTTTGCAGACAGTCGCGCTCTCTAAACAACCTGTCTCGCTCACCGAGCTTACCGAATTGCTTGGGATCGACCCCAGCAGTACCTTTCGGTTATCGAACACGCTGAGACGGCGGGGGTTTCTTGTTTGCCCCGCAGGCAGAAAGGAGTACATCCTCGGCTCTTCCATGTGGCGCCTCTTCCGCCGCTATGACTGGGGCAATATGCTGATCCGGGTCGCTGACAAACAGTTGAACCTATTGGCTAGGCGGGTGGACGAAACTGCGCATCTCGCCATTCGAGAGGGAAGGTCCGCTCTATTCATAGATTCCGCGGAGGCCAGCAACGTAGTTGCCGTGGCCGGCCAGGTTGGAGAACTCGTACCGCTCTATTGCACCGCGCATGGCAAGGCTCTCTTAGCCGATGCGGATGAGCGGGAGTTGCGCATCCTCTTCGGGCCGGGCGAACTGCATAGGTATACCAGGAACACGAAGACCTCGATCGAAGAATTAAGCAAAGACTGCGCGCTGATCCAAAAACAAGGTTTTGCCACCGACGAGGCGGAGTACACGGAAGATCTGCGCTGCGTTGCTGCACCGATCCGCCTCGACAATGTGATCGTGGGATCCATTGGAGTTTCGGCTCCTCAGGCTCGCTTTTCGAAGGAGCGCCGCCGGCTAGCGGCAAAGCACGCATGCCAGGTGGCACAGTCGATAGGGCTTCTACTTAGCAACGCAAAACGAAGTGCCCCGGAATCTGACAGTGACGGGTCGGAGTTCGCTTAGTGCGCCCCCCCGCCCTGGATGCGATCAATTCTTGCTTATCGAACCCAGGTGAACTCCTCTACCCCGACGACTGGGCGACCTGGGGGACAGACTGGAGGTGCGGGACGAATGAAATAGCCCCCATCCCCCTAGACAGGACCCACAAAACCAGAAGGGGCAGGTACCCACCGAGATTCGATGATGTTACGCGAAAGCGGTATCGCGGGACTTCATATGTACGTAGATCGCTAGCACGAGAATGACAAACGGCATCGTAATCTCGGTAATAAGGAAGATGCCGGAGTTGTTTGCAGCGTGATTGTTGTTGAGAACCATCTGCCGGATGTGCCCCACTGCGTCTCCCAGCAGCCATACCGCATTGGCAATGGCGGTTGCCAACCAGAAGTTGCCGCGCAGCCAGAGACAAAAAGTCCCCAGTACCCCGACCGTAAGATCCGCCATGCCTACTTCATATTCATAGGGACTGGTTGACCACCCGATAGAGGCTGAGGTTTGCACCGGACGAAACACATGCGCATAAGCGGTCAGCAAGCCCATCATCCCGACGTAAATTACTAGCAGATATAGCAAATACGTCGCCGCTTTGCTGCTTCGCCTGGAGGAGGAAACACCCAGGTGGATCGATGCGGCCACCAACGCAAGCACTGCAAACACCACTTGAAACATCCAGGCTCTCCCGTTCTCACGGCCTATTGGACCGGTTGGTGATGCATTATTAGCATCCTTGCAAGCCCATAGGCAAGTGCTCTCCTGTTGACTTGTGAGAAGACAGAAAGCCGCCTCCGCACGCCGGTTAGTCCAGACGTAGGGGTTGCGGTGGCGACCCAACCTGGTCGTCCCGGAGCTGGCGAAGGAACCATGGAGGCAGGCCGCCGGCAATCGGCCGGTTGAGCCGTGAAAGCCACCTGATTCGCGATCTGGCCCTTTCTGCCAGGGGACTGCGCTTAAGTGAGTAAGGGTGGTTGGTGAAACGCCTTCCGCAAGGAGAAATGTACATATGAGCACGCTTGCTGGCGCCACACGGGAACAGGGCTTGGAATTCTTTGCGTTCGATGCGTCTTACGTGGAGAAACTTCGAGCGGGAGATGCGCATATAGAGGGACACTTCGTGAACTACTTCAGCGAGCTGATCCGTCTCAAGCTACGCTCGCGCCTGAATTCCAAGGAAGCAATGGAAGATGTCAGGCAGGAAACCTTCATGCGCGTACTGACACTGTTGCGCGACAAAGGTGGCCTGCGGCAACCGGATCGATTGGGACCCTTCGTCAATTCGGTCTGCAACCATGTCTTGTTCGAGCACTATCGTTCGCAAAAAAGAACGTCGGCAACCATCGACGACGAATTGGAGGCCACTACTGCTGGCCGCGAACCAAGTGCGTTGAGCTTGCTGGAAGCGAAGGACACCGAGCGACTGGTTCGCCAGATTCTCAACCAGGTGCCTGAACGCGACCGGCGTCTGCTTCATTCGGTGTTGCTGGAAGAACGCAACAAAGATGAGATTTGTGCTGAGTTCGGCATCACCCGCGAATATTTAAGAGTGTTGTTACACCGTGCCAGGCTGGCGTTCAAGTCGTGTTATACAAGCCGGTTGGACGACCCATTTCCGGGACGGAACGGAGTGACAGGCGGGACGCACACCAGTGATTTACGACTATAGTTGCGAGCCGAGAGCCAACGATCAGCCGTTCCTCGACCCTGGCTCTATCAATTGGCTGGCCGTCAGCGCATCATGCCGCGGCAACGGCATCCCATTTAGGCTTCATCTCGTTCCCCCAGGCATGAGGATCCTTGTTATGCATTGCCTCCATCTTCCTGGCGACATCGGGGTGATTCTCCGTTACGTGTTTTACCATAGCCTTCACCATGTCATTCCACGACGCGGCCGACAACTTCTGATCACAGCTTCCCCCGAGTTCCTTACAGGTCATGGTTTTCATTTCGTCGAACCTCCATCTTCAACCTAGTTCGACGCCCAATCTTTCGCCGCCGTTGCTTGCATCGCAGTGTTAGTCCCGCTTACTGTTCACCGGAGTAGTCGTCGTAGAAACCGCGGCCTGATTTGACACCTAGCGAGCCCTCGTCAACATAGCGTTGCAGCAGCTTCCGCGGCCCTTCAGGAACATCCTTGCGGGCAGCGGCATAGTGCTGCTCAATCGCGAGCACGACGTCAAGACCTACTTTGTCCATGAGGCGGAAGGGCCCTGACATATTCTCGGTAAATAGACCCCACATCCTGTCGACGTCTTCGGGCGTCGCTACACCTTCTTCGACCACCCACAAGGACTCCCGTTTGATAGCTGCCCAGATGCGATTGAAGATAAAGCCGACGCTCTCCCGTTGCACACGGAAGGGCACCAGGCCGTAGAACGGCAAACGCTCCATGAGGAAGTCGATGACTGCCGGATCGGTCTTCCCGCAAGACATCAACTCCACCATGGGCATTTCTGGCGGCATGTAGTAGTGCATGTTCAGTAGGCGCTCCGGACGCGCGACCTTGTCGATTAGTTCACTGGAAGGATACGAGGATGAGTTGGTTGCTAAAATCGCATCCTTCGGCGCGAAAGAATCGAGCTCACCGAATACGATTCGCTTCAGATTCAGCTGTTCCGAAACGGCTTCCACGACCAGCCACGCATTACGTACTGCGCTGGCGAGGTCCATTTCTCCCCGCACGCGCCCGGCAGTGGCCCCTGGAATGGAGGCAACGACGGCCGGTAGTGTTTCTGTGACATAACTCAGTCCTGCCTCGAGTGACCGCTGATGCGGGTCAAATAGGCAAACCTCTCCTCCCCGCGTGCTCGCCATGAGGGCGATGCGCCGGCCCAGGGTTCCACTACCGATCACGGCAATCGGGCGGCCGTCGATCTCTTCCTCCGTGGCAACGGTCATTCGTCAGTCCTTTCCAGGTCATTCGCCGCGGTGCGCGAATCCGGCTTGCCTGGGGCATTCGTGCCGGCAAACAAGGAAGTATACAAGAGGACGGACGGTCCGGCTTGAGAGGAAATGCGGCGACAGCATACCTCTCACCGTAGACGACACAATTCACGGTGAATAGGTATCCTGTTGCCGTCTTCTCGCCTAGAAAAGCCATCGCAGCATCATCAAGAGTGCCGAGGCCCCGGCATTGCTTTTTAACTTTTCAACCGGCCCTGTGATCGCTGCAAGTGGCTTTCGCCGCTGCTCTCAGGTTGCGGATGCCCTTCTAATCATTCCCGTTTCGTCCCCGGGGGGTTCGCTTCGTTCATCAGAAACTCCGCCATTTCGTGGCCTATATGGAACATCACGTGTGCGCTCCAGACATGTGGTCATGACATGGATCGTGAGGCAACTGTCTATGCCACTCGGCATTAAAAACACCACGATGTCGGTCTTATTCCAGGCAAGCTGCGTAGCTATTTGTCTCAGAAGTTTCAGGTAAGGGGAATAGGTGCAGGCTCTCTCGTGTTTTATTCCAAAGATCCCAGGCAGATTCTCGATGATTGGCGCCCCCACGCAGCCTGGCGCCAGGAGTGGCCGTTATTGGCCTCCCCGGAACTAACCGCACGCGAGTAGTCTGCTCTTCCGTACGTCGCCAGGCTGCGGAAGATGGCCCCCCTCCTCTTCCCGTCTGCCACGCCGAACCATCCCGGCCTTTATCAGCGCCGCTTCCGGACGTGTGTGCGAGCGCGCCCATCGTCGAGAGTCATTTGGGTATGTTCTTCAAAGTGAATCGATCAGCGTCCGAAGCCGATGTGCTGATCAAGCATATCGATGGACTGTACAGCTACGCTTTAGCGCTTTCCCGCAATCACGTCGACGCGGAAGATCTGGTACAGGAAACCTATGTTCGTGCTATCCCCGCGGTCCGTCGTCTGCGAAAGAAAGCAACATCGCCCTGGGACTAGGACCCATGGTGGGTTGGAAGCGCATCGTGGTCACGGTGGGCGAGAAAATCGGCAAGACGCACCTGACTTATGCTCAAGGAGCATCCGCCGAGTTGGTGGCCATGGCTACCATCCTCGGAGCGGACGGCTTCGGGTTGCCGGTCTCGACGACCCCCGTTCTTTCATCCGGCGTAGCCGGAACGATGGCAGCTAGCGGCTGTGGCCTGCAGATGGGTACTCTGCGAAACATCGCGATCGCGTGGATTTTTACTCTGCCCGCGGCTGCAGCTCTTGCGGGTCTCCTGTTCTGGGTCTTCAATCTCATTACCAGGTAGGCCGTTCTGGCTTTGAGGCGAAATGATTCTCAAGGCGGGAGCCGCTCCCTGGAAAACCGGCACCCCAGGGCGCTGCCGAGTGAGGCATCATCCTCGGTGCTGTCAGCATCTGATCAGCGAGAGGGCCCCATGAGCACACCCAGGTTCGTTCACGATGACATTGTGAGACTGACAACCGGTCAGATCGGCACGGTCAAGGAAGTCCATCAGAACGGCGACGATTACGTTTATGGAGTCCAACTCAGAACAGAAGCCTGCGAACATATCAACGTGCCGCAAGCTGAGCTTGAACTAGTCAAAATCGCCAACTACGATGAGACCGGTTTCCACATCCGCTACATCTCATAGCACGGCTCAAACCGATGAGCTCCATTTCCTTTCCTTCGTTACGAAGGGTCGTAGCCAGGAGACTCTCCGCCGATCCCAGATCTAAATGGGAAGCTTTGTTCGCGCCATTTGATGGTGAGGAACGAACGCAGACGCCCACGAACAGAATCATCCTTGCCTTAGCACCGGAGAGGGAGCTGGCTTGGAAAACGACTCTTCTGTGTGACCACATTGACTGCACTCGTACCGGACCCTGGCCGCTGATACCTCAGGGGTGCTGTCAACGGGCTTGTGCTGCATCGCAGGGATCTCGGTCGGTATGGTCGATTCGCGCATGATGGCGTAGCAGGATGAACACCTCTTCATTCCGTACCTCCAACAAATACGACGCTAACCAGACGCAAAACGTGGCCTCCGAATCGTAAAGACAGAACGGTACCGCGGTCACCACCCGGAAAGGAGTGACAAACGGAGCCTGACTGGAATCCATTCACGGCCGGAAAGTCACCTGGGGCTCTTCAGACGGGACCCGATTTTCCACACGTCCTTAACCGCCCAGCTGCTGGATCAAGGCGTTCCGGTATTCACTGACAATCCCGCGTCGTCGAACTATCCGGTCTTCAAAGGCCCGCCGACCTTGTAATGACTGAGGAGGACGCCGGTCGGCGTTGTTTGAGTGCTGATGAGCTCGAATGAGCGTGGCGGGGTTCCCTCCGCAAAGAAGCGCTTCCCCGTGCCCAACAGAACCGGATAGACGACCAGCAGGACTTCATCCGCGAGCCCATGTTCGAGCAGCGTCGATGTCAGTGTGGAGCTACCCCAGAGGATAAGCCCCGGACCGTCCTGCGACTTGATGCGGCGAATGCCCTCGATGATGTCCGGTCCAAGGCCCTCGAACGGGCCCCATGCAAGACTTTCCGGACGGTGGGTAGCGATATATTTTGTTGCCGCATTAAGGCCCTCCGCCATCGGACTGCTCGGCGCCTTTGGCCAGTAGCCCGACCAGAGATCGTAGGTGCGACGGCCAAGCAGCAGATCGAACCTCCCGCCATGCGCGGCAAGGAGCGCCTCCCTGCCAGCGGGAGTCCGATAGGGCGCGGTCCAGTCTCCGTAAGCAAAATCGCCGTCTTCGCCGGTTGTCTGGATCACGCCGTCCAGCGAGATGTGTTCCATGATTTTAAGCTTCCTCATTTGAGTCTCCGTGTTCAAGGTTTCTATTCTGTTGGCACTGCGAGGAACTCGCGCACTGCCCGGCCTTCACGTTATAGTCGAACGGCCGGATCGGAATTAGACAAATCGCCAGAAAATCTTTCTGCGAATGTTTTAGTTCTGGCCGCGGCTTGAGGGGATTCGCAGCACAGCCCCAACCGATAACGCTGCGCGTCCACAAAAAATCCGGCAATTCGGGTAGCTCACCGAAAGTTCCTGGTTTTGCACCGCCCCGATGAGCAGCATTTTCTCCGCATTGCGCCTATTTGGTTGAGGGCGAAACAACAACGCCTCAAACACCAAAACAAAGGAGAATCGCCATGAAATGCAATTTCGCTCACAACGCCGCAATCGTTCTGCTGACCATCACCACCACCTTCTTCGCCTACGGCGCGTCTGCGCAAAGGGTGCCGCTGCACAGGTCGCCAGTCCTCACAGCACCGGTTCGCCGGTCCTCGTTCGGGATGCCAGGACAGATGCACAATCCCAACACCGGGGGCAACCACTTCAACAACTTTGACGAAAACCGCGGAATTCGTAACTACAAGGGGTTCGGGGATCTTAAAAACGGTCGCTCATTCCACTCATTCGATCCGCGCGCCCGCCGCTAGACCAGGGGATGCAAACCAACCTCTGGCAAGCGACCAAAGGAATAATGGCCGGGGCAAACAATCGCGCAAGAGTCGCGGCGGTAAACGAACGCGGGACATTCATGTCCCGCGTTCGTTGGCCTTAGATAGCGGTTAGGGAGCCAGACCGCGCTCCACCATGACCACCAGGCGCACGCCCAGCGCCAGCACTATCTCTCGGGGCATTTTATACAGCGGTCCCTCAAGGGACAGAAGTGCCAGCCCATGAACGGTCGACCAGGCAAGATACTCCGCATCTTTCCGATCCTTTTTGCTGAGCAAGCCGCTCTCCTGCATCCGATCCAAAGCTAACGAAAGCAGCTGAAAAGGATTCAACCCCATGGACGCCGTATTGGCCGGATTTTGCTCATGTACGGCTGGTGGAACCGAAAAAGCTGTGCGAAACATTCCCGGCTCTCTCATTGCGAATCCCAGATATCCCATCCCCACCGCGCGCAGACTCTTTCGCGCAAATGTTTGCGGATCGCGTCCAGGGCGACACTTTTGCATCTCATTCTCTATGGCCGCGGCGACCCGTGACAGGCATGCCGATCGTACCGCATCCAGCAGTTCAGCCTGGCTGGCAAAGTGCCTGTATGCCGCATTGGGAGAGACACCCGCCTGCCGGGTGGCCTCGCGCAGAATCACTGCACTGGGTCCTCCAGCACGGGCCATCTGGAGCCCCGCCGTCACGAGCGCGTTGCGCAGATCGCCGTGGCGAAAGGTCTTGCGCTTCTCAAGGGAGACGTTCTTTTTCATTGCCTGTTCAAAGACGAGTGTACCGCGAAAAGGGCCGCTTGTGGACAGCATCCACTTTGCGGTGGTAGCGTATGTGAACAGTGTTTACTTCATGGCGACGCATCGCTGAAAAGGAAGGTGCAACATGGCAGACGGATTTATCTGGTACGAACTCGTAACCAACGACATCGGCAAGGCAGTCAATTTCTACAAGAAAGTAGTCGGGTGGGATGTCAAGGACGCCGGTATGCCTGGCTTCACCTACATGGTCTTCGGGAAAGACGGCAAAGACGTCGGCGGCATGATGACCTGGGCTGGTGCGGGCGCGCCCGAGTATCCCACTCAATGGATGGGCCACATCCACACCGCAAAGCTCGACGAAGAGCTGAAGGCTGTCACAGCCGACGGCGGGACGATTGTGAAGCCGGCTCAGGATATCCCCGGCATCGGCCGTTTCGCGGTCGTGCTCGATCCGCAAAAGGTGAAGTACCTGCTCTTCGAACCCGGCAACAAGGATGCTCCGCCACGCCTTGATCAAATGGCAGTGGGCAACGTGGGTTGGCATGAGCTGCTCACCGATGATCCTGCAAAAGCTTTTGATTACTACTCCAGGCACTACGGCTGGCAGAAAGACCGTGCGCATGACATGGGACCCATGGGCATCTACCAGACCTTCCGCACCGACAAGCCCCTCTATACCGGCGGAATGATGGCTCGCAAGGGTCCCGGGATGCCCGAAGGTATTCCGCCGCACTGGCAGTACTACTTCACGGTCGACGATATCGAAGCTGCGCAGAAACGTGTGATCGAGGCCGGCGGTAATGTCCTTCTGCCTCCCATGGACGTACCCGGAGGTTCACGCATCATGCAGGCCACAGACGACCAGGACGGCCACTTTGCTTTGATGCAGCCACCAAAAGCGTAACCGCGATGTACTTCGTGCCCGGTGCAGCCGCTCTTCGCTCGCAGCAGAACGGCTGCCGAACTTACGCTGATGTTTGAAAACCTCAGAGGAGAGAGCAATATGTCCGAGAAGATGATCACCTGCTTGTGGTTCGACCATGGGAAAGCACGCGAAGCGGCCGAATTCTATGCCGCTAACTTTCCCGACAGCCGCGTCGGGAAGATAACCGCCTCGCCCATCGATACGCCATCCGGTCCCGAAGGCCAGGAACTCATTGTTGAGTTCAGCGTCTGCGGCCGCAAGTTCATGGGCCTCAACGGCGGGCCGAAGTTCGTCCCCAACGAGTCGGTCAGCTTCGTGATTCTTACCGACGATCAGGCTGAAACGGACAGGCTGTGGAACGCCATCGTCAGCAACGGCGGCCAGGAAAGCGCGTGCGGTTGGTGCAAGGACCGCTGGGGCTTTTCATGGCAGATCACGCCGCGCGCGCTGCTGGCGGCGACAGCGGACCCGGATCGCGCTGCCGCCAAGCGCGCGATGAGCGCGATGATGACGATGCGAAAGATCGACATCGCCGCGATCGAGGCCGCGCGCGCGAACAAATAGCAGATCATCCACCCAAAGACGTGGAAGTTTTGTGGACGGAGATTTCGTCCACAAAATTCCTGTCCACAAACTGCACAGTACATTCGTACGGATAGATACCTTCGTCTAATTGCTTCGCCTCTCCGCTTCAGGCCTAATCACAGCAGTGACCGCTGGCGTGGAACCTGCTGGTCGAGGGTGGCCTTCTATCTGAAGGATATAGCTGTCGGGAGGGCACCCACTCAAACAAGGAATTCAAGGATTTATGACCACGGCAGTCGCAGTAGCAACCATGAAAGCCGCCCAGGTGCCTGCGGCTGGAGCGGGACTTAAAATCGTTGAGCTGGAGGTCCCTGTTCCAGGTCCGGGGCAAGTGCGCATCAAAGTTCATGCGTGTGGTGTGTGCTATAGCGACTCGATCGTCGTGGAAGGCCGCCGTCCAGGAATCCTCTATCCGCGCGTTCCGGGACATGAAGTGGCTGGTGTGGTGGATGCGTTGGGGACTGGAGTGACTGATTGGCACGAAGGCCAGCGTGTTGCCGTTGGCTGGCACGGCGGCCATGACGGCACTTGTCCCGAATGCCGGCACGGAGATTTTCGACTCTGCCGCAATGAGAAGAATCCAGGTCTTAGTTATGACGGCGGCTATTCGGAGTACATGCTGGCTCCGGTCGAAGCATTGGTTCCGATTCCGAACAGCCTGAGCGATATCGATGCGGCGCCGTTGTTGTGCGCTGGCAGTAACACCTACAACGCTCTGCGCTATGCGGGCGCCCTGCCAGGCGACTTGGTCGCGGTGCAGGGGATCGGTGGACTCGGCCACCTCGGAATTCAATTTGCCAACAAGTTTGGCTACAAGGTGGCTGCGGTCGGGCGCGGCTCGCAAATTGAATCCCTCGCAATAAAACTCGGCGCCGATGTGTATATCGACAGCAAAGTGAAGAATCCAGCAGAAGAGCTACAAAAATTAGGCGGCGCCAGAGTCATTGTTGCGACAGCGCCGGACCCCAAGGCAATGGCCGGACTGATCGGCGGTTTGGGGCCGAACGGCAAGCTTCTCCTGATCGGCGTAGGCTCCGGCGCCATCGAGTTTGCTCCGACTCAGCTCATCAGGGGTGGCAAGACCATTGAAGGATGGGCAGGGGTAACGCCGGGGGAATCCGATGACGCGCTTCGCTTTGCCGAACTGCGCGGAGTACGCGCCATGATCGAAACCTTTCCTTTGGAGAAGGCTGCCGAAGCCTATGCGCGCATGATGAGCGGCGATGCAGAGTTTCGCGTTGTGCTGACGATGTGAATAGGTCCTTTGTTTCACGCGTTTCACTCACAGGTCCGGTCGGCGGCCACAGGAAGGTGCTCCAGGGCCCCTCGAAGTGGGAGGATGTTATGAGTTACTCTGACCCGCAAGGCAGAAATCGAAAGCCCGATACGGAATATTCATGAATTGGAACGCTGCCTACTTCTGCCGCAAGCGGTAAGACTGCGCCCCGGTTCCGTTGCAGTCGTATTGTTGCAATCCGATGAGAACCGCTGACGAAGCTTCGGGGACATCGAGGCATTTGGAACTGCTGCGAGCGACAAATTTGTAGGCGCCATTTCCCAGCGATACCGGCATCCATTGCTGGTTCGTTCCTCCTGCGTAGATCCATAGCGAAACACTTACCTGGTTCGCCGTGGCCGAAGGTCCTCCAGTCACGTCCCAAACAAGCTGATTGCCGGTGACGTTCAGTGCATTGCGATTCACTACCTGGTAGTACCCGCTGTCGGTCGGTTGGAATTGCCACTCATGATTTGCCTCTGCGGCAGCACCGCAGGTGTATTGCTGCAGGACCGCCCCATTGGAAAAGCCGGAGGATGAGGCATCTACGCACAGGGCACTGTTGGTATTTACGATGTTATACCAGGCGGTCGTCACGATCCCTGAACTGGATGCCACCGTTGGGCTACCGGCAGAGTTTGAGCTTCCCATGGGCCCGATTACCATTCCGTTCGCGCTGACCTTTGCCAGCCATGTCGCGTACTCGCTGTCTTCCGCCTGCAGCGTTATGGGATTTGCAGAGATCGACGGGTTCGTGGAATAGTCACTGTTATCAAGAGGGAAGTATTTGTCGTTCCGGTACCCATCCCAGTCGCATTGCGATGCCCAGCACATCCAACCCACGGTATTGTTGTGCATCTCGTTGTTGTACATAGAGCCGTTGGCAACGTTTCCATAAGCATCGTAGACAGTGAGTCCCACGTTCTGTGCTGGAATCTTTGTTCCATCGGAGAGGAGGCCGCTGGAGATGACTGTGTTGTTATAGGCTACGTTGTCGTGTCCGGCTCCGAATTCAATACCCATGTTGACTGTGCCAACGACCTGGTTGTTGTAGACGCTGTTAAAGGCCGAAGCGGTTTGCACCGTGTCGCTTCCCGCTTCCATCGGTGGTGAAGCCGCCTCCATTGTAGTTATCGACTGCGGGATCGTTGGCGTATGCGCCCTGGATATAGTTGTCATGGACTGCGGCCGGACTGTCGGCTGTGCCCCCGGAATCATAAAAATTGATGTTTTCATTCACCAGGCTCTGGTAGGGATAGTTAATGATTTCGTTCCAGGCTATCTGGATGCCGGGAACAGAGGCCATGTTGCTCAGCTGGATGGCATGCGACCACTGCCAATAGGTTTCACCGGGTAAGTAGCCGTTGTTCCCATCACTCTCGAGACCGAGCATGTTGCGGCCGCGATTACTCAGGAGTGTGATCGTCTCCGTGCCGTCGCGGTTTCCCCCATAACCGCGTACCCAGACTCCAAATGGCACATTTTCGAAGTAACAGTTCTCCACATCGAGCAGGCTCGGATTCTCGGCATCGATAAACATGCCATTGATTTGACCATGGACATTCGGATTTACAGCCATGCCAATCACATTCTTAACCGTGAGATTATTCCTGTAATAACGGATCAGAGATCAGGTCGTTGGGACCGGTCACATAGGAATTCTGGATCACAACGGGCGCGGTTGTTGCAACCGTGACCGCGGGTGTATTCGGATCTGTACTTCTCCAGTTGCCGGAATAGGTACCTCCCTGGGTGATGGTCAAAGGACCACTCCATTGGATATTGCCTATGGAGCTGGATATGGGGCGGAGGCAGTTTGCCCTTGATAGCTGGCTGTGATGACAACATTTCCCGTAGCTATTCCCGATGCGGCCCCGCTTCCCGAGACACTGACAATTCGGGCATCGGCGGAACTCCAGGCAACGCTACTGCTGACATTGCCGGACGAGCCGTTGGAATATTCTGCCGTGGCGGTGAGTTGGGTTGCACCGCCGATATTCACCGAGGGCTGATTGGGCGAGACAGAAAGGGAGGTGAATGTTTGCCCCTGGCTATAGCGGGCTGGAAAACAGCAAGCCGGCGAGCAGGAGAAGGGGTAAATAGCCGATGGCTTGCATGCGTAATAAGTCCGTGAACGGCTGGTGTCGCGTCCTTAGATTCTTGCTGATTGCGGCACGGCGTGGTCTTGCCATCCGTGATCCGGTTGTCTCGCCTTCGGTGGAGAAATTGCTCATGAGTAGATCCTTCCGACCGTGTCATTCAAGTCATTCGACACAGCGCGCTGATCATGTCGGACAGGCAGGCCTGTTGGTGGTTGTTCAGATCGCCCGTTGAGGGGAGACCGTCGCATCATTGAAAGGCAGGTGCGGGAAAATGTAGTGCAAACTGAAGAAGCGTGAAGGTGCGTGCCTGAACGCTGAATCGTCAATGACTCGTTTGCAACGTCCTCGGTAAAATGCTGCGGAACATCTGGAAGTGCGCTGCTTACGTGTGTCGTCGAGGTCTATATCGACTGTTGCTTGCGAAGCTCAACCGCGAACGAGCTGAAAGATTGGTTTTCTTCACGAGGCGAATTGATTTGGGAAAGCGTTCCAGAGAAGGAAAGTGCCGCAAAACTTGTAAGATTGGGTGAAAGCCCATTAAGATCACCTCGCGGATGGCCGGACTTTCCATTGAATCCATCTCAGGTCAAGGGCTACAAATGCGTGGCCTCTGAGGAAATTCTCTCCAGGAAAGAAAACCTCCCTCAGCGGCTAAAGCCGCAATAGTTTTGCAGTGAGAACGGACGGCCTGAAGAGTCTGCGTGAGAACTCCAGAATTTGGGAGACCCGAGGGGCGCACCGCAGATCCCTCGGCTCCGGTCGGGATGACAAGTTTGTGTGGGAACGCTAAGTATAGTTTCCAAGATGAATTGTCATCCCGACCGGAGCGGAGGGATCTGCGGTGCGCCCCTCGGGTCTCCCAAATTCTGGAGTTCTCACGCAGACTCTTCAGGCCGTCCTCTTCACCAGAGTACGGCGCACACACCGCGCCTTACCCGATTCTGTGTTTTGCATGCGTCGGTGCTTTCGCGCGGAATAAGCATAGAATTGGAAGCTGGAGATACGCGAATGCTATACAAAAGGATCAATGTCGAACTAATCGTTGTCGCCGATGAGGCCGAGGCAGTTGTCGAAGAGTTGAACATCACCCTCAATCAGCTCGAAGAGAGACACACAATCTTCGGCGGTGAGATCGAGGCGGTTGCATTCGAGCACACGGGAACGAGGAAGAGATCGGCGCTCGCCCACACCCTGGCCGCAGGTGAAACAGTTGCCGCGGCTCTCAGGACCGCACGTGAAAGCGTGGCTGTTGCCTACCGCGCGGTCATTTGACTCATCGACCAGAATTCTCGAGCAGAAGGAGCGAGCATGACGCAGACCATCTACGACGGGAAAGATTTCGCCAGGCAGTTTCGCGTGGTACGCGCGAACACTCTTCAGATTGCACAGGACATCCCCGAATCGAAGTACGGCTTCGTGCCTGCCTCTGGCTGCCGCGCGATCGCCGCTCTGCTGACGCACATCGCAGTCTCTCCACGGATGTGGTACGAGGTCCACGGCAAGCAGCGGGTGAAAACGCTGGTCGGCTTTGATTTCGTTCGCCTGGGCAGCGAGATTAAGGCAGAGGAAGGAAAGTCGCGAACGAAAGCCGAGATTCTCGATCTGCTACGCGATGAGGGCGACAAGTTCGCGAGGTGGTTAGACACGCTGACATCCGAGTTTCTTGCAGAAATGATTCCTGTAGCCGATGGCTCAGGGACGAAGTCGCGCTTTGAACAACTGCTCGGGGCCAAGGAGCACGAGATGCACCATCGCGGTCAGCTGATGCTCATTGAGCGGCAGCTCGGCATTGTGCCCCACCTTACCCGCCAGGCCGAGGAGCACATGGCGAGGATGGCGGCAGCGAAACACCAGGGTTGAATTCGATCAAAGCTGAGGCCGAAACTCAGGCGGGGATCCTTACTTCCCCCGGGTATTCTGCTGGGATTCGGTGTGGTTTTTGCCGCAGCGCTGATGGAGTCGGAGACGACCCAACTCGCGCCGGCCAACGCGATGCTGATGGCGTTGCCTGCCCAATTGAAGTGATTGCCTGGCGCGGCGTAGAGATTTGGAATCCAGACGAGCAACTCAAAGATCACGATCTCCGCAGTGAGCAGGCGCGCGGCAAGCGGCGCCATGATGCCGGTGAGGATGGCGACGGCGGCCCCGAAAAAGCCCATGGTGGTGGCGTAGGCCCAGAACATTTTGGTCGGCGGCAGCCAACCCGGGATCCAGCCCAACAGGCCGGGCATGTCAATGATGTGGGCGATGCCAAAGGAAATGGGGCAGATCCCGAAGAGGAGCACGAAGAAGGGCCGCCGGCGCGCAATGGATGAACCGGCAGGGGAGAAGATTGCGTACAGGACCAGGCCGGCGGCGACCAGGGAGAACTCCTCAAAAACATTGCCGATGGGATCGTAATTGCCGAGATTCGCCAAAGCTCTGGGCACCCAGATGAGGGTGAAGACAGAGTAGACAATCGTCAGGGTCAGAGCGCCGGCGCGTGAGGTGCGGGGAATGAGGAGCGCGATCCCCCCGGCGAGCTCCAGGAAGGCGGTGAGATAGGCAAGCGGCACGCGCAGAGGCACATTGGGGCCGACATTTTGCCAGATGGTGGCGAAGTCGCCGGTGACGAATCCCAGAAGGCCGAGAAAGATGGCGGCCCCGCCGTAGACGTAGAGCCCGAGATTGGACGGTATGCTGCGTTGTTTTGCCATCGAGCGCCAGGGAAGTCAGTATCCTTCGGCGAAGTGCGGTGGGCAATAGCCACTTTGCCCGATTTGGATGGGACCAGTACGGATCGTTGGGGTTAGCACCAGGGCGCAGCTCATTCAATGCGCAAGGCCCGTACGGGGTCGATGGAGGCCGCACGCCGCGCCGGAATGATGCCGGCAATGGCAGCCGCAAGCGCCAGCACTCCAATGGCGATGGCCATGACCGGCACATTCACGCTGGTGATCTCATAAAGCTGAGACTTGACGTACCGCACGCAAAAGATAGCCACCGGGATGCCGATAGCGAGGCCGACGACGGCCTGCAGCATGGCTCCGCGCATGACCGTTCCGATGACGCGGCTGCGCGCCGCTCCCAGCGCCATACGGATGCCGATCTCCGGTGTGCGCCGGGCTACGGTATAGGCTGTGACGCCATAAAGACCGATGGCGGCGAGCAGAAGCGCCAGCAGGCCGAAGAGCGAAGTGAGACGCGCGATGAGCCGCTCCTCGATGAAGCGGTCGTCAATCTGCTGCTGGAAGGTCTGGAACTTCACGATAGTGAGGTTGGGATTGATGCTGGACAGAGTGTCGCCCACGATCTTTTCAAACCCGGCGATGGGACGGGCGGTCTGGATGACAATGGCTCCGGCATACATGGATTGGTCTTTGTCGAGAGAGTAGTTGGGGTCGTTCGCGCTGCCGGCGCGCTGCGTGAGCGGCAGAAAGTACATGGCATGGTCTTTCCAGTAGACGCTGGTGTAAGTGGTGTCTTCCACCACGCCAACGATCTCATGCGCTCCATCCATACTGGCTTGGCTGGGACCGGAAGAACCAAAGCGATGGCCGATGGGGTTGCGCTTGCCGAAGAACTGTTTGACGAATTCCTGGTTGACGACGGCGACGGGTGCCGCACTGCAGCGTGTCTTGCCAGTGTGAAGCCGCGGCCCATGACGACGCGGGTGCCGACGGAGTCGAAGTACTCCGCGGTTGCCTTTCACCCAGGAAGCACCTTTATTCAGGTCCGGCTCGCCCTGAATTTTTACGCCGGATCCCCAATTGTTCGCCTCCATGGGCGTGTAGGTGGCAAGCCCGACTTTGAGAACGCCAGGAATGGCGTGGAAGCCGGTCTACGATGGTCTGGTAGAGGGGCTCGACCTCTGTGCTTCTTGTAGCCGGCCGCCTGCGGATTGATATGCGCGATGTAGCGGTTCGTTGCCTGCAGTTTCATGTCCACGTTCTCGGCCTTGTTGAGGCTCTGCGCAAAGAGGCCCGCGGCAACGAGCAGCACGAGGGAGAGCGCGGCCTGCAGGACAACGAGTGCGCGCTGCAGGATGGATGCTCCGTGGGCGGTCGTACGCGCGTTGGAGCGCAGGGCTTCAGCGGGCTGCGTGCGCGCGGCCATCAGCGCTGGCGCAAGCCCAAAGAGGATGCCCGTAACCAGCGAAAGCACAAAGGCAAAGCCGATGACCAGGGGCGAAGGCGAAGCACTGATCGGCATATTGTGCTGATTAGGAAAGGCGAGCGCCAGCAGCGCGTGCGCTCCGAGATAGGAAACGGCGAGGCCGAGCAGGCCGCCCATACCCGAGACAAGAACGCTTTCCGTAAGCAGCTGGCGCACGATACGGCTGCGCTGCGCGCCAAGTGCTGAGCGGATGGAAAGTTCCGCGCGGCGGCTCATGCCGCGCACCAGCAGCAGGTTGGCGATATTGGCACAGGCGATGAGAAGGACGAGCGCGGCGATCCATTGCAGCAGCTTCAGGTGGTCCTTGTAGTCGTCCTGCATGTTCTGGATGCCTCCGCCTCCGGGTGTAAGCACCACGTGGGTGCGGGGAAGAACCTTCTGGGCGCGCTGATCAGTAAATGTCTTGAGCGGCACAAACTGCTGCTTGAGCAGCGCGCTGGCCTTGGCCTGAAGGGCGACCCGGGATGTTCCCGGCTTTACGCGACCGATGATGTAGGCCCACTGCGTGTCGGGATCGTTAAAGTATGGCGCGCCAATGACGGCGTCCATCGAATTCATGGGAAGGAAGTATTTAGGCGGATTGGTATCGATGCGGTCGCCATAGAAACCCTTTGGGGCTACGCCGATGATCGTGGCCGGCTTGGTATTGATGTAGAACGCGCTTCCCACCACGCTCGGATCGCCTGCATAGTCCTGCTGCCATGCGTCGTAACTCATCACGGCAGTAATGGGCCCGCCCTTCTGGTCGTCGGTGTCTGAGAAGAGGCGGCCAGTTGCAGGGGAAAGCCCGAAAACGCGGAAGTAGTTGCCGGAGACGAAGGTTCCCGTGACAGACTTCGCAACTGTCTGCGGTCCGGCACGACGGACGGTAATGGGCCGCCAGGCGTAGCCGGACTCCATCGCGGCCAACTCTTCGAACTCCGGCAGGCTCTTCTTGAACATGTAGTAGGTGTCGGTAGAGAACAGCGAGTAATCGCCGTTATCGTTCCATCCTCCATTCACGCAGCAGTCATCCTTGTCTCCAATGCGCACCAGGGTGTTGGGATCGACTACTGGCAGGTTATGCAGCAATATGGCGTTGACCAACGTAAAGATGGCCGAGTTGGCGCCGATGCCCAGAGCCAGCGTCAGCAATACGGTGACGGTAAAGCCCGGAGTCTTGCGCAGTTGGCGGAATGCATAAACCACATCCTGTACCAGAACTGTCATCGCCTAACCTCCACCCACGTCGGCTTGCACAGAATAAAAAAAAGTCCTGAAGCAGATATATACGAATATATTCGTAGTCGTCAACGAAACGCTTCGTAGATCGATTTCCCGGATTGCATCGGTTCGGCTTCGACCGAAGCTGGCTCCGGGACAGCGCCGCATCTATGATAAGGAGGCAATTGCGAATCCGCTGGGGGCACCTGCGCAATGGTTCAGAACACAGGGCCGTTGAGAATCCTTGTTGTCGGCTGTGGAAACATGGGCGCATCGCATGCACGCGCATTTCGCAACATGCTCGGAGTGGAGATTGTCGGCTTGGTATCGCGGGGCGAAAGCAAACACCGCCTCGCCACGAACCTCTCGCTGCAGGTGCCCCTGTTCGACGATTTGGGCGCTGCACTGGCTAGTCTCGCGCCTGACGCGGTCTGCATCTCGACCTATCCAGATACACATGAAGCGTTCACGCTTGCCGCGATCGAAGCCGGGTGTCATGTCTTTGTGGAGAAGCCACTGGCCCCCGAGACGGAAGGCGCCCGTCGCATGGTTGAGGCGGCACAGCGCGCAGGCAGGAAGCTGGTCGTCGGATATATCCTGCGCCACCATCCGACGTGGCAGAAATTCATCGGCCTCGCGCGAACGCTGGGCAGTCCGCTGGTTATGCGCATGAATCTTAACCAGCAGAGTTCCGGCGCGGAGTGGCAGGTGCACCGCGGTCTGTTGGCATCCGCTTCGCCCATCGTCGACTGCGGCGTGCATTATGTGGACGTCATGTGCCAAATGGTCGCAGCCAGGCCGGTGCGAGTTTCTGCCATCGGAGCCTGCCTCGACCCAAGCCTCCCTGGCGGCCGGTGTAACTACGGCCAACTGCAGATCGTCTTCAGCGATGGCTCGGTGGGCTGGTACGAGGCCGGATGGGGACCGATGATGAGTGAGACCGCATTCTTCGTCAAAGACGTGATCGGGCCTCGCGGCGCGGTATCGATCCAGAGCATTCACTCCGATTCGAACGGCGCGTCGGCCAAGGTGGAAGACCACGTCCGCTCTAATGCCATTCGCGTGCATCATGCGGAGCTGACACCGTCCGGTGGTTTTGCCCGCCCTGACGAATGGCTGACGCAAACGGACGAGCCCGATCACGATGAGCTCTGCCGGCGTGAACAGGAGTTCTTTGTCCGGGCTATTCGTGAGCAACTCGACCTGACCTCGCACCTGGAGGATAGTCTCGCGAGCTTGTCGATCGTACTTGCGGCCGATGAAGCGATGCGAACCGGACAGTCGGTTGATCTCTCCAGTTGTGAATTCTCACTCTGAGCAACTCATCAGAAGGGCGAGTCCTGCGCTCAGGTATTCGCGGCGGTTTTGCAGATTGTTACGTCGGCCTGGCCCGGTTTAAAGAGCAAAGACGGCGCGAGTCTCTCTCTTAAATATGCGCTTTAACGCTGGCCCGAAGGGCGCGGCTAAAGAGTCTGCACTTTAACTCCAGAATTTGGGAAGGCCGAAGGGCGCACCGCAGATCCCTCCACTCCGCTCCCCCGGATTTCCTGTGGAACTTGGTGGCGTTGGTGCACATCATGCGCCCTTCTTTACGGAAGGGCGCACACGCGGTCATGTCCAGTGCAGCGTGGCAGGAAATCCGGGTACGCTCCGGTCGGGATGACAACTTTGTTTGGGAACGCTAAGTGTCGTTTCCAAGATGAATTGTCATCCCGACCGGAGCGTAGCGGATTGGAGGGATCTGGGGTGCGCCCTTCTTGGGGGGATTAGAGTAGCCTAGACGAGTCGCCTATGACCAACTGTCGATCTACTCTTTTCGCCGCTCTTTCTTTCAGTGTCGTACTATCGCCGGCTTTTGCGCAGGTGTCGCATGTTCCACCTTCCAACCCGCAGCTCGTCAACCCGCAAATCGAGCGTAAGGTCGATGCGCTGCTCAAACAAATGACGCTCAACGAGAAGATAGGCCAGCTGGTGCAGTACAGCGCGACCGAAGCGCACCCCGCGCCTACCACCGGCAACACAACCACCGCTCTGAACGTCAATCCGCCCGCGCCAGGGGGTGTCGACAGCTACGTCCTCGCGCAAAAGGGGCAACTCGGCTCCATGCTCAACACGGTTGGGCAGGGCCTTACCAACCATTTTCAACACGCTGCCGTGGATAACACGCGCCTGCATATCCCGCTGCTTTTTGGAGCCGACGTCATCCATGGCTTCCGCACCATCTTTCCTGTTCCTCTGGCCACTGCATCCAGTTGGGATCCCGACCTGGTCGCGGATCTCGCGCATATGGCTGCCATCGAGGCGCGCACCGCTGGCGTGGACTGGGTCTATTCCCCGATGGTTGACATTGCGCGCGATGCACGGTGGGGCCGCTGCACCGAGGGCGCGGGAGAAGATCCCTACCTGGGTTCTGCGATCGCTCGTGCCTATATCCGTGGCTATCAGCAGGAGAGCCTCTCAGCGCCGGGCTCCGTCGCTGCCTCGGTCAAGCATTTTGCCGCCTATGGTGCTGCCGAGGCCGGCCGTGAGTACAACACCACGGACATGAGCGAGCTGCTGCTGCGCCAGGTTTACCTGCCGCCATATCACGCAGCCGTCGAGGCCGGCGCAGCCACCGTGATGTCGTCCTTCAACTCGCTGAATGGTGTGCCCGCGACCGCCAACCCATTTTTGATGCAGACCGTCCTGCGCGATGAGTGGGGCTTCGACGGCCCCGTGGTCTCCGACTACACCGCTGTCATGGAGCTCACGCGTCATGGTATCGCGCTCGATGCAGCTGTGGCGAGCCAAAAAGCGCTGATGGCCGGCGTCGATATCGACATGATGTCGCACTACTACGACGCCGAACTGCCGCCTCTGGTCAAGTCGGGCCGTGTGCCCATGCCAGTGGTGGACGAAGCCGTGCGCCGCGTCCTGCGGCTGAAGTTCGCGCTCGGTGTCTTCGAACACCCTTTTACGGACGGCCCGGAGGTAACGGGAGCAGTTGCCGAGCATCGCCCACTCGCCCGCCGGGCGGCGGAGGAGTCTTTGGTGCTGCTGCAGAATAATCCTGCGCCTCAAGACGCGCTCCTGCCCTTGAACCCGGCCACCAAGCGGATCGCGCTCATCGGGCCGCTGGCCGACGATTCCAGGGATATGGTGGGCGCGTGGTCGGGCGCGAACAATTTCGGTGATGTGCGTACCTTGCGCGCCACCATGGCGGAACGAGCCCAGCAAAGCGGCGACGTCCTTACCTACGAGAAGGGAACTGAGATCTCCGGCACTTCCGACTCCGGGTTCGCCGCAGCGGTTGCCGCGGTACAGAATTCCGATGTCGCTATCCTCGCCCTGGGCGAGTCCAGCGACATGAGTGGCGAAGCCGCGGCGCGTGCGCACCTGGATTTGCCCGGGAACCAACAGCAGCTACTTGAGGCGGTGGTCGCGACCGGCAAGCCTGTCGTCCTGCTCATTTTCTCCGGCCGGCCGCTGGTGCTCGACTGGGCCGCTCAGCATGTGCCGGCAATTATGGAGGTGTGGTTCCCGGGGGTCGAGACTGGACCCGCGATCGCCGGCACCCTGTTTGGAGACGTGGCTCCCAGTGGCAAGCTCACCATGAGTTTCCCACGCGCGGTGGGGCAGGAGCCGCTCTACTATAACCAGCTGCCTACCGGCCGGCCCATCCAGCACGCTGACCCCGCTCACCCCGGTTACGTGGAGATGAAGTACGTGTCACGCTATCTCGATGTACCGAATGACGCCCTCTTTCCCTTCGGGCATGGTCTTACTTATTCAACGTTCGGTTACTCAGGCGTTTCGCTTTCGGCGCAGTCCCTTAGCACAGCCTCGCTGATGCGCGATCAAAAGGGCCAGCCGATGGTCGCAACCGCTACAGTCACCAATACAGGAAAGCGCCGCGCGACGGAGATCGTTCAGTGCTATGTCAATGTTCGAGGAGCGAGCACCGAGCAGCCTGTGCGCAATCTCAAGGGCTTTGCTCGCATTACGCTCGACCCAGGCCAATCGCAGGCTGTTCACTTTCCTCTGGGCTTCGGAGAACTCTCGTTCTACAACGTCAAGGTTCAACGGGTTGTCGAGCCGGCTGACTATACCGTTTTTATAGGCGGCAGTTCGACCACAACCAATGCTGCCCACTTTACGACGACGCCGTAGCGACGACTCCAAAATTTGGGAAGCCCGAAGGGCGCATGAAGTGCACCAACGCCACTAAGATCAACAGAAAATCCGGGGTAGCGGAGTGGAGGGATCTGCAGTGCGCCCTTCGGGCTTCAAAAATGTTGGAGTTCTCACGCGGACTCTAAAGCCCTGACTATTTCCGGGCCGAGTTACCGGCTCTTCCACTTCCGCGTTCTATTTCAAGCTGGAAGCTTCTGGGTGGTCGCTGGCGAAGAAGGATCACTCTCTGTGTCGCTGCGCTCCGGTAGCGTCTCCGGAATGGTGGTCCATAACAAGAGAAATGCAACTGCCGCGACGGCTCCCAGAGACAGAAACGAGATGCGATAGCTGAAGTGCTGAATCAGCTTTCCGCCAAATGTAGTGCTGAGAGCCGCGCCTAGCCCCACCGCGGTTGCGAGGCTGCCTTGCACAAGATTGAACCGGCCCGTGGCGCGGGTTCTGTCCGCGACCACCAGGATCGCAACAACGACGAAAATCGCGTTGGCGACGCCGTCGAGACCCTGAATGGCAATCAGGCTCTCAGTGTTGTGGGTGAGGGTGTAAAGAAGAGCGCGGATAGGAAGGACACCAAAGCCCACCATGAGTAGTGGCTTCCGGCCATGCAGATTCGCGAACCGTCCAATCGCGGGGGCGAAGCACATGATAACGACTTGTGTGACGATGATGCAGGCTGACATGAATGGAGCAGCACTGGCCCGAGCGCCGTGCGACAGCATCTCGCCAAGCTGCGGCAGCATGGCCGCATTCGCGAAATGGAAGAGAAAGGCGCAGACGAGAAACGCCAATAGGGTCCGGTCTCGAAGCAGCGTTTTCATGACGGACGCTCTGGCCGGGACTTTCTTGCCGTCCATTTGTATTTCCCCGCCCCGTGCGAGCTCGTAGTCGATGTCGGTGCTCTTGATCGCTCGTATGGCGAGCACCGTGGGGATGGTCAGCACCGCCGCGGTAAGGAAGATGGCCCGATTGCCGAAAAGATCGCTCACCCCGGCAATGACCAGCGCGCACGCCACATTGCCGGCGGAATTGAAAGACTGGTTCTTTCCGAACTGCCGGTCGAAAAACGTCACACCGACGATTCCCATAGTGACAGCGGCGAGCGTTGGCCCAAGGAATGGTCCTGCTCCTCCGATCAGTATCTGTGACGTATAAACCGCCCACGGAGCGGCAGTGACACTTAGCAGAATGGCGCCCAAAGCGAGGACGCCGGAGGCAAGAACCAGGAGCAACCTTTTCGACCTTAGCCGATCGACGACGGCACCCGCCGGAGTCTGTAGCAGTACCGTAATGATGCCGCCAATGCTGAGCGCCACCCCGACGCGACCCGGCGTCCACCCCGCTCCCGCCAGATACGCCGCGAGAAAGGGACCCAGGCCGGTTTGCACGTCGGCCAGAAAGAAATTCGTGGCTTCGAGGGCGTGGACGCTTTTCTTTTTCTCAGCTGCGATGGCGGAGTTTGATTCCATAGGCCATTCAGAAGACCCGACGTTCGGCAGACGTTGTCCAAGGCACCCGCTGGGGCAGCAGCGACGATTTTCTGCACGCTTTGTAGCTATCAGATGCCGTTTAGAATGGGGACGGACAAAAAATCTCGATCGGTGTGTGCTAATCTGGGCAAAACATGAAGAATCTTGCGCTGCTCCCGGCTTCCCAAGAGATTCGAGAATGGTGTTCAGTTCTTGAACAAGAAATGATGCACTGGCCCGGTGTCAAAAAAAGTCACCTCTTTGGCACGCGTGCTTTCTACCATCGTAAAGTCATGTTTGCCATGCTTCCCGATACGCGCACGCTGGACGGCTCGACTGCAATTTCATTCCTGGCGCCCTCCAAAGACGATCAGGACCGCCTTCCGGATTGGCAGACGTTCGAACTCAACGACCGCAATCTCATCAAAACCGCGCTTACGTCTCTGGAGAAAGCGTACAAAGACAGCATGCTGCGCTCTTCAGCGGATACTCCAAGCCGAACCAGGCACACATTGACTTGCGCTTCCCACTGAATGTAAGCGTAAAAGCGGCAATTGCCCTGGCCTTAAAACGAATGTTCGCCGGGCCGGGGCAAAGGAGCTCCCGCTAAAACTCCAACGCACAGGAGTTGTGACGAATAAGCGCGCGCGGGGCCAATCTTAGGAAACCTCGCTTGGGGGCGGCACAAACGGCAGACCCGTTGCGCGCCAGGCATGAAATCCACCAACAATGTCTGTAGCGCGCCAGAGTCCAAGATCCTGCAGCGCTGCGGCCGCGAGGCTCGAGGTATACCCTTCGGAACAGAACACGATCACCTGGACGCCATGATCGGTCGCGACCGGTAGCCGCGCGGTGGACGCCGGATCGAACCGCCACTCAAGCACGTTACGTTCGACAACCAACGCGCCCGCAATACTACCCTCAATCGCACGCTGGCTTTCGGGACGAATATCGACGAGTACCGCCTCGGTTGCGGTCGCCGCCTCATAGGCCTCATCCGGAGATAGCCGGCGCAGCCGGGCACGTGCCGCTGAAAGCAACTGCTCAATGCTCAACGCGCCGGTCCGGTCCCCGGCTTCCCGCCTCTGCATGCGCGACTCCTGATCGAGTGGCTGAGCCTCCTCAGGCTCGAGTTCGCGCGGAACCAAATGAATCCCGTCCAGCTCGTACTCGTTCATTTCGCTTAGCGGGGGAGAATATGCGTGAATGCTGATGGCCGGCGCCAGGGAGACGTTGCGGACGTCATGCGTGTAATCGGGACCGAATGCGCGCGGGTTGTCCGGAGGGATCACACGGGTCCGCTCACCAGGACGGTGCTCTTCAAGAATCCCCGTCGCCACGACGAAGGCTCCCGAGGACGCACCGTGGTCGTGGAACCCGGTGGATTGCCCCGGCAGCCAGCTGATCACCCAAATGTCATAGTCGGGACCGTGATACAACCGGTCATACCAGCGCCGATCGGCGCGAAGCCGCACTTTATCCATCCATGCACCAGACGACGCGAACAGTGAGACGATGTTGGCGAGTTCCTCAGGCGTTCTCAAGACCGTGCCGGATTGGGCACTCGATGCTATCGGTGTGGCGTCGGCTTCGCGCGCAAGCCGTTCCTTTGTTGGCATGGCATTTATCCTCGTTATCTCCGATATCGGTCAATTGCAATGGTTCGCTACTCCGAGGCGCTGTCAGACAAGGATCGGGGCACGCAGGCCGCCTGGTCGAAATACCGCGGGCGAACAGAAGGACCATTTCGGATGAGCTTTGGAAAAGACGTTTCAGGAATATCTGAGAATGTCGCCGCTCACCCAGGGAAGGGTTGGTCGCAGTGACAACAACAATGAAGGGAAAACGCCATAGTTTGACGCTAGCATGCCCTGAAGAATCAGGTCAACACTTGAGCATTGGCCACACGGGTACGCCGATCAGAGATTCCTCTGGTGGGTTCACCCGTTAACGCCAAACGAGAACGCCTGTGCCGACGCTGAGGCCGGCTTCGGCCCCGCGTGCACCGAATACCTTGGTCATACTGTTGGGGATGTAAAGGATGTCATCAGGCCGCATCTGCAAGTCAGGCGCCTTGTTCTCCATGATCTTCTTGACGTTTGCGGGAATCTGTTCGCGCGTTGAGCCGCCATCGGCGCGGAGAATCCTTGCCGAACTCAAGGACGCCATTTTGTCCCATCCCCCTGCCAGGGCAATTGCCTGGGTGAGCGACATGGTTTCGTTTTCTGTCATCACGTAGCCGCCCGGCCTGCCGACATTGCCCAACACGTAGATCATGCGCGCGCGAGGAACCGTGATCACGTCATGCGGCTTGATCTGAATATTTCCCTCAGGATCCTTGCCGTTCATGATGGAGCGTATGTCGATATGGGCGATGGAGTACTTGCCTGTGGGATCAGTGTAGGCACCGGACACGGGGATCGCCCCTTCGCTCAGATTACGAGTAATCAGCACGCTATCACCGGCATCGGCGCGCAGACCGCCGGCCTGTCCGATCACTTCCATCAGGTTGCGATTTCCACGCAACTGCACGACACCCGGCTTAGTCACATTCCCCGCGACAGATACCGGTTGGCTGCGAAAATCGTTCACTTCGACGGTGACTTGCGGATCCTTGAAGTACTTCTTGTAAGCGGTCACCAGGTTGTCCTGCAATTGCCTAACGGTCAACCCAGCGGCATGGACCTGCCCGATCATGGACAGGGTCACGACTCCATTATTGTCGATCTGCGCCGGCTTGTCGGGAATGTCACCCGCGCCGAAGACACGCACGGTGATCTGATCTTCTGGTCCCAGGATGTAACTGCTGATGTTGGTCGGGGCTGCTACCGCTTCACCCGTTGTTGACGGTATGGGAGCGTTCAACGGGACACCCACGCGACCATCCGCAGGGATTACTGCCTGGGCGAATGCGGGAATCAACGTCGGGGTCTGAAGGCAGAGGAACAACACGATTAATTTGGCAGAAGACTTGTGCATAAAATTCACTCACCGTTGGAACTCGCACTGCCGTGTGAAAGTTGGATTCAGTTTGGGATCAGACGGTTTCTTCTGTTCGCGAAACTCGCCCGGAAATTCGTGGTCCAAACAGGAATTTCAAACCATGCATTCTGCTTGCTGAATGGGACGGTGCCGCAATCATACGCCGCGCAGGTTACAGGCCGGAAAATGGGGAGGAGTCCTGGTTTCCTGTTCCAAAAGTATTGGGGTTCTTTTTCCCTTCGACAAAGCGTGGGGTGCCCCATGTTCGCCGGTTTTTCGCGAGATGTGGGATACCGCGAACCTTAACGCTTTCCCCGACCTTCGAACGTCTTTGCCTCCCGCCGGACCTCTTAAGATTCAGTACCTTACGAGCTCTTCAACGGTGGGAATCTCCGCCACTGGGGAGCCACAGCAGGCTCCATAAGGGCGCTCCCTCCCAAACTTATGTGTATGTGATCCACCGCTTTATGCGTAGAGCGTTGTTCGATTCCGGGCTTTATGATCGAGCGGAACCTGGTTGAGCGGCAAAGGTCGCTACCCCTAGCTCATCTTTGACCAGGGGGTTGAGCGCCGAACCCTTGTTCGACGCAGTCAGCAAACGGATCTACAATGATCCGAAAATTTCAGAGTTGCCTGGTGGGCAACAAGATGACGTAGGCATGCAACCGGCATGCGGATTTACCGGGGTGACGCTGGTGTCCGATTCACGTTGTGCCTTTACGTGGCCGATCCGCCGACTTGGCGAGTTGTGGACATCGCTGTTGGCAATCCTCGTGTCCAGTCTTGTTCTCACGGTGCTGACAGGCTGCGGATTCAGCGCCAGCGGGTCAACTGGGGGTGCGCTTTTGGCCCTGCCGAACCCAGTGGCTTTCGGAACAGTGCCTATCGGGCAAACCGCCACCAGTAAGGTTTCCCTGCTCAATCAAACGTCAGCTCCGATCGCGATTGCGCAGCTGAGTATTGCGGGGCAAAGCTTCTCCCTGGTCAGCCAAAACAACGTTCCCATCAACATCGCTGCGGGTGCTACTTACAACTTCGACATCGGGTTCATGCCCCAGCAGACATCCAACTACTCTGGCCAGTTGACTGCCACGAGCGCCGCCGGCGCGACGGTTGCGCAGGTCCCAATTACCGGTGCAGGCGGCGGCGGGGGTGCCTCGACGCCCGCATTAACCATCAGTCCATCAAGTCTTGCGTTTGGCAACGTGGGGGTGAACACGGCGTCGACACTGCCGGTGACGTTGACCTCGACGGGGACGGGACCTGTGATCGTCAACTCAGCTGCGGCGACTGGTACAGGCTTCACGGTATCGGGAGTCACCTTCCCGGTTACCCTGAACCCGACCCAATCGGTGACTCTCAATGTGCAGTTCGATCCAGCCGCTGCGGGCGCGGTAACCGGTCAAGTCACCATCCAGAGCAATTCCTCGACCAACGGTACCGCGATGATCGCCCTGACAGGTACAGGGACGGGTACGGTGGGGCCGGCCACCTTGAGTGCGCTGTCTTGCGGTAATGCGTCGATGACCGGGGCAGGGAGCGATGCTTGCACGGTGACGCTGAGTGGACCGGCAGGCAGCGGTGGTTTGAGCGTGTCTTTGACGAGCAGCAATGCGGCGGTCACGGTGCCGGCCACGGTGGTGGTTCCGGCCAATGCGAGCAGCACCGGCTTCACGGCGACTGTGTCGTCGGTCTCGACCGCGCAAGCGGTGACCATGACAGCGAGCGCGGGCGGCGTTTCCAAGACCTTTGCTCTGCAATTGAATGCCGCGGTGCCTACGTTGACTGTCAGTCCGCTGAGCCTTGCTTTTGGCAACGTGACGGTGAATACGCCATCGGCGCTGCCGGTGATGTTGACCTCGACGGGGACGGCGCCTGTGACCATCAACTCAGCGACGTTGAGTGGTACAGGCTTCACGATGTCGGGAGCCACCTTCCCGGTCACTTTGAATCCGACCCTGGCGATCACGCTGGATGTGCAGTTCGATCCGGCCACTGCGGGAGCGGTTACCGGTCAGCTGACCATCCAGAGCAACTCATCAACCAACGGTACGGTAGTAATCAGCCTTACGGGCACAGGAGAAATTTCTGCTCATTATGTCGGTCTGAGCTGGGATGCGCCAGCCAGTTCCGCTGATCCGGTTGCGGGCTATCACGTCTATCGCTCGACCGGCGGCAGCTCTCCCTATGTATTGCTGAATTCGTCGCTCGACATCCTGACGACCTATACGGATAACAATGTGGTGTCTGGCGCGAGTTATGACTATATCGTTAAAAGTGTCGATTCCGCAGGGGTAGAAAGCGCCGCGTCTAATCAGGCTGCGGCAACTATTCCGTAAATAACAAACATTTCCTTCCGACGCCAGCCTGCAGACAGGGCTGCAAGAACGGTAGTGCATTTCGGTTACTAATGTAACCAAATGCACTAAACCGTAACTATGCTTACTTACTATAGCTAGTTAGTGTCATTGGAGGAGACAATAACGTGGAGTGACAATTTAGTGAAGCTGAGTGATTCGCAGCTTTCTTAGTTGGTTACAGCCGAACCGGTGACTCCAGGTCTGATTGCCTGGGATGATTTCGATCACTTGTTAAGGTTTCCTGGCTCCCGTCCCAAAGACAATCGTGGCCTGGTGTGTTGTGGTAGCCGCACAGGTTCAGGTTGTCCGGGTCACAAATCGTAGATTTTTTCTTTTATCTGCCTCTGGAAAACTTGCACGTTTACAGAGGGGTGACCTGTTGTTCAGTTCTAATTGTGCACGCAGACGCAGTTTGATTCGTAGATTCGACCGTCTGTACACGCCGCTTCTTGCTCTATCGATATCTTGTGTCGCAGTTGCTCTGGCAGGTTGCGGGTTTACGCCGAACTCATCTGCTACGGGCCCCCTTAGCGTATCCCCGGGCGCAATCAATTTTGGCGCCGTGCCTGTCGGTCAAACCGTGACCAGCAAAGTCCTGCTTATCAATGTGAGTTCCGCACCCATCAGTGTTTCTCAGGTGAACGTTTCCGGGACGAGCTTTTTCAACAACAGCCAGATGGGCTCTCCGGTTACGGTGAATGCCGGTGGTGTTTACAATTTCGTGATCGGATTCAAGCCCGGTAGCGCCTCCAACTTCTCCGGCCAGTTCACCGTGATGAACGCAGCCGGGACACAGATCGCTCAGGGATCGGTGAGTGGCCAGGGTGTTAGTGGAAGTAGTAGCGGTAACCCCGGTTCAACGCCAACGTTGAGCGTCAGCACCGCCAGCTTGACCTTTGGCAATGTGACGGTGGGCACACCGTCAACGCAGCCTGTGACGTTGACTTCGACAGGGACGGCGCCGGTTACCATCAACTCGGCAACGTTGACCGGCACGGGATACACCGTGTCCGGAGGCACGTTCCCGGCAACAGTAAATCCAGGTCAGTCCGTAACGCTGAACGTACAGTTTGATCCGGCTGCCACGGGCACATCATCGGCCCAGCTGACCATTCAGAGCAACTCGGTGCCCAACGGCACAGCGGTTGTGAATCTGAGCGGAACGGGCACCGCGACGCCGACTCCGCCGACTCCGCCAACTCCGCCGACTCCGCCGACTCCTCCAATACTCAGTCCGCAATTGACGCTCAGCGCAGCCAGTCTGACGTTCGGCAACGTGACGTTGAACACAGCCTCGACGCAGCCTGTCACCCTGACTTCGACAGGGACCTCTCCGGTGACGATCGCCTCGGCTGCACTGACAGGCGCCGGCTTTACAGCTTCCGGAGTCACGTTCCCCGTCACCTTGAATCCTGGCCAATCGGTCACGCTCAAGGTTGGGTTTGACCCGACTGTTGCGGGTGCGGTCTCGGGTCAGCTGACTATCCAGAGCGACTCGGTACCCAACGGCACGGCAATTGTGAATCTGAGCGGGACGGGCACCGCGGCGGCAAGCCCGCAGCTGACGATCAGCGCGGCCAGTCTGACGTTTGGCAATGTTACGGTGAATACCGCATCGACCCAACCGGTGACATTGACGTCTACCGGCACGGCGCCGGTGACGATCAACTCGGCAGCGCTGACGGGTGCAGGTTTCACGATGTCCGGAGCCACATTTCCGGTCACCTTGAATCCGAGTCAGTCGGTGACGCTTAACGTGCAGTTCGATCCTGCCACCACAGGATTGGCGACGGGTCAGCTGACTATCCAGAGCGACTCGTCGGCCAACAGCACAGCGATTGTCACTCTGAGTGGGACGGGCACTGCAGCGACAAGTCCGCAGTTGACGGCCAGCGCGGCGAGTCTGACCTTCGGCAATGTGACGGTGAACACGGTATCGACGCAGCCATTGACGTTGACCTCGACCGGGACGGCCCCGGTCACTATTAATTCCGCAACCGTCAGCGGGGCAGGCTTCGCGGTATCGGGGGCTACATTTCCGGTCACGTTGAATCCAGGCCAGTCGACAACGCTGAACGTGGAATTCGATCCGGCGACCACGGGGTTCGCGACGGGTCAATTGACCATTCAAAGCGACTCATCGACCAACAGCACAGCGATCATCACGCTGGGAGGGACGGGGACAGCGGCAGCGAATCCGCAACTGACCGTCAGCACGGCGAGTCTTACATTCGGCAATGTGACGGTGAACACCACATCGACACAGCCCGTAACGCTGACCTCAACCGGGACGGCCCCGGTGACGGTGAATTCGGGAACGTTGAGTGGTGCCGGCTTCACGATGTCAGGCGCGACGTTCCCAGTCACCTTGAATCCAGGTCAGACGGTGACACTGAACGTGCAGTTCGATCCAACTGTCGTTGGAGTGGCGACAGGGCAGTTGATTCTGCAGAGCGATTCATCGACTAACAGCACCGCGGTTGTCAACATGAGCGGCACGGGGACAGCGGCGGCAAGTCCTCAGCTGACCGTCAGCACGGCGAGCCTGGCGTTCGGCAATGTGACGCTGAATACCACATCGACACAGCCCGTAACGTTGACCTCTACGGGGACGGCGCCGGTTACGGTGAATTCGGGAACATTGAGTGGCGCCGGTTTCACGATGTCAGGCGCGACGTTCCCGGTCATCTTGAATCCAGGTCAGTCAGTGACGCTCACTGTGCAATTCGAGCCGACTGTCACGGGAACTGCTTCGGGCCAGTTGACTATTCAGAGCGACTCCTCGACCAATAGCACTGCAGTTGTTCATCTGAGCGGTACGGGGACGGCGGCGGCAAGTCCGCAGTTGTCCGTCAGCACTGCCAGCCTCGCATTCGGCAGTGTGGCGCTGAACACTGCCTCAACGCAGCCGGTAACGTTGACCTCTACGGGGACGGCTCCGGTTACGGTGAATTCGGGATCGTTGAGTGGGGCCGGTTTTACGATGTCGGGGGCTACGTTCCCGGTTACCTTAAACCCAGGTCAGACGGTGACACTCACCGTGCAGTTCGATCCGACGGTCGCGGGGATGGTCTCGGGTCAGTTGGTCATTCAGAGCGATTCCTCGACCAACAGCACAGCGATCGTTAATCTGAGCGGCACGGGGACGGCGGCGGCAAATTCGCAGTTGACCGTCAGCACGGCGAATCTTACGTTCGGCAATGTGACGGTGGGTACCGCCTCGACGCAGCCCGTGACGCTGACCTCTACCGGGACGGCTCCGGTAACAGTGAATTCGGGAACGTTGAGTGGTGCCGGCTTCACGATGTCGGGGGCTACCTTCCCGATTACGTTGAATCCAGGCCAGACGCTGACACTGCACGTGCAGTTCGATCCGACAGTCACGGGAGTGGCGACAGGACAGTTGACTCTGCAGAGCGATTCCTCGACCAACAGCACAGCGATCGTTAATCTGAGCGGCACGGGGACAGCGGCGGCAAGTCCGCAGTTGTCCCTCAGTACGGCGAGCCTGGCATTCGGCAATGTGACGGTGGATACCGCCTCGACGCAGCCGGTAACGTTGACCTCTACGGGGACGGCGCCAGTTACGGTGAACGCAGGAACATTAACGGGCGCCGGCTTCACGATGTCGGGGGCTACCTTCCCGGTTACGTTGAATCCAGGTCAGACGCTGACACTGAATGTGCAATTTGATCCGACAGTCACAGGAGTGGCGACAGGGCAGTTGACTCTGCAGAGCGACTCATCGACCAACAGCACAGCGATCGTTAACTTGAGCGGCACGGGGACAGCGGCGGCAAGTCCGCAGTTGACCCTCAGTACGGCGAGCCTGGCATTCGGCAATGTGACGGTGGATACCGCCTCGACGCAGCCGGTAACGTTGACCTCTACGGGGACGGCCCCGGTTACGGTGAACTCGGGAACATTGACGGGCGCCGGCTTCACGATGTCAGGGGCTACCTTCCCGGTTACCTTGAATCCGGGTCAGACGCTGACACTGAACGTGCACTTCGATCCAACAGTCACAGGAGCGGCGACAGGGCAGTTGACTCTGCAGAGCGACTCCTCGACCAACAGCACCGCGGTTGTCAATATGAGCGGCACGGGGACAGCGGCAGCAAGTCCGCAGTTGACGCTCAGCACGGCAAACCTGGCGTTCGGGAATGTGACGGTGAATACCACGTCCACACAGCCGGTAACGTTGACCTCTACGGGGACGGCGCCAGTTACAGTGAACGCAGGAACATTGACGGGCGCCGGCTTCACGATGTCGGGGGCTGCCTTCCCGGTCACCTTGAATCCGGGTCAGACGTTGACACTGAATGTGCAGTTCGATCCAACAGTGACGGGAGTGGCGACAGGGCAGTTGACTCTGCAGAGCGACTCGTCGACCAACAGCACCGCGGTTGTCAATATGAGCGGCACGGGGACAGCGGCGGCAAGTCCGCAGTTGACCGTCAGCACGGCCAACCTGGCGTTCGGCAATGTGACGGTGAATACCACGTCCACACAGCCCGTAACGCTGACCTCTACGGGGACGGCGCCGGTTACGGTGAATTCGGAAATGTTGACTGGCGCCGGCTTCACGGTGTCGGGGTCTACCTTCCCGGTTACCTTGAATCCAGGTCAGACGGTGACACTGAACGTGCAGTTCGATCCAACAGTCACGGGAGTGGTCACGGGGCAGTTGACTCTGCAAAGCGACTCATCGACCAACAGCACAGCAATTGTTACGATGAGCGGCACGGGGACGGCGGCGGCGAGTCCGCAGTTGTCCGTCAGCACGGCCAGCCTGGTATTCGGCAATGTAACGTTGAACACCGCCGCAACGCAGCCGCTAACGTTGACCTCTACGGGGACGGCGCCGGTTACGGTGAATTCGGAAACGTTGACTGGTGCCGGCTTCACGGTGTCGGGGTCTACCTTCCCGGTTACCTTGAATCCAGGTCAGACGATGACACTGAACGTGCAGTTCGATCCGGCTGTCACGGGAGTGGCCACAGGGCAGTTGACTCTGCAGAGCGATTCGTCGACCAACAGCACAGCGATCGTTAATCTGAGCGGCACGGGCACGGCAGTGGCAAGTCCACAATTGACGATCAGTCCGGCGAGCCTGGCGTTTGGCAACGTCACGGTGAACACGGCGTCGACGCTGCCGGTAACGTTGACCTCTACGGGGACGGCCCCGGTGACGATCAACTCGGCAACATTGAACGGCACGGGTTTCACGATGTCGGGAGCGGCCTTCCCGGTGACCCTGAATCCGACCCAGTCGGTGACTGTGAGTGTGCAGTTCGATCCGGCTGCTGCGGGAGCGGTTCTCGGTCAGCTGACCATCCAGAGCGATTCCTCGACGAACGGAACGGCGGTGATCGGGCTGACGGGTACGGGGACCGCAGTGGCAGCCGGATTGAGTGGGCTGTCCTGCAGCAACGCTTCGATGACCGGGGCAGGGACCGATGCGTGCACGGTGACGCTGAGCGGGCCTGCAGGCACAGGCGGTTTGAGCGTGTCGTTGGTGAGCAGCAATGCGGCGGTTACGGTGCCGGCCACGGTGCTGGTGCCAGCCAGTGCGAGCAGTGCGGGGTTCACTGCGACGGTGTCGTCGGTTACGACCGCGCAAGCGGTGACCCTGACAGCCAACGCAGGCGGCGTTTCCCGGACCTTTGGTCTGCAATTGAATGCCGCGGTGCCGACGTTGACGATCAGCCCGGCGAGTCTTGCCTTTGGCAACGTGACGGTGAATACACCGTCGACGCTGCCAGTGACGTTGACCTCGACGGGGACGGCGCCTGTGACCATCAACTCAGCAACGTTGACCGGCACTGGGTTCACGATGTCTGGAGCCACATTCCCGGTGACCCTGAATCCGACCCAGTCGGCGACGCTGAGTGTGAAGTTTGATCCCACGGCCGCCGGAGCGGTAACCGGTCAGCTGACCATCCAGAGCACTTCTTCGACGAACGGTACAGCGGTAATCGGCCTGACGGGGACTGGAACGGCGGTTGCGGCCGGATTGAGTGCCTTGTCTTGCAGCAACGCGTCGATGACTGGGGCAGGGAGCGATGCCTGCACGGTAACGCTGAGCGGGCCGGCTGGCAGCGGTGGTCTGAGTGTGTCTGTGACCAGCAGCAATGCGGCGGTCACGGTGCCAGCCACGGTGGTTGTTCCGGCCAACGCGACCACTGCGGGGTTCACGGCAACTGTGTCGTCGGTTACGACCGCGCAAGCGGTGACCCTGACAGCGAGCGCGGGCGGCGTTTCCCGGACCTTTGGTCTGCAATTGAATGCCGCGGTGCCGACGTTGACCATCAGCCCGGCGAGTCTTGCGTTTGGCAACGTGACGGTGAACACGGCATCGACGCTGCCGGTAACGTTGACCTCGACCGGGACGGCGCCTGTGACCATCAACTCAGCAACGTTGACCGGCACAGGGTTCACGATGTCTGGGGCCACCTTCCCGGTTACCTTGAATCCGACCCAGTCGGCGACGCTGAGTGTGAAGTTTGATCCCACGGCTGCCGGAGCGGTAACCGGTCAGCTGACCATCTCGAGCAACTCGTCGACCAACGGTACAGCGGTAATCGGCCTGACGGGAACGGGGACTGCGGTAGCAGGCGGATTGAGTGCATTGTCTTGCAGCAATGCGTCGATGACCGGGGCTGGCAGCGATGCCTGCACGGTAACGCTGAGCGGGCCGGCTGGCAGCGGTGGTTTGAGCGTGTCTTTGACCAGCAGCAATGCGGCGGTCACGGTTCCGGCGACGGTAGTAGTGCCAGCCAATGCGAGCAGTGCCGGATTCACAGCGACTGTGTCGTCGGTTACGACCGCGCAAGCGGTAACCCTGACGGCGAGCGCAGGCGGCGTTTCCAAGACCTTTGGTCTGCAATTGAATGCCGCGGTGCCGACGTTGACGATCAGCCCGGCGAGCCTTGCCTTTGGCAACGTGACGGTGAATACACCGTCGACGCTGCCAGTGACGTTGACCTCGACGGGGACGGCGCCTGTGACCATCAACTCGGCAACGTTAACCGGCACTGGGTTCACGATGTCTGGAGCCACCTTCCCGGTGACCCTGAATCCGACCCAGTCGGCGACACTGAGTGTGAAGTTTGATCCCACGGCTGCCGGAGCGGTAACCGGCCAGCTAACCATCCAAAGTAACTCTTCGACCAACGGTACAGCGGTGATCGGCCTGACGGGTACGGGGACGGCGGTTGCGGCCACCTTGAGTGCGTTGTCTTGCAGCAATGCGTCGATGACCGGGGCAGGGAGCGACGCCTGCACGGTAACGCTGAGTGGGCCGGCAGGCACAGGCGGTTTGAGTGTGTCGTTGGTGAGCAGCAATGCGGCGGTTACGGTGCCGGCCACGGTGGTGGTTCCCGCCAACGCGACCAGTGCCGGGTTCACCGCGACTGTGTCGTCGGTCACGACCGCGCAAGCGGTGACCCTGACAGCCAGCGCAGGCGGGGTTTCCAAGACCTTTGCTCTGCAATTGAATGCCGGGGTACCAACGTTGACCATCAGTCCCGCGAGTCTTGCATTTGGCAATGTGACGGTGAATACACCGTCGACGTTGCCAGTGACGTTGACCTCGACGGGGACGGCGCCTGTGACCATCAACTCAGCAACGTTGACCGGGACCGGCTTCACGATGTCTGGAGCCACCTTCCCGGTCACCTTGAATCCGACCCAGTCGGCGACACTGAGTGTGAAGTTCGATCCCACGGCTGCTGGAGCAGTAACCGGTCAGTTGACCATCAAGAGCACTTCTTCGACCAACGGTACAGCGGTAATCGGCCTGACGGGTACGGGGACGGCGGTTGCGGCCACCTTGAGTGCGCTGTCTTGTAGCAACGCGTCGATGACTGGGGCAGGCAGCGATGCCTGCACGGTGACGCTGAGTGGGCCGGCAGGCAGTGGTGGTTTGAGTGTGTCTTTGACCAGCAGCAATGCGGCGGTCACGGTGCCGGCCACGGTGCTGGTGCCCGCCAATGCGAGCAGTGCCGGGTTCACCGCGACTGTGTCGTCTGTCACGACCGCGCAAGCGGTGACCTTGACAGCGAGCGCAGGCGGTGTTTCCAAGACCTTTGCTCTGCAACTGAGTGCCGGGGTGCCGACGTTGACCATCAGCCCGGCGAGCCTTGCGTTTGGCAATGTGACGGTGAATACGCCGTCGACGCTGCCGGTAACGCTAACCTCGACGGGTACGGCGCCTGTGACCATCAACTCAGCAACGTTGACTGGCACAGGCTTCACGATGTCGGGAGCCACCTTCCCGGTCACCTTGAATCCGACCCTGGCGATTACGCTGGATGTACAGTTCGATCCGACCGCTACCGGAGCGGTCACCGGTCAGCTGACCATCAAGAGCAACTCCTCAACCAACGGGACCGTGGTCATCAGTCTTACGGGCACAGGGGAAAGCGCTTCACATTATGTTGATCTGAGTTGGCAGGCGCCAGCAAGTTCTTCTGATCCGGTTGCGGGCTATCACATCTATCGCTCGCCCGGCGGCAGCTCTCCCTATGTATTGCTGAACTCATCGCTCGACACCCAGACGACCTATACGGATAACAATGTGGTGTCTGGTACGACCTATGACTACATCGTGAAAAGTGTCGACTCCTCCGGGGTGGAAGGCTCGGCGTCTAACGAGGCGACCGCAACTATTCCTTAACCCAGAAAAAATGGCCAGGTGCGGCCGCTCTGCCGGTTTCCAGACCCGGCGTCCGTCATCGTCCCATTCGTTGCTGGACGTTGGCGGACAGGCTGGCCGGCCCTGGGATCTGTCTCCGCCTTACAGTGACGATCAGTGAGTCCTTGAGAGGGGACGGCAGAAGCTTATCCGTTTTCTTGAGCCAGGCGGCGGCCATCGCTTCGGCTTCGAGCTTTTGCTCGATTGTCATCGCACTTCCAACCCGCTTGCTCGCTTCTGATACCTGGTGGTTAACGATCAGGTACCACTTGTAAGCCTGTGACAGGTCTTTGTAATCCGATTTTCGCTCGCTATAGAATCGAGCTACCTCGAGTTGTGCGATTTGCACGCCTTGCTCCGCAGCGCGTTGGTACCCGGCGAGCGACGAATCATTGAGCGATTCGTGATCGGCAAATTTCTCCTCAAGAAGATTGATCTCAGATTGCGATGGGACTTTCCGCTTCAGGGCCAGCGAAAGAAGCTCGACCCGGCTCGAAACATTGAGCTTCTCAAAGACCTTAAAAAGGTAGTTTTTGACGGTGTGTTGGCTTAAGCCTAAACGTTCGGCAATCTCCCGATTTGACAAGCCGTCCGCCACGCTCTCCACTATTTCCATTTCTCGCTTCGACAGCTCTTCTATTCGCTGGACGCTCGGCGCGGGAGTGCCTCGCGGAGACGCCAAAGCCTGAACCAGCAAGCCCATTTGCTCGGCGTTGGCCCAGATCTGGCCCTGATGAACCCTCTTTAAGCACATGCTCAGAGCCTCAACTGATTCATGCTTGCTGAGTACCCCTCGCGCACCAGAACGAAATGCCTCCAGTACCAACTCATGTCTCGAGGTGTCGAGGAGCATGATCGCTCGGACGTTCGGGTGCAATACACGCACCTCTCGCAAAACCTCGAACCCGCGGCCGGGCTGTCCATCGAGTTCCGAACTCAGGAGTACAACATCCAGGGCGCGTACGTGCGCACGCGCGATTAATTCCTGCGAGTCGGAACCGATCACCTCGAAGGCACCGTCACGTCTCAGTGCATCCGCGAGCAAATTTGTATGCAGTCGGGTGTCGTCAGCCACCATGATGCGAATGGCTGACTCCAGAATTCCATCGAGCATTCCCCTATTCCCTCATCTTTCCATTTGTAGGAGGAAAAACCACGTTAAAAGGCTCCGGTTCATGACCCATCGTTCGCAAGGTACAAAGATTCACTCGGTCTCCTGATCCCCGCCTGGGAAGACGAACAGACGAGATGGCGCGAACATGGCACTGACATCGCATTCGGGGAAGTTCACGGCCCGGACGATATCCCATCGGAAATTTAGGTACAGATGACCCGACGGGTGTTGAGCAATTTCCGTAGGGGAATTTGAAAATTGAAAGTAGCCTTCACGGGGGCCAAAGCGGATCAAGTATTCGCTACAAACTTAGTATCTCTTAATGAGTAAAGAGTGCCTGCGTTCATAATTATGTTGACTTTGGACTATGCATCCCTCGCCCTCGTTTCCGCTTTGGTTTCTCTAGGTGAACGAATACGGTGCAGAAACTAGAGAAGATCTCGGTAACGGTAGAGGCATTGTTCCCCATTGTCAATGACGTATTTGGTAACCGAGGCATGCTTACCATTCGCCGGTTGGTAATCGGATTTTTTCCACCGCCAGCTCCCCAAACCAACTAAGCCCTAATCGTCTTATCGCGAACTTAACGGCAGTGCATCCACCGTAATAAATGAACAGAAACCAGCCGTAAGTGGCTATGAACGTCGCGTTACTTAGACCGTAGGGCGACGGTTTTCACCCCGCAATCCGACGACAGGTTACCTCAAAACAACCCGCATCAGCTGAAGGATCCAGACGGTAACCTTTGTTAGTCATCTACCCCTTTGGCTCCATGTCACAGTATTGTCAGATGGAGTCGAGTAAGCCAATTAAAGAGAAATGCTCCTCTGAGTACACATCCTCATCGGTAGAGTCACGCAACGAGAAATGCGTCGCAGAGATGTTGTACCTCTTGCAGCAAACTGCATGCTGCCTGTACGCTGATTCCACTTTTAAACACTGAAGTCAGCCTGGCCTCCCCCATTGAGCCGTTTTGTCCATAGCTCACTCGGTCTGAGATTGAGTGGCTATAGGCTCTTCCGGCGACTCACATTGAGTCTCTGGACGGGCGCTGTTGTGTACGGCAGGTTTTGTCAGCTCTGCGGGTGGGGATCTCGTTTTCAACCCCAGAATTAAAAGTTATAGGGTCACTCAAATGTGACTCATAGGGCGAAGCTGGGTATGTGCGATGAATGTTCAAAGAACGAATTTCTCCTTAGTAACTTCGAAAGATATATTTCTGTCGCCGGCATATTAACAGACGTTTCTTTTAGAGCTTGTAGGGAGATGATGCTTTTGGACACCGGCTATCAGACGTGGGAATCTCCATATGCCCTTCCACACCCGCAGAACAATGTGGAAAGCTGGTATGCAGTGCACACTCGCGCGCGGCACGAAAGCGCGGTAGCCTCCGTCTGCGCGAGAGGGGTGTGACGGCGTTCCTTCCAACTGTTACAGAGGTGCATCGCTGGAACGACCGAAGAAAAATTGTAAAGTTGCCCTTATTTAGCTGTTATCTATTCGTCAGACTGATGCCGAACAACGAGGAGCGCCAGCGAGTGCTTCGGACTGATAGTGTGTTGGGCCTTGTCGGCACCCAGGGAGTAGGCACCCCGATTCCGAACGAGCAGATCGATGCAATTCGGATCCTGGTTGAACGCCAACTTCCTTCTTGCTCACATCCGTTTCTCAAGGCAGGACAGCGTGTTCGGATTCGCGGCGGTGCGCTGGAGGGCTTAGAGGGGATCTTCCTATCCCACCATGGGGAACGGAAACTGATCATATCGGTAGACGCGATGCAAAGATCCCTGGCGCTTCAAGTAGAGGGATACGAAGTGGAGCCGATTTAGTCTCCTCCTGTTCCTGGCGCGTTGTGTTGGAAAACCAATTCGTGATAGACAACGAAATCAAAACCCCCAAAATACTCCTGGTCACCCGCGATGCCTCCGTTCTTCGGCTCGTCGAGTTGATGGCGACGTCCGGAGACTGGCAGCTCGAGAGCACGGGAAATGCGTGGCAGGCATTGGAGCAGGTGCAATCCGGCCCAGGTCCGGATCTGCTTCTGTTGAGTCTGTCGTCCGCGGAGCGGGACAGCTTACATGTTTTGCGATGGTTCCTGGGCGTCCGGCCGGCATTGCCGGTCATCGTGCTGGATCATCTCGACGACGGTGAGCGAAAACAGGAATCAGTTCGTCTCGGGGCACTGGCTTATATGGTCATGCCGGATGATGCCCGTCGATTGGGAGCCCTTATACAGCAGCATCTTTCCGTTACGTTTGGAATCCACGAGACGACTCTGGTAAGCGACGATGTCGAACTGATCGCCGCCGGCAACTTCTTTATCGGAGTTTGCCCGATGATGCGAAAGCTTCGCGCTCAGGCGGCCATGTTGGCAAGAGCGGATATGCCGGTTTTGATTCTGGGAGAGGCCGGAAGCGGAAAGGAAACGACTGCTCGCCTGGTTCATGCGTTGTCTGTCCGCTCGGGGTTCAAGTTTGCCAAGGTGAATTGTGCTGCACTACCGGGCGATCTTCTGGAAAAAGAGTTATTCGGGTGCGGACCTGACAGAGCCAACAAGAATGCGCCAGTCGTGCCCGGCAAACTGGAGTCATGCGCAAACGGGACTATCCTGCTCGATGAAATCACTGAGATGCCCTTGTGGTTGCAGACTGTTCTGATGCAGGTGATTCAGAACAAAACACTGATCAGGCGAGGCACTTCCACTCCAAGAAGTGTTGACGTCCGCATCCTGGCTGCGAGCACCACGAGCCTGGAGCACGCCATCTCCCGGAATAAGCTTCGTGAAGATCTCTATGCTCGACTGAGTGCCTACCCCATTTGCGTGCCGCCTCTCAGGGAACGCAATCAGGAAATTCTACTTCTGGCACGGCACTTCATGCACCAGCTTGCAAAGCATTATGGCATGGCTCCTCGTGAGTTCTCGGTGGCTACCATCAAGGCTTTGGAAGCATACTCATGGCCGGGTAACCTGCGCGAATTGGAGACCGTGGTCAAACGCTACCTCATGTTGGGTGACAGTGAGTCAGCGCTACACAAAGTGCACTCAAATCCCGGTGAGGCGGATTACTTTCCGATTCAAGACGCCAGGCAGAATCTGGATCGGCCAACGCCGTCCGTCCCTCGTTCTCCCGCCGGCAAAAGTGGTACCGACTCGCTGCGATCTCTAGTCAAGAGTGCCAAGCTGGAAACCGAGAGAAGCGCAATCGGCGCCGCTCTGGAGAAGACAAGCTGGAATCGTAAAGCCGCCGCCCAGTTGTTGAAGATAAGCTACCGGACGCTCCTTTATAAGATCGAACAATATCAACTGCGCTCACCGGAAGCTTTGATGTTTCCGGGGGGCAACGGACACAAGGGCAAGGGAATCGGCCTTTGAGGACGTGGCCACCCCGATCAGGCACACTGGGTGGTCAACCTTCGAAATGGCCGGCGGGAGTTGTTATGAAAAAGAGAATAGCGTATCCCCTGGCTTTGGAACTCGTACTGGCGTGTTGTGGTCATTACCTTCCGGCGCAAACGCCAGCCCCTGGCGAAGCCTATAACAAAATGCCGGTACCTGCCGGGGTTGCTTCTGCCGCTGGGTCTGTCGAGCAATCCAGTTCCAGGCCGCATGACGCCAGCTTTTTGATTGGTAACGATGACCTCCTGACGATCAATGTCTGGAAGGAACCAGATCTTTCCCGGTCGATTCCGGTGCGTCTGGACGGCAGGATTTCACTACCCCTGGTGGGAGAGATACAGGCAGCAGGAAGGACACCGTTACAACTCGAGCAGGATATTTCGAGCAGGCTACGGTCCTACATATCCCAGCCTGAAGTCACGGTGATCGTTCAGGAGATCAAGAGCAAAAACTTCAACATTCTGGGGCAAGTAGTAAAGCCTGGATCGTACTCGCTAACCGCGGCATCGACAGTTCTGGACGCAATCTCGGATGCCGGCGGATTAAAGGAATTCGCCAAGCAAAAGCACATCTATATCCTTCGCCAAGCTGCCCCTGCCACTCAAACCCGGATTGCCTTCAACTATAAAGATGTCATCAAGGGCAAGAATCCCCAGCAGAACATCAAGCTCGAGCCGGGCGACACAATTGTGGTTCCTTGAGAGACGTGGCACGATGTCGACTCGAATTTTCTTCGCCTTGACGCTGTTGTTTGCTCTACGAGCCTGGCCGCAGGTGGACACGACGTTACTGCCGTTGGATCAACCACGCATGTTGATTCCGCCTCCGGTGAGTGGAACGAACTATCCGACGGAGATCGGTTCGGAAGCACGGTTCAATTATCTGCGAGCGGGAGTGACTTTTTCCCTCGCCCACAATGACAACGTAGTAGCGGAAGCGACAGCCGGCCCGGTGAGCGACATCCTCTATTCCGTGTGGCCCACGATCCAGATTGACAAGAGAACCGAACGGCTGCATTGGACGTTGGACTACGATCCAGGCTTCACCCTCTACCAAAAGACGAGCGCTCTCAATCAATCCAATCAGGATCTGGCTTTGGATTTTCGGTATCGGCTGAGTCCGCATACGACGATCAGCTTGCGGGATTCGCTGCAAAAGACATCAAATGCATTTAACCAGCCGGATCCCCTCGGAGGCGGAGCGGTCTCCGGGGGGGATCAGGGGTCAGGCATATCGATAATCGCTCCCACTGCAGACCAGCTCAACAATGTGGCGAGTGTGGGAGTGACAGATCAATTCAGCAGAAGCGGCATGGTCGGCGGAGATGCATCGTTCACGGATGTCTATTATCTCAATCCGGCGCAGTCGCCCGGGCTTTACGATTCGAGTTCGCGTGGAGGGTCGGGCTTCTACAGTCACCGCCTGTCACTGCGCCAATACGTTGGGGCTACCTACACGTATTCACAAATCACTGCCTATCCGAAGAACGCACAGAGTGAAACGCGCACGAACACTCCCTTTCTCTTCTACACGCTGTACATGAGGCCGACCTTATCTGTATCTGTGTCGGGCGGTCCGCAGTACTTCAGCGTTGCCCAGAAGCCACTAAAGTCTACGAGCGGATTTTCGCCTGCAGGCATGGTGAGCATGGGCTGGCAGGGGAGCCGTACGACTCTGGCCGCCAGCTATTTGCGTAGTGTGTCTGGCGGCGGTGGGTTGGTAGGAGCTTTTCATTCGAATAGCGCGATGACATCGGAGCGATGGCAACTGACACGCACCTGGAACGCGGGGGTTGCGGGAGCTTATGCGATTAATAAGAATGTGACCCCCAACCTTCCTCTGGCAAGCCCGGGGGGGCACAGCATTTCCGGAACCGTCTCTTTCCAGCATTCCTTTAGCGATCGCGTCAGAGCCGATTTTGGGTACACACATGTGCGCCAAAGCTACCCCGGAATACCGTTGATATCCGGTGCTCCCAACACGAATCGCGAGTTTGTCTCCATCACGTATCAGTTTTCGAAGCCGCTGTAGAGGAACCTCATGCCCGAAGAACTAAAGGATCAGGAATCCGAGCCGCTTGACGTGCAGCGCTACCTGGATGTGGCTCGGCGCCGCTACCCGGTTTTTCTGGCAGCCCTGCTTGCAGGGTGGCTCCTGGTCTGGGGAGCCAGCTGGCTAGTGCCGCCAAAATATAAGTCAGGCACGCTGATTTTGGTGGAGCAGCCCACCATGCCAAAGGACTATGTCACTCCAAACGTGAATGAAGATCTGCAAGGCCGCCTACAGAACATTACCCAGCAGATTCTTAGCCGTACCCGGCTTCTTCACATCATCGAGGAGCAGAACCTTTATCCGGCGGGCAAGCATAACCACGTCACACCGGATGAAAAGGTAGAGAAGATGCGCAAAGACATCAAGATCGAGCTCGTACGTGACACTCACGATCAGATCACTGCGTTCAATATTTATTACTCTGCGCACAATCCTGTGATTGCTCAGCAGATCACCGGTGAACTCACCAAGCTGTTTATTGACGAAAATCTGGAAGTGCGCCAGCAGCAGTCCGAAGATACGACCAACTTCCTTCGCAGCCGGCTGGAGACAGCTCGTCAAACTCTGACCGAGCAGGAAGCCAAGGTACGGCAATTCAAGAGCCAACATATAGGCGACTTGCCCAGTCAGCAGGCAACCAACCTGCAAATTCTGAGCGGCATGCAGTCCCAACTGCAAACCGAGGAGGACGCCCTCAACACCGCCCAGCAGCAGCGTGTTTACCTGCAGTCGCTGATCAGTCAATACCGCAGCATACAAGTTGTTGCTCCCAAGAACCCGGATGGTTCTGATACCGGGTTGGGGGCGATAGATAAGCAGCTGGAAAAGCTCAGGTCTCAACTGGCGGATCTCAGCTCGCACTACACCGACGAATATCCTGACATTCGAAACCTAAAAAGTCAGATAGCTAAGACTGAAAAGAACAGAGAACAGCTGGCTGCCGAGTTGCAAAGCGCGAAAGCTAAGCCGGTGAAGATCGATGATACGGCTGCACCAGCCGATCCTATTCAACACTCGGCCGTTTTGCAGCTGCAAGGTCAGCTGGAAGCCAGCCAGGCGGAAATTGGGAACCGACAGAGCGCGATCGCTGCCTTGAAAGCCAAGGTAGGCGAGTATCAGGGGCGGCTCAATGCTGAGCCGGCCAGCGAGCAGCAGCTGGCCGATCTTACTCGTGGCTACGATCAATCAAAGGCCAACTATGACGACTTGCTGAAGAAAGAAAACGAATCGCAGATGGCCACCAGCATGGAGCACATGCAGCAGGGAGAACGCTTTCGCATGCTTGATCCACCCAGCCTGCCGCTGAAGCCGGATTTCCCCAACCGTTTGCAGTTCAGCGGAATTGCTGTGGGTTTCGGATTGCTGTTGGGACTCGTGGTCGCAGGAGGATTGGAGTTCCTCGACGGGCGTATGCACGATGAAAAGGCTCTTCGAGAGCTGCTATCCATCAAGATAATTGCCGAAATACCGGAGATTGTGACTGAGGCAGACGAACGTAGAAGCAATGGGAAGATTTATCTCGGCTGGGCTATGGCGTGCATCGTCGTGGCTGTGATCCTGGCTGGTTCCGCTGTCAGCTACTTACGGGGTTAGGTATCGATTGACCATGTATAAAACCTTTTTCAATCTAAAGCTTAACCCGTTTGAACTCACGCCCGATCCGGCCTTTCTTTTCACCACCAGGCGGCACAACGAGGCGTTGGCCGCCCTCTACTACGGGGTTCGGCGTCATAAAGGGTTCGTTGTGGTCACCGGGGAGATAGGGACGGGGAAGACCCTGCTGCTTCGGTGCCTGCTGAAGCAACTGTCGCAAAGCCAGGACGTGGCCTATGCATACCTCTTCAATGGTCTGCTTTCGCCGCTGGAGTTTCTCCAGTACATCGTTTCTGACTTTGGGCTGAACGCCTCCAGCAAGAACAAAAGTGAGTTGCTGCATGAACTAAGCCAGTTCGTGATTTCGCGTGGAACCAAGCAGCTGACCACCGTCGTGATCCTGGACGAGGCGCATCTGTTATCTCCAGCAATTCTGGAGGAGGTCCGTCTCCTGACAAACCTGGAGACGGCGCAGACAAAGTTGCTTCAGGTCGTGCTGGTCGGCCAGCCCGAACTCGATCAGAAGTTGGATTCTACCGGGCTGCGGCAGTTGAAGCAGAGAATTGCACTTCGCGCCCGGCTGGAACCCCTGGATTTAACCGAGACCAGGGGATACATTGAGCGGCGGCTGGAGATTGCGGGAATCGATGTGGGGGCCGCCCAAATATTTCCTGAGTCGGCAGTCGCCGCTGTTTTCCGCCATTCCAAAGGTTTCCCTCGCCTTATCAACACAATTTGTGAGAACTCGCTGATTGCTGCTTATGCTCAGCAGATCCGCAGTGTTACGCCGGCAATTATCGATGACGTCGCTAAAGATTTCCGCCTGGGTGCCCAGGAGTCTGAGACAGCCGAATCTCTTGGCGCCTTCCAACGCGAGTCAGCCGTTGCGTCAGCGTCCAATCCCTACTTCTTTCCACCTGTCCCTGACCTTTCCGAAGAGGGCGTCAGTTCCCGGACGCATGCTTTCCCTTTGATTGAAACCCACTGTGAGGCTCCGGAAAAGAATTCCTTTACGTCGGGTTGCCCCCTTCCGGAAAGCGACTTCGTTGAGGCGTATATCCCTTTGAGGCGGCAAACATGAGCCTGATATTCGATGCACTCCAACGGGCGGAGAGCGACCGCAGCGGCATCGGGTTGCCGGCTCTCTCGGCAGCCACCGAGGTGCTAAAGCTGGCAGAGCAACACGCCGCGGTAGAACTAAAAGCTGCGGCCAAGCCAGAACTCCCCAGGGCATCTGGCGCAGAGCGCGAAGTAGCCCAGCCACCGCGATTGGGAACAGGAGCCGCGATTGCGGCTGAGCCCTCGGCTTCGGGAAGCGCGGCGCGGCTGAGCATGTTTGCTCAGTTCAAGTCGATTCCGATCGAAACCACTTCCGATAGTCATTTGGTCTGTCTCGAAGACGGCCAAAATCCAGGGGCGGAACAATTCCAGTTTTTAGGCGTTCGCCTGCAACATCTCAGGCGGGAGCGGCCGCTCAAGAAGCTCTTGATTACGAGCACCATCCCAAAGGAAGGCAAGAGCATGGTCGCCGCCAATTTGGCCTGCGCTCTCGCCCGCAAAACTCAGCAGAAGGTTCTGCTGGTCGAGGGAGACGTTCGGCGTCCGACTTTGGCAACCATCTTTGGCATCCCAAGGATCCCCGGCTTGTGCGAGTTGCTGCAGTCTGAAGGCACTCTCACTTCCAACATCTATCATCTCGATCGCCCGGCTCTCTGGCTGCTGCCCGCCGGTCAGGCAAAGGCAAATCCACTTCACCTGCTCCAATCGACAAAGCTATTCACCTTGTTCGATCAGCTGGCAGAACTCTTCGATTGGATAGTCATTGACTCGCCACCTGTGCTGCCGGTTGCAGATACCAGTATCTGGATGCGGCTTGCCGATGGGATTCTTCTCGTCGCCCGGCAAGGGACAACCGAGAAGAGCCAGCTGCAGCGGGGGCTCGAGGCCATCGATCAGAAAAAGGTTGTCGGTGCGGTCTTGAACTGCCGTCGAAGACCAGCGCATAGCGACTACTACTACGGATACCTTCAGCCCACGAAACCCAAATAGCATCACTCCGAAAGTAAGCAGATTTAGACACGATTCACTTAAAGAAAGCGGGCATTCATCCATGCAGATAGAGATACAAGCGAGACACCTCGGCGAGGTAGCGGTGATCGTGCCGGGGGTCTTCGAAGACAGCAGGGGCCTCTTCTCTGAGACCTTTCGTGCCGACCAGTTCAAGTCCCTCGCTCTACCCACTGAATTTGTTCAGGACAACCTTTCGCGATCTGCCAAGGGTGTTGTGCGCGGGCTTCACTTCCAGTGGGATCCCCCCATGGGCAAGCTCATGCGTGTTTCCTCCGGGAGTGCCTTCCTGGTTGCCGTGGATATACGCAAAGGCTCACCAACCCTCGGAAAATGGGTTGGAGTGGAAGCGTCGGCCGAGAACCGGCGTGCAGTGTGGGCACCCGCTGGCTTTGCCCGCGGATTCTGCGCTCTCTCTGACATGGCTGAAATTCAGTACAAGTGCACCGGTATCTACAATGGCAAAGCCGAGTCAGGCATCCGCTGGGACGATCCGGACATTGGGATTGAATGGCCCATAAGGGACGGGTTTGTCTCGGATAAAGACCGAAAGGCACGGACGCTCGCAGAGTGGCTCGTGACACCGGAATCAAATAATTTCCAATATTCGGCTTCCCCTCAAGCCGAGTTGGTCCTCGGGAGATAAGCCATGAGACTGCTCATTGCCGGCGGCGCCGGATATCTCGGATCCACGCTCATTCCAAAACTTCTCGCGCGTGGTTACAAAGTGGATGTGGTTGACCTGTTCTGGTTTGGAAATCATCTGCCACGCCAGGCTGGCATCCTCAACAAGGATATTTTCCAGCTTACCGTTGACGACCTGGAACTCTACGACCAGGTGGTGTTTCTCGCTGGTTTGTCTAACGACCCAATGGCGGAATATTCGCCCAGCAAGAATTTCATATTCAATGCTGCGGCGCCCGCTTACCTGGCCTACATCGCGAAAATGGCCAAGGTAAAGAGATATATATACGCCTCTTCCTGCTCAGTCTATGGATACACCGAGAACGAACTCTACGATGAAACTCGCACAGTAAGCTCCAGCTATCCTTATGGGATCTCGAAACTACAGGGAGAGCAGGCGGTCATGCAGCTTGCCAGTGAAAACTTCTCTGTCATTTCTCTTCGAAAAGGAACGATCTCCGGGTACAGTCCCCGGATGCGGCTGGATCTGATTGTCAATACCATGTTCAAAACCGCCATCCGGGACCATACAATCACCGTCAATAATCCCTCCATCTGGCGGCCGATCCTTAGCATAGAAGACGCCGCAACGGCCTATATTCGCGCCATCGAGGCCAGTCACAAAATCTCCGGCATCTTCAACCTTGCATCGGGGAACTATACCGTCGGCGAAGTAGGAGATCTGATCAAGAGCGCGATTGAAGAACGTCTCAATATTCGTGTGAATCTCTGCATCAAGCATATTGAAGATTTCCGCAACTACAAGGTCAGCACCGAGAAGGCGGCCAACGTATTGAGCTTTCACCCGTCGGGTAGTGTGAAGTCGATCGTAGACAACCTCATCGATCACATGGCCAAGTTTCAGGACTGGGATAACCCGGCCTACGCCAATATCCAATGCTTTAAACAGATCGAGCAATCGATCGAAGTCCCGAGCATGGCGGGTGTCGCGTGAGGATCGTGGTGGTTGGCGGCAACGGTCAACTCGGCTGTGACATCGCCTCCGCGTATGTTGATCGGGGTGACGCAGTTGTGTCCCTGACCCATGCGGAGATCGAATTGTCGAATCTGGATTCGGTCAGATGCGGCCTGGCCGTGGCATCAGCCGATGTGGTCGTCAACACAGCCGCTATGCACCACGTAGAAAAGTGTGAAGAGCAGCCTGAAAAAGCATTCGCGGTGAATGCGATTGGCGCGCGAAACCTTGCACTGGTGACCCGCGAACTAGCCATGGTGCTGGTTCACATCAGCACCGACTACGTGTTTGATGGAGCGAAGGGCAAACCCTACCATGAGGGCGATGTTCCGCTTCCTCTTAATATCTACGGGAATTCGAAGCTGGCCGGCGAGTATCTGGTCAGAACAGTGAACCCCAGACATTTTGTCCTGCGTACGTCCGCCCTCTACGGTAAGCATCCCTGCAGGGCAAAAGGGGGCCAGAATTTCGTGGATTTAATGCTCAGACTCGGGCGCGAGCGGGGGAAAGTACGGGTGGTCGACAGCGAGTTTGTCAGCCCGACTTCAACCAGCGATTTAGCGCAGCAGGTTGTCGCTCTGAGTGGCTGCGACGCGTTCGGCTTATATCACGCAACCGGCGAGGGAAGTTGCTCCTGGTACGAGTATGCAAAAGAGATTTATTCCCTGGCCAACCTGAACGCAAAGGTTGAAGTGGCAAGTTCTTCCGAGTTCCCCGCGAAAGTCGCTCGGCCCAGCTATTCGGTGCTAGAGAATCGCGCTCTCAATCAGCTGGGACTCAACAAATTTCGCCCATGGCAAGAGGCTCTGGCGGACTATCTCGCTCCGTCGCCGGCGTTGTGCGAAACGAATGTATAGGTAACCAATTGCGTTTACGACTGCTCCCTGAATAATCCCCCTCAACATTTTTTGGATATGAGCCAGGCATCACGGCCGTTGATGCTGCTTTGGGTTTTTTTCAGGCCACGTTAATCGTTGATGCAAGAAGGAGAAGTCAAGTGACCCTGGTCGACATGATTGACGAAGCGGAAGCCGGCGGGTTGTTCTCAAGCCCCTCCGGTGAACGGAGAGCGCTTAATGAAGAGGCTTTCCGGCAGATGGTTGTTGTAGAGAGGAAACGAACAGAGCGTTCTGGGAATCCTTTCCTTCTGATGTTGCTGACGGCGGGAGACCAGGAAGATTTGAATAAGGCACGGGCAGCGCTCGGCAATACGCTTGCTGCCTTGCTTAAGTCGACCAGGCAGACAGATGTAATCGGATGGTACAAGAACCATAAGACGATTGGAGTTGTGTTTACCGGCTTCTCGATCGACGACAGGAGCAACATCCTCAGCACGATCCTGGGCAAGGTGAGCAATACTCTTCGGGACCACCTTCCGCCTGCGCAGTTTAGTCAACTTAGCGTCTCTTTTCATTTTTTTCCGGATGACTGGGATCATGACGCCCCGGGGCAGCCAAGTAACCCGGTCTTGTATCAGGATCTGCTGCACCGTGACAAGGGCCGCCGGTCGCATTTGACGATCAAGCGGTTGATGGATATCACCGGCAGTTCCGCGCTCTTAGTGGCATGCCTGCCCTTGTTTGTCGTGATAGCACTGCTCATCAAGGCGTCCTCCAGGGGGCCGGTGTTATACCGGCAACAGCGTGTTGGACATTACGGGCGCTGCTTCACATTCCTCAAATTCCGGTCCATGTACATGGATAACGACTCGAGTGCTCACAAAGAATATGTGACTAAGCTGATCAATGGTGTGGCGGAGCAAAAGGCGTCCAAAGGGAATGGCGAGGGCGTGTACAAGCTCGTGAACGACCGGAGGATTACGCGGGTTGGGAAATTCCTGCGGCAGAGCAGCCTGGATGAGCTCCCACAGCTCCTGAACGTGCTCAGGGGAGAGATGTCCCTGGTGGGCCCACGTCCTTCCATCCCCTATGAGGTGGCCGCCTATCAAACCTGGCACCGGCGCCGGGTTCTCGAGGTCAAGCCCGGCATGACCGGGCTATGGCAAGTCATGGGTCGAAACCGCATCAAGTTCGATGAGATGGTTCGGCTTGATCTGCAATACGCGAAGCAGTGGTCCCCGTGGCTCGATCTCAAGATCCTCATTCACACACCGGGAGCGGTGCTTAAGGGCGCATGTTAGGGCGGTCAGTCCATCTCGCAACGGCTGATCGATCGATTGGGAAGAGTGTATCTGCTTGCAATGACGGGGGTCGATTCATGAGGGTTGTAATGGACGGTGAAATATCTTAAGTTTCGGCGTAATAGGCTATGGCTACTGGGGTCCGAACGTTGTCAGGAACCTTGCAACAATGGAGGAGTGCCGCGTCGTCGCAATCGCGGAATTAAGCCCGAATGCGCGGAAGCGGGCTTCGAAGGCTTACCCGGACCTTGAGGTCACGGCGGATGCCTGTGAGGTCATCACTTCGACGAGAATCGATGCGATCGCCATCATCACCCCGGTCTGGACCCACTACGAATTAGCAAAAGCTGCGTTGGAAAATGGCAAGCACGTCTTTGTGGAGAAGCCGTTTACCAGCAATTCTGCGCAAGGCGAGGAGCTGATCGAACTAGCCCGGCGAAAAGGGCTCACGATCATGGTCGACCACACCTTCCTCTTCACCGGCGCGGTGAAAAAGATCTGCCAACTTCTTGATGAAGGAACTTTGGGCAAGCTTTACTACTATGACTCAACCCGGGTCAATCTAGGGCTGTTCCAGCACGACATCAACGTTCTTTGGGATCTCGCACCCCACGACCTGTCGATCATGGATTACCTCATCAAGGCCAACCCCGAGGCTGTTGTTGCGACAGGGCAGAAACATCTGAATTGCCATGAAGATGTCGCGTTCATGACCCTGTACTTTCCGGAGAAAGTCATCGCGCATATTAATGTCAATTGGCTCTCGCCGGTAAAAGTGAGGACGACCCTGATCGGTGGGGAGAAGCGGATGCTGGTTTGGAATGATCTGGAAGCCGACGAAAAGTTGAAGGTCTACGACAAGGGAGTAAAGATTACCAGCCGCGAAGGAGTATATGAGCTGTTGGTGAGCTATCGCTCCGGAGATATGTGGGCCCCTCAGCTGGAGCAAATCGAGGCGCTGCGGCAGGAACTGTCCTATTTCGTCGAATGTGTTTCAAGCGGGCAGGAGCCCATTAACGACGGATGCGCTGGATTGCGAGTGGTCAAGATGCTGGAAGCGGCCAGCGAGTCACTGGACAGGAGAGGCGCCCTGGTCTATCTATGAACTCCTTCAACTGCATCGCGGATGATGTGAAATTGGGTCCGGTGTTCGGCTATCAAAGTTTATCAACCTGTATGGCTGCGAGATTGGCGACGAGACCAAGATCGGCGCGTTCGTTGAGATCCAGAAAAATGCAGTTGTTGGAAAACGCTGCAAAATATCCAGCCATACGTTTATCTGCGAAGGCGTGGTGATCGAAGACAACGTGTTTATTGGTCATGGAGTGACGTTCACCAATGACAGCTATCCCCGTGCGACCGCTAACGATGGACGGTTGCAGACGGAAGCCGACTGGAGTGTCGAATCGACGGTCATCAAGAAGGGTGCATCCGTCGGCTCTGGCGCCACGATTCTCTCCAACACCAAAATCGGCGAGAACGCGATCGTTGGCGCCGGCAGTGTAGTCACCAAAGACGTCCCCCCCAACTCAATCGTTGCCGGTAATCCGGCTAAAGTTCTGCGCTATCTAGAGCAGACCGTGGAAGGTGAGAATGTCCGTCGTTAGCAGCATCCCTTTTGTCGACCTGGTGACCCCGCATCTGGAACTCGAACAGGAGCTTACGGCAGTATTCCGCCAGGCTCTAAGAACCGCTGGTTTCATCGGCGGGCCCAATGGTTGAGAAGTTCGAGGGTGCGTTTGCAGACTTCTGCGGCGCGACCATGCCATCGCTATCAGTAGTGGTACTGATGCATTGCGCTTCGCCATCATGGCTTCGGGAGTGCAGCCGGGGGACGTTGTCGTGACAGTACCCAACACCTTTATTGCCACGACGGAAGCTATTTCGCAGGCCGGGGCTTTCCCGGAATTCGTTGACATCGACCCATACACCTACAACCTGTCGGTTGAAATGTTGCAACACTACCTGGAAAAACAGTGTGTTCGCGACAAAGTTGGAAAACTCATCAGTCAGCGAAGTGGAAGGCCGGTTACGGCCATCGTGCCGGTCCACCTGTACGGACAGATGGCCGACATGGACTCGATCCTGGCCTGGCCGAGGAGTATGGCCTGAGTGTGATTGAGGATGCGTGCCAGGCGCATGGAGCCGAGTACTACTCAAAGAAGCTTGCTCAGTGGAAGACGGCCGGATCGATGGGCCGCGCAGCCGCCTTCAGCTTTTACCCGGGCAAGAACCTCGGCGCTTGCGGCGAAGCTGGGGCCGTCACCACGAACGATCCCGTCATTGTCGAGAAAATCAAGATGCTGCGCGATCATGGGCAGACGAAAAAGTACCACCATGAGTTGGAAGGATACAATGGCCGGCTGGACGCCATTCAGGCCGGGCTTCTGCACGCAAAACTTGGTTATCTGGCGAAGTGGAACGAGCAGCGCCGTGACTGCGCCGCGGAATACAACCGTCTTCTGGCAGACAACGAGGCCGTGGTGCTTCCGTATGAGCCTTCCTGGTCTCGAGCTGTGTATCACCTGTATGTCGTCCGTAGCAGAGATCGAGACGGCATGATGGATCACCTGAAGGATGCCGGCATTGCCACGGGAATTCACTATCCGATTCCTCTCCATTTGCAGAGAGCATACGTCTCGCTGAAATACTCTGTGGAAGATCTTCCCGTCGCGACGCGGATTGCGGGAGAAATCGTCTCCTTGCCAATGTTTCCTCAGCTCGCAAGCGAGCAGCAGGAAAGAGTTGCGCAGGAGATAAGCGCCTTTACTTCCAAAGCCACGAGCAAACAGGTTGCGGGGGACACTTTGTTGACTCCCGCAGAATTGACCGCATAGCGCTCAGAGAATGTTCTGCAGTTGAACACCGAGCTAAACCCTCCCCGGCCCTCCCCACCGTTAAATGCCCATGAAAAAAAGAATCGCTCCCGCAGTCTGTATCGTCGTCGAAAATCTGCCCGTACCTCTTGACAGGCGCGTGTGGAAAGAAGCATGCGTGCTACGCGACGAGGGATACCGCGTATCGATCATCTGTCCGAAGGGCAAAGGTTTTCGAGCGGTTACGAATTGCTTGATGGAATTGAGATCTACCGCCATCTCACCTGTGAGGCCTCAGGCGTACTTGGGTACTTTCTTGAGTATGGTGTGGCTCTGATCGCAGAATTTCTGCTGACCCTGAGAGTGTTCATACGCACCCGGTTCCTGATTCTGCAGGCATGTAATCCGCCGGACAATATTTTCCTTATCGCACTTGCTCTGAAGCCTTTCGGCGTACAGTTCATCTTCGATCAACACGATCTTGGACCTGAATTGTTTGAAGCGAAATTTGGCAAGAAAAAAGCCATTCTTTATAAGATGGCTCGGCTATTCGAGTTGTGCACATTCCGCGTTGCCAATACGTGTATCGCCACCAACGAATCGTTTCGAGAAATTGCGATCAATCGAGGGGGCAAGCATCCGGAGAACGTATTTGTTGTTCGCAACTGTCCCGATCTTGCCGCCTTCCGCCGCCCGCAAATCACCACCAACGACAAGCGCGGTAAGGCTTTGCTTGTAACCTACGTAGGCTTCATGGGCACACAAGACGGCGTGGATTTGCTACTTGAATCCATCGAACACATCGTAAAGCGCGAGAACAGACAAGACACACATTTCATTCTTGTCGGAGGCGGGACAGTTCTTCAAGAATTGCAAGCGATCATTGACCGTAAGGGCCTGGGTGAATACGTAACCCTCACAGGCCAGGTTTCTCACGCTGAAGTCGCTGCCTACCTCTCCAACTCGGATTTGGGCGTTGCGCCCGATCCCAAAAATGAACTCAACGACAAGTTGACCATGGTAAAGATTTTCGAATATATGGCGTTTAGCTTGCCCGTGGTGCTCTTCGACCTGAAGGAGGGACGACGCGTGGCAGGTGCGGCAGCACTCTATGCCGTTCCCAACGATCCCATTGATTTTGCAAATCAAATGATTAAGCTGCTCGACTCGAAAGAGCTTCGCCAACAGCTGGGGGAATCCGGCCGGCGGCGGATTGAGGAGAGCTTGAACTGGGAAACTGAGAAGAAGTCCCTCATCCAGGCTTATCAATCGACACTCAAGCTGAACCAGGTCGTATGTATCCGGGAATTAGCGGCGAGATGTGGGCTTTGCAATTGCAAGTACTCCGAGGCCGTGAACATAAGAAGCGTGGGTCAGAGGTCCGTCTTTTCAAACAGATGATCATAGCGGCCATGTCCATCCGAATCCGGCGGGCGTTCGTCAGGGTTGGATGTGCCGCGTGGCCGCTACTGTGCTTCTTGTTGGCTCCATCGGCATGGGCCTACTCCAGCGACATTGTCTTAATTCGTTCAGCTGAAGTTCCATCCGCCGAACAAGACGCCATGGAGCTGGCGACCCGGTTTTACGGCCTGGACCTCAAGACCATAGTGGTGAGAGGGAAGAGCGAGACCGCGCACCTCGGCATCGTCGAACAGAGGTCGACAGTGGCCGTGGCAGTTGAGGCGAATGCCCTCGCCGCGATCAACCAGATTGCCTTACTAAAGGCTCTCCATCGAAGCAGTGGTGATGTTGTACCGTTATTGATCCTGGGTGTGACGCCGGAAACAGATTCGGCCCTCTTAAGCAGCTGGTCAAGCTCTGCCGCAGTTGGCGCCAGACGTCTGGAAAGCCCAACCCGCCTGGACTATAAAGTTGGCCGGGTTGCGGGTTTGACCCAGCAGCTCAGTGGCATCCGCATCCCTTTTCCAGGGCGGGATACCTTCTACTTTGCGCTGAACACGCACAGCAGCGCTGAAGAAATAATGGCTGTCCGGAATGATAATCAAACCGTTCCGGTGTTCATCGAAACATCCCTGGGCGGGCAACCGGTTTTCCTTCTGTGCAAGACTCGGCCTGCAGGCACCAGTGCGCCCGATCGGGACCCGTATAGCGTGGTGGACTCGTTCGCGGAAATCGCCCCGGTGATGATGTTTGTGAAGTATAGTGCCGGCGACCTCGAGGTTGGCATGCGCCCATATCACTACGCAAACTTCACTATCGATGACCCCTGGCTACGGGAGCCTTATGGCCGCCTCAGCTATGAAGGCTTGCTCAAGGAGATGGAGAAACACAACTTCCACACCACCATCGCCTTTATCCCGTGGAACTACGATCGGAGCGAAGCCAGCGTCATTGCGCTCTTTCGAGACCATCCCGACAGATTCTCCATTTCTATCCATGGCGACAATCACGACCATCGAGAATTCGAGAATCCCGAGAGTGAAAGGCGCCACGCGGCCGCTCTCAAGCAGGCTCTCGCAAGAATGGAACAATTCCAGCGGCTGACAAAAATCCCGTACGATCCGGTATTTGTATTCCCTCACTACATTGGCCCGGAAGAGGTACTGGAGAAATTAAAAGCCTACAATTATCTGGCCACCGTCAATTCAACCAACATACCGGCGGATCGACCCATTCCGTCCACGCCGCTGTTTGCTCTGCGGCCGGTGACGACTCCTTTGCCGCCTTCCCCAGTTTCCTCCGCTACTCGGCAGCGATTCCGGATCCCGCAGGCGCTATCGCTGTCAGCGAGTTCCTCGACAACCCCCTGTTCTTCTACACACACAGCGATTTCTTTGCGAAGGGCATCGATGCGTTTAATGGTGTAGCGGACGAGGTGAATAAGATCGAACCCACGACCTCGTGGCGTGGGCTCGGCGAGATAGTGAATCACCTGTACCTGATCCGGTCGAGAGACGATTCAACCTATGACTTACTTGCTTTCTCGCCCAGGCTCGAGATAAACAACCCATCTGACCGAGCTGTCGTTTATCACGTCAGAAAGTCAGAGCAGAATGCCGGAGACATAAAATCCGTCACGATAGACGGTCGTCCTGTCCCGTTGGCACTGCAGGATGGGGATCTGATCGTCACGGTTGAAGTTCCCGCAGGCGCCCATCGAACTCTCCGTGTCGCGTACAAAAATGATCTGGATCTATCGTCGATACCCATGTCATCGGGATCGGCTCGCGTTTACTTCCTCCGCAGGGCGTCAGACTTTCGCGACATCTGGCTAGCAAACTCTCGCGTGGGGGAGATAATGACAGGTCTGTACTACAAGTATTACTACACTGGATACGGCAAATACGGTGTCGCCCCGCTGCTTGCACTCGTCTTATTGCTGGTTCTGATCGGCATCGGCGCGGGGTGGGCGGTCGTGGTGCGAGCTAAACGGATGGTCCGCCATGTCGCTAGTGGGACGCAGATCAGCCCCAGCACTTAGCGTGGTTGGTCGCAGCGACAACGGAAACAGCAGATCGAGAGGGGACGAAGATCAAGTATGACAGCCAAGTCATCGAAATATGTGGTGATTACTCCGGTCCGCGATGAGAAGGAACATATTCAGTCCACCATCGAGAGTATGGTGTGCCAAACCGTGTTGCCAGCGGAATGGATTATTGTCGACGATGGCTCTAAAGATGGCACGGGAGAGGTAATCGACGAGTATGCCCGGCAGTACCCATGGATAAAAGCGATACACCGCCAGGATCGAGGCTTTCGGAAATCCGGGGGCGGCGTTGTGGACGCTTTTTACGACGGATACGGCGCCCTGATCAGTGACGAATGGGAATTTCTCATCAAATTCGATGGTGACCTTACGTTTGCAGCAGACTACTTTGAGAAATGCCTGGACGAATTTGAGGCTGACAGCAAGCTGGGTATCGGTGGCGGGGTTATCTGTTATGTAACCGACGGCAAGAAGACCTTCGAAGACGCCCCGAGATTCCATGTCAGGGGTGCGACAAAGATTTACAGGAAAGCTTGTTGGAAGGGAATCGGCGGCCTTCTGCGTGCGCCTGGCTGGGACACGTGGGACGAAATGAAAGCCAACAGCCTCGGCTGGAGTACAAGGAGCTTCCAGCACCTGCACCTCGTCCATCACCGGACGACCGGTGCTGCCGATGGAGTCTGGCGAACTTTGGTTAAATATGGTCGTGCCAATTACATCTGCGGCTACCATCCACTCTTCATGATGAGTAAATGCTTCGTTCGCCTCGCGCGCACGCCCTACGTGATCGGCTCCGTTGGCTTGCTTTACGGGTTTGTTTCCGGATACTGGTTGAAGCTGAAGCGCGTTGACGACCATGCAGCAGTCGAATACCTCCGCCACCAGCAAATGAACAAATTATTAGGACGTGAAACCATATGGAGGTAAGCGCCGCAACGCAGGCGTCTTCCGTATGCAGTACATGCCGCAGGATCTCATGACATCCAAAACCGCAGAAGTGAAAGCACTGTTTGAAGTTCCAGAGAAGTATCTGGAACCGAGACGATATGACATCAGGGTTCGGGTTGAGACCGTTCAACATCTCACCGAGACACGGCATTTCGACCGTGTGTTAGACATCGGTTGCGGCGACGGCGCGATCTCGCTGCCGCTGCTATCCCGCTGTAGCCGGTTGACGCTGCTGGACCTTTCGAAAAGCATGCTCGATCGTGCATGCAGTCGGATTCCAGCCCAACGAGCCGGCGACGTGGAGGTTATCGATGGGGACTTTATGGGTGCCGATCTTGAGCCTCATTCCTACGATCTCATCTGTTGCCTCGGTGTTCTCGCGCACGTCGACTCTCCGGCTGCTGTCATTGCCAAAGTGGCGGAACTGGCGAAACCCGGCGCCTGGATCATTTTAGAATTTACCGACAGCTTTCATTTCTGGGGTGTGCCGGTCGTGGTGTATCAGAAGCTGTTAGGCCTGGCACGACCACAGCCCTATAAGCTGAATCGTCTCAGGAAGAGACAGATTCTTGGCTTGCTTCAGGAGAACCATCTCAAGGTCTCAGGGCTCTATCGATATGGCTTACCGCCGGTCGGCTCCCACAAGTTTCTTGGCCAGGACGAGATGTATAGTTTCGTCCGCCAACTGTTCGGGCCTTCTGACCGAAATCGCAAACGCTGGATGGGCAACCAGTTTATCTATCTTCTACAGAAGATCTAGTGCGGGTAATCCGCCCAGGGCGTGAGCCGCGCAACAGAGTCTCCGGAGTTGATCAGTGTACGAAACAGAAGCAAACGACAAAATCGATTCGGGTCACGATCTTCCTCAGGATGTGCTCGAAAAGTTTGGCGAACTGAAAGGAAAGATCGTAGCGCGGACTGTTCTGTCGTGGAGTGAGCATTGTACGGAGTGTGTCTGGCCGACCTGCTATACGACGTGCGACCTTTACAGCCCAAGGGAGGACGGCAGATGCCGCCGATTCGTCGACGGAATGGTCAGAGTTGAGTGCCCGGACGCGCCCAATTCCTATTTACTGAAAATACGCTTTAAGCGTTGGGGCAAGCTGTGGTCACCCGGCACTGTGCGGCTGCATGCAACCGATCAGGCGGAGCGCCTGGAAGAGAGAGACTACCGCTTCGCAACATGGTTGCACCGGCTGCCCGCACCCGCTCGCATGAGGGGTGCCGTGGCAGGAATGAGGTATGGCTTCAAGAAAAAGGCTGTGAGTCGTGCCTCAGCGGGCGAGGCCCTTCCGAGCTGCTTGCTGCTCGAAGTCTACAACCCTCAAGCCGACGTCACACAGTTGTCGCTGACACTGCGGCCCGTGGGCGAGAAGGGGATCATGGCTTTTCAAATGCTCGTCGAACTCACGCCGGGCTTCCACCGGGTCCGTGTGCCGCTGAACGAAATCAGCCGGGTCATTGACGTGCGGGTCCCCTTCAACATTGAACTTATTCCGAACAGTGTGGACGATGGAACCACGCTTTACTTCGGATTGCTGGATTTCGTTACGGAAGTCCGGACCCAGGAGCCGAAGACAAATAAGGTCAAGTGCGTCGTGTGGGACCTGGACAATACGCTCTGGGATGGCGTTTTGGTGGAAGATGGTGCAGACAACGTCCAACTGAAGCCAGAGATCACTCAGATCATCCGAACGCTGGATGCAAGAGGGATCTTGCATTCTGTCGTCAGCAAGAACACTCATGATGACGCCATGCAAGTGCTCAAACGATTCGATATTGCCGAGTACTTCCTCTGCCCACAGATTTCGTGGCAGCCAAAAAGCGAAGGCATAGCGGCGATCGCGCGACAATTGAATATTGGTAGGGAATCTCTGCTCTTCGTCGATGATTCACCATTCGAGTTGGAGGAGGTAAGGGCTGTCTACCCTGATGTCCGACGACTGGATGCGCGGAACTACCGTGACATACCCGAAATGGCGGAGTGCCAGGGCGCCGTTACCGCGGAAAGCCAGGAACGGCGAAAAATGTATCAGGTGGAAGCAAAGCGCCAGGTCATGGCTGAGGGTTTTGGGACCGATTATCTGGCGTTCTTAAGGCACTGTCAGATCCGTCTCATGATTCAACCGATGACGGAGGAAAACCTGGAGCGCGTGCATGAATTGACCCAACGTACGAACCAGATGAATTTCTCCGGCAATCGCTACACTCGGGACACCCTGAAGCGCATTCTTGCCACGCCTCATTTCGACACTTACGTGCTCAGCTGTGAAGATCGATTTGGTTCCTACGGCATTACGGGGTTCGGTATTGTCGACAGCCGCGAACCTCGAATGACCGACCTCATGTTTAGTTGTCGAATCCAGGCAAAGCGAATTGAGCACGCGTTTCTGGGGCACATTATCCAAAGGTACATCTCGGAGTTCGGAAAAGACTTCTTCGCTGACTACCGCAAAACTCCCAGGAACGCTCCGGCGGGAAAAGTGTTTGCCGATCTGGGGATGGATGAGGTCGGCCTGGCGGACGGTATAACCTCACTGGTCTTTGCCGCAGACCGAGCAGTACCGGATGACGGGGTCATCACGATTGCTCTGCAGGCTGCGGCAGCGCAGGTAAACTGACATGTTGGTCAAACGGCAATTGGGCGAGGTTCGGCGCAAGTTCGTCTCTTCCCTGTGCAAGCGCCCAGCTTCATTAGGAACCCGCGGCCCAGTTGTGTCTTTTACCTTTGATGACTTCCCGCGGACGGCGCTCACCGCCGGCGGTGAGATCCTTCGTTCGCATGGGATTCTGGGTACCTACTACGCGGCCGCGGGGATGATGGATACATCGAACCACCTGGGAGATCAATTTCGGGCGAGCGATCTGGACAAGCTGTTACGGGACGGTCACGAATTGGCGAGCCATACTTTCAGCCACGTTTCATGCCGCTCGGTCTCTGTTGAGAGATTCAGGAGTGATGTGGAAAAAGGCCGAAGGGCGATCGAAGAAATAACCGGGCAAAGTGATTCCGGAAACTTCGCGTTTCCATTCGGACAAATCACCGTGAACGCCAAGCGAGCGGTGGGTCAGGTCGTCGCCAGTTCGAGAGGAATCATGGGCGGCTTCAACGGGCCCGTGATCGATCTGAATATGTTGCGTGCAAACAGTTTGTACGGTGGCGAGAGTAACCGCGCAAGAGTACGAGACTTGATCACCGAGAATGAGCGACAACAGGGTTGGTTGATCTTCTACACCCATGACGTCAGCGCGACGCCCTCCCCATACGGTTGTACCCCGGAACTGTTGGAGTATGCAGTGTCTTTCGCTTCGCAAAGTCGTGCCAGAGTTTCGACAGTCGCCGAGGTTTTGTCGGAGTTGACTGCTCAGGTTCCTGATAGGAAACATCCCGTCGCCGCATCCATGTGATCGAGCGGGGGCCGCCAAGGAACCGCAATGCGACGCCACTTGGGGGGCGCTGCATGTTAAGCAGAATCCAGACGAAAGGACGAGGATCAATGGTGAAATTGTCGATCGTGATTCTCTGTTGGAATGATTTCAAGGTTATCAGCAACTGCCTGAGCTCCATTTTCTCAGGAGTGCATTCCACGGAGTTCGAAGTGATCGTATCCGATAACGGGTCAACTGACGGTTCTCCGGAGCGTATCCGCGAAGCGTTTCCCCTCGTTCACGTCATTGAGAACGGAGAGAACCTGAGATTCTCCAAAGGAAACAATGTCGGTATCCGAGCGAGCAGGGGCGAATATATCTTGATCCTCAACCCCGACACTATTATTCATGATGGTTCACTCGACCGGTGGATTGAGTTTGCCGATCGCCATCCTGAAGCCGGGGGTTTCGGGTGCCGGGTCCTCAATCCAGACGGATCGTATCAACGTTCGGGGCGACCCTTCCCGACGATCTGGCGAGGGTGGTTGTCTGCTCTCTGTCTGGGTGCCCTCGGTCATATTTCCGACATGTTTATCGCGAACGAGTACATCACGTGGAAGGGTGACACCGAGCGAACGATCGATTGGCAGTCAGGCTGTTGCCTGATGGTGCGAGCCGATTTGCTCAAGAGGCTAGGTGGCCTTGACGACCAGCTGCAGTACTACTACGAAGATGTCGATTTGTGTCACCGGATCTGGGATTCCGGTAACTCGATCGTCTTCACGCCCGAAGTGACGATTACGCACCTCGGGGGCCAATCGACGACGCAGCGTTTTCCCGTCGCATTTGAGCTGGACAAATATCGGAATTGCTATCGCTACTTCTATAAATATTTCGGCAGAGAAGGAGTCCAGCGTTGCCGCCGGTACTCGCTCGTGCGTATTTGGATCCGTCAGGTCATATACCGGTGTGTATGGATTATGAAACCGTCGGACCGTTTGAAAGCGCGGATGGAGATGTATCGGGTAGCGGCTCAGTGGAACAGGCGGATTGACCCGGTGCTGCTGGTAGAGAAAGGTAAAGAGCCGGCTTTGGGTCCGCAAATGCCCTTACCGGTATCTCGATAGTTCGCGCTCTTCAGATTCCCTTCAAAACATATAACACTATAGTAACCTCAGGCAACGTATTTCATCGCTGGACGGTCCTACTACCAGTGGCAGGGAATTTGCAGGTGCTCCAGGGTTGTTGGGCCTATCCAGTCACTACGATCGCAACTCCTTTTCTGCTAGCAAGTCAATTAACGAAGTAGATAAGTTCAGGACCCCAAAGTAACCATCAGCCCTTACATTCGTCAGCGGGCACGCGCTCGCTGTAGGAAAATAGTTTCAGCAACAACCGGAGGCGTAGGTGCAAAAAAGAGTGATGTGGCGAATCGTTATCGCTAGCCCACTCTGCGTTGTAGGTGTAGTGTTGCTCGCGTTGCTCTACCCGTTACCTGCACAGGCAACCAATCACGCGGTTGTGACCTCAGCGACCTGTGCCAACAATGGCGACGGCACCGCATGGTCCTGCGCGACCTCTAACGGTGGGCCCGGAGCCTTCGTGGGGGTTCCTTCAACGCTTACGCGCGGGGATATTTATTATCTCTGCGACGGAAATTACGGCAACCATCTGAGTCTGAACACTGCTGCATCCGGCACAACCACGATCGAGTTACGCAAAGCTCAAAGTTATGACAACGGTGGGTTGAGTGGATGGTCTACGGGGACCTGTGGATCAGGGCAGGCGGTTTGGCAATGGAACACGACCAAGCAAGGTATCGTCAGTTTCGGCGGCGGTGGTTATTTTACCCTGAATGGCAATGCCTCCAGCACCGATCCCATTGGCTGCGGCGGAGTGCTGGCCAACCCGGGAGGGAGCCAGACTGCTGCAGCCCCCAATCCTAGTCAATGCGGAATTAAGATCGATAATTCAACATGCACGAGCACGAGCCTGGACTACTGCGCCGGTGGGAACGGCGTGATGGGCGGCGGGACGAATATTGTTTGGAAGTATGTGGAGTGGGAAGGGTCGGATGTCAACGCAAACGAGCCGTACTTTTGGCTCGGTTCGCTCGGCGCGAGCGGCAACAGCGTGACCCACAGCTACCTGCACGCTTTTGGAACAACCTGCTGGACTTATGGGTTCAATAACGCGACTTTCAGCTACAACTACGTGTGGGGGACGAACGACTCCAGCGCGAACCACGGCGAATGCCTCCAGGACACCGGAAGCGACGCCAATATGGTGATTGAATACAACGTCTTCCGCGACACGATTACCAACGGTGATCTGGTGTTTGTCGATCCTTCACCGGGCACACACTCAAACTTCAAGTTCGTTGGGAACACGATCTGGTGTACTTCATCAGGTGGCTGCAGACACAACGACGGCATCGTCGCTTGCATTAACTCGAGCCAAACCTGCACCGGGTTCATCGTTGCGCAGAACACCATCATCAACTGTTCTGTCGCATGCGGCCTCAACTCGACCAACGCGGGCAGCTACACGTGGGTGAACAATCTCTATTACAACTCCTCGGTGTCTTACACGCTGGGCGGTTCTTCCTTCACCTGCAGCAGTAATTCGTACGTCAAGTCCGGAACCCCGGGGAGTTGTGCGAACGATGTCAATGCGAATTCTGCGCCGCCGCTGCCGTTTGCGAACTGGAATAGCGGATCAGCGGCATTGACGACTACTGCCGCACTGGCATCAGAGAACGCAGACTGGAACAGCCGCACGACGACGTCGCTTGATCCCCTCCATGATGCGGCCGGGAATGTCTTTACCACCGACCGAGGGGCGTACCAGTTCGGGGGAGCGACCGGGCCGGGCACTCCAAGCAATCTAGTCGCGACGCCTCATTAACCTGCTTTTCTTCCATTCGATTATTATCCGCGAGGTCAAGTGCCGCATTGCGCGGCACCTGGCTACGCGAGAGCAAAAAATCCGCGCTGCCTGAACAGCAGGCCGGCCTGGTGTACTAACACTTCCGCCTGAGTCGTCTTCAATTCCCTTATCCCTGAATAACCAGAAACTGTGATGCTGGCGCAGTGTTTCGCGACGCCGGACAGAATTCTCATCTGCCGGTACGTCGCGTGGCGCAGGACCTATGGAACCTACAAACTACCGATTCGGCGGCGGCGCCTCAGGCACTATCATTCATCCCCTGGTGGCTCTGGCGACGCTGCTGGCGATCATCCTTATCCTGCGTCTGCCACGCAGGCTGGTCGTGATGCCACTTCTCCTGTCTATCTTTATGATCCCCAGGGGACAAGTACTGGTCGTGGCTGGTATTCACCTCAATATTTATCGCATCATCCTACTGGCTGGCGTGACCAGATGGATGATGTTCAAGCGTTTGGCTAAGCCGGCCGGCGGCTATAGCACGATTGACCGTTTGTTTGCAGTGTTCGCCTTCTCTAACTTCATCATCTTCACGCTGCAGTACATGCAGCCGCAGGCTTTAGTCAAATCTGTGGGTGATTTGCTGGACATTCTCGTAGGCTATTTCGTCTTGCGATGGTGCATCCAAAACCGGGATGACATGCGGACCACCGTGAGAGCGTTTGCCATCGTCGCAATTGTGATCGGAGCGGCGATGATAAACGAGCAGCGGGCCCAGATCAACGTCTTCGCGAAACTCCAAGGCGTGTCTCCCGGGTTTGAAGTACGTAACGGCAAAATTCGCTCGCAGGGAGCTTTCCTACATTCGATTCCAGCGGGGGCATTCGGCGCAACGTCTGTGCCTCTACTCATTTGGTTATGGTCAGATAAGAAATACCGGAAACTTGCCATTGCGGGGCTTGCCGGGGCAACCGCCATGTCTTTTACCTGCCACTCTTCCACAGTCGTCGGTTGCTTTGGGTCCGGAATCTTTGCTCTTTGCTTGTGGCCCCTGCGCAAGCAGATGCGGCTGATACGCTGGGGGCTGGCTTTGACGGTAGTCGCCCTGCACCTGGTCATGAAAGGTCCTGTGTGGTCTCTCCTGGAGCATATTGATTTGACCGGTTCCTCGGAGAGCTTTCACCGGTATCAGTTGGTCGACACTTTCATCAGACATTTCTTCGATTGGTGGCTGTTGGGCACTAAGGACAATGGGTCCTGGGGTTGGGAAATGGCCGACACCTCGAACCAGTACGTTACCTATGGCATAAGTGGCGGCTTGTTGACGTTTGTCCTGTTCATCGCGATTATTTCCACGTGTTTCGGAAGGCTCGGAACCAGCAGGCGGCGCTTTGAAGGCAGCTTCAAAGACGAATGGGTTCGCTGGTGTCTTGGGTCATCCATGTTTGCTCACCTCGTAGTGTTTATCGGGATTGATTATTTCGATCAGAGCATGTTTGCATGGCTTGCTCTATTGGTGATGATCTCCATGACAGTCTCTGAGGTCAGGCAACGAGAGCCTCAGCAGACTATAGAGCTGTCGAATGCGCAATTTACGGAGCTTGTAACAACATGATTTCACAAACAGGTTTACTGAAAGAAGAGCGGGGGACGCCGAACATTGAGGGGGATGCGCTCCAGAACCATTTGTGTCCGTGCTGCAGCGAGCACAATGTAACGGAGTGGATGGAGGTTCCTGACCGCTTTCAGAATGGAACCGGCCCGTATGAACTGCTGCGCTGCGCCTCGTGCCAGCATGTGTGGCTGGGTAACGCACCGACCCCGGACGAAATGAGCTATTACTATGGGCCACAGTACCACCGGGCTGTCGGAGGTACCGGCGAAATATCGACGGCACGCTGGAAGCGCCAATTGGGAGTGATACAGCAGTATAAGAGCGGCGGCCACATCCTTGATATTGGTTGCAGCTCCGGAGGTTTTCTTGCATCCATAAAGGGCGACTCCTGGGAACTTAACGGGGTAGAGGCAAGCTTGCCGACGGCAGAGAGAGCGCGGGCAATAACCGGCGGAAATATTGTTGCGGGCGATGTCATGGATGCTGTTTTTCCACCCTGCAGCATGGACGTGGTCACCTGTTCTGATGTATTGGAACACCTCTATGAACCACAAGAGGTGCTTCGGAGGGTCTCCACCTGGCTCAAGCCAGGAGGCATATTCTATGTGTTTGTCCCCAACATACTGTCGTGGGAGGCGAGAGCATTTCGCTCCTATTGGTATGGGCTCGATTTACCACGGCATCTTCATCATTTTTCAATCAAGTCTCTGACGTCTCTTGCGGAATCTGCAAACCTCCGTCAAGTGCGTATGGTCACGCCGCGGGGATGCTATTTGGAGCACAGCACGTGCATCTGGTTGGATAGCGTGTTGCGCCAGGTGGGCCTTAGACATACCCCGGAACCGCTGGATTTGACTGGCAATGGACCGCTCGCCTGGCGGGCCCTGAGAAAAGGGATACGCCTGAGCATAGAGGCGTTGTATAGCAGGGTCGCTTCGGTTTGTGGGTCAGGCCCCAGTATCCAGGCGGTCTTTCGTAAAGAGGATCGACCGGAGTTGGTTGGCGGCGCTTAGAGTGCCAAATATAGCCTGAGCTGCATCGGCCGATCCAGCACCTCACATTCACAGAAATTCACCCGTCTAATTCGCTTTTAAGACCACAAAGAGCCCAGGCTTCCACGGTCGTGGAATGCGCTGGATCACCCGAGAGCCAAAGAGAGTCTGTGAAAAGTTACGAGCGAGTGAAGGGCAAAGTCGACCAATTGCTGAGGGGAGAGGGCCTCAGGGCAAAGGCGGCGCGTGGCGGAGCATGGCTGGGAAGCGCCAGCCTCGCTGAGCAGGTCAGCCGGTTTGCGCGGAACATGTTCCTGGCACGCCTGTTGGCGCCCAGTGCCTTTGGTGCGATGGCGATCGTTTTGTCTTCGTCCTCGCTGATTTCATCGTTTACCGATGTTGGTGTGCTACCGGCAATCGTTCAAAACCCCCGCGGCGGCGATCGCGCATACCTCAACGCTGCCTGGTGGCTGGGGATGGCCCGCGCACTCTTCATCTATGTTGTGATCTTCGCGGCGTCTCCCTGGATCTCCCGTTTTTACGGAAACGCAGAGTTGTCCGGACTGCTCCGGGTGGCGTTGCTGAGCACCCTGCTCGATGGGATGATAAGCCCACGGGCGAAGCTCGCCCACAAGGAGATGAAGTTTAGCCGTTGGGCGCTCATCAGCAACGGCGGAGCCATCTGTGGCGTCATCCTGACAATCGTTCTTAGCCTGATTCTCCGTGATGTCTGGGCCCTGGCGATTGGTTATTGCAGTGAGAATGCGTTCCGCTGCATTCTTTCGTATATCGTCTATCCGGGATTACCGTCGTTTGAGTGGGACAGGCGGGCCTCTCGTGAGCTCCTGATGTTTTCCAAAGGAATGGTCGGCCTGTCATTCCTGAACCTCATCTTTGCGCGTGCTGATATCTTCGTTTTGGGAAAATTGTACTCGCCCGCGATGCTGGGTATCTATGCACTCGCAGTGAACCTGATACAAACGCCCGCGAACTTTCTGATTAACACGCTTAGTCAAACACTTTTACCCGCGCTCTCCCATGTTCAGGACGAGCCAGAGCGTGCCAACCGCATTCTCATTGAGGTGACGTCCTGGGTAATCCTGCTTGGATTGCCGGTCGTCGTTGTGATTTGGCTTTGCGGGTCTTCGCTGCTGACGGTCACGTATGGGGCTCGATACGCTGTGGCTGTGCAAGCACTGGCGGTCGCGGCTGCAGTCACATTCTTCAACACCCTCAATTCCATGGTGACTAGCCTGTTTTTTGCAGCCGGCCGCCCCGCATTACATCGACGGGCGGTATTGGTTTCTGCCGTTACGATGGTGCTGGTCGTCTATCCAGCCTGTAAGCACCTGGGCATTGCAGGAGGTCAACTCGCCGCGCTCATTGCCATCATTGGCAGCTACCTGCTTCAGCTTTCGCGCGCGCGCGAAATCACCGGCTTGTCAATGCTGGCGTACTGCAAGCCTTTCGTTCCAGCAGCGCTCATATCGGCAGGGATTCTTGCTATAGGGATGAGTGCTCACCTTCTCGGACTGGGCGCAAATCCTTTTGCCAGCATATCGATTGCAATCGCGGCGTGCATAGTCGGCTGCGTTCTCGGTCTTCCGCTCCTGACCCGGCGTAAACAAATAAAGATGGATATCACGCCGACGACGCTGTCGTGATATCCCTGTCGTCATAGAAACCGGACCTATCTCTCTGGCAGTTTCTGGGGAGGGCAGAAACGCATATCGCACCAGTTCTAAATCCTAAGAGGTGATCATGAGTACCCATGCAGGTCGTACCAGAAGCTACCATGACGACCCTTTGGCGCTTCTATCTCGGGCTCGAACAAAGTTGTTTTCAGAATGGGTGAGAAATACGTATCCATTCGCCTCGAAGTGCCGGAACCTTTCCATTCACCACACCTGTGTGGTCGAGCGATCGCTGGCACCGCAGATGATACTGGGTGATGGAGTGATTCTCAGAAAAGACGTGTGGTTGAACATCCCTTCGGAGGATGAGGGGCAGCCAAAACTCTTCCTTGGTGATGGCTGTGTCATTGGGACGCGCACGGTCATTTCAGCCAAGAACTCTATCTCCCTCGAGCAGGACGTGATTACAGGGGCTTCCGTGCTGATACAGGACCACAATCACGCATACGAAGGCATCACCCGGCCCATCCGGGAGCAGGGAATGACGGCGGGTGGGCGGATAAGGATCGAGCAGGGTTGTTGGATCGGTCAAGGTGCAGTGATCGTATGCAATCAAGGCGACCTGGTCATTGGCCGCAACAGCGTCGTGGGGGCGAATTCAGTCGTCAAAAAAAGCTTCCCTCCATACTCCGTGATCGTGGGTAGTCCTGCCAGGCTCGCGAGACACTATGACACGGTAAGGAAGGCTTGGGTCGGGCGCAGCGCTGGTCTTGAGCCCGTTACATCGCGGTCCGTGGGTTACCTAATTGGCGCTGACGTGTTAGGGAGGTAGAGCCGAGTGATATCGGAAGTTATCAAGAAGACTGAAACAGGCGAAGATCCCAACTATTTCTCCGTGCCCGGCGGCCACCTCTATACCGTGCTGCATGCGGCGGAGAATCCGGTTGCTCGTGTTCTGCTCGCCGGATCATTCGCCGCTGAGCGTCATTTTTCCTATCAGCCATGGGTTCGCTGGGCGCGGTATCTGGCCGCGAGGCAGATTGAAGTCCTTAGGTATGATTACCGCGGTGTGGGCGAAAGCTCCGGCGTATTCGAGGAAATGACTTTTGCTCATTGGACGGAGGACGTGCAGCTTCTGGCCGGGTGGTTGTCGAGTCGATCGCCTCGTTTGCCGCTGCTGCTCCACGGACTTGAGGTCGGAGCCATTCTTGCCGGCACGTGTTTTGATCGAGGGGTAGGCGACGGCTTGCTGATGTGGTCGCCGCCGGCCAGTGCAAACCATGCGATGCGCGCGGGCCTGCTGCAATGGGCATCCGTCAAGCAACTTCTGGAATCTCCCGAGAACCGCACGTCCGGCGCGAAATATATTCAGCAACTACTGCAGGGTGCCACGATCGACGTACAGGGCTACCAGTGGTCCGGCGACCTCTGGCGAGCCTCCATCGACTTCAAACTGCCGTCTTCCTTGGAGGATGAAAGCAGTGCCTCAGTCGCCTGCAAAAGACCCGTACGCATTGTCAAATTGGGGAAAAATGCTTCGCCTTTAGTCCCACCTTTCCGGGGATATCTTGAAAATCCGAATCTTAGCTGGCTATACGGCGAGAACTTTCAGCGCATAGCCTCGATGGTAGAAATCGTAACGAAAGACGCCAATGATTAACGAAATTGAGACGCGTGAGGTAATTGTCTTAAAGACCAACGACGGAGTCGTCCGCGGTACTTATCACAAGCCCTACGGTCAAAACCGTGGGTTAACAGCGAACCTGGTCGAGCGAAATCGAGTAGGTGTGTTGTTTTTGAATTCTTTGAGTCCGACGCGAGCCGCGGCTGGCGACACGGCGGTTTTTTGGGCAGACTCCTTCGCCAAGCAGGGGTACCCGACGTTTCGCGTCGACGCACCAGGTTTCGGCGACTCAGACGGAGAACCCCCGCCAGACCTGCTCGCGTTTATTAATAGGGGCGGGTATGCAAGTTCTGACTCTTTCGTCATCAACGAGCTCACGCGACGGTTCAACCTATCGGGCGTCGTGATCGCCGGGCTTTGTGCCGGAGCGGTGTCTGCGATCTTCGCTGCGGCAGCCAGCAAGGAATCGGTGGGGTTGGTCCTTCTCGATCCCTATTTCCAAATGCCGATCGCGACGGGACCAACAGGACGCCCATCCATAGCGCGGAGAATCCTCAACCGTGTTTCCCGAGGCGTCCTGGGCAACCTGATCGCGATCGTAGGAGAACGGATGAGGGCATTTCGCATGTGGTTCTCCGGACCTACCCTACCCGCCAACACCAACTTCCCCCTGGTAGCCGCTTTCAGAAATCTGGCGTCCCGGGGATTTCCGATCCTCGTCCTAAACGCACCATTCACCCAGCGGCAGACAGGACAATTCGACTACCCCAGCTACCTTCAAAGAGCCGTGGGACCAAAAAATCAGATTGAAATTTACACCGTCGAAGGTACGGGCCATAGTTTCTCGAATCCCAAAGGTCGAGCTGCCGTACGTGCGAGCACCCAGGCCTGGCTAAACGCTTGTTTTCCACTCAATGATTCAAGAACTGAGAAAGAAACGTCGCAATCTCAGGTCCGCGACGGAACAACCACGTTACACGCTTCCCCAACTGCCGCTGCATTTCAAAGGATGAGGTGATCGAAGGTGGATATTCGTACAGAAATCATGGATGAGTTTAAACAGGTCGCGCAGGAACACGGTTTCACCCTGGGCCCTATAGCCGACAATCTGCCGCTTCTGGACTCCGGCCTCGATTCGTTAGGCTTCGCCGTGGTTGTAGCCCGCCTCGAAGACAGGCTCGGAGTCGATCCATTCAACTCTTCCGAAGGTGTATTGTTTCCCGTGACGTTTGGTGAGTTTGTCCAATGTTACGTGAATGCTGCGGCTGAACAATCCGCGAAGTAAGACCAGCAGTAGTGCGTTGTCTACAATTTCCCCCGCCGCAAAGAGTCCCTCCATCCGGCAACGATTTCCTTTACCCCTTGTTCCTGCTCGCAGCCTCCTCATAGGAGAATTAAGCTTTATGATCAGTCCGACGACGACTCCGCTTGCTCAACAACTTAAATCGAGGCTCCTTGCCCACGAGGCAAAGATAGGAATTATCGGCCTTGGCTATGTTGGGCTTCCTCTTGCACTTTTGTACTCCGGGGCAAGCTTCCCGGTAACCGGCTTCGATATTGATGACAGCAAAGTAGATGCCTTGAAGGAAGGGAAGTCCTACATCTACCGGATTCCTGCGGAAGAAATTCAGGAAGCCCGGGCCAACGGGATGGTGGCAACCTCTGACTTCTCGAATCTGGCAGACATGGACGCCATCATTATTTGCGTTCCAACGCCGCTCAATGATTTTCAGGAGCCCGACACAAGCTTCATCGTCAATACCGCCCACGCAATCGCTCCCCACCTGCGCCCGGGCCAGCTGGTCGTACTCGAGAGCACAACCTATCCAGGGACTACGGAAGAACTGCTCGTGCCCATTCTCGAGAAGGAAAACCGGAAAGGGCTCAACGCAGCGCGAGACAACGCGGATGCACCAGCGAGCGCAGAGTTTTATGTCGCCTTTTCTCCCGAACGGGAAGATCCCGGCAACACATCCGTTGCCCGGCGTGATATCCCAAAGATTGTCGGAGGATTGGATTCCCACGCGGCGGAACTGGCAGCGGATCTTTACGGGGGCATATTCAACCGCACCGTGCTGGTCTCCTCTCCCGCGGCGGCGGAGATGACCAAACTCCTCGAAAATATTTATCGTTGCGTCAACATCGCTTTGGTGAACGAACTGAAGCTTCTCTGCTTGCGCATGGGATTGGACATATGGGAAGTGATTGATGCGGCGGCTACCAAGCCCTTCGGGTTTCAGCCGTTCTATCCCGGACCGGGACTGGGCGGCCACTGTATCCCAGTCGATCCCTTCTACCTTTCCTGGAAGGCGCGAGAGTGGGATTTCAGGACCAGGTTCATCGAGTTGGCAGGCGAAGTCAACGTCAGTATGCCCTACCACGTTGTTGGATCAGTCGCGACCGCACTCAACCAGCATCGAAAGGCCGTCAACGGCGCCAGGATCATGGTACTGGGGGTGGCGTACAAGAGAGACATCGATGATCTTCGCGAGTCGCCCGCGCTGACGATCATTGAGCAGCTGCAGAAGTCAGGGAGCTCTGGTCACCTACAACGATCCCTACATACCGTTCATCGGTAAAGGCCGAAAATATGACTTTCAAATGAAGAGTCATCCATTGGATAGGCTGGAAGATTATGACTGTGTGCTAATCGTTACGGACCACTCCAACTATGACTACGAGGCCATAGTAAGGGATTCGCGTCTCGTCGTTGATTCGCGAAATGCCACCAAGGGAATCAGCAGTACGAAAGTCGTGCACTGCTGATCCGAGGTTTTATTACGAGCAAGCGCCCAGGCCACTCAGGCTAACCAAGTAGAGCGACATCTGACAACTCCATAGGCCCGTCGTCCGACTCCGCCTAAAGACCAAGCCCCTCTTCCCGGAATTGATCCGGGAAGAGGGCTTTTCTTCTTGATGCCTGCCAGGAAGGCGCGTTGGTCCCACGGAACGACTGTGAGATATTCAATGCGACGGTGTCGATGATCCGGGAACAACGCCGGAATCAGACAGCTGCGGCTCGAGCGACGGGGAAAGGACCATGGATACTAGGGAAATAACTCGAAGAAAATTTATGGCCGGCACCGCCGCCGCAATGGGGACTCTGGCCAGTCCGGCAATTTTCGGCCAGAGCGCACCGGTCCAGTCCTCGCCCAAAGTCCTGCACGTCATTGGTTACTCTCATGTGGACGCTGCCTGGTTGTGGCCCTGGCGGGATAGCTCGAACCTGGTGCTCACGACGGCGCGTAGCGCGTTAGACAGAATCAACGAAACTCCCGGTTTTCGCTACTGTCATTCGTCCGCGATTCACTATCGTTGGATCCAGAAAGCCGACCCGGCTATGTTCCAGGAGATTCTGCATCGCATTCGCGAAGGCAGATGGGAAGTGGTCGGCGGCTGGCCGGTGGAGCCGGACTGCAATATCCCGGCAGCAGAGAGTTTCGTTCGTCACGCCCTCTATGGAAAGGCCTACTGCAAAGAGGCATTAGGCGTGGACGTGAAGATTGGGTTTAACCCGGACTCGTTCGGTCATGCGGCCGGGCTACCTACTATTCTCAAGCAATCGGGGTATGGCTACTACGTCTTCATGCGGCCAGGCGATCAGGAGCAGGACCCTGATAAGAAGTTGCCACTGCTGTTCTGGTGGCAGGGGCCCGACGGATCGCGTGTGCTCACACTGAGGATATTGGGATCGTACGACAGTGCTGCATCGAAGCATCCCAACCGTCGCGGGAAATAGTTTTGCTCCTGGATTTTCAGATGGAGCGTTATTTCTGGGAGTAGGCGATCACGGCGGCGCTGTGACCAGGGCCCAAATCCAGCAAGTACTCGAGATGCGCAATGACACCAGCCTGCCTGAACTTCGCTGGAGCACGCACTGGTGAATTTTTCAAGGCGGTCGAGTCTTCTCCTGCCATGGGAAAGCTGCCAGTCATCAGCGGGGATCTGCAACACCATTCCCGTGGCTGCTATTCGGCCTGTGGCGAAGAGAAGTACCAAAACCGCCGGTCGGAGCGCGCCATGGTACAGGTGGAGAGCCTCTCATGGTTGACCTATGCCACGCTCGGACGGAAATATCCCCAGGCGGCGTTCACAGATGCGTGGTGGAATATCCTTTTCAATCAGTTTCACGATCTGCTTGCGGGCACGGCCCTGTACTCGGATTATCAGGATGCGCGCGATGGGCTGGGCGCTGCTTGTCAGATGGCAACAGCCACCAAGATAGAGGCTTTGGAATCGATTGCCAGGCAAGTGAATACGGAGCAGGCGGAAGGCGGCCTGGTATTTGCGTTCAATCCGCTGCCCTGGCGACGTAAAGCGTTTTTGCAATACATTCCCGGAAGACGCGAATCGCCGATTACCTGCCTGAAGGCACAAGATGGCAGCAAGGTCCCGATCCAGGTGCGGCCCTCTGAGAGCATGACCACGTTCTACACTCGCTTGGCCGCCTGGGTAGATCTCCCTGCGTTTGGTTATCGGGTCTTCTCTGAAGGCTTCGACGCAGCGCCGGCGGCCCCGGCCTATGGATCCTCGATTACAGTTTCAGAAAACGCGTTCGGGATCTCTTCGCTCAAAGCACAGGGCGGCGCTGAACTGCTCGCTTCGCAGATCGGATTGGTCGCCATTGCTGATCCGAGCGATACCTGGTCACATGGGGTCGATCAATTCCGCCAGGAGATAGGTCGGCCCGAGCTGGTCTCGTCCAAAGTGGTGGAAGATGGGCCGGTGCTCAAAATCACGCGCCAGAGGCTGCGTTGGCAGCAATCGGAAATCGCCGTCGATATCTTCACCTTTCCGCAATCGGACATAGTCAAGCTGCACTTTGTCATCAATTGGCAACAGCATGAACAGATCCTGAAGCTTGAAATTCCAACGGCGCTCACCGATCCGAAGGTCTTCGCCGCTGTTCCAGGCGCCGTGACTGAAAAAGCCACGAACGGAAATGAAGAGCCCTATCAGGATTGGGTGGCGGTGCAAGGAAAGAAGAACGGGGATGATTACACGGTTGCGCTTTTGAACAATTCGACCTATAGCTATGATTGCCTGAACGGGCAGCTGCGGACCATCCTGATTCGATCCGCACCCTATGCCCGGCATAACCCAAGCCCGGTCGAGCCGGACAGTCTTGACGCCTGGCAGGACCAGGGACGCCAGGAGCGAATTTTCTGGCTTGTCGGTCGCTCCGGGAGTATACCGATCTGCACCTCGACCAGCTGGCAAATGAGTTGCAGACGCCGGCAGAGTACGTGATGGATTCAAGGCATTCGGTGGCAGCGAAGGATGGGAGAAAGTCCTTTCTGGATGTTCGCTCCCAGTACGATTTCGGTGCTTGCCATCAAACAGGCGGAAGATTCTTCAAACGCGATGATCCTTCGGATGCAGGAACGATCGGGGAAACACACATCCGCGCACATTGAATCCTCCTTGCTTCAGCTAAGTCATGATGTCTCTTTTAGTCCATGGGAACTCAAAACGCTGCGCATCGAATCATCGAAACACGGCAAAGCAAAGTGCGCGAAGTGTCGACTCTCGAAACCTAAAGACCAGAATTTTAGAAGTGCCAAAAGGCTCGTCCTTGAAGGGACCTGCTGTTTTTCCTGTTCTCACGCAGACTCTTCAGGCCGTCTATCAAGAGCACACGATAAGTACGACCTCAAGGCGGCGGTCAAGGCATCCGTTGAACCCATTGGCTCCGCCAGGCCGGGGCCTCGAACGGATCCGCGAAATATTGTGTCTCGTGCACGACCTTACCGTTGCGGAACTCCATAATGCTCACCGTGTAGGCCGGTCGTCCCTGGTAGGTGATGGTGTATTCCGTAATCCAGAGATCATCCTTCCCGAGAATGCGCTTGACCTTGAAACCCGATGGCTTGCCTGGATGATGACTCCGCAAGGCCTGCAAATTGCTTCGCCCGAGGATTCGTTCCCCTGACTGAGGATAGTCACAAATGGAATTCTCATCGTAAATTTCGTGTTCCGTGTTTGCATCGCCGGCTGCCGACGCTTGCCAGTGCTTGTTCAGGGCTTCACGTATTTGTTCCTCTTGCATGGAATCCTCCAGGGTTGATTTGGATGTCATAGTCATCGGCCTTGTGGGATGAAACCCGGGCTGCCGGTGTGCACTACTTGATTGAACCTCTGTCTGGTCTCAATTCGATCGATTTCATCAAGTGCGTCTTGCGGAATTGCTGCGATGGCCAAATTCTCCCGTGCGCGGGCCGCATTCCTGGAGGTGGTAAGCAGAGCGGTGCCACGCTGCACCGCCCAGGCCAACAACACCTGCGCCGGGGTCTTGCCAACCCGTGCGGCGACTGCCAGCACAGCCGGATCCTCGAGCGGGCCCGGCCTCATTCCGTGACCCAACGGGGCAAAAGCCAAAAGCACAACACCCTTCTCCTTGCAGAACTCCAGAAGGTCTGTTTGCGGAAGATACGGATGCGCCTCAACCTGGACCACGGCCGGTTTGATTCTCGCGGATTCGTAGAGAGCCGTCAGTTCGTTCAAGCCGATGTCCGACAATCCAATGGCGCGGCATTTGCCACTGTCCACAAGACCCTCCATCGCGCTCCATGTGTCGATCAAAGTCACACCGTCGTCGTAAATGACATTTCCGTCTTGATCTCGCGGATCCTGCTCATCCCCAGGGTGAAACGCAAAGGGAGTATGCATAAGGTACAGGTCCAGATACTTGAGCCTGAGTCTGTCCAAACTCCCATCGAACGCCGGTTCGACACGCTCAGGCCGATGATTGGTGTTCCACAATTTTGTCGTGACGAAGATGTCCTCGCGCGCGATCCCTGCAACGGCAAGTCCCTCCTCTAACGCCTCGCCTACTTCACGCTCGTTCCGGTATCGCTCCGCACAATCGAAGTGCCGAAATCCGGCTTCCAGCGCGCCTCTGGTAGCACTGATGGTCGTGGCTGGATCAGCAATCAGGGTGCCAAACCCGAGTGCGGGTATCTGGCCGGCTCCGTGACGAAGCGCAATCTTTGCATTCCGAAGATCAGAAGATTCGATCATGACGTCTCCTCGGCACTGTCTAAATTCGTGGTCTGATGGGACTGGGACTTGAGAGAAAGTCTACGCCCTGGGCCGCTCGCCTCTGTTCGGAACACCACAAACCGCAGATCGATCCCGCGTGATCTCCGCCTTTCGCAGCCCGAAATAGCAGTCAGCCGCTTGTCATTCATTCAGCCAGAACACAATGGGTCGCGCAATGAGACGAAGGTATCGGTCAAGCGTCGTCTCAACGCCATGTCCGGCGTCGCTGCGCGAACCCGACACCAGGGTATGGTCCAATACCTTCGTCTCATTGCTCGCTTCTGTTTCCTTCTGCTTTGATAACAGCGTGATGCTACAAATTCAATTGAGATCCGCATTCCGAAAATAAAGGAGACCAACATGAAAATCCTGATGGTACTTACGTCGCACGATCAACTCGGAAATACCGGGCGAAAAACCGGCTTCTGGCTCGAGGAATTTGCCGCCCCCTACTTTGTCTTTAGAGACGCGGGCGTTCAATTGACGCTTGCATCGCCGAAGGGCGGACAACCACCGGTTGACCCCAAGAGCGATGAGCCGGAAAATCAGACTTCTGCGATGACTCGTTTCAAGCAGGACAAGACCGCGCAGAACGACCTGGCGCATACAGCCAAGCTGGCGGATATGAAATCCGAGGATTTTGACACGATATTTTATGTGGGCGGACATGGCCCAATGTGGGATATCGCTGAAAGCACTGACTCCATCGCGTTGATCGAGTCTTTCTACAATTCCGGCAAACCCGTCGCTTTGGTCTGCCACTCCCCAGGTGTTCTTCATCGGGTGACCTACAAGGGGGCTCCGCTTGTGAAAGGAAAACACGTGACTGGTTTCACGAATGGCGAAGAAGAACAAGTGCAACTGACCCATGTTGTGCCGTTTCTGGTAGAGGACGAGCTGTTACGGCTGGGAGCCATCTTCGAGAAGGTTGCCAACTGGCAGCCGTTTTCCGTCATTGACGGCCGCCTTATCACTGGTCAGAATCCTGCTTCCTCAACCCTCGCGGCACAGAACCTCCTGAGCTTGCTGGCTCGCAAAGCCGCTTAACTCCGGGCAGCCCATAGAAGCCTGAACGGTCTCGTCTTCGTCTGCTGCGCTGGCCAGTACATACACTCCAGCGCAGCGGAGAAACAACTAGCTCCGAGCTCACCCTTTATGATTGTGGGATGAGGCTTACCGTCGTGCCTGGAACTCAAATAGCTGATGGCTCCCGTGCATGGTGACCGGCGTGGCTGCCGGTAAGCGCCCCGCATTGCGACCGCTGCGATGGTCCAGATGTGTTTTGATGTGTGCGATGGCGTGCGCCTCTCTGTCTTTGAACTTGTCTGTATACGGGCAAAGCTCGCCGGACCGTTCTCCCAGCCATTCAGAACCGGCAACCGAAGAGAAAGATCCGGTAGCCATCCTGGAGATCGGTGCGGCGACAAGCTGGAATGTGACCGGAGGTGCAGCGACGTTTGCCCCAAACTTTGCGGTCGAGACGACGCCGATAGAGAACTGGCTGGAACTGGAAGCCGGGGTTTCGCCCTTCTTTACGCGTAATTCGACGGAATGGGACACTGACCTGCTGTTTAAAAAGCCCTGGACCATCTCGCGCAAAGCAGAGTTCATGCTCGGAGTCGGCCCAGAGTGGGTTTACGTGCGCAAGAACGGTAGCGCAACCAACTCAGTTGCGGGTGAGGTAGCCGGTGACTTCATGTTTTGGCCAGCCCACAGGCACCGCTTCGGCTGGTTCCTTGAACCTGCTTACGATTACAGCTTTGCGCGGGGTCATCAACAATCGATTGGGATGAGTGCCGGCTTACTTATCGGCATTCATTGACCCGCAAACACCTACACGGCTTCTCGTCCTGGGAACTGCAAAAACATCCCAAACGGACCGTTAGAAAAAGATGCGCATCCGTGTGTTCAGAATCACTGTGTGATGCAGTGCGGGTTGATTCGATGGGTGGACAAGCACCTGCACATCAGGCCCAATCTCGCTATGACTCGTGAGGCGCAGCCTATAAAACGCTTCGAAGATATTTTCATGGGGCTTGGTGAGATCGGAGGGGCGTGTAAACGTGAGCGAGCCCGCCAGCATATCGCCCCGCCGGCCGAATGGATGCGTGTCGGCGAGCCCCACTCCATTGGCCATGCGCAGGGTTGTGCCCGTCGAAGTCGCATACCCGAAGCGTCCGAAGGGAACCAGGCCGTTTGCGAATTCATGGTCAAATTCGATCTCCGCGCCATGTCCGCTGCCCTGGTTCTTGGTGTCATCTCGCCAGAAGGTGACTCGGTAGACATGATTTTTATTTCCAGGCCAGCCGGAGAACCAACCAAACTCCACCGCGTTCATGTATTTCTCGTCCTCCAGGGTCTTGATATTTCCTTGTTGCGACCCTTCGGTGTCAGCCGTCACCGCGTGCACGTAAATATGCCGGGTTGCCTGGATCTCCATCGCAGCGCCGCCCGTCCAAGCCCCGTCCGATGGCACCGCGATCGAGCCGTCGTTCATACCATTGAGAAATTGGTTCCGTTCGTCATTGTTGAACATGCTCAGGGTGATGTGTTGATTGGGGTGTATTTTGCCCACGTAGAAAGAGAGGCGCTTGTGCAGAAAATCCTGCCGATAGTAGAGCAGATTGAGAGAGATGGGACGCGCTGCCCCGAAGCCGGAAAGGCAATTGATCAATGTCGTGGAGCCGAGCGCATCGCTTAAGTTGTATTGCTGGCTGATACCGATATTCGTGCTGCCGCGCACCAGGAGCGAAAAGGAGCCGGCGGTGCTATTGCTCTCGTAAAGCGGCATCGCGCCGGAGAGGTCAAACCGGCCGCTCGCCTGGTTATGGCGCACCCCGGGAGGAGTGTCGATCGCATATTGGTTCAACAGAGTGTAGGTGAGTCCAAGCTTCAGGCTCTCCCACTCAAACAGCCAGCGTGCAGCGTCAGTGACCTGGTCCGGAACGTAATCGAACAGGGAACCGTGCAGGAGGGGATTGGGCTTAACGGAAGCCGTGTGTCTGATGTAGTAGTCCAGCTCCTGAGAGATGGCGTTGGCAGGCTGGCGCGGCGGCTTGCTGCTCTCGGGCTCTATCTGCAGTGACAAAGTTGATGACGGATCCGGTTGGGGAGTCTCTTGGCCCCCAAGTACGCTCGGCAGCAGCAGAGAAAATAGCAGTAAAGTGCAGAGTTTGACCATGTGTTTTGCCGTGGGATCAATTGCGTACTCGTTCGTTTTTTTGTTTCCCTCTGTTAAGAGTCAACTGTTTGCCGCATTTCTGTCCTCCGGCGCGCAGGACAGCAAGCCGCCCTTATCCCCCGCATTTCCGAATAACAGAGGCTTAGATACTTCAGGCCGGATTTGGGACCGGCGAAATGATCGGAAACGTAAATTTAACTGATCGGGCGGCATCCATCGGTCTGTGAAAGCCCACGAGGCGGCCATATCGCGGGTGTCCCGGTCTTGAAACTTGTCAACGTAAACTGTATGGATGGTCACATCTCTGGAATGACGATGCGAGCGACGTGCTAGTCCCGGTTGGGCCGGGGTGCTCTTTTATTCGCACGCCTTCGTTCCTGCTCGCGCTGCTGCTGTTGAAGTTGGCTCAGCGTAATGCCGAGCTTGGCAGCTTTGGCACGAAGATCAGCCCAATCGGTTTCGGGCGGTTTTCCGGGAGTTTCGGTCGATTCATCTTCCATCGAACTCTATTCTACGCGGCTTTAGAGTCTGCGTAAGAACTCCAGAATTTGGGAAGCCCGAAAGGCGCACCGCAGAGCCCTCGGCTCTGCTCGGGATGACAATTCATCTTGGAAACTATACTTAGCGTTCCCAGACAAAATTGTCATCCCGAGCGGAGCCGAGGGCTCTGCGGTGCGCCTTTCGGGCTTCCCAAATTCTGGAGTTCTTACGCAGAGTTTTTTGCGCAGACTTTAGCCCTGGATTTTTGAGGCCGGCCTTACAACCATGATCACCTGGGTGTCGCAGCCAGGGGCCATTGATCGCTTTGGAGGGCGTTTCAGTCCTGTTGAACTGGTTGGATCATCGAGCGGTTCGTCGCGAGCACGGCCCCGCTCTACTCAAGCCGTGAGACGTTTTGCTTGTGATCAGCGTCCTTTGCCAGGTCTTCGCGATACCGTTCATAGTCTGCAAGTGACACGAAGTCGATCAAACCGTATGCCTCATTCGTAGGACCGGAAAAATCGGTGGGGAGAAAGTATCCGAGGATCTTTCCGCCGCTACGGCGAATCGCTTGCAGCTCAGATTCGACGTAGCTTCTGAAGTCGGCAAGCCGGTTTGGGTTGAGGGTATATCGGATGCACAGCGTAAACATGAAAAACTCTCCTCGGGTTCGTCTGGATGACTCGGGCGACACGATTGCTGGCGAAAGGGTCTCTACACCTCGGCGCGAAACGTGCTGCCGAGCTCGATTCCGAGACCAAAGTAGTGCCGGAAATTGTAGATCAAGGGTTGCCACTTTTCCGGATCGACGTAATGTTCGCCCGTGACGAATTCGTGCCGTACGTGGACCCGCAGAATCTCGACCTCCACCGATGCTGCACCGCCCAATTTGTGGACGCGAGGCTCGCCTACGAGCGCATGTATCGAACGCGTGATTGCTTCCAATTGAACGGGACACTCCTTCACTCTTGGGACTGAAACGACTTCGCTCGCCAGAGCTGTGAAGGACCCGGCTGCAAACTTATCTTTCTCGAACCGGAATTTGTCGCTCTTGTCTTCAGGGACAGGGTTCTGGCCCGTGAGCGGGGCAAGTGCTTCCACCTGGCGCCACAAATCCGGTGATGGAACATTGACCACACACTCGGGCCGCCTCTCAAGATTCTTTAGAGTTTTGGTTTCGCTGAGCAGGCCAAGGGTCATCGTCCACCCTAACGCCCAGAAGGAGGAGATCGGCGCAAGGTTCGGCGTGCCGTCCTCGTTGATCGAGCTGATCAATGCAACTGGATTCCCGAAGTAGAGGATGTTCGGCGCAATCGTTTCAAATTTGGGTTCTTCTTGTGTTTGTGGCATGCACGTAGGATGAGCCCAAAACAGCCGCGGATGTTTCAGCCCTGCCTGAAGCATCGAGAGCGGACGCATCCCCGAGAAACCTCTTCAATTCCTGCTTCCCGGTTGCGGTCACGTGCACAACTCGGCTGCCGCGGTCGCGCTTGATCCACCGTAAATTGAGCATTCGCTTGAAGATGGCCGCGCCGACTGCGCCTGCCACGTGATCGCGGCGTTCCGTCCAGTCGAGACACCGGCGCGCGAGGACCCTGCGCGCACCTCTGAGCGCAGCCACATCGATGCTCCATTGGCTCAGGAACACCTCACCGTCTTCTGTAACAGCGTATTCCCGCTCTGTGGAGGGCAGAATCAACTCACGCCGCTGCAGAAAGTCAGCGAGGGCCACACCGAGTTCCCCTGCGAGGTGGTCATAACAGGTTCGCGCGTACCGGATCGACTCGCTCTCGCCAATAGGTTGGCGCTTTCGCGGACTCGAGATGACCCCAAGGGCCTCGATAGCATGGGCCACCTCGGGCGACGCAATCCGGTAATAGCGGTGCCGCCCCTGCGAGGCGACTTCGACAAAACCGCCCTGAAGCAGTTGGGCCAGGTGCATGCTGGCCGATTGTGCTGAGATCCCCGCGCGCCGCGCCAACTCTCCGGCCGCAACCGCGCGCCCGTCAAGCAACGCAAGCAAAATGGCGGACCGCGCCGGATCGGCAATCAGCGAGGCTGTCGTCGCCAGGGTAAGATGTGCATCCATTGTTTCAGGATATCGCCCCCCGGGAATCAGATGATTCATCCGGCGCTGAAACGACCTCCAGGGCGTTAGCGGACACGTCACGGCTCACGCTTGGTCCACCGCTGCTCCGCGCAACTCGCGTGCCCGCCTGCTTACCACTTACCGTTGTGCGCCCCGCCATCCACGTGCAACACCTCCCCGGTGATCTGGCGCGATTCGGTGAGATAAACGACCGCACTTGCAACCTCCTCCGCAGTCGAGATCGTCCCCATCGGGGAGAGGGTCTTCAGGAAATCCTTTGGGTTGTTTTTGTGAAGAGGAGTGTCAACGACTCCTGGCGCGACCGCATTGAAGCGAATGTGCTCCTTCGCGTACTCAGAGGCCAGGCTGCGTGTGATGGCCTCGAGACCACCCTTCGTGATCATCGGAAAAGACACAGGCAAACCACCGATGGGATTCTCAACCAGCGAAGATGTGATGGTAGCGACGCTTCCACCTGACTTCTGAGCGAGCATTTGCTTGACCGCGAGTTGGGTAATGTAGATGTAGCCTTCAAGGTTCGTCGACACAAGGGCACGAAAATCGTCGGCGCTGTAGTCAGTGAAACGCTTCGCCGAGAAAATGCCGGCGTTGTTGACAACAACATCAATCGAGCCGAACTTTTCAACAGCAGCGTCGACCACCTTTTGAGCTGTAGCAGCGTGACCGATGTCTCCGTCTATGAGCACCAGATTCGGAGATGCGCTGAGCCCAGCCTGGGTAATCTTTCGCGAAGTTGCGACGACGGAATATCCGCGATCTAAAAACGCTCGAACAATAGCAGCTCCGATCCCTTGTGAGCCACCCGTTACAATAACTGTTCCTTTGCTTGCCATCATTGCTCCTCTTAAATTCAATGCTGCCCGCTCCGGTGATGCCACTAGATTCCGTCGTAGGAGGAATACCCAAATCGAGCCCAGTAATCCCTTGGCTCTTCCGCGGAATAGGTGATCCGGGTAATGGCCTTCACGTTCTTCAAGCCAAGCTTTACGGGCACCAGAAGACGAAGAGGGGCTCCATGTTCCACCGTGAGGACCTGACCGTTAAGATGTGTGACAAGCAGTGTCTGCGGATGTCGCGCCGTCGCCAGGTCAATCGAGACAAAGTAGGGATCAGGATTCCCCGAGGCGTCGAGATTGACAGACGACTCCACACGAGCCCATTTCGCCTGCGATATCGGCGGGTAGGCACGAAACAGATCATCGAATCTGACACCAGCCCACCACGCGATCGCACTCCAGCCTTCGACGCAAACCAGCCGGGTTATTTGCTCATGCATCGGGAAGAGATTCAGGAGCCTCCGAATATCGAGAGAGGCGGTCAAGCCGGAAGCGAGCCCCTCCATGGTCAATTTCCATCCCGGTATATAGCCAGGGTCAGGAGTGGCTCCGTTGTAGTTGTTCTTGATCGGGGTAATCTGAGATCTGGTGTAGGTTGGCACCCTACGATGTCGCGAATAGAGTGCTTCGGCCACGTCATCGTCGATACGAACCGCTTTGTTAAGCAACCACTCCTTCCCCGGCGAATTCATCACTCGGCCCACACCCAGGCGATTCAGGGTATTTTGTGGCGAAAGAAATCCAGCACCTGCGGCCGCCGCCACCGCGCCGGCGCTCAATAACAAAAGGTCGCGCCTGGTCTGAAAACGCAAAACCCGGGGAGGCATCTCTACTATCGGGAGAGGTTGCTCCCCAAAGAAGCCTTGCGACCTTTTCGCGGAGGCGGGTTGGTCGCTTTTTTCCGTACTATTCACTTGCGATGACCTCCGGCCGATCAACTCTTGCTGACCAACCTACGATCATGCTGCGCAGCGTATCCCAGCCGTTGGCGAGAACCAGAGTCACGTGTGGCACGGCAAAGAAAATGAAAAGCCACATCAGCCAGAAATGCCATATACGCGCGGTGTCAAAGCCTCCAAATAACGCAGCCAGCCAGTGAAACTGTATCGGCTTATGAATCGCCCAGCCTGTGGCAAGGGAAAGAAACCCGGCAAGCGGAACAGAGAAATATGCCGCACGCTGGAGCGCGTTGTACTTTGTGTTGAACCTGGGGTGCCGCCATTCAGAACGCGCCAGTTTCGCGAAGGGAAAGCCGAGGTAATATCGAAGCATCCTAAGCGTGTCAAGCAGATCCGGCCGGCGCGGTAGCAAGGAGCGCCATCCCTTTCCCATGGCAAGCCCTGCAATGTACACCATGCCGTTCAACATGAATAGGTAAGCACACAACCAATGCAGTTGCAGAGCCAGCGCTAACATACCCGGTCCGAGGCTCATGTGGTTGTAAATCCAGTCGGGTGGACTAGCGTAATGGTGTTGACCAGGCATATGGGCGCAAATCCAGATTCCAATATCCGCTGCCACATCGAAGTTTCCCGTATTCGGATCTGGTGTGTGTTGATAGATCGGCGAAGCCCAGTAGATGGAGATGCCGCTCAGAACAAGCCCAAGAAGGAGGGGCACGTTCAGCCAGTGACTCCAGCGCACCAAGATATGGTGCCTTTTGACGACGAGCACGGCTGGCTGTACCGGTAACGTGCTCGTCGACCTCGGTTCACAGTGAGGGAACACTGAAGGGTTCACGCGTTGCAATCTCAACGGTTCGGTTCAGTGCGACGCGGCCGGAATGAATTGAAAGACCTTGTCCGTCACCAGTGTTCCGTCCGGCAGTTTCTGAGTCGTCGCGTAGACGACATCGCCTGCGCTAAAAGTGACCTTTTCAGGTACGACTACTGTGACTGGGACATCCGACGGTATGGAGATTGTCTGGGAACCTTCCTGATAGCGAACGACAAGCGTGGTGCCGTTGCCTGTTTCCACGGTTCCGTTGGTCATGCGTGAGTGCGATACGGAAGCGCGAGAGACCGTGCCGTTGGTCATTCTGCTGTGGGTCGTTGCACCTGGGGGATCCGTAAGTACGCTGCCTTCCGCCGCTCCCCTCAGTTCCGCGGGAAATATGAAGATCTGCTTCGCCACCTGCTTTCCGTCTGCCTGTTCGGTCGACGCGACGCCGATATAAGGTGCAGCCGCAACATGACTCAAATCAGAGGGTATCTGTTTATAGGTTGTGAGTGGTTGTTTGACATCGATGTGGACTGCGCCCGAACTTGTCATGACATCAAGCGAACTACCCGTAAATGACTGGAGTTTTCCTATGACGCCGGAAATCGGAGGAGCGGCATTCGCCTCGGCCCGGACTGTGTATGGCGTTGCCAGCGCAGCCAGCAAAGTAACATAGGCGAGATGCTGTAGTGGATGCTTCATTGTGGTGCCCTTTCAAAAACATGATTCAAACGAACTTGAAAATCCTGACGGATGGCTAGGGAAGCTTAGCGCCCGTGATCCCGAACCGCTGAATCGACGGGGGCTCGGCGAGCAAAATGGGAGCCTGCGCCATCAGCGCTTTGGCAATGGGTCCGTTGAGATGAGCTTGCCGTCCTGTTTCATCCGCGAAAGCGTCGAAGATGCCAAAGCTTCCGTTTCCGAGCCGAAGCGCAAACCACACGGGAGTCGTCGTTTCCTGATTCGCAAGCTCGAGTCCCTGCTTTAAGAATGCAGCGAGCTCTTCCTCTTTGCCGGCCTTCGCTTCCAGGCGGACAAAAATGCCAACTGTAATGTTCTTCATCGTTCCCCTTTTCGCCAGAATTGGCTCTTTCTCAATCTAGGCTTTGGCGGGCGAGATAACCATTGGCAGAAATGCCATATTTGGTATCAAATGAGCCATGCGTGTTTATGTACTTGCACTCGATGGTGTCTTCGATCTAGGCTTGTCGGCCATTCTGGATGCATTCCAAACCGCGAACGAAGTGATTGGGATGACTGGAATCGCTGTTCCTCGGTTCGAATTCAAGATCGTAGGCATGCGAAAGGCAGTGCAAACGTCACACGGCTTGAAGGTCCCGATTCAGCCAGTGGGAAGAAAAACGCCCGATTACGTGATCGTCCCGGCAATTGCATGTAAGACGCCCGTTACGCTGAAAGCAGCTCTGGCCAGGCCTGACATACGCGATGCTGCGAAGGCGTTTCGAAAGTGGGCAAACGACGGAGTGACGTTGAGCGCCGCGTGTGCTGGGACCTTTGTATTGGCTGAGTCTGGTCTGCTCAACAACCAGCGCGCGACCACCACCTGGTGGCTGGCGCCCATGTTTCGCGAACGATACCCAGAGGTATTGCTCGACGAATCGGACATGGTGGTCAAGTCGGGAAACGTGGTAACCGCCGGAGCTGCTCTGGCCCATATGGACCTAGCCTTATGGCTCATACGTGGTGTTAGTCCGGAACTCGCCTCGCTTACAGCGAAATATCTCATTGTCGATTCCCGGCCTTCGCAGACTGCATATGCTCTAACGGATCACCTGATGCACTCCGACCCGCTTGTACACCTCTTCGAACGCTGGGCGCGTGCGCGGCTGGCACGTGGATTTTCCCTCGACAGTGCAGCGAAGGCCGTAGGCGCAAGCAAGAGGACGCTTACCCGGCGTCTACATAGCGTTCTTGGCAAGACTCCGATGTCCTATTTCCAAAGTCTGCGTGTCGAACACGCGGTGCACCTCTTGAAGACAAGTAAGGCAAGCGTCGAGGAGATTGCCGCAAAAGTCGGTTACATGGACGGTGGAACGTTGCGGCTCCTTCTGCGACGGCGGCTCAATCTCGGAGTGAAGGAGATAAGAAGAGCCTCCTGAAGGGGGCCATCCTGTGCCACCGCAAAGATATACTGCTCAACATGCCCAACCACTCAGCATCGATATCGAAGGACCCGGTCACGTGGCTTTACCCAGAAATAGAACCCTACAGCACTGGTCAGCTCCAGGTCTCGCCCATCCACGAGATCTACGTGGAGCAAAGCGGCAACCCTTCCGGTAAGCCGGTGGTCTTTCTCCATGGCGGCCCCGGCGGCGGCTCCGACGCCAAACAGCGCCGCTACTTTCACCCGGAGAAATACCGCATCATCAATTTCGATCAGCGTGGCTGCGGCAAGAGCACTCCGTACGCATCGCTCGAAGCGAACACGACCTGGGACCTCGTCGGCGACATCGAGAAGATCCGCGAGCATCTGGGGATTGAGCGATGGCAGGTATTCGGAGGGTCCTGGGGATCGACCCTTGCTCTGGCCTATTCCGAGCGGCACCCCGAGCGCGTTACCGAACTCGTCCTGCGCGGCATTTTTCTGCTTCGCAAGCAGGAGATTGACTGGTTCTACCAACGCGGTGCTTCCGTTCTCTTTCCCGATGCCTGGGAGCCGTATCTTGCCCATATCCCGGAGAGCGAGCGCGGCGATCTGCTTGCGGCCTACTACCGTCGCCTTACCAGCGAGGATCCCGCCGAGCGCCTGTCCGCAGCAAAGATTTGGAGCGGATGGGAGGGTGCCACCTCGAAGCTCCTGCCTGACTCGGCATTCACCAGCCACTACCTGGAGGATGAGTTCGCCCTGGCATTCGCGCGGATTGAGGCCCACTACTTCATCAACAAGGGCTTTCTTGAGACAGACGACCAACTGCTTCGCGGCGCCTCGCGGATTCGCCACATCCCCGGTGTCATTGTGCAGGGCCGTTACGATGTTGTCTGCCCCATGGAAAGCGCGTGGGCACTCCACCGCGCCTGGCCCGAAGCCGACCTTATCATCACCGCCGACGGCGGCCATAGCGCCAGCGACCCACCGAACAGCCGTGCCCTGGTCGCAGCGACTGATAAATTCGCCGGATAGCGCTCGTCGTGACGCGACCAGGTCGCACGGGCAACGGAGTGGTGGGAGCCCCCGCATTCATGCGGGGGAAGGAACCTAGACCTGCTGACGGAGGTTGGGACGCAGTGTGAGCGAGCCGTCATCGTTCAGCTTCTGGTGACAAGCCCACGGCACGGGATAGCGCATTCCCTTTACCTCAATCTCAGCTCTAAGTTTCAATCCTTTCCAATCGGTTACGTTCGGAAGCACGAACTGCGCCTGCCGAATCTTGCCCGGTAACGGGTAGCCGGCGTCCAGACAACCGCTCTTGAGTACCTTTCCGTCCTGCGCTCTCCACGGTCACCCTCAATACGCCTGGTACACCTGCGATGCCGTCATTTGCGAAGCCGACGATCAGCCCCTGATAACTGTCGTCCCTGATAGCTCCAGATGAAAGACGGCCTCACCCGATAGCCAATTCGGCGATTGATCCGGTCGAACGCTGCCGGATAAGCCTGGTAGTAGCTCATCAGATTCTTTGCGCTGATCTGGTGAAAGTTCCACAGCGAAAAGTAATTCGCCCCGACATCGATCACATGAGCGATCATGTTCTCTGCCGGAGATATCCCTTCCTAGTGCAGCGCTCGGATCAGGAGGTTTTCCGGGAAGCCCTTGCTCGAGCAAGGCGGCGATCCAGGGCGGCCGGTTGCTGAGCGCTTCAATCTGCTCGTTCTCGATAAAGATGGTGTCGCTGCGAATCCAATTGTTGCTGCGGACCGTGCGGTCCAGCAGTTCCGAATTACCAACCCGGCTAAAATCCGGTTGCGTATTGGTGAGCAGAGGAGTCTTCGAAAAGTGCTCGAGCTGGACTTCGAGCATATTCATCCAGGTCCGCTCTGCTGTCTGGTAGTCAGGGAAAGGATTGTTGGCGAATGGCCAGGTGTGCCCTTCACCCCAGAAGCCGTACATGAAGGTGTCGATATACTCGACGAGCGGGTTGCCATCGAATTCCGCCGCCAGCAGCCCAACCAGTTCTTTGAATGCCTGCTGAAAAAACGGATCGTCATACCGGGGCTGATAACGCGAATGCGGATTCTCCAAAAATCTTTTTCGCTGCGGCGCTGCTTTCCTGATCGCTGAGCAACGAGATCCACTTTCGGCACTTTCTCGAGGACAAAATCCGGCAGGGCTGGTTCGTGTGTATAGTCAGGGGCGCACATCTGAATGCGCAATCCGACTCGCTTGTTGTTTTTCTTCGCCAATGCAAAAACCAGCTTCACGTAGTCGGGCAAATCCAGGCGTCCGGGCCTCGGCTGCACTTCTCTCCACGTCGGGCGGATGTAAAGCTGCTGGCCTAAGGGAAAACGAGCTAAATCCTCGATCGCTTGCGGAATATTGTCTGACTTGATTTCCCCGGTGCCACTGTCTGCTGTGACATAGGTGACCAGTCCCTTGCCATAGCTCGGCACGGCGTCTTCCGAGGGAGTCGTCGTCATCACCACATCGTCGGTGGGAATAACCGCATCCGGTGGATATTGAGGGAACGGACCCTGATTGAGCCGATCGGTCACCTGGGGACCGGAGCCGATAGTCGAAGTTCCCCCAATTGTGGGCGGGAACCTTGGCCTGCGCTTTACCCATTCCAAGTTCTGCAGCTACGGCAGCAGCGACGGTGCTCTTCAGAAAGTCTCTACGTTGCATTCGGAGTGATCTCCTCACGTATATTTCGCATTTCAATTCGCGCCTTCAACAACTATCGGAAGATTACTATTCATATGGTTTTATTTCCGTTTGTCCAGCGATTTTCGATGAAAACTGATTTCCGGGTGCAGCGCTGGATTCAGCTCTGTATTCAAGCGAGATCCATGGAGGCACAACGTTACCTGTTTGCATCCTGAGCGATGCCGAGTGATTGCTGCGGATCCACACCCTCTTGGACGCCGAAATCCTTTGTACTTTGCACGGCAAAGCTCGCATTGCGCTTACGTCACGCTTTACTTCTCGTTGCATTTCCGTTATCTGTGCTACGACATTTCGCTTTCAACGATAAGTTGTGTTTCTATCGGACTGCCGGATCGAGACTCCCTGTGCATGCTTTGGATTGTTTGCACCACTGTGTTGGCGGCCTCTTCATTCGCTGTAGCCGCGGACGTTCCCAGCGGTAATCCGCAGATTCAAGGCGGCAACATCCGCATTGAGTTCGATAACCACCTGCGCAGCCGGGTGGTTGCCTGTTTCGACAAGAAGGAGACCGTGTTGGGGCCGTTCACTGCCTCTGAGACTGTGACCACCGCCGACAAGCTCTGGACCGGATTCCTCCTGACCTCGCAAACACACGAGCGCACAAAAGACACTTTCGGTGAAGGTGAGCGGCTCACCGTGGAGGGAAAGGCGGGAACGCTCACAAAGAGGGTCTCCGTCACGGTATACGACGACTTTCCCGCGATGGCGTTCTTTGATGTCCAGTACACCAATACCGGAACCTCCAAGCTCGCAATCAAAAGTTGGACCAACAACGCATACACCATGAACGCCCAACGCGGAGCGGGCGCGCCCGCTTTCTGGTCTTACCAGAGTGGCTCCTACGAGAAACGTCCCAACTGGGTCCTGCCGCTGCACACCAATTTTCAGCAGGAGAATTATCAAGGCATGAATGCCAGCGACTATGGCGGCGGCACGCCGATTGTCGATGTCTGGCGGCGGGACGTTGGCATGGCTGTGGGACACGTCGAGCCGCGGCCGAAGCTTGTTTCCCTGCCGGTATCCATGCCCGATGCTGCGGACGCCAAAATCGCTGTACGCTTCACCAAAGCTATCTCATTAGGAGCCCGGCGAAAGTTTTCATACGTTTCGCACCTTCGTCGCCGTCCACCAGGGAGACTACTTCCGCGCGCTCGCCGACTACCGGCGCTTCATGATGAAACAAGGTTTCCAAATGGCCACAGCTCCCGACGCCGCTTTCGGCGCCATTTGGTGCGCATGGGGATATGGCCGATCGGTGCAGCCTAAGCAGGTGTATGACACACTTCCGACCGTAAAGCGACTGGGATTCAAGTGGGTCACGCTCGACGACGGCTGGCAGAACAATGTGGGCGATTGGGCGCTCGATCCCAAGAAATTCCCCCACGGAGACGCTGACATGAAGGCCCTGGTTGACCGTATTCACCAGGAAGGATTCAAGGCCCAGCTCTGGTGGTCACCGCTCAGCGCTGTGCCAGACTCGGAACTGCTGCGGGATCATCCCGACTACGAGTTATTGAATCGTGATGGCTCCACGAGAAAAGTTTCCTGGTGGAACTCCTACTATTTGTGCCCAGCGGACCGCCGCGTCGTGGAGTACCACAAGGCATTGGTGCGAAAAATCCTGGTGGATTGGGGATTTGACGGGCTGAAGCTCGATGGCCAGGACATGAACGGAGTTCCGGCCTGCTACAACCCTGCTCACCATCACGCACAGCCGGAGGACTCGGTCGAAGCTCTGCCGGATTTCTTTCGCGCAATTTACGAAACCGCACAGTCTGTAAAGCCTGGGGCACTGGTGGAGTTCTGCCCCTGCGGCACGGGGTACTCCTTTTTCACCATGCCGCACTTCAATATGTCGGTGGCTTCCGACCCGGAAAGTTCCTTTCAAGTTCGCTCCAAGGCGAAAACGTTAAAGGCCCTGATGGGAGACAACGTTCCATTCTTCGGCGATCACGTCGAACTGAGCGATGGTGGCAACGACTTTGCGTCCACTGTGGGCGTAGGAGGCGTCGTGGGAACGCAGTTTGTTCTTCCGTCTCTTAGTCACAAAGCAGGGCAAATCCGATCTGACTCCTGAGCGCGAGAAGGAATTCGAAAAGTGGCTTCGCATCTATCGCGAAAAGATGTTGTCGCAGAGGACAATATCTGGGGCAGCTCTATGACATCGGCTTCGATGCTGCCGGAGACGCATGTCATCCGCAAAGACCAGACCATGTACTACGCCTTTTTTGCAAAACAGTGGAAGGGGTCAGTCGAACTGCGCGGCCTCGAAGACCGCAACTACAGTGTCGTGGACTACGTCACAGGAAAAAGCCTGGGGATGGTGTCAGGACACAATGCGCATCTGCCGATTGAATTCACCGGAAATCTGCTTGTAGAAGCGCAGCCACAATGAACAGTGTTACAAGCTAGCGTTGTGTTTTCTTGGGAGGACGAGCGTGAAATTTCTGTCTTTTATTTTGTTATCGGTGTGCGTCGTCCGGGGCCTTTGGCCAGTCCAACTCCTCCTTCTACGTGTCGAAGACCGGGAATGATTCGAATCCCGGCACGCAAGCGGCACCTTGGCGCACCATTCAACATGCCGCAGACACGGTGCGTGCGGGTAGCACCGTCAATGTGCGGGGTGGAATCTACGAAGAGCTCGTAACCATCAACGCATCCGGCAACGCGACGGATGGATTCATTACTTTTCGAAGCTATCCCGGCGAGACGGCCGTTCTCGACGCAGAGCATTTGACTCCCGATGGCAGAAGCGGCCATACTGACGATTCACAACCAGAGCTACGTCAGGATCGAAGGCTTTGAAATTCGCAACTACCGCACCGCCGAACATCGGCTCACTCCATTGGGCATCAGTGTTATGGGCGCCGGCTCCCATATAGAGCTGCTGAAGAACAACGTCCATCACATTGAGCAGACTTTTGATGGGCGTGATGCTCCGGGACACGGCGGCAACGGGTTTGGCATTGCTGTATACGGTACCGACGCCAAGACTCCGATCAGTGACCTAGTCATTGACGGCAATGAAGTGCATCATCTCAAAACCGGTTCGAGCGAATCGCTGGTAGTGAACGGGAACGTTACGAACTTCCGCATCACGCACAATGTCGTCCACGACAACAACAACATTGGAATCGACGTCATCGGTTTCGAGCGCACCGCGCCCGACCCTGCCGTTGACCAGGCGCGCGACGGAGTGGTCAGCGGCAATCTGGTTTACAACATTACTTCGCGCGGCAATCCGGCATATGGCAACGACGAAAACTCCGATGGTATTTACGTGGACGGCGGCACCAGAATCCTGATCGAGCAGAACGTCATGCACGATGTGGACTTTGGAATCGAACTGGCCAGTGAGCACAAGGACCGCGCCACCAGTTACATCACTGCGCGAAATAATCTTATCTATCACTGCCATACCGCGGGTGTTTCCATCGGGGGTTATGCGCCCGAGCGGGGACACACCGAGCACTGCACCGTGGTCAACAACACGCTCTACGACAACGATACGTCGGGCACAGGGTCGGGTGAGTTCCAGATGCAATGGAACATGGCGGACAATATTTTTGCGAACAACATCGTCTACGCGGGGCCCCGCTGCCTGATCGCACGTGAACAAATCGCAGGTCGAACAAAGCCAGCCGCCCGTCATGATCGATCACAATCTTTATTACTGTGCTTCCGGATCAAAGGCGAGCACATGGGGAGCCTCTTCCGCCACCGTGACAGGATTCGACAACTATGTTCAGTCAACGGGAAATGACCGTCATTCCCGTTTTCTGGATCCGCATTTTGTTGACGCCGCCAAGGATTTTCATCTGCAGATCAGATTCTCCCGCGATTGCCGCAGGCACGACCGACGGAGTGCCAGTGGGAGAACTGGATCTTGAAGGCTCCCCGCGCGTCAAATCCGGAAAGATAGACATCGGCTGCTACCAAACAAAATAGGGAGCGTGAGAACTCCGGAATTCGGGAAGCCCGACGGGCGCACCGCAGATCCCTCCGCTACGCTACGCTTCGGTCGGGATGACAATTCATCTTGGAAACCATACTTGGCGCTCCCAGACAAAATTGTCATCCCGACCGGAGCGTAGCGGAGCGGAGGGATCTGCGGTGCGCCCGTCGGGCTTCCCGAATTCCGGAGTTAAAGCGCCGAGTACCCACGCGGATGCCCTTCGAGAGCGCGACGCACAAGCGGTAGTCAGCACCGGTTATGATCCTGACAAGTGACAGATAGCCTCGAAACACACCCCGGGATCCGATTTCGCATGGATGTCCTCCGGTCCGTTGCTCCATGGTTCGCCCTTAGTGTGGCGCTTCTGTGGTTGCTCCTCGCGCTGCTGCTTCTGACCGCGCGGTGGGTGGATCCACCGACCACTGCAGTGCAGGTCCAGCGCCGCGTGCAGGCCTGGCTCCACCAGACGCCGTATCGCAAACGCTACAAATTCATTCCTCTCAGCCAAATCTCGCCCAATCTTCAGCACGCTGTTGTCGCGGCAGAGGACTCGCGCTTTTACCAACACCATGGTTTCGATTGGCACGAGATCCAAATCGCTGCCGACGAGGATTGGGAGGGCGGCCGCACCCGCGGAGCATCTACCATCACACAGCAACTGGTAAAGAACCTCTTCTTCGGAACGGGCCGCTCGTTCCTCCGAAAAGGCGTGGAGTTTACGCTGGTGCCGTTCGCCGAGCTCTTTCTTGGCAAGCAGCGCATTCTGGAGATTTACCTCAATGTAGTCGAATGGGGACCCGGGATTTACGGTGCGGACGCGGCCTGTCATGCTTACGACGGAACTGCGGCCAGGAATACAGACCGGGAACAGGCCGCACGGCTCGCCGCGATCCTACCGGCTCCGCTGAAGCGACGGCCCGCGCGCATGAATCAATACAGTGCGCTCATCTTGGAGCGAATGCGGCAAATGGGCTGGTAATTGTGCCTCGTAAGTTTTCGCAAACCCGCAAAGAAGACAATTTGGTGACAACCTCCTGACACCACGAGACGGGATTAAGGATACTCTCAGTGCGTGACAGCTATTGATCAGCAGAGAAGCGAACCTGGAGTTCGCTTGAAAGCGACGAAGCCGCTTCACGAGATCAAAGCGAGGGACGTCCATGGAATCGCGCTTAACTCCGTCGATCTAAGAGCACAGATGGACGCGCATGGTTACGTGATGATTCGAGGACTGCTTTCTCCCAAAGACCTGAATCCGCTTCTGGGAGACGTTACGGCAGTTCTGCAGCAGGCGGGCTGGTTATGCTCCGAGAGCAATCCGCTTGATCGAATCGCAAACCGCCGCGCCGTTTGCTGCGAGGATGACGCCGTTTTTAAACCCGTCTACGACCAGGTCTTCTCACTGCCAGCCTTTCATAGGTTGCCGCATCACCCCGTGTTGCAGCATGTGATGAAGCTGCTCGTGGGTCCGGATCTATTGATTCATCCAAAACCCGTAGGCCGCCTCATCTTTCCTGATTTCACGCCCGCGATCACACCCGCTCATCAGGATCACACGGCTGTGGCCGGAGACGAAGAGACCTTTACCGCTTGGCTGCCACTGCACGATTGTCCGACAGAGCAGGGACCGCTCCGGGTGGTGGACAGTTCTCACAGATTTGGTTTGCAGCCCACCGCCGGACAGACTGGTTGTATCCCTCCGGGAACTGAGCGTGGCGATGGGTGGGTTGGCACAGAGATCCATGCGGGCGATCTGCTGCTGTTCAGCAGCCTCACGGTGCACGAGGCGGCACCCAACACATCGAATCGGATACGGATTTCATTGGACTGCCGATTTCAAAGTTATCAGCGCCCTATCCATCCAGCCGCGCTGGTATTTGCAGGATCCGGCAGACGGTCCTGGGAAAAGACCTATGCTAATTGGCCGTCCGACGACTTGAAATACTATTGGACCCAGCTGCCTCTCCAACTCAAACCTTCGAGGCTTGAGTTGGCGGAACTCGCCCGGACCGCTGAGTCGCCTCATGAGCGTGCGCGCTATGCCGCAATCCTGAAGGCAATCGACTCGACTTATATCAGACGTGATTCCCAGGAACCCGGCTGAGGCGCCGGTCTATTCATTCATCTGCCCCTGAATATGAGAATGGCGCCTACCTGCGGAGGTGTCTCACCCACGACGGCAGCTTTACCGGTATGGGTATTGACTCCGCCTGTCGTCACGGCCGTGGCCGAGAGCTTCATGCCTTTCTTGAGTTCGAATGCAGTTGCTGTCTTGCCGTTCACTTGAAAGGTTGCCTCTGCGGGGATCTCGTATCGTTTGACTGTTCCATCTCCCAGTTTTAGGGTGACCCACTTGGGCGCCGTGACCTGGATCACCTCGCCATCGATCTGCGTGACCGTCGTTACGACTGACTCGACCCGTGTACGAGCCTGCACGTGAGCCAACGTTGTGCCGGGTGTGAGGTCCTTGAGCGCGGTGGGCTTGCCGTCCACAATCAGCGGAGTGCCCGCAGGGAGCGCAAGCAGCATGAGGCGTCCAGCGCCGTCCTTCAAGATAACATCGTCACCCGAGACATAAACAACCTGCGCCGTGTCGATCTTGACAGCTCGCGTCACCGATGTCGGTTTGCTGGTAGTGGTTGTGGTTTCCTGCGCAAGCGCGACTGCTGACAGTCCGCAGCTGATTCCAACAAGCAGCAGGACGGCGGGGCGGATAGCATATCGATGCATAGCGTGTTTCCTCAGATAGTGAACTGAGCCGAAGGGGGATGCCCTCTGCGAAAAACATGATACCTCGACTGGGCTTCTCCTACATGTCCATTGGAAAAATATCATGCGAAACGGCAGGTTTTCTCAGCAGAAACCCCCGGCGATTAAACTGACCATGAGGCCTATCAAGAAACTGAGGTGCAGTCCCATTGTCAGACGCCACTCTTCCTATAGACGCGCTCGAAGAGCAACGAGTTACAGATCTTCGCAACGCGCAGAGCAAAGCTGAGCGATTGTTCCGCGAAATTGAGGGCCGCGGCCTGATTCGTTCCGGCATCAGCGAGAGCCGGCTGAATGCGGACATCTACGAACTGGCCAAAGAGATGTACGGCATCACGACGTATTGGCACAAGCGGATCATCCGCGCCGGCAGGAACACGATGGCGCCCTACGCCGAGAACCCGCCCGACCTGACGATTGGTCAGGACGACATTCTTTTCCTCGATCTCGGGCCCGTCTTTGAGGATTGGGAGGCCGATTTTGGAAGGACATTCGTTGTCGGTTCCGATCCACAGAAGCGCAAATTACGGGATGACGTGGGCGCCGCGTTTGCGGAAGGGAAGCGATACTTCGAGCAAACTCCCGACATCACCGCGAGCCTGTTCTTCGCTTATGTGGAATCGCTTGCGCACAAATTTGGCTGGGAGTTCGGCGGGCCGATTGCCGGCCATCTGATCGGGCAGTTTCCGCATGAAAAGATTTCAGGCGATAAGGTGACTCTTTACGTCCATCCGGACAGCCATCTGCCAATGCGGTCGCTGAACGAGCAAGGTCAGAAGCGCCATTGGATTCTGGAGATCCACTTTGTTGACCGGGAACGCCAGATAGGCGGATTTTTCGAAGAGCTGCTCACTGTGAGTTGAGCGTCGCGAGACGATGGAGACGGCGTTTTCAACCCCTTGCCCTAACTCAGGCCGGCAAGAAGAATCATGGTCCACAAGGCAATTGCGATAGAGGTGGGAACAAAACTGCATTGGCTATCCTCGGAGTCATCACAGGTGGGAGCCGTCAGCGTGCCGCGATTCAGATTTTCTTGTTCCTGATCGATCATTCCATTCCTCGTCCGACTGCATAACCGCATCACACCAGAAGCGCGGAGGCGGAACAATCAGACGATGGTATTGGAGATACCTTGGTATCGTTTTGCGATGGAGTCGAGCGCTCATTTCCCGAGGGTTAGTCGCGTGTGGTAACGAACTCCCGCAGGCGCCCCAGCAATAATTCGCCTTCAATGGTGGTGCCCGAGAAATCCGGCGGATTCTCCCACGGCTGGTAAGTCCACTTACTCCAGAGGATGGGTTTCTGGGTATCCGGCTCCCAGAAGTCATTGCGGTCTTCCATCAAGGGGAAGCAATAGTGGGTGATGGGATTCTCCAACGAATTTGAACCGGTAACCTGAGAAAAACCCATCAGCTGATGATGAATTCCTAATTCTGCCGCGGCAATTGCATATCCCCACATATCGCTCAGCCATCCTGTGCCACTGAGCGCTTCCCGGCATACAGGATCTGCGGCGATCTCAATCGATTTCTGGAGCCAGCAACGGGCCAACTCCGCGAGGCAGCCCCGATTGATAAGGATGTAGATTCCTACTGGCTGAACCCTGGCACGCACTTCCTGTCTGCAGTGACGGTCAATCACTGTACGATTCTTGGGGATATCGACACCCATGTAGTCGTGTTCTTCGGAATAGGCGTGGCCTGCTGTCAGTGGCCCGGGATCGACTACCGGACGCACAAACATGGAATCAGTATCGACGATCAGAACTGTTTCATCGCGAGGCCCATCCTGCGCAGCCCACTCCGCGATTCCACCTGGCTTGTTCAGGACGAGCAGGGGCTCGTTGGGAACGGAATCCTTGTAGTTTGCGACGCGGACGGCGTTACAGCTGAATTGAAACTCCGGCTCCTCCGTGGCAGCCACCAAGGCGGTTAATTCCGCGTGCATTCCTGCTTGCATATAGGTGTAGCGGAGGAACTCCGCTTGCCACCACATGTATGTCGTATTTTCACAGCTGAAGACTACGCGCACCGGGCCAGTGTAGAGGACGCCTGCGGTGGAATCCAGGCAGTTGGCAATTTCCAGGATCCAGATATAATGGCGACGCCAACGGGTTCACCTCAAATTTGCCTACAAGCTTTTCCGGCTCTCGCCAACGGAGAATGAACCAATGTCCTCGCCTAGCCAACCCATCGAACCAGTTCCACCGATCCAGCTGCCCGTGAAGCACGCGAGTGAACCGCCTGCAAAACGGCCGACTGTGCCGCCACTGGTGCCCCCGATACAACGGCCAACTGTGCCACCACTGATTGCGCCGCTACAAGAGCCGAATCGTACGCCGCTGGTGCCCCCGGTACAGGAGCCGAATCGTACGCCGCTGAGGCCGCCAGTGCGAGAGCCGAATCGTACGCCGCTGGTGCCCCCGGTGCAGGAGCCGAATCGCACGCCGCTGAGACCACCGGTGCGGGAGCCGAATCGCACGCCGCTGGTGCCACCGATACCGCGGCCCGATTGAACTACCACGGAGACCGCCTCTTTGCTGCAGATGACGACTGAACTGGTCCATCAACGATCGGAACAACGATCCGAGCTACCACCCGAGCTACCACCCGAGACTGCTCTCGATTGGCAATTCGACCCGCCGGCCGAGGTCTTGCAGTCTCGCCTGTTCGCTGCCGGCGGCTATCTCGTGGTTCGCGGATTTTTCGACGAAGCAACGCTGCAGGATTTGCGAGCGGAGGCGGACCATGTGCGCATCGAGGCGCAACGAATGCTGGTGACGGATTCGGACGGAACCGAGGGCCGGGGCGGCTTTCCGGCGCGGGCCTATCGATCAGGGCCTGGCCTCGATCTTCATTGGGGGCTGCACGGGTGCGAACAGATGGCCGACACGCTGGCCAGCGTATGTGGACTTGGCGTTTCCGCGTCAGGCTGTGGGACCTATTCGTATTACGAGGAGACCGGAGATTTTCTCGCGGTCCATCGCGATGTTGAGCAGTGCGATCTGGCAGTCATCACGTCGCTCACCAGCTGCCGGATGGATTGCCCGGCAGGCGAGTTGGTCGTTTATCCCGATTTGATTCGTGAGCCATTATCGACGGTTCGCGCGGCTGGCAGAAGCGCGGGAATCTCTGTACCGCTCGATCGTGGGCACACCATGATTTTGCTGGGCGGGATTCTTCCCCATGAAGTTGCTCCCACCTCTCCCGGACAGGAACGTATCGTCACCATCAATTGCTATCGCCTATTGCCACTCGCTGCTTCGAGCAAGCCTTACAAGCGAATCCAATGTTCGTCACTGCTCAAAAGGCATCACACCTTGACTAAGTTCTGTCGCACCGCAGGCGTCAGGTATAATCCGCCTCAAATGGCACTGGCCGCAGGCGCGAACGTTGATGGGTACGAAGTTCTGGGCCTGTTGGGTGCAGGTGGAATGGGCGAGGTATATCGTGCCCGCGACCCGATCTTGAAGCGCGAAGTAGCGATCAAGGTTCTTCCTCCCTTCGTGGCGAAAGATCCCGACCGGCTGTGGCGCTTTGAGCAGGAGGCCCAGGCGGCCGCTGCTCTGAACCATCCAAATATCCTTGCGGTTTATCGCTTCGGCGTCTTCGAGGGAGCGCCCTACCTGGTTTCTGAGCTGCTGGTGGGAGAGACTCTGCGCCAGCAGTTAAGTCATGGCCCGTTGTCGCTTCGCAGGGCGATTGACCTGGCCGTTCAAATTGCTCATGGGCTCGCGGCAGCGCACGACAAAGGCATCGTCCACCGGGACCTGAAACCGGAGAACCTGTTCGTCACCAAAGAAGGCCGGATCAAGATTCTGGACTTCGGCCTGGCGAAATTGACGCAGCCGCAGGCAGACAAGGACGAGAGCGCACCGACTCAGACTTTCGAAACCGATCCTGGCTCGAAGATGGGGACAGCCGGCTATATGTCTCCGGAAATGGTTCGAGGAAAGCCGGTCGACCACCGGGCCGATATCTTCGCCTTTGGAGCCGTACTGTATGAGATGTTGACCGGCAGGCGGGCTTTTCAGCACTCGACGTCGGCCGAGACGATGACGGCCATCCTGCATGAAGATCCGCCCAGCGTTTCGCAAATTGCGCGCAACGCTCCTCCCGGGCTGCAGCGCGTTGTCCATCGCTGCCTGGAGAAGAGCGCCGAGCAACGCTTCCAATCCTCCTCGGACCTGGCCTTTGCGCTGGAAGCTCTGTCGGAATCGGGTCTTTCGTCGCCTGCAGTTGCCGCAGAACCAGAGCAGCGGGGGCGGTGGAAGGTGTTGGCCTGGTGGATCATCGGACTGGCGGCGATGGCTGCTGCGTCCATTGCCATTTACTACTTCGCGGCGGATCGCGCGCCGGCTCCGTTTGCGCACTACTCGCTGCAAAGAGTGATCGACAGCAAACACGTAGGGAGTATCGCCATCTCACCGGACGGTGTTTATCTGGCGGCCGTGTTGAATGACGCGAATGGGATGCAGTCCCTCGTGCTTCACCATATTCCAACGAACAGCCAGCGAACGATTGTCCAGGATCCGGCCTACAAATATGATCGCGTCACGTTTTCTCCGGACGGCAGCTATATCTATTTCCGAATCGATGCTCCGGGGCAGCCAAAGCCCAATCGGTGGGACGAGTACAGGGTACCGGTTCTCGGTGGTCAGCTCACCCGGGTGATTGCCGGTATAGATTTCCCTCTCGACCTTCATCGATGGAGGCCAGAGAGTGTGTTTCTATCGAAAGGACCTCACCGCCGGCTCGTACCAATTCCTCAGCGCTAATGCGGACGGCAGTGACCAGCAGGTTCTGGCGAACGGAAAAAAGCCATTTCCCCTGCTTACGGTTTGTTCTCCCAGTGGCAGATTCGCCGTTCTGGAAGACGCGCAGGGCGATGTCGAGAGCCTCGACTTCGGCTCGGGATCGACTCGGGCCGTAGCTTCCAACGCCGCGCTGGGCGGATACCTGAATGACATGCAGTGGATGCCAAACGGGAAAGGCCTCTTCATCACCGGAGTGGGAAAAGGTCGACTTTGCCCCGGTCAGCTTTCTTTCCTATCCCTCGGGAAAGATGCGACAGATCACCAACGACCTGAGCGTCTATTCGGGCATCAGTCTCACGGCCGATGCCAAGACCATCGCAACCACGGAAAATGACTTGAACGCAAGATTCGCAGAACTCCCTCTGGCGGGCTCCGCTGCAGGAAGACCAAACCGGCGAACTGGTGTGGTTCACCTGGCTGGATAACGACACGATTGTGGCCAATGGCGCCGGGAATCTGAGGGTCATCAATCTTCTGAAACACGAAACGACCGCGGTGAATGTAAAGAACGGATTTTTGTTCGGCCAGCCCTCTTCTTGTGGGCCGGGACACGATGGTCCTTGTCGGCGCCGCCCTCGAAGGGGATATTCGTCGCGTCTATACACTCCATCTCGATGGCAGCGGACTGACACAGGTGACGAAGGGACCGATGGATTCATTTCCAGAGTGCACGGCGGATGGCGAATGGGTCTTCTATGCCGATGACACCGACGAGAACAATCCGATTCTGATGCGGCAGTCCCTTCGGGGTGGGGCTCCGCAGAAGTTAGCGCAAGGGCGTATATGGTTTGACGTTTCTTCCGATGGCAAATTGCTCGCAACTGCCGCCATCGACAAAGGTGCGCCCCTGCAGATCGTTTCGCTCGATTCTCTGCGAACGATTCGAAGCTTCGCCACCCGTGATTTTGATGATTTTGAACGCTTCGCATTTTCAGCCGACAACAAGAGCATCTTCTACGTCACCGAGAAAGGCGCGGAGGCAACCATCTGGCGGCAACCACTGGACACAGCTACTCCAGTGAAAGTGGCAAGCCTGCCAGGCAGGACGGTGAATTGGATTCGGCCATCTCCGGACGGCAAAAAGCTTGGCCTCATCCTTGAGGCGCCGACCTCAGAGGCTGTCCTTCTCCACGATGTCCGGTGATTCGCTCCCGGGGCACCTGCTTCGAAAGCCAACCTCGCCACTTCGGCCGGCATCCATTTGCATAGGACTATGCGAGGGAACTGCATGAAAAAGATGTACAGGATTCTAGCTGTCACCACGCTAAGCGCAAGCCTGATCGGCCCTATATCTTTTGCCCAGGATCATCGTGACGACGACCATCATGACAATTATGTTCGTCATGATGAATGGAAGAAGGGCTACCACATGAAACAGGAAGACTGGCACAGGGCTCAACCGGTTGACTATCGGCACTATCATCTAAGTCCTCCACCACGCGGTTATGAGTGGCGGTCGGTGGACGGTAACTATGTGCTTGCGGCTGTCGCTACCGGCGTCATCGCGTCTGCGGTCGTTGCCTCGACCGTTCACTAGGCGGCAAAGAAGTATCTGTGCGGCGGGCACGGCTTTGGCCGTGCCCGTAGTGCGAGATCCCGACAATGGCGTCATCCTGAGCGGAGCGCCTCACGCATTTGTCTCGTGACAAAGTGCTGTAGCGCGGAGTCGAAGGACCCCCGCGGTGCTCATCGTTGCCACGCTGGCTGGACCCTTTTGACAACAAACCCGTGAACGACATCGGCGTATGTTTGCATTCTCCTGGGTTTCGCGCTACGGAAAGACCGTGGCGGATGCGTGCGGTGGGCTTCAGTGGTTGAAAAGGTACAGGCTGTGTGGGTAGATAAACACCGCTGGGGTCCTTCGACTCCGCGCTATAGCACTTTGTCACGCGATAAATCTTGAGGCGCTGCGCTCAGGAGGACTCTTTTGCGGTGAGTTGAAGAGAGCGATATATGCCGCGGTGGCAGCCAAGCAAAAGTGCGAGCATCGAACTATCACTCAGGCTTCGGAATACTTCGGATGCCGATGCAGAAGGAGAGCGGCAGCGCCACGGAGCCTTGCCACTTCGCCTCCGTGGGTGGGCTGAAGGCGGGGCGGGTTGCCGCCCAAGGTCAGTTCCCGTAGTTCCTTTTCGATGATTGGCGCGAAACGGCTCCAGGCCGAAGTTACATCGCCGTCGATCAGGATGAGTTCAGGGGCGAGGGCCGCGGTGATCATGCGCAGACCCCTGCCGATGTACGTGGCTTGCTTCTCTAATGCTTGAATGGCTGCCGGATTGTCCTCTTCGGCAAGGCGGAGCAGTTCATGAAAGATAATCGTTTTCGCCTTTGGAGCAAATTCGCTGTAGTAGCGCAAGGCTGCAGTGCAGGAGGCGAACGTTTCCCAGCAGCCATTCTGCTTGCAGCCGCAACGAGTGCCCGCGGGATCAATCGAAATATGGCCGAATTCACCAGCCATCCCACGCTGCCCGCTGACCAGTTGACCGTTGACCAGGAGACCGGTACCAATTCCCTCGGAAACGGTGATCAGCACAGCATCGCGAATGCCGTCCATCCGGCCGAACCAAAGTTCCGACATAAGGCAGGAAGTGGCCGCGTTCTCCAGGGCTACCGGCAGCCCCATGGCCCGCTCAATGACCCGTTTGACGTCGTAACTAGGCCAGTTGAGATTGGGAGCAAAGATAAGACGCTGCGTCTCCAGATCCACGCGGCCGGGGAGACTGATGCCGATGCCTTCCAACGATTTGTGGGCATGATTCGCTCTCACCCGTTTCATGCACCCAACGATGCTGGCCACGGACTTTGCCGGATCGGACCCGAGAGGAAGCGTGGATTTCGCCAGCAATCGGCCATTCAGGTCGATCATGGCCACCGTTACCTCGCGGGGGTGAATGTCGGCTGCGAGCACTACCAGATCGTCATTCAAGGCGAGCATGGTGGGGTGTCGTCCGCGCGGGAGATGCGCCAACGCTCCTTCCCGCACCCAATGTTCCTTGATGAGTTGCTCAATAATCTGTGAAACGGTGCTGCGCTGCAGCCCCGAGAGCCTGGCCAGGTCAGCTCGAGAAACCGGCTGATGGGCGCGTATCAGCTGCAGGACGATATCTCTGTTTATCCCTCGCGCCGTCTCGCTGGAAGCGAGCCTCACGTCGGTAAGGTCTACTCTGCGTATGCCGTTCTTGACTTGCGATGCTCTTGCCAAGGCCTTTCCTTTCACAAACCTTTACCTGAAAGAGCAAGTGCTGCCACTACTGCTGTAGCGTATAGGCGTTGAGGCTGTCACCAACGCCCACCAGGATCCACTGTTTGCCATCGAGCATGTAGGTGATGGGCGCGTTGGACAGATTCGCTGTCGATTCATGGTGCCAAAGAACCTTGCCCTTGTCCGCGCTGTAAATGATCAGGTTCTTCTGATCATCACCGGTGATGAGGAGATTAGCTGCGGTCGTAAGCATCCCCGGACCCACGGTGAGCGGCGCATTGTTCAAGCTAGGATATTCATGCGTCCAGATGGCATTGCCAGTGAGCGGATCGATCGCCTTCAGTACGCGTTTGGAAACGCCGATGAACGCGCCTGTCCCGCTGTATCCGGAGGGATGCGGACCATTGTCCGTCAGGTAATAAATTGCCTTTCCTTCGACCGCATTCACGTAGAACAAAGAAGCCTGCGGGTTGTATGCCGGCGCTTCCCAATTGGTGGCGTTTGCGAGGCTGATCGAGCCGCCAACACTGGGATCCTTCTCCGGGATCGGGATAGGCTCTCCTTCCGGCGAAAGGCCTGAGTAATAATCCAGCGGTACAAAGGGCTTGACTACGAGATATTTTCCCGTGACGCGATCGAGCGTTACAAAGAATCCGTTGCGCGCGGCTTGCGACACTAACTTACGTGGCTTTCCGTTGACCACCTTGTCAATCAGGATCGGCGCGGTTGTATTGTCGAAATCATGCGTGTCGTGCGGCGAGACCTGAAAATACCACTTCAGCTTTCCGGTGTCGGCATCGAGTGCAACAATCGCTTCCGTCCATAGGTTTGCTCCGGGGCGTCCCTGACCGGCGAAGACTGGATTGGTGTTACCGGTCGGCCAATATAACAGATTAAGTTGGGGATCATAGGTGCCCGGCATCCACGTCATCCCGCCGCCGTGCTCGGACGTCGCTTCGTTGGGCCAGGTCTTGAGCGCTGGATCTCCCGCGCGGGGCGTGGACCACCAGGTCCATTGCAAATCTCCAGTTACCGGATCAAACGAATCGAGAAATCCGGGCATATCCATGGCGTCGCCGCCGATGCCCACGAGTACGTGGTTCTTTACGATCAACGGCGCCGTGGTCGAGAAGTATTGCTTGCGTGCGTCGGCAAAATTCTTCTTCCACAACTCTGCGCCAGTGGAGGCGTTGAGAGCGATGAGCCAGTTGTCCGGCGTGAGGAAATAAACCGTGGTCTTCCACATGCCGACTCCACGCTGGCCAATCAGATGGCCGCCATGATCGACCCAGTCGTAATGCCAATATTCCTTGCCGGTATGTGCATCGAGTGCGTACACATGGTCAGGAATGGTGATGTAGAGTACACCATCTACCAAAAGGGGAGTGCATTTGATCGCCGGCTCAGGCGCGCGACTCTGGCCGGCCGAGCGAGCAATTTTGTAAACCCACTGCTGGGCCAGTTGATTCAGATTGCCGGCATTGATCTGGGTTAACGTGCTGAAGCGTTGGCCGTTGTAGTCGCCGCTGTAACTGGTCCAGTTCTTGATCGGCGGTTTCCCGATCTCTTGCGGGTCAAGCGAGACGGTGGGCGCTGCAAATGCTGGGGTCAGCAGTGCCGCCGCCACCCAGAGCAGGGGAGCAATCCTCATTTGAGCGTCTCCAAATAAGCCGTCACGTTGTGCATGTCGTCATCCTTGAGGTTCATCACCAGTGCCTCATGGGGTGCGAGTGGGTCTTTTATTACGACCTCAACCCCGGGTCCCCGGTCGATCACATGGCTCTGCCCGTTGCTGTCGACCAGCGAGATGCGGAAGTCGCTGACCTGGGTAACGCGGCCGGAGATAACGTTGCCGTCCGCCGTCTTCACCGTCGCGGTCACCGCCAACGAATTATCCGCGAGCCGGGCCGGCCAAACCCAGCTGCGCTGCAGCTGGTCGGGGGAGCGGAACTTGCTTGCGATATGGTCGAAACTTTGGGGGGTATGGCACGTCATGCAGTTGGCGGCGACATACGCTTGTCCTCGAGTTGGATCGCCGACCAGGATGTTCAGCACATGATAAGTGCCGCGGTTGGCGACATCTTCAACCTGCAGATGAAGAAATTCCGCGATGTCTTTGAGTTGGTCGTCTGCCAGGCTGGCAAAGGACGGCATGCCTTTATCCGGTCGTCCTTTTTTCAGGAACGGAACCAGATGCTCGCCATGGTCGTCGCCGAGAACCACATCTGAGGTAATCAGGTTTGGGCCTTCCGCACCGCGTGCCTGGGGTCCGTGGCAGAAGGCGCAGTTCTGCTGGAACAGGGGCGCGCCGCGTGCCGCTGCTGCTTTATCCGGCTCGGGTCCAAGCCCGAGAAATACGCGAGTCGCAGCGGCTCGCTGTTCCGGTGTGCCGTTGAAACCGCCTTGCCCGCCGCGTGCCGGCGCTGCGTTCTGTCCGGGCGCTTTGGGAGGTGAAGCGTCCTGGGTCTCCTGGCTGATGAGGGCGGTCGCCAGAAGAGCGCAGCTCCCGAGGAAAATTTCAATGACGTAAAGGCGGCGCATACAAGAATCCCTCTGCATCCGTTAGTCTAATTTGACATGAAAACTAAAGCATTCGGCAGGGGTAACTGATGGAATGCCGATTTTTGCGATGCGGTCCAGGTGTCTTTCCATGTCCGTTGCCGGCCCATTGTTTTGGCCGGCACGAGTGTTCGTGTTGAAATCCTTACAAAGGCAGAAGCGCAAGAGAAGGGAATTCCATCGTGATCCGTAGTGCGCGCCGCAGCCGATTCGCCGGTTTTTCAGCTTTTGCCTTCCTGCTCGTGATGACCTCCTTGCGGATGATGGCGCAACAGGCAGAGATGCCTGATACGCAAAAAAATCCCTTCGCCGGAAACCCAAGGGCGGTCACCGCGGGCAAGACGCTGTATGACCAAACCTGCCAGGCGTGCCATGGTGCGGATGCGCTAGGCGGCCGCGGGCCATCGCTGGCATCGGGCAACTTTAAGCACGGCGGCGAAGACAATGACTTGTTCCGGACCATCCGGACAGGCGTTCCAGGCACGCAAATGCCGGCGTTCGCTCTCTTGCCTTCGGACGATGTGTGGCGAGTGATCACCTATCTGCGGAGCCTCAATACCAACGGCGCTGCGGCCAACGAGAAGGTGACGGGTAACGTTGCAGCGGGACAAGAAGTTTTCTGGGGCAAAGGCGGCTGTGCGCGGTGTCATGAGGTGAATGCGCGGGGCACGGATATTGGACCCGATTTGTCCGATGCAGGAAAGAATTCCGCGGCATACCTGCGCGGCATGATCACCAATCCTAATGCTGCCACCGGAGGCCCGCAACGCTGGTTCAGACCCAGCGCCGTTACGGTCAAGACCCGCGATGGCCAGGAAGTCACCGGGATGCAGCGGGCCGAGGACAACTACACTCTGATCATGACGGACTTGAGCGGCAACCTGCGCAAGTTCGACAGGAAAGATATTCTGACCGAGCGCAACGAAACGAAGTCGCTGATGCCGGATAACTACAGTCAAATGCTCTCTCCGTCGGAGATCGAGGATTTGATTGCTTACCTGAAAAGCCTGAAAGCGCGCGATCTAAGCAAGACCATCCAGGTGGATGTGCCCGGGGGATTGAGTTTTGCGAGACTGCGCAACGCCCATGCGGAGCCTCAGAACTGGCTCACCTATTGGGGCAATTACCAGGGGCAACACTTTTCTACGCTAAGCCAAATCACTCCGGCGAATGTCAACCAATTGCAGGCGAGATGGTCGGTGCCGATGCCCGCCGGGCCGGCGCTCGAGGCGACGCCGCTGGTTGTGGACGGTACGATGTACGCCACCTACACCACAGCGGAATCGGCCGGCGTGTATGCCATCGATGCCAAGAGCGGCCTGGTCCTATGGAAATATGACCGCCGGCAGAAGGTCATCAATCCAAACCAGATCAATCCGTTTAACCGCGGCGTGGCGATGCTGGGGAGTCGCCTCTTTTTCGGCACTCTCGACGCGGCATTGGTTGCACTGGATGCGCGCAGTGGACGGATTCTTTGGGAAACCCAGGTGGCCGACACCATGACCGGAAATTCCATCACGGGAGCGCCGTTGGCGGTGAAAGACAAGATCATCGTTGGAGTGGCTGGCGGCGAGTTCGGCATTCGCGGCTTTATCGACGCGTACAACCCGAAGACCGGACAGCGACTGTGGCGATTCAACACGATTCCCGGGCCGGGGGAGTTTGGTAATGACACCTGGAGTGGTGAGAGTTGGAAACACGGCAGTGGGGCTGCGTGGTTGACCGGCAGTTATGATCCGGATCTCGACCTCGTCTATTGGACGGTAGGGAACCCCGGCCCCGGTTTGAACGGAGATGTGCGCGAAGGCGATAACCTGTTTACCTGCTCGGTCGTTGCTCTGGATCCCGACACCGGCAAACGCAAATGGCATTACCAGTTCACCCCAGGAGACACGCATGACTGGGATGCCAACGAAGACGTAGTGCTGGCGGACAGCGTGATCGATGGGGCGAAACGCAAGCTCCTGTTGCAGGCGGATCGCAACGGGATGTTTTACGTGCTTGACCGGACAGATGGAAAGCTTATTTTTGGCAAACCCTACGTCAAGCAGACATGGAACAACGGCTTCCAGCAGGATGGCCGTCCTATCTTCTTGCCTGACTGGAAGGCGACAGCCAAAGGTAACATCGTTTCTCCTATCCTGGTAGGGGGCAGCAATTGGCAAAACCCTTCCTACGATCCGGTCCACTCCATGATGTACGTGGTTGCTCTGAACGGCGGGATGGGCTACCGCAGTGTCCCGGTTAAGTATGAGGCGGGACGGCAGTACATGGGGGGAAGGCCTTTCCCCGCTGATGAGCCGAGCAAAATGGGACTCCTGGCCATCGATACGAAGACGGGCACGGTCAAGTGGGAATATCCTACTTTTCGCATTTCCATGGGGGCGGGTGTGCTGGCTACCGGGAGCGGACTGGCCTTCCTCGCTACCGGAGACGGTAATTTGATTGCGCTCGATTCCTCGGCTGGGAAGTCACTCTGGCATTTCCAAACAGGAGCCTCCATTGCTTCCTCTCCGATCAGCTATGCAATCGAGGGGAAACAATACGTTGCTGTTTCCGCCGGGAATGCTGTGTATAGCTTTGCTCTGCCGGAGTAGTTGATGGTGTCTCCGTACGCCGAGTCTGCGTGAAAACCCCGCGCCTAGTCCCGTAGGGACGTCTGAAAGTAGCCCAGGACGTAGTCCTGGGTTTGGAATGCATCATCGAGTAGTCCCGCAGGGACGGCTGAAAACTCGGCCCCGGTGTTCAACCGTCCCTTGCGGGACTGTCCAGCTGGCTTATCATTACCCAGGACTATCGTCCTGGGCTACTTTCAGACGTCCCTACGGGACTTGGTTGGATGGCATACTCACGCAGACTCTGATGGGCCCTTCGCCAGTCTGGCGGCACGGATGGAGCTCATCAGCGAAAAAAAAGGCGTATTGCTTTGCAACACTTCGCTGCCGGCCCCGGGGCTAAAGGGACGACACCAACTTGCCGATACCACCTCTGTCATCCATTCTTTGCTGCTTCGCCGACCCTATGAAGGGCATCATATTCAATCTGCTGGAAGACGTAGTGATTCACGATCATGGCGCAGACGCATGGGACGAGTTACTAAGCGCCACTTGTCTCGACGGTGCCTATACCTCGTTGGGTAGTTACCCGGACGAGCAGATCCAGGCGCTAGTTGGGGCTGCTGCGCAAAGGTTCGGCCTGAGCCAGTTCGAAGTACTGCGCTGGTTCGGTCAGAAAGCCATTCCGTTGCTGGTCGAACGGTATCCGTCGTTTTTCACCTCTCAGCCGTCAGCCCGTCCGTTTGTCTTGAGCGTGAACGGCATCATTCACCCTGAGGTACGAAAGATCTATCCAGGGGCCGACGTTCCTACCTTTGAGTTTTACGATGCACCGGGCGGCGCCCTCATGATGGGCTATCGCTCGCCTCGAAAATTATGCGCTCTCGCGCAGGGGTTTACCGAAGGAGCAGCCAACCACTACGGCGAGACGGTAACTTTCGAACATCGGGAATGCATGCACAACGGAGATTCGAGGTGTCTATGTCATATCTCGTTCTCGTCAGACCGGAGCCAATAGCTGGTGCGATCCGCCACGGAAGACTTCGCGGACGAGATCAGGAAGTTACGACAACGCGCGGAACGTGAGCGCAAGGCACGACTCACTGCAGAGTCGATTGCCGAAAGCGGGCTCCGGGAACTGTATCAGAAAAAGCAACAGATTGAATTACTCGGAACCATTGCGGTGGCTGCCAACGAAGCTACCTGTGTAAGAGAAATACTCCAGATCGCCCTCGATAAGATCTGTCAGAACACTGGTTGGCCCTTAGGCCACGCATATTTTGTCGAATCGGTCGCTGGCGGCAGGCAGCTGCACTCCGCCGGCATCTGGCATGGAGTCGAAGCTGACTGCATGCGAGCATTTCAGCGCGCGTCGGAAGCCGCAACCTTTGATCCGGACATCGGTCTGCCTGGGCGGGTGTTTTCCAGCGGAAAACCATTCCTGATTCTCGATCTGGCAAAGGATACAAATTTTCCACGAGCCGAGGCTGCACGTCTTGGCGGCCTGAGAGCAGGCTTTGCTTTCCCGGTTCTTGCGGGCGCCGAAGTTGCCGGTGTTCTGGAGTTCTTTACCTACCGAACAGAACCTCCCGACGCTTTCTTCCTGGAGTTGATGGCCCAGATTGGCACCCAGCTGGGGCGAGTCCTGGAGCGAAGCAACCTGGGTAAAATCGTCGAAGAACGCACGCGCAACCTGCAAGCTGAAATCCTCGAGCGACAGTATGCGGAAGACGCAGCGAAAGCTGCCAATCGTGCAAAAAGTGAATTCCTCGCCAACATGAGCCACGAAATCCGCACGCCGCTCAATGGCGTCATCGGCCTGACGGAGATCGTGTTGGATACGGTTCTCACTCCAGACCAGCGGGATTGCCTTGAAACAGTCAGACGTTCCGCCGATTCCTTGCTCACCGTTATCAACGACATCCTGGATTTCTCAAAGATCGAAGCCGGCAAGATCGATCTGGAGGCAATTGGCTTTGACCTTCGTGATTGCGTGGAAGATGCTCTCAAGTTGTTCGCTCAGCGCGCTTGGGAAAAGGGCCTGGAACTGCTGTGCGACATCGCGCCCGAGTTGCCGGAGATGGTGCTGGGAGATTCCGGGCGGCTGCGGCAAATCATCCTGAACCTGGTCAGCAATGCCATTAAATTTACCGAGAGCGGAGAGATCATGCTCAAGGCCGAAATGGAAAGTCAGGCGCACGAGGAATCGATCATTCGCTTCAGTGTGTCGGACACAGGCATTGGCATTCCGCTCGAAATGCAGCAGTCTATTTTCTCGCCGTTCACACAAGCGGATACCTCAACCACGCGTAAGTATGGTGGTACCGGGCTGGGCCTCACAATATCCGCGCGGTTGGTATCGATGATGGGCGGGCGCATCTGGCTTGAGAGTGAGGTCGGTCGAGGCACACGCATTTGCTTTACTGTGCGCATGCAGCCTTACGCCGACACGACCGAGTCCGCCATGATCGCCGCGCCCGAGTCCTTGCGGGACGTCAGGATTCTCGTAGTCGATGATAATCAGACCAACCGGCGAATTCTACAAGGCACTCTGCGGCTCTGGGAGGCGCCGACCACTTGTGTAGAAAGCGGCGCGCAAGCACTCCTTGAACTGGGGTCAGCACTGCAGGCAGGAAATCCTTACCAGTTGGTCGTGTCCGACATGCATATGCCGGCGATGGACGGGTTCGGCCTGGTGGCCGGCATCCGCAATCAGCCGCTGTTCGCCTCTCTCCCCGTAGTGATACTCACGTCGGGAGGACATCAAGAGAATGGGGAGCTTCGCCGTCAATTGGCCATCGCCGCCTTCCTTGCCAAGCCGGTTCGCCGGAAAGAATTGCTCGCTGCGATCCTCACAGCTTTGGGATACAAGGCCACTCCGCAAGTTGCACGGTTATCCCACACGCTACAGCGCCCGCTCCACATCTTATTGGCCGAAGACAATCATGTGAATCAGGCGGTGGCAACCCGGCTTCTTACCAGGTTTGGCCACACTCTCATTATCGCCAACCATGGTAAAGAGGCCATTGAGCTGGTTCAGCAGCAAACTTTCGATCTTGTGCTCATGGATATTCAGATGCCGATCATGGACGGGATCCTGGCGACGAAGACGATTCGCGAGCGCGAGGAAACAACCCGTGCGCACATACCGATTATCGCGATGACCGCCCACGCCATGGAAGGGGACCGGTTGCGGTGTATGGCTGCGGGCATGGATGGCTATGTCACGAAACCTATTCAGCCGGCGGAACTGCAAGCGGCCCTACTGACCGCGCTCGGGGACGCGCCGCGCGTTGAACACCCCGATGTCGAAAAAGCCAGGCGTCCGATAAAGACTGAGAGTGTTGTCGTGGATTGGGATATGGCCAAAACCCTGGAGCGGCTCGATGGGGACGCAACCCTGCTTCGCGAAGTGATCGAGATATTTCTCAACCAGGCTCCGAAGCATCTCTCCGCCTTGCGTCTTGCCGTGGAGCAGGGAACCGCGGAAACGGTAGAATCGGTCGCCCACTCCCTCAAGGGAGAACTTGGTTACCTGGGCCAAATGGAGATATCGAACAAGGCTCAGGAGATCGAAGCATTGGGTCGTTCTCACGGCATCGATCGTGCTGCGAGTCTTCTTCCGCAATTCGAAGCGGAAATCACTGCTCTGTGCTCTGCTATACGCGCCGCGAGCAGCGTGTATTAGAGCTGAGTTCTATGGCAGACAGACGCTGTTTTGTTGCATCTCGAACTTGTAGCAAAGCCGTCATCCTGAGCGGAGCCCCCACAGATTTATCGTGTGACACAGCGCTTGTGGCGCGAAGTCGAAGGACCCCGGCGGCGCTTATCTTACCCATGCTGCTTGGCGCTTTTCGACCACAAAGCCCGCACGTGGTGGACCTGCCACGGTCTTTTCCTGGGGATGGGAAGTTGACTCCAGTGCATGAAACGACGCGCCGGTGACATCAAGTGCGCACCGCACAAATCCAGTTGCTAAGCTTCGGTAGTCGAAGAGCTCCGCGCCACAAGCGCTGTGTCACACGATAAACCTGTGAGGCGCTCCGCTCAGGAGGACGGTTTTGGTGCCGAGAGTCGCCCTTCGTAAATTTTTAGGTTTATGTAAGCCGCCTGAAGCAGGGGAGTCGCAACGCCCAATTTGTGCCCTCGATCGAGAAGGTCACCAATGATCTGATCGGCTTCCACACGGGCGCCTTTGACCAGGTCCCGATACATGGAAGAGGTCAGGTTCGAGCCCCGCGTGGTCAGGGTGCTACGTGCCTTGCCCAGGAAATCTTCCCTTGGCGGATGCCCGCACGCGGTCGCGATCGAGCTGGATTCTCGCAGAATCTGCTTTGCCGTATCCGCTCCGCCGGGGACGGCCTCGACCTCTCCAACATTGCCTCGCATGAGGCATGTCAAAGCGCCCAGGCTCGAGAGCTGGATCCATTTCTGCCACATCTCTTGTGTGATGTCTGGAGAAATACGGGCTTCAAAACCTGCCCACTGCATGGCGGCATCGAGGTGGTTCATCCTTTCTGAAAGACCGCCGCGTAGTTCACCGAAAACGAGTCTCTGGGTGCCGGTAAGCTGGACGATACGCCCATCTTGGTCTATTTCGCTGGAGACCAGGCACGCGCCTCCAATGACTCCATCTTCTCCGAAGCGTTTTATCAGGAGATCGATGTGCCGCATACCGTTCAGGACGGGCAGAATCATCGTGGCGTCGCCCACAGCGGGTGCAAAATCGTTCATCGCCGGTTCCAGGCCGTAGCCTTTGACGCTGAGGAGAATGAGATCAAACGTGTCGCTCAGTTCGTTTGCCAGCAGGGTCACGGGATGAACAGTGGCATTCCCATGAGGGCTTATGATTTGCAGACCCTGCTTACGAATGGTATCCGCCTGCCGTCCGCGCACCAGAAAGGTCACGTCGCGCCCGGCCTGAGCCAGCCGGCCTCCGAAATAGCCACCGACAGCACCAGCGCCAATGACCAGAATCTTCATTGCGGCTTCTCCTGCACCCGGCCTTGTCCTAACTTAACCTCTACGTTGATCCTCGAGTAAGTGTGCGACTCCCCTTACACTCGAGTGCGCCCAGGGCGTGTTGGATGCCCAGCCGAGCAGCAGAATGCTTGCGCTGCAAGCCACCATGATCCACCAGATGGCGTGGGTGGCCTGGGTAAAGTCAGACCCGTGTGCATGGCTCGTGCTCACCACGGTGCCCGCCACGGCAACTCCAAGCGCCGCCCCCACCTGTCGACTGGTGGAGGCGATTGCCGCAGCTACTCCCGCTTGCGACCGGGGCATGCCCTCTACGGCGCTATTGGCGATCGCGGGGTTGACCATGCCGAGTCCAATTCCGAATAACACGTAAACCAACAGCAGAAGAGCCAGAGGTGTAGCGACGCTCAAGCGCGTGAGCATCGCTGTACTAAGCAGAAAGCCCGTGCCCGCGATCAGCAAGGACGGACGTGTGCCGTGGCTGCCAACGAGGCGTCCGGAAAGGGGTGCGCAAATCATCATCATCACGGCAAGGGGCAAAGTGCAAAGGCCGGTGCGGAAGGCCGACAATCCACGGACCTGCTGCAGGTACAGGGCGTTGAGGAATAGAAACCCGGCGAACGAGGCGAATGCGCAAACAGCGATCAGTGTAGCGCTACTGAAAGGCACGCTGTGGAAGAAGCGCAGATCCAGGAGGGGGTCCGTCAGCCGCGGCTCGTAGAAGAGAAGAGCCGCCAGGGCGACTCCTGACAGGATGAACAGACCGAGGATAAGCGGGGATTCCCAGCCGACATGCGGCCCCTCAATCACGGCAAAGGTGAGGGACGCCAGGCAAACAAACACCAGCAGTTGGCCGATTGGGTCGAAGGCTCTTGCTCGCGCCGCTTTCGATTCGGGTACGTAGAGTGCCGACAACACGACGGCTGCAACACCGATAGGTAGATTGATCCAGAAAATGGACCGCCAGCCCACAGCCTGGGTCAGCGCCCCACCGATCAACGGGCCCAGGGCAAATGAAATACCCGCTACCGCTCCCCAAAGACCGATTGCATGGGCGCGCGCCTTGGGTTCATGGAATGAGTTCGCAATGATAGACAAGGCTACCGGGTTCAGCATGGAGGCGCCCAGACCCTGAATGGCACGAAAAGCGATCAGGCCGCCAATGCTCGGCGCCAGGCTGCACAACACCGATCCAGCTGTGAAGAGAGAGAGCCCAAATTGAAAGACTCTCCTCCGCCCTAGACGATCGGCGACGGAACCCGCCAGCATGAGCAGGCTGGCGACCACGAGGGTATAGGCGTCGAGGATCCATTGCAGTCCCGATAGCGTAGCATGAAGTTCGTGCTGAATGGCCGGCAGCGCAACATTAACAATGGTTACATCCATGCTAACCAGCAGCAAACTCATGCAGCAGATGCCGAGGATCAGATTCGGCCGGTCAGATCGCTTGCGTGCAGAGGGCTCCGCGGTGACGTTCATCCCTGATCGAATCTCCCGGGGTTGCGTGGGGCGGCCATAGCGTTTCAGATGCAATTCCGGAAATTCGGATTCCGATTGTGCGAGAAGCCGCGCCTAGAACTCCACCACCACTTTTCCCAGGGCGCCAGTCTCAACTGTGGCGTGCGCTGCGGCAATGTCGTTTGCAGAGAAGCGTTGCTGATTAAGAATTGGCCTGAGTTTGTGAGCATCGGCCAGCAGGCTTGCCTGGTGAAGTATCTCGCCATGTTGGGCCTGGCCAAAGCCAGTGAGCAAGGGCATCAGGGTAAACACTCCGGAGTAAGTGGCGCCGCGGAACGAGAGCGGAGCAAGCGAATGCGTGGTCCAGCCAAGACAGCTCACGACGTGGCCGGTGTAGCGTTTGACCGCGATGAAGGAGGCATCGATGGTTGCTCCGCCGACAGTGTCGTAGACCACGTCGAAGCCCTCGCCCGCGGTGTGCCGCGCGACATACTGCTCCGGCGAGAGCGTGCGATAGTCGATCGGAATAGCGCCGAGCTTTTCCACGATGTGCTGTTTGTCTGAGGAGACCGTAGCGTAGACTTGCGCACCGTATGACTTTGCCAACTGGACCGCGATTTGGCCCACGCCACCCGCGCCTGCGTGGATCAGCACTTTCTGCCCTGCCTGCACCTTGGCGCGATCCACCACTCCCTCCCATGCGGTGATAGTGATCAGGGGAAGAGCGGCGGCTTCTCGCATGGAAAGAGACTTCGGCTTCAACGCGAGCAGCTCCGCATTGGCAACAACGTACTCGGCGAGCGTTCCTTGTAGCCCGCCCACGCCGCCTACCATGCCGTAAACCTCATCCCCGGGGTGGAAGGTTGTTACTCCGGCGCCGGTCTCTTCGACAACGCCGGCCATATCGAGCCCCAGCACCGCTGGCAGCGGCTGGTTCGCATGACCTGCTTTCCCAGCGCGAATCTTGGTGTCGAGGGGATTTACGCCGCTTGCGTGCACCCGCACCAGGACTTGCCCAGCCGCGGGAATCGGGCGAGGAAGGTCGGCCGGCACGAAGGCTCCTGCGGCTTGTTCGACGACGTACGCTCTCATGGCGGTTCTCCTTTTCTGAACGCGAACGCTGCGCACTATTCGTTCCGAACGAGACTCCGCTGCATGAAGACGGTATCGAGCCAGCGCCCAAACTTGAATCCGACATCTTTCAGCAATCCCGCGTCATGGAAGCCGAAACGACGGTGCAAGGTAATCGAAGCTTCGTTTGCACTGTCGCCAATCACAGCGATCATCTGGCGCATACCGCATGCCTGGGCGGCCGTAATCAGAGCGGGCATGAGGAGCTTGCCCAGGCCGGTACCCAGTCGATCCACGCGAACATAGATGGAGTCTTCCACCGTATGCCGGTATGCGGGGCGCGCGCGGTAAGGTGAAGCGTATGCATACCCGCCAATATCGCCGTCATCCTCAGCCACAAGCCATGGCAGGCCACGTGCTTGCACCTCGCTCCAGCGGCGCACCATCTCGGTGCGATCGGGTGCTTCGGTTTCAAACGACCCGGTGCCGTGGTTTACATGGTGTGCATAGATCAGCGTAATTGCATCCATGTCGGATGCAACCGCTGGTCTGATCATGACAGGCATTCCCTTGCGTGCTCCTTAGGACCGTGCCTCGGCAGCCCGCTGTCGCGGGTCACTTGATGTGCGGATAGACTCCAGGAATCTTCAAGGTAATGCGATAGATGCTCGAGCTGGCCGCGACATAGAGCGTCTTATGGTCGGCGCCGCCCCAGGCCACGTTCCCCACCCGTTCCGGAATGTCGAGCGTGCCCAGATGCTTTCCTTCCGGGGAAAAAATCCAAACTCCTCCTGGGCCTGCGCTATAAAGGTTTCCCTTCTGATCCACCTTCATGCCATCGGGCGCTCCCGCTCGCGTATCGGAGGTGGCGTCGAAGAAGACCTTTCCGTCCGTGATCGACCCGTCGGGCTTGACGGTGTAACGCATCCAGAGCTTCTTCGGTTCGGAGTTGTTGACGTAGAGATATTTCTCGTCCGGAGAAAAAGCGATGCCGTTGGGCCGAGGCAGGTCCTTAACCAGGAGCTGTAACTCTCCACGATCGGGAGGCGCGCCGGGCTTATGAGAGACGGCGCCAGGTACCCGGTAAACCCCGGCAAATGGCAACTGTTTGCCCGGGTCATTCTCCAGTTTGGGGAGACCGTACGGCGGGTCGGTAAAGTAGAGCGCTCCGTCCGATTTGTACACCAGGTCGTTGGGACTATTCAGTTGCTTGCCCTGGTAGGTATCGGCAAGAACGGTGACCTGCGCCTTGGGGCTGACCTGCTCCAGTCTCCACACGTCCCGTTGCGCGTGGCCTGCGACTGTAAGGCGGCCGTGGCTATCGAGCGTCATGCCGTTGGAGCCGGGCTCGGGACCAGGAAAGGGTGTAGAGCCTTTGTAGCCGCTTGGCTGCATGAAGATACTGACGCCGCCACCGGGCACCCACTTGCGAATGCTGTTGCTGGGGATCTCAGCAAACAGCAGGTAGCCGGCCGGTATCCAGACCGGCCCTTCTGTCCATTTAAACCCCGGGCCCGTGGCTGCTTTTTGCAGAACGGGTTGAGTGGGGACGATCGCGTCCAGGCCCGGATCCAGGCGTTCTACGGCCATGGGAACCGTGGGCGGCGCTTCGGCAGCGGACGCCCGCTTCGAAGCCGCAGGCAATAGACCGCGATGGTTTAGGGACGAGGCAATCAACACAGCGCCGATTGTAGCCGCGCTCAGAACAATTAGCCGGGAAACTTTCCGTTCGATCACTGAATCTTCTCTCCTGCGAAAACAGAGGGATCATACCACTACTCAGCGCATCTCCAGCAGCATGCTTTCGGCGAAGAGCCAGCGCTCATTGAATCGAACTTACTTCCAATATCTCGACCGATTGCGGTCCGGCAAAACGGACTGGTACTCCGCGGATCCAATCGTCTTTGGTAAACACGCCCAGATCTTTGTTTGAGATCACGGAGTGCAACCTGACTTTGCCCGCGGGCATGAGCGGGAGTTGGATGTTGGCCTCTGCCGCATTCGACTGATTGCGGAAGACCGCGATGACGCCGTCGCCCGAACGCGACAAACGGGCAAACCCATCCCATGTGGCCACCGAAGGTTGACGCCAGTCGCCCAGCGGGAAGAAGCTCTGGTTGATCTGGGCACGCTGGCGAAGTTGTTTGAACCATCGGATGTGGTCCCGGTACCACTGCTGATCGGCGGGGCTCAACTTGCGCAGATCCCCAAGCAGCAGCGGCGCGGAACCGATGGCTGTGGCGAACGTCTCTTGCGCGTTTGGTATGTCAGCGTGAAGGTTTCCAATCAGCATGCTCTCCACCGGCATGGAGGGCGCACGTTCATACAGCAGCGTACGGGCCTGGATGGTTCCGGCAGAGTCGCGCTGGAAGTCGTTGACGTTGCTCATCCAGTCGAGGTCACCCGCCGCCAGCAGACCGGCATCGATCACATGCTTTTGACCCCAAAGCTCAAACGTCAGATCGAGAAGAACGTCCGGATGTTTCTCGTAGACTTTGCTGGTGACGTGACTGATTCCCTCGTAGATCATATTCAGCGACTCCGCCCAGCTGCCGTGGTAGTGGCCGTTGGCCCAGCATCCGGGCGCTTCGCCATAGGCGTTGAAAATTGTCGTCAAATCGAGCTTCACATACGCGAGATGGAAACGCTCGATGGCATCGTTCACCCGGTCCGCCGCTGAGTCCGCAAAAGGGCTGGCCAGGCACATCACTACTTTCGAACCGGCTGCGGTGGAGGTGAACTTCGGTTTACCGGATTGATCGAGTGCTGCCCAGTCCGGGTGATGTTCGTAATCCGCGGTCTTAAGCCCGATGGCTGCCAACGGAATCCACAATCCCAGGCGCATGCCTTTTGCTTCTACTGCTTCCCGGATGGGGTCGAGGCCTCCGGGGAAAGCAGTCGGATCTACCGCGTTCTCGCCGTAATCCTGCTGCCAGCCGTCGTCGATGGTGAAGATATCCATCCCCATGGTTCCGGCTACATCGATCAATTGCATCGTGGTTTCGCGATTGATCTTCCGCTGGAATGGTTCCCAGGTGTTGTAAATCCACGGCGTTCCGCGGGAAACAACCTTTCGTTGAAGAACCGCGGCGGTATAGGAGGGCAGTACCCAATGGGGATCGCTCAAGCCATCGCCATTGCGAAAGGTGAGCAGCGAGACCGCCGCGGTTTTGAATTCGGTTCCGGGGGCCAGCGATCGTTCGAAGGGCATCAGGTCGGTGTCGTACAGAACCCCGACACCGACGTGCCCGGGGTTGTACCAGGCGTTGATTTCGGTTCGCTTCATATAGCCAGGGACTTCACTGAGGATCGCAAAGCCATCGCCGGTTCGCGCATTGGCTACGAAAAGCCCCGCGTCTTCGGAGCGGCCGGTATAGAACGTTTCTCTTGGACTGGCGCCGTATTGGGCATTCAAAATGGTCTCATTGGACGGGCCTACCGAGGGCGCAATCGATTCGATGTCCAAATGGGAAAGATGCAACGCTGTGTTGCCGGTATTGCGCAACAGCAGCCATTTACGGATGGCCGGGTGCCCGTCATAAACCCGGTAAACGACGGAGACTTCGAGGGGGAGTGTCTTGCTCCGGAGGTGGATGGTGAGTGATTTACCGTCCGGCAGTGTGCTTTGTTCAGCCTTGACCAGTTGAAACGATGCACCGGTCAGTGTTTCCCCATTGCAGAGAAAAGAGAATTCCACGGCCGGTCTGCGGGTGGGTTTTTCGGAAGAGATGAACTCTGTATGGGTAGTGAGATCGGTCAGCCGCTGGGTAACAAGTCCCGATGAAGAATCGAAGCTGATGCTCCGTTCAATCCGGTCGTTGCCGATGGTCCAGCTTTGGCAGAGCGCACCCGAAGCCGAAAGCCACAACACGACTGCTGCCAATGTCTTGATTCTCATTCGAGAGTGCTCCCCTATGTTTCATGTTTGCATCAGGGCACGACTTTAGTCGTGCAGCAAATGGATGTAAATAGCGAGGGCTTTGAGAGGGTGGCCCATCCTGTCCCTTCCAAGAAGCGTGGGTATTTTTTTCTTTCTGTCCCTTCCAAGATCGTGGGGTGCCCATATCTCGCTCGTTTTTCGCGAGATGTGGGATACCACGAACCTCAACGTTTTTTCGACTTTCGAAAGATGCACGTAGAGTGCTGTGGTATCCCACATCTCGCGAAAAACGAGCGAGATATGGGGCACCCCACGATTCTTGGAAGGGAGAAAGAGTTGGTCGTGGCTCCTAAGCAAATATGAGGTTCAACAAAGCCAGCGCGAGCAAAATGCCTGCGGCGGAAAGCAGCAAAGGGAACGGCAGGCCACGAAGGCCCGCCCGGATTCCAGGTGGCCGGTACGCCGGAACCGCAAGCGAACTGGTCTTCGTCACCAGGCTGACAGCGATCGTGATCACGAAACAAGCCAGCCATCCGACACCTGCGCCGTAGAAACTCGCTGTCATATCGCTCCTATATTTCAAAATCCCGTCCTGGTAGAGCAGCCAATGCGCAAAGGACGCCAGCGTCCCACAAACCAGCCCCGTGAGCGCTCCCGCCGGCGTGGCCCAGCTGGTAAACATGCCTAACAGGAACGTCGCAAACAGCGGCGCGTTGAAGATCGAGAACAACATCTGGACATAGTCCATCAGGTTATTGAAGCGGAGCACGATTAAAGAGGTGCCGACGCTGAGGATTGTAGCCACGACGGTTGCGATACGCCCAACCAGCAGGTAATGGGCATCACTGCGGCCCTTCGCCAGGTGGGCCTGGTAAAGGTCGTAGGTCCAGACGGTATTGAACGCAGAAATATTCCCCGCCATTCCGGACATAAAGCTGGCCAGCACCGCGGTGACGCCCAATCCCAGCAGACCATGTGGATAATAGCGCTCCAGCATTGCTGGAAGTGCCAGGTCAAAGCGACTGGAGAGGCCTGCGGGAAGGATGGCCGCAGCCGCGACTCCGGGGACCACCACCAGGAGCGGGAAGAAAAGTTTGATCGCAGCCGCCACCAGCGGCGTGCCCGCGGCGGTGGGAAGATCACGGGCAGCCAGGCCGCGCTGCACCAGCACGAAATCGGTACACCAGTAGCCGAAGCTCAACACGAAACCGAGACCGAAGATGACCCCCAGGCCGTCCATCGTCGTCGTGTGCGGATCAACCGCCTGCATACCGGCCCAGATGTGTCCCTGCTTTCCCCAGCAATACCGTGCTGAGTACCACGCCATGGGCGCAAAGCCGACGACAATGAGGCCGAACTGCAGCACCTCGTTGTACATCGTTGCGCGCAGGCCGCCGAGCAGAATATAGGCAAGCACAAAGACCGCCGAGATCACCGTGGCGAGCAGAAAGCTCCATCCAAAAATCACCTGGAGGATCAGGGCCATCGCGTACAATCCGACGCCCGAGACCAGTACCGTAAGCACGGCGAACGAGAGCGCATTGAACACCCTTGTCGGCTCGCCGAAGCGCAGCTTCAGGAATTCCGGTACGCTGCGCACTTTGCTGCGGTAGTAAATCGGCATCATCAGCAGCGCCAGAAATACCATCGCGGGCACGGCGCCGATCCAATAGAAATGCACCGCGCGCCAGCCGTATTTCGCGCTGGTGGAGACCATGCCCATCACTTCAAGGGAGCCGGAATTTGCGGCGACAAAGGCAATGCCAGTGATGGCCAGCGGCAGTGACCGGCCGGCCAAAAGAAATTCCTGAGAAGTGTTATTGCCGCGGCGGAGGCGAAGTCCGACGAACAGAATGATAAAAAAATAGGCAACGACAATGCCGTAATCCAGCGTGTTCAAGTGGAGTTGTAACAGCGGCGTCTACCTTTCCCCAGTCACCATAAGGCTGCCCAGCAGCCTATCGATTGTAGCGCTGCGTAAATTCATGCACATTGTTCGCCGCCGCTCGCATCACATTTGACAAGTGACCCGACCCGCGGCAGCAGTAGCAAAATCTCATCTCGTTCCGCCATGTTTGCACGTTGGTGTCGCTTCCGACGGTGTACCCTGCCCTCCGCCGGATCGCAAGTGGATTCTGGTAGCCATCATTCTGGGCACATCCCTGGCGTTTATGGATGGCTCAGTAGTCAATGTCGCGCTGCCCAGGCTGCAGTCAACCTTCCAGGCGACCGCGTCTGCCATTCAATGGGTGGTGCAGAGCTACGCTCTGTTCGGGGCTGCGTTGCTGTTGCTTGGCGGCGCCATTGGGGACCGCTATGGGCGGCGGCGTGCCTTTCTGTTGGGCGTGGGGCTGTTTGCTTTGGCCTCGGCGGGATGCGCCGCTTCCCATTCCCTGGGCCAATTGATCACCGCGCGCGCGATCCAGGGGGTGGGCGCCGCATTGCTGATCCCCCAGGGCCTCTCCATTCTCAGCGCGTCTTTCCCGGAAGAGGAACGGGGCCGCGCGATCGGCACCTGGTCGGCCTGGGCCACTGTGTTTGCGGCGATTGGACCGGTGGTCGGTGGTTGGCTCATCCAGGTCTCTTCCTGGCGTTGGGTTTTTCTGCTCAACCTTCCCATTGTCCTGGTGATTATGCTGCTGGCACCCCGCGTACCGGAGAGTCGCGCCCAAGGTGACGGTCCGGCCCAACCGCTGGATCACCTGGGCGCCGCGGTTGCCACCCTGAGCTTCGCGGCCATCGTCTACGCGCTCTCCTTCGCGCCGCAATTCGGCTGGCGGAGCGGCCTGATTCGTTGGCCCTTACTCGGCGGCCTCCTCCTCTTTGCCTTATTCCTGCGCTCCCAATCCAGCCGGCCCAATGCCATGATGCCGCTGTCGCTTTTCCGCATTCCGCGCTTCCTGGCGCCGAACCTGCTTACCTTCCTGCTTTACGGGGCGCTGGGGGGCGCGCTCTACGTGATCCCTTTCTATCTGATTCAGGTGCGGCATTACGCTCCGGCCGCGGCCGGGGCCGTCTTTCTGCCCCTGATCCTGATCATGTTTCTATTTTCCGCGCGGATCGGGGCACTCGTTCCCAGGTTCGGCGAGCGGTTTCTGCTGTGTTCCGGGGCGGCGCTGGCTGGTACGGGCTTTGCAGCGTTCGCCTTGCTGGACGGGCAGCACGGATACGTCCGTGCAGTCCTCCCCCGGTGCTGATTTTGGGCTTTGGCATGGCGCTCTGCGTCGCACCGCTTACCAATGCCGTCATCTCTTCGGTACCGCAGACGCAGACAGGCATCGCGTCAGCGGTCAACAACGCGCTTTCCCGGCTCGGCGGGCTGATCGCCGTCTCTCTTCTTGCGCTGCTGCTGGCCCATGGATTTGTCGCCACCCTTACCACGCGGCTGGCCAGTTCCAGCCTGCCGCCTGAGGCGCGTCAACAGATGTTGGCAAACCAGGCTCATCTGCACGACATACCGATCCCATCAGGCCTTACCCAGGCGCAGAGAACCCAGGCCGCGCTGCTGCTTGACCAATCGTTCCTCGCCGGATTCCAGGCGGTCATGCTGGCTTGTGCGGTCAGCGCCTGGTGCGGGGGATTGGCCGCCCTGTTGCTGCTGCGCAAGAACGTAGCGATTTGACGCGGCTGTAAACCGCAAGATGCCCACCTCCGTCTATTGGGGCGAGTAGGGTTAGACCCACTCATCCGTTAAGGAGGACCTATGAAGTTTTCGCTTGCGCTCGTTGCAGTCCTGGGGCTTTTGCCGATGGCCCAGGCGCAGACCCCACCGCACACCCCCCCGACCCCGGCAGCCATGGCTCAGCACGAAGTCCAGCGCTACACCACATTGCTAACCCTCACGCCAGCCCAGGTCGAGCAAGCGACCACCTTCTTTACCGCCGAAGCGACAGCCCGTCAGAACTCACGATCCAGTGAGCGTACCGCTCACCAGGCTCTGGAAGCCGCGATCAAGTCCAACGACGCAGCGACCATTCAGTCCACCTCCAATACCTTGGGTCAAATGGAAGGTGAGGCGATGGCTGCCCATGCGATGGCCCGGGCTCAGTTCTACGCTATTCTGACGGCCGACCAGAAAACCAAGTTTGGCGAGTTGGAACAGGAGCATATGATGGGTGGCGGATTCGGCCACGGACCAATGCGATAACGTAAACTGCTGCCTTGGAAGGCACGTCTATGGAAGCATTGGAGCGGCTTATCTACGCGAGAGAGCTTTCACCCGTGCGAGACCGGATGATTGCAGAGCTTGAAGACATTGACACGCTCTGCGCCACTTACCGGTCTCGCATCTATCGTTATGCGCTGCTCTCGCTGCGGGACCCGGACCTGGCGGAAAGCGTGACCCAGGATTGCTTCCTGAAGGCGTACCGGGCACGCGACGAGTTTCGTGGAGACTGCAGCGTAGCCACCTGGCTGACCCGGATCGCAACCAATCTCATCCGCGACTCCACGCGGTCGCGGAAGTTTCAGTTCTGGAAAACGGTAGGCAACACGGCTGTCGACATCGGCGCCATGGCCGATCGTCTTCGTGCTCCCGGGGGTTCCCCAGAGACCTCGTTGGTGGTGCGGGAGGAATTGCTCAAAGTTTGGGATACCGTGGCCGCCCTTCCCGGCCAACAGCGCAGCGTCTTTCTTCTGCGCTTCGTGGAAGAGATGGAACTGCCGGAAATCGCAAACGCGATGGGGCTGCATGTGGGAACGGTGAAGAGCCACCTGCATCGTGGTCTCGCCGCCGTGCGTAAGGCGATGGAGAAGACAAAATGAATACCAATCATCTGTCGGCGTGGGAGCAGGAAGAATACATACTGACACAGGGAACGGATCAGCAGGCTCCGCAGATGATTCGCCATCTGGCGGAATGCGTCGAGTGCCGGGCCGCAGTGGAACGGCTGGAGCATGGCGTGGGTATTTTCCGCAGCGCCGCCGTGGAGTGGAGTTCGCAGTGCCTGGCTACCCGGCCGCAGCAGCCCTATGTCGCCTCTGTGAGAAGGCTCCCTGTTGTTGCTATGCGCTGGGCGCTGGCGGCGGCGATTCCTTTAGTGCTGCTGGCGCTGGTGCTGTTTCCGTTACACGTTCCCACGCCGCATGCGGCACAACCTGTGCAGCAGATGAGCGATGACGCCTTGCTGGATCAAGTGGATGAGCAGGTCTCAACCGCTGTTCCCTCGTCCATGGAGTCCTTGACCCACTTAGTATCGACACAGAGCAACGCAAACGCAGCTGCCCGGGGAGCCAAGCACCTTGTTCAGACCAATTAGCGCGGTTGGGCTGCTGTGGCTTGCTTTGGCATCGGGTGCGGCGCTGTGCCAGGAAGGCGGCCCGCCGCCTCCAGGTGGGCAAGGCATGGGACCACCGCCCATGGAGGGCCGCCGTCCTCCGATGGAGCGTGCGTTTCATCTTGGGCCCCACGGGCGGTGGTGGAACAACCCAGAGTTGGCACAAAAGCTCGGGCTTACCGCGGACCAGCAAAAGAAAATGGAGGCGGTGTTTGAGCAAAGCCGTCCCAGCTTGATGGATCTCAGCGCCTCGGTGCGAAAAGAAGAGTCTGGGATGGAGCCGCTGCTGGCAGCGGATCAACCGGACGAGGGCAAAATTCTGGCGCAAATCGATCGCGTGGCTCAAGCGCGAGCGGAACTGGAAAAAGCCAATGGCCGCATGCTGCTGGGCTTGCGCCGCCTGCTCACCGCTGACCAGTGGAAAACACTTCAGGCAGAGGAGCCTCGCGTTCATTACCCTCGCTTCGGGCAGGGACCACCACGTAGCGACGCAGAGCATCCGTAGTTTTCTCTGTAACAGGGCACGCAGGGGCTGAAGTGTCTGCGTGGGAATTCCAGAATTTGGGAAGCCCGAAGGGCGCACCGCAGATCCCTCCACTACGCTGCGCTTCGGTCGGGATGACAATTCATCTTGGAAACTATACTTAGCGCTCCCAGACAAAATTGTCATCCCGACCGAAGCGCAGCGTAGTGGAGGGATCTGCGGTGCGCCCTTCGGGCTTCCCAAATTCTGGAGTTAGAGGTGCAGAGTTTTCACGCAGACACTGTAGCCCCACTCTTTTTGCACGCTGTACGGCACGACTAAAGTCGAACCCTGATACAAAATAAACCCTGTGCCTGGCCGATTGGCGCAAACTGCGATCGCTCAGCTTGCACAACTGTCGGAAAACGATAGTTGGCCGGCGCTTGAACCGGACCATTCCGGCGGTTGCCCCGCATCTCCCAGTTGCCGGGTTAACAACGCATCTCCGCTGCGCCGGCCCAGACCATGCTTCGCGCAGACCGCTTTAACCAGTTCCTCGATCCGCTTCCGATAGGCGGTCGAAACAAATGCTTCGCTTTCAAAGCGCTTCCGATACATTGGCTCAAGCGCGGGGAAGTGCTCGCGAACAAATGCGAGATAAATCTCCTTTGAACAGGGTTTGAGAAACAGCGGCTGGGCCGAAAAAAAGCTGGCTTGCGCGGCCTTCGCTCTCCTGGCCATCCCATCGAGAGCCTTGCCGGTGTCGGTGATGCCGGGCAGCAGCGGCGAACAGAGTATGCCTGCTCGGAGACCCGCCTCGCGCAGCCGGGCTACAGTTCGAAACCGCAAATCCGGCCGCGGCGCTCTAGGTTCGAGCAAACGGGCCAGGGCCGCGTTGGGAGTGGTGATGGTCAGATGCAGCACCAGCCGGTTGCTCATCGCGACCCTCTGGAGCAGGGAGATGTCTCGCTCAATCAGGGTAGATTTCGTGACCAGGCCGATACTGAGGCCGCGCTGCCGGGCCAGCACTTCCAGGAGGGACTCGGTCACTCTTTCATGGCGCTCCACCGGTTGATACGGGTCGGTGGCCGTGCCCAGCGCAATCTCTTCTCCCGGACGAACCTGCTTCAATTCCTGCTCGAGCAACCAGGCTGCATTTTGTTTAATAAAGACCTTCCGCTCGAAGTCCTCTGGCGGCAATTGCATAAATTCGTGGGTGTAGCGGGCATAGCAGTAGCGGCAGGCGAACTCGCATCCCCGGTAGGGATTGATACTCCAGGCAAAGCGCAACCCCCGCCGCGAAACGCTTCGGTTGAGCACCGAGCGGACCGCCAGCGAGCGCAGTTCCATGCGGTGACCCTCTCCCGCCGGAGAGGATTCGGCCGCCAACCGGGCAATGCCGGTCAGGGGAGCTCCGCAAGGCTGGGGAGGGAATCGGGAGAGGATCGGAAAGAGGTCAAGAGTAGGGTTTAGGGCAGCTGTCATCTTCGCCATTTGTTCGCCTCTTGAATCAGCCTACTCCGGCTGCTTTCGCTTGGCAACAACTAGCTGGGCGACGTTCTAGGCCGAGCCGCAGGCCGGCCTTGGGCCGCAGTGAAATCGCCGGATGCAAAGGAAGATCCTGGGGGGCACCGGGAGGAAGCGAAAGCTTCCAGTGGCTGACAACGGATGCGAGAATGAGCACCCCTTCCATCCAGGCCAACCCCTCGCCAATGCACTGCCGCGCGCCCGCACCAAAGGGAAAGTAACAGAAGCGAGGCCGGCGGCTTTTGTTCTCATCCGTGAAGCGTTGAGGGTCGAAACGCAGCGGATCTTCCCAGAAACGAGGGTCCCGGTGGGCTACAATCTGCGGCGCCAGCAGAATGGCTCCTTTCGGAATCGTTATGCCGCGATACTCGTATTGTTCTGCCGCCGTGCGCGCCGTTACCCACACGGGAGGATAGAGGCGAATCGCCTCGGCAAAGACCTGCGCGGCATAGCCGAGGTGGCCGTAGTCCTCCGCGGCCGGCGTTCGCTCCGCCAGAACTGCGCGGCATTCCTGGTAGAGGCGCTCCTGCACGTCAGGATTTCTCGCCAATTCCCATAAGGCGAAGCTCAACGCATTTGCGGTGGTTTCGTGACCTGCGAGCATCACGGTTACGCATTCATCGCGAACTTGTTCGTCGGTCATGCCGCCCGTGCCGTCTTCGCTGTCAACTGTGGCCAGCAGCATCGACAACAGGTCCCCGCGATCGTGAGAATCCTTGCGTCGTTCCGCGATCATGCGGTAGATAAGGCTGTCGAGGTAGGCGCGTCCCTGGCGAATGCGCGTCATGGCAGGCAAGGGGAGATTGAGGACGGTTTCGGGAAAAGGCAGGAACGCCAGGGGCAGAAACTCCATAAAAGAATCCACCGCCCTCGCGATCTGCTGCACCTCTCCCTCAACGTTCGTATCGAAAAGCGTCTTGCCCACGATGCGCAAAGCCAGGAGCAGCATCTCCGGGTGCAGATCCATCACCGTCCCACTTTGCCAGCGGGAGGTCATCTCCGAGGCGTAGCTGCCAATGGTTTTTCCGTAGGCGGCAATTCTCTGCCGATGAAAGGCCGGCTGTGCCAACCTGCGTTGGCGCAGGTGCAGGGGAGACTCGCTGGTCAGCAAACCTTCACCCAGTACTAGTTTGGCGCGCTGCATCACCAGTCCCCGGTGGTGGTGTCCGGCATCGCGCAAGAGCAGATCTTCGATTAGCTGAGGATGGTTGAACTGGAAGATGTGGCGGCCGAAACCGGTGTAGTGGTTCAAGTCACCGAAGCGGTGGGCTGTGTCCAGCATGAAGTCGACCGCGCTTTGGCGGAAGAGCTGTCCGGAGAAGAGACGGCGCACAAAGCGGGGCCCATCGGGATAACGGGCGCCACGATGAGTCGAGATCTGCGGCGCTGGCATTTCGGCTGATGCGGGGAGACTCACTGGTTAGAGTCTAGTCTGAAGGATGTCAGGTCCGGGTTACGGGTATTTCAGCGTATGAAACTGTATCTGCTACAAAGTGCGGAAGCCACGTTCGCTGCGGGACTGAGGGTTGCCGCATCGCTTCGGAAAGAAGTGAAAGCGCCAGCTTAGTGTTCTTCGTCGTCCGGCCTGGGGGCGCGCACCGCGTAATCGCTTCCCGGCTGGGTTACCGGGTTGCGTACTTCTCCCAGCCGTGCGGCGCTTGCGGACCGTCCTGCACTCGCCGGCGAAGCCCGAGCAGAGTTTCCTGCTTGTCGCGCGCGTATTCGGCGGCCAGCCGGGTCAGCGCGTGGGTCACGATATCGCTATGGTGCAGGTTCTGCATCTCCGGATCACGGCGGAAATTCAGCCAAAGGCGGTGCACCAACTCCACATCGTCCGCCTGCAGCGACGGCGCGTGGGGGCCAATGTGGAACGACTCGCGCCTCGCCATTGGGGGAGACGACGTAGAAGGTGATCTGCCGCTTGGGCTCCGGCAGCGCCTCCCACGCCTGGCCTACACGGTAGGCCTGCTCGTGCGCCGTCATCTTGCTGGAAAGTCCGGAGACCACGGCGGCCGCTTCGAGCGAATTGGCGGTCTGCACCAGGGCGGCGAAGATGTCTCCCGCCGGCACCACCAGAAGCGAGATGTGCTTGCCAAAGCTCTCCGCAACGGAAACCGCCTTGGTAAACAGCATCTGCTCGTATTCGCTGAAGAGCTGATCGGAGGTGGACAGCAACTCCGGACCGCCGGCGCCCACCATGCGCGCCGTCAGCACCACCACGTCCTGATCGCCGGTATTGGTGCGCGCCAGGGTCCACTTGAGCGCGAAGGGATTGTTGGCGTCGCGCATCGTGACCACCACGCATCCGGGATTGATCTGCAGCACCTCGCGCCCCACCGTATCCTCGTGCTCCAGCTGGAAGTGCTCTTTCATTTGCAGCTCGGTGGTGGTTCTGCGGCGCCGGTTGTCCCGCTCCGAGACGGTGAAAATGATAAAGAAGGTGGTTGCGAACAAAATGCCGCTCACCGTGGCCACCGATTTGGTGAAAAGGTTCACCATCGCCGTGGTCAGCAGCACCATGAAGACCGAGATCAGGCCGATCGGGATCTCCCGCTTGCCGATGCGCAGATTCGGCGGCACCTTCCAGCCGCGCTCGCCCTTGTACTTCCAGCGCAGCACCAGCATGGCCAGGCTATTGAAGGTAAAGCTCCAGATCACGCCAAAGGCATAAGCTTCGCCGAGCGCGATCACGTTGCCGCGGCTGGCGATGATGGTGAACAGCTGCATGCCCGCCACCAGGTTCACGATGCGGTAGCTGGTGCCGAATTTATGATGGGGCCGGCGGAACCAGTCGGTGAGCACGCCGTCTTCGGCAATGCGCATCAGCACGCCGGTGGAACCGATGATCGAAGTATTGATGGCGCCGGAGAGAATCAGGAAGCCGACCAGAACCACAAAGACGCGGAAAATAATCCGCAGCACCTGCGGGCCGACCATGTACATCGCCATCCCGGCGATCAGGTTGTCGCGGTAAACCGGCACCCGCACCGAGTCGGGGATCAACATCACGGCCAGCAGCGAACCCAGGCCGGTGAACAGAAAGCTGTAAATCGCAATCACGATCGCGGCGCGCTTCAGGTTCTTGAGCTTGGGGTGCTCGATCTCGCGGTTGACCTGAGCCAGGGTTTCTTCGCCGCTCATGGCCAGAACGGAATGACCGAAGGCCATGATGATGCCGAACAAGCCCAGCATCGCGGGCAACCTGGTGTATTTCAGAAAGCCGAGAGCATCGTTGCTGAAGTGCAGAGTAGAAGGCGTGGGCCACGGCGGCAGCTTGGCGCCCACGTGGAAGGCCGAAAAAATTCCCCAGCTCAGCAGAATCACCACCATCACGGTGGTGATCTTCATGACTTCCAGGGCTTTGTCGCTCGACTCCTCGATGCCCTTCAGATTTTGCCACCAGTAGTAAACGGTGACGATGGCGGCAAAGGCGGCCGAGGTTAAGTCCATGGGGAGTTGCGGCGCGACATGATGGCCACTGAGCATGGCGCCCGGCAGCCAGCTATGCGCAGCGGCCACGGTCATCAACTCATTCAGCAGGCTGGTAATGTATTGCCCGGCGGAGACGCCCGAGATCGGGCCGGTCAGGATGTAGTCGAACATGAGCGCGGAAACGCTCAGCTTGGCGAAGGTGCCGCCCAGAGCCTCCTTCACCACGCGATACACGCCGCCGCGGGTGAACATGGAGCAGCTCTCCACGTAAACGGCGCGCACCGCAAAGGAGAAGAGCATGACGCCCAGAATGAACCACGGAGCAGACTTGCCGACGGCTTCTTCCGCAATGCCGCCGGCATAGAAGGCGGAAGAGCCGAGATCGTTCAGCACCACCGCCGCGGCGCGCCAGAACGATATAAAGGTGAGCATCACCGAGGAGGCGACGACCAGTTTTACCCGGTTGGAGGGAATCGATGGCGCTTTAGTTGTTCGCTCGGAAGCCATTCGATATAGGCTAGTGTGTCATTTCCGCGACCGGGGAGAGTCGCGGTCTGGATCGAAGCCAGACCTGAGTCTATGTTGCTTGCCGCTCAGCGTCAACGATGGAACACGCGAACGGCAGAAGCCTGATCTCACACTCACCTCACCCACGAGCAACTGAATATCTTCGATAAAACTAATCACCACCACCACCGCCGATCCGGCGACGCCGGCGAAGAACATCACCTCAAAGAGGCGCATGAAAAAGATAGCAACCAGCATAGACATTGATTGTATCCCTTTCCTCGTCTCACAGTATGCAAGAGGCTCATACCACACGAGATGGAGAAGGTAAGGAGTGGTAGACTCACGGCCATGGCAAAACTGGCACGGCAACCCTGGCTGCTCGGCATCTTTTCTGCCGCGCTGCTTCTGCTGCCGTTTTCGATCATCGGCCCGGTGCCTTTCTGGCGCACGTTCTTTGCCTGGCTAGCCTTTGTGCCGCTGTTCTGCGGGCTGCTGTCGAGCGGAAATCTGAGCCATCCAAAGGCGTTGCTGCGCGGAACCCTGGCCGCCTATCTCATGGGCTTTCTGTGGTTTGGCGGCAACTGCTACTGGATCTACCAGACCATGCTGTACTTCGGCGGCCTGCCGCCGCTCATTTCGGCCGGCATTCTGATCGCCTACAGCTTGGTGCTGGGGCTTTACTTTGCCGCTCTTGGGTTTCTGCTCACCGCGACCGCAAAGGCCTTTCGCAGCCCCCATTACGCGCTCATCGCCGCGCCTTTCTTCTGGGTAGCGCTGGAACTGCTCTCGGCGCGCTTCACCAAGGTTCCGTGGGATCTGCTGGGATATTCGCAGATCGATAATTTTCTGCTGACCAGCCTGGCGCCCTTCACCGGGGTCTACGGGCTCACCTTCGTGCTGATCGCGGGCAACGCCCTCATCGCCTGGGGGTTGCTGGCCTCCACCCCGAAACGCCGCATCGCCATCTTCGATAGGCGGTTTGCTGGCGGCGCTGGTGTTGCAGAACGGCGATCATTTTGCGCCTCCCGCCGGCGCCGGTTCAGGCCACCGCGGTGCTGTTGCAGCAAAATCTGAATGTCAATCAGGACAATAGCTGGCCCGGCGCCGAATATGAGGAGCACCTCAGCCAGTTCATCAAACTCAGCAGCCGCACCTGCGGGCCCTACCTTGCCGGCATGCCCGAACTCGATGCATATCCGGTTACGCCCGATTGCCCCACCAGCCGGTCGCTCCCGGCATCATCGTGTGGCCGGAATCGCCCGCGCCTTTTCACGATAAGGATCCGCGCCTGCTGACAGCGCTCTGCGCACGTTGGCGCTTTCCATGCACGCCCCGGTGATCGCGGGCACCACCTCGTCTGGACCCGCACGGCGCCCGCTTCGATATGTACAACTCCGCGCTCTTCGTGGGCCTGGATGGCGCAGTTGCTCGGCCGCTACGACAAGATCCACCTGGTTCCGTGGGGAGAGTACATCCCCTACAAGAGCTTCTTCTCCTTTGCCAAGAACCTCACCCAGGCAGGCCGGCGACATGACCCATGGCTGGCGGCGCGTGGTCTTCTCGAGCGATGGCCACCGCTTCGGTGTCTTCATCTGCTACGAAGAGATCTTTGGCGATGAGATACGGCTGTTTGTGAAGCAGGGCGCGCAGGTGCTGGTCAACATCTCCAATGACGGCTGGTACGGCGACACCTGCGCGCCCTGGCAAACGCTGAACATGTCGCGCATGCGCGCGGTCGAAAATCGCCGCTGGCTGCTGCGCGACACCAACACCGGCATCACCACCATCATCGATCCCTACGGACGGCTTACGGCCAGCGTGCCAGCGCCACGCGCTGACCTCGCTGGCCGCCAAGTACGGCTATCGCAGTGACCTGACCTTCTACACCGGCACGGCGATGTCTTCGCCTACCTGTGTGGGATAATCACTCTGGCATCATCGCCGCCATCGATGCGGGCTCCGCGTGCGGCGCCAACCGCGCCGAAATCGGAATTCTGTAACGCCTCATGCTGAACGAACTCGAATTCGCCTACGCTCCGGTTCGCGACAAAGTCCGCGACCTTCGGGAGTATCTTTGACCGCGCACGACTCGACAGGGAACTGGCCGCCCTAGAGTCCAAGCTCTCCGATCCCGCCATCTGGTCCAACCCAGCCGAGTCGCAAGTGCTGATGCGCGAGCGCAAGCGCCTCGAAGGCCAGCTCGCGATGGAAAACGAGCTGGTCCGCCGCACCGGCGACATCGATGCCTACTTCGAGCTTGCCCGCGAAGGCGAGTCGATCGAGCCCGAGCTGGAACGCGAGATCAAGTCCCTAAGCGAGTTCGTGGAGCAACTCGAAACCCGCACCATGCTCTCGGCGGAGACCGACCCGCTCAATGCAATCGTGACTGTCCACCCCGGCGCCGGCGGCACCGAATCCCAGGACTGGGCCGAAATGCTGATGCGCATGTACCTCCGTTGGGCTGAGCGTCACGGCTTCAAGACCGAGATGAACGATTATCAGGACGGGGAAGAGGCGGGCATCAAATCCGCCACTTTTACGGTGACCGGCGAGTACGCCTTCGGCCAGCTTGCCGGGGAGACGGGCGTCCACCGGCTGGTGCGCATCTCGCCCTTTGACCAGGCCAAGCGCCGCCATACCTCGTTCGCCAGCGTCTTTGTCTCGCCGGAGATCGACGATTCCATCCAGATCGATATCAAGCCCGAGGAGCTGCGCATCGACACCTATCGCTCCGGCGGCAAGGGCGGCCAGCACGTGAACACCACCGACTCCGCGGTGCGCATCACCCATCTGCCCACCAACATCGTGGTGCAATGCCAGAACGAGCGCTCCCAGCATAAGAATCGCGAGAAGGCGATGAAGATGCTGCGCTCCAAGCTTTACGAATACGAGCTGGAAAAGAAAAAGCAGATTTCGAAGAAGCTCGAAGACTCCAAGCTCGATATCAACTTCGGTTCGCAGATCCGCTCCTATGTGCTGCAGCCCTACCGCATCGCCAAAGACCTGCGCACGCGGGTCGAGGTGGGCGATGTAGACGGCGTGCTCGATGGCAACCTGGACCCGTTCATCCGCGGATATCTGATCATGCGCCGGCAAGGGCGGCGTGCCGGCGCCGATCGAGGAACCGGCCGATGTGGACTGAGCATCCAATCCTATCGAGTTGAGGAATGCGTTGAACGAGCCTGAAACCATCCGCACCATTCTGGAAAAAACCAAGACCATCGCCGTAGTCGGGCTTTCCGATAACCCCGACCGTCCCGCTTTTCACGTTTCCAGGTACATGCAGCAGGAAGGATATCGGATCATTCCGGTTCATCCCAGGGCCACCAAGGCGCTGGGGGAAAAGGCCTATCCGACGCTCGATGCCGCCTATGCCGCCGAGGGAAAAATTGACCTGGTGGATGTATTTCGCGCTTCCGAGTATGTCCCGGAGATTGTCAAAGACGTGATGCGTCTCAAGATCCCCTATCTGTGGCTGCAGGAAGGCGTTTGCCACGAGGAAGCGGTCCAGTGGGCGGAAGCCGACGGCGTCCTGGTGGTGATGGACCGCTGTATCTATAAGGAACATGCCCGCCTGGCCCGCACGCCTGAGCCCAGCTCAGGGCAACCGACTGAGCACGAGGGGGCCACTTTCGCTCGTTACTCGCGTGATGCGGGCTACATCCAGCTGTCTACCGTAATCGATCAGCTCCCAATGGGCACTTGAGGTTGTAACTCCCGTGGTATGCCTAGTCTTCGGCCAAGCAGAGTTTTGACCTTCGCCGCAGGCGAACGTCTACAATGCTGTCTGGTCCTATGATGCTCGTCTGCGCAGTGTTCTGATCTTGTGCGCAGCCTGCGGCCGCCGCCGTCGCCGCCGCGCCGGTGGAGGGGCCAGTGCGCGCGCAGCACCTGACCGTCGAGCTGCTCCCGCTGGAGGGTTCGATCCAGCCCGGAGGCACTACGCCGTCGGCCTGCACTTCAACCTGGATAAAGGATGGCATGTCTATTGGGTCAATGCGGGAGACTCCGGCGAGCCGCCGAGCATCAAGTGGACGCTCCCCGCCGGCATCACCGCCGGCGCCATGCAGTTTCCCGCGCCCCGCCGCCTGCCCCTCGGCCCGCTGATGGATTTCGGTTATGAGGATGAGGTGCTTTTCCCCATGACCCTGAGCGCCGACTCCACGCTCAAGGCCCCCTCCACCGCCCCGCTCAGCGCCCATGTCGACTGGCTGGTGTGCCGCGAGGTTTGCATTCCGGGCAAGACCGACCTGGCCGCTTCCGCTGCAGGTCGCGGCGCAAAAAGGCCCGGTCGACCCGGCCCGGCAGGCGCTCTTTGATCGCTTCCGCGCCGCTTGCCGCAGCCGCTTCCGTCCTCGGCCAAGGCCGTTTTCGGCGCCACTCCCGGCGGCTTCGCGCTCGCCCTTACCGGCCACCCGGCAACCAACGCCGAGTTTTTCCCGCTCGAGCAAAGCCAGATCGTGAATGCCGCGCCTCAACCCGTCGCGCGCGTGGACGGCGGGGTGGAGATCTCTCTCAAGAAGGATGAAAACTTCCGACGCCAGCTGGCGCAACTGAACGGCGTGCTCCTGCTGGGCGACGGAACGGCGTACGAGATCCACGCTCCGCCCGGCGCATTGCCGGCAGCGATCGGCGGAGCTCCTGCGCGCGGCCTGCTCAACCTCCTGCGCTTCTGCTCTCTGGCCTTTCTGGGCGGCATGATTCTCAACCTCATGCCCTGCGTCTTTCCCGTCCTGTTCATCAAGGGCCTTTCCCTGGTGGAAGCTTCCCGCCACCACCACAGCCGCGTACGCGCCCACGGCCTGGTCTACGCCCTGGGAATTCTGGTTTCCTTCTGGGCCGTGGTTGCCCTGTTGTTGGGGCTCAAGGCCGGGGGCCGCCAGCTGGGCTGGGGCTTCCAGTTCCAGTCGCCCGGCTTTATCGCGGTCATGGCGCTGCTGCTGTTTTTCCTCGGCCTCTCGCTCGCGGGCATGTTTGAGATTGGGCTCACCGTGACCAATACCGGCTCGAGCCTGGCCGCGCGCCATGGCTATGCCGGCAGCTTCTTTACCGGCGTGCTGGCCATGGTGGTGGCGACCCCTTGCACCGCTCCGTTCATGGGAGCAGCCATCGGTTTCGCCCTGGCCCAGAGCGCGGCGGCTCTGCCTTTGCCGTGTTCACCGCGCTGGCCCTCGGCCTGGCCGCGCCCTACGTGCTGCTCACCTTCTATCCCGCGTGGATGCGCCATTTGCCCCGCCCCGGCGCCTGGATGGAAGTGCTCAAGCAGGCCACGTCCGTTCTCATCTTTGGCACCGTCATCTGGCTGGTGTGGCTCTTCGCTTCCTCGGCCGGAGTCGACGCTCTCACTGCTTTGCTGGCCGCCTTTCTGTTGCTGGCGATCGCCGGTTGGATCCTCGGCCGCTGGCCGGCACGGCGGGTGGCTTCGGTCTTTGCTGTTGTCGGTCATCGTCCTGGCAGTGGCAACGCCGCTCTATGCGCTGTGGAAATTTCCCGCGGCCGACACCAATAGCGCCCGCAGCGGCTGCTGGGTCCGAACCAAGTGGTTGGGAGCCTTACAGCCGCGCGGCCATTGAGCAGTATCGCGCCCAGGGCCGTCCTGTATTTGTCGATTTCACCGCCCGCTGGTGCCTGAGCTGCCAGGTCAATGAGCGCGCTGTGCTCAATCGCGGCGATGTGCGCCGCCGCCTGCGCGACTCCGGAATCGTGCTGGTGCGCGCCGACTGGACCAAGCATGATGAGAGCATCGCTTCGGCGCTCACCGAGCTTGGCCGCAGCGGTGTACCCACTTACGTCTTTTACCGTCCCGGGCAGCCGGCCCTGGTGCTACCCGAAGTGCTCACTCCGGGCATCGTACTTGGTGCGCTCGACCAGCTCCAGAATCGCCCCAGGCCCAACACCCAGGCGCTTCTGCAGCATCAACCGTAAGACAACCCTGAAGAGGATCAGCCGATGAACCGCAAATCTCACCGTCCATGCCCACTTGGCCGCGATTGTGGCCGCCGTCCTCACCTTTGCCTCCACCACTCCGGCCCGCGCCGCCCAGGTCGGCACCCCGGCGCCCGACTTTCACGGAACCGACTCCAACGGTAAGACGCAAAGCCTCGACCAGTACAAAGGCAAGTACGTGGTGCTGGAATGGCACAATCACGATTGCCCTTACACCATCAAGCACTACAAGAGCGGAAACATGCAGTCGCTGCAGAAGGAGTGGACCGCGAAAGGGGTGGTTTGGTTCACCGTCATCTCCTCTGCCCCCGGCCAGCAGGGTTACGTGGATGCCGGGCAGGAAAACGCCTACATGAGGAAAATGGGCGCGCAGCCGACCGCAGCCATCCTCGATCCCAAAGGCGATATCGGGCATCTTACGAGGCCAAGACCACTCCCAATATGTTTGTCATCGATCCCAGCGGGAAACTGATCTATGCCGGCGCCATTGACGATCATCCCACCACCGAGATCTCGGACATTCAGGCGTCAAAGAACTATGTCTCTGCGGCGCTGACCGAGGCCATGAATGGGAAGGCGGTGCAGACCCCGGTAACCCGTCCTTATGGATGCTCGGTTAAGTATTGGCAGTAGAGCTATTTATGGTGACAGAAGTTAATGTCTTCGCTTGCTGATTTCGCTGGCTGGTTATCGGCAGTAGTCGGCAGCCAGTCTGGCGCAGACGCCGCTCTTCGCTATGCAGGAATCCCCCGCAAGCCGGGGCCCCGCAACCGAAGACCCGCATTGGCCGAGGAGCAGGCGGCTCAGCGCCAGGCCCTGGGATTTCTCGGCTACCTGGACCAGGGGCGCTATCGCTGACAGCTATGCCTACACCGGCATGCTGATTCGTGCCCAGCTCGACCGCGATGCCTTTTCCACGCAAATTGCGAAAACACGCGCTGGGCACCGGCGCCGTGCAGTCTCGTGAGCTCATCGATGCCGGCTACACCACGACGGTGCCCGGCGCTCCCGAGGGTCAGTACGTGGTCCTGCACTACCACGCCGAGCTTTGCCAACCGGCAGGATGCCGTGGAGACGCTGACGCTGGCCTTCGCCAAAGGCTACTGGCGGGTCGACGGCTACTACATCAAGTAAGCACCTTCTAAACAGGCCGCGAGCGAACCACGGTAAAGCGTTTCTTGAAACGCAGGAAGGGGCTTTCCAGGTATCGGTAGGAGAGCATTCCCGTGACGATGGTGGCAGGAAGGGCGATCGCCATCGCGCCCAGCTGGGAAGCAACGGGCTGAGGTGGCCGCCTCCCAAATGCTTGATGAGATCCCTTGACAGACCGAGCCACAGCACGTGGAAGACGTACAAGCCGTACGAGATCTTTCCCAGGTAGATGAATGGCTTTTGCAATCTGCCCGCGGGCAATTGCAGGCAGCTGAAGAAGAGACAGAGACATCCCGGCAGGGCAATCAAGTAGCGCGGCGCGATGTGCAGCGAAATTGTGGGGCAGGACTGGATCGGCGCTAATAGACAGCGGCCTGCGCCGCCCGCAGGCACAGCAGTCCAGCCACGAAAAATCCCCAGCGCACGGCTTTGGGAAGCCTGGGAACCCGCCCGCGAAGCACAATCGCCGTCATGGTTCCCAGCGCAAAAAACTGGAACTGCACCAGGCTGTTCACCCAGATGCCCGGATCCAGGTCGCCCCTGATGCAGAAGCCGGGCAGCGTCAGGTAGGCGCCGTCATCAGCAGCCGCACTTATGCCCAGCAGCGACCCCGGGCCCAGATACTTCACGATGCAGGGCCACAGCAGGTAAAACTGTTCTTCCAGCGAGATGCTCCACAGGGGAAATAAGAATCCCGGTGGATAACCGTGGCCCACGTGTACCAGTTGGTGAACAGCAGCATCAGCGCGGCTCCCCAGGCGAGAGAGACCGTATGGGTGGGGGAGAACAATCCGTAAAAACAGCCCACGCCGATCATGGCGAAGTAGAGCGGCCAGATGCGAAGAATTCGGCGGACATAGAACGCTGGAATGTGGATGGTATGTGTTTCGCGCTTCTCGCGCAGCAGTAGTTCCGTAATCAGATAGGAGCTGAGAAAGAAAAAGATGCAGACGCCGAATTCGCCGGCGCGCCCAATGGCTCCGAGTTGAGTGGGCTTATCGAGGTCCTTTACCAGCCCATGCGCAATAAATACCAGCAGAAAAGCCAGGGCCCGGAGGATATCGAGGCCTGGGCGGTAGAAACTATCTACACGGGTCCGGGTCCTCTCCACCTCGGGAAGACGGCGGCGGATCGTCGACATCAGTTACACCGGCAGGTACCACCCTGGCCAAACAAGCCGGGACCATCAAGACGGCTTGCAGAAATTCATCCGGCCACTATGATGCACGTACAGTACCTAAGTACGAACGTACAGCGTGGGCCTACTGGGAACTATCACCGTTTCGTGGGATCTGCCATGTTCACGCCGCATACTTATTCCATCGCGCTCCTCCTGATGACCCTGAGCATGCTCTGCTGGGGAAGCTTGGGCCAACACCCAGAAAAATCACCCACAACTGGCCGTTCGAGCTCTACTACTTTGACTACACTTTCGGTCTTCTTGGCTGTTCTCGTTTGCATCGGCCTGACGCTAGGCCGAATTGACCTCTCATCGCCGGATAGTTTCTTTTTGAATTTGCGAGCCGCAAGCCCGCGAGCTCTATGGCTGGCGTTTGCCGGAGGAGCGGTCTTCAGTGTGGGAAATATCTTGATCGTCGCCGCCATCTCGGTGGCAGGAATGGCGGTAGCGTTTCCCATCGGCGCGGGTCTCGCGCTGGTTTGGGAGCGGTTCTGAACTATGTTGTTGCCCCTGCAGGCAATCCGGTGCTGATCTTCTCGGGGATTGCGCTGGTCTGCATTGCGATTGTGCTGGACGCTTTGGCCTATCGAGGTATTTCCCGCGGTGGTGCAGCATCCCGCATGGGCATTCTTCTGAGTTTCATCGGAGGCATCGGCGCCGGGCTCTTCTATCCGCTGGTGGCCAAATCGCTTGCCGGTCCGGGACATCTGCAGCCCTATACCGTGAACGTCGTGTTTGCTCTGGGTGCCGCGGCATCAGCCCTACCGATGATTTATTTGTTGCTGCGACGGCCCATCAGCGGCCCCCCGTTGCAGTGGAAGGACTATCCTCGCCGGCACCTGGAATATTCATGCCTGGGGGATTGCTGGCGGGCTCATCTGGGGTGTAGGAACCATCGCTAACTTTGTTGCTTCCTACGTGCCAATGATTGGTCCGGCAACCTCCTTTTCCATGGGTGAGGGCAACACCATGATCTCCGCGTTGTGGGGCGTTTTTGTGTGGAAGGAGTTTCGCGGCGCGAGCAGTCGTGTCCGGCTCTACCTGGCACTGATGTTTCTGTGTTTTCTGCTGGGGTTGACCTCGATCGCGCTCTCTCCAGTTATTAAGTAGTGAAGCTCCATTTCCAGGAGTGGTCCTGGAAGTTTTGCTTTTCGCACTCGAATTTTCGGGTACGGCGTTTTGCGCAAACCCTGATAGAGTCAGTGTGAACTTTTCCAGCACCGAACGGAAGACCTATGCCCCCCAACTGCTCTCTTAGAAAGTTAAGCGAGGATAGCCTTTCTTATGTCGTTGATTCGATTCGGCGAATTCGAGTTAGATGAGCAGACATTTGAATTGCGTAAGAGGGGTAGCACCCGTTCGTATTCAACAGCAGCCGGCGCGGGTCCTGGCTTTACTTCTTAGCCACCAGGGCAGGATGGTCACCCGGGACCAGATTCGGAACACGGTTTGGGGCCAGGATACGTTCGTCGATTTTGAGCAAGGGCTGAACTTCTGCATTCGCCAGATCCGTGTTGCCCTCAACGATCAAGCCGAAAAACCTGTATTCATCGAAACTCTTCCGCGGCTTGGCTATCGTTTCGTCTCACCCATAGAAAAGATCGACACCAGACAAACGCCCCAGGAGCGTCGTCTGCGCATCGCAGTACTGCCCATCGAACGGCTCGGTGATGCCGGGGACGACTACTTCGCGGCAGGTCTGACCTATGACATGATTTCGGCTCTTTCCAGGATTGATCCGGCCAGGCTGCGCGTGACCGCGGGCCCTCGTCTACTGCCCTCTGAACTTCCGGGAAATCAACTGGAACGCTTGCAGCGTGAACTGGATCTCGACTATCTGTTGCAAGGTTCGGTACGGCGGTTCGCAGACACGATCCGTATCTCCGCCCAGTTGCACGATCTAAGGGATAAGAGTGTGTTGTGGTGCGAGACCTACGATCGCAAATCGTCTGACCTGCTTGCGGTACAGGAAGAGGTGACGATGCGGGTGAGCCAGTCGCTGGCCCTGGAACTGCTTCCGGGGTCGCCTGGGGGATCGAGGAAGTATGCAGCGTCTCCGGCGGCCTACGACGCACACCTGAAAGGCCGTTTCTTCTGGCACAAAATGACGAGTGATGCGATCCGAAGCAGCCTGACTTACTTCACCGAGGCCATTACCATCGACCCTGGGTTTGCCCCGGCCTATGCGGGGCTGGCTGACTGCTATGCGCAGATGGGATCGTTTCGAGTCGCCATGATGAAACCTAAAGACGCACTTGCCAAGGCCAGGCCGCTCCTGCAGCAGGCCATGGAACTCGACAGCACCATGGCGGAAGCGCATTGCACGCAAGGGCTGCTCAAGAGCTGGTACGACCTGGATTGGGCAGGAGCGGAGCGCGACTTCCGGGTGGCGCTCAGTCTGGACAGCAGTCACCTCACGACCCTGCTTTGGCAATCGTTGTATCTCTCCGTCATGGGGCGCCACGAGGAAGCGATCGCCTCGGTCAAAAGGGCACGAGATTCGGAACCGTTGTCTCCGGTGATGAATATGTACGTTGGCGTTGCCCAGACTCACGCCGGCCAATACGACCTGGCGCTGCGGCAACTCAACCAGGCGATCGAACTCGACCCACATCTTTACCGGCCTTACATGTTTCTGGGCAGAGTGTATGCAAGTCTGGAGCGCCCTGAGGATGCGATCGCTACGTTTCAGCACGCGCTCTCGTTGAATCCGGAAAATCTGGAGGCGGTTGCTTATATGGGAGCGGTCATGGCCGACATGGGTAATCGCGAGGGTGCGCTGCAAATGCTGACAAAGCTCAGAGCGGCTGAGTACAGGACCGAGCTGGGTCTTCTGGAAGCACACATTCATGCCAGCCTTGGAGAAGCCGACGAAATGTTCCGCTTGCTCGAGCAAGCGTTCAAAAACAAGTGCGCTCCGCTCTATGTTTTTCGGCTTCAAACCAATTTCGGCCGCTATAAGCATGACCCACGATATTCCGAGTTTCTCAAGGCCCTGGGTATTCCGTAATGCACCAGAGTTTCAAGCCGGAGCGATGTTCTGGTTGGAGCGGAAGAAGTTTTCTGGATCGTACTTCTTCTTGAGCTGCGACAGCCGCTGGTAATTCACTCCATAGGAAGCGCGCACCGCCGCAGCGCCTTCATCCGCCAGGTAATTGACGTAAGAATCAGAAGCGCCAAACGGCTCGAGCCGTGCCGATAAAGCTCTGGCCCAGGAGATACATTTCTCCGCCAGGGCAGGGTCGCTCCAGGCGGGCATGATGTTGATGCTGTAACTCACCCGGCGCAAACCGAATGCGGTTTCGGTTGCGGGCACGCGGCTGGCGGCGCCATGCATGTGTTCAATGACCACCTGGGTCTGTTCGGTGGGAGCGGACGCACAGTGATCGACAATGGTCCGAATGGCTTCATCGGTGAGGTCACATAAGAAGGGGCACTTGAAGTAATAGTGGAGCCCCGCGGGAGCGGTGAAATCGAGCATGGACTGGAGTTCGGAATATTTCTTTTCGCCGGTCATATCCGCTACCGGCGCGTCGGCAAGCAAGAACTGCTTGCCGGCTCCCGCGGCTTGCGAACGTTCGCCGCTGTGGCAAAACGCGATGGCTGCGAGAGGAGACCCATGTCCGGTCATCAGTGCTCCGTAGGCTGTGAGTTCGTCCGGCGCCGTCAGGGTCACATCGCGATAACGACGCAGGAGATCGAAAGCGGCGGCCCTGGGGTAGAGCAGGACGCCTCCTTCAACGGACTCCAGGGGATGAAGGCGAAACTCGAGCGCGGTGACGATGCCGAAGTTTCCACCGCCACCACGAATCGCCCAAAAAAGATCTTCGTTGGTGGTCGCACTCGCCGTTGTGTGTACTCCGTCGGCATTGACCAGGTCGGCTGAGATGACGTTGTCGCAACTGAGGCCGTGCTTGCCCATGAGCCAGCCAATGCCACCTCCGAGAGTCAGCCCCGCCACTCCTGTGGAGGAAATGACACCGCCGGTTGTTGCCAGACGATAGCTCTCAGCCGCCTTGTCGAATTCTGCCCACGTTATCCCGCCCTGGACGACCGCCGACTGCCCGGCAGGGTCAATTTGGACGGCTTTCATCCGCGACAGATCGATCATCACCGCGCCGTCTGCAACTGACTTCCCGGAAACACTATGCCCGCCGCCGCGCACAGAGAAGGGAAGTTGGTTTTCGCGAACAAAGCGCACTGCCTGCATCACGTCGGCAATGCTCGTGGGGCGCACGATCATGCTCGGCCGGCGATCGATCATGCCGTTCCACACCCGCCGGGCGCTTTCGTAATCCTGGCCGCCGCCGGTAATGATGGGGCACTCCAGGCGGGAACTTAGCCCGGCAAGTTGTTTTTCGGTGAGAAGCTCGCTCATGGGGGGAGCGTAACACAGAGGTCTGCAGGTTTTTCGCTGAGTTCTGGATGAGTTGGGGCTCGTTCGAAACTCAGTCTCAACTTATCTCCGCCTCATTGGAGCAAATCGCTTTTGCCTGCAGGATGGCTTGCAACAACGCGGCGTGATCAGTTGGGAGCGCCAATTTCAAAACTGGAGAAAAATCATGAAACGCAGAATGACTCTGGCAACGGCTACCTCGATGATGGTGCCCGCGATTGGCGCACTCGCGCTCACGCTTGTTTCCGTGCCTGGTGCCCAGGCTCAATGCGGCGGCGTCTACGTGCCGAAGGCACATCCCGCCGTCTGGCAAATGCAATATGGGGGGGCGAAGCTGCTGCGGGCAGGCTATGAGGATGGTCCGTCCATCGTAGGCCTGTGGCATGTGAAGTTCATATCGGACGGTGTCAGCTCCGGAATCCCGGGCGGCGTCCCCAAGGGTGCTGAGGTTGACGCCGGTTACTCCGAATGGAACCCAGGCGGCACGGAGATTATGAACTCAGGCGTACACGCACCGAACACCAGCAGCTTCTGCCTTGGCACCTGGGAGAAAGTGGGGCCCCGCGAGTACAAGTTGAACCACTTCGCCATTCCCTGGGATCCGACGAAGGGTGCACTGGATTCTGCCGGCAACCCCGTCGGGGAACTGATCGGCCCAGTGCAGATCAAGGAAACCATCGCTTTGGCTGCTAACGGCGAGAGCTTCGAAGGCAGCTTTACGATCGACCCGTACGATGAGGCCGGCCATCACCTGGCTCACCTGGAGGGAACCATTCTCGGGACGAGGATCGATGTGAATACCTCGCCCACCAGCATCTTTTGAAGCTGCCCTGGTTGGTTCGTGCCTTCCTTCGGGCTGAGCGCGGCCGAAGGAAGGTACGGACCGATGGAACGGCGAAAGAGTCAGCGTAACAAGGAGTGTGTGTGATAGCAGAGTCGCAGGAATCGGACGGTGCAAAGTCCCGAAGGGACGTCTGAAAGTAGCCCAGGACGCAGTCCTGGGTGACGATGGAACAAACAGGCTAGTCCCGCTAGGGACGGCTGAAGGCGGCGTATGAGATTCCACCGGTCGGGACGAAAAAAGGCGTCGGTTCGGCCGCCGCTCTCAATGAAAACGCCGTCCTCTCCTTTGTCATCCCGAGCGTACCCGAATTTCCTACTTCGCCGTTCTCACCGGCGACCACTTGTGTGGTTCTCTCCAAAGAGAACCACATGCGGTTGACCGAAGCCGCAACTCATGACAGGAAATCCGGGGTAGCCGAATTTCCTACTTCGCCGTTCTCACCGGCGACCACTTGTGTGGTTCTCTCCAAAGAGAACCACATGCGGTTGACCGAAGCCGCAACTCATGACAGGAAATCCGGGGTAGCCGAATTTCCTACTTCGCCGTTCTCACCGGCGACCACTTGTGTGGTTCTCTCCAAAGAGAACCACATGCGGTTGACCGAAGCCGCAACTCATGACAGGAAATCCGGGGTAGCCGAGGGATCTGCGGTTCTACGGACCCGTCTTGGAAATGTTTTTCGTCAGACGGTTGCAAAGGGTCGCAGGGGGATAGGTATGATGTCCCTTCCAGATCCCAATCATGAAAATCATCGTACAGATCTCGCTGGACTTCACCTCCATCGCCAAAGCGCTCGAAACCGCACGAATCGCTATCCGGTCCGGGGTCGACTGGCTGGAGGCGGGCACTCCCCTCATTGTTTCTGAAGGCATGAACAGCATCCGTGCTCTGCGCGCCGAGTTTCCCGGCGTTCCGATCGTGGCTGATCTGAAGGCCATGGACGGAGGTTGGGGGGACGCCGAGATGGTTGCGAAAGCGGGAGCAACCCATGTGGTCGTGATGGAGCGTGCTCATCCCGAGACGATCAAGGTGATGGTGCTGGCGGGAAAGGATTTTGGGGTGAAGGTGATGGGTGACAATCTCGCTGCCGAGGACAGGGTCGCGGCCGCGAAAAGGCTGGAGGATTTAGGCTGCGATTTCGTCGTTCATCATATCGGGTACGACGAGCGTCGCGGCCTTGCGGCGATGGGAAAGCCCTATCCAAGCCCGCTCGATCAATTGCGAGAAGTGGTCGGAGCGGTACAGGTGCCGGTGCAGGCTGTAGGTGGCCTTTCTGTGGAACAGGCGATCTCCACTCCAGAATTCGGAGCTCGCCTGGTGGTTCTGGGCGCTCCCCTTATTTACACAGACACATCGAAAGCTGGTGCCGGTAGTCTCGAGGATCAGCTCCGCCTGGTGTGCGATCGAGTTCATGCCTATTGACGTTAGACATGCAACAAGGAGATGGCGTCGATGAAGAGATATGGGCAAGTCGTCCGATTGAAGCCGGAGAGCAGAGAAGAATACATTCGTTGCCATCGAGCCGTTTGGCCTACCGTTCTAGCGAAGATCGCGGAATGTAACATACGCAACTACTCAATTTTCGAATGTGGTGACCTGCTATTCGGTTATTTCGAGTACCACGGCACCGACTTCGCCGCGGATATGTCGAAAATGGCGGCCGACCCGGAAACGCAGCGCTGGTGGGCACTCATGTTCCCCATGCTCGAGAAGTTGCCACCGGACATACCTGGACAGCGATGGACAGACCTGACTGAGGTCTTTCATTTTGACGGAGTGTTCCCGGTTGGAACAAGGATAGCCGCTCACCAGGAGCCGTAAACCTGAGAAACCTTGTGTCTCCTGTCATTTCGGGCTTGTTCGTAGCCTGTTCACGGGATTCGTTTCAGGGGCTCGCGCACCTATGCTCGTGTAAGAGTGCCCAATTGCTTCTGGAACAGGAAGAGACCGCATATCTTCCTATCTGACGGCGATCAGCGATGCGACGGTCGGGGCAGGCTCACCAGGAGGCAACCATGCCGACCAACGATCACGAACATCCTTCACCCGTTAGCTCTGACAGCGGGACGCTGCTTCTGGTTACCGATCCGGTGAAGGACAGCAAGGGGCTTTTGCGCCTTGCTTGCCAACTGGCGCGGAAACACCGGTTCCGTCTCGAGTTGCTCCACGTCGTCGATCCGGAGCACGTTTCATCGATGCCCGACGGGCAGATGGCTATCCTCCACCGCCTGGAAGAGCTGGCTCGAAGTATGAGAAGCCTGCAGAAGGGCGTGCGGGCAATTCTGCTATTTGGAAAACCGGAGCGGGTCGTTTCGGAGAGAGCGGCGGACGTGAACGCGACACTCATCGCGATTGCCTTGAATGGTTCGAACAGCGACCGCGTTCAGGAAAAACTGGCTCGAGCCCTCGCCGGTAAGTGCGATTGTCCTGTGATGACACTTGCTCCCAGAATTCCGCGCAGAAGACGTTCGATCGCTTTTGGTCCTGGCGGCCCGGAAACCGGGCTGGCCAGCTAGGCCACGAAGCTGGTTTACGAGGAGATGCATGATCTTGGCGCGACGGCTGAAAGGTGCCGAAGATGCGAATCAAAGCGAACGACCATGTCGAAGGCGTAGAGCTGCGGCGTGGCGATGCGAGAACGAATGTGAAGTCTTCCGTCAGAGAGAGTGAAAGCCAGCCCTGGTTGAACACTTTTTTTGATGCGCGAATAGTAATTTCGGCCCTGGTTTTGGGATTGCTCATCGGAGTATGCGGCGTTGGCCTCGACCGCCTGGTGCATCATGCGAGCAGGATCTACGCGTCCGATCTGTACACCTGTGTTGTCGCCTCCATGTTTTCGTATCTACTAATGATCTATGAAAAGCGTAGGCGTATGATCCTCGCGCGCAGGATGGCGATTGCAGCCGAGGTGAATCACCATATCCGAAATGCGCTTACAGCGATTGTGTATTCAACGTCAGTAAGGCGCGATCAGCCGCTGCAGTCGGTCCTAAAGGATGCGACGGACCGCATTGACTGGGTGCTCACGACCGTCCTGCCTGACGGAGAGGAAAGCCTCAAATGGCCGGTGCAGGCGCCGCAATGGCGCCCTGGCGAGTGGCGAGGGGGCGACCCGGCTCACGATTCCGTGGGGGCAATGAAGGACAGGTCTCTCTAGGTCTCGGGAAGTATCCGCAGGTCTCTCAAAAATAAATTTGCATGATGATGCGTAACCTTGGCCCTTTTGGTCGGTGGACTCCGCTTAACAGATTGAAGGCAATTAGAGTTCAACGCCTCGTCGAAAGGAGACACTGTTATGAAACGCATCACAGCAATCGCACTCCTCGCCATCGCAAACTTTGCTCTGGCCGGCACGTCCTACGCGCAATCCACCGGAGTACGGGCGAAGGTCCCGTTCTCCTTTACCGTGGGCGACAAGGTGCTTCCCGCGGGTGACTACACGATCAAAGCGGAGACTCCGCAAGTGATCGTGATCAAGAACCACGATCATCCCACGGATTCAGCACTCAGCCTTGTTAGTCAAGCCAGCAATGGATCTCCTAGTGGCGGAAAACTGCTGTTCCGCAGGTACGGCAGTCAGTACTTCCTGAGCGAGATTCTCTGCAATCCTGCGGATATGAACTTGCGTGTTCCTACCTCAAAGAGGGAAAAGAGGGCTCAGCGCGAGCAGGCAACGCTCGAGAGGAGCACCACAACGCTCGTTGCATATCTAACGCGGTAATTTTCAAACAAGAGGCCCGGAACTAACCATCTTCGGGCCTCCTGTACGGCCATCGCGAAGAATATAGAAGGCCGGCGCGGTGCCTTCTGCTTGCTGCTGTGCTCTATCTAAGAACGGAAGGTAAACGTGGCGGTGCTGTTTGCCGGAAGATGGTTGCGGGATCAGATTTTGGGATAGAAATAAGTGCACCTACACAGTGTGATTGGTATAGGCTGGGTGTCGTAGCCAGCCATCGGGGGAATCATTTCTCACCAGGCATCTTTCAGAAACTCCCTCCGGTACCGGGGCCCTCGGTCAGTTTGATTCTTCCCACCTGCTCAGGAAATTGACCAGAAGCTACCCGTCGACAGGCTGTCATCAGGTACACATCGTTCTGGGTGTAGGCCATTTTCAAATGAATGTTTTGCAGGACTCGGGATTATGGCTAGTCCATCAGAATTCGTGGAGCAGGTGTTCGAGGCCGCGCTGGCGCGCGAGCCCGCTGAACGGGAGGCCTTTCTCGAAGAGGCGTGCGCCGGCAACCCCGAGCTGAGGAGTAACGTCGAAAAGTTGCTGGCCGCGGACGCTCGTGCCGGCAGCTTCCTTGAGCATTCGCCATTCGACTTCCTTGACCAGGCGAACGCAGGCCTGCCCGGCGCCAGGACGACCAGTTCCATTCATCCGGACGAACTTTCTCCCGCGCCGTCTTCTGGGCGATTCAAGCCTGGCCAGGTCCTGCTCGATCGCTTCGTCATCGTACGTTTTATTGCTAAAGGCGGGATGGGAGAAGTCTATGAGGCGAAAGACAGCTTTCTGCAGGGAGTCCACGTCGCCCTGAAGACGATTCTTCCTCATATTGCGGATGACCCGGCCCTGCAGCAACGCTTTGAACGGGAAGTACTGCTTGCAAGGGAAGTCAGTCATCCAAATCTTTGCCCGATCTACGACATTTTTCATTGTGCGGAGCCGCCGCCTGACTTCTTGTTCTTAACCATGAAGCTGGTCCCGGGCGAAACGCTCGCGGCGCGGTTACGGGGTGGTACGCTCCTGCCGATCGGCGAAGGATTGGCAATCCTCAAGCAAATGGCAAGCGGGCTTGCCGCCATTCACGCCGCCGGCATCGTACATAGGGATATCAAGCCGAACAACATCATGCTCGACGGCAGCGGTCCGGAGGTGCGTGTCTGCATCACAGATTTTGGCCTGGCTCGCGCGCACGAGGCCGAGCCATCCATGTCGGGTGCTGGTTTGGTGGCGGGAACCCCCGACTATATGGCACCGGAACTATATCAGGGGCGGCCACCCTCACAAGCGAGTGACCTTTTCGCCTTTGGCGTTGTTCTGCACCAGGTATTTACCGGACAGAAGCCGACCTTCGTGGCGGAAAACTTACCGGTCATTGTCAGTCCACGGTTGAACAATTCGGGAGTGCCTTCGTTCTGCGTCCAGCTGATCGTGGGATGCCTCGATCGAAATCCCGAGCCAAGATGTCAGGCCTTTGAACGTGTATTGGACTTCCTTCATATCAAGCATCGACCCAGAGAATTATGGACTCGGCGCCGCTTTGCCGGCGTAGGTCTGGCGGCTCTTGGCGCGATGACCGGTGTCGCGTGGTGGAAAAAGGATGATTTGGAAGATCTGCTGCGGCCCCTGCCCAGCAAGCGTTTCATCGCTCTGTTGAATTGGCCGCAAACTTCCGATGTCCACGTGGCGCCTATGCTGACCAGTGTATTGAGTGCAATCAAGAGTGAACTTACGCGTGTCGAGACCCTCGATCGGGATCTCTTTGTGATCTCGCCGGAGGATGTGAGCCTGAATGTCGCGGGACTGACCCATTTGAAGGACGTCTGTGATCCTCTGGGAGCAAACCTGGTGCTGGCCGCCACTGGTTTGCCGGGAGCAACGCATATTCAGCTGTTCCTGCGTTTGCTGGATCCGTCATCAGGCCAGCCACTTCGCGAGAAGAAACTGACCTGTGCATTGGGTGAGACACCGTCCCTACCGGGAAAAGCCGTGCTGGCCGCTGCGTCGTTGCTGGATTTGCACTCCTATCTGCAGAAGGATGAGCGATCAGAGCCGGGAACACAGTCTGCTGCGGCCTTTACGGCATTCCAGTCAGCCGAGACCCTAATGAAGCAGCCAAATGACACGGGGCTCGACGCCGCGATCGAAAAGTATAAGCAGGCCGTGGAGCTGGATCCCCGCTATGCAATTGCTTATGCAAAGCTGGCCCAGGTTTATACCCACTTTTCAGTACTTAGGCGAAACCCTGCGGGTCTTGACCTCGCTCGGGCGAATTGTCAGACTGCGCTATCGCTGGATCCAAGCCTTGCGGAGGGCCATCTTGCACAGGCGGCAATCTTCGAATACTCCGGAAACGAACAGGGAGCATTGAATGCGGTTGCCAAGGCGCTTTCGCTCGATCCTCACGACCCAAAAACACTCGTGTGGCAAGCGCAGATCTATACCCGGCTGAATCGGTGGCCAGACGCCGAACAGACTCTTCGCAGGGTATTGAAGGAGCACCCTAACTACTGGCTGGCCTACAACGAACTCGGCTTTGGCTTAGAGGAGCAAGGGCGATATCAGGAGGCGATCGTGGCTTTCCGCGCAGCGAGCCTCGCCGCTCCAAAAAACTCCTGGACCTTGAGCAACCTGGGCGCGGAATACATCCAGGTCGGCCAGTACGAAGAAGCGATGGAGACTTTGAAGAGAAGCGCCGCCCTGGATCCTGCCTTAGCTCAAACGGCGGCATTCACCTCCCTCGCGCTGCGTTACCAGGGCAAGTACGATGAGGCGTTGCGGTTCGCCCGCAAAGCCGTGCAACTAAACGCAGTATCGGATACGAACTGGCTCGAGCTCGGCGATTGCTACGTTTCATTGGGCAATCATCAGAGCGAAGCCAGGAAGGCCTACCTTCAGGCCACAAAAGAGGCAGAGCTGCAGCTCTCAATGGATCCAACCAACGGCCCGGGCTGGCTGCTGCTAGCTCTCTACAAGGTCAAGTCGGGTAGCCCGCAAGACGCTCGTTCCCTTATTGAGAGAGCCGAGTCGCTGGGAGCTAGTGACATGGATTCGCAGCTTTACAAAGGAAGGATATTAGAACTTATCGGAAACCGTGAGGAGGCACTGGCTACCCTCGTTGCCTGTTTCCGCAGAGGCGCCACTGACATCCAGGTCGCAGCCTTTCCTGACCTGCAGTCCCTTCGGAAAGACCGCCGCTATCGGCAGTTAGCGGAGCCAAAATCTCTTTCGGGCCCAGGTAACCATTCCTAAGCGATAGCCAGGAGGTGTTGATGAGACAGTTGAAGCTATCTTCCTTATATGTTCTCGCAGAGCGGGCCGGGGTAAGGATGGATGGCATACGGTATTGCCAAGGGGCAAATCCCGATATTGCTCCTGGCTAGGGCCAGCGCACCGAAGTCAATGCCAGAGTCCGATACTTTGGAAAATTCACCTGATAACTTCACCTGAAATGCGAGGATTCCAATGAACATTCATGCTACTGAAGACAAAAAAACAGTTACAAACGTCATACCAGTTGATCCAGACGCACCTAAACATGAATTCGACGTCGATCTGGGCGGCACCATTGAATTAAAACTTATTGAACACGATTTCGACCTTTTTGAGTTAACGTTCGACGAACCTGGACCACCCGGTGCGCCCAGGATACTTACTGGAGCGGTTGACGCTCCTATATCCATTCCGATGCCTCAAGTGGCCAGTGATTTTTGGGGCCAAATTGCTTTCAAGAAGAAGGATGGTACCCGTAAAACTGACGCAGTGCCTTTTCTAGCTAAATCCTGTCCCGCTTGTGGAGGGCATTGAGGCGTACCCTCCGTTTATGGGTCTAAACGGCGGTAGCAAACTGATTGCGTTAACTCGAACTGGAGTGCAGCGACACCCGCATACAAAGAAACTTTCCTGCGTGTTTCTGCGCTCCGGTTTCTATACAAGGGAAGCCGCCACGAGATAGATCAGACAGCTTAATGTAAATCATGCCATTCTTGCGGAATGACAAGGAAAGGGACCACGTGGCTCGCCAAGACCGTACATCCAAACGATACCCCACAAGCTTGAAGGACCTGGCAGCAGCGAAGTCAGAGTGGTCGAGACGCTTATTTCCGCCCCCCGGGAAGAACGCCACGCAGGAATTGCCCCCCGTAGCCGCACGGGTGCTGATGCGCTCCGTCAGCCCGGTGCCTAAAGAAAACGTAACGGGCGTGGGGGTCGGGGAGAAGATCAGCAGTGGAAGACATACCGGCGTCTGGGCAGTGAAGTTCTTCGTTCGGCTGAAATTTCCGGAGGCGCAGCTTGAGATCAAACATCGGCTGCCGAAGTTCATTGATGGTTTGCCTGTTGACGTTGAAGAAACTGGCCTCTTTCGCCCCTTTAAGCAAGACGCAACGCTGAACCCACGGACAAAGATGCGTCCCACCCAACCCGGCTGCTCAGTTGGTTTCATCAACCCAGACCCAAAGTTCACCGTGGCCGGTACATTCGGCGCTCTGGTGAGGGATGAGACGAACTCATACATCCTCAGCAACAATCACGTCCTTGCGGATGAAGGCCGCTTGCCACCTGGTTCTCCAATCTTTCAGCCAGGCCTGCTCGATGGCGGTGACCCCAACACGGATCAGATTGCAGAATTGACCAAAGTGGTGGCGCTGCACGTCAAGGGCCCGAACCGCGTCGACTGCGCCGTTGCGAAGCTCCTTAAACCCTCGCTGGCAAACAACAATATCCTCTTTATCGGACCTCCCCAAGGGGTGGCCGATGCCGAAATTGACATGACCGTGTGCAAGTTCGGTCGGTCTTCGGGCTATACCGTAGGGCGTATTTCCAGCGTGGATACAGACGTTAAGCTCCCATACGACGTCGGTACCTTAACCTTTGCCAGCCAGATAATCATACTCGGGCTGAACGGTGCATCATTTGCTGCGGCCGGTGATTCGGGATCGCTCATCGTTGCGCGGCCCTCAAATCAAGCCGTCGGTCTTTTGTTTGCTGGTTCATCGAGTCATACAATTGCCAATCACATTGGCGATGTCTTGCAAGCGCTGAATGTAACGCTTGCCTAGCCAGAATATGAGGTCCGGGGTAACCATGTTAACGGAACAACAAGCTCGCGACGTCAAACAACGCCACTCGCAAGAATTGCTGAGTAAGCCCGGTGTTTCCGGGGTCGGAGTCGAAAGAGATGAGAGTGGTGAATTTGTCATCGCTGTTTACCTTGACTCGGATGACCCAGTCATTCAGAAACAGTTGCCGAACGATATTGAAGGCGTTCCCGTCAAATTCGTTTTCAGTGGCCCGTTCCGCCAGCTCGCTAGGGAATGAGACTCACCAGAGAACCGAGTTGATTTATCAGCCGGTTGCAGTTTTCTTATACCGTTCCCGAAACACAAGCAACCCAATATATCGAGTCAGAGGAAGCCACGTGACTATTCTCGTCGGACGAATAGATGGGTGACTCCAGGCCCGTTGGCAAGGCTTGACTGCCTGAACCATTGATCGACAGCTTTTTGAATCCCATACAACACCGTGGCTCTCACCCGGCATCCCTTTTAGAGTTGGGGAGGTTAGCCATGGATCCTAAGCAATTGGTCGTGATCGTATTGGCGTTCGCAGCGCTTCTACTGATTGCGTGGGTGTTAGTGCGTAAACAACGGACGGCCAGCTTGCGCAGCCGCTTTGGTGCGGAATACGACCGCGCTGTACGTGAGAGCGGTCCGCAACGAGCTGAATCCGTTTTGCTGGAACGGGAAAAGCGAGTGCAAAAGTTCTCGATCCGAGAGCTCTCGGCAGAAGAACGCGAGAGCTTCGTTAGCGAGTGGCGCGCGGTCCAATCCCGCTTTGTCGACGATCCCCAGGCGGCTGTGGGCGAAGCGGACCTTCTGGTAGATCGACTCATGCAAGCGCGGGGATATCCGATGACCGACTTTGAACAGCGGACAGCGGATATATCTGTAAGCCACCCGCGGGTGGTCGACAACTACCGCGCCGCCCACGAGATCGCTGTGCGGCACCGGCAAGGGCAGGCAAGCACGGAAGACCTGCGCAATGCACTTATCTACTATCGCTCGCTGTTTGACGACTTGCTCCAGAGCGGGAACAGCGTGCACAAGAAGGAGGTAGCGTGATGACAGAGTTAAACAGGACAGAAGCAAAACTGACGACCGCTGACATGGCGACCAGGACAGCCAGCCCCGCACCAGTGCCGCTATATCAGAACGAAGCTGTACGCGAAGAGCTGGAAAGGGAAAACTTGAATCGACCAATCGAGGTGCGAAGCGCAACCAAAAACAGGCGGGACTGGGACAATACTCCGACCATCACAGCGGATCAGAGGCCACAGGACGCCGCTGTCGTCACGCCGCTGTTTTCCGACTCCGATGTAGGCGATCTACGCTCCCGTTGGAGTAATGTGCAGGCAGAGTTTGTAGACGAGCCGCGCCGAGCGGTAGAAGAAGCCGATCAGTTGGTGGCTACTGTGATGCAACGGCTGGCAGAGGGTTTCGCGAGGGAGAGGGGCTCACTGGAAAAACAGTGGGAAAGTGGGGAGACCGCGTCCACTGAGGACTTGCGCATGGCACTGCAACGCTATCGCGCGTTCTTTAACAGACTGCTGAATGCTGCTTAGCGCCGAAAGAAAGAGTCCGGACCAATAGACAAGATGTGCTCAGAAGGGGCTGCCAGCCAAGGCAGCCCTTTCGCTTTGCGCGCCTCGTCTAAAAGATTGCCCCGACCAGGAGTAGAACAAAACTTGCGAGCCCGACTACGACTCGAATGATATGAAACTTGACCCAACGATCACGAAGCCGCTGCCAGTTTGCCGGTAGAGTCGAAACTGTCCATGTCGCAATCTTTTCAACGATAGGAACCTCAATCAACACGGTGACCAACAAAGCGATGAGAAAGAGGGCCAATGAGATGGCGTTTAGATAGAAGGTCCTTGGCTGCGTACGGTAGGAGAGGAAAAGAACCGCGAGAATCGAAAAGAGCGTGGCCGGCATCAGGACGGTCATCAACGGAGCCATGTTACGGTTCATCCGGTCGACGATCGCGAGAAACACCTCAGGCGTGAAGGTCCGCATCGACCTGCTCAGAGCAGCCCATGGCCCGTGGAACATTCCGGCTACCAAAGCCGCGCAAACAATGCTGATCAGTTGCCAGGTCTTTAACGTCCAGACAGTCGTCATTAGCACCTACCTCGAGCGTCAAATCGAATCAGGTCCCAGGCCTCACTCAGGCCAATTACGGTGAACGCATTGTCAACAAATTCGTGGCCGGGGATTAGGTGTGTTTGAAATGCCAGTCCCGTTCTTCACCGAATTGTATAGTCTAACCCTAAAGCCTCGAAGGTTATGCTGGTTAGACCTTGAACGGGTGGTGCCTATGTCTACGAATTCAGCGGCTCCGGAGGGTGTCTTCTCCGGCTGGTGGCAACAGAAGAACTTTGGCAATCAAGCCATGAGCGCCTTCAAAACGGGTATTGCGGTGGTGCTATGCGTGTGGCTGGGCAATCTCTTCGGGCTGGAGCACAGCTATTGGGCCGCAGTTTCGGCCATAGTCGTGATGGGTGCGGATCCCTCTCCGACTCTCGCCTCGTGCCGTGACCGCATCATCGGCACGGCCATCGGCGCCTTTTTGGGCTGGGTCACCTATTATGCCTGGCACGGTCACTACCTGCTCTACGGACTGTCAGTTGCCTTCTGCATCTTCGCTTGCAGCGTGCTTGCGTATGAGAAAGCCGGGCGCCTGGCAGCCGTGGCACTCTCCATCATCGTCCTGGTCAAAATCGATAGCGGCCCTGCCCAAGCCGCGGTGGCAAGGTTTCTGGAGGTCGGCCTGGGAGTTATCGTGGCGCTCGCAGTTTCGTCTCTGGTTTTCCCACCGTCTTCCGCGAAGACGGATCCAACGCCCATTTCCATGAATTAACCTGACTGAGAAAGGATTGCTCCCTTGAAGCGATTTCGTACTTTATTGATCCTGATTTTGTTTCTCTTTGCTGTTTTTGTGGCCAATGTATTTTCGCAAGTCTCGCCCCAGCGGGTCATCATCGACACCGATCCCGGTACGGATGATGCGTTGGCTATTCTTCTGGCCTTGAATTCTCCCGAACTCAAAGTGGAGGCATTTACGGTTGTGCCCGGCAACGTCGATGCACGGCAAGGATTGGAAAACGCGCTGAAGATTGTTTCGCTGGCAGGACGCTGCGACATTCCCGTCGCAGCCGGAGCGCAGCACCCGTTGGCTCAAAAGCTGATAACTGCGCAGTGGTGGCATGGAAAGAACGGTCTGGCCAACGTAGAGTTACCCCCCTCCAAATGCAAGGAGGATCCCCGATTCGGCCCGGATCTCATAATCCAGTTAGTCCACGAATACCCGCATCAGATCACGCTGATTCCGGTTGGGCCGCTGACCAACATTGCGCTGGCCGTGTCAAAGGATCCTTCGATTGCAACCTTGGTGAAGAATATTGTGATCATGGGCGGTTCGATCGGGGGCGGAAACGTCGACGGGGCAGCGGAGGCGAACATCTATAACGATCCGGAGGCGGCAGAGATCGTATTCAACGCCGGTTGGATGGTGACGATGGTCGGTTCGGACGTGGGAGAGCGTACGTTGATTACGCGGAAGGATCTGGCAGAACTTCGTACGACGCATGGTCCGCAGAACGACTTTATCGCGAGCATTGTCGACTTTTATGTTACCCGCAGCGAAAAAAGCGGCTGGGGCGGGGCCGCGATGTACGACCCGCTCGCGGTGGCGATTGCCATGGATCCAACCATGGGCACGCTAAAGGACATGCACGTGGATGTAGAAACAAAGGGTGAGTTTACCCGGGGAGAAACGGTGGCGAACCGTATGGGCTCAGACGAGAACAATGTTCTGCACGGAGATCACTATGAAATCGAAGGAGTCACCGTGCTGAAGCCGAATGCGCGCGTGTGCCTGGCTTCCGATCGCGACCGATTCATAAAATTGTTCTTGAGCCGAGTCCAGGGTAAATAGCGCTGGAGAGTCAAAAAACATTTCCAGGACGGGTCCGTAGAACCGCAGATCCCTCGGCTACGCTCGGGATGACAAAGGGTACGGCCACACTTCCATGGAAGGTGGTTGCTGGTAGAGGGCGCTTCTCCTTGTTCGTTCGGTAGCGGCTCTCCATGGAAACCGCCGCCGTTCCCTTTGTCATCCCGAGCGTAGCCGAGGGATCTGCGGTTCTACGGACCCGTCCTGGAAATGTTTTTCGATCGGCGCGTAGCGTATCGGAGTTCGTTCGCACACAGACAGTCAGGGTTTCGGTTGTCTCACCGCAATAAACGAAACCTGCTCCACATCTTCCGCCGTCAAATCAAAGTTTTGTTGCAAAGTCGTTCTTGCCGGAAAACGGTTCTTGAAAAACTTCCCATAAAGATCCCGAACCTGGTCGTCGTCCTTCATGTCACGCATATAGATGGTTGAAGAGGCGACATTCGAGAAATCCATATCTGCTTCCTCTAATCCATCCAGCAGGTTACGCATAGACAGCCGCACCTGAACCCCAAGATCAGTCGAAAAAAGTCCTAAAGCCGGAACATACGCGTCTTTCGCTGAGAGATAGAGGGTGTCCCCATAGAGGATACCGGGGCTTGCCGTGCGACTCGGCTTCTCATTCTTCGGGCGAATCGCCTTGCGTTTCGTCAGATCGGCGCCCGCAATACAGCTGAAAACGATGTGATTTTTATTGGGAAGGTCCAAGACCTGAATCGTTCCCCGTCCGGGAGTGTTACCAACTTCGAAATACGTCGCGTAAATCTTGTTCATCACATTTTCTGGAGCATCGGTGCTGCTCAGATAGGGGTTCACCCAGATAACATTCGCCATGCTCATGCTGGCTGTCTTGGCAATCGTGGCGACGTTGTCGAGGCCCTGTTTCACCTCGCCTGCGAAGTCCGTGGCCACCTTTCCCGTCAGTGGATCAATACCCCCCTGCGCCGACATGTAGAGAACGTCATCCACCTGGATTCCAGCCGGGTCGACGTGTTGCCCCTCTGGCCAGCCCTGCGGATGGATCACCCGGCGAGTAGCGGCACTGCTCACCGCGATGCAGTTGATCTGAATCTTTTCTCCACTCGGCAGAGCGCCGACCACCAGAACTGTACGTGCGGGAGGATTCTGAACAATTGATTTCCAATAGACGCCGTTCATCGCAGCGATATCCTGCGCATTGGTGACGTAAATGTTCATCCAGACCACATTGCCAAAATCCATGCCTGCTGCGCGGAGCACAGCGCGCACATTGCCTAGCGACTGCCTGACCTCCTGTTGAAAGTCCTTGGGAAGGCTGCCATCGGCAAGCCGGCCGTCTTGAGCGGCTACGTAGAGCGTTCGGTTAGCCAGAACGCCGGCACTCGACGCCGGTCCAGCGTCCTTGCCATCAATCCGGATGACCTTGAGTTCGCCGCCCGCCTGCGCAAGCAGTTGCGCACTACAAGCAGCAAGCGAACCACATAAAGCAACCTGGAGCCAAAACCTCGGTAAGTAGCTCATAGTTTTTCCAGGGACCATCACACAGAATTTTTGCGTGCTTTGTCAAGAATCTGGCGGAGACGGTTGCCGAGGAGCAGGTCTTCCCCTGGTTGCGTGGTCATCGAGATGATTTGCAGATGATTCGGACGCTCGCGACGCGGCCGATTGGGGTAATAGATGCGCCCGAGAACTCCGCTTGGGGTGAAGAGACCGTGTTCGACTCTTTGTTTCAGAGAGAAATAAAGTATTAGGCATGATTTTACATGCCTTTCAAATGCTGTCAATACGTAGAGATGCGAGTTCTGCCCGAGGGGCCACGAATTCGGACTAGGGTCAATCCACGGCAAAGTCGAGCAAGCGGGTTTCAGCAACTTCAAGAGCGGTCTTCACGGCGCCCAGCAGCGCAGCATCTTTGCCACAAAGGCTTGGGCGCAGCCGAATGCGACCCAAATCATGTTTTTGAAGCTGAATTTGCCGTGTTACAGCATCAAAAAGCAACGGAGAGCTCCCGAATGGACCGCCCAAAACAATCATGGTTGGGTCGAGAAGAACGGAAATATTGGCGATCACATCACAAAGAGCTTTCGCTGCCGTCTCAATGACCTTGAGAGCCAATCTATCCCCAGCCTCTGCAAAACCAAGGATATCGGCGGCAGTTGCAGATTTCCTGGCATTCCGGTTTTTAGACAACTGGCGCCATGTTTCCTCCATGCCCTTTCCTCCAGCCACCCGTTCTAACGTGCCCGGAAGCCGGGTGGAGAATGGACCACGCGGCGCACTTGGCACCTGCATGTACCCAATCTCGCCAGCACCTCCTGTCGCTCCCCGGTATAGCATCCCATGAATGAAAATACCTGCGCCTATCCCGTTTCCGACCTCCAGGAAAACGAAATGGTCTTCACCCTTGGCGGCCCCGTATGCCCGTTCCCCGAGCGCATGCAGATTCGATTCGTTGTCCACGATGACCGGTACTGCAAAGGCATTTTCTAACAACTGGCTGAGTGGGAAGTCGCCCAGGTCTTGAGAAATGGCGCGAAGATGAGATTCCCGGTACTGACGTCAGTAATCCCGGGGGCCGAGGTGCAAATTGCATACAGCTTCCGCTTCGCGATCGAATGCTGCTTCAACAACCTTTCAACGCCGGCGACAAGTGCCTCGACAACCTTTTCGGGAGTCTTCTTTGACGGTAAGCGGGAACTCCACTGCGCAATTCGGTTCCCTTGTAAATCGGCCAACGCAACCCTGATTCCCGAATCTTTAATTTCGAGTCCGGCCACATAAACATACCCTTGATTCAAAGACAGCTGATCGGGCGGCCGCCCGCCATCCGATTCCCCAAATCCCAATGAGATAACGAGGCCACGCTTCTCAAGATATTCAACGGTTCTGGACACAGTAGGCCCGCTTAAACCGGACAGCCGCACCAGGTCTGCCCGGGAGCACGGGCTGTTTGCACGGAGCAGCAGGTATAACTCCCGGGCATTGATATGGCGCAAGCTGGTGGGCCGTGGCGACGCTTTTGCCGGGCTCTTGGCTTTATGTTTAGGCACACTTCTTCTGGCCAAGCGTGTTTCTCCCCTGTTGATGAGCGGAACAGGACGTAAAAACCATAACAGAAGAACTCCCAAACCGTTTTCGGGACCCACCCGAAACGGCGATCAAAGGAGTGGCAGGAAATCCGGGTACGCTCCGGTCGGGATGACAATTTATCTTGGAAACTATACTTAGCGTTCCCAGACAACATTGTCATCCCGACCGGAGCGTAGCGGAGTGGAGGGATCTGCGGTGCGCCCTTCGGTCTTCCCGAATGCTGGCTATTTGGGTCGTTGGTCATTCTGCTGGCCTGTGCGGCGAGGGCGATCGTTGGGCTGCGCCCTGGGGCACCCGTCGATTCCCGCCGACTCCTGTTATGACGTAGAGCTCTTCGGGGCTAAGCGCAGGTTTCTTAGGAAGACTCTCTAGCCCGTGCCTTCCGTGCCGCTTGGCTAGTAACTGTGTTCTGTGTGTGCTCAGAACCTCCATCATTTGCGAACCAGGCCAGCACAGCGGTCGCTGCCGGAATCAACAGTCCCGAGACGATCAGCACCGGCGTGTAACCAAAATAGTCCACGACCCATCCTGTCGAAAAGGTGAAGACCATCGCTCCCAGGCCCGCGCCAGTTCCAGCCAGCCCGGAAATGGAGGCGACCAATTCGTTGGGAAAGAAATCGCTCGCCAGCGTCTGGACATTGTTCACCCAGAACTGGAACGCAAAGAGCACGATGCTGATCAGCGCAACCGCCCCCGCTTGCGATTTCGCTCCGGCAATCAGCATGCCGACGGGCGCGAGTGCCGCAGCCAGTAGAATCGCCGTCCCGCGGGCGCGCCTCAGCGTCCAACCGCACTTCATCAACCATCCGGAAAACCATCCTCCGGTCAGAGCACCTGCATCCGCGCACAGAAAGGGAATCCAGGCCGTCATCCCAATCGCTTTCAGGCTCAATCCTCGTGACATGGAAAGGTAGAGCGGCAACCAGACCAGATACAGCCACCAGACGGGATCTCCGAGGAAACGCGCGAGAACGAGTCCTCGCACTTGTCTGTTCTTGAGCAAAGCGCGCCAGGTCGGAGCAACCCTGCCATGCTCCGGTTTCGCCCCGTCTCTTTGAATGAGGGTTAGTTCCGTAGTGCGCAACCACGCGTGCTTTTGCGGAGGCTCATAGCACCAATTCCACAACAGCAGCCACGCAAAACCGAGCAACCCGGTCACGATGAAGGTTGTTCGCCATCCGAAGCTTAACTCGAGCCAGACGACCAGCGGGGGCGCCGCTGCCGATCCAAGCGTCGCTCCGGTGTTCACAATTCCAATGCCGAAGGCGCGCTCCTCGATGGGAAACCATTCGGCAATGCCTTTGATCGCTGCCGGCCAATGTCCACCCTCTCCCAGTCCCAGAACGAATCGGAAAGCACACAGGCTGAAGAGCCCGCGGGTCGCTGCCTGTGCGGTTTCGGCGATCGACCAGAGGGTCATCGCAATCGAGAGCCCCACCTTCGTTCCCATCCGATCCTGCAATTTGCCGAAAACCGTCTGACCGAAAGAATACGCGAGAAGGAACCAAACGCTGATACTGGCATATTGAAGATTGGAGAGATGCAGATCATTACAGATCGTAGGGGCGAGGACCGAAAGTGTGAGCCGGTCGATGTAGCTGATGAGTGTAGCGAGAAAAAGTAGACCCCCAATCCACCAGCGCAGGCCGGCTATCTTAATTCCCGGGGAAGTCATCTTATTTCCGGATCATCACAGCGAACCTGCCCCTGACCAATGGATCAGATCCTTCGATCGGGAAACGCCTAACTGATTCCAGCCACGTCCGGCAAAAGTTTTGCCTTCCGTGCGTCCGCCATAGATCAGGTAGTAGTAGCCGTCGTATTGCCGCCAATCGTAGAGCGCAGCCGCGTTGTCGCGGTGGTCGGTATTGAATTTCTCCTTCGGGGTCTGCAGCCTGTAACCTTGCGTCCATTTGAGCCACCCAGAGCCGGGATCGAGCTGATAGAGGTAGGGACCTTCCGGGTTGTAGTCCGTGGTCAACAGATACCACTTACCCTGCGTGTGCACAAACTCATAGTTCTCGTGGGTCAGGCCATCGTCGTTGCCATCTGCCATCAACAGGGTAGGGAAGCCGCCTCCTACAAACTTGAAGGGCTGGTCAAGCGTAGAGGCCAAACGCGAGCCGCGGCTTCATATGCCCCTGCGTGCCTTCCTTCCAAATCAGGTAGTAGCCGCCATCCGCCTCCGCCAGTGCCGCATCGATCACTCGCTTGTCCTGGGTAAGATTGCGCGCCAATGTTTGCCGCTGCGACCAGTGAATCAGGTCCTCCGAGGTCATGTAGAAGAGCACGTTCGGCTTGCCCGGCTTGTCTCCCCACGAGTTGAACGTCATGACGTATTTGCCGCCCAGCAGTTGCACGTCTGGCGAGCACATGCCGATCCAACCTTCCTCTTCGCCGTCGAAGTTGAAGATAGGCTTGGAAAAATGCTTGAAATCACGCGTGCTGACCTCCACAACGTGGGATCGTACTTGCCCTCCCTCCGGATAGAACGCCGAAAAGAACACATAGAAAGTGCCGTCACGGTAGGCCATCGCAGCGTCTTTAATGGACCAGTTCGGATAGGAGAGAACGGGGTTGCCCAGGCTCTGCCAGTCGATAAACGGCTTCTTCTGCGCGATCGCACCGATCCCGAAGAACATCACAAGCAGACCTATCAGCGCTGATTTAAGACATCGCATCCTCGCTCCTTGATTATTCTTCGCAGTCGACCAGGACATGAATCGCATCGTTGCTGCAGTCGTCGCGCAGCGCGAAGGCTTCTCCTATCCGGCTCAGCGGAATTCGGTGGGTCACGATCTCCGACGTGTTGACCAGCCCCTCTAGCACCAGCCGTGTACCCTCGTCGTAAAAGCGGCGCATATCGATATCACGCTTCGGTTCGGTAGAAAAGATATCGATTCTTTTCCGGTGGACCTTGAGAAAGTCGATAGGGGCGTCGCACACGCCGATGCATCCATACATGACCACCTTGCCGGTGAATGCCGCACACTCAATCGCGTCCACCATGCCGTCCCCTTCGAGCAAACACGGAATCACAACATCAAAGCCATCCGGAAAGTCGTCTCCGACAACCTGTGATGTAGGCGTCTGTGGCGTGGGCATTTTATATGCGTGTGTCGCCCCGTATTTCTTCGCCAGCTTCAGGTTGGAGTCGTTCACGTCGGTCACTACCAGCGATTTGGGGCTATGCAGCCGCACCACCTGGGTGAGGATCAGCCCACTCACTCCCTGGCCCATGATCAAAACCGTAGTCCGCTGATTGATTTGGCTGATCTCTACCGCGTGAAGTACACCCGGCATGATCTCGATAAGGCTCGTGTCAAGCAATGGGAACCATGCCGGCACCACCTTCACATTGAAAGGGCGGCACACGATGTATTCGGCAAATGCCCCCCAAACATACCGGCACGTGACCTGGTCTCCAGCTCGCAGTCCCTCGACGTTAGGCCCCAGTTTGTCGATGAAGCCGGCGACCTCATGACCAAGACGAGCAGGGAAGCTCACGAACTCCGGGCGGCGTGTGCCGCGGTATGCCTCAACGTCGGAGCCGCACACCCCGACCCACTTGACCCTTACTCGTATTTCGCCATCACCTGGCTCGGGAATTTCCGCGTAACTGAGCGTAAGGTGGCGCGGTTCGTCAAGGATTGCAACCCTCTGCGCATTAGGGTGGCCCGAGCCAACTAACTTCAACGGAGCCTGCATCATTCGAGTGGTCATCTGCACCGCCGCGATCAGTATATTGAGCGTTTCCAGAGCATGTCTTTGCTGGAAACTGGCGAAAACTTATCCCAAACGGAAATACGTTAGTCACTCCCGGCCGGAATCTTTAGTTACAACGAATCATCATTTTCCTTGCTGTCTTGCCTATGTATCCATCACGTATAATTTCCAGTCGAGGTGGAACTGTGTTGACATCCTGCGTGGAAGTCTTGTGGACCGCTCGCTATGACTACCAACCTCATTGGAGACTGGCGCAGCACCAACACGAATACTTTCAAATGATCTACTTTGTCTCCGGCTCCGGCTGTATCTCCCTGGGACAACAGGAGTATCGCATCACGCCCGGGTCCTTGCTCCTGGTCAAGCCGCGGCGTCTCCATTCTCTGAGCCCTTCCTCTCTGGTTAAGACGCTGGATATCAAGTTCCTGGTGAAAGACCGTTGGCTCCGTAAGTTGCTGTCATCAGCCAGCGACCTCCTCGATGAAACCGAACCGGGGATTGCCGACCTCTTCGAGCGGATCCGGCACGAAGGCGAACGCAAGGGCCATCTCTATCGTGAGCTGTGCAATCTCTTCCTGGCCGAGCTCCTGCTCCTTTATCTGCGTAGCGACAACATACAGGCCGAGCTTGGCCCCAACGACCAGGCAGAGCACGCGCTTTCGAGCGATCGGATTGTTCAGCGAGCGGCGCAGTTTATTCGCGACCACCACGCCGAAGACTGCAACCTGCTCGAAATCGCCCGCGTGGTCGGGCGGTCTGATCGTCATGTCCGGCAGCACTTCAAAGATGCACTCGGAGTTTCACCTCGCCGCTATCTGCTGCAGTATCGGATTCAAAAAGCCCAGCAACTTATCGAGTATTCGAACTACTCCTTTAAGGAGATAGCCGCCAAGGTCGGCTTTAAGACCATCCATCATTTTGCCCGCGCCTTTCACGAAGCCTGCGGCGAGACCCCTGGAGGCTGGCGTCGCAGGTACCAGGCGGGCATCTGCAAAGATGTCAATATCGATCCTCGTTTTGTGAACACCAACTGGACGGTGCAGGCGGAGTCCATTCGTGACCAGCACTTCACCTCCGAGGTAATGCGTCCGGGTTCGCGAGGTTCGATGGTAGCTAAGCCCCAATAGAGCTGCTCAGAAGTAGGCCTTCAGGGCGAATTCGATTTGCCGGGCTCCATTGAGCGTCGAGCTCACCTGCGCGCCGGAAGAAGTATCGATCGCTGTGGAAGGCGCAGTGAACGTGGGCCGGTTCATGACGTTGAAGAACTCTGCCCGGAACTCGATCGATCGTTCATTTCCAAAGTTGAAGGGCTTCAAAAGCGCCAGATCGAATTGGATCAGGTCATCGGCTCGCATCGTGTTTCGACCGCCATTCCCATAGGTATATTGCGCCGGGACGGTGAAGGCAGGCACGCCTTCAGCGTCGAGAGCCTGGCATGACTTGTTCGCGGAAATGTAGAACCAGCAGGAGACATTCTTGAGTATCTTCGGCTTGCCGACTACGTTCGGCCTCTGATTGGCAAAACCCGTATTGGCCTGATCGTTGCTGATCGTAGGCGTGTAGGGAAGACCCGACTGTGCGGTGGTGATTCCTGAGACCGTCCAATTTCCCAGAATGGCATTACCCCAACTCGGAAGATTGCCGAGAAATCCCGTGCCGCGTCCAATGGGTATCAGGTAGTTGTAGCTAAAGACAAAGTTGTTGGTGAGGTTGTACTGGCAAACCCCATAGTAGGGGATGTTTGAGTTTGCCTCTCGAACATCGGTTCCTATGTTATACGTACCGTTGTCCAGACACTTGGAATAGGTGTAGGACACCAGTGTCGTGGCTCCGTGCCATGCGCGCCCTTCCACCTTAGCTTGCAATGAATTGTAGTTCGCAGTGCCCAGAAATTCACCCAGCGTGATGGTGCCCCACTGTGCATAGGGCCTCCGGGTTTGAATCGTGCCCGCGCCGGGTAGGGGGTCATTCCATGACCATTGCTGTTCGTTCCGGGTGGTCTTGTTGCCAACGTAGGCGACGTCGAACGACATCTTTGTCCCCAACTGGTGCTGCACCGCAAGATTCCATTCCTGCGTATAGGTGTTGTGAACGTGAGCCGGCATGGAGACAACATTCGGGGTGGAGCACGAATTCGCAGCAAAGCCGAATGGGCATGCTTTTCCGGGGTTAGGATTCGCGCTCACGATTGGTGTACTTTGAAACATATTTCCCAAGGCCAATTGCGGCGGCGTTCCGGCATTGTTTACCGTCTGCGAAGCAATGAAGGGAACAGAATTCTGCGTGTTGTTGATATTGTTATCGTCCGGATAACCAAAGAAGACACCGTACCCGGAGCGCACGACCCATCTTCCCCCTCCCGGGTTCCAGGCAAAACCAATGCGCGGGGAGAAGTCATGATCGTCGGGCGGCCGCACGGCGGTAGGCAGGCCCTCGGCGCCGGTGAGTTCGATACGATCTTGAAATAGCGGGTAGAGAGTTGCCGTCTGCGGTTGGGCCTCCAATGAGAAATTCGAGGGGATAATCAGGTTGCCACTCGCCTGATCGAATCCTGTTGTTTGCCCTTTGAGGCCGTTGTAAAAGGGGTTCACCTCCCAGCGGATACCGAGATTCAAAGTCAGATTCGGGAGGAAGTGGTAGTCGTCCTGGAAGTAGTAACTCTGAAAGTTTCCAATGCTTCCCCAAATGTTTCGGAAGTAGCTCCTGGTAGCACTCTTGGCGTAGCCAAGCAGGAAGTCGGCGAAGTTGTCTTTCGTATACAGCCCATTGAAGGTAAAGGCGCCGACGGAATTCGATCCCGAAATATATTGCAGGTTGTTATGGAACCACTCAAACCCGAATCTCATGTCATGCTTGCCGACCGCGTGCGTAACCCGGTCCACATATTGCCAGGAGCGAAGCCGGTTTGACTTTGGGTAGGAGTTGGTAGACGCCCCGGTGTAGGTTGAGTAGTTGGCGATGGTAATGCCAGGGAAACCCAGGTATTCGTCCGGAGCCAGCCCGTCCATGCCCTGGATTCCAGCCTCATCATTGATGTTCTGACCTTGAAAAGAAGTGGTGAAGAAGAAGTAGCTTCGATAATAAGAAACCTGCGCTTCGTTAATCCATTGGGGATTAAAGATATGGGTCCATCGCGCTTCCGGGTCCTGACCCCGGCTGCGCAAGGGGAAGCTTCCCATGGGCGGGTACGGATTGGGGTCGGTTTCGCGATTGTCTGCGATCGAGTACCGGCCCATCAGGTGATCGGCGGCGGTCGCCTGATAATCGACCTTGATATCGCCTTTGTCGAGTTGCTGTTTGAGGGCGTTGGTATTGATCGCGCGACTGGTCTGGCCCGAGACAAAATTGGGTAGCGGCATGTATTTGAGCAGGAATTGGGCCTGAGGCGTTATCAGGCTTGCGGGGATAACATTCCCGGGAAAGGGCTTTCCGGTCGCGGGGTTGACGATCACCGTGGACGACTGGCTGAAGTCTCCTCCGCGTTCGGCCAGGCTGGGAACGACATTGTTAAAATCTTCTCCCAGCCGGAACAACGTGCTCTCGACGTCGGCGAAGAAGAAGATTTTGTCACGCCGGATGGGACCGCCTATATTCACGCCAAACTGGTTCCGATGCAACGGCTCATCCCGTTGGTGGGTGCCGGCAGCTGGCAGGAAGAAATAGTTTTTGGCGTCGAGCACATTATTTCGAAAATATTCATAGGCCGTTCCGTGAAAGGCGTTACTGCCGCTCTTCAACGAAGCATTGATGATGGTGGGAGTATGCCCATACTCCGCCGGCATGTTCCCCCCTTCGACCTTGAACTCCTGTAAGGCATCGACATTCGGTTGGATGATTGTGCCGCCGGCTTGAAACTCAGTGACGTCGGCGCCATCCAGAAACCATCCCGTCCAGGTGGGCGAAAGCCCGTTCACGTTCACGTTAACAACCGCCGCACGGATCGAAGTGCCTCCGGTCGCGGGATTCTGGCCGGCGTCAATATAGCTGACCCCGGGTGTCAGCTGTGTCAATTGCCAGAAGCTGCGCCCGTTCAGCGGCATGGTGGCCACGGTCTTGGTATCGATGACCTGGCCGACGGAGGAGGTGACTGTGTTCAATAGCGGCGCCGTCAGGGTGGTCACGGTTACCTTTTCACTAACGTTCCCCACCTCCAGAACGGGATCGAGCGTAGCGCGTTGGGCCACTTGAAGCTCGATGTCCGCGATGGTTGTCGTCTTGAATCCTCCGTGGCTCACGGTAAGCGAATAGTGGCCCGCCTGAAGATCGGGAATGGTGTAGTTCCCAATGGAGTCGGTGATGACACTTCGCTCCTGCCCGGTCTCGATACTCCTGGCCACTACCTGGGCGCCGGGAACTGCGGCAGCTGTGCTATCCCTTACTGTTCCGCCGATCGTTCCGGTGCTTACCTGCGCCTCGGATCTGTTCATTGGAAGAAGCAACAGAATGCCCAGACCAAACAGGACACCAATCATAGCTGTATGTCGCAACATAAATACTTCTCCCTGGCTTCCTGAATTCCGCAGTCGCAACCGGATCGTGAGTCCGGGTGCAGGTATCATTTGGGAGGAATTATGCGCGGCGATCTTTCGGCTGTCTTTGGGGTGAAACGCAAAACTTTTGTCTAAAACGGAGTTGCGCCAAGCCTCGCCTTGATCAACTGACAAGCGTCTTCGCGGTTTCCGTTTCAGGTAAATCTTCAACAATTTCCAGCAAAGATAAGCTTAAGAACGGCTCCTACACTGATCGTGGATCCCAGCTCAAGGTATGAGCTTTTCTTTTCGCAGACGCTCGAACAGACGGAAGAAACTCTCGTCTGTTGGTTGGTAGTCCAGAAAACCGAGCCTGCGACTCTTGGACATATCGGTGATCACCTCGATCGGGCGCCCCAGATCAGCGTCCGTGTGCCACGGCGATACCAGCGCATGCAAATCGGACTCCGCGAGGCGATACCTCTCTGCGATCTCTTTCCAGATAGCAGCCGCATCTGCAAGTTGCGTCTCCAGCGGGACACCTTTGCCTGTAAATGGTGCCGCTTCCAGACCGAAGAATCCGGCAAGCTTGTTCCACATCCAGCTCCAGCGAAACACGTCTCCGTTTACGATGTTAAACGCTTGGTCACGAGCGCTTGGCGTGGTCGAGGCCCACAGCAGATGGCGTGCAAGAAGGCCAGCATCGGTCATGTCTGTGAGGCCGTTCCATTGCACCGCAGAGCCGGGAAACAGGAACGGCTGTCCGGTCTCGCGGCAGATGGTGGCGTACACGGCGAGCGTGACGCCCATGTTCATCGCGTTGCCGACCGCATAGCCAATGATTGTATGAGGACGATGCACGCTCCATCCGAACCCATCCCGTTGCGCGGCTGCGAACAGTTCGTCTTCCTGCGCGTAATAGAAGTTTTCTACATCGAGGCGCGGCTGCTCTTCGCGAAACGGTGTCGGCGGCAACGTACCTTTTCCATACGCCTCAAAGGGCCCGAGGTAATGCTTAAGGCCGGTAACAAGTGCAACGTGTTGCACTGACCTGGACCTCGAAGTCGCCGCAAGAAGATTGCGCACCATCGCACGATTGACGTGGATATTCTCAACTTCGGTCGGCTGACGTAGCCATGTCGCTAGATAGACGTGTGTCGGATTGATATCTTTCAGAGCACTGTTCACGGATTCAGCGTTCTGCAAGTCCGCTGCCACCGGACGTACGCCCTCACGGGCAACGGCTTTGCGAGACAACCCGTAGACCTCCCAATCAGCCTTTGCTGCCAACAGGGAAGACAGATTAAGACCCACTATGCCGGAGGCTCCTACCACTAACGCAGTCTTCTTTGCCACGCCAGATCCTTTCGCGGAAGTCTAGAACTTCAAACCTTCCTGCACACTCTATAGAGATGCCGCCCGCCGGAATCCGATGCCGGCCCGCCCAAGGGGATGAAAAGCCCTTCTGCCGGTGAAAGAAGGGGGACTTGACTGCGCTATTCGCCAAGGCAAATCATTGGATTCGAGGTAAACCCGTGAACCCTCTGCTCCAGGACGTCCATTACGACATCCGCTACGCTCTCCGCATGCTCGTCAAGTCTCCCGGTTTCACGGCCATTATTGTCGCTACCCTCGCGCTCGGCATTGGAGCGAATACCGCACTGTTTTCGGTGGTCAATGGTGTGCTTCTCAACCCTCTGCCTTATCCCCGTTCGGCCCAGCTCGTCGCCATCTATCAAAAAGACCCGGGCATGGACCAGGCGCCAGTCAGCTACCTTAATTTTCTCGATTGGCAGCGCGCGCAACCAGAGCTTTTCCTCGATGGCAATCTACCGTCACGAAGACTATAACCTCACCGGAAGCGCCCAGGCCGAACGCGTGAATGGCCTCATGGTATCGGCTGACTTTTTTGCAACGCTCGGCATCCATCCCTCGCTCGGCCGAGACTTTCGTTCTGAAGATGATCGCATCGGGGCGGCGCCTGTCGCCATGCTCAGCGATGGCTTTTGGCATCGCCGCTTCGGCGGCGTCACCCGGCATCATTGGCAAATCCATCGACCTGAACGGCACCGACTACACCATCACCGGGATCCTTCCGCCAAACTTCAAATTCTACGGCGTCGACCGCGATATTCTTTCTCCCATCGGGCAATGGAATGATCCCTCTTTTCTCGACCGCCGCGTCGATCTCAGCTCCCACGCCTTCGGACGGCTCAAACCGGGCGTAACCCTGGCGCAAGCCAGCGCCGAGATGAACTCCATTGCTCACCGTCTCGCACTCGCCTATCCCGAAGCCGATAAGGACGTCGGTGTCAGCGTGCTGTCGATGAAACAGGACATCGTCGGAAGGGTGCAGCCCTTCCTCATTGTTCTGCTGGCCGCGGTTGCGTTCCTGCTGCTCATCGCGTGCGCCAACGTCGCGAGCTTACTGCTGGTGCGCTCCATGCGCCGCTCCGGAGAGTTTGCGCTGCGCAGCGCCCTGGGCGCCGGCCGCGGCCGCATCATCCGCCAGCTGCTTACGGAAAGCGCGCTGCTGGCCGGCCTCGGAGGCGCACTCGGATTCCTGCTCGCTTTCTTTGGCGCCAGGACCATCATCAATCTTCTGCCCAGCGAACTGCCGCGCTCCGGCGAAGTTTCTATCGATGCGCGGGTGCTGCTCTTCACCCTTGGCATATCCCTGGCGGGCGGAATCGGATTCGGCCTCGCTCCCGCGCTCAGGTCGTCGCGGGTGAATCTGGAGCAGGTCCTCCGTCGAAGCACCAGCGGCGCCGGCGGCGCTCGCGTCCGTCTGCAAGGCCTCTTCGTTGCCGCTGAAATCGCCATGGCTCTCGTGCTGCTTGTGGGCGCTGGACTGATGCTGCGCTCGCTGCTTGCGTCTGTGGCGCGTGAATCCCGGCTACCATCCCGAACACGCCATCACGTTCTCACTGTCCTTACCTTCCAACGCCCAAACCACCGAGGCAGAAACCCGCGCGCGGCTGCGCCGTTTCGACGCCGGGATGCGTGCCATCCCTGGGGTGGAAGCCGTCTCCGTCACCCTCGGCTCTCGACCCATGATCCATGATTCAAGTTTGCCTTTCTGGATCGAAGGGCAACCCAAACCCGCAAATTACACTGACATGCATCAGTCGATGTTCTACCTGGTGGAGGCCGGATTCGAACCGGCGATGGGCATCACCCTCGAGCGGGGTCGCTTCGTCAGCCCGCAGGACAATGAGAACGCCGGCGACCGTGGTCGACATCGATGACGTGTTCGCACGCATCTACTTCCCCAACAGCGACCCGATCGGTCAACACGTTCATATTGCCGGCTTCGATGTGGAAGCTGAGATCGTCGGCGTCGTCGGACATATCCGGCAGTGGGGTCCGGGCAACGACGCGAACAATGCTATTGAAGCGCAGTTCTACTATCCGTTTATGCAGATTCCTCCCAAGCTCATGCGCCTATCCGCCAGTGGAGTTGCCGTCGTTCTTCGCACCCACGATGATCCGGCCGCAATCATGGGCTCAGTGCGAAAGGCTGTCTCGGAATTCGACCCCGGCGCCGTCGTGTACGCCGTCGAGACGATGAACGAAGTGCTGGCAAACTCCATGGCGGCTCGCCGTCTCTCCATGATTCTGCTCGCCGCCTTTGCCACCCTCGCGCTCGCACTTTCCTGCATCGGTATGTATGGGGTGCTCTCTTACCTGGCCGGCGAACGCACCCGCGAAATCGGAGTCCGCATGGCCCTCGGTGCGCAGCGCAGATGACATCCAGCGTCTTATCCTCGGTCAAGGAGCAAAGATGGCGCTTGCCGGCGTCGTCCTCGGCATTTTTCTCGCGCTCGGCCTCACCCATCTTATGAGCAGCCAACTTTTCGGCATCACACCCCATGACCCGCTCACCTTTGCTGGTGTCGCTCTGGTCCTGCTGCTCGTTGCCCTTGCCGCTTGCTACATCCCCGCCAGGAGGGCCATGGGTGTGGATCCCATGGTTGCTCTTCGCCACGAGTGAGAACTCCGCGTTAGCTCAAGAATTCGGGGAAGCCGAAAGGCGCAACGCAGATCCCTCCACTACGCTACGCTCCCCCGGATTTCCTGTTGACCTGGTGGGGTTGGCGTACTTCATGCGCCCTTCTTCACCGAAGGGGCGCACACGCGAACTTGTCCAGCGTAGCGTGGCAGGAAATCCGGGAACGCTCCGGTCGGGGATGACAATTCATCTTGGGAACGCTAGGTATCGTTTCCAAGATGAATTGTCATCCCGACCGGAGCGTAGCGCGGTGGAGGGATCTGCGGTGCGCCTTTCGGCCTTCCCGAATTCTTGGGCTAAACACGGAGTTCTCACGCAGACTCCAAAGCCCCTGCGATTTTCGCCGAGGGGTGGCACGACTAAAGTCGTGCCCTAATTTTGAACAAGTTTGCGGAGATGTCCTCTCGAAAATCACTAGATGGTGATACGTTTTCTTCCGAAGATCTGCGCGTCGATGGACCACGCACCGGGGCCGAGCATCGCGACGCTGATCGCCAGTACCGCGAGCAGCAGGTGATGTTCGTAACCGTCCGCGTGGGAAAGCGTCATCGCCAGCTCGGCGATTGCCTGAATGGCGCCCATGACCGGGGTCCACAAGCCAATGCAGATGCAAACGCCGGCGCAGACTAAAAGGATCTGTGCCGCCCAGAGCGGAGGGAAAGAACTGGGCAGCAGCATTGAGATCCGCTCGGTGATGAGAGAAACTCCAACCGCAAGCCGCAAGAGCAGCAGACCGAGGCCGGGCGGACCATTGGGGAAAGTTGAGTACAAGCGCTGCACGCGGGAACCCCCCAGAAGTTAAACCGTACCCCGGTCTCTATGCCCGGCGAATGACCAAAAGGAGCGGCCAAATCGCAGCTCTTTTGAGGGGCGAAAGGGCTGCTACAGCCTGGTTATTCCGCGCTTGAGTCCGAGTCTGACAGCGTGCGTGCGATCGCTGGCCCCTAGTTTAGAAAGAATGCTTTTGACATGGCCTTTGACCGTATGTTCGGCGATCGAGAGCTTATCGGCGATAAGCTTGTTGGAATTGCCATCCCCCATCAACTTCAGCACTTCAATCTCTCGCTCTGTCAAACGATCATCGGCTGCATGATCTGCCAGGGTGACAGCTATCTCTGATTGAATATGCTTGTGGCCGGCATACACGGTTCGAATGGTAGTTAAAAGATCCTTCCGCACCAGGCTTTTCAAGATGTAGGCGCGCGCTCCTGCCTTAAGGGCTCGATACGCCAGGGCGTCACCCTCGTAGGTTGTCAGGACGATGGCTCTCGCATCGGGGAATTCGCTGCGGATCGCGACAATCGCGTCGATGCCGTCCATATCGGGCATCTGGATATCGATCAGGAGTATGTCCGGTCGTGTGGCACGATAGCTTTCGATGGCTTCTCGTCCCGATTTTGCCTCCCCTACGATGGTCATGTCGGGCTGGGTTCCGACCAGCGCCGTGACCCCAGCCCGGATAAGTGGATGATCATCGACGGACAGAATGCGAATTATCTCGGAAGGAGAAGTCATGACTGCGATGTCCTTTTTCTACGCCAGAAACGAAATTTGTCCGGTAAGGAGTCCTCGTAAGCAATCGATGCCGGAATGGTCAACTGTATCTCAGTACCGGCTCCGCTTTCACTCCAGACTTCCATCTGGCCGCCCAGGCTTAGAGCCCGCTCGCGCATGCCGGGAAGACCCCAATGCCCGGGCCGGCTGCCTTGCCCGAGGACATGAGAGGCGATACCAACACCATCATCCCGAATGCGCAACAAAAAGCGAAGGTCCTCATAGGTAATTTCCACTTCTATATTGTGCGCCCGCGCATGGTTGAATGCGTTGCGCAAGGCTTCACGGGCAAACCGGTAGATCTCATCGCGCAATAGTGGATCGAAATTCCGCGGCTTGCCTTCAACAATCACATTGAAGTGGATGGCGTTGTTATGAGCACCAAGCTCCTTGCCGGCCGCAGCCAGGGCCTGGCCCAGATCGTTGGCGATTACGGTCGAGGCGCGCAGGTCTTCTACCGCGCTGCGGGCATCGGCAAGCGCCTGATCTCCTTGATCCAGCGCCATGTCGAGTGCCCGCTTTGCATCGTCCGGTCGTGCGGGCAGCATGTGCTGCGCGGCCTGCAGATGCAGCACCAGCCCCTGAAAGCCTTGCAGCAGAGAATCATGGAGTTCGCGAGCAATGCGCGTCCGCTCATTGGTGCGCTCTTCCACACGCATGTCCAATTGTCTTGACATCTGGTGAAGCCGTAGACGATAGATGAGCCAAAACAGAAGCAGGAGCGAAAGCAGGCAAGCCAACTGAAACCACCATGCCTGCCACAACGCGGGCGCGATCTTGAAGGGGATGGTCGCTTCGGAGCCTCTCCATAAATCGTGAGCCGGTGGAAGCGGCTACACGGAAGCGGTAAGAACCCGGCCCAAGATTGGTGTAGACGGCTTGCCGGGTGATGACCGGTTCGCTCCACCCGTGGTCGAAGCCATCCAGGCGGTAACGAAAACGGAGCTGGCCGGCAGCGGTAAGACTCAGCGCTGAGTAATCGATCACGATGCGGCGTTGCGTGGAAGGAATGCGTACCGGACCCTGCAGGGAAACGGGATTGCCATTGATGGAGACACTCTCTACATGAGCCATGGCGGGCGCCGGCTGAGAATCTGCGCGGCTGGGATGTACTACGGATAAGCCAAAATTGAAAGAAAACCAGATGTTGCCCTGGGAATCTCTGATCACCGACCGATCACGTTTCACCCCTTGTATTCCACGCAGACCGTCCGCAAATCCATATTCACGGATATCCGTGTCGAGTACGTGGCCCTGCATGAGGACCTCCCGCCGGATCCGCAGTACGCGATTGGAAGTGGCTATCCATAAGCATCCGAGTCGGGTCGTCCGCGAGGCCGAGAATCGGTTCGCGGAATTGCTCCCGCTGTGCTCCCGCCGCCGAGATGTGTCCGGCGCTTAGAAACGCGAGACCGCTGGTGGTACCGATCCATAAAATTCCGGTAGCGTCGCGCAGCAGGGAAGTGACGTTGTTGGCGGGCAGGCCGTCGTGGACGGTGTAGTTTCGCCAAGTGCCGTTCTCCAGCTTCGTCAGCCCACCCGAGGTGCCAAACCACATCATGCCGCTCGGGCTATCTTCGATCGAAGTCACCGAATTGGCGCCAAGACCTTCGGCAACGGTATACGTGGTGAATTGACCGCCTTTGTAGCGGCTGACGCCCGCGCTGACTGTTCCCGCCCAAACGGTTCCGTCAGGATTCTGGTGAACGGTGTAGACACTGTTTTGTGCCAGTCCATTTGGCTCGGTGTAGGTCTTGCTGGCCGAATCGATCTGCCGTGATAGCGCAACCTCTCAGGCCACCTTGCTGCCTGCCTAGCCATAATTCGCCCTTGCTCCCGGCAATCGAATAAATCACATCCTGGTTGAGCAGATCCTTGGTCGACACTTCCAGTTTCTTTCCCCTGCATCCATACAGGCCGCCCTCAATGGGCGCATACCAGACTCGATCGCCCGGATCCACGTAGATGGCTCCACTGCTTTCCGAATTCAGACCCGCGACCGAGTAGGTGAGAAAGGCGCTGTCGCGAAGGCATTGGATGCCATGAGCATCTCCAACCCATAGTTTCCCTCCGTGTCTTCAAAGAGCGCTGTCACCGGGCCATCAGTCGGAGTGTCGCCGTTGTCCAGCGGATACTCCGTTGCAGTTCATACGAACCAACCCGGTAGCCGTGCCTACCCACACATTCGATCACGGTCGCTTACCATGGAGAGGATCGGAGTGTGGCGGAGAGAAAGCCGTACTTCTGTGGACTGCCCTCTGTTCCTCCCCATTGCACGATGCCGCTGATCGGTCCCGATCCATAATGCTCCCTGGTTCAAGGCGAGCAAGCAGTTCACTTTGGGGCTGGGCAGCTTTTGCTCGCTGGAGCACAATTCTTCCCTGGTGGATGGAGAACAGCCCCTATCCCGGGTGCCCAGCCAGACCGTCCGTCGCTCGTTTCCGCCATGGAGATGACGGCGAGTTAGGCTCCGCAAAGCGATGGGTTGCGACTCCTTTGGCCGAACTGAGGCGGCTGGACATGTTGTCAGCCGTTCGCGGTCCCGCTCGGGGTCGCGTCTGATGTCCTCGAGGTGAGCGCCTGATACTTATTGGCGGGATATTCCAGTGCTCCCAGGGCGAGGGAAGACAACAGAACGCTCCCGTCTCTCCGGCTGGCCATGGAGGTGATCCCGAACTCCGCTTCGTCATGGCCGGGTTCGAACTTGTCCGTCGAAGTAGCGCAAGATCTGCGTGCTCTCGAGAACAATCCAAAGATATCCCTGCGCATCTACCATCAGTGCTTGCACCGGGCCGATGGGGATGTTGGTTGGACTTGCCTGCGGAAAAGCGCGGAAGCTCGAACCGTCAAAGCGCATCAGGCCTTTATCTGTTCCAATCCACAGATAGCCGTCCGGCGTCTGCGTGAGCGCGGTTACCGTTCCCCCGTTGAAATCCCCGATCAGCGGACCATTGCTCACGGATGTATTGCGCAAGCGTTCGATTGGGGTCGATTGCATGAGCCGGGAACGAAGAGAAATCGTCGCAATGACGAGCACCACTTTCAAAGATCTGCCCCCTCATGCATCGATCACGGAAGATATTCAAACTTTTCGACGACGACTTCGTTTTGATTTTTCAGAGGGCTATTTTCGAGTCAACGACATAAAAGAGCAACTGGGCTTTTTCCTTGCCCGGAGTCGGTACACCCGAGGTGAAGACATGCTCATGCGACTACAGGCGCTCCGGGACGGACCAGAGACCCGCGAACGGTCTTAAAGGTCGCCCGGCCAGGTTCCCAATGCATGACGTATGTCAGGGTGCCTGCGGGCACAGTAAACGGCGCCAGGTTACCGGGAATATAAAAAGGCTGGATGCCATACTGCGCATTGTTCTTGTTCGCGGCATCGCCCCAACGGCTCATCTCAACATCCATTTCGCGGAAGTGCTCCTCGCCTCCCCAGTCATCAAACGTAGTCAGGCTGAGCACGGCGGCCGGCTCCAGGTGAGGTATCGCGCACTACGTGATGTAGGTCCCATATCCTAAACTTCGATTGAGTACCACTTCCGCACATGACCATCGTCCCGCACGTTCTTCTGATGCGCAGATGAAGGGCCCCGCTTGCATCGGTCCAGGCGTTATCAGGGTCGTATAAGGTTGTTCATTCCCCCGCGATCGACGGCAATCGTCCGTACATGCCAATCGTATCCACTGAACTTGAGCGGCTTTGTGGGAGCTAACTGAAGCGCGCCTGTACCCTTGGCTGTCTCACCGCAACGACAGACCCACCGCGGCCGGAACGGTATCCAGCGTAGGTGGTGGATGATATCCGGGTTCGACCAGCAAGGCGGCGTATTCAAAACCGAGGTGAGTCGGGGTGCTCCAGGTAGAGTCTGCCTTGATCGGAATAAAAGGCTTTGTCCGGCCAGGGCTGCACCCACCATGGCCCGCTTCTTGCATACACGACAATCTGTTGTCCGGGACGCGCACCGGAAACGCGTCCGGCGATATCCACTCGTTCCCGGCCGCCTTGGGCTGCGGGGGGGATGGTGGTGAACGAAACCACCGGCTGGGTGGGAGCACTGGGTGTGTGACAACCGCAGAACCATGCGAAAAGGCAAACCAGGGACAGTCGCCCGAGGCCCGCGCAGCTAACTTTTCGAAAATGGTCCGCGGGTGACCTAGAGTCGTTGAGATTTGCCTTCTTCATGTTCGCGCAGAACCTCTCCAGACCTCGATTGTAATCACGGGGACGCGCAGTTTCAGGTGCGCATCAAGGTCGTCGGCAACGCATTTCCTGGCAGCATTGTAGATAAGGGCTATTGAGGTAATGGTTGAAGGAGAGGTGTGCGCAAAAGGTGAGCGCTGAGCTTCGCTCAAGACGTACTCAGAGGCTTGGCGCCGTCCATCTCATCAAAAACCTGGCCGCACCGTGGGCATTTGACGGTGTGCGAGGCGAGCCGCAGCAGCTCATTGGGTTGGATCCTGTAACCACACGCCGGGCAAGGTAGGGAGAAATCAAACCTTGGCACGCCTTTGAATCTGGGGGTCATCAGCGTATACGCCCATCTGCTGAGCGGACCGGCTTTTTAAGAAGGAGGTGGGATATTCTGCCCTGGAAAACTTCTGAGGGCAGGTATCGCCTATATTCGCCGCACAACATACATTTCGCAGCGATCGGCTGCGCCGGCAATGTTTCCACCGGGGCGGGGATGTTTTCACCGCACCTCTTGCAGCGGATGACCATGCTTCGGACGGGCGGGGTCCTTGAAACATGAAGTCAGTATAGGCGAACAAAAGGCGAATAAAATCCACAGGGCCAAGATCCCGCAGGATGCTGCCCGAAAAGACCTGGGGGAGTCACTGTGCCTGCAGCCGCTCTTCCCGCAGGGCAGCCCGCGACGGTAGCCCGCGATACCAACCGCGGATACCCTTCTGGGCAGGAATCTCAACCAGCCGGCGCACACACGCTGCCGCGGCAATCGCAGCCATGATGGCCACCAACACCGCTACATTTGGGCCGGAACCTGCATTCTCAAGCCTCCGGATCACCCAATAGCCGGCGATTTGATGCACCAGGTAAAGAGAGTAGGAGATCTCCCCAAGAAACAATAACGGCCACACGTTTAAGAAGCGTGGCTTTTTCTCTGCGATGAACCACACCGCCAGCGGGAAAGCCGCGCTCATCAACATGAACTGCCAAAGCCTTAGGTTTCCCGGGTTAAACTCCGGGCCAAACAGGTTCAGCAGATACGCCAGTAATGCGGTGAGGGTGGTCGAACCAGGTGTTCCGCCGTTGGGTGATCAGATAAATCATCATTCCCAGCACGAAAAACTGGCAGAACTCTGTATCCAGCACGACCGCGATGCGCACGTGGCGATCGTCGAAGTGTGACCACCGGGCAAGGAACGACATCGCGAGCCAGGCTAAGCAGGCCCACTCCATCCGGCGAATTCTCAGCACAAAGAACGCCAGGGCGATGCCGGCATAAAACAGCACTTCGCAGGTGAGCGTCCAATAGGAAGGATCAATGGGCACAATGCCCAGCGCCCCATTCATCATCAGCGAGTTGAGGAGCGCGTCCCGCACCGTGAGCTTCATCGGGTTGAAATGCAGAAGCACAATCACTGAGGTGGTGAATGCCGCGCATGCGATATAGGGTGGCCACAAACGCGCAAAACGGGACACGGCGAAGTCAGCCAGACTCGATGAGCGCTCCAGCGTCATGAAAATCACAAAACCGCTGATCACGAAGAAAAGATTGACAGCAAAGTGACCATTAGGGAACTGTTGCAGAAGTCCCGGCCGGTGCTGCTGCACAAACGTGTTGTAACCAAGGGTGTAGTGGTAGAGCACCACTGCGATGGCAGCAAGTCCGCGAAGAGAATCCAGTCCGTGCAGTCGCGGGTTTCGAGCTCGATGCGCTTTTTCCTGTGTCAATAGAACTCCTCACGGACAAGTACCCCAGGCAAAAGGTCGATGGGGATGGTACGGGCTGGGATGCCCTCTGCATTCACTTGAACGTGTCGTGGCTTCGAGAGAACGGACTAGGGATATTTACTTGCGCGGTCTGTCAACCATCATAGATGGAGACACCGGTAGTTGCTATAGGGTGTTGACAGTAGGGATGGATGCAAAATCACACTAGTGCGTTGCTTCGGTGGCGTTTGTGGACTCCTCTGATCGGGTCGTGCGAGCTTCTCTACCTCGGTCGGCCGGGAAGCGGCTCACGCCGTGACTCCTATATAACGAACCGCTCAACCGCTCTCTCGTTCCACGCTACGCCCGTCCCTGTAGCACCTTCGACAATCGCCATCCCCTGCTCAATCTGAAGTGGTTCGGCAAGCACCGGGTTCCACCAGTTGGCGTATTCGAGGAAATGTGCGGTCGGCGTGGCACACATGAGTTGCGCACTGATTTCCGGCCAGAGATGATTCGAGAGCGGGATACCGTAAGCTTCCCCGAGCGCAGCGGCCCGCATCCATCCGGTCACACCGCCAATCTTCATCACATCCGGCATCATGTAGTCTGAAGCGCGTGCTTCGATTGCTTGCCGCATATCATGCGATCCCCACCAGTTCTCCCCACACTGGATAGGAGTCCTGATTTCACCTGCAACGAGCGCATGACCTTGGTAGTCATGCGCCAGAACTGGCTCTTCCACCCAAGTGAGTCCTTCCTCATCGAGTACTCTGAGCCGCCGAACTGCTTCCGGGGGCGTGAGTGACTGGTTGTAGTCCACCATGATCGCCATGTCATTGCCGACTGCCTTTCGCATCGCCCGCACGACTTGAAGGTCCTCCTCGACCGTTGGATAGCCGATCTTCGCTTTCACTGCCTTGAAACCAATTTTTGCCCAGTCTTCGGCACCCTCTGCCGAACCCTTCACGCCGTCGTAGCCCACCGCTCCGTAGGCGGCGATCGGCTTTTCGGTACTGCCGAGTAATCGCACCAGCGAGGTATGGTGGCTTCGCGCTAAAGCGTCCCAAACTGCCATGTCGATGGCAGAAACCGCCATGGCAACAAGTCCTTGCAGACCCAGGAGCCGAAAACGCTTCGCGAACTTGTCCGCCAGTTCAATCGGCGCGAGCAGCTCACCCTTTACCATCGGCTCAAGATTCTTGATGAGATCAGCGGTTGGTTTCAGGGCAGCGACGGCGTAGGTGAATATCATGCTATGTCCGATGCTGCCGTCGTCCGCGACAATGTCGGTCAAAATCAGTGGAGATTCAGAGATCGTTCCACTAGCCGTCTTATGCGGTTGCGCCATGGGCACGCGCACGGCACGAACGCGAAGCTCGCGAATCCTCGGACACGCCATAAAGCAAGAAGAATATACCCTTCAGACCATAAGCAAACAAATTGCCAAGGGGCTCTACACAGCAAGCTACTGCAGAAGATTCTTATAAATCCTTCCGTCCTTCATGATCACAACCAAATTCGTCTCCGGGGTTTCGATCAAGTTGAGATTGGCGAGGGGATCTCCCTGCACCAGGAGCAGATCGGCGAGCGCGCCTTCTTCAACGACACCGAGCTTTCCGGGATAAGGATTCCTCGGGCCCGGAGAGAGCCAGCAGCTGAGCGTTATCACCGGTCGCCATCCTGAGCACCTCGGCCGGTGTGTACCAGCGAGCGAGTTTGGTGAGCTGCCGATTCTGGCTGACTCCGCCAGTAGGTGAGAAGAGAATGTCCGTGCCCCAGGCCGTTTTGATGTGATATTTCTTCGCCAGCCGGTAGGCGTTTTCCGTTCCCTGGCCAACTTCGAGCTGCTTTGCACGCGAGGCAGGACTGCTCTGTTTGTTGGAGTCTTCATCCGCAAGAAACGGCTGGAGACTCCACCAAATTCCCTTCTCCGCCATCAGCTTTACCGTCGCTTCATCGGCCAGTTGGCCATGCTCGATGCACTTGACCCCCGCTCCAATCGCCATTTGAATAGCCGGCGGCGTGTAAGCGTGAACGGTGACGTAGGTATTCCAATTGCTGGCAGCTTCGACCGCAGCGTGGATCTCCTCAGGGGTATATTGCACCGCGTCGAGTGGGTCGTAGAGTGAGGCGACACCTCCGCCGGCCATCAGCTTGAGCTGGCTTGCGCCGAGCATCAGCTGCTCTCGCGCGCGCATGAGAACCTGGTCGGGTCCGTCAGCGATGATGGCTACGCCTTCCTGCTCGACGCGGCTGAGCGGATCGCCGATGGTCCGGGGAACCTCGTAAGGCATGCGGAAATCGCCGTGACCGCTCGTTTGGGAGATCATGGCGCCGGAAGGGTAGATGCGGGGGCCAGGGTAGAGCCCCTGGTCGATCGCGCGCTTCAGCCCAAAAGCGGGGCCGCCCATATCGCGGATGGAGGTGAAGCCCCGCATGAGCGTGGCCTGTGCTTCTTTTGCGGCGGTGAGGTTGATGTATCCGACGTCTGCGGTCAAGGCGACCTGCATCGGCATTGCGGCCAGCATGATGTGGTAGTGCGCGTCGATGAGGCCGGGCATGATCGTGCGTCCCGTTCCGTCGATCACTTTGGTATCTGCGTCGGGATGGATCGGGGTGGTGGAGATCTTTGTGATTTTGTTTCCCTGAACGAGCACGTCGACGGGTCCAGAAGTCTGTTCCTTTACTCCGTCGAAGACGTGGGTGTTGCGGAAAAGAACTGCGGAGGGCTGTGGGTTGGGCGTAGTGTTCTGAGCATTGATGAATGGAGTGAGCAGCAAGGAAAGGATCATCACGGCAACGCAGCGAAGGTTCCTCATCATTCCTCCGGAAGAAATCACGTTCTCAAAAGCGAATCCACAAATATTGGGAAGACGCAAACAATAGCATAGTCTCTCCTCATTGTCCGACTCGCCACGGAGATGTCGTTTTCCAGGTCATCAGTTCCTTCGTCGCCCAATCAGTAGACTTGTCCGTATGGCAGGACGTGCAAGGGTTCGGAATCTTGTACTTGTCTGTCATCGCCGGCGAGATGAACTTGAAGGTGTGTGAGCTTACGAACGAGCCGGGCACACCCTGGGTTTCGATCTTCGGCATGTGGCAGGCTACGCACTGACTGCCGGGGCTGCCGTCCTTGTGGTGAGTGTGTTCCTCCAGACGTCGCCGTGTGCGGGCCGTTCGGTGAGGTCGGCCCGTGGCAGTCCAGGCAGAGCTTGTCTGCCGGCTTTCGGAGTTGGGCAATAGTTTTCGGTGCCGTGAACATCGTGGCAGGAAGCGCAGGTGACACCATGCTCGTACATGACGCTCTGCACAAAGTCATTGCCCTGCATCCGGTTCTTGTGTGCGGTTCCGTCCGCGAAGTGCGTGAATGTCGTCTGGCCCAGGGTGATGTCTTCGAGCTTCCAATAGTCTTGAAGATGAAGACCGACATGGTAGCCAACCGGCCAGTCGTAGGCTTTGCCCTCGATCTGTTTGGTGAGTGGCTGGCCTTGTGAATGGCATTGAATGCAGGTGTCGTTCGCGGCTACGTCGTCCATCTGCGCAGGATTGAGGATGTTGGTGCGTGTGGGATGGGCGACGTGTTCGCTGCCCGGACCGTGGCAGCGTTCGCAGCCGACGTTCCATTCCGTGACCTGCTTGGTGTGAATGTCGTAGTTGACGGAATGGCAGCCATCGCAGGTTGGGCCTGTCGGTCGCTGCATGTTGTCCGAAGGATAGAATGCTGTCCACCAGTCGGCGCCCGTATCCGGGACGTGATACTTGAGCCACTTCTTGTTGTGGATGTCCCATTGCACGGGCAGCGGATAGTAGTCGTCGCCTACCTTCGTGAAGTAGCGCTGCTTCCAGATGCTGCCGTAGACAAGAGCCACCTGCTCCTTTGTGAACTTCGAGACGTTGTTCGTGTTGAGATCGGGGATGATCGCATCCGGATGCTCTCGCGGATCGCGCACTACATTCGCCATCGGCGTCTTCTTCCAGTGCTCGTAGATGTCTGCATGGCACTTCTGGCACGCTTGCGAGCCAGTGTAGTGCGCCGATACCAACGTATTCGCCTCAACCGCCCTTTCCTCCCGTGTAGGAGTGCGGAGGCTTCGGATGTATGCAACGAGCTTCCAGCTTTCCGCAGCCGACTCGCGGTGCGGACTCCTCATTGCCGGCATCCCCGTCAACTGAATCCCATTCTCGATGATGTAATGAATTTCGCCGTCGCTAAGATTCTGCGTGGAATCTGAGCGGAGATCAGGGACGCGGGGATAGACGTTCGCGCCGATGGGGGTTCGGCCCCGAGCGTCGACACCATGACAGGAAGCGCAGCGAGCGAGGAAGTCTTCGCGGCCTTGCTGGATCGCGATCCAATCATTGGCGTCAGGATTCGTCTTGTGACGCTCCGTTCCTGGGATCGCAAAGTTTCGTATGGATCGAGCCGCGACCGTTTCAAAGCCCGATGGTGTGGACGTGGCACGGAATCCACGCCACTTGAGCACACCAGCGCAGAGTGTACCTACGAGCAGCAGCGCGAAAACTGCGATGATCAGTATTTGTTGAGTTTTCATATTTACAGCCCTTGTTTGCTTATGACCTACCCGTGTTGTTCAGTGGACCACTTCGGGCATAATCCTCAATACTGGGTGGCCGTCGATGTTCTCCAGAGGGAAATAGACGAGGTGGGTCTTTGGATCGACCGATACCGTATGTGCGTGAGGCATCTCCATGGAGCCGAGCAAACTAAGGCTCTTTCCGTGGCTCTGGAAGATGGTGACTGTCCCTGACTCGGCGGAGACATACAGGCGCTTAAGGCTCGGATCATAGGCGAGCACGTCGGGATCTTCGCCCACCTGGTAAGTGGAAAGAACCTTCAACGTCTGGAGATCGACCATCGCAAGGGAGTGATTCTCTTCGCCTGCGACAAAGGCTATACGGTCGCCTGTATCCAGGGCTATCCCATGCGGGTTCTTGATCCCAACCAGCGGCATACGACTGATGATTTGATTCGTCGCCGGGTCGATAACGGCAAGCAGATTCAGACCGTGGACGGCGACAAGGATGTGGCCAGAGATGGAATCGTAGACAGTATTTCCCGCACCGCCACCCAAAGTAATATTGGTGATGAGCTTATTGCTCGCGGCGTCGATGACTGCATCAACCCCGCCATGCTCATCGGAGACGAACACCTTGTTCTGCTTTGGAGCGTAGGCCAGGCCGTCCGGGTAGGTGATCGGTCCGGCGGTTCCCAGAGTCTTCAGCGAATCGGTATCGACAGCGGCGACCTGATGGTTCCCGGTCACGGACGCATAGAGGCGGTGAATTTCGGGGGCCACGGTGACGCCATGCACGCGTGTGAAGCCGTCAAGATTAGCGACCACCTGGCGCGTCGAGGTGTCGAAGACCACGAGCTGGTCGGCATTCATGTGCGCGATATAGAGCCGGCCGCTCGATGCATCGAAAGTTTGATAGTCGAATCGCACTGGCGGACCCGGCATGGGAATATCCGCGACCTTCGTTAGCACCTTTGCAGCCTGAGTGGACGATTGCCCGCAAGCAAAGGCGGCTGAGAGAACGACAAGGCAAAGACAAAAAGGCTTCATCGCAAAGTCTCCTCGGAGTGCAAGATCGAGTTGTAGAAACCCTCAATGAGTTCCATGCCTCGCAGTAGTAACTGATCGTCGGGAATGTTTTGGGACGCCCATCCCCGCAGTATCTGGTTCATCGCGTGTCCTTCGTGGCGCCCGAATTTGCCGTCTTCAATGTCCGCGTCGTGGATCGATTGAGCCAAAATGAGAACTCGTTTGTCAGATATATCGAAGGCGAGACAAAGTGTTTCGAAGGTACAGCGGTCGCCTTCGTGCCCAAAGCCGACGCCCCGGAACATATCGAACGGAATCGCGTTCGGATGAACGGCGGGATTGTTGTCAAAGATGAACTTCGGTTTTGCATCGATAAAGCGAGAGATGAGCCAGGCGGAGGAGACCCGGTCGATTCCAGGGCGGGGGCGAGTCATCCAGGTGCGCTTTTGATATTTCGCTTTGGAAGCGCTGCCTTTCTTGCTCAAACTCGGCTTCATTCCGGTTTGTTCGGTTTCCGCCAATGTTTCTTTTGCCTTGCTTTGGAGCGGGCTTGTGAAGAAATCGATGGCGACGATCTCTTCAAAACGCCGTCTGAGGCGTAACACCTGGGCAGACGGACCTTTTGCCGATGGCTTCAGCTTTTGCAGATCCTTGATCAACTCTGTGTAATCCGCAGCACGAGCCTTACGAAACTGGTCCTGTAAGCAATCGGAGGACACGTCATCACTGGCCTGAATCTGGAGAATGGATGCCTCTCCCTTACTCGCTCGAATGGCTGTCGCAAGCCACTCGAAGCGCTCCTGATTCTCGGGTGTGTTCGGCAAGAGAGAACCCGCATTGCGAAACGGAATGGACCCGAACCTCTGCAATTTTCTCCACATCTGAACGCGCTCACTCGCCCTGCTCGTGGGCAAGGTAAACACCAACAAGAGCCATTTCGCGTCCTCTTGCATCGTTGTTATAGTCATAACAGAAGAGTGTTACGGAAGTCTTCACGCTGGTTTAAGCCAACTGGTAGCGATAGCCTCGTCATCGCTGACGGTGAAAAATTAGCCGTCCGAGGCGGTGCGCGAGCTTGTCATTTGGGTTAGCAAGTGCTAACCTGATCGAGATGGAACAAACACGCCAACCCTTCTATGTCTCAAGCGATGACCCTCCGGGTAAACAGAGGATCGTCGTCGCGGCGCTGGATTTATTCGTGCGAGATGGACTTTGCGAGACCAGCGTTCGCGATATTGCAAAGGCATCCGGATTCAGCAATCCCGCCTTGTTCAAGCATTTTCCCAGTAAGGACGCGTTGGCTAACTATCTTTTTGAGCGTTGCTACCTTGAACTCTACAACCTGATAACCACAGCGATGAGGTCTGGAAACTCCTTTGCGACGAAGCAACGCGCCGTGATCGGTGCTTACATGACCGCCTTAGACCAGGATCGGAACGCAGTTCTCTATGTGCAGGACAATCTGCGGATATTCTGGCCCCGGATGCCAACAGCGTTGCGCAAGCACTCCATCATTGGCGAGGTGCGGGCGTTGCTCGAGTTCGGACGTAAAGAGGGTGTAGTCGCCGCAACTCTCGATGTAGGACTGCTCACCGTTGCCTGGATCGGCACTCTGCAGCAGTTTGCGCGCGCGCAATATTTCGGCGAATTCAACTTGCCATCGAGTGTGATTGCCAAAGCCCTGGACGATCTTCTAGCTCGGATGGTCAAGGCGTAATTTTTTTACACTACGAGGTGAGCGAGTGCTAACCACTCAGAATTTCCAGCTGATGAAGGAGAGAATTTGATGCCAAAGGTTCACGCAATTCGTACAGGTCTGGTGCAGGTGCGACGCGCGCAGATGGAATCGCAAGGAACAGGGCTCGCGCGGACAGCGTCGATGCTCTTTGACGAAAATTGGTCAGACTGGCTGCCGATTTACGCCTGGATCATTGAGCATGAAGAGGGAATCATCCTGGTCGATACCGGAGAGACCTCTCGTGTCCATCAGAATGGATACCATCCCTCCTGGCATCCGTTTTACCGTCGCGCAGTCCGCTTCTCCGTCCACCCCGAGGAAGAGATTGGCCCCCAACTCCGGACCCTCGGGATCGCCGCCAGAGATGTGCGTCAGGTCGTGATGACCCATCTGCATACAGACCACGCCGGAGGATTGATTCACGTGACGGGGAGCAAAACCTGGGTTTCCAGACAGGAACTGGCCAGGGCGAGCGGGTTCGGAGGAAAAGTACAAGGCTACTTGCCTCACCGCTGGCCCAAGTGGTGGCAACCGGAATTCGTGCGCTTCGACGATCGCTCCGTAGGTCCATTTCGGCAAAGCATGTCTCTCACCAGCAAAGGCGATGTGCTCATCGTCCCCACACCAGGACACACGCCGCACCATATATCGGTGGTGGTATGCGGTGCGCCATCGTTCTTTCTTGCCGGCGACACCAGCTACACAGAGCGTCTTCTCCTGGAAGAAAAAGTGGACGGCGTGAGCCCTGATTTAGCCATCGCTCGAAAGACACTGAGCCAGATCCTGTCTTTAGCACAGGAACAACCCCTGGTGTATTTGCCGTCTCACGATCCGGAGAGCGCTATCAGGCTGGAGCAAGAATCCGTTCTCCAACGAGAAGACACAACGGCCCGCGAGCAGTCCCCGGCTGGTGTCAGATAATTCGGGCCGCAACTAATTTTCGGCAGGTTCGGCCCAAGGTTTCACGATCTGGTAAGAGCTGGTTCTCGGGAAGAGACCTGATGAAAGATCCACTCGTACATTGTCGGAAGAAGAAAAAGGGTGAGGAATGTGGAGCTCAATAAACCGCCGATTACTACCGATGCCAATGGACGTTGCACTTCTGCTCCGGTGGAAGTTGAGATGGCCATAGGAATGAAGCCGAAAGCTGGCCACGCACGCCGTCATCAAAACAGGGCGCAGCCTTTTACGCGAGCCCTCGATAACCGCACTGTATGTCGATTCGCCGGCCGTTCGGAGATGATTGATCGCGCTCACGAGTACGACGCCGTTGAGCATGGCGACGCCAAACAGCGCGATAAAGCCTATGCAAGCGGAGAGATTGAGGTTCATCCCTCGTACCCATAGCGCAGCTATGCCGCCAACCAGCGCAAAGGGTATGTTACCGACCACCAGCAACGATTGCTTGAAGGAATGAAAGGTGAGGTAGAGAAGGAGAAAGACGATGCTGATCACCGCCGGAACGATCAGCATCAGCCGGCGTGTGGCGCGCTCTTGATTCTCGAATTGGCCGCCATAGGTGATCGAGTATCCGGGAGGCAGATTGACTTTCCCGCGGATTCGATCCTGAACCTCACGGACGAAGCTGCCTAGATCCCGTCCGCGCACGTTTGACATGACCACCATACGACGCTGGCCCTCTTCGCGATTGATGACCTGGGCAGCACGAGTCACGCTTATATTGGCGACTTGGCTGAGGGTTACCTGTTCTCCGTCCGGAGCGTGGAGCAGGACGTCGCCCAGCGCTTCAGGATCCCGGCGGTAGGCCGCAGGAAGTTTTAATGCCACAGAGTAACGTTTTTGCCCATCGATGATCTCCGAGATATTAGCGCCTGATGCACCTGCCTCCACCGCCTGCTGCACATCTTTCACGTTGAGCCCGTACCGAGCCAACTGATCTCGCCGGACACGCACTTGCAACTCGGCCACTCCGGAAGTCAATTCGATCTGTGGATCTGCGGCTCCGCGGACTGACCCAACGACGCGCACAACCTGTTCGGCCAGGTTGTTGAGCGTCGCGAAATCATCCCCAAATATCTTGATGGCCAAATCGGCCTTCACGCCGGAGACGGTCTCGTCCACACGCATCGCCATCGGTTGCGTAAAGTCATAGTTGAGACCCGGGATCTTCGATAATTCCTGGTCCAGGGCATCGATCAATTCACCCTTGGAATGAAACCGAGTCCACTCCCGCATCGGCCGCAGCGAAAGATACGTATCCCCTTCGTTGATCCCCATGGCCTCGGTCGCGAAGTCTGGGCGCCCGATCTTGATGGTTACGTCGGCAATTTCGGGGAAGGAGCGCAACGTCCTCTCGATGCGCCGGCTGATCTCAACCGAGTCCGTCAAAGAAATTCCGGGGAGCTTGCGGGTTTCCAGCAGGATACTGCCCTCGTCCAAGCGAGGCATGAACTCCGTACCGATGAACGCCAGGGAGCCAAGCGCTACCGTGAGTACTACCAGGGAACAGACGAGAGCGAACGTCCGATGCCGAAGAACAGCCTCCAGCATCGCAATATAACGCTGCGTGATCTTGTCCATCCACCTTTGCCGGGAGGATTGATAATTCGCCGGCAATCCCTTCGGGAAAGCCAGGACCGCGAGGCTCGGAATGGCGATGAGAGCCAGGAACAATGACCCGAATAGGGCGGAACAGACGGTAAACGCCATCGGCCGGAACATCCTGCCCTCAAGTCCCTCCAGGAAAAAGATAGGAATGTAAACGGCGATGATAATCACAATGCCGAACACCATCGGTCTCGCGACTTCAGAGGCCGCGGAGCGAATGGTTTCGACGGAAGGCTCTCCTGGCGGCCTCTCTTCGAGACGATGAATGGCATTCTCCATCATCACCACAGCGCCATCGACGATCATTCCGAAGTCGATGGCTCCCAGGCTCATCAGGTTGGCACTCACTCCGAAGACTCGCATGTTGATGAAGCTCACCAGCATAGCGAGCGGTATCACCGATGCAGTAATGAGCGCCGCACGGACATTCCCGAGGAAGAGGAAGAGGATGACCGTCACCAGAAGGAAGCCTTCGAAGAGATTCTTCTTGACCGTCTGAATGGTTCCGTCGATGACCGAGGACTGGTCGTAGAAGGGACTGATCTTCACGCCGGGCGGTAGATGCATCTCCGCGATCCGCTGCTTGATCGCCTGAATGACCCGCTTTCCATTCTCTCCCTTAAGCATGATGACCATACCCGAGACAGTTTCGCCGTTGCGCAGCACAGCTCCGTGGCGCGGGGCCGGACCTATCGCCACCGTGGCCACATCGCGCAGCAGGACCGGTGCTCCATTGTGTGACAGCAGAACGATGTTGCCCAGACCCTCGGTGCTATCTACCCGGCCGGCGCCGCGCAGGGTGTACTGTTCGTCGTTATGTTCGATGAACCCGCCGCCGAAATTCTGGTTGTTCTCCTCCACCCGCTGGGCTACGTCGTTGAGGGTCAGGCCGTATTGGGCAAGCACCGCTGGATCGACGGTGATCTGATACTGCTTGACCTCACCGCCCCAGGTGTTCACTTCGCTCACTCCGGGCACCATCCTGAGCTGACGCTTGATCTGCCACTCCTGCAGATCCTTAAGCGCCATAGGGCTCATGGGACCGCTCAAAGTGTACTGATAGAGTTCGCCGAAAGCCGTCGCCGGCAGTCCCAGTACTGGCTGGATCCCACTGGGTAATTGGCCGCTAATCTGCTGCAGCCGCTCGTTGACCAACTGGCGCGCAAAGTACATGGGCACGGAATCGTCGAAGACAATGGTGATCATGGAGAGCCCCAGCTCAGAGAGCGAACGCACTTCCTGCTGCTTGGGCATGCCCATCATGGCCTGCTCGATGGGATAGGTCACAAGTTGTTCGACTTCCGTGGGGGGCATGGAGGGCGCCTCTGTGACCACGGTGACCTGGTTGTTCGTGAGGTCGGGAAAGGCTTCGACGGGAAGCGTGTAAAGCGCATATCCCCCCACTCCGAGCAACACAAACAAGCCCAACACGACAAACCAGCGATAGGCGAGCGTGACGTCAATGATCCGTTTCAACATTTCAGTCACCAATCGAGGAGCGGAGGAGTTGAGATTTCACCAGAAAGCTTCCGCCGGTCACCACCTGATCTCCCGGTTGAATCCCGGCGACGACCCGGAGCATGCCCTGCGCAGACTCACCAGCCTGGATCGGACGCACGACGAAATGGTCTGCGGACAAACGAACAAAGACTGCGTCCTGCCCATTCACTTGCTGCACCGCGTCCTGTGGCACCAGCAGCGCTGCCTTCTTCTCGCCCACTGGTAGTTCAGCCCGCGCCAACATCTCGGGACGCAAGCGTCCACCAATGTTTGTGAACTCAATACGGATTTGCATTTGTCGCGTCGTAGGGTCGAAGCGCTGGCCGAGATTCGCAACCTTCCCGGAAAAAGTTTCCCCCGGCGCATCCGGAAGAGACACAACCGCGGATTGCCCAACGTGCAGTCGAGCGAGTTGGTCCGCTCTCACAGAAGCCAGCATCCACAGCCGGCTCAGGTCTCCCACTACAAACGCATCGGTCGACGGTTGAATGGTCACACCAGGGGTTACGTTCTTCTCCAGCACATACCCGCTTGCGGGCGCGGCGATCGGAACCAACTCGTCGTTTTCATTGTGCGAGTTTTCAGGAATATCCGCGGGAACACCCAAAGTATCTTCCAGGTGAGTTCGCTCACGGGTTACGGCAATCCTGGCGTTCTTCGCCTCTGTTTGTGCGTTGACGAGCTCCTGGTGAGCGATTTGCGTCTCTTCAAGCGAGGCTGCTTTCAGGCCGTACAGTCTCTGGATGCGGTCATATTCGGTCTGTGCCAGGGCCTGCGCGGAATCGAACTTGCCGCTATCGGCGATCGCGGTCTGGTAGGCCGCGCGGGCATCATGCACATCGTGGCTGTGCATTCTTGCCAGAATTTCCCCCTTATGCACGTAGTCCCCGAGGTTTGCATATACCTTTTCGACACGCCCATCCGTCAGCACGCCCACGCGCCAGGTTGCGTTGTCTGGAAGCGCAATGCGTCCCGGCAAACTGAGCACGGCCGGCACATCGCGCATCTCGACGGCCTGGACCTCTATCCTCTGTGCTGTCTGCTCGGCCGGTGAGATCACCACCTCTCCGGGAGTGCTGGGCACGGAGGTCTTGGCGTTAAGCTCGTCAGCCGGCTGCCGGCCACAACCGGCACAAGCGATTTCCAACCCGATGCATAGAGCGGCTAGTAAGACGTTCACGGCTGCACCCCCTCCGCGTATTCGAGCGCGACGACGCTTTGGTGATAGCTCTCGAGCGCTTCTACCCAGGAGACTTCGGCCTCGATCCGCACTCGTTCTGCATCGAGCAGGCGCACTAGATCGAGACCGCCTTCGTTGTAAGCGGCCCGGGTGATATCCGAGATCTGGATCGCCTGATCTCGCAGTGGCCTGAAGGTATCAAGATACTGTTCTCGATCGAGTTCGTACTCCCGCTCTGCAATCGACAGCTGCGCGGCCAATCGTTGGCGGACTGCTGCATAATCCTCTTCGGCTGCTCTGTTATCGGCAACTGCGGCGGCAACGGCGCCCTGGTTGCGATCAAAAATGGGCAGATTCCATTGCAGGCCTACCAGCCCCGTGTCGTCCCCGAGGTTGCGCTTATAGCCCGCAAGAGCCTCCAGGTCCGTGCGTCCGTTGGCCTTCTGCAACTGGAGGTTAGCGCGTGCGGCGGCGATTGCCTGGTGCGCCGCTTGTCCCTCAACCCGCAGTAGGACGGGATCTCCGCCTGGCGGTGCAGGGGCCGGAGGGTCCAGGGCCTCGAATGGTTCGGTGAGCTTCCAGTCCTTACGATCGGCTGATGCCATCTCGCGCTCCAGGTCGAGGAGGGCTCGTTCAGATTCCAGCTGCGCTCGAGCTTCCGCCGCGTGCACACGCTCTCCCTCGAGGCGCACGCGGAGTAGATCCACTTCGGCAAGCTTCCCTTCGTGGAATCGGGCTTCGTGGTACGCGATGATTTGGCGGAAGTAGTTGCCGTCTTCGCGGTAGAGCCTGGCGAGAAATTGAGCCGCTAGCGCTCTCCAATAGGTTTGGCGCACTCTAAGAACGATCTCAAGACGTACTTGCTCGGCTCGCAGGCGGCTACCCTCAAGCCCCTGGGTGGCCGTAGCGATTCGTCCGGCGCGTCGCCCGGAAGTCTCCAGGGTCTCGCCCACATAGGCGAAGGTCTCGGAATCTTGCCAGAAATTGAAGTGCGAACTCGCGCAGATCTTCCGATTGCAGGAAAATGCGGGGGTTGGGAATGAGGCCGGCCTGCTTCCGCTGATCCTCCGCTTCGGCCGTGCGATCGGCTGCCGCCCGGATCTCCGCGCGATGCGACAGCGCAAAGCTGACTGCATCCGCCAGGCTCAAGGGTGCCTGAGCGACTCCCTCGCGAGAGCAGAGCATGAGAATACATAGCAATGCGTGAGCGCAACGTCTCAACGAAGTTATCCCCGGTTTGGCTATTTAAGGTATCTGCGAATGATGTCCATCAGCTCATCCGCCCCTTCGCGAGGGATCGTCCCCATCTTCCGGTTCCAGCACGTGATGGCGCAGATGTCCTTCCATCAACTCTGCCATCAAGCCGTTCATGCCTCCGCGAGCAGCAGCGACCAGTTGCAATACTTCGGCGCAATCGGTCCCTTCCTCCAGGGCTCGTTCGACGGCGGTCATCTGTCCCCGTATTCGCTTCATCCGGACAATCAGTTTGGACTTGTATTTGGTCGTGTGTCCCATGGAGATATACTATACCCCAGTAGGTATATATCAGTCATGACCAAGGTAAGAACGTTGTGCTGATTCGAAGACTCAAGCTCAGGGATGAACGTACAACTCGACCGCGACCACGGCGCGGATAATAGTTCGCTCGTCAAAAGTGAACTGGGTCCGGAACTGCGAGGAAGCCATGATTGCCTCACGCTCTCCAGTCCTATGGTCACGTAGGTCGCGAATAGCCTTCTTTACCATGCGTTGACGATCCAACCTCAGCCTGCCGATGGCCTCCAGAGCCGTGCGCACCTGCTGTTGCTGCTGCGGGCTGAGCCGTCCCCACGCCTCGACGTAGGCGAGAGTACGTTCGCGCTGCTGTGGAGGCATGTTGTTAATCTGCGTCAACCGGTCTATGAGGTGTTGTTGGATTTGCGGAGGTAGCCGATCAAATCCTGCTTCGTTCCGCAAAGCCTGCTGTTGCTGGGCCAGAGACATGTTCCCGTGTTGCGTCAACCAAGCGCCTAGATGGACCTGACGATCCCCTGAATCGGGAGGACCTATTTTCCCAGAGGCTTCCGGGGCCGGGGATCGAGACCGCGCTGCCGGCGAATCCGTTGGCGACGCACCAGGTGTTCTCGCTTCTGAGTCATATGCCGGCTTCGGGTCTCGATGCGGGTCGCGGGCCTGACGAGGACGCTGCCCGGTCTGTCGCGGTTCGATGAGGAGTTGCCAGGATCGCAACGAGGCTCCGGAGAAGAAATATCCTCTTAAGGGCTCGTACTGCGAAGCAATAGAAGTGGGCGTGACGACTGCGACGGTTGCGAAGAAGAGAATCGTCACGCCGATACCACGAGCAACATTCTCGCCCGTCTCCTTGCTGCGGCGTCGTGGATGTTGGTAGTGCTCGTGGCCTGGCATTCCTCATGCCCTCTTAATCGAAGTCGTGTGACGCTACCCACAACGTAAGCCAGACAGTAAAGATCGTGATCGCGACCGCGATCAGGATTAGCTTGACGATCTCAGAGCGCTTCCAACGTACCAGCCGCACTCTTCGCTTGCTGCCCTTTCCTTGCATGATCATCCAGGACACGACTGCCTCCCTTCGAAAGCGTGCTTTCAGGGACAGCAAGTGCATGCTGTCCCTGAAGCATCGGGAAAGACGAGTGAGTTCTGGACCGGACTAGAAGTGAAAGCCCACTTCTGCCGTCAACGCACGCGGAGTCACGTAGTGTGTCCCGCTGAACGTTGACAGGAAGTTGTAGAGTGCGTACTTGTTTGCAATGTTCACGCCCGTCAGACGCAAACTCCATCTATACCTGTCACCTTTGAAGATGTTGTCTTCGCCAATGGCGGCATCGAAGAGATTGCGTGGCTGGATGCGAGGCGGATTCTTGTCATCATTCTCCGTCCCGGGAGCCGGGACTTTTACCAGGTTCGACGTGAGTCCTGAAGCCGGGCACGGAGTGGGTAAGGGTGTCGTCGGGGTCGCCTTGATTCCGTCACATATGAGACCAGCCTCAAACTCCTGGTCTGCTGTCAGACCGCTCAGATCAATTCCCGGTTGTCCATTCGGCAAGGTCACCGACGATCCGCCGTTGATTGGATTGCACAGGCTGTTGGGGTCGGTGACGTTATAGCAGGGTACGGAGCCCGCAACTAACCCGCTGTCATACCGCCAATTGAAAGCTATCCATGGTCTAAGGAAATGGTCTCCGGGCACTTGGTACTGAACATGCGTGGTCTCGTTGAACCTTTCGTCATGATCGATGCGGAAAGGGTATCCCCCTTGCCCCACCGTCGCGCCGGCGCCGGCGGACTGCGGCGGAAAGAAGCGCGCCGCCACCGACGACATCACTACAAACGCACTGAAGTTATGAAAATTAGGCACATCCGCGCGCAATGCAAAACCGGGGATCTTCGAGTTGTGCCAGTCGATAGGAAAGGTAATGGGGGTATTGCCCAGTACGCTAAAGTCAAAGGCGTTGTGGGTGTATTTCCAGATATAGTCACCGCTGAATACGAAGTTCTTGCCAGCCGCCTGTTGGAAACCGGCGTGGAATTCGTTGCGGAAACCAGGTTGAAGCGTTCCAGAAACACCAGGAGTGCAAGCAAGCAGCGGAGCAAGCACTTCGTTCGTACATCCGGAACTCGATAGCACGAGGTTCTCGTTGAATGGCGTTTCCAGCGTGCGGGCGTAGGAGACACGTAGCACCGTGTTTGTCTGCTTCATGCTATAAGCGATGCCCACACGTGGCTCAGCCTGCCTGGCAACCGTGAGACCGTTGTACAAATCGCCTCGGATACCAACATTGAAGAGCCAGTTCCCGGCCTTGATCTGATCCTCGATATAGAGCGCCAATTCCTTTACATCGGTGTGACCGAAATAGCTGTAAAGGCCGCCTCCACGCGTCAGGTCGTACGGCGCGAGAACTGAATTGTAGGTGCCGGTAGGGTTAACAGCCGGATCATTCGATACGAAACCAGCCGCAGCGCATTGCGTGGGATCGGAAAATCCCGGCTGCGGATTGCCGTCGGTGTCGACGCATGGGGAATTGTACGTGGGGTCGACCACGCCAAGACTGTCATTCTCACGCAGGAATGTCTGCTGGTAGACCGCGCCTAACTTGATGTTGTTGATTCCCTTTTGGTAGGAGAGATCTGTGCGCAACCCCGCATTCGTGAGTGTCCGATACTGTGCGATCGAGGAGGTTTGCAAATTCGGGGGACCAAGGTCGGCCAGAGGATTGCCGCTCGGGTAGTAGTTGTACGAATCCCGCCGAACGTAGGCGCCAAAATTGAGTACCGCATTCGCTCCGAAGACGCGAGTATAGGTGGGTGCGATATCGAAGGTTTCAATCTTGGACTTCTGGTCGGCGTTTCCGACGTTAGCGAAGACCGGATTGGGGCCGGCGCCACCGCCGACCACGTTCGATACGTTCAGGTTATCGTAGGCATTCGGAGTCTGGAACCAGGAGCGGCTGTAATTCAGGTTGAGATGAATCGAGTCAGCCTGCGTAAATTGATAGTCCACCCGGTCAAAAACATTCTCCTCATTCCCTTTGTCGTGGAAGACGACGAACTCCGGCGGATCCAGAAATCGTCCGGTATTCAGCCCGTCGGTTTCGAAAAAGTTCCCCCAGTTTTTGCCCCCATAGCCAATGTCAAAACTTCCTGTCGCTGAGCCGAAGGCCCCATACGAGGCAGCGATGTCCCCTGTAGGCTTGGTCAACCCCTGACCCGATCGTGTCGTCGCCACGATCACCAGGCTGGTCTTTCCCCCGTATTCCGCCGGCGGCGCCCCTGATATCACCTCGAGAGACTGAATCGAGTTGGACGGAAGCTGGTTGGAGAACACCTTGCTCTGCTGATCGGTGATTGGCTGACCGTCTACCGAGAAGGAATTGGAGGCGTGGTCGCCTAGGCCGTGAAAAAGTCCGTTGGAGTCAGCAGCGACTCCAGGGGAAGATAGCGTCACCAGCGAACTGAGCGAGGATGACTGGCTTTCCAGGGGCAATTTCTGGAAAAGCCCCCTGTCCACATCCGTGTGAAAGGTGGGGTCATTCTCTAACAGATCCCCCGAATCTTCGACGGTCACGGTCGTCGAAGCACCCGCCAGTCGCAGGGCAAGGTTCACAGTGACGGGAATGGTTGACCGCACATCGGCGTCTTGGGCCGCCCCGCCGAAGCCGGTAGCCGTCACCGCGAGGTGGTATGGGTTCAACGGAATATTGCTGAATTGAAATCGTCCCGTGCCGTCTGTTTTGAGTGTGCGCACATACCCACTCACGGGATTTTCCACCGTGACCGTCGCTCCAGGGACGACTGCACCCGACGGATCGGTGACTACGCCGCTTATCGAACCAGAGTTAGATTGCGCGCGGACGTTATCAAACACGCCGGAAAATACAACTGCCGACAGGAAAAAGAGAATGGTGCGCGTACGTATGCGCATGGGTCGAGCCTCCTGAGATTCATTGGTTTTTGCGACAAAGCTGCTTAGGAGTTCGCAGTTTGTGCAGGCGGAGGCCTGGTAAAGAGAGAAAAGACAACGAAGTCTTGCGCACGAATCGGCTGAGAGGCAGTCGATATGCTCGCCACAACAAAGGCTGTATGCGGCAACGCTTGCGCGACCGCCGGTTGAACGACCAGGTGCGCGGTGTGGCAAAGCGCACAATCGGATTGGATCGCTTGGCCGTCCGCGTGCGTATGGGCGACCTGCACGATTCCGCCGAGCGTAATGAGTGCACAGCAGAAAAAGCCGAGCACTACCCACAATAGGTGGCGTCTTGTTAGATTACGGCTGCGCCCTGGCATAAGGGCCTCCATAGATCCTGTGTATTGAGTTCGACGTGGCTTTACGCGAAAGCTACATCCACAGGCGGAGGCCGGGAGAAGAGAGTGAACAGAGAGAAGTGTCGAATCCGAAGCGGATCGAGCGCCGTTGCTATTTTCCCTACAATCCGTACCGGAGGAGCCCATGTCTGCGGAATGAGTGGCTGAACAGCAACGTGGACCGTATGACAAAGTGCGCAATCGGATTGAACTGATTGACCGTCAGAATGGAAATGTCCAACCTGCGCAACCCCGGCGCAAACTAAGAGTGCACAGCAAAAGAAGCCAAGCGCCACCCAGAGCGAACGGTATGCTCCCGGATTGCGGTCGCAACTCAGCATTGCTAGCGAGTATAGCCTAGAACTACCCGCAGCCGACAAGCGGAGGGTCAGGGGACGGGGTTTGGTTCTCAGATAGGACTGGAACCTTCTCGGCAATGCCGGGAGATCTGACAAACGTCCAGTCCCGTCCGGCCACAAATCTTTTCGGCAAACCAGTCCCCGAAGGGACCTAAGAATCCAGAGCCCGGCACGGCAGTGCCGGGAATCTCTGAAAGCCACTCGTCCGATGGTTTGGTGGTTGTTTCGTCCCCGAAGAGGGTCCATAACGTCGCGGGCTGATCGAGTATCCTAACGCGAAGTTTTACACACGTTTAGCCCGTGCACCTAGTCCGGCGTCTAGAATCTCTTTCGGAGAAATTCGAACAGGACATAGCCGACGAGCGCTGCGATCAAAGCAATCCCGAAATTGAGCGAAGTAAAGACATCTGCCAATGCCCAAGCTCCGCCTGTCGGTCTCAATGCTGCACATCAGCATCTGATGTAAAAGCCATGGTGGAATGTGAGATTTGTGGGGCGAAACCAATGAACAGCCCGTCAGAATTGTCGACAGCAGGAAAGATCCAGACAGAAGCACAAATAAGCCGCCTCCACGCCGCTATGCCATCGCACTAATTCCTTACCGATGTCCGAAGCGTGGACACGAGCAATACAGGCGCGCGAGTGCGGAGCGGCTGGAGGACTTCTTTGGGCATCCAATATACCCCCGGCCGGCGTCAGATAATTCTGGTCGCCGAGTACCTAATAGCGCGCAGACATGGTTACCAAAGAATTGTGGATCCGCTCAGTCTCTGGACGACATCCCAAAACCGTACTACTGTAGGACCAAGATCCATATGTCAGCGCCGTCTTATCACGACGGCCCTGCTTGGCCTTGCACCCATGCGCTCTACCTGTGCATCCGCCGCCCACCACCGCGAAAGCATCAGCGCTTGCCGGCCTGATGTCCGGTGTAGCAAACCGTAGTGTGACATCGAATCACCGTGTCCAAACAGGGTGCGCCCAGTGCGTCCTCTTGATTGAGCATCTTTGACAACCCGAGAAACACCACCCCACCGGACACCAGCCCGAGGCTATCCCCAGCCAGAGGACACGGACGCCGGATGACAAACGGGACGTTCACCAACACGTACCTCGTGTGCAGAAAGACCGTCCCGTTTCTCGCCGCACCGGCGGAAACAACTGCTTCCGCAGCCTGGAAACCAGCCGCCCACCGAGAGGCAAGATGGCCAAATTAATTAGTTGGCCATCTTGGCCACCTTCGTGAAACAAAGGACTTATTTGGCCACCTTGCCCTTATTTGGCCATCTTGCCCCTGATTTGGTCACCTTGCCCAATCGCTCCCCGGCATCAGAGAAATTCGAGACGAAATGTAACCTCTTCTGTGCGACGCCGCTCCGCTCAATGTGACTTAGTTCGCTTACTTCGCTTTCTTCGCAACTTTTCTACAAGCAACACAACCCTGGCAACCTCGCTGAATTCCTCAACCCCGCCGATTTGGGTGCAGCCAACGGAACTGGCGTGAGCGCTGGGTGGCGAACTCTGAGCAGAAAGATCGTCCCGTTCGTCACGAGGTGACGACTTAAACAGGCTCGCATCCGGCCGGCAACAAACCCTGAAAGCGCCAAGATGCGCAAATGAATTCGTTTGAAATTTTGAGCGCCTTCGTCAAACAAAGGACTTAGCAGCCACCCCCATCTCGCCTTCTGTAAACTAGCCCGAAACCTGGAGACCGGCAGCTTGTTCACCCGCAATCACGTACAACGTGGAGACTTTCTGTCTTGTCACGAGGTTTTTGGAAGGCTGGCTATACTTGCGAAAGGTGGAACCAATGCTCTCAGAAACCGACGCTCGACAATTTGCGGATCATTGGATTCGGGCCTGGAATTCTCACGATCTTGACGACATCATGTCTCATTACGCGGCCGAGGTTGTTCTTACATCGCCCACGGCGGCAAAGCTGTTGATTGACTCCTCCGGAACCATCCAGGGTAAAGAAGCGCTACGCAATTATTTTGAGAAGGGGCTTGAGGCCTTCCCGAATCTGAATTTCGAACTTCTGGATGTGATGTGGGGAATCTCCAGCGTTGTCCTTTACTACGTCAATCAGAAGGGCTCGAAGACTGGCGAATTCCTGGAATTCGACGCGGATCAGAAGGTAGTCCGAGTGGTTGCAAATTACACTTGAGAGGCTGCCCAGGTCCGTTGAGTAGAGCAGCCGTATCGTTCCGTCCGTCACCAGTGTTGTGTAGCGAGTAGTCGTCCGAACCCGGCCGGTAGCGGACGCAACGGATTATACTCATCCCGCAGCAGTCTGCTGCGTTTCCTACTCGGCACACCACACCAATCAGGAGAACGAAATGATCAAAGGTTTCCGTGATTTCATCATGCGTGGCAACGTAATTGACCTCGCTGTCGCCGTAATCATCGGCGCTGCATTCACCGCAATCGTCAATTCGTTTGTAACGAACATCCTCACCCCGCTCATCGCCTCCCTCGTGGGCAAGCCGGACTTCTCTGCGCTCGTCCTTTACCTGCATGGTGGCAAGATTAACTACGGCATCTTTCTCAACTCCGTGATCTCATTCCTGCTGCAAGCGGCCGTCGTCTACTTCGTCATCGTGGTGCCTATGAACTACGTCCTTAGGCAGCTCAAAGGAAAACCTCCGGTAGCGGATCCTACAGAACAAACCTGTGTCCAGTGCAAATCGTTGGTTCCGATCACTGCCACGCGCTGCAAGTTTTGCACACAACCGATCTGATGTACTCGACATGATGGAGAGGCTCCCGGTACCATTCGTCGTTCAAGTGGATCCGGGCCGCCGGGTGCTGTCCCCATTCCAGGACAAACGCAAGGGCTGAAAGCCGGCGTGGCCGAGAGACGCGCATACAATGAGTTGGGCGAGCTTAGACCGTAGAAACCGGGGGACCGTAGAAACTGAACGGGGGGAAACCCAATGGAACCGACAAGCCTGCAAAGCCTCATCAATCTTACTCAGGACGACGGCAGCGTGTTGTCGCCAGAATGCCCATGGACATTGGCTGACTTCAAGTCGTATTGGCCGTTCCTGAGGAAGTATCAGACCAGCGATCAGACCTTTGCCGATCTGTCACGACTCGTCTACTGCATGGAGCACGGGCTCAAGTTTGAGTGGTTGAAGGCGTGGGAAGCCCACCGCGCCAAGGATTGGCCGGAGCCGCCCCTGGATGCACAGATGCGATGCCTCGAACAAAAACGCGCGTTCGACACCCTGATCCGTGACCGGGTTTACGAGGAAACCATGTAAGTACCCATCTCCTCTGGATAGATAGGGGACAGCGTGCCTATCCCCCTGCGAACGCCGGATAGTCTGTGTACCCGACGGGCCCCGGCGTGTAAAACGTGGTTGCATTCGCCGGGTTGAGGGGCGTGCGCTTTGCGAACCGGGCGGGCAAATCGGGATTGGCCAGAAAAGGCCGCCCAAACGTAATGGCATCGGCTTCGCCGGCGCGCAGGGCCTGCGACGCATCGTCGAGTAGATAGTCAGAGTTCAGGATGAGCGCGCCCTTGAACGCCCGGCGAATGGCGGGGACGAGTTGCCGCGTAGCAGGACGGAAGGTGCTTTCGGGGCGCGACGCGCGCATTTCCAGGAACGCTATACTGAGCCCGTTCAATGCTTCGGCCGCCTTGGTGAACAAGAGCTCCGATTCGCTGTCACCACACCCCTGTGGATCATCGTTGGGAGAAAGCCTCACACCCGTCCGATCGGCGCCGGCTACGCTGATGAGCGTCTGGGCCGCCTCGATTAACAGCCGGATACGGTTTTCGATCGAGCCGCCGTAGCTATCGGTGCGCCGGTTGGTTCCGTCACGTAGAAACTGATCGAGGAGATAGCCGTTCGCGGCGTGTAACTGGATGCCATCGAAGCCGGCCGCGATCGCATGCTCGGCCGCCAGTTTATAGTCGCCAATGATCGCTTTGATTTCGTGTATCTCCAGCGCTCGTGCTTCGACGTAAGGCTTCAGGCCTTCATAGGTGCGGGCGTCCCCCGGAGCGGTGGTCGCCGACGCCGACACTGGCCGGGTTCCACCGAGATAATCGGGGTGCACGATCCGGCCCATGTGCCAAAGCTGCGCAACGATGCGACCACCCGCATCATGAACCCCGCGCACGATCGGCTTCCAGGCAGTCACCTGCTCCTCGGACCAGATTCCCGGAGCGCCCGGCCAGCCCAGACCTTGCTGGCTGATGCCGGTCGCCTCGGAGATGATTAGTCCAGCCGATGCACGCTGAGCGTAGTACTCGCCCATCAGGGGCGTCGGCACATGGCTACGGGTCGCCCGCCCACGGGTGAGAGGGGCCATCAGGATTCGATTGGGCGCGTGAATCGCACCGAACGTAATTGGGTCAAACAGGGTCGTCATTAAAGAAGCTCCTCTATCGGGAGATGAGGAGATACACCGCTCCCTATCTGCCCTTTCATGCGCAATCCTACAGGAGAGATTTGGTCGCTCGAATCCGAAGATCGTCGCGGCATTTTCCGGCTCCTTCCACTGCGAGCGTATTGCGATTCGGCCGGCCGCTTCGATAGCGTTTCAGCCGGTGTTTACGACGCCCAGAAACTTCACGATCTGGTCACTGACTTCGGCAGAGGCTTCGTGTTGAACCCAATGGCCCACATGGTCGATTTCAAGGTGCCCCACGAGACCGGGAAGGTTGGCGCGGAGTTTTTCGAAAGGTGGATAGAGCTCCCCTAAGCCATCCGCCTTTCCCGCAATGTAGAAGGAGGGTTGTGTGATCTTCGCTCCTTTATAGGCCCCGGCCAGATAGAAATACGGTTCGGCCGCGCGGTAGTAATTCAGGGCGCCGTGAAAGCCGGTGCGCTGGAATTCAGCAACGTTATGCGCGACGTAATCCGGTTCAGCCCATGACGGCAACGGCCCGGGAGCGGGACGATGAAGGCTTCGCGCTGAATCCAGAGGGCTCCATCGCGTCTCGGTTGGAGCGGAAGCAGAGGCCCAATACAGGATCCCCGGAATGGTGACGGCGGCATCAGCCCAAATTTGATCGGCTTCGGGCCGGATCTGTTCGAACATGTAGAAATCGTTCTGATGGCCGGACTTCCGCATGCGCTCGAAAATGCTGATATCCCCCCGTGCCACGTACGGCACGCTAATGCAAAGCACCGCTTTAAATCGGTCAGGACGCATCAGCGCAGAGTTCCAGGCATGGGTTGCACCCCAATCATGGCCCACCAGGACAGCGCTGGAAACATCCAGGGCATCGAGCAACCCAACCAGGTCACCGGCCGTATGCAGGGGCGTGTACAAGGTTCCGTCCGCCGGAGCTGAGCTGCGGCCGTAGCCACGCATGTCTGGAGCAATGGCTCGGTATCCGGCTGACGCGACGGCTTGCATCTGTTTGCGCCACGTATAAGAAGTGTCCGGAAACCCGTGACAGAAAAGGACGGCTGGCCCCTCCCCTTGCTCAGTTACATGCAGGGAAATGCCATTGGTGGCGATGTCGTACTCCTTGAGAACGGGACCCACGGTGCCTCCGGTGAAAAACTGGTTCGTCACAGTCACGGGATCAAATGCGAAACGGCTCCCGCCCATTCAACCGCGGGCGTATTGCGACTCCGTCGGCGGCTGATAGCTGATTGCCAACTGAGGAGTTTCCAAACGCTGGTTCAGCTTGTGTCGTGAATGCAGACATGCCTCGAGCATGCCAGTCGTCAGCAGCGTACGCTCTACCGGATAGGCGGCGCTTCCGGTGTGGAACGTCTGCTCGATCTTCGCTGCCAGGCAGGCAGAGTCCGTCACGTTAGGAGGGGGCGGCAGGAAGAATTGGGTGGAGACGATTCCGTGGTCCACTACGCTTGCTGCGATGTTGTAGTCCATGATGGCGCCGTTGAGTAGCAGCAGCGTGGCGCGCGTTCCGTCGGTGTACTCGATGCAGTAGGCGGCGGGATCCTTCACCAGTTGCGGCAAGACGCCGGAGGCTACCAGGTCCTGGGTGCGGCCGTCGAGCACGGTCAGGCCCATGGGCGTGTCACTGCGCGAGAGGGCGGAGCTCAACAGATCCTTTGACCAGCGACCGGCGTTGCCAGCGGCCCAGACGTCGTCGCCTTCCAGCAGCTGCACGGCCTTCACTCCGGTCTCGCCTCCCTTGCGGCGCTCGAGCATGCACTGCAGGGCTTCGAGCGCGTCGAAGTCCATGCCGTCGGCGGTGCCTACCCCGACCATCACCGCTTCTTCCACCTGCGCACCCAGCGGGATATCCACGTCGGGCAAGCGCCAGGTCACGGGGAACGAGGAGCCGGCGAGCAGAGGGAAACGCAGGCGATTGGCGGTTCTTACCATGCTTTGCGCGTGCTCGAAGCTGAAGGAGAGTTGCTTGTGGTTGAAGTAGGGAACTGCGCGCTTCTCGTCCTCAAAGACCTGGGCGCACTGCTGAAAGAAATCGTAGGTGGGCAGCAGAATCTGCCCGCGGTCGTTGATGGGGTAGTCGTCCTGCTCGACGATTGCCAGCACGGCGTCGACGGCGAGGCGGTCTCCCCCGCAACGCAAAGCCTCGGGAATGTTGCTGCATAGACGGAAGCCGAACTGCTTGGCGCGGGCGCTGCTCAAATCGGCGGTTGGTTCCGTTTTCTCCGGCTCAGGCTGCGCCTTCACGGTGCGGTCCCGGCCCAGGCCGCCGGCGATTCCTTTGGATGCACTGGACGGCGCAACTTTGGTTCCCGCCATCGCCAGCTGATAGGGCGAGGGCGAAGCATCGGCCTGGCGCTCCAACTGATCCACATAGACGGAGACCACTTGCACGTTGGGCTTGTGCCATTCGCCGTCGTAGGGATATCCCACCAGAAAGCGGTCGGCCAGGGTTTGCATCTGCGACTGGTGGCGATACACAGTGCCCAGGATCGCGAGGCGCAGCGGGCGTTGCGCGGGCGCCTGACCCCAGAGAAGGGGGCGATACGCCAACATCGCCGTGGACAACGCAGAGTACTCGACAAAACGGCGGCGGGTCAGCATTAGCTCCTCCAGTAGGTGGATTCAGGGTTGGGCTGGTATTTTACGGCTGCCAGGTTTGGGGTCTCCACGCGCTTCATTCCCTGGAACGCGCTGTCGACGCCGGCCAGCAACAGGCCGCTGGTGAGCAGCGTTCGCTCGATGGGATATTGCGCTTTGCCGGTGAGGAACATCTGCTCCGCGTTGTAGACCAGCGGGCTGAAGAAACTGGCTAGCGTGGTGCGGCCGTCGGGCATAGGCAAATACATTTGCGTCGAGAAGGGTTTCGGCTGGCCCTCGATGGTTGCGGCGAAGGTGAAGTCGCGCACCAGGCCGTTCATCAGCAGCATGGTGCAGCGCAGGCCGTCGCGATGTTGATAGTGGTAGGCGACGGGATCGGGCACCAGGGTGCGCATCTGCTCGAGGGTGGGAAACATATCGGTGAAGCTGGCAGTTGCCGGGGCCAAGGTGGAACTGCGGGTGAGCGCGGATTTGACTAATGCCTCCGACCAGACGCCTTGCTGCCAGGCTGTCCAGAAGCCGTCGCCGCGATAGGTCTGCAGCCACTCGACACCGGTTTCGCCGCCCTTGCGGCGCTCCACCATGCAGTGGATCGTTTCCAGGCCGTGGAAATCGTAGCTGCCCATGCCGCCGTAGCCGATGGAGACGGCTTCGCGCGCGGTCGCGCCCAGGGGGAACTCCACCGAGGGAATTCTCCAGGTGACGGCCAGGCTTGATCCTCCCTGGAGAGGAAAGCCCATCTGATGGGAGGTATCGACCATTTGCTTCGACCAGTCCCAGCGGTAGGCGAGTTCTTTGTCGTTGAAGTAGGGAACGGAGCGGCCGCTGTCGTGGAAAACTTTCGTGATCTGCTCGAAGAATTCGTAGTGGGGATGCTTCATGATCCCGGTGTCGGTGAGAGGGTAGGTGCCGTGCTCGCCGACCACGACGACTCCATCGACGGCTAGCTTGCTGGTGCCGAGGGTCAGGGTTTCGGCGATGGTGGGGTAAAGCTTCAGGGTGGGATGGCGGTCTAGCCGCTCCTGGGTTAAATCGCCCTCGCCGCGTTGATCGACATAGAGGGAGACCAGGTCCATCGCTGGATGATGGTAGGTGCCGGCCCATCCGTAGCCGTCGAGGAAGCGGTCTACTACGTGTTGGCCGTGCAGTAATCTCTTGTAGGCTGTGATGACGGCGGCTAGCCGGGGGCGTTGGGTAGACTGTGTCATTGGGAGCGAGTGTAGCAAAGATGGCTGGACTCTTATGCTGGAGGAGTGAATGCTGACCCGCCGACAGTTTCTCGGATATAGCGTTGTGGCGCCTGCGGTGCTGCGTTCCTCGGTCTGGGGTGATCAGGTCTCCGCGCGCGCATTGGCTGTGCATAAGCGGGCGATGGTGTTTGACGGACATGTCCACGCGCTGGACCGCGAGTTCTATCACGGTGGCAGTATGGGGACGCGGGTCACCGACGGACAGTGGGATCTGCAGCGTGCGCGAGAGGGTGGGGTTAGCGCGTTCTTCCTGTCGGTGTTCATTCCCGAGGAGTACTACCCCGGAAGGTTTGAGACCAAGCAGGCGTTCCGGCGGGTGGATCATGCGCTTCGCCAGCTGCAGGAGAATAGCGAGCTGGTGGAGCTGGCGTTGAACGCGGAGGATGTGGAGCGTATCCGGGCCGCGGGGAAGATGGCGGCGGTGCTGGATATTGAGGGTAGCTGGGATCTGGATGGGGATTTGGGGGTGTTGCGCGATTTGTATCGGCTGGGACTGCGATCGGCTCAGCTTTCGGCGCATAACTGGAACCAGCACTATGCGGACTCGTGCTGCTCGGCGGCGCAGTGGAAGGGGCTTACGGCGCATGGGCGGGATTTGATCCGGGAGATGAATCGGCTGGGGATGGTGATCAATGTGTCCCACTCAGCAGACGATACGATTTCGCAGACCATTGAGGTGAGCGATGGGCCGGTGGTGGCTACTCACCATGGGCTGCGGAGTGTTAACAATATTCCGCGGAATATGCCGGATTGGCTCCTCAAGAAGCTGGCGGCTAAGGGTGGGGTAATTGGGTTCCAGATTGGGAGCGAGTTTAGCTATCCCAAGGAGTTCGCTTACGTCACAGAGCACGCGAAGAAGACGTTTTGGGACACCACTAGTATTCCGGAGCGGGTGAAGGGGAAGACTATTTATGAGGTGGATGAGGTGGTGGCTCCACAGTTCCCGATGTTGGGGGCCAAGGTTCCGGATTCGGTGATGATGGCGGTTGATGATTGGGTTGGAGTGGTGGATCGCGCGATTCAGTTGGTGGGGGAGGATCATGTCGCTATCGGGAGTGACTTTGATGGCGGACCAACTCTGGCGCGTGGGATGCGGGATGTTCGGGATTTACCGATGATCACCGAGGCTATGCTGCGGCGAGGGTATTCAGAGGAACGGATTGATAAGTTTTGGGGTGGGAATCTGTTGCGGGTGTTTCGGGAAGTTACTCGGGGATGATCGTTCGTACCTCATTGGCCGTCGCGGCGCAGCTCTCGCAGGGTTTTTGGCGAGAGGGGGCGCCGGTAGCTGTGCGGGAGGATGCTTGCTCGGTAGTCGGTCCAGTTGGACACGATGATGTAGAGCACAAACCAGAGGGACGCGGCCGCCATAATCGAGGTCAGTATCAGCGACCAGATGGAGGTGAGATGCTTTTGCAGGAAGGTTCCCAGGTCCGGGATGTTCATTCCGTAGTAGCCGGTCACCAGCGCGCCGATGCCCAGCAGCACACTCATCATCGCCAGACGGTTCACCGCATCGCTGTTGCGCAAGGCAAAGAGGCGGTCGATGAAGCCGGCGAGGGAGGCGATCTGATCCTCTATGGTTGCTTTCATCGGTTCCAGCCGGTAGACCTCGCTCAACATTCCGAAATGCTCCAGCTCCTCATCCTTGGTCGTGGGCTCGAGGTGAAACCAATAAGTGTTGAAGTAATGGAAGTCGGCCATTAACCGGGTGGCAAATTGGATGTGGCGGTGACGGACCGTTCCACCAGAAAAGACCGGAAAGAGTTGCCGCGAGACCAAGGCCGACTCCTCCGCAAACCCCAACAGGCTGGCCCGGTAGAACAAGGCAATGACCGCGATCAAGAGATGCTTGGAGCGGAACATGCGATAGACCACGTCCCCGGCTTCTCCCGCTTCCGGCAGGGCCAGCGTGCTGGTGACCGTGGAGTAGGCCGTCATCCCGTATAACGTGCCCTGCTGCTGCCAGCGCCGGTAAACGTGCTGCCTCATCTCCTTGTGGACAAATCTCGAATCGTAGCGAAAGCCCTCGCCATCGCGGTCCACATAGAGCAGGCGGCTGAAGGCCATCTCATAGTCTTCTGATGTCTCGAACCCCGAGGGAAGGTGAGTGCGGTCGAGAAGGACAAAGGTGTTCACGATCATCCGCTCGTCGAGGGTGGCTTCGTACTCCTCGTGGACGTAGTTGGCAAAGTGGAGCAGGCTGAGCAGGATGTTCGAGAGCTGGGGACGATACCCCAGGCCGCGCCCGCTTTCCCAACGCTCCTCAGCTACAGTGCGCCGCTCGGCGCCGGTTTCGAGCACCAGCGCGAGCCGGTTGGGAATGCGTCCCGACTGGATCTGATGGGCGCTCGAGGGATAGACCTTGCGCATCATTTCGTTGATCCAGAGGGCGTGCGCGTAGGGGATGTTCCGAGCCTCGACCCCGATGGTGAGAATGCCGATGCCGTTGGCAAACATCAGCAGGCGGAGGTCGGTCACTTCGACCCTGGCGCTTTCTCCAGCGCCGTCTTCCGCCTCGTAGTAAAGGCGGGCGCCCGCGGGCGGATGGATGACGTAGCGGTGGATCAGCGCCTCGTGCCCGGTGTTTGCGTCCCCCGTGTCGAAGAAGGCGCGGCGCACGAAGGGATGAAAGAACATCATGTCCTGGTAGGTGGAGGAGTTGAAATCGACTGAACTTTCGGAGTGGCGGCGCCATCCGCCCAGCTGGGAGGCCGCGGACTCATACCCTGACACCACGTGGCTGGTGACCCATTGATCCAGCTTCTTGAACCAGGGTTGCGAGCCGCGCCAGATCTCAGGATGCTCATCCATCACCGCATCCTGGTCGAACGAGATGGGGAAAAAGAAGTGGGTGTGTAGATGAAGCACTTCCGGGTTCAGGGCCAAAGCGCCTCCAGTAACAGTTAAAGGGAAAGATTAAGGGAGGGGCCGTTACGGCACGTGAAGGTTCGGTGAAAGTCCCGGGCGCACCGGTTGCGACGATTTTCCGGCGATTTTTAAAGGATTGTTATCTTGGGCGGGGCACCGCGGTTATAGCTTCTTGCAGATGGGGAGGATTGCGCAGCTGTGTCTCGTGGTTCTGGGCGCCTCTAGCGGAATTGCGGTTGCACAGGCGGTGCCTCCTGCCCTGCCCAACGCGCCCCTGTTTAACGCGGCTCTGTTCAGCGGCCTGGATCAAGTCCTCTCGGGCAATGGCGCGCCGGAGTACTCGAATGCGATCCCGCAGGTGAAGCAGTCGATTGAAGATCAGTCAGACGATCAGGAGAGCCCGGCTTTCTTCATGAACCACCTCATCGACGACCGCTTTTGGGTTTCGGGGCAGTCCAACCTCATCTTGCAGGCGCATACGCCGTTCCATTCGCCCTATTCCGGGCCTAACAGCTTTCGTGCCTTTGGGCAGGCGGTTGTGTCGCGTACGGTTACTCTTTATACCGGTGTGCGTCCCTGGCGGTTTACCGAGCTCATTGCCAATTTTGATGAGGCGGGTGGCCGGGGCCTAAGCGACACCTTTGGGGTCGCGGCCTACGTCAATGCGGACGCGACCGATCCTACGGTGGGCCGGTCCGTCTATCTTTCACGCTCCTTCATCCACCACACCATCGCGCTTACCCCGGACCGCATTGAGGAGGACCCCAACCCTTTTTACCTGCAGCCTTCGATTCCGCGGCGGCGGCTCGAACTGACTTTCGGCAAGATGAGCCTGCTGGATTTTTTCGATGTGAACGAGGTGGGCAGCGATACCCATCTGCAATTTACTAACCTTGCCATCGGCAACAACGGCATCTATGAAGTTCCCGGAGACACGCACGGCTTTACCGTGGCCGCCATGGCAAATTACCAGGGGCCGAAGGTAGGGTTCCGGTTTGCCGAGGCGCTGCTGCCGAAATTCAACGCATCCGCCGGTCTGGATTACAACATTCGCCACGTCCACTCCGACAATTTCGAATTCGACTACTCCACATACACGATCCAAAGTTATGCCACCCGTTTACGCTTGCTGGCCTTCGTTAATCATGCCGACCTGGGGAACTATCACGAAGCGAACCAGGCTTACCTGAGGGGCCAGGATCCAACGCCCGATATCACGGCTCATCGTCACCCGGATACGACCAAGCCTGGGTTCGGCGTGAACTTCGAACAGGAACTGCCGGCGAATTTCCGGGTGTACTTTCGCGCGGGGTGGAACGATGGAAACTACGAATCCTTTATCTTCAGCGAGATGAACAACACGGTTTCTTTTGGCGCCGATTTGTCGGGAAATGCCTGGCACCGAAAGACGGACCGGATTGGCTCGGCCTTCGTGACCAGCGGCCTGAGCCAGGATCATCGTGAGTATTTGCGGCTCGGCGGGATCGGCTTCATGCTCGGCGATGGTGGGCTCAGGTATGGTCGCGAGACCGTTAGCGAAACCTACTATACGGCGCACGTGTTCGGCGGGTTGTACCTTGCGGCGCTGCTTTCTTTCGTCAACAATCCGGGCTTTAACCAGGACCGCGGACCGGTTGTGGTTCCTGGCTTCCGGACCCATCTCGATTTTTAGTGACCCTGAGAAATCCTGAGATTTTCCTGAGGTGGTTCTAAGGACTTGCGCAGGCCTGCGGGAACACGATCTTCCATCCCGAGGAGGATGTTCATGAAATGGATCTATGGGGTGCCCGTACTTATGCTGTGCTCCTTGCTGACTCCCGTCGCCATCGCCCAGGTGGCACCGGGGAACGCAACCAACTTCGCCATGATCGGAATCACACGCGGTCAAACGCTGCAGATCAACGTGGTGGCCTTTCCACCGGATCCTTGCTTTGCCCAGCTTGGTTTCCAGAACAGCAGTGGCAATCCTGTCGGCACGACGACCGCGGTGACCCTGCAGCCGGGTGAGTCGGCCTCGTTGGCCCTCAACGGCAACAGTCTTGGCAGTGCCCCAGGGCAGCGAGTGCAGGTGCTTCCGACGGTGGCGACGGCGGCAGGCGTTGCCAATGCGTGCCAGGCGTCGGTAGAGATATTCGACAACGTGTTGGGAATCACCAGTGTGCTTGTGCCTGGAACGGTGAGCTTTCCGCCTAGCCCGGCACTTGGCATGTTGGGGGTCACGGAGTTGGAGACGGTGCGGTTGAATGTCGTGGCTTATCCGCCGGACCCTTGCGTTGGCCAGATCAGTTTTCTCAACAGCAATGGCGCGGTGGTGGGCAACGCTGTGATGAATGTGAATCTTGGTCCGGGGCAGGCCACATTTCTGGATTTGCCGGGCAACACGTTGGTCAGCAAGCTGGGACAACGCGCGGAAGTGCGGGCGGTCGTGACCCCGAGCCTGGTCTCGACCGCGCCGAATAGCTGCATCCCTTCCGTTGAGGTGTACGTCGACGGGCTGGGAACGACATCCTCTTACTATCCACCGGGGCCTTACGATGCATCGAGCACCCAGTGCTCGACCTTTTAGTAGCCGGGGACATTCGCCGGTAAACCGGGGCCCTTGTGGATAGGCAGGGGCCCCGTACTCTCTACACAGCCAAGGCAAAAAAGGTGGTTATGCGAAACGGATGGCTGCGTCTGCTTCCACAGCCATGACTTTGAGTATGTGGAGGAACTCCGGATTTTGGCCGTAGAAGAGGCCATCGGCGGTGAAGCTGGCGATCGTGGCCACGGCACCGGCGAACCTATCGGTGAGGGGACGAATGATCGCGACGTGGGGCAGTTTGGGGCTGATGAATTCGCAGGGAACTGGGAAGATCAGGCTGGGCTGAATGAGTGGATTGAGTGGGTTGAAAAAGTCAGGAAAGGAAAGCCCGGAGATGGGGTCCTTAAACGGTGCTATTGGTTGTTGCACTCCGTTGCCTGCGAAATCGACCCATTCCAGAAAGTGAGCGATTTCGTCTCCACCGATGCCGAGGGTGATCTCAAGAACTTCCGGATCGGTTACTTTTTGACTCAGGGTCGCGTAGAGACTGGAACCGCCTTGCTCGATGTAGCCGAAATGAAAGGCGGCTGTGTTGGCGATTGCCTGAACGTGCTCGTTCCCCAGAAAATTGGGATTCGTAGCGCCGTTGAAGTCGTTGTTGTTTCGTGGGATGGCGGTGACGTTCTGGAGCTGGATCGCCTGCGGGAAAGTGGCTCCCAGGTCTGGATTGGTGGTGCTGCGGTAGCGGATATACCAGCTGGTGTCGACGTTGAGATGCATCAGGTTGGTGAGCCGCTTGATGCCTGATGATCCGGTAGCGGTGCTTCCCTCCAGCGTGCGGAACTCGTCGAAGTCTACCGGCTCGGCTCCCCTGGATTCGAGATAGGCGTTGAGAAAGGCAGCGTGACTCTGTTCGTCCAGGGTATTGCTGGCGATGTATTGCGGGCCATCGCCATCCAGGTTCGACAGAGCTACCTGATAGCTGTTCATGGATTGGTTCATGTCGACTTCGACGGGTTTGTTATTGCCGATGCCGCCGAGTTCTGCGTACTGTACCCAAAGGTCTGACTCGATCAGCTCTGCTGCCGCGAGAAAGCGCAGAATGGCGGCATCGCCCCGGTTGAGATACCCGCTGTTTTGTGCACGCGCCGTCGTTCCGTTGGCTAACAAACCGGCGCCGACTGCTGCTGCGCCTCCTGTCAGAAGACCGCTTTTCATAAATGAACGGCGGTCGACCGGACGCTTGGTCTTGCTCACTGGATTTTCCATAATGATTTACCTGTCCTGACTTCGAGTGAAGATGGATCTCTCTTGATGAGGCGATCCGAAGATCACACTAATGGTGGGGAATGATGCCAGTTGTCAGGGAATTGTCAGATAAATGTCTCGGCAGCGGTTTCAATGTGGGTTGATTAAAGTCGCGAGAAAACCAAGGACACAGTGCTATCGCCGAGCAGACGACTGCGTCTAAAGCGCGAGTGTTTGCTTAGGGGAGATTTTTCCTTCTCACGTTTTGCGGCCGCCGGCGTCGACGGTTTGGGAGATGAGGGAGAGCGTAACTATCACTGCGCGCGTGCGTGTCTCATCGGCCAAAAACCATCGCCGCCGTTTGTGCGGGATCGGCTGGCTCGCGCAACTAAGTACAACGCGGGGCAAAGCAATAGCCAGTTAGCTATCCACAAAGCGTCGTTGGTCCACGCGGATATCATCAGCAGCGTCACCGTGAGTGCGAAGACGGCGGCCGCGCGAAAGGAGATGCGAGAGCCTTGCCATCCCCGCCAGACGCCTAACATGGCGGGCGGCAGAAATAGCAAGAGGCACAACCCGGAGACAGGCGCGCATAGGAAATTCAATGAGGGAACAGCAGCGAGAACGACACTCGCCCACAAGGTACGCCGCGAAACCGATCCAACCGTGTAACCGGCTGCCCACGACCATGCGATGAGCAACAGCACGTGGCAGAGCAGTAATAGGAAACCTTCGTGGCCGGTTGGCGAGTGCTCAACGAAGACTCGATGATGCACCAGTCGCTGATACGTGCAGGTCACGGAAGAAGAAGCGCCCATCAGGAGGTAGCTGCTGGGAAGCGCCACGAAAAATCCCGCAAGCCAGGGCCGTGGATCTCGCCAAAGACCAGCCTGGCGATGCAAGACCAGGCTGAAGACATCAAGCAATCCTCGCCAGGCGGTTGCATGGGTCTCCAGTAGATCGCCGAGCACCACTTCTCGTTCTTCAGGGTCGAGCAGCTTCGTGCTGAGCTCCAGCAATGGCCATGCGCTTGCGTTCATGAAGTCCCTCCCATGCGAGTTTCTACCCAGGATGCGCCGCGACTTATCCGCAGGACGGAGTCGTAGAATTGCTTGGCGGCGCGGACGCCATGCGGGGTCACGCGCACCATCCGCTTGCCTCGGCCACCACGCTGAGGCGTTGCTTCACCTACCCAGGTCTTGAGCAGGCCCTTTGCTTCCAGACGGTCGATGGTGGTGTAGAGCGCGCCCATGGAGCATGTCCGCTGGATCGATGCTTCTATCTCGTCACGGATGGCAACGCCGTAGGCGTTCTCTCCGAGCCCGGCGGCGGTGGTGATGAGGACGTATTCGAATTCGCCTAGCATTATTTAGATTACATTGTAGTATTAATGGGAGATTGTCAAGTTGTTTTTGTTGTGCCCTCAGCGGCTAAAGGCGCGCGGTTATCCGCAGGCACTTGCGTACGGCCTATTGCTCGCTGCGGCGTGGTGGGCCGTACCCTTCAACTTGTGATGTGTTAACGGATCCACTCGGTTTCGTCGCCGGGGATCACGTCGACGAGGGTGATGAGATCCAGTGTGTGCTTCCAGTGGACGATGAGGAAGGCTGTGGTTTGTTCGTTGAGATAGAGGTCCTGGCGCAGGAGGCGCCAGGTAGGTTTGGTGGGGAAGGCCGCTTGCTGGGGATCGTTCGGGTTGTAGCCGAATGCCTGGATGTCGCTGATCACTTCTCTTTCTGCCGAAAGAACCCTTTCGAAGGGAGGGGGAGGGGTCATGCGGCTGTCGTTGTCGATGGTCACGACATGCTCGCGCAGATTGAGAGGGACGGCTGAGTGACTCCGAGGGCGAAAGGCATAACGGGCGATGGCCATGGCGCCGATGAAACGCTCCAGGCAACCGTGGTCTTCCTCTCCTCTGGCCGAGAGGCAGAAGGTGCGGTTGGTCAGGCGATCGCGAAAACGAAATCCTTCAGTGGAAGAGTTCGCGAGAAATTGAACGCTCATGCGAACTTCGCATTCCGGTGTGCGGAAGCGGTAATTCGGCTCAGATCGATTTTCGGCTTTCAATTCACGGTTAGTCAGTCCAAGTCCAGCCCCGAGGCTGGCGAGCGACCAGAGGAACAATCGCCGATCGGGTCTCGCTTGTGGAGTTGAGGTCATGTCTCGTCTTGCTAACAACTACAATGTAGTACAAATGCAATGACGAGTCAATATGATTTAAGTCCGACCTAGCTGAAATTGCTCGAACGTGTGCAACGCGGCTTCTACCTGCTTTTGATAGGCGCGGGATGCGCTTCGGCTGATCCAGTTCCAGCGCTGCACCAGGAGTTTTTGTTGCGAACGGTCGGTCTTTAGATCGAGGCCGGCAACGACCCGATCCCCGATCAGAACTGGACAAACGAAATAGCCAAAGACTCGCTTGTGTTTGGGAACATAAGCTTCGAAGCGATATTCGTAATCGAAGAAGAGATGAAATCGCTTGCGCTGGATGATCAGCGGGTCGAAGGGGGAGAGGATATGAATCTGTTCCGGCGCCGGATCAGGAATGGCATCGAGCTTTTCCGGACGGACCCAGTGCAGAGTTGCGCCCGCGCCTTCCAGTTGCACGGGGATCAGCTCTTTTCGACGGACTCGCGACTCCACCAGGCGCTTTATCGCGAGTTTGCGTTGAGGGTCCAGGTAGCAGATCGATTCCACGCTCACGATCCCCTGTGATTGCAGGGCACGATCAAGCAGGTAGTTCAACGTTTCTCTTTCGGTCGCTGCGCGGGGCAGGCGGTCCCAACCGAAATGGCGAGTGGTGAGCTCATAGGTCTTCAGCATTCCGACCCTTTGACTGATCGTCACCAGACCCTTGTAGAAGGCCAGTTCGAGAACGCGCTTGGAAGGCTTGCGGCTGGCCCAGGGGTGGTCTTTTTCGACCGGGTCGTCTTCGATGTCACGCATGGTGAGTGCGCCGTCTTTGCGGATGCGCGCCAGCACTCTGCGCAGGTCAGCTTTGGAAACCGCGGCGAACCAGGTGTTAGGGCGTTGCCAATCCCGGCGCATATCGCGCACATAAAACCGCAAGCTCTCGGTCGGCACGTACGACAGGGCGTGGGTCCAATATTCGAAAACTGTCTTGTCGATGGTCAGCGCCTGATGGAGATGCTCACGGCGATAGGTTGGGATGCGGGTGTGAAGGATGTGGTGATGGCTTCGCTCGATGACGTTGATGGTGTCAATCTGCAAGTAGCCCAGGTGCACCACAGCCGCCAGCGTGGCTTGCGGACCAGCGCCGAAAGGTTCGGAGGTGTCGAGGCGCTGTGCATGCAGCCAGATGCGGCGGCCCTGAACGGCGGTGAGTTGGATGCGCGAATTCTTCAAGATGGTCTCTGCTGACTATATCCTCGGGGGCCATCTGTTTTCACTGGGCCCGCAACATCACCACTGGATCCACCCGGACCGCACGCAACACTGCGGGCAAAGCCGCAAGGCACGCGGCCGCCAGCAAAACGGTTGCCGGCGCCGCGATCGCAGACGCATCCGTGGCCTTAGCACCGTACAGCAGGGCAGTTACAAACCTTACCGAGGCCATCCCCAATCCCAGACCGATGCCGGCACCCAGCAGCACCATGAAGAACACCCGCGAGGCGACCAGGCGCGCGATGTCTCCCACTGGTGCGCCCAGCGCAATCCGAATCCCGATCTCTTTTTCTCGTTGCACTACAGAGTAATGCAATACTCCGTAGAGCCCAATCGCCGCGAGCAGCAAAGCCACTGCTGCAAAGAATCCAGCCAGGGTTGCCAGCAGCCGCTCGCGAAGCAGTTGGTCCTGCGCCAACTCTTCCTGGGTGGTCACGTTGTTCACCGTAAACTCGGGATCGATCTGTTGGACCGCGCGGCGCAACGGTTGCTCCATCGCGATCGGATCGCCTTTCGTCCGCACCTCGATACTCGCGTACCTGGCCGGGGCCGGCGCCGCTGCGGCATCCAAAGTCTCGAAGGGCGTATAGGCTACGGGCAAATCAGGTTCGCGGAGATCGGCATAAATCACATTGGGCACCAGGCCCACGATCTCAAACGAGAATGGTTTGCTGCCGGGTCTTGCGGTGGTGGGCGCCTCAAAGATCCGTCCCACCGGATTCGCCCCGCCGAAAAACAATTTTGCAAATTTCTCATTCACGATCGCGGTGCCGGGCTCCCGATCCTCCGGGCGCAAGTCGCGCCCGCGTAGTAAGGGAATCCGCATGGTCGCCAGCCATCCCGGAGAGACTCTCAGGAAATAGACCGACTGGCTTTTCCAGGTCACGCTGTTTATTGAAATGAAGCGGGTCATCAGTCCGCCGCTGAGCAAGGGCCATGATTCGAGCGCGGTATTCTCCACCCCAGGCAGTTGGCCTAGCTGTTTCGCCATCTGCTCCCACTTCATCGGCGGCTGCGGTTGGGTGGATTCGACATTCACCGCTAACAGTTGCTGGGGAGCAAAGCCCATCGACTGATGAGTGAGCCGTAGCAATGTACTCACGAACAGGCCTGCCGCGAACAGCACCATGAAGCAGAACGCCACCTGCGCCGCGATCATTCCCTGCATCCAACGAAGGCCTGCGCGTGGCTGCTCGCCGCCCTTGAGAGCGCTGGAGGGCTGTACTTCCGAGGCGCGCAGAGCGGGAATCAATCCTGACAGTACGGTCACGCCCACGGTGAGCGCCATGCCGAAAGCCATCACCATCCAGTCTGGTCTCATCGACAGCGGCAAGGGAGTATTCGCCGGATGGATCCTGCTCACAACGAACGGGGTGGCCCAACAAGAAAACAGCGTGCCCAGCGCTGCCGCAGCCAGGCCCATCAGCGCGCTTTCCACCATGACCAAGCGCACCAGCCGCCCGCGACCCGCACCCAGAGAGACGCGTACCGCCATCTCGCGCGCCCGCGTCGCGGCCTGTGTGGCCATCAGGTTCGCGACATTCACGCATGCGATGAGCAGCACCATCCCCACCAGCATGCTCAGCACCAGCAGCGGCGCGCCGTAGTCCTTCTGCAAGGTGGATAGGCCACTGTTGGTTCGGCGCAGCTCGACCCTGGGTGACAGAAACCGCTCTATGACCGCCTTGGGAGCGTTGGGAAAGAGTTTCAGTATCCGTTTCACACTCTCTAACCTGGACAGATGGTCTGCCGCGCTGAGCTTGCTCAGCAGCGGCTCGATCTCGACTCCGGGTTTCACCAGCACAAGGATCTGGAACCAGTTTGCGTCCGGCTCACTTACTAACTCGTTCATCATGGTGGGAAGGAAGATATCCGTCACCACGCCGGGTCCTGTGCCGTGGAAAGCCTTCGGCACAACGCCGACAACCTGGTACACGGTGTCATTCATGCGGAAGGTGCGCCCTACTATTTTGGGATCCTGACCAAACCGCGCCGTCCAGTAGCTATACGAGAGCACAGCCACCGGCGCTGCCTTTGGCACGCGGTCGTCGTCAGCGGTCAACAATCGTCCGACGGCCGGCTGCAAGCCAAAGGTTGAGAACATCGATCCCGACACATACTGCTGGTGCGCTTTCTCTGTTCCGGAGGCGAAGGTCACCTCGTTGTCGTTTAGGTCCGAGATGGCCACGAGGTCCGCGTCGTCTTTCACCGAATCGCGCATCTGCGTGAATTCCGGATAGAAGCTGGTGCCCCATGTCGAAGGCTGTCCTGTCTCGTCTGTACCGCGGTATTGGATCGCATAGAGGCGCTCCGGATGGCTCACGGGGAGCGGCCGCAGGAAGAGGGCATCCACCAGGCGGAATGCTGAAGTGCAGGCCCCAATCGCCAATGCCAGGGATAGCACGGCCGCGGCGGTGGTCACCTTACGTTTCCGCAGCTGTCCCCAGCCAAAGCCCACATCCGCGCGTAAGGAATCCATCCATCCCACGACTCGCGCCTGGTGACTTGCCTCACGCTCACGAGCCATTGACCCAAACGCACGACGGGCCTCAAGGGGATCTCGACCCGCGGCAACTGCCTCGGCAAGATGGGACTCCATTTCCTCGGCTATCTCGCGATTCAGGGTGTCACTGCGGAATACGTTGCGCATCCGGGTCCAAAGCGACATGGCTACACCGTCCTCAGTACGCGATTCACCGCCGTTGTTACCAATGACCAGCGGGTCCCTTCGGCAGCAAGCTGTTTCTTGCCGGCCGCCGTCCATTCGTCTACGCCATACTCAGACATCTATACATGGACTGCTTTTGCTATGTCAAACTAACCACTTAGAGTTTGGACCGAGCACAATGCGTCCCAGCCTGGTACGAGCGGGTTCAAGGTGGCCCTGATTGTGCTATGCTCGGCGCGTGCCCGTCGCTACCACACTGAGCAAGCCCAAAACGCTTCGGCATTCCGGCGTAGTCCGGATTACGCACTGGATCACGGTGGTGGCGTTCTTTGCCCTGCTCGTGAGCGGGTGGGAGATAGTCATCTCTCATCCGCGGTTCTATTGGGGTGAGGTCGGCAATGTGATGACTCGTCCTTTGTTTACGCTGCCTATCCCCGCATCACGGGATACGGTTCCGACGGGTTACGGTTACGTGATGCCTGACCAGAATGGCTGGAGCCGGTCTCTCCACTTTCAGGCGGCATGGGCAGCGGTGCTTACTGGTTTGGTCTACGTGGTTGTGAGTCTATGGAATGGACACTTCCGGAGAGATTTGTTGCCGAAGGGGTCCGATTGGACATGGCGGGCAGTGCGGGATGTGCTGGCGAAGTCGCTTCATCGCACGCCGTCGGAGGACAGGGGAGTCGTCTTCTATAATGTCGTGCAGCGGAGCGTATATCTGAGCGTGATCTTCTTCGCGTTTCCGTTGATGATCTGGACGGGCCTGGCGATGTCTCCTGCCTTTGTTTCCGCGTGTCCTTTGGCCGTTACCGTGCTGGGAGGCCGGCAATCTGCGCGGACGCTTCATTTCTTCCTCTCCGGATTTCTTCTGCTCTTTGTCGTGGTCCATGTTGCGATGGTGGTGCTTGCGGGATTCAGGAGCCGTATGCGGGCGATGATCACTGGGCGCATACCCCAGGAGCGCGCATGAATAAGATTTCGCGGCGCAAGCTGATTACGGGTGGTCTTGCCGCCACTGCCGGAGTGTCGGGACTTACCGCGGCCGCGCTGCTGGCCGAGCGTTATGGGCTGATCCCGCCGGATCATGGCGGTATTTACGGTCCTGGCACCACGCTGACGTACGCTGCCCAACGGCTTCTGACAAAGCACTCGTTGGCGCGCGAGTTTCCACGCAGCATGATTTCCAAAATGCCTTTTGCCAACGCGACCGCGCCTCGGAAGGATGAGTTCAAACGGCTTCAGGCGGGCGGGTTCGCGGAGTGGCGGCTATCTGTGGATGGAATGGTCACCCGGCCGGTATCGTTGTCTCTCTCTGATCTCAAGAGCCTTCCTGTGCGCAGCCAAATTACCGAGGTGGCGTGCGAAGAGGGGTGGTCTTATATTGCGGAGTGGATCGGTACTCCACTGACTGAGGTGCTGAAGGCTGCGGGGATTCAACCCGGGGCGCGGTATGTTTTCTATTCGTCGATTGACCGTGATTGGTGGGAGAGCATTGACATGGCCGATGCTTTGCATCCGCAGACTTTGCTGACGTGGGGTATGAACGATGGCGATCTGCCGGTGCCGTTTGGTGGTCCGCTACGCATGCGGGTGCCTCGGCAGTTGGGGTATAAGAGCGTGAAGTATGTAACGCATTTGACGGCTACCGATAGCATGAAGGGGTTCGGGAAGGGGCTGGGATCTGCTGAGCCGGAGGTGGGTTATTCGTGGTATGCGGGGATTTGAAGGGTGTTGGTAGACGACGGCCTGAGTACAAAATCAAAACATGTGTTTTAGTTTCGTGAGGTGTACCCAGGACTGTCGTCCTGGGCTACTTTCAGACGTTCCTTCGGGACTGTGTCTGGATCGAACTCAGACCAGTGATATGCGTTCGCGAATCGATACAGAGAAAGCCGTTGTTGGGCTTCGCCCATCGTTTTCGTCCCACGTAGGCCTGGGCGAACGTGGGGCACCCGTCCTTCCCTGTGAGGTTGCGTGAAGAGGTATTCTGGCGGCGTGGACAGTGTTGATTGGCTGATTGATTCGGATCCGGCGATTGGCTGGCAGGCGATGCGCGATCTCACGGACGCTCCTCCGGCGGCGATTGCCGTGGCGCGCGCGCGTGTTCCGCATGAGGGGATCGGGGCGAGGATTCTCGCCAGCCAGGGGGCGGACGGGTCGTGGCACCGAGACGATGCCCCCGTGTGGGTGCCGACGCTCTACACGTTTCTGCTGCTGCGCGCGACCGGCGTCGATTGTGCCGACCCTGCTGTCGCGGCGGCGGTGGCTCGTGTCGAGGACGGATTTCGGTGGGATGAAGAATTTCATGGGAAGCCGTTCTTTGAGGGCGAGGAGGAGCCGTGCATCAATGGGGGCACACTCGCGCTTGGCGGCTACTTTGGGCGCCCTACGGAGAGCCTCGCGCGACTTCTTCTCAACGATCAACTCTCGGACGGCGGTTGGAATTGCGAAGCGCCCAAGAGTACTCGATCGTCGTTTCATAGCACGATCTGCGTGCTCGAGGGGCTGCTCGAGTACGAGAGGGCCATCGGGGGCTCGCCGGAGATCGCGGCGGCCCGCAGGCGCGGCGAGGAGTACTTGCTCGAACGCGGTCTTTTTCGGCGGCGCTCTACCGGGGAGGTCGCCAATGCGGAATTTCTGAAGTTCGCATTCCCGCCGCGGTACCACTACGACGTGTTGCGTGCGCTCGATTACTTCAGGGATGCTGGTGTTCAGCCCGATGCGCGCTTCGCAGATGCAGTGCACATCGTCGAAAGCAGGCGACAGGCCGATGGTCGATGGGTTCTGGAGGGCGCGTACGACGAGGCCCTTGCCATTCCGTTCAGCGAGCGAGTGGGTGAGCCGAGCGGATGGATCACGCTGCGGGCTCTCAGGGTGCTTCGTTGGTGGGAACGGATTTCAGGCGCGCAGTAAAAACCGGAAGCGCATGTCTCCGCCGAACCACATGATGTAGTTGGTTCCCCAGGCGTTGTTGAAGAGATTGCAGTGAACGCCGCCGGCGAGATCTGGTTGAGTGGTGGAAAAGTTTAAGGGTGATTTTTCGCCCAATGCTATGACCGGCGAGTCTAACGTCTCCACAAAGAAGGAGTCCTTTTCATCTTTGTAGCCGAAGCCGGTGGAGACGGCGTGCATGTGGCGATTGCCGGAGGACACTACGTCGAAGGGCGATATCTGCTCGCCTGATTTATCCATTGTCCAGCCTTGCGGGTCGGGGACTACTGGATGAAAGGTCAGCCAAAGCGCTTCGGGAAGACGAGTGGCGGGCTTCTGAAACCAACTAAAATTCAGATGGATCACCGGCTCCGTTTTGGGAAGAATCAACTCTAAATACATTTTTTCCGGGAAGGCGGCTCGTCCCGATTGCAGTGCTTCCGCGTCGCGGATCTCCAGACGCGCAAGCAAACGGTGTGCTTCCGCGTCTTCTTCGATCTGGAACTCTGCTGACGACGGCAGCCAGTCATGGTGTTCCGCGCCGAAGCGCTCGATGTTCGGCTTGCCGAAATCCTTAAAGGCCCAGTCTTCTGTACTGATCACATAGTTGGAGAAGAATCGTGCGTAGTCCTGCTGCGAAAGGGTCTGGTACGAGAAGAGCGCCAACGGATGATCGGCGGATGCCCATTCCCGTCCAGATCTCTTGTTGCGCAGACGAATAATCGCTCCAGTCGCCGGATCCAGTGCAAGGATGAAATGCGGTGTCTCCACTTCCTTCCCTGGGGACGGATGAGACAACTGCGGTGCGGCGGCTTCGAGCTGGTGCACCGCGGCCAGCGCCTCGTCACGCAATGGTGCAGGCAGCGTGGCAATTCCATCGAAGAGATCCTGGCGCTTTTCTTTCCAGCTGTACTGCACCACCTCATAATTTTTTGTGTGCAGCATCGGAGCCAGATCTTTCGGCGTGTAGTGATCGAAGTCGAGCCAGGTTTTGGTATCGGTTCCCCAGGTGTGTTCGACCTCCAGAAGGATGTGACGAAGCAGGGCCAGATCGGTTGCGTCGCCGATTTGAAATTTTTGTTGCGCAAGCCAGGTCTGACGAAGCCGCGCGACTTCACGATACCGGGCCAGCTTAAGAGGATCGCTCGAAACGCCGTGGATCCAGGTATCCCCGATCTCCTGCTTCACTACTGGCAAATTAGCGCGATGAGGTTCGACGGCGTTTGCGATCTCGGTGAGGTTGGTGGAGACGATTTGCGCATTGGGAAATTGGTGATGCAAATCAGCGCAGATCTTCACGATTTCTTCCGGTTTGTGGGGGCCGGTATTGTCGTCTCCCATCACGATGGCGATCGCCAGATCGGAACCTGGTACACGCGTGACCGCACCATACTCGTGGTGGTACATGACGACCAGGGATGCACCTTTCAAATCTGTCCAGACAAAGAGAGGAGGCACCTGGGCGGGCGTGCTGGCACCATTCACGCCGATGTCGAGGAACTTCACGCCGTGGGCGGCGAGTGGACCAATGAGGCCGCGGGTGTGGCCGGGCACATCGGTCATCTTGGCTCCGGTGGTGGTTCGGCCAAATCGTTTGTCCAGGGACCGGGACAAGGAGACGCCCCCGGAGATCATCGAGGGATCCATGAGCTCGGTTTGCCAACTGAAAGGAAGGGCATGCCAGGCAATGTCTCCGTTGGAGATGGCATTTTCCATGCGACGGCGATCTTCAGGTGCAGCCTGCTCAAGATACTCGTAGAGCAGCCAGGAGCCGGTGGTCCAAACGTAGCGGCACGGTCCGGTCCGGCGCATCTGTTCGGCTACGCGAATCGCCTCGGGGAAGAACTGGGTGAAGTAGCGTCGAACGACCGCGGCCTGGGTGTCAATGAAGCCGGCGTCGAAATGACACTTGAACATAGCCAGGACACGCTTGACCTCAGGATCAGGCGTGGGCGGGGCAGCCGGCGCTTGCAGGGAAAATCCGATGCGCTGGCCGGCATGGAGCAGGCTTCCCGCGGCGATGACTGATTTGATGAACTCACGACGCTGCATAGTAGTTCCTAGGAGCCGGCCAGGACGGGCGCGCTGAGCACGGTGACGGATTTTTCGCCGGCGGCCAAGCGCGTGAGCGTCAGCACGGTGACATCATCCTCTTGCCCGAACGCCACCGCTTCTTCGGAGGCTCGGGAGGCACTGGGCCGGGTGCCGAACAAGACCTCCAGCCGTTCGAAGCCGTAAAGCTCGCCCGAGTGGTTGCGCGCTTCCAGCAGGCCGTCGGTGTAGAGGGAGAAATGATCACCCTCTTTTAATTGCACTTCGAGTTGTTGGTAGGTCGTCGTGGTATCGAGGCCGAGTGGGAGTGCCCCGGGTAGCTCCAACTCGCGCTCATTGAGATAGGGGCCGGGATGGCCGGCGCTGGAGAGACTGCAGGCTCCGTCGGGGTTCAGGAGCAACACGATGCAGGTAGCGAAACCGTTCTGCAAGCGTCCGTGCAGGCGTTGATTGATTTCGGCCAGCATCTGGGCAGGCTGGGGGGCGAACTTGGCGAGTGTGCGGACGGCGCCGATGATGAGCGATACAGACATCGCGGCCTTGAGTCCTTTGCCGCTGACGTCGCCGAGCACGATGAGCGTTGAACCCTGCTGCGCGCCTTCGAGGGGAATGATCTGGAAGAAGTCGCCGCCGACCTCCTGTGCGGGACGATAGGCGCTGGTCAGGGTGAAGCCGGGAATTTCCGGGAGCGTTTCCGGGACCAAGATCTGCTGGAGTTCGCGGGCGTTCTGGAATTCGCGCTCGAGGTTTGTCTGGCGTTTCTGATGTGCGATCGAGTAGCGGATGACGGCATAGACAATCGCGAGAAAGAGTAGTGTTCGGAGCAGCAACTGGACATTGATGCTACTGCCAAACACGGTGAAGATCGGCAGCTGCATTTTTGCTCCCAGGGTCCAGTGAGTAAAGCGAGTACCCTGGTCGACGATGTTGGAAAAGGAGTACCAGGTGCCGCTCAACAGGGCAAGGATCGCGACCAGCCAACGCGCGGAATCAAGCCGTTGCCGGCGTATGATCGCGTAGATCACAAGGATCATCGGGACCAATTCCAGGGGAAGGATAAACGCGGTGAGAACGGCATCTGCAATCTGAACCGGGACCGCAGGGGACCCGAAGTGCAAGGCGAAAGCCAGCGCGCCGTCCAAACATCCGACCAGCAGGCCGATCCAGGCGCCGATTCTGACCAGGCGTACGAGTCGTGGGAATCTATCGAGTTGCAGAAGATAGATTAAGAGGAACCACTGGCAGATCTCCCGGATGCCGATCACGGTTTGGGCAATCCAGGTCAGCCAGGTACCAGGGATGGGAAGGCCCAGGCCAGTCAGGACTTGCTCCAGAATCGGCATCAGCGTGAAGGCGGCCAACCAAAACAGGAGCCATTGTTTGCGGTCGCGCAGCCACGCGGTGAAACTGAGCAAAGAGGCCAGCCCGTAGAGCAGGGTGAGCCCGAAAAGGAATTGCCGGTCGCCCAGCCAGTGATAGCGATTGGCCTCTTTACCGGTAGCGATTGCTTCCGGGCTGCCGACGAGCGGCAGTCCTTCGAAACCGCCTTGCGTGCCGTCATCGGTTGACATAGCCGGAAGCTTGAACACGCGCACCGCGAGCACGCCGCTCCGGGCTGGGCCGAGGCTGTAGATTTGCGGAGGTACGAAGAGCGGATCCATCCGAGGAGGGAATTTGCCGAGGTGGCCTACCGGGACCCCGTTCCAGTAAACCTGATAAACATCGTCGATCTGGGGGATGAGGAGGGCTACATCCGGAGATGCTCCCGGGGCCGGGGTGAGGTTGAGCTGGCGCCGGTACCAGGCGTAGCCGGTATAGCTCGCGTGACCTTGTGTTCCCCAGGGGGCGGCGGCGGTGAGTTGTTCCCAGCCGTTTTGGCCGATCGCGTCGTCGACGCCAACCGCGGCCCAGGCTGGGTTATCACCCAGATGAAATTGCCAGGGGCCGTCCAGGGGTGCTACGCCTTTGCCCAGGCCGTCGATGGTGAGTGGGGCCGCAGGGGAGGAGGGAACAGCGGCGCCGGGGCTTCTCATGGGTAGAAAGAGGATTGCCGCTATGGCAATCGCCAGCAACGTTCGTCTTGGAGGCATCAGGGGAAGGATACTCCATTCCAAAAGCACTGAACCGTACGGGCTTTAGTGTCTGCCACCGTAAAATCTGCACCAAATTCAGTGGAAACACCCGCAGGGGCTTAAAGCCCGATTCCTTTTGCTCCCTTTACGGCACGACTGAAGTCGTGCCCTGATACAAAGCAAAAACCTTGTTGTCGTTCTCACGCAGACTCTTAGCCCCTGAGGGAGTGAAAAGCGATCGTTGGGCTGCGCCAATCTTTTCGGCCCACTTACGCTTGGGCGAACGCGGGGCACCCGTCGATTCCCTGCGATGCGGGGTCAGGGCAAGGGGAAGAAGCGGGGGATCCTCAGTACGAGTGCGGTGGTGAGGGCTTTTGGGTGGTAGCTCGGACTGTTGGCCACAGAGACGCCGCCATAGCTGAATTCCGCGACGCGCCAGTCGATGCGGGGCAAGACGGTGACGTCGAGGCCTCCTATGAGTTGGTACTCGAAGCTGGTGCCGTTGTTCGGGGATCCGCCATTCAGGTTCAGGCTGGCTATGCCAACGGTTGCCTCGGCGTAGGGGTGCAGGGGGATGATGTGCAGATTGAGGCCGAGGCGAGGTCCGATGGCACCGGTGTTGAGGGAGTTCCCGCTGCTTCTGGTAAAGGAGCCGCGGAGATCCACGCCGAGGTTCAGGATGGCAAGATGTCCGCTGGCGAGATAAGCCCCTAATGTGCCCCCGTAAAGGTCATAGCTGTTGTCACCCGGGACGCCCGGATTCTGAACGGTAAGCCCGGCGTACAGCCCGAGCTGCGCATGGAGAGAGAGGGGCGAAAGGGACAGGAGAAGGAGAATGAGCAGTCGCAGAGATCTCATCAGGCGAAGACTCCTGTCTCCAACTTACTCTTTCGCCGGAGGCCCGGCGAGATAAAGGCGGGGGAGAAACCACAACGTCACTGCGGTTGCTTGCTGGAGTGGGGGGAGGAGTTCGGGGACGAGGGGCTCCAGGCCTGTCCCCGAACTGTTCAGGCGACAATTCCCGTCGCCGCGTCATCGAGCAAGTAAAGAAAATGTAATCGCGATGGTTATCTTTGCACCAGAGTACGAACGTGGGATGACCGAAGGTCTGGTGGTTACCGGCTAAAAGGTAAACAGGGAAGTGCTGCCTGGATTGCACATATAACGAGGCTTAACGAGCCAGGGCGTTAGAGTCTGCGTGAGAACTCCAGGATTTGGGAAGGCCGAGGGGCGCACCGCAGATCCCTCCGCTTCCCCAGATTTCCTGTCGGGAGTTGCGGCTTCGGTCGCCTGCATGTGGTTCTCTTTAGGGAGAACCACATAAGTGGTCTCCAGTGCGAGCGGTGAAGCAGGAAATCCGGGTACGCTCGGGATGACAATTTTGTTTGGGAACGCTAAGTATAGTTTCCAAGATGAATTGTCCAGGTCCCCCTGCTGAAGCAGGGGGCTCCCACCAAACTCGGCGTACGATGTGTGATGAAGTGGAGGGCTAACGCGTGCTACCAAGTACTTTCGGCTTGCTCGGCATATTGCTGGCGATGATGCTGCACGCCCTGGCGCAAGTCAAGACCGAGATACCTCCCGTGGTGCCCGGCGCAAAGCCCGTCGCGGTGGAACACATCAAGATTCATGGCATGGCACTCGAAGGCAATCAGGAAGGAGACGCGGTTACGCCAGTATCATGCCATCGCGATGGATGTGGGTGACATGGATGGTTTGCGCGTGGACACGGGCAAACTGCATGACGTTCTCGACAAATACGGCATCGCCAACAGTTTTGAGATCTACCACGGTACGCATACGAGTGCCGTGGCCGATCGCTTCCAGAACCATGTGATGCCGTTCTTCAGCGGGAACCTGTGTGGTAAGGAAAGCTGCTGGTGAGGTGAGCCAGCCGGAGTGAAAAGCTGCTGAGCACGCCGGGAACCGCAGATGCTTCGACTGCGCTTCCCCGGATTTCCTGTTGGAACCTAGCGGCGTTGGCGTACCTTATGCGCCTTTCCTTGCGAGAAAGGCGCACACGCAAACATGTCTCGTGCCACGTGGCAGGAAATCCGGGTCAGGATGACAAAGGGGAGGGCGGCTTCTCCATTGAGAGTGGCTGCTGAGCAGAAGATCCGCAAGGAAGTTTATACAGCTTTGACTGGCCACAGTGGATGTGGCCAATCAAAGGTTGAGTTCGTTAGCTATTGGTGGGTGTTTCCGACTGCCTCTGCTGTTTTTTGGCGCGCCGGTCTTGCTTTAACTGCTCGTATTGCTGTTTTTGCGTGTCGTTCAGGAGCGCCGTTATTTTGCTATCGCTGTCACGCATGACACCGTGTATCTGAACCTTTCTATCTTTTGGGGCCAGGGTGGTGTTCGCGCGCAGGGTCGCTACCTGCTGATCACGGTCGGCGAAGATCGGTTCGATCTTTGCCTGCTGGTCCGCGGTGAGGCCGAGCTTCTTCGCCATCCGCCTGGTCTGGCGTTGTGGATCCGGAGCCTTGTGCGTGGGCGCCGATGGCGCCTGCCCGGCAGGCATCGAGTTTACGGCTGGTGCAGGCTGTGCCTGGTCCTGCGCAAGCACAGCACTTCCTGCTAAACCGGAGATCAGCACAACACCGAGAAGTGGGGAAAAGAAGGGAATTCGCATACGAACCTTTCTGAAACAAATTCGAGTTTGTTACCGCTGTAGGAAGAGACCCCAAGCGTACGGTGATGTTGCGCTGCAGCTGATTGCATAGGGATCGTTCCCGGATTCAGATTCCCCGAAAAATTCCCAAACTCTCGCGAATTCCCGGCTCCCTCGTGAGACAACATTGGGCTAAATCTTTGTAAACAAAGTTTCATAACGTTGGCCATCCGATTGCACTTAAGAGATCATCGCGGGTCGCTGGCAAAGTAGCAAAGACGACTCCCCACCTCGTCCAGGGTGACTCCATCGAACAGGGCGCCAGGCTGGCCACGTTCGATGATCTTGAAGGGGACCGGGAAGAAGCGCACCTGCGCGGCGACATCGCGGTCATTGAGGAACAGATTGCGGACTTGCGGCTGAAGCCTCTGGTCCTGGATCCCGAGCTTCTGCGTGTTTCGCAAGATGTGAGTGACACGCAGCGCGCGGGCTCACCGGGATTCCATTTATCTGTCGTTGCTTTCGCCGCTGTTCGATTTCTATCAGGGGATGCTTCTGAATTGCGCCTGGGTGATCGCCATGTTCGACCAGGCGAGAGGCTCAAGGATGCGATGGTGAGGGGATGTGGGAAGGTTGTTTCTGGGAATCCCCACTGACTGGTAAGTCAGTGGGGGTTTTTCTATTTGTGAAGCAAGCCAATGCCGAGCAAGCGCATGAGCCTTCCGATTTCAGTTTTCTGAACGTCGATCACTTTCCTTAGCCGCTCGTTCTCGGATGCGTACGCGGTAAGTGGGTCGTCGTCCGTCTGTGCCTTCACAACGCGGTCAACGCCGCTCGCGCCTCTTTCCAAGCGTTCGTAATCGATCATCCCAGGACCGCCTGTTGCTGCAACGATCGCCCGACTTGATGACACACACCGAGAGTGATTAACTCAGTGGCTGTTCTGCCATAGTTGCCCGGTAAAGACCAGGCAAGACCGCTTTCAATGAGTGATTGAAAGAGCGTTATCGTGGTGGCATCGTCTAACTCGCCGGATTCATACTTAACAACCTGATCGAGTTGTTGTGAGACCTTTCTTAGTTCAACCCATATATCGTGACGCATGGTTACTCCAACATTTAGTGTGTGCGTTGCAAACAGCGTTGCGGCTGCTGCAAACAGGTGTTGCCAATGTTGCTAATGTACATGTCGTTCCTAGCGAACGCAAACAATGCGCGAGTGTTGTGTGTATGTAAATAGGCGTGATTTTGTTGGTTTGTTTCGTGGTCTAAAATTTGTTCCAGTTATGGGGTGTAAAAATTGCAGAAGGTTCCACTATTTTCTCGCTTTGGGGGTTGATGGGGAGTGCTAAGAGTAAACGCAGATTTCTTCGCTATGTTGCGAGTGTGTTGAAATCCGATCGGGATGACACGTCTGTATGGGGGTTGGGGTTTGGATGAAAAAGTTGGGAGGTCCGAGGGGCGCACCGCAGATCCCTCGGCTTCGCTCTGGATGACAAAGGGTAAGGTGGCGATTCCATTCGACATTGGTTATTGGGATCGAGGGACCAGCAGGTCCCTCCACTTCGCTTCGCTTCGGTCCCACGGCAGGCCGGGACAGGCGGGATGACACGTCTGTTTGGGGTTTGGGGTTAGATCCCTCGGCTTCGCTCGGGATGACAAAGGGGAGAGTGGCGATTCCATTCGACTGTTGTTATTGGGATCGAGGGACCAGCAGGTCCCTCCACTTCGCTTCGCTTCGGTCGGGATGACACGTCTGTTTGGGGTTTGGGGTTAGTTGAAAGTTGGGAGGTCCGAGGGGCGCACCGCAGATCCCTCGGCTTCGCTCGGGATGACAAAGGGTAAGGTGGCGATTCCATTCGACATTGGTTATTGGGATCGAGGGAACAGCAGGTCCCTCCACTTCGCTTCGCTTCGGTCGGGATGACACTTCTGTTCGGGGGGTGGTAGGGAAAAGTTAGGTGGCTCCCACTGAGACACGAAGGTACATGGTTGGCGTTGCACTGTTGCTGAAGTTGCGAGGCGAGTCCGGAAGGCCTAGGCTAGAAAGCCAACGACTATGTGTGCCGATGGCGGAGATGTCACCCTCCTGTTGAGGGCCATGAAGAACGGCGACGAGCAGGCCGCGGAGCAGTTGTTGCCCCTCGTCTATAAGGAACTTCATCGACTCGCCAAGGCTTATATGCGGCGGGAACGGTCCGATCACACACTACAGCCGACAGCTCTTATCAACGAGGCCTATTTGCGGCTTGCTCGAGAGAACGTTGATTGGCAGAGCCGGCAACACTTTATCGGATTTGCTGCAAATGTCATGCGCCACTTGCTGGTCGATCACGCACGAGCACACAATGCCGAGAGGCGAGCGGGAGAGCTCGATCGTGTGGAGTTGGAAGAGGGATTCATGATGTCCAGGGAGCGGTCCAAGGAAGTCATTGCCTTACATGATGCCCTGGGCACTCTGGAACAAGTGGATCCTCGGCAGGCGAAAGTTGTGGAGCTGCGCTACTTCGGAGGATTCTCTGTCGAGGAGATCGGCGAGATCCTGGAGATATCTCCGCGATCGGTGAAGCGTCACTGGGCATTGGCGAGAATCTGGTTGTTCAAACACATGGCCGCGCCTGATGCGGACATGGAATAGCCCGGTGTTACGATTACGCGCATAGGAGCGTGAATGGTGGGAACTTCCGTCGACAAAATCCCAGTCCGGATGTCCGTTCGGGATCTGACGGGAGCGCTGCTTCTGGTTGCCGTGGGCGGCTATGGGGATGCTGCAAGCTTCCTTCTAGTGGGTTGCTTTACCGGGCACACAACCGGCAACTGTGTACTGGCAGCGATCGCAGTTGCCACGGGAGGACGCGTATGGGAGCCCGTCCTCGCGGTAGTCTGCTTTCTTTGCGCCACCGCATCCGCGCTAAGGCTACGCACGTCGCCCGAGCAGCCCTTTGGTAGCAGAGGGTTTCACTATGTGCTCGGAGCAGAGATCTCCCTGATGTTTGTCAGTCCCTTTCTGTTGATGGCGCACCATCGGTATTCCTTCATCGCGTGTATGTCGGTTGCTCTTGGCTTGCAAAACGGGGCCGTTTCCCGAACGGATGGGATCAGTTTGCACACGACCTATCTGACAGGGACGCTCACTCGCCTACTGAGCCTGCTGGTCGAGCCGGGCTCCGCCAAGGCATCGATGAATCGGTCCGAGATGAGGTTTATCCCCTTCGCCTGGGGCGCATTTGTTGGCGGTGCCCTGTGCGGCGGCGTGACGATCTCGCATGCGGGGCCGAAGGGCGTGTGGGGCATGCCGCTGCTCTTAGCAGCTGTGCTGGCCATATCAAGCCTCGTGCCGGATGCGCAGGAATACCAGCGACAAATTAGATAGGAGATGCTATGCAGGGACTGGAAAAAGCTAAGATCCTGTTCATCGCGGGGTTTGGGCCGATCGTGCGCGATACGGATGCGAGCCGCAAACTTTATGTTAAGACGCTCCAGATTCCCTTCAAGGAGGAGGAGGGCGGGTATCTCCATACCGACGGTCTTCCGGGCGCAAAGACGTTCGCACTTTGGCCACTCTCGCATGCGGCCGAGTCTTGTTTTGGCAAGAGCACATGGCCGGATCATTTGCCGGTGCCCCAGGCCTGGCTCGAGTTCGATGTCGAGAACGTCGAGAGGGCCACTGCGGAACTCGAATCGATGGGCTATCGAATGCTGATCAAGAACAAGCAGGAACCATGGGGTCAGACAGTGAGCCGGTTCCAGGACTCAGATGGAATCCTGGTCGGGCTTACCTTTACTCCGTGGATGCGGGAAAAGAAGTAGCCGGGTCTCAGTCGAAGGTTCGCAGCCAGATGTCGCGCACAGAGATCTTGCACGGCTGGCTCTCGATCTCGAAGCCGATAAGGCCCGGTTGATTATTGACGGAGTCTTTATTGTCGTCGATGAAGACCGCCATCAACTGACCGTTCATGATGTGCATCATGACTCCTCCACGGGCGATGATCTCGTAGTCGTTCCATTCGTTCACCTTCACGTAGCCGCCCAGGGCCTGCTTGTCACCGATGGTCGCGACGAGGCGGTTGGTCTGGCCGGGGAGCGCCTGGGTTACCTGGCCGCGATAGGCGAGGATGCCCTGCATGGTATTTTCGGAATACCACTGGCCGGTGTAGGAGGAAGTTCGTGCAGTGACGGGAAACCAGAAGTCGGCCTGCGGACCGGTCATCATAAACTTCAGGTCGTAAGGTGGTTGACCCTCGGGCTGCTGCCGTGTCCACGGTAGACCTGTGAGACTGCGGTACTGGATGCCGCCTCCCCCACCCTTTTCAATTTTCATCTGCAGCTTGAGGTCGAAGTCGCGGGCTTTGTCGCCGCGATACACGATGTAGTTGTTGCCTTTTGCCTTACCCTCGAATGTTTCACCCACCATGACGCCGTCTTCGACGCGCCAGATGGTGGGGTCCGCGTCCCATCCGGTAAAGGTCTTGCCGTCGAAGATTTGTTTGTAGCCGGTGTGCTCGTCAATGTCGTAGGGCGCGGGATCGTGGAACTTGGGCATGCCGGGAATCTTTTCCCCGTGGGGACCTGTCCGCGGCGGTTGCGCAGCCGGAGACTCCAGCGCAGGCGGTACGGTTTGGGCGGGGAGTGCGACCGGAAGAGCTACGAACAAGGCGGTCAGCGCGGCTGCGGGCAAGAATAGCTGACCTACGAGGCGCGGGTAGGGGCGATAGGGTGCGGACATGAATCTCTCCTGCCTTCCGATCGATAGGCGATCCATCGGGGAGCAGGATATCAGGCGAGGGCTTTGACTTCGATTCTGCGGTACCAAATCTCTGCGAATTCGATCTCGATGGCGATCTTTCCCCGAGTCAAGGGAATGAACTTGCCTGGGTTTTGCGGATCAGGCTGCTGCAGCATGGAACAAACGTTCACGCACCTTCCATTGACAATGTGCGCCGATCGATCGCCTTGCCAGATGACCTCGACTACATTCCAATCATCGAGATTTTCGAAATTTCCGTCCTTGATCTTGCGGTCGCTCGTGGGCTCGGGTGGGGGTGCGCCCGGCTTGGGGCCCGGTACAGGGCCGGTCCATCCGTTGGGGCCGAGGCCCTGCCCGAAGAGGCCGTTCCCGTGTTGCGCCTGCACGCCTCGTATGCCGTCCACGAGGAAGTAGTCCCCTACATCGCCTTCTTCGATCTGACATTCAACACATCTGGGCCAAACTTTGTCGGGGCCGACTAACCCGTAGAGGAGGCCGTTATCACGCTTGGTGAAATTTCGGGGCGGGAAGCGTTTCACTCCCCATTTGTATTCGACACGGATGTGAACGTTTTCAAATTCCTGGTTGGTCGCGATATAACCAGGCTCGGCTTTTTCGACGCCGACTTCGTTGCCCATGACATGAAGCATTTCCTGCTCGATTAACACCATCTTCTTTCCCTGGGCAACATCGCGGCCCGAGGTTTGCAGCATCGTGTACCAACCTGACAGGTCGCGGTCGTTGAGCAGCGAGATCCAGCCGTCCGCGCCGGCGGGGGGCAGGGGCGCGACTGCCTGCGCCCTGCTCACATGCGGCAACCACAATGGGCTGGTGGCCATCGGGACACCGACTTTTAGAAAATCCCTGCGGTTCATGGTGCACTCCTCCTCATTACGTCTTGCTATTTCTCGCCCCAAAATATGTAAAGCCCACGCTTGGTTGCGGTCACGATGTCGAGGATTCCGTCGCCGTTCAGATCCATGGCGAGGACGTCGGAGCCGGCCCCGGAACTATTGTGAATCAGGTTCGGCACCAGCTTCGCTCCTCCAGGTTCTTTTGGATCGCGCACGGTCTTGTACCAGTAGAGGACGGGTGGACCATAGACGTCGGGATCCAGGTAGTCATCGTTGTGGGAGAATTGCCGCTTGCCAACGATGAAGTCGGGAATGCCGTCTCCATCGACATCGGCCACTGCTGAGCCGTGCAGTTCGGTGAACGTGACGCCGCCGGCATTCTGCGTGTTGAAGTTATCCATCACCATGTGGCGGACGAAGGAGATGTCTCCGTTGGCGGCGCGCTTTTGTTCAAACCAGGCGAGGCCGAAGCCGTGCGCTTCGAGAGCGGTCACTACGTCGTTCAAACCGTCGCCGTTTAGGTCATAGACTCCGATGGTGGAACCGCCTGGGCCGATGCGTCCCGGCCGGTTGAAAGCCTCCGGATGGTACTTCCACGGCTGATCGCTTCCGCCAGCGGCAGGCTGCTCCCACCAGCCTTTTGCTCCTACGATGTCGAGACGTCCGTCGCCGTTGATGTCGCCGACTCCGATTCCGTGAGCCGGCCATTGGCCTTGCTCAGAGATCGAATGGGCGATCCAGGTTCCGGTTGGATTTGCGGGATCAGGCTTGGCGTAGCGCATGTATCCATCGGCTATGTAGACCAGCTCCGGCTTGCCGTCGCCGTCGATATCTGCGAGCAGTGAGTTCTCGCTCTGGACCGTAGGCAAAACTTTGTATCGCTTCCAGCGGCGAGCTTCGCCTGCCGGATTCACGTAGAGGTAAACGCCCCCGCTGGTGGCCACGACGTCAGGCCAGCCATCGCCGGTGAAATCGTAGGCATGTTGCATGGGAGTGGAGTACTCGTTCGATGGGTTGAAGGTGCGCGCGGGGTAGATTTCCCTGAAAGTGGTGAAGTCGGGACCGTAGTAGAGGTAGGCTCCGGAGATCAGATCAAGTTTGCCGTCATGATTGAAGTCCGCGGCGGTTGCAGACCAGTTGTAGTAGAAGGGGGTGAGACGCTGCATGCGAAAGCGGTTTCCTACTTGCTCGAGGGGCTGCACTTTGACGGCTAGATCTTTGTACGAGACGTCTTTGAAGCGCACTTCGCTGCCCTTACCGACATAGAGGGCGATGGGGCCGTAGGCGTCCATATCATCATCGGCGGTTGCGGCGCTGATGCCACGTCCGCCATCGTTCAAATAGGTCCGCATGATGTTTGCATCGAGGATGATCTCTATCTCATTCCCACTCTCCGTTGCGTAGCCCGACATAGGACCTGGGGACGGTCACGAGGGTCGATGGGGGAAGAACTGTGGGGTCAAGACGCGGAGGAGCATACCGGATCATCCCTGCGGCATTTTCCAGCTTCTCTCTATCTACTATGTTGCCCTGAGCGTCGAGGGTGAGGTTCTCCCCGGTTATTTCAGTGCCTCGAATGGATAGGTAAGTACCGTTGATTCCGGCGGCAGTCTTCGTCATACGGAGGAGGATGCCGGTATCGCAGACGCCGGTGCAACGGAAGGCGGCGTAGAAACCCGTGTCCTGGTAGGAATGATCGAGCACCAGCCAGGAACCGTTGCCGGTCGCCTTGCCGATCAACTCTCCGTTCTCGACACGCCAGTCGGCTTGTCCCAGGGTGTGCCAGCCGGCGAGAGTTGCGCCGGTGAATTTTGCGTCTGGAATAAAGCTGGGACCGCGGAGGTTTGCTGGGTCTTCCGATGGGCCGGTGGTTGGGACCTGGGTAAAGCTCGGGGTAGTTGCGAGAACACAGATTGCGAGCAGGCACATCGCGAGCATGCGATTCATGCGGACCACGGACTTGTCCAAATTAAGCTCCGCAACAACATTACGGGTGCCCCATATCGGGGATATGGGGCACCCTTCGTTTTGTTGCAAGTTCAGAAGTCTGAAGCTTGCGTTTGCTTAGTTCCGTAATGAACTAGCTGGAAAGACAACATGCAAGTGCGCTTGCAAGGTTCGAGCCAAGTAGATAAACCCTCGCTTTGTAACATGTCAAGGGCTATTCCGTTCATAGGTTCCCTAATGAACTCGGACGAGGCTATAAGCGCAAAAGACGCTCGGCATTGCCGTGCGCGATTCGCTCTTTGTCTGCCGCAGATACCGGCAATTGATCGAGAAAGGCACGCGCCTGGGCCATGGATGCATAGGGGTGGTCGGCGGAGAACATGATGCGGTCGACTCCTACTTGAAGGAGCAAGTCGAGAAATGTCGGCGTGAAGTTGAAGCCGCTAAAGGTGTAGTGGACATTGTGTCGAAGATATTCGCTGATGGCGTGCCTGGTCTTCGTCATCGCCATGGGCATCACGTCGAGCCGCTGCAACATGAAGGGAAGGGTTTCGCCCATGTGACCGACTACGATCTGTAGTTTTGGATATTGGTCGAAGACTCCGCCGAGAATCATGCGAATGACGTGGAGTGCGGTTTCGATATGCCAACCCCAGCCCGGGCCGGCAAGCATCTCGGTTACGATTGGCGCAAAACCTCCATAGGATGCGTCGATCACTGCCTGAGGAGGTGGAGTTGGATGAAGATAAATGGGGACGTCCAGCAGCTCTGCCCGCTCGAGAATCGGCCAGAAGAATTTGTCATCGAGATAACGTCCGCGGTTGTGGCCATTAATGACCGCGCCTTTGAAGCCGTGGTCTCGGACCATACGCTCGAGCTCTTCCGCGGAACGATCCGGGGACGCGGTGGGTAAGACTGCGAATCCCGCAAAGCGGGTTGGGTTTTTTGCCACGGCATCTGCGAGGAATTCGTTCGCTTCACGCGCCAGGGTGATAGCCTCGGGAGCTTCGAGCTGCTCCGCACCTGGAGAGGTGAGCGAGAGCACCTGTATATCGATGCCTGCTGCGTCCATCTCGGCGATTCTCTTGTCTCCGAGGTCAGTGAGTTGTTCAAGGAGGTAGGCGGCGCGGGCGCCGAAGCGAAGGGCTTTTTCTTTGAGGTCTTTTCCGGGGCCGTCGAGAAATCCTGGACTGGCGAAATGTTCTTCGAGGGTTATGGTTCGCATAGGTCCAGTTTAGTGCTTTGTTTTTAACGGGGAATTTTCGAAGGAGTGAAAGCCGGTCAGGGAATGGAAACGAGATCGGGAGCAGCCGCGTAGGGCTCCTGATGGTTTGCCAGGCGCCAGGATTGATAGATGCCGTGAATCATGAAGAACTGAGGGCCATCACTGCGCCGCTCGTCCCGGATAATACGGGCGACGAAGAATGAGTGACTGCCCAGATTGCGCGTTGTCTCGACCTGCATTTCGATCACGCGCGAGGCGAAGCAGGGGACTGGAATGCTGAGCGACGTCGACGGCCTGGTGGAGAAGGGAAGCTGGTTCCAGGAAATGGATTTCTGCTTGTGATTCTTTCCCAGCTGCCGCGCGGCTTCAGAGTGCTCCATGGGGATGGTGCTCAGGGCAACCCTCCCGGCGGATGCCACCAGCGGTGCGGCCAGTCTGGTGCTATCGAGGGCAAAGGCGAAGTATCCGTCGCCTAAGCTGCCGAGCAGGTTCATCGGGAATAGGTTGCTGCGGTCCCCCGATACAGCACTCACCAGAACTACCGGGCGAGGGCAGATGAATGCCGCGATCATGGCGTGGGCCTCGCAGGCGGACATTCGAACATGGGAGGTGCTTCGCGACTGGAGATAGGCCAGATGCAAATAGTGAGCCCAAAGGCGTCCCTTGGGCAGACAGTAGTTTTTGCAGCTGTCGACCTGGAACAGATGCAAGGCGGCCCCTTTGGTGAGGATGGTGGCCGTATGGCGAAGAGTTAATTCTGCCAGGAGTCGCTGTTCGTTGGTGTGCTCGCGGAAGTGCAGCGCCAATCGCTTTCCCGGAGTTCGATCGGAGGGCCATATGCCGCCTCCGATACAAATGGTGAACGGCGCAGCGCAGGCGATCGAGTGGGTAAAGGTTACGTCGCGGGCAGCACCGATCCCGTGGAGCCAGACCCTTACTTCTGCCTGGGGATCATCGATTCCAATGTTGCATTGTTGGGGCTGGTTCAGTTTGCCCAGAAAAATTCGCCTGACCGCGAGAGCTACGCGATGCTTAAAAGTCATGGCGTGCCTTTCTGCGGCTTTACGCATTCGAATTCCAGAACCACGCAGTCGGCCATCCGGCGAAAGAGGGGAAGGTCTTCGATCAGGCGGTCGATACCGGCCAATCCTTTGATCATGCGCGGAAAGTGCTGCATTCGATTCTGTGTATAGGTGGGTGGGACGGTGATACCAACGCCACTCCATCTCTTCAGGCTGAATGCGGGTGACATGAGGCGCGCTATTTCCCTTACCGATGGCCGCTGGATGCGGACGGTCCCCGGATCGGAGGGACGGAAGTTGTTTCCGCGAAGCCGGCGTAGCGCTTTCCCGGGCTTTCCACGCGCCATGAACCACACAATTTCCCAGGGAACGAAGCGTCCGATCATACAGAGGAGAACCGGAGCTCCGGGCTTGACCAGGCGCGTCAGCTCACGCACGACCGCGGGGAGATCCTCCACACAGTTCAAGCCGCAGAAGTTTGAGAAGGCCCCATCGAAGATGTTCTCACCTTGGAGAGAACCGATCTCTTCGTTTGGGAGAACTCTGAAGTCGATCTGCTCGTTGGTGCTTGTCGAAGTGGCGAGTTGCCGGGCAAGGTCAATCATGCGGGCCGAGATGTCGCAGGCGACGAGTTGCATGCCCTTTTCCGCGAGGTGCACCGCGTCGATGCCGGTGCCGCAGTTCAGTTCGAGTAGTTTCTGGCCGGGAGTGAAGATTTTGTCCAATCGTCTCCACACGGCCTGGCGCCGTGTTTCTCCAATGCCTGTACCGGTAAAGTCCTGGACATAGGTTTCCGCCGCGGTATCCCAGTAAGTCTGTGCGAAGTGGGCTGGGTCGGCAGTCATGTTGCTGTCTCTCAGTGTGCGATGGAACGCGCTCCCGATTTGTAAGCGGGATGTCTTTACATTGTCATTTTTGGAGTAGTCCGCCGGGTCCAGGGTCAAGGTGCACCGAATGATAGGATTACGCGCATGAGCACGCGTCAACGGTTCCGGGCCCTGCTGGAGGCAGATGGCAGCAACCTGAAGTGGGTGATCGCACGGGTACCGTTTGTGCCGGAAAAAGTATGGAAGACGCGCCGGGGCAAGCGCGTCAAGGGCACAATCAATGGCTTCGGCTTTCGCACGTCGCTTTTTGGCTCGAAGGCGAAGGGGTATTGTGTGTTGGTGAATAAGGCGATGCAGAAGGGTGCTCAGGTGTATGCCGGAGGGATGGCGGAGTTTGTTCTCGAACCGGATCTCGAGGAACGGAAAGATACGGTTCCTCCTGAGTTGGCGCGGCTGCTTAAGCAGGAGCGCGCAGTCGCTCGCTTTTTCGAGACGCTGAGTTATTCCGTGCGGAAATTTATCAGCGATACCGTACGCGAACCGAAAAGTGGGGAGGCGCGGGTGCGGCGCGCCGAACAGATGATGGAACGTATGATGCTGGCGATTGAGGGGGAGAAGATTCTTCCGCCTATCCTGCAGGTGGCGTTTCGCCGAGAACCACTCGCACTGGTAGGGTGGAAGGCGATGACGCCTATACAGCGGCGGGGTCATCTGTTGGGGATTTTTTATTATCAGAGCCCTGAGGCGCGCGAGCGGCGCGCCCAGAAGGCTGTCGCCGAGGCTCTTCGGGTTGCTGGTGGAGAAGTAGCCGGATGATAATTTTGTTTGGGGGTTGGGGTTTGTTATGGAGAATTTGGGAAGGCCGAGGGGCGCACTGCAGATCCCTCCACTGCGCTACGCTCCGGTCGGGATGACAAAGGAGAGGGTGGCGCTTCCAGTCGAAGGTGGTTAGTGGAGGATTGGAACAGCAGGTCCCTCCACTACGCTTCGCTCCGGTCGGGATGACACTTCTGTTTAAGTGTTCAGGTTTGTTACGGGGCCGCACTGCAGATCCCTCCAGTGGGTTTCCCTAATAACCGTTCGTTTATATACTTCCCACCAGTGAGGCCTTATGAACATACGCTTGCTCCGCGTGCTTGCCTTAACGGTTTTTGTAGGCGTGACCTCCGCAGGCGCACAGGAGGGTTCGCCGGACTACGACCTGGTGCTCAAAGGTGGGCATGTGATCGATGCCAAGAACCACATCGATGAAGTGTTCGATGTGGCCATTAAGGATGGCAAGATCGCTGCAGTGGCCAAGGATATTCCCGCCGAGTATGCGGTCAAGTCGGTCACGGTCTCGGGCATGTACGTTACCCCGGGCCTGATCGATATCCATACCCACGTGTATGCAGGCACTGGCGAGCGCAATTCCTACGCCGGCGACCTCAGCGTCTATCCTGATGGTTTTACGCTGCGCAACGGCGTCACTACGATCGTCGATGCGGGCTCGTCCGGCTGGCGTAGTTTTCCTGACTTCAAGGATCGAGTCATCGACCGCTCGCAGACTCGCGTGCTGGCTATGCTCAATATCGTCGGCGCCGGTATGCGCGGGGGCAAATATGAGAATAATCTCGCCGATATGCAGGCCGAGCCCACCGCGACGATGGCGCTCAAGTATCCCGGAGTCATTGTGGGTATCAAGAGCGCTCATTTTGTCGGCCCGGAGTGGACACCCTACGAGCAAGCCGTGAAGGCAGGCAATATCGCCCATATTCCAGTAATGATCGACTTCGGCGTTCGCCGTACCGAGCGGCCGCTCTGTCAACTGCTGGAGACCGTTCTGCGGCCAGGCGACATCTATACCCATGCCTTCTCTGGCGAGCGTGGCGAGCAGGATTTCAAGACAGGCGGCCCGGGGTGTGGCATGCGCGAGGGCCGGGCTCGCGGTATCTACTTCGATGTCGGCCATGGACAGGCGAGCTTCGCCTGGTTCACCGCGATCCCACTCTATCGGGCTGGTTTCGCGCCCGACTCGATCTCCACCGACCTGCACATCGACAGCATGAATGCCGGCATGAAGGACATGCTCAACATCGGGGATAAGTACCTGGCCATGGGTATGCCGTTGCAGGAGGTGGTGCGGGATATGACCTGGAATCCAGCGCGCGAGATTCTTCAGACACAGCTGGGGAACCTCTCCGTGGGAGCGATTGCCGATGTCGCCGTGATCAGCCTGCAACACGGAGACTTTGGCTTCGATGATGCGTACAGTACGCGGGTAAAGGGAACGGAGAAGATGTTTTGCGAGCTCACGATCAAGGATGGCAAGGTCATCTACGACCTGAATGCGATCTCGGGCGAACCGTGGGACGCGCCGCCGGGCCGCGCTACGCGGGAGGCAAAACGCTGGACCAGGCTCCGCCAACGCGGAATGGGAGACTCGCAGTGGCGCCCGGGTCCGGGCCAGCCGCTGATTAAAGACTGGACTCCTTATCCCTGGCCGGAACATCCCACACAGTAAACTGCCAAACGAAGTTGAAACATTCGATTGTTATGATGGGCCTGCGTGCCCGCGAATCACCTGAAGTTTTACTTTAAAGGGGGGAGTTGCGTCGTTCCCCAGGATGGACTTGTGCGTTCCAGAAGACGGGTTGAGATTGCCATTCTACTTCTGGCCGCATCTCTGTTGCTCTGCGGGCAGGCCTCCGCACAGAAGCCGCAGAGTGTAGCCGCCAGGGTGAGCGCGATCGTCGCTTCCGGCCACCTGGGTGAGCTTCGTTGGCCCAACTTCTCCGGCTACCGCTCGCAACTCACCAATTTTTACCGGCCTTCCGGATACCGGCTGGCGTGGGTCCGCGGAGGTGAACCTACTTCGCAGGCCGTTGAACTTGTACAGATACTGCAGGACGCCGATCGGGACGGCCTTCGCGCTGAAGATTACGACGCGACGCGCTGGGCGGATCGGCTGACATTGCTGCGAGGTCCGCATGAAGAGGCCGAGGAAGCCCGCTTCGATGTAGCCCTTAGCGTCTGCATCATGCGCTATCTTTCCGATCTGCATGTGGGAAGAATGAACCCGCAGCACCTGGATTTCGAATTTGATGTTTCGGGGAAGAAGCTTGATTTGGCCAGCTTCCTCCGCGAATGCCTGGTTGAGGGCTCCGGTCTGCACGAGGAGGTGGCGACGCTGGAGCCGCCCTTTCCGGGCTACGAGCGATTACGCGACGCTCTACCGCACTACGTGGAGCTGGCAAAACGCGACGATGGAGAAAAGCTGCCTGCGCCCACACGGCTGGCTCCGGGCGGTCAGTATGCGGGCATACCACGCCTGACAAGGTTATTGCGATTGTTGGGGGATATGCCGGAGAGTGTTACGATTCCGCCTGACTCGAAGATTTATGAGGGAGCCCTGGTCGATGCGGTCAAACACTTCCAGGGTCGTCATGGTCTAGCGCCGACGGGTGTGCTCGATTCGGATACCGTTGCTGAGATGAATGTGCCCCTGAGCGGCCGTGTTGCACAGATCCGTCTAGGGCTGGAACGATACCGCTGGCTGCCCTATGACCCTGGACAGCCCGCGGTTGTCGTCAATGTTCCAGAATTCCGCCTCTACGCCTTCACCGCAGGAAAGAAACCCGCCTTTACCATGAAGGTGACTGTAGGCGACGATTACGATTTCCAGACGCCCATATTCGAAAAGAAAATGCTGTATGTTGTCTTTCGTCCCTACTGGTATCCTCCACGAACCATTCTGCGCAGCGAGATCCTTCCGGACCTGAGAGAGGATTCTTCTCTGGAGGAAAATGATCTGGAGCTGGTCAGCGCGAGCGGGCAGGTCATGAGCAGGGGGAATGTCACTCCTGCCATGTTGGAGCAGTTGCAATCCGGAGAGCTAACGGCGCGGCAGCCACCGGGCCCGGACAATGCGCTCGGGCTGATCAAGTTCATCCTTCCCAACGAGCACAATATCTATATCCACGATACCCCGGTGAGCGTGCATATGTTCTCCGATACGGAGCGGATCTTCAGTCACGGGTGCATTCACGCGCAGGAACCGGCCAAGCTTGCCGCCTGGCTTCTGCGCGACAAACCCGGTTGGAGTCTGGACCAAGTTGAGCACGCGATGCATAAGGGAAGGAATAACGTACGAGTGAATCTTGCTTCGCCGGTGCCGGTGTTGGTTGTGTACGACACCGCGGTTGTTCAGGAGAACGGAGACATTCATTTCCTGGAGGATATTTATGAACACGATGGAAAGCTCGAGGTGGAGCTGGCTGAGGGCTACCCGTACGCGAGGGGAGCGGCTCATGCAGGTAGACGGGAATAGGGCCTGCAACAGCTGATCCAGTAGAGCCGCAGGGGTCAACGAGTCTGCGTGAGAACCCGCGGCTGTCCCTAGGGAGCCGAAGAATGTAGATCGGCAGCCGTAGTATCCCACATCTCGCGAAAAACGAGCGAGATATGGGGCACCCTTTGATTCGTGGTCGGGACAGAAATTGGACCGGAGTCTGCGTGAGAACTCAAGAATTTGGGAAGTCCGAGGGGCGCACCGCAGATCCCTCGGCTTCGCTCGGGATGACAATCTTGTTTGGGAACGCTAAGTATAGTTTCCAAGATGAATTCCTAAAGTCGGGTCCTGATAGAAAGCATGAGAGTCGCGCATTTCGCATGGTCCACCAGGAAGCACTTCTTTCTAGCGCTTGATTTCGATTGGGGTGCCATCTGCCACCGCTCGCCAGATTTCGTCCATCTCTTTGTTGGTCACGGCAATGCAGCCATCCGTCCAGTCACCGGGTTGCTTCCCCGGGCCGTTGAAGTCATTGGGCTGCCCATGAATGAACAGATCCCCGCCGGGCGGTACCCCCCGCTTTTCGGCGCGCGCCAGATCGTTCTCGTTGGGATAGGAAATGTGAATGGACTTGTAAAACTGGCTTTCCGTGTTATGCCAATCAAGGACATATTTCCCTTCCGGAGTCTTGCGATCACCTTCTCTAATCTTGGGACCGACCGGATGTCCTCCGAGTGAGACCTTATACCGTTTTAGAATTTTGCCGCCTTGCATTAAATACAGCTTCCTTTGGCTCTTCAGCACCAGCACCTTGTCGGCGGCGGCCGATGCATGCAAGGGAGGGGCACTTGCTGGAAATGCCTGCGAGGTAAAACATACGAGAGCGAAGAGCACCAGAACGAACAGTTTTCTGATCTTCACTGGTTCCATTCTGCTGCCTACGAGTCGACCCTGCACCTGGCGATAATGAGGGTGATGTCGTCGTGCTGCTCTTCCGGGCTGAATTGCTGGACGTCCGCGATGATGGAATCGACGAGCGGTTGTGCGGCTTGTTCGCGATGCCGCCTGACTGAATCGACGAGGCGCTGTTCTCCGAATTCCTCTTGCGCGGCGTTGCACGATTCGGTCACTCCATCGGTGTAGAGGGCGACGATATCGCCGGGGAAGAGTTGGCATTCCACCGTCGGGCCTGCCCAATCCTTGAAGAGTCCCAGCACCGTGGTGGTGGAGGGGAGCCATTCCACGGTGTCATTGCTGCGGAGCAGCAGAGCGGAGAGGTGCCCACAATTTGTGTATCTCAGGCGTCGCGCAGCATCGTGGTATTCGGCAAAGAAAACGGTGGCATAGGCGCTGTCCACCGTATTTTCGAAAAAGAGCCGGTTGACGGACTGCAGGAAGCGCTGCGGCTGTTCGCGTGCGAGGGCGAACTGACTGCGCAGATTGGCCTGCAGATTGGCCATCAGGAGCGCGGCGGCGATTCCTTTGCCAGAGATATCCCCGATGAACAGCCCGACCCGGTCTTCTCCGAGAGCAAAGAAATCGTAGTAGTCGCCGCCAACATGACGAGCCTGGATACAGATGCCTGCGTAGTCCAGAGTTCTCAGGGGTGGGTAAGTTTGCGGGAAAAGTCTTGCCTGCACCTGCTTGGCAATTTCCAGTTCCCGAGCGGTGCGCCGTTCGAATTCCAATCGCTCGTCATTGGCGCGGCGCTGGCGCTCAATTTCCCGGCTCATCTCATCGGAGCCAAGCAACTCGAAAGAATTGCCGTCTTCATCGGAAAAGCCGGCGAACGTCCCACCCCACAGTTGGGGTTGGGGAGGATGATGAAAGTGCACTCCCCGGCTACGCCATAGGTCGTAGGTAGCATGGATATCTTCGGCGATAAAACCAATGTGCGTGTTCCGCCCGATGTGTTTGTAATTCTCGGAGCCGCGTTTGGGAGCGACCAACGCTAAGATCGCACTGCCATCCGGTGGGGCGATCGCTACCCAACGGTCAAATTCAAAGCGACCGTCGGCAACGACGCTGAATCCCAGCCGATCTATATAGAACTTCAGGCTTCGGTCGTGATCGCGTACGAAGACGGTGGACTTGAAAATACGCAGATACGGATTCTGTTGGCCCGGGCGAAACGTGGCGTGGTCCGCGAGCTTGGGCAATTCCGGAGTGCCGGTCTCACGTTTCGCGTTCAAGTCGATTTCCTTTCAGCCTATTCCTGGGGCTGCCACAGTATATGGCAGTAGTATCCCACCCTTGGCGAAAAGCGCGAAGAGTAGGGTACTTGGAGACTGGCTGTTGGGAAAGCGAGAATGCTTATTTTGAGTTGTAGAGATCGACGCAGTACGGCATAGGCGTGCCGGTTTTGTCCAGGGAGGCTCGTTTGTACGAGACGCAGGTTTGTAGCGTCTTGGTGTCAAGCGCGAGAATGGTATCGTCTTCGACGAATGGTACGAAGCGCTGCGGTTGCCGCGAGCATCCAGCGATTGCCAATAACAGTACGGCTGCGAGAATCCTCACCGGGCCCCCAAAGCATCACGCGACTCGAAGTCCACTTACAGTTGACTGTGAGATCGCTTAAGAGGGAATGACACTTTGGGGTAGTCGGTTGTGGAGGTTTCTTAAAAGGTAAATGCGAATGGTTCGATCAGCGCCTGGCGCTGGGTACTTGATCGGCATAGCGCTCCCAATGCTGAGCGAGTTCTTTGACGACACGGCTGCCGACCAGATAAGCCGATTCGAGTGCCTCCTTATAACCGGAAAGCGTGTCATGCGCCTCGCTGGCGAGTAACTGGACGGCGTCTTTACCTTGTGGCGGCAGCTCGTAATCGCTGGCTGTACGCAGATCCATCACCCGGTCGAAGTCGATCCGTTTTGCGTGCGAGAGCAAGGTGAGCGCCTGAAGATAACCGGTATCCTCCTCCGCTGAGGTCACGGCGATGCCTTTGCCCTGGGTCCAGTAGGCGACCCATTTCTGACTCCATTCCACCATCCTGGAACCAAGCCAGAAGCGGTCGGCGGTGATGGTATCTCCCCTCAGCACGAAAGGTGGTTTCTGGGCATTGGGATACGCGGGATAGCCGGCGCGCACGGCTTTCAGCGTCGCATCATCGGGAAGGTGCAGGTCCGCAGTCAGTTGGTAGGCCCAACCGGTCAGGCCTTCGTTCAAATGAAATAGTTGGTCGGCCCAGTCGGAATGGATGGCCGGCACCGGCTGCTGGTAGGGGGTCGCGCGATCGTAGGGCACGATGCCGGTTGGCCAGCCGGGCGGAATCTCTCTGGCGTCGATCTCATAGCCAAGATCGCCGTCGACGGCATAGCTTGCCCAGGCGGCCGAACCAACCGATCCTCGTGCCGGGTCGATTCCCGCGATGCCGGCCAGGATCCAATAAGCCCGGGTGAGATCGAAACGTGGATCCATACCCAGGGCCATGATGGAAGCGGCCGCGTGCGACTTGCCGACGCCGGTGACGATGCCCAGCACGTGATCGGCCTGGTTGTAACGTAGCGGGTGATAACCCTGGGGGAAAGGCAGCGTCGCCGTAAGCGGATACCGTTCCACCCAGTTCTGGAATTCGCCCGGTGCATCGCCGGTATCCTGGCCATTCTCGAAGGTCGTAACAACGACGACGCGGATTGGTATTGGCGCCGGCTGGAAGGCCTGGGCGTGCGGTATTACCGCTGCGTGGACGAGGATCAACAATGCGACGGCGATGAGATGGCTAGGTCGAATCTTCATGACATTCGTACGTGTACCGAAAATGATGGGCGCATTCAACGACTATTTTCGATGCCTCAGGGGCTAAAGCCCAAATCAGTGGAGTGGTTTCATGTACGGGCTAAAGCCCGTACCTTCAGTGAGGGGCACCCGTCGATTTCTCCTGCGATTGCTTAGCGGGAACTTGCGCGCAGCAGCTTCGCGACAGAGAGTTTCAGGCGCACTTCTCCGTATAACGCTTTTTGTAATTGATAGTTCAATTTGATCAGTTGCTTCGCGATGGCTGCCACGTCTTCGTATTCGGGAACCTTTCCATCCAATTCGACGCGGTTGAGGTAGGCGATTTTTGCGGCATTGAGCTTTGCCTGAAGAACTTCCATGGCAGCGCGCAACTCGTCGTCGGCCGCTTCTGACGGCTTGGCGTCCCGGGTATTCAATTTGTCATCACTCATAGTTACTCACCTTCACGGCTCACTGATTCGCTCAATATAATCCGCCCTGTACGTAAGAATAATCCCTGGGGCCCGGCAAACGATGAAGGTGGAGATTCGCGCGGCGCGTGATCAGGATCGTGAGCTGATCCAAAAGATTCAAGTCGATCTAAAACGTCCGGTGCGTGCGGACTACCACGCGGGCGAGTACCTGATTGCGTGGCATGGCAACGTGGCCATTGGTTGCGCGGCAACCTCGCCGCAGCCGGGCGGCGGATACTTCTACGGTTTGGCAGTAAAACGGGAATGGCAGCGAAAGGGAATCGGCGGCCAGCTTATGCAGGCGCGTCTCGACAGGCTGCGCGCAGTGCACGCCGGGTACGCAGTGGCCCTGGTGATGTTTTGGAATAGCCGGTTCTTTCGGGCGCACGGTTTCGCCCCATTCAGGCGAGGCGAATTGCCCCTCCTGGGCGCCAGTCATGCCGATTTGACGAATCCGGTGTTTCTTCGGTCTGCGGTCATGTTGCGAGGTCTCGACGAGCCATCGTGAACAACAAGATTCTGGAAATAAGAGGACGCGATTGGCTGGCTTCGAGCGAGCGGCGAAAGTCCCGGTTGGCGGAGGCTGCTTTCTGCTACTGGCGCCAGCGGGGTTTCCCGCACTACGCGCTCACCCCGCAGGAGGCGCGGCGGGAATATGACAACCTAGCCTGCCGGCCGGTTGCGTCTCTGGGCGGCGATGGGATTGCCGGGTCCAATACCGGCCTGCGCCTAGCGAACTTCTTTCAGCCGCACATGTGGGCGGTGCGGGTTAGCCGGTATCTTAGCCCCGACGATGTCTTCAGCAGCGACGAGATGCTGCATGCGGCTATCCGTCGTTCGTGGACGCTTTGGCCGGACCGGTTTGGCGCCAATGCTGCCACCTTACGGCGCATGTTGAAGACCTTTCCCGGCGCGGCCTCCGTATCGAACTTTCGACCCACGGTGGCGCAGGCTGTGCTTGACCGCTACTCCTCAGCGAATGACACCATCGTTGACTTTTCCGCCGGCTACGGGGGACGGCTGCTCGGGGCCCTGGCGCGCAAGCGAAAGTACATCGGTATCGAGCCGTGCGCGCCGCAGGTCGCCGGATTGAGGCAGATGACGGATTATCTGAAGCAGCTACATGTTCCTGGAAGTGCGGAGATTCTGGCCGGCTGCGCGGAAGATATTATGCCCCAGCTCCCCAGCCGGAGCGCGGCCCTGGTTTTTTCCAGCCCGCCTTATTTCAACTGGGAGAAGTACGCCTTCGACGCCAGCCAGAGTTTCGTTCGTCATTCCACCTACGAGGCGTGGAAGGCTGGCTTCCTCACGCCAACCCTGCAGGAAAGCGCACGAGTGTTGCGTAAGGGCGGCCACATGGTGCTAAACATCTCCGGCGGCCGGCGCAAACCAGGGGCCAGCGACGTCAAGGCTATCAGCAAGTCGGTGGGGCTGATGTATCTGGGTTGTGTACCGCTGCTGATTTCGCGGGTACCCTATTTGCATCCTCGAAATCATCATCCCCAGAAGCGCGAAGTTTTGCTCATTTTTAGGAAACGATGAGGAGTGCCAGCATGAAAGCTGTAGCGACGCTGGTCCTGTTTCTGGCTGTGGCGATCGTTCTGCCCGTGCAGGGTGCGACCAACCCTGGTCCGGCGAGGCAGGCTCCCGCCGCCAAAAAGCCGAATGTCGAGATCGAAATTGCCAGGAAGTATGCACAGCTGGGGGACTGGAGCGAGGCCGAAGCTCATTTTCTTGCTGCAGCCAAGGATCCTGATAGCCAGGCAGAGGCGCTTGCCGGTCTGGAAAACGCGCGCAGGAAGGCTGATGAGGCGCAGACCGCGGTCCTGGCCGCGGGCAAATACTACGAAGATGCGGAGATGTGGTCCAAGGCGGAGGACTTGTACCGGCCCGCGGCCACTGATAAGTCGCTGACCGAGGAGGCTCGCAAAGAGATCAGCCAACGGCTTGCGCTGGTGTTGGAGAAACAGCGTGCGGATCGCAGATGGGCGGAGATAAAGGATTGGATAGAGCGGGTGGTTGGGTTCGTGGTGATCCTCTTTGCTGTCGTCCTGACCGTCGCAACCTTCCTATCCATCGCCAAGCGGCGGCGGATCATTCTTATTCGTCCCTTCGCTGCTCCCACGGATGAGTACGCTAAAAGCCTGAACATCCATCTGAAGTACGCGCGGGAGATGATGCGAAATCCTGCGCTCGCTCCGGCGGGCAATGTTCCTCCGGCGCTGGTCACGACCATGTTGTTTGACGATGAGTCCGATCCAATCGAAGATGTCGAGCTGGCTGGAAGCAAGATCCCTTTCTCTGCACTGGCGAAGTTGTTCGGCAGGCCTGGAGTCCAGGTGGGTGGCAGCTTCGATGGAGTTGCGCCACTGGGGAATGCGTTTTGCTTCATTGAAACCCGCGGTTCCAAAGCGGACGATAGTGTGCAACATGCGATACGGCTGGGGGTGCCTGATCAGCAAAGACAGGATCTTCGCGACTTCGCTTATGATGTGATCAGGAAGGCTATTACGGCCAATGCCATTCTCTAGGGATCCGGAACAGCGCAATTCCAGGCACAATTTCGTGCTCGGCGAGCAGTCACTACGCGCTTATCTTGCCGGCGGCAATGTGCGCTTCCTGGAAGACGCTGAAGCTAGTTTCGACGCGATCAGCCGGAGCGATCAACGATATGACGCGGCGCGCTTCTACCTGGGTATTACCAAGACACAGTTGAGGAAGACGAACGAGTCGATTCCCATCTTTGAGGAGCTGAGAGGGCGCACGCCGTTGAACGCTTCCAGTTCCGAGCTTGCCGACAAGATTGCTTTGCAGCTGGCTTACGCTCATATCAAGACTTATACCGATGCGGGTTATGAGGCGGCGGAAACCCAGTTGCAGGAGTTGGAGCATACGGCGAGCGTGAAAGGTGATCGGGCACTTCTTGGGCAAAGCCAGGCGATTCATGTTTACCTTTATTCCGTGATGGCGGGACGCTCAAAGCAAGAGCAGAGGCGCCCGGAGTTTGCGCGCAAATCCCTCGATTTGGGCCAAGAGCTTTTGCGCAATGCACCGTTTTCTCCCGATATAAAGTTTGAGGCCTATAACGCGATGGGGATCGCATGGATGCGGATCGCTGAAGCTGGTTGGGAGGGATTTGCGCACGGCGATCATAGTTGGGTTGAGGCGCAGGACAATTACGATGAGGCTTTGAGGATTATTCCCAATTCCGTGCGAGTTCTGCAGAACCTGGCGAAGTTGCGCATGCTCCAGGTGGCGGATGGAGGGCACGGTGAGGTATCTGCATTGCTTGAGGATGCGAAGGAGTATTGCGCGCGCTCGCTTACGGTGAATGATCAGGATCAATACCCTTACCTGGAACTGGCTCGGATTGCGGCGGCTCAGGGAGATGCGAAGGCTGCGGTAGAGGCTGTGCGCACTGGACGCACTCGGCCGGGGGTTGTCTCCGAGGGTGATTGGAAGCGAGTCGAGACGGTTGCTGAAGAGTTTGTTGCAAAGACGGTTAAGAGTAAGTTGAAAGAGACGGTTAAGCCCGATGACGCCTCGGTGAGATTGATCCTTTTGTATTTGGACGGCAAGAGGGGTAGCTGGAAATAACGTCCGGAATCACGCCGTTCCATTCGAACTTCCGCATACAACTTTGAGTTATCGACGCATCCTCCTCCGGTCGGGATGACAAAGGGGAGAGGGGCGCGTTCAGTGGAGATTGGTTTGTGGATGAGGGAACAGCAGGTCCCTCCACTTCGCTACGCTCCGGTCCCACGGCAGGCCGGGACAGGCGGGATGACACTTCTCTTTGGGCGCTTAGGGTTTGTTGACGGAGAATTCGGGAGGGCCGAGGGGCGCACTGCAGATCCCTCGGCTTCGCTTGAGATGACAAAGGGGAGGAATGTTCCAGAACCGGGGGATTGGTTGCTGGGAGAGCTGTAATTAAGGGGCGGTTGGGGGATAGGCGCTGGGTTTTGCGGCGTAGATGCGTACCCCCATTCCGTTTAGCTTGCTGCGGCCTTCCTGGGCTTCGGGGGTCTGCGGATAGCGCTGCACCAGGGTTCGTAATTCACGGACACCTGCGTCTTTCTGACCCATTTCTATCAGCGATTCGCCCTTGCGCAATTCAGCGGCGAGGGGCCCTGCGATTTCCTGAATATTGCTCCAGAACGGCATCGTAATTCTTGACCGCCGCGGCGTACTTGCCCTGCTTGTAATTGATCTCACCGAGATAGAACTGGGCATTTCCCGCCAATGGGTCCTGCGGATAGTAGTGAATGACGTCGCTGAATTCAGAGGCGGCGATGTTGTACTTTGCGGAGTTGTAGTCGCGCAGAGCGCTTTGATAAAGCTGGTCGACCGGAGGAGCCGCCGGGGTCGGCGTCGCTGGTGCCGCAGCCTGACCTGGTCCCTGGTTTGCCGGCATGCCTGCAGCGGGAGGAGGTCCGCCGCCGGGCTGTGCCGGCATGACCGTTCACGTTCTGCATCTGGCTCTGGATCGATTGCATCTGCGTGGTCAGGTTGGCAATCCGCGTCTTCAGCTCATCGACAGAGTCGTTCAGCGACTGGATCTGGCTCGAGAGCTGCGTGTTGCCGGTACCCCGCTGCTCATTCTCTGCCTTTAGCGTAGCTTGCAAATTATTGACCGCGGCCATCATCCGGTTCACGTTGTCGGTGTTTTGCTGCACCAGGTTGACGATCACGCCCATGCGCTCGTCATTCGAAGTCTGTAGGTGCTGCACCATGTCCTGCAGTTGCTGGACCTGGGTTTGCAGCTGGACCATTTCCTTGGAGACGGCAAATGCATGAGGCAAAAGGCAAGAAAGGGCAAGGGCTGTGAAGCGAATGATGTGTTACGCATGATGCTCCCCCATGACGTTGAAAGGAGCGGCCGAAGCCGCTCCTCTCTAAGTCTAGTACTGCCGCTATCGATCCAGCGAAAAACCGGCACGGCGGTTCTGCTGCCAGCAAGCCTCGTCCGCCTGGGTGCAGAACTGTTTCTCCTTGCCGTAGCTGACGGTGCGGATCCGATCCGGAGCAATGCCCCCATTGACCAGAGCCTGCTTGGCCGCATTGGCGCGGTTTTCGCCCAATGCGAGGTTGTATTCCGCCGATCCGCGGTCGTCGCAATACCCGCCGATGACCACTTTGAGCGTGGGATGCGCTGCCAGGATAACTGGCGTCCTGAGCCAGAATGGTCTGGGCATCGGGACGGATCTCATAGCTGTCGTAATCGAAGAAAGCCGGTTTGACGTTCTGCTCGAAGATCTGCTCGTCCATGTTTTCGCCGGTGGACGGTGGCGCCGCCGCGGCCGTGACCGTCAGACGCGCGGTCGCATCCGTGGAACCGCCGGGGCCACGCGCGACCAGATGATAGGTGGTCGATTGGGTGGGGGTGACGTTCTGCGTACCGTAGGCATTCACGGTGCCGATGCCGTCGATCGAGATCTCCGTGGCGTCCGTGGTCTTCCACGCCAGCACGGCTCCTCCGCCCGGATTGATGCTGTCTGGGTGTCACGGAGATCGTAGCCGTCGGGGCGGGCGAGGTAGCTTCAGGCGGCGGCGGTGGCGGTGGCGGCACCGCTTTCTTGTGGCAGCCGGCCGCGAAGGTTAGGGTAGCGACGGCGATCAGCGAAGCAAAATGCCTGTGGTGCGAGAGTTCTCACAATAGTTCTCCTTCTAGTTTCATTCGTTTCCGGGACTCGGACTGCTTCATCGGCTGATGCGCACGAGGCTCGCCAGGCACGTCTATTTCCAACTCCAATTGGGCATCGAATCTCCGCCTTTGGGTGAGACGATGCTGCTCAGTGCCATCGGCAAGCATGGTCCATATCTCGGAACCACCACCCTTTTCGCGTTGGAATACGATGTGCCGCCCGTCCGGGGACCAGGACGGGAAGTCCTGCCGGCCCTCGTCGTGCGTGAGCTGGGTCCAGCGCTTGCTGGCAATGTCCATGATGTAGATGTCCTGCCCGCCGGGTGCGCCTGGACCGTATTTGCGGTTCCAGGCAAAGGCGAGGAACTGCCCGTTCGGCGACCAGGAGGGAGAGGTGGCATAGCCACCGTCCGTCATGCGCTGCACGTTGGTGCCATCCGAGTCCATCATGTAGATCTGCGGCAGGCCGGTGCGGCCGCTGCACCATGCAATCTGAGAATTTGTCTTAGGGTTCCAGGTAGGGGAAACGTCGGGCCCCTTGAAGGTCGTGATCTGCTTGACGTTGCCGCCGCTGGCATCCGCGGTGAAGATCTCTGGATCGCCGGACGGGAAGCGGAGAACGCGATCTTGGCGCCATCGCTCGACCATGCCGGGGAAAGAGTGTTGCCCACCATGGAGGGAAAGCTGACCGTGCGGCCCAGCACAGGGAATACATGCGAATCGCCCAACCCTGGCGTCCGAGCGACGCAAAGGCGATGCGATCGTTGATCCGGAGAGACACGCGGGGAAAGGGAGATGGTGCCGAGGTGGGTGATGGCATGCTGGCCCTGCCCGTCGTAATCCATCTGCCATATTTCTTTGTTCCCGCCTCGCGTGGCGACGTAGTAGATATGCGTCTCGGCGATGCCGGAAATGCCGCCACCGAGGCGGGTGATGATCTCGTCGGCGAAGCGGTGAGCGATCAGGCGCGCATTGTCCTGGCTGGCTGCTTCGTTGTATTGCTTGCCCAGGATCTGCGGCGATTCGGGATTCTTGGCGTCGAAGAGACAGCCGTAAACCGCCAAACGGCCGCCCGTCGCGGCAAACGATCCGAAGGCCACCATGGCAGCATTCGCCGGAGCCGCTGCCCATTGCGCCAGATTCATCTGTTGCGGCGAGGCGGGCATAAGCGGCGGAGCCATGCTCTTGGAAACCATGTCAAAGATGCCGGCGTTATTCAGATCGTTATAGAGGGTGCTGTCGAAGGTCGTTTTCAGCGCCGGAGTCTGTGCATCGCCGGAAGCAGGAGCAAAGTCAGCCGCGGCCAACCGAATGCGTGCCGCACCCAGATTAGTTCCAGTGCGAACCCAGTCCTGTGCGCCTGCTCTCCAGCCGAACGGCAGAAACAGGAGGATAAGAAACCAAACTCGGAATGGGGGGAGGAAATTTCTTTGAGAGCTCTCATGCCTTACGCAGTCTTAAGTTTAAATGATAAAAACCCAACTTAGTTACAGCGGTAACCTCATCGGGTAACGCCCTCGCGCTCTTAGCGCGCGCCTGGATAAGTGCAGTGATACAGCACGTTTAAGCTGCTTTCGTTGTAACCGGCGGGAAGCGGACCAAAGGTATCCACCCGCTGGACCGCGTGCATACAAGACGAGTTGAGGGAAGGCGAGCTGCTCGGCGTAGCCAACGTAATGCTGCCTGGAGAGCCATCTCGACCGACCGTGAACTGGACGAAAACTGTCGCCCCTGCCGGTGTACTCGGCTCTACTTCCTGCAGGTACCAATCCTGTGCCACCTTGCGTTTGATGACATCCACGTACCAGCCGAAGCGCGAACCGAAATCGCCCCCTGTTACTGCGATGGGACTATTGGCATTATTGTTGCTTGCGGTGGATCGAGGAACATTGGCCGGCGCTGCTTCTCCATAATTTGCCTTGTTTTGCGGCTTGGGGGGCGGCTGGTGCTGCGGCGGGGTTTTGGGCTGCGGCTTGGGCTCAGGTTTCACCGGGGTTTGTTTTTCCGGGATGGGTGTCGCCTCCGGCAGCGGTATCGGCTCGGTCTTCTGTTCTTCTAACGCTGGTGCCACACTCGGGGTTTCGGTGGCCAGCACATTGTCTGTGGGCGGGTGATCCTGAGGTAGGGGCAGAGCTGCAGTGGATACCAGCGTGGCCTGGATGGCACCTTGCTGGAACGCGTTGGCACCCCACTCGCTTCCGTGAAACATGTTGTGCAGGTATCCGTAGCCAATCAGCAGGCCGACGATCAGCCCATGCATCAGGGTGGACTGGAGGAAGGGCGAGGCTATGCCATCGGGCTGGTCCAGAATGTTCGCTTGAATAAGTCCCTGCCATGGCCGGCTACTTCGCTGTCTTCTGCAGCGGCTGGGTGACTATGCTGATGTTTGTGATCCCGGCTTGCTTGACCGCATCCATGACCGAAGCGAACGCACCAAACGGAACCCGCTCATCGGCGCGCAGATAAATGACCTGGCTGGCTGGATCTGTCTTAGGTTGGTGTAACAGGGTGGGCAGTTGAGCCAGGTTGACCGGCTTGTCTCCCAGAAACACATTTTGATCGCGGTCGATGGTGAGCACCAGGCGCTGCTGCGTGATCTCTTTCACGCTGCGTGTTTTCGGCACGGAGACATCGATGCCGGACTGCAGAACCGGCGCCGTGACCATGAAGATGATGAGCAGCACCAGGACCACGTCGACCAGCGGAGTGATGTTGATTTCCGCGAGCGAGGTGCGGGTATGGCCGGTGCTAGCGGTGAAGGCCACTTGCGGCCTCCCTCTCCATCGCTTCCTGTTTGGGGCTGATCTCTTCCAGGCTGTTGAGCAACTCGCGGGAGAAGTCGTCCATGCGGGAGCCAAACTCGCGCAGCGATGCGGTGAACTGGTTATAGGCGATGACGGCTGGTATGGCGACCAGGAGACCGGCGGCGGTGGTGATCAGGGCTTCGGAGACTCCAGGGGCTACGGCGCGCAGAGTGGCCGCGCCTTCTGTACCCAGGCCATGAAATGCATCCACGATCCCCATCACGGTGCCGAAGAGGCCAACGAATGGCGCGACGGCACCAATGGTTGCGAGCCAGGTCAGGCGCCGCTCGAGAACGGTAAGTGACTCGCTGGATGCGGCTTGGGCAGCGCGTTCCAGGGTGACGATGTTCTTGGGCGGTCCGAAGCCACCGGTCTGGCGGCGGTAGGTGTCGTACACCTCATCGAACACAGTTACCAAAGGACTGGGTTTGAACTGGTCGCTGACAGCTGAAATTTCCTGCAGGCGGTCGGCTTTGCGAAATGCGCGCATAAACCGGCGGCTCTGCGAGCGCGCACGGCGAAATAGAGCAGATTTGCCCAGAATAATTGCCCAGGAGTAGAGGCTGGCGATCAGCAGCAGGACCAGCACGGCGATGGCTACGGGTCCGCTGTTGCGCACCATGTCGATGACAGCGCTGAACCCGGACAACGATGAGTGGGGAACAGGCACTGCTGCGTCGTCTGTCTGCAGGATAAAAAGAGCCGCGATATGAACGGGGGACATCATCACTTCCTCTTTCACGGTAGCAGACATGCGCGCGCGAAACAAAGTTGCACCATAAGATGCCGGCGGAGGGTAACCCGTCCAATTACCGGGTAGGCAAGTCGTGCTATGCTGCGCTCGAACCTCGCCATGCTGCTCGAGCTACGTGCTGAAAACTACGCTGTCATTGATCACGCCATTGCCGTCTTCGGTCCGGGCCTCAATTTGCTGACTGGAGAGACCGGTGCGGGTAAGTCCATTCTGGTGGATGCGTTGGCACTTTTGATGGGAGATAAGGCTTCTTCCGATGTGGTTCGGCATGGGGCCGAACGAGCGGTTGTGGCCTGCGTCTTCGAAAGCACGCCGGGAGCGGAGACCACGCTGGAGTCCAACGGCATCGATGTCGAAGGAACAGAGATTATTCTGCGCCGCGAGATACAGGCCGGGGGCAAGGGGCGCGTTTACGTGAACAATCAACCGGCCACGGTGAATGTGCTGCGCCAGCTCGCTCCGGAATTGGCACTGGTGCATGCGCAGAGCGAAACCATGGGCAGCTTTGACCAGGCCCAGCAACGCCATCTTCTCGACCGAAGTGCCGGCATCACGACGGAGCGGGTAGCAGCCGCGTTTGCTGAGTGGTCCGAGACTTGTGAGCGGCTGAGTCGTCTGGAGGGCGATGAACAGGCGCGTTTGCGCGAAGCCGATCTGTGGAGTTTCCAGAAGAATGAGATTGAGAGCGCGGCTATCAAGGACAGAGAAGATGAAGAGTTAGAGATCGAGCGGCGGATGTTGGCTAATTCGGAGAAATTGCTCGCGGCCGCCATGAGCGCGCATGAGTTGCTGTACGAGAGCGACCGATCCGCCGAGGCAGCGTTGCGCGCTGCGTTGAAAAATCTGGAGGAACTGGCGCGGTACGACCCGCAGTTTGATGAGGCCGTGCAGCAGGTAAAATCCGCGCGCGCGGTGGTCGACGATGTAAGCACGACGGTGCGGGATTATGCTTCGAGGATTCAAGCTTCCCCCGACCGGCTCGCGGAGTTGGAAGATCGCCTGGAAGCGCTCCATCGGCTGAAGCGGAAATATGGTTCGACGCTGGCGGAGGTGCTGGCGCATGGCCAGGATGTGGCGGCGAAACTGGCGGAGGTAGAGAACCGCGATCAGTTGCTGGTGGAGCTGCGCGCGGCGCGGGGTAAGGCGGCGGATGGTTTCAGGTTGGCGGCTTCGGCGCTCACTACGGAGCGCCGTGCCGCTGCCGCGAAGCTCGAAAAACTTGCCGAAATGCACATCAATGATTTGGCGATGAAGGCGAAGTTTGCGGTGCAGGTCATGCACAGGAAGCGGAAGAGCATTGGACTCGACATGGTTGGGATTCCATCGATTGTCGGATTGCTACTAATGCCGGCGAGCCGTTGAAGCCGTTGGATCAGATTGCTTCCGGGGGCGAGTTGTCGCGCGTGATGCTGGCGCTGAAGGTCAGTGTCGAGGAGGGGGCGGCTCGAGGGCAGGGAACTGCTCGGCGTAAAACGCCGGTTCCCCGTACTTTGGTGTTTGATGAAATTGACATTGGTATTGGCGGGCGGGCGGCGGATGCGGTTGGGCAGAAGTTGAAGGAGTTGTCGCGGGCACAGCAGGTGCTTTGCGTCACGCATTTGCCTCAGATTGCGGCGTTTGCGGATCAGCATTTTCTGGTGGAGAAGAGGGAGCGGCAGGGGACTACAAAGACTTCGGTTCGGCTGCTGGATGATGAGGAGCGGACGGAGGAGGTGGCGCGGATGCTCAGCGGGGCTAAGTTGACCGAGACTTCGCTGCGACATGCGGAGCAGATGTTGAAGACCAGCCGCGGGGCGAGCAAGCCTAAGGTTTAAGTGGGTGGGGAAAACATTACCATGAGGGGTCCGTAGAACTGCAGATCCCTCCACTTCCCCAGATTTCCTGTCGGGAGTTGCGGCTTCGGTCGACAGCATGTGGTTCTCTCTGGAGAGAACCACATAAGTGGTTGCCCGTGAGAGCGGTGAAATAGGAAACCTGGGTACGCTCGGGATGACAAAGCGGAGGGTGGCGCTTCCATTCACGTTCGATGCGGCGGGATGATGAACAACAGGTCCCTCCACTTCGCTACGCTTCGGTCGGGATGACACTTCTGTTAGGACCGTATAAGAGAACGTGTAGAAGCAGTTTTCATGTGGTGCACCCGTCGATTACCGCCGACTTGTCTTTAACTTGGGGCTTTGAGGTTTGTAGCGGCGCAATATGGCCGCTGGCCGGCCATGATGGATGATGGTCCGGCCTGTCTATGTCTCAGACAAATAAGGGGCGGCACGGTATACTGGTTGATGTGACGAGTCCCCTAATATCCCCACCGGTGAGTGGTTCCCAGTCCAAAGGCGCAGTCAAGAAGGTTCTCCTTCTGAAACCGCGCGGCTTCTGCGCCGGCGTTGTGCGGGCCATCGATGTGGTGAACATCGCGCTCGATACGTTCGGCGCCCCCATCTATGTGCGCAAAGAGATTGTGCACAATCGTTTCGTGGTCAATGAGTTGGCGGAAAAGGGCGCGATTTTCGTCGACGATATCGACGACGTTCCTGAAGGAATGCGGGTCATTTACAGTGCTCATGGAGTCTCTCCGGCCGTTCGCGCGCGCAGTAAGTCACGCAAACTCAAGGTGATCGACGCCACCTGCCCGCTGGTCACCAAGGTCCACGTGGAGGCGGTCAAGTTTGCCCGCCAAGGCTATTCGCTGGTGCTGATCGGACATCGCGATCATGACGAGATCGAAGGCACCCTGGGCGAAGCTCCGGAAGTGACCCAGGTGGTCTCTACCGTAGAAGAAGTCGCTGCCCTGCAAGTTGCAGATCCTGAACGGGTTGCTTACCTCACGCAGACGACCCTCAGCCTGGACGAGGCGCGGGATATTATTCACGCGCTCAAGGCGAAATTTCCCAGTATTGTCGGACCACACACTCAGGACATCTGCTACGCCACAGAAAATCGCCAGGTGGCGGTGAAAAACGTCGCCCATCAGGCCGATCTGGTGCTGGTGGTCGGATCGAACAATAGTTCCAACTCCAATCGCCTGGTCGAGGTCTCTCGCAACCTGAGCACGAACGCCTTTTTGATCGAAGATTCAGGAGCGATCAACCCCGCCTGGCTGGCGGATGCAACCACGGTTGCGGTCACCGCAGGAGCCTCTGCACCCGAGGTTCTGGTTGCCGAAGTGGTCGCATACCTGCGGGGACGCGGGTTTTCAGACGTAGAAGAAGTAGAAGTCATGCCGGAAAATGTTCGCTTTGGGCTGCCCCCGGAGATCGTGCAGGCCATCCGGCCTGTTGCGGGCTAGGTTAGCAGCCAACTAGATACAGCGTAAGACAGCTGTTTTTCGAGAGAGAGCGTCAGTCCAGAATGAGTAGATCGTTAGAAGGTGGACAGCCCGTGGTTCCCCGCTTTGGGCGTATTGATGCGGGGTTAGACCAGGTAGAAGCCTCCGTTGCACGGGCCCGGGACTTTGTTTTCTCGCAGCAACACCCCGACGGCTACTGGTGCGGAGAGCTGGAAGCCGACACCACCCTGGAATCCGATTACATCATGGTGCATACGTTGCTGGGCACCGGCGACGAGCGCAAGATGAAGCGCGCGGTTACGGAGATTCTGCGCAAGCAAAACGAGGATGGCGGCTGGAGTATTTATGCGGGCGGCCCGTCCAATATCAGCGCTTCGGTCAAAGCTTACTTCGCTTTCAAGCTGATGGGCTGGCTTCCCGATCATCCGGTGATGGTCCACGCTCGCCAATGGATTCTTCAACATGGCGGCGTAGTGGAATGTAATACCTTCACTAAGATTTATCTCTGCTTCTTCGGTCAATACGAATACGACGCAGTGCCGGCCATTCCTCCCGAGCTGGTCCTCTTTCCCAACTGGTGCTACTTCAATATCTACGAGATCTCTTCCTGGTCTCGAGCCATCCTGGTACCGCTCTCCATCGCGTATGCCAAGAAGCCATTCAAGAAGCTGGCGCCGGAAAACGGGATCGATGAGCTGTTTGTTGGGGGGAAGAGCAATGCGAAGCTTCACCTCCGTTGGGATCGCAGCAAGGTATTGGGCTGGCGCAACTTCTTTCTGATCGTGGACCGGCTCTTTCATTGGGCGGAGCGGGTGCATATTCGGCCTCTGCGTACCATCGCGATCAGGAAAGCGGAGAAATGGATCCTCGAACGGCTGGAAATGAGCGATGGCCTGGGCGCCATCTATCCGGCCATGCTCAATGCCATTCTGGCGCTGCGTTGTTTGGGCTACTCGATGGACGACCCGCAAACTATCCGCGCCATGGATGAGTTTGAGAAGTTGGGCATCGAAGACGAGGGATTCCCGGCTTATCTCGAGCCTACTTTCCGCATGCAGCCCTGTATGTCTCCGGTATGGGATACGGCTTACGCCGTATATGCGCTGGGCCAATCCGGCGTTCCGCGCACCGATCCACGGCTGCTCAAGGCTGCCGACTGGATGCTGTCGAAAGAAGTGCGGCACAAGGGCGACTGGGCGGTGAAGGTCAGGAATGCGCAGCCGGGGGGTGGTATTTCGAGTTCAACAACGAGTTTTATCCCGATACGGACGATTCGGCCCAGGTGCTTCTGGCCTTGAACAAGGTCGACAACCACGCGCGGGAACGCTATCAATACGATGTTTGCCAGCGCGCGATTGCCTGGATCTTCGCCATGCAGTGTAAGAACGGCGGTTGGGCGAGTTTCGATAAAGACAACACCAAGATGGTGTTTGAGAACATTCCCTTTGCCGACCATAACGCCATGCTCGATCCGCCGACGGTCGACATAACCGGCCGCATCCTGGAGATGTTGGCGACCTATGGCTACACGCAAAAAGATCGGCGGGTCGAGAAGGCCATTCGCTTCATCTATAGCGAACAGGAACCGGATGGAAGCTGGTTTGGCCGCTGGGGTGTCAATTATTTGTACGGCACTTTCCTGGTGCTGCGCGGTCTGGAAGCGATCGGGGTTTGGAATCACGAGCCGCAAATTCAGCAAGCGGCGGAGTGGGTTCGCATGGTTCAGAACGCGGACGGTGGCTGGGGTGAAAGCTGCGCCAGCTACGACGACCCGATAACCCGGGGCGTTGGGCCGAGCACACCCTCGCAAACGGCGTGGGCTATCCTCGGGCTGCTCGCGGCCGGGGACACGCGCAGCGACTCGGTGGCCAAGGGAGTTCGCTGGCTGATCGAGCGGCAACTGCCAGATGGTTCGTGGGATGAAAGCATGGGTGAAGGCGCGACGCGGCAGGCGGTGGTGACCGGGACCGGCTTTCCCCGTGTCTTCTATCTTTCCTACCATCTTTACCGGAACTACTTTCCTCTGCTCGCCCTGACCGATTACCGCAGGGCGATGGAAAGAACATAAGGGAGATTTGAAACGATGGCAGTTCCGATTTCACAAATGTGGACCGTGGCCAGCTATGTGCTCAAGAAGCGCCTGACCGGGCAAAAGCGCTATCCGCTGGTCCTCATGCTGGAGCCGCTTTTTCGCTGCAACCTGGCCTGCGCCGGGTGCGGCAAGATTCAGTATCCCGCACATATTCTCAAGAAGGATCTCTCGCCGGAAGAGTGCTTCCGGGCGGTCGACGAGTGCGGTGCGCCCATGGTTTCCATTCCCGGCGGCGAACCATTGATGCATCCGCAGATCGCCGAGATTGTGGAAGGATTGGTTGCACGAAAGAAGTACATCTATCTGTGCACCAATGCCTTGCTGCTCAAGGAAAAGATTGGGCTGTTCAAGCCCAGCAAGTATCTGACTTTTTCCGTCCATCTCGACGGCCAACGCGAGCACCATGATTTTTCTGTCTGCCGCGAAGGCGGTTATGACAAGGCGGTTGAGGGAATCCACGAGGCGGTCAAGCGCGGATTCCGGGTGACTACCAACGCGACACTTTTCGATGGGGCCGATCCCAATAGCGTGCGTGCTTTCTTTGACGAAGTAATGGCGATGGGGGTCGAGGGAATTGTGATTTCCCCGGGTTATTCCTACGAGAAGGCGCCGGATCAGAAACATTTCCTGGGCCGCGCGCGCACCCGCAGGTTCTTTCGCGCGATCCTGTCGAATCGAGAGAAGCACTGGAAGTTCAATATGTCGCCGCTGTTCCTGGAGTTCCTCATGGGCAAGCGGAACTACCAGTGCACGCCCTGGGGCAACCCTGCCTATAACATTTTCGGCTGGCAGAAGCCGTGTTATCTGCTGCAGGATGGCTACGCTTCCACCTTCAAAGAGCTGATCGAGGAAACGGAGTGGGAGAACTACGGCACCGAGTCGGGTAATCCGAAATGCGCCAATTGCATGGTCAGTTGCGGATATGAGCCTTCCTCGGTCAACGATATGTTTGGCTCTTTCAGCGGATTCATGGCCGCGGTTAAGGCGACCCTTTTCGATAAATACGTCGACCAGGGCGCGCGGGATCTGCTGAATTCGCCGCAGTTCTCCGGTCATTCGTCGCCATCGCTGGTGCAGATTTCCGGTGACACCAAGCGCCAGATGGAAGAGACACGCGTATGACCGGGCAAAAGGTGCGACCACGCCACAGCTTGATCCCGATTCGCTGGAACTGGCGCCGGGAACGAAGCACGAGAATCTTGAAGGCTGGGCGCCTGTTTTGGGTAGTGATGCAGAGGTGCTTGACGCGCTGGAGAAAGCCTTCGATTATCGCGGCGATGTCACCATCACCTGCAAGGATGGGTCAGGCGTCGAAGGGTACATCTTCGATCGCAAAACGGGAGCATCGCTCGACCAGTCCTGGGTGCGGTTTTTCCCCAAGGATTCCCCGGAGAAGCGTTCGCTCGCGTATAGCGAGATCACGGGATTGGCCTTCGGCAAGGACCGCGCGGCTGGTGCAAGCTGGGAAGCCTGGGTGAAGAAGTGGAACGAAAAGAAGGCGGCGGGCGAAAAGGGCTTTGGTCTGCATCCTGAAGCACTCGACTAGCGAGTTCCGCTGTGCGCATAGCACCCGGGTTTTGATAGAGGTGCACGTCTGAGAGTTTTCATTACAGGAGCTACGGGGTTCGTCGGGAGCCACGTAGCGCAAGAGCTGTCCCGTCGCGGTGCTGAGTTACGCATCCTGATCCGCCCCACCAGCAAGCTCGAAAATCTCGCCGGGCTGCCCGCTGAAACCGTTCTCGGCGATTTGTTGCAGGTGGATGCGCTGCGCAGCGCCGTTTCTGGCTGTGACGCGGTGATGCATGTGGCGGCCGATTACCGGCTGTGGGTGACCGATCCGAAGACGATGCACGCGACCAACGTGACCGGTACGCGTGAATTGCTGCGTGTCGCCCGCGAAGAAGGTGTTGCTCGCGTGGTTTACACCTCGAGCGTCGCGACCATGGGATTCTTCTCCGACGGGCGGCTGGCGGATGAGGCGACCCCGGTATCTCTCGCGAACATGATTGGGCACTATAAACGGTCGAAATACCTGGCGGAGCAGGAGGCCATCACCGCGGCACGGGAGGGCCAGCAGGTGATCATTCTCAATCCCACGACACCGATCGGATCGGGCGACATCAAACCAACGCCGACGGGCCGCATCGTGGTGGATTTTCTCAACCGGAGATTTCCCGCATATATGGATACCGGGCTCAATTTAGTGGACGTCCATGAAGTAGCCAGGACGCACGCCAATGCTCTGGAAGCGGGCCGGTCCGGGGAACGGTACATTCTGGGCGGGGAGAACCTGACCTTGAAGCAGTTGCTGGACAAGATGTCGGCGATCACGGGCTTACCGTCTCCCACCATGCGCGTTCCGCATAGCGTGGCCATGATGTTCGCGCTTTGGGACCAAACCTTCACCGGAAAACTGCGCGGACGCGAGCCGCGTGCTACCGTGGAGGCCGTGCGCATGGGCAAGAAAAAGATGTTTGTCTCCTCCGCCAAGGCCGAGCGGGAGTTGGGTTTCCGCGTGGTTCCGGTCTATGCGGCGTTGCGGTCGGCCATTGATTGGTTTCGGGCGCATGGGTACGCGCCGGCAACATGAGACGCGTCGGCGTGATCGCGGCCATGGCCGGCGAATTGAAGCCGCTGGTGCAGGGATGGAAACCGCTGCGCGCGCGCCAAGGAGCGGTCGCCTGGCAGGGTACTGTCGACGGGTCCTTGTGCATCGCGGTCTGTGCCGGGATGGGGAAGCTGGCTGCGGAGCGAGCTTGCGCGATTGCTGCAGAGGGAGGTCCATTGGACGCCCTGGTTTCGGTTGGCTGGGCCGGAGCCCTTTCCTGCGGCATGCAGCCGGGCAGCGCGTATGTTTTGAATGAAGTCGTGGATGGGGAGACCGATGAGAAATTTGCCACTAATTCTCCGCCTCGTGAGCAAAGCGCCCCGCCGCTCAAGTTAGTAACGATCGACCATGTGGCGCATGTCGCGGAGAAACGGAGCCTGGGCACTCAGTACCAGGCTGTTCTGGTTGATATGGAGGCGGCCACCGTAGCCCGGGTCGCTCGCTGCCAGAGGATTCCGTTTTATTGTTTGAAGGCGGTTTCGGATGTTGCGAGCGAGGTTTTGCCTGACTTCAGCCGGTATACCGACAATCATGGGCAGCTGCAGTTGGCGGCTTTGTTGGCTCACGTGGCGGTACGGCCGCGGTATTGGCCGGGATTGGCGAGGGTGGGAAAGAATGGCCGGAGTGGCGCGGTGGCGATTGCTGCGGCATTGGGTCCGCTGATGGGTGGTGGGTAGTATGTTGCAAAACCCTCCTTGGGTTTCGTTCAAGGGTCGAGAGGTTGCCGGTTGAGCGCTGTGGTATCCCACATCTCGCGAAAAACGAGCGAGATATGGGGCACCCCACGATCCGTTGGGTATTCAGGGTGAGAACAAGCCAAGGTCTGTTGGATGTTCAGGGTGGAAAACACTCCAGGATCGGTTGGGTATTGAGGGTGGGAAAGAACTCAAGGTTCGTTGGATGTTCGGGGTGAGAAACGACCCAACGTCGGTTGGATATTCAGGGTGAGATTCTATGCAGAGTGCTACTGAAATCCTGAGGAAGACTCCGCTCGCTGTTCCGGCGACGATGCAGGCTGCTGTCTATCGCGGCGTGGATGATGTGCGGATTGAGTCGGTTCCCGTGCCCACGATTGGCCCCGGGGAAGTGCTGATCCAGGTGCATAGCTGCGGTATTTGCGGCACCGATCTGAAGAAGATCCATACCGGGTCGCACAGCGCGCCTCGCATCTTCGGGCATGAAACGGTGGGTAGGATTGCTGTCGTGGGAGCCGGGGTCGAACTTTTTGCGGCCGGTGACCGGGTGGCTGTTTTCCACCACATCCCTTGTGGCAGCTGCTATTACTGCCGCAAGAAAACTTTTGCCCAGTGTCCGGTTTACAAACGGGTAGGATGCGGCGCGGGCTTTGAACCTTCCGGCGGCGGGTTCGCCGGCTATGTGCGGGTGATGGACTGGATTGTAAAACGCGGGCTGGTGAAGATTCCCGACGGGATCCCTTTTGCCCAGGCCGTGTTCGTCGAGCCGCTGAATACCTGCCTCAAGGGCGTGCGCAGCTTGAATTTGTCCTCGGATGAAACGGTGCTGGTGATTGGCCAGGGCCCGATCGGAATTATGCTCGCGTCGTTGGCCAAACGCTTCGCCGGCAGAGTGTTCACGTCGGATCTTTATCCTGAACGGCACGCCGTAGCGGCCGGTTTCGGGCTCGATTCGCCGATCGATGCTTCGCGGGAAGACGTGGTGAAGGTGGTCCGCGATGCCACCGAGGGCCGGGGTGCGGATGCCGTTATGCTGGCCGTGGGCGGGAATGCTCTGATCCGTACGGCTATGGACGCAGCCCGGCCCGGTGGACGCGTGATGCTGTTCGCGCAGACCCAGCATGGTGAGGCAACTATCGATCCTGCCGCGGTTTGCGTGGACGAGAAGACGCTTATGGGGTCCTATAGCGCGTCGGTAGACATTCAGGACGAGGCGCTGAGCCTGGTTTTTGATGGATATGCCCAGGGATATGACCTGACACGGCTGGTCTCGCACCGCTTCCCGTTGGCCGAGGCGGTCGCCGCCCTGGCCATTGCCTCCGAGCCCAAGGCGACCTCGATGAAGATCGTGATTGAAGGCACGTCGGCCCGGATTGGGCGAGAATAGGAAGACATGCTCAGTGAGATGAACGCTGCCGTGCTCTACGGCAAGGAAGACGTCAGGATTGAACGGGTCCCTATCCCGGCTGCGGGTAAGGGGGAGATTGTGATCCGCGTTCATGCCGCTCTCACTTGCGGCACTGACCTGAAGGTCTTCCGCCGGGGGTACCATGCCAGGATGATCGCGCCGCCGGCGTTGTTCGGGCATGAACTGGCCGGCGTGGTGCATGAGACGGGCGCGGGAGTGCGTGGCTTCAAACCAGGGATGCGGGTGGTGGCGCTGAATTCGGCGCCGTGCGGAGCCTGCTTCTGGTGCGTCCGCAAGCAGGAGAATCTTTGCGAGGATCTGCTGTTCAACAACGGCGCTTACGCCGAGTACATCCGCATTCCAGCTCGCATTGTGGCCAAAAATACGCTCATTGTCCCGGAGAGTTTGCCGCTGGAACATGCGGCGTTGACCGAACCGCTGGCCTGCGTGGTGCGCGGGTTGGAGGAGACAGGGGCCAAGCGGGGCGACAGCGTGGTGGTGATTGGAGCGGGTCCGATTGGGCTGATGTTCATGCACGTGGCGCAACTTTCAGGCATGAAAGTAATCGCGGTGGTCAAGCGGGATGAGCAGGTTGCGTCGGCAACCACGTTTGGGGCCACGCATGTGGTGCAGACCAATGCGGTGATCGATGCCGTGACTGCTGTACGTGGCCTGACGCCGGATCACCGGGGCGTGGATGTGGCGATCGAAGCAGTGGCTACTCCTCTTACCTGGCAGTGGGCTGTCGATATGGTTCGGCGCGGGGGAACGGTTAACTTTTTTGGCGGTTGCGCCGCCGGGACTAAAGTGGAGATCGATACGAATCGGCTGCACTACAACGACATCACGCTCAAGGCGAGTTTCCATCACACGCCGGCCGCGTGCCGCAAGGCCTTTGATCTGCTGGCGAGCGGGCGATTCAAGTGCAGCGAATACATCACCGGTAGGGCACAGTTGTCTGACCTGGAGACGGTGTTGCGTCGCTTGAAGGATCGGTCCAACGACATTAAGACGGCTATCATTCCGTAGGGACTTGAAAAACATTCCCAAGAGAGGTCCGCTGAACCGCAGATCCCTCGGCTTCGCTCGGGATGACAAAGGGAAGGGTGCAACTTCCATGAAGATTGGTCGCTGGACAAGCGTCGTCTTTGCAGCCGCTCTTCATGGAACCGCTGTTCTTCCCTTTGTCATCCCGAGCGAAGCCGAGGGATCTGCGGTTCAGCGGACCTCTCTTGGGAATGTTTCTAACGCCCTTGGAGTTGTACAGTTTATGTAGGGCTTCAGCCTTAAACGAAGGGCCGAGTATGACAGTGGGGAGTGCGCAAGAGGATCGGGAACTGGTGGAACGCGGCTGGGCCGCGCTTCCGGCGGAATATCGCATCCCCGAACAGGCACCGACCCTGGATGAGGCGCGTGCCTACTGTCAGCGGCTGGCCACCACCCACTACGAGAACTTTCATGTGGCCTCGTGGTTCCTGCCCGAGCGGCTGCGGCCTCATTTCTACAGCATCTATGCTTATTGCCGCATTGCCGATGACCTGGGCGATGAGGTGGGGAACCGCGAGCAATCGCTGGCCCTGTTGGATCTGTGGGGCAGGGAACTCGACGCCTGCTATCGAGGTGAGGCGCGCCATCCGGTCTTTGTTGCGCTCGCGGAGACGATTCGCGCCTGCGACATCCCGAAGCAGCCTTTTGCGGACTTGCTGGTGGCGTTTCGCCAGGACCAGAATGTGATGCGTTACAAGACGATGGACGATGTGCTGGGTTACTGCAGATACTCCGCCAATCCGGTGGGGCGGCTCGTCCTTTATGCCTGCGGCTATCGCACTGCGGAGATGTTTCAGCTCTCCGATTTCACCTGCACTGCTTTGCAATTGGCGAACTTCTGGCAAGACGTGAGCTCGGATTATGTGCGGGGCAGGATCTACCTGCCACTCGACGATATGCAGCGGTATGGGGTGGACGAGAACACGATTGCGCGACGTGAGCCCAGCGCGGCGTTTCGCGAACTGATGCGATTTGAGGTCGACTACGCCCGGCAACTTTTCGAAGAGGGACTGCCCCTGATTGCCATGGTCGATCGGGAACTGGCACTTGATCTGGATTTGTTCAGCCGCGGCGGCCTGGAGATTTTGCGTGCCATCGAGCGGCGGCAATATGACGTGCTCAGCATGCGTCCGGTGATCACGAAATCGAGAAAGCTGGGCCTTGCGGCACGCGCAGTCTGGGGCAAATTTGTGCCAGGGCGGTCGACGTGACCGCCGAAGTGCAGGCGGCGTACGCGACCTGCCGGGCCATTGCGCGCAAGAAAGCAAAGAATTTCTACTACGCATTTGTGGCCCTGCCGGCGATTAAGCGGGACGCGATTTGCGCCGTTTACGCCTTCATGCGCCAGGCCGATGATCTTTCGGATGACGAGTCCTTTGCGATCGCGGACCGGCGCGTCGCGCTCGACGGCTGGCTGAGTTCATGGCACGAGGCGGAGGCCGGCGGAGAAACCAGCGATCCGGTTTTCATCGCGCTGCTCGACGCGCAACGCCGCTTTGCCATTCCGTCGCAGCTACTGGATCAGTTGGTACAAGGCACAGCCACGGATCTCGAGCCCAGGTTTGCTGCCTATGCGACGTTCGCGGATCTCTATCGTTATTGCTACCTGGTTGCTTCCGTGGTCGGGCTGGTGTGTATTCGGATTTTCGGATACCACGATCCGCGGGCAGAGAAGCTTGCGGAAGAGACGGGCATCGCCTTTCAGTTGACGAATATTCTCCGCGATGTGCGGGAAGATGCGCAACGCGGGCGTCTCTACCTGCCTCTCGAAGATCTCGAGCGCTACGGCGTGAGCCCCAATTCCATGACGGGCATTTCCAATGGGCGCCAGTTAACGCCAGAGCAGCGCCAGGTGCTTGCCATTCAGGCCGAGCGTGCCGGACAATTTTACAAATCCGCGGAAGCGTTGCTGCCCCTGATCTCCCCCGACAGCAGGGCCGCGATGTGGGTTCTGGTTACGATTTATCATCGCTTGTTGCGGCACATCGAACAGCGTAATTTTGATGTCTTTTCCGCGCGGATTGGCGTTCCGGCGTATGAGAAGCTGAGCATATTGGGATGCGGCCTTTTCAAGACGCTGGCGCAGGGTGTGTGGGCCTGACGGATTCATCCATCGGTTCGGTCATCGTCATCGGCGGGGGGCTGGCAGGACTCTCTGCCGGGTGTGCCCTGGCGGATGCGGGTTACCAGGTGCGGCTGCTTGAGAAACGGCGCTACCTTGGTGGGCGAGCTTCTTCCTACGAACATCCGGGCACGGGAGAAGTGATCGACAACTGCCAGCACGTATTGCTGGGCAACTGCGTCAACCTCATCGAGCTCTACTGCCGTCTGGGGGTCAGCGATGCGATCCGCTGGTTCGACCGCCTTACTTTTCTGGAGCCGGGCGGACGGAGGAGCATCCTCGAGCCCTCGTTTTTGCCCGCGCCTTTCCACGACATGCCTGCGTTCCTCCGTGCACGGGCCTTTTCCTTTTCCGACAAGCTGGCCATCGGCCGCGGGATGAGTGCGTTTATCGCCGGGATTCCCAACGATTCTGAAGAGAATTTTGCTCAGTGGCTCGCCCGCCATGGGCAGAGTGCCGGAGCCATCAACCGCTTCTGGAAGCCGGTGCTGGTGAGCGCGTTGAATGAAGATCCGGATTGCATGTCCGTGCGGTACGCCGGGCTGGTGATTCGCAAGTCGCTGCTGCTTTCGCCGAGAGCGGGACGCATGGGTGTCCCCATGATTCCTTTGAGCGATCTATACAGCCGGGCCATCGACTATATCGGGTCCCGCGGTGGCCATGTGGAGCTCAATTCCGCGCCGGAGTCGTTCGTGTGGTCGGAAGCAATGCAGCAATGGACGGTTGCGACTCAGGAACAGAGCTTCCGCAGCGACGCCGTGGTCCTGGCACTGGCGTTTGAAGGGTTGAGCAAGTTGCTGCCTGCTTTGCCGCAAAACCCCGAGGCTCAACAATTGGCGACGAACCTGGAGTGCTTTGAGCACTCGCCCATCACCGGCATTCATCTTTGGTTCGATCGGGAGATCACCGATCTGGAGCATGCGATTTTGCTGGACGCGACCATTCAATGGATGTTTCATAAGTCGCGGCTGCAACCGGAGAAACGGCGTGGCGAACCGGGTAGCTATGTCGAGCTGGTGGTGAGCGCGTCGAAGTCCCTGGTCGGCATGCAGCGGCAGGAGATCATTGATCTGGCGCTGCGCGAACTGACGGAATTCTTTCCTTTGGTCGCACAGGCGAAGCTGCTCAAAGCTGCGGTGGTGAAGGAGGTGCGGGCGACGTACTCCATTCGTCCGCAACTGGACTTGCTTCGACCGTCGCCGTTGAGCCCGTGGCCGCGGGTCTTTCTGGCGGGCGACTGGATCGCCACCGGATGGCCGTCCACGATGGAAGGCGCCGTCCGCAGTGGATACCTGGCGGCCGAAGCGGTGAGCCGCGCTGCCGGCAAGCCAGCGAGCTTTTTGCAAGCTGATCTGGCAGCGGCAGGACTGATGCGCCTGCTGCCAAAGTAGTTTTGGAGAATCTTGTGTACGCTAAGGACTACCGTGAAGGACATTCGATGAGAAGGAGAGTTGGCGTGTTTGGGTGGGGCATCGTTGCCCCAAAATCGCCGAACGTTGCTGCGTTCAGAAAGAATCTGGAGGGTGCGGAGAGTTGGTTAACTCCGTTTGACGGGTTTGGACCGAACAACTTTCTGGTTGGCCAGCCGGACTTTAACTTCGAGGATTATCGAGGCTGGATCGACGGTCACTTTGCGCCGCGGCATTTCCAGAATTTAAAAGAGAAGATGGATACGCCATCGCTGTATGCGATTGGCGCATTTATTCAGGCGCTGGAACAGAACCCCGGCCTGGACACGCTTCTTCATGACCTGGGCGGACAAGCCCACGTCTACATCGGAACCGGATTGGGCGCGATCGACACTTCTTACAAAAGCAGCATTGCCCTCTACGAAGCACAGAAGCGCTGGAATGCATTCTGGGCAATGCCGGAGCATAACTCCGCACTTGTTGGGTACCTGAAAACGGGCAAGAGCGAGAAGGAGATTCCACCCGACCCGGCGCTGGCGCCTGCCGCGGAACAGGAGGAAGCGCGGGCGGCGTGGAACGCTTTCTGGATGGCTGCTTCTCCGGAGTTGGAGACATACCTGGCGGAAGACGCGGCGATCGATAGCTTGACGGTGGAAGGGAGCGTGGAAAGCGGCAAGCTGAATGTTCTGCGAGAGCGAAGCAAACGCCACGCTCGTCTTCAGGAAAAATGGCAATCGCCTGAGCCTCCCTGGAAAGTTTCCGCGAATTTTATCTGGAACATTCACAACACGCCCGCGTCACAGGTTTCGATCCTGGCGAAGATTACCGGGCTTGTTTTCGCGCCGGTAGCGGCTTGCTCGACCTTTGGCGTTGCGCTTCGCCTGGGGATGAAAGCCATTGAGACGGGAGATGCAAAGGTTGTGGTGATTGGCGCGACCGATCCGCCGCCTCACCCGCTGACGGTAGGCTCGTTTTACGGCGCCCGTGTGCTTGCGGCGAATCGGAAGGTATCGAATCCTCTTACCAACCTGTTGGGCACCCACGTGGCCGGAGGGGCGGCGGTCTGGATCATCGGGGATATGGAATACCTGAAGGATCGCGGCTTTCACCCTCTGGGCATGGAGCCAATTGCGGTGGGAGTGAGCGCGGATGCACATCACATCATTACTCCGTCGGTTGATGGTCCGAAAGCGGCGATGGAACAAGCGTTAACTGAGGGAGAGGCCGTAGCAGGCGATGTGGGTACGTGGGACTTGCACGCGACCGGTACCCCCGGGGATTACTCGGAGCTCGCGACTCTGCGTTCTATGCTTCCCGACCAGGTATTGGTCACAGCGCGGAAGGGGACATTCGGACACGGCATGAGTGCGGGGGGTGGCTGGGAGTTGACGGCCCAATACATGGGGTTTGAGAGCGGGCGGCTTTTTCCGACTCCGCTCAAAGCGGCCGAACTCAACCGCGCGATCAGTGCCATTCATGGAGGGTTTGTGTTCTCCGATTCATGTCCGCTCCCTGCCGGATTAGCGGGCAAACTTTCGATGGGCATTGGCGGTATCAATGCCTGTGTCCTTTCACGGCCGCTCAAGCCCTGATAGACGACCGAGAGAAAGGAAGCCGATGGGCAGCGAGGTTTTGGCTTGCTGCAGCAAATCGGCCAGAGCCTGAGCGATTAAGGGTGCGAACTTGAAGCCGTGACCGGAGAAGCCTGCGGCAAAGACTACGTTCTTGAACTCGGGGTGATGATCCACGATGAAGTCTTCGTCCGGCGTCATCGTGTAAAGGCAGGTTGCTGAATGGCGGATGCGCGAGTGGGCTTCCTCATATGAACCCGCAAGCCTGGGTATGTACTTCGCAGCGATGGCGGCAATGGGGTCCAGGTCCGCGGGCCCGGGAGACGCGATGGCGCCACCGGCGTGGGGCAGGTAGTCGCCGCCTGCGTGCAGTGCCATTTTGACGCCCAGGCCGGGCATGATGGGGAAGCCGTAGCTCCAATGGTCCGCGAAGGCGAAGACGGGTATGCGACCGGCGGCGAACAGTTCCGGCGCCAGGGGATCGAACCAAGCGAAGACCTTGCGCTTCACCCTCAGCGGAAGTCGAAGGCTGCGTAGCAAATCGGCCGCCCAGGCGCCCGCGGTGATCACCAGGCTGGACACAGTCACGGTTTCCTTTTCCAGATGCACACGGATTTCTGTTGCTGTGGCGTCCCATGCTTTGACTTGCCGATCGAAATAGCATTCGACGCCGAGGCTCTGGGCGTGTGCGTGACTGGAGGCGATCGCCGCATCCACGTCGAGCCAACCCGCTTGCGGATCGAAAAGCCCGGTGTAGTTTTCGGGGATTTCGAAGGCAGGGTAGCGCCGGTAGATCTCTGAAGACGATAGTTTCTCCACCTGCAGCCGGTTGGCGGACGCACTTTCTGCGACCTCGCGCATGAGGGTCTCACCAGGAGGACCCATGTAGAGCATGCCGGTGCGGTGCAACAGCGGCTTTCCCAGTTGCTCTCCGGCCTGGTCCCACAACTCGCCAGCTCGCTGTGCCAGCGGTACGTAAGCGGAACCTTCGGCATAGGCGACGCGATAGATGCGGGTTCCACCGGAATGGCTGCCGTGGCCGTGCGGGGGAGTGAACTGATCGAAGCCGGCAACCGTGAGGCCTCGCATGGCCAATTCCGCGGCGGCGAAACTGCCCATCGTTCCCAGGCCGACGACGGCCACATCATAGTGCTTACGCGTGGCCATCAACCCTCTTTTGCGCTTTCCAGAACCACAGGGACGCCCGGCTGTAGCATGCTGGCGGCATCCAGTGGGAGCAGGGGTGTGCCGGCAGCGCGGCGTACTGTCAAAACCACAATGAGTCCCACGAGCAGCCAGACCAACGCCAGAATTGGTGCGTAACGCACTGGGGGGTCGGGTAGAGGCACGGCCGACTTATAAGCAACCCAGACCAGCGAAATCGACGAAATCAGTGGCAAGAGAAAGTGGAGCAGGAAGCTGAACTCCGTTGGACGTTGGCGCCGGTAAAAGAAGTAGACGCCGACGTTTCCGGCGAGATAAATGAACATCAGCCCTAAGGTCATGGCTACGCCCAGGACGTAGTACTCCTGATCGGGTCCAATCCAGAAGCCAATGCCCAGGCCGATGACGAGGGTGAGGAAGGTTTCCAGCACGATGGCATTGCGCGGAGTCTGAAACCGGGGGTGCACATAGTCAAGAAAAGCGGGCAGCGCTCGGGCTCTGCCCATAGCAAAGAAGACGCGGGTGGCGGAGTTGGTGCCGGCGATGGCCACTGCAAGGATCGAGTTGGTGACGGCAAGCAGAACCAGTATCCAAGCGGCACCCCACAGGCGCTTGGCGAGCAGAATGACCGGCGCCTCGGTAGAGGAAGCGAACGTGGCGATATGGCTGTTACCCCAGCCGGTGAGCAGGGCCATGGCGCAGACCACCATGAAGACGCCCAGGAATGTGGTGGAGGCAAGGACAGCGCGAGGGAGGGTGCGCCGTGGATCACGGGTTTCCTCCGCCAACGGGGCAACCGACTCGAAGCCGGTAAAGACCGAGATGGAGAAGACAATCGCGAGATAGAACCCCTTCTGACTGAAGCTATGCCAGGAACCGAAATCCTGCAGCTGGATGCGCCCATCTCCGGGGTGCAGGAAGCTGGTGAGCGCAAGGGAGGCGACGATCAGCATCTCGATCCCAGTGAGCCAGATGACCACGGTCGCGGAGATTTCGATGCCGCGATAAATCAACACGGTGATGAACAAGACCGCCGCCAGGAAGAACACGTACCAGGGGCAGTCGATGCCGGCTTCGATCTTGACTATGTTATGCAGCATGTAACTCAGGAATGCCAGGTTCGCGCCGGCGCAGGGCGGTTCGTACAAGAAAAACATCCACGCCGCGAGAAAGCCAGCCTTGGGATTGAGCGAACGGCTGAGATAGGTGTAGTAACCGCCCGCCGATGGAAGATGAAGCGCGAGTTGCACCATGCAGACCGCGGTGGCCATCACGATCAAGAAGGCCACAGCGTAGGCCAACGGGGCAGTGAGGCCAGCCATGGTGGTGATGAACTGTAGCACGAAGACCAGGCCGGTGGCAGGAGCGATGTGGGTGATGCTCTGCATGAGCACGGAAGGGAAGGACAAGGCATTCGCCCGCAGGACTTGAGGACTACCAGCTGGAGGCGAAGAAGATTTCATCGAGGTAGCTATCCTACCTGTCTGCTATCGGGTTGAAAAAGGAATCTCTGAGGCTTCGGCGGGAGTTATCTCCACGGCGTCCAGGGGCAGCAGCGGCATGTTCGAGGCTCGGCGTACAGTCAACAGCACCAGGACCCCAGCTAGCAGCCAAGTACCCACCAAAATAGGGGCGTAGCGCAGCGGTGCGTCGGGCAGGGGCACGACCGACTTGTACGCAACCCAGAGCAAAGACAGGGTAGACAACAAAGGGAAGAGGAAGTGAAGTACGGGGCTGAACTCTGCCGGCCGTTCGCGCCGGTAAAGGAAGAAGACTCCGATGTTGCCAGCGGAATAGATAAAGATGAGGACCAGGGTCATGGTGACGCCGAGAAAGTAGTATTCCTGGTCGGGCCCGATCCAGAAGCCTATCGCTATGCCGATGGTGAGGGTGATGAAGGTTTGCAGAATGATGGCATTGACCGGAGTGCGAAAACGGGGATGGATGGTCTCTAGTGCCGCAGGCATGGATCGCGCTCTGCCCATGGCATAGAACACGCGGATGGCGGCGTTGGTGCCGGAGATCGCTGCGCCCAGGATGGAGTTGAGTACGGCAATCATGACGAAGACCCAGGCTGCGCCCCACAGGCGTTTGGCGAGGAGGATGACGGGATTCTCAGCCGAATGGGCGAAGGAGTCGATGTGGCTGTTGCCCCAGCCGGTGATGATGGCCACGCTGGTGAACACAAAAAAAACGCCCATGAGCGTGATGGAGAGAAGGATGGCGCGAGGAATGGTGCGCCGGGGATTCGCCGTTTCCTCTGCCAGCGGGGCGATTGCTTCGAAGCCGGTAAAGGTGAAGATGGAGAAGACGATGGCGAGGTAAAGTCCCTTCTTTTTGACGTCGTGGAGGGAAACGAAATCCTGTAAGTGGAGGCGCCCATCTCCTGGGTGCAGCAGGCTGGTGATGGCAAGGACAATGATGATGAAAATCTCGACGACTGTCAGCCACATCACGAAGGCGGCGGAGATTTCGATGCCGCGGTAGATGAGCAGCGTAATCAGTAATGAGGAAGCAACGTACACCACATACCACGGACAGTTGATGTGGGCTTCGATGCGCAACGTGGTTTGTACCAGGAAGCCGAGGTAGGCGAGATTTACGGCTGCGGTAAGTGGATCGTAGAGAAAGAACATCCAGCCGGTGAGAAAGCCGGCCCGAGGATTCAGAGAGCGGCAAACGTAGGTGTAGTAGCCGCCGGCCGAGGGCAGATGAAGGGCGAGTTGGGCGAGGCAGACGCCCAGCAACATCACGATGAGGAATGCGACGCCGTAGGCGAGAGGAGAGGCGATTCCGGCCATGGTGGTGACGAACTGGACGGTGACGACGAGGCCCATGGCGGGCGCGATATGGGTGATGCCCTGGGTGAGGACGGAAGAGAACGAGAGCGCGTTGGCTCGCAGGCTGGCGGTGTTTGGAGAGGTCGGCTCCATACGCGGGACAGGGAGCGGTCACGGCCATGACGCCATGCCGCCATACTGCTATCTTGAAACAAACCCGGAGAGGACTGGGGTGACTACGATGTACCCTAGCACATCGCAAAATCTATCCGGACATTCTCGTGAGATAAGGGAGAGCTTCATGCTGGAACGTTTAACGGTGGCAGGCGCACCGACGCCACAAGGACCGTATTCAACCGTAGTGCGGGCGGGTGATTTTCTGTTCGTATCGGGTCAGGGCCCGGTGAATGCCGAAACCGGGGAGATGGAGTCGGAGATCAGCGTGCAGGAACAGACCCGGCTGGTGCTCGGTCATATACGGACCATTCTGCGCGGTTGCGGGGCCGATCTGGAGGACGTGGTTAAGTGTTCCGTCTTTCTGGCCGATCCCAGGGACTTCCTGGCGATGAATGAGGTGTACGGAGAATTGTTTGGTTCCACCAAGCCGGCACGCACTACGATCGCGGCGGGCATGGTCGCCGAAGGGATGAAGGTAGAGATTGACTGTATTGCTTATCGGCCGGTATGACTCCAGCCGAGAAGCGGCTGGTGATCATTACCGGGGGCGGCGGTGGTATTGGCCGTGCCACCGCCCTGGTTTGTGCGCGGCGCGGCGACCGGGTGGCCATCCTGGATAAGTATGGCGAGCGGGCGAGAGAGGCAGCCGATGCGGCGCTGGCTGAAGGTGCCGGCAGGGCGATGGGCGTGGCGTGTGACGTTACCAGCGAAGCGCAGGTGAGCGAAGCCATGGAGCGCATCAAAGAGCAGTTCGGTGCGCCATATGGCATCTTCGCCAACGCCGGGATCGATGTGGGCGGACTGATCCATGAGATGCCGCTCGAACGTTGGCAGCAGATCCTGGATACCAACCTGACGGGCATTTTCTTGACCTGCAAGCATGGACTGCGGCAGATGCTGGCTGCGGGTATTTCAGGATCGATCGTCTGTACCTCTTCGCCTACAGGCTTCGTCGCGCTGGCCGCAGGAGGTTCCGGCGCCTACAGCGCTACCAAAGGAGCTATTTCCTCGCTGGTTCGCTGCATGGCAATCGACTATGCGAAATTCGGCATCCGGGTAAACGCTGTTGTTCCTGGAGCGACGGAGACGGGACTTATGTGGAATAACGTTCCCGCAGACGAGATTGAATCGATGCGGGGTCAGCTGTGCCGGGAGATTCCGTTGGGGCGGCTGGCGGTCGCGGAGGATCAGGCGCGCATTGTTGCGTGGCTACTCTCGGATGAGACCGCATATATGACTGGTTCGCATGTCGTGTGCGATGGTGGCATCCTGGCCAAGTCTTCGATCAGCGTGTGACTGCGCGGGGTTGATCGCATGACGAGGGGCTGTGACTTTTGTTGAGCTGTTTCAGTGAAATAAGATTGAGCCGCGGAACTTGGTGGGAGCCCTCTGCTTTAGCAGAAGTAAGCAGCGCTCAGAGCTTTAAAGTCTTCGTGAGAGCTCCAGAATTTGGGAAGGCCGAGGCGCGCACCGCAGATCCCTCCACTGCGCTACGCTCCGGTCGGGATGACAATTTTGCTTGGGAACGCTAAGTATAGTTTCCAGGATGAATTTGTCATCCCGACCGGAGCGTAGCGCAGTGGAGGGATCTGCGGTGCGCGCCTCGGCCTTCCCAAATTTTGGAGCTCTCACCCAGCACGCCAACCGGGTGGTGCCTACTGGAAGAGCTTGAGGGCGTTCATCAGGGTGTAGTAAATGCCCCAGGCGGCGGGTATTGAAACCACAACCCATGCAGTCAGGATCAGGATCGGCGACGTCTTGTTCTCATTTGTGACCATGGATAGAAGCTCCTCCGGCTCTGCTCAACGTGCGGCTCCGACCTGGCTGCCGGCGGGCTCGAGCCAATACTTCTTTGCCACTGGACGCACCAGGAGATTGGCGATAAAGCCCACAACCATCAGGCCGGCCATGATGTGCAGGATCACCGGGTAAGCCTGCTGCTTGGGCAGGTGGTTGGCAACGTAATGATCAAGGATACCGTTCACGATGAGCGGCCCCACAATGCCCGCGGTGGACCAGGCAGTCAGCAGCCGTCCGTGAATGGCGCTCACATGGTAGCCGCCGAAAAGATCCTTGAGATAAGCCGGAATAGTCGCGAATCCTCCGCCGTACATGCTGATCAGCACGCCGGCGATCAGCACGAAAAGCGGGACGGAATTCAGGTGCGTAATTTCGGTGAATGGAAGCGCCAGATAGAGCAGCATGCCCACGACAAAAAAGACGAAGTAGGTGGTCTTGCGTCCGATGAAGTCCGACATCGACGCCCAGATAAAACGTCCTCCCATGTTGAAGAGGCTCAGCAGGCCCACGAAGCCAGCCGCCGCGGTCGCTGAGACGCGGCCGCGAAAGAGGTCCTGGATCATAGGGGATGCCTGCTCCAGGATGCCGATGCCCGCGGTCACGTTCATGCACAGAATGACCCACAGCAGCCAGAACTGTGGGGAGCGGGTGGCAGCATTGACGTCCACTTTGTGGGTAGAGATCAGGGCCGACTGCTTGGCTTTCGGAACCCACCCCACAGGCTTCCATCCCTCGGCCGGTACACGGATGGTAAAGACGCCAAACATCATGAAAACAAAGTAGAGAAGCCCCATGGTCACCCATGTGGCCGCGATGGGATGCGCGGATGCGTGGTAAAACGCCATCAGTTTGGTCCCGAGCGGGGAACCGATCATGGCTCCGCCGCCGAAGCCCATGATGGCCAGGCCGGTCGCCAGTCCCGGCCGGTCGGGAAACCACTTGATCAGCGTCGAGACCGGGGAGATATAGCCAAGCCCCAGGCCGATGCCTCCGATTACGCCGTACCCGAGATAAATGAGCGCCAGGGAATGAGTCGCGGCGCCTGCAGCGGCCACGAGAAATCCGGACCCGAAGCAAGTTGCCGCGACAAACATCGCTTTGCGCGGTCCGGCGGTCTCCAGCCATCGGCCAAACAGGGCCGCGGAAAGCCCAAGCACCGCGATGGCGATGGAAAAGATATAGCCCACCTCTTTCAGGCTCCATACCGCGCCCTCCGCGCCTTTCAACGCCAGGAGCGGGTTCTTGAAGATACTGAATGAGTAGACCTGGCCGATGGCCAGATGAATGGAGAGTGCGGCGGGCGGCACAAGCCACCGGCTGAAACCCGGATGGGCAACAGAGACTTCACGATCAAGAAACGACAGCATGCAGGGCGTGCCCTCCAACAGCGGAGCTCATCGGATTGCGTAACATGGGGCTGACGAGGAGTTTCACACCTCAGCCTGTTATCAACGGGATGACACAATCTTCTATCACATATGATGCGCGACCGACGACTCGGTCTCAAACTGTCATTCCGGCGCAAGGGTTGGTGTCCGAGCCGTAAAACCCTCTAAGGCTATGAGCGGCGGGCGCGTTATGGCTCAAGGTTTAAGGACGCTTTCCCGTTGGTCACATTGAAAGGAACGGAGTTGTGCTCGTGGGTGATCTGCCAACGTCCGTCGGCCTTGCGGTAGCAGACGGTTGCCCGCCACCACATATCCAGTGGATTTCCATCAAGCATCGTGCCGCTCACATGGTTCAAACCGTGGCTGAAACCGACTCCATTGGCGGCACTAATCTGCAAATCTTGAATCTCGTACCCAATCGGACCTTGAAAGGTTGCAAACCATTCCTTCGCCCGGTTGCGCGCCGCGCCTGCACCTTTCGATTGCAGCGGATCGACGACGTCGAACAGTAGATAATCCGCGGCTATCATTGAGGTTGATTGCTCATCGTTCCGGGATCGAATCGCTTCCGATCGATGTTCCACCAATTTCCGAATCTCTGCTGTTTCCATATCGCTCATACAGGATCTCCCTTAAGAATGGATCATTATGTGCGTTTGCCGATCTTGACGTGGGTGGCGCCCGGAGAGGGGATGTGGTCTTTGATTTCATATCCCAGGTCAGGCAGGTTCAGGTCGGGAAACAGCCGTTCTCCTGAACCGATCAGCGCGGGAGAAATGACAAAGTGCATGTCATCCACCAGACCTGCGCGAAGATACTGCTTCATGGTGGAGACGCCACCGCCCAGCCGGACATCCTTTCCGTTCGCGGCCTCTTTGGCGCGGTCGAGAGCGGCCTGAATGCCATCCGTTACGAAATGGAAAGTTGTGCCACCCTGCATGGTGATGGGGGCGCGGGCGTGATGGGTGAGCACAAAGACGGGAGTGTGGTAGACCGGGTTGTCGCCCCACCAGCCCTTCCAACTGTTGTCGGGCCAGGGACCGCGGACCGGGCCAAACATGTTGCGGCCCATGACCCAGGCGCCGATTCCTTCGAAACCCTTGATTACCATGTCGTCATCCAAGCCGGTCGCTCCTCCCTCCCCGCCGTGCATCTGGTGGTGGGTGCGGGTGGCGAATTGCCATCCGAAGACAGGGATGCCTCCTACGCCCACAGGATTGGAGAGATCCTGGTTGGGGCCGGCACTGTAACCATCGAGCGATACCGAAAAGCAGTGGACGCGAAGCCTGGACATGAAAACCTCTTCGATTTAAATCTGCTTGCAAGATGCAAGCAGATTTAATATAGTGAAACTGTAGGCGATGTGCAAGTGGTTTTTCTGAGGCACGCAAGTTTTTATGAACACGCGCGAGACACAACGGTCGGGCTGCCCTATCAACCTCACACTCGAAGTGCTTGGCGATCGCTGGAGCTTGATCGTCATCCGTGATGTGATGTTTGGCAATCGGCGTCATTATCGAGAGCTGCTGAATCTGTCCGATGAAGGGATTGCGTCCAACATTCTGGCTGACCGCTTGAAACGGCTCGTTGAGCATGGCCTGCTCTCGAAACGAGACGATCCTACGCATAAGCAAAAGGCGATCTACAGCCTTACCGAGCCGGCGATTCAGCTGGTCCCTCTGTTGGCACAGATGGGGGCGTGGGGGCGCCGGCATACTCCTGTTTCCCCTGAACTTTCTGTCCGCGCAGAGCTATTGGAAAAGGGCGGCGAGGGGATGTGGAATGCCTTTATGGCTGAGCTGCGGAGCATCCATTTGGGAGCCCCGGCGCCGCGGCGATCTGTGTTCGCGGAGTTACAAGCGGCCTTCGAACATGCGATGAAGAAGCGAAACGCGTCTTCTGCCCGATAAATGGAGGCCGCCCGGTTGATGTTCCACTGCATGCCTTGCTAACTCTTCGGTTCCTGTATCCACGTTCGATATGCGAGAATTCCGAGGTCAACAGTTAAGCCCGACGTTCGTCATCTTCCCAGGAGCAACGCATATGCCTGAAGAACCCGAAAAAGTCCTGACCTTTGAGATCGAACGTGACGGAGACACCGCCGTTGTGAAATGTCACGGCCGACTTGTCGCGGGCACTACTGAAGAGCTCTACCAAGAGGTCAAACATTTACTGCCGCAGACGAAAGTGGTGGTTATTGACTTAGCAGAACTCGGCTACGTGGACAGCACGGGACTCGGCACCCTGGTGCGACTGTATACGACCGCCCGGCAAATGGGATGCGAGTTCAAGTTGCTTCACCTTGGTAAACAGCTGCGCAATGTGCTGAAGCTGACCAACCTGCTTTCGGTATTCGCCCAAGCGGAGGACCACGGCATTACGATTGCCTGATCGTCTGCGAATCGGGACTCAGCGGCCGGATTCGACGACGTCTCTCGTCTCTTCCAGGAACGCGCCGACGGTTTGTGTAACGAGACGCTCGGCGAAGACGGGATCGTGCGTCTTGAGTGCATCAATGATTCGCCGGTGTTGCTCCAGACTTCGGATCCATTGTTCCTCTTGAGTCCGCGCTCCCTGAACACGCATCACGACAAAGGCGAAGAGCGGCAGGATAATACGCTTGAGGGCTTGAACCAGCATCGCGTTGCCGGTTTTCTCCGCGAGCAGAAGATGAAATTGCAGATCGCGTTCGTAGAATGCCTTGAGATTGTGGCACTCGATTGCGGAGCGCATATCAGAGAGCGTCTGTTCAAGCTCGCCGAGGGGAACCTTCTTCTGAGCAACGATACGTGCAGAGTAACCCTCTAACACTGCTCGTAGTTCGTAACTATGGTTTATGTCTTCGTCCGTGAGCCGGGTTACCTGTGCGGTACGCCCTGATCCCTTCTGAACGAATCCTTCGGCCAGAAGAATATTCAAAGCCTCCCGCACGGAGGTTTGCGAAAGCTTCAGGTGCTTGGCCCACCTTACTTCGACAATCTTCTCACCGGGGGCTAACCGCCCGCTGATAATCTCTTGTCGGAAGTACGCAGCAAGATTGTCCTTCACGAGCAGGAGATCTGGCTGCGGGTGCGTCATTCCTAGCTGAGGAGAACCCATACGATTTAACACGATTTTAGCATGGAGCCGCTAGCTAAGACGCCTCTCAGGCATCGAATCCGCCTGTCTCCCTGCTTCTACAGTGATGTGGCTATTCCCCGGTCAGGAGACAGTTCGGGTACTCCGTTACCGGCTACAGTCTGAGATTCATTGAACGATGTCCCGCTTGCTTCGGCACAACTCGATTTCCGGGTTCACTTAGCACTACGAAATAGTCCATTCTCCTTCGTTGCTTCGGCCGAATCGCCGTTGAGGGCGTACAACCGCATGAGCCTATAGTGAATCGTCTTGTTCAGTGGATTCCTCTTTTCGGAGCTGGCGAGTAACTCGATGGCGGCGGGAATGTTGCTTAGCTCCTGTAGTGCTTCTGCCAGATCCAGTGTGACCCACAATGGAACATTTTGCTTCCTCGACAGAGGTTCTAAATAATCACGCAATTCCTGATAGCGCTTCAACTCCAGTAGCGACTCACTGACTCGTGCCGCGGTGCGCTCGTCGTTGGGAGATCGCGCCAACTGATCCTTGAATACAGCTAAAGCTTTGTCCCATTCTCCGCGCTTGCGATAAAGCATCGCTAAGTTGTAGCGGAGGTCGGGAAGGTTTGGATAGTCGCGCAAGAGTTGTTGATATTTCTCCAGACCCGCCTCTTCCTGGCCTTGTTCGACGAGCACCTCTGCTTGAAACTGTTGCAAATTCGGCGATTGAGGATATTTGGTCGCGCACTCATCCAACTGCTTCATGCTCTCCTCACCGCTCAACACTGTCAGCTGATAGAGAAGTGCCGGATCTTTGGGGTGTTGTTTCCAGAGTTTTTCCGCCTGACCGTAGGACGAGTCGACGTGAAAGTATGAGGATGCTGTCGCCGCTTCCGGAAAGGCGGAGCGCGCATTAGCCGATCCCTGATCACGGGCGGTTTGAATTGCTTTGATATAAGGCGCATTGGAGGGTCCGGCCGCCTGCAAACGAACAAAGAAGAAGTGGGATGCCGCCAGATATGACTTAGCAAGTTGAATAAGCGCCACATCCGCGGGAAAGCTCTGGTTGGAGAGCAGACGTTGATAGACTTCGATCGACTGAAGCGCCTCATCTGCTTCGAGATAACAGGGTGCAACCACGGCCAGGAGCTTAGTGTCTTGCGGCGACTCAAGCAGAATTTTCGCCAGCATCGGCCGAGCTCCTGGGAGATCCTGCATCTTGCATTTCTCTTGCGCTAATAACGCATACGTTCCAGGTAGATAACGTTGATGCAGTGCCATTTCAAAAGCGTGCATTGCTTCGCTGGATCTTCCTTCCAGCTCAAGCACGATACCGAGATTTGTGAGTATCTCCGGCGATGTTTCGGCGTGGGATAGCATCTCTCGATACAACTGCTCTGCTTTTGGGTAGTCTTTGTTTTCCAGCGCAGACTGCGCACTCAACGCAAGAGAGGTGTCCTGGCCGAGTAGAGAACGGCATTCCGATGCAAGCGGAAGAACTTATCAAAGCCGTCAGAAGGAACCGCGAAAATCTCATTGACTGACAGCTGTACTTGACGAACATTGGAATATCATAGACGTCGTGGTATGAATTGCAAGCCGAAGCGAACGCCGCGGTATCTTCCCGAAGTAACGCAAGTATGAGAGACAGAGGTGAGCAGCATTTCGTTTAGGCAATCAAGAAGGGCTTTCCTGCTTGGCATGGCAGGGTCTGCTGGCGCTGCCTGGGCTCAGGGTGTCATCCCCCACCGAGCCCCCACGCAAGGCCGAGGTAAGCCCTCCGGCATTCCATTTACCGCGTCATTCGTCGATGTGGGGGTGGGCGCAGGGTTCACCGAGCCGGTGATTTACGGACCTACGGATCATAAAACCTACGTTCTGGAAACGCTTGGCTGTGGCTGCGCCTTCCTCGATTACGACAACGACGGCTGGCTGGATGTTCTTATGCTGTCCGGTACGCGGTTGGACGCCGAGTCTTTGAATCCGAGCACCAGGCTATATAAAAACAATCGCGACGGCACTTTTACCGATGTCACGGCGAAGGCTGGGTTGACCAAGACAGGATGGGCGTGCGGCGTTTGCGTCGGCGACTATAACAATGATGGGTTCGAGGACTTATTCATAACCTATTGGGGACAGAACATCCTTTACCGGAATAATGGGGATGGCACGTTCACGGACGTTACGCGAGAGGCGCGACTAACGAACGCAGCGGCCCGGTGGGGAACTGGTTGCGCCTTCGTTGACTACAACCGGGATGGGCTTCTTGACCTGTTTGTGTCAAATTACATGCAGTTCGATTTGGCTAAGGCTCCCAGGCCAGGTGAGAAATCGACCTGCGTCTACAAGGGCATGCCTGTGCACTGCGGCCCCCGAGGATTTCCTTTTGGACGGCATAGCTTGTACCGGAACAATGGCGACGGAACCTTTACCGACGTGAGTGAACCCTCCGGGATCGCCGCTGGCGAGGGGATCCTACGGACTTACCGTGATCGCCTCGGACTTTGACGATGATGGTTGGCCTGACATTTATGTTGCGTGTGATTCAACACCCAGCTTGTTATTCATGAACAATCATGATGGTACTTTTCGCGAGGAAGGAGGCATCCGGGGAGTTGCCTATAGCGAGGACGGAGGGGAGCAGGCAGGGATGGGCGTCTCCGTAGCAGATTATGATCTGGACGGCCGTCTGGATTTGCTAAAGACCAACTTCGCCGACGACCTTCCCGAACCTATACAGGAATGTCGGCAAGGGGATGTTCCAAGATACAGTTCGTGACGCCGGGTTATCGGTTGATAATCGCTTTGTCTCATGGGGCGGAGGGATCTGTGATCTTGACAATGACGGTTGGCCCGACATCTTCATCGTGACGGGTCACGTGTATCCTGAACTCGAACGACGCTTTCCTGCAAGTCCCTTAGCTAGCCCCCCTTTGCTCTTTCGAAGTTTGGGACACGGCCGTTTTGAGGAGTTGCTCGGCCAAGCCGGCTCGGCCCTCTCAGTTCCTCATGTAAGCCGAGGTTGTGCGTTCGGCGACTTCGACAATGATGGAGACCTGGATATATTCATTGTCAACCTCAACGAGCCTCCGTCTTTGCTGCGAAACGATCTGTCAGGTGGCAATCATTGGCTTAAGGTAAAACTCATCGGGAAGCACCTCTAATCGAAGTGCGATCGGGGCGCGTGTCGTTCTCAAGACAGGAAATAGCACGCAGACCCAGGAATTGCACAGCCAATCCAGCTTTCTCTCTTGTAATGACCCCCGGTTACACTTTGGTCTGGGTAAAGGAAATGAAAGCCACTATTGATGTGCGCTGGCCGAGTGGGAAATGGGAATCAATACCTCCTGTAAATGCGGACCAATTGATTTCCATCAAAGAGGGCGCGGGAATTGTTTCGGCTCACCAGCTTCGGCTGAAACTAGCTCCACATGAGGATCCGCTACGCCACCTAGTCTTCCGCAACAGGGGTTAGATTTTTGGAAGCATACGGCTCCCGGCTAATCAATTGACTGGTCATTCCTCCATCCGCAAAGATGTTTGCTCCGGTTATACATTGACTTCGATCGCTAAGCAGGAAGGCGGCGAGTTCACCGATTTCTGTGGGTTGAATCACACGTTCGATCGGAATATTAGCGTTCCAATACTCGGTACAGAGCCGCTGGATCTCGGTGCTGCGGCCTGAATGTCCTGCCAAATTTGTGTATCGAGCAAGCCAGGCGAAATGCAGTTGACCCTGATTCCGTATCTCGCTAACTCCACAGCAATACTCTTACTCAATCCGACCACTCCCCACTTAGCCGCATCGTAGGGTCCCGAACCGGGCAAAACCGAGTGGCTGTGAACGCTGGAAATATTCACAATACTTCCGCCGCTGGATCGCCTCAGCATCTCGCGGCAAACGATTTGGGTGAGAAGAAAGACGGCTCGCAGGTCGACGGACAGGACCGACTCCCATTCCTCAATGCTGGTGTCAAGAAAGGGCTTCACAAAGTTCATGCCCGCGTTGTTCACGAGCCCATCGATCTTGCCGAAACCGCTGCACAGCATGCTCGACCAATTGCGAAAGATCTTCCGGTTTACGCACATCGCAACGAAATGCCGAGGCCCGGCTAGCCAAGACTGTTCGCTACGTTATCGGCACCTTCGCCTCGAATATCAGAAATTACGACATTGGCGCCCTCACGGTGGCAGACGCGGGCGATCCCTTCGCCCAGGCCTCCGGCGGCACCGGTGATAAGAATCGTCTTATTCGCCAGCATGGTTCGTGTCGCCTGCGATCAGTTCAGCCAATATGTTTTCCAGTATGGTGTCAGCGGCGGGGTCTTTGTTCAAGTGTTCTCCGATGCGGAGGGTGGTCAAAACAAGTTTACCTGAGCCGGCTGTCATCGAACAAAGATCGGAGGGATAGGGAATATCTACCGCTAGGTTGCTCTCTCGCACTGCGTGTCGAATGACCAGATCAGACGGCTGACCATCCACCAGCCACGTATACCCCGGAGCAATTCGCTGGTAAACGGGCTGTGCTTCGAAGGCTTTCCCCTGAGGCAAACCGGTAAGATAGGCATGTTCCAATGCTAGGGCCGTGCGGCCATAACCCCACGCGCCTGGCGCACCCCACCAGTCGATCTTCCTTAGCTCCGGCTTCCATTTACCGCTTACCGGCTCGAGCAAAGCGCTATAGTTTGCATCGGGGGCAGGGACGCTGGGCATATCGCCGCTCAGCATCTCTTCGGGACGCAGGATAAGTGCACGCCCTCCGCCGCGTATAGCCGCCTGGATGGCCGGCAGTTGTGCCCGATCTGCTTTGAGGATCAGCATAACGTCACCGGGACGCACGGAAGAAGCGTTTCCAGCAGTGCCGGTGAGAGAACGTTCTGCGAGCCACTTTTGCAGGACCTCATCCTGATCCCAAATCCAGACCTTATGATCGTATTTAAGAGCTTTTGGCTTGCGCTCGAAAAGGATGACATCACGCTCGGCTCGTAATTGGTGGCCGCCGCCATCGAGGGTCACGACCAGTTTGAACTCCCCATGGCCGACTTGGGGTGTAACGGAGTCCGTGATCAAGTGTTCAATTGGCTCGCTGCCAGTCACGTGGTCGTATTTCTTTTCAAAGACCACGTGCTTGTTGCTGTCTAGCAACTGCAGCTTGACCTGGTAATTTCCTGCGGCAAGGCGCTGTCTTTCATTGACGAGAGTGGCGTCAAACCCGAGTTCGTCCCCAACATAAAGTGAACTTGGGCGAACCCAGAGGTTGATCTGGAGTGGGCGGTTGAGCTCTGTGATGGTATCGAATACCACTGGCTTTGGCACGCGCCAGATATCGACCACCCCCGACACCTCATAGCTGCTATCTTCAAATGCCGTCAAACCATGGCCGACAGAGTGAAGATTTCCCCAATACAAAGTCATTTGCTCGTGATAACGCCAGGCCACGTGATCCCTGCTTGCCACTTGAAGGCTTTCGAAGGTCGGAAATCCCTGGTCTCGGATATGGGATTCGTCATAGCGATGCTGATTAAAATCACGCATTTTACGGTAGAGCGCGTAATCCTCTGCATCCTCCCGCAAGCCCGAAGCTTTATAGGATTCGAGGAGGCGCGTCCATTCGGGCGATGAGTTGACCCCCCATTCGGTAATGCCCAAATAAGGGGCTTCGGGACTGCTCGCCACGCCCCACTTGCGTTGACGAACTTTCTCCCAGGAGTCCGGGTTGTTTTCCAGCCCCGTAAACTGATAGTAGTGGTCTTGCACCAGGGGGAGGGAAGGCTTGTCCTTGCCGGGTTCCCAGATGTTATCTACGTCATGCCATATCGGATCATTTGCGATCGTGGGACGAGTCGAGTCCAGACCATGTACTTGCGCGAGAACGGTCTGAAGAACATAAGGACCCAGGGTGAAGTCATCCGCTGGATAAATCCGTTTTGGATCCATTTGCGGGGCATTTTCATTCAGCACATTCCACCACAGGATGCTGGGATGGTTTCGATAGGCGAGTACGGCTCTTTGCGTTATGTTCCCCAGCCGCTCGTCTTGATCCTTGCCATTCTTTAGATACCACGAGCCGAGACTCTCGTGCTGCAGGAGGATCCCAAGTTCGTCGGCGGCCTCAACCGTCGCCGGCAGGGGTGTCTTGCTAAAGCAGCGCAACATATTTGCGTTTGTCTTGCGTGCGAGCTCGATATCGCGCCGCGCGAGGTCTTTGTAGGGAACTCCCAGCGTCGCCGGCCAAATCTGGTTATAAAGGAAGGATCGCTGAAGAATCGGCTTGCGATTGATGGCGATTCTGCCATTGATAATCGATGTCTCCCGCATCCCGAACTTGCCGCGCCACATTGTTCCATTTCCTTTTGGGGCCAATTCCAGCTCATAGAGGAACGGTTCCCAGACGTCCCACAGATGGGGCTCCGTGACTTTCAGCGAGAACGAAGCGGCGGATGAAGAATCGGGATGGATAGGAATTGTCTTGCGGGTTGAGGCGGCAGACGCGCCCCTTGGGCTGGACCGTAGCCGCCCACTCGGCGCCTTCGTTTCCCACCAGAATCAGGTCGACGTCGATACTCTCCTCTTCAATATTCGGCTTGATAAATGCGTCCGCGATCCAGGGCCGGTGAAAGCCCTGGACAGAGACGGGCAGGAGCAAGCCACCGTAGTTATAGTGACGAAAGCCGGGCTCCCATGGGTTATCATGCTGCCTTCCGCCAGGAACGTTTCCCAAAAGAAAGCCATCTATCTCCTTGGCATAACATGCATCGATGACTCGCACTACAAGCTTATTCTCGCCGGGTTTTAGTTGCTTCCTGGCATCGAATGCAAAGGGGAGAAGGGCACTTTGGTTCCCGCCGAGGTACTGCCCGTTCAGCCACGCCTCGGCATAATAGTCCGCCCCGCCGAAGTGTATTCGCAGGTCATCAAAGCTCTCTGGGTTCGCCACATTGAAACGAGCGCCAGTACCAAACGACCCCATCATAGCTCGGAAAAGCCAGCTCCAGCGGGTTGGGCAGTTGTTGCTCCACTGAACCGGGACGGGGTCCACTGCTGTACCACCCGGCGTTTTTGCCGACGTTGTCGGGGTCCCTTATGATTTTCCAGGTTCCGGAAAGATCGAGCGACCACGCGGGAGTTGCATTCAGAGTCTTGTCCAGGGGCAGAGTCGCACTGCTTGCAGGGTTGCCGGCCTCATCGTTGCGCCAAACAAATTCGCCAGCAAGTCTGCCGAGAGGAAAGAACCGAGGTGCTGGCCTCTCAACTCAAATGGAATAAGTGCACTTCCTGCCCCGATCGCGGCTAGTATGTCCCTTCTCGTTATGGTCATTCTTGCTTTCCAATCTTTCCCTGGACTTCTGTCACGGTACTTAGAGCATCCTTACCAACAGACCTCACGGTCTATAGCGAACTGAATCATTCCCGAGCCCTTGTCACCAGATCACCTTGCCGGCAATCTGAACGATTCGCCCCGGAGCTGCTGAACTCACCACACCGAAAGTGGGGTCGGGAAGGTAGGGATCCGGGTGAATTAAACTGCACGCGATTGAAGGTGTTGAATGTCTCGAGCCGTAATTCCAGGGAAAGCCGCTCAGCCAACTGGGTGCTTTTGAACAGTGACATATCCCAGTTGTTGACCCCTTGCATGCGCAGGAAATTTCGTGGCGAATCGCCATAGACTCCCAGCGGGGGATTGGTAAAGGCCGCGGTGTTGAACCACTCACGCACGGTTCGATGAAATCCCTGCGGATAAGGATTACCGACCACGTTGGCGCGTTGTCCGTTGGCTTCGTTGTAATCGGCGATATCTAATGCGGAAACGGTGAAGGGAAAACCCTGACTGGAAGGTCGTGATTGCATTCAATTGCCAGCCGGAAAGGCACGGCTGGTAATCGGGCCGCCGTTGCCAAGGAACCGTTGACCCCGGCCAAACGGAAGGGCGTAGATGAAGCTGGAAATGAAACGTTGAGGCACATCATAGGAGGAGACGGAATAATCAAGGTTTGGATCATGCGAGTTCATTGGGCCGGCCCAGCCCGCAGCATCACCACCGATGGAAGCAGCGGCGGACTTGTCATCCATACTTTTTGCCCAGGTGTAGGCAGCTAACAGATGGAGATTGCCCACATTGGATTCCACCTTCGCGTTGAAGGCGTTGTAGTTCGAGTACGCTGTCCAATAGGTCTCTACGATGGTTCCGAAATTCGGATAGGGTAACCGTGCGGTTGGCGGAGATGGATTCGCCGGATCATAGGTAAAGGGCTGGTTAGACTCGATTCTGCGTATCGAGGTGTGTTCCCTTCGAACCTACGTATTCGAACTCCACCTTTGTGCCTTTAGCCAATTCGCGTTCAACCGATAAAGACCAATCCTGGACATAAGGGTCATATCGTTTTCGGGCTTGGGGCTCATAAAAGCTCAAATCAGCTACCTGAACCGGCCCTGGGGTGGCCAGATTCGGGAACAGGTTATCGGTGCTTAGCAGGTTTTGACCAGGGATAGCCGTGTACGTGCTGCGAATGGTATAGGGATAGATGTTTCCAGACCCGATATCTTCAAATGCTTCCGCGGTATCGTAGAAGAGACCGTAGCCACTGCGAACGACCCACTTATCGAAGGGCCGGTAAGCGAACCCAAACCGCGGGGCGAGAACCAGCTTTTGAGACGAACCCGCTGTGCGTGAACCGCAGTAAGCATAGAGGTCACCACCGAGCCCGCTGGTGATGATGCTTTTATCCGCGACACAAAGGCCGCCCCCCGAGATGTTTGGATCCATCCAGGACCAGTGATTCTTCGCTTCAAAGGGAACCGATGACCAATCGTAACGCGCGCCGAGGTTGAGGGTCAGCTTTGGCGTGATCTTCCAGTCGTCCTGAAAGAACGGCGCGATGGAATTGTAATGAATGTTTACCGGCGACCCGGGATTGGATGCACTGGAATAAGCCGTGGGCTGCGTGGCCCAGACGGTTTGTGGATTACCCAGCAAGTAATCGGCGATGGAGTTTCCAGAGAAGTCACCGTTGAAGGTCCATTGACCGGCGAATCCGGTCGTCGTGTTGTTGGCCAATACCCACCAGCGGATTTCCGCTCCGAAGACAAAGGTTTGGTTTCCGTGATTAATAGTCGTCGAATTGCTGACGTCGTTGGTGGTTTGATCGTTCAGCCACGGTGTATTGACCGCTCCTCCGGGTGTGCCATATCCGGTTATGGCTATGTTTGGGAGTGTCGGGTGCGGGGTAGATGAATAGACTCCGGTCAGGTGCAGGGAGTCGATCACGGATTGAGGGACAGCGATGCCAAGTTGATCGGCAGCTGTGTTCAAGTGAGCGAAGCGAACCTGGTTAACGATCGAAGCGCTAAAGATGCGGAGATAGGTGAGCTGATAATTCCAGGTATTAATCGGATGGTTGTATCCGGCGGTTTCTGGCACTGCGCCGGTGATGTAGGAGTTATTGGCTCTCGAATAGCGGCCAAAAATCGAGTTCTTTGAACCAAAGTTCTGATCGATACGATAATTTTGTTGATCGGTGACCGTTGGACTGTCAACCGATGCCACGTAATTTCCCTGTGGGGTATTCGTATTGGGAGCCGGGTAGTATTTGTTGATTACGTTTGCGAAGTTAACAATTCGAGATTGGGGAATCTGGTTGCCGGGAAAGGGCACACCGGTCAGAGGATCGATGACCGGTGTATTGAAGGTGCCGGCCAGCTCGGCTGGGGTAGGGAGCAACGTATAGTCGGTCGCATACGAGGTGGAGCGAAGACCTTCGTAGTTTGCGAAGAAGAATGTTTTGTTTTTCCCGTTATAGAGCTTGGGAATAATGACTGGTCCCCCGAGGGAGTAGCCGAACTGATTCTGGCGCAGGACGGGAACCGTAGCATCAAAATAGGAACGAGCGTCAAAAAAATTGTTGCGAAGAAAGTCGTACGCCGTGCCATGAAGCGCGTTTGTACCGGACTTGTAACTTATGTTGATTTGATTTGCACTGGAGCCATATTCAGCGGAGTAGTCGTCGGTCTGCGCTTTGAATTCCAGAATTGCGTCGATTGAGGGTTGGTATGCGGGGGTCTGATACATCACGTCGTTGATCGATACGCCATCGACGAGATATTGGTTGCCTGATGCTCTCCCTCCGCCGAGGCTAAGGGAATCGCCGGATCCAGGCCGGGTAGATTGCTCTCCACTGACCGAGCCAGTCATTTGCACAGCACCTGGCTGGAGCAACATCAGCGAGGTGAATTGCCGTCCGTTCAAAGGCAGATCGCTGACCTGCTTTTCCGAAATTACCTGGCCGATGCTGGCTGTTTCGGTATCAAGTTGTACGGATGTACCCGAGACCACGATCTGTTGCGTGGTTGCTCCTGGCTTGAGCACCGCGTCGACGCGAGCAGACTGGTCTACGAGTAAATTGATGTGCTCTACCTGCGTGGCTGAGAACCCTGACGCCTGCACTTTTAGGTTGTAACGTCCAGGCTTCAGATAAGGAACGGAAAAGGCGCCGTCTGAAGACGTAGTTGTGGTTTGTGAGACGTTGGTGTCTTCGTTTGTAATATTGACGGTTGCTCCTACGACTACGGCCCCCGCGGGATCGGTTACGCGTCCAAGAATGGTTCCCACCGCCCCTTGGCCCCACATCTGGGTGGCTAGAGTGATAAACGCAATCAGTAGAGCAAGTCGTTTCATTCCGGTCTCCTAAGCGCTTAAACGTCTAAGCGATGAAAAACGTACAGCATGACTTATCGGGTTGTCAACATCCAATTTCGAGCTCTTTCGGGAAACCCTCGCGGACTAGACGGGTAGAAGGCCGTAGTTGCTGAATTCAGGCGACGAGTAGCGGCGAACCGAGGGCCGAGGGAAGAAAGAGTAAGCCGTTCGACTCTGGCGCAATCGGGTGTAGATTGGATATTCTTCTATTTCGCTTAAGCGCTTGCCTGTGTTATGGTGATCCGGCTGACAACGGAGATTCCGAAATGAAGGCGTTGTACTACCCGGCCTGGGGAAAGCTTGAGGTCAAAGACGTTCCGATGCCGTCGCCGGCGGACGGAGAGGTGCTCGTTCGTGTGGCTAACTGCGGCGTATGTGGTTCGGAATTGGAAACCTTCAGAGAGGCGAGCAAACGGCGGACGCCGCCGTTGATTATGGGCCATGAATTCTGTGGTCAGGTTGAGGAAGTTGGCGGTGCGGGGGGCAATGGGCTTAAAGGCCGGCGAGTGATAGCCCACGCTCTCGTTCATTGCGGGGAGTGTTCAGCCTGCCTGCGAGGCGACACAAACCTGTGTGTAAGCCGTCACGTTTTTGGAATGCATCGGCCGGGCGCATTCGCGGAATATGTGTCGGTTCCGGAAAGGGCTCTCATTCCCTGGCCGGATGGCCTTCCAGCCGCCGCAGCGGTGTTTGCCGAGCCTTTGGCAAATGGTATCAACGCGATGCGGCAAGGGCCCACCGCGAGAAAATCAAGAGTTGTGGTGATTGGTGCCGGTCCAATCGGACTTATGTGCCTTTTCGCTGCGAAGCGCGTGTATCAATCGAGTGTCGTGATCTCTGATCGGATTCCGGAACGTCTGGATGCTGCCCGGATACTCGGAGCAGATCTGACGGTGAATGCTTTGCGTCAGAATCTGGAAACCGAAACCATGAAGTATTGGTCAGGGGAACGCGCTGAGTTTGTGATTGATGCGGTCGGCGGTTCTGAGACAAAGCAACTTTCCCTCGATCTCGTTGAACCCGGGGGGATGGTGGTGTGGGTGGGACTGCACGAGGACCGCATGAACCTTAATAGTTATGCTCTGACGCTCGGGCAGAAGTGTGTATCGGGTTCCTATTCTGGTTCCATAGGCGACCTGCGCCAAGCGGCCCAGATCTTGTCTGCAGGGAATTTTCCGACGAGTTGGGCCACGCAATACTCGTTGGATGAAGGAGAAGCTGGATTTCGCGACATGCTGCAGGGGAAAGGAAACAAGATCAAAGCGATCCTGCAACTCCAGGAAGGCGTTTGAGAGCAGCCAGGCAGAAGGGGCGTGACAGAATCGATGCGTCGTGTGTTTCGCGGGAAGACCGGCTAACATTTGCAGCGCGGTGAAAGGTAAAGGGGCAATGAACCGAAGAGAGATGCTGAGTGGACTAGGTGGGCTTGCTGCGGCGGGGTTTTACAAAACAGCATCCTCTGCAGAAGTGTCTAACGGCGAAGGCGCGGCAAAATGGCCGTTCCGGGGGCAGGTGGTCTTGAACCAGTGGACGAACATCCTGGCCGACGGATTCACCGCGGCGGTTCCTGGTTATGTATTTGAGGGAGGGCTCCTCCAAACCGGCGTTCCGCTAGGCGGGCTCGGTACCGGTTATATCACCCTGGAGGCGAATGGAAAGCTGGGTTTCAGCTCCATCTTTAATGACTTGGTGCCTCCTCAGCGGCTCTTTGCCGACTGGTTAGTGGTGGAGGCAGGAACCAGGAATATTCCTTTGTCTGCCGCACAGATTGTCTATTGGGGCCATTACCCGGTAGCCGATCTGTCTGCACGTCTCGTAGAAGTGCCCCTCGAAATTGGGATGAGAGCGTTTACGCCATTTATTGTTGGGGATGCGGCGGCTTCCAATACGCCGGTTGCGTTGTTCGATCTGGAACTCCGAAACCTATCTGATAAGGCCTTAGAGCTAAATCTTCATTTGAAACTTCCACCAGCGCCTAAGGGAGCCGAGATTACTGTGCGCGGAGAAGGCGTAGTAGAGGAGGCAGCGGCCGATGGACTTTATTGCCTGCCTGTCAATGTACCTTCGAACGGGTCCAAGCGAGTTCAGTTTGCCGTGGGCTGGTATGCTCCGACGTGGCGAGACAGTGGGAGAGAGCCTCACGTAAACCGGTATTCACAACGCTTCGGCAATGCGGCGGAAGTTGCTGAGTTCGGTATGCACAATCGCGAGCTTCTACTGCGACGTGTGCTTGCGTGGCAGAGCGAAATCTATCGAACGGACATGCCAGATTGGTTGAAGGATGCCCTGGTGCAGGGGTTTTATAGCCTGGCTAAGAATTCGGTCTGGATCGCCCGCACGCGAAAAGATGATTGGTGGGAAGAAAATGGCTGGTTTACACACAGTGAAAGCCATACAGGCTGTCCTATTGTTGAAACCATGGTGTGCCGAATGCATGGCCACTTCGCACTGCTATTCTTCTTTCCTGAACTTGAAACGACAACGTTGAACGGGTTCCGTCATTTCCAGATTAGCAGCGGTGAAATTCCGTTTGCCTTTGGCTTGCTTACCAGCATGCGCGACCCGCGTTACAGTTGCCAACACCCGCTGAACTCAGGCCAATATGCGCAAATGGTTTACCAGCTCTACTTGCGGACAGGCGATCGAAGCGTGTTATCGAAATTCTACGACTCCAGCAAGCAAGCTATACGTTATCAATATCTGCTCGATGACGATGATTGCGGACTGGTCCATGATCAGTCTCACGCGCTACCCGGTGAACCGTGGCCGGCAAATCAGTTCTACGACATATGGCCATGGCAAGGCACTTCCGCCTACGTCGCCGGCACCTGGCTTGCTACGCTCAGCGCCGGTGTAGCTTTGGCGACGGCTAACGGAGATAGCAGCTTTGCAGCCGAATGCACCAGCCGCCTCCGCAAGGCTCAAGACACTTTTGAACAAAATCTCTGGAATGGTTCGTACTATCGGCTTTGGAACGACAAACAAGCGGGCAAGGTGAGCGAAGTCTGCCTGGCTAACCAGTTGATGGCGGCATGGTGTACCAAGGTGATGGGGCTACGGGATCCCCTGCCAACCGCCCACATCAACACAGCTCTTGATACCATCGAACGGCTGAACATGAAGGCGACATCCTATGGACTGACCAACGGCGTGACCGCGGATGGAAAGCCTTTCGACACCAAGTTGGATCGTTCGAACGACTTCGGCAAGAATATCTTTGTTGGGGAAAACCTGTGCGCCGCCATGACGTTTCTCTACTACGGCCGGCGTGATACGGGGCTCGAGGTCGCGCGGCGGCTCTATGATGCTGTCGCAATCAAGAACAGATCTCCCTGGAACCAACGGTGTCTGATCAATGGCGAAACAGGTCTACCGCAATGGGGCGACGACTATTACTCCAATCTCGTGATCTGGGCAGTGCCTATGGCGCTTGCCGGCGCCTCTGTGGGGCAGTTTGCGAAGGCTGATTTAGTTAAGAACATGATCAGCGCTGCAGCGAAAGAGCGGTCATAGGCGGTACTTTTCTACTATTTTCTGGGTAGCTGGCCTTTTCGTCGATCATGGACGAAAGGATCGAGATGAAGGCCGAGCTTCCATTGAATGGACATTGTTTCAGATCCCGACACACCGTCGCCAGAGGGGTTCTATCTTGCTTTACGTGCCGAAGGTTGTCATCACGGATTACGGGTTCCCATCAGTTTCGATCGAGCGCCAGATCATAGAAGCTGCCGGCGGGGAGCTGGCGGCATTCCACTGCAAGAACGAAAGCGATGTTATTGCCGCGACAGCAGACGCGGATGCGGTGATCGTACAGTGGGCCCCTATCACGCGAGAAGTTATACAACTACTGCGGAAATGCAAGGTTATCGTCCGTTACGGAATTGGAATCGACAATATCGACCTGGATGCGGCGCGTAGCCGCGGAATCGCTGTGTGCAATGTCCCCAACTACTGCATCGACGAAGTCGCAGATCACACGCTTGCCCTCGCTCTCTCCCTCTCGCGCCAGCTACCCGCGATTGACCGTCAGGTAAGGCAAGGGATTTGGAAGATCGTACCGCCGCGTCCCATGCCTGCTTCGCGGCAAATGAATTTTGTCACCATCGGCTGTGGACGGATCGCGCGGGCTGTCCTGGGGCGCGCTAAGGAATGTAAGTTCGCACTGGCAACCTATGACCCTTATCTTCCACCCGGTTCTGAATTGTCAGGTGGCATTCGACGACTGGATATGGATGAGGCTCTCAGCATGGCAGACATTCTCTCTCTTCATCTTCCACTTACCGCTGATACGCGCCATCTGATCAATGCGGCAACGCTGTCTAAGATGAAGCCCACTTCGATTCTTGTAAACACCGCGCGCGGTGGCCTGGTGGACACGATTGCACTTGCTGCTGCTCTGGAGAATGGTCAGATTGCCGGCGCAGGGATCGACGTCTTCGAGCACGAGCCTCTGGGGGATGATCATCCCTTGAAGAAATGCGCAAATGCTTTGCTCACCTCTCATGTGTCCTGGTATAGCGAACTGAGCGTGCCAGAACTTCAGCGGTTGGCCGCAGAAGAAGCAGTGCGAGCGATTTGCGGCGGACAACTGGAAAATCGTGTGGCCTGACAAAGAGGATTATGCACACGACAGGATTACTGCTTATCGTTCTTGGCGGGATGATGGAAGGTCTCTTTGCACTTCCCATGAAATTCACTCCTAAATGGGCCTGGGAAAACATTTGGGGGGCTGGTTCGCTCGTCGCTCTCGTCCTGGTTCCGTGGCCCCTGGCGCTCGTCACGGTGCCGCACCTCGCAGATCTCTACTCCTCAGTCCCTTTCCATACGATTTTGTTGGCACTGATCTTCGGCGCCGGCTGGGGATTCGGAGGACTGTTTTTCGGTTTGGGCGTTTCCTCGGTCGGTCTCGCGCTCGGCACTTCTCTGATCATGGGGCTGATTGCGATTGGGGGTTCCGTAGTTCCGTTGATCTTGTTGCACAAGGATCAATTCTCTAGCCGAGCCGGAGAAATTCTGATCATCGGAATAGCAACGATGGTCATCGGGCTCGTTGTCTGCGCTCGCGCCGGCAGTTTAAAGAGCGGGAAGGTTGAGGAGGAGAAAGGGAAGTCGTCAGTGTCTGGCTATGGTATCGGGCTCGTTTACTGTCTCGCTGCCGGCTTTCTCTCTGCGCTGGTGAATTTTGCGTTGATATTTGGCGCACCCATTGCAAAGCCGGCCATGGCTCGTGGCCTCGATCCAGGCACAGCCAACAATGCTGTCTGGGCACTGGTGTTCACGTCGGGGTATTTGGTCAATGCGTTGTACTGTTTGTTGAAGAGTTTGCGGGAGCGAACATTCCGGAACTTCTTTGCGCAGCCGGCTCTACGCTATTGGGGGTGGGCTCTCATCATGGGCATCTTGTGGGCGGGAGGCATTGTGATCTATGGGCGGGGGGCCTCGCTCGAGGGCGCGCTCGGACCAGTGTTCGGATTCCCGATTATGCTGATTATCTCTATATTGACCGGAAATGCAGCAGGTGCACTGTCTGGAGAGTGGCGGAATGCGCCGGCAGCTGCCAAATCCACCATGGCGTTGGGCGTAAGTGTGATGGTTCTGGCAATTGTGATTCTGGGCTATGCGGACTACGCGATTCCATGACCCGGAGAATGAACGTATGAAGTCCAGCGTTCAGGTCCTGTTCGTGGCCTGATTTGTCGAAGGATAGGGAACATTGAAAATTGTTGATCCGCACATGCACCTTTGCCATCTGAACGCGATACGTTATCCGTGGCTGACAAGTCCGCGGACAGATTGGTTTATAGGCCCTTATCAGTCGCTCGCCAAAACGCACGAATTGTCTGACTTCTTGCGCGAGGCAGGCGAAATTCAGGTTCTCAAGATTATTCACATTGAGAATGGTGTTGAACCCGCGGACCGCGTTGCCGAGTCCTCGTGGCTCCAGTTGACGGCCGACGACCCCGCATCAGGCGGCCGGCCAAATGGCATTGTCGCTGCCGCGGACCTGAGCAGACCTGATGTCAAGTCGACATTGGAGGCGCATAAGGCATTTCCGAATGTCCGTGGCATTCGCCAGATCCTGAATGTGCACCAGGATCCGTTTTATGATTTTGTTGGCTATCAGTTCATACACGATTCTGCCTGGCAAGCAGGATTCACACTGTTACATAAGTTCGACCTTTCCTTCGACCTGCAGATTTATCCCTCGCAGATGCTCGACGCCGCGGCGCTGGCAAAGAGGAACCCGGACACAACGATCATTCTGAACCACACGGGAATGTTCGTCGATCGGAGCACGTTAGCCGGTTGGCAAGCGTGGCGGGATGGCATGGTAGCTCTGGCGGCCAACCCAAACGTAATGGTGAAGATCTCCGGAATGGGCATGATCGATCATGCCTGGACGATCGAGAGCATCCGCCCATACGTGCTTCAGACTATCGACACCTTTGGGGTCGATCGCTGTATGTTCGCATCGAACTTTCCTGTTGATCGTCTCTACGGTTCCTATTCGGCGTTGTGGCACGCCTTCGATTCCTGTGTAGCCGGTTTTAGCGAGAGTGAGAAGGAGAAGCTGTTCCGCAGCAATGCGGAACGTTCCTATCGGATATGACTTTCCACGAGACGCCTGCTGGTGGACACCTGGGTGGTGATTTTGGCGCAGCGTACCGAAATTTAAACCTTTAGCGAGCCGCGGAAGCCCCTGGCGGCGTAGTAAGATTCCGCTCCGTTGTGATATAGGAAAACCGTGTCGTAACGGCGATCACAAAAGAGGGCGCCGCCGAGTTTTCTGACGGCAGAAGGCGTTTTCACCCAGCTTGACGTTTTTGTGTCGAAGGCTCCAAGTTTCTGCAGCTCTCGATATTGTTCTTCGGTTAAAAGCTCGATGCCCATGGCCGCTGCCATCTCAATCGCGCTGCCTGCTGGTTTGTGTTCTTTTCTCGACTCCAGTGCTTCCCGGTCGTAGCAAACACTTCTGCGGTCTTTAGGACTTTCGGCTGAACAATCACAAAAAATGTATTCGCTCGTCTTTTTATCCTGGCCAACTACGTCTGGTTCACCGCCCGTTCTTTCCATTTCGTAGAGTGACCAGAGTTTTTCAGGATTCGCCTCCAGCTTCGCTTGTGCCTTCGCCCATTCGAGGCCTTTATGGCGGTTCATGTTTTTCTCAAAACGGGTCTTTAATGTTTTGAGAAATTCTTCGCGTTGTTCTGCAACGCTTCGCGCCCTGGTTGCTGCCATCGTCTCCACCTTTCACGTTTCTGATCAACTCCCGCAGAGACAATCGTCCGTCGGGCAGTCATTGCTTACTCCTCTCGCAGCAATGCCAACAGATCGGCTCCCAGGGCACGTTGGGCTGGAATCCACGTGGCGAGCACTCCGAGAAGCATCATAGCCAGCACAACGCCGGCCAGTATCAGCGGATCGCGCGGGGTTGCCTGGTAGACAATCGAGGACAGCAGCCTGTTCGCCGCAATGCCCAGAAGCAGACCTACTGCGGAGCCAAGCGATAGCAGGCGCCAGGCTCTTCCCAGCGCGGGGCGCAACACTTCTTTACGCTGCGCTCCCAGCGCGATGCGAATTCCTAGTTCCCGCATTCGTTTGCTGACCGAGTGGGAGGCCACGCCGAAGATTCCCGTGATCGCGAGCATTGCACCCAATCCTCCCAGCACACCCAGGGATATCGTGGCGACCCGCGAAGCGAACAAAGCGCTATCCATCTCCTTATCCCACGTTCTGATCGAAAAAGGCAGGCCTGGGTCTACATCTCTCAGGCGTCGCTCGATAGCGGAGCTTAGTTCCTGTGGGACACGGTTCGAGCGCACGATAAGCCACGTTGAACTGGAGGGTGATTGCAGCATAGGAAGGAACGCCGCCGGCTGTGGCTCTTCGGTAAGCATTCTGTATCTTCCGTTCTCCACAATGCCCACCACCTGGATGCGCGTTCCATCGGCTCCCTTGTAAAATCTGCCCACCGCTTCTGCCTCAGAGCCGAAAACTTTGTGTGCGAATTCCCGGTTGACGACGGCTACCCGCGGCGCCTGCTTATTGTCATGCTGGGTGAAGGTTCTTCCCGCCAACAAGGTGGTGCCGGCCGCCTGAAAGTATCCCGCGGATACATTCTGCGAATAGGTGTTTGCGACCGCATTCGCAGGGCTAAAATCTGTCGTGCTGTCTCTAAAGATGGCTACGTTGCTGAAGTTCTGGCCGCCCAGCGGGAGCATGTCCGCAGCGGCCGTGGCTGTTACACCTGGAAGCGCGCCCATCGCTTCGATCATCCGTTTCTGCACCACGGGGACCTGGTCGCCCTTGTAACCCGCCATCTCCACATCGGTTTCTACGAGCATGGCATGCTGGGTGACGAAGCCGAAGTTACTATGCAGCGAACGCAGCAAACCCTTTACCGCTACCAAGGATGAAGTCACCAGCACAGCACAGACAGCTATCTGCAGAACAAGCAGCAGGTCACGGAGATTAACCCGCCGTCCGACGACGCCGGCAAAACCAGATTTGAAGATCTGCCAGGGATCGGCGCGAAGCACCTGCCGCAACGGTACAGCTCCAAAGAGCACTCCACTCGCCAGCGCCAGCAGCACTGCAACCGCAAGCACCTTTGTGTCAGGATTTACCGGCACGGTTGCAGGGAAGCTGGAGATGGGCTGCCACACGCTCAACCACCGCAGCAGCATAACGGAGCCCAACAGCCCTGCAGCGCCACCCATCATAGACACCAGCATTGCTTCCGTCAGCATCTGGCGCATAATGCGCTTACGGCTGGATCCCAGAGCAAGCCGCAGAGCGATCTCCCGGGACCGGTCCGCGGCCCGCGCCGCTGCGAGGTTACCCAGGTTCGCGCATGCCGCCAACAGAATCAGCGCAGCCAGCAACATCATCCCAGAGAGGAAAGCCTGTACCGGACGCCCGAGAAAGTCACCCATCAACCCCGGGCGCGCCAGCGAAAACGACATCCGGTCGTCGTCTTTGGGATAATTTTTCGCCAGGTATGCCGCGACGGATCCGAGTTCGGCTTCTGCCTGCGCCCTGCTGACTCCAGGTTTCAAACGTCCCACCAGTGATAAGCCCCTAACCCCGCGTGCATCAAGATCGTTTCCTCCCCCGGCTTGCTCCTGGTTCACCAGGGGCAACCAAAAGTCCGGCATGAAGTACAGTTCCGTGCCGCGGAATTTTGGCGGCGCGACACCAATGATGGTAAAGGGATGTCCATTCACTTCGACCCTTTGTCCTATCACGCCCCGGTCTCCCTGGAAGTGGCTCATCCAATACGGATAGCTCAGAACTAGATAGGGGCTGCTGTTTGCTCCATGCTCGTCGGAGGAATGAAAGAAGCGTCCGAGATGCGGTCGAATTCCCAATACGTCAAAGTAGTTTCCGCTCGCCTCATATAACCACGCTGTCGAGGCCTTGCTACCTGTCTTCAGCCCTGCCCGCGAGAAAGCGTACGCGATGACCCCATCCATGCTGTGGTTCCGATCGAGCAGATCGAGATAATCCGGATAGGAATGTAACGGAGATGGATCCGCGCTTCCGCGTTGGATTGCAAACAACTCTTGCGACTTGGGCACATTCAGAGGACGCAGGATCAGTCCGTTGAGCACGCTGAAGGTGACTGCATTGGCGCTGATTCCCAGCGCCAGCGTAATGACGGCGGTCGCGGTAAAAGTGGGGGATTTGCATAGCACGCGGAGGCCGTAATGCACGTCTTGCAGGAGAGTTTCGAGGAACTGTCCGCCGCGCGCTTCGTGGCTATCTTGCCTGTAGCGCTCATAGCCGCCGAACTCCACGCGGGCAAGGCGATTGGCCTCTGCGCGCGTGAGGCCAGAGCGCTCGAGGTCGTCGGCTCGATGCTCGATATGCGAGCGCAGTTCCTCCTCCATTTCGGCATCGATCCCGGATCTTCGGAAGAACGTGGAAGCGAAGGAGTGAAGAAAGGTGAACAGGCTCATATCGTCTCCGGCTGGGCGGCGAGCGCAGAGGTGATGGCGGCAACCAGACGATTCCAGCCCTCCGTTTCCTGCTGAAGGCGTTTTCGGCCGGCCGCCGTCAGCGCGTAGAACTTTGCCCGCCGGTTATTCTCCGAGGTGCCCCAGCTGGCCTTCAGCAGCCCCTGGCGAACCAGGCGAAACAAAGCCGGATACAGCGCTCCCTGTTCAATCAGGAGCGCGCGCCCGGAAATCTGCCCGATGCGCAATAGAACCCCATAGCCGTGCAGCGGCCCGAGAGAAACCGCTTTGAGAATAAGCAGGTCAAGCGTGCCGGGAAGAAGCTGCGCCTGGTCGGTCATGCGCCTCCTAAGATGATTAGGAGGCTAATAAATTCTCTCCTAATCTGTCAAGGAGAGAGGTCCGCATTATCGGCTGCGGTTGGGTGCGAGCGTAGGAGAGAAGTCGCGGCCGAGGCCAAGTTTTGTGGCGGCTTTGTCGAGTGCCGTCTGGGTAAAGAAGAACTGATGCGTCGGGTTGGATTTGGGGTAAAAGCGGATGACGATCTCGGGACGCGTGATCGAGTCACTTATCCCATCGTGAAAAGGGTAACCGAGTTCTTGCAGCAGATGCAGCGAACCCTCGTCGCCGGTTGGGTTGCCGGTGTCGCCGACAATAGCGAAGACGGCCTTATGCGTCTTCTTCGAGTAGACAGCCACGAAGTCGCCGAGCTTCACGCCATGTCGCTTGGCTTCGTTGCCGCGCACGACATAGTTGATCTTGCGGGCGTCGACGTACCCCCGCGGATCGCGCTCGTTGTTATTGGCAACATCGGCGTAGGCGGTCTGCGAGATGTAGTAGCCGGGGAAAGGATCCTGGGACATTGCAAGATAGGTTGCTGCTTGTCATCGAGGAGGTAGCCGACGATCCTTTGGTCGGCGCGCTCGAGATAGTGTGCATTGATTAGGACGTCCAGGGCCGGCTTGCCCGGAGGGCCGTACGCATTGGGCGCTCCATCGACGTCGACATTCATGCGCTGCGTCAGCACTTCGAACGATGGATGCGATGGGGACGTCTGTGCACGTGTGGCGAGCGCAGCGGTTACTGCGAAAGCTGCGATGAGGGCAAGGAAGGACGGAGTGAATCGGTGATTCGGCAACCTGGCGATCTGCCGGCACGGAGGGGAAGGCCGCGTTTCTGGGTATCTTTCTTCGTGAGTGAATGAAATCGCCATCTTGCCGGGCGTCTCCATAGCGACCGAGTCAACACTTCTTGGTGTAGGACGAGTTGAGGCAGGAGAGGGACGCAAAACTCCTCACGCTGAAAGTCGAAGCGTGTTGATGAGAGCGGCTAGAGCAGCAGGCTGATTCCGGCGGCTCGGGTAGTAAAGGAAATAGCCGGGGAACGTTGGACACCAGTCCTTCAGCACCTGAATCAACCGCCCCTTTGCGATCATTTCTGCCAGGGGTTGTTCCATCGCCGTTCCAATACCCACGCCGTTCAATACCGCCTGGACAACCAGGTCTGGGTCGTCGAACGTCACAGGTCCCTGGGGATTGACGGTGATCGCTTTACGGCCTTTCTCGAACTCCCAGCGGTAGATGCCAATGCTAAAGCGAAAGCCGATGCACGCATGATCTTTCAGATCCCGGGGCGATCGGGGAATCTTGTGGGATTTGAAGTATTCCGGGAGCCAACCACCGCGAGGCGCAAGTCCGTGGTGACACGAACGGCAATCATATCGCGCTGGATGAACTCACCGATCTGTACGCCGGCATCGTATTCCCCAGCCACGAGATCGACTGGGTCGTTCGAGGAGGTCACCTCTAAAACAATGTCAGGGTAGGTTCGTGCAAACTGGGCCAGTTTTGGCAGAAGGACCATATAAGTGGCCGTTCGGGGAATGACCAGCCGAATTCTTCCCGCGGGAGTCTCTCTCTGCTTGCGTGCTTCGGCCAACGATCGCTCGATGCGTTCGAGAGCGGGGGCGAGATCCTGCAGAAGTGCGGTGCCGGCTGCTGTAGGTGATACGCTGCGCGTGGTCCGGGCGAGCAGTTGGAGACCCAGTCTCTTTTCCAGGCCACGCATGGAATGACTGAGAGCCGATTGTGAAATGCCAAGCCGGGCAGCGGCGCGGGTAAAGCTTCGTTCTTCAGCTACCGCCGCGAAGGCGGCGAGTTCGCCCAGATCGTTTCTCATGATTCATGAATTGTATTCATGAGTTCTTGCGATCACAATGGCCTTGTCTCATAAGCGGCGCGGACCTAGACTTGAGTTCAGGCGGGTAGCGACAGAGATGCGGGTTTGCGATACAGCCTTCGGAGGGGCAGCATGGAAAAACGCAAATTAGGAAAAAGCGGACTTGAGGTATCAGCCCTGGGCTTTGGCTGCATGGGCTTGAGCTTCGGCTATGGTCCAGCGACGGAGAAAGAAGAAGCAATCAAGGTCATTCGTGCCGCGGTCGAACGAGGCGTCACCTTTTTCGATACTGCCGAGGTCTATGGCCCTCGGGTGAATGAGGAACTGGTGGGCGAAGCGCTGGCTCCGTTTCGTGGCCAGGTGGTGATTGCGACCAAGTTTGGCTTCAAGGCCAATCCCGCTGATGGCGGCAAGTGGAATGCGCTCGACAGCCGCCCTGAACATATCAAGGAAGTTGCCGAAGCATCGCTCAAGCGTCTGAAGGTCGATGTGATCGATCTTTTCTATCAGCACCGGGTCGATCTTGAAGTTCCCATCGAGGACGTTGCCGGTGCGGTCAAGGAGCTAATCCAGGAAGGAAAGGTCAAGCACTTTGGTATGTCCGAAGCTGGGGCGCAGACGATCCGGCGCGCCCATGCAGTCCAACCCGTCACTGCTCTGCAGAGCGAGTATTCGTTGTGGTGGAGAGAACCGGAGAAGGAGATCCTGCCAACGCTGGAGGAATTGGGATTGGCTTTGTTCCTTTCAGTCCGCTGGGCAAAGGTTTCCTTACCGGTGCGATCAACGAGAAGACGGCTTTCGCAAGCAACGACTTCCGCAACAGCGTTCCGCGCTTTCATCCCGATGCCCGCAAGGCGAACCAGCACGTGGTTGACACGTTAGGTAAGATCGCGGAGCAGAAAAGGGCGACGCGGGCGCAAATTGCCCTGGCGTGGATACTGGCGCGAAAGCCGTGGATGGTGCCGATCCCGGGTACGACTAAGCTGCATCGCCTGGAAGAGAACCTCGGAGGGGCGGATGTGGAACTCTCCGCGGAGGATCTCAAGCAGATCGAGAGCGCTTTCGCCGGCATTGAGGTGCAGGGGGAGCGGTATCCTGAAGCGATGCAGAAACTGGTTGGTCGATAGAAACTGACCTTATTTGCGCAGAGTTGTCGCAAATGCTGCAACGTCCTGCAACGGCATTCCAGATTTGCAGAGTGGGCACTCTGAAGCAGACCAGAGATTATTGGGCAAGGTTGCGATGGTATGCAGAGGAACATTTTTGCTTGCAGCAAACCTGGCGGCAGCTGAACCGAGCACCAGAAGACTGCTGATTGCGACAACGTTCGCGCCACATTCTTCAAGATCAGCGAATGTTCCTATCACGGCGGAGCCGGCGTTGGTTACGTCGTTCACGATGGCTACACGCTTCCCTCGAAGGCCGGCCCTGAGCGGGGCCGGAACTCGATAACCTGCGGGGAAGAGGCCGTCTGGAGTAGGGCGGACAAACCGTTCCGAGTAGACAAACTGAATGTCGAGTTGAAGAGCTACAGGATGGCGATAAATGCGCCCTCGACCAGAGGACCGCAGACCGCATCCAGTTGTAGAGCTGACAAAAGAGCAGTCAACCTGGCGGCGAGCGCTTGTGCATGTTGGGGCTGGAGACATAGTGTTTCCAGGTCCAGCCAAAGGTCTCCGTGGTGACCACTTTCCAGCAGGAAGTGGCCCTGTCTTGGTGATAGCAGTTCCAGCACTTCTTGTTGCATGTTCCCCCTGGCAAAAGTGTAATCGAGCTGGAATAAACTATCGCTTATGCCGGTCGATGCGTCTTCTCTCTTCCAGCAGCTCTTCCAACAACTTTCTCACGCGCTGGTGCTTCCAGCGATGGCTCTCACGATATATCCCATCTGAAGCGCGTGTGGCGCGCAGCACGACTCATTGCGGAGGAAGAAGGCGGCGATTTGCGGCTGTTGGCAGCAGCGGTGATATTGCATGATTGCGTGGCCGTTGAGAAGGATTCGCCGCTTCGTCAACAAGCCTCGCGCCTCGCAGCCGAAAAAGCGGAGCAGTTGTTGAATGAGTTGCGCTGGAGCTCTTCTGAAATCGAGACCGTCAGCGATGCGATTCGGACCCACAGCTACTCTGCCGGGCTAACACCCAAAAGCCTGGAGGGACGCATCCTTCAGGATGCTGATCGGTTGGATGCCATCGGCGCCGTCGGCATAGCTCGTTGTTTTTATACGGCGGGCCGCATGGGCTCCGTGCTCTACGATGCCCTCGACCCTCAAGGGAAGGAACGGGACCTGGATGACCGGCGCTTTGCCCTCGACCATTTCCCAAAGAAGCTTCTCCGGTTGGCAACGGGTTTCCAAACACTAGCCGGGAGCCGGATGGCTCAGGAAAGGCATTCCCGATTGCAGGCGTTTTACAACGCTTTCGCAGGCGAAGTCGATGACCAGGAAGAAGTGGGAAGTACGCCCTGTGGTTCTATTTGACGCCGGCAACTGATATGGATCTGCCAGTGATCATGTGAAGGCGATCGTTGGGCTGCGCCCATCGTTTTCAGCCCATGTACGCTTAGGCGAACATGGGGCACCCGTCGATTTCCTGTGATGATGCTGTGACGCAGACTCTTTAGCCGTCCGTTATCACAGCAAGACAATTGAGGCTTTAGCCGCTGAAGGAGGCTCTTTCCTGGTAAGGATTCCCTCAAAGGCTAAAGCCCATCGAGCTAAAGCTCGTACCCTTCATTCCTCTCAAAACCAAGAGCTGGGCGACTTCAATTCGTCAAGCCGCGTTCCTCTAGCATCGGCTTGACGCTGGGATCTTTGCCTAGCCAGGCTTTGTACATCGCAGCCAGGTCTTCCGTGTTCCCGCGCGAGAGCACCATGTGGCGCAGACGGTCGCCGTTGGCTCGCGTCAGACCGCCGTGGTCCACGAACCACTGATAGGCATCGTCATCGAGCATCTCGCTCCACAGATATGCGTAGTAGCCGGCGGCGTAACCACCGGCAAAAATATGAGAGAAATAACTGGAACGGTAGCGCGGCGGGACATAGCTGATCGATAGATGTGTCCGCGCCAGAGCCTCCTTCTCAAACGCATCCGGGCTTTCGATCTGCGTACCCGCGCCCAGCGTGTGCCACTGCATATCAAGCTCCGCAGCAGCCAGAATTTCCGTAAGCGCATACCCCTGATTGAAGGTCTTGGCCTTGACCAGCTTGGCCGCCAATTCCGCCGGCATGGGTGCGCCCGTTTCATAGTGTTTCGCATAGTGATTGAAGATCGCCGGATACGTCGCCCAGTGTTCATTGAACTGGGAAGGGAACTCGACGAAGTCACGCGCGACGGAGGTGCCGGAGAGGCTCGGATACCGGGTGTCGGAGAACATGCCGTGAAGCGCATGACCGAACTCATGAAACATAGTCGTCACATCGGTGAAGCTGATGAGGGCCGGCTGACCGGGGGCAGGTTTGGGAGAATTACCCACGTTGTAGATCACGGGGAGTGTGCCCAGCAGTTTAGACTGGCCCACCAGGTTGCTCATCCAGGCCCCGCCGTTTTTGTTGTCACGCTTGAAGTAGTCGCAATAGAACAGGGCCAGCGGCTTACCATCCGCATCCGTCACTTCGAAGACGCGTACGTCGGGATGATAGACCGGGATATCTTTGCGCTCGGTGAAGTTCAAACCGTAGAGCTGGTTGGCAGCGTAGAAGACACCGTTCTGCAGGACATTGTTGAGTTCGAAATAGGGCTTGACCTGTGCTTCCTCGATGTCGAACCGGGCTTTGCGCACCTGCTTGGCGTAGAAATCCCAATCCCAGGGCTGCAAATCATTGCCGCCCTTTTCGCTTTCCATAAGCCGGCGGATGTCGGCAGCTTCAGTGGCTGCGTTTGCTGTCGCTGACGCCACCAGGTCATCCATGAATTTCTTTGCCGCCTCAGGTGTCTTGGCCATCTGGTCTTCCAATTTCCAGGCGGCGTAGTTTGGATAGCCGAGCAGCTTCGCCTTGGCGGCGCGCAGCTCCGCCAAACGGGTAACGGTGGCACGGGTGTCGTTTGGCCCTCCGCGCTCGGTGCGGGTCCAGGAATACTCGAACAGTGCCTGCCGTGTCGCCCGATCGCTGAGGCCGGCAAGAGAGGGCTGCTGGGTCGTGTTCTGCAGAGGTAGCACCCAGCCTTCCTGCTTTCTCGTTTTGGCGGCTTCGGCGGCTGCCGCTAACTCAGCGTCGCTCAACCCTGCCAGCTTGTTCTTATCTTGGGTGACATAAGCCGCATCCTGGGTGGCAGCCAGCACCTTGGTCCTGAAATCGTTCTCCAGGGTCGAAAGCTCTTCATTCATCTTTTTCAGCTCGGTCTTGTCGGCGTCGGAAAGGTTGGCACCGGCGTGCACGAACTCGCGATAGTAGAACTCGACCAGGCGGAGCGCTTCGGGGTCCAGCTTGAGTGCTTCCCGTTGTTTATAGATCGCTTCCACCCGGCGGTAGAGTTGCGTATCCAGGTAGATCGCGTCACGATGAGCGGCCAGTTTGGGCGCTTCGATCTCCTGCACTTTTTGTAAGCCGGGGTTGGTGTTCGCGCCGGTGACCGTGTCGAAGGCCGACGTGACTCGATCCAGCAATCGACCACTCTGCTCCAGCGCGACCAGGGTGTTCTCGAAACCTGGCGGGGCCGGGTTGTCGGCAATCGCCCGGATTTCCGTCAACTGTTGCGCCATGCCTGCGTCGATTGCCGGCTGATAATCGCCGTCGTGAATCTTGTCGAAGGGCGGCGCTTGAAACGGTAGGGTGCTGGGCGCATAAAACGGATTGCCCGGGCCGAAGGCCACACTGGGCGCCGCGACGGCGCTTGAGCTGAGCGCGATGGCTCCGGCAGCGGCGGTGATGACGTGATGAATTCTTTGCCTCATGGTCTCCTGTAGAAGGCAGCTGTTGCCCGATTTCTCGATTGTAACGGGACCACAGAACAGATCCTTCCCATCGTGTCATCAACAAATGATTGCACCGGATGAAGATCGGGGAGCGCTCTTGTTGGCCTTGCAAAACATTCAACTCGTACTGCCATCCAGTTTGATCCTGTGCGCGTAACTTCAGTACCGATGGTGCAGCTCGCTCCTACGACTCCCCAAACCGCCTGACTGAGTTACGCCTTCGGACCCACGTAATTAAGGGAGATACGCATGCCACGACGCCAGTCCTTAGTCGGACTTGCGATGAGCCTGTTGCTGATTACCCCACCCGGAGTATTCGCATCCAGTCATCGCGAAGCACCCATTACAGCTTTAGATCACGCAGCTGATATCACGGACTTCTACGCGTTTGTCAGCTACGACCATCCAGATCGGGTCACGTTCATCATGAATGTGGATCCCTTTCTCGAACCCAGTAACGGGCCCAATTACTTTCCCTTCGATCCCAACGTTCTCTACCAGATCAAGATCGATAACAATCACGACGCTCTGGCCGATGTGACCTTCAACATTCGCTTCCAAACACAAATTCGGGCTCCCCAACTATTTACCGGCTTTGCCGGCGCCGGCGCCGGCCTCAACGCACCGAAGAACTCGCCTCCGCCAGTGGCCCCGGGCACTCCCATCGTTCCCCCTGCAATTACCGCACTCGACGGACCAGGATCAGCGGGTCTGAGCTTGCGCCAAACCTACACCGTTACCATGTATCGCGGTGCGCAAAAGTTGAACCTCACGCCGACGACCGGCTCGACTTTGTATGCCGTTCCCAGCAATGTTGGCCCCCGGACCATGCCTGACTATGAGGCATTGGCGAAGCAGGGTATCTACACGGTGCAAGGCGACCGCGGGGACATCCGCGTGTTTGCCGGCACCGTTGCCGATCCCTTCTTCATCGACCTGGGAGCATCCTTTGACACTTTCAATTTCCGCACCGGCGCGGGAGGTGGTGTCTTGACCGCATCGCAGGATAAGGACGACCATCTGAATCTTGCGCCCAACGCCGTCTCCGGCTTTAACGTGAACACCATTGCCATCGAAGTACCCATCGCCTATTTGACCAGCGATGGAAATCAGCATCCCGCCACCGACCCGAAGGCAACCATCGGATCGTGGGCCACCACGTCGCGGGCGCAATACTTCGTCCGCAATCCCCCTCAGGAACCGGCAAATCTCGGCAACTATGCCCAGGTTCAGCGTCTCGGCAATCCGTTGATCAACGAGTTGATCATCGGTACCGGGTACAAAGACACCTGGAGCATGTCCGCGCCGAATACTGACGCTCAATTCGCGAGCTTCGATCTGGATCCGACGCTTGCCCGCGTATTGAACGCCGCCTATGGCATCAATATTCCCCCACCGCCGCGTACTGACCTGCTCCCGCTGGTCGTCTACGCGCCGCCCATTGCTGCTCCCGGCACCCCGGCGGGTCCGATCGCGGATTTGTTGCGCCTGAACACCGGTGTTCCGCCCACTTCGCTGGCGAACCGTAAGCGGATGGGGCTCCTTGCCGGTGACGGCGCAGGTTTCCCCAACGGACGTCGACTAACCGACGACGTGGTCGACATCGCCGCCCGGGCGGTTGCTGGGGTACTTAACCCTAAGTTCAACATCGCTCCCAATAACCTGATCGGCGATGGCGTCGCTGCTGCCGATGTGCCCACACAGGAGACCTTCCCGTATGTGCACTACGCTTACAGCGGCCGCGATAGCCGTCACATTGATCCCAGTGAGACGGGTTGCGGCGATCAGCCAACGCTCGAAAGCACTAATCAAGCGGATCCGGCACCAGCCAACCAGGGCGGCAGCACCACCTGCCCTGTCTTGTAACTCTGCAAACCTGCTGAAGGTTTCCAGGCGCTCCCTGCTGGGCCGCCTGGAAACCTTCGCATTTCAGCAAAGGCACGTCATGAAACTCGCTTGTGTCATGTTTCTTACTGTTGGTTCAGTTGTGCTGAGCAACGCGCAAGCTTCACGGCCGACTCCCGCTGAGCAACGCATTGCCGCCGCCACGCAGCAGATCGACGCCCACCCCAAGCAAGCCGAAGGTTACAACGATCTTGCGTTGGCGTTCATCAGCCGGGCCCACGAGACCACATCGCCGGACTACGATCGTCAGGCTGGAGAAGCCATCGCCGCCGGCTTTCGTCTGGCCCCCCAGGATTTTCAGTTGCGCAAAACCCATGTCGCCCTGCTACTCGATCAGCGTGATTTTGCGCAAGCCCGGGATGAGGCCAAGGAGCTGAACCTCCACGACCCTGACGATGCTACGGTTCACGGATATCTCGCGCGAGCCTATATAGGTCTGGGCAACTACGACGAAGCTGTCAGCCACGCGCAATGGATGTTAAACCTGCAGCCCTTCAATGTTCCCGGTTTGCTGATTGCCGCTGACATCCGCGAGCATGATGGCGATCTTACCGGCGCCTTGGAAGCCCTCGATCGCGCTTACGCTGAAACCCCGCCGGAAGAGGGCGGAGTACTTGCTGCCGTCGCCAATCACATTGCGGCCATCGAAATTCATATGGGCAAGCTCGACTCCGCAGCCAGGATGCTGCAGCGTGCCGACGAGGTCTTTCCCGGATATCCCGAGACCATGAAGAATCGGGCCCGTATCGGTGTTGAACACCCCGCGGAAACAGCGCTCAAGCCGGTGCCCCTGGCTTCCTTAGCGGCTCAAAACCAGCAGAACCTGGAACCGTTGATATCGTCGCCGTCGTTGTCCCCGGTGGCATTCTCCCCTGTGCCGGCCGCATTGCTCATTCCTCGTGCCACGGGCACCGAGCGCACGATTCAAAATATGCAGAACCGGGTACAGCGAAACCCAAAGGATCCGGCCGCGTATTCTGCGCTCGGCGCTGCTTTTTTTCAGCGAGCCCGGGAGACCGGCGACGTGGAAGACTTTCAGCTGGCGGAGCAGGCGTTGAACAAGTCGCTCAACCTGGATAGTGCGGATTTTTCTGCTGAGCCCGCCTACTCCACCATGGCTGAGGTGTGCATGGGCGAACATCGCTTCAGCGATGCAGCCACTTATGCTGAGAAGGCGCTGTCGCTGGGTTCCGGTGACCTTTCTCCGTTCGCGATCGTGGGTGATGCCAATGCGGATATGGGCGAATACGAACGAGCAGCCATCGCGTATTCACGGCTCGATGTTTCCGAGGATGTTTCATCGCAGCCGCGGAGCGTGTATGTGCGCGACAGCCGTACCTCGTATCTCAGATTTGTTTCCGGAGACACTGCGGGCGCGATCCGCCTGATGCAAAGCGCGGTTGCGGCCGGAGCGGAAGCCCGGTTGCCCGCGGAGAACCTTGCCTGGCTCTACTACGAACTGGGCGAATATGAGTTTCAGGCAGGGGATGCTGCGGCGGCTAACAATGCGTACCTGACCGCGCTCAATATCCATCCCGGAGATTATCGTGCTCTGGCCGGACTAGGGAAGCTGCGCGGAACCCACGGACGCTACACCGAAGCCATCAAGCTTTATCAGAGCGCCATTGCCGTTGTGCCGATGCCCATGTTCGTGGCGGAACTTGGAGACATGTACACGCGGGCCGGCAATCTCCCCGAGGCCAGAAAGCAATATCAGCTAGTCGAATACATCGGCCTGCTTGGACACATCAATCAGGTATTGCACAATCGCGATTTGGCGCTGTTTTATGCGGATCACGATATCAAGCTGGACGAAGCGCTCGCCCTGGCGCACAAGGAGCTTGAGGTTCGGCACGACATCTATACCTGGGATGCGCTTGCCTGGGCGTTGTACAAAAACGGCAAATACCAGGAGGCGAGCGATGCCATCGATCATGCGCTGCGGCCTGGGACCCGGGACGCATTGTTGTTTTTTCATGCCGGCATGATTGCCAGCCGCCTGGGACAGACGAGCCAGGCGAAAGACAGGTTGCAAACCGCGCTTCGCATCAATCCCCAGTTTCACGTGATTTATTCGGGGATTGCCGCGCAGCAACTGAAGACGCTTCAGGACCAGGCGGGACTCACCGCGAGCCAAGGACAGACTCATGTTCCGTAAACGCGTTTATTGTTTTGGGTTGATCGCCGTTTGTTTGCTGCTCGGACAGCGGAGCTTTGCCCACCCCATGGGCAACTTCAGCGTCAATCACTACTCGAAGATTTCGGTAGAGAGCGACGGTATCCGGGTTTCCTACATTATTGACCTGGCCGAAATCCCAACCTACCAGGAGTTGCAGCAGGGGAATGTCACCGCGGATGTGGCAGATCCCGTGGTCACTCGTTTTGTGGGGTTGCGCGGGGTGGAACTCGGACGCGGCCTCAGCCTATTGGTCGACGGTAAGCGATTGGCCCTGCGGCTTGTTTCCAGTCAGGTGATTTTCCCTCCCGGGGCGGGGGGGCTTCCCACCATGAAGATGGGGTTTGTCTATCGGGCGGCTTATCCGGTCGTTGAGCGAACTGCAGATCCCTCCACTTCGCTTCGCTACCCCGGATTTCCTGTGGGGCTTGATGGCGTTGCCGCACTTCATGCGCCTTTCTTTAACGGAAAGGCGCACACGCAGTCTCGTCTAGTGCAGATGGGCAGGAAATCCGGGTCCGGTCGGGATGACAAAGAGGAGGGAAATTCCTTCAGTAAAGATCGACTTGTGGCTGAAAGAGCAGGGAGTTTGCAGTACTCCGACGATAATTATCCAGGGCATGCGGGATGGAAAGAGATTATTGCGGACACTCCGGGGCTCATCAGCTCCTCGGTGTCGCAAACCGACCGCAGCGCCGGGTTAACCAATTATCCCACCGATTTGCTCAATAGCCCGCCGCAGGATTTATCCGCCGTTATCCAGTTTCGCTATCCGGTTGCAGGAACTATTTCTCACTCGCCCAATGAAGTGTCATCCCGACCGGAGCGTAGCGCAGTGGAGGGACCTGCTGTTCGTACGGCTCACACGCGCGTCAAACGCACCGTTCCAGATGCCTCTGCTCCTGCACTGGTTGCGAAGCCGGAACCCTTACATCTGCAGGCGAACCATCAAGCGACCCCACGCAGCGCATTCACTGAGCTGATCACGACCCGCAGCATGAGTCTGTGGTTCCTGATCACCGCTGCCTTCATTGCCTTCGGGCTAGGAGCGCTGCATGCCCTAGAACCCGGCCACGGAAAAACGATCGTCGCAGCCTACCTTGTGGGCTCACGGGGCACGGCTCGACATGCGTTGCTGCTCGGTCTCATTGTCACTGCTTCGCACACCGCGGGAGTCTTTGCTCTGGGTGCGATCACCCTATATGCCTCGCGATACATCGTGCCGGAACAGCTCTATCCGTGGCTGGGTGTATTTTCCGGATTGACCATTGCCGGCTTGGGTGGATACATGTTTCTGCGCCGCTGGAGTGGTCTTGATCTCGACCATTCCCACACCTCCGGTCAGCTTCATAGCCATTGGTTTTCGTCTGCCAAACGAAGTGATGTCGGGCCTGCGCCCGCCCAGAGTGTTTCGTTGTACCAGCTTTTTGCCCTGGGCATTACAGGCGGCATCATCCCTTGCCCGGCTGCACTGGTCGTGCTTTTGAGCGCTTTCGCCCTGCACCGTATCGGTTTGGGATTTTTTCTCATCATTGCCTTCAGTCTCGGCTTGGCAGCGGTGCTGATCGGCTTCGGCATGCTCATGGTCTATGGGCGCCGCTTCATGGCTCGCCTGCAGGTGAATGGGCCATTCACCACCCGCTGGCTACCGGTGGCGTCGGCTGCGTTCATGACTATTCTGGGCGCAGGGATTGCGGTGCGCGCCTTTCTCACCACCGGTATCGACGTGCATAACCTGAACAAGGAAAAAGTCGGCCCGTTTCTATTCGTTGCTGGTCTGGGGTTGTTGTTGGGCATGCGGCACTCCACCGACCCCGATCATGTGGTGGCGGTTTCCACCATCGTCAGCAAACAACGGAGTATCCGCCAGGCGGGGCTGATCGGCACGATATGGGGACTCGGTCACACGCTGACCATCTTTGCCGTCGGCAGCATGATCATCCTCTTTGGTGTGGTCATCCCACCGCGGCTCGGGCTCTCCATGGAGTTCAGTGTGGCGCTGATGCTGATCCTTCTCGGGGTGCTGAATCTCACCGGCGTGATGCAGCGCTTGACCCGGTATTTGACCCGAAACCAGCAACCACTGGCACTCAGCAGCAAAGCGGAGACGCTGCTCGACCGCACAGTGGGCCGCTTCGGCGTCTATCAATGTGTGCGGCCTCTGGTCATTGGGATTGTTCATGGCTTGGCGGGATCGGCGGCGGTCGCCCTGTTGGTTCTGTCTACGATCCATAGCCCCGCGTGGGCTACGGTTTATCTGCTGATTTTTGGCGCAGGGACGATGGTGGGCATGATGTGCATGACCGCGGTGATGGCCGTGCCATTGGCGTATGCAGGAAGCCGCTTCACCAGCGTGAGCCGGGTCTTTAGCGTCGCTTCGGGAGTCGTGAGTGTTTGCTTCGGATTCTTTCTCGTCTACCAGCTTGGTTTTCTGGGAGGTCTCTTTACCAGCCATCCGCAGTGGACGCCGCGCTGATTCCGTATTTTTCTGAAAGAAAACCTTTAACTTTCGAAGGCGTTGCACATGCGATCTCCTGCCAGGTAACCACACTCAGACGGCATCTTAATTCTGAGCTGGTTATCGCCGACATGATCGCGAAACAATCTTCGATCAGATCCTGCCGGCGCTGATCGCAGAATACGGCGAAGCCTGCACCATGCGCGCGGGCCGCCAGAGCGCCGCGAATCAGTTGATAGGAACGATATTTTTCGTTGCTCATGGGCAGCCGGTTTACGTCGAAGACTGCTTCCAGATCGCGATAGCGATGCACCAGGCTGTGCTTGGCGGTTTGGAAGTTACCCTCGGTCAGCTTAGCTTCGACGAACAGCGTTCCCAGCTTGAGGTCTATCTCGCTGCGATCCTCCGCACCATTCTGCAGCGGAATTCTTGGCCTGAATCCAAAGGTGGGATGAATTCCCGGCTCGATGCCAAGCAGGGAACAGAGCGCTGCGCGGCGCAGGATTCCCGGGTAGCAGAAAATGTTCATAAGCAGGGCATCGGAGCTGTTTGCGCATTCGAGCTCGCGCCGCGTGCGATCTGTCTTTCTGGGAAAGAAACGCGAGCCGGTATAGACCTTGGCCAGGCGCGCTTTCCATCCGGGTTGCTGCATCATTCGCCGGTATGAGGCTGGAAGGAAGTTGCCATGTTGCCCAGTTTCATCTTCGGCGTAGACGATGCTCGGCACTGAGCCGTAGCTCATTTCTACCGACAACCCAGTGGATCTGGCGGTGTTCCGGTTGCTGAGCTCGCAGCGTAATGCGCTGGCGCTCGCCGTTTGGAGAGTTCGCGGCACCACTTCAGGATAGGCGAAAGATAAGCGAAAGTCACCTGGCTTATTGCTCATCACTATTTCTGCTTGGACCCCTGTGGCCTGTCCGCGGGAAAGTAGATGCATGCAGAGCCGGACAATCTTTTTCGTATGCCTCCTTCTAGCAGCCAGCGGTGTTGTTTCCCCCGCCGTTGCGCTAGCTGGCGGCATCGCGTTCGGATTCACCGTGGAGCATCCATTCCGCCTGGAGAGCCATTCACTGGCCAAGCTGCTGCTGCAGGCTTCCGTCGTGGCGCTCGGGTTTGGCATGAATCTAAAGCAGGTGGTGCACGCAGGCCGCTCCGGCTTTGTTTACACCGCGATCAGTATCAGTTGCGCGATGCTGCTCGGGCTGCTCTTCGGCACTCTGCTCAAGGTCGCTGGAAAGGCATCGTTCCTGATTTCAGCGGGGACGGCCATATGTGGGGGGAGCGCCATCGCCGCAATCTCACCGATCACCGGGGCGGATCAGGAAGAGATCAGTGTCTCCATGGGAACCGTTTTTTTGCTTAATTCGGTTGCCCTGCTCATCTTCCCGGCGATCGGGCATGCCCTGCACCTGAGTCAGAATCAATTCGGGCTGTGGTCGGCGCTGGCCATCCACGACACCAGTTCGGTGGTTGGGGCCGCCGCGAAGTATGGAAACCAGGCGCTTGAGGTGGGCACCACGGTGAAGCTGGCACGCGCGCTTTGGATCGTTCCAGTGTCGCTGCTTGCGGCAGCGTACATGGCCAGGTCAGGGCGCTCTCAGAGCCGCGCTAAAGTGACGATCCCCTGGTTCATCTTCCTGTTCTGCCTTGCGGCCGCGTTGGCCACATACTTTCCACGTTTCGCCGCGCAATATGGCACGCTGAGTCATCTCGGCAAGGCTGGCCTGACCGCCACGCTGTTTCTGATCGGAACCAGTCTTTCGAAGCACACGCTCCAACAAGTCGGGATTCGACCCTTCGTTCAGGGAGTCACTCTCTGGATTATCGTCGCCAGCGTTTCGTTGGCTGCGATCTATTTCAATTACATATCCATTTGAGCCAATCCCCTCGCCAGATTTCCTCTTTCCCTTCCAAGAATCGTGGGGCACCCCACGATTCCTGAAAGGGAAAAAGAGAAAACCACGCATCTTGGACGGAAGGGCCCTGACGTCTGTTTTTTGACTTAGGTCTTTGCTTTTCGTCCGGTCGCTCGCGGGGCTAGTTGCTCCGCGTGTTGGAGCACAAAACGTTGGAACGTACGGGCGACCCCGCCGGGTTCAGGGCCGGCAACCGTGGCCAACGAAAACATGCGCGCCAGGTTCAGGCCTCGGACCCTGGCCAGCTTCAGGGTTCCCAACGCGAGCTGGTTGCGAACCGCCCAGCGCGACACAAAGCCTATCCCCAATCCGGCTTCCACCGCGCTGAGAAGACCTTCAGTCGAATCAAATGTCATTGCCAGCCGCAGATGTTTCACGTCCACTCCCGCTTTTTGCAAGGCCTGTTCGACGATCCTCCTCGACCCCGAACCCAGTTCCCGGGTCACCAGCTTCGCCTCTTGCAACTGCCCTACATCGACTTCCTTATCCGCCCACTCGTGCCCGGAGGGCACCACGCACACCATGTGGTCCTCCATGAAGGCTTCTACCTTTACATCCCTGCGCATCGCCGGCCCTTCAATCAGGCACAGCTGCACCCGATGCTCCGCCAGCGCTTCGAGGATGGTTTGCGTGTTGCCACCCAACACGCTGATCTCAATTTTGGGGTTTTCCTTGAGAAAACCTGCGATCAGCTGAGGCAGCAGATATTGCCCGATGGTTTGGGAAGCGCCCAGGGTCAGCCTTCCGGCACTTCGGCCATTGGCTGCTGCGACCGCGTCGCGCGCTTCTTCAGAAAGCGCGGCCAGCCGGTTGGCGAACGGCAACAAAGCCACACCGGCTGGGGTGAGCGAAACCCGGCCGCCGGCGCGATCGAACAAGGGCACATCCAGCTCCGACTCCAACGCCTTGACCTGCTGCGTAACGGCGGATTGGGTCAACAGCAATTCCTCCGCCGCAATGCGGAAGTTGAGATGACCCGCAACGGCGCGAAAGACTCGTAAGCGGAAGTTCTCCATGGCGTACCCTATTATTGCTGCAAGGAGCAAGAGCATGAAAGATCTGTTACTGGTGGGCGCAACCGGTCTGGTGGGTCAATCTGTTCTCCGTCACGCGCTCGCTGACAGCAGGGTCGGGAAAATAGTAGCGGTCACCAGGAAACCCTTGCCGCCGCAGCCCAAGCTGGAGAATCCTTTGGTCGACTTTGATGCTCTGCCCGCCGACGCGCCCTGGTGGAAGGTGGATGGAGGCATCTGCACCCTTGGGACTACCATGCGCCAGGCAGGGTCGCCTCTGGCTTTCCGCAAAGTGGATGTTGAATACCCCCTGGCGGTGGCCAAATTGCTACGCGATAACGGCGCGCAGAGTTTTGCCTTCAATTCTTCGATCGGCGCGAATCCAAAAGCGCGCGCGTTTTATATGCGGGTGAAAGGTGAGGTGGAGCAGAGACTCATCGCCGGCGCCTTTCCCTCGCTTACGCTGGTGCGACCTTCGGGTATCCTGGGCCCGCGCAATCCGCATCGCCGGTGGGAAGCACGCACCATCCGCATGTTCCATTCGCTGCGGCCCATACTGCCCCGGCACTACCGGGTGGTTCCCGCCGACAAGATTGCCATGGCGCTGCTCGAGGCTGCCATCAACGCCCCTGCCGGCGTGCACATTGTGGAGTCCGAGCGGCTATGACCTAGACTTCTGACAAGTAAGGCAAGCGCAGGCCGAGAGCAAAGTTGAGCTGGACCAGGATGATGAAAACGATGCTGGCGTAGGTGTTGAAGAAGCAGAGGCCGGCTCCGAAGGCATAAAGACCCTGCGCCACGACAATCCTGCGTTCCACCGCACATTGCCTCTCACGGGTAATGTCTTCCCGCAGCAGCCCTGCGCTGGTTGCATAGCGCCAGCTGGCGAACAAAACCACACCCAGCAGCAGAATATTGCCCCAGTAGGCAATGAGGACGCTGCGATAGGAGATAAACCCGGCCAGCAATCGAGTGGAAAACGGCATGATCGACACCGCGAAAAGAAATGCAATATGGATCCAGGAGAGATGGCGATCGCTGTGGGAAAACGAGTTGAGCTGTGCCTGCTGGCCATTCCAGAAAATTCCCAGGGTCATGAAGCTCAACACGTAGCTGATCAACTGGGGCGCGGCTTCCGCCAGGGTGTGCCACAACTCCCCCTGGCTGTGAATCAGCTCGCTCGCCGGCACATGGAGATCCAGTACCAACAATGTCATGGCCACGGCGAAAATGCCGTCGCTGAGGGCCGCGAGCCGCTCCAAGCTTCGACCGGTAATCTGGTTGTAAGACGTAGGCATTTAGAGTCTCCGATTTGATGAAAACGAATACGGCCAAACCAGCAGTCACATTCGGCCAGTGTAGTGGGCAGAGGGAACCATCATGCCACAAGCAAATGTGCGGATTGACTCTCCAGGCGCCCACAATGGGGTTAAAACAGGGGCCAGGGCCTAGAATGTGGGCACAGGAGATTCTGATGCCGGAAAAAGATGACGCTATCGATTCACAGATTCGTCGCCTGGAAGACTACCTCTTAGGCAACAAACAGATCGTGAATGCCCATGAGGTTGCTATTGAGCAGGCATTAGCGCTGGCCTACGTCGCCAAGGAACTGAAAGACGGTCGTTTAGGTCTAACGAAATTCCTCGAAGGTCTGACAATTCTAAAAGAAAAGGTGTGAGCATTCGGATGGACAAGCAATTATGGACCGCGGTCGACCAGTACACCACAGATCTGCTTTTGCCACCGGACCCGATTCTCGATGCGGCCCTGGCAGCCAGTGAAGCAGCCGGTTTGCCGTCGATCAGCGTCAGCCCGAGCCAGGGCAAGATGCTCATGCTGCTGGCGCAAATGGTGGGTGCGTCGCGCATCCTGGAGATCGGCACGCTGGGGGGCTATAGCAGCATCTGGCTGGCGCGAGCGCTAGGCCCCGCTGGCCGCATGATCACGCTCGAAGCTGACGCCAAGCACGCCGAGGTAGCGCGCAGTAATATCGCACGCGCTGGTTTTGCTTCGGTGATTGATGTGCGGCTGGGCGACGCGCGTGTCAGCATACAGCAGTTGGCGGCGGAAGGTGCCGGCCCTTTTGACCTGATCTTCATCGATGCCGACAAGCAGAGCATTCCGCACTACCTGGAATGGTCGCTCAAGCTGACGCGCCCAGGCAGCCTGATCATTATCGACAACGTAGTCCGCGACGGAGCTTTGATCGAGGCCAAGAGCACCGATCCCAGTGTCCGCGGAGTACGTCGCATGCATGAGATGCTGGCTGCTGAGCCGCGTGTCAGCGCCACGACTATCCAGACGGTGGGCAGCAAGGGGTACGATGGCTTCACCCTGGCGCTGGTCACAATGAACGTCAGCTAGGAGGAAGCGTTGGAGAGGCGAGATTTTGTCACATCGGCGATTGCCATGGCGGGGGTTGCGTTGAGCGGCAGGGAAGGACGGGCGATGGCACCGGGTCCACAGGAGTTCTATCAGCTACGCAAGTACACGCTGCAAACCGGACCACAGTTGGCGTTAACTCAAAATTATTTCGAACATGCCCTGATTCCGGCGCTCAACCGAATGGGGATCACTCCGGTCGGCGCCTTCAAGTTGGATATCGGTCCGGAGACGCCGACTTATTATCTGGTGATTCCCGCGACGTCGGTGGAAGCATTGGTCACTCTGGATTCCAGGCTGGCGGCGGATACCGAGTTTACCAAGGCAGCGGCAGCGTTCTGGGGAGCGCCCGCGTCGGCACCGGCGTTTGTGCGGGTGGAGAGCTCGCTCATGTCAGCCTTTGCCGGTTGGCCCAAACTGGTTGTGCCCAAGACAGAAAAGAGAATCTTCCAGCTGCGGACGTACGAGAGTGCGAGCGATGCGGGGCACATCAGGAAAGTGCAGATGTTCAACGAAGCGGAAATTGGCATTTTTGTCCGCACAGGATTAGCTCCTGTGTTCTTCGGAGATACGCTGATCGGGCATCGTATGCCAAGCCTGACCTACATGCTGACCTTTGAAGATGTACCGGATCTGATCAAAAAGTGGTCAGTTTTTGGCTCGGATCCGGCCTGGAAGGATCTATCCCATCGGCCTGGAAATACGGATCCGGAGATTGTGAGTAATATTTCTAATTTGTATTTGAGCCCGTTGAGCTGTTCGCAGATTTAGTGCGGTCTTTCCAATAAGCTTTGTGTGAGTCACGGCATTGCCGGGGCGGTTGAGAGTCAGACAAGCTTTTTAGTTTGTTTGTGCGCAACTAAAGCCCTGATCATTTGACTGGGGAGCGGCTCGATTAAAGTCCCCTGATACAAAGCAAAAGCTTTTTGCTGAGCCTAGTCTCCTCTCACGGGCTGTTGAAGTACGCGCTGGTAACGGACTTCGTCGACTGTTACACCCCAGATCGAGTCCGTCTTGCGCACGCCATCGGGTTCCCAGCAATCGATTTGGTAAAAGCGGTGCGCCCGAAGATTACCGGCAAGGATCCAAAGAACTGCATTGCGAAAGCCTAGTTCGAACAGGTTGGCTCGGGCTGCGGGTACAAGGGCGACGCCTATCCCCCGGCCCCAGAGATCGGGATGAACGTAGAGCGCACACAATTCCCCATAGTCCTTCAGGTCCGATTCGCGCGAAGGCATGGTAGTAGCGAACCCAAGGATCGACTCATCTTCTGAGGCCACGATCGTTTGTGGCTTCAGAGGATCGGGGCTCGCGAAGTCATATGTTTGTACGCGATCTTCAGGGCGAAGGTTATTGAGGTAATCCGCGGGCAGGAGCGAGCGGTAGGCTGCTTGCCAGGATCGGACGTGCACCCGAGCCACAGCGCTCGCGTCCTCTGGTTCGGCTGGCCGAAGCAGCATGTTCAAGTATGGCACCCTTCTGAGGGGGAGAAACAGCAGGTCCCTCCACTACGCTACGCTCCGGTCGGGATGACACTTCTGTTTGGGATTGGGATGCTGGTCCACGAACAGAAATTGTCATCCCGACCGTAGCGTAGCGTAGCGGAGGGACCTGCTGTTTTCACAAAGGTCTGAGGGAGCGATGATCTGCTCCCTCAAGCCCGGGTTCATTACATACCGTTAGAGCCGGCAGCTGCTTCGGGATGAACGACACGATAGCTGGAGCCACCGTTCGCCCACACCAGCAGCAGCATGTCCTTATCCGCAGGCGCCTGCTTCACATCGTTGCGGAATTGGTCTGCCGAGGTCACCGGCTTGCGATTGATTTCGAGAATCACATCGCCGCCAGTCAACCCTGCATCTTCCGCGGGGCTGCCCGGCTGTACCTGCGCAACCGCAACTCCCTTTACGTCTCCAGGAAGGTTCAGCTGCTGACGCACATCCGGCGTGAGATCGGAGATCGCAATGCCGAGCCTGGGGTGACCAGCCTCATCAGTGGTGTTGGCCGCGACTTCCTGGTCCTTGTGGTATTCACCAACCGTCAGGTCCATTTTCTCGTCGTGGCCGTTGCGGGTCACATCGAGGTTGATCTTCGAACCAGGCGCGTCTTCGCTGACGATCACCTGCAGATCACTTCCGGTTTCTACCGGCTGGCCATTCACGGCGGTCACCACATCACCTTCCTTCAAGCCGGCGCGGCTCGCAGGAGAGTTGGGAGTTACCGAAGCAATCAAGGCACCGGTGTTTCCAGTTAGGTTGAAGAACTTCGCGTTCTCAGGAGTTACGTCGTTCAATCCAACTCCCAGGTATCCATGGTGAACCACGCCATTCTTGATCAACGAATCGACTACCGGGTGGACTGTCTGGGTCGGGATAGCAAAGCCCGCGCCAGAGAAGTTCCCCGTGTCGGAGATAAGAAAGGTGTTGATGCCGATCAGTTGACCATGCGCGTTGACCAGCGGGCCACCCGAGTTGCCGGGGTTGATGGCGGCATCGGTCTGAATGAATCCACCCGGCTTGCGAGCATCATCGGAATACGGGTTGGGACGATCCACTGCGCTGACAATGCCGCGGGTGACGGAGAAGCGGAAGTAGCCGAAGGGGTTGCCGATTGCCAGGACAGATTGTCCAGGTACCAGCTTGGTCGAATCACCCCAGGCGATCGCCGGCAGGTCCTTGGCGTCGATCTTGACCACGGCGAGATCTGTAAGCTTGTCGGTGCCAATTACCTTGGCTGGGAAAGTCCTGCGGTCATGCAGGGTGACACGCACTTCCATGGCGCCATCGACCACGTGATTGTTGGTCACGATGTATCCGTCAGGGGAGATGATCACGCCGCTGCCAATGCCATGCTCAATCTGCCGCTGGCCGTGTCCCTGACCGGGCATGCCCTGACCTTGCCCTTGACCGAAGCCTGGGCCGAAAAACTGAGAGAAAGGATTGTCTCCCCCGCCTTGTTCCTGGCCTTCCATCGCCGGCTGCTCGGACCGGTGAGAGGTGACTGCAATGTTGACCACCGCAGGTGTGACCCGCGAAGCGACTGCTTCGGTTGCCTGGTCGAGCGCCAGAAGGGGATCGATGCTCGCATTGTTGATGGGCGCGATCGGATTATCGCCGGCGGTTGCAGCATGGACGTGGTTGTGACTGAAGACGAACGCTCCAGCCGAGACAGTGAGAGCCAAAGCAGCGACTGGGGCGACGAAGCGCCTGGTCTGTGCTCTTAATAAATTAGTTTCATTCGACATGCGTTTTCCTCTTCCAGGGTGAAGGTTTTTAGATCTGGAAAGCGATCCAGTTGTTGGGAGTGAAAAGAGTTTGCTGGGACGGCCCGTGAGAGCCCTTCGCAGTTTGCGGGACTTCCACGGTAAAGAGAATCAAGGTCATGCCTCCTCCGTCCTGGTCTGTTGTGACCTGGACGAATTGGAGGCGGCGGGGCGTACGAACCTGGCGCTTGGTATGAGGCGTCGGCGCAGCGCTGGCGCGCTCGACCGGCCGACTCATCGCAGGATGAAAGACCGCTTCGTGATACTGCGCCTGGTGCTGAGGCTGATCCCGGTAGATGGGCTCGACGACCGAAGCCGCCGCCACAACCGAATCATTCGCGGCGAAGGACACGATTCCGGGGCAGCGTTGCAGGACGACAACGCCAGTGAGTGACATCGCGAGGCCAGCTGCCACCAGGCCACGAGAGAGCCAGGGGGCGGTATTGCGGCGGCGATGGAGAATGTTTTCTACCCTGCCTGCCAGTTCGGAGTGCCGCTGCCAGAGGCCGGGCGCCAAAGACGCGACCCGCCGCACAAGCCGGTTCTCAGCAAGCTTAGTGAGGCAGGTCGCGTACTCGCGGGCGTTGCCGGCTGCGTCTAGCACGGCATCGTCGCAAGCTTGTTCCCGTTCCCGGCAGAGGTGGCGCTCCGCCCAAAAGAGTGCGGGATTCAACGGAGAGAGGGCTCGTAACAGTTTCTGCAGCAAATTGGTCCAGTCGTCGCCACGGTCGAGATGGGCCATTTCATGCAGGATGACCTGCTTACGATCACCTGGTTCCAACTCGCTCCAGAGCGAGCGAGGCAGCACCACCGCCGGACGGAAGAAGCCGATCACGCTGGGTGCATCGACCGCCTCGGAGAGACGCACCTCAACCGGACGCTTGCCAGGGCGCGCAACCACCGATTGAATCTCTGGGTCCAGTGCGGTCACCGGGGTGGAGTTCCGCCGCAATGCTCTCATCTGTCGCGCGCTCGAAAACAAACGCGCGAGCGAGAGCAGGGAAGCGGCGAGCCAAACGCCTTCCAGGGCGAACGCCCACGCGGCGCTCAGGTGCAGCGAGAACCCCGTTTGCGGCAAGGCGGAGACAGGAGGATGCGCATTGAACAATCCATGGCCGAGCGCGAAGAATGGCAGCAACGCCACCAGCAGGAAAACGATCAGCCAGAGAGTGAAGCGAGTTGAGGCACGCAGTCCGGGAGCGAGCTTGAGCGCAGCCCAGGCGAAAGCGGTCAACAGCAATCCCTGCCAGATGCTTGCGATAAGCAGCTCCGCCGGACCGGTCGAAATCAATTGCCGCAATAGACTCGCTTCCATGGGTTATTCACTCAGCCTGTTTGGATCGCATCTCTTAGACGTTGCAACTCTTCGGGGGTTACATCGCTCGTCTCCCAACAGCGATAACATCAATTTCTCCCGCGAGTTACCGAAGAACCGGCTCAACACCAGGCGCACTTCCGAGCTGCCCGCTTCTTCCTCCGCAACCAGCGGCACGTAGTAAAACGCACGACCCTCCTTGCGATGCTGCACATACCCTTTTTGCTCCAAAATTCTTATGGTGGTGAGCACAGAGTTATACGCAAGGGCATTCTTCTTGGGTAACGCCGCGGCAATCTCGTTAACCGTTGATTCTCCGCGCGCCCAGAGAATCTTCATCAATCTCAGTTCCGCTTCGGTAAGCGTGGGCGATTTTTTAGGGGGCATACCTTTAACCCGAAATTAAGGCTACTGCGACGTGGATGGATGTCAACTAATTTATTAATACTTTGGTGGCAGCTAGTATGGTCTGGATAACAAAACAGCAGGGAGATCACGTTGACCATTGCCGACAGGCCTGCAGTCCACTTCACGGCCACCCATCGACGTGATCACCAGCCCGTTTGCCCGCTTTGCCAGGATGGAAGCAGCAGGCGGCATCCTGCTGCTGGTTGCCACCGCGATTGCCTTGATCTGGGCCAACTCGCGCTGGGAACATAGCTATCACCAGATCTGGTACACCCAGTTCACCATCACACTGGGCGGGTCTCTCCCTCCGAGAGCCGCCACGAGTGGGTGAACGATGGCCTGATGTCGATCTTCTTCTTCCTGGTGGGTCTCGAAATCAAGCGCGAGGTGTTGATCGGTGAGCTCTCAAGCTTTCGGCAGGCTGCCTTTCCTTTTATGGCGGCGCATCGGCGGATCGGTGATCCCGGCGCTGATTTACGTCGCCATGAATAAAGGAGGCGCGGGCGCCAATGGGTGGGGCATTCCCATGGCGACGGATATCGCCTTTGCCCTTGGGGTACTGGCCTTGTTGGGCAGGCGGGTTCCGGTGGGGCTGAAAGTCTTTGTGGCGGCGTTGGCGATCGTGGATGACATCTTCGGCGTGCTGGTGATTGCGTTGTTTTACACCCGGCACATTTCTCTGTTTGCGCTGGGCCTCGCTTTTGTCGGCGTCGCTGTTTCTTTTGCGCCAATTGGCTGGGCATTCGCAATCCCGCAGTGTATGCGGTGATTGGGGTCGGCGTGTGGGTGGCGGTGCTCAACTCCGGAGTGCATGCCACCATCGCCGGCATCCTGCTGGCCTTTACTATTCCCGCGCGCAACACGCATCGACAAGACGGAATTTCTTCGCCAGAGCCGCTGGATGCTCGATCAATTTGAAAAGCACGATCTGAACTCCGCCCAGGCCCACCATGCCATCCATGCGCTGGAGCAGAAATGCGAAATGATCGAGTCTCCGCTGCACCGCATTGAGCACGGCCTTGCAGCCCTGGGTCGCCTTTCTGATCATGCCGATCTTTGCGTTTGCCAATGCCGGCGTGCATATTCTGGGCAAGGTTGGTGCGGCAGTGACTCATCCCATCACCCTGGGAGTGCTGTTCGGCCTGCTGTTGGGCAAGCCTTTAGGCATCACTCTGTTTGCCCGGCTGGCATCGATGACGGGTCTGGGCTCGCGACCGGCATCCGTGTCGTGGAGCCAAATCTTTGGCGCCAGCTGGCTATGCGGGATTGGATTTACCATGTCGCTGTTCATCGCCTCGCTCGCCCTGGGCGATGGCGATTTGCTCGACATGTCGAAGATCGGAACGCTCGCGGCGTCGATCGGCGCAGGGTGTGTGGGGAGTCTGCTGTTACTCCGGCGAGGCAAGGAACAAGTAAGTTAGTCATGGCAGATTTGTTGCGGAGCCTACTTTGGTTGCGCTTCCGCGCTCGAGGCTACGGAGAGACGGTAGCCATTCTTTTGCGCTACCTGCGATTGGCCATCTTCGCGAAGCACCGCAAGTCGCTTCATGAGAGAAGGAATCTAATCTTTGTGGTCCGTCTTGCGGAGAGCCAGAATCAAGTGATAGACAGCCGATTGATCCTGTGGATCCGACTGAAGTGCAGCCCGGCTGTGTTCCATCGCCAAATCAGTCTTGCCTGCTCGCAGATAGGCGGTAGTCAGCAGATCGTGCGCCTGCGCCAGCTTCGGATCGAGTCTCACCGCACGGTTCGCTGCTGCCAGTCCTTTCTGGTAGCCGGGGCTGCCCACCGCAGGACCCTGCTCCATTAACGCCTCGGCCAGCAGGTATTGCGTCAGGGCATCGTTCGGATGTTGCTTAACCTCAGCGCGGAAAGAGGCCACCGCTGCCTTGAGGTCGTGTTCCTGCGAATGAACCAGGCCTTTGGCGGTGGATGTCAGGGAGAGGTGTTGGTCCAATTGATCCGCGTGCTCGAAGTCGGCCATCGCCTTGTCGAACTGCGCCAACTCGCTCAGGAGAATGCCACGGGTCAGGTAGAGTTGCGCGTTGTTGGGAATTTGCGTGAGGCCGGCGTCGACCATATCAACCCCCGCCTGGAAGGATCCGTGGTCATAGGAGAGCATCGCGAACGCCAGGTAGTTGGCAGGGTCTTTCGGGTTCGCCTGAATTGCCTTGCGGCGAAGCTCGACCGCCGCCGGGGTGTTGCCCGCGGATTCGTAGACTTGCACCCCCAGGCCGACCGGGTCTCCGCCTGCGGGTGCGTTCTCGAGAAGGGGGCTCAGAGTCTCGGCCGCATCCTGTGGATGACCGGCCTGCCACTGAACCAGCGCAAGGTTGTAGCGAGTGCCCGGAGCATAGGGTTGTAGCGAGAGCGCACGTTGCAGGATGGGAACGGCCTCGTCATAGCGTTTCAGGCGCGCGAGCGAGATCCCATACTGCGCCAGCGCGACCGGCTGGCTGGAAAGAGCAGCTCCACACTGCCCGAAGTTTTCTGCTGCGTGCGCGTAGTCCTTCTTCCTGTATTGCAATACGGCCAGCATGGCATGGGCCGTCGGATTGTCCGGCCGCATGGCGACAATCCGGGTCAACAAGGGAATCGCACCATCGCTGTTCTGTTGGATTCGATCTGCGCCGCGCCTTCCAATGCTGCCAACCAATTTGCGTCAAGCTTCAGCGCGGCCTGGAACGCGCCGAGCGCCTGCTGCGGCTGACGAAGACGGCCATAGGCAATTCCTTCCAGGGTCCACACTCGTGGATCGCGCGGCGTTGCCTTCAAGGCTGCCAGACACCGTTCCAGCGCCAACTCCGGCTGGTTTGCCTGAATTGCGCTAACGATGGGTGCAACCGAATCCTGCGCCGGTGCAGAGAACGAGCGGAGAAACAGGAACGCCGCAATGCAAGTGAGATGTTTTTTCCGCATTAGAACGTTAGGTTCCCTCCGATCTGAAGGAAGCGAGGCGTGTACTGACTGGTAGCCTGACCGAAGTTTCCGTCAGGGAGATTGGAGTCGACCGTATTCAGGTTGGCGCGGTTGAATAAGTTGAAAAACTCGAAGCGAAGTTGGAAGTTGATCCCTTCCCGGATGGTTGTGTTTTTGAGGAAGGCGGCATCCCATTCGGCGAAGCCCGGCCCGCGGAAGGCGTTGAATGCTTCGTTACCTCGTTCCGCAGGAAGATGGTTGGGGAAAGTTCGCCAACGCGGAGGCATGCGTTGAGCCGAAGACGCCGGTCAAATAAGCCTTGCGGCTGTTCTGATATTTGTAGCTGGAAACGTCGGGAAAGTCGAAGTTGTCTCCGTCGGCGTTGTAATCCCCGCTGCCAGGCGCGTATCCAGTGAACTGACCGCTGCTGTTCGTCAGGGAAGAGAAGGGAGCATTGGTGGATACGGTAAACGGCGTTCCGGATTGCAGGATCGCGGTCCCGCTTATCTGCCAGCCGCTGGCCGCGCGTCCGACCAATCCAAGTCCTCCGTCAACAGTCGGAAATTCATAGTTCCAGCCCAGCGAGAAGCGATTGGGGGCATCCCAGTTGGATGGCGAATACCACTGATGCGGATTGATGTAGCTGGGTAAGAGCTGGCTGTCATCTTTGGAAGACGAACGAGTATAGGAGCCGTTGAAGAAGGCGTTGTGAAAGCGCCCTCTCAGGGCAAAGATGGCGGCGTTGTATGCGGACACACGATCATTGTTGGTGTAGAGTACTTCGCCGAAACTGGTGTTGAGACGAGTCGGCACCAGGCTGTTGTGGAGAATCAGATCACCCGGCAAGGCGTTGATGTCCTGCCCGTAGGAGGTGGCGTAGACCTGGCCTCCGCCGGACATCAGCTTGCGTCCCTGTGCTCCAGTGTAAGCAAAGCTGGCCACCAGGTTTCGCGGCAGCTCGCGCTCCAGGCCGGCAGAGTAGATGTAGGATATGGGCGCTTCCAGGTTGGGGTTGAGTGCCCCGATATTGACGTGCAAGCCCTGCAGCCCACCTTTGGGATCGAGTTGCTCAGGCGGCAGCACAGGGTAGGGAAAGCCAAACGGCTTTTGGTTGGAAGTTCCCAAAGCAAAGATGGAGTCGGCGTTTCGTTGCCGTAGAAGGTGGGGAAGATGGCGCCCGGGGATTTCCGCGCAAACCCTCATAGCAATACGTATGAGTCAAGTACACGTACATACACAGCCGTATTGTCAGCGGCGATGAAGCGGCTGAAACCGAGGCCAAGGCTGCGGCGATGCCGACAGCAGCGGGGCGATGAGGCCCAAGCCCAGCGGCAACGCACCGGGACCAAGCGTCGTGGAAAGCCGCCGGGGCCGATCGTGGAGACGCCCGAGACAAGGCCCAGATCAACTTCACCGAACCCGAGTTGTCGATCATGAAGACCGCCAACAAGGGGTGGGATTGCTGTGGCAACGCCCAGATCAGTGTGGATGACGGCTGCCAGATCATCCTGGCGTGCGCAGTGACGGCCCAGTGCAACGACAAGCAACAGGCCGAGCCGATGGCCCAGGCCACCCGTGGCCAACTGGAGCAGGCCGGGATGGCCCCGGCTCTGGATGAGTCCGGAGCCCGGCCCCTGATCCCGGCGGCGTTGGATACGGGTTACTTCAGTGCGGAGGCGGTGGGGGCATTGAGCGTGAGGGATTCGATCCCCATATCGCGACGAGCGTCAGCGGCACCAGAGTGCGCCATCCCTGCGGCGTCGGAGTCGGCATCGGCACCGCCGGTGACGGCCAAGGAGAAGATGCAGGCGAAGCTGAAGACACCGGCGGGCCGTGCGGTGTACGCGCGGCGGAAGGCCATCGTCGAGCCCGTCATTGGCCAGATCAAGGAGGCGCGGGGCTTTCGACGATTCCTGCTGCGTGGTCTGGACCAGATTGGAGGTGAATGGCGTCTGGTGTGCCTGACGCATAATTTGTTGAAGATTTGGCGATATGGCAGGAATATTCTCAATGGTACCGGCTGCGCGGTGGTCAAGGGAGGAATTTAGGGTCAGAAGCCGGGCGAAAACCGGGGTCTGACGCATGTGAGACGAGCGTAGGGCGGTCATCGTACAGTTGTCAGACACGAGAAAATCCTGGAAAGAGGCGATGAGATGCACGTAAACGCACGTGACCAGACGGACAGAATGGGAGAGAAAACATCAGGAGCGACGGCTCGGACTAATTCTTGGACGGTTTCCTAGCGTATCTTGCGCATCGGTGCTTGAGACACGAATGGCACTAGCTTAACGAAGCTGTTATTACATAAATGGTTACAGGTCAGTAAGTTGCGCCAAAGTGTGCCCGATTGGCGCAAGCTCTTGCAACAACTAGTGTTAGGTCAAATCGGGTTCCTTAAGCTAGTGCCATTCGTCTGAGACACCACGGTCGATCACATCGACGTGCGCTACGCGTTGGTTCCGCCCCCTGTCACTCGCGGCGATATTCGGTCGGAGGCGGCAACGTCTTCGACAATCCCCCGGCTGAGTCCGTCCCGGCGGCCGCCGAACCTAGGCCGCCGCCGAGCCGGCTGCCGCGTTGCGAACGGAGTCGCCCCCCGCCCGGCGGGGAGGAGCCCGTTCCGCAGGACGAGGAAGATACCGGCTCAGGACGCCACGGGCAGACGTGTCCGGCGGTCGGGCCCTAACCTCTTCCGCAGACGATTGTTGCGGCGTGCCTCCTCGGCGAGTCCCCGTCGGACGAAAGACCAGGCCATTTCCTTCGGCCTGATGTCGATCTGGCCGATTGTCGATCGACTATGTTGTGACGTGCGATCAGGTGGCTGTGAACAACCCCTACCCGGATTCTCTCGTACAAGTATCAGGAGTACGGAAATGACGCGACGACTGCTCGTGTGCGCAGGGCTGCTGGCCCTTCCGCTTGCGGCCTACGGCGAGGACGAGACCGGCAAACGGCCGCCGGTGCCCACCAATCCCGCCTTCGAGAAGATGAAGACGCTGGAGGGGACCTGGCTGGCCGCGGACGAAGACGGCAAGCCGACCTCTCAAGTCGTGTCGATCATCAAGGTGACCGCGGGAGGCAGCGTGGTGCATGAGACCCTCTTCCCCGGTCAGCCGGAGGAGATGGTCTCGGTCTACACCGTCGACGGGCCGGACCTCGTGATGACTCATTACTGCGTGCTGGGCAACCAGCCGCGTCTGAAGGCCGACCCGAAATCGCCGGCCAACCAGATCCGCTTCGAGTTCGCCGGCGGCTCCAACCTGGACCCGGCGAAGGACAAGCACATGCATTCCGTGACGCTGACCATCGTCGACGACAGCCACATCGAGATCAAAGGGGTCGGCTGGCAAGGCGGCGCGCCCACGAAGGACATGTGCTGCGCCAAGAAGCTGGTGCGCAAGAAGTAGCAGCGTCCGGACGACGCCGCCCGGGGTGCATCAACGTGTCGGGTCCTGCCGAGGCCGTCGCCGCCGAACCGGTTCGGTCGGCGCACGGCCTCGTGCCGCCGGAGCGCCTGGACGATGGGCATGCTCCGTGGTCGGTCTTCTGGTCGATCAGCCGTGCGTTCCGCACGCAGGTCAGACGACGGCATCCCGCGACTCTCTCGGCCACCCGACTGACCTTCCCCGCGGCCGGGGCCGGTGCTACCCTTTCGGCTCCAGGACGGCCGGGAGGACGGGCGATCCGAGAGGGGGCGAGATGCGGTCGGCGCCAGGAGGCCGGTGCGGCCGGGACGGAGTGGACACGGTGACCAACACCCCGACGGGCCTCCACGCCCTGGTCGAGGAGGTCTACCGGGCGGAGTCCCGTCGGGTCTTCGCGTCGCTCCTGCGGCTGGTCCGGGACTTCGACCTGGCGGAGGAGGCGCTGCACGAGGCCTTCGCGGCGGCGGTCGAGCGGTGGGGGCGGGAAGGCGTCCCGGAGAACCCGCGGGCCTGGCTCGTATCCACGGGGCGGTTCAAGGCGATCGACGCCCTGCGCCGCCGCGGCGCCTTCGCCGGCCGGCAGCGGGAGATCGCCGAGCGGTTCGCGGAGGTCGCCGAGTCGAACGCGGCCCGGGCGGGCGAGGAGATCGAGGACGACCGGCTCCGGCTCATCTTCACCTGCTGCCACCCGGCCATCGATCTGAAGGTCCAGATCCCGCTGACCCTCCGCGAGGTGTGCGGCCTCACGACCGACGAGATCGCCGCCGCCTTCCTGACCGCTCCCGCGACCATGGCGCAGCGGATCGTCCGGGGCAAGGCGAAGATCCGCGACGCCGGGATCCCGTTCGTGATCCCCGCGGCGGAGGAGTTCCCGAAGCGGCTCGAGGCCGTGCTCGCGGTCGTCTACCTCGTGTTCAACGAGGGCTACTCCGCCACGTCGGGCGAGTCCCTCACGCGGGCCGACCTGTCGGGCGAGGCCATCCGCCTGGGGCGGCTCCTGGCCGAATTGCTCCCCGACCCGGAAGCCGTGGGCCTGCTCGCGCTGATGCTGCTGCACGAGTCCCGCCGGCCGGCCCGCTCGACGCCGGAGGGCGACATCGTCCTGCTCGAGGACCAGGACCGCTCGAAGTGGGACGCCCGGCTCATCGCGGAGGGCCGGGCGCTGGTCGAGCGGGCGCTCGGCACGCGGCGGTTCGGCGCGTACACCGTCCAGGCGGCCATCGCCGCCGTCCACGCGTCGGCGCCGAGTGCGGCCGCCACCGACTGGCGGCAGATCGCGGCACTGTACGACGCCCTGCTCGCGATCAGCCCCTCTCCGGTGGTGGAGCTCAACCGCGCGGTGGCCGTGGCCATGCGCGACGGGCCGGCGGCCGGCCTCGCGCTCATCGACGCCATCCTCGACCGCAGCGACCTCGGCGCCTACCACCTGGCCCATGCCGCCCGCGCCGACCTGCTTCGACGGTTGGGGCGGCGGGAGGAGTCCAGGCGGGCCTACGAGCGGGCGCTGGCCCTCGCCCAGCAAGAGCCGGAGCGCCGGTTCCTCCGCATGCGACTCGCGAACTCTGACGGCGGCACAAGCCCTGCGCCACAAACGACATGCGGCGCAGACGGACCGCCGGAGCGGTCCGTCATCCCCGAACCCGAGAAACCCGCGGCGTGTGTCGATCCGCGGCCGCCCCATTCGACTACAGGGTGAAGGGCAGGCCAGATGGGCCTTGCCCAGGACCCTTACCGAGGAGACCCATGACACACCAGAAGATCAGGACCTGCCTGTGGTTCGACGGGAACGCCGAGGAGGCCGTTGCGTTCTACGTCTCGGTCTTCAAGGACTCCGCCATAACGGGCATCACCCCCGGCCCGACGGGCGCGGCGCTCGTCGTCGCATTCCGGCTGGCCGGGGCCGAGTTCCTCGCCCTGAACGGGGGGCCGCACTTCCGGTTCAACGAGGCGGTGTCGCTGTCGGTGGACTGCCGGTCGCAGGAGGAGCTCGAGGAGCTGTGGGAGAAGCTGTCGGCGGGCGGCTCACCGGGGCGGTGCGGGTGGCTCAAGGACCGCTACGGCCTGTCGTGGCAGATCGTCCCCTCCGTCCTGCCCGAGCTCCTCGCGGGCGCGGACCGCGGCCGGGCGCAGCGCGTCCTGGACGCCCTGATGGGAATGACGAAGCTCGACATCCGGGCCCTCGAGGCCGCGGCCGACGCGGCGTGAGGACCAACGAGCGATCCCCCAAGGGGGCACGAGGAGGACGTCATGAAGTACATCCTGCTGATCTACGGGGCCGAGGACTCCTGGACCGAGGACGAGCGGAAGGACTGCATGATCGAATCCCTGGCCTTCTGCGACGAGCTCAGGGCCCGTGGGAAGTACCTCGGCGCCTCACCGCTCCAGTCGGTCACGACCGCCGCCAGCGTCCGCGTGCGGGACGGCCGGGCGCTCATCACCGACGGCCCGTTCGCCGAGACGACCGAGCAGCTCGGCGGCTACTACTTGCTCGACCTGGCCGACCTCGACGAGGCGATCGCGGTCGCCGCGCGCGTGCCGCCCGCCGCCAAGGGGACCGTCGAGATCCGCCCGCTCGTCGCCCTGGAGGGACTGCCGCCGGAGCGTCCGTTACCGACCGCCACGGGCGACGGGTCGCGCACCCCGTTCCTGCTGCTCTGCTACGACGACGAGGCAGCCTGGGAGGCCGCGGGTCCTCAGGCGGTCGCCGAGGCCCGGGCGGAGGCCGCGGCCCTCGCCCGGCGACTCTCGGACGAGGGCCGGTATCTCAGCGCGTCCCCGCTCCACCCGGCGGCGACGGCCACGTGCGTCTGCGTGCGGGGCGGCCGGCGCGTGATCACCGACGGCCCCTTCGCGGAGACGCACGAGGCCCTGGGCGGCTACTACCTGATCCTGGCCGAGGACCGCGCCACGGCCATACGGCTCGCCGCCCAGCACCCGGGCGCGGGTCGGGACCGTCGAGGTGCGCCCGCTGTTCGACCTGTCCCGCCTCAGAAAGTCGTCCTGAAAGGTACCTGGGGAAGCCCCGGATAATAATCTCGTCTTCGTTCGCGGTTTTCGAGCACAGAGAACACGAATCATGCCGTGGTTATTTTCGCGGGGTTCCCTAATTCTACAGCGGAAGGAGAATTCGTGTTCACGGGAAGCCAGGGGCGGCCTGAAGGGCCGCGGGAGCCCAGCCCAGGGTGAAACCCTGGGGACCGGGATGGCCGGCCCCTCTGCGGTGCACCCTGAAGGGGTGCAGGAGCCGGTGCCACCTGCGGCCCTTCAGGCCGCGGCAGGATGGGGGTGGCCGTTGCTTCCCGGGGTTGCACCCCGGGCTGGGCTCCCGCAGCCCTTCCGGCCGCCAGGAACCTCTGGTCAACACGAGAACTCCTTCCGCTGTAGAACTAATACACGGTCACAAGGTCATCGACCCGTTTCGGCATAGAAGCTGTCCGGCTTCGCGAGGAATTCGATGCAATCCCCATCTGGGTCGTAAGTCGCGGTTGGCTCAAACTGTTCCGCGGGTCTCGCCAACAGCACCATGCGCTTGGCGACGTCGCTGTTGGACATGACGGTCATAACAACCTCCAATCGGGGCTGGCATGTTATCCAGAGCCTACCCGAACGGCCCTCGGCGAGCAAGACTCGACGGAACCTTGAATTCTGCTCATGCGCCCACCAACTCCCTCACTTGCCCTTGCCACCTCCGGCCCGATCGGGTTTAATGGACCAGGAAAGGCCCCAGAACCTACCCAGATTGATCCGGCCCCGCGGACCTTTCGATCCTATCTGTGAGTCGTTCCATCAGATCGATCGAACGGGCGTCTTCTCGCGTTATCGTCGTGCCGGCCTGATCGTCGGGTCCCCAGCGGAGCTTTTCCGATGCACGACCGCATCGCCTACCAGGGCATTACCTTCGACGATGTCCTGCTCGAACCGGGCTATTCCGACCTGTTGCCTCACGAGGCCGACACCCGGTCGCAGCTCACCGCCCGGATCGGCCTGAATATCCCGATCCTCTCCTCGCCGATGGACACGGTCACCGAGGCCGAGCTCGCCATCGCGCTGGCCCAGGAGGGCGGGCTCGGCGTCATCCACAAGAACATGTCGATCACCGATCAGACCCGCGAGGTCGACAAGGTCAAGCGGTCGGAGAACGGGATCATCGTCGACCCCATCACCCTGCCGCCCACCGCGACCGTCGGCGAGGCGCGGCAGATCATGAGAGGACACAATATCTCGGGCGTGCCCATCACCGTTGACGGCTACCTCCGCGGCATCCTCACCCGCCGCGACCTCCGATTCCTCGAGTCCAACGACCTCCGCATCGAAGAGGTCATGACCAAGGATAACCTCGTCACCGCACCGGCCGACACCAGCCTCGAGGAAGCTGATCGGATTTTAACGAAAAACAAGGTCGAGAAACTTCTGCTGGTTGACGATGAATATCGACTGAAAGGGCTGATCACCATCAAGGACATCGACAAGCTGTACCGCTATCCTCAATGCATGCAAGGATGGGCGGGGCGGTTGCGAGTCGGTGCGGCGGTGGGGGTCCACGATTACGAGCGGATCTCGTCGCTGCTGGCGGCCGGGGTTGACGTCCTGGTGGTCGATTCGGCGCACGGCCATAGCCGGAACGTGGTCGAGACCGTGCGGCGGATCAAGAAGAACTATGATATCCAGGTGGTCGCCGGCAACGTGGCGACCGGCGAGGGGACCCGGGCCTTGATCGAGGCGGGGGCCGACGCCGTGAAGGTCGGGATAGGTCCGGGTAGCATATGCACAACTCGTGTGGTCTCCGGCGTGGGCGTGCCCCAGATCACGGCGATCCACCAGTCGGCCAAGGCGGCGGCCGGCCGGGTGCCGATCATCGCCGACGGCGGCATCCGCTACTCCGGCGATATCACCAAGGCCCTGGCCGCCGGCGCCCACGTCGTGATGATCGGCGGACTCTTCGCCGGACTCGCCGAGAGTCCCGGCGATACCATCATCTACCGCGGCCGGAGCTTCAAGGCCTATCGCGGCATGGGCTCGATCGGGGCCATGGCCAAGGGCTCGCACGAGCGATATCGCCAGGAGCCCGGTGCCCGGACCCAGGATAAGGACGGTAAGACGACCATCAATCAGAAGCTCGTTCCCGAAGGTGTCGAGGGGCGCGTCCCCTACAAGGGACCGCTGGCGGAATTCGTCTTCCAGCTCGTCGGCGGCATCCGTGCCGGCATGGGCTACTGCGGCGCCCGCACGATCGAGGAGCTCCGCACCAAGACCCGCTTCATTCAGGTCACCGCCGCATCGGTCCAGGAAAGCCATCCCCACGACATCGTCATCACCCAGGAAGCCCCGAACTATTCCAGCTTCAGTAACGAAACCGATATCGGTCGCGGGTCGGTCTGATTGGTCATTAGTCATCAGTCACTGGTCGCTGGTCATTGGTGTTTAGCTCGGAGCACTTGCTCGAGTCGGTCACTGGTCATGAGTCAAGACCCTTGACCTCGCTGGCTTGCCCTGCCCTCAGACGGGGCCACCAATGACCAATGACTCATGACCAATGACTAAAAAGCAAGGAGGCGTGGCTTGCGTCGCACAACTACGGCATGGATCGCGGGGACCCTCGGGGCCGGCCTGACGGCCTCGATCGTCCTGGCCCAGCAGTTACCCTCGTCCAGCTCGTCGCGGGCCGGCGCGTCGGTCGCGGGGTCGTCAACTCCGAAGAAGACCCCGTCGCTGTATGGGGCCGCCGGCGCGCGGGGCGCGGTACCTGATGCGGAACGGGCTGGACTACCTCAATTACCAGCAATACGAGCGGGCACTCAAGTTCCTGCGCGAGGCCGAGGCCAACCAGAAGGAGCTGACCGATCCCGAGATTGCCACGCTGAAAGAAGGGATCGAGCTCGCCCGGAAAGGGATGCGGGCGGCGGCGGACGCGGGGCCCCCTATGCGCTTGAGCGAGCAGTCGCAACGCCGCAATGGATTCACCGCGGCCCGGCCGGAGACCGCCGTCGCGCAGCGGTCCGACCCGGCCGCCCCGTCGCACGAAGGCGCGGGCCAACCGTGCCATCGTGCCCGGCCTCAACGATGACCCCGGCGATCCGATCCGGCTGACCAGCGGCGAGGCGTCGGTCGGCGACTTGCCCGCCCGGCCGAGCGGCTCGACCCCGGCCAGGAGTGCCGCGACGGCCCCCGACCCGCAAACGGCCAGCGCCGAGATCCCCACGCTCACGGCTCCGGAGATCCCCACGCTGACCGCGATTCCCTCATCGTCCGACCCGGCCGGCCCGGGATCGGTCGCGAGCCCGACCGCGAGCCAGGGCCTGTCGGCCGCGACGCCCCGGCCGGTGCCGCGGGACCCGGCCATCACCGGGGCCGCGTCGGCGCCGGATGAGATGCCGACCACGGCTCCGAGCCCGGTGGCCGTGACTCCGACCGGCCCGGTCACCGAGACGCCGGCCACCCCGTCGACCGACGCCGGACCGGGACCTCAGACGGCCCCGACGCCCGCGCCGGCATCGCCCGCGACCGGTTCGACGAGCCTGTCCCCGGTTGAGACCACGCCGTCGCCCGTCGTCGAGACCCCGCACAGCCCGCATCCGACGACCGCTCCGTCGCCCGTCAAGGCCCCCGCTCCGATCCTGCTGGAGACGCTGGAGCCGACGTCGAGCGAACCGGCCCCGCTCCGGTCGCACGCCCCCGACCGGCCCGCACCCGCATCCGGCGGCCTGATCCCCACGGCGATGCAGGATGCCGCATCGCCCGGATCGGTGACTCCGGCGAGCGGCCTTCCCGCGGCTCGCGGGCGGGACGAGCCCCGGGACCGCGGAAATGGAAGCGATCCCCTTGCCGCCACTCGAGCGCCAGCCCCTCGGAAGCGGACAGTCCGGCCGCTCCCCCACACAAGGAGCCGGAGGAGCCGGCTGCGATGGCGCCGGCCGCGAGCACCTCGGCCCCATCCGGAATGGCGCCGGCCGCCGAGCCGATCACAGCGAGCGGACTCGACGAGTTGCCGCCGCTGCCGGGCTGACCTGTCGCGTGACGAACCGGTCACCAATCCCACCGGCGGGGTCTCCCAGCCCGCAACCGCGGCGGCGGCCCCGGCCTCTTCCGAACCCCTGGCGAGCCCGGCGCGCCGGGTCGGTCGCCACCCATGCGGACGACGATCCCTTGCCCCCGCTCCCCATCGGCGTCGAGGCGCCGGTGCCGGTGCCGATCGCCACGGCCCCGGCGCCGATCGCGACCGAGACAACGCCCGCGCACGGCAACCGCACCCGAGGAGAGCCCGCGCAACGCGGTCGACCCCGGCTCCGCGACGCAGACCCCGGCCCAGCCGAGCCGAGCCCGACGGCCGCACCCGCCGGCCGATCCGCAAGGCGCCGCCGCGCCCGAATCGACACCGGCTCCAACAGGCGGCACGAATCCGGTCGCCGCGCACCGAGCCGGGCACGGCCACGGGCACGGGCACCTCGTCCGGGGCTCCGAGCGACACCGCCGTCGCGAAACCGGACGCGGCACGCCGCATCGCCCGGGGCCAGTTCCGCGCCGATCTCCGCGGATTTCGAATTTCACGATCCCCGAGCGGGCCACTCCCGTCTCGACTCTCAACGCCGAGCTCCGGCGCAAGGTCGAGGAGGTCGCCCGCAACCAGGACCGGGAGGAAGACGAGCAGCGCCTCCACACGCAGCAGAATCGCGTCCAGCCGGATACTGCCCGCGCGCGACACCAGCTCGTCCACCCTCCAGACCCAGACGCAGCTCGACATCAGCCGTGCCCCGAGCCCGGCCGAGGCCCGGCCGATCAAGGCGATCCCCGTCCCCGAGGACTGGGTCCCCCTGGCCGCTCGCAGTTGGGCCCCCCAGCGGAAGTACTGGGCCGCCGCGGCCACCTGCCACCTCCCGCTCTACTTCCAGGACCCCGTGCTCGAGCGTTACGGACACCCCGTCGAGCAGTTCGTCGGTCCCATCGGGCGGTTCCTGACCTACCCGGTCGACGACCCCAAGCAGTCCACCCAGCGCAACCAGATCATCCAGCCGTTCTTCTCCTGGGGCCTCTTCGCCTTGCAGATCGCGGCCTGGCCCTACAACGGCATCATGGACCCCCCTGGGAAGCCCAGTACGACCTGGGCTACTACCGCCCCGGCGACGTGATCCCGGTCGATACCTACTGGCTCCCACTCCATGGCTACGGCCCGCCGCTCCGCGGGAACCGCTACTGAGTGCGTCGCGATGCCGGAGACAGGCGAACGCGATGCCTGGCAGAATTCACGACCCCGGAGCCCTCGGCTCCGGGGTTCTTTTTTGGTATCGCTACATCGGATGAATCCGGCTCAGATTTTTCGACTGGGGCCAGATGGCACCGGCCCTCCACGCCTCGCTGGCGACCCACTCCCTCTAGCGGATGCTTTCCAACTCAACAATGACTGTGAATTTCTCGTGTATTTGCAGGTTTGGCGTTGTTCGGAGGGGCTCGATGCCATAAGCTGAATTATCGACACTGATACCTCGATCGTCACGACGCCAGTACGATCGCCGGTCATCCGTGGAGTCAGGACCGCGAAGGTCTCGTGAACGGGGAACAGTGGCAAGGAGGCCGGGACCGAGCGAGAGGGTGTCACGCCAGACCATTCAAGGCAATCAACTGGACGAGGATCGACGCGATGCCGCAGGAACCGCAGCTATCGGATTCGGATTGGGACACCCAGCGGGTCACGGTCGGCCGCAGCTTCCTCCGAGACATCGAGGGCCTCTGGGCAGAGCTCTTGAAACTGGCCGCGGTGGTCGAGGACACGCTGAGCCAGAGCGTCCATGCCTTGTGCGATGGCCGGGTCGAGCTGGCCAACGAGGTCAAGCGTCAGAAGCGGATGGTGGACCGCTGGGAGGTCCAGATCGAGTGGGAGTGCGTCCGGGTGCTGGCCCTGCACCAGCCGGTGGCCTCGGACCTGCGTCGGGTCGCCGCCGTGCTGAAGATCAACGGCGACCTGCATCGGCTCTGCGACCTCGCCCGGCACATCGCCAAGCGGGTCAAGAAGCTGGCCGGCGATCCCTCGGCCGTGCCCATCCCCCAGTCGATCGAGAACCTCGGGCTCGCGGCCCTGGGCCAGGTCCACAATAGCCTCGACGCCCTCACCCAGTCCGACGTCTCCCTGGCCCAGTCGGTCATCGCCTCCGATCAGCGGATCGATCGCGACTACCGGGCCATCCAGAAGCAGCTCAAGCAGGAGATCGCCCGCAACCCGGAGCGCGTCCACACCCTGTTGCGGCTGGTCAACACGTCGCGGAACCTCGAGCGGATCGCCGACCACGCCGCCAACATCGCCGAGTCGGTCATCTACCTCAAGCAGGGGGAGATCCTCCGGCATCGCCCCGCGCCGTCGGCCCTGTCGCAGAACCCGAGTCTCGATCCCTCCTCATCCGCGGCCGTGAATCCTTGAATCGGCGGGACTCGCGCCGGCTCGCCCCGATTCAACGCCCGAGGATGGCCAGGTGGACGGTGCGTCGGTTGCGGGTGACGAAGCCGGTGGCGCGGTAGAGGCGCACGGCCGGCGTGTTGCGGAGGTCGACGGCCAGCTCGAGCCGAGGCGTGTGGGCCCGGGCCAGCTCCAGGGCGTGGCGGAGCACGGCCCGGCCCAGCCCGCGCCCGCGGGCGGCGGGTGTCAGGCCCAGGTAGATCACCTCCCAGGCGTCGCGGCCGGGGACCTCGGCCATGAGGAGGACGGCCGCGGCCTCGGGCTCGCCGGCGATCCGCCCCAACTGCCAGCGATCGGGCACGAACAGCCCGGCGGCGCGGTGGCCGTCCAGGATGTCGTCGAGCCCGCGGGTCCCTTCCAGCTCGGGCATGTCCAGGCTCCCCGAATAAGTCGCCTGCAAGACCGCGCGGAACTCGGGCTCGACCTCGGCGGAGAACGGCCGCCACTCGAAGCTCGGGCCGGGTTCGCCCCGCGACGAGGTCGCCGGCCATGGGCAGCGGGGTCGCCGTGTCGCGCTCGAGGTAGAGCAGTTCGGTCACGCGGGGCATGCCGCCCCGGGTCAGGTCCTGGCCCGCCCGCGGGCCGGCCGACTCGTCGAGCACCGCCTGCGCCAGGCGGTACCCCCGCGCCGTCAGGTCGGCCATGGCCGCCTCCACCAGCGCGGCGGCCAGCGCCGATCGCCGCCAGGTCGTCTTCATCTCGGGGGCCCAGACCGCCGCCGCCTTGCCGGCCAGCGTCTGCGTCAGCAGCACGCCGGTGATCCGACCCGCCCGCGCGCAGCCACCCACAACCCCGAGAGGTCGACCTCGCCCCGGCTCGCCTCGTCCAGCACGCCGGCGATCAACCGGTCCCGCAGCGCAGCCGGTATCCGACGGTACAAGACCGCCAGCGCCGCCTCGCGCGCCTCCACCGGACACGGCATCACCCGCGGACCGAAACCCGCCATGACTGTCGGCCCCGCACCCGGATCGATCGAATCGAATCGAGCATCGGACCAGGTCGGTCACGATATCCCCAACCAACGACCGATGCCTTCGATGATAAGATGGGGGAGCGATCTGGCCTATCTATCTCTGACCCGTTTTCGGGGGAATGCACCTTACGGGTTCTCAACCGCCGTCCCGGACGCTATCGTAGAGCCCATCGGATCGGAAAATGAAGGCCGGAGCCGGATTACCGGCGAAACGACCGATGCCCGATCACCGGGTACGCCGTCCAGTGATGTGATCGTCATGTCCATGTTGCCCTCCCGGAACACGCTGGAAAAAAATCCAGCGCTCCGGGGGGTCTTCATCGTATCATAAAGAGCGTGAGGAGGTCACGCGATGCGAGAAGCCGGCCGAGCCCGAGCGTAAACCTGACGCCAGTACCGACGTCACCCGGGACGTGCGTACCCCGGTCAAGCACGGGGGGGTCCGTTCTGCCCACGACGAGGCGACGTTCGGAGCTTCGGGCCCGGACGGCAGTGGCGACGTGCTGAACCTCAATGATGCGTGGCTGGTCGAGCACGCACGGCACGGCGACCATCAAGCATTCGCCGTGCTGGTACGACGTTATGAGCGGAAACTGATCCGCGTCCTGATGCGGCTGGTCCGCGAGCCCGAACAGGCCCGCGACCTGGCTCAAGAAACCTTCTACCGCGTCTACACGCGTCTCGATCGGTTTGATACCGCACGGCGGTTTGGTCCCTGGCTCTTCCGGGTGGGGGTGAATCTGGGCCTGGACTGGCTCCGCAGCACCAAGAGCACCCCGCCGCCGGCGGCTTCGATCGATCGGACCGACGCCAATGGGCAGGCGACTTTCGAGCTGCCAGATCCCGATCCCCGAATTCAGACCGAATTGGCGCAAGAGGTACAGTTCGTCCTTGGGCTGATGCCGGTCAGCTATCGCACAATCCTGGTCCTCCGCGATCTGGAGGGCTTCTCCTCTTCCGAGGTGGCCGCGATCGTGGGTCGTCGCGAGGCGACGGTGCGGTGGCGGCTGGCCAAGGCCCGCGAAAAATTCCGCGAGATCTGGCAGCGCCGCCAGGATGGGGCGCAAGGGGGAGTCAAGGATGGCAAACCAAGCCATGGGCACGACAATGGGTAATCCCGCATGTGAATGGGTCCGTGCACGCCTGCCGCTCTGGGTGGGTGTCAACGATGACCCGACCGAGCGAAACGGCGAGAGGGATGATCTCAGCCCCGAGGACTGCCAGTCCATCGAGGAGCATCTGGGAGCTTGCCCTTCCTGCCGGCAGCATCAGGCGGACCTCGAGCGGGCCTGCCATGCCTTGGCCGAGTGCCGCCGGCTACTTTGCTGGTTGCCCCTGATGCCCCGTCGCTCTGGCCGTTGCTCGAGGCGAGGATGGAGGCCCATGATGCACGCACCCGCCCGCCATGGCTTCGAGCGGTGCACCGGGTCGCCGACCGAGGGCTCACGAGCCTTGACGGACCTCGACGGCGAACGGCCGACTCCGATCGGCCTGGATGCGCGACAGCCTGGGGGAAGTCCTGGAGGGTGCCGGTCTGTCGCGGCGGGGGACACCGGCGCGCAACGGCCTGGGCGAGCCGCCGGGTCGCGGCCAGAAAGCGGCGGCACAATCGGGTTGGAGGCCGGCCTGGGTCACGGGGGCCGGAGTGGCGGCGGCGATCCTGGCGCTGGTGATCGCCCTGCCGGCCGTACGTCGCCAGCACGCCGACGCCCAGTCCGTCATCCGCGCCAATGCCGAGCCGCTGGCGGACCGCGGCCATGCCGGCAGTCCCGGCCGAGGCGGAGACGCCGGCGCCTCCGGACCTCGCGGACGACCGAGACATCCCCGCACGTGAGCTGGCGCAGGCCGAGCCGATCCCGGTGCCCCAGGCCCCGGCGCTCGGGACACGAAGCGTCGCCGGCATCCAGGACCGCGACGCCGTCCCGATTGAATTTTGACCTCGAGCATGGGACCCCCATGCCGCCAGGACGCAGCCGTGATGCCAAGCCAGTCTACTAAGTCGGGGTGATTCGATCCCCGCGGCGGTCCAGCCACCGGCCCACTCGCAAATGGATGATGATTAGATACCATGTTTCGACCCTTCCTCCATCGCCCGGACACGAAACCCTCGGCCACCCGGCTGGCGGGCGGGGTCGCGCTGGTGCTGGCGGGCGGGGTCGTGGCGACCGGTCTGCTCTGGCTGCGACTGGGCCCATCGGGGCGAGGATCGGCCGGTCCCCGGTCGGCGACGGCGGGGGTTGCGGTCGCCGAGGCCGATCGGAACGCGGATGTGGGGTCGGCACGGTCATCCTCGGATCGTGGACCGGGCGCGGAGCCGGTCGCCGCAAGACGGGGCGGGACGCGGCCGGTCGCGACGGAGCGGAGAGCCGGGCCGCCGATGGCGACGATAACGGCGACCGTCGCAACGGCGAGAGCGGCGAGTCGAATGTCGATGAGTTGTTCGCGGCGTGGGATCGACTGGAGCGGCGGATCGCCGCGGCGATGGCGCGGGCCCGCGAGTCCGTCGTGGCACTGGAATACACCGCGGCGGATGCACCGGCCGGCACGCGGCGGGTGGCCACCGGCGTGGTGATCAATAACGGAGGTGAGATCCTTTCGGTTCGGAATCGATCCGCCTCCCACGCGACCGGCGCCGGGGACAGGGAAGAACCTGGCGCCGATCGTCGCGCGCGACTTCCTAGGGCGGCGTCATGTCGCCCGATGGGTGGCGGCCGACCCCGAGACCGGGCTTGACGCTCCTGCGGGTCTCTGCGCGCGCCGTGCGGCCGATCCGGTCCGCCGCCGATGGGCCGAAGCTGGGGAGCCAGGTGTTCGTCGTCGGCAGCCCGTTCGGCATGGGCCATTCCGTGAGCCGGGGGCATGTCGCCGGGCTCGATCGTGCGCTGGAGCTGGGCAACGGCCAGCTCGGCGGACTGATCCAGGTCCAGGCGCCGCTCTATCCCGGCGACAGCGGTGCGGCGGTCGTGGACCTCCGCGGCCATTGGCTGGGCCTGATCCGCGGCGGGCTGGCGGTCCCGGGCTCGGGACGATCGGGCTCGGCCACCGACTCCGACCCGGCCTCGACGGCGGGGCCGTCCTCGTCGGTGTCGCGGTCCGATGCGGCCGAGCCGGACGACGACCTCGCGACAGCCGCCTCGGGCCGCTCCGAACCGGATACCGACTTCGGCTTCGCCATCCCGACTCGCGATGTGCTCTGGATTGCGAGCCAGCTCCGGACCCACGGGCACGTGGACCGCGCCTACCTGGGGGTCCGGCTCGCGGTGACGGGACAACCGCCCGCGGAGCCGCTCGCCGTATCCGAGCCGACATCCTCCGCCCCCGCCGGCCAACGGCTGGAAGACCGGATCGACCGATGCCCCGGCGGAAGTGGCCGCCCGCATCGGCGACAATGGGGCCGGGAGACCCCGACGGTGCGCCGGCCTCGACCACCGCGAGGGACGGGGCGCAGGGTGCGCGACGTGCTCGCCGGGACGCCCGCGGCCCTGGCCGGCCTCCGGCCCGGCGATCGCATCGTCGCACTCGACGGCCAACCGATCCGTTCGCATTACGATCTGATCGACCGGCTCGATCGCATCCCGGCGCGGACGACCATCATCCTGAGCGTCGTCCGCGGCGCGGGCCCCGTGCGACGGCGGCCAACCTCCCCTCCAGACCGCCAGCCGGCCGGGCTCATTGCCGGCGCGCCCCGGCTCCTCGGCGCCGCCATCGGAAGCCGCGGCAACGCGCGTCAGCGTGCCGGTGACGCCAACCGCGTCGCGGTCGGCTCCGCCGGCACCGCCCGTCACCGGCATCGCCGGCGCCGGTTCCGAGCTTGCCGGCCCCATCCCCCTCGCAGGACGCGGCTCCGGACTCCGGAGCGGCCCACCCGTCTCAACCGGCCGATCCCGATCGCACGACTCCCGATCGCGCCGAGCCCCTGACGCCGCCCCCGACGAGTTCGCTCAATGAGCTGCGGCTCACCTTGCCCCGCGCGTTCGTCGAACGGATTGAGCGGCTCGAACGACGGCTCGAGAAGCTGGAAACCTTCTCACCCCCCGCCGCGCCCGCACCCGCACCGTTCCCGCTTCTGGCCCCGTCGCCTCGGCTCGTCGCCCCGCCGACTCGGTTCGCACCCCGTGACCGCTTCGGGTTTGGTACCTGGTCGTCCGGTGTTCCGGTCTTTTCGGGTCACGGACTCTTCCACTCCAGGGTCATCGTCTTCGGGATGCGGCCTCGCCCTCGCAAAAAATGCGACGTGTTGGTACACTGAGAGGATAAACCGATCGATACCCGGCGAGGGCTGACCATGCCACAGGCGAAGGCGAAGACAAAGTCGAAATCGAACGCGATCTATAGCGTCCATCCCAGCGTTGTCATGGTGCAATCCTGGGTCATGAGCCTCCCGCTGAAGACGGGCCGCTCGCTGGATCAATGGATTCGGCTGGTCGAGGAGGAAGGGCCGGCCTCGGAGAAGGAACGACGGGAGTGGCTGAAGGACCGGCATCAGTTGGGGACCAACGCCGCCGGGTGGATCGTGGATCGGGCCGCGGGCCGCGGCCTCGAGGACGGCGACCCCGACGCCTACCTGAGGGCCGCCGACGGCTACGTCGCCGCGATGTTCACCGGCAGGAAGGCCGGGCTGCGTCGCCTCTATGACGAGCTGTTGAAGCTCGGCATGTCCCTGGGCGACGACGTGAGGGCCTGCCCCTGCCAGACGATCGTCCCGCTCTATCGCCGCCATGTCTTCGCCCAGATCAAGCCCGCGACCAACACGCGGATCGACCTGGGCCTGTCCCTGAAGCGACACCCCGGCGCCGGAGCGGCTCGATTGACACCGGCGGCCTGGCCAAGAAGGATCGGATCACCCACAGGATCGCGATCATGTCGCCCGCCGACATCGACTCGGAAGTCAAGTACTGGCTCCGATACGCCTACGATCTCGATGGCTGATCGGCTCGGCTTAATCAGGCTCGATACTTCGCTCGCGAGCTTCGCCAGCAGTCCCTCGGCGCGGTGCTCGGCGGATTCGGTTTTCTCGACCAGTTCGAGGTCGGTGGCGCGGGTTCGCGGTCAGGTCGCCGACGATCGGTACTTGACCATGCTGATCTGGTTGCCGGTCGAGTTGAACGTCACCTGGTCCATGAAGGTCCGGATCAGCAGGAGGCCGCGGCCGCCGATCCGGGCCAGGTCTTCGGGCTGGACCGGGCGATCGAACAGCGACGTATCGAAGCCCGGTCCATCGTCGCCGATGACGAATCGGGCCGCGTCACGGTCGAGCTGCATCTTGCACGCGAATCCGTCGCGAGCGGTACGGCTCCAATCCCCGGCGACGCTCGGCCAGGTCGTCGAACTCCCGCTCGTCGTGCTGCCTCAGCTCGGTGCTGACTTCCAGGTTGCCGTGGAACAGGGCATTGGTCAGGGCCTCTTGCAGCGCGATGCCGACCTGCACCCGGCCGGTCGGGTCGCACAGGTTCATGCCTTCGAGCTCCTCCTGCGACGAGGGTCATGAGGGCCATGATCAGGTTGGGATCGCTGTCGAGCTGGAAGGCCGACTCGCGTCGGACCAGGCAACGGAGGATTCGCCCGCGCTCGCGCCTCAGGGAGGCCATGTTCAGGACGCGACGGAGGGTTGCGGGGAGGTCGCGAGCCAGGTCCTTCTTGGGGATGTAGCTGGCGGCTCCGGCCCGGAGGGCCCGGACGGCGACCTCCTCGCTACCGAAGGCCGTCATCAGGATCACGGAGATCTGGGGATGCTCGGCCCGCACCCGCTGGACCAGCTCCAGGCCCTCCATGTCGGGCATGATCAGGTCCGTGAGGATGACGGATGGGCGACTCGCGCGCGATGGCCTCCAGCCCTTCGCAGCCGTCGCAGGCATAGACCACCCTCACGTCCTTCATGGATTCCAGCAACTGGCTGACGAGATGGCGGTCGAAGGCGGAATCGTCGACGACCAGGACCGTCGTGACCTCGCTCGACGGGAACGCCGGGTCCGGATCGCTCCTCGCATCGAGACTGCTCGCGGATGGGCTCATGATGCGAACCTCTCGGGCACGACCAGTCCGTCGCAAGCGTACGCTCGGCCAGGCCGATCCTGGCGATGGCTCCGCTGTTGAAGTCGAGGCGGTCGTCCTCGCCTTCACGTCCCCCGCTTGCGCCTTCGCGGCACGAGCTGTTGCGGAAGGAATCGAGATCCGAGCAGGTGCCGGCAAGACTCGACGAGCTTCTTGAGCTGGCCGTCGCTGATTCGTCTTCAATTCGGCCTTCAAGGCTTCGGCTTTCGTCCCGAAGCGAGCCACAAGAACTGTGACAAGAAGATTTTCGGTCGCTTTCCGCTCGCCTTTCCGCTCGTCTTTCCGAGAGACCTCATCCATAAATTCTTGCAGTACCGGCGATCCCGTCTTGAACATGGCTTTTTTCTCCTCCCAGCAATTGGAACAACTTCGGGTCATTATACTTCAGCCCGGCGAGGAAGTGAGTGACCACGCGCAGACTTTCGCGTTCCTTCGGATCAGGTTCCTGGTCGATGCGGTCGCCGCAGGCGCGGAAGATCGGCTCGGGCGGGCCGTTGAACTGGGCCAGCGGGACCCAGGGGATCAGGCCGATGTCGCCGGCCGCCAGCAGATCGGCGGCCGGGATCTTCCACAGCTCCACGAGCTTCCACGCGACATGAATGCGCGTCGAGCCTTCGTCGCTCTCGACGATCAGCTCGCATGGGGTCGGCGACTTGCCTCGAGGGTGGAGGACCAGCGCCACGACTTCGGGCAGGACGCCGCGCTCGAGATAGACCAGGAGTGCGTCATCGGCGGCCTGTTTGGCGAGCCGCTTATAGGGATAGGCGGAGACCTCCAGCACGAAGAGGGTGGGTCGGGTCCGGCCCGGGCATTGGGCTTCGATCAGGCCGTCGGGCAAGCGACGGGGATGGATCGGCTCAGCCTGAACCGCCTTCCAGGGATCGATGTTCCGGAAGCCGGACATGCGGAGGATTGCGCCACCTTGGTGCTGAATCATCCATTTGCTGGTCGGGACATAATCCTGCATGTCGGATCCCTCGGCGCCGACGAGTGTCTCCCGGCCTCTACAACCAGCCGGAATCCCCCCAACTCTTATCGGTGAGACGCTCGCTCGGTCCGCATCGGGAATCCAATCTACCTGCGATAGCGGCGGACCTCCGACACCGAGAGTCCTCCGTCGGTGCCGATGGCCCAGACACACCAGCGCATCTCATCCGATGTCAGACCCGTCAGGGCTGGCTCGTTAACGGGTAGCGATCGACCCCGCGGCTCGCCGGGATAGACCTTGATCCGGCTCAACGGCCAACTGCTGCCTTTCTCATCCAGGAGGACCTCGCCGACCTGGGCGGCGAGCGGCTCGCCTCCGGCGGGGACCTCCCACGCGAACGACCGGACGGTCACCGTGAGCTTCGCGTCGTCCTCGGGGTGCAAGAGCCGTGGCGTCGGTGGAGCGGCGAGGGCGGTCGGCCCGGGGATCGAAGTGCGAGGCGACACAATTCCGGCAAGGCCCTGATGCAGAAGATATCCTCTCCGACCGAGAAGGCTTTCCAGTGCGACCCTTCCCGACGCAGGACGACCAGGACGGGATCGGCGCCGATCGCGGTCTTGCCGTGGAACCGCATCTCGACCTTTGCGAATGCGATCGCCTCATTGCCCCGGACCTCGACCGGTCCGGCATCCACGTCCCAGCTCCGCCGATACTCGGGGGGACTGGTGCATCGGGCCAGTTGCGGGGAGATTGCCGAGGCCAAGCGCCTCAGTCGCTCCGGATCGCCGGAGACATAGGCGATCACGGCGCGTCGGGCGACCGCGACGGCCTCGGGCCGCCCCGCCGTTTCGGGGACCTCCGGCCCTGGCAACCGCGTCTCTCGGCCCGGCTTGAGCAGCTCATCGACGGCTTTTCGACCGTCGGCCTCGTGCGGCGAACCGGCGACGAAGAACAGCCAGCGACCCGCGAAGTCGCCACACGAGGCGACCTCCGTCATCCAGATCAAACGTTCCGATCGCACCCCGAGCAGCCGGCCTTTTGCCGCCAGGTCGCCGAAGAGCCCGTTGAATCGATCAACCGTGATGAGTTCCGGAAGATGCCCCTGGGCAACGGCGTCCTCCCACCGATCGCCGAAGTCCTCACGGGCCATGTGCTCGACCCGCGGGCGCAGTCCCGCGGCGCCAAGCAACCGCAGCAACTGGGCATGCCCGGTCCACTCGCGGTCTTTCCAACGCGGGATGACCCGCTTGTCGTCCACGGACCAGATGGTGACGTCGGCGAGCTCCGCCCGTGCGCCGACCGGTGCGGGAGCAACCACCTGCTTCTCGCTCGCGGCATGAAGAGCCGGTGCCATCAGGAATGACGAGACCAGAAACCCCCACAAGAGACCCCGATCCACCGTATAGGCGGCTTCGATCATGATGCACCTCGTTGATGATGGAGAGCCTGCTGGCCAACCCGGAATCAATGGCGACCATCATCGATCATTGACAAATGTCAAAGACCGGTCAAGTCAAAGACCGGTCAAGTGGCCGGCGTCCTGGGTTTAATGCGAACGATTTGCCAGTTCACTGATGTGCCAGAGGACCCCGGATTCTACCTCGCGCGGGATCCCCCGCAACCCGTCAGGCCGCCAGAGACCTCCATCGAACACGAACAATCCCTCCGCTGGAGAACTAATTAATGCTGTGGACTGCACAAGTTGGACAAGATGGATTTCTCCAGATTCACCAGTCTGCATCGAGAATTAGCAGTGTCCCCTTTTCTGCCCTCCCTCCTTTTCTGCCCTCCGGACCCGCAGAGCGGCCAGGAAAGCCGTTCTCACGCGGGAACGTGGGAACCAGATCACCCGGTCTCTTTGCAACCGTGTCGAAAGCGTCCAGGTGCACCAAACATGGACTATTGTCTCATTAGGGACTGCTCGCGACGAGTGCGTATCAATCGCCCATGGCGGCTTGCGCTTCGAAAACGGAAGCGCGGACACATTCGTAGCCCGCCCGAGTCCATCGAAGATCAGGGCATGGGGAACGTCCATGCATCGGAACGAGTCGCAGGAAAACCGCAACGAGGTCATCATGAGCCGGTTTCGTGACGGGCGGAAGACGGACGGACGGCGGGCCGGGGTGACAAGTCGGAAGTTCGGCTCGCAGCGCCGCCGGGCCCTTTTCCGACTCGAGCCGCTGGAAGAGCGAACATTGCTCACGAGCTTTAGCTGGGTCGGGAGCTCCCACGGAGATTGGAGCGACCCGAACAACTGGTCCGACGGCACGGATGACGGGGCAGTTCCGGGACCGGGAGATTATGCATATATAAATTCATATATTATATCTAATATAAATATTATTTCAGATTATACTATAAATAATATTAGCATATTCGTACCAAGTGGAGAAGATTTAACACTGACGGGGCTCACCCAGGCGACGGAGGTGTCGATCGATGCCGAGGGGGACTTGAACCTGCCCGACCTGACCTCCATTGCCGGCAGTGCGGACGGGAATGACGGCCTGATGATCGGCGCCAGGGACGGTGGCCGGATCGACTTTCCCGCACTTACCCAGGTGTCCGGAGCGGTGGGTTTCAGTGCCGACGACGGCGTGCTGAACTTCCCCGAGCTCACCACCCTCGACGGCGTGAGTACGAACTCCTGGAACTACGGGTGCGAGGTCAACGATGGCGGCGAGATCGACTTCGGCGCCGACAGCCTCCAGACCCAGGGCCAGGAGTCCTTCACGGTCAACGGCGACGGCAGCGTGCTGAGCCTGCCCGACCTGACGTCCATCGTCGGCAGCACGGTCAACGCGAACTCAGTGATGTCGGTCGGGGCCAAAGACGGCGGCGCGATCGACCTGGGCGCCGATAGCCTTCAACTCCAGGGCTCCATCGAGATCGGGGCCGACGGCGACGGCAGCCTCCTGAGCCTGCCCAACCTGTCCATCCATCGCCGCCGCCGCGGGCGAGATCCCTTGCCCGGTCTTCGGCGTCAGTGACGGGGCCCAGATCGACCTCGACGCCCTCACCCAGGTGACGGGATCGGTGGATTTCGAGGCCGACGGCAGCGTGCTGGACCTCCCCGACCTGACCACCATCGCCGCCGGCGCGAGCGGCAGCGAGCCCACGTCATTCTCCATCGGGGCCGACGGCGAGATCGACCTCCCCGCACTCGCCCAGGCCACGGGCGATCTGAGTTTCACGGCCACGGGGTCCGGCGGCGTCCTGAATCTCCCTCCAAGCATGACCACCATCGCCGGCAGCACGGACGGGACTTCGTACTGGTCGTTCGAAGCCGAGGACGGGGGCCAGTTCGACCTCGACACCATCACCCAGGTGACGGGATCGGTGAATTTCACGGCCGACGGCGACGGCAGCCTCCTGAGCCTGCCCAACCTGTCCACCATCGCCGGCATCACGGAGAACACTGACGGAGCTCCGCTGCTCGATGCCGAGGACGGCGGCGAGATCGACCTCCCCGCACTCACCCAGGTCACGTGTACTTTGAGTTTAACGGCCAATGGCGACGGCAGCCTCCTGAGTCTACCTGGCCTGGTCACCCTCGCCAGCAACACGGACGCGACTGAGATCTCGTGGATCCAAGCCGAGGACGGCGGCGAGATCGACCTCCCGCGCTCACCCAGACCACGGGCGCGGTGGCTTTCACCGCTGACGGCGGCGACCTGGACCTGTCGAGCCTGGCCTCCGTCGCCGGCGACACGAGTTCGACTTGGACCACGGAGTTCGACTCCCAAGACGGCGGCCAGGTCAACCTCGACGCACTCGCGCAGGTTGTGGGAAATGTGGAATTCTCTGCCGACGGCGACGGCAGTATGCTGAACTTACCCGGCCTGGCTTCGATCACCGGCAGCACCGACGGGACTTGGTCGATTTGGATCTCCGCCACGACTGGCGGCGAGATCGACCTTCCCGCGCTCACCCAGACCACGGGCGACGTGGATTTCTACGCGTCCAGCGGCGCCCTGCTCAATCTCCCTGGTCTGGCTTCGATCACCGGCAGCACGGATGCGACCTGGTACCCGTGGTTCGACGCCGAGGGTGGCGAGATCGATCTCGGCACCACCAGTTTATCTGTCCAGGGCGGAGCGACCTTCTATGCCGATGGCGACGGTAGTCTCCTGAGCTTACCCGGCCTGGCCTCCATCACCGGCAGCACCGATGGGACCTGGTACCCGTGGTTCGACGCGAAGGACGGCGGCGAGATCGATCTCGACCTCCTCACCCAGGCCACGGGCGACCTGGGCTTCCAGGCTGACGGCGGCACCCTGGACCTGCCCGACCTGGCCTCTATCACCGGCAGCACGGACGGCACCCCGGACCTGCCCGACCTGGCCTCCACCACCGACAGCACGGACACGATCTGGTACCCGTGGTTCGAGGCCGACGACGGCGGCGAGATCAACCTCCCCGCGCTCACCCAGGTCACCGACTTCGTCGGTTTCACGGCCAACGGCTCGGGCAGTGTCGTGAATCTGACCGGCCTGACCTCTCTCGCCGGCAGCACGGACGGGTCCTGGGCTACGTTTTTCAATGCCACGGCCGGCGGCGAGATCGATCTTGACGCCCTCACCCAGGTCACGGGCGCCGTGACCTTCTCGGCCAGCGGCGGCACCCTGGACCTGCCTGTCCTGGAGTCGATCACCGGCAACTCGGATGGGAATTTGAACATGTCTTTCAGCGCCACGGACGGCGGCGAGATCGACTTCGGCGCCGACACCCTTCAAGCCGAGGACGTAGTGAGCTTCACGGCCGACGGCGCTGGCAGCCTCCTGAACCTACCCAACGTGGCTTCGATCACCGGTAACACGGATGGGAATGAGTACTGGACGTTCAGCGTCCAGGACGGCGGTGAGCTCGACTTCGACGCCCTCAACCAGGCCATGGTCTACCTCAGTTTCTCTGTCTCGGACGCGGAGAGCGCAATCAACCTCCCCAGCCTGACCGACCTCAACGGTGGCTGTTATTTCGATGTCTCGAACAGTGCCCAAGTCGACCTCGCCGCACTCACCCAGGTCACGGACGGACTGTATATCAGCACCTGGGACCCAGACTGCGTCGTGAATGCCCCGAGCTTGACCAGCATCGCAGGCGGCGGGGAGATCACTGTCGTGGGAGGGACCGTTGAACTGCCGGCCCTCACCCAGTCCACCGGCTACTTCAGTTTCAGTGCATCAGGCTCGGAGAGCATCCTGAACCTCGCGAGCCTGGCCTCGTTCTCGGTTCCGGATGGGACCACGATGGGGGGGTTTGATGCCGACGGTGGCGCCGAAATCGACCTGCCGGCCCTCACCGAGGCCACTGGCTCCATTAATTTCATCGCTACGGGCTCGGGCAGCATCCTGAGCCTGACCGGCCTGACCTCCATCGCGGGCAGCTCGGATGGGAGTTGGTACACAGATATCGACGCTGACGGTGGCCAGGTCGAATGCCCCGCCCTCACCCAGGCCACGGGCTACCTGATTCTCACGGCCAACGGCGGCTCGATTGACCTGTCCGCTCTCCAATCGCTCGCCGGCACCCCCACCTCTGCCGACGGGTCCGGCACCCAGGGGGGGCCTGAGATTCAAGTGCTCGCCAGCGGCTCCGTCGAACTTGGGACCGCCGCGACGACGACCACGGTGTCAAACGTCGTCGTTGATGTGGGTTCCACCGGAAGCCTCGCCACATCCCAGTTGATGCTGGGCCAGGGCGCCTCACTCCAAGGTCTTGGCTCGATCACGGGGAATATGAACAACGCGTCGATCGTGCGGCCGGGGGACGCAGACCAGGACGGCAACTGGGTTGTCGGAGACCTGACCATCGATGGCGACTACGTCCAGGCGGCGAACGGGCTGCTCCAAGTCGATCTGAACGGGCCCACGGACAATGGCCAACTTGTGGTCACCGGCACAGCCTCGCTCGATGGCACCCTGAGCGTATCCCTCCTCGGCGGCTTCACTCCCAGCAAGGGCGACTCATTCCAGATCATGAGCTTCGCCACTTTCAACGGCCTCTTGTCGGGACTGAACACACCAAATGGGGTGGCATTCACTCCAATCTATGACGCCGAGAGCTTGAGCATCCAGGTGCCGATCCCCGTCACGCCCGTGATCACCTGGTCGAATCCCGCCGACATCACCTACGGCACGGCGGTGCGCGCCACTCAACTCGACGCGACCGCCTCCGTGCCAGGGACCTTCACCTACTCGCCGGTTGCTGGCACGATGCTCCACGCCGGCGCGGGACAGAGGCTGTCGGCGACCTTCACCCCCACCGACGGACTCGACTACAGCTTGGTGACGGTGTCGGTCACCATCAACATCCTGAAAGCGACCCCGACGCTCACCTGGGCCGAGCCCGCCGACATCACTTACGGCACCGCCCTGGGCACCACTCAGCTCGACGCGACCGCCTCTGTACCGGGAACCTTCACCTACTCGCCAGCGGCGGCGACCGTGTTGAGCCAGGGAGAAGAACATGTGCTCTCGGTGACCTTCACCCCAACGGACTCGACAGATTACAACAGCGTCTCCGGCTCGACGCTGATCAACGTCCTGCCGGTGTTATCCTCGCCGCCAGTCGTCGCGCCTGTGATCACATGGTCGAACCCCGCCGACATCACCTACGGCACGGCCCTGGGCGCCGCCCAACTCGACGCGACCACCTCCGTGGCGGGGACCTTCACCTACTCGCCGGCGGCTGGCATGCTGCTCCACGCCGGCGCGGGACAGAGGCTCTCGGTAACCTTCACCCCCACCGACAGCCTCGACTACAGCTCGGCGACGGCGTCGGTCACCATCAACGTCCTGAAGGCGACCCCGACGCTCACCTGGGCTGACCCTGCCGACATCACTTACGGCACCGCCCTGGGCGCCTCTCAGCTCGACGCGACCGCCTCCGTGCCGGGGACCTTCACCTACTCGCCAGCGGCGGCGATCGTGTTGAGCCAGGGACAAGGACAGGTGCTCTCGGTGACCTTCACACCGACGGACTCGGCAGATTACAAGAGCGTCTACGATTCGACGACGATCAACGTCCTACCGTCGGCACCACCGCCGCCGGTCGTCACTGGCTTCGCTGGAGTCAATTCCTCCAAGAAGGGCCTGACCTCGGTCACCCTCGCCTTCAATGGGGCACTCGACCCTGATTCGGCGAACAATCCCGGCCTGTTCAGCGTGAGGGGGGCTGTGAAGAAGCGAGGGAAGACGGTCTACACCAAAGTCCTCCACCTCAAGGGCGTCCGCTACGACGACAACTCCCATACCGTAACAATCAGCCTGGCCAAACCTTATAAGGGGCCGGTCCAGGTGACGGTCCTCGGCGGTATCGCAGGCGCTGATGGGGCGTCGAGCCTTGACGATACGACGATGATCCTCGAGTAGCCCACCCGGATGCGAGGATGCGCCGATCCGGGATGGCGGTATCCCGCCATCCCGCCCAATCGGAAGCGGGCCCGATCCCGGGCGTTGGTCCAGGACCCGGCGTCCAGGATGTTCCGCGGGGATTGGCGATCTCAGCGATGTGCCAGGTACGGCTCGAGCAGGCGCATGGGCACGCCGATGTCGATGACGGCGACCTCGCCGGTGTAATCGGCCGCGCCGGGGGCGGCGAAGCCGAGTTTGGCCGCGACGAACGTGGCCGTGGCCTCGGCGCGGACGGCCACGCCCAGCGGTTGGCCGGTGTCGGCGTCGAGGCCCGAGGGAATGTCCAGGGCGAAGACCGGCTTGCCCGAGGCGTTGATCGCCTCGATCACGGCCTTGAGCGGTCCTTCGACGGGCCGCGACAGGCCCGTGCCCAGGAGTCCATCCACCAGCCAGTCGGCGCCGGCCAGCAGGTCCCGGAGCGTTGCGGGATCGATTTCCTCCGCCGGGGTGGTCATCGAACCAGGCGGACTGCTCGACGCCGGATTTCTCCAGGATGGTCCACTGGACGGCGGCATCGCCGCGGAGCTGGTCGTGCCGGGTGAACCAGACGACGCGGACCCGGAAGCCCCAGGCGTCGAGATGGCGGGCGACGACCCCGCCGTCGCCGCCGTTATTCCCCGGCCCGCAGAGGATCAACACCCGGGCCGGAGCCGGCCCGTGCGGACTGTCCGGGTCCGGCAACGAAGGCGGGGGCGTGAACGGCCGCCCGCCCGCGTCGGGCGGGATCGCGCCGAGCAGCTCGGCCAGCCAGCCGGCCGCCCCGCGCCCGGCGTTCTCCATCAACAGCAGGCCCGGCAGCCTCAGCTCCTCGGCGGCCTGCACGTCCAGGCGGCGGACCTCCTGGCGCAGACAGTCGGCCGGATTCGAACGATCATGAGCCGTCCCCCCGATTCCGAGATTCAAGCTGTGATCCCTTCACGAGTTAACCCGATCCTCCTCACATTGACAATCCCCGGGCCGACACCCAGAATACCCACATGGCCTGTCGCGCAGGAGTTTCGTACCGGCACAACGGGGCCTTGATCCGGTTTGATCCGAGTCGGATACGGAGGAGTCGAATCGAACATGCCGATTTACGAATATCACTGCGAGCCCTGCGAACACACGTTCGAGACCCTGATTCGCAGCAATGGCGATGTCGCGCGATGCCCGCGCTGCGGCAGCCTCCAGGTGGCCAAGCAGTTCAGTGTTCCCGCGGCGGCGCATACGGGCGGTGTCCGAGGTGGCGAGCTGCCGATCTGCCGGCGCACCCTCCTTCGGCTGCGGCCGGCCCCAGTGCGGGGGGGGCATGTGCGCGGGGCTGGAGTAAGAGCTTATCCGAAATCTGAGTAGGTGGGTGAAACCCACCAGGAAACCGCGTGATGCTGGTGGGTTTCACCCACCCTACAAAAAGTCGGATGCCGTTCTCGGATCGTTTCTAGAGCGCTGAACTCATGTGTTGCGCGGCAATGACCGCAGGGATCTGATACGAGCCCGACGCGCCAGCGAGTGCATTCTCGACTGGCCGAACGGATGGTGTGACAAGAGTAGAGGTTTGACTGGTAGATCCCGAAGCGCCAGCGAGTGGATTCCGACAGGGACGATCCATGCACTCGCTGGCGCTTCGGGCTCCTCCAACACAAATCCACTCCCTGTCGCTCGACCAGCCCGCACGTCCGCCAAAGTCGTTGCTTCAGTCAATCTCGCCGGGCAACCCCCACTCTTCGTCTTTGACAATCTCCCCGCCAGATGCATATCCTCCTGGCTGGTGGATCACGCCGAGATCTTGAGTCATTGGTCATTTCGGCGCGTCGGGGCGAAGGCATCTTCGCCGGACGAGTCATCCCATTCGGATGGATTCTTGCCCAGCCGTCGAGAGCGGCGATGGTGTGGGCACGGTTCGCTGTGCGCGCCGGTCGCGGGGGGTAGGACCATGGCGGGGCACCCTGGACACGGACGAGGGCGAGTCGGAACGCACGTTCCGGCGCGGACCGGCGGTCGAGATATCAATACCCACATCCACATCGACATCGGCATCGGCTCCGGGCGGCGGTTTCCGAGCGGGTGGGCGAGTCGCGGTTCGGCCTCTGGTTCGGCGACGGCGTGGAGCTGGGGCTCAGCGGCGACGGCAACGCCCTGGAAGTCCGGGTGCCCGACGCTTTCTTCCGCGACTGGATCAAGTCGACACTACACCACCAGCCTGCTGGAAGCGGCCGAGGCGGTGGCGGGCCGGCCCTTGGAGCTATCGATCCAGGTCCGCGACGAGGGCGAGCCGCCGCTGGGCGATGTGGTCGAGCCGGCCCCGGTCCGCAGCGAGCCCGACGCCGAGCCGCGTCGCCGTCAGACCGTGAAGATCCCGGGCAACCCCAAGGCCCCGCTGTCGTTCCCCACGGTGGCGCCGGGCGAGCCCGACCCGAGGCCCGTCCTCGCCGCCCCCTCGGCATCGGATCGGCCCCACCCGCGGAACCGGATGCATGCCAGGCCGGAGGCGACCGTCGCACCTTCGGCGCCGGCCCCCTCGGCAGTCGGATCGGCGCCGGGCCGGCCGGCGCGTCGGCTCGAGGGATTCATGACCGGGCCTGGCAACCGCCTGGCGCACGCCGCGGCGCGCGAGATGGCCCAGTCGGCCGGCGCCGCCTTCAATCCCCTGGTGATCCACGGCGGCGTCGGGCTGGGCAAGACGCACCTGCTCGAAGCGATCGGCCACGCCTTGAGGCGGGCCCACCCCGGGCTGAACATCGTCCAGCTCACCGCCGAGTCGTTCACCAACAGCTTCCTCGAGGCCATGCGCACCGGCACGCTGACCAGCTTCCGATCCCGGTTCCGGGGCGCCGGCGGGCTGATCGTCGACGACGTCCACTTCCTGGCCGCGAAGCGGGCCACTCAGGACGAGTTCCTCCACACGTTCAACGCCATCATCGATAAAGGTGCGCCGATCGTCCTGGCGGCCGACCAGCACCCTCGGCTGATCAGCAAGCTGACCGACGAGCTGGTCACACGGTTCCTGGGGGGGATGGTCGTCAAGATCGAGGCGCCCGACCTGGCCACGCGCAAGGCGATCCTCCAGTCGCGGGCCGCGGCACGCGGGGTTGACGTCCCCGAGGCGGTCATCGCTTACATCGCCGAGCATCTCCGCGCCAGCGTCCGCGAGCTGGAGGGGGCCCTGCACACGGTCATCGCCCAGGCCGTTCTGACCGGCAAGCGGCTCGACCTGAACCTGGTCAAGGCGGCGCTGCGGGACACGATCCGCCACACGGCGCAGGCCGTGGCCTCGCGCGATGTCGAGCGGGCCGTCTGCGAACTCTTCCAGGTCACCGCGGACGCGCTCAAGTCCGACGGCCGCGCCTGCGCCCTGGCCTACCCCCGCATGATGGCCATGTACCTGGCCCGCAAGCACACCGGCGCCGCCTACAGCGAGATCGGCCGGTACTTCGGCGGCCGCAACCACTCGACGGTCATCTCCGCCGAGAAGAAGGTCCAGAGCTGGCTCAGCGCCGAGGAACGCAGTTCGCTCCTGCCCGGCTTCGAGACCGTCGCCGATCTCCTGACCGACCTCGAGCGAACCTTGGGGACGTGAAGCCTGGTTGGCCCCGGATGATCCCGCTGGAGCTTCCGTCCTCGCACCGTCAGGCGACCCGAAGGATTTTTCCTCATGGAATGAGCATGCAGCCGGTCGATAATGATCTCGATCATGCCGGCGATTCCACCTTTCCCGAACGGGTTGGATTCGCCAGAGAACGCGATGGTCGGGCTTGCTCCGCGAATGTGGGCTTGCTCTGTGCTCGGCACCGAGTCGAGTCATTTTGGGCGGACCTTCCGGCCTGGGGGTTCCGCCCGGCTTCGAGGAGTCCGCGGACTCCAAGGATGGAGAGGCGCCCATGCGTCGGAGACGCCATCGCCGCTGGCTGTTGCCGTTGACGGTGGGTGCCGTGCTGATCGGCCGGGCCGGACGTGCACAGACGGCCCCGCTTCCCCCCGCGCGGAACAACCAGCCTTCGCCGCCGGTCCCTTCCGCCCGGCCGTTGCCGTTCGCCGCCAAACACGATGGAAGGGCTGGCGCCCCCTCCGACAGCCCCGCAGCCCATCCCCGGCCCCGCGGGGACGGGCCTGCCCCGCTGGAGGCATGGATGCTGCCGTGCCGTCCGGCGTGCCGATCAACTTCGCGACCGCGATGGCGCTGGCCGGGATCAGGCCGCTGGACATCGCCGCGGCGACGGTCCAGGTCCGTCAGGCGCTCGCCGTGCAGCTTCAGGCCAAGGCCCTCTGGATCCCCACCCTCAACGCCGGCGTCGACTACTTCCGGCATGACGGCGTACAGCAGAACATCTTCACCGGCGAGAACTTCCGGAAAGGCCGGCAGTCGTTCTTCGTCGGCGGCGGACCGTCTCTGTCCGTCGGGCTCACCGACGCCATCTTCAACCCGCTGGCGGCGCGTCGGGTGGTCGACGCTGCGCAGGGCCGATCTCCAGGCGGCGCGGAACGATGCATTGTTCCAGGTCTCGCAGTCCTTCTTCGCCTTGCAGGCGGCCCGCGGGCGGCTGCTGGGCCTTGGGGCGTCGATCGACCGGGCCGAGCTGCTCGTGAACTTCACCAAGGGGCTGGCCCCGAGCTTGATCCCCCCTCTGGAGATCAACCGGGCAGTGACCGAGCTCCAGAGCCTGCGGCAGACTCAGCAGGTCGCGATCCGCGACTGGCGGGTCGCCAGCGCTCAACTCGCGGAGGTCCTGCTCCTCGAGCCGACCACGCTGATGGAGCCGATCGAGCCACCGTTCCTCCAGGTTACGCTGGTCCCCAGCGACCAGACGGCCGAGGAGCTGGTGCTGATCGCCGTGAACAATCGCCCCGAGATCGCCTCCCAGCGCGAGCTGGTCGCCGCGGCCGAGCAGCTCCTCCGCCGGGAGAAGACATCGTCCCTTCCTGCCGACCTTGATCGTGGTCAGCCCGTCCACGACGACCGGTCTGCTCGCCGCCGGCAACCTTTCCTCCGGCCCTAACGGGCTACTCAACTCCAACGGCTCCCGCCTCGACATCGAGGCCGCCGCGGTCTGGCAGCTCCAGAACGGAGGGGTCGGCAACATCGGGCTGATCCGCCAGCGTCGCGCCGAGCGGGATGTGGCGTCGATCGAGTTCACCCGGACCGTCTTCCGGGTCAAGTCCCAGGTCGCGCAGGCCGTCGCCCGGCTCCAGACCGCCCGGCTCCGAGTGGTGGAGACCGAGGAGGGCGTGAAGCAGGCGGTCGAATCGGCGGACAAGAACTTCATCGGCCTGCGCGAGACGACCCGGCCCGCCGGTGAGCTGCTCCGCCTGGTCATCCGGCCCCAGGAAGTCGTCGCCGCGATCATCGCCCTGGAAGTCGCCTACGAGCAATACGCGTTCGCCATCGGCGAGTACAACACCGCCCAGTTCGACCTCTACCGGGCGCTCGGCCAGCCGGCGCAGTGGGTGACGTCTCAGGCCGCCCAGGGCCATGCGCCGCTTGCGGACCCTGGCCAGGCTGTGGCCCCTCCGCCGCCGACTCGCTGACGTGGCGGCGCCGCCGATGGCCTCGACCCGGCGAGCACAGGGAAGCGCTGAAGGCGCCCACCGCGGCCCTGCCAGGCATTTGGCTCTATCTCCGCAAAATCTCTGAGCCGGCGCGCATCTTGCATCATTCCAAAATGACAGATCCCCGATTCAAAATTGGGTGCTTCCGGTATATTGGAATCCGCAATCCGGAATCCGCAATCCGCCATCCCTCCTTGGTTGTGGCCGACGGCCGCGCAGGCGTAGACATGCCATGAGCCAAAGTCCGATGTATCCGCTGCGATTCGAGCCGATCTACCAGTATCGGCTCTGGGGCGGCCGGCGCCTGGCCGACCTGCTCACCGCACCGCTGCCCGGCGACGGGCCCATCGGCGAAGCCTGGCTACTGAGCGACCGCGATGACCATCCCAGCAAGGTCGCCGATGGGCCGCTCAAAGGATCGACCATCCGGCAATTGCTGGAGCAGTCGCCGGACCAGTTGCTGGGAAAACTGGCGGGCCGTTTCCGACGGTTCCCCGTGCTCCTCAAGTTCCTCGACGCACACGACAAGCTCTCGGTCCAGGTGCATCCCAAGGATGGGCAGAGGGACTATATCCCAGCGGGCGAGAGCGGCAAGACCGAAGCATGGGTCGTGCTGGAGGCGGGGCCGGCAAGCCGCATTTACGCGGGCCTGAAGCCAGGCACCACTCGAGACGATCTCGAGCGGGCGCTCGCGAGCCGGACGGTGGCGGACCTTCTGGCAAGCTTCACGCCGAGGGTCGGCGACGCCGTCTTCATCCGAGCTGGGACCGTTCACTCCCTCAGCGGCCTTGTGGTGTTCGAAGTGCAGGAAAACAGCGACGTCACGTTTCGCCTGTACGACTGGGATCGCGTCGACCCCAAGACAGGCAAGCCTCGACCTCTGCAAGTCGAGCAGGCGATGGCCTGCATCGATTTCGAGCAAGTCGCGATCGGTCCGGTGGCGCCGGTGGTGGAGGAGGCGGCGCCGGTACGGCGAGAGCGACTCTTTCATTGTGAGCATTTCTCGGTGTGGCGGCACAGCGGGACAATCGCCGTTCACCGGTCGGCGCGGCGGACACGCCGCGGGTGCTGGTTTGCATCGTCGGCGAGGGGGAGCTGGAGCACAGCGGCACCAATTATCCCGTCGGCCGCGGCGACGTCGTGCTCTTGCCGGCGGAGGTCGGCGCATGTTCCTACCGGCCGCGCAGTGCAGTCAGCTTGCTGGAAGTCGCACTGCCGGAATAGTTCGGCAGGCATGGACTGGCAGGCCAGAACAGGAACGCAATGAAAAAGCTCGTTGTTTTCGACCTGGACGGCACACTTGCCCAGAGCAAGTCATCGCTTGATGCCGAGATGGCAGCGCTTATTGAACAAACTGCTTGGCATCATCAAGGTGGCTGTGATCTCCGGTGGCAATTGGCCGCAATTTCAAAAACAAGTGCTCTCTCACCTTGCCAGTGACGAACGCTTGAAGAATCTTTCGCTCCTTCCTACATGTGGAACACAGTTTTACAAATACGAAAAAGGCTGGGAAAAGCTCTACGCAGAAGATTTTACCAGCGAACAGAAAGAGAAGATCATCAGTTCACTGAAGAAGGCGATCGAGCAATCGGGCCTGAAGGCCGAAAAGGTCTGGGGAGAGGTGATCGAAGACCGGGGAAGTCAAATCACCTTTTCCGCATTGGGTCAAGAAGCTCCCCTGAAAGAAAAGGTGAAATGGGACCCTGATTTCGCCAAGCGGAAGAAGATGAAAGCCATCCTTGACACGTTGATTCCCGAGTTTTCTGTCCGATTGGGTGGCTCGACGTCCATTGATGTCACGAAGCCCGGAATCGACAAGGCCTACGGGATCAGAAAGCTACGAGACATTCTGGGCATTGCCATTGAAGAGATGATCTTTATCGGAGATGCCTTGTTTCCTGGCGGCAACGACTATCCGGCCGAGCAAGCCGGCGTCGTTTCGATCCGGGTCAGAGATCCGGATGAGACCAAACGGGTTATCGAAACAATCATCGCTTGTTTAGGTTGAGTCTGGCGAGCGTGACCTTGTGAGGAGGAGGCGATGGCTGGATTTCAGTTGAAGCGGCTTGGGCTGGTGATGGAGCCCGAGCCGGGCAATCCGCTGGAGGTCGAAGGGGTCCTGAACCCGGCCGGGGTTCGCGGCCCTGATGGTCAGTATTACCTCTTCCCGCGTCTGGTCGCGAAGGGAAATTACTCGCGCATCGGCATCGCGCGCGTGAAGTTCAACGAGGCCGGCGACCCGGCGGGCGTCGAGCGGCTCGGCATCGCACTGGAGCCCGAAGCGGATTACGAACTGCGGCCTGACGGCAGCGGAGGCTGTGAGGATCCACGGATTACTTTTGGCGAACACCTCAAGCGTTACGTGATGACTTACACGGCGCTTTCACCGCAAGGCCCGCGGATTGCCCTGGCCCTATCGGAGGACCTGTTCCACTGGCAGCGTTTGGGGCTGGCGACCTTCCGCCCGTATCGACGGCATCGAGTTCGACGGCGTGGACAACAAAGATGCCAGCATCTTCCCCGTCGCCATTCCCGATCCTGACGGGAAACCGGCAATGGCCATCCTCCACAGACCGCTCTTTCCCGGGACTCGTCCGGAGGAAACGGCCTGCCAAGCCCGGCGTCCCGCGTGGTGGATCTCCATCGGGAGAGCATCTGGATTTCCTACTGTCCACTGGGCGAGGTTGGCGATGAGCCCTATCACCTCAGCCACTTTACCTTGCATAACCGGCTGGCCAGTCCGGTGGCGCCCTGGGAGCAGCTCAAGATCGGCGGCGGCACTCCTCCGATCCTGACCCGGCACGGATGGATGGTCATTTACCACGGCGTCCACGAACTGGCGGAGCCGAGCACGGCAGCGCACAAGTTATGCTACTCCGCCGGCGTGCTGGTGCTCTCCCAGGAGCATCCGCGAGTGATCCGTTATCGTTCGCCGGAGCCGGTGCTGACGCCGGAATTACCGCAGGAACGTGTCGGGACCGTCGCCAACGTCGTGTTTCCCACCGCCATCGACCGCCGCGACGATCTCGGCTTGCCGCGATCGATTCGACGTTTATTACGGGATGGCCGACAACCGGATCGGAGTGGCGCGTCTGGATGTGCCGGAATTCCTGCCGCCAGGGGCAGTCGCCGACTCGACCCGAGCCAAGGTTTGATTCACAAGTAAATCCGGATATTTAATGACCCATTCCGCGATATTATCTAAAGGACCCGAGCACTCGAATTACGGCTTGGTCTCGTCGATTTGTGGAAGCGTTGTTGCTCCCCGGGGGAGGATGGGCAAATCGCTCTCGAGGTTCTGATACAGCTTGATGTCCATAATGTCTGCGTCGCGATTCCGCTGGATGCTTTCTGCGGTCGCAAGCGGAGCCGGAGACCGGTAAGATGGGAGTATCGGGTCGCTGCCGTGCCGGAATGGCCCGATCGTCCGCAACGCTGGTCTTTCCGCTCTCGATCGATCGGATCATTAAGCGAGGAATCCGCAAGTGTTGACAAAACCAGAATCAGCCGGTGCGGATGGTCCGCCCACCGAAGAAGAACGCGCCTTTGGCGACACCGTACCGGCTTTCTTTCAGGAAGAAGATGAGCCCGCACTTCGTTCGCAGGCGCAGTGGCTGGAACAGCACCTGGGGCTGTCCGACGAGTTCTTCGCCAGGTTCCTGCGAATTGCGGAATCATCGTTCCCGGACTGGAAACTCGAGCGGGCTCCGCTCTCCCCGGATCGGCAAGATGCTTTGCGAGGTCTCTGGCGCACCGTGCTCCATCTGCGTTCCTTCACGGACTACGACGATCAACGGATCAGAGGCCTGCTGGAGCGGCAGATGCCCGTGGAAAACGAATGGGACCGGCGACATCCCCTCGACCCGCCCTGGAGCGGATCTTCTCTGAGGTTCTACCTGGAGGAAAGGGACCGGACGTCCTCCCGGACGTTGATGGGTGGATAATGGCCTTTCGGTTCGGTAATCCCTACGCCCCCTGATGGCAAGAGGCCACATGCCTGTTATTCCTGGATTGACCACGACCGTCCGCACCGGCCGGCCCTACTACCGCATCACATCGGACGACTTTCGTGCCGGCAAAGCGATCCACCACAGAAGGGTGATGAACGGCGAAGGCGCCGTCAACAGCCGCTACGGGGCCAGGTATCATTACGCCGGGGCGCGGGCCGTGTACCTGGCCGAAGATCCGGTGACTTGCTTCGCGGAAAGGATGTTCTATTTCCATCGCGAGGTCTTGTCCAAGCTTGACACTCACCATAGAACGGGAGACCTTCCCGCATTCCAACAGAAAGCGCGTCCTCTGGGAGATCATCTTCCGGAGAGACGTCCCGGAGGTCTTCGAGTCGAGCTTGACGAACGTTTCCGCGATGAATATCTATCCATCGCTGATGCTCAACCCATCGCAAGATTACGAGCACCTCAAAGACCGAAGGGCGGTGATTCAGTCAAGTGGTTACCGAGGTCTCCGCGCTCCGTCGAGCCGCGTTCGCGGATCGGGACACATGGTCGTCCTGTTCGAAGATCAGAGCAAGAACGTCCGGGGAATCACCCCATACGATGTCGAGTTCCGCCTGATCACCTCGACGGCCCCTCCGGCCCCGTTCACGAACCATGCCGCGGACCTCCTCGACTTCTCGGCAGGTGAGGTTCGAGTCCGTCTCACCTCGGGCCCCCGTGGACCTCACCCTGACCTGGACGCCTACCAGGATTGGACTCGGATCGAGTTCAACCATTAGCGATCCTAAAACAACCCGATAATTGGCCCGTCATTTGCTATAAGTTTTGAGAGGACTCCACGACACGTTCGCCCTGTTGGAAAGGGGCTCGTCATGGCCAGGCTCCTTGCTCCCCGACCCACTCTGGGAATTGGTCCCGCCTCATTCTCCTCAGCCCAAAGGTGGACGCTTCCGGGATTGACCAGCCCCAAGCCGGAAATATTACAAGGAAACGATCATGAGCCCGACGGAACCTTCGATTGTCACCAGCGTCGTGGCGATTTATCCCGACCACGCTGCGGCTGAGGGCGCGGTGCGGCAGCTCCACGAGGCGGGGTTCCCGCTCGGCGAGCTCTCGATCGTGGGCCGCGACTTGCAGGTAACCGAGGAGCCGAGCGGCTTTGTCAGCCGCGGCGACTACGTCAAGGCCGGGGCGGGGACCGGGTCGTTGTTAGGTGGGCTGTTCGGCCTGTGCGTGGGAGCGGGATTCCTGGTCGTGCCAGGGATTGGCCCGGTCGTGGTCGCCGGTCCACTCGCGGCGGCGCTGCTGGCGGGCATCGAAGGAGCGCTGGCGGGAACCGCGGTGGGCAGCCTGGCGGGCGCGCTCGTCGGCTGGGAGGTTCCCAAGGACCGGGCCATCAATTACGAGACACAGGTCGAGGGGGGCAAGTATCTCGTCGTCGTCCGATCCGTGCCCGAGGTCGTCGCCCGCGCCCGGCATCTGCTCGCCTCCCAGGGGCCGGACCACATCGAGGTCTACGAGCCGCCAGCGGCTTGAATCCCGCTCTTGAGCCTTGTCCGTATCGTTGTCTTCCGATCGTGAGGGAACGCCGGCGATCATCGGGTTGCCGGGGGCGGCCCGTTGCCCACCGGGGGCAGGAACCGCGGCCGGCGCCGTGTCCACCGGCTGGATGTTGCCGGGCGGCCGCAGATACGCGACTTCCCGGGCGGGATAGCCCAGCGCGTGGAACAGGTCGAACTGCGCCCGGTTGTACTCGGCCACCGTGGTGAAGTACTCCTCGAAGGCCACGTACAAGAGCTGGAGCGCATAGACCGCTTGCTGCGGCCGGTTGACCAGGACCAGGAGGTTGCCGAAACGGTTGGTCTGCCCCAGGCCCTCCATTTGCCCGTTGAAGGTGATGATGCCCGTGCGCAGGGAGCGATCGGCCTGGAGGACCCGGGCAGTCGCCGACTGCACGCGGGCCAGGGCCCGGTTCACGTCCGCGGCCACCATGTCCTGGGCCGTGCGGAGATCGATGATGGCCTCCGATTGCTGGCCCCGTTGCCGCTTGATCCGCGCGAGGTTCCCGATCCCGAACCCCTCGAGCTGCCACATGAGCTGGACGCTGACGTCGTCGCGGCCCGTCCACTGGTTGAGGCTGCTGTTGGGGCCCAGTCCGAAGATCCCCGCCTGGATCAACATGCCGCCCGGGGACTGGAAGCCGGTGAGCTCGACGTTGGGGAGGAACATGCGGGCCTTCTCCCGGCGGACCGCCACCTCCGCCGCCTTGACCATCGCCTGTCGCGAGGAGAGATCGGGCCGGTTGATCAGGGCGATCGGCATCAGGTCCTCCAGCGACCGGCCGGGGTCGATCAGGGTGATCTGGACGTGGTCGCGCTCCATCGGCTCGACCACGGCGCGGGGGTCGAGCCGGAGGACCTCCGTGAGGTTGGCACTCTGGACCCGCCACTGCTGCCGCGCCTCGACGGCCCGCTGCTCGAGGTCGGCGAGCATGTTCCGGGCCCGCTCGACCTCGAACGGTTGGGCCAGGTCGCGGCTCAGGGTGGCGATCCGCTCGACCAGGTCGCGTCCCCGCTCGACGCAGTAGAGCGCTCCGGCGTACATCCCCCGATACTGGTGCACCTGGAAGTAGGCGTCGGCGGTCCGGAGCAAGGCGTCGTTCTTCGCCGACTGGATGTCGCAGTGCCGGGCGTTGAGGACCTGCCGGGCCACCAGGGGCTGATAGATGGCATCGGTCGTGGAGATGATCCCGTACAGGGCGGCACCGCCGTAGAAGAAGTTCACGCTCGGCGCGGTCATGACGCCCTTGTTGAAGTCCGGGCCGCCGCCGTCGTGGCGGAGATAGTCGGCGGCCACGTTGAGCGTGGGGATCCAGAGGACCTTGGCCTGGGTGAGATCGGCCTCGGCGACCCAGACGCTGGCCTGCGCCGCGGCGACGATCAGCGGCCGGGCGTCGGAGAGCCGCAACGCCGTGGCCAGGTTGATCGGGAACCGGACGTCGTTGGGACCGATCGGCGCCGGTTTGAGCGTCCGCGGTGCCTCCCAGGGGGGAGCGTCGCGTCGTCGACGGGCCGGCCACATCCGCGCGCGGGTGGAAGGCCGCTGCGACGGGAGGGCCGGCGGCAAGTCCCGGACCGACTGGCCCCCTCGGGCCTTGACGACCGTTGACGCGGTCGACGACGGCATGGGGGATGGCAACGGCCGGCGCCCCGTTGCCGTTACGGGCCAGCGGCTCAGCGGCGGTAAGTCCTGGCCGGTCTGTTTCATGAAGCGTTCGATGGCGGGGGACACCGTTGACGACGGCACGGGCGCCTGCGCGCGCGGTGAAGGGTTGGTCGTCTCCGTCGCTGGAGTCGGGGGCTGGGCCGCGCACGCGGCGTGCTCGACCCAGGGGAGCAGGGCGGCCACGATCAGCATCAATGGCCAGACAGATCGTTCCATCATGCGAATCCCACTCCATTCACCGACGGCCCCAGGCGCGCCACATGGGATGACTGGCGTTCATCGGGTTGCCGGGGGCGGCCCATTGCCCACCGGGGGCAGGAAGGCAGGCCGGGCCGTGTCCACCGGCTGGATGTTGCCGGGCGGCCGGAGATACGTGATCTCCCGGGCGGGGTAGCCCAGCGCGTGGAACAGCTCGAACTGCGCCCGGTTGTACTCGGCCACCGTGGTGAAGTATTCGTCGAAGGCCTTGTTCAGGAGCTGGAGCGCGTAGACCGCTTCCTGCGGCCGGTTGACCAGGACCAGGACGTCGCCGAACCGGCTGATCTGCGTCAGGCCCTCGAAGTTTCCGTTGACGGTGATGATGCCCGTGCGCAGGGCGCGATCGGCGAGGAAGACCCGGGCGGCCGCCGACTGCACCCGCGCCAGGGCCCGGGTCACGTCCGCCGCCACCATGTCCTGGGCCTTGAACAGACTCGATGATGGCCTGCGACTGCTGACCCCGTTGCCGCTTGATCATCGCAAGGTTCCCGAACCCGATATTCTGGAGCTGCCAGAGGGGCTGGATGCTGAAGTCCTCGCGGCCCGTCCACTGGTTCATGCTGGTGTTGGCGCCGAAGCCGAAGATCCCGGCCTGGAGCTGCTCCATGGGGGTCTGGAAACCGTTGAGCGCGATGTTGGGAATGAACGGCCGCGCCTTCTCCCGGCGGATCGCCGCCTCCGCCGCCTTGACCAGCGCCTGTCGCGAGGCGAGCTCGGGCCGGTTGGTCAGGGCGACCGGCATCAGGTCTTCCAGCGACCGGCCGGGGTCGATCAGGGTGATCTGGACATGGTCGTGCTCCAGCGGCTCGACCACGGCGCGGGGTTCGAGCCGCAGGACCTGCGTGAGGTTGGCGCTCTGGACCGCGCCACTGCTGCCGCGCCGAGACGGCCCGCTGCTGGAGGTCGGCGAGCATGTTCCGGGCCCGCTCGACTTCGACCTCCGGGACCAGGTCGCGGCTCAGGGTGGCGATCCGCTCGACCAGGTCGCCCCCCCGCTGGACGCAGTAGAGCGTACCGGCGTACATCCCCCGTTGCTGGTGCACCTGGAAGTAGGCGTCGGCGGTCCGGAGCACGGCGTCGTTCTTGGCCGTCTGGATGTCCCAATGCCGGGCGTTGAGGACCTGCCGCGCCACCAGGGGCTGATAGATGGCATCGGTCGTGGAGATGATCCCAAGGCCGGGCCCCGTCAGGCCGGCACCGGCGTAGAAGAAGTTCGTGCTGACCGCGGTCAGGATGCCCTTGTTGAAGTCCGGGCCGCCGCCGTCGTGGCGGATGTAGTCGAAGCCGATGTTGAGCGTGGGGAGCCAGAGGACCTTGGCCTGGGTGAGATCGGCCTCGGCGACCCAGACGCTGGCCTGCGCCGCGGCCACGATCAGCGGCCGGGCGTCGGAGAGCCGCAACGCCGTCGCCAGGTTGATCGGGAACCGGACGTCGTTCGGCAGCGGTGTCGGTATCGGGAGCTTCACGCCGGTGTCGAGCGGGCTCGTGCCCGTCCCCTCGATGCCCTCGAACGGCCCGGTGTCCCGTGACACCGGCAAGGGCGGCCTCGGCGTCGACGGCTGGCCTCCCTGGTTCGTCTCGGGGACACGGCCGGGGACGACGGCGACATCGGACCGGGCGGCTGGGCCGCGCAGGGGCCGGGTCCGACCCAGGAGAGCAACAAGGCCCCCAAGAGCATCCATGCCCAGGTGGATCGTTCCATCGTTTCAACCCTCACACCTCAAGGGATCCACGATACCATCACGGTTTCGGCCGCTCCGGAATGGCCGGATCAAGGGATTTATCGACCGGGAGCGGTGGTCCGGATGATATGGATTCTACTCGGAGGATGGGATTTGCGGACTCCGCTCGCGATCCGGACCCGGGAATGCGGTCGGCCCCGCGGCCTGAAGGGCCGCCGGATCCCAGCCCGGGGTGAAACCCCGGGACTCGGATCGCCCACCCTCTGGTTCGCACCCTGAAGGGGTGCGGGAGCGAGTCCCGCGGCCCTGCGGGCCGCCAGAGGATGGGCGCCGATTCGCTCCCGGGGATTCTCCCTGGGCTTTGCTCCGGCGACCCTTCAGGCCGCGGGAAGAGGGGGTGGAGGTGCGGCTCGGTCTGGCGCTCCCGGGGATTCTCCCCGGGCTGGGATCCTGCGGCCCTTCAGGTCGCTCGAGGTTGGTCAGGATTTCTTCGTGGCCTTCGCCGTCTCCAGTTCCTTCCGCCACCTCATCGCCTTGTCCGGCTTGCCCCAGGCTTCGTAAAGCTTCACCAGACGTTCGATGGCCTTGGTGAGGCGGGGCTTGTCCTGGGACGAGATCGTGTCCTCACGTTGTTTCATGCCCTCGTAGCCCGAGAGCAGCATCGGCTCGGCGTCGGCGAATTTCTTCTGATCCAGGAGCGCTTCGCCGAGTGTCGACATGGTGTCGAAGGTCGTCCAGTCGTCGGGCTGTGATCTTCTGGCGGATCGTCAGGCACTCGCGCAGTTTCAGCTCGGCCTCGGCGGGGTTGTTCTGGAGGAGCAGCATCGATCCGCGGACGGCCAGCGCGGCGGCGTGGGCCGGTGAATAGGAGTTGCGGTCAAACAGGCGGCCGGCCTCGGCCGTGCGGCCGGCGAGCCGGTACGCGACGGCGAGCTGGTTGCGGCAGGCGGCCGTGTCGGGGTGATCGACTCCTTGCATGGCTTCCCGCAACGCCAAGGCGCGCTCGTATTGCTTGACCGCCCGCGGCGGGTCTCCCAGGCTCAAGTAGGCCAGGCCCAGCATCTCGCGGACCGAGGCTTCGGCCAGCGGCCGATCGGCGAACGCCTCGGCGACCTGCGACTCGGCCATGTCCACCGCCTGGCGAAGCGTCACGTCCTTGCCCTGGCCCCCGGCCCAGAAGGCCTCCGTCAGCGACACGTCCCCCGGCCGGCCCGCGGACAACAGTTTTTTCTTGAAGAAATCCAGGATCGCCTTCGTCTCTTCCTCGGATCGCCGCGCCGCCTTCTCCGCCGCCTGTGCCTGGTCGGAGCCCTTCACGGCGTTCTTCCACGCCGCCTCCGCCTGATGGAGTGCGCCCTTGTCCGAGTCCTTCCGGGACGAATCGGAATCCTTGCTCGAATCGGAGTCCTTGCTCGCAGACTTCGATTCTCCCGGCTTGGCCGACTCAAAGAAGTGCCAGTAGCCCCAGGCGCCGGCGGCACCGCAGACCAGGGACACGAGGCCCGCGAGGAGAAAACTGCGCAGTGCGTGAGGGTGCCTGAACCGACCGGCCACGCTCAACCGTCGCGGCGGTCGCCGGCCCCGTCTCGATCGTCGTTGCGGTCCTGCATGGAATTGGCTCGATCTTTCTCGGCGTGTTGGTCCTGCTCGGCCAGGCTCTCGCTGCCGTTCTCTGGCTTGCTCTCGTTCACCGGTTAGCCTCCGGTCTTGGTGCCGGCTCCCGTCGCGTCCGACGTTGTCTTTGCCGATTCTCCCTCGATCGGCGCCGGCGAGTCGGCCAGCCGCACCGGGACGCCCTCGGTGAGGATTGACAGCTTGGAGCCCATGAGCACCTGTTCCGAGGCGTCGATCGGTACCCATTGTTCCTTGCCGAGGGATTTCGACTCGACGTGGCGATTGGTGACCTCGATCCACTCGCCGTCCGCTGCGCCCGTCTGGATCTCGGTGCGCACCGCATGGCCGTTGTCGTACCGCCAGATGAAGGTCTTCCCGCCGGCATGGGTGAGGGCCGACTTCGGTAGCGACCGGACATCGGGCCGCTCGACGACGACCTCGCCGTAGGCATACATCCCCGGCAGGATCTGGCTGCCGGGATTGGGCATGTCGATCTCGGCACGCATCGTACGGCTCCTGATGTTGAGGGCCCAGGAGATGCGCGTCACCGTGGCCGGCAGCCACTCGTCGCGGTAGGCCCAGATCTTGACCCGCGCCTCGGACCCGATATGGATGTAGTTGGCATCCCGCTCGGGGACATCGACGTAGATCCGGATGATGTCCGTGCGATCGACCACGTAGATCGGGGCGGCCTTCTCGCCGGGCGACAGGTCGGGAGAACGCATCTCGGCCGTGGGGTCGCCGGTCATGGGCAGGACGAAGTCCCAGGTGTTGGCATTCCGGGCCACGATGATGCCGTCGTAGGGCGCCAGCAGCTTGAGGTAGCCCACCCACGCCTCGAGCCGCTTCGTCCTCGCTCTCGGCGACGGCCAGCTCGGAGCGGGCGACCGCGACATCGACCTCGGCCTTCGCCAATCTCGGCTTCGGCGGCGAGCAGTTCCGCGTCCGCCCTCGCGATCGCCGCCTTGGCGGCGTCCCGCGCGGCGATGTTCGACTTCCACTGATTGGTTGACTCGAGGAGGATCTGGGGGTTGACCACGGTCCGGTTGACTTCGCGCGCCAGCCGCTTGACCTGGACGTCCCAGCGTTCGACCTCGGCCTCATACTTGCCCAGGATCGCCTGGGCCTCCTCGAGGCTGCGCCCGGGCCGCCTTGACATCGGCGGCGGCGACCTCCACCTGCTTCTGGGCCAGCCGGACCCGATCCTTGTCGTACTGGACGGTCGCCTTCTTCGTCCCGTAGTTCTCGACCAGCTCGGGCACGAACAGCTTGGCGAGCACGTCGCCCTTCTGCACCTTGTCGCCGATATCCACGTTCCACTTCTCGATGAACGCGGTCAGCTTGGGATAGATCGACGTGCGCTCGTAGCTCTGGACGAAGCTCGGTTGTCCGACGACTCGGACGATCTTCCGAAGCTGGGGATGGACCATCTGAAGGACCGGAGGCTCCGAGACGCTCGGGGCCGTCTGCTCGGGTTTGGCGCAGCCCGAGGCCGCGAGGACGGCCAGGAGCCAGAACCGATGTACCGGCCAGGTCCTCATCACGGGGCCTCCTCTTCTTCCGCCGCGTCCTCATCGCGCGTGTCCTCGTGGTCACTTCCGTTGGCGCGAGCGTAGAGCTGCGGGTCGTAGTGCGCGCTTTCGGGGTTGTCCGGGTAGAGCGAGGGCGAGCGGGGCTGCTGCCGGCCGATCACCAGCGCGAAAATCGAGGGGAGCACCAGCAAGGTGGCGAACGTGGACATCACCAGCCCCCCGATCACCGCCCGGCCCAGCGGGGCCTCCATCTGGCTGCCGCGCTCGAACGCCAGCGCCATCGGCACCATGCCCACGGTCATCGCGCAGGCCGTCATCAAGATCGGCCGCAGCCGTTCGCTGGCGCCCATGATGGCCGCCTCGGTCGAAGACTTGCCCGCCTTCCAGTGCTCGTCCATGAACGTGACCATCATCACCGAGTTGGACACGGAGACGCCCAGGCACATGATCGAACCCATGAACGACTCGATGTTGAGCGTGGTGTTGCTGAAGTAGAGGACGGTCACGATCCCGGCGAGGACGCCCGGCACGGCCCCGATGGAGATCAGTGCCAGGCGCGGAGACTTGGAAATAAGCCGTCAAGAGGATGAGGATGACGAACACGGCGACCACCAGCCCGATCCCCAGCGCCTCGAACATCTTGGTCATCGACGGCAGCGAGCCCATCTCCTCCATGCGGCACGCCGCGGGGCGGTTCCCCGGCGTCCTTGACCGCCTTGCGAACCTGGTTGGCGGCCCGGCCCATGTCCTCGCCCTCGACGTTGGCGACCACGGTCAGGTAGCGCTGCGACATGTCGCGGTCGTACTCGCCGGGCCGCGCGCTCTTGTGGACCCGGCCGTCCTTCAACACGTCGCGGACCATCAGGGGGACATAGGGGTTGATCGACTCCAGCGGCAACTCCTCGATATCTTCCGGCTTGTCCATCCGCAGGGGCGGCACCTGGATTTGCACCAGGTAGTCGAAGCCGGTCTTCACGTTGATCCAGTAGTTGAGGTTGGTGAAACGGGTCGAGGCGGTCGCCATGACCAGGGCACGCTTGACGTGCTCGGGGGTGACGCCGATCAACCCCGCCAGCTCGCGGTCGATCTTGACCTCGACCGTGGGGTAGTCGAGCGTCTGCTCGAAGCCGATATCGCGGAGGAAGGAGATTTGCCTCATCTCGCCAGCGATTTTTTCCGCATGCTTGCGGACCTCGTCATAATCGGTGCCGATGACGCGAACCGCGATCGGCCTCGAAGAGCCGAAGCTCATGACCTGGCTCACGATGTCGCCCGGCTCGAAACCGAAGGTGGACTTCTCCGCTTGTTGCCTGCGCCTCGGCCTTGGGCAAGCCCCCCCTCTCCAACCGTTGTGGCCAGCCACGGGACCACCCGCTCGGGGAAGACCTTGCGGAGCTGCTCGCGAAACGCGTCGAGCTTGATGCCGCTGTCTTCCTTCAACTTGACGCGCAGAT
>CAVYFF010000003.1:0-106458 GCA_963767745.1 uncultured Acidobacteriaceae bacterium | reverse complement strand
GGTGATCGTGGCCCAGGGCAAGGATTATACCCCGCCGGAGATCTCGGCGATGATTCTGCAGAAGCTGAAGAAGGCTGCAGAAGACTATCTCGGCACAACGGTTACCGAAGCCGTGATCACCGTTCCGGCATACTTCAACGATGCGCAGCGGCAGGCGACCAAGGATGCGGGCAGAATTGCCGGTCTCGATGTGAAGCGCATCGTCAACGAGCCCACGGCGGCGGCATTGGCTTATGGGCTGGATAAGAAGAAAGACGAAACGATCATCGTCTATGACTTCGGCGGCGGAACCTTCGACGTCTCTGTGCTCGAAGTAGGCGAAGGCGTGATCGAGGTGAAGTCGACCAATGGCGATACCCACCTGGGCGGCGACAACCTCGACCAGCGCATCGTGGATTGGCTGATCGACGAGTTCAAGAAAGATGAAGAGCTGGATCTGCGGGCAAAAGGCAACGAGATGGCCCTGCAGCGTCTGAAGGATGCGGCGGAAAAGGCCAAGATCGAGCTCTCGACCACCGTCGAGACGGAGATCAACCTGCCCTTTATCACGGCGGATGCGACCGGGCCGAAGCACCTGGTCAAGAAGCTGACCCGCGCCAAGCTCGAGCAGTTGGTGGAAGACCTGATCCAGCGCTCGATCGAGCCTTGCAAGAAGGCGATGGCCGATGCGCAGATCGACCCCAGCAAGATCGATGAAGTGGTGCTGGTGGGTGGACAGACGCGCATGCCGCGTATTCAGCAACTGGTTAAGGACCTGTTTGGCAAGGAGCCCCATAAGGGCGTGAATCCGGATGAGGTGGTAGCGATCGGCGCGGCGGTGCAGGCCGGCGTGCTGGCGGGAGAAGTAACGGACCTGTTGCTGCTCGATGTGACGCCGCTGACCCTGGCGATCGAAACGTTGGGCGGAGTGGCGACCAAGATGATCGCGCGCAACACGACCATCCCGACCAAGAAGACGGAGACGTTTTCGACGGCGGCGGACAGCCAGACGGAAGTGGAGGTGCACGTACTGCAGGGCGAGCGGCCGATGGCAGCGCAGAACCGGACTTTGGGCAAGTTCAAGCTGAGCGGAATTCCTCCTGCTCCTCGTGGCGTGCCGCAGGTGGAAGTGACCTTCGACATCGATGCCAACGGCATCCTGAACGTGACGGCGAAAGACAACGCCACGGGCAAGGACCAGAAGATCACCATCACCTCTTCTTCGGGTCTGAGCAAGGAAGAGGTCGAGCGCATGGCGAAAGAGGCCGATGCGCACGCCACCGAGGACCAGACAAAGCGGGACGAGGTAGAGGCGCGGAACTCGCTCGACAACATGGTCTACAACGTCGAGAAGATGCTGAAGGACAACGGCGACAAGGTTTCCGGCAGCGAGAAGAGCGACGTTGAGGCAGCCCTGAGCCGAGGCCAAGGACGGCGCTCCAGGGCAGCTCCAGCGCGGCCGATTTGAATGCGGCGCGGGAGAAACTGACCGCGGCTTCGCATAAGCTGGCCGAGGCCATGTACAAGGCGAATGCCGCCGGAGCCGACTGCGGCGACACGACGGCGCAGCCGGCGCTGCCGAGGAGAAGAAGGAAGAAGGCGTGATCGACGCCGAGTACGTGGACGTCGCGGACAAGAAGTAAGGACAAGGAAACGCAACGGAAAGTTCGTTGCCGCTCTCAGTCAGACGCGAGTAAACACAGGCACGGGGCGCTCAACCGCTAGGAGCGCCCCGTGTTTTATCAAAGTAAGAACCAGGAGGTGATCAGCAGAACAAGCGGAAGGCAGGGCAAAATGACTGACACGATGTGGAAATATGAACAGCTTCGGGCAGGGCAGATCTATAACCAGGTCATGTTCAATACGCGCGAGGAAGCGGAGAGCTTCGCCGCGCAGATGACCCGGGTGGAACCCGATCTGTTCTGGCGAATTGAGCCGGTAGAAGCCCGGTTGTGGTGGAACTAAGTAAGCGCGGGGTCGCCTAAATGGCGACCCCGAATATTTGTGAACGTGGAATTGAAACTGAAACATGGCGACGACACCGACCAAAGATTATTACGGGCTTCTGGGAGTCAAGAAGACGGCCACGGCGGACGAGATCCGCAAGGCCTTCCGCAAGCTTGCGCGCAAGCACCATCCCGACGTGAATCCCGGCGACAAAAAAGCGGAAGAGCGGTTCAAGGAAATCTCCGAAGCCAACGACGTCTTGAGCGACGAGAAAAAGCGCAAGGTCTACGACGCGTTCGGGTATTACTCCGACCAGATCGACCCTGCAACAGCGGAGGCAGCGGCGCGCGGGGCTACGGCGGCTTTCCCGGCGGAGGCCGGCGGCCGTTCGGCGCGGCAACCGGGCGGAGGAAGCGGGTTCCCATCGACTTTGGAGGTTTTGACTTCTCCGACTACGCGGCCGGCCATCCCGGCGAACGCAGCCGGGGAGCTCCGGCTCAAGCTGGGGCAGCTTCCGGGATATTTTCTCCGGGGTATTCCATCAAGGGCAGAAGCAGCAAGGGCCGCAGGCGGGAACCGACCTCGAATATCAGGTCACGGTGGATTTCTGGACGGCGATCCGCGGCGGCGTGGCGCGTATCCAGGTAGTGCGGCAGGAAGTCTGCCCCACCTGCAAAGGTAAGCCCAGCGGCGGTGGCGGGACATGTCCGGAGTGCCATGGCACCGGCCAAGTCACGCAAATGGGCGGACGCATGAAATTCAAGATCCCCTGCCCGCGATGTGGCGGCACCGGCAAGCCCGAGAATGAATGTGCGACCTGCCATGGCGAAGGAACGGTGAGCGCGTACGGAGACGGTCGAGGTCCGCATCAAACCCGGCACCCGCGATGGCCAGCGGATTCGGCTGGCGGGCAAAGGCAATGCCGGCATCAACGGCGGCGCCAGCGGCGATCTGTATCTGATCATCAAGATCGACAGCCATCCCGTATTCACCCGGGCGGGAGACGATATCCAGATTATGATCCCGGTGACGGTACCGGAAGCGGCCCTGGGCGCCAAGATCGAGGTGCCGACCATCGATGGCCGCGCGCAATTGAAGATTCCGCCGGGGACGCAGAGCGGGCAGAAGCTGCGCATGCGCGGCAAGGGAGTTCCTTCCGCAACCCACGAGGGAGTGCGCGGCGACCAGATCGTTACCGTGGAGATTGTTGTGCCGCAGCTCAGGGACGAGCGATCGAAGGAGATTCTGCGGGAGTTTGCCAAACTGAATCCGGAAGATCCGCAGGGAGGCGATGTTCGCAGGAGTGTGAACTGGAGTACCGACCTGGAGGCTCGAGAACGAACAATGCCCACGAAACGTAAATCCAAAGGCGCATACATGATCTCGGCGGTTGCCGAGATGTACGAGATCCATCCGCAGACGCTGCGGCTTTATGAGCGGGAAGGGCTGCTGCAGCCCTCGCGTACTGTGGGAAACACCCGCCTGTACACGGATGAAGACCTGGAGCGGCTGGAGTTTATTCTCAACCTGGCGCGCGAGCTGGGCGTTAACATCGCGGGCATCGCCATCATTCTGCAGATGCGGGAGCGGATGGAGGAGATGAATCGCCAGATGCAGGATTTCGTCGATTACGTGCGGACCGAGATGCTGACCAAGATGCAGCAAGGTATGCCGGCCAGCGAAGGCGCATTGTTGCCCTGCGCCGGCCGATGGTGGTTCCCGCCGTACCGCGTAAGCGCTAGAGAAGCTGAGCTAAGTATACTCTAAGGAGCGCTTTATGGCGGGCAAAGTGTACTCTAAAAGGGCTGAGTTTTGAGTCCGCTGCAAGCATGATGAATTTCTGCTCGTCCTCAGTATTATCGGCATCATCACCTCCACGATGTATGCCCTCCTGGTGGCGGTAGGCGCTCTGCGCCTGGCGCAGCGCGCGGCGTACTTTGCCGCCAAGCTCGTTTGCCCCGCCGGTCAGCTTGCTAAAGCCGCTGCACGGATCGGAACCCGACCTCGAAGCTCATCTGGAAAGCTTCTTCGAACAGGACTATCCGGAGTTTGAAATCATTTTTTGCGCGCGCAACGACCAGGATCCCGGGCTGGAGATCGCCCGGCGCGTAGCCGCGCGTTATCCGGCGATTCGCTCCAGGTTCCTGTGCAGCGGCAATGCTCCCTATGCCAATGCCAAGGTCTGGTCGCTGGAGCGCATGCAGAGTGCCGCGGCACACCGTTTCTGGTGGTGAGCGACAGCGATGTTTCGGTCAAGCCGGATTATCTGCGGGCGGTGATCGCGCCTTTCGCCGATGAGCGAGTTGGCCTGGTTACCTGCCTTTATCGCGGCGTTGGCCGGGACAGTTTCTGGTCGAAGCTCGAAGCGGTGGGGATGTCGGTCGAGATGTCCGCCGGGGTGCTGGTGGCGGAGATGCTCGAGGGCATGAAGTTTGCCCTCGGGCCGACCATGGTGGTGCGGCGCGACTGCCTGGAAGGAGCGGGGGGGTTCCGCGCCCTGGGGCCTTACCATGCCGATGACTTCATGCTGGGTAACCTGATCGCGGCCAGCGGGCACGGGTCATTCTCTCCACTCACACCATCGAGCATCACGTCCTGAATTCCTCATTCCTCGCCTCCGTGCTGCACCAGATCCGGTGGATGAAAAGCACGCGATTTTCCCGTCCCAAGGGACATTTCGGAACCGCGCTTACCTTCAGTTTGCCCTATGGGCTGCTGGCGGCGGGCGTTGCGGTGGCGTTGCATCGTCCTCTGCTGGGCGGCGCTGCTTCTGTTCTGGAGTTGGGCCTCGCGGGTGGCGCTGGGAGCGCTGGTGGGCCGCCTGGTGGTTGGGGAGCCGACGCTGGGTGCGGAGCGCTCTGCTTTATCCTTTGCGCGATCTGCTGGGCTTCTGCTATTGGGTTGCCAGTTACGTGAGCAACCAGGTGCGGTGGCGCGGGGAAGGTCTATAAGCTGCTTCGGGATGGGCTTATGCGGAATGACGCCCAGCCAGCAAAGCGTGAGCCCAAGGCCGTTCTCACGGCGTAAGTCTCCGCCGTTCGCGATCACAACCAGGGTCTGAGGAAATCGACGGGTGCCCTAGTTCGCCCAAGCGTACGTCGGGCACCTTCAATCCGCTCAGACTCTCCTGTAACACAAACCCTGTCGAGACAGATGCTAGAGCGGGCGATCGGTGTAGAGAGCTTTGTCGGAGAGCTCCTGCAGCAAATAGGCTCGGTTTCCGAACAGGCCCGCCACGTGGGCGTGGACGTCTCCTGGTACGAAAAGGAATCTGCGTGGGCCCGTTCCCCATAGCGCCAACAGATCCGAATCACTGATCAGTACCCGCGGAGCATCCGGATAGTTCGAGCCCCAGAGCACCGAACTGACCCGTCCATTGACGAGCAAGGCCTGCCGCTGGGTGTAGAAGAGGAGCGAGGAACCGTCAGCTACATCTCCATAGAGGATGAGGGTGGCATCGGTTCCGGCCGGGGCGATGTGGTTGATGGTCTCAGCCATGGCGCGCGAGGAGAGCATGGGCTCGAAGCGCACCAGGGCAATATGCGCGGCGATGAGAAATACAGCAGAGGTGAAAGCGACACTGACCGTGGCCTCGAAATGGTGCTTCTGGCGACGCAGCAGCCAGGCGGTCACGGGGCCCAGCAGGAAACCGGCTGCAGCCAATCCCGCAGGCAGACGCAACGCAGCAAACGAAGGCCCGGTGAGGTCGAATAAATGAGACATCGAGAGGGTATATCCGGCGACATCCCGATGCGCGAGAAGCGCGCCAATGTCGCTGCCCGAGGGAAGGCGGCGAGACGACCACAGTCCGTAGCCAAGCGCGACCGGCCGCTACAAGACCTATGAGAGCGAGTGCTACCTGGGCCCCGTTGAGCCACTTGCTGACTCCCTCAGTTTCCTCGCTCGCGAGTGAGCCCGCAGTGAGGACCAGCAGCGGGAAATACACGGGAAAGGTGTAGTACTCCTGGTTGGTGGAGAGGGAGAAAAAGACCAGGATGACGGCGGCATAGATGGCGAGGAGCCAGGTGGTTCTGGCGCGAAAGAGAGTCGCGCGGGCGGAAACGAAATTCCATCGGGTACGGGCACTCCAGGCCCTCCTCAGAACAACCGGCAGGTAAATGCTCCAGGGAAAGAGCCAGACCAGATGCAGGCTCCAATAAAGGACAAAGGGAAGTTTGTTGTAGTCGACTGGATAACGTTTGCCTAGAAAGCGAAGCACTTGTTCGTTAATGAAGTAGAAATAGAAGAAGCCGTGGACACTGCCCGGGGTAGGTATGTTGCCAATGGGGTGGCCCGCGCCCGGGTTGCGTAACCCGGCGAGAATGTGCCAGGGCGCGGCGATGGCGAGAAAAAGGAGAAGGCCTGAGGGGATGCGGAACTCGCGCCAGCGGCGCCACTCCCGGGTAAGCAACAGATACAGTGCGGCTGCGAGGAAGAAGAAAACCGGAGCCACCAGCCCCTTGGCCAACATGGCCAACGCCAGTGCTGCCCAGGTCAGGTAAAAGCGGGAGGGTTTTTCGTCTTCCAGTCCGATGAGAAAATTGTAGAGAGCGAAGGCCAGCAGCAGGGTAAGCAGGACTTCCGGAATGAAGATGCGGGTGAACAGAAAAACTCCCGCGCTGGTCAGGATGCTGAGGGCAGCATAGAACGCGGCGCGCTCGCCATAGGCACGACGGCCCCAGATCCAGGCCAGAATGGCGAGGCCAAGCACCCCCAGGGTGAGGGGCAGATGGGTGGCGAATACGTTGTATCCGAAGAGGCGATAATCGGCGGCGGCCAGCCAATACGGCAGCGGCGGTTTCTCCAGGTAACGGACCCCATCTACTTTCAACGTGACCCAGTCGCCGCTACGCGCCATATACTGGGCAGCAGTGGCGTGAGTGGCATCAGCGTCATCCAGTAAAGGGGGCGTGAAGAGCGCTGCCGCATGTACCGCAGCGAAGACCAGTAGCAGCAGTATCCAGGCACGCACGGGAGAGAGGACGAAAGAATTCTCGGGTGGGGCCTCAAGAGAAAGAGCGAAGTGATTCGACATGGTTCAGAAAAACGCGGTAACTAAGCAGGATAGCAGCCGGGCTGGGGCCCAATTGACCGCGACAGCGGAGGCCTTCCATACCGCGGTTGACCAATGTGTTCAGGACGCTGACCCGGATGCAGTGCATCGCGCGAGAACCGGCTCACGCCGGCTGCAGGCAATGCTCGAGGCAACGTTGCGCGAGAACGCAGGCAGCGCACTGCAACAGACGGCGAAGGCATGGTTGCGCCCCCTGAAGCAGATTCGCCGTGCAGCCGGCGAGGTGCGCGATCTGGATGTGCATCGCAAGCTGCTGGAAAGTTGGGCCAGCAAAGAATCGCCCATTCCCGAAGCAGCTTCCGCCAGTCGCTTGCACGAGCAGGCGCAAGTGCTCGACACGTGGCTCAAAGGGGAGCGCAAGCATCTGGCGCATGGCATGCAGAAGCAAGTCAGGAAGCGGCAGCAGGGGCTTGCGGAGCGGCAGGCAGCGTTCCTGGCTGCCGTGGGCTCTTTACCTCCTGGCAGTAGCAGAGGCGCGCGTTCGACCGATGCCGTGGCCCTGGAAGATTTTGTGCGGACGGTAGACGCTATGCCTTTGCTGGATGCGGAGAATCTGCATGAATTCCGCAAAGCGACCAAGAAGGCTCGCTACGTGGCCGAATCCGGCGCGGCGGAACAAGACAGCAGCGTAGCTAAGGCACTGAAACGGATACAGGATGCCATCGGCGAATGGCATGACTGGGTATGCCTGCGTGAAGAAGCGGAGGCGGCCGTGGGAAAGGATGCGCCGGAGCTGATGGCGTTTTTGGAGCGCCAGGTCGAGAGGCATTTTGTCCTGGCAATGAAGACCACCCAAACGACGCGCGCCCGGCTTTCCGGAGAATGGATGGCTATCAGTAAACACCCCACTAAACACCCACCGGCCTCGGTGGGGATCGACCAGAGTCCTGTGGTTTCGGGGTTCTGAACCGGTCTTGTGGAAGAGGAAACAAGCGCTCTTTGCTTTGTATCAGGTCACGACTTAGTCGTGCCGTAAAGGGCGTAAAAGGACTGGGGCTTAGAGTCTGCATATTAACTCCAGAATTTGGGAAGCCCGAGGGGCGCACCGCAGATCCCTCCACTCCGCTACCCCGGATTTCCTGTTGACCTTGGTGGCGTTGGCGCACACGCGGCCCAGTCCAGTGCAGCGTGGCAGGAAATCCGGGTACGCTCCGGTCGGGATGACATTTCATCTTGGAAGCTATGCTTAGCGTCCCCAAACAAAATTGTCATCCCGAGCGAAGCCGAGGGATCTGCGGTGCGCCCCTCGGGCCTCCCAAATTCTGGAGTTAATATGCAGCCCCGATCATTTTGGCCGCGGAGTGGTACGACTAAAAGTCGTGCCCTGATACAAAACAAAGAGCGCACAACGGACCCCAACAGGCTGAGTCGGCTTAGAGTTCGGGATTCCTGGGCGGCTTGAAGATAATGTAAGAGAAAGTGGTGTATCTTGCATTGCAGACATATCAACTTTGCCCCAGGTGAAACTCCCCCACACGATGCAGACGTACGCCGCGATTGATATTGGTTCCAACTCCTGCCGATTGAAGATCGCGCGAGTCCAACAACATCAGCTGAAAGTGCTCCACGAGGATCGCGAGGTCACGCGACTGGGAGCCAGCGTGTTCGAAACTGGCGTGGTTTCTCCCGAAGCCATGGCGAGCACGTTGGTGGCACTCAAACGTTTCTATCGCACGGTCAAAATGCACAGCGCCGACAAGGTACGAGCGGTTGCCACCTCGGCTCTGCGCGATGCGCGCAATGCGCTCGCTTTTCTGGCCTGGGTTAAATCCGAGACCGGGTGGGAAGTGGAAATCATTTCCGGCCTGGAAGAGGCACGCCTGATTCACCGTGGAGTGATGGGGGAAGCCGGAACGCAAGGGAGATGCCTGCTGATCGACGTTGGCGGCGGCAGTTGCGAGATCACCCTCTCCGAACGCAAACGCATGGTGGAAACGGTGAGCCTTCCGCTGGGCGCCGTCCGCTTGACCAAGGAGTTTCTTCCCGGCGATCCACCTTCGGAGGTCGAGCTTGCCCGCATGAAGCAATTCATTGCGCGCGAGGTGCGTAAGGCGGAGCGACGTTTCGGTGCTTTGCGGGTGTCGCTGGTGATCGCAACCTCGGGAACCGCGGCGGCGCTGGTCCAGGCTAGCCAGGCGATCCGGGGGACCAAGCCGTCGGGAAAGAATCGCGTAAGCCGAGGCAAGCCGCTGGCGGATACGCGGAACGTGCGCCGGTTAACTACCAAGTTGACCAGCATGAACAACGCCCAGCGCAGCGGTCTTCCAGGTATCGGGCCCAAACGAAGTGAGATCGTGGTTGCCGGCGCCCACGTCTATTCCGCGCTGTTGGAACATTTCGCTCTGCCTGGGTTCGTCTATTCAGAACTTGGCTTGCGCGACGGCATCCTGTCCCAGATGCTGGCCGAGCAGGACGCCAAAACGACCGCTCACCAGGTGTTCGAACGGGAACGTTGGCAAGGCGTGCTGGCAACCTGCAAACGATATGGCGTGGACCCCCGGCAAGCAGATGCGGTGCGGCTACACGCCTTGCAGCTCTTCCGCGATATGCAGGCAGTGCACGAACTGCCCCAGGAATACGGTTCCTGGTTGGAAGCGGCGGCCATGATGCGCGACGTGGGCAAATTCATGAACTATCAGGGACACCATCGCCACGCGCAATACATCATCGCCAACTCGGAGCTGTTCGGGTTCACCCCAGGGCAAAGGGCCATCATGTCAGCGATCGCGCGCTACCTGGGCAAGTCTCGTCCCGACCCGGCGGATCGCACCATGCGGCCGATCCCACCGGAGGAATTCACCCGCGTGCAACGGGCGGTGGTGTTGCTGCGCCTGGCGGTCGCGCTGAACCAGGATCGGGCGAGCGACGTGCTCAAGGTGACCCTGCACGTGTATCCGAAGCGGGTGTTGATGGAACTGAGCCCCGGCCGTACTGGCGCGGAGCTGGAACTGTGGTCGCTGCGTAAAGAAGGCGACTATTTTCGTGAGGTGTTTCGACGCGAGCTTTTTGCAGCGCTGGCGTAGATCTGGCGCAGCATCCGCGGGTCAAGGAGGGAGATCAATTGCCCGGGCCGGCGAGTGCAATCGACACGAGCAATCGCGCCCTTCCGCATCCGTATGCTGGCTGGTCTCGGGGCGCAGATAAGCGAGCCCAGAAATTCGGGCAGGTTGGGATTGTGGCCCACAAGCAAGACATTTTCGTAGGCTGAGAAGGTTGTGACCAAGGCCTGGAAGCCGGCAACTGTACCGGAGGGTGAAACCGCCTCGGTAATTTGGATCTTGCTGTCATACGCGACCTCGGTGCCCACCAGCGAGGCTGTTTGCAGTGCCCGCTTGAGCGGACTGGAGGCGATCAGATCGAACTGCACCCTCAAGGCGTTCAAATATCGGGCAATCAGCAAACACTGCTCCTTGCCTTCCTTGTCCAGGGGCCGCTTGGCATCAACAGTAGGAGACGCACGGCGAACTCCAGCACTCGCATGGCGAAGAATATAGAGATTCATCGGGATTGGACTTCTCTTCTCACGCTGCGGGTAGTTTAAGGCGCGAGTTCTTTCAATTCACACAATTGTAACAATTCCACCCTCATAAGAGAAGGCTTCCTCAGTAGACCGGGGCCGGCGTTGGCAGCGGGCCGATAGGCAGGCCCGGGTCGGGATCAGGGGGCGGAATAGGAACGGGGTTCGGTTCGGGATCTGGAGAGGGGTCGGGACCCGGCAAGGGGAAGACATCAGGATCTGGTGAACTCATTCCTGTTGGAAGTGCCTTAAGCTGAGGACGGTTGCCTGAGCTACGGTAGCGGCTTCTTGTCCGAATGGGGCGGCTTTGCCTGGTCACCCTTGGCCGGATCCTCTTTGGCCAGATCATTTTTTGCCGGATCCCCAGGGATTTTCATTTCCTCGATCGAATTGGCTGGATCAGCCGGCCGGCCGGGTTCCAGGCCGCCCAGCGGGAATTTCGTATCGTGCCGATCAAGCATTGAGATGGAGGGCTGGTTCGTCTCTGCCGGTTTGGCAGGCGCGGGCGGCAGATTGGAGTCAGGCGCCGGTCGCGGGGGTCCGGATACCACTTCAGGATTGGCCCACGGCTCGGTCCGCAGCTTTGCCACCAGATCGCGCAGCGTGGGTTCGGACAATCCGGTCAGAACTCCGACGCCGGGGGGCACCGGCATCCCTTCTTCCGGCAAGATAAGGTCTTCCGCAACCACTTCTTCCCCGGCCAACTCTTCCCTGGTGACGATGGCTGGATCGATCGAAACCACCAGGGCAGCCTCGATGCCGCGCTGCCAGAACCGGGCGGCGAGCAGGAGAAAGAGCCCGAGTTGTGCCAGGAGAGCAGCGACCCACACCTGATGGGCGGGGAGCGCCTTCCAAAGGTAGAGGCACAAGCCGAGAGCCGCTACGCCTGCTATTCCAACGAGAAGGAAGCTGCCAAAGGTACGGAAGAAGTAGCCGAATAACAGCCGGAGAGCCGGCAAGAGAGCCTGGTGGACCCGGCGTTCGCCATCCATGGCGTTGCGCACGATGTAGATTTCAACCAGATCCCACCAGAGGCGCACAAGTAAGGCTACGAGCAGAACCACGACCCCACTTATGAATGAAAAATAAAACATTTGGCGCTCAACATAGGTTGCGTCGGCGCGAGCCAGTATCAGCGGCGCGCACACCCAGCAGAACGCCCAGGATGATAGCGGCGACGCACCCGACCAGGATGCCGGCGCGCACAAAACGCCAGAAGTAGGCGACCCCGCCGCGCAACAGCACCGAGAGCCGTGGCGGCTCGGCGGCAACAAACACAAACACACTCCCGGCGAAAAGATAAAGAGCACCAGTAGCTGGAGCAGGTTGAGCCAACCGGCGGTGTGGAATGCCATTGGGGAAAAGCTGGTGTCGCGAAGGTGGACCCCAAGCTCCACGAGAGATGAGATGTTGAGGGTGCCGGCGATTCTTTGCGCCGCGAGGGTGTGGTCCAGGTAAGAGGCGAGTCCGGTCGCGAATGGTATAGCGGCAAGCAGACCGAAGATCAGATTGACGGCGTACGCCCAAACCACACAAGGCCAATTGCGCAGGGTTAGTCGAAATCCCCGGACAAGAAGGTTGGGTAGCGGTCGCTTCATTCGAAGTTCCAGCTGCCGCGAAGATGGTGATTGGATCGTCATGTTTACTCAGTGATTCGGCAGGCGCTCTCTCAGACCAGGAACGATAACCATTGCACCAGCAACTGCTGGGCAAAGACCCAGTAGTTCGTCAATTTCAGACGAGCTGTCCGGTCCCGTTGCAGGGTGTAACTATTATTGAATGAATTAACATCCAGCGGGACGTTCCCATCCGGATCCAGCTGGGCATACACCGCCCGCGAAGGTTTGTCCCAGGAGAAACGAGCCCAACGGTCTTTGCCATCCCAGGTGGCTTGCTCCTTCGAACCGTCCGCAAAGCCTACTTCAAGTTTCACCGGGAAAAGGAAAGTGCCCTTGCGCCGCACCACCACGCTGGTTTGGTAGGGTCCGCCGGCAGAGTTCTCATTCCACCATTCGCTGGGGCCAGAGGTGAGCGAGTCCACGGAGTAGTCGAGCACCTCCGTGCCATTGATAGCCTGGGCAAAATACGGCTGGAGATCTTTGCGCCCGGACACATCTTCCTGCAGGATGTCGAGAAAATCGGCTCCGGTGGGATGCCGAAAACGGTAGCGCATGAAAGTAGACGCGCAAGCGCCTGACGGAGCGTCGCTTCTCCGAGCACCGCCTCCAGCGTGTTGAGCACGGTAGCGGTTTTGCCATAGACGATGGAGCCATAACTTTCGCCATTGGCAAATTTCCAGCCCAGGCGCACGATCGGGTCTTCGTCAGGATGTGCAGAGATAAAAGAGCCGTTGGTTCTCAGCGTCGCTGGCGTACACGGTGCGCCCATTCACCTGGGAAGTATTCTGGCCGAAGAGCGACGCCCATCACTTTGCCTTCGCTGTAGCTGTTGATGCCTTCGTCGAGCCAGGGTTCTTCAAACTTCATTGCGTGGCGACCATGCCATACCAATACTGGTGGCCGAACTCGTGGGCCATCGTTGTCTCCATGCCGTAGTACTCCACCACGGCTCCCACCAGTATGTTCCGCCGGTGATCAGCGTCGGGTACTCCATTCCGCCGAAGCCGAGTCCGGCTCGGGATCGATCAGGGTGATTTGCTTGTAGGGATAAGGTCCATACCACTCATCAAATTTCTGCATGCTCTGTTTCAGGATGGAGAGGTACCGCTCGCGCTGGTCAGCATGGGATGCGAGGATCAACGCATGCAGCTTTACCGCGCCAAGACTATTGAAGAAGGTATCGTCGGCGATCTGAAAATGCGGGGAGGCGGCCCAGGCGAAGTCGTGAATATCTTCGCCGCGGAAGCTGAGGGTTCGGGTGCCATCGGAGTTGGCTTGCTCGCCGGTCTGGACTCCGCTGGCGCCCACGATATAACGCTGGGGCAGCGTGAGATTGACGTTGTAGGTGCCGAAATCGGAAAAGAATTCGGTATCGGCGTGGTACTGATGGCAGTTCCACGCGCCGTGCCAAAGAACGCCAACCTTGGGAAACCACTGGGCGCCCATGATGAAGTCCCGCTTGTATCCGGTTCTGGCAACGGAGAGCGGGAATTTGTCGTGAAAGGCGAGCTGGAAGCGAATCGCCTCACCCGGCGCGAGCGGTTTGGGAAGGGTGATTTCCATCACCGTGTGATCGTCCTGATTGCCATCGTCGGGCGCGATGAATTGCATGCTCTGCGAGAGGTCTCCATAGCCCTCGGCAGAGATGCTCTTGATGTCGATGGCGCCTTGCTCTCCCTTGCGCTAGGGGAACATACATGCCGTGCTGATGCGACTCCCGGGAGAAGGTGGATTGAGGACGGAAAGCGTTGAGGTAGAGGTGAAAGGGAATGGTGGAAAGCAGGCTGGTCGGAGGGATTGCGATATTCGAGGATCTCGGTCGCATCCAGGGTCTTTGCATCGGTATTGAGGCTGGCATCGATCCAGTAGGCAGCGACCCGCTGGGAGAGGGGCTTGCCGTCAGGGGAATTCACCGCCGACACCTGTCCCCACGCGGACAAGGCAAGCAGCAACAGGAAGCGACAGCAGCCAGCAAATCGCAGGTAGGGCATGCGGCATTCTAGTTCATTTTTGCGCCGGAGCGGGGAGCGGAATCCAGATCTGGGAACACAACAGGCCGGCCAGGTAGCGGCGGTCGTGGCTGAGGACCAGGCCGCGGCGGAGCAGAGGGTTGCGTATTCCGGCAAGCGCGCGCACAGGCAGCCCGGTAAGCAGGCCGAAGGCTCGATAGAGCAAGCCGATGATCCCGCGCGCGAGACATGCGGCAAGAGGATTGCGGGGAATGGCGAACTCCGAGATGACCCATTGCGCGCCCGGGAGCGCATGGGGAAGAACCCGATCGAAGAGTTGCTCCAGCTGGTGGGGAAAAAGCAGTCGAGGAAGAAGTGAGAAACGATCAGGTCGTAGCTTCCGCCGGGGTTCCACTCCAGAGCATCGGCGTGATGCAGGCAGATGCGCTGCGAGCTTGCGAGCCGACCTGCGAATACGCTGTTCGAGAATGCGTAAGCATGGATTGGCTGGAGTCGACGACGTCCGCAGTGAGGGTGGGATTGGCCGCCAGCAGACGCGCCAGAAAGCGCCCATCCCCATCTCCTAACACCAAGGCGCGGCGGGCGCCGGTGAGATGGGCAAGCTGAGCATTACGGCAGCGCTCCAGCCATGGCCCGAAGCTCATGTATTCCAGCCATCGATAAGGGCGGGCGACGCGATCGAAGTTGGCCGGGTTGTCACCGGGCAAATGGGAAAAAAGCCAACGGCGTCAGCAGCGCTGCGTCGGCGGCGATGCGCAGGTGCAGTGGGCGAAAGGTGTGAGCTGCGGCGTCGAGAGCAAAAAGCAGTCCGCTGCTGAGGAGGGCCGCCAGATAGACCGTCATCAGCCCACGCGAGGGCGCAAACAGAGCCGCGGCCAGCGAGAAGAACGCAATCATGGTTACGATCGGACGCAGATGCAGGCTGGCCCATCGGGTCTGGGGTGAGGGCGGTCGCCGCCCTCCCATTTCTCGATGCCCACGCAATTGATCCAGCAAAGCAGCGCAAAGAAGATGATGGCGGGAGCCAGTTGTTCTTTCCCTAATGCCCTGGCGCCGCTGAGGCGAGACCAGGCGGGGACTGCGGTTGCCGCGGCAAAGAGAATTGCCACGGCAAGTTCCTTGGGCAGTCCGGGGGCTGCCGGCAGATGAACAGCGAGCAGATAAAGCAGAGCAAAAAGCCCAATCCACGGAGTCGTCGCGGAATGCCTCCGGGCGCATGCGGGTGAGAATGGACCAGGTCCAATAGCACGGCTAGAAACGAGGCTGCCGACAGGAAGGCGGTGCGATGGCGGGCGTGGAAGTGGTGGCGCTCGCGTAGCAGTTCGCCCTGGGGTGGCGGAGTCCATCGAGAATGCGGTCCGCGACGTAGAGCAGCCAGGTGCCGAGAGGCAAGAAGCAGCGCCTGGAACAGGGACATGTGAAGATGCATGGCGCGGACGAAGAACCACGACCAGAGAGCGGCGACGGTGGGCGCATCCAGGCTAAGCAGATGCCACCATTCCGCAAGGTTGTAGAGGCGCTGGGCCAAGATTCAGTTTACGAGAAGTTTGGCTCAGACGCATCGACCAGCTAAGTAGCGGCGGGCTCGGGCTGCTTCCGCGGCGCTCTGCGACGGTGCGGCTTGGGCGGTGCTCGGGCTCCTCCGCGGGGGCTGGCGACCACGGCGAAGTCGATTTCCGGCTCCGAAGCCGGTTCGGGAATGTTGTCGATGCTGTCTCGCCCTTCGGCCACCCGGATCAAAAAATCCTGGGCGCTGAAACGCTTGCCCTCGGGCGCGCGGACGCGCGGATAGCCGCCGCTCGGCGGTCTCCATGCGCGACTTCGCCGTGTCGGCCATGTAGGCGGCCAGAATCTCGTTGCGGATGCGATGGCGAATCTGTGCATCCCGGATGGGGAAAACAACCTCGCAACGTTCAAACAAGTTGCGCGGCATCCAGTCGGCGCTGCCGCAATAAATCTCGTCCTCGCCTCCGTTGGCAAAGTAAAAGATGCGGCTGTGCTCGAGGAAGCGGCCCAACCACCGAACGCACGCGAATATTCTCGCTTACCCCGGGAATCCCCGGACGAAGAGAACAAATGCCGCGCACGATCAGATCGATCTGCACCCCGGCCTTGGAAGCCTCGTAGAGCGCCTCAATCACCGCCTGCTCGAGCAGCGAATTCATTTTGGCGATGATGTGCGCCGGGCGCCCCGCCGCGGCGTGCTCCGCTTCGCGATGGATCATGCGAATGGTGCTCTCCGCCAGGGTCAGCGGCGCCACCAGCAGAGGAGCATAATCATCGGATTCGGAGTGCGCAGTGAGGTAATTGAAGACGCTGTGCACGCTGGCAGTGATCTCCGGATCCGCCGTCAGCAGGCTGATGTCGGTGTAGAAACGGGCCGTGTTGGGGTTGTAGTTCCCGGTGCCGAGGTGCGCATAGCGGCGGGTAACGCCGTCCGGATCGCGGCGTATGAGCATGGCCAGCTTGCAGTGCGTCTTGAGCCCCACGATGCCATGGAAAACCTGCACGCCGGCATCCTCCAGATCGCGCGCCCAGCGGATATTCGATGCCTCATCGAAGCGAGCCATCAGCTCCACCACCACGGTCACCTCTTTGGTTTGGGCCGCTTCGGTGAGCGCGTGGAACATGGGCGAGTCGGAACTGGTGCGGTAGAGCGTCTGCTTCATGGAGACGACCCGCGGATCCTGCGAACCCAACTGGATGAAGTTGACCACCGCGTCATAGGAATCGAAGGGGTGATGCAGCATCAGGTCGTGATGACGGAGCTCGTCGAAGAGATCTTCTGAACGCCGATTGCAGGCGCAGTTCCCGGGGCAGAAAGTCTTTGAATTTCAGGTCGGGGCGCGGAGTGTCGGTGTAGAGATTCATCAGGCGCGACAGGTTGACCGGCCCGTCGGTGGAAAATACCTGCGTATCCTCGAGTTCGAAATTCATGCGCAGGCGGTCAACGATCTCCGGCATCCGCGCCTTCTTCAATTTCCAGACGCACGGCGTCGCCTTTGCGGCGGTTGTGCAGTTCGGAGCGCACGCTGTCCAGCAAGCTGCGCGATTCTTCTTCCTGGAAGTACAGGTTGCTGTTGCGGGTGACGCGAAAGGCGGCGGTGGAAAGGATTTCATAGCCGCGGTACATGCCCACGGCGTTGTGCTCAATCAGGTCGTGGAGAAAGATGAAGTCGTGGGTTCCGGAACTGGATGGCAGGGGCACCAGGCGGGGGAGCGCACGAGGCACGGTAAGCACACCGAGCAGCGCCCCGGTGGCGCCCTTGCGTTTGCGGCGCAAGAGAAGGGCCAGGCAAAGCGCCTTGTTCAAGACCCGGGGAAAGGGATGCGCAGGGTCGATGGTGATGGGCGTCAACAGCGGGTCGACTTCGCGCTGATAGTACTCGAGCGCGTGGGCACGGGCCGCCTCGTCCACGTCACCCCACTCCAGCACGCGAACCCCGTTTTCATAAAGCGCCGGGCGAAGATCCTCCGTCCAGCAGCGGTACTGATCGCGGACGAAATTGTGCATATCCTCGACCACGACATCCAGGGTCTGCCGCGGAGTGAGGCCATCGAAGCCCGGTTCGGTGTAACCGTCTTCAATACGCTGCATGATGCCGGCAACGCGAATCTCGACAAACTCATCCAGATTGCTGGCGGTGATGGCCAGGAACTTGACCCGTTCCAGTAAGGGGATTGTCACGATCCTGGGCTTCTTCGAGCACGCGGCGGTTAAAGCTCAGCCACGATTCGTCGCGGCCGATAAAGAGACTTTGCGGATCCTTGCTCACATTGTCCATATGGGAGGGTGCGGACAACCCGACGATGGTACTCACTCTGTCTACCTTACTAAAAGCCGACGGGAGATGAATCGATCATGAAAGCCACATTTTGCAGGAAGTTTGAGTCGCTCCGGTGCGGAAGATTTGACGCCCGGAGAGAGGTTGCGGGAGGATGGAAGATGACAATGTTAAGGGCCAATCGACGGTTCGCAAGGAGACGCGTATGAACGAGCAGGATTTGGGCGAGCACCGGAGGCCAGCCAATTGACGGCCGAGGATACGGCTTTGCATCTTTTTCAGATCGCGGCCCTGATGCTGGGCGACGAGCAGGAGGCAGTTTCCCTGGTGGAGGAAAGCGTGGCCAAAGTAGAGGCCGACCCTTGCGCCGAGGGAACGCTGGCGTATGCCGAGGCGCGCACTCTGCTGGTGCGGACCGCGGTGCAGCGGATGGCTGGGCTCTACCCGGAAGCGTTTGCCGTTCCCACTTCGCAGCCGGCCGACGCCGCCTGCATTGAAACCGATGACCTTGGGGCAGCGGGGCTGACCGGAGAGCAGTTCGGCGCGCTGATCTCGGGCGCCGGCCGCGCCGGAATGCGGGAATGGCTGGAACCGATTGGCGCCGGCCTTGCGGGCGATTTTCGTGCTCCGCGCAGTAGCGGGACAAGACGGTGAGCAGACTGCGGAGAGCCTGCGCCAGAGTGGAGCGACAGGAGCCCAGGCGTGGCGGCGAGACCAGGTTGGGACCGCCTACCGCCAGGCGCTATGCTCCTGGCCACCTGCCTGATGAGTGCCCAAACTGCTCTGATGCCGGCTTGAGCTGCGGGTAAGCCACCCACCCTGTTCTTTGGTTTGATGACTGCTTCTGCCCGCCCGGGCTTCTTCCGCGAAACCGGTGCGTTCACGTCCGTCGGTGGGCTCTTCTTTTTGAATAGTTCACGAGCCATTTGGCATCGAAGTTGGTGCTGCCTTTTTTTTGGGCCACGGTTGCGTGCCGAGGTTAACTGCAGGATGAGACGTAAGTCGGGTGGATTGTGGGGCACCGGGTGGGGATCGCTGTTGCTCCTCAGCTTGACTTTCAGCCCGCCTGCGTCCCACGCACAAGTGCAGGCGGCGCCGGCGCAGGTGAATAGCAACACCTACCAGGGAAGCATGGTCAAGCAGGCCCCGGTGCCGGGGGTTCTTCCTTTCCGCTCGACCAGGCGATCCGCATGGGATTGCAATACAACCTGGGCCTGGTGCTTTCCGGCACGAACGCGGGTTCGGCGCGCGCGCAGCGGCTGCAGCAGCTGCAGGCCTTGCTGCCCACCGTCAATGCGTCGGCCAAGGAAGCCGCGCAACAGACGAACCTGCAAGCAGAAGGGCTGAAGATTCCCGGCTTCCCGGCCAGTCATCGGGCCCTATGGGTATACCGACATCCGGGGTTCGGTGCAGTGGTCGCTCTTGAACTTGTCGTCCCTGGACAATTACCTGGCCTCTAAACATAACTTCCAGGGATCCAGGCTCTCGCTTGAGGATGCAAAGGACATGGTGGTGCTGACGGTCGGCAATGCCTATCTGCTCTGCATCGCCGATGCGTCGCGGGTGCAATCGGCGCAGGCGCAGGTAGACACCTCGAAAGTGTCGCTCGACCAGGCCGTGGCCAACCACCAGGCGGGTACCGCGCCGCTACTGGACGAACTGCGCGCCCGGGTGGACTACCAGACGCAACAACAGACCTTGATCACCGCACAAAACCAGTATGCAGAAAGACAAGATTGCTTTGGCGCGCGCGATTGGACTTCCGCTGGAGCAAAGCTACGAGTTGAGCGACCAGGCGCCCTTTCAGGCGCTGGACAACCTGGACCCGAATGCCGCGGTGCAGCAGGGCCTCGCGCACCGGCATGATCTGCAGGCGCTGCAGCAGCAGGTGGAGAGCGCCCGGGCGTCACGATCCGCAGCAACCGCCGAGCGTTACCCCACCATTTCCTTCTCCGGAGACTACGGAGTGATTGGGCCGACCCTGGGCCATTCGCATGGAACCTTCGACGCCGTGGGCACGGCCAGCGTGCCGCTGTTCGAAGAGGCCAAATTGCGCGGGGATGCGCGGGACGCGCAAGCGCAACTGGAACAAAAACAGGCACAGTTGAACGACCTGCGCGGCCAGATCAGCGCCGACGTGCGCGACAGTATCCTCGACATTCAGGCAGCAGCCAAGCAGGTCGCGGTTTCACGCAGCAACGCGGAATTGGCGACGGAAGCTCTGAGCGAGGCGCAACAGCGTTACGCGGCGGGCGTTGCCGACAATCTTGCGGTCTCGCAAGCCCAGGCATCGATGGCCCAGGCCGATGATCAGCTGGTCTCAAGCCTTTACCAGCACAACGTGGCGAAACTGTCTCTCGCCCGGGCCATGGGCATCGCGCAAACAAATTACAAGGATTACGTGGGAGGTAAGTAGCGGTGGCGGAACAGAATCCGGAATCAGGCCGTGCAACTACCGTCGAAGTAGAGGGTCCCCAGGCCGGCAACAACGACCAGCAGGATCTCGACAATCCTCCACGCAAAAAGGGGAGGCGCCGCTTTATCGTCATCGGCGTGGTCGCTGTGCTTATTGTGGGCGCGCTGTTGTTCTGGTGGCACTCCACGTATTACGAAGACACGGACGACGCCCAGGTGGATGGGCACCTGATCCAGATCAGCGCCCGCGTTGCCGGGCAGGTCATCAGGGTGAACGTCGAGCAGAACCAATACGTGCAGGCCGGCACCTTGATTGCTGAAATCGATCCCAAGGATTTTGAGGTTGCCGTACAGCAGGACGAGGCCAGCCTGGAAAGCGCCGAGGCCAACTACGAAGCGGTCAGGGTGAATGTACCTGTGATCGGCGATGAACACCAGCTCGACCCTGCAGTCTGCCGCTTCCGGGGTGCGCACTTCGGATGCCACGGTGCAGCAGTCGCAGCGTCAATTGGAAGCGGCCCAGGCCCAGGTGCAGCAGGCGGATGCAAATAACATCAAAGCGCAACTGGATCTGAAGCGATACACGCCGCTGGTGGAGAAAGACGTTATCTCCAAACAGCAGTTCGACGCCACGGTGGCCACGGCGGATGCCGCTAAGGCGGCGTTGCTTGGAGCCAAAGCCAGCGAGATTGCGGCAGAGGATGCGGTGCGCATTGCCCGCGACCGGGTGATCCAGTCGCAGGCTGAGTTGAAGACTGCACAAACTGCGCCCGACCAGGTGAAGATTCAAAAGGCCAAGGCGGACCAGGCAGCTGCGCAGGTGGAGCAGGCGCGCGCGGCGCTGGCGCAAGCCAAGTTAAACCTGGGCTACACCAGGATTGTTTCCCCAGCCAACGGCATCATCACCAAGAAGAGCCTGGAAGTGATGCAGAACGTGAGCGTAGGGCAAAATCTCATGACTCTGGTTTCGCTGGACGATATCTGGATCACGGCGAACTTCAAGGAGACGCAACTGCGGCTCATGCGTCCAGGCCAGGAGGTCAAGATTCACGTGGATGCTTATGGGCGGGATTACGACGGTAAGGTGACGCAAATCGGTGGCGCAACGGGCTCGATGCTCAGCCTGTTTCCGCCGGAGAATGCTACCGGAAATTACGTGAAGGTGGTGCAGCGGATTCCGGTCCGTATTGACCTGACGGATCGTAATGAGGACAAGGACCATTTGTTGCGGCCTGGGTTGTCGGTAGAGCCTACGGTTCGGGTTAAGTAGGCCGTAAGGGGACCGCGCATTTAACTCCAGAATTTGGGAAGCCCGAAGGGCGCCCCAAATTCTGGAGTTAAAATGCAGACTCTTTGGCCCTAAAGTCGTGCCCTGATTCAAAGCAGCAGCGCACTGGAGTGACCTGCAGTTTCTATTCGACGGTGACGACGCCACCGAGTCCCGCGGGCTTGCCTGTTGCGGGCGCTTCAATTGAGACACTGACGACTCTTTCTCCCTCCTTTGCAGGAATGGCGACTGTCATGTCTTGTTTTTCAGAGTTCGCCTTCTCGCCAGCCAGCTTGCCGTCAATCCATACCTGCGCTTTACCGACTACGTCGCGTATCACCAGCCGGCCTCCCGATTTTTGGGTCGCTGCACGAGGGGTGAACTGGGCACGATACACGGCAAATCGACCGTCCTGAAAAACCGGCAGGTCGGAGCCGAGGTGAACGTTGTCCCAACTGTTCATGTCGGTGGCCGCTGGTTGCTGATTGGGATCAAGAGGCTGCTCGGTAATCCTTGACCTGATCCAGCCAAGCACCACCACGGGTGGATTCGGGATCACAAGCACGGCAGGGCGTGCCGTCACAGGAGTCACTTCGATCACAGTTTCTCCGCCGGCCAAGCTTTCACTGGTGGCAGTCAGGGTCAGTTTTCCCTGCCCTCCCAAGCCACTCTGCACGATCACCTGGGCCAGCCCGTGAAACACCGTGTGCTGACTTCCCTTCTCCGGTTCATGGTTGGTGGGATCGCCGTTGTTCAGGCCGATGATCGCCCCCGGCCCACTCAGCGCAAACTTAACCAGTGGTTCCGCCGTGGGCACCACGCGCCCCTGAGCGTCTACGACCTCCACCGTGACTGGCTGCGCGTCGTCTCCATCTCCCGCGAGGCTCTTGCGATCGGGAACGAGGCGCAAGGCCGCGGGTGCGCCGGTCGTTTCCACGGCGAAACGCGCAACTTCCCTGCCGCCATTGCTGGCTAATGCTTCCAGTTTCCCTGCCTGGTAGGGGACTTCAAACGTCACCATCTCGTACTTATCGACCGGCTTCTCCCCCAACGATTTTCCGTTCAACCGCAACTCCACTTTTTCTGCGTTGGAAGTCACCATCACCTTGATTGGCTTGCCTTCACTTCCCGCCCAATTCCAGTGGGGCACGAGATGTACCAGGGGACGATCCTGGATCCACTGTGCCTGGTGGATGTAATAGGCAGCCTTGGGAAATCCGCAAAGATCCATGATGCCGAAGGAAGAGCCCGCGGCCGGCCACGATAGGGGCTGCGGCTCGCCACGATAATCGAAGCCGGTCCATACCATGGTGCCGGCAACAAACGGCCGCGTCGCCACCTGCTTCCAGGCATCGCGGTGCGAAAGTCCCCAGGGCTGAACCTGATCATCGTAAGAGTCGAGCAGGCATTGGCTGCGGTCAGTCACGTAGGTATCGCGCGTCATCACCGTAGACGTGTCTTCCGAACTGAACATCGGCTTGCCGGGGTTCAGCTCGTGGTAGCGGTCGAAGTCGCGATAGACATAGTTGAAGCCGGCCACATCCGCGGCCTGCGATGCATTGACCGGATTCAGCATGGAATTGCTCTGCGCCGCTGTGACCGGCCGGGTGGTGTCGAGTTGCTTGACCGCCGCGCTCATTCGGCGGACTAATTCGTAACCCATCTCGGTGCCCTGCGACGGTTCCTCGTTGAACACCGACCACATAATGATACTGGGGTGGTTACGATCGCGGCGGATCTCCCAATCGAGCTGCTTCAGATGCTCTGGAGTCGCGCCGAAATTACGGTTCTCATCCATCACCAGCATTCCCAGACGATCGCACGCATCGAGAAACTCGGCCGCAGGCGCATTGTGCGCGACCCGGTAGGCATTCGAGCCCATTTCTTTCAGCCGCCGGATGCGAAAGTCCCAGAGCGCGTCCGGCACCGCGACTCCCACTCCGGCGTGATCCTGGTGATTTGCTGTTCCCTTCAACTTCAGGGGCTTGTCATTGAGGAAAAATCCCTGGTTGGGATCGAAGCGGATCGTGCGAAAGCCGGCGCGCGTGGTGACTTCGTCCACCACCACACCCTCCCGCTTCACCACGGTGCGGACCGAGTACAGCGTCGGCTCGTCGACGGACCAGAGCTTGGCGACTCCACGGCAAGCGCGAACTTCGCCACCTGCTCTGTGAGCGGGTCGACGGTCACCTGGGTGTGACCGCTCACCAGTTCTTTGCCGGACGGGTCGATCAAGGTCGATTCCACTTCGACCGGGGCCGCTGCTTTGTCGTCGCTGTAGAGCGTCGTCTCAATCGGGATCGACCAATGACCATCCTCGCTTCGCAACGGGTTAGCAAAAACGCCGTCGGTCTCGATATGAACCGGATTACGCTTCACCAGCCAGGTGTGGCGGTAGAGCCCTGCGCCTTCATACCACCAACCTTCCTGTGGGTTGGCATCCACCTGCACCGCGATCGTATTGACCTCTTTGCCGAACCGCGCTACGGGCGTGATGTCGATATAAATGGATGTGTAACCGGTCCAGTTGCGTACCGATAAGACCCCGTTCACCCACACTGTGCAATGGGTTGATACACCGTCGAGCTGTATTTCCAGGTGCTTGCCGTGGTCCGCGGGATCGAGCCGGAAATATTTTCGGTACCAGCCTATTCCGCGCACGCGATATCCCTGGGATATGTTGGCCTTAGGATCAAACGGCTGTTCCACCGCCCAATCATGGGGCAGATCGACCTGCTTCCAGGATGAATCGTCGTATTCCGGTGAAGCCGCGCCGGACGAACTACCCGCCTTCGCGTTGTCATAAGAAGCCTGGTGCCCGATCACTACGGGAAAGGGGATGTCGCCCTCGTGGAAGAGCCATCCGCGGTCGAGGGACAACCGCTCGCGTACCGGGGACGCGGGTGAATTTTGCGCGAGCACGGCCTGCGTACAAACAACAAGCAGAAGAGGAAGAAATAATGGAAGTGTTTTCATGGTGCGCTCCGGCGCAAAAGCCTGGCGAGTTCCGAGGGAGTGGTTCCCGCGCCGCTCATGGCTTGGTGGAAGCCGCTGCCTTGGCGGAATAGACGAACTGCTGGACCTCGGCGCGTTCCTTGTCGACTTCGGCCATGTGCTCCGCGCGAAGCTTCTGGTAGATTTCGAATTCTCCCTGGGCTCGGTCCTTTTGCCCCACATGCACATAATCCTGTCCCAGGCGGTAATGGGCATCGGGAAGATTGGGGTTCAATTCGAGCGCTCGCGCGTACTCGGGTATGGACTTCGCATACTCACGCTGGTCGGAGTAAAGATTGCCCAGCTGAACGTGTGCCTCGGAAAGCTTTGCATCGAGGGCTATCGACTTCTGCAGCAAGGACTCGATCTGGTGAAGATCGAAGCCGGGATCTTCCGCCCGCTTTCCCTTCCACAAACTCAAGGCGTAATAGTAGAGAGCCCGCGCGTTGTCAGGCTGAAGCTCAGAAAAGCGCCGGAATCTCTGAATCACATCTTCCGCCTGATTAGGAGAGCTGTCGTAGGCCTTGGAGAGAAAGAGATAACAGCGAGGGTCAGCGGGGTTCAGATCAGCAGCGGTCAGCAGGGCCTTGACCGCGTCGTCATATTTGCCCCGCGAGTAAAGCGCCATCCCCAGGCCGATAAAAAGCCGCGGGGATTGCGGATAACGTTCCGTAGCTTTTGTAAATACTTCAATGGCTGGTTCGTAGGTCCGGTGGAGAAGAAACTCGCTGCCCCAGTCGAACAGGTTCTCCTCGCTCGGATCCATATGCGCGGCGATCCCGAACTCGTTCGCCGCTTCCACGAACTTTCCATCCTTCTCTTCGATCTGGCCCAGCAGGTTATGCAGCTCTCCGGTGTTTTTTTGCTGTAACAAGATTTTGGACAAGCTGCCTCGCCTGGCCCAGCCGCCCGGTTAGCAAATAAGCCTGTGCGAGATCGTAGCCGTTGTCGTAGGAAGTAGGAGTGATGCGTTGCGCCTCTTCCAGAAAAGGAACAGCGTCCGCAATCTTTCCCGTTTGGATATAGAACTCACCCAGGTTGTGATTGGCGTCGTAGTCGTGAGGCTCCAGTTCGAGGGCTTTGCGGAACTGTTGCCCAGCCAATTCGGAGTTTCCTGGCGTACCAGGGCAGCCGCGAGATTGGTCCGGGCCGCTGCCGAATCCGGTTTCAAACGCGCCGCAATCTGCAGCTGTTCGACCGCCTTCGCATTTTGCGACTGCGCGGCATAGACCAGCCCCAGGAGCTCATGAACCTCAAAGCTTTTGGGAACCTGGGGTAAAAGTTCCTCTAGTTGGGCGGCTGCTTCTGGCAATATGTCCTGCGTGGTAATGAGCTACCGCGGACTGAAACTGCTGGTCCAGCTTATTATCTTGGGCGGTTGCCAGGGATGCGCAAATCACAAGCGTAGAAACCATCGCCCACCGCAGCCGAGGCCTTTTGCTCACGGTCCACCTCTGATAGGCATCTCCACTTCTTGCGCGTCGGAAAGATGACGAGCCGCTGCTTTGCTTGAAGAAGAGCAGCGTCGACATCGGCAATCCATCTTGCCTCAGAAGTGAAAACGCCCGATCCCCGCGTGAGCCTGTCGCTACGCAGAAACACCCCGAACCGGCAGCTGGTTAGCCTGCCCGTTTCGGGGTGTTTTCATCTTAACTTAGTAATACAGCTTCACAGCAAATTGGATCTGCCTCGCGTCGTATGGAGCAAAACGAGTGGAGCCGATTTCGCCGAAGTTGGTGCTGTTGAAGTTATTTGAACTCGAGATCGCGTTGACGCCATTGCCGCCGAAGTTGGGGGCGTTAAACGTGGGGTGATTGAGGATGTTAAACATCTCCGCCCGGAACTGCATGGAGAAGCGCTCGCTGATCGGGATGTTCTTGAACGCGGAGAAGTCAAACTTGGCTAAGCCCGGTCCTTGCGTACTCGTCGCATAACCGCCAAGGACGGCAGCACCCTGCTCTGGTATGCAGCCAGCTGGTGCTGGCGGATTGGAGCCGAGAATGCAGGGCTGCTGGAAGGCCAACGGATTTCCAAACCAATTCAGCTTTCCGTTCGAGTCTTTGTGCAACCCGAGCTTCTGCCTCTGCCCGGCAACCTTGAGATCGGTACAATTTGTTCCCGCAGTTGTGCTGCTGGGGCAACTGAGAGCGATTGGTTGACCACCTTGGATGGTAACGATGGTGTTTGCCGCCCAGCCACCAACCACCGCGTTTGCGATTCGCCCCGAATTGGCAAGGAATCGTTTGTCTTTGCCGAACGGGAGCTCATAGTAGCCGCTGAGATGGAATACGTTGCGAATATCGAAATCGGCCAGGGCTCGATCGAAACTTGGACCAAGGCCGGGGATATTCGGTGCGCGGTAGCCGTTGTTGCTACCGCCATTCAACAGGTCTCCAGCATCGGAGATTGTCTTCGACCAGGTGTAGGCTGCCAGGAACTGGAGCCCGTTGGTGAATTGCTTTTCCAGCCTGGTTTGTAATCCATTGTAATTACTACGTCCGACGGTTTGATGGTAGCTAAAGCCGTGGTTGAAATCAGGAAATGGAACTTCGTTATTCGGGAACGGGTCGCTTGTACTCTGCGCCGCGGGCAGCAGCTTGGTTACGTTGTTGTACCCCACACCCGTTTGCAGATGGGAGCCGCTCGTCAGCACATACGAAATTTGCGCAGACACCGAATTGGAAATCGCACGCTGGACCGTTGCGTTCACGCTAATGGTGAGAGGGGTCTGGTAGGCAAACTGCAGTCCCTGCAGGTTCAACCCCTGGGCATTGACGGCAATCGGTGAGAATTGAATGCACGACAGTCCAGAACTGAGGGTGGCAGTGCCACCTGGCCCTGCGCTCGCGCAACCGGCGTAGGGAGAACCGGCACTGATCGGTGCCACGCTGGGAATACCCAGGTTTTTCTCCAGGTAGTTGAAGTTGTAGACGAAGGGATAATTCTCGCCGATATTCGGCCCGTACCCCTGGTTCTCAAATGAGTTGTAGAACATACCAAAGCCACCGCGAAGCACTGTCTTCGGGTCTAGCTGAAACGCCAGACCAACGCGCGGCGCAAAGTTAGTCTTTTCTGTCTGCACTAACCCGTTGCCATACTTGTTGGTCGAGAGCAGTGCAATACCGTCCTTGGCAAGTAGACTGAGGAAGCTCGGAGACAAGCTCCTGTTGTCCTTGCCCTTCGCCGGCAAGATAAACACTGGGCCGCCGCTCGGGGGACCACCAGGAGCGAAATTCGCTTGCCCGCCATTGGTCTCGTTGATTGGTCCGAAATAATCCCAGCGCAAGCCGAGGTTGAACGTCAACCGGGGAGTTACCTTCCAATCGTCCTGGAAGTAGGTCGCGAAATACTTCTTTTCATCGTAGGTCTTGCTGATGTTGGAAGCCTGCACCTGGTCGGCGCCACCCACATAATCAACTCCTCCCGTAACCGTGGAGGGGGCGGGAGTCAGCAGGAATTGCGCGCGACCGGTATTGCCATTTCCTACACCCGGAATATCCGTAAAGCTGACCGATTTGTCGTTGTTGTTGTACTCGAAATCGCCCCTTGAATATGCCGGCTGCAGGGTCGAAAACTTTACATTCTGGAACTCGATTCCCATCTTGAAGCTGTGCTGGCGATAGATCTTGGTGAAGTCGTCGGTGACCTGAATGGTATCGCTGACCTCGTCTGACGGCAGGAAGGCGTTGCTGCCCAGGGTCGACAGTCCACTCATCTCGATGGAGGGAAGGCCCCCGTTTTCAGACTGCTGGGGAACGCCCTGAATCCCGAATTGTGCTGGGACGCCGGACTGGTTGCCCACCGGCCCGAATCGCGTGGTGTGGAGATGGTTGTACCCCGCGCGCGCCACGTTGACCAAGCTGGGTGAAAATACGTGGGTCCACGCCAGGGCAGATTGGTCGGACTTCGCCGTCTGGTCGCCCTGCTGGAAACCGCCGCCGTCGGCTACGCCGCCGAAGGGACCGGGGATCAACTGGGGGTCATCCACATAACTGAAGCGGAAGAACACCTGGTCTTTCTGTGTGATATCGAAATCGACGCGGGTATCGAAGGCGTTGCGATGCTCATCGAGTTTGGGATTGTCAGCAAAGTTCGATTGGAAGGAGCCGCTGGTCGGAAGCGGATATAGGTTCAAGAGCTTGATTGCGTTAGCATCCAGCCGGCCCGCAGGAAGTTGGTTGAGGTTACAGCCGGTTACGGTATAGGTTGCGGTGCCGGCTCCGCATGTACCGAAGGGATCGCGCACGTACCCGGTACTCTGAGCCGCAATTCCAGACACGGGATCCACTACGCCTGCGGTGACCGCCCGCGTGGTCGAAGGATCGAGGATGGTGCCCAGCGGTACGGAGCGCCCAAGAGCATCTGTTCTCGAACTTGTGCCCTGGCCGGTAATGATGTCGGAAAGATTAGTAAAACCGCTGTTTCGTTCAAGCGTCGTAGGCACGCTGAGTCCGCTTAGGGTGTTACCCGCGATGCGCCGGAGTCCTTCGTAATCGCCGAAGAAGAAGATTTTGTTCTTGATCACCGGGCCGCCGGCGGTTACACCGAATTGATTCTGCCGCAATTCTCCTCGTGCGATGCCCTGGTTATTTTCAAACCAGTCGGCGGCATCGAGCTTGTCGTTGCGTAAGAATTCCCAGGCAGCACCATGGAAACTGTTGGTGCCGGACTTGATGGTAGCGTTCATTACCGCGCCCGCGGAACGACCGAGTTGAGCGCTGAAATCAGCAGTCTGTACCTTGAACTCCGAGATCGCGTCCACCGGAGGAAGAACGACAAAGTTAGTTCCGTTGAGGAAGTCGACCGCGTTGGAGTTGTTATCAATGCCGTCGAGAAGATAGTTGTTCTGCGACGGGCGCAGACCATTTGCGGTAAAGGCGCCGGAAGCCGCATTGCCGCGTGTGTCTGCTTGCGGCGTGTTCACGCCGGCACCCAACTGCGCCAAAAAGGTAAAGTTGCGGCCATTGAGCGGCAAATTGTTCACGCTCTGGCCTGTGACGGTTTGCCCAACCGAACTCTCTTCGGTCTGCAACTCAGGCGGTGCAGTGGTTACCTGAACGGTTTCGCTGGTCGCACCCGGCTTGAGCTGGATGTTCACCTGCAAATGTTGATCTAACTTCACCACCAGGTTTTGCTGGTCAGTCTTGGAGAATCCGGGGGCGGTGGCAGAGACGGAGTAGTTCCCGATTCTGACAGGCGAAAACGTATACTCGCCAGCGCTGCTTGTGGTCGTATTGAGGGTAATGCCCTGGTCGGTATTCAGGAGGGTCACTTGCGCACCGGGAACAACGGCGCCGCTCGCGTCCTGAACCAATCCGGTAATCGACCCTTCATCCACCTGGCCCAACATGCATTGGCCTTGCATCAGGACGAGGAACAGAGCTGAAAGGGTTACGTAGCCAACAAACTTGGCCAGACGAAGTGCGAGGGGAGTGCGGCTCATCACAGTTCCTCCAAAACAAATACCCCAGTGGTCAACTGCGCTGCTTGGGCGCTGACTCGATTGCAAAGTAACCGGTTACATCTACCGCAGAGGAATCTAGAACACCCAAACAACCTTTGTCAACCTAAAGTTGGAGATCGCCATCAAACTACGCTCCAGATTCGGTTCAACTTGCGCTCGTTTGAGCTCGTTTCGGTTCGTTTGGGCCCGATTCCGTCTTAGTGCTAGCATGCAGACACTTGCCGGCCCGCGGATCGCCTTAGGATGTCGTGTCACAAAAACGAAGACCGGTTGCTTTCCCGACGGTCGCTCCTCAAGACCATGGGGTTGGCGTCCTTGGTTCTCCGTGCAGCACCCTTGCATGGGTCGTCGTTTGCTTTCGGACTTCCCGCTGCCTTTGCAAGCGAACATAGCGCCTTCCCACTCTCCGACGTTCGTCTAGCACCCCGCTATCCCGCGCGATCTCCCTTGGAAGACGTCCTCCGCCTGGTTGCCCCGGGTTCGGATGAATTCGTAACCGAACAATACGCCTTTGAAATCGGGACCGCGCTCCAACAATGGAGCCGAACGTTAAAGACATCGGCCCGCGATCTTTCGGCAATAGAAAAATCACTGGCCCCCTCCATCGAAGCCTCGTCGTTAGTTCCCGAAACGGAAAACACGCTGCGCATAGGAAATGGGATCAGTTGCAAAACAAGACGCTTCAACAGCCGGGTGGTTCCCGGACGGGACGAATTTCTGGGGCAGATCCGGACTTGGCTCGGACCAGTGTCGCGGGTGGAAACCGCGGAGTTCGAAATCACCAGTATCGAAGAAATTTCGAGTGCTCCATTGGCGCTACGGTTGAACATCCGCTATGACCTGGTCGCACACCGCAACAACGGCGAGCGCGAGGAGAGGGTTGGAACATGGCGCATCGAGTGGCTGCGCGATGAAGCAGCAGAATGGAAAGCCCGCAGATGGGAAGCCGATGAAGAAACACTGAGCGTCACCAGCGGGCCCATGTTTATCGACATCACCCCGCAGGCAATGAACCACGCGGAGTCATACACCAACCAGATGCTGCGTGGTTCCGACTATTGGCGCACGGTCCTGGACGGCGCGTGCGGGATCGACGTTTACGGCAACAACGGCGTAGCCGTGGGTGATTTCGACAATGACGGCTTCGATGATTTCTATGTTTGCCAGCCATCGGGCCTGCCCAACCGGCTCTACCGCAACCGGGGGGATGGCAGCTTCGAAGACGTCACCGAAAAAGCAGGAGTGGGGGTGCTCGACAATACCGCTTGCGCCCTATTCGCCGACTTTGACAACAAGGGGCGCCAGGACCTGCTTGTAGTTTGCGGCAGTGGCCCCCTGCTCTTCCTCAATCAAGGCGACGGGACATTTTCGATCAAGCGCGATGCCTTCCAGTTCAAAACTCCTCCCCAGGGAACGTTCACTCACGCGGCGCTGGCCGACTACGATCGCGACGGACGTCTCGATATCTACTTCTGCCTGTACAGCTACTACCTTGGTCTGGACCAGTATCACTACCCGGCGCCTTATTTCGACGCGCGCAATGGTCCGCCCAACTTTCTCATGCACAACGACGGAAACGGCACGTTTGTCGACAAGACCGAGGCCGCGGGACTGCATGCCGAGAACGACCGCTACAGCTTTGCCAGCGCCTGGGGCAACTCCACTGCCAACGGTGGGCCCGATCTGTACGTAGCCAATGATTTCGGGCGCGGCAACTTGTACCGCAACAATGGCGATGGCACATTTGCTGCTGTCTCAGGCGCCGCCCAGGCTGACGACGCGGGGGCCGGAATGAGCGCCTGCTGGTCCGATTTCAACGACGACGGAAAACAGGATATCTACGCGGCCGCCATGTGGTCGGCGGCGGGGCAACGAGTTTCAGAGCAACAGCGCTTTCACGAAAAGGATCCGGAAGCCATCCGCGCTCTCTATCGGCGCCACGCACGAGGCAACTCACTTTATCGCAACCAGGGAGATGGGAAGTTCCAAGATATCGGGGGGCAAGCCGGAGTAGCGATGGGCCGTTGGTCGTGGTCTTCCGATTTTTGGGACTTCGATCACGACGGTTACCCTGACCTTTACGTTGCCAACGGGTATATTTCCGCACTGGACCCGAGTGACCTCGCAAGTTTTTTCTGGCGGCAGGTGGTAGGAAAATCGCCCACCGATACTACGCCATCGCCGGCGTACGAGCACGGTTGGAATGCGCTCAACGAATTGATCCGATCCGATCGCTCCTGGAGCGGTTATGAACGCAACGTGATGTTCGCGAACAACCGCGACGGCACGTTCACCGAAGTGTCGGGCGCAGTGGGATTGGACTTTCCCGAGGACAGCCGTTCGTTCGCGCTCGCCGATATCGATCATGATGGACGGCTGGAAGTCATCCTCAAGAATCGGAACGCCCCGCAACTGCGGATTTTACACAACGGGATGAAGGATCTTGGCTCCTCGATTGCGTTCCGCTTACGCGGTCAAAAGAGCAATCGTGATGCTATTGGAACCGCGATCACGATCGAAGTGGGTTCGCTGCGACAAACAAAATATCTGTGCGCGGGTTCTGGCTTTCTTGCTCAACACTCCAAAGAAGTTTTTTTTGGCGTGGGAAAACCTGAAGGCGACATCCGGGCCACAATTCTATGGCCCAGCGGTCTCTCGCAGAAATTCGATCGTATCCCCGCGGACCACCGGATCGAAATCGATGAGGGTTCGGCTGAATTTGCGGCCAAACCGTTTGCCGCGGTGCCCTCAAACTGGACGCAGGGCGGACCACCGCCGAAGCTGGAACCGCTGCCTTCGCAGGTTGACACCTGGCTACTTCAACCTTTGAAAGCACCGGAGTTTTCCCTGCCGGACCTTGTAGGCAGTATGCGCGCACTCACAAGTCTGCGGGGCGGATTTGTGCTGCTCAATTTTTGGGCGACGACGGTGCCGGTTTGCGGCGATCAACTGAGACAATTGCAGCGACATGCACGCCAGCTGCAGGTTCTGGCGATCAACGTCGATCAGGCAACCGATACCCAGAAGGCCCGGTCGTTCGCGACCCAGGAAAAGTTTTCCTTCCCCGTAGTGTTTGCGACAGAGGAAGTGGCCGGTGTTTATAACATCATTTATCGTTACCTATTCGACCGGCGGAGAGACCTCGCCATCCCAACCTCGTTCCTGCTGGACAAAGAGGGCATGATCGTCAAGCTCTACCAGGGGCCGATTGATCCGCAACGCCTGCTCGAGGATGTAAAGTCCGCGCCCACCACGGTTGCCGATCGAAAGAAAAAGGCGCTTCCCTTCGGCGGGGTGGAATACCAGGCTGCGTTTCAACGGAATGACTTCACTTATGGGGTTGCCCTTTTTCAGCACGGTTACCTGGAGCAGGCCGCGGAGTCATTCAAGCAGGTGATCGCCGCCAAGCCGGACGATGCCGAAGGCTATTACAACCTGGGCACTCTGAACCTGAGAAGAAACGATCTCCAGCAGGCACGCTACTATCTGGAGCAGACTTTGAAGCTGCGGCCGAACTACCCTGAGGCGTGGAACAACCTGGGGATGATCGCGGCCCAGGAAGGCCATCCGGACGAGGCAGTGAAAAATTTCCAACAGTCGCTACTGCTGAGACCGGGCTACGCGACGGCAATGCTGAACCTGGGGAACATCTATCGCCGGCAGAAATCGTTTGATAAGGCGCAGGACTTTCTGGAACAGGCGCTGGCGATTCAACCCGAGGATCCCGAAGCCAACTACAGCCTGGGAATGCTCTATGCGCAACAGAGCCAGATGCAGCGCGCATCCGAGTATTTGCAGAGGGCGGTCCAATTGCGGCCGGATTATCCCGAAGCACTGAATAACCTGGGGGTGCTCTTCGTGCGGGAGCAGGATTACTCCAGGGCGGAAGAGCAATTTAAGACCTGCATCCGGTTGGCTCCCGGCTTCGATCAGTCGTATTTGAATCTTGCCCGCCTCTATGCGCTGCGCAACGATAAACCAGGAGCCAGAGAAGTGTTGCAGGAGTTGCTCCGCCTGCAACCTGAGAACTCGAACGCCCGGCAGGCAATGGAAATGCTACAGTGAGCCCCATGCTGGCCGCTTCGCAGGGGCTTTAGAGTCTGCGTGAGAACTCTAGAATTTGGGAAACCCGAAGGGCGCACCGCAGATCCCTCCACTACGCTGCGCTCCGGTCGGGATGACAATTTTGCTTGGAAACTATGCTTAGCGTTCCCAAACAAACTTGTCATCCCGAGCGTAGCCGAGGGATCTGCGGTGCGCCTCTCGGCCTTCCCGAATTCTTGAGCTTGAGCGCGGGATTCTCACGCAGACTCTTAAGCCCGTACACTTCACACATGAAGAACACTCGAGGGCGAAGAACGTTTCGCGCTGTCGCCGTGGAGGGTCTGTTGCTCCTGTTGGCTGTTCTCTTCGTCTGCCGGGCGTACGGCGCCGAAACCAAATTGCCGGTGGAGGTGGAGCGGAAGATCAGCCTGATCCGAGCTGATTTTGTGAGCAAACGAACCACCCTGGCCTTGCGGAAAGCAACTGAGCTATCTGAACAACATAAGAGCGACCCTCAGGTGCATTTCGCACTGGGCGTATTGTTGGCCACGCACGGTCAGTACAAGCCCGCTCAGCTGGAACTGGAAACGGCTGATGCGCAGCAGCCGGGAACCTTCGAAATACCGTACAACCTGGGACAGACACTGCTGCTCAACGGCAAATATTCTCAGGCGGAAATCGTATTGAACCGGGCACTCGCACTCAAGCCCGAGTCCCCCGAGACCCTCTACCTGATGGCACAAGCGCTTGCGAACGAATCGCGGCCTATGGACGCGCTGGCACTGCTGGTTCGCGCACACAAGATCGCAGCCGAGAATACCGACATTATCCTGCTGATGGCTCAAATCACCATTGCTCAGAATTATTTTGAGGATGCGATACCGCTACTCGAATCCGGCATTGCCATTGCTCCGCAGAACCTTGCCTTGCATGCCGCGCTGGGCGAGAGCTACCTCATGTCGGGCCGGTTCGATAAGGCCGTCGAGGAATTCAAAAAGGTTATCGCCATCGAACCTTCGGCACCGTCTTACGCGCTATTGGGACTCTCTTTTCAGCGCCTGGGCCGGTTCAATGACGCGAAGCAAACCTTTCAGCTCGGATTGAAACTGGATCCGCACAACCGCGCGTGCCTGTTTAATCTTGGTTTGATTGCGGAGCGGCAGGGTGATTCCGCGGGGGCCGAAGCGAAGTTCCAGGAGGTCTTGCGCGTGGACCCGAACTATGCCGACGCGCTGCTGGAATTGGCTAACCTTCGCATCGGGGGCAAAAAGTTCCCAGAGGCAGCAGACCTGCTTAGAAAATACGTCAAAGTCAGCCGCAATCCGGCTACGGGTTATTACAAGCTTGCGATGGTGGAAAGAGGTTTGCATGAGACAGCTGCCGCTGATCGTGACCTGAATCAATTCCAGACGCTGTCCAAAAATGTTTCCAGCGGCCAATATCCTAACGAGCATCTTTTCGATTACCTGGATAGCCGATCGAAGCTTGATCCTCGCGCGCGCAACCAAATGGATATCGAGGAGATCACCCAGCAACTCCACGAGCATCCCGATCAACCAGAAGGCTTGTACTTGTTGGCCGAGGCTTATCTGAAGTCTGGGAAAGTAAACGAGGCAAAAAGCACAATCGCTCAGCTCGACAAGGTAAGCGCGACAGACTCCCGGACCCTGACCGGGACCGGCGTATTGCTCGCTCGCTACCGTCGCTACGACGATGCCATTCAACATTTCCAGGCAGCACTGGAAATCAATCCGACTTCCGACGAAATAAAATTTGACCTTGCGGATGCGTACTTCCGCAAAGGCCTTTATCGCCAGGCACTCGATGCGGCACAGCAGGTTTCAGAGCAGGGCCGAAAGGACGATGCCTACCTGTCTCTGCTTGCTGATATTTACGGCCATCTGGGCGAGACAGGCCGGGCCGAAGAGATTTACCGCGATGCCATCCGCCGTAATCCGGACAACGATCAGGAGTATCTCGCGCTTTCGTTGCTGGAGTTCCGCCAGAATAACGTCGCGGCCGCGAAGCAGACGCTGTTGGAAGGTCAGGCTCGTGTCCCAAGCTCAGGGAAGATTCTTTGGGGCCTGGGCATTGTTTCGGCGCTGGAAGGAAACACAGCAGAAGCCGGAGAGCATTTCGAGCGCGCGGTCGAATTGCTGCCGGAATGGCCCGGCAGCTATTCAACCCTCGGTATTTTTTATTTTGAGAATGGGCAGATTGCTAAAGCCAAAGAAGTCCTGAACCGCTTCAAGAACAGCAGTGGAAGCGGTGGACTGGACCTGAGCCGGATTGAACAGGTGTTGGCGCAGGCGCCGGAGACCGCTTCGACCGGGAATGAGCCCATGTCCATGGCGAACCGGCAGCAACTGCTGCGCTTCGCGCTTTCGCTTGCAGACAGAACCCTGTAAGCGTGGTCGGGGCTTTAGTGTGTGCGTGAGAACCCGCCGGTCGAAGAATCTCATGCTGCCACGAATCAAGGGGTGCCCCATATCTCGCTCGTTTTTCGCGAGATGTGGGAGACCACAGATCTCGATTGGTAGTCCCTAGGGAGCCGAAGAATGTAGATCGGCAGCCGTGGTCTCCCACATCTCGCGAAAAACGAGCGAGATATGGGGCACCCCTTGATTCGTGGGCGAGACAGAAATTGGACGGGAAGGTTCTCACGCAGACTCTGAAGCCCCTGCCACCGTAAAATCCGCAAGAAATCCCAATGGAAAAACTGCGCAGGGGCTAAAGCCCCATTCTCTTCTGGCCTTGTCGGCACGACTGAAGTCGTGCCCTGATACAAAGCCAAAATCCTGCAGCTGAGCGGAGCGCAGTGTAATGACCTGCTGTTGCTTTCGGAGAGAATATGATGCAGCCACTGGAATCTCTATAATCATCGCAATCTATGATTTTTCCCCGAAGACGTTTCCTTGGTACGTCTCTTTTCATGCTCGGCAGCAGCCTCACTGAGGCTCTTGCCACTCCTCTATGGAGGTGGAGAGAACCAGGTCTCCTCCAGGCCGCGGTCTCGACTCCTACGACGTCTCCCGTCCAGTATGTGGATGTGGCCCAGCAGGCCGGTCTCACCAGCCCCAACGTGTGGGGCGGCGTCGACCACAAGCGATCCATCATCGAGGCCAAGGGCAGCGGGCTTGCCTTTTTTGATTTCGACAACGACGGATGGCTCGACATCTACCTCACCAATGGCGATCAGCTCGATTCGCATTGGCCTCCGGGAAAAGCACCGATCTCGCACCTGTACAAAAACAACCGCGACGGCACTTTCACCGATGTCACCGAAAAATCGGGCCTGGCGCGTACCGGTTGGCAGACCGGCGTTTGCGTGGGCGATTACAACAACGACGGATGGGATGATTTGTTCTGCTGCTTCTGGGGACACAACGTTCTCTTTCGCAACAACGGAGACGGCACGTTTACCGATGTCACTCATAAAGCCGGCCTCGACCAGGCAAAGGTTCGCTGGGGAGCAGGGTGTACCTTCCTCGACTATGACCGGGACAGTCACCTCGATCTTTTCGTTTGCAACTATCTGAAGTTGGACCCCGCGACAATTCCCCCTGCCGCCGATACCACCTACTGCCAGTGGAAGGGCGTTCCCATCATGTGCGGTCCGCGGGGACTTCCGGGAGATACCAACATTCTCTATCACAACAATGGTGATGGAACTTTTACCGACGTCTCTGAAAAATCGGGAATTCTGAAGCCGGGTCCACGATACTCCATCACCGCCGTCTCTTATGATTTTGACAACGATGGGTGGCCGGACATTTATGTCGCCGTGGACTCCGAACCGAGCATCCTGTTCAAGAACAACCACGACGGTACGTTCACGGACATCGCTGTCATGGCCGGCTGCGCTTACAGCGACAACGGACATGAGCAGGCCGGGATGGGGATCGCCGTGGCGGACTACGACTGTGACGGATGGTTCGATATATTCAAGACCAACTTCGCGGATGACACCTGCAACCTGTACCACAACAACGGGGATGGAACTTTCAGCGATGTCACCTTTGCTGCCGGGGTTGGAGTGAACAACCGATATGTAGCCTGGGGCTGCGGTTTTGTCGATTACGACAATGACGGATGGGCAGACATCATCCAGATCAATGGCCATGTCTATCCAGAGATTGATCACTACAACTTCGGCCAGACTTTCAAAAATCCCCGGCTGGTTTACAGGAACCTCGCGAACGGCCGCTTCAAAGACGTTTCCTCAGAGATGGGACCCGGCATCAGTGAGAGCTTCTCGAGCCGGGGCGCGGCCTTTGGCGATTACAACAACAACGGCAACATGGACGCCCTAATTCTGAACATGAACGATCTGCCCTCGTTGCTTCGCAATGAAGGCGGCAACAAACAGAACTGGATCAAGATCAAGCTGGTCGGAACCAAGTGCAATCGCACCGCCATTGGGGCGCGTGTACGAGTCACGACCGGAAAGCATACGCAGATGGATGAAGTCCACAGCGGCACCAGCGTCATGTCGCAAAGTGATTTGCGCCTTCACTTCGGCCTGGGAAAGGTTGAGACCGTGGACTTGATCGAAGTGAAATGGCCGACTACGCAGAAGGTCGAACGATTCACCCAGGTGAAGGCGAACCAGATTCTCACCATCCGCGAAGGTGAAGGTATCGTCGCGAAGTTGAAACCGAAGGTATAAGTCGAAAAACATTTCCACGGGAGGTCAGCTGAACTGCAGATCCCTCCACTACTGCGCCGGACGGACGGCTGCGGTGGATTGGCGGATCACCAGTTCCGCTCGCACGATGTGGGTCACGCCCTTCGTTTTCTCCGCGCTGGCTTGCGGCATAAAGAGAATTGAAGGCAAACTCGGCGATCTCTGCGCGCGACAGGCGGATCGTGGTCAGAGGCGGTGGCATGAAGCTGCTCAGCGCGATGTCGTCAAAGCCTACGACCGAGATGTCTTCGGGAACGCGCAATCCCGCGGCGTATACGGCGCCCATGATTCCAATGGCGGTCAGATCGTTCGAGGCCAGCACGGCCGTGGGGCGCACCGGCAGCTTCAATATCTCTAACATCGCCGCGTAGCCTCCGTCGAAGCGGTGGTTCGCCGTACGGATGAACTCCTCGCTGCATTCAAGTTTCTTGCGCCGCAGGGACGCTAAGAATGCCTCATACCGTGTCCTGGCCGATGCCAGGTTAGCCGGCCCGCTGACAAAGGCAATCCTTCGGTGTCCCAGCGAAGTCAAATGGTCAATCGCCTGATCGACGCCACTGTCGTAATCCAGAGAGATATTGCTGATTCCCAGCCCGAGGAAGCCGGTATCCAGAAAAACGATGGGAATGCCCCGGCCGCTCAACGTCTGGATGAGTTCGGGATCCATCTCCGAGGTCATGATGGCGACCCCGTCCACCTTGCGCTCCAACATGCGCCGGACACAAATCTCCATGCGCTCTGCCTGGTAGTCAGTATTGGCAATCAAGACTTCGTAGCCATGCTCTACCGCCAGGCGCTCGAAGCACTTCACCAGTTCGGGGAAAAATGGATTCTCGATGTCGGAGATGATCAGGCCATAAATATGGCTCTTGCCGGTGCCCAGGGTGCGCGCATGGGTGTTGGGGTAATAGCCTGTTCGTTGGATCGCCGCCCGGACCCGCTTTTCAGTACGCGCGTCCACAGGTGCCGTGCCGTTCACCACGCGCGAAACGGTGGCTGTGGAAACCCCGGCCCTCTTGGCTACTTCCCTGATGTTCATGCCTGTGGTTGGCGGAACTGGCGTCTCAAGGAGCTTTTGGTAGGCTAAAACGTTTGGAGCTTAAATTCGCGACTGATTTTTTCATATGGTACACCGCGGGTTTGCGGGAAACGCCTTTATCGAACCATTCCCGGCGCTAGAGAACAATACGTTGGCGGACTACCCGAGGTTTCACCAGGCTGACACTATTTCTTCAAGAGGGCATCCAGACCCGCCTGCGCTATCTGCTCGTCCACCTCAGACTTCGCGCCGCTGGCCGCGATCCCGCCGAGCACCTGGCCATCCACCTTGATGGGCAGACCGCCCTGGTTGGGGAAGAAATCAGGAAAAGCAAGGTCCTCACGTTGCCCTTCTTTACCGCTTCCGCTGCTTCTCTTGAAGGCGCGCCGTAGGCGGCAGCGTCGCGGGCCTTCTTTTGCGCGAACTGCAAGGTGTTCAGCGAGGCGCCGTCTCCCTTTTCAAGGAAAAGCAAGTTGCCGCTCTCATCCACGATGCAGATCGTCACTTCTACGTTCATTTCCTTTGCTTTCGCTTCCGAAGCAGCCACCATCGTCTTGATGGCGGCCAGATTCAGATATTTCCGGCTCGGCAGGTCGCTCGCGTACATCGTCATCATCGGAGCGCAGCAGCACCGCCACTAACTTGAACATGAAAGCCTCCTACTGCGTGCTCTTGGGTATTATACCCGGCGGTGCCCCTCGAGGACGACCAGGAACTGCTTCACTTCCCGCCGCTGACGTTCGACCGCAGCTGCCTGCGACTTTTCGATCTCGTCATGTAGTTGAAATTCCTGTTTGGCTTTTTCCGGAAGCCCGGTCCGATCATAGGCCACGCCCAACCGGTAATGGGCCTCGCCGAGCTGTGGGTCGGCTTCGATTGCCTTGGTGTAGAAGCCAATCGCCTTTTCCAGGTTGCGCTGGGAGGAAGAGAGAACTCCCAGTTGCAGGTAGGCGTCGGCGCATTTCGCGTCGATCGCCACCGCTTTGCGTCAGCAGAGCTTTCCACCTGGTGCAAGGCGCTCGGGCCGGCGGCTGTTCCTGCCGCTTCCAGATCGCCATGGCATAGAGGTAGTTGGCGAGCGCGTTTGCCGGCTGCTGCTGGACAAGCCGGGCCAGTCTCGGCTCGACACAGGCCAACGGCTTGGGTGCGGCCATCTCTATCCTGCCCATGAAGAGATAGGGCTCGGGATCGGCCGGGTTCAAGTCCGAAGCAGCGCATAGGCTGCCCGCCGCCTCATCGTAGAGAGCACCGGCAAAGAGAGCCGTGCCCAGTGCGGTCAGCATTCTGGCCGACTTGGGATAGGCTTTTGTTCCGTTCCTGAAGACCTCCGCGGCCTGCCAGACAGCCCGATGAAGCAACAATTCCGAGCCCCATGCGAAATAATTTTGTTCGCTGGGATCCAGGTGGACGGCCTGCTCATCCTCGTGGACGGCGGCCAAAGGATCGCCCATTTTCTCGTCCAGCTCGCCCGACAAGCGATGCAGGTCCGCATTGTCTGCCTGCGCCTGCAATTTCCGGATGTGCGCGCGCGCCTGCGCAAAATCACCGGTTTCCTCGTAGGCCGAGGCCAGATCGTACTCATTGCCTCGGTTCGCCGGATCGATCTGGTAGGCAGCCGACAGCAGCGGAACCGACTCACGATACTCTACCGGAGTGGAGATAGAAAGCGCCCGAGCTGGTGGTTCGCTGCGAAACTACCGGGCGCGCCGGCAAGAGCGGCACGCAACCTGGCTTCGGCCTCATTCCATGCCTTCGTGCCGCCAGGGAAGTCTGAGGGACCGGACCCCGAACCATCCTGCTTGAGGGTGAGCGTCTCGCGCGCGAGCGCTTCGCTGGTACGCAAAGTGGAATCGGACCCATGGCCCCCGACGGCGGTCCAATCGGTGACGCCCGCGATGGCAAAATTCGGCTGATCGGCGAATTCCATCGCCTGGGTGGAATCCGGAGCCCCGTCCGTCGGCTTTGCGGAAGGTTGCTGTGCCACCGCAACCGGGATCCACCCGCTCACCAGGACCGTGATGAGGGCGAGAAGAGGCGGGCGACACCGGCGATCCCTGCTTGCAAGCGAACCCGGCCATCCGAAGGAACCGTTCACGAGGTAACCCGACTTCACTTTCTCGGGAATTTTACTAGGTTACAAACTTCGACTTCGGTCCGGCTGGCTCAGCTTGAGACAAGTCGCTGATTTACGTCGCATTACCGCAAGCTGTACCCACCTCGACATCTGTGCCCAGAGTCATCTTGCGCCGAGTGCCTCCGGTTCAGTTACACTTGGCAAAACTGTCAGCCGGCGCACCGCCCTCTCCGCGGACCGGAGTTTTTCCGGTATTCCATGCGCTCAAGAAACGCTTGCTTACGAACCGTTTCCCGTCTGGCTATCATCTATAGTGGAGACCACCCCAGAGGCAGCTCGTTATGCCCTTAGCGTTCGATTTTTTCCTGCATTTCGCCTATTTCATCCTGTTTCTCTGGGTGATGGCGGAGCAGCTTGGCGTCCCCGTGCCGAGCCTGCCCTTGCTGTTGGCTGCAGGCACATTGACCGCTACGCACAAACTGTCTCTTCCCCTGGTCCTTTTGGCGGTGGTGGCTGGCTGCTTTGTCAGCGATTCGCTTTGGTACTTGTTAGGCAAGCGCTTTGGCGGCGCCATGGTGAAATTGGTATGCCGGCTCTCGTTTGAGAGCTCAACCTGTGTGCGCAAGACAGAGGACTATTTCACCAAGTGGGGCGAGCAGGCGTTGCTGGTGGCGAAATTCATACCCGGCCTGGGGACGGTGGCCGCGCCTATCGCCGGCCAGACGGGAATGAGATATCGCGTCTTCCTGGCCTATGACATGGCCGGGGCCTTGTTTTGGGCCGCGACCATTACCCTCATCGGCCGCTTCTTCGGCGACGTTCTGCGCAAGAATCCCGGGGCACTTACCTGGATGGGCCACTTCGCCGGGGCGTTGTTTCTGTTGGCGGTCGCCGGCCTGCTGGGTTACCGGATCTGGAAGCAGCAGTCGTTCCTGAAGCAGGTGCGCACTTCGCGGCTGGACCCGATTGAGCTTAAGCGAATGCTGGATGGGGGCCAGAACCCCTATATCGTCGACTTGCGCCACCCACTCGACTATCTACCTGATCCACGGGTGCTCCCTGGGGCGGTCCGGCTTTCCCCTGAGACGCTGATGCAACGCAGCGGAGAGATACCCCGGGATCGCGACGTCATTCTTTATTGCACCTGCCCCAGCGAAGCGACCGCCGCCAAGATGGCGATGAAGCTGCGGCAAAACGGAATCTACCGGGTTCGTCCGCTGCTGGGAGGCTTCGATCAGTGGAAAAAGCTTGGCTATCCGCTGGAGCAGTACGAGGATCAGCCCGCGAGTATCGCCTGACACCTCCACGATGTAACGAAGTCGATACGCCCGCGGAGAGAAGTACCGCGATGGCGGGGAATTTGCCCGGCGAATCGATGACAATTCGGAACGAAGGGCATCCCCACTTCCGGGGATGGCCTCCCAAACGATGCTCCTGCTAGTTTGCCCTTGGCTCAAGGCTGTGGCCAGCGATCGCGCCACCCTTGCGGGACGGAGAGATTTTGAATGGCGTTTACCGAGACCTACCATTGCGATGTATGCGGTAATCCGAAGGGCGAGGCCGAGGATTGGTGGCTGGCCTTGACCGAGCCGGCATCTCTCATTCCCTCCGCCCCTGAGCAGCCCATGCTCAGGCTGACGCAATGGAATATCCTGCTCTCCCACGCCGCCAAGGTCCGTCATTTATGCGGCGCGCGCTGCGCTCAGACCCTGATGGACCGGTGGATGCGGGGCGAGTAGTCAACTTTTCCGGCAAAGTCCGATCAAAACGGGTTCCGCTCCCAACAACAGTCGCTCGTCTCGCCCGGATAGTATGGTGAAGTGGGTCGGGGGACTGTATTGGGATACGAGGACCTGAGGGGTTGGATCAAAGCGCTCGATAAAGCCGGTGAGCTCAAGCACATCCTGGAGCCGGTGGACCCCATTCTCGAAATGGCCGAGATCGCCGACAGGGTATCGAAGTCGGGCAAGCGCGGTGGATCGGCAGGCGGTTCGGCCCTGCTGTTCGAAAACGTCAAGGGCTACCCGGGCAGCCGGGTGCTGATGAACCAGTTCGGCAGCGAGCGGCGCATGAAGATGGCGCTCGAAGTCGACAGTCTCGATGATGTTGCTGGACGTATCGAGACCCTGCTCCAGCTCAAGTCGCCGGAAGGCCTTCTGGGAAAGTTGAAAATGCTTCCCATGCTCGCGGAAGTGGGGCGGTTTTTCCCCCGCACCGTGGCGGCGAAAGACGCACCCTGCAAACAAGTGATCCTGCGGGAAAACTTCAGTGTCCTGGATTTTCCTGTGCTTCAGTGTTGGCCGCTCGATGGCGGCCGCTTCATTACCCTCCCCTGCGTGATTACCAAGGATCCCAGGAGCGGAAAACGCAACCTGGGCATGTACCGAATGCAGGTTTATGACCACCAAACAACGGGCATGCACTGGCAACGCCAGAAAGTGGCCGCGGAACACCTTCGTGAGCGGCTGCGGGCGGCGGCGGTCGCTGATGCTTCCGGAAACGTTACGGCTGCCAGGGTACGAGTGATGGCAGAGACGGCCGGGGGAACCACCGCTCAAAATCCGGTGACCGCTTTGGCCCAAAGCAAGGATCGCCGTCTCGAAGTGGCGGTGGTGATCGGTACCGATCCCGCAACCACTTTTTCTGCCATTGTGCCGGCGCCTCCGGAGGTCGAAGAGTTTGTCATTGCAGGCTTTCTACGGCAGATGCCAGTTGACCTGGTTCAGTGCGAAACCGTGGACCTGCAGGTGCCGGCGAATGCGGAGATCGTCCTCGAAGGCTATGTAGAACTGGACGAACTGCGCATGGAAGGGCCCTTCGGCGATCACACCGGTTTCTACACCATGGAAGAGGAGTACCCGGTCTTCCATATCACCTGCATCACCCATCGCAAGGACCCGGTCTATGCCGCAACCATCGTAGGCAAGCCGCCTATGGAAGATGCCTGGATGGGCAAGGCGGTGGAGCGTATCTTCCTGCCCCTCATGCGGCTGACCCTTCCGGAAATTATGGACATAAACCTGCCGGTCGAGGGTGTCTTTCACAACCTGATGATTGTCTCCATTCGCAAGAGCTATGCCGGCCAGGCGCGCAAGGTGATGCATGGCATCTGGGCCCTGGGTCAGGCCATGTTCACCAAGTGCATCCTTGTGGTCGACGAGGACTGCGATGTGCAGGACGTGGGTGAGGTAACGTTACGTGTCACAAACAACATCGACCCCGAACGCGACATCCAATTCACACTGGGCCCTATCGACTCGCTCGATCATGCCTCCCGGCTGCCCAACTATGGCAGCAAGATGGGCATTGATGCGACGCGCAAATGGAACGCGGAAGGGTTTACCCGGCCGTGGCCGCAGATGATTGGCATGGATCCATCGACACGAGCTCACGTAGACGCGATCTGGAAGAAGCTTGGACTGGACTGACCTCTGATACGGATGACAAAAGGAATTGGGCGATTGTGGAGGGGGCTAGGCCGGAGACAGCAACCCGCGTGGCCCCGCATGGAGCAGAGCGAATACCGTAGCTATCGTGCGGTGCATCCGTTCGATGAGCGCTTTAGCGTGGATACCAGCGGACTGATCTACGAGCTTGCTTCAGGCCACCACCACGACGCCTACAACAACGGTTACTTTGCGGTGGCGCCGTCGGTGTTTCACTCGGTGATGCAAACCATGCAGGAACAGCTGCATCTGGATTTGAAGCGCTTCTCCTTCGTGGATGTGGGGTCGGGCAAGGGGCGAGCGCTGCTGTTGGCGTCCGACTATCCATTCCGCGAGATTATCGGGATTGAGCTTTCTCATGAGTTGGAGCGGATCGCCCGGGCGAACATCGCGCAGTATACCGAGGCACGCCCTGGACCTCCGGTCGTCTCCCTGCAGGGTGACGCGGCTGATTTCTCCTGGCCATCCGGACCACTGGTTATCTACATGTGGAATGCGTTTACCGAGCCGGTGATGGAGCGCGTTTTCCACAACCTGGAAGCCTCGCTCGCCCAGGAACCACGCGAGGTGTACCTCATTTACATGCACCCGGAACTGGAGTCGATGCTTGCCGGGGTTCCCTGGCTGGTCCGGCTTTGGCAGGATGAGTTTGCCATGAGTGAAGAAGACTATGCGGCATGGGCTTTCCCCACCCGGGTGGAGGTTTCTGCGCTCTACCGCGCCGTGCCCCCGACACCAAACTAAAGTTTAAAAATGCAGGTGACTTTTTCCCGGCGGCTCAGCAATTCGCGGACATGAGGGTATGCCCGGGGTGCTACGATTGCCTTGAAATCGACGCAGCTTACCTTAACAAACGCTGCGCGAATGACATTACCGACGTAACAGTCATTGTAATTGTGCTCTCGACGCGAGTTCCCTTCCCCCCTGGGCCCTCGATCGGAATAGCTGGAAGTTGACTGCCAAATACCGTCCTTCTGTACGGGTCCCAAACAGGAGAATGCCCGGACCCCCCGCCGCGCGGAAGAAGGATCGGACGCTGCAATGAAACAGCTGCTACGCAAGGCAGGATTGTGCCTGCTGATGGGAATCACCGCCAGCGCCGTGACACGCGCGCAGGATGTCGGTGTCTATTCGAATCGCACGGTCATCAGTGGCTTCGTCGAGTACTCCAACGATTCCAGTCACATGCTGATTGGCTACGCGGACGGACGGAAGATCACTGCGTTGGGAGCCAGTTTCGAAAGACGGAGTTTTCTCCGCGACAACTTCACCGGCTCGTGGATGGCCGAGGTGCGCCCGTACATGACTTTGACCGATCCCACGATGAAGGGGTTCGCGTTGAAGTTTCCGCAACAGCCTGCGTATTCAGGGACCGTGGATTTTGCTTCGCCCATTCCAGTGGTCACCCCGGTTTCGAGCGCTCCCTTAAACGTTATTCTGGTGACTCAGAATCAGGTGTATCTCGGGACCGCAACCTACATCGCCGGAACGCGATCGACCTACGTCACTGGCGTCAGCCCACTGGGTTATAAGATCAGGGTGCTTCCGCACAAGCGATTCCAGCCGTTCGTGACGGGGCTTGGTGGCTTCGCGATCTCTCCTCGCGACATACCGGTGTTCAACAGCGCATCCTTCAACTTTACTTTTGAAGTCGGGGCTGGGGTGGAGATCTTCCAAACGCACACCCGCTCCTGCCAGCTGGAGTATCGGTACCATCATCTTTCCAACGGAAGTAGCGGGTCACAGAACCCAGGGATTGATTCAGGGGTTATCAAGGTTAGTTATTCCTTCGGACGATAGAAGAGGAAACCTCAAGGAGAAGGCGCGGAGTCGCGCCGCCAAGGTCCGAAACATAGTTGGGCTTTAGCGCCTGCGTTTTAGTATCCAGAATTTGGGAAGCCCGAAGGGCGCACCGCAGATCTCCTCCACTACGCTACGCTCCGGTCGGGATGACAATTCATCTTGGTAAACTACACTTAGCGTTCCCAGACAAAATTGTCATCCCGACCGGAGCGTAGCGTAGTGGATGAGACTCTGCGGTGCGCCCTTCGGGCTTCCCAAATTCTGGAGTTCTCGCCCTGATACAAAGCAAACGCGCAGGTAGCCAAATCTGCAGAGAAGCCTATTCGGGCTTGTCCTTGTGGCCGCCGCCTATATTCAGACCGAACTTCGGAGCGGTGTTTGTTCCGGTTATCTTCACTGGTATTTCCGCCCCGGCGCCATGCTTGTGAAAGAAGGGATCGGCCACCTTCAACATCCAGCTCTTCCACCTCGAGGCCACCATCTGTGACAGCTTTGCGTCGGTCCTTACCTTGCCTGTGAAATCGAACTTCTTTCCGTCCAGCGTGTAAACGCCGCCCAAGCGCACCGTCGCTCCAGGCAGGGTGTAGTTCAGGTCCTCCAGGTCCAGCTTTCCGTCGCCCATTTTGAATTTTCCCGTCATGTGGGAATTCACGTCCTGTGCTCCGGGCTTGGCATCCTTGGGGTCCCCTTGCGCTCGCAGACTCAGCATGTCCACCTTGTCCTGCAGGTCCGGATTCGTAAAGTGCATCTGCTTGAGCGTGAAAGATCCATTCAAGCCCAGCTTCTGGGTTACGCTTTCCTTCCCCGGGCGAATGTGCAGCTTGGTTTTCATCGTCAGCACCCCCGTCATCACCACCGGCTGGGTCTTGACGGCAAGTTGCAGGAAGTCCTGTATGCGGCCGGCGGGGACATCGACATCGAGGTCGATGATATGCCCCTGGCCCTTCACATTGACCACCTCACCGCTGCAGGAAAACTCTGAGGCGCCCAACTTCGCCTCTACCGGTTGCAGATAGGTGTCCCCCGTCGTGCCATCGACAATCGCAGAAAATTTCGTATGCAGGGGGACGGGATGGTTGGCAGTATCCAGTGAAAAATTCGGCACATCCGCTGTTCCGTGTACTTCGATGCGGTCGAGCCGGCCGGTGAAGTCGCCCACGGAATGCAGCATGCCTCCTATGCCTTTGATGGTGTTCAAATCAGCATCCTGGAACAGGTACTTGCCAGTAACGGCCGAGTCGCCCGGAGTCTCTGTATTCCACGGACCAAAGGTGCCGGTCGCGTGGATCTCCCCCCTGGGCACTGCATTGGTCAGGGTTGCGTCGTAAGCCGACGGAGAGTTTGGCCCCAGATTGTGCAGCACAATGTGCTTCAATTCGAAAATCTTCGGATCCTTATCCGGCTTGTCGGTGCCAATCACCAGCTGCGAATCATCGCAGATAATTTCGTCGACAACAATTTTGATCTTGCCCAGATGCTTTGAGGAGCCCGCGTTTTGCCTCATGGACTTTGGCGGAATTTTTATCGCTAGGCCCTGCACATGCACCGTGTTCACATGGGTGGGCTTCAGGAACAAACCAATCAGCCCGGCGTGAAAGTCGAATTGCTGTACTGCGATGATGGGGTCTTTGGCGCCGGCGGCCACTACGTCATCGGGAGCGAAGATGCGCAGCCCCTTGCCGGTGACCGCTAAACCTTTAATCAGCGATACCTGCAGATCATCCAGCTCCACCCGGCTATCAAAACGGGTGCTGAGTGTCTCGATCATCCGCCCCTTGAGGATGGGCGACGCTCGTTTCAGCATCACTTCGCCTACCACCAGGAGCACCAGGACCGCGATGAGCGTGATCCAAAGGGCCAGCCGCCACCCTCTGTGCTTTCCTGGACTTTGCGTGGTGTTGTCTGGCGGCAAGTAATTTTTGACCGTACCCAAAATGGATCCCCATTGAAGGGATGCCATTTTCCTCAACTTAGTTTCCAGAGGTCAAGCAAATCCAGCCGCTTTTCCCGCCGGGGAACAACGTTGCTTCAGTTTACGTGAACGACCGGACGTTGTTCGGGGTCTTTGATGGCACGACGGAGAACTTCATGGGTTATCGGGGCCGTGTCGCCTTCACCCAGGAAGATGAAGCGCATTCCATTGACGACCGGGTTGATGTCGGTCCAGTGAAAATAGACATGGGGAATGCACTTGGTGGCCTGCTGCAGGTAAATGAGCAGACCGGCGATGGAATTGGCCACCGCGGCACTCCTGGCGCGAAGAATGCGATGGGAGTCCTCTTGGAACCCGTGAACCGTAAGAGACTCGGTGAACTCTGATGTGTCTCCGCGCTCCACCTCGATAAAGTAAATGCGTTCGTCCGGGGACAGGCAGTAGAGACGGCGCAGTTCGCTTGCAGCCTGTTCTCGATTTTTCCCGTAGGTGTTATGCGGCTTCCACGCAATGAGGCGGATGGTCTTGTTGACGCTCTCAGCCACCAGGGCCTCCGCCTGGGGATCAAGCTGAATGCTGGTGATGCGCAGCTCCGTGGAACGCAAAGCTCGCGAGAGGAACGACATGAAGAGCATGGTGAACACGAAGATGCATGAGATCTTGAGCCCCTCGGGCCGCTCGTAGATATTCACCAGCGTGGTGTAGATGAAGATGAGGGATACCAAACCGAGAGCGGCACGTGCGAGCCACGTGCGAGCGGCGATGGTGACGGCACAGGAGGCGGAGGTAATGAGAACGAGAACGCCCGTGGCATAGGCGCCGCCCTGGGCATCCACGTTCGCATGAAAGAGACGCGTAACTATGAATGCGACAGACACAAAGACGAGGACAAGCGGACGTGAGGCGCGCGCCCACTCCGGCGCCATGCCGAAGCCGGGGAGATAACGGGGAATGAGATTCAGCAGACCGGCCATGGCGGAGGCGCCGGCAAAGGCGAGAATGAGAATCGTGCTGAGGTCGTAGACAGTGCCAAAGCCATTACCCAGGTACTGATGGGCCAGGTAAGCCACTGCCCTGCCGTTGGCCGGACCGCCCTCTTTGAAGGCGGCGGCGGGGATAAGCAGGGTGGTGATGAAGCTGGTGGCCATCAGAAAGACGCTCATGATGATCGCGGCCGTCGCGAGCAGCCGCCGGGTGTTCAAGATGCGGAGCTCGAGATTGTTATTGCACTCGATCAGAGGCATGACCGCCACACCGGTCTCGAACCCCGAGAGCCCCAGGGCAAGGCGGGGAAAGAGCAGGCAGGAGAGGCCAAGGATGGAAAGCAGGCTGCCGTGCTGGGCGAAGACGGCGCGCTTCCAGTCGAGAACCACCTGGGGGTGCACAAGCACATGGAAGATCCCAACCAGGCACACGATCAGATTCAGCGCGAGGTAAACGCCTACAAGGACCACGGCAATGTCGATCGCTTCTTTGAATCCCTTGAGGAAGACCGCGCCCAGGATGGCGAGTAGCATGAGGGTGACACCCATCTGGCTCTGAAGCGAAGGAGGGGTGTAGGGATTGTGTACGAAGTGGGCTGCTGCGTCCGCCGCAGACAGGGTCATGGTGATCACGAAGTCAGTGGTCGCAAAGCCCAGAAGTACGAGCACGAACATCTTGCCGGTCCACCCCGGAAACAGCTTCTCGAGCATGGCAATACTGCCTTGTCCATAGGGACTGGCAGCCGCGACCCGGTTGTACACCGGCAATGCGGCAAAGAGAGTCACCAGAACGAGCACCAGGGTCGCGATGGGCGAGAGTAGACCGGCAGCGAGAAAAGCGATCCCTGACTGATAACCGAGGGTTGAGAAATAATCGACCCCGGTGAGGCACATCACCCGCCACCAGGGATGCTTGCTCGTAGCGCTCTGGCTGTGAGCACTCTCGGGGCGTTCGAGGTCAGAGGTTAGCCAGTCGGCAAAAGACATGAGCGTAGATATTCCTCACTCATGCCCGACCAGGTCACGCATGAGGACGCCGACTACGTATTCATCCAACGTCAACATATCAGCGTCACGGTCTATATACCGACCATCAATATAGCATCGGCTACTGACTGCACCTTTTGGGCGCGGCTTGCGAATTCGTATTTTCGAGCAGGTAAACCTGATACCGTGCTGTAGACGAATATGCCAGGCGAATACGATGCGATTGTGATTGGCACGGGGGCGGGTGGCGGAACGCTGGCCCTGCACCTGGCCCAGGCAGGAAAAAACATCCTCATTCTGGAGCGCGGCTCCTTTATGCCCCAGGAGAAGCTCAACTGGGACACGTCCGCTGTCTTCCTGGATAACCGCTACCACACCAAAGAGACGTGGCAGGACAAGGACGGCAAACCACTCCACCCGCAGCAGGCTTATTTCGTGGGCGGGCAGACGAAGGTTTACGGGGCTGCCATGTTCCGTATGCGTGCCGAAGATTTTGGCGTGATTCAACATCAAGGCGGAATCTCTCCGGCATGGCCCATCACTTACGCCGATATGGAGCCGTTTTATTGCCGGGCGGAAGAGCTTTTTCATGTCCACGGCGATCTGGGGACCGCGCCCTCTGTCCGCGGCGGATACGGATCGTCTTTTGATCCCACCGAGCCTTTTCATTCCGCAAAGTATCCCTACCCCGCGTTCAGCAACGAGCCTCGTATGCAGACCATCGAGGACGACGTTCGCAAGCTTGGCATACATACCTTTCCCGTTCCTCTTGGGCTCAAGCGAGACGCGGCCGACCCGCTGGCATCGAAATGCGTCCGCTGCGACACCTGCGACGGCTACCCTTGCCTGGTTCACGCTAAATCCGACGCCGACATCAACTGCATCCGGCAGATCATGCACCTGCCTAACGTCACCCTGATGACCAACTCCCGAGTGACGCGACTGCTCACCAACAGCAGCGGCACTTACGTCAGCGCGGTTGAAGTCATACACTCCGGATCGGATGCCGCGTCAAAAGACGGAACACCGGCGACCTATCGGGCGGCCTTTTTCGCCGTGTGTGCCGGTGCTATCAATTCCGCGGTGATTCTGCTCGCGTCTGCGAACGACAAGTATCCTAATGGACTCGCCAACAGCTCCGACCAGGTTGGCCGAAACTTCATGTACCACCAGGCGGATGCTTTGCTGGCAATCGGTCCCAAAGGCAACGAGGACAGCTATACCAAGACCTGGGGCACAAACGACTTTTACTTTAAGGATTCTGACCCTGCCTATCCGTTTCCGCTCGGGCAGGTGCAGCCAGTCGGCAGCTTCCATTTCGAGATGATGAAAGGCGACGCGCCTCCGCTCACGCCGGGGATTGTGCTGGAGGAGATGAAGCGCCACGCGGTGCCATGGTGGCTCACGACAGAAGATCTACCCGACCCGAACAATCGGGTCACCTTGCACAACACAACCCCGGCTACTGTCGAGAATTGGCAGCCTGGACTAGCCGGTGCCCATCCCGCCGGAGACACCGGGCGCACCAACGAGTGCGAGCCGGTCAATGACTCCGCTCCGGGGCGCATTCAGCTTTCATACACGCCTAATAATGTTGAGTCCTTCAATCGGCTGAAGGACCGCTGGGTCGACGTACTTAAGCGGGCGGGGCATGCGACTACTTCGGTTCCGCTCCACGCGTATTTCAAGAAGCGGATTCCGCTGGAGGGCGTAGGCCATCAAAACGGGACTTGCCGCATGGGCACCGATCCGGCAACCAGCGTGCTTGACCGGCACTGCAAGGCTCATGATCTGGACAATCTTTATGTTGTGGATGCTTCCTGCTTTGTGTCAGCGAGTGCTGTCAACCCGTCGCTGACTATCATCGCCAACGCCATTCGCGTCGCGGACCACATGCTGGCGGAACGGCTCAAGTAGGACTTCCCAAATTCTGGAGCGCCGCGTGTTCTCGTTACTCCTCTCGCAGGGCCTCCATGGGATGCACTGCGGACGCACGCTGTGCAGGCAACAGGCTCGCCACGATAGCCACCACTATCATCCCGGTGATCGCAGCTCCGAGCGTTAACGGATCACTCGGCTTCAATCCATAGAGCATCGAAGCCGCCGCCGTTCCTGCAGCCAGCGCCAGCGCGGTCCCCACGACCAGCCCAATCACCAGCAGAGTCGCTGCTTCCTTCAGCACCATCACGAGGATGTCGTTACGGTTCGCGCCCAGGGCCATGCGTACGCCAATCTCATTCCTGCGACGGACGACCATATAGGAAATCACGCCATAGAGACCCACCATCGCCAGAATCGTGGCCAGCGCGCCAAAGAAGCCGGATAACGTGGCCATCAGCTGCTCCCGCAGCAGCCCTTCGCGCACCTGCGTCTTCAGCACGTTGAAGGTGAGAACCAGGGACGGACTGATGTCGTTCGCCGTGCGCTTGATGGAAGAAATCAACGGAAGCAGCGGCTGGTCGGACCGAATCATGAGCGTGGAGAGCTGTTGCGGCCCGTTTTTCTGGGTGAAGGACACAAAGGCAATGGGCAAGTTGTCCTCACGCAGCTCGTAGTATTTGGTGTCTTTCACCATACCAACAATCTGATAGGTGTCGTCTGGCTTTCCCGAGTCACTAAAGATCTTCGCCAGCGGATTGGTGCCGCCCATGAACTTGCGCACGAACGTTTCATTCACGATAGCGACCCGGGCCGACTCGGGGGTGTCCTTGGCACTGAAATCGCGCCCCGCCAGCAACGGGATCTCCATCGTATGGAAATATCCGGGACTGACCCGGTTGAACATTGTGTCCTGCCGTTGGGGGCCGCGGGGGATGTCGATGTTGTTGTCCCAACCGTTGCGACTTATGGGAACGACCAGGGTCTCCGCCGCGGCACTTACCCCCGGGATGCCTTGTATGCGAGCCAGCAATTCTCGCTTGTACGACATCTGCCTGACACCCGGCAGTTTCAGCGGTGAGAAGTCGAACGCTGCGATCAGGATATGGTCCTGCTCAAAGCCAGCGTTCAGAGTTAGCAAATTGCGGAAGGTACGTACGAACAAAAGTGCCCCGGTCAATAGAACCAGCGACAGCGCAACCTGGGAAATAACCAACGCCCGGCGCAGCAGAAGGCGGTCCCGAGCTGCGGTGGTCCCTCGCCCACCGGTCTTCATCACCACACCTGGATCAGTGCGCGAAGCCTGCAGGGCCGGGGCCAGTCCAAATAACACGCAGGTAAGAATTGCCAGTGCCGCGGCGAACCCGAGCACGCGCCAATCCGGGGTTAGCTCGACAAAAATCTGACCATCATGCGTGCTCAGTAAGACCACCAGCACCCGGCTTACAATTTGCGCCAGGGCCGCGCCTGCCACTGTTCCTAAGCATGCAAGCAGCAAGCTTTCGGCGAGCAATTGGCGAATCAGCCGGGAGCGCGATGCTCCGAGGGTTAAGCGCAACGCCATTTCTCGCTGGCGCACGCTTGCCCGCGTCAACATCAGGTTGGCAAGGTTTGCGCAGGCAATGAGCAACACCAGCCCTGATAATGCCAGCAACAGCCAAAGCGGATCTTCATAGTCGTGGCGCAGACCGGAAACGCCGGTGGCAGCGGCCACTGCTTGCAGGCGAAACGACAGGTAGTCCTTCTTTTGCAGGCCATCGTAGCCTCCAGGCACGGTCGCTGCAAAAATGCCCGGCGAGATGGCGTCGAGCTGTGCTGACGCACGTTCGATGGTCCAGCCCGGCTTTAAACGCGCGATGGTGGTGATCCACCATGAATCGGCGCTATCCATGAGTGAACCTTTGGTAGAAAACACCGGCTCGCTGCAGAGGGGAGTGGCGACATCAAATTTCTGCCCTACATCCACGCCGTAGAAGCTGGCTGGGGTCACTCCCATGATTTGAAATGGATGGCCGTCGAGCGTCAGCTTGCTGCCCAGAACAGAGGGGTTTCCACCAAACTCCCGTTGCCAGAAGGAATAGCTCAGCACGGCTCCCTGCGCGCCGCAACCGCGATAGTCGTCCGCAGGAGAAATGAGCCGCCCCAAGGCAGGACGCACTCCCAGCACGGTGAAGAACTCACCGCTCACCATCAACGTATCGGCATAGCGCGCCTCTCCGCCCTGACCAAGATCACGCCGGGCCGGGGACCACGCTGCAACACTTGTAAATCCCTGTTGCTGCTCATGGATTCGATTCCACAGGCCACCCGTGAGATCGGCGTTACGCGAATAAAAATCGCCAACGCAGCAATGGGGGTTGTCGGCGATTTTGACGCGTACCAATTGCTGCGGGTCCTTTACCGGCAGGGTGCGCATGCGCACTGCATCCAGTAGTTGAAAGATGGCCGTATTGGCGCCGATGCCGAGCGCAAGGGAGAGGATGGCCACTATCGCGAATCCCGAATTTTTACGCAGCAGTCGTGCGCCAAAGCGCAGGTCGTTCCAAATTCCTGCAAGCAGCGATTCGCTTTCGTCCTTTCCCGCCGGCAATGGCGGAGGGCCGGCCTTTAAGCTCGCCTTCAGCGCAGAGATGTCATTCAATTCTTTGAGCAGCGACTGATGGGCTTGCTCAGCGCCGATCCCGCTGATCACCATCTCTTCATAGCGATCGCGCAGGTGCTGGCTTAGCTCCTCGACGACCTCGGCTTCGCGCATCGGGTCCAGATTCAAGGGGGCAATCGCCGCTCGGATTTCCTTTGCCCAATCAGGCATTCTCCGCCTCCGTAATGCGATGGATTGCGTTGACGAAATCAAGCCACGTCGCGCGTTGGGTCTTCAGGATCTGCTTCCCCTCGGTTGTCAATCGGTAATAGCGCCGCCGTCGCTGGCCAGCCTTTTCCACCCATCGTCCGGCAATGAATCCACGCTTTTCCAGGCGGTACAGGAGCGGGTAGAACGAGGCTACGTTGAACTTCAACACCCCGTCCGAGCGCTCTTCGATCAGCTTGCTGATCTCATAGCCGTGCCGTGCGCGGTGCTCGAATCAGGGAGAGGATGAGCAGTTCTGCGCTGCCTTTTTTTAGTTCGCGATCTACCGGGGCTCCAATATGTTTCATAGCAACATATAGTACTGCGATATTTGCGGATGTCAAGTAGAAGGATCTGCGCTCTATCAGCCACTAACCAACCCCCGTTGGGAGCGCCGCCATCCCCTTTGTCATCCCGACCGAAGCGTACCCGGATTTCCTGCCACGCTGCACTAGACAAAGCCGCGTGTGCGCCCTTCCGTAAAGAAGGGCGCATGAAGTGCACCAACGCCACCAAAGTCAACAGGAAATCCGGGGTAGCGTAGTGGAGGGATCTGCGTTCTGTCAGCCGCTAACCAAACTCGCGGGAAGCGCCGCCATCCCCTTTGTCATCCCGACCGAAGCGTACCCGGATTTCCTGCCACGCTGCACTAGACAAAGCCGCGTGTGCGCCCTTCCGTAAAGAAGGGCGCATGAAGTGCACCAACGCCACCAAAGTCAACAGGAAATCCGGGGTAGCGTAGTGGAGGGATCTGCAGTTCAGCCAATCTGTCCTGGAAATGTTTTAGACCGCGCCCCAACGCATGGGTCGACATGCCGAAGCAGCGGTCATTTCCACGACAGGTCCGCTGAACCGCAGATCCCTCGGCTTCGCTCGGGATGACAAAGGGGACGGCGGAGCCTCATTAAAGACCAGTTGCGGTGCTAGGCGTAGCGGAAGAGCGCTTTGAAGCCGTAGTCCATGTGCTGCTGTATATGGCAGTGAAAAAGAGACAGGCCCGGCTGGTCGGCTACGAAGTCAACCACGGCACGCCCGTAATACGGAACGACTACCGTGTCTTTTATAATCCCACCGGTTTTGGTGCCGTTCATCTCTACCAGTTCGAACTGGTGGCGGTGCAGATGGAGAGGGTGCGCATCGTCTGTGCGATTGCGAAAGACCAGGCGGTAACGAGTTCCCTGCTTCAAAACAAACTCCCGTTCGTGCGGGTAAGGCTTTCCGTTGACCAGCCAGGTGTTGAACTTGCCCGAACCGCCAGGTATCTTTTCGAAAATCATTTCAATGGTTTGGTCCGGCGGAACAGGATTGTCGCTGATCTTGCCGAAAACGGTGTAGTCCCAAGCCGCCTTCGACGGCACCACCCACTGGGGTTGACGGTGCTGGTTTTCGTATTCCACGATGACGCCCAGCCCGGTGTTGCGAATTCTCTCCTCCGTGGCGCCCAGGATCCATACCCCCGGCTGGTTCATCTCGACGATGGCGTCCACGCGCTCCCCCGCGCCGAGCAGAATCCCATCCACCTTTTGCGGAACCGGCACCGGATTGCCATCCAACGCGATCACCTGGAATTGATGTCCTGCAAAGGCAACGCGCCGGTTTTCAATTGCGCTGGCATTGAGCAGGTGCATCAGCACCCGCTGGCCCTGCTTGACCCGAATCGGCTCCCCCGCACCCAAAGCCTTGTCGTTGATGGAGTAGGTCATGGAGTTCACTTCGAGGCCATTGGGGTCGGTATTCAAAAGCGCTGGCTTCTCCGGCTGCGGCCCGGCATGGCCGTCGTCGTCATCGTCGTCCATATTGCTGGTAAAGAATGGTTCCCAGTCGCGCAGGGAGAGGAAGATTTCCTGGTCATATTGTCCCGGATCCTTTCCCCCGTCCACGTAGACGAAGCCAAACTGGCCGGTATAGCTTCCCCGATGCAAGTCGGCTTCAGCCATGGCGTGGGAGTGATACCAGCGAGATCCCGCCGGACGAGGCGTGAGCTGATAGCGGCGCCGCCCTCGTGCAGGCACCGGAGGCGTGCCCTCCTCCTCCACACCGTCGACGTCTGATGGAATCAACATGCCATGCCAATGCACCAATTCCGGTACATCCGTATCGTTGATGACATCGACGCTTACGGTCTTGCCCTCACGCATGCGCAGCACCGGGCCGGGAGATGTGTCGTTGTATCCGATGGTGCTGAGAATGTGATCGGGGGCGAGCTCCACGGTGACTGGAGCGATGCGCAAGGTGTAATCAGCTTTGCTGGTTTCGTTGGGAGCGTTGACGCCCATCGGCATCGGGGGTGCCTGGGCCAGCAGCCTGGCGGCGCCCGCTTGCGCCATGGCCGCGCTGCCAATCTTCAAGAAGTCCCGCCGCTTCAACCGAATGCCCCCTCGGCCTGACCTGGAGAAATCGTCTCACACATTTGCGTGGGGCCACAAACCACCCGCTCTCCGGCTGCGTCTATCAGACGAGCGGCCCGTTCATTCTGATAATCTCAAGGCACGCTCGGGGATGGTTCCGCCCATGAAGCTCCTGAAAGCCAGTTCGGCAGCGCTGGTTGGAATGGCATTGTGCTCGGTGGTCTATGCCTACCAACGGACGGCGGACTTCGGCTTCGACGACGACGCGGAAACGAATGTAAAGGCAGAGTTCTACTGGTCGCGGCTGAGTTATACGTCGAGCGTAGGCAGCAGTTTCGCCGGGGGATACGGCGGCTATGGGGGTTACGGGGGATATGGCTGGGGGCGCTCCTGGTCGCGCGATTATCCCAAGGCCGACCGCCAGGTTCTGATGGCGATGAAACGGCTGACCCTGATTCAGACCCGTTCCACGGAGCAGGTCGTCGACCTCGACTCGGATAAGATTTTCGATTATCCCTGGGTGTATGCCGTACAAGTACAAACCTGGTCCTTTACTGACGAAGAAGCGAAGCGTCTGCGTGAATACCTGCTGAAGGGCGGCTTTCTGATGGTGGATGACTTCCATGGCACGGCGGATTGGGAGGATTTCATGGAGGGAATGCGCCAGGTATTTCCCGACCGTCCGATCGAGGACCTGGGCAACAAAGACGAGATTTTTCACGTGCTTTACGACCTCGATGAGCGCATGCAAGTGCCCGGGGAACAATACATACGTACCGGCAGGACCTACGAAAAGGACGGCTACGTGCCGAAGTGGCGCGCCATCCGCGATGATAAAGGCCGCATCATCGTTGCCATCTGTCACAACATGCACCTGGGAGACGCCTGGGAATGGGCCGATGATCCGGATTATCCGGAGCCGTTTGCTTCTATGGCGTTCCGGGTGGGATTGAATTACATCGTTTACGGCATGACGCACTGAAATCGACAGACTGGCGGCGACCCCGGTTTCGTACATGTTCCAATTCTTCTTCAAGTACCCGATCCCGGTGTTTTCCAAAGGCAAGTTTGTCCTGCTTGGCGCGTGGCCCGGCTGGGTTCTGCTGTTGCTGATTGTCGCGTGCGCGGCCGGGCTGGCGGTGCTCATCTGGTCACGATTGCCGCAGGCGGCGGCGAAAATCAGCAGGTGGCGCGCAGGGGCGGTGTGGCTTCTCCAGTCTTTGCTGATCGCTACGGTGCTGGTCCTGCTGTGGCAGCCGGCAATCACGGTGGCCGAACTGGCGCCACAGCAGAACGTAATCGCGGTTGTACTCGATGATTCACGCAGCATGGCCATTGCCGACAGCGGCGGCGACGGCAAACAAACCCGCGAGGCTGCGGCACAGAAAGCTCTCGAGGATGGCGTGCTGGCAGGATTGCAAAAGAAGTTTCAAATCCGGCTTTACCGGCTTGACAGCCGGGTGACTCGCGCGGCGACGACGGGAGAAATCCAGCCCTCCGCCCCCGCGACTCACATTAATGACGGGCTGCGGCAACTGGTAGCCGAGACATCCGATCTGCCGGTCGGCGCCATCGTGCTGCTCAGTGATGGTTCGGAAAACTCCATCGACGGTTCCGGAGACCTCGCTCTTGAAACCATCCATGTTTTGCGCAATCGCCGCATACCGGTCCACACGGTGGGATTCGGCAAGGAGCAGCTCGCGCACGATCTCGAATTGAGCGACGTGCGGGTCGCCTCCCGGGCCATGGCTGATTCGCGCATTCCGGCGACGGTTACGTTTCACCAAAGAGGGTACGCGGGCAATAAGGCGCTGCTGGTGATTCGGGATGGAGACAAGACGCTTGGCTCGCGCGAGGTCACGCTTAACCCTGACGGCGCAACCCAGGTGGAAACTGTCTTTTTCAGCCCGGGCGGCGCCGGGGTCAAGAGTCTGCATTTTTCCCTTGGCCCCCTGGCTGGTGAAGAGAACCTGGCCAACAATGCGGTGACCCGGCTGTTGGGCGTGACCGACGACAAGCGCCGCATCCTTTATGTCGAGGGCGAACCGCGGTGGGAGTACAAGTTCATCCGGCGAGCGGAGGACGACGACAAGATCGTGCAGGTTGCCTCCATGCTGCGCACCACCGAGAACAAGATTTACCGCCAGGGCATCAGCGATCCCAAGGAACTTGAGAATGGCTTCCCCGTTCGCGCGGAAGATCTTTTTGCCTACCAGGGGATCATCCTTGGTTCGGTGGAAGCCGGTTACTTCACTCCCTTGCAGCAGGAATTGCTGCGCGAGTTCGTTGACCGGCGCGGCGGTGGCCTGCTTTTTCTTGGCGGCCGCTTCTCGCTTGCAGATGGAGGGTGGGGCGGCTCGAGCCTGGTCGATCTGCTGCCGACGATTCTTCCCCACAGCAGGACTACGTTCCACCGCGATCCGGCCATCGCTGAACTCACTGCAGCAGGGTCGGACAGTCCGATTACGCGGCTCATGGATGATCCGGCACAGAACACGGACCGTTGGAAGAAGCTGACCTACCTGATGGACTATCAGGACGCGGGGACGGCCAAGCCTGGGGCGACGGTGCTGGCCCAGCTCAATGCCGGCGGGCGCAAACTACCATTGCTGGTTACGCAAAATTACGGCCGCGGCCGCACCGCGGTGATGGCCACCTCGGGCACGTGGCGTTGGCAGATGAGCCAACCGCTGGGCGACACCGCCCACGATCAGTTCTGGCAACAATTGCTGCGCTGGCTGGTGCTGGAGTCTCCGGGACAAGTGGTGGTCACCACGGCGAACCAAACGCTGATGGACGACGGCCAAATTCAACTTTCCGCCAGCGTGCGCGATAAGGAATACACGCCCGCCGCTGATGCTAGGGTGACCGCGCATCTGATCGGTCCAGACGGCCTCTCAGCCATGATTGATATGGCGCCGGAGGCCAACAATCCGGGAGTCTTCCACGCGGCATGGACGGCGGAAAAGCCAGGCTCCTACCTGGCTGAGGTGACAGCTCAGCGGAAGTCGCAAAAGGGCGCGGAGGATCTGGGAACGGGCACGCTGCCCTTCCAACGAATTGACGGAGTGGCCGAAAGCTTTCACACGGTGCAGGACCGCGAGCTGTTGGAAAAGCTGGCGTCAGAAACCGGCGGCCGTTATTGGAAGCCGGACGAACTGAAGAGGCTGCCCAACGAGATCTCGTATTCCGATGCCGGCATCTCGACCAGAGACATCAAAGAATTATGGAACATGCCGGTGGTGTTCCTGTGGCTGCTGCTGCTTATGGCGGCGGAATGGCTGCTACGGCGCAAGTGGGGTGTGGTATGAAACTAGCCTCGCTGTGGTTGCTGATGGCTGCCCTGTCCGCTCATGCCAGCGTCTACTACGTAACAGTCGCGGGACTGGGCGGCGAGCCGGACTACGAGCAGCGGTTTACCGCCAACGCGAAGGACCTGGACAAATTGTTCAAAGCATCCGGCAGTGACGCACATGTCTACACCCTGACCGGCGCTCAGGCAACGAAGGCCCAGCTCACGGAGACGCTCGCCTCGATCGCCCGCGATGCAAAGCCAGGGGACGACTTTGTGCTCATGCTGATCGGGCACGGGTCTTTTGACGGAGAAAATTACAAATTCAACCTGGTCGGCCCGGATATTACGGCAGCGGACCTCGCCGCTCTCTGCGATCGTATTCCCGCCAGGCGTCAACTGATTGTCAATGCCACCAGCGCCAGCGGCGGATCGGTCGCCGCTCTTGAGAAGCCCGGGCGAGGAGTCATTGCCGCAACCAAGAATGGCACGGAGAAGAATGCGACCGTGTTCGCGCGCTACTGGGTTGAGGCGCTCCAGGACCCCACCGCCGACCTGGATAAAAGCGATTCCATCAGCGCCATGGAGGCATTTGAATACGCCCAGCGCAAGACGGCCGCTTTCTATGAATCGCAAAAGCGCCTGGCGACGGAACATCCGGTCTTTGAGGACACGGGACGGAACGAACCCGTTCGCGAGCCGTCGAAGAGTGAGGGCGTGTTGCTGGCTAGTTTCAGTGTGCTGCGCATCGGCGCGGCGCAGAAGGCGGCAAACGATCCCGCGAAGCAGGCGCTGTTGGCAAAGAAAGAAGACCTGGAACAGAAGATCGACGCGCTTAAATATCAGAAGGCCGCCATGGACCCGGCGGACTATAAGCAGCAGTTTACGGCGGCTCTCGTGCAGCTGGCGCAAGTCCAACAGGAACTTGATAAATGACCTGGAAGCAAAAATCCGGAGCGTTGCTGGTGACGGTGCTGGGAAGTCTGGGCCCTTGCTGGGCCGCAAACTCTCCTGATACTTGCCACGCTCTCAGCAAGCATGGCCAGCAGGCAGAAGCAAAATCCTGTTATGAGTCGCTGGTGCGTAGCGACTCTGCTTATTTCCGAGCCGAGGGCTACTGGGGGCTGGAGCAATACGACCAGGCAAACGAGCAGTTCCGTATTGCCACTGCGCCGGCGGACAGCGATCCTCTGTATAAGGTGCGGTGGGGAAGGCTGCTCCACGAGCGATTTAACAACACCGATGCGGTGGGCCTTTTCCAGGAAGCGCTCAAGAAAGATCCGAAGAACGCGCAAGCTTATTTAGGTCTCGCGATCGTGAGCGCGGATGGATTTGACGGCAAGGCCGAGGACTATGCCGGCCGCGCGTTGGTGCTTGATCCCAAGCTGGTGGAAGCGCACGAGTTCGCGGCCAACCTTGCGCTGGAAAACGCGGATACCGAACACGCAATTGCTCAGGCGGATGAGGCCCTTGCTTTGTCCTCCGATGCCCTGGACGCAATGGCGATCCATGCGGCGATCGAGTTGCTGGCTGACCGTTCCCCAGACCCGTGGTTGGACAAGGTGCGCAAGGTGAACCCGGGCTATGGGGAGGCTTATGCCCGCGTGGGTCATTATCTTGAGCTCAACTACCGTTTTGACGATGCGATCGTCTACTACCGCAAGGCGGTCGAGGCGGATCCAAAATATTGGCCCGCCCGCTCTCAACTGGGCGTCAGCCTGATGCGCATGGGTCAGGAGGACGAGCCGTTCAAGCAGCTGGAGATGTGCTACAACAACGGCTATCGCGACGCTGAGACGGTAAACAGCCTGCGCCTTCTGGATAGCTACAAGAACTTCGTCACCTACAGAGAAAACGGAACCATCCTGCGGCTGCGCAAAAATGAAGCGGACTTGTTGCACCCTTACTTTGCAGCGGAGTTGCAACGCATCATTCCGACGTACGAGAAGAAGTACAAGATGAAGCTCAATGGCCCAATTCAGGTTGAGGTCTATCCCGACCACGAAGATTTTGCCGTACGGACGATGGGTATGCCGGGCCTGGGCGCGCTGGGGGTCACCTTCGGGCAGGTAGTGGCAATGGATAGCCCCTCGGCACGCAAGCCCGGAGACTTCAACTGGGGCAGTACGCTGTGGCACGAGATGAGCCACGTCTACATCCTCACGGCCACCGGCGGTCGCGTGCCACGCTGGTTCACGGAAGGCCTTGCCGTGCATGAAGAAACCCAAGTGTCGCCGGAATGGGGTGACCCCGTGTCGCCGGACATCCTCGTCGCCATCCGGGATAAGAAGTTGCTGCCGGTGGCCAAGCTGGACCGTGGGTTTATCTTTCCCGACTATCCGGCGCAAGTGGTGGTGTCCTATTTCGAGGCGGGCAGCATGTGCGACTACATCAAGAGTCACTGGAGCGAAGACAAGTTGCTCGACATGGTCCACTCGTACGCGCAGCGAAAAACGACCCCACAAGTCATTCAGGCGGATCTCGGCGTTTCACCCGAAGAGTTCGATAAGCAATATCTGCAGTGGATCGACCAGCGCTATGGAACGATGGCTGCCAACTTCGATCGATGGCGCAAGGCGTTGGTGCAGCTGGCAGAGGCAGACAAGCAGAAGCAGTATGATGCGGTGCTGCAGCAGGGCGAGGTCGTTCGCCGCATGTATCCCCAGTACATCGGGGATGCAAACGCCTATCAATTTCTTGCCACAACGGAACTGGCTAAGGGAGATAAAAAGGCCGCTACCGACGTGCTGACGGACTACGAAAAAATGGGCGGCGAGGATCCTACTATGCTCAAGAAACTGGCCTCGCTGGAAGAAGAGTTGGGCCAGCCGAAAGAGGCTGCGGCTACGCTGGACCGCATTAACTATATCTACCCGGTTCATGATGAAGAACTTCATCGCCACCTCGGAGATCTGTGGCTTGCGCAAGCGAACTACCCCGGAGCGATCCGCGAATACACCGCGGTGGTGGCGCTGAACCCACTCGATAAGGCCGGCGCGTACTTTCACCTCGCGGAGGCGTACAACGCATCGGGCCAACGCGACCAAGCGGAAGAGAACGTGCTCGCTTCACTGGAAGCTGCGCCGGGGTATCGCCCGGCGCAGAAATTGCTGCTTGATTTACAGAAGGACGCACCTAAAACAAATTGACGCCTGGAGCTCACAGTCTGTCGAAAAACATTTCCAAGACGAGTCCGCTGAACCGCAGATCCCTCGGCTACGCTCGGGATGACAAAGGGGAGGGCGGCGCTTCGAACGGAAGCGGCTGCGCGAGAGCGACTGCTGAGCAGACGACATTTTTCATCCCCGATGAAAAGCGTCTTCCGTCCAGCAACCACTTTCCATGGCAGCGCCGCCCTCTCCTTTGTCATCCCGAGCGTAGCCGAGGGATCTGCGGTTCTGCGGACTCGTCTTGGAAATGTGTTTTTTAACAACCATTTAGTCGAGAGGATGGAAATTGCCCATGGTCACGACCCCTGAACTTAGCCAGGACGCAGCGCAGCTGAAAAGTCGCATCGAGAGGTTCTATGCGGTCCGTGACGGCATCCTTGCCCAGGTGCGCCAGGTCATCGTCGGGCAGGATGAAGTGCTCGACCAGATCCTCACCGCGCTGTTTGTCGGTGGGCATTGCCTGATCACCGGCCTTCCCGGCACGGCCAAGACCCTGATGGTGCGCACCATCGCGGAAACCCTGGGGCTGACTTTCCGGCGCATCCAGTTCACACCCGACCTGATGCCCTCCGACATCACCGGAACCGACATTATTGAGGAAGATCTCACCACCGGGCATCGTAAATGGACCTTTGTTCACGGCCCGATCTTCGGCAACATCGTACTTGCCGACGAGATCAACCGCACCCCGCCCAAGACCCAGGCTGCATTGCTCGAAGCCATGCAGGAACGATCCTGCACGGTGCGCGGCCACGTGTATCCACTGCCCGCGCCTTTCTTCGTGCTCGCCACGCAAAACCCCATTGAGCTCGAAGGCACCTACCCGCTGCCCGAGGCGCAGCTTGACCGCTTCCTGTTCAACACCATCCTCGACTACCTGAGCGCCGCGGACGAACTCAAAGTCGTGGACCTTACCACAACGACCAAGGTGGCAACCGTCGAGCCCGTGACCACGGCTCAGGAGCTACTCGACTTCCAGCAACTGGTCCGCATGGTGCCGATTGGTGAACCGGTCGCAAAGTACGTCGTCAACCTGGTGCGCGCGACACGATACAAGAACGAGAACGCGCCCGATTTCGTAAAGAAGTATGTCAACTACGGCGGCAGCATTCGCGCGGCGCAATATATTGTGCTGGCGGCAAAGGCGCGTGCTCTTTCCCGGCGCCGCTACCACGTGACCTACGACGACGTTACCTCGCTTGCCATCCCCGTACTGCGTCATCGCATCCTGCTCAACTTTCATGCTGAGTCGGAACGCGTGGATGCGGACGAGATTCTCCGCCGTTTGATCGAACATATGCCGCCGCCCAGGGAGGCGTGATGCTGCAGCGCTTTCTCGATCCCGGTGTGCTTGCCAGTATCAGCAGTCTTGATCTGCTGGCCAGGACTGTGGTGGATGGCTTCGTCGCCGGTCTCCATCGCTCTCCGGATTTTGGCTTCAGCTCGGAGTTCGCCGAGTATCGCGCCTATACGCCCGGGGACGACCTGCGCCATGTCGATTGGAATCTTTTTGCCCGTACTGAGCGGTGCTACCTCAAACGTTATCGCGGCGACACCAATAGCCAGCTCACGATCCTGCTTGATGCCAGCAATTCGATGGACTACACCTCAACCCCAACGCGGCCAAGCAAAATGGATTACGCCCGCTTTGCTGCCGCCTCGCTCTTCTACCTCGCCATCCACAACCAGCGCGACGCAGCCGGACTGATTGTTTTTGACGATGAGGTACGCAACTACATCCGGCCCTCTACCCGGCAGGGGCAGTTGTACCGGTTGTTAGCCGGACTGGAGCAGGCCGAGCCGCACGCCCGCACGGACTTTACCAAGCCGCTGCTGCACTTCCAGAACCTGTTGCACCGGCGCGGCATCGTGATCATGTTTTCCGATTTCTATGAGGATCCCGCCAGCATCGTGCGCACCATTGAACCGTTGCGCTATCACGGCAATGAAGTGGTGCTGTTCCATGTGCTCGATCCCAAAGAGATACGCCCTGAGTTGCGCGGACCCGCCATCCTGGTGGACCTTGAGACCGAGCAACGTATGGAAGTGATTCCAGAGTACGCGCGCACCGACTACATCAGGAAAATTGACGACCACCTCGAGCAACTGCAGAATCGCGTCCGCGGCGCGGGCATGGATTACCACCTGCTGGTAACGGACCAGCCACTCGACAGTACGCTGCGCGAGTATCTCGCCATTCGCCAGGGAGAGCGCTGATGGGATTTCTCAGTCCATGGTTCCTGCTTGGCGTGGCGGCGATCGGTTTGCCCGTCTACATCCATCTGCTACGCCGGCACGTGACCACACCGCTGCGCGTTAGTTCCTTGATGTTCTTCGAACGCGGCACGCAAAGCTCAACCCGCCACCGGCGGCTGCGCTACCTGCTGCTTTTCTCCCTGCGCGCCGCGCTTCTTCTGCTGCTGGTGCTCGCGTTTGCCAATCCATTTATTCGCCGCGCAGCCGGGGGCGTGAACGACAAGCTGCTGCTGGTGGTGGTCGACGACTCCTTCAGCATGAAGGCCGGTTCGCGGTTTGCCGATGCAAAGCAAGGCGCATTGCAGTTGCTGGCATCGAGGCCGCGAGCGCAGCATGCCGAAGTAATGGCTCTGGGAGGCCGGTTGGCTGTGCTGACCCAGCCCATTCAGGATGCTGGGGCGCTGCGCTCCGCAGTCGAGAGTATCCAACCAGGGGATTCGCGCGCAAACCTGGGTGAACTGGCACACGGAGTGCGCGCCCTGGTCGAGACGGTGCACACTCCGGTCGAGCTGCATCTCTTCAGCGACATGCAGAAAACCGGCATGCCGGCAAACTTTGCCGAGATTGAGCTGCCGGCGAATGTGTCGGTAGTTCCGCACCCCGTAGGAACGGCCGCCACTCCCAACTGGACGGTCGAAAGTCTCAACGCCCCCGCTCAGCTCGCCGACCCGAAAGACCCCAGGAAATCGCGCGTGCAAGCGGTGATCGCCGGCTATGGAACGCCCGCTGCTTCGAAGACCGTCTCCCTGGTTGTCAATGGAAAGACAATCGCAACTCGCAAGGTGAATATTCCCGCCGGACGGCCGGGCAACGGTCGAGTTTCAACCGCTCGATGTGCCTTACGGCCTCAACCATTGCGCGATCACGATCGACTCCGCCGACGGTTTTCCCGCCGACGACTCAAGCGTGTTTGCGGTCAAAAGATCTGACCCGGAACGGGTGTTGTTTGTGCACCAGGCAAGCGATACTCGCTCACCGGTCTACTTTGGCGCGGCCCTGGCCGCGGCGGCCCAGGCGTCGTTCAATTTGCAGCCCATCGACAGCGAAAAGTCCGCTGACATCGATCCCTCGAAATACGCTTTCGTGGTGCTCTCCGACGCGACTGCTCTGCCGTCCATCTTTGAAAACGCCCTGTTGCGCTACGTGCGCGCGGGCGGCAGCGTCCTGATTGCCACCGGTACCTCGGCTGCCCACCATGCCCGCATTCCCGTCTACGGCGGATATACTTCCGACGCCCACACCTATTCGCGTGACGGTTTCGCTACGGTGGGTCAGACCGACCTTACCCATGCGGTGATGAATGACATCGGGCTGGAACGATCTGCAGTTTTACTACATCGCGGGTGTGGATCCAGCCCAGGCACGTGTCATTGTGCGGCTCACCGACTCGACGCCGCTGCTTATGGAAAAGCAAATCGGCGAGGGCCACGTCCTCCTGTTTGCATCCGGATTTGATAACCTCACGAACAACCTGCCCATTCGTCCCGCTTTTGTACCGTTTGTTGACAGGACAGCACGTTATCTTTCGGGGAGCGACGATAGCGGCGGCAGCAGGTTGGTGGATTCGTATATCCCCTTGCGCACTGCGACGGCGGGCAATCCGTCCACCGGGGTCGAGATTCTCGGATCCGGATGGCCACCGTGCGTTGTCACTGAGGGAGGCTGCCACGGCGCAGTCGTTCCAGTTGACGCGCGCTGGCTTCTACCAAATTCGCTTCGCAAATGGCAAGACTGCGCTGATCGGAGTCAATCCCGATCGACGCGAGTCTAACCTGGAGCCGATCGCAAACGATCTACTGAAACTCTGGGGCACGCACGCTACAACGCCCGCATCCTCTGTGGCTGCGGTCACCGTGCAGGAAAAAAATAGCGCGCATAGCCTCTGGTGGTACGTTATGCTGCTTGTATTGGTGGCGGCGGTTGCCGAGTCCATCGTTGCCAGCCGCTACCTCGGCACAGAGAGGGAAGAGGCATGAGCGACCCCAACTCTAATCAAAGCAAGCTCAACCTCTATATCCACCAATTGCACCAGCGATTGCGTTTGGGTGCGTCGTTGCGTGGGGTGGCCATACTCACCGCCACGGCACTGATCACAACCATCTTCCTGGTTCTGATCCTGAACGTATTCGCTTTTCCGGTACGCGGCCTCACGGGCGCCCGTTCGCTGCTGCTGATCGCGATCGCAGTGGCTGCGGCCCTTGCGCTGGCGCTTCCCTTGCGGCGTCTCACTCGCCGCCGCGCCACCGTGGTCGCAGAGTCGGCTTATCCTGAGTTTCAGCAGCGTCTACTCACCTTCGATGACCGGGAAAAGAAAGGCGACGATCCCTTTCCTCGAACTGCTCGCCGCGGACACGCTTTCCGTAGCCCACGACGCGCAGCCGGCAAAACTTCTGCCCAACAACAAACTGTATTTCCTGGCTGGTGCCGGCGTTGCCTGCCTGTGCGTGCTGATCTGGCTGGTTGCGGCAGGGCCCGGTTACCTCGGCTACGGAGCATCGCTGCTCTGGACCGGACCCAAAGCTACTCCGCTCTATGACCTCCGGGTTACGCCCGGCGACGTCGCCGTGCGGCGCAACAGCGATCAACTGATCACTGCCAACATCATCGGCCTCAAGCCGGAAAAGGTGCGGTTGTTCGCGCGCTATAAGAGTTCGGGATCGAAGGGCAAAGCTGGATGGGAGCCGGTGGCGATGCAGTCTACCGATGCTTCCAACTTTCAGTTCCTCTTTGCCGGGCTCCCTGAAGATGTCGAATATTACGTGGAAGCGGGCCCGCTCACGTCTCGTCATTACAAGGTCCGGGTGGTTGATTTGCCCTCGGTCAAGCAGATGCGGGTCACGTACCACTACCCGAAGTGGACCGGAATGAAACAGGTCACCGAGGAACACGGTGGTGACTTGCGCGCCATCGAAGGCACGAATGCGGAGCTGACGGTGCAGATGGATCGGCCCCTGCGCAACGGCCAACTTACGCTGGATGATGGAAAACAAATCACGCTCAGCGGCGGCCAGGGGAACCTCTACAAGGGCTCCATCGTGATGCAGAAGGATGGCGCTTACCATGTTGCCGCACTCGATCAGGGCCAGCCGGTACGTCTATCGGAGGACTACTTTATTGCGACCGATAAAGCGACCCCGCCGGACATCGCGATCGACCGGCCTGCCGGCGATTATCGTGCCAGTCCCATCGAAGAAGTCACCGTCGGAGTCAAAGCGTCGGACGAGTTTGGCCTGAACAAGGTGAGCCTCCACTATTCCGTCAACGGTGGACCGGAAAAAACAATTGACTTGTCGCAACAGCCGGGCGCGAAGAGCGTGAGCGGCGCGACCACGCTGAGCCTGGAGGACTTCAAGCTGATTCCGGGAGACCTGGTCAGCCTCTATGCCACGGCGAAGGATGGACATGCGGAAGCACGCACCGACATGGCCTTTATCCAGGCAGACCCGTATGAGCGCGAGTTCTCGCAGTCGCAACAGATGGGCGGTGGGGGTGGCGGAGGCGGTGGCGCGGGAAGCCAGACCGACATCTCGAAACGCGAGAAAGAGCTGATCGCGGCAACCTGGAAGCGGCAGAACGAGAAGGGCGCGTCAGCTAAGGACGCGGCGGAGGCGGGCAAGTTCCTCTCCGGAGTGCAAACCAAGTTGCAGGACCAGGCACTGGCCCTGGCAGCGCGCATGGACAGCCGGGACCTGTCGTCTGCGAATGAAGAATTCAACAGCTTTGGGAAGGACATGCAGGCAGCCGCTGCGGCCATGACGCCATCCTCGGAAAAGCTGAAGCAGACGCAATGGCGCGACGCGATTCCGGCAGAACAGAAGGCTCTGCAGTATCTGCTGCGGGCCGAGGCTACTTTCCGCAAGATCCAGGTTGCGTTTGGCCGGCAAGGCGGGGGTGGTGGTGGAGGCGGCGGTGCAGGCCGCGACCTCGCCAGCTTGTTCGACCTGGAACTGGACACGGAGAAGAATCAGTACGAAACGGCACAAACCGGCTCGGCCGCGGATCAGCGGGCCAAAGCGGTGGATGATGCTTTGGCGAAGCTTGATGCCCTGGCACATCGCCAGGAGGAACTAGCCCAGCAGCAGCGTAACAATCCGCAAACGATGCAGGAACGATGGCAGCAGGAAATGCTGCGCCGGCAAGCCGAGGAGCTGCAACGGCAGATGGAGCAGATGGCTCAGAACAGTCAGGGCCAGCAAGGGCAACAAAGCCAACAAGGACAACAAGGGCAGCAGGGACAACAAGGGCAGCAGGGACAACAAGGGCAGCAGGGACAACAAGGGCAGCAGGGGCAGCAAAGCGCGGGTGGGTCTCTCGAGTGGTGGTGGATCTTCTTCAGGCGGGTCCTCCGGCCAATCACAGTCTGCGCAAGCGCGTGGATCAAAAGGTCAATCGCAGGGCAATTCCAATGGAGATGCGCCTGATCCGCGTGTGACCCAAGCCTTGAACCGCCTGCGCAGTGCCGGTGAAGAAATGAAGCGCAGCGCCGGACAGCAGCAGGGTAGCGAAGCAGCGCAACGGGCCGCCGACCAGCTGCGTCAAGCCGCAGGTTTGATGAGCAGCACGCAGCAACAACAGGCCACGGGCAAGCTCGATTCGCTCTCCCATGAGGCGGATCGACTAAGCAAGGAAGAGCACGCCCAGGCGGATCGCGTCCGCGGCCTGGCCGGACAAGGGGGCGCTTCCAATCAGGAGCAGTACGCCGCCAGGCTGCAGCAACGCAACAAGCTGGCAGAAGATCGGCAGCAGCTGTCTGATGATCTCTCTCAGCTGGAAAAGAATCTGCGCAACACCGCACGGGAACTAGCGCCTACCCAGCCACAGAGCGCCTCAAAGTTGCGCGACGCCCTGGGAGGCATGGACCAGACCGACCTGACCAACCGCGTGCAGCGCACCGCCGACTGGCTACGCCGCGGGGTCAATCCCAATTCCAACGGAACGGAAGAGGGTATCAGCAAGGGTCTCGACCAGTTGAGTCAGCAGGTACGCCAGGCACAGCAAGGACTTGGCCCTGGCAAACCCGGTCAGCAGCAAGGGCAAGGACAAGGCGAGCAGACGGCCGCGCTTGATCACGTCGAACGGTTCCGGGATCAGGTGGAATCTTTGACCGGTCGAGGACAAAACGGTTCCGTCCGCCAACCTGGTCAGCAGCAGGGGCAGAACGGACAGCCTGGGCAAGGCCAGAATCGGGGGCAGGGTGGACAGCAGCCGGGCCAACCCAATCAAGGCCGCTGGAGTAGCCAGGGTGACGGAAGCGCCCAGATGGCTCAAGGTGGTGGGAATCAACGCGGGGGAAACCAGGTCGCCCAGGATAACCTGAGCGGCGACGTGGGCAATCGGCGCACAAACGGCGGCGGGGCGGTTGGCACTGCCTGGAACAACGTCAATACTGGGAATAACCATTTCGATGGATCGGGCCGGCCGATTACTCCAGATAATTCACCCGTGCCTCCCGACCCTGAACGTACCTACCGCCAGGGACTCGCGGAGTTGAACCAGCTTCACCATCTGGCCCAGAATGATCCGGCAGCACTTAAGGAAATTCAGGAGCTGGCTAAGGAGATGCAAAGGCTGGATCCAAGCCGGTTCCCCGGCAACCCGGCAATGGTGGAGCAGCTCCACACTGAGGTGCTGACTGGGGTCGATAAATTAGAGCTCCAGTTGCGCCATGATTCTGGCGATCAGACGCCGGGGCAGGTTCGTACGACCAAAGAAGCCACGGTCCCGCCTGGATACGAGGAGGCGGTTGCCGAGTATTTCCGCAGGCTTAGCAAAGGCCAGTAGTTGGGCGTTCTTGCGACGTACCCACGAAGAATTCGGGAAGTCCGAGGGGCGCACCGCAGATCCCTCCACTACGCTACGCTCCGGTCGGGATGACAATTCATCTTGGAAACGATACCCAGCGCCCCCAAGCAAAATTGTCATCCCGACCGAAGCGTAGCGTAGTGGAGGGATCTGCGGTGCGCCCCTCGGATTTCCCGAATTTGGCTATCGGACTTTATTTCCCCAGGTATTCCTTAAACAGGTCGGGGTATTCCTGCTTGAGGGCTTCGACCTTGGGGCGATCGCAGACCATGATGTAAGGATTGTTGGGGTTATGCAGGGCGTAGTCCTGATGGTAGGCCTCGGCATCGTAAAAGCCTTTCAAGGGCACAACCTGGGTCACGATGGGCTTGCGAAACACCTTGGCCGCGTCCAATTGGGCGATGTAGGCTTGGCTGATCTTCTGCTGTTCGTCGCTGGTGTAGAAGATGGCGGAGCGATAGGACGAGCCTACATCCGGCCCTTGGCGATTGAGCTGGGTGGGATCGTGAACCACCGAAAAGAAGATCTGCAGCAGTTGGCCATAGGTGATCTTCGAAGGATCGAAAACAACCTTTACCGATTCCGCGTGTCCCGTATTCTCCTGGGTTACCTGGTCGTAGGTTGCAGTGGCAGCCGAGCCGCCGGCGTAGCCCGCGGTCGTAGAAAGTACCCCTTTGACCCTCTCGAAGACCGATTGCGTGCCCCAGAAACAGCCACCCGCGAAAATTGCAGTCTCTCTTCCCTTAGTCTGGGCTAGCGGACTATCGCCGGCTGGCGCAGGTATTGGGGTTTTGGTAGCGGCAGTACACCCGGTGCAAGCCACAAACGCCATCACCAAGGTCATCAAAGTAGTGCGCATCGAGAAGGAATTGAACATACAGGTCTCCCGAAATTGAGACGGACCAACCAGATGGAAGTTACAGCTTTGTCCTAGAATAGTGTGGTGACGCTAAAACAGCTGCTTCGAGTGACAGCCTTTTGTATCCCTGCTTTCGCGCTTGCCGGCGCCCAGCAGATGGAACACTCCGCACCGTCGGCTCCATCCACTCACTTGACAATAAAGACATACGAGGGCAAAACGCTGACTTTGAGCCCGGAGGAGCTGGCCGCCCTGCCGCACAAATCGGTCGCCGTCTTCAATGCCCATAGCAAGGCCAACGAGACCTACTCCGGTGTGCCACTGACCGATCTGTTAAGCAAAGTTGGTGTGCCTCTGGGAGAAAGTGTGAGGGGCAAGCTTTTCATGATCGGGGTAATTGCGGAAGGAATGGATAGTTATCGCGTCTTGTACTCCCTGGCTGAAGTGGACCCGGCAATCCATACCGGCGACGTGATCGTCGCTGACACGCTCGATGGTCAAAAGCTGGGCAAGGATGGCGCGTTCAAGATGGTTTCGAGCGAAGAACGGCGGCCGGCTCGCTGGGTTCGCAACCTGGCATCGATTTCGGTAATTCAAGTAACGCAGTAGCTCGTTGAAAGAGGGCCCCGTGACACGAAAGCATTTCATCATGCTCTGCCTGATGTTGCTGCTGGTGCTGCCAGGCAGAGCGGCAAACCCGAGCACCCAGGCCACTCCTGCTTCTTATCGGCTCCGCCTCTATCACCTTCATACCGGTGAACGGATCGATGTGGTCTACCGCGTCGGCGATCAGTATCAGCCGGATGGGGTTGCACAGCTGGACCATTTTCTCCGCGACCACCGCACCGGCGACGTGAAGGACTATGACCTGAAAGAGTTCGACCTTCTGCACGATCTGCTCGTGAAGCTAGGCCATCCGGATGGCGAAATCGACATCGTCTGCGGCTATCGCACCCCCTGGAGCAATAACTACCTGCGGGAACACGGGCATGGCGTTGCTGAGCACAGCCAACACATGGAAGCGAAGGCCATCGATATCCGCATTCCCGGAGTTTCGAGTGCCGAGGTTCGCGATGCTGCGTTATCCATGGGCCGCGGAGGCGTGGGCTACTACGCGCAGTCCAATTTTGTTCATGTGGACGTAGGCCGAGTACGCCGCTGGTAGACTCTCTTCGATGACCGAGGGGATACGTTGAACGCCAGGAAATGGCGCACGCTGCTGATCGGTGTCGCAGTACTCGCCGCGGCCTGGCGGATTGTTCCTCAATCTCGGCCAGCTAGTTCCCCTCCCGCAAATCAGACTGGCTCCGCCTACGTCGATCCGGCCCTCTGCGCAAGCTGCCATCAGGACATTGCCAAGACATACAAACTTACCGGCATGGGCCATTCCCTCTACCAGCCGGCAGCGGGAAGTATGGTGGAGGACTTCACCACCCGCAACATCGTCCACCACGAAGCATCGGGGCTCACCTACACGATGGTGGAACGTGACGGCAAGTTTTACCAACGCCGCTCTGAAAAGGGGTTCGACGGCAACGAGACAAACGTTGTTGAGGAACAGATCGACTACATCATCGGCTCCGGTAACCATGCGCGAAGCTACCTGCACCGCGGCCTGGATGGCAGGCTGATCGAGCTGCCCGTCTCCTGGTATGTCGAGAACTCAGGCTACTGGGCGATGAGCCCGGGCTACGATCGCAAGGGTCAGGAAGACTTTCGCCGGGCAATTCCCGGAGAGTGCATGCTTTGCCACAACGGTCTGCCAGTCAAAGGGAGTTACCCTGAGCGCGGAAATACCGGCCTGTCTGTGTTCCCCAAAGAAATTCCTGAAGGGATTGATTGCCAGCGGTGCCATGGGCCTGGCGGCGCTCACGTTCGTGCAGCTCTCGACGCAAATACTCCGAAGGAAAAGATACGGCAGGCGATCGTGAACCCTGCGCGCCTCCCGCGTGACCGGCAACTGGAAGTCTGCATGCAGTGTCATTTGGAAACCAGCAGCAGCCTGATGCCGAATGAGATTCGCCGATATAACCGCACGATCGATTCCTATCGGCCGGGAGAACCGCTTGGCGATTACAAGGTGTTATTTGATCGCGCCCCCGGAGAAGGCGATCGGTTTGAGATCGCGCACGCTGGCTATCGCTTGCGCATGTCCGCGTGTTTTCGGTCGAGCGAGATGACGTGCCTTACCTGCCACGATCCTCACCAGTCCTACCGTACTTCGACCTCTAACGCTCATTACATCGCGGTGTGCCAGGGCTGCCATCAGTCCGTTGTGCACAAAGCCAACTTGCCTGCGGGAACGGATTGTCTCTCATGCCACATGCCCAAACGCAGAACAGATGACGCAGTCCACGTGGTGATGACGGACCATTACATTCAGCGGATAAAACCTGACCGTGACCTCCTGGCGCCGATAGCCGAAGTTGCCAACGAGCCGCAGGGCAAAGAGGGGGTCGCGCCGTACTATCCTTCGCCGCTGCCGCGTAGCGCGGAGAATGAACTGTACATCGCCACGGCAGAAGTCAAGCACGGCACGGGCACCGGCATCGCGCATCTGGAAAGCGCGATCCTTCGCTACTCACCCGCCGCACCGGACTTCTACTTTGAGTTGGGTGACGGATACGCGCGTGCTGGAAAAAGTGATGAGGCGATCCGCTGGTACAAGGAGGCGTTGCGCAAGAAGCCGGAGTTTCGCCCCGCCACCAAGCAACTGGCCGCTACGCTGATTGGCAAAGGAGAGTACGCGGAGGCGAGTGAAGTGCTCCGCCAGGCGATTGCATCGCCTCCGGCCGATGAGGCTCTCTTCACTGATTTAGGGAATGCCTATTTGCACCAGCGAATGTTTCCGCAGGCGCAGCAGGCGCTTCGGCGGGCTCTGGAGATTAATCCAGAGCAGCCGGAAGCACAGAATTTGCTGGGGCTAGTCGCGGTGCAGAAGAATGATCCAGTCGAGGCGGAAGCTCAGTTCCGCAGCGCGATCCGCAGCCAGCCTGATTTCGCCGAGGCGCATAACAATCTCGGCAATGTGCTCGCGGCTGCGCACAACTATCCGGAAGCGGAGTACCACTTCCAGCGGGCGGTGGCGAGCGACCCGGGATATGCCGACGCGCATCATAGCTACGCGCTGGCGCTCGCGCTGACCCAATCCTACGATCAGGCAATCGCCGAGCTGCGCGAAGCGGCGCGACTCGACCCGAAGAATGCACAGACACGCGATGACCTGGGCGACGTACTGCTGGCGCACGGGCAGGCCGATGGGGCGGCCGAGCAATACCGCGAGGCCGTCCGGCTTAAGCCCGACCTGGCCGACGCGCATTGCAGCTTAGGGAACGTACTGGGTGCGCAGGAAAAGTTCGAAGAGGCCAAAGGCGAGCTTCAAACTTGTACTCGACTCGACCCGGGCCGCCTGGATGCCAACCTGGGATTGGGTTTCATCCTGCTGCGCGAGGGCAAGACGGTGGAAGCGAAGGTGCAGTATCAAAAAGCGCTGGCGAGCCCCGACCCCGCTGTGCACAGCGCAGCCCAGAGTGCGCTTGATCAACTAGGACATTGAGAGAAGGGTCTATCTTGTCGCGGCGCTATTTACCGTCGCGCAATCAGCAGAAAGGTGACGAACGCAGGTCGCCATGAGTTCCTCAATGGCTTCGACGGTCTGAATCCCGCCTCTGGCTCCGACCGCTGTGCAGTTCAATGCGGCCGCGGCGCAGGCAAAATCGAGTTGCCGCTCCAGAGGCCAATTCTGCAGCAGTCCATAGATAAATCCAGCATGGAAGATATCCCCAGCGCCAGTGGTGTCGACCACGGGTACGGAATAGGCAGCAATATTGAGTAGCTGCTTACCATCCCACGCCAGGACGCCGTTCTCACCCAAGGTTGCGGCCGCAAGACGGCAGCCAAAGCGGCGTTGCATTTGACGCAATGCCATCTCCAAATCCGGCTCCTCCATGAGCCGGCAGGGGATATCGCGGCTCACGATGAGATAGTCCACGTTCTCCAGCAGACGCTCCACACCCGGATACAGCTCATCCAGATCGGCGATCACAGGAACGCCGGCAGCGCGGGCCCAACCGGCGGCTACGGTCGCGGCCGCTGTGTCGTAGCCATCGACGTGCAGGGCGCGCGCGTTCACGATCCATTCCCGGTCCAGATCGGCCGGCTTCAGCGCAACCCGGGGGTCGCGCCGGCAGAGTACAGTCCGCTCTCCACCGCCATCGACCAGGATCAGCGATTGCGGACTTGTGCCCCCTTCGATGATGATGAGCTCCGCTTCCACGCCGGCACGGCTGAAGGCCTCCCGATGAATAGCGGCCGCGGTGTCGTCGCCCAATATGCCCACGTAGCGGGTAGACATGCCCCAGCGCCGGCAAGCCACCACGGTTGTCGCCACCTGGCCACCCGGCAGGACCCTCGCCGCGCTGTATTCCACCTTGGAACCGCGTTCGGGATAGCTTTCGAGCGCGATCAGCGTGTCCGTCGCATTCAAGCCAACGCCCACAAGGTCAACCCTGGACCGCTTCGTCATCTAGCCAGTGTACCCGCAGGGTGGGACGATGCGGAGGTAAGAATGCACATTTTGAGCTACACTGGTCGGACCTCTCTCTAAGGTTGTTAAATGCACCTCAAACGTGCCTGACCTAAAACAAATCTGCCGTCTGGTTTTGCCCATCGCGTTGCTTGCGCTGGTAGTCGGGACGACCCTGGGCGGAATCTGGCATCATCACGCCAACGCACCCGCCGACACCTGCCCGATCTGCCATCTGAGCCATCAAGCCATCGCACCATCGCCGGCAAGCATTCGTGTGAGTATTCCGGCTCCCAGGGGTTTCGGACCGGAACCCGAACGGCATGACTTTACTTCCCGGCTCGCCGCCAGACGCCTTCCCGCCCGCGCTCCCCCCGCATAGTCAGTCCGCTCGCTTACGTGCTGCTTCGGCACGCCAATCTGTGTACCGCCCTCATTAAGAAGGCTGACTGCCCATGCGTTCAAGACGTTTGCGTCTTCTGCTCTTTATCGTCACCGTCCCTATTTCGTGTGTCACCTGGGCGCAATCGCCGCCGGCCCAGAGCCGCCGTCGCCGGCGGCGCAGACGCTGGCCCAGAATCCGGCAGCGGTGACCATTTCGCTCGATGACGCGATCCAGATGGCGCTCCAGCACAATCACAATCTGCTGGCTGCGCGCACCACGATCCAGCAGAATGAGGCGGAAGAGACCACCGCGAATCTGCGGCCGAACCCGGTGCTTTTGGGCGACTCGCAGTTCCTGCCGATCTTCCAGCCGAGCCAATTCAGCGCCGATTACCTGGACAACATCGGCGCAGTTCGATCTGGGCGTCAGCTATTTGTTTGAGCGCGGCAAAAAGCGGCAACACCGCCTGCAGGCGGCCAAAGATGTGACGGCCGTGAGCCGCTCGCAGGTGGCCGACAACGAGCGCACTCTTACCTTCAATGTTGCCTCGCGGATTCATCAACGTGGAACTTGCCGAGTCGACGCTGGAGCTGGCCGACCAGGATCTCAAGAGCTTTCAGGACACGGTGGATATCAGCGAGGCGCGTTACAAGGCGGGCGACATCGGCGAGGACGATCTGCTGAAGATGAAGCTGCAGCTGCTTCAGTTCCAGACGGACGTGTCCGCGGCGCAAGCTCGCCCGGGTGCAAGGGCTCTCCGATCTGCGGCAACTGCTCGGATATGAATCGGTTGCGCGCGGACTACGACGTCGCCGGGTCGTTCGACTACCAGCCGGTGAAAGGCAATCTGGACGACTTTCAGGCAAAGGCCCTGCAGAACAGGCCGGATTTGCGGGCGGCGCAGCTGGGAGTCACCGCCGCGAACAGCCAGCATGCGCTGCAAAAAGCCATTGGCAAACGGGATGTCACGGGGCAGGTCAGCTACACCCACCTGGGCTATATCAACGATGTTTCGCTCTTCGGGCAGATCCAGACTGCCGATTTTCGACCGCAACCAGGGCGAGATTGCACGCGCCGGCTTCGCCATTACGCAAGCGCAGGAACAGGAGAGATTTGCGAACGGACAGGTTCTGACGGACGTGAGAGACGCGTTTGAGAGTCTGCGCACCAATGACCAGATCGTCAGGCTCTATCGCTCGGGATATCTCGACGAGGCGCAGCAGTCCCGCGATATCAGCGAATACGCCTACAAGCATGGCGCGGCCAGCCTGCTTGATTTTCTCGATGCGGAACGCAGCTATCGGGCCACGCAACTCGGCTACCGCCAGGCGCTGGCATCGTACCTGCTCGCGCTCGAACAGCTTCGCGAAGCCGTAGGAACCAGGAGCTTGCCATGATGATTCGACGCATCACTCCCCGCACTGCAGGATTGCAGCATGGCGCTCGCCATCGCCTTCATGCTCACGGCCTGCACTCGACGACCGAAGAGCAGGCGAGCCAGATGACCTCCTTCTCCGCCAACGCCTCGACGTCCGCGACCCCGCAGCTTTTCAATATTCCCGCAAGACCAGATGCCGCACGTGCAGGTGGTCACGATTGCAGCCAAGCCACGCTGAAGCACACGCTTCGGCTTACGGGCGCGGTGGCCTACAACGCGTTCAATACCACGCCGGTCATTACCCAGGTCGGCGGGCCGGTCAGCAGGATCCTGGTCGTGCCCGGGCAGCATGTCAAAGCCGGCCAGCCCATGCTCGACGTGAGCAGCCCCGACTACTCGCAGCTGCTGGATTCCTATTTGAAGGCGGCCGATTCCTTCCGCCTGGCGGACAAATTCTATGTCCGCGCGCAGGACCTGTATCAGCACCACGCCATTGCCGAGCGCGATCTGGAGCAGGCCGAGTCGGACCGCACCCAGGCCCAGGCGGACCTGAACGCGGCCGAGCAGGGCATGAAGATCCTGGGCATCAAGAATCCCGCGGACCTGGCGAAGGCTCCGTCCTCGGCGCTGATTCCTGTGCTTGCTCCGATCAGCGGCGAAGTGGTCGAGCGGCTGGTATCGCCCGGCCAGGTAGTGCAGGCGGGCCAAACTCAGGCCTTTACGATTTCTGATCTGAGCACGGTATGGGTTCTCGCCAATGTGTACCAGGCGGACCTTGCGTACGTTCGCAACGGAGATGATGTGGTGGTGGAAACGGACGCCTATCCCGACAGTTTCCATGGCCGGATCTCTTATGTCTCACCGGCGCTCGATCCAAACACCAGGACGCTGCAAGCGCGCATCGTGGTGGATAATCCGGGCGAGAAGCTGAAGAGCGATATGTATTGCACGGTCACCGTGACGGCCGGAGTCCTTTCCAATGCCCTTGCCGTACCCAACGCGTCCGTTCTGCGCGACGACAATAACCAGCCGTTTGTCTACGTGGCCAACGGACGCAAATCAGTTTGGCAGGCGCGATGTGGAGCTGGGCGAAAGCCAGGATGGCCAGACGCAAATTCTAAAGGGCCTTTCCGTTGGAGACAGGGTTGTCGGCGACGGCAGCCTGTTTCTTCAGTTTGCCAATTCGCTGCAACACTGAGGAGGCAGGCTTCCCATGATTCATCGCATCGTTCAGTTTGCTTTGCGGCAACGGTTGCTGGTCCTGCTGCTGGTGGCATTCATTGCGTCGGCGGAGCGATCTCGTTTCAGCATATGCCGGTGGACGCCTATCCCGATCTCTCTCCACCGATGGTGGAAGTCATTACCCAGTGGCCGGGACACGCGGCCGAAGAAATCGAACGCCTGGTTACCGTCCCGACCGAAGTTGAGATGAACGGCGTTCCGAAGATGTCCGTGATGCGCTCGATCTCGCTCTACGGGCTCTCGGATGTCATCATGACGTTCGACGAAGGCACCGACGACTATTTTGCGCGCGAGGTAGTGTTCCAGCGCTTGAGCGAGGTGACTTACCCCACCGGGGTGACCCCCACGCTGGCGCCGCTCGCCAGCCCGTCGGGACTTGTCTATCGATATGTCCTCGAGAGCCCCGACCGCACGCCGCAGGAGCTGAAGACTTACGAAGACTGGGTGGTCGAACGGGAATACAAGCAGGTGCCCGGGGTCGCGGACGATTCCGGTTTCGGCGGCACGGTCATGCAGTATCAAGTGCTGCTCGACCCGGCAAGAGCTTTACGCGTACCACCTCACGGTGCCCACTGTGATGCAGCAGCTCTCCGTCAATAATTCCAATGCCGGTGGCGGGTTCTACTCGCAAGGCGATCAATTCTATTATGTTCGCGGCCTGGGCCTGGTGCGCGATACCTGCGGACATCGGCAACATCGTCGTGGGCTCGCAGAATGGCGTGCCGATGCGCATTCGCGACATCGGTGAAGTCACCATCGGAGACGCCCCGCGCCTGGGCGAATTCGGCTTCAACAAGAACGGATGATGCGGTCGAAGGCGTCATCATGATGCGCCGCGGCGAGCAGACGCAGAATGTGCTCAAGGGCGTGGAAGCGAAAATCGCAGCAACTGAATGAACACATTCTGCCCGCCGACGTGAAGGTGCGGCCCTACTACGACCGCAGCGACCTGGTGCAACTGACCATCGACACGGTCGAGCACAACATGCTGCTGGGCATGGCCCTGGTTCTCATCGTGCTGATGGCTTTTCTGGTGAGCATTCGCGCCGCGGTGATCGTCGCGCTCACCATTCCTCTGTCCTTGCTGTTTTCCTTCATTTTTCTGCATGCGCGAGGAATCCCTGCCAACCTGCTTTCGATTGGCGCCATCGATTTTGGAATTCTTATCGACGGAACCCTGGTGATGGTGGAAAACATATTCCGCGAACTGGGCGAGCGTGAGGGCCAAAGCTACGATCTCAACAAGTGATCATGGCCGCGGCCAAGGATGTCGATCGCCCTATCTTCTACTCCGTCGCCGTGATTATCGCGGGCTATCTGCCGATCTACGCGCTCAGCGGGCCTTCGGGAAAACTGTTTAAACCTATGGCAGACACGGTGGCGATCGCGCTTGATAGGCGCGCTGATCCTGACCCTCACCTTCGTTCCCGTCATGTGCGCGTACTGGTTCAAGAGGGGTGTGCACGAGCGCGAGAACAAGCCCTTTGAATGGCTACGCAAGAAGTATGCGATCCAACTCGACTGGTGTCTGGATCACCCAAAGATAACCCTGGTGGTGTCTATCTTGATTTTCGCAGCGACCCTGCTGCTCATCCCGTTTATCGGGGGGGAGTTTATGCCTCATCTGGACGAAGGTGCGATATGGGTACGCGCAACCATGCCGTACACGATCTCCTTCGAGGAAGCGAGTAAGTTCTCGCCGCAGGTTCGCAATATCCTCATGAAGTATCCGATGGTCACCGACGTTGGCTCTGAGCTTGGGCGGCCCGATGATGGCACCGACCCTACGGGGTTTTTCAACGACGAGTTCTATGTGGGCCTGAAACCTTACAACGACCCCTCCTGGAAGAGCGGCAGCATCCACAGCAAAGCCCAGCTGGAAGAGGATATCCAGAAACAGCTCAGCGCTTTTCCCGGCGTAATCTTCAACTACACGCAGCCGGCCGAAGACGCGGTCGATGAAGCGTTGACCGGGCTCAAGAGTGCGCTGGCGGTAAAAATTTATGGGCCCGACCTGAACGTGTTGCAGAGCAAGGCGCTCGAGATCAAGCGCCGGCTCTCCCAGGTGCCGGGCTTTACCGAACTAACCGTGGTGCGCGAGCTGGGCCAGCCCAGCTTGCTGATCGATGTGGATCGCGACAAGATTGCGCGCTACGGCATTAACGTTGCGGACGCAGAGGCGGTAGTACAAGCGGCTGTCGGCGGGCAGGCGGCCACGCAGGTGATTCAAGGGGAAAAGCTATTCGACCTGGTGGTACGCATGAAGCCGGAATTTCGTGAAAATGCGCAGCAGATCGGCAACCTGCTCGTCGGGACTCCTGGAGGCCAGCAGATCCCGCTGAGCGAGCTGTCGAATATCCATGAGGCGGGCGGTGCGTCTTTCATCTATCGCGAAAACAACTCCCGTTACATTGGCGTGCAGTACAGCGTTGAGGGGCGCGACCTGCAGGGCGCGGTGCTTGCCGGACAGAAAGCCATTGCCGATCTGGAAAAGTCTTTACCCGCCGGGTATCGGCTCGCGTGGGGCGGGGAGTACAGCGAATTTCTTGAGGCCAAGCACCAGATAGAATTCATCGGCCCGCTTGCGTTGCTCATTATTTTCATGATCCTGTTTGCGCTTTACGGCAATTTCAAATTTCCGATCACGATTGCCCTCGGCGTGGTCCTGACCGAACCAGTGGGCGCCCTGATCGCGCTGAAGCTAACCCACACGCCGTTCAGCGTCTCCTCTGCACTGGGTCTGTTGGCGCTGATGGGCGTTTCGGTTGAGACTGCCGTCATCCTTGTTTCCTATATCAATAAGCTGCGTCTGGAGAAGCGAGACATCCGCACCGCGACCCGCGAGGCTTCGCTGCTGCGGTTGCGGCCTATCGTGATGACGGCTCTTGTGGCCTGCCTGGGATTGCTGCCTGCGGCTCTCTCAACGGGCATCGGTTCGGATACGCAAAGGCCTTTTGCAATCGTGATTGTCGCCGGGCTGATCTCGCGTCTTTTCCTTGGTTTTTTCGTCAACCCGGTGCTGTATGAGATGGTCGCCCGCGAGGGGGATGTGTTGCAGGTCTGACGCTACTTTGTCCAGAAGCCTTCGTGTACTTTGCCGGCCTCGTCTTCCAAGAGAGGTCCGGCGACGGCAATCGGCTTCTGGCCGCGCGCGAACACCTCGCGGCAGGGCAGGTCGAGGGTTGGATTTTCATCGTGGCTGCCGGTGTAGCGCATCAGGCCGGTCTCTGCTAAGGCGAAAACTACGCGACCAATGCCGATCCAATAAATTGCGCCGGCACACATGGCACAGGGTTCAGTGCTGGTGTACAGCGTGCACCGGGAAAGCGCTTCTTCGCTTAGCAGTTGCGCAGCCTGCCCACAGGCCAGCATCTCCGCATGCTGGGTGGGGTCGCCTTTGGGCCGCACCGCATTATTGTGTGCAGCGACCACGGTTTCACCGCGCTCGTTGACAATGAGCGCGCCAAACGGGTGGCGCCCGTCTCCGCGCGCTTCGCGCGCCAGTTCGATCGCCCGTCGCAGGAAAACCAGGTCCTGTTCGGTTACTTGTTCCACGGCTTAAGCCTCCGCTTTTGCAGCGTCCAGGAGGCTACATCATAGCGTGTTCTCGTTTTTTGTTGTTCTGCGACGCGCTCTCATTTAGTACTTTTCCATGACTCCCAAACCGTATCGCGTTGTCCTCACGCTCGGGACACTTCTGTTGGTCGCGCTGGCGAGCGCACGGCTGACATTCGCGCAGTCCACGGGGACCACTCCGGCCAAGCTGCTGGTGAAGAATGCCTTCATCCTGACGATGGCGAAGGGCCAACGCGAGCCGGTGAAAGGATATCTGCTGGTTGGCGAGGATGGCCGGTTGTTGACGGTCGCGGCGGGCGATCCTCCAGCGGGCACGCAAGCGAAGGACGTCCTCGATGCGGGTGGGCATTGGATTATCCCCGGTTTTATATCCGCGCACAGCCACTTGTGGCAAAGCGCCTTTCGCGGGATGGCCGCGGACAAGACGCTGATGGCGTGGATCGACGCGCTCTATACCCCGGCGGCCAAGGCCAGCCCGGAAGACATGTACTGGTTTACCCTGGATGGCGCGCTCGACCATCTGGAGCATGGCATTACTGGAGCTTATAACTTCAACTTCGAGGCGCGAACCCGCGGCAGAGGTGTAGTCACCGCAGATGAATATGACCAGAGTGGGTTCCGCGCGGAGATGGATTCCGGAATCCGCTTTGTCCACAGCATGTCGGTGGGCCGGGCTACTGCGCCGGGGGTGCAGCCCAGCTATGGAGCGGAACAAGCGCGGGTCCCGTTGAAGGCCTTTCTGGATTGGACGAATAAGCAGCCCAAGTCGAGCAACTTTCTCTCGGTCATGATCAGCGGCCTCACAGCCTTCAACAATACCTATCAGCAAACGGTGATGGAGAAGCAATTGGGGGACGAGTTTCACCTGGGGAATGAGACCCACTACCTGGAGCCGCCGGAGACGCAGTATGAGCAGCAGAGCAAGTTTCGCTGGTTTATGGATAGTGGCCTGCTTTCAAAACAGCTCATCTTCGGGCACTTCATCCACACCAACAGCTTCATCCTGACGGAGAGCGGGAAGGCGGGGGCGGCGATGTCCTGGAACCCGTTGTCGAATGGGCGCTTGGCCTCGGGCGTTGCGGATATCCCAGCCTGCCTGAAGGCTGGGATCCGGGTAGGCATGGGCGTCGATGGCGAGGCCAGCGCCGACCTTGCGGACCCGTTTGAGAATATGCGCTCCGGGCTTTACGCGATCCGCGACAAGTACGAGGATGCGACGATTATGAGTCCGTATGATGTGCTGCGGTTGCAAACGATGGGCAGCGCGGACGTGCTCGGCGTGGCTGACCGGCTGGGTAGCCTGGAGCCGGGGAAACTCGCCGACTTCCTGGTGATTGATCCGACGCGCTTCCGCACTGTTTTCGACCCTTATGCTTCGCTGGTGTTCGTTGCGAACGAGCGTGACCTGGAACGGGTTTACGTCGGTGGCGACTTGCTGATACAGAATGGAGCGTTCCTGAAGCAGGATATTTCGAAGGTGAGAGCAGAAGTGAAGCAGCGCGTCGCCGCTTTGCGATAAGACAAAAGATTACCGTGCGTTCCCATCGCCCGGTTCTCATACGCTCAAGGCGAGGTCCAAGATGCTGTGAGTGAAGCCATGAGTTGCCGTCAAGTAGGGTCAGCGGATCAGATGAAGTGCCCGCGCTCCATTGACAACAGCATCCGAAACCAGCCGTTGGTCGAAGGTGGCGAGTTGTCCCCCGTGTGCGCCGGCCAAGGCCAGGAGATAACTGTCTGTCACCTGCGTGGAGTCCGAAAGGCGGCTGCCATCGACACGTTCTGCATCCAGGAGCGAAATGTCATCGGGCCAGAAATCGTGGCCGGGCAATGCACACAACTCTGATAGCAACTCTGCAACTACCGCCGGCGAACCAGGAGAATTTGGATACCGGGCATGCCCGACGATGCGCAAAACACCATTCTCGGTAAGCGGGCAGGTGGCCCATGCACGTCGCCCCGAGCCGCCGAACCACTCGTGCGCCCGATCGTGCTGGATATGACTCGGGTCGATCAGAGCGATGAGGACATTGATGTCGAAAAGGAATCGCGTCAACGCAGTTCCTCGCGCAGTTGACGCACCAACTCAGAGGTCACCCTGGAAATGCCGGCGCGCACTGGTAGAAGGGGAACTCCATTTCGCGTCTTACGCCTGGACTTGACTGGATTCAATCCCTGCCTGGCAAGCGAGGAGATAACCTCTCCTACCGTCTTGTTTTGCGCCGCGGCCATTTCCTTAGCCGCGGTTAAAACATCGTCATCAATTGCCAGAGTAGTCCGCATATCAGTCTCTACATCAAACATCATACATCAGATGCATCAGCTACCGTCGGGGAACCCTCCGCGGTGCAGGATCATCGGGTAGTGTGGCAGTCCTTCGGGTTTTGGGACAGATGCTCTCCAGCCGTCGGGATAGGGATCAAGACCACGAGACAGGGGCGAGCGCTGCGCGGCCGGGTCACCGACCAGGCTCTCGAGCGATTCCCGAAGATGGCCGATCGCGCTCGTGCCAAACTGTGCCTGCCATCGTTCCTCAATGGCCCATACCCGTTGGCGATAGGTCTCTTGTGCTTTGCGCCCCGTCGAGGTTAGCAGAAGCAGCTTTCCCCCCTTGGCGGCGTATCCTCGCTTAGTCAGAAAGCTCAGCGACGTCGCGATCGCTTCTTTCGAGACTGCCGCCATCCGCGGGAGATGACGAACCGCGGTCCCTTCCTCGCCCACTAGCCGCAGGACGTTTGCGCTGATGGCCAATGAAACCTCCGACTCTCGTTCGAACTCAATCGCGAACCACAGCAGCACCCTGGAGAGCAGTGAAGGCAGAGAGAGCCTGGTGATTACAGCCGCCTCGGCTGGTTCGGGCGCACTGGTGAAGAGGCCATAGCCCAGGATCGGGAGACTGTCGGGCAAGTCAACATCGATCTGACTGACTATGGTGGAGAGCCGTTCGTGAAGGCGGGCGACGGTATCCGCGCCGAGCCGCTCCCGCCACCGCGTCTCAATCAGGTCCTCCAGCGTTCGCCATACCTCAAGTGCCTTTCGACCTCCCTGCGTGGGGACGACCACCGCATCGGGATGCATCCGCTTTTCGACCACGACGTAACCCCACCACTCGCTCATGCGCTTTACCCACATGCGCACGTCCTTAGCTGGCATCCGCAACAGACGCTGCAAATCGCGGATCGTGGTTCCCTGTTCATCCACGAAGCGCATGAACTTCGACCACATGACCCTGGAAACCAGCCAGGGAACGTGACGTGATCCCGCGGTCGCGCCATGGTTTGTGGTCCGGTGCGGCACCTGATGCTCGAACTCGTTGTCGAACTCGATGGTAAAAGCAACCAGTACCTGCGACAGAAGGGCGGGCAGGGGAAGGTGGGGCGTCGCTCTGACGGCATTCATCGTTTGTATCCGCGGCTTGATGTGCGAGAATCGTTCGCCGGCCAAATCCAGCAAATCTGACAAGGTTAACCTCGCATGCCCGATAAAGCACCCTGTCCGCTCACGCTCGAAATCACTCGTACCAGCCACGCGGTTGTCGTGAAGTGCAACGGCAGGCTGGTGGCGGGCGTGAACGATATTCTCTATACCCAGGTCAGCCAGCTGATCCCTGAAACCAAGAGGATCATATTGGACTTGACCAACCTCGTCCGGGTCGACAGTATGGGACTCGGCACCCTGGTTCGCCTCTACGTTTCCTGCCGGTCAGCGGGGTGCAGTCTTGAACTCATCAATCTTGGCAAACAGGTTCGGCAACTCCTTGGGACGACTAATCTTTTGTCGGTATTTGCCATTATTGGGGAACATGGCATCAAGATGGGCTGACCCTCGCCATTACCATATGGCATTACCGCAAACCCGCCGTTTGTTACGCAAGGGCTCTGGCAAGTCTGGCTGAAACCAGTATGCTCTTCAACAGACGGCGATTCTCCAAACTCTGTGATCGATTCTTTCGGGGGAGGGACTCGGTAGTAGACAAGGAGAGTCGCCGTTCGTATCTCTACCTATTCCAAGCTTTCACCTTTTGTAAATGAGAGAAGCATGTCCAGATCAAACGAAGCATCCTGCAAGGTTCTGCCATTCGTTGTGCCCGAGCCTTCCCGCGAGGGACAGCTCGAGAAGTGGTTTCGTGGTGTCATGCAGAGCAATAATGACCTGATGACCGCTCTCGAGCGGCTCCGCGATTCGTATGAGCGGTTGGTGGTGCAGCCGATCAGCGAGGCCGATCAGGCCATCCTGCTGGCGGTTGAGATCACACTGAACAACGCCAGGAATGCGCAGATCCTGTAGTTCTGCTCCTGACGTTACTAACTATATAGAGAGCCGATATGAGCCACGCCATCAGCGTCTATTGCCCTACCTGCTTTGCTGTTCCGGGGGAGCTGTGCCGCGCCAAGTATGTGGTACACGGCCACAATGAAGTCACTCCTGTCATCTGCCCTACCCACCATCTTCGTTTGTTGGATAGTCAAAAAGCGTCGAGCGACTACTTGTTTGCGCGGCTCCTCTGTGCGGTCGCGCTGAGCACTCTCGAGCAACACAAAAGATAGCCGCCCTGGCGCCTGCAAGTAAAACGGGGGGAGTTTCTGCCCAAGCGGAAATGCCGTCAGACCTTCCCCTAACGAAAACTACATCCAATATTGCAACGCTATATAAGACTTTGCCCCGTGGGCCCACTTGCGGCCAGGATTACGGGGCCTATCCTGCGCCGGTCAATCTGGAACGCTTTTGTAGGAGGCGTCTGTGGTTGCTTGGAGTCTGGCTGCGAGGTCTGAGCAGGACTGTTGATACCAGTCCCCGCTATAACTCCGCAGGTTAATGATGCCGCTAGGGTGATCTTTGCAATAGCTCTTCGCGGCAGCTTCCGTGTCTCCCGGGGTTGGTCCGGTTCCAGGTTTAGGGTCAATGTCTTCACCTTCTTTCCTGTGCAGTTGCACGTTTTCTTTCCAATTGAAAGTGAGCTTGCAGCGAGAGAGGCGGGTTCGTTTACAGAAAGTGTCTATCGCCGGTGACCAAACCGGTTGCTGATGACCTCACCTCGGCAAACACTGAGCGGAACATGCTGTCTTCCGTAGGGGAAGAAGATGTGCCCTCACAAAATTGAGCTGGCGTGAACGCCCGCTGGGATAAAACTCCTCAGCCTCTTTTGGGCTGGATCGCATTCGCGGCGATCCCTCTGTCCATTCGCCATCGATACTCCCCCAAAATATTGATTGCGAAGCCCGGGGAGATCGCCGCTCGTTCAAGAGCATCAGCTGCTGCGACAGAATTTGCTATGACCTTTGAGTAACCTAAAATGAGCACTTTGGTAATCAGATCTGCAGCGTATTGGAGCGTTTTTCGAGACGGCCTGGCTTAGGGCTTTCTACGTTGGAAATATCGGAGCGGGGCCGCAGAAGCAAGATGGTGCAGAATTTGGCATGTTGATTCCTAAGTAACCATAGTGGATGGCGGTAATACGCCTGAGGAAAGATCCCGGCGTCGACTGCCCCAAATTGGCGTCAAATGCCGCTCTGTCCTTCAGGGATCCAGACCTGCATGGCAGATTCCTCGCGGTTCGCCCATGCGTAGTAGGGGATCAGTTTCAAAGTCGTCGGCCCGGTTGGCTGAACAGGCACAACTCCGGTTGCGGTTTCCGGCTCATACAAAGGCTGCGAGGCGGGAGGGGCCGTGTACGAACCGGGCTGTTCCAACGTGACGACGCCATTGAGGAGATCCGGTTCATATTTCGCTGTTCCCTGGGCGCCGACGCGGGCGGTGTAGGAGTAAAAATCCCGGGGATCTCTTCCCGCAGCCTGATCGAGCTGCTCCATACAGAACACGATTGGACCGCGTTGCATGGCGACGCGAGCAGTGTCCTCTGTCACCGCGGGATTGGCCTTGACCGCGCGCGGCTCCATGTCAAGAGCGATCTCGACCAGATCGTTACCCTTCCAACTGCGGCGAATGGGCAGATATCTGCCGGCCGCGACTCCTTCGACAGCTTCGCCATTGACCTTCACTGTTGAGGTGCGCGACCACGCGGGAATGCGGACGTAGACGGTAAAGACTTCGGCCTTAGCCGGCGCGACCGAAAGGCGAATCGTACCCTCCCACGGATAATCGGTTTTCTGTGTCAACTTGATCGCCGTGCCGCTGGCGAGGCGCCAGTTCATGGTGGAGTTGTCGTAGAGGTGAATGTAGACGCCGTCGTCCGCGATGCTGTAGAAATAGCCGGGCAGCGAAGCAAACGTGCGTTCAAGGTTGGGCGGGCAGCACGTGGTGTCATACCAGGGGTTGCGGATCTTGTCGCCTGAAGTTGGATCGTGAGCCAGGGGATTCCGATAGCAATAAAGCTTGCCATCGAGCGACATGCCGGAGTTGATGCCGTTGTACAGTGCACGCTCCATAACGTCGGCAAAGCGTGACTCGCCGGTGGCCGAGAGCATTCGCCAATTCCACATCATATTGCCGATCGCGGCACAGCTTTCGCCGTAGGCACGGGCGTTGGGCAGCTCATAGGCGTCGCCAAACGCCTCACCTTCGCTGCGCGCGCCAACGCCGCCGGTGATGTACATCTGGTGCTCCGACAGATCGTGCCAGAGGGTGTTGAGGGTTTCCAAGTAAGCTGGATCCCCGGTTTCCAGGTAGTAGTCCGTAGCCCCACAACAGGCGTACATCGCGCGTACCGCGTGACCTTCTAGCTTAGTGCGCGAGGTAAAGGGAATGCCGCAATACATATAAACGATGTCTCGCGGCTTCAGAGAGAGCCGGTCATCGCCATGCAGGATGTAGCCGGCCAGATCGAGGTAGCGGCGATTCCCTGTCGTACGGTAGAGCTCAATGAGCGACATCTCGATCTCCGGATGGCCGGCGACAATCGGCTTCTGGTTCGGTCCAGGCCCGTAGTTGGGCAGCAGAAAATCATCGACAAAGCGAATCCCGGCATTGAGCAGCGTGGGATCACCGGTAGCACGGTAGTAGGCGATGGCACCCTGCAGCATATGACCCAAGCAATAGAGCTCATGCCCCACCTGCTGGGAGTGCGGCAGCATGCGTTCGGATTTGTGGTCGCCCACGTAGTAGGTGTTCAGGTAGCCGCCTGGCTCCTGCACTGCAACGACGGCGCGAATCATGCCTTCGGTGGTCTTGCGCAACTCCGGGCGATCGCCGGACTGGAGGACAAAGCCGACTGCTTCCATCCATTTGTAGATATCGGAGTCGGAGTAGTAGGGCCCAACCTGCGGAGCAGCCGATTGGTTGGTCAAGCGCAGGAAGTTATCCATACGACCGTGCGCGATCAACTGATCGTGCATGCTGGGGATGCTCGATTCGACGTTCATGGCGCGGCGCCTGGACCAAAAGCCTGGTTCGATCTCAACCGCGTGGACGGGAACGGTTTTGAGTTTGGCGTGAGGAGATTTGGACAGATCGATGACGCCTTCATCCCGCCACTTCTGGGTGGGAAGAGCGGTAGATTGCGGATCATCCGCGGTACTCAGGCCGGCCGCGGTTTTGGGGATCATCGTATAGGCCGCGGTGGCCGCGCTGGAGGAAAGGAACCGGCGACGGGTTATGGCGCGGAAATTGTTCAACATGGTGGCTCCTCACGCTCGTAGCAAGCACAGAAATGGCAATGGCCAAACGCGCCAGAACTATGTGACCGGATGTTACTGAACCGCGATGCAGGCCGTAAAGGGTGCTTCTGACCCATGCCGCCGATCAGCCTCCTGAACAACCGAGAGATCGAAAGGACTGGTCTTCTGCCCCCAAAGATATTCGCGGAGTATGCGGGCAAAATGTCATCACTCGCGGATCAGCGTCGAGAGAAAAACAGTCAATCATTTTTTTCTCGACAAACGTCGGAACAGGGTCACAATAGCAATCCATGTCTCGTGAAACGAAGTCGATATCCTCAAAATCCGGATCCCCACCAGCCCAACAAATGCCGATAGAAGAAGCGGTTGAGATACAGCCGGCAGAAGCTATTTTGACAGCAGGATTAGAAAAGCCGAAATTCAGCAAATATCTTGTCCAGTGCAAGTACCATATGACCGGCAGCATCGCTTACCGAATTTATGCTGCGAACGAAAGCGATGCAGAAGACATTGGCCGTTTAAGGTTTGCTGAGGATGGAAACCGCAACCGGATGCTGGACAGTGTGAAAGCCGTGCAGGTGGTCAGCGACTACTAAATACGCGGCTCAAGCTGCAACCAAGGGCTGTACTTGCGTCAGCAAGAGTTTTCGCTCTCGATTAAGGCAATGCGTACCGTGCGCCGCATCCACTGCCATGGAGGGCGAGATGCCCTTAGGCGACCAGCTGAGGGAAATGCTGTTTCCATGTATTTCTGCTTGTACCGGTCAGCTCACATTTATCTCACCCGAAACCACACCCGATTACGCCCATTCCGGGACCTACGTCACGCTCCACGCGATCGGGCATAGTTTGTAAAATTCGATAAAATTTGGCCTTTTTTCGATTCAACGGCGATTGCCAAAGCGGCCTTTTTGTATAGAAAAGGGCAGCCTGGTGTCCGGAACTGCATCGTAGGCGCCGCCGGTCGCATCGGGAACCCTCATTCTCCCTTCGGGAATGACGCAGGGGTTGAGAGGGCTGGGGATTTGGTCAGGTGGAGGAGTGGGCTGGGGAGCATGCTCCGGGCGGGAGACCTGGTTGGCGGCGGGTTTGGCTTCCGGGGGGATGACGGCATCGCCTGGGTCGTTACCCTGCTGCTGTTTACCGAGCCACTCAGCGGCGTAGATTTCGGCTTTGACGGGCGTGGGTTGCGTTGCGGGTGGGGAGGGGCGGCCGGGAATCAGTCCTTCGATGGCTATGATCAGCGAAACGGCCTTGATCTGGCCGACGATGGAGCCTCGGGTTACTTCGTGGCTGAGATTGGCGAGTTCCCAGAGCCGGGCCAGGACCTGGTCGCGACCAAGGTTGAGCTTGCGCAGCCCTTCGACTTCCTTTTCCACCAGCTTTTCACTAACCGCGTTGCGGTGCTCGATCATGTAGTCGCGGACGCGGGGCTTGGCTTTGGTGTAGGCGGCGTTGTCGGGGTTGAGACCGGCCGCTTCGGCGGCTTGACGGTCGGTCATGGTTCCGGATAGGACCAGGTGAGCAAAGGCCATTTCCTGATCAGTGATTGGATCGGTGACTGTATTTTTTGGCATGGTGGGTCTGTTCCTCGTTTGCTGAAGATTTGGGGGAGCGGAGTTGTCTGGGTTTGTTTGCTACCGGTTAGTGACGCACAAGGGTTGAGAGTGGCAGTGGGCCGCTCTTGACTGGTGTTGGTTTAATTTTGGACAGGGATCGGGTGTACCACAGGATAGGGGTTAAGCTATCCCTCGCTCACGCTGAAGGCCCCAAACTGGCGGCGCCCCAAACCGGGGGCAACTGCCGACATGGACGCGCCGCGTGAGAAGCTGCGTCCTGTCGATATCGTCTGCTTTGAGATATAGCGCCTTTTCAGGATTGATGTAAGGGGCGAGATGCATTTTCTGACCAGGAGTACTCAACCAGAGGTTACTTGCGGACGATAGGGGCGATTGCAGCGGGATTTTCCGGCGCGAATCTTCCGTGTGTAGTTCGTTGGGGAGAGAGCGTGCGATGGCACGAGTTTTCGCACAGCGGGCGTCGAGCCGCGCGACATCTTGTACAGTCGACGCATGGCGCTCAAACGGATGGATAACGTAGGAATCGTCGTCGAATCACAGGCACGGTTCCAAACTGTCCCCGACAACCTGGTGACAGCAGGTTTCGTTTGTCACCAGGTTTTGTTGAAAAACTTACGGAGCGACTGCTCGAATCGATCCGGGTCTTCGAGGAATGCAGAGTGACCTCCTTCGAATACTTCCAGATGATGATTGGGAAATTGCTCAAAGGCTGGTTCGGAGCGCTTGAGTGGAAGAATGGCATCGTTCTTCGCCCACGCCAGCAGCACAGGGCAACGGATTTCGTCCAGGATCGGCAACAAGTTTTCCTCGGGTTTCGCGAAGCTCCTCCATGCCTCTTCGAGCGTGGGGGCGATCTCGTAAGCTGAGCGAACAATTCTCTCGCGCTGTTGACGTGCCGGTTCTGTCAACAGAACCCTACGGTAGTACTTATCAAAGGCCCAGGGAAACCAGAACGCCCCACGTCTTCCCGCGGCGAAGAACTGAACAAATGCTCCGATGAAAACGCGACTGAGTCTATCAGGAGGGCCTAATCCTCCGCTGTCGCATAGCACGAGCGCCCGCACCCGCTCAGGATGCAAGTGGGTGTATCGGATGGCAGTTGCAGCTCCTATGGAGTTGCCCAGCAAAGTGACGGATGGAAGATCGAGCTGTTCGATGAAATCACTCAGCAGTTTGGAGTATCGAGTACCACTGGCCGGGTGAGAGTCCGCGCCGGAGTTTCCCTGACTCGGAAAATCCAACGCCATCATGCGATATTGAGGACTCAATCTACGGCCCAGGTCCTCAAAGTCGCGCGCGCCATGCCCGATGGCGTGCAGGCAGATGAGAACGGGACCGCTTCCCCCCGAATCGGTGTAAGCGATGGAGACACCATCAAGCGAGATATATTTTCGGGGTTCCTGCGCGCCTACAGCGGAGCGATAGCCTGCGTCGCGCGTTTTGCGTCCTGGGGCGGCGAATGCGTCGCATTTCGAATAAGGCCCCATTGTCAATAAGGACTCATTTCGCATAAGCCTCACGCGGCAGCATCCGGTCTTTTTTCAGATCGTCGATGCTGATGCGGCCGGCTCCGAACTGAGTGATAAGAAGTGCTGCGCCGAGCATGGACAGATTTTTGGCAAACATTGCCTGCTGTATGTGAACCGCGACCGGATCCGTCTGATTCCAATAAGCGTGCATCATCCAGGTGACGGGCACGAGGAATGCGACTAAAACCGAGGCTCCCCAGCGCGCTTTGTAACCCAGAGCGACGCTTAATCCGCCGACAATCGCCATGATTCCGGATAAGGGAACGAGCAGGTGGGCAAAAGGAACGCCCAAGCTTGCGGCGTGTGCTATTCCCTCGCTTGAAAAGTGACGTGGGGCGGCGGTGAGAAAGATCAAGGAAAACAGGATTCTCGCGATAGGGAAAAGCATGCGCATAAGGCCACCTGTGCGTTAGTGAAGCTTGTATCACTATAGGTGATACTACTATCATCAGGAATTGAGCGCTGTCAACATTCCCATGAGCAACCGCAGGAAGAAAGCACCGATGGCCGATCGTCCCAGACGGGGTACACCGGAGCAGACACGCGCACGCCTGGTGGCCACAGCGGGGGAGATCTTCAATCGCGCCGGCTATCACGGAACCGATTCGAATCAGATTGCAAAAGAGGCCGGATACGCGACCGGCACGTTCTATAAGCATTTTAAAGACAAGCGTGAAGCCTTTCTTGCGGTCTACGAGGCGTGGGTTACCTCCGAATGGAGCGCGATCGATACGGAACTGTCGACGGGCAGAAAACCGGAAGAGACTGCACGAAGACTGGTCAAGCTATCTATCGATTTCCACACCAAGTGGCGTGGTCTGCGCGCGTCCTTGATAGAACTGGTTTTCACGGATGAAGAGGTGCGGCGGTTCTATCGGAGCCAGCGGCGGAGGCAGTTGGATGTAATCGCTCAACTCCGCCGCCGGCTGGGAATTCGGCCAGGACGACGTGAGGATGACGCAATCCATCTATTCACAACCGAGCGAACCTTCGACGCGATTGGACAGGGCGAGGTTCAGGCGCTCGGTCTCGATCGGGATATTGTGGTTGAGGCAATGGTCGAGAAGGTACTTGCCCTCTTAAGCTGAGCGTCCGTCGTACGGGTTTGTGCTTTGAGGTCAATCGATTGCACCCTACCTCGACGCAAAACACACTTAGAACAGGTTGCTGCGACATGAAGCTAATGAAAATGGCTCACTCGATTAGAGAGTGAGCCATTTCCCTTAGAGTTCAAACCCGAACGAAATTGGGAAGCCATCTCGTTTTGTGTAACGTACGAGCCCATTCGATCACTACTTACTGAGGAGGAACACCATGAACAATTGCAAGACTCTGTTGATGGAGTTGGGCACCCTGTTTAACGCGCTAGACCGCTTCGAACGCCTACCAGCTTCAGAACACAAAACGCAGCTCCTAAAACTCATTTCCAAGGAGATTACGGCGCAACAAGAACTGATTTTCAAAGAATGCAAATAAGCAGCGGTGAGATGGCCCCAAGCAATCCCACGTCACAGCTACCCTTTACCACGAGAGGAACCACGGACAATGGCCGATGAAAAGGAACTGTATTTCGCCCACACAATGGACCTGTTCTGGATAATCACACTCTGGCATTGGATTCACGGCGGCGACCCGGCACGAGCTTCCGAGCAGGCACAAACCACTGAATTGCTTGTGCGCGGCCTCGTTGGGCATATGGGTCGCGGTCGAACGGAAACTGCGAATGTCGTCGAGAAGCTGGCCGAACTTGGAATCAAAACGATGATAAAAGTTGACGGCAAAGAGCGGGAGATCAAGACTACAAAAGAAATCCACGACCTTTATAAAGCGGGCCAAACGAAGCCCTGGCCGATTCCCTGTGGCGCCATGCCCGATGGTCACGTAGTCTGCGGAGGGCCTATCTGGTGGATACCGGCAGAGATTCTTAGAGATATACCTCGACCGTAGCATAAGAACGGACGATGACTCCCTGTCGTCATAAATCAGTTGTGATCGCTTGGTCACCGGGTTTTAGCAGGGGCTAAAGAGTCTGCGTGAGAACTCTGCACTGTCGCTCTGGAATTTGGGAAACCCGAGGGGCGCACCGCAGATCCCTCCACTACGCTACGCTCCGGTCGGGATGACAATTTTGCGTGGGAGCGCTAAGTATAGTTTTCAAGGTGAATTGGCCCCGCGGCATGCGATTGCGGCGCGATAGGGCAACAAAACCGCCAACCAAGCCGCAAGCCTCGGCGGGAGCCTAAAGAAAAGATCGTAGCGCGAAGTAACCTACCTGTTGGACGTCTAGTTATCGGGGAGCGACCGCAGGGGCTGGAGTGACAATGGAGCTGAGCGGAACTTCAAGTGTTCCGGACAGGTTGGACTTCAAGTCATAGACTCCGCCGCGCAAAAAGGCGCCATCGTGCGGCGCATCGATCTGCAGACGGAAGTTGACACCGTTGGCTGCTGCTGTGGCGTAGTGCGCGGCATCCATCTCGAGATCGATCTTGCGGATTATCGAGTTGAGCGAATTGCCATCGTGATCGTAGATCAACAGGGCAGCGTCGACGCTGAGCTCGTGATTTCCGTTAGGTGCGAGGTCGAACTGCAGGGCGCCCGGCGGAATGAAGAAGTGCACGAGGTAGCGGGCGAGCGGGCCTTTCCCGTTGGGGTCAGCGGCCGCGACGGGCTGGCCGGTGCTGCGCAACACTTGCACGGTGAGCGGGATCTGGGTGGAAACCGGCAGGCCTGGGCGCATGAGCGGAGAGAGCGGGTCGGTTGGTTGGATTTTCGCTGGCGACTTCAGATTCGATTTTGCCATTGCGTGGCTGCTCTTGCCGTCGTCGGCGTAGTAACCCTGGCGATAGGCGAGTTGGTAGCCGGGCGCATTGGCCAGCCTTACCTGAATCTTGCGGAATCGCCCGTCTGTGGCCTGGTTGGCGGAGCTGTAGGTGAGGGTGTAGTAATGCGATCCGTTGCTGGTGACGTTGGCCAGCGCATCCTGCAAACCGTTGGTGTTGTAAAACGCCTTGCCTCCGGTGCTCCTGGCGATTACGTCCATGGCGGCGTGAGCCCCAATCCGCTCCTGCATGTCGGCCTGCCGGGCCGTGGTTATTTGCTGCTGGCTTTGGCGGGCGTCGGTCTCGGCGTTGAAGAAGTTACCGGTGGACACACCTTCCGAAGAAATAGGGTAGATCGCCACCTGGGCCGCGGCCAGCAGGGCATCGGTCTTGCGCACTGCCTCTTGATCGTCGCGCTGCGGACCGGTGGCTTCGCGCACGGTGACGTCGGGTAAGAGCGTGATCGGAAATGCGCCTGAGAACCAGGCGATGTTCTTGCGGCCGGGAATTCCGCCGAGATAACGGGCCAGTTGCTGGAACGCCCCCAGTGTGAGCAGCAGGCGCTCGTTTTCACGGGCAGAGTTTTGGTCGGCCATGAACTGCTCCACGCCGAAGGCCGCGTCATCACCCTCTCCGCCGCGGATCGCTCTTTGGGTGGCGGTGATTTCCTGGCTTTGGGCGGTTGTGTCGGAATTGGAATCGAGCAAGGGGGAAGATTTTACCTGACCTTTGCGGTTGATGGCCGCCGCCAGGACAGATGGATCGTCGGTAAAACCCTGGATAAAGCGTAGTTGGGTACTGAGGGTAAAGATGGCCATTCTCTGCCCGGGTTGCAGAGTCTTGAGGAACTTGAGGGTTTGCGAACGAACCGTGCCCTGATCCGCGAGGGGGGTGTTCAGGGAATCGAGCAACAACACAGTTACAGAATCAGCGGGCCTGGTCCCGGGAATGTTGGAGAAGACGTTGGGCGGGAGAGCGGGGCGAGGGATCGGGGGAGGTTGGGAGGGTCCAGGATGTTCCTCGAAGTGCGTGACGGTCTGCGGATGCCCGTCTTCTGAGACCTGGAAATCTTCTTTGTGCAGTCCGGGGACGGGGGCTGCGTTCCTGCCCGTTACGACCACGTCGAGAATGACGATCTGCGCGTTCTTCCTGAAGACGTGACCGTTGTCGTCAGTCGGCGTGTTCTGGCTGTAGAGAGAGGCGGGGAGGAAGAGACTAAGGAGGAGGAGCAGTCGCACGGCTGAGCAGGAACGCAGTAACACAGGGTCTCCGTGACTGGACCTCCGGAGGCTACGGAATTGGGATGAGCCTGACAAGCTTGGATTCGGCAGACTGATTCCGTCAGGGATTCTGCCTACGGGATTCTCTCCGTCTTGGGCTTTGGTTGACGATCGTACTTTCATTACAGAATTAGACGGACCCGGCGTGCCAAGCGACGCATGGTCCTATCGTAGATGGGGTTTTCGAGGCGGGGGGAACACGATGAACACTGCAAGATTCTGTGGTCGTTGGGTCGTCTTCTGCTACAGGCGGGATCGGTTAGGGTACGGTTGCTGGTTTAGGAATGTGGTATCCCACATCTCACGAAAAACGAGCGAGATAACCCCGAATTTCCTGTACGCTGCGCTGGATAGTGCCGCGTGTGCGCCTTTCTGTAAGGAAAGGCGCCTAAAGTTCGTAGGGGCCACGGGTTCCACAGGAAATCGGGGTAGGGGGCACCCTTGGATTTGTTGCGGGGCCAAGTTTTCAAGAGCTTTGGAGAGGCCTTCGCCTGTCCTTTTCCGATGAACGCCGAAGCTACTTGAACAGCGCTACTCCAAGGGCGATCAGCGCGACCAGGAGCGCCGTTCCGGCGAGGCCGTAAGTCAATAGTTGAGAGGCCGGCGACGCGGTTGCTGGAGTGACGGTTGGTTCTGCAAAGATCGACTGTTGCATCACCCGCTTGCTCGCCAGGACTTCCTCTATCCCAGACTGGAAATGACGTTGATGGATTTTCTTTGTGGAATCGGGGATTGGCTCGGCAGCCGCGGCCAGGGCCGCCTTCAGCACAGCATTTTGGATGTCTCCACCGCTTACTTCGTAGTCATGCGCCAGAGCGTTGAAATCGACGTCGGGGGCCAGCGGCGTGCGGGACGGATGCAACTGCACCTTCCAAATCCGGGCACGTTCCGTCTCGCCCGGCAACTCGAACAGGACGTGCGTTCGGATACGCCGCTCGAATGCCGGATCGAAGTTCGCGGCAAGATTGGTGGCGAAGATCACGACACCGGTGTACCTTTCCAACTCCTGCAGGAGCACATTGACCACGCTGTTTGATTCCCGCTGGGCGCCACTATCGACTGACGTCGAGCGTCGCGCAGCGATCGCGTCCGCTTCGTCGAACAGCAGGACGGCTTGCTCCTCGCGGGCTGTACGGAAGATGGCGGTCACATTCTTCGAGGTCTCGCCCATCCACATGGATTCGAGCTCGGCGTATCGGACGACGAGAAGGTGGCGGCCGAGCGAATTCGCGATGGCTTCGGCGCAAATGGTCTTGCCGGTACCAGGCGGCCCAGCAAAATTAAAGGCAAGGCCAAGGCCGGTGGAATGCCTTTCCCCAAGACCCCAGCTTTTGAAGATCAGATTGTGCTGCGTAATCTGGGCCAGCGCAGCTTCAAGAGCACTGCGGGTCGCGGGCGAAAGAATGACATCATCAAAGGTTCGGCGCGGCGCGAGGGCCTCGACCGCGCGGCGGCCAGAAATGCCAAAGAGACGCGAGAATGTGGTAGGCCCCACTCGCTTACACCCTTACCGTGCCCGGTCGAAATCCATGCGGTGGGAACCAGTTCTCCGGACCTCGCCCGCACCACTGTTTGTAGCAGATCAGGCAATGTTTTCCTACGGGGGAATGAGGACGGCCATCAAAACGATCACGCGGTAGACTTTGTGTGTGAGGTCGCCAATGACACAGGGGGAGAGCGGGGTTTTCCTCAACTTGCGGCCACGAGTCAGACTAGTCTCGATAAAACACTGCTGCCTGGCGATTCTGCTTTTCCTGCCACTTGTTGTCGGCCAAGCCCAAGAGCAGACCGTATTGCTTGCAGCGCATCGCTCAGGCCTCGTGGAAGTGCTCGATCCTGATACGCTTCAGAGTTTGCGGTCAATCAAGGTGCTGCCTTTGGCTGACGAAATAGCTAGTGGTTCCGGCGGACGCGTATTTTTACGCGAAGGACTTGCTCCTGACTTCCGAGGCTGCTGTGCTCTGTATGCACTCGATCTCAACACGCGGAATATGACGAAGATGCTCTCTCCCGTTGCAGACATCGTGGTCTCCCCGGATGGTCAATATCTGGTGACACAGCGAGGTAATGTAGGGATCGAGTCGTTCGATACGCAGACTTTGCAGCCACTGCGCAGAATCCCGCGTTCGATTGCACCTGGGGTATACGACCTACGTTTCTCCCCGGACGGGCGCCTTCTATTCGGCGCATCGAACTTTCCAGCGCCGACACTCGACATCTTCGACTTTGGAAAACGCACGCTGGTACGACGACTGGCCGTGCCGGAAGATCTGCATATTGTTGGTGCATGGGTCGGGAACGCCTATTACCTCTACGGTTATCACTCGACGACCGGCGAACTTTGGCGGGTAAATGCCTCCGAGTTGGAGGCGCCGGTGAGGATTATCCTCCCCGAGGCTCCTCCGGAATGTGGCGAACTGCCGGAACAAGGCCTGCTGAGTGCCGGCGGTCGGCTCTTTCTCTTTGAAGGATTCGGAGGCAAAGGAGATGGCGCCCGTTGCAGCAGAAACGAGTTGACTGGCGGCGTGTTCTCAGTCGACCCACAAAGCGGGAGGATACTGGCGCATTGGGCCTCTGATCTCCATTTTGCGTCGCTGATTTCCAGTGCGGACGGCAAGCAGTTTTATGGCGTTGACGTGAGAGACCCAACCTGGACTTCTGTGGGTCTGGTGCGGTTGGATGCCTCGACTGGCGAGGTTCTCTCGAGGCGAGACTTGATTTCAGATGTATGGTCCATTCATCTGGCGACCGTACCCCAATGACCGGTCGCCTTTTGCTAGACCTGGAAGCGACAAACTTTTTTGGTTGTACTCAGGGCACGACTTAGCCCTTGTCACCGTAAAATCGGCAGGAGCTAAAGAGTCTGCGTGAGAACTCCAGAATCTGGGAAGCCCGAAGGGCGCACCGCAGATCCCTCGGCTACGCTCGGGATGACAATTTTGTTTGGGAACGCTAAGTATAGTTTGTTCGAGAGTTCGCGGCCCAATAGCCTGGGATCCAGCTCACCGGTACCTTCCTCAACGAGGCAGGCGGCGTTCGTCATGCTCTGCAATGGATTGTTGATCTCGTGAGCGGCGTCTGTCCTCAAATCGAGGACCTCAAGTCCGGTATCTTCTACACTGAGATTCATCCGATGCCCATCAGCCATCAATACAGCTGCGAAACGATTTTGGCCTCTCCGCTCTGGAAAGGCCAATTCAGCTTAAGACCTTATTTGTATGGTGCCGGGAGGGGGGGTCGAACCCCCACGAGGTTGCCCTCGGCGGATTTTGAGTTTCCCGAGAATACCGCATGTCTATGAAAATACAGCAAATGTTACCGTAATCCATCGTAGCGCTAAGTAGCTGAGTGACCGTAATTTACCGCAATTTAGGCCAAGCATTCTGAGCTGACGTGTGTACCGCCAGTGTACCGAAAATCGATCATTATGCTTCTTGTTTTCTGCGGTTTGCGGAACATTACCTTGCTGTTCAGTCGCGTTCGCGGTCCTTGAAGAATCAATCGCTTCCTCAAGCCCGTCAGTGACATGGGCGACCAGTGGAGCGGCACGTCGATCAAAACCAGTGGGCAAATCAGAAGTTCGAGCCGGTGGCTGGGATGGCAAGGATGTGATGCGCACCCGGATGAACGCACCAACGATGCGGAGGGTAACTCCGAATTTCCCGCACCACAACGCGGCTATTCCGTGTATGCTCCGGTGATCGACTAACCTGCGGTCGTTTAAGGAGCCTCTTGTCAAAATATCCCGTCGCCCCTACGAACGGCAAACCGCCCTCCAACACGCTGCCTTAGGATGGCGGATAAGCACACGCCTAGGGCGTGGCGATACAGTCCAGTTCTACAAGTGCCTACAAAGCAGGTATATACGCGCATCGATTCCGACCAGCGATAGCGGATCTGTGGCGATTGCCACACCGGCAACATCGTGCACATTCGGGTCTGCAGGCATATGTTCATGACTGCCGCCGCTTTGCACTCACATGCCCTACATTGAACCTTCTTGCAATTGGGACAAATAGGTCAGTTTGGACTGCGGGGTCATTTTCCAGGTTGAACACACACTGGCCATGCATCCTTCGTCAACCTGGAAATCGTTTGCCGCGAAGTCGACACTCACGAGCCCTGACAGCGCCCGAAGTTCACGCCAGGTGCCCAAGGGTGCGGTTGCCCTGGGCACCCCGCCAGAGTGTCTCACCGCTCGCCAGAAACTGCTAGTGGCTAAATAACGCGATTAAGATGACTATTGGAATGGGAACACCAAGCAGTAAGAGCAGGATCGAACGCATAGAAAGCTCCTTATAAAATGGCTTGGAGAAACGCAAGCCGTTGTGGTCACGTGGAAAAATTCAGACCGCTACCACACGGTCGCGTTGCTTGCCCCCAATGGTTCCGGCAAAGCTAGCGCAAAAGGCGCCGATCAGTAGGGCGACAAATGTCCACAGCAGGGTGTGCGCGACGGCTTTGCGCGCTGCTTCCGACGCCGTCTGGGCATTTGCGAAAGAGTCAGACACCCTCTTATCCGCGTCGGCTTGGCTCGTGCCTGTTTTTGCCATCACCATCCGATCGAGGTAACTCTTATCGCCGGGGTCAAGTTCGCCGCGGTGAAGGGCAAACACGAAGATGGTTGCCGCTTCACGGCTGGCCGGTCCAACCTCAGTCTCCGGCTTCGAGCCATCCGAACGGAAGAGAGAATCGATGTAGTAAGCGTTTGGCGTCAGGTCGCTGTGCGAGGCTAAGGCTCCACTCCGTGTGGGATCTACTGACGACCCGATAAGTGCAGTGGCCGCGGAGGTGAGGAAAGCGGCAGTTACGACCAATGCGACGCACCAGGCCAGGAAACCGTGCGCGGTGTCCCGGAAGTAGACCTCGTCACTATGAATACCTGTCCACTTCGTTCTGAGGCGCCCGGCCAGATAGCCACCCATCGATGCGCTGATGAACTGGATAATGATGAACCAAAGAATTGCGGCCGCGCCTACTTTGGAGGCCGACGCGCCCGAACCTGACCAGATCGACACAGAGGCAAAGCCGAGGCCCGTGCCGAGAGCCAGCAGAATAAGCGATAGGGCGGCTGTTACAAAGCCACCCGCCCAGACTGCGGGCCAGGAAACACCTGATTTGTTGGCTTCGTTTCCACCGGCGTCGTTCAGTGCTAAGCGCACGCCGGCTGTCCCCAAATTCGCGGTTTTTGTGCTTTCCATAAGTTCTCCGTTGAAGGCGAATACGAATACGGCGACAACCAGGTGGGATTCGTTGGCCTATCTTGACGGGTATGATGCTGTCCTGAGATCGCTCGTGCGTAATTGACGTTTTATTTTGCGAGTAATCACCTCGGGGATGGCTCCGCCGCCGGGTTACAAAACTAGACGGCTTTAACTTGCGTCTCTGGGAGTTTTACCCAGGGCGTACTGCCGGCAATGTTCCAGATAAGCGGCCTCGTGTAGTGCGGCCAAATCGAGCACCCCGCTCCAAAGCCATCGCGGAGCATCGAGCCCCTTGCTGTGCCGCTGTTTTATATAGCGTATCCAGGCTCTCCGCTCTTGCCACGGAAGCTGCCTTCCGTGGGCACGCCCCACCACACCCGCCATGAGCCGCGCAATGGCAATTGCCTCCCCCTGTTGCAATCTCTCCAACTCGAATTTCAAATCCTGCGGTCTTAATTCTCTGACCACAACCGGTTTCTTTACGATGTGTGCCGCCACCATGCGCTCACCCAAAAAGGGGGAGAGCGCGCTCGCGCCGGCTACCACTCGTTGCGCATTATTGCGCGGCATTCCGGCATTCTTTGCGTAAGGGCCGGCAGCCGCGGCAGCTTCTTTCACGTCCAGGAGCCGGTAGCTCACTCCCTTTTTATTCTCAACACCAACGAGGGCTGCGTACCGGAGACGGCCAAGCGAGCTGCACCCCTTCATCCAATAAGCCGCATCGACCAGGCGGATCTTGTCATCGCAGATGTCCTGGTCCGTGCGCCGCAACAATGCGCGCAGGTCATCGCTCGCAATCAGCTCTTCCAATTGCCTTGTCTCTTCGCTCGTGAGCAACCAGAATTTTGGCCCTAACGGTATCTTGGGCTCGACGCCCTCGATTCGTTCCTCCGCCAAGTGTTTCCAGTGTCGCTGATTCGCTCGGCGCACGACTCGCTTGATGGGTTCCAGATTCTTCGAATCCAGCTGGGCGAAACGACCACCCAACCCGGAGATGTAACCGACGATCAGCTCTTCCAGCATGAGGGCCGTTGTCACGCCCGGCAGGTCGGAACTCCGCGCTGCCATAGCCAAGGAGAGACCCAATCTGACCAGATCATGAGCTGGGTTGCCAATCACCGTCTGATCGAGGTCGCGGATCTGAATATCGATCTTGCCCTCGATATCGGCGACCGGCCCGATGTTGCCTGTGTGGCAATCGCCACAGATCCAGATATCCGGTCCGGCCGGAATCGATGCGCGTACCGACCGGCTTTGTAACCACGCGTAGAACTGGACGGTATTGCCGCGTACATAGGCGTGCGCTGACTCGGCCATCTTGAGGCGGCGACGTGTTTGGAGAGCGGTTTGCCGCTTCGCAGGGACGACGACCAATTTTGACAAGAGGCTCCTTAAGGGACTTTGGGGTTAATCGTTCACCGGAGCATACACGCAATAGCCGCGTGGTGGTGCGGGAAACTCGGGGTTGGCTTCCGCGTCAGCAATGCGTCCGTCGGGGTGCGCATCATCTTTTCCGTCCCACGCCATCGGCCCGAATTTCTGATTCGCCCACTTTGTATTGATCGACGTGCCGCTGCCTCGCGGGATCAAATTGTCTGCAAATGGACATAAGTCATGAATCCATGGCTCTTTCTTTGAGCCTGGGAGATGGGTTGCGGATCGCATGGATGAGCACGTCGTCAACTTGCTGGCGGCATACCTCTACACCCGAAGCGAAGCCCGTTTACACGACCGATCTCCTGGACCGGATCAAAGACGAGGCTGGGCGAGCCTAATTGAGGCTCTCAAGGGTGAATGCCCCACATCTAAACCATCCGCGGACCGAGCGGACACACCTTGACCTGAGTTTGGGCTCGCAGGATGGCCCGTCAAAGAGCAAAGTTCACGGG
>CAVYFF010000002.1:0-1030035 GCA_963767745.1 uncultured Acidobacteriaceae bacterium | reverse complement strand
TTGCTCATCCCGCGCCTGCTTAAAGGCGGCGGGAACATCCGATTGGAAAAAAGTGATAATGTCCGGTAACTGTTCCAGGGCTATCTCGGTATAAATCCGCGGCGGGTTCTTGAGATTCTCATGGGCCGCGTCCAAGGCTGCAGGCATCCGCTTTTCGCGGGCAATCAGCGACCGCAGGCGGTCGTCGGGCGAAGCGAAGGTGCGCTCCATCAGGACGAACGCCGCATTTGCAATTCCGCTCGAATACAAGTCCGGATCCTTCTCCCACAGGCGAATCGTGTTCAACGAAAGCAGCGTGCTGTGAATGTTCCCCAGCAGGAGTTCCAGATCGCCCTGACTGGTTAAATCGAGCTGGGCCGGCGGAACGGCTGCAAATTTGCCCTCGAACCGCTCCAGGTCGGCTGTTTCCCGCTCGACCGCGGCGCGCGAATAGTCCTCAAGCTGCGCGTCGTACTGATGAAAACCGTCAAGCGTGGCGTTCGAAGGAGCGTACGGGAGGTAGACCTGGTCGAAGTATTCGTCGGCCAGCGTTCGCAGCGAGGCGTCTGCGCTGCCTTGCGCCTGCGCCGAATCAACAGGCGTCGGGGTCTTGTTGGAGCAGCCGGCCGCAGCGACAGCCAACCCGGCCAGTACGATCATGATTCGTTTACAAGGCAAGCGGCAGCTTCTCCGGTGTTGACTACAATTCGATTTGTCTTTCGCCCTGTTTCAGGGCACGACTAAATTTTTCCTCACGGTGCTACCGACGCTGCTGCGGGACCGCCACCTCGGCCTCTTCGCTTGCCGCCAGCGCTACCAGCAGAGCCCGTATCTCATCCAAAACTTCTCCCGGCTCGGTCGCCTTGAGAGGGAAACGAAGAACGCCCTGTGGGGTGAACTGCGCACCTTTCTTCGCATTCTGCGCCACCAGCTTCATCAATCGCCCGGGATCGATATTGGCCTGGCCTGTGAAGCGGATGTGAATCTGATCGCGCTTGCGATCCACCTGGGCCACGCCGGTGCGCTCGCATTGCAGGCGCAGGCTGGCCGCTTCCAGAAGATGGTGCACGCTTACCGGCAGCTCTCCGTAGCGGTCTTCCAGCTCCGCTCGCACTTCGCCCAGCATGCCCTCATCTTCCGCGCCGGCGATTTTCTTGTAGATACGCAGCCGCTGGTTCTCTTCCTCGATGTAACTTTCGTCGATACGGAGGCTGATACCGAGGTTGAGCTGGGTGGTTGCCCGGGGCGGGTACTCTTCGCCTTTTAATTCATTGACCGCGTGCTCCAGCATGCTGGTGTACATTTCAAAACCCACGGCCTCGATGTGGCCGCTCTGCTCCCCGCCCAGCATGTTGCCCGCGCCGCGCAGTTCGAGATCCAGTGCGGCGATCTTGAATCCAGCGCCGAGGTCAGAGAACTCCTTCAGCGCGGCCAACCGGCGGCGCGCGATTTCGGTTAGCTCCTGCTCCGGAGGAATCAGCAGGTAGGCGTAGGCGCGGCGGTTGGATCGGCCCACCCTCCCCCGCAGTTGGTAAAGCTCGGAGAGCCCATGGCGGTCGGCCCGGCTGATCAGGATGGTGTTGGCCAGCGGAATGTCCAGTCCGTTCTCGATGATCGTGGTCGCTACCAGGACGTCGTATTCCCCGTGCATGAAGGCCAGCATCACGCGCTCCAGCTCGCCTTCACTCATCTGCCCATGGCCGACTGCGATGCGAGCCTGCGGCACCAGCTCGCGAAGCTTGGAGCTGATCTCGTAAATGGTTTCTACCCGGTTGTGGACGAAGTAGACCTGGCCGCCACGCTCCAGCTCGAGTTCTAGGGCGGAGCGGATCAGCTTCTCGTCGAATCTGGCTACCACCGTCTGGATCGCCATGCGATCTTTCGGCGGGGTTTCAATCACGCTCATGTCGCGCAATCCGACCAGAGACATATGCAGAGTGCGCGGAATCGGCGTGGCCGACATAGCCAGCACATCGATCTCACGGCGCATCTGCTTCAGGCGCTCTTTGTGACGTACCCCGAAGCGCTGTTCTTCATCCACAACGAGCAGGCCGAGGTTTTGGAAGCGCAGGTCCTTGGAGAGCAAGCGGTGAGTACCGATCAGGATGTCGACCTTGCCCGCCTCGACTCGCTCCAGAATCGACTTCTGCTCTTTGGGAGAGCGGAAGCGAGAGATCATCTCCACCACGATGGGGAACTGCTTGAAGCGGGCCTTGAAGGTTTCAAAGTGTTGGAAGCTCAGCACCGTGGTCGGGGTCAGCACCGCTACCTGGCGGCCGTCCTGCACCGCCTTGAAGGCGGCGCGCATGGCGACCTCGGTTTTGCCGTAGCCCACATCGCCAACCAACAGACGGTCCATGGGTAACGGCGATTCCATGTCGCGCTTGATATCGGCAATAGCCGATATCTGGTCTTCGGTCTCGTTGTAGTCGAAGGCGTCTTCGAACTCGCGCTGGAATTCATTATCCGCAGGAAAGGAATGCCCCTGGGCTGCCTTGCGTTGGGCGTATAGCTTGAGCAGCTCATCGGCCATGTCCTGCATGGCCTTGCGCACCCGGGCTTTAGTCTTGGCCCATTGCTGGCTGCCCAAACGATTGAGCACAGGCGCTGGACCGGCATCGGTGGACCGGTATTTCTGAATCAGGTCGAGCCGGGTGAGCGGAACATAAAGACGCGCCGCCTCGGCAAACTCGAGGACCATGAATTCCACCTTGATGCCGTCCTGCTCAATCTCCTTCAACCCCATGTAACGGGCGATGCCGTGCTCTACGTGCACAACGTAGTCGCCGACGGTAAGATCGCGAAAGTCCGAGACGAAAGCCGCCGTCTTGGACTTCGACTTCCTCGGTAAAGGACGAGCCGCGACATCGGCTTCATCAGAAAAGTCATTGGCGCCGAAGAGCACCAGGTTGCTGTCAGGGAAGCTGACCCCACTCGAAATCGCGCTCTGCACAATCACCGGGGTACGAAAATCTCCGGCCAGGTGACTGGATTCGTCGTACGCCTGCGCGCCGCCCGGTGTCTGGGCCCGGCTGCCCAGCCGGTAGGGCTGAGCATATTCCCGCAGAAGGCCGGCGAGCCGTTCCACTTCGCCGTGATTGGGAGCCACCAGCAACATGCGTGTTTCCTGCTCCGAGAGCGACTTGATCTGCTGCAGAAACGCTGGGATCGAACCGTGGAAACGCAGAGTTGGGCGGGAAGCAAAGGCGATCTCATCCATGGGATTGACGTCTTCGTCCAGCACATCCACCGCGCCCAACTGATCCATCTCCAGTCCGGGCAAAGAGGAGATTTTGGCCAGCAATTCAAGCGGTGAAAGATAGATGTCTTCCGGGGTGATGAGGGAACCGATCCCGCTGCGCTCGTGCCGCTGTTCGACTTTGTTCCACCAGCGGTCCAGCTGGTTGCGGACCATGGCCGGCTCTTCAACAAGAACCTGTACCTTGGGAAACAGGTCGAAGAGGGTCCGGTCGGCGCCCGCCACCGGGCAGAAAAATTCCCAGCCAGGAAAAACGCTGACGCCTCCCGCGGTCAGTGCCCGGTTCAGTAATTCCGGGTCTTCTGCTTCGAGGCGGCTTCCGGTCAGGCGCTGGTGCACGGCGGCCAGCAGATCCTCAGAGACCGGAGTCTCAGTCAGCGGTAACAGCCAGGTCTCGTCGATAACCGTGGACGAACGCTGCGAGTCCGGCTCGAATTTGCGCAGCGACTCGATCTCGTCGCCGAAGAGTTCCATGCGCACCGGCCGGTCCGCCTCCGGGGAATAGACATCGAAAATGCCGCCGCGGCGGGTAAACTGCCCCGGCATTTCGACAATGTCCATCGGACTGTAGCCCACGCTTGCCAGGTGGGTGGTGAGCTCGTCCATGTCGATCTCTTCCTCGCGGCGCAAAATCCGTCCGAGATTGGCGTAGTAGTCGGCCGGGAAGACGCGCATGCTGGCCGCCTCCACCGGAACGATCACGATCGAAGCCACACCGGTAGCGATCTTCCACAGCGCGGAGGCACGCTGCTCCTGAACATCCGGGTGAGGCGACATGTTTTCGAAGGGCAAAACATCGTGGGCAGGCAAGCGGAGGACGCGCTCCGGTTCGATCGCTCCGGTGAGCTCACAGGCGGCACGTAGCGCGAGCTGGAGCGAATCGGCGGCCTTGTTGTCGGCGACGACCACCACGACCGGAGACTGGGCCGTTCGGGCAAAGAGCGGTAAATAGAGAGCACGCGCCGTGGCGGTAAGTCCGGACACACGTTTCCGCCCCGCAGCGAGGGCCAGGTGCCTTCGTACGCGCTCAAACGGTGCACAGTGTTCCAGGTCCGCGAGCAACTCACGGACGAAGGGGAGGATCATGCCTGGTTCAATTCTAACCGGAGATGTTCTATGGAGAGTTTAAGGACTACGGGCGTTTTGTATCAGGGCACGACCAAAAAGGCCTAAAACACTTGGGCCAAAGAGTCTGCGTGTTAACTCCAGAATTTGCGAAGGCCGAAGGGCGCACCGCAGATCCCTCGGCTTCGCTCGGGATGACAATTCATCTTGGAAACCATACTGAACGTTCCCAAACAGAATTGTCATCCCGAGCGAAGCCGAGGGATCTGCGGTGCGCCCTTCGGCCTTCGCAAATTCTGGAGTTAACACGCAGACTCTTTGCCCAGATCGTTAATGGTCGGGGTCGGCACGACTGCAGTCGATGGCCTGATACAAAGCACCCTAATTTTGGTACGCAGCCTGATGGGGGTGGTCTGAATGGGTTTTCGCCCTGAAAGCGAAAATCGGACTTCACGAAGGAAGGCTGAATCCTTCCCTTGACGGGTTTTCACCCTGCTTCATTCTCGTGGGATGCAGTGAAAGCCAGTTTTGGAAACCGGGTGGCTCTAGACACAACACGAGCAGTACCGGCGAGGGGCCGGCGCTGCTCGCGCTTAAAAGAAGCTCGTCTAGGCCTGGACGGCGACAGCGGCCTTTTGCGAGTCGGTGTTGGAGATGCTCGCAGCCGGTACACCCTCTTTGCCTTGGCCAGGCTTGCGGATGTCGATGCCGCCCTTGAAGAAGGCGCCATCTTCGATGCTGATGCGTTGTGCAATCACATCCCCGGTCAAGGAACCTTCGCTGCGAATGTCAACCCGGTCGCTGGCATTGATGTTGCCGCGCACCTTGCCCAGAACGACTACTTCACGGGCAGAGATATTCGCTGACACCTGTCCATTGCGGCCCACGGTCACCCGGTTGCCAGGCAGATTGATGGCGCCTTCGACTTTGCCGTCGATGTACAACGACTCGGAACCAGTGACTTCGCCCTTGACCACCAGGCTCTTGCCAATCGTGGCCTGATCGGCGGCTGCCGGCGATGCGGGTGAGGTGCTGGAAGTACGGGTGGTGGTTGGTTCGTGGCTTGCGGCGGGAACAGACGGACGCGTTGGCTCCGTGCTAGGGGACTGCGAGGGACTTCCAGGTTGGTTCGGTTTCCACATCTGCTTTGTACTTCCTTTCGTATTGCTGGATACAGGCCCCCGAACAACCCTGCGGAGCTGTTTCCGCATTCAGGGCAAATCAGGCGGAGCTGTTGGTTTCCTACTCATTTGCTTGGGCGGTCAAAGCCGCGCAAGCCGCGCAATCCTTGCTCTTCTCTGCATCTTAACCACGCTTGGCGCAAAATTGAAATCCCCCATTCCGAATCTTTCCGAGTTCAGGGTGGGGCGACCCATTAGTATCAACAAAGACATGGCCCTTGTTGGAACTTGCCTGGATACCCCCAAATATACCTGGAATGACTGACCGCGAACTCCTCCGCCGTATTGAACGTTCCGCCGGCCAGCGCGCCGGTTACAAGCAGCTGGTTCGCGAACTTGGGCTGGGTGGCGGGCGGGAACGGCGCATGCTGGTGGAACAGCTGGACCGCCTGGCCGCCCGCGGCGAACTGATCAAACCCGACCGCGATCACTGGGCACTGCCCCAGGCAATCGCCCACCACAACCTGCTCGCCGGCCGCCTGGATCTCCATCGCGACGGCTTTGGCTTTGTCCGGCCAGAGACCCGTCAGGCCGGCGGTGACGACGATATCTTCATTCCTCCCAACGAGATGAATGGCGCCATGCAGGGCGACCAGGTGCTGGTGGAGCTTGCGCCCCCGCGGCCCGACGGCAGGCTGAGCGGGCGTATCGCCAGGGTACTCACCCGGCGCAACCCGACCGTGGTAGGCATCTTTCACTATGCTTTGCACGAGCATGCACCAGGAAACACGGTAACCCCGCTCGATGAGCGAATGACCCAGCCTATTCTCATCCCTTTTGGCCTGGAGTTGCCGCCTGAGGCAGGCGACCGCACTCCGCATCGCGTCGTTAGTGAGAATATCGGCCCCCGGAAACCTTTCGATAACACCAGCAGCCTCGAGGGCATGGTGGTCGACGTGGAGATCACCGACTGGCCTACACCTACGCGTTCCGCCCGCGGCCGGGTGATCGAGGTGCTAGGCCGGGAGGACGATTTCGGGGTCGACGTGGAAATCGTCATCCGCAAACACCATCTACCCCACGTTTTCCCAACAAATGTTCTCGACGAGGCCCGCGCCGCCGCCCACCTGGACACCGAAGAGGCCGCCCTGCGGCGCGATTTTCGCGAGTTGCCCATCGTGACCATCGACGGCGAGACCGCAAAGGACTTCGACGACGCCGTCTTCGTCCGCCGCCACGGTGCTACCTGGGAGTTGCAGGTCCACATCGCCGATGTCGCGCAATATGTCACCCCCGGTTCGGCCCTTGACCTCGAAGCCCGCCTGCGCGGCACCTCCGTCTATTTTCCCGATCGCGCCGTCCCGATGCTCCCGCAGGAGCTTTCCAGCGACATCTGCAGCCTGCGTCCGGGGGAAGATCGCCTGGTTCTCTCCTGCGTCATGATGATCGACGCAGAAGGGGAGATCCTCAGCTATGAGGTCACTCCTGGCGTCATCCGCTCGGTGAGCCGTATGACCTATACCCAGGTGCATGCCATCATTAGCGGCGATCGGGAAACGCGGGAGCAATTTGCTTCGCTGGTTCCGGCATTCGAACGGATGTACGAACTCGCGCGGCTGCTCAACCGCAAGCGCCAGCGCCGCGGTTCCATTGATTTTGATTTGCCCGAGCCGGTCATCGAATTCAATGCGCAGGGGGCGATGCAGAGCATCGTTCGTTCCGAACGGAGTTGGGCCAATCGCCTGATCGAAGAGTTTATGCTCTCGGCCAACGAATGCGTCGCCTCGTGGCTGCAGAACCTCGACGTACCATCACTGTATCGAATTCACGAAAAGCCCGAACCACGCCGCGTGGCCGAATTTGAAGCCGTTGCCGCGGGTTTTGGTTACTCGCTCGGCCTTGGTCCCTTGCCGGTGAAACGCGTGACCATGAAGTCGGAGCGCCGCGAGCAGCGGAGCCGGGGTCACCAGCCGCGCCAGTATGAGATCGCCGAAGATATCGCCGTCACCCCGCGTATGTATCAGCAGCTGGCACTCAAGATAGCGGGTAAGCCGGAGGAGCGCATCCTCGCCCATCTGATGCTCCGGTCCTTGCGCCAGGCCCGCTACAGTGAAAGGAACGAAGGCCACTTCGCTTTGGCGGCGCCGTGTTACACCCACTTCACGTCTCCCATCCGCCGCTACCCGGACCTCATCGTCCACCGTATTGCCAAGGCAGTTCTTGCCTCGGGTGAGAGCGGAGTGGGCGTACTGGCGAAGCAAGCCGGAGGCAAGGCTACCGCGCGGCACTCGGAAGACGGCCACGAAGCGGCTCCGTTGAGCGAAGCCGAGCTCGCAGGCATTGCCTATGAGTCCAGCCAGGCAGAACGCCGCGCCGAAGATGCCGAGCGCGAGCTGATGGAGTGGAAAAAGGTCAAGTTCATGCAGGACCGGCTGGGCGACGACTTCGAAGCAATGATCCTGAGCGTGACTAAGTACGGCTGCTTTGTAGAGCTCGACAGCCTCTTTATTGAGGGCCTGGTGCCCATCATGAGTCTGCAGGGCGACTACTATACCTTCCGCGAGAATACGCGCCAGATTATCGGAGAGCACTCCGGCCGGCGCTATTCCATGGGAGACCGGGTGCGCGTGGTCCTCGACCGCGTGGATCCGGTGCAGCGCCGGTTACAATTCTCCATTCTGGAAGAAGTTGCCCCGGTCCGTCTGAGCCGCTCCAGCAAAGCTAAACCCAAGTCGAGCGGCAAGGCCCATCCCTACATTCCCCCGCGCAACAAGATATTGCGCAAGGGCAAGCAAAAGGCAAAAAACAAGCGCTCAGGCAAGAAACGCAGCTAGGCCGCTTATCTCATACAATGAAGCCAGCGACCTTTCGGAGAGAGATTCGATGCCACACATGGTGTTTTGTGCGCGCTACAAGCAAGAGATGGAGGGCCTCGACGAGGCTCCATTTGACAGTGACTTTGGTCAGAAGATCTACAACCAGGTCTCGAAGAAGGCGTGGGCGGAGTGGCTGGAACGGCAGAAGATGCTCCTCAACGAGTACCGCCTGCAGCCCTGGACGCGGGAGGCACAGGAGTTTCTAGTGGAGCAGATGCAGGAGTACTTCTTTGGCGAAGGGTCAGCACTTCCCAAGGAATATGTTCCGCCCACCCACTAAGCCGGCGGCCTTGGCCCCCGGCTGCTTCGGTCGTGTACACTCAAGAGGTTAATTTTGCCGTCGGGACGTGGCTCAGCCTGGTAGAGCACTCGCTTGGGGTGCGAGGGGTCGGCAGTTCAAATCTGCCCGTCCCGACCAAACCTTACAATTTAAGTCAGTTCGGATTAGCGCGCAGCTTCCTGCTCGCGGCGCTCGCGCCGGATCCGGCTGGCCTGCAGCAGCACCAACGCCAAGGGTAATCCTGCATAAGTGCGACGGTGGCAGTGGCGGCAGCGCACTGGATATTGCAGCAGCAGCAGCCGTTCAATATCCTTTAGGCGGAAACGCGACAAGCGGAAACTGGAAGAAGTGCATTCGGAACAAGTCACTGGATTTCACCGGCTTCCCTGGCAAAAGGTATAATCTCTCCGGCCCGTGCTTAGGGATACTTTAGCACGGCCGACCGGTGCCCTATCTGGGCCTCGCGAGTAGCGGAGGAACGCGTCCCCCGTTGCTTTCAACGTTTATAACCGTGACCGATCGCGCTTTCCCCGAGGAAGCGGAAGCATTTTCTCCAACATTTCAAATGAGGGAGTCATGCTGAAGAAGCGGTCCTATTACGGGATGAGGTGAACAATGGTTTGGGATGTCTCCTTCACGTGCGACATTTGCGGTAGGAAAAAACTTGAGGCGAACCACTGGTGGATGCTGGTTCTGGGCGATGTCCCCTGCTTCGAGGAAGGGCAGCCAGGTCAGCGCTTCACCCTCATGCCCTGGAACAAGGCGGAGAGCGGCAATCCGGAGTTCTACCACCTGTGCGGGCAGGGCTGCGCCATGCAGGCAATGGAACGCTTTATGAACCACGGCAATATTGTGTCCGACGGCGCTCTGCAGGGCGACACCCCAGTAAGCAACCGAAACTAGCTAAGAACTCGGCGGCCAGAATGGGCGGGCCTAAAGAGTCTGCGTTGTAACTCCAGAATTTGGGAAGCCCGAGGGGCGCACCGCAGATCCCTCCACTACGCTTACGCTCCGGTCGGGATGACAATTTTGTCTGGGAACGCTAAGTGTAGTTTCCAAGATGAATTGTCATCCCGACCGGAGCGTAAGCGTAGTGGAGGGATCTGCGGTGCGCCCCTCGGGCTTCCCAAATTCTGGAGTTACAATGCAGACTCTCTAGCCCCTGCCACCGTTAAAATCCACAGGAATCCCAAAGGAAAACTGCGCAGGGGTTAAAGCCCCACTCTCTTCTAGGCCTTTACGGCACGACCGAAGTCGTGCGCTGATACCGAAGCAAGCCCAGCGAGGGGACTTGCTGTCTTTCTTTCAACTCCATTTGAGGCGTGTTAAGTGCTTACAGTTCGAACAATCCGGGTTTGGCCGCCGACGTAGTGGCTGGCCGCTCTTTCGCTTGTGCTTGCATTTGCGGCGTAGGAGCCGCGAGCATCCCCATGATCTCGCGCAGTTCCTTGCGCACCTTGTGCAGGCGCGCTTCCAACCGCTGCACCGATTGTTGCTGCTGCGGCAAGGGAAGTTCCGGTTGACCGCCGCTCCGTTTGCTGCGGCTTTCCGCCTGGATCGCCTGGCGGGCGCCGGCGATGGTGTAACCCTCGTCGTAAAGCAGACGCTTTACCCGTAAGGCCATCTCCACATCGCGTCGCCGATACAACCGCTGTCCGGTACCGCTCTTGTTCGGCTTGAGCTGAGTAAATTCAGTCTCCCAAAAGCGCAGAACATAGGGTGCAACCGAGCACAATCGAGCTACCTCACCGATGCGAAAGTAAAGCTTGTCGGGGATCTCCGGTTTTTGCGGGGCGCGTTGCTGAGGCAGGTGAGTAGCCATGCTGATATTCAGGTAGGTCGGCTCACGCGAACCTACCTACGCTCAGAAGTATAGGCCAGCTTGCGTTCAAGCCGGAGCTTTTCTTAAGCATGCAAGTGGATTTCTGGTCACGATACACCAAGTGTGACAATGCCTCTGCTTGCTCTAGATCGTAGCTGTCTCCGCGATCGCGGAATTTGCAATTGGTTCGCGCTCCCCGCTGCCGTGCGGAGCCGCACGAAGGTACTGCGCAGGCCAGCTCGTTACGTCTCCCAGTTCCCGGGCGGCATCGAGCGCCCAGTAAGGTTCGCGCAGAAGCTCACGCGCCAGCAGAACTATATCCGCCTGACCTGCGCGCAGAATATGCTCAGCCTGCGCTGCTGCGGTAATCATGCCCACCGCGCCGGTGGGGATCTTCGCTTCCCGCCGGATGCGGTCCGCAAACGGTGTCTGGTAACCCGACCCTACCGCCATGACCGCCTGCGCTGCCATTCCCCCCGAAGACACATCGACCAAATCCACCTCGTGCTCCTTCAACACCTTTGCCAACTCAACCGATTGCTCGATGTCCCAACCTCCCTCCGTCCAATCCGTCGCCGAAATTCTTACCAGCAACGGAACCTCGGCGGGGAGTATGGCACGCACTGTGTCCACGACCTCGACCAGCAGCCGGATACGATTCTCGAACTCGCCGCCATACTGGTCGTTGCGCCGGTTGCTCAGGGGAGAGAGAAACTCATGCAGCAGGTAACCATGCGCGGAGTGCAGTTCGACCAGGTCGAACCCTGCTTCCAAAGCCCGCTCCGCTGCCCTGGCGAAAGCTCTGGTGATGGTTTGTATGCCGGCCAGGTCCAGCGCGATCGGCTTCCCATAGTTGTCGGCAAAAGGAACCGCACTGGGCGCCACCACATTCTTCCACCCGCCCTCGGCCGGGGTCAGGTAACGCTGTTCGGGTGCCCAGGGTAGCGACATACTGGCCTTGCGGCCGGCGTGCGCCAGTTGCACTCCGGCACGTGTACCCTGCGCGTGAATAAATTCAACGATCCTCTTTAAGCCGGCTATGTGATCGTCTTTCCACAGTCCCAGGTCCTGGGGAGTAATGCGGCCCTCGGGCAGGACCGCGGCAGCCTCGGTAAAAACCAGCCCCGCTCCCCCGACCGCCCGGCTGCCTAAATGGACCAGGTGCCAGTCGTTACTGAATCCATCCTGGCTTGAGTACTGGCACATCGGGGAGACGAAAACACGATTAGGGAAAGTGACGCCGGCTAACTGGATAGGGGAGAATAGGAGCGACTTGGACACTGGGCAGCCTCGGTAGAAAAATAGGCAGCACTGCCGCCCTTGCTCAGAGATGCAGCAGGGGGACCAAAGTCGCAGCTTCGCTAGTTCAACCTTTCTCGAGTTTCCTGGAACATGGCTGGGCCGCGGCGCGTACACCATGAGAGGAAAAAATATGAAAGACGGCATAGTCATCTTTACTTTGCTCGCTGTGTTGGTCGCGGGCGCTGCCGGTTGTAAGGTACGCGTGAACAAGTCCGACGATGGCGACAGCGTAAAGATTGCCACCCCGTTTGGCGGTCTGTCTGTTAATAAAGACCAGACCTCCGCCGCGTCGCTTGGTCTCCCTGCCTATCCCGGGGCGGTGGTGGACTCGGGCAACGACGGGAACAAGTCGGCGAACGTCGACATGGGGTTCGGCTCTTTCAAGCTGCGGGTCAAGGTGGCCAACTACAGTTCTGCTGACAACCGCGATCAGGTGCTGGCTTTTTATCGCAAGGCGCTGAGCGAATACGGCACCGTGATCGAATGTTCGGGGGGCAAGGCGGTGGGCTCCCCCGCGGTAACCGTGGAAGGTCTCGACTGCGACCGTTCCGATCATGAACACAATTCTGTGCACAGCAAACCCAATGACCTGGAACTGAAAGCCGGGTCCGCCCGTCATCAGCACCTGGTTGTCTTCCACGATGGGGACAACGCAGCGACGCACTTCAGCCTGATTGCGCTCGATCTGCCTCATGGGGTCGATAACGAGCAAAAAGGTACCAATTGAAGGGCCGATTGCACTCCGCTAGCCACTGAGATAGCTTCATGGGAGATGAACCTGCTCTGCCATCGATGTGGTGCCACGCTCAGTGCGTCGGAACTGTTTTGCCCCACCTGCGGCTCGCCGCAACTCAAGTTTGCCCAGCAGGAAGAGGGTGAGCCTGGATATCCGGCGGGCCGGCCGCCCGGGGCGCCGCCACGAGCCCAGGGCATCTCGTGGAAGGACGCGATTCTGGCGGCGCTTTTCGTCGCCGTTCCTGCCGGCCTGCTCAGTGCCGTCTCCGTGTTGTCCTGGGGATGCTGCCTGTGGGTGGTGGGGGGAGCGGTGCTGGCGATTGGCGTCTATCACCGGCGGGCTCCCTCATTTCTTCTGGAAACCCGCTCCGGGGTTCGCATCGGCGCGGTTGCCGGCCTTATTGCCGCTTACAGTTCTGTCATTGCCACTGCCGTCTGGCGGGTTATTGCACGCTATGTTCTGCACCAGGGTGACGCCATCGATCAGTTCTACGACTCAGTCATCAAGCAATCGACCGCGCTGGTTCAGACCAACCCCGAAGCCCAGGCCCAGTGGCACACCTATGTTCATTTCCTGTTGACGCCCGATGGCCGGGCGGCCTATACGCTGATGAATGCCGCCACGACTTCCGTGGGCATCATCCTCTTCTCCGCCCTCGGCGGGGCCCTGGGGGTCCGGCTCCTCGCCCCGCGAAAGCCCACACTTGGAAACGGATAGAATAGTCATCGCCCCCCGTCCGCTTTGCACATGAAGAACGGGTTCAAGCCCGCCTTGCCCCGCTTCGCCAACCCTCGTATCATCCGGCCAGAGCAATTATGAGCAAAGCAAAAGTCACTCCACTGCTGCGGGAAAAGACTCGCATCATGTCCGCGTCGGAAATTGAGCGTACCCTGATTCGGCTGGCGCACCAGATCATCGAGAAAAACAATGGCGGTCAGAATCTCGGACTGGTCGGTATTAAACGTCGCGGAGTTCCCTTGGCCCAGCGCCTGGGGACCCTGATCGGTGGGATCGAGAAGACGCCGGTGGATACCGGAGTTCTCGATATCAGCTTCTACCGCGACGACCTCTCCACCCGCGATATTCGGCCAGTCGTCGTTCCTGGTGCTGTTGGCTTCGACATTGCCGGACGCGACATCATTTTGATCGATGACGTTCTCTACACTGGCAGGACGATACGCGCTGCGCTGGATGCGCTCTTTGACCACGGCCGTCCGCGGCGCGTACAACTGCTGGTGCTGATCGACCGCGGTCATCGTGAGCTGCCGATTGAGGCCAGCTTCGTGGGCCGGCATGTGCAAACTACCGCCCGCGAGATCGTTGAGGTCAAGCTGCGGGAGATCGACGACGACGAAAAAGTGATCCTCGTCGAACGCGAAGATTAGTCTTCTACCGCAAGCCCAAATGACGCCAACCAAAGCCATACCGGACCCTGTCCGCGTCGCGCCGCCCAATCCGCCCGCTCGCGATTGTTCGCGGTCGTTGCTCTCCGTCACTTCGCTCGGTGTTGCGGATGTCTCCGCCATTCTGCGCCAGGCTACGGAGCTCGAGTCCGAGGAGCCGACGCTTCGCGCCCGAAGGTTGGCCCACCGGCGGGTCGCGCTCCTTTTTTATGAATCCAGCACGCGTACCCGGACCTCATTCGAGCTGGCGGCGAAAGGCCTGGGCGCGGATACGGCCCTCATCAGCTCTCAATCCTCCTCCATCGAAAAGGGAGAATCGCTCAAAGATACCGGCATCACCCTACGTGCACTGGGGGCGGAGTGCATCATCCTGCGTCATCTTTCCTCTGGAGCACCCTACCTTCTAGCTCAGGCCACGGGCTTGCCCGTGCTCAACGCTGGGGACGGTATGCACGAGCACCCATCGCAGGCGCTCCTGGACCTGAGAACCATGCTCCAGGCGTTGCGGCGGCCCAAGGAGGCCCCCGGCGAGACACTTCTCAAGGGAGTTACGGTGGCCATTACTGGCGACATTCTGCACTCGCGGGTCGCCCGCTCCAATGCGCTGTTGCTGCCTCGTCTGGGCGCCCATGTGATCCTGTGTGGACCGCCTGCGCTGCTTCCAGACGTAGCCCTGGAACTGGGACCGGGCATCTCCATCGAGCGCGACTTCGACCGCGCGCTGAAGCAAGCGAAGATTGTCATGATGCTGCGCATCCAGAAGGAGCGGCTGACCGGCGTGCACATCGACCTGGACGAGTACACCGCCCGCTATCAGCTGCACCGACAACGGCTGCTCGCCAGTGCGCCCGCAGGCGATCGTGATGCACCCGGGGCCCATGATCCGCGGGCTCGAGATCTCGAGCGAAGTGGCGGATGGGCCGCAGTCGGTCATTGCCGAACAGGTACGAAACGGCGTGGCCATTCGCATGGCATTGATACAACGGGCGCTGGCGCCTGAGTCCCGGGCTCAGACCAAGGGTCGCGCTACGACAAAAAAGAGAGGCCGCGCTTGAAAGCGATCCTGATTCGCGGCGGTCACCTGGTCGATCCTTCTGCCGGCGTTGATGCCGCGCGCGACCTCCTGCTCAAGGACGGTCAGGTTGCCGCGGTCGAGCCCCCGGGTAAATTGACCGCCGCTGGCAAACAGGCAGACGCGGAGATCGTCGAGGCGAGCGGGCTGGTGGTTGCGCCGGGACTGGTCGATATCCACGTCCATCTGCGCGAGCCGGGGCAGGGCTACAAGGAGACCATTGCGACCGGCACTGCGGCGGCTGCGGCTGGTGGATTTACCACGGTCTGCGCCATGCCGAATACGGTTCCTGTCAATGATTCGGTGGAGACCACCCGCTGGATGCAGAGTGCGGAGCGCAATCCGAGTGCGCGCGTGTTTCCCATCGCGGCGGCCACGCGCGGCAGCATGGGCGAAGCGCTGACGGAATACGGCTCGCTGAAGGCAGCGGGCGCGGTTGCGGTCAGCGATGACGGCAAGCCGATCCTGGGCGAGGCCATCATGCACCAGGCGCTGGCGGCGGCGGCGCGTGCCGGGCTGCCGGTGATCCAGCATGCGGAAGACACGCGCATGACTGGGGGATGCTCGATGAACGCCGGCGCGCTTGCTTTCCGGCTCGGCCTGCGCGGAATGCCGGTGGCTGCGGAAGCCGGCCTGGTGGAGCGCGATATTCGCCTGCTGGCCGAGCTCAAGGGCGGCCGCGCCCACTTGCATGTCGCCCACTTATCGACCGCCGCGGCGCTGGATGCGGTGCGCAAATCCCGGCGCAATGGATTGCACGTTACCTGTGAAGTAGCGCCGCATCATTTCGTGCTGACCGAGAGCGCGGTGGGCGAGTACAACACCAATGCCAAGATGAATCCTCCCTTGCGGGCTGAATCCGACCGCAAGGCCATGCTCGAGGGGCTGCTCGACGGTTCGATTGATTGCATCGCCACCGATCACGCTCCGCATGCAACCCATGAAAAGGAGCAGGAGTTCGAGCGCGCGCCCAATGGAATTACCGGGCTGGAGTCGGCCCTGGGCCTGACCCTCGATCTGCTTCATCGCAAACACAAAGTCTCGCTCAGCCGGTTGATCACGCTGCTGAGTACTCAGCCGGCCAGTCTGTTGAACCTGCGCGGTCGCGGCAGCCTGACGGCCGGCGCCTTTGCGGACGTGGTTATCTTCGATCCCAAAGCGGAGTGGACCTTTCGCGCCGCAGCCACGCGATCCAAGTCGACCAATACGCCCTTTGATGGCTGGACGATGCTGGGTCGGGTGCGGATGACTATCAGCGAAGGCCGGGTCGTCTACCGGTGGGAGCCCTCTGCTTCAGCAGAGTGAAGCGACGCTTCAGCGTCGCGGGAAAGAGTTCGGCTTTAATCAAGCGCTTTAGCGTCTGCGGTGCGCACCCTCGGGTTTCCCAAATTCTGGAGTGCTCACGCAGCGGGCTCCCACCAAAGTCGGGGTGTAGGCAGGAATAGCACCGCTCCTGCGCCCAGACCAAGCAACAACCCTAACAAGAAGCGGATCAAAGGCATATTGCCGTGACCATGAAGCACTCCGCTAGCGACATCGAGTAGATTGATCAGCAACGCGGCCGCCATCAGCCGGAGCGCAAAATCCCTTCCCACTCGAAACCACGCCGCCACTGCCACCCCACAATAAATCCCCAGGCAGCGCACGCAGACCGCGACCGGCGATCCTTCACTAAGAAACTTCGAGCCGGGTCCTGGTGGCAAAGCCGCGAGAAGAAGCTGCGGATGATCATCGCCGCCAGGGGATGGCTGGCCGCCAATAACGGCGCGGCCAGGGAGGTCACGGCCAGGATAGCCAGCGGAAGCCTGAATTTCATGGTCATCAACGTTATAAGCCTTGGCCTACTAACACAAAAGTACCGCATCGGAGCTCGCCGGTTCGAGGTACCTTTGCGGGTGAGGATCCCCCCAATGAATGCTTCCTCCAACCGCCGGCGAGCAATCGCCGCGATCACGATTTTGGCCTTTACGCTTGCCGGATGCAGCAACAAGGCCAGTTCCGGCCCCGCCGGGCAAACTCCGTCGGCCACGGCCAGCACCAACACGGCAAACCCGGCCGGTACGCCCCCCGCTGCGTCGACAGCCACAGTTGCGACGCCCGCAGCGCCCCCAACACCCGCTCCCGCGCCTGCACCTCCTCTGACTCTGCCGCGCGGCACTCGGCTTGAAGTGCGTTTGATCAGACCATCGACGTTAAACATGTTGCTTCAGGCGACCGCTTTGGCGGCACCCTGGCCCAGCCAGTCGTCGAGGGCAATACCGTGGCCGTCCCGGCAGGTTCGGGTGCGAGCGGTGAAGTTTTGGTGGCCCACAAACGGGGAAGATTCAAGGGGCAGTCAATGATGGCACTGACTCTGACCCGCCTGGACGTCAATGGCACCCCATATCGCATCGAAACCGGAACCCTCGCTCGCACGCAAAAAAGGAAAGGGCAAGCGTAGCGCAGCCTTCATCGGCGGCGGTGCGGGCATGGGCATGTTGATTGGCGGATTGGCCACCGGCGGCGTTGGTCTGCTGGTCGGCGGCCTGGCCGGCGGCGGTGCGGGAGCTCTGGGCGCGGCCTTTACCGGCAACAGCGACCTGAAGATTCCAGCAGAAACGGTGGTCACCTTCCGCCTGCAGGATGCCCTTACCCTCGCGCCCGACACCACCCAGGCTACCCTGGCACGCTAGGCTTGACATCCGGTTCCGCGGAAGCCATGGTGGATCATCGTGATCCTCCTCTACGCTTTGCTGATCGGTTGCATCTGCGGCCTGCGCTCGATGACTGCTCCGGCTGTAGTCGCCTGGGGAGCGCATCTGGGTTGGCTGCACCTCCAGGGTTCCCACCTGGATTTTTTCGCTAATAAAATCTCGCTTGTGGTCTTCTCCCTGTTTGCGATCGGAGAACTGATTGCGGACAAACTGCCTTTCATTCCACCCAGGACCCAGGCCGGCCCGCTCGGCGTTCGCATCCTCTTTGGTGCGATGTGTGGGGCGGCCTTATGCATTTCCGGCGCTGCATCCCCGCTGTTGGGCGCAGTTCTCGGCGGGCTGGGCGGTGTCGCCGGCGCCTTCGCCGGCTATCACTACCGCCGGTCCCTCAGTGGAAAAGTTCCCGATCTGGTGCTCGCTCTGCTCGAGGACGCGGTAGCGGTTGGCGGCGGCTTTCTGCTCGTCTCCCACTTGTGAAAGCTCAGTCCATCCCTCCTCTTCCCGCATCTTAGTGTTTTGCGTGGAGGTAGTTGGAGATGACTGTAGAGACGAGTTCGCCGGAAAGCTTTGACGCGATCATCATCGGCTCGGGCCAGGGCGGCAATCCCGCTGGCCGAGGCACTGATCGCAGCGGGTAAGAAAACTGCGATGATCGAGCGTCAGGATGTCGGCGGAACTTGTATCAATCGCGGTTGCAGTCCCACGAAAACCATGGTGGCCAGTGCGCGCGTAGCCTACCTGGCACGCCGCGGAACCGAGTACGGCGTCAATCTGGGTTCCATTGCGGTGGATATGGGCCGGGTGCGGGAGAGAAAGCGCGCCATCGTCAGCACCTTTCGACAGAGCCGTGAAAAGCAGACTGGCGAAAGTCCATGCGGACCTGGTTCGCGGCGAAGCTTCCTTTACTGGTCCACGGCAACTACGCGTAGCGCTTCGCGACGGCGGAGAGCGGCGGCTGACGGCTGCCCAGATTTTTATCGATACCGGAACCCGCAGCGCCGTGCCATCCATTCCCGGTCTCGAAACCGTTCCCTATCTCGACAACGACAGCATCATGGAGCTGGACCGTGTGCCGGAGCACCTGGTGATTCTCGGTGGTGGCTACATCGGGGTGGAGTTCGGCCAGATGTTTCTCCGCTTCGGCAGCAAGGTAACGGTCATCCAGCGCGGGCCGCAACTTCTCGGCGAAGAAGATGAGGATGTGGTTGCGGAAGTGACTAAGATTTTGCGCGAGGATGGCATCGAGATCCTGCTCAACGCGCGCACCGAGAAAATTACGCAGGCCTATGGTGGCATCCGGCTGGAGCTTACAGTTGAAGGCAAGGCGCAGACTGTTGATGGATCCGATTTGCTGCTAGCCACTGGCCGGGTGCCCAACACCACTGCTCTCAAACCAGCTGCCGGCGGTATCGAAACCGACGAGCGCGGCTTCATCCGGGCGAACGAACGCCTGGAGACGACGGCTCCCGGTGTTTACGTCATCGGCGACGTGAAGGGGGGCCCGCAGTTCACCCACATTTCCTATGATGACTACCGCATTCTGAAGACTAACCTGCTGGATGGCGGCCAGCGTACAACCCGCGACCGCATGGTGCCCTACACCGTGTTCATGGATCCGCAGCTGGGCCGGGTGGGGATGACAGAGAAGGAGGCGCAGAAAAGCGGCCGAAAAATCCGCGTCGCCAGAATGCCCATGACCTCGGTGGCCCGGGCCCTGGAAGTGGACGAAACCCGCGGCCTGATGAAAGCCATTGTCGACGCTGAAACAGAAGAAATCTTAGGCGCTACTGTGCTGGGGATCGAGGGGGAGAGGTGATGTCGGTATTTCAGATGGCCATGATGGGTCATCTGAAATACGGTGTGCTCCACGACGCAATCTTTGCTCATCCCACCCTGGCCGAGTCGCTCAACAACCTGTTCCTCCACTTCGACGACGGAAAAGCGTAAGCCAGCAGCTCCGTCCCAGCAACTAAGCACGGGGCACCCCATGCTTTGTTGCTGGGACGGGATCGTAGCCCCGACGCTACAGTCGCAGGTCGACCACAGTGGCGCCCGCCCCGCCTTCACTGGGACTGGCCTCGGCCACCAGTGCCACGTGCGGATGCCGCTCCATGAGCGCACGCAGAGCTTTGCGCAACACCCCCATTCCCATGCCGTGAACGATGCGCACTCGCGGCAGTCCAGCCAGAAAGGCACGATCCAGGTACTGCTCCACCTCGTCGGTAGCTTCCTCCACGGTCCGCCCAATCACATTGAGTTCCGGCCGCACCATCTCCCCAGGGTACGCGATGGACACCGTGACCCCGCGACTCCGTGCTGCTTCGAGCGGGCTCACCGCGACGGGCGCCCGGGCGGGGATAACTTCGGCGATGTCCTCCCGCGCCACGCGCATTTTCATCGGCCCGATCGCGACCTCAAAGGCATTGCCATCCACTTGCCGCTGCACCACGCCGGTTTTCCCCAGCGACTTCAGTTTCACCGTGTCCCCCACAGATACATGCCGCACCAGGTGTGGCTGGGCATTGCTGTCTCCGCGGTCGGCTCCGCTATGTTGTGCAACTACGACGGAGTTAAATTGCTCACTGAATTCCCGCCGCAGCCGGGCCATGCGGCGCTCCGCTTCCTTGGAGAGCTTCTGCTGCGCCGCCCGATCGTCGATCGCCCGCACCGTCTCGCGCATCTGGTAGGAAAATTCTTTCAGTAACGATTGCAGTTGCTGTTCCAGGTCACGTACTTTGGTCCGCCACTCTTTGAGGCCCTCGTTTTCGAGGCGGCTCTTCTCCCGCGCCACTTCCTGCTCGCGACGCTTCAACTCCTCGCGTTCCCGGGCGACCGCGTCCAGCTGGCCGTGCAACTGGTCCAGGAAGTGGGCAATGTCCTGCGTCTGAGTGTTCTGTTGCGCCCGGGCGTCCGTGATGATGGCCGAGCTCAGGCCGAGCCGTTGGGCAATGTTGATGCCGGCCGAAGCGCCGGGAACACCCAGGCGCAAGGCAAAGGTCGGCGCGAGTGTCTCCTCGTCGAACCCCACCGATGCATTGAGCACACCCGGGCGCTTGGCGGCATAGAGCTTGAGCGACGTGTGATGCGTGGAGATAAGGCACCAGGCATGGCGATCCAGAAAATAATCCAGCGATGGCGACTGCCAGGGCCGCACCCTCTTCGGGGTCGGTGGCCGAACCCAACTCATCAAGCAGAACCAGGGAAGACCTATCCGCGAGCTGCGAAATCCGCTCCAGGTTGGTGATGTGCGCCGAGAAGGTAGAGAGGTTCTGTTCGATCGATTGCGCGTCACCGATGTCCGCCAGAAATGCATCGAAAAGAGGAAAGATCGCCTCGACCGCGGGCACGGGGATTCCCGCCTGGGCCATCATGCCCAGCAGGCCCGCGGTCTTCAGTGCGACCGTCTTGCCGCCGGTATTAGGGCCGCTGATGATGAGCTGGCGCTGGGCATCGTTGAGCGCCAGGGTGAGCGGCACCACCGCTGCCTGCCGCGCGCGCAAGCGCTTTTCGAGCAGGGGATGGCGGCCTTGCGTGAGTTCCAGCACCGGCGCCGCCGGGTCTGCAAAGCGAGGCCGAATGCAATCAAACTCAGCAGCAAAGCGACTCCTCGCCTGGAGCCCGTCGATCTCAGCCAGGGTGGCCGCGCCCTGAGCGATTGCGTGGGATTGCTGTCCGATCTCCTGCGTCATCGCCAGGAAGATGCGTCGGGTCTCGGCCTGTTCTTCTTCGATCAGCCGCACCAGCTCGTTGTTTTGCTCGATGGTCTCGAGCGGCTCGAGGTAAACCGTTTGGCCGCTGGAGGAGGCGCCATGTACCACGCCGGCAATGCGCCGCTTGTGTTCCGACTTCACGGGAATCACAAATCGCTCCCCGCGAATCGTGATCAAGTCCTCCTGTGTGCTCCCGCCTTCGCTAAGACGACGGAGAGTACTGCGCAGGCTCTCTTCAATCACTCGCTGCTGGCGCTCGATCTCGCGGCGGATGCGGCGCAGATCAGCCGATGCGTTGTCGCTGAGCGAGCCGTCGGGATTGAGACGCGAGCGCAGCGAACGTGCCAGATGGGCCAGTTGCGCGCCCGCCGGCAACAGGCTCAGCGCCTTTAATTTGGTGAGTTGTGCAGCCACCGCTTCCGGAGGGTTCTCGATCAGTGCTTGCCAGGTGGTGATGTTGTCCATCAGAAAGAGCAGGTCGCGAATCTCTTCCGGTTCGAGCAAAGCCCCCTGGATGCGTGCCTTATCGGTCAGCTGAGTGGGATCAAACAAGCCGCCGAGGGCGGGTGCAGCCCCTTGTCCCAGAAGCAAGCGCATCTCGCTCACCAGGTCGTGCTGCTGATCGATCCAGGAAGTGTCTCGGGAGGGCTTCATCGCAAGCACCCACTCGCGCGCGACCCTGGAGTGGGCGAAACTCGCCACCAACTCCAGCAGGCGGCTCCATTCCAGCGCCTCGCAGCTGCATTCCTCCACCACCGACGGAATTGGCTCTAAGAGACTCACTCAACCATGCTAGAGCAATCGAGATGGATCGGTCTGTCTGCGCTTAAAATCAAGAAATGGAATTTCCTGTTACCCGCCTCCGGCGTCTACGGCGCACAGAAACCATGCGCTCGCTGGTTCGCGAAACCCATCTCCGTCCCGACGCGTTCATTTATCCGCTCTTCATCTGCCCCGGCGAAGGTGTTCGACGCGAAGTCAGTTCCATGCCTGGGGTTTTTAACCTTTCCATCGACGAGGCAATGAAGGAAGTGGAAGAGGCCACGCGCCTCGGCCTGTCCGGGGTTCTGCTCTTCGGCATACCAGCCGTTAAAGACGAACAGGGGAGTGGGGCGTGGGCTGAGGACGGCATCGTGCAGCAGGCGCTGCGCGCCTTGAAGCCTGCAGCCAAAAAACTGCTGCTGATTGCCGACGTTTGTCTCTGTGAATACACCTCGCACGGCCACTGCGGTGTGGTCAGCAAAAACGGCACCGATTATGAGGTAGAAAACGACACCACTCTCAGCCTGCTTGGTCGTGCCGCTGCGTCGTTAGCCGCGGCCGGAGCCGATATCGTGGGGCCTTCGGACATGATGGATGGCCGGGTGGGAGCTATTCGCGATCATCTGGACGATGCCGGCCTGGAGCAGGTGCCGATCCTCTCGTATGCGGCCAAATTTTCTTCCGCTTTTTACGGGCCTTTTCGCGAAGCCGCGGACTCGGCGCCCCAGTTCGGCGACCGGCGTACCTACCAGATGGATGGCGCCAACCTGCGCGAGGCCATGCGGGAAATCGATCAAGACATCGCTGAAGGCGCGGACATGATTCTGATGAAGCCGGCCATGCCCTATCTGGACGTCATCCGGGCGGCGCGGGAGCGCCTGGATGTGCCGATCGGGGCTTACCAGGTCTCCGGCGAATACGCCATGCTGCAGGCTGCCTTCGCCAAAGGATGGCTGGATCGGGACCGGACCATCCTGGAATCGCTCCTTTCCATTCGCCGCGCCGGCGCGGATTTTACCGTGACCTACTTCGCCAAAGAAGCAGCGCGCCTGTTGGGCTAACTCCCGCCTGCTCGTAACCAAGAGGCAGCACAGGAAAGCGACGGGTGCCCCACGTTCGCCCCGGCGTACGTGGGCGAGCGAGAGGGCGAAGCCCACCATTGCGTTTTCTTTGCGGTGGCGCTGCTTGACCCTTCAGTGAAAGCAACGGAAGAGAATCATTTTCGTCCCACGTACGCTAGGGCGAACGTGGGGCACCCGTCGCTTCCCTGTACTGTTTCTCAGGTACGCTCCAACCCAGCCACCGCTGCCTGCAGCCGCCGGGTGAAGCTCTGCGGCTCTTCCCCTGGCTCCATCCTCAGCGGAGTTCCCAGCCGCACCGCCACCGTGCCGCGCTTCGGCCACTTCCCGTCGACCAGTTTCAGACCCTCCACCAGAATCGGTTGCACCGGCACTTCGGACTCCTGCGCCAGGAGACCAATCCCGGGCTCAAAGGGCTGTAGCCGTCCGTCAGCGGAACGGTGGCCTTCGGGGAAAACCAGCACGTGATAACCCCGATCCAGTGCCTCGCCGGCGTGGGCGAAGCTTTGCCGCAATCCAGCCCCCCGAGGCAAGGGAAAGACGTTGAACAGCGCTGTGACCAGCCAATAGGCCACTGGCGTAAGCCACGCGATCGCTGGATGCCGCTCCGCCTTGCCCCGCCGCCAGCCGGTCAACAGCTGTCCAGACATGGCGACCGCCACGTGGTCGCGGTCATTGCTGCTGAGCGCGTAAAGGATGACCGGGACGTCGAAGGCAGTGAGATGGTTGGAAATTAAGAGTGAGGGCCGGGCAAGGGCAATCCGCGGTGCAATCCTGGGCGCGAGGAACAGCCAGATCAGAGGACGCGCCACTGCTTCAGGAAGACGACGCGGATCCCTCGCACGGAAGGAAGCCAGGGCCAACGGGGAAACGTTGCGCTCACCCTTGGAACGGGTGCCGCGGGGAACGGAGTCGCCGCAGGAACCAGGGGCACCGCACTCTCCGTAGCCCCGACTTCTCTGGCTTGGATAACGGTGGAGCAGGTTGCGCAAGTCGCCTACGGTTCTTACCTGTCCCCAGATGTCGTCGTCGAGTTCCACGCCGAACCGGGTTTCCAGCGTGGATTGCAATTGCACCATGGCGAGACTGTCCAGGTGCAGATCCTCCGCCAAACGGTCGCCCGAAGCCAACTGCCGGACTGGCCGCCCCCAGTTGGAGCAACACTTCGAGCAACTGGTCGGTAGGGTCAACCGCCGCGGCACCCCCAGAGACGAGCGACTGCTGCGCCCAACTCTGCACCTGCCGGCGCAAGACCTTACCCGTGGAGGTGCGGGGAAACTCCGGCTGCGGCCAGCGCAGCCAATAGCGAATTTGCTGGAAAGCCGCTAAATCCCGGTTGGCGCTGTCGACTGCGCTCATGCAAAGCCTCCTCTGCACCCTCCGGGATCATCACCGCAACCGGCGCAGGGCCCGCCGCCGAGTCGTAAGCTACCACCAGGCAGTCGCGCACTCCCGGCTGCCTGCGCAGCACCGCCTCCAGATCCTGGGGATGGATATTCAATCCAGCCGAAGTGACGATGACGTCGCTCTTGCGCCCGGCGAAGATAAACTCGCCCTCGTCATTGCGGGTGGCCAGATCGCCGGTTGCCAGCCAGCCCGGGTCGCGCGCCTGCAAGCCGCCATGCTGCCAGACCTGAGAAGCAATCGAGTCGCCGCGCACCAGGATCTCGCCATCTGGCCCGATCTGCACCTCCCGGCCGGCGAGGGGTTTGCCGATGCTGCCGCGGGCGATCTTGAACGGGTGATTCAGCGTCACCAGCGCCGTGGTCTCCGTCATCCCGTAGCCCTGGATCAGGGCGAATCCGGCCGTGGTCCAGAAAATCTCCAGGTCGGCCGGCAAGGTGGCCCCTCCAGACACGAAAGCCCAGAATTTAAACCCCAGGCGGCGATGCACAGCACGGAAACGCCACCAACGTTTGGCAATCGGATTCGCCCGCGGGCTGCGGCCAGGCTTTCCGGCAGCCCGGGAAACTCCGCCACCAGCCAGGCGCGAAGAAGATCGAGCACCCGGGGAACCGCCGCCAGAACCGAAATGCGCTCCTGGTGCATGAGCCTGGCCAGGCGTGGCGCCTGCAGCCGGTCTTCAAAATGGACTTCCGCCACCAGCAGCGGGGGCACCCACAAGCCCATAAACTGGCCAAACACGTGGCTGAGCGGCAAGGTATGCAGAATGCGCAGCGGATGAACCAGGCGCTCGTAGCGCAGGTACTTGCCAATCTCCTTTTCCAGGGGATCGAGCGAAGCCAGCACATTGCCGTGGGTGTGCACGATGCCCTTGGGCTCGCCGGTGGTGCCGGAGGTGAAGATGATCTGCAGCGGCGTATCCCGCGAAAGCCCGGGAAGCGGATCGATAGTCCGGCGTCGGCAGCCGGCGGCGAAGTCAGCGAACCCGAGCGTGGGAATGTCCGCGTCCAGCTGTTGCAGCAACGCCAGATCGCCAGCCAGCAGCCGGGGCTGCACTTCGGCCACCACCCGTCTGGGCGAACTCCAGGCTGCCCGCGGCATCAAGCGGAACTGCAACGATTCCGCGCAGAACGCATCCAAAGAAAGCCGCTACCCACTCCACGGAGTTGCTTCCCCAGAGCAAAACCCGGTCTCCGGGTTGCAGTCCGAGCTGGTCGAAGGCGTGGGCGCAACGGGCGCTCAGCTCCGCCAGCCGCACATAAGTGGTGGAGAAACGGCGGTTGCCGCGGTGGGTAACGACCGCGATCTGCTCTCCATAGCGGCGGAAATCCGCCACGAGCGTTGCCAGGTGCGGTCGCACCCGTTCAGTGTGGCACAAGAGGGCAGTCAGCGCAGCGTCGCGTAAAATAGTGGTTTTGCGACCTAACGAGGTAGATCAGAGGAGCTCAGCTGTGGCGGAAACAATTTACGACATCGTCATCATCGGCGGAGGGCCGGCGGATACACCGCCGCCATCCGCGCCGGGCAATACGGGCTGAAGGTCGCCCTGATCGAGCGGGAAAAGAAGCTGGGCGGCACCTGCCTGCACTGGGGCTGCATCCCCACCAAGTCCCTGCTTTTCAACGCGGAAATCTATGACCACCTGAAGCATGCCGCCGAGCATGGCATTGAAGGCGTGGGCACGATCACCATCAATTGGAAGACCATTCTCGATCGCAAGAACGGGATCATCACCAAGCACGTGAAGGGTCTCGACTTCCTGATGCGCAAGAACAAGGTCACGACCATCGAGGGCTACGGCCGGCTCACCGGCCCGGCGAAAGACGGCATTCACTCCATCTCGGTCGAAGCCGCAACGGGGAGAAGAAAGTCATCCAGGCCAAAAATGTGGTGATCGCCACCGGCTCCGACGCGCGCATGTTGCCCGGGGTCGAATCCGACGCGAACCGCATTCTCACCAACATGGAGATCCTTGCCCTGCCCCAGATCCCCAAGTCCATGGTGGTGATCGGCGCCGGGGCGGTCGGGGTGGAGTTCGGCTCCATCTTCAAGAGCTTCGGCAGCGAGATCACCATCGTCGAGTACCTGCCTCGCGCTGGTTCCCAACGAAGACGAGGACGTGAGCAAGGAACTGGCGCGCGTCTTCCGCAAGCGCGGCATCGAAACCAACGCCGGCGCCAAGGTCGACAAGGTCGAGAAGACCAAGGACGGAGTCAAGGTGACCTTCACCAGCTCCGACGGCAAGCAGGTCGTGAAGGAAGCGGAGAAGATTCTGGTCGCCGTCGGCCGCGCCCCGCGCACCGCCAATCATCGGTCTCGAGTCGACAAAGATTCAGGTCGAGCGCGGCTTCATCCGCACCAACGAGTGGATGCAGACCGAGGAGCCGGGCATCTTCGCGATCGGCGACATCGTTGCCGGTCTGCCCCAGTTGGCCCACGTGGCCGCGATGGCGGGCATGGTCGTGGCGGCCAAGATAGCCGGCAAGCCGGCGCGTCCGGTGCGGCGGGATCGCATTCCGGCCTGCACCTACTGCGAGCCGCAGATCGGCAGCGTCGGCCTGACCGAGGCCCAGGCCAAGGAGCAGGGCCACGAGGTGAAGGTAGGCAAGTTCCCCTTCTCCGCCAACTCCAAGGCTTCGATCGTCGGCGCGCATGAAGGATTCGTCAAAGTGGTGGCCGATGCCAAGTACGGAGAGGTGCTGGGCGTGCACATCATCGGCCCCCAGGCCACGGAACTGGTCGCCGAGGCCGTGGTCGCGATGGAGCTGGAAGCGACCATCGAAGACCTGATGTTCACCATCCATGCCCATCCGACGCTGGCCGAAGCCATGCTCGACGGCTTTGGCAGCGTGGAGGACATGGCCATTAATGTCTGAGCGGGTCCATCTGCCCTGGTGAATCTCGGCCGCCTGGACTACGCTGCGGCGCTCGCCCTGCAGCAGCAGCTCAGCGCCCTGCGCCAGCAGGAGAGCATCGGCGACGTGCTGCTGCTGGTCGAGCATCCGCCGGTGCTCACCCTGGGCAGCAATGCCCATCGCGAGCACGTTGTGGCCGGCGAGGAGTTGCTCGGCGCAGCGCGGCATCCCGCTGTTTGAAACCAACCGCGGCGGCGATGTCACCTATCACGGGCCCGGACAGCTGGTGGGCTATCCAATTCTCGATCTGCGCGGCTTCACCCCTTCGCTGGGCATCGTCGAATACCTGCGCAAGCTGGAAGAAGTGCTTATTCGCGCCTGCGGGGATTACGGCGTTCTGACCCAGCGCGCGCCCGGGCGCGCCGGCGTGTGGACCATGCCCGGGGGCGCGGTCGGGAAAAAAAGATCGCCGCCCTCGGCGTCCACGTGGCGCGCGGCGTCACCTCTCACGGCTTTGCCCTGAACGTCACCACCGATCTCGACGACTTCGCAGCTGATCGTGCCCTGCGGCATCTCCGACCGCGGCGTCACCAGCATCGAAGCAGAGATTGACGCCGAGACGGCGCCCCTCTCGACCAGGTGGCCAACTCCGTATCCCGGCACTTTGGCCGGGTTTTTGGCCGCCAGATGGTGTGGGTCGAAGCGCTGGAGGATCTACTGCCGTACGCCCACGCAGTGCACTGCGGGATTGCTCTAGAATAGGAAGTTCGCAGAAGGGAAAGGGAGTCCATGCCGACGGATGTAATCATGCCCCAGATGGGCGAGTCGATTTTTGAAGGCACCATCACCAAGTGGCTGAAGAAACCGGGTGATACGGTGCAGCGGGACGAGCCTCTGTTTGAGATCTCCACCGACAAAGTGGATGCCGAGATCCCTTCGCCCGCCAGCGGCGTTCTCACCGAAGTCAAAATCGCGGAAGGCAACACCGTCCAGATCAATACGGTCGTTGGCGTGATCGGGGACGCGGATGGTCAAGCCCGCCGCAGCCGCGGCTCCGACGCCGGCGGCCCCGCAAGACTCCCGAAGGCAGTCGACCCGCCCAGCGCCACCAGCGACCGCCCGCGCCCGCAGCGCCAGCTCGCCGCCGCGCCCGCCTCTCTCGATCGACGTCATCATGCCGCAGATGGGCGAGTCGATCTTTGAAGGCACCATCACCAAGTGGTTGAAGAAGCCGGGCGATACGGTCCAGAAGGACGAGCCGCTGTTTGAAATCTCCACCGACAAAGTGGACGCTGAGATTCCCTCTCCGGAGGCCGGCATGCTCTCAGAAATCAAAGTGCAGGCCGGCACCACGGCCCAGATCAATACCGTCGTGGCCGTTATCGGCGTCAGCGGCGGCAGCAGCCCGGCTGCCAAGGCCCAGCCGAGCGCCGGCCGCCGCAGCCCCTGCGCCGGCTGCCGCCGCAGCCGAGACCGAAACCGACAGCAGCCGACACGGAATCCGGCGAACGGGTGCGCTCCTCGCCGCTTGTCCGCCGCATCGCCAAGGAAAACAATCTCGACCTGCGCCAGGTTCCGGGCACCGGCTCGGCGGGCAGGATCACCAAGGAAGACATTCTCGGCTATCTGGCCAAGGGCGCTCCAGCCGCGCCCCGGCGCCAAACCGGCCGTGCACCGCCGCCGCTCCGGCGCCAGCCGCCGCCAAGCCAGCCGCCCCGCTCCGGCCCAGTGGCCACGGCCGGGGACGAACTGGTTCCGTTGACCCGCATGCGCTCGATCATTGCCCAGCGCATGGTCGACTCCAAGCGCACCAGTGCCCATGTGCACACCGTCTTCAAGATCGACATGAGCCGCATCGTGCGCATTCGCGAGAAGGAAAAATCCAAGTACGAGCAGCGCAACGGGGTCAAGCTCACCTACATGCCCTTCATCTCCCGCGCGGTGATTGCCACCCTGCGCAAGATGCCCATCGTGAACGCTTCGATGGAGGGCGATGCCATCCGCTACCACAAGAACATCAATCTGGGCATTGCCGTCGCCCTGGATTGGGGTCTGATCGTTCCCGTCATCCGGCAGGCGGAAGACAAGAGCTTTCTGGGCATCGCGCGCGCCATTGTCGATCTGGCGGAGCGAGCCCGCGCCAAGAAGCTCAAGCCGGAAGAAGTAGCATCTGGAACCTTCACGATTACCAATCCCGGCATTTTCGGCGAGCAGTTCGGCACCCCGGTCATCAACCAGCCGGAGTCCGCCATTCTGGGCGTCGGCGGCCTGTTTAAAGAACCTACGGTAGTTACCGATGAGAACGGATCCGATTCGATCGCCATCCGCAGCATCATCCGTCTGACCCTGGGCTTCGACCACCGCATCATCGATGGCGCCGACGCGGGCAGTTCATGGCCGAGCTGAAGAAATACCTGGAAAACTGGAGCGAAGACATCGGCTAGCAGGGAAAAGAGACGCAGATGTCCTCGGCTACTCCCCCGGATTTCCTGTGGAATTGGTGGTGTTGGTGCACTTCATGCGACTTTCGCTTTACAGAAAGGCGCACACGCGGATATGTCTAGTGCTGCGTGGCAGGAAATCCGGGTCGGGAGGACAAACGGAAGGGCGACACTTCCATGGAAGGTGGTTCGCCAGAAGGCGCTTTCACTCAGCAGCTGCTCTGCAATGGAACCGCCGCACCTCCCCTTTGTCATCCCGAGCGTAGCCGAGGATCTGCGGTACCGCGGACCTCGTCTTGGACAATGTTTTTCGACCTCGTCTTACAACCGGTTCCTCGCCTCCAACACCCGCGCCACCGCCTCTTCCGCCGTATCCGCGGTCGCCGAAAGATGCCCCATCTTCCTCCCCGCCCGGGCGGTGTGCTTCTCATACAAATGCAAACTGACCTCGGGAACCGCCAGCGCCCGCTCAAACCGCGGTTCGCCCTTAAGCCAAAGATCCCCCAGCAGATTCGCAATCGCCGCCGGCCGCATAATCCTCACATCGCCCAGCGGCAGGTCGCACACCGCGCGCACCGCCTGCTCAAATTGGCTGGTCACGCAGCAGCGCTGGCTGGCGTGATAGCTGTTGTGCGGCCGCGGCGCCAGCTCATTCACAAACAGCCCATCGCCCTGGGTGACGAACATCTCGACCGCCAGCAGGCCCTCCAGCTTCAGCTGGCAGGCCATGGTCGTCGCCAGCTCCTGGGCCCGGCTTTTCCAACGTCGCCGGGATGGAAGAGGGAAGCGCGCTCCACACCAGGATCTGCTGCTCATGATGATTGGTAGCCGCCGGGTAAGCCAGCACCTCGCCGCTGGGATTGCGCGCCACCATCACCGAAATCTCAGACTGCAAGATCGAATGCCTGCTCCGCGACGCAGGGCTGCTCTCCCAGCGCCCGCCAGGCATCCCCGGCATCCGACCCTGGCCTCGAGTCTTCACCTGCCCCCGGCCGTCGTACCCGCCCTGGGCCCGCTTGAGATAGATCCGGCCGCCCAACTCCGCTGATCGCCTGCCGCCAGGTCCGCTTCCGAATAAATGGCCCGGTAAGGTCCCACCGGAAAACCCTGTTCGCGCAGCCAGTTCTTTTGCCGGATCCGGTCCTGCACCATCGCCAGGATGTCCTTGCCCGGACGCACCGGAGCATGCCGCGCCGCGGCATCCAGCGAAGCAATGCGAAATCTGCTCAATCTCCAGCGTGATCACATCGCAGCCGCGAGCCAGGTCGGCCGCCGCCTTGGCGTCATCCCAGGACCCGACAAAACACGAGTCCACCACAAACCGGGCGGGGCAGGAAGGGTCGGGATCCATCACCTGCACCCGGTAGCCCATCGAGCGGGCCGCCATGGCGGTCATGCGCCCCAGTTGCCCGCCGCCTAAAATGCCAATGGTCGAACCCTGAACGATGGCGCGTCAATCCGGCAACTCCGTTTCCAGCACTTCCTGGCTGCGCGCCTGCCGCCAGGAGCGCAGCCGGCTCCCCGAGCTCCGGGATCGTGACCCGCCAGGATGGCCACCGCCAGCAACGCCGCATTGGCGGCGCCCGGTTTGCCGATCGCCAGGGTGGCGACGGGAACCCCCTTCGGCATCTGCACGATGGAGAGCAGAGAGTCGATGCCCTGCAGGCAAGTGGAAGGAACCGGCACCGCCAGCACCGGAAGGATCGTTTTGGCAGCCAGCATGCCCGGCAAATGCGCCGCGCCCCCGGCGGCGGCGATGAGGATCTTCAGTCCCCGCGGCTCGGCTTGCTCGGCGTACTGAAAAAGCCAGTCCGGGGTGCGATGGGCGGAGACAATGCGTGCTTCGTGGGGGATGGCGAACTCCCGTAACAGGTCCAGGCAAGGCAGCAGCACGTCGTAATCGCTCTTGCTGCCCATGACCACGCCAACCAGATGGAGAGGCGTTCATGTTGCCGATTATCCCACTTGTCAGACGCGAAGCTCCCGCCGGGCGGTCTCCGCAATGCGCGGCAAATCGGAGGAGGTCATCACCCGGATGGTATGTTCCTCCATGATCTCGACCGCAAACCGGTACTGCGCGATGCGCTCTTCGCTCGGTTCTCGTCTCGCTTCCGCCCTGGCGAATCGGTTCCACGATCGCGGTCAGCTCCAGTTCCGCCTGCTCCACCCGCTTCACCCCATCGATCAGGCCGAGCGCGCTGAAGGCCAGCAGCTTGGCATCGTCGGCGTCGGTTTCGAGCGAGATTGCCTGAAACATGCGCACCACCCCGTTGGGCCGATAGCCGCAATCGATGCGCAGCGGATCTCCCGGCTTGGTGTAGTTCGGCGGCGGCAATCTGCTTGCGCATCAGCGTCCACACCCCGGCTTCCTCAAAGCGGGTGCGCATGGCCGCATGCAGGGCCGCTCGGCCCCTCGCGCCGCTGGCTTCGCGCCCGCGGCGGGGTGTCGACATACCGGCGCATCAGGTCTTCCAGGCCGGCCAGAAAGGTCTCCGCCAGATAGGCTTTGCTCTCGGTGATCTGTAAACCATTGGAAAGCGACTCTTCCAGCACGGCCGTGATCGGCCGTCGGTGATTGGCCGGTTGAGTTCGCAGCCGTTGCCCGACTTCGATCTCCAGGGCTTCCAGCATCTGCGTGTCGGCGTCGGGATCGAGACAGCGCACCCGGCCCCAGTCGCGGGTAAAGCGCAGCATGCTCTGCCCTCCTTCCGCGGCGCGCAGCAACACGCCGATATTGACGAACTCGTTTCTTCACCGGATCCGGCACATAACGGATGAGTTGGAACTCGCACTGTTTCCGCTCCGCCATCTCTGCTCTCCTTCCCGCAAATCTCTAAACTCGACTCGATCCCTGTCTTACCATCCTGCACCCATTCCGCTCGCCGGAACTTCCTCTCTTGCCGTGTTTTCCGCCCCTCCACCCCAATTGGGAAACGGCCGCCTCGCCGATTCCCTGAATCCGCAATCAGCTCGCGGACCCGCGCCCGGCGCGCCAGCAATCGCGTCCAGCAGCATCCTCGAGCGCGCTCAAATCCCCGCCGTACCACTCCGGCGGAATGATCTCCGCAATCCCCCAGGCAGTCTCCGGGGCAAAGTTCTCGATACGGCTCAGCCAGGGCTCGAAGCTCGGCCAGCCGGTGACCCCACGATACACAGTATTTTCGGCAAAGACGCCGCCCAGGCTGGCGTCGATGAACTTCCAGTCCCCGGCATGAAAACAATATCCCTGGTCGATAAAAGTGGCGTTGTAGCGGCGCTCCCGGCGGCTTTTCTGAAACACGGCTTGTCGTCCGTTGATGTTGCAGGTCCACTTGTCCAGCGCCAGGATGCCGGCGAACTCGGCCAGATTGCGCACCTCCAGCAGCTGCTCCTGGGGCAGGTAGTCGACCGTCTGTCCCGGCATCAGGCCACCCACCCAGCGGGAGGCGAAGTGCAGGCCGGCCTGGCACGGCTGCGCCCCTCCGCGCAGCTCGATGGTCAGCTCAGGCGTGTTCTGGATCAGCCACTCGGTTACCTCGATGACCTCGGACGGAGGAACCGCCAGCCCGACTGCGTGCCGCCAGGCGCGTGGCCAGCAACTCATTGGCCAGCACCCGCACATGTTGCGGATTGTTGCGGAATTTGACCACGTACAGATTGCCGTCCGAGGCCAGCATGAGGTGGCTCTGCGCTCCGCCCCGCATGCGTCGAATCTGCTGGATCGCGATCACCGCCACGGTCAGCTCACCTGGGCCGCAAGTAGCAGCATACTCGAACCGACTGCGCCGCGCTTCTGGTAGCATCGCCACGGAGGAAGCACATGGAACAGGCTGTCACCACCCCGAATGGCTCGCGCCGCAATGAAGATATCGCGTTGGATTTATTGAATTTGTCGCTGCGGCGACGGGGGTCATCAAAGCGACTTCGGCCGCCGCCGGCTTTGTCGCCGCCTCCGGCGCCAAGCCGGAAGACCAGGTAAATCAGTTACTCGCCCTCTACACCAAATGTCTCGGTGTGGTTCAAGGCAAATAATCCAACAAAGACTCATTATGGCAGAGACGTAACTGCGCACGGCAATGAGCAGCGAACTGGCTCAACGTAGCCGTCTTCGGCGCCGGGACCTTTGGCCGCAACCATCTGCGCATCTACCGCCAGCTGGAAGAGTCCGGTCACGGGGTGAAGCTGGCTGCGATTGTGGATACGGATCCGGCCACCGCCGAAATGCTGCGCCGGCAGGGCAACTGTCCCGTGTTTGGCCTCGCCGGAGGCGTGCCTGGAGGCATGCCGGGCGGGCAAACTGCATCTGGACGCGGTCTCCATCTGTGTGCCCACCTCGGCGCATTATGCCGTGGCCTCGCAGGCACTGGCCCAGGGACTCGATGTGCTGTTGGAAAAGCCCATCGCCGTCACCCTGGCCGAGGCCGACGCCCTGGTGGAGCAGGCAGCAGCCAGCGGACAGATCCTGCAGGTCGGCCTGCTGGAGCGCTTCAACCCGGCGGTCACCGCCGCCGAGCCGCTGGTCAACGGGCCGATGTTTTTCGAAGCTCACCGGCTCAGCGTCTTCCATCGCCGCGCTCTCGACGTCGACGTGGTGCTGGACCTGATGATCCACGATCTGGACATCGTTCTGAGCCTGGTGCGTTCCCCGGTACGCCAGCTTCACGCCGTCGGGCTGAGGATTCTGTCCTCCCAGGTGGACATCGCCAACGTGCGCCTGGAATTTGCCTCCGGCTGTGTCGCCAACTTCACCGCCAGCCGGGTCAGCACCGAGACGGTACGCAAGCTGCGCTTCTTCCAGCCCCACCAGTACCTGTCCATCGATTATGCCCGTCAGGATTTGCTGATTATCAACGTGGCTCCGGGCGAGAACGGGGAGCAGCTCTGGCCGCCAGCAAGCCGCCGGTGCAGAGCGGGGAACCGCTGCTGCTGGAAATCAGCGCGTTTCTGGACTCGGTCCGTACCCGCAGGCCGCCGCGGGTAAGCCCGAAGCAAGCGCGCGATGCGCTGGCGCTGGCGCTCGATATCAACCGGGAGATCCAGGCCCACGCGGCGCGCGCCGGCCTTAACCAACTACTCTAAGGCATCTTTTCCAGTTTGTAGCCTTTGGGCACGGTTTGTTCGAACTGCTTGTCGGGCAAGGTATGAATTGACGATGACCTTCTCCACCGTAAGCGTGATCCGGTATTCCTCCAGCGGCCGGTCGATGGTGATGGTGCTGGGGAAGGACACCCCGTTGAAATCCTGGTAAGGCCCGTAGGTCACCTTGGTTTCCGGAGCGCCCTCGCTGTTATAGACATCCTGCCCGGTAGGCATCAGATCGATCCGGCTGAAATGGATCACCCGCGCCGGCTTGTCTACCTGGGGTAGCCCGGGGGCCGGATCGCCCCGGCCGGGGTTGAGCACGGTCAGGTCATACAGCGGCGTCTCGATCAGTTGCTTCGTCTTGGGTTCCAGCGTGGTCGTGCTGGAAGTGGTCAAGGAGACGATGCGGTCGGCAGCGATCCCGCGAATCACGATGGAATCGAGAAAGACCTGGGGCCGCAGATTCTCCAGGGGATTGGCCGCCTTGGTCGTCACCGAAGTGCTTCCCTGAATCGCTCTGCTCCTGGGCGGAATGGTAAGCGTGAAGGTGCTGCCGTTACTGGCCAGGTCGAAGGCCGGGGTTCGAATGACCGGCACCTGTCCGATCACCCGCAGCATCTCGGGCTTGCGAAAGATAATAAATCCGTGGATGGAGGTGTAATCCGTCTGCTTGCCGGAATGGGCGCCGCCCACCGAGGCGGCAAAATCCACCGTCGCGGTCAGCGAATTCACCTGCTCGTAGCGCTTGTTGACCGCTTCCACCAGTTGCACCGCGTCGGCATTCATCACCGCCCCGGCCAACTTCGGCTGCTGCAGTTTGCGGGTGTGGCTCAAGCATCCGGTCAGGACCGGTACCAGCAGCGCCAGAAGCTTCAGCCAATCTCTCCGCATTCATTCAACTCAGGAACTGCGAGTATAGAGCAATCGCACCACGCCCAGCCGCTAATGAGCCCCCTGCGCATTCTTCAGGCCCTGCCGGTAGGCGGCCACATTGCGCTCATGTTCTTCGAGCGTGGCCGCGAACCGGGAATGGCCGGCGGCCGCTCGGGTCGGCCACAAAATAAAGAAAATGGCTGTCAGCCGGATGCATCGCCGCCTGCAAGCGAGGCAGTCCCCGGGCTGCAGATCGGTCCCGGGGGCAAACCGGCATGGCGGTAGGTGTTGTAGGCCGAGTCCCGCTTCAGGTCCGATTGGTAGATCGTTCCCCGGTATTGTTTTTCGAGCATCGCGGCATAGATCACCGTGGGATCGGTCATCAGCGGCATGTCCTTGTCCAGGCGGTTCTGCGAGCACGCTGGCGACCAGGGGCCGATCGGCGGCCACCGGGGTTTCTTTTTCCACCAGCGAAGCCAGGGTCACCACCCGGTGATAGCCGCTCTCGAGGCCGATCGAAGCGCTGGCCTGGCGGAATCTTCTCACCATCGCGGCCAACATCTGCTCCGGGGTCAGATGCCGCTGGGAAAGCGGTAAGTGTCGGGAAACAGATAGCCTTCCAGGTTTTTTGCACCGGGGTCGAGATCGGCGATCAGGGCCACTGTTCCGGCTGGCAGCGGCAGAAAGCTCTCTTTCGACCCCAGCTGGGCATCCTGCGACGGCTTGGGCAATATCGAAAAGGTTGAAGCCTTCGGGAATCGTCACCGTCCGGGTATAAACATCCCCGCGCACGATGCGGCTGTAAACCGCCGGCAGCGTGGCCGGCTGAACGAATTGGTACTCGCCCGCTTTGAGCGTGCCCCCGCGCAATACATGCCAAAGGTCGAAGGTGTATTGGTTGCGGATAATGCCATGCTGCGCCAGCAAGGCGCCGATGGCGCGCGTCCCCATGCCCGGCACGACTTCGACGATCGTCTCCCCTGGCGGAGTGGCTGGCCGGGTGACATCCACGGCCGCAAGCCCAACCAAAAGCAGAGCCAGGAGCAAAAGAACTACTAGAAAACGTCGCACACAGCGGGACCTTGGGGTATTGGATTCTCCTCCTGGATTTTATGATGCGATTCTTTGCCGCATCAGAATGCGTCCCCTTCCCGGCTTAAGGTGGAGAATAGGAAGCAGTGGATATGGGCCTCGGCCGCATTCTGGGTTTGGACGTGGGCGATCGCCGGGTTGGGGTCGCGGTCTCCGATGAACTGGGGCTCACCGCCCAACCAGTGCTCACCCTGGTGCGCAAGAACCGGCGTCAGGACCTCGGCTCCCTGCGCCGGCTGGTGCGCAAATATGGCTGAACCAGGTGGTGGTGGGCAACCCGCTGTACATGTCGGGCGACGTCAGCCCCCAGGCGCTCAAGGCGCAGGCCTTGGCCCAGGACCTGCAAAAAGAGACCGGGTCCTCGTGACCCTGTGGGACGAACGGCTCTCGACCACCGAAGCGCACCGGCATCTGGATGCGGCCGGTCACCAGCCGGGAAAACGGCGCGCGGTGATTGACCAGGTCGCCGCGGTGCTCATCCTGCAGAGTTTCCTTGACTCCCGCCCACAGACGAAGCTGCCCGCGGGGAAAACGCCGTCGTATAATCGTCTTTTGCCGTTGGCGAGAACGCCACGCACTCCCCGGATCACAAGCGAATGCCAGAACACATCAAGAAAAAGCTGGAAGAACAAATCCGCGTGCTGGAGCATGAGCTCACCCACGAGCTGCCCTTAGAGATCAAGAAGGCGGCCTCCCTGGGAGACCTGAGCGAAAACGCGGAATACCACATGGCCAAGCAGCGCCAGGTGTTTGTCAACGCTCGCCTGGGACAGCTCAAGGCGCGCATGGCGGAACTGGCGCTGGTGAACCTGTCGAATATCCCCAGGGACAAGATTGCCTTTGGGTCCACCGTCGTGGTCTTCGACACCACCAAAAATGAGGAGATCACTTATAAGCTGGTCACCAGCGAGGAATCCGACGTGAACCAGGGATTGATCTCCACCACCTCGCCCATCGGGCGCGGACTGGTCGGCAAGCGGGTGGGAGACATTGCTACCATTGTGACCCCGAACGGCAAGCGCGAGCTGGAGATTCTCAAACTCACCACCATTCACGACGAGGTGGAATGAGCGCAGCCTGGAGTTGGACCAACGCCTTCGGCAAGGGATGCGGGGTCATCCTGCAGTGCATTGTCGATGGGCTGGCGCTGACACGCATCTCGCCCAACGTGCTCACCTTCCTCGGCCTGGTGATCAACACCGCCGCGGCGATTCTTTTCGGCTGGGCCAACGAGCACAATTTCGTTCGCTTCTTCGTCTATGCCGGCCTGGTCATTATCGGCGCCGGCATCTTCGACATGGTGGATGGACGGGTGGCGCGCCAGACCCACCAGGTGACGATCTTCGGCGCGTTCTTCGATTCGGTCATCGATCGCTATAGCGACGTGGTGCTGTTCTTCGGACTGCTGGTTTTTTATGCCCGCGGCAACCGGTTCTTTTACGTCGTCCTGACCGCGTTTGTGATGGTGACGTCCCTGATGGTCAGCTATACCCGCGCCCGTGCCGAGGCGCTGATCGGTTCCTGCAAGGTGGGCTTTATGGAGCGGCCGGAACGGGTGGTGCTCATTATCCTGGGAGCGCTCTTCAACCGCTGGGGCGTCATGGCGCCGGTGCTTTGGGTGTTGGCCGTGTTGTCGACCATCACCGTGATCCATCGCATCAGCTATACCTATCAACGAACCAAACCGGTCCTGCTCAATTCGCGCCCCGGAGACGGCCCCCGCCGCGGCGCGTACCCCCGAACTGCATCCCGCTCCCCGCGCCTGATGACTCCTGTCCTGCTGGTCCATGGCGGCGCCTGGGATATTCCCTCCGACGAAATTACGCCCACACGCGCGGCGTCAGCCGTGCCGCCAGGGTGGGATTTGATCTTCTCCACGAGGGAGCAGCCGCGCTCGACGCGGTCGAGGCGGCGGTCACCGTGCTCGAAGATGACGAAACCTTCGATGCCGGGCGGGGCAGCTTCCTCACCGCGGATGGCCGGGTCCAACTGGATGCCTTGATGATGGATGGGGCCACCCTGCGGGCGGGCGCGGTCGCCTGCGTAGAGAGGCTGAAGAACCCTATCCAGGCCGCGCGCCTGGTGCTGGAACGGAGCCCGCACGTTTATTTTGTCGGCCCCGGCGCGGAAGAGTTTGCCCGCCAGCACGGACTGCCCCTGATCGATAACCACGAGCTGGTGATTGACCGCGAGCGCGCAGCGCCTTCAGGCGGCGCAGGCCCGCGCCAGCGCGGGAATTGACGACCAGACGTTTACCGGGAATCAGCATGACACTGTTGGCGCAGTAGCGCTGGATCTGGCGGGAAACCTGGCCGCCGCTACGTCTACCGGGGGAACACTGAACAAGACGCCCGGCCGGGTAGGCGACTCGTCGGTCATCGGCTCCGGCGGCTACGCCGACAACCGCAGTGCGGCCGCTTCGCTTACCGGCTGGGGCGAACCCATCATGAAGCTGGTGCTGGCGAAATGGGCCGTCGACCGGGTGCCGCTGTTAGGCCCGGAACAAGCCGCCGAGGATGCGATTGCCTATCTCTACTCTCGCCTCCAGGGTCATGGCGGAATCATCCTGCTTGGTCCCGACGGCCGCTACGGGATCGCCCACAACACTCCACGAATGGCCTGGGCGGTGTGCAACCGAAAGGGCGTTCGCGCGGGCACCAGCGTGACTGAGGTCTAGTTGATGGAGTTAACCACTGGTCTTGCTTCTGGCTCGCCGCGGCGGCGGGAACTGCTGACCCAGGCGGGCTATCGTTTTGAGGTCCAGGTCTCGAGCGTTGCTGAGATCGCGCCGGCCGGACGAGGACGCCATCCGCTTTGCCACCAGGCTGGCTCGGGAAAAGGCGGAAGAAGTTTTTGCCCGCCATGTTCGCCGGGAGTCGTCGTTTTGGGAGCGGACACGGTGGTGGTGTGCGACGGGGAAGTCATGGGTAAGCCGGCGGATGCCGCCGACGCCGCGCGTATGCTCCTGCGGCTATCCGGCCGCACCCACCAGGTGGTGACTGGGGTCGCCGTAGTGTGGGGCGATGGGCTCAGCAGAGATTGCCGCGGAGCTGACCCAGGTCACCGTGCGGACCATCTCCCCGCAGGAAGTCTCCGAGTATGTGGCCGGCGGAGAACCCATGGACAAGGCAGGAGCGTATGCGATCCAGGGTTATGCCGGAAGGTGGATTCCACGGATCAACGGTTGCTACTTCAATGTAGTCGGGTTGCCGCTGGCCCTGGTCACGAGCCTGCTGGAAGGAGTCGAGCAGCGGCTGGAGGCGAAAAAAGTCTTGGCCTGACAAGCAGTTTTTTCCGAAGCGATCTCTGCAAAGACCATTCAGGACAGGATGTCCGAGTCGTTCTTCTTGGCGGGGAGCAGCAACTGGGTGGAGCAGAGAAGAACGATGGCGAGCAGGGCAAGATCCAGAGTGGCGAGCATCGGGTCCCTTTCTTTGCGGCGGCCTATTTCATGGCAAGACCGCCAATCATCGCTGCAAGCAGTGCTGTTCTGGGGAACGAGCGCATCGAGCAGGATAGACTCACTATCGGCATGTGCGCCTTCCCCGACAGCTCCCATTCCGTCTAATGTGGGAATCCCCAGGGCTGAGGTAAAGTTTCCGTCCGAACCTCCACCTGTCGCTGCTTCCTGTAGTTGAAAACCCAACCCCTTGGCCATTGTTGCTGCGCGGCGGAAAAGATTCACCGTGGCTGGAGTGCGTTCCATGGGAGGCCGGTTGAGCCCGCCCGTCACCTCCAGCCTGCATTGCCGGTCAACCGGGCGCAAAGACCGAAAACGCCGATCCAACCTGCTCCACGTCGCGGACCCTGGCAATGCGCACGTCGAACTCAGCCCAGGCTTCGGCGGGCACTACATTCGACCGGGTACCGCCGCCCATCACACCCGCATTGACCGTGATGCCTTTGGCCGGATCGGTGAAGGCGCTGGCGCGCTCGATCTGCCGCCCAAGCTCCAGGATCGCGCTGTGTCCCTGGCTGAAATCCACTCCGCTGTGAGCAGGCACGCCGTGTACCTGGAGGCGGTAGTTGGCCACACCTTTCCTGGCCGTCTTATAGGCAGCGTTAGGGGCTTGCGCCGGCTCGAGCACAAACACTGCCTCGCATTTCTTCGCCAGCGACTCGGTCAAGGCTCGGGAATGCTGGCTGCCGGTTTCTTCATCGCTGTTCAGCAGGAACACTGACCGGCCGGGTTAGCTGCCCCGCTTCCAGCAATATGCGCAGGGCGCTCAGGGCCATCACGACGCCCGCCTTCATATCCAGGACACCCGGACCCCAGGCGCGGCCCTGGGCCACCCGGAAAGGCATCTTCTTGAGCGTGCCCAGCGGCCAGACGGTATCCAGATGTCCCAGCAGCATCAACGGCTTGGCCCTGCTGGGTGACGGGCCGAAGCGGCCCACCAGCAAGTCGCCGGCTGACTTTTGTTTGCTGCGCCTGGCTCTTGCCGCCGCTGGCTTCGATCCACCCCTCCACCAGGCTCACGCAGCGGTTTACCGCTGCCCGGTCTTCCGTAGGGGATTCGAGGCTGACCAATTGACGAATCATTTCGAGCATTTGCGGCTGGCGGCGGCCGACCGCCTGGTCAGGTCACGGTCGGTTTCCATCAATCTTTCTCCTCCAAACGTAAACCTAACACCCTGTGTTACGTCTTATGGCCCGATCAGTTTGTCGCCTTTTTGACACAGTGCAACTTTTTTTATCCTGTGTAGTCTATGGCTTTGCACCTCATTCGCGACAGGAATACTGCCACGTGGAAATAGCCCACTTAGAAAAGACCATCGCGTCGGTGATTGAATTCTCAGGAATCGGTCTCCACAGCGGGGCTCCCGTCAACATGCGCTTATTGCCCGCTCCCGCCGGCTCAGGCATTGTTTTCCGCCGCACCGACCTCGACAACTACGAGATCGCAGCCACCGGCCGGAATGTCGCCAAGGTCAGTTACGCCACCAGCATCATGCGCCAGGGCGTACTTATCTCCACCACCGAGCATCTTCTCTCCGCGCTGATCGGCACCGGCATCGACAACGTCATCATCGAACTGGATAACCTGGAGTTGCCCATCCTGGACGGCAGCGCCCTGCCTTACGTGGAAGCCTTTGCCGAGGTGGGGATCCGGAGCCAGCGTCGCCGGCGGCAGTACCTGCGCATCCTGAAAAGTGTCGAAGTGCGGGAGAACGGCAAGTTCATCGCTGTCTATCCCGGCGAAGGCTACAGCATTACCTACGACATCCATTTTCCCCGACCCAATCGGCCGCCAGGCGTTCACCGTCGACCTGGCAGCCGGATCCTACGGCGCTCAGATTGCTGCCGCCCGCACCTTCGGGTTTCGCGAAGATGAGAAGATGCTGCGCGACATGGGGCTGATTCGCGGAGCTTCGGAAGAGAACGCCATCATTCTCTGCGGAGGCGCGGTGCAGAATGGACCGCTTCGCTTCGATGACGAATTCGTGCGCCATAAAGTACTCGACCTGATTGGCGACCTGGCCTTGGCGGGACATCGCATCCTTGGCCGGGTCGTGGCCGAGCGCGCCGGACACGCCATGCACACGGCGCTGGTCTCGCGCCTGCTGCGCGATCGATCTGCATGGGAGCTGGTGCAATTTCCCGCCCCGCGGCGCAACCTCGTGCCTGTGCCTGCAGCCCGCCTAGCGACCGCTTAACTTTTTAGTATTCAGCCAGAATGGTGCTGGCGTCGCCGGGGCGATTTCCGCTTCGCGCGATGCGCGCACCATGTCGCCCACAGCGTATTTGAGCTCCTTGATTCCAGCCCCGCTCACCGCGGAAATGGCAAAGAACGGCAACTTCGCGCCGCTTAGCCATGGCGCGCAGCTTCTTCAGCTTGTCCGGGTTGGCCACGTCCACCTTGGACGCCACCACCAGCATTGGCTTTTCGTCCAGGCCATGGCCGAAGCTTTTCAATTCCGCCATGATGACGCGGAAATCTTCCACCGGGTCGGGACGGCCGCTGGCATCGGAAACATCGACCAGGTGCACCAGCACCCGGGTGCGCTCAATGTGGCGGAGAAACTGCACTCCCAATCCCGCCCCCAGGTGAGCACCCTCGATCAAACCGGGAATGTCTGCCACCACATAGCTGTCTTCGTGGGGCGGTTCCCCCACCGAGACCACGCCCAGGTTCGGCTCCAGGGTGGTGAAGGGATAGTCGGCGATCTTTGGCTTGGCGGCGGAAATTCGGGAGATCAACGTCGACTTTCCTGCGTTGGGATAGCCCACCAGCCCGACATCGGCCAGCAGCTTCAGCTCCAGCCGGTAAGCGCGTTCTTCGCCCTCGCGACCGGCTTCCGATTCCCGCGGAGCCTGATGAGTGGCGGTGGCAAAATGCTGGTTTCCTCGTCCCCCACGGCCGCCTTTGGCGACGATGATGCGTTCATCCGGATGTTGGAAGTCATGCACCAGGGCGCCGGTCTCGTCGTCGTAGAGTGCGGTGCCGACCGGCACTTTTAAAATGGTATCCACGCCTTCCCGGCCGCTGCAGTTGGAGCCTTCTCCATGGCGTCCGCGCTCTGCCTTGTGCTCGGGATTGAAGCGGAAATGAACCAGGGTATTGTGCCGTTCGCTCGATTCCATGATGACGTCGCCGCCGCGCCCGCCATCTCCGCCGGAAGGTCCGCCGCGGGGAACAAACTTCTCCCGCCGGAAAGCGACGCAGCCGTTGCCACCGTCCCCCGCCTTCACCCGAATTCGTGCTTCATCAATGAACACATTCTCAGTGTAGTCTCTCTCCCTGCCGCCGACTTGGAGATCTAGGACACAATCTTCCGGGGAACGCGAGGGAGATCGCGCACAGCACTTCCCAGGGGATAGTCTCTGCAAGGTCAGCCAAGTCCCAGGCGCTGATCGAATGGCGGCCCTGCTTCCCCAGCAGTACCACCTCATCGCCAATCGCACACCCACGAACATCTGTAACATCCACAGTCGTCTGGTCCATCGAGACCCGCCCGGCAACGGCTGCCTTGTGGCCGCGGACGAGAACATGTCCGCGGTTGGAAAGCAGCCGGTTGAACCCGTCCGCATAACCGACCGGCAAGAGCGCAAGCCGCGTCTCACGGGCCGCGGTGAACGTGTTGCCATACCCCGCCGTCTCACCCGCGAGCAGGGTGCGCAACGACGTTACCTGGGTCTTCCACTCCAGCACCGGAGAAAAGCCTGGTTCACCATCCCATGACAGCCCATCCTGAGTAATGCGGTCGAGGTAGCCATAGAGCGCCAGTCCCGGCCGCAACATCAGCCGCGCCCCGATCCCCGCTGCCATCTTCATCAGAGCGACCCGGTCCGATCCTGCGACCATGCTGGACGAGTTGCCGGCATGCAGCCACTGCGGATGCAACCCGCGGCCAACGATCCCTTCGAGCGCAGTCCCCAGCGTGGCCAACTGCGGATTGGGCCGAATGGAGGAAATGGTTTCGGGCGCCGAGAAGTGGGTCAGCACGCCTTCGAGACGCAAGCAGGAGCCGGAATGAAAACGAGCCAACAGCGCATCCAAACCCTGGGAACCAACGACCCGCGCACCCTGGCGCGACATACCGGTATCAATTTCCAGGTGCACCGCGAGTGACAACGGCGCGAGTGCGCGTGCCGTTGCCGCCTCCTCCAACAGGTCGAGATGCCATGGCTCCCAAACCACTGGAGTTAAACCCTGATCGATCACCGTGTCGGCTTCTCCACGAAAGATTCCCGACATCAGCAGAATGCGCGGCTGCGGACAGACCGCGCGGACCTCCGCGCCTTCTTCGGCGGAGGTCACTCCCAGCCACTGGGCTCCGGCGGCAGCCAGCAGCGGTGCGCACGCCAACACGTCGTGGCCATACGCGTTGGCCTTGACCACCGGCATTAGCTCCACCCGCGGGCCCGCGATGCGGCGCAGCTTCTTGTAGTTGGCGAGCAGCCGATGGCTGGAGACCTCAGCCCAAAGCGGTCGGTTGAGCATGCTCTATTTAGTACTCACCGGGCGCTTCACCGAAAGCCATGTTCTCAAAGCGTGTGCAGTCCGCGCGGTAGGCCAGAAGCACCGAGCCCGTGGGACCATTGCGCTGTTTGGCGATGATGATCTCGGCCTTGTTCTTCGAGTCGGGATCTTCGTCCCCGTTCTCATCCTTGTTGTAGTAACTGTCACGGTGGATGAATGCAACCACATCGGCATCCTGCTCGATCGATCCCGACTCGCGCAGATCTGAGAGCATGGGTTTTTTGTCGCCCCCGCGCTGCTCGGAGGCGCGGCTGAGCTGCGAGAGCGCCACCACCGGGACCCGCAACTCTTTGGCCAGGGCTTTGAGTCCGCGCGAGATAGCGGAGACTTCCTGGGTGCGATTCTCGTAGCGCTTTGCCCCAACCCCAAACGAAGAGGCGCTCATCAACTGCAGATAATCGATCACGATCAGGTCCAGTCCGCCTTGTTGCCGCTGCAGCCGCCGCGCCTTAGCCCGCATCTCGGAGAGCGCGATGGCGGGCGTATCGTCGATGAATATTCTTGCTTCCGCCAGCCGCTCCAGCGCCTCCATCAATTTGCCCCGATCCGCTTTGGGGATAAAACCGGTTTGGATTTTTTGCATAGAAACCAGAGCCTGCGAAGCCAGCATGCGCCGCAGCAGCGACTCTTTCGACATTTCAAGCGAAAAGACGGCCACTATTTTGCCGTCTCTCACCGCGGCATTCTCGGCGATGTTGATCGCCCAGGCAGTCTTGCCCATGCTGGGACGGGCGGCGATGATGATCAGGTCGGACGCCTGCAAGCCGCTGGTCATCTTGTCGAACTGGGTATAGTGGGTGGCCAGCCCGGTCACCTCTTTCTGTTGCGCATACAAATTGTCGATGGTCCCGAAGGAGTCGCGTACGATCTCCGGGATACCGGCAAATCCGCGAGTGATGCCGCGTTCGGAAACCTCGAGCAGCCCGGATTCGGCGGCATCGAGCACCACCAGCGCTTCGTCGCTTTGGTCCGCCGCCCGGGTGATGGCGGTGTTACATATGCTGATCAGTTGCCGGGCAAGAGATTTGTCCTTCACGATGCGGACGTATTCTTCGATGCTGGGCCGACGCGGAAGCCCTTCGGTGAGGGACGCGAGATAAGCCACCCCGCCCACCGCTTCTACCTCCTTGCGGCGAGCCAGTTCCTCCGCCAGGGTTACGATATCGACCGCGCGGCGGCCGTCGATTAACTCCGCCATGCGGCTGTAGATACGCCGGTGCGAATCGAGCGAGAAGTCTTCGGCGCGCAGTTTTTCCGCAGCCTCGTTGTAGGAGTGGTTATCCAGCAGGATCGCGCCCAGAATCGAACGCTCCGCCTCTACGCTGGCGGGCAGGCCGCGGTCCAACGACACATCAGAAAGGGAGGCCATAAACTGAGTTTAGGCCACAACCAGCAAGCCGGCGCCTGTGGGGAACCAAGGTACAAATGTGCACAACAGGGACGGTAGAATGGGTGAAGAATGGGTCATCGAACAATAGTTTTTCTAGTACTTGCGCTCGTCACGAGCGCGCAGGCACAGCAAGCAGCTAAGACGAACGCGGTCCCGCCCGCATTTCGCGAGATGCAGCAAGTGGAAGACCGCTGGTCTGCCGCTGTGACCAAGCGCGATCAATTTGGTTTGGAACTGGTCCTGGCCCCGGAGTTTATCGGCATCTCGGCCAGTGGAGACGTCGCCACGCGCAACCAGCAAATAGCTCACCTGCTGGTAAAGAACGCGGGCCCCGACTCGCTTGAACAAAAGGTGGTGAGCGTCCGCTTTGTCGGCGACGTGGCGATCGTCAATGGCACCTACGTGATGTCGTGGAAGGGAGAGAAAGGGCCGGTGCTGGAGAAAGGAATTTTCTCCCATGTCTTCGAGCACGTCCGCAGTAACTGGCTTTGCCTCAACTCACAGCGCACCGTCGTCGCCGAAGAAGCCAAAGGGGAAGCAGCTAAGGAGAAGCCGAAGGCGAAGCGCAGCGACGCTGAACTACCGATGCACATTCCCCTGGTCTACAAAGGGCCCGACAGCGTCAAGCCCACTCCCGCGCCGGGCAGCAACCCAGCCCCGCAATAGAAGAACATTTCCAGGACGGGTCTGCCGTTCTCCGGACCTATCCTGGAAATGTTTTTGGAAATGTTTGCTGCCGCTAAGCGTTCGCGACAGAAGACTTGGACATCTGTGCCTTGATCAAACCTACAATCACCATGATCACGGCCCCGCCAACGCCTCCCCCGCCGATATTCGACAACATGGAAGACATATCAAATCCGCCGGTCGCAGCGGGTGCGGCGGCAGCGGCTCCAGTCAACATGCCGAGCAGTTGTCCTCCGCCGACTCCGCCCAGTATCCCGGCAATCGTATTGCCGATGGGGCCCAGATTGAACTTCTTCAACAAGGCGCCGGCTATATTTCCGCCCACGCCACCACTGATCAGCTGAATAATGATCGGCATCCAGTTCATTTAGTTTTCTCCTGATAGTTCTGCTTGCAGAAACGCAACTGTCTACAGGGCCGATGTTGCTAACTGAACTTATGAGGTCTGTATCCGGGGGAATGGGCCTTCCCGAAACCAAGTGGGGAGCCCATTTATTCATATAAGTGGCACTTATGCAACAGTTATCTTCGCCCGCATACCGGGCTTCCGTGCGATAAAGACCTTGTACTTCGGTCTGAAGTCGTCGTAGGATGGGTGGCTCAGCCCCCGGGAAATACGCTACTCGTTCAACTGGAGAACATATGAAGATACTGATCCGTTCGACGCTGGCTGCAGCTGCGCTGGCTTTAACCGCAATGATTGCTTCGCAGGCAGGTGTGGCCCAGGCCCCGGCAGGCGCCCCCGCTGGTGCTACCGGCTTGTGTAATGACGGTTCCTACTGGACTGGTGCGACCAAGAGCGGTGCGTGCCGCGGCCACAAAGGGGTGAAGACCTGGTATGCATCCACCGGCTCTGCTCCTGCTGCCCCCGCCGCCGCAGCCCCGGCAACGCCCGCACCTGCGGCCGCTGCTCCAGCCGCTCCCGCGGCCATGACCGCGGCACCAAAGACCAAGACTGCGACTACCGGAGGGACCGCAACTGCTCCCGCTCCCGGTGGTGGACCCGGTCTGGTCTGGTTAAACACTTCTACCAAGGTCTATCACTGCCCGGGAACTAAGTACTACGGTACGACCAAGGCTGGTGCTTATATGACCGAGGCTGCAGCTAAGGCCAAAGGCGCCCATGCCGATGCGGGCAAGCCCTGCAGCTAGAACCAATGGAGCAGATGAGCGGCTTCCTTTGCGGAAAGCCGCTCACTGATTCGTTTACTGATCAACGGTCGCGGGTTATCGCTGCATGGTGACAAAGTCCGCTCGACACCCGCGGTCAACCCAGATCCGCTGATTGTCATAGCCCCAGGTCTGCCCCTGGATACAAGGCGAACCGCTGCGCTGGTTCGTGAGTCGTACCCCGCGGCTGGTATTCGCCGGGCAATAATTGCGCTTCCCGTTATTCGACGAACAGGTGATAGTTGTAGGTCCGCCACCGTAACCTGGTCCGCCGGGTCCGCCAGGCCTGTAGTTAGTACCCAGGTAGAAATCTGCCCGGCAACCCCGATCCACCCAGATCCCTGATCGGCTATAGCCCCATGTCTGTCCCTGAATGCAGGGCGAACCACTTCTTTGATTAATCATCTGCACGCCACGGCTAGTATCGACACGGCACAGATGTCTTTTCATGTCATCGGAAGCACAGGTCAGATTCCGCCCATTTTGCGCGGTGATCCCGCTTTGTGCCAACGCTTTCGGTGCTCCGAGCCATAAACCATGGATCCCTATCAACAAAACAAGCCAAGTTAGCTTCTTCATCCTGTCTCTCTCCTTAAAGGTTTCAACTTCAACGAGCAACCTGCCGTGGAAAATGGTTCAAGCGATGATAAAGCCGCCTGATTAGAAACAGCATGAATCGATGGAGATATTTGCCTCCTGGCCATTGGGAACATTTGCGAAGGCATTGATCCGATGAACACTTAGTTCCTCATAATGAAGCATCGGAGGAATCAGTGGCTCCGTAACAAAATCATCCCTCCGCTGTGATTTGCCCTGATACAAAGCAAAGCGCAGCGGAGGGATGATCTTGTTAGGAGCCACAGGAAATCCCGGTCGGGATGACACAAACTCGAACTGGTCCCCGACCCCAATCCGGCAATTAGAGATCTGCCCGGCCGGCAACTCCAGCATGCTATCCGTCTTCAAGTGGATGCTGGTCATCCTGAACGGAGCCAACCGGTGCCAAACCCTGAGCACCCGCAGATTCTCTATCGAGCGCCACCACGTCGATCGAAAACAGCATGCCGAAAGTATGAATGCCGGATGAGGGCCTGATAAGAAGTCCACATCCGGCATCCAGCCGCCGCCTGCCCATCAAACCAATCAGGCGAGTCAGAGAAGTATCGGCGATGGTTATCCGCGTACCGACCGTAGTAGCCCTCGTTATGTCTATGAGGTGCATGATCTCCTCACCATCGACACGTTGAAGGCCGCCCCGGTTAGTGAACTTTCGCGTGCTTTCTGCGGTATACCAAGAACGCGAGCCACAGCGACTGCCAAAACACCTGCGATGATTCGAATCAAGGTTGTCGTATCCATCCGATGTATCCTCCTTTCTTTCCATCTCGTATAACTCGTAAACCTTGATTAAGCCACTATTTCTGTGCTTTTTGCCGGGGATCGCGGCCAGGCGTCCACACTACTTGAACGCCTGCATGTTTTTCGCAATATTCAGGATTGCCGGCGCAAGCAACACAATGAAAATGCAGGGAAAGATAAACAGCACAAGCGGGAAAGAGTATTTTGATCTTTGTCTTTGCGGCCATCTCCTCCGCCCGCTGCCGTCTTTTCAAACGGATCTCGTCGCCAAACCGGCTCAAGGCCCGAACAATGGGAGTGCCGAACCGGTCAGCCTGCGTCAACATGCTGACAAACAGCAAGAACTCCGGAATCTGCGTACGCTCCGCCGCGCTCTTCCATGCTTCCAGCCGGGGCTTGCCCGCAAGTTGCTCGAGGTTCACCTGCATGAACTCCTGGTGAATATCCGGGTGGCTGATGATCAGCTCCTGTCCCACGCGCAGCATCGCCTGGTCCAGACCCAGCCCTGCCTCTACGCAGATCACCAGCAAGTCCAGCGCATCCGGAATGCTCTTCCTGATTCTGTCTCTCCGTTTCTTGATCTTTGTCTTCAGCCACATGTCCGGGACCAGGTAGAAAACAGCGGCCAGGGTCAAAGCCCAGAACACGGTGTTGGTCCGAATCAGGCTCCCGCACACCAGCCCTAAAACCGGACCCGCAAAGCGGCTGGCAGTGTATGCGTTCATGCTTCCACTGCGTTCTGATTCCCGCGCTCAACAGCTGCTGTTTGACCTTTTCATCCTCGGCAATCCCCAACCGGATGCGCAAGGCCCTTGCCATGGAAAGGATCGCCTCTTGCATACGCTCGTTGCTGCCGACCTTTCTGCTCGTCCGGGCGATTGCTCCGCACCATCTCCAGCATCCGCCTGGCCGCCGGAGAGGGCCGCAGGATGACTGGAGCAAGCATCAGCGCGAAAACCAGAAAGACGGTAAACGTGAGCGCGAAGTAAAAGACCGGATCCATTTCTGCTAGACCTCGATCCCGTTCACGATTTGGCGAATGATTAAAGCGCCAACCGCCAGCATCCCAAGCGAGATGTACATCAGCTTGCGCCCGAGTCGATCATGGAAGAGGATGCTGGAATAGCCCGGATTCACCAGGTTGAGCAGCACCATCATCACCACGGGAAGCGCGCGTCAGAATCCATCCCGTAAGTCTTCCCTGCGCAGTTTGTACTCGAATCTCACCCTGAATCCGCAACCGTTCTCGAATCACAAAAACCGTGCGATCCAGAATTTCGACCAGGTTGCCGCCGGTGTCCTTCTGCACCATGATCGCGGTCACCAGAACCCGCAGGTCGGCCGAAGGAACGCGGTCCAGAAGTTGCAGCAGCGCATCTCGCATGGGCAATCCCAGGTTCAGTCTGTTTGAAAACCTCTCCGAATTCAAAGGCCGCCGGTTCCTGTGCATTCCCGCCAGCATCTCGATCGCGCTCACCACGGAATGGCCGGCGCGCAGGGCGCGGGCCAGCATGTCAATCGCACTCCGGCAGAGCTGCGTTGAAGGCATTGACTCTCCTCGAACACTTGAAGGAAAGAATCCCGTACGGCAGCAAACCCAGTGCTGCCCCGACCGCCAGGTCGATCAGAACCATCGGCGCAAACAGCCACGTGATCGCAGATCCGGCGATGAACAAACCCAGACTGGTCAGGATCAGGCCGCCACAGCTGGTCGAGCTGTTCGCTTGTAAAATGCGCACCTGTAGTCGTTGTGCGAAGTGGAAGCGGCTCAGAATTTCATCCAGCCAGCCGAACCTGCTCTCGCTCGTTTCTTTGAGCAATTGCCCACTCTCCGGCCCAGCGCCGGCCTTGGCCTTCTGCGAATAGGTGGATCCATGCCATCCGCTGCGCCAACGACCTTCTCCTCCGCCGACTGGCGTGTCACCACTGCCACCAACGCGAAGGTGGTCAGCAGAATCGAGATAAAGGTGAGAACCAGCACAGCCATCTCGTTGACCTTCTACACTTCCATGGAGTAATCGAGCAGGCTTGCCGGCAACGGGAAAACCCGCAGCCTTCAACTTTTCGGCGAATTTGGGGACGATGCCGGTACCGCGAAAGCGGCCTTTCACCTTCCCCGTAGGCCCGAGACCTTCCTTCTCAAAAAGGAAAATATCCTGCATGCTGATGACATCGCTGAACGCTCCCGTAAGTTCCGTGATATGCGTAACCCGGCGCGAGCCATCGCTCATGCGGGCTATCTGCACGATCAGGTGAACGGCGGATGCGATCTGCGCCCGAATCGCCTTTTCCGGCAAGCTCACACTGCCCATCATGGCCATGGTCTCCATTCGGGCCACGGCATCGCGCGGCGTGTTGGCGTGGATGGTGGTCAAGTGATCCATCGTGGCCGGTGTTCATCGCCTGTAACATGTCCATGCACTCTTCGCCGCGAACCTCGCCCAGCACGATCCGGTCGGGCCGCATACGCAGTGCATTGATCACCAGCTCTCGCTGCCGCACCGCTCCCTTGCCTTCCACGTTCGGAGGCCGGCACTCCAGCCGCACCACATGCGCATGTTTTATCTGCAGTTCGGCCGAGTCTTCGATGGTGACAATTCGCTCCCGCTCGTCGATAAAGCCGGACAACACGTTCAGCAAAGTAGTCTTGCCTGCTCCGGTGCCCCCGGAGACGATGATGTTCAGCCGCGCCTGCACCGCGCCCTTCAGGACTTCGAGCATCGGCTCGGTAAGCGCCTTATTGCGCAACAGATCCTCCGCGCCCAGCGGTTTCGCGCCAAACTTACGGATCGAGAGAATCGGGCCGTCCACCGCCAGCGGCGGAATAATCGCATTGACCCGCGAACCATCTTTCAGACGCGCATCCACCATCGGTGAGGACTCGTCCACCCGCCGTCCAACCGCGGAAACGATCTTGTCGATCACGTGCATCAGGTGCCGGTCGTCCTTGAAGACCACCGTGGTCTTTTCCAGCACGCCACGGCGCTCTACATAGACCGAGCTGAAGGTGTTCACCAGGATGTCGTTGACGGTCGGGTCCTGCAGCAGCGGTTCCAGCGGGCCGAGACCGAAGACTTCATCCAGCACTTCCTGCGCCAGCCGGTCCCGCTCCGCCGCCGAGAGCGGAATGTTCTGCTCGCCGATCAGCTGATGAATCACCGCTAAGCAGCTGCTGTTGTGAGGAGGGATTCTCATGCATCAGCGCGATCTTCTCCAGATCCAAACGCTTGATCAGCTCCTGGTGTACTGCGGACTTGATTTCCTGCTGAATTTTGAGCGCTACCGGCCTCGCCGTCCGCACGATGGCGGGAACGACCCGGGTTCCGCATTCGTCGTCTTGCCACTATGGCCGAATCAGACACGGAAACCTCCGAGACTGCAGCGTCACATCCCTTTACTTCCATAGCGCAAACCGCTTCTTTGCCGGTTCCTGAGCCGTCAGGTGAACTCGCCCCGGCCAGCGCAGCCGCCCATTTCATCATCTGCTAGGGCAAATTCCGACTTGCTCTCCGACGACACCGGTGTGCCGATATTGATCGACCGCACGAGCTCGCTATAACTATTGGGGATCTTGAAGGCGATCGGCAGGTGAACCGCTCTTTCGATCTGCTCGATCGTCACTGCCTCGTGCGAGGAGTAGCGATTGATGACCACCTGCAGCTTCTTGGTCGCCTGCTCATTCTGCACCAGACCATCCACATACCGCGACAGGTCGCGGATCGCCCCGATCTCCGGAGAAGCCACCAGGTATATCCAATTCGAGAAAGAAACGACTGCCAGGTTGATGTCCTCGAACGACGCCTCGCAATCCAGGAGGACGAAATCGTATTGAGTGCCCAGGAATTCGAGGGTCCGTTCGACGGAATCTGTATCCGTTTTCCATGAGCCGCCATACACGTCGGCGAAGAAAGAACATCCAGGCCGCTCGAATGCGTGGCGATGAATCCGCGCAGCAAATCCTCGTCCAGCCGGCTGACGTTCTGCACCAGGTCATAGAAGTGATGATTGCTCCCATCCATGCCGAGGTAGAGCACAACATGCCCTAACTGCGCATGGTTGTCGATCAGCAGCACTTTCTTCCCCAGTTGCGCACCAGAAACATGGCCAGGTGAACCGCCAGCGTCGTTGTGCCCACACCGCCCTTCGCGCCGAAAAAAGACAGGATCTTGCCTGAATTGCCGCGGACGGACCATGGTCGTCGCCCAGCGTTGGTCGAGCCGGTTCAGCGTATCCGCGAATTCCTCGGGGTCGAATGGCTTGGCCAGAAATTCGCTGTACCCCGCACGCATGGCGCGCAACAGCAAGATCCGGATCGGTGCTGGACGAAAGAGCCAGAATCCCAATCTTGTGATAGAAATTCTGCCGCAAGACATTCAGCGGTCTCGAGCGCCCGCTCTCGGATCCCCATCGAAATCAACCACTGCAATACAAGCCTGGGCGTCGATCGCCCGCTGGGTAAGGGGGGAAGCTTGGCTCCCGAGAAGTAATTCTCGTAATCCACACGATCACTCCCAGGGCATGCGGGCAGCCGTCTGGCGGATCTGTCGACCGTCTCCTGATCGACATGCACCGTCAGCAGCGCCACCTGCAGACCATCCGGATGGTGTGCGTTTTGCATCATTGTGGACCGCCAGTCCTGGTTGGGCTGCGTCGCCGGCTTTCTGTTGCCTGTCTTCTTGTCGAACTGCGCCGGGTCCAGCAGCGGTACCGGCAGCTTCGGCAAGATGGGCGAAGTTGTATCGGTCAGTGGATCGACGACGGTGGGCGTCACCACCACCATCAACTCCACCGTCGAGTGGTTCACATTTTTTGACCGGAACAGCTGCCCCAGAACAGGCACATCCCCAATGCCCGGCATCTTGCTGAAGATATCCGTGGTCCGATGATCGAGTAGCCCGGAAATCGCGAAGCTCTGACCATCACGCAGCTCGACCTGCGTGTCCGCCCGGCGCGTGGAGATGGCTGGAATGGTGTAACCGGAAATCGTAACCGCGTTGGTGTAGTCGAGCGCGCTCACCTCGGGCGCCACCTTCAGTTGAATCGTTCCATCGTCGTTGACCAGCGGCGTAAATTCCAGCTTCACCCCGTAAGGGCGAAATTGAATCGTGATGGAGGTGAGTCCGCCCGAGGAACCTTGAACCACCGGGAAGGGAAACTCGCCGCCGGCGAGGAATGAGGCCTTCTGCCCGCTGAAGGTGGTAATCGTCGGCTCAGCCAGGATTTGTGCGATGTTCTTGTTCTGCAGATCCTGCAATGTCAAACCGAAATTCACGTCGAAATTGTAGAAAAGCACGTTCAGCGGATTGCTGCTGGTCAGTGTTGCCGGAGTCGTGCCGCTGCCCGGAGTGTAGGTTTGCGTCGAGGGAAATTGTCCGGTCGTCACGTTGCTGGTATTTTTCCCCTGGCTGAAAAGGTTGATCCCAAATTGGGCAAGCTTGGACCGATCAATTTCGACAATCTGGACCTTCAGCTTCACCTGACTGCCATGCAGCTGCCTCACGATCACAGAATTGATTACGCTCTTGGTATAGAGACTGGCCAGCTTAACCGCCGCGCCGGCAGACGCATCGCTCCATACCGTGCCGGAAAGCAGACACCCTATCTTGCTGGCCTTCCACCATGATGTTGTCATTCGGCAGCGCCTCGCGAATCTCCTTTTGCAGGCTGGCGACATTCACGTCGGAAGAAACCAGGTACGTCGCCGAGTTGCCTGCCTGGTCCCATAGGATCAGGCTGCTCACTCCGGGCGCCTTCGCCGTAACCACGATCTGTCGCGGGCTCGAAGTGAAGGAATCGACAACCTGCGGATCGCTGACATACACCCGCTTCAACCGGCTCAGCGTGGTGATGAAAATCGATTGCCCCACCAGGATATGCAGCGACTGGCTTACCGACATCGTCGCGCTGCTCAGTGCCATGGTGGAGTCGGGCAAGGGCGTGACGTGCAACCCGGCGGACGAAGACACAGGCGAAGACACAGTAGAAGAATCAGGCGGAGAAAACGGAACACCCCGGACCAGGGGCGTCGGGCTCGCTGTCTGCCCCTGGAGAAAGCCGGACAACAATACAGGGACGAGCGCCCTGTAGGTCCTCTTTCCTATGGTGCTCATCGCCATCGGCCCACCGCACCTCAGTAAAAAGTCTTTACGACTTGCTTATCGCCCAGAACCGTCTCGACTTGATAGGGCTTGGGGTGCGGCGATGTGTTTACATGCGGCGTTGGTGCTGTCCGGCGCATCTGGAGTGCCGGTGAGTTCAGCCAGCCCCACTGACGAGCTGGCCATCTGTTCCTTGTCCGCGCCGTTGCGCAGAACGAAATGAATCGCTCCCAGGCTGGTCGCCAGCACCAGCTTTTCGGAGTCTGCGGGCGTCAGCAGCAGCGTCACCACATTGTTCACGCTGGTCGGCTTGCCCTCGGGATCGGGTCGAATCTGCTGCCCCGCCGCCACCACCACCACATCCTGCAACACCGTCGCTGTCCGCGAGTCCGGAGATTTGTCGGAATGGTAGGTCAACAGCACATCGACATGGGTTCCCGGCAACAGGAAGCCCGCGACCCCCACCACTTCGTCGGAGCGTACCGAAATCGCACGCATGCCCGATGGAATCTTCGCCGTCAGCCCCGAGCTCACTCCCGGAGGGGCGAGATAGGAAGTTAGGATCGGCTGGTCCTTGGCCACCGGAAACAACAAAATTCTGCCGGCAACGTCATCCGTCTTGAACACACTGCCCGGCAGCGGAACCGGCCACTCAATCAAGCGCAGGCCCTCCGGCTTCAGCAGCTGCCCGGCTTCGAGCGTCTCCTTCGCGCCCACAACCATCTGCTTTTGCGGAGCGACCACGTGGGCCGCCTTCGCAACCCGCCGGCTGAGCCAGAACGTAAACAGACCTGAGATCAGCAACGAGACCAGCAAGGCCATCGTTAACCGCTTCGCATTCATGGCTTCACCTCTGTATCACCAGCAGGCAAAGAGTAAGCGCGCTCCCCGCCGTGATCGCCAGCGCATACGGCAGGCGCAGCGTCCGCTCGTTGCTGATGTTGAATTGGGCATGCGGCGTGAGACCCATCGTCCGGTGATGAACCGCAATGGCGCACAGGTTACGCAACGTTGCGCCCAGCTGGCGGCGATACAGCGCAAGACCGATCGCCATCAACCCACCTGCCAGCGCAGTCCACAAAAGCAAATGTCCAATCAGCGGAAGGCCGGCGATGCAACCAGCAGCCGTGATCAGTTTCACATCGCCCGCACCCATGCCCCCGGCCAGGTAAAACACAAAAAAAACAAAACCGCAGATCAGACCGCCGGCGCCGGCTGCAGCCAACTGCCGCCACCCTCCCAATGCAGCGTGCAGGATCAGGCCAAACACCATGGCGGGAAAAGTAATGAAATTGGGTATGCGCCGGCTGCGCACGTCGTACACCGCGCTCAGCGAGGCGCAAAGCAAAGAGGCGACGGGGAACACGAATTCAATACCCATTTTCGGCATAACGATTTGAGGTCAGCCGCCTGCATTGACTGCCGTCGCACTCTGCTCATGGCCCGGAAACGCAGGCCGATTCGCCGCGTCAGACAGAGCTGGTCAGCTTGGCCCCAACCGCGGTAAATACTGTGCTCACGGCACTGCCCACCCGGCCTATCCCGGCAATTGCTGCAAGAGCAACCAGCGCTGCTATCAACGCGTACTCGACAATATCCTGGCCGCACTCATCGTCCAGAAGGATAGTCAGGATTTTCGTTAGGTTGCTCATTCCCGCACTTCTTATGGCGCAGAGCATTGCGAATCTGCAATCCATCTGCATTCGCGCGGTAAATTAGCCGGAAAGCCGAGCGTCACTTAGGGTTAGACAGCGTTGGTTAGGCTGGTTCCTATCTTGGTGAACGCGGAAGTAATGGAGCTGGCAAGAGTCGTCATCGCCGCCGTAGCCCCCAACGCGATGATCGCTGCCACCAGGGCATACTCGATAAGATCCTGGCCGGACTCATCACGCATAAGACCAGAAAGGATGTTTCTAAGACTATTGATGCGCCTGCATGTCATCACGCCATTCTCCTTTGATCAGTGACAGCAATACCTGAACAAATGTTGGAGGCGGCCAGCAGCAATGTCAATTGCATCCTCGTCCCGGCCAAAGAGAGTAAATTACAACGGTCATAGTTATGTAACGCAACAAGTCAATGGAAAAGTCAATGTGGGCTACGGATAAGAATGCCGCTAAACCGTCCCACAACATGTGTCGGTTCTTCTTATTAGGTGACTCCCGGCGATCATGCCCGGACACTTTTTGCCGATAAACAAACCTGTCGTGTGTGCAAAACGAAACCCATGCGAAGAGAGCAAGCCGCCAGGAAGCGCACACGCTCGCGAGGTTGAGCGGGAGACGGCTGATATGACGCTCGAACAACATACTTCGCCGAGACCGGAAGGGAAAACCACCATCCCCCTGCTTTGCTTTGCGATGAATTCGCGGCCGCGTCACTTTGACGAAAACGGGCAGGCCATGGTCGAGATGGCTCTTGCCCTGCCCGTACTCTTATTGGTACTCACCGGCATTCTTACCTTCGGGCTCGCGTTCAACAATTATGTGCTGTTGACAGAAGCCACCAGCATCGGCGCGCGGGCGCTTGCCATCAGCCGGGGAGCGACTACAGATCCGTGCGCAACTGCATCGTCCGCGGTCATCGCGGCAGCACCGCTGCTCTCTTCGGCGAACCTCTCGTTTACTTTTTCGCTCAACGGCACTAGCTATACCGGCACCTCGTGTAGCAGCGGAAGCAGTACCACCGGCGCGGCCGCGAACCTGGTGCAGGGAACCAACGCCATTGTGACCGTGACCTACCCCTGCAGCCTGGCTGTCTACGGCGCCAACTATGCCCCGCACTGTTCTCTGCAAGCGCAGATGACGGAACTAGTCCAGTGAGACACGCACTGCGCCAGCGGTTGCGCGAGTTTCTCCGCGATGAGTCTGGTCAAGCGCTGCCCCTCGCTGCGATTCTGTTCGTGGCCCTGCTTGGCATGGCCGGGGCAGCGATCGACGTGGGGCATGTGTTCTATTGCGACCGCGCCCTGCAATCCGCCGCGGATGCGGCTGCGCTGGCGGGCGGGGGGAGCATGCGTACGGCCACAACCAGTTCTGCGGTGATCGCCGCAGCTACCTCATACAGCGCTGGGTCCGGCTCCGTCAATGCACAGCCCGCCCTCCCCAACGTGACCATGTCGAGCGGCTTCCCCCTCTTGAAATGCCTCTCCACTCTGCAGAGCCAGGGAATCGCCTGCCAGGGCGCCGTCCCTTACAACGCCATCCAGATACAGGAGCAGGCCGTCGTCCCCATGTACTTCGCGGCGTTATTCGGGATACACACCATGACCGTTACAGTCAGTGCAACCGCGGCCTCCAGGGGAGGAGCCCCCAGCCCGTACAACGTGGCGGTTATCATCGATACCTCCCTCTCCATGAACTTCCCCGATAACGACTGCGGCAATACGCAAATCGCTTGCGCATTGAATGGAGTTCAGGTCCTGCTGCAAAATCTCAGCCCCTGCGCCGCCAGCCTGCCTTCCTGCACCATCTCCAATGGGGTCGCCGCCAGCTCCGTCGATCGCGTTGCCTTGTTCACCTTCCCCGGAGTCACCAGCTCCTCCGCCCAGCTTGACACGACCTGTACGACGTCTGTACCCACGCCCACCACGCAAAATCGGTATTGGAGTATGGTGCAAAGTGGACTCACCATCAACTTCGTAATGCCCATGTCTCCTTCGGGAAGTACGCCCGTGACGCCGTGGTCTTCCTTGCCGCAAGCCATGGCATACTCGTTTCCCGCCGCAGGTGCATCGTCCTATGTTCCTGCCCAATCGGACTACGCAACCTACCCCATGACCCTTGGTACGGAGACCTATCAGATCACAAATTTCCTCAGCGACTATCGTGTCTCGAATTCGGCAACTTCGTTGAATCCGAGTTCAACCCTGGTGAAGGCTGCCGGCGGAGTCATCGGCTGTGGCACCATGGCACCGCCTAACTACGACGGGATATTCGGAACCTACTATGCGGGCGTGATCTATGCAGCCCAGTCAGCCCTGGTTGCCCAAAGGGCAGCCAACCCTGGGTCCGCGAACGTCATAATCATTTTGAGCGATGGCGACGCGACTGCACCGCAAACCAATGGCAACAACACCGTCATGGGCTCCCCCGCCACCAGCAACGGGCAATATCCGTCCTGGGTCGGAGAGTGTGGGCAGGCGGTCGTCGCCGCGAAATACGCCACCAGCCAGGGAACCCAGGTGTACTCGGTCGCTTATGGTTCTGAGCCCACGGGGTGCGCCAGCGACCAAAGCGCCGGCTCATATCCAAACATCACTCCTTGCACCACCATGGCAGCGATGGCTTCCGCTCCCCAATATTTCTACTCTGATTATCACCAGAGCGGCTCCACCAGCACCTGCGTGGCAGGCCAACCTGTCACCTCGCTGAGTGGTATCTTCACCGCCATCTCTGCCGATCTCACCACCTCTCGATTGATCCCGAATAACACGCAGTAGACGGGTACGGCCGTAAGAACCGGCCGGCAGCGGCGGAGTCCCAGGACGCAGTCCGGTCCGGAGGAGGCATGAAGCCGCTCTCGGGCGGAACCAGCAACCACACCTGCCGATCCGGGAACGCGCATGCCAGCGGCACATTCGACTCCTGGGGTTCCGTATCTCTCGCCCAAATTACATGCTGTGTCTGAAGGTCGTAGCCATTGTTGATCCAGCTATATCCCCAAAAATGATCCGGGCGATAGCGAACAATCACCAGGTGCTTTCCCGGCTTGGCTTCCATGATGCGCGTGATATCTCGGTAGCCAGGGATATCTGCCGTCTGCGAGGCCCAGTTGGGAGGGAAGGTGTTGCCGGGGACGACGAACAGGCGAACGAAAAACATGCAGAGAATGGAAGCCAGCGTGCCGCGCAGCAACTTGAGCCAAACTACGTGATGACGAGCATTCACGCGCATCCAGCGAAAGCCGTTTAACAGGATCAGATACACAATGCCGCCGGCCACGGCAACATAGTGGGCCTGCAACCATGTCTCCCAGACAAAGCCACAACATGCGAAGGCGAGGGTACACAGCAATACTCTGAACCGTCTCGCGCGCACTGTAGGTACGAATCCTATAAGAGCTAAACTCAACGCGGGAAAAACGAAAAACAGCCATTGATAAATCGCCTTCACGACCATTTCCGCAAAAAAGCCCATCGGCGTTCGCGCCGCCACGTACGGCAACGTCTCATAGTCCCGGTTGTAAATGAGTTGATCGGCGAACTGGTAGTGAACGGAGTGATTCGGTTTGCCAAACACAAAAGGCGGGCAAATACTCCATTGCTGCCAATAGGTTGTCCATGGAAACGTGAAATGCCCGGTAACGCGATGGCAGTAATATCCGGTGCACACGGCTCCAGCAAACAGCACAGCCACGCCCGGCGCCCAGATGCAAGGGCGCGCTCGTTTGTGAAACAGAATCCAGAGCGTGTAGAGGCAGATGGGCAACGAAATAAGAGCGCCTTCAAACGGGCGTGAGTTCGCCAGCAGAAGCAGACCAAGCGCCATCCATAGTCCGTCGCGTAGAGTGCATTTGCGTGCAAGCCTGGCCGTGGCCCCGAGCAGCAGGCAGCCGCCCAGGATCGCGACCGAGCCTCCCCAATAGCTGTTGCCGAAATAGCTGAACCAGCTCATGCGCACGACCGCCAGCAGGCCGCCCAATAAAGCCCATTCGGCCGGCAAATAGGCTTGCAGCATCCAGCACAGGCTGGCGGCGGCGAGTGCCATGCCCAGCAAAATTCCAACTCGCGGCGTCCCCGTCAAACGCTGTCCCAACGCCATGAAGAGAGGCTGTGCCGGACCATACTTCGATTGGAAGGTCGGCTGCATCAACACATAGAAGCCTTCAAAGTGATGCCACAGCGCTGGGGTCGGATTGGTCAACCGGCCATGAGCAAAGGTGTCGCTCGCCAGCAGATAGCTGAACTCGTCATGGATGTTGGGAGCGGTAAATGGCTCGATAGGCAGCAGCACGAGCCGGCCAAAGAACGACAACAGGAAGACCACCACGCAAGCGCGTGCGCGATGCTGCGCGAAGCGGCGAAAACCGTGGTTGGGAAAGAACGCCAGACGCCTCACGGGAAGCAGAACGAAGAAAAGCAGCATCGCCAGTGTCACCCACGTCTCGATTTCGAGGAACGTGAAGTGATCCATCTCGATGTGAAAGAACCGTATGTAGTTGGTCATGAGCCGCGCTCCAATAGGAGTTCAGTCGATTGACTGCGTAGGCGCTGAGAATGGTAAGCAGCGGATCCAACAGAAGCCGGAAGCGGAAGTCGGGATGGGTCATGTAGTAAGGCAGCGGGAAGAGAAGAATCGGCAGCAGGAAGAGCACGGCCGTTGTCCGGCGCTCCCCAAACAATCGAGCGAGGCCCAACAACCCCAGCAGTGACGTGATCACCGCATGCAATTCGACCACGCGAGAATTCGCTGCAGACCCGGCTCCCGTCCAAAAGCGAATCACTCGTATCGCGCTGAGCCTTAGGAATTCGGCCGGGTGAGCGCGGATATAAATCTTCGCCAGCGTAGCTTTGTTCCGCATGTACGCCACCTCGCCCTCCCGGGCGTAATCGGAGTATTCCTGCTTGTTCCGCAAAGGTTCGAGCGAAGGGTTGAAAAGCCCGTTGGCCCCGGCGTGATTTCCCTGCCATAGCTCGTATCCGAAATTGCTGCGCAGGGGAATGAATGCATGCAGCACGCGCGCATTCCGTAACGGCCAACAGGCGAAAACAGCGAGCAGGACAAGCACGCACGTCACGAGCCCAATGCTGCAACCGTGACGGTTTTGATAGGCCGCCCAGCCCAGGATGGCGAACAGCGCCAGCGTGAGTGACGGATTAACCAACATAGCCAGGCCGCAATAGGCCCCCATGATGGCCCACAGGCCTTGACTTGCCTGGTTGAGTGCCATGGCGATCATGCCGATCAAAAGCAGAGCAGACAAACTGGTTTCCCAGGGCACAGCAGGCAGCCAAAGCAGAGGAGGCGAGACGGCCCAGAACACTCCCGCCAGGCAGGCAGTAGGCGTGCCGAACAGCTGGCGCGCGACGTACATGATCGCCGCCACGGTCAGCCCGGCAAACATAGTCTGCAATGCCATCATCACCGCGGCCGAGGTGAAACTGTAACTGCCAAAGACATAGAAGATCAGTGCGAGAAAAGCGGGGTATCCCGGGGCCAGAAATGCGCTAGGCCCGGTCGATCCGCCAAAAGGAGACGACAGGCCGTGGCCGGAACTCAAGGAACAGGCCAGAAATCCCAGATCCGGCGCTTTGCTGAACAGCCAATTGTGCGGATACGAGGCAAGCACGATCCACACCACGCCCATCCGCAACAACAAAGCGAGCGCCAGGATGATCCTCATGTGTTCCTCGTGTCACCGCAGACTGCATACGCACCCAGGATCGTGAGCAAAGGATCCACCACCAGCCGGTAACGAAACTCAGCGTGGGTGATGCAATACGGCAGGGGAAAAAGCATCAGCGGCAGCAGGAACAAAGCCGCCAGGCTTAAGCGCCGTTTTTGCAGCAAGCGCCACAGTCCGATTGCGCCCAGCCCCGTCGTCACCACTGCATGCAGCGCGAAGAGGACTGAACCGTTCTTCGTACCTGTTCCCGTCCAGAAGCGGATGATTCGCACCGTCGTCAGGCGAAGGAACTCCGCTGGATGACTGCGGATGTAGGCACTGGCAATCGCCGATTTATCCCGCATGTACGCCACCTCGCCTTTCGCTGCGTACTCGTCGTATTCCCGGCGGTTAAATATGGGGAACTGCGATTCATCCAGAAAGCCCGTTGCTCCGGTTTGGTTCCCCATCCAAAGTTCGAATCCGACCGTGCTGCGGAGCGGAATGAAGGCACCCAGCGCACGCGCATTTCGTAACGGCCACGGAGCAAATACCAGCAAGCCCACAACCAGGCTCAGCAGCGGCAAATAACGCGACGTCTTCCGTGTCTGCCAGGCCGCCCAACCCAGCACCGCCAGCAAAGCCGGCAGCAAAGCAGGATTCACCAGCGCAGCCAACCCGGTATAGGCGCCCATCCACGCCCAGAGAAAGGGACCTGATCTCTCTTCACCACGCAATGCCAAGCCAATCATGCCTACCAGAAGCAGTGCGGATAAGCAGGTGTCCCAGAAAATAGTCGGCATCCAGAGGAGCGGGAGTGAGACCGCCCAAAATATTCCCGCCAGGTTGCCAGCCCGCATGCCGAAGCACTGCCGCGCAATGTGCATGATCAACAGCACGGTCATCAAGCTGAACAGGAGCTGCATCGCCATCACAGCGACTGCTGCTCGGAAGGTGAAGGATCCGAAGATACGGAAGCACACGGCGATTACTGCCGGGTATCCCGGAGCGAGCAGGGCAGTTGGTCCGGTGGATCCCCCAAAGGGCGAGCTAAGTCCCCGCCCCGTGACCAATGATTGCGCTAGGGTTCCCAACTCAATTCCGCGAAGAAAAAGCCAGTTATGCGGGAACCGCACAATGGCAAACCATAAGATGAGGAGCCGCGCCACGAGCGCCAGGGCAAGAACAGGCAGGTATCGCACCGTTTCCGTTATCGGCGAATCCCATGGGGATCTTCACCTATCCGTGGGCAAGGACAGAAGTTGACCACAACTTTTCCCCCACTTTGCCGTCTTTACACCGTAGGAGTAACAAGCCATGTTGCGTCCCCCCGTCCTTCGTGCCGTCCTCTTGCTTCTGCTAGCCGTGCCTTTGCCCGCCCTAGGTCAAAATGCGCAGCCAGCTCAGCAAGCGCCCTTGAACTGGGTTCCGCAAGGCTTTGAGGTTCTGGGTCAACGTGCCGCCTTCCATACGGATTTCACCTTTGACCGCTCCATGCTGCAAGTGGCCAGTTACTTTATCGGCGATGCGGATCCGGGGGCACGGACCGCGATCGCCAAGTTGAACGGTATCTCGGTGCACAGCTATCACTTTGCCGGGCCCGGACTCTATGATCCTGCCGCCCTGGACCTGATTCGCAGGCAATACGAAGCCGCCGGCTGGAGGCATCTGGTCGCGGCTCATAGCAAGGGAGACCCCTTCAACGCAGGTCAGACCGACCTGTGGATCAACTTTGCTCACATGGACGTGACTGGAATGATGGTCCTGATCACGGGACCAAAAGACCTCAACCTGATCGCTCTCAACGGAGACATCAGCACGGTGGATCTACTCCACCTTCGCGGCCATTTCGGAATTCCGCGCTTCTCGGGTGACCGCTTTGTTCCCCCCGGTCAGGGATCGCCGGCGCGACCGCCTTACGTGGCTCCCGCACCTCAGCAAGCCATGCCCGACCAGGCTCCACAACAATATCCCGGCATGGGCATTGGACTAGGCTCAGAGCCGCCGGCAATGGAGCCAGCTCCTCCGCCCCCGACGCCGCCCGGCTTCTGACCTGTCAAAAACATTTGCAGGAAAGGTCCGTGGAACCGCAGATCCCTCGGCTTCGCTCGGGATGACAAAGGGGACGGTGGTGGTTCCATTGGGAGCAGCTGTCGAGGGAGAGTAGCTGCCGAGCGGTAGGTAGGGCGTCTTGTCCAGCAACCACTCCCCCTTGGAAGCGTGTCCCTTCCCTTTGTCATCCCGAGCGTAGCCGAGGGACCTGCGGTTCAGCGGACCTCTCGTGGAAATGTTTTCCGGCTCTCATTCCGTAACGATACTCGCGGCCGCGGCCCGGCGCTTCTCGCTCACTTCCAAATGAACATGCAGTAAAGAAACCGCCGCCGGTGTGACCCCGGGAATCCTACTGGCTTGGCCCAGCGTCTGCGGTCGCACCCGGGTCAGCGTTTCCTGCATCTCCCGCGAAAGGCCGCTGATCCCCGCATACTCAAACCCCGGCGGAATCGACCGCTTCTCTGCCTGCTTGAGCTTCTCGATTGCCTTCCGTTGCTGATCTAAATAGCCGGCAAACTTGATCTCGGTCTCCACCGACTTCAGCTCGTTGCGAATCCTGGCGTTGACCGTGCCACCGAAGAGAGCGAGTGGGCCATCCGTCCCCTCCCATTCCATCCGCAGAACCGGCAGCAGCCCCTCCAGGCTGATCTCTGGCCGCTTCAACAGCTGGGCGTAGGTTTGCCCGGCAACATTGCCCAGTCCTGAGGCCATTTCCGGTAGCAGAGCGCTCAGGCGAGCCAGGTCCACTCTGCGGGTAGCCAGCAGCTTCTCGAGCGCCACGGCACGCGCCTGCTTCTGCTCGTAATCCTGCCAGGCGCCGCTCGTGATCAGCCCCAGCTTACGTCCGTACGGGGTCAGACGCCGGTCGGCGTTGTCAATGCGCAGATGCAGCCGGAACTCGGCCCGCGAGGTAAACATGCGATAGGGTTCATTCGTGCCCTTGCTGATCAGGTCGTCGATCAGAATGCCGGTATAAGCCTCGGTGCGGTCGAGGGTGAAGGGTGCCTCTCCGCGAACCAGCAGCGCGGCGTTGATGCCCGCCATCAGGCCCTGGCAGGCGGCCTCCTCATACCCCGAGGTGCCGTTGATCTGTCCCGCCAGGTACAGCCGGCCAATCTGTTTCACCGCCAGGCTGCGATCGAGCTCCGTGGGATCGATGGCGTCGTATTCGATCGCATACCCCGGCCGCAGCATCTCCGCATTTTCCAAACCAGGAATCGAACGCACCACCTCCCACTGCACTTCCATCGGCAGCGAGGTAGACATGCCGTTGACATACACCTCGTTGGTATCCAGCCCCTCGGGCTCAAGAAAGAACTGATGCTGCTCTTTATCCGGAAAGCGGACTACCTTGTCCTCAATCGAAGGACAATAACGTGGGCCCACGGCAGTGATCTGCCCCGAGTACATCGGCGACCGGCTAACGTTCTCACGAATAATGCGCAACGTCTCGGGCGTGGTGTATGCAATGTGGCAGGAGATCTGCTTCTGCGGCAGCTCCACTGTGCGGAAGCTGAACGGGGTCGGATCCACATCCCCGGGCTGCTCCGCAAAGCGACTCCAATCGATGCTGCGGCCGTCCAGCCGCGGCGGGGTGCCGGTCTTGAGACGGCATCCGCGCAACCCCAGCCGCTTGAGCGACTCGCCCAGCAGCACGCTCGGCGGCTCGCCACTGCGGCCAGCCGGATACCGCTCTTCCCCGCAATGAATCAGCCCGTTCAGGAAGGTGCCGGTGGTGATGACGACCGCGCCTGCCAACACCGTGCGCCCATCGCGTAGACGCACCCCGCGGACGGACTTCTCCTCCCCCGCTTCCTCGATGACCAGATCCACCACTTCCGCCTGCTTGATATGGAGATTCGCCTGCGACTCCAGCACCTGGCGCATCTTCACCCGGTACTGCCGCTTGTCGCACTGCGCCCGGGGAGACCAGACAGCGGGCCCACGCGAGGTATTCAGCAGCCGGAACTGGATGCCGACCGCGTCCGCCACCTCGCCCATAATCCCGCCCAGCGCATCCACTTCGCGCACCAGGTGGCCCTTGGCGATACCCCCAATCGCGGGGTTGCACGACATTTGTGCAATCAAATCCAAATTGAAACTGAAAAGCGCCGTCCGCAGCCCCATCCGCGCCGCAGCCATCGCCGCTTCGCATCCCGCATGCCCTGCACCCACTACAACAATGTCGTACTGTTCCGTAAACGCCATAACCCTTCTATTCTAGAGCTTTGGCAGGAGAAGTCATGGGAGAGACAAAAATCGCTTTACTCGGGCTTGGACTGATGGGTTCAGGCATGGCGGGCCGTCTGCTCGACGCAGGCTACCCACTCACCATCTGGAATCGGACCCCAGGCAAGACACAAGCACTGGCGGACCGGGGAGCCAAGGTAGCCCAGTCCCCCCGCCAGGCGGTGGCCGGTGCAACCGTAGTCATCAGCATGCTGGCCGACGTCCCGGTCTGTCGCGACGTATGGCTTGGCCGGGGCGAAGCCATCCTGGGGACTGCTCCGGGAACCGTTCTGGTGGAATCGAGCACGGTCACCGTGGAATGGATTGAGGAACTCGACCGTGCGGCCAAGGAACACGGCTGTGAGTTGGTGGATGCGCCCGTGACCGGAAGCAAACCCCAGGCCGCGGCGGGGCAGCTGCTCTTCCTGGCTGGAGGTTCCTCGGCCGCGTTGGACAGCATTACCCCCATCCTCAAAGCCATGGGCCGTGATGTGGTCCACGTGGGCCCGGTGGGCAGCGGCGCCCGCCTGAAGCTGATCAACAATTTCCTTTCCGGTTCTCAGGCAGCGGCTTTGGCGGAGGCCCTTTCCTTGATTGAACGCAGCGGGCTGGACGCGGAGAAGGCGCTCGGCGTGCTCACCGAGGGAGCTCCCGGCAGCCCCCTGGTGAAACTGCTCAGCGGGCGCATGGTGGCGCGCCAGTACGAGCCTAATTTCGTGCTCCGGCTCATGGCCAAAGATCTCCGTTACGCGGTCAGTGAGGCTGACCACCAGGGGCTGGATCTTGATATGGGCAGGGCGGCCTTGCGGGTGTTCGAGCATGCCATCTCCGCCGGACAAGGTGAAGATGACATGTCCGCGGTGGTGGAGCAGTTCCGCCTCCAGGCCCAGAGCGCCAGGTGAAAGATCGCAAGTGAGAAGAGCAATAGGCAAACTCTACGCACGCTGGATGTACCGTTGGGAGACCGACCTCACCACGCGCGACACCAATCGCATCGTGCGCCCGGTGGAGTGGGGATTCGAGTGGCTGCAGGAATTTGCTCAGTCCCACGGATTCAGCTTTGCCCCGCATCCACCGGGAGACGACGCTGCGGGGGAGCGCGCGATGCTGGAGCTGAATGACTTCATCCTCCACCACCGCACCGAGTTTTTCGCCTATCAGACCCCGCGCGACTTTGTGTTGGAGGAGCGGCATCCGCAGCTGTTTCCTACCAATGTCCGCCCGGAAACCCTGCAGCAGGATGCCCGGATTCGCCGGCGGGCAGCGGAGGGCAAGCTGCCCAAGGCGGAGTTTCTCCGCTTCACTTCGCCTGTGCGCACCCCCTACCCGGAGAACGATCGCGTCAACGCCCGCTGGTTTCCCGCTCCGCCGGAGAAGACAGTTGGCAAGCCAAAGCAGGCAATGATCGTCATGCCGCACTGGAATGCCGATGCGTTCAGTCACAACGCTCTGTGCTCCGCCTTTACCCGCTTTGGCGTTTCGTCCCTGCGCCTGAGCAAGCCGTATCACGATATCCGTCGCCCGGCAGAGCTGGCGCGTGCCGATTATGCGGTCAGCTCCAACGTCGGGCGTACCATCGCCTCCTGTCGCCAGGCGGTCGTCGACATCCGTTGCTGCATCGACTGGTTGCAGCAGCAAGGCTACGAGCAGATTGGTATCCTGGGCACCAGTCTTGGCTCCTGCTATGCCTTTCTCGCCGCCGCTCTGGACAGCCGCATTCGCGTCACTGCCTTCAACCACGCGTCCATGTCATTTGGCGATGTGGTTTGGACAGGGCAGAGCACCCGTCACATCCGTGCCGCCTTCGAAGCCATCGGCATCACCCACCAGAGATTGCGCGATGTCTGGGCAGCCGTCAGTCCGTCGTATTACATGGAGCAGTTTGCCGCCAACCCGAGAAAGATCCTCCTGGTCCACGCCACCTACGACCTGACCTTCCTTCAGGAGTACTCCCTGCAGGTGATCGAGAACTTCCGCCGCCGCCGGCTCGATTTCGTCTCCAAGGTGTTGCCCTGTGGGCACTACACCACGGGGGAAACGCCCTACAAATTCATGGACGGCTGGTACATTGGCTCTTTTATCTACTCTGCGTTCAAGCAACTAGCCACCCTGCCAACGCCCTCCGCCCCGGAAAAAGAGCTGGTCGCCCGGTAACCAAAAGTAACTTAATACGCATAGTTCGCTTAGTTCGCACATTTTTGCACGGTAAGAAATTTCCTCATCCCGCATGGGTTAGTTCTTCCAAAGCCGTCAACGATGAATAGTCTAAAATTGGCTCATGTCTGACCACATGCGCCGCCCGCTCGCCGAGGCCGATCCCGAAATCGCCGCCGCTGTTGAACACGAAGTCCGACGCCAGCACGAAGGCCTGGAAATGATTGCCTCCGAGAATTTTGTCAGCCAGGCGGTCCTGGAAGCTGTCGGATCGGTTTTCACCAACAAATACGCCGAAGGTTATCCGGGCAAGCGCTACTACGGAGGTTGCGAATTCGCCGATGTAGTCGAAAATTTAGCGCGCGACCGCGCCAAGCAGCTCTTCGGCGCCGAACACGCAAACGTGCAGCCCCATTCCGGTTCCCAGGCCAATGCAGCCGCTTACATGGCAGTCATCAACCCGGGCGACACAATCCTGGGTCTTGATCTGGCCCATGGCGGCCACCTGACTCACGGGCACAAGCTGAGCTTCTCCGGCAAACTCTATCGCACGACGTTTTATGGCGTGGAGAAGGAGTCGGAGCGGATCGACTACGACAAGCTCGAAGCTATAGCCGAGAAGGAGAAGCCGAAGCTCATCATTGCCGGAGGCAGCGCCTACCCCAGGATTATCGACTTCCCCCGCATGCGCCAGATCGCGGATAAGGTGGGCGCCTTTCTTGTCGTCGACATGGCGCATTTCGCCGGCCTGGTGGCTGGCGGCGCGCATCCTTCACCGGTGCCCCATGCGCACCTGGTCACCACCACCACCCACAAAACCTTGCGCGGTCCGCGCGCCGGCATGATTCTTTGCCAACAGCAATTTGCCGCCGCCGTCGATCGAAGCGTTTTTCCCGGTCAGCAGGGTGGCCCCTTGATCCATGTCATCGCCGGGAAAGCCGCCGCTTTCCGCGAGGCGTTGGAACCGGGATTCCAGCAATATGCGCAGCAGGTGGTGGCCAATGCGAAGGTCCTGGCCGAGACTCTTATGGGCGAAGGCTACCGAGTGATTTCCGGCGGGACCGACACCCACTTGATGCTGATAGACGTCTTTTCCCGCGGCATCCTGGGCAGCGAAGCCGAGTTTGCCCTGCATGAAGCGGGCATCACCGTAAATAAGAACGCCATTCCGTACGACACCAATCCACCTATGAAACCCAGTGGCATTCGCATTGGCAGCCCGGCCCTGACTACCCGCGGCATGCGCGAGCCGGAGATGCATACCATTGGCAAGTGGATCGCACAGGCGCTGGATCAGCGCAACGACCCGCAGACCCTGCGCCGGATACGAGGACTGGTGTTGGAGATGGTCGAGAGCTTTCCGCTCTATGGCTGGCTACGCGTTCCCGAAACCGTTGCCGCCGACTACGGTCCTTAACCGACTGCCGAAAAGCTCAGGCGTGGGACGGCAACAAGCTTTTTTGCTGTGTTGAGCGAACGGGCAAATGGTCAGGCTTTTGCCTCTGCCACCGTAAAGTCTGTACGAAATTTCGTGGAAAAAACGAAGGTTAAAGACTCTGCGTGGGAACTCTGCACTTTAACTCCAGAATTTGTGAAGCCCGAAGGGCGCACCGCAGATCCCTCCACTACGCTACGCTCCGGTCGGGATGACAATTCATCTTGGAAACTATACTGAGCGTTCCCAGACAGAATTGTCATCCCGACCGGAGCGTAGCGTAGTGGAGGGATCTGCGGTGCGCCCTTCGGGCTTCACAAATTCTGGAGTTAAAGTGCAGACTCTAAGCCCACTTCTTTGCGCCTTAACAGCACGCCTAAGTCGTGCCCTGATACAAAGCAAAAAGCTCGCCCCTAGGCCTTCGGCGGACCGTCCCACGGATTGTACGTTCCCACATTCCACAGATAGCCTTCAGGGTCGCGGCAAGTGAAAGCCTTGCCGCCGTAGCCCTTTTCTTCCAGGTCCAGGACCATCTCGGCTCCGGCAGCCTTGGCTTGAGCGTACGCAGCATCGCAATCCTTCACCATGAGTGAAATGCTGCGTATCTCCCGTCCCCCCAACTCCTCGGGCATGGCAGTGTACTTGGAATAGTCCGAGCAATTGCTCGCCGAGCCGAGCATGATCATGCCGTTGCCGAAGACGAGTTCAGCGTGCATCACGCTGCTCCCCTCACCCATGTAAACCGCGTGTTTTTCGAATCCCAGCGCCTTACAGAGCCATTCGATCGCCCCCAGGCAATCGTGATAGCGCATGCCCGGGATCACAGTGGATGTGCAGTCTCTCGCGTAACTTGTCATGTTTCGATGCTGCCACAGTGCCTGCTCGGCGTCTTGAAGAAATCGGAACCTCCGCCTAGAGCAGCACGTGGTTCTGCCAACGTCCGCGCGCCGCGCTGTACGTGGTCGGATCAATGCCGGAGAAACTGCGGAAATCGCGCGAGAAGTGCGACTGGTCCGCGTATCCACAAACGACTGCCAGCTCCGCCCATCGCAGTTCGTCGCCCCGGTGCAGAGCGCGCAACGCACGCTGAAAGCGTCTCACCCGGCTCCACTGCTTGGGAGAAAGGCCAACATCCTCACTGAAAACAGTGTGCAGGCGGCGCTCGCTGATGCCCAGCGTGCTTGCTGTTTCACGCACGCTAAGAGATCTGAGCAAGCGCAGCGCTTGCAGAACATGGCTACGCCGCTCTCGCCCTGAAGCTTGCTCGCAAAGCGTTTCGTCAAGAACCTGCAACGCAACCTCAGGCGCCAGGTCGCGCAGCCGCTCCCGCATCGGCTCCACTGGCCACAGGTCGCTGAGCGACTGAGACTGCTCATAGAAAAGGTCGGCACGTTCGCGCAACCATGGGCCAAGACCTCCAGGGCGAAAGACCACCCCGGCAAGTTTCCTCATATCCCGCGTGGCAATCAGCTCCGCCGATGTGCGTGCACCCACCAGCAAGGACGGCGCGATCGGCACATCACCCTTTGCCGTGCAATCGGTCAGATGATCCGCGGCCAGCGAGATAACGAATTGGATCTTCCCCCCGGGCAGGACCAGCTCCCGCTGGTGCGGCAGACCAGGCACACATGCATACCAAAGCGTCTCCACACACCCGGCCAATGCCGCCGACGGTTTGCGCTCCAGGTAAATCATGCTTCACTAGGGTAACTCTACTTGCGCGCGTAGACGTCGCACATCCAGGTCCAGTTGCGGCGCATGATCGGGTGTCCGAACAGCGCGACCCGCACTACCTGCTCCCCCCCGTCGATCAGGCTCCACTCGTCCGCCTTGAGCGCGTCGTCCCAGGGAAGCTGCGCTCGCGAGAACGCACGCGACCCGGAATAGCAATGAATCAGGCCTTGGTATTGGCCGGTCGGCTCGCCCGGTTCGAGGTAGTTGCGATTGTAGAGATTGGGAAAGTAGGGCTTGTAGAGGAAGTAGTGTCCGGAATCCACCAGCAGAGCCGGGTTGCGTATACCGCGTTGCTCAAAGAAAGCGCGCACCCGGGTGGCTTGACCCTGCTCGCTGTAATAGGACGCACGGGCATCGACGCTTTGCAGTATCTGCAATCCGACCCAGGGAACCATGAAGATGAATCCAATCAGGATAAGAAGCAGGGGCGCCATTGATCCGCGCAGCGTACTGGCCAACGGAAATCCTCCGATGAAGAGCACGGCAAGCAAAAGCGCACGCGAGATGCCGAGGTAGTTAGTCTGTGCGGGAAAAACCGCGAGCGGGAAGATCAACAAGACGAAGACCAGGAAGGCCCACTGGAGCGAGAGACGTGCTCGTTCCGGCCCACGAAAAGCGTACGCCGCCACCAGCAGGCCGGAGAGAAGCAGACTGATGGCCAGGCTGACCGAGGCCGGGAAGGCTGGGTTGAAGAGCTGACCGAAGGCAACCGCATATCCGTTATGCACCTCCGGCGAGGACTGCGCATCGGTTGCTTTCGCGCCATGCAGAACCACTCCCGCTCCGGTACCTTGGCCGGCAGCATGTTGCAGAAAGCGATGAATCGCCGTATGGTCCTGCGACCACATGGCTAGCAGCCACGCGGCAACAATCAGCGCATACAGGGTCGTGCCCGCAGTAAGTATCTGCAACCGGTGGGTCCACGCTTGTTCACGAAAGGCCAACAGAAACGCGAGCAAAAGCCAGCCGACGATCCCGGCGAACGGATGAATCAGAAACACCAAGCCCACAGCCGCGAAGAGTAGAGACCGGACGGCTACGGACTGCGCCCGCCGCCACGCCAGCAGAATGGCAACCAGCAGGCAAAACGCTGGCATCTCCGGCCGATCAGAGTCGAACGCAACCATCCCCGTAGGCAGGATGGCTCCGAGCATCAGTGCGGCGCAGATACGCTGCCATCGAGTGGTCACGGCCAGGCTGAAACAGACATACAGCAAAAAAACTGCAGCGGCCGCGAGCGTCAGGTTGTAGAAAGTGTCCACCGGTCCGGCGCAACCGAAGAGCGACGCAGCCACGCCGAAGAGCAAAAGAGCCCCCGGCGTATAGCTGGCAAAGAGCATTGGACCAACGGTGTTTGCATGAGGCACGGATGCAGCCACCAGACCGTCCCCGTGCGCCCAGTTGCAGCCCGCGTCACGGAACACAAAGACGTCCGGACCACCTGGTTGCGGCGGCATCCATGCAAAGAAACAAAACCAGAGTACGGCGAAACCGCCGAGGATGACCCAACCCACACCGATTGCCGAAACACTCTTTGAATTCATTTATCTCGCGAAATCATCCCTATACTACTTCAGCAACCAATCTCTTCTCTGAGATCTTTCCCTCGCTGTCGCTGCATGGAGAGGTCACCAATAAGGCTACGCAACAGGCAGCGGAGCGGTTGCCCTTCGCTTCAGGGTCAGCGCCGGGCGCTCGACGAAGTGCCAGCTCAACCACCCGAGCGCAAAACAGATGATCGTCGAACCCAAAAAAGCAATCCACGGCGAGCCTCGGTGGAACCAGATCCACAAGCTCTCGACGGGCCATCCGTACAGATAAATTCCATACGAAATATCGGGGAGCCTGCTCATTCCTTCCAGCCAGCTCAGATGCATCTGGCCGAGATAGAACATTAGGTAGCCACCAAACAGCACCATTGCCGGCTCGCCCCGGGAGGGAACAAAGGCAAAGCACGCCACCAGCAGGGCAATGGCGGCCGCGGCAAACGACCTCCGAAAAACGATGCGATCGCGAAACAAAAAGAAGCAACAGCCGACCAGGTAAATCGCGGTCAAGCGGAAAGCAATCGAGGGTTGACCGATCACGGCCTCCACGTGCCTCGGCCAGTGCATGCGCTCAAAGGGCACCGCGTAGAGAAGGGAAGATAACAAGAGAACGGTAGCGAACAGCACCAGGATCGGTCGCCGCAATAAGCCGCACAGGCCCAGCAGCGCAACCAGCAAGTAGCATCGGAACTCATAACCGATGGTATACATCGCGCCGTTCACCATCGCATACGGACGACCGGGGAACACGGGAGGGGTCATGGGCGAGCTGAGAAGAACGACGCTGTTGAGGAAATGTACACCGAGCCCACCGAAGAAATGATCGACTCCGGGAGCCAGCAGCCCCACTGCGAGCGTGCTGAGAACAACGGCGACCAGATAACCCGGAACGATGCGCAGAACACGCTTGCGCAGAAAATTGATAAGCTCAGGATCGCCCAACCAGCTCTGAACGATCAGGTAGCCGCTCAGGATAAAGAATCCATCCACCCCCAGCGTGCCAAAGGTCATCGGTGCGCGGGTGAGACGGTGGAAAAGCTCACGCGACGCATTGCCGTCGGTAATTTCCGGAGCATGCGACAGCAACACCAGCGTCGCGAAGATAATGCGCAACAGGTCGAATTGATGATTCCGGCTACCCGGCCGTCTGAACTGCTTCAATGGCTACCACGCTCTTGGGGCGGCCTCTGGTCAGGCGGTGCCCGAGCCGGACCAGCGGACGCTCGACCCCATAATAGCTAAGTGCAGCTACCAGAAACGTCAGACCGACGTTGAGCGGCCATTCTTCGATACGGCCCAGCGGCCGCGTACCGAGAAAGCGGTCAGTAAAGAACAATTGCTGCCACAAATAAAGGCTGTAGGAGATTCGGCCAATCCAACGGAGTGGACTCCATTCCAGAATCTGCGTCCACAGACTCGTTGGCTGCAGGACGGTTCCCAGTACGATGCCGGGTAAGACCAAGGCGATGGCCGTCGCCTGCAGTGCCGACTTTTCCGGCCATTGCACAAAAACTAGAAAACCCAGCAGAAAGACAACATGCCAGCTTCTGATGAATGCATTAAAGCGCTCCCCGTACACCGCTGAATTGGACAGGACCGCAAACAAGGCGGGTATCATCAGCCCGTCCAGCCGGATGTCTGTATGGAATTGAACCGGGAGCCATGCTCTGTGGGTGAGTACCAGGTATCGATGAACAATCACGCATGCGCTGATCGCAGTGAGAGCGGCAATGCGCGCTTTTCCCCGCGTGAAAAGCAAAAGAGCAGGCAATAGCAAATAAAAGTGCTCTTCGATCGAAAGCGACCAGAAGTGGTTGGTAAACCAGGGAGGATGGAGCAATTGATCGAGATGAAATATCCGCGAGTAATTGCGCGAGAAGAAGAGGGCAGAAAATATCTCTCTACCAGAGACAGGAATCATCCCGGCGCCGCCCAATAGGGCGATGGTGAGTAGAAAAAGGAGAGCAGGGGGCAGGATGCGGAACGCCCGCCGCATATAAAACGCGCGCAGCGAAATGGTCGTACTGGCTTTTTCTTCTTCGAGTAGCTTGGTCGTTATCAGCAGGCCGCTAATGGCAAAGAAGACGTCAACGCCACGGTTCCCGTAATGCCAAAACCAAAATGTGGTGAAGAAACCAGCCTTGAGCAAGGTGCTGTGGTAGAGAATTACGCTCAGGATCGCGACCGCTCTCCACCCATCCAGGCTGGGAAGATATCGAGTCGTCATGGCGGGAGACTCTTCTAGGAGTGCCCGGCGTGTGCGCTGGTCAGCTTCACTTGCGCTTCGTGTATCACTTCATTCGCCTGCGCATACTTCTCCGCATCCTCGCCGGCTTCGTTCCACAACTTTTGGCCGCTTTCGAGCTCCTGCTGCGCCGCGCCGGCATCGATTTCTTCCGGTCTGATGGCGTTTTGGGCCAGGATCGTCACCCGGTCGGGAAGCACTTCGACAAAGCCCCACACCACGAAGTACGTCTCATCCCCGGCGCCTCCGTGCAGTCTCACCTCGCCCACCCCGAGCTCCGCCAGTAACGGAGCATGTCCATACAGCACTTCCATATAGCCGGACTTCGACGGCAGCTCGACCGCGTCAGCGTTCTGGTCGACTAACACCTTATCCGGCGTTACCAGCCGGACTTGCAGTTGATTGTCTGAGTCTGCCATCAGGTTATTTGTCCTTCATTGCCTTGGCCGCTTCGAGCACTTCCTCGATCGCGCCCTTCATGTAAAACGCCTGCTCCGGAATATCGTCGTGCTTGCCCTCGATGATCTCCTTGAAACTGCGCACGGTATCCGCTACCTTGACGTACTTTCCTGGAGCTCCGGTAAATACCTCGGCCACATGGAACGGCTGGGAAAGGAAACGCTGTACTTTTCTTGCCCGATTCACAGTGAGCTTGTCTTCTTCAGAAAGCTCGTCCATTCCCAGGATGGCGATAATATCCTGCAGATCCTTGTATCGCTGCAGGATGCGCTTAACCCCCTGGGCCACTGCGTAGTGTTCTTCGCCTACCACGCGGGGGGTGAGAATGCGCGAAGTTGAGGCCAGAGGATCCACTGCCGGGTAGATACCAATCTCCGTCAGCGCGCGGGAAAGCACCGTAGTCGCGTCCAGGTGAGCAAAGGTCGTCGCCGGCGCCGGATCGGTAAAGTCATCGGCGGGCACATAAATCGCCTGCACCGAGGTGACAGAACCCGTCTTGGTAGACGTGATCCGCTCCTGCAACTCGCCCATCTCAGTTGCCAGGTTGGGCTGGTATCCGACGGCCGACGGCATGCGCCCGAGCAAGGTCGATACCTCGGAACCCGCCTGGGTGAAACGGAAAATGTTATCGATGAAAAGCAGCGTATCTCCGCCCTGCTCATCGCGAAAATACTCGGCGATGGTCAACGCAGTCAGAGCGACCCGCAGGCGGGCTCCAGGCGGCTCAGTCATCTGGCCGTAAACCAGCGCCGCCTTCGACTTCTCGCGGTCCTTCGAGTTGATGACTCCGGATTCCTCGAACTCATTCCACAGATCGGTGCCTTCACGCGTCCGCTCGCCCACTCCGGCGAAAACGGAAACGCCACCGTGGCTGCTGGCAACGTTGTTGATCAATTCCTGGATGATGACCGTCTTGCCCACACCGGCGCCGCCGAACAAACCGATTTTGCCGCCCTTCAAAAACGGCTGGATCAAATCGATGACCTTAACCCCGGTCTCAAACATCTCTTCGCCGGTGGCCTGCTGTTCGAAACGAGGGCGCCGCCCGATGAATGGGCCATCTTTCCTTCGCAATGACAGGTCCCAGTTCGTCGACCGGTTCACCAATCACGTTGAGGATGCGGCCCAGCGTCGGAATCCCTACCGGAACCGTAATCTGTGAGCCCAGGTCAAGGCAGCGCATGCCACGCACCATGCCTTCAGTCGATTCCATCGCGACGCAACGTACCCGGCCTTCGCCGATGTGCTGCTCCACTTCCAAAACCACGTTGATGGGCAGCGGAACATCGAAGCCTTCGCTGGTCACCCGCAACGCCTGGTAGATCGGGGGCATGGTCGCCTCTTCAAATTGCACATCGACCGCTGGTCCGGAAACCTGAATAACTTTGCCTATGTTTTCTGCCATAAATTTTTCTTTCCTCAACGGCTAAGGCCGTTCCCAATTCGGGGCAATGATGGACGGCCCAGCACCGTCTCTTCGACACGAAGGGTACGGGCTTAAGCCCGTACGTTAAACCATGCAACACATATTGGGCTTTAGCCCCTGAGGGACATCTCTCCCCTCAAAGCGCGGCCGCACCGCTCACAATCTCGATAATCTCTTTGGTGATCGCAGCCTGGCGCACCCGGTTCATGGTGAGCGTAAGCGAGTCGATCATCTCCGAGGCATTACTGGTCGCCGCATCCATAGCGGTCATGCGCGCAGCCTGCTCAGCGGCGCTGGATTCAATCAACGCGTGATAAATCTGCGACGCGACATACTGGCGCAAAAGGCCATCCAGAAGCTCCCGCGGCGGCTGGTCATAGATGTAGTCCACCTCCGCGGTACCAAACTTCTTTGCCTCCTCCTCGGCTTCACCACTGTCGGCTTCCCTGACGCTTATCCCGGAGGATGCCGCTGCGCGTACCATCTCTTCGCGCTCTTCGTGGGTCATTTCTTCGGCCTGCTTGATATCCCGCTGGCCCGGTTCGATGACAGGCAGAATACGCTCTACCACCACCCGCTGCGCCAATACCGACTTGAACTCGTTGTAAACCAGGTAGACGGCGTCCAGCTCTTCTTCGATATAGCGGTGAACCACTTCTCGCGCCAACAGCGCGACCTGATCAAAGCTGGGTTTATCCAGCATGCCGGGGTAGTCGCCCGCCACTTCGATCTGATTCTTTCGTTCGCCCCGGCGCTTCTCTTCCGGCGGGCGGGGCCTGTCCCGGATCTCGATCGTCGGTGCCTGTGGCAGGATCGTTGGCGTCAGCCGGGCCGCGGTCCTTCTCGACGAACTCAGCGATCCCGTAGCGGCGGCGAAAAAGATCCCGGCCCTTACGCCCGATCGCCGCAATGTCGATCTGCTCTTCGCTGTGCTCGCTGATGAAACGGAAGGCTGCCTTGGTGATGTTTCCGTTGAACCCACCGGCAAATCCCTTATCCCCGGAAACAACGATCAGCAGCGCCTCCTTCTCCTCGCGCGCCAGCAGCAACGGATGCCGCACGTCTCCGGTCGATGGATCGTACAAATCGATGTGCCGCATGAGCGAACCGATGACACTGGCCAGCATGTTGGCATAGGGGCGGCCGGACATGGCGCGCTCCTGCGCGCGCCGCAGCTTGGCAGCCGCGATCATCTTCATCGCCTTGGTGATCTGGCGCGTGCTTTTTACGCTGCGGATGCGCCGTCGTAGATCGAGAACGTTTGCCATGCGCGGGTCAGGCCTTCTTGGTTTCTTTCTGCTTCTTCTTCTCTTCCTCGGAAAGTTCCTTCACCGAAGACTCCTTCAGCGCCGCATCGCGATGCTCGGCGAGGAAGTTCTGCTTATATTCCTTAAGCGCATCCTTGATCCGATTTCTCAGGTCGTCGTCCAGCGCCTTTTTACTCACAATGTCCTGCAGCAATCCAGACTGTGCTGAATCCAGGTAGGGATAAAGGCCGTCCTCGAACGCGCGGATCTCCTCTACCTTCATGTCATCGAGAAAGCCATTGGTACCAGCGAAAATGATAATGATTTGCTTCTCGGTCGATAGCGGCGAGAACTGCGGCTGTTTCAAAATCTCTGTCAGCCTTTGCCCGCGGTTAAGCTGGTTGAGCGTGACCTTATCCAGGTCGCTGCCGAATTGGGAGAACGCGGCGAGTTCGCGAAACTGCGCCAAATCGAGCTTCAACGTTCCCGCCACCTGACGCATCGCCTTGATCTGCGCGCTGCCACCCACGCGGCTTACCGAAAGGCCCACATTCACGGCTGGCCGTACACCGGAATTGAACAGATCGCCTTCCAGGTAGATCTGCCCGTCGGTGATGGAGATGACGTTGGTTGGGATGTAAGCCGAAACGTCTCCCGCCTGGGTCTCGATAATGGGCAGTGCAGTCAGCGAGCCGCCGCCTTTGGCATCGCTCAGCTTGGCCGAGCGCTCCAGCAGGCGCGAGTGAAGGTAGAACACATCGCCGGGATACGCCTCGCGGCCGGGAGGACGGCGCAGCAGCAGCGAGATCTCACGGTACGCAACCGCGTGCTTGGAGAGATCGTCATAGATGATCAGTGCGTGACGACCGCTATCCCGAAAAAACTCACCCATGCTGGTAGCCGCGTAAGGAGCCAGGTACTGCATCGGCGCCGGCTCGGACGCGGTCGCCGCAACCACGATGGTGTAGTCCATCGCTCCGTGCTCGGTGAGAGTTTGCACTACCTGGGCGACCGAGGAGCGTTTCTGGCCGATGGCGCAGTAGATGCAGATCAGATTGTTCTTGGCGCTGTTGATGATGGTGTCGAGCGCAATCGCCGTCTTGCCCGTTTGCCGGTCGCCGATAATCAGTTCGCGCTGTCCCCGGCCGATCGGGATCATGCTGTCGATCGCCTTCAGACCCGTCGACATGGGCTCGCGCACGCCCTGGCGATCCACGACGCCCGGAGCAATACGCTCGATGGGCGCGAGCTCAGTTCCTTCGATCGGGCCGCGGTCATCGATCGGCTGGCCAATCGCGTTGACTACCCGGCCAATCATGCCGTTGCCCACCGGCACGCTCATGATCTCGCCGCTGCGCTCTGACCTCATCACCCTCGCGCAGCTCGGTGTAATCACCCAGAATGACGCAGCCGACCTGATCCTCATCGAGGTTCATCGCCAGGCCTTCCACTCCATGGGGAAACTTCAGCATCTCTCCCGCCATGGCCTTGTCCAGGCCGTGGATGCGGGCGATACCGTCGCCGAGTGAAATGATGGTCCCGGTCTCATCGACGCGAATTTCTGCGTCGTAATTTTGAATTTGCTCCTTAAGGAGCTGCGTGATCTCGTCTGCGTTGATCTGAGCCATACGTTCTTCCGTCAATTCTCTTGTTTGCTTGATTTTTATCCGGATCCGCTTAGCTGGACACCAGCCGCTCTTTCAAGCGTTCTAAGCGGCCTCGCACCGAGCCGTCATAGATGGTGCTGCCAATTCGCACAATCGCTCCGCCGATCAGCGACTTGTCCTGGCGGAAGGTGGCATTGACCCTGGTCCCGGCCAGTTCGGCAACCTGGCCTTCCAGCTTTGCCCGCTCCTGATCCTGCAAGGGGCGCGCCGTCACCACTTCAGCATCGGAGATCGACAAACGCCGGTTCATCTCCAACCTGTACTCCTCCAGAATCTCGTGCAGCGCGGCCAACCGTTCGTGGCTGATCAGAACCGCCAGGAAATTTCTTACCTTGGGGCCGCAGCCAACTCGGCGTTGACCGCGTCAAGAATCGACACCCTCTCTCGCCGTGGGAATGGAAGGATTCAGCAGAACCTCCCTTAGATCCTTACTGCCGGCGAAGGTCGCGGCAAAATCATGGAGCTGCTGCTGCGACTTCGGCGGGGTCCAACTTCGCGTCCAACTACCACATCGGCGAAGGCGCGCGCATAACGAGCGGCAAAGGCAGACATCAGTTTTTGCCTCCGTTCCGGGCTTGCTGGCTCAAGGCTCTGTGAGAACTCCTGCACCAGCGCACGGTCATCGTCCTCGGAGAGCACCATCCTCTGGGCCGCGCGATCCACCGCCAACCCTGCAGCGAACCGCTTCAGATCCCGCTGCGGCGGCACTTGACGGCAGCGGCGATATCTCTGGCTCACCGCCTCCACAATTCGTTGCCGCTCGGTTTCGATCGACGCCTTGATCCGAGCCTCGTCCTCAACGCTATCTTTCTCCGCCTGCTTGGCTGATGGCCGCAATTTCCTCGTCCAGCCGCGCAAGTCTCTGTTCAATCGCAGCCAGGCGCTCATTGGCCTGCTCCGTGGCCGTTCGCGCTTCCACCAGCCGATGCTGGATGTCTTCCCGGTTTGCCCGGAAGGTCTTGGGCAGGATATTTCAGCAGGGCAAACAAGACCGCCCCCGCCAGGATGGCGAAGTTCAGGTATTCGAATAGTCCGCGCCGCGGTTTCCTTGTCAAGATGCAGCCAGCGCGCCAGCAACTTTACCGAGGCCGAATGGCGATAAACATCATCGCCCGTCTCCTCGCTCTGGATTGTCGAGCGTTACCGGCGCGCTTTTCGCGCCAGCCCCTGGCTCCGCGGGAGCCGCCGGCAGGGCCCGCGCCGGCAACCCCAGCGCGCCACCCAAGCACAAGAAAGCAAACAGGAAGAAGAAAAACCGTGAAGGGGTCAACGGACTCTCTCCAGGGTCGCGCTGCCCTTGGGAAGGACGGCGCGGAGAATCTCACCCGCAAGCTCGTCGATCGAGCCTTCAAGAGTGCCGCGGGCAGCCTTGCTTTGCGCCTGTAAAGCTGCCTTTGCCTCTTCCACCTGCCGCTGGGCAGCTTCATGGGCCTCCGCGACCGCGCGGTCTCGTTCCGATTCCATTGCTGCAGCTTCTGCTGCCGTGCCTGGAAGATCCTGGAGCGGGCCGCCCGCAGTTGGGCCTCGTATTCCTGAGTCTTTGGCAGCGGCGGCAGCGGTGGCCGCGTTCGGCTTGCTCAATTGCCCCTTCTGTCCGCGCCCGCCGTTCGCTCAGCACCCGCGTCAAAGGCCCGTAAACCAGTAGCCGGTAAAGAATTACGAGCAAAAGGAACAAAAAAATGGTCGGTACGGAGCCGAGCAGTAATCCGCCGAGTTGGTGTAAGGTCTCGTTCATGCCAAATATTCAGTATATGGGTAGATTGTGGGCGGAGAGTCGAAGTGACAGCCGGGACCTTTGTTTTTAACAGAGGCGAAATTTCGCTGTCAAACTTCTACCCAACTTGGGAATCGGCGGATGGGACCGGACTGTTGTCCCGGTCAAAGGGTCAGCATCTTCCGGTAGGCTTTTTCGTTGTTGTGTTCCCGGAGTGAGCGTATACTTTAGATACTTCCTAGACCCAGATCAGGGTCAGACAGGGCCGGTCTCGTGGGAAGTCGCTCCGCTCCCACCCCCCCGGCCCGTCCTTACTTCCAATGCAACTGTGACGGTATTCCCGCGATGTCGGTTAGAGGTCCAGCTGCCTTCGCCGCTTCGAGGCATGGTGTCCGAACTGAGCACGCCCGCGGCCGCGAGACAAACTCGACCCCGACCAGCAGCGCCCGGTCCGCGGCACGCCAGTGATTTTCAGCAGACCCTCACCCAGGCTGCCCTTGATGCTTCTACCCGCACGTGCCGGTCTTGCAGGCTATTAGCCTTCCGCCACCGCGCTGTCAGGGCGCGCCCCGCCAAGGCCCGGAGCACTCGCAGGAGGATGGCCGACCGCAGTACTCGGACGATGATCGCTGTGCAGCACAGACCGCGTGCTTACCACCGTTGAGATGGCATGCTTGAAAATCAACTGCTCCTGGCTGTTGTTTTCAAGCAACACAGAATATTTGTCGAACGAGCGTATTTTGCCTGTGAGTTTAACTCCGCTGACCAGGTATATCGTGATCGGAGTCTTATCTTTGCGGACCGTATTAAGAAACGTGTCCTGAATGTTCTGTGCCGGCTTATTGTCCATGTGCCGATCTCCCAATTTCTAATGGTCGAATTGCGTGATTGAAAATGCTCAAGCTCTTGCAGCTACTGCAAAGTTGGGCTCTGAGCCGGAACGCGCTCAAGTCCTGCTAAAGAAAGTTTACACGCCTTCCAGCGGTTGTGCCCGGGCCGGAAAACTGTTGACCCAAAAACCGTGCAACGTCGCCAATTGACCGTCTTCCAGTGCGAGCTTAGATGCATTTCGGGCGTACGTCGGCTGCGTGGGGGCGATGCTAACATTACCAACGTGGGAGACAGCAGAGAAAGTCCAGATGCCCCCCCTCTGAGGGTGCCAAGCCTGGACCTTTCACGCGAATATCGCGCCATTGGCCCGCTGCTCCTTAAGGCCGTAGAAGGCGTTTTTTCCGCGCAAAACTTCATCATGGGCTCCCAGGTGGCGGAATTTGAGCACGCCGCAGCGGAAAAATGCGGCGTGGCCCATGCCATCGGCTGTTCCTCGGGCACCGATGCTCTCTGGTTGGCGCTTCAGGGCGCGGGCATCGGTCCCGGCGACGCGGTTGTCACCACCGCATTCAGTTTTTTTGCCACCGTCAGCGCCATTTTGCGTGCCGGAGCCCAGCCCTTGCTCGCGGATATCGATCCGGAGACCTTCAACCTGGATCCCGCAGCGGCCAAGGCATGCCTGGGGGCTGCACCCGGCGTTCGAGCGATCCTGCCCGTTCACCTCTATGGCCAAACCGCCGACTGGGACTGCTTCGAGCTGCTGAAACGGGACCATGATCTGCTCCTGATCGAAGACGCGGCGCAGGCGTTCGGGGCCTCCTGGGATGGGCGCAAGGCGGGCGCTTTGGGGGATGCGGCGGCTTTCAGCTTTTACCCCACCAAGAACCTCAGTGCCGCCGGCGAAGCCGGCATGGTCACCACGGGGGCAGAGACCATCGCGGAACGCATCCGCCTCCTGCGCGTGCACGGAATGCGCCGCCGTTACTACCATGACGAAGTTGGTTGGAACAGCCGCCTGGACACCCTGCAGGCGGCGGTTTTGCTGGTCAAGCTCGGCTTTGTCGATAGCTGGAACGCTGAGCGGCAACGACTCGCTGAGAACTATCGCGTGCTTTTCACGCGCGCCAGCCTGATGGAGCCTGGGCCGTATCCCCAAAAGGGAGTGGTCCTGCCCAAAACCAGGCCCAAGGCTACGCACGTTTTCCATCAGTACGTGATCCGGGTTAGCCGGCGAGACGCGATGAAGGCCTTTCTCCGCGACCAGGGCGTGGGTTCGGAGATTTACTACCCCCTGGCCCTCCATCAGCAGCCGGCCTTACGCAGCCTGGGCTATGCAACCGGGGCGTTTCCGGAGAGTGAGCGCGCCGCAGCCGAGGTATTGGCCCTACCTCTCTTCCCCCAAATCACCTTTGAGGAGCAGGAGATCGTGGTGGCCGCAATCGCCGATTTCCTAAGCTGAACAGAAACAGCAGACAACAAGGTTGGGCCAAAGAGCCTGCGTTAGAACTCCAGAATCTGGGAAACCCGAGGGGCGCACCGCAGATCCCTCGGCTTCGCTCGGGATGACAATTTTGTTTGGGAACGCTAAGTATAGTTTCCAAGATGAATTGTCATCCCGACCGGAGCGTAGCGCAGCGGAGGGATCTGCGGTGCGCCCCTCGGGTTTCCCAAATTCTGGAGTTCTAACGCAGACTCTTGGCTGTTCAGCGCTAGCCGCCGACGGCCCCTTTGCCCTTGCCATGATGGCGGTGCGTCCCCGACGCAGTCGACTTGGCGGATACCGGGTTGGAGCCCGGCGCTCCCGCCGGCGTAATGCGCTTCACCATGCCGGACTCAAGTTGGTAACGCAGAACAGCCGGTTTGGGCAGGGCGCGCCGCTCCGGTGAGCGGGTCAACCTTAACCTCGTCGCTGGTGGCGACGGTGATAGAGAACACGGGAACCGATTGGCCCTGGGCGTTTTTTGTCTCGCTCACCGAGACCGGGAGCAGGCCCTCGAGGTTGCGCTGCCGGTAGGCGGTCTCATAGCGGTGCTTTTTGACATTCCAGGTAAAAACCCGCACCTGGTCGAAATCGTAGGGAAGCCCATCCTTGTAGGCATTTGTAACCGACACGTATTCCGGCACCATCTTGCCCGGCAGCGAAGAATCCGGATCATAGACCTTGGTCAGGACATAAGCCCCCACAATTTTCTGCCCCTCGGAATATCCGGCTATCTCGTCGGGAACGTCCACATCCAGCCGGCGTGAGAGCATCCAGCCGACCTGGCCGTGACTATCGCGCACCAGCCACCAGTCTTCCATAGGTACTGCCGGTTCCCCGGGCACTGACGGCTTTGCGCTTCCGGTCACTCCAGTATTTTTAACTTTCGTTCCCGTAGCGGGATGGGCAGTGGGGAGAAAACCCTGAGGTGGTGCGGGCTTGGGCACCGAAGCACGTATCAATAACTGAAGCTTTTGGTTTTCCGGCAGTAGATAGAACCGGTCCGTTTCGCGACCGGGCTTCACATGCAGGTAGAGATCGTCGCGTAACACCCCTGTCGCCACGACCGGATCGTGCGCGTGCTGCTGTTGGAGGGCGACAAATTGGTCATACGTCGCCTGGTCGATGACCATATGGTCTTCGATCCATCCGACCTCGCCCTTGCTGGTCTTGGTCCTGAGGAAGCGGCGTCCGTGCTCGACTACCTCCAAGGGCTGCCCATTGGTGACCAAAGCGACTCGATTTGATACAGCCGCAACCCGGTCTCTCAAATAGGTTTGCTTGGCTACCACGTAGACCATTTCCGGCTTGAGATGCTCGCGCAAACGGGTGCAACCACTCATCGCGACCATCAGTGCAACGCATATTGCGGAGCAAATGAGGCGGCGCGGTCCGGTTCGGCGGTGGAGCGACAAAGCAGCAACCATAGAAGGGGCGAAGACTCCCTGTGAGCATTAGACCGGATTTCCCGTGGCGATGCACCATCGAGTTCAGAGAAAAATCCAAAGCACTGTCCTCTTTATGCTGATCACGCAACATCACTCATCGGAATAGCGCGGGGGTTGTACGAAGGGCAGGAATGTTTTCGCCTTTGAGTCCTGCAATCCAGGACATGCAACTTTCGTTGCATCAATCATCGCAATCTTCGCCGTGTCGCAATCCGAACCATGACCTCAGCACGTTACTCAAGATAGCGAGTGATGCGGGTCATCTGCCCTGATGTCGCTTGATCCTCAGGAGAGGTATCTTGGAAAAAAAATTGACAGAGCTTATCGATAAAGCTCTGACGCGTCGAAGCTTCATGACGCGTTCAGGCGCAGCGGCTGCAGTAGCAGTAGTCGCTGGATGCGGTGGCAGCTCGACCCCGGCCCCAACACCCACTCCAACACCCACACCCACGCCAGCGCCCGTTACTCTGGGCGATAATGATTATTTGAATTTCGCCTTGAATCTGGAATATCTGGAAGCTGAGTTCTATCTCCGTGCGGCCACTGGCAGCGGACTTTCGGCTACTGATACCGGTAATGCAACCACCACCGTTGTCGTTCCTTCCACCACTATGGTTCCCAATTTGACCACTGTGCAGCAGAACTACATTTATGAAATTGCGCAGAACGAGTTGGATCACGTTCGTTTTCTCCGCTCTGCTCTCGGCTCTGCCGCCGTGTCCCGGCCAAATCTCGATCTGATGAACAGCTTCAATGCGGCAGCGTCGGCGGCCGGCATTGGTCCCGCGTTCAATCCCTTCGCGAGTTATGAAGCGTTTCTGGTGGGTGCGTTCGTATTTGAGGATGTTGGCGTAACCGCCTACCACGGCGCCGCAGGCCTGTTAAGCACCACAACGATGGGAAAGACATATCTCGCGGCTGCAGCGTCCATTCTTGCGGTCGAAGCCTACCACGCGGCTGAGATACGTACGCTGTTGATCGCTGACTCGGTGGCGACCGCCACCATGACAGCAACCCTGGTCACGCCCAACCCGACGTACGTGACGTACGCGCAACAGATAAGCAAACTGCGCGGCACGTTGGGTGGTGGAAATGAAACCACGCTCACGGCTCTTCCACCCTATGCCATTCCGTTTGTTCCCACTGCATACATGCCCGCAAGCACGATCGTTGCTGCCGATACCACGAACTCGATTGCATTCGCCCGTACGACGGATCAGGTTCTGCATATCGTCTATGCTGCGGCTCCCGGCGCGGGCGTCAAGGGGGGCGGCTTCTTCCCCAATGGAATGAACGGCAACATCAGCGTAACCGCTAGCTAAGGACGGAAAACCATGGCAACCTTTGAAACCCAGCAACTCGATGAAGTCATCGTCAACAGTCGGCGCAAGATGCTAGCCCTTGGTGGCGCTGCCCTGGCCGGTCTGGCCTTTGCCGGCGTCAAACTAGCAGAAGCGCAAAGCGCTCCTGCTTATTCCGACTCTGACATCCTCAACTTCGCTCTCAACCTGGAGTATCTGGAGTCTCAGTTCTATACTCTGGCAACCACTGGCAAGACCATCGATCAGGTCGGAATCGGGATTGGCGCAGGCACCTCAGCCACCGGGGGCGGTTCGGTGGTCACGAAACCCGGCGGCCCAACCGTTGTCTCGTTCCCTGGACGCTTCCCGCGATTCAGGCCTATGCCACGGAAACCGCTCAGGAGGAGCGTAATCACGTCACCTTCCTGCGCGGTGCCCTGACCAGCGCCGCGGTCGCTCAGCCGAACCTGGACCTGTTCAACAGCTTCAACACGTTGGCCAGCGCGGCAGGAATCGCAAGCACCTTTGATCCCTTCGCCAATGACCTTGATTTCCTGGTGGGCGCGTACATCTTCGAAGATGTCGGCGTCACTGCCTATAGTGGAGCAGCTCCTCTGATCACGACCCCGGCCTACCTGGCGGCGGCAGCGGGCATTCTGGGAGTCGAGGCCTATCACGCCGGCTTGGTCCGCACTTCGATCTTTATCGCTGACCCGGATGGCAAAGCCGGACTCCAGGGCTATACCCAGAGTATTTCCGCTACCCGCATGAAGCTGGACGGCAGCTCGACCACCGATGACATCGGCGTCGGCTTTCAGACTGTTTCCGTTGAGCCCACCGGCACGACGAACGGTGCGGCAACCATCGTCGATGCACAAACCGGCACGACCAACTACTCCAAGACCTATAGCCGCACCACAACCCAGGTCCTCAAAATCGTGACCGGAAGTAGCAACATTCCCGCGTCGGGCGCGAAATATACGGGCGTCTTCTTTCCTAATGGTCTAAACGGACTCTTCAGTTAGATCGAGGAATGCAGCTTCATCCTTGAACCCGGACGTGCGGGTTCGAGGATGAAGCATTCCTTCATTCATCCTCTTCCAGAAGAATCGTGAAATCCTCGTCCCGCAGTTTGCCCTCCATTTTCTTAGCCATCCGCGTTCGCGGCTCACTGGCCACACGGTCCATCCGGCAGGAATGCTTCCGGATTGCAGTTCGCACACCAGCTCAATCTCCGGCTGTTGCCCGGAGAAGGTTCGAGTTCCTCAGGCGAAAGATCGCGGCGGTAAATCTCATGACCGTGATTTTCGTCATGCACTCCGATGTACCAAAACGAGAAATCGTGCCAGACCATCGGCCGGGAACTCACTACGTCTTAATCGGATTCGCACCAGCCAGGAGTAGATTTCTTGCGCCCAGTTGGTATCTAGCTTTTGGATTGGGCGGTTCCTCCGATCGCATGGTGTAATCCTGAGCCTTGCGCAAACGAAACGACAGCCCGGCATATTCTTCAAACTCCTCGATGGTGCGCGCGCTTCCCAGGCCAAACGCGTCCACGGGTTCTGGCCCAGAAAGTAATTTCCTGATTTTGTTTTTGCTCTCGCAGGTCCTGCGCGCCCCACTCGACCCCGGTCTTATTCGCCTCCGTGTGATCGTCCCAATGCTTGACGGCGTCCTTGCGAACGTAGTCGTGCCAGACGATGGTCTCGCAAGGGTGAAACAAGTCATAGCCGTGGGTAAAGGCACGCAGCGTCATCGCGGCTTCTTCTCCCAAGAAATACAGTTCCGGATCGTACGGCACTTCATTGACCAAACTTCCCGGAGCAAATAGAAAACCCCCGGAAAGGAATCGTGCGCGCAGAGGACGATTAAGCGAGTGCCAATTCGGGATGGCCACCGGCTTCATGTGCGGGATGCCGTCTGCCGTGAAGCCCTGAAACGCCATCTGCAGCGGCGCCCCCTCAGGATCTCATTCTCCCCGGGCGTGAAGGGCGTCGCGTACGTGCTCAGAATAGGTTTAGGGCTTTGCGTTTGGCCCATCATGCGGATGAGCCTTTCGTCCCAGCCGCCGGCGAAACGGCAATGCGAATCCACCTGCAGAAACCATGGCTCACCCCGCCACAACTTCATCGCCTCGGCGCGCGCCCAGCACGCGCCTTTGCTCTCGCGCCAGGCAATGTCCAGGATGCGGAAGCGGTCATCATCGACATAGGGAAGGGGCAACTCGTCGAACGCATGCTGCCGGCAGATTCCGAAGCGAAGACGTGCAGGGTTGCGCGCCTTGCTAAGGCAGTCTTTGACGGTTGCATTTAGCTGCGGATCGCGATACGCAGCGATCGAGACAAAGACCAGATCGTTCTGCGCTTCCCACGTCACCCTAGTGCGATGCTACGAGCACGGCCGGATTCGTCGGATCTGTGCCCGTGGTAGCGGTCGAGACCGGATCCAGCTTTCCGTCCGTGGTGGTATCGAATTTGAAGACCTGCACGTCCCAGCTGGTACCTGGTACCGTTCGGGCCGTTATTGATCACCGCGATGTATTTCTTTGTATTGTCATTCACCAGGGCGACCGGCACTTGTCCTCCCGAGGCGAAAGGCGATCCGGCGATCGCGGTCAGCTTGCCTGAGGCCGCGGCTAAGCGTGAAGGCGCTGATGTTGTTGCTGCCCTTATTGGCGACGTAGACATAGCTGCCGGTGGTATCGAGGATCACACCCGTCGGTCCTGTCCCTACGGCATAGGGCGAACCGGAGACTTCCTTGAGCGACCCGCCCGTGCCGATACTCAAGACTCTAAGCCCACTATTGACCTCGGCCACAAACAGGAACGCGGAGAGAGGATCGCTCGCCAGCCCAAAGTCTGAGGGGCTGGTCGAGGTACTGATGGGGAGCAGGATCGTCGCTGCAGAGCCCGTGCTGAGAGCACCCCCTGCGCCCAGGGTCAGCACCTGCACCCCCAGCGGGCCGAGCGAAACATAGACGTAAGAGTTATTGGGGGTGATCAGCAAACTTGTGGGCCTGGCGATGGTTGGGGTGGAAGCGTTGCCGGTGTAGAGAGCGAGAGGAGAACCGGTAACAGGGGTCAGCAGACCCTGTCGTGCTGTTGATCTGGTAAATGCCGATGACCTGAGTCTGCAGCGAAACCGAAAGGCCCGCGGCGAGCAGATAGCCCCCTGTGCTATCCACTTGCATGGCGGTGGCGACCACATCCGTAGCGACGGAATTGCCGCTATTCTGCACCGTGATCGATCCATCGCTATTAATGAGATATTCGTAAATGCCGTTGAGGGTTCCGGCGTAAAGGAATGTATTGGCCGGCGTTACCGCCAGCGATTGCGCAGCTATCCCATTGTTGTAGGGCGAGTTGTTGAGAACGGAGAGCGATCCGTTGCTGTTGACGCCGAATCCGGCCAAAAAACTATTGCTTCCATTGGCCACGTAGAGGTAATCGCCGGTGTTGGTGCCCCCTCCGCTGTTGGTTTGCGGAACAAAAAAATCACAACCGGCCAAGCAGAAGAGCAACAGAAAACACAAACCCTTTAATCGGCGCATGAATGTCCCTTACCAGTGACCTGTCTTCGTTGGGGCAGTCTCCAAGCACCAGACGATGAGGCGACGGCATCCGCTCAGCGAAACCAATCGGAAGAGCTCCATTATACTTTCCCGATGCGTTCGAACCCCAGGGGACTTCTGTGTGCGTTGTTGCTGGTGACGGTCTGCCAGGGTCAAATCAGGAAACCGGACCAGGCGAATCTGTGTAGTGCTTGCATCCGTGGGGACATGACCTTTCTCGCTTCCGATGAACTCCAGGGCCGTGGCAGCGGTACGCGTGACGAGCATCTCGCTGCCCTCTATGCCGCCTCGTTGTTCGCGGGATTCGGCCTGGAGCCGGGTGGCGATCATGGAGGTTTCCTGCAAAAGGCCCCATTACCTTCTGTTCTTCCGCCCCCGATCGCCCGCCGCATGGCCGGGTTTGCTCGTGTTCCAAGAACGGAGACGTGGAACGTCGTGGGCATTCTGCGTGGATCCGATTCGGGAAAAGGCGCGATCCTGCTGACTGCGCACCTCGATCATCTGGGGATTGGCCCGGCGAAGAATGGTGACAGGATCTATAACGGAGCCGACGACGACGCATCCGGAACGACTGCGGTGATTGAATTGGCGCGGGTGTTTGCCGGCGCTCCCCGGCCTGTGCGCACCGTCCTGTTTGTCCTCTTTGGCTCTGAAGAAATTGGAGGCTACGGAAATCGATATTTCCTCGATCATCCACCGGTGCCTCTGAATCAGATCGTCGCCAATCTGGAATTCGAGATGATCGGTCGCCGGGATCCTGCTTTGCCGCGGGACGGCCTATGGCTCACCGGTTTTGAACGCAGCGACCTGGGCCCCGAACTCGCACGTCACGGCGCCAACCTGGTTGCCGATCCTCATCCCGCACAAATGTTTTTCAAGCGCTCCGACAATTACAGTCTTGCCCGCCGCGGAATCGTCGCCCAAACCGTTTCCAGCTTTGGCCTGCATCCCGACTACCATCAACCCAGCGACGAACTCAGCCGCATCGACTTTCTTCACCTGTCGCGGGCCATCGGATCGATGGTGGATCCAATCGAGTGGCTCGCCCAAACATCTTGGAAACCGAGCTGGCTGCCGAACGGAAGGCCTTGATCGGAGGGCTACGAGTCCCGAAGGGACGTCTGAAAGTAGCCCAGGACGCAGTCCTGGGTACATATGAACTCAATGCGAAAAGTCCCGCAGGGACGGCTGAACAGGGATGTGGAGGGTCTCAGCCGTCCCTGCGGGACTACTTCTTCATCGCCCTCAGTTGGTGCGCATCTTGCGGAACCGGTACAACACACCCACCGAAATTGCGAATTCATTCTGCGAGACACCGCCGAAACGCGTAAGCAGGTAATCCGGGGAAATGCGCAGCGACCAGCGAGGAGACCGGTTGAGATCGAGCGATCCGCCCACCGCCGTAGCCAGGGTGACGCCATTGTTGAACAGCCCCAGCTGCGCTGGAGTGGCGCCATTGTCTACCGCGGAGTCAAACACCCCATAGGATCCGCCTACCAAAGCATGGAAGGTCAACGCGGCGTGCTCGTTCCTCGGGCCGCGAATCGACGGCCCCGCCATAAACAGATGCTCCATGACGAAAGGGCCGTGAATGCCATATGAGTTGGGAATGACACCCGTCGTACCGTAGTAGCCGCGAACATTGGCCGTCGCGCCCAAACGCATTTTCAACCACATCGTGCCCTGAATATCAAAACCGCCCAGGTTGGCCCCGGGGATCAAAGCCGGGCCGGCGTTGAAATGCGAGGACGCAAAGCCACCGTAGATATCGTATTTATTCCGATAATCCAGAGGTTTCAGCGTCTCGTTCTGCAGTGTGGGCGCTTCCGGTATAGTCTGCGCAGGCGGAACAACCTGCGCTTCCGCCATGCTGCCCAACATTAAAGCCATACTCAACAGACCCAACCCCAGAACTCCAATTGCCTTCAACCAAACCTCCGCAAACTGTACGCCACAGTAATCCTTAAGATACATTGCACTTCGCTTCCTGTCAGACGGCCGAAGCGTTTAGGCTGACCCTATGGACGTTACAGCGAAGCTGTCCGAAAGCAACTTCGCATCTCTCGCCGAGATGATGAGCGCCTACGCGGAGGAAGCCGTGCGCCTCGCCTGGAAAGATCATCGCCGGCGCCTCGACCTCAGCGAGTCGTCGATCGACGTGCTGGAGCAGATTCTTGATGGGCAAGCGGCCGAAGACCTGGAGTCCCAGACGCGATTGTGGGGCAGCTACTTCGGGGAAGTCATTCGCCGGCGCTTTGCTGGGGAGTGGGAGCTTGCACAGTACCCCGGCGGAGGTGTTTCCGCCGTTCCCACCCTGGTGGTCCAGGGTGGCAGGCTTTACCCGCTCATGAAGGTCTACCGCCGGCTGACCCTGGGCCCAGAAGAAAACCTTCCCGCCTTCTACAAGATGGTATCGACCCGCTTGCAGGAGTCATCCAAAGAGCGTGGTGAAGGCGTACTATGATTGGGCACGATAGCGCGGACCACGGGCAAATGCCTACTGTGCGACAATAGAGAGAGCGGAGATATTCCATGGGCGAACTACTTCAACCAACACACCTTCTGGTCCTTCTGGCCGTTGGACTTTTGATCTTCGGCCCGCGCAAGCTTCCTGAGCTTGGAAAGGGCCTGGGCGAGGGCCTGCGGGGCTTTAAGGACGCCATTAAGGGCACGCCGGATCCGGTCAAACAAGACGCTCCCGCGCCCAAGCCGGAAGTCACGACCGAGGTCAAGTAGCTCTCACAGAGAAACGAGCACTACGGCGCCTAACGCCAGTGCCATTCCCAGGGCCTGACTCGAAGTTGTACGTTCCTTTAAAAACCACGCCGCCAGCACAATTGTGACCACCGGATACAGGGAAGCCAGCACCGCCGCCACATCCAGGCGGCCTTCGGTTGCGGAGCGCATATAAAGCAGGCTTCCCGTGGCCTCGAGCACGCCGGCCGATCCCGCGACCCAAAGAAAGCGATTTTCGCGCGTCTGTTTGCGCCAGGCGGCCGCATTCTCGCCTGAGCGGAGCTGCACCCAGACAACAATCCCCCCTGCCAGCGTGGCACTGGCCACGCGGGAAAAGACAAGCTGCCATACGAGGCTGTGTCCGCTGCTGGTCTTGAGCACTACCAGAAACACGCCAAAGGAAAGACCCGCCAGGGTCGCCAAGCCAAGGGCGAGGGAGCGAGGCCGGCCCGCCGGCGTGTAGGCAATGAGCACGATGGCGCCTGCCGCAAGCACGAACCCTGCGATCTGGCTGAATTTGGGCGAGCCCAGGGTAAAGAATGAATAACCCACAGGTACTAGGGCCGTGAGCAGGCCGGTCAGGGCGGTGGTGATCCCCATTTCTCCCAAAGACAGGGCTTGGTAGTAGAGAAGGATTCCCACCCCTCCGAAGATTCCGGCGCAAAGGCCGCGGAAAACGAAGTGTTCAGGTGGAACGGGAGAGTGCGTGGCCCACGCGAGCAGCAGCAATAGCACCAGGCTCAGGCCGTGGGCCAGCCCGACCACCAGGACAACGTGGGCTTTGCGGGTGGCTAGGCCGCCCAGAAAATCGCTCGCGCCCCAGAAAGCCGACGCTGCCAGCCCCAGGCCGATAAAGTGCAGGCCCGGGCTCACAGCCAGGGGAGTCATCGTTGCAGATTGGTTGCTGTCGGGTAATACCCCTTCGGGGCAATAACATCGAGATTCGGCCGCATTACGTCCACCTGCAGCGGACGATAACGGCTATCCAGCACCTGTTGCTTGCTGTAGTAGCCCAGGGTGTACTGGGTACGCGCCAGGGCGGCAAGCTCTCCGAAGCTGCGCTGAATCCCGTTGGTCGAGAATTCGGAATAGAGGTGGCCGCCGGTGGCGGCGGTGTACTTGGGCAAAATGTTATCCGGAGAAAACGGCAGCAACGGCAATTTGATCTTGTCCAGGTAGCCCAGACCCCAGGTGGCCGAATCGCCTACCAGTGTTCCATATACCGCGATCTGGTTGCTCTCCAGATAGCGCACCACCTCGCGGAAGTTGGCTTTGCTGCGGGATTCCTTGCCGTCGCTCAGGACGTAAATAATGCGCCGGTTCCCCTTGGGGCGGGTGGAAAGGGATTTGCCCGCGGCCAGGATAGCGTCATTGAGGGTATGAATCTCTTTGGGCAGAACAAGAACGCCGGAGTTTCCGCGCTGCGGATCCAGGTTGGGATCGACCGACCGGCCGTTGATGGTGGGACCGCCGGCAAATGGGCCACTTACGGTGGGGACTCCCAGGTAGTCACCTTTCACCTTGGACGCCTGCAGCACCGCTGGTACCCGTGCGCTCAGCGCCGCGGTGAAGTCGGTCGGGTTGTTCACCCCATCGGCATACGTGAAGATTGCAATCTCATCGGACGGAGTGAACGCTCCCTGGATTGCCGCCAGGCTGTCGTTCACCTTCTTCATCGTGTCCCGGGGCAGGCTCTGATCGATTACCAGGGCAACGGAAAGAGGCACCGCGTCGGCGCTGAAAAGCCGGATATTCTGCGGCACGTTATTTTCGTAAACTTTGAAATCGCGATACGTCAGGCCGGCGACTTGTTGATGCCTCTTGTCCAGTACCGTGACCGGAACGATGACGTAATTGACCGTGGTGCGGAAGGTCGCCAGATCTTTCTGTAGCTCTCCCGGCGCAGGAACTTCGGGTTTCTGCTGGTCTGCGGCGGAGGGCTGGTTGCCCGCGGCGGGCGATGCCGGGGGAGGATTCGGGCCTTGATCCGCAGGAGCCTCTTGCGTGCCCTTGCCAGGTGTCATACCGGACGTAAGCTTGCCCAGACTGTCAGGCTGTTGCGGCGTTGGTGCATCCGGCACCTGCTGCTGACCCATAACCACGCAGAAGGCACGCACACTGCAGACAACACGATTGCCAAGACACCCTGCCTCACCACACGATCCCCCAGGCGGACGACTTGGTTCATGGTCATCCTCAGTCCCATTCGCTCTTTGTGACTTACTATTAGACTCATAAGATTACCAGACGCGCTGCCGGCGTTGTAAGGCTTGGTTGTCTTCTTTCCCGAGGTGTCGTTCGCCATGTCGCATCGTCTAACATCCATGAATTTTCGTCTTCCGCGTTCCGGCTGGGCGGTGTTGATGTGTGCCATGCTTGTGCATGGCCACGGTCCGTGCCGTGGCCCAGGTTGCACCTTCCCCCGACGCCCCACCTCAGGGACCCGCCGGAGACCCCAACCAGGACGACCAGACGCGGCCCTTGGAGACCCTCAAGGTCAACGTCAACCTGGTAAGCCTTTATTTCACCGTGCATGACAAGCGCGGTGCGCTCATTCCTCACCTCACCAAGGACGACTTCACCATCCTCGAGGATAAAGAGCCGCAGAAGATCAAGAACTTCACTGCCGAGAACGATCAGCCTCTCACGTTGGGTATCCTGCTCGATACCAGCGGAAGCCAGCAGAATGTCCTGCCTTTGGAGCAGCAGGCCGGCGCAGCCTTCCTCAGCCGCGTCCTGCGTTCCAAAGATGAGGCTTTTCTAATCTCTTTTGATGTCAACGTTGATCTTCTCTCCGACTACACCAGCAACGCGCATGCGCTGTCTCACGCCATGGACAAGGCGGAAATCAATACCGGCACCGGAGGAGGCGGCATGCCCACCGGCTCACCCAAGGGCACGCTCCTCTACGACGCGGTCTACCTGTGCCACCCACGACAAGCTGCAGCAGGAGACCGGCCGTAAGGCCATCATCATCCTTTCCGATGGCGAAGATCAGGGCAGCTTCGATGAAGTTGCAGGGTGCGATCGAAGCCGCGCAGAAGGCGAACACCATCGTTTACGTCCTGCTCATCGCCGATCGCGGGTTCTACGGGCGCGGCGTCTACACCATGGGCTACTCGGGAGACGCCTACATGAAGAAGATGGCGGACGAGACCGGCGGCCGGGTCATCGACGTGGGCAACAACGGCAAAAAGATGGAAGCTGCTTTCTCCCAGATCGAGGAAGAGCTGCGCACCCAGTACGTTGCCAGCTATACCCCAACCAACAACAAGCTGGATGGGTCGTATCGCAAGATCGACGTCGAGTGCAAGGGAGATGGCCTCAAGGCGCAGGTGCGCAAAGGCTATTACGCGATCGCACCCGCGGAGTGAAAATTGCTCTAAGATGTCGGCATGACATCGGAAACGTCTCTTCGCTACCCCATTGGCAGCTTTCAAGCGAGCGGAGTCTTTCACCCCGGAGGAGCGAAGCGCAGCCATTGAAGGCATACGGCAATTGCCGCAGAACCTGCGCATCCGCGCTCGCAGCATTTTCCGAAGGACAGCTCGAGACTCCCTATCGGCCGGATGGATGGACCGTACGCCAGTTGGTTCACCATGTCGCCGACAGTCACATGAATGCCTACAACCGGGTGCGTCTTGCCCTGACCGAAGACTGGCCAACGATTTTTGCCTACAAGGAAGACCGTTGGGCGGAGCTCGCAGACGCCCGCACGGCGGCGGTGTCGCCTTCGCTCGATTTGTTGCAGGCGCTCCATGTCCGCTGGGTGCGGCTCTTCTCGTCGCTCGACGAGCAGGATTGGAAGCGCGGCTACACGCATCCTGAAAACGGCCGGCAGTCTGTCGAACAGGCGGTCATTCTCTATGACTGGCACGGCCGCCACCACACCGCCCACATCACCCAGCTGTCTGCGCGCATGGGTTGGTAGTCAAGCAAATTGGAAACTCGCGAGAAGGCTGAATTCTCCCCTGCCGAACTCGCGCGGCTGCTGGAGCAATTTTTCTCAGACTATCCTCGGGCTGCCCTGCTCGAGGATGGCCGTGTGCTGTTCGAGATGGCAGCCGCCCACTACACGATCTCGGCTGAGCATGGCCGCTGCGTGCTGCATCTTTGGTCCGAAGAGCGGAATATGGTGCGCACCGTCGTCGGCCTGGAAGCGCGCAAGGAGACGCTGCGCATCCGCGTGCGCCGGCTGGGCACACAGCGCCCGCAATCGCTCGAGGTGGTCAGAGACCGCGACCTGCAGGACGCCCGCCACCCGTGCCCTCTCCAGAACCAGGTACCTGCAGCTGCTGGAGCGGCTGCTCACTCGTCACTTTAACGAGTACAAATTGGAAAGCCTGCGATCCGCCATGGATCTGGAGCACAGCTTCGGGCCCGCGTATGCGCGCGGCTTGCTGGTGCGCGGGCAACAATGCTGGGCGCATCATCGGAGTCAATGCCGAGGAGAGCCAGGCGACCATCGATGGAGTGCTCACCCTGGGGATTCTCTGGCTGGCGTATTGCCGCGAACATTTCGCCGGCAAACGAGTATGCCAGGGACTCAAGGTTCTGTTGCCCGCGGGCTGCGGCAGCACCACGCGGGCACGCATGGCGTGGCTCAACCGCGAGCTGGCGCAATGGGAGCTCTATGAGGTAAGCGCCGGCAGCGAGGAGCTGGTGGGCATCGATACGGCGGACCAGGGCAATCTGAAAATGCGCCTGGTGCATGCCTTCAATCCGCAGGCAGCGATGGAGCGAGCGCAGGACGGCGTGGCCCATGTCATGCGCCTGTTACCCCCGGAGCATGCAAACGCCGCGTGACCATTGCCGCGCGCAGCGCGAACGAGGTCGGGATTTCTCTGTATGGTTTGGAATTCGCACGTGTGCGCCAGGGGTTTGTGCCCGACTCGTTTGCTCGCCAGGCCAACGTGACCTTTGGCGCAGGGGCCAGCGAAACGCCGTTGCAGCAGGAAACGGAAGCGCGGCTTCGCGGAGCTGATGCAGCGGCTGTTTGAGAATCGCTATCCGGAGGGCAGCGCACGTAATCCGCTCTTTCGGCTGCAGCCGGAATCATGGCTGCAGTCGTCGCTTGCCGGCGATCTTAGTCAGATTGATGACGGCCTCGGTGGGCACGTCATCTACCACCAGGTGCCCGCCTTTGCGGGCGCCGATCGCGCCATGCTCGATTTGCTTACGGTCACTCGCGGCGGCAGGCTGGCGATCCTGGAATTGAAAGTGGACGAGGATCTGCATTTTCCGCTGCAGGGCTTGGATTACTGGATTCGCGTGCAATGGCTGCAGCAGCAGCGCAGCTCCAGCGGGGCGGGAGAGCTGGAACAGAACGGATATTTTCCCGGCATCCCGCTGCTGCCCCATTCGCCGCTGATGTATTTCGTCGTGCCCGCGTTGCGCGTGCATCCGTCCATGGAGACCGTGCTGCAGCACCTGTCTCCGGCAATCGCCTGGACTCTGATTGCTTTGAATGAAGGCTGGCGCACCGAGCCAAAGGTCATCTTCCGCAAGCGCGGCGGTATCTTTTAGAGCTCAATCAGTTTTTCCTTTGTATCAGGGCACGACTCAGTCGTGCCACCCCCGGACAAAATGGTCAGGGCTTCAGTCCCTGCCGCGGCAAAATCCGCACGAAGTTCCAATAAAAAAAAGCGCAGGGGCGAAAGAGTCTGCGTGAGAGCTGCAGAATTCGGAGAGTCCAAAGGGCGCACTGCAGATCCCTCCACTACGCTACGCTCCGGTCGGGATGACAAAGGGAGCGCATTGCCCATTGACGTAACGCTCGCGATGGGGATGGAAAGTTCCGCTTAATCTCGACCTGTGCGACGCAAATAAGCGATGCCGAATCCCATTTGTCATCCCGACCGGAGCGTAGCGTAGTGGAGGGATCTGCAGTGCGCCCGTCCTGACTCCCGAATATTTGCAGCGCTCGCGAGAGAGTCTAAGGCCAACTCAAGCCACACCAAGCTCCTCGCCGGCTCGCCTGCGCGGCAAAAAACGCATCCACCGCGGCCAGCACCGCGTCGCTGCTCTTCGCCTCGTAGATGCTCTTGCGCAAAATAGCTCCGCCCGGCACGCCATGCGTAAACCAGGAGGCAAACTGCTTCATCCTGCCGCTGATCGCGGCCGCTTCTTCCGTCTCCTCCATCAGCATCACGAAGTAATCGCGGATCATGCGGTATCGGTCCATCGGGGTCGGCTGTTCGTAGCTGCCAAAGGCCGTGTACTGCGCGATCTGGCGAAAGATCCACGGGTTCGCCGGCGCGGCGCGGCCAATCATCACCGCATCGCATCCGGTCTCCGCGACCATGGTGCACGCGTCCTCCGGGGAGCGGATATCTCCGTTCCCAATCACCGGGATACGGATCGCATCCTTCACCGCGGCGATATATTCCCACCGCGCCTGACCGGAGTAGCCCTGCTCCCGTGTGCGCGCATGCAGCGCGACCGCATTCAGACCGCTTTCCTGGGCGAGCCGAGCCAGGGGAACACACACAATGTGCTGATCGCTCCAGCCCATGCGGAATTTGACCGTGAAGGGAATCCGCACCGCCGCCCGGACACGCTCAAAGATGGTTGCAATATGGGGCAAGTCCCGCAACAAGCCACTGCCGCCGTTGCAACTGACCACGCGCTTGGCCGGACAGCCGAGATTGAGGTCCACCATGTCAAACCCGGCATCTTCGACTATTCTTGCCGCCTCTGCCAGAGTCGCCGGATCGGACCCGAACAGCTGCGCAGAGATCGGATGCTCATCCTCGTCATAGGAGAGATAGCGCTTGCGCTTCGACTCCCGCATGCGCGACAGGCCGTCCGCCGAAGTGAACTCGGTCATGATCAGCCCGCATCCGGACTGCTGATTGCTGATGGGCGTTTCCACCAGTTGCGGATCGCCGGCCAGCTACCCTCGCTGCCGGTAAAGATGCTGGCGTTGCGGATGAAGCGGCGGAATACCGTATCCGTCACCCCGGCCATCGGCGCCAACACCGTAGCCGGGGCCACCAGCACGCCCTCCGATCTCCATCGACGCCGGCACGCGAGCCACCGCCGGCATGCTGTTCTCGCGCGGATTGTCCCAGTTCTTCTTCATGGAGACTTTTTTCATCCGGCTCCCACATGACAAAGGCCTCCGTCGCCGGAGGCCTTTGCTTCGAGACCAGCCGCGTTTACTTGCGCGAGCCGCCTTGGCGCCTCAGCCTTACCGCTATCAGACTTGGCATACTTGCGGCGGAAACGCTCGACACGGCCTGCCGTATCGACCAGCTTTTGCTTGCCGGTGAAAAACGGGTGGCAGGCAGAACAAATTTCCACGTGGATATCGCCCTTATGGGTAGAGCGCGTTTCAAACCCGGTGCCGCATGCACACTGCACCCGGATTTGTTTGTAATTTGGATGGATTCCCTCTTTTGGCATCTCAAAACCTTTCCTGCAAGCCTGCAACGCAAGGCTCGAAACTCCATTTTAAGGCATTTATTGCTTTCTTTCCACTCTTCCACCTTCCGCTATCCTGGCGAGCCGCCCTGGCTTCAGGTAAGTTGGGCCATAGTCCCATGAGCGAATTCTGCCCCATCTGTAAAGACTCCGGCCTGCGTCTGATTATCCAACCCGATGGTGAACGCTATGCCCAGCCCTGCGCATGCCGCTTGCAGGTGCAGGCGGCCAGGCTGTTAAGCCGGGCCTCGATCCCAAAACGATACGAGCATTGCACCCTGGAAACCTTCGAGGCCGGCTACCCTGGGGCAGACAGGTCACTGGCGTCGGCGCACATGATGGCGCGCAACTTCGTCGCCGGCTATCCCGTGACCACGGAAGGAAAAGGGCTCCTGCTGACCGGAGATGTAGGCGTCGGAAAGACCCACCTGGCCGTAGGCATCGTTCAGGCGTTGATTTTCGAAAAAGGCGTGCGCGCTCTCTTCTGCGATTACCGGGAACTGCTCAAGCGCATCCAGGAGTCCTACAACCCGTTGGTGGCCACCACAGAACTGCAGATTCTCGCCCCCGTATTTGAGGCGGAAGTCCTGATCCTGGACGAACTGGGCGCACAGAAACCGACAGACTGGGTCTGGGACACCGTAGCGCTCATCCTCAACACCCGCTACAACGACAAACGGACCACCCTGATCACCACCAACTATCCCAACGCGCCGGCAGCGTTGGCGCGCTCCGCCGATAAAGCCGACGCGCGAAGAGACCCTGGGAGACCGTATCGGCGAGCGCATGCGTTCGCGTTTAGCGGAAATGTGCGTGGAGGTGGAGATGCGCGGTAATGACCTGAGGCAATCCGTCAAGAAGGCGCGTTTCGGCTGAGCCGGCCCACGGTCTAAGCCCAGGCAGGTACAATCTCGTTGATGGCGGCTCAAGAAGACAAAGACAAGGTTGACGCGAAATCCGGCGAGGACGCGGGCTTTCTTGCCTCGCACCAAACCCGCGAAGCAACCTCGTGGATGCCGTGGATCATTGCCGCCACGGTGGTAATCCTGGGACTTGGCATCCTGGTGATAGCCGGCGGCCGCAGCACTCCGGAGTCGCCCACCGGAACCGGCATGGCGCCGCCGACCCTTACGCTCCGAAGTTAGCCTATCAGCGGTATCCAGATGAGCGAGGCCACCAGCTTTTCCGGGGCTAAGGTCACCTATATCGACGGCCAGATCACCAATAGCGGCGACCGGACCCTGACCGCTATTACCGTCCAGGTCGGCTTCCATAACGATGTGGGCCAGTTCGCCCAGAGGCTGGCGGTCCCGCTCAACCTGATCCGCACCCGCGAACCGTACGTGGATACCCAGCCTGTTTCCGCTGCGCCCATTGAGCCGGGCCAGACCCGAGATTTTCGCTTGATTTTTGATACCGTGCCTGCGGATTGGAATCAACAAGTTCCCGAGACCCGGGTTATCAGTGTGCGTAGCCGATAGAGTTATCATCGGCAGTATCAGTAACCTACGTAATCCCTGTGGCCGCGTTCGAGCATTTTTTTCTTACCCACTAGAGAAAAGTGCACGTTTTTCACTGCTATGCCCATTTCGGGAAATATCCACAAATGGGCTCTTTCGTTACCAATAACTTATCTGTAATCAACAAGATAAATAAATTATTTTCGACGAAAAGCTATTTGGCCAATCGCTTGCAATAGAGTCAGGCAAGTGCGGAAGCGACGGGTGTGCGCGTCTTCTTCCTAATCTCGTTTTGGGCCGACAAAGGGAAATCGTGAACAAAAGGTACTGCAACCCCGGGATCGATCGCTGCAATTTTGTTGGCCGCCAGTTTGGGCGTGCCGGCGATGGCGCAGAATACCCCGGCGGCGGACAGCGGCGCTCCGCAGACCAGCGCCACTCCGGCCCCGCAAGCTCGACCCCCGCGAGCACTTCTGGCGCAGCAACAGATTCTACGACTTACGCCACTGGACAGCCCCTTCCGGCTAAGTCCACCGAGGGTTTCTGGGGAAAGATGAATCCCCTGGCCCGTAAGAAGTGGGTCAACCGGCAGGTTGCCCCGGTAAAAGATCGGTTGAATGAGCTCGATCAGCTCACCGCCAAGAACGCGAACGATATCAAGGATGTAGACAGCCGCGCCCAAGCCGGGATCCATCAGGCGCAAAGCACGGCGGATGCGGCGAATCAGCAGGCACAGCAAGCGAGCACTCAGGCTGGTCAAGCGCAGCAGATGGCGCAGCAGGCAAATGCGCAAACCAGCCAGCTGAATACGACGGTCACGAATCTTGACCAATACCAGCAAGTTACCGATACTGAGTTGCATTTCCGCTCCACGCAGACGGCTTTGAATGCCAAAGCGAAAGAGGCTTTGGATCAAGTTGCAACACAGCTGGAAGGACAAAAAGGCTACATCGTAGAAGTGCAGGGATATTCCCACGCACGCGGACAAGTCGGAATCCAGAAATCGCAGGACATGGCAGATGCGGTCGTCCGCTACTTAGTCGTCGACCATCATGTTCCGGTCTTCAGAATTTATCGCCTGGCGATGGGCAATGCTCCCTCGCGAGGAAACCACAGAATCCGGCACCACCGGTACGGTCGTCCACGTAACGTTGATGCACAACAGTCTTGCGGCTTTGAACTCGCCAAAAACCAATGGCGGTTCACCAATAGGCGCGACGCAGCAGTCGAACCCGCAGCCCTCCCCCCGGAATGCTGCGTCGCAGCCCCAACAATAACGGCCGCATAAAAGCTCTCACACAACGAGAGAACCAAGGCAGATTGGCCCCTCACCCGAGGGGCCCTTTTTTTGGTACCCCAAAGTACACAGTTCAACAAAAGTCTAGGCCTGCATTCGTTACCATCGTGTCGGCCATATCGCGCCAAATGTAACCAAAAAACAGCGCCAAAGCTATTGGCTTTTTCGTACTACCCTGTGGATATCTAGCAAGCTTTCCAAAAGCGGCCTGAGATGCTTCAAATTCAGTGCATTTGCCCCATCGGACTTGGCGTTGGCCGGGTCGTCGTGGACTTCGAGGAAGATGCCGTCCACCCCGGCAGCGACCGCCGCCCTGGCCAGCACGGGAATAAACTCCGGCTGGCCCCCGCTCTGGCCGCCCGCGGAAGAGGGAGTCTGCACCGAATGCGTGCCATCGAAGACCACGGGCGCCATCTTGCGCATGATGGCGAGCGAGCGCATATCGACCACCAGGTTGTTGTAGCCGAAGCTGAACCCGCGTTCGGTCAGCAAGACCCGCGGATTGCCCGCGCCCGTGACCTTTTCGACCGCGTAGCGCATGTCCCACGGCGCAACAAACTGCCCCTTCTTGATGTTGACGGCACGCCCCGTCTTGGCCGCCGCGAGCAGCAGGTCGGTCTGCCGGCAAAGAAAGGCGGGAATCTGCAGTACGTCTACCGCTTCGGCCACGCGCTCGCAATCGTCCGCCTGGTGCACGTCGGTGATGACCGGCAGACCGGTGGCCTCGGCGATGCGGCGCAGGATGCGCACGCCCTCCTCCAAGCCCGGCCCGCGGAAGCCCGTCGGCCGAGGTGCGATTCGCCTTGTCGTAGGAGGCCTTGAATATGTAGGGCACGCCCAGATCGGCCGTAATGCGCTGGATGGCGTCCGCCATGAAACGCGCGTGGGCTTCGCTCTCAATCACGCAAGGGCCCGGCGATGAGAAACAGCGACGGCGCCCCGACGCGCACCGCTGCCAATTTCAAAGTCGTTCATTGCAGGGTCTGGGTGAGGCTGGCCCTGCTTCACGCGCCTCGGATTGCGAGCGCGCAGGCGGTTCTCGTAAGAAGCCGCGATGAACGCGCGAAACAGCGGATGCGGCTCGAGCGGTTTCGATTTGAACTCAGGGTGAAACTGGCAGCCGAGAAAGAACGGGTGATCCGGGAAGCTCCACGATCTCCACGTAGGTCGCGTCCGGCGTGGTGCCCGTGATGCGCAGCCCGGCGCCGGTCAGCAGCGCTTCATATTCCCGGTTGAACTCGTAACGATGACGGTGCCGTTCGCTGATCTGGGTAGCCTCATAGGACCGGCCCGCGATCGAATCCTCCGCCAGCACGCAGGGCCATGCGCCCAGGCGCATCGTGCCTCCCATCTCTTCGACGCCGGTGAGTTCGCGCAGCTTGAAGATCACGCGGTGAGGCGTGGCCGGGTCGAACTCGCTGGAGCTGGCGCCCGCCAGTCCGCAGACGTTGCGGGCAAATTCGATGCAAGCGGTCTGCATGCCCAGGCAGATGCCGAAGTAGGGAACGGCGTTCTCGCGCGCATAGCGGATGGCGTTGAGCATGCCTTCAATGCCCCGCTTGCCAAAGCCGCCGGGAACCAGGATGCCGTCAAATCCCGCCAGCTGCTCCTCGTACTGCCGGTCTCCGGGATGCTTGCTCTCCAGGCCCTCGGCCTCGATCCAGGTGACGCGCAGCTTCAGGTCGTAAGCCAGGGCGCCATGCACCAGCGCCTCCTTGAGCGATTTGTAACTGTCTTCGTACTCCACATATTTCCCCACGATGCCGATCGAGACCTCGTCGTGGGGATTGTAGCAGCGATCCACCAGGTTGCTTCCAGCGGGTCAGGTCGGGTTCCTTGGCCTCGATGTGGAGGTACTTCAGCGCCAGCTTGTCGACCCCTTCCTGGGCGAAGGTCAGCGGCACCTCGTAGATCGACGCCACATCTTTCGCGGCAATCACCGCCCGCTCTTCCAGATTGCAAAAGAGCGCGATCTTGCTCTTGATCTCGTGGGAGAGAAAGCGATCCGTGCGGCACAACAGAATATCGGGCTGGATCCCGATGGAGAGCAGTTCCTTGACCGAGTGCTGCGTGGGCTTGGTCTTCAATTCCTGGGCGGCGCCGATCCAGGGAACCAGCGTGACGTGCACAAAGACGGTATTTTCCCGGCCAAACTCCTGCCGCATCTGGCGGATGGCTTCAAGAAAGGGCAAGGACTCGATGTCGCCGACCGTGCCGCCGATCTCGACGATCGTTACGTCGGCATCGGTAGCCACCTTGCGCATGGCGTTCTTGATTTCGTTGGTGACGTGGGGAATCACCTGCACCGTCTTGCCCAGGTAGTCGCCGCGGCGCTCCTTGGTGATGATCTGCTCGTAAATCCGGCCGGTGGTCAGGTTGTTGTCGCGGCTCAGCCGGGCGTGGGTGAAGCGCTCATAATGGCCCAGATCCAGATCGGTTTCCGCGCCGTCGTCGGTCACGAAAACCTCGCCGTGCTGAAAGGGCGAAAGCGTGCCTGGATCGACGTTGAGATAGGGGTCGAACTTCATCAGGTTGACCCGGAGGCCGCGGCTCTCGAGCAGGCAGCCGATGGAGGCGGCAGCCAGGCCCTTGCCTAGGCTGGACACGACTCCGCCCGTCACAAAGATGTACTTTGCTGACATTGCTTCTTCACCTTTTTATTGTGGATGGGATTGGCGCACCGGGTGGGCACGTACAAGTATCGCAGGAAGTGAAAACGAAGGGAAGATAGAAGTGAGAGGGCAAGCAAACATCGTCGCCGCGGTTTCGTCTAAAGTAGTCACACGGTTATGTCGCCCTCTCGCATCCTGCTGTTCTCGTGCTGCTCTTGTCGAGCTTGGCCGTCTGCCCCCGCGGGTTGGCGCAGGCTCCAACCAGCGCCTGGTTCTCAAGGACGGGACGTACCAGGTCGTTACCAAGTACCAGAAGGTAGGCGACCGGGTGCGGTATTTCAGCGCCGAGCGTGGGCAATGGGAAGAGTTGCCGGCGAACCTGGTGGATTGGGCGGCGACCGAGAAGTGGGCCAAGGACCACAAGCCGGGGGCGGAGCCGCGTCGCGTCCGCCGGCGATGCCGGAAGCCGCCGCCATCGATAAAGAAGAGCAACATGCGCGGGCCCGGACTCCGGATGTATCTCCTGGTTTGAGGCTGCCCGATCAGGACGGGGTGTGGGCGCTGGACACTTTTCACGATCAGCCGGAGTTGGTAGCGCTGACCCAGAATTCGGCGAGTGTGAATCGCCAGACCGGCCACAACGTATTACGGGCTGCCCTCAATCCGCTCGGGCGGCATCCAGCAGAACGTCCAGATTCCCGGTGCGGAATCCAAGGTCAAGTTGCATGTCAACGACCCGGCACTTTACGTCAGCATTGTCGGGGTCGGACGACAACGAGGCTGACTCCTCCGCGGTGACGGTGGACACGCGCGGGGCGGGATCGGCCAAGGAAAAAAACTCCTTTAACTCCGCCAACAGCCAATACGCCATCGTGCGGGTGCGCAGCAATTTCAAGAAGGATTACCGGGTCGTGAGCGGGATCAAGATTGGGGTGGCCGGCAAGGTGACGCAGACCGAAGACGTGATTCCGACCACGGCCCAGGTTCTACCGGGAAATCGCTGGGTCCGGCTGACCCCAAAGAACCCCTGACCATTGGCGACTACGCGCTCATGGAGGTGCTGGGGCCGGGAGAAGTCAACCTCTCGGTCTGGGACTTCCGCATCGATCCCCAGGGCCCGGACAACAAGAACGCCCTGATGCCCCTGCAACGATCAAGCGACAACGACCGATAGTGCTCGCACCCGCAGATCTCTCCTCTACGCTACGGTCGGGACGACAATTCACTTGGGCACTACACTCAGCGTTCCTAAACAAATTTGTCATCCCGACCGGAGCGTAGCGAAGTGGAGGGATCTGCGGTGAGCCTTTCGGCCTTCCCGAATTTCTAGGCTAAGCGCAGGGATACAAAGCCCATGGCCCACGCCGGCCAGCAGCCACAAGTTCCATAAATGGTGCTCTTGCGCGCCATCTGTGTTATTCTTAACCTGCGCTAAATTGTTTGGTTGTCAGCCTTTCTCGTGTTTCTGAGCTAGGCTGCCTGCACTAGACCTCTTTCTTTTCACCGGAAAGCCGGTCGGATACCGCCCAAGCCCTTCAGCGTAGTCGCCGCGGAAATTCGTGGGCGACGGTAGGAAGCACGCGCTTCCCTGGCATGGTGCGGTTTACGGGCGATGCTTGGCTATCACGCCAAACACCCCTTCCGCAGCGCGAAAAACTGCACATGCTATGATGCAGCCTGAATGCCAGATTCAATATCAGCAGCCTGAAGGCCGAAGCCGACGGTGATCTTCGTGTCGGCGTGCGGGTGACCGCGGCAAGGCAATCGGGCTTTCATTTGGATCGCCGGACGGACGAAGCCGTGCGGAGATGAACAGCACTCCAGGTCTCACGAGGAGACCGGAAGCAAGGGATTTTATTTTGAACGAATTTTCAGCATTACCCATTTCGGCGGCGCTCAAGCAGCGTCTTGCCAAAGCAAACTTTATTACGCTCACCCCAGTTCAGGTGGGAGCGATTCCTCCGGCGCTTGAGGGCCGGGACGTATTGGCGACCGCGCAAACCGGCACCGGCAAGACGCTCAGTTTCCTCATCCCCATCATCGAGCAGCTGCAGAAAACGCAGGCCAAAGCGGCCAGTGCTCTGATCCTGCTGCCCACCCGCGAACTCGCCATGCAGGTGCAACAGGCCTGCGCGCAACTGATCAGCTTTCCCACCGCGCTGGTAGTCGGTGGCATGGCCGAAGGCCCGCAACTGGATAGCATCCGTCGCGGCGCGCGGCTCATCGTGGCGACTCCGGGCCGCCTGGAGGATTTTCTCGGCCGCAAGCTGGTCAAGCTCAACCAGGTTGAAATCCTGGTGCTGGACGAGGTCGATCGCATGCTCGACATGGGCTTCAAACCAGCCATTCGCCGCATCGTGGCGGCCATCCCGCCCGTGCATCAGACGCTCTGCTACTCCGCTACCCTGGAGGGCGCGGTGCGGGAAGTGGCCGGCGACTACCTCAAGAACCCGGTTCGCATTGAAATCGGCTCGGTGCTCAAGCCGGCAGAAAACGTCAAGCTGCAAACCTTTGAAGTCAGCGCGGATCGCAAGTTGCCCTTGCTGGAACACCTGCTCCGCTCTGAAGATGGCAGCTTTCTGGTCTTCGTTCGCACCAAGCATGGCGCGGAGCGCGTGGCCAAGAAACTGGCCCATGCCGGCTGGAAAGCAACCAGCATTCATGGCGACCGCAGCCAGTCGCAGCGCAACGCCGCATTACGCAGCTTTGCCCAGGGTGGTCATCGCGTCCTGGTAGCTACCGATGTGGCGGCACGCGGTATCGACGTAGACCACGTGGCCCACGTCGTGAACTACGATATGCCCAAGGTCGCGGAAGATTTTGTGCATCGGGTCGGCCGCACCGGCCGCGCTTCCCGCAGCGGCGTCGCCTCGACCTTTGCCTCTCCGGAAGAGAAGGGCGATCTGCGCAAGATCGAGCGGGCGTTGCGTATCAACATGCAGCGTTTTCGGGTAAAGGACGCTCTGCCGCTAGCCGTCTAGATGGAAGACAACAGCAAAAAAGGGAAGCCCGCTGGGCTTCCCTTTTTGTTTGCATCAAGCCGGACTACTTCTTTGGCTGGGTGGCGATGATCAAGGCGCGAATCTTGTTGTAGGTCGCCGCGGAATGATCTTCTTGTTCACCAGATCCGTCTTGGTCTTGTACGGCCTGCCGTCGATGATCTTCTGCGAATACACATCGCCGATTCCGGGCAGCGCGCTCAGGTCGGCTTTGCTGGCCGAATTGATATCCACCAGGGCTGGAGCGGCCGGAGGCGTGGTCTGCGCCATCATGGCGTGGGCGACGGACGGCTTGGCACTCAGCTGCGCTGCAGCCGCGCCGCCCAGAAGACCCAACGTCAGCAGGATGGTCAGACTCTTCTGTGACAGAACCCTAAACTTTGTCCTCAGCATCATCGTTCTCCTTCTCATCACTTGGAATCTTGGTTGCAGCGCAATGCTACACCAACCTCCATGCGAAACGTTACATGATGCGTGTCGAAGGATCGGAAGAGGCAGGACGCGGCGGGGAGATCGCTTTCAGCCGGTCGAGTTCCCCACGCACCATATTCAACCCATAAATGCAGGCCTCGAAGGAGCCGGAAAGGCGGGCGAAAAAGGGCGCCTCCTGCGCGTACTCAAAGAGGTCGAATTGCGACACGATGTAGTAGCTCTCTTTGCCCGCCTGCACCATCTCAAAAAAGTTATCGCGCTGCTGCTCTCCCCAGCGATGCATCGACTCTGGATACATGCCGGTAAAGAACAGAGTGTAGTCGCCGATATGTTTCCGACGCTCCCGCTCTTCTCCAAAAGACGACGCCGTGCCGTGAACCGGATCAGACGCAAGCAGCATCTCGCCCACTTCGCGCACGGGATTGCCCGCTGCATCGCGGATGCGATAGATGTTCTCAGCGCGGCAAAACTCGGTGAGTAGATCGGCGACGTAGCTGGAGATCTCCGCATCTCGCAAACCCAGACGCGCGTCGTAACATTCGGAGACCACTTCGTGGAAGAGCTGGCGTAAGGAATGCTCTAGCGGGATCAAGTCCACCTCCAGTGAAGGTTGGGGTTGTTCCTTGCTAAGGCTGCGGAGCTCGCGTGCACGCTCTGAAGCCGCGTCTGTGCTTACGTATGACACGAAGACTAAGCGATATGTTGCAGATTACAAAGAGATGAATGTGGTGTTACAGAAAATTATTGGCAGTCCGGATGACCAACTGCGAATTTGAACCTCATCGGATAATAGCGGTAGCTCGTTCGGAGGATTGATTCCATGCCCGCTAAAAAGCCCGCTGCGAAGAAGAAGCCAACTCGCCCCAGCCAATCTACAGACGACCCGCAGTTTGGTCAGCCCGCTCCGAGCCCCGATCCGACCGGATTCAGGACACCGGTTACCGATGAAGGTGACTACAGCAAGGTCAATGCAAAGTTGCTGCAACCCGTGCCCGAACCAAGAGGGACTGCCGCTGAGCCGGTCCTCACGCTCGAGGAGGTCTACGGCAGTGCGGGCGCGGCCAGGACGAAGACGATCGAGGAGGCGGGACAAATCGTTTTTCACGCGGTGGGCGATACCGGCAGCGTAAAGGGTCCTTCTTCTCAATCGCTGGTGGCTGACAAGATGGTGAGCGACTTCACCGAGGATGACCCGGCGGATGTGCCGTCTTTCTTCTTCCACATCGGTGATGTGGTCTATAACTTTGGCGAATCGCAGTACTACTACGATCAGTTCTACGATCCCTATCGCGAGTATCCAGCGCCGATCGTCGCCATTCCGGGCAATCACGATGGCGAGATCTATGCCACTGATCCGGAGCCGACACTGGATGCCTTTCTGAGAAACTTCTGTTCGGTCACACCTGAACACACTCCGGAAGCCGGTGCGCTGGTGCGCACATCGATGATTGCGCCGGGCGTGTACTTTACCCTGGAGTCACCTTTTGTGCGCATTCTCGGTCTCTACAGTAATGTGCTGGAAGACCCGGGAGTTATCTCGAGTGAGGGTGTGAAGTCGTCTCCGGTGAGTGACGCCCAACTAAGTTTTCTGACCGCCGCGCTTACCCGGGCAAAGACTTTCAAAGGTGCGGTGATCGTCGTGGTCCATCATCCGCCGTTCACTTATGGGACGAATCACTCCGGCAGTCCGCGCATGCTCCAGGATCTGGATAAAGCGTCCAAGGCTGCGGGATTTTGGCCACACGCATATCTCTCGGCGCACTCGCACAACTATCAGCGTTACACACGGTCAACTGCCGGGATTGACATACCCTACCTGGTGGCGGGTGGTGGAGGCCATAACGTGGTGAAGCTGCAGACGAGCGGCAACGGCAACGCATTGCGCACGCCGATGAAGGTAAACCCCACCTTGACGTTGGAAAACTATGACGACACCAACTACGGATACCTGCGCATCGTGGTGGATACCGAAAATTTGCGCATAGAGTACCACCCCGCGTCGGACGGAGCCGGAACCAAGACCCCAAATGACACAGTGACGGTTAACTTAAAGACGAGGGCGCTCAGCTAGAAAAGAAAACAGCAGGTCTGCACTCTAGCTCCAGAATTTGGGAAGGCCGAAGGGCGCACCGCAGATCCCTCGGCTACGGTCGGGATGACAATTCATCTTGGAAACGATACTTAGCGTTCCCAAACAAAATTGTCATCCCGAGCGATGCCGAGGGGATCTGCGGTGCGCCCCTCGGCCTTCCCAAATTCTGGAGCTAGAAGATTTTGCTGTGGCAAGGGCTAAAGTCCTGACCATTGCGGCTGGTGGAGGCACGACTGAAGTCGTGCCCTGATACAAAGCAAGAAGTAGTGGAGGGACCTGCTGTTTCTTTTCCACCCTAAACACCGAGGCCGGCGATCATCGCCGGCCCCAGTGTTGTTTATCGAGCAGCTACAGCTTCGCCGGCGCCCATCTTAGCCAGTCGCTCGGCCAAAAGTTTCTCCAGCTTCTCAAGAGCCGCGCTGAATCCTTCGATTCCTTCCTTCAGCTTGTCGTGAGCCATGCGATCGGCCGCATGCATCTTCTCGAAGGTCGCTTCGTCCATCGGGATCTTCTCAATTTGCAGGCTCTGAGAATTCTTCGGATCAAGCTTGCGGGGCAGATCGCCTTCCGTGGAGTGCAGCTCTTCCAGCAGCTTCGGAGCGATGGTAAGCAGATCGCATCCAGCGAGCTCGCTGAATCTCACCGATGTTGCGGAAGCTAGCGCCCATCACAACGGTCTTGTAACCGAACTTCTTGAAGTAGTTGTAGATTTTGGTCACCGACTGCACGCCGGGATCGTCCGCGCCCTCGTAGTCCTTGCCTGTGTCTTTCTTGTACCAGTCGAGGATGCGGCCTACGAAAGGTGAAATCAAAGTCACCTTGGCCTCGGCGCAGGCGATCGCCTGATGCATCCCGAACAGCAGGGTCAGGTTGCAATGGATGCCTTCCTTTTCCAGTTGCTCGGCTGCTTTAATGCCCGGCCAGGTGGAAGCGATCTTGATCAGCACGCGTTCGCGAGAAATCCCCGCCTCGTCATACTGCTGGATGATTTCATGCGCCTGCTTCATCGTCGCAGCGGTGTCGTAAGACATCCGCGCGTCGACCTCAGTCGAAACCCGGCCGGGAACGATGGCCAGAATTTTCTTTCCAAAAGCCACGGCCAGGTGACGAAAAGCGAGGTTGGCTACGTCACTGTCCTTAGCCTTGGGCCCTAGCTGTTTCCTGGCTTCGAGTAGCACGCCATCCACAATCGGCTGATACTCCGGCATCGACGCGGCCGCGGTGAGAAGAGAGGGATTGGTCGTGGTGTCCTGGGGCTTGAATTGTTCGATCGATTCAAAATCCCCGGAGTCGGCGACGACCACTGTCATTTCGCGGAGCTGTTCGAGCAGTGTCTTGGCCATATGAGTTCTCCTTGCGTACATCTCTTAGTGTAAGGCTTCAGTATGTTGAGATTCTTAAAATTGCGATTATGGCCTCATCCGACGACGGGATTCATCAATGTTCCAATCCCTTCCACGGTAATCGCCACCCGATCGCCAGGCTGCATGGGAGCCACTCCGGCCGGGGTGCCGGTAAGCACCAAGTCCCCTGGAAAGAGGGTCATGGCAGCGGTGATATAGCGCAGCAGATGGTCGATGGGAAAGATAAAGTCGCGCGTGTTGCCCTCCTGGCGCAGTTCCCCATTGAGGTCGGGTCGTGATGCCGATACCCGCGGCAGGGTCCACCTCATCCGTGACCAACGGCCCCACCGGACAGAAAGTGTCAAAACCCTTGGCGCGGGACCATTGGCCATCTTTCTTCTGCAAGTCGCGCGCGGTCACGTCGTTGGCGATGGTGTAACCGCGAATATAGTCGCGCGGGTCCTCATCGGTACCGATTCTGCTGCATCGCTCGCCGATGACGATCGCGATCTCACCTTCGAAATCAACCCGCTTCGAGAGCTCAGGGATGCGGATCCCCGCGCCCGGGGATAGGAGGGCGGATGGGGGCTTGAGGAAGAGCAGCGGTTCGGCCGGAACCTCATTGCCCAGCTCAGCGGCATGCTCGCGATAGTTGCGCCCGACGCAAACGATCTTTGAAGGAGCAACCGGGGCCAGGGTTCTGGCCTCATCGAGCGGCAGGGGTTCAAAGGGATCGGTAGCTGGGTCGACAAAATCGCTGACCGGCCCTTCCTCGAAAGGGCGGAATAAGGCGCTCGATCCACAGCCGGCCACCCCGGTCAACGATCTCAGCGTATTGTGCTCCATGCCTGGTCTGAAGGCGGCAGTATTTCATTGATGGCACGCTCCTGGATTTGAAATTACGGGCGAGGTAGAGTCTCCTCGACTTCAGGGGACTGTTTGCTCTCATTCCCGCTTTGGTCCACGGCCGATACGGAATAAGCATACGTATGTTCAGGTTGCGCGGTGGTGTCCCTGAAGGAAGTCTCAAGATTTACGGAAGCGATGCGCTGGGCGGGTAGGCCCGTCTGCACATCGCGGCGGTAGACATGGTAAGCCGCCAGGTCGCTATCGCTGTCAGGCATCCAGGAAAGATCGATGGCGCCGGCGGCGGTATCGGCAACCGCCACCAAGCCCTGGGGAACGGCGGGAGGAAAGGTATCCTTGGTCGAAACCTCGATGGCGTCGCTGGGCGCACCCTGTATCTCCACCGATCGCCCGGAAAATTCGAGCATGGCGACTCGTTCCAGCACGTAGCGGTACCGCTGGTTGAAGAGCGCGGAGGTATCGATCGCGTGACCCGGATCTTCGCCGTCCTGAACATGAACTGCGAGCGTTTGTGCGGCAGCCGGTATCGCCGGTGCGAGCGGAGACCTGCGAGTCTCCGCAGCAGCTGGGGCGGTCAGTAACAGGCGCTCGATGCGGAAGAGCACGGATCGTCCCGGCTCGCCGGCAGGCATCCAGCTAAGCACGACGCCATCCCGCTCGACCTGCCCCTTCAGCCCGGCGATGGTTGCTGGAGACGCCCCGGCAGCGCTATAAGCGAAATTCGATGGTCCGGCCGACTTTCCCGCATGGTTAAGCAAGGCAACCTCGTAGCGCAGCAAACGGTCCGGACCCCGGTTCAGATCAGAGGGCAGCGTGTCCGTATACGCCCCAGCGGCGCCGGCCGCCACATTGAGGGTGGCGACCGTCGTGCACGCCCCACCTTCGACCGAACGGCAAACGTGTACGGTGACCGGATGCTTGAGGGGAACGCGGTCGGTAGTCCGCGTCGGCATGCGTCCAGGCCAGACGAACCGAGTCGCCGATGCGGGCAGCGGAAAGATTCAGGACCGGAGTTGGCAGGTTGAGGCTAGGGGGCGCCGGTGCAGCAGGTGCTCCGCAGCCAATCGTCGTGCACGCGACCCAAAGCGCGAGAGCGAAAACCAGCAGCCTGCGATTCATGCTCTCCCAACGTAAATCATTGCTTTGGACGGTGCCAGAACCGCCTCAAGAGCGGCCCCAATCTCAGGATATTCGAAGTTGAAGCCGGCGGCGCTCAGGCGGGCAGGCATAACCCGCTGGCTGCCAAGGATGGTGGCTTGCGCCATTTCGACCGATTGCCAATCGGAGCGCAAAGGCGGGAACGCGCAGCAGGGCGGGCCGGTGCAAGGCATGGCCGAGTGCGCGGGTGAAGTCCGAATTGGTGACCGGGTTCGGCGCCACCAGGTTGATCGGCCCGGAAACGCTGGCAGTCTGCAGTGCAAACTCGATGACCCGGATTGCGTCGGGCAAGGCAATCCAGCTCATCCACTGGCGGCCGCTGCCGAGCTTACCGCCCAGGCCGGCGCGGAACGTCGGCAGCATCTTTGCCAAAGCACCCCCCGCGGGCGTCAGCACGACCCCAAAACGGAGATGCACTACCCGGATTCCAGCGTCTGCGGCCGGCTGTGTTGCCTTCTCCCACTCGAGACAGAGCTCGGGCAGGAATCCGCTTGCTGACGAGGAAGCCTCGGTCAAGCTCTCGTCCCCCTGGTCGCCGTAGATGCCGATCGCCGACGCAGAAACCAGCACGGCGGGCTTGGGTTCGAGCGCAGCCAGCATCGTGGCAAGCGCACGCGTCGGGGTGATTCGGCTGTCACGGATTTCACGTTTGTAGGCGGGGGTCCATCGGTGTCCGGCTAGGTTGGCGCCGGAAAGATGGACCGCGGCGGTCGTCCCTTCGAGGGCCCTGGGGCTTATAGGCACCGCTGCATAGGGGTCCCAGATCTCCGTCCCGGGGGCGCCCGGCGACGGACGCCGGCTTAGAGTAATCGTCGAAATCCGATTGCCCCGCAGACTTACGTACTAAAGAAGTACCGATAAGTCCCGATGATCCAGTCAACAGAATTTGGTCAGCGCTCATCTTACCCATCCTCTGCGCGATGCTGGTGTTCTGGATAGCCTTGCATCAAACATTCACAGAAGACAAAACTGTTTTATTCTGAGCAACATTTCGATGTACTCTCTCATCAGAGAGACAGACAAATTATGAATGCAGGAGCTGTGCCGTGGATACCAAAGAGGTCGCCAAGTTCTCAGATTGACCCTGCCAGCGCAGAATCGTTCATTGCGGAAAAGCGCATCGGTGAACGGATCAAGCGCCTTCGCCTGAAAAAATCGATGGGATTGGTGGAACTGGGCCGCCATACTGGTCTCTCGGCCAGCTTTCTGTCTCAGTTGGAAACCGGTCGCGTAGTGCCCACACTGCGCAATTTGGCCCGGGTGGCAATGGTCTTCAGCAAAGACCTTTCTTACTTTTTTGAAAGCGAACCGCACACGCTGTTCCGCGTCCATCGGAAGAAGGAGCGCGTTCGTCTTCCCCAAACCGGAGTGGACGATCCAACCTACTACTTCGAGAGTCTCGGGTACATGGTGCCCGATCGCCAATTGGATCCCTACTATGCGGAATTTATTCCACTGAAGAAGAACCAGGAGGTTCGCCCTCATGTTCATCCCTGGATATGAGTTCCTTTACATCCTGGAGGGCGAGTTAGAGATCCGGCACGCCGACAAGACGCACGTTCTCACGCCCGGCGACGGGGTGTATTTTGACGCGAGCACGCCCCATGGGTATCGCTGCGCGGGCAAGTCAGCAGCTCACGCCATCATTGTCACCATGCATCAGCTGCAATCGCCGCAACCTGCCATGAATTGCGTCCACTGGGGGCGGCGATGGCTCCGAAGGGCTCGGGAGTAAACGTGCCTCCCCCGAAGCCGGCGAACACCCTGCTGACGCCCGCTCGCGCTAAAGAGGATTTCCCGACCCGTCAATAGGGCTCAGATCGGGTTAAGAAAACAGCAGGTCCCTCCACTGCGCTACGCTCCGGTCGGGACCTGCTGTTCTCTTTTTGAACTCAAGCCCTGCCCACGGGCAGAAAGAATTGCTCGATTTCCCGCCAGCTGGCAACACGGTGAAAACCGGTCACTTTCGCGTTATGCGGGGCCGAAAAGAGGATCCCCTTCCCCTGGAAGCGTTCAAAGTGCCGGAACGTGTCGTCGATCAAGTAGTCGGCGCGCAAAATGCTCTTGTCTCCGCAGAAGACAAAGTGAGTCGGTGGGATAAAGGGGAAATGGCGTCGCAACCAGCGATATTTTGGGCCAAAGGAATTAGGAAACTCCATGGCCGCCGTGGCGATAAAAATCTCGTAGTGCTTGACCAGCTTGGCAAGCACCTCCTGGCTGTCCTCGAGAACCGGCAGGTCCTCGAAGAAGTCTTCGCTGCGAAGGTAACCCTCTAATCGCTCGTGGCGGTCGGCGGAGACAATATCCCATAACCACTTGCCGTGCAGCTGGCCCTTAGTAATGGCTTCGCCATGGTCACGGTTGTAGCGGATCAGGTGTTCGCTGAGGGCGTCTGCCAGCACCTCGTCCATGTCGACAGCAATTCGTTTCATTCCCAAATGGTAAGGCCTGAGTCCAAGCCTACCCTCGCTACGCTCCAGCGGAGGAAGACGAGGAAGCACGGTAACCGGGCTGGGATCGAAGTAAAGCAACCGTCCACAACTCTCGCAATTCAACAGCGTGCCTTCGCGCACCTGGTTCCAAAACTGCGGGCGTAATGACATTTGGCAGGAAAGACAACGCTGCCCTGCGGCCCGCGCCAGCGCAGTTTTGCGTGAGGAGGAAGCGATGCGGTCGTATTGAGCAAGCAGAGGCTCGTTCACCCCTTTGCGTATCTTTGCCCGTTCCTTCTGCAGACCCGCCAGCTCCGCCTGTACCCCTGAGAGGCAACGCGAGCCCGCTCCTTCTCCTCATCCACCAATTTCGCTGCAGCGCAGAGGCCTTGCGCGCTTCCGCACGCTGGCTCTCCAACGACTCACTCTTGATCATGCTGCTGAGTTCCTCGTCTTCAATGCGGCGAATTTCTGCTTCTACAAATCCAATCTCATGCTGCAACGCATGGAATTGCTCGTTGGTTTTCACGCTGCTGGACTGCTCGCGGTATTTGATCAGCTTTTGCTGCTGATCCTTGCGATCGCTTTCCAGCCTTCTGCGCCGTGCCTCTTCCGCCGGAACAGCCTTGTCAGCCTGCTCCAGGGCCACCTTCTGCTGCTGCAGTTTTTCTTCCAGGGAACGGAGATTGTGGGGTAACGCAGAGATAGTTTCCAGCAGTTGGGTGATCTTGATATCGACCTGCTGCAAGCGAATCAACAACTCCAATTGAACATCCATGTCGTGGTCTGGAGTCTAGCACGCCGGCCCGGGCAGTCCTTTATGCCGTCAATAACTGCCCCAATCCGCTTCAGCGTGCGATACACTGCAGGCTCAAAGCCCTCCCGCCGAGCTGATTTTTGGAGCCATTTTTGAGACTGATTCGAATTGCCCTGGTGCTTGCGTTCTGTCAGCCTTTCCGCCCTGGCAGCCGACCTGCCCAACCCCAGTGACTGCGGAACAGATCTACCGCCAGGAGCAGGCGACCCGTCCGCCGGACGGCATCGCCTGGAGCCCGGACGGAACCCGTTTCAGCTATATCGACGAAATGGCGATCTGCATGGCCGTCGAAGGCGGGACGGGGAAAGCGCAAGTGCTGATCGACCACGACAAGATGAAAGCCCTCAACCCACCGGTCACCTCGGAGCACGACCTCAACAATCGCGCCCGCTACAAAGAGGCCAGCTACATCTGGGTGCCCGACTCAAAGCATCTGCTGTTCGATTCCAGCGGGCAGTTGTGGTTTTTCGATCTGGGAACCAAGACCGGCCTGCAAATAGCCTCCACCGGCGCCGGCAGCGGCGACGATCCCAAGTTCTCTCCCGACGGAGCCTACCTCTCCTACGTGCGCGGTCACAACATCTATGTCAATAAATTAAAAGACAACAATGCGGCAGCGCGCCTGACTGATTCGCAGACAGACACGATCCTCGATGGCGAGGTCGACTGGGTCTACGAAGAAGAACTCGACGTCCGCAGCAATTACTTCTGGTCGCCAGACTCACGGCGGATCGCGTATCTGCAGATGAACGAAACCCCGGTTCCTGAATACCCGATTGAAGATTGGATCCCCTCCCATGCGTCGGTCGATCGCCAGCGTTATCCGCAGCCCGGCGATCCGAATCCCGTAGTCCGTGTTGGCGTGGTAGGCGCGAACGGTGGAAGGACCAAGTGGATCAACCTGCCCATCGACAACGGAAGCGACTACATCCCCCGCTTCGGGTGGCTCAACCCCAGAACGTTGTGGATTGAAACCCTGAAGCGCGATCACCAGACGATGACCTTGTATTTCGTCGATATTTCCACTGACGAGTCGAAGCCGGTGCTGACCATAAAAGACGAGAAATTCCTCGACGATTCCTACGACCTGACCTTCTTCAACTCAAACTTCCTGCTTACCAGCTGGCGGGATGGGCACAACCACATCTATCTCTATGGATTCGATGGGGGAAATCCGCTGGCCGCGTCCGCCACTCTGGTCAAACAACTGACCGGCGGGCAATTATGAGGTCGCGAGATATCTTGGGCGTGAACCAGGTGGCGCACACGGTCTACTACCTCTCCAACGAAGGGGATCCGCGGCAGCAGCAAATCTGGGTGGTTGGATTGGACGGACAGAGCAAACACCAGGTAAGTCGCTCCGGCGAATGGCACGAGCCGGTCTTCTCGCCCAACACAAACTTCTTTGCCGATACGGTTTCTTCCACCATGACTCCACCGGTGATGGATTTGTGCCGTCACGACGCAAGACTGTAAGACGATCTGGAAAGCGCCGCCGCTCGAAGCCAGTCTTAACCCCGCCGGTCCCCGTCGAGTTCAAGGCTGCCGACGGCGCGACCACTCTGTATGGCCAGCTGGTGTTACCCCCGGGAAAACGACAACTGCCGCCGTGCCGCTCATCGTCAACCCCTATGGGGGCCCGCATGCGCAGATGGTCAGCGGAAAATGGTCGGCCCGCGAGCGTCTTTTCGATCAGCTGCTGGTACAGAACGGTTTTGCCGTGCTGCATGTGGACAATCGTGGCATGGGGGGCAGAGGCCGCGACTTTTGCCCAGGCGGCCTATCATAACTTCGGTCCCGTGCAGCTGGGCGACCAGATCGCAGCGCTCGACCAAACGCTGCACGCCTATCCCCAGCTCGACCCCAAGCGGCTCGGCTGGTGGGGCTGGAGTTGGGGTGGCACGCTTCACCCTGTATGCCATGACCCACAACGATCGCTTTCGCGCCAGCGTGGCCGTGGCTCCCGTGACCGACTGGCAGGACTACGACTCCATCTACACCGAACGCTATCTCGGATCGCCCGCATTGAATGACGATGTCTATCGCGACGACTCCGTCGTGAACAGCGCGGCCAATCTGAAGGGACGGCTGCTGCTGATTCAGGGCACGGGCGATGACAATGTGCACCTGGAAAATTCAATCCAGTTCATTCAGAAACTGATCGATGCCGATCTGCCCTACGACCTGCAGCTCTACCCGCGCAAGACCCACGGTATCGATGGCGCCGAATGCCAGACCCACTCTGTTCACCCGCATCCTGGACGCATTTTCAAACCTACCTGGCCGAGGCCTGAGTAACCGTGAGCGACGATCTGATACGCGGCCATACCACGCTGGGCGATTTTGAACTGACCATCCTCACCGACGGCCCCTATCTGCTGGATGGTGGCGCCATGTTCGGAGTGGTGCCCAAAACTTTGTGGGAAAAGCGGGCGCCGGCCAATGAGCGAAACCAGATCCTGCTGGGAACCAACACCGTCGTTGTGCGCACCGGCAAACATACGGTGGTGATTGAGACCGGAATCGGCAACAAGCTGCCGGAAAAGCAGCGAAGCATCTTTGAAGCCAGGCAGCTCTTGCCGCAAAGCTTTCAGGCTGCGGGGATACGACCGGAAGATGTGGACGTGGTGATCAACACCCACCTGCACTTCGATCACTGCGGATGGAACACGACCCGCAAAGAAGACGGCAGCATCGTGCCTACCTTTCCCAACGCCCGCTACTTTGTGCATCGCGGAGAAGTGGAGCACGGCCACCTGCAACTGGAGCGCGATGCTGTCAGCTATATCAGCGACAACTACGACCCGCTCATCGCCAACGGGCAGATGACTCTGATCGATCCGCCGAGCGGAGCTCAGCTGGAGATTGTTCCCGGCGTTTCCGTCGAGGTATTTCCCGGGCATACGGCGCAGATGATGGCGGTGATGCTCGATTCCGGCGGCCGGCGCGCCTGCTACATCTCCGACCTGATCCCTACCAGCGCGCACCTGGACGTGACGTGGGTGATGGGTTACGACCTTGTATCCTCTCACCTGCATTGAGCAGCGCAAGCGCTTCCTAAGCCGGGCAATTCCCGGAGCAGTGGCTGGTTCTCTTTACCCATGACCACCACCATCCGATGGGCTACGTCGAATGGGGACCAAAGGGCAAGCCGCAGCTGAAGGCGTAAGAAATATTTCCAAGAGAGGTCCGTAGAACCGCAGATCTCTCGCTACGCTCGGGATGACAAAGGGAAGGGCAACGCTTCATTCGGAGCGTTTGCTGCACATTGGGATCGCCGTCCTGATCCCGTTGTCATCCGAGCGTTAGCCCAGAATCTGCAGGTGTACGGACATCCCTTGGAAATGTTTTTCGATCTCGCTGATTACCCGGTCCCGCCACGTTCAGTTCAGTCCTAATTGGGTGGAAGCCTGCTCCACTGGAAAGAGCGATCTGGATAGGCCGTCGGCGGCCCACTTGGTGGCACCGTGACTTCCACCCACAATTCCTGACCCGGCGGGAGAGGAAAAGGAACTGCGCCCGGTCGGGAATAAAAAGCATTACTTCATTGCTCAGAGTTGCGCGATCGCAAGGTTTGTCTGCGAAAAGCGTCAGCGTCCCCGCCGCTCGTGGTGACCACGCATCGCGGCACCAGTTTTCCGTTCGCTGCGGCGAGCGATATGTTCCACTGCCAGAACGGATGTCCTCCGGAATACGCCGAATCGAGTGCTCCGCATCGCGGGGAAGGCCGCAGGCATCCAGCATCAATTGCAGTGCCAGATAGCGCCCGCGCAGGGGAAGCGCGGGATCGAACTGGGTGGCTCGGGTCCACACCCGGGGCCGAGTCTGTCGCTCGTAAAGATATTTACCCGCCACGCTCAGCACGAGAACAAGCTGAACGAAAAAGAGAATCAGCCCCGGCCCGGATGGCTTTCACGCCGCAACTCCAGTCTCCATGCCGGCGACAATCCGGCGGCGGGTATATCTCAAGCGCCCAGCCACCGGCGAGAAAGAGGATGCCGAGACCAATGAGCCCGAGAGAGCGGTCGAGCTTGTCCATGACGCTCGCGAAGTAGAACCACATCACGATCAGGGCGAAGGCGACCATTCCATAGTTGACGATTGGCTTGGCAAGGTTGCGGATTCCCCACCACACCAGGAAGACAGCCGTAGCGGCAGCCAAAGCGTAAGCCAGCACATTGGGTTCGCTGTGGCTCCAGAGTGCCCCCCGCCGTCTTTTCCACGAAATTGGTTTGAGCCCAGGGAAGAGCCCAGGCCACTCGCCGCAACCACCAGGACGGCGGGGCCCAGCTCTTGCGGTCGAGCAACCAGCCGCCGGCGATCGCGAGCAACGCCAATCCGATAGCAGCCAAGCCGGTAGCTCAGCGGCAGAAAGCCCCCGGGCCGCCATAACCGCCACGCTCCATCCCCTGGAAAGCACGATCACGGCGACTGGCAACAGCACCGCTCCGGCGGCAAACAGGATGGAGAAGACGGCGCGCCGGCGACTGTGAAAAAACCGGTGAGGTAAACGGCGCCAATGACTGCGAGCACGCGCGCGATGTAGGTGTCCACCCCGCCGTAGTCATTCGCCCGATCACTCCACTCGGACATGATCCACGCCGGCACCAGCAGCAGAGTCAGGGTCTGCTGGAACTGATCGCGCAGCAAGAGCCCAGCCGACCGCGGCGCACAGTGCCCACAGCATGACCGCCGAAGGCCAATGCTCCTGCATGTTGAAGATCTGGCCCACCAGCGCAATCGCCGCCCCGGCAGAGATGGTGCCAACCGCATGCATGGCGGTGGCAAATCCGGCGAAGCGGGCGCCGCGTAAGCAGCCCGAGCCCGTGGAAAAATACCAGCATCGCGAGCACCAGTAACAAGCGGGCCGAGCGGCGAGACCCCATCCCAATGCGCGGCGACAAAAAGAAGCACGCCGGCGCCGAGGAGAATCGCGCCAAGGATCAGAGCGACCAGCACCTGCCATCGGCGGCTGCTGGGCTTGGCATGAGCTTCTTCGTAGGCGCGGATAGCGGCCGCGCCGGCGTCATCGAGCAGGCCGGCGCTATGCCAGCGCGCCAGCCATGTTTCTGAGTCCTGCATGGGGTGCAGTAAAGCAGACGCAGGGCGGAGCAGCAAGCAGAATTTGCTTTCAAGACAATACGCGGCGGACCGAACCGGGGCTGTACGGTAAAGCGAGAATCAGAACGTCTTTAGAACACCTGACGGTGAAAGACCTCGTCCTTTTCTTTACACGGCGAACAGGTTGCGCCGATCCCACAAGCCATGAGCAGGGCGGCTCCGACCGTGACTAGAATTGCTGGACCGTATGACTCGAATTCGAAGAAAAACCAGCGAGCCAGAGTGTGAAAATGGAGGAAATGCATACTCGGTACTCCATGCTTTATGAAACCCGAATCCCGGGGGTAGGTTTTCCAGGATACAAAATATTTTTCGCGGAAGCTTCCTTTTTGGGACAACCAGTGTCCTCAATCCCGAAACTACCGATGGCACAAAGCTTAGCATCGCATTAGAAAATTCGATATGGGCAAAACCAGGGAGATGTGACCGACGCGACAATCAATACGTTCCGGATGGGGGATCCCCGGTTGCAGTGGCTGTTCCTGGACCTCAACTCCTACTTCGCTTCGGTGGAGCAGGAGCTGCGGCCGGAGCTACGCGGCCGCCCCATGGCAGTCGTCCCCCTGGTGGCGGATACAACCTGCTGTATCGCCGCGAGTTACGAGGCCAAAGCGTACGGAGTGCGAACCGGAACCCAGGTTGGCGAGGCCAAGAGGCTCTGCCCCGGTATCGTGCTGGTGGAGGCCCGGCATGAGCTCTATGTGGACTACCACCATCGGGTAGTGGAGGCGGTGGAGTCGTGCCTTCCCGTAACCTCGGTGATGTCCATTGACGAGATGGCTTGCCGCCTTTTGGGGCGGGAACAGCCTCTCCTGGCAGCGCTGGAACTGGCGCGCGAGGTCAAAGCCGCGGTCCGGCGCAAGGCCGGGACCACGCTTCGCTGTTCGGTTGGCCTGGCGACCAACCGGTACTTGTCCAAAGTAGCGTCCGACATGGAAAAGCCGGATGGTCTGGTAGCCCTGACACCTGACGTGCTGCATGACGCCCTGGCCGCTTTGACCCCCCGCGATCTGCCCGGTGTCGGCGCGCGCATGGAGAAACGGCTGCAACAGGGTGGTATCCGCACCATGGAACAACTGCTGGCGCTCGATCGGGAGCAGTTGCATGTAGCATGGGGCGGCATCGGCGGCGAAAAGCTATGGCACTGGCTGCGCGGAGAGGATTTTGGCGACGCCGAGCTGGAGCATCAGAAGTCGATCGGCCACTCCCACGTTCTGCCCCCGGAACTACGCACGCCGGAGGGTGCCTATGCTGTAGCGAACAAGCTGCTCCACAAGGCGGCGATGCGGCTGCGGAAGGCGCGGCTGTGGGCATCGCATATGACGCTGACCATTCGTTTTTCGGTTGGCAGTGCTGCCGCCACGTCGAAACATTCCTCAGGCATTCACCAGCAGCCCTGGGTGCAAAGTTGTCCGCTGCTCGAATGCCAGGACAATCAGACGCTCTTGGAGGGCCTCCAGCGCCTTTGGGGTGAAAGCCCTGCCGGCCGGAAGCTGCAGAAGCCCTTCTTTGTCGGCGTCACCCTGGGCAACCTGGTGCCTGACCACCTGCACACGCTCAGCCTCTTCTCCGGCCTGGAAGAGGAGGCGAAACGTACGCGTCTGTCGACCACCATGGACCAGGTGAACTACAAATACGGAACCAACAAGCTTTGTTTCGCCAGCATGCTCCTGGCGGGCGCGGCCGCCCCCACGCGCATTGCCTTCTCCAGTATTCCGGATCTGTTTTGACGCAGTGCGTACCGGGGCCGGCTGGCTCCTTCTCCCACCGGATACCTGCATCTGGGCCATGCGCGCACCTTCTGGACGGCACAGCAGCGCGCGCTGGACGCCGGGGGCACGCTGATCCTGCGCAACGAGGATCTGGACCCTGAACGCTCGCGGCCACATTTTGTCGAAGCCATGATCGAAGATCTGCATTGGCTCGGTCTCGGGTGGCAGGAGGGTCCCGACGTTGGCGGGCCCTTCGGCCCCTACACCCAGAGCCAGCGGCGTGGAGCTCTATCGCAACGCCTGGCGGCGACTCCTTGTCGGGGGCTGGCTCTACCCCTGCCACTGCTCGCGCAAGGACCTTGCGCTGGCCATGCAGGCCCCGCACGACGACGAAGGGATCTATCCCGGAACCTGCCGCCCCGCCTCTGGCCGAATGGCTGTGGCCGATACGTCGTCCGCTGCAAACTGGCGTTTTCGGGTTCCCGAGGAAGAGGTCGTCGAGTTCGAGGATGGGCGCTTCGGCCCTCAACGGTTTGTGGCGCAAAAGGACTTTGGCGACTTTCTGGTGTGGCGGCGGGATGATCTCCCCTCCTATCAGCTTGCCGCAGTGGCCGATGACGCCGCGATGGGCATTACGGAAGTTGTCCGCGGCGCGGACCTGCTGAAGTCGACCGCCCGGCAGATTCTGCTGGCCCGCGCGCTGGGTGTTGCGTCGCCCGCCTGGTACCACTGCGATTTGCTGCGGGATGAGAAAGGGGAGCGGCTGGCCAAACGGCATGATGCGCTGAGCCTGCGCAGCCTACGGGATCAGGGAAAGCAGCCGCAGGAGCTGCGCTCAGCGTTCCACACAACTGGTTAATTTTCCAGCGCACCCGATGTACGACAATGGACATGTAACGATCCAGTGGCTTCCGATTTCGCCCAACTCGTAAAGCAGCAGGCTGATATCGTCCGCGTCATCGGCGGATACATCACGCTGAAAAAATCCGGAGCGCAGAACTATGCCGGTCTTTGTCCCTTCCACGGGGAGAAGACCGCGTCCTTTTCCGTGCACGCAGTGCGCCAGTTCTACCACTGCTTCGGGTGCAACGAGTCGGGTGATGTTTTCTCCTTCGTGCAGAAGTTCGACAATGTGGGTTTTATCGAAGCAGTAAAAATCGTCGCGCAAAAGTGTGGCATTGCACTGCCTAAGCGGGAATTTTCCAGCCCGGAAGAGGCGCAGGAGAGCCGGCAACGGGGCAAGCTGCTCGAATTGCATGAGTTGGCGACCACCTGGTTCGAAGAACAGTTGCGCTCCCCGGAGGGCTGCCCGGGCCCGCGAGTACCTCAGCGGCCGCGGGGTGACAGCAGAAGCCATCGCAAAGTTTCGCATAGGCTATGCCCCGGAATCATTCAACGCGCTGCGCGACCGGTTGCAGGGGGTAGCCCCGCCGGACTTGCTGCGGTCATCCGGCCTATTGTCTTCCAAGGAACAGCCGGACGGCTCTGCCGGGCCGCTCTATGCGCGTTTTCGCAAACGGATTACGTTTCCCATTCACAACGAGGCTGGGCGGGTGATTGCCTTTACTGCGCGTGCCCTCGATAGTGAAGAGAAATCCGGGCCCAAGTATATGAACTCGCCCGAAACCCCGCTGTACTCGAAGGGGCAAGTCCTGTTCAATCTCGACAAGGCCCGGCAGGCGATCCGGCAGCAGGATTTTGCCCTGCTGGTAGAAGGCCAGATGGACTGCATCACGGCCTACATGGCGGGAATCCAGAATGTGCTTGCCACCAGCGGGACGGCATTCACCGAGATGCAGGTTCGACTGCTGAGCCGCTACACCAAGCGGCTTTTCGTTAATTTTGACCCCGATGCAGCTGGCGCGAACGCTGCCGAGAAGTCGATTGCCCTGCTCACCGAAGAGGATTTCGAGGTCAAAGTCGTTACTCTCGAGGGAGGACTCGATCCCGACCGGTTTATTCGTGAACGCGGCATTAAGGACTATGTAGAAGCGGTCAAAGCCGCCAGGCGCCACTCAGACTATCTGATCGAACGGGCAATGCAGCTTTTTCCGTCCCGGACGGCTGAGGGCAAGAACAAAGCCCTGAACTACTTGCTGCCGCATTTCCGGCGCATGCCCAATCGCATCGTGCGCGACGAGTTTGCCTCCGACGCGGCGCAGAAGCTGGGCATCGACTCAGCCTTGGTCAGAGAAGAACTGAAGCAGGCGGCGCGCAAACGCCGGGATGAGGTCCATCCGACCGGTGCGGACGCTCTCAATGAAGCCGAGAGGGTGGTGTTGCGGGCGGCGGCTTCTGCCGCCGAAAGCCGCGTTTGCCTCCGCGTTTTTCAGGCATTCCATGAACAGCCCCAATTGTTCGAAGGGCTTAGCGTCGCCACCATGCTGCCGCTCTTGCGCGACCGCGGATCGCTCGAGCCTCTGGCTGCGGTTTCTGATCCCAGCCATCGAGCTCTGCTGGCTCAAATCCTGCTTCGCGAATCCAGCGAGCTAGAGATGCCGGAGGTGGAGGCCGCGCTGGAGTCGCTGAAATATCGGCGCCTGGAGGCACTGCAGCGCCGCGTTCGGGCAGACATCGCCGAGGCGGAACGGCGAGGCGACCTCGCCCAACTGGCCGTCTTTATGGCCGAAAAGCTCAAAGTGGACCGCGAGATGCGTGATGCCGACGCGTAAGTATTCTTTGGCCCATCCTACTTTCTCCCTTCCACAAAGCGTGGGGTGCCCCATATCTCGCTTGTTTTTCGCGAGATGTGGGATACCACGAACCTCCACCTTTTTCCGGCCTTCGAATCCGTCTCGCCGGGGTCCTCAGGCCCTAGGCCTGAAACGAAACGCGCCTTTTAACTGTCCGGGGGTGAAACGGAATTCGTACTTTTACATCTAACTAATTAGGCTCCAGCCACGAACGTGGCTTAACAGGGATAGGCCGAAAGTGGGAGTGTCAATCTGGGAGCGGCCCAGGAGCACACTCCATTCCATGATATTCTATAACTCTTTGAAGGACGTGCGTCTACTTGCCCAAACGGTTTATTAACCGTCCGGAATATGCCCTTAGCGGCTCGCATAGCACCCTGTCCTTTCTGAGCACGGACCGATCCGAAAAATAAGGCACGGGATAGGATTTGCTTGGCTATCGAAGACAAGTACGAAGAAGATATTCAGAAACTGATTGATGCAGGTAAGGAAAAGGGTTACTTGACCTATAACGAGGTCAACGACCTGATTCCTGGCGATCTGCATTCACCGGACGATCTCGACGATCTGTTGACCACCATCGGGACCCAGGGCATTGATGTGCTCGAAGGCGGTCCTAAGTTTGGCGCAGACAAGTTCGAGAGCGAGGGTGAGGAGGGCGAGGATGTAGAACTCGACCTCACACCGGGCACACTCGAAAAAACTAATGACCCCGTTCGCATGTACCTGCGCGAAATGGGCACTGTTCCACTACTGACCAGAGAAGGCGAAGTTGAGATTGCCAAGCGCATCGAGCGCGGGCAATTGCGGGTACTCAAAGCCATTTCCCGTTCGCCCATCGTCATTCGCGAGATCGTCGCCCTAGGCGAGGACCTCAAGCGTGGCGTGCGCAACATCAAGGAAGTGGTGATCTTCGACGAAGAAGAGATCACCGAAGAGATTCTGCAGGCGCGCATCCGGGTCACCATCGGCCGCGTCGACACGCTGCTCAAGCACCAGAAGAAAGCAGCTCTGCTCTTCGAAAAGCTGGAAACGATCAACGTCAAGGCGAAGGCCAAGGAACATCGCAAGACGCGCTGGATGATGAACCGCGAGCGGGTCGAAGTCTCGCGCATTGTCCGTGAACTGAAGTACACCAACGCGGAACGCAAGCGGCTGCTGGACAAGGTCAACAAGACCGTCGACGCCATGCGCATGCTCGAGCGCCAGATCAAGTCGCTGGAACAGAAGCACGACCAGTCGAAGAGCGAAGAGCTGCGCAAGGAGTACCGCCGCCAGCAAAAGAACTGCAAGACCGACCTGGAAAAGCTGGAGCAGGAGGCCGGCGTATCGATCGCCGAACTCAAGCGCACCCAGCGCGAGATGATCCAGGGCGATATGGACGCCGAGCAGGCCAAGCGCGAGCTGATCGAGGCTAACCTGCGCCTGGTGGTTTCGATTGCCAAGAAGTACACCAACCGCGGTCTGCAATTCCTCGATCTGATCCAGGAAGGCAACATCGGTTTGATGAAGGCGGTCGATAAGTTCGAATATCGTCGTGGTTACAAGTTCTCCACCTATGCGACCTGGTGGATTCGCCAGGCGATCACCCGCGCGATTGCCGATCAGGCCCGGACGATTCGTATTCCGGTGCACATGATCGAGACCATCAACAAGCTGATTCGTACTTCGCGGCAGTTGGTGCAGGAGCTGGGCCGCGAGCCCACTTCCGAAGAGATCGCCCGCCGGATGGATATCCCGGTGGCCAAGGTTCGTAAAGTGCTCAAGATCGCACAGGAACCGATCTCGCTCGAAACTCCGATCGGCGAGGAAGAAGATTCTCACCTTGGCGACTTCATCGAAGATCGCCAGGCGGTTTCGCCTTCTGAAGCAGTCATCAGCGTCAACCTGAAGGAATACACCTCGCAGGTGCTGCGTACCTTGACTCCGCGGGAAGAGCGCGTGATCAAGATGCGCTTTGGCCTGGAGGATGGTTCCGAGCACACCCTGGAAGAAGTGGGTCAGAGCTTCCAGGTCACGCGCGAACGTATCCGGCAGATCGAAGCCAAGGCGCTGCGCAAGTTGCGCCATCCTTCACGCTCTCGCAAACTCAAGGCGTTCGTCGAAGGCGTCCGCGAATAACGCGGATGGAATAGCATCAATCAAAATCGCCTGTCCTCCCTGGGGAGCAGGCGATTTTTCGTTGCGTCGTTCGTTTTCTCATCTATCTAAAAGCAAACGCTATCTCTCCAGGAGTAATGCCATGTCCACCACGCCGCCCGAAGCAATAGACAAGTTAAAGCATGCGCCCGATGTAGCCGGCGTCGAGGACCTGATCCGCCGCCGCTGGAGTCCCCGCGCCTATGCCGACAAAGATGTGCCGGCGGCCGAGCTCAAGAGGCTCTTTGAAGCGGCACGCTGGGCGGCCTCCTCCTCCAACGAGCAACCTTGGCGGTTCCTGGTAGGCAGGCGGGGCGATCGAAACCTACGAGAAGATCTTCAATGCGCTGGTTGAGTTCAATCAGGCCTGGGCGAAGAGCGCTCCGGTGCTGGTACTCTCCGCAGCCAAAAAGACCTTTACCGCAAAAGATCAGCCCAATCGCCTATGGCTTGCATGACACCGGCGCGGCCACAGCACATCTGGCGTTGCAGGCGACAGCCGACGGATTGCACACCCACTCGATGGCGGGTTTCGATCATGAGCAGATCCGGGCCTCGTTCGGGATTCCTTCCGACTATGAGATCGGCGCGGTCACGGCGATCGGCTACTTTGGCGAGCCGGCAAGCCTGCCTGAGCACCTGCAGAAGATGGAGGTCGCTCCGCGGCAGCGGAAGCCTCTGGAAGAATTTGTGTTCTCCGAGTGGGAGAAGCCGGCGCAATTCTGACGCGCCATGAGAAAGATCCTGCTCTTCGTCAACCCGGTGCTTCAACGAACCCGCGCAGGCGCAGAGATATCGCTCGCGTCGCCAGTGTTTTCCGCGGGCGGGCGCGGCCGTCGACATCATGGAGACGGGCGAGAACCGCGCCGCGGGCCCCAAGGCGAAGAGGGCCGTAGCGGAGGGTTACGATGCCATCGTTGTCTGCGGCGGCGACGGTACCATCTTCGATGTCATTCAGGGAATCGCCGGCTCCGACGTTCCGTTGGGCATCATCCCTTTTGGCACCGGCAACGTGATGGCGCAGAACCTGAAGCTCCCGAAAAATCCGGTGGCCGCTGCGCGCTGGATTCTACGCAGCCGTCCCGTTCCGCCCCCTTGGGAAAAATCACCTGCTGCACCGCGGAAGGCCGGGAAAGCTGGCTATTTGCGATGGCAGCGGGTATGGGCATGCATGCGCTCCTATGTCGGAGGCGCGGCGTTCGGGTAAAGAGCAGACTGGGCGGGCGGCTTATTTTGCGGCCGGCGGAAAGTTGTTGCTCCGCCATCCGGTAAGACCCTTTGACGTTGCGATCACCACCACCAGCGGATCTGTCGTTGACGAGCAGGTATGCGAGGCCATCGCAGTACGCGTGGCGGAGTTGAATCGTTGGCGGCCGGGCGGTGGGCTGAACTTTCCTTTTCTCCGGCTGGCCACGGTTGCGGGTGACTCCCGGTCTCGCCTGGCGCGGGCCATCCTACGAGGCCCTCTTTCGTTCAGCGCGGGGCGCGCGACCGCGAGCAGGCGAAAGATGCTGCCGGAATCTATCGCGATGTGGTGCGCGTCGTTTGCAGACCGATTCCCGAGCGAACGTATCAGCCCGCGATCGCGGTCCAGGCCGATGGAGAAGTGCTCGGCGCCTCCTGCGCGACCATCGAAATGGCCGGCCTCGATGTGCTCCTATTGTCAGGTGGGTAACGCAGATGGAAAGCGACGTGGTGGCCCCACGTTCGCCTCAGCGTACGTGGGCCGAAAAAGATAGGCGCAGCCCGACGATCGCTTTTGCATCGACTGGCAGATTAACCCAGGTCCCGGAGGGACGTCTGAAAGTAGCCCAGGACGCAGTCCTGGGTTAACTACGGACAAACCGGCCAGTCCCGCAAGGGACGGCTGAAGGCGGTCCGTAAGTCAGATCTCAGCTGTCCAATTCCTGCTTAGAAATTAAACAACGCCTGAAAATTGAAATCCCGCACCGCAGAACCGTGGGAGAAAAACCCGCTCGCCAGCTGATTCGACTTGCCAAAAAACGGCGAATCAGTAGTCCCATCCGGAGGCCCGCCCAGCGTTCCATTTGGCGGCGCAAGATTCACCACATTGAAAATATTGTGCGCAAAGGCGCTCAACGTAATGCTGTATCGACGATCGACGCGGTTCGTCGGGTCCATGAGGACCGCCGCCGGTTCCACCTAATCCCATACCAGGCATACCGCCATGCCCGCCGCCTCCTGGCCACCGCCACCCCCGCCCGCGACCGCCCCTTTGCCTTCCTCCACGCGCGGGCCGACGCCAAAGCTCTTGGCCACGCGCATATTCATCGCAAACTGAACCGGGCCGTTCCCATAATTGATCGGAATCAGCTTCGAGCCGCGCGGGCGGCGTGGGACTGATATCAAAATTCCCGTACTTTGTCGTATCCACAGTAGCCGGATTCGAAGCCGACGACGCGAAAATAGGACGGTCGTTGAAGAACGAATCGCCGTTCATGTCCTGGCTCAGCTGGATGTTGAAAGGCGCACCCGACGACGCACTCAGAAAGGGACTGATCCTGAACCCATAAGGAGCCGAGTAATTGGCAAACGCAAAGACGCGATTGCGGACGTCAAAGAACTGGCGCCCATAATCCTGCATGATGTCGTACTGATTCGATGGATGGTACCCAGGCCCGCCCGTATCGCTGTTAGCCTTGCTGTAAATATAGAAGCCGGTAAACGTAAGCTTGCGGCCATAAGCCACATTCAGGTTGAGGAAATATCTGATTTTCCTTGAAGACCGCCAGCGAATCGTACTCGTAGATGTTGCATGGAGTGCCCGGCGCCGCGCCGACAGGGTTGCCGGGGCACAATCCAAGCGCCGGACTGGTACCGTCCGCCGTAGGCGCATCGATATTGCGCGACAGCAGCTGGTGTATCCCGCGGGAATAAAGATACGTCGCCGAGACACTTACACTCTTATTCACTTGGTGCTCGATGCCCGTTCCCGTCTCGATAGTTGCCGGCGCATTCAGCCCGGGCTGTGTGCGATAAAAAGTCGGCAGCGCGGGAGACTCTTCCGTCGTGCTGCCCGGAGGCGTTCCGTTGGGGTTCGACTGGATCTTCTGCACCTGCCCCGTGCTGGTCGAGGTTGTAGCGATTAGTGTTGAGCAGCAGGTCGTAAGTGAAGCGGTTATAAAAAATCCCATAGCCGGCGCGCAGCACGGTCTTGGGCTGCTTTCCCCCCACCGCCAATGCCGTAGGAAAGCGCCACCCGCGGCGCAAAATTCACTTTGTTGGCAATATGGTTTTGCGTCTCGAATCGCAATCCATAGCTGATGGTGAAGTTGGGCCGCACTTTCCAGTCGTCTTCGGCATAAAGTCCCAGGTCGGTCACGCTCGCAGTTTGCGTGGGCGTTCCCGTGGTGATCGAGAATTGGCTGGGCTTCGCCGCAAGGTAAGCATTCAGATTCGAATAGGTATACGTTCCTTCAAAATTTGCATTGGAATAATTCGTGTCCTCGTTCCTCGCGCAGCCGGCCGCCGAAGCGAATGTAATGCTTCGCCAGCGCCAGCGAAGCGTAGTTCTGAATCTCGAATTCCTGCTGCGTATCGTGGACGGTGCCCTAGGGACTGCCCCCCCCCTGAAAGTTCTGCAGCACATTGATCGCCGGAGCCACCAACTGCGGAGTCTGATTGTTGGTGTCGCGGATGTACTGGAAACGGGTATTGTTGACGAACTTCGCTCCGTACACCTGGCTGTCGCTGATCTGAATCCGGTTTTCCACCTCGTTGGTGTTGTACGCCTGGCTCGGCAGCACAAACGGGCTGCCGCCCAATCCGCTATTGTTCTGTGTGTCCTGGTAATAGCTGTAGCGAGCCGTCAGGGTTTGATTGGGCGTCAATTGATAGTCGATGCGAGGGCTGATCTCGGTCCGCGTCTGCGGGTACGGAACGGCCAGATTGCACAGCGTGCCCGTGTTCTCCACGACCTGCCACTTTCCGGGTCCGCAGGTAGCAGGATCTGGCACGTACGGCACGTTGGCGTTGACGATGCTGTTGTCCTGGATATTCCGCCGGTCGAAATTCAAGAAGAAAGAAGCCTTCTTGCCCAGAGGACCGCTTACGTTCCCGTCGTATTGCAGCGTATGGTACGGCGGCTCATTCGCGCAAAAGGATTCGAGGTATTAAACGCCGAAGCACTGGCATTCACGAAAATCTGGCCGTGCAGTTTGTCCGTGCCTGGCTTGGTCAAGATCTCAACCCGCCCATAACCCGGCGTGTCATATTGGGCAGAGAATGGATTCTGGTTGATGATGATGGCGCGGATCGCCGACTTGGGCGGCAGCTGGCCGCCGGTGAACCCGTCGATGTAGATCTGGCCCCCGCTGGGACCCGCGGCAGGGCCGGCCAACGCAGTCAGTTCGTTCGACAATTCGTCCGGATCGTCCGAGAGCGCATCGAGATCCTTGCCGGTCAGCACCACGGCGCTCACATTGCTGTCTGGATCCACGCTCACACCCTTGGTATCCGCGGTGACCTGCACCTGCTGCTGTTCCATTTGAATCGCGAGCGAAACATTCAGGTGCTGGGTTTGCCCGGCCGCAATACGCACCGTGGAGAAGTAAAGGGGGAGAAGCCGGGGGCCTCGACCGTGACCGTGTATTGGCCAGGCGCGAGACCGGAGATCGCGTATTGGCCAGTGGCATCCGATGTGCCCGTGCGGCTCACCCCGGCGGCCGATGTCACCGTGATGGAAGCCTGGGGAATGACCGCCCCGCTGGGGTCGGCCACCTGGCCGCGCAGACTTCCGGTTCGCAGTCTGTGCCCAGGCCGAGGGTGAAGGTGTCACCCCGAAAAGAAAAAGAACGTTGTCAGGCAGAGAGCGAGCAATCGATTCAAAGGTTCTCCTCAAGTGCGTCAGGCTTTACACAGGTTGTCACACTACTGTTAAGGATTGGTTCTACTGCGGTGCTTCCCCACCGCCGCCGCCTTCTCCACCACCGCCGCCGCCCAGGTTCCAGGAAGAAGAAAGCATGGCTTGGCTCGCGCTGGTGGAGGCCTGGAGCATGGGCTCCACGCCGGCCACCACAGTGATGGCAGTCGCGGATTCAGGAGATTGGCCCTCAGTAGCGACCACGATGATCATGTTGCCCTTCTGAAGATCTTTCAGCGTGACCGAAGGCGCGCGAGCCAGCATCTGCTGAAAGTCAGGCCCTCCAGCACCACGGCCTGACGGGCCGCGAGGGATCGCCCGCCGGACCCGCTGTCCCCGATCCCGCTGCCGCCGGCGCCGGACTGGCAGCAGGACGCAGCAGACCCGTCCGGCCGCCTCGCCCCTTCGCCGCTCAGCCGTGCCGCCATCCGCTGGGCAACCGCAGGGTCGAGCTTTTTCACTTCGCTGTCAGGGGTGATGGTAATGCACCACCGGCTTCTTGGTAGCGGAGTCCGTCACCGTAATCGTTGACGCATCCGCGTTCACCGCCTGGATAGGGCCGGCGAGATTAAGGAAGCTTCCGCTGACAATCTCCTCCGCCTCCAGCGTTGCCCCATCGGCGCTTCTGGTGCCGCGGGCGCGAAGCTGATCGCCGGGCTTGATCTGGTCAAGGGTACTCTTGACTGCCTGGTCAAACTTGACCGAGCCCGGAGCATAGCGGCGAACGATGGTGGTGGGCGAGGCGTGGATCACCATCGTCCGCGTACCGCCGGCGCCGGTGGAAATGGTCACGGTTCCCGCTGCGGCATCGACCGCCTTAACCAGTCCTCCCGTGCCATGCTTCTGCCAGTCTTCCCGCTCCTGTTCCTGTTTTTGCGCGATGTCGGCGCCCTTGATGGCAACCAGCATGGTGGCAGCCAGTGATTTGCCATCGGCGTTGGCAGAACCGCGGGCCATCACGCGATCGCCTGACTGCAGATCGGCCAGGCTGAACGGGCTCGCCCCCGCAAGTGTCTTTTGTCCGGGTTCGATGCGCAGCAGGCGGGCGTTGTCCTCCACCGTTACCTGCATGGTGGCCCCAGCATCGTTTTTGACCGTAATCGTGTTGCCGCTCAGCGTCTGGACGGTTCCCAGAAAGGTGACCGGCTTAGCTGCCGGGCGGCCGCATCCTGGGCCGTGGCACGGCACCGGCAATAAACCGGTGAAGAAAGCACCGCAAAAAATAAGGCGAGGAGCCCTGGTTCGTACTCTCGTGGATAGCATCTTTCCCTCTTACTGGGGCGGGGTCACGCCGCCAACTGGAACGCGCGCAGGCCACTGCAGGCTGGTGTTCGGCTGGTTGGTTTTCACTCGGATGGGTTGCAAGCCCGGCTTCGCTGTAGAGACGAAAGTCAGCTCATATTGGTTCTGCAGTTTACGCTGAATGTCGGAGAGAAACGGCGAGAACGATACCGGGTTTCCGAAACCCTCGAGGTAGACCTTGCCCCCTGTTTCGCCCGAGAGCTGGGTGAGGTAGTTCTGCCCTCCATCCGTCACTGTCAGATTCTGGTCGAAGCGTCCCGCACCCCGGTAGTAGATGGAGTAGACGATCACTCCGGCTTTCTGGGCGTCGGTGGTGGCTGCCCGCACATAAGGATTCTCCGGATCGAAGCGTCCGCCGGAGTAGCGGTCGACGCCATCGGTGACCATGATCACCTCGCGGCGAACATTGCCGTTGCCGCCCGGCCAGTGCTTGACCAGGTCCGAGAGGCAGAAATAAGGGCTGCCATTTATTCCCGCCGACCCCTGGGGCAAGCGCAGGGCCTTGGCCGCCTGGGCGTGGTCATTGGTGAAATTTTGCACCAGGTTCGGGGTCCCATTGCGCATATAGCCAAGCGCCACCTGCGTGGTGGGGGGCAGTGCGTTCAGAAAGTTTCTCAGGTCGTTCAATTGCAAACCCAGGCTGCCGCGGGAAGAATCGTCCAACAGCAATACCAGTTGCAGTCCGACGCGCGCCGCGCAGCGGAACCCAACCGGCCACGTCCTGAAGCTTGCGATTTTCGGAAACGCTGATGCTTTGCTGGGGTACCGTGGTTACATCTTCCGCCGATTTTGAGGTCACCGTGACCATGGCGCGCGCGGTCGGACGTCTCCTGCGCCAGTGGGGCCGAACCGCACCCGATATAGCCAACCAAATTCCCACATAGGGCTGAACCGGCGGCTCCCGCCCATCTTCCCGCAACTATCTATCTTCATAATCCTTTAGCCATGGTTTCCTGCTCGCGCGCCGAGCATGCATCTATATGACGGCAGCCGGCCGTGAAAGGTTCGATCGAGGGCGAAGAATACTTGCCTGCGGGATGAGTGCTCGCCGCATGTTTTCGGCAAGCAGACCTCTGCTATTCTCAGTGTGAACTGTTGTGGTTACTTGGGTTATGCCTGTTGCTCACGTATCTTGTTGATAGATCTGGATCATCGATTCCGATCGCGGGTCCGCAATCGCGAGCAATTCAGCCACGGGAAGCGCAGATTTTTCCAGGCCTTTCGCTGCGCTTTCCCTCTCGCTCGACATGGCGAAAGGAGAACTGCTCTGAATGACCGATCTTAAGGTTATGCAGCCTCCTGCGGCGGTCCAGGCAGAGCGCCCGCTCTGTGTCGATCTGGACGGGACCCTGGTCAAATCGGACACCCTCGTTGACTCGCTGATGGTCCTTGCCCGCCGCCATCCCACAGCTTTTTTGCGCACCCCGTTGTGGGCCATCAAGGGAAAGGCATATTTGAAATCGCAAGTGGCCTCCCTGGTCACGCTCGATGTTGCCCACCTGCCGTACAACCGTCCCTTGCTGGACTACCTTCGGAGAAGAGCATGCAGCCGGCCGCAAACTCTACCTGGCCACCGGGGCCGACCGCGTCCTGGCGCGGAGAATCGCAGCTCACCTGGGCATTTTTGAAGATGTAATGGCCAGCGATGGCGAAGTGAACCTGACCGGAAAAAACAAACTGCAGCATCTGGAGCAGCGGTTTGCGGCCGACGGCTTCGACTACATTGGCAATGCGCTGCCCGATTTGCCGCTTCTCCAGGGCGCCCGGCACGCCATGGTCGCCAATCCTGACCTCGGTTGAACCGTGCTCTGAACAGCCGGAAAGTCACGTGAGCAGAAATTTCCTCGACCGCTCGCGCCTGCCTGCCGCCTTGGCCAAAGCTCTCCGGGTGCATCAGTGGGCAAAGAATCTGCTCGTATTCCTGCCCCTGCTGTTGGCCCATTCCCTTCATGCAGCCTGTGCTTGCGGCCGTCGCAGCATTCTTCTGTTTCTGCTTCACGGCGTCGGCAACCTACATTTTCAACGACCTGCTTGATCTGGAGCAGGACCGGGTACACCTTAACAAGCGCAAGCGCGCCTTTGCCGCCGGCGACCTTTCCGTCGCCACCGGGCTTGGCATCTCGCTTTCCGCTGGCCGCGCTGGCCCTGATCACAGCCGCCTATCTGCCGCGAACCTTTCTGTTCTACCTGCTGCTCTATTTTGTAACCACGCTCGCCTATTCGCTTTCCCTGAAACGCATCGTGCTGGTGGATGTGGTCATTCTGTCGAGCCTGTACACCATTCGCATGTTGGCCGGTTCCGCCGCCACCACACGATCCTGTCTCTCCCTGGCTCGCCGCCTTCTCCATCTTCCTTTTTCTCAGCCTGGCGATGGTCAAGCGGTTCAGCGAACTGCAGAATCTGCATGCCCGCGGAGTGAACCCTACCAACGGCAGAGGCTATCTCCTAAGCGACATGGAGCAGTTGCGCAGCTTTGGCACTTCCAGCGCCTATGCCTCGATCGTGATCTTCGCCCTGTATATCAACGGACACGATGTAGTGGCGCTCTATCACCATCCCAACCGCATGTGGCTGATTACCCCGCTGCTGATCCTGTGGATCAGCCGTGTTTGGCTGTTGGCCTCGCGCGGCTTGCTGGATGAAGATCCTGTCGTCTTTGCTCTCTCTGACCGCATGAGCCTGCTGCTTGGTTTGGGAGTGGCGATCATCGCCTACTCGGCGCTCTAAACATATTGAGAAGAAAATTAAACTATGTCCCCCAGCCAGGACCGGCCGCAGTTCGAATCCTGGGGCCGCTATCCGAAGCACTTCGCCGAAGTTCGCCCCCTTTTCTGGAAGGAGGATTTTCCCGCGCCCATTGCCCCCGACAGCAAAATGCTGGCGGTGGGCATGGGACGCAGTTACGGCGACGTTTGCCTGCTGCAGCATGGAACCCTGCTGCAGACTCCAACCTCGATCGCCTGATCTCGTTCGATTCGCAAACCGGCCTGCTGCGCTGTGAAGCCGGAGTGACGCTGGCGGAGATCCTTGATTTCGCTGTACCCCGCGGATGGTTTTTGCCGGTCAGCCCAGGCACGAAATACGTAACCGTCGGCGGAGCGATTGCCAACGACATTCACGGCAAGAACCACCACGTGGCAGGCACCTTCGGACTGCACACGCCACGCTTCGAGTTGGTACGCTCCGACGGAACGCAAGTGATGTGCAGCGCGACCGAAAATCCTGAGTGGTACGCCGCGACCATCGGCGGCATGGGATTGACGGGCCTGATCAGTTGGGCCGAGGTGCGATTGCGGCCTATCGTTTCCCGGCACATCCGCTACCGCTCCACCAAGTTCGTCGGGCTGGAGGAGTTTGTCGCCCTCTCCCAGGCGAGCCACGCACACCGAATACTCAGTAGCGTGGATTGATTGTGTCGCCCAGGGCCGTAACTTTGCCCGGGGCATCTTCATTCAGGGTGAGCATGACGAAACCCCGGGTCCACTGACGCCTTTGGCCAAGCCAAATTTCGCACTGCCCTTCGATTTGCCGGCGTTAGCCCTCAACCGGTCCTCCGTGGGCGCCTTTAACACTCTCTACTACCACAAGCAATTGCGCAAACAACCGATCCGGCCTGATCGATTACGAGCCCTTCTTCTATCCTCTGGATCGCATCCTCAAATGGAATCGTCTTTATGGACGGCAAGGCCTGCTTCAGTTCCAATGCGTTCTGCCGTGGGAAAGCGGCACCCAGGGCATGTCTCAGCTACTGAAGGCGATTACCGCGTCCGGGCTGGGCTCTTTTCTTGCCGTCATCAAGGTCTTCGGGGATGCGGTTTCTCCCGGAATTATGTCGTTTCCCGCACCCGGCATCACCCTGGCGCTGGATTTTCCCATCCGCCGGGAGGTCAGCTTCGCTCTCCTCGACAGGCTGGCCAACATCACTGCCGAATGCGGCGGGCGCATGTATCCCGCCAAAGACGCGTGCATGAGCGCTGCACATTTCCAGCAGTTTTATCCCCAGTGGCCTCAGTGGGCGGCCTACATCGATCCGTCGTTTAGCTCCAGCTTCTGGCAGCGGGTAACCGGCCTTGGCTAAACGCGATCCCTTGTTTCCCTCCCGGATATTGGTGTTGGGAGCGACCTCGAGCATTGCCATCGCCACCATGCGGCGGCTCGCCGCGCCGCATGTCCATTTCATGCTGGTGGGCCGCAGCACCAACCGGTTGACCGCCGTGGCCCAGGATCTGCTGACCCGCGGCGCGTTCGCGGTCGATACCTGGGTGATGGATCTCGACGACACCGCAGGCCACCCCGAGATGCTCTCGATCGCGGCCGAGCGGTTGGGCCGGATAGATCTGGCCCTGATCGCGCATGGAGTTTTGGGTGACCAAACTGCCGCAGAAGCAGATTTCGAAGTGGCCGCTGCGATTCTGCACACCAATTTCATCTCCACCGTTTCTCTTCTGACCTGGCTGGGAAATTACTTTCAGGCCCAGCGCGCCGGCACGCTGGCGGTCGTTTCTTCGGTGGCCGGCGATCGCGGCCGCAAGAGCAATTATGTCTACGGCGCCTCCAAAGGGGCGCTGAACATCTTCCTCGAAGGACTGCGCAATCGGATTGATCGCGATGGCGTGCAGGTGCTGACCATCAAACCCGGTTTCGTGGCCACGCCGATGACAGCGCATGTGCCCCACAACGCGCTCTTTGCCTCGCCCGATCAGGTGGCCGGCGGCATTCTGAAGGCAATTGAGCGCCGGCGCGACGTTGCTTACGTGCCTTGGTTCTGGTCCTCGATCATGTTCCTGGTGCGTGCCATCCCGAATCGCCGCTTCAAGAAGATGAACCTGTAGCCGTGGGCTTGAAGAGCAGGGACGCCGAGTTCATGCAGTAGCGTAGTCCCGTTGGAGGCGGCCCGTCATTGAAAACATGACCCAGGTGCGCATCACACCGGGCACATGCTACGGCCGTACGCACACCGAAACTCGTGTCCTCCGCCTCTACAACATTTTCCTTGGCAATCGGCTGCCAGAAGCTGGGCCAACCGGTGCCTGAATCGAACTTGGTCTGGGAAGAGAACAGCGCCGTGTCACAGCAGACGCAGCGATAGATTCCTGGCTGGTGCAGATTCCAGTAGGAGCCGGTGTAGGCCACCTCGGTATCGGCCCTGCGAGTGATGTCGAAAGCATTTGCCGAAAGCTGCTGCCGCCACGCCGCGTCGCTCTTAATGATTTTTGGCACTCGGACTGAACCCGTCGAGATGCCGGCCGAAGAAAACTCGGCGATCTCCACCACCGGAGCCGGTCCGCTCGGCACCGTGGTGTCTAACGGCGCCCGCACAGCGTGCACCGACCACGCGGCAATGGCCGCCACCGCGGCGCTGCCGCTGAGCAGGAAAGCGCGCCGCGTTATCTTTTGCCGGTCACCATCATCGTTCAGATCAGAGTCAAACATCGGTTCACCCGTCTATTGGACTCAAATCGGACCCGGGAGTTACAGCCGAGGAAATCGCCGAAAAAGATGGGCGAAGCCCAACCATCGCTCTCGCTGAATGAGCTACCCCCCCCTGCTTCAGCAGGGGGAGCTGGAAACGATACTTAGCGTTCCCAAACAAAATTGTCATCCCGACCGGAGCGTAGCGTAGTGGAGGGATCTGCGGTGCGCCCCTCGGGCTTCCCAAATTCTGGAGTTTTCAAACGGACTCTAAAGTCCTGACCAGGCTGTCGGGGTGGCGCAACTGACGTGCGCTAATACAAAGCAAAGCTGAAACCCTCTACTCCGCCCTGCCCAACCCCAAATCAGAGCCTTATGGCGCATATGGCGTACCCGGCTTACTGGGCGCCGTTCTTGAAAATCTGCTCTGCCAAATGATTCTCTACGTGGGTTTGATTACGCATCGTCTCGTAATACGCGGCCCGCAGCAGTTGGGCGCGACTGTCGCGTAATTGCTGGCGGATGTCCTGCTGTACCCGAGGATCGTTCAGCTCACGCTGACCGGCTGGCTCCTTCTCGATGAGCTTATAGATCGCGTAGCCCGCGGCGGACTTCGAACCCGGCGCCAGCAAGGGGATCACGTCGGTGATTTGCCCCGGCCCAAGTTTGGAGATCGCGGCGAAGATCGGGGGAGGCTGGCTGCGCAGGCTCGATTCCGGGATGAACCCCATGTTCCCGCCGTTGTTGGCGTCATTCGTATTCTCAGAAAGATTCTGCGCCAGGGTGGCAAAGTCCTCTCCACTTTCCAGGCGATTGTGGATCATATCGATTTTTCTGCGCGCCTCCACATCACTTCCTGCTTTGCTGTTCTGTAGATTGGCTCCCTGCTGCATCCGCGTGGGCTGCGAAGTCACGACGATGTCCGCGATGTCGTACTTAGGCTCGATGAAATTGAATTGCGACTTGTTGGCGTTATAGAAGTTCGTGACGTCGGCATCGGTGATGTTGATGCGCGAATTCACTTCCTTGTTCATGAGCTTTTCTGCAGTCAGATTGCGCCGGATTTGGACGCGTAGATCGTCCAGGGTCAAGCTGGCAGCTTGCAGCCGCTTGTCGAATTCCTCCTGGGTGTAGGGCGCCTTCATCTCTGCCAGCTTGGCGTCTACCTCTTCATCGGTGGCGACCAGGTTCATTTTCTTCGCTGCCTGTTGCACAATTTCGTCGTCGATCAACTGCTTCAGGATGCCAAGCCGCGTGGCTTCAGCCTGTTCCCTGGTGGGCTGTTCCTTGTTGTTGCCGAGATTCTCACGGTAATACTTTTCTACTTCAGACCGCTGGATCGGCTGATCGTTCACAATGGCCACAACATCCGGCCCATAGGTTTTCTTGCAACCAGCGACAACACCACTCAACAACACGATGCTCATCGAGACGCAGGCCACGGCTGTGCGCACCTGATACGGCTCTAATAATGGTTCCAAAGGTCTTTCTCCTCGCGATCGCATGTTCTTATTTGGGGGGCTGCGCAGGTGTGGCCGGTTTCTTTTCCGCGTCCGCCACCTGGGGTGGGGGCTGTACGCCGGCCTCCCGCAGCGCTCGGTCGATGGCGATCCAAACCTCTGATTGCGGCAGCGCCCCGGAGATGCGCTCCCCGTTGATAAACAGTGTTGGCGTGCCATTTACGCCCAGGCTGTCGCCTTGCTTCATCGAAGCGCGTACCGCGGCCTCGTCCTGCTTGGTGAGGCAAGCATCAAGCTTGGCCAGGTCCAGCTTGGATCGTTGGCCCTCCTCACGGGCGAGCTTGTCCAGCGTCTTCGTTGCCTGCTGCACATCATGGCTGGTTCCGCTGACCTCGTCCCCATGAGAATGCACATAATCCACAAACCTCCAGTAGGCCTCTCCGCTCTGGTCCGCGAGGCAGTTACCGTTCACCGCCGCATGCATGGCCCAGGGATGGATTTCAACCAGAGGGTAATCTTTGTAATAGAACTTGATCATGCCCTTATAGCGGTCCAGCGTGGAGGGAAAAAGCTGCTCGTGCATCTTGGCGCAGTAAGGGCATTCGAGATCGTCAAAGTTCACGATCGTCACCTTAGCCTCAGGCGTTCCGCGCACAGGACGGTTCTGGAGAGAGATCGCGTCGGACGGGTTATGGCTAATGTCAAACCTTTCCAGGCGGGCCACCGTGTTGCCATCGCTGGAAAGAAGAAAATTGACCACCGTCGTCTTGCCATGGCTGGAAAAGCTGATGGGCAGGTTCTCGAAGCCGGGAAATTCGCTCTTGCTGGTCGCACCAATCGCCACGTCGACGGTGGGGGGCACCTCGAATTGCGAGCGCACCAGGACTTCAATTCTCCGGTTGAGCTGGGCGGTGGGAACGGGAGAAGCGCTATTCGTTGCTGTGCTCGGGGAACTCTGCGCCTTGCAGCCTGCGGATAAAGAAACTAGCAGGCACCAAACCAGGGTACGGCGTACAAACAAGAAGACCACCTTTCCACCACTCCATTAGAGCATTTCTGCAGGAATCGTGTCGCTTTCCAGGGGGTCAAAAGATCCGCTCCGAATGCTTCAGATTCCCGGCCGCGCCCACCCCGGCCAGGGTGAAGTTGAAGCTGTATTGATTCTCGTTACGTACCGAGCCCAGAGCGAAGCGGCGGTATTCGACAGAAAGGCCACAACAGTCCCAGTTGTAAGAGGACTGGATGCCGCCATACTGCAAGGCACTCTGGATGAAGTCGTAGCCGGCGTTCACGCCGGCGCTCAGCCCACGCTTGGTGGGGTCTCCGTACCCGAGCAGCAGGCGAAGCAGGCTGTACCTGGTTACCTGGCCGGCAAGGTTGGACGTAAACGAGGCATTCAGTGCCTGAAGCTTGGAATATCCGACGCTGCCGAAGACGCTGTCTCGCCGGTAATCGGCGAAGACGTTGCTAGCCTCCATCCGGCTGGTCTTGAAGTCGTAGTCCGCGTCCCATTCCAGGTCCATGTGTTCGCTGGTGCGGACCTTCAGGCGTGAAATCAGCGGGGATGTGTTACGCGGTCCGTTGAGGAATGCCACCCCGGTCAAGTCGAGCGTTGTGGCCAGCACGTTCCGCCGGAACGGAGACGCCGCGCCCCCGAAATAGGGAGCGAAGAAGTATTTCGCGGCCAGCTTCCACGTGATCCATGCATCGGAATCGCCGCCCTCGCCGCACTCCGTATAGGTCGGGGGCACGGTGAGGATCCCATTCGTGGGGGCAGGCAGATCGCCGCTGCTGCAGGCCTTCGGGTGCAAATGGCGGAAAAAGAGCCTCTGCGTGAGCGAGTATTCCATCTCGTTCGTGTCGCTCACCACGTCGGTCGTGTCGAAGCGGGGAATGGAAGAGAAGTTGTTGACCCCGGCAACGAAGCGATACTGCAGCTCGGGCTCAATGGTGTGGCGTAGATCACTGCCGAACAGCCGTTCCAGTGCCGGCACCTTAAAATCCCGAACCAGCGCCGGAGGCCGCAGCTCGAAGCTGGCCTCCAGATCGGAACGATTCACGCCGCCATTGCCCGGCAGGGGCGTCGTGCCGGTCGAGATCTGGCTTTGCGTATAGTAAGTCTCTCGCGCACCCACCTCAGGCCGAAAAGTCCAGCCGTCCAGATGCATCGGGAGCGAGAGATGCGGGTATAGATCAAAGCGTCCGATATCGCTCGTCTTATAGCCTGGTTCGCTGCGGCTCAGGCCGGCGGCAGATCCGTCAAAACTCCAGCGTATCGGCGTACTGTGGAGCGACTGGTCGACAGTGTCGAAATCGAGGCTCGGTACGTGCAGGATTCGGATTTGCGGGGTGTCGTAAATGTTGCCCACCTGGGTGATGCCTTCGAAATTCTGATAGCGATCGAAGCGAAGGCTTGCCGAGCGTCCAGCGTCATTGTGGGTTATGAAGGCCGACGACGTGACCTGGGAGGCGACCGCGAGAGCAAAGGATTCGGCAAACGCCTCGCGATAGACGAATGAGCTGAGATACTCGCCGGTGGCCACGGCGCGCGTGTGCTCGTCCAGGTCAAAATCGCGCCGCCCGCTGAAGACAATATCCTGGCCGCCCTGGTTGAGATACTGGGGGGCCAATCCCCGGTCCCAGAGGGCGGTGAAGCGCGCATTGACGAAATCTTCTCCGCGTCCGCGATACCGAAAATCGCCACTCGGCGACCATCCGCGCTTGGAGAAGTACTGAGTGCCGAACGTCGCGTCCATACTGCGGTTGATCACCAGGTAAATCGAGTCGCCGACGATGGTGCCTTTGGTCGACGACGTGCCAACGATCGGGAGCAGTAGACCGCTTTGCCGGGCGTCCGAGTCCACAGGGTGGGTGACGTAGGGCAGGTAGAGAATGGGGATGTTCAGCAGCGTGAAGTAGCTGTTCTTGGCCCGCGCGACTCCATAGTTCATCCGGATCAGAGAGGAATGAATGCGCCAGTCCGGGTCAGGCAGCAGGCAGGAAGTCATTGTGCCCTGGATCACCTGGTAGCGCTCCGGTCCTTCTTTGATGAGCACGCGGCCGGTAAAGAGGAATGGATTCGCGGTGGTGTACACCAGCTTGCGCTTGCTTTCGGAGGGCTGGCGCCCGATACTTCCGGTCACGTTTTCGAAACGCCCGGTTTCTAAATCAAAGTTTAGGTTGCCGTGATCCGCGAGGATGAGTTCGTTGTTGCGTCCGCCCTGAAGCCGCACGTGGCCGTCGGCCTCCGCGTCCTTGGTTTCGTCATCGTAGGAAACCTTATCCGCTGTCAGGGTGTAACCTTTGTAGTCGATCCTGACTTCTCCGGTCAGCGTATAAACATTGCCATGCTTTTCCTGCTGCTTGGATTCGAGACGCGCCACGACACCCGAGGGCGGCGCGGCAACCACTTCAGCAATCGGATAATCAGGGGCATCTGGAAGCGACGATGGCCCGGTAGCCGAGGGAAACTGCTTGGTCAACGTCTGCGGCCGAAGCTGAAGATGACACAGCATTAACGCTGTGATAAACAAAAAGGTGCGGACTCTCATTACCAGGGGCGAGGCTAGGATAACAAATGGCTCACTCCCAAGGTACTTGATTGCACCGCTGCTCTGGTTAATTCAGGCCCGTTCTTTCGCCTTCATTGCGCTTGCCAATGAAGAAAGAAGTGTGTTTCTGCGGCCTCCGCTCAAATGTCGCTATAAATAGATGCACACGAGGGCGTGTGTATCCATCTCCATATGTTCTACGGGGCCACGAAACACGCAGTTGATCAGAGGAGAGCAGAATTGAGTCCTTCCTTGCCGAACGTCGGAGAAAATCTTTCCCATGCAGACACAGAGGTTATGCCGCCATGGAAGAAGGAGCTGAACGAACGCCTTGCCGCAACTCGCACGCGACGGCTTCGTCATAAGGCGGAGCAGATCGCGCTCCCCGGTCTCGAACGTGAAGAGCGAAAACTTGATTCCCGCACGGCGATGCTCGCCGCCAAGGTGGCCCAGCGGTATGCGAATGCGCCCTCTTATAGTGAAGTGTTAGCTGCCGAGGCTAAGGCTCGGGCAAAAGCGGCAGCAGTCGCCACGGTATCAGCCAGCGAGGAAACTCATTTCGTGCCGCAGCCTTCCATCGAATGCTGGAACGGGTCGCTGGAGGTTGAAGAAGAAGTTGCCCTCGAGGTCATCGAGGAGGAGCCGGCTTCGGCGGTGGTGGAACCGTTGGCCGTCAATCTCATTGAGTATCCGCGGGAACTGGTTGCGGCCCGCAAGCTGCGTCCCCGGCTGGCGGAGGGTCCACTGCGCGCCGCTTCCGAGGAGGAAGAGGACCAGCTCAAGATTTTCGAAGTGGCGCCGGAGAGCATCTCGCAAACCGTAAGTATCGGACCAGCGCCGGCCGATTGGTCTCCCATCCGGCTGGACAATGATCTGCCGGATTCGCTTCGCAACGACGGAGAGTCCCAGGCCTCGCAGATCCCGCTCAAGACGGCGACTCTCGAAGACCGGATAATGGCCGGGGTTTTTGACCTGGCGTTGATCGTGGCTGCGTTCGCCGTCTTCGTTCTGGTTTTTGTGGCCTGCACGGCCCACCCGCCAACGGGCAAACCCGCGCTGCTGAGCGCCGGTTTCGTGCTCGCCGGGTTCTGCCTGCTCTACCAATTCTTGTTCTTCAAGTTTGCCGAGGGCACTCCGGGAATGCGTTACGCGAAGATCGCGTTGTGCACCTTTGACGACGAGAATCCCACGCGCAAGGCAATGTGCAGGCGGGTATTGTTTCTGCTGCTTTCGGCCGCACCGCTGGGTCTGGGATTTTTCTGGGCCTGGTTCGATCCGGACCGCCTGACCTGGCATGACCGCCTGTCCCGCATCTACCAGCGCAGCTATTCCTAAACGGTTCTTGCCGGATCGACGTCGATCTGGTGTTTTTTGTTTTGCACCAGGGCACGACTTTAGTCGTGCCGTACAGCCTAAAAGCCCAGATCATTTGCCCCATGTGGCGCCGCCCTCCCCTTTGTCATCCCGAGCGAAGCCGAGGGATCTGCGGTTCAGCGGACCCGTCATGGAAATGTTTTTAAGCCTCGGGAGCCAACAAAGCAGAAGCTGCCGCGCCAATCACCGCAACCTCGGGATTATCCGGCACGACCTCCAGCGAGTAGCTTTGCAGCGGGCTCATCTTGACCATCTGCCACAAATACTCCTTGAGCAGATTCAAATCGAGAAACCGCACGTTAAGGCCGGTGAAATAGAAACGGCCCGGGCCGCCCAGATGAATAGACGTAGCCGTGGCAGCGCCCAGACCGCGATGCCAGAGGCGCACAAAATCCATGCAACGGGCGTCGCCTTTCTTGGCCGCGGCAAAAACCTCATCCGGTTCCATGTCGAGGAAGCGCAGGCGCATCGCGCGGTAACCCATGATGCCTTCCAGGTGTCCTCTGCCCCCGCATCCGCAGTAGGTTTCCTTGGGGTCGAGCGTCACGACCATGTGACCACCCTCCCACACGCCTGAGACGTAAGGGTAACGGCCGAATCCGATGCCGTTGCCGATGGTCCAGACGCGCACCAGGCGATCCGTGCGGCCTTGCGTGACAGCCAGCCCGGCTGCGACCGCATCCGCATCATTCATGGTCTTCAACGGGGCCACAATCCCCTTCGACTGGAAAATCGCGGCCAGCGATTCAGCGACATTCGCACCCTTCAATTGGGCCAGGTTGGGAGAGTCCTCGCACGATGCCGTTGCGGATGATCCCGGGAATGGCGACCCCGATGGCATCGAACTTGCCCTCCGGATGAAGCGCCATCACCTGGTCGCAGATCAAATGGCAAAGGCTCTCGAAGGGATGTTCCAGCAGAGCCTCGTGGTCGTCCGGATTCTCCGGATAAGCGTGCAGCGAGCCAACCAGTTTGTGATCTTCAATGAGCCCCGCGACAATTCTCGAGGACACGACAACGCCAATCGTTCTGCCCATGCGCCCTCCCCTTTCAGTCCGCCGCCCGGGCAAGCCGGTTGATGCCGTTGAACGCGGCAGCTTTATAGCACTCGGCAAGGGTGGGGTAATTGAACACCGTATCGATGAAGTAGTCCAGCGTACCGCCGAGGGACATGACCGCCTGCCCGATGTGCAGCAGTTCGCTGGCGCCCTCGCCGATGATGTGCACTCCCAACAGATGCCGCGTTTCGCGATGAAAGACAATCTTCAGCCGTCCCGTGGTGTCGCCGCGGATCTGGCCGCGGGCAATCTCGCGGTAGTAGGCGACGCCCACCTCGTAGGGCACATCTTCATCCGTGAGCTGCTCCTCGGTCTTGCCGATGAACGAGATCTCCGGGATTGTATAGATTCCGTAGGGGTAGTAGCTGGGATTGGATACCAGGCTCTCGTTCCCGAAAGCGCGGGCAACCGCGATCCGGCCCTGCTCCATCGAAACCGAGGCCAGGCTGGGAAAACCAATCACGTCTCCCACTGCGAAGATGCCCGGCACCTTGGTGCGGAAGTCTTTGTCCACCGGGATGCGGCCGCGCGCATCCGGCTCGATGCCGACCGCCGGCAGATTGAGTTCCTCGACATTGCCGGAGCGGCCGACCGCGTACAGCAAAGCGCCGCCGGAAATTCTCTTTTTGCTCTCCAGGTTGGCAACCACACTGCAATCGGGCAGCTCCTCCACGCTCTCCACTTCCTCGTTCAGGCGCATGGTCACGCGGCTGTCGCGCAGGTGGTAGCTAAGCGCCTCCACGATTTCCTGGTCGGCAAACTCCAGCAGCTTGGGCCGCTTTTCGATCAGGGTGACGCGCACCCCGAGCGCGGCGAACATGCAGGTGTACTCCACGCCGATCACGCCGCCGCCCACCACGATCAGTGACTTGGGCAGATTGGGCAGCTCGAGGATCTGATCGCTGTTGACGATCGAGCGGCCGTTGATGGGCACCCGTGGGGAGTCGGCGGGCTTGGTGCCGGTGGCGATGATGATGTTCTTCGCCTCGTACGTCTGGGTCCCGCCCTCGTTGGTCACCTTCACGTGGGTGATGTCTTCAAAACTGGCCACTCCGGGGAGTACATCGATTCCATTGCGTGAAAGCTGGGCCTCGGTGACGTCGATCTCGGTCTTGATCACGTGCTGGACGCGGAAGGCGAGGTCCGCCATCGTGATCTTTTCCTTGACCTTGTAATTCATGCCGTAGATCGAGCGGTAGTTATAGCCGGAGAGATGCATCACGGCTTCGCGCATCGTCTTGCTGGGGATGGTGCCGGTATTTACGGAAACTCCACCGATGTTCCGCATGCGCTCAACCACGGCGGCGCGCTTGCCCAGTTTATTGGCGTAGATGGCGGCGCGCTGCCCCGCGGGGCCGGAACCAATGACGAGTAGATCGTAGGTAATCATGCCTTGTTGGAAGGGTACCGGAAGAACGAACCGAAGAGATTAATTTCCCATTTCTAGTGAGCCGGGTACAAACCGAAATGAAACAGCATGACTTTTCACTAGCATACGCCCTGCCTTAGATCGTCGGCTAGACTCGACTCCGTGCAGCTCTGTGCCATTACCGACCGCAAGCGAGCGAACCAATCCCTGCTCAGCCTGGTGGAAGGCTGGTCTCGTGGTGGTGTCGATTTCATCCAGTTGCGGGAGAAAGATCTCGAGTCGACCGAGCTGCAGTCGCTTGCTAGCGGAGGTGATGGCGAAGATCGATCGCAGTCGCACCCGGCTCCTGGTCAATGTCTCCACTCCCGAAGCCGCCGCACTGGCGCTGGCGGCCGGTGCCGACGGAGTCCATCTCGCCGGCAAACCCACACGGGGGGCCGTCGGGCGTGTCCGTCAGGCTTTCCGCGGTGGTGTCCCTATGATCAGTGTCCCTTGCCACAGCCTGGAAGATGTCGATGTGGCGTATGAAGAGGAGGTGGATCTGATGCTCTTCTCCCCAGTCTTCGAGAAGGTCTCAGCAGACGAGATTTCTGCGCCCCAGGGCCTCGAAGGGCTGCGCCTGGCTTGCGCGAGGGCACCAGGCATCCCAGTCCTCGCGCTGGGCGGAGTGACCGCCGGTAATGCGTCAGATTGCGTTGCCGTCGGCGCCGCGGGAATTGCCGGCTATCCGGCTCTTCGCGGGAGACGATTGGCGGCGGCTCTAGAGAGTCCAGGGAAACATATATAGTGGGATAAGACTTAACCATGCAGAGTGTCCGTTTGAAAAAGTCCCTTACCCTCCCTCGATCGGCTAGAAGCCGGCGGTTTTCCTCCTTCTTAAGCGCGGTACTCGTGGCGGTGGGTCTGCTCCCCTGCGCTGCCGTGGGCCACGCGCAGGACACGCAAACCATGCAGACGGCGCCTGAGACAAAAGAGAAATTCGATGTCGGCGCAGGCGGGTTCTACCAAATCACCCAGGCTTCCAATGGCAATTTCATTCGCGAAGATACGACCGAATCGGGTGGCGGCCTGATCAGTTTTCGCCAACCCTACAAGCCTTGGCTGGGATATGAAGCGAATGTCGGCTTTACCAAATTCTATGAAGCCTACAACAAGGGCGTGGTCAAGACGGAAAGCAACGTAACCGACCTCACTGTCGCCTACCTGCTGCAATCGCCCACCGTCTACGGGTTTCAGCCGTTCTTTTCCATTGGCGGCGGCATCATCTACTTTTCTCCGATCGCGGGTACCCTCACCACCATCAACTCCCCCGTCACCCATCTTTCCGGGCAGTTGCTGCCTGAATTCACCTACTCCCTGGGTCTCAACTACCCTTTGTTCAAGCGGATTGGCGTGCGCGGACAGCTTCGCGGCTTAAAATACAAGACGCCTGATTTTCACCAGTTCGCGCTCGATACCAAGACGTTGCGCTCCACCTACGAACCAACCCTCAGCGTGTATTACCGCTTTTGAGCCGGAGATTGTTATGCCCATCCTGATTACGGTGCTTGATCTTGAACGGGAGCCGCTTGAATTCAGCGAGACCGTCCCGCCCGGCGCCATCGATTATGGCTCGGGAATTCGCCAGATCGACGGGATGCCGGTGAGCGGCCGCGCGGATCTCATTACCGAGCATCGTGGTGGCCACGATCAAATCCATGACATCCGTTTGCGCGCCGGCTACCAGGGTAACTTCGAGATGCCCTGTGCCCGCTGCCTGGATCCTGTGGCGCAGCGGCTGGAAGAGCAATTTGACCTGCTTTTTCGCCCTGCCGGGGTAGATGCAAATGCCTCGGAACACGCCATCTCGACCTCGGATACCGAAATCGGGTACTATGAAGGAGGCCGTCTTGCGGTCGAGGACGTTCTGCGTGAGCAGGTGTTACTCTCCCTGCCGTCAAGAGCGCTCTGCCAGCAGGAATGCAAGGGTCTCTGCCCTCGCTGTGGACGGAATCGCAATAATGAAGCCTGTGCTTGTGATACAAGCCAGGTCGATGCGCGGTGGACAGCGCTTGCCGATATCCGCAGCAGGATGAAAACGTAAAGTTCAAAGCGATCTCAGGCTGCGGCCGCACAGCTGTGGAGAGCGCCTGAAAGGAATCTGCAATGCCGAATCCAAAGCGGCGCCACTCCAAGGCCCGCACCTCCAAGCGTCGTTCGCACGACGCGCTGACTCCTATCACCGTCTCGGAATGTCCTAACTGCCACGAGCGCAAACTTCCCCACAGGGCCTGCCCCAAATGCGGCATCTATAAGGGTCGCGAAGTGCTCGAAGTTAAGGAAGCCTAGCCCCCTCCGTGCCCATGCTCACGGATATTGCGCTCGACGCCATGGGCTCGGACAAGGCCCCTGACCCCGAAATCCGGGGTGCAATCCAGGCCTGCCGTCAGCTACCCGTTCGAGTGCACCTTGTGGGTCCGGAAGATCGTCTGCGGGCTGCGTTGCACGACGCGACCGGAGGCGAGCAACTGCCGATCGTGATCGTTCCCGCCGCGGAATGGATCACCATGGACGACAAAGCCGCGGACGCCATTCGCAAGAAAAAGGGCAGCAGTATGCGTGTCGGTCTGCGCCTGGTCAAAGAAAACCGCGTCGCCGGGTTCCTGACTGCGGGCAACACCGGCGCCGCGATGGCACTGGCCAAGATGGTGCTAGGCGCGCTGCCGGGGGTGGATCGTCCTTCCCTGTCGGCCTTGCTGCCCACTTCGACCGGTTCGCGCTGCGTGCTGCTGGATGTTGGCGCGAATGTTGACTGCAAGCCGCACAACCTGGAGCAGTTCGCCGTAATGGGCGAAATGTACGCCCGCAGCGTTCTCAAGATCCCTCGTCCCCGGGTTGGTCTGCTTTCCATCGGCGAAGAAGAAGGTAAGGGCAACGACCTCACTCGTGAGGCGTCTCCGTTGCTCCGCCAGTTGTCTCTCAATTTCATTGGCAACGTGGAAGGCCGCGATATTTACAACGGCAAAGCCGATGTTGTGGTCTGTGATGGTTTTGTCGGCAATGTGGCGCTCAAGGCGTCCGAGGGGCTGGCACGCCTGGTGCGTGATCTGCTGCGCCAGTCGCTGAATTCCACGGTCACCGCCCAAGTTGGCGCGTTGCTTTCGCGTAAAGCATTCAACGACTTCAAGAAGCGTCTGGACCACTCCGAGTACGGTGGTGCGCCTCTGCTGGGACTTCGCGGAGTATGCATCGTGAACCATGGGTCATCGAATGATCGCGCCATCTACAACGGTATTCGGGTAACGGCTGAGTTCGCCCTCGCTGGTATCAACGAGCGCCTGCAACAGGAATTTGCCACCCGCCGGCCGGCGGATAGCCCCCTGAGCCGGATGTGATCGAGCCCATCCAGCCAATTCACTGAAAACATTTCCAAGGGAGGTCCGCTGAACCGCAGATCCCTCGGCTTCGCTCGGGATGACAAAGGAGAGGGCGATACTTCCAGGGGCAATTGGTCGCTGGACAAGTGCCGTCTCGGCAACTGCTCTCAATGGAATCGCCGCCGTCCCCTTTGTCATCCCGAGCGAAGCCGAGGGATCTGCGGTTCAGCGGACCTCCCTTGGAAATGTTTTTCAACCCACATATGAGCAAGACTGCTTTCCTATTCCCCGGTCAGGGTTCGCAATATGTTGGCATGGGCCGCGACCTGGCTTCAGCCTTTTCCCTCGCGCGCCAGACCTTTGACGAAGCGAATGAGGCACTTGGCTTCGATCTGGCGGAGCTCTGCTTTAACGGACCCGAAGAGCAACTCAAGCTGACCGAGTTCACCCAGCCGGCGATCTTTACAGTCTCTGTGGCGGCCCTCCGCGTTCTAACCGCTGCTGGGGTCACCGCAGATTATCTTGCCGGACATTCGCTGGGCGAATACTCCGCCAACGTTGCTGCCGGCGCCATTGAGTTTGCCGCTGCGGCTCGCACGGTTCGCCGCCGGGGGCAGTTGATGCAGCAAGCCGTGCCTGCGGGGCAAGGTGCTATGGCCGCAATTCTCGGTATGCCGGCGGACGCAGTGGTCACGGTTTGCGCGGATGCAACGCGGGAGGCGGGCGCGCCGGTTGAACCGGCGAACCTGAATAGTCCCGAACAAACTGTCATTTCGGGCGCGACTGCGGCGGTCGAGCGGGCGGTCGTGTTGGCCAAAGAACGCGGCGCCAAACGGGCGGTCCTGCTGCAGGTTTCTGCGCCCTTCCATTGCAGCCTCATGCAGCCGGCGCAGGACGCCCTGGCCCCGGTGCTCGAGGAGATATCCTTCTCACCAGCAAAGCTTCCGGTCGTGGTCAACGTCGATGCCACGCTGGTTACAGATCCCGCCGCGCTGAGAAATGCACTGGTCCGCCAGGTTACCGGCGCGGTTCGTTGGACGGAATCGATGCAGTTGCTGATCGCCGCCGGCGTCACTAACTTTGTCGAGGTCGGTCCCGGCAAGGTGCTCAGTGGGCTGTTGCGACAGATTGACCGCAGCCAGAAGTGCGCGCAGGTGGAAGATCCAGGTAGCCTGGAAAAGTCGCTCTCCGCGTTTAGTGCCTAGTCCGTGGAAAGCTGCACGGGGGAGAAGCCCAGAGTCTTGTCGCTGCGCTGCGCCCACAGGAAGACAGGCTTCTTGACGCCGTTCACTTCCACTCCGATCACCACCCCGGACCCCACGGTTTTCGACATGGTGATCTTGTGCGTCTTGATGTCGCCCCAGTCGCTATTGTGGCCCCAATCTACTTCGAAGCGTCCGTAGGAGTAGGAGGCGTATTTCTGTGGGTGTTGTTGCCAGTCGGGATCGTGATTCCAGATCCCAAAGGCCTTGGGCAAGTCGTTCGCTTCGAGGGCTGCGAAGAATTGATTGACGCGATGCTCTTGCGGCCAATCCCAGAAGTACCAGAGGAAGCCGGCGAGCAGCAGGCAGGTGACCAGGCCGGCAATGAGAAGATTCCTGCGCGTGCGCGCCTTGGTCGGGTCGTATGTGGGTGCATCGAGCAGGGTCATGGGCCCTCCTTGCTTAACGCAAGTTTACCGCTCATGACCATATCACCGCGAGTAGGAGATTTGTTCCTGTTCCGCTTTGCGTTCCAGCGCCAGCGCAATCAATCGTGAAATCAGGTCGCGATATTTCATGCCCGAGGCCTCCCACAGCTTGGGATACATGCTGATCGAAGTAAAGCCTGGCATGGTGTTGATCTCGTTCAGATAAAGCCGTCCGGCGTCGCCTGCCTCGAGAAGAAAGTCCACACGCGCCAGACCGGCGCAGTCACAGGCGCGGAATGCGTCGAGCGCCATTGCCTGTACCTGCCGGGTTTGTTGTTTCGTCAGTTTGGCGGGAATGATGGCTTGTGAACCCTCGCTGAGATACTTCGCCTCATAGTCGTAGAACTCTTTGCCGGGGACAATCTCGCCCACCACGGAAGCCACCGGCTCATCATTGCCCAACACCGCGACTTCCAGTTCGCGCGCCTTGCCCATTTTTGCCCGGTTGCCGCGGCTGCCCACTGCCTGTTCCACCACGATCTTGCGATCGAAGCTTGCTGCCAGTTCGATGGCCGGCCCCAGTTCCTTGCGGTCATGTGCCTTGCTGATACCCACCGAAGAACCAAGGTTCGCGGGCTTAACAAAGAGTGGATACTTGAGCGCGGCTTCGAGCCGGGTGATGATCTTCTTCGGAGTTTTTTCCCATTCCCGGCGCAGGAACGTGACGTGGCTGGTTATGGGAAGCCCGGCAGCAAGGAAGAGCCGCTTCATGACGTCCTTGTCCATCCCGGTTGCCGAGCCCAGAACTCCGGATCCTACGTAGGCTAACCCGGCGAGCTCGAACAGGCCCTGCATGGTTCCGTCTTCGCCAAAGGTCCCGTGTAGCACGGGAAACACAACGTCCAACTGGAGCACGTCGTGGGCCGGGGAAATGGACGATGACTCTTGCTCGAAGGGCATCAGGGTGCCGCCCCGTCCACCCCCTGCGGGAGGCATGGGCGGCACGATGACCCCTTGTCCCTTAGCCAGCAGCGCGGCCGGCGCGGTGTGTTGCGGATCCCCCGCGCGCAGGGTGCTCGAGCTGGTTTCGGTAAAGTCGCCTGCGAGCAATCGCTCTGCATCGCCGGAGACGACCCAGCGACCCTGCTTGGTAATGCCAATCGGCACCACCTCGTAACGGGTGCGATCGATTGCGTTGAGGACTGAGGCGGCGGAGAGCAGAGAGACTTCATGCTCGCCGCTGCGCCCGCCGAAAAGTACACCAACCCGAAGTTTCTTCTTCATGCCGTTCTTGATTCTATGGGCGCGTGCGGAGGACGCCCGTTGCCGCTTCTGGTGCGCCCGGGTTACAAAAGGGTTAGACCGGCACCATGTGATTTTTTTGTTCGTTCTGCTCCACTCGCAGCGCGATGAGGGCGACTAATAGTGCCACGCTGGCGACCGCCGCGCTCCCCCAGCGAGAGATACCGGTAGCCGATACCTTCGGTCAGCATGATGCCGCCAAGGCTTGCGCCGATCGCGTTTCCCAGGTTGAACGCCCCCTGATTCAACGTCGAAGCCAGATTCGGCGCTCCTTTGGCCTGATCCACGATGCGCGCCTGCAAGGGAGACCCGGTAGCAAAGTGGACGCAGCCCCACACGAAGATCATGATGACCGCCGGCACAACCGTGAGCTCCACGAAGGGCATGATCAGGAAGATCGCAATCAACAGCACGAATCCTGCCAGGAGAACCGGCATCTGCCTCCAGTCTGCCAGTCTGCCACCCAGCAGATTGCCCACCGTGATGCCCACTCCGAAGACCACGAGCACCCTGGTTACGGCGGCCGGCGAAAGATGCGTCACCTGTTCCAGAATTGGCGCGACGTAGGTGAAGACGCAGAACAAAGAAATCGAAGACAGGGTGCTGAGCGCAAGCACCAGCTGCACCTGGGGTCGCAGGGCGGCGCGAAACTCATGCTTGAGCTCCAACTTCTCCGCCGGCTGGTGAGGCACCATGCGAAGCAGCCCAAGGCCGGCGATCAAGCCGATGGGAACCAGCGCCCAAAAGGCAAACCGCCATCCAAACGCCTGACCTAAAGCGGTTCCGGCGGGAACCCCAAGCACATTCGCCAATGTCAGGCCACTGAACATGAGCGTAATTGCCTGCGCCCGTTCAGAACGCGGCACCAGATGAAAAGCCACGATGCTACCGATACCGAAGAAAGCCCCGTGGCAAAGCGCGGTGAGAATGCGAGCGAAGAGAAGCAACAAAAAGCTGGGGGCCAATGCGCACAAAGCATTTCCAGCTACGAACATGCCCATCAGGATCAGCAGCGCCCGTTTGCGGTCCATGTGCGACAAAGCCAGCGCCACCAGCGGAGATCCAAGAGTGACACTGAGCGCATAGCCGGAAACCAGTATCCCGGTCTTCGGAATACTCACCTGGAAGCTGTGCGCAAGGTCCGGCAGCAGCCCCATGATGATGAATTCCGAGGTGCCGATGCCGAAGGCAGAAACGGCCAGCGCGAGTAGGGGTTTTCGCATAGGTCATTTCTATTGTCCTCGATTCCCGGCCGGGAGGAAGCCTAATCCTCCGTTAGAGAGGCAGTTCCATAAACACGTTGGCGCGGGTATACGGCATGGCAGGCAGACTTTCCGGAGGCACATGGCGAAAGCCAATGGACTCGTACAGATGCACTGCGTTTTCGAGCCTGGCATTGCTGCCTAAGAACAAGGACTTCGCCCCGATCCGCTTGGCCTGTGCGACCGTATGCAGCAGCAACTTGCGGCCGATTCCAAGCCCGCGGACCTCTGGCGAGACCGCCATTTTCGAAAGTTCGTAGACCCCGCCGCCGATAGGAATCAAAGCGACGCAGCCAACAGCTTGATCGTTGAGGTAGGCCATGAAAATAAAGCCTCCCTTCTTGAGGATCTTGTTTTCCGGATCGCCCAGAGTTTCGCGATCCGCCTTCTCGAGAGTGAAATACCGGGTGATCCACTCTTCATTCAAGGTCCTGAAGGCCGTCGCGTCCTCCCCAGAACGGAGTGGTCGAATCTCGATCTCCGGAAGACTGGCCGCAGGCTGCAAGCCCGACATCTGCATCTGGTCATTATGCATTTCTATCTCTCCCTAACAGCAGTCTGCTCGCGAAGATCGATTACGTCCAATATCTTGTTTCTCTGTATTAAGATTCATCAGATATGGATCGCGATATCGAATTGCGTCACCTGCGTTACTTCGTTGCAGTTGCAGAGGAGTTGCACTTTGGCCGCGCCGCGGAGCGCCTCCATCTTGCTCAACCGCCCCTATCGCAACAAATACGCAAGCTGGAGGAGTTGTTGGGATATCCGCTCTTCACCCGGACTTCACGCTCTGTCAGCCTGACCCATGCCGGCGAGGCATTATTGCAGCGCGCGCGGCGAACGCTGCGCAACGTGCAGCGCGATATCGATGAGACACGCAGCATCGGCCGTGGCGATGTGGGCTCTTTGCATATCGGTTTTATCGGATCAGCGATGCTGACAACGCTGCCCGGCATCTTCCGTGCCTACCGCGAGGCTTATCCGCGGGTCCGTTTGCATCTGCATGAGTCCTTCACGGCATTGGTGACTGAGGGCCTGGAAAATGGCACCCTCGATGCCGGGATACTGCGCGATGGAGATCCGTTTGAAGGCTTGGAGGTCACCACTATCCTCTCCGAGCCTTTCGTCGCGGTGCTCCCGGCGACCCACCCGAGCGCTAAACAAAAGAGCATTTCGGTTGCTGCGCTTCGTGACGAACCGTTTGTGTACTATCCCCGCAGCGCGGGTGCGCGTGCTTATGAGAAGCCGCTAACGCTCTGCGAAGAGCACGGGTTTCGTCCACAAATTGTGCAGGAGGCTTCGCACTGGCTCACCATCCTGCGCCTGATCGCTGCCGGGCAGGGAGTTTCGATCGCCCCCGCATGTGTGCGCCACATCGCCTCAGCCGAGGTGGTCTGTGTGCCGCTTCGTGGCGCAAAGGCGGTCAGCAATATTGAGCTTGCCTGGCTCGCAGGAGATTCGCGCCCCATTGTCGAGCGGTTCAAACAAATTGCCGAAAGCACTCGGAGGGTAGGTTCAAAAACATTTCCAGGAGAGGTCCGCTAAACCACAGATCCCTCGGCTTCGCTCGGGATGACAAAGGGAAGGGCGGCGGCCCCATTGAGAACAGGTGCTGAGACGGTGTATGTCCAGCGACTAATTCTTCCTGGAAGTGTCACCCTCCCCTTTGTCATCCCGAGCGAAGCCGAGGGATCTGCGGTTTAGCGGACCTTTCCTGGAAACTCCGCGACTACTAGGCCCACGCCAGGACGATGGCTCCGGCAGCGATCAGCACCACCCCGGCAGCCTTCGGCAAAGTAATGGTCTCGCCCAGCAGCGGCCATGCCAGCAGGACGACAAAGACCACGCTCAACTTATCAATGGGAGCTACCTTCGAGGCCTCTCCCATGGAGAGCGCGCGAAAATAACAAATCCACGACAAGCCGGTTGCCAGGCCTGAAGCGATCAGGAACAGCCAACTGCGGCGGCCAACCTGCGCAAGACCAGCGTGCGTACCAAGACTGAGAGCGATGGTCCAGGCAAAGACCACGACCACCGAGGTGCGAATCGCGGTAGCCAGGTTCGGATCCACATGGGCAACGCCGACCTTGGCCAGCAAAGCAGTTGCGGCGGCGAAAAGAGCAGAGAGGACGGCCCAGAAAAGCCAGGTCATGGATCCCAGTTTACGTCCGCGCAGCATTGTCACGCATCGGGTCTATAATTCGCGCCGAGGTGTACTCATGCCGACTTACCTATCCTTAATGCGCTGGACAAAAGAGGGCGTGGAAAAAATCAAGGACAGCCCGGCTCGCCTGGACGCCGGCAAGAAAGCCATCGAGCTTGCCGGGGGCAAAGTTATCAGCTTCTACATGCTGATGGGCCAATACGACATGGCGATCGTGCGTCGACGCTCCCGATGACGCGACCCTCGCCCGCATCAGCCTTTCTCTCGCGGCGAAAGGAGGCGTGCGGACGGAAACGCTCCGGGCCTTTACCGAGGACGAATATCGGAAGATCATTTCGGGCATCTCCTGACCGCTTAGGTCGCTGCTCGATACCGCTCCGCACGTGAGCGAACTCGAACTGTGTTCAAAGACGTTCTTGTCCATGCTCGCGCCAGCATGAATGCTCATCCATATTGCACTTCATTTTCTGATACGACTACTGGCATGAGTGCTGAAGCGGCTGGTTAAACCGGGCCCCCTTGCAGGCTTGCGGCGGGAGTGGCTTCTGGCTGTCGCGTTCGCCACGATGGCGTTGTTTTTGCTGTTTGGCAAAGGCTGGCTCGCCGACCTCTCGAATCCACTCTGGTTTGCCTTGATGCTGGTTTGGCTCTTTGCCGTCATCATGGCTGCGGCCTTTGCCGTTGTGCATCATGCGGAGAGCCTGGCGATACGGCTGGGTGAGCCCTTGGGAACGCTGGTGCTTACGCTCTCCGTCATTGGCATTGAAGTGATGATGATTTCAGCGGTCATGCTCACTGGCGAGGGCAAGCCCACGTTGGCGCGCGACACCATGTACGGGATCGCCATGATCGTGCTCAATGGCATGATTGGCGTCGCATTGCTGCTTGGTGGTTTACGCCACCACGAGCAGGAATACAATCTGCAGGGGGCAAACTCATTTTTGTCCCTGATCGTGCCGTTGACGGTGCTCGGCCTGGTGCTGCCGAACTTCACCAAGGCCTCTCCCGGACCTACGCTGTCCGCCTTCCAGTCCATCTTTCTGGCGGTCATGTCCATCGGGATCTATAGCCTCTTCCTGGTCATCCAGAACCGCAGGCACCGCGAATATTTCGTGAGGCCGGCGGCGGCGAAAGCAATCGCCGGCGAGCAGCGAGACCGCTCGTTCACGCAGGCCACGGCCCAACCAATTCGCTTACCTATCATGCGATGTTGTTGGTCATGTACCTGCTACCGATCATCGTGCTCGCGGAGGAGATTGCCCTTCCCATCGACCACGGGATCGAAGTTCTCCATGCGCCGATGGCGCTGGGAGGCTTCCTGGTGGCGGCGTTGATCTTGTCCCCCGAATCGCTCAGTGCGACGCGCGCGGCGCTGGCGAATGATCTGCAGCGCTCGATCAACATCCTGTTGGGTTCGGTGCTCGCCTCCATCGGGCTGACCATTCCCGCGGTTCTGACGATTGGCTTAATTACCGGAAAGACGGTGATGCTGGGCCTCGGTCCGGCGGATTCGGTGTTGCTGGTTCTTACCCTGGCGATGTGCGGGCTTACCTTCACCAGCAATCGAACCAACGTTCTTATGGGCGCAGTGCACCTTTTACTTTTTCTCGCCTACGTCATGCTGATCTTCGAGCACTAAGCCGCTTTTTGCGCCTGGTACAGCAGCCGGAGCAAACGTCTTTCCTCTGTGAGTGCATGCACACAAGAAAGGAAGCGCTGCAGACCTGCCCAGTTTGCTTCACCTTCCGCAGCTACGAGCTTGTCTTTGTATTGCTGCCGGGCCTGGTGCCATCGCGCCGCGATGTGTGCCGCATGGTCCGTCGTATCCAACACGGTGAGATCGTTGAACCCGGCTTCGCGGATGAATCGTTCATTCTCTCCCGGAGGACTGAACAAATAAAAGCCGATCGAACTGCGGGTGGCGATTTCCTCTTGCGAAACCACGCCTCCGATCACCAGCGCGTCGCTGAATAACATTTGCCCGACGCCGCGCTTCAGTACCCGGTACATTTCAGCAATGAGTGACGGTCTTCCCGGAATGTGGCACACCACGTCATTGGAAAACACGGCATCGAAGGATTCACTCGCGAACGGCAAAGGCTTGGAAACATCGCATACTGCAAAAGTCGCCTGTCGATCCAGCCCGCGGTGCAAGGCGAGTTGATTCGCGTTGTGAACGCCCAGTGCGTTGATGTCCAGACCGGTGACGCTGCACCCGATCGATTGTGCAAGGTGCAGCGCATAGACCCCAGACCCGCAACCAATTTCCAGCACCGATGAATTGCTGGTGAGTCCAAGCGAGATTGGAATCTGCGCGGATTCCTCGGTTGTAACCCAACTCGTCTGGCCGAAATCTACGCCGTAGGTCTCTAGTCTTACCTGGCGGTAGACGTCGGCATCGTAGTTTCCGTATTCGCCGTCATACAGTTCGACTTTTTCAGCCATACCCCTCCACTGTTACCAGACGGGGCTGGCCAGTTGAATGCTCCAGACAGGCCCACCGGTATACAACGCCGCATCCACCCGAACGATGGTCGGCACGCCGCCCTCTATGATCCACACGTGCAAATCTGGCGGCTGCCTGCCGATGATGGGAGCCACCAGGCCAGTAAGGCCTCCAAGCTCGGGCTTGACGTCCCACTCTACCGCTTTGCAGGGACGGCCGGCGATGGTGAACTGCTGCTCCTTCTCCATCGCAATCGCAAGCTTCACCAACCGCGGCTTGGTCGAGGGGGCAAGATATGAGACCAGGATCCGTGGAGAATCCTTGGGAAGGTTCTTGATCAAATTGAAGAGCAAGCCATTGGCCAGACTAAGCGGCAGATCCACATGCTCCGACTTCACCGCTGCACCGCCTTGGGACAAGCCGCGGGTACTCACGAGCTGCGAGCGCGCATCGATGGTCATGTCTAAGGGCTCAGGGAAGGATGGGCCCCTCTGGATATGCCGGTCGGTGATCAGGCGAAAGGTTGACTTCTGTGCGTAGAGCGCAGTCTCATCGTCCAGCGACCCGTCCCGGAAGTGAAAGACGACTCGAACCTTGACCGTGTCCCCACGTGGAACCTGGGAAAACTCACCAGAGGCCAGAATCGCCCCGGTCTCGCTCCGCAGTACGAGAAACCCGCGAGCGGTCCCCTCGTGATAGCGCACACGCACCATGGAATCTTGGGCATAGCCGGTCGGCAGGAGCGCTGCGAGTGCGAACAGGCTGATGATTCCGCCGCGAAAAGTACCGCCCACTTTTGTCATTGGACTCCCTTGCTGAGTCTACGATGCCGATTGACTGTCGTTTGCTGGGCATGATAACGTTCCCCGGCTTAATGAAATTGCCATTGCATAATGCGAACGGAGCAACGGGTCGCCGGGATGAGGGTGGGCCCATGTTCTTCCAGCGGTACACAGCGAGGGTTTTGTCCGCCTCAGTGGTTACTCTCGCTCTGATCGCGATCCCCGTCGCCAACACACGAGGCCAGGAAACACCAACGCCACTGAGCGGGCCGAGCTTCCACCCCGACGGAGGAGGATCCACGTTGGCCGGCTGGCACACCCTGGGGAAGGCCGCCTGGTCTGCGGATCACGGCGAAATCGTTGGCAAAGGCACAGGGGGATCCGGATGGCTGGTGCTTGATCGGTCATTTCAGGATGCCGGCCTCTACGCTTCCTTTCAGTGTGAGGGTTCCTGCGATACCGGTGTCCTGCTTCGGCTGCGCCCTGCGCCGGAAGGCATGCAGGGAACCTTCCTGGCGATTAAGGATAACGAGCTGAAGGGTTATAACGCTCACCTTGGATCAAGACGGAAACCCACTTGCAGCAGAAGCCCCTGCGGTCCGCCGGGGGCCAAATCAGGTTTGCGCCGCCTCCGCCTGACCCTTCTGCTCCCGTGCCCGCCCTTTCCCGACACTACCGAGTGCCCCTCCCGGTGTGATCATCCCGATCAGCAGGCCGCAGCAGGGCATTCGCGAAGGGGAGTGGAATGAGATCGAGCTCCTGCTCGACGCCGATATCCTTCGTGCTCTTCATGAACAACGGTGGGGGCCAGGCCAGCGTGGCGACGGAAGAAATGAATGGGTACGGCCCGATTGCGCTCTATCGTCGGCAAAGACTGCGAAGTCCGATTCAAGAACGTCGCCTACAAAGATCTCGCCGACCAAGAAAGATCTTGCAGAAGAAGTCGGGAGCGGATTTCGCATGCAGCGACTGAGCCCCTACTACTACGGCTGGTCGGCTGCGGCCGCGGACTTCAATCATGACGGCAAGATGGATATTGTCTCCGGTCCCGTTCATTTACTTTGGTCCCGGACTTTTCTGACCTCGCGAGAGATCTATCCCGCCCAGGCCTATAACGCTTCGACGCAATACTCCATGAACGACTGGGTGGAACACGCCTACGACTTTACCGGAGACGGCTGGCCCGACGTTCTGACGACCAGCCATGCGGGAGGCGGCAAAGACGGCGCCGTTCTTTATGTGAACCCAAAGGGAGAGTCGCGGCGTTGGGATAAATACAAAGTAGTCCCGGTGATCCAGAGTGAAGAGACGGTGCTGAAAGATGTGGACGGCGATGGTAAGCCGGAGTTGGTGTATGAGGCAGAAGGCTATATGCGCTATGCCAAGCCGGATCCCGCTAATCCCACGGGGACCTGGACGGTCCACACGGTTTCAGAGAAAGGCCCGTGGCCTGCGCACGGCATTGGCGCGGGCGATATCAATGGCGATGGACGGATGGACATTCTGGGCGCCGACGGGTGGTGGGAACAACCTCCCGCCGGAAGCGGCGATCAGTTGTGGAAGTATCATCCCGTGGCCTTTGGCGACTGGGCGCGAGCGTCTGCCGGCGGCAGCGAGATTGGCGTCTACGATGTGAATGGCGACGGACTCAACGACGTCGTCACCAGCCTGCAAGCGCATGGCTGGGGCCTCGCCTGGTTTGAACAGAAGCGGGATAAGAACGGCGAGATCACGTTCATAAAACATCTGGTGATGGACAACTACAACACCAGGAATGCCGGAGGCGTCACCTTCTCTGAATTGCACGGCACCGCCATCGCCGACGTGGATGGGGACGGGATCCCCGACTTTATCGTGGGCAAGCGATTCTGGTCGCATCTGGATGATTACTACGATTCCGATCCCTATGGCCCCGCGGTTCTCTACTGGTACAAGACAGTCCGCAATCCCGAAGGCGCCGGGAGGTGCGGAGCTGATGCCGCAATTGATACACAACCGCTCCGGAGCGGGATCGGATGTGCTCGCAGTCGACCTGAACGGCGATGGAAGGATCGATGTGGTCACTTCCACCCGAAGCGGGACCTATATTTTCTGGGGGAAGCCGGGAAAACGCACAGAAAGTCTCTTTACGAAGGGCACGGTTCGGCGGAGTCCCGAAGGGACACCTGTCCAGATTAGATTTCTCGGTTGGCCAATTTGGACAGCACCTGAGAGGCTGGGGAGGAGACTGTCGAACGAAGGGCACGGGTTCAGCCGTGCCATAAAAGCCATGCCAACGACGGCTTTAGCCGCTGGGGTACGCTTTTCGACTCATACTGGGTGAAGTCATCCCTCTCCGCAGCTGCGTTCGGCTTCCTCCAAAGCAATCAACAAGCAGTTCTCAAGGCCACCCCGCAAGGCCTTGTTTCCGAATTACTTCAATACTCAAAAAATACTTTCTTGACTGTGGTTTATAGCGCGTGATAGCGTCCCTCGGTGTCGGTGCAAAAGCAATTGCATAATACGAACACACATCGACTCTTAAAAAATGAGGTCAATACCCATGCAGGCATTTCGAGGATCGGTCGGCCGGACGCTGTTAGCAATCGCACTATGTTTTAGCCTGTGTTCTCTCTCGTCGCCCTCGGTCAAACCACCACGGGTTCGATTGTCGGAACCGTGACGGACTCATCGGGAGCTGCGGTAGCCGGAGCGACCGTCACCCTGACCAGCACAGAGACAGGCGAGAGCCATAACGCGACCACAGACTCCTCCGGCAACTACCAGTTCGTTTTGCTGCAGCCAGGCGTCTACAAGATCGAAATGGAGGGCACCGGGTTCAAGCACTACACCCGCGATCAGATCGTGGTGCAGGTCGACCAGGTGTTCCGGGTAAACGCGAACATGGAGGTCGGGGCGGTCAGCCAGCAAGTCGTGGTCAGCTCGCAGGCGCCGATCATGCAAACGGAAACCGCCTCCCTGGGGCAAGTGGTCGCGGGCAAAGCGGTCACGAATATTCCGCTGAATGGGCGCAACGTTCTGGCGTTGGTGTCCCTGGTGCCGGGTGTTGTCCCGCAGGGCAGCTCCTCGGGCAACCTGACCGGGCAGAATGTGTTTGCTGCCGGCAATTATCAAATTGGGGGCGGCAACGGAAACCAGAGCTCGGTGCTGGTCGATGGTTCGCCCGTGAACACCTCGTACGGAAACACGGTGGAGCTGGTACCCGACCAGGACGTTATTCAGGAATTCAAGGTTCAGACCAACAACAACACCGCCGAGTTTGGCATGTACACAGGCGGCGTGATCAACATGGCCACCAAGTCGGGAACGAACTCGTTTCATGGCACGACCTACGAATACTTTCGCAACACGGTTCTGAACGCGAACGACTTCTTTGCCAAGCGGAACAACACCGGCAAGCAGCCATTCCATCAAAACCAATTCGGCGCCAACATTGGCGGCCCGATCAAGAGAGACAAGATGTTTATCTTTGGTGATTACCAGGGATACCGGCAGGCTCAGGGCAAGATGTACGTCTACAACGTACCCACGTTGCCCATGAGAACGGGCGATTTTTCGCAGACGGGCAACCAAGATCTACGACCCGCTCACCACTTGCGGCTACAACGGCAACCCAGCCTGCACGGCGGCGCAGTTGGCCGGAACCCAGCCGACCCGGCAACAATTTCCCAACAACATCATTCCCGCGAGCCGCTTCAGCACGGTAGCCAAAACCTGATCGCGTTTCCCTACTGGGCTGCTCCCACCGTCAGCTCGCAAACGGCACCAGGCATCAACAATTTCTCCAGGTTTGGCAATGCAGGCGGCATCAACGACCAATACACGATCCGCGGAGACCAAACGCTCAGTTCAAAGCAGAGTTTGTTCGAGCGCTATACCTGGTGGAGATCGAAGAACCATGGCGCCGAACCATACAACAACGGCTTGATCAGCGGTGACCCCATCTCGCCCGAAGCATTCACGACCCAACAGGCAGTGATTGGCGATACGTACATTTTCAATCCCACAACCATCGCCGATATTCATCTTTCCTTCCTGCGCTGGAACTACAAGAGAACGCCGGGAACGTTGGGCTATGATGAAACCAAGCTTGGTTTCCCTGGCTATTTTTCGCAGATTGCGCAGTACAACGGTTTCTCTCCATCGACGACTCGTACCGTCGATCTCCATGTCAAATCCTACGTATAACGGGGTCGGCACTGGGCTGATTTTCTCGATCAATAACAATTACGTAATCGCCCCGACCTTTACCAAGATCCTCGGACGGCACACGATCAAAGCCGGCGCCGATTTGCGCCGTCTGGAGATGGCATATTTTCAAAACAATTCTCCCGGCGGTGTCTTCACCTTTGACAACGTCTTCACCGGCCAGAGCGCTACAAGTCCGGGCTCCACAGGCAACCCGTTCGCATCCTTCCTGCTGGGAGACGTGAGTGGTACGGCAGTTTCGGGCACTTCGCAGACGGTTCAGATTGCCCCTCCGACTCTGCAGACGATTTACTACCAGGGCTACTACGCGCAGGACACCTGGCAGGCAAACAACAAACTGACCCTTACTCTGGGCTTGCGTTATGAAATTCCTGGAGTCTATGTCGCGCGGCACGGCTACGCCGATACGTTTAATCCGACCGAAACGAACCCGATCGTCGGCGTTCCCGGGGCATTTGATCTGGTGAATACTCCGCAGCATCCGGCGAGCGGAGTCAGGAACGAACACTTCGATATCTTCTCGCCACGTCTCGGGCTGGCATACCGTTTGAATGATGCCACCGTGGTCCGGCTGGGCTGGGGCAGATTCATCATCCCGTCCGATCTGCAGTTTCCCGAGGCCCCGCTTCAGGCCGGCATTAACTTCATCAACAACCTGATGGTGCAATCCACCAACAGCAACCAGACTCCGGCGAACACACTCGGACAATCCTTATCCGAATGGGCTGGTTGGGCCGCCGCATCGCAACCCGAACTATCAGCAGATCCTTCTCGGTGGAAATCCGCAGGCTTTGCTGGCGACAGAACCCAATGGCGCAACGTATCAGTGGAACTTCGCGGTGCAGCGCCAGCTTCCCATGGGCATCGCTCTCGAGGTGGCGTACGCGGGCCTGCACGGCGCGAATCTTCCCATCAGCCGCACCATCAACCAGGTGCCGGACAACACTCTGAATCAGGCTCATCAGGACCCCACGTGTGCCAGCGGCGATCTGAAGGACTGCTTCTTCACCAAATCGGTGGCGAATCCGTTCTACGGGAAAATCTCGCAAGGCGTCCTACAAAATGCGAACGTCACTGCGAACCAGTTAGCCAGGCCATTTCCGCAGTATGGCAGTATCTCGAATTCAGGAAACTATGTCGGTGTAAGCAACTATCGATTCGCTGCAGATGAAACTCGAAAAGCGTTTCGCAGCCGGCGGAACTTTCCTGGGTGCGTACACCTTTTCAAAGTTGATGACCAATGCGGAGTACCTGACCAGTTGGCTGGACTCGACGACGACGGCGGGCTTCCAGGACACGAATAATCTTCAAGGTGAATACTCGCTTTCGAGCTTCGATTCCAGGCAGCGGCTGGTGGCCAGCTATGTGTATGAGCTTCCCATCGGCAAAGGGACGGATGTTTCTTTCCAACCTGTCCGGTATCGCCAATGCGGTCGCCGCCGGTTGGGGAGTGAACGGAGTAACCACTTTCCAGGCCGGTTATCCATTGGGCTTTACCAATGCGACGAATAACATCTCCACCTATGCTTATGGAAGTAACACCAGACCCAACTTTACTCCCGGCTGCGCAAAGGCGATTGGGGGCAGCATCTTCAATCGGCTGGGCAAGTTGGAGGGCGCTCGAATAACTATTTCAATCTTTCCTGCTTCAACAGCATCCCGGTGCCGCTGTTCACCTACGGCAACGAATCCAGAACGGATAATCAACTGCGCACTCCTGGGGTCGCGAACTATGACTTTGCCCTCTACAAAGACACGCCGATCCGTGAGAATGTTACCTTCCAGTTCCGGGTGGAGGCGTTCAACCTGTTCAATCGTGTGCAATTCGGTAGCCCGAACAGTGTCGTCGGAAATGCGCAATTCGGCAACATCACCACCGATCTGAATACTCCTCGGCTGCTGCAGATGGCGGGAAGGATCACGTTCTAGCGACTGCATTTCCGGACCCTTCTTGAATCTGTTCTTACAGATCGAGAATCGGGGACCGATGCGAATGGATTGAAACAAGGGACACGATGGAACGAACTCTGGGGAGGGTAGTTGGCGCATTTACCGCCGCGGTTGCCGCGCTGGATTGCCGGTGTTGACCATCAACCAGTCGAGGCCGGGACCAAAGTCCACCAGGCGTATACCACCTGGAGCGATTACGAAGGCAGCGCGGACTCCGCGCAATACTCCGCCCTGACGCAAATCAACAAGTCAAACGTAGCCCAGTTGCAGCAGGTGTGGTTTTATCCCGCAGGCAATAATGGTTTTCGTTATGGCTTCAACCCGCTGGTCGTCGATGGGGTCATGTACGTGGTGGGAAAGGATAACAACCTGGTGGCGCTGGACGCGGTGACCGGAAAGGAATTTGGGTTCACGACAACGACACGCCGCGAAATATCACCAACCGCGGCATCAACTACTGGGAAAGCAAAGACCGCAACGACCGCCGGCTGTTCTATTCCACCGAACAACATCCTGCATGCGCGTCGATGCCCGCACCGGCAAACTGGTGGACCCTTTGGTGACCATGGCAATGTCGATTTGCGCGAAGGCCTGGGCCGCGATCCGAAAACAATCCGGCAGATCGAATCCGGGCAGCCCGGGCAGGGTATTTGAAAATCTGCTGATTCTCGGCTCCGCAACAGGGGAAGAGTACAACTCCCCTCCAGGCGATATTCGGGCCTATGACGTTCTCACCGGCAAGATGGTCTGGATTTTTCATACCGTTCCCCACCCCGGCGAATTTGGCTACGATACCTGGCCGAAAGATGCCTGGAAGTACATAGGCGGGACCAACGACTGGGGTGGGATGACGATCGATGAAAAGCGCGGCATCGCCTACTTTCCGTTGGGATCCCCTACTTACGATTTCTATGGCGCCGATCGTACCGGCGCAGATCTCTTCGGCAACTGCCTGCTGGCGCTCGATGCCCGAACGGGAAAATATCTTTGGCATTTCCAGGCCGTTCACCACGATTTATTTGATTATGACCTCACCACTGCGCCCAAGCTGCTGACAGTGAAGCACGACGGCAAGATGGTGGACATTGTCGCGGTGGCGGGGAAGAACGGCTTTCTCTATGTCTTCGATCGCGTAACCGGCAAGCCCATTTGGCCGATCGTCGAACGCGCTGTCCCCCAGTCCGACATGCCCGGCGAACACTCCTGGCCCACGCAACCGTTCCCTACCGCACCGCCTCCATTCGCCACGCAGTCATTCACTCCCGATGACGTCGATCCGTATATCAGCGATCCCGCGGAGCGCGCGAAGATCAAGGAGCAGCTACAGAACGCCCGCAATGAAGGAATCTTTACGCCGGCCGGCTTGAAAGATACGGTCGAGATGCCGGGCAACAATGGCGGAGGCAATTGGGGCGGCGGAGCGGTCGACCCGCCGACCGGTACCTTGTATATCGACAGCCAAGAACGCACCCTCGATGATCAAGCTCGAGCCGAATCCGCCGAAACGGCAGATGACAGGCTCGCCCGAGACCGAAGGCCGCATTCTCTATATACAGAATTGCCAGTCATGTCACACCGCAGAGTTGACCGGCCAACCGCCATCGATTCCCTCGCTGGTCGATGTTGTCTCCCGGATCAGCGCGGACCGGGTCAAGAGCACCATCCAGAATGGGGCCTCACCTATGCCCGCCTTCACCAGCCTCTCCGAAAAAGAAGTCGATGCGCTGGTCGCCTATCTTTCAGCACCCGTCGAAAGCGCATGTGCCGCCTGACGTACTTGCATACCTCTCAGCTCCGCGGCCGCCTCCGCCGCCCCCGGCACCTGGAGCTCCCGCTACGCGTTACTGGACCGGCTACGGGTACATGAACTCGAGCGAAGGCCTGCCAGCCAACAAACCACCGTGGTCGACCATCACCGCCTATGACTTGAACAAGGGAACGATCAAGTGGCAGATCCCACTGGGCGCAGTCACGGAGCTGGCCGCCAGGGGAATCAAAGATACGGGAAGTTACTGGCCGCGAGGCGGCGTGGTGGTCACGGCAGGAGGTCTGATTTTTTCCGGAACTATCTCCGACGCAACCATCCGGGCTTACGACAAAGATACGGGAAAGGTACTTTGGGAACAGGTGATGCCCGCCGGGCCGGAGGGTATCCCGGCAGTCTTCGAGGTGAATGGGCAGGAATATCTGGCCTTCAGCGCAAGGCCCAGCCTCAAGCACCTGGGCCCCGGTGGAGAACGGGCCACCGTGGAACCAGCGGCGAATGCGCCGCAAACCCAGGGATTTTACGTGTTTGCTTTACCTGAGTCGGGGCAAAAGTAAGGTTCATTTGTTAGCCTTGAGGTCAGCTTCAACGATCCTCCTTTTGCTTGACTAACCTATACTTGGCTGGTAGCCTACTTTGGATATTACGCAACTAATATCGCATACTGTACAAACTATTTGGGTCCTTCCGATGACCCCGAGCTGCCGCTTTCATTTGGCAGCTGATCTTGAAGGAAGCAATAGAAAAGATAGAGTGCAAGAGGGTCCACATCCATGGGCACTGTAAATTCCGGACGCGTGGATTACTCGGGTTTCGGACTACACGATAAAGTTGCCGTTGTCACTGGAGCCTCCCAGGGGATCGGCCGCGCCATCGCGCTCGGATTGGCGAGAGCCGGCGCCCACGTGGTGCTCGCGAAATATCCTGATAATCGCCAGGATGAGATCAAAGCGGTTCAGGCCGAAATTGAGGCGCTGGGACGCAAGGCAATGATCGTGCAGACCGACGTTGCGCAGGTCGACCAGGTTCGAGCGTTGATGGACCAGACGCATGCGGCGTTCGGACGCATCGACATCCTGGTCAACAACGCCGGCTGGACCGGGACGACGCCCGCGCTTGACGTGAGCGAAGAGGAATACGACCGCACCATGGCGGCCACCCTGAAAAGCGTATTTTTTGCCAGCCAGGCCGCGGCCCGAGTCATGATTCCGCAAGGCGGGGGGCGGATCATCAATATTGGGTCCAACTTTGGAGAGATTGCTTTCAAGGGACGGTCGGTCTACGCCGCCGCCAAAGCGGGCGTTCATCATCTGTCTCGTGCCCTTTCGTTGGAGTGGGCTAAGGACGGCGTGCTGGTCAACGTAGTCGCGCCATGCATTACCGAAACCGAGTCACGAAAAAATATTCTGGAACGCCCCGGCTATAAAGAATGGGCGACCAAGGAAATGATTCCACGTGGACGATGGAATCAGCCCGAGGATCTGGTCGGCGCGGTACTGTTTCTCTCCAGCCCCCTTTCCGATATGGTGGTCGGGCACGTGCTGATGGTTGATGGTGGCTGGACGATTCACTAAGCGTTCGAAACGAAGTGCAATGGGGTGCACATGAAGCTCCGCAATAAAGTAGCGCTCATTACCGGAGCCAGCCAGGGAATCGGCAAAGGCATTGCGGAAGTATTCGCGGAGGAAGGCGCAGATCTCGTCATCAACCACGTCGGGTCGTGCGAAAAGGCTTGCGCGGTTGCGGAATTTGTCAAGAGCAGAGGCCGGCGAGCGCTCGTAGTCGAGGCAGACGTCAGGGAGCGCGCGCAGGTCGAGGCCATGTTCGATCGGGCGCAGAAGGAACTCGGGCCGGTCGACATATTAGTCAACAACGCGGGCATCGAGACCATCGTTCCGTTCCTGGAACTTACAGACCAGCAATGGGCCGATGTGGTCAACGTCAACCTGCGTGGGGAATGGCTCTGCTGCCAGGTCTTCTGCCGCCACGCCGTGGCCGCCGGCCGCCCCGGTTCCATCATCAATATTGGCTCCATCCAGGCGGGCAAGGTTTTGCCCGGGCGTACGCACTATGCGCCGGCGAAGCTGGCCATCGAGGCGCTTACCCGCAATCTATCTGCCGAGATGGGCGCTCTCGGGATCCGGGTTAATTGCATCCATCCGGGTTTGATTGAGACCCCTATGATCGAGTGGGTGCTGAATCATCCCGACCCCAGCGTCCTGGCTGGAGTGGTCTCGCCAGATCTCGTTGGGGCGCACGGGACAGCCATGCGAGATTGGAACAGTAGCTGCATTTTTTGCTTCGGACGAGGCCCAGTATGTGACCGGCCAGTCGCTGTACGTCGATGGCGGCTGGGTCGGCAAGTAGCCGGCGAGAAGGAAACATGAAGAACCCTGCATATACCGCTGTTCGGCATGAACGACTGAACCGGGAATTTTTCCGTGATCAAGACCACGCCGTGCGTCACGGCATTCTGAAGTTGCTCGCCATCAAAGACTCCGACATCCGTCTGCTCACCCTTGAGCAAAGCCGCGACGCGGTCGACAAGGGCCTTCACGCAGGCGGCGCTTTCTCCTCCATCATTCCCGCTGGTCGCGCTCTTCTACGGTGGCTTCATTCAGTTGGACATCGAAGATCCTACGCGCCGGGGGCAGGATATTTTCACCCTGAGCAAGGGACATGCCGTTGCTGCGCTGGCCTCCATTTATGCCGAACTCGGCTACTTCGATCGCAAGACGCTCAAAAACTCGCGCTCGTTTGCCAGCATTCTGAATGGACATCCGGGCCCCATTCTGCCCGGCGTGCACATTGCCACCGGTCCGATGGGGCAGGGGTTTGGTGTCGCCCAGGGTTTTGCCATCGCCGGCCACAGCAGCCCGCGGTTCGACTCCTATTGCATGACAGGCGATGGCGAGTTGCAGGAAGGCCCCATCTGGGAAGCGGTGATGTACGCGGGACAAAACCATCTCGACAACTTGTGTGTGCTCGTCGACCGCAATAACGGACAGCTCGACCTTCATACCCGCATGATTTTTCCCATGCCCGAGTTGGAGGCGGTTTTTCGCTCCTTCGGATGGCAGGCGTTTAACGTCGACGCCACGCAATATGACGGCGTGGTTGCGGCGCTGGAGAAGTTTCGCTTCGGTCCGCGCAATGGAATGCCAACGGCCATCATTTGCAACAGCAGAAAGGGCTTTGGTTCGTTCTCCGATTTCCTGAATAAGCACAAAGTCACGATGCCGGACAGCGTGATCGCCCAGGAGTATGAACTCCAGTCGAATCAGCGCCAGGCCCGGGTCGATGAATTCACTCTTTACTGCGAGCGGCTCGGCGGCAGCACCGAAGGCGAAGCGGCCAGAGACACTCTGCTTGAAGCGGCGCAGCGCATGCACCTCGATGTCGACTCTACGGGCAACACAGTAAAGACGGTCGTTGGACCGGTGCTCACCACGCGTGTCCCTCCGCGAAACAAACGCATCGCTTACGACGCCAAGCTGTTGCCACAAATCGATCCCAAAAAAGAGTATGCGGCCTCAGACATTGTGACCGCGGCGATGAAAGTTTTGCGCGAGAGACGCGGCTGTGGTCTCGATCGACGCCGATCTAGCCTCCACCAGTGGGCTGGAAGCGGGCATTGCCGCAGTCGATCAGAAGCGAGCGCTCAATGTAGGCGTCGCCGAAGCGAACATGATGCTGATTGGCGAGGCGTTCGCTGCGCTGGGTTGTAACACCTGGGTTAGCACCTTCTGTCCCTTCTTCGATTGGAAGGTATTGCGCCGGATTGCGGTCGGTGCCCAGGAACGGCAGGAAGCCATCGAGGCGCCCGACGGCTGGCTCAGTGAAGGCCACGGCCTCGATTTAACGTTCCTGGCGACTGCCGCAAATTTCGAGACGCGCACCAACGGCGCTACGCACATGGGTAACGACGACAGCACGACATTCGATGCGGTCGGTCAGTTGAAGATTGTCGACGTCTCGTGTCCGCAGCAAATGCTTTCCATCATGAAATGGATCATGGAAGGCAATCGCGGCCTGGTTTACCTGCGCGTGATGCGCACTGGCTCTGCCGTGCTTTACGGCAGCGACTATGTATTTTCTTTTGGTACGGGGCATCGCCTGCGCAGCAGCCCCGCGGATCGTGCGACCATCATCAGCAGCGGCCGCGGGGTGCACGAAGCGCTGGCGGCAGCGACGAAATGTGCGGCTGCAGGCATTCCAGTCGGCGTCGTGGATATGCCGTCAATCGACGAGAAACTCTTGCTGGAGCTGTACAATTCCGGCCAGCTCTTGATTCTTGCGGAGCAGAATAACGGCTACATCTGGCAGAATTTCCTGAAGGTTCTGTACCGTAATCGCGGCAAAGTGAAAGCAGATGGATGGGAACGGATCGTCACTCTCAACACCCTCAAGAGCGATGGCCAGCCGCAGTTTATCCACTCCGGCACGTATGAAGAGTTAATCGCCGCCTTTCACCTGACCTCCGATGCCATCGCTCACACCATCGAAGAACGCGTGAAGGAGAAACCATGAAGCTACCTATCGTGGATGAAGAATCGATCCAGGCGCTCGATCTTCCCGGGCGGCAGCTTCGCTGGGTGATGACGCAGGAGAATGTCGACGCAAAACACTGTTCGATGTGCATGATCCTGGTAGCGCCCGGAGAGACCGTACGGCCGGCGCATTCCCACCCCAACGGCGAAGAGATCATCTATATCGTGCGTGGAACCGGCAAGGTGATGATCGAAGGCGTAGTGGAGCCTGTGAAACAAGGAAGCGCGGTCTTATTTCCGCAGGGCAAGGTGCACATGCTGCGAAACACCGGCACGGAGGAGATGAAGGTGGTGTGCTTCTTCGCTCCGGCGACCAACCTGGACAACTACAAGTTCTTCGACGACGTGCAATTTCCGGAGTAGAACTTAAGCTCCTCAGCAGGCTTTTGCTTTATCAGGGCACGACTAGTCGTGCCATAAAAAGCGCAAGAACTGTGAGAACAAGGGAAACCGCAGATCCCTACGCTACGCTCCGGTCGGGATGACAAAGGGGAGGGTGTTTCTTCCATTTGCGTTGGATAAATCGGATGGACAAAACAGGAGCTTTCCATCCTCATCGCAAACCTTACGTTAACCAACTACCCCCTCCTTTGTCATCCCGACCGAAGCGTAGCGTAGTGGAGGGATCTGCGGTGCGCCCCTCGGACTCCCCAAATTCTGGAGTTCTCACGCAGACACTAAAGCCCTGTCCATTTGACTGGGGTGGCACGGCTAAAGCCGAGCCCCTCATACAAAACAAAAAGCCTGTTGTGATCGCGGAACCCTACTGAGCCTTCAAATAGGCGATCAGGTCGTTGATCTGTGCTTCAGTCAGGATCGAGCCAAAGGCAGGCATGGGCGCCTTACCATTCTTAATAGTCTCGGTGGCCTGGGCCGGCGTGATCGGAGGGGTCACCAGGGGCTTGCTGCTGAAGATGCCGTGCAGGTTTGGTGGGCCGAACGGGGTCGCATCGTCTGGTTGCTTGTTATGGCAGCTCACGCAATTCTGCTGAAAGATCGCAGCCCCCCGCTTGGCTTTGGCATTCAAAACCGGCTTCGCCGTGTCGGCAAAACCAATCACATTGCTGACACCCATCGCACCCGCTGCAGCCAAGACGCATACAGCCAAAAGCCCACGACCAATAACCATTCTGCCTAATGCCTCCGGTATTTATCCCGCTAGCAAAATGATAAACCATGCCAAACGGCTGCCATTAGGCGGACAAAGCATGAATCTGTGCGTATTATGCATTAGTTCTGGACAATCGCGGTTGGCAACAGTACTCTCTTAAGCGTGTTGAAACAGAGAATCAGTCGTCGTGGTTTGATGAAATTGGCTGCCTTGGGCGCGGCTACCGCCGCTTTGCCCGGGTTCGCAAAAAAGAAACGCAATATCGAGATTGGCCATACCGGCATTACGTGGCCCAATGACGTCGCTCAGGCCGTGACCGACACGGGAAATCTCGGTTTCTACGGCTTCGAAACATTTGGAGATGTCCTCACCAAATGGGAGTCGCAAGGGGGGCTGGAGCCGATTCTCGAGCAGCATCACTTGCCCCTCATCTCCGGCTACTGCACCGTGAACCTGACCGACTCGAGCAAACGGAAAGATGAGATGGACAAGGCAGTCGCCTGGGCAAAACTCATCAAGAAATACAACGGCCGCATTTTCGTGCTCGGGCCTAACCAGGTTAAGCGTACCGAGTACGATTTTGCCGCGAACAAGGCAAACATCGTCAGCACCCTGAACGAAGCGGCCAAGGCGGTTACCGACCAAGGCCTGACCGTGGTGCTGCACCAGCACACCGGTACCTGCGTCGAGTCGCGCGACGAGACCTACGCGGTGCTGGACGCGGTCGATACCAAATATGTCAAGTTCGGTCCGGATATCGGCCAGCTCACCAAAGGCGGCTCCGATGCGGTGCAAGTGGTGAAGGATTATCTACCGCTGGTCCAACATATGCATTTGAAGGACTACAACGGCCTGGACCCTCACCTTCTCGGGTACTGTCCTCTGGGTCAGGGAAAGGTGAACATTCCGGCGATTCTGGACATCATGGCAGGGCGAAAAATTCATGGTATGGTAATGGGTGAACTCGACAACGATCCTAAAAATCCGTCGCCCACACCCCCGGTGGAATTGGTGAAAACCAGCAAGGTTTACCTTGAAACGCTGGGAATAGCGTTTCGAGTCTAGAATCGGTCTCTCTCTATGCCCGAGGAAAAAGTTCGCCAGATCCCCTTCATCCAAAGCCTTGATCGCGGCCTAACCATCCTGCAAGCGGTCGCGCTTTCCAAACAACCTGTATCGCTCGGAGAGCTTACCGAGTTGCTGGGAATTGATCGCAGCAGCGCCTTCCGGCTGGCGAACACGCTCCGTCGGCGCGGGTTTCTTGCCTGCCCGGCCGGCCGCAAGGACTACATTCTTGGCTCTTCCATGTGGCGCCTCTCCCACCGCTACGATTGGGGCAACATGCTCATCCGGGTGGCCAATAAGCAACTGAAGCTGCTCGCCGCGCAAATCAACGAAACCGCACACCTGGCCATCCGCGAAGGCAAGTACGCGCTCTTTATCGACCACGCGGCGGCCAGCAACGTAATCGCTGTTGCGGGGCAAGTCGGCGAGTTGGTTCCGCTCTACTGCACCGCGCATGGCAAGGCTTTGTTGGCGGACGCGGATGAACGGGAGCTGCGGGCCCTCTTCGGTTCCGGCCAGCTGCGTAGATACACCAAGAACTCCATGACCTCGATTCAGGAGCTGAGCAAGGATTGTGCCTTGATCAAGAAAAGAGGCTTTGCCACCGATGAGGCGGAATACGCGGAAGATCTGCGCTGTGTGGCGGCCCCGATTCGGGTCGATAACGATGTGATTGTCGGATCGATCGGCGTTTCGGCGCCCCAGGCCCGTTTCTCCAAAGAGCGTTTCCGCGTTTCTGCGCAGCAGGTGTGCAAGGTGGCGCAAGCCATCGGCCTTCTGCTCAGCAACGCGGACCAGAATTCCGATGCGGAATCGGACAAGCCGGTAGCCGAATTCGCATGACGGATAACCCGGTTCTGAAGTTTGCTCTTGATAAATCGCAGATTCAATACATCGGCAGTGATCTTCAGCGGCCGGAATGCATCTTGGCCGAACCGGACGGAACCCTCTGGTCCGCGGATGCGCGCGGCGGAGTGGTCCGGATCTCGCCCGATGGAAAACAACAGATCATCACCCAGCAACGGTCTGGCCATTTTCAGGCCGTCAGCAGCGAAGCCAGCCGCTATCTGGAAGGCACGCTGCCCAACGGCCTGGCTTTCGCCCGCAACGGGGATATTTTAATCTCGAATTTCGGCACCGACTGCCTGGAGCTGATGACCCGCACGGCGAGACCAGGGTTCTGGCCGACAGCATCGATGGCGAACCCATCGGTAAAGTGAATTTTGTTCTGCGCGACTCCCAGGACCGCATCTGGATCACGGTCTCTACGCGCATCAAGAACTGGATGCACGCTCTGCGCACCGATCTGCCTGACGGCTATATCGCCCGGTACGTCGACGGCAAATTCCGCATTGTCGCCGACGGCTTCCACTTCACCAACGAGATCCGCATGGATGCGCGGGAAGAATTCATGTACGTGGTCGAGACCACCGGCGGGTGCGTGAGCCGGTTGCGCGTTGGCAAAGATGGAAGCTTGAGCAACCGCGAGGTCTTTGGGCCATCCAGCCTGGGCAAAGGCGCATGGCCCGACGGCATCGCCTTCGATAGCCTGGGAAATCTGTGGGGCACGATGGTGTATTCCGACAAGCTCTTTGTGCTCACGCCCCAGGGCGATTTTCGCCTGTTGCTGGACGAGGGCGACCCGAAGAAGGTGGACGATCTGGAGAAGGCCTTCTTCGATAACAAGGTGAATGAGCAAGTGCTGTTCACCACTGGCCAGGGCATTGCTCCATGGATGGCGAGCGTTACCTTCGGCGGTCCCGATCTGCAGACGATCTACATTGGCTCGCTTAAGGGCAAGAGGATTCCCTATTTCCGCGCGCCCGCGCCGGGGCTGCCGATGGTGCATTGGAACGACCCCCGGTAGATTCTGAGATACTGTAAGTCGGTACTTAGCGGACCACCCACAAAGTTCCCAGGAGAACTTATATGGCACAGCAAACTGCGCTACTCGAAACAAACTATTACGGCGGAGCCTGGAAGGGCAGCACCACATCAGACACCGTAGAGATTACAGATCCCGCAACCGGCGAGGCACACGCGCAGATCGGGTTGGCGGGCCCGGCAGACGTTGAAGCGGCGGTGGCCGCCGCGGCAGCAGCCTTTCCCGCATGGCGGCGGACTCCACCCCAGGACAGGATCCAGTACCTCTTTCGTTTTCGTGAGCTTCTCCTCAAGCGAGCCGATGACATTGCGCGGACCACGACGCAGGAAAACGGAAAGACCTTCGCTGAGGCGAGGGCGGAACTGGCGCGCGGCATCGAGAATGTTGAGGTGGCCTGCGGCATCCCGAGCATGATGCAGGGGTACAACCTCGAAGATGTAGCCAGCGGCATCGACGAGATGATGATTCGCCAGCCGCTGGGCGTTACGGTGGCAATCACGCCGTTCAATTTTCCGGCCATGATTCCGCTGTGGTTTTTGCCGTATGCGATCGCCACCGGGAACACCTTTATCCTGAAGCCTTCGGAGCGCGTGCCGCTGACTGCCCGGTTGCTGTTCGAACTGTTGCACGAGACGGGTCTGCCCGCGGGCGTTTGCAATATGGTGGTCGGCCGCAAGCCGGTGGTTGACACTCTGCTGCATCACAAGGATGTGCGCGCGATCAGCTTTGTAGGTTCCACGCCGGTTGCCAAGTACATCTATGGCGAAGGCTCGATCAACGGCAAGCGGGTGCAGTGCCAGGGCGGCGCGAAGAATTATGTCGTGGTGATGCCGGATGCGGACCTCGACATGACGGCAAAAATCGTGAGCGACAGCGCCTTTGGCTGCGCCGGCCAAAGATGTCTTGCGGTGTCCGTCGCCGTCACCGTCGGGGATGTCGGCAAGAAGTTCAACGAGGCGATCGTCGACCTGGCATCCAGCATTCGCACCGGCAACGGTCTGGAGAAGGGTGTGCAAATGGGCCCGGTCATTACGGCCGATAGCAAGTCGCGCATCCTGGGCCTGGTCGATAAGGGAGTCAAGGAGGGCGGGAAGGTACTCCTCGACGGGCGTAAGTCCGCAGCCGGAACGGCTGGCAACTTTATCGATCCCACCATTCTTACGGGGATCGGTTCGTCGAATCCTCTTACCTCGACAGAGATCTTTGGCCCGGTGCTGACCGTCAACGAGTCGAACACGCTGGATGATGCGATTGAAACTTTGTCGCAAAGCGCCTTTGGTAACTCCGCTGCGATCTTTACCTCGAGTGGCGCCGCCGCACGCAAGTTTCGCTACGAGGTGCCTGCGGGAAACATCGGCGTGAACATTGGCGTGGCCGCTCCCATGGCCTACTTTCCGTTCAGTGGATGGAGAGATAGTTTCATGGGTGTGCTGCATGGTCAGGGAAAAGACGCCATCGAGTTCTACACCGATAAGAAGGTCGTCGTGGAGCGTTGGCCCAAGGAGTGGACGCGCAAGTTCTAACAATAATTAACTGGTGTGGACCGTTCCGTGCTCGATGAGCCATTCGAGTGACTCGCGCACAGCTTCGAGCGAGCTGTACCGCGGGTCATATCCCAGCAGGGTGCGTGCTTTTGCGATGCTGCAGTTTGGCGAGTGGGCGATGTGGTCCCAGGTCACTGCGGCATCCCTTTCTGTGACCTGCTTACGCCACTCTTCCCAGGGCAGAAATTCTAACTGCGCCGCTTTTCCATACCATGCGCTGACGCTTTCGGCGTATCCCCGCAACGTCAGAGCCGCCGGCGATACGACATGGAAGCTCTCGCCCAGCGCACTGCTTCGCTGTTCCATCGCTCTGACGAAACATTGCGCCACGTCGTCAGAGTGCACGTGATGCACCGTTTCCATCCCAATATTCGGGAGATTAACTTGCCTGCCCTGGAGCAACGTCGAGAAAATCTCCGGGTTAAAGTTGCCGGCGGGATTCACCGGGGCCCAGCCAGGCCCAACAAGATGCCCTGGATGCAGAATCGTCACGGGTATTGTTGCGCTTAGAAGATAGGCCTCGATCGCCGCCTTTCGCATGCCATAGTCGCCGAAAGCCGTTCGCGGCGCCGCTTCTGTAGTCGGCACTTCCACACTCGGCCCATGCACCCAGATGGTGCCGCAATGGAGAAGATGTTTGACACGCCCGCGCAGGGCTTCAACCAGTTGCTGCGCGCTCTCCACCCGATAGCAGGTCAGATCGATGACCACCTCCGCATTTAACTTGGCAATGCTCTCGCCAAAGTTTCCGGCGGTCTCCGCGGCGGTGCGATCGATCTCCACACGTTTTATGGCCTTCCACGCCGGGTGCTGCTGGTAAGGTTCCTTCAACCCTCGGCTGACACAAATAACCGTGTGACTGGCACTCCACAGGCGCGGTGTCAAGAAGCTGCCGATATGACCGGTTCCACCAATGATGGCTATACGCACATTTTGCTCCCCATCAGACCAGGCCGCGCAGGGTTCCGCCGATATCAAGGCTCGCGCCCGTAATGTACTTAGCCAGCGGGGAAGCGAGAAAGACGATGGCGTGGGCAACGTCCTCGGGCTGTCCGATGCCGAGAGGCATGTGTCGATCCTCCAGAAAGCGCTTCAGCGCGGTCTCTTTGTCGACACCATAGCTTTCCACCAGTTGATCGACAATTCCCCCCGGGCGGGTCCACATCTGGGTCCAGATCGGTCCGGGCAGAACCGCGTTCACGCGGACACGGGCAGCGTATTGCACCGCCAGAGCCTTGGTGAAATAAAGTAAGCCCGCTTTACAAGTTCCGTAGTCCATCATGCTGGGCTCCGGCTGCTTCGCCAAATCGGACGCGGTGTTTACCACCGCGCCCTCACCGACCTCAGCCATCCGGGGCAGGAGCGTGCGACAGGTGCGGATACACCCCATCAGGTTGATTTCGAAACTTTGCGCCCAGCGCTCGTCCGACAACTCTTCGAAGGATGCGGAGTTCCCCACGCCGAGATTGTTGACCAGAATATCCGGCGCCCTGCCAAAGGTGGCGAGCATATACGAGGTTGCGTGCTCGACCCCGTCCGCGGTCGCCAGGTCCGCGGCCACGACGCCCGTCCACCGATGCGCCTTTTGCTGCAGCGCGGCTTCATCCCGATCAGCAACAATGACGCTCGCCCCTTCCTGGGTAAGCAGATCAGCGGTGGCTTCGCCGATGCCATGGGCGCCGGCGCTGATAAACGCGCATTTTCCTTTAATCCGATAATCCATGACTGCTTCCAAGCTACTAGGAAAGCGGTCGGTTCCCGCATCAATTTACGGGATACACTGATCTGGAAAATTTCTTCAGGCAGAGGGTGATGCTCGACACACCGCAGAACTTTTTCATCGTGATTGTTGCCCTGGCCTGTTCCCTCTTCTTTATGGCGGCGGTGAACTATTACTGGCCCGCGGAGAAGCGACGAGCCCACAACGACCTCATCGGCTGGCAGCTCTCCGTTCTGGGTACGACCTACGCGGTGATCGTCGGCTTCATGCTCTACACGGTATGGATCAACTTTGGGACGGCTGACCTGAATACGGATGCGGAGGCCAACTCGCTCGTTAACATCTACCGCCTGACGGACGGCCTGCCTGCGCAGCAAGGCGCACGGCTCAAAGAATTGGCGCGCGCCTACGGCGACGCGGTCGTCGACCATGAATGGGGAGAAATGGCGATGAACGCCATACCTACGGATAGCCGTGAAATCATCAGGCAAATGTGGTCGACTCTGACCGCTTCCAAGGGAGGCTCTCCTACGGAGATCACCGCGGAAGACCACGCTCTCTACGAGCTCAGTGCCCTGGCAGGATATCGCCGTATACGCCTGGTCGAGAGCGCATCACGGCTTCCCTCGGTGCTGTGGTGTGTGCTGCTTATCGGAGGGGCGGTAACGGTTGCGTCCACCTGTATGTTCGGCGCGTCCAACGGCGTATTGCATGTCATCCAGGTGAGCGCGTTTGCCTTGCTCATATCACTGGTGTTGGTGGCGGTTGCCGATATCAATCGTCCGTTCCAGGGCTCCGTCCATGTCAGTGACTACGCCTTTCGGCGCGCGCAGATGGAGATGAAGGATCAGTAGTCTGCCGGCTCCGGTCGGGATGACCATTCATCTTGGAAACTATACTTAGCGTTCCCAAACAAAATTGTCATCCCGAGCGTACCCGGATTTCCTGCTTCACCGCTCTCACTGGCGACCACTTATGTGGTTCTCCCTAAAGAGAACCACATGCAGTCGACCGAAGCCGCAACTCTCGACAGGAAATCTGGGGAAGCCGAGGGATCTGCGGTGCGCCCCTCGGACTTCCCGAATTCTCCGTGGGGATCGCTCCGACGCGGCTATGACACAGACTCCTGAAGGCCTGCGCTACAGCGAGGTGGTGCGCAGGCGCAATGCGTTCGCGATCACTGAGACGGAGCTGAAACTCATTGCCGCCGCGGCGATCATTGGATTGAGCAGCAATCCGAATACCGGGAAAAGCACACCGGCCGCGAGCGGCACTCCCAGTGCGTTGTAGAAAAAGGCGAAGAAAAGGTTCTGGCGAATGTTGCCCATGGTTCGCTGGCTCAGCCGGCGCGCCTTGAGAATACCGCGAAGGTCCCCTTTCACCAGGACGATCCCGCCAGACTCCATCGCCACGTCTGTTCCCGTGCCCATGGCGATGCCTACCTGGGCCTGCGCCAGCGCCGGCGCATCGTTGACCCCATCGCCGGCCATGGCGACCACTGCCCCCTCTGATTGCAATTTCTTGACGACCTCGGCCTTTTGCGCCGGCAGAACTTCTGCGCGGAACTCTATCCCTAACTTCTGCGCCAGCGCGGAAGCAGTCGTCCTGTTATCGCCGGTAACCATCACGACCTTGATGCCTTCCCGCTTCAGATCCGCGATAGCCTGCGTCGTCGATTCCCTGACGGGATCTGCGACCCCAACCAAGCCGGCTAAACGCCCGTTCGAGGCAACCAACATGACCGTCTGCCCTTGTTGGCGGAGCGCATCGGCTTGTTGGTCAATCGATTGGGATGAGACTCCAATGTCGTGCATCAGAGCAGCGTTGCCCGCCACCAGGTTCTTCCCCTGGATTGTTCCCGAGACACCTTTTCCGGTAATCGAAGCAAAATTCTTCACCGGCAGCAAAGCAATCTTCTCCTGATTCGCCGCGGCCAGAATGGCTGCGGCCAAGGGATGTTCGCTCCCCTGTTCTAGGCTGGCAAGTGCTTGCAGAAGCTCCGCCTGATCGAATCCCTCGGCGGCAACAATGGTGCTGACCGTCGGTTTGCCCTCGGTGAGCGTTCCCGTCTTGTCCACGATCAGCGTGTTCACTTTTTCCATCATCTCCAGCGCTTCTGCATTGCGCACCAGGATGCCTTCGCCCGCCCCTCGGCCGGTTCCCACCATGATCGACATGGGCGTAGCCAGCCCAAGAGCGCACGGGCAGGCAATGATGAGCACAGCCACCGCATTCACCAGGGCATGCGCGTAGCGAGGCTGTGGTCCAAATGCTGCCCACACCACAAACGTGATCACAGCCGCTGTCAGAACCGCGGGGACGAAGTACGATGCGACCCGGTCAGCAAGGCGTTGAATGGGAGCGCGTGTCCTTTGTGCCTCGCTCACCATCTTTACAATCTGCGCCAGCAGCGTATCTGCCCCCACGCGCTCTGCTTTCATCACCACGCTGCCGGTGCCGTTGATCGTTCCACCCACCACTTTGTCTCCGGCGGTTTTTTCTACCGGGATGGGCTCGCCGCTGACCATCGATTCGTCCACCGAGCTGCGCCCCTCCGTCACCAGGCCGTCGACGGGTACTTTTTCGCCCGGGCGAACGCGCAGCAGGTCGCCAACCGCGACATCGCTCAAAGGGATGTCGACCTCGCTGCCATCAGACGATATGCGCCGCGCCGTCTTGGGAGCTAAGCCAAGCAGCGCCTGGATCGCGCCGCCGGTTCGGCTGCGAGCTCGCAGCTCCAGTACCTGGCCAAGCAAGACCAGGACCGTGATCACAGCGGCCGCCTCAAAATAAAGACCAAGATGGCCCGCGGAATCCCGGAACGTAGCCGGAAAAAGACCGGGTGCGAGCACAGCGGCCACGCTGTACAAGTAGGCGGCCCCGCTGCCGATTGCAATGAGCGTGAACATGTTCAGGCTGCGATGAACAATCGACGCCCAGCCGCGCTCAAAGAAAGGCCATCCGCCCCACAACACCACTGGTGTCGCGAGAGCGAATTCAATCCACCCTAATAACCGTCCTGGCAGAAGCTGTTGCAGAGGATGGCCAGGCAGGATGTCAGAGACCATGACGGCCAGCAAAGGAAGAGTCAGTGCCGCCCCTATCCACAAGCGCCGGGTCATGCTGGTTAATTCCGGATTGGCCGCTCCGGCTGTGACCGTACGCGGCTCGAGCGCCATGCCGCAAATCGGGCAAGCACCAGGCCCATCGCGCACGATCTGCGGATGCATAGGACAGGTGTACTCGGTGCGTGTCGTTGCGGCGGGTTGGGTCGACTCAAGTGCCATTCCGCATTGAGGACACGCTCCCGCCTTTCCTGAGCGCACTTCGGGATGCATGGGGCAGGTGTATTGAGCAGGGCCAGAGATCGTGGGGCCAAAGTTCGTCGGGTTAGAGGCGGTGGGGACTGACCCGATCGATACCAACGGAGCCGAAACCGTGGGAGCCGAGCCGTCGTATTTGCCCGGGTTAGCCTCGAACTTCGCCCCGCATCCCTTGGAACAGAAGTACCAGGTGCGTCCTGCATGTGCGACCGATGCCGCCGCTTTTTCCGGCAACACCTTCATGCCGCATACCGGATCGATCTCCGCCACAACTACTTCTTCCACCTGAAATTCCTCCCCGCACGAGTTTAGAGTGTGCCTGGGGTTCCAACGATTCGAGAGAGAACTAGGCCCTCTTCAATGAGGAGGATCCAATGTCTTTGCGGTAGTACATCCCCTCGAACTGAATGCGGCCCAGCGCCTCGTATACCAGCGCTAATGACTTCTCCAGCGTTGCGGCGGCCGCAGTCACGCCCAGCACCCTTCCACCCTCGGTGACGAATTGTCCTTCTACCAGGCCGGTACCTGAATGAAAAACCTCTACTCCTGGTACGCGGGCCGCCTCTTCGAGGCCGGTGATCCTGCGGCCGGTGACATAGTTGCCCGGATAGCCGGCCGAGGCCGCAATCACACAGGCGGAAGCGCCAGGTTTCCACTGCAGTTCGTGGCCGTCCAGACGGCCCTCGACACAGGCTTCGAGCGTTTCCACCAGGTCGCTGTCCAACCGGGCCAGGATGGTCTGCGTCTCCGGATCGCCAAAGCGCGCATTGAATTCCAACACCATCGGCCCCCGGGCTGTCATCATCAGACCGATATACAGCACCCCCGCGAAGGGCGCGTCTTCCGCCGCCATGCCGTTGACCGCGGGTACTGCGATGTGGTGCATGATCCACTCGCGCATCTGATCGTCCAACATGTCATCGCTGGAGTAGGCGCCCATGCCTCCGGTGTTAGGTCCTTTATCGCCCTCGCCAACCCGCTTATGGTCCTGTGCCGGCACGAGAGGGACAACATGCTTTCCATCGGTCAGGGTGAGAAACGAGATCTCTTCGCCGGTGAGGAACTCCTCAATCACGACGGAGGACTGCATGCTGCCCAGTAGTTTTCCGCCGAACAGGCCGGCGACGGCCTCGGCAGCTTCGCGCTTGGTGTCGCATATGATCACGCCCTTTCCCGAAGCCAGCCCATCCGCCTTGATCACGATGGGGGGATGAAAGAGGTCGATTGACTCCAGGGCCTGGTGCTCGCTGGTGGCCACTGCATAGGCTGCGGTGGGGATCTGGTGCCGCTGCATAAAACGCTTGGCAAAGGCTTTGCTGCTTTCCAGCTGGGCCGCCTTCTGCGTCGGCCCGAAGACCGGTATGCTGCGCCGCTGCAACTCGTCCACCAGGCCCAGCGACAGGGGCAGTTCGGGTCCAACCACCACCAGGTCGGGCCTTTCGGCCGCAGTGACCCGTAACAGATCATCGAGATCCTTCTGGCTTGCCGGAATGCAACGCGCCAATTGGGCTATGCCCGCATTGCCCGGGGCACAAACAATTTCAGAAACCCGCCGGGACCGGCTGATGGACCACGCCAACGCGTGTTCCCGGCCCCCCGCACCAATCACCAGCACTTTCATTCGTTTCCCGCCAAACCCCTTGGCAAGACTACCGCAGCCGCGCCCGGCTGCGAAGAGGTTGTTAACTATGGTTAACCAAAAAAAGGAAATGCAGGCTATACTGAACGAGCAGCCGCTGAAACCGTCCTGCGATCGAGGATTCGCGCTATGGCTCCCGCTTCTCCACCCTCGCTGCCAGTCTCATCGTCGGAGCCCGCCGCGCTGCTTTCCAATCTAAAAACCCGCCAGGTTTTGTCCTGGTTCGGTCCCGCTTTTGTAGCCAGCATTGCCTACATCGACCCGGGCAATTTCGGAACAAATTTAATCGCCGGGACAGGGTTCGGTTACAAACTACTGTGGGTGTTGCTGTGGTCGAACCTCATGGCCATCCTCATCCAGTACCTCTCTGCCAAGCTGGGAATCGCAACCGGGGCCACCCTGCCACAGAACTGCCGGGAGCATTTCTCGCGCCCTACGGCAATCGGCCTCTGGGTGGCGGCTGAACTCTCGGCGCTGGCCACCGACCTGGCCGAGTTTCTCGGCGCCGCGCTCGGCTTTTACCTGCTGTTTGGGGGTTACTTTCTCCACCTGGGCATGTCCAGGACCACTGTGATGTTCCTCGCGGCGATCGTCTCTGCCGTCTGCGTCTTTGCCATCCTGGCGCTCGAGTTGCGCGGTTTCCGGACCCTGGAGATCGGCATCATGGTGTTTGTTTTGGTGATCGGGGTCTGTTACCTGGTGGAGATCTTCCTCGTTCACCCCGACTGGCGGCAGATCGCTTACCATACCGCCGTCCCGTGGTTGGATCGCCGCAGCATTTACGTAGCGGTCAGCATGCTGGGGGCGACGGTGATGCCCCACGTGGTCTACCTGCATTCCGGCCTGGTTCAGCCTCGGCTGGCCGCGCAGGAACGGCATCTGTCATCCTCCGATGACCGCTATCTGTCCAGGCTGCGCCACCTCAGGCTGGAGGCGCTGGATGTGTTTGCCGCCATGAACGGCGCCTGGCTGGTGAACTCCGCCATGGTGATTGTGGCCGCGGCAGCCTTCGCCGGCACCGGACGCAGCGATATGTCCATCGAGGATGCTCACCGTACGCTGGGCCCTCTGCTGGGTCCTGCCTCCGCAACCATCTTCGCGATTGCGCTCCTCGCCTCCGGCCTTTCCTCTTCTACGGTCGGAACCCTTGCCGGCCAGATGATTCTTGAGGGATTCCTGAAAGTCCGCTTCAGTATTTTCCTGCGGCGGCTGTTGACCTTGCTCCCGGCCATGATCGTGATCGGGCTGGGCCTGGACCCGCTGCGCATCCTGGTCCTTTCCCAGGTAGTGTTGAGTTTCACCCTGCCGTTTGCCCTGATTCCGCTGCTCATTCTCTGCGGTCGCCGCAAGTTGATGGGTGGGTTTACCAATGGCGTCGTCATCAGCGCTTTGGGTTGGCTGACGGTCGGGCTGATTCTTGCTCTGAACGCGGTACTACTGGGATTGAGCATGAGCCCGTAAAAGGGTTTAAACTGGTGAGCGGATCATGAACGCCCGCAGCAGACTTCGCGACTTCCTGCACAAGCGTTTCCGTCACGGCAAGCCTGACCGTGGACGGAGCCTTTCCTCCTAACTTATCGTCAGCCAACCCCTGGTAACCAGCTTTTGATCAGGCTCGCGCGCCTGCGCAATCTTGCGCGATAAAGAGAGGAATCACTATGAACAGCTTCGGCAGCCAATCCACCCTGAAGGTCGGGAACAAGACCTACGAAATCTTCCGTCTGAATGCGCTCGAGGCCAAAGGTCTCAAGCTTGGCCGTCTTCCCTACAGCTTGCGCGTGCTGCTCGAAAACCTGCTGCGGCAGGAAGATGGCAAGAGCGTGACCGCGAATGACATTGAATTTTTGGCCAAGTGGCAGGCAAAAGCCGAGCCTGCGCGCGAAATTGCGTTTATGCCGGCGCGCGTGTTGATGCAGGACTTTACCGGGGTACCCGCGATCGTCGATCTGGCGGCCATGCGCGATGCCATGAAGGAGCTGGGCGGCAACCCGGAGAAGATCAATCCGCTGCAACCGGCGGAGTTGGTGATTGACCACTCGGTCCAGGTGGATGAATTCGGTACCGTGAATGCATATTCCATCAACGCGGCGCTTGAATTCCAACGCAACCGGGAACGCTACGCCTTTCTCAAATGGGGCCAGACCGGCTTCCGCAATTTCTCGACTGTGCCGCCGGGAATGGGCATCTGCCACCAGGTGAATCTGGAATACCTGGCTCGCGTAGTCTTCACCACGCCCGCCAGTGGTGGAGTGGTCCGGGCGTATCCGGACACGCTGGTAGGCACCGATTCGCACACCACCATGATCAACGGGTTGGGAGTGCTGGGCTGGGGTGTCGGTGGCATCGAAGCGGAGGCCGCCATGTTGGGCCAGCCGGTCTCGATGCTCGTACCGCAAGTGGTCGGGTTCAAGTTGACGGGTAAGCTGCGCGAAGGCGCTACCGCCACCGACCTGGTGCTGACCGTGACCGAGATGCTGCGCAAGCTCGGCGTGGTGGGCAAGTTCGTCGAGTTCTACGGCTCCGGGGTGAGCGAGTTGAGCCTCGCCGACCGGGCCACCATCGGCAACATGGCGCCGGAGTATGGCGCCACCTGCGGCATCTTCCCCATCGACGCGGAAACCTTGCGTTATTTGCGGCTCACGGGCCGAAGCGCGGAGCTGATCAACCTGGTCGAAGCCTACTCCAAGGAACAGGGATGGTTTTATACCCCGGATTCGCCCGAGGCGGAATACACGCAGACGACCCATCTCGATCTTTCAACTGTCGAGCCCAGCGTCGCAGGCCCCAAGCGGCCACAGGACCGGGTGCCGCTTTCGCAGACGGGCGCCAGCTTCCAGCAACAGTTGCCGGGCTTGCTGGGGCCGAACTCCGGGGACCGGAAGGAGCGTCGGACAATCCGTTGGGAAGGCGAAGGCGGCCATACCTGGGCTAATGGCACGGGCAAAGCCACCCCGGAAAAGGGACCTCACACCACGGTCAAGGAGCGGTTTGGCGTGGATGTCGATCCGTACCTGGATCACGGATCAATTGTGATCGCGGCGATTACGAGTTGCACCAACACTTCCAATCCGTCGGTGATGATCGCTGCCGGCCTGCTGGCGAAAAAGGCGACGGAAAAGGGACTGAGCGTTCCCCCCTGGGTAAAGACGTCGCTGGCTCCAGGCTCTCGTGTGGTGACGGACTACTATCAGAAGGCGGGCCTGATCGAATCCCTGGACAAGCTCCGCTTTCAGGTCGTGGGCTATGGCTGCACCACTTGTATCGGCAACTCCGGCCCATTGCCCACGGACGTTTCCAAGTCCATCGACGAGCACGGGCTGGTGGCGGTGTCGGTGTTGAGCGGAAATCGAAACTTCGAGGGCCGCATCAATTCCGAAGTGCGGGCCAACTATCTCATGTCGCCGCCGTTGGTAGTTGCCTACGCGCTGGTCGGCAACATCGGTCACAACTTCGAAACCGAACCGATGGGCAAGGATAAGAATGGCGCGCCGGTCTATTTGAAGGACATCTGGCCCACGCAGGAAGAGGTAAACAGCACCATCGCGTCGGCCATCGATTCCGAGATCTTCAGCAAAGAATACGCAACAGTTACGGATGGGGATAAGAACTGGCAGAACCTGAAGTTCCCCACAGGCGATACGTATCAGTGGGAGCCCGATTCCACCTACATTCGCAAAGCCCCGTATTTCGATGGAATGCCGGCGAAGCCTGCTTCGGTGGAAGACATCAAAGGCGCCCGGGTATTGGCAGTTCTGGGAGACAGCGTCACTACCGATCACATTTCTCCGGCCGGTTCCATCAAGCTGAACGGACCGGCGGGCAAATACCTGGTTGACCACGGGGTGAAGCCGGCGGACTTCAATTCTTACGGGTCGCGGCGCGGCAATCACGAGGTGATGGTGCGCGGAACCTTTGCCAATGTGCGGCTGCGTAACAAACTGGCTCCGGGAACAGAAGGCGGTGTAACGCGCCTGTTGCCTGAGGGCGAAGGGATGAGCATCTTCGACGCCTCGGTGAAGTATGCGGAGCGCGGTACTCCTCTGGTGATTCTTGCCGGCAAGGAATACGGCTCCGGTTCGTCACGTGACTGGGCGGCGAAGGGCCCGCGCCTGTTGGGCGTGCGGGCCGTGATTGCGCAGAGTTATGAGCGCATTCATCGTTCCAACCTGGTGGGCATGGGAATCCTGCCGTTGCAGTTTGAAAACGGCGAGAGTGCGGAGTCGCTCGGTCTCACCGGAGAAGAAGTGTTTGATCTAGAGGGAATTCGCCAGATGCTCGAGCAGAAGTTTGCCCAGGGCCGCACACTCAAGGTCAAGACAACGGACCCGGCAGGGGTGAAAAGACATTTCAACGCAACCGTGCGCATCGACACACCGCAGGAGATTCTCTATTACGAGAACGGCGGCATCCTGCAGTATGTGCTGCGCCAGCTGGCAGCCAACTAGTACTGCGGTTAAAAAAAGTCCCTAAACAAGACGGCTGAATCCTTTCAGCCGTCTTCCAGGGAGAGCTGTCCGCCAGCAATGCATCCGCATAGCTCCACGCAATGCGTCCGCATATCCTCAAGCAATCTCCAGATGACCGCCGCGCATAGTACCCATTTTCCGGTAACTAAAAGCTACCCGAACGTTATGCCACTTTCCTGGACAGTTTTCCGAAACCGTAATAGTGTCGAATTATGGTACGCAATGTCAACATGGGCACAAAATCTGCGATCATCCAGCCGCAACCCAACCAACTCGCACACCGAACCTCACCGAACGACGAATGAGGGGACTTAGTTAGCTTACTTCGCTTTCTTCGCACATTTCTACAACCTGGCGGCTACCTGTTCTCTGAGGGGTACGGCCTTAAAGAGTCTGCGTGAAAACTCCGTTCTTCCAATTGAGTCCCGAGGGGCAACAAGCTTTTTGCTTTGTATCAGGGCACGACTTTAGTCGTGCCGTAAAGGCGGGAAAAAGAGTAGGGCTCCGCTACGCTTCGGTCGGGATGACAAAGGGAGGGCTTGTTAGTTGGTTTAAAGTTGCGACGGGGATGGAAAGTTCCGCCTTATCCATCCGACCTGTCCGATGCAAATGGAAGCGATGCCCTCCCCTTTGTCATCCCGAGCGACGCGTAGCGTAGCCGAGGGATCTGCGGTGCGCCCCTCGGGCTTCCCAAATTCTGGAGTTCTCACGCAGACTCTAAAGTCCCTGCTACCGTAACCTTTGCACGAAATCCCAATCGAAAAAACGTAGGGGCGTGAAGCCTCCGCGTGAGAACGATATTAGGCAAGCAAAAGCCTGTCGCGAATCTTAATTTGGGCAAGTCTGCGGCACGTTCGTTTACCGCGGCAACACAAGCACACCCCAGGGCCCGCTGCCGGCCTTCACCTTCTTGGTCACGGTATTCGTCGCCAGATTCACCACCGAAATGTCATTCGAAGGCCCATTGGCTGAATACAGGGTCTTCGCGTCCGGCGAAAGCGCGATGCCCCAGGGACGCGCTCCTACCGCGACCGAACCCAGGACTGTATTCGTAGCAGTGTCGATGGTAAACACCTCGTGTCCTCTGCCCGTGCTGGCATAAAGCTTGCTGCCATCCGGAGAAAGCAAAACGGCCATCGGCTTAATCATGCCTGGCTTGCCCAGCGGAATAGCCTTGATCATGCGATACTTCTTCGCATCCACGTACACGACGGTTCCGTCGTTTTCTGCGTTCACGTAGGCATGTGCTCCGTCGGGCATAAACGCCACCGAGCGTGGCCGATGGCCGACCTTGAAGGTCGCGATAATCTTGCCGGCTACGGGATCGAGCACGGAGATGGTCCCGGTCTCCTCCGACGTAACCCAAACATGTTTTCCATCCGGCGTCACCTTAACGCCTTCCGGCTGTGCTCCAAGTTTGAGGCTTTTCGCTACCTTGCCGGATGCGATATCGACGATACTGACCGCCGCCTCGTCTTCATTCGAGACGTAGATTTGCGTCCCATCCTCGCTGACATCGAAGTTTTCCGGATCAGAGCCGGCGGAAATAATCCGCAGGACTTTGTTCTGCGCAACGTCGAAAACACCGATTCCATCGGCGCTCTTGTCGGGTGGCGGAAGAGTGCTCTCATCCACATCTGGTCCCGCAATCGGTGAGCCGCTCAGCGCAACGTAGATTGTCTTGTGGTCAGGGCTGGGGTGGATTCCGCGCGGACGTTTTCCCAGCGGGACGGTCGACAGAAGGTTATAGTTTCCGGAATCGATCACGCTGAGATCACCGGAGACCTCGTTCGTCACGTAAATCTTGGGCTCTGAGGTTTCCGCCGGCGCCGTTTGCACAGACTTCACAGGCTGTTCTGGAGTCTTCGAGGAGGTGCAGCCGGTGGCCGAACAGGCCAACCGCAAAGAGGACACAACCTAAATTGCGCATGATTATTTTTCCTTGAATGTGAAGTTGGCCTCAGCTTTGCCGTGGGGGAGGACGGTTATCTGCTGCTCCTGGGTCCCAAGTTTTTCCTGCCACACGGCGACGGTGTACGTGCCCGGTGGCAGATTCTTGATTTCAAAAGTCCCGTCATCTCCCGAAACCGCAAAATAGGGATGATCCAGAACTCCGATAAATGCGTGCATCCAACTATGAATGTTACATTTCACCGGGATCATGATTTCCGGCTTGAGGAATTTGCGCGCAATCGGAGGATCGTCCATTCCCTGACTATGATTCCATTCCCGGTTGACCATCGCCATCGGGTGGATATTGTGTGTCACCGGATCTGAGTTGACCACCTTCAATACCTGCCCAGTCTGAATGCCAAGGACCCGCGGACGAAACCAACACCCATTCTGATCAATGGTGACCGGGTTTGCAGGAATTGCAAAGGTCTTCCCCTCCAAACCGCTTTTGATATAGATGAAGGCGTTTGCCAGGTCACCCTTCTTGTTTACCACCAACGATTCGTCGTAGGCCCTTCCATGATGCGCCTCAACGCAGGCCGGCTCCTCGCTCATGTCGATAGCTTTGGGCGCCGGTTTTCTTCCCTTGAAATGTATTTGCCCCGTCACGCTGCCGGCAGTTTCGGGATCCACTTTGAAGTAAACCGGTGCGGGTGCGCTCTTCACCGTTGCCGGCTGTTCGGTTTTGACTTTTCCTGAGCAACCGGCGAGCAGTGCCGCCGCACAAGAGAGATGGAGTAAGTGAATGAGCCTCATTTCGAATCTTTTCCAGGCGGTCCCGCGTCCTTCGGCATATCACCCGTAAGAGCCTCGAGAAACGCAACCAGGTCCGCGCGGTCCTGCGCGGAAAGGTGGAGCGCCTTCATGTCATGGTCCAGATACGGATTGGAGTTGCCGCCTCCGGCGTAAAAATCAACCACATCTTTCAGCGTCTTCAGGCTTCCGTCGTGCATGTAGGGGGCGGTGAGCGCAACGTTGCGCAGGCCAGGTGTCTTGAACGCTCCCTTGTCCTTGTCTACTTGTGTTTGGCCGAAGCGGCCAAGGTCGGTGAATTCCCCCGCTCCATTCACCCCAGCGCCCGTGTTGTGAAACCGGTAATTGGTGAAGAGGGAGTAATGCTCATCCATGGTGTGGCAGACGGCGCAGTTGCCCCTTTTGGGATCTTTAAAAATCGCCAGGCCCCTGATCGCGGCCGGCGTCATCGCTTGCTTATCGCCGCCATACTCATACCGGTCAAAAGCAGAATTTCCGCTCAGCAGCGTCCGTTCAAAGCTGGCCAACGATTTCTCAATGAGGGCGAGGGTGATGGGTCCAGGCCCGAACGCCTGCGCAAACTCGGCCTTATAGGCCGGGTCCTTACGAATTTTCGAAACGGACACGTCGTGAGCCTGATTCATCTCCAACGGGTCAACCATAGGAAATGCCGCCTGCGTTTCCAGGCTGGGAGCCCGGCCATCCCAGAACTGCAGCGTACCGTAGGCTGCATTCAACAGGGTCGGGGCATTTCGTTTGCCCGTCGATCCGCCGACGCCTTGCGCAATCGGCCGGCCATCAGCAAAGCCGATGTTTGGGTTATGACAAGAAGCGCAGGAAACCGTGTTGTTCTTTGAGAGCCTCGGGTCGTAGAAGAGTTTGCGCCCCAGCGCGATCGTTTCGGCGGTTGGCGGGTTGTCGGCGGGAATAGGAACCGGAGGCAGCCCGAGCGGAGCTTTGATGGCGACAACCTTCCCGATAGGCTTTTCACTCCCAGGGGTCCTGCATCCAACGCAGACGGCCAGGCATCCGGTGAGCAGAACGGTATGTAGCGCGGATACTCGCAAGTTCAACATTATTATAGCTTCGCCGCTACTCCACGATGTCGTAGGGGCGCATCATGTCGTTGGCCTCATGCTCCTGGAGATGACAGTGCCAGAGATAGCGGCCGGCATATCCCTCAAAAGAAACATGGATCCGCGTGACCATGTTGGACGGACATTGCACCACATCCTTCCAACCCCGCTCATTCGGATTGGGCGCGAGCGCCGCGCCGGTAAAGCGAAGCGTCGCTTTTTGCATGAGGTAGACGTCACGATCGAAGGGCCGGCGATCCACCACCTGGAAGCGAACATGATGGAGATGAATGGGGTGCGAATCGTCGGTAAGATTCACCAGGGACCAGATCTCCGTCGAGCCCAACTTCGCTGTCTCCGTGACCGGCATGTGCCATGGCGTCCGGTTGAGCAGCATGACCATGGTGTTGCCCGCAGGGTCCTGGTACTCATTCAGGGTCATCTCGCGGTTGCGCGCGGCGGAGGTCTCGGGCAGGTGGGCGACGGGCAGCAGTGCGTCGGGAACCTGACTGTTGTCCGGCGCAGGGGCGGAGGCGACGCGAAACTGCATCATCTGGAATCCTCCATTGGTTAATACGATGCGCTCTCCCCGCATGGGCGCGAAGTCCACGACTACATCGGCTCGTTCCCCGGGGGCCAGCAGAAGCGCGGTGAGCCGCACCGGGGCTGGAAGCAGGCCCTGATCTGCCCCGATCTGCAGCAAGGGAGCACCATTCGACAGTCCCAGGCGGAAAAAACGCGCGTTGGCCGCATTCAGCAAGCGTAGCCGGTAGCGGCGCGGCTCGACCTCGTGGAAGGGCTGCACCCGGCCGTTCACCACCATGGCATCGCCTACCACCTCGTCTACCCATGGATGCTCCGGCTGAGGAGAAACGGGGTAGAACAGCTGGCCTTCGTGATCGAAGAGGCGGTCATACAGTACCAGGGGCAACTCATAGCTGCCTGCGGGCAAATTCAGGCCTTGTTCATGCGCATCGCGAAGCAGATAAACACCCAACATGCCGGCGTAGAGGTTGAGCCGGCTCGTGCCCATGGCGTGGTCGTGATACCAGAGCATCGCCGCGTCCTGCCGGTTAGGGTAATGACACACGCGCGACTTGCCGGTTGGGTACCAGTGCTCGGGGTAGCCGTCAGAAACGGCCGGCGTGCGGCCGCCGTGCAGGTGAACCACCGCGCGAGACTCTGGAAGCTCCCGCCCAGATCCATGGAGGCTGTAGTCGATGGGGAGAAAATGGCGTGGCGGCAGCTCGTTATGCCACGCAACCGCCAGCTCTTCGTGGCCGCGGGCTTCGATGAGCGGACCAACCGCCTCCGGTCCGTAGCTCCACAGTCGAGTCGGAGCAAGATCGCGGTGCATCTTCACTCGAATCTCACGCATGGTGATGTTGAAGAGCCCGTCTTGCATGGGCAAAGATCGCAGAACAGGCAATGGGTCCACGAAGGGCTCGAGTTGCAACGCATTGATGGCGCGTGCTTCCCCGGCAGAGACCGGGGGTGCGAACGGATGGATCGAGCGACCCGGCGTCGCCCGCAAAACCAGGGCCGAGAGTGCCGCCTGTTTCAGAAGATCGCGGCGATTCAGCAGCACCTAAGGTCTCTTGACTTGGCCAGTCGCGGCATCGAGCGGGATCACCGCCCCATTCTGGGGTGCCGTACTTCTTTAAGTCAAGCAGCCCAGGCTGAGGGACCCGGGCCGCCCGTTCCACTACGTTAAAGCTAGAAGGTGGTCGTGAGGCGCAGGGCGAAGCTACGCGATGGGCCGATGGCGTTGCCGGAGAAGAGGCCGCCGAAATCGATCACATTCAAGAACATTGTTGAGGTTCTGGCCGTCGGCCTGGAAGCGCGTATGGTCATCCGATCGGACTTGTAGAGATCCGCACCCGCAGAAGCATTCACCTGAAACGCCGGATCGATCCGGCCGCGATTGAAATTGATGCGATTGAGGACCTGCTGGCCGTATTGCGCGAGCACTGTGTCGGGATCGCCATCAAACTCGAACGGAAGCCCGGTGTCGAATTGAACGCCGCCCGCAACCCAGAAGCGGGGTTTGACCTGATAGCGAACGCGGCCGCGAACGGTGTTGCGCTGATCCTGCGAATCCGGGAAATGGCCGCTGAGCTGTGTTTCCGCGGCAGCCGCGTCGTCTCCGAGGAAGAGGCCGCCGGTGACCGGGAACCAGGCATTGCCCACGTTGTAGGAATAGCTCAGGAAACCGGAGAAACCGGCGCCATCGGGAACTTCGAGTTTTCCTTCGGCGCCGTAGATGATGGATTTGCGAAAGGCGATCGGGAAAGCTGATGGTGGTGTTGTCGATCTGATCGTCGTCGGCATAGTTATTGACGAATCGCCGAAAATAGTTCGCGTCGAGCTTGACTTTGCCCAAGAACACTTTGGTCAGGCCGCCTTCGTAGTAATCGCCTACAGAGGGCTGCACGGGCAGTCGCAGAAAGTTGGTCGGATCCAGAGACTCAATCGCGGTGGAACTGGAGAGCAGGATGTTTTCGAACGATGGGGTTTGAAAAACGCGGTCATAGGAGAAATGCATGACCAGGTCCGGCGGACGGGAAGTAGCGCGAAATGGCGAAGCGCGGCTCCACCGCTTGCCTTGTTCACCAGCAGCTGATAGTGGTCCCAGCGAAGCCCGGCGCTGATGGTCCAATTTCCGAGCCGAATCAAATCCTGCACGAAGACAGCCTGCTCCAGATCCGGGCGTTGGCCGGTGAAGCGCGAAAGTGAGCGGGCGTGTCGTCATCGAATTGGGTTGGATCGGTGATGATGTAGTTGAAATTTTCGTGGAGGAAAGTGTTGTCCGTCTCGACGCCGAACTTCCACTCTTGCCGGCCGCGGTTCGCGGTCACGCTGCCTTGAAATATCCTTCGCGAAACCGATTGTGCTTGGAACACCTCGATCGGCGTCGACATATGCGTTGGAGTTGAAATCGTTCGCGTTGTCGCGGACCATGCCGCGAACATCCGACCAAGGTATGCGGAGAGAAAATGTGTTCGTAGGAGGCGATGCCCATGGTCTCGATGTTGTCCGCGGTCTGGCGCTGGCCGGCGGCTTGCTGCACCTGTTCGTTGGGAAGGTCGTAGCGCGAAACTTCATGGCGGACGCTCAAGCTTAAGCCGGTCGTTTGGCGTCAGGTCGCGCTGGTAGCGGACGGAAAAGTCGCCCAGGGTACCGGTATTGGAGTAATTTTGCGGGACCACGGGATTGAAATAGTGGTCGGTCATGCTGCCGCTGGCACTGGCGCCGAATGCTATTCTTGCCCCAGGTGTATTGCCCTTTCGCGAAAGCGCCCGCCGTGTCGAAGCTTCCGCCGGAGAGCACCACTTGGCCATGGAAGCCCGGCTGCGACATCCTGCAGCGTGTTCACTTCGACCACGCCACCCATTTTTCGCCCGTACTCCGCAGGAATGCCGGCGGTGTAGATGCTCATGGATTGCACGTCGTCGGCTTCGATTTCGGGCCCGAAGCTGGGCGAGCGGTTGTCGGTGAGAGGAATTCCGTCCATCACGAATTGCGTCTGATACTCCGAGCCGCGCGGATGCAGCACGGCGTTGCCCTCGTAAAGCCAGCCCGGCTGCGAATTCACCAAATCCTGCAACGAGCGGCCGGGAATAGAGCTGAGGCGATGTTGAATCTGGTCTCGAGCCGATTTGGCTCACGGAGCCCGCCTGATCGGGATCGATCAGGGTGTCGACGGCACTCACCGTCGACGGACTGATTCACGGTCGGCAGTTTGAGCCGGATGACATCTTGGTTGGAACCTGCGAGCGGATCACAACGATATCGGAATAAACGGCAAAGCCCGGCTGCTCCACCTCCAGCTGATAGATTCCGTAGGGCAGGCGCGAATCTCAGCGTGCCCGCATTGGTGGTGGTCAGAGTGTTTCGGTACGCATTTGCCTCGCTTTGGAGGTTGACCGTTGCTTTTACCCCCTGGCCGGAGGGATCGGTGATCTTAAGTGCAATTCGCCATTGTTGCTTTGGCATAGAACGGGGAGGGAGTAAAGGCAAAGGAGCGCCGAGAGTCTTCTTAATCAAGAATTGAGGCCTCTTCCTTCTGCTTGATTATTCTTTCCCGGTGGTTTTGTTCAGTGTTTTTTGAGGTAGTGCAAAAAAAACCCTGAACAGAGGAGGGTAAAAGGAATATATATAGAGAGGATTCATGCTGATTCCGCCGGCAGATTCGCTCCACGAGCTGCCGTTCCCGCGAGTTCGCCCCGGCACGGGTCTTCGACTAAACCCTCCGAGATCGAAGCAGAGTCATCCATCTCTTTGAGCATGTTCCGTAACCCGCTGCTTCGTTACGTGATCTCGCTTGGACTGTCGGTGCACGACGGAGAAGAGATCATCCAGGAGGTTTTCCTGGCGCTCTTTTCCAGCACCTGCAGTTGGGAAATCGCGGCGAAACCTTCGTGGCTGGATCTTTCGCGTGGCGCATAACCTGGCGTTGAAGCAGCGCCCGCCAACAAGAAGGCCCAGGCGACGTTGGATCCAGACGAGGGCGCGGCCCAGCGGCAGCCGGACGGAGCTCCCAACCCTGAGGAACAAGCTGCCAGCAGCCAACGGCTGGCACGCATGCAAGCGGTTCTGCGCGCTTCTGCCGGAGAGGACCGCTGCTGTCTCTCTCTGCGGGCCGAGGGCCTCCGTTATCGCGAAATAGCCGCCGCGCTGGGGATTTCGCTCGGCGCCGTATCGATTGCGCTTACGCGCTCCCTGGCGCGTATGGAACGCGTCGACCAAGGATGATGTCATGTTGAAAGAACCATGTCATTTGTCAGATGAGGAGATCCTGCTGGTTCTCGATGGAGAGGGATCGCGCAGGCGTGCGAAGCGAGCCCAGGCGCACCTGGCTGCATGCTGGTCATGCCGCTCCCGGTTGGCGAGAACTGGAAGGTACGATCGGGGATTTCGTTTCACTGCATCGGCGTACTTACCGGATTCGCCCAGATACCGGCTGCGAGCGGGCCCACGTGCTTTGCTCAAAGCAAGGCTCGCCGAAGCAGCAGAGCGCCATGCCATCCACCGACCTTTGCGCGCTTCTGCAGATGCTTCCGCCTTACCGTACCGCAGCCTGCCTTTGCGTGGCCGTCGTTCTCAGCGTGCTGGGAGGCATGCTTCTATTGGAAGCATTCTCAACTGCACCGGTCAGGGCGGCAGCCTCTCTTTGGCAAGTCGCGACGTCCCGGACCAAATTAACGCCGGGAGCAACACGGCCGGTCAGTCTGGGGGATGTATGCTCCATGCCCCATGAGGAAGTGGTCCGCGATGTGCCCGGCTCCTTGCGTCAGGAAGTCTTCAAGGAATACGGAATTGTGAATCCCCGGCCTGAGGATTATGAGATCGACTATCTGATCGCTCCAGGATTAGGCGGTACGGAAGATATTCATAATTTTGGCCGGAACCCTCTACATCGTCCGACCTGGAATGCCCACGTAAAAGATGCGCTGGAAGAGCGACTGCATCAATTAGTGTGTGCCGGGAAGCTTGACCTTCCCACGGCACAAAGGGCAATCGCTACAGACTGGATCAGGGCCTACAAGAAATATTTCTCTAGTAACAAAACTGTTTCGCAGGCTGTTTCACAAAGCTCGCTGGGCTCTGCATCCACGCTGAACATGCTCTGACGTAACATCCGTAATTTGTACACAAGCCGCTAGATTTTACCTAGTGCTTGAAGATATGCCTTAAGGCCAGTCGAAATGATCTGCACGCCGATGCAGAGTAGGATGAACGAAGAGAGGCGCATCACCATCGACGTTCCGGATCGGCCAAGAAGTTGCTCCGCCTTTCTGGCATAGAGATAGCACACGTAGATGATGACGCAGATCAACGTGATGCCGCAGATAGCAGCGATCAGAACCCTGGGCGAGAAGAGAGAATGCTCCTGCAGCTCGGCAGGCAGATGCGCTCCGAGCGTAATGGCAACAGAGATAGAACCTGGGCCCACGGTGATGGGCAGAGTAAAGGGATAGAAAGCATTTTCGAGGATCTGGTCGTCCGCGATTGGCGCAGTTTTCGCTCTGTCCCGTGTCCTGGTTGAGCAAAGACCATCCGGTAGCGGCTGACAACCAGGCCTCCGCCGATCTGTACGGCATAGATGGCAATACCGAAGAATGCGAGTACGTGCACTCCCCACAGCAGGGAGCAGAGCAACAGAAAGAAACTATAGATCCCGATTTTCTGCGCAAGCAAGCGTTGGGTGGTGGACGCAACCGGCCCGACCAGATTGACGAAGATCGCGGCGCTTCCCAAGGGATTGACGATAGGGAATAGGGCGGCCACGACCAGGACGGTGGCCTCAATGACCGCGGTTATTTCCTGACGGATGTCGATCACTTGCGGGTTCTCCAGTGCTCGACGGTTGCCTCAGAATCTTACTACCCTTCCCGCGGCCTGCGGCCCCGGGAGCTGTCGCGGGTAAAAAATGGTTAATCAAAAAGCTGCCGTTGGAGCCTCAGGCGTTGCTAGAATCGAAAGTAATGACGGTCACGACGACGAACCTTTCGCCTGAAGTGCTGGACCGGTATGAGCCGGTCATCGGGCTCGAGGTCCACGTACAGCTACTGACAAATACCAAGGCCTTCTGCGGCTGCGCAAATAGATTCGGCGGCGAACCGAATACGCACATTTGCCCGGCCTGTCTTGGTTTGCCGGGCGCCCTGCCGGTGTTGAACCAGCGCGCAGTGGAGTACGCGGTGCTGGCCGCGACGGCGATCAACTGCGAAGTGCGCGAGCAGTCCGTCTTTGCGCGCAAGAACTACTTCTATCCCGACTTGCCCAAGGGCTACCAGATCTCGCAGTTCGACAAGCCGCTGGCGGAGCACGGCTGGATCGATGTTCCGGCGTCGACGACTCCGGCCAGAGCGTGATCAAACGGATCGGCATCACCCGGCTGCACATGGAAGAGGATGCGGGTAAGAGCATGCACGACGGCTTTGCTGACTCCGCGACCAAGACATATGTGGATCTGAACCGGTGCGGAACGCCGCTGATTGAAATTGTGAGCGAGCCCGATCTGCGAACGCCCGATGAGGCCTACGAGTACCTGACCCGCCTGAAAGAGATTCTGCTCTACACCGGCGTGAGCGACTGCAATATGGAGGAGGGCTCGCTGCGCTGCGATGCCAATGTCAGCGTGAGGCCGCGGGGGCAAAAGCAATTCGGAACCAAGGCCGAGGTCAAGAACGTGAACAGTTTCCGCTTTATCCGCTCTGCGCTGGAGTATGAGATCGAGCGCCAGGTGGAAGTGATCGAGAGCGGCGGCCGCGTAGCGCAGGAGACGCGGCTGTGGAACGCGAACGAGGGGCGTACCTACTCCATGCGGTCCAAGGAGCAGGCCCACGACTACCGCTATTTCCCTGAACCGGATCTACCGCCGCTGTTGGTTTCCGGGGAGTGGAAGGCTATCCTTGTCGAGCCGCATGCCCGAGTTGCCGGAGGCACGCCGCAAGCGCATGATCGCCGAGTACGAGATCACCATGCAGGATGCCCAGACCCTAACCGCCACGCGCGCCTTTGCCGACCAGTTTGAGACCGCAGCGCGGCAAGGCGCGAAGCCCGCGCCGCGTCGCAAACCTGATTCAGAGCGAATTGATGGGGCGTCTCAAGGCGAAAGGCCTGGATCTGGAGCAGTCTCCGATCACTATGGACGGATTGGTGCAGGCGGCGGATCTGGCCGAAGCCGGAGAGCTTTCCAGCAAGCAGCTTAAGGGGCTCTTCGACACGGCATTTGAAAACGGCGAAGACTTTGGCCCGGTGTATGAGCGCGAAAAGCCGCAGCAGATCAGCGATCCGGCAGCCCTGGAGAAGCTGATTCAAGAAGTGATGGCGGCCAATCCCAAGCAGTTGGAGCAATATCGAGCCGGTAAGAAGACGGTAGCCGCATTTTTCGTCGGCCAGGTGATGCGCTTGTCGAAAGGACAGGCCAACCCGGCGCTGTTGAACGAATTGGTGACCAAGCAGCTCGACAGCTAAGCAACAAATCAGGCTCTGCAGCAACGCTCAAAACATTTCCACGACGGGTCCGTAGAACCGCAGATCCCTCGGCTGCGCTCGGGATGACAAAGGAAAGCGCGCCACTTTCCATGGAGCGTGGTTGCTGAACCCAAGAGGATGAAAAGCGGCGTCCGTTCAGTAGTTGTTCTCCTTGGAACCACCGCCCTTTCCTTTGTCATCCCGAGCGCAGCCGAGGGATCTGCGGTTCTACGGACCCGTCGTGGAAATGTTTTTCGACCCGAGCGTTATTGCGGAGCCTTATCCCAGGCAATCAGAAAAGCGGCGTCTGCCGCCGGGGCAGTGGTAGGCCGAAATGCTCATAGGCCAGCCGTGTCGCGACACGCCCTCGCGGAGTGCGATCCAAAAAGCCGATCTGGATGAGGAAGGGCTCGTAGACTTCTTCCAGGGCATCCTCTTCCTCCGCCAGGCTGGCTGCCAGGGTATTCAACCCCACCGGGCCACCGTCATATTTCTCGATAATGGTGAGCAGCAGCCGGCGATCCAGGTCATCGAAGCCGTGGGCGTCCACCCCGTGCAGTTTTAGGGCGGCTTCGGCGATCGCGCGGTCGATGCTGCCTGTGCCGCGAACCTGGGCGTAGTCACGTACCCGGCGCAGCAACCGGTTGGCGATGCGCGGGGTTCCCCGGGAACGCAAGGCAATCTCCGCGGCCCCGTCTCGATTAATCGGCACGTGCAACACTTCGGCCGAACGTTCCACAATGTACCGCAACTCATCTTCGGTGTAGAACTCCAGCCGCAGCAGGATCCCGAAGCGCGAACGCAAGGGCGACGAAAGCAGCCCTGGCCGCGTGGTGGCGGCGATAAACGTGAAAGGCTTGATTTCCATCACGTGGGTCCGGGCTGCTGGCCCCTGCCCGATGATGATGTCCAGTTTGTAGTCTTCGAGCGCGGTATAGAGTTTTTCTTCGAGCACCGGCTGGAGGCGATGAATCTCGTCCAGGAAGAGCACCTGGCGATCCTTCAGATTGGTCAGGATCGCAGTCAAATCTCCCTGGATCTGAAGCGCCGGGCCGGAGGTCTGTTGAAAGCCAACATCCAACTCATTGGCAATGATCGTCGCCAGCGTCGTCTTACCCAGGCCGGGTGGTCCGAACAACAGCACATGGTCCAGGGCTTCGCCGCGCGACTTTGCGGCGGCCAGGGCGATGCCGAGCTGCTCCTTGGCCTTCTCCTGGCCAATGAACTCCCGCAGCCATTTGGGTCGTAGCTTCAGTTCGAACGAGTTGTCATCTTCGGCACGGTCTGCGGAGACCAGCCGTTCGGAATCACTTCTACCGGCAGACATTGGCATCAGATTAGCAGCAAGGGCGCGAGTCAGCGAAAGGCGCCCGGTGTTGCTTGACCCCAGAGGTGTCGAATCGGCGGGGTAGTGAAATTTGTTCCTGTGATTCTGTTGGACAAATGCAGCGGGGGCTTAGGATTAGAAGTCAGGCTGTTGCCTTGGAAATGATTTGAGATCTGTACGAGAGGGTTCTGGCGTTGAAGCCGAGCATCGAAGCAACCCCGCAGGCTGGTTAGAATCAGTTCACCTATGCTTCTAAAGTTTCCAAGAACAAGACAGGAATGGCTAAAGCTCGCACGCATTTGCGCGATCCTATCCGCGACAGCCATCACCTGCATCCTCATCATGTATTTCTCCATTCCCATGAGCGACACGCCACAGGCGAAGTTCGATGTGATTCTGGTGTTGGGCAATCCGGCCGCAGACAATGGCAGCATTGCGCCCCTCGCCCAATCGCGCGTGCTGGAGGGGATCAGGCAGTACCGCGCAGGGGTCGCGCCGCGCCTCATGATGACCGGAGGCGCAGTTCGGAACCAGTTTGTTGAGTCGCAGGTGATGATGCAGTTTGCCCTCTCTCAGGGTGTACCTGCCACTGCGCTCTATACGGAAGAGGACTCGCGTAACACCATTCAGAATGCTTATTACTCCTATCGGATTCTGCAGGCTAACGGCTGGACCTCCGCCCTCGTTGTCACCTCACCCACCCACGTGCGCCGCGCCAGCCTTATCTTTAACCACTATCCTCTTGCCTGGCGGATGGATGTAGCCCCGTGGCCTCCCGACTACCCTCTGTGGAAGAGGATGTGGTTCTGGACCAGCGAAACCGGCTACACCGCCTACGGTCGTCTCTTCGGTTTTCCCAATGCCCATCAATTTCTACCTCATACGCACTTCAGGTTTCCCCGGCTCTAAAGAAATCGCTGCGCAGTGAGGTAAAAGCGCTAAATTCATGCCCAAGGTCTCAGGCTTCCAGTTCAACCGCCCGCAACAGCTCGCCGCCGTGCTGTTGCTGCTTCTACTGGCGCAGTGCCTGTGGGTCTTCCACCGTCAAACACTCACCTCGCGCGACTACGATTTTGCCCGCTGCGGCCGGGAGATGTGGGAAAAGCCAGACCCTCTGGCGGGATACTTCACCTCCTGCGGCAACATCCCTGATGGAACGCTGGCGTACCGGATCGCAGGGCTGCCACTGACTTTGCAGCGGGTGCTCGCCGGCCAGGCCGCAGACACCTCCACCTGGGAGATGCGCCATGAACTCGCTTATGTTCTGCTGCTGCTGCATAGCGGTTTCCTGCTCACTGGAATCTTCCTCGGGGGCGCGCTGTGGTGGGTGACCCGGCGCTTGTTCGGCAATACCGGCGGCTTTATCGCGCTGGCCTTCTACTGCTTTTGTCCCGTGGTCATCCACGCCTGCACCTACCCAAATAACGAGATTCTCACTGCATTTGGACTGTTTGCTTCGCTCTACACCGCCATGGGCGTGGCTCACGCCATGCAAGGCCCCCCACGCAAGTGGCGTTCGCGCATTGTGCTGCTCACGCTGACCCTCGCTTTTACCGCCGGATCGCACGTCGCCGCCTTTTTGCTCGCGCTCCTTTTGTCCATCATCCTCATGGCCTACCTCGCGGTCGGCCGTCGCGCCTACATCGTGCCCATCATGATGACAGCCGTCATCGGAACTCTGCTGCTCCTGTTCGCTTCCTATGACTTCAGTATGGACGCCTTCAGTTACTTCTTTCGCAGCGGCGCAGGGCGCATCTCGTTCTCTCTTGAGCCAGCGCGCCACTGGTTTCTCAGCCTTCCCAATTCCGCGGTGACCCTGGCTGCTGCCACCGCGCTGGTGCTTTATCTTCCCACGCGCAGATCGCGTTATTTCGGCAACACGGTTCCCCTGCTACTCGCCCTCCTGTTCCTGACGCTCATCACCCCAGGAATCTCGAGCGAACCCACGTTGTGGGCACTCCCCTTTCTGCTCACTTTCATCGCCGGGGTGTTTGCCGATTTCCTCGAAACGCGCTATCGGCCTCTCTTCCTGGGCGTGGCCGGCTGCCTGCTTGTTCTCGCCGCAGCGTTGAGTATTCTTTCCCTGCCCTAATGTTGGACAAATTATTCAAAAAAGAAGACTTAGAGTAACTCCAACACCTTGCTGGGCGGGCCTAAAACACGTATCATCTAAGTAGCCCTCGACCGCAGACTTAAGCCCCGTCCAAGGCCCACCTTCTTATGGCAGACGATCAGAATCCCCTCCTTCCTCTAGGTCCCAACGGCAGCGACGGCAACCCGCCAGACGGCCCGGGAACACGCCTCATCCCTATCAACATTGAAGATGAGATGAAGCGCTCGTATCTCGACTACTCGATGTCGGTGATCATCGGGCGCGCGTTACCTGACATTCGCGACGGTTTCAAGCCAGTGCATCGCAGAATTCTCTACACCCTGCATGAGATGGGTTTGGAGTTCAACAAGAAGTACGCAAAGTGCGCCAAGGTTGTCGGTCAGGCCATGGGTGTCTACCATCCCCACGGCGATTCGGCTATCTACGACACCATGGTGCGGTTGGCCCAGCCCTTCAGCATGCGTTATCCCATGGTGGATGGTCAGGGGAACTTCGGCTCAGTCGACGGCGATCCGCCGGCGGCCATGCGCTACACCGAATGCCGCATGACCCGCATTGCCGGCCAGATGCTCGCGGACATCGATCAGGAAACAGTCGACTTTGTTCCTAACTACGACGAGAGCACCATGGAGCCCACGGTGCTGCCGACCCGCGTTCCTAACCTGATCGTGAACGGGTCCAACGGAATCGCGGTAGGCATGGCGACGAATATTCCGCCGCACAACCTGAACGAGGTCATCAGCGCCACCATCGAACTGGTCAAAAATCCGCAGGCGGGCCTGGCTGAAGTTTTGCAGCATGTGCAGGGTCCGGACTTTCCCACCGGCGGTTTCATCTACGGACGCGGAGGCATCGCACAGGCTTACAAAACCGGCCGCGGGCGCTTCCTCATGCGCGCGAAAGCAGCCATCGAACAGCTAAAGGGTGGCCGGCAGGCGATCATCGTGACCGAGATCCCTTACCAGGTCAACAAGTCCAAGCTGATCGAGCGCATCGCCGAACTGGTCAACGATAAAGTCATCACCGACATTTCCGAAGACGACTTCCGCGACGAGAGCGATCGCGACGGTATGCGTATCGTCATCGGGCTCAAGCGTGGCGCGGAAGCCCAGATCGTGTTGAACCAGCTCTACAAGCACACCCAGATGCAAGAGAGCTTCTCCATGATCTTTCTTGCCGTGGTCAATGGCCAGCCGCGCGAGCTTGCTCTGCATGATGCCATCCGCCACTTCATCAATCACCGCGTGGATGTGGTTCGCCGGCGCACCTCCTTCCTCCTCCGGAAGGCGCGTGAGCGCGAACACATCCTCGAAGGTTACAAAATCGCCCTGGACAACATCGATCAGGTCATCCGCATCATTCGCGGATCCGGATCGCGCGCGGAAGCACGGGAGAACCTCCGCCGCTTTTCGCTCTCCAAAGACATCGTTCTTAAGCTCGACACCGGTATCGTAACTGGCCCTGAGCGCGAAGCTGGCCTGAGCTACCGGCAGATCGACGCCATCCTCGAACTGCAGCTCTACCGCCTCACCCAGCTCTCGACCGACGAAATCATTAAAGAGTTAGTGGATGTGCGCGAGCGCATTGCAGAGTACGAATCCATTCTGGCCTCGGAACCCAAACTGCGCGCCTTGATCGTCAAGGAGCTGGAAGCGGCGCGTAAGGAGTTTGGCGACGAGCGCCGCACTCAGATTCTCGACGAGACGGCTGAGCTGCAGCTAGAGGACCTGATCGCCGACGAACAGGTCGCCGTCACGGTTTCTCATTCCGGTTATCTCAAGCGCACCCCAATCTCGATTTATCGCCAGCAACGGCGCGGCGGCACTGGCCGTCTGGGCATGAAGACGCGGGAAGAGGACTTCGTTTCCCAGCTCATTGTCGACTCGACGCACGCCTATCTGCTCTGTTTCACCAACACCGGCCGGGTGTATTGGCTCAAGGTGTATGAGATCCCTGACGTCGGCGCTGCCGGCAAGGGCAAATCGATGGCCAGCCTGCTGAATCTGCAGCAGGGGGAGAGCGTACGGACGATCCTGCCCGTTCGCAATCTGGAAGAAGAGGGCAAGTTCATCTTCTTTGCCACGCGTAAGGGCACCGTCAAGAAGACTCCGCTCAAGGACTTCTCGAATGTGATGGCTCGCGGCATTATTGCCATCGGCATCGACGACGACGACGAGCTGATCGGCGCCTGCAGTACTGATGGGAATCAGATCATCTTTCTGGCCACGCACCTGGGTATGGCGATTCGCTTCGGCGAGAACGACGTGCGCTCCATGGGCCGGCCTGCTTATGGCGTTCGCGGCATAGATCTGGGCAAGGGTGACTACCTCGTCGGTCTGGCTGCCACCCCGCTCGAACGCAAGAAGAATGGCGCCGGAGAGCATTCCGCCTCGCTCATCCTTTCCATCACCGAGCAGGGCTACGGCAAACGTACAGACGTTGACGAATACCGGCTGCAGACTCGCGGCGGCAGGGGAGTCATTAACGTGAAAACAACCGCCCGCAACGGCAAGGTGAGCGCCATCCTCCTGGTCGATGACAGCTCTGAGCTGATGGTGATCAGTCAGTACGGCAAGATCATCCGGATTGATACCAAGACCATCCGCGCAGCTGGGCGTTCTACCCAGGGTGTCCGGTTGCTGCATCTTGAGGAGGAAGACAAGGTCGCCGCGGCGGTCGTCATTCCCCCGGAAGAGGCCAAGATCGAACCGGAAAACGGAACGCTCCTGCAATAAAAAACGAGGGATACCGCTTACGCGGTACCCCTCTCCAAGGCAGATGAGCAATCTGCAAACTTAGAAGCCTCTCGTCGCGGTCTGCTTGGGCTGTTTCGTCGATGCAGAATTCTCGGTGGTCGCGTGTGAATTACCGCAATTGTCGACCTGGTTCCGGCCGTACTGGGGCTGCAAATAAAGTACGTACTGCTGGCCTACATACATCGGGAAGAAGCGCGGGCTGTTTTCGCTGAAAACCGTCACTTCGGTGTTGGCGCGCGCCTTGCCGTGGATCTTGGAGTCAACGCGAACCGTATAGTTCACGCCATCCAGAAAATCCCAGGCTTCCGGAACTGGTTGTGCTGCCGTCACCGTACCCAAAACCACGGCAGATGCCATATGCATCTCCTTGCGGGCGCTGACACGATTTGTCTTGCACTGGGAGAAACCATTGGCGGCACTCAGGCAGAGAAGTAATGCAATAGCAAGCTTTTTCACAAACCCTCCTAGGGTCACGAACCATGTATTAGCAGTACTACGTAAGTTGTATGTGTACTGCTTAAGTGGTAGATTGCCGTGTCCGACGGGGGATGGCAATTGTATTGTTCTGAGACGCCCTTACTTCGGAGGAGGCGATGCGGACCGATGGTAATGGAGGGATGGGTAAGCCTCTTGTTTGCAATATCAGCCACCAGGAACGTGGCAGATACCTAAGGCTTGAACACTGAGTGATGGGGCAAAGCAGGCGGTACTTACGTTTGCACTGGGGTACTAAGGGAGCTTAAAGGAACCGTCATGGTTCTCTTCTGCAGGCGCAGACAACTGCTGATCTCTTTATTTGGGACGCGATGAAGGCTAGCTGGAATCGCCTTTGCTGTGTATCAGGGCACGAACTTCAGTCGTACCGTCGCCGACCAAAATGGTGAGGGCTTTAGAGCCTGCGTGAGAGCCCTGTGCTTAGCCGAAGCATTCGGGAAGGCCCAGAGGCGCACCGCAGATCTCTCCACTACGCTCCCCCGGATTTCCTGTGGACCTTGGTGGCGTTGGTGCACTTCATGCGCCTTTCCCTTACAGAAAGGCGCACACGCGGTCTTCTCCGGCGCCGCGTGGCAGGAAATCCGGGTACGCTCCGGTCGGGATGACAATTCATCTTGGAAACGATACTTAGCGTTCCCAAACAAAATTGTCATCCCGAGCGAAGCCGAGGGATCTGCGGTGCGCCTCTCGGTCTTCCCAAATTCTTCGGCTCTCACGCAGACTCTAAAGCCCCTGCGCTCTTTTTAGTGAGGGATCTGCCGTAGGTCTGACAGGCCTTAGTCGTTGCCCGCCGCGTGAACCATCTGCTTGATCACCTTGCTCGCCTCATCCATGGGACCGGAGTTCCCGCACTTATTCACCATCCAGTGCTGGTTGTTGTTGGTGAGAAAGAGCAGATACTGTGTGCCGGCCTGCAGATTGAATGCGTCATCGGTGTGCTCGCTGAAGATGCTGATCTCGCCGGTTTGCTTCCCTTTGACTTTTTGGTCAATGTGAACCACGTACTCAACACCGTCCAGTGTGTCCCAGGACTGCGGCACCTGGCGCGACGACATCACCGTGCCGATGATCACCGCCTGCGATTCCTTCATCTCCTGCGAGACGGGCATCGCGTTGGTGCAGGCCGCGAAAGAAGCTGCCGTGAAAAAAATGCAAAATAATCCTGTAGCGACTCGCTTCAATCGGCCTCGCTTCCTGGGCAACGTTCTGTAGTAGTTATGATCCCATGATTGCAGCGCCATTCATCCTGATAAACCACTCACGAACCAAGAGATTCATCCCGGTTCCACTAAAGTGTCATCGCCGGTTAGCACCGTTGGGGCAACTTCTAACACGAATGTTGGAGAGGAACTGCCGTCTTATTCCGGCCAGCGGCGGAAGATGAGTGCTCCGTTGGTCCCGCCGAAGCCAAAGGAGTTGGAGAGCGCCACATCGACCTTGGCGGCTTGTGGCTTATTGGCAATGTAGTTCAAATCGCAGGCTGGATCGGGATCGTCGAGATTGGTGGTCGGAGGAACGATCTGGCGTTGCAGAGCCATGATGGTGATCCCTGCCTCCAACCCTCCGGCGCCGCCCAGCAGATGGCCGGTCATCGATTTGGTCGAGCTCACCAGCAGCTTTCCGCTGGACGCGTGTTCGCCGAAGAGATGCTTGATGGCCGCGGTCTCCAGCGCGTCCCCCAGCGGGGTGGAAGTGGCGTGGGCATTTACGTAGTCCACTTCATGGGGCTCCAGTTTCGCGCTGCGCAGGGCATTTTTCATTGCCCGCAGACAGCCCTCTCCCTGCGGCGCCATGCTGGTGATGTGGTAAGCGTCCGCGCTCATTCCGTAGCCGACGATCTCCGCCAGGATTGCGGCGTCGCGGGCGCGGGCATGTTCCAACTCCTCCAGCACCAGGATGCCGGCCCCTTCGCCGACCACGAAGCCGTCGCGGTCTTTGTCAAACGGGCGGCAGGCATGTTCCGGGTCGGCATTCCGGGTGGAGAGCGCTCGCATGGCGGCAAATCCGCCCACACCCATGGGCGTAATCGCAGCCTCAGCGCCGCCCGCGATGATCACGTCCGCATCGTCACGCTCAATGGCGCGAAAGGCATTGCCCACGGAATGCGCACTGGTGGTGCAAGCCGTTGAGGTGGCCTCGTTCGGCCCCAGCGCCCCGTAGCGGATGCTCACCTGGCCGGCCGCCAGGTTGGCGATGGTCGCCAGGAATAAAAAATGGTGAAATCTTGCGCGGGCCGCCATGGAGCATGGCGCTGTGCTCCCGCTCGATCACGTCGAATCCGCCGATACCGGACCCGATGTGCACCCCCACGCGCTCGGCGTTTGCCGGGCCGATCTTCAGACCGGAATGCGTGAGCGCTTCGTGGGCAGCGGCAAGCGCGAAATGGATGAAGCGCCCCATCTTGCGCGCTTCCTTCTTATCCATGAAATTCAGTGGATCGAAGTTCTTCACCTCGGCCGCGAACGTTACGGGAAATCCCGTCGTATCGAAGCTGGTGATGGGAGCCATTCCGCTCTTGCCCGCCAACAGGTTGTTCCAGACTTCGGGCGCGGTTTTACCTATCCCGCATAGCAGCCCGATGCCCGTAACAACCACCCTTCTTGCCAACTCACTTACTGCCTTTCGCGTTTTTCTCGATGTATTCGGTGGCGTCCTTTACGGTCTTGATTTTTTCCGCATCTTCGTCCGGGATTTCCAGGTCAAAGGCTTCCTCGAACTGCATCACGAGTTCGACCACGTCGAGCGAGTCTGCTCCCAAATCTTCCTGAAACGACGCGCTGGGAGTCACTTCAGCTTCATCGACCTGAAGTTGCTCGACGATAATCTGCTTTACTTTCTCTTCCACTGCTGCTGTTGCCATGCCGTTCTCCTGTCTATAAAAACAACTCGTTAGAGGGCTGATACGCCCTGCAAGGTTGGGCGAACGGTCCGGGAAGGCGGTGCTGCGGTCGTTCCGGTTTTCCTCCAGGCGCCACCTGCCACAGAAAGGACTTGGCTTTGCAGAGGATCCCAGGGGACCCTGCGCCGGAAGCCAATGCCTGGCAGGAGACAGCAACAGGAAAAACGGCCTAGCCCGCAACCCGCGCAGTTCACGGCCCCAAAGTTCTCAGTCTACTGAGCGCTCCAAGTGGTGTAAAGCGCGGCACTCCGTTGCTCCGGTACCTTTCCTCAGCATCTTTGCCGTCATGACGAGTAAAGTCAAAAAAGCAGATGGCGATGTTTCCCGGTATGATCACACTCGTTTTTGCGGCCGTCGGCGCCTTTGTCGCCGGCATCGTTGTGGCCACGTATTTTGAGCGCAGCCGCACCGCCGCGGAGCGGGCGAGTTTTGAAAAATCCTCCAAAACTCTGCTCGACCAGTTGGCGGACACCCGCGCCCGTCTGGACCAGGCGCGCAGCGAGGACGCGGCCCAAAAGGCCACCATCGCCCGGCTCGAAGAACGCCACGCGGCAACGGAGCGCGTGCTGGAACAGATGCGGGTCAACCTGCCGGAGACCTTCAAGTCTCTGGCCAGCGAGGTTCTGGAAGAGAAATCGAGGCGTTTCGCGGAGCAGAACCAGACCAGCCTGGGCCAGGTTCTCGAGCCGCTCAAGACCAGGCTGGAGGATTTCCAGGCCAGGATTGAAGCCGCGCGCATGGAGCAGGCGAGGGGCGGCGCAAATCTAAGCGCCCAGATCGATAAGCTCTTCGAGTCCAACACCAGGATCACGCGAACAGGCAAACAACCTGGCCATCGCCTTGCGGGGGTCGAACAAGGCCCAGGGCGCCTGGGGAGAGTTGATCCTGGAACGGATTTTGCAGGCCGCCGGCCTCCGCCCGGGACACGAATACGACGCCCAGGAAAGCTACGCCGCCGAAAATGGCACGGCGAGCTCAGCCGGATGTGGTCATCCACCTTCCCGGCGACCGCCACCTGATTATCGATTCCAAGGTGTCCCTGGTTCACTACGAGGCCCACAGCACCGCGGAAAGCGAGGCGGCACGGTCGCTGGCTGCGGACAGCCATAGCAGCTCGGTGCGCGCGCATATCCGGGGTCTGGCGGAGAAGAACTACCAGGCGCTCTACGGGCTCAATTCGCTCGATTTCGTCATCATGTTTCTTCCCATCGAGTCGGCCTTCATGCTGGCCATTTCCCGGGACGACAAGCTGTGGGAGCAGGCGTGGCAGCGAAACGTTCTGCTGGTCAGCCCCAGCACGCTGCTTTTTGTCTTGCGCACGGTGGCTTCCCTCTGGCGGCAGGAGCAGCAGAAGCGCAATGTGGAGGAGATTGCCCGCCGGGGCGCGGAACTCTACAACAAGCTGGCCGGCTTCGTGGCCGATTTTACCGAGATGGGGAAGCGGCTGGACCAGGCGCAGACCAGCTACGCCGGCGCGTTGGCCAAGCTGCACACCGGACCGGGAAACGTGATCCGCCAGGCGGAAATGCTGAAGGCGCTGGGGGTCAAGCCGACCAAGCAGATTCCCCAGGGACTGATCGAGTTGGCTCAGCAGGAAACCCTGGAGCTGGAAGACCAGCCCGAACTGCCGTAGACAGTCCCGACTAAGCGCTAAACCGGATCCTCAGCATGAGCGCACGATGGCGTCCAGGTCTCCTGAACAGACTCTCAATGCCCGGACCGCACGATGCTGCCTTCACCCTCGAAACCCTTCCCGCAACCGCTGCCAGGTGGTTTCCAGGGTTTCGGGCAGCACCCGCGTCTCGCCAATCACCGTCATGAAGTTGGAATCCCCCAGCCAGCGCGGCAGCGCATGCAAGTGCAGGTGGGCGGCGATGCCGGCGCCCGCCGCCTGTCCCAGGTTCATCCCCATGTTGATCCCCTGGGGTTTGTACACCTGGCGCAGAACGGCATCCGTGCGTTGCGCCAGCGCCATCATCTCCAGGGCCGCCGCCGGGTCCAGGCCGGCCAGTGTTTCCTGGTGGGCATAAGGCACGATCATGACGTGACCGGAAGAGTAGGGAAAGGCATTCAGGCAGATGAAGCTATGCTCCGCCCGCAGCACGATATTGGCTGCCCGTTCGGCATCGATCGCGGAGCCGCCCTGTTCGATCGCGAACCGCGTGGCGGCAATCAGGTTACAAAAGACGCAGTCACAGTCACCGGGCCACGCAGCCAACGCCTCGGGCACGCCTTTGCGCCCGCCCTTGGGGGAGCCCGGATCGGCATCGACCAGGTAAGCGTAGCGCCAGGGTGTCCACAAGTAGTCCATGCGGTTCAAGTATACGGAGTGCCCGGCTTGCCATCACCGCCCGGGCACAATCGCGCGCGCTTGTCTTCAGCACAGGGTTACAAAGCAATAAAAATAGGCATTTCCAGCAGTTTTCGACCGCCTTCGCGTGCTTGAATCGCCCACGAGTTCGTTGACATGCTTTCCCGGCGATTGCTATAGTTGTGTATGAAGGGTCTACGTAGAGGATTCGGCGTAGACGTCCATCGCCGCTCTTGCTTTACCCCCCTCCCGGATGCTCCTACCGGAGATTGATCTAAGTGCCAAGCCATTCAGCTCTGGCTCCACTGACAGTCTCCCTCCGAACGTTTGTTGGCGGAGAGTAAACTTACGGTGCCCTACTTCGCGGACCAAGCCTGCAAATGAGTCCTGCGAAGCAAGCTGCAGGACTGAATCACGTGAGCCTGGTCAATGTTGTGAGACCTCGACGAGCGTGTTTCATCTAAGCCCTGTAGTGGTGGACGGATCGGGTATTACCGATCGAGAATCCGGAGCTGGCATTCATGGCAGACGTCCTAAATCCTGAACGAACCGAGAGCGCACACCTGAACACCGAATTGCAAACCCCAACGCTAGATGCACCGGCGGATCACTTTGATCCGTCCGAGGAGTTAACCAACAACCCGCAAGCTCGAACCCCCAGCGTGCCGCACCGCGTGGTCGATCCCCGGCCTGCCGCACCCATTCCAGTCACGAAGAAACCGAGCTGACCGGCATGGAAGACTTTGCCGCGGCGCTGGAATCATTCGACCGCGAGCAAGCCGCCGAAGCCGCCGCACAGGCCTATGACGATAATGTCGTCACCGGTACCGTCATCAAGCTGACGGATAAGCATGTGGTGGTCGACGTTGGGCTCAAGTCCGAAGGCCTCATTCCCCTGGAGCAGGTGCTGGATCACAACGGCCAGCCCAAGCTGAAAGCTGGCGACACGGTCGAAGTGGTGGTAGAGCGCGAAGAAGCCGAAGGCGGCTTCCTGCTGAGCTATGACAAGGCGCAGCGGCACCGGGTTTGGGACGCAATTGAACGTGCAGCGAACGAAAAGACTCCGGTCATCGGCACGGTATTGGGGCGGGTTAAGGGCGGTCTCACGGTCGACATCGGGATCAAGGCCTTTTTGCCCGGCTCCCAGCTCGAGATCCGTCCAGTTCGCAATCTTGACGGCTACATTGGCCAGCAGATTGAAGTCCGCGTCATCAAGCTGAACAAGAAACGCGGCAACGTGGTGGTCTCGCGCAAGGAGCTGCTCGAAGAGGAGCAGACCAACAAGCGCAGCCTGACCCTCGAGCATCTCGAAGAAGGCGCGATCCTTACCGGCACGGTAAAGAACCTGACCGACTACGGCGCTTTTGTTGACCTGGGCGGCATCGATGGCCTGCTACACATCACGGATATGTCCTGGGGCCGGCTCACTCATCCCCGCGATCTGGTCAACGTCGGCGACGAGATCCAGGTCAAGGTACTCAAGTTTGATCGTGAGAAGCAGCGCGTCTCCCTCGGCTTCAAGCAGCTCACTCCCGACCCGTGGCTGGATGCAGTCGAGCGTTACCCCATTGGCGCTCGCGTGCGTGGCCGGGTGCTCAGCGTGACCGATTACGGCTCCTTTGTCGAGCTGGAGCAGGGTATCGAGGGACTGGTTCACGTCTCCGAGATGACCTGGTCCAAGCGGATGAAGCATCCCTCCAAGCTGGTCAAGCCGGGCGACGAGGTTGAGACTGTCGTTCTCAGCGTCAATCCCAACGACCGTCGTATTTCGCTGGGCATGAAGCAGTTGCTCGAGAACCCCTGGGAGCATCTCTCCGAGCGTTATCCCGCGGGCACGATCGTGGAAGGCCGGGTACGCAATCTCACCGACTTTGGCGCCTTCATTGAAATCGAAGACGGCATTGACGGCCTGGTACACGTGAGCAATCTGAGCTGGACCAAGCGGGTCAAGCATCCTTCTGAGATTCTCAAGAAGGGCGAGAAAGTCCGCGCCGTGGTACTCGGGGTGGAAGCGGAGAACCGCCGCCTTTCCCTGGGCATCAAGCAACTTCAGCCCGACGTCTGGGAAACCTTCTTTGCTCAGCACCGCGTCGGTGACGTGGTCAAGGGCAAGGTGCTGCGCACCGCGCAATTCGGAGCTTTCATCGAGATCGCCGAGGGGGTCGAAGGCCTGTGCCATGTTTCCGAAGCTGCCGACGCCACCGGCTCGCCGATCAAGCTTGAACCAGGCCAGGAGCATGACTTCAAGATCATCAAGATGAATCAGGATGAGAAGAAGGTAGGCCTTAGCTTGCGGGCGGTAGGCGAAGAAGCCAGCCGGGCCGATGTCGAAGCCTATAAACAGCCGGTCTCCAGCTCCACCACTACGCTGGGAGATCTGGTCAACTGGAAGCGCCTGGAACACGAGTAAGAGCACCGTAGTGTACACGGGGCGCCACCCCGGGGTGGCGTCTATTTCTGGGTGTCGATCTTCAGGTCAAAGTTGAATTCCTTCTTGCTGTCGAAGGAGCTGATGGTTCTGGTCTTGGACTTTCGTCCTTTGTACTCCGCCCAGAGTTGATAATCCACGTCTGAGCTCAGCTGCCCAAAGCGGTAGTGTCCATCCGCCTCAGTGATGTAAGTCCTGACCTCCTGAGTCTTCTGGTTCTGCAGGTAGACCACGGCATTCGCTTGCGGCTGGTCGTTCTGAATTCAGGACAATGCCCTGCACCACCCGCACCGATTGAGCCAGGCTTTGCGCGAGGCTTTGCGTGCCGGGTGTGCCACGCAGACCACCAGCAGCACAGAATCCACCAACAACCTCATTCCTCTTCCTCGTCGGCTACTTCCTCGTCCTCGTCTTCGTAGCCTTCCTCGTCCACCTGGGAGAGTTCGAGGGGTTCGGTTGCGACCACTTCAAACTCGGTGCCGCACTCATCGCAGACTACGATGTCGCCTTCTTCAACTTCGTCGGGATCGAAATCGAGTACGCTCTCGCATTCCTGACAGACTGGCATACAGCTCTCCTTTCACGGAGCATTAAAATGTTGATGGTGACCGCAACGCAGAGGCGGCTTGGCTAGTTTCCGGGAGAACACGCCGGACGTCAAGAAACTCCTGCCAGATAACAAATCGTACCGCGAACGGAGACCGAAGGTTAAGGCGTTTTCACACACCCCGGCCACGGTAACCCGGAAAACGCGTTAGTCTTACAAAAGAAGTCATGGCACGCTTTCCCCGCACCGGTTTTTCCGCCCTTTCATTCCCGAGCTTTCAGCGGGGTTACCAGCCAACTGGTGCTGGCCAATGTCGCCGTGTTCTTTCTGCTGTTGCTCATGGAATTCGCCGCGCCGCGCATGGCGCTGATCATTCTCAGTTACTTTTCCCTCACCCCGGCACTGTTGCTCCACGGCTGGGTATGGCAACCGGTAACCTACAGCTTCCTCAACGCCGGCGTGCTGCATGTTGCTTTCAACATGCTTACGCTGTGGTTTATCGGCTCATTTCTTGAGACGTCCAAGGGAAGCCGCTGGCTTCTGGAAATCTACTTCCTGTGTGCGATCGGCGGCGGTCTGATCGGCAGCCTGCTTAGCTTTACCCACGTTTTTCATTCCAGCCCCCTGGCCACCACCAGCGGCGCCGATGCCGCCCTGTTCGGTTTGCTGGCTGCCTTCGCTGTGCTCTTCGGTGACCTGGAAATGTACATGTTCCCGTTGCCGGTAGCGATCAGAGCCAAGTATCTGGTCATCGTGTACATGCTGATCGAGGTGGCGCTGCTCCTCTCCGGAGGGCCTCCGCTTGCCTACTTCGTGATCCTCAGTGGCGCGTTGCTTGGGTTCCTCTTCGCACGCCGGGCTCCCCGGCGCGGGATGACTTCGCTCTTTGAGCGAGGGCCTATTCAACCTGCGCAACAACTACTATCGCTGGAAGCGCCGGCGGGTGGCGCGCAAGTTCGAAGTTTACATGCGTAAGCAAAACCGCGATGTCCGCTTCGATAGCGAAGGGCGCTACATCGACCCCGACGAAAAGCGCGACCCCAACGACCGCAAGTGGATGAACTAAAGAAAAGACGCAGATCCCTCGGCTTCGCCCGGGATGACAAAGGGGAGGGTGGCGCTACCATTGAGGGCAGCTGTCCAGACCAGCTGCCTGGAGCACCAGCCTAAGAGCAGTCGAGAAAACGACCTTCATCCAACAACCACCGTCCATGGAAACACCGCCCTCCCCTTTGTCATCCCGAGCGAAGCCGGGGGATCTGCGGTTCAGCGGACCTCTCCTGGAAATGTTTTCCTTCAGCTGGTGGTCCTGATGTGCAACTCCTTCAGTTGCTGAGGGCTCACCGGCGTAGGCGCATCGACCATCAAATCGATGGCCTTGGCCGTCTTGGGAAAGGCAATCACTTCCCTTAGACTCTGTGCTCCGGCGAGGATCATCGCAATCCGGTCCAGGCCGAGGGCGATGCCCCCGTGGGGAGGTGTGCCGTACGTAAGCGCCTCCAGGAAAAATCCGAAGCGCGACCGGGCTTCTTCTTCACTCATACCCAGGGCGCGGAAGATCTCCTGCTGGACGTCCTGCCGATGGATACGGATTGACCCGGAACCCAACTCCAGACCATTCATCGCCAGATCGTAGTAGCGCGCCCGTACAGAGGCTGGATCGGAAACCAGTCTCTCCATGTCCTCTTCGTGGGGTGAAGTGAACGGATGGTGCGCGGGCAGCCATCGTTGCGACTCCCGGTCGAATTCGAACATGGGAAAGTCCGTAACCCATATCGGCCGGAAAGCCGCGTCTCCAGCCACCTGCTTACCCTGGTGGCGCTCCGTCGATTCCACCACCTGATCGGTGATGGCGGAGATGCCATGCCGGTCGGCGTAACGCCGGGCCAACTCTACGCGGAGATTCCCCGCCGCCGAGTAAACAGATATCTCCCGTTCCGAAAGGTGGCCTTGTGTCTTGGTGTCGCTCGCCTTCACGTGGGAGGTTACATCTCCCGCCACCAACACCAGCAGGTCTTCAGCCTGGCCTTCCACGCGCGCCGGCACCAGTTCACGTATCTTCCTGACCGCCTCGGGGAAGCTCTTTTCCAGCCGCTTCCAATCATCAATCAGCTTTGCTCCCTTGCTGGAGTCGAAGAGCGGCCGGTTGTCATCGCGCTCTTTGCGAGAAAGCTCCCCCACCTTCGGGATGCACACCACCACCACCGGTAGGGTCGGGTCGATCGCCAGCGTCTGCAAATCCGCCTCGCCAAAAGCTGCCCGAACATCCGTCAGTCCAGGCATGCGCAGGTCGGGCTTGTCGATGCCATACCGCCGCATTGCTTCGTCGTAGGTGATTCGGGGAAAGGGAGTCGGCAGCACCACGCCGACCGCGCCAAAGGCCTCGCGCAGGAAGTTCTCGACTACCTGGAAGACGTCCTCCTGGCGCACAAACGACATTTCGAGATCGACCTGGGTGAACTCCGGCTGCCGGTCGGCGCGGAGGTCTTCATCCCGGAAGCAGCGGACGACTTGAAAATAGCGATCGAAGCCCGAGATCATCAGGATCTGCTTGAACAGTTGGGGCGATTGCGGCAGAGCATAGAAATGGCCGCCATGCACCCGGCTGGGGACCAGGTAATCGCGCGCCCCTTCCGGGGTGGAGCGAGTCATGAAAGGGGTCTCGATTTCCAGAAAACCCTGGTTCGACAAGCTCTCCCGGACAGCGCGCGTGATTTTGTGGCGGAGCTCGAAATTCTGCTGCATCTGCTGCCGCCGCAGATCGATATACCGGTACTTCAGCCGCAACTCTTCGTTCGTGATGGCCTCTTCGGCCGGCGAAAACGGCGGTACTCTGGAATCGTTTAATACCAGCAACTGTTGCGCTTTCACCTCGACCTCACCCGTCGCCATCTTGGGGTTGATCACATCCTGGCCGCGCAGCCGAACCGTACCCACCACGGCCACCACGTATTCCGGCCGCACCTGTTCGGCTTTGGCGTGGCCTTCCGGAGTCAGGTCCTTGTCGAGCACAATTTGCGTGATCCCAGTACGGTCACGCAGGTCCAGGAAAATCAGGTTGCCGTGATCGCGGCGGCGGTTCACCCACCCCATGAGGATGACTTGTTCACCGGCGTCCTGTGCGCGAAGCTGCCCACAAGTGTGTGTGCGCTGAAGAGTACCTAGAAAATCGAGCAATGCGGCTTTCCTAATTTGAAGTTGAAGTGGGAGGGGGAGCGAGAAGAGCAGCGAGCTTCTGGCTCAGTTGGTCTCGCGGAACCTTGAACTGCTCACCGGAGGCGAAGTGCTTTAAGGTCAAGATACCGGAGGCAACCTCGTCCTCGCCGAGAATCACGATGGTGTGCGCCAATTTGTTGGCTGCCTCGAAGGATTTCTTGAGTCGAAACGATCCATCGCCCAGCTCCACCCGCAACCCGCTGGCTCGCAGCTCTTTGGCTAAAGCAAGTGCGGCGGGGTCCGTCCGCTCCCCCAGGGGCGCGATATAGGTCGCCGCGAGTTCTGCAGTGAGCCTGTTCTGTGCTTGGAGCGCCAGCACCAGCCGGTCTTCTCCCATGGCGAACCCGATGCCCGGCGCCTTGGGGCCGCCGATGGCCTCCGACAGCCCGTCGTAGCGGCCACCGCCGAGCAGGGCGTTCTGTGCACCCAGATCGTCCGAGACGAACTCGAACGTGGTTCGCGTGTAGTAGTCGAGTCCGCGCACCAGGCGGTGGTCGTGCTCGTAGGGCACGCCGCAGGCGTCCAATGCGCTGCAAACCGCGGCGAAATGCTCCTTGGACCCCTCATCGAGCGAGTCCCAAATGCGGGGCAGCGTAGCGATGATGGGCTGGTCTTCGGCGTGTTTGCAGTCGAGCACCCGCAGCGGGTTGGTCACCGCCCGGCGCTGGCAATCCTCGCACATGCGCGCGACCACCGGCTCCAGGGCGGTCCTCAGGGTCTGCACATATCGAGGTCTATCGGTGGCCGAGCCCACGGAGTTCAGCAGTAGTCTCCACCCTGTAATGCCCAGTTCCTGCAGCAGCGTAGCCAGCATCTCAATCACTTCCGCATCGCGCAACGGAGACTCGCTACCCGCGCTGGGCGGCCCGATTACCTCGGCGCCGATCTGAAAAAACTGGCGATATCGGCCTTTTTGCGGCCGTTCTCGGCGGAACTGGGGCCCAATGTAGTAGAGCTTCTGAAGTTGGCCGGTCTCGCCCAGCTGGTGTTCGATGTAGGCGCGGACCACGCCGGCAGTATTCTCCGGACGCAGTGTCAGCGACTGACCCGGCTCTGGGGTGAACGTGTACATTTCCTTGGAAACGATATCGGTTTCCTCTCCCACCCCGCGGGAGAAGAGCTGCGTCTCTTCGAAGATAGGCGTACGAATCTCGCCAAAGGAGTAGCGCTCGAAAACGCCCCGCGCTACGGTCTCGATGTGATTCCAGAGTTCGGTTTCCGGTGGCAGCAGGTCCCGGGTGCCCCGGACAGCTTGCAAAATGCTCATAAGTGCTGAAGTATCCAACTATTTACCAGAATACAGGCGCCGTCTGCCGACTTCCACTCAGAGGATGCAACGACGTAGGGAAACCGGGACAGAGTCCCGTAGGGACGGTTGAAAGTAGCCCAGGACGCAGTCCTGGGTTTGCAAACTGATCGCTCGACTGCCGTGTATACGTCGTAACCCAGCACCGCGTGCTGGGCTACTCTCAACCGTCCCTGCGGGACTGTTCATCTGCCGAATGCCAGTTTTCCCGTTCCTTTATGTATGTCGCCGTGTATTCCACGTAATTGCGCGCATACTGCAGGATCGTCTCGCGGTCCTTCGGTTCCAACCGTCGTCTCTCCTTGGCCGGCACTCCCGCCCAAAGTGAGTTTGCCGGCACCACTGTGTTCTCCGGGATCAGTGCTCCGGCGGCAATAATCGAGCCTTCTCCAATCCTCGCGTTGTTGAGGATCCTCGCGCCCATGCCAATCAGGCATGCATCCTCGACCACGCATCCGTGGACCGTAGCGTTGTGGCCAATGGTGACCCAGTCGCCAACCACGACCGGATGCTTGTAGCGCATTCCGTGCAGCACGGCACAATCCTGCACATTGCTGTTCGCGCCCAGGCGTATAAAGTGCACATCCCCGCGCAGGACGGCGTTCATCCAGACACTGGAGTTTTCGCCAAGTTCCACTTGCCCAAGAACCTGTGCGGAAATGTCGACGTAGCAGGAGCCCGGAATCGCCGGGCTATGACCGAGGTAGGACCGTACCATAAGGAAATTCCTTGCTCCAGACGCTGATTAAGCTTGACTCCATACCTCAAAGGTAACGTAATCTTATAGAACCCAATTGGGATGTTTGGAGGTGTGGTTCATTTGGCAGAGGTTCGCGTGCAAGAAGGCGAGCCGCTTGAAAATGCATTGCGCCGATTTAAGCGCAAGGTTCAGCAGGAAGACATCATTAAGGAAGTGAAGCGTCACTCCTTTTACCTGAAGCCTGGCGAGCGCCGACGTGTAAAGGAAGCGCTGGCGCGCAAGCGGAATCGTAAGAAGGCAAGAAAAGAGCAGGACTAACACCTGCACACCGGCCTACCGTATTACCAAACGATAGGCCGGTAATCCCGCACTCTTCATGAATTTGTGAAAACGAGGTTTGTAAAGCACCATTTCCCCTCACATACGCCGGGTCGGGCAGATGTGAGGGAAAGTTGAATTGCAGACGAATCAAGCTGGTTGGTGAGAAGACGCCAATTCAGCGCTTCGTCGACGGAATACTGGAAAATTCCAAGGCATGCTCGGGGGGACGCGTAATGGACTTCATCGACAAGATACTGAAATGTTCAGATTGCGGTAACGACTTCGTCTTTACCGCCGGCGAACAACTGTTCTTTCACGATAAGCAGTTCAAGAACGATCCAAAGCGGTGCAAACAGTGCAAGATCAAGCGTGTAGCGGGAACCGGCAATGGCGTACGGACAGAAACCCGGACGGTCTGTTCGGAGTGCGCCACCGAAACCACCGTTCCTTTTAAGCCTACCCAAGGTCGTCCAGTGCTCTGCAGGTCATGCTTCCAGCAGCGGCGGCCACCGGCTCCATCCACAGTCGTCGCCAGCGCCGCCTCCTAACCGGAGGCACGGCGCTCCAGGCTCACCTCTCCTGTGAACATTCGTTCGCTTGCGAGGTGAGGGTGTGTGCTAGTTTGCCGCGGCAGGCTTCCGCGAGGCGGTTCGCCCAGCGACCTTCGCCGGTGAACTTGCGGGCGGATTTGCTTTTTGTGCCAGCGCCTTCTGCTTCTTATCTTCGTGGGTGACGAGCAGCGCCTCGATCTGGCGCAGAAGATTCATAATGTTCATCGGCTTGACCAGCATCTCGTCCATGCCTTCGTCACGCCATTCGGAGCCTGGTACGGGGAACGCTGTCAGCATGGCCACTGCCGGTTGATACGAGACTTGCTTGGCTGCTCGAACCACCTCGAGGCCGGCTGACTCGTTCTCCATCCGCATGTCGGTAATCACCATGTGGAAGGTGCTGGCCCGAAGCTTGGATCGGGCCTCGCGCGCCGATGAGGCGGTTTCCACCTCAAAGTCGTTCATTTCCAGTACCGCTTTGAGCGTCAGCAGAATTGCGAGCTCGTCATCTACCAAAAGAATGCGACGTTTCATGGGAAAAAACTCCAAAGTGCGGTAGCTGTAGGTCTACGGGAAAAAATTCTCTGCCTGATCGGATCCTACCTGAAAGCGTTCGTTTGAGCGGTATCCATCCATTGATTAGACTGGGCAACGTGGCAGAATACCACGTAGAGAACTTCGGCTGCAGGGCCAGCCGGGCCGACGGCGAGATGATCGGCGCTGAGCTGCGCCATCGTGGCTTGAGTCCGGCGTCAAGCCCCAGTCGAGCCGACGTGATCGTTGCCAATACCTGTAGTGTGACTGCACAGGCCGACCGTGCCGCCCGTGCTTTCTTGCGCCGTATGCACCGGGAGAATCCAACGGCCCGCGTCCTGGTCACTGGTTGCTACGCGCAACGGGCGCCGCAGGAGGTCGCAGCGCTGCCCGGCGTTCACGCGGTGATCGGCAACAGCCACAAAGCCCTGGTCCCGGAGATTGCCCAGCAGGCCGCGGGCTTTGTCCCGTTGGCGGCTCTTTATGTCGACGACGCATTTGCCCACTCCGAGCTTTCCATGCCCGAAGGCGGGTGGCTGACGGAGGGTGGCGGCCAGACACGTCCTAATCTCAAAGTGCAGGATGGCTGTGGGAACCGTTGTTCCTTCTGCATCATTCCCACGACTCGCGGTCACAGCCGCTCCTTACCGATGGAGGCTTGCCTGCGCAATGTGCAGGCGTTCTCCGCAGCCGGCGGGATCGAGTTGGTGCTCTCCGGCATCAATCTCGGGCGTTGGGGTAGAGACCTCAGCCCGGAGTGCACCCTGGAAGCGCTGGTAAGCTCCATCCTGTCTCGCACTGCTCTGCCGCGTTTGCGTCTCAGCTCCATTGAGCCGATGGACTGGACTCCCCGGTTGCTGGCGCTGTTCCGCGAGCACTCCGGCGGTCGCCTGGCGCGCCACGCCCATCTTCCGCTGCAGTCAGGATCCGACGCCATTCTGCGTGCCATGCACCGCCGCTACCGGCCCTGGCACTATGCCGAGAAGCTGCACCAGATCCGGGACATCCTGCCCGATGCGGCGATCGGAGCCGATGTGATGGTGGGCTTTCCTGGCGAGAGCGATGCCTTGTTTGAAGAGAGCTTTGCCTTTATCGCGGCCCAGCCATTCACGTACCTGCACTTGTTTCCTTTTTCTGCCCGCCCCGGAACCAGGGCCTGGCAGCTGGCCCAGGAATCCCCGGTCGCGCCCCGGGCGGTGGCGGAGCGCCTCACGCGCCTGCGCGAACTGATTGCCGCCAGGAATCTTGTCTTTCGGCAGAGTTTCCTCGGCCGCGAACTTCCTGCGGTCACTTTGCACACGCAGCAGGGCGAATTGGGGAGGGCTCTGACGGACAACTTTCTTGACGTCCGTCTGGACGCTCCTCTACCTGCCAACCAGAGTGCTCGTGTGCTTGTCACCGGGCTCGCAGGGGACGGCTTGACCGGCCGCCTGGCAGCATGACCGAAGGTTGAGAGAGTTCTTCCGGTCGGTGTCTTGTGATGCTATGCTTTATTTGAGGGGCCTTGCGTCTCTCGTTTCCGGAGGAAACCATCGATAAGCGTTCGGCCAAGTCTTTCATCCGCACTAACGACAGAATTCGCGCGCGTGAAATCCGCGTCATCGACGAAAACGGTGAACAGCTCGGAATTCTGCCTCCCTTCGAAGCATTGAAGATTGCCCGCGAGCGTGGTCTGGATTTGGTGGAAGTTTCGCCCACTGCCCAACCGCCCGTATGCCGCATTCAGGATTACGGCAAGTTCCTTTACGAAAAGGACAAGAGCGACCGTGCGGCGCGCAAGAAGCAGAAAGTCATCGTCGTCAAGGAAGTGAAGTTTTCCGTGACCGTTGACGAGCACGACTACCAGACCAAGAAGAATCAGGCTGTCCGTTTTCTGGGTGAAGGCGACAAGGTAAAGGCTTCGCTGCGTTTCAAGGGCCGCCAGATGGCCCACCGCGAGCTGGGCTACGCCATCATCAACCGGCTCATTCAGGACATGGGAGATGCAGGCATAGTGGAGTTCATGCCCCGCATGGAAGGCACGACGCTCCATGCCATCCTGGCCCCGGGCAAGAAAGCCGAACCACCCAAGAAGCCCGCCGCTCCCAAACCGCCTGCACCAGGTCTGGTTGGCCAGCAGCATCCGCAATCGGCCCAGTCCTAAGCTCTGTCGCTGCACCATGCGCGGGTTACTTCGCATGGTGGCAGCGACTAGCGCCCGCAGCCGCTTCTCCCGTATAATCACCAGAAGTAGAACCACGCTAAGTAAGCAGGAAAACCATGCCCAAATTGAAGACCCATAAGGGCGCGGCCAAGCGCTTTAAGAAGACCGGTACGGGGAAAATTCTCCGCGGTCAGACCAAGAAGCGCCACATTCTGACCTCCAAGTCCAAGAAGGTTAAGAAGAAGTTGAGTGGCACCGTTCTGGTTTCTGATGGTGACAAGCGCAAGGTAGCGCGAATGATTCCCTACGCCTGATCTTAGGGCTTCGGCCCCTGTCCAAAAGACAAGACGATCAGCTTAATCGCGAGTGAAGAGGTATTTCCTACCTCCAGCCGCCTAACGAACCACCTAAAGGAGAAACAATGCCCCGCGTAAAACGTGGAACAAAACGTAATGACCGCCGCAAGAAAATCCTCAAACGCGCCAGCGGCTACTTCCTAACCAAATCCAAGCTCTACCAGGCAGCGCAGGAAGCCGTCGAGCGTGGCCTCAAGTTTGCCTACATTGGCCGCCGCCAGAAGAAGCGTCAGTTTCGCTCGCTTTGGATCGTCCGCATCGGCGCAGCCGCCAAGCTCAACGGGATCAGCTATTCGCAACTCATCCACGGCCTCAAGCTGGCGGGCATTGAGTTGGACCGCAAGATCCTGGCCGATCTCGCGGTCAATGATCCGGCTGGATTTACCGCGTTGACGCAACAGGCCAAGAGCGTACTCAACAAGACCGCCGCCGCATAAACCTTACCTTTAGCAGAGTTTCACAGCAGCCCGGTCGCACACTGATCGGGCTGCTGTGCGAAGAGCACATGCCGCCCATTGAGATTCCCGAACTAAAGGATTATTCGCCCGGCTCGCTCGACAGCTTCTTCGGCGGAATCCTGGCGCAATTCGATCAGGATGCAGCTGCGGCCAGCTCCGGCGAGGCGGTTGAACAGCTGCGCATTCGTTGGATCGGCCGCAAGCAAGGGCTGCTCACGCGGGTCAGCGAAGTGCTGAAGGGCGCTCCGCCCGAGGCGCGACGGGAAGTCGGCAAGCGCTTCAACGCGCTCAAATCGGCGATCGAACCGCGTTGCGATCCGGAGCAGGTAAAGGCAACCGCGGTTGTCACCGACGCCATCGATATCACCCTTCCCGGCACCCGCCGGTCGCTCGGTGCTGAGCATCCGCTCATCCGGACCATGAACGAGATCGTCTCCGTCTTTGCCGCCATGGGGTACTCCGTTGGACTGGGTCCGGAGGTCGAAACCGACTACTACAATTTTGAGTCGCTGAATTTCCCGCCTGGCCACCCGGCGCGCGACACCCAGGACACGCTGGTGATTGCCCAGCAGGAGCGCAAACCGCTGCGCGATCGGCTGTTAATGCGCACCCACACCTCGCCGGTTCAGATCCACACCATGGAACAGCAACCGCCGCCGTTGCGTATTGTCATTCCCGGCAAAGTCCACCGCAACGATGCTGCCGATGCAACCCACTCGCCCATCTTTCACCAGGTCGAGGGGCTCTGTGTCGATACCAACATCACCTTCTCCGATCTCAAGGGCACGCTCGACCACGCCATGAAGGCGTTCTTTGGAGCCAGCGTCAAGACCCGGTTTTTCCCCTCGTTCTTCCCCTTCACCGAGCCCTCTGCCGATGTCCAGATCAGTTGTATCTTCTGTGGCGGCCGGGGCTGCCGCAAGTGCAAGCAGTCGGGCTGGATCGAGTTGCTCGGCTGCGGCATGGTTGACCCCGCGGTGTTTGCGTTCGCCGCCCGGCAGCAACCCGGCTATGACGCAAAGAAAATCAGCGGTTTCGCCTTTGGCATGGGCGTGGAACGCATTGCCATGATGAAGTACGGTATCGGCGAAATCGGCCAGCTCTACTCCGGCGATCTGCGATTTCTGGAGCAATTCAGGTAATTCGCGAACCTTATGAATATTCTTTCCCAGTGGATTCGTTCCTACGTGCCCGGTCTCACCTTGCCCGACCGCGAACTCGCCGAAGCGTTGACTCTGCGCGGTATTGCTGTCGAAGGCATCTTCGAGCTTGGTCCGGGAAATGGTTCACTGTTCGAGATGGACATCACCACCAATCGCGTCGATGCCATGAACCACTACGGCATCGCCCGTGAGGCAGCGGCCATTGCGGGTCTAAGCCTTGCGCCGCTCAACGACGCGCTGCCGCCATCGCAGCCAGTTACGGTTCCAATTAAGGTGTCGATCGAAGCTCCAGAGCTCTGTGGACGCTTTACCGCGCGCTCTCTCAGCCGGGTCAAGATCCAGCCGTCGCAGAAAATCGTCGCGGAACGCTTTGCGCTGTTGCAGCAAAAGCTCATCTCCAATGCGGTGGACGCCACCAATTACGTCACCCTCGCCATGGGCCATCCCACCCACGCTTTCGATCGCGACAAGCTGGAAGGTGGCATCATTGTCCGTCGTGCCCGCAGCGGCGAAAAGCTCAGAACGCTGGATGGGGTGGAGCGAGTGCTCGATCCTGAAGACCTCGTAATCGCCGATGAGAAGAAGGCCCTCGGGCTGGCCGGCGTGATGGGGGGCTGGGATACCATGATCACCCCCGAGACAAGAAACATTCTGGTGGAAGCAGCCTGGTTCGATCCGGCTACCGTACGCCGCAGCAGTAAGCGGCACGGCCTGCACACCGATGCATCGCATCGCTTCGAGCGCGGCGCCGACCTGAATGCACCGCCCGTCGCCTCTGCGCTGGTTAGCCAGCTGATCCTCGAAGCCGGCGGAGGCGTGGAGGGTGAACTCGTCGACGTGGTGGTTCCTGAAGCGCTCGCCCGCACCGTACGGCGCCCGGCCATCGGGCTGAGCCATCGCGAAGTGCGGCGCATGCTGGGTGCTACGGAAGATGGTCGTGGCGTGGAACAGGAGACGACTGAGTCCGTCCTGCAAGCGCTGGGCTGTGGATTGCAGAAGGTTGCGGAAGGCGACTACCAGGTGACTCTGCCCAGCTGGCGCCTGGATCTCGAACGCGAAATCGACCTGATCGAGGAAATCGCCCGCGTCTACGGCTACAACCGTTTCGCCAACACGCTTCCCGGCTTCTCCGGCATGGTCAGCGAACTGCCTGATGCTCGCAAAGAAGCGGTCGTTCGTCAGACCCTGCTCGGCCTGGGCTGGAACGAGGCTCTATCAAGCACTTTTTGCTCTGCTACAGAAGCAGTGACGTTTGCACCCCATCCGGGCCTTGCGGTGCCCTTGGGCAACCCGCTGAACGAAGAAGCCGGTATGTTGCGTCCGTCGCTTTTGCCGGGCATGCTTACCATGCTCGCCCACAACCTGAACCGCAACGTCTCCGATGTCCAGCTGTTCGAGCGGGGCACTGTCTTCAGCGGCAACCCGGAGCGTGTCGATGAGCGTCCTGCTCTTTCGTTGGGAGCGTCCGGATCGGTCTGGAGCGGCCCTGAACTCCCTGCTCATGTCCTCGACTTCTATGATCTCAAGGGCACGATCGAAGAAATCATCGAAAGGTTTGCTCCGCGCTCCTTCTACTTCGATACCTTCGCCGCCGATGCGGGAATCATTCCTCCGTGGCTCCATTCCGGACGTTCCGCACGCGCTGTCGCCGATGGCTTGACGGTCGCCTGGTTCGGCCAACTCCATCCTGCCGAGGCGCAACAGCGCAAACTTAGGCAGAACGTCTATGTTGGAGAAATCTATCTCGATCGTCTCTATCGTTTGCCGCTCCGGCAGCCGATTGCGCCTGAGCTCTCGCGCTTCCAACCAGTCGAGCGTGACTTCTCTTTCATTTTCGCGGATCGCGTGCGTTGGCAGTCGATCGCCGACGCGTTGCACAATTTACGCATCGCTGAGCTCACGCGTTTCGCGCCGCGCGAGATTTTTCGCGCCAGTCAGGCTTTACCCGCCGGCCACTATTCCATTCTCATTCGCACCACATTTCAGGCCCTCGAGCGGACCCTCCGCGAGGAAGAACTGCAAAGTTATTCACAGGCAGTGATCGCCGCACTGGAGTTGCTCGGCGGACAACAGCGGGTGTAGACACTGTAGTTACTCCTCTAGTCACGAAGGAACAATCTAAGGTAACGCATGCCCTTCTTTACGCTTGAGCCGCAGAATTTGCGGGCTATACTCGTTTTGAGAACGCAATTCCGCTTTTGGGTAATGAGGTATCGATGTCTACACTCGCAGAACATCCCCCCGAGATCACTATGGCCGCAGACGATTTTCAGGCACTCGAAGAACGCGTACTGCGTACCGTTGAATTACTGAAAGGCGAACGCGAACTAAGGTACTCGGTGGAACAACACGCTGCGCGTCTCACGCATCGTGTAGAAGAACAGGCCGCCCAGGTTGCACAGTTGGAAGAGCAACTTTCCGGCCTGCAAAAAGAGCGGGACGCGGTGCGCCAGCGCATCGAGCGTCTGCTCAAGCAAATTGACGAACTAGGCGACTGACCGGAGACCATGGCAGACAATCTTGAAGTTCGGCGCGCGACCACGTCCATCAGTGTGGATATCTACGACCAGACGTATCACTTGCGCGCTCACGATCCGGACTACATTCAAAAGCTCGCATCGACCGTGGACGCCAAGATGCGTGCCGTCTCTGCCAGCGGTAATACGGTCGATTCCTTGCGCGTGGCTGTTCTCGCCGCACTCAACATTGCCGACGAACTCATGCGGTTGCAGGAACATTGCCGTCAACTCCGCGGCTCCGTGAGCGAATCGCAGACGCACATCCGTAGCCGAGCCGCCAACCTCTCCGGCCTGCTCGACTCCGTGCTCGATCCCGACGACCGCTATCACGCACCGGTTTCCGCCGGTGTCAATACCGGATCGTCACTTGCCAATCAGCTTCGCTGACGTTAGCATCCAATTCAGAGACCGGCCTGCAAAGCAGGTGCGGCAGTTAACGCTGGTTGAACCAACATTCATCGAACCGGGACTCGACTCGAACAATCGGCTCCGTGTGCAGTGTCCGCCAGTCCGGAATGCCTAAAGAGCTGCGGAGAGTCCCAACGTCTTAGGACGGGTTCACCGGCGCACTGCTGCACGGCCCAGTGGGTCGGTTTCGTCTCTTCTACGTGCATCCCCATCTCTTCCAGTTCGGCCGCCTCGTCCTGCCGATCTATGGATTCCTGGTCGCCGTGGGCACGGTGATTTCGCTGCTGGTGTGTGTTCGTATCGCCCGCCTGCTCTCGCTCAACAGTGACAAGATTTGGACTTTGGCTGTCGTGGCCATTGCCGCCGGTTTGATTGGCAGCAGGATCTTAATGATTCTGTTGCACTGGCCGCGGCGCGGCTTCGCCGTCGGGTTTGCCTTTGTGGCCATCGCTGTGGCGACCGGCCTGGTCTGTGCCCTGCGGCTCGGCCTACCCGTCCGGCGAACCGCCGACGCCGTTGCACCCAGCCTGGCGCTCTATAGCTCCGTGGTTTCTATCGCTTGCCTGGAAGCCGGATGTGACTACGGAACGCCGGCTCGCGTGCCCTGGGCCGTGGTCTTCAACCCTGCGACTGCGCTGCCTGGTACTCCGCTCGGAGTGCCGCTACACCCCACGCAAATCTACACGAGCCTGGTCGAGTTTGTGCTGTTCGCGTTCCTGCTCTGGCTGCTGTATCGCCCTCATTATGATGGAGAAATTCTCGGAGCCTGGCTTTTCCTCGGCGGCCTCTCCAGTTTCCTCCTCACTTTCCTGCGCGGCGATAACGGCCCCCTCGTCTCTGGTCTGGTCCCGGTCTCGCAACTGGTGAGCGCCGGCATGGTGCTCGCGGGCGGTCTCTTGTGGCTGCGACGCCCCTACGCCGCGCAGGTCTCTCATGGCGGATGACGAATCACGCTTACGCCGGTTCACTGTTCCCGAGGTGGCCAATGGCCAGCGACTGGACCTGTTCCTGGCTCAGCAACTGGGCGAAGTGAGCCGCTCGCGGGTGCAATTGCTGCTTCAGCAGGGCGGCGTGCTGATCGACGGGAAACTGGCCAAGGCGTCACGTAAGCTGCGCAGCGGCGAGAGTATTTCCGTCCTCGGGGACCCCCAACCACCTCCCTTGCACGCTATGGCTGAGGCGATTCCGCTGGAAATTGTTTATGAAGATGCCGACCTTGCGGTCGTCAATAAGCCTGCCGGCATGATGGTCCACGCCGGTTCCGGTGCTACCGAGGATGCCCGCAATCGCGGCACCCTGGTCAACGCCCTGCTGCACTACCTGAACGAACTCTCCTCCGCCGGAGGTCCACTGCGCCCCGGCATCGTGCACCGCCTCGATAAGCAGACCAGCGGCCTCATCGTCGTGGCCAAGAATGACGTGACTCATGCCCGGCTGTCGTCCATGTTTTCCCGCCGCCAGGTGCGCAAACTCTACCTGGCCTTGGTGCAGGGTGATCTTCCTCAGGAGAGAGGAACGGTGAATGCGCCCATCAGCCGCGACGTCGTGCGCCGCACGCGCATGACCACGCGTCGCGAAGGCGGCCGCGGAGCCGTTTCCCACTGGGAGGTGTTGCGGCGCATCCGCGGCCCTTACGGCAGTTTCACGCTGGTCTCGGTTCGCATCGAAACCGGGCGTACCCATCAGATTCGCGTTCACATGGCTTCTTTGGGTCATCCCGTGGTGGGTGACACGCTTTATGGGGCTGCGTCCGCGATTGCGCCCCTGGCGGGGACGGGCGGCCTGCCGCGCCTCGTATTGCCACGCAACTTCTTGCATGCCGCGGAGTTGGAGTTCGCCCACCCGGGCAGCGGCGAGCGTCTCACCCTGGTCTCGAACCTGCCTGCCGATCTAAAGGACTTCATGTCACAACTGATGCCGCCACCGGCGGTCAAGGGGATGCTCTAGAATGAAAAGGGTTCCTATGACCTCAATGAATTTTTGCCTGCGCCAGGCTGGCTCTGTGCTCGCGAACTCCGTGCTCGGGTACGCGCTGCTGTCTTCTTCCGCCGCCTTCGCGCAAACCCCTGCCGCGCCCACCCCTGCGCCAGCTCCTCCCAGCACCGCTCCCCAGGCCGCGCCGGCGGCTCCCGTCACCTCTCCCCAGGTGGCGAATCCGGGGCAGAGCACCAATGGACAGAACGACGGGAATTTTACGATCCGCACCAACGTCAACGAGGTGAACCTGATCTTCACCGTGACCGACAAGCACGGCCGCTTCATCCAAAATTTGCAACAGCGAGATTTCGCCCTGCTGGACAATCAGAAAGCCCCTGCCCAGGTTTTCAACTTCACCCAGCAGACCAACCTGCCCTTGCGGGTAGGAATCATGATCGATGCAAGTACCTCGATCCGGCAGCGTTTCGAGTTTGAGCAAAGCGCCGCCATCCAGTTTTTGCAACAGGTCGTTCGGCCGCAGACAGATCTGGCCTTTGTCATGGGCTTCGACGTTACGCCTTACGTTACCCAGAACTACACCAGCGATCAGGACAAACTTGAAGCCGGCATCACCAAGTTGCGGCCCGGTGGCGGCACGGCTCTTTTCGACGCTGTATACACTGCCTGCCGAGATCAACTCATCAAGGCGCCCCCCTCCAAGCAGGGTTCGGTGCGCAAGGCGCTCATCGTGATCTCCGACGGAGACGACAATCAGAGCCGAGCCTATCCCGATGATGCCATCAAGATGTGCCAGCGTGCGGAGACCATCGTCTACACCATCAGCACCAACGTCAGCCCCAGCCGTGACCGGGGGGATGACGTTCTGAGAAAAATTGCCGAAGCCACGGGAGGCGCACCCTTCTTCCCCAAGCGGATTGAAGACATGACCGGCAGCTTCCACGACATCGAGGAAGAGCTGCGCAGCCAGTATTCGCTGGCGTATCGTCCCGCGGACTTCAAGCTCGACGGTGCCTTTCGTTCCATCTACCTGGTGGCGCTGGACCGCCGCTTCAGTGTGCGAGCGAAGAAAGGCTACTTCGCCCCGAAGTCGTAAATTAGCTTGGCCACAAGCTTTTTGTTTTGTATCAGGGCACGACTTCAGCCGAAGAGTCTGCACTTTAACTCCAGAATTTGGGGAGCCCGAAGGGCGCACCGCAGATCCCTCGGCTTCGCTCGGGATGACAATTTTGCTTGGGAACGCTAAGTATGGTTTTCCAAGATGAATTGTCATCCCGAGCGAAGCCGAGGGATCTGCGCTGCGCCCTTCGGGCTTCCCAAATGCTGGGGTTAGAGTGCAGACTCTCCACGCAGGGGCGGAAGCCCTATCCATTTTGGCCTGGGTGGCACGACTGAAGTCGTGCCCTGATACAAAGCAAAAGCCTTGCCCTACTTGCTCGCGTCTGCAGCAGGTTTCCCGTACTTGCGGACTGCCCTGTCCACGATGGCATACAGCAACTGATCGTGGTCGGTTTTCGCCTGCGCTTTAATGTAATCACCGAACTGGTGCCCGACCGCCTCGTTATCCGGCAAGGTGACGTCGCGCTTTTGTGCGGAAAGCTCCGCCAGTGCTTTGACGATCTCGAAGAATCCTGGTTCGGTTTTTCCCCCCAATACCCAGGCGTCGTGAACCGAACAGGTGACCGCTTGGTCGATCGTCCAGGTAGGCGCGGGTGCGGTGGACGAAGGAGCGTCCTGGGCGCCCGCAGGGATGGAAATGCAAGGTAACAAAGCGGCCACCCATAAAACCACAGCGAATCTGTTCTTCATGGAAATCCTTGGCTAGTGGCGATAGTAGTTGTTGTTGTCCCGGTTGTTTTGCGCAACTCCGCCAATAATGGCGCCGACGCCTGCGCCTGCTGCGCCGGTAATCAATGCACCTTTGACCCCGCCTCCAAAAACGGCACCCAGCACCCCACCGGCGGCGCCCCCGATCAGTGCACCCTTGCCCGGACCGATACCACCCTGGTTATCGTTGCGATAGTGCCGGCCGCGGTCGTACCCATAATTGCCGCCATGCACTCCGCGGTTGGCCCCCTGGTAGAAACGGTTCTGGTCGTGACGGGATTGAGCAGCCGTTGGCAGCGCGGTACCGAGGGCCACGCTCAAAAGCAGAACTCCGGGCAACCTCAACATGGATATTCTCGCCATCATCGGTCTCATCCAGCACTTCGATGCGGGCGATGAGTAGTTAAGTTGCATCGTGGAATCATCTCAGCATTTCCAGCAGCTGAACCTGCTCGATCACTGGGACCTTGAGTTCCCGTGCTTTGTCGAGCTTCGATCCTGCGTCTTCTCCAGCGACCACGTAGCTGGTTTTCTTGCTGACGGAACCCGAAACGCGCCCTCCGGCCGCCTCGATCCGAGCCTTCGCCTCTTCCCGCGTCAGTTCGGCCATCGTGCCCGTCAGCACAAACGTCAAGCCTTCTAATTGAGAAGACTTTCGCTTTTTCTCGGCGGTGAAGGTCAAGCCTGCCTGCCGCAGCTTTTCTACCAGCTTGCGGTTCTTCTCTTCGGCAAAAAACTCGTGAATGGCCTGGGCCACGCGCGGTCCCACCTCGTCGACTCGCTCCAGTTCCTCAACGCTTGCCGTCATCAGCGCGTCCATGGATCCGAACGCTTCCGCCAGCAGTTGGGCGGTACGCTCGCCCACGAAGCGAATGCCCAGGGCAAACAGCACCCGGTTCAGCGGCGCCTTCTTTGAATTTGCAATCTCTGCCAGCAGCGACTGTGCGGATTTTTTCCCAATACGTTCCAGCTGCAGTAGCCGCTCTTCGTCAAGCGAGTAAATCCCAGCGACGCTGGTCAGCAATTGTCGCTCCAACAGTTGCGTAACCAAAGCATCGCCCAGTCCTTCGATATTCATCACCTTGCGGGAAGCAAAGTGCAAAATGCTCTCTTTGAGGCGAGCAGGGCAATCCACGTTCACGCACCGGTAATCCGCTTCGCCTTCATCCCGCACCACTTCACTGCCACATACCGGGCAGGCTGCGGGGAACACAAAGACTTTATCTCCGCGAGGGTGCTGCGCGTCGTCAACCACTCCAACGATTTTGGGAATCACATCCCCGCCGCGCTCTACCGTCACGTAGTCGCCGATCTTCACCCCCAGCCGCTCGATCTCGTCGGCATTGTGCAGAGTCGCGCGGCTTACCGTTGTGCCCCCAATGAATACTGGATGCAGCACTGCTACCGGCGTCAACTTGCCCGTGCGCCCCACCTGGATGGCAATGTCTTCGATCTTGGTAATGCCCGACCGCGCGGCGAACTTGTAGGCTACCGCCCAGCGCGGAGCCCGCCCGGTATAGCCGAGCCGCCGTTGCAGCGCTGTTTCATTGACCTTGATGACCACGCCGTCGATCTCATAGCCCAGGGCGTGGCGTTGGCCATCTGCCCAGGCAACAAAAGCAAGCAGCTCGTCCATGGTTCGCAAAACTTTGCCATGAGGGTTGACGCGAAATCCCGCGCTTCGAAGTGCCTCCAGCGCGGTCCACTGCTTAGCAAACGCACTCTCTCCCTTTTCCAGCGCAAAGTAGGCGTAGAAGTCCAACCGCCTCTGGGCCACGATGCTTGGCTCCAGTGTGCGAATCGTCCCCGCAGCCGCATTCCTGGGATTCACTGCAGGCGCGAGTCCCTGTTCTTCGCGTTCCCGGTTCATTTTCAAAAAGGCCTCATCCGGCAGAATGACCTCTCCGCGAACCTCGAAGCTCTGCGGCAGACCGGCGCGATGCAGTCGCTCCTTCGAAACGGAAAGCGGCACCGATCGTATAGTGCGCACATTGCTGGTGACATCCTCACCCGTGACCCCATCGCCGCGCGTCAGGGCGGTTTGCAATCGCGCAGTGCCAGCGGTCCCCGGCTCATATTGCAGCGCCAGCGAAACCCCATCCATCTTCAATTCACACACGAAACTCACTTCCGCCGAGCCCACCGCGGTCCGTACGCGACGTTCCCAATCTCCCAGTTCCTGTTCGCTGTTCACGTTGTCGAGCGAAAGCATGGGCCGCGAATGGTCCAGCTTGGTGAAGCCCTCTTTGGGTTTGCCGCCCACGCGCTGGCTGGGCGAGTCCGGCATCACCAGCTCCGGATGGCGGGTCTCGAGCATACGCAGCTCGCGCATTCTGGAGTCGTACTCCGCGTCAGAGATCTCCGGAGCATCCAGCACGTGATATTGATATTCGTGGTGGCGGAGCTCATCGCGCAGTTCGTCGATTCGTTTGGCGTCGTCTTGCTCAACCGCGCCGGTCTTGGATCGAGTTTCAGACATAGCGTGCATTATAGAAACTTAGAAGCGGATGGCCTTCGGGCTGTCCACGAACACCGCAGAAAGAATGCGGCTTTAGCTGCCGAGGCACTGAAACCCGTCTATGGAACCTGTTACTCATTTCCTCACTGGAGCATGCCTCGCCCGAACCGGGTTCAATCGCAGAACGGCCTATGCCACGCTGGCCATGACGTTGGCAGCCGAGGCTCCGGACATGGATGTCCTCTGGGGGCTGCGCGGACCAGTAGCCAACTTTCAGCATCACCGCGGCATCACCCACACCTTTTTGGGCGCGCCGTTTGTGGCCCTGGCCGTGACCGGTGTGGTTTGGTTCTGGCATCGCAGCCGGCGCGAACAGCCCGTCATCCCGCCTCGCTGGGCTCTTCTATGGCTCTTGTCTCTGTTGGCAGTCTTTAGCCACATCTTTCTTGACTGGACCAACAACTACGGCGTTCGTCCATTCTTTCCTTTTAATCCGCGGTGGTATGCACTCGACATCGCCTTCATCATCGAGCCCGTAGTCTTTGCCGCCTTGTTGACCAGCCTCATCATTCCCTCTGTCTTTGGGCTGGCAGACCGCGAGATAGGTGCGGGTAAGCCTTTGTTCCGAGGGAGGGGTGGGCCATTGGCGCGATGGTGCTTATCGGAATTGACCTAGGCGTTCGTGCGGTGGAACATCATCGCGCCCTGCACCTGGTGAGCAACGCGCGATTCGGCGATCAGCCCATGCTGCGCGCGGGCGCCGAGCCCTATCCCGTCGACCCATTCCATTGGTTCGCCGTGGTCGAGACTGCGGGGTACTACCAAACAGGATCGGTGAACACCCGTGCAGAAACGGTCGAGACCAGTGACCGGGACGACGTCATCTTCAAACCGCCCGTGACCCCTGCAACCATCGCTGCCAGCCGCTCCTGGTTGGGCCGCGTCTACCTGGACTGGGCAAGGTTCCCGCTGGTCACTGATCGTGGGCACGCCAACCTGGTTGCCTCCGACGAGCTCGCGCCCCAACCCCAGGACACAGCGGTTGAGTTCCGAGACTTGCGGTTTGCCTACGGATTCCTCTCCCGAGGAAAAGATTCCAGGGTCCTCGCTGCCTGGGTCTACGTCGGCCCGGGCGGCCAGATCGACGCCATGGTCATGAATAACCACGTACAAAAATAAGCCCCTGTCTGAGAATGCTGCACCTTTAACTTCAGAATTAGGGAAGCCCGAAGGGCGCACCGCAGATCCCTCGGCTTCGCTCGGGATGACAATTCATCTTGGAAACTATGCTTTGCGCTCCCAGACAAAATTGTCATCCCGAGCGAAGCCGAGGGATCTGCGGTGCGCCCTTCGGGCTTCCCTAATTCTGAAGTTAAAGGTGCAGCATTCTCACGCAGACACTAAAGCCCCGATCTCTTCTGGGCCTCTACGGCACGGTTTCTGTTCCACCCGGCGGGACCAATTCATTTGGGAGCACTCGCCAACTCCACCCCGGGTTCGTCCTTCTTTCCCCGCCGCTTCCACACGGTTCGCCAAAGCCAGTAAACCAGCAGGGCAAGTACAGCGATCACGCCGGCCGACAGGGCAACCCGGTGCCGGGTAGCCAATCGCTCGACGATATTCACAATCTCCGGTCCGTACTTGATCGTCAAAATCGCGGTGACGGTGTAACGGATCACCCGGCCCGCGAAGACTGACAGCATGAAGGGCATCACCTTCATCTCGAACACGCCGGCCGCAATTACGAAAAGCTTCCAGGGCGTAGGTGGTGGCAGGATCGAGGGGATCGTCATGGCCAGAAATTCCTGTTTTTCGAAGCGGTCCCGCAGTTGCTCGTATCGGTCGCGGTCAATCCGCTTCATAAGGAAGAGCTCGCCCCCTGCCCGTCCGAGCAGGAAGGGAACCAGCCCCCCTACCGCCGACCCCACCGCCGCCATAATGACGTAGAGATAGAAATGCTTTTTATCCGCCCATACGTACCCGGCAATGAACAGATCCATCGGTACCGGGATAGCCGCGGCATCGACGAGCCCCAGGCCCCCCACACCCCAGAAGCCCAACGGCTTGAGGATCGCCAGCAGCCAGACCTTGTATTTAAGAAAGAGATGGAGGATTTTCTTCAAGATCCGTTCCACTTACCAGGTGTTCATCGTGTTGGGTAGCTAGTCCCTCAAGCAGGGCCAAAGCGTGCGGAATGAGAGGGAGAACCGCTTCGAGCGAGGTCCTGGCGCCGACCGGGCTGCCCGGCAGGTTCACAATTAACGATCGGCCCCGGGTGCCCGAAAGCGAGCGGCTCAAGGGAGCAAACCTGGTTTGCTTTCTGCCCTCCGCGCGCATTAACTCTGCGAATCCGTCCAGCAGCCGGTCGCAAACCGCCCTCGTCGCCTCGGGGGTTACATCTCTGGGTGCGACCCCGGTGCCCCCGGTGGTCACCACCAGGTTGGCCACTTCGCATTGCTGCCGCAGGGCATCCTCAATTTCTTCCTGTTCGTCGGGTACTACCAGGTGGGTGATTACGTCGAAGGCTTGTGCCCGCAGGAGGTCGACGACTTCAGGTCCGGAGACATCCACCCGTTCCCCCCGGAAGCACGAGTCGCTTACGGTAATGACGGCGGCACGCATCAAACGATTGTAAGGGTTCTTTGTGAAAGCCAGTTCTCGGGGCGATTCGAAACAATGAGAGAATGGGAGGATGTGCGGAGTCCGTCGCCGGTTGATCGTTCCGGCAGGATTGCACCCCTTACTGCCGGCCGATGCCTTCAACCGAAGTTCCAACCAGCCCTCCCGGTCGATCGCCGGAATCTCTCTTCCGTCGTAAGCGTGCGCGCTACGAAGAGCTGGATCCTGACGAACTCCTGCACCTGATTGACAGGCTCGAAGACGAGCGCTCCCGGGCCATGCGCCGTGAGGGCATATGGATCTCCTTCATAGCCCACCTGCTTCTCTTCTGGTTCCTGTTTTACGGCCCGAAGTTTCGTTCTCATCAACCGCACGTGGTCAACCCGGCCGACCTGAAACAAAAGGACTTGACCTATCTGAATCTGCCGCCGGATGCGGAAAAGCGGGTCACCCCCCCGAAACAGGCGCCCCCTTCAGACAAGAATCGCACTGCGCAAGCGCCCCACCCGACGCTCGATCGCAAGACCTTGCGGCAGCTGGAAGCGATGAAAAGAGCGGGTCCACCCATCCCGCGCGCCGCTCCCCCGCAGCCCGCCCCGGCGCCCCAGCCTCAGCAACAGGCCCAGACTCGTCCGGCCACTCCTCCACCCCCGCCGCCACCCCAGCAGTCGCTGCTGAACGAGCCCAAGCCGGCCCCCACTCCAGCTGCCAAACCCAGCTTTGACACCGGTCCGCAGGACGCCGGCGAGGCCATTCGCCAGGCAGAACGAAATGCAGCCCGAAGGCGGGCCGTCCGGCGATTACGGACAGAATGCCCCCTCCCAGCATTCAGCCATGGCGGTGGGACCCGATATCCTCAGCGACACCATGGGGGTCGACTTCGGCCCTTACATGCGGCGCGTGATCGCAGCCACCTATCGCAGCTGGATTCCCATCATTCCCGAATCCGCGCGGCCTCCCCTGGACAAGCAGGGCCGGGTCGGGGTCCGCTTTAAGATTTATCCGGATGGAAGTGTGAAAGAGATGACCCTCGAGTTCCCGTCCGGCGACGTTTCGCTCGACCGTGCAGCCTGGGGCGGCATTACCGGCGCCTCCCCTATCCGCCGCTGCCAAAAGAATTCAAGGGACCATTCCTGGAGCTGCGCTTCGGCTTCTACTACAACACTGACCCGGACAAGATTCGTTGAGGGAAAGAGCCGTCCAGTGGCCGCCGATCCTGAGCTCCGCAAACGCCAGATTTACGGTCTGTTGGTAGTCGCAGTCCTGCTTTTGCTCGCCGGCCTGGGGCGCTCCTCGATGCACGACCTGTTCCCTCCCGGGTGGTGGAGAGTTTGGTAGGCCCGATGGCCCCGTTGCCGCTGCTGGTTGTGATTCTGGGGCCGACCGGGAGCGGCAAAACCCCTCTTTCCATCGCGCTCGCCCAGCTGTTCTACGGTGAGATTGTCAGCTGTGACTCGGTAGCGGTCTATCGTGGCCTTGAGATCGGGGCGGCCACGCCATCCACTGAGCAGCGGAAGCAGATTCCGCACCACCTGCTCGATGTCGTCGCCCCAGATGCCTTCTACACTGCGGGAGACTACTCGCGAGACGGGCGCGCCGCCATTGCCGCCATTACCAGTCGAGGCAGATTGCCTATCGTCACCGGGGGAACCGGCCTTTATCTTCGCGCCCTGCTGCAAGGGCTATTTCCCGGTCCTCAACGGTCGGCCGCACTCCGGGAGCGTCTGCTGCGAAAAGCGGAAACAGGCGGTCCGGCAAGGCTGCACCGCATCCTCAAACGCCTTGATCCAGCCTCAGCAGCCCGCATTCACCCCAACGACCTTGCCAAGGTCATTCGCGCCATAGAGGTCACGCTGTCCGCGTCGCGGCCCATGTCCGAAGCCTGGAAAGAACACCACGAGCCACTGACCGGTTATCGGATCCTGCGCCTGGGACTCAATCCCCCACGCCAGCTGCTCTATGAGCGCATCAATGCCCGGGCGCGCACCATGTTCGCGGAGGGCTTGATTGAAGAGACGCGGGACCTGATCGACCGCTACGGCCATCCGCCAGCGTTGGCCTCGCTCGGATACCGCCAGGCGGCGCAATATCTTGCCAGCGGCCTCACACTGGAGCAAGCCGTTGCCGAGGCCAGCCAAGGGCACCGCAACTACGCCAAACGCCAACTCACCTGGTTTCGTCGTGAGCCCGCAGTTTCCTGGCTGAACGGTTTCGGGGACGATCTCTCGATACGGGAAGAGGCTGAGCGTCTGGTCGCTGAGGCAAAATCGTAACGCGATGTGCTTTCCCCGGATACAATGAGTCTTTAAGTCAGAGAGATCCATAAGGATGTGCGGTTGAGCGTGGGCAGGGTGTGGAACGTAGGGCAACTGAGGCGCACCATCGGTTGGTGCATGTTGTTTCTGGGCACGGTAGCCGGGGCGGCGACAGCGGAAAATACGGCAGCGACCCAAACCACACTCACGGTTGCGACAGATAACGCGGGTACGCGTACCAGGGCAACTCTGACTGCCCATGTCAGCGCAGATCAAACCGGCTCGCCTTCGGGCGTGGTGAACTTCCGCTCCGGCGAGACCGATCTCGGATCCGCCCTTTTGGATAGCGAGGGCAATGCTTCTCTGCAGACGGATATCCTCCCTGCCGGAGCCCACCAGGTGGTTGCGGTCTACCAGGGCCAGTCAGCCTATCAATCCTCGACGTCGAGGATTGAGCACTTGCAGGCCAACGTATCGACTGTGGCAGGGTTCACCGTTGCTGCCACCCCCACCTCGCTTTCTACGGCTGTAGGCGGATTTGTGAGCAGTGTGGTGACGGTGACGCCGGTGAATGGTTTCAATGCCTACGTCAGTCTTTCTTGTTCCGGTCTACCCATCAATGCGATCTGCACCTTTACGCCGGTCAATGTACCTGCGGCCTGCACGACGGTAGCGGGCGGAGCCGAGACCTGTACCCCCGGAACCAGTGTCATGCAAATCCAAACCCAGACACCCTCGCCCATCGCCGCGGTAGGCACCGGGGATGGTGGCGTGATCCCGCGCTATGCGTTCGTGTTTCCCGCAGTGTTCGGCCTGGCAGGACTGGGGCTCTCCAAGCGCCGGGCCTGGCGTAATTTGCTGCTGGCGCTGCTGGTATTTTCCGGAGCCATGGGAATGACGGCCTGCTCCGAGCGATACAACTACCTGAATCATGGCCCCCCAGGAAATCCTGGAACCCCGATCGGCAACTACACCATCACCATCCAGGCCCAGTCCTCCACTGGCGCCCAGATCACCACTCCACCAACTCTGCCGCAAATCACGCTGACCCTCACCGCCGCGAAACCGTAAACGCCATATCTCGATACAAACTGCGCAAGATGGACTAGCATAGAAAGCTGCAGGTGAGCCGGACGGTCGCTGCCGAAGCGCTCGCGTGCTTCGGGAGAGGAAAGTCCGAACTCCGCAGGGCAGTGTGCCGGATAACGTCCGGGATTTGAGCTTCAAGGCTCAAAGACGGCCAGTGCCACAGAGAACATACCGCCTCGGGTTTAACCACCTGGGGTAAGGGTGAAAAGGTGCGGTAAGAGCGCACCGCGCCGTCTGTAAAGGCGGTGGCAGGGTAAACCCCACACGGAGCAAGACCAAATAGGGAGGGAATCCGACGGCCAGACCCGGGCCTCGGATGCGTGCTGGCTCGGCGCGCTCACCCGGGTCCCGATCCCGGTTCGCCGGGACGGTGGGAAACCTCCGGGTAGGTCGCTTGAGCGGCGTAGCAATGCGCCGCCTAGAGGAATGATCGTCCTCGACAGAATTCGGCTTACAGGCCCACTTGCAAACGCGGCCCCGCAACTCTTACCGAGGTGCGGGGCCTCCGCTTTTGGTGGGAAATCCGGCTACGCTCCGCTCGGGATGACAATTCATCTTGGAAACTATACTTAGAGTCCCCAAACAAAATTGTCATCCCGAGCGGACCTGGATTTCCTACTTCACGGCTCTCACCGAGCCACTTGTGTGGTTCTCCTTAAAGAGAACCGCAAGCCGCTGACCGAAGCTGCACCTCTCGACAGGAAATCCGGGGGAGCCGAGGGATCTGCGGTGCGCCCCTCGGACTTCCCGAATTCCAAGTTAATGATCGGCCCGGCCCTGAACGAAAGCAGGCGCTCCCAACAACCTCTCGCAGGCCGCTTTTACCCCGGGCGGGAACCACTAAACCGTCTAAACTCGTATCACTCTTTAGCGCCACCATGGAATTCACTGAAGCAATCAAAATCGCACTCCAGTCTCTCTGGGCCAACAAGCTGCGCTCGATACTGACCCTGATGGGGGTGATGATCGGCGTGGCTGCGGTCATCATGGTGATTACGCTGGTCAACGGAGCTAACAAATTTGTCGCGACCAAGGTGTACGGTTACGGTGCGGACGTCTTTACTGCGTCCAAACAACCTTCGGTCATCTTCAGCGACGCGGAGTTCAACAAATACCAAAAACGCAAAGATCTCAAAATCGACGACTACCGCGAAGTAGCCGCGAAGTGCAAAGACTGCGCCAGCACCGGGGCCATGGCAAGCGTCACCGGGAAGGTGGTGTACAACAGCCACTCCAGCACCGACACCAGTATCCGCGGCTGGACCTGGACGATGCCTCCCATCTACAACATGAACATCGATCGCGGGCGAGGGTTTGTGCCGATCGATGAAGAGCACAACAGCAAGGTGGCCATCGTTGGCCCCGACATTGTCGACAATCAGATGGGGTCGATCGACCCCATCGGCAAAGAGATCCGGATCGACGGCAGCCAATACACGGTCATTGGTGTGGGGGAACGCAAGGGTAAGACGCTGGGGCAGAGCCAGGATAACTGGGTAGCTATGCCGCTGACGACATTTCTGAACGCCTACGGATCCAATCGCAGCCTGACCATTTACGCCCGCGCCCGCGGAGTGGGTGATCCGCTGGAGCTTGCGGTAGGCGAAGTGCGCACCATCCTGCGTTCCCATCGCCACGATGCGCCTGGAGCAGAAGACAGTTTCTCTACCGATACCAACAGCACGTTCGTGGGCATCTGGCAAAGCATCAGTTCGAGTTTTTCGGCAGTCTTTGTTTCGCTTGCCGCTATATCGCTCGTGGTCGGCGGCATCGTGATCATGAACATCATGCTGGTGAGCGTTACGGAACGGACGCGGGAGATTGGGGTACGCAAGGCGTTGGGTGCGCGGCGCAGTGATGTGCTGCTGCAATTCCTGATCGAATCGGCCACCATGTCTCTGGTAGGCGGCTTGATCGGCGTCATTGCCGGGGTGGTCTTCGCCAAAGCCATCACCCTGATCATCGGCTTCCCGTCCGATATCGAGCTCTGGTCGGTCGCCCTGGGCCTGTTCGTAGCCACGGCAGTTGGTGTTTTTTTCGGAGTCTACCCGGCGCGCAAGGCCTCCCTGCTTGATCCCATCGTGGCTTTGCGTTCGGAGCTGTAGCAGAGGTATTGGCAATGAGGCTGGCTGACACAAATGAAGCCATCAGGATGGCTATGGACACGCTGCGCACCAACAAGCTGCGCTCCGGCCTGACCATGCTTGGCATCATGATCGGGGTCACCACCGTCATTCTCATCTCCTCGGTCATCAACGGCCTGACCGGCAACGTCAATGGCCTGATCAAGTCGCTGGGAACCAATGTGTACTGGGTCTTTCGCTTTCCTGTCTTCGGTTCGCGGCCCACCGCGGAGATGCTGGCCAGCAAGCAGCTGACCTACGACGACGCCGAGGCCATGAAAGTGCTGCCCCATGTGGTTGCCGTCGATGCATCGCAGCAATACTTCACACCCCAGGGCTCACGGGGCAGCTTTTCGGTCAAGTACGGAAGCCATAAGGTACAGAACACCACGCTACAAGGGGAGGGGGAGGACGAACCAAATGTCTACGATCTCCCGTTCTCCCAGGGGCGCTACTTTACTCCTCAGGAGGCCCAGCGCGCCGCCAACGTGGTGGTTTTAGGCTCGGACACGGCCGAGGAGCTCTTCGGCGACGACCCCGCGGTGGGCAAGGAAGTGCAGATCGACGGTGACGTCTTCACCGTGGTGGGCGTGTTCGCACCCCAGAAACAGATCTTTGGCGGGGGCAAGAATCCCAACGACAACTCCGCGCATTTTCCAACGTTGACCTTTCACAAAATTCATCCCGAGATTCTTGATCACTGGATCAGCGTCAAGTACGACGACGTCAAGAACAAAATCGCAGTCGAAGACGAAATCCGTGAGCTGCTTCGGCGTAGGCGTAAAGTTCGATCCGACCAACCGGACAACTTCGCCATCTTCAGCTCCGACGCCCTGCTGACGTTATGGAACCAGCTCACCGGCGGACTCTTCATTTTCCTGGTCGGGGTCGCCAGCGTGGGTTTAATGGTCGGCGGAGTGGGCGTGATGAACATCATGCTGGTAAGCGTCACGGAGCGAACGCGCGAAATTGGCGTCCGCAAGGCGCTGGGCGCGACCCGGAATAACATCATGTTTCAATTCACCCTCGAAGCGGTCACCTTATGTGCTCTGGGGGGAGTCATCGGCATCCTGGTAGGCGGTTTGCTGACCCTCATGCTTAAGCTGGCCCTGGGCAAGGTGCTGCCGGCCGAAATGTCAGTTGCCTGGTCCGCGACCGCGTTTATTGTCTCCTGCGCCATCGGTCTTCTCTTTGGTATCTATCCCGCGTGGAAGGCCGCCTCCCTCGATCCCATTGTTGCCCTACGTTACGAGTAGGTTGGCAGTCGGCTCCAGCGGTTTCGCGAGTTATCGGGAAACCGCTTAAACTAAAGTCGTTCTCATGTTGCCGATCGTAGTCGCGACCGTTACCACCATTCTCAGCCTTGCCGGCCTGGGTTATTACCTGCTGGCGCTGTGGAGCGCGCGCGCCTTTCAGCATCAACTACGCCGGCCCCTGCCTGATTTTCAGCCGGGAGTCAGCATCCTCAAACCGGTGAAGGGTCTTGATCCCGAGATGTATGCCAGCTTCGCCAGCCATTGCACGCAGCAGTATCAGGGTCCGTACGAAATTCTCTTCGGCGTGAGCAGCATGGCCGATCCAGCCGTGGCGGCCATCGAGAGGCTCCAGGCGGAGTTTCCCCAGCGAACCATTCGCCTGGTGTTGTGCCCGGAACTGCTCGGCGCCAATGGCAAGGTGAGCAACCTGGTGCAGATGCTGGGCAGCGCGCAATACGATTACATTTTGATCAACGACAGCGACATTAAGGTTTCCCCGCAATATCTGCGGCGGATCATGGGCTGTTTCCATCTCCCCAGGCACCGTGGCGGCCGTGTAGGCCTGGTAACTGCGCTCTACCGCGGGCACGCGCACCACACGCTAGGGTCGCGGATGGAGGCGTTGGGGATCGCCACCGACTTCATCGCGGGGGTCCTGACCGCGAGGCAAATCGAAGACGGAATACGTTTTGGCCTGGGTTCCACTCTGGCCGTGTCACGCGAAGCCTTGCTGGCGATTGGCGGGCTGGAGCCGCTGGTCGATTACCTGGCAGACGATTACGAACTGGGAGCGCGCGTTTGGCGCAGCGGTTTTGAAGTGGCCTTGAGCGGCGAAGTGGTCGAGACCTTTTTGCCTGCGTATCGTTTCAGCCAATTTCTAGCCCACCAGATTCGCTGGAGCCGCAGCACCCGCGATTCAAGAAAGCTGGGCTACACCGGCATGGTCTTCACTTACGGATTGCCCTGGGCGCTGTGTAATCTCATCGCATCGGGCGCCAGCCTCAGTAGTATTGCGTTGCTCAGCCTGACCTTGTTGGCGCGGGTGGCCTTGGCCTTGGCGGTCGGCGTAGGCGTTTTGGGCGATCGCCAGGTGCTGCGAGATATTTTTTTGTTGGCTCCTCGCGACGTAGTCGCGCTGGGTATCTGGATCTGGAGCTTCGCCGGAAATACCGTCGCCTGGCGCGGCCAGCACTTCTCGCTGAAAGACGGCAAGATGAGCCGCCTCACGGCCGTCTAGACATTTCTCCGCTTGACTCTGTCCTTACGTAGGAGCGTGGGGTGCCCCATATCTCGCTCGTTTTTCGCGAGATGTGGGATACCACAGCGCTAAACCTCAAACTTTTGACCCCCCATGAAAGATTAACGTTGAGATTCGTGGTATCCCACATCTCGCGAAAAACGAGCGAGATATGGGGCACCCCACGCTCCTACGTAAGGACAGAGTCAAGCGGAGAAATCCGAGGCTTTACCTCAACGCTGGTTGCTAACAATCTCTTTCCCGCCACTCTGCGCGATCACGTAAGCCGGTCCCGGCAACGAGGGAACCTGGTCCTGCTGGCTCCACAAAAAGATGCGCCCAGGCCCGCTCCAAAGCCGCCGGAACGACGCATCGTCATCGAAAATTTGTGGCGCATCGCTAAAAAACGAGCCATACCAGAGGTTGGAAGAACGGCCGTTGAGAATGCGCACTTGCCGCCGCAGATAGAACCCCAGGGTCGAGCCCGCTTCGTACTCGCCGTTGATCTCCACGATGTCGCCGGCCTGCAGCCGGGGACCAATCGCATCAGCCAGAGCCTTTGAAGAAAGCACGGGCGAGAACGTGACCAACGCCATATGCGCCGCGATCAGAAAAACCACCATCATGGCGGCAAGCGCGAAATTTCCTATCCGGATCAAATTGATGGACCGCAGAATCATGTTGGCAAACGTTCCCGCCGCCAGCGCAACCGCGGTCAGGACGAGTGGCAGGCGGAAGGCGCCCATGGCTCGCGTGCTCAGGTCGAGAAAGTGACCCAGCGAAAGCGCGTAGTCTCCCGGATTTTGTGTCAGCAGCGGTGGAAATATCCATGCCCGGTGCAAGCGGCCGGCCGCGTATCGCCAGGTATGCTGCGAGGATAGCCCCCACCGCACCCAGCAGAAACAGAACGACGGCGATACGGCGTCCGGCGATGCGGCCCGGGGAGCGGGCCGAGGATTTTTCTTCCCGATCCAACCAGCCGCCGATCATCAAAGCGATGGGTGGCAACGCCGGCAGCGCATAGTATTCCTGGCGGGTGGAGAAGCTGAAAAATACCATAACGAACGCGGCCCAAATGCCCAGCAGATTCCACGCCTGGTCGTGACGGGGCAAACGGGCGCGGCGCAACGACGACCTCATCCGTACCGGCACGATCGCCCGGAACACGAAGGCGATCCACGGCATCAGCCAGACCGCGAGCAAGCCCCAGAAGAGCAGCAACGGCACCGTATCGTAGTCTCGCGGAACCCGCCGGTTGAGATAGCGCAGCACCTGCTCGTTGATGAAGTAGAACCAAAAGAATCCGTGTACATTCCCCGGTGTAGGTGTGACGCCCGAGGGGTGTCCCTGCGACGGGTTGGCGATTCCGACCGCGATATGCCAGGGAACCGCAATTGCCAGGAACACCAACAGGCTGGAAAAAGGATGCCAGCGCCGCAGATGCCCCAGGTTCCGGTTGAGCAACAGAAAGAGGAAGACGATGCCAACAGGAAACACGATTCCGATGAGTCCCTTGGTGAGTACGTTGAGAGCGCAAGCAGTGGCGAAACCCCATGCAGTCGCGCGTGAAGGCTGTTGGTGCTGGAGTGAGATCCAGAACATCAGCATGGCAACGCTGAGCCACAGGCAGACAATCACATCAGGAAGAATGATGTGTGTGTAAATGAAAATGCCAAATGAGGTCACCAGTATCAGGGCCGCATAGAAGCCGGCGATAGCGGAGTTGAAGAAGCGAGGGCCGCTCCAGAAGATCGTCAGGAAAAGAGCGAGCGCATAGATTGCGAGAGGAAGACGAGCGGCCCAATCCTTCGGACCGAAAACGGTGAAGCTCGCCGCCATGCTCCAATACATCAGGGGAGCTTTCTCGAGATAGCGAACGCCGTTGGCGTAAAGCGTAATCCAGTCATGCCGCACGACCATTTCCCGCGCCACTTCAGCATGCACCGAGTCGGCATCATCCAGAAGCGGCGGACGGAAAAGCGTGAAGCTTCCGTAGAGCAACAGCCAGAGACTTGTAAGCGTGAGAATTATTTTCCGCGAACGGCGCGTGAAGTATGCAGCGATGGCAGGCTCCAAAACAGGAAGTGAAATTTGTATCTGGTCCGGCATCGGCCAGCAGGGGTTGGTGCCATCCTCGAATGTTACCGTGGAGCTATAGTAAGTGCAGGCCTTTGCGAACGATGGCACCTGACACAGCAGCGGGAAGAGGACCGGCATTTTTTCCGGCGAGCGATTTATTGGGGCCAGACACGTCCCTGATCTATGACGACTGGTACCCGGCCCTGCGCAGTGTCCAGCTACGCGGACGAAAAATGGCCACCGCAATGCTCCTGGGTATCCCCCTGGTACTGGGACGCAAAGAGGACGGTAGCATCTTCGCCATGCGCGATAGCTGCCCCCATCGCGGCATTCCCCTCTCCTGCGGATGGTTCGATGGCAGCGCGGTCACCTGCAAATACCATGGATGGGTCTTCGAACCGGAATCCGGCCAGTGCATGGAGATCCCTTCGCTCACCAGCCAGGACACGCATCCCCGTCGTATTTATGCCACCGCATTCCCTTGCCAGGAGCGAGACGGCTACGCCTGGGTCTACATCCCCAAGCCGGGCAGCGGTCGTGTACGCATGGAGGCCCGGGATGCATTGCCGGCGGTACCGGAATTACCGAAATTCAGCGCCCGGTATCGCAGCGCGCATCTGACTGCCAACCTGCCTTGCAATATCGACCACGGCATCATCGGATTGATGGATCCGGCGCACGGGCCGTTCGTCCACCAGGCGTGGTGGTGGCGGTCCAGGCACAGCATCCACGAAAAAGAGAAGCACTTCGAGCCCATCCCGCAAGGCTTTCGAATGTCGGCCCATACCCCTTCGGCCAACAGCGCCCCCTACAAGCTGCTGGGTGTCTACGGCCAGCCGATCGAGACTACGATTGACTTCGTCCTTCCCAACCGGCGCTATGAAACCCTGCGTTGTGGAGACAAATGGTTTGCCAGCCTGACCACCGTAACCCCCACCACCCCGGGCAATTCCCGCATCGATGTGTATGGCGCCTGGAACGTCTTCCATGGAGTGCCGTTCGTGACTGCAGTAGCCAGGTTTTTTGGTGATCGCTTTGTTCGCCAGGACCAGATAACCATGGTGCAACAAGCGGAAGGGCTCAAATACAATCCCGCCCTAATGCTCATCGATGACGCCGATCGTCCGGCGAAGTGGTATTTCGCATTGAAGCGAGCCAGGCTCGAAGCTGATGAGAGCGGCCGCGCGATGCAGCACCCAATGGACGGTCCGGTCACCCTCCGGTGGCGGAGCTAGGGAGCCATAGCTTTGAGCGCCAGGCCCTCGGGTTCCAACGAGGCATTCATCCCCCGGCCGGCCAGCGACCCTTCTTCCACGACCAATTGCTCGACGGCAATCGAGAGCTGGCGCCCCAGTTCGAGAAAGTTCTCCCGCCAGCGCTCTGCGGCCGAAGCTTCCACTCCCAGCAGAAAGCGGTTGGCCTTGATCAGTGTGTCGTACCAGATGTTCTGCGCCTGCCACAAGTTGAGCTCGAATGGCAACTCGCGAAGTGTGCGCGCCAGGGTGAGCGCATGGTCGAGGCTCTCCGGCTCCAGCGGTTTGCCCTGGAGGCGGACCATCGCTCGCTTCATGTGCTGATCGGTCAGGTAGCGCAGCGCATGGCTTTCCAGGACCACTCCGTCGGATTTGGCGAGAGAAATCAACGAACGGACTCGCGGCAGGTCGATGGGCTCCTCTTCCAGGGCGCGCCGCAGTCCGGCATTGATCGCGAAACCTGCGGCCATCGTGAGGGCCGGCGGTTTGGGAAGACCGGAGGCATTCAGAAAGTGCAGCAGCGATGCATGCTCTTCGTAAATCTTGACCAGGCTGTCTTCCACCTCGCTCAGGGTGGAGTTCAGGATGAAGCGCAGAATGCGACGCTGGTCATCCTTGAAGAGGGAAGCCAGAGAATAAGGGCTGCCGCCAAAGAAGCTATCGATCAGGCGCACCACTTCGGGCAGATTCGCCTGGGTAACGGCGGCGCTGCATTTCTGCTTCAGGTCGTCGAAGGCAACAAGATCTTGCGGGGTGGAGCGTTCCACCGCTGCGGTCACGTTGTGATCTCCAAAATGAAGCGCGGCAAAGCAGACCTCTTCCGTCTCCTCAGTCAGGTTGGAGGTGATGCGGCACCGGCCGATGGCGAGCCGTGCACGCCCCGAGGTGACGTTCTCATAGTCGAGACGGCGGATGGTGTAGCAGAAGAGAACTGCCTCGTCAGGAAAGCTGCCGAAAACAGACGAGATCGCGTAGTGTGCCGCCACCTGCTCCAGGTTGACTTCCTGTGGTTTGACCAGGCGTTTGTAGATATCGCCGCCGTCCTTCCACTGCGGGCTATTGCACTTGGCCTGGCGCAGACGTTCAATAAATTGCCATTCGAGAAGAGTGCAATTGAGCCCGAAGATGTCGGCGGCCAGACGCAGCGCGCGCGCTGCATAAGCCATCACCTGAACCGTCTCGATCCCTGAGATGTCGTCGAAAAACCAGCCACAGCTGGTGTACATCAGTTGCGTGTGGCGCTGCATCTCCATCATCTTGAGCACCAGGGATCGTTCCTCTGGCGAGAGTGGGCGCTGGGCGTGGGCCGCGAAGAACTGGTCGATCGCCTCTTCCGCTCCACTGCTGCCCCCAGCGAGGATGACTGAGATGTAGGCGTCGCGGGCGACCCAGACATCCTTCAGCAGGCCGACGGCCGTCTTTTCGCTCAGCGGTGTAACCGTATCGCGGAGCCAGTCGAGCGCGGCACGAAGCGGTGCGCGCCATCGCTGATTCCACCCTTGGCGTCCGCCATTGCAGCCGCAGTCGGATCGCCATCGCTCGATCCCGTGGGCACAGCTCCACGAGGTATTGTCCACAATTTCCGCTTCCCATTTGGGGGGGAATTGGGCCAGAAATTGGCCGTAATTGATCCAGCCGCGCCAGCTTCTTGTCCTCGGTAAATCGCAAGGCATAGGAAAGAGCCATCTCTCCGTGGCGATGGTGGTGGCCATAACTCTCGCCGTCCGTAGCCACGTGCACTATTTGTGGATCAGGATCGCTCGGGTCAAAGCCACGAGCCAGGCGCCAGGCAAATTTTCGCCGTTATTGAGAACTCCTTCGAAGGCGATCGCGCGCGACTGGGGGCCGTTGTAGAAGAAAACGGTAATGCTTCGCCCCTCCTTCAACCGAACCAGGTAGGGATGGTTGGGATTGAACGGAAGCATTGGGAGTTTCGGTCCAGCGCGCGACGGCGCCGTCCAGGCGATCGAGCACGGGTTGCAGCGTGTTTTCTGCGCGCTCGCGAACCCGGGCACACTGGTGGGGCGCAAGAACCGTGAACAGGATGCCATTTTGCGCCAACAGATCCAGCGTTTCGGTATCCACCGCGGTTTCCGAAAGCCACATGCCTTCGGGCGCGCGTCCGAAGCGATGCTGGAAGTCGGCAATGCCCCAGCGGATCTGCGTCATCCGGTCGCGGGTATTGGCCAGGGGCATGATGACGTGGTTGTAGACCTGGGCCATGTGCCGAGCCATGCCCGCCGTAGCGCAGCATGCTTTGCCGGTCGGCATCGCGGATCATGCGATAGGTACGCGGCGCATTCTCTTCCAGCCAGGAGAGCAGGGTCGGCCCGAAGTTGAAGCTGATGCGCGAATAGTTGTTCATGATGCGGATGATCTGGTTCTCGCCATTGACAATGCGCGAGGCGCCATTGGGCGCATAGCATTCCGCCGTGATGCGTTCATTCCAATCGTGGTAGGGTGCCGCCGAATCCTCGGTCTCCACCGTTTCGAGCCAGGGATTTTCCCGCGGCGGCTGATAAAAATGACCGTGGATGCAGATGTAGCGCTCCGCGGGGCGGAACTGTTCGGACATGAAAACATGATAGCTGCTGCGGAGACCACCTCCGGTCAAAGAAGTAGAGCTGTCCCAAAGCGGGGGTTCCTGCCGAAAACACATTTCCAGGAGAAGCCAGCCGAACCGCAGATCCCTGACTTCGCTTTCCCGGATTCCGGTGGAACCTGGCGGCGGTCCTGCTTTGTATCAGGGCACGACTTCAGTCGTGCCACCCTGCGACCGAAATGATCGGGGCTTGAGCCCCTGCCACAGTAAAGTCTCCGCGAAATTCCAGTGGAAATAAGCGCAGGGGCTGAAGCCCCACCCTTCTTGCACCTTTACGGCACGACTAAACGTCATGCCCTGATACAAAGCCAAAATGCCGCCAAGTTCCACTGGAAATCCGGGTAAGCAAAGCGGAGGGATCTGCGGTTCCGCGGACCTCTCCTGGAAATGTGTTCCGACATTGGGTAACGAAAAAGTTGTACGACAATCACTTTTTCCCGAAACTGCCCGGCGGAAGCTCAGCCGCTCGCCACAAGTACCAGCTAGCCACCGAGCGCCACGGCTTCCAGCGCGCCGCCCGCCGTTCCATTTGCTCCGGCTTGGGCAGCATCTCGACGCTGATTGGCTTGCCCGGGTTGACTTTGCCAAAACATCAGCAGATAGCCCTTGCGGATTCCATAGTCGGTACCAGGAAAAACATCCGGCCGCCCCAGGCGAAACATCAGCAACATCTCCGCCGTCCAGGTGCCGATGCCGCGTACCTTGCCCAGCCGCTCCACGATCTCCGCGTCGGATAAGCGCCGGATCGTGGCCAGCGGTGGCACCGTACCATCCAGGGTCTTGGCGGCGAGATCGCGCAGCGACGAGAAGCTTGCCCTGAGAAAGGCCGGCGGCGCGCAGCATCTCATCCGGCACAGCCAGCAGCTGCTCCGGCTGGGGATGCAGATCGCCGAACAACGACAGTAACCGTCCCAGAATGGCGCTGGCGGCATTGGCGTGCAATTGCTGGTACAGAATGGCCTCCAGAAGGGCTTCGAAGGGCGAATGAGTGCTTTTACCCGCAGCTCAAAAGGGCCGACCCGTTCGATCAGCGCGCCCAGCTTAGCGTCCGCCGCCGCTAACTGTTGCAGCGCAAGTGCCACGTCGTAGCGAACCGGGCGAAGGCCACTCGTCCATGAACGCATTTTAACTTTGGCACGGTTACCGCAAATGCAAACAGCCCTGAGCCCTCGCAGTTGCGCCCAGCTTCCGTTCCGTAATGGCGCTTTCGCTGCCGTCATAAATCCTGGTTGCCCGCGCCAGGAGTTGCCTACCCCCCGCGGTTTGCTGCTATATTCAACTTTCCAGGCATGATGCGGGGAGTGCTCCCGCGGTCATCGCCGTGGATCAATTCGCAAAAGAGTCATAGCCGAGCCTTTCTTTTTACACCACGGAATCTGAGGAAGCAGGGACTCATCCAATGGCGCAGATTTTTGACCGGAGTGCCAACGCGCTGGCCCGCGCGAGCCTGGTCCTGACAGGGTTGATTGTCATTGCCCTGGGAGTCACCCTCGATCAATTGCAGGGTTCTCCATGGGTCACCAAGCAGGGGCAGCGCGCCGAACAGCCGGTGCCGTTCAGCCATAAGCATCACGTCATGGGCCTGGGACTCCAGTGCCAGTACTGTCACACCTCGGTCGAGAAGTCGAGCTACGCGGGCATTCCACCCACCAAGACCTGTATGAATTGCCATGCGCAGATCTGGACCAACGCCGGACTACTGCAGCCGGTACGGACCAGCTGGGCTACGGGGGAATCCATCCCCTGGGTCAAGATTCACGATCTGCCGGATTTTGTTTACTTCAACCACGAAATTCACGTGAATAAAGGCATAGGGTGCTCCTCTTGCCATGGGCGCGTGGACATGATGCCGTTGATGTATCAGCAGAACACACTGCAGATGGAGTGGTGTCTGAACTGTCACCGCAACCCGGGCAAGAACCTTCGCCCAACCAGCGAGATTTACAACATGGCGTGGGATGGGCCTTCCAGCCAGAAGCCAGTATGGTGCGGGAGTACCGGGCCCGAAGGATGGCGTTCCCACGGCGCAAACGGTTAGCTGCACCACCGTCGACCCCAGTCAGGCAGGAGCCCAGGTGGCCTCGCTCAATATGCTTCCCAGTGGATTTCATGGGCAGGCCGCCAGCGACGCGCCCGGCATGGTGATACCTGCAACCTTGCAGTATGTGAAACTGACCGACCAGGAATCCCTTGGCAAATACCTGACCCAGCAGTATCACATCCGCACGCCCCAGGAATTGAGCAGTTGCGAGACATGCCATCGATGAGCGAGACAAAGGGTAAGAAGCAGGAATTGACACTCCAGGCCGCCAGGGCGAAACTCGCCGGCCAGACCGGAAAAACTTACTGGCGCAGCGTGGACGAGTTGGCAGACACGCCCGCGTTCCGCGAGATGGTGAAGCGTGAGTTCCCCACCCAGGCGGCTGAATGGATCGATCCGGTCTCGCGCCGCGGCTTCCTCAAGGTAATGAGCGCTTCGCTGGCGCTGGCAGGGCTTTCCGGCTGCACCAAGCAACCGGATGAGCCGATCTATCCTTACGTCAAGGAGCCGGAAGACCTGGTGCTGGGCCGTCCGGTGTACTTTGCCACCGCCATGCCCTTCAATACCGGTGCGGTGCCCTTGCTGGTCAAGACTGACGCCTATCGGCCGATCAAAGTGGATGGCAACCCGGACCACCCGGTCAACCGCGGCTCTTCCGATCCGCTGGCCCAGGGCTCGCTGCTCGATTTGTACGATCCAGATCGCTCGCAGAGAGTGATTTGCCGGGGCGAAGTCCGCGAGTTTGCCGCGTTCCTTGCCGCCTTCCGCGCCATGCTCTCCGACAAGAAGGCGAACGGAGGCAGCGGACTCTATATCCTGAGCGACACCGTGACCTCGCCCACGCTGGCGGCGCAATGGAAAGCGGCGCAGCAAAATTATCCGAATGCCAAGTGGCTGCAGTGGGATCCGGTCAACCGCGATTCGGCCTACTCGGCCTCGAAGACTGCGTTCGGCGACTACTACGACGCGCAGTATCGCCTGCAGGATGCGGACGTCATCGTCTCGCTCGACGCAGACTTTCTTTCCGGCATCACCCATCCCGGATTCCTTCGCTTGGCCGCCGACTATGCTGGCCGGCGCAAGCTCGCGGACGCGAACTCTTCGATGAACCGGCTCTACGCGGTCGAGAGCGCGCCCAGCACCACCGGTTTCAAGGCAGAGCATCGTTTGGCTGTGCGGGCAGGAGAGGTAGCACCCTTTGCCGCAGCGCTGGCGGCTGCCGTTGGAGCGGGTGGGTCCGGTGCGCAATCCCCTTCTGGCCCCGCGGGCAAGTTCCTTGCTGCATTAGCTGCGGACTTGAAGGCGAATGCTGGTAAGTGTGTGGTGATCCCCGGCGAGCAACAGGCGCCGGCCGTGCATCTGGCTGCGATTGCCATCAATCAGGCGCTGGGCAATGTGGGCAAGACCGTCGTTTACACCGAGACGATCAATCCCATGCCGTCGATTCAGGGCCAGGATATCGCCAATCTGGTCAATGACATGAAGGCCGGCAAGGTCGAATGGCTCATCATCCTCAACGCCAATCCGGTCTACACGGCGCCGGTGGACCTGCATTTTGAGCAGGCCTTGAACAATGTGAAAACGTCGGTTCACCTCGGCTCCCATTTCAATGAAACCGCGGTGGTTACGGAATGGCACATCAATGGGGCTCACTATCTGGAAAGCTGGTCCGACACCCGCGCCTATGACGGGACGGCGACCGTGATCCAGCCAATGATCGATCCGCTCTACGGCGGCAAGTCGGCGCATGACGTGGTCCAGTCCATGCTGGACAATCCCGACCTCTCCCCCTATGACGCCGTGCGCAAGACCTGGCAGGCAAATGCGGGGACAGGTGACGCGGAACATGCCTGGCGCAAGATACTTCACGATGGCATGGTGGCGGGATCGGCTTTTCAGCCTAAGACGGTTTCCGCAAAGGCCGGCGACCTGCAGGTCACCCCGGCCAGCGAGCAGGATGGAACGGTCGAGGTCATCTTTCGTCCGGATCCCAATGTCTACGACGGGCGTTACGCCAACGTAGGCTGGCTGCAGGAAATACCTAAGCCGGTTACCAGCATGTCATGGGACAACGCTGCCCTGATGAGCTACCCGACCCTGGCGAAATTCGGGCTGGCTGAACAAGACGTGGTGGCGATCGAGTCCAATGGGAACACGGTGTTGGCTCCCGTGATGGCGGTTCCCGGCCACCCTGATGGTTCGGTCACCCTTTACCTGGGCTATGCGCGCCGCAACGGCGGCCGGGTTGCCGGTGGACTGGGCTTTAATGCCTATGCCATTCGCACCTCCAGCAATCTGCTCTTTGCCTCCGGCGCGACCATGAAGAAGACCGGCCAGACGTATGAGTTCGCGGTGACCAAGAGCCACTACACGGATCACCGCTCCGTCGAGGCGGGTGGAGAAGGGGCGGGCAATAATTCGCTGGAAGGCGACGAGGCCATGACGCGCGGCATCATTCGCTACGCGACCCTGGACGAGTTCAAGCAGAACCCCAACTTCGCCCATGATGAGGAGAAAAACCCCGAAGATCCAGAGCCGGACACCAGCATGTTCAGTAACTGGCGTTACGACAAGAACGCGTGGGGCATGGCGATTGACATGAATTCCTGCGTCGGGTGCAATGCCTGCGTTGTGAGCTGTTATGCGGAAAACAATATCGCTGTGGTGGGCAGGCACAACACCAAGACCGGCCGCATTATGCAGTGGCTACGCATCGATACCTACTTCGAAGGTGACCTGGATGCGCCGCGGGCGCACTTCCAGCCCATGACCTGCCAGCAGTGCGAGAACGCACCTTGCGAGCAGGTATGCCCGGTGGGAGCCACGGTGCACTCCCCGGAAGGCCTTAACGTCATGGTTTACAACCGCTGCGTAGGCACTCGCTACTGCTCCAACAATTGCCCGTACAAGGTGCGCCGCTTCAACTTCCTGCTCTTCTCTGATTTCGAGACCGAGAGTCTCAAGCTGATGCGTAACCCGGATGTGACCGTGCGCAGCCGCGGTGTGATGGAGAAGTGCAGCTATTGCGTGCAGCGAATTTCCGCCGCCAAGATTGCAGCGGATAAGGAAAATCGCAATATTCGCGATGGAGAAGTAGTGACCGCCTGTCAGCAGGCTTGCCCCACCGGCGCCATTGTTTTCGGCAACATCAACGACAAGGCCAGCAAGGTGGCCAAGTTGAAGTCGCAGCAGCGCAATTACGGCGTGCTGGCGGATCTGAATACCCGGCCCCGCACCACTTATATTGCGGAAGTCTTCAACCCCAACCCGGAACTGGCCGAGGCGCGCATCGAGCACGCGCCTGCGAAGAGCTGAAAGGTTAGCGCAGCATGGCGACCAAACCAGAGTTACCCATAAGCGATCCGCAGCTGGATCCGAAGACAGGCGAGTTCCGGGTTATCGCGCCCGGGTACACCTTCAAGTCGGTGACAGATGTCATTTCGCGCATCGTGCTCACGCCCCACACTCCCATGGGCTGGTTCTTCGGCTTCATGGTGGCCAGCACCATTTGCCTGATGCTGTTCACCGCCGTGACCTGGTTGTTCCTCAAGGGCGTCGGTATCTGGGGTTTGGATATCCCCGTGGGCTGGGGCTTCGCCATCATCAACTTTGTTTGGTGGATCGGTATCGGCCACGCCGGCACGCTGATTTCTGCCATTCTCCTGCTCTTCAAGCAGCAGTGGCGCAACTCCATCAACCGGTTTGCCGAGGCCATGACGATCTTTGCCGTGGTCTGCGCCGGCATGTTTCCCCTCATTCACGTCGGCCGCCCATGGCTGGGGTACTGGCTGTTCCCTTATCCCAACACCATGAATGTGTGGCCGCAGTTCCGTTCCCCGCTGCTGTGGGACGTGTTTGCGGTTTCCACCTACGCAACGATCTCCGTCGTCTTTTGGTACATCGGGATGATTCCCGACTTTGGCACCATGCGCGATCGGGCAAAAACCAAATTTGCCCAGTACATTTACGGCATCCTGTCCCTCGGGTGGCGCGGCTCGGTGCGCCACTGGATGCGTTATGAAACCGCCTCTCTGCTGCTGGCGGGGCTGGCCACTCCCCTGGTGCTGTCGGTACACACCGTCATCAGCTTCGATTTCGCTGTGGCGGTCCTGCCAGGTTGGCATACGACGATTTTCCCGCCCTACTTTGTGGCCGGCGCCATTTACTCGGGATTCGCCATGGTCATCACCCTGGCCATTCCGATCCGCAAGTTCTATCACCTTGAGGGCTTGATCACCATCCGCCACATCGACAATATGGGCAAGGTGATGCTGGCCACCGGGCTGATCGTCGCCTACGGCTATTCCATGGAAGTGTTCATGGCCTGGTACTCCGCCAGCCACTGGGAATACTTCATGATGTGGAACCGCATGTTCGGCCCCATGGGCTGGTCGTATTGGGTGCTGATCACCTGCAACATCGCGCTTCCGCAACTGTTGTGGTTGCGCAGCACCCGCGTGAGCCCGGGCAAGATGTTCATCATGTCGCTGATCGTCAATACCGGCATGTGGTTCGAGCGTTTCGTGATCGTCGTCACCAGTCTCTACCGCGATTTTCTGCCATCCTCCTGGGGAACCTATCGCGCCACCCGCTGGGACTACGCCACGTTCGTGGGCACCCTGGGCCTGTTTACTGCGCTCTTCTTTCTGTTCGTGCGCTTCCTGCCCATGATCCCCATGTCTGAAATCCGAATGATGCTGCCGCAAGCCAAGGTGACCACGGAGCCGGAAGCAATGGAGGCGGGTGACTAATGCCGGTGCGTGAAGGAATCTACGGACTGTTGGCGGAGTTCGACACTCCGAGCGAATTAGTCGTGGCTGCACAGACCGCGTATGACTCGGGCTGGCGGCGCATGGACTGCTACACCCCGTACCCCGTGGAAGAGGCGGCGGAGGCGATCGGTTTCCATCGCAATTACGTGCCCCTCATCTGTCTGGTTGGTGGGCTGATGGGTCTGGCTGCCATGTTCCTGATGGAAACCTGGGTGTCGGTTTTCGCCTATCCGCTGAATATCGCTGGTCGTCCGTTATTCTCCTGGCCGGCTTTCATTATTCCGGCGTATGAGTGGACCATCCTGTGGGCAGGCCTTTCCGCTGCCTTCGGCATGCTCGCCATGTGTGGTCTACCGACCCTCTATCACCCGCTCTTCAACGCTCCTAATTTCCGTAACGGTGCAACCACAGACAAGTTTTTCCTTTGTCTGGAGGCCAACGATCCCAAGTTCGAGGCGTTGGAAGCGCGCAGCTTTCTCGAAAGCTTCGGACCGGTCTCGGTGGTGGAGGTGGAGTATTAAGTTGATAGCCCAAACCCGCCCTGTTCCGCGTTTGCTCGCCGTAGGCCTGGTAGCCTTGGCATGCGCCGGCTGTCGCCAGGATATGCAGGATCAGCCCAAATTTGTTCCCCAGCGAAGCACCACCTTCTTCGCCGATGGCCGCTCAGTTCGGCCCCAGGTTAACCACACCGTCGCTCGCGGCCAGTTGGGCGAAGACAGCTTTTTCTACACCGGCTTGATCGACGGAAAAGAAGCCGACCTGATGCCGTTCCCGGCAACCATGCAGGTCCTGGAGCGGGGCCAGGAGCGTTTCAACATTTATTGCACGCCCTGTCATTCGCGCGTGGGCAACGGTGCCGGCATGATCGTGCAGCGCGGCTACAAGCCCGCCGGAAACTTCCACTCGTCGCGCATCCTGGCCGAGCCACTGGGGCACTATTTTTACGTGATGACCAACGGGTACGGGGCCATGCCGGATTACTCCTCCCAGCTCACGCCGGCCGATCGCTGGTCCGTCGCAGCCTACATCCGGGCGCTGCAATTCAGCCAAAACGCCCGCGAGGCGGAAGTTCCTTCGGGAGTCCAGGTGCAGAATTTGAAAGACATCGCCGAGCGGGAAGGACTGCCTGCGTCGTTCGCAGAGCCGTGGTCACTGCCCGCAACCGCAGTCTCAGCCCTGCCGCCTGATCCCAGCCAGGGCACTCCGGGAATGGCGCCGGCGACCGGTGACAGTCCGGTGCCGGCCATGAGTCAGCCCACTGGCGGCGCGGCCACCAATGGCAACGCGGTAAAGCCGAAGGGCTTGAAACCGGTAACCAGGTAAACACATGGCTCACCACGCAAATTCGCTACCCTCCCAGCTGAATGCTCCGCTGCTGCTCAACGCCTGGCGGCGCCGGGCCATGGTCGTTGGCGCCATCTTTGCGGTCTTGTCGATCGTGCTTGCCGTGCTGGCAGCGACCGTAGACCACGACGGTATCAACCATCTGCTCCGCTCCTACCTGCTCGGCTACATCATCTGCTGGGGCTTCACGGTGGGTGGCATGGCGCTGCTCATGGTGCAGTACCTCAGTGGCGGCAAGTGGGGCTTGCTGGTGCGCCGTCCGCTGGAGGCGATGTCGCGGTGTCTTCCGTTGGTGATCGTACTGTGGCTGCCCATCGGCTTCTTCATGAAGAAGCTGTACTTGTGGGCGCAGTACAGCAATCCGATGGAAGCGTTCCATCAGCACCTGATCACCTACGAGCAAGCGCACGCCATTGCCTACAAACACCCGATGCTGAGCATCCCCAGCGTTTGGATCCAGTCTGCGATCTGCTTCGCCATCTGGATGGGCTTCATGTTGGTGCTCAACAAATGGGGCTTGCAGCGCGATGCCGACCCGCATCCCAACGTCCGTTTCTGGCAGGTCAGGCTGGAGAACCTCAGCGGAATCGGCGTCCTCATCTACTCCATCATCATGAGCGTTTGCGCCATCGACTGGGTCATGTCGCTCGATCCCACCTGGTACTCATCGATCTACGGGCTCATGTTCCTGGTCGGCCAGGGCTACGGAGTGTTGGCGCTTTCTATCATTACTGTGCTGCGGCTTTCTCAGGCCGAACCGATGCACACCGTACTGCGCAAAACCGAACAGCATGATCTGGGCAAACTGGCCTTCGCTTTTGTCATGCTCAATATCTACCTCGCCTTCTCCCAGTTCCTGATTATCTGGTCAGGAAACCTGCCGGAGGAGATTCCCTGGTATCTCGACCGCATTCGCGGCGGCTGGGGCGTAATCGCTTCACTCGACTTTGTATTTCACTGGTTCATTCCCTTCACCCTGCTGCTTTCGGCAGACCTGAAGCGGAATAAGGAACGTCTGATCATGGTCTGCAAGATCATGATCTTTGCTCGCTGCTGGGACATGTTCTGGCTGATTGAGCCGAACTTTGCCGATGCCCGGCGCAACCTGCATTTCAGTTTCGGAATTCTGGAATACATGACCGTCCCGGTGGTCGTGATCTCACTCTGGATGTGGTTCTATTTCGGCCAGTTGGAGAAGCGGCCGTTGATCCAGACCAATGATCCTCACCTGGAAGAAATTTTGGAGGCCGAGCATGCACACGCATGATCCGCAGGATCCGAAGGAATCGTTCAAGGAAAGTGAGTCCCTCGGCTATGAGGTCACGGACGTCAACGTCAATGGCATCGTGGTCTTCCTCGCCTCGTTGGGTGCTTTTGTCGGCGTCTTCTTCATCTTTTGTTTTGGCATGGGCAAGGTCATCAACACCGCGATTCTGAAAAGCGACGGGCCGCCGAACAAGTGGAATCAGATCGGCACGCAGCCCTCGGGCAAGCGTCAGGACCTGACCTCGAACGCGGTCATGGAGCAGCAGCAGCTAAATCAAATGGTGCAGCGCTTCCCCACGCCTCGGCTGCAAACCGACGATGGCAATCTTGAGATTGCGGAAATGCACGCCAGAGAAGATCTCTTGCTCAACAACTACAGCTGGATTGACCGGTCCAGCGGTAAGGTGCGCATCCCCATTGCCCGTGCCATGGAGATCGTAGCCAAGGGTGGTCTCCCGGTAGCTCCGGAAGAGCAAACCGAACCCCTGATGGCGGGGGACCGGGCTCCGGTAGTGACCGCGCCGCTCACCGATGGATTCGCCCGGACGGGCTACGAGCAGCAATATTTGGAGACCCTGGAGCAACAGCGGATGCGAGGAGAAAAACCGGGCGAGCAGGCAGCTTTGGGGGCAACTCGTTGAGACCGCAGACTCAACGCTACGCTGCTTTTAGCTTTGTATCAGGGCACGACTTTAGTCGTGCCGCTAAGGCGCAAGAAGACTCGGGCTTTAGCCCCTGCACTTTGTTTCGGCATCTCGAGCAAGTTTTGCGGCGGTTCTGATACAGGGCAAAAGCGAAGCGTTGTAAGGGACCTGTGAAGGACCCCGGACAGCGATAACATGAAGGTAGAGGCATGCAGGTGAAAGGCACAATCCGGTTTTTGCTGGCGGCGACCTTGTTGGCCGTGACAGCGCCGGGCTTTGCCCAGGTGGCGCCCTATGGTGAAAAGACCATGGGCGATCCGGCCCAGGATCATCTGCCCGATATTCTCAACACAGTTAAGATCGATCAGCGGCTGGGCCAGCAGCTGCCCCTCGACACCCAGTTCCGCGACGAAACAGGCAAGCCGGTCAAATTGGGCGACTACTTCGGCAAGCGCCCCGTGATCCTTTCCCTGGTCTATTACCAGTGCCAGATCCTGTGTATGGAAGATCTGAACGGTCTGGTCGGTGCGCTGGAGATGGTGAACCTCACCCCCGGCAAAGACTTCCAGATCGTGATCGTGAGCATTGATCCAGCCGAGACCCCGGCAATCGCCGCGGCCAAGAAAGCGATTTATGTGAAGCGCTACGGCCGGCCGGAAACCGCCGACGGCTGGCATTTCCTGACCGGCGAACAGCCCGCAATCAAAGCCCTCACGCAGGCCGTCGGTTTTGGCTACGTGCGTCTCCCTCAGCCCGCTGGCAAACCACCCATGTTTGCCCATGCGAGCTCGATCGAAGTCGTTACGCCGGAGGGCCGGATGGCCCAGTACTACCTGGGGGTTGAGTATTCGCCCAAGGATTTGCAACTCGGATTGGTGGAAGCCTCACACAACACCATTGGTTCCCCGGTCGACAACATTTTGACCTACTGCTATCGCTATGATCCGATGCTGAACCGCCACAGCCTGGTCATTGCCCGGGTCGTGCAGGCGGGCTGCCTGCTGACTTTTCTGGGCCTGGGCAGCTTCATGCTGGTGAGTTTTCGCCGGGATTTCAAGGGTAAAGGGTAACGATGCATATAAGTCCAGTGCTATGGCAGTTTCTTGTTAGGTGGCTGACCAACTCTGCCCTCTTTCCGCCCGAAGCCTCGGCCATTTCGCCCTACATGGACGCTTTCTACTTCTTTCTCATCGCCATCTCGGCGGTGGGCATGGCTGCAGTCATCATCCTGGTCTTCGGCTTCTCCATCATGTATCGCAAGGAGAACCATCCCGTAGCCACCCAGATAGAAGGCTCGACTCTGCTCGAAGCCACCTGGACCATTATTCCTCTGGCCCTATTCATGGTCTGTTTCGTCTGGGGAGCGCTGCTCTATTTCCGCATCTATGATCCGCCCACCAATGCCATGAACATCTACATCGTGGGCAAGCAGTGGATGTGGAAGGCGGAGCACCCGGGAGGACAGCATGAGATCGACTCCCTGCATGTTCCCATCAACCGCCAGGTGCAGTTGACCATGATTTCGCAGGACGTCTTCCATAGCTTCTCCATCCCCGCGTTTCGGGTTAAGCGGGAAGTCATTCCCGGTCGATATTCGACGGTCTGGTTTGAAGCGACGGCCACCGGAACCTATCATTTGTTTTGCACCCAGTATTGCGGTACGGACCACTCCGCGATGATTGGAGACATCGTCGCCATGACTCCCGACGATTATCAGAAATGGGCGTCGGGCAGCACCAGCGGGGCTTCGCTGGCACAAAACGGGGAACGTCTGTTTGCCAGCCTCGGCTGCAACTCGTGCCACTCCGGCAGCGCGAATGCTCGCGGCCCCAACCTGGCCGAGGTGTATGGTTCCAGGCTGCAGATGGCTGACGGATCGTATGTCACAGCCAATGATGCGTTCCTGCGCGAGGCCATTCTTAATCCCTCCACCCGCGTGACCTCAGGCTATGCGCCGATCATGCCTACCTATCAGGGGCAGGTCAGCGAAGAGGGTCTCATCGACCTGGTGGAATACATCAAGAACCTTAATTCGAACTACCGCGTTCAGCAGACGCTGACCGCGAGTCAACTATCCCCTGGGCAAGCCGGCGCTAGTTCTGGCTCGCCCGCAATGAACGGTCCCGCAAAGGCGGGTAAGACGGCGCCCAGTGTGCCGGGGACGGTGAATCAATGAGCACCATAGTTACGCTTCCAGATCAGGAGACGGCACAGCTCCCCAAGCTGAGCTACCTCAACAGCGAGTACGGCCTTAAGAGCTGGCTGCTGACCGGCGACCACAAGCGCATCGCCATGCTGTACCTGATCTCGATCACGTTCTTCTTTTTTATCGGTGGCGCGTTTGCGGGCCTGATCCGTCTGGAATTGCTGACCCCGCTGCCGGACCTGGTCTCCTCCGATACCTACAACAAGCTCTTCACCCTGCACGGTGTGATCATGATCTTCCTTTTCCTGGTGCCGTCGGTTCCGGCTACGGTGGGAAACTTCGTCATCCCGATCATGGTGGGGGCCAAGGACCTGGCCTTTCCGAAGATCAACCTCCTGAGCTGGTACCTCTACGTTGCCGGCGCCTGCTTTTTGGTGACTGCGCTGCTCACCGGCGGCGTTGACACCGGCTGGACCTTCACCACACCTCTCAGCACCCACTATCTCAATACGCACGTGATTACAGCCGCGATGGGCGTCTTCATTGCCGGCTTCAGTTCTATCTTTACCGGCCTGAACTTCATCGTCACCGTTCACCGCATGCGCTGCCCGGGCATGACTTGGTTTCGCCTGCCGTTGTTCATCTGGTCGCACTACGCGGCGTCCATCCTGATGGTCCTGGGAACACCCGTACTGGCCATCACCCTGGTTCTGGTCATGCTCGAGCGGACCATTGGCATCGGCGTCTTCGATCCCACCAAGGGCGGTGACCCGCTCCTCTTCCAGCACCTCTTCTGGTTCTATTCCCATCCCGCCGTGTACATCATGATTCTGCCCGGCATGGGGGTGATCTCCGAGGTCATCAGCACCTTCTCCCGCAAGCGCGTCTTCGGCTATACCGCGGTGGCCTTCTCTTCCGTCGCGATCGCCGTCTTCGGATTCTTTGTCTGGGCCCATCACATGTTCATCATGGGCGTCTCCAACTATTCGGCGCTGGTCTTTTCGCTGCTGACCATGCTGGTTGCGGTGCCTTCGGCCATTAAGATCTTCAACTGGGCGGCAACCCTTTATAAGGGCTCCCTCACCTTCGAAACGCCAATGCTTTATGCCTTCGGCTTCATGGGTCTCTTCACCATCGGCGGTCTCACCGGCGTCTTCCTGGGGTCCCTCGGTATGGATATCCATCTGACCGAGACCTACTTCATCGTCGCCCACTTCCATTTCGTGATGGTCGGCGGAATGTTGATGGCTTACCTGGCGGGGGTCCACTTCTGGTGGCCGAAGATGACCGGCAGAATGTACCCCGAGTCCATGTCGCAACTGGCCGCGGTCACGACGTTCATCGGCTTCATTCTGACCTTCTTCCCGCAATTCATTGTTGGTTACCTGGGTATGCCGCGCCGGTATCATGCTTATCCGCCGGAATTTCAGGTCTTGAATGTGCTCTCGACGGCGGGTGCGTCGGTTCTGGGCATCGGCTATCTGCTACCAATGCTCTATATGCCCTGGTCGCTCAAGTACGGTAAGATCGCCGGCAGTAATCCATGGCAGGCAACCGGCCTGGAGTGGCAGACCCAATCCCCACCTCTGACCGAAAACTTTGTCGATATACCAATCATGGATCACGAAGCGTACGACTATGACTGGTTGGCTCACAAGACCGAACACGAGGTAACGACTGTTGGATAGCCAAGCAATCGCCCCCGGGCACGCGGAACCCCACGAAGGGCACGAAGAGCATCCCGCATACCTGCGCCACCATTTCGTTAGCGTGGACCAGCAGCGGGAGACTGCCAGCTTCGGCATGTGGCTCTTTCTGCTGACGGAAATCATGTTCTTCGGCGGCCTCTTCATGGCCTACCTGCTCTATCGCAACTGGTATTACGACGCCTTTGTGGCCAGCAGCAACACGCTCGGCATCGGGCTCGGAACCACCAATACCGCGGTTCTTATTTTTTCCAGTTTCACCATGGCGATGGGCGTGTATTCAGCGGAGACTCGCAACCGCAAAGGACTAATCACCTCGCTCAGCCTCACGATTTGTCTAGGCTTGGTTTTCCTGGGCATCAAGACGATTGAATACCACGACAAATACACCGAGCACCACATTCCCGGTGCAAGTTTTAGCGTGGAAGATTTTGTCCATCCAACCGACAAGCGGGATGTTCCGCTGGCGCCGGATATGGCCCAACACGCCCAGCTCTTCTTCTTCCTTTACTTCGCGATGACCGGCATGCACGCCCTGCACATGATCATCGGTATCAGCATTCTGTTCGTTCTGCTCTACCAGGCATACCATGGTGCGTACGTGAATGGGCATACCTCGACCATCGATAACTTCGGGCTATATTGGCACTTCGTCGATATCGTTTGGATCTTCCTTTTCCCGCTGCTGTATCTCATCAGCCGCCATCCTTTGAAATAGAAGGAGAGAACTCATGTCCGCTCCTACGGAACACGAACATCACATTGTCGGGCCCAAGACCTACTTAACCATCCTGATTGCCTTGCTGGTGCTCACCGCCACCACGACCGGTGCGGCATTTATAAACATGGGTGTCTTCAGCCCCATAGTGGCGCTCGCGATCGCCTGCCTCAAGGCTGTCCTGGTCATCCTTTTTTTCATGCATATCCGCTACAGCTCGAGAGTGATGATGCTCACCGTCGGTGCGGGTTTCTTTACCTTCCTGGTGCTGATCACCATGACTCTTTCCGACTACATCAGCCGCAATTGGGGTCTCTGGTAGGTCGAAAAACATTTCCAGGAAAGGTCCGCTAACCGCAGATCCCGAGGGATCTGCGGTTTAGCGGACTTGTCCTGGAAATGTTTTCGACTTCTTGGGATAACACGAAGCTAAATCCACGAGCTTTTCGCCCAATCGACAACTCACGGTGAGGTTCGTGGTACCCCATATCCAGCGTGGTACGGTATGAATCTAAGCCCCGATGACCCCCCAACCTGCAGATCAAGATGTACCTGAAGCGCTGCGCAAGCTAGCAGAAAACCCCAGAATCCGAGTCCGGCGTGCCGGCCCCCCGGCGCCAGACGCAAAATGCGTCGTCTACTGGATGCAAAGAGCCGAACGAGCGCTGGATAATCCCGCTCTCGACATTGCAGTCGAAGTCGCCAACGCCCTGGATCTGCCGGTACTGGTCTACTTCTCAGCCATCTCAAATTTTCCCCACGCCAATCTGCGCCACTACGCCTTCCTGAACCAGGGCCTGGCAGATATTGAAGAAGATCTAGCGCAGCGGCAAATCGGCTTTATCGTGCGCCGCCCGCCTGACAATTCTCTGCAGACGCTCCTGGCAGAAGTGAATGCCGCCATGGTGATCGGCGACGAGAACCCCTGCCGCGAGCCTGAGCGCTGGCGAAAGGTATTGGCAGGCCGTTTGCGTATTCCTTATTGGACGGTCGACGCAGATGTAGTCGTGCCCTCCGGACTGTTTCAAAAGCGCATGTACGCCTTGCATATCTTCCGCCCCAAACTCTACGCCGAGCTGCCGAACTATCTGGTCCCGCAGCCGGTGGTGAAGCCGCATCGTGAATGGAAGCCGCCGCAAAAGGTGGAGTCGTTTCCGGTGCGTGAGGACGTGACCCACGGCTGGAAGACACTCGATCGTTCCGTTACCCCGGTCGAAAGCTTCACCGGAGGCACTCATGCGGCGCTCAAGCGGCTGCGCGAGTTTGTTGATGAGGACCTCGCCGCTTACGACAAGACACGTAATCATCCCGAAGTGCATGGAACCAGCCGGCTATCGCCCTATCTCCATTTTGGACACATTAGCCCCATCACCATCGCCCTGGCGGTCGAGAAGGCCTTCAAGCAGGGTAAAGTTCCCCAGGCAGCCCGCGATTCGTATATCAGCGAGCTGATTGGCTGGCGCGAGCTGGCGGTGAACTTCGTCAAATTCACCGAAAATTACGACTCGTTCGAGTGCGCCGAGCCCTGGGCGCGCAAGACCCTCATGGAACATGCCCGCGACCGGCGCGAGCACCTTTATTCAATCGAGCAGCTGGAACGCTCCGAGACCAGTGACGAGCTGTGGAATGCGGCTCAGAATCAAATGGTGAAGTTTGGCTGGATGCACAATTACATGCGCATGTACTGGGCGAAAAAGATCCTGGAATGGTCACCCGATCCAGCGAGAGCCTTTGACACCTGCGTCACCCTCAATGACCGCTACTTTCTCGACGGCAGAGATCCCAATGGATATGCGGGGATCGCCTGGTCGATCGTAGGCAAGTTCGATCGCCCCTGGTTTGACCGGCCGATCTTTGGCACCGTCCGCTACATGTCCGGCGCCTCCACCGGCAAGAAGTTCAATTCGAAGAAGTACATACAGAAAATGTCAGAGGATTTTAACCAAGCTACCTTCTGGGCCCAGGACTAAGGTGGATCCGCCCCCTGTGCTATTTTCAGAGTTGGCCTCGAACCATCCTTCCCCCTCGGAGTCCAACGCCGGCCGTAAGCTGAGCCGCACGAGCATATTCTGGGAACTACCGCATGGCGAAATATCTGATTACGGGCATCGCAGGGTTTATCGGGTCGTCCCTGGCGAGAGCTCTGGTAGAACGCGGGGAAGAAGTCCGCGGAGTCGACAACTACCTCACCGGCAAACCGGCGAACCTGGCTGGATATTTTGACCGGATCGATTTCCGGCAGGCAGACTTGCGCGATGCCGCTGCGATGCGCGCGGCATGTGAAGGGATCGACTACATCCTGCATCTGGGGGCGCTGCCGTCAGTTCCGCTCTCGGTCCAGAATCCGGAGCCGAGCCACCGTTGCAATGTCGACGGAACGTTTCATGTGCTCGAAGGCGCGCGGGCTGCGGGCGTCAAGCGAATCATCTACGCGGCATCTTCCTCCGCATACGGCGATCAGCCGGTCCTGCCCAGCAAAGAATCCATGCGCCCCATGCCGATTTCGCCCTATGCCGTGCAGAAGCTCGTCGGCGAACATTACATGAGCAGCTATTGGCAGGTCTATGGACTGGAGACCGTGAGCTTGCGCTACTTCAATGTCTTCGGCCCGCGCCAGGGAGCCGAGTCGCCCTATAGCGGAGTGTTGGCAAAATTCATCCAGCAGATGCTCGAGGGGATCCGCCCAACCATCTTCGGAACCGGGGAGCAGGGTCGCGACTTCACCTATATCGATAATGTCGTTTCCGCGAACCTGCTGGCCTGTACGGCGCCGGCAGCCCGGGTAGCGGGCAAGGTTTTCAACGTCGCCTGCGGCGGCCAGCACACGCTGAAAGACATTTACCGTCTCCTGGAGAAATTGATCGGGTTTGAGCACCCGCCGCTATATGCAGCGGCGCGCACCGGAGACATACTGAATTCGCAGGCCGACATTTCTGCCGCCGCGGAAGCCTTCGACTACCGTCCCTTGATTGGACTGACAGAGGGTCTGGAGCGGACCGTTGAGTGGTATCGCGAATCGCTCAAGCTGCCAGTCGCCTCAAGGTGAGCTAAAACAGCAGTCCACTACGCTACCCGGATTTCTGCTTTGGCTTTGTATCAGGGCACGACTTTAGTCGTGCCGTAAAGGTGTAAAAGAGTAGGGCTAAACAGTTTGCGTGACAGCTCTAGAATTTGGGAAGGCCGAGGGGCGCACCGCAGATCCCTCCGCTACGCTACGCTCCGGTCGGGATGACAATTTTGTTTGAGAACGCTAAGCATAGTTTCCAAGATGAATTGTCATCCCGACCGGAGCGTAGCGTAGCGGAGGGATCTGCGGTGCGCCCCTCGGCCTCCCCAAATTCTAGAGTTGTCACGCAGACTCTTTAGCTCCGGTTAGTTGGGCAGCGGGCGGCACGACTAGTCGTGCCCTGATACAAAGCCAACCAGAAGCCCCGGTAGCCGAGGGACCTGCGTTGGCTTTCCGGCTCTCACCCAGATGGACAGTTCCGGAGCTGAGTCCCCCCGCGGGGGTTTCTCCCCGGAATCGCTACAATAAATAAGCAGGAGAAATCGTTTGGTCGACCAGCAAGGTTTGCCGCGTTGGTTGTCGCTGGTTGAAAAGCGCGAACTGCGGGTAGGGATTATCGGCCTTGGCTACGTGGGGCTCCCCTTGGTTCTGCTCTTCAGCCAGGAGGGATTCGCGGTCACGGGCTTTGACATCGATGCAGCCAAGGTAGACCGGCTCAACGCCGGCGAATCCTACATTCATCGCATCGATCCACAACAGATCAAGGCCGCCCAAAATAAGGGCTTTCGCGCCACCGCCGATTTCGCCGAGATCGCGGGAGTCGACGCCATCCTGATTTGCGTGCCTACACCCCTCAGCGATCACCATACGCCGGATATGAGTTTCATCATCGCGACCATGGACTCGATTGTTGACCATCTACGCCCCGGCCAACTGGTGGTCCTCGAAAGCACCACTTATCCCGGTACGACAGAGGAGTTGATAGCTCCTGCGATAGAACGCGCCGGCCGGATCAAGGTAATCCGCGAGACCATGACCAGCGATGGTGTTCTGGTGGCTTATTCTCCGGAACGGGAAGACCCGGGCAATACCAGCATCGACCGCCGCGACATTCCCAAGGTGGTCGGGGGGTTGGGAAGCCTCGCGGCCGAGGCCGCCGCGGCCCTCTATAACGTGGCGTTTCACCGCGTGATCCGGGTATCCACCCCGGCAGCGGCGGAAATGACCAAACTGCTGGAAAATATCTATCGCTGCGTAAACATTGCGCTGGTCAACGAACTGAAACTGCTCTGTCTCCGCATGGGCATCGACATCTGGGAGGTTATCGGGGCAGCTGCGACCAAGCCTTTCGGCTTCCAACCTTTCTATCCCGGTCCTGGACTTGGCGGCCACTGCATCCCCATCGATCCCTTCTATCTCAGCTGGAAGGCAAAAGAATTCGACTTCAGCACCCGGTTCATCGAACTCGCTGGTGAAGTGAATGAAGCCATGCCCTATCACGTGGTGGCGGCGGTTTCTTCGGCGTTGAATCAACGTAGCAAGCCGCTCAAGGGGTCGCGGATTTTGGTGCTGGGTCTGGCTTACAAGCGAGACGTGGACGACCTGCGCGAATCTCCTTCGCTCTCCATCATTGAAATGCTGCAGCAAGAGGGTGCACGAGTCAGCTACAACGATCCGTTTTTTCCTTCGGTGGGCCGGGGAAGAAAATACAATCTGAACATGAATTCGCAGCCGCTCAAAGACCTTGACGGTTACGATTGCGTCCTGATTGTCACCGATCACACTTCCTACGACTATGCCCGCATCGTGGAAGAATCGCAGCTGGTCGTCGATTCACGCAATGCTACACGCGGCCTGCAGTCGGAAAAGATCGTGAGATGCTAAAAGATCGCCCCAATCAGGGGGGGGCCCTGGAAGTCGAAACTCGGGAGGATGCCTCTCCAGCCGCCAGGCCGGATCCCTCTGGGCCGAGTCAAACAAACCGAACCCGCTGGCCATCGTGCCTGATCTGGACGTTTTCCGTTTTCGTCATTCTCTGGGTATTTTTTTTCGCCTTGTACCGCCGTTTCCCCTACCTGAAGAATGGCTCTGACCTGGTCTTCAGTGCTAAGTTGAATTTGGAAGCCGGCGGACCCATTTTTCCTGATAACCGCCAGGTGCTTCGCGTCCTTATCTTCGGCAATAGCAAGATCCTTGCCGGCTTCGTGCCGTCCTTCTTCGATCAAATGGCTGCGGCCGGCAACCTCAAGGTCTCTTCCTTCAATTCGGGATTTCCCGGGAGCGACCTGGTTCTGCCGCCATTGAAAGCTATGTGTGAACGAGGCCAGGCTCCAGACGTGCTCTTGCTCACTCTCCCGTGGAGACCAGACCCGCCGCGCCGCACCATCTTTCGCTTTATCCCCGATGACCACGCCATCATTCAACAGCTGTTTCCCTTCCGGAATTTGGCCAGGGATCTCACCAGCTTTCTCATGCAGGCTCCCAGCCACGGCGGCTTGGTGAATTACTACCGGGAGGCAGAGGCAAACGAGAAAGAGTCAATCGCCGAGCGGGGTCATTATCTGATCCTGCAGCAAAGCAGATTTCCCGGAGGCCGCCTGCCTGACGATTTTCATCTCGAATCGGATCAGCCGAACACCATTTCTGAGCGCGTCGCAGTCCGCCAAGGTTCCGAAATAACGGAACTGAACCAGCTCGTAAAGCAGTACCACATGGCCTGCTACTACGTGCCGTTCTACCTGCGTGTCGGAGAAGCGGCCCCTCCCCCAGGCTACGATCAGCAGTTTGCTACCGAGGTCGAACAACTCACGCCCTGCAAGTTGCTCGGTCCCACATACTATCTCTATCCCAACAAGCTTTTCTCCGACCAGACCCACCTGAACGGCACGGGCGCCCGCGTGTACACCGAGGCGCTCTATCACCTGCTGGAAAGCAAACTCAACTCAGGACAACAGCGTGCTCTTCAATAGCTTTCAATTTTTGATTTTCTTTATTCTGGTGTGGGCCCTCGTCCTGAGCACGCGGGGCACGGTGAGAAGAGTCATTATTCTCATCGCCAGCTACTACTTCTACATGTGCTGGAGCACCAGGTACATCTTTGTGATCTGGGGCATCACGCTGCTGGATTACTTTGCCGGCCTGCAGATTGAAAAGGCAGAGCAGCAGAGTCTTCGTCGTTTCTACCTCTATCTAAGCCTCTTCTGTAACATCGGCCTTCTGGTTTTCTTCAAGTACTTCAATTTCCTGACCGGAAGCGTAGGGAGCGGGGCCCACATGTTCGGGCTCAAATACGATCCCCCGCTGCTATCCATCATTCTCCCCGTCGGCCTTTCCTTCCATACCTTCCAGGCGATGAGTTATACCATCGAGGTTTATAGAAGGAAGGCGCCGGCAGAAAAAAATCTGCTGCAATATGCGCTCTACGTAGCCTTCTTTCCCCAGATGGTGGCGGGCCCGATCGAGCGCCCGAACGAACTCCTGCCGCAGTTTCACCGCGAACCTAAGATCACCCTGGCTGGTGTGCAATCGGGAATGGTCCAGGCCGCCTGGGGTCTCTTCAAGAAGATCGTGATCGCGGATAACGTCGCCGATTTCGTGAAGCTCGTCTACGCTACCCCGAGTCAATACACCGGGGCGGCCTTCATACTCGCCACGACCTTGTTCTCGCTCCAGATCTATTGCGATTTTTCCGGCTACACCGACATGGCCCTGGGGTTAGCGCGCATGATGGGCTACGATCTGCGAGTCAATTTCCGCCAGCCCTACTTCAGCAGTTCGGTCGGAGAATTCTGGCACCGTTGGCACATCTCGCTTTCCACGTGGTTTCGCGATTATGTCTACATCCCATTGGGTGGCAACCGGGTTAAACTGCCTCGCTACTATTTCAATCTGATGATCACGTTTGCCATCAGTGGGCTGTGGCACGGAGCGAACTGGACTTTTGTGGTTTGGGGCTTGCTGCATGGCCTCTACCTGATCGCGGCCCAGATAGTCGGCCCGCCGGCCGCGCGCGTCTCTCAGGCGCTCCACCTGGATAGTCTCCCCAGACTGGTGACCACCGCCAAGGTACTGCTCACCTTCAGTCTCGTGACGTTTGCCTGGATCTTCTTTCGCGCCAATAACCTGGGAGACGCCTGGTTCATTGCGCGGCATCTGCTCCCGCTGCATTTTGATCCCTTCCTGCTGATGGCAGGCGGCTTTACCCGGGCCACCGCTCCGTTTCTGGCCTTGTTTATCCTTGGCATGTTTGTCGTGGAGTGGTGGATTGCTCATCCCTTGCAAACCCCTAAGATCTGGAGCTCACCCGCATTTCGCGCGCTCGCTTATAACGCCTGTGTCTACGCCACGGTTTTCTATGGCTTCTTTGGTCATCGGGACTTCATCTATTTCCAGTTCTGAGCTGGTTTTGAAGGGTACGGGCTGAGGAGTCTGCGTGAGAACTCCAGAATTTGGAATGACAATTCATCTTGGAAACTATACTTAGCGCTCCCAGACAAAATTGTCATCCCGACCGGAGTGGAGGGATCTGCGGTGCGCCCCTCGGGCATCCCAAATTCTGGAGTTCTCACGCAGACGCTGAAGCCCGTACATAAACGCTTGAAAACAGGTACGGCTTTAGCCGCTGAGGGACGTATGTCCATCGCTCCCCCGACTTTTCCGCAGCCTGCAAGAGCAGTTTCGCAATGGGGTCTAGACCGAAGCTCCAAGCCGTATCCGCCGCGTTGCGTTCCGGAGGTCCGGCCGGGGAAAAGAATTTGCGCATCCCTTGGGAGGCCCTAAACTAGAGTAGGCATTGGACAAATTCGTCCCAGGGCCGCGTCGAGGGTAAAGGAGTAAAGCTTGGCAGGAGACACCGGCCGCGCGCCGAGCCTTTTTCTGCTTTCAAAAATTATGGGTAAGCGTTCAGGTCTTTTCTTCGCGATCCTGCTGATCGCGAGCGTGGCGCAGGTTCAACCGCCGGTCGCCGCCGCTCAGTCCACTGCGAATGACACCTCCACCTGCCCATCGGGCATTATCTCCGTCGATGGCAGTTGCGTTGGTCAGGACGAGTCTTCCCCCTCTGACTTAGGTCAGCAAGGTGCGAACCCCGGCGCCTCCTCCACGGGCGGCAATTATGGCAATTATGGAATAAATGTCACTCCAAGCCAGCTGGGCCAGCAGTATCCCGGTCTTCAATCCCGCGGCGGCTTCAACAGCGGTGTCCCCAGCTTCTCTGACCTGAGCGGCCTGAATGGTTCGCAGGCCCAGCAACAAGCCCTGAACGATGCTCGGTTGCTGGAGATCGTGCGCCCCAGCCCTCCTACGGAATTTCAGCTAATGGTCCGCGCGTCCGTGGGCAGGCTGCTTCCCGTGTATGGGGACTCTCTCTTTCGGCAGGTACCAACCACGTTCGCGCCTCTGCGCGAAGTGAATGTCACCCCGGGCTACATTATTGGCCCGGGCGATCAGCTGCTGATCCGCATCTGGGGACAGGTCAACTTCAACGCCCAGGTCACCGTGGACCGCTCCGGTTCCGTGTACCTTCCCCAGGTGGGCGAAATCCACGTGGCCGGTTTGCCCTATGAACAGGTCAGGTCCCATATTCATGACGCAGTTGGCCGCATTTTCAAGAGCTTCGATCTCGAAGTCGAAATGGGGCAACTGCGGTCGATCCAGGTTTTTATCGTTGGTCAGGCCCGTCGCCCTGGAACCTACACGCTCAGTTCGCTGAGCACGCTGGTTACCGCGTTGTTTGCCACCGGCGGCCCTTCCGTACAAGGCTCTCTGCGTGACATCCAACTCAGGCGGAACGGGCAAATCGTCACCCACTTCGACCTCTACGACCTTCTGCTCCTCGGGGACATGTCCAAAGACGCAGCGCTGCAATCCGGAGACGTGATTTTCATCCCTCCGGTGGGTCCGCAAGTGGGCATCGCTGGGAGTGTGCGCGTTCCCGCCATCTATGAACTGAAGGGAGCAACTTCCGTAGACCAGGGTCTGCAGTTTGCTGGCGGGCTGACCTCGACCGCTTCGTTGTTCCGGGCATCGCTGGAGCGCATGGATGAAAACAACACCCGCACTGTTTTGAATGTTCCATTGCAAGGCAGCGGCCTTGCGACTCCGCTGCGCCAGGGCGATGTTCTCCGCGTGCTCCCGTTCTCTCCTCAGTTCCAGAACACGGTGACGCTGCGCGGCAACGTTGCCGAACCAGGCCGGTTTGCCTGGCGTCCGGGCATGAAGCTGAGCGAGATCATTCCCGATAACCGGTCGCTCGTTACCCGGGACTACTGGGAACGCCGGAACCAACTCGGGGTGCCGGGACCTGAGTTCAAGGCGGAATACAGCAACAACCCGGATCAATATCCAAGAGACGTGAACGGCAATCGGCGTCCGCCAGTCTACAACGGTACCGGTCCCTACCCCTACAACAACAACCAGCAGCAGCAGCCCAACAATGGCCAACAAAACTCCACCCAGAACCAGGCCCAGAACTCCAACCAGAATTATGGCTCTCTGAATGGCCAGAATATTGATCAGAATCTCCTGCCCCAGCTGGATTCTCAGCAGCCGGAGCTGAACAATCAGCCCAATGGGCAGAACAATTCGCAGAACACCACGCAAGGCAATGATCTTGGCGGCGGTTCTCTTGCCAGCCAACAGCAGCAGTTATCCTGGAATGGCGGGAATCTGCCGCGGCCGCGTATCAACGTGGCTCTCCCCGTTCCGGAAATCGACTGGTCCTACGCGGTGATTGAGCGCCTGAATCAGCAGACCCTGACCACCTCCCTGGTGCCGTTTAATCCCGGCAAACTCGTTCAGGATCACGACCCGTCGCAGGATCTTACCCTGGAGCCCGGAGACGTCGTCACCATCTTTTCCCAGGTGGATATCAGCGTCCCTCAGGACCAACGAACGAAATTTGTTAGGCTCGAGGGTGAGTTTGCGGCGGCAGGTATCTACAGTGTTAAACCCGGCGAGACGTTACGCCAACTCGTAGCCCGTGCCGGCGGTCTGACCACGAATGCATATCTCTTTGGCTCGGAGTTTACCCGGGAGTCCACCCGCATCTTCCAGCAGCAGCGCCTGAATGACTACCTCTCCAACCTGGAACTGGAGATCGATCGATCGACCATCAACGCGGCATCCGCCAGCGTCACCCCGCAGGACACCGCGGCAACGGCCGCTGAGGTCTCAGCTTCGCGCAGCCTGGTAAGCAAATTCCGCACCTTGCGTGCCACCGGCAGAATCGTGCTCACGCTGGATCCGAATGCAACCGGGCTCGATAGGCTGCCCGATCTGCCGCTGGAGGATGGTGACCGCTTCACAGTTCCTTCTCGGCCAAGCACAGTCAACGTGGTCGGTGCCGTCTATGATCAAAATTCCTTCTTGTTCAATCAGCGCCAGCAGGTAGCGGCCTATGTGCGTTTAGCGGGAGGGCCAACCAGGGACGCGGATGACAAGCATGCGTTCATCATCCGCGCCGACGGATCCGTGGTCAGCCGGCAGTCCCGTGCGGGTGTCTTCGGAAACACGTTTGTTTCCACCAGGATGAATCCCGGCGATACAGTTGTCATCCCGGAAAAGGTACCCCGGCCGTCGGCGCTTAGAAACTTTGTCAATTACTCACAGATCTTCTCTCAGTTAGCCCTGGGTGCAGCGGCGATCGCTGTGCTGCAATAATGGAGCCGGTTGTATGCCAACGGTAAATGAAATCAACCACGAAGCTCCGGTTGGTAGGAGCAGCCAAACGCCACTGGAATTCGATATTCTGGACTTGGCCTTGGTGCTGGCTGCCCGCAAAAGGACAATTTTTCTTGCCTCCGTGGCCGGTTTGGTCATCGCTGTGGTGTTGGTGCTGTTTGTTCACCCATCATTCACCGCTAAGGCGCTGATCTTGCCACCCCAGAGCCCACAGTCAAGCGTTTCTACCCTGCTGGGCCAATTTGGCGCCCTGGCTTCCGCGACCGAGCTCGGTGGTTCGTTCGGCATCAAGAACTCTGCCGATCTCTACATCGGCATTCTGCAGAGCCAAAGTGTGACCGACGCCATGGTGAAACGGTTTGACGTCGTGCGGCGTTTCCATCCAAAGAGATTCAGCGATGCGCGCCGATTGATCCAGGGAAATGCGAAGTTTACCGCTGAAAAAGATGGCATGATCAGCATTGCGGCCACCGACTCCGACCCACGTCGGGCTGCGGCCATGGCTAATGCCTTTGTCGATGAACTCTACAGCCTGAATAACCGACTGGCCCTGGGAGGAACTTCCCAGAGAAGGCTTTTCTTCGAGCAACAGCTCGCGCAGGAAAAGGATAAGTTGGCCGATGCTGAAGTTGCCATGAAAAAGACCGAGGAATCCACGGGTGTTATCGCACCTTCCGGGCAGACAGAGACAATCATCCGTCAGGTAGCACAGCTGCAGGCGGATATCACTTCTCGTGAGGTCCAACTCGCCGCTCTGCGGACCTCCTCCACCGACCAAAACCCCGATGTCGTCAGGCTCACGTCAGAATTGAATGGGCTGCGGGGACAGTTGCGCGATCTGGAAAGCGGGTCGGGCAAGCATGCGCGCGGAGACATCTCCCTTACGACCGCGAATGTACCCCAGGCTGGGCTCGAGTACATTCGGAAGGAGCGTGACGTTAAGTATCACCAATTCCTCTTTGATCTGCTTGCGCGCCAATATGAAGCCGCCCGAATCGATGAGGCCAAGGCGGCTCCCGTAATTCAGGTGGTGGATCCAGCGCTCCCGCCAGACAGAAAATCGGCTCCGTTCAGGGCGCTCTGGGCGATTGTGGGCGGTGCGCTGGGATTTTTCTTTAGCACTGGCTGGGTGCTGGGAACGCATGTCTATCATCGTCTGGAAGCCGATGAGGAACAAGGCCGGCGGCTGGCTCTGCTGAGACAGGAACTGAAGTTACGGGGCTAGCATGCTGTCGCGCCGCGATCGCTTGAAAAACACGTCGGGCTTTAGTATCTGCGTGAGAACTCGGATTATGCTGTCCCGAAAGGGGCGGACTGAAAATAGCCGTTTTTGCTTTGTATCAGGGCACGACTTCAGCCGTGCCTAAAGGCGCAGAAGGATTGGGGCTTTAGCCCCTGAGGTATGTTTGACCGCAATTCCAAATCTCTCAGCAGCCTGTAATGTCGTACCCGCAGCGAGAGAAGGCCCGATGCAAATCGTAATTGTCGTTGTCCTATACAAGCGATCGCCGGCGCAAAGCCAGACCATCAATTCCCTGGGCGAGGCTTTTGCTCGCAATCCGGAGTTGCTCAACCATTTTCGCGTCTTCATTTGGGATAACAGCCCGGTCGCGATGGTCAATCCTGTGGTGCCTTTTGCCTGCGACTACCGCCACGGCGATCGTAACCTGGGCACTTCAGGTGCTTACAACAAAGCGATGGAATTCGCGGAATCGACCGGTTCTTCCTGGCTGTTGCTCTTCGATCAGGATACGACGGTCTCCGAGGAGTTTCTTCCCCGAATGCTGGAATACAGTCAGCGCTTCCAGGACGAAATGGAAATAGGCACCGTCGTCCCTTTTATTTATTCCCACGGTACGCTGGTTTCTCCCAGGTGGCTCGGCAGCTTTAACCGGGTCAAGCAAATCTCGCCAACTTTCCACGGAATCTATAAGCAGAAGGGCTATGCCGTGAATAGTGCAACGTTGATGCGGGTCGCCGCCTTGCGCGAAATTGGAGGCTACAGCGAGGAGTTCTGGCTGGATCTTTCCGATGTGTATGCCTTCCAGGCGATGCATAACAACGGCAGATACATGTTTATCGCCGGAGATCTCACGCTGCAGCACTCTATAGCCGCCCTCGACTTTGACAAGGAAATGACCCCACATCGGTACCGCAATTTTCTTGCCGCCGAGAGCGCATACGTCGACCTGTACTCATCTCCGGTTGAGCGCGGCTGCCATCTGCTGCGCCTCCTTGTACGCACGATCAGACAATACCTGCGCTATGAGAACAAGGTATTTGCCAAAGTATGTTGGGAATATTTTTGCCGGCGTTTGTTGTACAGCAAGGCTAAAAGAATTGTGGGCTGGAGGAAGCAGTTGGCGCTGCGCGACATACCGATCGTGGAAGATGGCCGGGTGGTTGGATAAAGCCGGCTCGCCGCCGTCTATCGTACACCAAAGAAGGAGGAGCCATCGCTGGGTGCAGGGAGCCCCGGCGCTCCCATGTAGCAGTAGGAATTTTGCTGGTAAATCGCGTTCTTCGAGATCCACGTACGCGTCTCTGCCACTATGTTGACAAAACAATTCTTTGTACCGGCAGTCGCGACCAGTTCGCTGTTGCCTTCGATCATGGTGCTGTCTGCGTTCTCAATCTCGATGTTGAATGGGGTACCGGCCAAGGTGGTGAAAAAATTGTCGCGCACCACAACTCCGTAAGCCCGATAACCACTACCCGCTCCAGGTATGCCGAGTACAATCTCGCGGGGCGACTTTTCAAAGTAGTTTGCGGAAATGACATCGCCGCGAGACCGAGTCAGGTAAATCGCCCCGAAGGAAGGTCCCGCCAAGCCATTCTCTTCAAGGTTATTGCCTTCGTAAGAATTATTCTGAGATTCCGTCAGCCCGTGACCGACAATGACTGCATCCTCAAAAATACCCCAATGCGAATTGTTTGTGATTTGGTTGTGCGTTACGTGAATAGCATTTGCCGCGTAAGGAACGCCGTTGACCGACGCCGCACATTCAATCGGTTGGGTCCCACTGCAGAGGGTAGGAGTAAGGCGGATACCGTCCTTATTACCAGTGATCAGGTTGTCTTCGATATTCGAGCTGTTGGTGCCCTCCACCAAGATTCCGTCTCCACCCGAAAACTCCATGATGGCCATATTGCGAACGGTGATGCGGTTGGTTGGCAACAGATGGATTCCAGCGGTCGCTTTGGAATTTCCCTTGAGCTGAAAGCCTTCGATCAAAAGTTGCGAGGCGCCCGGTTGAGCTCCGATCGGGGTCGAGATGGCATCGCCACTTCCAGAATAGGTCAGAATCGCTCCCGGATCGCCACTCAGTTTGTATTGGCCAAAGGGGTTCAAGGGGAGGCGGATGGTGGTCGCAAACGAGTAATTCCCAGCGGGGATGTACACCGTGCACTGCAGTCCACACGATGTCAGCGCATGGTTGACGCGATCCCCTATGTCCGTGCCAGGGATGCTGTTCGCAAACAACGGCGATTGTCTGGGAGCGGCCGCGGATTGCTGCGCGGCGAGCATGCCCACGTGCCAATGAGCCATCAGGCATCCACAAAGGAGCACGATACGGAAAGAGGCCTTCACGCGAACTCCCGGAAAGGATTTCTTTTGCAGTGTACCCTGCGGTTGCCCAGACTCGCCTTCCGGCACCCTCCATCGTGGAAAAGAATTCGCCGACCCACCTGAAAGCCCTAAACTGGTGTTTGGGGTCAATGCTCCGGTACGCAAGCGTCAAGCCCGGTCATCTTCTGTTTACCATAGCAACGGATCAGTAGTAAGGGCCCTTCCACATCGGGCCGAAACGAATACGCGATTTGCGGAAGGAACTGGTGTAGCGCGAGATTCTTATTACCCGGGATGCTCGGACTATCGCTGATTATGCCTATTCATCTGACTACCGTTCGTCTATCGATTCCCTCGGGGCGTTTGCCTGCTATGCCCCGGTTTCGATTTCTCAAACGGCGACCTCGATCCGAGTGGGTATTCTTCGCATCTCTAGTGGTCTACGCGATCGCTTGTGTCATCGTCTACTTCTGGCTCGTGCAGCCATGGATCAACGGTGATCTCGGCCCACGTGTTGGCGCTGACTCGGACCGCTATTGGCAAGCGGTGAAGGATATTCAAACCGATTCGGCAGACCCCGACCTGATCACCCTGGGGGGCAACCTGCTCGGCCCTGTGGCGATCGCCCTGCTCTTGAAGAGCGGTTTCGCAGTTATGTGTTTCAACTTCCTGCTGTTCGCGATCGCTCTGAAAGTGGCGTTTTCAATTGAGGGCGTAAACAAGGCCGTGTTCGGTTTTCTTATGCTGGTGAATGCTGAACTCTTCCCTGCGCTGACGACACTCAATAAAGAAATCCTGGCGTTGCTGGCGGCGGTTCTCAGTGCAAAATATATTTATTCCGCCAGGCGTTCGCGGGTTCTTTTGGTCTGTGCTCTTGTGGTCTCTCTGGCTGCCCGTTGGGAGCAGTTTGCTATCTTGGTGATTTTCCTGCTGTGTAACTACCCTCCATTTCGCGGTCGCCCCAAATTTACAATCGCACTGCTGATTGCGGCGCTCACCATCATGTATCCGCTGATGTTCATCATTTTCGGAATCAGTCCGTCGGTATTTGACTACCTTCTGGAAGGTGCCGGCGTGATCCTGAAGCTGGATGCCATCCAGGCCGCCTATGGCTTCCCCATCGTGCTCCCCGTGAAAGTGCTGATGCTGATGGCAGGAAGGCTCTTGCAGCCCTGGTTTTATTGGAGCGGTGCATTTTTGGAACTCGGCTTCCATGATCTTCAAGGGCAGGTATTTCAACCATTGGGAGCGGTTGCAATGGTTGTGATTTTTGCGACTGCCCTGGTCGAGGGCAAGATGCGGCTAGAGAGGCCAATCGCACTTCTATGTACGATAACTCTGATTGTGGCCGCCGTTGCTCCCTTCATCCAGGGAAGATATGTGTATCCGGTTTACGTGTTGCTCAGCATTGAGCTGGCAAGAAACACTCTTTCCCAACGCGCTGGGATGAAACACATCGTGCCTTAACAGCGATCATTAACACTCACCGTACAACCCCGCCGCGGGTGTTAAGAGACGGACGATCAGAACTCGAATTCCCCCAGTGCAACCTCGCATGTTTGACTCTTGCATCCCCTACAGTGTGCCGGTTTAGCCCGACGCTCTCTGTCCGCGAATGAATTCCTTATTGGGCAGCAGCGTGTGCACCGATGGAGGCATGGCCGAGCACGTCCTCATGGATGCCATCGTCCTGGGACTGCGTCGCGGCGTTATAGACTGCGGGAATGGTGGCGTCTATGGGAATGATGTTGAGCCCATCGCTTGTCAGCTCCGCAACCATTGCCAGCCACGCTGCATGGTAAAGCTCCGTGGTGGGCGCGTCCATATTCCCGGTCTGCTCTGCAGGTGCGTTGTACATGGTCGACAAGGAATACACCACCGGGGTTTCAACCCCACCGACCGCCGCAGTATAGAACGCGAGGCACACATCGCCAGCCGGATCGACACACGTATATACGACCTTGTGGGTTGCGTTAGTGACCGGAACGCGTATCAGGTTTGCGAGAATTTGCTGGTTTACGGGGACGCCGAAGACGCCAGGGAAAACCATAGCCTGAGAAAAGATCGTGCTGCCGTTATCAGGATCTACAGCTCTGACACCGTCAACGCTCACAGTAAAGGTAGCTGACGAGTTGTATTTCCGCGCAGCTGCAAAATAGACCGTGCTTCCCGTCACCGTGCATGTCATGGTCGCTCCCACGGTACTCGTAGAGGAAGCAGCCGAGTTCGGGTTGCCGTCCACCCAGGTTCCGGTCTTTGCACAGCCCGTTCCCGCAGCGCGGATCTTGTCCGCTTCAGGGATTGCTAACCATGCAGTCTGAGCTTCGACGCAGCCGCGCGCGTAGGCTATGTAAGCCTGTCCGTACTGCGCCTGATCGTTGCGGAAGTGCGCATAAATGTTCTTGCTCGCGGCGTCGACCTTCACATCCCAAAGAGATTGCGAGGTTCCTCTGTAGGACAGGTCGGCGCAATTGCTTGCTCCGTATGCCTGATTATTCAGCGTCCATCCGTTTATTATCGCCATCACAGACGGCCACGCTGTCTCAGGATGGCAGGTGAGGATAGAGCATCCTTGCAGACCATAGCCTTGTGTCTGAGAATTGCCCCAGGCGTTCACAATCTGGGGTGGAACTGATGGCGCCCGGGTTGGCACGAAGCCAGAGCAGCCGGTGAGAATCAAAGTAGAAAAAACTATCCCAAACCTCAGATATTCACCCGCCGATTGCGCGAAGATAAAGCGGCGATTAAGGGACAGCATACCCGGTCTGGACCCCAAACTTGAGACACTGAAAATAGAGGCACACTGCGGAGAACCGAGGTTCGGGTGGCAGCGGCCCGTGTTCTCAGTGTCTCAAGTTTGAGGGTTGCCGTTGCACCCTTCATCCAGGGGAAGATATGTGTATCCGATTTACGTATCGTTCAGCCCGAAGTGGCGATGAATAGCTTTTCACAGCTGGAATGGCCTTATGGGCTGCGGCTTTGGCGTGACTGCCGAATCATCGCAGCAGCTGGTAGTGATTCATCAAAGTCGGGTTCCTGACCTCGAAGCATGCGCGCCACGATGTCGTGGATCCGAATCTCGTCGAAGGATCCGATAACATCATGTTCTGCGGTCTGTCCGGGGAAATGGATCATCAGCACCGGCCGGGGGTCGAAACCGCCTTGGCTGGCAGCTTCTTCTTCAGCACTCCATTGCGGCGTTGGCTTCCACATGGCCACGCGCCAGGAGTGGTCGGAGCAGATGATTACAGTCGTCTTTGTGGCCAAAGCGGTCGCATCCAGGGTCCTCATCAACTCCCCCAGGCTATGGTCGGCCAGAGCAAGATTATCGATATAGGTGCCGGTCGTGCTCAGGTGCCCTGCTCTGCGGTTGTAGATGCCAGGAGGGTGCGGTACCGGCAAATGAATGAACACCAAGCCAATGCTTTCGTCACGGATTAATGCCTTAGCTTGTGACATGACAGCCGTCAGATCGGCCGCGTGTTTTTCTTCCTGCGGGTGGTCAGGCTTATTCTGCCAGCCTTGGACCATCTCCATGAACGGCGCCATCGCGTTCTTCAGCGCAGATTGATCCGGTGTGGCTCTGTTCCATTGACCGTTTCCCATCCTCCAGAAACAATAGTTGAGCGTTGCACCAAGAATGCGGCAATAGGGGTTGTACCACCCGACGACTCCAGTGGTCCAGCCCAGGCGCTGGGCATCTGCAAAGAGCGTGGCATTGGCATCGAACGCCTGCCAGTCTCTTTGCCCGGCCAGTTTGAGCGACGGCTCTCCATCCACATCGCTCCGGATTGCATCGACGGCGTGGCCCAGAAAGAACGAGGGCACAACTCGCTCGGTATCAGAGCCCGCCGGCTTCAGATCACTAAACGAAACGCTCGCGCTCTTTACCTTGTCAAACGCAGGCATGGCGAGCCCGGGAAAGCGATGTTCGAAGGCCTGGTTATAGGAAAGCTCATCGAAGAGGAGCCACACAATCCGTCCACGATACCGCGGAGCGGTCACCCGCACGGGCGACAGTCCAGCCCGCCTGACCGGCACTTGGGCGTCGCGCGGCTGCGTTCGCAGGCCCAGATATAACAGCTCCGGAACCACCCATGCCATGCCGCAACCCACCAGGAGCAGCACCACCAGCAATCCGCTCACAGCACGCTGGTAGGCTATGGGTCGCAACCACCACAAGGCCAGCGAAGCCACGAGTGTGCCGTAGAACAGCAACTCGACGTAGAGATGGGGAACCCCCTGTTGCCGCCAGGCCTCAACATCACCAACAAAGGCCGGGGCAAGCTCCGCGGCGACCAGCACCCACATCAATGCGTGCACCCGCGTATCGTTCTTTTTGAGATATTCGAATAGCAGCGCAGCCAGCAAGGTGAGGGTGCCCAGGTTGATCAGGATGCCCCAAATCAAGCTGTCCACCGGCAAAAAGCTGTGATAGATCAGAGCACGGTGAGGTGAGATCAGTGGCCACACGCTAAGCAGCGAGACCACTATGGCTGCTCCAAAGCCTTGTACGATGGTCTTGGAGTTCATATCTTCCCGAACAAAAATGGCAAACGTCCGTTCGCCAATTCTTTACCCGCCACGATTGCAAAGTGTCGGGCGCATTGCCTTACAAGAGCAACCCAGATCCTGGCGCCAGCAAGGTTTTTCTCGCCTACAGCGTAGGCTGATCCAGGGAAAGCTGGAGGCCGAATCGTCCCAGGCTCAACCTGGCACACCCGAAGATGGCGAGTAGGGTCGCAACCCGCGGAGCGCTCAGCAGCCGACGGGTGCACTGCAGAACGCGGCCAGAAACAACACCCGGCCTTAATCAAGCTCCTGAGGCGAAAGTTCACTGCAATTTGTAACGTACAACCAGACCCAAAAGTTGCGGCCTTGCTCACTTTCCTGTCATCGCGTTTCCCTAATCGGTTAAAACCACCAGGCACTGTACGCGAGGGCGTCGTCTCTGTCGAACCAGATACCATATACGATGGGACGAGAGCGCCTGAAGGGTTTATGCGTATCTTCTATGATCACCAGGCTTTCTCTCTGCAGGACGCCGGCGGTGTCTCGCGCTATCACTATGAGTTGATACGCAATCTGCAGGACGTAAGTGACGTTCGAATCGAGCTGATCATGGGCCTGAACGCCTCCGTGATGCCCTTTTCCGAGTTGCTCAATCTGCAAACCAGGGTGCTGAGCTGGAAGACGGGCATCAAGCCGGGCTACTTCCGCTACGCAATCAACGAAGCAGCGTCCGCCGGGATGGCGCTTTTGCGCGGTTCCTTTGATATCTACCACACCATGCTTTATCGGGCCCTACCCTTCGTACGCCGGGGCCGTCTCGTAGTAACCCATCATGACTGCACGCATGAACGATTCCCGCACCTCTTCCACAACGCGTCGTTCATCATCCAAAGAAAACGTAGATTGTTCTCGCGCGCCGATGCCATCGTCTGCGTTTCAGAATCCAGCCGCCGCGATCTGCTCGACTTTTACGATGTCGAACCACAGAAGACTCATGTTGTTCATCACGGCTTCTCGCCGCTGCCCGTGACCCCGTCCAATGTTGAGGCGGAAAGCGAGCCGGGCATTCCTTACCTGCTCTATGTCGGATCGCGTGCGGAGTACAAGAATTTTGCACTCTTGCTCGAGGCCTTCTCGCGTAGCGGTCTGGCAGGCGACTATCGCCTGATGGTCGTAGGGGGCGGTGCATTTTCCTTAGCAGAACAAGCCAGAGTCAATGCGCTTGGTCTCGAGGACTGGATCACTGTCGTCCCAAAGGCCGGCGAGGCTACCCTGGCGCGCGCTTACCGTCACGCAGCCCTCTTTGTCTATCCCAGCCTCTATGAAGGTTTCGGTTTTCCGCCGCTGGAAGCAATGAGCCTGGGATGTCCGGTCCTGGCCCTTCGGACATCGTCACTCCCCGAAGTTTGCGGAGACGCAGCTTTCTACTTTGAAAACTCCGATCCCGAGCAGCTTTCCCATGCCCTGGTGTCGATACTCCAGGATCAACGGGCCATCGCCATCAAGCGTCAGTTAGGAGAGCAACGTGTGAAACTCTACAGCTGGAGCCGAACGGCCGCCGCGACCCTCAACGTATACCGCGCCTTGTTGTTGGGTTGAATGGACCGATCGGCGAATGATTCGACAACTCAAGGAACACACCGCCAGGGTCCTGTGAAGCGGCCAGATTGACTGGAAAACCAGATGTTCTGGCCCTCTCTGCCCACCGCAGCTAGGCAAAGATTGCCGTTGCGCAGATTGATTCCCAACGCCTAGAATCAGCGCGCTGCCCCAAGCAAAATCTTTATGATCCACCGCACGCCATGTGTCGTTGCATTGCTGGGTTACCTCCTCACGAGGGTAATCACGGGTTGTGGTTATACCAGCAATTTACAGCCTGCATCCGATGGGACAAACGTTGTGCCAAAGGGCCCCATACAGCACGTAGTGGTGATCTTTCAGGAAAATGTCTCCTTCGATCACTACTTTGGCACATATCCGAACGCCCTGAACCTTGCTGGCGAATCTCCCTTTAAAGCGCTTGCAGGGACACCCGCGGTCGACGGTCTCACGCCCACCCTGCTGCAACACAACCCAAATGCCGGCAATCGCAGCAACGGCGCTGGGGCGGCCAACCCGTTCCGGTTATCACCGGCAGAGGCCGCCACCGCCGACCAGGATCACAGCTACGAGGCGGAACAGATGGCCTTTCACGCAGGCGCCATGGACCTTTTCCCCCGTTCAGTGGGCGCAGCCGATGGGCCTGGCCTGGGCGACGGCGTCGCCGCCACAACCGGCTTGACCATGGGCTATTACGACGGTAATACCGTGACGGCAATGTGGAACTACGCCCAGCATTATGCGATGAGCGACCGGTTCTTCGGCACTACTTTTGGACCGTCGACGGTTGGTGCCATCAATCTCATCTCCGGACAGACCAACGGCGTTGTAAACGACGGAGGAGCCGCAGGCATCATGGTCTCGGATGGAAACGGCGGATTTACCCTTGTCGGGAATGCGGTTCCGCTCAACGAAATCTGTGCCGGCAAGAGCGATCTGATCCATATGACGGGTAGAAACATCGGCGACCTCCTGAACGCAGCAGGCGTGACATGGGGGTTTTTTGCCGAAGGGTTTGATATTGCGGCAACCAACAGCAATGGCACTGTCGGTTGTAACCGAAGCAACACCTCGACCATTACTAGGCAGACAAAAAAGGACTATACGGCCTTTCTTGACCCGTTCCAGTACTATGCCTCAACCGAGAACCCAACTCACGCCCCACCCACCTCCGTTCATTTGATCGGGCACGCGGGAGACGGCAAGGCCAATCACCAGTACGACCTTCACGACTTCTTTGACGCCGTAAAGGTGGGCAACTTTCCCGCCGTCAGTTACCTCAAATCCGCTGCGTATCGCGACGGGCACGCCGGCTACTCCGACCCTCTGGATGAGCAGGCATTTCTGGTGCACGTAATCAACACCATTGAGCAGGCGCCGGAGTGGAGCCACACGGTCATTCTCATTACCTACGATGATTCCGACGGCTGGTATGACCACGTCTACAACGTGATCAACGGCAGTGCGACCGCACGCGACGCTTTCTCGTCGGCGGGCACATGCGGGAATGCAGACACCGCACTCCCTGGCGTGGCCCCGGCCACTTTGCACGCACAGGGCAGATGCGGTTATGGCCCGAGACTTCCATTGTTACTAATCTCGCCCTGGGCTAAGCCCAATTACGTTTCCCATGTCCTCACCGACCAGAGTTCGATCCTGCGATTTATCGAAGACACCTTCTTAGATCAACAGCGAATCGGCCAAGGCTCCTACGACCAGATTGCCGGCTCCTTTGGCGACATGCTCGACTTCAGTAGCTCTACGCCTAAGAACGGAGCCCCAATCCTCCTCGACCCCGCCACCGGCCAAATTACAAACAACAACTAGCCATTTGGCGTCTCACCCGGCCAGGGAACCAAGGGGTTTGGGACCTGTCCTGACCAGGAACCAAGGGTGCCCCACATCTCGCTCGTTTTCCGCGAGATGTGGGATACCACAGCTCTCCATCTCTGTTTTTCGAGCCCAATCGGGACTTCAGCGAAAATCGGACTGCTGGCCCACTCAGAGTGCTCCCTTAAGGCGTTAAGACCGTGTCGGCAGTCTGCACCCGCAAAGGTTGACTATTCCCCTTCCCGGAATCGCAAACTAACCGGATAGATACCCGCGCCATTGATACCAAACAGGTTAAGATCAAGGAATGGCCCAAAAGGTCTTGATTACCGGGGGGCTCGGGTTCATCGGCTTGTCGCTTGCTCGGACACTCGTCCAGCGCGGCATGCAGGTGCGCCTGATGGACAATCTCAGCCCCCAAATCCACGGTGTGGATCAACTACCCGAGTTGGGCGCCTTGCTCGAGGAACACCGTGTCGAAGTCATGCGTGGCGATGTCTGCCAGCGTCGCGATTGGGTTGAGGCCTTGCGTGACATTGCTTCGGTAGTCCATTTGGCCGCTGAGACGGGAACCGGGCAATCCATGTACCGCATCGGCGATTACACCAGCACCAATGTCATGGGCACTGCCTTGCTCCTCGACGTGCTGGCCAACAACCGCCATGAAGTAAAAAAACTGGTGCTCGCCTCTTCCCGCTCGGTTTACGGCGAAGGCGCATACGAATGCCCTCGCTGTGGCTTGGTCTATCCCCCAATGCGCAGCCCGGGGAGCCTGCAAGCCGGTCAGTGGGAGCCGCCTTGCCCTTCCTGTGGCGGTCCCATTCGCCCCGTGGCTACGGGCGAGACTGCCAGAACCAGTCCTGCATCCGTCTATGCTGCCACCAAGCTGGCCCAGGAAGATCTCGTCCGGATCGTGGCCAATGCGCTTGGCATCCCCTTCCTGGTGTTCCGCTTGCAAAACGTTTATGGGGAAGGCCAGTCGCTCAACAACCCCTACACCGGCATACTCTCGATCTTTTCTAATCGGATCCGGCAGGGTAAGGAAATTGTCCTGTTCGAGGACGGCCAGGAAAGCCGTGATTTTGTGCATGTTTCTGACGTGGCTGAGGCGATGGCGCTCGGCCTGGCCTCCGGACGGAGGCGACGGACTCACCATGAACGTCGGTTCAGGCGTCCAGGTGAGCGTGGAAACCATCGCACAAAGCCTGACCAGGCAATGGAATGGCTCCGGCGCACCGGTCGTCGTCTCGGTCAATATCGATTGGGCGATATCCGGCACAATTACGCGGATATTTCCGCCATAGGGCGGCTCTTAGCGTTTTCCCCGAAAGTGCCGCTCGAGGAAGGCATGGAGCGGTTCGTGCGCTGGGTGAATACGCAACCCATTGTCCGAAACGGCGTGGAGGACGGTTTGGATCGTGCCAATCGGGAACTGATCGAACGCGGGCTGATGAAGGCCTGACCCAAACGCGGAAGTCCCTCGTCTATTCATAGTTGTGGCAATCGGGGGGCCGACCTGAGGCTAAAGGTCTGCCACGCGGGCTTTTGCACAGCCGCCTCCCGCAATGAGACTCCTATTGCCTTATTTGAATCAAATTTATCTTTAGGATAGAGATCTACACCGGAAGCGCCATTGGTCACGGTATATTCTTTCCGCATACTTCAGGAGCCGCGATGGTCGCATCAAAAGAATGGCAAGGACTAACTTCTTTGTAGATCGTGAACCGAAACTAGGGCAATCAACGACGAGCTATGGTTTCTCACCCCGAACTGAACTTGGTGACTATGTGGTAGTTGCAGCCAGCGCGAGGGTTCTGGGCGGGACATCTTTAGGCGATAATAGGAAGGTGGACGTGAATTCGGTCATGCTGCGATCCGTACCCGCAAATGCAGCCGTCGCCGGGATTCCTGCACGCGAAGTCCACTCATCCAAATAGAACTGCCTGAGGTTTTGAAAGATTGATGAATCTCTTGCTCGACCTGACTATCATCATTCCCAACTACAACACCAAAGCATTGCTGCGGCAGTGCTTAGCTTCAATTTACCGCTATACCCGGGGCATTCAATTTGAAGTGATCTGCATCGACGACGGGTCCTCCGACGGGAGCCCGGAGATGGTCGAGTCGGAGTTTTCCGAGGTCATTCTCGTGCGCAACCCGGTGCCTCTGCTTTACTCCAAAAATAATAATCTGGGAATGAAAATGTCCCGCGCCCGCTATGCCTGTCTCTTGAATAGCGACACCAAGCTGCTGGGAAACGTCTTTAAAACGCTCGTTTCGTTCATGGATGCTCATCCAGAGGCTGCGGCATGCGGTCCTCGGCTGCTCAATCCGGATGGCACCACCCAATCCTGTGTGCGCAGTTTTGCCGGCCTCGGAACCATGATCCTGCAGGGCCTGAACTGGCATAAGTTCTTTCCCAACGGGCAGGTCTCACGCAAATACTATGCCTGCGCTTTCGACTATTCGCGGGAACAGCAGGTCGAAAGCCTGGGCACCACCGCCTACGTGCTCCGCCGGGAAACATGGGAGACGTTCGGCATGCTCGATGAACGCCTGCCTCACTTCCAGGTCGATTTGGCCTACAACCTGATGCTGAAGCGAAACGGCTGCAAAATCTATTACACCCCGACTGCGGAAGTCATCCATTACGGCAGCCAAAGTATCAACCAGATGCCCAGAAAGAAAATCATCGAGCAGCACAAGGCGATGGTTGATTTCAACGAGCACTACGACTATTTCGGGAAGAATCGGCTGCTCAAACTGATCGTGCGGGCGGCCGTTGCCGCCCGCTGTATGCTCAAAATCACCGAATTTTACCTGAGTAGCGATAAGCGTGTGATAAAAGGACCTGGAGCGCCGCGGCTCAACGCCATCGACCGAACCGTGATGCACCGGGAAGACTTGCGGACAGGCGCCGACTAGTCGTAAGCGTTAACTGCGTCAAACGAAGCTTTTATATAAAAACCAGGTTAAATAAGCTGGTGCGGTGTAAACCCTGGAATTGCTTTGGATTGGACCCCAGAACCAGGAATCTCGGCTGTCATCAGCCGTGGGGTTCCGAAGGAGCCCAAATACTGTTATTTTGGTTAAAAGGCTGAATCGGGAAAAGTTCTGCCCGGGCGCAACATCCTTTTTACCCACGGGTTCATCCGTGTACATAGCTGGTGTTCGGGTCGTTCGCTCGTTCGCCAAAATGCTCTTACGCGGATGGTTGAACCCATTGTTCCGTTGTTGGCTAAGGTATTCGCCACCTCGGCCGATCAAGCAAGTGTCTAAAAAAAGAGTGCAACAAGCCGTTAGGCGTCGGTTTAGCAGTAAAACTTGATCGACAAGACCCTGAACGAGAATTCAGCAAGCGCTCTAAAATTTTAGAACAGGTCTTAAAAAACGCATGGACACTAGCTTTGCTCCCCCGCAGCCCAGTGCGGCTCTGCTTTGGAATGATGTCGTCTCTGAGGCTAACGGTCATTCGACGACCTTGTTTCCTCCATTTTGTGCCATGCCCCAGGATCCTACCGCCTACTATGCCGAACCGAGCGCCTGGAGCGTATCGGCGGTCAAGCGGTGCATCGACCTGGCCTTTGCCGCGGTGGCCCTTCTGCTCTTCTGGCCCTTGCTTCTGCTCGCCGCTGTTCTCGTTCGCTATAAGTCTCCGGGCCCGGTGATTTTCCGCCAGAAGCGCGTCGGACGCGATGGTGTTCTCTTTACCGTTTTCAAGTTCAGAACCATGGCAATCGATGCTCAGGAAGACGGCCCCTCTCTGACCAAGCGGGGAGACCCGCGGGTGACAAGGTTCGGGGGCTTCCTCCGCAAGTACAAGCTCGATGAGCTGCCCCAACTGATCAATGTGCTGCGCGGCGACATGAGCCTGGTTGGGCCGCGGCCCAAGCTGCCTCATCTGGAAGTGATGCATATGCCCTTCCGCCCGGGCCTTACCGGGGCGGCAACCCTCGCCTTCCGCTGTGAGGAAGAGATGCTGCAGGATATTCCCGATGATGAGCTTGAGGCCTACTACTGCCGCATGATCAAGCCCTTGAAAGCGAAAATCGATTGGGACTACATGCGCGAGGCAACTCTGGTCAGTGATTTCTCCCTGCTCTATGAGACTGCCTTCTGCTGTGTCTCCAGCCGCGCCAATTCCTGGGCGGTCGATTTTTCCAAGTCCGCCTATAAATAAGATAGAAATTATGAGTGTTTCCGAACAGGACGTCGAGCGTGTTGCCGAACTCGCGAATCTGGAATTAACCAGCACCGAGAAGGCAGCCATGCTGCGCGATCTGAATTCCGTTCTCGGCTACTTTGCCCAGCTCAACGAACTCGACACCAGCTCGGTGCCGCCCATGTTGCAGGTTGCCGCGCAGCTCGATGGCGAGCGGTGAAGCCAGCAACCTCCACTTGCGCCCGGACGAAATCGCGCCCTCCTTGGACCGTGACCGGGTTCTTGCCTGCGCTCCCGATACCGACGGCATCTTCTTCAAAGTGCCCAAAGTCATTGAGCGCTAAAAGCCGCCCATCCGCCGGTTTTTAAGAGCCTTTCTTTATCAGCTCCATCTGCCATCCCTCAGGCGTGATCGGGAAAACCACGTGGTCTCCCGGTTTGGCGTCGCGCATGCGCTGCACAAAGGCAACAAAGTGGTCGTCCGGGAGTGCTTTGTACTTCCAGTCATGAACAACCCCGAACGTCATGCAGAGGACGATACCAGTCCCCGCAATTCTAAAAAAACGATTTCGGCCATACAGGGCGCACCACACAGCACTCCACGCGAAGGCCAGCATGGGAAAGAACCAGTATCTTGCAGAGAAGGCGTCGACCAGCAGATCCCAGAGAGGCTTGGATCCACCCACCAGAGGACTGGAAAGCGAAGCGGCGAGCAGGGCCGCACAGTAAATCAGGAACAGTTTCCATTCCAGATTGGCGAAGCGCAAGCAATACAAATAAATGCCGATCCCCACAAGGGCAGCCGCCGCCAGAAGAATCATCGGCGCTTTCGACGCGAAGGCGTAGGTGCCAAACAGGGCGCCCGCGACGATATTCCCACCCACCATGCGTACCAGGGGCTCGAGCCTTACTCCCAGTGCGGTGTGCACTCGTAGGGTGTTGTGGAGTAGCAGGCCAATTTGAATGCACGCTGCAAGGCTGACCAGCGCGGAAATCAGCAGACTCCATGGCTGGCGGCGCAGCCACCAGAAAAGCAGGGCTATCGGCGCAAGCAAGATACAGAAAGGTCCGCTAAAGGCTGCGGCTAGGATGACCGCAATATCGAAAACGCGGCCGAGCCAGGTGCGCGGGCTGCTGGCCAACGCTAACAACAAGGCCGCCAGAGCCAGGTGCCACTGGGTATTCGTGGCTACGATCAAAATCTCCCTGGTATTGGGCATCGCGACATAAACAGCGGCCAGCAACAAACGCGTGGGTAAAGGAGCCCAGTTGCGCAATCGCGGGGAAAGCAGCAGCGGTACCGGGAGGGCTTGAATCAGCAGGCCCACGACGGCCATGACCAGCGGCGCCCACTGGAGCGGGACCAGGAGCGCCACACCGGCGGCGAGACGCGGCATCGTGTTGAAGTAGCCGGCTTGTGGCAGCAAGAGTGAGTGCAGCCATCCAAAATTGTAGGCTTGGGCAAACCAGAACGTTCCGTCTTCCGCGTAGAACTGGGCATGTGTCAGCAGGCTCGGTCTGCGGGAAAACAGCGCGATTGTGGCCAGCACGAAGCTCAGCAACTGCCCGCCGGCGCCCAGGCCATCGCAATCGGCGAGTGCCTGCTGTTTCGTTTTCAGAAAGAGGCTCGTGGCGTGGAACCAGCTTTGACGCCGGTCATCTTGGTCAGGGAATTTCGCGTGCTTCAAGCAGCATTGCCTCGATTGTGCAAGCTTCATCGCAAAGCAAAACTGCTACGCGAATGCTTCCGTCCCGAATGATAATGGAAGTATGAATTGGAAGCAGACCTGTATCTCTGAGGTTCAGGCAGCAGTGCGTCACGCAAAGCCCAGCGCAACCGAGTTGGCGGAGCTTTGTTTTCAGGAGATTGTAGCCCTAAATCCCGCGATCAATGCCTACCTTTCGGTTAGCCGTGAACGCGCGCTTCACGCAGCCGCGAACATCGATCAACTTGCAGCGCAGGGCGCTCCGTTGCCCCCACTCGCTGGTGTGCCTATCGGCATCAAGGACGTCTTGGTGATGAAGGGTTCCCCCGCGACGGCAGGCTCGCGCATCCTCGAAGGCTACATGCCTCCCTACGACGCAACCGTGGTGAAACGCCTGGAAGCTGCGGGAGCGGTTTTGCTGGGCAAGCTGAATTGCGACGAGTTCGCCATGGGGTCATCGACAGAAAACTCTGGCTACGGGCCAGTGCATAATCCAGTGGCGCTTGACCGGGTACCCGGCGGTTCAAGCGGTGGATCGGCGGCGGCGGTGGCTGCGGGCATGGCGGTCGCCACGCTCGGAACCGATACCGGCGGATCCATTCGCCAGCCCGCCTCCTTCTGTGGGGTCGTTGGCCTGCTTCCGACCTACGGACGTGTATCGCGGTACGGCTTGATTGCCTTTGCTTCATCGCTCGACCGCGTCGGCCCCCTGACCCGCACGGTGCGGGACGCGGCCATTTTGCTGGGTGTGATCGCAGGACCTGATCCGTTGGACGCTACCTCCGCCGATGTGCCGGTACCAGATTATGTCCAGGCTCTCGAACAGCCAGTGAAGGGCCTACGTGTGGGTGTCCCGGCGGAATATTTTGGCGACGGTCTTGACCCCGAGGTCCACGCCGCGGTGGAATCCGCGATCGAACACTTGCGTGCGGCTGGATGCACCATTCATCCTGTCTCTCTGCCCCACACCCGGTATGCGATTCCAACCTACTACCTGGTGGCCACTGCAGAAGCAAGTGCCAACCTGGCCAGGTTTGACGGCGTGCGCTACGGCTATCGAGCCAAGGATGCGAATACCCTCACTGCCATGTATCGCCAGTCGCGCGACATCGGCTTCGGGGCCGAGGTGAAACGGCGCATCCTTCTGGGAACCTACGCTTTGAGCGCGGGCTATTACGATGCCTACTATAAAAAGGCGCAGCAGGTGCGTACCTTGCTCACCCGCGACTTTCTCACTGCATTTCAGCAGGTGGATGTGCTGGTGACGCCGACCGCTCCCACGCCGGCATTCAAGCTGGGCGAGAAGACAGACGATCCGCTCTCCATGTACCTCGCCGACATCTACACCGTAACTGCCAGTCTCGCCGGAATCTGCGGCATCTCTGTTCCCTGTGGGCATTCGTCCCAGGGACTCCCCATCGGCGCACAGATTCTGGGCAAGCATTTCGATGAGGCAACCGTTCTGCGCGCAGCCCAGGCCGTAGAGGCCGCCGGAAAACAATGAAGAGAAGCAGCGGGTTTGTCCACTACGGCGCCTTTCGCTTTGTATCAGGGCACGACTTTAGTCGTGCCGCAAAGGGCCAAAATGGCCGGGGCTTTAGCCCCTGCCATCGTAAAATCTGCACGAAACTCCAATGGTAAAAAGGGCAGACTCCAAAGCTCGTCGGTTCTTCACGTTTACGGACGGCTTTTTAGTCTTTGGCGACTTCCGCGGTGGGGAGCGGCTGGTAGTAGCGCTCTTCCGGTGCGGCACAGGAGAGGCAGAGTGTCTGCCCTCCCCGTACCAGGAATCGGTCGTAGTTGATGCCTTCGCCGCATTGAGCACAGGCTACGCGCTCTCCCTTGTAACCGGGAAATTCCCTGGCGTCGAGCGTGACCTGCACCCACTGTTCATCGAACAGGTTCTCGTCGCTCATCTCGCGGTATGCGGCCATTTGCTGCAGGTTCTTATTTTCTATTTCCGGGTGCAGCTCGCGAGCCAGGTTCCTGGAAGATTCTTTAGCGGCGATGCGGATGGCGCGCCCGGTTTCGAGGTCCACAAAGGTTGCCGCCATCTTGCCCCAATCGCGAAACTTGAGCGCTCGCTTGCCCAGCCGGCAGCCGGTAACGACGCCAATGGCGTCGGTTGCGCACCGGTCGATCTCGACAAACGTGACCAGCCGTTTGCGATCCCGGCCGCGTGGTTGTTCAATGCCCAACCTGTTGCATCCGAGCATCGCCAGGCGCACACCCAGCACCTGACCGGCACAAAGGTGACCGTGGGCGACTTTGGCTTCTTCCAGAAGCTCATCCAGCGTAGGCATGGTTACCGACATACCCTTAATGTTAGTCCATTCCCAAAACTCCGAGACTAGCCCGGTGGAGGGACCTGCTGTTTCTTTTCTAAGCTCATCACGGAGACTCTGGGGGAATCGACGGGTGCCCCACGTTCGCCCAACCTGCCCCGGCGTGCCGAGGGGCGTACGTGGGCCGAATAAAATGGGCGCAGCCCAACGATCGCTTTCGCCCATCGGCTGGCAGATTCATTTATGGAAGCGTCGCCCTCCCCTTTGTCATCCCGAGCGTGGTCGAGGGATCTGCGGTTCAGCGGACCTGTCTTGGAAATGTTTTTCGACACAGCGTAGTGGAGCGACTGTCCCTCTGGACTCACCAAGCGGCATTAGCCCTTAAAGTTCGATTTCCTATAACTGCACCGTGCTCTCCCGCTACCGAATCTCCGGCTTCGCAGGTAACACGTACACGTGTCTTTGAATGGCCCTGGTCAACGCGCCCTGTTCCCGCGATGCTTCTTCCGGGTCGCCACGCAGCAGATTGGGATCGACCATAGGCGAGTGGGCCAGAGGGTCGACACGATAAAGCTCAATACCCGAGAGAACCATCCGCCGACGTTGGCCAAGTTTGTTATAGGCGTGTATGTCTGCCAGCAAGCAGAGGCAAAAAGCAACCACAATAGAGATCAACCAAAACCTTCTTCGATGGAAGGCAGGCCACCGCTCCGCCAGATAATGCCCCAGAAACGAATAACAGAAGATCAGCAACAAAATGGAGTAGATACTATACCGTGACCCGATCGTGAAACCGACCGCTCCACGCACCCATGCGACCAGGCATCCGGTCGCCAGGATCCACACAGCAAAGTAAAACGCAACCGGGTTAGTTCGATCGAAGCGAGACCGGATCGCAAGCCAAAAGATCGCTAATACCACTAGGCCCAACGCCGCGGCCGGCCAGCGGGACGGGATCGCACCACACCCCAAAAAGGCAAGAAAGAACAGCGGTCTTGTGATGTAGTAGGTGCTGTTCGCCGCATGAACCGGAACCGTGTAGTGGTAGAGGTAAGCAGCCAGGGGCGCGGCGAAGCTGGCGCACCAAGCCAAAGCCGCAGCATATGCGCGCCGAGGCAGCAGGATCAGCAGACCCAACGGGCCGAGCAAGAATCCATTGGCAGAAGTGCATGCTGCCAACGCCGCCGCCAAGCACGCGAGCAGTAGCCTGGCGGGCGTCGAGCCAAACCTCATGCTTGGGAACAAAAGATAAATAGCCAGCAGACTGAAAAAAACGACCGGAATATTTTGTAAATCTGTAGTCGCCCAATTGAGATTCTCCCAATACGTGAGCGAGAAAAAGAGCAGGCTGATGGGCAGAAACGCAAGCAAGCGCCGGCCCAGATCCTTCTCATCTTCCTGATACGTGAGCCACAGAAGATAACCAATGGGGAGCAGGAAAAAATTGCCCAAACCAGTCAAAAAAGCGAAGTTCAAATGCTGGGTGAGCTCCAGCTCGGAGGCGACAATGAAATGGGTAAAGCTGAGTTTGTACTCGTTGGTCTGTTCCGTGGCGATGTCGAATACCTTGGCCTTCCAGGTCGGCAACTGATCGTAGTCAGTTGCGAAGGCCAGGATCACCGCGTAGTCATCCTGGTAAGGAAACGGCAACGCTTGCCGGTAAAGAATTCCGTACGCAACCAGGGCCGGGAGCAGCACGGCGAAAAGTGATAGGAAGGTAATAACCGGTCGGGCAGTTGTGTCTTGACCGGCATCCGCGGATGGCATGGCTGATTATAGCCAGCTGCAATAGTGCGCAGGAAATTCCTGGCATTACACCTTAATTGCTCGCGCTCGACGCAGGGCTTTCGTTGCCATCGCCATCTTCCACCAGCACCGCCGAGAGCCCTACCAGGTCATAGCTGACCGCGGTAGCGCCCGACGGCTGAAACGTAACCCGTAGCGGATCTCGCTGCCACACAGCGGCCGCGCATGCCGGCGGTTGATTCTCTCCGGACGACCACGGAGACAGTTTCTTTGCCAGCACCGGCTTGCGCGCAGCAATCTGCGCGACCACGGCATACAACTGCTTGCCACTGGCCGTTAGCCCGCAATACGCACCATAGTCCCGGAACCAGGCGACATTCGAGATCGCAGGATCATAATCGGGCAGATGCAATGCCGTGACACTGCCCTTCACGCGGTCGACCGTAATCCAGGGGCCACGTTGCCAAATCCAATGTTCCGCTTTATCACCAGGAAGAGCGTCGTTGAGACGCAGGGCGCGGCGAACCACGAACGTGCGGTCAGTAATGTTGTGGGCCTCTCCGGTCGTCCACTCCTTGACCTTGTCATCGACAAGCAACGCGCGAACGTGGAGCTGTTTCTCACCCGGGAGAGCGCCCGCTGGGTCACCAACCGGAGAGTAAGGAACATTTTTCCCTGAGCTGAGGAACACGGTGTGCGCTTTGGTTGCTGCTCGACAAGGCATTCCCGGGATCAGCCAAAGCAATAACAGCAGCAGGTACGATAGCGTCCGGAAAGACATGGTCCACAGCTTAGGAGCGCCGATGGGGAAATTCAAGTTAAGAAACGCTTATCTTTCGCCTCTCACAGGCTGTTTGGGGACGCGTAACAGAAAAGCCTGCAGCACCGTCTCTCTCCAGATGCGGCGCCCGTTGCTGCTCTGACGAAAATTCTTGATGTAGCGCAAAAGCCAGATCCGGTAGAGAAGCCGGTCCACAAAGTTTCCGCTGCGCTTGACGTAGAGCGTTTGCGCCATGAGCACATTATGCAAACGCCAGAAGGGCACGCTGTCGGGATCGGAGTAAGACGCCTCATGCGTCAGCTTTGCCCGCATTACGTAGATGCGGTAGCCGCGGACATAGAGCGAGTGATAAACCGCGTGATCGAGGTAGTCCAGCCAGAACTCTGCAGGAAAACCGCCAATCGATCGCAGCGCCGAGACCCGGATCGTGGATCCGGAGTTATAAGCGCACAGCGGTTGTTGCATGATGCCGACGGCGTCCGTTGGGATGGGTTGTTTGGGTGGCTGGAATTGACGCCGCATCTGTTGGATGAATTCAGTCGCCGGCGAGTGAATGCCACCCTCCACCACCAGCTTGGGAACGATGGCGGCCGCCTGGGGAGTGGTCTGCAACGCAGTGGAGGCTTCGATCAATTCGAAGAGAAAATCCCGTGTCAGCGTCGTGTCCTGGTCAAGCAGCAGAAGCCATTCCCGCGCTTCTGACTCAGCCCGGGACAGCGCAAAGTTGTAGGCCGACGCCAACCCTCCGTTGGTCGGATCATGGACGTAATGAGTCGGAAAATCTGCTCCTGAAACGGGCCTCTGCGCTTGCGGCGAATTGTCATACACAATCAGCGAAAACCGTCCCGCCAACTCCGGATTCGCGTTCAAAAGTTCGATCAACGAGGAAAGGGAATGACTCCGGGAAAGCTCGCAGTTGTACAGAACGACGACCGCTAGTATCGAAGACGTAGGATGTGAATCTGGATTGGCTCGCATCAGCGCGGATCGTGCGGGAGGAACCTAAGTACGCTCTGTGCGCCAGTATAACAGCCTGCGAAGCACAGATCCGAGCTCATGTCGATCCTCGGCAGTCAACACCGCTCGCCAGGCGATAAGCGCAGTCGCGGCGGCCCAGATCACGAGTATGCCAGGCTGAGCCGGAAGCATTTCCAGCCTTCTCCAAAAAGGGTAGAGCAAAAGGGAAGGGATGATGATCAGGAGAGGACGGAGCACCCCCTGTCGTAGAAAGCGTGAGCGTTGCATCTGAATGGTGGGCTGGGTGCGGGGCATGCTTACCATCAGATGCATCCCCAGGCCGACAAAGGCGCCGATGAAGGTGCCAAGGGCAACCCCGACGGTTCCAATCCTCTGCACCAGCCAGATACTCAGGACAATATTCACACATGCTTCGGCGACCCCGGCGAGGGTGGCCAGATGTTGTCTCCCCGTTGCCACGACCACAAGAATGTAGGGAAAGCCAATCTGGCGAACCACGTTGCAGAGAACCAGCACCTCAAGATAAAGAGCGCTCTGCGCCGCATACCGTTTGCCAACCCACAAGCTGAGCAGCGGATAGGCGCCGAACAGGAGCGGCATTCCAAGCAGAAAAATCAGCAGGGTGCAGTAGCGCGTCGTCTTGATGCAAAGATCGCCGATTCGGCTCGGCGTTGAACTCGATTGCATGGAAGATACCGCAGGGACCAACGGGCCGAACGCACTGGAAATGAGTGCCAGCATGAAATTGGCAGCGCCGTTGGCAACCGAGTAGAAGCCAGTGTCCTGGTAATGATAGTGACCGACGATCACGATATCGAGACCGCTGATCAGGAACATGGCCAGTGTCCAGATGGAGAGTACGCTTCCGTACTTGGCCAGTTTCACCGCCGACCGGCGGTGGAACAAGAGGAAGGAAAAACCGACGCGATCCCGCACAAATGTTCGCCAGCCGAGGAACTGGGTCACCGCCGCGGCCACGTTAAACGCAGCCATGACCAGCGCCAACTCCACCAGGCTTCCATGCATGAGCAGCAGAACGATGAGTGCCACTGCGGATCCAACCCGGCTTACCGTTGCCACAGCGGTTGGAAAGACATACTGCTGTAACCCCGTAAAGGTGGAAGAAAAAGTACCGAACGGTAGTGCCACCGCGGCCGAAAATCCCACGGCAAGCAGCGCGATCCGCACTTCAGGCACCAGGTCCGCCGGCATCTGGTGGAAGAGGCGAGGCACAAGCATCACCATCACAACAATCGCCACACAAGCAATGGCGGCGGCCAGCGCGAGAAGTGTAAACGATGTACTTACCAGGTGATGGCTGGCGTCGCGATCGCCGCTCGCATCGTACTCCGCCACATATTTGCCAATCGCGGTCTGCAATCCAAAATCCAGCAAATACACATAAGCGCTCAATTGCAGAATCAGGACCCAGGCACTGTACTCGGCCGGCCCCATGTGGTGCACCAGGAATGGCGGTAACACCAACGAGACCAGCATCGAGAGCAGCACTCGCACCAGGTTGGAAGCAGAGCCTTGCAGTACTTTCCGCTTTTGCGACATTGGGCACTTCCAACATGGGAGAGAGATTATTGCTGCAGGACCACCACAAAACCGATCTGCTCAACGATTCTGAAACCAAGCTGCTCCAGTTTGGTCATCATCGCGCGAAACTTTTCCTCTCCAATGTACCGGGCGTGTGTCTCCATGATGATCGTGTCGGCATTCCTCAGAACGTCGGTTTCCTGACAGACCAGATCGTACTCCAGGCCCTCAATATCGCACACCAGGCTGAACCGGTTGAATCCGCGGTCGTGTCCCAGGTCGCCCAGCGCGACGGTTGGGACAGTGACGGGCGCTTCGTCCCCGGCCCGCGTAATCGAGCTTCCAGCCATGTCGCTGGAAGGGCGAAAAGTGACCGAGTCCGCGCCGTAGGCGATGGCACGATTCACTATTTCGAATCGGCATCCGTTTAATTTCCTGTTGTGCTCCAATCGCGGAATGGCTAAGGGATTTGCCTCAACCACCACATGCGCCGTGGGGTCCGTCAGGAGTTTGTTGGTCACGCACGCGACCACTCCCATCGAGCCGCCCAACTCGATCACCGGTAAATCTCGTCTTAAGTAGCGAACAACCGCATGGCGTTCCGCCGACTCGTACTTGTTCGTGATCAGTTCAATTCGGGTCGAATCATCCGTGACTCCCGCGAGATCGAAGGTGCATCGGTCAAGCCGCACTTGCTGCTTATGCTCCTTCGTTAAAACCTGCAGCCGGAGCCACAAATAATCGAAGAGACCCTTCAGTCCGCCATCCCGAAGAAGATTTGAGACCGTCGATATTTTATTCTTGGGCAAATCTTTCAACGACGGAGCCAGCTGGTTTTCGCCGGAGGCCCGCCGATTTGTGGGGCGCTCTTGGCACCGTGCCGTCCTTTCTCAAAAACGACAATGCTGTCGTAGAAGTGCATCGACAGGGTGGTGAGGCTGAACTCGGTGGGCGCTAGCAAACCACGGGAATGATCGGCGTTCAGTTCGTCGATCAGGTCCTTGCAGGTTTCGATGAACGATTCCTTACGCTTGAGCCCTCCCTCGAATTCAGACCAGTACGCCGTGTGTAAATCCTCGACCAGGTACACACCATTGCGCGGCACTTGAGGATAGAGCACGGAAAATGTCGCATGAATATGTGACATGACGTGGCTGCCGTCATCCAGCACAACATCGGGCGAGCCGAACTCTTCGCATAAGTCTCGCAAAAACGCCTGGTCGGCTTGATCGCCAATACGGATGTCGATCTGGTCTTCGGCGAACTCTTTGCATTCAGGCCTCAGATCTATGCCCACAATCCGTGCGTGCGGCCCAAGAAACCGCTTCCACATTTGCAGCGATCCTCCCTGGCCGCACCCGATCTCGAAGAAGACGACATCGGTATTCACAAACTTGCCCAGGTGACGCTCGTATGCAGGGAAATAATGCTTCCACTTGTGAATGAGGCGCTGATCGTTCGTCAGAAAGTCGGACCACAGGGTCATAAAGCTATCGTCCTCGCTCAGTCTCTGGCTGCGCGGAACGGAGGCAGGGGAAACAGAATTTCATCTCTCATAGGTTACCAGCAGCCAAGCCTGGTTTATACCAAATCCAATTTCCTCTATGGTGTAGAGGCGCGCATGTCCACCTCCACGCCAAATCGAATCTCCGTTGCACTATGCACGTACAACGGTGAACGATTCCTTCCCCAGCAACTGGACAGCATCGCGAAACAGACCAGGCTGCCGGACGAACTGGTCGTGTGTGACGATAGGTCGACCGACCGCACCGTGGCCCTGGTGCGCGAGTTCGCGGCTTCGAGCCCCTATCCCGTCAGGATTTTTGAGAACGAACACAATCTGGGATTTGCCGCCAACTTCGAACGTGCCATCCGGCTCTGCGCAGGGGACCTGATTGCGCTGAGCGACCAGGACGACATCTGGTATCCCATTCGTCTTGAGCGTTCAGAGCAGGAGTTCACTGCACATCCCCAGGCCGGCCTGGTTTTTTCCGATGCCGACGTTATCGACGACAGCAACGAGTCGGCAGGTCCAACGCTATGGCATCGGCTCGGCTTCGCCGGCAAGCGCGAGCAGGACTTGCTGGCCGGACACTACGTCGTCTTGGCTAAACACAGGTTTGTGACCGGAGCGACGGTGATGTTCCGCGCCGGCCTTCGCGATCGCTTCTTGCCCATAGCTGATGGCTGGATCCACGACGAATGGATCGCTCTGATCGCCGCTGCCTTCTCCGATTTGAGGCCGATTGGCCAGCCGCTGATCCGTTATCGAATCCATGGCTCCCAACAGGTCGGCCTGCGTAACAAGCTGGAGCAGCGAGCCCAGGGAGATTCCCGGGCGCAAAGACATTGGGGCCGGCTGGCAGAGTCGGTCAAAGAGCTGCAGCAGTTATGCGACGCCTTGCTGGCCTTGGTTCCTGATAAAAAACGACCCGTTTTATCCGCCTACAAGGAACATCTGCGGTTCCTATCCTTCAGGGCCGGCCTTCCCGCCCCCCGCCTCGCCCGTCTCCGCCCGATTCTCAAGCAATACTCTCAATATGAATTGCACGCCTCCGGCTCGGCCAGTGCGCTCAAAGATCTGGTACTTAAGAGAGAACGATAAAACCGCATGGGGTTCCGTGAGCAGCGGTCGAATGCTACACTGACGCCTGAATTCCCTATTTGACCCTGTGACAAAACCCGTCAATGAATTGCGCCGCTTGCGGCCTCAATACGAGGTCTAGTAGTCAAACCATGGGTCAGCTGCGCGCGTGGACGGGAATCATAGTTGTGCTGGTATTAGGGTGCGCAGTTGGCTGCGGCGTGAGCTTCGCCCCCCTGCTGCCCGGCTCGGTTGCGGGCAGAGCCGGGATCTATGATTACTCTCCCTCAGTCATAAAAACGGCGAATCTGCAGCAGTTCTGGTGGTGCGGCGCGGGCATCAATCCGACCGATGTCACGCAATTCTCCGACACCATCCAGTACGAATCAATCGACCTCACCACCAACGCCCACTACGGTCCGTTGCCGGTACTCGCCGAAACCCAGGGCGGGTGGGATTCCGTGTTCACCTGCAACCCTAAAGTCGTAAAGGGCACCTTCACCAATCCGCTGGGCAGTGGCGAGACCTTTACCTATGCCATGTACTACGTCGCCACCGGCTCGCCCCAGGGAAACGACAACTGTATCGGGGTGGCTTTTTCCAACGACGCCGTCATCTGGAAGAAGTATCCGCATCCGGTCATCTTGCCCGAAACAACCGAGGGCTATGGTGTAGGCCAGCCGGCGGTCTACAACAGCGACCAGCATGCAGCCATCCGGATGTTCTATGAGGACAATTCCTTCGGCCTCCACCATGTGGAAGCCGTCTCCACCGATGGCGTGCACTTTACCGTCTCGGGAACCCTGACAACCAATGGCCTGCAGGCAGACAGCCAGACCTGGGGCGACATGGCTTTTGACCCGCAGACTAACTATTGGTACGCCGCTTTCAATACCGCTCTACGCAATCCCGCGACCACAGGAGGGGTCTTGGAGCGGGGTCAGTATGGCATCAAGCTGTATCGGATCCGGGACACATCCCTTTTGACCGGGGCCACCCCTTGGGAGTTCCTCACCACGGTCGACACCAGTCTGACAGGGTACGAATCAAATTTCATCCCCGGCTTCGCGCGCGACCAGTTTGGCAATATCATTCCCGGTCCGGGGATACAGATGTTCACTTCGATATCGAATCCGCCACCGCCGTGGAATGCGTCACCTGCTATCGCCGGTATATCCGGCAACATCGGAACCTGGAAGATATCTTCCTTTACCTGGGCGCAGAATCAGTCACCAGCCGCGCTCAATCGGTACTTCAATCAAACGACACACGAAGTCACGACCGGCTGGATCGATCCCGGCGGCGGCTTTTCTTTGCAATCAACACTGGGGCATCTTTACCAAAGTCCGCAACAGGGCGCGACTGTCCCGTTCTATGCCTGCAAGAGCGGGTCCATGGACTATTTCGTCTCCCTTGACAGTGCCTGCGAAGGTGCGCGCATCCTGGGCACCAATGGCTACGCGTACTCCGCGACGGTTGCTGGCCAGAATCTGGTCGCTCTTTACCGTTGCACTACCGGCCACGATCATTTCGTCAGCACCGATCCCAAATGCGAAGGCCAATCGACCCAGCAGCTTCTTGGCTATGTCCTTCCTTAATCGGGCTCACTAGGGCCTTCTCTGCCAGATAGACATCATCCCAAAAGTTTCGCTCGGTTGATATTTGTCATGAATGTAATCGTCCAGCAGCGTGACTCCACTGCTCCGCGCGCTGTCGTTCGGCTCGCGCTGCAATTCAAATTCGGAATCAAGCACGATATAGGGCGGAGCCTTCTGTTCCAGTTCACGGACAATTTGCGTTTGGATGTCGTACCGGTTCTGCAGGTCAGGATCAAAATGAGACCAATGCGTTGCCGGCAGACGCTGGGTCGCAAAATAGATAAGGTTGTCATTGGCAACCACTCTGTCGTGGTGGCTCAACCCTGCATAAAGTGTCTGTCCGGGCTGGGTGTGGCTGCTGATGAATGCAATCGCGTGCATGCGATCGTCTTCCGGTAAAAAACAGTACCCCTCGGTCAGGGGATTTGTCTGGTTGCACCAGGCTGTCCTGTCTGCGGGTGCGTTTCCAATTAAAGAAACCAGGGATGAATGCTGCAGGTCTTCGAGTCTTATTTCATGCAAGGCCGACCAGACGGCGGGTACGGCAGAGAGCCACAAGAGCCAGCTGATCGCAATGCGGACCGGACGGGAGAAGGCTGACTGGTGCTGAAACAGCACTGCAATCAGGAGTAATGACGGAATGATGGCAAGATACATCTGGATCAAGGCCACGCGTACTAGGCCCTTGACGTACATTCCCACGAGAAGAAGCCCAAAGGTGATCAGGAAGCCTGTCCACTCCTTCCGCGGAGTGGTTTCGCCGGGGGGTGCGTCTTCTGCTCTGAAACGAAGCTTTATCAGCCCATAGAACGAGATCCCGGCAATCGCGATCGGCAGGTAAATACCCAGGTTCTCGAGCCCCCTGATGGAAAGCGGAGGGAATGGCAGGTTACGGGCGCGGGCATAATACTTGCCGGGGAAAAGAATGATGTCGTGGAATAAAGCAGCCGCTGGCGCAACCGAGAAATAATAGACCGCGGGCACTACGGTCAAAAGGGCAAAGCCCAGCAGGTAGGGCCAAAAAATAGAAGTGAACGTGCGCAATCTGTTTGCTGTGCCATGCGATCGAAGAAAGACCGCAGTGGCAATCGCGCAAACGTGGATTCCCAGCAGCGCGATGCCGGTGTCGTATCGGAACAATGAAGCGGCCCCTGAAATAGCACCAACGGCCAGCATCCGCCTGGTTGACACGCGGCCTGCGAAGACCGGAAGAAGTAAAGCCGAGCCAACCACATTGAACAGCGACACCGGTGTAACCGCGAGGCCGAATTCGCTCATGCCGAAAAGCCACAACACGGTAACGATCGATACGAAAACCGCGATTGACCTGCGGCAATACGACGCAGCGATGCCGTAGACAGATGTCACCAACAGCGCTTTGATCAATAAATCAAACACCCGCTCAACCAGAAGAGAGGGACCAAATACCTTGAAAAGTCCCGCCAGGATGTAGATTTCTGCAGGGCCGTAAATGAAGTAGAAGTCCCGATGAGGAATCTGTCCCGCCGCCACCCGCATCGCGCCCGTGAGCACGATCCCTTCATCGTACATACCAGGGCGTCGCGACATGCCGCAAAACAAAAGCAGGTAGGCAGCCAGGAAAACTACCACCAACTGCGACAGCGAACCGCCGAAAATATCGTTGGCACGCGCGCTGCTGCGAACTTCCGGAGCCGATTCCATTTCGCGCACCTGTCTACTGGATAACGGCGATCTTGGCCTGTTTGCCTACGCGTACGGCGATCCGTGCCGGCCGCTTTTCCAGGTGCAGCAGCTTTTCCGACGTGGTCGCGCCGTCGATGTTGACGCCGGCCGTCACTTGTCGGTCTGCTTCCGCGCGTGAAGCCTTCAGCCCCAGGGCCACCAGCAACTTGGCCACGTAAATGTCGACGGGGTGACTCGGATCCTGTAGCGCAAGCTCGAGCGACGCGGCAACCGCGATCTGCTTCAAGTCCACCGCGACTTCTTCGGCCACCGCTTCGACATTTCGCTGTTGGAACTGCATGGCCCAGTCCTCATCGGCTTTCCGTGCGGCGGCCTCGGAATGGAATCCGGCAACAATGGTGCGCGCCAGCCTTTTCTTGGCTTCCATGGGGTGCAGAGCGCCGCTCGCAACGTCCGCTTGCATCTCTTCAATCTCGTTCTGCCGCAGGTCGGTCAGGAAAATCCAGTACCGCCACATCAGCTCGTCGGAAATCGACATCAGCTTGCCATACATCTCCTGCGCCGGCTCGTGGATGCCGATCGCGTTCCCCAGCGACTTCGACATCTTCTGCACTCCATCCAGACCCTCGATGATCGGCGTCATGAGCACGATCTGGGATGGCTGATCGTAGTACCGCTGGAGTTCCCGCCCAATGAGCAGGTTGAATTTCTGATCTGTGCCGCCCAGCTCCACATCCGCGCGCAGCGCCACCGAGTCGTACCCCTGCGACAGCGGATAGAGCATCTCATGCAACGAAATCGGCTGTTCGTTGTTGAACCGGCGATGGAACTCCTCTCGTTCCAGCATCTGCGACACCGTAAATCGCGACGCCAAACGAATAATGCCTTCGAATCCGAGCGTAGACAGCCATTCTGAGTTGAAGCGAACCTCGGTCTTTTCCCGGTTGAGTATTTTGAAAACCTGGTCGGTGTAGGTTTTCGCATTCTGGTTGATTTCTTCGCTGGTGAGCGGCTTACGAGTCACCGAGCGGCCAGTCGGATCGCCGATCAGCGAGGTGAAGTCTCCAATCAGAAAGATGACCTGGTGTCCCAGATCCTGAAAGTGTTTGAGCTTGCGCATCAGCACCGTATGGCCAAGGTGCAAATCAGGCGCGGTGGGGTCAAACCCTGCCTTGACGCGAAGAGGCCTGCCTTCTTTTCTCGAAAGTTCCAGGCGGTCGCGAAGATCAGGCACGCGGATGATTTCCGCGGCCCCCTTCTGCAGGTAGTCGAGTTGCTCATCAACCGGGGGGAAGTTTGCCATTGGCTTTTCAGTAGTATACGGGCTGCAATCGGGCCTTCGTCAGGACACGGGAATGCGCGCCAGCAGGAAAATATGGCAGGTCGGCGCTGTTTCGACGGCGAGCACTTCCATCCCGCACCGCGTCAGCAGCTCGCGGCTATTGGCCTCGTCAAAGACGTGATGGTGCAGACAGCGGTTGCTGAAGTTGTCGAGAGAACGGAGGCGGAACTCTTCCGCGGAACCCACTCCTGGATCCATGATGAGGTCGTGCTTCTCGAGAATTTCAGGCAGGTGCGTGAGGTCGTCTTCCCCTGTGCCCCGTTCAAAGTCCTCAAACATGTGGTCGACCGGGGTCGGTGTTCTTCGCCGGTCGAAAGTCTTTGAATAATTCGGCAGAACCATGACCAGGGCACCGCCCGGGCGGGTCACTCGTTTCCACTCCTCCAGAGCCTTGATCGGATTGGCAAAGTGCTCCAGATTGTGGGAAGACAGAACGAAGTCGTAAGCGTTGTCGGCGATACAGTCGAGGTTGGATGCGTCACGAAAGATGTTCCGGCCCGGGGCTTTGCGCGGGCTGAAAACGTAGGTTTCTGCGTGCGTGGCCCAGGTCGTCTCACTCGAAAGATCACAGTTATCCAGCGAGCCGACGCGAGGATAGATCGGCATAGGTCTGAGCCCTGCTTCGAAGACAACGCTTGGGCCGCCGATCTCCAATCCAGCTTTACCTTCGACGAAGGGCAGCACTGCCTGTAGGCAGCGCACCCGCCCGTCGATCAGGGCCCGCACAGTATTCTTGGTCCGGCGAACGAAGGAAACTTTCACCCTGAAACCTTCACGCGACCGAAAACGCCAACCCCGAACAGATCCATTGGTACCTTAATCTTAACGGAAAGAGGAGTCATGCAAGGGAACTGGGACCTCGCGCGGCTGCGCGCAGACACCGCGGGCTGTGAGCATTCGATCTTTTTCAATAATGCCGGCGCGAGCCTGCAGCCGCGCCCCGTGGTCGCGCGCGTGATCGAGCACCTCCGGCTGGAGGAGCAGGTGGGTGGCTACGAGGCTGCCGACCGTGCAGCTCCGGAGCTCGAGGGACTGTATGGCGGCGTGGCGCGGCTCTTACATTGCGCTCCGCAAGAAATAGCACTGCTGGAGAACGCGTCCCGGGCCTGGGAGATGGCGTTTTACGGGTTGCACTTCGCCCCCGGTGATCGCATCGTGACCGCGGCCAACGAATACGCCAGCAACTACATTGCGTTGCTTCAGGTAGTGCAGCGCACCGGGGCTGAAATCCACGTCGTGGAAAGCGACCAGGCTGGAGAAGTGGACCTGGAGGCTTTGGGCAAACTGCTCGACGATCGGGTCAAGTTGATCGCCCTCACCCACGTGCCCACCAATGGCGGTCTGGTACAGCCGGCAGCGAAGGTGGGCCAACTAGCTCGGCGAGCGGGAATCCCTTTCTTGCTCGATGCCACGCAATCGGCGGGGCAGATGCACCTGGATGTCGAGGCCCTGGGATGCGACATGCTCTCCGCCACCGGGCGCAAGTACCTTCGGGGCCCGCGCGGCACCGGCTTTCTCTACGTGCGCAGTGGAATGCTCGAGCGACTGGAACCGCCCACCCTGGATATGCACGCGGCCACCTGGGTTTCGCGGGACAAGTTCGAGGTTCGCCGAGATGCAAAGAAATTCGAAACCTGGGAATCGTCTGCAGCCGTACGCCTCGGGTTTGGCGTAGCCATCGAATATGCCTTGGCCTTGGGTCTCGAGAATATCGAGCGCCGGGTGCAGGCCCTGGCGGCTCAATTGCGTGAGCGGCTGGAACAAATCAAGGGTGTGACGGTGCGGGACCAGGGCCGCATTCGTAGCGGTATCGTGACCTTTACCTGCGAGGGTCATCCCGCCACAGAGGTCATGCAATATCTGCAGTCGAACGGCATCGCGGTGCGAATCACCGAGCGCTCCGCCACCCGCATCGATATGGAGAAGAGGGGACTCGACGAGATGGTGAGGGCCTCCGTGCATTACTACAACACCGAATCAGAAATCGAACGCCTCTGCGAAGCGGTGCGGAAATACCTGTGTCATTAACTTCTCCGAACTCGTCCTCCGCCCCCACCGCAGATCTCTCCACTACGCTACGCTCCGGTCGAGATGACAATTCCTCTTGGAAACGACACTTAGTGTTCCCAAACAGAATTGTCATCTCGACCGGAGCGTAGCGTAGTGGAGAGATCTGCGGTGGCTTTTCTGGAGTTGAGCGAAATGTGGAACGCCGGGTTTTTGTGCCATTTGTACAATCAACCCAGGAGACACCAAATGAAATCCGGGCCCATGCGCCTTGTCAGTCTGTTGCTGATCACGTTCTCGTTACACCCCATCGGGGCGCAGGACCAGGACGCACTGGCGAACCAAAAGAAAGCCCGCGCCACCCTCGATGCGATGGTGGCCGCCCTGGGTGGTCAGAGGTGGCTTTCGCTCGTCAGCACCATGCAGCAGGGCCGGACCTCCGGCTTCTACCAGGGCAAGCCCACCGGGGCGACCTCAGAATTCTACGAAATCCAGAAATTCCCCGATCAGACCCGCATCGAGCTAGGCAAGAAGCGAGAGGTCGTAGAAATCATCGCGGGCGATAAGGCCTGGGAAATCACCTACAAGGGCAAGAAGGAACTGCCCCCCGACCAGGTCCAGGAACTCCTCCGCCGGCGCAATCACTCCATCCGGACTGCGATTACCGTCTGGCTCAAAGCCCCCGGAACGATCCTCATCTACAACGGGCAAGAACTGGTCGAGCGCCATCTGGCCGACAAAACCACGCTGATCAATTCAGAAAATGACAGCATCACCATCGAAACCGACGCGGAAACCCACTTGCCCCTGCGCCGCAGCTATCAATGGCGTGATCCGCTCTACAAAGACAAAAATAACGACGCTGAGGAATATGACAACTATCAAACGGTCGAGGGTCTGCCGACCGCCTATACCCTCACCCGTTTTCACAACGACGACATGACGAATCAGCGGTTCCTCTTCCGCGCCGGATACAACCTTGATCTCCCCCCAGACATGTTTAATCCCGACCAGGCCGCGGCCAAAATCAAAAAATAGCCAACTGAATGCTCTACAATATGCCCTGCGACCATGGAAGACGAGAACCCTAAACCGGAGGCGCCGCGCGGGCTGGACATTCGCCAGATCATGGCGATTCTGCCTCACCGTTATCCCTTTCTCTTGATTGACCGCATCCTCGAAAGCAGCCCCAAAAAGCGCATCGTGGCCATCAAGAACGTCACCATCAACGAGCCGTTTTTCCAGGGCCATTTTCCTGAATACGCCATCATGCCCGGAGTGCTGATGGTGGAAGCAATCGCCCAGGCAGGTGGGGTCCTGCTCCTCCCTGAGGTCCCGGACCACGAAAACAAACTTTTGGTCTTCTCCGGTATCAATGACGCTCGCTTTCGTAGGCCGGTGACGCCTGGCGATCAGCTGCGCATCGAAGTGGACGTCTTGAACTGGAGACCCCTGGCTGCCCGGCTGAAAGGCCAGGTCTTTGTAGAAGGCAAGTTGGCGTGTGAGGCGACCATCATGTGCGCGGTGGTGCCCCGGCCATCCAAAATCGTCGCCGAAGAACCGCCCCGCCCTTCTGCGGAGTCAGGCGTCGGCTCGGTTGCCATGGACCCCGCTTTGGAGACGGTGAGTCACGAGTGAGTATCCACCCTACAGCCATTGTGGCTGCTACGGCTTCCATTCCTGAGTCTTGTATCGTGGGTCCCTATTGCACCATAGGTCCTGATGTCGACCTGGGGGAGGACTGCGAACTGGTCTCCCATGTAGTGCTCGACGGCAAGACCCGCCTTGGCGCCCGAAACCGCGTCTACTCTTTCGCCTGTCTCGGCGTAGCCCCGCAGGATCTCAAGTACCGCGGCGAACCCACTGCCCTCGAAATCGGCGACGACAACACCATTCGCGAGTGTGTGACCATCTCCCGTGGTACCCGGGGCGGCGGTGGCACGACCCGAGTCGGCAACCACTGCCTGATCATGGCCTACACCCACATCGGCCACGACAGCACCATCGGCAACCACTGCATCCTGGCCAATGGCGCCACCCTGGCCGGCCACGTCACCGTGGAGGACCATGCCAGTGTGGGTGCGCTCTGCCCGGTGCATCAATTCTGCCGTATCGGGAAGTATGCCTACGTGGGCGGGGGAACCACCATCACCCAGGATGTTCTGCCCTACTCCCTGACCTCCGCCAAGCGGGATACACACGCCTACAGCCTCAACCGCATCGGGCTGGAGCGTTCCGGTTTCAGTGAGCAGCAGTTGCGCGCCCTGCAGCATGCTTACCGCATCCTTCTCGCGGCCAAGCTGAACACCTCCCAGGCGCTCGAACGTTTACGCGCCGAGGGCGAGATGGAAGCCTCGGTCGCTTACCTGGTGTCATTTATCGAAGCCTCGCAACGAGGCGTCATTAAGTAGGAGCACGGTGGACTCACAACCGATCAACAGGCTGGGTCTGATCGCCGGCAACGGGCGATTTCCATTCCTGTTGCTCGACGCCGCGCGCGCTCAAGGCGTTCAAGTGGTGGTTGCCGCCATCAAAGAAGAAACCGAACCCGAAATGGATGCCCGAGCCGCCGCTGACCCAGGGGTGAAGGTTCATTGGCTCTCGCTCGGGGAGCTGTCGCGATTGATCGACACCTTCCGCCAGGAAGGCGTGTCCCGGGCCGTGATGGCCGGCCAGGTCAAACATAAGCAAATCTTTTCCAGCATCCGCCCCGACTGGAGGCTGGCCAAGCTGCTCTTGAATTTGCGCACCCGCAACACAGACATGCTCCTGGGCGCCGTGGCCAAGGTCTTGAGCGACGAAGGGATCGAATTGATCTCCTCCACCACCTACCTGGAACCGCTCCTGGCGCGCGCGGGAGTGCTGACGGCGCGCGCACCCACTGCGGAAGAACAGCAGGATCTGGATTACGGGCGCAAAGTGGCCGCCGCCCTGGCCGGCTATGACATCGGCCAGACCGTAGTCGTCGCGGGACAGGCCTGCGTAGCGGTCGAGGCCATGGAGGGTACCGATGCCACCATCGCACGCGCCGGAGCCATCCTGCGTACCCTGGAGGCCGAAGGAGAAGGCTTCTACGCTGGAAAGGAAACTGAGTGTCGTGAAGGTGGCCAAGCCGGCGCAGGACATGCGCTTTGATGTGCCGGTGATTGGCGCCGCCACCATTGCGGCCATGCGCTCTGCGGGGGCGACGTGCCTTTCGATCGAAGCCGGCCGCACCCTGATCTTCGACCTCGTCTCGGTTCAGCAGTTGTCCGCGGACGCCGGCATTGCCATCGTTGCCGTGTGAGCGCCCCTGGACAGCGGGAGACGAAAAGCAGTCTAATCATGGTCTAAATCCGAAGTTGGGGGGATTTCCGTGAAAAAAACGAGAGTTGCTTTCGTCGCTGTCCTGGTGGTTCTGCTCGCCGGTGCCGCCCTGTCCGTCCGTGGAAAAGCGGATGATACCGCCCTGCCGCAAGCCGGTCAGATGGCGCCCAACTTTACTTTGCCATCGCAGGATGGTTCCGACATCAGTCTCAACAGTTTCCGTGGCAAGTGGGTAGTGCTCTACTTCTATCCCAAGGACATGACCACTGGCTGCACCATTGAAGCCCACAATTTTCAGCAGGACATGGACAAGTATCAAAAACTGGGTGCGGTGGTCGTCGGCGTCAGTGTCGACTCGACTGGCAGCCACAAGGAATTCTGTGCCAAGGAAGGCCTGAGCTTCAAGCTTCTGAGCGATCAGGATAAGAAAGTCGTCGCGCTCTATGGATCCATGGGCGACCACAATGGCATCAAGATGGCCAAGCGCAATACATTCCTCGTTGATCCCCAGGGCAAGATCGTCCAGGTATGGACAGCCGTAGACCCCTCCCCATCACAGCGAGCAGGTACTGGCGGCCCTGAACGGCTACGAGAAAAAAGGCTAACCAACCGAAAGTTACGAAAACAACAAGACCCTCCACTCCTACGTGGAGGGTCTTCCGTTTTACCACCAAAAAATCCAGGGGACGAAAAACTGTTTCTACTCGTTCTTCTGTCCATTCCCGAACAGAAGTGTCATCCCGACCGGAGCGTAGCGGAGTGGAGGGACCTGCTGTTCATCATCCCCAATATCGAATCTGGAAGGGAAGCGCGACCCTCCCCTTTGTCATCCCGAGCGAAGCCGAGGGATCTGCGGTCGCCCCTTCGGACTTCCCGAATTCTCCGTCTAAAACCTCAACCTCCAAACAGAAGTGTCATCCCGACCGGAGCGTAGCGGAGTGGAGGGACCTGCTGTTCATCATCCCCAGTTCGAATCTGGAAGGGAAGCGCGACCCTCCCCTTTGTCATCCCGAGCGAAGCCGAGGGATCTGCGGTGCGCCCCTCGGACTTCCCGAATTCTCCGTCTAAAACCTCAACCCCCAAACAGAAGTGTCATCCCAACCGACGGATCTGCATTTCCACCAACCCGTCTTGGAAATGTTTTCCTGAAAAGCACCCACCCCAAAAAACCTCCAGACGCAAAAACGCCCGGCTGCTAGCCGGGCTCTTTTGCTTGCCTGTTTTTGTTAAAAAACTACTTCTTTTTAGCAGTCTTCTTCGCCGGAGCCTTCTTAGCTGCCTTCTTTGCCGACGACTTCTTAGCTGCCTTCTTTGCTGGAGACTTCTTAGCTGCCTTCTTTGCTGCTTTCTTAACTGCCAAAGGAATACCTCGTTTGTTGGTAGATTTTTTGCTGCTGGCGCTCTTCTTGTTGCCGACTGCTTTCGCAGCCTTTCTGCCGCTTTTCGCGCCTTTACTGCTCTTCTTCGCGGCAGATTTTTTGGCGGCCTTTTTGGCCGCAGCTTTTGCCGGAGCCTTCTTCGCCGGGGCCTTCTTCGCAACTGCTTTGACGGCCGGCGGGGCAACGGTCTTCTTCACCGCAGCCTTTTTGGCTGGGGCTTTCGCGGGTGGTGGTACGCTCACCGGCGGCGGAGTGAACAACTCGGCTGCCAAGGGCGTGGAGGAAACGATGATGCTTACTTCTTCTTCCTCTTCATCGTCTTCGAAGCCGTCTTCAACCTCATCCGGGTACTCGTCCGCCTCGGCTTCAAACTCATTGTCAGCGTGTGCGTACAGCTTGAATTCGTCCTGCATTCTTATGCCTCCAAGGCTTTGATTGCTACGGATTCGGATCGCAGAGAACCACTTTCCATCATACTTGCCTGCGGCGCGGATTATAGCAACAGCATGCAACGGGATGCCAATGAACGCAAGTGAGAATTAAGTTTCTTTTCCATTCTTCGTGCTCACGCGCGTTGCCGATGATGTGCGCGCCGGCGTTTTCCGCCGCTTGCTCGATCGGCTGCTACGGGTCACATGCGCCGGTTCGGCCACATAAAGACGCCGTCCCGGCTCCAGGTGCGCCGCGCTCAGATGATTCCAGCGGCGCAGTTGCTGCACCGTGATGTTAAAGCGATCCGCCACCGTCACCAGCGTGTCGCCGTGTTCGACCTTGTAAAGTGTGGAACGCGATTTGCTCGAAGGCGCCGGCGGCACCGGAATGATCAGCGAATCGGTCGACGACAGGTTATCGTTCGCTTCCAATTGGTTCACAAACACGATCTCGGACGCACTGACGTGGTAGTCGCGGGACACCGTTGCCAGCGTCTCTCCTGCAACCACTTTGTGAAACCGCCATTGATTGCGCTTGTCCACTGGGATTTCGGCGATCCGCTTCTCAAACAGATCTTTGCTGCCGGCAGGCAGATGCAATTCGAAGGGGCCGTCCGCCGGAGTGCTCATGCGCAGCAGGCTGGGATTAAGGTCCGCAATCTCCTGCACCGGCGTTCCAATCACGTCCGATACCAGGCGCAGGTCCACACTATAGTTCGTGGTTACCGTGTCGGTGAGCAGTGGTGGGTCGGGCGACAGTGACTGCAGTCCATACTGCTGCGGATTCTTGGCCATGATGGCCGCCGCGATGATGATGGGCACGTAGTTCTTGGTCTCTTGCGGCAGCGCATTGCGGTGATACAGCTCCCAGAAATCCGCGTAACCGGTCCGCTCCACCGCCTTCTGCACGTTGCCCGGACCCCAATCGTACGCTGCCATGGCCAGATACCAATCGCCCAGCTGCGCGTACAGCACCTTCATGTAGCGGGCATAGGCGTGGGTTGATTTTTCTGGATCGAAGCGCTCATCGTACCAGCCATTGCGGTTGAGGCCATAGACCCCGTAGGGCATAAACTGCCACATACCTGCGGCCCCGGAGCGTCCATTCACGATCTGCGGCTGAAAACCCGATTCCGCCACCGCCTGGTATATCAGGTCCTGGGGAACTTGCTCCTCCGCCAGCACCGTCGAGATCATCGCGTGATAGCGGCCCGCGCGCTCCAGCGATCGCATCAGCGTTCCCCGCCCCTTCGAAGAAAAATAACTGATGAAACCGGCGACAGGATCGTTGATCACCAGCGGAAGGTCCGATTGTGTCGTCTTGAGTTCTGCGATCGCCTGTGCCTTGACCGTCGGGTCCACCGGGAAAGTGACGTCGTTGGCAATATCGACTGGCGCCGGTTCAATCTTGGGCGCGAATCCATTGCCCTGCTTGAGCGCTTCCATCTCCAGCGTGTTGACCGCGTCGACCACCCGGTCGAACTCATCGCGCAACTGTGGTTGGGCTCGCAGATCAAAATTGCTGCTCAGCATCAGGTCTACGGCGCGATCGAAGTCTGCTTTGGCGGTCTGCAGTTTGCCCGCGTGGTAGTCGGTGACACCGCTCTGATAGGCCACTTCCACTGCGTCGATCAGGGACTGCACTTCCGGGGTCGCGGGTGTGGCTGCCGGAGCTGCTGGTGCGCTGGCTTGGACGGGAGCCGCTTCCGAGGGCTTGAGCGCGGGAGCCGTAGCCTGGGGCGATTTGGCCGGTCCCTTGGTCACCCCGGTTTCCGGCACACACCCGGTAAACAGCAGGGGAGCCGCGGCAACCACCAACATGAACACTTTACGAGCGATATTCAACCCTCCAGTATTCGATCTTTCGCGAGCACTCTTGGCACCGTTTCCGCCCTTGCGGTACAAGTCACGATACGTTTGTTCATCGCTTCCCGATACCAGCTTCTTGCCCTTGATTGTATTGCCCGGAGCCCTCAGTGTGAATGATAAGATCGGGGGAGCGACCTTCCTCTCGTACATCAATTGAGTCCTGACCCGCCACCGGCATCCCTTCATGGATAGTAAGCACATCCGAAATTTCGCCATCATCGCCCACATTGACCATGGCAAATCCACGCTTTCGGACCGGCTGCTCGAGCTGACCGGCTCCTTGACCGCGCGTGAAATGCAGGCCCAGGTGCTGGACGCCATGGATCTGGAACGGGAGCGCGGCATCACCATCAAAGCCCACGCCGTGCGCATGAACTACCTCGCCCACGATGGCGAAATGTACCAGTTAAATCTGTTGGATACGCCCGGGCATGTCGACTTCTCGTACGAAGTTTCTCGCTCCCTGGCCTGCTGTGAAGGTGCTCTGTTGGTAGTGGACGCCTCGCAGGGCGTCGAGGCTCAGACCCTGGCCAATGCCTATCTGGCCATCAACAACGGCCTGGACATGATCCCCGTGATCAACAAGATCGACCTGCCCAGCGCCGATGTTTTGCGCACCCAGGAGATGATCGAATCCACCGTCGGGCTGGACGCCACCGATGCGCTTCCCGTGAGTGCCAAAACCGGACTCGGAGTGCCCGACGTACTGGAAGCGGTCGTGCGCCGCTTGCCCCCGCCCACAGGAGATGCCGAAGCCCCCCTGCAGGCTCTTATCTTCGATTGCCATTTCGACCCCTATCGTGGCGTCATCGTCTTGGCCAGGGTCATCAACGGTATTCTGCGCAAGGGCATGAAGATCCGGCTTATGTCGAATGGCCGCGTATTCGACGTCGAAGCCGTCGGTGTCCTCACACCCAAGCCGCTGGAGATTGAGCAACTGTCAGCTGGCGAGGTTGGCTTCTTCTCCGCAACCATCAAGAACGTCGCCGACACCAAGATCGGTGACACCGTCACCGACGATGCTCGTCCCGCATCGGCGCCCCTGCCCGGCTTCAAAGACATCCAGTCCATGGTTTTTGCCGGCCTCTACACCGTCGATTCGCATGAGCATACGTTGCTCCGTGACGCGCTCGAGAAGTTGCGTCTGAATGACTCTTCTTTCTTCTTCGAGCCCGAAAGCTCCGTCGCACTGGGGTTCGGATTCCGATGTGGCTTCCTGGGCCTGCTTCACATGGAAATTATTCAGGAGCGTTTGGAGCGCGAGTTCAACCTGGATCTCATTACCACTGCGCCCGGTGTGCGCTACAAAATCACCCTCACCAACGGAGCGGTCATCGAGGTGGAGAACCCCTCCCGCTGGCCCGACCCCACCGATATCGTCAAAATCGAAGAGCCGGTGATCAACGCCACCATCCTGACTAGCGAAGAATACGTGGGCGGCATCCTCAAGTTGGTGGAAGAAAAACGCGGGCGCCAGAAAAACTTCGAATACGTGACTCCGACTCGGGTCATGCTGACCTATGAGTTGCCGCTCAACGAAATCGTCTTGGACTTTTACGACCGTCTGAAGTCTGTCTCCCGCGGCTATGCTTCGCTCGATTACCAACTCGCGGGCATGTGGGAGTCTCCTATGGTCAAGCTCGACATCCTGGTCTCCGGTGAACCGGTCGACGCGCTGTCAATCATTGTCCATCGCGACTTTGCCTACGAGCGCGGACGAGCGCTGGTTTCCAAAATGCGCGAGCTCATTCCTCGACAAATGTTTGAGGTCGCCATCCAGGCCGCCATAGGAGCCAAAATCGTCTCCCGCGAAACCGTCGCTCCCTTGCGCAAGAATGTGATCGCCAAGTGTTACGGCGGAGACATCAGCCGTAAACGCAAGCTCCTGGAGAAGCAAAAAGAAGGTAAAAAGCGCATGAAACGCATCGGTAAAGTTGACATCCCTCAAGAGGCGTTTCTCGCTGTTCTCAAGGTGGGCGAAGATTCCAGCAAATAGGCGAAACCAGTGGTTACCTTAGTCATGGTTTGATTGGATTTGTGGAAACCTCTGAATAGCGGCCGGTGCTATAAAGGTGGACGCTAAACGACGCGCTCCTCTCCGGCTCCTCTGTAAGCAATTGACTCCAATTGGTTTACCAGCGCATGGGCACGGGCTGCCCAATCTTTTGTGCTCGTCCGCGATAACGCCGGAAAAGAGCCTGCCTGGCTTTCCACATTTTTTTCCACAACTCGGCGGGAACCTGCGATGCAGGCATTTTTGCTCTGTTGAAGAGGTTAAAGTGGAGTTTTTTACAGCCTTCTTTTCATCCTGGGGCAGGGCGTCCTGCCCCAGGACTGGTGCAATAGAATTGCTCTACTGCGGCGGCTTGGTGGTGCTGGGCCGTGTCGTGGTCCCGCCCGTGCGACCAGGAGTCGTGCTCGGCCGCGGAGCGCTCGGCGTGCCGCCGGCTGCCGGCTGCGGAGGAACCCCGGACTTGGCGTTGTAGGCATCGACCACTGCCTTGGTGATGTCAGAGGACGGAGGCGCCCACAGCACGGGTGTCTGTTGCGCGCTGGTATCGAGCACTAACGTGAATTGATTCTGCTGCGAATAAGTTTCCAGAACCGCATACACCTTCTGTGCCAGCTGCTGATACATGTCGTTCATCGCGCCGCTGGCCTCGTTTTGCGCATCTTCTGCGGAGCGTTGCAGCGACTTGGTCTTTTCATCGATGGTCCGCAGGCGGCTATCGCGTTCCGGTTCACTCAGGGTAGTGCCGGCATCCTGCAACTGCTTCTTGAGCGAGTCGATCTCGTCACTTTGCGACTTGAGTTGGGCCTGCTTGGGCTCGAACTTCACCCGCAGTTGCGCGAAGTTACGTTGGCCTTCATTGGTTGCTGCCACTGCCTGCTGAAAAGCGATGATCGCGATCTTGGCATTGGTGGGAACTGCCGGAGCGGCAGAAAGACCGGCTGTCGAACCGGCAGGGCTGGGGGCGGATGGAGTTTGGGCTAACGCGCTGCTGGTCGAGGAGAGGATGCCCGCGCCGGTGGCGGATGCGAGCAGGCAAACAAGTGTGAACGAACGCTTCATCGGAATACGAAACTCCTTTTGATCTTTGAATCCAGATCGCCCGCGTCTTTCAGCGGAAAGCGGGCCTTCGCTTGCGGGTCTCCCGCACGCGCATTTGCAATGCAGTCACCTGGCCAGCGCATCTGGCAGCAAATGCGAAGAAGAGACACGGACCGAGATAAACACAGGGCCAGCAGTGATTATAGGTGTGGGCCGAAGGAGCGTCAACGCAGCCCACGGCAATCAGCGGCACTTTCCTCACCACAACATGTCCATACCACGACTCTGAATCGGCGACCCTTGGCTCTGCCATCCGTATCTCGGCACCAAAGCCCGCTTAGGTAAAGGTCTTCCTTACCCAAACAGAGGTGTCATCCCGACCGGAGCGTACCCGGATTTCCTGCCACGCCGCATTGGACAAACCTGCGTGTGCGCCTTTCTGTAAGCGAAAGGCGCATGGGGTGCATCAGCGCCGCCAAGTTCAACAGGAAATTCGGGGGAGCGCAGTGCAGGGACCTGCTGTCCGTCATCCCCGGCATCGAATCCAAATGGAAGCGTATCCGTCCCCTTTGTCATCCCGACCGGAGCGCAGCGCAGTGGAGGGATCTGCAGTTCAACGGACCCCTCTTGGAAATGTGTTTCGCCGCCATCAAACCAACTTAGAACGTAGTGCTGACGCTCAACCGAAACGTCTTCCGCGGCTCCCGGAAATGCAACAGTGAATCATAAGCAGTGATCGCCTGGTTGTACGTGTAATCTCCCGCGCCGCCCGCCGGGAACATGCTCCGCGTAATCAAACTCTCTCCCTGAACATTCTCAAACAACCGGGAAACGTTGTACGCGTAATAGAGCCGCATCGGTGCGTTCACAATCGGTAACAACGCCGAAATTTCACCACCGATGGAATCGCGCGGCACGACGTTCGTGCCCGAAATCGGCCGGATCAGGTTGATGAACTTGATCGACTGCCCCCCCTGGCAAGAGCCGTTGTAGTAGGAGGTGCAGCCATAGAGAGGCGAATTGAGCTGATCGGCCCCCTCCACGCTTTGCCGCAACTGCGATTGGCGAACGACAGAAGTGATATCGAAGTCGTTGAAAATTGCGAAGCCAACCGGCCCGGCGATCGGAATGCGGTATTCAAGATTGTTCGTGAACTTGACATCGCCGCCGACCGACACCGGCCGGTAGATCGGAATCGGAATCACGATATTCCCCAAAGTGAAGTTATTGGGATCGATCGGTACCGGCGTGCCGTCGGGATTCGTGAGGGTGATATTCTGCCGCACCGGAATGAACGCGTAGGGCGTCGCCGCGCGCACATCAAAGCCGCGCAATTCGTTGTCGCCGCCCGAGTAGAAGCGGGAGAACGGGGGAGCAACATCTCCGCTGAAACCCTGGATATAAGAAGCCTGCATGCGAATGGCAAGAACGTTCCGTCCATCCGGGTTGCGATGCAGACCTGACATCGCCATGTAGTGCTTGTATTGCACCACCGGGCTGAAATACCGGACGTTCCCGAACAGGCCGGCAATCTGGAGAGCAGCGTTGATATCCGTTCCGAAGCGGGGCTTGAAGACGGATGGACCCGTCTTGTTGTAGCTATAGCTGAGCGAAACCGAGCTGGTGTAAATGCCTTCCAGTGCATTCGGTCCCTGAATCTGACCGCTGCGGAAGGCCAGCGTCTGGAAAAGGTTGGCGGACGCTTGGCTGAACGTGGTGATCGTCGATTTATCCCAGCTGTAAGTTAAACCGACCCGCTTGAAGGTGCGCCGTATCGGATACGCCACCGAGAAGTTCAACCCCGTCGAAGACTGGTTGTAATTCTGCGTGAGCGATTGCTGGGCCGCCGACAAGTTGGATTGGCCCGTCACCGCAGCGTAGTTGCGCGCAGAATTGTAGTCCGACTTCCTCGAGAACAACTGAAACCCTACGCTCACCGGCTTATTGCGCAGGTACGGTTCGTTGAAGGCGAAGACCACACTGCGTGCCAGGTTGCCCAGATTGCCCTGGAGGCTCAAGGTCTCGCCCAACCCCAGAAAGTTATTGGTCGAGTAATTAAGCCCAAGAAAAGTACCCGAAAGACCGCTCACACCGCCATTCAGAGCAATCGAGTTCTTGCCCTTCTCGTGCACTTTGAGCAGGAGCGAAACCGTGCCGGTCTGGTCGTCCGGGTGGGTCTCCGTGTCCTGATCGACCTTGAGCGGGTCGAAGTAATCCAATTGATTCAAATGAAGCAGGCTGGCTTCCCAAAGGTTGCTGTTGTAGGGCGCCCCTTCTTCGATCAGCAATTCGCGCCGGATAACCCGGTCGCGGGTGATGGTATTGCCCTGGAACTCGATGCGCGAGACCGTAAAAGCCTTGCCTTCATCGATCTCGATATCCAGGTTCACCACGTGCTTGGCGTCATCGGGCTGCGGAGTCGGCACCGCGGTGAAGTTGATGTAGCCCAGCGAACCGTAAGCTTTGCGCAGATTCTCCAGACCCTTACCCACAGCGGTGGCATTGAAATACTCACCGTCCTTGGTCGGGAACTGGGCGCGCAGTGCTTTGACGTTCGGCACGTGCGTGTTCCCGGTGAAGGTAATGTGACCCAGACGGTAGCGCTCCCCCTCTTCGACCGGGATACGGATGTCGATGCGCTTGCCCTGGCGAGGGCGGAAGGTGAAGAACGAGAGACCACCCTCATTCCGGATATGCGTAATGGGATCGGCAACCCCAGCCCTGAAATAGCCCCGGTCCTGCAGCGCTCGGCGAACCCGCTCCGTATCTTCTTCGAGTTTGCTGGCGTCGTAGGTTCGGGCGAAGATGTTCTCCAGGAAAATCGAGTGCGGAACCCCAATCGGCCGCAAATTCCTCATCGCCGCGCGCAGATCCCGCGAAGGCACAGAGCGGTTCCCGGTAAAGGTGATATTCCCCACTTTGACCGTGGGGCCTTCCTTGATGTTGAAGGTGATCGATACCGAGGAGGGCGGGATCGTCTTGACATCCGGCTTAACCGTCGCAAACTGATGTCCGTGCTCCGCCAACAGGGCACGGATCACATCGATGGCGCGCGCCAGCCGGGTGGGATCATAGGGGCTTTCCACCGAAAATCCGGTGACATGCTCTTTCTTGAAGCGGTCCAGAACGTCGGAGGTTGAGACCGAGTTCAGGCCCTTGTAGTTGATCTCGCGGATGGTGGGCTTTTCTTTAACGATCACATCGAGAAGGATGCCCTTGGGGGTGTCTTCGCGGGCAATCTGCAGGTTCTCGAAGTATCCGGTGTTCCACAGCGAGTTGAAGTCGCGCTCGATCGTCGCCGGATCGTAGGTATCTCCCACGTGGGTAAACAGTCGCGCCAGGACGGTCTCTCGGGGAATCTTCCGGTTGCCGATGACCCGGATTTGCGTGATTACGTTCGCACCACCGGCTGGCGGGGCGACGTCCTGCTGAGCCCAGGCAACTAGACTGGAACCGCAAAAGAGGAGCAAGCCCAAGATCCTGCACATCCCGGAAAAAAACCGCGCAGGTTGGTTTTGATGAAACCGGGAGCGAAGGCTCCCTGACACGACGCGAAGAATAGGCACACCCTCACTGCTGAAAATCGGATCCTGCTTGAGGAAAAGGCGATTATATGTGACGGAAGGGGTACTCCCCAACTCCGAGGATTGGTTTCTCACGCCGCCTACCATCCTGGAGATCCACTCAGCTTCGACACCACAACCCCATTAACTCTCCAATTCACCACAAGCAAAGTATTCGCCCAGTGCGCAATCCCACGAGACCGAGAGAAGGTTTGGCTTGCAACAGACCTGGCAGTCTTCCACATACTGCTGCCGTCCACCGGCAGACTCGTCCACCACGATCTCATTCCACTCTCCACAGCCCGCACACTGGAAACCCGCTGGAAACGGCATTGTCTATCTCACGCTTGGAGCAGGTGTTCTTAGTCTATCGGAGGGAAGAGGTTTTGCGCTTCTTCCGGGTTGAGCTTTCGAACTTCCACCAGGGTCGAGTAAAACGTCGGCCCGCGGCCTATATCGGTTAGACGCTCCGAGGTGAGAGCGTTTATGTTGTTCCCCCCGGTCGACAGCTTGTTCCAGTTGAGGCTGGCGGCCACCACTCCCGCCGGCACGCTTCCATCGAGGCGGGCACGCAGGCGTATTTTTCCGCGGGCGTTGTATATCTCCACCCAATCCGCCTCGCAGATCTGCCGCGCGCTGGCGTCGCTGGCATGCATCATCGCCAGGCCGGGTGATTCCATCTTCTGGTGGCTGGGCAGGTTGGCGAAGGTCGAGTTCATATAGTTGTCGGCCTTGCGCGGCAAGAACTCCAGCGGAAACGTATGCGCGTCCACCCCCCGCCGCGATTCGTCGGGTGGGCGGAAGGTAGGCAGGGGATCGATTCCCTGCGCCGCCAGCGTGCTCGAATAAAACTCGATCTTGCCGCTGGGTGTGGCAAAGACGCCATTGGCTAGCTGTTCCGCCTCGCCTTGCATATGGATGCTCTTCTTCGTCTGCAATTCTTCCGCGGACCCTCCAAGCGCCTGCGCGATCAGATCGTCGACGCTGTCCCCGAAGCAGGCCTCGGTGAAGCCCATGCGCTGCGCCAGTTGGCTGAACAGCCAGATGTTCGACTGCGCCTCGCCCAACGGTGCGATCGCCTGCTCTGACAGCTGCAGAAAATAGTGACCATAGGCTCCCTGAAAGTCTTTGTGCTCCAGGAAGGTGGTCGCCGGCAGCACGACATCGGCGTAATCGGTTGTGTCGGTGAAGAACTGCTCATGCACCACGGTAAATAGGTCCCTGCGCATTAGACCGCGCACCACCGCGTTTTGGTTAGGAGCAATTGCTGCCGGGTTCGAGTTGTAAACAAACAGCGCCTTCACCGGCGGGGAGTCCAGCTCGGTGAGAGCTTGACCGAACTGTGACATGTTGACGATCCGTGCCGGACGCTGCAGCGGGCTGGCCAGCATCAGGTCGGGTCTTTCCAGAGCCGGGGAATCTAACTCGAAGGCCCCGCTAAGCGACAGCTGCAGTCCCCCTCCGCGCTGCTTCCAGGCTCCGATCAAGGCCGGCAGCATGCAAACAGCGCGTACGGCCGCCCCACCGTTCTGCGACCGCTGCATACCGTAGTTCAACCGGATGACCGCCGGGACGCTGCTCGCATACTCATGTGCCAGCCGCTCGATATCAGCCGCCGGGATACCTGTTAAGCCAGCGACATGCTCCGGAGTAAAGGGCTGGACATGTTCCCGAAGCGCTTCGAATCCGTGGGTGTTTTGCGCCACGTAATCCTGGTCGTACAAACCTTCCTCGATGAGGATGCGCATCAGGCCGAGAGCCAAAGCCGTATCCGTGCCCGGCTGAATGGGGATGTGCCAGTCCGCCGCTCGGGCAGTCCGCGTGCGATAGGGGTCGATCACCACAAGCTGCGCGCCATTGCGGCGTGCTTCCTCGATAAAGGGCCAGAGGTGGACGTTGTTGCCGTGGATATTCGCGCCCCACGCGATGATGTACCGCGCATGTCGAAAGTCTTCTGGGGCGGTGCCGAGCTTCTTCCCATAGACCGATTTCAGCGCATCGCCGCCGGCAGTGGCACAGATGGTGCGATCGAGCTGTGAGGCGCCGAGCCGGTGAAAGAAGCGGCGATCCATCGACCCATACCCGAGCACCCCCATGTTCCCGGCATAGGAATAGGGCAGAATCGACTCCGGGCCATGCTCCTGGGCAGCCCGCCCCAGTCGTTCTGCGATCAGCTCCAGAGCCTCATCCCAGCCGATGCGTTCAAAGACCTCAGTCTCGCGGCCATAGGCCATCTTCCCCTTCGGCACACCGGCCCGTCGCCGCATCGGGTGCAGCAGCCGTGAAGGAGAATAGACCCGGTCCAGATACTTGGAGACTTTAGCGCAAAGAAACCCGCGCGTAATCGGATGCGCCGGGTCCCCTTGCACCCGGGTAGCCTGGCCCAGTTCGTCGACCGTGACGAGAACCGCGCAAGTATCCGGGCAATCATGAGAACAAACGGCACGGACCGTTCTCGTAGGGGGCATACCCAATTGTAGTAGCCGCCAGGAAATCTGGGTACGCGCCGTTCGAGGGCCAAGCCTCAATATTCAAAATGAAGTGTCGTCCCAAACAGGGAAGCGAAGGGAAGGGACCCACCTCACCACCCCAGCATCGAATCTGAATGGGAGCGCCCCTCTCCCCTTTGTCATCCCGAGCGAAGCCGAGGGATCTGCGGTTTTCTGCCGCATGGAAGCAGGGAGTGGGGACCCAAGATGAATTGTCATTTCGACCGGAGCGAAGCGGAGTGGAAAGATCTGCGGTTTCTTTTTCTCCAATCACGCCTTATCGTGGGTCGATCGGAGAAGCGTATGCGCGGTGTCTATCTCTTACTGCTAACCCTGACCCTCGCGTCGTCCCATGCACAAACACCGCCAGAAACCGCCATCCGCCAACTACTCGACCAACAAACAACCGATTGGAATCGGGGCGATGTAGACGCCTTCATGAAAGGCTACGAAGACTCACCAAACACCACCTTCGTAGGACAAACCGTGCAGTACGGCTACGCCACCATTCGCGATCGCTACAAGAAGCTCTACACCACCCCTACAGCCATGGGAAAACTAACCTTCTCCCATCTCGCAATCCGTGTTCTCGATGCCAATTACGCCACCGCCACCGGCAATTTTCACCTGGAGCGCACCTCCACCGGAGGCGGCAACGCCGACGGAATCTTCTCTCTCCTGTTAAAGAAGGAGACTACGGGTTGGAAGATTATTTTGGATCACACCAGCCGCACCAACTGACCGCCCGTCAGATCTGCAGCACTTCTCTTTCCTTATTACGGCACATCTCTTCCATCCGCCGAATCTCATCGTCGGTGAGCTTCTGAATTTCCTCGAGCGATCTCTTCTCCTCATCCTCGGAGATCTTCTTATCTTTAGCGGCCTTCTTGATCAGCTCATTGCCGTCGCGGCGAATATTGCGCACAGCGGTACGGTGGTCCTCGAGCGTCTTATTCAGGTGCTTGACCACTTCGCGACGCCGTTCCTCCGTCATCGGAGGAATCGGAATACGCACGATCTTGCCATCATTCTGGGGATTGAACCCCAAACCGGATGCCCGCAGCGCCTTCTCGATATCGCCCAGGATACTGGGGTCCCAGGGCTGGATGAGAATCATATTGGCCTCAGGGGCGGTCACCTGCGCCACCTGGTTGAGCGGCATATCGCTGCCATAGTACGGGACCTTGACCTGGTCAAGCATGTGCACGGAAGCCCGGCCGGTGCGAGTCGATGCGAGATTGGCGCCGAAATCGTCGACCGCCTTCTCCATCCGAGTCTTCAGCTGCTGCTGGATTTCCTTCAATGCGGGAATACCCCCCATAACCGAGACTGCCATATTCTTCTTCTCCCGAAATTAGATCGACATCGCCTGCTCGCGCGCATGGTACGAAGACCGCACCAGCGGCCCAGACTCCACGTGGCGGAATCCCATGCCTAGAGCCTCTTCACGCATGAACGCAAACTCATCCGGCGTGTAATACCGTGCCATCGGCAGGTGATCTTTGGATGGACGCAAGTACTGCCCAATGGTCAACACGTCGGTCCCAACCGCGGCCAGGTCGCGATACACCTGCAGCAGTTCGTGCATTTCTTCGCCCAGGCCCACCATCACACCCGACTTGGTCGTCATGCGCGGGTCCACAATCTTCGCGTATTCCAGCAACCGCAGTGTCCGCTCGTACCGAGCCCCCGAGCGCACCACCCGGTAGAGCCGCGGGACCGATTCGGTGTTGTGGTTCAACATCTCCGGCTTGGCTTCGACCACGATGCGGATCGCCTCTTCCTGCCCTTGAAAATCAGGAATCAGGACTTCCACCTGGCACCCAGGCGCCTGGCGGCGGATCTCCGCGATCACCATGGCAAAGGCGCGTGCCCCGCCAACAATATCGTCATCGCGATTCACGCTGGTGATCACTGCATGCTTAAGCTCGAGCTTGGCGACCGCTTCGGCCACCCGCCGGGGTTCATCGAAGTCGATGGGGTCCGGCCGGCCCTTCGGCACGGCGCAAAAGCCGCATCGGCGGGTACACGTATTGCCCAGCATCATGAAGGTCGCGGTGCGCTGATTCCAGCACTCACCGATATTCGGGCAGTGGGCCGACTCGCACACCGTATGCAGGTTGAGCGACCGCGCAAGACTCTTCAGCTCATGATAATTTTCGCCCACTGGCGCACGGGCCTTGAGCCAGGCGGGCTTGGGGGCGGGACGGCGTGGGCCCGCGTCGATCTGAACAAGGTCAAGCACGCTGGTCCAATTGTATCGTGGCTAGCGAAGCCGCCCGATGACCTCAGACCTCACCAGGTAGAGAAAGAACACCAGGTTGATCGCAACCATGACCACCCATTGGGTCTGGTGAAAACGGAAGAGGCTATAGCACCCAAAACACATGGAGCAGAAAACCGCCCCCAGGGTAAGCGCCCATCCCCATTTGCGCAGACGCATCAGCCCAAGTCCTGCCAGGGCAAAGACGGTACACAGGATCAGGATCCCAACCCTGGCCCCCCCAGCCGGATAGTGCCCGGTCAGCACCCCCGCCACGCCCATCAGGGACAGCGCCAGCATCCAAAGTGAGATCGCGGCCATACCAGGCAGCGGTAGCTTCCGGTCGGTCATAGTGTGTGCAGGTAGGCCATCAAGTCTTCCAGTTGCTGATCAGACAGTGTATTGCCCAGCGCCGGCATCATGTTTCTGCCCCGTGTGATCACCACCTCGACCCGGGCATCATTCGCCGCTCCGCCGCTGGGCAGATAAGGCTTACGAAAAAGGCCCTCAAGCCCCGGACCGTTGAGGCCCTTTTCCGTGTTGGCGTAGTGGCAGCTGGAACACTGGCTCACAAAAATCTGGTGCCCTGCAGCTTCCCGCTGCGTGAGCTCGTTCAAAGGCTTGGAAGGTGTCATCTGATGGCATCCCAATACCAGCGCCAATCCAGGAAACACGAGCCGCTTCAATTCAAACACCCCCAACCTGTACTCCACAACAGAACTGAGGGTGCCCCACATCTCGCTCGTTTTTCGCGAGATGTGGGATGCCACGAACCTCAACCGGCAGCTTCTCAAGGGTCTAATTAGCCCCCGCGATCGCAGCCACGATCTTATCCATCGCCGCGCGGTCCGCCGAACCGGATGGATTGTGATCCGTGCACATAATAGAGAACGCGACCGTCTGGCCGGTGGCCGTCACCACGTAGCCGCTTAGCGCGCGCGCTTCTCCCAGCGTCCCTGTCTTGGCGAAAACCTTGCCGTCGACCGCTGCATGCTTGAAGCGGCCAGAGAGAGAGCCGTCCACTCCCCCCACCGGAAAGGAAGTCCGAAACGCCTCCCCCCAGCTCTGCTTTGCCGCATAAGCCAGCAGCGTAGTAAACGCCCGCGGCGTAGCCAGATCCTGGACCGACAGCCCGCAACCGTCATAGAGGACAAAGTCCGTTGGCGCGACCCCGGCGGACACAAGAAACTGCCGCACCACCCGCGTCCCCTCGAGCAGCGAGCCATCCGAGCTTTCAAACTTCCCCAGCGTCCTAAGCGTGATCTCGGCATGCAAATTCTGGCTGACCTTATTCGTGACCACCAAGTCGTCACCCAGTGGCGGCGACACATGCGAGGCGAGAACGACGGATCCAGCGGCGGCCGACTGAACCGTTTCGATGGTAATGGGATGAAGCGCAACCGGCGCTTGCTGTGCCGCAAGGAAATCACTGGTATCCACCGGCAGGCGATGTTGCGCGCGAGCTTTGCCGTTGACCTGTACCCCGCGCGCCAGCAGCATTCCCCGCAGCGCCTTGGCTGCATACTCCGCCGGGTCCTCGATCGCCAGGGAGGTGTGCAGGCCCGGTTGGCCCAGCGGAGTAAGGCCAAAGATCCGCACCGTCATGGAGCCTGGCGCGCGCTCCACTCCGGGCTTACCCGGATCGCCTGGAGCGCTGGTGGTCAGCGAGTTTTCGACCGCATAGTAGGGTGTCGCGGGCAGCCAGGACACCACCGCGGTGTTTCCCACCTGCGCCCCCGGTACGGCGTTGAGATACACCTCATTGTCGTTCACGCTCAAAGCCGAAACCGGCGCTCCATAACCCCATTGCAGATCGTCCCAACTCCATCCTGCGCCGTAGCGCTCGTAGACAAACCAGGTGTCGTCGCCGACGATATCTCCCGACACCGAGTGCACCCCATGGCGCACGATCTGGTCGGCCATATCCTCGAGCGCCGCCAGCGGCGGACCGGTACGTTCCGTCCTGAGACCAAACGGCATCGTGCGGCCCGAAATGTTGGGATCACCTACGCCGAAAATAGTGATATCGCCCGCTACCGCTCCTCCGCTGCCAACGGGAGCGTTTGCTGAGACCAGCGTGGTGAAGGTAAGGCCGCTCGGCAAAAGGGCATACGCCGCCGCAGTGGTAAACATCTTGGCGTTGGACGCCGGGTTGAAATACTGGTTGTCATTGAGCTTGTAGATGGGGGTCCCGCTCAGCGCAACAACCGACACGCCCCAGTGCGCCTGGCTCACCGCGGGATCGGCGAGAATGCGCGCCACCGCCAGAGGCAGGGGAACCACCTTGTGTTTCGGCCGGGGCGCAGGAGAAAGCATGGCGCCAAGCAGCAACAGGCTGAGATAGGGAGAGCTCGGTTGCATGTCTTCGCGGAGTGTACCTCACTAGAATGGCAGAAGATGTCCTTTGCCGTACGTTCTCGCTGCAATTGGAAGTTGCGCACCCGATCCTTGCCCTTGGGCGAGCGGACCGTGGTCATGGGGGTGCTGAACACCACTCCCGACTCCTTTTCTGACGCCGGCGCCTTCAGCACGCCTGCGGCTGCGATCGAACACGCCCTCGCCATGTTCGAGCAGGGAGCCGATATCGTCGATATCGGGGGCGAATCCACCCGGCCGGGAAAGCGCAAGCCGTTGGATGTTCGGGAGGAGATCGATCGCATCCTCCCCGTCATCAAAGGCATCCTGCGCCATCATCCGCAGGCCATTCTCTCCATCGATACCTATAAATCGCAGACCGCCGCCGCCGCTCTGGATGCCGGAGTCGAGATCGTCAACGATGTGAGCGGATTTCTCTGGGATGAAGCCATGGCCCAGGTCTGTTTCGCCGCCCGTTGTGGTGTGGTCTTGATGCACACCCGCGGCAGGCCAGACGAGTGGAGTTCGCTACCCGCCCTGGATCCAAAGCAAGTCGTCCCTCTCGTCCGTCAGGCATTGGCTCAGCGGCTACACCAAGCGTTGGAAGCGGGAATCGAGCGCGAGCAGATCGTCCTCGACCCCGGCTTCGGTTTCGGGATCATTCACGACCAGAACTACTCCTTGCTCGCCGGCCTGGAAGACCTGGGAACCCTGGGGCAACCGCTCCTCGCAGGCCCCTCTCGCAAAAGCTTTCTGGGCAAAACCCTGGCGCCGCTAAACAAAGGCGTGGAAATGCCGGTCGATCGCCGGGGAAACGCCTCCTTGGCAGCCGCAACCGCCGCCATCCTGGCCGGAGCCCATCTGGTAAGGGTTCACGACGTGCGCCCAACCCGAGAAGCATCCTCCATAGCCGACGCCATCCTGGCCGCGCGTTGAGCAACTGCCCAACACTCTTTTTCCCTTCCACAGAGCATGGGGTGCCCCATATCTCGCTCGTTTTTCGCGAGATGTGGGAGACAGCGAACCTTAACTTTTTTTTGACCTTCGAAAGAAGCACGGGGGTCACCCCACGCTTTGAGGAGCGTACGTCTGCACGTCGCGTTACTTCTTGTCTTCCTCGCTATTGCCCGAAATCCGGCTGGCCTCAAAGCTCACGATCCGCCACTGACCGTCCCGATTGCTATAAACCCGCGTATACCGGAACCGTCCGCTGATATCCCGGTCGCCATTCTTCCCCACTACGTCAGCCTTCGACGTGACCACGGCGGTATCCCCGTAAATCCTTACCTTGATATCGCTTAGATCGAGCTGCGTGATGTGGAGAGTTCCACTGCGCCGGCGGGTGAGTTCATCCGCCTTGGTCTCCAGGGTGCCATTGGAGCTTATTCCCAGATAGTCATCAGCCAGGAGTCGATCGGCGGCCGCGACGTTATTCGTCAGCTGGGCCTGACGCCAGTCCAGTTCGAGTCCTTCAATTTCCTTATGGGCATTGTCACGGTGGGGAAAACCAGCATAGGCCTGATTGCCGGCCCCGCACAGCAATATAAGGACAAGGGACAGTCTGCCGACCGTAGGAAACAGCCAACGATGCTCGGAATGAGCGCCCATAGCGTATCGGATGTTAGTCCGCGTCCGGATGACCAGTCAAAATTGAAACTCCAGAGTGACAGTTTTCGGGGTTGAACGCAATGCCACGGGCATTGGATGGGGAACCCGCCCAGGGGCCTGTCAATCTAGACCACTGCGGTCAAATTCTCCACCTCTCGCTCCCGCATCAACTGGTAAAGCCCGCCGACAACGAACTTCTTGAAGTGAGGAGTGGTGCGATGGAGCTCGCTCGCGGCCCGGTCCTTGTATTGCTCGTAGATCACGACCGTCGCTGGGTCGTCCTCCACGGTATGCGGGATGAAGCTGACACAGCCCGGCTCCTGGCGCGAGGCGAGGGCTAACTGGCGCAGAATATCGCTAACATTTTCACGTTCTTCAGCGGCAAATCGCATGCGTACGATATAGCTGACCATGGTGCCTCTAATCTATCCGATCAAACCGAGTGCATCCAGTCCAGCGCGGCAGAGAATCCGGGAAGTATCATCGTCTGCTCCCGATCGGGACCGGTCGAGACCATGCCGATGCGGGCGCCCGACTCCGCTTCCAGAAAACGAAGGTATTTCTGCGCCGCTTGCGGCAGCCGCTCAAAGTCGGTGATGCCTTCGGTCGAGGTCTGCCATCCTTCCAGCTTGGTGTAGACCGGCTCAATCTTTTCAAAGCCGCTCACATCCGCCGGGATGGTGTCGCTGTTCTTGCCCTCAATGCGATAGCCGGTGCAGATAGGAATCTCCGCCAGGCTGTCCAGCACATCCAGCTTGGTCACCACCAGCCATTCCGTGCCGTTGATCTCATTGGAATAGCGCAACAGCGGGAGATCGAGCCAGCCGCAGCGGCGCGGCCGACCGGTAACCGCCCCGTACTCCTGCCCGCGAGCGCGCAGCAGGTCGCTGGCCTCGCCCCAGATCTCGGTCGGGAACGGACCCTCGCCCACCCGCGTGACATACGCCTTGGTCACGCCGATGACCGTGCCGATCATGGTCGGCCCCACACCCGTACCGATCACCGCCCCTCCGGCAGTGGCCGAAGAAGAGGTCACAAACGGATAAGTCCCATGATCAATGTCCAGCATGGTCCCCTGGGCGCCTTCAAACATGACGCTCTTGCCCTGACGGATAGCGTCGTTTAGCAGCTTTTCCGTGTCCGTAACAAACGGCCGGACGCGTTCCGCCGCCTCCGCGTATTCGTCGTACATCTTGATCGGGTCCAATGGATCAGTCCCGAAAAGCGCATGCGCCACCGCGTTCTTCTCGTTGCACGCGTTTTCTATGTGTGTCTTGAGCAGGCTTCGGTTCAGCAGGTCGATCACTCGCAGCCCGCTGCGATGCATCTTGTCTTCATATGCGGGACCAATGCCACGGCTGGTGGTGCCGATTTTCTGCCGCCCGGGAGCATTCTCCGACGCCAGCTCGATCATGCGATGGTAGGGAAGAATCACCTGCGCGCGATTGGAAACAAAAAGCTGCTCGTCGACGTTCACTCCCAGCTCGCGAAGCTTGCCGATTTCCTTGAGGAAGGCCAGCGGGTCGAGCACGACGCCGTTGCCGATCACGGCACGGCAATCTGGCCGCAAAACCCCGCAGGGCACCAGCTGCAGGACGAACTTCTGTCCCCGGATGATGACCGTATGCCCCGCGTTGTGGCCGCCGGCGTAGCGCGTAACCACCGCAAATCTATCGGAAAGAACGTCAACGATCTTTCCCTTACCCTCGTCGCCCCATTGGGCACCCAGTACTACTGCAGTCTTGGCTCGCATGTACTCCAATCAATTTCGTGTGACGCACTCTTCCCCTGCCGGTTCGGCCTTTTGATCCAACATCTTTAAACCTGCGAAGGGGGTTGAGTGGAAATGTGACAGACCAGTCTGGCGTGGCGGCGCAGCTGATTCCGACTCTTGATCATATAACGACGCCGGGTGTCGGCCAAGCCTCTGCGACAATGACAGACAGGGAAACATGCCGGAACTGCCTGAGGTTGAAACCATCGCGCGCGGGGTCGATGAGCGTTTGCGCGGAGATCGTATCGAAAACACCTGGTTCAGCGAAAAACCTGAGCCATTCAAAACCTCTCCTCGGCTCATGGCCGCAGAGCTGCCCGGCCGACCCATCGACCGCGTCTACCGCGTGGGCAAACACATCGTCTTCGATCTGGGAGCGGGCCGGACGCCCAGCTTGCAATGGATCGTGCACCTGGGTATGAGCGGTCGCCTGCTGGTCGCAGATCCCGAAACCCCCATTCCGCGCCACACGCACGGCATCCTGCACTTGGCTTCCGGCAGGGAACTCCGCTTTGTAGACCCCAGGCGCTTCGGCCGCATGGGATTGTACGGCCTCTCCACCAGGAAGACGACGCCCTTCGCGGGCACAGGCCAGGAGCCTCTCAAGATTTCTCAGGATGAGTTTGCCGCGCTCTTCCGGCCCCGCCGCACATCCATCAAGGCTGCCTTGTTAAATCAAAAACTACTTCAGGGCGTGGGGAACATTTATGCCGATGAAAGTCTATTCCGCGCCGGCATCCGTCCTCGCAGGATGGCCAGCCGTCTCAAACGTACCGAACTGGATCGCCTCCATGCCAGCGTGCAGAGCGTCCTCGCCGAGGCAATTGCGCTGGGTGGATCGTCTGTTTCTGACTATGTGGACGCGAACGGTAAGGAAGGCTTCTTCCAACTCGAACATCGCGTCTACATGCGCACCGGACAGCCTTGCCTGGTATGTCGGACTCCGATTCGGCGCACGGTCCTGGCCGGCCGGGGGACGCACTATTGTCCCCACTGCCAGCGCTAAGTTTCTATGAATTCCAGAATCATTGTCCCCGTAAGGCTTCCATAAACCGGACACAGCGTGACTGCCTCGCGAGCTAACTACTTGATAATAGGTAACATGATAAACGGCACGTGAACTGCTATTACAAAGACAGCCAGCGACGCACGTGGCTCGCCTTGAAGAGCGAGTCCGGCGCCTCAGATCCGGCGAGCAGAGCCCAGGTTCTACCGGGACCAGCCGCAAACCGGACCTCACATCCCGCAGACCAAGTCCGCGGGGGACCCTTGGGAGGCCAGTGATTGGCCATCAGAAAAGCCACTTACCCGTGGCTTTTCGATTTTTTGACGATCATTCCTGCTGGTTCTCCTGTGTGATCCGCCCGTAACACAATCGTTCTTACGACTGGAACCTTAGCTCTCCGAATAGCACTTGCTCTTGGGCGTCCTCTCTGTGTATTATCGGTTTTGCCTATCGAGCGGCTGAAGCCAGTACTCCTAAGTGAGCCAGGCTCGCCGCAATTCTCGAGAGTCAATAGGGTTTTTCTGCCGCGTCGCACCTGCTGGCCCAAATAGTGATGTTTCGTCGCTGGGCCAAACAATAGCGGTACAGACAACACCAGTAGTTTGTTTGAGAGATCAAACCATAGGTTCCACCCCCAAACCGTAATCTTTTGGAAAAGTTCCTTTTGAGTGCGTGGGACATGGCCTCTGGCCATCAACCAAGTGGAAACATGAGTTGCAGCGAAGCTCTGCCCCGGTCTGGGGATGGTTTTACCAGAGCAAGCTGCAAGAATTGCCAACGCACCGGGATGTGCATGCATGACAGAGCAAAACCAACCCCAGGCTCAGCCTAATCAGGCCCAGCCTGCGGGACAAAGTGAAGGGCAAGGGCATCGTCGCCGGCGCCGCAGACGTAAAGGATACGCAAACAATCAGGCTAAGGCCGGCGCTGAGCCGGGCCCAGGAACTGGCCAACCCCATCCGCCCAAAAAGGCGGCGAAGGGCAAGTCCTCCGGCCAGAACCGCTTCACTGCCAAGAACGGCAATGGCAGTCCTCACGGGGCGGTCAACAACGGTGGCGGTGGTGGTGGTCGGCGCAAGGGCAAGCAGCGTCGTCAGCAGACATTTGTCGGCCCCATGGATCACAGCTATCGCGTGGTCAACGGAAACACCGCCGACGCACCTTATTCCACGGCCGAGTTCCGTGGCAACGGCCAGAATGGTCACTACCAGAATGGCCACTTCGCAGAACCTGCACCCAGGGAGTCCGTCGTAGCCCCGCTTCGGGAAGACGCTCCGGTCCGCATTTACTGCTTCATCGAAGACCTCTTTTTCCTCGCCAAAATTCAGGAGACGGCCCGAAAGATAGGCGTAAAGGTTGCCTTTGTGAAGGCTGACAAGGACATAGTGTCCCGTCTGGCGGATGGGCCGGAGGGAACTCGTCCCTCGCTGATCGTTTTTGATTTGAACAATGTCGGCGCCAAACCCCTCACCTTGATCCCCCGCCTCAAGAGCAAGATGAAGCGCGGCACCTCAGTGATCGGTTTCCTCTCACATCTGCAAGGCGACCTGAAGGCAAAGGCCATGGAGGCCGGCTGTGACATGGTGATGCCGCGCTCCGCCTTTTCCCAGAACCTGCCCAACCTCCTGCGCCGTCACGGACTCGACGCCGAGGTCGAAGCCGTAGAAGCCTAAAAACCCTAACCCGCGGAGATCGGATACCTCATCCGATCTCCCTGCATTGTCATCCGGAGCGAAGCGAAGTGGAGGGACCTGCTGTTCCACTCGACCTGCCACCAATCCTCAGCCACTAACCCCTCTCTACTGGAAGCGCCACCCTCCCCTTTGTCATCCCGAGCGAAGCCGAGGGATCTGCGGTTCCGCGGACCTCTCCTGGAAACATCTTCGACAACCAATAAATCTCAATAGTAGTTACGAAAATCGCAAACCCTACCCTGGAGGCCAACCCATCCCGCGGCCGCCAAGCAAATGCACGTGCAAGTGATCCACCGTCTGCCCCCCATCCGGCCCAGTATTGATCACCGTGCGAAACCCATTCTCCAATCCCTCACTCCGCGCAATCCGCGCCGCGATCAAATGCAAATACCCCAGCATTCCCTGATCCTCAACACTCGTCTCCGCCAGCGAAGCAATGTGTTTGCGCGGCACAACCAGGACATGCGTGGGTGCCTGCGGGTTGATATCTCTGAATGCGTAGGTCAGATCGTCTTCAAACACCTTCTTTGAAGGAATCTCCCCGCCAACGATTTTGCAGAACAAACAAGCCATACGTAACCATCCTACTTGCTGAAGTACCGGGGTTGGGCGCCTTGCTGCCAGGGATCGTATTTTGCCGCGAATGCCTCTCGTTCGGCAATCGGCGGGTGAGTATACGTCCAGAAGACGACGAACGGCGACGGATACGGATACTCGAGCGATTCTTCCCCCAGCCGCTGGAACGACTGAGCTCCGACCTTTTGCGGCTCTGCCACGATGCCATGGACCACCTCGCTCCCGAAGACATCCGCCTGGTGCTCTTGTGCGCGGCTGATACTGTTGCCGATCGGCTCGGCAACAAAGGTCAGGATCGTCAGCACCAGCAACAACACCGCCGTCGCTCCCCACTCTTCGAGTGATGCGATATGCCAGTGCGGACCGTAGCGCAAGACCAGCCAGCGTGCCAGGCGAGATCCGATCCACAGAAAGAAAAGAGACAAGACTGCCCCGATAGCCAGGCCGCGTTCGATGTGATGCAGCACGTAATGGCCAAGCTCGTGGCCGAAGACCAATAGAATTTCATCCGGAGGAGAATGTTTGATCGTGTTGTCCCACACCACCACGCGCCGTGAGGAGCCAAACCCGGTGACGTAGGCATTTGAGCTGGTGTACTTTTCGCTCGCCTTCATCAGAAACATCCGTGCCGGTGGGATCGAAACCCCCGTCTTGCCGACCACTTCCTCCAGTTTCTGCACCAGCGCCGGACTGGTCTGTGCCATGGGTTCGAAGTGATTGAACATGGGATCGACCACCAGGGGCAGCACGAAGACGACGAGAACCTGCATCGGTACCGACACAACCCACAACCAGAGCCACCACTTGCGCGACTTTCGGATGAGTGCGAAGAGCACGGAAAGCACTACAGTTCCCGAAATCAGATCAAGCATCAGTGCCTTGCTCCAGTCGACGAACCAACTGCCCCAACCCTGGATCGACTGACCGTAACTGAGCGAGATGTGGTGCCGCAGGATAGCGATTGGCAAATCAAGCATCGTGAGCAGCAGAAGAAACACTGGGGCGAAGCAAAGTCCCTGCACCCAAGGCTTCGCAGTGACCGAAGCCGCCCAAGCCCCCAGGGCCGCCGCCCATCGAAAATTCAGCAAAGCCAGCAGAACCAGCACGCTCCAAAGCGTCGAGCCAAAATCAAGCCCAGTGCGCCAATGGTAGAGCGAACGAGCCCGTTCCAACTCACCGGGAGGAAGCGAATAAACCAGCTTCGGAATGGCAGCAAGCACCAAAACCACGAATCCACGCTCCGGTAAGTGATCACTAGTTGTTACGTTAAGAACTCAACAGACGTCCAGGAAAAACCGCTCGCGAACTCTCCGTCTAAAACCTCAACCCCCAAACAGAAGTGTCATCCCGACCGGAGCGAAGCGCAGTGGAGGGACCTGCTGTTCATCGTCCGCAGCATCGAATCTTAATGGAAGCGCCACCCTCCCCTTTGTCATCCCGAGCGAAGCCGAGGTTTCTGCAGTTCTACAGACCCCTCCTGGAAATGTTTTTCCAACCCTCAATCAAGCCGAACCAAATAAGCCTCACCCTCGCTCGCCTCAATCCCGTGCGCAATTTCAACCGCCCGTCCCTTATCGTCCCCCTGGGGGCGAATCCGCACCCAATGCCCAGTAGGCCCGGTGAACTCGATCACATTCGCAGTACGATATTTGCGCGTGAGCTGGTCACGCAATTTCTCCGCCCCTTTTTCGCTCTTGAACGCGCCCACCTGCACGCACCACCGGCCACCCTGATCCAAAGGCGACGGAGCGGCGAACACCTCCACCCGAACGCGAGCCACGCCCGGCCGCCACACTCCAATCGCTTTGGCGGATGCCAGCGATAAATCCAGCATCCGATCATGAACAAACGGTCCGCGATCGGTAATCCGTAAAACCGCCGACTGCCCGGTGGTCAGATTCGTGACCCTGATCAGCGAATTCATGGGAAGCGTTCGATGGGCCGCGGTCAACGCATCCTTGTTGAAGATCTCGCCGTTGGCGCCCCGCCGCTTGTCATAGGGAGGTCCATACCAGCTAGCCATCCCCTCCTCGCTGAAGATCACCGGGTGCGAGCTAACAAAGTCCGCGTCCGCCTGGCTGTCCGCTACTCCGGCGGAAGCCGGCGCCGGCGCCGGTGAGTTGGAAATCGGCTCAGAAGGGGAAGCAGGACTAGCCGGGGGCGCCGGCGCGAGCGCGGGCGGAGGGGCCACCGCAACCGGCGACGTTTTATGCCGGCACCCGGTACCAAGCGCCGTTACAGCGCCTATCAGCATAAGTTGCGGCACTGTGCGCAGTGCCTGGCGGCACACGCCGGTTGCCCGCGACACCTTAGCGCTCTCCGCTGCCGGGGCTGTCGTCGAGCTGTTCGGCCAATTTACGCAACCGTTCCGCCGCAGCGTGCAGCGCCTGCGAGGAATCCTGCCGTAGTCGGGGTACCACTTGATCGTTGAGAAAGGCGATCACCTTTTTCACTTCTTCTTCGACCTTCGGCAAACCCTGGCTTACCCGCTCGTCCACCCTCTTGCCGAAATTTTCAAACCGGCCCTTGCCCTTGTCTTCAAACGGACCCTGGCTTTGCTGGTCAACCATAACCCCTCAATCCTGCATCTTCTCCCGTAGCCCTGCGTACGCGGGAGTATCCGCACAGGTAGAGTACCGCACCGCAATCCTTGAAGAACTACCCGGCCCGTCCCTACCCGTGGCCGCATAGACTGAAAGTAGGACGAACCTGGAACGGAAAGGGGTGTTTTGACGAATTCCCTGCAAAGCTGTCGCCGCTTGCTGCTATTTTCGCTAATCCTTACCGCCTCGGGCCTCGCACAGCAGCCCGCCCAGCAATTTGCCCCGGCGACTCAACCGGCGGCTCTCGCTCCCCTTCCGCCCGCGCGAAAATATGCCCAGGTGATCGAGCCGGGACAGCAGGCACAGCAGTTCACCCCCGCCAACAAAGTGATCTTTTCCTTCACCGAAGTTGCCCGGCCCATTACTCTGCTTCCGGGCCTGTATTCCGCCGGCTATGAGCAGATCTTTGAAACCGACCCCAAGTACGGCCATGACCTCGGCGCCTTTGGTGACAAGCTTGGAGCAGCCATGCTGCGCTCCGCCAGCGTCCGGGTTTTCTCCGATGGACTTCTGGCCGCCGCCTTTCATCAGGACCCACGGTATTACCGCATCGAACGAGGCAGCTTCATCCGTCGCAGCCTCCTGTCCGCCCGCCAGGCGCTCATTCGACGCAGTGATGATGGGACTGAGGGGTTCAATTACTCCGGGATCACTGGTCGCGCAGCCGCTGCCGCGCTCACGCTTACGTATTATCCCGAACCCAGTCATACTGCCAAGGTCGTAGGGCTCACTTTCGCGACCTCGATCGCCACCGACGCTGGCGGCAACCTGGTCCTTGAGTTCCTACCCAACATCGTGCGTAAGTTTCCAATCATGAAGAAACTTCGCCTCGAGTAAAGGGCGAACGGGTTCTGCCGCCTAGAGATTGATGAGACGCGTTGTTAACCGAGTTCTCCTGCTGGCGACCCTTCTGCTGGGGCGGGAGGCACTTCTCGGGCAGCAGCAAACTCCGCCCCGGAACCTGCCCGACGCACCGCAGCCGTCGGTCGCCGCCCCGGTTCAGGGTCCCTCGCCGGCCAATACCAACCCCGGCAGGCCCAGTGACGGAGTCTTCGGCCAAAAACAAAGCCCGGGGCAGCGCGGTAACAGCCGTCCTGGATTTCCCCCCGTCAGCCCGCCCGCTCCAGGCATGATGCCCGTACCGCCCGCCGCTCGCCCCAACATTTTCGGCGTCCGTTCCGAGTGTCGCCCGGATTCCTCCAGCCCAGCGGAGACGATCATGAGTTGCCAGCCCAATATTCCTATGTTCAACCGCTTCCTGGACTCGGCAACTCCCCTTCCGCTGACGGCCAAACAGAAGTTCATCCTGGCGGCAAGAAATGTCAGCGATCCCTACAATTTGCTGACCATCGGCGGCCTCTCTGCGATCAGCATCCTCGCTGACTCCCATACCGCCGACGGACCCGGATTCAAAGGGTTTGCCAAGAATGCCGGTGTCTCGCTCTCCCAGGATATGACCGGCGAATTCTTCGGCACCTTTCTCATCCCGGCCATTACCCACCAGGATCCGCACTACCATCGCATGCCGAATCTCTCCGTCGGCCGCCGAATCCTGCATGTCATCGATGCGGTGGTGATCTCCCAGAGTGACCAGGGCGTACCCATGTTCAACTACTCCACCGTGGTTGGCACTATCTGCACCAACTCACTTGGCAACGTGTATGTCCCCGGCCGCAAGCATAGTTTTGGCGCCAGTGCAGCCCGCATCTCCACTTCCCTGGCCACCGACCCGATCGGCAATGCCATCACCGAATTCGTCCCCGATCTGGCGCGCCACGTCAATGTCCAGGTGGTCATTGTGCAGCGGTTGATCAACCGCGTAGCCATCGCCGAGGGCGGCTCGTCCCAGGAATAGTCCGAACGTCGCCGGGAACCCAGATCGACACCGTCATGATCTGCACCATAACCGTTCAAATCGATACCTTGCCATCCGCCTCGTCTTTCACGCAGTTCACCGCGACTCATTTCGGCCTGTCGCGCGAAGCTCGTACTCTATAACTGGGTTGACCCCGCTTCCAGAGGGTCCAACTATCAGATTCTTCAGTGCCTTCGGCCCAGCATTTCAGCTTCGATCAAATTCAGGAGACCTCATGTCCAGAGCCGTCAAATATTCAGAGAGAGCGGTAACGATTCTCGCGCAAGGCGCCTGGTCGGTTTTTGAACGAGTGAACCGCATCAGTCCTAATCCCTCCTTCACCCCGAAGTGGTCTGATAAGCCGCTGCTGAAGTCCTACCAGAAAGAAAAACCCCCGCTCGGCTGGCCGCGCAGCACCGACTCACTGTGTCCCAAGTGCGTCCCTGAAATCCGCCAGCAGATCATCGACGGCAAGCTACCCCACGAAGTGCTCCTGAATGAGAAAGTGGGCGAAATCAAGGCCCAGATCATCGAGCGCGACGGCAAGATCCTGATGGTGAAAGACTGCCCCACCCATGGTCATTTCGAAGATGTCATGTCCATCGATCCGGCTTTCTTCAAGCACCTCGAAGAGGTTTTCCCCGGCCGCGACATTGTGGCCCACAATGACGAAAAACTGCATAACCATGGCACCTCGACGGTGACCCACGGCCGCGGTTCAGTTCTGACCATCGATTTGACCAACCGCTGCAACATGATGTGCGATCCCTGCTTCATGGATGCCAATCAGGTTGGCTTTGTCCACGAACTTACCTGGGACGAGATCAAGACCATGCTGGACAACGCGGTCAGCATCAAGCCCCGCCGCCAGATGTCGGTTCAGTTCTCCGGTGGAGAGCCCACCCTCTCGCCCTACTTCCTCGACGCAATCGCCTACGCCCGCAAAGTCGGTTATGAGTCGGTGCAGGCTGCAACTAACGGCATCGAGTTTGCCAAGAGCAAGGAACTTTGCCGCGCCGCAGCCGAGGCTGGCCTGCGCTATGCCTATCTCCAGTTCGATGGCATCGGCAATGCGGCCAACTCTCACCGCAAGGTCGGCAACCTGTTCGACGTAAAGCTCCAGGCCATCCACAACCTGCACGAAGCCGGTGTCGATATCGTGCCCGTCACGACGATCATCAACGGCATCAACAACGAGCAGGTCGGCCACATCATTCAGTTCGCGCTCGACAATCCGAAGAAGATCAACTTCCTCAGCTTCCAGCCGGTTTCCTTCACCGGCCGTGACGAGGCGGTCAGCGACGAGCGCCGTCAGGCGCAGCGCTACACCCTCAGCCACATGGCCCACGATGTGAAGAATCAGACCGGTCTGGGCGAGCCCACCCGCGACTGGTTCCCCATCAGCTTCATGAGCACCTTCTCCGACTTCGCCGACCTGGTCCACGGACCGGATCGCGAGTGGGGTCAGATCTCCTGCGGATGCCACCCCAACTGCGGCATCGGCATGGCGATCATGATCGACAAGGAAACCAAGGAAGCCGTTCCCGTCACTGCGTTCTTGAATGCAGACCGTTTGGCGAAGGATATCGCCAAGCTGAACGATGCTGCTCGCGGCAAGACCCTCTCGCTCCTGGGCATTACCTTGGCTCTTCTGCGGAACTACAACCCGCTCAAGGCGCCGACCCACATGCGCATCACGGATTTGCTGAAGAAGTTCGACAAGTTCTCCGGCTCAACCAAGCGCAACTACGGTTCGGTGAAGGCCGATCGCACCATGGCGGATATTGAAATGCGCCGTGCCGATCGCTGGAACTTCCTCTTCATCGCCGGCATGTGGTTCCAGGACCTCTTCAACTACGACTTCCGCCGCACCGAGCAGTGCATCATTCCCTACGCCACGCAGGAAGGTGAGATCTCCTTCTGCGCCTACAACACCGGCGTGGGCTGGCGCAACATCATCGAGAAAATGCACATGACCTCGACCCTCACCAAGTGGTACGAGGAGCATGGCAGGCACGAAATCTTTGCCGGCGGCAAGAAGGTCGGCATGGGCGATGCGCAGCACACGCTCCTGCTTAACCAGGAGCATGTGATGGCCTCGGCCAACGACACGCTCGACAAGCTGGGCATTGCCAAGAACTCCCGCGAGGAAAAGCTCAGGGCCCGCGACACCAAGATCAAGGCGGACGCGGAAAACGCAAAAATGGCTCGGCTTTATCGCGAGCATGTCCTGGGAGAGAAGCCGAAGGAAGGCTTCATTCCCCTCGACACCTTGATCGCGCCGGCGCCTAAGGCGGCTCCGAAGGCGGCCAGTGAAGAGCCAGTCATGGGTGACTAGCATTTCGTAGTCATACGAGTACAGAAAGGCTGCCTAACAATGGCAGCCTTTTTTGTGCTCCAATGGGGGCAATGCGCGCGATCTGGATTGCCAGTCTGCTTGCCGCCGCCATGACTTTGAGCGGCTGCACTATTTATGGAGTAAAAAATCCGCCCACGGTTAAGTCCACAACCAGCGCGGAGCAGTACGAACGACTCTTCTGGTCAGCGGTGAAAGCAAAGAACTGGCAGCAGCTCCCCGGAATGCTTGCCGCCAACGTCATGTACAGCGCCGGAGGAAAAGTACTCGCCAAAGATCAAGTCGTGCCCTATCTGCAAGGCCTGAATCTAACGGACTTCAACATAACCGCCATGGTCGTCAAGCCAAACGGCCCAGACATGACCCTCAACTACACCCTGCAACTCTCCACAGGCGGAGGCCCACCCCAAACCCTCTCTGCAATCAGCGTCTGGCAGCAAGTAGCCCAGGGCTGGATCCTCACCGTCCACACCGAACAACCCCAAACCCCGTAATCCGAGACTTCTCGTGCTCCCAACGAAGTGTCATCCCGACCGGAGCGAAGCGAAGTGGAGGGACCTAAGCAGACGCTGACTGAATGCCCCGCCCTCCCCTTTGTCATCCCGAGCGAAGCCGAGGGATCTGCGGTGCGTCCTTCGGCCTTCCCGAATTTTCCGTTACCAACCCCAACACCCAAAACGAAGTGTCATCCCGACCGGAGCGAAGCGAAGTGGAGGGACCTAAGCAGACGCTGACTGAATGCCCCGCCCTTCCCTTTGTCAATCCCGAGCGAAGCCGAGGGATCTGCGTTGCGCCCTTCGGCCTTCCCGAATTTTCCGTTACAAACCCCAATACCCAAACAGAAGTGTCATCCCGACCGAAGCGAAGCGTAGTGGAGGGACCTGCTGTTCCATCCATCCACTCACTACGCTGACTGAAAGCACCACCCTCCCCTTTGTCATCCCGAGCGAAGCCGAGGGATCTGCATTGCGCCCTTCGGCCCTCCCGAATTCTCCGTTACAACCCCCAACATCCAAACAGAATTGTCATCCCGGCCGAAGCGAGTGGAGGGACCTGCTGTTTCCGTCCATCCACTTCCCAGGCGCTCAATGGAAGCACCACCCTCCCCTTTGTCATCCCGAGCGAAGCCGAGGGATCTGCGGTGCGCCCTCCGGCCTTCGCGAATTCTCCATTACAGACCCCAACATCCAAACAGAAGTGTCATCCGTCCATCCACTTCCCAGGCGCTCAATGGAAGCACCACCCACCCCTTTGTCATCCCGGGGGACCGAAGCCGAGCGACCTGCTGTCTCTCTCCCCCTCTGATACATTCGAAACGTGGTCATCCGTCCGGCAGTGATCCAAAAATTTCAGCGAGAGCTGTTGGCCTGGTTCGATTCTCACGCCCGTGATCTTCCCTGGCGGCAAACCTCTGACCCCTACCCCATCTGGGTCTCCGAAATCATGCTCCAGCAGACCCGAGTCGCCGCCGTCCTCGACTATTACGCCCGCTTCCTGACCCTGTTCCCCACCGTAACCGCTCTAGCCCAGGCGGAAGAACCAGCTGTACTAGCCGCCTGGAGCGGCCTCGGCTACTACCGCCGCGCCAAGCTGATGCACAAGGCAGCCAAGGTAGTCGTCCAGGACCACCATGGGGTCCTCCCCCGTACCGCCGAACAGCTCCGCAAACTGCCCGGGATCGGAGAGTACACCTCCTCGGCGATTGCCAGCATCGCCTTCGGCGAGCCCGTTGCAGTTGTCGACGGTAATGTCGAGCGCGTCCTTCTACGCGTCTTTCCTGAACACGAACCGCCCCCCGCGCCGGCAGCCCGGGCGAAATGGCTTCGCACCCGCGCCACCAGCCTCCTTGATCGCCAACGCCCTGGAGACTTCAACCAGTCGATGATGGAACTGGGAGCAATGATCTGTCTGCCCCAGCGTCCTTTATGTCTCCAATGTCCAGTGCAGCCATTTTGTGCGACCCGGGGCGAGCATCAGGCACCGCCGTCAAAGAAAATGCGCAACCGGAAAATCGCCTACGCGCTGCTGCGCCGCAATCGATCAGGCTTAGCGCAGGTCTTGCTCCAGCAGCGTTCCTCCTCTTCCTCGCTGATGCCCGGCATGTGGGAGCTGCCCGAAGTAACCATGTCGGAGCGCGATCACGACCGGGTAGAAATCACGCTGCGCCATGCGATCACCGTGACGAACTACCAGGTCCAGGTTCTCCGCTTTTCCGAGCGCGAAGCCACCCTTCGCTTTCCATCCGGAGAAAGTCCCCGTCAATGGACAAAGAGTTCCGAACTAAGCACCTTACCGTTGACCGGGTTGGCTCGCAAGGTACTGCGACGGTTACAAATCATGCCGAAGGATGTGCAATGAAGAAATTTCTTTGCCCCGTGCTCTTGCTCACGGCATCGTATGCTTACGCCCTGCAAATGCCCGAAGTGCCCGCGCTGGACACGGTTCCCGCCGCCGCCCGCCAGGCTGCGGCCGGCATTGATCCGGAGAAAATTCGTGCCCACGTACGCTTTCTGTCCAGCGACCTGCTCGAAGGCCGCGGCCCAGGCAAACGCGGCGGGCAGTTGGCTGCGGAATACATCGCCACCCAGTTTGCTCTGTCCGGAGCAAAGCCCGCGGGTGAGAACGGCACCTATTTCCAGGCTGTCCCCCTCATGGCGGTGCACACAGAAGTCGACCAGACCAGCTTTACTTTTGTCCCCGCCAAGGGAACCCCCATCAAGCTGAAGTACGGCGAAGACTACGTAGTCAAAAATCAAACCGGTACGCCCAGCGTGGACCTGGACGCTCCCATCGTCTTCGTAGGCTATGGGATCGACGCTCCCGAGTATCGATGGCATGACTTCGACGGCATCGATGTCAAAGGAAAAATCCTGCTTGCGATCGTCAACGAGCCGCCCTCCGACGACGCTCATTTCTTCCAGGGCAAATCGCTCACCTACTACGGCCGTTGGACCTACAAATTCGAAGAAGGTGTTCGCCGGGGAGCAGCCGGAGTCCTCGTCATTCACCGTACTGATCTCGCCAGCTACGGTTGGGATGTAGTACGCAACTCCGAATCAACCGAGACGTCCTACCTGCGTCACGATCCCCTTTCCGCGCTCCAGGCTGCCAGTTGGATACAACTCGACGTGGCCCGCAAGCTCTTCGCGGCGGCAGGAATGAATGCGGATCAAATGATCGAAGCCGCCGGAAAGCGCGGATTCAAGGCCGTGGAACTCCCCGTCCGCCTCAAGGCGCACATTGTCAGCCAGGTGCGCAACTATGACTCGGCCAATGTGATCGCCAGGGTACCGGGAGCAGACGCCAGTCCGGGCGGAAACGTCCTCTATACCGCCCACTACGATCACCTGGGAATCGATCCCGCCGGCTCCGGCGACAAGATCTACAATGGCGCCGTGGACAACGCGACTGGCTGCGGCATCCTCCTGGAAATGGCGCGTGCCTATGCAACCGCGAAAATTCCTCCGCCCCGCAACGTCTATTTCGCGTCAGTGACCGCGGAAGAGCAGGGCTTGTTAGGCTCCAAGTATCTCGGTATGCATCCGCCCGAGCCCATTCGCGACCTCGATCTCGATCTCAACTTCGATGAGCTGCTGCCCATTGGCCTTCCTGCCTCGGTGAAAGTCCAGGGCTCGGAGCGCACCAGCTTCTATCCCGTGGTCGAGAAAACAGCAGCCGCCTTCGGTTTCGAGATTCAACCGGACGATGCGCCGATGGCAGGGATCTACTACCGCTCCGACCACTTCAGCCTGGCCCGTGTCGGCGTGCCCGCATTTTCCGTGGATGAAGGCAATCTCTTCGAAGGCCACCCGGCAGCGTGGGGAAAGAAGCTGAAAGAGGAATACGATGCCCAGCGATACCACCGCCCCACCGACGAATATCACGCCGATATGGACTTCCGTGCCGATGCCAGATTGGCACAGTTCGGGTTCTTACTAGGGTGGCAAGCTTTGTCGTCCGCGCCCGTGAACTGGAAGCCGGGAGACGAGTTTGAAGCAGCCCGAAAGAAGAGCAACGGGCAATCGGGCCCCTAGAGGCAACCGTGCGATTTTCGCGTTGGCAAGTCGTAGTGCTGCTGTCCTTAGCCCTTCCTCCGTGTGGGCCGCCGCCGCTGAGAGGGCAGGCCAGGGCGCCGCAGCCCGTATTGCATCGGCGCAGCGTTAACCAGGGCTACGACGAGCTCGATACCGACACCCGGTCGAGTGGCCGCACCCTGCTCCCGGCGGACGCCTCGGGCGAATACTCGTTAGGCTCCGGCGGCCTGGTAGATGTGGAGTTGCAACCTGACAGGTTGAGCGGCTTCATCACCCGGTTGGGCGACCGCGAGAGTGACGAGGGCACGCCGCTCACTTTCTTTTTCGCGACCAGCCGTTTGTCGGGGCAGCAACTGGCGTTCACCACCCGGCAAGTCCACGGCATCCGGTTCTCGTTTGAGGGAACGATTGTGCGTGGGTCCGCCCGCACCCGTGACCAGCAGGGGTATTACTTGTTGGAAGGTAAGCTCGTGATGCATGACGTGGCCAGTCAGACAGAGCAGGCGCGTATGGTCTCGTTACCCTTGGCCCGGCTTGCATCAATACAATGAGACGGGACGGCTCTCACGCGTCCAATTTGTCTCAAGAGGAGTTTGTATGGATCGCACAGCAAGTGCAGTGTGGCACGGCGGCCTGAAAGATGGCAAAGGCACGATTTCGACCCAGAGCGGCGTATTAAAGGACAGCCAATACTCGTTCGGCACTCGATTTGAGAATGGAATCGGCACCAACCCGGAAGAATTGATTGCGGCGGCTCATGCTGGCTGCTTCACCATGGCGCTGAGTGCCCAGCTCACCACCGCAAATCTGCCCCCTGAATCACTCGAGACCAAGGCCACGGTGACTTTCGAAAAAACCGATGCCGGCCCAACCATCACCAAGATTCTCTTGGCGACCACGGCCAAGGTGCCGGGAGCAGACAAAGCCGCCTTCGACAAGGCAGCTCAGGACGCAAAGGCCAACTGCCCCATCTCCCGCCTCTTCAAAAACAACACCGAAATCACCCTGGACGCCAAACTAGCCTAGTAGATAAAAGCCCACCCTCCGCAAAAAACGAAGGGTGGGCCTAATCCCTCACACGGAAGCTAAAGGGAATCAACAAAAACGAAGGCTGGGCCCAATCCCCCTCACGGAAGCTAAAGGGAATCGACGGGTGCCCCACGTTCGCCCCAGCGTACGTGGGACGAACGCCTTCGCTTTTTCGTTGCCCAGTGAAAGTGTCATCCCGCCTGTCCCGGCCTGCCGTGGGACCGAAGCGTAGCGAAGTGGAGGGACCTGCTGTTCATCATCCGCATCATCGAATCCAAATGAAAGCGCCCTTCCCCTTTGTCATCCCGACCCGGATTTCCTGCCACGCTTCGCTCGACAAGGCCGCGTGTGCGCCTTTCTGTTAGGGAAAGGCGCATGAAGTGCGACAGCGCCACCAAGTTCAACAGGAAATCCGGGGGAGCGAAGCCGAGGGATCTGCGTTTCAGGAAATGTTTTTCCACAGAGCGCCGTTGACCCTCCATCTCACTCCAACCAACCGAGGCCCCAACACCCCTCAACTATTGGCAACAATATATTCACGAAGACTACGATTAATCCCAGCCGCCTGAAGCACGCCATTATCAAGCATCTGCACCCACTGTTTGGCCGCCTCATCCGTCGACATCGCACCCAGCAAATAATTAGCCTGCACAATAATTTCCAGCGCGTTGCTTAAATCGTGCGACAGGCGGCGTATCTCTTTAGCCTGTTCTGCGGGGATATTGGGGGGATTTGGCGTCATTCCGACCTCGGCCGTTAAGTGGACGTTTCCAGCGCCGCACAGGTTGTCTCAAAATACAACACGGTGACTATCGGCGCATCGGTAACCTCATCCCGGTAATTTGAGAAGAGGCACCCGCAGACGTTATTGTAATGGGATGAACCCTTATGCACGACAGCTAGGCAGTCGCGACCCCCTCAAGATCGTGGCCACCACCGCCAGACATCTTGAACAGCTATCCGTTGCCCTCGGTCCGGCGCGGATAGAAGAATCGCCGGCCCCCGGTAAGTGGAGCCCGCATGAGATCTTGTGCCACCTGGCGGATTGCGAACTCGTTTTCAGCTACCGTATACGCCAGGCCCTGGCGCAGGACCATCACATTATCCAACCCTTCGACCAGGAGCTCTGGGCAGCCAACTATGCGGGCTATGATCCGCAGGCCGCGATGATGACTTTCTCCTGTGTGCGCCAATGGAACCTGATGCTGCTCCGATCGGTCCCGGCGGAAGCGATGGCAAAGCCGGTTCTGCATCCCGAGCGTGGGGAAATGACATTTCGCGAGCTCATCGAAACCATGGCGGGACACGATCTGAATCACCTCGCGCAACTGGAAGCGATTGCTGTGCAAGTGCCTCTAAGCCGTTAGATCCTTCAGCCTGGTGGGAGCCCCCGCATTAATGCGGGGGGAGGATCGCTTCAGCGCTCCGACCAAAGAATCTGACTCTGATCCTGCGCTTGAGCGCTGGCCTGTGCCGGGCTCGTGTGTTTGACATCGGCCCCGGCTTTTGTACACTAGACGTTGCTGCCTATCCAGGCATTCGCGCTGGATACGATCGTGCCGGAGTGGCGGAATTGGCAGACGCGCATGGTTCAGGTCCATGTACTCGCAAGGGTGTGGGGGTTCGAGTCCCTTCTTCGGCACCAATTCACTAAAATATTTTTTTGTGCTGGAAGTCCATCAACGGCGTCCAGCCCCCGCCCCGGTCTTTTCCAGCGCGTGAAAGAAGCGATCCCGCCACGTGAGGATATCGGCGTCACGAATCTGATGGCGCAGACGAAGCATGCGCCGCCGGCGTTCTTCCGGCTTCATTTCCAGCGCCTGCTTCAGCGCGCCAGCTACCCCAACTTCATCATTGGGATTAACCAGAATCGCGCCCACCCGAAGTTCAGGCGCCGCCCCGGCAAATTCGCTCAAGACCAGCACCCCATTCACTTCCGTCTTAGCCGCGCAGTATTCCTTCGCTACTAAATTCATGCCGTCTTTCAGGCAAGTGATGAGCGCAACATCCGCCGCCCGGTAGATCGCCACCAACTCGTCCCGCGGAACCGATCGATAGATATAGTTGATCGGCACCCAGCCAGGCTCGCTGAATTCGCCGTTCACGTGGGTCACCAGCCGCTCCACTTCGCGCTTGAGCTGATCGTAGCGAGGAATGCTCTCGCGGCTGGGCACGACAATCTGGATCAGCTCAACCTTGCGGTGAAACTCTGGGTAGCTACGCAGAAAATTGCCGAATGCCTTGAGCCGCTCTGGAATTCCCTTGGTGTAATCGAGACGGTCCACCCCCACCAGTAATCTGGATGTCATGCATCTTGGTCTTGATCTGCTTCACCCGTTCCATCACCGGCGCCGATTCGGATTGTTCCGAGAAGGCGCGAAAGTCGATGCTGATAGGAAACGCCTCGATGTGCGTGTGCCCGTGCGCACTGATCACCATGCGGCTTTCTCCTCGCCCGGAAATCTTGAGCGAGGAACAAAACAGCGAAGGCAGGCGATCAGGTTCCGTTGGTCCCGCCCGGTCTGCACCCCGACAGGTCGTGCGCCAGCAGATCCTCCAGGATCTGCTGCCGCCACGGCAGCTTGGCAAAAATGTCGGGCGACGGAAAAGGTATGTGGAGAAAGAACGCGAGCCGCGCTTTGGGGCGCCGGCGCGCGCAGCGTCCTGCCCACCTGCATCAGCTGGTAGTCGTGAATCCAGATCAGGTCGCCGGGCTTGAGAAGCCTTCTCCACAGCATCGCGCGAATTTGCGATTGACCCGCTCGTAAAACTCCCAATACCGGGGATCGAAATTGCAGCGCGATTGCAGATCGTGGAACAGCGGCCACACAATCTCGTTGGAGAAGCCTTCATAGAAGTTGCTCTGCTCCTCCTCCGTCAGGAAGAGCGGCGCATATTTGTAGGGATTGTCCCCGCTGGCCTTCTCCAGGATCTTGCGGATCTGCGGAGAATCCTCAGTCCCGCCCGAGCCTACCCAGATGCCGCCGTGATTTTTGAGCAGCGGCTCCAGCGCACTCACCAGGCCGCCGCTGCTGGGCTGGCCCTTGAGCTTTCCATTCTCGGTCGTGATCGTGATCGGGATGCGATTGGAAACCAGCACCAGTTTGGCTGCGCTCACAGGAAGCCCCCGCAATCGCCGCCGGGAGGGCGCTCTGTGAATTGCAATCCACTTGTCCAAAAATTCCAGCAGCTCTTCCGGTGGGCGTAGCCAAAACCGGGCCGCAGGACGCCCGAACCTCGGTTCGTACCAGGACGGAATATCCCCGGTGCCCCAGCGCGGCAAAGGCGTCCTCATCCGTGAGATCATCGCCCAGGTAGGCCACGGGGCAGCGCCGCCGGTTCCTGCGACGAGGATCTGCCTTCACCGCAGTTCCCTTGGTGCGATCGGCCGAACGCAACTCCAAACCACCATCAAAGGGCAGCAGTTGCATCCCGGCCGGTCCGGCAGGCTGGGCAAGACAGACTGAACCAGAGAGCGAATCCGATCCCGCGTCGCCGCGTCGAACCTGCGCCAATGGATCGCCAGCGAGGAGGGTTTCACTTCCAGCGTTTCCGCAAAGCCAGATCGCGGACATTTCCATCCTAGCCTGTTCCAAAGCAGTCCTGCTTGCCCGGATCCAGCGCGAAAAGCTGATAGGATCCCGTCGCTCTTTATCTGTTCCTGGCCATGGCTGCCCCAGATTTCGACCTTGATGCCGAGGCGCAACAGTTCGCGCAGCTCCCGGGCAGAGCGGCCGGAGACCAGGACCAGCCGCACCCGGGATAGCCCGGATAGACGTTGCCAGCCGTCCTCACACGCCAGGATAGGGAATCGCCGCAAAACGATCGATATGAAAAGGCGCGAGCGTGCCATCGTAGTCGAGCATCAACACCGACCGGGCGCGGATCGAAGCGCTGCCTCAGACATGCCGCTTCTGCCGATGTCGCCCAAAGGTGAGGGAAATGGTTCATAGGCAACTAGTTGGATGCCATGAAGCGCTCGTGCCGGGAATGGGTCCACGCCCATCGCGCGGCCCGTGCCAGCGGCATATACTTGTATTTCGACCGAAAAAGCAAAAAGTAGAGATGGACACCCAACTCACAAAGATCCTGGCCAGCACCCGGCGCGGACTTGGAGCGAACGGAAAGCCGCCTCCGGCGACCGCGAGCTCTGGAGCAGGCGGCAGCCGCCCACCAGCCACGCGGCTTCGCCCGCGCGCTGCGTCAGAAGGCGCTCAGCGGGCCCGCCGTGATCGCCGAGCTGAAAAAAGCGTCCCCCTCGAGGGGTTGATCCGTCCCTGACTTCGACCCGGCTGCGTTGGCAGCCGGCAGTCGCGCGCGGGGGCGCCGCTGCGCTCTCGGTGCTTACAGAAGAGCACTTTTTCCAGGGCAGCTTGCACAATCTTGAAGTGGCCTCCCAGTCCTGTGACCTGCCCTGCCTGCGAAAAGACTTCATGGTGGATGAGTTTCAGCTGCTCGAAGCCCGCGCCCACCGGGCCGATGCTGTTCTGCTGATCGCCGCCGCTTTGAGCGATCCTGAGCTACGCCAACTGGCAGCGCAGGCCCATGCCCTGGAACTGGATGTACTCTGCGAGGTGCATACGGCCGAGGAATTGGACCGGGTCCTGGACCTCGATTGCGACGCCATCGGAGTCGAATAACCGCGATCTCAAGACGTTTGAGGTGCGGCTCGACGTTTCGCTCGATCTCGCGGCCCGGCTGCCGGCCGGCTCGGTTCACGTGAGCGAAAGCGGCATCGAGACCGCCGAAGATATGAACCGGTTGCGGGCCGCGGGATTCCAAGCCTTTCTGATCGGGGAGTCGTTGATGCGGCAGCCCGACCCCGGAAAAGCGCTGGAACCCTGCTTTTGCTTCCGCGCCGGCGAGCAAGTGAGAAGCCGCCATGTGGATCAAAATCTGCGGCAACACGAGTCTCGAAGATGCGCTTTTCGCCGCCGAGTGCGGCGCCGATGCGGTAGGATTTGTCTTTGCCCCGAGCCCAAGGCGGGTGGAGGCTGACCTGGTTCGGCGCATCACGCGAACAGCTCCCTCCGCAGCTGGAGAAGTATGGAGTTTTCGTCGACGCAGGATTCGACGAAATTGCTGTCCACGGTTACCGCCAGCGGTTTGACCGGGGTGCAGCTCCATCGCATCGGCTGACCCACTTCTGCCCTTCCGCCTGCGCGAATACTTTGCCGGCCGGCGTCAGCATCCTGCGTGTTTTGCACTACACGGGCCCTGACTTTGAGCAGCAACTAACAGACTTGAGCCGTAGCGACGACGCAGTGCTGGTGGACTCCTCGACGCCGCGAGCCAGTCGGCGGCACCGGCACCAGCTTCGACTGGCATGAGGCGAGCAGCACCTTTCTCCGGGCCGCGCCAAATTTACGCGTCGTTGCCGCCGGCGGTCTCGCCCCGGAAAACGTGAAGCAGGCGATCCAGACTTTGCGGCCCTGGGGCGTGGATGTGGTGAGCGGAGTCGAAAGCGCGCCGGGCAAGAAGGATCCAGCGCGCGTGCTGGCCTTCATCCGCTCCGCGCAGAGAGGCCGCCGCTGAGCTGCAAAACATTCGCTAGCCACCGCCAAAAGTACAAACGGAGAGGAAGGTCGATCATGAGCACAGCCACCGAGACCGTTGCCGGCCGCTTCGGCGCTTATGGGGGGCGCTATGTTCCAGAAACCCTGATGGCCGCCCTGGAAGAGCTGGAGCAGCCTATGCGGAAGCGCAGGCGGATCCGGCTTTCCACGCCGAGCTCGATCTCGCTGCTCGGGGACTTTGCCGGACGTCCGACGCCTCTGTTCCTGGCCTCGCGTCTGACCGAGCGAGCTGGGCGGAGCAAAGATCTATCTCAAACGCGAAGATCTGCTGCATACCGGCGCGCACAAGATCAACAACTGCCTCGGCCAGGGGCTGCTGGCGCGCCGCATGGGCAAGCGCCGGATTATCGCGGAAACCGGCGCCGGGCAGCACGGCGTGGCCACCGCAACCGTGTGCGCCCTCTTCGGGATGGAATGCGTGGTCTACATGGGCGAGGAAGACATGCGGCGCCAGGAGCTGAACGTCTACCGCATGCGCCTGCTGGGCGCCGAAGTCCGCGGCGTCGCTTCCGGCTCCCGGACGCTCAAGGACGCGATCAACGAAGCCATGCGCGACTGGGTCACCAATGTGCGCACCACCCACTATCTGCTGGGCAGTGTGCTCGGCGCGCATCCTTATCCCACCATGGTGCGCGACTTTCATCGCGTCATCGGGCAGGAGATCAAGAAGCAGATCCTCGAAAAGGAATCCCGGCTGCCCACCGCGGTGGTGGCCTGCGTCGGGCGGAGGTTCCAACGCGATCGGCGCCTTTTACGAATTCATTGCCGACCCAGACGTCCGGCTGATCGGCGTCGAGGCGGGCGGCCGCGGAAGGGGCTGGGCGATCATGCCGCGCGCTTCCAGGGCGGCTCCCGGGCGTGCTGCAGGGCACCTACTCGTATGTCCTGCAGGATGATGCGGGCCAGGTCTCGCTCACCCACTCAGTTTCCGCCGGGCTCGACTACGCTTCCGTTGGGCCGGAGCATGCCGCCTTGCACGATTCGGGCCGCGCGGAGTACGTTTCCGCTTCCGACGAGGAGGCTCTGCAGGCGGCCATGGCCTGGCCCGCACGGAGGGCATCGTGCCGGCTCTCGAGAGCGCGCATGCGGTGGCGGAAGCGATCCAGCTCGCGCCAAAGCTTGCTCCGGATGACATACTGGTTGTGAACCTCTCCGGCCGGGGCGACAAGGACATGGGCATCCTGGCGCGCGAGCTGCACTCTGAAGGGAGCCTCGCAAGAAGCCTGGAGGAAAAGCCAATGGCGATCGAATTCAACAACAAGCCCGGGCTGGTGATCTACCTCACGGCGGGAGATCCCGATCTGGCGACGACCCGCGAGATTGGCCTTGGCCGCCATCGATGCCGGCGCGGACGTGCTCGAGTTGGGGGTCCCGTTCAGCGATCCGTGGCCGATGGGCCGGTCATCCAGCGGGCCAGCGAGCGCGCTCTCGCCCGAGGCACTCGCCTCACGGATGTGCTCGCGCTGGCGGCGGAATTGCGCGGCATCGGCCCGCGGCCGGGTTTGGTGATCTTCTCCTATTTCAATCCCGTTCTGCGCTTGGGGCTGGAGCGCTTTTGTGAGCAGGCCGCCCACGCGGCGTGGACGGCGTGCTGATCACCGACCTGACCGTCGAAGAGGCCGGCGAATATCTGACGCAATTGCACCACGACGGGCTGAAGCCCATTTTTCTGGCCGCGCCGACCAGCACCGACCACGGCTGAAGATCATCGCCAAGTCTCGGAAGGCTTCGTCTATGCCATCTCCCGCACAGGCATTACCGGCAAGCAGCAGAATCTGGCCGCGGATGCGCGCCGCCTGGTCGAGCGCCTGCGCCGTTTCACCCAGCCTGCCCATTGCCGTGGGTTTTGGCATCTCGACGCGCGGAACATGTCGCCGCCGTGGGAGAATTCGCCGATGCCGCGGTGATTGGCAGCGCGATCGTTTCCTTGATCGAGAAAGCGGAGCCGGGCAACGGCTCCGGCGAGAGTCGCGGCTTTTCTTCAGGGCCTCCGGCAGGTTGCCGTGCAGAACGGCTAAAGCAGAACAAGGGAAGTGCATGGATATTGCGGACTGGCGAAAGCAGATCGATGAACTGGATCTGCGGATTGTTGCGCTGATCAGCGAGAGAGCCCAGGCGGCGCAGGAGATTGGCAAGTTGAAGCGTTCCACCTCGACTGCCCATCTATGAGCCGAACCGCGAGCGGGTGATCTTCGAGAATGTCCGCGCGGCCAATCCAGGCCCGCTTCCGGATATCGAACTGATCCACGTTTACGAGCGCATCGTCGATGTCATGCGCGCGCTGCAGAAAGACGAGCTGGCGTCCAAAACAGGGGAGACAGGAAAGCAATCATGATTGTTGCCATGCAGGAAAGAGCGACCGAGGAACACATCCAGGGCGTGATCGAGCGCCTCGTTCAGTTGGGATTCAATGTGCACCGCACCACCGGAACCATCCAGACGATTTTGGCGGGCGTGGGCACGCCCGCACATTTTGACCACAAGGATTTCGAAGTGCTTGCCGGCGTCGCCGAGGTGGTGCGCATCTCCTCCCCCTACAAGCTTGCGGGCAGCAGCTTCCGGCCCGAAGGAACCATCGTTCGCTTTCCCAACGGAGTCGCGGTTGGCGGCAACGAGGTCGTGGTCATGGCCGGCCCCTGCTCGGTCGAATCGCGCGAGCAGATGTTCACCGTTGCCAAGCTGGTCAAGTCCGCCGGGCGCACTTTCTTCGCGGAGGCGCGTTCAAACCGCGCAGCTCGCCCTACTCCTTTCAGGGACTGGGCTCGAAGGGCTCAAGCTGCTGAAGGAAGTGCGCGACCAGACCGGCCTTTTGATCGTCAGCGAGGTGATGGAGATCTCGCAGATCGAATTGATGCTGCCCTACGTGGATGTATTCCAGGTGGGCGCTCGCAACATGCAGAACTTCAATCTGCTGCGCGAGATTGGCCTGGTCGCAAGCCCGTTCTGCTCAAGCGCGGCATCGCCGCGACGATCGAAGAGCTGCTGCTCTCGGCCGAATACATCCTGGCCGGCGGCAACTACGATGTGATGCTCTGCGAGCGCGGCATCCGGACCTTTGAAACCTACACCCGCAATACGATGGACATCTCGGCCATCCCGGTCATCAAGAAGCTCTCTCATCTGCCCATCATCGGCGATCCCTCGCACGGCACGGGCCGCCGCGACCTGGTGCCCCGATGGCTCGCGCGGCCGTCGCAGCCGGCTGCGATGGTCTGCTGATGGAGGTTCACCCCAATCCGGACAAGGCGCTTTCAGACGGCGCGCAGTCGCTATCTCCCGGAACAGTTCGACCAAATCGATGGCCGAGTTGCGCATCATCGCCCCGCGGTAGCGGAGCACGGTCAGAGATCCCGTCATCGAACAGCCATCAAGCCGAAAACTCCCAAGGAAAACCGGCCCAGATTTGGATCCCAATCGGAGCTCCATGCCCATCCATCGCCTCACGATTGTGGGCACCGGCCTGATTGGCGCATCCGTCGGACTGGCTTTGCGCGCAGTGATTCGCGGGCGAGATCGCCGGCTGGGACCGCGAACCGGAACAGTTACAAATCGCGCTCGACCGCGGCGCGCTCGACAATCGCCGACGACCCAATCGAGGCCGCGAAGTCGAGCGACCTTGTTCTGCTCAGCGGCCCGGTGTTTTCCATCCTGGACTGGATGGAGAGGCTCTCTCCGCTGCTGACGCCGGATCAGCTCGTTACCGATGTGGGCAGCGTAAAGTCGTCATCGAAAAGCAAGCGCGTCCGCTCTTCGGCGGCTCCGGCCAAGCCGGCTTTCTTCCCGGACATCCCATGGCGGGCAAAGAAGTCAACGGCGCAGCGCATGCCGACGCGGCACTGTTCAAAAATGCGGTTTGGCTTTTTACCCATTTCCCGAGCATCCGCTCTCCCCTGAGTGGCGCGCCTGGACGGAGCGCTTTGGATGCCGCACGCTCGAGATCGGGCCGCCAGGCACGATGAAGTTTGCGCCTGGGTGAGCCATCTGCCGCAAATGCTCGCGACCGGACTCAGCGCCCTGCTCGAAGAGCGCTTGGAGAATCGCCGGAGATCCGGCCATTGGCGGACGGGCGCTCGCGCGAGATGACCCGGCTCGGAGCGAGCCCTTATTCCATGTGGCGGGATGTCGCGCACACCAATTCCGAAGAGATCGCGTCGGCGCTCTTCGCACTTGAGCAAAGGCTCGCCTACATCCGGGAAAACCTGAAGACTCCCGAGCTTCGCGACGAGTTCTAACGAGCCAACCGCTTCCGGCCTCCCGGCCAAAAGTAAGCACTCCTTGCCCTTTCGTTCCTAAAACAACAGAAGTGTCATCCCGACCGAAGCGTAGCGAAGTGGAGGGCTGCCTGTCCCTCCCAGCCACTAACCAACCTTCCCTGAGAGCGCCCCCCTCCCCTTTATCATCCCGACCCGGATTTCCTGCCACGCTTCGCTGGAGAAGGCCGCGTGTGCGCCTTTCTGTAAGGGAAAGGCGCATGAAGTGCGACAAAGCCACCAACTCCCACAGGAAATCCGGGGAGCGAAGCCGAGGGATCTGCGGTTCAACGGACCCGTCCTGGAAATGTTTTCGATAGAGCATGTGGCAGAGTTCTCCGCTCCCCCTTCGTTCCTAAACAGAAGTGTCATCCCGACCGAAGCGCAGCGAAGTGGAGGGACCTGCTGTTTCTTTCAGCCACTAACCAGCCTTCCCTGAGAGCGCCCCCTCCCCTTTGTCATCCCGACCCGGATTTCCTGCCACGCTTCGCTGGAGAAGGCCGCGTGTGCGCCTTTCTGTAAGGGAAAGGCGCATGAAGTGCGACAAAGCCACCAACTCCCACAGGAAATCCGGGGGAGCGAAGCCGAGGGATCTGCAGTTCAACGGACCCGTCCTGGAATGTTTTCGACAGAACGCGTAGCAGAATTGTCCGCTCCCCCTCCTCCGTTCCCAAACAGAGGTTCATCCCGACCGAAGCGTAGCGAAGTGGAGGGACCTGCTGTTCCTCCCAGCCACTAACCAACTTTTCCTGAGAGCGCCCCCTCCCCTTTGACAATCCCGAGCGAAGCCGAGGGATCTGCAGTTCAACGGACCGTCCTGGAAATGTTTTCGACAGAGCCCCAAAAAAGAATTGTCCCCAACCGAACCATACGGACCCGCACTTCGAAACCCCACGCATCTCATTCACGTACCTGTCGCGATCACGGGAGCAAAATAAACCCATGCCAATCTCCGACATCCTGATCGGTCGTCCCCTGGCCAACTGGGAAGAGCACGGAGAGCAGGTAGGACCCTCCGCAGGAATTCCCATCTTCGGACTCGACGCCCTGAGCTCCGCCGCGTACGGGCCGGAAGCCGCCCTCACCCTCCTCATCCCTCTAGGACTATTAAGGTGTCCACTACATTCTCCCGGTGATCACCGCCATTGTGGTGTTGTTGATCCTCGTCTATTTCTCCTACCTGCAAACCATCGAAGCCTACCCACAGGGCGGCGGCTCCTACACCGTAGCCTCGGAGAACCTGGGCCCGCACGTCGGGTTACTGGCTGCGGCCGCACTCATGATCGACTACGTCCTGACCGCGGCCGTAGGCATCTCCGCCGGTGTAGGAGCCTTGGTTTCCGCCCTGCCGCGTCTGCAACCGCATACACTCCTTCTCTGTCTCCTGATCCTCATACTCCTGAGCTTCGTAAACATGCGCGGAGTGCGAGACACCGGCGTGGCCTTTCTCGTCCCAACCTATCTCTTTGTCGGCTGTCTGCTGATCGTCATTCTTCTTGGAATCTTCCACGTGGTCGTGACCGGAGGCCATCCCGTACCGGTAATGCCCGTTCCCAAACTACCCGCAGCCACGGCCACGTTGACCCTGTGGCTATTGGCCAAGGTCTTCGCCAGCGGCTGCACTGCCATGACCGGCGTGAAGCCGTAAGCAACGGAGTCATGGCCTTTCGCGACCCTACAACCGTCAACGCCAAACGCACGCTGACCGTCATCATCGTCTTGCTCATCGTCCTGCTGCTGGGCATTGCCTTTATGTGCCGCGCGTACGGCATCGGCGCGACGGATCCTGAAGGATCCGCCTATCAAAGCGTGTTGTCGCAACTGACCACCGCGGTCGCCGGGCGGGGAATCTTCTACTACGTGACCATTGCTTCCATCCTGCTCGTGCTTTCCCTCTCGGCCAACACTGCCTTCGCAGATTTTCCTCGGCTCACCAGGGCGGTAGCCACGCACGACTATCTGCCCCACTTCTTCGCCCTGCGTGGCCGTCGGCTGCTCTACTCCGCCGGAGTCTATGGACTCGTCTTCCTCACCGCCGCACTGCTGATTCTTTTTCGCGGCGTGACCGACCGTCTCATTCCTCTCTATGCCATCGGCGCCTTCATGGCGTTCACCCTCTCCCAGGCCGGCATGGTCATGCACTGGAAGCGCAAGGGTGGATCCGGCTGGCAATGGAAAATGCTGGTAAACGGAGTAGGCGCCACCGCTACCGGTTTGACCCTGCTCGTCGTGTTGGTGGCCAAGTTCGTGGCTGGCGCATGGATAACGGCCCTGCTGATCCCCCTGATGATTCTGCTCATGAGCATGGTCAAGCGCCACTATGCCCGGGTGGATTCACAAACCGCCGACGACACACCCCTCGACCTGACGGACGTCAGGCCCCCGTTTGTCATCGTGCCCCTCGACCGCTGGAGCCGGATCACAGAAAAGGGACTGCGCTTCGCCCTGGCCCTCTCCCACGACGTGCGCGCTGTGCACATCGACTGCGGAGAACACAATGAAGCCCTCGAAGCAATTTGGCAGCGCAATGTCGTCGCTCCCGCACAGGCTGCCGGCTTACCGGTGCCCGAATTAATCACCTTGCAATCTCCCTACCGCGTCATCATCGTGCCCCTGGTGGATTATGTACTGAAAATGGAGCAGGAAAATAAAGGCCGCACCATCGCCGTCCTCGTCCCGGAGCTGGTCGTAAAGCACTGGTGGGAAAACCTGCTCCACAACCAGCGGGCCCAGCTGCTAAAGCTGCTATTACTGGTTAAGGGTAATCAGGGAATTGTGGTCCTGAATATTCCCTGGTATCTGCAGGAATAACCGTAACTTCTATCGCATCAAAACAGTCACACCAATCGCAGAACTGCTCTCGGGGTATGATGCGGGTGGGAGAACCGGACTCTTACGATGGCAATTGAAAATTTGGGAGCAAAATATCCTGGCCCCCTTCCGGGAAATCCGGAAAGCCTGTTCGAACGATGTTCATGGTTTTACGCATTCTGTCGTGAACACCTCTTCCGCGATCACACTACGGCAATTTCCAATGCCCTTTGGCCCGGTGCCCGGCCCGGTCCTGAAACCCACCTTCTTGAAATAGCTTGTGGCCCCGGCTTCTACGCCTGCAGTCTCGCCCAACGCTACCCGGACATTCACATTACCGGCGTCGACTTCTCTGAGCGGTTGCTCTCCCGTGCCAAGGACAGGGCAGACACGAGGCGTTTGAAGAATTGTCATTTCGTCAAAGCCAACGTCCTCGCGCTCTCCGAGTCGCTCGCTCCGGTGGATGCAATTGTCGCCTCCCGTCTGCTCATGGTGGTCGGGGATCGTCCCCAGGCGCTGCGAGAAATATTTTCCGCTCTCCGCCCCGGTGGCCGCTGCTTCATCGCCGAGCCCACCTCAGCCCTGCGCGCGATGCTTCCGCTGTCTTGTATGTGGCTTTTCACCCGCATGATGGGCGACTGGAGCACCCAGTTTCCCGAACCCGGCCGTGCGGCGGTACTGAATCAGCAGGAATTCCGGTCACTGATCGGCTCCCAACCCTGGAGCACGGTCAGCGTGTGGCAGGATAACTGGTATCAGTACGCGGTCTGTGACCGGAGCTGCTGACGCTTGGCCTATAACGTACTGCAACCCGGAAAGCCGGCAGGGGTTGATGAGGGCTGCTGCGCTCTGGTGGTGATGGCCAAGGCCCCCCGGCCAGGCAAGGTCAAGACTCGACTCTCCCCACCGTTAACCTCGGACCAGGCCTCCGCGCTCAATATCTGCTTTATCAGGGACACCACGGAAAACATCCAGCAGGTGACGGAAGCCAGCAATAGCGCCGGCCTGGTGGCCTACACGCCGATTGGGGATGAGGCTGCCTTCGACGGTCTGCTGCCCGATGGGTTCCAACTACTGGCGCAGCGAGGAGACGGTTTCGGAGAGCGCCTCTTTTTTGTCTGCGAAGATCTGTTTGCCTGTGGATTTAGCTCCGTCTGCCTGATCGATTCCGATAGCCCCACCCTGCCCCAGCCCGCGTTGTTACAGGCAGTAAAAAGTCTGTCGCGTGCGGGAGATCGAATGCTGCTGGGCGGCTCCGATGACGGCGGCTACTACCTGATTGGCGTCAAGCGTCCCCACCATCGCCTGTTTGAGCAAATTGACTGGAGCACGGAGCGGGTCTTTGCCCAGACGTTGGAGCGAGCCAGAGAAATCGCCTTGCCCGCCGAACTCCTGCCCACCTGGTACGACGTGGACGACGCAGCCACGCTCGAACGGCTGCAGCGCGAACTCGCGTCTCCAAATGCTGCGGCCTACCCTGCGAAGCACACGCGAGCCTATCTGGAAAGCCTGCGGGTCTGCACCACGAGCAAAGCATGTTGACCCGTCAGCCCTGGGCCACCAACAGCGCGCTGGCCTTGCTGGGACTTTCGTTGGTGGCGCTCTCCCGCCAGGGAGTGAATGAGATTCATCATTTCGTGATCGGCTTTGGCCTGGTCGCGATGTCGCAGGCGCTGCTCTATCTGGTCGCGGTTTGGGTGGTGCTCAATCGCCCGGTGGATCGTTGGACCTTTGTGATCATCCTCGTCTGTGCCGCCGGCTGCAGGCTCGTCTGTTTGTTTTCTCCACCCTTTCTCTCCACCGATATCTTCCGCTACGTGTGGGATGGAAAAGTACAGGCCGCCGGCATCAACCCCTTCCGCTACATTCCCGTGGATCCGCATCTTGCATTCCTGCGCGACCTCGATATCTATCCCCACATCAATCGTCGAGACTACGCGCACACCATCTATCCCCCGGGAGCCCAGATGCTCTTCCTGCTCATCACCAGGATTGGCGCATCGGTGCGCTGGATGAAAGCGAGCATGATCGGCCTGGAAGCGCTCACCATCTGGGCCCTGGTGAAACTGCTGGCAGCGGTCGGCTTTCGCCGCGAACAAGTATTGATCTACGCCTGGCACCCGATGGTTTTTTGGGAAGTGGCCAGCAGCGGGCATGTGGATGGCGCGGCACTCCCCTTGATCGTCCTCGCCCTGCTCTTCTACATCCGCCACAAGCCGGTCGCCACTGGATTGGCCCTGGCGGGTGCAACCCTGATCAAGCTCTATCCCATCGCCCTTTTCCCCGTGCTCCACCGGCGAAGGGAATGGCGTGATTGGAAGATGCCGGCCGTGCTGATCGGCGTCGTTGCAGCGGGGTACGCCTGCTATGCGAGCGTAGGTCGCCAGGTGCTCGGCTTCTTGCCGGAGTACGCCCGGGAGGAGGGGCTGGAATCCGGCAGCCGCTACTTTCTGCTCACCCTGGCGCGGAATTTATTGCATATGAACACGCTTCCCACTAGTGCGTTCTATGGCTTTGCCGCATTGGTGCTGTTGGGTCTGGCCCTTTGGGCGTGGATGACCAGCGAGGCCAGTGCACTGTCTGCGGTTCGCTGTGCGTTTGTCATCGCGTCCGCGCTCATGTTGCTCTTTTCCTCTCACTACCCGTGGTATTACCTCTGGCTGCTGCCATTTGTGTGCGTAATCCCTTACGTCCCAATGCTTTATTTCAGCACCGCCTGCTTCTACCTTTACACCACCTCGCTTGCTAATCCCGGGCCGGCGATGTACTACATGTTTGAGTGGCTATATGGCACCACCGCACTGCTGGCGTTGTGGTGCGCGGGCAACAAAGCTTTTGTTACACCCACGAGGAACTCATGACCGAGACCCTTTCTGTAGTCCCGCAGCGGCGTTATTTTGAAAAGCCCGAAGACCAGCTCTCGGTAATCATGGACGCGGATCCGGTCTGCCTCTACCTGGAAACCACCAATCGCTGCAACCTCTTGTGCACCACCTGTCCGCGCACCTTTGAGGAGCTTGAACCCGAGAAGGACATGTCGTGGGAGCTGTTTACCAGCATCATCGGCCAGTTCCCCAAAATTGCTCGCGTGGTGCTGCATGGCGTGGGCGAGCCGATGCTGGTGAAAGATCTGCCGCGCATGATCCGTTATTTGAAGGATCGCGGAGTCTACGTGCTCTTCAACACCAACGGAACCCTGTTGACCAAAACCAATGGGCAGGCCCTGATCGACGCCGGCCTCGATGAGTTGCGCGTTTCGCTCGATGCGGCAGAGTCTTCGGTCTTCCAGATGGTGCGCGGCAAAGACATGTTCGACCGCATCGTCACCAACGTGGGCAATTTCGTCGCCATGCAGCGCGAAAACAACACGGAGCTGCCGCGTGTTTCTCTCTGGCTCACTGGTTTACGCGAGACCCTGGCGCAGTTGGAAGCATTCATCCGCCTCGCCCATAAGCTGGGTGTCATGGAAGTCTATCTGCAGCGGATGGTGTATCTCCCTGAAGGGCAGGGGCTGGCCCGACCCGAATCTGCGTTATTCGAGCACACCACCCACCAGGAGGAAGAGACCCTGCAGCGAGCGCAGGATGTCGCCCGCGAGTTGGGCGTCATGTTCAGTGCGTCCGGTGCGACCGAACCCCAGGTCAGCATCAAGAAGCGACAGGACGACAGCCCCTGGTCGCTGTGCCGCCGCCCCTGGAGCCTGATGTACATCACCGCAAACGGGCAAGCGCTGCCCTGTTGCATCGCTCCATTTTCGATGCGTGGCTATGACAGCTTTACTTTGGGCAACGCGACGCAGCAGACCATGCGTGAGATTTGGAACGGCGAAAAATACCAGGACTTTCGCCGTGCGTTGCTGAGCCCGGAGCCGCCTCCCGCTTGTTCCAGCTGTGGCTTGCGCTGGAGCCTCTGATTTGGATCACCGGGTTTCGGTCGTGATTCCCGCATTGAATGAGGCCCAGAGCATCGCCGCCGTCGTGCGCGAAATGCCGTGGGCTCTGATTCACGAGTGCATCGTGGTGGACAATGGCAGCACCGACGCAACCGCGGCCGAAGCCTCGGCGGCCGGTGCCCGTGTCGTTGCCGCATCCCAGCGAGGATATGGCAGGGCCTGTGCTGCCGGCGCCGCTGTTGCGCAAGGCGACATCCTGGTTTTCATGGACGGCGATGGAAGTGATGTCTCCGCCGAAATGGATCAACTGCTGCGGCCGATCATCGCCGGGGAATCTGATTTCGTGATCGGTTCACGTCTCCGCGGTACCCGCGAGCCAGGCAGCCTGCAAATCTCGCAGATCTTCGCCGGATGGATGGCGGGGGTCCTTCTCCGCCTGCTCTACCATGTCCGATACACCGACATGGGCCCCTTCCGCGCCATCACGCGCCACGCACTGGAAACCCTGCACATGCGCGAGCAAACCTACGGCTGGAATCTCGAAATGCAGATGCGCGCCGCCCAATGCGGCCTACGCATCCGCGAAATTCCCGTGAGCTACCGCAAACGATCCGGAGGAGAAAGCAAAGTTGCCGGTTCGCTAAGCGGCTCCGTGCGAGCCGCCATCCGCATCACCCAAACCCTATTCCGAGTGGCCTCAACCCCAAAGCCCTGACGAAAGGCCTACGCCCACCCAAGGCAACGAAAACTGGAAAAACAGAAGTGTCATCCCGACCGGAGCGAAGCGAAGTGGAGGGACCTGCTGTTCATCTCCCCAAAAAGGCGTCATCCTGAGCGGAGCGCCTCACATATCTATCGCGTGACACAGCGCTTGTGCGCGGAGTCGAAGGACCTCAGCGCTGCTGATCGTACCGCGCTGCTCGGACCTTTTCGACCACCTGTTCTTCATCCATCGTACTGATCTAAATAGAAGCGCCGCTCTCCCCTTTGTCATCCCGAACCGGAGGAACCACAGGCCTACCACTCGTTCTTTTACCCGTTCCTAACAGAGGTGTCATCCCGACCGGAGCGGAGCGCAGTGGAGGGATCTGCAGTTCTACGGACCATTCCTGGAAATGTTTTAGACCCAACCCTTACGCGGCACCCTCAATTTCCTTCCACTCCGCATCCGAAAGCTGCACCTTCGCCGCAGCCATATTCTCCTCCAAATGCGTCAACGAAGAAGTCCCAGGAATAGGAATCATCACCGGAGAATGATGCAGAAGCCAAGCCAGCGAAAGCTGCACCACGCTGGCGTTATGCTTCTTAGCCGCCCGGTCCAGCCGCCCACCCGGCTGCGCCAACTTCCCCGCAGCCACCGGATACCACGGAATAAACCCCAATCCATTCTTCTCGCAATACTGCAGCGCCTTCTCATGTCGGCGATCGCTCAGGTTGTACTGGTTCTGCACGCTGACAATCTTGACTGTCTTCCCCGCTTCATCAATCTGTGCCGGCGACACCTCCGACAACCCGATATGGCGAATCTTGCCCGCGTCCTGAAATTCTTTGAGCACGCCAAGGCTCTCTGCGACAGGCACCTTAGGATCGATCCGATGCAATTGGTACAAATCGATGCACTCCAATTTCAGCCGCCGCAAACTCATTTCAATGCACTGCCTCAGGTACTCCGGCCGGCCATCTTCCTTCCACTTATTAGGACCAGGCCGCGTGAACCCACCCTTCGTAGCAATTACCAGACCCTTCGGATACGGGTACAGTGCTTCAGCGATGATGTTCTCGCTGACCTCAGGACCATACGAATCCGCGGTGTCAATGAAATTAACCCCCAGTTCGATCGCACGTTGCAGCACCTTGCGTGCTTCAGCGCGATCCTTCGGTTCACCCCAAATCCCAGCGCCTGTAATCCGCATGGCGCCAAATCCGAGCCGGTGGATGGTCAAATCTCCACCCAGCGCAAAAGTCTCACTAGTTTCCGTCGGCAACGTTGTCATATCCCTTCAGATTCGCCACGCTTATGATTGGTTTCTCATAGTGCCAAGCAGCGCCACCATCGTCGGAGCAGGTCCCAATGGTTTGGCTGCGGCCATCGTCATGGCCGGCGCTGGTTTCACGGTGGATGTGCGGGAAGCGGCCTCAGTCCCCGGAGGCGGTGCGCGTTCAGCCGAGCTCACCCTGCCCGGTTTCATTCACGACCTGGGTTCCGCGGTTCATCCCATGGCCGTGGTGTCGCCCTTTTTCTCGACTCTGCCTCTGGCCCAGGCTGGATTGCGCTGGATTTGGCCGTCCGCGGAGCTGGCCCACCCACTGGACGATGGAACCGCAGTCATGCTGGAACGGGACGTTGGGGAAACCGCATGCCAGCTAGGGACCGACGCAGCCGCCTACCGCCGCCTCTATGGTCCGCTGTTGGCAAACTGGGACGGCCTGCGTCACGACTTGTTTAAGCCGATCGGCTGGCCGAAACATCCGATTGCAATGGCTCGTTTCGGGCTGCTCGGCTTACGCTCCGCGCGTGCCGTCGCCGACAGCTACTTCAAGGGAGCCCGCGCCCGCGCCCTGTTCGCCGGCTTAGCTGCCCATTCCTTTCTCCCTCTGGAATCTCCCATCTCCGCCTCCTTCGGACTGGTGTTAGGCTCGGCGGCCCATACCGTCGGCTGGCCCATCCCTCAAGGCGGAGCCCAATCCATCGCCAATGCTCTTGTAACCTGCCTGAAGAACGCCGGCGGAACCGTTACCACCGATGCGCCCGTGCTGTCGCTGCGAGACCGCGGCGACGTGACACTCCTCGACGTCACTCCTCGGCAATTACTGACCATCGCCGGCGGCGACCTACCGCCTTCGTTCCGGCGCCAACTGGAGCGCTACCGCTACGGTCCTGGCGTATTCAAGGTGGACTGGGCCCTGAGCCAGCCCATTCCATGGCGAGCCCGCGACTGCCTGCGTGCCGGCACCGTCCACCTCGGCGGGACCTTTGATGAAATTGCTGCTTCCGAACGCGCTCCCGCAAACGGGGAAATGAGTGACCGGCCCTATGTCCTGCTATCTCAACCCACGCTGTTTGACCCCAGCCGTGCACCTGCGGGCAAGCATGTCGCCTGGGCCTACTGTCACGTGCCCAATGGCTGGTCCGGCTCCGCCCTGGAAGCGATTGAATCCCAGGTGGAACGCTTCGCCCCCGGTTTTCGCGAGTGCATCCTGGCCCGCGCGATCTTTGACACCGCGGCCATGCAATCGTGGAATGCAAACCTGGTAGGAGGAGACATCAACGGGGGCTCATTTTCCGGCCTGCAGTTGTTTCTGCGGCCGACCTGGCGCCAGTACTCGACCCCGCTCCAGGATGTATACCTCTGCTCGTCCTCCACCCCACCAGGTGGCGCGGTCCACGGCATGTGCGGCTACTGGGCAGCCCAACGCGCCCTCAAACGCTATAAAGGACCTCGAGCATCGTGAAGTCATCATTCGGCGGAGCGCCGTTCATGAAGCTCTCGACTTTGCTGAAAACCCCCTCGATGGTCGTACCTTCGAGAGCCGCTTCCAGCCGATCCTCCCCGAAAAACTCGCCGTCCATGCTTTCCGCCTCGGTAACGCCGTCCGTTGCCAACACGATCCGGTCCCCGGCCTTCAACTGAAGCCGTTCAGAAGCGAAAGTAGCCTCTTCGATCAGGCCCACCACCATGTTGGCATTCTCCAGCCGCCGGACGCCCCCGCGGTTGGCCAGCATCGGCTGTACATGTCCGCAATTGACATATTCGAAAGTGCCGTCTGGCCCGAGCTTGACCAGGATCATGGTCGCGTACTTCTGCACATTCTTCTCGCAGATGTAACGATTGGCCACATCCGCGATCTCTGCCAACGGCTGACCAGCCAGCAGCAGTCCGTAGAGCAAGCCCTGCAGCGTGGAAGCAAGAATCGCCGCGGACACACCTTTGCCGGAGATGTCGGCGATCACGACATAAAGCCCGTCCGGGGTCGCAATCACGTCGTAAAAGTCTCCCCCGACCTCCTTGCAGGCAACGCTTCGCGCGTGCACGCGAGCGTAGGGCAGGTTGGGGATAGCAAACTCCATCAGCCCCTGCTGAATTGCGGCAGCGATGTTGAGTTCCTCGCGGTAGCGCCGCGCCGATTCTTCCGCCTGCGCAAGAAACGCGTTCTCCACCAACGCCGCGGCTTCGGTCGAGATCGTCTCCAGAAGGTCATTGTCCACTTGGCTCAGTTTGCCCGGTTGCAGCCGGCTGTCCAGGTAGAGAACACCGAGAATATCCTTTTCATGGAATTCGCTTCCCGCCGCGCGCTTGCGCAGCGGAATGCAATAAACCATGCGGATACTCTGCTGCACCATGCTCTCTGTGCGCGAATTGGCCTCGGCCGATAGGGTGTCGGTCACAATGAACTTCGAGGCTTTGCAGGCTTGCGCGATCGCACTGTGGGAAATCGTGGAATCGTCTTCCAGCCGTTCTCCCTTGAGACTTCGCCCCGCCGCAAGCGTAAGCTTGCCCTTCTCATCGCGCAGAAATACGTAGCCCCGCTCCACCTGTGTCAACTCCAGCGTTGCTTCCACCAGGGTCGCCAAAATTTCATTGACGGCCCCCAGCGTGTTCAAACGTTGCGCCGCGCTGAGGAACCAGCTCAGTTTCTCCAGGTCCGACGTAGGCGTCGAAATCGCATGCAACTCGTCCAACAATTTGTGAATGGTGGAAGTGTTTTCTCTCGGCGGACCAAAGCGAAGCGACGGGCCGTTCAGCGACCCCAGGCGAATCTCATCACCCGGCTTCAACATCTGCCGGTCAATCAACGGTTGGGCGTTGAGAAAGGTGCCGTGGCGGCTGCCCTTGTCGACCACGTGGAACTGACCCTTCTCATAGAGAATGGCCGCATGGTCGCGGGAGATGAAAGCGTGCGCCAGAACCAGGTCGCGGTCCTGCAGCCTCCCGATGGTGAAAGGCGTGTGGGTGACGTTAATCTCTTCTTGTCGGGATTCGTCGACCAGCAACAAAGCAGTAGTAGGAATTGGCTCGGCCATAAGGCGATAGCTCCGGAGATTGGTTACTTGCCGGGATCACCGGGCTGATGTTAAGAAAATTACCACATGCCGGAGACAGGAAATTCTCACAGCTCCTACAGCTACGTTTCTCTGCCACCGGCATCCAAGCGTGCAGAAACTCGGGCGCAAACCACGCGCCATGTACATTGAAGGCATAGGAGAAGAGAAATCGTGCGAATGTCCCTTATACCCCCCCCACACACCGCAGGCTATGCCGGCTACCTCGCAATCATGGACGAACCGTGCGAGCCTCTACCCCTTGAGCTTCTCAAATCTCTGGACGATCTGGATGAGGAAGAAGACGAGGAAGACGAAGACGCAGAGGACGACGATCTCGAAGACCTGGAAGACGAGGATGAAGACGATTTAGATGAAGATTACGACGAAGATGAGGATGAAGACGACGAGGACGAGGAAGAAGAGGACGAGGATGAAGACGGGGGTGTCAAGCCGTTGAAGATGGCAACCTTTTCGATCCAGTAAGTCAGAGAAAAGAAACGGCCTTCGGTGATTTCCGGGGTAATTGCCTGAAAGTGGAAGCTCTAATTCGTGTCAAGTGGGGTACCTTGTGACTGGCCCCACTTACCCGGAGAGTGACTGTGAAAAGGCGCATTCTGGTTGTGGACGACGACGATGCAGCACGCGAGGCCGTGGCCTACAGCCTGCAAATGATGGCAGGCTGGGACGTGGTCGAGGCTTATTGCGGCGCGCAGGCAATCGAGAGTGCGACCCGGCACCAGCCGGACGCCATCCTGCTTGATGTCATGATGCCGGCGATGGACGGTCCCGCGATGCTCGCCAAACTAAGGACTGCTCGCGCTACCAGCCACATTCCCATAGTGTTGTTGACGGCAAAAGTGCAAGCCGCCTACGACGGCTCGCTCTCGCACCTCCCGGTCGCAGGCATTCTGCTGAAGCCTTTTGACCCCAAGCGCCTCGCCGGCCAGGTGGCCGACGCGCTAGGCTGGGAACGCGACTGACGCAACACGATGCAGGGACGGATTCGGCAGCTGCTCTCAATAGAGGCGCCACCGCCCCCTTTGTCATCCCGAGCGCAGCCGAGGGATCTGCGTTCTCTCCTCCCCAATCGGAACCTAAATGGAGATGCTACCGTCCCTTGTCATCCCGAGCGCAGCCGAGGGATCTGCGGTGCGCCCTTCGGTCTTCCCGAATCTTCCGGGAAGCGGCGCTCAGCTCAATAACGGACGTCCGGCGCGAAACGACTGCAAAATACCCCCATCCGGCGACAGCGCAACAAAATTAGCCTCCCGCCCCTCTTCAAGACAACCCCACTGTTGATCCAGTCCCATCAAAACCGCAGGATTCCGTCCAGCCAATCGAGCGCTGGCCAGAAGACCGATGCCAGTAAACGAAGAGAAGTTCCGCACCGCCTTATCCATGGTCAACACGCTGCCTGCCAGCACTCCAGGTGATCCGGCAGAAGTGCACCGACCATGGGAAACCTCTACATCCAAATCGCCCAACTTGTACTTTCCATCGGGCATACCCGTCGCGGCCATGCCATCAGTGATCAAAACCGTCTTGTCGGCTCCTTTGGCCTTGAAAAACAGCCGGATCATTGCTGGCTCGACGTGGATGCCATCACAAATAATTTCCGCAAACAGCGCATCCTGATCCAAAACGTAGGCCGCTATTCCAGGATCGCGGTGGTCCAGGCTACGCATCGCATTGAAGGTGTGGGTGGCGCTGCGTGCGCCGGCGCGGAAGCCGGCCTCGGCTTCTGCCAGGTGGGCGTCGCTGTGGCCCAGACTGCAGACCACTCCAAAGCTCCGCGCGTGCTCAATCAGCTCCAGCGCCATCGGCAGCTCGGGCGCGATCGTCATGATGCGAATCTGCCCCCGAGCAGCCTGCCAGAACCGGTCGAACAAAGAAATCGACGGTGCCACCAGGAGAGCAGCTGTGTGCACGCCGCGTTTGGCGACGGAAAGGAACGGCCCCTCCAGGTGAATGCCCATCGGGACCGCGCAATCCACAGCCGGTTCGCGCTCGATCACGCCCGCAATCATGTCCAGGGCGCGCAGAGTTTCCTCGGTCGATGAGGTAACGGTTGTGGGGTAGTACGCTCCCACCCCATGCCCGGCAAGAGCAGCTCCGACCGCGTGCAGCGCCTGCGGAGTGCCCTCCATTACGTCGTGGCCCACCGCCCCGTGAACATGGATATTCACATAAGCCGGTACCAGCATGGCGCCCGGAAACGAATCGCCCGCATTGTCCCGGTCCCGGCTAAGAATGGAAGTGATGCGTCCGTCGTCGATGGTGATCTGCGGATTCTCTACGACTTCATTTCCACGTAAGAGCTGCCGTGCGGTAAGTGTGCTCGTCATCCTGTTGTCCCGTTGTCGTCCATCGGAAAGGATATAGCAACAGGAGAAATGTCCTGAAACGAGTCTCGCCGCCAGGAGCAATCTCCTGACGGCGAGAAACAATCGAGAACCCGGGCAATGAAACTAATCGGACCGTTCGAGCTAGATGAAAAACCCGATTGCTTCGAGAACCTCGTCGCTCATTTCGATGTCGCTGAGCTTGGCGGCATGGGTGAACTTCAGTTCTTCCCGGAACCGGTCCAATACGGCCGCGTTGAGGTCCGTTCGCTTGTCCAGCAGATGGAGTAGTTCCGCAGCCGTGGTTGCGTGCTGATAGTTGGCCTTGAGGCCGCGTGAATTCTCTATAGTGACGGCCAAGGGTAAAGTGCGAAAATCACTGGCTTGCTGGTGGGGTAAGCGGGCTCGAATGTTGACTCGCATATTGGAGACGATATTGTCATGCGAATTTGAGGTAGAAAATACTACCTTAAGGGCGAATGAATACCTGGTCGGGGCATGACTAGGGCGCAAAAGGCCAGTACCGTTGCTTCCGGGCAAGAATCAGGAACAGGCCGACGCCGCTTACGACAACCCCCAGCACCCAGAGCATGTATCGCCAGCCCTCCGGCTCGAAGGCTTGCACCAGAAAAATATAGATCCAACAACCCATCGCGAATAACGCGGGCAGTGGATAAAGCCACATGCGAAAGGGGCGTGGCGCTTCCGGGTGGCGTTTTCTGAGCAGCAGCAGACCGATGATCTGGCCCACGAACATGATCAGAATGCGAGCCAGGACGAGCGCGGTGATGATCTGCACCAGGGCGAACAGGCTGGCAAGGGCGGAGAGGCCACCGACCAGCAGCAACGACCGGTGGGGAAAGTCTTTGCGCGGGTGGGTCTTGCCGAAGTAGCGGAAGAACGTTCCGTCGAGGGCCGCCGCGTAGGGAATGCGCGAATAGCCCAGCATCATGGAGTAGACCGAGGCAAAAGCGGTGACCAGCACCATGACAGTCAACCACTGCGAAGCCCAGAAACCGGCAGCCCGTTGCATGAAGACTGAGCCCACGGCGTCGTAGATGAGGGTCCCGGGCACGATCATCTCCCGCCACGGCAAGACGCCCGTAAAAGCGACGGAAATCGCCAGGTCCAGCAACAGGACGAGAAGAATTGACCCGATAATGGCTCGGGGAATCACTCGCTCTGGCTCGCGAACCTCATCTCCCAGGTGGCAGATGTTGTAGTAGCCAAGGAAATTGAACATCACCAGCATCGTTCCGTTCCCCAGACCCAGCAGAAACGCGAGATTTAAGTGAAAGGCTCCGGGCGGAAAGTCGAAAAGCAGCCGCGTGTTCAAGTGCACCATGCCCTCAAACACAACCCAGAGGCTGGTCAGCAGGAGACCGCTCCAAAGCACCAGCATGATGCGGGCAATGTCGCGAATCTTGCGATAGAGCAGGATCATGGCAGCCAGGGCGAAGCCTACGGCGAGAAAGCGCATCGCCCATGGCCGCGCCACCAACCCCTTGAACACGAAACCCGTGTAGAGTGCCATGCCGACAGTGCCGGTGGCGATCTCGAGCGTTGCGCTGAAAAGGAACTGCCACACGAAGAGCCACGCCATCAGGCGTCCCAGGCCTTCTCGTCCGAAACACTCGCGGAGGTACGTATAGGAGCCGCCTGAGCTGGGGAAAGTGGTGCCTAGCTCGGCAAAGACCAAGCCATCCGCGATGGCGATCACCGCTCCTATGAACCAGCACACCAGGGCTTGCGGGCCCCCCATAGTGGCCAGGATCGCCGGAACGGTGATAAACGGTCCGGTGCCCACCATGTTGGACATGTTGATGGAGATCGCATTGAGCAAGCCAAACTTCTTCGGCAGGTGGACGGTGGGCATGAAAAGGGTCGAGTGCTCAATCTAAACCAAAAGATAGTCCGCGGGAATCTAGCGGGGAGGCCAGCCTCCTTGTAATATTGCCTAAGCGGTTAGTGGAGAGTAGTGGATTGGATCGCCGATTGCAACAGGAAAGCGTAATACGCGCCCGCCATCTCCCTCTGGATCAGGCCGGAAAGCTGGTAAGCTTCACCCGCCAGGAGGCCGGCTGGGAGTGGATGAGTTTTGTCGTCACGCGCTTGTTGCCCGGGCAGACGCTGGAGTTGCGCACCGCGGACGAGGAAATGGTTCTCGTATGGTTGGGTGGAAGCTGTATCGCCGATTGGGGAGTTGGATCTCAATCCGTGGGCGGTAGAAAGAGCGTTTTTGACGGTCTTCCCTATGCACTCTACCTTCCGGTTGACCACCGGGTCACTCTGAAGGCGGAGAGGATTTGCGAAATAGCCGAGTGCAGAGTGCCGTCCAGGGCGAAGCTTGAACCCAGACTCGTAACGCCAGGGGATGTAGAGAGCGGCCTGCGTGGCGGCGAGAATGCCTCGCGTCAGATTGTCGAAGTGGTAGCGTCTTCCTTCCCGGCCGACAAGCTTGTGGTCTTCGAGGTCTACACCCCAGGTGGCAACTGGTCGAGTTACCCACCGCACAAGCACGATGTCGATCAACCGCCGCTGGAAGTGGATCTGGATGAAATTTACTACTACCGAATGAGAGATGGACGCGGCTTTGCATTGCAAAATTTATATCGATCCGATCAATCGCGGGAATCCCTCATCAAGGTGCACGATGGCGACGTAGTGCTGGTCAGAGACGGCTACCATCCGGTAGTAGCGGGCCCAGGCTACGACACCTACTATCTAAACTTCCTCGCTGGAACTTCGCGCGCTATGACAGTGACAGAAGATCCCGAGCACGTCTGGCTCCGCTCCACCTGGAAACAGCACGATCCGCGCCTGCCCCTCGTACACGGCTAAACCGCGGATCTCAGGTGAAGGCCTGCTGGTACCCAAACAAAAGTGTCATCCCGACCGAAGCGTAGCGTAGTGGAGGGACCTGCTGTCCTGTCATCCACTATCTGACTCCCAATGGAAGCGCCGCCCTCCCCTTTGTCATCCCGACCGAAGCGTAGCGAAGTGGAGGGATCTGCAGTTCTGCGGACCCTCTTGGAAATGTGTTTCGACAGTTTCAGGGGTCAGCGAGCCTTGCGCCGCGACCGACTCACCAGCGCAGGAAGGCCAGGCGCGGCATTCACGCTGGTACCATTCCGCAACCCAAATCCGCACGACTCCCGCACACAAAGATGAGGAGCAATCCTATGCGTGACGGCAGGCGTTTTCTTCCCCTCGATCCGGTCGATAAGAAGCTCCGTCGCTTGGCACCCAACTTCATACTTGGGCAATTCCATAGCCGTAAGCGGAGGATCGAATAACCGGAGCCACGGGTAGTCATCCAGCGTAACCAGGCCAAAATCCTCCGGGCACCGCATACCCATTTCCTGGGCTGCCTGCAAAAAACCAACCGTCATAAGAAAATTTGCCACAAAGACGGCATCCGGACGATGTGGTAACAGAGACAGACCGGCTCGGTGGCCAGAGTCGATACGATAGTCCCCCTCATACACCAGCTTGGGGTTGAATCGTAAACCGCTGGCCTTGAGCGCCTTCTTGAACCCTTGCAGTCGCGCTCGGCCGTTGCTGACGCTGAGTGGACCACCCACCATCGCAATCGTCTTATGCCCGATCCTGGCCAGGTGTGAGACCGCTTCAAAGCTGCCCTGAAGATCGTCGGTAATCACCGCATCGTCCGTCAGGCTGGGATAGGTGCGCATCATGAGCACCGTGGGAACGTTCATGCCCGACAGCAGACTAATGGTTTGCGGGCTAAGTTCGCCCGGCGACTTGGTAAGCAGAATCCCGTCTACCCGCTTAGCCAACAGCAAGTCGAGGTAGAGCTCTTCCTTTTCCAACAGTCCGTCGCTGTTACAGAGAAGAATACTGTATCCGCGTTTTTGTGCCGTGTCCTCGGCGCCGCGAACCAGCATAGGAAAAAACGGATTCGAGATATCCGGAACAATGACGCCCAGCGTGCGTGTGCGCTCGTTAGCCAGGCTTTGCGCGAGGGAATTAGGGCGGTAGTGCAGCTTGAGGATGGCGGCATCGACACGCTTTTTAAGCGGCGCGCCCACATGACTCTTGTTGTTAATAACTGCAGACACGGTGAAAACCGAAACCCGTGCTTCGCGCGCTACATCGTAAATGGTTGGCGTCTTACGTTTCGACGTCCTTGAACCCCGTGGTGAATCGACCATGCCTCTTTTTTCCCCAGATCCAGCCAACAGAAGGATCAAGACTTCACAGATTCTAGCACCTGCTCTAATCGCTTCGTCGGGGTCGCAAAATTGCCGTCAACAGGTCCGGTTTCCCGGAGATTCGGGTGAGATGCGGTAAACGTAAACCCTGGTGATAATCCACCGGTAACTCGGCATAATAGCCATCCGTCAGGGTGAGCAAATCGATGGCTTGCGGTGTGGTTTCCGCATTCACAATGGCCTGGCGGAGTAAGTCAGGCGAATAGACGCGATGGTTAACTCCCATCAGTTTCGACGCCGGGGCGAGCCCGGCACGGCCTGCGGCTGAGTCTGGAACCACGTCAAGGATCGTTCCGTCTTGATCGATGACCAGCCCGATCGAGCTGGATAAATCCGCCTGTTGGGAGGTAAGTTCCGCGTCGACAGCAGCCTGGTTAGGCTCGTCCGTATAAACCACAGTCCAACCGGCCGCTTCGAGGCCCGGAGAAACCGGCGTGGGACGCGTGGCCAGCAGATTGCGCTGGAGCAGGCTGTTCCAGTCGAAGGAAACAACCTGGTTCAACCCGGCAACCAGCTCCTCGTAGGTGTAGGGCTTTACGGTAATGGCTCCGTCGGGTGGTCCAAAGAAGGCTGCAGCGAAGGTATCGAGGCTGCGCGATCCCTTGCTTTTCTCTCTCATAAGGCTATCGACCTGCAGCCAGAGGAGCGGCCCTTCCCGGTAGAAGTCAGTCGAACGGCGAACAACCGACCACTGCTGCCCGGCGGAGTAAAGCAACTGTGCCGATCGCGACACATCCTGCAGGTTTCGCCAACTGCGGCCGGTGCGCCCATCCAACTCTGCCTGGTAAAGTGCCAGCCGGTCCTTTACCTGGTCCCCCGTTTCCAGGCCGGCGCGCGTTGCCAGCACTTCCGCCCAGTAACTGGTAAGGCCCTCGTACACCCACAACAGGTCTCCAATCATCGGTTGCTGATAGTCGGGGGTCGTCAGGCCGGCAGGCCGTCGGAATTTTCCGTTCCAGGAATGGATCATCTCGTGGGCCAGCAAATTCCCCGCCTCAGCGGAAAAGGAAGCGCTCACCATGCCCAGCTCCGGCATCTGTTCGTCGCTGGACGCTTGATGCTCCAATCCGTCGCTGCTCTCACTTTGCGCTTCCACCAGAAAGTGATAGCTCGCGTAGTGATGCGAGCGGAATAACGCTCCCGCTTCGGATACGAGATTGCGGTATGCAACAATTCGTTCCGCCGGCACGTTGAGGCCTTCGGGCGACTCCGCAAAGAGATCCAGCAGATGACGCTGCGCAACTCCTTTGGGTGTGATATCGAATTCGCGCATGATGGACCCGCACATCAAGGGAGAATCGATCAGCGTGGTGAGCGGCACCGGATCGAAGTGAATGGCGCCACCCTGCGGGGATGGGTGTGGCAACGCGGTAGCGTAAGACCATTTGTCAGGAAGCCTGATCGAGGGGGATACGGTTACCTGGCCGGCGAGCGTATCCGCGGGGTACAGCACCAGCTGATCCCAGTTCACGTCTCCCTGCACCGGCGTCGAAGTGTTGCCCGGAGCAAAATCGTTTCCCGCCTGGTAGGCGCCCACGAGACTGAAATCCGCGACCAGCACATTAGTTCCAGCGGGGACTTGGATATGAAAGCGGAACATATCCACCGGGTCGCGAACCCAGTCGACAGTCTTGCCGTCCGCGCTGAACCGCAGGTTTACCACGTCGGCGATCGGCCCTGTGGGAGCATGGTTCCCGGGGATCCATTTCGGATAGACAAGGTCGACCGTGTGAGCAGACGGCGAAGCCACCGGAAAAGACTCGCGGACAGACAGAATCTTTCTTGAGATGGTGGTTGCGTCGACGTCGAGGACGATGGTTGAAGTCTTTTCCTGCGGCCAGGCGGCCGTCGCTGACAAAACAAGACCAAGCCACCAGAGGCCTGGCCACCGGGCGTAGCGGTGGGCATGTTGCAAAAAAGGAAAGGGCAATTCGCTTGTCACTCCTTGGCCGCTCTTGCAGGCCCTTAGACTGCTAAGAAGATGCAGCGCGATCGGGATTGTCCTGGATCCGGCTTACTTTGAGCTGAAAGCGGACACCCTCGCGCTGTTGCAGAAAGCTAACCACATCAAGAAGATTGTCCGCGCGCGGGTTTCCTCCCGGCCCCAGCATCCGCATGAGGCTCTTCGAAGGAATATGAGTCGCTTCGGCGAGCTCTGTAAAACCCACAGTCGCGTTGATATAGTCGCGCAGAATAGCCTTGGCAGTGGCAATATCGCCAGCCAGCATACATTGAATCCCTTCGCGCAAAAGCTCTTTGCGAAACTTGGGATCCCGCGCGACGCGCGCACGAATCGTGTCTTTGAAATCGCGGGTCAGGGCCATCACTTTTCTCCTACCTTCTACGTTTGTAATCCTGCCAGCTGGCAATCGCAGCTTGAATGTCGCGCTGTTGGCGCTTCTTGGTGCCACCACCCAACAAAATGACCAGCTGTTCGCCGTCCTTTCCGAAATACACTCGGTAACCGGGGCCAAACGCGATCCGGCATTCGAGGACACCAGACCCAACGCCTTTGACATTCGAGAAGTTACCCAGCGCCAACCTCGTCACAGCGACTGCCACCTTTGCAGCCGCCTGAGGATTAAGCTGGTCGAACCAGGCTGCGTATGGACTGCGACCAGCGTGGTCGTTATATTCGCGGACTTCAATCATTGATTATAGTAACACATACGTTACCATTCCGAGTACTCTACTCTAGTGTTGTGGAGTGATCCCGAACGAGGGCACGCAGTTGAAGCATAGTCTTTTCGAACTATTCAAGATTGGCATCGGGCCGTCGAGCTCACACACCATGGGCCCGATGCGCGCCGCGCTGCGCTTTGCCCGCGAACTGGAGTCAACCGGCCTGACGTTGCAAACAGCATCCCTGCGAGTCGATCTGTACGGCTCACTGGCGCTCACTGGTCTGGGACACGGCACCGACCGAGCCATCCTGCTTGGACTCTCCGGTGAAACTCCGGAAAGCATCGATCCCACGCAAATTGAAGCGAAACTCTCCGCCATTCGCGCCGCCAAAGAATTGCAATTGCCTGGTCACCGCATCATCGCCTTCGATGAAGCGAAGCATTTGATCTTTCATCGCGATCAAATGTATCCAGTCCCCAATCTCATCTCTCATCCCAATGGCATGCGCTTTTCCGCCTTCGACAGCAACGCAGCTTTGTTGTCGCAGCAGATTTTCTTTTCAATTGGCGGTGGCTTTATTCTGTCCGACGCTGAGCGAGCAGCCGCGGAAGCCACGCACGCTCCGCTCGACGACCAGGCAGCAAAGGTGCCGTATCCTTTCCACAGCGCACAGGAGCTGCTGGAGAAAGCAGCATCAGCTAACATCACTATCTCGCAGCTGATGCTAGCCAACGAATGTGCCCTGGTCGAGCGCGGCCACGCAAACTCCCCTGAGGAAGAAGTTCGTCGCGGCATACTTAATATCTGGAAAGTCATGCGGGCCTGCACCCAGCACGGCATCGAAACAGAAGGCATTCTCCCCGGCGGCCTCAAGGTCCGCCGCCGCGCCGCAAAGCTCGCCGCCCGTTTGCGTGCCGGGCTCTCCAAAGATCCGCTCTCGCAGCTCGATTGGATAACCGTCTACGCCATGGCGGTCAATGAAGAGAACGCAGCCGGGGGGCGTGTCGTCACTGCTCCCACCAACGGTGCCGCCGGTGTCGTGCCTGCGGTCGCGCATTACTATCTGGAGTTTGTCGAAGGAGCAAACGAAGAAGGGATTCTCCGCTATTTTCTAACCGCCGCGGCCATAGGCATTCTCTACAAAGAAAATGCTTCCATCTCCGGAGCGGAAGTCGGCTGCCAGGGCGAAGTCGGTGTGGCCTGCTCCATGGCCGCAGCCGGATTAGTTTCCGCCATCAACGACCCGAAGAAAACGTCGCTAACCGCAGCAGAGATCAATGACCGCATGGAACACGCCGCGGAGATAGGAATGGAGCACCATCTTGGCATGACCTGCGATCCCATCGGGGGTCTGGTACAGGTTCCCTGTATCGAGCGAAACGCAGTGGGTGCCATCAAGGCCATCAACGCCAGCCGCATGGCCATGTATGAGTCGGAGGGCCATAAGGTCTCACTCGACCAGGTCATCAAGACGATGTATCAGACCGGGCTGGATATGCAGTCCCGCTACAAGGAAACCTCCTTGGCCGGTCTTGCGCTCAACGTCATCGAGTGTTGAGCTTTGCATTCCTGGTAAAGCGAATCCACGTCTGCCCGGTTGCGCACGATGGAGCACTCATTGCGTCCCAGCTGAGCTTGCGTGCACACCGTGACTCCGCCCTTCGGGCACATCTTGAGACAAGATACCTCGATCACCCGCAGCTTCGGGCCATCCTCATCCCGCCGCGCTCGCTTCTTCAAGGCTTTACTCAGCTTGGCGACTCCATCGCTTCGCTTCAATTTCTTCTGGCATTTCCCGCAAGCCAACACCAGTTGGCCCTTCCAGGGAATCTGATAAGTTGGACGACTCACAATCGTGGACATAAATGATGAGATGCAACTTGGGATCACCGCATAACCAGAACCGACACCAGAACCGTGGCCATCACAACCATCCATGGCCGCGCCTTGACGAAGGTAAGCAGGGCAAGAGCCGCTGCGGCAACTACGACATCCGCAACGGAATGGATCGCGGTGCTACACACGGTTCGCAGAAAGGCTGCTGCACAATCGGTCCGCCGAAGGATGTGCAACCCAGGCGGAAAAAGACGCTCAGGATCTCCAGGCTCATACATAGTCGAACAGCGACATGAACCCGTAATCCATGTGCAACTGTTGGTGACAATGAAACAGAGTCGGTCCTGGATTGTCCGCCGTGAAGTCAATCTCCGTTTCCTGATAGCCGCCCACCATCACCACATCCTTCAGCACCCCGGAGGTCGCCTGCCCCGCGACCCGCGTGAGTTCAAAGGTGTGCCGGTGTAGATGGATCGGATGGATATCGTCGCTGGCATTGCGCATCCGCACGCGATAGCGCTTGCCTCGCTTGAGATGAAACGCCGGTGCGGCCATCATCTGTTTCAACGGATAAGAGACACCGTTAATCGTCCAGCGATTGAACCCGTCGAGGGCGGCGTTGTCCTTGGCGAAGGTCATGTCGATTACCTCATCGGGTGTGGGCGCATGAGCGTCTGCCTGACCGAAGTGAGCGTAATTCCAGTGAAACGGATGCGGAGCGATCCACTGTGGCTTCCCGGAGTGTCCCGCATACTCCACCACGATCCCCATACCGTGGCGACGGTCGTCGTCCCCTGTATCCCCCATCACCCACACGCCAGGATGATTCATCTCCACGATCGCAGAGATCCGTTCCGCAGTGCCAATCCACAGCCCGGGCACCCGAACCGGTTTTGGCAGCGGATTTCCGTCCATCGCCACCACCAGGAATGTGTGGCCCGGGAGCGCCAGGCTGCGGATCTCGCCCGCACTGCCATTGAGGACGTGAAACAGAACCCGCTCGCCTTGTTTTACCCGGATCGGGTCACCATGCCCGAGCATACGTCCGTTGATAGTGAATGCGTCGTACCCTACCTCGTATCCTTTTGGCATGCCCTTGGCGAGCGACGCTTTCATAGCGCTCTCGCCACTATCTTTCAGCTCCTTCACGGTTGCCGCCGGCGAGAGAAAATCCATGTCCATATCGCCGCCCCGGCTAAACGTGGGTTGAAACTCCTTCAGCGTGAGAAAGACTTCGCGGTCATATCTGCCGGGATTGTTCTTCGGTTCGATATACACCGGACCAACCAAACCGCTGTACTGGCCCAGGCTCAGGTCGGCGCCGGCGCGAACATGGGTATGGTAAAAGCGAAATCCCGAGGGACGGGGCACGAATGAGATCCGCCGGCTGGCGTGCGGCGGGATGAACGGCGTCCCTTCCTCCGCGGCCCCATCCACATCGGAGGGAATGGACTGTCCGTGCCAATGAAGCTGTTCCGGCGTATCGGTGTCGTTGTGCACATCCACCGTAACCCGCACGCCCTCTCTGAATCGGAGAAGTGGTCCAGGGAACTGCCCGTTGTAAGCGGTGACGGAAACGATGCGGTTGGGCGCCAGTTCAATCGGCTGCGTGGCGATGGTGAGCGTGTAGTCGGCTTTGCTCTCGTCCGCCATCCACCCGATCGCGGCGCGGCCGCTAAGCGCGGCGCCACCCACGAGTGCAGTGCCGGCCGTTAGAAAATTTCTGCGAGAGAGATCCATGGCACCCAATTATGTAACATCGGCTTAAGCTGTTGCTATGCAAGTGCACCTCATTGACGGAACCTACGAGCTGTTTCGGCACTATTATGCGCTGCCGAAAGTACGCGACAGCACCGGCCGGGAAGTGGCCGCTGTGCGCGGCGTTACCGCCTCGCTGATCGGCATGTTGGGCAGCGGAGCGACCCACATTGCCGTAGCCACCGATCACGTCATTGAGTCGTTCAGAAATGATCTCTGGCCGGGCTATAAAACGGGAGAAGGCATCGAGCCTGATCTGTTAGCCCAGTTTCCGCTTCTGGAAGAGGCTCTCGCGGCGCTTGGCTTCGTGGTCTGGCCCATGGTGGAGTTCGAAGCAGATGACGCATTAGCGGCCGCTGCCCTCGCTGCTGCGAACGACCCACGAGTGGAACGAGTCATCATTTGCACCCCCGACAAGGATCTCGCGCAATGCGTCAGAGGCACGCGGATTGTGCAACTCGATCGCCGCAAAAACATCGTTCGTGACGAAGCCGGAGTAGTTGCCAGGTTCGGCGTGACGCCCGAGTCGATACCCGACTATCTTGCCCTCGTAGGCGACTCGGCAGATGGCTTTCCGGGATTGCAAGGCTGGGGTGCCAAATCGGCTGCGGCCGTCCTCGCGCGATTCGGTCACATCGAATCCATCCCTGCAGACTGGCGGGAGTGGGGCGTCAGCGTCGCCAGTCCCAAGGCGCTGGCGAGCAAGCTCACCGCCGAACGGGAACTAGCCATGCTCTTTCGTGTCCTGGCGACCCTGCGCACGGATATTCCCCTCTTTGCCTCCGTCGACGAACTGGAATGGAAAGGCTCAACCGCAGACTTTGCGCCGCTAGCCGCCCGCCTTGACTCCAAATAGCCCGCTCGCACCGTCGGAGGGAATCGACGGGTGCCCCACGTTCGCCCCAGCGTACGTGGGACGAAAATGATGGGCGAAGCCCCACGATGGCTTCTGCCTTCCGTTACCCAATGAATTGTCATCCCGACCGGAGCGTACCCGGATTTCCTGCCACGCTGAACTGGACAAGGCCGCGTGTGCGCCTTTCTGTAAGGGAAAGGCGCATGAAGTGCGCCAACGCCATCAAGTTCCACAGGAAATCCGGGGGAGCGTAGTGGAGGGACCTGCTGTTCACTGGACGATCAACCAATGCTGATGAAGTCACCGCCCTCCCCTTTGTCATCCCGAGCGTAGCCGAGGGATCTGCGTTTCAGCCGACCCTTCTTGGGAATGTTTTTCTTCTCTTGTGAACTAACCCGCCACCGAGGACTGCCGCACAATCAACTTCGGTTCCACAAAAGCAGTCTGCGGTGCATCCTCGGGCGTGGTCGCCAAGGTCAGCACCCGCCGTGCCGCGGCCTCGCCCATCCGTTCAATCGACTGGTCTACCGAAGTGAGCGGCACCTTCAGATACTCGGCGTAGCGCAGGTTGCCGCAACCCGCAAATGCAATATCGCCCGGGATACTGAGGCCGGCTTGCATCGCCGCCTGCATGGCGCCAATGGCCGACAAATCGTTGTAACAAAAAACCGCATCCGGCCGCTGCTTCTGCGCCAGCAATTCTTGCATCGCACGATACCCGGCAGAGTCGCCCGTCTCCTCAAATCGTTCCCGGGTGACGACGTAGCTCTTCGGCAGTTTGATTCCCGCCACTGAAAGAGCGTTGCGAAATCCCTTGAACCGATCCACCGAAGGACTCGTTCCATGGCCGCCGATATGGGCCAGCCTCCTGCGCCCGAGGCCGATCAGGTGACGCGTCGCCAATTCGCCCACCAGCACATCATTCGATCCCACGAAGTCGGCCCCGAGTCTCGGAATATTGCGGTCAATCAGCAAAATCGGCGGACCACCACTCGTGACGAACTCCGCCTCGTCGAGGCGCTGGCATGAAGCCACCAGAAGAACGTCCACCCCTCGATTCACCAGGGTGCGGATCTCCTGCCGCTCCAGCTCCGGGTCCTCCTCGGAAGACGCCAGCACCAGAGCCAGCCCACTTGCCCGCAGCGCACCGGCGAGCGACTTCGCAAGCTCGCCGAAGAACGGATGCACCAGGTCCGGCACAACCAGCCCAACCGCAAAAGACCGTCCGCTCGCCAGCCCACGCGCCTGCATATTGGGCTGATAATTCAGCTCGGCCATGCGCTTCAGCACCCGCGCGCGTGTTCGCTCGCCGATATCCATGCCGCCGCGCAACACCTTCGACACGGTCACTGTGGACACGCCGAGATCCGCAGCGATGTCTTTCAACCTTACTGCCATATCGCTCCTGTGATCATCCGAAGCGCGTCTGCCGCCACAGCGCCCATCCCGCGCCCACGAGTGCGGCGAGCAATGCCACCGTCAGCACCGCGATCCAACCCAGGTTCATCGCCAGCGGAGGCACGACCGCGTTCAACCCAAGCCACAGAAAGAGCCCCGTCGCCGCCACCACGATGGCTACATCCCACCACCGTCGTCGCTGGGTGCGGCCGCTGAATTCGTCGCCGCTCTGCGCCAGCAACACCTCGCGATACTCGAGGCCGTAACGATCGCATTCGCGTGCCAGCGCCTCATTGCGCGACATATTTTCACGCGACGAAGCAACTGCCGTACTGATCGCCAGCGCCCCCAGGATCATCAGCACCGATCCTCCCAGAACCAGCGCGAGATGAGCCCGGTTGGCCGAGGCCAGCTCGCCGAACACCAACGCACCCCACGCCAGACCCCAAAACTGATTCGTATTCGAGAGCGGAATGCCCCGTCCAATGCCTAAATACTTGGTCGCGAACTGCTGAAACAGGTCGCCGATCACCCACACGAAACCTCCCAGAAACAGCCAGAACAAAAGCTGCCTGCTTTCGAGCAGCCGGAACGCCGACGACTTCATGCCCCCATCGAGTGTCCACGTGAGGAGAAACATTGTCCCCAGTTCACCTGCCGTAAACGCGGTAACGAATGAGAGCGGATTCATGCCGCTCAGGTAAGCCTTCCGATAGGGCACATACATCGTTCCCCACATCAGGCTGGCGCCGGCGGCGGCCAGCAGCCCTCTGACTGCGTGCGGGGAGCCCGCGCTGCCACCCTGCATAGTGCTGAAGCCCAGCATGATCGCAGCGGCGACGATGCAGATACCACCGCAAACAACCTTGGCGATATTCTTCGCCGGCGCTCCCTTAAGCTCGCGGAACAGCACCACGCCCCACAGCAGTCCGATCAGCGAGTTGGTATTCCACAGCGGAAAAGCTGTGGCCAGACCCACGTCACGAATCGCGAAGACAGTCAGCGTGTTCGCGACCGCCCACAGCGCGCCGGCGAGGACTGCCCACACAATCAGGTGCTTCTTGGCAAGGAGATCGGCGAAGACGTAGCTGGTCCCTTTCAGCAATGTAGGGAACGTCCAGCGTGCGGTGAAAACACCGGCAACCATGCACAGGGAGACAGCGAACGGGGAGAAGCCGGCGTTGACCAGCTTCGTAGGTGCCTCTGCGGCTCCCAGCCAGACACCCGCGGCGAGACCGCAGATGACTCCCAGCCCGTGAAGCGAGCGTTCGCCCGCGGCCATCCGCTTGTCCTGTTTCTCCTCACGACTAGTTGCCATGAATAAAGACCAGCAGACCAACTCCCAGGGCCAGCACAACGACGGGAATCCAGAACTGAACATCCGTCAGAATGGCGCGCCAAATTTTCAAGAGATCCTCCGCTGCCCGTCGGGAGTTACGTAACCGATAACGAAAAGTAACGTTATCGGCCAAACCGCACCCCTGTCAAGCGAAACGATTGAGCGCGTCGGAGGATTGCCACGAACCGGCAATTGGTGTACGTTAGCGATAACGCTAACCCTTCAAGCGATCCAGGGAGGTACACCCGTGAGCCGATCCGCCATTGTTCCCAACCAGCCTTTGCAGGATCTTGACCAGTGGGATGACTTCCTTGAGGGCCGCTACAGGGAGGGCAAGAGTCAGGAGGAGTTCCGTCAATACGACGCAACCGCGACTCCTGGTGTCGCTGAGTTCTACCGTTTGAACCACGAGAACATGACCGTCGACTATGTGAAGGCGAAGGAAGAGGAGTACTTCACCCTGCGCAAGGGCCAAAAGACCATCTGGGAAGCCGCTGAATTCCTCAACACCCTGGTGGACGACAGCGATCCCGACACCGACCTCACTCAGATTGAGCACCTCTTGCAGACCTCGGAGGCAATGCGCCGCGACGGCCAGCCTCGTTGGATGATCCTGACTGGCTTCATTCACGATCTGGGCAAATGTTTATGTCTTTACGGTGAGCCGCAATGGGGCGTGGTCGGCGATACTTTTCCCGTTGGCTGTGCCTGGTCGAAAGACATCGTCTTCCCCGAATACTTTGCCCAAAACCCCGACCGCAACGTAGCCCTTTACCAAACCGAATACGGCATCTACGAGCCCAACTGCGGGCTCGATAATCTGCACATGTCCTTCGGTCATGATGGCTACATCGCCAAGGTGATGAAGCCCTATCTACGAGACGAATCGCTGTACATGCTTCGCTACCACTCGTTCTATCCCTGGCACAAACACGGAGCCTACGACCACCTCTGCAACGAAAAAGATCGCTCCATGCTGGACTGGGTACTCAAATTCAATCAATACGACCTCTACTCCAAGGGCCACACCAAGCCCGATCTGGCGCAGCTGAAGCCGTACTACGACGACCTGTTTGCCGAATTCCTCCCTCCCGCCGTGGCCTGGTAACCGTAACCGTTACACAATTTAGTGGTGGGAGCCCCCGCTTTACGAGGGGAAGCAGCGCTTTAGCGCCGGTTAAGCCAAACACCAGAAGAAATGAATGAGGACCGAAGAAACCTCAGGCCCCTCATCCACAAACCAATCTCCGCTGAAAGCGCGACCCAACCTTTGTCATCCCGAGCGTACCCGGATTTCCTACTTCACCGCTCTGACTCGCGGACCACTTATGTGGTTCTCTCTAAAAGAGAACCACATGTAGTTGATCGAAGCCGCAGCTCCCGACAGGAAATCAGGGGGAGCCGAGGGATCTGCAGTGCGCCCTCGGCACACTCGAAACCCCAATCTTCAAAAAGAAGTGTCATCCCGACCGGAGCGCAGCGTAGTGGAGGGACCTGCTGTTCCCTCATCCACAAACCAATCTCCACTGAAAGCGCGACCCAACCTTTGTCATCCCGAGCGTACCCGGATTTCCTGCTTCACCGCTCTGACTCGCGACCACTTATGTGGTTCTCTCTGAAGAGAACCACATGTAGCTGATCGAAGCCGCAGCTCAGGACAGGAAATCAGGGGGAGCCGAGGGATCTGCGGTGCGTCCCTCGGCACACTCGAAACCCCAATCTTCAAAAAGAAGTGTCATCCCGACCGGAGCGCAGCGGAGTGGAGGGACCTGCTGTTCCCTCATCCACAAACCAATCTCCACTGAAAGCGCGACCCAACCTTTGTCATCCCGAGCGCCCCTCGGCACACTCGAAACCCCAATCTTCAAAAAGAAGTGTCATCCCGACCGGAGCGCAGCGTAGTGGAGGGACCTGCTGTTCCCTCATCCACAAACCAATCTTTGCTGAAAGCGCGACCCAACTTTTGTCATCCCGAGCGCGCCCTCGGCACACTCGAAACCCCAATCTTCAAAAAGAAGTGTCATCCCGACCGGAGCGCAGCGTAGTGGAGGGACCTGCTGTTCCCTCATCCACAAACCAATCTCCGCTGAAAGCGCGACCCAACCTTTGTCATCCCGAGCGTACCCGGATTTCCTACTTCACCGCTCTGACTCGCGACCACTTATGTGGTTCTCTCTGAAGAGAACCACATGTAGCTGATCGAAGCCGCAGCTCCCGACAGGAAATCAGGGGGAGCCGAGGGATCTGCGGTGCGCCCCTCGGCCTCCCGAATTCCCAGTTTAAAAACCCCAGCCCCCCAAACAGAATTGTCGTCGGACCCTGGTGGAGCGACCGTTCCCTAAAAACCCCGCTCCCTCTCATGCGCCAGAAGCCACCGCTTGCGCTCGATACCCCCACCATAACCAGTAAGCGAACCATCAGCGCCGATCACACGATGACAAGGCACCACAACCCCGATGGGATTAGACCCGTTCGCCAGGCCAACCGCCCGAATCGCGGCCGGCCGGCCAATCTGCTGCGCAAGCTTACCGTAAGAAACCGTTGAACCACACGGAATCTCCCGCAACGCACACCATACCGCACGCTGAAAAGGAGTCCCCGCGGTCTGCACCGGCAACGTATCAATCACCTTCAGCTCTCCCGCGAAGTAGCGCTGAATGGCACTCGTCAAGCCGTTAATCTCCGCAACCGTCTCGAGACTGAATCCGCCCTTGCCACAGTGAAGTCGCAGGAAGCGATGCATCCGTGGTTCGTGATCCGTCCAATCAATGGCGCGTAGGTTTCCATCGCGGTCCGCGACCAACAACATCTCACCAATAGGAGTGTCAATCCGGTTCACTAACAATTGCAGTACTTCAGCCATTTGCCCTCCGCGCATCTGGGATGGTGATCGCATTGGCAGCCCATAAATGTTGTGCAGCATAGGCGCGCCACGGCCGCCACACTTCAGAACGGCTCAGCAGACTAGCTGAACTCGATGGAATCCCATCCATCACCGCAGCGCCGCGAAGCAAGCCAATATCGGACGCAGGAAACGCATCCATTTCCCGCAGCGCGCGCAACGCGATATATTGGGCCGTCCATTCGCCCACACCGCGGATGGAACGCAGTCGTGCAATTGCCTCTTCGATAGTTCCAAATGGGCGAAACAGGTTCGGATCATTCTCCGTTGCCTCCGCCAATGCCTTCAAAGACAATTGCCGTGCCAAGGGCATCCCGAGACCGATGGACTTTGCCGTTGCCACACTCCTCGACGTAGGAAACACACGCGACAGTCCCGGATGAACACCGTGTCCTTCAGGCACGGCCTTGCCATGCAGCGCCACCAGCTCTCCCGCGAGCCGCCGCGCGGCAACAACGGTAATCTGCTGCCCGAGAATGGCGCGCACCGCCAATTCAAAGCCATCCCACGCGCCCGGCGCGCGCAACCCGGGACGTCGCGCTACCAAAGGCGCAAGCAGCGGATCATGGGAGAGGTGCGCATCAATGGTTTCGATATCCGCGCCAACATCGAACACCCGGCGAACGCGCGCCACGATAGCCGGAAGAGACGCAACGTTAGGAAAGCGGATCGTAACACTCAGGCTTTGCCGCTGCGCCAGGTGCGCTACTTCCACACTACCCATAAAACCGTCAATCTCAACCGTACGTCGATAGACGCCATCCTCCACCGTTTCAACATTGGGGATCGCACGCGCCCGCAGATAGCCAAGCATGGAATCCCAGTCATAGGGCGGCCGGTAACGCAGCCGCAGCGTGACCCCTGCCTCAGCACGTTCCGCGCTCGCAGAACTCTTTCGCCGCAACGCACTCGGAGGACGCTGAAACAGATCGCGAAACGTTTCGTTGAATCGCCGTATGCTTCCGAATCCAGCTGCCAACGCAACCTCGGTCATGGGCATGCGCGTTTCGTGAATAAGCTGTTTGGCGAACAGAACACGCCGTGTTTGCGCAACCGCGATCGGCGAGGCTCCAAGGTGTTGGAGAAACAATCGCCGCAGTTGCCGTTCCCCCAGGCCAAGCCGTTCCGCCAGTTTCTCCACGCTTGTGCCGTCACCATCGAGCGCTCCATCCGTGATCAGCGCCAGCGCCCGGGAGACGGTATTCGAAGTTCCGCGCCACGAAGCCATATCCGGAGCAGTCTCCGGACGGCAACGCAGGCACGGACGGAACCCCGCTTCCTGCGCCGCGGCCGCCGAACCAAAAAAGCGGCAGTTCTGAAAGTACGGCGTGCGCGCCGGGCAAACCGGCCGGCAATAGATGCCTGTCGAGGTGACAGCTACAAACAGCAAGCCATCGAAACGGGCATCACGGCTTTGCAAAGCGCGATAACAAATCTCCCGGTCAGGCAATTCCATAAACAAATTCTCTCACTCGAACCGGCGGCAGACTGGCGCTTTTCGGACGTGGTCACGATACCTATTTCCTCAGTAGTCTGGAATGCAAAGCAGCGAGAAAGAATGTCAGTTTGCGATCCAACACGCTGACCGTGGTTTGATATATATTCCCATATAGGAACATGTGAGCGCAGCAGAACACGAGGCCACAAGGAGGCGAAGTGAGCGAGCTTGAATCGATGTTGAAAGAGTTCAGTCTGGAAGCAGCGACCACCAAACGGGTGCTCGATCGGGTCCCCGCAGACAAACTAGCCTGGAGACCGCATGATCGGTCCATGTCTCTGGGCCAGTTGGCCTTGCACATCGCGATGGTTCCCGCGGCCATCGCCAACATCACCAAACCCGATTCTTTCGATGTCTCCCAAAACAGGTTCGTTCAGCCGGCCCCGGCGAACATGGAGGAGATACACGCTGCGCTGGAGCATACGATTCGCACCGTGGAGCAAACCCTGCAGCAGACCACGGTAGACAATGCTTATGCCGAGTGGCACCTGATGTCTGGCGACCAGGAGTTGCAGTGCATCCCAAGAGTCAGTGTCTGGCGTTCCCTGATGCTGAATCACTGGTACCACCACCGCGGCCAGCTGGCCGTCTATCTCCGGCTGCTGGATGTGCCAGTTCCCTCGATCTACGGTCCCAGTGCGGATGAAAGCCCCTTCTTGGGCAAAGTAAACCCGGCGGCCTGAAACTAAGCTGGATGAGCGAACCGGGGATGGAAGCCAACGACCTTGATCTAGAAAAGTTTGAAGTCGAGGGCGCCCGACCGCTCCCGGTGGAAGGGGAACACGCCTACGTCGACAACGATGGGGCGCGCATCTGGTACTTCACCTACGGCTCCGGCGCGCCGGTAATCCTGTTGCATGGTGGGCTCGGCCACAGCGGCAACTGGGGCTATCAGGTTCCCGCGCTCGCCGCGAGCGGCTATCGTGTCGTGCTCATCGACACCCGCGGCCACGGGCACAGCACGCGCGATGCGCGACCCTACAGCTATGAGCTCATGGCATCTGACGTCCTGGCGGTGATGGACGCGTTGCATCTTGATAAAGCAAACCTGGTGGGCTGGAGCGATGGTGCCTGCGTCGCGCTGGTCCTCGCCCGCAAAGCTCCAGAGCGCGTCGCGGGCGTATTCTTCTTTGCCTGCAACATGGATCCAAGCGGCGTGAAGCCAATCGAACCCGGGCCGATGCTCGATCGCTGTTTCAGCCGGCACAAGAAAGACTATGCCCAGCTATCGGCCACACCGAACCAGTTCAATGCATTCGTAGAAGCGGTCACCCTCATGCAGAGAACGCAGCCTGACTATTCTGCGCAGGACCTGGCTGCGATCCATGTGCCGGTCACCATCGTCCTGGGCGAGCACGATGAGTTCATCACCCGCGCTCACGTTGAATATCTGGCGCGAAATCTCCCCAAAGCGAAATTGGTCATCCTGCACGGCGTGAGCCATTTCGCACCGCTTCAGAGGCCAGAGCAATTCAACCACGCAATCCTTGCATTCCTCGACAACAGCCTGTCGTAAGCGATTGAAAGGTGTACCACTCAATGCTCCGCGTGTTGGCGTGCATGGTTTCCTTCACTCAGCGCTTCCAGTTCCGTCTCGTTGAGGGTGATCACAAGCTGCTCCTCTGACTGGCCGGTCAGGCGAGTCCATGCCGCCGAAACCGACTTCATCAGTTTCGGCCCGACCGCTCCGGCCTTGCTGCCACCGAAGTTCGCCAGGATGATCGAAGTCCGATGGTCGCACTTGCCGGCGAGGAAATGCGAACCTACCGATAGATCCTGAAAGACAACGTGGATAAACGCCGCCGGAGCTCCGGTCGCCTCAATATGTAGACGGGTTATCTCCTTGGCGATCCCGGATTTCACCGGACCCGGAATCGCGCCATGCGGCGTAAAACAGAAATAGAGTGGCATCGTTCGCCTCCATGACTGGGAATGCTAGCCTCGGCATGGAAGAGCGTCCACTATTAAAAGTGCCCGGGTGCAGCGCGAAGGTTACTCATGCCTTTTCCGCCACCGGCCTACTCACTTTCCGTCGCGCGGAACGGTGTCAGTTGCCTGGAGGGACATTGAGGCCCAAAATGAATGCGTAAGTACGCGGCGCTGTGTTCCGCACGGAAAGGATGCCAACCTCCCCATGGAACCCGCCCACATCCCGGAAATCGACGTCTTATGGATCACCGCTGGCCTGGGCTGTGATGGGGACACCATCGCGATGACCGCGGCCACCCAGCCCAGCATTGAAGACATCGTCCTCGGAGCCCTTCCCTGGATTCCCAAGGTGAATTTCCATAATCCCTTTCTCACCTTCGAGTATGGGGAAGACTTCATGCGCCATTTCCATCTGGCCGCGGAAGGCCAAGTCGAACCCTTTCATCCTGGTGATGGAGGGCTCGGTCCCGGATGAAACCAACAAGCAGGAAGGCTATTGGGCATCTTTCGGAACGGACCCGGCAACCGGCCAGCCCATAACGACCTGCGCATGGATCGACCGGCTGGCGCCCAAGGCATGGGCGGTCATCGCGGCGGGAACCTGCGCGACCTATGGCGGAATTCATGCCATGGAAGGCAATCCCGACCGGCGCCATGGGACTTCCCGATTATCTTGGATGGCAGTGGCGCTCGCAAGCCGGCATCCCCATCGTCTGCGTTCCCGGCTGCCCGGTTCAACCCGACAACTTCATGGAGACGCTGCTCTACCTGCTTAATGGCCGCCGGCCGCGCCCCCATGATTCCGCTGGACGAGGCCCTGCGTCCGACCTGGCTTTTCGGAAGTACCGTGCACGAAGGCTGTGATCGCGGCGGCTACTATGAGCAGGCGCAGTTTGCCGAAGAATATGGATCGCCGCTCTGCATCGTGAAACTCGGGTGCTGGGGACCCGTGGTGCAGTGCAACGTGGGCAAACGCGGCTGGATGGGGGGCATTGGCGGATGCCCCAATGTGGGCGGCATCTGCATCGGATGTACGATGCCGGGTTTTCCTGATAAGTTCATGCCATTCATGAATCAGCCGCCCGGGCTCCCTGTTATCTTCCGCCGCCGTTCAAACCTATGGACGCGCCATCCACGCGTTGCGCCGGTTCACCCAGGCGTCGCTCAACAAGGAGCCAAGCTGGCGAAGGCGGCGTGGTGAGCCGGGCAATAACAGAATGAGTCCCGATTACTCTCCGTTGGTGGGACAGTCAAACCGTTTGATTGGGTAAGAGTGGCCAGCTCTACGATCGCCGGCGAAGGACGGCTGCAACATGGCGTTGCCGAATCGCCGAGGAACTGCCCATATCGCCTTGGCCGAAACTTTGCTTGACCTTGCTCAGTTTTCTCGAACCCAGCCACTCCTGTCAATGGTGCAAGTCGCTGAAGAAAGCGAGCTGGCCGGAGGTGGTCACGCACCTAACTCTCGAGGCGAAATACCGCGCGTTGCTGGACCAGATGCCTGCGGTTGTTTTCATGGCGTATCTCGACCGGGGTATCAGCGAAGCCTATGTAAGCCCCCAGATCGAAGCTTGCTCTGGGTATTCGCGAGAGGAATGGCTGGAGGATCCAATTCGGTGGTATCAACATATTCATCCCGATGATAAACAACGCTGGAGCCTGGAAGCTGCGGAGATGTTTCTTTCGGGTAAGCCGCTGCGATCCGCATACCGGGTTATTGCGCGGGATGGTCGCGTTATCTGGTTCCATTGCGACGCCAGAGATGATGCGACGCGACGATGGCCGCCCCTGGTTCATTCATGGCATCGCTTTCGACATCACCGATATCAAACGCATCGAAGAGGAGCTGCATGAAGAACGCAACTTCGTCTCCACCATCCTCGATACGGTCGGAGCATTGGTTGTCGTCCTCGACAACGAAGGACGTATCCTGCGCTTCAATCCTGCGTGTGAACTAACCACTGGCTACTCGATGGAGGAAGTCCAGGGCAAATGTGTTTGGGATCTCTTTCTTAGTTCGCAGGAGAGGCAGAACGCTTCCGTGCCATCTTCGAAGTGCTGCGCACCGATTTGCTGCCACAGGACTATCAGAGCTATTGGGTAACGCGGAATGGAGATGAGCGGCTGATCGCCTGGACCAGCACACTCCTGCCGAGCGCTGGAAAAGCGCCTAGCTACGTCATCGCCACTGGCATCGACATCACCGAGCGCAAGCATCTGGAGAAAGCGATTCTGGACATAAGCGCCCGAGAACAGCGTCGCATTGGGCAGGACCTGCATGATGGCCTCGGCCAGCACCTAACAGGAATAGCGTTTATGACGAAGGTGCACGAAACGAAGCTCGCGGAGCAGAATAGGGCAGAAGCAGATGATGCGGCCAAGATAGTGAAGCTAGTAAACGAAGCAATCCATAAGACGCGCGAATTGGCCAGAGGATTGCTTCCAGTCGTCTCGGATTCAGAGGGCCTGATGTCGGCATTGCAGTTGTGGGCGGCTGAACTTGAGAACTTATTTGGAATATCGTGCCGCTTCCAGTGCGAAGCTCCCGTCCTGATTAACGATGAAACGACAGCCACTCACCTCTATCGCATCGCCCAGGAGGCCGCGAACAATGCAATAAAGCACGGCGATGCGCGAAACATTCTGATTCGTTTGGCAGCCGAGCGAAGCCGTGGCACCTTAATGATCAAGGACGATGGCACGGGGATTGCGTCGGAACCTGCCGAGTCCCAGGGCATGGGCCTGCGCATCATGAACTACCGGGCTGGGATGATTGGAGGAACTCTCGAAATACGCCGGGACGCTCCCCGCGGAACGATAGTTGCATGCGTGTTTCCGATGAAGGGGAGTGACTAGTATGCGCACACCTGAGATAGCTAAATCGCACGATGTCACGCGCATCAGAAAGAAAGCTGTATTCCTGGTCGATGATCACCCCTTACTGCGCCAAGGCCTCACGTTATTGATTAACCGCGAAGAAGATCTCGTTGTTTGTGGCGAAGCTGAAGAAGCGCAGGGGGCCATGAAGGCGATCGCTGCGACCAACCCTGACATTCTGATTGTGGACATCTCCTTGAAGGGGCCCGACGGGCTGGACCTATTGAAAAACCTCCGAACGTCGCATCCGTATCTTCCTGTCCTCATCCTTTCCATGCACGACGAGGCGATTTATGCCGAGCGCGCCCTGCGAGCCCACGCCAATGGCTACATCATGAAGCAGGAAGCAACAGAGAAGGTTCTGACAGCCGTCCGCCGTATTTTGAGTGGAGACATCTACCTTAGCGAACGAATGGCGAATAAATTGTTGCTCCGCTACATGAACGGCAGCGCTCAGGATGTGAGTTCCCGCCTCTCTACTCTCTCGGATCGCGAGCTTGAAGTTTTCCGCTTGATCGGCGAAGGATGCAGCACGCGAGAAATCGCAGAGAGACTGCATCTCAGCATCAAGACCGTCGAAACCTACCAGGCCCACATCAAGGACAAATTGTCGCTTCGCAGCGGACGCGAGTTGGTCCAACATGCGATTCAATCGACAATCGGCGATAAAGAACCTCGATAGACGCGGCTCTGTTCCTTAGCCGCAGAACCCGCTCCGCAGGTGGCCGCGTAACATATCCGGCTCGAATAATTCTGCTTCTCCCCCAAAGGCTGCCATACACGGGACAACTCAAGCGTCGGGCTCTGCACCCAATGAAGCGGGCCGGGCTAACCGAGTTCGAAAGCAATTCAGAGATGAGATACGCATCGGGGAATCCCTTATATTGGCGCAAGTATTTGTATGAAGAAGAAATAGGGCCAGTCCTGCTTGTGAACTTACTTCTGCGTCTGTTCTTCTCATCTCGCTCGGGCTCGGTTTGGTTCGTGGTGCAAGGACGGTTTGTTCTCTATTCCTTGCGAACACGAAGCAGATTTCGAAGGGAGAATCCAGCCTATGACAGCGGAAGTCACGCCTTATGGTCGAATCACTCAAAAAGAGCCCGCCGTAGCGGAAGTTCATATCGTCTGGATCACGGCTGGCCTGGGTTGTGATGGGGATTCGGTATCGATTACGGCAGCGACGCAGCCGAGCATCGAGGATGTGCTTCTGGGAGCAATCCCCGGCTTGCCCAAGGTCCATCTCCACAATCCAGTTCTCGCCTACGAAAACGGCAGTGACTTCCTCAATTTCTTCTACCAGGCCGAGCAGGGGAAGCTTGACCCATTTGTCTTAGTGGTGGAAGGGTCCATCCCAAACGAGAAAATCAAGAAAGAAGGCTACTGGGCCGCGTTGGGAACCGATCCGCACACAGGTCAGCCAATTACGACCAATGAGTGGATTGACCGCCTCAGCCCAAAGGCAATCGCCGTTGTGGCCTGTGGCACCTGTGCCACGTATGGTGGGATCCATGCTATGGAGGGCAACGCGACGGGCGCCATGGGGCTAGCCGACTACCTTGGGTGGGATTGGAAATCGAAGGCAGGACTGCCGATCGTCAATGTTCCCGGCTGTCCGGTTCAGCCGGACAACTTCATGGAAACAGTACTCTACCTGCTCTATCAGGTCGCGGGCCTCGCTCCCATGATCCCACTGGACGATCAGTTGCGCCCGACATGGCTATTTGGGAAGACCGTGCATGAGGGCTGCGATCGAGCTGGCTACTACGAGCAAGGTGACTTCGCGACTTCGTACAGTTCGCCCAAGTGCATCGTGAAGCTCGGTTGCTGGGGTCCGGTGGTGAACTGCAACGTGCCCAAGCGAGGCTGGATGGCCGGTATCGGCGGTTGTCCCAATGTTGGCGGTATCTGCATTGGCTGCACCATGCCGGGATTTCCTGACAAGTTCATGCCCTTTATGGACGAGCCACCAGGAGCGAAGATTTCGAGTGCCGCGGTTGGCGCTTATGGCAAGGCGATTCGGGCGCTCCGATCGCTCACTAATGCGACCGTCAATAAAGAGCCCAAGTGGCGTCATCCACGTGCCGAACTCACCACCGGGTACCGACCATCATCCTACTAAACCCAGGTTAGAAGAAGGAGGCACCAATGGGCACTCTCGCCGCTGAGGAAATCAGGTCGCCGGAAAATCCAGCAAGTTAGTAGAGATGAATTGGGATCCGATTACCCGGATCGTTGGCAGTCTCGGAATCTTCACCAAGATCGATTTTGGGACACGCCGCGTGGCTGAGTGCCATAGCACCTCGTCGATTTTTCGCGGCTACAGCATCTTCATGAAGGGAAAAGACCCTCGTGACTCCCACTTCATTACCAGCCGCATCTGTGGCATCTGCGGGGACAATCATGCGACCTGCGCGACCTATGCCCAGAATATGGCCTTCGGAGTAAAGCCTCCGCCGATCGCCGAATGGATCGTGAACCTAGGCGAAGCAGCCGAGTACATGTTCGACCACAATATCTTCCAGGACAATCTGGTCGGCGTGGACTTCTGCGAGACCATGGTGAAAGAGACCAATCCCGGCGTGTGGGAGAAGGCGCTGAAGACGGAAGCTCCCCATGCAGATCTGCATGGCTATAAGAACATCTCCGATATCATGCACGCGCTGAATCCTTTCACTGGTGGGTTCTATCTGGAAGCTCTGCAGATGAGCCGCATGACCCGGGAGATGTTCTGCCTGATGGAAGGGCGCCACGTGCATCCGTCGACGCTATATCCCGGCGGGGTAGGCACCGTGCCCACGGTGCAACTCTTTACGGATTACATTGTGCGGCTGATGAAGTATGTGGAGTTCATGAAAAAAGTTGTGCCGCTGCACGACGACCTCTTCGATTTCTTCTACGAAGCCCTCCCCGGTTATGAAGAGGTCGGCAGGCGGCGAATCCTTCTTGGTTGTTGGGGTTCGTTCAACAATCCCGGATGTCTGCGACTACACCTACGAGAAGATGACCGATTGGGGTCGTGGCATGTTTGTCACCCCCGGCGTGGTCGTCGACGGCGAACTGGTGACCACCGACCTCGTCGACATCAACCTAAACATCCGCATTCTGCTTGGCAGTTCCTACTACGACGATTGGCAGAACGCGGAGACCTTTGTCAAACAGGATCCGCTGGGTAATCCTGTCGATCAGCGGCACCCCTGGAACCAAAGCACTTTCCCGAAGCCGCAGAAGCGAGACTTCAAGGGCAAGTACACCTGGGTCATGTCTCCCCGGTGGTACGACAAGCGGACCGGAGACTATCTCGCGCTGGATACTGGCGGCGGTCCGATCGCGCGCTTCTGGGCGACCGCGCTGGCCGGCATTGTGGACATCGGCTATCTCAAAGCAACTGGCCACAGTGTAAAGATCTACCTCCCGAAGACGATGTCGCTGCCCGAGGTCGAGTTCGAGTGGAAGATCCCCAAGTGGAGCAACGCCATTGAACGCGATCGCGCGCGCACGTATTTCCAGGCCTACGCTGCTGCCGCGGCGCTCCACTTCGCCGAGCAGGCGCTAGCAGAACTGCATGCAGGCAGAACCAAAACCTGGAATGACTTCAAGGTTCCGGAAGAAGGCCATGGGTTGCGGCTTCCACGAAGCGGTGCGCGGTGTTTTGTCGCATCACGTGGTGATTCAGCAATCACAAGATCGCCAATTATCATCCTTATCCGCCAACGCCCTGGAACGCCAATCCCGCGCGACATCTTATGGCACGCCCGGTCCCTATGAAGACGCGGTGCAGAACACCCCGATCTTCGAAGAAAACGGTCCAGAGAAGTTTCAAGGGCATCGATATCATGCGAGCGGTCCGGAGCTTCGATCCCTGCCTGCCCTGCGGCGTGCATATGTATCTGGGCAACGGCAAGTTGCTGGAGACGCATCACTCCCCGATGTTTGGGCAGTCGCATGGCTAGCGAAAAAGAATTTCAGGAAAAGATGCGCCGGCTCGGCGCCCTGGTCGGCGAACTCGACCAGTTGCCGGCCGGCGGTTCAAAGGTAGCGGCCAGGGAACTGGTCCAGCTTCTTATGGAAGTCCATGGCGCCGGGCTCGAGCGAATCCTGGAGCTCGTCAAAGAATCGGAAACGGGCGACGCAATCATCCACCGATTCGGAGACGATCCAATCGCTCGCAACCTGCTGTTGCTCTATGGCCTGCATCCTGACAACCTCGAAGCCCGAGTGATCAAGGCACTCGACGCGTTAAAAGGACGTCTGCGCAAGTTGAATTGCGAAGTGAAGCTAATCAGCATTCAGGAAGGCGCCGTTCAAGTCCGGCTCTACGGTCCCGCCAGGAAGGACCTTCGGTCCATCGTAGAGGGGGGGCTCTATGATCTTGCGCCGGATCTGACGTCGCTGACCGTTCTCGGTGTCGAAGACGAGTCCTCTGGCTTTGTCCCGCTGGAGAGCTTGCGGAAGCACTCATTCGCCGCGCACACGGCGGAGAGAGGCTGAAGATGCCTGCTGCTGGAACATCTCCTTCCTTCGATCAGGCGTTTGCCACGCTGCGTCAGTTCGCCCGCTCGCCGCGGCCGGAAGAGCGTTGCGAACTGTGCAGCACTGCCTTGACCCACGAGCATCCGCACCTGGTTGAGATCTCATCCAGACAGATTGTTTGTGCCTGTGAAGCGTGTGCGACCTTGTTTGATGGGATGGCTGCCGGGAAGTACCGGCGGGTAGCCAGGCGCGCTCTGCTTCTGCGCAATTTTCAAATGACCGAGGCGCAGTGGGAAGATCTCCTGATCCCCATCAATATGGCCTTCTTCTTCCGCTCAAGCGTCGAAGAAAGAGTGGTCGCACTCTACCCCAGCCCTGCCGGACCAGTAGAATCCCTGCTCCCCCTTGATGCCTGGAATGAGATCGTCCAGCAAAACGCAATCCTCGGCCAATTGCAGCCTGATATCGAAGCGTTGCTCGTCAACCGTGTCGGTCACGCGCGCGAATTCTCGCAGGCCGAATACTTTATCGCCCCCATGGATGAGTGTTACAAACTCGTCGGTCTGATTCGGGCTAACTGGAAAGGGCTCTCTGGAGGCTCTGAGGTTTGGGCCGAGATCGGCCATTTCTTCGCCGAGCTGCGCTCCCAGGCAGACGTGGTGAATGGGGAAGCAAATGCCTAGCGCCTTCGGTCCAGCAGCTGCTCTCATTGGAAGAGCCGCCTTCCCCTTTGTCATCCCGACCGGAGCGAAGCGGAGCGGAGGGGTCTGCGGTTCAGCGGACTCGTCCTGGGAATGTTTTTTCGAGCGAACACAACGAACAAAAGGTTTTCGAATGAAAGGAGATATACCGTGGCTTTTGAACTGGAAACGACCGCGAATGGGGACGCTCGTGACAAGGAAACTCTTTACATGCTTGGGGGCTTGTCCATGATCGTCTTTGGGGCGGGATTGATTCTTTCCAACCCTTTTGTCCGCCGCTACATGTCGCAAATGGGAGTAGGCAATCTGGCCGGCGCCGCCATGCCCGATATCGAGCGATATTTAAAAATGCGGGCGATGTCGAAGCGGAGCTGACAGCGGCGAAACCCCAATGGACCGATATGTAATCGACGGCCGGGCAAGCCGGTTCACGGTGCGCGCCTTTGCGACTGGGTTGCTGGCCAGGATGGGTCACAATCCAACCATTAGCATTCGCGACCTCAGCGGCGAGATGACCTTCGATCCTGACAAGCTCGAAGCCGCGTCTTTCCGGATCCTCATCAAGTCCGCTTCCTTAACCGTGCAGGACGACATCAGCAGCAAAGATCTCCAGGAAATGGAACGCCTGATGAATCATGAAGTTCTGGAGACGGAAAAATTTCCGGAAATCCTCTACGAGGCTTCCGCCATTTCGGTGACGAAAACGGCGGACATGCTTTATTCCGCCACGCTGAACGGAAACCTGACCCTGCATGGTGTAACCCGTAGTCAGCCCATCGTCACCCGGGTCGCATCATTGGGGAGCATGCTTAGGGCCTCCGGCGATTTCTCTTTGAACCAGACCGACTACAACATCAAATTGGTCTCAGTTGCCGGGGGTGCCCTCAAGTTGAAGGACGAGCTCACCTTCTCCTTCGAAATCGTGGCCCGCAAACAAGACTGAGCACGTTCGCCTGATGCCTATGGCAAGAAGCTCGGCTCATGACCTTCTAGCGCTTTACCCCCCTCACGATTTTCCTGCTCGATCTCCGTATTCCCAGTCATAAGGGACCCCAGTCTCACCGAGAACAAACCTGACCAGCTCGGCGAACCCCGCTTCCGAGCGAACATCGTTCGAGAGGATCAAGGCACATCGCTGACTCGCCTCGATGCAGACCATGGTGTTCGCGGTCTGCTGATCGTGGCCACCTTTGAAGAACCCATGACCTTGCGGACCATTGAAGGTGATCACTCCTAAACCTGCGTAGAGATCTTTTCGTTGTTCGCCAGGCGGAGCAGCGGGCTGGAACAGCGGAAACTGATGGGCGGTGGTTATATGCAACTGCGGCTTTGTTATTTCCGAGCGTGCGCCCGCGCTCAGGCCATCGCCGCGAACCAACGCGGCGGTAAACTTTGAGAAGTCGGTGATCGTAGTATTCATTGAGCCGGCCGCGCGCACTTTGCTCCGTTTGTCATGTGGCAGCGCCTGGCCCTGATCATTCCATCCATCGGCGACGTTCGTGTCCTGACCGTTACGCCAGGTCAGGCTGGTCCGATACATACCCAAACGGTCGAAGTTGGCTTTGGTCAGATCGCCAACGTCCAGCCCGAGGCCTTGCTCCGTACGTCCGTGCTCAACCGCGAATTGCAGCAGGATGAAACCTTCTCCCGAATAGCTGAACTGGGTTCCAGGGTCGAAATGAATGTGCAGCTTTTGATCCGGTTCGATAAACCAGAAATTGCTGAAACCTGTCGAATGCGTCAGACACATCTTCGGGGTGATCTTTTCCCACCGCGGATCGGAAGCGAGGTCTTTATAAGGGCCATACTTATCCGGAAACACCGGATCGGGGCCATAGGTGGGCAGCGGCCTGTCGAGGTCGTCTTTGATTGGCGTGTCGAGCTTGAGCTTGCCCTGGTCAACCAGCTGCATGACTGTATAGGCGAAAACCGTCTTGGTGAGCGATGCGCCATACATAACCGTGTCCTTTGTCAGCGGCTCTCCCTTGGCGTTGCGGATTCCGTACGACTGCACATAAATGACCTTGCCGTGATCGATGACTGCGATCGCCATGCCATTCGCATGGGTCCGAGCCATGACCTTGCTCACCTCTGCATCGATGGCTGCACCGCTCGGAATAGTTTGTGCAACAAGTTCCATGGGAATCTGCAAGAAAAGACCCGAGAGCACGAGCAGATGGAGAAAGTTTTTCCACGCTTTCAAGACGATGTTCTTCCTTTCGGGGCTCGGGTCGATCGAAACTCACAAGAGCCAATTGTAGTTTGAGGCACGTTGGGGCGTTTCTCCAGCCGAACTTAGTCCCGTAGGGACGTCTGAAAGTAGCCCAGGACGGTAGTCCTGGGTCAAGATAAGCAAGCTGGACAGTCCCGTAAGGGACGGCTGAACACCGGAACTGAGTCTCCAGCCGTCCCTTCGGGACGACTCGATGGTGCATTCCTAACCCAGGTCTACCGTCCTGGTGCAGTGTGGCAGGAAATCCGGGTACGCTCCGGTCGGGATGTTTAGGATTGGGATGTCGGTACCCAAACCAGAAGTGTCATCCCGACCGTAGCGAAGCGCAGTGGAGGGACCTGCTGTTCATCCTCCGCAGCATCAAATTTGAATGGAAGCGCTAACTTCCCCTTTGTCATCCCGACCGTAGCGTAGCGGAGCGGAGGGATCTGCTGTTCATCATTCACAGCATCAAATTTGAATGGAAGCGCCACCCTCCCCTTTGTCATCCCGACCGTAGCAAAGCGAAGTGGAGGGACCTGCTGTTCATCCTCCGCAGCATCCAACTTGGATGGAAGCGCCACCCTCCCCTTTTTCATCCCGACCGTAGCGTAGCGGAGCGGAGGGATCTGCGGTTCATCATCCACAGCATCAAATTTGAATGGAAGCGCTAACCTCCCCTTTTTCATCCCGACCCTAGCGTAGCGGAGCGGAGGGACCTGCTGTTCATCCTCCGCAGCATCCAACTTGGATGGAAGCGCCACCCTCCCCTTTTTCATCCCGACCGTAGCGTAGCGGAGCGGAGGGATCTGCTGTTCCGCGGACCTCTCTTGGAAATGTTTTTCGACCGGAGCGTAGAGGTCCGCTGTTTCTTTTCCAGTTCTCACCCTTCAGTCCGTACATAACTGCTTTGTAACGAATTCGGTTCTATGGGATCACGATTGCCCCCTAAATACGCCCAAGTAAATGCAGCTCAAAAGACACAGCATGAACACGCCGGCAAGCGGGTTGTTCTGCCAGAGGGCAAAACATGCGGAGGTAAGCAAGATTGCTATCAGCGAAAAAGTAGTAGACGGTCTATTTGGAATCATGCTGCCGCCTCCGGCGACTCGCCAACGCTCCAGAAGCTAGGCGTGGCACCCGCCGCCATTGCCGGGGTGGGCGTCACATGCGAAGCGTTCCTGATTCGGCGTGAATATCTCAAAGCGAGTTCTCCTAAGGGCCCTCTCAATCGTCGAGTGATCGACCCTTGTTGCCATTTTTCATGACAGAGACTGTATACAAAGGAACGGAGTATGGCAAAAGAGAAAAGGCGTACACGTGAGCAGCCTCAAATAAATCCACAACTCACAATGCGTTATCCTGTGCGCGGTCGCGATCGACGTGCAGACCAAGGGTCGCCCTGAAAGGAGCCATCGAATGGCGCGGATCATGACCATCGGGGAGATCCTGGTAGAGATCATGGCGGCCGAGCGCGGCCAAACCTTCCGAGCGCCGGGCACCCTGGTGGGGCCTTTTCCGAGCGGCGCTCCCGCCATCTTCATCGACCAGGTCGGCCGGCTCGGACGTTCGGCCGGGATCATCGGCTGCGTAGGCAACGACGATTTCGGCTGGCTGAACATCGACCGCCTGCGCCGGGATGGTGTCGACACGAGTGCCATCGCGGTGCTCGCCGACGCGGTCACCGGAAGCGCATTTGTCACCTACACGGAGACGGGTGAGCGCCACTTCATCTTCAACATTGCCAACAGCGCTTCCGGCCGCCTCGCAGCTTCGTCGATCACCGAGTCGGTACTCGCCGATTGCGCCTGGTTTCACGTCATGGGTTCATCACTCTTCTCTCCGGAAATCACCGCAGCCGTCCACAAGGCAATCGGTATCGTGAAGCGTCGAGGTGGCGTAATCTCCTTCGACCCAAACATCCGGCCAGAGATACTCAGAAGCCCGGGCATGCGCGAAGCCCTGCGATCGATCCTCGAACAGACCGACGTGTTCCTGCCGAGCGGCGACGAGGTAACCCTGCTCGTCGATGCTCAAACGGAAGCCGAGGCCATCGAGCCGCTACTCGCCCTCGGAATTCGAGAGATCGTCGTGAAGCACGGCAGCGCCGGCTGCACCTATTACGATCATTCGTGCCGCTTGGACGTACCGGCGTTCGCGGTCCGCGAGGTCGACCCCACGGGCGCCGGCGACTGTTTCTGCGCCACCTACGCGGCCTGCCGTGAACAAGGCAAACCGATCGATCACTCGCTGCGCTATGCCTGTGCCAGTGGCGCGCTTGCCGTGACCCGCAAAGGTCCCATGGAGGGCACCGCGAGTTTTGCGGAATTGGACAAGCTCATAGGCTGAGGTTCGCAGCTGGACGTTTGATCATGAGGAAGTAGCGCTCTAAACCGTTATCAAAAATTCCACAAAGCCGTCATTCTGAGCGGAGCCCTTGTGGCGCGGAGCCAAAGAACCTCGGCGGAGCCAATCTTACCAATGCTGTTCCGGCCTTTTCGACCACAAGCCTTGAGCAAAACTAAGCAGTACGTACTTGTTCCGACTTGTCTCTTGACTCAAGAAACCACACTGTAGTCGCAGTTCCGATGAAGTATGGGAAAGCGCAGAAGCGTACCCCATGTTCCAAAGTTCTCAATCACACCAAGCACCGTGAAGCTTCCCCAGTGCTCTGCATGGCTGGGAGGCTGCGGATATTGGATATCGATCGCGAACTTGCATGCCTGCGCCAGCCCGTATGCCACTAAACCCCACAACAACCCCTTCCGGACCGATCGAAAGGAAAGACTTGCCGAATGCAAGAAGATGGAAAGTCGAATAGACAGCAACTCCGAGCCAGATGAAGAGCATGGCGATCACCGCAGCAAATACAGATGCGCAAATAAACGACCATGGCCAGGGAATATGCGAGGTATCGCCAACGAGGCTGTCCAGGCTGAAGCGCACTGGGAGCAGCAACCAAGCGGGGGAGAAGACCGACCATACAGCAGCAAAAAACAATGGGACGCGGTGGTGCCATATGTTCCGGCCCCAAGCTATTGCGATTGTCGCAATGACCTGATACCAATACCAGCTCGCAGAACGACCTGTGCGAAATGCCTCCAATAGATCACCCGAGAGAGCCTCGTCGCTCCCCCGCGACCGAAGATGATCCAACATCCATGTCGCAAGCGCGGGTGGCTTCCTGTGGTTCATCTCTCCTCCAGATGGAATTCCAGCTTGAAGTCCGGGATAGTTCGCCAAAGTCTCGTCAACACGCGGCGTGTCTCGTGCACTTGGCGCAATCCCGCTTTGGTGATGCGAAAATATCGCTTTGCTTTACCACCGCGTTCCGGCGTGGGATCGCCCAGGGTCGAAGTAATCAGGCCCTTTGCCTGGAGCCGTTCGAGAGCCGCGTAGACACTTCCCACAGACACAATGCGGCCGCGATACTGTTCGAGTTCATTGGCAACTGGTACACCATAGGCTTCCTCGCCAAGACGGATCACAGCGAGAAGGAGCATCAGTTCAAACTCTCCCAAATAGCTTCGGCCTGCCATTAATTCAATATTAGCGAAGAAATACCATTTGCGCAATCCATTTGTGAATGGGCTACTTGCGTTTATCAAGTGGGGCCTGCAAAACGGGATTCCCATAACTTCATCTGATTACCCGGAAGGGTATGAGCAACTTACCGAAAATGAGACTTCACAGGAACTATCAGGGCCGGATGGCCATGAACGCACTGCCCTGGTGCGTTGCCTCGACCGCCTTGAGTTGCAAGAGAAACTCGTCTAGAGAAGCTGGGTCAAAATCAACGCAGACGGTTGCGCTTCCCGCGACCTCCTGATCTCCGTAAGCGCTTTCGATCATTGCCGTACATGTCGCGTGCCCAGCCAGATCACGGCAATGAAATTCTCAAATTGACGGCCCCGCCAGCAGAGTGCTTGCCGAATGCACCAATGGTAATTTCTCGCTTGTCCAGTTGGTTCTTCGGGAAACCTAACAACGTAGTTGCGGCTTCATGTAGATCGCCTGTTCCAACGTATACCGCTGCCGTGCCTCGAAAGTCGGCGTTTTCGGCGACGACCCGTATCTCTAAGACATCGCTGTCGTGCCAAAGGTAGGAGACTCTGAGTCCTGCGTTCATGCAATCAGGGTAGCCGAAGCTCCCTGAAAACGGGGTTATAGGTAACTTCACCGTTTAACAGACCGGTCATAGGGAACTTACCGATAATCCAGAATTCGCAGGCAGGCCGGACAAAACGCACTAGGCTTGCTGGGCATATAACTAAGCCTATTCCGGTACGCAGGAGTTGTCATTGCCCGCGTCTGGGCGGGCAATTCGACCGGTTTACCAGAGAGTCATAGGCAAGTTACCGAAAACCCTAAGACTTTACAGGCGGTTCGCGGATCACTTTCGGATTGGCGGTGATACGGCCGGAACAGCTCGCGGAGTGGTTTGGCGATGTTACGCCAATTGACCTTGCCGCGCTAAACTAGCGTGAAATGCTCGATCAGGCAGACCCCTGGAGACAGCATCGCGTCCTGAAGCGCGTCGGCAGCGTCTCAATTCTTTTTCTCTTTCTGACAATCGCATTCGTTCTATTTGGGCTGATCGACCTGCGTTCACGCGGCTTCCATTTGCTCGTTTATGGTTGGATGTTGTTTGGGCTGGTCATGCTGACGGTCACCCACGAGGCCAGGTGTCCTCGATGCGGCCAGCGGTTTTATGCCAAGGGAGCGGATTTTGGGCAGACGACTGCAAGATGCCTCCACTGCGGGCAAGAAAAGTATGGCGACCTTGGTGCGAGACCAAAACCTGAAGCGGGTCAATGTTGAGCGTAACCAGGCAGGCCGAGTCACTCATTGACAGGGTGCCGAGCGTGGGTTGCCTATCGGTCGCTAACCCTGCTCTCTGCCTGTCTGCGACTCCCGGAAGGTTGAAAAACCGAGTTCTGTCCGGTTGGGCAGTCAACCAGACCCTTCTCACTCCCCAGCTGGCTCTGAGCGAATCGCTACGTTTTCACCGATGCGTAGGCAACGACGATTTCGGCTGGCTGAACATCGACCGCCTGCGCCGGGACGGTGTCGACACGAGTGCCATCGCGGTGCTCGCCGACGCGGTCACCGGAAGCGCATTTGTCACCTACACGGAGACGGGTGAGCGCCACTTCATCTTCAACATTGCCAACAGCGCTTCCGGCCGCCTCGCACCTTCGTCGATCACCGAGTCGGTACTCGCCGATTGCGCCTGGTTTCACGTCATGGGTTCATCACTGTTCTCTCCGGAAATCACCGCAGCCGTCCACAAGGCAATCGGTATCGTGAAGCGTCGAGGTGGCGTAATCTCCTTCGACCCAAACATCCGGCCAGAGATACTCAGAAGCCCGGGCATGCGCGAAGCCCTGCGATCGATCCTCGAACAGACCGACGTGTTCCTGCCGAGCGGCGACGAGGTAACCCTGCTCGTCGATGCTCAAACGGAAGCCGAGGCCATCGAGCCGCTACTCGCCCTCGGAATTCGAGAGATCGTCGTGAAGCACGGCAGCGCCGGCTGCACCTATTACGATCATTCGTGCCGCTTGGACGTACCGGCGTTCGCGGTCCGCGAGGTCGACCCCACGGGCGCCGGCGACTGTTTCTGCGCCACCTACGCGGCCTGCCGTGAACAAGCCAAACCGATCGACTACTCGCTACGCTATGCCTGTTCCAGTGGTGCGATGGCCGTAACCCGCAAAGGTCCCATGGAGGGCACCGCGAGTTTTGCGGAATTGGACAAGCTCATCGGCTGAGGCTTGCAGATTTGACGTTCGATGATGCGGAAGTAGCGCTATGGTCCGTTGTCAAAAATCCAGACCGTGAGGTCAGCCCCGTGAAGTTCGCAAAACGGATATTTCGGTAATTCGCTGAGACCGCCCTTCCGGGGGCTGTGCGGCGAACACCCTTAGAAACGGAATCTGGGTAACTTGCTCCTGCGTGACCCCCTTCGGCTGGGGAAGTTACTGAAACCCGACTTTGCAGGCAGTACAATTGCAAAACTCGGATGGCCCACCCGCTCCAACCGCACTTTGATCGCGTTTCGGCCCTGCTGACAGAGCTGAGAACTGCGCTGGAGGATCATCCGGTATTCCGGAGCCGCCGAGAGGCATTCGACGAATACCTGGGAGCGAACGAGTTGGAACTGGCGCTCCACTCGGCGTGTGACGCTCTTCTGGAGAGCCCCACGATGCCTTCAGCCGAAGTTCTCAAAACAATCGAGGACGCCCACAAAGCGATGGATCTGCGAGATGACTGCGTCGAAAGACTTCTCACTTCTTGATTTGGAAGCTGGAAAAACCATGCGCTCCGGCTCATCAGCGTGGGAACTTACCGAAAACCCCGACTTTGCAGGCACTTCCATTCAAAGCGAGAGATTCATCACCGGGCGCTGCTACATCCTCTTGCTATTTATTGGGAGAAGAACCATGGGAACAAAAAGGACCATAAACAAACAAGGGACGAGGGCCGTCCGATGCGGTGCTAAGGCAGCAGTGATCAGACATGCTGCGAGCATTAGAAGTACCCAGACCGCGAAGCGAACAAAACGGGCCATCGAATGGGTTGCACTTTGCATACACTCGCCCCCCGGCTTTTCAAGGGCTAACCAATTCCAAACAGTTTACGCTCCCAGTTGCGCCAGGTGAAACCCTGGAATACGGGCAAGCCCATCCCATCCCCTCCGGCCTGGGAAGTTACCTATAACGAGACGCGGGCATTTCATCACCGTGGACCACTTCGGCAGGACTTCCTGCAGGGCCAAGACAGCATATTTTTTGCCGCAATTCGCTAGCAATACTGCTAGTTGGCTGCTCAGAGCCGTCCCTATAGCCTCGGAGGATAGAGTCGGCAATCCGGGGGGTCCATGAAATTAACTGCGGCAGAAGCGATTGCGATCGCGAAAGACGCTTACATCTATGGGGTTCCGATGGTGGCCCAATACAAGACCATGTATGCCTACTCGATCGACAAGGGCGGACGGCAGTACATGGGGCCTTATAACTCGATTCTGAACATCGCCCGCGTCTTTACTCCGGCGGACACAGCGTTTGTCACTCCAAACTCTGACACACCGTATTCTTTTGCTGGCCTCGACCTTCGCGCGGAGCCGGTCGTTATCACGGTCCCGAAGATGGAGACGAACCGCTACTTCGTCTTCCAGCTCATGGACCTCTACACATTCAACTTCGCTTACATCGGCAGCCGCACCACGGGGAGTAGCGGCGGCACGTACCTGATCGCCGGACCGAACTGGAAGGGCAAAGTACCGAACAACATCACCAAAGTCTGGAACGCGGAGACGGAACTAGCAACCCTCGTTGGCCGCACCCAGCTGTTCAACCCTGATGACCTCGCCAACGTAAAGCAGATCCAGGCGGGCTACAAGGTTCAGCCGCTCCACGAGTTCTCCAATACGTCTGCGCCGGCACCTCTACAGGAGCTCGACTGGCCCAAGCCGATCACGTCGGCCCAGCAGACCTCGCTCGACTTTTTCAACCAGATGGCGTTTTTGCTTCAGTTCTGCATACCACCGCATCCGAGCGAAGCAGAGCTGCGTCAGAGCTTCAACAAGATCGGCATCGAACCCGGCAAGCTCTTCGATCCCTCCTCTTTCCCGCGCGAGGTACAGGACGCGCTCAAAGCCGGGATCGAAGCCGGGCAGAAGGCCATAGACGCGAGCCGGGCAGCGACAGGCGGCAAAACGGACACGCTATTCGGATCGCGTGAGTACCTGAAAAACAACTTCCTCGCGCGGGCCACGGGCACGGTGATGGGAATCGGTGCGAACTCACGCGACGAGGCCTTGTATCCGATCCTGGACAAGGACGCGGATGGCCAACCGCTGGACGGCAACAAAGAGAAGTACACCCTGCGATTTGCCGAAGGCCAGTTTCCTCCCGTCAACGCGTTCTGGTCGCTCACGATGTACGATCTACCGAGCCAGCTCCTCGTGAGGAACGCTATCGGCCGCTATCTGATCAACTCGCCCATGTTGCCTCAGCTCAAACTCGACAGCGACGGCGGACTGACGCTGTATATCCAGGCTGATTCGCCTGGAGCTGACAAGCAGGCGAACTGGTTACCCTCGCCAAAGGGTCCGTTCATGCTGACACTCCGCTACTACTGGCCGAAGGCGGAACTGCTGGACAGCGAGTGGAAAACTCCGGCCATCGAGCGGGCCCGATAGATCCACAGGGACGGAATCAGTCCCGCTTGCTGCAAACCCATTCCAAGGAAAGCGAGGAACTCTATGTCGTCCCAAGCTCCTTCCGTTGCAGACGCACGAGCCTCTGCCAAGGAAGCCTTTCTCTACGGCTTTCCTATGGCTGCGAATTACCAGACCATGTACAAGCAAGCGATCGACACCGCGAGCAAGGATTACCGCGCCCCGTTCAACGTTCTCACCAACTCGAAATCGGTGGCCACGCCGGAGGACAAGTTCGTCGTCACTCCTAACTCCGACACGCCGTACTCTTACCTATGGATGGATCTTCGCGCCGAGCCCATCATCGTCACCATGCCCGCGATCGAGCCCAACCGCTATTACACCGGCCAGATGATCGACCTCTACACGTACAACTTCGCGTACATTGGCACGCGTGCGTACGGAAACGATGGAGGAACCTTTCTCATTGCGGGCCCCGGCTGGAAAGGCGACAAGCCTGCTGGAGTAAAAGATGTGATTCGCACCGAGACCCAGTTCGCCTATCTTCTTTTTCGCACCCAGCTCTTCAACTCTGCAGACCTGCTGGCTGTCAATAAGATCCAGGCCGGCTACACTGCGCAGCCGCTCAGCGCGTTCCTCAAACAACCGGCACCGGCAGCGGCGCCAGCGGTCTCGTGGCCAACGATCGGCGACCTGCCGACGGGTGCGGACGTGTTCCCGTATGTCAACTTCCTGTTTCAGTTCTGCCCGCCGGACCCCTCTGAGAGCGAGCTGCTCGAGCGCTTCGCCAAGATTCACGTTGGGCTAAACCAGAAGTTCGACCTCAGCGATTTCTCACCCGAGGTACAACAAGCCATCACCGATGGCATCAAGGACTCGGCTGCTGACCTCGCTGCAGTCGTGGAGAAGGTGAATACCGATACGATCTCCAGCGGCGACATGTTCGGCACCCGCGACTTCCTCAAGGAAAACTATCTTTACCGCTACGTTGGAGCCAAGCTTGGCCTGTACGGTAATTCAAAACAGGACGCGCTCTACTTCGGCTATTTCGTCGACGACACCCACCAGCCGCTTGACGCGTCAAAATCTAGCTACGAGCTGCACTTCGCAAAAGGTGCTCTACCCCCGACGAAGGCTTTCTGGTCGCTGACCATGTACGACGGCAAGACGCAGTTGCTGGTGGCGAATCCGCTCAAACGCTACCTGCTGAACTCGACCACGCTGGACTCCTACAGGTACGGACCCGACGGCTCGCTGACGCTTTACATCGCGCACGCCAACCCGGGGCCAGCCAGAGAGCCGAATTGGCTTCCTGCTCCTGACGGTCCCTTCTATGCGGTCTTCCGCGTGTACATGCCCGGAGAAACAGTCATCAACGGCGCCTGGCACAAACCGCAGCTGGCTCCCACTCCAAAATGATCGGGTCATCGTAGTCAAATCATCCTAGATCCAGCAAAACGGGGTTGTCGGTAACTTCACCTGTTTACCAGCCGATCATGCGGGAATTTACCGAGAATCCGACTTACGGGCATTTGCCCGAAAGCCATTTTGCGGCACCGGTGCCGATTGGTGGCTCCGCTTCGATACAAGCAGGGTTCCGGTGGTTCTCTCAGGTAGGCCACTACCTTACGTAATAGAACGAATGCGATAAGTTGTTAGATAAGTCAGGGTTCAATGGCTATAATCCACTTGCAATCCAGGCAATCGAGAACCTGGTAAGCGAGGGCTCATGCGTGCACACCTTTTCCCTGCCTTGTTGTTGACTACGATCGCTCTTCCCAGTATTTCGTTCGGTCAGAACGGGACCGGCACTGCGGTCACGACCGTTACTGCGACACCCACGTCTGTCCCGGTTGGAGGAGCCGTAGGGCTCACTGCGTCGGTCCAGGGTAATAGTGTTCCTGCCGGAAAAGCTGTGACCAAGCCTTCAGGCAGCATTACCTTCCTCGACGGCAGCACGCCACTAAATACGACGCCAATTTCGCTAGTACCAGGCGGCTATTCAAGTGCCACCTTTCCGGAGGCCTTCGGAACGCCTGACCCTACTTTGACGGCACAGGCAACTATTATCTACACAGGCGAATTATTAGGTGATCTGAACGGCGACGGAGTCCAAGACCTGCTTATCTATAACTACGCAGCTCCGTTCTCCGCTCAGTCCTTTACCAGCAACGGGAAAGGCAGCTACAACGCTGGTGCGGTGCAGACGTTCACCTTTCTTTCTGGATGTTCCCCCAGCGGTTACGTGGTCGGTACTCCGCAACTGATCGACTTAAATGGGGACGGTAAGACCGACATCCTATGCGGATCTCTTGTTGCCTATGGAAATGGAGATGGAACCTTCGCCCAAGCCGTTTCGGTTCCGTTTCTTTCTAGCGGATTCTACACCGCGTATGCAGCCGATCTAAACGGAGACGGTAAACCCGACATTCTTGCCGTGCCAACATGGGATCAGCAGACATTCGGAGCAGCAATTCAATATGCGTTTACGGTTTTCCTCAACCAAGGTGGAGGATCGTTCGTGTCTGCGGGAACCTTCTCTGTTGCTCCGGTCTCTGAGGATCCGGGCACAGGCTTCTTTCCTCCGATTGTCGTAGATCTGAATGGTGATGGTAAACCGGACATCGTTTCGCAGACGCTGACCTTTTATTCCACCCAAGAACTCAACCCCCAACGCAGCGTCGATGTATTGCTGAATAACGGTGATGGCACATTTGGCACGTACATGCCCGTGAGCGTACCGAATCCGGCAGACTACTCCGGTGGCCCTTCACCCTATGGGAGCGGCTACGGTGACGTTAATGGCGACGGTAAACCGGATCTTATCCTAACGTTAGCTTCCACCGCATCCGAGTTGAACGCTATGGTTCTCCTGGGGAAAGGCGACGGTACCTTTCAAGCGCCCCTTTACCTGGCTCTTCTACCCCTTGTACCGGCTCCTCCCCGATCTGAACCCCCGTCTGCGGTGGTGGAAGACTTTAACCTGGATGGAAAGCAGGATCTGATCTTTAGCAACGGACAGCTTGCGTTAGGAAATGGAGATGGGAGTTTTGTTTTGTCTTCACCGCTTTTCCCCCTCCAAGTGGAGGAGAACCCCACGGAGAATATCGCGTTCCCCCTGGTGCAGATTTCGCTTCCCGGCAATCTGACTCCCTCCCTTGTCTATTTGTTGCCAACGGTCACTCCACCGACAGCGTCCGTCTTCACGCCGCTAGCTAGCGGTTCCGCAACGCTCTCCGTTACACCTTTAGGCGCCGGATCACACGCAATCACAGCGCGTTACTCTGGCGATGCAAACTATGCTACCGATACCTCAACCGCGGTTGCCGTTACCGTGAGCCCGGCGCCCTCGACCACGGCTGTCACATCATCTGCCAACCCCAGTTTTGCCGGTCAAAGCGTAACTCTGACCGCCAGCGTAGCGAGTATCGGGCCAACACCCACGGGCAATATGATCTTCACATCTGGGTCTACGAGCCTGGGCACTGTAGCGCTCAGCGGAGGATCAGCAGCCTATACGACGACCTCGCTAACCTCGCCCGGCACACAGACGATTACTGCAACTTATTCTGGCGATGCCAATACGCAGGCTTCCTCGGCAACGATCAATCAGGTGATCAACGCTGCGTTCACTCCTGCACCTGCGAGCGGCGGAAGTGCAACGTTGACCGTCAAGTCAGGGCAGACGGTTGCCACGTCGATCAGCGTGACTGGAGCCGTCGGCTTCTCTGGTCAAGTTGCTCTCGCATGTTCCGGTCTGCCAGCCGGTGCCTCATGCACCTTCACACCCGCAACCGTTGCTGTATCTGGCACGACCCCAGCGACAAGCTCCCTTACTGTGAATACCGGTGCAAGCGCAGCAACGGCTTTGGCTGTCCCGGACCTGGGAACTGGCATTCACAAAGTCGCATATGGCTTCACGTTTGGGTCGTTCCTATTTTTGGGTCTAATACGACGCAGGCGCAAGCACATATGGGCTCTCTTTGGGTGCGTGCTCGTGCTGTGCTCCTTGGGTCTGACAGCATGCGGTGGGAATAGTGCTCCTTCAGGGACAGCGCCCGGAACCTATAACTTCACCGTAACCGCAACATCGGGCAGCGCGAAGGCCAGCAGTACCTACACCCTTAACGTCCAGTAGTATGAAAGTTAGGCTTGGCTAGACATGATCAAATGCTCGTAGCCGCTGGCCATTGATTGCGTCCGTGGCCCGGACATCACGGCTTGCACAGTTGGTCCTGGTGACCGCCTTCCTGATGGCCCACATGGTCGCCGAAACGGTGACTGGCCGATTTGCGATTCGGAATCATTGTGCTTGAAAAACCGGTTTTCCCGGTAACTTCACCTGTTTACCAAACGGTCGCAGGGCAACTTACCGACAATCCGACTTTTCAGGCCACGGGCAAACAGGGTCGAACGAAATAGCGGATATAACCCCACCACTCATTTGGCGGGAGCTGCTAGCTTCCGCTCCAGAACGAAGCCAGTTTCATCTGATTTAAGAACACCGGCCCAAAGAGGATAGGGATACGGATTTTGCGCGGGAATGTCGCAGCTACCTTCGTACCAGACCGAGAGGCGATATCGTCCCGGTTCCAGATCAAGGCTGCGATAGCTGGTCGAAGGGCGATACTGCGCAAGATGAATTGGTAAAACATACGCGGCATGAGAGGACAACGGCACAATCATTGGGTCGACTCTTCCGTTGACTGCAATCGGTATCCGCAGATTGAGCGGCACAACTTCACCCGATGGTTCAGTCAGGATCAGGTGAACATTGACCTTATATGGGTCGCCATAAATAAACCCGAGGCATATCCACAAGGGTGTTTCCCCTACATTTCGAAGCGTGACCTCAAATCGAGGCTCCGAGTTTGCCTCGACCAGGGAAGCCACGGAGATATCAAGCCCTGAACCGCTGCGAAGCGCATGATCCGCACGGTGGTCCACGGGTGGTCGACGCGGAATTGTTGGGAGCTGACCCTCGGTAACAGCAGATTGAGCGAACGGCTCAAACAAGAGCAATCCGATTGCCATCCGTCGTCGAAAGGATCGCATAGTTAGGCCAGTATAGAGTGGTTCCAGCAAAACGGGGTTGGCGGTAACTTCACCTGTTTACCAGCCGATCATGCGGGAATTTACCGAGAATCCGACTTACGGGCCGTTCGGCGAATAACGGGATATCGCGATGTAGGGTTGATCGCAATGGCGATGGATGAGGTGACGCAGGAAACGGCAATGCCCGATGGGCCGCCGACCTCGCGTGGATCAAACTGCTTTAATACGATTGTTGCGCGGATTCTCCTCCACCTCTGCCAGCCCGAGTTTCTTCAGCACAGGCGGGATGTACATTCCGAATCGCCCTCGAAGGCCCTTTTTCAAGCCGTACCAGCCGCCAACGGGGTTCTTCGGAGAACGGGCCCAAGCTTCTACGGTTCCCTCAACAGCGGGCTTCTGCTCGTCCGAGCTTCCAAGTAGCACCCAGTCGCCATGCTCCTTCAACATCGCATGCAAGTCTTCAATGCAACGCAGGTGATAGCGCAATTGGGTCGAACCAACTTGGACGACGAGGGCAGGAGGGTCCGCGCTCTCCTCCCTATAAGCTTCAAACGCGGATGTACCCGGTGGTGTCTTCAAACTCCACGGATTCTCTTTTGTTCCGGCTATTGCCGCCATGATCCTGTTGCCTCCCAAACTTGTCTTTCACAAGGGAAATGATTTTTCCATGGCCGCGAATGCGAGTCAACGCACCCAAATGTGCGTAAGTTATCCCCGGTCCGCGAGCCTCTTCCCCCAACTCAGCAACTGCCTGAATGTTGGCATCAACCCTTTCCCAATCTTCGTGAGATTGTATTCCGCTGTTAGGCCCGTCCCGGGCGCTCGCGCCACGAGCCCGGCGATCGTCAACTCGCGCAAGTTCCGCGTAAGTTCTTTCGGGCTGATCGCCGTAATAGTCCTGAGCAGTTCGTTATATCGCTGCGGACCATTCAGCAGTAGCGACCGTAACACCAGCAGTTTCCACTTGCCGCCAATGACCCGAATCGCTTCTTCTACGGGGCATTTCTCCACGGGTTTGTGCATTGGTTTAGTCTAGACCGTTACCCCGTCGGGGACCTCCCAGTCACCTGGTAGGCGGCTTTAGAAAAGTTCATACCGCCAAGCCGGGGGCGCGGCGAACTTGCCGAAACCCGACTTTTCAGGTACTTGCTACCAGCAGAAACGATGCACGGACCGGGACGTGAAAAAATGACACCATTAGGCACGATGCTGTTTTGGCTAGCGGTGTCGGGAGCGATCGCTTCGGTGGTGACAACTTTGGACTTATTCCAAGTTTGAAGAACGAGATCCTATGTCTAATCGCAATGGGCCGCTGGGTTTGTTGATCTTTGGGATCGGCATCATTTTTCTGGCGGTGGTGTATACCTGCATCGGAAGAATAAGCGACCACAAATTTGGTTGGATTGAACGCGCCAAGGACCCGATAGGCTATTGGTTCTTCATTGCGCTGTACTACCTCAGTGGCCTTGGTTTTGTCGGGTTCTACCTCTATAAGATTCATGCGTTCTCAAGGTAAGGTGATCTCTCCTGCCTGTTTGGTGCATGCTTCCGAGCAGGTTGGCGCAAAAACGGTATTACGGGTAAATTGCCCGCCAAGCCAGCCGGGCCGGGTAGTTACCGGAAATCAGACCTTTCATGTGGTGACGCAGCGACAGTCCGCCCTCGAAGTGTTTACTCATGCTCTTCTGGTAAAACTATGGCCATGCTTCACCTACACGTGGAGAATCCTTGGAAGCTCGGGCTGGGATTCTTAGTGTTGGCGTTGTTCTTCGGCCTGGGGCTTGCGCATGTCTTGCGCCCTGGTTACTTCTATAGGCGTTCTGGTATCCGCAAAGGAGGCGAAATGCTGACCGAATTCAACCTCATCGGAGGTCAGTTGGCAGGGCTCGTGGTGGCATTGTTTGCGCTCGGGGTCATGTACGACATGGTGCAAGGGCTGCTCCGACCGTGAGTCACCTTCGTTTGAAGGATTCAACCAAGCAACTTACCGAAAATGCGACTTTTCAGGCGCTCACAAACCGATAGACGCTTTTGGGCACTGATGCTCAGCTAGCACCTGCATTCGTAATCAGCTCCAAGATGGACGCGAGCCTATTCTCGGGTAGACCGGACGCGACTTTAACCCATTCTCTCAGGCAATGTCCGTGAGGGCGGCAATCTGTCGATGCGCCGTTCTGGAGCAATAGTCGAATGAACGGAGCGTGACCTCCGTGGGCAGCGAGCGAAAGCGCAGTTTCCCCAAAGTTGTTGGCCCTATTCGGGGCTGCACCCCGTGAGATGAGGAGTTCGCCGATGGGCGTATTGCCTTCAAGAGCAGCGAGCATCAGCAGAGTCCAAGAGAATCGGTTCGAGAGGTCGGGACTGGCCCCCTCATCTAAGCTCCTACGCAACGAGGGGATGTCACCCCTTTTGATGAACCTGTGCGCGTCGTCGAATGTCATAACCCTCGCATAGCTCAATCTTACCGGGGACGCGCGCGGAGGTTTCGAAGGGTTCTTTGAAAACGGGATTCACGGTAACTTCACCTGTTTACCAAACGGTCACAAGGCAACTTACCGAAAACCAGACTTCACGGGGAACATGACTCAGCTAATCAGGGAAAAGGCTGATCATGACCAGTGCGCATGCCGCTCCCAGGCCGAGAGCAGTTACGATTAGCGCAGCCCGCTCTAGGCTCGAGAGCACATTTTCGTAGTAGTACCTTGATGGTCGTTTGGGATTGAAGCGGAGGATGAACGTGTCGGCTTGTTGGTACGGAACCGCGCTCTCATGGCCATTGATCTTGAACGTTCCTGTTTGCATTTCGCCACCGGCACGGTAGGAAAAGTAGATCCGGTACATTCCTTCCCCGCGAATCTCCGGATCACGAGTCCAGGAAACATTTGAGACAGTTGCTTCCGTTTCGGGCCATTGCCCAATGCCCCGCCACTTGTAGATAGCGTCCGACAACTCGTCCGCAGAGTCATCAATGACAGCGATAACCAGGTCGGGATCGCAACCATGCATGCCCCAGAGCCAGTAGTTGTTGTGTGCGCTGACGGCAGGTGGAAGGTGGAGCTGATCGCGGCGGCTGAAGAAGTCGATGGCGCCGGCCTCGCCGTAGTTGCCGCCGAAGATGCAGACGCGGCGCTGGTCTCTAGGTGAAAGGGAGTTAAAGGCGCGAGCGACGATTGCCACCTGTTGCTGCCAGCCGAAGCGGTCGGCGTAGAACTGCGGCAGCTCACCGCTGGCGGCGGTTTCGGTCTTGCTGCTCTTCAGGTGCAGCGCCGTGGTGTAACGGACCCAGGCGGCGGGGCGAAGTATGGGAGAGGACATCGGCAGGACGAGAAGGCCGGTGAGGATGAGCGCGCATTCAAAGATGGGGAAGGCGAAGGCGCGGTTTGCGGTGACGAGCGGCTTTACAGGGACGCGGCGCTCCCAGGCGATGGCCCCGGCGGCGAAGGGTACTGGATAGATGGGGGCGAGATAGTAGTCCTTGGCGAGCAGGACGAACATGAGCATGCAGAAGATCAGGAAGGTCAAGCCGATCCAGCGGCCGTGGGGGATAGAGCGTGCGCGTAGAAGAGAGATGACGCCGGTGATCCAGAGCAGAGCGTTGGTGGGGTGCATCTGCAAGAGTTGGGCGAGGAAGAAGCCCCTAGCGCCGAGGATGACGTTCTTGTTTCCGGCCTTGCCGGTTGGTCTCCAACCCGGAACTTACACCCGTTTTGGGGGTAACTCCCGGGTAGCCGGCAATCCGGCCGGAACTCGAAAATGCAGACAAGAGGATATGCAAGCAAGCCTGAAGGCCGAACTTGAAGTGACTTCCCGCCGTCATTCTGCTCTTAATGCTGTCGTTGGCTGCACCAGAGTGCTTCGCAAGGCCGGGATCAACGCAGCGATTGTCGACGCAAAACCAAGAACCGCAATGGTGAGCGTGACTGTTTCCATATCGAAACTCCGCACGCCGAAGAGCAGGCTCGACAGCAGGCGCCCCGCAGCCGCTGAGAGCAGCGCTCCAAACCCAATGCCGAGCAGAGTGAGCCGCAGCCCCTCGGAAACAATCAGTCTGCCGATGTTCGCCTTGGTTGCGCCAAGGGCGATGCGAATACCCACCTCGCGCGTGCGGCTTATGGCGATAAATGAAATCAGGCCGTAGATTCCCAGAGTCGACAACACAAGGGCCGCCGCAGCGAAGAACGTGAGCACGACGAGAAGGAAGCGACGAACGGCGATGGTGTCGCTAACCAGGCTTTGCAAAGATTGAAAGAAGAACACTCCCTGGTCAGGATCGACGCCCGCGACTGTATCCTTGAGCAGTTCGGCAGCCTGGTTCGGCGCTAACGTGGTCTTGATGACCACAAAGTTCACATTGCCCGTCGTCTGGTCGAGCGGAACTAAGACCCCAGGGCGGGCAACAAGATCGAGCGACACATTCCGCATGGGCGCAACGACTCCCACGACCTGGCGCCAGACCGGATGCTGAGGATCGCTGGTGTTGATCGATCGGCCGAGCGGATCGCTGTCAGGCCACAACGCGTGGGCCATATTCTCGTCGATGACCGCGACTTTGGGCGTCCTCGCGGTATCGGTTTCGGACACAAATCGCCCGCGGAGCAAACGAACCCCCATGGCTTCGAGGTAGCCCGCGGAGACAGCGTTGAAATCGGCGCTCACCCCAGAATCAACGTTGCCGGCGGCCATCTCGCTCGATTGGGCTTTTACATCGTCGTACTGGCCGACGAAGGGAAAGCCGGTCGATACAGCCGCCGATTCTACATGCGGCGTGCTTCGGAGCCTGGCCAGAACTCGACTGAAGAACAACTGTCGCTTCTCGAATTGGGCGTATTGCGTGTGCGGAAGTACCGTGACACCGTAGAAGACATCCTTGGCTTCATAGCCGGTGTCCGTGGACACAAGATTGAGGAAGGTACGCAGCATCAGTCCTGTCCCGCTGAGAAAGGTCACGGCAAGGGCGACCTGCGAGACAACGAGGGAGCTGCGCAACCGGGTGCGTGGCCGTCCTGCGTGGGCCCGCGATGCGTCAGAGAGAACATCGCGTGGGGACCGCTTAAGAACCTGCAGCCCGTTGACAGCTCCGATGAACAGTCCGCTGCCAAGCGCCAGGGCCACGGCAAAGAGCACTGCTGTCCAATCGATGCTGGTGTTGGCCAATCGTGGAACATCGACAGGAGCAAGACGAAGCAGCACATGCACGCTGGCCATGGCCAGGGGGATACCGAGTAAACCGCCGCCGCTGCACAATAAAATGCTTTGGAGAATCGGGAGCCTGGCGATGCGTGAGGCAGTTCCGCCGAGGGCCATCCGGATAGCCAGCTCAGCGCTTTTCGACTCACCCCGGGCGAGCAGAAGGCTGGCAATATTCGCGCAAGTCAGAAGGACGATGAGTCCAGCCGCCGCCAGGAGAGCGAGCAAAGGTGTGTTCGTTTGACGGACCGTCTGTTCGCGCAGGGAGGAGAGGTGCGCACTGAGTCCCCGGTTGGTAGCCGGGAACTCCTGCTGTAATCGAAGGCACGCGGCCTCCAGTTGGGTTTGCGCTTCGGCGAGCGAAACACCCGGCTTGAGCCTTCCAATCACACCGGCGTTTGGGTTGCCGCGCACCTCTTTTTCGAGGTCAATGGGCAAAGGCACCCAAAATTGCATTTGATCCGTGGGGAGTAGGGCGTTGGTTCCAAGTTTGAGCGGGAAATTGAAGCCGTTGGGCATTACCGCGACCACTTCGTAGCCTTCCGAGTCGAGATGAATCGTCTTGCCGACAATGTCCCGATCAGCGTGGAAACGGCGCCGCCACAGATCGTCGCTGAGCACGATCACGTGTGCGCTGCCGGGCCGATCGTACTCGGCCGGAAACCAGCTTCCAAGCTGAGGGCGCACGCCAAGCATCGGCATCAGGTTGGCGGAAACGCGTAAGCCATACGAGGACTCAGCCGGACCGTCTCCCGTGAGATTGGCGAGGTTGTAGCGATAGATGGCCAGGTCCTGCAGAGCCGGCACGGACGATTTCCAATCGACGGCATCGCGGAGCGGAGCGCTCCAGTGCGTCTGGTCACCTGTTTTCGGCCACCAGCTAACCATCTGGATCAGTCGATGGGGCTCGTTGTAGGGGAGAGGGCTCAGCAACACATTGCGAACAACGCTAAAAACGGCAACGCTGATGCCGAACCCAGCAGCCAACAGCAGCACCACCGATGCACTGAAGGCTGGCGCTTTACAGATTTGGCGGATGGCCTGCCGAAGATCGGCACCGAATGACTCCGCGGCCAGCACGCAACCCAACAGCTTGTGGGTCATTCATTTTTCTCCTGGAAAGGCCCGTTCGGCCATGACCGCCTTGTCGCCTACGCGTGAAATGACACAGTAATAGACGATTCCAGGAAGAAAACGGCTTCGGCGAGTCTATGAGCGCCCTCTTCCAGGAGAGATACCGAAGCGTGCCTTAGCCGGCACTTGCCCGAGGTGATGGATAGGATCGCTAAGGGACGAAGACGTGAAAAAATCAGCTAGGGCCCCAGATCGACGTTCATCTGTATTGATTGGTGCGCCCACTGGATTCGCGCTGAGAGGACTACGAGATGCGGAAAGGGTTTACGAGAGAACCACAAAGGGACGAGCCCGCGACGCCAGTCAAGAACTACATAACGCCGAGCGGGCTGCAGCGCCTCAAAGATGAGCACCGGTTTCTGCTCACCAGGGACCGCCCGGCCGTGGCGGAGGTGGTGGCGTGGGCTGCCAGCAACGGCGATCGCAGTGAAAACGCCGACTATCAGTACAACAAGCGGCGGCTGCGGCAGATCGATGGGCGGATTCGCTTTCTCACCAAGCGGATCGAAGCCGCCGAAGTGGTGGACCCGGAAGCTCCGAGAGCGGGGCAGGCGAAGGCGAGGGCATTCTTCGGGGCGACTGTGCGCTATGCCAATGCCGCGGGAGCGGAGCGAGTGGTGAGCATCGTAGGCACCGACGAGGTCGATCTCGACCGCAACCACATCAGTTGGGTATCACCTCTGGGGCGCGCGTTGATGAAGTCGGCAGCGGGTGACAGCGTAGTTCTCCAGGCGCCGGGCGGGACAGAATACCTGACGGTGCTGGAAGTGCGTTACGAGCGCATTCCTGTGGAACCGTTCCGTGAACCCCCTGGATCCGAGGCCTCGGCCAAGGAACTCCCTCGCCCACGCTCAACTGACGAAGAAGAAACGGACCGGCAAAGGTAGCGAAAGAGCGACGACCGTAAGAGCGCGAATCACCCTTTAGCCTTCCGGTTGACTTGACGTGAAGGCGGAACATAGTGAAATCGTATGAGGTAGATTCTCTCCCCTTTGCCATGTTTGGCGACTTTGAGGAGATCCAGCACTCCAAGAAATCCTGATGCACGCGCTAGCGCTGGAGTGATATCCAGGAAACCTATTGTCTCGATCGAATCCACCTCGATCTCACCCTCTTCCATCCGGTATCGACTTCCCACGCTGACGCGTGGATTTATCCAGAACCTGACGGTGACAGTTATCTCTCCGCTGCGCACCCGCTCGCGTAGTCTTTTGGTGAATACCATGTTGGACCTTAACCTGAAGTGCGCCCCGAAAGCTCAACCGTTCGCCGGCCCACGGCGTGCGATGTTCCACACGTGCCCCGCTGGGTCCATGATGCGCCCCACCCGATCGCCCCACGGCTGATCGGCAGCCGGAAGCAGAACGCTTGCACCCGCCTGAACCGCCGCCTCAATCGTAAGGTCCGGATCGGGAAGGTATAGATAGATCACCACGGAGGAACTGCCGTCGTTTTGTGGTGCCCGGCTTGCCAAATGTGAGATCTCACCATGAATCATGAATAACGACTGACCCACGCCCAAAGTTGCGTGGATGATCTTCCCGTCGGTCCACACCCGTTCCGAAAGAACTGCAGCCCCGAACGCCCGCTTGCAGAAATCGATCTCTGCTGCTGTATTGACACAAGTGAGCATAGGAATGATCACGATGCCTCCGACTGCGCAAAAAACAGTAGAACTTTCCGCTCAACCTTTGTCAAAATTCCCACAAAAACTAGCCGAACCAAAGACATAGATGGTTCAGTGGTCAAGATCGATGACCTGCAGTCGGAGATTCGGATTGCCGACATGCGGGGTTCGTTTTCGCTACAAAGAGCTCATCTAATCAAGCTCTGTGAAGCCTTTTTAGACCGCGCACTTACCCCCGAAGCCCTCACCACAATTGGCTTTGCCCTCCAGGTGTCAGACTCCTTTGAGTGGAAGGACGAGGTAATAAGCGAAGTTCTGTCGGGTTGACAATCTCGCGTGTTTCGACACCTTTCGAGCCAGTGGTCGAGAACACAACCAAAGGCTATGTACGCCAACGGCACTGATCGTTGTTCTCGGCCCCTCCACAAATCCGTCATCCTGAGCGAAGCGCCCCGCAGATCTATCGCACAACGAGGAGCCTCTGGCGCGGAGTCGAAGGACCTCGGGGATGCTCGTTGGCCCAAATGCTCTTTAAAGCTTTTCAACCACGAAGCCATGAACGACGGACCTCTCGTCGTCCATATAGGCAGAACATTCTTCCCGGAGGACTGGGAACTTAGCCCACATATCTGCAGGAACGTCTCGAAAGTCATGAAAAAATCTTATCGCGTCTTTTTGCCGCCATGCACTTCCATTCGGCGCGCTTGTAGTCACTGAAATAGTCATACCAGGCCTTTGTCTCAATTCGTCTCACGACCCGCGCTGAGGGGCGTCCTGTCGAAAAACGAAATTGTCGATAACTTCACCTGTTTACCGGCCGATCATGCGAGAGCTTACCGAAAATGCGACTTTTCGGTACCGTCTTTGCTCTCGCTATTACTCAGTTGATGTCGAAAGCTGGATGCTTCAGGCGCAGGTCTGGCGAAATGATGATTCTGTTCTCTGGCGCGCTTCGAGCACTTGTCGGTTCCAAAACTGGTAATATCTGGGCATGAATTACGCTGTCGTCAACGCCTTACACTGTCCCGTTTGCCGGAGAGGTCTGAAGAGTGAAACCTCGCGCCTAGTGTGCGAGCAGGGTCACTCGTTCGACATCTCACGGCAAGGCTACGTGAACATCGTCCAGGGCAGGCCGCACTTCCGGATTCGGTGATAGCGCGGAGATGGTCTCCGCCCGTCAGACGTTTCTGATGGCGGGTCATTACGTGCCGATGGCTCAAGCATTAAAAGCCGTCACCGTTCGTCATGCGCTTAATCCAAGCTTCGTTTTCGAGGCCGGAGCAGGAACGGGCTATTACATCGCTCGCGTGCTGGACGGGCTCCCTCTTGCCTGTGGGCTTGCTCTCGATCTTTCAACCAACGCTGCGCGACGAGCGGCGCGAGCGCATCCACGACTCAGCGCAATCGTAGCCGACGCGATGGACGGATTGCCGCTGAAAGACGAAAGTGCAGACATTGCGCTGAGCATCTTTGCTCCACGGCCTGCGCGTGAACTAGCCCGTACCTTGCGACCAGGTGGCAAGCTCATCGTCGCCGTGCCGACTCAGGCTCATCTTGAGGAGGTACGCAAGAGCCTCCGCCTTTTGAACGTTGACCCTGAAAAGGAAGTTCGACTCGCAGCGTCATTATCGCCGTGGTTTCAACAAGCGGAAGTGGAATCGGTGAGATGGGGCATGATGCTCGAGCGTTCAGTGGTCGCTGCCTTGGCGAGCATGGGGCCCTCCGCCCGTCACATTTATCCGGCGGAGCTTCAGGAACTAGTTTCCCGCCTACCGACCCTTTCGCAAGTCACGGGTTCAGTGGATCTGCGCGTCTACGTCCGTTCTAGAACTGGAGCTGCAAACTAGGGTCGCAGAATGGACATGCCCGCCGGTTGCGAGAAAACGCGGGTGACAAGTAACGAGACGGCTTCTCGGACAAGTGGTTATTCAGCCTTGACGCCGAGTTCCCGAAAAACGGGGTTTTGAGTAACTTGCCCGGCTGTGCCCCCTTCTGGTCGGGATTTACCGAAAACCAGACTTTGTAGGCACCACGCAGGATCACTTCCCGGATTGGCGGTCACTCGCTCAGAACGGCGAGCGGACGCATCATCGTTCGGATTTCCTTAGAATTATTGGCATGAATCGGCCATCGCTTGCACTTGCCGCCCTCTTTTGGGCCACTGCCTCGATCTTCGCGCAAGAGCCACAACTGGCCATCGCCAAGCTGGAAGCTCCTGTATATCCGCCAATGGCTCGTGCCGCGAGGGTTTGGGGCGATGTGATTCTCAATGTCACACTCGCATCAGATGGGAACGCCAATGCGGTCACTGTCGAGAGCGGACCGCCGATGCTGAGACAAGCTGCGATCAACAGTGCAACACGATCTCAGTTTCAAGCGAATCTAGAGAATCGCACCGGCGGGTATCGGCTGGTCTACCGATTTGTTTTGGACCAGACCACGAAATGCGAGCACGACGATTCATATCCACGCGTGAAGCACGAAGCGAATTTGGTCACTATCACCGAGCAGAATGTTCCGTTATGCGATCCCGCTGCCGTGATCGAAACTCGTTTCCGCAGTGCCAAGTGCCTCTACCTCTGGAAATGCGGTTCCGAAACGCATAGTGGTCGGATGGTCGCCAATCCGAAACTAAATCACACCGCTTGGAAGCCGACGTGATAATGAAGTGCCTTGAAAACGGGGTTCCCGGTAACTTCATCTGTTTACCAGGCCGTCGTCCGGGCAATTTGCGGGAAATATGGGCTGGCACGGTTGTCGTTTACGATGCCAATATCATGGGTGAAAGCGGTCTCGGATTGGTCGGGTTGAAACGTTGGCGTCTTGTTCGCAACTGGCTCATCTTTGGATTTCCCCCTGGCGTTCTGCTGATTTCAAATCTCTTCCTCCGGGTGACCCACCTCAAATATTCCTTTCTCTTCGTGGCCGCAGCTTGGATGATCAGTACCGCCTATGTTGTAAAGCGAGTGCAGCGCTGGCCTTGTCCCAGTTGCGGTGAGCCCGTCATGCAGAAAGGCTGGTTTCACAACAATTTCTCGTCCAAGTGTTTGCACTGCGGATCCTCTCTGAAGATAGCTCCCGAAAAACGGGATTCACGGTAACTTCACCTGTTTACCAAACGGTCACAAGGCAACTTACCGAAAACCCGACTTTTCAGGCTGTTCTCCGGATGCAGGATGGACTCAATCCCCTGTGGCGCTTACTCCTCATCCTCGTGTCCGTCCACTTTGTCTCTACGAGTGCGAGAATGCACGATAATCCAGCCGCCCGGAATACTAAATAATATGAGTTCAGCTATGGCTGCGATGCCAATAGAAGTAAATCCTTCATGCGGAATTCGAGTGTACATCTCAAACACAATTGATATGTGGGCAACGCACAACAGGGCAAATACTGCGCGTGATCGGATGTCGAACAAATGCGGCCAGACATAGGGTGGTTAGACTCCAAAAACTATGGCGGTCCATGCCAGAACCTTGAACGCGTCTTGGAATGGAGAATCAGGTAAAGCCAGTAGTGCAAGCGCAATGATCGCTGCCAAGAGGTATTTGTTTATTCCGTCCTGTGAAACTCCGGCATCGTGCGAGTAGTCATTCATTCTGAGAGCCCGTTTATTGCCACTCTGAGACCTGACGCCACTGTTGTACCTGACATGAGCATCGAGCAGATTATAGAGCGCCCACGAAGTTCCTCGAAAACGGGATTATCGGTAACATCATCCGGGGTGGCACGATTCCGAGCATAGTGCCGCTTGAGCTGACCTGCAGGCTCAGTCACAAGCCGCGCGAAAGAGAACTCGCTGGCGTCGCAAATCGAACGCGAGTAACCTTCGGGTGAGTACTCCTGGTGTGGAACAACGACATCTTGCCTTAACGAAAACCCGGAAACTGCATCTATCAGGCAGACGATATCGGCGGGGCGCAGCTTCTCACGCGGCAGCAGCTCTAGTCGGCAGTTTCTGCCAGTATGGGGACTAAACGTGAGCGAGGGATAGCTTAACCCCTATCCTGTGGTACACCCGATCCCTGTCCAAAATTCAACCAACACCAGTCAAGAGCGGCCCACCGCCACTCTCAAACCCTTGTGCGTCACTAGCCGGCAGCAAACAAACTCCGACAACTCAGCTCCCCCCAATCTTCAGCAAACGAGGAACAGACTCACTATGCCAAAAAGCACAGTTACCGATCCCATCACCGATCAGGAAATTTCCTTTGCTCACCTGGTCCTATCCGGAACCATGACCGACCGTCAAGCCGCCGAAGCGGCCGGTCTCAACCCCGACACCGCCGCCTACACCAAAGCCAAGCCCCGCGTCCGCGACTACATGATCGAGCACCGCAACGCAGTCAGAGAAAAGCTGGTGGAAAAGGAAGTCGAAGGACTGCGCAAACTAAACCTTGGTCGCGACCAGGTTCTGGCCCGGCTCTGGGAACTGGCCAATCTCAGCCACGAGGTAACCCGAGGCTCCATCGCCGGCCAGATCAAGGCCGTTTCGCTGATCGTAGCCATCGAAGGACTGATTCCCGGCCGCCCCTCCCCATCCGCAACCCGCCCCACGGTCCCGCCGGTCGAAGCACAAATCTACCAGGCTGAGTGGCTCCCCAATCGGCAGCAGGATGCTGACCCAGGCGACGCCGTCGTTCCCCCGGAAGCCCAACCCGGCGCCAACCAGGTCCCCCACCCGGAGCCTGCTCCGCAGCCCACTCCGCCCCTTGAACAAAACCGCATCGCTGCCAACCCCCTCATCCCAGAAGGCAGAATGAGGGTTCCCGACGCGACCGGTGGTGCCTACGATGCAGTTCCTGACACAAGGCAGCCCTTTTCTATAAAAAAGGGCCGCTTTGGGTGGCCCCGCTGAAGTCGAAAAAAAGCCGAATTTTATCCAATTTTATAAACTATCCCGGCGGACGAGCTCAGCCTCTCGTTCGAGATCGTAACTCGCAAACAGAAGGAACACTGCAAGTTAGCCGACACCCAAGTTAGCCGACACTTGATCAGGGATTGCCCCTGCGCTTTCTGAAGGGCAGCCGCCAGATCTGGTGGATGAAACCCGAACGGTCCGGCCATCCCGTGTAGGCAGTCTCAACCTGGTTGTCGAAGCTGTCGATAACGGCGGGAAACTTTGATGCCTAATGTCCGTACGCTCACTTAGTCATGGCATTCATTTCGAGATAACCCTGCGACGGAACGCCAAAGGCATCCGCCACACGGTTGAAGAAGGCAAACATCGCGGTGATATACACGGCCTCTGCGATCTGTGGCTCGCTCCAGCCATGATCGCGGAGAATCTGCACGTCTTCCGGGGTAGTGCGGTAGGCGGCTTCTGTCACCTTCGTGACGTAGTCAAGCAAGGCACGCTCAGGCGGAGTCAGCTCCGCTTCGTCGAGTTTCCCCTCTGCGATCGCCTGGACTGTTTTTTCGTTGGCTCCCTGAACCCGCAGGAAGTAGGCATGCGAATCCAGTCAATAGGGGCAACGGTTGAGCCAGGAGACCCAGCTGGCAATCGCTTCCTTGGTGCGGCGGTTGAGGTGGCCTTCAGAAAAATGCACTGTGTTACTGAAGCTCATCACCTCGCGCAGAAAATCTGGCCGATGACTGAAACACTTGAGGATCCCGGGCATCTTTTGACGACCCGAGTGGGCGCGCCATTCGTCGTAGACCGTCGCGATCTCGCCGGTTGCGTCCGCGTCTTCCACTACATCGATTTTCGTCTTGTGATCACTCATGGCCTGCAGCACATTCTAGCGCGCCCCAACCCGCGTTGGAAGAGCAACGATGCTGGCAGGTTAGAGCACCAGGCGCGCGTCTCCGTCTTTCCGGGTAACTCTCTCGCGATCGAGGTATTCCAGCAGCGGGATAGCGTATTTTCTCGAGAGGCCCGTCATCTGTTTGAAGCGTGCCACGTCGAGTGTCTGGCCACGCAGTTCGCGTATCCGTCCCCGCAATGTTCCGAGAACGCTTTGGTGCAGATACAGTCCGTCCGTGCTCATCTTGACCAGAACCTTGTCGCGGAGCAGCAAAGTCATGAGCCTGCGCATCTCGCCCTCCGCGAGATGCAGGGATCTCGCAACTTCAGAGGCCGAGGGAACCGTAAGCCCAGCGGACTCATACGCAGTCGTGATTGCGGAAAGCAACTTGAGGTCCGGATCCGGGAGTTGCCGGTTCATTCCAGATGGGTAGACGAGCGCATCCTGTAGACGGAGTCGTTGCTCGCGTACAAGTTTATCGATGACGAAATCAAATACCTCCTTACCTAACCCGGTCTGGCCCTTAAGCTCAGATCGACTGAGACCAGCGGATCTGTTTTCAGCCTTGACGCGGCTCATAACACTTTCCACGGCGGATGCGAGGGCCTCGTCGGTAAGTAACATCTCGTCGGGAATGCGAAGCAGATGATTGCTGCTCACCATCGGTTGGAGGAACTGGTCGAGGGCCGCTCGCGTCAAGCCGGTTTCCCCCATCAGCTTGCGCATCGTGAGGCCGGCAGTGCCGCGCCGCGCAACGCGCAGGCGAAGCTGCTCTTCGAGCGAGGCATGCTTGAGAGCTTCCAGCCATGTGAGGCACTTTGCTTTGCGCAGGTTGGGCAGCGGGTGGGCATCGAGCACGTGGCCGCCACCGATCGTGGCTGCCGGCGAACTTTGTCGCAACACGAAGCGGTCACCGGGTACCAGGACGACGGTCTTGTGCAGCCTGAGCCGCATGAATCGCTGGCTGCCAGGTTCCACAGAGTCGTAGCCATACAACGAAACCGTCGCCGGCGTCTCCGACGTAAATGCGTGGAAGTGAACGCGCGAGCGATGCTTCAGGCTGCCGGCATCGGGCAGCAGCGATGCTTCGACATCAATGGTTGTTACAGAGCCCAGTGTTTCCTGGGCGACGAGAGTTTGCCCCCGGCTCGCTTCCGAGACTTCGATACCGGCCAGATTCAGAGCCACGCGCGAACCGGAGCGGGCATATTCCTCCGGACGGCCATGGGTCTGCATTCCTCGCACGCGCACACTGCGGCTTCCCGGTTCGAGCGAGAGGGATTCTCCTACGTGGAATTCTCCCGAGAGCAGCGTGCCCGTCACCACCGTACCGAACCCCTTCATCACGAAGGCGCGATCGAGTGGGAGCCGCGGAACATGGTGGGGATTCGCGACCGTAGTCTTCATCGTCAACAGCAGCAGTTCGCGGCGAAGGTCCTCCAGACCCTGTCCGGTTTGAGCGCTTACCGGGAGTATGCCCGCATGGTCTCCATCAAGGAACGTACCTCTGAGGAAGGTTCTAATTTCGGAGTGGACCTCTGCGAGACGCTCTGGGCTCACCGCGTCCACCTTGGTGATCGCGGTAAGTCCGCGGCAGACTCCAAGCAGGCTGCAGATAGCGAGATGCTCTTCGGTCTGCGGTTTCACGCCTTCTTCAGCGGAGATGACAAGCAGCACAGCATCGACGCAGCCTGCGCCTGCGAGCATGTTGCGGATAAAAAGCTTGTGCCCCGGAACATCGACAAAGCTGATGCGCAGCGGGTCATTGTCAGCAGTCGATGCGTCGAGAGAAGCAAATCCAAGATCGATGGTGATCCCGCGCCGCTTCTCCTCAGGCAGGCGATCGGTGTCCACGCCGGTCAGTGCGCGGACGAGCGTGGTTTTACCGTGATCGATGTGCCCCGCTGTTCCGATGACGACAGATTTGACCGCCGTGGTCATGCCGGCGCGGCCTGCCGCAGCAGCGATACAAGTGTGACGTCGAATTCAGGTTCAACCGTCCGAAGGTCCAGCAAAACGGTGTCCTCACTGACGCGACCAATCACGGGCGGATCCATTCGTCGCAGCGCGTGCAGCAAGGCTTGGGGTTCGAGCGTTCCATGGCGGAGAGATACGGCTGCGCTCTGCAGGCGAGCCGCCGGCGCGGTTCCGCCGCCAATCAGGCTCAGGACCGGAACTGCTTCCGCAAAAAGATCGCTTGAGCACACCTGGGAGGCAACCCATTCGCACCGCCGAAGAATTTCTGACGACGATGCGTGCAGCATGTTTGTCGTCGGAATGGGCTTGCCCGATAAATGATCCATGAGCGTTGCTTCCAGCGCGGCATACGTAAGTTTGTCGACGCGCAAGGTTCGCAGCAATGGGTTCTTCCGAATACGCTCGATCAGATCGACTTTGCCTATAAGCAGACCGCACTGTGGGCCGCCCAGCAACTTGTCGCCGCTTGCGGCAATTAAATCGATGCTAAGACGGAAGCTGTCTAACAGCGTCGGTTCCGCGTGAACTCCCAGGTCTTCCAAAGAGGAGACAAGACCCGTGCCCTGGTCATGGAACACCGGGATATTCTTGCGTTTTCCCAAAGCGGCGAGATCCTGCAGCGTGGGCCTTTCCGTGAAGCCCTCGATGCTGAAGTTGGACTGATGAACGCGCAGGATCAGGCCAGTATCGGGCGAGATTGCCTTTTCATAATCGGGCAGGCGGGTCCGGTTCGTAGTACCCACCTCACGCAAGCGCGCGCCAGACTTGGCAAGGATTTCAGGAATGCGAAAACCGCCCCCGATTTCAACCAGTTCTCCGCGAGAGACGATGACCTCAGTGCCCTCGGCCAGAGAATTGAGCGCGAGGAACGTAGCCGCGGCGCAGTTGTTCACCACCACCACTGCTCTTGTCGAGTCCTCGTCGATGGTGTGTGTCTTGACGCGGAGCAGCTGCAAAAGTAGTTTCTCCGCGTGAACATCGCGGCGGCTCCGCTCTCCGGTTTCGAGATCGAGTTCGAGGTTGGAATACCCCGTAGCAATGTCCACCATGTGTTCGAGCGCGGAGACGCTCAGCGGAGCCCGTCCTAAATTCGTATGAAGGATAACCCCAGTCGCATTGATCACTCGTCGCAGCGAGTAGCGCTTGTTCTGCTCGATCTCTCCCGCAACGGCGAGATGGAGTTCCCCGAGCCGCTGGTTCAGGCTGGCGGGATCATGATGTCCCTCGGCGATTTCCTCCCGGATGCGAAGGAGCACGGCTCGCATGGAGCGAACCACGCTATCGCGAGATTCAACCTGAACCACCCCGGAGAAACGGGGCTCGAGCAAGAGATCGTTGAGCGAGGGCAGCGAACTGTAAAGGCTGCGTAGATCAAGGTCGCTGGTCATGGGTCGTTACGCTTAGTAGCAGTGTATTGCGTTCGCTCGTCTGCTGCTACCGCAGCACAATGGCCGGCATACCCTGTCCAGCCGTATAGGGGCCGCGGACAGAGCCAATTTTCGCTGCATTCAGGCCTGCATTGCGCAGCGAGCCGAGGAGCGCGTCTGCATGCTGCGGTGCAACTGAGATCAGTAGTCCGCCCGCGGTCTGCGGATCGTAAAGTAGCGTACGCAAATCGTCGGGAATCTGAGAGCCGGGAGCATCTGCACTGACGCATTCTGCGAACTCACGATTTGCCAGCAGACCTCCGGGGATCGCACCCATGTGGATCGCATCCAGGGCGCCCTCAATGCGGGGCACCTCTTCCACGACGATCTCAATCGTCATCCCACTGCCCAGAGCCAGCTCGCGACCATGACCCATCAAGCCGAAGCCCGTTACATCCGTCATCGCATGAACGCCGGCCGCAACGGTGACGATCTCAGCCGCTGCGCGGTTGAGCGTCGTCATAGACTGCGCCGCGTTCTCCACCCAGTCTGCTTCGGCGAGGCCGCGCTTCAAAGCAGTGGTGATGACTCCGGTGCCCAGGGGCTTGGTCAGGATCAGCATATCGCCCTCGACCGCGCCCGTATTCGTAAAAACATGGTCAGGATCAATCAATCCGGTCACGGCGTACCCGAATTTGATTTCTGCATCGCGAACGCTGTGCCCGCCGACCACAACGCACTCAGCCTCGGCAATCTTCGCCAGGCCGCCGCGCATGATCTGTTCGAGGATGTCCAGATCTCCATCCGGCGGAAAGCACACGATCGACAGAGCGGATACTGGCCGCCCGCCCATCGCGTAGACGTCGCTCAGTGCATTGGTGGCAGCAATTTGGCCGAAGAGAAAAGGGTCGTCGACCAGTGGGGTAAAGAAATCGACGGTCTGAACGAGGGCAAGGCCCGGTGCGATCCGATAAATCCCCGCGTCATCCGAGGTGTCGAAGCCAACCAGCAGGTTAGGGTCGCTTTGTTTTGGAAGTTTTGAAAGCACTGCAGCCAGGGAACCCGGCGCCAACTTGCTCGCGCATCCGCCGGCCTTGACCTGTTGTGTGAGTCTCACGGTTTGCGTCATCAGATAGGATCATAACGAAACGATAGAGGAAGTGCTTAGGCTCCGGTGATCCTCCCGGTCTTCAAAACCGGTGGTCGCTCTTAACGGGCGACGGTGTGTTCGACTCACACGCACTTCCGCCACAGAATCGAAGGGAATCGACGGGTGCCCCATGTTCGCATCAGCGTACGTGGGCCGAAAACGATGGGCGCAGCCCAACAACCGCATTCCGTAAATTCGTCACAATGCTCACGGTTGGAACCTGCGGCTCACGATTACGAAATCAGGTTGTAGCGAATCATGGGGTGCCCCATATCTCGCTCGTTTTTCGCGAGATGCCCCGAATTTCCAGCAAGTGGCGCTGGACAGGGCAGCGTGTGCGCCTTTCTTTAAGGAAAGGCGCATGAGGTTTGCGGACCCCGTTGACCTTCACAGGAAATCGGGGATGTGGGATACCACGAATCTCAACCAAATGTGCCTATCGGGCTCCAAAGCACGGAGGTCGAAAGCTATGGTATCGGCAATATCCATCTATTGATTGACCCGAACCTCCATCCTATTGTGGAAGACAGCTTCCATATTCGCAGTTAGATTTTCATCTGCGCGGCGGCGGCGTCAACAACGACGAGGTGGTCGGTGGGACCGGTGGACCAGTTCGTTGCACGCATTGAGTTTTAAGATAGGACCGCACTTGCCCCTAACCCGTCGAATCTCAGGACTACTACTCGCGCTTATTTGTGCCGCAGCATCTGTCTCCGCGCAGACCGCACCGCCCCAACACGAGTGGGTTCGGGTCACGCTCGACAAAGCCCTCTCTCAACCAGTATCGGGACGCATGCTCATCTTCCTGGCGCCCGCGAATCTTGAGACGAAAGATCCAAACTCCGTCGACATAACCATGATGTCGCCAACCAGCGTCTATGTCGCGGCGAAAGAAATCGCCCATCTATCTCCGGGGGAATCTGTCGACGTCGACCTGGACGACATTGTCTTTCCGCAGCCGTTCTCCCAGGCCCCCGCGGGCAGCTATCGTTTGCAGGTCGTTCTCGACGTTCACCACACCTACAACTATGATGGCCGCTCCGCCGGTGACCTGGTCAGCGTACCGATGAACGTCGGCGCACCGTTCGCCGCTTCTTCGACGCCGGTGGTCGCTCTCAGTCAGTCTCTTCCCGAGCCACCCGACCCCTTGGCGCAACGGCCCGACATAAGTTCTGCTCTCGAACCTTTGGATGTGGTGAGCCCGGTGCTGACCAGCTTCTGGGGACGCGAGATTCATATGCGAGGCTGGGTTCTGTTGCCGCCCGGCTATGCCGCTCATCCCAAAGACCACTACCCGACGGTGTATTTCACCCACGGTTTCGGTGGCACGCTGAGCGACCTACGTGCGCGATACGGTCCCATCTTCTACGACCGCATGAAGCAGGGCCGTATGCCCCAAATGATCTGGGTCCTGCTCGATGAGAGTAGCCCCACCGGGACCCACGAATTCGCCGACTCGGTAAACAACGGGCCGTGGGGCACCGCCCTCACCACCGAACTGATCCCTGGCCTGGAGAAGAAATACCGCATGGATGCGCGTCCGTCCGGACGCTTCCTGCAGGGGCATTCCTCCGGTGGCTGGGCCACGTTGTGGCTGCAGACCCGCTATCCAAAAATCTTCGGAGGCACCTGGTCCACGTCACCCGACCCCGCTGACTTTCACTACTTCAGCACCGTCGACATCTACGCCCCGCATCCGAATATGTTTTTCAGGCCCGATGGCACACTGCATCCGATGATTCGTGATCACGGCGAGCCGCGCACCAGTATGAAAGACCTAGCCGGTCTTGAGTCTGTGATTGGGCCCTACGGTGGGCAACTCGCGTCGTTTGAGTGGGTGTTCTCACCCCGCGCCAAGGATGGCCGGCCTTCGCCGATCTTTGATCGCGTGACCGGCGAAATTGATCCAGCGGTCGCAGCCTATTGGCGCGCGCACTACGATATCGTGCGGCGGCTGAACGACAACTGGAAAACGATCGGCCCCGATCTCCAGGGAAAAATCCACCTCGTCGTCGGTACCGACGACACTTTTTATCTGGACGGAGCCGCGCACAGTTTGCAGGCAACGCTCGATCGTCTGGGCGGCCATGCGCAGTTTACCTTTCTCCCCGGGCGTTCCCACTTCAATGTGTACACCGTGGGAGACGATCATTACGCGCTGTTCGATCGCATCGCGACTGAGATGTATCAGGTGGCCAGACCGGGTCACCCGGCACACTGAGTCTGATGTCACGCACCTTCGACGATGCGGAAGTCGCGCTCTGCTCCGGAGCCGAGCGCCTGGAGCGCCTTTCGGTAAGGCTCGCTTTCGTAAGCCGCGAGGGCCCGATCGTAGCTGTCGAACTCGACAACAATCGCCCGTATTTGCAATCCGGCTTCATAGATCTGCATCCGGCTCGTAGACGTGGTCAAAACGCGCCCCCCGAATGACTCAATTGCTGGTCGTGCTAATGCCCCATAGGCCTTCACCGCCGATTCATCCGAAATCGATCGATAGGCAACAACCCAGTATCCCTTCTTCATCTGTGTCTCCTTCCGATGCGAATATAACGCAGTTATCGAGGAATTGTGAACGCCACGGAGTTCGAGTCGGGCCGACGGAGGGTCGGCTACGCCGGTGATCCAACCTGTTGACATTCAACATATCCGAACGTTAGATTCTGTAGAACATCTACAGGTGGACGATGGGTGACGCGAAGTCGGATGTTTTGCACGGCACGCTGGACCTCATGGTGCTCAAGACTCTCGAGTCGATGGGGTCAATGCACGGATACGCGGTCGCCCGGCGGATCGAACAGGTCAGCGATCACACCGTAATCATGAATCAGGGGACTATTTACCCGGCGCTCTTACGCCTGCAGCAGCGTAAGTGGATCAAGGCCGAGTGGGGCGTGTCTGAGACTGGCCGTCGCGCCAAGTTTTATTCGCTGACCAAGCTTGGACGGCAAAAGATCGCAATCGAAACGGAGAACTGGGAGCGGGTTGCCACGACGATGGCACGCTTTCTGGCCCCATCCACTTGAGGATTCACCATGGATTGGATACGGATTCTGCTGAGCCGTTGCGCGGCGTTCATCCACCCTCAAAAGTTCGACGCGGACCTCGACGAAGAACTCCTGGCCCATATTGAACTCGCGACCGAGGAGAACAGGATGCGCGGCATGCCGGAAGAGGAAGCACGCACGGCGGCACTGCGTTCCTTCGGTGGTGTGACGCAGACGCGGGAGCGCTATCGAGCGGAGCGGGGACTGTCCTTTCTGGAATCTCTGGTTGGCGACCTTCGCTACGCAGCACGCCAGCTGCGTAAGCATCCCGGGTTCACCGTGACCGCTTTGCTGACGCTCGGTTTGGGAATCGGCGCCAACGCTGCAATCTTTACGTTGATTCACGCCACGCTGTTGCAGGACCTGCCGGTACCGCATCCGGAACAGTTGATGCGCGTGGGCGACGATCATCGTGGTGGAATCTCATGGTTCTCCACCCAGATGTATGACCAGCTCAGAAAAAATACGCCTGAATTCCAAGAGTTGGCAGCAATGCAGGCATCTTCCCCGGACAACTCATGGCTCACGCTGCACCGGCAGGCAGCGGCCGAGTTACCTCATGGCGAAGTGAGCGAATGGGTGTCGGGAAACTACTTCGCGATGATGGGAATTACACCAGCGGCGGGACGGCTATTGCAGCCTGCGGACGACATCGCGGGAGCGCCCATGGTCGCAGTGATGAGTGACTCGATGTGGCAGCGCGAATATGCCCGGGACCCAACGATCGTAGGCAGCGTATTTGTAATCAACACTCATCCTGTGACGATTGTAGGCATTGTGCCGAAGCAGTTTTACGGGGATCGCATTACCCCGTATCCCACAGATTTATTTGTGCCGCTGGCCACGGAGCCCCTGCTGGGAGAGAGCGACTATACCCATCATCCCACGATGCAATGGCTCTACCTTCTGGGCCGGGTGAAGCCGGGCGTGGCGCTGGTGCCCCTGCAGGCGAAAATGCGCGCCGAATTAATTCCTCTGCTCCATCAGCTACCGTATTACTCCGATGCACCCGGACGTGAGGAACGCATCAAGCGCATCCGTCTTTCATTAACCCCAGGGCATAGTGGCATCGCCGTGATGGCGCGAGATATGGCGGCCGGCCTGCATCTGCTGATGTGGATCTCCGGATTGGTGTTGTTGATTGCGTGCGCAAATATCGCCAATCTGGTGCTGGCTCGGGGGCTTGCTCGAGACGGTGAGATATCCGTACGCGTTGCCCTCGGCGCTGCGCGGGCCCGCATCGTCAGGCAGATGCTCACGGAAAGCGTTCTGCTCTCCTGCATGGGCGGCGTCGTGGGGGTGGCGATCGCTTACCTGGTTTCGGCAATGATGCTCCGGCTGGCGTTCCCGCATGCGGAGTTTTCCCCCATCCGTGCCACCCCCTCGCCGCTGGTGCTTGGGTTTGCATTTGGCGTGTCGTTGCTGACTGGACTACTTTTCGGGATGGCGCCTGCCTGGGCCACTTCGCATGCACAGCCGGCCCATGCGCTGCGGCGATCGAATCGCACCAGCAGCGGCCACGCTTCGCTGCTGCAGCGTTCCCTGGTTGTGCTCCAGACCGGGCTGTCAGTCATTCTGCTGATAGGCGCCGGCCTGTTGGCCAGGAGCCTGATCAATCTGCAGCATCAAAATTTTGGATTCGAGGTGGGACATCGCATAGTAGTCCGCCTGAATGCTCAAAATGCCGGATATACGACAGAACAACTGCAGCCACTCTACGACCGAATGCGAGCCACGATGTTGTCTCTGCCCGGCGTGACGAAGGCCGGGATGGCCCTGTACTCACCGCTGGATGGAGATGACTGGGAGTCTGACGTGCTCGTGGAAGGACAACCACAGCCGGGACCGAATGAGAACGTTCGCTCGTCGTGGGATCGGGTTAGCCCGGAACTCTTCGATGCGATTGGCCAGCACCTGGTGCGTGGCCGCAATATTCTCGCAACCGACACGGCTCACTCACCCGGAGTAGCTGTAGTGAACCGAGCCTTCGTGAAACGCTTCTTTCCGCGTGGAGAAGATCCCATCGGACAACGCTTCGGCATGGGAGCCAGGAAGAGCGCAGCGGATTGGCAAATCGTTGGCGTAGTGGAGAATGCCAAATATCAGTATCCCAACGAAGAGCAGCGACCGATGTTCTTCTTGCCTCTCTTGCAGCGAGCGAAGAGCGACGACGAATCCATGGAAGTCTCGACGTTCTACATCGGTTCGATCATCCTGGTAACCGCGGGACCGACTCCCGGGCTGGAGCACCAGGTGCGTCAGGCCCTGGGAGAAATCAACCCCAACCTGAACGTGAACAACTACGAAACGCTCGAAGCGCAGATTGGCGACCGGCTCAACCAGGAGAAGCTGGTTGCGCGGTTGACGCTGCTGTTCGGACTGTTGGCGCTCGCGTTAGCGGCGGTGGGGCTATACGGCCTGACGGCCTACACGGTTGCGCAACGCGGGTCGGAAATTGGGATACGGATGGCGCTTGGAGCGGAACGTGGAGACATCGTGCGCATGGTGTTGCAAGGAGCGATGCTGCAGTCGGGGCTGGGGCTGCTCATCGGCGTTCCCGTCGCTCTGCTCTGTGCCCGCTATTTGCAGTCGCAGCTATTTGAGGTAACCCGAGCAGACCCGGAGGTCTTAACCGCGGCCATCGCGGCTCTTGCCCTTGCCGCTTGCGCGGCCGCCATCCTGCCGGCAAAGCGAGCGGCAACGATCGACGCCGCTAAGGCGCTGAGGAGCGAATGAGAACACTGCAAGTAGCCCGGGGTGACCAACAGTTCTGCAACGAGATCTTCGCTTTGTATCAGGGCACGACTTTTAGTCGTGCCGTAAGGGCGCAAGAAATGTGGGGCTTTAGGGTCTGCGTGATAATTCCAGCATTTGGGAAGTCCGAAGGGCGCACCGCAGATCCCTCCACTACGCTACGCTCCGGTCGGGATGACAATTCACCTTGGAAACACGACTTAGCGTTCCCAAACAAAATTGTCATCCCGACCGGAGCGTAGCGTAGTGGAGGGATCTGCGGTGTCTGAATGAGAATCGGACGCTGTCCGGTTTACCGAGGCCAGTGCGAATGTCCGGATTCGGACAGTGTCGTCTCACAATGGACGACCAAGCCGGCTGCCTCCACTCTCCCAACCATTTGCTTTCAGAAAGATAATCCCACGTTCCCTATGGCGCGCTGAATGCATCCGTTTAAAGAGGAAGATCCAGCGGGCGAACGCTCGCGCCTGGAGGAAACATACTGTGTTGGCTGATCTGAAGCATGCATTGCGGCAGTTGCGCCGATCGCCCGGCTTCGCCGTCACCGCCATCCTCACCCTCGCGCTTGGCATCGGAGCCACCACGGCCATCTTCACCCTCGTGCACGCCGTGCTCCTTCGCTCACTGCCCGTCCAGGACCCATCCGGCCTCTTGCGCGTGGGCGACAACGAACAGTGCTGCATGAACGGTGGTCTTCCCGACTACATGGAGCCGCTCTATGACTGGTCACTGTTCTCCTACCCGCAGTATCAGCAGTTTCGCGATCACACTCCTGGCTTTGCCAGTCTCGCTGCCTTCGAATCCACTGATCACGAGATGGCCGTCCGCCGCACCGGCAGCAATGAACCAGCGCAACCCTGGTACACCGAATTCGTTTCCGGAAATTCTTTTGATACCCTCGGCCTTCGTTCCTACGCTGGACGTCTGCTGAGGCCTTCCGACGATGTGCAGGGTGCCCCGCCCGTCGCCGTCATCAGCTTCGAGACCTGGCAACAGAAACTAGGACGCGATCCTTCTGTCATCGGCTCCAGCTTCGTCATCAACGGCAAACCGGTCACCGTTGTCGGCATCGCCCCGCCCGGCTTCTACGGCGAGCGCCTCAGTTCTACGCCGCCTGCTTTCTGGCTACCCATCCAATTGGTGCCGTCGCTTAGGCCTATCGACACTAACCTGATCGCGCATGGAGACCAGCAGTGGCTCAATCTGATCGGCCGCACCGCGCCCGGCGCAAAGCCCCCGGCCATCCAGTCGCAGATGCAGGTCGAGCTCTTGCAATTCCTCGAGAGCCCGGTGGCCAACCTCGTCGGTCCCGAGCGCGCCCTCATTCCCAGGCAATACCTCCGCCTCTCGCCCGGCGGCGCCGGGGTGCAGCGTATGCAGCAGGAATACAAAAACAATCTGCACCTCCTGATGTGGATCGCCAGCTTCGTTCTCCTTATCGCCTGCGCGAATCTCGCAAACATCATGCTCGCGCGCTCGGTGACCCAGCGCCAGCAAATTGCCGTCCTCACCGCGCTGGGCTCTTCACGCACTCGGTTGGTGCAGCGTGCGCTCGTCGAATGTATCCTGCTTGCCTTACTCGGTGGCGCCGCCGGCCTGGTCGTTGCCTGGGGTGGAGTAAAGCTCATACTGCGTCTCGCCTTCCAACACGACCCCGTCAGTATCAGCGCGAGCCCCTCACCGGTAATCCTGGCATTTGCCTTTGCTGCCTCCTTGCTCACCGGCCTGCTGTTCGGCGTCGCGCCTGCATGGCTCGCCGCCCACGCTGACCCGATCGAGGCCCTGCGCGGCGCTCATCGCTCCACCGGACGCCACACCACCGTCGCGCAAAGAGGATTAGTCGTCGCCCAGGCAGCAGTCTCCGTCGTCCTGCTTTGTGCCGCGGGTTTCCTGATCCTTAGCCTGCAGAATCTCCAGCATCAGCACTTCGGATTCAACACCGAGCATCGCACCATCGTCCAGATCAACGCGCAGAGCGCCGGCTTTCAGCCCGACCAACTCGACAGCTTCTATCGCAAGCTCGATGAATCGCTCTCTTCTATTCCGGGCGTTTCGCATGTTGCCTGGTCTACGTGGAGCCCTATGGACGGGAACAATCGCAGCGAAGATGTATACATCGCCGGCCAGCCCCCGCCGCCGCCCGGCTCGAACGTGAATTTAACCTCCTGGGTCCGCGTAAGCCCCGGTTATTTCACAACCATCGGCACCAGGGTGCTGCAGGGCCGCGCGTTTTCCGATAGCGACAATCGCACCGCCACAAACGTGGCCATCGTGGATGAAGCCTTCGTCAAAAAATATCTTCACGGTCAAAATCCCATCGGCGCGCACTTTGGTGACTGGGATCAATCGGCTACCGGAATGTACACCATCGTCGGCGTGGTCGAGAATGCGCAGTACTGGTCTCCGAGCGATACGCAGGAGGTGGGCCACCCTATGTACTTCCTGCCCGCGTGGCAGTGGGCGCAGCTACCCCCCGCCACCGAGAAAGCCTCGCTCTATGCAGAGTTCCTCAACGCCACGCACTATATGGGTTCGCTGGAAATCGAAACTAACGGAACGGTGCCGGACCTTGAAGCGAAAGTGACCGGCGCACTCCAGCAGATCAACCCCAACCTCATGATCACGCGATTCCAGAGCTTCGCTCAGCAGGTAGACCTCGGCTTCAGTCAGCAGCAGATGATCGTGCAGCTAACCTCGCTCTTCGGGTTAGTGGCGCTCGCCCTGGCCGCCATCGGCCTCTACGGCGTCACCGCCTATGCCGTCGCACAGCGCAAGGCCGAGATTGGCATTCGGATGGCGCTTGGCGCCAACCACGTCCACGTGCAGAAGATGGTGCTGAGGGACGCTTTTCAACAAGTGGGCCTCGGGCTGCTCATTGGCATCCCCGCAGCCATTGCCGCAGGCCATCTTATGACGGCCGAACTCTACGGCATCAACGGGTGGAACCCTCTTGTCCTGGGAACGACGACAGCGATGCTGTGCCTCGTGGCCCTGCTCGCCGCGGCGCTGCCCGCACGCCGAGCCGCGGCCGTGGAGCCGATGGAAGCATTGCGGGGGGAGTGAAGTAGGGGGGAGCTGGATTTCAGTCCAGTTGCAAAACGTTCCGTTCTCAGGGATGGGCCTTAGAGTCTGCGCGAGAACTCCAGAATTTGGGAAGCCCGAAGGGCGCACCGCAGATCCCTCGGCTTTGCTCGGGATGACAATTTTGTTTGGGAACGCTAAGTATAGTTTCCAAAATGAATTGTCATCCCGACCGGAGCGTAGCGGAGTGGAGGGATCTGCGGTGCGCCCTTCGGGTTTCCCAAATTCTGGAGTCCTCTCGCAGAATTTTTAGTCCTGGATTTTTTAGGCCCGCGCTAAAGCGCGATGCTAGAGCGTTGCGTCCCTCCGCCGAAGCAGAGGGCTCCCACCATCCCCGGGGCTCCTCTACCGTCTGAAACCGCCCGGCGTCTAATTGCGTGTGGAGCTTTTCCAGGAGGGTTTTTGCAAAGACGCACGTTCTTGGCCTCGTCGCTCGCCGCTTCGCTCCTCGCCCTGATGGATGTACCCAGATCACTTTCATTCGCCGCCGCGGCGATTCGCGACTATTCGTTCGATCGAACAATTTCGCGAACTGTATTGAATAACTTTCTCTCGCGATCCATCACCATGCAGAACCTGTTCGTCGGTGGGGGAGACCTTGAGGATGACCTTCGAATGCTCACGAACATCGGTGCAAAGTTCATTGGACGCAGTCTCTGTTTCTGGGGCGGAGAAGCCGGTTTGCCGGCCAATCTAGAAAAGGCGAAACTGCAAGTACTTGTGGCCGTCAAAGCTGATCCGGAAATGCTTTTTGAAGCGTGCATCTTCGAAATCGTGACTACCGAGGTAGGACAGGTTGCGGTGCCCGAATGGGCCTTTCTCGCATTGGGCAAGCCGGTAGAAAAGAGGAATTTCCGCTATGCCGACATGCTTTACCCCGACGGTCGCCGTGTCGACCAGTGGGGACCAGGTGGGTCGGTGCCGGACGTGAGCCGGCCGGAAACCAAACTCTATTTCTATTTTCTGGCAAGATCCTTCATCGATGCAGGCTTTGAGGCGATCCACTATGGGCAGGTGGAGATCATGAACGGCAACGATCCTGACTTGACTCATTGGTCGCAGGTGTTCACGCTAGCCCGAGCCTATGCAGCAACGCACGCGCGCAGACACATGCTGCTATGCGACGCGCATGTTCCTCACGGTGGGCTGGTCAGAGATGGGCATCTTCTGCTGGATTTCCATGCGTTTCCGCTCAGGATCATGGAAGTCCCTGATAAGCCGCAAGAGGCGATCCTCAAAATAGGTTTTTCCGACGGCATCTACAACCGGAGCAGGGGCGGGATTGCTCCCAGCGGCTGGACGTGCGACCACCTGCCGTATCTGGTCGAGTTCGACAACTACGGTGTCAGCAAACAACCCGGACAGGCCAGGGCGGACGGCGGCAAATTCAATTGGGTCTGGGGCTACGACGAGATCACGTGGTTTTCGCAGCAGAAGAAGGAGTATCGCGCCGATTGGCTGCGCTATGCCTGGCATTGGGTGCGGACCACTGACCCCAACGGCTACCTGGAAATGCCCGGCAGCCGGCAGATCACCAAGGGCCGCGGTGCAGCGCAGTCTTACTCCGGAAGAAGGCCGTGGTATCACGCCAACAATCCAGGTGCTGCTGTCCCCGACGGGATGGGAGACGAAGAAACCATTCGTGCCATCTGGGCCGCCGATTGAGGTTGCCGAATCCACTCAGCCACGCTTCGGACGCCGGACGGCTCTCACCTTCCCGCTGGTTTGTCCTCCACAGAAAAAGCGATCGCCTCCATCGGACTCTAATCCTGAGACCTTGAAGCCGCCGGTCATCTCGAGCCGCTCTTCCACTTCCCCCGTTTCCGCATCGATTCGCCTCAACTCGCTTTCGTCACCTTCTGAGGTTGCATGCCAGAGCTCTCCGTCGACCCACGTCACTCCAGTGACAAAGCGGTTGGACTCGATGGTGCGAAGAATTGCCCCGGTGTCAGGATCGATTTGATGAATCTTTCGCTCACGATATTGCCCGACCCACAGCGTCCCTTCGGCCCACGCCAGCCCAGAGTCACGACCGCCGCCGGGCGCCGGAATGGTGGCGAGCACCTGGCCCGTCCCGGGATCAATTTTCTGGATGCGATCCTCAGCGATTTGAAACAGGTGCCGGCCGTCGAAGGCTGTTCCTGCATGCGCGGCGGCATCGATAGAACGTACTGCCTCCCCGCTCGTGGGATCGAAGGCGTTCAACTTGTCTCCGGAGGCAAACCAGACGTGCCGGCCGTCGTAGGTGACTCCATGCACTCTTCCTGCACCCGGAAAGGGTCCGTACTCGCTCACGGTTTCGGCTTTTGATGGTTTCATACATGCACCTTAATCAATGGGCAGCGGAGCGGGGAGTAACAAAGTTGTCGTGAATCCCGGCACAGAGGGCGTGATCCAACGGCGAGCTCGGGCGCGGCCAAACGACTGCACCTTGCCAGAAGTAGCAAGCGAATCGAGCGCCCGCTGCACGCTACGCTGGCTCGTGCCAAGCGCAATTGCCAGGGCAGAACTCGACCACGATTCACCATCGGCGAGGAAAGCGAGCACGTCACCATTCTCATCTTCGACCGGCCGCGCCAGCACGGCCACTTCATGTGCGCCGCGGGGTACCAGGGTAAACCCGCGTTTGGTCGCACTCACATCAGCCACGGGCCGGAGCATCTTGCGCAGCCGTCCGATCTCAACCCGCAGTCGCATGCGATGCGATTCATCGACAAATCTCGCTCCGAAGGCGCGGATAAGGAGTTGGTCTCTTGGAACATCACCGGGCCACGCTTCGCTCAACGTGCGCGCGAGCGCGAATAACACCGGACGAGTCACGAGCGAAACCACCGTGTGTGGATCACGCACAACATTGCGGCACGCATCCACAACGAGGGCTCCTGATGCCAGCAAGGCTTCAACCTCTTCCAGCAGGAGCGGCCGCTCTTCGCCGCGTGCAATCAGGCGCGCCGCTGGTGTGTCCAGAACCTGAGATGCGCTTTCCACCTCCGCCGTCAAAGTGGCAATCCCTGCTTGCCGCGCCGCGCGGCCGGCTCGAGCCAACGCCGCCCGCGCCGCTTTCGTGCGTAATCGGCGCATCGCGATCCCGGCAACGATGAGTTCGTGGACGGTCCGTGATACAGGCGGGAAGAGTGCGGGGTCGAAGTCGGCAAGCATCTGCTCTGCCTCATCCAGGCGCCCGATGAGAACGAGACGCCGGACCTCAAGATAACGGGCATGCGCCGCGTTGACGCGATCACCGTGCGCTTCAAGAGTGGCCCGAGCCGAGCGGAGCGCCTTCGCAGGCCAGGACAGGTCGCGCAAGGCAAGTGCGATCTCAGCTTCGGCGACGATGCACCGGGCGCGTGCCACGGTTTCTTTCGGACTGAAGGAGCGCGCCGCTTTGCGAAGGAGTTCCTTCGCTCGCACAAATTCTCCCAGCTGTGCCATCGCGATCCCGCGAAGAGCAAGCGCAGACGCATCGTCACGCAGCGCGACCAGCTTCAATGCGCCGAGGGGATCACCTGCGGCGAGGGCTCGTCCCGCGGCCGTGATCAGAGAATCCATCGGAATCCCGCCACACTTGTCACTCCCAGGTCGTTCGATACCTGCATCAATATTTGTATATGACCCGGCAGACAAAAGCCGATGATGGGAGAAAAAGACGATGACCACACAGAAAACAGCAGGCAAAGACAGAGATCTCGCCATGAACACGCCCCCGATCGTATCGCAGCAGGATTGGGAGGCGGCGCGCCAGCAGCTCCTCGTAAAAGAGAAGGCCTTCACCCGCTCTCGCGATGCCCTGGCTGCCGAGCGCCGGCGGATGCCATGGATGGCACTGGAGAAGAAGTATGAGTTCGATGGACCGAAAGGTAGGGTGAGCCTGCTCGATTTATTCGAGGGCCGCAGGCAGTTGATCGTGTATCGCGCTTTCTTCGAACCCGGGGTGTTCGGTTGGCCAGACCACGCCTGCCGCGGCTGCTCATTGGGCGCAGATCAGGTGGCCCACCTGGCCCATCTGAACGCCCGCGACACCACCCTCGTCTACGCCTCACGCGCGCCGCAGGCGGATATCGCGCGCCTGAAGGCGCGGATGGACTGGGATATGCCTTGGTACACCATCACCGACAGCTTTGACGCGGACCACGGCGTCGATGAATGGCACGGCCACAACGTGTTCATTCGCGACGGTGACAAGATATTCCGCTCATACTTCATCAACGCCCGCGGCGACGAGGCGATGGGGACCACCTGGAGCTACCTCGACCTAACGCCGCTCGGCCGTCAAGAGCTTTGGGAGGACTCGCCCGAGGGTTACCCACAGACACCAACCTACAAGTGGTGGAACTGGCACGACAACTACGAGGCTGAGTCAAAGCCCGATCCGAAGTGGGTCCAGGTATCCACCGCAGGGGAAGCCGCCTTCCGAAAGACCGACACAGAAGCGAAAGCATAAAAGGGTTCTTGTTGGGCTTCTCACGCAAGGGCTATAGAGCCTGCGTGAGAACCTGTCGGTCCGATGTCTGTCCCGACCACGAATCAGGGGGTGCCCCATATCTCGCCGCAAAAAACGAGCGAGATATGGGCCACCCCATGATTCGTCGCGCCATCAGGTTCCTCGATCGGCGGGCTTCTCACGCAGACGCTAAAGCCCGTACCCTTCAACACGGAGACAGCATCATGAGTGACACAGCTACCGTCGAGTCGCGTATCAGCCTGGACACAGGTAGGGCTTCGGAGCGAAGGTCCCATCGCGCCTTCATCGCTGTCTCCGCTTTGCTGTTCGTCGCCAGCGCGGCGTTGACAGTTTTCTGGTCCGCATCCATGCCGGCGATGCAAGGGATGGCAATGCCCGGCGGTTGGACGATGTCGATGGTGTGGATGCCGATGCCCGGTCAGACGGCGATCGAGGCTACTGCGTCATTCCTCGACATGTGGGTCGTGATGATGATGGCGATGATGCTCCCATCCCTCGTGCCAATGCTTTGGCGTTACCGTCAAGCTGTCGGCTGGAGCGGCGAATCGCGCCTCGGACGTCTTACCCTGCTCGTGGGTCTCGGGTACTTCTTCGTTTGGACCTTATTCGGATTGGCCCTGTTTCCCTTGGGCACCGCACTGGCGGCATTCGAGATGGAACGACCAGAATTGGCGCGCGCCGCTCCAGTTGCGGCCGCACTGGTTGTGCTCATCGCCGGGGGACTCCAGTTCCACCGCTGGAAGAAACATCACCTTGTCTGCTGCCGCGAAGCGCCGGGACATGGCCGCACACTCGCCGCCGACACCGGCACGGCGTGGCGACAGGGCCTGCATTTCGGGGTCCACTGCGCGCTGAGTTGCGCCAACTTGACCGCGATCCTCTTGGTGATTGGAATCATGGACCCACGCGCCATGGCACTAGTCACGACGGCCATTACCGCTGAACGTCTCGCGCCGGCGGGTGAACGCGCCGCGCAGACTATCGGAGTGGTTGCCGTCGCGGCAGGATTGATATTGTTCGCGCGAGCAGCCGGGCTTCGCTAAAAAACTCGATCCGCACGCTAGCCAATTTTCAGGCAGCGGCTGCTGCCTGATGCGTTTCGAGGCTCACCGGTGATGTCTCTGCCAGCATCGCGCGCGCTCGTTCCACTTCCTCTGCTGTGCCGTGCACGGCAAGCAAGTACCTGTCGGCTTTGATCTCGGCCTCGTACTTGATGGACTGCTCTTTGGGAATGCCCATACCGACGAGTGCAGCAGTCAAGGCGGAGAGCCCACCCACAATGACTGCGGATTCCAGCGCGCCCACCAGCGCCGCCAGAAATGGACCAGCCACGAGAACGGGTCCGACCCCAGGAATGAGGAAGAGACCCGCTCCCAAAAGCAGTCCCCACAACCCACCCCAGAAAGCCCCCAACCCTCCCCAGTGCTTCATGCGGTCGCCCGTGGTGTAATAGCCGACTACATTTTCCTCAGTGTGATAACCCTTTCCGATGATGGAGATTTTCTTGATGTCAAAAGAGGCGGCGCTCAGTTTTTGGAGCGCTGCTTCGGCCTGCGTATGGCTTTCATAGATAGCGACTGCATTGCTTGGATCGCTCATTACTGTCTCCTTCAATCCCTCAATCCCGGCCTTGCTCCCGCAGCCGGGGATGTTTGCGAAATTATCACGACGGAATGAAAGGAAGGATAATTTAGGGAATTCAAGTTGCAACAAGATTACAGAGCCTAACATCCAATTGGATGTTGCAGTCACGGTCAGCACCCGATGGTGGGAGGACGAGATGCGTTCCAAACAGGTTGCCGAATCTCCTAAGACCTTTGTCGTCATTCTTGACACCGGAGATGAAATTCTTTCCTCGCTTAAAAGCTTTGCGCGAACGGAACATCTGGCTGACAGCAGTTTCAAGGCGATCGGCGGCCTAAGCAGTCTCGAACTTGGTTGGTTCAATTGGGAGACCAAAAAATATCAGACGGCGGTCAAGCTTCAGGAACAGGTCGAGCTACTCTCCCTCATTGGAGACATCGCCCTTAAAGAGGATGAGCCACAAGTTCACGCACATCTTGTCATAGGGCGCCAGGACGGAACAGCGCACGGTGGTCACCTGTTGAGCGCGACTGTTCGCCCGACTTGCGAAATCGTCATCACCGAAAGCCCGCAGCATCTTCAAAAAGAAATCGACCCGGAATCCGGCATTGCACTCATCCGCCTCTAGACGGATGGACCACAGCGCCCTTCCGCTTCCCCATGTCTTCCTTCATCCATTTAATTGGTCGTAAATGATCCGTCCATTTGCCTCGCAGCGCGAACAAAATGATGAGCCGGCGTTAAACTCGGTTTCCCGGAGAATGCCGCGACGTGGCGCATCGTAGGCGGAATCATTCCATCGGAACCGAGGAGCGCGTTGGTTGATCTAAGCGACACTTGTGGCAAATAGCGAACGCGAAGCCTCGAGGCCATGTTTACCAGGTGCACAAAAGAGTCTGCCTTCATCTTCCGCATGACATTGCCCCGATGTGCCTTGACTGTGATTTCGCTAATGCCTAGTTCGGCCCCCACCTGCTTGTTCAATAGACCCGAGACCACCAAAGCCATGATCTGTTGTTCTCGTGGAGTGAGCGAAGCGTAGCAGTTCCGAAGATCGCGCATCTCGATTCCCCGTTCGAGAGCGGCGCGGCTCCGCGCGAGGCTTTGACCAATGGCAGCCAGCAACAGCTCATCGCCGAACGGCTTAACGAGAAAGTCGATCGCCCCGGTTTTCATGGCTTGCACAGTCGTCGGAATGTCACCATAGTCGGCAATGATGACGATAGGCGTATCTGCGCATTCTTTTGCGATTTTCCTTTGAATTTCGAGGCTGTTCGAATCGGTAGAAGCAAAGGCGAGGATCAGGCAACTGGGAACAGACGGGCGCGGTCGAGCCAGAAATTCACTCACTGAATCGCAGCTTTGGGGCTGCCAGCCCTGGGAGAGAATCAACAGTTCCAAGGCCTGTCGAACAGGAAGGTCGTGGTCAATTACGAATACTGTGGGAACGGTAGATGAATTGTCTATTGGGTAAAGGTCGTCACCATATCCACGCAATGGAATAGGTGTGTTTCTCGTAGGAATCGCGATGGTTGCGGCTGAGCTCATCTGACTTCTCCTTGGAACGAGGCTGCGTGAGGTGTCCCTACTGACCGGCCGAACAGGACACATCATTGTTCGCATGCATCGGCCGAGTACAAGAGTGAACTGGATCCGGTTTTCGTACGACCCTCATTGTGGTGGAGTCCGCACTACAAATTTCTGTAGTCGTCTACGTGGTGGATTTGGCCGGAAACAGGCCAACGTATACAATTTCAGCTATCTCCGAAGTCCCCGACTAGAGGAATAGCCATGACCGCCGGTCCGATTCGCATCCTCTGCGTAGAAGACCATCCGGTCTATCGTGAAGGGCTGAGAACGATCATCGGGTGCGAGCCGGATATGCTCCTGGTCGCGTACGCCAGCAATTCAACACAGGCCATCGCCGAGTTTCGTCGACATCAGCCGGACGTCACTTTGATGGATCTGCGGCTCCCTGGAGCGGATGGTACGGATGTCCTGGTCACTATCCGTGGTGAGTTCCCGCGGGCCCGAGTCATCATGCTGACAACTTCCGACGGCGATGCCGATATTCAGCGGGCAATGCGGGCCGGAGCCTCCGGCTACATGCTAAAAAGCATGCCTATGGAGCAGTTGCTCGGCGTTATCCGGTCCGTCCATGCTGGAAAGAGACACATACCACCCGAGGTGGCAGTTCGTCTGGCCGAACATATGGGTGATGAGGATCTCACGACCCGCGAGTTAGACGTTCTCCGGCTCATTCGTGACGGTTATCGCAACAAACAGATTGCAGATCAACTTTCCATCTCGGAGAATACCGTTAATTTTCATATAAAGAACTTGATGGACAAACTCCAGGCCAACGACCGGACGCATGCGGTCACCATCGGATTACGGCGCGGGCTACTGCACATTTGACGCGGAACCTACCAGGAACTGTAGGTACACGACGGGACGTTTGCGGGGGGCGTGAATGGTTCGGAAGGGCTAAAATCACCCGGGTTACTTGAATCCGCCTGGATTGGTATCGATCGATATATCCCCGTCCGTTTACGCCTAGCCGTGAGGTCAATTCGTGGCCAAAAGATCTCCCTTTCCCATGACTGTGAACCGAGCCGGCATCCTACCGCCCATATTCTCTTCCGTAACAAAAATGTTCGTTCTGATGGTCCTCACGGCTGCGTCATCGGCATTTGCCCTGCCCTCCAACGCTCCGCTCACAAAAGGATCGGGTACCGAACTTAGAAACTTTCATCACACGGCGTGGTCTTCAGACAGCGCATTGGGTGCAGTGTCCGACATTCAACAGAGCGCGGACGGGTATCTATGGCTCACCACGTCGAGGGGTGTGTTCCGGTTCGATGGCGTCCGTTTTCAATCTGCCGATGAAATCACTGCGGGAGCCACCAAAAATATTGAATTTGCATCAGCTTTTGTTTCGTCTTCGGGAGATGTTTGGTTCAGGACAAGACTGCCAGGACTTCTGCTTTGGCGAGACGGTAAGTTATCGGCATTTCCCATCAAAGGGTGCACGCCTGGACTGCTCACTGGCTCAATGGTTGAAGACCGTGACGGCGGAATCTGGGTTGCTGGCTCCGCTGGTCTCTTTAACGTGGGCGAAGGGAAATGTGAACGGGTCAGTGATAAGTACGGGCTGCCCCCTGGTTTTCCTTCTGCCATCACGGTCGACGCAGCCGGTACCCTCTGGGTCAAGATGCCCTCGGGAAAGCTCCTGTATCTGCCGCGCGGTGAACCTAAATTTAAGCTGAGTCCCTATGGCAATGGTCCAATTGGAGACTTCGCTTACCTTCATGCGGGGCCCAACGGTTCAGTTTGGCTCTCCGATGCGGGAGGATTGCGCCGTGTATCCGGGAATGACGTTCCTTCCAGGCCACAATCCACAAGTGCTTCCAAACTGCCCAAGCCGTCGCGATTCGGCAATTTTACGTTCGATAGCACCGGCGCACTTTGGGCTGCATCCAGCAACGGAATTCAGCGTATCCCCATCGCAGGTGAGGTGCCAATCGACGTGAGTGTCGATCCTGCGCAGGGCCAAAACTTTACCCTTGCGCAGGGACTTAGTTCAGATGTCGTATGGAAGCTCTTTGTGGACCGGGAGGGAAATCTTTGGGTGGGGACGAATTCGGGCTTGGATCAACTTCGGCGGAATGTGATATCGCAGCTGGAAATTCCGGCCACGAAGGAAAATCAGTTCGCCATAGCGGCGGGGGAGAACCACGGCCTCTGGATTGGTAGCCGAAGCCTGCCTCTCACCTTGGTGAACTCCGATGGCGTAACCCGGACCTTTTCGGAGACGGGGCAGTCTATTTCGATCAGGCGAGATTTTAAAGGCGGAGTCTGGTCGACTGGATTCGGCAAGAATAACCTTTGGCGAGCCTTCCCCGATCGACTCGAACCGGTTCATTACCCACACGATGACGTTGAACTTGGGGCTTCGGCCACGATCGACAAGAATGGCAACATCTGGATTCTGACGTTTGCGCAGAACGTATACCGGCAAATCGGTGGTCGATGGCAAAATGAGAACAAAGCACTCGGAAGAGAACCAGGCATACTAGGTTCGATGGAAACGGATCAAGCGGGAAATGTCTGGTTCGCTTTTTCAAATCATGTAATCGAATGGGATGGCAGCGCATACCGGAGGTACACCTACACCGGAAAAAATCGCTATCCGATCTGTCTGACGGTGAAAGGGAACCATGCATGGCTCGGCGCGGAAGATGGAGTGCAACTGCTGAGCCAGGGACAATTCCACATGGTGCGTTGGAAAGACCCAAATTTGCCCGGACGAGTCTCGGGTATGGTCGAAACAGAATCCGGCGACCTTTGGGTGAGTGGATTTTCGGGAATTGCCCATGTGAAGGCTGAGGAGCTTCGAAAGTGGCTCCAGGACCCGGATTACGCTGTGTCGGCAGAGGGCTTCAATACGCTGGATGGGCTTCCTGGTCTCGCAGCGGAGAGATACCCGGAACCATCGGTTGTGGAAGCCGAGGATGGCCGGTTATGGTTTGCCACTATTAAGGGAATTGCGTGGCTCGATCCGGCGGCGCTTGATAAAGCCTATAATTCGCCGCCGCCAACCGTCATCATTAACTCGCTGGTTTCGAATGGTGAAGACCACCTCAATTTGAGAAACCTCGTACTTCCGCCGCGTACTGGGCGAATACAAGTCGATTACACCGCGCTTAGCCTGGGGATCCCTGAGCGAGTCCGCTTTCGCTACAAACTTGAGGGAGCGGACAGCGACTGGCAAGATGCAGGAACACGTCGCGAGGCCTTTTACACCAACCTCCGCCCCGGTCATTACCGGTTCCGTGTCATTGCATGCAATTACGATGGAGTTTGGAACAATGAGGGAGCCGATGTGCAGTTCACTATCGAGGCTGCGTGGTACCAGACCCTCTGGTTCTACGCGCTCTGCGCCGCTTCGGTTTTCGTCATCACCTGGGCGCTTTATCAGTTACGTTTGCGGCAGGTTGCGAGAGCGATGTCAGCACGCTTCGACGAACGATTGTCAGAACGCACTCGCATCGCTCGAGATCTGCATGACACCTTTCTTCAAACCATCCAGGGTAGCAAGTTGGTTGCGGATTCTGCCTTAAGACAAGCTCCCGAACCCGCCCGAATGCGTGGAGCACTCGAACAATTATCGGTATGGTTGGCTCGAGCCACCGAAGAGGGCCGCGCAGCTCTCAACTCGTTACGCACCTCGACGACCGAGAAGAATGACCTGGCGGCAGCCTTCGAGCGAGCGATAGAAGAGTGTCGTATAGATACATCCATGGAAGCCTCATTTTCCGTAGTTGGGGAGGTCAGCGAGATGCACCCCATCGTGCGCGATGAGGTTTACCGCATCGGGTATGAAGCGACTCGCAACGCGTGCACTCACTCGCAAGCCACGCAGCTTCAAGTCGAGCTCACCTACGCGGAGGACCTGGTGCTGCGTATACGTGACAATGGCGTTGGTATTGATCCCGCCATTGTGAATGGGGGAAAGGAAGGACATTTCGGACTACAGGGAATGCGCGAGCGGGCTGGCCGCATCATGGCCAAACTCACCGTCGAATCCTCCAGGGTCGCGGGAACTGAGATCAAATTGGTTGTTCCCGGCAGCATCATCTATCGCAGCACGATTTCTGGACGGAAAATATGAACGCCGTAACGCAGTTGTGGGCCGCTGGGGTTTAGAACGACGGACTCAGCCGGTCGCCTGACCGCCACTTGCCACAGGCACATTTTCCAGCTGGTCAAAGCCCAGGCCGCTTGCGCCTTCACCCCGGCCCGTCTGCTTACGAACCCGAAGCCAGGTGAACACCGAACCGTCTGTCCAGCGGGTGCGCTGGAATGCCTGCACCAGGCGTGCCCCTGCTCGCGGCACCTCTTCCTGATACACAAAGTAGGTCTGTGGCGGTGTCAAATCCAGCCCCTGCCGCAGCAGCACGGTTCTCGGCTGCACCTTGGCCGGAGGATTCGGATCACCGTCAAGAATGCGCGGCATAGCCGCGCGCTGCAGCTGGATCTCCCGGTTGCTTCCCGGCACGTGCACGGGGATGAACGGTATCCAGTTTTCCGGCACGCTGGTCATGACCTCATACCGGATGGGCGCGGCGGACGCAGGTGGAGGCGGAGGTGTTCCCCCCAACGCGGCAGCAAGCTGACCCTGGTAAAAGGCCAGCGTCTGCCTCGCCGCCTCGAGGCCAGGCTTGCTATCTCCCGTGGGCAGGGGCACAGTTTTCTCGATGCCCCATACCATGTCGGCGACTTCATCACGCACCAACAAGATCTCTTCTGTCGGCGCGCTCTCATGAATTTTGGGAACGGTCGGCAACAGCAACAGGCTGGTATCGGCGGCGGCGCCCGGCTGGTTGATCACGTTGATGGTGAACATGCTCCAGCGCTGCCAGCTAGCATCCGGGCCCTGGTCCGCGGCTTCGACCCACAGCTGCTCGCCAAATGTATTGGTGACTGCGAGGCCGCGCACAGTGGCGATGGTTCCAGCCGGCAGCGTATAGGGAATCACGAACCAGTCATTGGCGTAGACCAGGGCAAATTCCATGAACAGCAGCTTCGCCAGGTCCGTGGTGCTGGCATCGATATCACCAAAGTTCGTCTTCTTATCTTCGAAAGACCACCAGCGGGTATTCGGCATGCCGGAAAACGTCACCGGCTTGGGGATCATCGATTGCACCACGCTGGCCGGGGTTGCCGTAGTGCCGGACGCCGATGGCGCGCCGAGCGTGGTCTGCGAGCCGTCCAAATCAACGCTGTACCAATCCAGCCGGCCTTGATAGTACTCGTCCGCCACATACACCTTCTCGCCGGTGGCGAGGGGAGCTGAAGCTGAAAATTGGTATTCCAGGTTGGGCGGAATCCACGCTTCGTCACCGCTGGCCGGCTGGTAAAACTGCCGCCCAAACCAAGCAAGAAACTTCACCGCGCAGGCATCGATCGCGTGCTGATCGCCGCTTGCGACGGCGATGCCGTCGTAGGCATGATGCGAAGGGTCCGCTGTCAGATAGAGGTACAGCGCACCTCCATCCATCGCCCTCCCAGCCAACGCGGAGTACACCTGCCACACCTCCGGCGAAGCACAGCGATCGGCTTCGGTAGCCTGGGTCGGGTCCGGAGCGGTAATGGCATAGCCGGGCGCCGTGATGTAAGCCTGTGCGTAACTGCCCACCCCGGCAATCAGCTTCAGCCAGTAACGGCCCATGAGCAGACGAATATCCAGCGACACCGCGCGCTTATTTAAGAAGAACGGCAATGGCCGCCGCTCCACCTTCGCTTCCAGCGGCACGTTTTGCTCGAAGGGCTGCACCGCCTGGGCGTCCGGTTGATATTTTGTAAGCGTGGTTGTGTCGACTTGCAGCTTGGCAAACACCGGGGATCCCGCGTCACTGCCTTCAAACTCCCCCATCTGCCATTGCCTGGTGAGCATCCACAGGGGGTCACGCACCTCCGCCTGCAAGGATTCCTCAAAGCTGGTGGTGCGCGGCCGTCCTTCCAGGCGGTTCCACGTCGTGACCGATGAAAATAGTCTTTTCGCTAGCGCTGTCTGTACGTCGCCGACTTTCAGAGAGCTAGGCATTGGTCTTCTCCAGGGCTTGCATTACGGGCGTTCGAAACAATCCGTTCGCCGTGGCCAGCGCGGTGGTGATGGAAATGCCGTAGGTGGTCACGGCGGTCACCGTTGCCGGAAGGAAACAGGTATAGGGCGTGGAGTCCAATTGCACCGGCTCGACCGCGCGTTTTTTGGCCAGATCGAGGGTCTCGTTCAACGCACCCAGAAGATCGTCCCACACCCAGGAGCCCGTCGCCGATGCCGGCGTAACCAGCAACAACGACTGTGGCGATTCATTGTTGGGGCGATCGTAGTTAAAGGTCAGGCCGGTATTGCGCGTCGTGGCCGGAATCACTTCGGTCCATTCATCGATCAAGCAGGCCGCACTGGCGAACTGTCTTGTCAAAAGGCTGCACGTACTGCGCCGTATACAACAGGCGGTCGCTGTCCAGCACATACGTGGCAGGGTATTGCAGGCCCAGCCACGATCCATCGCTCTCGTAAGGAAACTGGATCGGAGTGATCGTGGGCACATTCGTACCGAAGGCAGCGGTGAGCATCAGCAACTGCTCCCATGAGCCCATGTTCGAGCGAATGCGGGCCACCCCGTAGAGCCATTCGTCGACCGGGAAATCCACTCCGGCTGTCGTTGTGAGATATTGCAGCAACGAGCCGCCGGTAGAGTAGCGTGAGGGCGTTCGTCCATTCGTTGCCCTGATCTGCTGCCAGCGAGAACTCGGGGTAGATCTGAAAATCAGGACCGAGCAGCGCTTTCGCCGCCGCAACCAGCGCTTTCACCTGGTCCGTAGCAGCGGATGCGGCCGTGTAGAGCGCAAGCTGGGCTCCTACCGCTGCGCTGCGGGTGCTCGACATCGGCCCGATGTCCGGTGAGGTTGGTCGCCAAGTCCTGGGCGAAGGCCACCGCGCGATCGCCAAACGAGGTGAGGTCGAAGGTTGCCGCGTCCAGATCCGCTGTTCCAATCGCCTGGGAATTGGCGAGGAGCGTGGCAAACGAAGTTGTGCCGGTGTTGAGAAGCGCGGTGAACGCGGCCAGACGTGCGGCGAAGATCGCGCGTTTGCCGTTGAGAGCGGTCCGCATGGTTGCCGGGTCCGGTGGTGGCGGATCCAACTTGGTCGCGATGACCAGCCCGGCAATGCTCAGAAGCTGAAACCGGGTGCTGTCGTCGGTGGTAGCGGGCAGCGCGTCATACGCGGCAATTTTGGCATCGTAGTCAGCCAGCTTCGCCGTCCAGCGTGCGACCAAACCCGACACCTGGGCCAGCAAGTCGGTAAACGCCGCTGCTCTCCAGGCGAACGCAAAACCCCAGCCGGAAAGATTGAGATTGAATCGCGCACAGCGATCAAGCAACGCGACGACGCCATCCAGAAACCCGTCGATGCCCGCGATGAGGGCGGCGCGGTTGGTCACTGGATCAGCCAGCAATCCGTTCAAAGGCGCCAGGTAAGCATCGATATCCGTCCCCAATTGGTCGAGGGCTGCCTTGGGCAGAGTGATGCGCGTGCTGTCGACAAACACTGCAGCATCGGAACTCGAAGATGCGGAATTGTTGAGCAGCGCATCCGAAGCCTCGAGCGGGCGGGAACGGGCAACCAGGGCCTTGATGCTCCGTAGCAGAGCCAGCGCCTGAAAAATGCTGAACTTGCCGGGGTCAGCGGTCATATAGGCAACGCTCAGCGGCGCATCCGGGCGTGGTGTTCGCGTTGCCCGCACATAACCGGTCACGCGGTCGTCGAGTTCCGCCATGGTCTGCACATCATCCGGCTTCAACAGGTTGAGTGTATCGATGGGCGCGACCCCGAGATCCTTCAAGCTCACCGTGATGCTTTGCCCGCGTCTGGCTCACCGGGTCCTTCCACGTCACCTGGCATTGCATGGTATCCAGCGAAGGCAGAAGGGAAGCCACCCAGGCATCCAAAGCCGGTTCTGCCATCGCCCGCGGGGTTGCGCCTGGCTGAGGAGCCAACCCCGCAACCAGATGCACCGCAACCCGGTGCGTCAGCCCAATGCCGCTGGGTGGTGTCTGGATCACTTCCGGTTCGGGAGGGTAGTTGCCCGTGGTGTAGGTCTGCAAAGTGCCGGCAATGCGATCGAAGTTCCCTTGCACGGCTTGATGCACGCCTTCCGCCAGCGCCAGGTCTCCGATCGCGTCATAGATATTCAGAAGCGCGGCCGCCTGGCGTATTGATGGCGCTCGCTTCGGTGGTATTGGCCGCCGGCAGCACCACACCGGTGACGCCGAAAGGATAGCTTGCGTTTCCGCTGCTGCGAACCTGGTTAATCAGCTTCATCCCGTCCAGCACATTGCTGGCTTCAATGGCTTCGATGGGCACGCTGGGGTCGGTCACGGTATCGGCAATCGAGTCAGCGACCAAAGGAAACGCCTTGCGCAGCGGGTAAATAAATTGATCCACCTCGGCGAGGGCGAAATCGTCATGCAGCCCGCGCTCGAACTGGTAGCCGAGCAAGGCACCCAGGCTCTGGCCGCCGCGCACCCCTTCAAGCATGGAGAGCGCCAGGCGCACCCGATCGGAGGAAAGGTTGACGGCCATGGTGTCGGGGTTTGCTGCCGTGGCATTGGCCAGGTAGCCGCTCCGCAGCACCGCCGCTGTTTCGGCCTGCGCTAAGGAAGGGGCGTGAATGTAACCGCCGTTGGCTGAATCGGAAAATAACGAGTCCCGGGAAAGTTGGCCGCCACATCGGAGGGAGGCTGTACCGCGGAAAGTTTCGCCGTGGAAGGCCGCAGATTCTCCACCCAGGCGTAAGCGCCGAGATAAACGCCGCTGCCCGTGCCCTGCTTGCCGTTGTCGCTGGAGCGCATTGTGGCCAGCTTCCAGTTGGCCAGGCCGAGCAACCATGCATCGTAACGGTAGCTGCAACAATCGATGTGCTCGGCAAAAATGCGCTCCAGGGCGTCAGTCGAAGCACCTTTGAGCACGTCGAGCGAAGCCAGCTGCTGCTCCAGTCCCTGCGTTTCAAGCAGCGTCGTCAAGTGCTGCGTGATGTAGTCCGATACCAGCAGCGTTGGGCTCGAAGTAATCCGAGACTCGGTCTTATAGAGAGCCGCAAAGCGGCTCTCGCTGGGCAGGGCGGCCCCGTCTGCAACATGGATAAAGTTGGCCTCCGGTTTCATGGCCTGAAGTTCGCTCGCGCGTAAGAAATCCGGCGGCTCTGATGCAGGTTGTAACTGGAGTCGTAGTAGCCGAGCATCAACGCGTGGCGCAGGAACAGATAGAGCAACGCTTCGGGAGTTTGATTTCCACTAAATCCCTGCTCTTGGTAAACCGCGTCGAGCGAAGTTTTCGCCGCGTCGCTCAACCATTGGATATAGTTGCGCCCGTCATCGGTATAAGCACGGATAGGCGACGTCTCCGACAGAGGAACATCGTCAATGATCGTTTGTAATTTGCGCTGCATCGCTGAGAAACAGGTGCTTGAGGATGTCCGGCTGCGTTCCGGAATAGCCCAGTCCCGGCAAGCAATGCCGTTGCCGCCGCTTCCAGCCCGAGGGCCTCAAGCCATTAGAGAAGTCCGGACCGCGCGACCCAAAGATTGATGATGTTGTACAGTTCCGCCATGCTCTCCGCGTAGCGCGAATAGAACTCGACTGACGCGGGGTGAAGTCCCATGATATCCAAAAGCGTCTGGTGGGCGTCCCCCGGCTTTGCCCACAAAGGAAGCCTGCGCGCTGAGTGCCGTCCAGTCCGCATCAAGCTTGCGGAGGATTTGCCAAAGCTGCTGAAGAAAGACAACTGTTGGTGACGGAACCTACACCGTGTTACCTGCCGCGGCCACGTCATGCGGGAAAAAGCGGTTGTCGGCAAAATGCCATAAGGCTGCCCACCAATGCGAATCGCCGGGACCGCCCCGCGTCCACTCACGTATGAGGTGAAAAACCAGCGCGTGTTGGCCACTGCCGGGTCGCTAAAAATCGGCGTGAGCAGCTTATCCATCCAGTAGCCCAGGGTTGCCGGCCACAAGGCGCTCTGCGTCGCCCGAGCCACCATCTGGTCCATGCCGTCACTCGCATGGACCGTTTCGAGCACACCCGGATCGATACCCAAATTTCCGCCAGCCATTGGCCATCGCGCTTGGCCAGCGGGTCCGAGGTGATCGTGAACAAGTGGCGCATTCTTGCGGTCGTCAAAGCTCTGGTCCGCATTGTCGAGTTGCGTGTATCCCGTGCCCGCGCCGGTGGTGTTGTGTGTCGGATGTTCCCTGCGGAATCAAGCGAGAGGCCACTGCGTCCCCAGTAATGATGCTGCAGCAGCTGTTCCAGCGCAGTCTTTCCCGCAATCGTTGCGCTGGTGCTCAATTCCACGCCCAGCACAAGCAGACGGTCAAAGCCTGTTCTGCGCCTGGTCGGCGGTCAGATCGATCCTGACGCCCATGCCCGCAGCGACGGCGCGATCGAAATCCACCAGCCATTGCAGTTCGTCCGGCACAACCAGGTTGCCGTTCTGCGGATGGATCGTGTCCGCGGGCGGCGCAGAAGGATCTGGGCCGACGATCAGAGGGAAGCTTCACCACACTCCGATTGCCTGCAGTGTTTGCACACCGCCGTTGTAGCCGATCACTACGAAACGGTCGGCAAGGTGATTGACCACCGGCGCCTGCGACCAGGAATCCTGTTTGGTTGGCGGATCGGCGGGAAACACAACGAAAGCGGTCGAGAGCGCGACGCTCGTTTCTTCGCCGGCGGCGTGGGCTCGTCTGTCAGGTTGTAAGGCGCATAGCCCTGAATTAATTGCGTGGCTCTTGCCGCTCCCACGGCGGCGGCAAGAGCGGTGAGATGCCGTCTGAATTTTGCCGGCATCGCCATCCGCCAGCCACACTGCCTGCCAGTACGCCGAGATCGCCGTAGCCTCCGCCGCGGCCAGCGGAGTCTGCGTAGGAATCACCAGAATCTCGTCGCTCGGCGCAGCCTTCACGGGCTTCGCCGCCAGGTTCACCGGCTGGTAGTTGTCCGCGATCCACGCAGCGCGCCCGGAACCGTAGGCCGCCACCAGGTTGCTCCACGCCGCGCGCTGATCTCCCTCCACGCCACCGGCGCTCCACATGGCCTGCCAGTAGAGTTTCGCGTTCGCTCAGTTCCGTTCACCGAGAGCGTGTCTTCGAACGTGTCGATCGAGCAATCATCGGGATAAATGCGCACCCAGAGCTGCGGCTGACGCAGCGGTAAGTGATGAAAGCGCGTTTCGATGCGCACCGGAAAAAGCAGAAACGGAGACTGATCGCTTAAGAGCGCCGAGATTCTGCCGTGGATCGGTAAACGTCGCGAAGCCTTCGAGCGCCGCCTCAGTCCCTGGTTCGCCTTCTGCAGCGTCACTGTGCTTTTGCGCACCGCGGCGGTGGCTTGTTGCAGCTGCTCTTCCAGGCTGGCCTTCTGCTCCAGGGCTGCGCGGTTGTTGGGGTTCGAGGCTGCGCGAAAGCTGCGCGAATTGCCGCGTCAAGCTGCGCTGTTGTTCAGCCGCCTGGGCGGCTGCTGCCGTGCGCCGCCGCTCGCGCTGCGCGCGCTCCGTTGAGTTGTGTCTGGCTGCTGCTGAAATCTCGTCATATCAGGAACCGCTTCCCAGCATCTTGGCCGCGTGGACGGCAACCATCACCGGCGACCGGAAAAGAATGTAAGCCCAGCGCGCAGAGCTGATGGCCGCCGCATCCACCTGCTCGTCGTCGTTGTACTGTGAAGTCTTGTCGTCCGGGTCAGGCAGTGCCGGCTTGGTCAAGTGCTACCGATGCCAGGTTGCTCGCGGGCAGGAACTGCCCGGGCGTGCCGCCCGGCATCGCGTCATCCCACGTCAGCTCCGTAAATACTTCGGCTGGCCCGGTCCGCGTCAGCTCGAGCCCGAATCGCGGCTCACCGGGCCGTTGCTTGATCACGAAGAACCAGCCGGGATCGTCGGTCGGGATTGCTCCCCGTGCCACCCTCGGCCTCCGCAATGGTCAGATCGAATCCGAAGAAGTAAATGTCCGGATCGACCTTCGCTTCGTAGAGCGGCGTGCGCACGATGGAAGGCGGAGGATTGTCTTCGAACGCGGCATCGATATCCTGCAGCGAGCGGGGTTGCGAAGGATCGATCGATCCATCGCTGTGCGTGGCCCATTGCGCGTGGTGCGCGTAAATCACCGCAGTCGGATATTTCTTCAGCAGCTCGCCGCGAATCACCAGCACCGCCTGCGCGCCGGTTTGCCCGGGCACGGCGCGATTGTTGTGGTCCCCCAGATTCGAAGTGAGCGCCCAGCGGTGCAGTTCGGGAATGTCGTAGAGCTTTTCCTTGATCTGATCGGGCGTGAGGCCCGTACTGTCAAAATAAGTGCCCGGGTCCCAGAATTGCCGGAAGTAGCTGCCTCTCTGGTCGGTCGGATATTCACGCCACAGCAGCTTGCGGGCGAACTCATGGTTCAAGCCCACCATGTAAGCCTCGATGAATCTCTGGTTTGTCTCGATGAGCGTGATGCTGTTCGGCGGGATGAGATTGATGTTGGGCAGCAGCAGTTCGGAAGAGATGTCCTGGAGCGGCTGATACATGGGCAGATCGATCTTCGGATATGCCATGACTTCGCCGAATTGATCGCCAATCTGCGCGCGAATCCAGGCCGGAATAGCAATCATCGAGAGCGCGCGCTTCGGGACGGTCACCAGTGGATCGACCGCTTGCACCATGCCGTGGGCAGCGATCGCCAAATCGAGCGCCACCGGGGCAGGCCGTTGGGAAATCGTTTGTGTCGTCGTGAGCAGCGAGAACGAATCCCGCAGTGCCTTCTTGAAATTGGCCGCGGTGGGGCTGTCGGTTGTCGCCCGTCGGCGGCCGGAACGTGCTGCCTGGATCGCTGAGCACGAAGGTCGGGTTCTTGGGCAGTTGCTCGACTGCGGCCGGAGTTTGGTCCTGCTCCGTGATGACCTGCGCAGGCGCTTCGCCCGCCTCCCATTTCCTCAGCAACACAAACAAGCCAATCGCCGGCAGCTGCGATCGCCAATGCAAAGCAATACCGGCCACAGGGACGACCAGTGCCAGCATCACGGCCAAAACAATGGCAACCGCCAACACGGCGTAGGGCAGCCAGGGATATTTCTCCAGCAAGCTTAGCACCCATGAAGGCTCGCCTTTGCGGCGCGGCCGCGCCCGCTGCCTGATTGACCGTGGGCGCGTCCGGCGGCGCGACCTTGGGCGGCGCCGCGCTCACTGCGCCGCTGTTTACCCTTGCCAGCAGATTGTTGGGCGTGATGGCCGCAGTGAATGGCAACGAGCGCATGAACCGGCCTGGGGCCGCACCACTCGGCGCATCGCCGTAGAGGTATAGGCGGGTGGAACCAGGCTGGCTTTTGCCGCCGGCAGCGACCGTTGTACCCGACGACAGCACGCGACGCGCAACCGGCCCCGTCAGCATCAGCGCCCGTTCCGCATTGGCGGCCGCCAGAGGCATGAGCGACTGCGTATGCCAGCGGCTGGCCACCTGCATGGCCATTTGCAGTTGACGCATCTTACTGTTCGCCGCCAGCACGTCGCCGATCTGCTCCCAGGCGTCGTTCATGTACTCTTCCGCGTTTTGGTATACCACCTCGGTGCCAAAGCGGCCGCGACACGGAAACGCGGATCCAGGTTCAACCTGTGGACCCAGTTCGTGTCGTTGGGCGCTGTCGTTCCGTCGCTGTTATACAGCAGGCGTTGCGTCAGCGAATGCCAACGGCCGTACAATGGCGACGTAATCAACGGATCGGGATCGTCGCTGATGCCGGGACCGATGCCCGTTGCGGTGTTCGCGTGCTTGCGGAGTTGGTTGTTATAGTCGTCGGCCAGGTTGACGAATTTTGCCAGCGCGGTTTCGAAAGGTTGCGGGATAGGGCTGGTCCCAGTTCTCGTACTTTTGCCGTTCGGCCAATCTGTCGGCCGTAAGATCGGCATCCGGAACTTGCAGCGCGCCGCCCAGCCACAACACGCCGCCCAGTGCAGGGTTCGTGATTCCCGGAATGTTCGATCCGGGATCCTGCACGTCCATGTCCCGCATGCCGACTTGCGGATCTAGCGGCTGTGGTTTAGCAGATTGACGAGGTATTCGAAATCGCCATTGGCGCCGGTGCGGAAATACCAGCGGTAATAGTAAGGATAGTTCCCTGGTTGCAGTTGGCCCGAATAAGGACGCCCAAGCGGAAGAGGTGGCAAACGGCGCTGTGTTTGGATCTTCACCCAGGCCGGCGAGCCTGTCCTGTCTCGAACACAGGCATCACGAAGGCGTGGTACTTGCTGTTGTCAGCCAGACGCCGCGGGCAAAGAATGCGGGAATAGGCCAGGTCGGGATTCTGCGCGATGATCGCCTGCACTCGCGGCAACACCGCGCTCATGTCCGGCGAGACAAGCTCGCTTGGTCCCGCCGGAAACGCTTTGGTTGAAATGCACGTGCGCCCACGCCCATAGCTGATCCGCTGCGGGAATAAACGCTGGTATCCGCCACGGTCACGTAAGGCGATGGCCGGGTCCCGGGTTGCTGTCCTTCCTGAAATTCGCTTTCCTTGAGAACGATCAGGGCGATCCACGGGCGTAGCTTGCAGCCCGCGTCCCGTCCGGCGCGGCCGGCGTGTAGCGCCAGGGAAAGTCTTCATCATAGAAATCGATCGCGGGCAATAATTGGATTCGAAATTCGTGATCCAGTTCCGCGGCTCGAGGCGCACGATCGCTCGCGCGTCGATGCCGACGATGTCGCCCGGGCCGTAGAGAGCGATGGTCTGCGAAACCGGCTGGACCAGTGGCGCGCCGCCGCCCACCGGCTTGCCCCGAGAGCTGCAAGCGCGACATTTATGCTCGCCCTGGTCTTTTACGGTCGAATCTCCGTCGGCCGCGGTGATCGTGTTGGCAACGCCTGCGCGCAGCCAGGGCAGGAACGAGTAGGTCGCAATGGTGATCATGCTGCCACCTCGAACTGGGGAAGTACGTGCAGCGTGCCCGCCAGACTGGGATCCTTCGCGACTGCCTTCGTCAGGTATTCCTGCGCGGCGACCTGGCTTGCTAAAGGAAGTGGCGTCTGAGCGGTATAGACTGTGTTATTGCTTGCAACGCCACCGCGAAGCTTTCGGCGCTCACGGCTGACATGGTCGGTATAGGGCTGCGACTGTTGCACCAGGTGAGTTCGAGAGTGTGCAGCGGGTCACGCTCGAACCGGTGAGGAAGTGCACGAAGAGCGACGCCAGAAGTTATAGAAGCGCCGGAACACGGGCACTGCATGGATATCGATGACCGTCAGGTCATAGCGTACGTTGCGCGTGATCGCGGTTCCCGAAGCGTAGGCGTTCCCGTGGCGGCGAGCTCGATCCCGCTGTCCATGGGCACGTAGGCGGCCTGCGACAGCTTCGCCGCATCGTCCATGTTCTTGAACTGCGCGGGTGCAAACTGTTCCTGCAGTGTGCGGTCTTTGCTGAGCCCGCCGGTGGTCACATCCAGGGTGAAATAGTTGGCGTCGCTCGGCTGTTGGTTTCCATCTTTATCGAGCGTCAGGTCAAGGGGGATGGCGCGCTGGCTTACCTGCAGCATTCCAACCGGGTGGAGCACCATCGCCGCTTCCGCAGGATCGAGTTTGCGCAGCGCGACCAGCAGGTTCGATCCGCTCGGCGAACACCGCCTTCCAGTTGCTCTGCTTGCCGCAGTTCTCCGGAAAGAATCGGCATCACCGCGACCGGCGGCAGCGTGATGCTTCTGGCTCTCGCCCCAGGTGAAGTCAACAGAAATGCCAATAGAGAAGAAGAGGAAGGAAATCGACGCTGTGCCGTGGGCATGCCAGGGCGTAGGACCGTCCAGCGTCAGGTCCATGTCGATGCCGTAGCAGCCCACGCCGAACACATTCACGGAGAACGAAGTTGAGATATCGGCAGTGAAGTGGAATGGCGAGAACTGGATCAGTACATCGAAGCCGGAGCTTCCGGAAAGATTGAGCGCACTGAACCCGAAGAAGAATTCCGACAGCGAGCCGAACTGCACGGTGTTGCTGGTGACCGCGAAATAGCCGCTGCAGCGGATGCGCGCATACGACTCATTGATGATGTCGATTTCGATCCGCTGTGGGCTGGGAAACGGCAACGGCGGCGGATTGAACTGTGGATTGAAGCCTCCGACAGACACGACGAAATTTCCGTTGTCGCCCCACGCCATGAGCAGGCCCATCTCTCCTTCCAGCGTGATAAACAGAACGTGGGAATCATATAGCGAAGCGAAGAAATAGAGGCGCTGCTTATCGAACTCCAGAGCGCCTGCAAAGTTCACCTGCAGCAGCAGAACGGCGATCGTCGTCATGCCGGCAACACCAGCTTGCAGAACGCCCAGAATCGCGATATCGCCTGGCGGAATCTCCGACAATCACGCCCAGCGAGAGCGGATGAGTGTCGGTTCGCCCCAGCCCAGCTTTGCCATGGGCCCGACCAGGAACGCACCTTGCTGCGGCGGGAAAATCGGCCTGCAGGTCGCTGATGATGCGCGGAGCGTTGGCAATCACATTCTGCGGAAACATGATGCTCTCGATCGCGCCTGTCCGGATCGTCATCCATCAGCGGCTGGAAGAGCATCGACCGGTTCAAACCCAACAACCCTCCGACGGCCATCAGCGCGAAGCCAAACCCCAGTTGAATGCCGGCGCCGAAATCAACTGTAATAATGATCAGCAGCGAGAATCCGCTCGACCCATCCGGCATCTTCGTGGTGATCATGCCGATCGCAGGCAGGGCCAGAAAATCAGCAAACATCAGCTGCAGGGCGCCCGCATACTGCCCGTGCTCGGTATCGATGTAGAGAAAACCGCCGCCCTCGATGACGCCCGCATCCACCGAGAGGCCGACGCCGGTGGGCGGCTTGAAGGCAAAGCTGGCGTTCGCCGGGCCCAGGTTGCCTCCGCCTTTCGGGAAGGAGAAGTTGCACAGCAGCCCCATGCGGTCGACGCTGGCCGTCAGCGGTCCCAGGTTCGCGTCGAAACTGGCCGAGAGCTCCACCGGGATGGTGCCATCTGATTCCAGTTCGGCCCCCAGCACAATGGAGCTGATGTCCAGAGGTCCCAGCGAGATATGGGTTGGCACCTGGATCTCGAGCCCGGCGCTGGCCACAAACGCGATCCCCTGGCTGGGGCTCCAGGTAACGCCCACGTTGAAGTTCGCGTCGATATTGCTGTTCGAGAGAAGCGTGCTCAGAAATCCATCCGAGCCGTCGCTCGAAACCGTAAGCTTGCCGCCCTGCAGCTGCACACTCACTTGCGGATCGATCGTCAGGCTAAGATTCGCCGGGTCAAACTGCAGGTCCAGCTTTAAATCCGCCGTCGGGCTCTGCACCTGCAAGCTCGATCCGCCTGCCGTGCCAAGCAGCAGAAAGGGATCGGCCGTTGCCGAGCGGGCGAAGTGCAGGTCGAGGGTGAAGCCGGCATTGCCCGTGCTGAGGTCGAGGGCCACACCGAACAGCGGCGTGATTTTTGCGGTAATGTCCGCCGGGAAATTTGCCGCGACGTTGACCGTCGCCGTCCAATCGCCCAGATCGATGGGCGCATTGATCGTAGCCGAACCAGGAACACGCACGCTGAGGTCGATCCCCGGCGGCGAGAGCGAATCGTCCACCGTGGCGCTGAACGCAAAGGCCTCGAGGGTAGCCGGCATCCCGGTCGGCTGCAACAGCTGCGCCGGTACGTCGAACTTCAATTGCAACAGTGCCTGTAGTGCCTGAAATAAAGCCACCCCATCGAAGGTCGGCTGGCCCCAGGCGAACGAATCCGACAGCAGATCCTGCGGCTTGGTAAACATCTGCGCAGCGCGGTCGAAATGGAATGTCTTCTGCGTGTAGGCGCCGTTGAGGGAACCTGCCGGCCCCCCCGGCTGATCGACAATCTCGATGACCCCGGTGGCCATCAGGGCAATCACGATTTGCCCGAAGCGGCTTTCCAGGTATTCAACAAACAGACGATTCAGGACGCGGTCGATAAACTCGACGGCAAACGCCGCCAGCTCGGCCTGCTGCGAGGGGGTGAGTCCACCCGACGTACTCAGCGCCTGCAACGCCGTGGCCACGGCCTCGGCGGCTTTCACAATCAACGCAAACTGGGTGATCAGCGCCTGCCCGGCGCTGGTCACAGTGGCAGCATCCTCATTCTGTATCGCAGTGGCGAGTGCAGTAATTTGATCGGGCAAAGCGGACGCGCCTGACGCCAGGGTCGAAATGCCTGAGGTCAAATCGTCCGCGGTGGTGCTCACATCCGGTGGACGAAGCCCTACCCATTCGAGAATGGAATCTGCTGTGCCGTTCGCCGCCCGCTGCGCCAGCGGGTCAAAGAGCGCGGCCAGTTCGTTCGCGAGATATTCGATCGTGCCTACGGCATCGCTCAAGAAACGACCTCGACATGAGACTCCAACTGGGCCGCCAGAGGCAGAGCAAGAAACTCAAGCAACGCCGATCGATACTGGAGGATGCCTCTTCTTAAAGCGGGGCTTCCATGTTGCAGCAACAGGTCGAACCAGCGATCGAAATATTCCCGGTGCATCGCGGTCCGGATCGCAGCAGGCGCATGGGGATCCATCGCCCCCAAAAACGCTCGCCTGAGCATACGCGGTCCTTCGCTGCGATGCCACATCGCCGCGATGCGGCGATTGTGGTTGATCAGCCGGCGCACCTCGCTGAAGTGCCTGCTGATCGTAGCCGCGAGCTGTATCCCGCCGGGCAACTCCTCCAACCGCGACCGAAGAATCTGAACCGCCGGCGGCAAACCGTGCAGCCTGCGGTCTAACGCAGGGTTCTCCGCCACGTTAAGTCCGGCATCCTCCACGCTGGCCGCCACGATATGCGTCGAACCTCCTCCGGCGCCACCAGGCAGCACCTTGTTCACAGCAGCCAGGGCATTGAGCTTCCCCGCTCCCCAGGCTTCCTTCGTGCTTCCCGTCGGCGGAGCTGTCGCCGAGGCTTGCAGCGCTTTGAGAACGTCATCCCGGGTCAGCGTGGGATCAGCCTCAAACATCAATGCAACTGTGCCTGTGACATGGGGAGCAGCCATGCTGGTGCCGCTGAGGTCGTGGTATAGACAACAACACGCGTCCGGGAAGCAGGAGCAGCAATGCCCGGGCCCATTCGCCGGGTCCGCCTCCGCCGCTGTGATCTCCAGTCCAGGCGCCGCGATATCCGGTTTAGGGTTGTTGGTGGCGTCTCGCGCCACCGGTCCGCGGCTTGACCAGGTGATGATCCCGTCCGCCGGCCAGCAGTCGCAGCAAGAGGTTTTCGTTGCGTGATTGGCTACCGTGATCGCCCCTGTGGCTGTCCCGGGAATGGTGAGGGTGGAATCTATAGATGCACGCACCTTGGCGTCGGGAGGGTTCACCGGCTCTAGAAAAACCGGTCCGTGATCTCCCCGGTCGATCCAACAATGCAAGCTGACCGGATTGGCGCCAGGATTGGTGAGTTTCAGCTTCCAGTTATCTCCCTTGGGTAGATTTCCCTTCTTTGGTTTATTGATCGAGATGCGGAAGTTATTGTTCCGGTTAAACGGACCGTTGGTCGTGCCCACAATGTCTACGGTGTAGGCATGATCCGCCGCAGCGCCAGGGTTGGCCGGGAAGGACTTCGACGCCCCGTCGTTCACTACGCCGCTGGTGGCGCCCCCGTCCGCTACCACTTCCAGGTTGAGTGCCCCGCCGCGGTCATACCAGAGATCGAGATACGATGAATGTTCGTAACCTTCGCGCACCTGAAAATCGATTTCCGTCGGGGTGGTTCCAGCAGCTACCGTTGTGGTTACGTGGCATAGTGTCTCTAGCGCCTTGGGATCCAGGTCGGCGCTGTTTCCGGCTGCCACCACCACCACTCGCCCTGCCTGGGCCGCGACTGCTGTATTGATCGCCTGTTCCAGCAAGCTCGTCCCGTCATGCGGGCCTACATTGCCACCCAGGCTGATGTTGATCACCACCGCCTTACCCGCAGCTTGGGGATGACTAAAGATGTAGTTCACCGCATCGACAAGGTGGACATTCTCGCCCAGGACAGGAGCATGATAGTTCCGCTTGACGATGATCAGGTCGGCCAACGGTGCCACCCCGACATAGGTGTTTGCCGTGTGGCAGCAACTGGCCGCAGCCCCACTTCCGGCAGCAATGCCGGCCACGTGGGTGCCGTGCCCATCTTCCTTGTCTTCATCCTTGGTATTGAGCGCCCTTTGGCCCTGGATTGCCATCGAGATGTCGTTTTGAAGATATTCCACACCTTCATTGTTCGGGCCCGCGTGATCTCCTGTGCCCGGCTTGTTGGTCTGGTCCCACAAAGCGAGAATGCGCGAGGTCTTGCCGTCCGCTTGAATGAAGTCGGGATGATGCCAGTCAATGCCGGTGTCGATCACGCCCACTACGACCCCTGAGCCTTTGCGCGAAGGGGTTTCGTCATGCAGCGCATCCGCGTGAATCTCGGGGACGCTGTAATTCAGCAGCGTATGAAGCCGGCGCGGTCCCTCAACCTCGACCACGTGATCCACCGCCGCAAGATCTTCCAGCCGCTCCACCGGTATGCTGCCGGTGACGATCTTAAGCAACTGCGACGGGTTCTCAAGAACACTGCGTGGAGTAAAGCCAACTGCTACCAGGTCGGCGACCTCGCCCGTCAGGCCCACAATCACGTCGACGCGCTCTCCGGGGTCTTCCGGGCCGACTGGCACACCCGCAAACGATTTTGTGCGCACGCGAAGGTGAGGATCCAACTTGCTGATCATGGTTCTTCCCTACATTTCCAGATCTAAAAACCAACATCAGTGATCGCAAAAACAATACGGCATCACAACGAGACCGTTGCGGCCTGAGTCGCCAACTGGGCCGCCAGGGGCAGAGAAAGAAACTGCAGCAAGACCGGTCGGTACTGGGTGATGCCTCTTCTTAAGGAGGGGCTTCCATACTGCAGCAACAGATCGAACCAGCGATCGAAATACTCGCGATGCAGCGGGGTCCGAATTGCGGCGGGTGCACAGGGGTCCATCGCCCCGAAAAATACCCGCCCCAGCATACGCGGTCCTTCGCTCCGATGCCACATTACCGCTATGCGGCGATTGTGGTTGATCAGGCGCCGCACTTCGCTGAAATGCCGGCTGATAATAGCCGCGAGTTGTGCTCCGCCGGGGAGTCCTTCCATCCTCGCGCGGAGAATACGGACCGCCGGCGGTAGTCCGTGGAGTCTGCGATCCAGCGCAGAATTCTCCGCCAGGTCAAATGCGCTATCTTCCGCGCTGGCCGCGACCACGTGCGTCGACCCTCCTCCGCCGCCGGGGAGCACCTGGTTCACCGCAGCCAGGGCATTCAGCTTCCCCGCTCCCCAGGTTTCCTTGGTGCCACCCGCAGGCGGGGGCGTCGCCGAGGCCTGCAGCGCCTGGAGAATCGCATCCCGGGTGAGCGTCGGATTCGCCTCTAACATCAGCGCCACCGTGCCCGTAACGTGCGGGGCAGACATGCTGGTGCCGTCGAGATCGTGGTACAGGCAGCAACACGCATTGGGGCAGCAGGAGCAGCAGCGGCCAGCGGCGTTCGCCGGGTTTGCCTGCGCCGCTGTGATCTCAAGCCCAGGCGCCGCGATATCGGGCTTCGGATTGTTAGCGGCGTCTCGGGCTACCGGGCCCCGGCTGGAGGAAGTCGACGATCCCTTCTTTGGGCCAGCAGTTACAACATGACGTCTTCGTCGCGTGGTTTGCCACGGAAATAGCGGCCGTAGCCGTCGCGGGAATCAAGAGGGTGGAGTCGATGGACGCGCGAATCTTGCCGTCGGGCGGGTCTAGCGGCGGCAGAAACACCGGCCCGTAGTAACCTCGGTCGATCCAGCAATGTAGATTCACTGGATCAGCTCCAGGGTTGGTGAGCTTTAATTTCCAGTTGTCGCCCTTGGGTAGATTTCCTTCGTCCGGCCTGATAATGGAAACCCGGAAATTGTTGTTGCGGTGGAAAGGCCCGTCGATGGTGCCCGCGATGTCTACCGTGTAGCGATGGGCCTCGGCTGCAGCCGGATTTCCGGTGAATGATTTCGAATCCCCATCTTCGACCACGCCGCTGGGAATACCCGCATCGGTCACCACCTCCAGGTTCAAGGCCCCAGCGCGGTCGTACCACAGATCGAGGGTCGCGTCTCTTTGGTAACCTTCGCGGATCTTAAAATCGATCTCCGCGCTCCCGTTACCGGCAACGGTTGTGGTTACGTGACACAAAGTTTCCTTCGCGTTGAGAGCGATGTCGGCGGCATTGCCGGCGGCCACCACCACGGCGCGGCTCGGTTTGACGGCAATCGCCATGTTGATGGCCTGCTCGAGCAGGCTGGTGCCATCATGCGGCCCTACATTCCCGCCCAGGCTGATATTGATGACCACCGGTTTCCCCGCAGCCTGGGGGTGATTGAAGATGTAGTCGACTGCATCCAACAGGTGGGCGTTGTTGCCTAAATCGTATCCTTTATAGGCATCCCGCACGATAATCAGGTCAGCGGCCGGAGCCACCCCAATATAAGTGTTTGCCGTGTGGCAACAGCTAGGCGCAGCACCGCTTCCCGCCGCAATGCCGGCTACATGGGTACCATGCCCATCTTTGTCGCCATCCTTGGTCTGCAGCACTCTTGTGCCCTGGATCGCGTTGGAAATGTCGTCCCGGAGATACTCCACACCCAGGCCATTGGGGCCTGCGTGGTCTCCCGGCCCCGGGCCGCTGATCTGATCCCAAATGGCTAGAATGCGTGAGGTCTTGCCGTCAGACTGGATGAAGTCGGGATGCCGCCAATCGATGCCGCTGTCGATGACCCCGATCACCACCCCCGCGCCTTTCCGCGCAGGGGTGCCGTTGTGCAGCACATCCGCGTGGATTTCCGGAACGCTATAGTTCAGCTGGGTATCGAGGTCCCGCGGCCCTTCCACCTCGACCACGTCGTCCACATCCGCCAGGTCTTTCAGCTTATCCGGGGCCACTGTGCCGGTAACAATCTTGAGCGGGTTCGGCGGGTTCTCAAAAAGAGTGTGCTGCGTGAAGCCGGCTGCCTGCAAGTCAGAGAGGTCGCCTGTGGTGGCGACAATGACGTCCACCGGCTCTGCCTGGGCCTGGGGGACCGCGTCCGGACTACGCAACGACGCCACGTACCGGCGCAGCTTGGGATCCAGCTTGCTGATCATGGTTCTCCCAAAATTTCAGGGGCCAAAACGCTCAAAAGCGCTTATCGCCAAAACTATACACAACCATGGTGGCGACGGTGCCCTTTCCGTTTCGCAATAGGGGTTACCTTTTTCACCAGGGTGCATTCGCCGTTACCCCGGGTTTTGGTGAGAGAGCTACTGGTCCAGCGCGCCTATGGCAGCGCACCGGGTGCAAACACATAGCTCACGCCCAGCCCAAGATGCGAAGGCTTTTTCACCTGCTTCACTGCGCTGTTGCTTGTAAAGGGATCGTATAGCGCGCGGGAAATAAGCGGTTTGTCGGGATAGAGGCAATGGACACGGATGGGTGTTCCTGTCGATGGCCGAAAAAGAAGTCGACCTGGTTTTATGGCTCATCCCACCAAAACATGTATTCGAAATGACCCACGCCGAGAACGATCGTGTTTAGTTCACCGTGACGGTAACGGCGGTTGTGGCCATGATCGAACCACTGGAACCCGTGACCGTGACAGTATAGGCGCCCGGCGTGGTGCCAGGATTGGCGGGCGGGGCTACTGTCTTTGTTCCACCGCAACCCATCGTCGCGCCGATCAAAATCGTGATCAGCAGCCGGCCAAACTGTGTGAGGGTTCTTCGCTGCCGGATTGGAAATCCAAATAACAGCAGCGATGCCAAAGCCATTGCGGAGCCAGCGATCGCAATGCCATGGGGCCGTTGGTTGCGGATCGCTAAATGGTTGTTGGCGGTGGTCGCAGCAGTGGTGTTCACAGTGAGCGTCGCCGTGACCGCCGCGGCCCCGACGATCGCTGGAGGGTTTGTGACCGAGCACGTGGGTGCATCGGCTCCCCCCATAGGGCCGCCCGCAACGGCGCAGCTAAGAGCCACCGCGCCGGTAAAGCCTCCGCCCGGAATGATCGTAATGGTCGATGAAGCGCTGGCCCCGGCGACGCGATGGTGACTGCTGAACTACTCATCGTGAAACTCGGAGGAGGTGCCGGCACATTGACGTTGAAGCTCGTGGTTGCGTCAAGACCCCCGGTCGAGCCCGCCGTCACCATGACGGTATAGGATCCGGGGGTCGTAGTCGGCTGCGTATTCAGCGTAAGCGTCGTGGTCACCGGCGGACCTGTGACCGAGATCGGCGAGGGAATCGTGCAGTTGGGTGAATTGACCGCGCCCGGATGGCCCACCAGTCACGCTACAGTTCATTGTGATCTGTCCGATGAAGCCGCCAGTGGGCGAAATCGTGATGGTCGAGTTGCCGCTGGCGCCAGGCGATGAGATCGTAGCCCCGCTATTGGTCAGGAGATAATTCTGACCGGCCACCGTGACTGTGGCATAAGTGGAAGCCGGGGTCACGCCTCCAAAAGCGTACGTGGCCGTGATGGTTGCAGTGTATTGACCGGGCGGAGTTGTGGCCTGCGTGCTGACGGTATAGGCCAGATTCTCCGTTCCGCCTGGGGAGAAGAAAAATACGGTCGGCTGCACCGAGCACGCCGGGGGATTTGCCTGGCCCTGCGGAACCGGGATCGAGCAGCTCAAGTTCAAGGTACCGGCTGAAGGTCAAACTTGTCACAGAAAAATTCCCACTGGCGCTGGCTCCAGGAGTGACCGTGACGGGATTGCTGGTCAACGAGAAACTCTGCTGCGGAACAAAGACTGCAGGCCCATTTGTGGAATTGGAGGGAGCGTTATTCGCGTCGCCAGGATAGTCAGCCTGGATCATACTGTCGCCAAAGGGCAGGACGTAATTGGCGGTTGCTGTCGTGATTGTGAGATTTCCAAGGAATACCGAGCCAAAGGTGGCCAGGTCCGAGGAGCCGCTGCCAGTGAGATCCGCCGCCGCCAAAGATGTGAGGCCAATGGCTCCCGTCACGACGTTGAACCCAACATCGGACCTCGCTCCGAATGTGCCATCGCCGTTGCCCGCAAAAATCGAGACCTTGGCATCCGGAGTGATGGATGCAGTGTTGGCGGCGGCTGTGACGGCTACATCGGGTTTGCCGTCCCCATTGAAGTCGCCCACCGCGAGTGTGGACGCGCTAAAGTTCGAATCCGCCGGGAGAGGGGTTGGCGCATTGAATGTACCATCGCCAATGCCCAGCAGGACGGCGAGTGTGCCGCCCACGGAATCGAGGGTGGCCAGATCGATTTTGCCGTCGCCATTGAAGTCTGCAACGACAAGTTTTGATGCAACCAACTGCGTTTGACTGGGGGCTGCAGTGAACGTGCCGTCGCCATTACCCAGAAGGATGGTGACTGTATTACCCGTCACCACCACTGGTGGCCAGATCGATCTTGCCGTCGCCATTGAAGTCCGCAGCGACAATCTGAGATGAGCTAATCTGCGGCGGATTGGGAGCCGCGGTGAAAGTACCATCACCATTGCCTAGCAGGATGGTCGGACCCGGCAATGAGATGTCTGGTTTGCCGTCGCCGTTGAAGTCCGCAACGGCGATGGAGGTCGCACTATAGGGCATCGACTGCCCTATAGTGAATGTGCCATCCCCCTTGCCGAGCAATACAGTCAGTTGCCCCGTATCTTCGTCGTCGATGAGGAGATCGGTGATGCCATCTCCGTTGAAGTCGCCGACGCCGAATGCGTTGATCCCATCCACCGGGTCGACGTTAGGGATCAGCGGTGCAGCGAACGTGCCGTCTCCCTTGCCCAGGGATACGGCGATACCTCCATTAGGGGCGGAAACGATGTCGGGGAAGCCGTCGCCGTTGAAGTCAGCGACCGCGATCAACGGAGGCGCGTCAGCCGAGCCGGTATTCAGTTTTGGAATCGGCACATTCAGAAAGCCGGGACTTCCGCTCGATGGCCCCAGCGTTGCTGTTCCCGGCAAAGAGAATCCGTTGCCGGTAGCGACGTTCGTTCCCGAAAAAGAGACTGTGCCCGAAGGCGGAACCGTCCCTTTAGTGCCCACATTTGCCGTCAACGCGTAGGTGCCATACGTATTCGTCGCGACCGGCCCGGAGATCGAGGCGACTGTGTAGGTGGTCTGCGGGCCCGTCTTCTGTGGGGCCACGGTCAGCCCGATCGTGGCCGAGGCACTCGCACCGTCATTCAACGCGCCGAGGAATACAGCATCGTAGCGGTGGGCTCCAGGGCCGGGATGGAAGGCCAGCACCGCGGTCCCAGCGCTGGTCAATTGCGCTGTGCCCAGCAGATGGATGTCTGTGCAGGAGGCAGCGGTGGCATCGCAGAAATTTACTTGTCCCAGCTTGAGCGCCGCGCCATTCGCCTGGACCGTGGCGGTTAAAGTGACGGCGGTTCCGCCAGCCACCGAGGACACGGCATTTCCACCTGAGGTGAGGGAAAGAGTTGTGACAGTGGCCTGGGATGCCCAGGCTGTCTCGGAGCCGCCATACCAAGCCAGGCAAGCGATCGCGAGTACGCAACAAAATGAATCGAGCCGGGCTGGCTGACGCAGCCCCGCGATCGTTTGTAGAAAGCGCATGCCGCGAATCTCCCGGTGAAAGCGGGTTGTCCTTCTACGTGATTTAACTGGGGATGTGCAGATTTATTCCGTTACCGACAGCGCCGGGAATATTTCCGAGTGCGCATGGACCTAAGTGGGTTCGAATCCACTACCGCAAACCTGGTGGTTTGGCCGCCGTACCCACGAACTGCTAGACTTGCGCCGGGTGGGAAATAGGCGTCGAGAGAACCAGAAGTGACAAACAGCCAACTAGCGCCCGCTACGAAGCCCGAAGAGCTTTCCATCGAGCAGAGTCGGCAACAGCTTCAACGGATTCTCCATTCCAACACTCTACGTAACTCTTTGACACTTCAACAGTTGTTGCAGTTCCTGGGGACACGAGGGCATTGCCAGGAATTCGGATGTGCTCAAGGAATACACGATTGGGGTAGAGGCATTCGGCCGCAAGACCGGATTTCGACCCAAAGACAGATACGATCGTTCGCGTTCAGACGCATAGGCTGCGCCAGAAGCTGAAGGAATATTACGAGCAGGAAGGCATTCACGATCAGATCGCTGATCGAGATTCCGAAGGGGCATTACCCTCCCGCCTTCCGGCTGCGGGCAGATTCGCTGGATCATCAGGAACTCGATGGCGATAGCCTCAGCGCGGTGCCCGATCCAGGGACGAACGCAAATGGCTCCACGTTTCCCGATCATGAGCCTGTAACACTGGGGCAGCCGCAACCCCGGACGATACTTTTCGCGGCCGTTCATCGTGGCCGTAGGGCTCCTCCTCACTTCCTGGTGATTGGATATTTTGCCGGCAACTATCAGACGCATCGGGCGATTGCCGGGGACAGTCTCGCCTCGGGTAAAACCGCTTCGCCCCCGACCCGGCTGACCCGGTGAAGATGTTCTGGGCAAACCTTCTCGGCAATGATCGCGCTCCGATCATCGCTTATCCGAATGCTGTTTTCCTGCTGGACGACTCCAACGATCTGTTCCGCTTCCGTCAGGGCGCCAGCGACAACCGGGGGGCTCGGGTCGATTCGCATCTGGCGCGTGAGTTTGCATCCAATCCAGCGCTGGTGGCAAACGCCGGCCAGCTCTACTACGAAGACGGCTATACGGGTACAGGTGAACTTGAGGGCGTCGCCATGTTGACGGCGCCTCTTCGCGCAGATGGGCCTGAAGCCGACGGTTAAAACCAGCCGCAACATTACTCCTGACGATCTGCAACAACACTCCGTGATTTTTCTGGGATCGCCTTTTCAAAATATTGCCGTGGCTCAGCTTATAGCTGCCGGAGATTTTACCTTTCAGAACCCTGATTCTCGCCGTGAGCAATGGCGAGCTCAGATCGTGAATGCTCATCCCGCCCCAACGAAAGCTCCGTCTACCATACAGAGCGCGATCCCGACACCCAGATGCTGAACAGGGACTACAGCTTGATCTCTGTGCAGCCCGGGGTCGTTGCTGGACGCAACATCGCGGTTCTTGGCGGCCTGGATACGAAAGGAACAGAGGGCGTGACCCGGTTCATCACCTCTCGCTCTGGAGTCGAGCAGTTATCCGCGGCGTTGGCTGGCAAGGGGCTTCCCCTGACTAACGGCAGATCTGCTGCAAGAGACGGTATGCCATGGTTTCAAGCCCTGGTGCTGGTTCATCTGGAAAAAGGCGATCAGGTACTTAGCACCGAATTGGCGACGGTGCATGCCCTTCCCCCCGGAAATCGCCTGCTGCCAACGTCGAAGATTCTTCTGCCCCCGCCAAAAAATAGCCGGACCGATGCTGTCGGCCAATCCCTCCGTCCCTGTTAATCGTAGGCTTTTCGATCCTTTCCTATCGTCAATGAAGATGCGTCCAATCCTGTTAGACGTGCTGTAACGTCGCTGTAACGTCTGTAACTTATCTCATTTCTTGCAGATAAAACGCACGATTTGTTCGCTGTATCCCCCCGGTATCTGCCGTGTAGCTAGACCGGCCTTTCCTTCGACCCTCTACTGTTGGCTCGCGCTATTGAGAACGACTATTCTGCAGAGCCGTTAGCCCCTGAGTCGACTCAATGGACGCCAAGCTAAGCGGATACACAAGTCGAAATCCGCAGTGCAGAATCGCAGTTTCAGGTACGATCTAAGGAGGCTGTATGCAATCGCAAATGTAATCCTCAGTTCCAAAGCTCGGCAGCTGCTGGTTGCCGCCAACAATTCCATTTCGCGGAATGCTGCTGGGTTTCGCTGTGCCTGCTCCTCCTTACGGCCGTGTCGCTTCGGGCAGGGTGTCAGCGGCCGTCTCCAAGGCACCATTCAGGACTGGAACCGGGGCCCTGGTTCCCGGCGCTAAGATTAGCGTCACCAGTCAGGATACCGGGGTCACCAAGCAATACATCTCTGACAATCATGGGGAGTACATCGCCAACCTACTGCCTCCGGGCACCTATAAGGTCGAGGTCAGCGCTGCTGGATTTCGCACCACTGTTTCCACCGGGAATGTGGTCACCGTCGATGGCGTCACACGCGTAGATGTGACCTTGCAGTTGGGCGCCGCGACGGAGTCGGTTGAGGTGACCGGGGATAATCCCTGGTCAACACCACCAGCTCGTCGCTGGGCGAGGTGCTGAACACGCGTGACATCGACAGTCTGCCACTCAACGGAAGGGTCTTCTCGCAGCTGGTGCAGACGGTTCCTGGAGCGGTCGCTACCGGCTTTGGAAGCGCGCCTGAAGCGGCCGCCGGCGCAGGAGCGGCGGGCTCCATCACGGCAAGCGTCAATGGATTGCCCTGGTGCGGCACCACCTACACTTTGGACGGCGTCAGCAACATGGAGTTGCTGAATGCGTTCATCAATGTCACGCCGGCGCTGGACTCGTTGCAGGAGATCAAAATCTCGACCAACAATGCAGAGGCGACGGTCGGCACGTATGGCGGAGCGCAGGTGAATGCCTTCGTCAAATCGGGGACAAACGCACTTCACGGATCGGCCTACGAGTTCTATCGCAGCGACAGCCTGAATGCTATTCAGTGGCAGGCGCAGACCAAAGCTCCATACCGTTCCAACGAGTTCGGCGGGGCACTGGGCGGTCCAATCATCCGCAACAAAGCATTTTTCTTCGTGGACTACCAGGGACTGCTGCTCAACAACGGCATTTCCTACAACCTCACGGTGCCCACGGACCTGATGAAACAGGGCAACTTTCTTACCAGCCAATTCCCAACGTTGTATGACCCGTCGACAGGGAGTCCTTTCCCATCGTCAATACCAGCCAGGGACCGGCTTACCAGGTTCCTGCATCGCGCTTCGATCCTGTCTCAGCCAAGATCGTCGCAGGCGCAAGCATCTGGCCCGAACCCACCGACCAGAGCAGTATCAGCCAGAACTACAAAGCAAACACATCGGAGTCGGACAACAATCACCAGTTCGACGTAAAAGCAGACTATCAATTGCGGAATGGCGATCGCCTCTTCGCTCGTGAGTCCTACCAGCGGCGTGATCTGAACGCCCCATGGCCAGGCACCAGGTTCATTCAGATCAACGACGTCAATGCCGCATCCAGGGATCACAACATCGCCGTCGGCTACGACCATACTTTCTCTCCCACCGCGACGAATGAGCTTCGCTTTGGCTTTAATCGCTTTCACACCCTGGACTTCGGGAATGATTTTCAGACTAACGAAAACACGACTCTGGGCATCCCTAACGGAAACAACGCTCGACTTTCCCGGCGCTTCAGGATTGGCCATCTTCAATTTCGGACAACATCGCCAAACCATTGCTCCCACCGGATCGCAAGACTGGACAAACTCGCACCGCATCACAAATGTCTATCAAATTACGGACAACTTCATTAAGGTTTTCGGCAAGCACACGGTCACGATCGGCGAAGACTATCGGCGCCTTCAGGCTTCGCTAACGAATGCCAATGCCAGCCAAAACGGCAGCTTCTCTTTCAATGCCGACTACACGAGCAGCTGCACGGGACAACCGAACTGCACCACCAGTACGGGCGGAAATGCCTTCGCCAGTTTCCTGCTCGGCATTCCGTCGTCGCTTTATCGCGGATTTGTCGACACCGATCCTGCGACCCGTGCAAACCTTGCAGGCGTCTATGTGCAAGACGAGTATCACGTGTTGAAGTCGCTTACTCTGAATGTGGCCCTGCGTTGGGACGTCATCACGCAGGCGATTGATAAATTCAACCGGCAGTCCAACTTCAATCTCTCGACCGGTCTGCTTGACATTGCCACTTCCAGCAATCGCGCCCCCAACGTCAGCAACTATTACGGCAACTTCGCACCGCGAGTGGGATTCTCTTACTCGCCCAACAATGGAAAGACAGCGGTGCGCGGCGCCTTCGGCATCACCACCTTCCCGGGCAACTTCGGAGCGATCGGTGGCAATCTTGAGCGCAACTTCCCCTTCTTCCAGCAGTACTATCTCAACCAGCAGCTGGCCTATACGCCCTTCTGGCAGGTCAGCACCAACGGACTGCCGGGATTCGTTCCTCTGTCGACCTCTGCGCCCGTAACCCCACAACCGAACTCCTCGGTCACCCTCATTCCTGAGAACTTCCGTCCGGACAACGCATATGCCTGGCATATCGGTGTCGAGCAACAGCTAACACCATCCTCAGCATTCAGGCTCAGCTATGTGGGAACGAGAGGAATCCATCTCTACCGTGACTACAACATCGATACCCCGGCGCCCGGCCCAGGAGACCTGACACCACGCAGACCTTACTATGGGATCGCACCGGAGGTGACGTCGATCAACTATGCCACTTCCGACGGCCTGTCCATCTACCACGCCCTGCAGGCGGAGCTGTGGAAGAACTTCTCCCACGGACTGCAGGGACGCGTCTCATACACCTGGTCAAAGGAGATCGATGACATTAATGTCTTCTACCCTCTGCATGACAACTTGAACCGGGCAGTCGGAACAAGTCAGGCGCCCAATGTACCGCAGAACTTTATCGTCAACTTCGTCTATCAGCTTCCTTTTGGACAGGGCAGGCAGTGGCTATCCAACAGCTCCCGCGCTACCGATCTTTTGTTGGGTGGTTGGCAGCTCAGCAGCATCACGATCCTGCAATCCGGACAGCCTTTGAGCTTCGGCATCTCGAACGACAATCTCAACAGCGGCTTTTCCAATCGCGCCGACCTTGCCTGCCGCTCGATCCCAAAAATCGGAAAGACCTCGGAATGGTTTGACACTACCTGCCTCACCACCCCACCGCAGTATCAGCTCGGCAACTCTGGAGTTGGCAAGGTGCTCGGTCCCAGCTACAGGAACGCGGACGCCTCGCTGTCGAAGACGGTAAAGATTCGTGAGCGCATGACGGCCAGCTTTCAAGTGGATGCCTTCAACCTTACCAATACTCCCCACTACTCCAACCCAAATACCACCTGCTGCACGGCCCAGAACGCCAGCTTCGGCCAGATAACAGGTACCAACGGCACACCGCGCGATATCCAGCTCGGCGGTCACTTCACGTTCTGAGATTCGCGCCCTCAATTTTACCCGTTGGCATCACCCACCCGGGTGATGCCAACGCTCACTCAGCAGGCACTCAGCGATTCGAAGGACTACAGATGAGAATGAGCAGAAGGCGCTTTCTCGGCGCGTCGATGGCGACGACGATCGCGCCCGCGTTAACGGGCTTTGTGGCAGAGCACCGGAATCAGAGCGGAGACAAGGCGCGAGTTTAGTGCCCGCGCAGCCTTCCGGTGCACCGCACTACTGGTGCACCTGGGCGGTGCAGAATTATATGTATGGTCATGGTCTCCATGAGCTGGATGCGACGATTCTCCAAGGGGATTCCGGAGGAGATCTGGCGCGTAACGCCATGACCGAAGAGAACGTCTTCGCCCGGGCCGGGTGGGCGGAATCGTTCTATCCGAAGATTCGCAGCGATCTCTTTTTCCTGCTGGATGATGGTTGGCGAGACTGGAGGTACTGCGACTTTCGAGCTGGATGCCGCAAAATTTCCCTCCTTCACCGGAACAGCTCCGGAACGCCTCAGCAAGCTCAACAGCGCGGTCCAGAAGGCTGGATGGCGTGGCGCCGCGCTTTGGTGCCGCAACACGCCGGAGGGAGAGAGAGTACGTGGCTTAGAGACGCTCAGCAACTCTGCCGAGGTTCGCTATTGGAAGATCGACATCGGCGATCCGTCCTTTGATCTGATCCGGCTCCGCAACCAGGCGCATATTCCTCTGACCCTCGAACATGTGCACGCAGAGCTGCCAGTCAATGGAGACTGGCACAAGGACGGCCGCTTCGGTGCGCAATCCTGGGATTCGAGACGCATGACGATCCTGCGTAATACGGACGTGTACAGGACCTACGATGTGACGTCGATCCTCTCGCTGCCTACGACGTTAGATCGCCTCGCTGCCATGTTGAAAGGGGCAGAGGGTCATCCCGAGATAAAGAGTTTGCTCAACCTGGAAGACGAGGTTTATGTAGCTGCGGTGATGGGATGCACGATGGGGATCATGCGCCACCCGCTCACGGGCATGAGGCCCGGAGGAGACGCCGATCTCTTCTTTAACGGACCCAGACAGCCCAAGAAGCGACTCGACGAGGTTGTCCGGGCGCTTCGCTGGCAGCGTATTGCGCCACCGTTTTCCCCGGGGTTGGGAGAGGTTTCAATCGACCAGGAAGTTCTTCTCGACAGCTGGGGTTTCGAACCAACGCAGACGTGGCAGAAGGAACTTGTGGGAGCGACTGTGCGCCAGGGAGCGCCTGCGCGGATCGCCAGAAACATGGCACTGCCGGTGGTGAAGGCAAAGGGCGACAAGCCGTTTGTCTTTGCAGCGCGCTTTCCGAATGGTGCGGTCGCCGTGGCCGCGCAGGAAAGAACCCGCTCGGAAAGGCATGGTACATGCCGGGATGCGATGTGACGCTGCGTGTATCCGACGCGCCGGGGCCCTTCGGTATCTTCGGTATACTTCGACAGTCTTAATATGGTCTTCGACAGAGAAATGAGAGGAAAGCGAGTTCTGGCGCAGGATCTGGCCGGCGAGGAGGCGATCGATATCTCCCATTCCGTGCAGATTCGAGGAAATATCATGCATATACCGGGAACGCTGATGCGCAAGGTGGGGCTGCAGATGCGACTCCTGGCGATCTGTCTGCGCCGGGTTTGGTGATTGCATTTTCATGAAGCATCAAAGATGCTGAAACCCGCGCTATAACTTTGGAGGATGCGATGTACTTCGGTCACGCCGGATCAAGGCGCAGCCTGCGACGCCTGCACGCGGGTAAGCTCGCATGCCTCGTCCTGTTGCTGATGTCCTTCCGTGCATATCCTCAACCGGCAGAGCGTGGAGCGCACTCGGACCTCGATTTTGCTTCTTCCGATGCCCGGCTGGTCGACTCGTTCCGTTGGGCCAGGCAACAGGCTCTGTCCTACGTCTTCGACGACGACCCCGTCGGTCCCTGGTATGAAGCTTCGCTTCCAGGACGTCACGCATTCTGCATGCGCGATACTGCGCATCAAGCCGACGGTGCACAGGCTCTGGGCCTGACCCGCTACAACCACAACATGCTGCGAAGGTTCGCAGAAAATATCGCTGCTTCCAGAGACTGGTGTAGTTACTGGGAGATCGATCGGTTGAACCGGCCGGCCCCGGTCGACTACAAGAGCGATGCTGAGTTCTGGTACAACCTGCCCGCCAACTTCGATATTCTGGATACCTGCTACCGGATGTTTCTTTGGACCGGAGACAGGTCCTACATTGAAGATCCCGTCTTTCTGAACTTCTACGAGCGTACGATCACCGACTACACGAAACGTTGGGATTTGACCCCTTAAGATCATGAAACGGAAGAGCGAGATTCCGGCTCCTCCTTTCTTCCGCGGGGACCCGACCTATGAGGAGAGCAGCAGGGACAACCTGGTAGGCATCGACCTCCTGGCGACACAGTACGCCGCGTTCCGGGCCTATGCTGCGATTGAGGCAATCCGGGGGGACAAGCAGGCGGCTCAACTCTCACTGCAGACCGCGTCGCAGATAAAATCACTCATCAATACTGAGTGGTGGAACGCTTCGCAGGGATATTTTTACGCTTTCCTGAATAAGCAGCATCACTTTACCGGCCGCGCGGGAAGCGATCTGCTCTATCGCGATGCGGCAGAGGATGGCGCCAAGACGGCAAGCGCCTTGCATACTCTTCTGGCAACGATGAACACCGAACCTGTAAGCGCAGTCGAGGCAAAGTCGCACTATGCAGAGATCCTTTACCGGTACGGGGATCCCGAGGCTGCCTATACACAAATAATGGACCTTACCCGCGCCAGTCGCGATCGGCGTGAATATCCTGAGGTCTCCTACTCTGTCATCGGGGCCCTGGTCACGGGGCTCATGGGTATCCGTGTCGAGCCCACCTTCCCGCTAACCGACATTGTTGCCGGAAAACCCTTTGAAACCGCCGTCGAAACGCTGCCCCAGCTGACATCGCAAACCGGCTGGGCTGAACTCAGGAATCTTCCTGTCCAAGGCAACGTAATCAGCGTGCGGCACGAAGGAAATCGAAGCACACGTCTCACCAACAATGGAAAGAGCGCGCTGAACTGGAAGGCTGCTTTTACCGGATCGTTCGAAATATTGCTCGTCGATGGCAAGCCATTCAAAGCTCATGCCGACTCAAAGCACTTCGGTCGTAGCGTAACCTGGATATTGTTGACGGTACCGGCAGGGAGCACTTTCGAGGTTCAAGCACCAAGGTGAGAGGGTAGTTCCCAACGCTTTCTGTGTTCCGCAACCACGATCGTCGGAGAGGTCCTTCCGTCGGCATGAAAAACTTCACAGCGGGTTGACTCACAGCGAGGCCCAATGGCTCAGTTTGGCTCTCCGACGAGCGAGGCACTCGCGATTCTCCAATTTTATGTTCGATAGATCTGCCGTTCGTTCGAAGGCTCGGTCTCGCTGACTTTAGGTCATCCGAAGGGCGTAGGCGTCGATCGCCGTCCCCCCAAGGATCCGCTCTCTTTCGGTGGTTGACAGTTGCGCGATCGCCGTCCGCACTGTGTCTATCCATCGACGGTAGGAGGAAGCGAGGTTCACGACCGGCCAATCAGACCCGAACATAATTCGCTTCGGAGTGAACGCTTCCAGCACCGTCTCGATGTATGGGGAGAGGCCTTCCTCGGACCAGGTATGCCAATCCGCTTCGGTCACCATTCCTGAGATCTTGCAGTACACATTCGCTCTCCGCGCTAACTCTCGTATATTTTCCCTCCAGGGAAAAAGCACACGATCGCGAATGCGAGGCTTGGCGACATGATCAAGAATGAAGATCTGATCGGGATGCCGATCCACAAACTGAATCGTCTGGGGAAGATGTTTCTCAAAAATCAGGATGTCGTATCTGAGATCAAATCGCTTCAGTGCGGCTATTCCACGATTAAAGTCGTCGCGCAACACGAACTGATCGTCCGGTTCGTCATGAAGCGGATGACGTATCGCTTTCATTTTTGGCAGAGAGGCAATGCGTTCGAGTTCGGATATAACAACGGGGCTGGTAAGAGGCGCCCAACCCACAACTCCGCAGATCAGGTCGCCAGAGGCCGCTATGCGGCTGAGCCATGCGGTCTCTTCGATGGTTCTCTCCGCCTCGACTACGATCGTGCCCGTAACGCCGGCCTCGGCGATGACCACGCGCAGATCATCTATGAGGAAGTCTCGCCGAAGGCTCTCCATTCCATCGGCCGCCATCCAGCCCGGGCCGGGAGGGAGATAGCGCCACAAATGGTGGTGTGCGTCAATGCATACGTGATCCATATCAACAGACCCAAGAGCGGATGCGGGAGCCCACTACAATTGAGAAAGCACCTTCAGATCTGCGGAAGCCCCGGGCTCGAGAGGTGTGCGGTACACACCATCCTGTACCTGCGCCGGATGGACAAAGTGCGTCCGAAGATGAGGTATGTGCTCGAGGAACTCTGCTTTCAGCCCCAACCCGATATGGTTGAAGAGAACCAGGTGCTGATGCAGCTGCCCCATGTCGCCAACGTGCGGCACCACGGGAAGATCGAAAATCTTGGCGAGCAAACTGACCGTAAGGAATTCGCTGACCCCCGCGACTCTGGTGCAATCGACCTGAACAAACGACAACGCTCCAGCCTCCAGGAAGTTCTTGAACAGGACACGGTTTGCGATGTGTTCCCCGGCCGCGATCTTCACCGGGCTCACCGCACGGGATAGTTTCACGTGAGCCTGGATGTCGTCCGGATGGGTCGGCTCTTCGATCCAGTGAGGGCGGAACTTCGCCAGTTCTCCACAGATACGAAGAGCGTCGGGAAGGTGCCAGCGCTGATTGGCATCGAACATCAGCGTGCTGTCTTCCCCGATTAATTTGCGAAGCATGGCTGCGCGCCGCAGATCCCGGCTTTCTTCCGGCGATCCGACCTTTAACTTAAAAGCAGAGAATCCCTGATCCAGGGCCTTCTTTGTTAGCTCCGTGACCTTCTGGTCGTCGTAGTCCATCCAGCCAACAGAGGTGTCGTAGCCGGGATAGCCCCTCTTCAAGATGGCTTCCCGTTGGCAACGGCTGGTAAGCTGCTCGCGCACCATCGAGAGCGCCTTCTCCTGGCTGAGTATCTCTTCGAGATAGCTCAAATCGAGAACCCGGACCAACTCCTCCGGGGTGAGATCCAGCAACAGCTTCCAAAGGGGCACACCGCGGCTCTTGGCCCATAGGTCGAAGCACGCGTTGGTAATCGAGGCCAAAGCCAATTGCACGACGCCCTTGTGCGGCCCAAGCCAGCGCAGTGCGGCGTGGTCTGCGATCTTCCGGGATATATTCCCGAAATCGGCCATCACGGCTTCGATGGGCATCGCCTCAAGCGGCTTCGCCAACATCTCGATTGCTTTGCAAACGAGACTGTTGCCGTCGCCCAGCGTCAGGACGAAACCCGAGCCCCGCGCCCCGTCCTGCGTCGACAACAGCGTCATTGCCAGACAGTATTCCGAGGTTGCGTGAATCGAGTCTGTACCCGCGCCCGGAGGCAGCGCAAACCGGGCATCATACGTAGAGATAGAGTGAATTTTATATTCGGGCATATTCCATTTCCAGTTAGCGTCTGTAACCAGGCGCGCCGTCGCTGCTTACCGGCAAGATGCCTTCAAGATCGTTTCCCATGCGCGACCCAGTTGTCATAGGCGGTTTTGGCGAACCGGATCATTGCTTTTTTCACGTACTGCTCGGCCATCTCTCCATCCCCCTCGCGCAGCAGATCGACGATCCTCTGATGGGAATCGAGATCTTTATCCCATACCGATGTACCCCGTCCTCCGGAAATCATGCGCAAGCGCACGAAGGCGAAGAACGGCGTCAGCATACGTTGGGCGTAATCGAAAAGGTATTTGTTCCCGGAGAGATTGCAGAGTTCCAAATGAAACTTCAGGTCCCAGTCGAGCATGTTCGCCGCACTCTTTGCCTTGGCAGCCCGCCGCATTCCATCCACGATGGACTGCAAATGGGAAAAGTCCGGCTGCGCCTGAGCGGCAAGATGCGCTGCGAGCCCCTCGATCGCGCTGCGCATTTGATAGAGCTGAACGACATCTTGCTCCGCCAGATGAATGACGCGAGCGCTTCGGCCACCTTCCTTGCTGACGAACCCGTCACGCTCAAGAAGATTGATGGCCTCGCGGATCGTTCCTTGCGCCACGCCAAAGTGTTGTGCCCACCTGCCTTCAATAATGCGGGTGCCTGGGGAGAGAGTGCCGTTCATGATCTCTGCCAACAGCTTTTCAGCCAGCGTCTTCTTGACGAGGCCGTTTGTCGCGAGCGAGGAAGGGGTCGGCATGAATATAAGTGCTTAAACGGATGCAGCGTAATCCTAAGCGGCGCCCTGTTTACCTGTCAATAATATTTGAAGCACTTGAACGTCTTGTCATTGATCCACCAACTGATCGCATCTCCCGGTTTGCAAAGATCAGCAGAACCTGGCAGAGGCGCTACATAGTCCATTAGTTCGATTGCTCTGCTATAAAAATTTAAGCACTTAGATTGTGGCGGCCCGCAAGAAAAGCCACTACCCCTGGCTATCTGTAACTCTATGAAAATAAATATTCCAAAAAAATAACTTGACAAGGGCAAATATTCTCTTCTACGGTGCTCTTCGTTTAAGTGCTTCAATCTGTTTTTGAAAAATGCTGGTGCGCCGGCCTCAAACATACGAAAACCATCTGCAGGCTCACGGCCGGGCACTCAGCGGAAGCAAACACGAAAGTGAATGCCTTCTCGAAATTTCTATCTCGATTCATTTGGGAGGTTGGTGGCATGGCGAAGAGATTCTCTTTTTGCACGCTCCGGGTCGCAATCCTCGTGTTGGCACTTGCAGGTGGGGCTCTTGCTCAAACGACCTCGGGACTCATCACCGGCACCATCACCGATTCATCCGGTGCGGTGATACCCGACGCTCGCGTGGAACTGACGAACCAGGCCACCGGGGTGCAGCGGCAAGCAATCACAGACGGTAGCGGCTACTACTCCGTACCCGAGTTGCAACCCGGCGTCTACGATGTCGCGGTCAGCAAGCAGGGCTTCGCCATGGAGAAAATGGCGAACGTTCATCTTGAGGTCAACCAAAGCGAAGCTTTGAATTTCAAGATGTCGATCTCGGCATCTACCCAGACCGTCTCGGTCAATGCCGACGTTACGCAAATCAACACTACTTCCGCTACACAGGCTGAAGTTGTTGGCAACACGGCGATCGTAGAACTGCCGCTAAACGGGCGTCAATTTAACCAGCTCACGCTCCTCACTCCCGGCGCGGTTCCACTGATTCAGGGCGGTCAGCAAGGGGCGTTTACCGTCAAGCTTGGGGCCGGTTCGGTCAGCCCGTCGGTCGATGGGCAGCGGCCGCAGCAAAATAACTACACCATGGATGGAGTGTTGAACAACGCACTCTTCACCAATACCTTTGCCATCAGCCCTCCCCCGGACGCGATTCAGGAGTTTAACGTCCAATCGCATATCACAGACGCGCAATTCGCAATCAGTTCTGGAGCGAACATCAATCTCGTCTCCCGCTCCGGGACGAATAGCTTCCACGGAGCGGTGTACGAGTTCATCCGCAACAATGTGCTGGACGCGAGGACTTATCCGGCAACCACAGAGACGCCCTACAAGCAGAACCAGTACGGGCTCTTTGTCGGCGGACCGGTGATCAAGAACCACACTTTCTTTTCGGGCTACTGGGAAGGATTTCGTTCGGAGCAGACGCAGTCCTATCTTGCGGCTACGCTTACCAACGACATGCGCAACGGAGATTTCTCAGCCGTCTTGGGGACAACGCCGATCGGAACCGATAACCTCGGACGCCCGGAATACGCAAACGAGATCTACAATCCGTATTCCACGACAGTCGATCCAACGGATCCAACAAAGATCGTTCGAAATCCCTATCCGAACAACACCATTCCAAAGGACCAGATCAATCCGGCAGCAACGGCCATTCTCAGCAAGTACTATCCTCAGCCAAACCTGAATGTTGCGCCCAGCGTACTTCCCAATTACGCATTCAACGGAAATACCTCAACCCAAGCCGACCAGGTGGGCGCCCGCGTCGACCAACAGTTCAACCAGAACAACACGGGCTTCTTCCGCTTCAACCGCTCAAACAATAACGTAACCAGTCCTGAAGGGTTCCCGGGCTATGTGGGGAACAAGTCCAACTATTCGCTGGCCTACGCCGGTGGATATACTCACATCTTCAGCCCCAATACCATTCTCAATTTGCGCTACGGCTACACCCAGACCTCGTTTACCATCTTCGACCAGCCCGCCGGGACAGACTTCATCAGCCAGTTGAACTTTGGTGAGACCGCTCCCGTCAAGAACGACCTGCCACTCGGCCCTGGCGTCGGCATCGCCAACGGCTACACCGGGGTCAGCCAGTTTGCCGCACCCGTCGGACCTCAGAAGAACAGCGACTACCACGCGGACCTCTCCAAGATCGTAGGAAATCACACCATCGGCGTCGGCGGCATGTACTACCGCATCCACAGCTTTGACGATGGTTGGCAGTACTCCTTGAACTTTACTCAGAACGGAACCTCAGTCGACGCCTCGCAGAACACCGGATACGGTCCCGCCAGCCTGCTTGTGGGAACTCCGGACAGCTTCACCCCCTGGGTCGGCAACACCTCAGAGGACCAGAAAATCAACTGGTACGGGTTCTATGCCCAGGATCAGTGGCGCGTCCAGAAGAATCTCGTCCTCTCCTTCGGCATCCGTTACGATTACATTAGTCCGCCGACTTTCAACAAAATCAACTCCGGCCTGGACGTGCTTACCGGAATCTTCCATGTTACCGGTCCCGTTTTGCCTCTCTTCCCTAAGGCTGTCGGACCCAGCAGCTATTACTATTCGCAGACAAACGGATGGCAGCCTCGTGCCGGGTTCGTCTACCAGCCTCGCAATAGAACCGCAATACAAGGCGCGTTCGTGATCATCGACGATCACAACAACACTTTGATTGAGGAGCAATCCGACATCCGCCTTTCCTGGCCAACCGGAATTTACACCACCATCAACAATCAGGACGACGCCCACCCGTCCGTGTTCATCAACACTCTCCCCGCGGCGTCCACCTTCCTAGATCCCAACAAGCCGTTGGCAAGCTTTGGCGGCAGTCCCAACCCGAAGATTCCGTACTCGATGGAATGGAACCTCGGTTTGGAACAGCAATTGACCTCAACCCTGCTCCTCGGCGTGCACTATGTGGGCGCGGGAAGCAGGCACCAGTTCCTGCAACCACTTGCGAATACCGCAACTGTTCCTGGAGCTGGGCCGATTTCGGCGCGCCAACCGTGGCCCCAGTTCGGAGGCCCCATTCCATGGGACTACAACCAGGGAACCGCAAATTATCATGCACTGCAGGTCAAGCTGAAGCAGGAGCTCGCAAGCGGCCTCTATTACCTGCTTTCTTACACCTATGCCAAGTCGATGGATCTTGCATCGGATCCGCAGGCGGATACCCTCACTGACTTCTACAATCTCGGCCGGGATTACGGTCCGTCCGATTACAACCGGAAGCACATGCTCTCGTTCGCGGCTTCCTATGCTCTCCCGGTCGGGCACGGTAAGACCTTTTTGCCCAATCCCAATCCAGTGCTCAACACCATCATTGGTGGCTGGAATATCGGCGGAATCCTCACCGCCGATTCCGGTTTGCCTTTCAGCGCCATGGCCGGGGGCGACGTAGCCAACACCGGCGGCGGCCCGCAGAGGGCTGAGCGAAACCCTGACGCATCGGGCACCGCTCCTAAGACAAGACAGCAGTGGCTCAACCCGCAGGAGTTTACCGTTCCCGCGGCCTACACCTTCGGCAACGAAAGCAGGAACGACCTCGTAGGTCCGGGCTACTTCAACACAGACTTCAACACACGAAAAGACTTCACCATCGAGCGGTTCACCCTGCAATTCAAAGCTGAATTCTTCAACCTGTTCAATCGCACCCAACTCGGATCGCCTAACAACAACGTTCAGTCTTCCGCGTTCGGCAGCATTACTTCGACCAGCGCACCGGCCCGTCAAATCCAATTCGGATTGAAGCTGTTGTTCTAGGCCAAGGCGGACCCGGGCAGCGGCTGTCTTGGTCCGCATCCTTTGCGTCATTCGCCGTGGTTCCGGTTACGACAATATTTTCTGGAGATGGCAGCCATTTGGCAATCAGTGTTCAGCTGAAGATATCTCGTACCCCGCAGGAGCGAGCCAGGGGGCAGAAGCTACTCCTGGCCGCTGCCCTGTGCCTCGTCGTGTCCAGCCTGAGCGCGGCAGCCGAGGAACCATCCTGCCTTACTGCAAAAACCTTCGCCCACGTGGGAGCGCTTCTCGAGAAACAAGACTATTCCCGGGCGAAGACGCTGCTTCGGGGCCTTGAAGCGTGTCCGCACCTTGCACCGCTCGAACAATTCAATATTGGATGGCTTTACGGCAGGGCGCACGATTCACCAGACGCTCTCAGGATCTTTCACTCCGTGCAGGCAGAGGTGCCCGACCCGCTTACGCATGCCTATGCCATCGCTCTGGCCGACTTTGAACTGGGAAAATTTCAGGTTTCCATCGATACGCTCGCTGCGCTTCGTGCCCAGGGGATCTTTGACGCCAAATGCGCAGACCTGCTCGGCGTCTCGTATTCCAAACTCGACCGATACCAGGATGCCTACGCCGTGATGGTTGAGAACATCCGCCAGAATCCATCGAATCCATACGCCTATTTCAATCTCATCGCGCTGTTCGTGGATACGACAGAAATGGACAAAGCCGCCCAGGTCGCTGACAAGGCGGTCGCCGCGATGCCTCAGAATGCGGACGCGCTCTCGATGCGGGGTTCGATTGAGCTATACAGGAATCAAACAGACGAAGCCTATCGCGACTTCGCCGCCGCTGCGGAGCTTGCCCCCCACTCGCCAGATCCACGTTTCTTCATGGCGCTAGTGGACTACCGGCAATTTAAGTTTGATCAAGCGTCGAAGGTACTGAGGGGTGCCATCGGTTCGGGAATCGCGGATTCCGATCTCCACTACATGTTGGCAGAGTGCATCCTTCGCATCGACCCATCGAATGCAAGCGCGGCCCTATCCGAACTTGACCAGGCGATTCAACTGAATCCAAAGTCGGTTCCTGCGAGGATACTTCGTGGCGAGACACTGCTTGCGGCCAGGCGCCCGCAGGATGCTGTTGTTGACTTGAAGATTGCACGCGACCTCGACCCTAACCCTCAACGGGATACAAGCAACACAACTTACCTATTGGGAAGGGCCTATGTCGCCCTGGGCAAACGCGATCAGGCGAACGCGCTTTTCGCGCAGCTGGGTCATCAATTCACCCCCAACAAAACCGATACGCTCAACCAACTCGGTGACCAGAAGATACAAGCGGCGTTGCATCCCTAAGCCACACCCGTCAGCCGGCTGCTGATTCGCAGCCGTTTCGGGTCGGCCGGACTCGCCTACAGGAGGAAGATTTCGATGCTGAGAGAGCTGTCGCGAAGAACGTTCATCCGAACCGCCACTGGCTTGATCTTTGCCCATTGGGGAGGCCTTCGCATCCTGGCTGGCCCCGCGTCCGCATTGACTCGGTCTTCGCCCGGCTCTCATTCCGGACCCGTGCCCCAGCAATTCATCTACGGAACGGAGTTCTTCCGTCCGCCGAATCCTCCGCGCGCGCTAAGGCGTGAAATGCTGCAGGCGATCGCCAATGAGTACAAGTTCAACATCATTCGCATTTACTGTTCCTGGGTGTACCTCAATCCCGAGCCAGGCAAATTCGACTTCAGTGAAATCGAAGAAGTGCTCACTGACTGCGACCGGCTCGGGCTGAAGGTGCTGATGGGCGCGGTCATCGAAGAAGCTCCCTACTGGCTGGAAGCGGCGCATCCCGAGTCGCGATTTGTCGACGCACTAGGAGAACCGCAGCGTCTGCAGACTGCCTCCATCAATATGAGTGGCGGGTGGCCAAGCTTGTGCATGGACTGGCCACCGGTGCGCGATGCGGCCGCGACATTTCTTCGTGAACTGGCCCAGGTCGTTTCCAGGCACCCGTCGATGTACGCCTACGACGTGTGGAATGAACCTCATCTTGAGCCTTCGGGCGGTCGTGAATTCAATGCTTCCACTGACCAGAAGCTCTATTGCTATTGCCCAAAGACCATCGCTTCCTTTCAGAGCTGGCTTAAGCAGCGCTACGGAAGTCTTGAAAAGCTCAGTGAAGCGTGGGTGAGGCGGTATCCCAGTTGGGACGTGATTGATCCGCCGCGTGGCCCGGGTTCCTATATCGATTGGGTTGACTGGCGGCGTTTCATGATCGAGCGAAGCACGGAAGAAATGCGTTTCCGTGTCCAGACGCTCCGCGCTATCGACACGCGAAGCATCCTGGAAAGCCATGTCTTCAGCCAGGCCGCGATTCTTCCGCTGGCCCTTCAGGCTATCAATCCCTGGCGACTGGCTGAGTTGATGGAAACATGGGGACTGTCCTATTTTCCTCGCTGGCAGGAATCCCCGATTTACTTTGGCGCAGCGCAAATCGAACTGACGCGCGCAGCCGCGGCGGGAAAGCCATTTTGGATCACTGAGCTACAGGGTGGCCATGGAAGCAACGGCATCCGCCGCAGCCGGCAAATGCGCCCCCGAGACATCCGGTTGTGGAACTGGATGCTGGTTGCCATGGGTGGAAAAGGCATCATCTACTGGTGCTACCTCACCGAGGCAACAGGAACGGAATCCACTGGCTTCGGGCTGGTCGAGCGTGACGGCTCGCCAAGTGAGCGTGTGCTCGAAGCGGCGGAGGATCACAAGCTCATCCAGACGCAGTGGGAGATTATCAAAGACTACCAGCCGCGTCCGCAAGTAGCCGTGCTCGTCGACGTTGACAATGCGCTTTTGACCTTTGCCATGAGCGGGAAGGAAGATGCATCGACCAAGTCATTCGCCGGTTATTACAAAGCCTTGTGGAACAGCGATGTGCTGGTAGATTTCATCGAGCCTCAGAGCCTTCACCAGAGCGGGAACTACAAAGTCATCATTGCGCCCTGGCACCTCATCGGCAAGCAGGAAACCTGCGATCGCCTACGACAGTTCGTCGAGGCTGGAGGCACGCTCGTGCTGGAAACTGGGTTTGCCTCTTACGACGAGTACATGGTGTACAACCCCATCGTCCCCTCCTTTGGGCTCGCTGAAGCGTTTGGCTATCGCGAGCAAGAGAGCCTGTACATGAGGCAGAGCGAGCCAAGGGACAATCCGAAACCTGAAGATCTGCCTCCATCCGACCGGGTCTACATCGAAGGTCAGCTCACATTCACGGAACCGGTCGCGGCAACCATCAAGGCACACACCTTCCTGACCCCTATCACGGTCTCTTCAGCAAGAGTGATCGCCACGTACGAATCGACTCCCGTCGCGGCAGCCAGGAAGCTGGGCAAAGGGCAGGTCTACTACATTGGCACCAATCTGGGCGCCAGCATCGAAGAAGGCTCACAGGATGGCGTCAAACTCGTGCGCGCAATCGTGGGCCAAGTAGTTCAGCCAGCCGTTTCAGCGGAGGAGGTCCGCCCTCGGCTGATCGAGTCGCAGGCCGGCAGCCTGCTTATTGTCTTCAACGACCAGATCATCGACCGGTCGGTAAAAGTCCAAGTGCCCTCCCGCTATAAGACGGCGACAAACATCTACGGCAATCAGTCACAGAACATCCAGGGGGGCGCCGTAGACATTCAGGTGCCATTCGAGAGTGTGAGTGTTCTACTTCTTTCCTAGCTGCGTGTGCAACGCCATACATCTTTATGTGCGATGAGAGCTCAGATCTTCGTCGTTCAAAGGATCGCCAACCGCTATAGCGCGATTCGCCTCAATGATGCTTTGGCCTTCGTTATCGCCATCTCTTAATAGATGAGCTTCAGGGAAAACTGAATTTGCCGAGAGGTCCCAGCCGTTTTGCTGATCACTCCAAACCCCGAGCCTTTGATCGTGTTCGCCGGCAGGCCCATGTTCACCACGTTGAACACATTGAAGAACTCCCCGCGGAACTGAAGGTCGGCACGCTCCAGACCACTGCTTCGATGGGCAATCGGCGTTGTCTTGATGACAGCAAAGTCGAAGTCGTAATAAGCCGGCCCGCGGAAGCTATTCCGACCGAGCATTCCGAATCGCCCCGAGTTAGGTCCGGTTCCACCCTGTATCCCGATGGGAATCGAAAAGAACGTTGCGTTGGCGGCGCCGAGCCCAAAATAGTCTTCCCGTCGTCGAGTTGAGCTGTGAGCCGTCGAGAGGTTCGGTTTGCCAATCTGGTCTGGCCGGTCCGCCCCAATTGTCCCTGCGCCCGTCTGCTGAATCCCTGAGTAAACAGTGAACGGCGCTCCACTGGTGATCGTCGAGATGCTCAGCAACTGCCAACCCTGAGTTAACACTCGGATCCCAGCGGGCTGGTCTCCCAGGCCCTGCAAATGCAGGTCCTGCGCCGCGCTCAAAGTGAAGGCGTGCGTCACGTTGAAGTTTGACGGACCTTTCTCTGCATGTGTGTCGAATGGGTTCTGCGGGCTGAACAGAGATACTGCGCCCGTCGAACCTGTTCCTCCCAGCACGCCGCTGACGTCATCCAACGATTTGCTCCAGGTGTATCCCGCTTGCAATCCCGGACCGCCGTGTCCGACCTGCCCTGCCAACGAAGTTTGCAACGCGTTATAGGACGAGTGCGCCGTATTGGTAATCACGGACTCGAACCCGAAGCCTCCAGTTGCGACGCCGCCACTGTCGAAGTTCGTAAACTTCGCGAATCCCGGACCCGCTCCCTGATACGCGTTTGGGTAGGAAATCCGGGGAAGGCGAAACGCCGATGTTCCGACATACGCTGCATCGGCCGTCAGCCCGCCGAATGCCCGCTCCAGTCCCAGCGTCCAGGTCTGGAGATAGGCATTGTTGAAGCGGCGATCAATCCCGCTCAGATTCAGCAGAGACAGCTGATTGCCCGGTGACAGTGTCGCCAGATCTTCCTGGTATCGATTCACGTCCATCACTGTGTTCGCTGGAACTTTCTTCGTATCGCCACTGGCTAACACGTTCACGCCATCCGGTGTATAGACCTGCGGTAGTTCGGCGGGTGTGATCTGGAATCCGTACGCAATTTCGCCGTTCTTGCGTCGCATTGACGCGCGGATAGATCACGAACGGCGTCGATCCTGTGAGAGAGTTGTCCTGCCAGATGTTGGGTGGAATCACAGTGATCGCTCCACCTGCGTGCACATGCACGGCGTGTGGCGCATTCCAATTCACCTGCACACGGGGCCCCCAGCCATTCCAACCCGTCTGATAGCCAGGCTGAGGATTGATCAAATACTCCTGTCCAACTCCGGCCGGCGGAAACGCGTCCAGAAAACCCGCTGTCCGCTTTGCCCGCTCAGTTATCGGTGTGTATAACTCATACCGCAGCCCGTAATCGAGCACCCACTGCTGGTTGATTTTCCATGTGTCCTGCACATAGACATTCACGTCGTTCCTGTTGATCGCCGCCGGCCCAATGTGTGCTCCGTTCGACAAATAGGGCGGGGCGACCGCGATCGTGTACCCATACGGGTACCCGATCAGCAAACTGCTCAGCGTGTCCGGCAGGGGATCGCCCACCTGCACGTTGTGCTCTCCGGATGCAGAAGGAATAAATACCGGCGAATAGACCGTTCCACCGCCAAAGTCGTATTCCCCGTTCGGGCTGATGCCGAAATAGGTCGTGTCTCGATTGAGGCGTGCCTCGATACCCCACTTCACTGCATGCTGCTGTGTCGTCCTAACGAAATTTAGCTGTCCGTGGAACAGATTGCCGAATGCGGACATTACCGATCCCGCCGCTGAATTAAATGCCTCGTAGAGGCCATCCGTGAACTTCAGTGCCGGGTCGGTGTAGTTTTGTGTCGGAAAGGATGGAGTCGTCCGCGTAATACTCAGTGATGACGACCAGAGAAATCGCGGCGACACTGTGCGCGTATAGGTGAATACTACGTTTCGTTGTCTATCTACATACTTCACACCGAAGGTCGGATCGAGCAGTGTCTGGTCGGGATTGGTCGTAGGTCCCGTCAGGTTGTCGTAGTTGAATCGACCAAGAAACTGCCCCTTCGCTCCCAACTTTTGATCGATGCGAATTGAAAACTGATCTGCATCTGTGTCGACCTTCGACGGTGCTGCGTAGGTTCGAGGCCCATATGCGCCAGTCGGGTTGTTCGGAAGCGGGTAGCGGGCCAGTACAGTTGCGATCTCAGGATTAACATTCACCTGCAGAGTGTCCGTGCTACCGTCCGGATAGGTCACCGTGTCCTGGCCTCCCCGCTCCTCTGCTGTCGGCACGGCGAGCACCTGTGTGGTTCCAAGGACCTGCCGGAACCCCTGATACTGCCCAAAATAGAACGTACGGCCGCGCCCGTCGTAGACGTGGGGCAGGACGACTGGTCCACCGTTCGTGAATCCGAATTCATTTCTTCGGAACGGTGGGATCCTGCCCGGCTCCGCAATGGACGGGTGATCGAAATAATTCCGTGCGTCAAGAGCGGAGTTTCTTATGAACTCGAAGAATGATCCGTGAAACCCACTCTGACCCGACCGTGTCACGATGTTTGTGAAACCGGCGGCACCCCGTCCGATCTCGGCCGGCATCCAGCCCGAACTTGATTGCAGATCCTGAATCGCATCCACGTTGAAATTCGTGAATGTGCTCCCGCCCATCTCCGGATCGCTGATGTCCGCTCCATCCATCGCGAACACCGCTTCGACACCACGCTGTCCATTGATCGCAAACTGCTGCGTAAAGTTCGTAGCCCCATTCGCGTCCGTCATGGTGCCTGCCGCCAGCAGAAGCAGCGTGCTGAAGTCGCGTCCGTTCAATGGCAACTCGTTTACCTTTTGACTTGAGAGTTTCTCGCCGCCCTTCTGATCCGTCTGCTGCTGCGTAGCCACTGTGATTTCACGGCTATTCGACACTGTGATCACTACCGCTGGTGAGTCCGAGGTCAAAGTAATAGTCTGCGCGTAAGTGGCGGTCGTTCCATCCGCAACAATCGTGAGCTTGTACTTTCCGGCCGGCAAAGCAGCAAGAGAAAAGCTCCCATCGGCCGCCGTGGTTGATTCAGCGGTGGAAGTTCCTTTCAGCCGCACTTTGGCTCCCACCATCGGAGTTCCGACGCTGTTTTTCACCAGACCACGCCATAGTAGCGGAGGTGCTCTGTTCCTGTGCGAAAAGTGGTACTGTCAACGCCAATACAAGCACCAGGATCCGCCCGGCAGAGCATCTTTTAGAAGTCCGACCCATCGTGTTTTCCAAGCCTAAGCTCGCAAGCTTCCTATCCTAACGGCAGTACTTCTCGATCTCAGCAGGCCTTCTAGCGATTGAAAGTCTTCGAAAATGAAATCCGCCCCCACACCGAGCAATTCATGGGCTGCGAAGGTTCGAGTCAGGGCCGAAACGCAGCATCCTGCATGCTTGGCAGAAAGGACTCCCGTCAGAGAGTCTTCCACCACCAGGCATTGGGACGGCTGAAGCGCAAGACGCGAAGTAACGGTTAAGTAGATCTCCGGCGAGGGTTTGGGCTCAGAAACATCTCCTAGATCAGCGGCGACTTCGAAAAGGTTTGCTATGCCAAGACGGTTCAGAGTCGTCATTCGATTGCGCGGCGTTGCCGAGGTTGCAAGAGCCAAACGATAATGCTGAGCCGCCCACCGGACGAACTCAATCGCACCGGGAACTATCTTTATCCCTTGTTCTTCTTGTTCGTAGATCCGCGCCTTTTCATTCAGGACCGTCGATCTTTGCCCGTCAGTCAGTCCGTATCGAGCTCCGATCTCGTCGATCATAACGGCATCGCTCCGGCCTACATAGGAGCTCAGATCAGCATCTGACAACGCGATCCCTGCGTGCGCAAAAGCGATGCGCTTCGCGTGTGCGTGCAATTCTTCGGAGTCGATAAGCACCCCGTCCATATCGAAGACAATGGCTTGTGTTCGCGTCATAGGCTTTATCCTGCCCGCTCGTTCAGTGAGAATTTTCTGCCGTCACATGTTTGCCGAAGATCGGCACGCACGCCAGAAGGGCTGCCAGAAACCAGAACGCGTTGTGCAAGCCGATTCCCTTGGACAAGAAGCCAATGGCGGCTGGTCCCGTCAGCATGCCCGCGTAACCCGCCGTAGTGAGGGCGGCAACGGCCAATCCCTTTGGCATTGTGTGTTGCGTACCCGCGAGTCTGAACAAGATAGGCACGATGTTTGCGGCTCCAAGGCCCACAAAGACAAAACTGACAAGCCCGATCCATGCGACCGGTGCGAGAAGGAGGCCGCACAACCCTAGAAGCGCTATCACCCCACCAAGTGTCAGCACAAAGCGGTTCCCGAATCGCGCTACGATGCCATCGCCGACGAAACGGCTGAACGTCATCGCGATGGAGAAGAGCATGTATCCCAGCCCTCCGTGCGCAGCAGAGACGAGGTGTTCGCCGACAAGCAAAAGCGCACTCCAGTCGAGCAGAGCCCCCTCAACCAGGAATGAGATTGCCGCGAAGATAGCGATGACGAGCACGACACCTCTCGGGATTGCAAAGAGAGGCTGCTTAGTTCTCTCTCGATTCGAGAGCATGCGCGGAAGAGCCACAACAATCAGTGAAACAAGAATAATGGAGCTGAGAATTGTGCTTGAACTGAGTGCGATGCCTCGAGAGAGAAGAGCTGTCACGATTCCCGACCCCAGAAATCCACCAACACTGAAGAGTGCGTGAAATCCAGACATCAACGGCTTCTCAGAGACACGCTCAACCTCGACAGCATGCAGGTTCATTGCAACATCTAACGATCCCAGAGAAGCCCCGAAGGCGAACAGCGCGACTCCAAGGGCGATCGGCGACGATACGATGCTCAAGAGCGGCAATATGAGTGCCAGTCCTACTCCACCTGAGAGTACGACCGGCTTACTACTGAAGCGCGCACTTAGGTTCGCAGCAAGCGGCATCGCAACGATGGAACCGGCGCCCAGGAGCAGAAGAACCAACCCCATGGTGTCGTCGCCGAGATGGCAGCGAGTCTTTGCGAAAGGCACTAAGGGAGCCCAGCAAGCTACGCCGAAACCTGCGGCAACGAACGCCAGCCTGGTCGATAGCTTCGCGCGCGATAGATACAAACCCTCTGTCATGAAAATTCCCGCTCTCGGTTGTGTCGAACGAGACGCAACCTACGGTTGCCCAATGATGACTTTGGGGCCGGCATTGGAAAAGGTCGAGACAATCTCCTCCGATGTACCGGACTCAAGAACGACATGGTCAAGGACTGCCAGTGCGGCCACCTGAAACGGCGCCCGAGTCTCAACTTTGTCCATAGTGACAAGCGCTGCGGTGCGATCACTTCTCGCAATGAGTGTGCGTTTGAATTCGGCATCTGCCATGTAGAACGCGCCAATTCCAAGAGATACGGAAACGGCGCAAGCTCCGAGGAAACACAGATCAAAGCTCAAGCGTTCGGCTTCGCGGATCGCAGACAGCCCGATGGCCGCGCCGGTTTCACGATCGATCTCTCCTCCCAGAACAATGACTTTGAAATTCTTTCGCTCGAGGAGGGCGCTTGCGATTGAGATCGAATTTGTGGCGATGGTAAGAGAGCGATCGGGCGGCATCTCTCTGGCCAAGGCCAAGTTGGTACTGCCGCTGTCGAGGAACACCGTCGAAGCTTCAGAGACTAAGGTCAGGGCGGCCAAGGCTAAAGCGCGTTTTTCTTTCGAGTCGTTCAAGAGTCTGTGTTCAAACGGGACTCCATCCGGCGATATCGGAAGCCCGCCACCGTAAACCCGTTTGCACTTGCCCTCGGCGGCTAACGCCCGCAGATCTCGACGGATGGCGTCCTCGGACACCAGGAACTCCTTCGCGAGGGCAGTGGCATTGACGGGAAGGCCGCGCAGCAGTCGACTTTCAATCTCGTTTTTTCTTATTGCCCCCGATGAACCATGCATAAACAAGAAATTACCATGCACGATCAAGAAACACAATAGATCCACGTGAGGGTGGGTCCCGACGAAGGCGCGGGAAGAGGAGTACAAGGCACTCACAGCCCCGTGCGTCGACCCGTCGTTCTGGTTCCCTCAACGCGCCTCTGCACGGGTGCAGCGGTCAACGTCCTGGGCACGAACCAGCGTCGTCGAGCAGCTAGCCGCACGGGCATAGTTCGAGTGGCTAGGCCGCGCGGCCTGGCACAAAGCTCCAGTCCCGTCCAACGACTCACCTCATATGCGCTGTTTCCCGCGCGCCGAGTCTACTGGACGGTTAATGAAAGGCTCAGCGCGTGCTGCGGCCCACCTGCGCTGCCGGAGACGTTCACCGAGATGGTGTAGGAGCCGGCGGGAGTGCCAGGGTTTGACGGCGTACTGCTGCCTCCACCTCCACAACCAAAAAGGGAAAAGGATAGGGAAGCCATCAACAGCACCCAACAGAGCCCGCGCAACGAACGGTGCCAGCGCCTGATCTTCTTCGGCGTGAACGCGAGACCCAAGGCTGCTGTCAGGGCAAGGCCGCCTGCTGGGAGCCAAGGACTGCCGGAACGCTGGTCAGGATTCACCATGGCTGTCGAAGCTGCTGTGGTGAACGTCATTGTGGTCGAAGCCGGTGATCCCCCCGATGGCGTGAGGCTCGGGGGCGAGAAGGAACAGGCCGCAAGAGTGGGCAGTGTACCGCAGGAGAAGTTGACCGTACCGGTGTAGCCGCCCACCGGAGTTATGGTGAACGCGAAAGTGGCAGTTTGGCCCGGAGTAATGCTCCCTGTCGTTGGCGTTGCAGAGACGGTAAAGTCAGGTGCAGCGATCACGATGGTTGCGGCGTTAGAAGTGCTGGCTGCATTGTTCGGGTCTCCCGGGTAAGCGGCGGTAACCGAGTAGCTGCCGGCAGCGGCAAAGATCGTTTGCAGCGTGGCGACGCCACCGGTCAGAGTTGCTGTGCCTAAGCTGGTGCTGCCTGCGGAGAAGGAAACCGAACCGGTTGGGCTATCTCCGCTGACGGTTGCCTTCAACGTTATTTGGCCGTTCACGTTCCCGCCGCTCGGCGCTACCAGAGTGGTGGAGCTGGCAGCCGGCGTTATGGTGACCGCAGCAGCCGTCGCAGTGCTGGCAGCATTATTTGTGTCTCCCGAGTAGGTTGCAGTAACCGAGTAGCTGCCGGCATTCACGAACGATGTCTGTAAGGCTGCGGTTCCATTGGCGAGATCTTCTGTTCCGAGGTTATTCCCATTCGCAGCAAAGGAGACGGAACCGGTCGGGTTGGTTCCGAATACGGATGCAGTCAACGAGATCGCAGCGTTGGGGGCAGCCGTCATTGGCGAAGCTTGCAACGCAGTTGTACTGGTGATGGGCGCGGGCGTCACCGGGGTTGGATTGGTCTGGTTTAACAAGGAAGCCGTATAGGCGGAGCCACTGTTGACATTGATCGACATCGACACATCGAGCCTGTGATCGCCGGCAACGGGAGGGGCCTGGTTGTTAAGCCGAGCCGGGGTGGTCGTAGACGGTGAAAGTTCGACGTCCAGAAATGAGCCTAAAAAATAGTTGTTCGGATCCTGTGTAAAGTTGCCGTGCCCGTCTCCCAGGTAAACCGCGAGATAAGAAGTGGCGTCCGTTTCCTCTCCGAAAAGTAAGTCCGGGTGGCCATCCCCATTCACGTCAGCCATTGCAAAGGATTGCACGCCCGCATTTTGCGGCAATTGCGCTGTGTAGAAGGGGGTGGTCTGGAAGGTTCCATCTCCGTTCCCGGCATAGATCGAGGTGCCGGGACTGAACACCGCATCAAGGATTCCGTCCCCATTGAGGTCGGCGAGAGCAATCACCGATACGCTTGGAGGCGAAGTCGGATTGAGCGGGCTCTGCTTGAAAGTGCCATCTCCGTTACCCAGAAAAACTGCATCGCCCCAGATGAGATCCAGCTTCTTGTCATCATTCAGGTCACCTGCCACCAGAATTGGGTTCTGCAAACCCTGGGAGACATTCAGGTTGACAGGGGGGGCGAAGGTGCCGTCCCCTTTTCCAGGCAAAAACAGCAGTCCCTGCGTCGGGCACCCCAAACTGTAGGGAAGAATCAGATCGAGGTTTCCGTCGGAGTTGAAATCACCCGTCACACCCACGTTTGCGTCGCTCACTCCCAGAGCAAGTGGAGCACCCACGGCCTGGAAGCGCCCATCGCCACTCCCCACGTAGGAAACCAACTGAGCATCCGGTACCACGCATGGCAAGGCGTTCGGGTTGCTGCCGGGTTGGATCGCGACGGTATCGATCTTTCCGTCTCCATTGAAGTCTCCCAGCATGAGCTGATAGCCCTTTGTGGAGGGAAGCGCGGTGGTCTGGTCCAAGACCGAGTAGGTACCGTCGCCCCTGCCCAGTGCTGTGGCAAAAAAGTTCCCTGATCCCGCATCAGGAGTTGACGCGGCAAAAAATAGAATGTCGGCGATGCCGTCGTTGTTAACGTCTGTGGTCGAACCATTGATAGATGTAGCCGGCACGGCCTGGAAGGTTCCGTTTCCGTTGCCAGGGACGATGGAAACTCCGGCCAAGCCACTCGCAATCAGGTCTTGTTTTCCATCGCCATTCAAGTCGGCAAACAAGAGCGGAGTCGTGCTTACTGCGTAGCTGCCAGTGGGCGTGAAGTTACCCTTGCCGTCTCCCCGGAAAACATTCAGCACCGTGTTAGTTACCACAAGATCGAGCGGACCATTTTCAGAAAGAGAAACGGCAGCCATGGGACTGGCAGAGCCTGCCGCCGTTCCGGCGGTGGCAGCAATGGGTAGGGAGGCACCCGGGGCGAATGTTCCACTCGTGCTGCCCAGGAGAATCTGCACCGAGGTATTGATGGCGAAGGAGGCCGAGTTCAGCAACAGCGCAAGGTCGGTAACTCCATCTCCGTTGAAGTCGCCAGTGGTAAAGCTTCCGAAGGCAGGTATTGATTGGGTAACCGCTTGACGGAGTGTGCCGTCACCGTTGCCGAAAAGAATGGCAACGCCGGCGGTCACGGGATAGGGCGAGGAACCCTGTGGAGGGCTGACGACGGTTGTGAGCAGGTCCTGTTTGCCGTCTCCGTTAAAGTCCCCGGCTACCATTGGCACACTGCTTGCGTTACTGGGAAGGGCGTAGAGTTGGGGCGATGCAAATACGCCCGGGCCGCTGCTACCGTTGTTCAGCAGAACAGCCAGTTGCGGCGCTGCCCGCGAGACCACCACAGTGGACGCGATGTCGAGATACCCATCACCGTTCAAATCAACCAGGACCGGCTCGGTTCCATTGGTGACTGCATAGTAGGCGGGAGCCTGAAACGTGCCATCGCCGTTACCAAACGCGACGCTGATATAGCCATTACAGACAAAAACAGCGTCCAGCTTCTTATCGTTGTTCACATCTGCGAAACTAGTCCCGCCTGTGGGCTCCACGGCCTGAATCGCAGAACGTGGCGCGGGCAAGGAAGTACCGGTTCTGATGCTGAGCTGCCTCTCACCTCGGACCTGCGTCCCCCCCGCAGCGGGACAAAGGGTGGGGGTCACGGTGGTGGGGGCGCTGCCGGCGAAATTCAGCAGAATACTCAAAGGCGCCCCGAAATCGGAGCCGTAGGCGAGGTCGGGGAGTCCATCGCCATTGAAGTCCCCGATAAACAGCGGAGCGCTCCCACCGGGAAGACTTATTTGGGTTGGGGCAACAGGGAAAATGACTGGTTGCGTCTGCGCCTTAGCCGAACCGCTCAAGATACCAATCGTTACGAGAGCAGCAACAAGCGAGGTAGTCCAATAGGTATTTCTTGACAAGGCAAAGCGAAACATAAATCCAGGGCCTGAATTGAAGTATTTGCTTAATTCTGCGCTGCAAGTGTGCCTTATTGGAGCCCAAAAACGCAATTTATATGTCATCAACGTAATAAACCGAAGGACAGACGAAGCTGCCACTTTCAGGGAAGTTTCGTCGACAAGAGTTTCTGAAAGTGTCAGGATTGGCTCCTCGCGATCTGCGAGCGCCTCGGCGGTATCGCTCTGCCCGAGTAACAAGCTTGAAACGAATCTCTTCGTGACAGACGCCGCTTCGGTTGGCCGATGTCACACATAACGACCATAGAAACTGGGAGCCATCAATATGTACGCAGTCAAGGGAATGCAGGCGGTGGCGTTGCGCGCAAGCTTCTTGCAAAGGGCGCAGGGGAAGAGGCGATCAGGTGTACCGGGCGTTTGAGTACACCACCACTGGCCCATGCCCATCGGTAAGGAAGCTCATCCAGAAAGTTGCAACAACCAGATCGACTCCATTCCGATCACGGTAACGCTGCTGATCGGGGATGGTGGCCAGAGACGGGATCGAACCGCCGACGCCGGCCTTTTCAGGGCCGCGCTCTACCACTGAGCTATCTGGCCTCGGAGAACCCAAGGACGCTGCTTCCGCTTCACGTTGTTTCTGAGTCTGCAGCTTCGGGCGGAGGGCCCGGTCAGGTCAGCAACTGTGCACAAGCAACAAACGTCAGTATAGCAATCACCTCGCAGCGCGCAAACTCCCCCCCCCCCTTGTCGTACACTGTATCCTCGCAGTCCACAATTTTAAGACCCCGGTTGCCTCCGCGCTCATGTTCCGTTATCGCGCCTCATTCCGCCTGGCCGCGTCCGCGCTGCTGTTTTCCCTGATCCCGGCCGCCTTCGCGCAGTCGCAGCCCGCCACGCATAATGGCGAAATCCGCGCCGCTCGGGCTCTGGAGCAAGCCCGCCAACAAGGCCCCGCCGCTCTTTATGCTTTTTTTCACGGCATGCCGAAAGGCGCCGATCTACACATGCACCTGGTCGGCGCCGTTTACGCGGAAAGCTTCATCCGCGACGCCGCGGAGGACAATCTATGCGTCAACTCCAAAACCCTGGTGATTTACAAAACCGCGGCCATGACGCGCAGCCTTCCGCCACAGCCGGTTTGCGGCGAAGAGGGAGTGCCCGTCGCCAACGCACTGACCGACCAGAAACTGTATGACCAGCTGATCGATGCATTTTCCATGAGAACCTTCGTCCCCGTCTCTGGGGAGCCGGGGCACGATCACTTTTTTGCCTCCTTCGATCATTTTCAATCGGTGGAGGATCCCAGGCATGTTGGGGAGTGGGTCGATGAGGTGGCCAGTCGTGCGGCGGCGCAAAACGAGCAGTATCTGGAACTCATGCACACGCCCAACTTCCGCCCGGCCCTGGCGCTGGCCGAGAAACTGGGCCCGATAGACAGCCACACGGATTTTGCCCAGCTGCGCCAGCAATTGCTCGACGCAGGCCTGGCAAAATATCTGCCCGCCATGCGCGCGGAGTTCGATGAAGGCTGAGCGCCAGCGCCGCGAACGGGAGCATTGCGGCACCGGAGAGGCAACTGCGGCCTGCAATCTCCAGGTACGCTTCCTCTACCAGGTACTGCGCGCGTTACCTTCCCCGCGGTGTTTGTCCAACTGGTTTGCGGTTTTGAGTTGGCCTCCGCCGACCCGCTGGTCGTCGGCATCAATATGGTGCAGCCAGAAGATTGGCGTGCGGTCCTGGCCAACTACCGGACGCAAATGCAGATGGTGCGTGCGCTGCACACTCTCTACCCCAAAGCACATATCACCTTGCATGCCGGCGAACTGGGCCCCGGGATGGTGCCCCTGGATGATCTGCACTTTCATGTCCGCTCGGCAGTCGAAGAGGGGCAGGCGGAACGAATTGGCCACGGCGTCGACGTGATGCAAGAGGGGCGTCCCTACGATCTGATGAAGGAGATGGCCACCAAACGCGTAATGGTGGAGATCAACCTCACCAGCAACGACATAATACTCAACGTCAAAGGCGCTGACCACCCCTTGCCGATCTACCGCATGTATCACGTACCAGTTGCGTTCTCGACCGATGATGAGGGAGTTTCCCGTATCGACCTTACGCACGAATATGTTCGCGCCGCGACGACGTACCCGCTCACCTACAGTGACTTCAAGCAGATGGTGCGAACCTCCATGGAACACAATTTCCTGCCGGGTGACAGTCTTTGGGAACAGCCTGGCCCATGGGAAAGCTACACTCATCCACGCGCTGCCTGCCGCGCGCAGCTAGGCCGGGAACAGGCTTCGGGCGCTTGCGCATCGCTGCTCGAGGCCAGCGAAAAGGCACGCGCGCAGTTCGAGCTCGAGCACCGCTTCCAGGTTTTCGAAAAGTCTTTTTAACAAGCCGCTTTGGCGCTGCCGTCATATCGCGCATTTACACTGCAGAGCAGCGCATGCGCATTGTCCTCTCCAGCTTCGGCACCCTTGGCGACATCCATCCGCTCATAGCCCTGGCGCTCGAGCTAAGGCACAGAGGTCACACTCCGGTTCTTGCGGTTCCCGAACTCTTTCGTCCCAAGATCGTTTCGCTCGGTCTCGAATTTGCTCCGGTTGGACCCATCCTCGACCCGGAAGACAACCAGCTGGTAGCCATGTTGATGGATATTCGCAAGGGAACAGAGCGCACCTTGCGCGAGATCCTGTTTCCCGCGATTCGCCAAAGCTATCGCGAGCTGCTCGCAGCGGTCGAGGCTAATGGGGGCGCCGATCTGATGCTCGCCGGAGAATTGGTCTACCAGGCCCCGATCGTGGCTGAGGTTACGGGGATTCCGTGGGCATCGCATGTGCTCGCACCGCTTTCATTTTTTTCTCGCTACGATGCCCCGGTTCTGCCGCCCTATCCCATGTTGGCGCGGCTGCAACCGGCCTTGCCCGGGATGGGAAGGGTCATTGCCCGGTTCGCTCGTTGGGTCACGCGCAGCTGGCCGGAGCCGATCTATCAGCTGCGTTCAGAACTGGGCCTGGGTAGGGGGCCGGACCCGATCTTTGAAGCCAAGCACTCTCCGTACCTGGTCCTGGCCATGTTTTCGCCGTTACTGGGCGAACCCCAGCCGGACTGGCCGGCCTCCACGAAAGTGACTGGCTTCGTTTTCTACGATGGCGACGCAGGTCATCGTGAGCTGCCTCCGGCGGTTGAGAGATTCCTGAAGCAGGGGCCGCCGCCGCTGGTTTTCACGCTGGGCTCGGCAGCCGTTCTCGACGCCGGCGACTTTTATCAGCAGAGCGCACTGGCCGCAGGGTTGCTCGGACAGCGTGCCGTGCTTCTCGTGGGTAGCGACCCACGCAATGTTCCGCGGGAGGTGCCGGAGAATGTGTGCGTGGCCAACTATGCGCCCTATTCCAAACTCTTTCCGCGCGCTTCGGTCATTATCCACCAGGGTGGCGTAGGTACGACGGCGCAAGCGCTAAGTTCCGGCAAACCCATGCTAGTGATGCCCTACAGCCACGATCAACCGGACAATGCACGCCGGGTGCGCCGCCTGGGCGTGGCCCGGGTGATCCGCCGGAGGAGGTACACAGCGGAACTTGCTGCGCGCAAGATCACGCTGCTGTTGGAGAATGCCGCCATGCGGCAACGAGCGGCCAGGATCGGAGAGCAGTTGCACAAAGAGGATGGGCTGAAGGCCGCTTGTGACGCGCTTGAGGCGTTGGGAAAGAGCCGTCCACAAAGCTTACTGGACATGTGAAAAATCGGGAGGTCCGAGGGGCGCAACGCAGATCCCTCCACTACGCTACCCCGGATTTCCTGTTGACCTTGGTGGCGTTGGTGCACTTCATGCGCCCTTCTTTACGGAAGGGCGCACACGCGGTCATGTCCAGTGCAGCGTGGCAGGAAATCCGGGGTAGCGTAGTGGAGGGATCTGCGTTGCGCGCCCTCGGACCTCCCGAATTTTCCGGACGAGGCTGTTAAGCCATAGACTGAGTGTTGCATTTGAAGGCAATCAGGAAGTCACACGATGACGACGAGAAGCTTCACGATCGCTGCTGCGGCCCTGTTCCTGGCAGTCGGTGGCGCCGTCGCGCGACCCGCTGCGCCGGACGCAGAGCCATTCTCCTCACCCCCCAAAACGGAAAAAATTCCGGCCACAGATACCTATCATGGCGTAAGCGTAGTCGATGACTATCGCTGGCTGGAGAATGGCGACGACCCCAAGGTAAAGGCATGGCTCGCCGCGCAGAACACCTATACGCAGGCCTACCTGAGCAAGCTGCCGCAGCGTGCGGGCATCGTTGATTTTCTGAAATCGACGCGACAAAAAGCGCAGGTGCAATACTCCGATTTGCAGTACGCGGGCGGCCGGTTGTTCGCGCTCAAGCACGATCCGCAAAAATCGGCTGCCGCGCTGGTCGTATTCCGCTCGCCAGAAGACCAGGCCAGCGAACGCACCGTCGTCGATCTGAACACCCTGGCTGAGGGGAAGGTCTTTCAATCGAGCTGGTACAAGCCGTCGCCGGATGGGACCAAGGTCGGCATGGCGCTAGGCACGGGGGGCAGCGAGGACGCGGCACTGTACGTCTTCGACACTACAACCGGCAAGCAGATCGGAGACCCGGTCCCGGAGTGCAATTCGCGACTGCCGGCGGCGATATGGCGTGGACCGGCGATGGACGGGGGTTCTATTACACCCGTTATCCCCAGGGCAACGAGCGGCCGGCTGAGGACGCAAACTTCTACCAGCAGGTCTACTACCATGTGCTCGGCAGCAGCGCCGCACAGGATAAGTACGTACTCGGCAAGGATTTTCCGCGCATCGGAGAGACTGCGCTGGAGACAGCGCACGATGGCAAACGCATCCTGGTGACAGTGGAGGATGGCGACGGCGGAACGTATGAACATTTCCTGATCGCTGCCGACGGCAAGGTCACGCAGATCACAGGTTTCGCCGACAAGGTCGTCGACATACAGTTCGGTGCAGATGACAGTCTCTGGTTGCTCAGTCACGCCAAAAGCGACCTGGGCGAGCTAGACCATCTGGAAGCCGGCAGCGTAAAACTGGCCGATGCGGTGCGCGTGATCCCTCCTATGTCCGGCAGCATCGAGGGCACCGGCTCCATGGGCGATATGCGTCACTTCTGGGCCGCCGACCACGCCTTGTACGTCACTGTCATCGATGGCGGCCCCGAGGAGATTCTGAAGTTCGACCTGCGCGGCAAGAAAGACGGTAAGGTCCCCGTGCCCGAAGTCGCCGCGGTCAGCACCCTGGTCCCGCTCACCGGCGATAGTTTTCTATACAACGTGCAAACCTACACACAGCCCACGCAATGGTTTCGCTACAGTGGCGCGGGCGCCCCTTTGGCTCTGCCCTTCAAGACGGAAACTGCTCTGAACTTTGCCGATATCGAGGTCCACCGCGAGTTTGCGACCTCGAAGGATGGAACCCGGGTCCCCATGAACATCCTGATGCGGAAGGGCACGCGGCTCGACGGCGCGAACCCGGCTTTCCTTACTGCATATGGCGGCTACTCCATTAGCATTACGCCGAGCTTTATGGGCAGCTTCGGCCGCCTCTGGTTTGATCATGGCGGCGTCTTTGTCGAGGCCAATTTGCGTGGCGGCGCGGAATACGGAGAAAGCTGGCACACCGGCGGAAAGCTTCTGAACAAGCAGAATGTCTTCGATGACTTCGCTGCTTGCGCCCAGCACATCATCGACGCAAAATACACATCCCCGCAGCATCTCGCCATCGAAGGGGGAAGCAACGGCGGCCTGTTGATGGGCGCGGAGCTCACGCAACACCCGCAAATGTTTCGCGCCGTTCTATCGGAAGTAGGCATCTACGACATGCTGCGCGTGGAGTTGGACCCGAACGGCAGCTTCAACGTGACTGAGTTCGGGTCGGTCAAAGACCCCGCGCTTTTTAAAGCGATGTACGCCTATTCGCCTTATCACAACGTCAAAGCTGGGACGGGCTATCCGGCAGTGTTGTTTGTTACCGGCGATAACGACCATCGCGTGAACCCGGCTCATTCACGCAAAATGACGGCTGAGTTGCAGGCGGCGACCACGTCCGGCTTGCCGGTGATGCTACGCACCAATGCCAACGCCGGACACGGCTACAGCACCGACAAAGACGAAGCGCTGGAGGAGAGAGCCGATATGTACAGCTTTCTGTTCGCGCAACTGGGAATGCACTAGCGATGCCTGAAGATAGAGCGCTGCACTTGCTTGCCTCTGCCCTGCCACAGCTCCAAGCTTCCTTTCGCCATCTGCCGGTGCAGGCAGAGCAAGCTCCAGCAATCGAAGCCATGGATGCGGTGATGAGCAAGGTGGTCGAGCGAATGGCGGACAACTATCCCTACTTCCATCCTCTATATGCCGGCCAGATGCTCAAGCCGCCTCATCCGCTGGCTCGCGCTGCCTATGCGCTTGCCTTGACGATCAATCCCAACAATCATGCGCTCGATGGAGGCCGCGCCAGCTCGCGCATGGAAGTAGAAGCGGTGCGCGAGATTGCCAGGATGTTTGGTTGGACAGATTATCTGGGACATCTGACCAGCGGTGGAACCTTCGCCAACCTGGAGGCGCTGTGGATCGCGGGTCAACTCGCTCCGGGCAAGCGCATCGTTGCTTCCGAACAGGCGCACTATACCCATGGCAGAATCAGCGGCGTTCTCGCGCTGCCGTTCAGCAGCGTGCTTGCCGACCGTGAAGGCCGCATGGACATGGCGGCACTCGAGTCCGCGTTGCAAGCCGGCGACGTGGGCACGGTTGTAGTGACTCTAGGCACCACCGCTACCGGTTCCGTCGATCCGTTGCACAAAGTGCTCGCGCTGCGGAGCGCTTATCACTTTCGCATTCATGTCGATGCAGCCTACGGCGGATACTTCACCCTGATCTCGACGCTGGGCGATGAAGCGGCGCGTGCCTTTGCATGCGTGGCGCAGGCCGACTCCATCGTTGTCGATCCCCACAAGCATGGGCTGCAGCCGTATGGCTGCGGCTGCATTCTCTTTCGTGAGCCGGCTGTGGGCCGCTTCTATAAGCACGATTCGCCTTATACGTATTTCACCTCCGAGGATCTTCATCTGGGCGAGATCAGCCTGGAGTGTTCCCGTGCCGGTGCTTCGGCTGTTGCCTTGTGGGCCACGCAGCAGTTGCTACCGTTGGTCAAAGAAGGTGAGTTTGCACGCGGCCTGAGTTCCAGCCGTGAGGCGGCGGTGCTCATGCACCGCAGAATTTGCGCCGATCGCCGATGGATTTCTCCATTCGTGCCCCAGCTTGACATCCTGGTGTGGGCAGTGCGCGCCGATAATGTGACAGCGTCATCCCGCTTGGCGCAACAGGTCTTCGCCGCCGCGGCGCATGAGAACCTCCATCTCGCCCTGGCTCAGTTGCCCAGCAAATTCTTCCCTCCAGGCTCCTGGCCAGACCAGCATGAGCACGGCCTCGTTACTTGTCTTCGTTCCGTGCTCATGAAGCCGGAACATTTGGATTGGCTGGAGGAAATCTGGAGCAGGCTGAGCCAGGCGGTGGATCAAGTGCTGACATCGTTTCCCACGGACCCTCCCACGGAGACCGCGCCGCATTGACTGCGTTTTGTCAACCTCCTCAAAAGGAAAATGTCTAAAGTGTGCTCCCACGGAAGCACTAGAGCATTCGACGGAAGTGTCAGTTCGATTCGTGATAAAAGCCGGGCGGTCGATGGTTAGAATAGACAAAGATCGGATAAAAAACGGCTGAGCCCGGTTTACATGACAGTGGTGAGGTCCTGCGCTGGCATTTTGCGCGCATGATTTGCCAGCGGTGAGACGTTTCAACTAGGGAGATAGGCAGGATGCATTTTTCCAACCAGCAGCGCGATTTTTCTTCGAACGGCCTCTCCGTACCAGGGGGCATCGTAGCGTACTTCTCGATGGAAATCGCAATTGCACCGGAGATGCCCACCTATAGCGGGGGACTGGGTGTGCTTGCGGGAGACACGATGCGATCCGCAGCCGATCTGGGCCTGGGGTTGTGTGCCGTCACCCTGCTGCACCGCAAAGGATATTTTCACCAGCATCTCGATGCCCAGGGAGTTCAGATCGCTGAAGATCAACCCTGGCCGATCGAAAAGCTCCTGCGGCTCGAGAAAGCCCTGGTCGAGGTGACCATAGAGGATCGCCCGGTGATGGTCCGTGCATGGCGATACGACCTCGAAGGAGTCACCGGACACACTATCCCGATTTACCTTCTCGATACCGATTTGCCCCAGAATGACCCGCGCGATCGGGATCTTACCGACCATCTCTATGGTGGCGATACGGACTACCGGTTGCGTCAGGAAGCCGTTCTGGGAATCGGTGGTGTGCGCATTCTCCAGGCCCTGGACTATGACGTGACCGTGTACCACATGAACGAGGGTCACGCCGCGCTCCTGACCGTCGGTTTGATGGAGCTTCAATTGGGCGGTGACCTGTCCCGGCCCATTGACGAGCGGGACTCGCTGGCTGTCCGCAACCGCTGTGTGTTTACCACCCACACACCGGTGCCCGCGGGGCATGACCGATTTTCCATGGAGCAGACACAGCGCATCCTGGGCCCGGAAGTTGCTCACCTGTTGGAGCGCATGGGCGGCTGCCACGACGGCATGCTCAACATGACCTATGTGGCACTGGCCTCGTCGCGCTTCGTCAACGGCGTTGCCATGCAGCATGGCAAGATCTCACGGGAGATGTTCCCCGACTATTCGATTGATGCCATCACCAACGGTGTGCACGCGGCCACCTGGACCGCCCCGCCGATGCAGGCCATCTTCGATCGCAGCATTCCGCGCTGGCGCAAAGATAATTTCCAGTTTCGCTACGCGATCGACATTCCCCTGCGCGAGATCGAGAAGGCGCATGCTCAGTCCAAGCGCAACCTCATCGCGGCGATTGAGGAGAGGACCGGGATCACGCTGCGCAGCAACGTCTTCACTATCGGCTTTGCCCGTCGCGTGGCCACCTACAAACGAGCCGATCTGCTCCTGACCGACCCCGAGCGGCTGGTTCGCTGCGCAGAGAAGTTCCGCGGGTTGCAGATTCTCTACAGCGGCAAGGCCCATCCTCATGATGAGCCGGGCAAGAAGCTGATCCAGGAGATTTTTGAAGTGGCAGCCAGGCTTGAGTCGGACGCGCTCAAGATCGTCTACCTGGAAAACTATGAATGGAAGCTGGCGGCGATGCTCACCGCAGGCGTAGATCTGTGGTTGAACACACCCCGGCGGCCCTTCGAGGCCTCCGGTACCAGCGGAATGAAGGCGGCGCTCAACGGCGTCCCCAGCCTGAGCGTGTTGGACGGCTGGTGGGTCGAAGGCTGGATCGAAGGAGTCACCGGCTGGGCCATACCAGATAGTGATACGCCGGAGCAGGAAGTCGCGAGTCTCTATGACCGGCTCGAGTCAACCATCCTGCCGCTCTACTATGGAAGTCCGGACCAATGGCGTGGCGTTATGCGGTCCACGATTGCTCTGAACGGCTCCTTCTTCAATACCCATCGCATGCTTCAGGAGTACATCTCCAACGCCTACTACCCGGATAAAGCCGGCGTCTTGAGCGCAGCGCTCGAGCCCGCCTTGGCCAAGTAGTCCGATCCGTCCCCTTCACGAGATTGGAAGCTCCTGGTTTGAGAAGAATGAACTCTGCGCTTTAACTCCAGAATCTGCGGTGCGCCCTTCGGCCTTCCCAAATTCTGGAGTTAAAGCGCAGACTCTGAAGCCCGACTCTGTTTTGTGCCTTTGCAGCGCGATTGAAGTCGTGCCCTGATACAAAGCATAATGCCGTGAATATCCGCGAAACTTTCTTCTCCCACCCCCAAATGGCCGGCCCTGGTCATCTTCAGCTCCTGAAGCAAAATGCGTGCAGTAGACACCCCGCACGTGCCACTATCGTCGTGCAAAACGTATAATTGAGTTGTGGCTGCGAATAGCCTTAAACCCCATCCTGACAGAGGGTTGAGCAAATCGCGCAAGAAGCCCGGGAACCCTTCAGGACGCTCGCACCAGTTTCGCCTGTTCTTCCGCCCTAGCCTGGCAGGTTTGTCGATGCCGGATATCCGCCCCCTCTTCCGGGTCCTTATGCCTCGGGAGAACGTCCCTAGGAGTGAGCTAGCAAAATGTGGATTGTTCGTCTCGCGCTTCGGCGTCCCTATACCTTCGCCGTCTTCGCGCTCTTACTGCTGATACTCGGACCGCTCTCCATTCTGAACACCCCAACCGACATTTTCCCTAACATTGATATCCCGGTGGTCAGCATTGTTTGGCAATACCAGGGCCTGTCTGCTGTGGATATGGCCAGCCGCATCGTCACCCAGACCGAACGCACGTTGACCACCACGGTCGACAATATCGAACATCTGGAGTCGCAATCGCTCGACGGCGTTGCGGTCGTAAAGGTGTTTTTCCAGCCCCATGTCAATATTGCCACGGCGCTTGCGCAGATTACGGCGGTATCACAGACCCAGTTGCGCTTCCTGCCCCAGGGGACAACCCCTCCCCTGATCATTACCTATACCGCATCGAGTGTGCCGATCCTGCAGCTGGGCCTCTCGGGTCAGGGCCTCTCCGAACAGCAGCTGAACGACTACGGCCTGAACTTTATCCGCACCCAGTTGGCCACCATTGAAGGCGCTGCCAGTCCCTTTCCCTACGGCGGTAAGCAACGGCAGGTGCAGATCGATTTGGATATCAAGGCCCTCCAGGCCCGAGGGCTCTCTCCCAACGACGTAGTCAGCGCCATTGGCGTCCAGAATCTGATCCTGCCTTCGGGAACTATCAAGGTCGGACAGTTTGAATATCAGCTAGCCAGCAATAGCGCTCCGACGACCATCCAGGGTCTGAATGATCTTCCCATCAAGAGCGTCAATGGAGCCATCGTTTATATCCACGATGTGGCCCATGTGCGCGATGGCTTTCCGCCGCAAACCAATATCGTCCGCGTCGACGGCCAGCGCGCCAGTCTGATGACGGTGTATAAGAACGGGAATGTCTCGACGCTCGACATCATTTCCAAGATCAAGCGTCTGCTCCCGGTCATTGCCCAATCACTACCGCCGCAGCTGCGCATCACCCCATTGTCGGATCAGTCGATTTTCGTGCGCGGCGCCATCGACGGTGTAGTGCGTGAGGGGATCATCGCGGGTTGTCTCACCGCCGTCATGATCCTGGTCTTCCTGGGCAGCTGGCGTAGCACCCTCATCATCGCCGTTTCCATCCCTCTCTCGATCCTGGTTTCGCTGATCGTGCTCGGGGCTTTGGGCGAGACCATCAACATCATGACCCTGGGTGGCCTGGCGCTGGCCGTCGGCATCCTGGTCGATGACGCGACGGTAGAAATTGAAAATATCAATCGCAATCTCGAAGAAGGAAAAGAAGTAGAGCAGGCGATTTTGGATGGCGCCGCGCAGATCGCTATCCCCGCCTTTGTCTCCACCCTCTCGATATGTATCGTGTTTGTGCCCATGTTCTTCATGGGCGGAGTGGCCAAGTATCTCTTTGTGCCTTTGGCCGAAGCCGTGATCTTTGCCATGCTGGCTTCTTATTTCCTTTCCCGAACCGTGGTTCCGACCATGGCAAAATACCTTCTCCAGGAGCATGACCCGGCCAGCGAGAAACAGAAGCACCAGAGCCGCAACCCGCTGGTTCGTGCCCAGCTGTTGTTCGAGCACAGGTTTGAGCAGCTTCGCACGTTCTATTTCCGCGTGCTGCAACTGGCCATCGCGCACAGCACGGTGTTTCTCATCCTGTTTTTTGTTTCTAACATCGGTTCGTTTGCCTTGTTGTACCCGTGGCTGGGCCAGGATTTCTTTCCCACGGTAGACGCAGGCTCGTTCAAGCTACACCTGCGCGCGCCGACCGGTACCCGCATTGAAGAAACGGCGCGACTGTGCGATCAGGTGGATGCTGCCATTCGCGCGGAGATCCCAAAAAGTGAACTGATCAGCATCATCGACAACATAGGCATCCCCTATTCCGGCTTGAATCTCTCCTACACCAGCAGCGGTGTGGTCAGTAGCTCGGACGCCGACATCACGGTCGCGCTGGCGGAAAAGCATCATCCCACCGATGGCTACGTGCAGAACCTCCGCGCCAGGCTGGGCGCTGAGTTCCCGGAAACACGTTCTACACCCTGCCTGTAGATATGGTGACGCAGATCCTTAATTTCGGCCTTCCTGCCCCAATCGATATCCAGGTCATAGGCAACAATGTTCAGGGCAATCGCGTATTTATCGATCGACTGCTGAGAGACATAAGCTATGTGCCCGGCACCGCCGATCTGCACATACAGCAGCCTTTCAACACGCCGCGTTTTCTGGTGGATGTAGACCGTTCCAAGGCACAGGACATCGGGCTGACGCAGCGGGACGTGGCCGGCAGCCTGCTGGTCTCAACCAGCGGAAGCTTTCAGACCAGCCCTACCTACTGGCTCGATCCCAAAAATGGAGTGAGCTACACCATTGCGGCGCAATCGCCACAATACACTTTGCAATCCAAGGCTGACCTGGAAAATATTCCCCTGACTACGAACAGCTCGGCAACCACGACCGCCCCCAGTCCGTTTGTTTCGGTGGGCGCGTCGAGTCTTACTCCGGCGACCACCGGCGCGGCTCCCTCGACCGCCTCGGGGATAAAGCCGATTCAGATTCTGGGGAATGTGGCCACCCTGGTTCGTGGTGCGGAGCCGGCCACCGTAAGCCACTACAACATCGCTCCCGTGATCGATATCTATGGCAACGTGGTGAATAGCGACCTGCGCAGCGTCTCGGACAAAATTACTCAGGTCATTGCCCAGCATCGCAAAGAGCTGCCTCGTGGTTCGCAGGTCGTGATCCGCGGGCAAGTGCAGACGATGAACTCCTCATTTATCGGGTTGACCAGTGGTCTGGCATTTTCCATCCTGCTGGTTTATCTGCTCATCGTGGTGAATTTCCAGTCGTGGCTGGATCCTTTTATGATCATCGCCGCGCTGCCCGCCGCGTTATGCGGCATTGCCTGGATGTTATTCATCACTGGAACGCACATCAGCGTGCCTGCGTTGACCGGTTCCATCATGACCATGGGCGTGGCCACGGCGAACTCCATTCTGGTCATCAGTTTTGCCCGCGAGCAAATGGAAGAGAACGTCGGCGACGCGCGTGCCGCCGCGCTGAGCGCTGGGTACACCCGTTTTCGCCCGGTGATCATGACCGCGTTGGCCATGATCATCGGCATGGTGCCGATGGCGTTAGGGCTGGGCGACGGCGGAGAACAAAATGCTCCGCTGGGCCGGGCGGTTATCGGTGGATTGCTGGCTGCCACCACCGCCACATTGTTCTTTGTGCCCACGTTCTTCAGTGTGATCCATGGATGGCTGGCGCGCCGCCGCAAGCAAGCCACAGCTGCTGTGGCAGATCTGGAAGACTAGAAGATGACACCCGGAGAAAACGCAGAGATGAATCAGGAACAAAGAGTCGAGCAGCCGCAGCCGGCAAATGAGGCCCCTGGCGTCCCTCCCGACGCCCCGCCTCTCTCCGGCCGCATAGCCGGGCTCATGATTGTGGTTCTGCTGATAGTGGCGATTGTGATTGTGATTGCCGGGATCGTGCCCCGGGTACGCGCCCGCAGCAGGTTAAAGGACCAGACCGATGCGCTCGCTGCTCCCAACGTGATTGCGAATCCTCCGGTGCAAGGCAAGGTCGGGCAGGAGGTCATCCTGCCCGCCAACATCTACGCTTACAGTGATGCGTCCCTGTTTGCCCGCACCGACGGTTATCTCAGTAAATGGTATTTCGATATTGGCGCGCACGTTAAGCAAGGGCAGTTGCTGGCTATCATCAGCTCGCCGGAAGTGGACAAGCAGCTGCTTCAGGCACGCGCAGATCTGACGACGGCGGAGGCCAATGCGGGCCTGGCAAAGACCAACTCCACCCGCTACCAGGGATTGCTCACGCAGAATGCCGTTTCTAAACAAGACACAGATACGTTTGTCAGCCAGGCAGCATCTACCGGCTCCGCGGTTAAGTCTGCCCAAGCCAATGTTCAGCGCCTGGAAGAGTTGCAATCGTTCGAGAAGATCTATGCCCCCTTCAGCGGAGTAATCACGGCTCGTAATGTCGATGTCGGCCAGCTGATCAACGCCGGCGCCGGAACCCAGATGTTTCGCATCTCAGCCGTCAATGTGCTGCGTGTCTATGTCAACGTTCCGCAGATCTACTCCCAGGCTGCGGTTCCCGGGACGACAGCCACGCTTACACTTTCCGAATTTCCCGGAGAAACATTTACCGGCAAGGTCGTGCGCACTGCAAAGGCGATCGATCCCAGCTCGCGTACCCTGCTGGTAGAAATCGATGTCGAGAACCGGGATGGCAAGCTCTTGCCCGGCGCCTACGCTGAAGTGCACATGAACGTGCACGATGCCGTCACGCCCATGATCATCCCCGTCTCTGCGCTTATCTTTCGCGCCGAAGGATTGCAGGTCGGCACTGTGGTCAAAGGGACGAATGGGGATCAGGCAAAGCTCGTCCACATACAGATTGGTCAGGATGATGGGGCCACCGTGCAGGTGGTCCACGGGATCGATGCCGATTCGCGAGTGATCGTAAACCCACCGGATTCATTGATCGACGGTGAGCCGGTTCACGTGGTTCAGCCCGCGAAGTCCGAAGGCGGCCCGGAATGAAGATTCGAACTAGCCATGTGAGCGCGGCGAGCCTGCTCGGTGTCGCCTTACTGGTTTCCGGTTGCACCGTAGGACCCAATTATCATCGGCCCACCGCGCCGGCAGCACCGGCGTTCAAGGAGAGCGCCGTGGTCCCACCGCCCGATCTGCCAGGGGGCGGGTGGAAGCAGGTGACCCCGAACGACAGCGTGATCCGTGCGAATTGGTGGGAGATCTATCAAGACCCCCAACTGGATAAGCTGGAGCAGCAGGTTGCCGTTTCCAACCAAACCCTCAAGGCATCCTACGAGCAATACATGCAGGCCCGGGCGGCCATCCAGGTTTATCGCGCCCAGTACTATCCCACCGTGACGGTTGGCCCATCGGCCACTCGTGAGCGCCAGTCACAAAACCGTCCGCTGTATGTTCCTGGCAGCAAAACCAATTACAACGACTTATTTCTCGAGGGGCAGGTGTCGTGGGAGCCCGATCTATGGGGCAACATCCGCAGAGAAGTGGAAGCGCAGCGGGCGACCACCCAGGCCACCGCGGCTGACCTGGCGAATGTCGATTTGAGCCTCCGTTCGGAGCTGGCGACGGATTATTTCGAATTGCGCGGCCTGGATACGCAACAGCGATTGCTCGATAACACTGTGCAGCAATATGAGCAGTACCTGGATCTCACCAAGACACGGTTTACCGGTGGTGTTGCCACCGATTCCGACGTGGCTCTGGCGCAAACCCAGCTGGACCAGACGCGTGCTCAGGCCATCGACGTAGGAGTCGCGCGTGCTCAGTATGAACACGCCATCGCCACTCTTACCGGGGTGCCCGCCTCGAGCTTCTCGCTCGCGTTCGCTCCCCTCGATTTGCCACTGCCACAGGTGCCGGTAGGCGTGCCCTCGCAATTACTCGAGCGTCGTCCCGATGTAGCTGCCGCCGAGCGGCGGGCCAATGCGGCCAATGCTCAGATAGGAATTGCGATCGCGGCCTATTACCCCACCATCAACATCACAGGCAATGGCGGTTTCGAGAGCAAGAGCGCGAGTACGTTAATCCAGGGACCGAGTTCGTTATGGTCGTTGGGGGGCTCGGCAGTGGAGTTGCTCTTCGATGCCGGGCGCCGCCACGCTATTACGGAGGAGGCGAAGCATGGTTATGAGATCAACGTAGCCAACTATCGTGAGACGGTGCTGCAGGCCTTCCAGGAGGTTGAGGACAATCTTTCCGGCTTGCGCATCCTGAATAGCGAATCGGCGGCGCAACAACGGGCAGTTGATTCGGCACGACGTTCGCTTGACATCTCCACCAACCGCTACAAGGGCGGGGTCACTACTTATCTGGAAGTGATTACGGCACAGGCCACGCAATTGTCGAACGAGCGCACGGCCGCCGACATCACCACCCGCCAGTTTGCCGCCAGCGTACAACTGGTGAAGGCCCTGGGCGGAGGCTGGGATAACACCAAGTTGCCCACGCCATGATCTCTTTTCCCGCGCGGTGGTGAAGGGGACGGCCTTCAGGCCGTCCCCTTCTCAATCCAAAACGATTTGCGGCTTTAGCCGCCGAGGGACGAAGTTCCCTCAGGTGCTAAAGAGTCTGCGTGAGAGCCTCCAGCATTTGGGAGGACCGAGGGGCACACCGCAGATCCCTCGGCTTCGCTCGGGATGACTATTCATCTTGGAAACTATACTTAGCGTTCCCAAACAAAATTGTCATCCGACCGGAGCGGAGGGATCTGCGGTGCGCCCCTCGGTCCTCCCAAATGCTGGAGCTCACTACCCTCGGATCTGTTGCCGGGACACCTTACGCAGGAGTATCGTTCGTTTATAGCCTACGCACGAACCTGGAGGTAGGTATGAATCGCGTTAGCAGCCTCCCACTCGCCTTCCTGCTCGTAAGCACCTTTGCTGTTGCACAACAGGCCGCCACGCTGCATCTTTCTGAGAACACATCCGGTTGTCCCATCGACATCCAGGCGCGTCATGCAATGCAAACTCCAGTCAGCGTGAATGCCGACGATAAAACCGCCCTGGGCAGCAAAGTAGTCCCTCAATTGCAGCGACTTCAACTCACTCTCACCAATCCCTCATCGCGGGACATTGTGAGCGCTCAATTCACCGCTCACGGCTTTAGTAAGAAGCCGAGAGCAATGGAAGCCGAGTCCAACGAGCCAGATCTGACAAAGACAATCGATCTCGTACTGGGTGTGAAAGGCAAAGGCCATGCCTCCCGTGACCTGTCGCTGAACCACTTCACGGCGGTGACTTCCATCGATTTGAACTCGATTACCTATGCGGACGGCGCCACCTGGAAGGCTCCCTCACCAGCGGCCTGCAGCATAACCCCGAGCCTGGTTATGCTCGTTGCCGCGAACTGATCCCTTATCAGCTTTCTGAATTGGGCAGCGAGCCAGTCGTAAAGACTTGCTCTGCCTGCCCGGCGGAGATGCGGTAAATCACGAATTCGCGATCGCGCCCCCTGCGCAGTTCAAAGACCAGATCTCCGCGATTATTGACTCTCGTATCCACTGCATCGACCAGCCGCATTCTCGGCGTCACGTCCAGGTGATCATCGTCCGTCACGGACTTGAACAATACTTTGGGAACACCGTTGAAATCCGGCTGTGCGATCAGCGTGACGTATTTCGTTTTTCCGGCGTGATCCTGGGTCTCAGCGGTGAAGACCAGCGTCGCCCCGCCGCTGAAGGTCAGCTCATAGGCTTTGAATCGCTCATTGGTGAATACCGGCTTGGGAGGCGCGGGCGGGGTCGCGGCGGCCCTACGCCGCTTTGCCGGGGTGACGGCGGTGTGCGGTTTCGTCGCGGTCTTGACCGGTGGTGCCGCAGCCGCGATGGCCGCGGCTGCCGCGACTTCCATTTGCTCCTGCATCTTAGTGGCGTCCGCGGGGTCGGCCCACAAATACACGAAAGGATGCGTCTCGCGATCACTGGCGTCGGAAACCGCGATCATTTGCTGGATGCCGGAGGGAACGCCGGTGAGCTGGGCTGGCTGATAGTCGTCTGTCGGAGTCTGCTGGCCGTGGACAATGCGCGGCCGGTCGGGGTCGGCGCCGCCGATTGCGGTCTCCGGCGCGGCGTCGGTACTGCCGGCGCTGGCGCTGGGGGCCGGCGAAGATGAGGACGAGTCCGCCCGCCGGCGCAACGTGGGGCGATCCGGATCGCCAGAGGGTGGCGGGTTGCTGGGTGCCGAGGAACTGGTTGGAGTCGAAGAAGAATCCGTCGAACCAGAATTGCTCGTATCCCGGCCCTTGAAATGCGGACGGCCGGTGCCCGCATCCGTCACCACCTGGGGCATGTTTTTGCCCTGCTTCGGCTTCGCGCGTTTGGGGGGCGCGGCCATGGGCTTCCACGCGCCGTAACCAAACCAGTAGCCTTCCACGTCGTGTGCGGTATTGACGTCGAAAAGTCCTCGGGCAACGCCCGCATCCTCGAGCACATATTCGGTTCCCGGTTCCAGAGCCAGGGGCTCGGGCTTGGCGAGGTAAAGACCGCCAGGCTGATACTGTTCCCCGTCGAAGACAGAGATGGGGATGATGCGGCTGGCGCTGGGCTTTCCGCTCTCCCCGGTCCACTCCAGTACGGCCACTGCGCGTACCGAGGGCGCGGCTTTCTTGTTGGCATCGAGACGCCCCGGGTACTGACCGCAGGCGGGCGCGGCCAGCGCAAGCAGTAGAGCCAGACCACGTGCAGCATTGGTCATCATGGAATAATCTCGTTGCATCGCATCTCGTTTTGGGGAAGGACTTTTTTCATGGAAGTGAATGACAAAGTTGCCGATTTCACGCTTCAGACCGAAGAAGACAAGACCGTGCACCTGAAGGATTTTAGCGGCAAACCGGTCGTGCTTTTCTTCTATCCCAGGGCCGATACTCCCGGCTGCACCATCGAAGCCTGCGGCTTTCGTGATGTCTTCAAGAAGATACAGCAGGCCGGTGCTGTCGTTCTGGGCATCTCGCGCGACACACCCAAGGCGCAAAAGAAATTCAAGGACAAGTACAACCTGCCTTATACGCTCCTTGCAGATGTAGACGAAGTAGTCTGCAAACAGTTTGATGTTCTCAAGGAAAAGAACATGTATGGCAAGAAAGTGATGGGGATTGAGCGGACCACCTTCCTCATCGGGCCGCGATCGGAAGCTGCTCAAGATCTTTCCCAAGGTAAAGCCGGAGGGGCACGCCGAAGAGGTTCTTGCCGCTGTCAAAGCAGCACGTGGCTAAAACTGCTAAGAAAGCAGCTCTCGTTCCGCGCGACTTTTATCTCGATGCTCCGGATCTGGTGGCCCGGAAGCTTTTGGGCAAGCTGCTGGTGCGAGGGGACGAGTGGGAAGCTGGGCCGGCATTGTCGAGGTAGAAGCCTACTTCGGCGAGGCCGACCCTGCGTCCCACTCCTTTCCCGGCAAAACGGCGAGAAACGCCGTCCTCTTTGGGCCCCCGGGCCATGCCTATGTCTACTTCATCTACGGCATGTACTATTGCCTGAATGTCTCCTGCGAGCCGGATGGTCGCGCCTGGCGGCGTCTTGTTCCGGGCGCTTGAACCGGTCAGCGGCCTGGAGACCATGGCGAGAGCCCGAGGCGTGGCTGCGCAGCCTACGCGGTTGCCGCCCTGACTCTCTGGCCCCGGGCGGCTGTGCCAGGCCTTCGGGATTACGCGGGAGCGGGATAACGGCGCCGATTTTACCTCTCGCAAATCGGACCTGCAGATTCAGGATGATGGCTTTGTGGCGGCGAAATCCTGGTGACGCCCCGGATCGGCATCACGCAAAGAGGCGGACCGTCCTGCCCGCTTTGTGCTCGCCGGAAATCCCTTTGTTTCCAAACGCACTTAAGGGAGCCGCTCGGATATGCGGGCGGAAAAAGATTGGCTCAGCGCGACTGAGTCCCGCAGGGACGTCTGAAAGTAGCCCAGGACGTAGTCCTGGGTTCACGATGGAACAAACCGGCCAGTCCCGCAAGGGACGGCTGAAATCTCACGCTCCGATTGCAGCCGTCCCTTGCGGGACTGAATCGGTTTGAAATGCCTACCCAGGACTGCGTCCTGGGCTACTTTCAGACGTCCCTGCGGGACTAACCTAGACCAGCAGATTGTCGATCAGCCGCGTTGCGCCGACACACGCAGCCACCGCCACCAACGCGCCATGGCGCACATCCGGGACATCCTCGAGGGTGTCGGGATCGACGATCGGCAGTAATCCACCTGCACCGCAGGCTCTTCCCCAAGGATCCGCAGCGCCTCGCGCAAGCAGCTTCAGCTGAGTCATGCTCGCCCGTCTCGGACCTGCCGCTCGACCGCGCTGAAGAGCCCGGGAGAGAACCAGTGCCTGCCGCCGCTCTTCGCCGCTCAGGTAGCGATTGCGCGAACTGAGCGCCAGTCCGTCCGGCTCCCGAACCGTCGGGCATACATCCAGCTCGAGAGCAAACCTCAGATCCCGCACCATTTTGCGCAGGACGGCGACCTGAGCGGCATCCTTCTGCCCGAAAAAGGCGTGGTCCGGAGCGACGATGTGGAACAGCTTGGCCACCACCGTGGCCACGCCGCGAAAGTGGCCGGGACGCGACGCTCCGTCCAGGCGATCACTCAGGCCTCGCCACTTCGACGAAAGTGCTGGCGCCGGCGGGATACATCTCCTCGACCGAGGGAGCAAAGACAAATTCGACGCCCGCTGCTTCGAGCGTCCGGCAATCCTGCTCCAAGGTTCCGCGGATAACGGGCGAAGTCTTCCTTGGGTGCAAACTGGGTAGGGTTGACGAAGATCGAGACCGCCACGACATCGCAGCTCGCCTGCGCGGCACGCACCAGGGACAGATGACCCTGGTGCAAGGCTCCCATGGTGGGCACCAAGCCCAGAGTCTTGCCTGCGCGCGGATGCTCGCACACGCGCTCCTGGTCTCCGCGATGGTCGTCAGGACGCGCATCTCACTAGGCCTTGCGCTGGACGCGCATTCCTCGGCAGCAAAGCGGCCAGCGTCTCCTTGCACAGGTGGTAGCTCTCCTCTTCGTTGGGAAAGCGGCGTCCTTCTACGTCTTCGCGATAGCTTTCGACCGCATTCGTGATCAATGCCGAGGCGTCGGCATAGCGGCGGACAAACTTCGCCGGGGGGGAAAAAGACAGGTTGATGAGGTCGTGCAACACCAGGATCTGCCCATCGCAATGCGGTCCCGCTCCGATGCCGATGGTGGGGATGCGGAGAGCGGCGGTGATGCGCTGCGCCACTTCGCGCGGCATGCCCTCGAGCACCACGGCGAAGGCGCCGGCGGCTTCCAGGGCGAGCGCGTCCTTGATCAGGTCATGGATCGCGGCGACCGATTTGCCCTGGACCCTGTAGCCGCTCATCTGGTGGACGGATTGCGGCGTCAAGCCAAGATGGGCGACTACCGGAATCTCGGCGTCGGTCAGCCGCTTGACCAATTCCACGCGGCTCGCTCCGCCTTCGACTTTCACGCCTTCGCGCCCGCTTCCTTCAAGAAGCGCGCGGCATTCGCGATGCCCTCCGCGATGCTCACCTGGTAGGAGCCGAAAGGCATGTCCGCGATCACCATGGCGTGCTTGACCGCGCGGCGTACGGCGCGGGTATGATGCAACATCTCCTCCATGGTGACGGGGAGCGTGCTGTCATAGCCCATGACCACCATGGCGAGGGAGTCGCCGACCAGGATGATGTCGACTCCGGCCTCGTCCACCACCCGGGCGGTGGCATAGTCGTAGGCGGTCAGGGCGACGATGGGCTGTCGCCTGGGTTTTTTTCTCTTGAAGGGTTTGGATGGTCACCCGGGCTCCGGGTAGCGGGCGCGGACGGATCCGCGCTGCGGAAATGCGTGAGGCTCATGTTGAACTCCAGTGCAACTCCCTTGCGGGATGCTGCCCGATTCAGTACCGCTGAGAGTATACGCCGTCCGTATAACTCCCGGCAAAGTATCTGACTATACTGACCCCAACTCCTTTTGCAAGTTGTGTTTAAGCATGGCGAGAATCTCCCCGTGGCCCATTTTTTGTGCCCAGGCCTCAGGCGTCGCCCAGGGCTCGGCATCCTGCTCCCGCACCGGCGCTCCGCGCTGAATGAGCAATTCCACCAGCTCCCTATGTCCCCATCGGCAAGCCCAGCCCAAAGGGGTTGATTTGAGGATGTCGTCTCGGATATCCAGCCGCGCTCCATGATCCATCAACATGGCGGCAAACCGCGCCCGGTCTTTTCCTGAGAGGTCACTTTGGCGGGCTGCGGTGAAGTGCAACAGCGTTTCATGGCGACGATGAACGTTGGCATCGACCCCGTGCTTGAGCAAAATCTCCAGGCTACGAAAATGGCCGTCGTTTTGCGAGGAGTCCCCTCCCGCATCACGGATCGGTTGAATCAGGACCCAGTGCCAGCGAGGGTCCTTGGGCCTGCCAACTGAGATGAGACAACGCCATGGCCACGATCTCCGGACATCCGTGGCCTGCGGCAGACCACACCAACTCACTCACCACTTCCTCGTTGGGCGCCTGTGCCAGCATTTTCCTCGCTTCCTCTACGTCGTGTGTCGCGGCGATCATGTACGGCTGTCGTTTGGCTCCGCGCTGCAGCAGCAATTTCTTTACTCGATCGTCTGCATGGCCCCACGCGTTGCCCAGCGGCCAACCAGAAGCGTAAACATTCGCATTTGGGTCTGCACCTCGATCAAGCAGCAGCCTGGTCATCGCGAGATCGCCCGCTAACGCCGAATGCCACAGTGGCATACCCCAACTTGCGGTCGGCTCTTCAACCCCTCCAGCAGGATGCGTTCGTCTACGTCCGCGCCCAGATCGAGGAGCAGTTCAGCGCTTTTCATTTGGTGATGGTTCACGGCGAGTGTCAACAGGCCACCCGAGCCGCTAATTTGTCGCAGCAATCCTGGATCAGCCGCGATGAATTGCCGGACCTGGGGCAGGTCTCCCAAAGCGAGCGCTGCGCGTACCGTCAGCATCGCGCCGTACTCCAGCAACAGACCCGCCACGCGGGGGAACCGTTCCGCGCACTTATTCTGTGGATGTGCCCCCAATGCGGCATGGTCGAGGGGCGTAAACTCCGACGGGTCTTTCTTGTGCACATTCGCCCGTCGCTCCAGCAGCCACGCCACCAACTCCAGCCGGTTCCTTCGTGCGGCCACGTGCAGGGGCGTCCTACCATCCCGGTCGCAGGCATGAATGAGTGTGCGGTCCTGGTCCAGCAGCCGCATCGCGGTCGCATCGTCTCCTTGTGCGATGGCAGCGCTGATCTGATCCTGCATCGGGAAACGGTCGCGTTGGAGCAACTCATTTCCTCTCGCCGCCGGCGTTCCTCTTCCTCAATGATTGCGACGATCTCGTCGTATTGGCGTTCCCGTGCAAGCGTCAAAGCTGAGGTCGCGTCGCGGTGCGGCCAAATGCCCTTGCGTGCGTCTGCACCCGCCTCCATGAGAAGGCGAACCATCGCGGCATCGCGCCGCAGCACTGCATAGTGCAGTCCTCGATGCTCATCGTTCTCGGCCCGGTCCGTTGCCACCAGCTCAGGGCGGCTGGCGAGCAAGGCTCGTACTTGCGCAACGTCGCCGGCCTTTACCGCCTCGGCGAATCGCGCGATGTTCGCACCCTCGACGAAGGCCTTCAGCTTGGGCCAACTGGCAAAGCCGTAAGCGCGCGCAAGCACCCTCTGCGCGTCGCTGAGGGCGAACTTTTCTCGGTCAGGGTTGCGTTCGAACACGTTTACTTCTGCCATCGCATCGGGCGCGCCCGAGCGAAACTCCTGCAGAAGTTCCTTGGCTTGTTTTCGCAGCTGCTCCAGGCTGGGCTGATCGGTCAGATGGCGGGTCGGAGCAAGTTGGGAGCGGGGAACGGACATGACGATCTCCTTTTTGTCGCTGCCCGGTGTCCGCGTATCGGGCTAAAAGAAGATTCGCCTTACGAATTGTCGGGATCAAAATAACGGTGGGCTCAGCCCTGCCCGCGGACACGGAGGCGTCCGATTCGCCATGGCATTATAGCGGGGTGCGGGGAAGAAAGTATTGCTTGCCCTTGATGGGCTCGGAGAGCCGCTTGAGCAGCAGCGCCAAATCCTGCTCGCGATTCACGAAGTCGATTTCCGAGGTGTCGACTACCAGGAGATCACTGGCCGTGTAGTGGAAGAAGAAATGTTCATAGGCCTTCGCCACCTGCTCGATGTATTCGTCACTGATGGCTTGCTCCTGGGTGAGTCCTTTACGTCTAAGGCGCTGCTTCAGGATCTCGGGAGAGGCCTGCAGATAAATCACCAGGTCGGGTGTGGGTACTTCGCTGCGGAATGTCTGGTAGTAGCGGTTGTAGAGAGCCAGTTCTGCGTCGGTGAGATTGATGTAAGCGAAGAGCTTGTCCTTTTCGAACAGGTAGTCGCTCACGATGGGCCGAGGATCACTCCCTGACAGCTCCTTAGCCAAGGGACGCATCTGGTCGTATCGCTCTATCAGGAACCACATCTGGGTGGCGAGAGACATCCCGCTCATTTCCTGGTAGAAGCGGTCGAGGAAGGGATTGTTCTCCGGTTCCACGATGCGGCGTGCCTGCAGGGTTTCCGCCAGGATCCCGGCCAGGGTCGATTTCCCGACGCGAATCGGTCCTTCGATCGCGATGAATCGAGGCTGCTCAAAAAGATCTGTCATGAAGAAAAACCGAAGATAACAATCAGTTAAACTTTGGAAGCATGATCCGACAGGTGGTCTCGGCGAGTTTGATTACAGGGTTAACCGCGGGGGCGTACGCCTACGCCGCGCAATGGCCCACTTCGCAAATTTTCGGGCGCACTGTGGTTGCCGGCTCGGACATCCATGAAGTCGCCCTGACCTTTGATGACGGTCCCAACGATCCGTACACCCTGCAATTGCTCGATCTGCTAGCTCACCACCACGCGCGGGCGATCTTCTTCCTGATTGGCGACTTCGTACGGCGGCGTCCTGATATCGTCCGCGCGGTCCGACAAGCCGGCCATCTGGTGGGGAATCACACCATGAGCCATCCTTCTCTGATGTGGGAGCGCCCCGCGCGCGTCCGTGAAGAGCTTGCCGGTTGTACCGCAGCGATTGAGGACGCGACGGGTGAAGCCGTGAAATATTTTCGTCCGCCCTTCGGCGCCCGCCGGCCGGATGTGTTGCGCACTGCGAGAGAACTTGGGCTTACACCCGTGATGTGGAATGTCACCGCGCATGACTGGGACGCGACTGACCCGGAGGCACTTGCAGAGCGTGTACAACGCGGGGTTCAAAGCAACCAGCGCGCGGCTCAGGGGTAGCAACGTTCTACTCCATGACGGCGGACACAGAGCGCTGGGAACCGACCGCTCTGTCACCCTGGCGGCAACTTGGATGCTTCTTGACTCCTGGGTTGGGAGCGGCCTGCGTATCGTTACCGTGGATGCCTGGGGATAGGATCGCGCCGGCATCACCCATCATCTGCTTATATTTAGCTAGAATCGCGACCTCCGCTTTGTCATCCCGAGCGAACCGAGGGATTCATGCGCCCTATCGCCGAAGTCGTCCGGGAATTAGTTCGCATAGTTCGCTTTGTTTGTGCATTTCCCGGCGGGCGGCCCAGGTCTCGCTTTTGAGACCTGCTGATCATGCGTGTGTGGCGTTCATAGACGCGAACGCCTTGCGAGCGGCCTCCACCGTGAAGTCGATATCCGCGCTGGTGTGAGCGGTGCCGAGGAAAGCCGCTTCAAACTGAGAGGGCGGTAGCCATACCCCCTCATCGAGCATGGCCCGATGAAACCGGCCAAAAGCTTCCGTATCCGATGCCGCCGCGCTGGAAAAGTCCGTGACTGGCACGCCCGAAAAAAACCACGTGACCATGGAGCCCGCACGATTCGTCTCTACCGCAACTCCAGCATCCCGGGCAGCTGCAGATATCCCCTCTGCGACCGCCGCAGTGCGCGTGTCCAGCCCCGTATACACCTCACTCCCGATGAGCTGCCAGATACTGCAGCGTAGCAATCCCGGCGGCCATCGCCAGCGGATTGCCGCTCAGCGTGCCGGCCTGATAGACCGGGCCCAGCGGCGCCAGCAGATTCATGATCCGGGCTTTGCCGCCAAAGGCAGCACAGGGCAGACCCCCGCCGATGATTTTTCCCAGGCAGGTCAAGTCAGGGTCGATGCCAAACACCTCCTGCGCTCCACCCAGGGCCAGCCGAAAGCCGGTCATGACCTCGTCGAAAATCAGCAGGCTACCGGTCGCCTGGGTAATCCGGCGCAAGCCCTCCAAATACCCGGGCCGGGAGGCACACACCCCATATTGCCCACGACCGGTTCCACGATCACGCAGGCAATCTCATCCTTGTGCTGGGCGAAGGCCTCCTCAACCGCCGCCAAATCGTTGAAGGGCAGAGGCAGCGTCCAGTGCGCGATCTCCTGCGGCACGCCGGCTGAGCCGGCCAGGCCGAAAGTAGCCAGCCCGGACCCCGCCTTCACCAGCAGCCCATCCGAGTGCCCGTGATAACAGCCCTCGAACTTAATCACATACTTGCGATCGGTAAACGCCCGCGCAACGCGGATCGCGGACATGGTCGCTTCCGTCCCCGAACTGACAAAGCGAATCCTTTCAATGGAAGGCATGGCTGAAATCACCAGCTCCGCCAGGTCGGCCTCGGCCGCGGTGGACGCTCCAAAGCTTGCGCTCCGCTCCGCCGCCCGCTGAATCGCCTCCACCACCAGGGGATGGGCGTGGCCCAGGATCATCGGCCCCCAGGAACCGAAGTAGTCCACGTAGCGATTTCCGTCCGCGTCCCACAGGTACGCGCCCTCGGCTCGAGCCAGAAACGGCGGGTCTCCCCCGACGGCGCGGAAGGCACGCACGGGCGAATTGACCCCTCCCGGCAGGTACTGCTCGGCGCGTCGCTGCAAAGCTTTGGAACGACTCAGTTCTCGGGACTCTTTTCGACTCATGGGATTCAGTATAGGGCGATGTTAAACTGGCTGTTCTCGGGTACCCTTTCCATCCGATCGAAACAAAGATCCCACGCGAATTTGGAAAAGCCTTGCCGGACGCGACACGAAAATCGAACAAGCCGCCTGTCACCTACGCTTCGGCGGGGGTGGATCTCTCCCAGGGGGACCGCACCAAGCAGCGCATTAAGTATCTTGCGCAAAAAACCTTCAACAAACAGGTTCTCGGTGAAATAGGCGGTTTTGGCGGCCTCTTCCGCCTGGATACAGCAAAGTACGCCAACCCAGTCCTGGTTTCGAGCGCGGACGGTGTCGGCACCAAGCTGAAGGTGGCCTTTGCCCTGGGAATGCACCACACCGTCGGCGCTGACCTCGTCAATCACTGCGTAAACGATGTTGCTGTCCAGGGCGCGACGCCGCTCTTCTTTCTGGACTATCTCGCCATCGGTCAGCTGGATGACGAAGTTGCCCAGACCGTGGTCAGCGGCGTGGCCGAAGCCTGCCGCGCCAACGGCTGTGCGCTGATCGGAGGAGAGACAGCACAAATGCCCGGCTTCTACTCCGATGGAGAGTACGATCTGGCCGGCTTTATCGTGGGAGCGGTCGACCGCGAAAAGCTGATTACGGGCAGCAAGATTGAGCCCGGAGATGTGCTGATCGGTTTCCCCTCTACCGGTCTGCACACCAATGGCTACTCCCTGGCGCGGAAATTATTTTTTGAGGTTGCGGGCTATGCGCCCAACCAGTACGTGAACGAATTGAAAGACAAGGCCGGCGCGGCCCTGATGAAGGTACATCGCAGCTACCTGGCGGTGATCAAGAAGCTGACCGCCGCCGATCTGGTGGTGGGCATGGCCCACATCACCGGGGGCGGAATTACGGAAAACCTGCCTCGCATTTTGCCCAAGGCAATCTCGGCGGTGGTAGAAACCGGATCGTGGGTTCCCCCTCCCATCTTCACCCACCTGCAGCAACTGGGCAGCGTGGAGCCGGAAGAGATGCTGCGCACCTTCAACATGGGGATCGGGCTGATCGCGGTGGTACCCGCAGACAAGTTCCGCCGCGCCAAGTCGATGCTTGACCGCGCCGGGGAGAAATTCTGCGTCATCGGGCGCACGGTCAAGGGCGACCGCAAGGTGTTGTACACGTGACGTCGCACCGCCTGGGTATCCTGCTTTCCGGGCGTGGTTCAAACTTCCTTGCCATAGCCGACGCAATCACTCAAGGCCAGATAGCCAATGCCGGTATTGCGGTCGTGATCTCGAATCGCCTCGATGCACCCGGCATCGAAGCGGCCCGGAATAGGGGATTCGCTGCCGAGGTGATCGAGCCAAAGGGACGGCCGCGCGCCGAGCATGATGCGGCGATCGTCGCGACCCTCCGCGCGCATCAAGTCGACCTGGTCTGTCTTGCCGGTTACATGCGGCTGTTGTCAGCCGAATTTGTTCGCGCCTTCCCGCAACGCATTCTCAACATCCACCCTTCGCTGCTTCCAGCATTTCCCGGTCTGGAGGCGCAACGTCAGGCCCTCGCATATGGGGTCAAGGTCTCCGGCTGCACCGTGCACTTTGTCGATGAGGAGCTGGACCATGGTGTGATCGTGGTGCAGAAGACGGTCCCCGTACTGGCCCAGGATGACGAGCACACGCTGGCGGCGCGCATTCTCGCTCAGGAACACGTGGCCTACGCCGAGGCGATCAACCGCGTGCTTTCCGGCAAATATCGTGTGACAGGACGGCGCTTTGTGGCCGCTCAAACAGAAACGGAATGAGCCTCGCCCAGCGTGAGTTTGACCGTCATCTTCCGCGATCCGCGGTAAAAGGTCACGGTGACTGAATCGCCGGCCTGATGGCGATCCATGATTTCAGAAACATCCTGCGGATTGGTCACCCGGTCCTGGTCGATGGCGACAATCAAGTCGCCGCCCAGGTAGATGGGTGTATTGCCCAGGTAGGCCTGCTGGGTGCCCCCGCGCAAGCCGGCACGCTCTGCTGCTCCTCCCGGGATAACCTTCTGCACCAGCACGCCGTAGTCGGCCGGCAAGCCAATCTGCTCCGCAAGATCCGGCCCGATGGCCAGCGAAGCGATACCCAGCGAGGGCCGGCGTACGCGGCCGTATTTGCTGTAGTCCGAGAGAACCGCCTTGATGGTATCGATCGGAATGGCGAAGCCCACGCCGGAGCTCTGTTCCGCGCCCCCGGTGGCGATCAGCGTGTTCATGCCGATCACCTCGCCGCGGGAGTTCAGCAGCGGTCCGCCGGAATTGCCGGGATTGATGGCAGCATCGGTCTGCAGCGCCTTATCGATCGTGGGGCCTTGCGGCTCCTGCACTGACCGGATCGAGCTGATGATCCCCGTGGTCATGGTGCCATTCAGTCCAAAAGGATTGCCGATGGCGTAGACATTCTGACCAACCTGCAGGTCATTCGATTGGGACAGGATGGACGGGGTGAGATTTTTGGCGTCGATCTGCAGCAGCGCCAGGTCATGTGCCCGGTCCTGCAAAATCACCTGCGCCTTGTAGTTGTGTTTGTCGCTGGTGGTGACTTCGACCTTCTGCGCATTTTGGATCACGTGGTAATTGGTGATGATGCGCCCGTCTTTGGTGAGGACGAACCCAGAACCCTGGCCGCTCTGCGGGACCACACCGTAGAAAAAATCAAACGCCAGAGCGGAAGAAGTGACATTCACCACCGACGGCAAGGTGCGCTTATAGACCGCAATGCGGTTTGCCTCTTCTGGTGTATAGGCCGGCTGTGCGTCCGCCTCGATCAAGTGCATCGGGCTCCGCCGAAAGAGATTCGAGATCGGCAGGTTGCGGGCGCCGTGGAAATCGCCGTAAGAGGTGATGTAGACGAAAGCGCCTACCAGCAAAACGATAAGAATGACAGGGCGAATCTTCATAGCGAGCTAATGTCTATTAGATCATTTCCACGGTTTTTTGCTTCATCGCGCCGCTTCCACCAGTTCGCGGTAAATCCCTTCCACCACTTTTCGTGTCTGTTCGACTGAGCCGGTGTTGTCGATGACAAAGTCGCAACGGGCCGCCTTTTCCTGATCGGGAATTTGTGCCGCGATCCGCGCGCGTGCATCTGCTTCCGCCCCTTCGCTTCCGCTCATCCGCGCCACAAACCTCTTAACTTTCACTTCATCCGGCACCGTGACAAGAATCAGCTTGTCGAATCGTTGTGTCCACCCCGGTGCAGTGCCCCATTTCTCGACCTCGAAAATGAGCGCGGATTCCACAATGGCGACACGTGCCGCATCAGCGGCAAAGACGCCGCGCATCCATTCCTCTTCGGCATCAACCACGGCAGGATGCACGATGTGGTTGAGCGTGTCCGCTTGATTATCCTGAAAGGCCAACTTGGCCAGTGCTTTGCGATCGAGCGAGCCATCGCCGCGCACCACCGCGGGGCCAAACCTTTGCACGATCGCGGCGTACACCGGCTCTCCTGGTTGCATCAGCTGGCGTCCGAGTTGGTCGGCGGAAATGACGGCCGCGCCCAACTGCTCAAACATGCCCGCCACGGTGCTCTTGCCGCTGCCCAGGCCTCCTGTCAATCCAACCCGCAGCATCCTAAACCGGCAGCCCGCGCCGAAGTTTGGCGGCGCGCACGGTGTTTGCCATCAGCATGGCAATGGTGAGTGGCCCGATGCCGCCAGGAACCGGGGTATAGGCTCCGGCCACTGCATAGGCCTTGGGCAGCACATCGCCCACGATCGTAGAACCCTTTTGCAGGAATGACGCTTCGCGCCCGGCATCGCCGGCAAAGTAGCGCTCGAACTCGGCCCGGTCTGTGACCCGATTGATGCCGGCGTCCAGAATCGTAGCTCCCGGTTTAACCATCTCCGCAGTCACGAATGCAGGTTTGCCGATCGCTACCACCAGTATGTCTGCACGCTGGGTGTACGAAGCCAGATCGCGCGTCCTTGAGTGACACACGGTTACCGTCGCGTTCTCAGCCAGCAGGAGGATCGCGGTGGGTTTTCCCACAATGTCGCTGCGCCCCACCACCACTGCGTTCTGTCCCGCAATCTGCAGACGGCTGCGCTTGAGGATCTCGATGATGCCCGCCGCAGTGCAGGGAGCGAGCGCCGGCTGTCCCGTCTGCAGCCTGCCCACGTTGACCGGATGAAAGCCATCTACATCCTTGTCGGGACTCACTGCTTCGAGCAGTAATTTGGCGTTCACATGTGCCGGCAGCGGCAGTTGAACCAATATCCCGTCGATGTCCTGGCGTGCATTTAACTGGCGGATCAGGGCCAGCATCTCTTCCGTAGTCACGGTCTCAGGAGGCGTGATGAGCTCACTGAAGAGTCCCAATGCGTCGCAGGTCTTGACCTTACTGCGCACATAAATCTCCGAAGCCGGAACATGCCCCACCAGCACTGCAGCCAGCCCCGGCCTTATGCCTTCGAGCGCCAGCCGCTCCACTTCTTCCCTGACCTCCGCCTTGATTTCTGCAGCGATTGCGGTTCCATCCAAAACTCTAGCCATGCGCTCATGGTAAATGGGCCCGTCTTAAGGTCTAAACTCAGCAGATGGCGCCAATTCTTTCCCAGACCCTGCTCAAGGTTATCGTTTGCCCGGTATGTCATCACGAGCTCACCGCGGGTCCAGACGAATCCTCACACGCCTGGCTGCATTGCACCGGTTGTGGCCGCTATTATCCGGTGGAGGATGGTATTCCAGTGATGCTCGAGCATCGCGCCACGCCGGAGCCTCCGGCTGCGTGAACTTTTACTTACTCTGCTCACCACTCCGCCTGAAATTAGTCTATTAGTTCATAAGAACTGAATGAGGAGAGCGAGACCAGGTTAGGACAGGCTTTCCCATAACGATGCGTTGTATGGATTCGCGCGATTGATGTGCCTGGGTCCTCGCTGAAATGATTCCAGCGTCCGATACATCCAGCAGGGCATTCTCGCATCAAAAGAGCATATCGCCATCTACAGTGCAGCGTTGGTGTTGCAGTACAAGCGCAAGGTAGTAACAGGGCGAGCGCAACGAAATGGGTTCGTTGCGGGTTCATAAGAATAGAAGAGACGGAACTGGTTGGTTTTTGCCTCAGATCGGATGCACGGCAGCGGTCGACGGCAATGTTGTCAATGGTGCCTGGGCCTCGAAGTACCAGAGGTGAGAGAGGAAAAATCGCAATGTCTGCAAACGCCAAGATCGAAAAGTTCTCTGCACGCGAGCTGTTGAACCTACGCAACGAGCTCCTGCAATCCGGAATCGATTCCTGGCAAGCTGCTGAAGTTCTAAGTGGCTTCCTCACCGGGCGCGGATATGGCGTGAGCGCTCCCGCTGCTCGCAACGCCATCAGCCGCCTCGAAGAAATGGGCTGCAATCTCGATTGCATGCAAAAAGAACTGGAGAACCTGGCCTTCGTCATGTAGCTGGGGAAACCGGCCGGCAACAAGCTTTGGAGTCAGGTTTCCCTTGCCGCCGCGAAATCTGCAGCAAAAACGCAGGGGCTAAGAGTCTGCATATCAACTCCAGAATTTGTGGAAGCCCGAAGGGCGGCGCCCTTCGGGCTTCCCAAATTCTAGAGTCAAGGTGCAGACTCTAAAGTCCAACTCTTTTTCGCGTCTTTCCCCAACTTGCTACGACCCCAACCGTGCCTTTCGATGCACCCAGGCTGTATGGTTACAGACGGCGGAAACTTTCAGCTGTGAGGACAACTGTGCTCGATTTGAATCGCAGGAATTTTCTTAAGGTGGCCGGCGCGGCGGCAACGGTGGAAACGCTGCTGGGGCCAAAAACACATCTGCTGGCCGAGGCTCAGGCTGAGCCTGCCAAGCCTGTTGCGGCGAACGACCAGATCCAGATCGCGCTGATCGGTGCCGGAGGCCAGGGTCAGGGAGATACCAAGGTTGCGGTACAGGTTCCGGGAGTGAAGCTGGTTGCCGTTGCGGACTGCTACACCGGCCGGCTCGAGCACAGCAAGGAACTCTGGGGCAGCGACATATTCACCACGCGCAATTACGCCGAGATCCTGGAGCGCAAGGATATCGACGCCGTCATCATCGGTACCCCCGACCACTGGCACAAGCAGGTTGCCGTGGATGCCATGAAGGCGGGTAAAGATGTTTATTGCGAGAAGCCGATGATTCATCTGTATGCCGACGGGCCGCAGATGATCGAAGCCGCACGCGCCAACAACCGGATCATCCAGGTTGGAAGCCAGCGCGTGAGCTCGGTGATCTATATCAAGGCAAAAGAGCTACTCGCCGCCGGCGCCATCGGACAACTGAACATGGTGACCGCACGCTGGGATCGCAATTCGTCGATCGGCGCCTGGAACTACACCGTGCCTCCCGACGCCTCGACCGAAACTTGTGACTGGCCGCGCTTTCTCGGGACTGCACCGCAGATTCCCTTTAACGGCGAGCACTTTTTCCAATGGCGTAAGTGGAAAGCCTATGGCAGCGGGGTGGCCGGCGATCTCTTTGTCCACCTGTTCAGCGGAACTCACTTCATCACCGGTTCCCATGGGCCTACGCGCGCTATGGCAACCGGAGGTCTACGTTTCTGGAAAGACGGGCGAGACGTGCCCGACGTGATGCTCGGTCTCTTTGACTATCCCCAGGGCTTCAATTTGAGCCTGCGGGTGAACTTCGTGAACGGCGGCGCGGAAAACGAAGGTCTGATCTTCACTGGCTCCGAAGGCACGATGGAAATCGCAGGCAACAGTGTCATCGTGAGCCGGACGCCTCGCGAGAAAGAGCCTGGCCTGATGATTGGAACGTTCACCGAGGCGATGCAAAAGAAAATCCTGGTCGAGTACAGGGAAAAGTATCCCCGCGAGCATCCCATGGGGGCGCCGCAGCTGGAATACGAAAAATACACGGCGGCGGCTGGATACAGCGACAGTTACGACCACTTCAGGAATTTCTTCGCGTCCGTGCGGTCACGCCAACCTGTGGTGGAAGATGCGGTGTTCGGTTACCGTGCGGCGGGAGCTGCCCTGCTCAGTAACCTGAGCTACGAACACAATTCGGTGGTGCATTGGGATCCCGAGGCGATGAAACTCGAAGACAAGGGCGCTACCAAAAGTAGCTAGCTTCCACCTTGGGGGTCCCGGGCTCGCCATCGATAATCTGCGTGCTGAGCACGACTTCCATGTTTTTCTTGTTCCCGGCGGCGCGCTCCAGTTGCGCCAGGTCGGCGGGATCGGTCAGGTATTCGGTGGCGACCCGGGTTCCGCCCCAGCCACGCCGGCGGCTACTACTGCCAGCTTGCCGGTGGTGCTATCGGTAAAACGGGCCACAATGGCGTAGTCGCGATAGTTGTTGGTGGTCATCTGCTGGAAACGATTGACCACCCAGCCTGGCTGCCCGGGTTTGGTGCTATCGACGATGGCGAAATCCGTCATGTCCGGGTTGTTCGCGAAGTGGTAGTGCAAGGGTGCGGTGAGCCGAAGCGTCCAGGCGTTGTCAAAGGCGCCAATGAACACCGTGGGTCCGTTGCGCAAATCCATGAGATTGGTCGTGCCCTCACCTTTTAAGGTGTACTTCTTGCCATTGGATTGCAGCAGGCCCGCCACCCGGACGATCGGGTTCAGGTCGTCAATGATGATGGCGGTTAAATTGTCTTGCAGCTGGGTCTGCCGTGAAGGGTCCGCGGCATCACGCAGGGTGATGGTGGAGTAGCGGCTCTGATCGGCGACGCAAAACAGGACCGGCTCGCTCGAATTGACCAATGGCCCCCAGAAAAAGTCGAACGCGGAACGTTGTGCCGAACGCCATAGATAGGTTGCCGCCACGCACAAGACGACGGTGGCGAGAATCCCAGCCGTGATCGGTCGCCAGAATCCTCGGCGGCTCGGGTCCGGTGTGGTTTCCAATTCCAGCGGTTCGGCGGGAACGGGAACGGGCGGGGCGAGGCAACCACTATTTCCGTGTGGCTGGTTTCCTTTGCCGCCTGCGGCCAGTGGAATTGAGGGATGTAGGAGCCCGCGGGAAGCGAGACCCGTAGTTCGGTCTCGTGTCCGGGTTCCTGGTAATACTGCGCGATGCGTTTGCGGATTTCCGTTGCCGTTACCCGAACAATCGGGTCGGAGGCGGTATCGTAGTCGGCTTCCCGGCCGAAGATCTCGATGCCCAGGGTCCGCTCCTTGAGCAGGTCGGTTTGGCCCTGAAGAGTGTGGTCTATGACAAAACGGAGAAAAGACGGAAATCGACGGCTTTGCTTGAAATGAGAGTTGCTCAGCAGCCGTTCCAGCTGCTCGTGAATCGCCTTTCTCTCTTCATCCGTGAACGCTGCGGTGACCGTAGCGGAATCATTCAACATGGACTGCTCTCAAGCACGGGGTGAATTATACGCCCGGGCAGCCATTGCTTAACAGCCGGAACGACATCGTAAGTTCCTATTAAATCAATAATTTTGCCTGGGGTCTTAACGGTTAAGAATGGGCCGTTTACCGCAAGGACCTTACGCGGGAAAAATTCCAACCGCTATAAGGGCTGCCGTCGAAGCATTCCGGTTTTTTAAAACCGCGAAAAGCGGGGGAATGGTCGAACTGGCAGTTTTTTAGGAGGCTGGAGTGAGAAGCAAAGGACGTTCTTTCTGCAGTATCGTCACGGTTCTGCTGGCAGTCCTGGTTGGCGGGTCATACCGCGCCAATGCACAATTGGCCACCACCACCGCAACTCTGAGCGGAACCGTCAGTGATCCCGGCGGCGCGCTGATCCCCGAGGCTAAGGTGACCCTCACCAGCCCGGAGACCGGCACCACCCGTGAGGCCACCAGCAACGCAAGCGGTCGCTTCTCATTCGTTCAGTTGCCCCCCGGCACCTACGGGCTGACCGTCAAGATGGATGGCTTTCGTCCCTACGCGCAGAACGGGATCGTGCTGGACGCCGGCCAATCCGCCGCCCAGAACGTGACGCTGACGGTCGGAACCCAGGAGCAACAGGTAGTCGTCAACGCGCAGGCGTCCAATCTGAATACCCAGAACGCAAACATAGCCGCCGATATCGACGCGAAAGAAGTTGTCGAGCTGCCGCTCAATCTGCGCAACGTCTATGGCCTGGCGACCTTGAACTCCTCGGTAAACAACACCTCTGAGAGCCAGATGCTGTTAGGCGGCGGCGGTCCAAGCACGGACAACGCCGACCAGGACATTTCCTTCCTCAACTTTGCCGGCGGATTCTTTGGAACCTCGGCCTACCTGCTCGATGGTGTGTGGGATACCGACCCGGAATGGGGCGCGGTCGACTACGTGCCTTCGGTGGACTCTGTGCAGGAGTTCAAGATCCAGAACAATTCCTTCACCGCCCAATACGGCTGGAGCACGGGCAATGTCGTGAACGTGGTCACCAAGTCCGGGTCCAACGCATTCCACGGCGACGCCTATGAGTTCTACAGAAACTCGGCTCTTGATTCCAACCTCTGGTTCAACAACCACAACGGGCTGGCCAGGGAAAGCTTCAATCGGAATGAGTACGGCGGTTCAGCAGGCGGCCCGCTGTACATTCCTGGACTTACCGGCAGAGAGAGAAGACCTTCATCTTCGGGCTCTTTGAAAGACTCACGCTCGCCACGCCGACGAATTCCACCTTCACCGTTCCGGACTCGAATTTCCGCGCCGGTCAATTTGCCGAGTTGCTCGGTCCGCAGCAGGGCACCGATGCGCTGGGCGACCGATCTTCGTAGGGCAGATCTACAATCCGCGCAGCACGCGTGCTATCACCCAGGGCGCGGTCGATCCGACGACCGGTCTGATCGCCACCAAGACCGGCTATATTCGCGACCCCATCGCCAATAACGACATCACTACTCTGGGCCCGCTCGATCCCATCGGAGCCAAACTAGTGGGCTACTATCCGACCCCGACTGGATCGGGGCTCAACAATAATTTCGTTGCTTCCGGCACCGCTCCAGCACACTCGAACGAGTATCTGATTCAGGGTAGACCACAACATCAAAGACTCTTCGCGGCTCTACTTCCGCTACTCCTATAAGCAGGAGTTCAAGACCGGGACTCCGCAATTTTGGGGTGGTAACAATCCAGCCGGACCGGGGAATGACCGGCCTAACAACCGCTACAACATGGCTGCCGGATTCAGCCAGGTCTTCACCCCCACCTTCACCATGAATATTCTGGCCGGGGTCGAGCTCTGGCACGAAACCTCGACCAATCAGTCGAGAGGGTTCAAACCTTCGAGCATCGGATTGCCGTCGTATCTGGATAAAAACAGTCCGGAGTTTCCCATCGTGAACATCGGTGGCGTATCGCCGCTCGGTCCGCTTACCAATGAGACCGTGACCAACCACGGCCCCATCGGCAGTGTTTCTACTGACTTCATCAAGTCACTGGGTCGGCACACAGTGAACTTCGGATTCATGGGCGTCGAACTCGAGGACGACCAGGCAAACTACTTCCAATCGACTCTCGATTCCGCGGGCACCTTTACCAGCGGTCCTGACCCGAACAACCCGACCGGATTTTCCACTGGCAGTGGAGTCGCGCAGTTGTTAATGGGGGTGCTCGACAACACCGCACCCCCGGGCAAGAATCCCACGTCTGCAGGTACCACTTACAACCCGGCGGTAGCCACCCACTATTTCGGCTGGTATGTGCAGGATGACTGGAACGCCCTCCCCAAGCTGACACTGAATCTCGGGATCCGGTATGAAATTCAAACCGCTCCTACCTACCGCCACAATGTTTCGTCGGTCTTCAATCCAACTGCGCTCAATCCCATTGGCTCGGCTGTCGGTGAGACTCTCCCCGGTGCGCTGGAGTTCCTTTCCTCCAGTAACCGCAGTTCTTACAGCACGAACTACGGCAACGTGGCCCCGCGCATTGGGTTCACCTACCAGGTGTCTCCGAAGTTCGTGGCGCGTGGTGGGTATGGAATCTTCTATCCCCCATCCATTTCCTGCTGCTTCGAAACGGAGAGCGCTGGGTTTGCCAGTACCACCGTCTCACCCGTTACCCTGAATACCATCAGTCCAAACCCTGCAGTCACAGTTGCGAATCCGTGGCCGAATGGGTTTATTCCGATTACCGGGAACTCTCTCGGCGAGCTGCAGCAGGTGGGCAACGGTGTTACCAGCAATTTCATCTCCCGCAAATCAAGCTACGTGCAGCAGTACCTCCTCGGCTGGCAGTATGCCTTCACTGCCAACGACCGCCTCGACGTGAATTACGTGGGCAACCATGGCATTCACATCATCACCAGCAATCTCAACAGGACGCAGTTGAATCCGAACTATTTGCCCATGGGCCAATCGGCATTGAACGCCCTGGTTCCCAACCCCTTCTATGGACACATTGCCGCCGGAACCAGCTCCTGCGGCCTCGATCAGCCAACCGTGGTGCAGTCGCAGCTGCTCGCTCCGTATTCGCAGTATTGCGGTGTGACCGAGAACGATGCACCGGTAGGCTTCTCTAACTACAACGCGTTGCAGGTCAGCTACAATCACCGTTTCAGTCAAGGCCTCACTGCGCTGGTTTCTTACACGTATTCGAAGTTCCTCGATAACGTTGAGGGCAACAACTCATGGTCGTACTCCGGCAACCCGGGACCGGCGAACAACTACAACCTCGCGGCGGAGAAGAGCGTGGATGGATCCGATATCCCTCATGCCCTGGTCGCCAGCTACGTTTATCAACTTCCAATTGGCCGGGGTAAGGCTGTCGGCTCAAACTTCAACCGTCTCACCGACGCCGTGATCGGTGGTTGGGAGGTCTCGCAGATTGCCAGCTTCAAGCAGGGCATTCCCATCAGCGTGGGCGGAAACGATATTGCCTCCTACGGAGGCAATCCAAGGCCGGACGTGGTTGGCAACCTCCACGTATCGAATCCGTCGATCCACGAGTGGTTCAACACCGCTGCGTTTGCTTACGCGCCCTACGGAACGTTTGGCACTGCCCCCCGCTTCTTCTCTTATCTGCGTGGTCCCGGTTACCAGAACTGGGATACTTCGATCATGAAGAATTGGGGGCTCGGTGAATCCAGGCGGTTACAGTTCCGGGCGGAGATGTTTAATACCTTCAACCACCCGCAGTTCTATGCCCCGGCGGGTGGAGGTGAGAGCTACACTGGCTGCGATCCAAATGCACAAGCCAGCTGTTCCTCCAGCCTGGGACAGATTACCAACTCCTTTCCCAGCAGAACGGTTCAATTTGCCGGGAAGTTCTATTGGTGATGCCTCATTGAAAATCCGCTGCACATGGTTGCTCCTGTTCCTGTTGGCTATACCTGCGTCCGCGTTTAGCCAACGGGACTCGGCAGCCAGGTATGCGGCGGTCGTCGCCGCGGCTCAGGAAGCAATGGGCAGGAATGATTTCAAGGCAGCCGCTGAAAGTTACAAGCAAGCCGTGAAGATCCATCCCGAGAGTGCAGAGATGTGGGCCAACCTGGGGCTGATGGAGCATGAAGGGGGAGACTATGCCGAAGCGATCCGAAGCTTCCAGCAGGCGATCCGTCTCAAACCTGGGCTCTATGTCCCCAACCTGTTCCTGGGGATCGATGAACTGCATGCGGGCAACACCAACACAGCCATTCAATTCCTGGTCAAGGCGGAACGGATGAACAAGACAGATCCGGAAGCGCCACTTGCACTGGGACGGGCCTATTCCGCTGCGGGTAATTTCCCTGCGGCAGCACGGGAGTTCAACCACGCAACCGAGCTCGATCCGAAACAAAGCGACGCCTGGCTCGGCCAGGGTATGGCTTACCTCGACCATGTGGAAGAAGACGCGCGCAAGTTGTCGACTGACGGCCCGCATTCTTCTTACGCGCAGGCGCTTTATGCCGAGTCGATGGTGAGGCAATCGAGATATCTCGAGGCGACGGATTCGTTCAACAAAGCAATTGCTGCCCAGCCGCAGCCACCCTGCCTGCATGCGGCCTTCGGATTCATGTATGTGAAACAACAAAAATGGCAGGATGCCGCGTCGGAATTCTCGCACGAGCAGGCAGAGTGCGGGATTGCCGAGTTCCTGACGCAAGAGCAAGCTTCCGGAAGAATGCAGGCGGATGTATATCAGTCACTGACCGCCGCGCGCAGCGGGAAAACGGGGCCAGAATGCACAGCAATGCTCAAGAATAATTTACCTGGTCGAAGTGAAAGTGAATTGTTGCAGCTCTCGTCTTGCGCCTACTATTCCGGTGATTATGCGCTCGCGTCGAGTGCAGGGGAAACCCTGGCCGCCCGGCCATCTCACGCGGCGGGTGGCCTCTATTGGTCGATCAAAGCAAACCAGGCGTTAGCCCTTCAAGCGTTGGCGCACTTCGAGCAGTTGGCGCCGAACTCTGCCCCCAGCCACGTTTTGCTGGGAGATATGTACCGTCAGAGGCAGCTCTACGACGACGCCCAGACCCAATACAAAATGGCATTGGAGATTTCCCCCGCGGATCACGCCGCGCTGCTTGGCCTGGCCTACGCATATTTTGGCGATGCGAACATCGACGCCACGATTACGACCGCAAACAGCGCCTTGACCGCAAACCCAGGCGACCCGGAATTGAATGTGCTGATGGGCGAGGCGCTGATTGCGCGCCACGACTTTGCGGGCGCTGAACCGTTCCTGCTGAAGGGCCTCGCGGCGAAGCCGCAGATGCTGCCCCACGTGCACGCGCTGCTCGGCACCGTCTATGCCGAGACGGGAAGAACCCAGGATGCGATCGCTCAACTCGAGATGGGCCTCGCCGCAGATCGGGATGGCAGCACCTACTACAAGCTCGCTCGCATGTATCGCAAGGCCGGCGATACCAAAAAAGCGGAGGAAGCGATGCAGCAGGTGAAACTGATGGAACAGCAAAGGCGAAAAAGAGCGGTCACTGCGCTCGAAGATTCCAGCCAGCCGGCCGGGGATGATCTACCAAAATCAACCCCCTGAAGCAGAAATTAAAAAGGAAAGTTGACCCGTTCGAGATGAGAATCCGCAGCTCATGGCCGCTTAGTGTTGTCTCCAGCACGCTCTTTTCTCTGCCCGCGATCGTTGCGTTTGCTCAGCCGGCCCGAGTTACGCCGCTGCCCAACGGAATAGATATTCGGACTGCGAGTGAGCGGGAGCAAATCACTGCGTTGCGTGACGACCTGTTGCGCGTGCGCATCGTGCCCGGTGGCGCGCTGCCGGAAGACGCATCCTGGGCAGTCCTGCCTGGCTCCAGGACCAGCTCCGCGACTGTCACGCCAGAGATCACTTCAGCCTCGGCCGGGTTCCGCACCAGTGCACTCCGGGTAGTGGTCGATCGCAAGACCCTTCGCATCACGATTCTCGACCACGCCGGCAACGTGTTGAACGAAGACGCCCGCCGTGCGCAGTTTGATGGAAAAGAATTTCGCGTCTACAAGGCCATGCCGGCGGATGAGCATTACTTCGGCCTTGGGGACAAGACGGGTCCGCTTGATCGGCGCAACCAGGCGTTCAGTCTTTGGAACACCGACGCCTACCGCTTTCAGGAATCAACTGACCCGATCTACAAAGCCATTCCCTTTTTTATGACCTTCCACGCCGGGCGCGCCATGGGTGTGCTGCTCGACAACACCTGGCGCAGCAGCTTCGATTTTGGTAAGACGGCGCCGGACGTCTACTCCTTCGGAGCGGTCGATGGTCCCTTGAACTACTACCTCATTTACGGGCCCTCCCCCAGGCAAGTCCTCGAATCGTACGCGTGGCTCACAGGCAAGCCTCCGCTCCCTCCGATGTGGATGCTCGGCTTCCAGCAGTCTCGCTATAGTTATGTTCCGCAATCGAGAGTGCTCGAAGTTGCCCATCGCCTACGGGCCGACCGGATACCCGCCGACGCGATCTATCTGGACATCGACTTTCAGGACAAAAATTTCCCCTTCACCGTCGATTGCATAAAATTTCCGGATTTCCCCGGAATGTTGGCCCAGTTAAAAGCCGAAGATTTCCATGTCGTAACCATCACTGATCTTCACATTGCCCATGCTCCCAACCAGAAATATCTGCCCTACGACAGCGGGATCGCGACCGATCAGTTCGTCAAGAATCCCGATGGCTCAGTCTATGTGGGAGAAGTATGGCCCGGCCCAAGCGTCTTTCCCGACTTTACCCGGCAGCAAACGCGCGCCTGGTTCGGTAGTTTGTATCAGGATCTCAACCGGCAGGGTGTTTCCGGCTTTTGGGATGACATGAACGAGCCTTCCGTCTTCCGCACGCCCTCCGGGACCATGCCTCTCGATGTCGTTCATCGGATTGACGAGCCAGGTTTCGTGAAACGCACCGCGACCCATGCGGAGATACACAACGTCTACGGCATGCAAAATGCGCGTGCAACCTTCGAGGGTCTGAAGAAACTGAATCCCGATCTGCGCCCCATGGTGCTTACGCGCGCCTCCTATGCCGGCGGCCAGAGATACGGTGCAACGTGGACGGGGGACAACAGCAGCACCTGGAACCATCTGCGCCTGAGCACGCCTATGCTGGAAAACCTCGGTCTGAGTGGCTTCGGGTTAAGCGGCGCCGATGCCGGAGGCTTTGCCGGAACGGCGAGTGCCGAGCTCCTTACCAAATGGTTGGAAGTCGCGGCGTTTCAGCCGATCGACCGTGACCATACGGAGAAGGGCACTGGCGACCAGGAGCCCTGGGTCGGAGGGCCCGAGCAGGAAGCCATCCGGCGTCGCTTTATCGAGGAGCGCTATCGCCTGATGCCGTATCTTTACCAGGTCGCGGACGAGAATTCGCGAACCGGTCTTCCCATGCTACGGCCGCTTTTCCTCGAGTTTCCCAATGCGATGGCGGATGGCCATCCTATCGATATAGATGGGGCTGCTGCGGCGGAGTTCATGCTTGGCCCCGATCTCCTGATCGCGCCTTCTCCGTATCCGGAAGCGCCGGATGCGTACACCATCGAATTTCCCTCGCGTGACTGGTACGACTATTGGACTGGCTCAAAGGTCCCGCCGCCACCTGTTGCGGGCGTCTCGCTGGTCATTGCAAGCCCTCCGCCATCGTCCATCCAGGTACAACCAGAATTGGGTAGGCTCCCCGTCTTCGTTCGTGCCGGTGCGATTCTGCCTATGCAACCGTTAGTGCAAAGCACAAGCGAAACACCGAACGGTCCGCTTACGCTGCGTGTTTACGCAGGAGAATCGTGCAGCGGAAATCTGTATCTGGACGACGGCAAATCCACCGCCTTCGAGCGTGGCGACTCACTGAGAATGCACTTTGGCTGTAAGGTCACTCCAGATGGGCTGGAGCTTTCAATCGGCGCGCATCAAGGACCCTACCCCGCCTGGTGGAAGCAGATTCATGCGGAGATCTTTGGCTGGACACCAAAGCAAAATCGAGTCCTCGTCAATGGGCAGACGACACCGCAAGAGATGAATAAACTTCCCCACGGCATCGTTGTAAACGTGGCCGACGATGGTAAAGGGATGGAATTAAAACTCCAGTGACATCGATTGGCACGCTCAACTAACGTTGAGGACGAGGATGGGCATCCCTCACACCCATCCCTAATCCCAGACATCTCCGGCTTGATGGAAGCGCCACCCTCCCCTTTGTCATCCCGAGCGAAGCCGAGGGATCTGCGGTTTCTCTCCTCGGTCTCCAACAAAAACAAGGACAAGCAACCACCCGTGGTAGACTTCGCGCATGAATTTGCGCCTCCTTCCACCCTTGCTGATGGTGTGCGCGACAGCATTCGCCCAATCAGCACCCCGTGCCCGCGCCCTCGGTGTACCGTTCGACGGCACGCCGGGCCCGCTCGATGCAATCACGGACGTCAAAGGGGTGGAAGTCGGCGATACAACGCTGATCCGCGGCGAAGGAAAGCTGGTTACCGGCCAGGGTCCGGTCCGAACCGGTGTCACTGTGGTCTTTCCTCGTGGCCGCGAAGATGGAGATCCGGTTTACGCCGGCTGGTTCTCACAAAACGGAAACGGTGAAATGACCGGCACCACCTGGGTGGAAGAATCCGGGTTTCTCGAAGGTCCCGTCGCCATTACCAACACCCACTCGGTCGGCCTAGTTCGCGATTCCATCATCGCCTGGTTTGTACAAAAACGGCCGCATCACCTTGCAACCCTGGTCGCTGCCGGTGGTTGCCGAAACCTGGGACGGCGCCTTGAACGATATCAACGGCTTCCATGTTCACCAGGCTGACGTGTTTGCGGCACTCAACACCGCCAGGGGAGGCCCTGTTCCTGAGGGCAACGTAGGCGGAGGCACCGGCATGGTCTGCTATGGATTCAAAGGTGGAGACGGAACTGCTTCCCGTGTGCTTTCCGCCGACGCCGGTGGCTACACGGTCGGCGTGCTGGTGCAATGCAACTGTGGCAGGCGCCCCCAACTAACGATCGCCGGCGTGCCCGTAGGTAAGCTCATCCCTTTAGCCCCGAGCAAGGCAATGGTGGAATCAGAGACAAAGGGTGACGTTGGCTCCATCATCATTGTGGTAGCCACCGACGCCCCGCTCCTACCTACGCAATTGAAGCGCCTCGCCCGGCGCGCAACCATGGGGCTCGCCCGCACCGGCTCCAGCTCAGGAAATTCTTCCGGCGATATTTTCATCGCCTTCTCCACCGCCAATCGTGGCGCCAACAAAGAGCCGGGGCCCAATTCTGTTCTGACCGTTTCGAACGAACGAATCTCCCCGTTGTTTCAGGCGACCGTCGAAGCCACAGAGGAAGCGATTGTCAACGCGATGGTGGCCGCCCAAACCATGACGGGCATTGATGGCCACACCGTCGAAGCGCTACCTCATGACAAACTGACAGAATTGATGAAGCGTTCGCCCCAGGCCACGCTTAAGTAGTCATGAAGCGCGCAGCCTTGGGTGTTCAAATGCATTCCGGCTGGGGAGTGTTGGTCGCCGTTTCGGAAAATCCGGTAGAGATATTGGACAGGCGGCGCATAGTCACCGCGGATCCGAAAATTCCCGGCACGATCCAGCCTTATCATTTCGCAGCGCAACTTGAACGCTCGCAGCAGCAAAAGCACCTGGACCACTGCGCATCCTCCTCGTCGAGCCTGGCAAAGATCGCGATCGCGGAACTCATCAGGGAGTTAGCCACACGCGACTATCGGATCGTGGGCGCAGCTGTCTTATTGGCCTCCGGCCGCACGTTGCCGCCGCTCGAGAAAATCCTTGTCGCGCACCCATTGATTCACACCGCGGAAGGAGAATTTTTCCGCCACGCCGTTATCCAGGCGTGCGAAGAATTACAGATTCCCGTCACCGCGATTCGTGTCCGAGATCTCGATGAGCAAGCAAGCCAACTCCAGAGCAGCATTGCAGGTATGGGAAGTAGAATCGGGCCGCCCTGGACCAAAGACCACAAAACCGCCGCGCTCGCCGCGGCCTTAATGCTGGCGGCTAACTAAGATGTCGATCGCTTTTGCTGTCGACTGGTGCGAATGACCCAGTCCCGTAGGGACGCCTGAAAGTAGCCCAGGACGCAGTCCTGGGTTGACGACCAAACAAAGCCGGCCAGTCCCGCCAGGGACGGCTAAAGGCGGTGTATGTGATTCAGCCGTCCCTGGCGGGACTGTTTTCCATTGTCGAAGCTGACCCAGCACTACGTGCTGGGCTACTTTCAGACGTCCCTACGGGACTTTGCACCCGTCCGATTTCTCCGACCCGGCTATGACACACACTCCGCTAGGGACGGCTGACCACCTTCCCGAAGAAGTCTGACTGAAAAATCGCGAAACCCGTCACGAAGAAAAAATCGGTTTGCACTTCACCGGAAAGTTCATCGAACGAGCGATGAAACACTTCGCGTGAGCGTCATGGTGCAGCGCATTTGCCTTGACCTGATCACTACCCGGCGCCAACCGTACGTTAGGCCGCAAGGTCACTTCGACAAACTCACCGCCGCCGTCGCCCGACTCCTCCATCACTCCGGTGGCCTCATCCACATAGGCCTCGATCACGATTCCCGCGTCCGCGCAAAGATGGAGATACCACAGCTGGTGGCACGTGGAGAGAGACGCAACCAGAAGCTCTTCCGGGTTCCAGCGGGTGCGGTCGCCGCGAAACGCCGGGTCCGAGGAGCCGTCGATCCTCGATTTTCCAGCAGCCGAAATCTCATGGGAACGTAGGTATTCTCTATACCCGCTTGTTCCTGTCCCCGTGTTCCCCGTCCATGTCACCGTAACCGCGTACGAGTGCAGTCGAGCCATGCTCCATTTTAACGGCCGCCATTAGCCCAGGAACTTCTTCAATGGCTCCCAATAGTGGTTGTGCCATCCCCACTCCAGGTGGTCGAAGTCTCCTTCGGGAAACCCTTTATGGTCCAGAACCACCAGCGTTCCCCCAGCCTTCGCTTGGAACACAAACGCAGCAATGGAGTAGATGCCGGGATCCCAATGAGTGGGCCGCCAAGCCTGTACGATTCGCTGGTTAGCAACCAACTCGACATTCCGTCCGACGATCTGTCCTCCGAACATGGAAAAAGCTCCGCCAGGTTTTGGGTCGATCTCCGCCGGCATTCCAGTGAACGCGGCAAACTGCTTGGCATCCAGGAAAATCTCATAGATGCGCTGCGGCGCCGCCTTCAGCTCGATCTCCTCATGGAGAGATGTGCGCGCCCGGTTGGCCGCGGACGCAGGCTTTTCCTGCATGCTTTGCTGTGGGTCCTCCGCCCATGCAGTCGAGGCCGTGGCCAGACTGCAAAAAGCTAGTGCAATACCGCTGGCCATCTGTCGCCTCGTCAATTCATTCATCGCGTCCTCCTGATATTTCTGCGTCAATGCATGGGAGCACGCGACTAAATTATGTTCAAGATCATATTTTGCTGGACCAGGGAAGATCGCCCGCGCCATACTTCGGCTCACCGAAATCAGGAGAACTTATGCCATATCCCACTGGTCACCGCGCCGAAATCAAAGGGAAGATCATTCAGAGCGCACGCAGGCTGTTCAACCAGCACGGCTTTGAAAGCGTCTCGCTCGACCAGATCATGTCTGGCGCGGGGCTTACGCGTGGCGGCTTCTACAGCTATTTCGAAAGCAAAAGCGATCTGTATGCCCAGGTCCTGGGTTGTTTCTTCACCGACCCGGAATGGAAGAGTTGTTGGGATGGCGTCGAGGTAGATCTCTCCTCGAAGGACGTAGGTCCCCAGGTGGTGCTTGCCTATCTCTCTCGCCAACACTTTGAGGATGTGGAGAACTCATGCCCCATGGTTGCGTTACCCACTGACGTCTCCCGCAGCGGCGAAAGTGCGAAGCAGGCGTTTGAGACCGTATTTAGCGCGATGGTCAGCGTTCTGGAGCGCAGTTTGAAGCAGAGTCCCCGTGTTCGCCGAACCCGGGCGCAAGCGATTGCCGCTTTATGCGTGGGTGGCATGGTGGTGGCGCGCGCTTTGCAGAATCGGAGCCATGCAGACGGACTGCGCGACGCATGCATGTCTGTGGCGCTCGAGCTCGGACAGTGGGACAACCGATCTTAATTGTCGCGCCACAGCATCGCTGAAATCCTGCCCTCATCCTGGAAGATCCGCAGCACGTCATCGATACTGGTAATCACGACATTGTTCACCACCAGTTGATAGACCAGGTGTTTTCCCCCCTTGGTCGTGATATATCCTCCAAACGCCTGCCCTTTGAGCATCAGGCCCGCACTGTTGCCTTGAACGAATGTGCCGGTCTTGGCGGTCACTTGTCCCGTTGCGCCGGCAAGCGTCGGGTCAGACTTGAAATCGGTGACGAACCCCAGTGACCCATCTACACCCAACTTGGGCAGATCGTTAAAGAAAACGGGAAACGACGGTTTCGCTTTCAAGTCGATAAGCATTTTAGTCACCGCTCGATTGACTGCTGTCGTGGGCCCTCCACCGCTCCCGTCAACGAAGTGATACTCGTCTTCTGGTATCCCATAATTCGTGTCCAGATCCTTCCGTTCAACCTTGAGCGCATCGCTCATGTTGTCGACTCCCTGCGTAAGCCCGAAGAGAACCAGGCTGGTATCGGCGCCGATGTTATAGCTCACTTTCAGAATCAGCTTCGCAGTTTCGGAGTATGGCAGACCCTTCAGCTCCGCCAGTTTTGCGTTGGGCGTGTAGGAGCCCTTGGCCGGAAGGAGCTGCGCTGGGTTCTCGGCAACGGGGACCGCGTGGATCGTCACCCCGGCCGCTTTGAGCGCCTCGATGAATACGGTTCGCGCATAGTTTGAGGGCTGTGTGATTCGGAACGCCTGCACCAACGGGTACTTGCTGGTGAGCGGAGGCACAAAATCGATCGGGATTTCCCCGTTAATCGTTGCCGTGCAGCCGGTCTTGCCGATGCACTGAGGCGCGACCGGGTTTAAGGTAATCGTCGACTTCGAGTGGGGTCCGCTGGTCATCAGCTTGTTTCCGACATCGAGCGCAGCGGAGACAGGCCTCCACGACACCGAGGCAGCCTGGCCTGGAGCGGTGGGATGGATACTCAGATCCACCAGGTCACCGTTGACAAATATGGGCCTGACGTCGAACTGGCCCCTGAAGTTGAACGGTTGAAAGAGCCGGTCATCGATGATGACATCGCCGCTGACCTCCTTGACCCCCGACTTCGCGACCTGCTGTGCTAACTCGATATAGCCTGCCAGCGGGTTAGGCGTGGCGAGCGTAGCGTTGCCCAGGCTGTCGGCCTCATTGTGGTCGAAACTGGTGATTGCGATGGAGCCATTCGGGTTGGTTCGTCCGCCCATGGTAAGGTCGCCCGATGCGACGAGCACAAGGTCACCGTGCAGCACGCCTGCCCCATTCAACTCTCCGCGGCGGTACACAGGAGTGTTGTATCTGTGGGTGGGACCGACCTGGTTCAGCAATTGCCCGACCGAAAAAACCTTGCGCACCGAGCCGATATAGAAATTGCAGTGCGGTTGAAGGTCTATCAATTCCTTGCCGGTTTCGAGGTCCACGATGCGAAGCCCCCAAATCGCATTCTTGTACACAGGCTTATCGAACACCGCCTTAACGTCAGCCGGGACCTTGGCTGAACTATCGTCGCAATTGCTCTCGGCATGTGGCGCGCCGAGGCCACACACAACAAGGCAGAGTATTGAAATCTGAATCCACAGACTGCGCTTCATGAGCGATGCACCTCTTGTTTTTTGGTAGGGCCTCTACTATAAGCTCCAGAAGCGCGAAATACGCGCTCTGCAAAGATCATTTAAGATGTTCGCCATTGAGGATGTCCGAATGTATGCATGATCATGATCATCATCACGACCACCAGGTCGTTCCCTCCGACCCGGCGCTGCGGACCAAGGCGCTGGAGTCGTTGCTGGTGGAAAAAGGTTTAGTAGATCGCGCCGCATTGGATGCGTTGGTAGACGCTTACGAAAACAAGATTGGCCCGCGCAACGGCGCTCGCGTCGTGGCTCGCGCCTGGGTCGATCCGGCCTATAAGCAACGGCTGCTTAACAATGCCTCAGCCGCAATCGCAGAGCTCGGGTATGGAGCGGCGCAGGGCGAGCACATGGTCGTGCTGGAAAATAGCCCGAGCGTCCACAACATGGTGGTCTGCACGCTGTGCTCTTGTTATCCCTGGCCGATCCTCGGTTTGCCGCCCGTCTGGTACAAATCTGCACCATATCGATCGCGTTCCGTGATCGATCCTCGCGGCGTTCTCCGTGAATTCGGCCTGGAGGTGTCAGAAGACGTCGAGGTTCGCGTCTCCGACAGCACTGCGGAGATCCGCTATCTCGTCTTGCCGGAGAGGCCGGCGGGCACGGAACAGATGACCGAAGAGGAACTTGCGGCACTGGTCACGCGGGATTCCATGATCGGGGTGGCCAGGGTCGCACCACCGCCCGCAGGGAGCAAGCCATGAACGGAATCCACGACATGGGCGGTATGCAGGATATGGGTCCGATCCAGCGCGAAGAGAACGAACCCGTATTCCACCATCCTTGGGAAGGCCGCGTGGCTGCGATGAACCGCGCGCTGGGTGCGTGGGGCAAGTGGAATATCGATGCAGGCCGTTACGGTATCGAGCTTCTTTCCCCCGTCGATTATCTGCGGATGAGCTATTACGAGAAATGGCTGGCCCGCAACATGGACTTTCTGCTGAAAGTTGGCTTGGTAACGCCGGAAGAAATGGAAACGGGTAAACCTGCGCCCGGGTCGCAGAAAGCAACCCCACCTCTTACTGCCGCCGCTGTTCCCGCAGTGGCCGGGCTCCGCGGCGACTTTATGCGGCCGGATACGGGAGCCGAGGCTCGCTTCGCAGTCGGACAGCAGGTGCGTGCGCGGAATATGAATCCGGTGGGCCATACACGCCTGCCCCGATACGCCAGAGGTAAACAGGGAATGGTTGTGCGCCACCACGGCATCTTCGTGTTCCCCGATACAAACGCACATTTCCTGGGTGAGCAACCGCAGCACCTGTACTCGATTCGTTTTACCGCGCGAGAGTTGTGGGGAGATGATGCCTCACCGCGCGATTCGGTGGATATCGATTTGTGGGATAGTTACCTCGACCATGCATGACTTCGATCGTGAACGGTTTGCTTCCTTGCCCTCGCTCCCTCGAGATGAGGGCGGTCCCGTCTTTGCCGAGCCCTGGCAAGCCCAGGCCTTTGCACTGGCTGTGCGGCTTTCCGCGCAAGGCCACTTCACGTGGAAAGAGTGGGCACCCGTCCTGGCCGATGAACTAAAAGCTGCGGCCGATCGTGGTCAACCGGATGATGGAACTCGCTACTACGAACACTGGCTAGCGGCGCTCGAACGTCTCGTGACGGCGAAAGGGCTCTCCAATCCAAACGAGATGCTCGCCCGCAAAGAAGCCTGGGCGGACGCCTATCGACATACGCCGCACGGTAAACCCGTCGCTCTGGCGAACGAATCCACTTAGCTCTTAGAGGCGCTGCGTTTAGGTAGTAGCGGGGATCGAATGGTGTTCGTGCATGATGCGCCACCGTCCATCCAGCTTGCGCAATCCCATCGTGAGACGAAAGTCGAGTTGAACCTTCTCGCCGCTGCTTAGGTCGGCACAGTGCCCGATCGCGGTTGCAAACGCCACTTCCTTGCCGGCGGTTACTTCTATATCGCGAAAGGTGAATTCAACGGGCTTGGCTTGGCAGGCAAAGAACGTCTGCCACGTCTCCATATAGGCGTCCAGCCCACGCGACAAAAACGGCGGCGGCACATCGAACATCAGGATGTCGGCATCATGATCGGCACGAATTGCTGCCAGGTTTTCGTCGCACACGGCCTGTGACCACCGCGTGATGAGATCTCGAATCTCAACTTCATCGTTCGCCGGCTGGTTTGTGATTTCTCCCATACTTAGGCATTTAATACGTGTGGGGCGACGACGGCAACTCTCGTACCCAGAAATTTACCCGTTCGGTCGAAATCGAATGCCAGTTGCAGCAAACCGACGCGCGCGCAGGCGTGACAGCCGTCAACCAGAGCATAGGGAACTATGAATTCCTGGCCGCCGCCCGCCAGGTCCTTCGCGGTGATGAAGCCCGTTCCGGACCGGTCGCCGGGAAAAACAGCGAGGTTGGGAAAGCTCCGCAGCAGTGCAGCATACGCCGGGTTTTTCGTCAGATCATTTTTCGGGAGCAGGTTGTAGTCGTCTACATCAATCACGTTTGGCGTGCCGTTGATCAGCAGGCAATGCTGATTTTCATTGGCCGCGAAAGGGAAGAACGCAAAGGCGATATCCACGCGCCCCGTATCTTTGAAGTCGCGCATGAAGCCGTTGTCGTGAATGGCGTGCATGAAGGCGACTGCTTGCGGAGAAGCTCCCGCGGCTTTCATTTGTTGCACAAAGCAATTGCCGAACTGCGATCCGGGAACTTTTCCGCAGGTCTCCCGCGCCGTCTGCATCGCGCCCATGCCCGGTTGAAACAGTGCAGCCGCGTCGAATTTTTGAGCGTTGGGATGCTGTGCGTACGACAGGATGGAACTCGCGCAAATGAAAAGAGAGCCGAGGGCAGAAGTTATCTTCATAGAGATTGGGGCCAGTATACCTCCGGCTGCATAGTCAGAAAACGATTCGTCCTGATGCTGCGAACAAGTAAGCTTGATCCATGAACCCTTTAGTCACAGCCTCCTGGCTGGCAGACCGCCTGGGCGATCCGGGCACTGTGATCCTGGACGCGACACTTCCTCCCGTGGGTGTTACTCCACCGGTCGACACGCGTGCGCGATATTTGGACAGGCATATCACCGGGGCGATCTTCTTCGACATCGAAGAGTTCTCCGACCGTTCGACACCGCTGCCCCACATGCTGCCCACGTCGGAGGCTTTCTCGCGCGGCATGTCGGCTCTGGGTGTCGATGATCGTATGCCGATCGTCATCTACGAACAGGAAGGTGTTTTCTCTGCTCCGCGAGCCTGGTGGATGCTTCGCAGCTTCGGAGCCCTCAAGGTTTACATTCTCGATGGCGGTCTCCGCGCCTGGATAGACGCAGGTCTACCCACTTCCTCGGGGCCGGTTCACCGTGCACCATCCAAATTTCGAGCGAAACTCATCCCCAGTGGAGTCGTAGATTTCGCCCGCATTCAGCAGATGATCGCGGAGCGCGGGCAAATTCTGGACGCAAGATCTGCGGGTCGTTTTACCGGTGCCTCACCCGAGCCCCGGCCCGGTATCAGCCCTGGGCACATGCCCGGTGCGACCAATATCCCTTTCACCGACCTGGTAAAGGATGGCCGCTTGAAACCCGCCGAGCAACTCCGTGAGATATTCGCTGCCAGGGGTGTGGATATGCAACAACCAATCACGACGACCTGCGGCTCTGGCGTCACGGCCGCCGTCATCGCCCTTGGTCTCGAAATCGCCGGCGCAGATCGCGTCGGACTATACGATGGCTCCTGGGCAGAATACGCGCAGCATCCAGAAGCAGTAATCGAGAAGACCAGTGGGTGAGATAGCACTTTGCTTTGTATCAGGGCACGACTTTAAGTCGTGCCACAAGGGGGCATAAAACAACGTTGGGCTTTAGAGCCTGCGTGAGATGCAGAATCTGCGGTGCGCCCTTCGGCCTTCCCAAATTCTGGAGTTAAAGTGCAGGGTCCTCACGCGGATCTTAAGCCCGGATCATTCTGGCCGAGTACAGCACGACTAAAGTTGTGCCCTGATACAAAGCAAAAACGCTATGCCTAGTGACCCTCCTGTTGCCGCCGAACGAAATGATCCAATGGGAATGCGATCCACACTAACGGGTGTGGCGCCTAAAGCAACTTTCGCCAGACCCGATCATCGTCGACGCGGTCGCCCAGCTTGAACGTGCACCGCCCTACATCGGCGAAGCCGTGACGCGTGTAGAAGCGCTTTGCGCGAGCATTGTGATCGAACACCGTCAGATAAATTTCGGGCGCGCCCAACCCGCGTGCTGTGTCAACCGCCCAGTGCATCAGCCGTTCCGCCACGCCTTGTCCGTGCCACGGCGCGAGGACATAAATCTGCTGCAACTCCATCGCCCCAGGCTGCGGGGCTGGCGCCGGCGCTACCAGCGGAGTGAGCTTCGCGTAGCCGATCGGCCGATCGCCGATCGCCGCGACCTGCCACTGGATGGCCGGATCGGAGAGGCCGCGCTCCATCGTTCCACCTGGCCCATAGGCTTCCTCGAGAAACCGCGCGAAAGACGCCGGATCGTAGAGATGCGCAAACGTGTCAGAAAAAGCCTCACGCGCCATCGCGCCGAGAGCAGTAGCAGCTGCTTTGGTTGGCACGAAATAATGGATGACGTCCTTCATCAGGTCTGGCAACCAAGAATCGTGCTGCTCGGATTGCCGGATGCGAACCTGTAGAGAGCCCAACGTTCGCCCTTCTTCTCAGTGTAGACAGGATCAACTCTGTCGCCGGCAAAGATTGAAACGGCGTGCGCCCAAAAATGGTTCGCTGCAACATTCGACTGCATCACCCGGACCTCCCACGCCCCCGGGAATCGCCGCCATATCTCGTGTGCCATGAAAGTTCCGATTCCACGCCTCCGATGTCCGCGAAGGACAAAGAACTCTGCCATGTCCCACACCACATGACCATCAAAGACAGCTGGACCGCGCTTCACCAACACCAGCCCCGTCAGCTGGCCGTCTGATTTCACAAGAAAAGGATATCGGTCCGGGTCACTCCAATAAAGCGGAAGAAACCTATAGCCGAATCTGCCGTCCTCTCCGATTGCGACATCGTGGAATTCGCTGAAGTCGTGTGCGTACAGTTCCAGCAGGTTAGCCAGTATTGCTTCTTGATCCGCTGCCGCTGGGAGCACTTCGACCTGCCTGGATACTCGCTCGCTGGGATTCGTCATCATCCCAATCAGCTCCGGCCGAAGCGCGCATGAAGGAAGTCGAGCAGATTCCATCGAGGCCGAGTGGACTGACGGGGACGAAGTTGAAGCCAGTAGGCAATCTGCTCCGCACGGAATCCGTCATCCGCGCGCAGCTGCAGCCACTGACTCACATACCCGCCCAGCTCAGTAGAATCCGGCGCCATGGCGAAGCCGGTGGAAATAGGTTGGGAGATGTGTTCCGGCGCCACCGCAGTGAAACCATCGTGTTCTGCTGCCCAGGCGGTCGCCTGCTCCAGTGTCCACACCGCCCCGTCCACCTGATCCATGGTGTCGGGCAGATGGTTGTAGTCGGGGACAATCACAAGCTGTGCGTTAGGAAACAATCGGCGGCTCAGCGGCACCAGAACCGGATCATCAAACACTGCCAGCTTCAACCCAGGCTGAGACAGCACACTGCCCGCATCGAGAAAAATCTCCGCCCGCGGAGAAGGCACAATCAGAGCAAGTGGAGTTGCAAAATAGGGCTGCGACATGAGCAGAGTCTGGATACGCTCGTCCGTCTCGTAGATGCCCGACATCGCCACATCAAATCGATGATCGATGAGATCGCCGGCCAGACTGGTCCAGGTGAAGGGAACGAACTCAATCGCCACGCCCAAATCGCGAGCGAGCCGGTAAGCGTACGAGATGTCAAAGCCAACCAACTCTCCGCTAGCATTTCGATAGCTGAACGGAATGACCTGCGGATTGAACCCCACGCGGAGAACCCCGCGCCGGCGAATTCCGGCGATGGTAGAAGCGGTCAATTCGGGATCCGTGCTCGCCGGCGCAAAATGGCCGGGGTCTGCGATGCTCCACTTCACGCCCTCGGTAAGCCGCGGGTCCACCTGCAAGATTGCGTAGCGGCTGGCCACAGGAGGAAACAGCGTCTGCCGCATGGCCACGGCGCCCCCGGCAATGCCGGCGCAGAGCAAAGCGCCGCCACCGACTCCAGTAAGGAATCGAACGGCGTGAAAGCGCACCTTCTTGAAGTAAAGCAGCGGGATCACGAGAGCAATGAAGAAGAAGCCGCTCACCGAAACCAGCACCTGGCCGAAGCGCGTCACGGCCGACGTCTCCACGTAAAGGTCAAGTACAGAAGCCGGAAGGTGCAGCCATTTGCTGAGAAAAACGACCGAGTCGTAAGTGGCGCTGGGGGAGCCCAGGCACGACAGAAGGGTCATCAGCGGAAGGGCCGCCTTCTCCGCCAACCTTAGAGGTACCGCTGAAACATAGCTGGAATAAACGATCAGGAGATAGACAAAGTAGTTGCCCAACTGGGCGAAGACGTAGCTCAACGACAAGCAAGTCTGCACGACGCTTCTGCGTTCCTCGGAGTCACTGCAACCCAGGCTGTCGAGTGCAGACTCCACCTCCCGCTGCACCAGGGGCAAGGCGACCACCGAGAGTGTGGTGACCACGGCGAGCACCATCGCCGGGCGAAACCGGCGCAGGATGTCAACATAGCTCTCCCCCACCAGGGCAGAGACGAGGAAAGGGACCACCAGCACACCGAGAATGGCCGCGCCGAGCAGATAGATGACAACATAGAGAACCATGCCTGCCAGGCGGTCCGGACGCACGGTGCCCGCCGTCGCGGCCAGTAAGGCAAAGACGCCGAAAGGAGCCAGCCTGACGATCCATCCCCAGATCTTGACGCTTGCCGTCTTGACCGCGTCGAAGATTTCCAGCAGCGTTTGCTTCTGCTCCACACCCTGGAACGCGATGCCATAGATGATGGCGAAGATGACGACAGCGGGGACATAGTTGTTGCGCAGGGCGGCGAAAGGGTTCGAAGGGATCAGCAGTTGCATGATTTGCAGCTTGCCGTGCACGGTGGACGCAGTCAGCGACAGGGGTGGTGGCGTGGGCGGAATGGCATGCGCCAGTACCCAGAGACTCGCCAGGGTAAGGCTCCAGAGAAAAAGAAAGGGCAGCCAGCCCGCTCGCAGCAGCCGAAGCGCAGTCACGGGGGTCAAACGGCCTAGGCCATACATGAGCGAACAGAGGAGATAGGGGTAGACAGCGATCTGCAGCATGGCCCCATAGGCATCGCCGATGGGCTGCAGAACCCCAGCCCGCTCGCCGAAGATCACGCCTGTGGCGATGCCGAGGACCGCGCCGAGGAGGATTCGTTGCGGCAGTGTGAGGGCATGACTTCGCGGCGGACCGATTTCCTTGCCCTCTAGCGAAAGCTCAAGCATGCATCCACCACCGGAAGGTTTTCGTCTGTATCGAGACCAGAGTAATACGCGGTCGCACCCCTGAAGCCAAAGAACGGCCTCGAGCATGATGTTTTATCGTGCCGGTACTTCCCACCTGCCGGACTTTGCCGAACGAAAAATGGCTTCGATCACCGCCATGTTCTTAACCGCATCCGTGAGCGGCACTGGGACGCCGGTGCCTTCTCGCACTGCCCGGGAAAAAACTTCTCCTTGAATCGTGAACTGGTTGCAGAGGGGGAAGGTCTCGGTGGTAGTCCTCTGCCCATCGTCGATCAAAATCTGGCAAGCAAGGTCAGGTGGCGGAGTGAACGGCATCACCATTTCGATACGGCCCAACGTGCCGAGCAATTGCAATCGTTGGTGATACACAAGCTGCATGCTGCAGGTAAAGACCGATTGTCCCGAAGGGAATTCCATCAAGACCGAAGTCAATCGGTCCACCTTGAGCTTCGGGTCCTGGTCCATCAGCCCGAGTACCCGTACCGGTTCTTCTGCAAAAAGAAATCGTGAGATGTGGATAGGGTAACATCCGATGTCCATCAGGCTTCCGCCCCAGCATTCCGGAATATTTCGGATGTTGCGGGGATCGGCGTTGTAGTAGCTGAATGCACCCTGAATGGCACTGAGTTTCCCGACCATGCCCGCGCGAATGAGTTCATTTGCGCGCACCCACTGCGGGTGGTTGCGCACCATGAAGCCCTCTGCGATAAGGACTCCGGTGCGTTGTTGCACTGCCAGCAGAGTCCTGGCCTCGGCGACAGTAACGCTTAGCGGCTTTTCGCACAACACATGCTTGCCCGCTTCGGCAGCTTTCATCGACCACGGTACGTGAAGGTGATTCGGCAGCGGATTGTATATCGCTTCGATCTTTGGATCCGCCAGCAGCTCTTCATAGGAGCCATAGGCTTGCGGAATTCCGAGGGCCTGCGCGGCCTCTTCTGCTTTGCGGAGATCTCGGGAGGCGATCCCGATCACCTCAATCCAGCCGCTCTTTTGCATGGCCGGAATAACTTTTCTCACCGCAATTCCGGCCGTGCTCAGAATCCCCCAGCGTACCTTGTTTGTCATACCGGAATCTTAGAGGCCAGAGCCCCGGAAGACACAGGCAACCGTCCGGCAGAGGATGAGAACGTCACTGCCGAGCGATCGGTTGGTGAGGTACTGGGAATCGTACATTTCAATGCTGGAAGGATCGGCGTTGCTGCGCCCTTCAATTTGCCAGAGCCCGGTAATCCCCGGACGCACCCGCGAACGGAAGGCAAGAAACTCCGGGTTGAGCAGCTTGCAGTGGTAGTCCGGAAGCGCGCGTGGACCCACCAGGCTCATGTCTCCGAGCACGACATTCCAAATCTGGGGCAGCTCGTCAATGCTGTAACGGCGGAGCACGGTTCCCACAATCGGCAGAATCCGAGGGTCGCGGGCATCCCGGTAGACGCGAGGATCTTTGGCGGCGGGATTCTGAGCCAGAAAGTCGCGCAGCCAAACCTCGGAATCGAACCGCATGGTACGCAGCTTGAAGAATCGGAAGGCCCGGCCGTCTTTCCCCTGCCGGTTCTGAATGTAAAAGGCAGGACCGGGATCGACTAACTTGATAGCGATGATGGCCACGGTGAGAACCGGCAGAACTATGACGCCGGCCGCAGTGGCAACGCAACAATCGAGCAACCGGCTGCAGGCGGCTGCAAACGGCGTCTGGGCGGCTACAACAGACGGGATGGCGGCCTCTGTCTCGATCACGCCCTCTATCTCTGCTCGCCGCTGACAGCGGGGATGGGAAATTCCCGCAGGCGCGCGATCTGTAAGGTGAGAAGTCCGAGGAACTGGGCGAGCTGCACAACGTAGCGCCGCCACAATCGCCGGGGCTGGGTGCAGAGGCGGAAGAACCACTCGCCGCCGGCCGCGCGTATCCAGCGCGGGGCTTGACGAACGGAGCCGGCATGGAAGTCGAACGCGGCTCCCACGCCGAGCACCAGCGGCGCGCGCAGGCGGCGCCGGTTGTCAGCCATCCATAACTCCTGCTTCGGTGTGCCCAAGCCAATCCAGACCACGTCCGCATCGCTGTCATTGATCAGGCGAATATCTTCCGCAAGCTCGGTCTCGGTGAGCGGGCGAAAGGGCGGAGAACAGGTTCCAACCACAGAAAGCCCGGGAAACTGCTGCTGCAGGCGACCCGCAAGTGTTGTCACCACCCCCGGCGCCCCGCCATAGAAGAAGTGCCGGTAGCCGCGATCAGCAGAACGCCGGCATAGCTCCAGCATTACATCCGGACCATACACGCGCTCTGCCTCGGCAGCGCCGAGCCAGCGGCATAACCTGACCAGCATCATTCCATCGGTAGCCGTAAGATCTGCGGAGTTCAAAGCAGACCGTAGCCGCGTATTGCGCTGGCATGCCGCCAGCATGTCCGAACCAGGAAAGCAGACCACCCGTCCCAGCCCCTCAGCGATCCACTGCTCCATAAGATCGAGAGCGGCCGTGAACCGCATTGGAGATAAACCAACTCCGAGAATATTGATGAACCGCCGGCTGCCATCCTTGCCCGTGACAGCGACTCCTTGCTCGCCGATGGCAGTCACCCTGTTCATCTCCAGAGATTGGCCGGTGATTGATAAGTTTTGGCCGGGAGCGTGACCCCGGAAAGATTCGAGCCGAAGTGGAGATCGTCACTGGCCTGGCGCAGATACGCGGTGACCGCATGGTCGAAGGCATCGAGAAATATTTCGTCACCGGCACGAGGCACGACGAAGCGATCGCGGTCGTCAACGTAGCGCTGCAGCAGCTCGGCCAGTCCCACCTCGGGTGTGAGGCGGCCGATGATGTAACGATCGGCTCCCACCCGGCCGATGAACGCAGCCTCGCGGTAAAGATAAACATCGCCCAGCAGGTCGACGACGACGGAAATCTGCGGATAACCTCGCCCCAGCATATCGGTATGCGCCACGCGGCGCACCGGGGCGGTCTCCACTCCCTCGACCAACCCACGCATGCCGTAGCCCAGATCCACCTCAAATTCCTTCATGCCTTCAGCAATAAAGAAGCTCTGCAGGTCTATCAGTTCATCGCGCAACCGTTCGCGTTCGTCCCCGCTGATGGCGGCGAGGCCAGAGGCGGCATAGTTTTCTCGCAAAGTAAGAAAATTGATCCCCCTCCGATCTGGTGATTGGTCCGCGATGGAGACGAGTGCCTCTCCAATCTTCCGCAGATGTGTTATTTGTCCACTCTGCACGACGTGATTAAAGCCGATGCGGAGTTTCTCACCCCGTTCAGACTTCGCACGCACGAGATCCCGGGCGTTGGCAATCACCCGTGAAGCGACGCCCGCACGCGAGGTGGTACGTTGCGCAGTTTCGTCATCCGCCCCGTACATGGAAATCCGCAAAGTGTCGAGATGCCACAGCCCGTCGTTCTTGGCCAGGAAGCGCGAGGTCAACATCATCGCGTTGGTGTAAAGCTGCATGCGATGGCCAAAACCCGCCGCAAAGCGAACTACTTCAGCGAGTCCAGGATTGGTGAGCGGCTCCAGGCCTCCGGACAGGTAGAATCGGCGCGGTAGATCCCGAGGCGCCTCGGCGAAGAGCTGCCGGAATAATTCGTTTCCCGGAATGATGTCTTCCTGCTTGTATTGTTCTCCCCGGGCGCGAGCACAGAAGCTGCACGAGAGCATGCACGAGACCGCCGGATAAATCCCTACGGTAAATGGGTAACGATAGGTGCCTTCGAGAAATGCCTTAATCGCTCCAGATTCGATGATCGGCTGTATGGTGCTGCGGCGATAAGGGGCGTCCCCCCCAAACTTCGTGAGAAACATCGCAGTTTCTCGGTTGTGGTTGATTGCTCTGATCAGCCTCATGGAATCGTCGTAGTTGCACCGGCAAGCCTCTGCGACATCACGCAAACGGCAAAACGGGCGCATGACCAGTAAGCGTAGAGCAATCGCGGCTCTGCCAGTCCACAACTCGCGCTCGTTAATGCCCTCCGCGGTTACAAGTTGTGCGTTGGAGACCAGGTCGCGGCCGATCCGTTCTGACAATAAACGCAGGGGACCGGCATCTTTGGGATCGAGCGCGTCAATGTTGTAACTCTCTCGAAGTGGCGTGATCGAGATCAACCCGGAGTTAGAACCTGCGAATGTACTCATAAACCGCCCCATGCGGGGCGATGGTTGAGATAGGCTGAGCGCCGGCCTATGTTCGTGCCTGGCCGGCGTGAAGCGTTCATCTTGCAGCGAAGAGCCATAGCGATTCTCCTCCCTTGTCACGGCAGGATGAAGCGCAGAACCATAGTTCTGCTGCTGCGGACAAGTGCGCGATCGACCAAAAGAGCACAAATTCCAGGGGGAAAACTGCTGGTACCAGAATCCGGAAACACCGAAGGCAGAAATCTATATCCGTGTAACAGGCAAAACAAAAAAACGCTTAAGAGCTTTTAAACGCTTGAGAACGAATAACAAACTGAAGTTGGAGCTGTCCATCGAACTTTAGTAACCTTTACGTGATTTTTACTCTTGCTTCGGGACTTTGTTTTCGTCCTCATCTTGGAAACTACACTTAGCGTTCCCAAATAAATTTGTCATCCCGACCCTAACGTAGCGTCGTGGAGGAATCTGCGGTGCATTCATCCATTAACCACTCACCCTGAAAGCGTCACTCTCCCCTTTGTCATCCCGAGCGTACCCGGAATTTCCTGCTTCACCGCTCTCACTGGCGACCACTTACGTGGTTCTCCCTAAAGAGAACCACATGCAGTCGACCGAAGCCGCAACTCTCGACGGGAAATCTGGGGAAGCCGAGGGATCTGCGGTGCGCCCCTCGAGTTTCCCAAATTCTGGAGTTCTCACGCAGACTCTACCGGGGCGTGACTTAGTGCATAATTCGAGCGCCTGCGGCCGGCCCATTTCCCCACCGGCCATCACGTCGAATTTTTGAGCATCGATCCCAGCCTTGTCCTGCATCCCAACCAATGCTGCTTGAACTCCCTTCCAGCCTGAAAGAGATCCGGTATGATCAACGACCTTTGGTATAAGAACGCGGTCATTTACTGCTTATCTATCGCCACCTACCTGGATACCAACGGAGACGGCATTGGCGACTTCCACGGACTCATGAGCCGTCTCGACTACCTGCAGGGACTGGGTGTAACCGCTATCTGGCTCATGCCCTTTCAGCCCTCTCCCGGCAGAGACGACGGCTATGATGTCGCAGACTACTACGGGGTAAATCCTCGCTATGGCACCCTGGGAGACTTTGTGGAGTTTACCCATGGCTGCAGGCAGCGCGGATTGCGCGTGCTGATCGACCTGGTGGTCAACCACACTTCGGATCAGCATCCCTGGTTTCAGGAAGCTCGCCGCGATCCCAAGTCGAAATATCGCGACTGGTACGTGTGGTCAAAGAAGAAGCCAAAAAACGCCGCCTCGGGCGTTGTGTTCCCGGGCGTGCAGAAGACAACGTGGACCTACGACGAGGTCGCCAGGGCTTACTACTTCCATCGCTTTTATGATTTTCAACCCGACCTCAATACCGCCAACCCCGAAGTGCAGGCGGAGATCCTCAAGATCATGGGATTTTGGTTGCAGCTTGGCGTCTCGGGCTTCCGCATGGATGCTGTTCCGTTTGTGATTTCCTCCAAGGGCGCCATGGTGAAGCCGGAGGAAGATTACGAGATGCTCCGCACCTTCAGCCAGTTCCTGGGCTGGCGAGAAGGGGACGCAATCATTCTGGGTGAGGCCAATGTGTTGCCGGACACTGATATGCACTACTTCGGCAGTGCCGGCGAACGGGTACAAATGATGTTCAACTTCGAGGTGAATCAACATCTCTTTCTGGCCATGGCCACGGCGGATAGCCGCTCGCTGAAACGAGCCATGCAGTGGACGAAGAAGAGGCCTGCGACGGCCCAGTGGGGGCAGTTCCTTCGCAATCACGATGAACTCGATCTTGGACGCCTGAAAGACAAGGAACGCAACGCCGTCTTCGCGGCGTTCGGACCGGAGCCGGAAATGCAGTTGTACGATCGCGGTATTCGGCGCCGCCTGGCGCCTATGCTAGAGGGCGATCGCAGGCGATTGGAACTCGCCTACAGTTTGATGTTTACGTTACCTGGTACACCCGTCATTCGCTACGGCGACGAGATCGGGATGGGCGACAATCTCAAACTGCCCGAGCGCAACTGCGCCCGCACACCGATGCAGTGGTCCACCGAACCCAATGCAGGCTTCACCAAGAGCGAAAAGCCGGTCCTGCCGGTCATCGACGCTGGTCCTTATGGCTTCGAGCACATCAACGTAGCTGCGCAGCGACGTGATCCTGATTCCTTGCTTAATTGGATGGAGCGCATCATCCGCATGCGTAAGGAAGTGCCCGAGATCGGCTGGGGAGATTTTTCCTTCATCTCTGCGCAAGCGAAGGAAGTCTTGATCATGCGCTACGAGTGGCGTAACAATGCGGTGCTTTTTGTCCATAACCTGAGCGGGTTGCCTGGAGAAGTGAGCTTTTCCGTAACTAACGAGCAGGAGGAAGCGTGTACTCTGATTAATCTTCTTTCTGACAATCATAGTCAACCCATCGACGGTGATAGGCATCGCATCCTACTGGAGCCTTATGGCTACCGCTGGTACCGCGTATGTGGTCTCGATTACTTGCTCAAGCGCACTCCCGGTTAAAAATCGTCTTGTCGTCAACCGATGGCTTGCATCTTAGTAACCAGCAGAGGCGTGAGTGGATAAGCCTCTCTATGAAAGTTGAGAATCGCGATGAAAAATATTTTGGCTGCTTCGTTGGTCGGCATAGGTCTTGCCTGCGGCACCGCCGCTCATGCGGCTGACGTTGATAAATTGGATGGACGCATAGACGCTGCTCACGCTGTCCTCCATGAGTTGATGACTACCCCAGACAAGGGTATTCCGCTGGATATCGCCGCGAAGGCCCACTGCATTGCCGTTATACCGGGCTTTAAAAAGGGAGCGTTTCTCGTCGGCGCACAGTATGGACAAGGCGTAGCAACCTGCCGTACGGCGAGGGGTTGGAGCGCGCCTGTCTTCGTCCAGTTGACTGGAGCCAGTTTCGGGCTGCAGGCAGGGGGGCAATCCACCGATCTCGTCCTGGTTGGCGTAAACAGTCGAAGCATGGATGATCTGCTCAAGGACAAGGTAAAGCTGGGTGGCGACATTGCCGCGTCGGCCGGTCCGGTGGGGCGTGACTCGCAGGCCTCCACAACTGAGCTCGCCAATGCCGAGTTTCTTACCTATTCTCGCAGCCAGGGCCTGTTCGCCGGCGTAGACCTTACCGGCGACGAGGTTCACCAGAACTCAGCGGATACGCGCGCATACTACGGGAAAGACATTCCGTACCGCACCATCCTGAGTGGCGCCGTGCCCACGCCGCCCTCCGCAACGCACTTCGAAGCCACGGTTAACGAGATGTTCCGCAAAGGGCGGGCCGACAGGGCATCGCGCTAAGTACGCAACTAACCGACCAACCGTTGTTCGAAGGGGAGCAGATGCTGCTCCCCTTCGCTTTTGAGGCACTCATCTCCCGGCTCCGTCTGTATTATCATTGCCCCAACGAAGAGCTAGCAATTCAATCGGGGAGAAACCAGCAGTGAAACGCAAACCAGCCGAAGATAGCAAGCAGCCAAGTGAAACACCCCTGGAAGGATTTTCATCAACCTGCAGCGTCCTTGCAGTTGGACTCTTCGTTCTTAGCTTTCTCCTTCAAAACTTCCTCATTCCATCCTCCTCGATGGCGAGCACTCTGCTCACGGGCGACCACGTTGTGGTAGAGCGCGAGAATCTCGCGCCCGCTGCGAAGTGGGCGCCCTTCGTGCACTATCGCGATGTCTCGCGTGATGACGTCGTCGTTTTCTTCAAACCGGCCGCGCAGCCGAATGGCGACCACCCCTTTCTCGTGAAACGCGTGGTCGGCGTTCCCGGGGACCACCTGCATTTGCGCCGCGGCGTCCTCTATCTCAACGGCGTCGCTCAGAATGAGCCTTGGGTCGGCAAACCTACGCGCCCGTACTATGACCCCTATGTCAACGATTTCCCTTCGGTAGATCCCTCGTCGGAGCCCGAAGTAACCCCGGAGTGGTCTGCGCTGATGCCGCGGTACATTCGCGGCGAAGACATTCAGGTACCGCCGAACAGCTACTTTGTTATGGGCGACAACCGCACCAACAGTTTAGATAGCCGCTACTGGGGCTTTGTGCCGCGGCAGAACATCATCGGGCGTCCACTCTTTGTCTACTGGTCAATTGAAATACCCGAATCAGGCGTCGACGAGAGTTCGCTATCGGTACAGGCTGGATCAACCTTGCACGAGTTTCTCCACTTCTTCAGCGACACTCGCTGGTCTAGGACATTCCACAGAGTTGAATGAGGGCAGCGGCAGGCCTTAGTAACTCAGTATCAAAAATAGCCCGGGACGACTGTGGCCACATATGCTGGCTTCAGCCGTCCCTTGCGGGACTAGCCGATCGCCACACCGGCTTCTCAGGACTGGCGTACTGCGCTACTTTCAACCAGTCTTGTCCAAATTAGGCTCCGCGACGAAATTGGTATCCCCCCGGAGAACTCGGGAAGGCCGAGAGGCGCACCGCAGATCCCTCCGCCCCATCTTGGAAACCATACTTAGCGTTCCGAAACAAAATTGTCATCCCGACCGGAGCGTAGCGGAGCGGAGGGATCTGCGGTGCGCCTTTTGGCCTTCCCGAGTTCTCCGGGGGATAACCCGCAATGATGTGACACCCGTCACAGACGGAAATCTGCCGTCAACTGATTCTGTCAAAGAGAAGATTTCTGGAGGCCAGGGCAGCCATGACAACGACTGTTAGCTCACCGAAACAAGGGCACGATCATCCACGACTGGGGTCGGTCGGTCTTCGATTTCGATCCATCCTGGTGGCCACCGATTGTTCGCCGGCAAGTGAGATCGCGGTAAGGTTGGCCGCTCGACTTGCGAAAGAATCTCACGCCAGGCTCTATGTGTTGCATGCGGTTCTGCCCGAGCTCTATGGTGTCGACATGCGCGGAGCGGTTCCCGAGTTCGCGCTGACGGATCTGAAGAATGCGCGCGAGACCCTGCATAAGTATGTCGAGCACATCCCTGATCTGCGGACGGTGAAGCACAAGGAAATAGCCTTCCTGGGGTCCGCCATTGAGGCGATTCAGTCTGCCGGGGAATCAAATGGCGTTGATTTGCTGGTGCTAGGTTCGCATGGCCGCGGTGGACTGGCGAAACTGACTCTTGGCTCGGTCGCCGAATGGGCTATCCGTCGCCTTACCTACCCCGTGCTGGTGGCAGGACCAACTTGCGACCAAGGCCTGGGCCCAATACGGTCTGTTGTTCTGGCGACAGATCTTACGGAGCGGACCTGGCAATCGGCTCAGTATGCCAGCTGCCTGGCACAGGATCATAGCGCCCGGCTGACTGTAATGCATGTGCTGCCTCAGGAGGCCACGATAGACAACCCAGATCAAGCTGAGTTAAGCATCCACAGGAAGCTTCATCAATTCATGCCGGGCGACTGCGAAAACCAGTGCACTCTGAAATACGAGGTGAAAACCGGCGAGATCGCTCCCGCCATCTTGCATTCCGCGCAGGCAAACAAGGCTAATTTGATCGTCCTGGGAGCAAGGCATGGAAAACCGCTGGCAGATCATATACCGCGGACCAAGCTGTCGGCCATCATTCGCGGATCGCACTGCCCAGTTCTGGTTGTGCCGGCTCACTGATTCTGAAGGCGTCCTTCAACAGCTCGACGAGAAAGGAACTTATGGCTACCATGAAGTTCGCCGCCGTTGCATTCGAACGCATACTTGTCCCCACAGACTTCTCTGAAGTTTCCCAACGTGCTTTGGAGTTCGCGAAAGTCATAGCCCCAAATTCTCGCGCCATGAAATCATCCGATGCGGGCTAGTGTCAGTAGATCACCTGAAGCAGGTTCACTACAGACTCGATTCCCGGAGCAGCCCAAGCCGCACGTTCGGCTCCTTCGCGCTCCGAAATGGAATGGACCTTTCCCGACAACTCGACCGTGCCGCCATGTGTGGAAACGTAGATGTTTCTAGCGTCAAGCTCTGCACTTCTACGAAGTGCAGCGTCGATCGCATCCTTCACAGACGCGGGGGACACTCGCGGCTTAACCGTGAGTCGATTCCAGACATCCCGGACCCCGCGTACGCTCTCGGCTGCCTCTACCGCAGCGGTCTTCTGATAGTTCCACTCGACAGTACCTTCCAGAGTAACGAACCCCTCGCGTACAGTCGCGGTGATATTCGTTTCTGGAACCATGGCGTGAGACTTTAGAACCTGCTGGACGTCGCCGGCAATCTCTGGGTCTGTACGGTTACTGGGTCGCACCTCGATGTCGTTGGCAATAGAAATAACTCCGCGGACAGATTTGGCGGCCTTTTCCGCGCTTGCCCTTTCGGTAAACCTATCGACGAACCCGCTAAGCGCAACAGCAGAACCGGAGACTTTGACATTGATATCCTGCGAGTGAATATCGGGTCGCCATTCGATCTCGCGTAACACCGCGGTGCGCAGCTCCTGATCATGTGTGACTTGATTTGGGATATTCATGATGACATTCTGCCTTCAATATCAGACTAGACCTATCGAGCCTGGTGTTCTGTGACGAACATCACGCATGGCATGGCAGTGTGGGAGCGGTCTTGCGATGGTCGATGGAGATTCAACAGGTCCATCGGATTCTCATATGGCAACAACGGTGGTGGGCGAGGCGGGGCTTGAACCCACAACCCCCGGCTTAGAAGGCCGGTGCTCTATCCAATTGAGCTACTCGCCCGTTGCTGACATTGTAACGTCAGGAGTGCCCCTTCGCAGCTATCCTGGTCGAACCTCCACGATCGCCGGCAGTGCCAGATTGAGCGCTTCGCTCCACCTCTTTCCAGCATGGTGCGCGCTCGGCCCGCAGCCTTCGACGAACCAGGTCACTCCAAAACCCGGCACAGCCTCGACCTCTGCGCGCCGCAGTACCAGCTCCATCCTCGCTGCTCTCGCCGGGATCTTGCGAAGCGCATCCGTCACCATTCGGAGCCAATGCTCCTGACCTTCGAAGCTGGATAGAAGCAAGGGTTCACGGGGCAGCAGGTCAATATAACAGCCGGCCCCAAACGCTGTTTCGCCGGGCGTGGCGTCCATCTCGTAGGGATCGAAGGGCTCAGCACCCTCCTCCGCGCTGCTGGCCCAGGCATCGCACTTGGCGGTCCAGAGCGGCGATGCGGCGCCGTTCAGCATGAGCAGTGCGGATCGCAAGGCCGGTCTCGCCCGCGCTTCTTCGATCCTGTCGATGAGATGCCCACCCAGGCGTAAATCAACGAATCTGCACCCGTCCTCACCCTCGGATCCGTTCCAGGGAACGATGATCATGGGGTCTTCGGCCTCTAGCGCAACCGACCAGTCGGCCTCCATCAGGGTTTTGCGACCGAAAGCAGAAAGTCCAGCAGATCTTCTCCGCCCAGTAGCCGTCATACCCGGTCGCGGGCGCAAGGAAAGCGCAGTGGCCTCCATGTGCCGTCTCCACTAAGCGCACCCGATGATTGGCTAACAGCGCGTCGCGCGTCGATGGCAACATCCTGATAAAGGGATCGTCGAGGGAATGCAAAACGAGCGTGGGAACAGTGATTTGCGGCGCCACTCGGGTGCTGGATGCCCGGTAGTAATAATCATCCGCGCCGGAAAATCCGGAGTAGCGGGCAGTGATTTGGTCGTCAAACTGACGCAGGCTCGCGATCCTCTCCAGGCCAACCGTCGAATAGATTTCCGGAAACAGTTCTGCCTTTCGCCGAAAGCGTCGCCGCAAACCAATCAGAAACTTCCACTCGTAGACCCGGTTTGAGACGCGGTGCAACGCATCGGCTGAGACGCCCAGGTCCATAGCAGGCGAAATACCCACCGCCGCTTTGAGGTAGCCGGGTGGGTGTGCGCCCATCTCACCGGCGAGCTTCAAGACCAGGTTGCCGCCCATGGAGTAGCCCACCAGCGCAAAGGCTTTGAGACCTTTCTCCGCGGCAAGCGTTTTCATAACGGCTGCAACATCACCGGAAAGACCGGAGTGATACAGTGTCGGCGACAGATCTTCGGTGCCGCCGCAGTTCCGCATGTTCATGCGGATGACATTGCACCCGGCGGCCCAGGCCCGGGCCGAGTTGCCCAGCACATATTGCGAGTGGGAGGATCCCTCAAGGCCATGCACCAGCAATACGGTAAGGCACTGGCCCGCGTTCGCCTGCCAATGGCAATGGCAAAGCACATAGCTTGCGCCGCCGGTGCGAGCATTGGCCCGCGCTTGCGTGAACGAGGCTGCCGTCGAGTCCCGAGCTTCTGCATCCCCTGCAGCGGTCTGGCCTGGGTCGACCTCTATGAGGTGCGTGGCAGGCTCTGGCAACACATATTGCCGGGGCTTGAAGTTGCCCACCAATGTCTGCAGGTGTCCGTTACGCAGAAATCTTTTTGGAAGAAATTCTTCCAACTGGCCCAGGCCGCTTGCGGTTTCCAACAGAAGGTCGCTGGTTTCGCTCACCGCGCCCTCAGTTTGTTAAGCAGCGTGGCAGCTTGCAGAGCGCCTTTGGGTGTGTCCTCGTGCTTGATGTAGGCGAAAACATCTCCCAGTGCGGCCTTCGCCGTCAGTTGCTGTTCGATCTGCTGCAGGTCGGCGTCTCCGTAGTCGCTCTTGCGCAGCCGGTAGCAGCAGAACGGTGCGGTGACCACGTCCGGCGTCTCGAGTTCATCGCTCTCGGCCACACACAGCGCCGCTTGATGCTGCCGAAGCAGATCGAAGGTCTCGCTTGCGAACCAGGATTCATGGCGAAACTCAAAGGCGACGCGCAGCGAAGCAGTGCCTTCCGGCGCGGCCTCTTTGAGAAAAGCAGCAAGCCTCTCCCGGTCCGCTTTAAGATTTGGCGGCAACTGGAATAAAACCACCCCCATGCGTCCCGCGCGGATGACCGGCAGTAGAGCCGAGTAAAAAGCAGACAGCGTGTCGCTGCACTCCTTCAATCGCTTGATATGCGTAATGCGCTGCGGCGCTTTGAACGAGAAGCGAAAGTCTTCTCCAACCTGCGCCAGCCATCCATCGACTGTGGTTGCCGAGGGCAGGTGGCGGAAGGTGTAGTTCACCTCGACCGAACTGAGTTGGGTCGCGTAGTACTCCAGCATTTTCTTAGGTGACGTTTTGGGTGGGTAGAATTCCGGTTTCCAGGTGGGATAGGCCCAACCGGAGCAGCCGATCCAGAAACGATTAGCGATGGCGCCTGAGACTGCAGCCTCGTTGGTGACCTGATTTTGCATGGAGGAAGATGGTTGGATGGTCACGTCGGGCGTCTTCCTCCCGGAAACTTAACTGCACTCAGTCAAGGTGGGAGCAGCTTCAACTGGGGCGGCTAGTGGGGGTCGAACCCACGACATCCGGTGCCACAGACCGGCGTTCTGCCACTGAACTATAGCCGCCATATAGACTTAGATTGTAGCATCCAGTTCGGCACGCTAAGCCCGGGTGCGAGGCGCGTTGTGGGCCTGCTACGGAGCGTGTTGCATCTTATGCCCAGCAGTCGACAGCCCGAGATTCTGCCTCCCCAAAAGCCCCGTTTTCAGAAGGCCAGCGGCCTGTTCGCCGACGAAAACCTCGATATGCTGTCGCATGTGCTCGACGACTGGTTCCGCGTTCCCGGCACCTCGATCCGCTTCGGATTGGATGGCATCATCGGTCTGGTTCCCGGCCTGGGAGACATTATTGGGGGCCTTGCTTCCACCATCCTTGTCGTGGCCGCCTGGGTGCGCGGTGTTCCCTATATCACGCTGATCAGAATGGTGGTCAACATCGGCATCGAGGTCCTGCTGGGGACGGTTCCCTTGCTGGGTGACGCCTTTGATATTGCGTGGAAGGCAAACCGCCGCAACTATGCGCTGATCGTTCGCCATCTGGAGCAATCGCGGCGTCAGACCTGGCGAGACTGGGTCTTCCTGGCGCTCATCGGGATGACGCTGGCCGCCATCTTTCTCGCCCCCATCTTCCTGATTCTCTGGTTCCTGGAATGGCTTGCCCACCATGCCTGACGAACTCTGGTTGCGTTACAATCCGAAGATCGGGGCGTAGCGTAGCCTGGTAGCGCATCTGCTTTGGGAGCAGAGGGTCGGGGGTTCGAATCCCTCCGCCCCGACCATAGAATCAATTACTTAGATAATTTTGGAAGTGCCCCCAAATTCTGGAGTTATCAAGCAGACTGCTAAAAGCAGACGGCTGTTTTTCGGTGAGATCTCCTCAAGAGTCTTCCGCTGGAATATCGAAGTTAACCAGTTCCGCCTTGAATCCCTTTGTGCGGATAGCGCCATAGGCGATGCCCGCGATCATCCAGGCAGCGCCAAGTATCAGAGCCGGACGGCTCAGATTGAGCCAGATAAAGCCACAGATCAGGAAGCCCAGGACCGGCACCAAGAAGCCGCTAGTGGTTCTTACTTTTCCGTGCAGCCAATAGTGGACAAAGGCCGCTGCATTGACTCCCATGAAGGCGATGAAGGCGCCAAAGTTCAGCGCCTGCGCCCCTATCTCGTAAGCTCCGCCACCCAGTTTGTTGGCAAAAAATTCGAGCACGCCGGCCCCCACCAGGGCAAATGCCCCGACCAGCAAAATGTTGTTTCGTGGAATCCGTCGTTTTGGCTCAATCACGCCAAAAATTGATTTGGGGATTGCGTCGCTTCGTCCCATCCCGTAAAGCAAACGTCCCGCGGCAAGCTGGGAGCCCATGCCCGATCCCATATTGGCCACCAGCAATGTGAAATTAATCAACTGGAAGAGAACTACCCCGCCGGCCTGTCGCGCAATAATGGCAAATGCCGACTCTACGTTGTCGGCTGGGAAAGGCTTGGAGCCCCAGACCAGTTGAGCCGCGTAGACTTCCAGGCCCGACAGCACGCCCGCGATCAGACAAACTAATACTGTCGCCAGCAGAATGTTGCGGCGCGGATTCTCCGCTTCTTCTGAGAGGGTGGATAAGGCGTCGAAGCCTATATACGTAAGCACCGCCACCGAGGTGCCGGCAAAGATGCTGGATGGATGAAATGTTGCCGGATTGTAGAACGGGCGTGTGAAAAAGCCCGGGTCGTGCTGCGCATGCCAAAGCAGACGAACCACGCTGGCAAGGAAGAGGGCGACCACGATGACCATGCCGATGCAAAGAACCTCATTCATCCGTGCCGAGGTCTTTACGCCGCGCAGGTTGACCCAGGTGAAGAAAGCGGCGAAGAGAAGAATCCACACGTAATAGGAAAGTCCAGGAAGGATATTCATCGCCGCTTTGGCGCAAAAGGCGGTGCAGATCAGTGGATTCAGCAAGTAGTCCATGACCATGCCCCAGCCCACGATGTAGCCAAGAGAGGAATGGATCTCCTGGCCGACGTAGGTATACGCCGAGCCGGCACTCGGATAGACGCGTGCCATTCGACCGTAACTGATAGCAGTAAGCAGCATGGCCACCATGGCGATCAGGATGGTCGTGACGACATGGCCATGAGCCTTGTTGCTGATCACGCCATAGATGCCCATCGGCGCCGTCGGCTGAATGATCACCATGCCGATGATGATCAGGTTCCATAGGCCAAGAGTGCGATTCAGACGAACCGACCCCGCCGGAGAGGAACTTGCGACAGCCGTCGAGTTTTCCTTGCTCATGATGGAACCCCAATCCCAGACTGCAATGAATTATCTCAGAGGCATTTCTCTCAAATGGCATGGATCAACAAGAGGCCGGCGACAAGCATCACCGCGCAGGTTACGCCATGAATTGAAAACGCTCGCGACTTCGACCCGCCCGACCCAGAATGATCGACCTGTCGCCAAAAGGGATGATGGCCAGGACGAGTAGAGCCGCCGGAGCTGCGATTCGCGTTCTCCCAACTACTGGAGTTGTTTCAGGGGCAGGGTTCGAAGGCAGAGGTTATAACGGAACTGTTCTGGGCGAGCCTCCACGGTATCGCCGAGCTGGCAAGAACCGAGCGATTCCCGCGCAGCCGTCAGAAAGAGCGCCTGAGGACGCTCGAGCTCTTCCCATTTCCAGGATGAAACGGCACAGGTGGTGGAAGCGGGTTGACTGTGGTAGGTGCGCGCTCTCGCCTTCGCCCAAGCGCCTTGGCCGGCTTTCGGTGACGGCTACTTAATGGGGCGAGACCTCGGCTACCACGGCGGTGGCGGCCTCAGTCTCGTCTTGTCAACCGTAATTCTCCTACTGTTTAAAGGGCAGCCGGCGGTCGGGTAGTCGCACTTTGTTCATGAGTTGAGCTAAATGGGGCCAGATCAACTAACTGATCGCCAATTGGCTCTGAATAAGAAGCGAGTTCGGCCGCGAAGTTGGACTCTTCAGCAATCCAAGCCAACTCGGTGGGTGTTCCAGGGTTAGACCACGCGATTAAGTGGCCACACGTTGAGCACTTGGCAGCCGGAATCCCGTAAATCTTGAGGACCGAGCTCTTCCGGTATTTGTGCTGGCAACCTGTCTGGTCTGGTCTGAATGCCACGCCTGTCGTATTCATGCGTATTTAGATGCGAATGGCCGGATTAGGTTGGAAACAGCCAGGGCAGCGTTCAAGTCACGGTTAACAGTTGGCCGCGACTATAGAATCAATAACTTAGCGCGATCCAACCTGCATCAGTTCTGCGCATGGCTTAGCACACGACTGAGCCTGCGATTCTTCCCCAGGTTTATCCGCTATTCTCATGGTCCGGGACAGAATGTATTTTCCCTCCGGTGATTTGCACTCCGGAACAGTTGCGATCACGGCCAGCGGGGGTCTGCGAATGGGTTCCTAATCGATGGCGCAGAAGCGGAAGAGACTAGGAGCATGAGCTCCCGCGATTATCTCGAATCTAAATTCCATCGCTGAGTTCCGCACCCTGTCCGCCAAGCAACCTTGCTTCCCAGAGATATGTAACCGGCGCAGGCACGTTAGGGATTGTTCCGCTCGCGGTTCAAAACCAGAGTCCCTTCTGCGGCGTACATCGGTTCCTTCCCCTTCCGCATCCAACTGCCGATGGCTGAAATTCGGCTATTGTTCGTGGACGATGACGACGCATTGCGAACGGCGCTGGGAGCTGTATTGACCCACCGCGGCTTCCTGCTCACCTCTGTAAGCAGTGTTCCCGAAGCTCTGGAACTGATCAGCACGCAGAAATTTGACGTTCTGCTATCGGATTTGAACATCGGTGAACCCGGCGATGGCTTTACCGTGGTCAGTGCCATGCGCCGCGTCCAACCCCAAGCGTGCACATTCATTTTGACCGGCTATCCTGACCTGGAAACGGCCATTCAGGGCATTCGCAGCCAGGTTGACGACTACTTCTCAAAGCCGCTGCACATCGACCGGCTGGTTGGGGCGATCTCGGAGCTGCGAAGCGGCAGACGCCCTTCAGGTAAATCGCTCCCCACGCGAAAGGTTGCAGAAATTTTGCGCGACCTTTCATCCGTCATCTGTGAGCGATGGTTGCGGCTGGTGCTGAAAGATCCTGAATTGGCGGCATTGCCCTTATCCGAACAAGAAAGAAGCGACCACGTCCCGGACATGATGGAGGAGCTGATCCGGCGCCTGGAAGGGCCATTGAGTGAGCTTAGCCCGCCGGCAACGGAAGCGGCTCGGAAACATGGAAAAACGCGCTATCGCCAGGGTTACACTATTCCGCAAATCGTGTTTGAGGCTCGAGTGCTCCATCAAGTGCTCAGTGCGACGATCCACGAGAATCTGTTTGGCCTCGATCTCAGCACCCTGGTCCACGATATTTTGGAGATTGGTGAGACCCTTCAGGCAGATGCGGAAGTATCGATTCGCGTCTATCAGTCGCAAATTCCACCCTCACTGCAAACGTCCTTTTCTGTGTTGTATCAATCGCCCCACCTGGGCGTCGCCATCTGCGACGAGAGCCGCATCATCGACGGGAACGACGCGTTCCTGAGGATGATCGGACATACGCGAGAGCAGTTGACGGCAAGCGGAATCGACTGGCGCAAAATGACTCCGGAAAAATTCCGCTCCCTCGATGCGAGTGCAATCGAGCAGCTTCGCGAATTTGGTACCTGTGTTCCCTTTGAGAAGGAATATGTTTTGCCCGATGGCTCTTCCTTGCCGTTTCTGATTGGCGCCGTGCGCCTTAGCGCGGAACCACTGCAGTGGTCGTCTTATGTTGTTGAGATGACGGAGCAGCGCAGGGTACAAGCTGCGGAAGAAAAGGTCCGGGCCTGGGAAGCCAGGTATGTGCTCATCAACCATTTGGCGCATGAGTTGAATAATCCATTAGCCGCCATGACGTTCACGCTCCATCTGCTAAGTACACACCCCGGTTTAACCAACGACACACGGAAGCTCGTGAATGATGCAAATGGAATGCTCGACCGGATCGCTACTACCGTCAGGAAAGTGCTGGAGGAGGTCCAGCAAGGGCAATAACAGATCACCGGATGTCCCGTCAATACCGGATCGAAAGGCGAGAAGAGGGGCTAAAAAATCTTCACGTCTCGACAGCTCGACGGAGCTCGCATGCATCTTATTTTGTCGGACGGAGAAAGAACGCCGATCCAGGCCGGGCACTCGGGGGGGAGCCCGGTCATCGCGTTCACGGGCAGCCTGACCCAACGTCGGCTGCCCGCCCTGTTTCCAGTGCAAGCATGGCAGCAACTTTCGCGCGGCGCATTCGCTCGCGGAGCCGCGCGGTTACGGTTCGATGACAACGAAGGCAGAGCGTACGGATGTTATCGAGGTCGCACTCACCGCCGCCCTCGGTCACTGGAAGAATATGATCGGCATCCCAAAGACTCTTGCGCATTCGTTTAGTAAGGCCCCAGTGCTGCATAAGGGCCATACGGCTTTCGCCGCGCGCTCGCTTCAGCTTGCGATGTTCTCTGATCGTATCCAGGCCACAGTGGGCGCACATGCCTCTATCGCGTTGCAAAATCTGTTCGCGCAGGTACCCCGGCTGCGACCGCAACTTCCACTCGTGTACACAAAAATCGGAGCAGAAGGTAAAGCGGCGAGCCGGCACCTCGAGCGAGCACCATCGGCACAGACCGCGCCCATTCGGACCGCGCGGAATATTCTTACGGTCGACCCACCCTCCATCAGGCATGATTCGAGAAGTGCTCATACGTTTGTTTTAAATTCGCCGGTAGCTCCGGCGTAAGTGCCTCCGAAGGCGCTCAGCTGCCGCGGCTCCTATAATTGTCGAATGAGTGTTGGGGGATCCAGGATGCATGCGGCCATGGTTGAAGACTTCAGCACCCCGCCTCGCTACCGCGAGACCTCCTTACCCGTAGCCAACGAAGGCGAGGTCCTGCTCCAGGTGCGCGCCGCTGCGTTGAGTAACCTGGTGCGCGGTCAGGCAAACGGGTCGCATTACAGCAGCCCCACGACACTCCCATTCACCCCCGGCATCGATGGCGTTGGCATAGTTCCCGCAGACGGCAGCCGGGTCTACTTTATTTCTCCCCGCGCGCCGTTCGGCTCCATGGCCGAATACAGCGTCGTTTCCCGGGCTATGACGATTCCCGTGCCTGCAAACATCGACGACGCAGATGCCGCGGCGTTAGGAAATCCAGGGCTTGCTACCTGGGGCTCTCTTCTGGGCAGAGCGAAGTTCCAGTCCGGCGAAGCGGTCCTGATCAACGGGTCGACCGGGATCGCCGGAAAGCAGGCAGTCCAGGTGGCGAAATATCTGGGAGCATCGAGGATCATCGCTACAGGCCGCAATGAACAAGCACTCGCGGAAGTAGCCGTCTTGGGTGCGGATGAGACCATTTCTCTGAACCAACCGGAAGACAGTCTGCTGCGGAGTTTCCGGTCTGCCTTATCCGGGGTGCAGGTTGTTCTGGACTACCTGTGGGGATCGTCTGCGGAACTACTTCTAAAAGCGGCGGCCGGCCACGGATCGCTGGAGGGTCAACCGCGCATCCGTTTCATCCAGATAGGATCGATCAGTGGAAACGCGATCACCTTGCCTGCCGGGCTGCTGCGCAGCTCCGGTATTGAGCTGCTCGGTAGCGGCCTGGGCAGCCTATCCGCGCAACAAATCCTGCAAGCGCTGAACGCAATGTTTGCCGCTGCCTCCGCAGTGCAGTTTGCGATTGAGGTTGATCCGGTTCCACTGGCCAACGTGGAAGAAGCCTGGGCCCGAAAAGGCGACGAACAAAGGATCGTGTTCATTCCCTAACAGCGTCACCGCGTAGTCGAAGGGAATCGACCGGTGTGTCAGGAAATCCGGGCACGCTCCGGTCGGGATGACATTTCATCTTGGAAATCATACTTAGCGTTCCCAAGCAAACTTGTCATCCCGACCGGAGCGTAGCGTAGTGGAGGGATCTGCGGTGCGCCCCTCGGCCCTCCCGAATTCTCCGGGGAATAACCCCACAATTTCGTCGCGGAGCGCAATTTGGACAAGTCTGGTTACCCCAATCCTCATTCGATCACCGGATAGGGTCCGTCCGAAAACACCTGCGCATGATAGCCCTTCGATCCCACCATCCGTGCCAGAGGACTGCGCATCTCATCGTCTGCTTTCAATCGCTCGATGATGGATTTGAAGTCGTATCGCGGGCGCCAGCCAAGCTCCTTGCGAGCACGCTCATTCACGTAGACGCGATCGATGCTGGGAAGCATCTTCCAATGCCGCCGATCATATTCGAGCTCATACTCCGGAACGTGCTGTCGCACCACGCTCGGTGCGTCAACCCGCAGGCCGGCGAGGTCGTCTCGACCAAATGGCGTGGTTGCGCTGACGATGTATTTTCGGAAGCCGAGCGCGGCTGCGCGTTCCGCGGCTAACAGGTGCGCGCTCACAACATCTTCGAGGTCGACTCGCCGATACAGGTACTCATTAGCCTTCGCATTCTCGTCTGAATACTGGGCTCGGACCTTTCTATTGTCATCATCCTCAGGGAAGAAGCGTGACGTTCTGAGCACGATGCAGGCGAGGCCCTGGTTGCGATGAAACAGCTCGCAGAGATCCTCCGCTGCCGCCTTGGTTACGCCATAAATGTTCCGGGGAACAGGGACGACGTCTTCGGTGATCCACGCTGCAGGAGCCTGCCCAGGGGGTACCAGTGCATGTCCGAACACGCTGGTGGTGCTGGTATAGACAAAGGACGCAACCCCCGCCGCGGCGGCCTCCTCGAGCAGATTCAGCGTGCCGGTGACATTGGTATCGATGAAGTCCTGCCGCGAATGCGTGCCAACATGAGGTTTGTGAAGCGTCGCGGGATGAAAGACTGCCTGCACGCCGCTCATGCAGTGACGCACCCAGGAGCGATCGACAATCGAGCCGATGTGCGTAGTAAAAGGCGATTCGAGTATGTCCACGCCAACCACTGCGTATTGCATATCGCGCAAGGTTCGAACCAGGGCCTCGCCTAGATGCCCGGAGCTGCCGGTAACCAATACCTTCATCGTGTTGTTCCGCTCCATTCATGATAAATCGCAGGCATTCGCGAGCTCGACGAGCGCGACCGGGCAAATCCTCTTTTCATTGTTGAAGTTTTAGGAGTAGAATTCGGCGCCTTACCGGGATGCCCGGTTTCATGAGCCTCTCCCGGTCCGATGCGATCGCAGGATTTGATCGATCGCCTGGAGGCTGACGATGAAAACGCCGCAAAAGCATATTCTTCTGGTGGCACTGGTCATGACCCTTTCCATGCTTGTCGGAGGGTGTGAACGCCACAGCAAATCGGAACAATACTTTCTGATTGCCACCCACATTGGTCTGCCTTATTGGGAGTCGGCACACGCAGGATTCACCAAGGCCGCCGCGGAGTATGGCGTCACCGAAGAGATACGCGGTCCGGAGTCGTTTGCTCCCAGCATCGAGGTGGATGAGTTCCGCGCTGCGGTCGCAAGAAAGCCCGCTGGAATCCTGGTATCCGTCGCCGATCCCGCGTTGATGGGGCCGGAGATCAACAAGGCGATTGCTGCAGGGATCCCGGTGATCACCATGGACTCCGATGCTCCGGACAGCCAGCGGCTCTTTTTCATCGGGACCAACAATCTGGAGGCAGGGCGGCTTGGCGGCCAACGTGTGGCAGCTGAATTGAATGGCAAAGGCAACGTGGTTTTCTTCACCATGCCCAGCCAGCCCAACCTCGTCGAGCGGCTTAAGGGATATCAGGACGTCTTTGCCAGCCATCCGGGCATCAAGGTTGTCGAGGTCTTCGACATGAAGGGAGAATCCGGCACGGCCATGGATAAAGCCCGCGAATACCTGTCGCGCACGGGTGCTTCCAAAATAGACGCATTCATCTGCCTGGAGTCTTCGTCGGGCAAGGACGTAGGGGAAGCTTTCAAACGCGCCAAGCCGCCAAACACCATGCTGATGGCCATGGACGTTGACCAGGCGACGCTCGAGCTGGTCAAAGACGGCACCATCCAGGCCACCATTTCACAGAAGCCTTTCACCATGGCGCTCCTCGGACTGAAGTTTCTCGATGACCTCCATCACTACCCGCTCAAGCCCCTGACGCGAGACTGGGGATCGGATGCATCGTCACCTGTCCCGGCTTTTATCGACACCGGTGTATCCCTGGTCGATAAAAGCAATGTTGATAAATTCCTGAGTCCCCCGACGGCAGCTCCGTAACCAGCGCTTCCGCTCGTCGCGAAAGATAGAAGGGGCGTCCATCCCCGGACTTCCTGCCGCGCCCGGCTGGTTTCCCAGCCGGAGTGCCGGCTCGCGCGTGTTTCCCCTTATCGCCATCAGTACCTGGCGTCGGTAATTCCCCTTTAAGGGGATAACGTCTGCGGCATAAACCATCTATAGGTTGCTATGTAGCTTTGCCACGGAGGCAAGAAGGCCCCAACATGCGAGGAATGTTGCTGAGACGGTTGCGACGTTCCCGTCAACCTGAACCTGAATCCCCGATCGTTGAAGGGCCCGCTGCGGATGCCAGAAAGTTGCGTCGTCGCGGCTTTATACACAACGTTCTCGCTCTTTACGGGGTACAGGCATGCACCTACGCATTGCCTCTTCTCACATTTCCTTACCTTGCGCGGGTGTTGGGCCCTTCAGGTTGGGGGGTCGTGGTGTTTGCCCAGGCAATCGGAGATGTGACTGCCTGCGTCGTCGAATACGGCTTCGACATCTCAGCGTCTCGAGAGACGTCGCGTCACCGCGATGAGCCCGAACGGCTCTCCGCGCTCATCTCCGGAGTTTTGGGCGCCAAGGTTCTGCTGGCAATGGTGTGTATCGCTGGAGCACTTTTTTCCCGGCGATACACACACCATATTGCTCCCTCGCTAGCATTGTTTTGGGCAAGTACGATCTGGGGCGTCTGCCAGGGCATCAATATGTTGTGGTTCTTTCAGGGTCTGGAACGCATGCGCCTGGCCAGCGTGCTTGAAATAAGCGGGAAGGTCCTCGCCACGCTGAGCATCTTTGTGCTGGTGCACAAACCGGAGGATGGCTGGAAGGTGATGGCCGCCCAGTGTGTCGGCTGTGTGGTGGCCCACGGAGTGACGGTGGTCCTGGCCTATCGCGAAGTGGGCTTCCGATGGCCTACTCCCTCCTCGGTATGGAGTGCCCTTCGACTGGGCGGCTCAATGTTCCTGTTCCGCGCGGTACAAAGTCTTGCCGGTTCCGTGAACCGTCTGGTGCTTGGCGCAGTTGCTCCGGTTGCGGTCCTGGGCGAGTACGCCGGCGCGGAGCGGATCACGCGCGTGTTTCAGCAGGGAATGTGGCCGGTGAACCAGGCTCTTTACCCGAAACTAACCCACCAGGCACAAAACGATCCCAGGCGCGCCATGAAGACGGTCAGGCTAAGCCTGCTGTTTTTAGGCGGCCTTGGCGTGCTCTTCGGCCTCGCTATTTTCCTCGGAGCTCCGCTCCTCGTGCACCTGGTCCTTGGCCATGCCTTCGCTGACTCCGTGCCTGTATTGCGCGTGTTCGCCCTGTGGATTCCATTGATCGCGGTGTGCACCGTGATTATCTTCCAGTTGCTGTTACCTAATCATCTGGACAACCAATTCAATCTCGTCAACGTCACCGCCGGGTTGATCGGCATCGGGGTTGCATTCCTTCTCGCGCCGAAATTCGGGGCGGTTGGGATCGCATGGTCGGCAGTCGTCGCGCAGCTCTGTACCTTGATTGCCTTCACGATCATATTAGGCCGGGCAGGATTGAACCCCTTTGCTCCGGGCACCCCTTCAGGCGAACGTCCGTCCCGTTCTGGAACTTTGACGCCCGCGCTGGCTCCTTCCAATGGGACTCAGCAAATGAAGCTTCGCCTTTGGGAAAAGCTGGCTGAGGCTGATGCGGAGGCCAACGATCCAATCCCGGTCGCGCTCGCAATTCGCGACCGCGCCACACCGCAGGTGGTATCCCAACCTCGGCGCTGACGTCGGGCTAACTAAGCCCCTGCGTGAAACCCTGCCGGTCCAATTTCTGTCCCGACCACGAATCAGGGGGTGCCCCATATCTCGCTGGTTTTTCGCGAGATGTGGGATGCCACGGCTGCCGATCAACATTCTTCGCATACCCAGGGACTGCCAATAGAGGTCCGTGGCATCCCACACTCGCGAAAAACCAGCGAGATATGGCCACCCTTTGATTCGTTGCACCATGAGCGGTTTCTCACGCAGACTCTTTAGCCCGTGCCCTTTTCCGATTGGAATTTCGCGTCTCCTCATTCCCCTAAAGTCAGCCTCCCTCTCGCCGATATTCCTCATACCGGCGTGGCCTATATAGCGACGGCTGTCTGCCCGGGGTAACGTGCCGGGAGAATTTGTCCGACTGAAACCTGCATTCCGACACATGGGCCGGTCTGCCTCGGCTTCCATGAAACGTCGGCGTGCCCCTACCCTTAGAAGGAATCGCTGATGAGACTGCGATACTCTGCTGAACAGCGCACCCGCGCCTCGATCGATAACGATTCCCGGTCCCAATGCAGTAGCAAAGGGCTGCTTCGTAGCGGCTTCATACATAATGTGATCGCTCTTTATGGAGTGCAAGCCTGCACCTACGCACTGCCTCTTCTCACATTTCCCTACCTTGCGCGGGTGTTGGGCCCTTCAGGTTGGGGAGTCGTGGTGTTTGCCCAGGCAATCGGGGTCGTGATCGCGAGCATGGTGGAGTATGGCTTTGATATCTCTGCATCACGGGAGACGTCGTTGCAACGTAATGAGCCCGAACGGCTCTCCGCGCTCATCTCCGGAGTTTTGGGCGCCAAGGTTCTCCTGGCGACGGTGTGTATCGCTGGAGCGCTTTTTTCCCGCCGATACACTCACCATATTGCTCCCTCTCTGGCGTTGTTTTGGGCAAGTACGATCTGGGGCGTCTGCCAGGGCATTAATATGCTGTGGTTCTTTCAGGGCCTGGAACGCATGCGCCTGGCCAGCGTGCTTGAAATTGCTGGCAAGGTCATCGCTACCCTGAGCATCTTCGTGTTGGTCCACAAGCCGGACGATGGCTGGAAGGTGATGGCCGCCCAGTGTGTCGGTTGCGTGGTGGCCCATGGAGTGACGGTCGTTCTCGCGTATCGCGAAGTAGGCTTTCAATGGCCTACGTCCGCTTCGGTGTCGAGTGCTCTTAGATTGGGTGGATCGATGTTCCTGTTTCGCACCGTCCAAGGCCTTTCTGGTTCTGTGAACCGGCTGGTGCTTGGCGCAGTTGCTCCGGTAGCAGTCTTGGGCGAGTATGCCGGCGCGGAAAGGATTACACGGGTGTTTCAGCAGGGGATGTGGCCTGTGAACCAGGCGCTTTACCCGAAGCTGACCCAACAGGCGCAGAATAATCCAGCGAGTGCATTGAAGACAGTAAGGCTCAGCCTGCTTCTATTGGGGGGGCTGGGACTGGTTCTGGGCCTGGCTATCTTCTTTGGAGCCCCTCTGCTGGTCCATCTGGTGCTGGGTCCGGCTTTCCCGGACTCAGTGCCGGTATTGCGCGTTTTTGCCCTTTGGATTCCGTTGGTCGCGCTCTGTACCGTGATCATCTTCCAGTTGCTCTTGCCCAACCAGCTGGACAATCAATTCAACATCGTGAACTTCACCGCCGCCCTGGTTGGCATAGGATCTGCACTCCTGCTTGCGCCCAGGTTCAGCGCTCTCGGGATCGCATGGTCGGCAGTTATCGCGCAACTCTATACCCTGGTTGCCTTCTCCTTCCTATTATGGTGGGCCCGGTTGAACCCCTTTGCGGCAACGGTTCGCCCACTCCGCCCTCCGATCCTCGTCACCCTGCTGGCGGCCGGAACGAACAAGTCCGCGCGGGGTACCGACGACCTGCTTGGGGTTCCATATGGAGAGCAGCAGCGAATATCGTAGTCCTGGCAATCCTTCCGCGACTTCCTGCCCCAGCATTCCCCTTTCGGGGGATGATGCACACTCGCAAAAACGTCTATAGCTTGGTGTATCTTTTCGACGAAGCGAGACTTAAAAACTATGGGCCTGGGATACGGAAAAGGACGATTGATACCGACCGGTACGCGCGGACCTGCCATCTATGTCAGCTACAAAATCAGTCAGCAGATCGTGGAAACGACGGATTCCAATGGCCCCTCCCTCAGACAGAAAGCCATCGTTCACTCCATTGCCGCTGAAGCCGGCCAGCAAATTGGGCTGGGTGATTTCGACTTGCTGGTTGGCGACGACATCGTCCGCTTGAAACACGTCGCCAGCGATCCGGAGTGGCTCGTACTTTCCTCCGACGCATCCGCGGTTTGCGCCGTGCATGCTCACTTCGTGTAGTAATCCCCACCCGCACTCTGCGTGAGCAGGGTGGAGCAGGACTTCAGTCCGGAAGGGCGCACACGCGGCCACGTTCAATTAAGCGTTGCAGGAAATCCGGGTACGCTCCGGTCGGGGATGACAATTCATCTTGGAAACGACACTTAGCGTTCCCAAACAAATTTGTCATCCGCAACATCGAATCTGACTGGAAGCGCAACCCATCCCTTTGTCATCCCGAGCGAAGCCGAGGGATCTGCGGTGCGCCTCTCGGCCTTCCCGAATTCTTCGAGACTAGGTGCACAGTTCCCACGCAGACTCTAAAGCCACGAATTTCCGCGGCCGACGCTAAAGCGCATGTTTCAAGTCAAACTCTTTTTCCCGCAACGCCGCCCCCGGTTGCTTTCTCCTTCGATCACGATCAAGAATGCAAGTGATGACCGAATGGAATGCATCTGAATACGCCCGCATCTCGACCCTCCAGGCCTCCATGGCGGAAGAGGTTCTTTCGCTGCTCGACTTCAAAGGCACGGAACAAATTCTTGATGTGGGCTGTGGAAACGGGAAGACCACGGCCGAAATTGCCTCCCGCGTTCCGCAAGGCGGAGTGGTTGGCGTAGACGCCTCAGCTGACATGATCGCCTTCGCGGCGGCGCACAGCGATCTTCATCCAAACCTCAAATTTGCCGTCGCGGATGCCCGAAATCTGCCCTATCAGCGCCAGTTTGATCGAGTCGTCTCGTTCAACGCGCTGCACTGGATTCCGGAGCAGGATCAGGCGCTTAGATCCATTCACTCCGCACTCAAACCGGACGGTCTGGCGCAACTGCGTTTGGTGCCCAAAGGAGACCGAAAGAGTCTTGAGGACGTACTCGAAGAAACACGTCGCTCCCCACGCTGGATCGAATACTTCGAGCATTTCCGTGATCCGTACCTGCACCTTACGGCGGATCAATATGGGAATTTGGCTGCGAGTAACGGCTTTGAAGTCCGCCGCAACCGGGTAGAAGCCAAAGCCTGGGACTTTCAATCGCGCGCCGCCTTTCTGACTTTTGGCAGCGTTACCTTCGTCGAGTGGACGCAGCACCTGCCGGAAGCCCAGCGCGTCGCCTTCGCTACGGACGTGCTTGACCGCTACCAGCAGGTAGCCGCCGACGCCCCGGGGGAGGAGCATTTCTTCCGCTTTTATCAGATGGACGTCACCCTCTCACGTCGCTAAACAAGACAGCGCAGTTTGGTGTTGTAAACAAGCTTCTCGCGCTGCCCACGGTAAAAGTGCTAACATCCGTTGCGTTACCCTGGCGCGCAGGAAGTCAGGCGGGAAAGTCCCCCTCTTTCCACAAACTCAAGACGCAAGAAAAGTCCCCTGCCGGAATTGAAAAGGAGGCGGACGTGAAAACCAGTTCTGCAATCAGCACAACGGCTCTGTTGGCACTCATGGTCTTTGGCTTGTCGTCCAGGGCGCAGGAGCCGGTCGCTCCCGCTGCACCGAGCGGCGATGACGCGGCGACCACAACTGCCGAACCCTCCGTCCCGGTATCCGCCAATTCCAAAGTTCGCATTGTCCGCCTGAGCGAGGTCAAAGGCGAGGTCCAGCTCGATCGTCAAACGGGCAAGGGTTTTGAAGGAGCCATGGCCAACCTGCCGGTGACCGAGGGGGCAAAGCTGAAGACTGGCAACGGCGTTGCAGAGGTCGAGTTCGAGGACAACAGTACGATACGAGTAGCCCCGAACTCCCTGGTTGAGTTTCCGCGGCTCGAATTGCTCCCATCCGGCGCCAAGGCGTCGGGCATTGATGTGCTCCAGGGCATGGTCTATGTGAGCCTGGTGAACACCAAAGGAAACGAATTCAGCGTCAAATTTGGCCAGCAAACCGTTAACCTGCCGCCTGACAGCCACATCCGCGTGCAGCTGACGCCGACCGAAGCGAGTCTTGCGGTGCTGCACGGGGACGTACAGGTCGAGGAGCCGTCTGGTAACACCACAGTAGGCAAGAATAAGACCGCTACCTTCAATCTAACGACGCCAGGCGACCCGATGATTGCCAAGAGCGTGGTGGACCAGCCGACCGACTCCTGGGATAAGGATGCAGTCCAGTACCACAAGAGCTATGCCAACGCGAGCTCGTTTGGTAATTCGCCCTACGCCTACGGCATCAACGACATGAACTACTACGGAAGCTTCATCAACGCCTCGGGGTGCGGCGGTTCGATGTGGCGGCCGTACTTCACCAGCGCGAGCTGGGATCCATTCGGAAGCGGAGCCTGGGCGTACTATCCGAGCGCGGGTTATTCCTGGGTCTCTCCCTATCCATGGGGCTGGACCCCATACCATTACGGCAGCTGGGCCTTCTGCCAGGGCGTTGGCTGGGGTTGGCGGCCGGGCGGCAACTGGATTGGATTGGCAAACAATTCTTTCGTCTCCCCCACCCGCACCGCTGGGACTGCCTTTCCCGCGCGCCCTCGTCCGCCAAGTCGTCCTCCATCCGCCATCCAATCGACCCTGGTGCCGGTTAACATGAAGACCGTGCCCGCTTCGGGTCTTGGGCCTCATGACACGTTTGTGTTTCGCAATGATTCGGCCGGGATGGGTGTACCTCGGGGTAGCCTCGGCAAACTCAACAGCTTCTCAGGTCAGACCGCCCAGCACGGGATGACCAGCACTAACGTTTACTACGGCGGCCAGCGGGGCGCGCCCGCTGCCGGACCGAGTGCCGCACCGAGAGCAGGCAACGGCAGCTTCGGGCCGCCATCCGCCGCTTCCGGCGCGTCCAACCGCTCCTACTCCGGCAATGTGCAAAGTTCCGGGGCTAGCTCCCACGTGTCCGCGCCCATGGGGTCTGGCGGCGGCCCGAGTGCCGGTGGAGGCGGAGCCGGCGGGGGAGGAAGACGCTAAGCACCTGTCTCGCGTTCCGGTTGCCATTACGGTACCTGCGCGAGGAACGTGGACGCCGGCAGGGGAACGCCATTGTAAAGATTGGCGTCCGGTAAAGTTCTGCCACGCATAACGAACCTGAACGGGCCCGGTAACCTCAGGTGTCGAAACGACGACGCGCGTGCCCTGCACCTTAGCAGTGGCAGCGATAAAGTGCCCATCCGCTCCCGCAACCTCAAAACCTTTTAAGTCGTTCCCGCTGCTGTGCAGACCTTCCGCGTGATCGAACCAGATTTCCAGGGTTCCACCCTGGCGCGTGACCTGACGGAAGAGGGGACCATTGAACGCTAAGTCCGTTTCCCCGTAAGCGAGAGCCCGTCCGGCCAGGGCGAGGCGAGCACCAACCGTTTGCTTGTCCGGTGGATGCACATTGTCCCGCTGGCCGACGTCGAGGGTCACAGCCATGCCCGTATTTGCGACATGCAGGCTCCGGCGCTGGCTATCACGAATCAGGCCCCAGTTTTCTGGCGGCGAATCGAAGCTCGAAATCTGGACAAACAGGAAGGGAAGGTTGCCCTGACGCCACTGCTGTCTCCAATCCGCGATGAGCGTGGGGAGAAGTTTCGCGTAGAGGCCGGCGCGGTCCGGCGCACTGTCGGTCTCGCCCTGATACCAAAGGAAACCCTTGATGGCATAGGGCGTGAACGGCGCGACCATACCGTTATAGAGGCCGGCCGGGATCCACGATACCGGGTCCGGGTGCCAGGGGTGGGAAGGCTTCGGGCGGTTATGGGCGGCAGCATCGGCGTCGGCGGCCTTCTCGGCGGTTTCTATGAGCCCAGCATGGGTCTGCATATCGGCGAAGTGAGCCCGTGCAGCGAAGGCGGGCATAAGTGAGGCGTCGGCGGAAAGGGCGTCGAGGCTGATCCAGGAATCGATCGGCGTCCCTCCCCAGGAAGAATCGATCACGCCAATGGGGACATGCTCGCGCCGGTTGATCTCGCGGGCGAAGAAGTAGGCGACGGCGGAGAAGTCCTTGGCGGTCTCGGGGGTGCACGGCTGCCATACAGCGGCGATGCCGGCGAGAGGGGAAGCCGAGGATTGGTGCTCCATCCGCAGAAGGCGGACCTGGGGTAGGTCGGCCTGGGCAATCTCCTGGCTGGCGTTGGTTACATGCGCCGATGGCGGAAAGCCGGCGAGAGGCATTTCCATATTCGATTGTCCGGAGGCAAACCACACGTCGCCCACCAGCAAGTCGGAACGGGTGAGATCGGAACTGCCATGGACCGTGAGGGTGAAGGGGCCGCCGGCCGGTTCCGGCTTGAGCCATGCGTCCCACAGGCCCAGGCTGGTTGCGGCCGTTGCGACGGACTGGTCGTGAAAGGTGAGAGTGATCTTCTCCCCCGGCGAGGCCTCGCCCCAGACGTGGATGGGCGCGTCACGCTGCAGTACCGCATGGTCGGTAATTACGCCGGTAAGCCGCACTTCGGCTCGCAGTGATGGAGTTACCAGGCAGGTTAGGGCGAGAGTAGACCAGAAAAGCTTCATCATCCGGGCTCCTGAGATATAAGCGTCATTCGGAAATAAGTCGAAAGCAGTTACAACTTTGACTGGGCAGAGTGCCTCTTATAGGTCTAGGATAGGCACTACTCTGTACGTCTTTGCTCCTACCCCGGGGAACAACATTCCAGTAGCAGGATAAAGGAAGGAAACTATGTTCGGATTGATTTGGTGGGTAATCGTAGGTCTCATCGCGGGTTGGCTCACAGGCAAGCTCATGAGTGGCGGAGGGTACGGCCCTCTCATGGACATCATCATCGGCATCCTGGGAGCGTTGGCAGGTGGCTTCATCATGTCGCATCTTGGCTTTGCCGGGTCTGGCGGCCTCATCTATACGATCATCGTCGCCGTCATCGGGGCAGTCATCCTTACTCTGTTGCTCCGTCTTGTCACGCGCGGCCGCGTTCGACAAGTATAGTCGGGATCAACAATTAACCAGGGAATGGTGATCAAAGCAGATCAACGAGCCTGCTCCGCCTGGAGCAGGCTCGTTTTGTGTCGAGAGCGTTACGGAAATTTGCCACTCCTATGGTTGCTATCCCGATAAGCGAGCGCGCGCGGGTACGGTGGATGTCAGCCGAAGCAATGTAAATTTGCCCCGCAAAATCCCGCTTGCAGCGGTGCTTGGAGCCGCCGTAATCTGGGTACGCATGACTGGAGGAATCCGCTTGCGTCGCGCTCTCGCCCGTATTGCCATCGCACTGCTGTCCTCCGTCGCCGTAGCCCAAACTCGGGGTATTTTTGTTACCCCAATTCCCAATGTTCCGCTGATGGCCGTGGTGAACACGCAGAGCAGCCGCATCCTCGCGAACGGAACCACGTTGAACCAGAAGACCCTGAGCGCGATTGCGCGAGACGCGCATGGACGAATTTTTAATGAGAAACGTGCCCTTGTTCCCGTCTCGGTAACGGCCACGCCTCCGATCCTCGTCATCCACATCTACGATCCGCAGACCAGGGCAAATACGTTTATTGATCCACAGGCCCGGGTTGCCTGGCAAAACACGCTGCTTCGGCCGCCGTCGACTGTCCCGCCGGAGGTAGGCTCGATTCCGTTGACCGGCAATTCCCCCGGCAGCCCCTATGTCAAAGAGGAAGATCTGGGGACCCGCAGGATGGAGGGCGTGGATGTTCATGGTATCCGCGATACACAGACCATCCCTGCAGAAGCAGCCGGAGGCAAGGAAGTTACGGTTGTCGATGAATACTGGTACTCCGAAGATCTGCGGCTCAACATGCTCGTCATTCATAAAGATCCACGGACGGGAGAGCAAACCACGACCGTCACGCAGGTCATCGCAGTGAACCCGACCCCTCCATCTTTGAGATTCCAGAGGGTTACAAGGTAACCCGTCCCGGGGCTATGCAACCGTAGATGGATCCGGCCGTCGCATCAAAAACCGCACTCAGCGTGGCGTTGCGCCGTGCGGCCCATCAGATTTACGATTCGCCGGTGGTATTCGACGATCCGATAGCTGTTGCCATTCTCGGCGCGACCTACGCTGAAGAACTCAAGCGAACTCCTTTGCGCTCGGACCGTCCCTTCTCCATCGCGCTGCGAGCCTTTCTCGTTGCCCGCAGCCGCTATGCCGAAGATAACCTCAGGCAGGCGGTCGAGAGCCGGTGTCAACCAATACGTTTTGCTTGGCGCTGGGCTCGACACCTTCGCCTACAGAAATCCCTATGCGCAGCTTCGCGTTTTTGAGGTCGACCACCCCGCTACCCAGCAGTGGAAGCGCGAGCTGTTGCAACGCAACGGCATCGCCATTCCAGAGAGCATCGCTTACACGCCGGTTGATTTTGAGCGCCAGTCTCTCTCCGCGCAACTGAGCCAGGCTGGTTTTAACTATGGGCACCTGCATTTTTCGCCTGGCTGGGGGTGGTTCCTTACCTCACCCTGGAAGCCTTCCGCGCCACCCTCAGCTTTATCTCTGCGCGGCCGAAAGGAAGCGGCCTCACTCTGGATTACGGGCAACCCCGCTCCGTTCTTCCGCCGCTTGAACAGCTGGCGCATGACTCGCTGGCGTCGCGGGTTGAACAAGCCGGGCGAGCCCTTCCGGCTCTTCTTCACTCCTCGCCGAGATCGCGGCCGAGCTCTCCAGCTTCCACAGCATCGAGGATCTTGGCGCGCACGAAATGAACGCGCGCTACTTCGTGGACGCACCGATCAACTTGCGATGCGTGGTGCCGCAGGCCGTCTTCTCAGCGCGTGGCTGTAGTGGGCGTCAGCCCCTCCGGGAGAACCTGCCGGTCGAATTTCTGTCCTGATCACGAATCAGGGGGTGCCCCATATCTCGCTCGTTTTTCGCGAGATGTGGGATCCACGGCTGCCGATCTACATTCTTGGGGTCTTGGGATTTTGTACAGATTGAGCCATGGCAGGAGCTAATGTGACTCGGACAACTCTGTCGGCGTAATGCCCGCGCTACTCGTATTTCAAGGACTCGACCGGATCCAGCTGCGCCGCGCGTGTGGCGGGCAGCGTGCCGAACACGACGCCCACCAGTGTCGCCGCAGCCAGGGCGATAATGGCGGACAATCCCGAAATCGGAATGCGGTACGAAGTGAAAAGTCGCACGGAGTAGGGAACGGCCAGGCCCAGGATCGTCCCGACGACGCCGCCGCTCAGCGAAATAAAGACTGCCTCGATCAGAAACTGCAGCTTGATCTCGCGGTAAGTCGCTCCCAGCGCCTTGCGAATGCCGATCTCCCGGATGCGCGACCGCACGTTCGCCAGCATGATGTTCATGATGCCGATGCCGCCTACGGCCAGCGTGACCGACGACACCAGCAGCAGGACCAGTGTCAGTGCGTTGGCGATCGCCGCTGCCGTGCTCAACAGTTCCGTCAGAGTCTGCGCCTTGTACACCGAGTTGGGTTGGTGCCGCGAGTGGATCACCTTCAGGATCTGCTTCGCCGCCAGCTCCACTTCGCCGGTGTCGCGGATGGAAAAGAAAATCTTCTTGACGTCATTGGTCCCGGTAAAGTATCGCGCTACGGAGTAGGGAATCAGGATGGTTTGATCGGCAACCTCGGTTTGTCCCAGTGTATCCACCGCCTCTTTAAAAGTACCGACCATGGTGAACGGGATGCCTTTGATCTCGAACGATTCGATTGACTGCATTGGCTGTGCCGAATTTTTGCCGCGCGAAGGGCTCGGTCACGACTGCGACCTTGGCGTGACTGCATCGTCCTCCTCGTCAAAAAAGCGCCCGGCGATCAGGATCAGGTTGCGGACCTGCCTGTACTGCGGGTGAGACGCCAAGCACGAGAATGTCTTTCACCACGCCATTGCCGAAGCTGATGCGATCATGCATCTGCAGCATGGGCGAGGAGTAGGCCACGGACGGCACTTGCTAACGACTGCCGTCTCGTCTTCGCGGGTCAGGTAGTCGTTGCGGAAATCGTGTTGCGCGCTCGATCCCGGACCGCCCCCTGAGTACTCGACTTCCACCATGTTGCTGCCGATGGCCTGGATCAGGTGGAGGATGTACTGCTTACCCGTCAGGCCCACGGTGACGACCAGTATGAGGGAGGCCGAACCGATAACCATGCCCAGCGACGTGAGCATAACGCGGACCTTGTTGGTGCGAAAGCTGTCAACGGCCAGACTCACAATCTCGCTGAGCACCATGGTTCGCTTGGCGCTGGCGAGAGTGCGTTCAAAGGATCTACGGCTGGCGGAGCGGGCAGCTGTCATGTGGCCTCTCTCATCGTAAACGGAATGGCTCCAACCAGGGCAACATTTCTCCCTTAAGGGGATCGGGGCGCCTTCTGGAGCGCTCCCTCGATGGCCTGTTCGGCCAAGGGAGTCATCAGCGCGAAGCCCGAGGTGCTGGGGTGCACTCCATCGGCTGTGAGCGACGGGACATACTGCTCGCCGTCGGCAGCTTGCAACAACAGGTGATAATCCAAAACTGTGATGCTGTTTTCTTTCCCGTACTGCTTGAGCCAGGCATTCCATTCACTGATACGGGTGTATCGGGCGGGCGATGGATCCGCTTCTTCCGGCAGCGAGCCCGGTCCCCATGGCGGAATGGTTCCCAGGATAACTCTGATGTCAGCCGCCTGCGCCAGTGCCACCATGGCCGCTATATTGGCACAGCTATTGATCGTGTTTCCCTGACATAACTGCCACCCTGGGTAGACATCATTGGTTCCGGCCAGGAGGTGGACGATAGCCGGGTGGGCGTCGATCACGTCGGTTTGAAATCGCGCCAGGATCTGAGTCGAGTTTTGGCCGCTGATCCCCTTGTCGATCCAGTTTGAGTTCTGAACGAATGCTTGTCCGAACTGGCCGCTGCCCCAATTCTGGGTAACCGAATCGCCGATAAAAATCACCTTCTGCGACTGGGGTGCTTGAGCGCATCCTGAGGTGATGAAGAGGGTGGTCAGGGCAGGAATGAGCCATGATTTCATGCACGAGGTATCGGCAACCAGACGCGCAGGAGGAGCTTTTTAGGTCGTTTTGGTTTGAGAGCGTTGAGTCAAGGAACCCGGGCCACACGCGTTTCCGTTTTGGTGCTGAGCGATTCCATCAGCATGTCTAGGCAATCATTGCCCTGAGGTTTCCGTCAGCTCGCCCGGCGCGAGCACACGGCACTCCGGCATGGCGCGCAGAAGTGCCTCGGGGCCTGGCGGCGAATAGACGGCAATCAATTTCAAAGGCTCCCAGCCGGTGTTCACCGTGGAGTGGAAGATGTCGGGGGGAATGTGAATCATATCCCCGGCAGTAATGGGCTCCCACTGCTCGCCGTCGATATCGATCATCTGTTTGCCTTGCCCCGAGACCACGTAGAGAATCTCCTCGGTTCCCGGGTGATTGTGCCGTACGTGGCCTTTCCCGGGCTGCAGCAGCACCACACCCATGGTGAAGCGCTCTGTGCCCGTGACGCGCGGTTCGCTGAGCCATTTGATCGTTCCCCAATCAAACACCTGGGTTTCCACAGCAGCGGGGCTTACGAAACGACGGCCTGGGAGGCTAGGCATGGTCGCTCCTTTCCTTGGGGGTCGCTTTCAGATTCTTGAAACTTCTTACCCGTTCACTGATGGCCTGCTCGGTAGGCAAACGTTCGATGCTCGAAGCGCCAAAGAATCCGCAGACGCCTTCGGTGCGGCTGAAGATGTATTGAGCGTCCGCCGGATCGGCGATCGGACCGCCATGACAGAGGACCAGAATTTCGGGTTGGATAGAGACAGCCGCCCTCTGGATGGCTTGAATGCGTTCAACCGCCTGATCGAGAGTGATGGCGGTTCGGGCGCCGATGGTTCCCTTTGTGGTTAAGCCCATGTGTGCGATCAAGAGATCCGCGCCGGCCTTCGCCATGGCCTTCGCTTCCTCTTCGTTGAAGACATAGGGGCACGTGAGCAGGTCCAGCTCATGCGCGCGCGCAATCATATCAACTTCCAGAGCGAAGCCCATACCGGTTTCTTCCAGATTCTCGCGGAATAGGCCATCGATCAGCCCGACGGTCGGGAAGTTCTGCACCCCGGAAAAACCGAGTCGTTTCAGGTCGCGAAGGAACAGGTCCATGACGCGAAAGGGATCGGTTCCGCAAACGCCGGCCAGCACAGGTGTCTTGTGCACGATGGGCAGTACTTCCCGGGCCATCTCCATCACGATCGCGTTCGCGTCGCCGTAGGGCATCAGGCCGGCCAACGATCCTCGCCCGGCCATGCGGTAGCGGCCGGAGTTGTAAATAATGATGAGATCGGCTCCTGCTGCTTCGGCGCACTTGGCGGAAATTCCAGTACCCGCCCCGGCGCCAAGGATAGGTATTCCCCGCGCGCCGTCTGCTCTCCATCGGTTCAGGCACGCTGACCGGTCCATCATGTTGTTTTCCCCTTTATGCCAGCCTGGTATGCACCCTGGATCAGACGCCACTATACGGCCATCGACTGTCAACTCCAAAAAGGAAATGCGGGACCTCAAAGCCGGCCTTTATTACGAGCAATCCGGGCCGCTTCAAAGCGGCTGGAAGCGCGCAACTTCGAGATCGGTCAACGAGGAGCCGGGAAATAAACCGCGGTTCTGCGTTGCAATCCCCATGATTTTGCATCCTACTCGCAAGCGGCGTCCCCTCGAAGGTGCAAACCCGATCGTCGGCGCGATAAGTAACATCCAATGAAAGCGAGTTGTCTATGAAAGCTGCCACAATCGTGGGAATCGTTCTAATTATCATTGCGGTCGTAGGTTTTGTCGCCGGGGGTTTTAGCTTTACTCATGAGAAAAAGGATGTCGACCTCGGACCCCTTCAGGTTTCCCATCAACAAAAGCAAACTTTGCCTATCTCGCCAATCCTGAGCACTTTGGCGCTTGTTGCCGGCGTCGGCCTCGTCGTGGTGGGCGTTCGCTCGAGGTAAACGTTCGCACCGACGCGCCCAAGGCAGTTCCTGGGTTACCGGGGATGACAATTGGAATCGCCACATCATTTGATACATAACATGGTGGCGTGCGCGCGTGATGGAGGAAACTATCTGCTCATTATCGGTCCCAGAGCAGATGGCTCGGTGCCCGAGCCAAGCGCTCGCATCCTCGGCAAAGAAGGGCATCTCCCAGCCAGGGCGCCGAATCATCCTATGACGGCTACTCGAGGCCTGCTAAGCTATTCATACCGATCACGCGGAGGGATGTGTGAGCGGTTGAAACAGGCGGTCTTGAAAACCGCTTTACCCGAAAGGGTAACGGGGGTTCGAATCCCTCTCCCTCCGCCATCAAAATTTCCCCGGACCAGGGTCGCACAGCAAGCTTTTTGCTCTGTATCAGGGCACGACTTCAGTCGTGCCACTCCGCGGCCCAATGATCGGGGCTTTAGCCCCTTGCCACCACAAATGGACGAAATTCCAACGGGAAAAACAGGGGCTAAAGAATCTGCGTGAGAACCGTGCACTTAGTCCCGTAGGGACGTCTGAAAGTAGCCCAGGACGTAGTCCTGGGTCAGCAATGCGCTGTCGAGTAGTCCCGTAGGGACGGCTGAAACTCGGCCCCGGTGTCCCGCCCACCCCCGTGGGCGAACGTACCGAGAACGAGACTTTCAGGCGATTGAAAATCCTGCGTTTGCTTTGGGCCGTCAAGCACGGTGTTCCAGGGCACTACCACTCCTGATCCGAAAGATTCTTCTAAGCAACGCAGCAGCCGCAAGAGTGGGAAACGCAATCACAAGCACCCCTGCAATGTAATCGAACCATGTGAAACGGTATCTTCGATAGACATCGAACACAGGCTCCAGTCGCAATTGAGTTCCTGACCTGGTAGCGGCGTCGCCCAATTGGCCTTCAGTGTCGAAGTCAAAGTGTTTTCCTGATCCTGGCTGAAGCAGTCAAATCCAATGATGTCTAGCGGCCATGACTCCCGTACGTTTTCGTCCTCGTCAATGCTTTCAATAACCGCATTTGACCGGAAAAGAGAGAGCGTGTACTCTCCTTTCTCAGATAGGAGAGAGCTTCTGACCAAACCGATCGAACTCCCGCAGGGCACACTCGAGATACTCATCCTCAAGGCCGTCTCGCTTGGTCCGTTGCATGGTTACGGCATCTTGCTGCGCATCCAGCAGATCTCCGGCGAGCGCCTCGAAATTCTGCAGGGTTCTTTCTACACCGCCATCTATCGTCTTGAGCGCCAGGGCTGGATCAAAGGCGAATGGGGACAATCGGAGAACAATCGCCGCGCCCGCTTTTACTCGCTCACTGCTGCCGGTACGCGTCAACTGAAGACCGAGACGGCCAAATGGACTGACATGGCTGCTGTCGTCGTCGGCATTCTCGAAAAGAAGGCAAACGAGATATGAGTCCCCTCGCCGTAATTCGTAGGCTTTGGCACTCCATCGCGCCCCGGACCCACAGTGACGTCGAAGAAGAATTTCGTTCTACCCTCGACGCGTACCAGGAAGACTTGATCCGTCAGGGCCTTCCCGAAGAAGAAGCCCGTCGCAAAGCCCGCATCGACCTCGGCCAGCCCGCTGTCCAAAATGAAACCTACCGCGAAGCCATCGGCCTTCGCCTCTTCGATGAGTTAGGTGGAGACATCCGCTACAGTCTCCGCGCCCTGCGCCGCAACCCCGGATTCGCCACCGTTGCTGTGCTCTCACTTGCGCTCGGCATCGGCGCCACCACGGCGATATTCTCGCTCATCTACGCCGTCCTGCTGCACCCATTTCCCTACGCGGGCGCCGGCCGCATCATGAATCCCACCATCGTCGACGACCAGCATCCCGATGATTGGAGCTGGTTCGGCCTTAGCTGGGCACAGTTCGATGACCTGTCCCGTGCAGCCCCGGTTGAGTCGACACTTGGCTTCAACAATTCGGGCATGGAGATCACCGGCGGCGCACTGCCGGAAGACATTCAGGTCATCTACCTCACGGAGAATGCCGGGACTTTCTTTGGGGTGCGCCCGCTCCTCGGCCGCAACCTCGAGCCATCGGATGCTGAGAACGGCGGCCACTCCGTCGTTGTTCTCAACTACCGCTTCTGGCGGCGCCACTTCGGCGGCGACCTTCACGTCATCGGGCGAACGCTCGAAATCGATCACGCCCCCTACGCCATCATCGGGGTCATGCCGCGCAGCTTCGCCTTCAATGACACCACCGGTCTCGGCGATGTCTACGTGCCGGGCAGTCTCATGCGGCGTGTTGCCAATCTTCCCTTTCTGGCCTACCTGCCCTGGATCAAACTCCGGCCCAATGTCACGCTTACCGCCGCCAACGCTGCGCTCGAGCCCATCGTGCGCCAGTTTGCGCAACAGCATCCCGATCGTTTTCCCGATCACTGGCATCTCGCGCTGCAGCCCATCATCGTGCCTTACCAGCAGAATACCGGCCGCACCCTGACGCTTCTTCTCGCAGGTGTTGTGCTGTTGCTCATCATCGGTTGCGCCAACTGCTCCATCCTGCTGCTGGCCCGTGGCCGCACGCGCCAGCATGAGCTCGCCATCCGCAGTGCGATCGGCGCGAGTCGCTGGCGTATCATCCGCCAGTTGCTGGTTGAAGCTGTCGTCATCTCCTGCACCGGCGCCGTCCTGGGCGTTGCTGCATCTTACTGGCTGGCGAAGCTTCCTTTGTTGCTTTCTCCGGATTCTTTTCCAGGCGAATCCTTCATCCGCATCAACGCACCCATCCTCGCATTCTCCGTCGCGCTCGCGCTGCTCTGCGGCATCCTCTTCGGTCTTGTCCCCGCATTGCGTCTCTCGCGTCACAGTTCCGCGAGTAGGCTCCCCGGCCGGCAGATTGGCGTTGCCGCAACTCCCACAAGGCATCGCTGGAGCGTTCTCCTGGCCGCGCAAGTCGCGCTCACGCTTCTTCTCATGGCCACTGCCGGCACCGCCATCCGCAGTTTCCTTGGGCTTATGCAGATGCCGCTTGGCTACGATCCCGCACATGTCATGAAGCTCGGCATCCTGCTGCACTTCCACGACCCACGCGAGTGGAGCCGCATTCAGTCGCGTGCAGCGCGCATCGCTTACATCGAGCAGATCCGGGAGAAGCTCGCATCCGTTCCCGGTGTGTCCTCAGTCGCAGTGTCCAGTGACTCGGCCGGCGCCGATGCCACACCGCCCTATGCTGGCGCTGAGAGTACCTTCAACATCGACGGACCTCGCGCTCGGCAACAGTCGCAGGCCCGTGTGATGATGGTCGACAACCGCTATTTCGCTGCGCTTCGCATCCCTCTCCTTCAGGGTCGCGTCTGGAACACGGAAGAAAACGCCGGCGGAGACTTCATCGCGGTCGTCAATCGCGCTTTTGCGGAACGCTATCTCGCCTCGTCCCATACCTTGGGGCGGCAGCTCAGTATTCCCGGTCTCTCACATCAGAATCGCTTCGCGGTCATCTCCGCGCAGAGCACCGCCTGGCGTCAGATCATCGGCGTTGTTGGCGATGCGCGCAACGACGGCGTCGATCGCCCCGTCGTGCCCGCCATCTATCTTCCGTACACCGCCGTGATACCGTCCAACGTGCAGTTTTTCGTCCGCACCCAGGGTGACCCGCTCACCTACCTGCACTCCATGCGCGCGGCGATCGCATCCGCTGCTCCCGACCAGCAGATCTCAAACAGCACCTTCAACGGCACCTTCACCCTCAACGAAGCCATCGAGCGCGACGAACAGTACAGCCGCCAGCGGCTCTTCTCCATTTTGTTCGCCGTCTTCTCTGCTATGGCTCTCGCGCTCGCATTGGTTGGCATCTTCAGCGTCGTCGCTTACAGCGTCGCGCAGCGCACCACGGAGTTCGGTGTCCGCCTGGCGCTCGGCGCACCGCGTGCCCACGTCGTGTGGGTCGCCACGCGCATCGCGATCGTCAGCGCGGCCGCGGGCATTGCCTTCGGTCTTGCCTTTGACAGCTTTCTCGGCGCCGTCCTCGCTCACTGGATGCAGAGCGCCTTTGCCGCAGGGAGTCTGTTCGCAGCTGCCGCCCTCCTCGCTCTCAGCGCACTCCTCGCCTGCCTGTTACCCGCCCGCCACGCCATCGCCATCCCACCCGCAGAAGCTCTCCGAAATGAATAATGCCTTTCCCACTTGACCAGCGTGGGGGTGCGATCGCGTGCCAGCTTCCGCCGTTAGCTTCTAGAGCAGTACGCCAAGAGAGCAGATCACAGCCAGAGACACTCCACTTCGCGTTCTCTTTTCCCAAGGCCACAAAACCGTCATCCTGAGAGCCCTGTGACTTTTTTGATCTCTCGTGTTTTCTGCGCAGCCAGCTGAAAATTTTTCAACCCCCCGCAAAGCCGTCATCCTGAGCGAAGCGCCGCGCGGATCTATCGCATAACAGACGCCTTATGGCGCGTAGTCGAAGGACCCCGGCGGCGCCAGTTTTATAGACGCCCTTCTGGCCTTTTCAACACGGAAGACCGCATTACGGGTACATCTTTTCAACGACCCTTCGCGACGAGTCGATCTTGCGACTCCCTCAGGAGACCCTATACCATGACTTCCGTGGTTGAGCCCGCCCACAGGTCGCCCAATTCTGACCTCGCAACGCAGGTCGCGAAACTATGGCCACACCGAGAGTGTGAAGCCAACATCATCCTCGGACAATTCTGCCGCATCGGATTGCACTGGTGGCGACGGTTGGATCTATCAGAACTTGTTCCCGGCGAAGACATCCACTTTTGCTTCTCGTGCAAAAAAGTGAAAATCGACGGTGTCGTCCACGAACCGTGACCTTTTAACTCTCAATGCCTTTGTCGGTTCCGAAGCTTCATACCGATTCAGCGTACCGGAGGGCGGGGGGGAACTTACCCATAATCAGACTTTGCAGGCGCGTCACTCACCGGCCATGTCGCGCTTCATCTTGAAATCGGCGAAGCAGTAGGCGACGCGCGGCCCACAGTGCTAGGGCAACGCCACCAGTGAGAAGTATCGGCCTCAGTACAAGAGGCCAAGGCCAATAATCCTTCCTCCAGCAATCAGCGCAGCCTTCAATTTGAATATGTATAAGTCAAGCCTTCACTCGAGGCAAACCCCCTCGAATGAAGTTCACAATGCAATAAGGAATCGCCATCGCGAAGAATCCAATGGTCAATGCATACGGGATCGTAATGATCCAGTAGAGAACCCGCCATGTCCGTCGCACCCTACACAGCCTCTCTCAACGACCTCTAATGACCCCAACATAACCCAATTGGCAAGCTGGAGTACATGGCGGGTTGATGATCGATATGAGAACGTGTACGTCGGTTCGAGACGCCCGAAAATCCCAAGCACTGGTCCGGTAGAAAGTCGTTACCGAAGTTTCTTAAACTCACGCAGATATAATCGGACACTCAACGTGAAAGGGGAAACTCAATTGACGCAATCCAACGCTACCATCGTTCGTTGCTTTGTGGACGAGGTGATTAACAAGGGAGATATGGATGCGGCTGCACGGTTTGTGTGGGAGGACGTGGTGGAGCAGGTTCCGCTTCCCGGTCAGCGCCCTGGACTGGACGGTCTGAAGGATATTCTTCGCGCCATGCGAGCTGGCTTCCCGGATCTGGATTTTTCCATCAAAGAGCAGATTGCTGAAGGCGATAAGGTCACCAGCCGCTTTGAATGGACTGGCACGCATGATGGAGCATTTCTTGGGGTACCCGCGACGGGGAAACCAGTCCGGGTTTGGGGCGTGGTCATCGACAGGTTGGAGGAAGGCCGAATCAAAGAAACACGCATTATTATGGACATGCTCGGTCTGATGATGCAATTGGGTGTGATTCCACCGCCCGCAGCATGACCATCGTTTCCAGCAGCCCGACTTTTTCCTGAGTTGATGCCGCACGCTGTTTCGTTACAGCGCTGCAATGCCTCATTGATTGCCATGCGGCATACGGAGGCCCAGAAGCGAGGATGTTGTAATCCCGCGACCGGGAATCTACCAATAACCGACTTTACAGGCACCTGCTCACGATCTGTCTTGCACCTGAAGCAGTCGTCAGTGAAACCTTGAATCGATTCATAGCTTTCAGGCGGGCGTATAAAACCGTGCAATATCACGGAGCTTGCGCTGTCGAACGGCAACCAGCGTTTCTGGAGTTGCAGCCGCGAGTTGAGACAGATTGTTTCTGAGCGCACCCTTCAACAGTTCTATGGCAGCCGCGGGATTAGTATGCGCGCCGCCCGGGGGCTCAAGAACAATCTCGTCCACGCATCCGAGTTCAAGAACTTCAGATGCGGAAACCCGCATGGCTGTGGCGGCCAGATGCTTCTGTTCCGGATTTCTCCAGGTGAGGCTTGCTGCAAACTCCGGGGGAGCCACAAAGTACACAGCATTTTCAAGCATAAGCACCCGATCCGCGACAGCCAACGCCAGCGCACCGCCCGATCCCCCCTCACCGCTGATGACCGAGATGGTGGGCACTCGTAAGCGCGACATCTCGCGAAGATTGCGGGCGATGGCCTCGGCTTGGCCACGCTCCTCAGCACCTGGACCGGGATAAGCTGCGGTCACGTCAACGATGCAAATAACAGGGCGGCCAAATTTCTCCGCAATCTTCATGCATCGCAGTGCCTTACGGTAGCCCTCGGGATGCGGCATGCCGAAGTTGGTCTTAATGCGTTCCTTCAGGGTCGTGCCCTTTCGAATGCCGATGACCATGACCTGATCGCTGTCTAGTCGAGCCATGCCGCATACCACCGCTTCATCGTCCCCGAAGGCACGATCTCCGTGAATCTCGCTGAAATCAGCGAAAATCCCCGCAATGAAGTCCAGAGGGGATGGGCGGTCTGGATGCCTCGCTTGCTGAACCTTGAGCCACGCCGGAGAAATCGCCTGCTCCTGCTTGAAGTTCGGCGTTTCCTGTTTGCTCATCATTTATCTAATTTAGTATGCCTGCATCGCTCGGCGATCTAGCCTCATTCTATGGTGTGCTATCGGTTGATCTGCGGCTTGAGGATGCGAGTAGCCAAAAGCACAGTTTGGCACCCGAAATCCAGGCGTCAATCATGGGCATTCGAAACGGCGATCTCTGAATGTGCACGCAAACCCAGGTTTCGGAGGAACTTACCGATAACCAGACTTTTCTAGCACTGGTGTTAAGCTCCCGGAAATGGACATTCTTTACAGAGCAATAGGCGCGTAAGGAAGGAGGCGACCAAACGGCGCGGTACGCTACCATCGGCCCCGCTGCTTTTTCCTGAATTCGTCGCCCATTCACGAGCATGCCCTTAGTATTCGTCTCGAAACGCGAGCATGCCCCTGAGCTCGCGCTCATGGCCGCCCGGAAATCCGCACCGGTCGGCGAAGCCGTCCGTTTCCTGAAACGTGCCGAACAAGCGATCCCACCACGTGATGTCCCCATAATTGAACCGATGAACATCCAACTGGTGGTGGATCGAATGATGCTCCGGCCGCTGAAGGACGTATCCGATCCAGTGCGGGGTGCGGAGATTGCTGTGATAAAAGTACTCGCCCAGGACGGCGAAGACGTTGAACCAAGCTCCCGCCGCTGGGGACGCTCCCAGCAACGAAAACATCAGCAAGCTGGCGATCATGGAGTCAGCCATGATCTCAATAGGGTGCTTGTAAAACGAAGTTAGAAGTTCAATTCGCGCCGGGCTGTGATGAATCTGGTGGCACACACGCCAAAGAACATTGGACTCATGCCGCGCGCGGTGCCACCAGTAAAAAACGAATGTGCCGACGAACCAGCCGAGCAGTCCTTGTGGAAAAGTTGGCATCGAACGCCCGATATGAAAAAGCGACCATGCCTGAAACCAACGGTTCCACGCTACCCCGGCCAACAAAACGATGCCAACCTGGCTGAGGTTGAGAAATGCTGCACGCGCGTACCACCCCGGAGCTTCCGGTAGGGTTCTGCCGGGAAGGACGCGTTCCAGGACAAAGAAAAAGACGGTAGCCGCCACTATGATGATGTAAGGGATCATGCTTGCTCCTCACGTTAATCAGCGTTGTTCCGAAGATAGTTGGTTGCGCAGTACTGAGGTTATTGGCAAGTGACGGTTTCGGAGACTGTCACACGGGAGGGCCGGCTGGTGCAGATCGTGCTGAGCAAGCATAGTGAGGTACCGCTTCGAGAACAGATTGCGGAGCAGATCGTCTACCTGATCAGGACAGGCCAGCTGCGAGCGGGGGCAGCCTTGCCAAGCGTCCGCGCTCTCGGGAGACGGATTGGCGTACACCACAACACCGTGAGTGAGGCGTATCAGGAACTTGTTCGACTCGGTTTCGTCGCCGGCCGCCCCGGTAGTCGACTGGTGGTCGGAGCGGGCTTGGGTACCGCGTCAGCCAAGCCGCATGACCTGGACGAACTGATCAACGAGACCATTCAACGCGCACTCGACATGGGATACAGCTTGCAGGCCTTGCGACTGCGCACGCGCGAACGTCTCTTGGCCCAACGGCCCAACCATGTGTTGGTGGTCGATCAGGAGGCGGGCCTGAGGGACATCATCATGGCAGAAGTGCATGAGAACTTAGGTTGGCTGGCTCAGGGCTGTTCCTATGACGAGCTCTCTGCAGAACCAGGGCTAGCGATAGGTGCCCAGGTGTTGGTCGCGCAACATCGCCTGGACAGCGTGAAGCCTCTGGTTTCGTCTGCAAGGCCAGCCATAGGTGTCATTTTTTCGCAGGCTGCGGATCAGTTAGACCAGATCAACAAGCTCACGAAGCCGTCGGTCGTTGCTATCGTGTCGGTAAGTGAGTTACTGCTGAAGACGGCTCGAAGCCTGCTCGCGCCTGCGATCGGCAGTAGGCACACGCTGAACGTTCATTTGCTGCAGCCCGGATTGCAGGCCGACCCAGGTGCTGCCGATCTTGTGATTTGCGACACGATCACGATGGCCATGGTGCGCGCGCGACGGAAGATCCGCTACCGCCTGGTTGCTAGCGATTGCTTTGCGCATATCGCCACGTCGCTTACACGGCCCTGATGCTTCTCCGGCCTCTGCGACGTCCGCTGGCCGTCGCGGATTGCCTGCGCCCCTTCCGATGAGTCGCAGGGCCGCTGTCCTGCTGAGCTTCCTGAAAAACGGGGATTTCGCTGACTTCCCCACACTCTGCCTCTGAGGATCATTCAATTGCGGTACTGAACATCACCAGCTCAGTGAAACTGGTTGGGCAGTCCGTGGAGCGTTGTTCGCTATACTACTGTGAATGCGAGAGGATCCGAGGTTGGTTTTTCAGAACTATAAATACTTCTTGATCGGCGCTGGCTGTATGGTGCTTTCTGTTCTGGCTGCTTCTTCTCGCGCGTCTGAATCATTATCCGGTAACTGGAACGGTGTCTGGAAGCTTGCTCCTGCCAGGGACAGGCTCGGGCGGGCTCGGGCGGGGCTCGGGCGGGACAGACGGGACGTACCCTTTCAAGGTCGAAGGCGCGAGTAAAATGCGTCCGATCTGTCTGCCCAGCCGATCTAAATCGCATGTCACATTTCACATGTCCGTATCGGCTTTCCGGACATGTGGCTTTCCACGTCAAGGCGGAGAGCCAGGAGAACGTCGCTATCCGTATGTATCGTCCGCCAGGACAAAGGTGGAGCAGAGGGGCGAACGAAAGAATCTAGCCAACTCGCTCGTAGGTATATTGGCAAATGCGCAAGATGGCCAGGGGGAGGAAGAGTAGTCGGCGATTGCAGCTCAGTCCGTACAAGTTGGAAAGGGAAATGGCCGGGTGAAGAGGGTCATGAAATCTGCCGCGCGAGGAGAACAAATGGCCCATCGCGAACACGAGTAACTATCAAGCGAGTACTCCCGTGCAGAAAAGCGGTTCTCGCCCCTTACACCAAACCTGAAAAGGCGCTATCTCTTAAAGTAGACGATATCGACAGGACGCAGCTCCTCGTGCGGCGCGCCCATGTCGGCAGTTGCCCCCAGTTTGGGGCGCCGCCAGTTCGGGGCCATAAGCGCGAGCGAAGGATAGCTTAACCGCTATCCGGTGTCACACCCGATCCCTGTCCAAAATTAAGCCCAACACCAGTCAAGAGTGGCCCACTGCCACTCTCAACCCTTGTGCGTCACTAGCCGGTAGCAAACAAACCCGACAACTCAGCTCCCCCAATCTTCAGCAAACGAGGAACAGACTCTCCATGCCTAAAAATACAGTCACTGACCCCATCACCGATCAGGAAATGGCCTTTGCTCTCCTGGTCCTCTCCGGAACCATGAACGACCGCGCCGCCGCAGAAGCAGCCGGTCTCAATCCCGACACCGCCGCCTACACCAAAGCCAAGCCCCGCGTCCACGACTACATGATCGAGCACCGCAACGCCGTCAAAGAAAAGCTGGTGGAAAAGGAAGTAGAAGGCCTCCGCAAGCTCAACCTGGGTCGAGACCAGATCCTGGCCCGGCTCTGGGAACTGGCCAATCTCAGTCATGAACTAACCAGGGGCTCCATCGCCGGCCAGATCAAGGCCGTTTCGCTGATCATAGCCATGGAAGGACTGATTCCCGGCCGTGGCGTTTCCCCATCCCAAACGCAACCCACGGCCCCGACCGTCAAACCCGAAATCTACGCCGCTGAGTTGCTCCGCAAACAGCCGCAATCCGGAGACCCAGGCGATGCCCTCGTACCCAGGGAAGCCCAACCCGGTGCCAACCACGTCCCCCACCCGGAGCACTTTCCGCAACCCACTCCGCCACTCCACCACAATCCCGGCACTCTCAACCCCTTCGTCATCCCCGAAGCGGGAATGAGGGTTCCCGACGCGAACGGATACGTCTTCGATGGTGTTCTGGACGCAGACACCTCCCTCAGGCTGCCCTTCTCTATCCAGAAAGGCCGCTTTGGGAACCGTCGCTAAAGCCGAAAAGAGCCAAATTTTATCGAATTTTATAAATATCCCGGCTCTCTAAGAGACGCTTTGTATCCAGCCACAGCGTAGGAAGGTGAAGCGCGAAACTAGATGATCGACCGGCACATTCCTGAGTTCTTTGCCGTGATTCGTATCTAAAACTATCCCGATCGAACGGACCGATCCGTCCTTCCGACGATTCGGCCTGCGGATACATGAAGTACGCCACCGCGGCCACAACCACGGACCTTCAGCGCCTAACAGAAATATGTAAACATCGAGCAAGCATCGCACCTAAGGCATGCAGTGGCCTTACAATGAGCGTCAGTCTTCACTATGAAGGTTTAGCCATGGATCAAGACATCGAGTTACTCAAAACCCGCGCTGGGCTGTGAGGACGCAATGATGGAATATACTTCGGTTGCCGCCGATCCGTTTTCAATCCTCACAGTCGTGGTAGCCCCGGCCGTGCTCACCAATGCATCCTCCGTTTTGGCGCTGGGCACGAACAATCGCCTTGCACGGGTGGCCGATCGTTCTCATGTTGTGACCGCTCAATTGGCAAAGCTTGAGCCGGATGCAAGGGATCACGAGGTCTCGACCGCCGAGCTAATCTCGCTGCAGACGCGCGCTCAACTATTGTTACGAGCGCTTCGCTGCTTTTACCTGGGTCTCGGCCTCTTCGCCAGTTCGGCGCTCATCTCGATCGCCGGTTCTATCGTGGTGTTTTACGGTCTGCCATCGGCATTCCGGATAGCCGCTGCCATTGGCGTGGCGTGCGGAGCATCCGCGGTCGTCGCGCTGGTCTGCGGCTGCGTGCTGATGATTCGCGAAACCCAGCTCGCAGTCAAAGGCTTGGCCTTCGATGCAAAATCTCACATCGGTTAGCGCTTGGAATTGATGTGAATCCCTCTCTGTTTATCGAATGGACTACACATGCTGACATCGATTGAAGGGCGCTCGGTGATTGTGACCGGGGCAAGCAAGGGAATCGGCAAAGGCATCGCGCGCGTCTTTGCCCAACACGGGGCTCGTGTCCTGCTGGCTGCAAGGGACCTTTCCCAGGCAGAAGCCGCAGCAAACGAAATTCCTGGGGGATTGGTTAGCGCAGTAGCTGCCGATGTTTCCAAAGCGGAAGACAACCTCCGCATGGTAGAGACTGCGATCCAGCGCCACGGCGGCATCGACATCCTCTGTTGTAACGCAGGCATTTTTCCCGCAGCGAAACTCTTCGACATGAGTGAGCGCGATTGGGACCAGGTGCTCGATATCAATCTCAAGGGAACCTTTCTCTCCGTGCAGGCATGCCTGCCTGCGCTCAAGGCGCGGGGAAAGGGCCGCATCGTGGTCACCTCTTCGATCACCGGTCCCATTACCGGCTACCCGGGCTGGAGCCACTACGGAGCCAGCAAAGCTGGCCAGTTAGGCTTCATCCGCACCGCAGCCATTGAGCTTGCTCCCTTGAACATCACGGTCAATGCGGTGCTTCCCGGCAACATTCTTACCGAAGGCGTGCAGGCCCTGGGGCCAGACTACATCGCGAAGATGACGTCGGCGATTCCCGCGCGCAGGTTGGGGACGGTCGAAGATGTCGCGTATGCCGCGCTCTTCCTCGTCAGCGATGAAGCCGGATTCATATCCGGGCAAACCATCGTTGTCGACGGGGGACAAGTGCTTCCCGAGTCCCACATGGCGCTTGAGGATCTCTACAGCTGAGCGTATTCCTTCTTCGCTTCGGCGATAACAGGCAAGTCTGCGTCGGCGTTCTTCCACTCGCTGAAGAAGACGTCATACGCTTTCTTCGCGTTTGCCTTATCCCCGGCCATCACGTAGGCGCGGCCCAGCCCGAGAAAAGATAACGCATACGGGCTGCCGGTGCCATAGGCGACACCTTTCCGCCGCGTCGCATCCTGGAATGAGGCAATCGCGTTGCGCGCGTCCTTGAGCTGCAGATAAGCCAGGCCCCGGAGGTACGGTGCAAAGGATGCATTATCGTGCGCTCGAACCCTCTCCAGCAAGCCGAGAGCCCGCTGCGCGTCTCCGGCCTTGAGCGCCAGCCAGGCGCGAGCCTGGGGCACATACAGCTCCTGCACAAGAGTGTCTTCGGGGTAGTGCTTTTCAAGATCGGAGAGCATCTGGTTGGCGTGCTTCTCCTGATTGCAGAGAGCCATCGTATTAGCCGCGTTGATGAGGGTGATCTTACCCTTATCCAGCTTCAGGGCTTGTTTGACAGCCTGGTCCGGATCGAAACACCGATCTACCATCCAGCCTGCGGCCGCTGCGGAGAGCAGAGCACTCGCCTGCGCGTCCGGCTCCTTAGCACCCGCCGCCTGGTCTGCCGCGCGGAGAAAGGTGGTTTTCGTAAGCTGAATCTGGCCGAGTTGAGGAACCAGACTACCCAGATTGTTGGTAACGACAAACTGATCGGGGCGCCCGGTGGTCTCGGTCACGATTTTCTGAACGTTGTTCCAGTCAGACTGGGAGGCGTAAAACCCACCTTCCATGGAGAAGAGCGAAGTTCCATTCAGGCCGAGACGCTGAGCCGCCGCAATATCCTTTTTCCCTTCGGCGGGATCACCCAGTTGGGTCGCTCCCGCGATCCCATTCTCCAGGGCAATGGCATTGTCCGGTTGCAGTGCGAGAGCCCGCCGATTGGCGGCGTCGCTCTTTTCAATTTCACCGTTCGTCAGGTAGGAGACGCCGAGGTTGATGAAATTGCTGACGTCCAGCGGATACTCCTGGGTGGCGACCTGGAGCGACTCAATGCTCTTGTTCAGATTGCCCACGACTGTGGAGTAGTAGTGGCCGGCAATATACAGCTTTTCTCGTTCGCTCACGTTGTCGCTGAGCTGGTAGGCGCGGGTGAAGTATTCCGTGGCCTCGCTGATGGCGCCGGTGTTGAGTTTGAGCACGCCGAGACGTGCCCAGGCCATGGCCAATTTGGGGTCAAGTTCCAGGGCACGCTTGTAATGGTCATACGCCTCAGGTATGTCGTTGCCCTTTTGGTGCGCTTCATCCCCCAGAGCGTAGGCCCGGAAGGCCTCGAGCGAAGGCGTGGTGGCCTGACCGAAAGGAGCGTTGAGTCGCTGGATGCTGGAAAGACTTTCCCCCAGTTTGGCGCGCATGGAGGTAGAGACCTGGTTGAGCGCTTCGAGCACATGCTCCTTGTCAGGCGCAGTCGCTTCTTCGCTGGCAATATCGTCGCCGCTGGCGGTGTTCTGGGCGTTAAGGGTAACGATATAAGCCTTTCCCAACGGGGCAATGGTGCCGGTGAGGATGGCCTTTACACCCTCGCGTTCGCCGATCTCCCGGGCAATCTGAGGGGTAATAGTCTCATCCTGCTTGCGGCCCAGGTATTGCAGACTTTGCCGAAGGTGCTGCTGGCTGATGATGTCGAGCACCGGCGACTGACCGAGCTGCACCCGCAACGCCTGGTTCAGGGTGGTATCAAATATTGGATCACCGGTCTTATTGATGAAGTCAGCAACAATGATGCTGTCCTTAGAGGTCGTCGCCTTTGCCGCCCGGCCCACCGGCGACGTTTCCGGTGCGCTCGTTGCAGGCGCCGGGCTAGTGCCGAGGTGATTATGGAGCAGAAAAGCACCGGCAGCGCCCGCCACCAGGACCAGGGCACCGATGGCAAGGATGCGATTGCGTGGGCGCCGCCGGTCTTCTTCCACGGGAACGACGGCCGAAGCAAGCGGAATCGACGCGGTGGCGGCGGGCCGCGAAGTGCCGTTGGAAGGTGAAGAGGAACCCGAAATGGCTTCGAGATCCGCCAGCAGTTCTTCGGCGCTGCGGTAACGCTGATCGCGGTCTTTAGCCAGCAGCTTGCCGATCACGCCATCGAGGGCCTTGGGCATGGTCGGATTGAGGCTGCTGACCGGCGGAGGATCCTTCATCAGCAACGCGGCAAATACCTCGGCGGTGCTGCGGCCACCAAACGCGGCCTGTCCTGTCGCCATCTCGTGCAGCACGCTACCCAGGCTAAACAGATCCGTGCGCGCGTCGAGTGGGTCGCCTTTGGCTTGTTCCGGAGACATATACGCCGCGGTGCCGACCGTTGAGCCCGGCGTGGTCAGGTCGATCATCCCTGGAGCCGTGGCGGTGTCACTTCTGGTGTCGAAGTAACGGGAGTCAGGCGAGGCCTCGAGGCCCTGCTTCTTAGCCAGACCGAAATCGAGAATTTTTAGCTGCTTGCGGTCGCGGCCGCTTTCAACCACAAACAGATTGGCCGGCTTGATATCGCGGTGCACGATCCCCCTCGCGTGCGCCGCGGCCAGAGCGCTTGCTGCCTGCTGGCCCAGGGTGATCACCTCAGACGGGGAAAGGCTGTGGCGGGTAAGATACTGCTTCACCGTCTCACCTCGCAGCAACTCCATCACCAGGTAGGGTTGTCCATCCTGTTCTCCGACATCGTGGATGGCGCAGATATTCGGGTGGTTCAAGGTGGCGGCCGCCCGGGCCTCGCGCAGGAAACGCTCGTGGGAAAGGTGGACGCGCGAGTGAGGTGTGCCGGCGGGTGAAGGACTACCAGCCCCCGGTTCGGAGGCGAGAAAACTATCGGAGATCAGCTTGAGAGCGACTTCGCGTTCCAGCCGCGTATCCAGCGCCCGATAGACATCCCCCATGCCGCCGGCGCCGATCTTTTCAATGACTCGATAGGGACCAAAGACAGTTCCAGCAGCGATCATCGTCGTCCGAAGTGTTTGAATTCACTAGCCCGTAGGGGGGCGGATCTGTGATTCCTGAGTGTACACGGACGCGACACGCTAACGGCTCATAATTAGTTGCGGGGAAACCGCGTTACAGGTACCAGGGGATATTGACCACCACGATGCGCTGATTGCCTTTCACCAGCAGCAATATCTTCAGCAGCTGCACCCGCTGATTGTGCAGCAGGTTTTCCCACCAGTGCCGTACCACCAGTTCGGGCAGGAGCACCGCGACTTTCCTCTCCGGGTTCTCCGCCTCCAGGTGCAGGATGTAATCCATCAGGGGCGAGATCACAAAGCGAAAGGTGGAAGGAATGGTTATCAATTCAGGATGGGGAAAGCCGCCTTCGCGAATGGGAGCAAGGATCTTTTCGTCCCAATCCTGATCTATTCCGTGAGCTTCATCCTCGGAGTGAACATGAACCACCTTGATTTCCTTGGAAAGCAGCATGCCGAACCTTAACGCCTTTTCCGAAATGCGGTTCCATCCGGCCATGGGAATGACCACCAAAGGTTCCTGCAGGTTGGCCAGGTTCAGCCGGTTTTTGTCACTGGTTTCGCCACGCACGCGCGTGTAATGCTTCTTCACCGAATACATCAGCAGAATCAGGGTCGGAATCAGCAGCGCGGTGACCCACGCTCCGGATCTGAACTTTGACGCCAACACCACAATCGTCGTGGCTCCTGTGGCCACGGCGCCGGTGCCGTTCACCAACATGTGCCAGACCCTGCCCTGGTGGTCGCCTTCCTGTCTCTTCCAGTGCATGACCATGCCCGCCTGCGAGAGGGTGAAGGCCAGAAACGCTCCGATGGCATACAACGGAATCAGCCTGTCGGTTACGCCCTTGAACAGAATCAGGATGACCGCGGTCAGGCCGGTAAGAGCGTAGATGCCGTGCGAGAACAGCAGGCGCCGCCCTCTCAGGACGAACACATGAGGCAGGTAATCATGCAACGCGATGGCCCGGGTCAAGCGGGGGAAATCCGCAAAGGCGGTGTTGGCGCTCAGAGCCAGGGCCAGCAGCACGCTGCCCATGGTGACGAAATAGAACCATCCGCGCCCAAAAACGGCGGTCACCAGCAAACTTAGAAGACTCTGATACCCCGCCCCGTCAGGGTCCATGGCCATAATTTGATAGTGCTTGGTCAACCAGGCAGTGCCGTAGAGAAGCACGATCAGGATACCGATGATGATGGTGAGCGCAGCCTGCGCGTTCCTGGCTCGGGGCTCACGAAAGGCCATTACCCCATTGGAAACGGCCTCGACACCGGTCATGGCCGCACAGCCGCTGGAGAATGCCTTCATCAACATCCACAGGCCGAGAAACTGCACCGTCTGCGGCAAGGGTGTTGGCATTGGATCCACCGGCATAGGATGACCACCGGCTGCCACTGTCTTGTAAACTCCGACCGCAATCGTCGCCAACAAGGTGCCAATGAAGAGAAACGTGGGGAAGATGAAGGCGGTGCCGGTATCCTTAACCCCGCGCAGATTGACCACCGCAAGGATGGCCAGGATCAGCAGACAGAGAGCCAGGGTGTGGGGTTGAAATTTGGGCAATGCGGAAGTCATCGCGGTCACGCCGGCTGAGATCCCTACCGCAGCGGTCAGGATGTAATCGATCATCAGCGCCGCAGCGGCCAGCAGGCCTGCTTTCTCACCCAGGTTCTCGCTGGCTACGGTATAGCTGCCGCCCCCGCTTGGGTAGGCAGCAATGGTCTGCCGATAGCTGAAATAGACGATGACCAGCAGGATCAGAATGGCCGTAATGATCGGCACAAGGTACTGCGTCCCCAGCATTCCCAGCGGGATCAGCAGGGCCAGCGCAGCCTCCGGTCCATACGCTGCACTCGTCAGAGCATCGAGCCCAAAGATGGGGATGCCGGCGCCAACTCCTATTTGTTCGGCGCGCTCTTCACTCGTCGCCAGGGGCTTGCCAAAAATTCTGTCCTGAATCGCCATTCCGATGTAGATACTACACCTGTCAAGTACAAGTCTTGTGGTAGCCAGGGAGGTTCCATGCAGCGACGTGAATTCTTGCAAAGTGCGGCAGCAGCAATAGCGGGATCCGGTCAAGTCGAAGCTTTGAGCAAGGACCAGGTGGTTATCGAACGATCGCAGACTGGCCAGCCCCATCGTGGGAAAGTGCTCGCCCTCATCACGCCCCATCTGGATGACGGCCCGATCTTCGCCGGCGGAACGGTGGCGAAACTGCTGAGCGAGGGCTACACCGGGTACTTCATCCGTACCAGCAACGATGAAAAGGATTCGTACCACTTGACCCTGGGAGAAACGGTGCTTGCCAATGAGCGCGATACCGCGCGACTGGTCAAAACGCTCGGGTTGAAGAAATCCTACGACCTGAGCTATCGCAATCATCGCCTCGACGATGTTTCGCGAACGGAAATTCGCGGCCGGTTGATTTTCCTGTTTCGTTTGCTCAAAGTGGATACGGTTTTCAGCTACGACCCCTGGGGACACTACGAAGAAAATCCGGATCACTATGTGACCGCACAAGCGGTGGAGGCGGCCTGCTGGATGTCAAGCGGGCAGTTGGATTTCCCTGAGCAGTTCGACGCCGGCTTGAAACCGCATGCAGTCTCCGAAAAGTATTACTTCGCGCGCGGACCACAACAGGTGAACCGGGTGGTGGATATTGGACCGTGGGTTCCGCAAAAGATCGCTGCCATTGAATCCTGCGCGACGATGATCGAGCACATGGTCAAAGATCTGAACGATAGCCTCGCGGAACGGGGCCTCCGCGTGCCCGCCCTGAGCGGGAATATCGAGACCTCATCGCAGGAGTTCATTCAGGCTGCATTTGTAACTCGCGACCGGACCACGGGTGGGAAGTATGGGCTCCAGTCTGCAGAGGAGTTTCACTACATCGGACCGGACGCGTCCCTGGACGAATACATCGCGCGGAATGCGCAACGGATCTGATGCCTGCATTCGAGCGCTACATCGGCATTGACTATTCTGGCGCCGAGACTCCGGACGCAAGCCTCCGGAGTTTGCGGATGTATGTCGCGGACCGCACCTCGCAGCCCGTCGAAATTCCGCCGCCACCTGGACCGAAAAAATATTGGACCCGGCTTGGAATCGCGGAGCGGCTTGTTGAGCTGTTGTCCGAAGGCACGCCAACGTTGGTGGGCATCGACCACAGCTTCTCCTTTCCCTTGCGATATTTCGAGAAGTACAGCCTGGCACTCGATTGGACCTCATTCCTAAAGGACTTCCAGCGCCACTGGCCCACGGATCGGGAACACACTTATGTGGATTTTGTCCGTGACGGCCTTGACGGTAACGGAGCAGCGCGAACGGGAAAGTCCACCTGGAGGCGAATCGCCGAGATACGCAGTGGGGCCAAGTCCGTTTTTCATTTTGATGTTCCCGGCTCGGTGGCTAAATCCACTCACAGCGGACTGCCGTGGCTTCTCTATATCCGGTTGCACACCGCCGCGCATTTTTGGCCCTTCGATGGTTGGGAGATTCCCACCGGAGGATCAGCGGTAGCGGAGGCCTATCCGGCCTTGTGGAGTAAGGCATACGCCAAAGAAGCCCGTGACGGGCATCAGCACGACGCGTACTCCATCGCCGCATGGCTGCGAGATGCCGACAGCAACAGCTCACTCGCGCGCTTTCTCAACCCTCCTTTAGAAGATCGGGAGCGTAAGGTCGCGGGGATTGAAGGCTGGATTCTAGGCGTCGTCTGACGCGGAGTTAACTCAAAAGCCACCGTTTTAGACCGGAATACATCTGCCCGAATGCGACACGAATCTGCACGCACTGCTCATCTTCGCAACCATTCTCATTGGAATCGCCACCCTTCCCTTTGTCATCCCGAGCGTAGCCGAGGGCTACCCGAATGCGACACGAATCTGCACGCACTGCTCATCTCCACAACCACTCTCAATGGAATCGCCACCCTTCCCTTTGTCATCCCGAGCGTAGCCGAGGGATCTGCGGTTCAGCGGACTCGTCCTGGAAATGTTTTGGATTTACCCGGTTAGCAGATCTGTGGTTCTTGTCGCAGGCGATGCTACACTTCGACCACGGCACTATAGAATAGTTCGTTACTAAGTCCGCCGCCTCGCAGGTAACGATGAAACGCAGACGCTTCCTTCAACTGGCTGCAACCGCCGCTGCCGGCGCAGTCGATCGTGCGCTGGGCATGGATTCGGAAATTGCCCGCGCGGATTTCCACGACGGTCGTCCTCAAATGCTGGCCCAGCCGGACTGGGACGGATACGGCGGCGTGGGAGATTACTCGACCGCAAACGGCAACACGTATTCCGTCATGACAGCCGGCCATGGCATTCGCGATGCGCTCTACACCGGCCAACTCAAAGCTGCGCAAGCAACCGGAGAAACCTTCGACTGTGTGGTTGTTGGTGGAGGCATCAGCGGCTTAGCCGCCGCTCACATGTACTCTGAAAAAACCGGCCGGTCGAAACGCTGCCTGGTGCTCGAAGATCACTCAATCTTCGGTGGGGAAGCACGACGCAACGAATTCCTGGTGGACGGGCACCGCCTGATCGCAAATCAGGGATCGGCCTTGTTCTTTCCCTCGATGCCGCTTTCGTCTACGCAGAAGTTCTACGAATCCATCGGCTTTGACGGGAAACCGTTTACATACCAGCAATGGGGCGGAGGGGAGCCGGAGTTGAAACTGACCACGCTGCCCTACGCATGGGGCGGTCCAAATTCGGGAATGTTCTTTGGCGCGCGCTTCGGCCATCCTAAGGGGTTCTGGTTGATGGATCCATGGGGCAAGAACCTCGCAGGCGCGCCCTTTCCCGAGCAGGTGAGGCAACAATTACTGAAGGCGCACAAAGGCAATCACGCCTTTGTTCCACCGAAGACCGATGGCGACGCGGTTGCTCGGGCACTCGACAAGATGACCATGGAAGAACACCTCATGCAGCGCGATGGCCTGAGCCGGGAATTCATTCGGGAGTACATGCCGAACGCGGCCGACGGAGCCGGGGCTTCAGCGGATGAAATCTCCGCGTATGCCGATTACGCTCCGGAAGTGCTCTTTCCCTGGAATCACGCGGCCGGAGCACAAATATTTCCCGGGGGAAACACCGGCATTGCACGGCTGATTGTGAAAGCCATGATCCCGGAGGCGCTGCCTGGACCGGCCACATTGAGCGGAGTCTCTTCGGAGACCGTGGACTTCGCCAAGCTCGACCGTGATGGGCAACCAGTGCGCATTCGGCTGGGAGCCACAGTGGCTGAAGTGAAGCACGAGGGCGACGGGGTGCGGGTAAGCTACGCGGTCCAGGGCCGTCTTCACGTCTTGCATGCACGCTCCGTGATCATGTCCGGCGGATGGACGACCTGGCGGACCATTCCGGATTTGCCGGAAACTTATCGCGCTGCCTATCAGCAGTTCTACCGCATGCCTTGCATCGTCATGAATGTCGCACTGCGCAACTGGCGCTTCCTGGCGAAGATGGGCATCACCGAGTGCCGGTGGTTCGAGGGACTGAGCAACTCGTTTGCGGTGCGCAAAATTGCCACGTTCGGCGGCGTTCCGCCCACCATCAGCCCCGATGATCCAACCGTGGTCCGCTTAAAAATATCTTTCACTGAACCTGGCGTCCCTCTGGCCCAACAGGCCACACAGGGAAGGATGCGCATGATGAGCACCTCGTATGCTGAGTACGAGCGAATGGTTCGCGAACAATTTACGCTGATGTTTGCCCGCAGCGGCTTCGATGCGCGCCGGGATATCGCGGGCATTATTATCAATCGCTGGGGTCACGCCTATCTTTGTGCCCAGCCGGGCTTCTTCTTTGGCTCTGAAGGCAAGGCGGCTCCCCGGGAGATCATCAGACGCGCACCTTTCGGAAAAATCGCCTTCGCCAATTCTGATCTATCCGGAATTATGGATCACCGCGCGTCCATCGCCGAGTCGGACCGCGCTGTGAACCAGGTGCTGTCGTAGTTCGTAACCGCTGCGTCCGTCCCCTTTGGACGGAGGGGCATGGGCAGAAAACTCTTGACACGTCGAAACCCGCGGCGTACTAACGAAACTATAGAAAGTATGTGCGCCGCGTCGTTCCGTCCGGCGAATGTCTCCTGCAGTAACTAGCGAAATCGTGGAGAGACCAAATGCTAAAGCTTCTGATTGTTTTTCGTGGTATCGCTACCCCTTCTTGTGCACAACAGGCGACTCCCGCGTCAGACTCATCCGACGCGCAGCCAAGGCCGCACGACACGCGGCACACGAGGCAAGGGTCGCGGCGAACAAGGCGGCACATCCGACGCTAGCGATAGGCTCCCCTGCCCCGGACTTCGCTCTTCCCGGTGTAGACGGAAAAACGCACAAGCTTAGTGACTATGCAGCCAGCCCTGTGCTGGTCGTGGTCTTTATGTGTAACCATTGCCCCATCGCGCAGATGTACGAGCAGCGCGTCCAGCAAATGGCCGACGACCTACCGGAACAAAGGAGTAGCCGTGGTCGCGATCCAGGGTAACGCCCCCAAGGCCATGGCTATCGCTGAACTGGACTCGTCAGACATCAGCGATACCTTCGACGAGATGAAGATTCGGGTGCAGTACAAACATCTCACCTACCCCTATCTTTACGATGGAGACACGCAGGAAGTGACGCAGGCCTTCGGACCGCAGACGACTCCGCATATCTTCATTTTTGATAAGCAGCGCCATCTTCGCTACGAGGGACGCATCGACAATAGCTATCGCATCGAAATGGTAAAAACGCACGATGCGCGCAATGCGATCGATGCCTTGCTGGCCAATAAAGAAGTTCCCGTCGCGCACACCGGACCGTTTGGATGCTCAACCAAGTGGAAGGACGATACCTACTACCTGAACGAAGAGACGCGGAAGATTGAAGAGACGCCCGTCACGCTGGAGATGGCGACCGCCGCAGATTTGAAAAAGCTACGGGCCAACGCATACCGATCACGTGGTCCTGGTGGACTTTTGGGCAACCTGGTGCGGATCGTGTATCGTCGAGTTTCCCGATATTGAAAAGACTCTTCATATGTACAACAATCGCGATTTCTCGCTGGTAACTGTATCGACCAATATGCCGGACGAAAAGCCCAGTGTTACGCGGAGCTGAATAAGATGCATGCTACCAGCCGCAACCTGCTCTTCGCCTCTGACGATACCGCTGCGTTACAGGCAGCATTTGATCCCAAGTGGCAGTCCGCTGTGCCCTATACGGTAGCGATTGCTCCCGGCGGCAAAGTGCTTTATGAGACACTGGGTCCGGTCGACATCCTGAAGCTACGCCGCGCAATTCTGGCGTACATGCCATCCGATTACATCGGATTCAACAAGTACTGGGTCCCCGGAGACTAACCTAAGAGAGCGCCACACCAGCCCGCGTATTCCCCCTGGGACCTTGTCCTTCAGGGGCTTTGGTGTCTGCGTGAGAACTCCAGCATTTGGGAAGCCCGAAGGGCGCACCGCAGATCCCTCCACTGCGCTACGCTCCGGTCGGGATGACAAAGGAGGGGGCCAGTTAGTGGGAGTAAGGTTTGCGATGGGGGCTGGAAGGCTCGTCCTTTGTCCATCCGACTCGACCAATGCAAATGGAAGAAATGCCCTCCCCTTTGTCATCCCGACCGGAGCGTAGCGCAGTGGAGGGATCTGCGGTGCGCCCTTCGGGCTTCCCAAATGCTGGAGTTCTCACGCGAACACTAAAGCCCCTGAAGAAATTCTTTCCGGGAAAGAAACGTCCTCGGTGGCTAAAGCCACAAAAGTTTTAAGGTGATGACGGACGGACTGAAGGCCGTCCCCTTCAACAGCCGGAAGAGTCCGCATCGAACTCTTTTCCGCAACGTCCCTTTGTCATGTGGTTTCGCACTATTTCGCTTGTTAGTGCGGCAAAAAGTGATCTATAAGTTCGCTTCAGCGGCCGTAATTCGCCGCCTCCCTTTATTCGCAAAAAAGGGTCGGCGGAGGCACGCGTCCGGTGAGCCCATTTCCTTAAGCTTCATTACAAAGCAATCCCATCTGTCGATGATTTTGTGAGCAAAGGCCGAAAGATAGCCAGAAAAAGGCCTTGACAGTATCAATAATCGCGCCATACTAACGAAACTATACAAAGTATCTGTGTAGCCTGACTTGAAATTTTTGCTTCTCGCGCAAGGCGCGATGGTCACTGGTATCGGGCTCAGGGTCCCTTGGCCTGCTGTTTTTTGAGGAAGCTTTTGGCCAAATCCCATTCGTTCATTTTCAGTTGGGTCGGGAAGGTACTGCGATGTCCATCACGGGCAGCTCCATAAGCAATGCAAGAAGACATAGTGAAGGTTTCACCGGTCGATTGAAACTTGAAGGCTGTCGTTTACTCGGAGGGAATAGATCATGTGGATTGCGAGAAGGTGGACGGTCCTGCTCGGAGTTTTCCTGACCGCAGCGGGGGCATGGGGGCAGCTGTATTCGGGATCGGTAACCGGCCTGGTGACTGATCCGTCATCCGCGGTTCTTCCGGGAGCGCGCGTCGTCCTGATGGATCAGGACAAAGGTACGTCATTCACCTCCGTCACTGACGGCGGCGGCCGTTACCTGTTCCGCGGAGTTCCCCCGGCCACTTACAAGATCACAACCTCAGCGCAGGGTTTTGGGACCCAGGAGCGGGCCGGCATCAGGATCGACGTGGACCAGAACGCCACCGTCAATTTCTCTCTGCCCATCGGGAGTGCGAATACGGCGGTAACAGTCAGTGGCGAAGAGCCTTTGCTCTCGACCGAGGATGCGGCGACCGGCCAGGTCATCGAGCGGAGCGAGATCGATGCGTTGCCGCTCTTGAATCGCGAAGTGATGAGCTTGGCTTATCTCACGCCCGGTGTCGTCAGTCCACAGAATGGGAGCATCACGACCGGCACCTACGGGAACAATTTTGTCGCCAACGGAAACCGGAGTTCGGGCGCCGATGTGCTGATGGATGGGGTGTCATCCACCAACTACGAACAGAATGGAAGCATCCAGGTGATCTCGTATATGCCCGCACCGGATGCCATTCAGGAATTCAAAGTGCAGACGTCGAACTTCAGCGCCGAGTTCGGCTTCAGCGGCGCCACAGTGGTCAATATGATCACGCGCTCGGGTACCAACGCTTTACACGGAAGCGCTTACTATTACCTGCGCAACCAGCATCTTGACGCCAACAATTGGTTTGCCAACGGGGGCGGCGTACCGCTGCCCAGTTTGCGATGGAATAATTTTGGCGGCACGCTCGGCGGCCCGATCAAGCACAACAAGACATTTTTCTTTGCCGACTACGACGCGTTGCGCTCCCTTCAGGGCACGACTTCGACGTTTGGCGTCCCCAGCGCGGCCGAGCGTACCGGCGACTTTGGCGAACTGTGCAGCTATCAGGGTGGAACCTTTGACTCGACCGGTATGTGTACGGCTGCGGCGGGACAAATGTGGGATCCGTACTCGGGTTCGTATGACAACAATGTAGGGGGAGCGGTGAGGACCGCTTTCATCCCATTCAATAACATGGCGACCTACGCAAGCCCGGGTAATCCGAACCTCAACGGCACCGGGTACCAGCTATCGGGAGCCCCAGGAGATCTGATCGATCCCGTATCGCTGAAGATGATCCAGTACTTCCCCAAACCAAACCTGAATGTTGGCACCGCGGGCTACCAATACTTCAACAATTGGGTCGGGTCCGGGGGCAGTACGCAAAATCGCGATCAGGCAGATATGCGGCTCGATCACACCTTTAACGAAAAGATGCGGCTGGCCGCGAAGTACTCGCTGCAGCGCATCGACAATCATATGTGGAATTGCTTCCAGAATGTCGCCGATCCGTGTACCGGCGGCCCAGATGTTAACCACGCGTATCTCGCCGCCGTGAATGTGACCCGGACTATCACCCCATCGCTGTTGCTGACTGTTTCCTATGGCTTCAACCGTTGGTCGGAGCGCGAAACGGGCGCGATGGGTGACTTTCCAAGCATCAACCCGATCACGACTCTTGGACTGCCGGCATACATGGGCATTTCCGGCATCCCAACGATCCCCGCTGTCTCCCTCGGCGATGGGTATACCAGCCAAAATGGAACGAACATTGGAACCTGGCCGTGGACCTTCATCGTTCGCGGTCAAGACACACATCAACTCCTGGGCACCGTGAGTTGGATCAAAGGTTCCCACGAGGTCAAGTTTGGTGCCGAAGGAAGGCTACACCTTATCAACTTCAGACTTCCCGGGCCGACGGGCGGCAACTTCACCTACAACTACCTTTCTACGTCGCAGAACCCGAACACGGGTGGAGATGCGATGGCTAGCTTTCTCACCGGCGTGGGCATGCAGAACAACGGATTGTATGAAGTGCCTAATGCTCTGAGCACCAGCAATTATGTATGGGGCGGTTTTATTCTGGACAACTGGAAGCTCAAGCCTAACCTAACGGTGAATGCCGGCTTCCGTTACGATCTCACGATGCCGCGTGTGGAGCGGTATAACCGTATCAACTCACTGAGCCCAACCGTACCTTCGCCTCTGCAGGTTCCTGGCCTGCCAACCCTCTATGGCGGCGAGGTCTTTGCAAGCGCCAATAATCGCACAACCTACAACCCGGATCTTACGAACTTCCAGCCTCGTTTCGGGTTTGCATGGCAGGCATGGAAGCAAACTGTGGTGCGTGGTGGCTACGGCATCTTCTATCAGGTTTCAAGGGCGGGCGCTGCGGGGCAGGGTGGATCCGGCGATCAGGGATATGTCGCCGACACTACGTGGCTAACCAGCTTAAACAATGATGGCGCGACTCCCTGGGGGCGCATCAGCAATCCGTGGCCCGGCACAGGACCAAATCTGCCGACCGGCAATTCGCTTGGATTACTCAATGATGTAGGCTTCGCGGCGATTGGCCCAATCAAGACGGTGAATGCAGTGCCTTACACACAAACCTGGAGTTTTGGCCTGCAACACGAATTCCCGAAGAGCATACTAGTGGATGTCAACTACCTCGGTAACAAGGGCACCCATCTCTACTTCGGCGGAGACAGTAACTACAATCTTCTCCCGGCGTCGATTGAGAACGATACTCCCGACCAGATTGCTGCTCTGCAGAACTACGTGCCGAACCCGTTTAACGGATACATCACGAATCCAAACAGTGCATTGTCTGGCCCGACGATTCAAGCGTATCAACTGCAGTTGCCTCATCCGCAATTCACCACGTTCGGGGGAGACACAAGGCCCATTGCCAACTCGGGTTTCAACTCCGTACAGGCGAGAGTGGAAGAGCGCTTGCCTTCGGGTCTTGACCTTCTCGTGACCTACACCTTTTCCAAGGCACTCGACGACGCGTCCTCGAGCGACCTCACTTTCCTGGGCGGTGCTACCTCTCTCCAGGATCCGAACAAGCCGTACCTCGAGCGGAGCGTATCTCTGTTTGATATTCCGCAACAGTTCCAGTTCACGCATGTTTACCCGTTGCCGTTTGGGCGTGGCAGAGAGTTTGGCGCTAACTGGAACTCGGTCACGGATGCGTTTCTGGGTGGCTGGCAGTTTAACGGAACCTGGACCATTTTCAGTGGATACCCTCTACAACCGTCCTTCCAGGGAGGCGTTTCGCTACCAACCTATGGTCCACAGCGGCCGAATCTCAGCGGCAAGCCCAGGCGGAATAACGGCAAGGATTGGATGACCAACTACTTCGCGAACCCGGAAGTGTTTAATGCGCCCGTGCCGTATGCGCTCGGGACCGCACCGCGCACATTGCCATGGGCGCGCACCCCGGGGGAGAAGAATGCGAATCTTTCCATTGCAAAATCGTTTGCACTTTCAAAAATACGGGAGGGTATGGAGCTTCACTACCGGCTGGAAGCATTCAATGCTCTGAACCATCCGCAATTTGCCGGCCCGAACATGACGTTTGGCTCCTCTGGATTCGGGCAGGTAACCAGCCAGGCAAACACAGCACGCCAGGTGCAGATGGCGTTGAGGTTGTCGTTCTAAGGGGAAGCAGTCACTGGCCAGAGAAGCTGCACCTGGCAGTTACTTTTTGCCGTGGTTTAGCCTTGATTCGCGGGTTGTTCCGCACGGTGTGGCTGAGGGATGACAACTCGATCTGCTTTAGAACAGTTTGATGTAAGCGCTGCGTCAGCTGTGGACAACACAGCCGTCAATCCGGGTACATCTACGGTCCGCATCGCTTCGATCGATATTTTTCGCGGCCTCACCGTGCTGGTGATGATCTTCGTGAACGATCTGTCGAGCGTGCACGGATTGCCCTGGTGGACTTACCACGCGCTTGCCAACCAGGACGCCATGACCTACGTGGACATGGTGTTCCCGTTCTTCCTTTTCATTGTCGGCATGTCGATGCCGCTTGCGATCAACCGGCGGCTGGAAAAGAATCCGTCGATGGCTTCTCTTTGGCTGCATGTGCTGTCTCGTTCGGCAGGGCTGGTGGTGCTCGGTCTGATTTTGGCTAACGCAGAGAAGGCCGATCCGGTGCGCATGGATCTCAATCCCAATGTATGGGCTCTGCTTGGTCTCGTCGGGGCGGTGCTTTTCTGGTTTGCGCCGAGCCCCGGGCTGCGCGGCTCTCGTGTGTTTCGCTGGCTGCGTGTTGTTGGGCTGGCTTTGTTAATTCTCACCTTTGCGCTCTTCCGGCGCAGCTCAGGCCATGGCACGGGCGTATGGATCGACGGTTCCTATCCCGAGATACTGGGCCTGATTGGTTACACCTACCTGGCAGCTTCTATCCTCTATATTCCAACACGGCGCTGGTTGTGGTCACCGCTGGTGTGGATGGTGGCGCTCACTGCGTTTTGTGCGGTTTTGATAGAGCATCACGTGCGGCTGCACGTGCCGCTCTATTTCTGGCCTTTCGGTTCGGGTGCGCTGGCCTCACTCATCATGGCCGGGGTGGTTACATCGTCCATCTTCCTGGGGCCGCATCGTTGGCAGTCGTTAGCACAACGTATGCAGCTGGCTTTCGGCTTCGCCGCGGCGATGTTTGTCTCTGGGGGGCTGCTCACGCCGCTCGGCATTTCGAAGATTCGCGCCACACCCACGTGGTGTTTGTACAGCTCCGGCGCAGCGGTCCTCTGCTTTGCACTTCTCTACTGGCTTTGCGATATAAGGGAAAAAACCGCCTGGGCCCGGTTGGTGCGTCCGGCCGGTGAGAACACGTTGCTCACTTATCTGCTGCCAGACTTCTACTTTTTCCTGACTACGCTGGCCGGTTTCACCTTGATCGATCGATACTTCAGCAGCGGGGCTCTGGGCGTGGCTCGCGCGGCCGTTTTTACCCTGGTGATGCTGGGCTTCTCTGCCCTGCTGACACGCTCGCACATACGACTGCAGCTTTAAAGGGTAACCATGCGACCTTCGCGCCCGTTTCTGCTCCTCCGTCGAAGAAAGCTTCTCCTAATGCTGTTCGCAACCTGTGTGTGCGTGGCGCAGCGCGCACCCATGGTGGTCGATTATCCAAATTCCGCCTCTTACCGCTGGCAGAACAAGAAAGTGTTGGAGAGCCGTCCGCTGGACGATATGGAGAGGCTGGATAAGTGGACCGCCTTCACCCGGGGTGCGCCGGCAGTAGTGGACGCTCGAATTTCTATCAAGCCGGCAGATGCACCAAAAATGGTCGCGGAGATGACGCTCACCAAGGAGCGGTCACGCGACGGGGGCCAGTCGCTCCGATTCCGTAGTCCGACCAGGCTGGACGGTCCCGGGCCGGTGAACGGACGAGGATGGGGAAGCTCCGGCGTCATCCGGCACTTTGATGGCGAAGACTGGCAGAAATTCAATCGGATATCGTTGTGGATTTACCCGGATTGTCCGGGCACGTATCACCCCGCGCTCGCGATGCACCTGCACAATGATGGAGTCGAGAAGCTTCCAGCCCTCTTCGGTCAGGAGGGCGAGAACTCCATCCTCTTGCGCAACCAGGAATGGAACCACGTGGTGTGGGAGATCGGCAACGTAGCGCGCGACAAGGTCACAGAGCTTGAATTCACCTACGGAATTTCCGGCAACGCACCTGAGGAGGCGGACACTGTCAGTTTCGATTTTGATCAGCTGGCACTCGAGCGCGTGGACCCCGATTACATCGAAGGCTGGAACGTATGGCCGGGCCGTATCGCTTACAGCCAGGCGGGTTATCTGGCAGGCTCACCGAAGAGCGCCCTAGCCAACGGATTGAGTGCCCGGGAGTTCCGGTTGATCAACCACGACACGGGCAAAGAGGTTTTGCGCAAGCCGATCGAAACGGTGACAGGCCACCTGGGACCTTACCAGGTAATGGACTTTTCGGAAGTGCGCCAATCCGGGTCTTATACGCTGGATGCCGGAAACGTCTCCACGCCACCCTTTCGCATTGATGAAGATGTTTGGACGGAATCCATTTGGAAGGCGCTTAATTTCTTCTATTCCGAACGCTGTGGCTTTGCCGTTCCCGGTGTGCATGGGGTCTGCCATCGCGACTGGCAGGCGGTGCATGATGGCAAACGGATCATTGTTAATGGAGGGTGGCACGATGCCGGCGATCTGACCCAGGGCCTCGGCAATACGGGCGAGGCGGTATACGCAATGTTCAGTTTGGCCGAGCAGTTGCACGCCCGCGGCGAAGATCCTGCGCTCTACGATCGCTTGATCGAAGAAGGCGAGTGGGGACTGACCTGGATCTTAAAGACCAGCTTTGGCGATGGCTATCGCGATACCGGTTCCGTCAACAGCCGAAGGACGAACGGAATCATTGGCGACTTCGACGACACGATCGCCGAAGCACACAACATACCGTTTGCTAACTTCACCGCGTCGGCCGACGAGGCGATTGCTGCCCGCGTGCTGAAGGAAAAGGATCCCAGGCTCGCGGCCTATAGCTTGAAGATGGCCAAGGCGGACTGGCAGTTCGCAGTGGCCGGCATGGCCAATCCGAAGCTTCAGGCTCCCACGGACTTGTGGCACGTCACGTTTGACTCGGACGGCGTGCAGCATGAACTGGCATCGGCCGGAGTGATCGCGTCGGTTGATCTTTGGCGGATCACGGGCGAGCAGCAGTACCAGGATAAAGCGATCGAGCTGGCGCATATCATCCTGGATTCGCAACAACGGACGCGACCTGATTGGAAGATTCCGTTTACCGGGTTCTTTTACACCAGCCCGGCAAAAGACCGCATTGTTCACTACTGCCACCGGGGCCGGGAAGAAGGTCCTGTTGTAGCGCTCACTCACTTGTGCGAGGCCTTTCCGAATCATCCCGATTGGATGAAGTGGTATTCCGCGGTGACGCTGCATTCCGAGTACCTGCAAGCCATGGCAAAGTACACCCAGCCTTATGGGATGATGCCGGCCTCCATCTACAAAGACACTGAGTACGAGCAAGTACCGGAGAGTCGCCGGGAATCGTTTCGCAAGCAGGTGCTGAACGGCATCCCGCTGGGGGACGGTCACTACTTGCGACTGTTCGCGGTATGGATGGATTATCGGGGACACTTCGGCACCGTTCTGCCTCAGGCGGAGGCACTGGGGAAGGCGGCTCATCTGCGCGGCGATCTGCCGGCGGCGCAGCTCGCGCAAGAACAGATGGAATGGGTGGTGGGACGCAATCCTTTCGGGCAGAGCATGATGTGGGGCGAAGGGCACGATTACACGCCTCTGGACACGCCGTCGTCGGGAGACATGGTGGGCGCGCTTCCGGTTGGGATACAGACCCGAGGGGATGTGGATGTGCCGTATTGGCCGGCCCAGACCACGTGGACCTACAAAGAAGTTTGGGTCCACCCGGTGGCCAGTTGGCTGGCGCTGATGCCTGATCTCAGCGGGCCCGCCTTGGTTGAGGGCAAGGCGGACTCAGCCATTGAGTTCAACGAAACATCGCATGGACAATCGATTCAGGTAACGCCCGACCCGAGTGGACAATTTCACGTCAAGCTCCCGCAGGGCAGATATACAGTGCAGGGCACGGCAGGCAAGGAGACACGAACTTTTCTGCCTGGAGAAACTTATCATCTGGATTTTCGTTCCGGTCATGTATTGGATTTTCAGGTGTCGAGAAAATCATCACCGGATGGTGAAGTCCTGATCGACGTCGATGCCCAGGGCACTGGGACGCACCGTCTTGTCGTGCGGTTCGACAATCTCAAGCTGAACGACGCGCAGAAGGAGATCACCCTGCAGCCGGGGACCACGGGGCACGTGGAATGGCGCGCCAAGATTGATTCGGCGAATACTCCTTGGGTTGCAGTCATTGTGCCGGATGACGATCTGGCACAACGCAAGGAAGTGCGCGGCGCTGCCTGGGAGCGTTGAGCCGGTGCGAAGCCGTCCTTTCCTCATTCTCTGGTTCCTCGTATGCAGCATCCTGGCGTACGCGCAGTCTCACTCCAACCCGGGTCAGGAGTTATTCACCCAACGTTGCGCGGTCTGTCATGGCGCCATCGGCGGAGGAGGCCTCGGACCAAGCCTGAGTAACTCCCAATGGCAGGCCGAGACCACAGATCAGGCTTTGCAGCATACAATTCGCGACGGTGTGCCGGGCACGTCCATGCCCAGTTTCAAGAACACACTGACAGCGGATCAGATCACATCGCTGGTGCGCCATATTCGTTCGTTGCGTATCAACGACGCACCCGGGAGCGAAGCCATTGCTGCGGGAACGGTGGTAAGTCCTGAGCGGCTCTCCGCAGCCGCTCAAGATCCCAACAACTGGTTGATGTACGGCCGCGACTACACCAACCAGCGCTTCAGTCCACTCGATTCCGTGCGCCGTGAGAACGTTGGCCGGCTGGTTCCGGTTTGGAGTTTTCAAACCGGCGTACCTGACGGGCTTGAAGCGACGCCACTGTTCGTAGACGGCGTGATCTACCTCACCACCTCCTGGGATCACGTCTTCGCAATTGACGCGCGCACGGGCGCAGAACTTTGGCACTACCAACGACATTTACCGAAGAAGCTTCGCTATTGCTGTGGGCCGGTGAATCGAGGCCCCGCGATCGTGGGCAGCCTGCTTTACCTAAGCACGCTCGATGCCCACCTGGTAGCACTCGATACCAGGACCGGCCGCGTTCGATGGGATGTGCTGCTGGGAAACGTCGAGGATAACGTGAGCGCCACTTCGCCGCCGCTGGTGGTGAAAGATCGGGTGTTAGTCGGGATGGCGGGCGGCGACTACAGAAGCCGTGGATTCATTGATGCCTACCAGGCTGAAACCGGTAAGAGGCTGTGGCGTTTTTATACCGTTGCCAATGGAGGCGGAGGAGCGACCTGGTTGAATGGATCGTACGATCCCGAACTTGACCAGGTTTATTGGGGAGTCGGCAATCCCAATCCTGATTATGACGGAGACGCCCGCCCCGGTGACAACTTGTACGCCGACTCCGTGATCGCGCTCGACCCAGCGACCGGCCGGTTGCAATGGCACTATCAATTCACTCCGCATGACACGTGGGACTATGACGGAGTGAATGAAATGGTGCTGGCGGATCTGCGTGTCGATGGCCGGGTAGTAAAAGGTTTGCTGCATGCTGATCGCAATGGAGAGTTCTATGCGCTCGACCGCACCAATGGGCACTTCCTGTTCGCCAAGCCTTTTGTGCACGTGACCTGGAATAAAGGCTTCGACAACGGCCGTCCCATCGCCAACCCGGAAGCAACTCCAACCGTCAAGGGCGCGACAGTTTGTCCAGGCGCCGCCGGGGGCAAGGAGTGGAACCCCATGGCATACAGTCCGGTCACGGGTTTGGCATATATCCCGGCCATCGAAAACTGTGCTGTGTTCACCAACTACGGAATCGTAGCCCGGCGGCGTGGGCTTCCTCCTGGTCCGAGTGGGTTCAGCTACCTCCCGAATCTGGCCTATGGCAAATTCATGGCTGTTCGGGCCGACAACGGTGAAGCGGTCTGGGAGGTGAAAACGCGCACGCCCATGGCTGCGGGAGTTCTGGCGACCGGCGGCGGTTTGGTATTCACAGGGGATGCCGAAGGCAATTTTGTTTCGTATGATGCTGGCAGCGGCGAACGGTTGTGGTCGTATCAGACCGGCTCGGGGATTCGTGGCGCACCCATTGCGTTCCAGCTTGACGGTAAGGAATACGTGGCCATCGCCTCCGGTATGTCAGGCTCGGTCGGAGGGTACACGGGGGCGGGTGCTCCATGGATGCGAAATTATCGCAGCGGAGGAACCTTATTCGTCTTTGCCCTCTACGGTGCAAAAGAATACGGCGCAAAAGAATCGTCCCGATGAATGCGGCAAGGGCGACGGCACTGTTGCTCTTGCTGCCGGCAACAATGTCGCCATCGCCGCTCAAGTCGAAGACGTCCCCGGTAGTCTTCACCGATGTCACCACGTCTGCAGGCATCTCCTGGAAGCAGGTGAGCGGGGCCTCGGTTCGCCATTTTCTGCCCGAAACCATGGGCGGAGGCGTTGGATTTCTCGATTTCGACCACGATGGGCTGCTCGATATTTTCCTCGTCACCGGCGGCGAGACAGGGAACCGTCCCACCGATCGGCCGGCGCGCAATGCACTTTATCGCAATTTGGGGAACGGCAAGTTTGAGGAGGTGGCGCAAAAGGCCGGGGTTGCTCAAAACGCATTTTATGGTCTGGGCGTCGCGGCGGCAGATTATGACAACGACGGATTTCCAGACCTGTATGTTACCGGCTATCCTCGCAGTGCCTTGTGGCACAACAATCGGGATGGAACCTTTACCGATGTGACGGATAAGGCGGGAGTCGCCAACTCCGGAAAATTTGCCGCGAGCGCTGCCTGGTTCGACTACGACCGCGATGGGTTACTCGACCTTTTTGTCTGCAACTATGTGAAGTTCTCCTACGACCTGCCGCTGGCCTGCAGCTACGACGGCACCCCGACCTACTGTGCACAGAAAGCCTACCAGGGAGATGCACCGACGCTTTATCACAATAACGGTGACGGAACCTTTACCGATGTCACCGCCCAGGCCGGCCTCTCTCAATCAGCCGGGCGCGCATTGGGGGTAGTGGCGATTGACATAGATGGTGACGGCTGGCAAGACCTGTTCGTATCCCGCGATGCATCGCCGAACCTGCTGCTGATGAACAAGCACGATGGAACCTTTGTAGATAGGGCGCTCGATGCCGATGTGGCCTTCAACATGGACGGCAACGCGCTCTCTGGTATGGGAGTCGATGCGGGCGATTTTACCGGTAATGGCTTCCCGGGCTTTGCAGTCACGAATTTCAGCGGCGAACGCCACTCACTGTTTGTCAATCCGGGGCGGTTTCCTTTTGCGGCGCGAACCCTCGAATCGGGTATCGGCTCTTCGACCATGCCCTATGTCGGTTGGGGGGTGCAGTTCATCGACTACAACAACTCGGGTCTGCTCGGTTTGATGATCGCCAATGGACACATATACGAGTCGATTGAAAAACAGCAGCCAGGCATCACCTACCGTGAGCCTCCGCTCCTTTTGAGCAACTCCGGCGATGGCAAGTATCGAGACCTGAAGGAAGACGCCGGGGCGACCTTCCAACAGAGATTTGTCGGCCGCGGTCTGGCGACAGGAGATTTTGACAACGATGGCCGCATAGACGCTATCATCACGCGCTTGAACGACTCGCCGGTTTTGTTGCGAAATACATCGCAGCCGAGCGGTTCCTGGATCGGGTTCGAGCTCGAAGGGACGCGCAGCAATCGTGATGCGATCGGAGCTAAAGTTACGCTCTCGCTGCCCAAGCGCAAGCTGGTTCGCTGGGTAGTCGGCGGTTCGAGCTATCTTTCCACTCGTGACAAACGAGTTCTTGTCGGGCTAGGAAACGAAGCGGGAGAAGTGAGCGCCGAGATTCGTTGGCCAAGCGGCCAGGTGCAGACGCTGTCAGGAATGAAGATCAATCAATATCATCATATTCTGGAACCAAAGTGAGACTTTCGAGGACAGCTCACCTGTTGGTGGTGCTCGGTACTTCCGCAATGTTCGCCCGTGTTGCTGTCGCCGATGATCCGCGCGCGACCGCTGCGCTTGCCAGGTCCTGTTATCGCACGGGCACCGTGGAGCAAGCCCGGTTGTGCATGGAGCGGATAAAGGACGCTTCCCCTCAAGGAATTTTCATGGCAGCGACCGTCGCCGCGGATGCCGAAGACTTTGCGACTGCGGAAGCGATGTACAACTCGATCAAGTCGGGATATCCCAATCGAGCCGCCCTCGATTACCAACTGGCACTCGTTCAATATCACGAGGGGCATATCGCCGACAGCCAATCCACGCTGACGGACATGATCGCAAGAGGCGAAGGCAACGGCGATACGCACAATCTTCTCGGCTGGTGCTGGTTCAAATCGAACGACCTGAACCAGGCGGAACAGGAATTGAATGAAGCCATCCGCCTGGATCCCTCGTCGGAAGCAAACTACCTCGATCTGGCTCGCATGCAGCTTGCCGGGCACCAGCTCGATGCTGCGCTCGAGAGCACCCGGCGCGCGGTCAAGCTGTTTCCCAAGTCAGCGGATGCATGGCTGGTCAAGGGTTCAGTCGAGACCGCAGCGCAACGACTCGCCGACGCCGTGACCTCTTACGCCACGGCAGTACGGCTGGACCCTAAGAATGCAGACGCGGAACTCGCCCTGACGAACGCGCAGTGGCTAGCCGGAAAGACGGAGCAGGCGCGAATCGGCTTCCACCGGCTGCTGCAGCGTTATCCTCGTAACGCGCAGATCTATGTGGCTTATGCCGATTTTCTAAGCAGCGTGGGACCCCAGGATACAGCGCACCTGACGGGGTTGATGAAGACGGCCGCGTCGCTCGATCCGTCCCTTGCCGAGCCTCATTACTACCTGGGAAATTTAGCGCTTACCAATGGGAAGCTTGACGAGGCGATGCAACAGCTGCAAACGGCCGTGCAGTTGGACCCCTCCAGCAGCAAGGCGCACTTTGCTCTCTCTCGCGCGCTACGCCAACAAGGACGGAGTGAAGAGAGCGCACGCGAGCTAAGCATTTACCAGGAATTGAAACGTGCGGAAGATGGGGCCGGATCGGCCCCGTAGCTTCCTTCCATAGCTATTGTTTCGGCGGAGCCTGCGTCATCTCCATCGCCCAAACGCCGGCCGGCCGCATGTACATGCCTGCACGAAAGTTTCCAGTGATGTCCCACGCCTCAGGAGTCCGGAACCAATAACCCTTGGTCTCGTAGATGACATGGTAAAGTCCCCAGGCAGACTTGTACGCTTCGTCCTTCATCCCTTCGCTCAGGAGCAACGCCGAAAAGCCCAAAGTAGTGCCCGCCCAAACTTCCTTCGCCTGGACGTTGTCAATTGGGGAACCATCGGCGGCTATGCCGTTGGCGGCGCCCATCTGGCCCCCGCCAAACTTCATCACGTTGACGTCAAAGATTTCTTTGGCTGCAGAGATCTGCATGTCATGCGGGACCAGGTCTCCGAGGCCGAGCATATTGGCGTACCACTGACCAGCAAGTTGGTCCGCCTGGATAGCATTCTGGTTTTCGCTTTCTGTGTCATAGCGAAAATACTTTCCGTTCCAGAGCTTGCTGACGTAAGTCTGCTGGGCCTTCTGAAACAGCTGGTGATATTCATCCGCGGTCGCCTTGTCTCCGAGCGTGCGCGCTGTTTCTTCGCCGGCCCGCAAGGCCGCGAGCCACAAGCCGCCCGAATAGGCGCTGACTCCACGCACCACCCAGGAGTCATAGGTCTGGTCCGGGTAGCCACTGTTTTCCGGGATGCCACCGCCATGGTCGAACTGCCGCAGATACGTAATGGCGTCCTTGACCGCCGGCCAGGTCTCTTTCAGGAATGCCGTATCCTTGCGCCCGGTGAACACATAATCGCGGTAAATCATGAGGACGAACTTCGAGTTGAGATCTTTCCAGTCGTTTGTATCCTGCCAGCCCGGCTGGTTGACGGCAATGAAGGGGTCGCCTTCCGGCACACCCAGATCGTGAGGCACGGCGCCCTTCTTTTTCCGTTTGTGCAGAACAGGCTCTCCTGTCTGCTCCGTCTTCCAAACCCACAGTCCCAGCTCCGGCCACTCCTTCGGCACCGTGTCGGCGAACTCGCGGAGTACCTGCTTGTCAACGTCAGGCCAGAACTTCAGCAAGGGCAGCGAAGCATAAAAGCGAACATCGAGGGTGGCGTAGTAGGCATAGTCGAAGCACTCCAGCAGCGCAAACGACGCGGGCAGCTTTTTGTCTGTGCCCACCTGCCTGCCCCAGAATGTTCCGCCATCCGCCAGCGCGTAGAGCTCATTGAAGAGCATGCCTCGATACCAGAGGGGCTTGCTCTCGTCATTGACATAAGGTGCCTGCCAGGCGTCGATCGCGTCACTCCATGCGGCGGCGTTCAGCAGGCCGTCGCGCGCGATCTTCCACGCATTGTCGCCAGTCGTGCCATAAAAATCCGTGTAGCGCCGGTTCCACTTGCGTCCTTGACCGAACTGCACCACCGGCAAATCCCACGAGATCACCATGGGGATGATCTTTTTCTCGCCCGGTTGCAGGGTGAAGCGTACTGCAATCGCGCCCGCCAGTTTTTCACTGTCGCTTACCCACGACGTATCGCTGTTGGCCAGCCGCCCATCCTTGGCGAAAGGCGCCCAGACGGCCTTTCCGTCTCCGGATGCGAGAAAGGTGGTCTGGTAGGTCACTTCAACGCCGGGCGTTTCCAGGGCCGCAACCGCAAACTGGCCGTCCCACTCGTTCAGCGACTCGCCATCCCGCCCTCGGTCGAAGACGATGCCTTTCATGGTGCCGGCCGATCCAGCCCCTTCACTGACGTACTTGTCGTAATTGCCCTGGTTTGGCGTGCCGTTGAAGTCGCGGGTAAACGTCCGAAACCAGCCACCCATGTTGGCCCAGGAGAGAAGCACTGAGACAGTCACCGCGTGGTCGGTCGGATTGTCCGCGTGCCAACGGTAGACCGCGACCGGGTAGCTGGATTCGCGGTAGTTGTTCGGCAGCACGGGAGAGAATTGTTCCAGTACAACGTGAGCGGGGAACTTGCTCCACTTGTAGTCGTACCAGGATTTCGGATACAGGGCAGAGTACTCGCCCGCACCCACGGGATAGTCCCACGCCCAACTGGCCAACTCGCCATTCTTCGGATGGCCGGCCATCAGGACCTGTGCCGTTCCGGTGGAGTCGCCGTCTGATTTCTGGAACATTGCAAATTGGTTCGGATAAACCGTTTCGTACTTGTGCACGCCGCCCTTGATGTGCCAGCGGGAGAAGTCGCCGCGATAGCTACGGGAGAAAGTGCCTGCGCCCATCCCGCCGACCGGCGCGCCCTGCCAATAGCCGTCGTCGATGTCGGTGCCATTCTTCGCAATGCCGGGATTCTCGAGGGGCTGCCCGATGGGCCGCGTCCATGCCGCCTTTGGGATATCGTTTCCGGCGAGTGCCGCCGATGCCCACGAGAACAGAAAGAGACACGTCATCGCCTTCATTAACACGCTGTTTTTCAAGAAGCCTCCAGGATGCTCTACAGTAGGAACGTTGACAGCCCCAACGCCGGTATGGTCCACTCAAGGGTCGCTACTTAAATAACAAACATTAGAAACTAAAAAAGGCAGATTGAAAAGTGTCTAGTCGTCGAATTGGAATCATCATGCATGGCATTACCGGGCGAATGGGCTACAACCAGCACCTCGTCCGTTCGATTGTGGCCATCAGGGACCAGGGCGGGGTGGCGCTGGCGAATGGCGACCGCGTCATGCCGGACCCTATCCTCGTCGGGCGCAACCTGGAGAAGGTCTCTTCTCTGGCAGCCCGCCATGGCATTAAGCGGGTGGCGAAAGATATCGATTCGGCGCTGGCCGATCCTGAGGACACCATCTTCTTCGATGCCGGCTCAACCCAGATGCGTGTTCCGCTGCTGAAGCGCGCCATCGAGGCGGGCAAGCACGTTTATTGCGAGAAGCCCCTTTCCGAAACACTGGAGGAAGCGCTCTCGCTGGCACGCCTGGCAAACACCAAAGGTGTGAAGAGTGGAGTGGTGCAGGACAAGCTCTATCTCCCCGGCCTGCGCAAGCTGCGCATGCTGAAGGACGCTGGGTTTTTCGGACGCATGCTTGCGGTGCGCGGAGAGTTTGGCTACTGGGTATTTGAGGGCGATCTGCAGCCGGCGCAGCGGCCCTCGTGGAACTACCGCAAGGCCGACGGTGGAGGCATCATTCTCGATATGCTGCCTCATTGGCGCTACGTGCTCGATAATCTGTTTGGTTCGGTCGAAGCCGTGAGCTGCATCGGTGCCACGCATATCCCCGAACGGATCGATGAAACCGGAGCCGCTTACAAAGCCGACGCCGAAGATGCCGCGTATGCGACCTTTCAGTTGGAAGGCGGCGTGATCGCTCACATCAATTCGTCCTGGGCGGTGCGGGTACGGCGGGATGACCTGGCGACGTTTCAGGTGGACGGAACCCACGGTTCCGCTGTCGCCGGTTTGACCCGCTGCTTCACCCAGCATCGGGTGAACACGCCGCGGCCGGTGTGGAATCCTGATGTACCCCAGACCATGGTGTTCGCCGACCAGTGGGAAGAAGTGCCCGACACCCAAACGTATGAGAACGGCTTCAAATTGCAATGGGAAGACTTTATTCGCCACGTGGTGGAGAACAAACCCTGGCGCTTCGACCTGCTTGAGGGAGCAAAGGGAGTACAGTTGGCCGAGCTTGGACTAAAAAGTTGGGCCGAGCGTCGTTGGGTCGATGTACCAGCGTTGTCTTTGAAGGGGTAGAACCTATGTCATTCGAATCGAGAAATCCCACCACCGGTGAGCTTCTGGCTACTTATCCGGAGCATAGTGCCCACGAGGTTGAGCTTCGCCTGCAGAGCGCCTGGGATGGCTGGAAGAAGTGGTCACGTACTCCACTTTCTGAACGAACGGCGTTTCTCGTTCGCCTGGCAGATCTATTGGAAAAGCGAGCCGAAGAGTACGCGCGGCTGATCACCATGGAAATGGGTAAGCCGGTCGGAGAAGCGCTGGGCGAAGTGAAAAAGGCCGCTTTCGGCGCGCGTCATTTTGCCGGCGAGGGCGCTGCGTATATCCAGCCTGAAGCCATTCCCGGAACGCCGGGCCGCGTGGTGTACCAATCGCTTGGCCCGATCCTCGCAATCATGCCCTGGAATCTCCCCTTCTGGCAGGTCTTGCGTTTCTTCATTCCCGCTGCGCTGGTGGGGAACACGGTCGTGGTTAAGCATGCGGAGACGGTGCAGGGTTGTGCCCTGGCGCTGGAAACGCTCGTTCGCGATGCGGGTGGTCCCGAGGGGCTCTACGTCAATCTTTCCGTGCAAACCAGCGCAGTGCCGGCAATGATCGCGGATGCTCGCATTCGCGCGGTGACGGTTACGGGGAGCGTGCGCGCCGGACGCGCGGTTGCTCAGCAGGCGGGTCTGCATGGCAAGAAGGTCGTGTTGGAACTCGGCGGTTCCGATCCCTTCGTCGTGCTTGAGGATGCGGATATCGCGAAGGCGGTGCAGTTGGGAGTAACCTCGCGCTACTCCAACAACGCGCAAAGTTGCATCGCGGCAAAGCGCTTTCTGGTCGCTGAACCAGTTGCGGATGCATTCATCAAGGCGTTTGTCGAGCAGGCTTCCGCACTGAAAGTAGGAGACCCGCTCTTGCCTGATACGAAACTGGGACCTCAGGCCCGCGAGGACCTGCGCGCTGCGACGGAACGCCAGGTGTCGCAGGCGGTCGCAGCGGGCGGTCGCGTGCTTACTGGTGGTAAATCGCTCCCGGGCCCTGGTTACTTTTATCCTCCCACGGTGCTGATCGATGTGCCCCACGATGCGCCGGTGGCGCGAGAAGAGTTCTTTGGTCCGGTCGCCTTGGTCTTTACCTTCAAGACGGAGGAAGAGGCGATACGTTTGGCTAACGACACCGAGTTTGGTCTGGGCGCTGCCGTGTGGAGTAAGGATCCTGCACGCGCAAATGCGGTCGCGGCGCAGATCGAGGCGGGCGCAGTGTTCATCAACGACTTCGTCCGGTCGGATCCACGCGCGCCCTTTGGCGGCGTGAAGGGTTCCGGCGTTGGCCGGGAATTGGGCGAGCTGGGCGCGCGAGAGCTAACCAACGCAAAGTTAGTTTGGGAACCGGCTTGATCGCTTCTCGATACGTAACAAATCTAAGGGTGCCCCATCTCTCGCTCGTTTTTCGCGAGATGTGGGATACCACTGCTTTCGACCTGCGTACTTTGGAGCCCAATAGGCACCTTTCATTGAGATTCGTGGTATCCCACATCTCGCGAAAAACGAGCGAGAGATGGGGCACCCTCAGATTTGCTTTCCAACTGGCATCGCATCCCGCATAGCGGGACGTTCCGGCCGCTTCTACTGCCATTCCGGCACTTTCAAAAATAGGTTGCAAAAGCGGTCGCGCATGTGATGGGGTAAAACCACCATCATTGGTCCGCTTATGGCTCATAAGAACCTGGCCTCGACTTTACGGCAGCTCCTCCTCCTTCTGTTCGCCGTGAGCTGCTGCCTTCCCGCTATGTCGGCCACCGTGCGGCTCTCCGAGTACCAGAAGCAGGAGTGGCAGGTAGAAGACGGCCTGCCGCAAAGTGAGTTGCGCGCGATCACCCAGGTACCGGGCGGCCGATTGTTGATCGCGACTTACGGGGGAGTCGCGTCTTTTGACGGCCTGCATTTCAGCCCAATTCGCGTGGATTCAAAGGACCCCGCCGCCAGCGAGCCGGTGAACTGTTTGCTGGTAAGTCGCAGCGGCGACCTCTGGATCGGTACGGATGACCGGGGAATCATCCGGCAGACTGCAGGCGCAGCGATCAACGTCAGCGAGCAGGCGGGGTTTTACCAGGAGCGTATTCGCGGCCTTTTCGAGGACTCAGCGGGCACAATCTGGGCGGCTACTCACGACGGCATCGAACGAATCACTGTCCACGGCAATACGCAATCCATTGAACTGCTCGATCAGCTCGGCCCGGTCTCGGGTGACATCACGACCCCGTTCGCCGAAGACGGGCGTGGCGGCCTGTTTGTGCTCACGTCGTCAGGCGTGTTTCACCTCACGGCCCGAGGTGTGCACACTCATGTGCTGCAACATCATCAGCTCCACCACTTGAGCACGGGCGATGCGGTTGCGATTTACTACGACCTCCACGGCGTGCTGTGGATTGGCTTGCGGGATGGGCTGGTGCGTTTAACACCGACGCACAAAACAGGTGATGAATATACCCAGGAGGAAGTGCCTGGATTCAGGAATGAGGTCACTGCGCTGGTTGGTGACTATCGCGGGGATATGTGGGTCGGCACCTACAACGATGGGCTTTGCCGAGTCTCGGGCTCGAGATTTTCCTGTTGGACAACCAAGGATGGCCTGACCGACGACAGCGTGCGCTCACTCTATGAGGACGATGAGCATAACCTGTGGGTTGGCCTCGCCGGGGGCGGCTTAGCCCGCTGGCGCATCGCGACCCTGATTCCCCTGCGAGATGAACCGCGGGCGCTGCGAGAGGTTCAACCCGCCGCCATCCTCGAGGACCACCGTGGAAATCTATGGATTGGCACCTGGGGTAACTACTTGTTCCGGCTCAAGCAGGGAAGATTCCTACACGAGACACTGCCGGGAAATTCCGCGGCGATTCGAACGCTCGAGGAAGATGCCGCTGGCAATGTCTGGATAGGTACCTGGTTCAACGGCCTGTTCCGCTACAACGGAGCTTCCTTTCAGCACTTCCTGCTGGGACGTGAGTCACTGACGGACGCCGTGAGTGCCCTGCTCAGCGACAAACATGGCGGCTTCTGGGTGGGCACCTACACCGGATTGCTGTACTACGCAGATGGAGTTCCCGCGAAGAACAAAGGCACTTTGCTGCTGAAAGACAAACTGATTACCTGCCTGGCGCAGCTTGACGATGGGGCCATACTGGTGGGCACATCGGCCGGGCTCTATCGCGTACGCGGCAACGAAGTCAGCATGGTAGAAGGGGTATCTCACCCCTACGTGTTGTCTATCTCCATCGACAGCGCCAGGAATGTGTGGGTGGGTACCAAGGGTGGCGGACTCGACTGGCTCAAAGGCGACCAGGCCTTTCACCTGGATACGATGAAGAGCATGGTGGACTACACCATTTTCTCTGTGCTCGATGACGGCCAGGGATTTCTATGGATGGCCACCTCGCGCGGCATCGTCCGGGTGCAACGGGAGCAGCTCGAAGAACTGGCGCATCAAAAGCGCAAAACGCTGGATACCGTCCTGCTGGGCAAGGCCGACGGCATGCCCAGCAGTGAATGTCTTGGGGTAGCTCAGCCACACTCTATCCGGACGGCGGGCGGCACGTTGTGGTTTGCCACCGCCAAGGGCCTGGTGCATACCGATCCTGAAGGTCTGGTTCCTCCGGCGGCTCACCCGGCGCAGTTAACCGGGGCTTTGCTGGGCGATACCAGCGTGGATGCAACCGACAGACTGCAGCTAAGCCCGGGGCTCGAAGATCTGGTCTTTCAGTTCAATTCGCAAAACCTGGCGAATCCGGCGCAGGTGGAGTTCCGCTACAAGCTGGATGGCTATGACCGTGACTGGACTGTCACACGCTACAGGGCTGCACATTATCGAAAGCTTCCGCCCGGTCATTACCGTTTTCTGGTGGATGCACGCAATGCAGGCTCGGCCTGGACCGACAAGATAGCCAGTACCGCGGTTTATCAGCAGCCGTACTTTTATCAAGCCTGGTGGTTTTACACCCTGCTGTGCGCGCTGGCGGCGGTGGCCGCCGTACGCTTGTTCCGTTGGAAGTTGGCGCGCGCCAAGGGAGCGCTGGGCGTGGTACTCGAAGAGCGCAATCGAATCGCACGCGAGTGGCACGACACGTTGATGGCCGGCTTTGCCGCCATCTCGTGGCAAATGGAGACGACGGCGCGTCTGCTGGGCAGCGAAAACAGTGCGGCGGCGAAGGCCTGTGAGCTTACTAGAAATATGGTTCGCCATTGCCAGGCCGAGGCCCGCCGCATCCTTTGGGATTTACGCGAGAATGAAGAGGCGACAGGTCCGCTCTCAAGTGCCTTGTCGAAGGCTTTGACCCCATTGGGCGCCAAGAAGGGCGTCGACATGCGGCTTCAGGTGGAAGGCCAGGAAGTGCCGCTGGCTCCCGGTTTCATCCATCACCTGGTCTGCATCGGGCAGGAGGCGGTGACCAACGCTCTCCGTCATGCGGTGCCCAACATGGTCTCCGTTCACCTGCAATACCACGCGGACTGGCTGAGTCTATCGGTCAAGGACGACGGATGCGGTTTTCGTGCGTCGGACAAACTCGCCGCGCTCCACGGCCACTTTGGGATTCCGGTGATGGAGGAACGCGCGCGCAAGTTGGGTGGAAGCCTTCGCGTAGAGACATCCGCTGGCAACGGAACAGAGATACTAGTCCATGTGCCCTTCCAAATGCAAGTGCAGGGAGGGTGACGCGAGTGGCGATCCGGGTGCTTCTGATTGAAGATCATTTCCTGGCGCGGATGGCTTTGCGTTCCGTCCTGAGCGAGCGAAGTGACATCGTAATTGTGGGTGAGGCCAGCGACGGAGCCAGCGGCATCGAGCTTTACCAGAAGTGCGCTCCGGATGTCACGGTGATGGATCTCCGCTTGCCCGGTGTCAACGGTTTCGAAGCCATCGCTGCGATTCGCAAGCTGTGTAAGACAGCGAAGATAGCAGTCCTCAGTAATTACGAAGGCAGCGAGGATATCTACCGCGCCATCCGCAACGGGGCCATGGCCTATCTAACCAAGGACGCGAGTGGAGAAGAAGTCGTAGAGGCTATTGTTACCGTGCATCGCGGCATGCGCTATCTGCCGCCCATCGCGCGCGATCGCCTGGCAGAGCGGACATCTCTGGTCGTGGAACTGACCCCTCGCGAGCACGAGGTCCTCACGTGCATCACCCGGGGACACAGCAACCGTGACATCGCGGAGGAGTTGCACATAGCCGAGAAGACCGTGCGTCTTCACGTGAGCAGCGTCCTCGACAAAATGGGCGTCCGCGACCGGACCCAGGCCGCGATTTACGCGATCCAGCGCGGGCTGGTGCACTGGGAGTAGAGGTGGCAGGTCGCAGCGATTTCATTTAAATCGGTTGCTGGTTGAGAACCGGCATCTGGGGTTCGCTCGATGGCTAATCGAGCCCACATATAGGGCAATTGTCCTATACGGCCACATGGCAACAGCCTGATGACAGCTAAGTGTTCCTGTAGTGAAATTATCGCTAATCTAGCAGAGTTCGACTTAGCCCTCCCCAGACCTTTGGTGCTGTACCGTTACCCGCTGCAGCAGTCGTACGTTCGATTTAGGTAGGCCAGTTCGTTTGACATACTCGCAGGCCAACAAGGGCTGCATACATCATAAGTTTCCCACGGCCGCAGGTTCATTTGCGTCCCAACCGGAAGGGAGCTCAAGAAAATGAAACGTCTGTTTTTCCTCTGTAAGTCGCTGATAATAGCCATAGGCATCGTGGCTTTTGCTACTTTGATGCAGGCTCAAGTTGCAAACAATACCTCCCTGGTAGGAACTGTGCTGGACTCGTCGGGTAGCGCAGTTGCCGGCGCGAAGGTGACCGCAGTCGACGAATCGACCGGGATCGTTTATCCAGGCACCACCAACGCTCAGGGTTACTACTCGATCAAGTTCATTAACCCCGGCACCTATGACATCACGGTCGAGCAGACAAGCTTTAGCAAGTTGACGAAGACCGGCACCATCGTGCCGATCGATCAGGCCATACGCACCGACTTCGCCCTCAAGGCGGGATCTGAGACACAGACGGTTACCGTTTCGGCATCTACCCCGCCGATTCCGACTGACGACGCAACCCTCGGCGAAACCTTCGATACCAAGACAGTGCAGGATTTGCCGCTGATGGGGCACAACGCCCTGGAGGTTGCTGCGACCGCGTCCAACGTCACCATTGGACCTTCGTCGGGCTATAACGGCGTGCCGCCGGGAGAGGACTTTATCGGCGCCGGCCAACGCGAAATTCAGAGCAGCATGACGCTCGACGGCGTTTCGATCATGAATAACCTGATCACCACGGCGCCGGCGCGGCCAAGTTCGGACATGATCTCCGAAGTGCAGATGCAAAGCGGCAACTACCCGGCGCAGTACGGTTCTTACCTGGGGCTTCACGTCAATCTGGTCAGCAAATCGGGAACCAATGATCTGCATGGCGCAGTCTACGACTACATTCAGAACACGGTCTTCAATGCGCATGATTTCTTCGACGCACCAGGCAGCCCGAAGCTCATCAACCATTACAACCAATATGGGTTTGCTCTGGGCGGGCCGGTCTATTTTCCCAAACTGTACAACGGCCGGAACCGTACCTTCTTCTTTGGTTCGTGGGAGAAGCTCAACCAGGTATCGGAGTCGACCGGGATTGCATCAACCCTGACCTCGGCCGAAAGGAACGGTGATTTTTCCGCGGCTGGTGTATCGATTACGGACCCGTTCACCGGCATTCCTTATCCTAACAACCAGATTCCAGCTTCCGAATTGAATAGTCCGTCGGGCCTGATCTCGCAGGCCCTTGAGAAGTACATGACGCTGCCCAATCTCAGCGGCGTGCAAAATAACCTGCAAAACAGTTTCCCCAACAACATCATCATTACCCAGACGCTGGACCGCGTTGACGAAAACATAGGCGACAAAAACCGGCTGTATTTCCGTTATCACTGGCAGAACATCACGATCGTCAACGGCTCTAACTTTGCCGTCAACAACTCTTACGGCCCGACCCACTCGCGCAACTACGCCATTGGCTATACGCGCGTCCTCAAGCCGAACCTGGTGAACGATTTCCGCGTCGGCCTGAATACCGTTCTCTCCAACAGCCTTGATTATTTTGCCGTCAACGGACCAAAGAATGCAGGGACCGCGCTCGGCATCCCGGGGTTTAATTCCGATACTGTGTACGGCAATCCAGGCCTACCCTCGTTTTATGTGGACGTCCTGGGTAACAACAACGGCCCAACGCTGGGGAACACGACCGCCAACTGGTATCAAGACGATCGAACCATCGACGGTTACGATGAGGTAAGCTACACCCGCGGCCGGCACAATATCATGGCCGGGCTCGAGTTGCGAAAGCTGACGATCGGCCGTGAAGCGGCAAACGACGCGCGTGGCATCTTTAACTTCAACGGAACGCCCGGAAGCGCAGACGCGGGCTACACAAGCACTGGCTATGGCGCGGCCGATTTCGTTTTGGGTCTGGCTCAGTCGTCCACGACCCCGGTCTTCCCCACCAAGGGATCGATCGGCGAATGGCGCGATGGATTCTTCGTGCTGGACAACTGGCAGGTACTGCCCAAACTCACCCTGAATTACGGCCTGCGCTACGAACTGCCAACCGTGCCCTATAGCTTGAACGGCTACACTCGCATCCTGAATGCGGACGATACCGCGCTTATTCCCGCATCCACTGCGACCACGCCCGGAACGTTTAAACCGACACCCGGCTTCAAGTTTATCAATCCGACACACAACGATTGGGCGCCACGGCTTGGCTTCGCCTACCGTCTCGCGGAGACGACCGTGATCCGGGGCGGCTTTGGCATCTACTGGAATGCCAACCAGCTGAATACCTACACCCTGACCACGCAGAATTATCCGCTTTCCGCCTCCGTCGCCTACAACGGTCAGGCGACCAACCTTTTGACGTTAGTCAACCCCACGCCGGGTGCGGGTGCTGGTTCTCCGGTAGCGGGCATTCCCGGGACCTACGTGAATGCGGTCACGATGGGCCCGCATTTGCCGACTCAAGAGCTTTACCAGTGGAATCTGTCCTGGGGACAGGAATTGTGGAGGGGAGCCGGCGCCGAGTTGCAATACCTCGGGTCGCACGCGATCCATCTTGACCGCGATTTCTATAACAACTCGCCCCAGCCTGGCGGTCCTGTTGGAGATATTAACGACCGCCGTCCCAACCAGCTCTTCGGGAGAATCCGCACCATCCAGAACGACGAATACTCCCACTACAACGGCTTTACCGCGATTCTTCGCCAGCGAACGACCCATGGACTGTCCGGCCAGGCAAGCTACACCTGGTCTCACGATCTGGACATCTCCGATAACTCGAACAATGGCGGCACCACCATGGATCAGTTCAACATCAACCTCGATTATGCGAGTTCGAACTGGGATATCCGCAACCGTTTTGTCGGCATCGCTACCTATGACCTGCCCAAGTTCGGGGGCTCCGGCTACCTGATGCAAAATACCCTGGGTGGATGGCAGCTAAACGCAATCGTAACCCTGCAGACCGGGGAACCCTACAACATCTACCTTGACAACGATCAGGCGAACGTCAGTCAGCCAAATGGAAACGTGCAACGGCCTGACTGGCTGCACCTGCCCTCTGCTAAATGCACCACAAAGTTTTACATCAATAACCCCAGCGGTTCCTGCATCGATGGTTCGGCATTTACTTATCCGGCCCAGTTCACGTACGGCAACGGAAGACGCAATCCGCTGTATGGTCCCGGCTTTGAAAATGTGAATGCGTCTATCTTTAAGGAATTTGGAATTTGGGAACGGTTACGGTTCCAATTCCGCGCCGAGGCGCAGAACGTCTTCAATCATCCGAATTTGTCGAACCCGGCCTCGGACATGCAGGGTGGTTGGGACCCGGGTGATCCCACGACGTGGGGTGACTTCGGAACCACGACCAGCACCCAGAAAAACAGTTCCGGCAGCAGCGGACGCGTTCTGCAGTTGGCAGGAAAGATAGTTTTTTAGCGCTGGCCGGCTAATAGTTACTCCCCACAGCCGCTGGAAATACAGCGGCTGTGCTTTTGTTATGCCTGATTGGGGACACCTTATCGTGAAATTTCGTAGAGCTGTGCAAAGACCGTCACGCTTACTGATGATTTTTCTTTTGATCGGCTTTCTGCCTTCTCTGGTAATGCAAGGCCAATCATCCTATGACCTTGTGCTCAAGGGTGGTCACGTCATCGACCCCAAAAACGGCATCGACGGCATTCGCGACGTAGCGATCAAAGATCACAAGATTGCCGCGGTCGCCGAGCACATCCAAGCCGGGGCCGGCGTGAAGGTCGTCGATGTCGCTGGCCTCTATGTGACTCCCGGCCTGGTAGATATCCACGTACACGTGTACGCGAGCACAGGCGAGCGCCACTCGTATGCAGGAGATCACGGCTTATACCCAGATGGGTTTACCCTGCGCACCGGCGTGACCACGGCGGTAGATGCGGGGAGTTCCGGCTGGAAGAATTTTCCCGATTTCAAAGATCACGTGATCGACCGCTCGATCACCCGCATCCTTGCCTTTATCAATATTGTCGGCGCCGGCATGCGACCGAAGTTTGAACAGAACCTGGACGAAATGGATGCCCAGGCTGCTGCGGATGCGGCTATGAAATATCCGCAGGTGATCGTGGGCATCAAGACTGCTCACTATGATGGTCCGGAATGGACCCCGGTAGAGCGCGCGGTGCAGGCAGGGACCATTGCCAACATCCCGGTCATGGTCGACTTTGGAACCTTCCGCCCGGAGCGCCCTTATCAAGAGTTAGTTTCGAACAAATTGCGTCCCGGAGATATCTCCACTCACATGTATCTGGACGATGTCCCTATGCTTGATGCGCAGGGCAAGGTCTTGCCCTATCTTTTCGCAGCAAGGAAGCGCGGCATAATTTTTGATGTTGGTCACGGGGGCGGTAGCTTTCTCTTCCGCCAGGCCGCGCCCGCGATCCGGCAAGGTTTCGTCCCTAATTCGATTTCGACCGATCTCCACAACGACAGCATGAATTCTGGAATGAAAGACATGCTGAATGTGATGTCGAAGTTCCTGAACCTGGGGGTACCTCTCGATGACGTGATCCGGATGTCTACTTCCAACCCGGCTCATGAGATTAAGCATGATGAGCTTGGCAATCTTTCCGTGGGTTCAGATGCGGATGTTGCCGTGCTGAATCTGGAAAAAGGGCATTTTGGATTTGTGGATACCTTCGGCGCACGCATGCTGGGCGATCAGAAACTGGTTTGCGAACTCACGGTGAGGGACGGCCGGGTGGTTTGGGACCTGAATGGGATAACGCGCGAAGACTGGACGGGGCTGGGGCATTACCAGACGCAAGGATCGCGGGTTTGGGATCACACCATCATCGATCCGTAGATCAGGGAGAGATGGTCGATGCATCCGCCATGGCACTTCTGTTATAGAAGTGTCGCCCCTCTCTTTGTCATCCCGAGCGAAGCCGAGGGATCGGCGTTCTGTCATCCACTATCCAATCCCAATGGAAGCGCCGCTCTCCCCTTTGTCATCCCGACCGGAGCGAAGCGGAGCGGAGGGATCTGCGGTGCGCCCCTCGGACCTCCCGAATTTTGCGTACCAAAACCGAAGACTGACCAAACGCCCGCCTGCGCTACGCCTGTCGAAAACATTTCCAAGAGAGATCCGTTGAACCGCAGATCCCTCGGCTCCGCTCGGGATGACAAAGGGAAGAGTGGCGCTTCCATTGGGAGTTGGATAGTGAATAACAGACCAACAGTTCAGGGAACCTTGAGTGTTGTGGAGACCGCTGTCAGGTGATGCTCTTCAGAATCGGTGACGACCTCGCGGATCCGATAGATTCCCGGCTTTAGTTGAAAGGTCATGCCGATGGTTACCCCATCCTTGAATAGATCTTGCAATTGCGCATCGGAAACACTCAGGCTGGCGCGCCTTTGTCGGGCCATAACCAGGTTGTCTTTTTCATCAAAAATAGCAAAGACAAACGTGAGAGTGTTGAGGTTATGCTCTGCTTCTTTCTGAAAATGAAGTGGTTTGGCATCCAGGTGAGAGACCAGGGAAAGCTCGCGCGTCCCAGCCTGCATATCCGAGAGTTTCCCGCCTAACCCGACCGGCAACTGCTGCGACACGTTCTTGGCAAACATCGCCTCCCGAATTTGCCTCTCTGACTGGGCCTCAGCATCGAACGCTGCCTGCCGCTTTGCCTCAGCCGCAGCCGCAGCTTCATTCTTCGGAGCAAAATAGCCTCGTCGACTCTGCACGCTGAAATTCGTATGCTTCTCCGCTAGCTTGACCTTCAATGAGTGGAACTTGCCATCTGGCTTGATGTCGGTAGGCGCGAAGGCGAGCACATAGTCCACGGCAGGTCCCGCCAACGCTCCAAAACCTGCTTTCAGGTCGTTATTGTTGTGGAAGAATGTGCCGCCGGTGTCTTGCGCAACCTCCGCCAGTACGTCAGCGGCAACAAGTTCCCGCTGTGTGTCCAGACGGTTCGCGGTTCCCGGCTTTCCAGGTATGAATTTTCGTGACGCGTCGGACTCTCGCATCAGGAGTGCCAGGCCTCTAGGATCCAGCGAACTGATGATCACCTGCGAGTGCAGCGCACGGTCAATCACCCTGTCCAACGGGTACTGTTCATCTTGTGACAGGAAACCCGGTGACACAAAAACAATCGTGCGCTGCCCGGGCATCTGTGAAATGTGATCCACCACCCGCTCGAGTCCCAGCAAATTGGATCGCGCCAGTATTTCTGACTGAAACACGACGTTTCGCGCCGATGATCGAACCAGGGCCACGAGCGGGTCGTAAACCTGGGCAGATGATTCGGTACCATCTTTCGGGCTCTCAGAGGCTTGGCCACCAACGCTCGGAACATTCATGCTGCAGACCGTTCGCGCCTCGTCCAGCGCCACCTGCCAGGCATCGGAATATTCAGGGTTCTCTTGCCGGGTGATTTCCAACGCCTGATAGTCGGAAAGATCCGGGCAATCATGAATCTTCGTCATCGATCGTCCGCTGGCTTGCAGCGTAGCCAGAGCGGCGTGAATCTGCTGCGGATCGACAGTGAAGTCGGACAGCATTTTTTCCGAGGTGAAGATGGCCACTCGGTCCTTCGCTTGGAGATTGGCGGCAAGGTAGTGACTGGCAGCCTCCCGCACGTAAATCATGTCTGTGTCGGAGGTGTTCAGATCGTCGAAGTACAAAGCCAGAAACCTGGCCGGCATCGTCGTCGTCGGCTGAACCCCCTGCAGAGGAGCGCCAACCGGAGTCGAAGGCGATGCAAGCGCAGCCGACGTCTCCGCCTCGAACTGCAGGATAGATTGTTCCTTGCCCTGGTCCAGAATCTTGAAGTCTTCTTTCCGCAGGCCTTCTACGGGCTTGCCGCCCGCATCGCGCACGACCACCCGCACCACCACCAGGTTACTGTTTACTTTTAGCTGAAACGGAGGCTGGCTAACGGGAGGGGCAGGCGCCCTGTCACTGGTCTGAGCAAGAGCGCCCCACCCTCCGAGCAAAAGGACGAATGGAACGCTCCACATCCCAGATTTACGCATACGATCACATTCCGCTAGCGGGATCGTATCATCATCAAACTATCTGTAGCCGGGTCAGGCTTTGGTCGCGGTAAAGGTCGCCGCTCCATACTCGCCCATCTTCACATCACCGGAGAAGTGGCCGCCGGCAGCAACACCGGTGAAGACAAAGGGCACCTGGTAGCCGTTGGCATGCATCACGCTGCTCAGCACTACGTGGTCCGCGTCGACCTTGCCCTCGAAGGTTGCGTTGAAGATCTCCCCTTTTTGCTCTCCGGAAACTTTGCTGCCGTCCTGCTGCAGAACGAACTTCTGCTCACCAATGCCGCGAACGTATTGAATGGCGACGTTCCAGGTGCCTGCGAGGTTGGCTGTGGGCCCGGAGTATACCGGAGGATTCTCGTAGTGGCCGGGGTTGCGCATATATTGCGAAATGGTTTCGGCAACGACTTTGTAATCGCCGGGCTGCATCATGTAGGGCATGATGCCAACTGAGGAGGCCATCTTGTCCGGGCGGCTGCCGTGACCACCGGCAACGAGAATACGCGGAGTGCCCTTGTCGAGTTTCTCCACTAACTCGGTGCCGGTGATACCCACTTTCGCTGCATCCCAATGAATCGTCAGGACGGGAGCACGATTGGAAAGATCTTCGTCAGGCATTTTGATTTCCGTCGTCACGGAAGGGATGTCCTTCACCGCGGAAGCGATATAGTTATCCCACTCGAGCCACTGTTTCTGCTCCGCTTCGTGGTCACGCTTATACCATTGTTCCACTGCGGCCAGCATGCCCATGGCTTCTTCTTTGCCCACCTTGAGCGCGCGCCCCCAGTTATGGTGCGGTGCGACATTCCAAAACGCGGCGTAGCAAAGATCCTTCGGCCCGAGAAGCACACCGGCTGCCTGCGGTCCGCGCATGCATTTGCCGCCTGAGTAGCCTACAAACGTCGCTCCCGCGGCCAGATGAATGTTCGGCACTCGCGGTTCCTCCGCGGCCGCGTCGACAAAGACCGGAATGTTCTTTTCTTTCGCGATCGCGCACACGCTCTTGATAGAAAGCGGCTCCTGAAAGGCGCGCGGTCCGGAAAGGACGTAGATCATGGCCACGTGCTCGTTGAGCTTGGAACGGAGCTCCTCGTCTGTCTCCACTTCGACAATCTCCGGGCCCGACATGCGGATCCCAAAGTCGTAGGGATTACGCGAATACTTGGGAATGATGACCTGGTTACGTTTCTTGATATAGGGCATCGCCTGCGAGCGCTCGGGGTCTGTGCCGGCGATACAGGCAACGGTTGCGGCTGCAATAGCAGCCTCGCAACCGGTGGTGACGATGGCGCTCGGAGCCCCCATGCACTCGGCGATCTGCGCTCCCACTGCCGCCATCATCTCGTCCATTTGCACGTAGTAGTGCGAGGCCTCAAACATGGCCTGCTTGACCTGAGGCAGCGACTGCGAACCGGAGATGATGGTGAATGTGCCGCGGGCGTTCATGATCGGCCTGACACCGATGCGGGTAAAGAGATTGTCCGTCGCGCTACCGGAATTGACAGGTTGCATTTGGCTCTGAGGTTCCATCAAGGTAGCGGCGGAGAGCGACAAGGGAGCGGCAGCGGCAGCAGCGGAGAGCATGCCCGTTGATTTCAGAAGGTCTCGCCGGGTCACATGCGTGGGGTGGGTCTTGTTTTCCAAGATGAAATTCCTCTTTGCTTAGATAGCTACGCTTTATTGGTGAATACTTCGCGAATGCGACGGCCGACGATGGCATCTTCTCCCGGTTGCATCATCCAGACCCCGACCACCAGCGTGTTCGCGTCCGACGGAATGCCCTGATTCGCTGGATGTCCAGTGTTGGGGTTGAGCTCAATGGAGGGGGTGCCCTCTCGCAGTTTCGCGACAATCTCCTTTGTCGTGATGCCTGATACCGACGGATCGAAGCGTATCAGCAGGTGCGGGACGTGGTTGGCTATCTTGGGAACTACTGTTTCGGTGCGCACGGAGGGGATGCCCTTCACCGTGGCGACGATCAGGTCCACGCGCTTTTGGTAATCGCCCTGCATGGATTCCTCGGTATGCGAGAGAACCCAGTCGACAGCCGCCACCATGCCTACGATCTGCTCCTTGGCCACTTTCATGCCGCGGCCCACGCCTTCCTCAGGGTTGTTGTTCTGGTGGGCAAGATCGGTGAGGTGTTTCTTGCCCAGCAGCAGGCCTGCGTTCTGCGGACCGCGGATTCCCTTGCCGCCGGAAAAGGCAACCAGGTCGAAGCCCATCCCGGTATATTTCCATAAGTTTGAGATCGGAGGCATATCTGCCGCTGCGTCGATATGGCAGGGGATATTGTGCTCGTGGGCAATACGGAGCCATTCCTCCCGGCCGATTTGCGCGGTGCCGGCTACTCCATCTTCTTCCTCGGCCGCGTTGAAGAAGTTCGTCATGACGGCATTTCCCGCGGCGCAGGCTCGCTTGTAGTCATCGAGCGTAACCACCTCCGTCACCCGCGCGCCGCAGAGGAACATGGCGTGATCGTAACCGTAACGGTGTGCCTTCTGTACGATCACCTGGTTTTTCATGCCATCGATCGCCTGGGGCATGGCCATGGGGTCGATATTGTTTGCGTTCTGCATGCAGGCGGCGGTGGCCAGGGTAATCGCTCCCGCGGCTCCGGAGGTGACCACGGCGCCCTCGCATTGCAGCCGCTTCGCGATGTACTCGCCGGATTTGACCTGAAGATCGTGTAGGCGCACCGGGTGGAGCGCTGCCTTTTGCACGGCGGCCAGGACGACAGGAGGCATGCAGGCCGCGGTGAGCGTGGTGTATGTCCCGGCGGCGTTGATAATCTTCGGCACGCCTAGTTTGTCGTAGTAGTCTTCGCCTTCCACTTCTTTTTCCGAAGCGAGAGACCTCGCGGAAGAGAACAAGGGTGCGGCGCCGAGAGTGGCGGCAAGCGAACTACTCCAGCGAAAAAAGCGTCGCCGGGAAAGGCGGCTGGTTACCGGCTGACTGGGTTCTGGCATATGAGATGCTCCAAAGCGATTAAGTCGATTGTGGCAACATCCATTATCGCGCAGACCAGCCTTGATGTCGCTCAGTGGCCAAACAGGTTGCGGAGTATTTCAGAGTTTGCGTGAGAACGCCAGAATTTGGGAAGCCCGAAGGGCGCACCGCAGATCCCTCGGCTTCGCTCGGGATGACAATTCATCTTGGAAACTACATTTAGCGTTCGCAAACAAAATTGTCATCCCGAGCGAAGCCGAGGGATCTGCGGTGCGCCCTTCGGGCTTCCCAAATTCTGGCGTTCTCACGCAAACTCTAAAGCCCACCCTCGAGGAAGCAGGGGCTCCCACCAAACTCGGGCAAATCACTTATAAGCGTGAATCAACTCGACGCTGACGCCGCCAATGGAGTCCGTATCCATGTAGTCGTACTGACCGGAGTCTTTCTTGCCGACGTCTCCCCATGCGCCGGATTGCCACACGTGGTAGCCGAGCTTTTCATAGTCGGCTACGGCCTTGCTCAAGTCGTCCACCGGCATCCCCAGATGCTGAATGCCCTCTTTGTGTTTCTTGAGGAAATCCGCGTAGATGTTCGGGGGCGTCGCGGGAGCAGAAATCCACTCGTAACTGAACTGATCGTAATTCTGATAGCCGACGTCAAAGGCAAACCAGAGCGGTTTGCCGCGGTAGGTCGAATCCTGCCGCGGGGTTGCGTGCTCCATGCGAAAGGCGGGAAAGCCAAGCTTCTGCCAATAAGCCGAGACGGGCTCCAGTTGCTGGACGACCGGCGCCAGATGGGAAACTTTGCCCGGCGGTCCTGCCGGAGGCGCCCCGCCAGGCCAATAAACCAGGCCCAAAACGAATTTCCCCCCTGGTTCCGTATCGAAGAAAGTGTAGGTGACCCGTTTGCCGTCCCGCTCGAAACTTACTTGTTGCAGCACCCCCACACCCAGGGCGCGCATGCGGCCTATTTCCTTCGTCATGGCGGCTTCGGACGGTACCTCATGCACGATGGAGAAAATGCCGTCGCCATGCTTGCCCAGAAAATCGTTCCAGGAATTCAGCGTCCCTTCGGCCGGCTGAACCATTTCCACCGTCAGGTTTCCCAGCTGGCCGGTAATCTCCCACGCCCACATCTTGACCGGCTTGCCGTGGTCTTGTCCGGTCAACACGACATCCGGATACTCGTGGATATCGGACAATCCGAGCTGGCTCCAACCCTGTTTGGCCAGGTCGACGTTCTGCACCAGCCAGACCACGTGGTTGACCGTCTTATAGTAATCGGGCATTTCGGCATGCCCGGTAGCCGTCAGAGCAAGAACGAGAGCAAAATAACTTAGGACTTTCATTCGGATTTACCCGGTAGTAAAAAAAGATTGCCTGACGGATGACCCCGGTAGATACTTGATGGCGACATACTAATGAAACGTTCCTAATTAATCAATCAGGTTGAGTCGGCATGAAGCGGACACTGGCAATAGTCGCGATGCAATTATGCACCGCCGCGTGTGTGTTGGGGCAAATGGCCGGGATGAAACCCGACTCGTCTGCCATCCCTGTCACCAAGCCCTCGAATGTGACCTTCACGAAAGATGTTGCGCCCATTGTGCAGCAGCACTGCCAAGGCTGCCACCGTCCGGGCGAAGGCACGCCATTTTCCATGTTGAGCTACGAAGACGCGCGCCCCTGGGCGACCGCGATGAAACGCATGGTCGTCAGCCGGGCGATGCCGCCGTGGTTTGAAGATGGGCATACAGAGAAGTTTGAGAACAATCGCTCCCTGACGCAAGCGCAGATCGATACCATCGCCGCCTGGGTGGATGCCGGCGCACCGAAGGGTGATCCAAAGGATATGCCGCCGGCGCGAGAGTATGTCCAGGGATGGACCATTCCCAAGCCGGACAAGATTTACCAGCTGCCGCGGCCGTTTTCTGTTCCCGCGAAGGGGATCCTGGACTACCAGTACGTGATTGTGCCCACCGGCTTTACCAAGGACACGTGGGTACAGGATGTAGAGGCTGCTCCGACGGATCGCTCGGTGGTGCATCATATCGTCGCCTATGTTCGGACGCCGGGATCCAACTACTTCAAAGACCAGCCTAAAGAAGAGTTCTTTATTGCTCCGCCGGCCAAAGAAGGGGTCAAGGCAGCCAAGGACGACGTCCCCAGCGACTGGCTGGTTGGCTACGCTCCCGGTCAGCCGCCGGACGTATTCGAGCCGGGCCAGGCAAAGCTCATCCCTGCCGGTTCTGACATTGTGCTCGAAGTGCACTACATGCCTGAAGGCAAGGCCACTACGGACCAGGCCAACGTGGGGTTGGTGCTGGCAAAAGAGCCCCCAAAAGATCGCGTCATGACCTTGCAGGCAGGCAATGAAAAATTCAGTATCCCGCCGGGTGATCCTAACTATCGCGTGGACTCCTCCTTTACCTTCCGCCGCGAAGTGACTCTTCTCGGCATGCACCCCCACATGCACATGCGCGGCAAAGACATGTCGTATCGGCTGGTATTTCCCAATGGGGAGACCAAGGACATCCTGAATGTGCCCCACTATAACTGGCACTGGCAGCTTTGGTACAACCTGGCAAAGCCGATTACGTTGCCCGCAGGAACCAGAATCGAGTGCACCGCGCACTACGACAACTCGGCGAACAATCCGGAAAATCCGGATCCGAGTAAAACCGTCACCTGGGGACAGCAAAGCTACGATGAAATGATGGTCTGCTTCTTCAACGTCGCTTTTCCGGCCGGCACGCCGTCCAAAGACTTGCTGCCGGCTCCCAAAGCCGAAACGGAAACGGCCGCGCGCACCCAATAGGATGACGACCCGAAGGCTCTTTGTGGCAGCCGCGGTTTTTTGCTGCACCGGCTTGGCCTCCGCGGCACAAAAGGTTGTCGACACCGTGGCCGTGGGCACCACTCCGGTTGCGGTGGCAGCGAACCCGGTGACCCACAAGGTTTATGTGGTCAACCACGGTAGCCATTCGGTAACCATCATCGATGGCACTACGCGCGCTACCTCTACGGTAGACGTGGAGGACCGTCCGGAGGGGGTTGCGGTCAACCCGAAAACCAACAAGGTTTATGTCGCCAATTCGGGAGCAGATTCCGTCACGGTCATCGACGGGGCCAGTAATGCCGTCAGCGCAACCGTCCACGTGGGGAGTTATCCGCAGGCGCTGGCAGTCGACACCGTCAGGAATAAGATCTACGTAGCCAACAATTTCGGCCATAGCGTGACCGTGATCGACGGAGCAACCGACGCGACTTCTACCATCCAGGTAGGCCAAGGCCCGCGAGGCATCGCCTTGAATGCGGTCACCAACAAGATTTATACGGTCAACTACGGAAGCCAGACTGTAACCGTCATTGATGGAGCGACCGGTACTACGAGCGCTGTCGAAACGGGCAGGCACACCTGGGCGATCGCGGTGGATTCCAAAGCAGACAAGATCTATGCGGTGAATGAGGATAGCGCCAGCGTCACGATCATTCAGGGGGCAACCAACGCAGCGACTACCGTGAGCGTCGGCGCGATTCCTTTTGCCGTGGAAGTCGATCCGGTAACCAGGAACGCATACGTATTGAGCTACGGCAACGACACCATGGCGGTGATCGACGGTACGACGGGTGAGGTAAGCAAGACGGTCGATCTGGGGACACATCCTCAGACGCTCGCGATCGACGCAGAGAGCGGCCGAATTTACGTGGCCAACCAACGCACGGCGAGCATGACCGTGATCGACACCAAGACCAGCCTGCCGGTCGCGAAGGTCGACGTGGGCACGATTCCGTATGCCATTGGAATCGATGCGCCGGCTCACCTGGTTTATGTCGCCAACTTCAGCAGCAATAATGTAACCGTGGTGGGTAGGTAGAGATGATCGTTAGTAAAAAGCCGCTCCTTTTTCTCCTTCTGCTGTTTTGCGTTGCTTCCATCACAGCGCGTGCCAGCGACACGCCCGATCACCCGGTCAAGTTCCGGGTGGTCGCGATCGCAGAGGAAGGGAAGGGCCCCCACAATGATTTTGTCGAGGCTGCCAAAGTGCAGCTCCAGCAACTGGCCAAAGAAAATAACTTTGCTGTCGACTACATTTCGAATACCGACCAGATCAACGATGCCTTCCTGGCCAAGTACAAGTTATTTATTCAGCTGAACTATCCGCCCTATCGTTGGACAGACGTGGCCAAGTTGGCCTTCCAGCGCTACATTACGCGCGGAACAGGCGGCTGGGTCGGTTTTCACCATGCCATGCTGCTCGGCGATTTTGATGGATATCCGATGTGGCCCTGGTGGTCGCACTTCATGGGAGACATCCGCTACACCAGTTACATCGCGCAATTCGCGGCCGCGACAGTGAAAGTGGAAGATCAGCATCACCCGGTGACCAAAGGCCTGCCGTCTTCGTTCGTGATCGATAAAGAAGAGTGGTACACGTGGAGCATGTCGAACCGCGCCAACGTGCACGTTCTGGCCAGCGTCGATGAATCGACCTACAAACCAAGAAGCATGATCACCATGGGCGACCATCCCGTGATTTGGACCAACGAGCACGTGAAGGCCAGGAACGTATACATCTTCATGGGCCATCATCCTGGCCTGTTTGATAACAAGGACTACACCCAGCTTTTCAGGAACGCCATTCTTTGGGGTGCCGGCCTGTGAAACGGGCTCTCGCTGCGCTGACACTGGTGTTGGGTGTGCTATTTAGCAGCGCCGCCCCAGCGCAAGCCACCAAGCCCAAAATCCTAGCCTTTTATTCGCTGAATGTAGAGAACGACCACGTTTTGTTCGCGTTGGATGCGCTGCGGTTCTATGCTGCCCTCGCCCAGAAAGACAACTTCACCCTGGAAGCAACCACCAATTGGGAAGATCTCAACGAAACGAATCTGAAGCAGTACCAACTGGTGGTGTGGCTCAACGAATTCCCGCATAACCAGGCGCAGCGGGAAGCGTTTGAGAAATATATGACCAACGGCGGTGCGTGGCTTGGTTTTCACGTATCTGCCTACAACGACAAGCACACCAAATGGCCGTGGTTCATGACGTTCATCGGCGGAGGCGTCTTTGACGCGAATAGCTGGCCTCCATTGCCGGCGAAGCTGATCGTGGACGATAAGACCAGTCCGGTCACGCGAAATCTTCCGGAAACCTTTATCTCGCCAATCAATGAGTGGTATCGCTGGAAGCCCAGTCCTCGGGCGGATAGCCATATCCATGTGCTGGTGACGCTCGATCCTGCAAACTACCCACTCGGGATCAAGGGCCTGCTGACGTCGGGGGATATTCCAGTGGTGTGGACCAACACCCAGTACAAGATGCTCTACATGAATATGGGCCACGGCGACAAGATATTTCAGAGTCCGGTGCAAAACACTCTTATACAAAACGCAACCGAATGGCTGCTGGGCAAAACAAACTGAGGCTGAACCGCAGATCCCTCGGCTGCGCTCGGGATGACAAAGGGGAAGGCGGTGCTTTCATTGAAAGGGGCTGCCGGCAAGTAAGAAAGGCCGATCGGCAGCCGTTCACAAGCAACTGCTTTCCATGAGAGCACTGCCTTCCCCTTTGTCATCCCGAGCGAAGCCGAGGGATCTGCGGTTTAGCGGACCTCTCCTGGAAATGTTTTCACGCGAAGGACTCTGATGATCAACAGGATCTGCGCCGCCTTGACCTTCATGTTGGGAGCCTCTGTGGCTATTCAGGCCCAGACTTGCAAAAGCAATCCGCTGCCGCCTCATTCCGACTGGCCCGTCTATGGCGGACAGGCTGAAGGTGATCATTACTCTTCACTCACTCAAATCAATCGCACGAATGTGCACCTCCTCAAAGAGGCGTGGAAGTTTGATGCAGCCGAAGAAGGTGGTCTGGAAACCAACCCGGTCATTGTCGGTCGCACTCTCTTCGCCTACACCTCCTCGCAAAAAGTAATTGCGCTCGATGCCGCGAACGGCAAACTTCTCTGGAAATTTGATTCCGGAGTGCATAGCAGTCAACCTGCGCGAGGCGTCGCCTATTGGACGGACGGGGTTCACGGCCGCGTCCTTGCCGGCGTGATGAATTATCTCTACGCACTCGATGCGCAAACCGGTAAACCCATTCCCACTTTCGGCGAGCAGGGAAGAATCGATTTGCGGAAAGGCCTGCGTGGAGACTACCTTTCCCAGTCCGTCGCGCTCACCAGTCCGGGGATTGTCTATCAGGACTCGATCATCATCGGCGGCCGCAACCCGGAGACCTATCCCGCTCCGCCCGGCGACATTCGCGCCTTCGATGTGCGCACCGGCCAACTGCGCTGGACTTTTCACACCATCCCGCATCCGGGTGAATTCGGCTACGATACCTGGCCTCCGAATGCCTGGAAGAACGCTGGTGCGGCGAACAACTGGGCTGGGATGGCTCTGGACGAACACCGCGGCATCGTCTATGTGCCCACCGGCTCCGCTGTCTTCGATTTTTACGGAGCGGATCGCGTGGGCAACGATCTCTTCGCAGACACGCTGCTGGCGCTCGATGCGAAGACAGGCAAACGCCTGTGGCACTTTCAGGGCGTGCATCATGACATCTGGGACCGGGATTTCCCGTCGCCCCCTGCTCTGCTCTCGGTAAGACACAATGGCGGTTGCGTGGACGCGGTCGCGCAAATCACCAAGCAGGGGTTTCTCTATCTATTCGACCGCACCACTGGCAGGCCGCTTTTTCCCATCGAAGAGCGACACTACCCTGCAAGTGAAGTTCCGGGGGAAGTCGCGTCCCCGACCCAGCCTTCACCCGCCATGCCGGCGCCCTTCACCCGGCAGGTGCTGACCCCGGATCTACTGACAACGCGTACCCCGGAAGCCCACGAAAAGGCGGTGAAAGATTTCGCCACCTTCCGCAGCGGCGGCCAGTTTCTGCCCATCGGACTCAACCAGGAGACAGTCGTCTTTCCCTGCTTCCTGGGCGGCGCCGAATGGGGCGGCCCGGCCGTGGATCGCACGCGCGGCGTGATTTATGTGAACGCCAACGAGACGGCCTGCGTGCTTGCCCTGACGGAGAACCGCCCGACCGCCAGTACGGGCGAAAGGATCTATCACAATCAATGCAGCCTTTGTCATGGCAAAGATCTAGCCGGATCGCCGCCGCTTTATCCTTCGCTGGTCGATGTGGGCAAGCGTCTTTCGACCCAACAAATAGAAGCCAAAATCGCTCAGGGCGGCGGCCGCATGCCGGCCTTTCCCAACCTCCGCGACGCGCATCTGGAGGCGCTTATCCGGTTTCTGACAAAACAGGAGCAGACAAAGGAGTCTGATCCGGATGAGGGAGGGATCTACTCGGCCGCAGCCGACGGCACCACGATGAAGTACGAAGTAACAGGATCGCGAGATTTCGTAGATGCGGAAGGCTACCCCGCAATTACCCCGCCATGGGGAACCCTCAACGCAATCGACCTCAACACAGGCCGCTATCTGTGGAAGATTCCGTTGGGAGAATATCCGGAACTCGCCGCCAGGGGCATGACGAATACCGGCTCGGAAAACTATGGCGGGCCCATCGTCACCGCAAGCAATCTCCTGTTTATCGGTGCCACCGCCGACGACAAAAAGTTCAGAGCCTTCGACAGCAGCACCGGAAAGCTGCTTTGGGAAACCGTCCTGCCGTTCGCGGGCACAGCAACCCCGGCTACCTACATGGTCGATGGGCAGCAATATGTGGTGATTGCAAGCGGTGGAAGCCAATTTGTAAAAGGGCCGACCGGCAGCATGTATGTCGCCTTCCATCTGCAGTGATCGGATACGGCGAGAGCGATTGTTGGGCTTCGCCCGTCTTTTTCGGCCCACGTACGCTGATGCGAACGTCGGGCACCCGTCGATTCCCTGTGATGCTGATTACGGACTAGGCAGCAAAACTGAGGGAATCATCTCCAGAGCAATCGCAATTCCCCCCCAAAGCACAGAGCTGTTCCCAAGTTTCCCGGTGCCGATTTTCGTCACCGCGAACTCGCTCTCCTGAAGCTGCTTCTCCACCGCGCTGAGCAGTGCGGGGTGACTGCCTATTTCCCCCTCCAAAAGAATCAGGCCCGGGTTCAAGATCAGTGACAGATTCACGATGATGTCCGCAACAATCCCAGCCCGGTGCTGGACGATCTTTTCGGCGCGAGCGTCGCCTGCCTGCGCCAGGTCAAGCACCCGCAAAGCGTCCGTCTTCTCGTCTTCCTGAGTTGCATCCTGGCCCGGCTTCTTTTTTGCTTCCTGCCAGCTCTCGAGAATGCCGGAGCTCGTAAGCAACGTGTCGAGCTCGCCAAACTCGTAAAGCGTTGGTCGTCGCCGCGAAGTACTTGGCAAGCGAAGGTACGCGATTTCACCTGCCGACCATTGCGACCCGTGATAAATCTGTCCGCCGAGCACGATCCCCGCGCCCACGTTGGGGCCGATGTGGATCAGGATGAAGGTCTCTTCTCCTTGTGCCGCGCCGCAGTACCGCTCGCCCTGAGCCGCCAGGTTGGTATCGTTTTCAATGATGACCAGGCAGTCTACGATTTTATTCAGCTTGGCGCGCAAGGGGACGGAGCGCCAGTCCTCCAACGTGCTGATCGACAGCACGATGCCGTCATCGACATTCGTAATAGCAGGCACGCCCACCACGACCGCGAGCAGTTGTTCCCGCTTCTTCCTGTGCTTTCGCAGCACCCGTCGTACTTCTTCGCCGATGTAATTACAAATGGCGTCCGGCGTCGTTTTCCGATTGGCCAGCGGCATTTCGTTGGTATCCAGTGGATGCCCGTTCAGGTCGACCAGCAGGAAGGAAAGGCTGTCGGCGGTAAGTTTCACCGCCAGAATGCAACCCCGCTCCGCCTTGAACGAAATCATGTCCGGAGGCCGGCCTCCGTTGGACTCGCCCTCGCCCAGAGGTTTGATCAGGCCGGCTGCTAACAGATCGCCGACCACGTTGGTGATCGTCGGAGCACTCAGGCCCGAGGCGCGCACCAGGTCCGCTTTGGAACAGGACCCGCTCTCGCGCAGGAGCTTGAGCACGCGAAGCGCGTTTGTATGCCGTAGAAGCGAGGGCCTGCCGACCGGAATAGATTCGTTCTTCAATGAAATCCGATTAGAAATCCGGGAGATTTTAGGGCGTTATCAGTCCAGGGGGATCGTTATCAATCGTTGCCGTTCGGCATCAACCTTAGGCTGAGCTTACCTTTTATACCACCTGTGGGAACAGGAAGGGCATGCCTGACCGCCGGAGCGCGGGAATCATTGTAACTAAGGTTTATGAAGTGTGCTACGATTCACAGACTGCAGGACTCGACCTCTGATGATGATCGCGAAAAAAACCCTCCTTTGTACTCTGATCGCATTCTCCACTCTTACCCCATCGCTGGTGGCGGAAACCAGGGTCCCGAACAATCCTTTGGATGCTCTCACCACGGAAGAGTACTGGACGGTTCACGACGTTCTTGAGCAGAGTGGCCATCTGACCGATAAGACCCTTTTTTCCAGCTTGCTGCTGCACGAGCCCGCCAAAGACACAGTCCTGGCCTGGAAATCGGGCGATCCCATCCCTCGCGAAGCCGATGTCATCCTCGAGGACAGTGGCAAGACCATCGAAGCCCGGGTCGACATTGCGGCCCACAAGCTCGAATTCTGGAAGCAGATTCCCGGCGTCCAGGCCCCCATCACCGAGTCTGAGCTTGACACCATGAATGACCTGGTCAAGAAGGATCCTCGAGTCATTGCCGCGCTCAAACGCCACGGGGTCACTGATTTATCCGGCGTCCGCTGTGAGCCGATTCCCATCACCTGGATGATTTTTCCCGAACAGACGAGCAGCCGGATCGGCTTTGGCGATTGCACCGATTCTCACGGCGTCTATCATCCCTGGGGCCGTGCCATTGAAGGGGTCTATATCCTCGCCGATCTCACCAGCGAGAAGGTCCTGAAAGTGATCGACAACGAGCCTGTCCCGATGTCGAAGGGGGACATTAACTACGAGGAAGGAGAAGCTACGCCGCGCGCCGGCACCAAGCCGTTGCTGGTAACCCAGCCTGCAGGCCCGGGCTACACCATCGACAAAGGCGAGATCGTCTGGCAGAACTGGCACTTCCGCTTCCGCCTGGATCCTCGTGTCGGCGCGGTCCTCAACCTGGTGCGCTACCAGGATGGTGACCGGCTTCGTTCCGTGATGTATGAAGGATCGCTCTCGGAAATGTATGTGCCGTACATGGATACCGATCCAGGATGGGATTCGCGCGCCTTTGTGGACGCAGGTGAGTTTCTTCTCGGCGGATTGATTAAGCCTGTCGGTCCCGATGATTGCCCCGCCCACGCCCAGTACTTCACCGGGCTTGTGCCCTCGGATGCGGGTGCTCCGGTGCTCAAGCCGCAATTAGCCTGCCTGTTCGAACACACGACCGAAAGCCCTGCGTGGAGGCACCTCGAAGGCGACGTGATCAGCGGTCGGCCGAGCCGTGAGTTGGTGCTGCGCACGGCGGCGGTCGCTGGCAACTATGACTACCTGTTGGATTGGATCTTCCAGCAGGATGGAACCATCCGGGTTGCGGTCGGCGCCACCGGCATTGTGGAGACCAAAGGGGTCAAGGAACAAATGGTCGCCATGGATGATAAGCCGGGCAAGCTCGAGCATGGGACACTGGTTGCCCCCAACCTGTTGGCCGTCAATCACGACCATTATTTTTCCTACCGGTTGGATCTTGACGTGGATGGGCCGGCCAACAGCTTTATGGTTGACCGCCTGGTGCTGGAGCCGCTTACCGGGCATCCGCGCAAGACGATCTGGGCGACACAGTCATCTATCGCCCGTACAGAGAAGGACGCCATTCTGGATCTGGATCTGCGTAATCCGTCTATGTGGCATTTCATCAATCCTGCTCAGAAGGATGCTCGAGGATACCCCACGGGATGGGAGATCATGCCCGGTGCGACGGCGGTCTCGAGTATCTCGAATGACGATCCGGCGCAGCGTGTAGGAGCTTTTTCAGGGCACCAGATGTGGGTTACGCCCTACAACCCGGACGAACGCTATGCCGCCGGCACTTATGTCACCAATAACGATGGGCTTCGCGGATTGCCTGAGTGGACTAAGGCGAATCGTTCCATCGAAAACACGGATATCGTGGGGTGGTACACGCTTGGTTTCCACCACGTTGTGCGGCTGGAAGATTGGCCTGTCATGCCAACCCTGTGGCATGATTTCCTGATCCGTCCAGTCAATTTCTTCGATCAGAACCCAGCCCTGACCCTGCCCCACGAGCCATAGGGTTTTTTTAAAGCAAACAGCAGGTCCCTCCGCTGCAGCGGAGGGACCTGCTGTTTCTTAGCGAAGTAACCCCTATCTCTACTGTTCCATCACGCCGTATTGGAATCGAGGCGGCAGCCGGCATCCAGTCCGCTCGACCATAGCCAGCGTAAGCGCCTGCGGGACCAGCAACGACGTAATCCCTTCCCATGGTTCGGCTACCGCTTCGATCCTCACAGGAAACAATTTGTCAGTCGCGCTGTGGTCCTGGCTTGAAACCAGCACCACCTTGCCGCCGCGACGGTTACATTCTTCCGCCAGCTTGACACCCAGCTCCGCGGTCCGTCCGAAGGCAAAGATAATGGCGACATGGGTTGCGTCCACATCCAGGTTGGGCCCGTGTTTGAAGCCCGCTCCGGTATGCGCGGCAGCGCGATGGCCGCTCATTTCGCGGATGCAGAGCGCGCTCATGAATGCGCCCCCATAGGCCGCGCCGCGGCCGACGACTTCAATATTCGCCGCTCCCCGGCAGAACATCTCCAGATCGCCGCGCATGGCGAATATGGGATCCAGGTGAGTCGAGAAAACTTCCGCCGCGTGGTCCGCGTCCTGCTTCCAGGGGCGGCCGGCAATCTCAGACGCCAGAATGATGGCGGCCGCCGTAGCGTTGGTGTAGGTCTTGGTCGCGTTCCCATACTCCGGTCCGGCGAGGATTGGCAGCTTATTTTTCGCCAAATGCCAGCAGGTGCTCGCCGCGTTGTTGCAGATCAGACCAAGCGCTCGGTCCCCGCCTTTCTTGAACAGTTCGACTAATTCCGCACTCTCTCCGGAAGTAGTGAGCAGGATAGAAAGCGCCGCATCCTCCCAAATTGGGGTGGCATAGTGCAGCCATTCTCCGGCGTCTACGGAAAACGAGGAGCGGCCATGCGACTGCAGCAGCACCGACCCGCTGATCGACGAGCAATAGGAGGCGCCCATTCCGATAAAAAGCACTGGGCCCTTTTTCGCGGCCAGCTTACGCAGCTTTTCCAGCTCACCCTGAATCGCAGGGTCGCCGGCGTACGCCGTGAGCAGCTGGCGAAGCCGTTCCGGCTGTTCCCGGCACTCGATCTCCAGGATTTGAATACCCGTTGCGGTGAGCAGCTCCTTCGCCGGCTCGATGCCGCCTACCCAGCGCGGTGTTTCCTTGCTGTTTTCGCCCATGACGCCTTTCCCAATCCCGCACTTTGTTAGAAAAGATTCGTTAAAAAGAGGCCCAATATTCCGTGGAAAGCTACTTGGTTAAAGGTATCATTCCGTAGGTGAAAAGCACTTGAACGACCCTGCCACTACGCTGCCGTACGTGAACCAGGCATTCATTCGGCGAGTCTCTTTCATCGCCGGATTAGGGGGCATCCTCTACGGCTTTGACATGGGTGTCATCGCCGCCGCCCTGATCTACGTCCGCGACTCGTTCCATCTTTCGACGATGATGCAGGAGGTTCTGGTCATTGCGGTCCTGATCGGGGTGATGATCGGTGCCCTGGTTGGCGGCACGATCGCTGACCGCATCGGCAGACGCAAAACGCTGGTTTGGGGGGCGATCCTTTTCATCGCCGGGTCGATCCTTGCGCCGTTATCCCCGAATGTTTATGTGCTCTTCGTTGCCCGGGCGTTGCTCGGGGTCGCCGTCGGCTTTACTTCGGTGACGGCGCCGGTCTATGTTTCCGAACTCGCTCCCCCGCAATCGCGCGGCACGCTTATCGGCTTGTATCAGTTTGCTCTTACCTCAGGAATCGCGCTGGCAGACCTGGTAGGTTACTGGCTCGCGGGACCGCAGGGATGGCGGTGGATGTTTGCTTTCGGGGTTATCCCCGCAGTGCTCTTTCTGTTTATGGTGCTCACCGTACCGGAGAGTCCCCGTTGGCTCTTCGCGCAGAACAGGTCGGCTGAAGCTGAAGCCGTGCTCGCGACTTACACAGATGAGGCCGGGGCGAGAGTGTTATTGGAAGACATTCGAGTCAGCCTGATGACCAAGATGGAGCGTCGCTGGAGCGCGCTTTGGAGTCCGGCGGTGCGCGGTTCGCTCTTCATTGCCGTTGGCTTCATGTTGCTGATACCGGCTACCGGTATCAACGCCGTCCTCTATTACGGTCCGCAGATATTCTCCCTTGCCGGGGTCGGTTCCAACAAGAGCGCGATCTTTGCCACTCTTCTCGTTGCCATTACCAATGTGCTTGCCACCGTGATCGCCCTGGTGTTGGTGGATCGTCTGGGCCGAAAGCCCCTTCTCTACGCCGGCCTCGGCGGCATGACGCTTTCACTTTTCGCACTGGCCGTTTACTTCCATCGGCAGGCGGCGGCCCCAGGAGCATCGCTGGCCATCATCGCCACCATTTGCCTGATGTTTTTTATCACCTGCTATGCCTTCAGTATCGGGCCGATCGCATGGATCATCGTTTCTGAAGTGTTTCCCTTGCGCCTGCGTGGCCGCGGGGTTGCGGCCTCTACCCTGGCTTTCGGCCTCTCAAATTTTATTGTTTCGCTCACTTTTCTGTCCCTGCTCAAAGCCGCGGGCAACTCGCTCACCTTTACCATTTACGGAGGGTTTTGCATCTTAACCCTGTTCTTCGTGCGCTTTGTGATCCCGGAAACCAAGGGGCGTGAGTTGGAAAGTATCAGTGCGCGGCCGACTGCGGTTGCGCCGTAACGAAAATAGGTGGTCCCGGTAGTGCATTCATTCGAACCCGAGGTTGTTGAAGCGATGTTGCAAGAGAAGCCCACCCGCACCAAGGGGAATTCGCAGGAGATCGAAGCTGGCTATGTTGTGGGCGCCGATATCGGAGGCACCAGCCTGCGGCTTGCCCTGGCCGGCATGGATGGGAACGTCCTCGCAAAATGGAAGGTTTCGACGGCGGGCATTCGTGACGCGAACGTGGTTGTGGGCCTCATTCAGGAGGGTGTGGAATCTCTCCTTCAAGAAAACCGGCTCTCGCGCAGCCTGCTTCGTGCCGTGGCAGCCGGCGCGCCCGGGGTTACGAACGTGGATGCGGGCATCGTGATTGCCACGTCTTATCTCATGGGCTGGCGCGACGTTCCGCTGCGTGCCTTGCTCGAAGCCAGGCTCGGCGTTCCCGCGGCGGTAGAAAACGACGTGAACACGGCCGCGATTGCGGAAAGTCAAATCGGCGTCGGACAGGGAATTCGCGACTTTGTCTTTCTCGCGGTCGGCACCGGAATCGGCGCCGGCATCGTGCTCAACGGACGGCTCTTCCACGGCATGAACTGGTCCGCGGGCGAGATCGGTTACATGCTTGTCCCAGGAACCTCCGTGGAGCCAGTCGAAACCGGAGAGCCAGGCGCGCTCGAAAGCATTGTCGGAGGCGAGGGCATCAAGTCCCAATGGCAGAATCTCTGGCGTCAAGACCTGACGCCGCTTCCGAAAGATCTGGTCGCCACCGAGATATTCGACCACGCCCTCGCGGGCGACTCGCTTGCGCAGAAAGTACTCAACCGGTCTGCGCAGACTTTGGCCTACGCGATCTATAACCTCGCGGTGGTTCTTAACTGCCCATTGTTTGTATTGGGTGGCAGTGTCGGCATGCACCCCGCCTTATGGAACCTGACCCGCGACATTCTCGCGCAAAGAGACAAGCGAGTACAGCCAAAGCTGCTCCGCAGTACCCTCGGGCCAGATGCGCAGGTCAACGGGGCCATCTGCCTGGCGATCGAAGCCGCAGGCTCACGCGTACTTACCAGCTGAGTCTTTAACTCCAGAATTCGGGAAGTCCGAAGGGCGCACCGCAGATCCCTCCACTACGCTCCCCCGGATTTCCTGTTGACCTTGGTGGCGTTGGTGCACTTCATGCGCCTTTCCCTTACAGAAAGGCGCACACGCGGACCTGTCCAGTGCAGCGTGGCAGGAAATCCGGGTACGCTCCGGTCGGGATGACAATTCATCTTGGAAACTACACTTAGCGTTCCCAAACAAAGCTTGTCATCCCGACCGGAGCGTAGCGCAGTGGAGGGATCTGCAGTGCGCCCTTCGGACTTCCCGAATTCTGGACAGCGCAGAATCCCCCCGCATGGTCCGTGGAAATGAAAAATCGCTAATTAGTCTTCCAATACTGATTGAAACCCTTATAGTCCGACGGCAAATTCGCCAGAATGATCCGCTTGAGCTCCAGCATGTCCGCAGACCCCAACTGCTTGTAAAGCACCTTGCCGTCTCCAGAGAGCAGGATGGTATAGGGCACAGCCGAATCCCACTTAGGATCAAACGCGGTTTGCAACGCACTCGTATCCTCCGAATCAAACAGATAGTTCCGGCTGGTCGCATGCTGCTTCTGCAGGAACCGCAGCACGCCCGTCTTCTCATCCGGCATATTCGCCGAAACCGTCACCAAAGAAAAATCACGCCCGCCATACATGCGAAGGGTATTCTGCAAATCGGCAAACTCCACCACGCAGGAGCCACACCACGTCGCCCAGAAGTCGATCAACATCATCTGATGTCCTGGGTTGGTACGCAGCTTGGTGAGCTCACCCTTGGAAATCATCTCGACGCTGACAGGCTGCTGGTTGATCTTATCCAGCGCTGCCACCCTCCCTGCAGACTTCTCCTTCCACTTGGTGGAGCAACCAAACGTACCGGTGTGCTTCACCGCCACGTCCTTATGCGCAAGCAGCGCATCGATGGCGTTGCGTGCATCCTGCGTTTTCACCAGCTCCGTCCGATAACTGTTATCCATGCGGCCTTCATACCGAAGATGCCTTTGTTGATCAAAGACGAAGACGTGTGGAGTCGCCTGGGGTCCGTACGCTCGCGTGACCTGTTGCGTATCGCCGTCATACAGATACGGGTAGGTCAGGTGCTTATACTGCACCCGCATTTTCATCTCTGCCAAACTATCGCTGATATCGGAAGAATCCAGCTCGTCGATCCGGATCGCCTCAGGGTCGTTCGGCTGAATGGCAACCACAGCCACGCCTTTGTTCTTGTAGTCATTGGCCAGCTGTTGAATGCGTTGCTCATACATCTGCGCGATCGGGCAATGGTTGCACGTGAAAACCACCACCAGGATTGGGCTGGAAGCGTAATCGCTAAGTTTGTGAGTCTGGCCATCCACACCGGGAAGCGCAAAGTCAGGAGCAGGCGAACCGAGAGCGAGAATGGGATGAACTTCCTCCGCCGAACCAACGCCCACCGCGATCAATAAAACCAACAGCAATTTCCACATAATTCCGTTCCCCCTTTGTTTCGTGCACTGGTTAGCTTACTTACAGGCCATATTCCCGGCCGGCGCAGGCTGCGGAGTAATGTCCGCTGATGTCAACCCCATCGCCCACTTGATCGCCTCGGTGTACATCTTTTGCAGCCGCGGGTCATCCCAATTCTCCGCCGGGTGTCCCAGCGTCGAATAGTAGACGCGCCCCTTGCCATAGGACTTTGCCCAGGTGACAGCAAAATCGTGATCGTTGCGATGCACCTTGGGATTGGCCAGATCGAGCTTGCAAGGATCGAGACGCATCAGCACCCGCACTTTGTCACGGGAGAAGTCCTTCATTTGATAGATCTCATCGTTCAGCGTGAACTCATGAGGCCACTGCTGCATGCCGGGAAAGGCCGGATCTTCGACAACGATGGGCGCACTGAATGTACGCCAAGGGTGCTCGTCGAAGTCTCCTCCAAGCATTTCGACAAACTCGGGCCATTTAACCCAGGTGATGGCGGCACTGTGGACCCCGACCAATCCCTTTCCGTCGTCGTGGATAAAGGAGAGGAAGTCGGCTTTCTGCTGCGCATCCATCTCCAGGTCTCCACCGGTAAACATCAGAATCGCGTCAAAGCTATTGAGGTTTTTGGCGTTGAATTCAAGTTTCTTTTTGGTCAGGGCCTCGGTGTCCGTGCGGATGGTTGTATCCCACAGGCCGGTCTGCTGGCCGAGTTGCTCAATGACGGCCATTGCATGCGAGACCGACTCGTGCCGGTAGCCCTTTTCCTCGCCCAGAACCAGCAGATGTTTCTTTTGCGCAGAAGGGGCTTGCGCGACAGCCAGGTTACACAACAAAACAGCTGCGCCCAGCCATGTCAGGTGAGTCATCCTCATGAGAAACGCCCTTTCCTTGGACGATTGGCGGGCCGCTTGGGGTGGGGGGAACCGTCCACCTCAGTATACTTTGTAAAGTTACATAAGGATGTGGGTAAGGCCCTTCGTATTGCCAAAATATTCCCAGCTAGTTCTAACCGGTATTGCCTGGGCGCCAGGGAGTAAACTAGACCACACTATGGCCACCGCGACCCATGTTCCCATCGAGGTTTACCTGCGCTCCTCCTATGAGCCCGATGCCGAGTATGTGGATGGACAGATCGAGGAACGCCCTGTGGGAGAAAACGACCATTCTGCCTGGCAGGAAGCCATTTGCTTTTGGTTCCGGCAACATGCCCAGGATTGGAACGTGCGGGTGAGACCAGAATTGCGTATTCAGGTGGCTGCCACACGTTTCCGGGTTCCCGACGTGACCGTCCTGGACCGCGCACAACCCATTGAGCAAATCATTACCCAGCCGCCTTTGGTTGTATTTGAAGTCCTCTCACCGGAGGACAGGATGCAGCACCTCAAGCAAAAGATGGAAGACTACAGAACCATGGGCATTCCGGAAATCTGGGTCATCGATCCTCAGGACGGCACCTATTACCGATATGAGGAGCGCCAGCTTCTGCGCCGAGACTCTTTCGCTTACGCCGCGAGAGGCATCGTTTTTGAGATGGATCGGATCAAGGATCTGCTCAACTAGATCGAAGAATGGACCTCGCTCGTCATCGGGTGCGTGGACACCAGCAGAGCGCGGCGTTCCTTGGTTACTTCCAGCCCAATCTCCAGGATCGCTCGAAAAGAATTGAAGGATTCCTCCGAAAGCGTATCCGCATCAAGGTCGTGAACCGCTTCGGTCAGAATTTTCAGCAACTCGCGCCAGGCTGCGTCTAAGGTCTCCAGCGAAGTCACGTCCTGGACTCCGCTGATCAGCGTCACCACCCGGTTGCTGTATTGATCCGCCTTATCCTTTTGCTGCCTCTGCATCCATCGTTTCAATTCCCAGATCCAGGAGCCGGCCATCAGACCCACCGTCAATATCAGGCCTACATAATCCGCATGGGCCAGCAGAAAAGACGGTTTGTCCTTGTCATAAAAGCTAAGTGCTCCAGGATGTAGCGCCGGGCCAAGTCCCGATCTTGGCTCCGGCCGGCGAGTCTGGACCAGTAGAAGGCGTACTTCCGTCATACTCGCCGGAATCTCCTGCATCATCTCCTGCCGGCGCTCGATGAGCGCTTCTGTCACTGCTCGTACGGCGGTCGCACTCGCGTTATCTCGAGCCATCAGCGTGCGCTGCACCGCCACCGTTGGGAAGTCCTGGGAGGGGACTGGAGGATTTCCCAAATAGGCGCCTTCGGGAATCACGGCGGCCTCAAACGCCGGATATTTGATCCTCATCGCCGCGGCGTGCGCAATGGGGAGAAACCGGACCTTTCCCGATTGCGCCAGTTGCTGAATGGATGGATCGCCCAGGGCGCGAACGCGAAAGATGGCGTCTGCGCCTCCTTTCAGGAATGCCTCCCCGGCGGCCTCATCGCTTGTGCCCACAAATTGAAAATCCGTCTGGTGAAGGCCAAAATGGTCCGCCACGTGAAGAAAGGACTGAAATTGCCCTCCGCTTTGTGCCAATGCAATCCGCCGGCCTTGCAAATCTGAGAGGCTCTGTATCTGCGAATTTTCAGGTACCAGGAGTTGGAAGGTGTCGTCGTATAACACCGCCACCGCCCGAGCTTTCGGTCCAGGCGGGATATCCGACTGCGCCGCGGCCAGCTGGGCGCGCCCATCCTCCAGCATTTTCAGGTTCTCTACCGTGCCGCCGGTCTCGAGAAGATCAATTCGAATCTTTGGGTAATGCCGCTCCACCACCGTCTTGAGCGCGTGGCCCAGGATGTAGCTTTCCCCGCTCGGCGCCCCGGCGGCTAGCGTAAGATGCTCCCTCTTCGAGCCTTGCCACACGCCAATCGCGAGACAAGCAACCAGACCAACGCTGACCACGATCAGCGCAGTGCGCAGAACCCGGTTGAAGTCGAGCTTGGCCATATCTCAGAAACCCGCTGCCGTCGTGAATAGATCGTGAAAGATGGGCGGCAGACTTGTGTGAGGGCCCGGTTAAATTTCCGCGTATTGTCGGTAAAGTCCGCCCCGTATGCTTGTTTTTGTGTGGGTCAGCTTCTAGCATTCGTCTCGTCACTACCCTCCGGACCAAAAGCAAAGCCAAATGCGTTCCGCGGAAAGTTGGACAACCATGAGCCCTTCCATTCAGGAACAGCCTTCTGAAATGGCACTGATCGATGATGACCGCACCGGCATAAAGGTCGAAACACTGAAACAGGCGATCCTGGAAAACCTGCGTTACGTGGTTGGGAAGGATCCCGAGCTCGCCAGCGAGTTGGATTATTTCCAGGCAATCGCGTACACGGTGCGGGACCGCATCCTGGCTCGCTGGCTCGCGACCAGGAGAAGCTACTCGGAACATAGTGTCCGCGTCGTTTGTTATCTTTCCGCGGAATTTCTCATGGGCCCGCACCTGGCAAACAACCTGCTCAACCTCAAAGTGGAGGATCCCATCCGCCAGGCCACGAGCGAGCTTGGCCTCGATCTGGATCGGATCATTGCCCAGGAAAGCGAGCCCGGGCTGGGGAATGGTGGGCTGGGGCGGCTCGCTGCATGCTACCTGGATTCGCTGGCAACGTTAGGTATCCCCGCCATTGGCTATGGAATTCGCTACGAATTCGGCATGTTCCACCAGGAAATTCACGACGGCTGGCAAGTCGAGCTCACCGACTATTGGCTTCGCAATGGAAATCCCTGGGAAATACGGCGGCCGCAGGAGTCAGTCGATGTGCGCTTCGGGGGTCACACGGAGTCCTGGAAAGACTCACGCGGAAATTTGAAGACACGCTGGATTGCTGCCCAGATGGTCAAAGGAATTCCCTACGACACACCGATTCTGGGGTATGGCTCAGGCGTAGCCAACGATCTCAGGTTGTGGAGGTCAGAAGCCGGCGAGTCGTTCTACTTCGACAAGTTCAACAGCGGTGACTACGAGGGTGCGGTTGCGGCAAAGACTTTCGCCGAGAATATCTCCAAAGTGCTCTATCCCAACGACGATGGGGATTTGGGCAAGCAACTCCGCCTGGAACAGCAATACTTCTTCACTTCCTGTGCCCTGCAGGATATGATTCGCGTCCACCTCGCTGCAGGCCGTGCGATCGAGACCTTCCACGAGAAATGGACCATCCAGTTGAATGACACCCACCCCTCGATTGGGGTCGCGGAACTGATGCGCTTGCTCATGGACGAGCACGAACTCGGATGGGAGCAAGCGTGGGCCATCACCTCGCAGACATTTAATTACACCAATCACACTCTCCTCCCGGAAGCGCTCGAGCGGTGGCCCTTACCCCTGTTCGCGGCCTTGCTTCCCCGCCACATCGAAATCATCTACGAGATCAATAGCCGCTTCCTGAACGCGGTACGCGAGCAATTCCCCGGCGATGACGCGAGAGTGGTTCGCATGTCCATCATCGACGAGGCTGGGGTAAAGTTCGTCCGCATGGCCCACCTCGCGTGCGTAGGGAGCAAGCACATCAATGGCGTCGCGGAGTTGCACACGCAATTGTTGAAGAACGACCTGCTCCGCGACTTCCACGATTTGTGGCCCAACAAATTCATCAACGTGACCAACGGGGTGACACCGCGCCGTTGGCTGGCCGTGAGCAATCCCGAACAGGCAAAGCTGATGACCGGCAAGATCGGGGATAGCTGGATCAGCAACCTGGAGAACCTCAAGCAATTGGAGAGCTGCGCTGAGGATTCTGCTTTCCGTGCTGAGTGGAGGAAAGTGCAGCGCGACGTCAAAGTGAGACTCGCTCAGTACATCCTCGAGGACACCGGCTTCTCGGTAGATCCCAGCTCCATGTTCGACACCCAGGTCAAACGGATCCACGAATACAAGCGCCAACATCTGAACGTGCTTTATATTCTGACCCTCTATCTTCGGTTGAAGAGAAACCCCAAGTTGGAGATCACACCACGCACCTTCCTGTTCGGCGGCAAGGCTGCCGCCGGCTATGCGATGGCGAAGCTGATCATCAAGCTGATCAACTCTGTTGGCGAGGTGGTCAATCATGATCCCGACGTAAGGCACCGCATCAAAGTTCTCTTTCTGCCGGACTACAACGTCACGTTCGGCCAGAAGGTTTATCCCGCGGCGGATCTCAGCGAGCAGATATCAACCGCCGGCAAAGAAGCTTCGGGAACCGGCAACATGAAATTCGCCATGAACGGTGCGCTCACCATAGGGACCCTCGACGGCGCCAATATCGAAATCAGAGACGCGGTGGGGCACGAGAATTTCTTCCTGTTCGGTCTGACTGCCCCACAGGTGGTCGCGACCAAGAATGCCGGCTACCATCCTCGAGCCATCTACGAGTCCAACCCCATCCTTCGTGAAGTAGTGGATAGCCTCGCGAGCGGTCTATTTTCCCGCGGCGATCGCAGCCTCTTCCGTCCCCTGGTCGACGGACTGCTCAATAGCGACCCTTATCTTCTCTTTGCCGACTATCAGTCCTATGTTGACTGCCAGGATCAGGTTTCCGCGACATTCCTCGATCAGGAAAAGTGGTCGAAGATGTCAATCTACAACGCCGCCCGCATGGGAAGATTCTCCTCCGATCGGGCAATCCACGAATATTGCAGAAACATCTGGAACGTAACCAGGTTCGAGGCGCCCCCGGGCACCCGGTAGATCGCGACGATAACATCGGAGGCAATCGACGGGTGCCCCATGTTCGCCAAAGCGTACGTGGGCCGAAAACGATGGGCGTAGCCCAACGATCGCTTTGGCTCCATTCGCCAGAAGGCCAACCTACACCAGGCTAATATTCCCGTCCCCGGACGAAGCTTTCCGGCGTGCCGTCCGCGGGATTCACGAAGATGATGTCCTTAGGGTCGCGCCTGGGAGTGTCGACGGCAAGAAACACCACTGGCCCCTCCAGAATCCTGGGCAGCGCATGCACAATGCGGCGCTTGAAGAAGAGTAAGTCGCCGGCGGAGAATTCCGCTCCATTGTCTGCGTTTCCCATCCAGAATGTCCCTCTTCCCGAAAGAACGTAGAGATACTCGTCGGACCCCACATGATAATGAGCCGGTGTCTCCCGGTAGACGCGAAACACACGCGCGCTCGCGGCCTCCTCGTTGGTAAGGTAGGTATCCAGCAACATCGTCTCCGCAGTATCCGGAAAGGATTGAGCGATCTCCTTCAAGTTAAAGCGCTGGTAGCTATGTTCGTTTGCCATAAGGATTCTCAACTCCTCAGGAAGTCATGATACGTCCGCGAAAGGAGCCGGAGTTCGCTGGGGTATGCTGTAAGCGTATTTCGAATGGGCAAGGTCAATGGCAAAGCAAGCGGGGAAGAGGGGAAAGCCGCCGGCGGCAGAAGTGCCCGGCAAATTGGATATCCGGACCGTGGCGAAGCTGGCTAACGTGTCAATCGCCACCGTCTCGCGGACTATTAACCGGGTTTCGACGGTAAATCCCAGGATGGCCAAGCGAGTGTGGGAGGCGATCGAAAAGCTCGATTACTTCCCCAACACGCAGGCGCGGGCGCTGGTTTCGGGACGCAGCCGACTGCTCGGCCTGATCGTTTCCGAAATCACCAATCCCTTCTTCCCGGAGCTGATACAAGGCTTTGAAGACATCGCTGTCGAGCACGGCTACGAGATTCTCATCAGTTCCACCAACTATGATCCCCGGCGCATGTCCCTGTGCATACGACGCATGCTGGAGCGCAGAGCAGAAGGGGTAGCGGTGATGACCTTCGGGGTGGAAAAACCACTGCTGGAGCAGCTCGCCGAGCGCAACGTGCCTCTGGTTTTTGTGGATGTGGGGCCGGAAAGACCGGGCATCAGTCTGCTCCGGGTGGACTATCGCAACGGCATCCAGCAGGGCGTGGAACACCTGGCTGCATTGGGGCATCGCGACGTTGCGTTTATCAGCGGGCCGAAGCGGCTACACTCCGCGCAGTCACGGCTGGTTGCCTTTACCAGGTCGATCGAGGAGTGCGCACTCGAACTCGATCCGGCGTGGATTGTGGAAGGGGACCACACCATGGAGGGCGGCATGGCAGCCATGGACCAGCTGCTGAAATCAAAGCAGGTGCCCACGGCGGTGATGTGTTCCAACGACATGACCGCCATCGGAGTGCTGCACAAACTTTACCGCGAGGGGCTCAAGGTACCCGATGATCTTTCCGTCATCGGCTTCGACGACATCCACATCGCGCAGGTGACAATTCCGCCCCTTACCACGATCCAAATGTCGTGCTTCGAGTTGGCGCGAGCGGCAGTAACAGCTTTGCGCGCGCACCGGGAAGAAGGGCTGGAACCGCAACGCAACTACAAGATTCCAACCAAGCTGATCGTGCGCGAGTCCACCGGAGCCCCCAAGAAGCAGGCCCGGAAAGCGCCGGGGCGAAAAAAACTGCGCTAAGCCCCAGCCGCGTTTCCTCTGAGTCAGCAAGCTTTTTTGCTTTGTATCAGGGCACGACTTCAGTCGTGCCGCCCCCGTCCGAAATGGTCTGGGCTTTAGAGTTTGCGTGAGAACCCGCCGGTCCAATTTCTGTCCCGACCACGAATCAGGGGGTGCCCCATATCTCGCTCGTTTTTCGCGAGATGTGGGATACCACGGCTGCCGGTCTACATTCTTGGGCTCCCTAGAGACTGCCAATCGAGGTCCGTGGTATCCCACATCTCGCGAAAAACGAGCGAGATATGGGGCACCCTTTGATTCGTGGCACTATAAGGGACTTCGACCGCGGGTTCTCGCGCAGGCTCTAAAGCCCCTACCTTGGTGGGGCCGCGGGCGGAGCCGCCGCAGCCGGCCGCGACGGGCCGCTGACAGCATTGGCATTTCCCGGTCCGCCGACCTGCTGAACCACCGGCAGCCTCTGATCGACTGGCGGCAAAGGGGGGAAAGCCGCGTGCGGCTCAGCCTGGTACCAGTAGGCAACCGAGTAGAAGTTATCCGAGCGATGGTTAGCGTTCCCGTGCTCGATTGTGGCCTTGAACGACCTCCGGAAGGTTATGGGAGCATCCAAATGAAACCGGTAGACGCTCGACCGGCTACCCGCCAATTCCGGCCCCACGACCGGAGCTCCATAAAGCTGATAAGAAAAAGGCTTGCCGCCGAAATCCCACGCGCCCAGGAAGTAATCCTCCGAACCGGTGCCATTGATGGCCGGGGTCGCGTCATCATCGATAAAGAACATGTCATCCCCTTCGCCCCACCATCCATCCTGGTTTTGCATAACGGACATGGTCACACCGACAAACTGGCCGCTCCCCTTCGCCTCCATCCAGACGTAGTTGTCCTGACCATTCAGATTGCGCTTGTCGTCCACCAGCGGATCGCCATTGGTGGTCCAGTTAGTGGTCCATCCATGGTTCGGTTGTGCCTGCCGATACTGGGCGTGGAAATAGAGCGTGCCCGGGGGCAGCGGCCGCGAGTCGGTCTGGTAGTCGATGTTGTAATACAGGCTGCCGATCGGCTGCTTCCCCTCGTTCGTTACCGTAACCCGGGCATGCCGCTGGAAGGGCATGGGGAAAAAACTGTTCAGGCTGTTCTCGCTTCCCACGGAAAGCAACTCAGACTGCCAGGAGTAGTAGTCTCCAAGGCCCAATCCAAAGAAATCACCAATCGGTGCTTCTACGCTGGGCGTGGCTTCCCCATCCCAATAGATACGGAGCACGATGCGCTTCAGGTGGTAGGGCTCGTCACTTGCGATGGTGAACCAGAGATGCGAAATCTTCCCCGGGCCTTCGGTGTCCAGGAGCGTTAGGGACGCGCCGGGCTCAACCCGGCGGGCATCCGCATTCGCCCCGGTTGGGTCGGAACTCGAGGCGCGGTGAGAGGTGTAGGACTGCAGGCGAGTCAGGTCCGGCTGCCATCCTCCGTTTTGTTCTTGGGCCGCGAGCGAAACGCTCATTGCCAGAAATACCAACCCGATCAATCGCCTCACGAATGCTCCCTATCCTCGCAGGTGTGCGAATTGCCGCCCGCACCCGCATTTGAAATCCGCATCAAGCGCCTCGCCGCAGACGCAGACATACCCGGCAAGGCGTCCGGGGTTGCCAACCACCATCGCCTGCTCCGGCACATCGCGCAGCACGACCGTGCCCGCTCCTACCATTGCGTACCGTCCAATGGTAACCCCAGCAACGATGGTTGCATTGGCCCCTACGGTCGCACCTTCCTTCACCAGGGTGGCAACCAGCTGCTCGCGTCCCTTCCGGACCTCCGCACGTGGCCTTCGATCGTTGGTGAAAACGGCGTATGGGCCAATAAACACGCGATCCTCAATCGTGACCAAATCCCAGAGCGCAACACCGTTCTTGACCGTTACGCCATCGCCGATCTTCACCGTCGACTCGATAAAGGAATGATCGCAGATGTTGCAATCCCGGCCAACGACCGCGCCACGCATCACATGGGCAAATGCCCATATGCGGGTCCCGGGGCCAATGGATGCCGACTCGACCAGCGCTTGTGGATGGATGAAGACGTCCCCAACTTCATGCACGTTCTTGACCCGTATTGCGCGAGATCATTTCCCTGTACCCTGCAGGACCGCAGGAACGGTTTTGAGAAGAACCTTGAAATCCCGGCCCGGTGTCCAATTCCTCAGGTACTCAAGATCGAGTTTCACCATCTCCTCGAAGGAAAGATTGTAACGGCCGCCTACCTGCCATTCTCCCGTCAGGCCAGGCATGCCCTCAAGGCGTTCTTTGTGCCATTCCTGGTACATCTCAACCTCGTAACCGATCGCCGGTCTCGGCCCCACCAGGCTCATGTCGCCCTTCAGCACATTCACGATCTGCGGGAGTTCGTCCAGGCTGTACCTCCGCAGAAACGACCCAATGGGCGTCAGTCGCGTGTCTTCTGAAATCTTATGAGTGACCTGTTCCGAAGCGCCCGGATACGGTTGATTTTGCACCCATTGCTTTGCATATTCCTGGTGCGCGCTCTGATCCTGGCTCATCGTCATGCTGCGGAACTTATATAAATTGAACAAATTGCCGCTTCGGCCGATTCTCCTCTGCACAAAAATCGCCGGGCCTGGTGATGTCAGCCGGACGGCAAGCCAGATCGCCGCCATCACCGGCGCCGTAATCAGCAGCAGCAGGCTAGCCACACTCATGTCAATCAGCCGTTTGAGCAGCAGGTTGAACCCCGATAAATTGACCCGCTTGACACTGATCAACGGAATACCGGCAATTACATGCGAACGGGAATTTCCGAAGACCAGCTGGTCGAGCGAGGGCACAAAGTGCCAGGGGAGCCGCCGTTCATTGCAAACGTTGAGCACCACCGCGAGCGCGTCCACGTCTGCAAGATCGAGAATCACCTCGTCGGGGGAAACTTCCTCCAGAAGTTTTTCAACTTCCGTGCGCAGCAACTCCGGATGTTCTTTCTGCAGCAGCTCCCCGGGAACCGACCGCACGATGACATGACACTTGAGGAACCGTCCTAAAATGCCGCTCAGGTCGAGCGCTCCGTGCGCTCCCCCGATCAACAGCACCCGTGTCCGTACGGTCAACGGGAACAGCCGGCGATACGCAGCCGGGATCACGTGACGGAATAGGACCGTCAATGCCGTTGCCAGGCAAACAAAGATCAGGATGATCCCGCGCGAGAAAAAGGAAACACGAAAGAAGGCGATCGCGAGGGCCACCAGGGTGAAGAGAGCCACCCCCTTGAATGCGCGCCATACGCCCCATCCCTCGTCCGCGCTCAGTTCGTAGGCGCCCACGCTGCGCATGCTGAAGTACCAGAGCGCGGCGAAACCAATATGTCGAAAGGCAATCGCCGCATGCACAACGGTCGGCCACGCAAACGGGACCTGCTGCGGCAAGTAGGAGCGGAGGACAATGGCAAGTACAAGGGATACCAGCAGCGCACACTGGTCCGCGACTACGATACAGACGCGGTAATCCTTTTGTGTGTTTGCCAGCATATGCTAGTTCCGCACTGCCTCTTGGCGCTCAGTCTTTGCGCCGGTCGTGGAGTCGGCTGTCCCCGTCCCAGTCGATCGCCACAAATTCTCCATTGCTGTGTGCCGATGCTTCGGCCGCCTCCAGCACTCGAACGACTGCCAGCCCCATCTGCCCGTCACTGATGGGCGTCTGGCCCTGCTCCACGCAATCCAGGAAATGATTGGTTTGGATCAGCAGCGGCTCCGTCACGTCGAGATTCGGGAGAGACGATGTCACCGGTGCGATAGGTGAGCTGATACTCGTTAAATGAGTTGGGAGAACCTAGGGCGACTCCCCGGTCGTAGAGCTGAATCTTATCCACGGCCGTATCGTCATAGACCAGCATGCTCTTGCTTCCAACCAGGACCATGCGGCGTAGTTTCCGCGGGGCAAGCCAGCTTACCTCGAGATTCGCAAAAACGCCCGAGGGGAACTGAAGGCGCAAGGATGCGACGTCGAGCATCTTTCCCACGCAAGCTCGGCCGAACGCCGAGACCCGGGTCGGGTACTCTCCCAACAAATAAATGAAGGTAGAGAGATCATGGGGAGCGAGGTCCAGGATCACGTCCACATCGGAACGATGAATTCCTAAATTGACTCGCGAAGCGCTCAGAAAGTACAAATCCCCGATCACTCCACTGCGAATATATTCGCGGACTCGATTCACGGCGGGGCTGTAGAGGAAGGTATGGCCCACCATCAACACGCACTGTCTCTCCTCAGCCAGCCGGATGAGTTCCAGCGCCTCTGCCGAGGAAGAAGAGAGAGGCTTCTCAACAAAAACACTTTTGCCCGCCTCGAGCGCCTCTTTAGCCAGGCCGTAGTGGGTAAGGACGGGGGTCGCGATCATCACGGCATCGCAATGCTGCAAGAGGGTCCTGGAGGATGCGCTGAAAGTTACGGAGGGAAACCGGCTCTTAAGACGTACCATCGCGCGCGGATTTGTATCGAAGCAGTGGACGTTCGCCCTCTTCGATTCCAGCAGAGTTCTGATGAGATTGGGCCCCCAATAGCCCAATCCGAACACACCGACATTCATAGTGCACTCTGACCTCTGCTGCATACCTGGCCTTCCGACCCTCGGTGCCCAAAAATATCCGTGCCGGTTCCTTGTAGCTTTTCCACAGGCAGCCCATGCTGAACCGTTGCCACAAACCCCTGTTGCGACAACGAGGTAGCCGTCATTGTGTCAAAAAAATGCCTATCGAATCGAGCTCGTCTGTACCTGCAACCGTACACGCAGGACGCGCGCATTGGCAACAGGTTTGCAACGCCAGCCCAGCAGCCAGAATGGACCAAGGTTACGAATAAAAGTTCCTGATACAAGTACACACATAGTCGAACTGATCATCCGTCATTTCGGGAAAAATGGGCAGCGATAACGTATGACGTGCAATTCTTTCCGCCACCGGAAGGCTGCCCTGGGAAAGGCCCAGATGCTGGAAAGCAGGCTGCAAATGTATGGGAATGGGATAGTGGAACCGGCATTCGATATTCTGCGCTTTTAGGTACGTCACCAGTTCCCGGTTCTCGCTGCAGCAGATTGCCATGAGGTGGTAAACGGCTTCACACCCCGGTAAAACCTCGTAAAACTCAATCGGAAGGCCGGCGAGCCGCTCGCGATAAGCCTCGGCTCGGGTGCGCCGGCTGGCGTTCCAACCATCCAATTTTCTTAGTTTGGCCCGAAGAACAATTCCCTGAATTTCATTCATGCGGGAGTTGTAGCCCACCAGTGCGTGTTCGTCTCTGCTTTGTGAGCGCCCATGGTTGCTCAGACTTCGGACCCGATCAGCGACGGCGCGGTTTCGGGTAGTAATCGCGCCCGCATCGCCAAACGCGCCCAGATTCTTGCTCGGGTAAAAGCTGAAGCAGGCGACCTCTCCGAAGCTCCCAACACGGCGTCCCTGATATTGGGCGCCGTGTGCCTGCGCTGCATCCTCGATCAACAGAATGTTTCTGCGGGCACAGATTTCCGAAATGGCCTCCAAATCTACCGGAGACCCATAAAGATGCACAGCGATGACCGCGCGGGTCTGTGAGGTAATCCTGGCTTCGAGATCGTTGGGATCGATCAACCAGGTTGCGGGAGAAGAATCCGCCGGCACCACCCGCGCACCGGCCATGGATACCGCCGCCGCAGTCGCCATGAACGTATTTGCCGGGACAATCACCTCGTCCCCTGGTCCGATGTCCAATGCCAGCAAAGCCAGGTGCAGTGCGGCTGTTCCCGAGGCGAGCCCCACGCAGTACCCGCTTTCACAGTAGGCGGCAAAACTGGACTCGAACTCTCTCACCGCTTCGCCGTCGATGTACGCCGCCTGATCCAGACACTCCAGAATCTCCGGCAAAAGCTCTTCGCGCAGATTCGCATACTGATTCTTCAAGTCAAGGAAGGGAACCTTCAGCGAGGCGGCAACTCGACTGGCCATGATCCAGTAATACCCTAAGAGCCGCCCGTGCGTCTGACTCCCGCAGGGACGGGTCTCCACGTCCCTCTTCCAATTCTCGCGCAGCAGCTAAAGAGTCTGCGTGAGAACTATGCTCTTCCAGCTAAGTCCCGTAGGGACGACTGAAAGTAGCCCAGGACGGTAGTCCTGGGTACAGATCACGAGATCTGTCCAGTCCCGTCAGGGACGGCTGAGGACCTCACGCGCAGGCTTCAGCCGTCCCTTGCGGGACTATTCCGATCGCGTTACCGGTAACCCAGGACTGGCGTCCTGGGCTACTTTCAGTCGTCCCCTGCGGGGACTGAACTCCCTATGCATGAGATGACCAAGAACAAGGTCCTCGGCCACTCTCAGCCAGCCCCCAGCGAAATGATATGTTGCAGGATCACTTCTGCCGTCCGGGCGTCCGCGCTGTTGGAGCGGGCGCGAACGCTCTTCTCGATCCGCAGCCCTCTCACTTCTTCAATATTTCGCAGGATCGTCAGCTTCCCGTCGAGTTCGAGAGCTGCGTCGATTGCCCCCGGTTTCCCCGCGAACAGGCTGAAGGCGGGGGTTCCAAGGATGGCCGCTTCACGGGTCATTGTGCCGCCCCCGCTCAACACCGCGTCAGAGTGTGCCATCAAGCTGAGTGCGTCCACAGCATGATCGAAGACCCGAAACGGAGGCGACCGCATGCCATACGAATTCTTCAGCGTTTCCCCCTGTTCCCGAGTCCTCGGCAGCACAATGACCTGGGAGTCTTCTTCTTCACGCAAACGCTCAACCAGAGCCCGGAAAAGAACCTCCGAATGATCGTTGTGATAATGAGCCCATGTCGCGGGAGGCCGCACGGTGATGATCAGCCGGCGGGGATCCAGATTCAAGTCATCCAACACCGAGGTCGAAATGCTCAGCCCGTTGAGATAGACGTTCTCCTTGAACCCCGGATAGCGGATAACCTTTCGCGTGTCGATGTGTTGAAGCTCCAGGGTCGTTGCTGGAATGGCCTCCGGTAAAAGGATCTTCGTCGCCATTCTCGAGAAAACTGCCGAGGAAACGAACTCGTAGTCGTAGATCGTCAACACGGGAATGCGCAACAGCCATGCGGCAATAACATGCGCACGGGAGCCATGATTAACCGCAATCGTCGGCCGGCTGCGAAGACCATACAGCGCAAGCCGCAAGGCGCGGACAACAGTGGCCATCGCCCGCATGAAGAAGAAACGAGGTGTGCGGTGCCTGCCGATGACTACGTAGCCCAGACCGTGAGATTGAGCAATCTCTTCCACCTGGCCGAAGCGTCTGGCGGTGATGTCAACTTCATAGCCCGCCTCTTCCAGCCGCCTGACAATCGGGGCGAAGAAGTGGGCGTGCGGAGAGTTGTCAAGGTCAATCCAGATGCGCATTTTGCATCCCAACGGAATCGGCTTTCGTCTACAAAGACCTGCTGCCAGAGTTCCAGCGTCAACAGGGACCACAATTGCAAGGTGTAGTCCCGACTCCTTCCATTCTCTCGAACCATTCTCGCAACCGCACCAGGCTGGAACAAACCACGCTCCCGTACTCGCCGTTCCGAAAGCAGATCGCCAACCATCTCTCGAAGTTCATTCTTCAGCCAGCTACGCACCGGCAACCCAAAGGCGGCTTTTCTGCGGGAAATTACCTCCGGAGGAAGAACATCCTCCATCGCCTTCTTCAAAATGTATTTTTGCGTGTACCCATGCAGCTTGAGCTTTGGCGGAACCTGGCGCATGAAATCGACAACTACGTGGTCGAGGAAAGGAACCCGTACCTCGATGGAGGCCGCCATGCTTTGCTTATCGGTATAAGCCAGGTTCAGGTCGGGGAGGAAGGTCTGCTGATCCACGTAGAGCATCTGATCCACGAAGTCCAGGGAAGCGGCTGCGCCGAAGTGCTTCTTGAGCATCAGATCGGCTGGCCGCGATGCGCCAAGCACGTCCGGGTTGAGGAGACCGCTCAACTCCATGCCATCCAGATAAGAACGCATGCCGATGTACTGGTCCTGTGGGGTGAGACCTGACATGCGAAGGGCCTTTCCGCTAAAGCGGCAGGCGGCCATCAGGAGGCCGGGGTTAAGGCTGGGCATGCGAGCACCAAGGCCGGAAACCGCCTGGAGCACAGCCGGCATGAGTCTTTCACGAAGAATGGACGGCAGCAGGCGCAGCCGTCGAGCGAGCGTCGAGATCAGGTGGACCCGGTATCCGCCGAACAACTCATCGGCCCCTTGGCCACTCAATAAAACGGTCGCGTCGGACTTTGCTTCCCGGCAGATCAGGTAGGTGGCAATGGCCGCGGGGTCGGCGACCGCGTCATCCATATGCCAAATCACTTTGCTCAAGAGGCCGGCAACGTCGGGAGCAACCATGAGTTCGTGGCACTCGCGCGCCGAATTTCTTCGCCACCAGTTTGGCGTAGGAGCGATCGTCGTGCGACTGCTCCATGCGCGCGTGTTCCTTCTGAAACGCAATGGTGTAACAGCGAAGCGGCCCACTATGGACTTCCGCCGCACATGCCAGGAGCGCGCTGGAATCCAAACCTCCGGAGAGAAAAAAGCCAACGGGCACATCGCTCACCAACTGCCGGCGAACGGCATCCTTGAGAACCGTGCGGCATTGCCGGGCAAGCTCCCGTTCGTCGCCAGGCATCCACGGAATTCGTTCGGAGCTGTCCCAATAGCGATCGATGCTGATCTTTCCAGCCTGCCAGGTAAGCCGACAGCCAGGCTCCAGCTTCAGGATGTTCTTGAACATCGTTCCCGGATTCGGCACATACAACAGCGACAGAAACTCAGAGAGCGCCGCGGGATCAAGCTCCGCGCGCAGTTCCGGAGCGAGCAGGAGGGACTTTACCTCCGACGCAAAATAAAGCCGTGATCCCACACGCGCGTAATACAAGGGCTTGACACCCATTCGGTCACGAGCCACCAATAGCTTTTTCTGCCGGCTGTCCCAGATGGCAAAGGCAAAGATGCCATTCAGGTGCTCGACCATCCGGTCTCCATATTTCAGATACAGAAGCGGCAACACCTCGGTGTCTGTTTGTGAGTGGAAGCTCAAGCCATCGGCGCATAGCTCCTCCCGCAAGGCCGCGAAATTGAAGATCTCCCCGTTGTAGACGACCCACACCTCGCCACCGGGGCTGGACATCGGTTGATGTCCGGCAGAACTGAGGTCAAGCACTTTAAGCCGGTTACTTCCGATGGCCGCCTGGAACTCCGGCGAATCCCCGTTGGTCAGATAGGTGCCCCGGTCATCTGGTCCGCGGTGGCGCGTAATTTTCAGCATTGCGTCCAGCAGCGCTGAATCTCTGACGCCCGCCATACCGGCTATGCCGCACATAAGGGCTTCCGTTCAACTGACAGGCGCAGTTTAGTAAGCGCATACAGCATCCACGCCTGCCCCCACCGCATGTACGGCGCGCGGTTCGTCCAAAGGAGATGGCGCTGATAGTAGAAGGAACCGTCGGCCGCCGCCATGTTTCTCATGGTCCATTGGAAGACATTCCAGGTAGCCTGGCGAGCACTCGGATCCATCGAGGAGAATGCGGCGAAGTGCACGATGGCCTGAGAACAAGCATGAATATCGATGGGGAATGTCCGGTTATGAAAGTACCTGGGCGCGCCGTCCTTAGCGAAGAAGGTGTTCTGGTAGTAGTGGTGGCCGCGAAGCAGCGATGATTCAAAGGATACGTCCCCGCTGATCCGCTGATAGTCGAGCAGTGCGCAGACGTTGTACGACGTATGAAAACTGTCGATCCAACCTTGCCGCCGAAGCTGCCCGTAATACCATCCACCGGTCTCCAACTGGCCTCTTACAAGGAAAGCCATGGCTTTGCGTGCCAGGGATAGGTAGGCTTCGTTGTCCAGCAACCTTCCGGCTCGCGCCAGAAAGACACCCACCAGGGCGCTACTGTTGTAAATCAGCGTTCTGTCCTGCGGTGTGTAGCTGAAGCAGACCTGGTCAGCGGACTCGAAAGAGCGATTCAGACGCGAAGCCATGAAGCGCGCAGCCGATTCGGCAATCTCCCTGGCCTCCAGGTCACCAAACACCTCGCTCATTTCCAGCATCGCGGTCGCGCAAAAATAGGTCGCGACGCAGTTGGGGGAGAACGCCGGTAGACGAGTGCCCCGCAGCGACAGATAATCCCAGTCGTATCCCCAGCTGTACTCGGGCTCACCCGGCGAACGCAGCCCAATCAACTCGCGCTTCAGCAACGTCGCCTCGGCTGAGACATCGCAACCGGATCGGGCAAGGTCGCAATACGCCGCAAGGCAAAGGCCCAGGGCCTTGGGATTACGACTCGGAGGAACCTTCAGCAGCCGGCGAACCCGCAAACCGGCGAAACGCTTGCCCGCCTGGATGAGCAGGACTGCCGGTACAGCCTTCCGCGTCCAGGATCCGCTCAGATAGGGCGAGTTGAGCAGGTCAAACGGCTCGTATCCCGCGTACTGCCTGCTCTCAATCCACGTGCGTAGTGCTTGAATCGCCTGAATTAGCTCAGAGGACTCGGCTTGAGTCACAGAGGCACGCGCTCCGCTGCATCGTTCCGGCAAAAAACCTGCTTGAGAATGGGCACAATCCTCGTCGCAGCCCGGCCATCCCATAGCGGCGGGCACAAGGGGTAGGTCGAGCCTGGCTGTTTGCGCTCTCCAGCATCTCCAGCGCGCTACGCAGCAACTGGTGAGGGTCGCATCCCACCACCCGGTTGGTGCCCATGGAGACGGTGACCGGTCGCTCGGTGTTTTCGCGATAAGTGATGCACGGCACTCCGAGGAAAGTCGTCTCTTCCTGCACTCCACCAGAATCGGTAATGACGAGGACGGCATGCTGCATGAGGTCGAGGAAATCCAGGTAGGAAGCGGGAGGCATCATCCAAACACCCCGGCCCGGGACTGGGCCGCCGTTCCAGGTGCTTACCACTCCCGCCCCTGCCATCGCCTCGATATTGCGCGCGGTTCGTGGATGGGCTGGAAATACCACCGGAATGCGTTGCGCTACCTCAGCGACGGCCTCCAGTGTGCGCCGCAACTGGTCCGGGTCATCCACGTTCGCAGGACGATGGAGTGTGAGCACGGCGTAAGGCTTCTCACTCAGCCCCATCTCCAGGCGCAACGAGGATGCGCGGGGGATTTCGAGAGCCCGCACCAGCGAATCAATCATCAGGTTGCCAACAAAGAAGACCTTTCCTGGGTCGATACCCTCGTTGGCGAGATTCCGGCCGGCGCTCTCCTCGGTCGTAAAAAGGACCTCGGCCAGGGCGTCTGTGAGGATGCGGTTGATCTCCTCCGGCATACTCCGGTCGAAGCTGCGCAATCCCGCCTCGATGTGCGCCACCGGGATTCCTTCCTTGGCCGCTACCAGCGCACAGGCGATCGTCGAATTCACATCTCCCGCCACCACCACCATGTCCGGGCGGTCCTGCTGCACCAGGTCACCAAACGTCCGCATAATTTCCGCGGTCTGCGCGTAGTGCGTGCCCGAACCGACGCCCAGGTTGTAGTCAGGAGGGGGCACGCCGCAACTGATCGAAAAACACCTGGGACATGGAGTAGTCGTAATGCTGGCCGGTATGGACCAGCACCGGCTCAATCTCTTCATGCCGGCGCAACTCCGCGATCAGCGGCGCCATCTTCATCATGTTTGGCCGGGCGCCGACAATGCTCATGATTCTCACGCGGTTGTTGCCCATCCTGCCCATTTCATTATTGATTGAAGCACCTTTATACCCAGACGTCGAAAGCGGTCCTATTCCTTGCGTGGGGTCAAGTGCACCCAAAGATGCCAACCTAGAATAGGTGCAAGTGGCTTAATCCAAGATACCGGTAGCGGAGGAGCGTGCATGTAGTCCTGGTAGCTGTCCTCAAGCTCGAACGCAGGGAAGTCCTTGTTTACCGTCGAGGTGTTGTAGACCCTGCTGTACGGATTAAGCGGCCCGTCGGTATTGGCATGAATGAAGTTCGACATCTTCAGGTATTCTCGCAGCCCCATTCTTTTGGCATTTGCGATGTGGCCGCCCACGATCCCACTCCCTTGCACGCGACCCAGGTAGAGAATACTGATGCCCAGGCGACGTACCACTGAAATCGCCAAGAGATAGTTTAGCGACCGCCGAGCATAGAGCATTGCAATAAGCAGCCCACCGGGCTTCAGGACGCGGGCAATTTCTGTTTGTGCTGCTATCACGTCGGGGATATGGTGGAGGACGCCATGGGAGAAGACAATATCAAAACTGCTGTCGGGGAACGGCATCTCAAGGGCACTCGCACACTCAAGCCTCTGGTAAGGAAGCCCCCGCAGCTGCAGCCGGGTGAAAACCCGGTTGATCGACTCGGACGATATGTCCAAACCTGACCATATTGCTCCTCGTCGGATAATCTGCTCCGAATCAGCACCCTGTCCCAAACCGATCTCCAGAACGTGTTTGCGTTCGAAATCAATCGCGTCCAGGCGCCTCAGAATGTGCCCTTCCAGGCGGTATCGAAACGTGTCATACCGCTGAAAGAAAGCCTCGTAATCTGCTGCGAGGCTTTCGACCAGGCTCTCCCCGCAAGGGTGTGAGTCCCAGAAGTCGCGGATTACATGCTCGGTGATTTCGTCCATAACGGATCCTGGTGTTAGGGTATAAGCTCGGTGCCTTAAGATGTGTGGAATCTGCGGTGTACTGTCATTCAAAAACAGCAACTTCCACGTGACTGCGGATTATCTTGTCCGCATGAGGGAAACGATGGTGCATCGCGGCCCGGACGGTGCGGGTGTGTGGATCTCACCGGATCGGCGGCTTGGCCTGGCGCATCGCCGCCTTTCCATCATCGATCTCGCAAACGCCGCTTCCCAACCCATGAGCCATCAGGACGGCTCGCTGCACATCGTCTTCAACGGTGAGATCTATAACCACGCCGAGGTCAGGCGCGAACTGGAAGATCTGGGCCATCGACGCTGGAAAACAGATCACTCAGACACCGAGGTTATCCTGCAGGCCTTTGCAGTATGGGGCATCGATTGTCTGCAGAAGTTTCGCGGCATGTTCGCCATGGCTCTCTGGGACGCGAAGGCCCGCCGCCTCTGGCTCATTCGCGACCGCATCGGTATCAAGCCGCTCTATTACAGCGTTCATCATGGAAGAATCACGTTTGCATCGGAGATCAAGGCGCTTCTTCAGGATCCGGATCAGCCTCGTGCGGTTAACGAGGAAGGTCTGTTTCACTATCTCTCCTTTCTAACCACGCCTGCTCCCGACACGCTATTTGCAGGGATTCATAAATTGTCCCCGGGCACCTTCCTGACCATCGATGCGGACGGGCAAAGCCACCAGCAGCGGTACTGGGATGTCCTTGAACACACTACGCCGCTGACTGGCGTGCCGGAGGAAGAAATTGCCGAACGCCTGCTCGCCGAACTGCGCACCAGCGTGGCCCTGCGCACCGTGAGCGACGTGCCTGTGGGAGTGTTTCTGTCTGGGGGAATCGATTCCAGCACCAACGCGGCGCTCTTCTCCGAGGGCACTACGGAGCAGGTAAAAACCTTTTCCGTCGGATACGACAAGAACTATCGCGGGTGTCAAAGTGAATTGACGCAAGCCAGCCAATTCGCCGCTTCCATCGGGGCAAACCACCATGAACGGGTTCTCACCCAGCAGGATTTTCTCGATTTCCTGCCCCGCCTGGTTCATCTCCAGGATGAGCCGATTGCCGATCCCGTCTGCATGCCGGTCTATTTCCTCTCTCAACTGGCGCGCGACAACGGTATCGTGGTCGCGCAAGCGGGTGAAGGGTCGGACGAGCTCTTTTGGGGCTATCAACGTTGGAAACGAGTCCTGAATCTGATTCGCTGGAATAGTTATCCTGTTCCACGCGCCGCCAGAAAGCTTGGTCTGCTTGGGCTGAGCATGCTTGGCAAATCTCGTGGACCGGCCTACGAACTACTCCGGCGCGGCAGCGCCGGGTTACCGGTTTTCTGGGGTGGGGCGGAGGGCTTCTCACAGCGTGCCAAGTTGGATGTGCTTTCCCCTCGTCTCCGGCGCCGTTTCCGGAACGAGACTTCCTGGCAGGCGATACGCCCCATCCATGAACGGTTCATGCAGAATGCATGGGAGAAAACTCCGGTCAAGTGGATGACCTACCTTGATCTGAATCTTCGCCTGCCCGAGCTGCTCCTCATGCGGCTCGACAAAATGGGCATGGGCGCAAGCCTGGAGGCCCGGGTTCCGTTCCTCGATCATAAGTTTGTGCAGCTTGCTATGAGCATCCCGGAAAAGTTGATCACGCAGGGAAACGAATCGAAGCACATCCTGAAAAAGGCAGTTCGGGGACTCATCCCCGATGACATCATCGATCGCCGCAAGCAGGGGTTTGGCGTGCCTGTTCAGGAGTGGTTCCTCGGCCAATCCGGCGAGTTCGCCAGACGAGAGCTGACTGAATTTTGCGACAAGACGGACTTCCTCGATCATTCCGCGGTCATGAATCTGATCCCGTCACGCCGGGGAACCGATGTCTGGTTGCTGCTGAACTTCGCCCTGTGGTGGAAGGAATTCATCGAGGGCGGGAGCCTCTCCTGCTCCACGAAGATGGAATCGATGGTTGCCACGCAATAGTGTAAAAGTGTGATGCCTGACGCAGCACAACTGGCTCAATCTCACTGGAACGAGACTCCCCTGTTTCTAACCGAAGAGGAGCGGTACTCTACCTATCCCTGGCTCTACGAAGTCGCAGAGTTTCGCAAACATCACGGAGACAAGGTCCTCGAAATTGGATGCGGGACGGGCAGCGATCTGCTGCAATTCGCAAAGCATGGCGCTCTGGCTACCGGCATAGATTTGACTACCAGACATGTAGAACTGGCGCGCAAACGCGTCGGCGATCTCGCAACCGTCCACGAAGCCGACGCGCGGAATCTTCCTCTCGCGGATGAGAGCTTCGATTATGTCTATTCGCACGGCGTTCTTCATCACACCGATGAGCCCGGGCAAGTAGTCCGCGAGATGTTCCGCGTCCTCCGTCCAGGCGGTAGGATCAATGTCCATGTCTATGCTTTGTGGTCGTGTGCCACGCTGATGGGTATTCGCAAGTATGGTTGGGAATGGAAGCAGCACATTGAGAACAGTGAAGCCCCTGTGCATATTGACCTATACACAGGACGGAAGCTAAGGCGCCTCTTCGGTCCCGATATATCTATTGCGAAATACGAGAGCCAACCATTCAAGTTTCTGGCTCCCTGGTTCGGTTGGTTTTTGGTAGTCAAGGGCCAAAAGACCTAGGCTCATGATAACCAAAGAGAAACCTGAATACCGCCTCTTGCTCCGCACAACAAATGCATTGCTCCTGCTGTCGCTTGTGACAGCCCTCTGTCTGGCCACGCTCACACTTTGGATTCCAGCCTACTGGCCCGTCGCACTCTTCGAGATATCCGTATTCCTGATCGCTGGAATCGCCCTTGTCGGTGGGAGAGTTCCTGCGAGCGGAACGTACTTCCCGCTGTTCGCGCTGAGCTTCATCGTCCTTTGGGGATGCTTTCAGCTCGTCACCCGCAGTACCATCGACCGTTTTGCCACCGAGCGCGCAACCGTGCAGTGGATGACCTGGGTCGCCGTCTATTACGTGGGTGTATCTACCCTTCGGGACGAGAGACTCGCCAAACTCCTTCGCACGGGTATCGTTTGGTTTGGCTTCGCCGTTGCGGTCGAAGCGATTCTTCAGGCATATCTATCTCCCGGAAAGGCGTTCGGGCTATTTCCGACGGGTTATCACGACTTTGTGATGGGGCCAATTGTCTATCACACGCACTTCGCGGTCTTCATTGAGACAATTCTCCCCATCGCTCTCTTCCTCGCACTCAGCCAGGCTAGAGAGTTTTATCTTTACCTCGGAGTTTCAGCAGTGCTGCTTACGGCCGTGGTCGTCAGCGCCTCGCGCGGAGGCCTCATCATCACCTGTGCTGAAGTCTTCTTCGTTTTGCTTCTGTCCCAATTACGAAGGCGCGACGTCGGGTGGAAAATCGGGTCTGCGGCGCTTGCCTTGGCGGGTGCCACAGCAGCGTTGACCTTGATTGTGGGATTCGAAACCACGTCGGCGCGATTCTCGTCTGAGGCGTTGACCGCGGGACGCATTCAGTTCGCCATCTCGACGTTACACTTGATCGCCGCGCGCCCCTGGATTGGCTGGGGACTGGGAAGTTGGCCGGCGGCGTATCCCGCCTTCGCTACGATCGATCCCGGAGCCATCGTCAACCAGGCTCATTGCGACTGGTTGCAGTGGGTTGCGGAAGGAGGCTTGCCCGTCGGCCTCGCGATGCTTGCGCTTGCTGTTTGGAGCTTCAGGATAGCGATTCGGTCCATCTGGGGAATCGGAGTGATCGCGGTCCTGATCCATGCTGTCTTCGACTACCCGTTTTCACGCCCAGCGATGGGCGCGTGGCCGATCCTGATTCTTTCTATGGCCGCGGCGGGTTCCGCTGTAAAGCGATCTATTCCGGGCTGACAGTCGACGACTTGCCGCCGCCCAGGCCGAGAGCGACTCCAACGACGGCCCCGGCCGCGAGGCCCACGATCACTAAAATCTTCGCGGTATCGCTGTGCTGGGGTAAGGGCGGAGGCGCGGGCGCGCTGGCTGGCTCCGGCGGGGCGGTTGCTTCCGGACTGGCGCCGACCTCCGGCCCTGCATTACTTGGAGGAGCGGTGTCACCGGACGGTGTGGGAGGGGCTGCCGCGGGAGTACCGGTTGGAGTCCCTGCAGGCGAAGGGGGCGCCGGCGTATTTCCCCGTATCTCGCTCAGCGGCATCTGGTGGATGTCGGAGACGGCCACAACTCTTGAAGCCCCCGCTGCCGGCGTTGTATCGAACGTGCTACCTGTGGCTTCCACCGACGCCCCGACCAGATCATCGAGACCCGGCCCCTGGAGTTCATAGGTAACGTTGCTTACCAGATCGGTCAGCAGAAAGTGCCCATAACGCCCGGGGTGGTCCTTACGAAGAATGCCATGCAACGTGAGTTGCGTTCCGGTTGGCGGGGCTGCCTGTCCTGATGCAGGCGCAGGATTCTGTGCCGGAGCTGCCGGGGTCTGCTGCTGAACCTGGACGGCGAAGCTGAGTGCATTTCCGGAATCCAGCCGAGCCACAAGCGCACCGGCATTGTTGCGAACCTCTACGGCTCCCCCCTGAGCAGATACCCTGAGGTGAGACTGGTCTTGCATATCGACAAGGGCCGCACCTAGTGGAGATAAGGGATGTATCTTCAGGCCGTCTGCAACCAATAGATAAGCGGGATTGCCCCGCTGGATCGCTCCCCCATTCTGGAGCACCGCGTACTCGCGATAGACCTTGATTCCGGAGCCCGGCTGAAGCAGCAGATTTGAGCCCTTGGGAAGCATGAGATCCGAGGTCGCGCCATCCGTATGGACTACACTCCCCTGAAATAGGGTAGAGTTACCGCGTACAAGTGCTCCATCGACCTGCGCCTGCCCACGGGTCACCACAATGCCGATGCTCGATGGGGACGCAGCTACACTGACCAGGCAACCACAGGTGAATAAGGCGACGACGGACTGAAGCTTGACGAGCATGCTTAATGCGCAATTTTATTCCCGGCATGGCAGGTTCGCAAAGGAATTAACGTGAATGTCGGCAAAGGTGTGCCGTGTCGATGGAATCTACGCCAGAGAGCAATGCGCGAACCCCATACCTCCGCGAAAACCTGTGGGGCTACGGGAAGCGTCTTCGTTTCGTGGACGGAGCAATCCAGCGGGAGTTTCCCGGAAAGAAACGGAGCGATCTAAGAATCTTAGACATTGGCTGCGGGAACGGGTCGCAACTTGCCATTCCTCTGGCGGACGGTGGATATGATGTAACGGCCGTTGATTCGCATCAGCCATCAATCCAACGTGGCCGGAGTTTGGCCCCTGCGGTGAAGTTTCATTATGGGGTTGTGAGCGATCTCTCGCTGAGCAAGTTCGACTGTGTCATCATCTCCGAAGTCCTCGAGCATCTCGCAGTGCCCGAGCAACTGCTCGGTATGGCGCTACCCTACTTAGCCGCGCCCGGAATACTCATCATCACCGTTCCGAACGGATACGGTGAGTTTGAGTGGGACCAACGCTTCTATCGCGCGTTGCACATTGACAGAATCGTAGGGTGGTTGCGCTCAATCTTTCAGCGCGTCGAACCGAAGAAGGACTTCGGCGGCTCAGACGACGGGAGTCCACATTTACAACGGTTCACTCTTGCAAGCCTGTACGAAATTTTCGATCGCCATCATTTGCTCCTCGTAGAGGCGCGCGGAACCTCCCTGTTATCGGGTCCTTTTGTCGCGCATCTGTTTGGCAAATTTGACATGTTCATTCGGCTGAATGCGGCCATCGCTGACCACCTTCCCCTGCCGTTGATATCGGGATGGATGTTTGCGCTGAGACGTGGTCGCGCAAGCGGATCGCCTTAAACCTTCACGACCCTAACCACCATATAGCCCCACAGTCGCTCGAGTCCGAGACGGCCTGTCACACGGTTGTAAACGTGGGCCAGTGTAAACGCCACGGGATGCGTGGACAAAAACCAGCTTATTTCTGGAACATAACTGATCGTGAGAATTTCAAATCCTGCCTCTTGCGCCTTCTGGCGAAACGTCCCTGCCGTGTTACAGCGATAGAACGTTCCGTACTCGAGTACCCGATGATGAGAGGCTCTCCAGGCGAAATCGAATACATTCTTCCCGCAGAACTTAGCGAACGCATTTTTATAGCCCAGAAGATTCGGAGTGGCAAAAACTGCTTCCCCTCCTGCCCGAAGCACCCGATGGCACTCCCTCAGAAATAGATCTGGTTCCGCGGCATGTTCGATCGTATCAACGGACACAACCACATCGACACTCTCATCAGGAAGAGGCAACGCATTGATATCCCCAACGTGACCTTCGTGAATAAATTGGTTTCTCTGTATCTCCCGCGAATCCTGATCCAGTCCGATGACATGTTTCGCTAGCTGAAGCCGCTCCTTGAAGAACGGGTTCTCGTGTCCGCAAGCGACGTCCAGGACAGTCTTGCCCTTGAAATCAGTGAGGACTCCATCAACGCATGCCTTACAGATTTCATGGTTTAGCCGGATGGCATCGCCCTGTCGAGCTATGGAGTGAACTTCAGACAGCGAATAGTTTTTTATTGTGAGAGGCATCGACATGCTTGCTAGAGAACCTGCATCGACGCGGCAGGTTTGGTCTCCTGAAGCATTCTTGTCTGCATCTGAAAGAGTAGGCCGAGGGTAAAGATATAGAACAGATTGATATCGGAATAATAAACGGTCGCGTAATCGATTCCGATGAGTACATAAATGAGCACACAGTAAAGAAATACCAGCCATCCCAGCGGATAGGCTTTGCGCATCCGCCACATCGCCAGCATAAGAAAGGCCTGCGCCGAAACATAAAAGAGTAAGCCGACGATGCCTTCCTCCGAAAGCACCGTCATCAGCGCATTGTGCGGGAAGTTCATCGACTCGATGCCCTTCCAGCGCGCCAGATATCTTGGATCCCGAGAGGTAAACTCGTGGTACAAATTAAAGCCGACTCCGAAAAGCGGATATTCACGAACGACGCCCAGCGTTTCCCGGTCCTGGGCCAGTCGTTGATAGACGTTATCTGGCCTGGCAACTCGATCGTCATAAAGACGCGGATAGAAAATTCGAGCCGCAAGAGCGCCCAGCAGGATGAGCCCGAAAAGTGCCGCCCAGAATCGGCGCGAAAGCAAACGGTTCTTGGAACAACTATCGACGATAGCAACCGGCACCAACGCAAACACCAGGCCGCGATTCAACGGGATCATGGCTGCCGCGAACGACGAGACCGCCCCTATCTTATGGAGAAGGGCGCGCCAGGGCGAGATATTGCGAGGCATTAGCCGCCTCAGGTAGACGGTGAGAAAAAATGCAAGGATGGCAACGACCGACAACACAACCGGCAATTCGAAAGGTCCATCGGCTCGCCTGACGTGGGTGTCTGTAAATTCAGGATCTGCCCCGTTCCAGGGAAAGAGATCTATCCCGGTCGTCAATTCAATGAGCCCGCAGATGCACAGGCCGATGCCGAGGATACAAACGCATACATGCAGCTTCTGAAAATTCCTGGGCAACGGAAAATAGCGCATTGCATAGAGCCCAATCACGGCAGGCATCACCATTCCGTCGACAAGAAGACGATAGGAGGGCAACACTTCAGAAGGAGGGTGACCCGCAATCGAGAGAAAGCAAATAATCAGATAGAGTCCCCACAGATACCCGCTAATCCGCACCGTATGCATCAGTGGAACCGCGGCCGCATGTCGAGACAGGACAAACATCTGAATAACCAGCAGGACAATGAACCCGCGGTCGAGCGTAAAAATAGAACGTTCCACTGGATAAGAGAGGAAGTAGTAGCAATATGGATATACCGCCACCCAGGCAAGAACAAAGTAATGGAATTGGCCGCGCGCGAAGCCGATAGCAATCCAGAGCAGCGCGCTCCATCCCAGAATAATCGCGATGCCTACGCGGGGAGGTGCCATCGGGAGCACGACGCAAAGCGGCACCAGCGAGAGTAAGGCGAGCAGCCAAAACAGCGGAGGCACTCCCTCCAGTCCAGTATCCGCCATGCGGGAGTTTCTAAAAAAATCCATCGACTTCCTTCATCCGCTACTTCCGATTGCCCTAACCTTGGTCAACCGCATTTTCCCCAAACACATACCCGGCATCCAGCGACACAGTCCGCTGCGTCCTGATTGCTTCCTCAACAGCGAAGGTGGCCTCCGTAACCTCGATCAGTTCGCCAAATCGGATCGGGGCCTCTTTCCCGTTTTTCATCGCATCGACAGTCAGCTCAAGTTCCCGGCGATGGCCCTTATCCTGTTTGCCCTTCACTGTCTCTGTTTTGCCGCCGCGGGAAAGGTAAACCGTCTTGAAATCATCGATGCGTGCGACACTATTTCCGCAAAACACCTCGAAATATTCCTTAGCAACCGCTCTATCTCCATTGGCCACATACACCAGGTTCGCCACCGAGCCGTCCGCAAACGAAATGGTAACCGTGACGTTATCGCGGTTGTAGCGCCCCGCATCCGGCAGGGCCGCAGCCGTCAATCTCTGCATGGAGCACCCCACAACAGCGCGCGCCCAATCGACAAAATGACATAGCTCACCCACGATCCGGCCGCCGCTCTCCGGGTCCTGAACCCAGCTGTCTCGAGCAATGAACCCGGCGTTGCAGCGGATATGTACAAGCATAGGCTCGGTGCGTCCGGCGAAAAAGCTTTTCACCTTTTCCGTAAGCGGCGAGAAGCGGCGGTTGAATCCCACCATGAGGAAGGCCGACCCTTTTTCCGCCATTGCTTTCGCATATGCCGTTCGCACCATCTCCAGTTGCTCGCGATCGATCGCCAACGGCTTTTCAACAAAGACACACTTCCCCCGTTCCAGGCCGCTCTTCACATACGCGGCATGGCTGTTGTGCCGGGTAAGGATAAATACTGCGTCCACATTGGGGTTGTCGAGCAACTCGGAGGGCGCTTGTGCATGGTTGAAACCAAAACCTGTACTGGCCGACACCGCGGCCGCGCCTGTGCTGGTGGCCACAGATTCCAGCACCACCCCGGCGGAGGAGCGGAGATGGGGAAAGATAGTCCCGCGCGCAAATCCTCCCGCGCCGATGCATCCCACGCGCACTTGCTCTTTCTCGGGCGTTTGCACGGCAATTGGCGAGGGCGCCTTTGCCGCAGGCCTTACGTCGCCCGACGCATGGTAATCAATGATTGCCGTGTAGGCCCCGCCCACCACCGCCGCGTATGCCTTTTCGCCCTCCTCGACCGGAAACCGATGCGCCAGCAACGCTTCCACCTGAAGCGATCCGGAGGACAAAAGATCCAGAAAGGCCTCCATATTCCGCCTCTCCGTCCAGCGAACAAATCCGATCGGATAATCCTGCCCCCCTTCCTCATAACGCGGATCGTACCGGCCAGGACCGTAGGAGCGAGACATCGCGAGCGAAATCTCTTTCCTGTACATGTTCGCCCGCGATACGCCCATGCCGACATCGCCAATCACGGAAATGCGGCCGCGATCCCGCAACAACTTCGCTGCCAACTCCAGCGGGTCGGCCGATTTGGTAGCAGCGGTGATCAACGCTGCATCCACTCCGTAACGGGAGAAGGAAGCAACCGCGCCCGCAAGTCCCGGATCGCTGGTGCTGAGCCCGAGCTGCGCACCAAAAGACGTGGCCTGGGCCGCGCGTTCGCTGGAAACATCGATGGCGATCACCCGGCAGCCCGCCGCCCGCAAGATCTGGATCGCCAGCACACCCACCAGCCCAACCCCGATCACCGCCACCGTCTCTCCAAAAGTTACATTTGCCTGGCGCACGCCCTGCACGGCAATTGCGCCAATCGTGGTGAGCGACGCAGCCTCCAGCCCGACATTGTCGGGAACGATAACCGCAAGATTTGCCGGCACAAAGTTGATCTCGCAATGGCTGGCATACCCGCCGCCGGCGCAAGCCACCCGGTCCGCCGGCTGAAATCCCGCGGTGCTCGCTCCCAAAACCAGTCCTGAGCAGGAATACCCAAGCGCAGACAAAGTGTCCAAACGCGCCTGCACCTTTTGCCGGGCGGCCGCGATGCCATTCGACTGCGCATACTCCAGCACCTGTTTCACCAGGTCAGGACGAGCCATCGCTTTTCCTAACAGAGATTTTCGGCCCGCCTCCACCGTTGCCTTTTCCGTGCCGGAGCTAATCGCAGAAAACGCCGTGCGCACCAGGATGCCTCCCGGCTGAAGCTCGGGAGCAGGCACATCATATGCAGCCACTCGCCCGGATTTCATATCCTCCAGCAAAGCGCGCATTTAACGGCCCTCCATCAGGGGATGAAGCTCCGCAGAAGAAACTGTGTACCGCTGGCCGCGCAGCAGGGAATTAATCAGCGCTGCAAGCTGGTGTGCTCTCTCGTCCCAGGTGCCATCCTTCACCACCGACTGCCGTCGAGCCGCAAGCGCTGGAGTGTCCTCCGCGAGTGCGGCCTCGATCTGCGCGATGAATCCCTCCGTGCCGCGATAGAAACGCAGACCAGGCGTCTCTAAATATTCGTAAAGCGGAGCCATCACGACCGGCTTTCCCGTAGCCAGATATTCGCGTACTTTGATCGCGCTCCCATAGCTGGTGAATGTGTTCGTTTCCCGCCACGGCAGAACGCACACGTCGAACTGCCGGATGTATCGCGGCAGAGCGCCATAAGGCTTCGCTCCGAGGAAATGGATGTTAGGCGCCGTGACCCGTATCAGGTTCGACTTAAGGCCAAGCATCACCCAGTGCCATCCGGGCCGCAGCCGCGCGACCTCTGCCATCAACTCCGTGTCCATCACATAATCCATGCTGCCGAAGTAGCCCAGAATCGGATGCGGGATGCCGGCAAGCTCCGGCGCGGGCTCTGCCTTCAGCTCCGAGAAATGCTCAAAATCAACTGCTTGTTCCAGAAAATACCGGTTCGGCTCCGTGGCCTCGCGAAATAGCTTACGGCCCGAGTACAACACCACATCGGCCGCGTCTTTCAATTCCCGGTCGTATTTGCGAATAACCTGGCCCGACAAGGCGCTGTCTTCGTTGGCATCGTACTTGTCCGACACCTGGTACAGCAGCAGCTTCTCACCCAGCCGTCCTGCCATCTCAGCGGCCGTAGGAATCGCCACCCACAGAATCGGGCGCGAGATACCAAGCAGCAGCATGGCCACGCGCAGCTGTGCGACCAGCAGGATGCGATTAATCCACCGGCCAATCCTCGACCCGTAAAACGGCAGGTTCACCGGCGTCATCACCCAGAGACCCTCAGGAACTTTGCGCAGCCATCGAAGATAGCTCTTGAGTTTGCGCCGGATCTTCAGAAAAAAATCCGGGTTCGATATCGAAGGCAGTCCCATGGTGATGGAGTTGACGAAGAGAACCTTGTTCCGCAGCGCATAGCGCTTGAGCAGATGATTCTTCGAGTGAGGATGGTGGTACCACCAGTCTTCGCCTGCGAAGCAGACGATGCTCTCACCCGCAAGTTCATTCTCCCGTTTGGCGTCCACACTCATTCCCATCGCACCCTGGTCTGCACTCTAGCAGGCAGGCCCGCCGTGGCCTGGATTCGAATACAACTTGCAGGTAACCCCGCACCGTACTCCCGCGAGATCTCGGTCGGCATGATGCTCAGCGCGAGGGCGTGGGCAGCCTCGCACTCGAGGGCAATCCGGCGCGGTCCCTCGATGACGCAGCTCACTGTCTCCCCCGATGTCCACTCAGAAGAAACGCGCCATTCCGGACCCAGAATAAAACGCAGGTCAAGCAAATGTTCACCCGCCCCGCTTACCTCGTCAAGCACATGCAGGCACTGCCCGCTCAATCGAACCGACCTCCGGTGCTCAATGCCAAACCTGGAATAACCCTGGTGCGATGCGCGGAGCCCTGTCTCATCGCCGTCCAGGGGCGTGATCCGTGACACAACCGCTTCATTGCCGCATCGAAAAAGCGAGCCGGGATCAGTGTCCAGGACATTTTGCTCCGCCTCATCCATCATCAAAGTACTGTGCGCCCTGGTGGAACGGTCCAGGTTTCGGCGCTCCGCCGAACGCGTGTACCAGCGGCTGCCGCTATCACAAAAAATCTCATCCCGCCCAAGTCGCAAGATCACAGATAGCTTGTCGCAATGGGTATGACTCCCTTTCCCCCGCAGTCCGTTTGGCATCGCGCAAAAGACCAGCGATCCTTCGCCCGAGCGCAGCACTGCAATTCCGGAGTCCGCCATGAGCGAGACCGGCTTCTGCGTTAGCTGCAACTGGAGCAAATGAGATGCCAAGCTACACAGAGATCGGACGTGCAGGGAGTGCGTAGTCTGCGCAATATCCTCAAGCAGCAGTTCAACCCTGCCATTATCGCAGTCCCCCAGGTGTGGCAGTTTCCAATCATCGTCCGCCACAGAGGCGATCCACTCGAACATCAGCCGCAGGCGAGCTTCGAATTCGGGCGCAATCGCAATGCGGCGGCGTTGCTGAACAATCAGCGAATGCAGAAACAACTGGGCCACCAGAACGTGGTAACCGGTGGAAGCCTCGCGATCACCACCATCCGGGTAAGTTTGCAGCAAAATCTCGCGGTTGACCGCGCGCGCATATTTTCTCAGCCGCCGCTGCATCCCCGGACCATCGAGGTAAGCAGACAAAGTTGTCAGCCCGGCGATGTTGCTCAGGTAATGATTGCTGCGGACCAGAAACGAGAACTCGTTATGCGCCTCGATGAAACGAAGATGCTGCCAGAGCGAAACGGTCATTCGATCGAGCCATGGCTTCTCTTCGGCGCTAAACGGCCAAAGCAAGTCCATGGTCAGGCAGAGGCTGATCCCCCGCAACCCGGCCTCCATCGCGATCGTCCAATTCACTCCTTTGCCTACCGGATTGCCCTCGATCCAGTCGGTCAACAACGAACGAAGAGCCTCTCGATATTTCCTCTCGCCGGTCAGCACATAAGCTTTGGCTACCACCGGACTCCACTGCAAGCGAGAGAGTTCCCACGGAGCCTTCACGTCCGATCCGTCGTGGCGTACGACCTGTATCTTTCGCGAATCTTCGAGCGGCCAATTTTTTCCGGAAACCCAATCGCACTGCCAATCAGGCTGGCTTCCCAGGTGGGGGTTGCCATATCCCATCAGCGGAAACTTTCCACTCAGCACTGCGTCCGCATAAGCGAGAGTCGCCTCGCGGGAAAGGTCACAACTGAGCTGTTTCTGCGCTTGGTAGTACCCGATGGGCCGGAAACGGACCGGGCATTTGTCACCCGCCCCTGCAGTCTCAAAACGCCATTTTCGTAAGGACCGGACGCCACGCCACGCCGCCTCCCTGATCAGCGCCGGCAAAGGCTCCTCACGTAAAGTGCGCGACCAATTTCCCGCCTTCATGTTCGGGCCAAATCCCAACCCCCAAATAGACGTGTCATCCCGACCGAAGCGTAGCGAAGTGGAGGGACCTGCTGTTCCCTCGATCCCAATAACCAATCTTGAATGGAAGCGCCCCTCTCCCCTTTGTCATCCCGAGCGTAGCCGAGGGATCTGCAGTTCGCCCCTCGGACCTCGCAATTTCCCATTTCAACCCCAACCCCCAAACAGATGTGTCATCCCGACCGAAGCGTAGCGAAGTGGAGGGACCTGCTGTTCCCTCGATCCCAATAACCAATCTTGAATGGAAGCGCCCCTCTCCCCTTTGTCATCCCGAGCGTAGCCGAGGGATCTGCAGTTCGCCCCTCGGACCTCGCAATTTTCCCATTTCAACCCCAACCCCCAAACAGATGTGTCATCCCGACCGAAGCGTAGCGAAGTGGAGGGACCTGCTGTTCCCTCGATCCCAATAACCAATCTTGAATGGAAGCGCCCCTCTCCCCTTTGTCATCCCGAGCGTAGCCGAGGGATCTGCAGTTCGCCCCTCGGACCTCGCAATTTTCCCATTTCAACCCCAACCCCCAAACAGATGTGTCATCCCGACCGAAGCGTAGCGAAGTGGAGGGACCTGCTGTTCCCTCGATCCCAATAACGAATCTTGAATGGAAGCGCCCCTCTCCCCTTTGTCATCCCGAGCGAAGCCGAGGGATCTGCAGTTCGCCCCTCGGACCTCGCAATTTTCCCATTTCAACCCCAACCCCCAAACAGATGTGTCATCCCGACCGAAGCGTAGCGAAGTGGAGGGACCTGCTGTTCCCTCGATCCCAATAACCAATCTTGAATGGAAGCGCCCCTCTCCCCTTTGTCATCCCGAGCGTAGCCGAGGGATCTGCAGTTCGCCCCTCGGACCTCGCAATTTTCCCATTTCAACCCCAACCCCCAAACAGATGTGTCATCCCGACCGAAGCGTAGCGAAGTGGAGGGACCTGCTGTTTCCTCGATCCCAATAACGAATCCGAATGGAAGCGCCCCTCTCCCCTTTGTCATCCCGAGCGAAGCCGAGGGATCTGCAGTTCGCCCCTCGGACCTCGCAATTTTCCCATTTCAACCCCAACCCCCAAACAGATGTGTCATCCCGACCGAAGCGTAGCGAAGTGGAGGGACCTGCTGTTCCCTCGATCCCAATAACGAATCCGAAAGGAACCGCAGATCCCTCGGCTTCCCCGGATTTCCTGTCGAGAGTTGCGGCTTCGGTCAACTGCATGTGGTTCTCTTTAGAGAGAACCACATAAGTGGTCGCCAGTATGAGCAGTGAAGTAGGAAATCCGGGTACGCTCGGGATGACAAAGCGGAGGGTCGCGCTTCTATAGAAAGGGGTTGCTAAACAGAAGGACTGGCTTTGTTTTAGCATTTTCACGCAGACTCTTTAGCCCCCGCACCCTCAGAAATCCCAAGAGGCATCGCAGCCCTGGGCATCTCGCTCAGAGCCCACGACACATTCCGCGACCAGCTATGCCGCTCGACCGCGGCCCGTCGCGCGGCATCCCCAAGCGCCTCACGTTTCGCCGGATGAACAGCAAGATCCAAAATCGCCTCCGCCAACTCATCCACGTCCCCAGGAGTTACCAGCAACGCCGTCCGGTCATGCTCCAGAACCTCCGCCAGCTGTTCCAGGCGGCTGGCGACAATGCCCTTGCCCATCGCCATATATTCAAAAATCTTGGTCGGGGAACCAAAGAACCTGCTGCCGTCCGGCATAGGAATATGCGGTGAAACCAGAACATCGCAGGCGTCAAGATACTCGACAACCTTATCGCTTGGCAGCGACCCCGTAAACATCACTTCTCTGGTGCTCTCGTACGCCGCCAGCCCGGAGCGCATTTCTCCAAGCAGCAACCCAGTGCCCATCAGAACAAAACGCAGTCGGCATGGAGGACGGCCGTTTAACAATCTGACGATCGCCTGTTCGAGAACCTCTATTCCATGCCATAAGCTGAATGATCCGGCAAATCCTACCAGCACCTCGTCTGCTTCGACTCCAAGCTCCCGGCGCCCTGGTTCTCTCCTCCGTCCAGGACAAAAATAGTCGGGATCGACCGCATTGGGATTCACCCGAATGCGATCTGCCGGGATACCTCTCTCTGTCAATTCCGCCCTGAGCGCCTCGGAAACCACAATGATCCGCGTGGCGCATCGCAAACTCACTTCCTCGCACAACCTGATCCAACTTCGGAACGGTGTAGGGTCCCAGTGATCTGCGATCCACCCTTCCGGACCGTTGTATTCAAGTATCAGCGGCACCTTCAAGCGCTGCGAGAGCAGCGCTCCGGCTATCGAAAAACGGCAATGTCGCTGATAGAACGCCGCAGGACTCGCCGAAGCCAGATACTTTTGTACGACCCGGATAAACGTCAAGTTGTAGGAAAGCATGGCTGCTTCCCGGAAGAAATAAAGGCGGCCACCGGGATCGACAATCTCGGTCGCAAACGCATCCTGTGCCAAACGAGTGCCGCTGAAGACCCTGCAAATTCGCCCACCGGCTGCAAGGCCGTATAAGAAACCGCGAATGTGACTAATCGCTCCCCCGCTTGTTCCCATGGTTGTCGGACTGGGAATCAGATAGGCAAGCTTACCGTCGCCCATCGCAACAGGAGCCGATGGGGCCCGCGCGAGCCGGAGATGAAGATAACACCACCAGGATCCAAGCGTTGTCAGATCGCGCAGGATACTGAACAAAATCCTGGGGGCCGACCGGACGATGTCGATGGTGCGAATCGTTTCCCATCGGCCGCCATCATCACACAACACGGTTTCCCGGCACTGGTGCACGAAATGAACGCACTGGAACAACTGTTTGTATCTGAAATCATCGAGCGATTCAAAACAGAAGACGATAGCCCGGCCGCGGAAGCCGCGAAGCAAACGGATCCGCTCCTTAAGCGAGCTTTCTCGCAGTATGCGATGCGGAAATTCCCTGATCTCGATCCCTGGATAGCGGCTGTCCGCGAGCCCGCGCGCACGCTGCGCGTCTCCCGACCAGACGTAAAGATAAATGGCATCATTCTTAGCCATCGATAGAGGCTACCCTGCCGTGTCGATGGACCATGACCATGATCTAGCGATCGCGCGTCGTGTAGTGACTGTAATAGCGGGGGCTGTGGTAGTAATACTGCGAACTCATATCAGCTCGAACCCCATTGAGCACAATGCCAATAATGTTGGCGCGAACCCGCTTGAGTTGCTCCACCACGCTGGCCACCGCGGTCCGGTTCGTGCGCCCGGCGCGGGCAACAATAATCACGCTGTCGGCCAGCGCAGCAATCTCCAGCGGTTCAGCAAAGCCGAGCAGTGGAGGCGAATCAATCACCACCAGGTCATACTCCCGCTCAGCCTCATCCAGAATCGACCGCAACACCGTTCCGATCCGATCGGCGACTCGCCGCGAGGATGGCCCCGACGAGAGAACATCCAGATCCGGATAGGCATAAGGAGTCTGGACAGCTTCGCGCCAATGCATGGTGCCATTGACCACATCGGAAAGACCACGGTCGTTGGAAACTCCCAGCTTGATGACCGGCCGCCGCATGTCGCCGTCAATCAAGAGCGTCCGTCGTTGCTGTTGACTGTGAGCCGCGGCCAGGTAAAGCGCGACCGTCGATTTCCCTTCCGCAGGAGACGCGGAGGTGACCAGGATGCTCCTGGGATGGTGTTCCAGGCCGGCGGAAAGCAAAATAGAACTTCTCAACGTACGGATAGCTTCATCGAACGCGGCGTTCGGCGCTGCCAGTGCCTCCTTGGCCGCGATTCCGTTGAACCTGGTGTCGGGATCCGGAGGCAATTCCTGCATGGGCAAAGTTCCCACAGTGAACTTGCCTACGGGAAGAGACGGAAGCAGAGGAACACGCAGTTCACGCTGCAGGTGCTCGCTATCGAGCACGGTTGTGTCGAGCGCATCCATCAGAAAAATGATGCTCAGGCCGATAATGGTGGAGCCGAGCAAGGCCAGCAAAGCATTCAGTGCCGTCTTGGGGAACGACGGGTAGAGCGCGGGGCGAGCCACATCGGCCAGCCGGATCGAACTGCTTTCAAAGCTGGCGTTAATGCCGGCTTCGCGAATCTTGCGGATCAGCTCCTCGTAAAGCGCCTTGTCGGTATCCGCTTCCTGCTTAAGCGCCTTGTATTCAAAGGACCGCGCATTCATCTGATCGAATTGAGTCTTCGCCTGGGTCATGTCCCGGCGCAGCAGGGATTCCCGGTTCACCGCCTGCTGGTAATCGATGCCCACCCTTTCGACGATCCGCTGCCGCAGAACATCGACCTCCGACTGCAACTCATTTACCTGGCTGGCTGCCTTCTTATAAATAGGATGGGTTGAGCCGAACTGGGTCTGAACCTCCGCGAATCTCTCTGTCGAATCGTTCAGCTTGGCTTCGAGGGTGCGTAGCTGCTCCCCTTGCTCGGACGCTTCCGCGGCCGGCAGCGAGCCGTCTTTCACCGCGTTGTACGCAGCTTCCTTACCCGCCCGGTCCACCTCCGCCGCGGTGAGGTCATTGTCCAGGTGCAGCAATCGGGCGGAAAATACGTTGGTTTTTTCCTCCGGATTGATCACGTCGAGATCCCGCTCCAGGTTGGCCAACGCCCCCGCTGACCGCTCCATCTTCGCTTTCAGCTCTTCCAGTTGCTTCTCCATGTATCCCGTCATCTGCGAAGCTGCCTGATAGCGAATGTCATACGTATGACGGATGTAGCTCTTGGCGATTTCGTTGACCACGTCCGCGGAGAGCTGGGGATCGGGAGACCGGTAGCTGATCAGAAGCAGAAAAGTGTGGAGTGGGCGCGTGATCTTCAGGCCCTTCAGCTCAATCGGTGCGTCCTTGATCCGCGAAGAGAGCAGGGGATTTTTCGCCAGCTTGCGCAAAGCCGGCGTCATCAGATGATACTTCTCGACCACCGGGCGTAGAACCGCGTCCGATTGAACGATCTGCTCCTGCGTGGTCAGATAGCTTTCCACGTCCGTCGCGTTGACGGCGGAGTTGCTCTCATTGCCCAAAACCGCGGCCGGGGTTTGACGATCGATATCAATGACGGCCGTAGACTCGTACAAAGGGGTCAGACGCTTGGAAACAATAATTGTGGCAATGACCGAAAACATCACGAACGCGAACAGCTTCCAGCGGTGACGCTTGACCACCCACAGATATTGCGACAGCGAAGGCCCATTAAGCGTGCCTTCCTTATCGGGCGCGGGCAAAACGAGACGAGGCGAGATCGGCCTGTGCTCGAGACCAGTTACGCTTTCATCGGGGACCGCGATCTCTTCTTTACGCATATTGCCCGTCTCAGTGCCAGATAATGTAGTCGGTAGCGGTGGCAGCCCCTAACCCGGTGAGCCGGTCGATCGTTTGCGCGGTCAGACGCTGGCCCTTGTTATCCGGAACATAGAGTATGTCGTTGGCCTGCAGCGGCACGTCCGGCGATTTGCGTTTCATGATCTTGGCCAGTTCCACCGGAACTTCCGTTTTGACGCCGCTGGGCGACCTGCGATAGACATAGGCCACCTTGGCCGAGTAGGGGGCCAAACCCTCAGACAGCGCCAGCAGCTGCAGAATTGTGGTGTCCTCATCGTCGCGGATCGGGTACGCTCCCGGTTTCTTGACATTCCCAACCACGTAGATCTTCCGCGCTTCAGGAACCAGAACCTCCTCGCCGCCGTGCAGCAGCACGTTCAGGCTGGGATCGGCATTGTCGATCAGTTTCCTGACCGGTATGGTCTGCGTGACCCTGGTGAGCTTTCCTTCTTGCACCACTTGCCGGCTGACCACAATTTCCGAGCCGGCGTCTTCCCGGATTCCCCCAGCCCGCGCAATCGCATCCAGCAGTGGAATGGGCCGGGTCGCCTGAAACACCAGCGGATCCTTGACCGCTCCGACCACGTTGACCGGCCGGCTCTGGTACTCGACGATGGTCACGGTAACGATAGGGTCGACCAGCACCTTGCCCTTGGTCAGGGATTGAGCAATCTTGGCTTCCAGCTGCGACGGAACCAGGCCCGCCACCTGGATGGGATCCTTGAGCATGGGCAACCGGATATTGCCGTTGGCATCCACCCGCACCGTGCGCGTCAGCTCCGGAGAATCGTAGACGGAAAGTGCCAGCAGGTCGTCCGGCCCAACCGGCTGCGTGGGCAAATTCGAGTAGGCATAGTCCAGATTCGATACCGTGGAGATGGCCCGTTCCGGTTGCTGGGCGTAAGCCCACCCCGAAAGTACGAGCCAGCACAAACCGGCGATGGTTTTTCTATGCGTCATGACGAATGCGCGAGCAAGTCTACACTGGTCTCGATCGGTCCGTCTGCCAGGTTCGACGATCGACTACCCTCCATGCGCTGTTTCTTGAGTGTAGTCTCGGAACGCCGGGAATCATCCCCGGTTGGGGAGATTTTCCCATCCCGGCAATCCTGGGCAGAAAGCCGCACTTCCTTAAGCCCAAGCTTTCCCTCGACCCGCACCGTGCCCGGTTGCCGCTGGTAAAGCAGCGACAAATTGACGAATGCGGCGCCAGCCGGGGCGGTGAAGCAAGCGGAAGCAGTTCCTCCGCCTTGTTCTGACGAAAGGCTAGCCGTCCTTGCCAGCACCGCGCTCGTTCGCGCGTCCGTCACCAACCACCCAATCCCACTCCCCGGAACTATGCCGGAAGTAGTGTAATCAACCGTCAGGACATACGGCTTCTCTGCCTCAACCGGGGCGGCCTGATTCATGAGGGTAAAACTGTCCGGCTCGTCTCCTGAAAACTCGAAACCAAGCACATTGGGGTTGACGTTTAAGAACGAGCTTACTCCCTCCACCGGGATCAGATGCCAATCGAAGCCATGGGAAATGGGAGCACTGGCGAAGCCGCCGTTGGTGACCGGGGAGCTCACCGAGGTCACCTCGACCGGCGCGTACGAAATCCGTGACGCCAGTCCATTCCAGAGTGGCAACGCTAGCTCCGGGCGCTTCTGTGCGATCAGCCAGTCGCATACTTCAAGCAGGGTCCCTGTGCTGTCCTTGCTATTCCCGGCCAGTAGATGGGAGGCTGCCGAGGCCACCGCGCCCGGATCGTTTTCACTCATCAAAAAATTGACGAATTGGGCATCGATGGTCGGCCTTTTCAGTTGCAGCCGGCTTTCAATCTCTGGCGCGCTTGAGCTGACGTACCAGCTTAGGCGCAGCAGGGGGGTGGCGTCGTCCGGGGCCATTTGGGCGGCCTTTTGCGCCCAATACCAGAATCGGTCGGCATTCTGGCGGCGAAAATAAAAATTTGCCAGCGACCAGCTGGGAAGAAAGGTAGAATCCACGTCCGCCGCGCGTGTCAGGGCTTCCTCCGCCTGGGGAAGATCGTCCGCAGCCTCGTATAGGAGCGCCAGCTGGATCCAGCTCGACGCGTCATAGCGGTTAAGTTTGACTGCCCGTTGCAGCAGCGATTTCGCTTCCGTCGGATCCATGGCATAGATCTGGTCGGCAAGCTGCGCCGGGTAGGCCCCGTTTGCGGGCATCAGGCGCATGGCCAAACGAATACCGTCCGGCTGATTCCGCCGCGCCGAAAGGTCGGCGATGGCAAACAGGAGGTTCCAGGCGATCCCCGCCATAAGCGCTATCAGACAGCCGGCCGTGATGGCCTTTTTCATTTGCCCAGCTTATCGATCTGCCGATCCAGTTCCGAGATCGCGTCGAACGGTTTCGCAAACATGCTTTCCCAAACGACGTGTTGCGCCCCGCCCGTGTTATCGAGGTTGATGATGCTGGCCACGATGAGTTCCTTATTGATCGGCAGGTAGACCGCCGCTAAACATTTCGGATATTTGGGGGAATAGAACACAGAATACACCCGGGTTTCTTTGACCACGGCGGTAAACGTCCTGGCCACCCGTGCGGTCTGTGCATCGCAATCGGCTTGCGCCTTACGAGCCAACGTCTTCTCAGCCGCCTTCTGCTGGACGGTCTGCCCATTTCCGCAGATACCGAACAAAAGGAAAGCCCCCGTGATCAAGGCAATGCGCATGGACTGCAACCTCTCCAGAAAAGCATCCCCATATCATACTGATCCGCCTGCCCTGTCCAGAAACCCCCTCCCGGACCCAGTTCCCCTCACGGATTTCCACAGGTTTTTGCATCGGCTTCTGGACACAAATTCGCTGGCGTATTACCGTGTTCCAGCGTGCAGATGTAAACGCTGTTTTTTTGCTCGGGAACGGGCAAGGTGATCAAACGCAATTTTGAGCACCTTCAAGAAACAAAGGACTTATTTGATCACCTTCGTAAAACAAAGGACTTATTTGATCATCTTCGTGAAACAAAGGACTTAGGCGAAATTGGGGATGTGAGTACCCAGACATCTATTTCGGAATTGGGATGTCTGTACCCAAAATGAGGTGTCATCCCGACCGGAGCGTAGCGTAGTGGAGGGACCTGCTGTTTTCCTCCGCCACTAGCCACTCGTCGCTGAGAGCCCCACTGCTCCCTGTCTCACAGTGGTGGGAGCCCCCGCATTCATGCGGGGGAAGGAGCCTTCCCCCCTTGAATCGTGCGCTTTAGCGCTGGCGACGGATCATCCGTGAACAGCGACCCGCTCCACCAACGGCAAACCCTTCTCCCGGCGAATCAAAAACCCAAGAACCATCCAATTCCCGGCAGCCAGCCCACCATCAGTGGCCAGGCTCGCCCACGCCGCTCCATGCCACGAGTAGGCCGGGATCAGCCAGAGATTCAGTCCGAAGTTCAGCCCCGCGGCGCACAGCTGAGCGGCGGTCCGGTATCGCTGATAGCCACCACCGGTTAGCGTGTCTCCGGCGCTCAAGTGAAGGCTGCGGAACACCGGCAGCAGGCACAACCACTGCAGTGCGGAGACGCTGCCGGCGAAGCTTCTGCCGACAATGTGCGGAATGATGGGTGCGCTCACAAACATGGCTGCGGCTGCCAACAGACCGAACGGCAAAGTCTTCCCAAGTAATTTGCGAGTCAACGCCATGGACCCTGCCACGCCGTTCCGGCCGGTCTGGCAAAGGCGAGGGAATGCGGCTGACTGGAGCGATCGGATAGGAGTGCAACTCATGTCGATCACGCGATACGCCATGCTGTAAATTCCGTTTGCCGCCAACATGCCATAGCGGCTGAGCATCGCTTTATCGATGTCGTTATAAACCGAGGTAGTGCTGGCAGCGATGGAAAAGCCGATCCCCTCCAGCGCTCGTGCCCGCAGTAAACGAAGGTCAATCCTCGGCCAGCCAAGACGAGTGGTAACCAGCGCCACTGCCATAACCGCGGAGAGACCGGAAACACCCAGCGAAGCAATCACCCACTGATGCACGGTTGCGTGGTGGAGGAACAGCACCATGCCGGCCGCGGCCAGCAGACGTGCGACGCTGGTGAGCGAAGTGAGTGCCGCGGTGAGTTTGAGTTGCTCAAAGGCCTGGAATGCCTGGCCGCCGGCCTCGGCGAGCCGGGCGCACGTGCACTCCCCCACCGCGACCAGCACAATGACCCCCGCGCTCGCCGGGCCTACCATCCACTTGCCGAGCCACGCGAGCGCCAATATCACAAATCCCCCAACACTGAGCGTGGTGATCAGGACGTTGCCCCAATATTGTGGAAATTCCTCTGTGTGTCGGCTCACCTGGCGTACCAAGACCAGGCCCGAGCCGAGCGTGCTGTACTGGCTCAGCAGCGAGACGGCAGCGGCGGCGCCTACAAAAATTCCATATTGGTTGGCCCCGAGCAGTCGAGCGAGCAGGACGAAGTAACATGCCTGCACCGCAAAGTTGACTCCCTGGCCGAGGAACATCCAGCTGGCATTCTTCGCCAGCCGTCCTCGCAGCTGTTCGCGCATCAACCCCTTCTTGACACCGAGATGCTGTCTGCATCGGCTGAAATCGATGAGTACTCCAACTTTGTTCTCTCTTTCCCGACGCCCGCAAGGTGATCCATTTTGAGACAACGTAATGTGTCACTGTAATTGAGTGTCAATAATAACAACGTCCCACAATAAGACAGCAGGGCCCTCCGAAATCGGCACACCGTTCGTTGTCCTGAGAAAGTTCTATCAATCTAACGTTGATTTCCACCGGCCAATATGTCACCGTTTGGCTTTAACTCATGCAAATCTCCTTATGTCGTAACTCAGGATAAGTATCAACCTCAGTCAAAATCGATCCCGGAGTTAATAGGATCGGAGAAATTAACGATTGCGCAGATCCTCCCATTCATGGAGATGCCTGCACCCCTACTGCAACCACAGGCGGTAATTCATGGCGATTGATTTTCCTCTGCCGGCGACAGACCAGATCGGATTCCGTTCTCCCTCGGGCCTGATGCGACCTCTCATGATCCTAAGGAGTGCGATGGGAATGGCGATCCCCGCGCTGCTCGATTTCTGCTGTATCGGGATTGCGTGTGTTGCCGGCATCCTGCTCTATGAGCTGCATAGAACACTGGATGGCCGCGCCGCCTGGCTTCTCTGGGCAGAGATTTCTCTCAAGTACGGGGCAGCTTACGTCATCCTCGCTCAGGCCCATCACCTCTACACGCAGCGCGCCACGCTGCTCCAGGTGGCCGATACGGCACGCATCCTGAGGGTTTCAACTTATTGTCTGACACTTCTTTCGGTGGGCAATTATTTCACCAAGGCAGGAATGCCGCGCTTGTTGCTCGCCTCCTTCTGGGCACTCGCAACCCTGCTCCTGGTGATACAGAAGTACGCCACCAGCAGGCTCATTCGTGATTGGAGATCGCATAGCGCCCGCCAGCGCAGAGTGCTCATCTGCGGCACGACCTGCGAAACCAGGCGCCTCTTCTCTTACCTGCTGCACTCTCCCCATCTGGGACAGATTCCAGTTGGATTTCTCGATGAAAGCGGCTTTGAGAATCGCCGTGTCATCTATAGCCACGATTACAACCTCAAACATCATGTGCCCGTCATTTCCGAGCCCCTCTCGGAATCTCTGTTACGTTCTCTCGATGTGCAGGAAATCTTCGTGCCTGCGACCTTCTCACAGCAACGCATGAATGAACTTCTGGCTCTCACCTCCGCGGCAGGAGTTAAGGTCTCTCTTGTCGGCGCAGGTCACCCTTACTTCGCAGAACGCTCCACTGCGGTGCAGATGATCGACGGGCTCATGGTCACAACCTTCGATGCCGACGGTGATCACCCGCTTCCTTACATTGCCTTCAAGCGTTGCACAGACCTGCTGCTGTCTTCTCTTCTGGTACTAGTGACGCTCCCCATGTGGCTGCTCGCAGCCATCATGGTCAAGGCGACATCGCGAGGGCCGGTTTTCTTTCGCCAGGAGCGCACAGGCCAATCCGGCAGGCTGTTCGTCATGCTCAAATTTCGTAGCATGTACAGCGACACCCCAAAATATGGACGCTCGCCAGAAAACCCGGCAGACCGGCGAATTACGCCGGCAGGGAGATTTCTTCGCAGAACAAGCCTGGATGAGCTTCCCCAACTGATCAATGTGCTGGCCGGCGACATGTCCCTGGTCGGGCCTCGTCCCGAGATGCCTTACATAACCGACAACTACACGGCGCTCGAACGCCGCCGCCTCTCCGTCCCTCAGGGTTTGACGGGCCTCTGGCAACTGAGTGGCGACCGCAAATTCAGCATCCACGACGCGATTGAGTACGATTTCTATTACATCGAGAACCGCGGCGTCTTTCTCGACTTTGCCGTTCTTCTCCACACTCTGTTTTTCGCCATGAAGGGCCTCTAAGCAGCGTCAGAGGAAATGACGGGTGCCCCAGGTTCGCCCCAGCGTACCTTGACCGAAAACAATGGGCGCAGCCCAACCAACGCTTTCGCTGGCTCAGGTCCAAAACCCCAAATAGGTGCTGCGGTTTTAGGATGTTCTCGTCAAAATTCCCACAAAGTCGCTGAGCGGAGCGCCTCACATATCGATCGCATGACACAGTGTTTGTGGCGCCGGGTCGAAGAGCCTGTCCAGAGCGTAGCCGAAGGAACCCCGGCGGCACTTATCTTACCGATGCTGCTCGGGCCTTTTCAACCATTGAAGCCCGCGAACAGGGCTAAAAAGCCTGCGTGAAAACTCCAGAATTTGGGAAGCCCGAAGGGCGCACCGCAGATCCCTCCACTACGCTACGCTCCGGTCGGGATGACAATTCATCTTGGAAACTATACTTAGTGCTCCCAGACAAAATTGTCATCCCGACCGGAGCGTAGCGTAGTGGAGGGATCTGCGGTGCGCCCTTCGGGCTTCCCAAATTCTGGAGTTAAAGGACACCGCGCGGAAAGGTACGGCCTTTAGGCCGTATGTCCGTCTCCGGTCAACTCTCTAGCCCAACTGTCCATATCACGCAATACTAATCAGCACCGCGCTGAGTGGCGGGACATAACAGTTCGTCCGCTCTGCTGACGGAACCAGCGCGGTGGGACTTGCCGGAGCAAAACTCCCGTCGTTGTTGACTTCCGCGCCCTGAATCGTAACACCGGAAGTGGCAGACAGGCCAACTCCTGTCATCATTTGCAAACTCGCCGTCTGAACTCTCTGGTTGGCCTGGATGTTCATCAGCAAATTTTGCCGCAGGTCCTTATTCACCAGCATAATCTTCAGCCCTCCGCTTGTGCTTCTCACGGCATAGGCGGTAGCATCAATCCCGCCCGCCGAAAGCTGCGTCTGGAGTAACGTGCCGGATCCAACCAGCGAAAAAAGAAGCAGCCCATAGTATTCCGGGCGCGCGCCAATCACCGCGCCCGAATCATCTGCGATCGGGGTATAGCCCGGCCCCTGTCCGCCGCCGTGCATGTTGATTCCAGTAGCACCGCCAATAGCTGCGTCAAAGAGGAAGTCGATGACCCATAGTCCGGAAGCATAGCTATCGCTTACCCCGGGCGTTCCTCCGTTGCTAAACGAATTGCATTCACTCAGGCGGTACGGAATCCCCAGTTGCCGGGCTCCCGCGCCGAGCGTTGCCAACTCGGTCGTAAGTTGTTTGTCGGGGCTTATTAAGAAAGCCGCAGTGGAGGTGGAGCTTGCTCCGCTGGCTCGATAATAGTGCTGGGTCAGCAGTGTAAGCGCACTGGGAGTGACTGCCTGGCCGAATGGTAGCGTCCAGGTGGAGATGTGGTTGCCTCCGCCTGTAACCGGACCGGTGATTGGAATATGGGGCGCAGCCTGGAGGATGGCCGAACGAAACGAATACCAGCGGCTGAGAAAGTCCTGGAAGGTCCAATTCCCGGCGAAATAATTCCCCGCGACACCGTATTCGTCTGGCTCATTGCCAATCTCGATGCCGAGAAGATTCGAACCCAGAGTCAAGGCGGCTAAGCCGGCTTCCTCCGCCGCCAGGATCGGGGTGGAGGTAGCGAGGTTGACGCCGTAAAGGCACAGCCAACCGGTCGCCTGCAGGAAGCCCGCGAGATCCTTCATGTTGGTCGATGTGATCTGCGCGTGGGAACCGCTGCTATTCGAGGTCCATAACAAACGGTCGACCGAGCCGCCCCCGATGCGCAGAACTCCGTTGCCGAGCCGCCGAAAAAGCGCAATGAGGTTATGGTTGGAAGAGTGGAAGTAGTTATAGGTGATGGCCAGCTTCTCGTAGCTCAAACCCATAAAGCGCGACGGAATCGTTCCGATGGATGTCGTCGATACCACGAGAGAGCCTTCAGTGATGGGGCCGATAGGCAGGGGAAGCGGATTGCCCGACGGAGGAATTTCGGTTTACCGAGTAACCGCACCCCGAAAGCAGGGAAGATGCAGCCAAAGACGCCGCTCCCTGCAGAAGATGGCGGCGGGTAAGCATCGAGCTCGCGTTGGAAACATACGTCACGAATGGTTAGAGTTGATGACTATTTTGGGAAATCTATTTCCCGGATTAAATCGGTCGCGAACAGCAAACTTACGTACCGCTCGCGGGTTGAAATGAACTCCGGTTAGAAGAGCTATCGTGACTAATAGATCGGATGAATTGCAGAAAAGAAAAGTTCGATGCAGATTTTAACTTCCAATCATTACATCGCTAACTTCACCGTTCCGTCCCAGGAGAAGCACGCGATCAAGCGCGTCCGCTTCGTCAATCTCGGCCGATTGTGGAGTCCGGCGTTGGCCATCGCGGCCTATCCCCCGATGCAATCTTTTGATCTGGCTCATTTCGTGAATAAGATACCTGTCAGTCTGGGTAAACACTGGTTGGTCACTTTTGAATCCGCGCTGCCGCGTATGTTTCCGCCCAGCGAACCACTTGCGCCGCCATTTGCGCGACCAACTCATGGCGCCTGGCTGCCTCGCCATCGTCGCCATGTCTGCCTGGGCCCTGTCCAGTTTCAAGCGCATCAACGCCGGATGGGCCGGCCTGGACACAGTCCTCCCTAAGACCCATGTGTTGCACCCGGCAATCCCTCTCATGGCGCCGTCTCCGCGCACGCTCCGCAGTCGCGAAACGATCCGGCTCATCTTCGTAGGCAATAACTTTGCCCGCAAGGGAGGAATCGTCGCTTTGCGCCTGGCCAGAAAGGCGTTGGCTGAAGGCCTCCCTCTGCAGATCCACATTGTCTCCTCCAAGATGATCTGCTCGGGATCCCACACCGACCATCCGGACCCATCACTCTACCAGGAGGACTTGAAGCATTTGAATCTGCCTAACGTCGTCCTCCACCGCGCCATGAACAATCAGCAAGTGCTTGAGCTTATGAGCACCTGTCATCTCAACCTCCTGCCCACCCTCCACGACACTTACGGTTTTTCGGTTCTCGAAGGGTTCGCGAATGGTCTCCCCGCGATCACCACCGACATTTGCGCTCTGCCCGAGTTCGTCTTTCCTGCACCTGCGGCAAACGCGAACGGTTTTCTGCTCCGCTTGCCCCAGGATGAACGCAACTGCTGGAGCCATGTGGAAGAATCGCGGGCTCCCGGATACTGGGACACGCTCGATCAGGCTTTTACCAGCATGACTGAGCAGGCGCTGGTCCACCTGCGATCTCTCGCTGCAAACCCGGGTCAGCTCGAAGAGCTCAGCCGTTCGGCCCTCGCCGGCATCGAGCAACGCCACCATCCATTGCGGCTGGCGCAAGCGCTCGATGTCATTTACAGCCGGGCACGACAGCCTTAGGACCACTGTGTTTCACCTCCGTACGGCGCCCGTGCAATCCAACCGCGCCGCCTGCTCGGAAAGTGCTTTCTGAACCTGTTGCACCCGGATGCGCGCGGTCGACCACGTGAAGCGCTCGCGAAAGATAGCAGTGCCCTGCCGTCCAAGGCGCGCCCGCAGTTGTGGGTCCTCGGCCAGCTGCCGCAGTGCCTCGGCAAGCTGAACGGCCGATCCGCGCTCCACCAGAATCCCTCCCCCGCCGGCAAATATCTCTCTCGCGCCGCCCCCGCGGGTGCTGACCACCGGGAGACCCGACGCCATCGCTTCGACGTTAACCATGCCAAAGGGTTCCTCCCAGACGGAGGGAGAGCAAAATATATCCGCGTTGCGAAACAGATCCCCCAGCGCTGCGCCGCTGCGATAGGCACAAAATCGAACCGACGGCGGCGACTTGGCCTTGAGTTGCCTGATGTAGGGGGTGTCCGTGCCGTCGCCAAAACCCGATGAGCCAACGATTTGCGCTTCCACACGCACCTCCTGCTGCTCGAGCAGCTTCATGGCTTCAAGCAAAATGTGCACTCCCTTTTCCTCTACCAGCCGTCCGGCAAAGAGAACGGTAGGTGTTGCATTCTTTGAACCAGCTGCAACTGGATAGAAAATCGCTTCATCCGCTGCGCTATAAATCACCGACGACGTGCCCAGCGAGGGGAACTTCTGCCGTGCCTCTTCCATCACAAACTCACTGATGAAGACCAGGTGATCGACACGAACCCGCCGCATCAGCCGCTCTGGACCATTCGCCAGGTGAGAGTTATGCAAATGAAGAACAACATGGCTACGCGAGCGATGGATAGGCGCAGTGAGAGCGACAGCGAACTCAGGCCGGTTGTGGATCCACACGATGTCGCCGGGCCGCAACCGTTTCAATACGGGACGGAAAATCGCGCGTATGACCCGGCAATGGATAAACCAGGGCAGATGGGGAAGGTACCTTCGAAAGCGCTTGTAGAACCTCAATCCAGCCAACAGATGGATAGAGCCGGGGGCGGCCTTCCAGGTTTCATCTGCGGAAGGACAGACGACCACGGAGTCGGAGGTGTCGCGGGCCACATTGGCGGCAAATCGCGAGACAGCCCCTCCGAGAAATTCGGAGTACGGTTCCGATTCGGTAAGAAGGTGATAAGTCGTGCTAGGCATCTAACTCCAGATATAACGCTTTGCTGGCGATAGTTATCTTAGGACGTTTGCGTCCACTTGAAAGCTGGAGGGTCGCGCATTTGTGGTCGACAAGGCCGTCACTAAGCGAGGGCTGCGTCTATAGGTAATCTTGCATAAGTGATGACGAGAAGTCTTGCTGGAGAGCTCGAAGTAATTTGGCTGATCCAAAACGGAACAACTGGGTTCCAACTTAGAACCGGGCTCATGGCTAATGAAGCATTTATCTAATACCGATGTTGATTTATGTCAGCCACTCTGTCACCTTTTGCCTAGATCTATCAACGAACGCAATAACCCGCTGGTGTAATCCGGTAGCCTGACCTACTCCTGCTTGGATTTCCGTTCTTTGTGGTATGGGAAATAACCACTGAACCTCTGTGACTATTGAGGAGAATGTCTGAATGAAAGTGCTAAGTCCGGTCTCGGGAACGAACACCGACACTGTCTCTTTTCTGGGGTTGACACTTCAACCCAGGTCGTTACACGAAATGAATTTGCTGGTCGAGCAGGGGATTCGCGACCACCGGAATTGGATCATTGCGAACCATAATCTGCATAGCCTTTACCTTCTTCATCAACATCCCAAAACTGCGGGAATTTTATTCGGGAGTGCAATGGACCCATATTGACGGCATGCCGCTGGTCGCCTTGGGACGGCTTTACGGCTATCCCCTCGAGCGTCAACATCGAGTGACACTGGTGGACTGGACTTATCCACTGATGGAGCTGGCAGCCAATAAGGGATGGCGTGTCTTCCATCTTGGCTCGTCGGAGGGCTCGGCAGAAAAGGGCGCAGCCGCATTACGGAACCTTTACCCCGGGCTGCAGATAGAAGTGAGCGGAGGATATTTTGACGCACGCTATGGCAGTTCTGAAAACGAAGCCGTGCTCGATCGTATCAACGCGTACCGGCCTGACCTTTTGATGGTGGGCATGGGCATGCCGCGGCAGGAAATCTGGACGCAGGAAAACTCTGCGCGGCTGAAGGCGGATGTCATTCTGTCCTCCGTTGGTGCCGCCTTCGATTACGTTGCCGGCGCAGTCCCGACGCCGCCGCGCTGGTCCGGTCGGTTGGGACTGGAATGGGCTTTCCGCCTCGCGCATGATCCAGTCCGCATGTTCAGCCGCTACTTCCTCGAGCCCTGGTACCTTCTTTTTCTGCTGCTGCTGGACTATCCGCGCCACCGTTATGCCGCGAAGTTCAGGGCCGGCGCGCAGGAAGTAAGTTGGCGGGGCGTGAGCGCACCGCCAGGAAATTGAAAGTCCTATTTAAACGAGCCGGTAAGAAGCAGTCCGGCTCGCCCGCGTGGCGAACCATCGCACGTGAGGCATGGACAGACCATCAATCGTAGAAACTTCATCAAGATTCTAACCACGACCGGCCTGGCGCAAGGGATCGCCGCTACCGGCCATGGCGCAGGCCGCCACGACTCTCGTTAAACCAGCTGGCTTCGGCAAGAGGCCTGCTGTTTGGTTCTTGCCTGGCTTTGAAATATTTTGTTCAATCCGCAGCCTATCAGCAACTTTTTCTCGCGAGTGCAGCATTGTCACCCCGGAGATGCATATGAAGTGGAGCTCTCTTGAGCAGCCAGCCCGGAGTGTACGACTTCAGCCATGCCGACAGTTTCGCCGCCTTTTGTGCTGCACACCATCTACGGTTCGAGGCCATGCGTTGATCTGGCACGAGGCCCTGCCGGTGTGGGTGAGGCCCCAGCTCACGGCGGGAATGGCCAGGGCAGTGATGGTGGATCACATCCGCAGGGTAGCCGGGCACTTCGCCGGCAAGGTGTATTCCTGGGACGTAGTAAATGAAGTGCTGGACCCGGGAAGTCACCGGCGGATGGCCTGCGCGATAGCCCATGGTTGCGCAGCAGCGGCGTTGATTACATTGAACAGGCTTTCCGCGCAACAGACGCCGCCGATCCCAACGCTCTGCTGATCTGGAACGAGAGCTACCTCGAGGTATCGAACGGCTTTGGCCATGCCAAGCGTACGGCCATGCTGGCTCTGCTCGACAAAATGCTGGCTCGACAAGTTCCCATCCATGGCATTGGGATTGAAGCGCATCTTCGGGGTGATCAGGTCGCGAGCCTGAGCGATGCGAGTTATGAAGCTTTCTTGGCTAGCTGGCGCGGCGCGGAATGAAGATCTTTATCACCGAACTTGACGTTCAGGATGCGACCCTGCCGGCGGATACGGCATTGCGCGACCGCGCCGTAGCCACCATATACAGCAACTTTCTCACCACCAGCCTTGCGCCAACCGGCGGTGAAAGCGATTGTCACCTGGGGGCTTGCAGATTCCTTTACCTGGATTGGAGGATACCGCCCGCGCCACGATGGTCTGCCGGTACGGCCGCTACCGTTCGATGCGAACTCCAGCCGAAGCCTCGTATTACGCAATCGCCGGACGCCTGCAGTCTGCGCCATGCCGCGAGAGCTAGCAACAGTTAACCACCGTAAGGAGCCGAACCATGGTTATTGTTTCTGCCGTTATTCCCACTCGAGGAAGGCCTGAGCTTCTTCGAGCGAGCCGTGCGCAGCGCCCTGGCGCAGACGCTACGAGAGATCGAGGTGGTGGTGGTGATCGACGGCGAAGATTCTGTCTCCCGGAGTGCTAGAAGAGTTGACCCAGCAGGACGGACGAGTACGGGTGGTGGCTCTGCCGGTCAGCGTGGGTGGATCGGATGCGCGTAACCGCGGTGTGGATGCGGCTGATGGCGAATGGATTGCTTTTTTAGATGATGACGACGAATGGTTTCCGGGCAAGCTCCAGGCCCAACTCGAAGCGATTGAAAGCGTCCACCGTCTCCGGCTTTGATCGGCAGCTGCAAAATGATCGCGCGAACTCCGGGCAAAGATTATGTTTGGCCGCGGCGGACGCCGGCTAAGGACGAACAGTTGGGCGAGTATCTGCTGGCGCGGCACACGCTCACCCGTGGTGAAGGCTACATTCAGACTTCAACCTTCTTTGTGCGCCGCACCCTCATGCGGCGCAGCCCTTCAAGAGCGGGCAGAAGAAAGCACCAGGACACGGAATGGGTTCTGCGCCTTGGCCGCTACCGGGGGTCCAGGTGATCTTCGTCGACGAGGCCCTGGCGATTCACAACATAGAAGAAGATCGAGCCACCGTCAGCAGTAAATCCAACTGGCGATACTCGCTCGATTGGGCGCGGAGCGATCGGCACTTGTTCACGGCGCGCGCTTATCTGGCTTCGTCCTGCACCAGATCGCCTCCGAGGCTTCCGATCAGGGGGAATGGCGGGCATTTCCCGTGTTGCTGCTGGAATCCCTGCGCCATGGCAAGAGCACGGCCCTCGACTACGCGATCTTTCTGGCCATGTGGTTGCTGCCGCGCCGCCGCCGCCGCCGCTTGCGCGATTGGATGTGCCGGCGGCCCGCGCTTCGCGCGTTGGTGCAGTCAATATGAAGATCCTTCAATTGACCAGGCAGTTTCTTCCGGGCAGGGCGGTATGGAGAGTGTCGTGGAAGGCCTGAGCGGGGCGCTGCAACAGAAAGGGCACACGGTGCAGGTGGCAACCCTTCGCCTGATCTTTTCGAGCGGCGCCATGGCGCCGGCGGAGTCCGTCGAAGCCGGCCTGCTGGTGCGGCGCATGCGGCATTGGGGCCCGCGACGCTACCCAGTCGCGCCGGCTGCATTAACATTCATCCGCGGCTATGATCTGGTGCACATTCATGCCATTGACTTTTTTGTCGATTATCTAAGCCTGCTGCGCTTGCTGCATCGCGTGCCGATGGTGGTGAGTACGCATGGGGGTTTCTTCATACCGAGTGGGCTGGGCCCTGAAAAAAATGTATTTCAAGACCGATACCCGCAAGTCTCTAAGCGGAGTGGGAGCGGTGGTTTGTGTAAGCCAGCATGATGGCGAAATGTTCCGCAAGCATTGTCTCCCCGGAACGCATCCGGGTGATTGAGAACGGAGCCGATATCGATCGCTTCTGGGGCCTCAAGAAATGCATCGTGCCTGGCCGGTTTTGGGCATCTCGCGGCTGGCCGAGAACAAATGCGTGCACAAAGTGCTGGAGGCAATGGCCCGCTGAGGCACCGCTATCCGCAGCTGGTCTGGCATGGGTGGGAGAGGACTTCGCGTCGCTGCGCGCGGGCTCGAGCGTCGGGTGATCGAGCTGGGCTTGGCGGCCGGGTGCACTTTCTTGGCTCGGTCAGCCGTGAAGAGCTATATCGGCTGATGGAACGCGCCCATCTGTTCGTGTCCGCCTCCAGCTATGAGGGCTTCGGGCTCTCCACCGTCGAAGCAATGAGCGCAGCCACAGTAGTGTTAGTCACCGCGGTGGGTGCGCATCCCGAAGTAATTCAAGACGGCGTCAGCGGCTTCCTTATGGACTGCGACGCCACGGGGCTCGCGGCGCATATGGAACATGTTCTGTCCCTGCCGGAAAGAAACTGGCGCAGATCGGCGCATGCGGCGCGGGAAGCCACCAGACGTTTTTCCTGGATGCAGATCGCGCCCCGGTATGAGCAACTCTACCGCGAGGTTCTGGACGGCGGCAGAGCGGCCGGCACGCGAGCGCCATGATCGACGAAACAAGACAAAAGAACGGCCACGGACCAACCAGGGGACGATTGTGGTTTTCCGTATCCAGCTGTTACCGCCATCGGAGACGTTCATTGTGGCGCAAGCCGCAGCCATGCGCAGATTCTCACCATTCTTCGTGGGATGGCGCAGCATGGCGGGATCGAGTTGCCCAGGGACATCAAGCTGGACAGTCGACGGGGGCGGCTGCGAGGGAAAGCTGCGAGAGCTTCGCTTTCGCTATGCAGGTCCTACGCGGGAGCAGACTCGCACGCTTACGGGCGCAGAGCTCCGCGGCTCGTCTACGCGCACTTCGCGCCCGATGGCCACGCCGCGATGGACTCGCGGAACGGCTTGGACGTGCCGCTGGTTACGGCCTTACATGGATACGACGTCACCATGAGCGATCAGGCCATGGGAGCGACAAGGCTTGGGCCGGGAATATCTGCGAGGACGCAAGAGACTGCAGAAGAAGGGCGCGCTCTTTCTCTCCTGCTCATCCTATGTACGCAGACGAGGGCTGGACATGGGCTATCCGGAAGAGCGCACGATCGTTCATTCCATCGGAGTGGACGTGGAGCGGTTTAACCGCCCCTGGCGAGTCGGCGAGAAAAATTTGTGCTGTTTGTTGGGCGCCTGGTGGAGAAGAAAGGCTGCGGCAGTTTGATTGACGCCATGGTGAGGTGCAGCGTCGCAGCCCCGGCGGCCGTTGGTGGTGATTGGCGATGGTCCGCTGCGCCCGGAGTACGAAGCGCAAGCTGCCGCGTTGGGGTACGTTGCCGCTTTTTGGGAACCCAGCCCACAGCCGTGGTGGGGAGTGGATGGCGCGGGCGGCGATTTTCTGCGTGCCCAGCGTAGTTGCCGAGTCAGGCGACGCCGAGGGTTTCGGCATTGTGTTCATCGAGGCCCAGGCAATGGGCCTGCCGGTGGTAAGCACGGTAAGTGGGGGAATCCCGAGGCGGTCAAGCATGGGGAGACGGGTCTGCTGGTGGATGAGCGTAACCCCGGGGCCCTCGCTGACGCCATTCTCGAATTGATGCAAAACGAGGAACTGTGGCAGCCGCTACAGCTCGGCCGGCAGAAGGCGGGTCGTAGAACATTTCAATCTGGCGCAACAAACCAATCGTCTCGAGCACGTTTTCGAGCAGCTGCTGGCGGGACGCTGAGATGGCGCAATTAATTCAAGTGCTGGGCGAGATGCCCATGGTAGAGCCGCGGCAGGCGCCGCTTCTATCAGCCGGAGCTTGATGGCTGCGGTTTTACGCGTTTCTTGGCGTCTTTATCTATCACACTCTGCCCTCGCAGACGTTGTTCTATAGCAGCTTGCATTTGCCACTGCCCGGGTTGTGGGCAGCGGTCGCCAAAGCGGGTGCGGACAGGGGTCGATCTGTTCTTCGCGTTAAGCGCGTTTCTGATCACCTCGCTCATTTTGCAGGAACGGCGAGGAAACGGGCAATATATCGCTCCGGCTGTTCTACCCGCGCCGCATCCTGCGTATCTGGCCGCTGTATTTTGCCGTGCTTGCCCTGGGCATCGTGCTTGCGCATACGATTCCGCATCAAACGCTTCCCTGGTATTACATTGCCGGCTATCGCTCTTTGTCGGGTAACTGGATAGCTGCCGTCTTCGGACATACCGCAATCGATCTGCTCTCCCTTATGGACGGTCTCGATTGAGGAACAGTTCTACCTGGTTTGGCCCGCGCTGATGAAAATCCTCGAACGGCGCGGCATGATCATCGCCGGAATCCTTACATTTCTGTTCGCAAGCCTAAGTCAGGTCGGCATTGTGCTCGCAGGTCTGAGCGGAGGCTATATCTATTACGGCAGTGGGTCACGCTGCGACTCGCTGGCGCTCGGTATCCTGCTGGCGCTCTTCGCGGATCGTCTGCCCAGGCTCACAAATATCCGGCGTTGGCTGCTGGTAGGAGCGGGCGTGGTGAGCTGGATTGCCGCCTCGGCTTGGCTCGTCGACCAACCCGGCCCGGTAACGATGCGCATGGTGCTGGGGCGCATGGTTGTCTCCGTTGCATCGGGCGCAATCCTGTATGGAAGTCTCCACAGCCGAAACCAACTGCTGCAATGGCGTTGGGTAGTGCAACTGGGCAAGAGAAGTTATGGACTCTACATGCTTCACCTCACGGGAATTCTCATTCTGCAAAGTGTGCTTCGCCCGGCGTGGGGATGGCAGCTGCTGGCAACCAAGGCCCTCGGGTTGGCGATGACGATCGTTCTTGCGTTCGCATCGTATCGCTGGCTCGAGTCACCATTCCTGCGGCTGAAAGATCATTTCGCCACCGTACTTAGCCGGCCAATCTGATGGAGGCCTATCCTGGATAAGCTAGCGTTTCAACCTTCGCACGTCGTCATTGCCGCCGCAAACTCATCCTTGCCCGAACTCACCCTGCGGGAGGTCGGGATGATGCTTATGCGCCGCCGTGGGATCATTTACATAACGCTGGCAGGCTTCTTTCTGCTCGCGGTCTTAGCTCTTCTGATCTCCACCAGGCGTTATAAATCGGTGGGAGAAATCGAACTACAGAAAGATTCCACCAGTTCCCTGGGCATCCCAACGGAAGGCGCGGATGCACCATCCGACGCGCTCGAAGTGAATATGATTATTCAGACTCAGGCGAAGATCCTGCAATCGGACTCGCTCGCCCTGAGCGTGATCGAAGATCTTCATCTCGAGCAGACGCAGGATTTTAAGCAAAAGTGGTCTCCGATTGGATGGGTTCTGGGTCTGCTCGCACCTGGCGGCCAGCCCGATCCCAAGGGCGCGTCGCTTGAAAACTCACCTCACCGGCGCATTCGGGTGCTCAAGAAGTTCCATAAAGAACTGAACGTAAAACCGGTGGCGGGAACGCGGCTGATCGATGTGGAATACCTGAGCCCTGATCCGCAGCTCGCGGCGGCGGTCGTGAACCACCTGCTGCAAGGCCTGATCGAGAAGGGTTATCAAGCACGCTTTAACGCCACCATGCAGGCCACATCATGGTTAAGCTCCCAGCTGGGAGACTTACGCACCAAGACCCAGGAGTTACAGGCCAAAGTGGTGAAGCTGCAACAGGAATCCGGCGTCTTCGCCTTGGGGGAGACGGACAAGGATGGTAAAGATCAGGTTTATAGTCCGACGCTCGAGAAACTCCAGATGGCGACGCAAGCCGAAGCCCAGGCGCAGTCCAACCGCATCCTGAAGGGTGCGGTCAACGAAGTAGTGAAGAGCGGCAACGCGGAGCTGATTTCTGGATTAGCGGGAAATGCCATTACCGGCGGTGCTGCCTCCGGTATCAGCACTTCGCTGTCTCTGATTCAGAACCTGCGATTGCAGGAGGCAACGCTGCAGGGTCAACTGCAAGAGCTCTCCGCAAAGTTCGGTCCGGCTTATCCCAAGCTGGGCGAGATCCAGAGCAACCTGGCTGCGGTGCAGGCAGCGATTCATGCGGAGGTGGGCCGCGTCGCCGGACGGGCCCACAACGACTTCAAGATTGCAGAGCAAACGGAGGAGAACACGCGGCGCGACTTTTACGCCGACAAGAGCGAGGCGGAGGCCCTCAACAGCAAGACCATTGAATACCAGATGGCACGCCAGGAAGCCGACCAGACCCGTTCACTTTATGACGACATGTCGCGGCGTCTCAAAGAGTCTGGCCTCCTGGCCGGCCTGCACTCAACCAACATTTCCATCGTCGACTGGGCCAGGGCCAGCGATACCCCGGCGAAGCCCGTGATGCTGCTCTACCTGGTGTGCTCGATTCTGGCTGGATTGCTTTTCGGTTCTGTCGCCGCATTGTTACGTGACGTGACGGATCCCAAAATCCAGGATCTGCGCGAGATCTCCCGTGAGCTGGGTCCGATGCCACTCTGCGTGCTCCCATTCCAGAAAGAGCGGCCCATTCTGACTGCCGGCATGATCTGGATTGAGAAATCGCCGCTGCCCGCTTTAGACAGTCCGCAGTCCCTGTTCGTGGAGTCGCTGCGCTCCCTCCGGACGTCTCTGATGTTGTCGCGCAGTGGAGCCCCACCGCGTTCGGTGCTGGTGACCAGCCCCCTGGCGGGAGAGGGAAAAAGCTTTCTGAGCTGGAACCTCGCGATCCTGTTTGCTCAGCAAGGCAAACGAGTTTTGTTGTGCGACGCCGACCTGCGGCATCCCTGGTTGCATCGCAATCTCGAGACGACCCCCCAGATTGGGTTGAGCACTGTGCTCGCGGATTTGCCGCCCGATTACGGAGCCTCTGCGACCATTCCGGTGCGCGAAGTTCCCGGGCTGTTCCTCATACCCGCCGGCCCATTGCCTCCTTACCCTGCAGAGCTTTTAACGTCGCAACACATGGCGCAACTATTGAGGGTGTGGGAAGTGCAATACGATCTCGTGATCCTGGATGCGCCTCCCGTTCTTTGTTTCACAGATGCTGCGGTTCTAAGCTCCATGGTCGATTCAGTTCTGCTTTTGGCCCGTCATCAGAAGACCCCTTTGACGGCGCTCGAGAAGAGCTATCGCATGCTTGAAGATGTGCAGGCAACCAGCGGCCGCAAGATCAATATTGTGGTCAATGGCGTGAAAGAACAGCCTGTAGAGGGGTTTGAGTCATATCAGAAACGCGCGGCGGCGAGGGCATCATGAAAAAACGTTTGCAGCTCTGTACTCTCTTGCTCTTTCTCTTAAGCACCGGTTTGCCGGCGCAGAAGGAGAGCCTGTTGATTGGACCCGGCGATCTCCTGCACCTTCAGGTCTACGACACACCAGAGATGGAACAACGCGCCCGGGTAACGGACGCTGGAACCATTCCCTTCAGCTTTCTGGGTAGCGTCAACGTATCTGGCCTGACCCCGGAGCAGGCAGCCGGTCAAATCGAACATCGACTGGTGGCCGCCGGCGTCATGCTCCATCCCCAGGTGACAGTTCGCGTGGAAGCCTACGCAACCCAGAATGCGTCCGTGATGGGCCAGGTAGTGAAGCCAGGGATTTACGAAATCGATACCGGGCGCAAAGTGGTTGACGTGCTGGCCATGGCCGGAGGACTGACAGATATGGCGGATCGTCACATTACGATTGAACGCTTCGGCGCCGCGAAACGGAAGGTCGAGTACTACTTCTCCAATGCCGCAGCCAGCGCTTTTTCCGACGACCCGATGGTATTTCCTGGCGATACCGTGATCGTGCCCAAAGCCGCGGTGGTGTACGTTCTGGGCGATGTATTGAAGCCGGGCGGTTATCCCATCAGTACTAACAATTCGACCATGACCGTGCTCCAGGCAATCGCTCTGGCGGGCTACGCAAATCACACCGCAGCGGTCGGCAAATCAAAATTGGTGCGCCAGACGAATGAAGGGGTTCAGGAAATCGACCTCCCGGTGACTGAGATCCAGAAGGGCAAGAAGGCGGACGTTGCCTTATTGCCGGACGACGTGATCTATGTTCCGTTCAGCTTCATGCGCAACCTTGGAGTTAACGGTCAGGGAATTCTGGCCTCTGCCACCTCCGCTGTTATCTATACTCACTGATGTCTGCTATCTCATCCGCTCATCCCGAGCCTGCAGAGTCGGGAAATATCTGGAGTAGCCTTTCGACCTGGGGCTTGTTGCTGCTGCTGCTCTATTTCGCTCTGGCCGGTATCTCACCGTTCATGAATGAACCTACGGCCAATCGGGTGGTGGCCACCAGTTCTGCCGGGGGAGCGCTTTTCGAGCGGGTGAGCAAGCTTTTCATCGTTGTGGTCTGCATGCTGTTTGTCCTACAGCGGCACCAGTCTGTTCGCAGGATGGGCATGCAGATGAAGTTGATTACCAGCTTTCCTATAGTCGCGCTTCTGCTCTATCCCGTCTCGCAACAGCCAACCCGAACTATCAGCTCCGGTGCGTTGCTTCTCGCCGGCGTGCTGCTGTTGTACTACATAATGTCCCGCTACACCCTCGATCAGGTGTTGGAACTGCTGCTTGTTCTGGGCACCGTGACCGTGGTGGCCAGTATAGTGTTTGCCCTTGCTCTACCACAGTATGGTCTGGATCGAATGGGTGGGCATGAGACTGCGTGGAAGGGTATCTTCAGCGCTAAAAATTACCTCGGCAACATGGCGCTGTTTTTTCTGACCGTGGCGGTATCTTATCGTGGGCGTACTCCCTTACTGCGTTCCGTCCGGATTGCACAAATCTTTTTCTGTCTGGCCGCCATCGCCTTTTCCAGAGCCGCGACCGCGTACGTGTTGACCGCAATCTACATTCTCCTTTTTGCAATCATGAAGGCAATGCATGGTCTTAAGAAGAAGGACTATTTTGTAGTCTGCTTTCTTCTGCTGGTCGTGATGTGCGCCGCCACTGCGGCGATCATGCTTTCGCCGGACTCGCTGTTCACTCTGCTGGGGAAAGACGTGACCCTGACCGGACGCACTGGGATATGGCGTGCGGTCACCGAGTCCATAGCCAAGCGCCCACTCTTTGGCTATGGTTACCAGGCATTCTGGCTTGGCCTGGAAGGAGAATCCTATCGTGTGATTCTCGCCGTGTCGTGGGTTCTGGCCCAGGCACAAAACGGTTTTCTTGACGTGATGCTGGAGATGGGCGTGGTAGGCCTGGCAATCGTCGTATTGGTCTTCGGCTTTGCCTTCCGCGACGGGATGGTGTGCCTTTTCCGGTCGCGGGATGATACGCGTCTTCGCGCCGTGGAGTGGTATCTCACCATCGTGATTCTCACTCTCATCTACAACCTTGACGAGAGCTTCCTCTTCGATCCCAAGCATCTTGGATCGATGATGTTTCTACTAGCCTGCGTTGGCCTCAAAATTGAGCGCCTCCGCCTGCGGGGATCAATCCAAAGATCTTAGAAGAAAATCCCTAGTCCTTGTTATCGAGTGCTGCTTCAATGGCCGCCGTAACCTGGGGTGAGTCGGGAGTGACGGCAGGTTCAAAGCGCTCCACCGGCTTGCCATTCCGGTCAAAGAGAAACTTGGTAAAGTTCCATTTGATTTCGCCGCCAATCTGGGGGTTCACCGTCTTGTCTGTCAGGAAGACATACAGGGGTGTCTTATCTGCGCCGACCACAGAGACCTTGCCCATCATTGGAAAAGACACGTTGTAACGGTTATGGCAGAACTTCTTGATTTCTTCATTGGTGCCGGGCTCCTGCGAAGCGAAGTTGTTGGCCGGGATCCCAACAATCACCAGACCGCGATCTTTGTACTTCTCGTACAGCGATTCCAGGCCCGCGTACTGCGGGGTATAGCCGCACTTGCTGGCAACGTTGACCAGCAGAAGAACCTTGCCATGGTAACTACGCAGGCTGACCGGCTGGCCGTCGATGGACTTCAAGGTGAAGCTATACACGCCTTTGGCCGGTATGGCCAGGCAGACTGTGGCGACGCACAACGAGAGCAGCAAGGTTAATTTGCGCATAGGGTCCTCCTGATATCTTATACATCACAGAGGTCAACCGCTTGTAAAAGCGAGGCGCGTGGATCGCCGGTAGGGACAAACTCATGCGCCACGTATCCTTTATATCCGCTTTCTACGATGCCGCGCATCACGCCATCCCACTGCACCTCCTGCGTATCGTTCAACTCGTGCCGTCCGGGTACGCCGCCGGTGTGAAAGTGGCCAAGCCATTGAATGTTGGCTTTGATGGTGGCGATCAAATCGCCCTCCATGATTTGCATGTGATAGATGTCGTAGAGCAGCTTCACATGGGGAGAATTCACTTCCTTCATGACCGCGACCCCCCACGCGGTGTGGTCCGCCATATAGTCTTTATGGTTGACTTTGCTGTTTAACAGCTCCAGACACAGGACGACGTTGTTGTCTTCCGCAATCTTCTTCACCCGATTCAGCCCGAGAATCACATTCTTTGCGCCTTCTTCATCCGACATGCCGTGGCGGTTTCCGGAGAAAGTAATAACATTGGGTACGCCGGCTTTAGCAGCCAGGGGGACATTGAGGCGCATTGCCTCCTCGATCTTGTCGTGATTGGCAACCACGTTCAGTGCATCGGGAATCGTACCGGCCCCCACGTAGCCCATGGTGCAAATCAGGCCATACTTCTTAGGCGCTTCATAATCTGCCGGCTCGAGCAGGTCGACTCCTTTCAGTCCGATCTGCGCTGAATAAGCGCACAATTCGTCCAGTGTCATTTTGGGATAGCACCAGCGGCTGACAGACTGTCGAATATTCCCCTTCCTTTGGATCGGATGATCGGGAGCGGGCGCAGGTTTTTCCTGACCCCAGGCCACGGAAGAAGACATAGGGGACGTGGAGGCGAGTGCAGTACCTGCGATCGTGCTTTTGAGCATCCTGCGACGGGAGATCGAAGACATCTTGAGATACCTCTCGGAACGTGGTGAGTTCACGGAGGTATTTAAACATCTTTTTGGATTCCCGGCAGACCTCAGGCGCCGAACAGATCTCTTTTGGTAGGAAGTTTACCCAGATCGGTCTCCTTCATCCTCACCTGAAGGATCTGGCGCCAGAGGTGGGGGAGGAAGATGTTGAGAGTTCCGTTATCCGCTAGCAGATCACAGTAGGTGATGCAGTATTGCTCCGAGCCGAAGAGTTTGCGGGTGATCGTGGTTGCCGTCGACATGAAAAACCGTGGCTCGGTCCAGGTGACACCATCATCATGGGAGAGAGAAATCCAAACCTCGGATCGGTCGTCGCGGTTGAAGCCGCCACCCGTGCTGCGGTTATGATGGAGCGCAATCATCGTTTTGCCGTCAGACAATTTCTCAATCATGGGTGGAGCGTCGGGATGGACCAGTGGTGTGGGAAAGGGATCTGACCAGGTCTTTCCATCGTCCCTGCTCCGCAACTGCCAGATGTGGCCCTCCTCAGTTCTCGCGAAGAGCACGACGTTGCCATGTCCAAGTGCGAGCGGGCGTCCCTCATCCATGCGCTGTGCCGGCTTCCATTGCCAACCACCGGGACGCTTCCCGGGCAACAATGTCCAGCTCTTGCCTTGATCCTCGCTGCGAAGTACATAGAGCGAAGTGCTGCGAAGACGATAACGGTCAGGGTGCCCCACGGCCGGTCCGTAGGTGCCCGCGTGCGGAGCCAAGAGCCAGGCACCGGTTTCCGTCTCCGTCATATTGATACACCACATGCCTTGAAAATCGGGTTCGTTCTGTGGCCGGATGCGCCGCGGCTCCGACCAAGTATGGCCATCATCGTCGGAGAAGCGAAGGGCAATGCCTGCATCTTCAAAGCCATCGAAATCACCCGGAGCAGGCTCCGTACCGAAAACATAAATTCGTTTCGAGCGCTGCGGCACCAGGGGAACCCAGGCGTGCTGATTGTAGGGAATTGCGGTTGAAAGCGAGGGGCCGATCCAGGTTTTTCCCTTGTCTTTCGAACGATACAAAAGAATGTCGTTCGCTTTATAGTGCGGGTCGGTGAACCCGTAGTGTGCCTTGCCAGAGATGATCGTCAGCAGATAATCGCCTGCCGGCGTTATGAACGGACGTGGGCAATCAACGTACACAACCGGATCGGAATCCGAACTCCATAGGTGCTTAACTTTTCCCAACCCAAGGTCGGGCTGCGGGAAACGATGGATCGCCCGAACCTCGACCCATCCCGGAACCACCACCCCGACATCTGACGCATAGCGCAGAGCTCCGGGCAGAGTGCCGGTTGTGACCGAGACGCCTCCAATCTTCATCCGGCTATAAGGCGCCAGGTCGTCTATTCCACATTGCACTCCACCCCTGGACAAGTCGATCGGAAGGTAAGACAAATAGCTGGACTTGACGGGAGCGACAGAGGCAATCCCCGCAAAGGGCGGATACATCGCCATCGCAGGGAGACCATGAAGAAACGTTCTACGCGTAATGGACATCAATCACCGGGCTCCGAATGCCTCAAAAGGCATAGGTCAATGCGAGTTGGTATGCTCGCCCGCTGCTGCCCGCCAGTATGTTTCCAAAATTAGGTGTCGTCATCGCGTTTACCGGGGTGCTGAAGTTCACGTGGTTCATAACATTAAACGCTTCGCCACGGAAGGTTAAGGTGCTTCCCTCGGTGATCTTGAAAGCCTTGTGAAGCGCGGCATCATAACTGAACTGCCTCGGGCCAAAAGACGCGTTATAGCCCAAATTCCCGAATTCCTGTGCTTTATAAGGTGTCTGGTTGTCGAATGCTGCAGGATTCAACCACTGCCGTGTGTTTCTGTTTTTGATGTAACGGTTCGTGCCGGTAACCAGGTTGGGCCGGTCTCCGGTGATGCGCTGATTGCGGACCAGGTCCAGGCCCGCGAGCACATTGAACGGCAGTCCTGAAGTATAGGAAAGGATGCCGGCGAAATGCCAACCACCTAAAGCCGCCCTGCCGACTGCGGAGTCGCGGGCAAAGGCGACCGTGGGCACCAGGTAAGAGTAATCCATGGTAAAGACGTTGCGTATGTCTCCGTCCACCGGTCCATAAGATCCAGCGACATTGCTCAGATCCTGAACGTTATTGCTACCGATGTTATTGATGTCGTTAGCGGTGCCGTAGCTCATCGTCTTTCCCCAGGTGTAATAAGCGTCGAGCACAAGGCCGTGATAGCTCCGCTCGTTCAGCGAAACCTGCAGCGCGTTGTAACTTGAGGTAGCAACATTCTGCATGATCTCGACCGTGGAGTAAGTTGGGTCAGGCCTCGGACCGGCGTGGGCCTCGAATTGGTTCGGCAGCGTGTTGTAGTAAAGGTGATAGACATGGTTGCCGACATACGCAATTTGGAGTGCGAGGTTGGGAGCGAGCGTCTGCTGGAGGCTTAGATTCCATTGGTTGGAAGTGCCGTCGGGAAGATGGTGGTCGGCGACAGTGCGGGACAGGGCGATACCAAGAGTCTCGATGGAGTTGGGATCAGCAATGATTTGCTGCGTAAATGTAGATTGCGGGAAGGGAAATGCCAGGGGGTATCCGGGCGGAAAGTCGCTGGGCGCTACGGTGAGAGAAAAAGGAATCAGGGGGTTGATGAAGCCGAAATCATACATGAAAAAGGGCTGAGTCTGCATGTAGGCGATACCCGCCCCGGCCCTGACGACAAGCTTTTGGTCAGCCTGCGGATTCCAAACAAAACCTACACGGGGGCCGAAATTGTGTGGATTGGATGCCCACATACCCTGGCCCTTGTTGGTGATAAACGGTCCAAACGGGTCAGAGGTGGCGAGGTTCCAGCCGCCCTTCAACGGGGTGAAGTAGTCGTATCGCAGGCCAAAGTTTACCTGTAGCTGACGGCTTAGCCGCCACGAGTCTTGCCCGTAAAATCCGAAATTCCACGAGCCCAGGTCCTTAGGGGTATCGAAGGTGATGCGAATCGTTGCTGGTTGGTCGGCGATGAGAGCGGCCAGGGTGTTGTAGTACTCGGTCATCCCCGTGTTTTGCATCCGCGTGCTGTTTAACCGATAACCCTGGAATCCAACCTTGAATGTGTGCGGGCCGTGAATGACGGTGAAATTATCCGTCAGCGTATACGTATTTGTAATGTAGTGAATCATGCTTTGAAAGTCGCCGACCAGGCTTACAGGATCCACTTCAAACCAACCCGGCAATACGTTCAAGGTACTGTTGTGCCGGTTGAGGTTGTTGCGGTTAAAGCCGAGGCGGAACTCGTTAAGTTTGTTTGACGAGAGGGTGTACGTGTGCTCGATGACGGTGTTGTAGTAATGATAGGGAGCGGACTGAATGTTAGCCGGACGAAACGCCGGACTAAGGTAGTTTGACCAGTTATAGCTGAAACGAACGCCGAGCCGTTGCCGGCCGGCGGCATAGTCCACACGCGACAGGGTGGTATTTTCGGTGTCAGTGGTCTGCGCATTGCGCGTACTGTAGCCGAGCAGCGGATTCGTAGTCGTCGCATACGTCGTGGGTAAGCCTTCGATATTAGCGGCAAGCGCCGGCGTAAGCTGCGAGATCAAGGCCGGCGTGGCCACGTAGCCGCTCAGTGTCTCCGCCTGAAGGACGCGAGCGCCTTCATAGTTGAAGAAGAAAAACAGCCGGTCTCTCATGATTGGACCGCCGATGTTGCCACCGAACTGGTTCCAGCGAAGCGGAGGCTTCTTGAGATGATTCAGATTGGAGAAGTAGTTATTTGCGTCGAGAATGTCGTTTCGAAAGTACTCCCAGACTCCGCCGTGGAATTTGTTGGTCCCGGACTTTGACGTCAGGTTGACCACGCCGCCGGTAGCGTTGCCGTACTCCGCGTCGAAGGAGCTGCTGTCCACTTTCACCTGGTCGACAGCTCCCAGGCTTACGCTTCCCATCAGAGAAGTTCCTGCGCCGGCAGCCTGATCGGTGCCCGCGGAGTCAATTTCGCCAAACGACATGTCGACCCCATCTAAATACAGTTGGTTTCCGTAACCGGGAGAGCCATTGAAGGTCATCCCGCCTCGACTGCCCACTGTATTCGAAGGCGAAGCATTGCCCCCCGCCTGAAGGCCGACCAACTGCTGCCAATTCCGTCCGTCCAGCGGCAAGCTTTCCACCTTCTGCGAGTCGATAACGATGCCCACGTCCGGAATCGTTGTATTGAGCAGCGGCGCTTGAGAAGTGACTTCCACCGTGCTGTTGGTGCTGCCTACGTCCAGGGTTAGATCTACCCTGGGCTTGGTGCTGGTACTAAGGGCAAATCCCGGGCTCTTCGCAGGGCGAAACCCGCCGTGTGTGGCCTCGATGGAGTAGGTCCCGGCAGGCAACAAGGGAAACTCATAGTAGCCCCGGTCGTTGGTTGCCGTGCTGGTAACGACATTGGTCTCGAGGTTGGTTGCGCTCACCTGGGCGCCTGGAACGACGGCGCTCGAACGGTCGGAGATGAACCCGACGATGGAGCCTCCGCCAATCTGGGCGGAGAGCGGGAGCGTGACCAGCAGGGCAAGCAAGCAAGAGCAAAGAACGGGAAAGGACCGCGCGACGACTGGCTTCATGGCGAACTCCTGAGGATGCCGATGGAGGATCGGGCAAACCCCTCGCTGCACGCGAGTATCAATTATCGATAAGAAGATTAAGCAGCCCATCACGCGGTTGTCAAGGGTCCATCTTCTTTTCTGTGGTTCATGGAATCTGGTGGTTAGACGTCGGGGACATGCCGCCGGGACTCTGTCCATGTATTATTGATAATCTTTCTCAGGGATGCCCTTCGCACCTATGAAATCGCTCCAGGCCTCGGACATTACAGGAACCTATGCCACCCTTTTATTGCCCGTCGATGCAGATGATGGGATCGACCTGGCCCGGGTCGAGGTTCAGCTGGACTACCTGATCCGCGCCGGGGTGGATGGAATCTATGCCCACGGGACCGCTGGAGAATTCTATTCGCTCAGCGAGCTTGAGTTCACTGAATTGAATGAGTTGCTGGCTCTGAAGTGCGAAGCGGCGGGTATGCCCTTTCAGATTGGGGCGTGCTTTCCGACTCCTCAACTCTCTCTCGATCGTGCGCGGCGAGCCGCCCAGCTCTCCCCGGGAGCCGTTCAGGTGATTCTGCCCGATTGGTATCCCCTCACGCTCCAGGAATCGATTGCATACCTGGAGCGAATGGCCGAGGCGATTGCGCCGGTCCCCCTGGTTCTCTACAACCCTCCCCACGCCAAACGCGTGCTCGAACCAGAGGACTACCTTGTGTTGTGCCGGCAAATCCCATCCCTGGTGGGAATCAAAGTGGGCGGTGGCGATGACCGGTGGTATGAACGCATGCGGCCGTTGGCGGGCCGGCTATCTATCTTCGTACCCGGACATGCACTGGCGACAGGGTACGCCCGGGGGGCGGCAGGAAGTTATTCCAACGTCGCCTGTCTGCAGCCGAGGGGCGCCAAGCGGTGGAACCGGCTTATGCAAACGGACCTGCCCGCGGCCCTCGCAATCGAAGCGCAGATACGGCAATTTATGAGCGCGCATGTCGTTCCCTACCGGGACGTGAAGGGCCATTCGAACATGGCCCTTGATAAGTTGCTGGCTTGTGTTGGCAATTGGGCCCCCGTGGGCACACGACTGCGATGGCCCTATACGGGTGTCCCTGAATCGGAAGTCGAACGGTTGAGAGTGGTGGCGCGAGAAAACATCCCATCGTTGTTTGAGGATGTCACAGTATGAAAGCTGTGAATGCTCCACAACAGATTCTGGTTGCGGTGGACGATTTCACCGAGGACCAGTTCGACCGGATTTGCCATGCCGTGCAAGGATGGGCCTCGGTCCGGAGAATTCCGCAGAGCACCTCGGCCGAGCAATATCGAACGGAACTTGAGAGCGTCCAGATTGTTGTCGGATGGCCCGATCCGCGATTGCTTCCTGGCACGAATGTGCGTTTGGTCCAGATCGGATCTTCGGGGTGGGATGCTTACGAAGGCCCCGAACTGCGAGACAGCGGCATCGCCATCTGCTCTGGACGGGGAATCTATTCGATCGGGGTTGCCGAGCATTGCGTCGCGATGATGCTCGCGTTAGCACGACGGCTGCCCCTCCATATTCACGATAAGCAGCAGAAGGTTTTCTGTCGTCATGCTCCCTATGCAGAGATTGCCGGAACGACCGCATGCATCGTAGGTCCCGGAAGTATCGGGATGGAACTTGCGGCACGTTGCTTGGGCTTAGCCATGCGTGTGATCTCCGTGGCCCGAGACGACTCGAAGATCATCCCCCAGATGGAGAAGAGTTTCCCGGTGACTGACCTGAAGCTCGCTGTCAGCCAAGCCGATCACGTCTTTCTGACGGCTTCAGGAAATCGCGAAAACCAGAAGCTCTTCACCCGCGAGGTGCTGGAAGCGTTCCGGCCCACAACTTATTTCTATAACGTGTCACGCGGTACGACGGTGGATCAGGCAGCGCTTTACGAATTGTTGGCCCAGGGGAGAATCGCCGGCGCAGGTTTGGATGTGACCCTGGTTGAGCCGCTGCCCGAGGATAGTCCGTTGTGGAATCTTGGAGACAATGTATTGATCACGGGGCACAGCGCTGGGCTGTCGCAAGGGCATCCGGAGCGCTTCTGTGCGCTGGTGATACGAAACTTGTGCAGCTTTCGTGATGGCGAGACGCTGGAAAATCGAGTGCTCTAAAGGAGAACCCCATATGAAGATCACCGAAATCACCACTCGCCGGCTCAGGCTGGGAGCAGAGCCATGGTTTGCCCCTCGCGCGATCCCAAGCGGCCACGTGCCTTATTGGGAGTTCCCATTCACCACCCTGCATACCGATGAGGGGATCGATGGGCACACCATGGACTATGGGCCCCTCGGACAAGGCAGGGGATCCGCTTACGCTGTGCACGATATTTTCTATTACGACCTGGTCGGTCAGGATCCCCTGAACCACGAAGCCATATGGCAAAAGCTGCGCATGAAGCAGCGCCACCTCTACAACTTTACCGAGACGATCTGGTCAAACCTGGATGTCGCGCTCTGGGATATCAAAGGCAAAGTTGCTGGCTTGCCCATCGCCGTGCTGCTGGGCAAGTATCGCGATCGGGTGCCGCTCTATTCGACCTGCCCGCCGCAGACGATTGGCACTGTAGAGGAACTCGAGCGCGAAGTCCGCAAGAAACTGGGCGAGGGCTATGCGGGGATTAAGCTTCAGCTTTCCGGTGGCTCGAAGCTGGACATTCCGAGGCTGCGGCGCGCCCGGGAAGTGACGGGCTTCGAGTTTCCTCTGATGGTCGATTCTTCTGCCGTTCTCTCCTTCGAAGATGCGCTGAAAATCGGCTACGAATTGGACGAGTTGAAATTCGAATGGTTCGAAGAGCCATTTCCCGACGACCATGTCGTCCAATTGAAGAAGCTGGCCGCTGCGATCCGCACGCCGGTGCTGGCGGCAGAGACGGTCAGCCTCACCGAGCTGCCTCACTATATGGTCGATGGCGCCATCGATATCGTCCGTGCGGATGTCCACCATAAAGGCGGGATCACGGGTCTGCTGAAGGCCCTCGGTATGTGTGAACTGCTGGGATTTGAGTTAGAGATCCACACCGCTTCGTCGCCACTGCTGGACGTGGCCAACCTGCATGTCGGTTGCTCGACCAGGCTCTCGCGCTTCCTGGAATCGCATCATCCCATGTTTCGCTTCGGTCTCAAGGGCGATCCTCTTCGCTTGCAGGCCGATGGCTGCCAGCATTTGCCGTCGGGCCCAGGGCTCGGCGTGGAACTGGACTGGGATTGGATCGAAAACCACACCGTAGAAGTGATCCGCGGCTGTGACTATTAGGTTGTGATACTCCTCAACCACCACGTTTCATTGCGATTACGCGACTGGAGCGATGGCCGGGCTGGTTCTCGCCGCCGGCGATCACATATTGCCCGTGCCAGAGTGTCGCGCCTGTAGTAACCAGGCTCACCGGCAGCTGAGAACCGGTGGACCAGGTTGCCTTATGCAAATCGAAACGCAAGGTCTTGAGGCTGAAACCAGGATGCTGATCCTTCAGCGTTGTGATTTGTTCCGCCAGGCTCCCATTGTCTCCGCCAAAGACGAGCAGAGAGCCCGATTCATCGCAAATGGAAGGCGCACCGGTAACCGGAGACGGGAGGTCAGGAAGCTTCTCCCACGAAACCCCTCCTTTGAGCCGCCAGGCATCGCTCAGGTAGGTTCGATGCGATGTGCCGCCGTCGTCGACTCGGAGGTCCGCTCCACTTGCGACGTATAGGTCATGTCCACATCCAGCCACTACCGGCAAGATTCGGGCATGTTTCCATGGCGGCGAAGGTTCACTCTTCCACGCTTGCGATGGCCGCGGATCCGAAAGGTTCAAACTCCAGATTTCACTCGATACATCTTTTGCATTGAGTGTGTGTTGGCCGCCAACCAGGTACACCTTGTCTCCCGCGAGGGCGGCCTGGGCATTGGTGATCGGCTGTGGAAGGTTGGGTAAATTCCTGATCGTGAGTTTCTTTCCATCCAGGCCCAACTGCAAGGCCGTGTTGTAAGCCCGCTCCGCATCCTGGCCGCCGATGCAAAGCATTTGTTTGCCCACCTGCACCGCGCTGCCATACGCCATCGGACGTGGAAGATGGCCTATGAGCTGCCATTGCTGCCCGTCCGGTGCCAGAGCTAACACTTCATCAGACCAATGCTTGGTGCCCCCGGCCCACGGGGGCGCGGTCCAGCTTGATCCGCCTGCCACCACTAAAAGGTCTCCAATCGTGCCCACGCATTGCCCGGCTATCGATTGGGGAAGTGGAGGAAGATCGTGCCACTCGTAGGATTGCTGAGGAACAGCGGCGTTGGACAACATATGGAATCCTCCCAGGAGCGCGATCGTCCCTACCATGAGGCGGAGCGTAGGCCCTCGCCGTACCGCTGCAGAATGCTGCATTTCACTTCCTCGCCCCGCGGTCGTCATCCCTTTTCCAGCTCTGATTTTGTGGGCATTGTCTGTAATGCGCTGGCCTTGACGGTTAAATGCGTGACGGTGTTCCAGCGCAGCGGAAAGAACAAATGCATCTGCTCTCCATCACAAAATGCATCCAGGTAAGAGCACTGATAGTCGTAGAAGCCATTGTTTGTCTTCGGCACTGAGGCAATTGCCAGTACAAAGCGTGGCGCCGTCCAGTGGTGCCCGCCGTCGGTCGAAAATGAAACCCAGACCTCACTGCGTCCCTTTTTCCAATCGCCGGAAGAATTGTGATGGAAACACGCTAACGTCTTTCCATCAGGCATATGGAACAACATGGGAGGAGCATCCGGGTGGATGAGTGAAGTCGGCTCTGGCGTTGACCAGGTCATGCCGGCATCCTCGCTCCAGCTCGCCCACAGATGACCTTCGGGAGTGCGGATCATGAGCAGTACGTGATCGCCTCCCAGGCTGATCGGCCTGCCTTCGTCCATGCGCCCTTTGCTCGCAACGTACCATCCGTCCGGGCGCGGATGTGGAAACACTGTCCAGGTCTTCCCCTGATCATGGGAACGCAGAACGTATTGCCGGGTTGACAGTAATTTGTTCTCCTGCCAGGTCGCCTCGTGCGAGCCGAGCAGCCATACGCCGCTCGCAGTCTCACACATCCGCATCACCGACATTCCCTTGAAGTTGGGGTCGTTTTCAGGCTTGATCAAATGCACGTCCGACCAGGTGTAGCCATCGTCGTTAGAGAAGCGGAATCCGATCGGGGCATTCTCCTTGCCTTCCTGCAGTGCAGGAATTGCCTGCGTGCCAAACGCGTACAGCCGATTACTGCCTTTCGGTATGAGTGGAATGAAGCCATGCATGGAGTAAGCGGTCTTCATCGGATCGGTCGGACCGGTCCAGGTTTTCCCGCGATCGCGAGATCGAAATGCAGCGAGGTAGTTGACCTTAGAGGGGGGGCCGTAGTGTTCTCCGATCGGCGCCATGACCAGATAATCGCCTTTCGGCGTAATGGTTCCCCGTACCTCGAATGCATGTGTAGGGGAACGGTAGATAATCTGGCTGGTGATGGGCTTGGCCATCACCAGGCCGGTTTTCGTATCCAACGAGAGACCGGGTGGCAAACTGGCTGTCTTCAGTTCTATCCCGCTGACGACAATTCTGTCCGCAATCAGGTCCTTTGTTTCGTCGTTAGGAAGCCCGAAGGCGTGATGGTCCAACAGCATCAGGGCCGCGGGAGCAACCCCGGCCTGAATGAAACTGCGGCGGTTCATCTGACGTTTCATCGTGTCGAAGCGCTACCTCCCACCGGTTTCTTTATTGCGGTCCCGTCGCTGTTTCACTCGTCAGCCACGCAAGGTTGAATCGAGCTACCGTGATGTGGCTGTTATCCGTTTCGTGCCCTCGATTCGCCCCAGCTTCATAGATGCAGTAGATAGTCTTATCGGGTGCGACTGCGAGGTCGCTATATCCGGTTACGCCCGGGTCAATCAGTTTTTTCACTGGCCATGTTTGCCCCTCGTCGTAGCTCATTCGGATGGTCAGAACCTGGCGGGCGTGAAATTGGTGCGCCCCTACTCCCGGGATGCCTTCACTGTCGGGATTGGAGAAGAGAATGCGGTTGCGATCATCAGGCGGATGGGTGCTGTAACGGACGATGCTGGCTGCGCAGACCGGCTCGAAAAGCTGGTCGTCAAATTTGGGTTTGGACCAGTGGCTGATTCCGTCCGGGCTGATCGACACGAGCCTGCGATGCAGTAAGGACTCATTGCGGATGTTCATCATCACGGTTCCGTCCGCTAACTCGACCGCCATCGACTCACTCGGGTTGGGTGTTTCCGGCGAGTCGATGCTAAGGATTTCTCCACGCTTCCAGGTCTTTCCATGGTCGTCGCTATAGATCGTTGCCACCGCAGATGGCCGATGAGCACGCACGATCGGCCCTTCCGACGCGCCATTTGCCAACCAGACCGGAACCAGCAAGCGCCCGCTTCGCAGCTGGATCGCATGGCCTACGCCCGGCGCAATCACATTCCAGTTGTACTCGGGACGAAACTTCTCGAATACAGCCGTGATATCGACTGGCTCGGAGAAGGTGCGACCGTCGTCCTTACTCTGCATGTAGTAGCAGCGGGCGTAATTCTTTTGAAAGAGAAAGTGGATTGTGCCTGTCTGGCGATCCACGATCGCCACCGGATTGTCGGTAGTGCCGTGACTGTCGCCGGCGATGCGCCGCGACGGCTCCCAGGTGCGGCCGCCATCGATGCTTCGGCGCATTACGATGTCGATGTTTGACCAATCTCCAAGCTCGAGAGTCCGACGAGCCGAGGTGTAGGCAATGATGACGCCGCGTTTCGTAGCGACAATGCCGGGAATGCGGTAGGTTTGATAGCCGCCGACGCTGGCGTTCCACAGATTTGTGCTATCGAATTGTTCCCCCGCGGGTGCAGCCATGACCCGTGTCGACGAGAGACTCACGAAAGATGAAAGGAGCAGAAGCAGGAGCGCGGGGCAGGCGCGCTTGAGCGGTGTGCTGGTTTGGGTAGCGATCATGGAGCACCTCGAAGTGCACGAACAATATAATATCAATAACAAATACTTGACAAAGTACTTCGCACTCTCGTAAAAAGTCTGTGGATCAGATTACGGTAGCCTGCTCCTGAACGACGGCAAAGATGCTGAAACGGGTAGTGGTTGCTATCGACGGGCTCAACGGACACCAGCGCCAACGGATCGCCAGCCAACTGGCTGGCTGGGCGGTTGCTGATTTCCTTCCGGAGAAACCCGCTGATTGGAGACACTCGCTTCTGGATGCTGAAGTCGTCTTCGGGTGGCCGCCGCCCCTGGTCCTCGAGGAAAGCCAGATCCGTTTTTTCCAACTCCCCAGTTCCGGCTACGACCAGTACATGACGGAAGTGCTCACAAGCAAACGCGGCTTTTGTCTGGCTAACGCCCGCGGGGTGGCGGCCGTGGCGGTAGCCGAGCACTGCCTTTCGATGATGTTTTCTTTTACGCGCCAGGTTTCGCTGCACACGCGGCAGCAACAGCGCCATCAGTGGAGACGAGCGAACCACTATTCCCTGTTAGCCGGGAGTACGGTTGCCATTGTCGGCCTCGGTGCCATCGGGCGCGCCCTCGCTCAACGATGCCATGCGCTCGGCATGCGGGTGCTCGCGGTGCGCAGGGGTTCCGAGGCGGTTCCGTTCATCGCTGAGTCGTACGCGTTGGACGATCTACATATCGCGTTGCGGCACGCTCGGCATGTTGTTTTGACGATCGCAGCACTGCCTCGAAGTGAGCCACTTTTCGGCGCCGCGGAATTCGATGCTATGCCGAGCGAAGGCTATTTTTACAACATGTCGCGCGGGGCACTCGTGGATCAGGACGCGCTCGAGGCGGCGTTGCGAGGTGGGAGACTTGCGGGCGCGGGACTAGACGTTTTCGTTCAAGAGCCTCTGCCCGGGACAAGTGGCCTTTGGGATCTTGAAAATGTATTGGTAAGCCCGCACGCAGGCGGCCGCTTCGACGGTGAGGTGGATGGGCTGATCGACCTCTTTCTGCACAATATTCAGCAGTATCGCAGCACCGGGCCGATGGCCAATCTGGTTATCGAAAATCATGACAGACCATGTTCGACGGAGAGCAGCCTGTGAACGATGCTTCGCTGAGTGGTATTTATCCGGCTATTGTCACCCCTCTCACCGGCGATGGTGAGCTCGCGACCGGCGTAGCAGAGCGGCTCCTGGCCCGGCTCATGGCTGCCGGTGTGGATGGAGTCTATGCTGCCGGCTCTACTGGCGAAGGTATGCGGATGTCACTCGCCGGCCGGGAGGCTCTCGTCGAGTGCCTGATGAGGACTCTTCCCGAGGGCAAGAAGCTTCTGGTACACGTGGGGGCGCCGCGCGTAGAAGACGCTATCCGCCTGGCAGTGCACGCAGCGAAGGCAGGCGCGCATGCGATCAGCAGTCTCCCAACGCAGGGAGCCTTTCCGCAGGTCCGTGACTATTACAAGCGTCTGGCCGAACATTCGCCACTGCCGCTCATTCTGTATTACTTCCCCGAGGTATGCCCGAACGCCTTTCAAAACCCGGAAGAACTTCGAGAGATTTGCGCTCTACCGAACGTATCAGGGGTAAAGTTCACCGATTTCAATCTCTTCCTGCTGGAGCAACTCGCCGCTTCAGGGAAAGTGGTCTATAACGGACGTGATGAGGTGCTGGCCGCGGGCTTGCTCATGGGAGCTCAAGGCGGAATCGGGTCGACGTATAATCTGGTCCCTGAGATCTATGTGGCGCTCTACAGGCATACATTACGAGGTGAGTGGGAAAAGGCGCGCCAACTACAGAGGAGCCTTAACCAACTTATTGCAGTGCTGGTGAAGTATCCGTTTCTTCCCGCGCTGAAGGCTGCTCTCGAGTCTGCCGGGTTTGCATGCGGGCCCACGCTCAACGGTGACCAGTTCGAAAGCCGGGCTCAGCAGCAACAATTCCTGTCTGAGCTGGCTCTCGTAATGCCGCAGCAGGGCGCAGTCGCGATTTGAGATTCCTTTGAAGGCAGGCATCGTCCGTTGCATGTAAGCAAAGTTGATCTCGCCATCCTTCTGACCTATATGGCGATCTCAACCATCGTCGGTATCTCATTTGCCAAAAACGATAAAACGACCCTCGACGATTTTCTCCTCGCAGATCGCAAAGCAAACAGGTTCCTGATCGGGGTCTCGATCTTCGCCGCCTTATTCTCCGCTGCAACGTATTTAGGCGCACCGGCCGAGGTCTATCTTCATAGCTTCTCTTATGCCTTCGTCCTTCTCGGTTTGATCTGGGCGACGGCCGTGACCGGCTTTGTCTTTGTACCGCGGTTTTTGATGCCCGGGGTCTTCAGCGCGTATGAAATCCTGGAGCGGAAATCCTCCAAGGCGGTTCGCCTGCTGGGGTCGCTCGCCTTTATTTTTCGCAGTCTGCTCTGGCTTGCCATTGCCATTTACGCACCCGCTCTCGCCCTGGAGCAGCTAGCGGGTATTCCGATGCACATGGCTCTCATTGCGAACGCGGCTTTGGCCACGGTCTACACCGCTTTAGGTGGAATGCGTGGGGTCATCTGGACAGACTTCCTGCAATGCCTCGTCCTGGTCGGTGGACAGATAACCATCCTTCTGACGATCATTCGCAGAGTTCCCGGAGGCCTGCCCTCCGTATTGGCAATCGCCTCCCAGGGAAACAAGTTTGCCCTTAGTTCCTCTTTTGATCCGCACGTACGGATCACGATTTGGGGATTGTTGATCGGCGGGGGTGTCGGCTTTCTCATACAAATGGCCACCGACCAAATAGCAGTCCAACGATACTTGAGCGTTCGCGATGCGGCTGAGGCCAGGCAGTCTTTATGGGTCAAGCTTTGCATCAGCCTTCCCGTAGTTACCATTTTCTACTTCACCGGTGTCGCACTTTACGCCTTCTACCAACAGCACACCAGCCCCCTGACGAGCGGCGCGGTACGCAGCGCAGACCAGATTCTGCCTTACTTTGTCCGCAGTGAATTACCCATAGGAATGCCTGGCTTGTTAGCAGCGGCATTGAGCTCGGCCAGCATGTCGGCCGTATCTGGCGGATTGAACGCGATGGTGACTGTAACCCTGACTGATATCCCAGAATCCCTGGGACGTTGGCGATCGGTGAGCCTGACTGCAAAGCTGAGGGCGGCTCGGGTTTTGACCGTCCTGTACGGCCTGTTGATTCTAGGATTGTCGTTTGTGGCGGAGCGCTTCGGCACCCTCGTTCAGGGTACTGCGGCGATCATCGGGATTGCCGGAGGACCATTACTCGGCTTGTTCATCCTGGCACTCAGTCCCTGGCAAATGGAAGGATGGGCAATGATGACCGCCTTCTTCCTGGGCAATGTATGTGTGCTCGCGGTGGTGGAATTCACCAGCTGGTCGTTCCTTTGGTACGGGGTGATGGGTGTGCTCGCGACGGTTCCGCTGGGCCTGGTCTGTCACGCTTATTCCGCCAGCCGCCGAAGCGTTGCACTTTCCAAATCTGCGAAGCGATAGCCGAGTATCGATAAGGAGTAAGCATTCGTTTAGTATTAGACCGTGCGAAAGCCCTTCAAGCCGATCCGAACTCTCTCCAAGTCCAAGGAGGTGTTCCAAATTCTGCGTGAGGCGATCTTGTCAGGCGAATTGCAGCCCGGCGAGTCGCTTAAGGAAGCCCACCTTGCTCGTCAGTTGCATGTAAGCCAGGTACCCGTACGTGAGGCGTTGCTGCAGCTGGAGCACTTAGGACTGGTGGTGCGTGTACAAGATAAAGGTACGACGGTTACCAAACTCTCACGCGCGGAAATGGTGGAGTTGCTGGAAGTGCGCGCCCATCTTGAGGACCTGGCCTTTCGTCTGGCCGCGCGGCACCTTACGGAGAAGGGCAAAAAGGAACTGCGCGATTGCGTGGCGGACCTGGAAAATAAGATCACGCAGAATAACTATTATGGAGCCGCGGAAGCCGATCTCCGTTTTCATCGAACGGTTTGGAGCTACTCGGGAAACCGCGTGTTGGAAAACACGCTGGAGCGGCTTTGCACTTCGGTGTTGGCTTTTGTCAGCATTCAACGGCATTCCGCAAAGGAGTCGCTACGTGACTCTGTGGGCCGGCACAAGCGTCTGCTCGACGTCCTCGAGGAGGGCAAGGCGAAATCAATTTCCCTGGCAATCCGTGAGCATATGAACCCTAGCCACTCCATTCCTTCCAATGTTGTCGATTGATTTTTCTTGCAGCAGGTCGTCCCAGCCGGAGGGCCCATGCCAGCACTTCTTCGCGCCGCCCTATTCCTCCTACTCCTCTCCCCTCACGGTGTGGCTCAGATAGTCGTCTTCTGGCAGCCGGGTTTCCCCACGGTTGCCAGCCAGCCTGTGGACCGCGCGACTCTCACTGCGACGCTGCATCCGGCCTTTCTGGATCTGGAGGCATTGCGCAGCTCCTGGCGCGCTCGATCACGCCGAGTTGTTGGTGCTTCCTTACGGCTCCGCGGTGCCGACCGATGCCTGGAAGGCAATCGAGGCTTATCTGCAGCACGGCGGGAATCTTCTTGTTCTCGGCGGCCAGCCATTGCGCGTACCGGTCACCCAGGCAGGCGCAACTTTTACCCAGGATCTTCCCCAGGATACCTACTCGCGCGCGCTTGATTTGCTCCATACCTATGAGGTCCCGGTAGCGCGCGATGCGCATTTTGCCTGGAGGCCGGGCTATGCCTTTGAGACCACTCCAAAGGTGCAGGCGGAGAAATTTTTCACGGTGGAAGGTCATCTCAACGGGCTTGGCTACATGATGGACCCCAGTGGACTACGGGTGGCAGCGCCGGTCATTGTTATCGACCGCGCATCCGGCGGCCGTATCGTGTGCCTCGACTTTCAACCAACCGCTGGGTACTGGGAAAGCCAGGATGGCGGGGCTCTCATACGTCAAGTCCGCCGGTTACGCGCGCCAGGGTTCCATCAGCCTTTCCGTCGAGACGCTGTTCTCTGTCCTCCGGCCGAACGAGTCGCCCCAGATCACGGTGCATCTGCGGCAAGCGAAACCCGGCAAAGGGCGAAGTACGCGTTGAGCTGTCTATCGCGGACAGAGTGCTCGAAGAAGCTACGCTACCGGTGGAAGGCCAGGAGATCTCCGATCTCCGCTGCCGGCGTTTCAGAAGCCGCTTCCTGCCGGCTTCTATACGGTGCGCGCCACCTTCCGTGAACAAGGAACTTTCGTGAATTCTACGAAAATGGTTTCTGGGTTGCGGAGCGCAGTTCGCTCGACGACGGGCCGGGCCCTCGGGGTCGATGGCGATTTCCTCACGCGTGGAGGCAAACCTTTCTTCCCCGTCGGCACCAACTACTTCACCACCGAAGAAAATGGCTGGGATTTCTCTGGCCCGCGCAACGCGTCGGTGTGGGAAAAAGATTTCGCCGAGATGGCCGCGCACGGCGTCACCTTGGTCCGCACCGGCGTCTGGATGAAGGATCCAAGTTTATCGAACCCGGAACGGGGAGCCAAACGAACGCTTCCTGCGTAACCTGGAGGCCTTTCTCATCTGCGCCCATCACCACGGCATCGCGGTCAACTTCACTTTCTTCGCCTTCTCTCCCTTCTCGCGCCTCCGCACCTGCGCAGAAAAACCCATATCTCGACCAGGATGCCGTGCGCGCACAACAGGTTTACGTGCGCGCCGTTGTCAAGCGCTTTGCAACTGTACCGTGGCTTTGCTGGGACCTTATCAACGAGCCGAGTTTCTCCAACCCCCTGAAGATTTTCAAAGGAAATATGCCCAATGGGGATGCGGCGGAAGTGACTGCGTGGCATGAGTGGCTCCGAGACAGATACAAAAACGTCGATGCCCTGGCAGAGGCATGGGCCCAGACACCGGAACAGTTGGCGGCTTTGACAATATCCCGTTGCCCGGCGCGGACGACCTGGCCTATGCGCGTCATGGAAATCCCCTGCAGGTGCGCGCCTTCGACTACAACCTCTTCGCGCAGGATATGTTCAGCCGTTGGGTCCAGTCCATGGTCACCGTGATCCGTCAGGCAGGCAGCAGCCAACTTATCAATGTAGGACAGGATGAGGGTGGCGTCACCAACCGGGTGCTCAATCAGTTTTATGGCAAGGCGGGTGTGGGGTTCACCACCAACCACACCTACTGGGAAGACGATGCGCTGTTGTGGGACTCAGTTGCGGCGAAACTTCCTGGAGTGCCGAACATCACAGGCGAGACTGGCTATCAACCGGTCTGGGCACCCGATGGAACATGGCGCTACGATGAGTTCACCGGGCTGCCGCTGACCGAACGCAAGTGGGCGCTGGGTTTTGCCGCAGGTAACTCTGGGGCGATGCAGTGGGATTGGGCACGCGAAGTCGACTTCGGCATGCAGCGTAGCGATGGCTCGGCCAAGGTATGGGAACTCATGCTGCAGGGCGTGTGTGAGTTTGCTCAACGCGCCGCACCCTATGCGACGGATTTCATCAAACCCGATATCGCGATCATTCTGCCTCAGTCCCTCCAACTCTCGGTGTTCAACGCGCTGTCGCTTGAGGCGCAGCAGAATGCGGTTCGAGCGCTTTACTACTATGCCCGCGGAGAAGCATATGCCGTGGGTGAGTACCAGATTGCCTCCCTCGGATCGCCCAAGCTCATCATTCTGCCGTCGTCGTTTGTGTTGGCGGAAGATGCCTGGCAGGCGATCGTGGACCGAGTGAAAGCAGGGGCTGTATTACTGGTGACGGGGCCGTTCGCGGATGACGCGCACTTCCATCCGACGGGTAGGCAGGATCAGGTAGGGCTGCATACGCAGACGGCCACTTACTCTTCGCAGCAACGCATTCAAGTGGCCTGGGGGGGATGCGGAGCTGACGTTTGCCGGCAACAAGACAACGGTGCTGAGCCGTGCGCAAATACCTGGGGATGATGACTGGGTTGAGCAGCCTTTGGGAAAGGGAAAAATCCTGTTCGCCGCTATGCCGCTCGAGCTCAACCAAAACCTGCAGGTGGTGGGAGATGTTTATCGGTATGCGATGAAGGTGGCGAATGTTTCCCCGGCTTACACAACGAGCCTGACCGATGCCGGCATGCTCATCTGCCCAACCCGGCTGCCCAAAGCCACTCTTTATGTGCTGGCGTCGGAGTCAAACCAGAAAACGGTCTCTTTTCATGATGTGCGCAGCGGAAAGGACTTTTCCGGACAGCTTGAAAATGGCCGTGCAGCGCTGCTGCTTATCGGCGACGATGGAAAGCTGATTACCAGCTATAACTGGCCCCAACCGTAAGGAAAACCGCAGATCCCTCGGCTGCGCTCGGGATGACAAAGGGGAGCGCAGCGCTTCCAAATAAGCGTCTGGTGAGTGGGTTGAAGGCAACAGCAGGTCCCTCCACTTCGCTACGCTTCGGTCGGGATGACACTTCAGTGGGAACGAAAAAGTGGCCCTTTTCAACAGAGGTGTCATCCCGACCGGAGCGTAGCGAAGTGGAGGGACCTGCTGTCACTCTCTTTTAGCGTGGCCCTTCCCTTTGTCATCCGGATGCCCACGGGTCACTTCATCGCCGTGGGATAAAGGTCTTGCAGCGGCTTAGTCTGTTCTTCCAGCCGCTCGGGATGAGGCAAGGGCTTGCGCGGAATCATCTGATCGCGCATCGCGGCATTGTAGACGAAGATGGCTTCCACAACCGCGATCTGCTTCAGGTCGCCCGATTGCAGGCGTTCGTGAGTATCCATGTTGGAGTGGTGGGTACGGGTTTCGTAGTCCATCGGATCCTGGATGAACTGAAAGCCGGGGATGCCCACGGCATCAAAGGACAGGTGGTCTGTGCCGCCGGTGTCGCGATTGCTAATGGTGGTTGCGCCCAGATCCCTCAGCGGCGCCATCCATTGCTCGAAGATGTGATCCGTTGCGGTATTGCCCTGGGTATAAATACCGCGAATTTTGCCGGTTCCATTGTCGACGTTGAAATAGGCTGAAATCAGCTTCTGTTCGGGTTTGAGCGTCAGCGGGCCGGCTGCCTTCCTGAGAAATTCGGGCATTTCCATCTGATCGGGAGTCGTGGAGAGCGGGTAGCTGCCGAAATGTTGGGTGGCGTATCCCCTGCTCCGAAGAGCCCTTGCTCTTCTCCCGACCACAGGGCGATGCGGATGGTGCGTCGCGGCTTCACCTGCAGCGCGTTCAGGATGCGCATCACCTCCAGGGCAACCACCGAGCCTGCGCCATTATCCGTCGCGCCGGTTCCCGCGATCCAGCTATCCAGGTGGCCACCTACCATCACCACCTCGTCCTTCAAGGCAGGATCAGTCCCTGGAATCTCGGCCACGGTGTCGAAGCCGTGCTCATGATCTCCAGTGAACCTGGTTTCGACGTTCATCTCAATCGAGACCGGGACGTGATTTTCTAGTAATCGATACGCCCGGCCGTAACTTTCAATCTGCGCCACCACTACCGGGAACGGAACAGCAGTGTCCCTGTGATAAGGCGTGCGGCCGAGCGCGGCCCCATTGTCGTCAAAGATAATCCCTGTGCCTCCTCCATCTTCGCTGTCATGGCTGGGAACGATGACCCCGGCGACTTTCTCTTCGGCAAGGAAGGGAATGACCATTTGGGTGAGCCTAGTGCGTTTGAGATACCGGTCGATGCGCGCCTCCATATCCGGGTCACGTCCATCCAGCGGGAGAGATTCGAGATCTTTGAGTTCCTTGTCGGTGTAGCGCGTGAAGAAAGGCTTGTCAGGCACCGGGACATCGCGCATTGGGCCGAGCAAGACAATCTTGCCGCCGAGTTTGCCCTTGTATTTGGCGATATCTTTCTCGTCGGTAATCACAACGGAGATCGCTTGCGCGGTCACGGGACCGTTGGTCGAGGGCGACCATGCAGTAGCCTGGGCGAGAAAGACGGATGTATCCGGTTCGGTCATACGAACCCAGGTGTTGACCTGCTGCCAGCCCATACCGAATTCTCCCAATCTTCCAGGTGCGCGTTTACGCAGCCCATCCTGGTGAGCTGGTCCCGCGTCCACGCATTGGCCTTCGCCATGTTGGGCGAGCCGGTCAGCCGAGGACCGATTCCATCGATCAGGCCCCCGGCGAAGTCCATCACATGCGAGCGCTGCAAACCCTCTTCGCGGATCGCGTTATACATGTTCAGGTCGATCGACTCGGTGGTGGGCTGCTGCGCCCGCGCATCGTTCCAGCCCGGTTCCTCGGCTGTCTTGGCGGGCTTCTTATCAGCCGCGTGGGAGCCTGCTGCGCCGCCGGCGAGCATGACTACCGTGGCGAAGACAAGGGTACGTCTTGAAACCATAAATATTGCCTCCTGAACGTGCCATAAAACCACAACGCTCGCGCATCGAACCCAAAGAACGGTTTTAGGCGCAGTACGCGGGTTTTCCACTGTGTTTTTTTATTGAGCGCTATCTGAAATATACCCGGAGCGGCGCCCCTGGATGCAGGCGCAATTCGGGTTAACGGCATCAGATAACATCAGGCGGATATCTGCCGAAGAAAGAGACTACGCGTTTTGGCGCGGTCTGAGACCGCTATCATGAAACCAAAGAGTGACTGGAGACCCTGCATGATTAAGCATAAGAAACAACGACAAAGCGACGGGAGGAAGAATGGTTCGGCCGGCGGCGTGAGCCGCCGCTCCTTCCTTTCCTCTCTCGGCGCAGCCGGTGTCGTTGCGACGGCCGGTCCCGTCGTAGCCGCGGCGCAGCCGGCATCCTCCGTGGCTCTCATGACCGCTCCGGCTGCAACGGCCGCTGAAACGATCGAAGGAGCCATCCCTGTCAGCCTCCAGGTTAACGGCAAACAACTCGATCTTCACGTTGACCCCCGCACGACGCTCCTCGACTGCCTGCGCGAGACCATCAGCCTGACCGGCACTAAGAAGGGCTGCGACCATGGCCAATGCGGAGCCTGCACCGTCCACGTGAACGGCCGCCGCATCAACTCCTGCCTGACGCTGGCCGTCATGCACGAGGGCGACGAGATCACCACGATCGAGGGGCTTGGCCAGCCCGGCAACCTGCATCCGATGCAGGCGTCCTTTGTCAAACACGATGGCTACCAGTGTGGGTACTGCACCTCGGGCCAGATCATGTCTGCGGTCGCCCTTCTTAAGGAGAAGTGCGGCCCCGCCGACGCCGACGTCAAGGAACTCGATGAGCGGCAATATCTGCCGCTGCGGAGCGTACCCCAACATCGTCGCTGCCATTCAAGACGTTCGCCAGCAAGCATAGGGAGCTGCACATGGAGATGTTTACGTACACCAAGGCCACCGGCGTACCGCAGGCCATTCAGGCCGCCACCCAGTCGCAGGCCAAATTCATCGCCGGCGGAACCACGCTGCTCGATCTGATGAAACTGAACGTCGAGCGCCCCAGTCAACTCATCGATATCAATCGCCTGCCACTGGACCAGGTAGAAAAACTTCCCGACGGCCGCCTGCGGATCGGGGCCACCGTCCGCAATTCTGACCTGGCGCATCATCCATTGGTCCAGAGCGATTACTCTGTGCTCTCTCAGGCTTTGCTTTCCGGGGCCTCAGCGCAACTTCGCAACATGGCCACTACCGGCGGGAATCTGCTGCAACGAACCCGCTGCATGTACTTCCGCAACGATGCCATGGCTTGCAACAAGCGCACCCCCGGTTCTGGCTGTTCCGCCATTGAGGGCGACAACCGCACTCTCGCCATCCTGGGCACCAGCAAAGACTGCATCGCCACCAACCCCTCCGACATGAACGTCGCCCTCACTGCCCTCGAAGCCACCATTCATGTTCAGGGTTCGAACGGTGAGCGCGAGGTCGCGATTGGAGACTTCTTTGTCCTTCCTGGAAGCACGCCGCAGCGGGAAACGGTTTTGCAGCCAGGCGAGCTCATCACGTTCGTGACCCTGCCTGCGCCGAAGCCCGGGAGCAAGCAGATCTACCTCAAGCTGCGCGATCGCGCCTCCTATGAATTTGCCCTCTCTTCGGCCGCTATCGTGGCCGTGGTTCACGGCGGCAAGCTGGACTTCGTCCGTGTTGCCCTGGGAGGTGTAGGCACGAGGCCCTGGCGCTCGCTCGAGGCGGAGAGAGTTCTGCATGGGAAGACACCCGACGAGACGATTTTCCGTCAGGCAGCCGAAGCAGCCCTTCACGGAGCGCAGCCGCAAAGCGAAAACGCCTTCAAGATTTCACTGGCCAAGCGGTGCATCACGCACGCGCTCACGCTCGCAACCGCGTAACCGCTCCAGAGGAGACAGACCCATGGCATCGATACTGAATCTTCCGCCCAAAACAAATGCTGGCCTGCCCCGCGTCGATGGTCCGCTCAAAGTCAGCGGCGCCGCCGTCTACACTTCGGATCACAATCTGCCGGGCATGCTCTACGCGGTGCCGGTATGCGCCACCATCGCCAATGGCACCATCGCGAGTATCGACAGCAACCGCGCCGAGGGTATGCCGGGAGTCAAAGCTGTCTATACGCGCCAGAACATAGGCAAGCTCTTCAGAACCGCGCCGGCGCAGGACTTCACGGGAATTCTCGATGAACGGCGCCCCGCTTTTGCGGATGACACCATTCGCTATTACGGACAATACGTCGCTGCTGTTGTGGCAAGCACCTTCGAACAGGCAGTCGCCGCGGCCAATGCGGTCAAGGTGACCTACCACACCGAGAAGCCTGATGTCCGCGATCATCTTGAAACGGATGAAAAGCCCAAAGTCGACAGCAAGCGTGGAGATCCCGAACCGGCCTTTCAGTCCGCTCCTGTCAAGGTAGACGAGACTTACGTCACGCCGACCGAAACGCACAACCCGATTGAGCTGCACGCCAGCGTCGCCGTTTGGGATGGGCAAAATTTCACCCTTTACGAGACTTCGCAAGCGGTGATGAACCATCAGGACGTATTGGCGCAGATGCTCGGGGTGCCGCAGGAAAATGTTCGCGTCATCTCCCGCTTTCTCGGCTCGGGCTTCGGCGGCAAACTTTGGCCCTGGACGCATTGCGCGATCGCCGCTTCTGCGGCGCGCAACCTTAACCGCCCCGTCAAGCTGGTATTGACTCGCGACATGATGTTTCAGAGCGTGGGCCATCGGCCACGCACCCAGCAGCGTGTCCGGCTGGGCGCCACGCCCGACGGCAAGCTCGTTTCGCTGATGCACGACTCGCTCAACCACACCTCCATCCTCGACGATTACTCTGAGGGTTGTAGTGAAGCCACTGCCTACAGTTACAGCACGCCGAACCTCCGTGCCACTTCCGGACTGGTTCGGCGCAATGTTGGTACTCCCACCTCTATGCGTGGTCCGGGCGCCGTCCCTGGTCTGTTCGCGCTGGAATCGGCGATGGACGAGCTGGCCATCAAGCTCAACATGGATCCGGTCAAGCTACGCCTTCTGAACGAGCCGCAAAAAGACGAAGGCCTCAACTTACCCTTCTCGTCGCGCCACATGGTTGAGTGCCTGAACGTTGGCGCAGAAAAATTCGGCTGGTCCCAGCGAACACCGCAAGTCGGATCGATGAAAAAAGACGGCTTGACCCTGGGCTGGGGAGTCGCCGGCTGCTCCTGGATCGCTGAGCGCATGGGAAGCGAAGCCAGCGTTGATCTTCGTGACGATGGTACGGCTCGCGTCTCCAGCGCCACACAGGATATCGGCACCGGTACCTACACCGTGCTTTCGCAAATCGTGTCGGAAAAAACCGGCATTCCCCACGACAAAATCGAAGTCATTCTTGGAGACACCGACCTTCCTGCAGGTCCGATCTCGGGTGGGTCCTGGGCGACGGCATCGGTCATCCCTTCTGTGCTTGAAGCCATTGAAAAAGCGCAGCAGTCCCTCTTTATGATCGCCAGTCAAAGCAAGGACCCTGGGTTTGCAGGTCAAAAGGCCGATGCGATGGCCTTTACCAATGGCTGCGTTCACCTCAAAGGCAAGTCCCCTGATACCGGTGTGCGCTTCGAACAGATCCTTACGGCGGCGAACATCCGTGCTGTTTCCGGCAGCGGGAAATCTGAGGGCACGTTTGGGAATCCAAATCGCAAGCACTCGACACACTCCTTCGGAGCGCAGTTTGCCGAGGTCACCTGGCAACCGGAAACCGCTCGCCTGCGCGTCTCTCGCGTGGTCACGGTGATCGATGCCGGCCGCATCATAAATCCCAAGCCCGCCCGCAATCAGATTGAGGGTGCGGTGGTGATGGGCGTCGGCATGGCTCTGTTTGAGGAGACGGTCTATGACCCGCGCTTCGGCGCACCCATCAACAACAACCTGGCCGACTATATCGTTGCCACCAATGCCGACGCACCGGAGATCGATGTCACTTTCCTCGACTACCCTGACGAGGTGCTCAATCCTCTGGGCGCGCGCGGCGTTGGAGAGATCGGTCTTGCCGGCATCGCAGCCGCCATCACAGCGGCTGTTCATCACGCCACGGGCGTTCGTGTTCGCGAACTGCCGGTCCGCATCGAAGACCTGCTGCCGAGAACAAGGCTTAAGGCCTTCTAAGTTGGTAGGGACCGGTCTCAAAAGGCCTTGTCTAGCCGGATACGGGCATACTTCTATCGCAGCGCGGCCATAGGAGGCCAGAGGCGCATCTTGCGCCATGGCCCTCGCGGCTGCGATCATGGCTGCGGTTCGAAAGGTTCTCTCATGCGCAAGTTCGCTTGCTGATTTCCTTCGCCCTGTTGGCGGCTTCCACATCTATTCGCACAAACCCCCGCCTGGCCGCCCAGTCCTGATCACTTGACCCTTCCTCTATGGCCCAGCGGAGCGCCCGGCGCGCAACCGGCTCCCGGGCCCGAGGCCAACATGACGACAGATAAAGACAACCGGCCTGGCGGCAAGCCGGTGATCCGCATCGGTAATGTTTCAAACCCCACGCTCACCCTTTACACGCCTAAGGCAGCGAACACCGGGGCCGCGGTGGTGGTATTTCCCGGAGGGGGTTATCGCATCCTGGCCATAGATCTTGAAGGCACCGAAGTATGCGACTGGCTGAACTCCGCCGGCATCACCTGCATTCTGGTGAAATATCGTGTGCCCGAGCCCGGCCCCTACCCCAAATCTCCCGCGCCTTTGCAGGATGCCCAGCGGGCTGTCGGCATGGTACGGGCTCATGCCGCCGAGTGGCACATCGATCCAAACCGTATCGGCGTTCTGGGCTTCTCCGCCGGGGCCCATCTTGCCGCTGCTCTCAGCACCCACTTCGACCAGAGACTTTACGATCCGATCGACGCGTCAGACAAACTCAGTTGCCGGCCAGACTTTGCCGTGATCGTCTATCCGGGCTATCTCGCGCTCGCCGACCAGAACTTCGCGCCCAACGCGGACATTCATCCCACCGATCAGACGCCGCCAACGTTCCTCGTGCAGGCTGAAGACGATCCAGTCCATGTAGAAAATGCGGTCGTCTATTTCTTGCGCTAAAGAATGCCAAAGTACCGGCTGAGCTACACATTTATGCCCAGGGAGGACATGGTTACGGCCTTCGCAAAACCGAGCTTCCCGTGACTACCTGGCCCCAAGCGGTGGAGGTATGGCTGCACACCATCCATGTGCTGCCCCCAAGTGAGAAGGATGATGCGGAAACTTCCTATTCCTGCCCGTCTTTGCGGTTGCCGTGTGCGCCGCACAAAGCACGCTGCCTCCAGTACCTGCTCCGCTGGGAGTGCCCGCGCCAGGGCCATCGAACGATGCCCCGTATGCTCCGCTGCCGATTCTGCCCGGTGGCGTAGTCATGACTCTTTATCCGTCGGGCTCGCCTTTCCTCAATATGGAGAAGGTCCGGCAGGCTGAACAATACAACATGAGCCAGGCGGTTCCCGGGCGGATCAACAGCATCGTCAACATACACAACCCATCGATCGAGGTGCATACGGTTGATCGCGGACTGAATACTGGCGCTGCCGTGATCCTGGTGCCGGGAGGCGGCCACAACACTCTGAATGTCGGTTCCGAGGGCGCGGATTTCGTTCCGTTCTTCTACAACTACGGCGTCAATACCATCATCCTGCGCAGTCGCCTGCGCCGCGACGGATACAATCCCCGGACCGATGAAGTGTACGACGCACAGCAGGCTATCCGCCTGGTGCGGGCTCATGCGAAAGAGTGGAACATCGATCCCAACAAGATCGGCATCATGGGCTTTTCGGCGGGCGCTGAATTAGCGACGGCGGCGGCTGTGCTCTATGACGACTTCGATAAGAAGAACAACACGCCGGGTGATCCCCTGGCCGGCATCTCTTCGCGCCCGGACTTTGTGGGTGTCATCTATCCAGGTCCTACGCCTTTTGCCCGCAACCGCGTTGCGCCGCCCATTCCGCGCAATGTTCCGCCATCGTTCATCGCTTCTGCCGGTTCGGATGACCAGATTCACGCCATCTGGGCCGACGAATATTTTGCGGCCATGCTGGCGCTCCGCGTGCCTAACCTGGAGATGCACATTTACGCCAACGGGCGCCACCCCGGCGATGTACTGCGCGACGGCAGCCATATGACAGGCGGCCTGACCGATCGCAAGGGGATACCGTTTGGTACCTGGCAATTCCGCTTTATCGATTGGTTTCGCGATCTCGGCTTCATGGAGCCGCCCGGCGTGGAGACGAAGGCCGCGAAAGACATTGCCTTCTATCTGAGTCAACCTGTGACCGCGTCGGTAGAGCCACCCCCTGGCGTAGCGTTGCTTCTTGCAGCGAAGGGAGAGGGTTCGCAGGTCTACACCTGCACCGACGGCCATTGGACACTCAAGGCTCCCGACGCCAAACTGCTGGACGAACATGGCGAGGTCATCGGCACACATTTTGCGGGACCGACCTGGCGGTTGAACGATGGCAGCGAAGTAAAAGGCAAAATGGTTGCGAGCCGGCCTGCGTCTGACGGTACGTCTGTGCCCTCGTTGCTGTTGCAGGCCGTTCCTGGGAGCGGAACGGGTAAGCTGGCCAATGTGAGCTACATCGGGCGAACGGATACGCATGGGGGTGCGGCGGATAGCAAACCATGTACCAGCGGCGAAGCGCGGGTTCCGTACACGGCCAACTACAGCTTTTACACTGGTAAATGATGACCAATATTCACCGCATGGCAGTCGAAGGATTTACCGCAGGGGCGGCTACCTACGTTGAGGGACGCCCTGAATACCCACCTGAAATAGAAGCATGGCTGGCTCACGATCTTGGCTTAGGCAGTGGGAAGACGGCGCTGGATCTTGCCGCGGGTACGGGCAAGTTTTCACCCCGGTTGCTGGCTACCGGGGCGACGGTGATCGCCGTGGAGCCGGTGCAGGCGATGTTGGACCAACTGATCCGGCAGTATCCCCAGATCGATGCGAGGAGCGGTTCTGCTCAACATATCCCGCTCGAAGATGCGTCCGTGGACGCGGTCGTGTGCGCGCAAGCCTTTCATTGGTTTTCGACGCCTGAGGCGCTGCATGAAATTCATCGCGTGTTAAAGCCGGGTGGCGCCTTTGGTTTGGTCTGGAATGTCCGCGACGATAGCGTGCCGTGGGTGGCCGCGTTGGGTCGCATCATGAAGCCGCTTGAGGGCGATGCTCCCCGCTACCACTCTCAGAAATGGCGAAATGTCTTTCCCGCCGAAGGGTTTGGGCCGCTTCGTGAAAAACGTTTTTCGAACACGCACACAGGTCCGCCGGAGAAAGTGATTATCGACCGCATTATGTCGGTCAGCTTCATGGCGGCGCTCCCGCCTGATCAGCAAGAGCATGCTATCTCTCAGTTAAAGGAAGTTATTGCGACCTATCCGGAGCTTGCTGGTAAGGCCCAGGTGACCTTTCCCTATGAAACCCTGGCCTGCTCTTGCATCAAGCTCCGCTATACATCCGCAGGAGAAATACACTAAGCTTCTCCCGCACATGGGAGGGCACAAATGTCTGAGGCGAACAAACTTCTCCTGAAGCGCTGGTTTGAGCAGGTCTGGAACCAGAAGAGCGAAGCGGCCATCGACGAAATGTTTAACAAGGACGGCAAGTCCCACGGCTTTCCGGATGCGGACTCGGTTCTGGTTGGGCCCGAAGGCTTCAAGACCGTCCATCGGGCTTTCTGCGGAGCTTTCCCTGATCTTCACGTTGATATCGAGGACATCCTGACCGAAGGGGATCGCGTGGCGGTTCGCTGGCGAGTCTCCATGACTCACCTGGGCGATCATCTTGGCTTTCCCGCGACTGGAAAAAAGGAGACCCTGGACGGCTCATCCTTTTTGATCGTGAAAGGAAACCAGGTGATGGAAGGCTGGAACCAGATGAACCTTGGGGCCCTCATGCAGAAACTCCAGGCGAAATAAAACTCCGCCCTTCCAGGAGAGGTCCGTAGAGCCGCAGATCCCTCGGCTTCGCTTTGTCATCCCGAGCGCAGCGGAGGGATCTGCGGTTCTCTGCTGTCAGAAAAATTTATTTTCACCAGCTGTCGATTCCCCACAACCCAAACGTCGTACTCGCAGGAGGAGAAGAATATGCAATATCTGGTCCTGATCTACGAAGCTGAGTCTCGGTTTGCTAATGGGTACCCCGAGGCCGAGTTTGCCGAGTACGGCGCTTTCGGCAAGAAGCACGCGAGCGCCATCAAGGGTGGCAACGCATTGCAGCCCACCCCAACTGCCAAGACGGTTCGCGTACGCGACGCCAAGGTGCTCACCACCGATGGTCCTTTCGCGGAAACGAAAGAGCAGCTTGGCGGCTACTACTTGATCGAAGCGCCAACCATCGAGGAAGCGGCCTCGATTGCATCCGGCATTCCTGCCGCCCGTTACGGCAGCATCGAAGTCCGGCCTATCCTGGTCTTCTCATAGCCTTTGAGCGACGCCGGATTCACCTCCGGCGTTGCCCCATGCCAAGGAGGCATCGTGAACAACACTGCGTCCACAATCATCTCTGACACAGGGCTGACTGCAGAAGAAATCACCCGGGCATCGCGTCACTTTGCAGTCACGCGCGGTTTTCTGCTTGAATCGGTAAGCGGTCTCTCCACGGCAGAGTGGGACTTCAAACCAGCAAAGGACGTTTGGTCGATCGCCGAGAACCTGGAACATATCGTGATCATCGAAAGCCGCATTCATGCGATCATCGGGAGCTTGAGCGAAGCCCCCAAGGCAGTTCCGGGGAATAACCGGAGCGAAATGGATGAATTCATCCTGAACGACATCCCCAAGCGATCGAGAAAAGGTCAGGCTTCCGCGGAGCTGCACCCGACCGGCCGTTGGGGCGGCCCGGAGTCGTTGCAGCGGTTCGTCCAGTGTCGCGAACAGAGCAATCGATTGCTGCTCACCCACCGGCTTCGCGAACATGCTGTGCCGCACCCGCTCTTTGGCCCGTGGGACGGCTACCAATGGTTGCTGGCAGCGGCCTCGCACGGGGCCAGGCATACCGGACAGATCCGCGAAGTGAAAGCCGATCCCAATTATCCTCAAACTCAACACTGAGGCCGCCATGCGTTACATGATGTTGATTTACTCCCACGAAGATGAGTCCGCGACCCCGGAGGAGATGCGTGCGGTCGCCTCCGCTCACAAGGTTGTCATGGATGAGACCCGCGAACGGGGCGTCTTCCGTGCTGCCGATCCTCTCCAGCCAAGCGCCACGGCCACGACCGTTCGTGTGCAAGATGGCAAGGCACTGGTCACCGACGGGCCATTTGCGGAAACCAAAGAGCAACTGGCGGGATACTACATCTTGGAGTGTCAGGATCTGGACGAAGCTCTGGCCTGGGCCGCTAAAATTCCAACTGCCTGCGCGGGTCGGGCTGGATGCGTTGAGATTCGGCCCGTCCGCGAATTTTCCCAGCGTCCACCCGTGAATGCATGACCACCGCGCCACCGTCGAGGCAGTGTTTCGAAGTGAGTCGGGGCGCATTATTGCCGGCCTCATTCGCATCTCGCACTCTTTCGACCTGGCCGAAGAGGCCATGCAGGATGCCTTTGCGGCCGCCGTCGTAAGCTGGCAAGACGAGGGTATCCCGGAGAACCCTGGCGCCTGGATCACGGCCACGGCTCGCCGCAAGCTCATCGACTACGCGCGTCGTGAGCAGACGCGGCGCAACAACGAAGACCAACTACTGTATGAGTACGAATCGCGCGGCAACACGATCAACCAGGAAATGAACAGCCCCTTTGAAGACGACCGCCTGAGCCTCATCTTCACCTGTTGCCACCCCGCTATCAACATGCAAGCGCAGGTTGGTCTCACACTTCGAACCCTCGGCGGGCTCACCACCCCCGAAATTGCCCGGGCTTTCCTGGTTCCCGAGGCGACTCTTGCGCAGCGGCTGGTGCGCGCCCAACGCAAGATCCAGCAAGCGCGCATCCCCTATCAAGTCCCCAGTCCCGGCTCCCTGCCCGAACGACTTGCAGCGGTTCAAGCTGTTCTCTATCTCATCTTTAACGAGGGCTATTCGGCCAGTTCTGGCGACAGCCTCGTGCGGCGGGAGCTCTGTGCCGAGGCTATTCGGCTGGCGCGTACTCTGGTCGAACTCATGCCGCAAAATCCCGAAAACCTGGCGCTACTGGCGCTGATGTTGCTGCATGATTCTCGCCGCGACGCCCGTTCTACGAAAGACGGACAATTGGTTCCGCTGGAGGAGCAGGATCGCTCACTTTGGTATCAGGATCAGATCGTCGAGGGGATACGGCTGGTGGAGCGTGCGCTGGGCCGCCGCAATGTGGGTCCGTATCAACTGCAGGCCGCGATCGCCGCTGTTCATGCCGAAGCCAGGACTGCCGGGGAAACCGACTGGAAACAGATCGCGGCTCTCTACGGCATCCTCATCGCGAGCCAGGCCTCGCCCATCGTTTCTCTCAACCACGCGGTTGCCGTTGCGATGAGTGAGAGCCTGGAGCGAGGCTTAGCGATGGTCGAAGACCTGGGCGCTTGCGGCGAACTCGATTCTTATCACCTCTATCACGCTGCTCGCGCCGACCTTCTTCGTCGAATGGGCCGCCACCAGGAAGCGCTTGAAAGTTATCATCGCGGGCTGGCCCTCACTACCAATGCTGTCGAAGTGCGGTATCTGCGCCGCCGTATTTCCGAGCTCGACAGCCCGGCTTAAATTTCACCTGTGACCAGGGAACCAAGCCGGCCGCCCCACCGTATCTAGCGATGCGAGGGCATCACTATGTCTGCACTCCGGCAAAATTTGACCTACGGCTTCCGGCGTCTCTCCCGAGCACCCGGGTTCGTGTTTGCCGTCATCCTTTCCATCGGACTGGGCATTGCTGCCAATTCCACGATCTTTTCCATGGTCAGCCGATTCGTGCTCCGCCCCGCGCCCGTCGGTGATCCCGCCACGCTGATGGCGCTCCACACCACTCACGACGGGGATCGTTGTTGCAATAACTTTTCCTGGCCGCTCTACACGGACGTGCGCGACCAAAGCCACTCTTTCTCCGGCGTCGCGGCCTACTACGAGCTTGTGCCTGTATCGATTGGCGGCTCCGGCGAGCCGGAACGCGTCTGGGGCCAATCGGCCACCTCAAACTTCTTCGATGTATCTCAGATTCGTATGTACCTCGGCCGTGGCTTCCTGCCCAGCGAAGAACACGTCCCCGTAATTGTGCTTAGCCACCGCCTCTGGCAGCGGCGCTTCGCATCCGACCCTTTCATCCTGGGCAAATCTATTCCGCTCTCGGGCCACGCTTATACGGTCGTCGGGGTGGCGCCTCCAGGCTTTCGCGGTCTGGACCTTATACTCGACCCGGAATTCTGGGTACCGCTGGGCAACGTGGAGCAACTCGCCCCCAGTATTCCCAGCCGGCCCGCGCGCGACTACCACTGGATAGCTGCTGTCGGACGCCTCAAACCTGGAGTCACGCAGTCCGAGGCCAGCGCCGAACTCGCCACCCTCGCCCAACGTTTTGCCAAAACCTATCCCGACACCGACAAAGGTGGGGGCTTCCGGATGGAACAGGCCGGTTCGCTACCTCCGAGGGATCGATCGACCATGCTCCTCTTTATTTCGGCCTTGTCGGTTGTCGTGCTGCTCGTCCTTGGTATCGCATGCGCCAATGTGACCAATCTTCTCCTTGCCCAATCGGCCTCCCGCCAGCGAGAAATGGCTGTCCGCATTGCCCTGGGGGCGACAAGAGCACAGTTATTGCGACAGATGCTGGTGGAGAGTCTGCTTCTCGCACTTGGAGGCGGACTCTTCGGCGCACTATTGACCCTGTGGGCGACATCCGCACTTTCCGCATTCCGGGTTCCTGCGCCCGTGCCACTGGATACGACCGTCAATATCGATTGGCGCGTACTGCTGTATACCTTCGTCCTGAGCGTTGGAACCGGACTACTGTTTGGCTTCGGGCCTGCCTGGATCGCGTCGCGTCCTATCCTGGCCAGCGCTCTGAAGGGCGAGGACGGGCTCGTCCGCCCAGGCCGCCGCCTGACCCTGCGCAACGTTCTCGTGGTGGCTCAGATTGTCATGTCGCTGGTTCTGCTCTGCGCCACCGGCCTGTTTCTGCGCAGCCTCGAACAGGCGGTTAACATTGACGTAGGCTTCCGCTCACGCGATGTTCTGATGCTGTCAGTCGATCCGCGGGTCCACGGCTACACGCCGGAGCGCACGACACAATTCCTCGAACAATTACGCGAGCGTGTTGCTGCGATTCCCGGCGTTGTTTCCGTTGCAGCGACCGATAGCGCGCCACTCTCCGGGGGAAACCGCAGCGATGGATTCCAATCGAAGTCCACCGGCTCCTACGAGAACGTGGAGCTCTATATGGCGACACCAGGATACTTCGAAACTATGGGGATCCCGCGGCTGGCGGGGCGCGACTTCGCCCATGAAGCACCCAACGGCACCAAAGTCGCCGTCGTCAATCGGGCCTTTGCCGAGCATTTTTTCCCCCGTGAGAACCCCATCGGCCAGCGCGTTGTAGGCGGAGGAGTGACCTACGAAATTATTGGCGTCGCCGAAAATATCAAGTCACGCACCCTCGGTGAAGACACGCGATACGTTCTCTTCCGGTCACTTGCACAAAGCACGGCAAGTGATCCTGCCTTTCTGGGATACCAATTGGTCGTCCACTTCCAGGGCAACTCGTCAACCATCGCCGGCGCGGTGCGGGCCCAGATCCACAATCTCGATGCGGGCATGGCCGTCTACAACGCCGAAACCATGCAGGAACACCTGCGGCGGGCTCTGTTTCTGCCCCGCCTTGCGGGCACGCTCTTCGGTATCTTTGGTTTCATCGGTCTCGTGCTGGCGGCCATCGGACTTTACGGAGTGATGAGCTACGGTGTGAGCCGCCGCACCCGCGAGATTGGCATTCGTATTGCTTTAGGGGCGCAGCTCAGCGCCGTCCATCGACTTATTCTTCGGCAGGGTATGGTGCTCACCGTCATTGCAATGGTGCTTGGCCTGCCCGCAGCTTTCGCGTTAGCGGGAGTCTTGAGGAGCTTTCTCTACGGCATTCGACCCCACGACACGTTGACCTTCACTCTGGTGCCGATATCTCTAGCTGTGGTTGCGCTCATAGCATGCTGGATCCCAGCGCGGCGTGCGACCAGGATCGATCCTCAGAGTGCTTTGCGCTACGAGTAAGGAACGAAGGCTATGTCCAAATTGGGCTCAGCAACAAGTGCCAAAAATGGTCAGGGCTTTAGAGTCTGCGCTATAACTCCAGAATTTGGGAAGTCCGAAGGGCGCACCGCAGATCCCTCCACGACGCTACGCTCCGGTCGGGATGACAATTTTGCGTGGGAGCGCTAAGTATGGTTTCTAAGATGAATTGTCATCCCGAGCGTAGCGTAGTGGAGGGATCTGCGGTGCGCCCTTCGGACTTCCCAAATTCTGGAGTTATAGCGCAGAGTTTTCACGTAGACTCTTAGCGCCCGTCGTCGCAAAAGCTTGACGAAAGTCCGATCGCGAAAAGGCGCAGGGGCTAAAGCCCAACTTTTCTTTCGCTTTGAGGGCACGACTAAAGTCGTGCCCTGATACAAAACCAAAACCCGGGATAGCGTAGCAGAGGGGTCTAGTTGCTGGTTCGCCACGCGAGAACCGTGTTCTTAACCGCGCTTCCGCTCAGATTGTTCGTTCCTAAAACGACTTCGAAGTGGGGAAGAGTGTTGTCTTCGCGCCGGATTCGTTTAAGAAATGGTATTAGTTGCGAATCGTCAGAGACAAAGTCCCAGGCACTTTCGGTGCCGGCCATCGAGGTACCCTCGAGAATGAGGGCATTTCCGTTTCCACTAAGATTGGGTAGATACGCCACCACCGCGTAGACCCGGTGCTGTGCGTCGCTGTAACCGGAATCCCATTGCCGTGGTTCAACCCCATGGGGCTCGCGGTTGAGTACAGAAAAAGTCTGGCGCGCCCGGTCATTGAAGAAGACAAAATTCATGTTGTGCTCAAACAGTTCGACCCAGGGATTAGCCTCCGCGGCACCAACAAAAATCACGTTTCCTTGCTTCAGATCGTTGGGTCTCACATCACGCGCGTAGCGCACCTCGACCCTGCTGTGAGCAGACTCCGATAGCTGCGAGAGGGCTTTGGCCACTTCAAGGTCGACAATCGAGGTATATCGCCGGTTGCCCAGATCGATGGCCGCGCTTTGCATAGGCGTTGCGGCGCCCGGAAGCTTTGTGCGGTAGTCGCCGCTGAGGTACTCGGTCAGACCCAGATTCCGCCCGACCAGTCCCTGCCAAATCACCATACCGCTGTCTCCAGGGACGACCAGCGTTCGCTGTTCGGGAACAAATATTTGGCTCCACAGTGGATGAATCTGTGTGCGCGCCAATGGCGGCCTGGTGAAAGCGTCCCGGTTTGCAAGCACCACGGTCAGTGCCGCCAGGAGAAGCGCAACCAGGGACCACGCGATGGCTGCGCTTCCGGCGCCTCGTATCCTCGAGGGCGGTGCTGTGATCTTACTTGCCGTTTCCTCCCGCACCACGGTCGTCATCAACGGCGATGAAAGAGCCGGAGCTGCCTGCGGCGTCGATCGAGCTTCGAAGACAGGAACATAGCCACCACGAGGGATGACAATGCGGAGCGGCTCATGCAGCCCCTCTTCGTTGAAGTACATTTCAAGCCGCTGGCGAAGCCGGCTGGCCTGTGTGCGAACAATCCCGTCGATCGAGGAATCGTAGTTTTGCGACCGACCAAAAACGCCTTCCCCGATATTTTGCTCGTTGATCTCTTTGGCCCGCCCATTCAGGCTGAGGTCGCAAACGTAGGCAAGCAGGCTCGAGAGACGCTCGCACTTCGCAAAGGTGGACGACAGGATGATGCGATCCACCAGCGCACGACGCGGGTCGCTTGCGGAAGAACTTGAATGCGCCGCCGCTTTGTCCGCGGAGATCATGTCAGGAGGTTTAGTTGATCAGACCGATGTGAACCTGACGTAAATCAAATTGAAACACTCCTTTCACTGTATCGGTGAATGTCACCGCTCGATAAATTGCTCATCCAGCATAGGTTAGGGGATGTATCGGTTGCGTGTCGGTGAATTGCTTTGGTGCCCCTGAATGATGGTGTTAGTTCTGGGTCAGTTAATCCAGCCCGCTCAACAAAAAGCAACCGCCACAACTATAGGAGCCAGAGCCATGACCAGCAACGCCATGTTTCTCAGCCGGCGAGTATTCCAACTCTTCCTTCTTCCGCTTCTAGCGATCTTTGCCCTCCTGCCTGCATGGGGGCAGTTCGACTCGGCTAGTGTGCTGGGGACGGTGAAGGACCCGAGTGGTGCCGCCATCCCCACCGCTACCGTTCAATTGCTGAACATCGCCAAGGGCATCACCGTGACCCGGCAGACAGATGGCAATGGCGACTACGAGTTCCCCAATGTCCAGCCTGGCGACTACTCCATTACGGTGACCGCGCCGGGCTTTCAAAAGGCGCAGACAGACCGGTTCACGGTAACGGTCGGCGCCCGGCAACGAGTGGCTCTTGTGCTCAATGTCGGTGCAGAAGCCCAAAGCGTCGAAGTCTCAGGGGTGGCCAGCCAACTCGAAACCGATACCAGCGACCGGGGCGAGACGGTGCAGACCCGGGAAGCAGTCAACCTGCCGCTGAACGGCCGCGCGTACGCCGATCTTTCGACCCTGGTGCCGGGTGTGCGCGAGTCCTTGCTCGAAGTGCTCTCTCTTCCCAGCCGGGACGCCTCCTATAACATCAACGGCCTGAATTCGATGGTCAACAACTTCCAGCTCGACGGAATCGACAACAACGCCTACCAGAGCGCCAACCAGGGATATTCGAATGAGGCCATCATTCCTTCACCGGATGCCATCCAGGAGTTCAAGGTCGAGACCGACAACTACAGCGCCGAGTATGGCCGGGCCGGTGGCGCGATCATCAATGCGACCATTCGCAGCGGCACCAACCAGTTTCATGGCGTCGCCTACGACTATCTGCGCAACACGGTGCTCAACGCCTACGGCCCGTTCATCGGCACCGGCGTGAAGCCGACGTTAGTACAGAATCAGTTTGGCGGTGCGTTCGGCGGCCCGATCCAACGGGACAAACTCTTCTTCTTTGGCGACTTCGAAGGGCTGCGCCACATCGATCGCTCGATTCAGAGTGCGGTGGTCCCGACTGCTGCACAGGCGCAAGGGATCTTCACCGATGCACAAGGGAATCCAATTCCTCTCGAGAACCCGATCACGGGCGCGCAGTACCCGAACGGAGTGATCCCTGCCTCTGACCAGAGCCCGTTTGCGGCCAATGTGCTGAGCATCCTGCAGGCGGACGCCAAACCCAACACCACGGTCGCGGCTGGTGGTAGCAACTTCGTGTCCACTCCAGCCAATACGGTGACTGTGAATAAGGGCGATGGCCGCATGGATGCGTACCTGAGCCCACGCTCGACGGCCTTTGGCCGTTATAGCCAGGCCTCGTGGGTTTACTTCCTGGCGCCGAATATTCCTGGCCTGGCGGGAGGAAACAGCAACGGTACTCTGTACGCGTACACCAAGCAGATTGCTCTCGGATATAACTTCACCCCCAAGTCGAATCAAATTCTGCAGCTCCGGCTGGGGCTGACGTGGACCAGGAGCGGCAAGGCGCCTGTTAATATCGGCGCCACAAACCTGCTTGCCGAGTACAACATTCCCAACATCCCCACGAACCCGACCATCACCGGGGGCCTGAACAGCCAGGCAGTCACCGGCTTTTCTCAGTTTGGACGCCAGACGACGAACCCGCAGTTTACGAACCCATACGATGCAAATCCTAAGGTGAACTACGGCATCATCAAAGGCCGCAACAGCTTCAAGATGGGAGGAGAATATGGCTACTTCAATATGGCCATATCCGACTTCCACCCTCAGTTCGGTGAGGATTTTTATGGCGGACAGTTTAGCCGTACCACCAAGACCCAGGCGACCGATGCCGTACACATCCAGGCATACAACCTTGCTGATTTTCTTTTCGGAGCACGCAACAGCTATCAGCTGAATAACCTGGCGACCATTCAATATGAGCGCCGCTGGTACATGGGCTACTTTCAGGATGATTACAAATTCAGCGATAGACTCACCTTCAACCTGGGAGTGCGCTACGAGCTTGTAACACCCAACTGGGAGCAGAACAATCATCTGGCAAACTTCGATCCCACGGCCAACACGCTCGTGCAGGCGTCCGGCGGATCCCTCTATAACCGATCCCTGGTCAATCTGGATAAGAAGGACCTGGCGCCGCGCCTCGGCTTCGCCTTCCAGCTAGATCCAAAGACTGTGATTCGCGGTGGTTATGGAATCGGCTACATGCACTACTTCCGTTTCGGTGGGGAGAGCACCCTGGGCTACAACGGTCCCTATATCGTCGACGCGACGATCAACCAGACTCCGCCCCACCAGGTCAGTGGCGCCACCCAGCAGCCCTGCGCCTCGTTGACCGATAACCCTGCAACCTGTTTCCGCACTACTCAATCGGGGTATCAGACAAACTTTGCCACGGCGCAGAACTTCTCCACGCTGGCTGCGCAGACCCGGTACATCCCCCGCGACTTCCCTGCCGCGTATGTGCAGGCTTTTCACTTGACGGTGCAGCGCGAGTTGATGAAGAACACCACGCTTGAGGTCTCTTATGTGGGCAACCACGGGGTACGCATTCCCGTTCTCACTGATTTCAATCAGGCTGCGACCGAGCCGGTAAGTTGCAACACGGGTGTTGGATGTCTCACTCAGCAACAGCGGCGACCCATCAATACCTTTACCAATATTCTGACTGTATTTCCCAAGGGCTTTCTCATTTACAACTCCCTGCAGACCAAGGTGGAGCGGCGATATAGCAACGGGATTTTCCTGATCAACTCCTTCACCTGGTCGAAGGCGATCAACAACGCGTCGGCTGATTTGGAGACGTACGGTGGTGATTCGGCGCTGGTCAACTTCTACAATTCAGAGGGAGACCGCGGCCTGTCCAGTTACAACCAGCCATTCAACGACACGTTTTCGGTGATCGCGGATCTGCCGTACGGCAGAGACAGAATGTTCGGTCAGAACGCTCCAGCCTGGCAGCAGGCAATCCTGGGAGGCTGGCAGCTTACTGCGATCAATTCGGTCACCAGCGGCCTGCCTATCAACTTGACCTACGCACCCGCTGCGCAAATAGTGGTGTCGAGTACCAGTGCGGCTTACTCCGTGCGCCCGAATCTGCTCAGCACCGCGAGCGCAGTCTATGCGCCTAAGTCAAACTATGTGAAGACCAAGAGTGCTCTCAGCGGCACCCTGCTCTCGAGCCAGGTAAGCATTCCCACGCCGAGCCAGTATTTTGGCACCGCGGGACGCAACGACCTGCATGGGCCGGCATTTGCGGCGCTGACTCTGGCGTTGCACAAAGCTGTGCCTCTGGGATGGGAAGACAGCAACCTCGAGTTCCGCATCGAGGCTTTTAACGTCCTGAACTCGACCAACTTTCAGTATCCGGATACTGCAGTCACCGATGGCGCAAGCTTTGGTACTTATACTGCGTCGAACCTCTATCCTTCCCGACAGGTGCAGGGAGCACTCCGGCTGACCTTCTAAGTCACAGGATGTCATCCTGATTTAAGTCCTGCAGGGACGGCTGAGAATAGCCCAGGACGGTATTCCTGGGTAAGCGCTGGCTGAATTCTTCGCACCTGTCGGCCGCCCCTAGCGGGACTGCTTTGCGCTAAGGCCAGCTGTTCACCAGATTGGTGACGTTCACAGTGCCCAGGCCGGTCGTAAAGTCCCACCCGGTCGCCGAGGGGTATGCTTGCTCCAGGGTTTTATCCGAGGTGGAAAGTAACCCATATCCTCCGCCGGGATCGTAACAGTTATTGGTGCCATAGCAGGGGACGGTGTTATTTCCTGCGGTGACATCATAGAAAACGCAGGAAGAGGATACGGCGCTGCCTTTGGAGGAATTGCATGCCGTCAGGTTGGCCTTGTCAGGATCGGAGTTGCTGCCGTACTCAGCCCTCGCCAGGTTGTAAAAGATTGGATCGGGGTTCCCCTGCGCAGCGCCCGCTTTTTGATTGATCAAAGCCTGGATACTGGCAAATTGAGGAGCCGTAAAGGAAGTACCGCCGGCACTGTTGTAGAAAGTGTCTGTGGGATTGGTGTAATCGCAGGGAGCCCCAAACTGGAACACGTCTGACATGCAGAACAGAATCGCATGCTGCCAGAACCCGTTCGAGGCAAACAAGGAAACATCTGGTAAATCACGCTGGCCATCGTCCGGAATCCCCGCGACCCCCTTCTGCCAATAAGGCTTGGAGTAAACGAAGCTGGGGGCGCCGCTGCCGCCGGTGATGTCAAGGTAACTGGCACCGAGCGTGCTGTTGCAGAACGTTAGACCGTCGGTGTACCCATAGAAGGTGAACAGGATGCTGCTGGCGCAGGAGTCGTTCCAGGGCATCTCCGGTATGTACGACTTCGCTGACTTTCCACTCGCGGTGTTGGTGTTACTCCAATAAGTGCCGATGGTGTTTTCCGAGGCATCCAGAAAGTCGGTACCGCCGGTAGCAACATCGTAGGGAGTAGAAGCCAGGCCGTTGGCCGCGATGCCGCTTATTGCATAGGTTGCGGTATCGAACGGGTCGCAGCCTGCCGCAGCGCCGTCTCCCGAAGCAACGAATACGGAAACTCCCTCGCCCGCTGCTTGTTGCCAAAGATTGTTAACGTAGCCGTTGCCTTGTGGTCCTGGTCCGTTGCCGGCCTCGCACTCTATGTAGCTCAAACTCATGATGGGTGGAGGGCTTGCCAGATCCAGCAGATTCTGGGCGGCAATGAACGCCCCGAAATTAGTCGCCGTATCGGCGCAAGAGGCTAGTTCTACGGTTGCATCAGGCGCGACCGCTCCGGCCCATTCGGCATCGAGAGCCGCTTCTCCTTCCGCGATATTCATTCCTGGATCGCCGCAACCCGTCCCAGGATGGATCTGTGCGAATGTGCCCGAATACGATGTCAGCCCGAACGCCTTTCGAAACGTGGCGACGTCTGCGGAATTGATATCCGTGTCTTCGAGCACCACGACGGTTTGTCCCTTGCCGGTGATCGGCTTCTTCGCTTTGTAGAGCGGGGCGACGTTGTAGATTGTCGCCAGGTCGGCCGGGGCTTCCAGGTACAGGGGCACGCCGTTGAACCCATCCGGACATCCGTTACAGGGGATAGAGAAGTTCTTGATGGGTTTAATCAACGCCGACTTGGGCATAAAGTCATGCAGAGAAACGACGCCTACGACAACCGGCGCGACGGCGGCCGGAACCTGAGGGTCGCTTGCATTGGCTATATGTTGCTTGCCATTCACTACGTATTTATGGATTTCGGTATGAAATGTATCGCGCACCTGGCCGGCCGTACCCGATACATCGATCGTCATTCCATTCTTGAAGACTGTATTGACCTCCAGTCCATGCGAGCTCAGCCATTGCGTAACCGTCTCTACATCCTGCTGCGCCGGCCCGAATTTTGTGCCCATTTCTTCCGCCGTAAGCCATTGATGATATTTACCGGAGTGCGGATCCTGAAGTTCTTTAATCGTCTGCTGTAATGCGTGTTCCTGCTCCGCGCTGCGCCGCAGTTGCAGGAACATATGCTCCATGGGAAAGCTATCCGATACCGCCCCCTGATCGTATTTCGGAGCAGCGAGCGGGTGGGTGCGGCCGGAGAGTGTAACTAACTTTGTCTCATCGACTGCATCGACAATGCGCGGATCGGCGGTAGGCGATCCGGCTCGGCTGGCAGCGAAAGCCGAGCCCGCAAAACCACTGAGGGCCAGGATCGTCAGCAAGCCGAGAAGCGGCACCTGCTGGGGAGAGCGGCGTAAAGCCATGGACGACTCCTTAGATTGAAAGCGAGAATTTTCGATCTGGCCCGGAGGGACGCGGGGAGTATACCTCGCGCTTTACCAGGGAGCCAAGACAGGTTCTGATGGAGCATATGAAGTCTAAACAGCCGGCGTGTGCGCTTCCGGGCATTTTTCCCGCGCGTGAAAACAAGAGAAAATAAATCTATGAACGAGTTAACCCAGGCGCTCATTGGCGACAGCGCCTCCGCACCTCCGTCCCACATCCTTGAGGGGATCTCGGATGACCTCGCTCATCAAACTTTAGAGTTTGCTCCGCACACCATCTATGAGGAGTTGTGGCATATCGCGTTCTGGCAGCAGATCACCCTGGATTGGGTTCAGGGCATCGAGACGCCTTTTCCGGTTCAACCCTCGGCCGGCTTCCCCAATAAGGCGGATGCAGACCTCGAGTCCTGGGATCAGTTACGCCAACGTTTCTTTACTGGCCTGCAGCAGGTTGCTGCCGTGGCCAACGATGAGAACAAACATAATCAGCAAGTTCGCTGTCCCTCCCGCCCCGGTAACCCGGTGCGCATCATGACTGTCCGCGAACAACTGGAGAGTTTGGCAGCTCACAATGCCTATCACTTTGGACGCGTCGTGCTGCTTCGCCAACTCCGCCAGGCATGGCCGCCGCCGTCAGGAGGCTTTAGCTGGTAGCGCCGTTCCGCTAAGTCTTCTTCGGAAACGCCTTACCCAGCGCAGCCAATTGATCGAGGAACGGCTGAGTGATTGTGCCATCGATCTCTACCGGCACGTCCCATGTGACCGACCCGCCAAGGTCTCTGACTTTCTTCGTGTAGGCGACAACCTGGTCCGCACTGAAGCGCGGCGAGCCCGAACCCCAGGTCTCACCCAGGTAACTGAGCATGTGGATCTGTGTGCCGTCCATGCGGCCCTCGACCGTGCGGCGCACGGTGACCAGGTCTGGCTTGTCAATTTCTCCTGCAGTGTAGTCATCGCACGGCGTCATCGAGAGAATGCGATAGACGACGCCGGGATTGAAAGCCAGACTCGCCTCGGCATTGCCGGCGCGTGCGGCTGCCGCGAAGCTCTCGAAGTTGGGCCGATCAGCGGAGCGGTACATCGAGTTAGGAAAGTAGCAGCCGTCAAACCACCAGCCTGCTACCTTCGTTCCCCAGCGCCGGGACCACTCCCCGATGACTTGTTCCCACTTAAGCTGAAAGTTTTTATTGCGATACGGGCCGTTCAGCCATTCCAGCGCGGTCACCGCGGTCTTGTCTGCGCCCGGCGCCCCTGAGGGCAGATAAGCCATCAGCTTGATGTCGCGCGCGTGTAGAGGCTCATAGAAGTCTGCGATCAGGTCCCGATGGGAACACTTGCTTGGTTGAATGCCTGTGATTTTGTCGTACACCGGATTTGGAGAAAGATAGTAACCGGAGTTCTGGCCGATGCTGAGCTGGTAGTGGCCGGCGCCGACGGATTCCAGGCGTCTGGCCATGCCCTCGACATCGAAGCCGTCGATAAGTTTGTTCCAGACATCGACGGTCATCGTCAGATTGTGCAGGCGGGCTTGCCAGTCGGCCAGGTAGTGCGTCATCACGCCCCAGCAATAACGGGGATCCTGCATCCAGGCGGCACGCCTGGATGCGTAGGGTTGCTGTGAGCTTTGCGCCTCATCTATCCGCGGCAACAAACTTACAGCAATTGCGGAAGCAGTGCCTATCATCCAGTCGCGGCGCGATACTTTCCTCGGGTTCATTGAACCAACCGCCTCGTGCGAGAACTGATATCCGAGGAGTATACCTACCCGGAAATGTGTGAGTATGTTGAGGAGACCACTTTGCTTGGCCAGGAGTTATAAATCGATGCGCTTTGCTCGTCTGCTGATGGCCGTTTACGCTCTTTTTCTGGTCCCGGTTGCATCCCCGCAAACGTCTGCTGCTCCTTATGACCCGCGGCTGACTTTCGCTCCGCTCACGCTACCGGATCCGGTAAACGCGTATCGCTCGAGCAATGGGGCTCCGGGTCCCGCCTACTGGCAGAATGAAGCGGATTACGAGATGCACGCGACGCTTGATATCGCCGCGAAAGTATTGCGCAACGACGAGGTAATCACCTACACCAACAACAGTCCCGACACCCTTCCCAGCCTCTGGATCCATTTGGAGCAGAACATCTATCGTAAGGATTCCCGTGGGCAGGCGGTCAACGGCGGACTGCGGCGCAAGACCCCGGTACCCGATAGTGAGGATAACCCCAACGGCCGCACGACCGAGGGCTTCGTGCTGGAATCGGTCGAAATCGAGCGCGGAAAGGACACGCAGAAGGCCGACTATGTCCTGGCGGATACGCGGATGCAGATCCGTCTGCCTCAGCCCATGGCGCCCAAGGGCGTGCTCAAGATCCACCTCAAATATCACTACCAGATACCGGGTGTCTGGGGAGGCCGCACCTCGTGGGGAACGGCGAAGACGGGAGACATCTACGACATCGCGCAGTGGTACCCCCGCATGTGTGTCTATGACGATCTTCGGGGCTGGGACACGCTCCCCTACCTGGCCAGCGAGTTCTATCTCGAGTATGGACACTTTGACTATTACGTGACGGTGCCCAGCGAGATGATCGTGGCCGGTTCGGGCGAACTGGTCAATCCAAAGGATGTACTGACAAAGACACAGATAGCGCGCCTGGAGGAGGCGCGCAACAGCGATAAAACGGTCATGATCCGGACAGCGGACGAGGTGAACGACCCTGCCAGCAGGCCGAAGGTGGGCGGCACGCTGACCTGGCACTTTCGCATGGCCCAAACCCGCGATGTGGTCTGGAGCGCGAGCCCGGTCTTTGTGTGGGATGCGGCGCGGATCAACTTGCCGGACAACAAAAAGAGTCTGGCGGAAAGCGTCTACCCGCCGGAAAGCGTGGGCGAAGGGGCATGGGGCCGTTCGACCGAATATATGAAGGATACGGTGGAGCGATTTTCCAGGGATTGGTTCCCCTATCCGTACCCTGCGGCCATCAACGTGGCCGGCTTCTCTACCGGCATGGAGTATCCCGGCATCATCTTTGACGGCATCGATGACAAGGGAAAGACGCTGTTCTGGATTACAGCGCACGAGATTGGCCATACCTGGTTCCCCATGATCGTCGGATCGAACGAGCGTCGCAATGCCTTCATGGACGAGGGATTTAACACCTTCATCGACATCGATGAGTCCGCCGAGTTTCAGGGTGGCGTGTATGGGCCGAAGCGCGACTCGGAATACTCTGCCGGGGGCGAGCCGCCCGATACCATCTTGAAGGTGCTGGACGATCCGGCTGCACCGGTGCTGCTCATGCCGGCGGATGCCTATACCTGGCCGATTACTCATCCGGTGAGCTACTTCAAAGGCTCATATGGAATGGTGTTGTTGCGCGAGCAGATCCTCGGCAAAGAGCGTTTTGACTGGGCATTTCGCAAATACATCAAGGACTGGGCATTCAAGCATCCGGCGCCGTCGGATTTCTTCCGCGAGATGAGCAGCGAAGGTGGCGAGGACCTGGATTGGTTCTGGCGCGGCTGGTACATGCACAACTGGCGCTTTAACCTTGCGGTTACGAAGATCGACGGCGACCAGGTGACGCTGGTCAACAAGGGACAACTGGTGCTGCCCGCAACCGTGGAAGTGCGGTATACCGACGATACGACGACACGCTTCCACCTGCCCGTGGAGACCTGGGAAGCCAAGGGCGAGACGGTGTGGCAGGGCGAAAAACCCGTCGCCTCAGTAAAGGTGGATCCGGATCACGTTTTGCCCGATGACGACCGTGCGGATAATCTGCTGACGGCGAAATAGGAGTGCGGGGAAGAAACAGCAGGTTCCTCCACTGCCGCCGTGGGGGTGTGAACTCGAGAAGAAACGGCGGGTTCCTGCTTTGTATCAGGGCATGACTTTAGTCTTGCCATAAAGGGGTAAACAAGGTTGGGCTTTAGCCCCTGTGCTCTTCTGCTCAGTGAAGTGTTAGCAGGGGCTTTAAGCCCAGATCATAGGGGTCAGTGGTGGCACGACTAAAGTCGTGCCCTGATACAAAGCAGGGACCTGCCGTTTCTTCTCGAGTTCACACGGTAACTCTTTGGCGCAGATAAACCCATAAGCCCAACCGAGGCGCTAAGGACCGAGTAGTTTAAGACCAAGCAGGCGCGCCGGGTTCTCCTTCGCCATGCGGTTGATCTCGGCTTGCGTAATGCCTTCTTTCTTGAGCCCGTCGAACAGGTCCACCAGGCCATCCGGGTGCAAGGGGTTTGCCGGCTGCCCCATATCGCTTGCAAGAATGCAGTGGTCTACTCCCACGTAGCGAATGGCTCGGGCATAATCTCTGAAAGTGAACTCCTTGTAAGAGCCGAGCAGGCCGTTATAAACGAACTCGATAAACGCGCCCATCTTTGCCGCTTCCAACATCTGTGCATCCGACATGTGAATGGGCGCGAGCATGGCATGAGTCACAACCATGTGCTGCACGCCCTGTGTGCGTGCTTCGCGGATCAGCATCAGGCCTTCCTCCGCTGAAACGTGACCGGTGGCCATCACCAGGTTGTGCCTGGCGATCACTGCGATCACCTGCCTGGTTTCGGGAAGCAGTTGACCATTCTGTGACAATCGCACAAAAGGCCGGTCCTGTTTGGAGTAGCGTACCTGGGCCTCCGAATCGAATGTGCTCATCCAGACGAAACGTCCATAGCCACCTGTCGTCGCTGCCATATGTTCGACTGCGAAGGGATTCATGCCGCCTACCGAGAGGTTAAGATCCACGCCGCCAAATACCTCGATCCCGGGCACTTCTTTGCGCACCACGTAGGCGAGCGACGCGGTTGGCTGATAATGATTCTTGAGCACCAGCCCGCGCATACCCCGGCTTTTTGCCAGGCGTGCCAGATCGATGGCATCAATCGAGCGCGGCGAGCTATCAGGCGCGCTATGGGCGTGGATATCGATCACCCCGGCGAGAGGATTTTCCTGGGCGAGGGAAGTCATGACAGCGCCAAAAGCAAGAAGAAAGGTCAGCAGAGTTTTCATTCTCATCACTTACGGAATTGGATTCGAGGTATATATCGAGTAGCCTTAGAGCGGCTCGACTGATCATTACATGTCGCCTAATGATGCGAAAGAGTAAGGAGTCGACCGTGGACCCGACAGAAAAGAAGGACGAGGTGGAGTCACGCCGGGAATTTCTCAAGATGACGGCAGTGCTCCCTTTGGCCGTGAGCATGGGTGCCTTTCGCAACAGCGCGGCGAGTGCGCAGGCGACGCAGAATGTCGCGATTCCCTGGTACCGGCGCACCTGCCGATGGGGACAGATCAATCTGAACGAACTGGATCCGCAGCATTTCGACCTCGAGTGGTGGCGGGGGTACTGGAAGCGCAGTCAAACCCAAGGTATGGTGATCAACGCAGGCGGCATCGTGGCTTACTATCCCAGCAAAGAGCCCCTGCAGCATCAAGCGAAGTTTCTTAATGGTCGTGATCTCTATGGCGATCTGACCCGTGCCGCTCATGCAGACGGGCTTATCGTCTTTGCGCGGATGGACTGCGGCAGCGCGTTCGAGCCGTTCTACAAAGCGCATCCGGACTGGTTTGCCGTGAATGCCGCGGGAGAACCCTACCGCACCGGCTCGGAAGAGGATGGCGATGTCCTCTACACCACCTGCATTAACGGCCCTTACTACGACGAATACATTCCCAGCATTTTGCGTGAAATCATCGCCCATGAAAAACCAGAAGGATTTACCGATAATCACTGGGCCGGACTGGGCCGCGAGAGCATGTGTTACTGCGTCCATTGCAAAAGCAGGTTTCATCAGTTCAGCGGGAAAGATCTGCCCGCGAAGAAGAACTGGGATGCCCCGACCTATCGTCAGTGGATCGAGTGGAGCTATAAGCGCCGCCTGGAAATCTGGGATCTTTTCACCGGCACCACCAAGGCCGCGGGCGGCCCCGATTGCATTTGGAGCGGCATGCTCAGCGGCAATTTCGTTCAGGCCGCCAGTAGCTTTCGCGACATGAAAGAACTCTGCCTACGTGCTGACGTAATGATGTTGGACCACCAGGGACGCGCGAATAACGGCCTTGGGCCTCCGGGGACAGGCCAGAACGGAGGATTCCAGGAGAACGGTGATACCGGAAAAAGAGTTCACGGGTTGGGCGGCTGGGATAAGCTGGCGCCCGAAAGCATGGCGACATACGGGCCGCGAAAGGCGGCACGCCCGATTCCGGAAGTCCGGATGTGGATGGTGGAAGGCGTCGCCGGAACCATCCAACCCTGGTGGCACCACGTGGGTGGCTATCAAGAGGACCGGCGCCAATTCCAGGTGGTTGAACCATTTTTCCGGTGGTATGCCGAACATCAGCAATACCTCATCAACCGTCAGCCGGTGGCCACGGTCGGTGTGGTTTATTCCCAGCGTAACTTTGAGTGGTATGGCCGGGACAATGCCAACGCACTCGCCCTCGCTCCGTACGATGGCATGATTCAAGCTCTCATACGTGCGCGCATTCCCTATTTGCCGGTGCATGCCGATTACATTGAGCGCGATGCGGGCCAATTTTCCGTGCTGGTGCTTCCCAATCTGGCAGCCATGTCCGGTTCGCAGGTGGCAGCCGTCCGCCATTTCGTGAGCACCGGTGGGTCGCTCATTGCTACCGATGAAACCAGCTTGTACGACGACTACGGTGATCCGAAGCCTGACTTTGCCCTGGCCGATGTTTTCGGCGTCAGCTATACGGGCAAGCGTTACGGTGCTAAGAACCCAGCCAGCTTGCAGCATAGTTACCTGCGGCTTACTCCGGATGTAGGACAGGACGTGAACGGTCCGAATCATGGAGACGAGCCAGCGAAGTCGGCGCCTCGGCACCCGATCCTGCGCGGCTTTGAAGCAACCAACATTGTGACATTTGGCGGAATCCTTCCGGAAGTGAAGCCGGCGCCGGGAACTACCGTTTTGTTGACCCTGGTCCCTGAGTTTCCGGTCCTTCCTCCAGAAGACTCCTGGATGCGCGTGCCCCGAACGGAGATTCCGGGTCTGGTGATCAGAGAGCAAAATGGCGCCCGGATCGCGTACCTGCCGGCCGACATCGACCGGCGTTATGAACAGGGCAACATCCCGGACCACGGTGACTTGCTGGCAAACCTGGTGCGCTGGGCGGCCAAAGACAGCATTCCGCTTGAGGTTCGAGGCCCCGGGCTGATTGACTGCCACTTTTATCGTCAGCAGCACCGGGTTGTTCTGCACCTGGTGAATCTCACGAGTGCCGGCACCTGGCGCATACCGGTTGAGGAGTTGATTCCAGTAGGCCCCTTCACGATAAAAGTGAAGCTGCCAGAAGGCGTTTCCGGCAAACGCCTGTTGTTGGCCTCAGGGGCGCCCGCGTCCCCGGTACACCGCCAGGGCGGATGGGCTGAGTTTGAGGTTAAATCGATTCTCGACCACGAGGTCGCCGTGCTCGAATAGACTTCCTGGAACTCGCGATCAATCGAGAAAACAGCGGACCGGAGCTTGCCTAAGGGTTCAGAATTCGGTGCATATCGAGTGAAGGTGGCTTCACTTCTGTTTGACTCAGCATGATATGCACCTGGCCGCGATGATGCGTCTGGTGGTTAAAGAAATGAAGCACGGCGACCGGCGCTGCTTCCACGTAATCCTTGCCCTGGCTGTTTGTGTAACGAATCGTCCGGTTGAGAAAATCGCCGTCGACGTCGTGGAAGAAGGCTTCGATGTTCGCGTCTTGTTCGAAGCGCGCTGCGCTAAGGCCGGCGAACGTCTCAAACAGGACCGAATTCAGTGGTGGTGTCGTTTTGCCTCCCCCGGCAAACCGTGACATCCAGATACGATCGCCGAGCAGAATATGGTTCAGCAGCCCGTGGATGCTGCCGAAGGAACCCCGGCGTTCCCTTACATATTCAGCAGGGTCCAGCTTGCCACACTGCTCGTAGAGTCGCGTGTTCGCGATTCTGTTGTACCGGGCAAGCATCTTGAAAGCGTCGAGCATGACTCAGTCGATCGAAGCGTAAGCGATCGACGTCAAGAAATCAGGAAGTTCTTTAGCCGCGGTCATCTCTTCGAAGAGTTTGCCGGCCGCAGTGAACTTACTGGCGGCGAACCGTTCCGGGCCCAGTTCCTTCTCGATCCGTTCCAGCACGACGGGAATCGTCGCCAGTACCACGGGAACGTCCAGCGTCACGCCATCGGTCATGCGGGGGGCGTGGTGCGCCCATTGCCAGAGTTGTGCGCGCGATATCTCGGCGGTCGCTGCATCTTCCATCAGGTCGTAGATGGGAACGCATCCCAGGCCATCGAGCCACGCCGCCAGGTAGCGCAAGCCGATATCTATGTTCATTTCCAAACCCTTGCGCGTGATGTCACCTTCCGGCACGGCGAGCAGGTCCGAAGCTTGTATATGGATCCCGGGCTTGCGGACACCGATCTGGTTGGCGGACGGCATGAACTCGTCGAAAACGGCCTTGGCCAGCGGCACTAGTCCTGGATGGGCCACCCATGTACCGTCGTGCCCGGCCTTTACCTCGCGCAGCTTGTCCTGGCGCACGCGTTCCATGGCGGCGTCGTTGGCCGCGGCGTCGCGCTTGATGGGAATTTGCGCCGCCATCCCGCCCATCGCGTGGATGCCGCGGCGATGACAGGTTTCGATCAGCAACTCGACATAGGACTTGAGAAAGTGCCGGTCCATGGTGATGGTGGAGCGATCGGGAAGCGCCAGATCTTCGCGGTAACTGAACTTCTTAATGAAGCTGAAGATGTAATCCCACCGGCCGCAGTTCAAGCCGGCGGAGTGGTCTTTCAACTCAAAGAGAATCTCATCCATCTCAAAGGCCGCGGGCAGCGTCTCGATCAACACCGTGGCGCGAATGGTGCCGCGAGGAATGCCCAGCGCATCCTGGGCGAAGTTGAAGACGTTGTTCCACAGCCGCGCTTCGCGATGGCTCTCCAGCTTGGGCAGATAAAAATAAGGCCCGGTACCACGTGCTTTCAGGGCGGCGGCATTATGAAAGAAGTACAAGCCAAAATCAAAAAGCGACCCGGAAATCGGTTGGCCCTGAACTAGAAAATGCTTTTCCGGCAGATGCCAGCCACGCGGCCGCACAAAAAGCGTAGCCGTCTTCTCATTGAGCCGGTACTGCTTGCCTTCGGGGCTGGCGAAGCTGATTTCGCGACGCGCGGCATCGCGCAGGTTCACTTGCCCGTCGATTACGTTGCGCCAGGTAGGCGCGGTCGAATCTTCAAAATCAGCCATGTAGACATTCGCGCCGGAGTTGAGCGCGTTGATGACCATTTTGCGATCGACCGGGCCGGTTATCTCTGCTCGGCGGTCCTGGAGATCGGCCGGGATCGGCGCCACGCGCCAGTCGCTCTGGCGAACGGAGGCTGTTTCCGGTAGGAAATCGTAGAGTTGTCCCTTGCGTAACGCTTCGCCCCGGGTCACGCGCGCCGCCAACAAACGCTGGCGTTCCGTCTCGAAGTTGGCGGACAGCGCGGCAAGAAATTCGATCGCCTTCGGGGTCAGGATCTCTGCTTCTGCTGCTCCCTGGGGGCCTTCGATGGTGACGCTGGGAACTGTAGCTGTGGGGTTGGTCATGGTATCTCCGCAGACCGTATTTTACTCGTTAGACAGAGGAACGTTTCGGATAGACGCATCCAGCAGTTGGACCATGTGGAAGGCAGGCATGGCATCGAGCCCGCGGCGTCGCAGCCCACTCATCAATTGCAACAGGCAGCCTGGATTGGCGGAGATGACAGCGTCCGCCTTGGTTGCCAGCAGATTGGCCACCTTACGGTCGCCCAGCTGATTGGCCGGCTCGGGGTGGAGCAGGTTGTAGACTCCAGCCGAACCGCAACACAGCGTGGCCTCATCGATTTCCGCAACGTCAAGGCCGGGAATGGTGGCCAGCAGGGTCCGCGGCTCGGCATGGATGCCTTGTGCGTGGCGCAAGTGGCAAGCGTCATGGTAGGCAACGCGCATGGGCAGAGGGTGGCGTAGAGCGCGCGCCGGCAGCTCACACAAGATCTCCGAGATATCTTTGCATTTGGCGCTGAAGGCTTCGGCGCGCGCAGCCCACGCCGGGTCGTCGCGCAGCAGATGGCCGTACTCCTTCATGGTAGAACCGCAGCCGGCGGCATTGATGACGATGGTATCCACGTTGGCCGCCTCGAAGGACGCGATCATCTTACGCGCGAGCCCAGCGGCCTGTTCGTCCAGGCCGGAGTGCAGCATGAGTGCCCCGCAACATTGTTGTGCCTGGGGAATGACGACCTCGCAGCCCTCTGCGGCGAGCACGCGGGCAGTTGCCTGGTTTACGTGCTGAAAGAAGACCTGTTGCACGCAGCCGGCGAGCATACCAACCCGGCGCCTGCGTTCTATGGCGGGCGCGACCTGTGCGGGCAGGCCCTTCAAGAATCCTGTAGGCACGCGGGGTAAGAGAGCCTCCATCTGTGCCAGCCGTGCAGGCAGCAGCCGCAGCAGTCCGCGTGGCGCGCAGCAGCCTTTGCAGGCCTGAGCGCTGGTAGATCATCATCGGGAGAGCCAGCAGGCGCAGCCGTTTCACAAAAGGGAACGTAGCGAACAAGAGCTTGCGGAAAAAGCTATCGCCGGTAGAGCGCGGGATATTGCGTTCCACCTGGGCGCGCGTGTCTTCGATCAGCTTGTTATATTGCACTCCTGAGGGGCAGGCGGTCATGCAAGCCATGCATCCCAGGCAGTTATCCATGTGCAGCCGGAACCGCTGATCCAGAGGAGCCTCGCCCTGGGCTGACTTCTTCATCATGTAAATGCGGCCGCGGGGTGAATCCATCTCCTCGCCCCAGAGCACATATGTGGGGCACGCTGGAAGGCAAAAACCGCAATGCACGCAGTCCTCGATCAGCTCCTTTTCAGGCGGCTTGTGAGCATCGAAGTTAGACGGCTTTGCCGGTACGAGCTGCGTAAGTTGTGCCATTCCCTTGTAGATTACAGGTTACAAAATTATGGTGCCCAGACCCCGAAGGTTCAAAAACATTTCCAAGAGAGGTCCGCTGAACCGCGGATCCCTCGGCTTCGCTCGGGATGACAAAGGGAAGGGCGACACTTCCGTGGAAATTGGTCGCTGGATAAGCGCTCTCCGAGCAGTCGCTTTCAGTGGAACCGCCGCCTTTCCCTTTGTCATCCCGACCGTAGCGAACCCGGATTTCCTGCCACGGTGCACTGGACAAGGCAGCGTGTGCGCCCTTCCGTAAAGAAGGGCGCATGAAGTGCACCAACGCCACTAAGGTCAACAGGAAATCCGGGGTAGCGGAGCGGAGGGATCTGCGGTGTGCCCCTACACCCTCTCAAATATGTCCAATAAACCGTCCCGGGTTGAGAATCCCTTCGGGATCGAAGCGGCGCTTGATCTCGCGCATCAGGGGAAAACTGTCCGGCAGCGTCCCCCAGCAATCAATCTTTGTCTCCGCCGGTTGTGTGAGGACCATCAGCGATCCGCTGGCTTCCTCCATCTCCCGCCGCAGCTCCGACAACCCCCCCGCCGCGACGGTAGGAAAGCTTGCAATCATGATGCCGGTACCCTGGATCACCGACTCGCCACCCAGCCCCCGAACTCGATCGGCAAAACGCGCGACCTCAGCAGGAAGCATAGTGCCTTTGCAGACAATGTCCCCTGCCAGCCAGCCTGCCGGGCGTCCCAAACCTCATCCCCGGCGGCGCTGGAACTAAGCCCCTCACTCTGCGCCATCTCCTCCACCGCAGCCGCCTGTGTGTGCAGCACCTCGGCCAGCGATGCGAGTTGGATGTCGAGATCAAATCCCCCCGCGGTTCCGCGGAGCTGTATCGCCACCGTGCTGACTTGAGCATGCAGCAGCTTGAGCATCAACTTGCCCAGCGGTTCGACAGCAGGCGAGCTCACGCTGAAACTCTGCGCGCACTGCGGCATAGAGTGCAGGCGGAAGTTGACCGAAGTGATGACGCCAAGCGTGCCGAAAGCCCCGATCATCAGCTTGTGCAAGTCATACCCGGCGACGTTCTTCACCACCTTGCCGCCTGTCTGAGCGACGGTCCCATCGGCCAGCACAATCGTCATCCCGATGATCAGGTCACGCAGACCTCCATACTTTAGTCGAAGCGCACCCGAGTCATTGGTAGCAACGATGCCGCCAACCGTGGCACGATCGGTCCAAAGCGGATCGAGCGCAACCTGCTGACCGTGTTGCGCCAGGCCCGACTGCATCGCCGACCAGGTGCAGCCGGCTTCAACGGTGCAGGTCATATCCTGCCAGGTATGTTCGCGGAGCGCGTTCAGGCGATGCATATCGAGCAAGAGTCCCGGCCTTACCGCGTAACCCCACCCCTGTTTCGTGCCGCCGCCTCGGCACACCACGGCAAGATGGTTTTCTTGCGCCAGGCGGAGAACCGCCGCGATCTCCTCACTGTTGGCTGGAGCAACAGCGAAGACGCTGCCCTCCATCCGCAGGTGTTCCGAGCCGGTAATCGCCGCCAGAGAAGCGGTCATGTCTTGGGTCATAGAGAACTGTGTCGGAGACAGATCAGAAAAACTCTGCGACGCCTGCTGTCTCCAGTGGGTGAGGCGTATACCTGCCGGTTTTTTCCCCGCACAGCCGGGGGCGAGGGAAAAGCTTATCGGGGTTTGAGATATTTTCCGGGTCGAAGGCGCAGCGTACCCGTTGCATGGTATCCAGGTCCGGCTCGGAGTACATGTACCCCATAGCTTGCTGCTTCTCCTTGCCCACTCCGTGTTCTCCCGTAATCGATCCACCATGGTCGACACAGAGGTAGAGGATGCGCATCGAAAGATCGATGGCGATTTCTTCCTGGCCGGGAATTGAGCGGTCATACAGCACCAGGGGGTGTAGATTGCCATCGCCCGCGTGGAAGACATTCGAGACTCGCAGCCCCACCGCTGCCGCCATTTCCGCAACCCGCTCCAGCACAACGGGGAGCTTGGTGCGAGGAATCACCCCATCCTGCACGATATAGTCAGGCGAAAGGCGTCCCGCCGCGGCGAACGCTGCCTTGCGTCCCTTCCACACCAGCATCCGTTCCTGCTCGCTTTGCGCCAGCCGATCCTCCCAGGCGCCATTTGCCTTACAAAGGTCGCGCACCTGCTTCATATGCAAATCAACCTCAGCGGCAGGGCCGTCTACTTCGACCAGAAGCAGAGCTTCGCATTCAGGGTAGTGTGGGTGTACGGCCGCTTCGGCGGCGCGAATGGAAAGCCGGTCCATAATCTCCATGGCCGCAGGCAGAATGGAGGCGGCAATGATGTCTGAGACCGTCTGTCCTGCAGCCGAGATGGAATCGAAAGCGGCAAGCAGAACCTGAACTGTCTCGGGACGGCGCACAATGCGCAGCGTCATCGAACTGGCAACCCCCAGCGTTCCCTCAGAGCCCACGAAAACACCGGCCAGGTCGTAACCGGGAGCATCCAGGGTTGGCGCGCCCAGGTGGACCAGTTCGCCGGTAGGCAAAACTACTTCGATGGCCAGCACGTGGTTGGTAGTAAAGCCATACTTGAGGCAGTGAGCCCCGCCGGAATTCTCAGCTACATTCCCACCGATCGTGCACACCGACTGTGAGGAAGGATCCGGCGCATAAAAGTGTCCTGCCGGCGTCACCCGCTGGGTAACGTGAGCATTGATCACTCCAGGTTCTACGGTAACGCGCTGGTTGGGTACGTCCACGTCCAGGATGCGGGTCATGCGGGCAAAGCTGATCACGATGCCGCGGTCATCGGGTAGCGCTCCGCCTGAGAGGCCGGTCCCGGCGCCACGCCCCACGAACGGGATCGCATGCCGGGCACAGATGCGTACAATCGCTTCCAATTGGCCAGTCGAGCGAGGCAACACAACCGCCGCCGGCAAGCTTCTCAGCACTGCGAGGCCATCACACTCATAGGTCTGCAACTGGTTGCGCTCGATAATCAGGCCGTCGGCATCCACGGCATCTCGTAACTCGGCGAGAACGGCGGCAGAGAGCATGTTGCTACTATCCTAATTCACGCCAGCGGCGGTTCGTTCCGGGCGTAATAGACTGGCATTTGCTGCCGTCGTAGAATTCTTACTGCTAAATCCAAGAGAGAGCCACTCCGAATGAGCCAAGTTTGGTCCCAGAGCTACACCCTCTTCGGGAGTGGCCTCGCCTTCTCCGCGGTGATTGCGTCCTTACCAATCCTTGTCCTGCTTTTTCTCCTGGGCATCCTACGCAAGCCGGCGTGGATCGCGTCCCTCTTCGCCCTATTGGTAGCGCTCGTCCTGGCGCTCTTTGCCTACAAGCTGCCACCCGCTCTTACCTTCAGCTCCGGGGCCTACGGCGCCGCGTTTGGCTTGTTCCCCATCTGCTGGATCGTGTTCTGGGCAATCGCCCTCTATCAGGTCACGGTGGAGACAGGGAAATTCGAAATTATCAAGTCGTCGATGGGCAACCTGACCAGCGATGCCCGCCTGCAGGCGCTCTTGATCGCCTTTGCCTTCGGGGCATTTGTCGAAGGCGCAGCGGGCTTCGGAACCCCCGTTGCTGTCGCAGCGGCGATGCTGGTTGGGCTGGGTTTCTCTCCTTTTTACGCATCCGCGCTTTGCCTGGTGGCGAATACCGCTCCGGTAGCCTTCGGCTCGATTGGGATTCCCGTGATCACCCTGGCCGGGATCACGGGCTTGCCGTTGGATAAGCTCAGCGGCGCGGTTGGACGGCTTTGTGCGCCCCTTTCCTTGTTTGTTCCCTGTTACCTGGTCTGCATCATGGTGGGCTGGCGCGGCATGTTGGAGGTGTGGCCTGCCGTGGTGGTGGTGGGTGCAGTCTTTGCTTCGGTGCAGTTCACCATGTCGAATTTCGTCGGCCCCCAGCTTACCGATATTGCGGCTTCGCTTTCCGCCCTCTGCGGGCTGCTGTTGTTGCTGCGCTTTTGGCGGCCGGCCAAGCTGTGGGACCGGGAACTGGAGCCTGTGGTCCCAGCCGGAAAAGAGAAAAAGTTTTCTGCTCTTGCCGCGGGTTCTGATCGGAAGCATACGGCTGGACAAATCTTCGGCGCCTGGATGCCCTACGGCCTGCTCGTGCTCCTGGTGCTGATCTGGGGCTACAAGCCAGCTGTGCTGAATTACGGCGCCGTCAGCGTCGGCTGGCCCTTGTTGCATAATCACGTTCTGATGATGCCGCCAGTAGTCGCCAAGCCCACCCTGTATAAGGCGCTTTATCAGCTGAATTTTCTCTCCGCTGCTGGTACAGCCTGCATGTTCGCGACCTTGCTGGCTGCCCTGTTTCTGCGCATGTCCCCGTTGGCCTTTGGCCGCCTTCTGGTCTCGGTGTTCCGTCAACTTTTCTTGCCCATCTTGACCGTCACCGCCGTTCTCGCCATGGCCTTCATCATGAACTATTGCGGCGCGACCGCCACGATGGGGCTCGCGTTTGCCGCGTCCGGCAGGCTCTTTCCGTTCTTCAGTCCATTGCTCGGGTGGCTCGGAGTCTTCCTGACTGGCTCAGATACTTCCGCGAATGCGCTCTTCGGCAACTTGCAGGTGGTGACCGCGGGCCGGTTGGGATTCGAGCCCACGCTCATGGCTGCTGCCAACTCCGCCGGCGGTGTGGTTGGCAAGATGATCAGTGTGCAGAACATAGCAGTCGCGGCCGCCGCCACCGCGATGACCGTATCCGATCAGGCAAAACTCTTTCGCTTTACTCTGCGGCACAGCATCGTGATGGCGACCGCCATCGGCATCGAAGTCATGCTGTATGCCTATCTCTTCCACGCTCGTTAGCCAACTTTTAATCAGGAGCGACATCTCGTGGCAAAGCTAGGATTCTTAGGGCTCGGCATCATGGGCGGTCCGATGGCTCGTCATTTAGTTACGGGTGGCCACAACGTGGCCGTATGGTCGAATAATCAGAAGAAGGCAAAGGACCTCGCTGATTCAGCAGGCGCAATGTTTTGCGCCACGCCCATGGAGGTGGCGCAGAACAGCGACTGTGCCTTCCTCTGCGTGGGAGACACCGCCATGTCCCGGGGGGTCATCCTGGGCGAAAAAGGCCTGGTGAAAGGCGCAAAAAAAGGATTCGTGATCGCCGATTGCAGTACCGTTTCCCCGTTGGAGAGCACGCAAATCGCGGAGGAGCTGCAGGGACTGGGCATCGAGTTCCTGGATGCCCCCTGCACCGGCTCCAAGGCCGGCGCGGAAGGCGGAACCCTCACCTTCATGGTTGGCGGCAAGAAAGAGGTTTTCGAGCAGGTCAAGCCATTTTTCGAGGCGATGGGCAAGCTTCTCTATTATTGCGGCAAATCAGGCATGGGCCTGCGCGCCAAGCTTACGCAAAACCTGATATTGGGCAACTTGCTGCAGGCTTTCAACGAGGGCCTGGTGTTGAGCACCAAGGCGGGTGTCGCTCCCGAGCTCATGCTCGACATCCTGAACAACAGCGCGGCCCGCTCCGGTCTCATATCCATCAAGGCGCCCATGGTCTTCAAGCGCGATTTCTCCACCAATTTCTCTGTCAAGTGGCTGGAAAAGGATATCGGTCTCGCCCTGGACCTGGGTTCTGAGATCGGGGTTCCGCTGCTTTTGACCGGCCTGACGCAGCAGCTCTTTCAATCCGCGATGGCCAAGGGTTACGGCGAAGAAGACATCTGCGGCTCGATCCGTGTTCTGGAAGAGCTGGCGGGATGTGAAGTCAAGGCCTAGCCGCACGGCTGCGGCTTTGTCCTCTAGCTGACCGCCTCAACGAAATCGCTCGCCGCGCTCGCCATGGGCCGGCGAGCATTTTGTTCGGCCAGTTCGGCCTCCTCCTCCAGGTGCTTGATCACAACCTTGGAGTAGAGGACGAAGTGGTGTGCGGAAAGCATCACGGTAAAGCCCAGCCAGATCTTTGCCGGCGAGCGCCAGCAGGAAGAAACCATCCTGAAAAAGAATCGCCAGTAGCTGAGCCGGTAGTCGGAGCGAATGCCTTGCCGCCAAATGGTGGCCCAGAGCACGCGCAGGTTGTAGGCCATGCCCAGATTGGGCGGCTTCTGCGTCGCTTTGGGCTGCCAAACCTTGAGTGAGTTGTAAGCGCGTTCAAAAAAGGCATCGGGTTGGTATAAGCCTTCGAGCAGGGTAGCAAGGCCGCGCAGTAAGACCGGCAAAGGAAGAACCGTGCGGAAATTCGGCAACCCGAATTGCATGATCGACTGGCTGTCCTCAATCAGGCGTCCTTCTCGCTTCATGCGATCGAACAACGCCGTGGTCGGCGGCGCCATTAGAATTCCGGCCATTGCCCAGGCGATCGCCGTCAGGTTGATAAACTCCAGCTGCCGGGCAAAGATGGTCTCGTCGTCAGAGTCAAAGCCGACAATAAACCCGGCCAGCACCCAAAGCCCTTTTTCCTGGATGATGCGCACCTGATCCACATTGTTCTTCCGCAGGTTTTGAAACTTGCGAGATTCCTTGAGCGCTTCGGATGACGGGGTCTCGATGCCAATGAACACATACATGAAGTTGGCCGCGACCATTGCGTCCATCAGTTCGGGGCGCGATGCCAGGTCGATCGAAGCTTCGGTATAAAACGAGAACGGTTGCTTATGCAGCTTTTGCCATTCGATCAGCTCAAGCGTGAGCTGCAACGCCTGTGCATGATTGCCGATGAAGTTGTCATCGACAATGAATACTTCGTTGCGCCAACCCAACTTGCGCAGTACATCGAGCTCGCGGATGACCTGAGTAGGCGTTTTCGCCCGGGGCCGGCGGCCGTAGATGGTAATGATGTCGCAAAATTCGCATTGGAAGGGGCATCCGCGGGAGAACTGAATCGGCATCGAGGTGTATTTGTCCCGATGCAGGAGGTCGAAACGGGGCACCGGGCTGCGCGTCATGTCCGGTTTATCGACAATGTGGTACAAAGCCTTTGCTGTCCCGTTTTCAAGCGCAGCGGCAATTCCTGGGAAAGCCTCTTCCGCCTCGCCGACCATGACGTGATCAGCTACCCGAAGCGCGGCCTCGGGGTCTGTGCTCGACCAGGGCCCACCGATGAAGGTCCGTTTGCCGAGGGCGCGGGCGCGGCTCAGGATATGCAGTGCATCGGCGCGCTGGGCGTGCATGGCGCTCACCATCACCAGGTTGGCCCACTTCAGATCCTCATCCCGCAATTCCTCGAAGGCATGGTCGATCAGGCGGATCTCCCAGGTTGCCGGACACAGCGCGGCCACGGTGATCAGCCCTAACGGAGGGGTCATCGCGCGCTCGGGAATCATTTCCAGTACGCCTTCGAACCCCCAGAACGAAGGTGGGAAACTCGGCCAAACCATTAAGACTTTGACATGCGAACCGAGGGCCGGCAGGGGAGTGTGGGCGGCCGCCTCTTCGGGCGTGGGAACGAGTACGGGAAGCGAGGCGGCCGATGGCGGTGTGGCAGGCAGTACGTTAAGTCGCGGATCTTGCACTGAGGCCATAGCGCCCCTTTCTATTCATCGAGGGCCCGTGGCACAAACAACTGCATGCACCACGATGCCCGGTGCGTGGACAAAACTCGTGTAACAAATCGGGGCTGCAGTCGATTGAGTCTACGCCAAAGCCTCATCCGTGTCATCTGCAGGATCAGAACCTCAGCGATTTCGCGGACCTGCTGTTGTACCTTTCCTTGTCCCGCCCTACACAAAAAAGCGGCCGTTCCCAGCGGAACGGCCGCTCATCATAACCAACCATTCTTAGTGTTTATCGCGATAAATACGACGCGACTCCTGGTTCTGTTGCGCGTGGATGGTCTGGCGGTCCTGTTTCGTCAAATGGCCGTTATCCTGGGCGCGCATACCACGCTCTTCCCGGTTGATCCCGGCTTCCTGGTGTTCCAGGTGCGCTGTCTGGCCTGGCGTCAACTTGCCATTCTTGACCCCGTTGGCAATGCGATCCTGTTGCGCAACCTTGCGCTGGTTAATATCGTAGTCGTGTGCACCAGGGGTCGGTGTTTGGGCAAACATCGCCGCGGGCGCTAGGAACAGAGCGGATGCAAGAACAGCCGAAAAAACTTTCATGGGACTCTCCTTTTTTCTGGCGGCCGGCTTCAGATCCTTGCCGCTCGCTCCACATAGACACCGCCCTTTAAAGAGAGTTGCCGCTTCTTTGGTAACGCAACGCCGTCAAAAAACACCGCAACTTCTTCCGCGTCTGTTAAATAGCGCCCCACCGCAAAACCCCGCGGAACTCTTTAGCCTCGGGTCACATCTACTTTAAAACCGCCATAACCGGCGGCCGGTATAGTACCAATCATTATTTGGAGGATTTATGCCCAAGATGCGCGCAGTGCAAGTCCCTCACGCTGGAGGAGATTTTGAAATTGTGGAGCGTGAAATTCCCGAGCCGGGGCCGGGTATGGTCCGCATCAAAGTGCAAGCGTGTGGCGTTTGTCACAGTGATGAGGTCACGAAGCAGGGACTGTTCCCCGGAATCCAGTACCCGCGCATTCCCGGCCATGAAGTGATTGGGCTGATCGACGCGATCGGAGCCAACGTCGTGCCGCGCTGGACGCTCGGCGAGCGAGTGGGGGTGGGCTGGAACGGGGGTTACTGCGGCTACTGCGACAGTTGCCGTCGCGGCAATTTTTTCGCCTGCGAGACCAGCACCGACGTCACGGGTGTCACCCGGGATGGTGGCTATGCCGAATACATGCTTGCTCCTTTCTCGGCCCTTGCCATGGTGCCGGAAGAGTTGTCGGCCGAAGAGGCGGCCCCTCTGATGTGTGCCGGGGTCACCACGTTTAATTGTTTGCGCAACAGCGGTGCGCGGCCGGGCGACGTGGTGGCGGTGATCGGCTTAGGCGGCCTGGGCCACCTCGGTATTCAGTTCGCGGCGCGGAGCGGATTCAACACCGTCGCTATTGGTCGAGGAAAAGACAAAGAGGCGCTCGCGAAGAAGCTGGGTGCGTCGCACTACATCGATAGCGGGGCCCAGGATCCGTCGGCGGAATTGCTCAAGCTTGGCGGAGCAAAGGTGATTCTTGCAACCGTGACAAGCGCGGACGCGATGAAAGCAGTGATCGGCGGCCTTACACCGACAGGGACGCTCATGATCGTCGGCGCCGTGCCCTCGCTGGAAGTACCTGCGCTGCAGTTGTTGCTTAAATCACAGCAGGTCAAAGGATGGTATTCCGGAACCTCTCTCGATTCACAGGAAACCCTGGCTTTCAGCGTGCTTTCCGGGGTGCGGTCAATAAACGAAAGCTACCCGCTGGATAGCGTGAACGAGGCTTACGATCGGATGACGCAGGGCAAAGCGAGATTCCGGGCGGTTCTCACGATAGGAAAATGAAACAATAATTATGACGAAATCGGGATGGCAAACCAGCCTGAGGTTTGTCATCCCGCGTAGAGCGTATTTACATACCGTTCCACTGTTCCCAATGGACCCGGCGGATGGCATCGTCGACCGTGCCGTGCGCCTGGTCAATGTGCACTATAGCGCGATCCCGCATACCCCTCGCCTGGGGCACGTCTTCTGCCCGCGCGGTATCGTTATGCGCCTTATCCAGCAATTCCAATGCTTTGCGGAAGCGGCCATCGGGACGCATGTGGGCATCGATGGGAGGGTGATCGGCCAGATTCTTGCCATCGTCGATCGAGGCGCGCTTGATCTCGTTGATCGCTGCATCGATTTCGCGGATCGCGTGTTCTTCATCCCGCTGAACCGGCGGCCAGGCGATCTGGTCCAGATATGCACGAGCGAGGCGCAAATCGGATAGCGCGTGGAGGTAGGCGGGGTGTGGCCCTGGGACCTGTTGGGCTGAAGCTGCTTTGGGGCTGATGACTGTGATTCCAAGCAGCGCAACAAACATGGTGAAAGCTGCCATTTTTATGCGCACGATTTTCTTACCTTCTTTCTGGTTAGGGAGAGTTTCGTGACCTCAGGTTCGGCCGCGGGCATATCCGCAGTCGACCGAGTAAACCCTAATCGTCCAGTGAAAGTTGCGATAGTGCGTTGAGGCGCGGAAGGTTATACAACCATAGTTGTAGCGAAATAGGCCCTTCAGGCGTATCCGCCATCGCGGTAAGTGTTCACTGCCGCGGTTTCCGTGTTGATCTTCCAATCTTCGAGCTGTGGTCCCTTAAGTTTTCCCGCCCGCTCGCGGAGCAGGTCAAGCCCGGCTTCGTCTAACGGCTTGAATTCCTGTGCGATGCGAACATCGTCTTCCACCTGCCCGATGGTCGTGCAGCCCAGCGCGACGCAGTGGACCGGCAGACTCAATACATAGGAAAGGCAATCCTTTAAAGCGAGAGCTTGCAGCAGCTTGGCATTGGCGGTGCTCTTCATTCCCTGGATGCCCATGCCGCGGGCGACGGCGACCGGCAGCACATTCTTCTCAAAGCTCTCGTATCCCGGGTCTGCCGCATGCAACGGCATCAGGATGGTGTCGTAGTGGTCGTATTTTTTCAGCATTGCCAGGTGAACCTTGGGATCATGGTGACCAGTGAACCCAATGAATCGGCACTTGCCCGCTTTCTTGGCTGCCTCGAAAGCCTCGATCGCTCCGCCGGGCGCGAAAATCTGCTCCACCTCGTCCATCGTGCTCACCTGGTGGATTTGCCATAGATCCACGTGGTCTGTCTTCAACGCGCGCAAAGATGCCACCAGATCCGCTTCGGCGCCTTGGCGGCTGCGTTGCGGAGATTTCGTAGTCAGAAAAATGTTCTTGCGGAATGGCGGCAGCACCGCTCCATAAACCTCTTCCGATCTCCCGTCCCAGTAAATGCGCGCGGTATCGAAATAATTGATGCCAAGTTCGTAGGCCCGCAGGGTAACCGCCTTCGCTTCTTCGAAAGTGCACAAGGGAAACCGCCCGCCGGCCTGGCCAACGATGGTCAACTGCTCACCGGTTTTTCCGAGAATGCGCTTCGGTATGTCCCCCGCTTTTGCCTGTGCGCTCTTGGTGCCCCAGGCGAAAGCGCCCAACCCGGCAACTGCGGAAGTGGAGAGAAAAGTCCTGCGGCGCATAGTCGAACCTCGGGCTCCAGTATGCTCCCGGGGCCGGTGGCCTTCAAGGTGCATCACGGCATTCATCCTTTCGCGGGGGACCGGAACAGGCTCTATGCTCAGAGGGTGAGAATCCTTTTCTGGATAACCTTGGTGGTGCTTTTGTGTGCTCCGGCGGCCCACGCACAAAAGAGTACGGGTGTTCGCGCCATAAGCTGGTCTCCGCTGCGTCTGCAGAGCGGATCGCCGGTGCTCTTTACGATCCAACTGGAACAACCAGCAGGCGCGGTGCAGGGCACATGGCTGAAGCATGCAACCGTGTTTAACAAGTCCCGGAACGGGAACACCTGGTACGCGCTTGCCGGCATCGACGTCGAGCAGGCGCCGGGAACCTACCCCTTAGAGTTGACCGTGACCACAGCGGATGGGCGGCAACTGCATGCCAGCCAGGAAATCGCGGTGCTTCCCGCGCAATACAAAACCACTACCCTGCATGTGCAGGAAAAATATGTGCAGCCCGATGCCGCGACCCTGCAGCAGATTGCCGCAGATAAGGCGGTGAAGGACGCCGCCTTCGCTCACCAGATCAGCCAGCCATTATGGAGCGGCAGCTTTCGCTCGCCGGTGCCCTTTGCAGCCACCGATTCCTTCGGCACCCGGCGCATGTTCAATGGTGAGCTTGCGAGCATCCATCGTGGAACCGATTTTCACGCGCCTTCGGGAACGCCGGTTTTGGCCGCTAATGACGGAGAGGTCATGATCGCCCATGGGATGTTCTACGAAGGAAACCTGGTGGTGGTCGATCACGGCGATCAGTTCTCAACCCTGTACATGCATCTGTCCAGGATCGAGGTGAAGGTGGGCGAGCGTGTAAAGAAGGGCCAACGCCTCGGTCTCAGCGGGGCTACCGGCCGGGTGACCGGCCCCCACTTGCACCTGGCAGCGCGTTGGCAAGGCGAGTACGTTGACCCTGTGTTGCTGCTTAAGTTGCCCTTACCCGCGCGCTAGCCTTATTTAACGTCTTCAAAGGCGAACCGCCCCAGCTCGAAGGGACGCGAGGTGGGCGGCTTGTTCTGCAATCCATTGCTCGGGTAGGACTGCGGTGCAAGCGTCGGAAATCCCCAGATCTTTCCGTTACGCATGTCGACCACTACCTTTCCATAGACCTGGCTGGTGCCGTCCGGCGCCCGCAGCAATTCCGACCCAGGCTCGATGTAGAACGGATAAACAGTCGATTGCGCCTCGGCTGTCCGAGGCGAAAAGATGGGTTGCACGGCAATGGCAACCAATGCAGCGGCAATGATCAACAGCAAGACGAGGGTCAGGTTTTCTCTGCGCATGGATCTCCTCCTGGCGACAGAGCCAGTGTACGGTCTCCAGGGGGACTTGCTATTTAGCTGGTGATTCCGCCTTGGGTTGGATCGAGACCAACTCCAATTCGAAGAGCAGGGTGGCATTCGGTCCAATCGGCTCTCGGCCCCGTTCCCCGTAGGCAAGATCCGACGGAATAAATAGTTGCCACTTCGACCCCGTCGGCATCAGTTGCAGAGCCTCGGTCCATCCTTTGATCACTCCTGTGACGGGAAATGTAGCGGTCTGCCCGCGCTTATAGGAGCTGTCAAACTCGGTGCCGTCCAGCAGCGTCCCGCGGTAGTTGCAAACCACGGAATCGGTAGCGGTGGGCTTGGGGCCTGTCCCTGCTACCAGCACCTTATATTGCAGCCCGCTCGGCAGCGTGACCACGCCCTCTTTGGTAGCATTCGCAGCCAGGAACGCTGCGCCGTCTTTCTTGTTGTTCTCAGCGGCAGCCAGCCTCTTCTCTTCCTGCTTTTGCCGCACTTGTGTTTGCAGGTCGGTCATTACGGTCTTGATCTGATCATCTGTTAAGAGCACCTTGCCGTTTGCCAGGGCATCTTGAATACCCTGGAGCATAAATTTCGGTTCAACCTCGATGCCGTCCCGGTGAAGACCTTTTCCTACGCTCAAACCGATGGCGTAGCTTTGCTTGTCTTTCTCTGTCGTCGGCACCAGAGGTTTAGTGGCAGTTGTAGTGTGGTGGGTCGCGGTCCCGGTGCTCTGTCGCGGTTTTGCTGGTGTGGTAGTCGGCGCCGGTGTTTGCTGGGCCGCGGCGCTCCCCAGGAGAAAAATACCGGCAGCCAAAATACTTTGTGCCGTTCGACCTGATCTTTGCATGCTGCTATTTTCGCATTGTCGAGCGGTTACCTGGAGGCAATGATGCTCGGGGCAGTCGATCTTCCGTCCGACAACTCCGAATCGATCAACGATGCAGCCTCGGCCCAGACCCGCGGATCATTCTCGATTTCGATATGCGGCTTGGTGAACATACGCGCATACCAGGGGAAATCGTCACAATCGATTGGATGGTTTTTATAGCTCATCTCGAAATTGCCCAGGATATCTGTACGCGATGGATCCTTGGCGACTATGGTCGAGCGCCCGTGAAGCAGGCCGGTGGATTGATAAAAATTGATCGCCTTGGCGACATTGGAAGGAACGGTGACGTTATCCTGTCCCGGCTTGCCAATACTGTCTACCTGGATCGTGAGCCGTACCGGAATGCCTCTATGCTGCAACTCGCGGGCTAAGCTGATGGTTTCGGTTGCACCCCAGCTGTGGCCGAAGATGATGATCTTTGGCGCTTTCTGCGTGGCTGTGCGGCGCAGCACGTAGCGAAGAGCCTGATTCCCGGAATGATTGCCAAACACCTCTACATCGATCGCAGAGCGATAACGGTCGCGCAGCTGCGCGGCAAATTGCACCTCGGCGTGTCTTGCATCGTCATGCTTGACGAAGCCTCCAACAAACCCGACGACGATCGCTCTCCGGTTATCATCCACTCCTGGCACCCCCTGGGCGCGACCACAGATCGGCGGCACAAGGCAACTCGCGGCCAGGATGAACGATACCGCTTTTCTCATGTAAGAAGGATCGAGCGCGCCGCTGCACTATGTCAAGCACCGCGCTGCTGGAATAATAGAGGGAATGGGGCAAGCGCAAGATCGGGTCTCGGCAATCGGTATTGACTTTGGTACCACCAACAGCACGGTTGCGCGCGCCTCGGGCAAGTCGCAGGTAGAACTGGTCTCCTTCCCCACTCGCGCAGGGGAGACTGTTTCCTTTCGCTCCGTCCTTTATCTGCAGCAGGTCAAACAGGCCGGGCGGGCGAAAACGCATACCTGGACGGGACCGGCTGCTATCGAGCACTACCTGGCGGCTGAGAACAAGGGCCGGCTGATTCAGTCGCTCAAATCTTATTTGTCCGATCGCACGCTCACGGGAACGGCAGTGTTCGGCCGCCATTGCACGCTAGAGGATCTGATTTCCCGCATCCTCGCCGATCTGCGCCGCCAAGCCGAAAGCCAGTTCCGCGCCCCGGTCGGTTATGCCATGGTAGGCCGGCCGGTACGCTTTGTGGGGGCGGAGACCGAGGAAGATGATGCATTTGCCCTCTCCCGCGTGCGCCAGGCCTTTGCCGAAGCGGGCTTTGACCGGGTGGACTTTGAACTGGAACCGATCGCCGCGGCTTACGCCTACGAATCCACCCTGGATCACGACGAGCTCATCCTCATTGGCGACTTTGGCGGCGGCACTAGCGATTTTTCCCTGCTTCATGTTGGCCCTGGTGTCCGCAAAAGGGGCCGTAAACCGCAGGATCTGCTAGGCAACAGTGGCATCGGTCTGGCCGGCGACGCCTTCGACGCCAGAATTGTGCGTAAGCTGGTTTCCCCCGCGCTAGGGTCGGATTCGTTCGCGCGTTCGCTCCACAAGGTCCTCCCCGCGGTACCCGCATGGATCTATGCCAACCTCGAGCGCTGGCATTACCTCTCGTTCTTACGGACGGCGAACGTAATGGAGATTTTGAAGACCGCACGCCTCCGCGCGTTGGAGCCGGAGAAGATCGAAGCCCTGATTACGTTGATCGACGAGGACCTCGGCTACCATCTTCACCAGGCCGTTCAGCGAGTGAAGTTTGAGCTATCCCACGCCACTCAGGCGGAATTCCATTTTCGCGACGGCAGCATGGATATAAGCATGGCCGTCACCCGCGAAGCCTTTGAGGGCTGGATCGCTGATGAACTCCAGGCCATTGAGCAATGCATCGATTCGCTCCTCGAAACCTCGGGGGTGGCCCGGCGCCAGGTCGATCGAGTTTTTCTGACTGGCGGCACATCCCTAGTGCCCGCCGTTCGTCGAATTTTCGAGCAGCGCTTCGGTGCAGATCGCATCCGAACCGGCAACGAATTCATCTCGGTAGCTCGAGGCCTGGCCCTGCGTGCAGAAGAGACCCTCGCCTGAAGAATCTTCACTACGTCTTTTTAGCTCCGCAGCAAGGCTTTGTGCTTTGCAGGGCGCGGCTTTAGTCGTGCCGTACAGCCAGAAGAGAGTGGGCTAAAAAGTCTGCCTGAGAACTCCAGGATTTGGGAAGGCCGAGAGGCGCACCGCAGATCCCTCGGCTTCGCTCGGGATGACAATTCTGTTTGGGAACGCTAAGTATAGTTTCCAAGATGAATTGTCATCCCGACCGGAGCGTACCCGGATTTCCTGCCACGCGGCGCTGGAGAAGGCCGCGTGTGCGCCCTTCCGTAAAGAAGGGCGCATGAAGTGCACCAACGCCACCAAGTTCCACAGGAAACCCGGGGTAGCGTAGTGGAGGGATCTGCGGTGCGCCTCTCGGCCTTCCCAAATTTTGGAGTTCTCACACAGACTCTTTAGCTCCGATCATTTTGGCCACGGAGTGGCACGACTAAAGTCGTGCCCTGATACAAAGCAAGAAGCTTCCTGCGGCGCTTAATGCGTGCAACAACTAGCAGCATTCTTTGAAGAAGGAAGATCAATTACCGGGTTCTGATCAAAAAATCCCGAAGGCGCCAGCGTAAACCCGCACATCACGCACGTTTGCACTGGATGATCCTCCGGCCGGGGCAAATGATGCACACCGAAGCTATGCCAAAGGACAACATCCGTATTCTCGATCGGCCGATCATTAGCCGTCCATGCCGGCAATCCATCATCCCCGGTCGACTGGTTTACAAACTCACCCGCGGGGTAGCGCTCATTGGCACGATACGGCGTGACCCAAAGCTGATGCTGCTGGAAGCGGCCCCGCTTACCCGAAGGGCTGTCCGGATGCGTAAAAGGTTGCAGCGGGGAACGGGCCTCCAACTTGTAGGCGGTTGGTTTACCTACCCAGTTGGTGGCGTTTGGATTGGTAATTCTCCAGTAGCGCATCTTGGAAAAGTCGAAGTCGCGCTGCGCTTGAAGCTCCGTTTTTAGCGGACTTTCCTGTACAAAGTAGGCGTTGCCGTGAGGATTCTCCGCCCCCATGGGCAGGGCAATGGTATCGCACTCCGTGACTGTGTTATTTGGCCCGTCGACTTCCATATCCAGCCGGGCAGAAAATACATGCTGATGAATATGGCCGACGATCCCCGGCGCCACCTCTGTGCCGAATTTTCCCGGTTCACCCGGCCGGCAACCCGCCGTGTTGATAATCCCGGTAGCCTTCATCTCGTATTCAATGCGTCCATCCTGGTGCAGATACCAGTACGACGCATATTCGTAATTCCCAATCGTTGAAATAGAGGAGATCACCAGCTTCCTGGCCCGCCGCACCTCCGTACGGTCGGTGCGCATGTCGAAATGTTTCCACGACAGGCCAGCGTCTTCCTCGTGCAGGCAGATGCATCGTTCTATGGTGTTCGGCTGGCCAAAAAGATCCGCTACCACGGCATCAAAATAATGAATGACACCCAGGCAATCGCAACCGAGCGTGAGCGAATTCGCCATGCGCCCGAAGCCTAGTTCGCCGCTGTCGAAAACGTTCTTGCGATAGTGGCTTCGCTCCGGGGTACCGTAAGGGACCACCATTTCCGCAATCGACGCGCGATACACGATCGGTCGCCGTTTGCCGTTTTGCGTGTAGCCGATGGTGTAAAGCACCAAACCCTCGCGGCCGTTGAAGCCCACGCGAAAGTCCCAGTTTTCCCACACCACGTGATTGCCCTGCACCACGAATCCGGCGCCATCCGGCTGCACGATATCGAGCCGGGAGGGCGGCTCGCGAAACTTCTGCAAAACCTCATGGTCGTAATTCAGGGGCGTACGCGGAACCGGAATGTAATCTCCGCTCGCCTCGAAATGATCGACGATCTCGAGCACCTCAAGCGTGCTCACGTCGATGAGTGCGTGCAGTCCCTCCACAGGGTGCGCATAAAAATTGTCCAGGGGGAACATCCTCATCCAGATAAAGCAGTAGACAACGCGCCGCCCTTGCTCGATAGGGATGTTGAAGTCGCCCACGGTCCACGGGTCGATGCACATTTTTTCCAGGTCAGCGAGCAGGCCGCGACGGCGCAGCGCTTCCTGAAAGCGGGCATCGGCCTTAACCGTCTCTTCAATCAGCAGGATCTCTTTGATCGCGATCATCGGGCGCGCCTTTTCCAGGAAAACCGCTGAGACGACCTTGGCGCTCCCTAGAACCACCACGCCCTCCCACACTCCCATCACTCCCCGCCGATAGACATGAAAGCGTGCCAGCCGCTCTGGTGCGGCTTCGGGGGTATAGTGGCGCACTACCTCCTTGGCCGGCTCTTCGATATCGATGGTCTCCACTCGCAAGTCCCCACCCCACTGGAAGTGGTCCTCAAGGATGCGTGTGACCTCGGAGATCTCTGCCGCGGTGAGAGGATCAAGCGGATGCCTGACAGCGAGTCCGGCTCCGTTCAGGGCAACTTCTTCTGTCTTTAAAGTCATCGGATCACTCCAAGCTTTTTTCTCAACCATACATTAAATGGCGCTATGATCGGTCGTGCATCGGCCCTTGTAGCGCAAACCTGAAGGAGAGTGGATCGTGTTATCCCTGAGTGCTGGCTTCGACAAAGCCGACGTAGAGCACAACAGCGTCCTGCCCCCGGCAGAATTCAAAGTCCTGCAAAACACACCGCAATAGCGGCACACCGGTCGGGAATTGCAGTTTTTTCATCAATAGCAACAGAATTGTCATCCGGACCGGAGCGTAGCGCAGTGGAGGGACCTGCTGTTCCGTCCATCCACTAAACCAAACTTCACTGGAAAGGAGGGCCTACTCTTTGTCATCCCGAGCGAAACCGAGGGATCTGCGGTCCTATCCCAGCACCCAATCTAGAAATGGAACCCAAGCTCCGCCGAGAGCGTCCGCGGCGTGACATAGTGTGTCCCGCTAAACGTCGACAGAAAGTTATACAACGCATATTTGTTGCTCATGTTCACGCCCGTAACGTGCAGACTCCATTTGTACCGATCCCCATCGAACAAATTATCGTCTCCAATCGAGGCGTCAAAAAGATTTCGCTGCGCTATTCGCGGAGGATTATGGTCATTGTCCCCAGTGCCCGGGGCCGGGATGCTGAGCAAAGTTGACCCATACTCGAAAGCCGGGCAAGGGGTAGGCAGCGGCGTAGTCAAACTCGCCTTGATGTTTCCACATGTCAGCCCCGCTTCGAACTCCTGATCGGCGGTCAGGCCGCTCAGGTCCACCGCCGGCTGTCCATTCAGCAGAGTCGACGTAGGCCCGCACGCGCTGTTTGGATCGTTGGACAGTGGGTTATAGCACGGTGCTGATCCGGCGACCATTCCGCTGTCAAAGCGCCAGTTGAAACCGATCCACGGGCTGCGACGGAATGGCAATTGATATTGCACGTGGGTCGTCTGGTTGAACCTTTCGTCGTGATCGATGCGGAAGGGCAATCCCGTACCGCCGACCGTCGCACCGGCTCCCGCAACCTGCGGTGGGAAGAACCGAGCCGCGACAGACGACATCACCACAAACGCGGACAAGTTGTGATAGTTAGGCACATCTAACCGCAAAGCCAGGCCTGGAACCTTCGAATTGTGCCAGTCGATCGGAAAGGTAATCGGAGTATTGCCCAGAACACTGAAATCGAAAGCGTTATGGGTGTATTTCCAGATGTAGTCGCCGCTGAACACCACGTTTTTCCCAAAGGCCTGTTGGAGGCCCGCGTGGATTTCGTTGCGAAAGCCAGGCTGAAGTGTGCCCGCCACCCCTGCCGTGCAATGCAGCAACGGTGACAGGACTGCATTCAAACAACCCTGGCTGGAGAGGACAAGATTTTCGTTAAACGGCGACTCCAGTGTGCGCGCATAGGAAGCGCGCAACACGGTGCCGGTCCGCTTGACGTTGTAGGAGAGCCCGACTCGCGGTTCTGCCTGGGTGGCGCTTGCCAGCCCGTTGTACAGGTCGCCACGAATGCCGACATTGACTACCCAATTGCCCGCCTTGATCGAATCCTCAACATAAAGAGCCAGTTCCTTGATATCGGCATGACCGAAGTAGCTGTAGTTACTCCCGCCGCGGGTAAGGTCGTAGGGCAATAAAACCGGATCGAACCCTGCAGTGTTGGGTTCCAGTCCGGATGCGGCGCATTGCGTGGGGCTGGTAAACCCATCCACCGGGTTTCCGCTCCCGTTCAGGCAAGGTGAGTTGAAGGTGGGAGCGACAATACCCAGGCTGTCGCGCTCTCTGAGGAAGGTGTTGGAGTAGATCACGCCTGCCTTGATGGTCTGGTTTCCCTGGGTATAGGAGATATCGGAATGCACGCCGGCATTCGTGAGTGTCCGGTATTGCCCGATAGTTTGACTCTGCAGATTGGGTGGTCCAAGGTCCGCCAGCGGATTCTCGCTGGGAAAGTATTGATACACATCCTTTCGGATGTAGGGACCAAAGTTGAATACCGAGCTCTTTCCGATAGTCCGGGTATAGGTAGGCGCAATATCAAACGTTTCAATCTTGGAGTGCTGGTCGGCGTTGCCGACGTCATTGCCGAGCTGATCGAGCACATTCAGGTTGTCGTAGGAGTTGGGGGTTTGAAACCAGCTGCGGCTGTAGTTCAGGTTCAAGTGAAACGCATCGGTTGGCGTGACCTGGTAGTCCGCGCGATCAAACACGTTTTGCTGGTTCCCTTTGTCGTGGAAGACCTTGAATTCCGGGGGGTCCAAAAAGCGCCCGGTATCCAGACCGTCGAGTTCGAAGAAATTTCCCCAGGTGGCGGATCCATAGCCGATATCGAAACCTCCCGAGGCAGTTCCGAATGTCCCATAGGAACTGGTAAGGCTGCCCGTGGGCTTGGTAAGTCCCTGGCCGGACCGGGTCGTTACCTGAATCACCAGGCTGGTCTTGCCCCCAAACTCGGCCGGCGGCGCGCCGGCAATGACCTCAATCGACTGAATGGAGTTGGAAGGAATCTGATTAGAGAAGACCTTGCTTTGCTGGTCCGTTATCGGCTGGCCATCGACGGAAAACGAGTTGGACGCGTGATCGCCCAGCCCGTGGAACAGCCCGTTGGAATCGGCAGAAACACCAGGGGAGGAGAGCGTCACCAGCGAGCTTACCGAGGAGGATGAGCTTTCGAGCGGCAGCTTCTCAATCAGATTACGGTCCAGGTCGGTATGGAGTGAGGAGTCATTCTCCACCAGATCGTCGGCCGTAACCGTGACAGTGGTCGACGCGCCTCCCACCCGCAGCGCGATGGTGGGCGAGACCGGGACGGTGGAGCGCACCGGCACATCCATCGAGAACGACGAGAAGCCCGGCGCGTTCACCGCCAGGTGGTAGGGATTGAAGGGCAGGTTGGTGAATTGATAATGACCTGCACCGTCTGTCTTAGTGGTCCGGGCGAGCCCACTGACTGGATTTTCAATCGTGACTGTGGCGCCGGGCACCACCGCGCCAGAGGCATCCGCCACCGTGCCTGTAATCGTGCCGGTAGCGGACTGGGCACGGAGATTAGTAGCCAGGGATGACAACAGGAATAGCCAAAGGACGAAGACGAAACGTCTCGGAAACGAGCACATACACGGACCCCCGGATATCTTTGCGATTGGGTTGTTGAAATTACTTAGGAAGAAGCAATCGCTACCGGCGGGGGTCTTGTGTAGAGGGAGAAAACGAGGAATCGATGCGCAAAGGCACTCTGCTGATCGACGACGGGCGCCGACGTACGTCTCGCAGCCAGGAGCACTGCCAGAGGAGCTGCGGGAGAGACGACAACATGAGCGGTGGCACAAAGAGCGCAACCCGAATGAGACACATCGGCCGGGGTGTGAAAATGTGCGACCTGAAGTGTGGCGCCGAAAATCAGCAGGAGAGCGCAACCAAGAACAAGGCCTATCCGCCACGGATGCCGCACGTGATCTCTGGCTTGCTTATTGCGCATTACTCCAACTATAGCCCAGCAGCCGCGGCAGGCGTGGCCACGTCGCCTGCGTAGGATCAAAAGCCTTGCAGAAAGTACTAGGCTATGGCCTTGGGAATCGCCTCTTCCCATCGTCCCTGGGACTTAAGGATAAGTTCCACAATCTCCCGCGCGGAGCCTTCGCCGCCCCGGGCATTGGTTACAAAGTGGCAGACTGCCTTAAGTTCGGGTGCCGCATTTGCGACGGCAACCGCCAGCCCGGCGCGCTTGGCCACGGGCATATCGGGCAGGTCGTCCCCCATGTATGCCACTTCGTCCGCCCGAACCCCCGCTTTTTGCAGGCACTCCTCAAACGCGGCCATCTTGGTGGCTTGACCCAGGTAGACGAATTCGACACTTAGCTCGCGAGCGCGCTGCGAAACCGCGGGCGACTTCCTGCCGGTAATGAAGCCGCTGCGGATCCCCATGATGTGTGCAAGTTTCAACCCCGCGCCATCTTGCGAGTTAAACGCTTTCATCTCCGCGACGCCACCGCCCTCCCCGGGCAGCGAAATGAGGTTGACGCTGCCGTCAGTGAGTGTGCCATCCACGTCCATGAGAAACAACTTGATCTTCCGCGCGCGCTCAAGGATATCGGGAGAAATCGTTGCCATGCAGACATCATACTGTGGACCTTTCACCCCTCAATAAACGCGAGTGACCCGCCCCTTCGCGCGGTACTTCCCAAAACGCGCATGTAATCTATAGGAACCCCGACCTATGGCAATTCACATTGCGCTGAATCACAAGACGCACTACCGTTACGACCGTCCGGTGATGCTCGGGCCGCAAACCGTTCGTCTGCGCCCAGCGCCGCATTGCCGCACCCCCATCCTTGCCTATTCACTCAAAGTCCTTCCCAAGAACCACTTCATCAATTGGCAACAGGACCCGCAGGCCAACTACCTGGCTCGCCTGGTCTTTCCGGAAAAGACCACAGAGTTCGTAGTCGAGGTCGACCTGGTTGCCGAGATGGCAATCTTCAATCCCTTCGATTTCTTCCTCGAGCCTTACGCGGAGCAAATCCCCTTCGCATACGAGACCTCTCTCGCCCGGGAACTGCGCCCGTTTCTTGAAGCCGAGGTACCCGGTCCCAGGCTCGCTGGTTTTCTGGCTCAGGTACCTCGGATCGCCACCCCGACCCTGAATTTCCTGGTCAGCCTCAACCAACGGGTGCAACGCGATATCGGCTATGTCATCCGCCTGGAGCAAGGGGTACAAACCTGCGAGCAGACGCTATCTCTGGGCACAGGTTCCTGTCGTGACTCCGCCTGGTTACTGGTGCAGATCCTGCGCAACCTCGGGCTTGCCGCCCGCTTCGTGTCTGGCTACCTGATCCAACTCACCGCCGACGTAAAGCCGCTCGAGGGTCCCTCCGGTGCTACCAGCGACTTCACCGACCTGCACGCCTGGACCGAGGTCTATCTTCCCGGTGCCGGATGGGTCGGCTTCGACCCCACTTCAGGGCTGCTGGCGGGAGAGGGACACATCCCGCTCGCCTGCACCCCCGATGTAGGCAGCGCCGCTCCCATCTCCGGCCCGTTGGAATTCTGCAAGACGGATTTCAGCTACTCGATGACCGTCCAGCGGATTTACGAATCCCCGCGCGTCACCAAGCCCTACTCTGACCCGCAATGGGAGCAGATCGAAGCCCTCGGCCACCAGGTCGATGTGGATCTGCAAGTGGGAGATGTGCGCCTCACCATGGGCGGCGAGCCTACTTTCATCTCGCTCGACGATCGCAATGGGAGCGAGTGGGCGACCACCGCGATGAGCCCAGCGAAGCGCCGGCTCGCAGTGGAGCTACTGCTTAGAATGCGCGACCGTTTCTCCACCGGTGCGCTGCTGCACTTTGGTCAAGGTAAGTGGTATCCCGGCGAACCGCTTCCGCGTTGGGCGCTCGGCTGTTACTGGCGCAAAGATGGGGTGCCCATCTGGGAGAACCAAAGCCTCTTCGCTGAAGACGGCAAGGACTACGGCTACGGCACGACCGATTCGCGCAGGTTTCTCGAAGCCCTGACTCGCCGCCTGCAAGTGAGTTTCTCTTTCGCCATTGCGGCCTACGAGGACATCTTCTTTCACTTGTGGAAAGAACGGCGTCTGCCCGAGATCGTCGATCCGCTCGACCCGAAACTCAAGGAGTTTGGCGAGCGCGCCCGCCTTTCGCAACTGTTTGAAAAGGCCGCGCAGGAACCGATCGGCTTTGTTATTCCTTTGCGCCGCATCCCCACTCGTTCGGGTACGCCGCGATGGACGAGTCAGCCGTGGTTCGCGCCAGCAGAACGGATGTTTCTCACCCCCGGCGACTCGCCCATGGGGTACCGTCTGCCGCTCGAAGTGGTCCCGTGGACCAAGCCGGAAGACGTCACCTATTCCTTCGATATCGACCCCTTCCGGCGGCGCGACAAGCTGCCCCCGCGGCCGGAGCGTCGCATGGGCTCTTTCTCCATGCCCCCTATGTCGGATGAGCCGCTGCCCGCCGCGGATCGAGGCAAGCCGAAACCCGAAGACGAGCAAGCCCTCACACTCACCCGGCCCGCGCTCTGCGTCCAGGCGCGCGCCGGCAAGCTCTGTATCTTTATGCCGCCGGTCGACTACCTCACCGACTATCTCGACCTGGTCGCCGCCATTGAAGATACCGCGGCATATCTCTCCATGCCGGTGTCGATCGAAGGCTATACCCCGCCCAACGACACTCGTATTTCCGTCTTCAAGGTCACTCCCGATCCGGGAGTGATCGAAGTCAACATCCACCCCGCGGCCAGTTGGGATGCTTTAGTCGAAAACACCACCGCAGTCTACGATCTGGCTCGCCAGACCCGTCTGGGGACAGAAAAGTTCCTGCTTGATGGGCAGCACACCGGGACCGGTGGCGGCAATCACCTTGTGATCGGCGGTCCTACCCCGGATGACAGTGCGTTTCTGCGCCGGCCGGACTTGCTGCGCAGCATGGTCAATTACTGGCAAAACCATCCCGCGCTTTCCTATCTGCTTTCCGGGCTGTTCATTGGTCCCACCAGCCAGCATCCAAGGGTCGACGAAGGCCGGGCTGAGTCCCTTTATGAGTTGGAAATTGCCTTCGACCAGATTCCTGAACGAGGTTCGACCCCGCTGTCATCCCGCCTCACGGATCGCCTCTTCCGTCACTTGCTTACCGATGTCACAGGCAGTACCCATCGCGCCGAATTCTGTATCGACAAGCTTGATCCGCCAGAAGGCGCTGGGTCCCGCCTTGGCCTGCTCGAACTGCGCGCCTTTGAAATGCCGCCCCACGCCCGCATGAGCCTCACCCAGCAGCTGCTGGTGAGAGCCCTGATTGCGCAATTCTGGCGAAAACCCTACCGGCAAAAACTGGTCGCCTGGGGAACCAGCCTGCACGATCGCTTCATGCTGCCCCATTTCGTGCAGCTCGACTGGGAAGATGTGGTGGGCGATCTGAATCGAGCTGGATATGGTTTCCGCAGCGAATGGTTCGCTCCCCACTTCGAGTTTCGTTTTCCTCTCATCGGCTCGGTCACCGCGCGCGGCATCCAGTTGGAACTGCGTCACGCCCTCGAACCCTGGAACGTCCTCGGCGAAGAAGCCTCCAGCGGCGGCACCGCCCGCAGCGTGGACTCCTCGGTAGAGCGGTTGCAGGTCAAGGTAACGGGGATGGTAGACCACCGCTTCGCCGTGCTTTGCAACGGCCGGCCTGTGCCGCTGCATCCGACCGGGGAAGCGGGGGAGTTTGTTGCCGGCGTCCGCTACCGCGCCTGGCAACCCACTTCGTGCCTGCATCCTGACATTCCCATTCATAGTCCCCTGGTCTTCGACATTGTCGATACCTGGTCAGGCCACGCGATCGGGGGATGCACCTACCATGTGGTGCATCCGGGCGGCCGCGCAAACGAGCAATTCCCGGTCAATGCCTACGAGGCCGAGAGCCGGCGCCTGGCCAGGTTCACCGGTTTTGGCCACACCCCGGGCCCTATTAACGTTCCCAGCGAAAGGCCCAATGTAGAGTTTCCCTTGACCCTCGATTTACGCCGGAGCCCGTGACAGGTGTATGGCCGAAATACTGGATGACCCGTTACTGACCGCCGACTATCGCCAGGCCCCTGGCGTTTACGACGAGATGTGCGTGGAACCGGGCATTCTTCGTCCCCACTGGGACCGGTATATTGCCTCGTTATCCTCGCTCGGCAATAAAGAACTGGCTCACCGCTGGCAGACAGCGCGTCAGCGAATCCGCGAGAACGGCGTCACCTACAACGTCTATGGAGATCCCCTGGGAACCGACCGCCCGTGGAGCCTGGATGCGATTCCGCTTCTGATTCCTCCCGCGGAATGGAGCTACCTGGAAGCCGGCCTGATCCAACGTGCGCGGCTGCTCAACACTATCCTTGCCGATCTTTACGGCCCGCAGAAGCTGCTCCTGAATGGAGATCTGCCCGCCGCCCTGGTGTTCGGCAACCCTGCGTTCTGGCGCGCGTGCCATGATGTGCCTGTTCCCGGTTCTAAGTACCTCCACCTGCTGGCCGTCGACTTGGCCCGCTCGCCGGATGGGCAATGGTGGGTAATCTCAGACCGCACCCAGGCGCCTTCCGGCGCCGGCTATGCACTTGAAAACCGCATCGTCATGGCGGAGACGTTTCCTGATCTCTTTCGTGAGGCCCAGGTGCACCGGTTGGCTGGGTTCTTTCGCGACTTCCGCGAAACCATGCTTCACCTTTCACCCTCCGCACGCACCCATCCCCGTGTGGTGCTCCTTACCCCTGGACCATTGAACGAGACCTACTTCGAGCACTCCTACCTGGCTCGTTATCTCGGTTTCACCCTGGTGCAGGGAAGCGATCTGACGGTGCGGGAGAATCGCGTCTTTCTCAAGTCTCTCGAAGGGCTCAGGCCTGTGGACGTGGTTTTGCGGCGCATGGACGATAGTTTCTGCGATCCGCTCGAGTTGCGTTCCGACTCCTACCTGGGAGTCCCCGGCTTGGTAGAGGCCGTCCGCTCCGGCAATGTTGCAGTAGCCAACGCGTTGGGTAGCGGGCTGCTCGAAACCTCGGCATTCATCCCTTTTCTTCCCGGCCTCAGCCGCAACTTGCTGGGCGAGCGTCTGGCGCTCCCCTCGGTCGCGACCTGGTGGTGCGGCCAGCCGCAGGCGCTTTCTTATGTGCGCAAAAACCTGGATTTCCTGGTGATCAAACCGGCTTACCCGTCGAAAGGCATGGAGCCAGTTTTCGGTGGAAGGCTCGGGCCCGGCGAACGATCACGCCTGCTGGCGGAGCTGGAAAACCGGCCCCATGAGTATGTCGGACAAGAACTGCTCAACCTGTCGAGTGTGCCCGTCTGGTCCGACGGCAACCTTATGCCACGGCGCGTGGTGTTGCGCGTCTACATCGCGGCTGCAGGCGATAGCTGGATCGTGATGCCGGGAGGATTGACCCGCGTTTCCCCTTCTCCCGATACCCCCGTCGTCTCCATGCAACATGGCGGCGGCAGCAAGGATACCTGGGTTCTCTCCTCCCAGCCGGTAGACAATTTCACCTTGCGCCGTCCGCGCGATTTGCCGGTCGAGCTGCATCGCGGGGTGAGCAGCGATCTGCCTAGCCGCGCAGCCGAACATCTCTTCTGGCTGGGCCGCTATGCGGAGCGATGTGAGCACCTGGCCCGGGTGTTGCGTTGCATCCTGGTCCGCATGACCGGCGAATCCTGGGGCCCCGAGACCGTGGGGTGGCAATCGTTGATGAAGCTCTATGAGTGCCTCGAGTCCCCCTATTCCCGTCTGGCAAAAGACGACCCGCAGGGCCACCTCGATCAGCAGGGAGATCTGGAAAAGGAAATTCTCTCGCTGATTTTTGAAGAACAGCGCAGCGATAGCCTCAACGCCAATCTGAGCCGTGCCACCCGCGCCGTGGCCCAGGTGCGAGATCGTCTTTCGACCGACCTGCTGCGCATTGTGAGCCAACTGGGCAGTCTTGCCCGCGCGTCGGACCGCGTCGCCTGGGGTTATGTATCGGCAGCGGACGCGCTGGCCGTGCTCAACAGCTGTATCCTGACCCTCGCTGCCTTGCGCGGCATCGAAGCCGGCAACATCACCCGCGGCCCCGGCTGGCACTTTCTCAACATCGGCAGGCGCATTGAGCGTTCGCTTCAGTTGGTCGAGTTGTTGCGCTCGATCGTGGTTCCGATAGATCCCGAGAACTGGCCGTCGTTGGAGATGCTGCTTGAGGTGGCCGACAGTTCCATCACATACCGTTCGCGCTATTTCACCGTTTTGCAGGCCGCGCCGGTGGTCGATCTGTTGATGAACGACGAAGCCAACCCCCGCTCTCTCGCCTTCCAACTAGACGATTTAAGCCGGCACTGCGGCGCGCTTTCCAGTATGCCCTCGGGCTCCGGTTGGCCGGTTCTGAAGCAGAGGCAAATGGAAGCCGCCGCCGCCCGGCTGCTCTACGCAGATGTGGAATTGCTCTGCGATAGCCGAGCCAACACCAACCGAACCGAGTTGGACAGCCTTCTCGAAGACCTCGATGCAGCCTTGCCGGCCTTCTCCGAAGCGATAGCTAACACTTATTTCAGCCACGCCGAAATGGAGCGCGCCACGTGATGCATAACCGCACAACGTTTAGTTGAAAAACATTTCCAAGACGGGTCCGTTGAACCACAGATCCCTGGGCTGCGCTCGGGATGACAAAGGGAAGGGTATGCATTTCCAACGAGAGCAGCTGCCGAGCGGACGCCATTTTCATATCCGCGGGTCATGAAAGGACCTTCCGTCCCAGCAAGCACTTTTCATAGGACTGTCGCCTTTCCCTTTGTCATCACGAGCGCAGCCGAGGGATATGCGGTTCAACGGACCCGTCTTGGAAATGTTTTTCGACTGAACGTAGCGTAGTTGAAAATCTGCGGAAGCTCTCACCTTCACCCCAACGCGAAGTCAAAAGAAAAGGAAAGAAATGCTCTACCGGGTACGGCACCAAACCATCTATGACTACGTACAGCCGGTTTCGGTGTCCCATCACGTCGTCCGCTTAACTCCCCGCGATCTGCGCGGTCAGAAACGCCGGCTCATCGAGCTATCTATCTGGCCTGTCCCGCCTTACCAAGCCACCACTCATATCGACTTCTTCGGCAACACCGTCACCTCCTTCACCCTGCCGGAGTCGCACACCCGGATGACCGTGGAGGCCACCAGCGAACTCGAGGTCCATGCCCTCGCTCACCCTGTCTTCTCCGAGTCTCCTGCCTGGGAAACGGTGCGAGACACGCTGGCCTCCGACCATAGCCCGGAGGGAACGGACGCCTATCAGTTCGTCTTCGACTCCCTCCGTGTCTCCGCCAAGCCGGAGCTTGCGACCTACGCCCGCGAGTCGTTCTTCCCTCGGCGGCCGCTGCTGGAGGCGGTCTTCGACCTCACCGGGCGCATCCACCAGGATTTCCGCTTCGACCCCAAGGCCACCGAAGTGACCACTCCGGTCGAAACCTTCTTTGAAAAGCGTCGCGGAGTTTGCCAGGACTTCTCCCATTTACAAATCGCCTGCATGCGCTCGCTGGGACTGCCGGCACGCTATGTCAGCGGATATTTGCGCACCCTACCTCCCTCCGGCGGCGCCCGCCTGGTGGGAGCCGACGCCTCTCATGCCTGGTGTGCGGCCTGGTGCCCAGGCTTTGGCTGGGTGGATTTCGACCCCACCAACAACTGCGTCCCTTCCGATGGCCACATTACCCTGGCGTGGGGCAGGGATTACAGCGACGTCAGCCCCATCCGTGGGGTGCTGCTCGGCGGCGCCAAACACAGCCTGAAAGTTGGGGTGGATGTTATGCCGCTGGAGTGAGCCGCGGTAGTCGCGCACGGCTGCGCCGTGCCAAACTGGAGTGACAGGCCGACCCTGAAAGAATTCCCCTTGGAGAAGATCTAAGTGAAGTTAAAAGCCCTGCTGCCTTTGCTGTTCCTGCTGACCGCCTGCACATCGCGTCTGCACGCGGCGGATCCCGCGAATGTGACTCGCGCCACGCTCTCCAACGGTTTGCAGGTGGTCATCGTGCGCAACGCGCTGGCCCCGGTGGTCACGGTCGAGCTAAACTTCAAGGTCGGCGGGGATGAGACGCCGCCCGGCTTTCCCGGGTCGGCCCACGCGGAAGAGCACATGGCATTTCGTGGCTGCACCGGCATGACTGCGGATCAAACCGCAGCGATCTACGCCCAGCTCGGCGGCCGTGACAATGCCGACACGCAGCAAAATATCACGCAATTCTTTACCACCGTGCCCGCCGCCGATCTGGATGTGGCGCTGCAAGCGCAGGCATCCTGCTTGCGCGGTGTGGATAATTCCGAAGCCGAATGGGCCCATGAGCGCGGCGCCATCGAACAGGAGGTATCCCGAGACCTCTCCAACCCCACCTACAAATTCATCGATCGCTTGAATGGCGACATGTTTGCCGGTACCCCGTACGCGCATGATCCTCTGGGCACGAGGCCTTCCTTCGACGCCACCACCGGCGCCATGCTCAGCGACTTTTACAAGAAGTGGTACACCCCGGGCAACGCCATCCTGGTGATCGTGGGCGACGTGGATCCAACCGCCACCATCGCCAAGGTCAAGCAACTCTTTGGTGACATTTCGAACCATCCCATCCCCGAGCACCCGGCCGTCAACCTCACCCCGGTCAAGCCGGAGACCTTCACCCTCGACAGCAATCTGCCCTATGTATTGGGCTTCATTGCCTATCGCATGCCCGGCACCGACTCACCCGATTACGCCGCTGCACAAATACTTGCGGATGTACTGGCCAGCCAGCGTGGCGACCTCTACGGCATGGTGCCCGCAGGCAAAGCCCTTTATGCCGGCTTCGGCATCGCCGAAACCTATCCCAAGGCCAGCGTTGGTTATGGCGAGATTGCTCTGCCCGCCGGTGTCGATGCCGCTGGACCCATCAACGAGATGCGTCAGATCGTCGAGACGTATGCCCAGAAGGGTCTACCTCAGGACTTGTTCGATGCTGCCAAGCGCAGTGAGATCGCCTCCGCCGAATTTCAGCGCAATTCCATACCCGGTTTGGCCTCGGTGTGGTCGGAGGCTCTCACCGCGGAAGGGCGCAACTCTCCGGAAGACGACCTCCAGGCAATCAGAGGCGTCACGCTGGCGGATGTGAATCGGGTGGCCAAGCAATACCTGGTCACCTCCAACTCCATCACTGCCACTTTGAAACCGTCGCCCTCCGGCGAAGCGGTTTCCGCCAAGGGTTTTGGCGGCGGAGAGAAAATGACCTCGGCTCCCACCAAGCCGGTGGTCTTGCCCGCCTGGGCTGCCGCCTCGCTCTCTCAGCTGAAAGTCCCGAACGACTATGTTGTAGCCTCGGACACCACGCTCCCCAACGGCCTTCGCCTAATCGTCAAGACGGACCACACCAGCCCAACCGTAACCGTAGTGGGCACGGTTAAGAACAACTCCGATCTGCAGACGCCCAAAGGACAGGAGGGCGTTTCCGATGTGCTCGACGGCCTCTACTCCTACGGCTCCACGACCCTCGACCGCCTGGCCTTCCAGAAGGCGCTGGATGACATCGCCGCCAACGAGACCGCGGGTTACGAGTTTTCTGTGCAGGTATTGAAGGACAACTTTTCCCGCGGAGTGCAATTGCTGGCCGACAACGAACTCCATCCTGCGTTGCCGGCGGAAGCTTTCGGCGTGGTCAAGGACCAGACGACCCAGTTTGTAGCCGGCAACCTGAAGAGCCCCGGTTATCGCACCTCGCGCGCTCTCGATCTGGCACTTCTGCCGGCTGGCGACCCGGTGCTGCGCGAGGTGACTCCAGCCACCCTGGGTACCGTCACGCTGGAGGACGTCAAGAGATACCACGCCACCACTGTGCGTCCCGACCTGACCACCATCGTGGTCATCGGCGACGTCACGTCGGACGAAGCCAAGGCAGTGATCAGCAAGTGGTTCGGTGAATGGAAGGCGGAGGGCCCCAAGCCGGAGACCACGCTCCCCGCGATTCCCGTAAATAAGGCATCGGCCGCGAACGTACCCGATCCGCAGGCGGTGCAGGACTCCGTGGTGTTGGCGCAACAGTTGAACCTCAACCGCTTCGATCCCGACTACTATCCTCTCCAACTGGGCAATCACGTGCTCGGCGGGGGCTTCTATGCCACCCGCCTCTACCATGATCTTCGCCAGGTGGCTGGCTACGTTTACAACGTGGACGTCAGCATGGAAGCGTCGAAGACTCGCGCCAGCTACACCGTCACCTACGGTTGCGATCCGGACAAGGTATCCAAGGCAAGGGCTTTGGTCCAACGCGATCTGGAGCAGATGCGCACGACCGACGTGACGCCGGACGAGCTGCACCTGGCGAAGGCCATGCTTTTGCGCGCACTTCCGCTGGGCGAGTCGAGTGAAGAAGGGGTGGCCCAGGGCTTATTGCGCCGGGCAGTCATTGGTCTGCCTCTGGATGAGCCAATCGTGGCGGCAAAGAAGTACTTTGAGCTCAACGCCGATCAGGTAAAGGCCGCCTTTGCCCGCCAGCTCCGGCTGGACGATTTCGTCCAGGTGGTCAGGGGCCCAGCCCCTCAATAGGGAGCTGTCTTCGCCGCGGACCCCTGGGTGCCCCATATCTCGCTCGTTTTTCGCGAGATGCCCCGAATTTCCTGCACGCTGCACTGGACAAGACAGCGTATGCGCCTTTCTTTAAGGAAAGGCGCATAAGGTTCGCGGAACCCACTAACCTTCGCAGGAAATCGGGGATGTGGGATACCACGAACCCTGATCCTGAGTGCCCTCTCAAGCCCGAAAGCCGGAGGATCGAGAGATCTGAGCCAGCCAACCCCGGGCTGTTAGACTATAGGGAAGGCATTGCCCGGTTGTCCTGCCTTTCATTCCCAGCCAGCTCGTCAAAGCAAGGCTAGTCAATCTCAACCCAACGCCTTTCCGCGACCCGGAAGAATAGGAATTCCTCGCCCGTGAGCACGCCCATTCGAAATATCGCCATCATCGCCCACGTCGACCATGGCAAAACGACTCTCGTGGATGCAATGTTGCGCCAGGCCGGCACCTTCCGTGCCAATGAAGCACTGACCGAGCGGGTCATGGACTCCAATGAACTGGAAAAAGAGCGCGGCATCACCATTCTGGCCAAAAACACGGCCATCCAGTTCCGTGACACCAAGATCAATATTGTCGACACCCCCGGCCACGCTGACTTCGGAGGCGAGGTCGAGCGGGCCCTGAAGATGGTGGACGGAGTCATGCTCCTAGTGGACGCCTCGGAAGGCCCCCTGCCGCAGACCCGTTACGTGCTCTCCAAGGCCCTCGAAGCCAAGCTGCTGCCCATCCTGGTCATCAACAAGATCGATCGTCCCGACGCCCGCCCGAAAGAGGTGCTCGACGAGGTATACGACCTCTTTATCGATCTCGACGCTGCCGAAGACCAGTTGGACTTTCCCGTGCTCTATACCAACGCCAAGTTGGGCACTGCCAGCACCTCTCTGGACACCCCCGGAGAGAACCTGCAGCCGCTCTTTGAAACCATTATTTCCACCATTCCGCCCGCCAGCGGCAACCCGGATGGACCGCTGCAGATTCTGGTCACCAACCTCGATTACTCCGACTACCTGGGCCGCCTGGCCATTGCCCGCGTCTTCAACGGCACCCTGAGCAACGGGCAAGAGGTGAACATCTCCAAGCGCGATGGATCGCTGCTCAAGACCAAAATTACCAAACTATTCACGTTCAACGGATTGAAGCGTACCGACACCGACGCGACCCAGGTCGGGGACATCGTGGCCATCGCCGGGGTCACCGGCATCACCATTGGCGAGACCATCACCGGCATTGAAAATCCCGCACCGCTGCCCCTGATCGTCATCGATGAGCCCACCATCGCCATGCAGTTTTCGGTGAACAACTCGCCCATGGCAGGCCGTGAAGGACAGTTTGTCACCTCCCGTAATCTGCGCGAGCGCCTGGATAAGGAACTGCTCACCAACGTCTCCATTCGCGTGGAGGAGACGGGAAGTCCCGACAGCTTCAAGGTTCTGGGCCGCGGAGAATTGCAGCTGGCCATCCTGATCGAGATGATGCGTCGCGAAGGGTTTGAGCTCATGGTCGGCCGGCCCGAAATCGTTACCAAAACAGTGGAAGGCAAAGTAATGGAGCCGGTCGAGCATCTCACCATTGACGTTCCCGACAATTTTGTCGGCACTGTCATCGAGCGTCTGGGCCCCAGGCGCGGGGAGATGCTGAAGATGCACAATCATGGCTACGGTCGCCAGCGTCTGGAGTTTCGTGTTCCCAGCCGCGGCCTCATCGGCCTGCGCAGCGAGATGCTGACGGAAACTCGCGGCACCATCGTGATGAATGCGCTCTTTGACGGTTACATGCCTTACCAGGGTGAGATCCCGCAGCGCCCCAGCGGAGCGCTCATTTCCGACCGCAATGGCGCCACCACCGCCTACGCCCTCAATGGACTGCAGGATCGTGGAGTGCTTTTCATTACTGCCGGCGTGGAAGTCTACGAGGGCATGGTCATCGGCGAGCATTCCCGCGACAACGACCTCGACGTGAATGTGGTGCGCGAAAAGAAGCTCACCAACATGCGTGCCTCGAGTGCGGACGACGCCATTCGCCTGGTGCCCTTCAAGCCGATGAACCTGGAGCAGGCAATTGAATTCATTGCGGAAGATGAAGTGGTGGAGGTGACGCCCAAGTCCTTGCGCCTGCGCAAGAAAATCCTCCAGGCCAATCGCCGTCCCCGCCGCAATCCGACGCCGGCGTGAAGCGTCTCCATCTGATTCTCGGCGGTTCCATCGCTGCCCTGATTCTTGTGGCCGGCGTCGCCTGGTACGCCGGAGTGAAACATAGTAGGCCCGCCCCGCAGGCGGCCACCGCCGCGAATGGCGCGACTGTCCAAGCATCCGGCGCAGCGGACGACTCTTCCCCCACGCGGATTTACGCCCACAATCTCATGCTGAGAAAGGGCCCGGACTTCCGAATCTATGTTCGCTGGCTCAAGGGGGAGATGAAGCGCACCAGGCAGGGCGTCAATCCATCTTTCGACGATCCCGAGTCGTTCTTCCTTGAAGTGCAGCAGGGCATTATCCACGCGAACATCGGCGACATCAGCCACTTCCTCAATGCCGGCCTGGTGCCGGGCTCTCCACTTCAGAACATCTCGATCACCGGAAACGGAAACCAGGTATCCGTGCACGGCACCATTCACAAGTTGCATATTCCGCTACCGATCGGCTTGGACGGAACCATTTCCTCTTCACCCGATGGCCGGATCCACTTGCATGTGGATCACCTGTCTGTGTTGAAACTTCCGGTCAAGGGACTGTTGGGTGACTTTCACGTCAGCATTTCCGACCTGATGGGAAAAACCAGCGTTGCCGGCGTCGAAGTCTCGCAAAATGATCTTTATTTCGATACGCAAAAGCTGCTGCCGGCTCCGCACATCCATGGACAACTCACCAGGGTGCGGGTTATGAACCCGGATATCGAGGTGATGTACGGTGCCGCGCAGAACGACGTTGCCCGTACGGAAGAATGGCACAACTTCCTGGCGTTAAAGGGGGGCACTGTCGATTTCGGAAAGCTCACCATGCACCACGTCGACCTCATCATGATCGACGCATCCAAAGATGCCTGGTTCGACCTGGATCTGGTGAACTACCAGGCGCAGGTGGTCAATGGATACACCCGCATGACCCCTCAAGCGGGCCTGGAAATCTTCATGCCGGATCTTGACCAACTTCCTCCGCAGCACGCCCCACAAAGCATCAGCGCCGAGTGGCTAAAAAACCGCAACCTGCCACCCCCGCCCGATGTCCCGGTGAAGTAACAAAACATTTCCAAGACGAGTTCGCTGAACCGCAGATCCCTCGGCTGCGCTCGGGATGACAAAGGCGAGGGCAGCGTTTCCATTGAGAGTCAGCTGTTGAGCCGACTTGTCCGTTCCTAACAGAAGTGTCATCCCGACCAAAGCGAAGCGAAGTGGAGGGACCTGCTGTTCATCATCCGCACCATCGAATGCGATTGGAAGCGCTACCCTTCCCTTTGTCATCCGAGCGCAGCCGAGGGATCTGCGGTTTAGCGGATTTCTCGTGGAAATGTGTTTCTAAATCTTTTCCGCAATCGACTTGGCCTGGGTAAACAACAGCAAATAATCCGGCCCCCCAGCCTTCGAATCAGTCCCGGACATATTGAACCCGCCAAACGGATGCGCACCCACCATCGCGCCCGTGCATTTCCGGTTCAAATACAAATTCCCCACATGAAACGCGCGTCGCGCGTGCTCCAGCTTTTCCGGGGAATTTGAATACACCGCCCCGGTCAGTCCGTACTCCGTATCATTGGCAATATGCAGCGCGTGGTCATAATCCCGCGCTCGGATCACCGCCAGCACGGGTCCAAAAATCTCTTCCTGCGCGATGCGCGCCTTAGGCGACACATCCACAATTACAGTTGGCTCTACGTAATACCCGCCATCCGCATTCGCGACCGCGTGCCCACCGGTCAAAAGCCGCCCCTCGCCCTTGCCGATCTCAATATAAGAAAGAATCGTATCCATGGCTGAGCGGTTCACCACCGGCCCCATGCTGGCGTTGGTAGCCGGATCGCCCACCTGCAACCCCTGCACGCGCTCGCGGACGCGCTCGACAAAAACGTCATAGATCGAGTCTTCGACAATAGCCCGGGAACAAGCCGAGCACTTCTGCCCGTTGAAGCCGAAAGCCGCGGCCACCACGCCCTGAACTGCCGCGTCAAGATCGCAGTCCGTGCTTACGATAATGGAATCCTTGCCCCCCATCTCGAGAATGGTCCGCTTGATCCAGATCTGCCCTGGCTTGGTCTGAGCTGCGCGGGCGTGGATGTCCAGCCCCACTTCCTTCGATCCGGTAAACGCGATCAGACGCGTCTTAGGATGTTCCACGATGGCGTTGCCGAACGTGCCGCCCGAGCCGGGACAGAAGTTCACGACGCCTGGCGGCATACCCGCTTCTTCGAGCACATCGAGAAACCGCGCGGCGATGGTTGGGGACTCGCTCGAAGGTTTCAGAATCACCGTGTTGCCACACACGATCGCGGCCGCGGTCATGCCGGCCATAATGGCGAAGGGAAAATTCCACGGCGGGATCACCGCGCAAACGCCCAGCGGAATGTACCACAGCTGATTGCGTTCGCCAGGATACGGGATCGGCGTAGTCGACCCCGCGAGCCGAAGCGCCTCGCGCGCATAGAACTCCAGGAAGTCAATGGTCTCGGCTACATCCGCATCGGCTTCCACCCAATTCTTGCCCACCTCATAAGTCAGCCACGCACAGAACTCAAATTTGCGTTTGCGAATCAGCTCTGCCGCCTGCAACAACAACGCCGCGCGTTCTTCAAAGGTCACATACTTCCAGTGCGCGAACGCCTCCAGCGCTGCCTGCATCGCCCTATCGGCGTGTTCCAGACCAGCCTTCTGATGAATCCCAACAACCTGTGCCGGCCGGGCAGGATTCAACGACTCAATCTTCTCCGCTGTCTTGCTGCGCTCGGAACCGATCACCAGTTCATACTCGTGGCCGAGCATATCGCCCACCCGCGTCAGCGCCGCCTGCATCGCATGCACGTTCTGCGGGTCTTTGAAATCGATAAAGGGTTCGTTGTGGAAGGGTCCGCGAGGCGCGACAGGCTGGATGACAGTGCTGATCTGGGCAGTAGGCATAACAACCCAATTTTACTCTCTATCGCGTGGCCGTGAGACGCTCCGTCTGTGCTGACATCTTGGCCGTGCGTTCCAGCTTGTCCCAATTGAAGGGCCGTCCATCGATGGCTCGTTTCACCGTCTTGAAAAGCACCAGCGAAAACAGTTGCCGATAGGCGAAACGCTGCAGCCAGATGTGAAACAGCAGCCACCCATCGCCTTTGTTCGCGGCGTGCTTCCGCTCCAGGCTGAAGGCTAGAGCCGACGTGACAAAGTCGATGATCAAAAAGGCGAGGAAGAAAGTCAGCAATTTCTCGAAGTTAGCAGCGTTGGCCGTCTCCGGGTGGAAGTGACGGTCGAGCACGTAATGAAAGACGCCGGCCACAAACATCAGGTCGATAAATGGAGAGACCAGCGGCAGCAGAATCTGGAACACGAGAATATTGGGCAGGGCGAACAACCCCATGGCCTTGTTCTTGAGGAAGGCGCCCTGGTGTTTGTAGACCGCCTGCAGGGTACCGAAAGACCACCGGAAGCGCTGCCGCATCAATCCACGAGCGGTGGCTGGAGCCTCAGTGAATGCCAGCGCGCGGTCTTCGTAGATCACTTTGTAGCCCTGTTCCAGCAGATTCATGGTCAGGTCGGCATCCTCGGCCACCGTGTTGACGGGGTAGGAACCGCCATGGCGCACGGCTTCGGTGCGCCACGCGCCAATCGCGCCCGGAACCACCGTGACTACATTGAACAGATCGAGTGCCCGGCGCTCGAAGTTCTGGCTAGTGATGTACTCCAGGGCCTGCCAGCGGGTCCACAGGTTGACCCGATTGCCCACCTTGGCGTTGCCTGCTACGGCGCCGATCTCCGGGTCAGCGAAGTGGCAGACCAGCTTTGACACCGCATCGGCCGCGATCACGGTGTCGGCGTCGATGCCCACATAAAACTCTTCTTCCAAATTGGCGACCGCGAAGTTGAGCGCCTCCGCCTTGCCCCCATTCGGCTTACGCAGTACGGTCAACATGCCGGCCGCGATCTCGTCCGGATAGGCTTCACGCGCCACCTCGGACGTTCGATCCGGAGACCCATCGTCGATGACGATGATGCGCAGATGAGGGTAGTCCGAGTTCAGCACCGAGCGTATGGTGCGCACAATCACTTTCTCTTCGTTATAGGCCGGAATCAGCACCGCCACCGGGGGCAGAAATCCACCGGCCACTTCCGGAATGGCGCGCTTGCGCAGCCGGTCGATCAAAGCAAAGATCCCCACCAGGATTAACCGGGCGCTCATCAGAATATCGCCGAGAAAAAACAGGCTGACGACAAAGTGGTTGAAGAAGGCCCAGGCGAAGAAGGCAACTGAGTCGACCCGTGCCTGCCATCGTTCTTTGTAGTTCAGCGGCGGCATTACTTCCGCTCGCGTTTTTCCCATCAGGTCTGAGACCTGCTCGATGACAAAGCCATGCGCGCGCAGGCCGTCGATCAACACTGGCAGCGCCGCCGCCGTCAAACTGCGGTTGCCTCCTCCATCGTGCATCAGGATCACGCTGCCGCGGAATTGGGGCTTGCTCTTCATCATCTGCAATTGGTCGAGCACGTCCTGCAGAATGCTTTGCGGTGTCTTCCGAGCGCGCTCGTCCCAATCACCGGTATCGATTTTGTTGCCGATGATCGTGTAGCCCATCTTCTGGATCAGGTACGCGGGCGCTGCCTGGTCGTTCGTATCCGGTTCCTCGTCAATATCGTAAGGAGGCCGGAAAAAGAGCGGCTTGACCCCCAGCTTGCTGCCAAACAGACGTTCGGTAAGGTTCAGCTGCAATCGCACCTGTTCCGGTGATATTTCGCTGATGTCGGGATGCGTCCAGGTGTGGTTGCCGATCTCGTGGCCCTCGGCCATCACTCGCTTCATCAGGCTCACGTTGTCCTGTGCCTGTTCACCGATCATCATGAACGTGGCCTGCACCCCCTTTTCCTTGAGGATGTCCAAAATCTTGGGTGTCCACGTCGGATCAGGTCCGTCATCAAAGCTGATCGCGACCACGTTCGGCTTGTACCCGTAGTACTCAATGGTGTAGGGCGAGGGATAGCTCAGCATGTGCTCATCGGTCACGGTCCAGTTGTAGGAGTCCATGTCGATGGTCCGCGAGCCCGGATGCGGTTCTCCGGTGATACGCAAAATGTCGCCCTCACCGTCGGTGACCACATCGTTGCCCGGCGGTATCTGCTTAAGTGACAAGGGGGCAGAGATGTTGCTGGGGTGATCCCAGATCGACCATATCGACGGATCCTCCTCGCCCAGGCACCACAGGGCGAACGTTTGCAAACCCATCTGCCGTCCGGCGCGGAGTTCGTTCAATGCCGTCACCGCATCCAGCATCCAGACCTGGTGGCGCACGTGGGCATCTTCATCGTCGTAAGTAAAATGAGGGTTCAGCTCATCGCCGGCCAGCCGAAGGTCCGCGTTGGCATCCGAGGCCGCCTGCCATCCGTCCTGCACCGAGATGTCTTCGGTATCCAGTACCTTCGCCGGGTGATGCCTGCTCGCAAAGGACATCGTCCAGTTGTACCCATAGTTGCCGATGGCGCAGATCACCTTCTCTTTGGGCACGATCTTAAGCACCCGCTTGAGGTTGGCTTCAAACCAATCCTGCGCCGCGATGGGTCCGGGAGAACCGGTTTCCTCATGCTGGTCATAGTTCATCAACAGGATGCCGTCGGTGTTCTTGGCCAGTTCCGCGAACTCACTATCGTCCGCACCTACGCTTTGGTTGACGAAGAGGCGCAGGTTCTTCGGGTGCATCTGGCGATATAACTCCTCGATCAGGGAGTTGTAGTCTGCCTGCGCATCGTCGGGAAGATCCTCGAGGTCAAGGCTGATTCCGCGGTAGCTGGGATTGGCGGCCAGAAAAATGCCCAACTGGCGCTCCAGGTTCTTCCGCGCCGCCGGATCCTTGAGCATGGCGGACACACCTGGCACCCATTGCTGTGTCAGCACGTCGTAGTTCTTGATCAGGGGAAAAATCTCCGTATCCTCGTGGACGGCGGAGATCAGATCGTGGATCTTGTTCTGCGGGTCGACGCTGTGCACCCCGTGCGCATCCACCACGTTAAAGATCCGCAATGGTGCCTGCGCGATCGCGGCGCCCTGGAGCGTGCCATCCTGTTTGGTCACGTAGAGCCAAACCGGGAAAAGGATGTCGATCTGGTGGATGTGATTCTTCAGTGAGGCGTAGCTGCCCGCGTCATCATCCACGTAGTAAGCGGCGCGCAAGCCTTCACCCGAGTTGAATGGCATTTCCGAAGGCTTTCGGCTCGTCTTGCGCCGGGCCGTCTTCAGGTATCTGGCCTTCATGGCAGCGGCTTGTTCCTGGATGGCCCGATAGTTCCGCCTGGGAGTCGGCAGCAACAGCTCCGGCAGGTGCTGATTTCTCACCACGTTGAGCGTAAACAGCACCAGAATCACGGTGGAGAACACCGCTACCGCGTCCAGGATGCGCCGAAGGCGTTTCCAGCGTTTTCGTTGTGGATCGAAGAAAATCTGGCGATTCATGCCTGCAGAAAGCTTACAGGAACTCCCCCGGCCCGATCATGCCAGCCATCCCTCTAGTAACTGTTCTCTCGAAGCACCCGTAGTTTTGTCCGGAGCCCAAATTGAATCAGTCTGACTGAAGGGCAGACCATCGTGTATGGGATGCTGTTGCATGCACGTTTTACGAGGCAGCCGTGGCCGATGGCTATTTTCCCTGGTTGTGCTCGCCGCCGGAGCGGCTCTCCGCCTGTGGTTTATTCATGCGCGCTCACAGGTTCAGGGCGATTCGCTCCTTTATGGTGACATTGCTACCAACTGGCTGACTCACGGCATCTACGGCCATTCCGTAGGCCACGACTCGGGCCTCACGACCATTGAACCAACGCTGGTGCGTTTGCCCGGCTACCCAGCCTTTCTGGCACTTTGTTTTGCCACGTTTGGTGTGGCAAACTATCGCGCCGTGGTGTACCTGCAGGCACTCATCGATCTTGGCACCTGCCTGCTCATTGCGAGTCTGGCCAGAAAGCTCTGCGGCCAGCAGGCCGGCCGGATCGCACTGTTGCTGTCGGCGCTCTGCCCCTTTACCGCCGCGTACGTCGCCTTCCCCCTGACCGAAACGCTCTCCATCTTCTGTGTTGCGCTCGGCTTTCGCTCCCTGGCAGGGAACCTGGAAGGCCCTCGATGGCCGTGGACAACCCTGCTCCTTTTCTCCTGGAGCTATGCCACGCTGCTTCGTCCTGATGGCGCTTTGCTGGCAGTGGTGCTGTGGACGGCGCTGATCCTCTACGGCCGCCACTCCCTGGGGCTCGCCTCCTCCATCCGCCTCGCCGTGGTGGCCGCCCTGCTCTCGCTGCTCCCCTTTGTGGCGTGGACCGTACGCAATTGGCACACCTTCCACGTCTTTGAGCCGCTCGCGCCCCGCTACGCCAACGATCCTGGGGAATTCGCCGCTCCCGGCTTTGTGCGCTGGGTCAAAACCCTTACCGCCGATTTCACCTCGACCAGCGAGATCTACTGGAACGGTAACAGCGACCGTATCGATCCCGGCAATCTGCCCGCGCGCGCCATTGACAATGCGAAACAGGACCGGGAGACCCAACGCCTTCTCCAGGACTACAACGCCACCACCACCCTGACCCCGGAACTCGATGCCCGCTTCGCCGAGTTGGCCCAGCAGCGCGTCGAGGAACATCCCTTTCGCTATTACGTCGCCCTGCCCCTGCTCCGGCTGGCAGACATGTGGCTACGCCCAAGGGTTGAGACCATGAATACTCAACTTCGCTGGTGGCAATATGCGCAGCACCCCAGGGAGACCTGGGTGGCCCTCTTCTATGGAGTACTCAACCTCGCCTACCTGGTGGCTGGTTTTCTTGGGATCCTTCGCTGGCCGAAGATGGCGGCCGCCATGGTGGCCCTGATCCTTCTGCGCAGCCTGTTGCTGGCTACGCTCGAGGCACCCGAATCACGCTATACCCTGGAATGTTTTCCGCTGCTGTTCGTCTTCGCAGCCTGTTATTTCACCACCCGCGTGGTCCCGGGCGGCAGCTTTAATTGGAAGACATCAGCGGCAATCGGCAAGTTATAGCGAATGTTCGTGTAGGTGGCTGTGCGCAGGTCGCCCGAGGGCTGATAGAAGATCTGCTTGTGGCTGAGGCCCTTGGCGGGGTCGACCCAGATCGTCACGTGAGTGAACATGTTGGCCACGCTCTGTTGCACCGGCACCAGGTCAAGCTTGGCTACCTGGACCCCATCCATGGTCTCCGTGCCCAGCAAGCTTACTTTCCAATTGACCTTTAGGTCGGTGCCGCTGCCTCCGAAACCCAGGGTCAGAAAGCTTTCCCACTGGTTGCGATTGGCTCCCGCCCGAATAACCGTCAACTGCTTGATCCCGGGCTCATAAAAGTTTGCGTCGCCGCCGTCGAAAACAACCGTTTTGGGTGCGGGTTTCCCGTTGTCTTCCTTGAGGTAGGCCGCCACCCGGGTGCTGCCACCCTTCTTGCGCTCGTAATAGATAGTGCCAGTCTGCAGATCGTGGTCCTGCACGACCGCCTGGAATTGGTCCCAGGTGAAATCGGCCTCCGCGCTTTCAAACTTTGCAGCCGCGGCATTCAGTTGGGAAATCACCTTCTCCAAATCCGCGCTGCCGGCGGACGATGCGGTCTGGGCTCCTAAAGGGAGTGAAACCAACAACCCCAGGCAAAGCAGAGCTATCCTCTTTCCTGCATCAACCATGAATCTCCTTATCCGCTGTTCGACGCGGCGAACCCGGCCTCGGGTTGCGGTCTATGTCTAGCGATGCGCCCACACTCGATACTGGGTCACCCGTCCGCTGGCATCCTTCTCCTCCCGATAGCGATCGATCTGCACGCTGCCGGAAATTGCCTGGATGCGCTGCTGCAACTCTGTCCTGAGCTTGTCGTCGCTGCCCGTATCGGCCAGTTGATCGGCGCCAATCTGGTACGTCCATGCGTTCGGACCAGTGGCCCGCACCAGGATGTCCTTGGTCGAGGTGAGCGTTTCCTGCGGTCGATCGCGGTAGTTGATCAGCCGCGGCGAAACGAAGAGAAAAATCAGAATAAGGGTCACCATCACGTCGTAATGCAAACTGCCGCGTGGGTAGGTCCAGAACAGATAATTCTTTAGGATGCGTTGCATGCCGCCGCCATTCTATCGCCGCTCAATCAATTCTTCGCCGCCCATGTACGGCTGCAGCGCTTTTGGGATCCGCACCGAGCCGTCGGCCTGTTGATAATTCTCCAGGATGGCCAGCCACGTACGTCCAATTGCCAGGCCGCTGCCGTTGAGCGTGTGCACAAATTCGCTCTTGTTCTTGCCCTGCGGCTTGAAACGAATGTTCGCCCGCCGCGCCTGGTACGCCTCAAAGTTGGAGCAGGAAGAAATTTCCCGGTACAAGCCCTGCCCGGGAAGCCAGACCTCAAGATCATAGGTCTTGGAGGATGCCGCGCCGGTGTCGCCGGCGCAGAGCAGCATCTTGCGATAGGGCAGCTGGAGCCGTTGCAGAATTGCTTCCGCGTGGCCTGTAAGCTTCTCATGCTCCTCGTTCGACTGATCCGGGCGTGCAAACTTCACCAGCTCCACCTTTTGAAACTGGTGCTGACGGATAATCCCCCGAACGTCCTTGCCATAGGAGCCCGCCTCAGAACGAAAGCAAGGGGTATAAGCGACCAGGCTTTTTGGCAGCTCGGTTTCTTCCAACATCTCGTCGCGAAACAGGTTGGTGACCGGTACCTCGGCAGTGGGGATCAGCCAATGGTCGCTCCCTTCGCACTTGAACAGGTCCTCGGAAAACTTGGGCAACTGTCCGGTGCCAAACAACGAATCGCTGTTGACCAGGAACGGAGGCAGCACTTCGAGGTAGCCGTGCTCCCGGGTATGAATTTCCAACATGAAGCTGGCCAGCGCTCGCTCCAGGCGAGCACCCTGACCCCAGTAGACGGCAAACCGTGCGCCGGAAATTTTCGCTGCCCGTTGCAGGTCGAGGATGCCCAGGCTCTCGCCCAGTTCCCAGTGCGCCTTAGGAGCGAAATCGAACGTCGGCTGCTGGCCCCAGCGTAGTACCTCAACATTGTCCGCTTCGCTCCTGCCCGGCGGGACGCTGTCCTGGGTCAGGTTGGGGATAGCGGCCAGAAGTTGCCGCATCGACGCTTCCGCCTGCGTAGCCTTTCGCTCCAGCTCTTCTGTTTCCTGCTTGAGCTGCCGCGTCTGATCCATCACCGCCGCGACCTGGGAAGCATCCGCGCCCGGCTTGCGGCTGCGCGCTACCTCCTGGCTGAGCTTGTTGCGCTGCGCTTGGAGGCTTTCCACCTGAGTAATGCGGGAGCGGCGTTCTACGTCGAGTTCGCGGAAATTGCCCAGTACGGCGGTCGGATCCATCCCTCGAGCGCGCAGCTTATTCTCTACGAGCGCAAGATTCTCCCGCACAAAATTCAAATCAAGCATAAGTAACTACTTTACCGGACCCTCAGTACTTCCAGCTCATGTCGGCATCGGCAGGAGCCGTTTTCTGAATACGATCCATGATCTTGGGCAGATACATGGTGTTGTAGTGCAGCCGCGAGAGGGCGTTGGGCAAGGTAGGGTCGCCATTCCAGCAGTGTTCCGCGCGGTCGCCGTACTTCACTTCGCCCTCATAAGGGACGCCGTGGCCGGGTGTGCCGGTCTGGTCGAGAAAGTCCTGCATCAGGTAGACCGCGTCGTTGAGAAAGTAGGTGTCCGCAGAGCCGACGTAGAGATGAAGCTTGCCCTGGAGCAACGGCCCCAGCCTATTCCAGTCGCGCTGCAGGATGGCGTTCAGGTCGTAGTGATCGTGCCAGTAAGCGGCCACCTTGTGATCGATGACTCCTGTCTGCTTATCGAAGATCTGCGCCGGGTAGCCGTCCGGGCCCACCGGGCCGTAGACAGCTTGCCAGATATCGAACTGTTCTCCCGAGCGCCCGTGGTCGCCGAGGGCGGCTTCATAGGCAACGTTATCGCGCATCGAGATCAGGGTCTGGCCCAGGTAGTTGCGCATGCCTGGCTGCTCTACCTGCTTGTGCGCGCCCTGCAGATAGAACAGGTTGGGCTGCTGGTAAAGGTCGGCTGTCATGTACGCATGAAAGTCCACCGGGTCGGGGCAGGCGACAAAAGCGCCGTTGTAGTCGGTGGGATAAAACATCTGCACAGCCAGCGATTCCCAACCCCCCGTCGACCCGCCATAGACAAAATGTGCCCAACCGCCGGTCAGCCCTCGAAACTGTTTCTCGATGGCGGGTAGGAGCTCGGTCTCGATGGCGTCGCCGTAGGGACCGAGGTTGGCCGAGTTAACGGCATACGAATCGTCATAAAACGGGTTGGCATGCTGGATCTTGACTATCAGGATCCGCGGAAAACCGGGACTAATCCACTGCTGGTACTCCTTGTACGCTTCTTCCTGCTGAATCCGGTTATAACCGGCCAGGTGAAAGCGTTCCGAGTAGTCGGGCTTGAGGTCAGGGTCGGGCGGGGTGGTGCGAAAGTCGTCCATGCCATCGACGAAGTGGTCGTGAAAAATCGCGATGGGGAAGTGGGCGTCAGGATGCTCGTCGAAACTCTCAGGCACCAGGACAATGGCCGAGAGGTACATCGGTGTTCCCCAGAACTTCGTCAGCAGCTGGCTTTGGATCCGGAGGTGGCGAATGTACTTGGTATCAGGCTGGGGCGGGATGGGCGGAATCTTCTCTGTGAGCTGCACTGCAAGCCGGGTGTGGCTATCGATTCGCTCCTTCACCGGCTTGGAGTAGAGATTGCCGGGCGCCAGGTTCCAGTGCTGGCCCTCACCGCGGTCGGGGGCCAGCTTGACTGTCGTGCCATCGGCCCGATGGAAGGTCTGATAAATGTTCAGCACCGCCTGCACGTAGTAGTCGCCTGGGGGCACGTCCCTAAGCGAGCGAATGGGATAACCGGATGCCTCTCCGGTAATGGTCACGGCTTGGCCGGGGGCCAGTCCATCGACCGTGGTGCCGAAGACAATCTGCGAGCGGGGGCTGTCGTCGATCTGCATGCGCGGTTCGGCCGAGGGATCGGTCGAGAGCAGCAGCAGCGCCCGGCCATCGAGCGGTTTGGCTGATGCGCTGGCGGGAAAGCTCACCGTGATTTGCGCCGCAAGAGGGGAACTGGCGGCCAGCAACAAGAGGAGGAACCGAAGCATAGGTGGAAGTATACGGACCTGTCCTGGATTTTTTTTCGGCAGCGGAGTTCGCATACGGTACACACGTCCAATTCGCTTAGCCCCTCAGGGAGATGTTTTGCGATACTAGTCGGAGCCACATGAGCTCCCCCAAGCGCTGTATCTGCAAGTTGCTCGCCGCTTTACTGGTTATCCCATGGACCCCACCGGCCCAAGCCAGTGCCTACGATGCGCATCCGCGGCTGGTGATCATTCTGGTGGTGGACCAGCTTCGCGCTGACTACCTTGATCGTTACCGCGCCGACTTCAAGGGCCGCGGTTTCCGCCTATTCCTCGACAAAGGCGCCTACTTCGAAGACTGCTACTACAATTACGCCAACACCAAGACCGCTCCCGGCCACGCCACCCTGGGAACAGGGGCCTATACCGACGGTCATGGCATCTCCGCCAACGCCTGGTGGGACTTGACCCGCAACAAGACTCGCCCTGTCACCGCGGTGGAGGACGAACGCTATCGAATCCTGGGGGCCATCCACCCCGGCAAAGAGCCTGGAGCCTCCCCGCTCAATCTGCGTGCCTCCACCGTCGGCGATTCATTGCGTTTGGCGACTGCGGGCCAGGCGAAGGTCTTCGGCATATCGCTCAAGGATCGCTCCGCCATTCTTCCCGCCGGCTATTCGGCCAACGGTGCCTATTGGATTGAGCCTGCCTCCGGTGCCTTCATTACTTCCAGCTACTACATGGACGCGCTTCCCGACTGGGTGACTGCCTTTAACTCCGGGGACCGCGCCACGCAGGCCGAGCAGGAAGCCGGCGATCCGGGGACGCGGCAATTTTATGAGGCGGTGGGTTCCACTCCGGCAGGCAATGCCTACGAGCTCGATTTCGCCCGCGCACTCATCACCGGCGAGCAACTCGGCAGTCATCCGGTCACCGACATGCTGGTCGTCAGTCTTTCCGCCAACGACCTGGTCGGGCACCGTGATGGACCCGACTCACCCCAGGCGCGGCAAATGGTAGACACTCTCGACCAGCAGCTCGATGGCTTCTTCTCCTGGCTGGACAAGAACATCCCCGGCGGTCTGGCGAATACATGGATCGCCCTTTCCGCCGATCATGGGGTCGCGCCCGTTCCCGCCCACGCCCTTGCGCTGGGTATGCCCGCGGCCACCATTGACATGGACAAACTCCTCGCCAACCTCAACGACACCATGAATGCCAAATTTTCCCCTGGGGAGAAGATCGAATACCTGCTGCCGCAGCAGGAGCTGCCCTACCTGTCGCTCAATCGCCCTTCTTTTGAGGTTGCAGGCATCAACGAGCAGGAAGCAGAGCAGGCGATTCAGCAGGCTGTCCCAGCCGCGGTCGCTGCGCTCGCGCCGGCCCCTGGCACCCCGCCGGTCAAAGCGCCGGAGCCCGTTCCCCCACCGGTTGCTGCCCCGCTGCTTACCGTGCCTCCCCTCCCTCGAAACCTTCCACCCGCGGGCTCCAGGCAGCGCTCCAGAGGGCGATCCACTGTGACCGCCACCAATACGGTCAGCCCCCCGCCGCCGGTCACCCGTCAGCCCGCTATCCCCATCGTGGTGCACACCTATACCCGCGGACAACTTGCCGCTGGGGAGTTGCCTCCGTCGGAATGGGGCTTACTCCTGGCCCACAGCTACAGCCCTAATGGTGGTTGGTATGTGATGGTGATCCCGGCCGCCTACCAGATGCAGACCCTGTCCGGCGGCACCACCCATTTCAGTCCCTGGTCTTATGACCGCCATGTCCCGCTGGGCTTTTTTGGCACGCCGTTCACCCCTGGCATCTACCACGGCCGGGTGCAGCCGGTGGATCTGGCCGCTACCCTGGCGTCAGTGCTGGGGCTCACGCAACCTTCAGCTTCAGTAGGTAACGTGCTTACGCAGGCAATTCATACCGTGCCGCCTTCCCTTGGCATACGTGGGAGTAAAGGGGTCCGCCAGGAGGGCCCACCCAGCCCGTGAAGCCCGAGATGAGCGTTCGCTTCGCCGGCCTTCTGCTGCGCAATCCGGTAATTGCAGCCAGTGGAACCTTTGGCTACGGGGTCGAGTTTGAAGACGTTGTTTCCCTCGACCGAATCGGTGGTTTCATCACCAAGGGATTGTCGCTCGAGCCCATGGCCGGCAACCAGGCCCCGCGGCTGATCGAGACTCCCGGTGGCATGATCAATGCCATTGGGTTGCAGAATATCGGGGTCAAGGCTTTCATCGAGAAAAAGCTGCCCGCTCTTCGGCCTCATTCCGGCACTGCCTGCATTGCCAACGTCTTCGGTTATGAGATCCGGGACTACGTCGGAGTGATTGAACGACTCAACTCCGCGCCTGGCATCGCCGCCTACGAGTTGAACGCCTCCTGCCCCAACACCCAACACGGGGGAATGGTCTTTGGCACCGACACCGGCATTCTCGACCAACTGGTCACGCGTGCAAAGGCGGTGTCCCGGCGGCCGCTGATCGTAAAGCTTTCACCCAACGTCACGTCCATAGCCCAGATGGCCCGCTGCGCAGAAAACGCCGGAGCCGACGCGCTATCCCTGGTCAACACCTTCTTGTCGCTATCAATCGATGTCGAGAGCCGCCGCCCACGGATCGCCAACAACACCGGCGGCCTTTCAGGTCCGGCAATCAAGCCCATTGCCGTGCGCATGGTTTACGAAGCCGCACAAGCGGTCAAGATTCCGATTTGCGGCTTGGGCGGCATCACCACCGCCGAAGACGCCGTTGAATTTCTGCTGGCGGGAGCCACCGCCGTCCAGATTGGTACTGCCAGCTACGCTGATCCGCGGGCAGTGCAGCGTATCGCAGAATCGCTGGAGCGCTGGTGCGTCCGCCATCGCGTGGCCAAGGTCAAAGACCTGATAGGGGCCGTGCAACCGAATTAGGGCCCTGTCTGGCGAATGGAAGAAGCGGATTAAGATTTGTACCAGCAGCAGAGGTGGGCACCCATCGGTCTGTTGCAAGCCCAAAAGAAAAGCCCCTGTTGCCAGGGGCTTTTCTAAAACCCAGCCTACTCGTCAGGCCACGTTCCTCATCAATCGTTCCCGCAACTCCTCGGGGATGCGATCCTGCAGAACCCGTGCTTGAGCCAATGCTACTTCCGCAAGATAAACCGGGGCCGGTGTAGCCACGGCTACCATTACCCAGATCAGAAGCGAGACCAGCAAACCCGCAATGGCCGCTGCCTGTAGGCTCAACACAATCGACATCTGCCACAAGTGAAGGTTCACAAGAGCCCAGTGGTGCAGCGGCTGCACCTTGTGGATGACCGCCAAGCCGAGCAGGAAAGCGCCGATCGACACCGTGCTCAAAGCAATCAGCACTACATCGATCGTGCGGTGCAGGCGCTGGCGCGAGAGGCAATGCGCACACTCCACCAGGTGCTGTTCGTAATCTCGGCGCATCTCCGGAGTAATGCCGGAGATGTCATATCTCCAGCTGGAAAGTATGTCGCCTACCACTCGATCGGTGCATGCTGTCGTTTGCATTGTTATATTTAGCCGCGTAACACCATAGTAACAATTTTACCATCGCCCAGCCATTCAATTCGGGCTACTTGACCGGCGCGAACAATCGAACTTACTCAATTATAAGCAAATCGGCTCGAGAGGCGTATTTTGTTGAGCCAGAAGCAACTTGTTGGCCAGCAAACTCATACGGTCTCGCAACGCCCTTTCCGCTGTAACTCGGGCCAGTTCGGGCAAATTGTTACTCTCTGATAGATGCGCCAGAACGACGTAGGACGCGTTTCCATCGTAATTCTTCTGCAGAAAGTCCGAGGTGGCTTCATTGGATAAGTGTCCCACGCGAGACATGACGCGTTGTTTGACCGACCAGGGATAGGGTCCATCACGAAGCATTTCAAGGTCGTGGTTACTTTCGAGCATAAGAACGTCACAGTTTCGGATCGCCATCTTCACATTCGGTGGTATATAGCCCAGGTCGGTCGCGATGGCCATGCGAACTCCGTCCGCTTCAAAAACAAAACCGACCGGGTCAGCCGCGTCGTGAGGAATCGTGAACGGCGTGACGGCAATGTCGCCAATCGAAAATCCGCTGCCCGCCGCAAAATACTCCACTCCGGGGAGCCTGCATGGGTCTTCCTGCTTGGGAGACTCCTCGGCACACGCGGCTTCCTCTGCCTCCGCGGCCACGCCCGCTTCCTCCGCCTGCCGCTGCGCCAGATCCTGCTGACGCTGAGCGAGCCAGGCTGCGTAGGTCATTCGCTTGTGCGGCATCATCCAGCGCATCCACGCCCGGTGGGTCGCCTGCGTAAAGTAGACTGGCACTCCCAGCTTGCGCGCCAGTACTGCCACGCCTTGTACATGGTCCTGATGTTCGTGGGTGATCAGAAGGGCATCAATGGCCGCCGGATCCTCGTTGGCCATCTGCATGCGTTTCAGCAGTTCCCGGCAGGAGAGCCCCGCATCCACGAGGATGCGCGTTCGGCTGCTGCACACAAGCGTGCTGTTCCCCTTAGAGCCTGAGGCCAGCACAGTCATCCGCATCATTCAAAGAGCATACCGTGTCTGGCGGTTGATAAAGGGCATGTTACTCGGGATGTGCCAGCCGTGGCACCCCCGTGCGCTCAATATTGGTAAAATCCGCGCCCTGACTTACGCCCCAGCCAGCCCGCGTCCACCATGCGAATCAAGAGTGGGCAGGGCCGGTACTTGGGATCGCCCAGGCCCTCTTGCATCACCCGCATGATGTCCAGACAAACATCCAAACCGATGAAGTCAGCCAGCGCCAAGGGGCCCATGGGGTGGGCCATGCCTAACTGGAAGACCTGGTCCACCGCGGCGGCAGTGGCGACCCCTTCCATGACCGCATAAATGGCCTCATTGAGCAGAGGCATCAGCACCCGGTTGGAGACAAACCCAGGGGCATCATTGACCTCGACCGGCGTCTTGCCCAGCCCCTCCGCCAGGGCTTTCACCTGGGCGAAGGTTTCATCCGTGGTCTCCAAGCCTCGGATCACCTCCACCAGCTTCATCACGGGCACCGGATTGAAGAAGTGCATCCCGATGACCTGGCCTGGCCTCTGGGTTTGTGCCCCCAGCCTGGTGATGGAAATGGAAGAGGTGTTGGAAGCCAGGATGACCTCCGGCTTGAGCATCGAATCCAGCTCCATGAAGAGTTCTTGCTTGAGCGCAAATCGTTCCGGCGCCGCCTCGATCACAAAATCGCACGCCATCAGTTCTTGGGCCTGCAGCGTGCCGCGGATCAGCCCCAGAGCGGCCTCCGCCTCCGCCGGGGTCAGTTTGCCCTTGGCCGCCTCACGATCCAAATTCTTGCGGATAGCCTCCAGCCCACGATCGAGGAAGCGCTGTTCCACCTCGCACAGCACCACCTGAAACCCACCCCGGGCAAAGACATGCGCAATCCCATTGCCCATGGTCCCGGCGCCCACTACACCCACTACCTTGATTGTTTTCATTTCTTGTCTAGGCTTTACCGTGCCCGGGCCAGCACGCAGGTGATGTTATCCCGTCCCCCCGCCTCGTTGGCGGCCCTTATCAGCTGCGCGCACGTCTGATCCAACTCTCCAGACCCGCGCAAAATCCCCGCAATCCGCTCGTCATCTACTTCCCGCATCAGACCATCGGAAGCCAGCAGGTACAAGTCCCCGCGCGCAACCACAAACTCGATCACGTCCGCGTCGACTTCATCCTGTGTGCCGACCGCCCGGGTGATGACGTTCCGCATGGGAGAGGTTTCCGCTTGCGCCGGGGTCAACTGCCCCAGACGCACCTGCTCGTCCACCAGGGAATGATCATGGGTCAAGCGCTCCAGACCGCCGTCGCGCATCCGGTAACAGCGGCTGTCTCCCACGTGCGCTACCCAGGCCCGGTCGCCCCGGGTCGCCATGGCCACCAGGGTAGTCCCCATGCCTGCACGGGCCGGATTCTGTTCCGCGCTGCGATGCACACTGTGATTGGCCGCGTCCACCGCTTCCTGGAACGTCTCACGCGTCAGCACACCGTCGCTCATTGCGTGCAGCATGGCCTCGACCGCCATCCGGCTGGCAATTTCCCCAGCGGCTGCGCCTCCCATGCCATCGCACACTATGAAATTGCAGACTCCCTGATCATTGCGGAGGTCCAGCCCATAGGCGTCTTCATTGCTTTTCCGGGTTCGCCCCTGGTCGGACGCACCGGCTGCCTCGTATTCCAGCACTTTCTGCTGCTTGTCTGGCATCTGCTCTTTCCTAAGAGGCCGCGCACGTAACTGTGCCACCATAATCTGTCCTGGACCCGGCGTAAAGCAGCTTTTGGCCGCCAAGCGGAGGACCTGCCTCTATTAAAACAGTTTCGCGCTGACTGGGGCAGAACGGCAGACGCCGTCTTGCCCCAGTCAACGCGAAAAAGCTTCTAGTTGGCCAGTCCCAGGTCTTTCAATTGATGGACAGAAAAGATGAGCCGATCGCCGGTGACCCGGTCGATCAGAGACGTGGTTAAGCCGGCAAGCAGTGTCCGGTACATCGCTTTAAGGTGAAAGGGGGTGCTGCTGGCTACCGCGGTCAGGCGGTGCGAGAGCGGTTCCCATTGCTCAAAGTGCGCCCGGCGGGGTTCACCAGGGCCCTCGGGCAAGGCAATTAATTCGACTTTATGACCGGCCGGATCATCAGTCAGACCCTTTACCAGCCGCAACTGCAACGAATAGAACGGAGCTTCATGTTTGTTCATTTCACGCCTGCGGGAGAAAAGGTGAATTTCTTGTCTGATCTAGCTAAACACGGTCGGATGCCGGAGCGAAACAAGAAGTTGCAGGGCGATGACCCTTTAGTGGCACATGCCCAGGCTTTTGGTTACGTCTGCTGGTAACCGGCTTCACTGTTCAGGAGATGCTGACTTCCTGATAGGTTCCCAGCACCGCGCGCATGGCGTCGCAGATTTCGCCCAGCGTGGCATAGGCGCGCACGCAATTCAGCAGGTAAGGCATGGTATTCGCCGCCGCGAGAGTGCCCCGGCCGGCGCGAGGCTCAAGCTCCAGTGCACGGCGGAGCGCCTCCAGGCTGTTCACCACCGCCTGGTTGGAGCGTCGGGCGCGTAGCCGCTGGAGTTTTTCAGCCTGCCAATCGCGCACCGACTCGTCGATGCGGAGGATTTCCGGGGGCTCCTCGTCAACCACGTATTCGTTGACCCCGACGATGATTTTCTCCCCGTTTTCCACCGCCCGTTGGTAGGCATAGCTGGCATCGCCAATTTCTTTCTGGGGAAAGCCGCGTTCAATAGCTCGGACCATGCCACCCATCGCGTCCAATTTCCCAAAATAGGCGAACGCACCCTGCTCCATATCGAGCGTCAACCTTTCCACAAAATACGATCCACCCAGGGGGTCGACAGTATTGGCTACACCAGACTCGTAGGCCAGAATCTGTTGCGTGCGCAAGGCAATGCGAGCCGCGTCTTCCGTCGGCAGGGCGAGGGCTTCATCAAACCCGTCGGTGTGCAGGCTTTGTGTGCCCCCCAGCACTGCCGCCAGGGCCTGAATCGCCACCCGCGCGATATTGTTCTTTGGTTGCTGTGCGGTCAGCGAGACGCCTGCCGTCTGGGTATGAAACCGCATCCACTGGGAACGGACGTCTCGCGCGCCAAAGCGCTCGGTCATCAGCCGGTACCAGATTTTGCGCGCGGCCCGGAATTTGCCGATCTCTTCAAAAAAGTCGTTATGCGCATTGAAGAAGAAGCTCAGCCGCGGAGCAAAATCATCGATTGCGAGGCCGCGCCGCAGCGCCCACTCCACATACTCCACCCCGTCGTACAGTGTGAACGCCAACTCCTGCAGCGCCGTCGATCCGGCCTCGCGAATGTGGTATCCGCTGATAGAGACGGGGTTGAAGCGGGGAGTGAAGAGCGATCCGAACTCAATCGTGTCCACCACCAGCCGCATCGACGGCGCGGGCGGAAAGATAAATTCTTTCTGCGCAATGTATTCCTTCAGGATGTCGTTCTGCAGCGTGCCCGCGACCCTGGTCCAATCGCCTCCCTGCTTCTCGACCGTTACCAGGTACATGGCCCACAGCACATTCGCCGGCGAGTTGATGGTCATGGAAACGCTGGTCTTCTCCAGGTCGATGCCGGCGAAGAGAGTTTCCATGTCTTCGAGTGAATCGATGGCCACTCCGCATTTGCCCACCTCGCCTTCGCTCTCGACCGCGTCGGAGTCATAGCCCATCAGAGTGGGCAGGTCGAAGGCGACGGAGAGCCCACCGCCGCCATTGGCCAGCAGGTAGCGGTAGCGCGCGTTGGTCTCTTCCGGCGTGGCGAAGCCGGAGAACTGGCGCATGGTCCAGAGTTTGCCGCGGTAACCGGTGCTATGGATCCCGCGGGTGTACGGAGGTTCGCCCGGAAGGCCAAGCTGGGTGGCCGGTGTCCAATCCTGGGGCAGGTCGGCGGGTGTGTAGAGACGACGCACCGGAACGCCCGAGACACTGGTAAAGCGAGCGTGGCCAAATTCGTCCTGGTTAATGCCCCCAGGTGCACCGATGGGTTGCTCGGGATTCTTCTTGAGCGCAGAGGCAAGAGTGGTTGCGGCCCAGGCTTTTTCTTGCTCTCCCCTGCCGTCATCCTGGGTCATGGGCGCTCCTCGAACTGTTCAGCATAGGCGCACGCCCAGGCAACGGGCAAGCCAAGCCAGGGACGTGTGAAAGTCAGAGTTGCCCTTACTTTGGTTGCTTCCCTCTGCTTCAGCAGAGGGAAGCAACGCTCAGCGTTGCGTAAAAGAGTCGATTTGACCACGCGCTTTAGCGCTGGGCTCGAAAATCCGGGGCTAAAGAGTCAGCGTGAGAACTCCAGAATTTGGGAAGGCCGAGGGGCGCACCGCAGATCCCTCCGCTCCGCTACGGTCGGGATGACAATTCATCCTGGAAACTATACTTAGCGTTCCCAAGCAAAATTGTCATCCCGACCGTAGCGGAGCGGAGGGATCTGCGGTGCGCCCCTCGGCCTTCCCAAATTCTGGAGTTCTCACGCTGACTGGGCTCCCACCAAATACCTGGCCGGGTCGGGAAGCCACCACTACCGCTGTCGCCCCTGCGCCCAGGCCTTGGCATACTTCCAGCTCACGTACACCGAGTGATACAGGTGGAGCAACAAACCTTCGCGTCCATCCAGAAAACCGAGACGGAAAAAATAGTTGTAAACAAACGTGGCCACCGGATTCACCACCACGTTGACCGCGAACCCCCAGGGCGATCGAACGTCCTTGCCCTCACGCACCGCCTGCTCGGCACCGAGTGTGCTGTAGCGGTCCATGTGGGCGATATACGCTTCCAGGCTGGGATAGGCTTCGTGCACCATGTCCCCATGAAGGAGGCCTGCCTTGCCCACGAAGTGCAACGTTTCATGCACTGGACGCGCTTCAAATTCAGCCGCACCGCGGCGAAATAATCTGAGCTTGCGGTCGGGATAAAACCCGCCAAAGCGTATCCAGCGATCAAGAAAGAGATTTCTGCGCGGTAACGCGTAGCCATCAAACGGCGGATCGCCCTCCAGCAGTTCCCATATCTCCTTGGCCAGTGGATCGCTCAGCGACTCGTCTGCATCCAGCGAGAGGATCCAGTCACAGGAACATTTTTCGAGCGCGGAATTCTTTTGCGCCGCGAAACCTTTCCATTCTTCCAGGAAGAAGCGGGAGCGAAAGCTGCGCGCAATTTCCTCCGTGCGATCGTTTGATCCGGAATCTACGACCACGATCTCGTCGGCCCAGGCAACGCTGCCCAGGGTGCGCGCGAGGTTGGCTTCTTCATTGCGTGTGATGATGGCGACGGAGAGCGTTTTACGCATTCCTGTGTTAGCGCAGATGCTCCTCGATCACCCGGTCAACCACTGCGGGCAGAGTTTCGCCGGTTTTGGAGAGCACGAAATTTTTAGCCGTCTCGGACCAGTCCAACTTGAAACTCGTCGAAAGCGCGGAAATCCATACCTGGCGGACGGGTGTGTTCGGGGTAATCACAAACTTAGCCGGCGGTTCCTCAAACAAAATATTGAGCACCCCGTTCTGCTCTTCCACTTCGAACCCGCCTTCTTCCTCACGCGCGATGAGGCTCTTCTTAAGGGTTTCGATCGCAGCATCGCAGTGGCGGCGGAACGTGGTCTCGTCTAGCATGAGTTGAGTGTAACAAGGCACATGATGAGAGCCATCCTCCCCCTTGCTGGGGCGCTGCTGTTGTGTGCTGTGCCAACGCTGCGGGCGCAAACTCCCGCCGAATCCGCGCACGACCTGGTCAAGGACGTGGTCTACAACGAACTCCAGGAACGCCGCCAGATCAGCTTGTGGCAATACCATGTGGAAAAACGCGTCGTATCGCAAACCACGGTTGCGCGCGAGGTGGAGACCGTCTCCGGCCCGGTGGATCGGGTGTTCGCGCGCCAGGGCACACCCCTCGATCAGGCGGCGCAAAAAAGAGAAACCGAGCGCCTGAACAATCTGGTGCGCAATCCCTCCGAACAGGCCCGAATGAAGCAGGAACACCAGGCGGAGGAACAGCGCTTGGAGCGGCTCATCGCCGCGATGCCTGAAGCCTTCACTTACGCTTACGATGGCACCGCCGACGGCAGCCTCCGCCTATCGTTCCGTCCTAACCCGGCTTACAATCCGCCCACCTACGAGACCCGCGTGTATCACGCTCTGGCGGGAGAAATCTGGATTGACCCGCGGCTCAAGCGGTTGGTGAAACTGGATGGACATATCGTGAACGAGATTGACTTCGGCTACGGCCTGCTGGGTAAAATCGAGAAGGGGGGCACCTTTCAGATTGGGCGCGAGCAGGTCAGCGAGACGCGATGGAAGACCAGCCTTCTGGATGTCCACGTGTCGGGTCGTGTGGTCTTCTTCAAAGCCATCAACAAAAATCAGCACGAGGAGCGCACCGACTTCAAGCCGATGCCCTCGAATACCACCGTGCAGGATGCCGTCACCCTGCTGGGAGCCGCGTCTACCCCTTGATCGCAGCACGAATTTTAGGGTAGCCGGAGATACTGCCTTGCAGCTCCGGTTGCTGCTGGAGCATTTCCAGCAGCTTGCGTGTGACCTTCTCGTCAACCTCGGAAACCTGGTGCAATCCCACTGGGTAGCGCACAACATACTCGAGGCCACTATCACCGTACTGCAGCTGTCCGTGGGTTTCGGGCACCTTCAAAGGAATATCGATCCTTCGCTCGGTGGTTCCCAATAGGCGCTGCAGTTCGGTGCCGTAGCCGGAAATCACCGAATTTACCGCCTCGATCAGTTGCGTCTCCACCAGGTCGAACTTGCCTGCCGGATTCAACGGCACGACTACTTCGTGCCAGGCGTAGTCAGCTCCCGGCAGCTGCTTGAAGAGCGGAGTGGTGGGTTGAAAGAGAACTGAGTTGGAAAAGACCACGATGCGCCCGGTTTGATAGAGATCGATTCCCGTTCCCGCCAGTTCCATCAGGTAAAGACGGACCAGTCCAACATCGACCACGTCTCCGGTCACTCCGGCGACGCTGATGCGATCCCCTACGCGGATCCCCCATCTTCCTACCAGGAAGAAATAAGCGGCGACCGAAAGAAGAATCGTTTGTAAGCCAACCGCCAGCCCGGCGGTGATAAAGCCGGCGAACGTGGCCAGCGAACTGAACTCGCTGACAAACCCGAGAATCAGTACAAGGCCCATGCAAAAGCCAATCACGATTCGGCGCAGAACCAGAAACTGCCGCCGCCGCCGTACGTCCGAGATATAGCGGAAGGTGATCCTGCGCCACAGTTCAGAGAGCAGTAGGATCACTCCCATGGCGATGGCGATCCCCAGCACGCGCAGGATAATCGAGCGCAGGATGCGGTTTGATTCGTGAACGACAGATTGCCGCCATTCCTGCAAATTAGAGCTGCTCTGGTCGAGCAGGATGATCTCCTCCCTTAAAGGAACGGAGGCGCCGGCAAGCTCTTTGAATCGCGCTGTCAGCACATCGAATTGTTTCCGCTGCTGGTCCGGTTGCGCCGCCGGTGTGGACGCGCTGTTGGTTTGGTTGGCGAGTTGCTCGCCTTGTTGAATCGTGGCCCTCAATGTGGCCACCAGCGGGTTGCGAAGCTTGTTGGCCGCGTCCCGTACCGCTGCGGTCTGCGCCATCATCTGGCTTAGCTGATGCATTGCCTGGAGCTGGTCATAGAGCCCAATGACTTCGCCGATCAAGCCGGCGTTGGAGGGCATCGACAGCGCCCGCGGCCGGCGGCTTCGCCGCAGCCTTTGCCCCGGTGTTCGAGAGTTCCGGAACCGATCGCCGTAATTCGTTGATGCTGCCCTCCAGACCTCCTTTTCCGCCTTCGCCGTTGTTGCTGACGAACTGCGCCATCTGATCGAATGCCTCGCTCGTAGCCTTACGCAGGTCCAATTCTCCCTGCGCGCTCTCGCGCTGCGCCGTGAGTTGCTGGCGCGTGGCTTTGGGCGCTTTTGCTATTTGTTGGTTCAGGTCGCTGATCTGGGCCTCGAGCACGCTGATACGGGCCTTCACATCGCTCTGCATCTTCGCCAGACTCTGCTGCGAGGTGGCCGTGCCCGCACCAGGGACGTTGGCCGCGCTGGCGGCAGGGACCAGGGGCGCTTCGGCCTGGGCAGACTGGAACGCTAATTGGATGACTTCCAGGGCCATGTTCTGGGCATTGAACTGATACACCGCATCGCTGGGCAGACCCACAGCAGGAACCCGCGTCAACGTATTCCGATACCAGTCAATGACGGCATTCAAGTGATCGAGGATGGCATTGCTGCGCAGCCCCTCTGGCGTTTGCGCCACTACGCGGGGGAGGGGGGCGATTACCGCGGCGAGCGCGGCCACCGCGAACAACAGGAAAAATTGCCTGCGCCTGATGAAAATGTTTTTCCGGGAATTCCGTTTTCCAATCGACCGCATAATTTTCAGTATCCGCCATTCGGCCAAAAGCTGGTGGGTGTACCACCCGAAATTGCCTCTGCTGTTCCCCTCTCTTAATTTGTTAAGCTGAAGCTTGGTTACACGGCGACAAATGCTCAAGCTCTCCGGCCTGACCGCCGCTGCCGCGGCGCTGGACGTGCATGCCCAGCAACCTCCCGCCGATTACACCATCGACATCGCAGCCTTTGAGCTTGAAGTGGCTGCACGCCGAACCATCAAGACCATTGCCTATAACCGCCAGGTGCCCGGCCCGTTGTTGCGGCTCGCAGAAGGCCGGCCAGTCACCATCGATGTGACCAACCAAACCAGCAACAGCGAAGTGGTTCACTGGCATGGACTCTTCCTACCCCCGGCGGTCGATGGAGCCATGGAAGAAGGAACGCCGATGATCCCTGCCGGCGGTCGCGCCCGCTACACCTTCACCCCGCGCCCTTCGGGCTTTCGCTGGTATCACACCCACGTTTTTGCCGGCAAAGATCTGCACAAGGGACAGTACACCGGCGAGCACGGATTTCTTCTCATCGAACCACGCGACAATCCAGCGCGCTATGACCAGGAAATCTTCCTTGCCCTGCATGATTGGGATGGCCAGTTGCTCGCAAGCGGCGATGGCGCCATGGATCCGGTCTATGAAGTATCGACCATCAACGGGCGCGTGCTGGGTTTCGGTGAGCCGCTGCGTGTAAAATCCGGCGAGCAGATTCTGTTGCACATCCTTAATTCCAGTCCCACCGAAGTACACTGGATCGCTCTCGCCGGACACCAGTTCAAGGTCGTGGCTCTCGATGGCAACCAGGTTCCTCAGCCGCAGGTGGTCGCCCATGCTTCGCCTGGCGCCGGCTGAGCGGGTCAGCGCTCTGGTGGAGATGAATCATCCCGGCGCCTGGGTGATGGGAGAAGTGCGCAAGCACATCATGGCCGCCGGCATGGGCATTGTGGTCGAGTACGCAGGCAGCAGCGGAAAACCGCGATGGAATCAGCCCAACCGAACTCACCTGGGACTATCTGCTCTTTGCCGCGGCTGGTCCGGCGCCCCCGCGGCAGCCGGATCGGTGACGATTCCATTGGTCTTCGAATCCAAATTTGCCGGGCACGGGGCTATGGATCACTGGACCATCAATGGAAAGTCCTATCCCGAAACCGCCAGCCCGGTCCTGACCGCCGGCCAGCGCTATCGGCTCGCGTTTCACAATCGCAGCAACAACGATCATCCTGTTCACCTGCACCGGCACACCTTTGAATTGCGAAAATTGCCCGGCCATCCGGAGATTCACGGCATCCTAAAAGACGTCATTCTGTTGGATGCAGGCACGCAGGTGGAAGTGGAGTTCACCGCCGACGATCCCGGCCCGACTCTCTTTCACTGTCACCAGCAAAATCATATGGACGCAGGTTTCATGATGCTTTTTCACTATGCCTAAGTGGGTGTGCCTGCTCGCGCTGCTGGCCGCGCTCTCGAGCGCCCGGACGCTTCGCGCTCAGGGCAATTACGAGATCCAGGTCTATGGTGCGGACACCATTGAACCAAAGAGCACTATGATTGAGCTCCATTCGAATTTCACGCCGAACGGCCAGAAGTACCAGATCGATGGGGTATATCCCACCAACCACCAGTTACACGAGACGCTGGAGATTACGCAAGGCCTGAGCAGCTGGTCGGAAGTGGGTTTCTACGTGTTTACTAGCTGGCAGAATGGGCACGGGGTGCAGTGGGTAGGTGACCACATTCGGCCGCGGGTGCGAGTGCCGGATTCGTGGCATTGGCCGGTCGGCGTGAGTGTGTCGACAGAGGTTGGCTATCAGCGAGCTGTCTATTCCCGCGATACCTGGACCTGGGAGATAGGCCCATTATCGACAAATACATGGGCCGCTGGTATTGGGCCGTGAACCCAGCGCTCGAACGTACCTGGCACGGTCCCGATACCAAACAGGGGGTGGGCTTTTCGCCCGCGGTGAAGCTCAGTTACGACTTCAACCGGAAAGTCAGCGGCGGTGTCGAATACTACGCCGACTATGGCCGCTTGGGCGCGTTTGATTCTCTTCATGATCAGCAGCAACAAATCTTCCTGGTGACCGACCTGAATGTTTCTCCCAAATGGGAGATCAATATCGGTGTCGGTGTGGGCCCGACAGCAAGTACCGATCACTGGATCATCAAAGGGATTCTAGGCCGCCACTTTTCCTGGAAAAAACCCTCGCTTTTGGACTGAAGCTGAAAAAACATTTCCAGGACAGGCTACGCTCGGGATCTGCGGCAACCAAATCCCAGCATTTCCTGGGAAAACTTGACCTATTAGTCTTAATCAATTAAGACTAATAGCAGGAAGATGACCATTACGCTTGTCTTCGCTATCAATGGAACCTCATCGGGTGACGACGAGCGGCGCTCCTATGCCCAGTATGTCAACCCAATCTGGGTAAAACTGCTGGATGCGCTGGGCATGATTCAAAGCAACGTGGTTGAGAAGGCGGGGACCCTTGCTCGCATCCTTTGCCAGGCTGCGGGAGGCAAGGTCTCGAAAGCGTCCTTCTGCAGTTCGGGTAGTGAGGGTATCGAACGCGCGGAACATCTCGGTATGGAATTTCGCGGAAATTTACGTGAGGCGCTCAAGCCGTATGAAATGGTCAAAGAGGTGCGGGGTGAAGGCATGTTGAGCGGAGTCGAATTTCAGGCCCCCCGCAACTTGTCCATGCGCATGTCATTCGAGGCCTTCAAAGCCGTCCACCCTAGGTTGTTTGGACAGGTCCTGGTCATGCGGCCGTTCAAGGATATGGATATCCTGACGCAGATTTGCGGAAACAACTTTATGGTGTTGAAAGTGGCGCCACCCTTTACCGTGAACGAAGCACAGCTGAGCTACTGCGTCGAGTCGATCCGAAGCGTTGTTGAGACGATCCATTCCTCCAGCGCGTTTTGGCTGGATGCGCTCGATCTGGGAGGACGCGCAATGTCGCCATCATGATCAACACTGCGGTGCGGCGCCTGTTGTTATTGGCCCTGCTTTGCCATCTTCCGTTTGCGGCCTACGCGCAGGTTCCCGGTACAGGCAGCATCAGCGGAACGGTGCTCGACATCAATGGGGGAGTGGTTCCGGGCGCACAAATAACCTTGCTCGCGCTCGACCACCCATCGAGCCGAGTGGTTTTATCGGATGATGCCGGAGCGTTCAGCTTCCCGCAGTTGGCTCCGGGAAGGTTTCAGTTGACGGTTACTTCGGCTGGGCTCCAGACCTATTCCTCGTCCGAAATCGTCTTGCTCGCGGACGAGAAATTGATCGTGCCGGAGTTCCGGTTGTCACCTGCCGCCATCACCACGGATGTCCAGGTCTCGGTCACGCAGATAGAGTTGGCAACGGAGCAGCTGAAGACTCAGGAGCAGCAGCGTGTCCTGGGTGTTTTCCCCAAATTTTTACAGCAGCTACCTGTGGGACGCGGTGCCGCTGTCTTCCGGTCAAAAGTATCCTTGCCTTGCATTCAATCGCAGACCCTTTTGCATTCGTGGGGACCGGCGCCGTTGCCGCAGTCGAGCAGTGGCAGAATACGTTCCCGGGATACGGCAAGGGCGCGCAGGGCTACGCCAAGCGATACGGCGCAGCCTACGCGGACGAGGCGCTCAGCAGGATGATTGGCAGCGCCATCCTGCCTTCGCTTCTGCATCAGGACCCGCGGTATTTCTATCGCGGCAGTGGAAGTAAGAAATCGCGCACACTTTACGCCATCTCGTCAGCGGTCATCTGCAGGGGAGACAACGGAAGGTTGCAGCCGAACTACTCCTACGTGCTAGGGAGCTTTGCCGCCGGTGGAATCTCAAACCTGTATCATCCCGCAAGTGATCGCGGAGTCGGCCTGACTATTGGCAACGGCTTTCTCAACGTCGCGGCCCACGCCCTGGATAATCTGGGGCGCGAGTTTGTCTTCCGCAAACTAACGCCAAAAGTCCCTGACTACGCGCAGGGCAAGCCCTAGTCCGCTCTCAACACATTGCTATTGCCTTTTGTCCAGCAACAGATGCTTATGGAAGCGTCGCATTTCCCTTTGTCATCCCGAGCGAAGCCGAGGGACCTGCGGTTCCTCGGACCTCTCCTGGAAAAGTTTTTCGATCGGGGGCACTCGGATTTCCGACCACCACGGATATTCTGGCCGCAAGCACAACCAGAGCGATCCACAGAAGATCCGCTCCCAGCAGATGAGTAATCTGCAGCCACAGGGGAGCCAGCAGCACTACATCGGCGACGCCTAGCGCACACTGCAGGGCCAGGAGCACGAGCACCCCAATGGCCAGCCGTCGATCCGGGGCGCGACGAATACCGCGCAGCAGCACCCAGCAAATGAACAGGCCGGCAACCACTGCGGAGACCGGGTGAAGAAAGCGCAGACGCTGCAGCCAATTGCGGTGCTGGAGAAGTCCAGCGCCAGCGCGGCGGCAAAGGAACTAGCCGGGAAGAGCGTATCGCTCAGGGCGGCCAGCGTTCCGCTCACTCCCACCAGCAAGATGGAGACTAGCCCGGTGAGAGTCAGTGGCAGTTGCGTAAAGCAGACCGTGTGCCGGTTGAAGCCTCACCGCGCGAGAGAAAATGCGCGGAGAGGGCGAGTGCGGCCAGCAACAGCAGAGTATTGGCCAGGTGCAGCGTAAGATAAACCGCGCGGGCAGGTGAATGGTTGTCCGCAGTAAGCCGCAGCAGAACCAGCAGCGCGCCCAGCAAAGCTTCGTTGAAGATGAGCAACGTGGCCGCGACCACGGTGATGCGAGCCAGGTGTCCCGCCACCGTGTTGCGGAAGATCCACACCAGCAGGATCAGAACCGCAATCACAGTGACCCCGCTGGTCATGCGGTGGGTAAGCTCGATCAGGGTGGCCAGCTGCGGATGGGTCTGCACCACGACCCCGTTGCACAGCGGCCAATGATCGCCACAACCGGCACCCGAGCTGGTGGCGCGGACCACCGCGCCCCACAAAACCACCGCCACGTTGTAGGCCAGGACCGCCACGCAAAACGCGGCAGAGAACCCAGAACCGCGGGAGGGTCTGAGGGTCGCGGTCGGCGAAGCCGGAAGAGCGTGGGCAGAACCATCAGTACCCCCTTCTTCATCTTACCCGGCCAGTTCCTTGGCGCGCTGGGTGGCGCGCATCACCGCTTTGATCAGGGTCACGCGCAGGCCGCCCTCTTCCAACTCCAGGATGCCATCGATGGTGCAGCCTGCCGGGGTGGTGACCGCGTCCTTGAGTAACGCCGGATGGTAGCCGGTTTCAAGCACCATCTTGGCCGCGCCAAAAGTGGTCTGGGCCGCTAACAGGGTCGCAATATCGCGCGGCAGGCCTACCTTGACCCCGGCTTCCGCCAGCGATTCGAGGATGATGTAAATGAAGGCCGGTCCGCAGCCGGAAAGGCCAGTCACCGCATCGAGATGCTTTTCTTCCACCACCACCGTCCGGCCGACCGTCGCGAAAAGAAAGGCGGCGAGATCCAGCTGCTCCTGGGTGGCAAAGCGTCCGCGGCTGAGCGCCGCGATGCCTGCGCCCAGCATGGAGGGTGTATTCGGCATGGCCCGGACCACCCCTATTTCCATATCCGCCGCATGCTCGATGGCCGTCGTACGCACCGAAGCGGCAATCGAGATCAGTAACTTTTTTGGCGTGAGCGCGGGACGAATCTGCCTGACCACCTCGGAACCGTGACCGGCTTAAGCCCGATCAGGATCAGATCCGCTGCCTGCGCGGCGGCCAGGTTGTCAGTGGATACATCGACCCCCCACTGGGCGGAGAGCTGCCCGGCACGCTCCTCGTGTTCCACCGTGGCCACAATCTGCTCCGGCTCAAGCACTTTGGATTTGAGGAACGCCTGAAGCAGAATTCCACCCATTTTCCCAGCTCCAAGAATGGCTACCCGGAGGCCGGCCAGCGATTGCCTGGTTGTGTATCGCGCCCATGAAGTCTCCCTTTCTTATTTTTGGTTTTTTGTTGCGCGATCCAGCTGTCGATCCGCTGCCCCAGGATATCGAGCGGGCAGAGCGCCGGAATCAAGCACCTGATCGTGGAAGGCGCGGAGCTCGAATCGATCCCCCAGCGCCTGCTGGGCCCTGGCACGCAGCTCCAGAAACTTGAGTTGCCCTACCTTGTATCCGAGCGCCTGCGCCGGCCACGCGATGTAGCGATCGACTTCGGCCTGCACGTCGGTCTCGCCGATGCCCGAGTGTTGATGGAAGTAATCGACCATTTGCTCGCGTGTCCAGTGCTGCGAATGGACACCGGTGTCGACCACCAGCCGGACCGCGCGCCAGATGTCGCCTTCCAGCCGGCCAAAGTCGCTGTACGGGATCCTGGTAGAAGCCGACATCCTTGCCCAGCTGCTCGGCGTAAAGTCCCCATCCCTCGGTGTAAGCGGTGTAATCGATGTATTTGCGAAACTCGGGAACGCCGGTAAGCTCCTGCGCGATCGATATCTGCAAATGATGCCCGGGCAGACCTTCGTGATAAGCGATGGACTCAGCGTAGGCAAGGGAACGCGTTTCAAATTTGTAAGTGTTGACGAATACCGTACCGGGGCGTGAGCCGTCTGGAGTGCCGTGCTCGTAGTAGGCTGCTGCCTGATCCTTTTCTTGATAATCCGGCACCGCCGCCACCACCAGCGGGGCTTTCGGCAAGCGCCCAAACAGTTGAGGAAGTTTCGGCCGCATCCGGTCGAGGTATCCGCGATAGGCGTCGAGCAGTTGGTCTTTGCTGGTTGGGAACAGCTTGGGGTTGTTGGCCGCGGCACTTTGCAGCGCTTTGATGTCGGCAAATCCCAGCTTGTGCGCAATCGCCAGTATTTGCTCCTCATCCCGCTTCACCTCGTCGAGGCCGATCTGGTGAATCTGGTCAGGAGTCAGATCAGTGGTGGTGCTCTGCTTTACCAGGAAACGGTAATACGCGTCGCCGTCAGGAAGAGACCATATGCCTGGATCATTGCGGCCGCCTGGAATGTACTGCCCCTTCAGAAACTTGCCGAAGCGCACGTAGGCAGGCGTCACCTGGGAGGCGATCACGGCGAACAGCTCCTCCTTGATTCGTGCCTGTTGGGTCGCGGAAACAGAAGCTGGAAACTTTTTGACCGGTAGGCCGAACGGCCCGTCCTCCGGCTTCTGGTTGGCAAGGGTATTCACCTGCTCCAGCACCTTTTCCATCAGGTATGCGGGCGGCTCGCGATGGTCGTCCATACCGATGGACATATCGTCGGTGATCTGCTGAAAGGCAAGCGGCACCTTCTTCAGGCGAGCGATGTAGTCGTCGTAATCTTTGGCCGTGTTGAAGGTTAGCTGAGGAACGAGCTGGGGAAGCTCGACCTGCAGGCCGTCGAACTGAGTGACCGGCATCTCCCAGGGCCTGAACCTTGCCTCCTGCTGATCCTGAATCAATTCCCGTACCAACAAATCTTTGCTCAACTGCTCGTCGGTGGACATGCCGGTCGTATCCACCTGCGCCAGTTGCGTGAGGAAGGCTCGACCGCGCGCCAGGGAGTCGTTATAGGCCTGGACCGAATAATCCGAGAGTTGATCGTTGTAGCGAGTATCACCGATGGAGGAGGCAAACTCGGGTTCGTGCTTGAGGTGATCTTCCCAGTAGTCGGAGAAGAGGGTGTTCAGGGTTTTTACGCGGCTGCTGAGGGGAAGATTCTGCGCTGCACCAAAGCTGGTCTCAAGCGCGATGAAGACAAGAGCAAGGACGATAAGGTTTGGTATTCGTGACAAACGGATTCCTGGGCTCGCTAGAAGCTAAGCGCAGTGTATCGACAATTCGCACACGCGAACAGGGCACCTCAATCAGGAGTTCCTTCGAGAGCCGAGAGCCGACCCAGAAGCACCTATTGCGCTTCAGTCGTGATGAGAGATACTGGGCGCTGCTACCAGCTCTTCGTGCTTTGCCTCTGACGCCTGCATGGGTAACGCAAGGTCGGCCTCCAGCATGCGGTAAAGCGTGGACCGGCTGATCCCAAGCTTGGAGGCCGCGCGCGCTTTATTGCCATCGCATACCTTCAACACCTGGAGAATATGCCGTCGGATCACGCCATCCAGCGTAAAGTTCTCCGGCAGAGCGGGCTCCCCGTCCTTGCTGCCGGGTGGATCGAGGGGCAGAATGACCAAGTCAATCGGCCGCAGCCACTGCGCTTCGCGTGGACAGGCAGGCAGCGCGAACCACGCGATTCCAGTTCGCGTACGTTCCCCGGCCACAGATGACGCAGCAGTATCGGGAGCGAACCTGGACCAAGCCCTTGCAACGGTCTTTGCTGTTCCCGGGAAACCGCATCGATGAACATTTGCACCAGTGCCGGGATGTCTTCTTTGCGATCGCGGAGCGCCGGCAGCGTGAAGGAAACGGCGCTCAAACGGTAATAAATTTCCGGCAAAAATGCTGTCGCGAGCACTTGCGCACGAAGCGGCTTGCGAGCCGTGCAGATCAACTGCGAGGGGGACCCTGAGGCGCCCGGCTTGTCAGCAGAGAGAGATGTTTCGAAGGAACGAATGTAGCGCAACAATTGCGCCTGAGGCTCGGCCGCCAGTTCGTCGATGTTGCGAATCAGCAGGACCCCCTCGGCCGCTTTGCGAACGGCGGCCCGGAGGGGTTCGGAGCGGAGTTCGCCGCTGGCGCTCTCGGGCAAAAACAAGCTCGTCGCCTCTTCCACTACTAACAATCCGGGGGATGCATGCCGCGCCTGGATGTGCCTGGCAAGCAGGTGCTTCCCCGTGCCTGCCTCGCCCTCAATCAGGGCAAGCCGTACTCGCGGGCCGATCTGCTGCAGCTGCTCACAAACACGGCGCATTGCCAGCGATCGCGAAACCAACTCTGGCAACGGGCCTCCCGGCGCCCGCCGCGGCGGCGCCCAACGGCCTTGGTCCCGGTTCGGTTGCAACGGTTGATTAATCATTCCCCACCCCTCCGCTTCGCTCTAAGGCACGCGCGAAAGCGCTCTTAGCGGTTTATCGGCGGGACAAGGAAAGAGTTGAACGATAACTGCAAAGGGCTGAAGGGGGTCCGTGCAAACCAGACGAGTCCGGCACTCAACGGATGGATACGTCTAGCCCGGCAATCGGATGGGACCTTGGCTTCTGCCTCCACTACGAAATGACTAAGCCTTGACCGTGCGCACCCGGGAAGACACCGCGTCGGATGCGATCACGCCGTCGCGGATGTAGACCACCCGGTGGGCATACTCTGCGATGTCCGGCTCGTGGGTGACCAGAATGATCGTGTTGCCCTTGGCGTGCAGGTCATCGAAGAGCGCCATGATTTCATCGCCCGTCTTCGAGTCCAGGTTTCCCGTCGGCTCATCCGCCAGGATGATTGAGGGCCGATTCACCAGCGCGCGCGCGATCGCCACCCGCTGCCTTTGACCGCCGGACAACTCGTTGGGCTTATGGTTCATGCGCTCTTCAAGATTCACCGAGCGCAGCGCCGCCTTGGCCCGCTCGATTCGCTCCTCGGCCGGGGTTCCGTTGTAGATCAGCGGCAGCTCCACGTTGTGCAGAGCCGTGGCGCGCGCCAAAAGATTGAACGTCTGAAAAACGAAGCCGATTTCCCGATTGCGGATGCGCGCCAGTTCGTCATCGTTTAATTCGCTGACCAGGTGCCCATTCAGCCAGTATTTCCCTTTGCTGGGCGTGTCCAGGCAGCCAATCAGGTTCATCAGCGTCGACTTGCCCGAACCAGAAGGGCCCATGATGGCGACGTACTCGTTATGCCGGATGCGCAGGTTTATGCCGCACAGCGCGTTCACGACCTGATCGAGGCCCATCGTGTAGATCTTCCACAGATCCTCGACCACGATGACCTCTCCCTGGGCGCCATCCTGGGCCATGTAGGCTTGCGCTGTGCTGCCGGTTTCGAGTGCCATCTATCGCTCCTGTCCTGCGGGTTCGAACGTCTACGAAGATTCCGTGCTCTGCGTTGCGGCTCCATTATCTCGCTTTAGCTTGACGTCGTTCTTGAGCGTCCGCAGCACTTTATAGGGTCCGATGACAATTTCATCGCCTTGCTTGAGCCCACTGGTCACTTCAATGTCAGTGGCGCCGGTAATCCCAGTCGTGACCGGAACAAACTGCGATTCCAGCTTGCTGCCATGAGAGCGCAGCACAAAAACTCCCTGGGTGCCGGGATCCTGCGCGCTGGCTGGTGGGCTATCCCCGCTCGATGCGGCGTTTACCGTCTGCATCGAGGCGCCCCCCTTCAGAGACGCCGGGGTGCGCATGGCCAGAGCCTGGATAGGAATGGTCAATACATTTTGCCGCCGCGCCGTGGTGATTTTGGCCGTAGCCGATAGCCCCGGCCGCAGCTCCTCAGGTGGATCCGAGAGCGTGACCACTACCTTGAAATCCTTCGCTTCCTCCGTGCCGGTCGTGCTCTGGCTGGTAGCGATGCCGGTGGAGCGCAGAATAGCCTGGTCCCCGACTTCGGTCACCTTGCCCTGGAAGACCTTGCCCGGCAACGCGTCCACCGTGACCTCGACTGGCTGCCCCATGGCGACATTCACGATATCCGTTTCGTCCACCTTGACTTCGGCGGTGATCACAGAGGGGTCAGCCAGCGTCATCAGCGTGCTACCTTGGGCATTCTGAATGCCGACCACCACCGTTTCGCCCTCGCGTACCGGCATATTGGTTACAATGCCATCGAAAGGCGCAATGCTGACGGTCTTGTTCAACGCGTCGACATCGCTGGTGAGCGTGGCCTGAGCGGTGCCCAGCTTACCCCGCGCGGATGCCGTCTGCGCCCGGGCTTGCACCAGGGCCGCCTTGCTTTGTGCCAGGGTGGCGACGTCGGTGTCGTAGGCCGCCTTCTTGGAGTCGTACTCCGACTTTGCGATCAACTCCGCCTTGTACAGGGCCTGCGCCCGCTGCCAGTCCAGAAGCTTCTGATTCAGATCGGCCTCTGAGTGCGCCACCGTGGCTTCGGCCGTCTTCTCCGCTGCAAGATACGAGGCTATGTCCGTATCGGCGGATCGAATACTGGCTTGCTGGGCATCGACGCCGGCCTTGGCCTGCACGCTCTCCACCGTCGCCAGGACCTGACCCTTCTTCACGTGATCGCCTTCTTTGACATACAGGTGCGTGATCCGGCCGAAGGAAGTGGCCCCGATATTGACGTAAGTCTTAGGTTTGATTTGCCCTGTCCCGCTGACGATCGAGACCAGATTCTGCCGGACAACCTTGGCCGTAAGTACCTTTGTATAGCCCGATTGGGCGCGAACGATGGTGAAACCGGCGATGCCCGCTGCCGCCAGGACCGCGCCTGAGATGATCAATATTTTCTTCAGTTTCATGGGTAGAACGGGTACCCGCCGCCCTGCCTACATCATACGTGGAGCCAAGCCTCAGGGTTCCCGGCTTTTCGCGGGAAGTACCGCAAACACGGGTTACCGGCGCGACCTATCGGCCGGAAGATAAAGGGCGAAATGACATTCGCCGCTTGAATTCGTCGTTACCGAACCTTAAACTTGGTGTGCCGTACGGGGAGTATCGCGCAACCTATGCTCAGGGTTAATTCCACCCTTTTTCTGCTCTTGTCGTTGGGCCTGCCGTCCCTAGTCATCGCGCAATCTGCGGCGCCGTCGCAGGCCGGTACTCCGGCCGCAAGTTCCAACACAACGCCGGATACCCAGACCCAGGACCCGCTTAAGCGTCCTTTGAGCGATAAAGAAAAGTTCAAACAGCAAAAGGAGCTGAGGAACGAACTCAAGGGGCCATACAAGAAATGGGTAGATGAGGATGTGCGGTGGATCATCACTGACCAGGAGCTCAAGTCGTTCAAGAGTCTGTCAAACGACGAGGAGCGGGACAACTTCATCGAGAATTTCTGGCGGCGCCGCAATCCCGACCCTGATTCTCCCGAGAACGAATTTCGCGAAGAAAACTATCGCCGAATCGCTTATGCCAACGAGCATTTTGCCGCCGGCAAGCCGGGTTGGAAGACAGATCGCGGGCACATGTACATCGCCTACGGCAAGCCTGACAGCATCGAATCGCATCCCAGCGGCGGCTCCTACGAGCGCCCCATGGAAGAAGGCGGCGGCGAAACGTCGACCTTTCCCTTTGAGACCTGGCATTACCGCTACATCGAGGGTATCGGCGAAAACATCGATATCGAGTTCGTGGACACCTGCATGTGCGGCGACTACCACATGACCCTCGATCGCTCGGAGAAGGACGCTCTGCTGCACGTCCCTGGAGCGGGTGCGACGCTGGGCGAACAAATGGGAACTTCGAAGCGTACCGACCGCTTTAATGGTGGTTTGGAGAACCTGGGCGGCGGTCCCATGGCGTCGTCGAACCAGGCCAAGGAGTTCGACCGTTTGGAGCAGTTCTCCAAACTGCAGGCTCCCCCCGCGGTCAAGTTCAAGGATCTGGAATCGTTCCTGGTCAACCACAAGGTCTTGAGCGGTCCTTTCTTCCCCTTTGAAGTCCGCACCGATTACGTGAAGGTCACCGAGGATACGGTCCTGGTGCCTTTAACCCTACAGATCCGAAACCGCGACATCACCTTCAACACCAAGGACGGCGTAGCCAAGGGCGAAGTGAATGTCCTGGGGCGCGTCGCAACCATTACCGACCACGTGGTGCAGACCTTTGAGCAGACCCTGGAAGTGGAGGAGCCGAGCGAACTCCTGGGCAAGGCGCTTGACCAGGCCTCGGTCCACTGGTGGGCTTTGCCTCTGAAACCAGGCCGCTACCGGGTGGATATAGCCATCAAGGACGTAAACAACCCCGACCACGTCGGCACCTGGGCGGAAGGTATTGTGGTGCCCAAGTATGACGATGAGAAGCTCTCCGCATCGTCCTTGATTCTGGCCGACAAAATGGAGCAGGTGCCGACCAAGCAAATCGGTACCGGACAGTTCATTCTGGGCAATACCTATGTCCGGCCACGGGTTAGCTCGGGGCCGTTGGTCGCCGTCAGCTTCCATCGCAGCCAGAAGCTCAATTTCTGGATGCAGGTCTACAATCTGGCGATCGACGACAAAAGCAAACAAAATGCAGCCACCATCCAGTACCAAATCATGGATATGGCGTCTAACAAAGCGATTCTGGATACGTCAGAGACAAGCGCGGCGTTGGGAGACAATAGCGCTAACTCCGATCAGTTGACGGTGAGGAGATCTGTTCCCCTGTCCAGCCTGCAGCCGGGCAAGTATCAGGTCACCATCACAGTTAATGATCACGTGTCCAAACAGCAGGTGGCCCAATCGGCCCCGTTTACGGTTGATTAGCCCCTCTGATAAGCTGCGAAGAGTAACATAAGTGGTCGGAGTAGACCGGGTAGCGCGGCAATCGCAGAACTGGGTTACTTGCAATGTGTTTGAGTGAGTAGCGTATTGAGTGCGTAAAAGGTATTGCCAAATCGCAGCTCTGATGGTGATGACCGTGGTGGGGTATTTGCCTGCCTTGGCCGCGCCTTTTCCGGCCACTGTCAGCGGAGTCGTGCGCGACGCGCGGGGCACCCCTCAAATGGGGGCCATGGTCGAATTGCTGGCAGGCAATTCCAGCGTGGTGGCCAGGGTTTACACCAATGTCCGCGGCGCCTTCACCTTTGATCACATTTTTCCCGGAACTTACCAGGTAAAGGCAACCGGAGACTCCTTTCTCCCCACCCTGCGGGAAGACCTCCAGCTCCGCGCCCGGAGCAAAGTGGTGGTCAATATCACCCTCAGCACCCTGTTTGAGGCCATTCAGTGGCTCCCAGCTCAGCCCCGGTCTCCGGATGAGCCGACGGATGACTGGAAGTGGACTTTGCGTTCCTCTACCAATCGCCCGCTGTTGCGACTCCTCCAGGACGGTCCGCTGGTGGTTCTATCCGGGGATGACCACGGGTCAGGTCCTCAACTGGCGGCCCGCGTCAGCGTGACCGGCCCCTCGCGCGAATTTGGACAGGGCGGTCCTCATCATGCCTTTGCTATCGAGCGCTCTAGCGCCGTAGGGGGGCATTTGATTCTCCGCGCGAACCTGAGCCCGCAACCCGACGGAGAGTTCGGAGTACATGGCGGGTTACCAACTGGCGCTTGGCCCGGAACGCCAGATCCGCAACGTGGCCACGGTGCAGCAGTTGAGTGCTATCCAAGGCGCCGGCAACCAGGGTCTCTACGCTTTGCGGCTGCGGAGCGCCGAGGCAGTGAATCTGGGTCCAAACGCATCGATGGAACTGGGCAACGAGGTCCAGTCGGTGCATGGGGTTTCCGAGACTACCTCAAGTCTGCCGTTCCTCAATGCCGTCTGGCATGAGGATGGGGTCAGCGTTGCCTATCGCGCGGCAACCTCGCCCGAAATGCAAAATGCTGGGCAAGTCGCCGACAGCAACACGCTTGCTCCTATGTTTTCTGAAGAGGGTGGCAAGTTGCGCATTCAGCACGGTCTTCATCAGGAGCTCCGGTTTGAGGACAACACCGCATCCCGTCGAGCGATGGTGGCTTTCTATCAGGATGAAGTGCGGAGCCCGGTCATCGGCGGAGGCGGTTCGGTATCGCAGCAGGATCTTGCCGGCGGGGACATGCTCTACGATCCGGTTGCACAAGGCTTCCGCGTGACAGGCCCCGGGTACACCACCGGTGGGATCAACGCAGTGGTCGCGCAAAAGGTCACAAACACGACCTGGGCTACACTCTCGTACGCGAACGGCAAAGCCTTGGCCTTCGAGGTTCCCGATTCCGCGGTCAGCGTAGACGAGGCCGTGCAGAATCTCACGCAGCGCAGAACAGAAGCCATCACGGCCTCGCTTGATGGCCGGGTAATTCACACGGGAACCGGTTGGCATGCTTCCTATCGCTGGCAGCCTGCCAATACGGTGACGCCCGTGGCGCTCTACGACAGCTTCGGGCAAGGCGCATACCTGAGCATCCTGATTCGCCAGCCGATCCACTGTGGCCATCTGCTACCCAACGGGACCGAGGCTCTGGTAGATGTTCGGAACTTGCTGGCGGAGGGTTATCGTCCCTTCCTCACTCGTGACGGCAGCACGCTCTACTTCGCCCAGTCCGAGCGCTCCATTCAGGGCGGTCTTTCCTTCTCGTTCTAACCAACGGTCGCCGCTCGGAAAGAGCGAGCTGACTATGCTATATTTTGCTTGGGCGTGCGCCAAACAAGCGCGCTCGATTCACTGAATGTTGCTCAACATTCAGCCTTTTATCCTCACGGACGCGTAGCTCAACTGGCAGAGCATTCGACTCTTAATCGACAGGTTGGTGGTTCGATTCCACCCGCGTCCACCAATGATTCACCATCCCACTTGTTGTCGCCATCGCAGCAGTTTGTGCCGTATTCGCCGCACTGCCCGGCCGCGGGCTGCCGGCCAGAGGAGCTTCGCATATTCCTCGCGCCGAAAACGCGAGAGTCCACGCTTCAGACCACCCGGCGGGAGGGAGCCAAGGTTATTCAGCATAGAGCTGAGGTAACGTCGCCGGTCAAGCACGGGGTGGAGGAAGGTGTCGCCGTCGCTGGGCGCCAGGTCCTCTTCCATTGTCGGCGGGAACCAGTCGTACTGAGAAACGTCACCAAACTCGGCAAGCGATAACCATCGCATGCCCGCTCGCACGATTTCGGTTGGCAGAAAAACCTCACTGCTCGGCCAGTCGCGGAGTGACGTATAGGATTTCATCTCAAGCCGCCGCTGCTGCAACAGCCCTAAAGCTCGCAGAAGAATAGAAAGCAGACGTTGAGTAAAGCGATCCTGATTTCACCCGAGAGGATAGACATCGCGCTGATACGGCATCCAATGCCAAAGGTGGAACGGGCGTGAAATGGGCAGAGCAACAAGGTCTGCGCCTCGCGACATGGCACGATCGACGAACTGCTCCAGCGAACATTGCATGACGCAGTCATACTCGACGAATAGGTAATAGTCGTAGCTTTGGATACTGTGCCAGAAACTGATAATGGGCGTAATCCGGATTCCACCAGAGCACCCCGCCGCACGGCAAAGCGCATCGCCAGCCCAGCGGCCTCAAGATCGGCACAGGTGAAACGGATCACACGCTCGAACGGTATAGGCCCAACCGGCCCGCCGGTCTCATCTACCTGGACGTAAAACTCCAGACTAGCCGGCAGCCTCGCCAAGACGCCGCGCCTGGCGTTCAACGAACTTATCCCAGTTGTAAGCTTTGAAAACTACAGCGCAGCTTGGAGCATCCCGTGGACTTACCGTCCTGCTCCTGCATCAACCGCGATTCACGGCGGAGCGTGCCCTGCGGCGCCGACCTTACTCAACGGTGATTTCCCCGCTCCGCAGGCTTATGCCTGCATACACAAGCGGCACGGCTGCGCGGCGCGCGATGGCTCCGCCACCCGCTTCCAGCGCTTCCGTAGCCCCTATCACGGCATTAAGGGATTCGACCACCTGGTCAACCTCATCATCAGTCATGGTATCGAAAAGAGGCAGGCTGATCATCCTCGCGGAAACATCGTCGCAGACCGGCATCGGACCCGCTACACAAACTTTCTGGAAGTACGGCTGCTCCAGTAAGTGCGGGCTGAAATAGGTTCCCGTGGCGATGCCCTCGCTCCGCTAACTCCGCACGGATAGCCGCCCTGCGCCCCTTCAGTGCAGAGGGTAATAAGGCGGGCACAAATTGATGTGCCTGGATGCCTGGCGCTCGCAGTTGAAAATCCAATTCCGGCAGTGCGGCGCGATAGTGATTCAGCAGATGCCGCCCGATGCGCGCTGATGCTGTCGTAATCGGTGAGGCGCAACCGGCCAAGCAATGCATCCCACTTCGCTGAGTTTGCCGTTCAAGCCTGCCATGGTCGCCGTGCGCGGCTCACCAAAGCCAAAACTGCTCATGGTTCGAAGCCTTGCAATTTGTCCGGATCCGCGCTATAGATCAATCCGGCCTCTCCCACAGCAAAAGATTTGGTGGCGTGCATGGAAAACACCACGCTTCCCGGAAAGCCAGTTCCAAATCCCCGGCCCCGCGCGTCAAAAGTCCCCAGCGAGGCCGCAGCATCCACGACGACAGGCACGCCGAGCCCGGTCCGCAAGTTCCTTGTAGCGCTCCAGATCGATCGGGTAGCCGAAGGTTGCGTAGGGCATCGACCACAGCAATTCGGCCGGCATAACGCGTCAGCATCGCCGACTCGGCAGCAGGATCGGCCGCCCAGTGGTTTGGATGGATGTCGCAAAGCAACGGCGTCAGGCCGCACCAAAGAGCTGCGTGTGCCGCAGCTGCGAACGTGAAGCCCGGCATCAGCGCAAATTGTCCCGCAGGCACATCGCCGACCGCTTCCTTGATCGCCAGCATAAGACCGATGGTCGCATTGCAAACGGTCATGCAAGCTCCTCTACCGCCGAAAAAGCGAACCAGCATCTCCTGTTCAAAGCGCGTATTGATTGGACCGAAATTGCTGAAGACTCCGCTCGCTTCGAGCGACCGTAATTCCTCGACTGCAAGGGACAAATGTGCCGGGTCGGGACGAAAAAGCGGGATCTTCATACCTCGAGCTCCTGAGGCGCCTTGATCCCTCCCAGCCGGCAAGTGCGGAGGCTTCCACTAAGTAGTCCTGTCAAAGCACGGAGACAGAATCGCATCGACAATCAACCCGCCCACGTCACTCTGCCACAGCCAGAGACCATTTGCCTGCCCCCGGAAGCTTGGCTCACCGCCAAGCTTTCCGTGAGGGACAAAGCCCGCGGCCAGGCCAATCGCAAATAAGTGAGGCAGCGGGTTGACCGCCGGCGTCTAACACCCGGCAATGATCGTCCACAAGCCGCGCCTGTGGACCTGTTTCGGCTTGCAGGGGCACTCGCCTCCCTGCCTCATCGAAGACCGGCAGCGCCCGAGGCCGGTAACCCAGGGCAGCGATCACAAGATCCGCATTGTCCAGCAGCGCGAGCGAACGATTCGTCATTCAGGCCCAGACGATGCAATTGCAGGCGCGGTTCAGGCGGCCGTCCTCCAATGCCGCGGGCCCGCATGATGAACTCGCGCGAGTCCAGCCGGAACCCGCTCAAACGAAACACACGCCCGCTGACTGGGCAGATGTCCTCCGGCCCAAATTCCGTGTATCCGTCTGCAAGGGCCGACCGCCACGTTGGCATAAAAAATCCGCAATGGGCGCCGGTGCAGGATGGTGACGCCGCCGGGACCAAAGGTGACGCCGGGCAGCCGGTGGAGCAGGGCGTCGGCGATTGCCGCCGCGCTGGTGGAGCCGCCAATGATCGCAACGCTTGGGAGCACGGCCCAGTCCGCTGAGACGGGCAGCAACAGCTGCGAAACCTGAGGCACTGAGAACGTCGCTGGATTGCAACAGCCTCTGGCCACATCGCTCGACGAGGTTCGAACCCGCCACGGTCTCACCCCGCAGGCGTTCTGCGGGTTGTGAGGCGCCCGTGGCGAGCACCACATTGCGCGATTCGATCGTTAGCTCTCGTCCACTCTCAACATCTTCGATCGAGCGTGAGCCAACCGGTGCTCGTGCGCTGTGTCGAGATTGCCTTGTGCCTATTAAGAACGCGACCGTTAGGCGCGGTCGCAATGAGTTCGTGTATTGCTTCTCCGACTAAAGCCAGAAACTCGCCTGCGCTGGCGCAGCGGCACGGTGCGTCGCCCGCTTCCGACAACTCCTTTGTTGATCGGATAGCTTCGTAAGGCCGCAAGCTCGCTGCCGGGTGGTCCTGCAAGGCAGTCCGCAAAGGTGAAACCAGTACTGTCGGAATTGATGACCCAGCGCCCGATGCTCCCTTCCCCGATCGCGCCCGACTGCTCCACCACCGTGACACCTTCTTTTAGTAAGTCAGCGAGACGGCCGCGTCTATGCGCCGCGAGCAGAGGTGCCAGTCCCGCGGGTCCCCCACCGACAATAACTACGCCTGTGCGACGCAAGCTCAATGTCACCTGCTTCACGTGGCCTTGGAAATAAGAGGCCACGCCTTTTGAATTTTTAGAGGGGGGAAGCTCTAGGGGAGACAACAGCCTACGATAGACCTTACGTCAAAGTAAAGCCAGAGCTTACTCGTTAAGTAGCACTTACTCAGAGTAGATATGGCTGGGCAACGAATGTTTAAGTTCGGCAGGCCGTACGGCAGATGGAACCCAGCAGTATCGCCAGCCTGTTCTCTTTGCCTGCCGATACCTCTTATCACCGTGCGTTGATCCCGATGCAGGTCGGGGGGGCACCGTTCAGCGGCATCGAACAACGACAACCCCGGGATCTGCGGTGCGCCCTTCGGGCTTCCCAGATTTTGGAGTTCTCAGGCAGACTCTAAATCCCATCCCTTAGGAAACCAATCGCTTTTCCGCTGGACTGAAGTCCATCTCTCCTGCTGAAGCAGGTGCGTTCCACCCTGAGCATGATTCGAGGGAAACCACACAGAAGGGTACGGCCTTTAGGCCGTACATTACTACCTTCAACGACTGCGGCTTTAGCCGCTGAGGGATTGCACCCTCTCGGTTAGAGCACAATAACTGCGACATAAAACACCACCAGTTCGAAGCAGCGTCGAGCCAAACACGCCGGCGTCGGCCGGGACCTACTCAGACACCGTTCCCGGTTGTAGCTTCCGGCCATTTTGGCCTACTACCGAGGATTTGATACGCTCTAGTAGAACGGAATGAGGGAACAATGACCCAACCTACTGAGACAGCAATTCTTGCCGGCGGTTGTTTTTGGGGTATGCAGGACCTGATTCGCCGCTATCCAGGCGTTATCTCTACGCGGGTCGGCTATAGCGGTGGCGATGTAGCGAATGCCACCTATCGAAATCATGGGACCCACGCAGAGGCTATCGAGATCGTCTTCGACCCCGAACGGTTGAACTACCGCAAGCTGCTTGAATTCTTCTTTCAGATCCATGATCCAACAACCCTCAACCGGCAGGGCAACGATCGGGGCACAAGCTATCGCTCGGCTATCTTTTATACCAACGATCAGCAGAGGCAGATCGCAGAGAAAACGATCGCAGACGTCGAGGCGTCCGGAGTCTGGCCGGGCAAGATAGTCACGGAGGTCTCTCCAGCCGGTCCGTTCTGGGAGGCAGAGCCTGAACACCAGGACTACCTGGAGCACTATCCGAACGGTTACACCTGTCACTTCATTCGACCGGCGTGGAAGATCGCCAGCTAAGCCACTTGCGTTTAGACCAGGCCCGTCGACGGCACACAAGGGTCAGAGAAGAGGCTACCCCAGGAGGCATCCAGATCAAGCCAACGCTGGGTGCTGAACCAGCTGGTGGGGAGTTCGGGGATATGCAGCAATCCATGCCCCCCGGCGCAAATCAGCTCGGTGCCGTTCCATGCCAGGAAGTTTCGTGAAGCCTGGCCAACCCGGGCGGGATGGGAGAGCACTCGAAGGCATACCGGACAGCGCTTCCTCTGATCCTGCAGGATCCATCGAAACCCAAAGAGAAATCCGAAGAAAGAAAGCCCGAGCTGCATATATTGCGCGGTTGTGGAACCGGCAGAGTAGAAACCATAAGCAACATCCACAGAGCTGAAATAGACCAGCGGTACGAACAACACAAGCTTGGTCCACAAAAAAAGCCATCGTCTCGTCCTGGCCGCCCAGGGATGGGGTCCTCTGTGGCGTGGGTATTCCCCTAGAGGTAACGCCGTAGTCGCTGGCAGAGCAATGACGGCGACGATCAGTGTGAACAAAAAAATGGAGAACGGGAGTTGCGCTCGCTGCTCGAGCGATATGCAATCGAAGCGATCACTGGTTCCGTCCTCATTGTGCACCGTCATGTATCGCCAGCTGTCCAGCCGGGGTAATGCTCCGGACGTTCGCATATGGGCGAGCACGAAACCCTTGGAGTTCGAAGGCAGCATCGCCAGATGCCGTTCGTCTTCGAGAAGCCACGCATCCACTCGGCCCGGCAACTGCAAGGAGTCTTGCGCGACAACGCCCGCAAGCAGGACGCGTTGCCCGGCAACCTCTGTGACACTTCCGATCAGGCGAGAATCGCTGTCAAAAACCTCGCGCCAAGTCTCCTGGCTCAAGTAGAGTCTTGCCGTGTATGGGCCGTTCAACGAATTTGCTGTATGAACAGGGATGGATAGGTTCAGCACCTTTAAAAAGTTGTCGCTCGCCCGGCCTATCGAAAGCTCAGCGCCTCGATGTCCCGCAATATGGACTCGTTTCAGTATCGGTTGGTAAAAGGCGATACCGGTAAACAGCCGGTGGGTGCTCGTCTTCCACGATTCATAATCGCGGAGATGGATGCTTGCTGACTGCGCTCCGGAATAGCCGCCGGTTGAAATCGTCACCAGGCCGTCGACATTCCGATAGGGCGTCGATCGTATCGCCTTATAGGCGCCGGGCACAGACAAACAGATCAAAAGGCTGATTGCTGTCCATATACCCAGCGAGAGGGAACAACGCGACGCAGAGCCGGTACGCAAGACCCGGCGCGGTATCGAGCCGGGATTGTTCCATCTGAGCCAGAAAGCGTCCTGGAAGGCACCGAGGCAAAAGCCGGTCACTTCTCGCCCGCCGCGAGAGCCACCGTTCGCAGAGTGATCGTACGACTGCCAGACATGCCAAAGTTCGGCCTGCCATTCCGCCAACCACTCTGCCCTTTCTTGACCAGCTACCAGCCAGGCGGCGCACCAGAGAATGAAGCGAGATGCAGGGAGAGAACGGAGCAGGTTCATACGTTCTTGACCTCTGGATCAGAGATCATTTTCTGCAGCAGCGGGTAGCGTTTGTGCATGACCTGTAACGTAGTTACCCCGGCGCGCGTCAGCTTGTAGTACTTCCGCAAGGGCCGCTGCTCCGCGTCTGCGATCGATTGCTGTTCCCACTTCGAAACGATGAGACCGTCGCGTTCCAGGCGCCGCATCGCCGGATAGACGGTTCCGCTGGGTAAGCCTGTGGCCTCCATCACGCTGAAACCGTAGATCTGGCCGGCATGAATCGTCTGCAGAATCATGGCGGCCGTATGGGAAAGCTTGGGCTCGTTGGCCATGACGGACATTCTACCTATGTAGCATACTGGTTGACTAGGCCAAGCTAGTATGCTACATAGGCTACTAGCACCCGAGGACCTGTTCAGTGCTTGAGCTCGAGAACCTGTCGAAAAGCTATCGCGGGATACCCGCCATCTCGAACGTTAATTTCCGCGTCAATGCAGGCGAAGTTGTCGGCTACCTGGGAGCCAACGGTTCGGGAAAATCTACCACCGTCAAAATCATTACCGGGTTGCTGCAGCCAAATGAGGGGCGAGTCTTGTTCCAGGGCCGGAACATTCGGGACGACCTGGTGGGTTTTAGGGCGGCGCTGGGCTACGTGCCCGAAGAAGCGCATCTGTACAACTACCTGTCTGGAATGGAGTACCTGCAGCTGGTAGGCAGGCTGCGAGGGATGCGCGAACGGCAGATTCAGCTCAAGGCCCATAGGCTGCTTCAGCTGCTTGGCCTGGAGTCGTGGCGGCATTCGCCAATTTCCATGTATTCCAAGGGGATGAAGCAGCGTGTGCTGATTGCCGCCGCGCTGATACATGATCCCAGTTTGCTGATATTCGATGAGCCACTTTCCGGCCTGGATGTTCTATCCTCGCGCCTGTTCAAAGACTTGCTCCTGGAACTCACAGAGGCGGGGAAGGCCATTCTCTATATCTCGCATGTCCTCGAAGTCGTCGAGCAGGTTTGCGACCGTGTAGTCGTGATCGCAAAAGGAAAGATTCTGGCGGATGCCAGCCCTTCGGAACTGACCAGCCTGATGAAATTGGCCAACCTGGAACGTGCTTTTGCTCAACTCGTCCAGCAGGAAGACACGGAATCCGTCGCCCGAGAATTAGTAGAAGCGATCAAGGTACAGAATGTTTAGCGGCCTCCGCATCTTTACTCCACCAGACTTTCCCGTGCTCTCGCTCGAAGTGCAAGCACAGATGCCGGTAGTGGAGGCGCAGGAACGGAGCCAATTTCATCTACTCGTGCATCACTTCCTGGAACGATTCTTCACCAACGAAATGGTTTCGGCAGATGGTGAAACGAAGGCCCGGCTTCTCCAGGTCGCGTATACCATCGCCCTGCCTGGGATGGTTGTGGCCTTGTTTTTGTTTCCCCTATACCATGCCCCGCTCGAACGGCCGTTCTGGTCGCAGGTGAGCGATCACTATTTTTACGTGATGTATTCCTTTGTCGCGGTCGGAGCGGTGACCATCTTTGCCTGGGACTTGTTATTCCCGGACTTGGTCGACCTCTTCATTCTTTCTTCTCTTCCCATCGTCAATAAGAGATTGTTCCTGGCCAGGATCGTGGCTGCCTGTCTTTTTCTCGGGTTGCTTCTGTGCGGTATCAATGCCCTGGGAGCCATCTTCTATCCCCTTCTCTCGGAGCCCCCAGGCTTGGCACGCCATATGTTTGCCCATCTGTTCGCAGTCCTGGGAAGTGGCGCATTCGCTGCAACGTTCTTTCTCAGTTTGCAGGGAGTGATGGTGGCGGTGCTCGGTGAGCGCCTCTTTCGCACCGTATCGCCTGTGCTTCAGTGCGTCGCTACTATGGTGCTGTTGACGATTCTTCTGCTGTTCCCGATTTCGTCGCGATTCCTCGAAGTACTCACCCGTTCATCAGCCGCCCGATACTTTCCACCCCTCTGGTTTCTGGGAATCTATGAACGCATCGTTGCCGGGTCCTCCACCCTGCCGGTGTTCACCATGCTCGCAAAAATAGGCTGTCAGGCAACGGCAGTTGCAGTGGCGCTGACGATTGCTTCCTATCCACTAGCCTATCGGCGAAGGATGCGTTACCTGGTTGAGGGATCCGGCACCTCCGATACGCAGAATTTGGCCGTCGCGCCGATCAATCAGCTGCTCCATACGACCCTTCTGCGAAACCCGGTTCAGCGCGGCATTTATCACTTCATCAGTTACGGATTGTTGCGGACTCAGCGGCATCGTGTGTATCTGGCAATGTATGGCGGCCTCGGCCTCGCTCTCCTGATTGCCTGCGTCGCGCTCTTGAAGCTTGCCCATGGCCATCTTAGCGTGGCACTGTCACCGGATGGCTTGCGGGCTGCCGTCCCGATTGTGGCGTTCTGGACCGTTGCCGGATTGCGGACTGCGTTTCTCTCCCCAATGGATAAGCGAGGCGCTTGGGTGTTTCGCGTAATCCTGGGTAGGCCAGACGTAGCGCAGCTCGCCGCGACCACGCTCTGGATACTGCCCTGTGTATTGGTTGTGACCCTGGGGCTGGTTGCGTTGATAAGTCTGGTCGCCCCTTCCGGCCTTCATGACTGGCGGTCTGCCATGAGCCAGACGCTAGTGGCGATCGGCCTTTGCTTGCTGCTGACGGATGCCTTGTTCCTTAAAGTCACGAGCATACCCTTCACTGGCGAAAGAAGAGCGCCGACCACCAACCTGGCATTCATCCTGCTGCAATATTTCGGATTCTTCCCGCCCCTTGTGTTGCTTACGGTCGCTCTGGAACCCTGGTTGGAAGCCGATATATGGCACATCGTAGGCACGATTGGCTGCATTGTTGCGACACACGTGGCGATGCGCAGAGTGCACAGAAAGAATGCCGAATACTATGCGAATCTGATTGACCTTGATGACGATGAGGAGGAATTTCCGCAAAGACTTGGGCTTCGCTACTAGTTGTTGAAGAAAGTTCGAGCGCCGATCAGGCTGCCTGCGTCCTTTCGTTTCATCGGAGCCATTCAGTGTTCGATCTTGGACAGTCGAGCCCGGGATTGAACAAAATCTTTCGGAATCGCGTACACAAAAATTAGGAAAGAGCTGAGCCGGATGGGTCCGCGCGACATGTAGAGTTGGACCCTCAACTGCAACCATCATGCTGGGGTAGGTGCGCCACCTCGTCATGAATTGTGGAAGGACGCTGCCATGATGAATCTCTTCCCACAGATTCGCAGCTTTCTGATGAAGAAAGCTTTGCTGGCCCTGTTTTCTCTGGCCCTTGCTTTTCCATCACCCTTGCTTGCGCAGGCAACCGGCAGCCTTCGAGGCCAGGTACTGGACCCGAGCGGTGCGGTTGTTCCGGGAGCCGCGGTCACGCTGACTGAAGGGCCTGCCGTATTGAACGTCCAATCCGGGAACGATGGAGTCTACGCGTTCAAGAGCATCCCTCCAGGTTCATACACCCTTACTGTCCAGGCGAATGGATTCGCAGACTTCTCCAAAACCGGAATTGTGGTCGCTTCCGGGCAGAGCCGGCAGCTCAATGTATCTCTCGCCATTGCCGTGCAACAGCAGGACATTACAGTCACTGATCAAAATTCCGGCGTGAGCGTGAATCCTGATGAGAATTCCAGCGCACTGGTCGTGAAGGGAAGCGATCTCGATGCTCTCTCGGACGACCCGGATGAGCTGCAAAACGAACTGCAGGCTCTGGCCGGCCCCGCAGCTGGGCCCAGCGGAGGACAAATCTACATTGACGGCTTCACCGGAGGACAGATTCCCCCTAAATCGTCGATCCGCGAGATTCGTGTCAATCAGAACCCGTTTTCGGCGGAGTTCGACAAGATCGGTTACGGAAGAATCGAAATTCTCACGAAACCTGGCTCGGATAAATTTTCCGGCCACGTCACATCCCTGGGTAACGATTCAGCGTGGAACACCGCCAATCCGCTCGTCAAGGAACAGCCGAGTTACTATCTGTATTTCATTCAGGCCGACGTCAATGGACCTCTGACCAAACACGCTTCGTATTTTTTTAACCTGTTCCACTTTGACCGGCAAAACCAAACCATTATCGACGCCGTCAACCCCGACGACCCGAGTACGAGCTTCAACCAGGCCCTGCCCAACCCATCGTCTCTTCTGGTCACGAACCCTCGCGTGGACTTCCAGTTGGGCAAAAACAATACCTTGTCGGTGCGTGACTCCTATGTTCGTTCCGTCGCGACGGCAAATGGGCCTGGTCAACTCAACCTTCCTGAACAGGCGTACAACGTAAACAATCAGGAAAATGCGATCCAGATCAGCGACACGATCGTGGTCAACCCACGGGTGATTAACGAAACTCACTTTCAGTGGCGACGCGTCCGCAACAGCCAGGTCGCTTCTTATCTCACCCCGACAGTCACGGTGCAAGGAGCGTTCACCACTGGGGGAAGCAACTCCGGGGTGGCGCGAGACCACCAGGACATCTTTGAATTGCAGAATTATTCCACCGCAACCGCGGGCAGCCACACCATACGGTTTGGGGCCCGTCTGCGTAGTTATCGCGATGCCAATTACTCTACCGCGGGATCCAATGGCAATTATTTATTCACTTCCATTGACCAGTACCTGGCGCAAGCGCCGGCACAATATCAGGGCACTGTGATCCAGAATCCACTGGCGCGAGCGATTCTATTTGATGGAGCGCTGTTCTATCAGGACGATTGGCGCGCGAGACCCAATCTCACGCTGAGCTATGGGTTGCGCTTTGAGACCCAAAACCGCATTCGCAACCACGCCGACTGGGGGCCGCGTGTTTCGTTCGCCTGGGCGCCTGGCCATCTCGGCAAGACTCCTCCTAAAACGGTTGTGCGCGCGGGCTACGGTTGGTTCTACGATCGCTTTACCGTGCCGAATTCTTTTGCTTCCTCCACCGGCACACCCTACCTGGTTCAGGCCATCCACCAGAACGGGATCAATCAACAGAGCTACGTGATCAACAACCCGGATTTCTTTGACCCGAATGCCGCTGCGCCGCCGAGCACGTTGGCAAGCGCCGCCGCGTCGATTCCTTCCTTCTACGATATCGATCATCATTTTCACGCAGCTCTCAGCATGCAAGGCGGGGTTGGGATCGATCGGCAGATCAGCAAGAAGGTCATGTTTAACGCAACCTACCTGTTCACACGCGGCGTTCACCAATACCTTACCAACAATGTAACCGCGCCGGAGTTCGATCCATCCACCTACGCAGTCGTCGGCCCTCTTCCTGCTGCATATAACTATCAGTTTCAATCCGGCGGCATCTACAAGCAGCATCAGATCATCGTGACCACTAATGCCCAGTTCCGCCATCTGTCGCTGCACGGTTCCTACACCTTTAACCACGCCAGTAGCGATACGCAGGGCGTCAACTACGTTCCGTCGGTGGCCCAGGACCCCGGGCTTGACTACGGCCGTGCCGGTTTCGGCATCACGAATCGCCTCTTCCTGCTTGGAACCTACTCCGCGCCTCATGGAATCATTGTTGCGCCCCTGTTGGCGGCCCAGTCCGGCACACCTTATAACCTGGTAATAGGCAACGACCTCACCGCCAACAACCAGTTCAACGCACGGCCTACGTATGGCACCTGCGGGGGCTGCGAACGTGGTTTCCACCCCCTACGGTTGTCTGGACACCGACCCGGTGGGCAAAGGAGAGAGAATCATTCCTTATGGCGCTGGTATTGGGCCCACCAATTTTGTGATGCACATGCGGGTCAGCAAAGTGATCGGGATTGGCCCCAGGATTGAAGGATCCAAAGGTGCGGGTGGCATGCAAGGCGGCGGGAATGGAAGCGTGAATAGCCGTGGCCTGAGTGGCGCGCAAGCACAACCCAAGCTCGATGCCTCAGTCGCTCGTAGATACAGTCTGACCCTGATCGGCGGGGCCATAAACATCTTCAACATTGTGAATCTGGGCACACCCAACGGCACCATCAACTCACCCCTCTTCGGAAAAACGCAATCTCTCGCAAGCGGCCCCTTCGGATCCCCGACACCCGCCAACCGCTCCATCTTCGTCCAAGCCGTCTTTACGTTCTAATCAGGGCATCGCGCTCAGCCCTACCCTTTGTCATCCCGACGGTTCAAACTCACGTGTCATCCCGACCGGAGCGAAGCGAAGTGGAGGGACCTGCTGTCCACCGTCCCGCTTCGCGAAGCTAAATGAAAGCGCCGCCCTCCCCTTTGTCATCCCGAGCGGAGTCGAGGGATCTGCAGTTTGGCGGGTCTCTCATGGAAATGTGTTTCTACGGAGTGCGGTTAGACCCTCGGCCAAGCACATGAATTGAATGCCGACTTTGCAATAATGTGTATTCATCCATGCAGAGAAAACTCCAACCGCAATGCGATAAGCAGCAAGCAGGATACCAAGCATGAAAACCTTCCTAATCGCGGCACTTCTGTCGTCATCGGTCTTCGCCCTACAAACTCAAGCGGAAGACCACCCAATCCCGCGCCTAATCCAGAAAGACGGCCGCTTCGCTCTGCTCGTGGATGGCGCCCCTTACCTGATATTAGGAGCCCAAGCGAACAACTCCAGCGACTGGCCGGCCACGCTCCCCAAAGTCTGGTCCGTGATTGAATTCCTCCATGCCAACACGCTGGAGATTCCTATCTATTGGGAACAATTCGAGCCGCAGCAGGGAACGTTCGACTACACGGCGATGGACACCATCCTTGCCCAGGCCCGCGAGCACCATGTGCATCTCGTGCTGCTCTGGTTCGGCACCTGGAAGAATGGCAGTCAGCACTACATGCCCGAGTGGATGAAGCTACAGCCCGAGCGCTACTTCCACGTCTTGAATAAAGAGGGAGAAGCAGTGGACTCCCCATCCCCCTTTGCCACCGCATCTCTCGATGCGGATATCCTCGCATTCACCGAGTTCATGCGCCATCTCAAGGCCGTCGACCCGGATCGGACCGTGTTGATGGTGCAGGTGGAGAACGAAAGCGGGACGTGGGGAGCCGTGCGCGATTATTCCCCGGCCGCGCAAAAGCTTTTCGCTGGCCCGGTCCCTGGCAACATCCTGGCGGCAATGAACAAGGTGCCCACTACCCCCTCCGCCAGCTGGCAAGACGTCTTCGGTACAGAAGCCGAGGTCTGCTTTCATGCCTGGGCCGTAGCCACATACGTGGGCAAGGTGGCGGCGGCGGGTAAGGCCGTCTATGCGTTACCCCTTTATGTGAACGCTGCCTTGCGTGATCCCTTTAAAGGCGCACCCGGAAGCTACGAGAGCGGCGGACCCACTGACAACGTGCTGGACATTTGGAAGGCGGCTGCACCCGCGATCGATATTCTCGCGCCGGATATCTACTTATCCGATACCGCAGCCTATCTCAAGGTGTTACAGCTCTATCGTCGCCCGGACAATGCCTTGTTCGTCCCCGAAACCAGCAGTTCGCCAAAGATAGCCCGCTTCTTTTTCTCTGCGCTTGGCCTTCAGGCCATTGGCTACTCGCCCTTTGGCCTGGACTACACGCGCTCGCATGCGGAGCCGGAAGGCCACGCCGATACGCAGAATAACTTTCTACTACCGACCGCGCAGAACTACCGGCTCGTCGCTCCCATGATGCGTGACATCGCCCTCCTGAATTTCGAAGGTAAGCTCCAGGCGGTGGCTGAGCAGGAAGGCGAGGTCACGCAAACGCTGCATTTCGAAGCGTGGGATGCGATCGTGTCCTATGGAGCAGTTCGGAACGGCACTGCGAAAGGAAATCCCGAGCCCATCGGCCGCGCCCTGGTCGCGCAACTCAAGGATAATCAGTTCCTGGTAACCGGGTTCTTTTCCCGTGTGGACCTCCGCCCCACGAACGCTAAGAAGCATCGACAGTTCTTGCGCGTCGAAGAAGGCTCCTACGAGAACGGCACTTTCAAGTTCGCTCGCATCCTCAATGGCGACCAAACAGACTGGGGCCTCAATTTCTCCTCCGAACCGGAAGTGCTCCGGGTTTCGGTCGCCACCTACTGACGGCCTGTCCGCATCGTTGTCGGTTGTAACTGTCGCGGATCGAGATGGCGAGATCGTCGATCGTTGCCCATGCTGGGCAGGGTGGGGTAACGCCTCTACTTTGTGGGCTGAGCAGTGGGGCTGGATTGCTCGATGGGGGTCCCACGGCCCGGCGAATGAAACAGCCAGACGCCTACCGCCGCCACCAGCGCCACCACAATGACCACACCGAGTAGCAATCGGGCGACATTGGAAGGACAGAACTCTCCAATACGTGGCATAGTGCCCCGATTATATCCAGCAACAACGTCTCCGGACGAGCTAAAGGTCAAATAATGCCTGAGCGAAACTGGGAGCCTCGCCCCCGGCTTAAAGGGAAATTCCTGACCCCGGGCGACCTCCGCCCTGCTTCGGTGCATCTACCCAAATGGCCGTCGCTCGCTGATGCGCTCATTTGTTGGCATTTATTCGATCCCATGGCAGCGCATCGACATATTGGCGACTGGTTTGCCCACGCCGCGACAGGCTTCGCGGTGGTTGATCTGGATGGCAACGTAATCAATGCGAACGAAACTCTGGCGAGAATCGTCGATCGGACGCCAGCCGAAATCGGCGACGCAAATCTGTTTGAGCTAACCCATCCTGAAGATCAATCGCGACACCGCGGCCTGCTCAAGAAACTGCTGGCCTCTGAGATCCCCGGATTTGTCATTGAGAAGCGTTATCTACGTCCTGACGGCACGGCCGCATGGGTCCGCAATTCGGTCAGCCTGGCAAACGATGAGCAGTCCCAATCATGCCGGTTGGTATGCATCTGCGAAGACATCAGCCAGCGCAAACGGGCCGAACAGGTTCTCGAGCAACAGGAACAGATGGCCGCTATCGGCAGGTTAACGTCGTCAATCGTTCATGAGATCAACAACCCTCTGGAAGCGGTTCTCAATTTGATTTTCCTTGCCCAGCGTTCTGCGGATCTCAGCCAAGCGGCGCCCTACCTGAGAGAAGCGGAAGAGGAGCTTGGCCGTGCCTCAGAGATCACGACGCAGGGCTTGCAATTTCATCGTCAACCATCGTCCCCCACCTCGACCAACGTGGTGAACATCCTGCAATCCGTGTTGTCTCTATTCAAGGGAAGATTCAAGATGGGCCGGGTACAGGTGGAGTTAAAAACTGAAGACGGTCCTGAACTCATGTGTTTCGCTGGAGAAATACGCCAGGTATTTGTGAACCTGATCGGCAATGCGGTAGAGTCCATGCACAATGGCGGCCAGCTAACCATCAGGTTAAGGCCCGGCACGGATTGGCGAACAGGGGATCACGGGGTTCGGATCACGATCGCGGATACGGGTTCCGGCATGAGTCTTGAGACTCGCAAGCGTATGTTCGAAGCGTTCTACACCACGAAAGGCCCATCCGGCTCAGGTCTCGGCCTATGGGTTACAGCCAATATCGTCCGCAAGCATCAGGGGCGAATCCACGTCCGCAGCAAACGTCTGACGCCCTCCGGGGGCACTGTATTTTCCCTGATTTTCCCCTATGCCGGGGCGGTCGGGAAAGCCGCGGGCTTTCATCAACCCGCTGCGTGAATGGTTTCAGGGTAAAAAAACGCCTTTTTCCTTTTCGCCGGAAGCCGGTACGGCATCCAAATGAAAGACGAGGACCCGAGTATGCGAACACAAAAGCCATCAGTCAAACTCGAAGATTGGGCGGTTGTGGAAAGTGCTAATACTGCGAGTTATCAGCCGTTGGGGCCAGGAAATCTTTTGGTGGGCAGAGCTTTCGGCCATCAGAGAATCCAGACGGGAATGTTCATCTTCACATCCCCCATCGTGGGTGTCGATGCGCAGAATAAGATCGCAGAAACCAGGAACACCTGCTATTGCCTTGGAGAGGCCAGCCGTGAATACAAAATCTGGATGCACGCGCGGCAGTCAGGCGCCGCGGCCTGACCGGGTGCTTAGGCCGATAGGAGAGGTGGAAGCACCGCAGTCGCCGCGCCCAGCACAATCTCATCGAAGGCGTCAGCGTTGAGAGGTTCCTCCGGGCCCACATAGACAGTATGGATACCGCGCTGGTTGGCGACGTGTACGAATCCCGCGGCGGGATACACAGATCCCGAGGTACCTACAACCAGCAGGCGAGTGGCGTGATCGAGTTCACGATAAATGCCATCCATGTCCAGCGGAATTTCACCGAACCAGACAATATGCGGACGGATAGCCGCGCCGCATTTCTGGCACATAGGCAGGTCGGTTTCGTACGACTCGCGATCGGGAAACGGCACGTCACATCGGGAGCAGCGAGACGCGAACAGACTCCCATGCATGTGGTGCACGCGAATGGAGCCGGCGCGCTCATGGAGGTCGTCAACATTCTGCGTGCAAAGATAAAAGCGATCCCCCAGCTTCTCTTCGATCTCTGCCAGTGCCAGGTGCGCGGCGTTCGGTGCAGCAGCCAAGGCGTCGCGGCGACGCATGGAATAGAAGCGCCACACGAGTTCGGGGTCGACGTGCCACGCCTCGGGCGTTGCCACTTGGTCGACTCGATAACCGTTCCACAACCCGCCCGAACCCCGGAAGGTTGCGAGCCCGCTTTCTGCTGAAACCCCGGCTCCGGTGAGCACGAAGAGCCGGTCACGCTGCGTCAGGATCATGTGACAATTATCTGCGTTAATTAGCCGCCGCGGAGAGGTGCGCAGGTGCCGCAACGGCAGCCGCCGACCCACTGCCTCCGTGCCTGACTTTCGCTTCTTCCACCGGCGGCGCGGCATGACGGCAAACGGCCGGCACATTCTTCATCTGCTTGGCGAACACCAGGTAGCTTGGCTGCAAGGGCCGCAGGGTCACCCAGTAGCTCGATTGGGTAAGCAAGGGCTTTCCCTGGCTCAGCATCTGATTTTCGAGAATCTTCACTCCGCAGAGCAAGTTGTTGCGCGGGGTCAAAATCGTCCGCGCGGGATCTTTCTCCGCCAGCGGTTTATCTTTCTGCCAGTCGAAATCGCAGCCATAGCGTTTCGCGTCCATGTACGTTAGCTGCAGCAGTCCTTCCTGGCGCACCGTTCGCTTGGTAACGGTGTCCTCGACCGCCACTTCGGGTTCCGTATGGCGCACGTCCGAGGTCGGCTTCAGCCCCGCCTCCGCTCCTGCAAGCGCCTGGAAGGTATAGGCCCAGAAGGCCCGTTTATCGGCCTCACTCAGCGAGTTAAATCGCGGGCAATAGCTTCTAACCCCGCGAGCAACCCGCGGCGAAAGCATCTCAGGAGACAAAGCCTGTTCCACGATTACATCCCACTGCGGATCCCAAGAATCTTGCCCCAGTTCCTGCTTCTTCTCTGCGATAGGCGTGGCCGGTGCTGGTTTGATCGCCGGCTTCGGCGGCGGCTTCGGCTGCTGCGCAACCTGTTTTCCTCCGCATCCTGCGAGCAAAAATACGCAGCAGACCATCGTTCTTGTCGTTCCGAATTTCATAGCTGAGTTACTTGGATGCCGACTTAGCTAACCCCGTGCCCAACAATCTCAGTTTCTCCTATCCCCAATTCCCTCTGAGGTTTAGGGCGCCTTTGTCATCTTCACCGAGGCGGGGTTTGGTATAGGGAAGGAGAAAACGCAGATCCCTCGGCTTCGCTCGGGATGACAAAGGGGGAGGCGGCTTTACCAAGTTAAACCTTGCCATTCGGCGGAAACCTGCCGTGTTCATCCAAAGCATCAGAGCGAATTAAAAGCGCCGGTCTCACCTTTGTCATCCCGAGCGAAGCCGAGGGATCTGCGGTCTTTCCCCGGGCCGCGAGACCACAGGAACGGACGCAACTTACCACTGATCGCTGAAAGGTGTAGGGGGCGGCTTGGGGCTGAACCCCTCCGCCAGAGCGGGCGTAGAGAGCACCTCATCTGCCGGCGGATCAACCGCCTTTCCCACCTCAACCGCAAACACATAGCTAGGCCCGAACATATTACTGGTGAAAATAATTTCCTTATCGTCAGGAGAAAACCGTTCGTTCGGTTCGAGCTTGTAGTTGTGGTTAGCCATGTTAACCAGATGCTCGGATCGCAGGACGCCGGGTTGAATAAGACCAGGGGTATTGAAGCCCTCATGCCGGCTCAAAGCCTCCAAATGGTAAAGCTCGATCCAGGTCCCATCCCGAGCCTGTGTGACCTGACCGGAATCCCCACCATCCCCGGCGAACACGCTATGGTCCCTGGACCCATTGAAATGAATCGACCATTGGTCAGGCGTCATGTTGTAAGCAACGCGGCGGCCGTTTGCTACCTCGTAGCCCGCGAGGAAGTAAACCTGGCCTTTGGGAAACTGCCAGTCGTACCAGACAGACTTGCCATCGTTGCTCCAGAACTCGTGACCAGTGATCTCCATGAACATCGTGCGTTTGTGAACGAGCGTGTTCTGGGTGCCGTCCGCGCGAATGATCCAGATCCGGTCGACCAATTGCCATGGGCCTTCGTGACAGTACATCAGCAGGTTTGGATCGACCGGCGAGAAAAGCATGTGGTTGATCCAGTCCGTTGAATGGAGCAATTCCTTCATCTTGCCGGTTTCGAGGTTTATCACGAAGAGCACCATAGGGAGATGAGCCGCAAGACGGCGGGCCATCATCTGGCCTTTGCCGTCCGGCTGGACGAGTGAGCCGGACGGGTTGCCGATCCGTCCACCCGTCGCGGGAGGCGCGGGGCGATTGTTCCCGTACTCCTGGGGAACATGGTCGCCTTCGACGTAGGTACCGCAGGCGAGGGTCTCGTCGGCATTGATCGTGACGACGGTGGCGCGCGGAGGAAGGGTAACCAGCTTGCGGACACCTCCGGTTGTGCTGTTAGCGGAATAAATGGTGCTCAGCCCGTCGGATGACATCTCACTGAAGTAAACAGCGCCGGTCACGCGGCCTACAGCCACAATGCGCCGCGCCTTACCCTCCGCAGGCACCAATAGGCGTGAATGCCGCGTGGCCAGTTCGAGCATGTGTATGCCGGCCGGAGAGGTATACACCATCTGCCGGCCGTCGGGCGTATAGGCGTCAAAGTTGAAATAAAGCGCCGAGGATCCGGGTTCATCGGTCAAACGGTAAACGCGATGACCAGTATCCTTGTCCACCCATGTTCTTGGTGGGCTTTTCTCTTGCGCGACCAGCGGGATGGCGAGGAGGATCGCAGCAGCTTGCACCAGCAGCGGTCGAGAGAAACGGCGCATCACGAGCCTCCTGAAGATCTTAATGAGGCGCCGGCATTTTCAGAAACTCGTCGGGCGTCAGCGCGCGCCTCGTAAACCGCGCCTCATAGATCGCACCCTTGAAATGGTCTTTCAGATTAATGCGAACTCCCACGGACGAATGGCCCGGCCGCTGCGGAACCAGGTGCACACTGCCTTCGCCCTGCAGTTCATCGTCTACATAGTTCCTGAGCGTAGTGCCATCGTACACAGCAGTGACTCGGTACCACTTTCCCAGCGCATGCAGCTTGTCGCAGTTCAGCAACGTCTTCGATTGCCCACCCGCCGTAGCAAAACTGTCCAGGCACCACTGTCCCTTGACAATCCGGATTTCAAACAAGAGCCGGTCGTCGATGTCCTTTCCTGTTGCCGGGTCCAGGACTGACAGATGGAAGAACCGTTGCGCAGCTGCTCCGTCCGCGTCGGGGCGGAAAATCACTTCCCATGTCCACGTCTCCGCGCCTGCCAGGGGATGCACCGCGACAAACAGCGCATCCTCGACTCCGTTGAATTGAGCTGCCTTACCCAGGGGAGTTTCGATTACTACAGGATGTCCGAGGACCTGAGTAGCATGGCCACCGATCGCGGAAGTCTGGTTGAACTGCCAGACCTCCGCGGCGCCAGTTCCCGAAACCTGAGCCACTACCTGAACAGCAGACATCGCTGTAACCATTAGCAGCGCTCTCATCATGCACGGTTTCTTCAGAAGTAGAATTTCCCCGCTAGTTGGATAACCCGCGTCGCGAATCCGCCGGATAGCCCGTTGTTGATCTCTCCGTAGATCTGCGAAGTGATGTTGGTGGTGATGGTCGACGGATCAGGATTGTAGTGCTTGAAGAAATTGAAGAAGTCTGCGCGAAATTGCAGATTTCGTGACTCTCCCAACTTGAACCCTTTGGTCGCAGAAAAATCATCGTTAAACAGACCGGGCAGTCGTATGGCGCCGGTACGCGGTGAGGTGCCGAACTCCCCAGGTTGTGGGGCGGTGAATGCCGCGGTATTGAACACCCGCTTCGGGGTCCTCTGCCCGCGACCGAGATTTGCCACCTGGCCGGGAACAACATCCGGCCGGGAAGTTTGTCCGGTCCCCGTGTTCGAAGTGCCGCCATAGCTTACGTTGGACGCATCGCCGGAAACTGCGGTCACGATCGTTGAAACCTGGAATCCGTCGAGAAACAGCTTCTTGAGACCGCTTGAGCTTTGAAAGAAAGGAATGTCCCAGAGGACAGTTCCGCTAAACCGGTGAGGGATATCGTACAAGGAAAGCGATCGGTCGGCGCGTGGGTTGTAGGGGTTGAGAGGACTGGCGCCAAAATTTCCGCCACCGACGATCCCGCCAATGTCTCCCGGCCCGGAGATGGCTTTAGACCAGGTGTAAGAAACCAATGTATTCAGCCCGTTGCCGACCCGGCGTTCCAGCTTGGTCTGGAGAGAATTGTAGGAAGAGGAGCCGCGGGAGAAATCTCCTTGTACTGGACGCAGAAACGTCTGGTTAGGACGCCGTGCATTGATGCTCAGCGTGGTGCTCGCAGGGTTGATCGGGAATGGCATGTTGGTGTCGTTGTAGGAGATGAAGTTGTGCGTCCCACGCGCGCCAACATAGGCGATTTGGCTCGTGAATGCTCCAGGAAGCTGGTTCTGTATCGTCAGGTTGAACTCCTGCGTCATCTGGTCCTGGAGGTGCTGGTCGATCGAAGTGTCGAAGGGATACGTGAGAGGTCCGCCGGAGCTAACTCCCGGAAACGGATTGCTGAAGAAAATGTTGGGAATCTTCTGCACCGGGTTTGAGGCAGTCACCCCAGTGCTCCCTGTAAGCTGTGCTCCGGCTTGCGCCTGGTCTCCTTCGCCCATGCTGAAGGGGGCGTTATCGATCTCCGGAGTGAAGTAGATGCCGTAACCTCCACGCACGACGGTCTTGTCTAAGCCATACGGCTGCCAGGCGAAACCGATTCGCGGTTGAAAGTCATGGTACGTAGGCTGTAACAGGCCGCGCCCATAAGGCGAATTCGGAGCTGTTTCCACTTGACTGGGGTTGAGTCCATTGGGCCCGTTGTAAATGTCGGCATACTTATCGTTGTCCTGGGTATACGGTGCAAAATGATCCCAACGGAAGCCGAGATTCACCGTCAGGGTTTTGGTCACGCTCCAGTTATCCTGCACAGAGTATGCCTGAATGATGCTGGAGATGTTGGTTCGGGTCACGGTGGGGTTGATGCTGTCGCTGGCGATATAGCCGAGCAGGTAGTCAACCAGCGCGGAACCGGTATATTGGCCGGTAAAATTGAATGTGCCGTGAGGATCACGCGCCTGGCTGAAGTAGTCCGTCCGCCGTCCAATATTGACCCCAAATTTCAGGTAGTGCCTCCCACGTTGCCAGGAGAGGTTATCGACAAATTGGTTGATGCCGTTGGCGCGGTTGCGCGGCCCAATGTTGCGTAAGTCGGCAAACAGGCGATGCGTTCCGTCAGGGCCGCTGATCGTAATGTTCGGACCCCCATAGAAGTGAGGGTCTGAAGAAGAGAAGGGAATCTGCATCAATCCATTGGCGATGTTGTACTTGGCGTTGTTGGTTGTTCCAAAGGTCTCGAATTCCTGAAAGTTCTGGTGTCCGTAGCGGAACTCGTTGACGATCGAAGGTGAGAAGACGTGTATCTCAGAGACCTCAAAGAGATGGTTGAATGCGTCGTTGTTATCTTCATCGTTGCCGAAAAATGACGGCCCGTTGCTGTAGGTCTCATCGTAAATGTAGTGTCCGCTGACCGTGTCCTTACGGGTGAGGTTGTGATCCATGCGACCGATGTAGTCGTACTGGTAGTTCAGCGTATTGACAGGTATGGTGTTGTAGTTCGTCGCGGAGCTGGCGTTGGTCACATTGGGCGCCGGGGTCACCTGCATCATGATGGCCGATCGCGGGTCAACGGTGACCTGGTCCCCAATTTGATACTTATGTCCGGAGATCGGGTCGACTACGTTGAGCGGCTTGCCGCTGGACGACGTCAGCGCGGTTGCATCGAGAATCCCGGCGCGGATGTTGTTATCCGGAACAATTGCCTGTTGAACGTTCGCCCCATTCAGCAGCTTGCCGGTCTCCCAGTTAAAGAAGAAGAAAGTTTTATTGTGGCCGTTGTAGATATGCGGAATCACCAGGGGGCCGCCAAAATTAGCACCAAACTGGTTGCGGTTTAAACGCGCTGGCGTCACGCTCTTATTCGCAATCGCGTCGTAGGTTTGGGTTAGGTCGTTGTTGCGATTGAACTCCCAAAGCGTGCCATGCAGATTGTTGGTTCCCGACTTGATGATGATGTTCACGTTAGCGCCGGCGGCGGCGCCTGAATCGGTACCACTCGTGCTGGTGTCAACCCGGAACTCCGCAATCGCGTCGACTGACGGCGAGAAGCTATAAGTCCACGCGTCGTAGTCCATAGCTTCGGTTCCGTCGATCGAGAACAGGTTCTGGGTATCGCGCTGGCCGTTCACCTGGATCGCGATGGTGCCCCCCGTTGCGTCCGTAGTGGCGATCGACCCGCGAGCGCGGCGCACCGTGATCGAACCCTCAACTCCCGTATTTACTCCCGGGATGAGCTGCGCAAGCTGCACAAAGTTGCGCCCGTTAAGCGGAAGCTCGACGATCTTCCTTCCATCGATAACCTGGCCAACTGCTCCGCTCTCGGTCTGTAGTTGCGCTGCGGCCGCCCCGGCCTCGACTGCGACCGTCTGGTTCACTTGCCCTACGGCCATCTTAAAATCCTGGCGCGCCGTCTGGCTAGCGTCGAGAACAATCCCGTCCGCCCGTTGGCTTTGAAAGCCGGCAATCTCTACGCTTAGCGAGTAGGTCCCAACAGGAAGAGAGGGGAGCGTGTACGCGCCGGCGCTATCCGTGACTGTGGAGCGAACGGCATTGGTGGCCGCTTCCGTCGCGGTTACTTTAGCTCCAGCCATGACAGCTCCCGTGCTGTCGGTCACGTTGCCCACGATAGTCGCATTTGTTTGTTGTGCAGTGGCCGTGACGGTTACGCTTAGAATCAGCAGCGTAAGTGCGATAAGTCCGGTAAAGTTCGTTCGTATTTTATTTGAACGCGATGTGGCCCCATCGACGTTGTTCCTTGCTGGCGTCATATGATCCCCCGAAAATTGGCGTTCCAGTGGCTTGCAGTGAACGTTTGGTGAACGTTTTCTGTATTTTTGGCTTCGGTCGGGATTCTTCCAGCCGGTACTTATAAGTGTCAAGAACATAGTGACCCCACCGTTCCGCCCTGCGGGACACTCTCCCAGTCGGTAACGCTCTTGACAGGGGTAAAACCGATGGAAACAATAGCAGCCTGTCCCAGCCATAAGGATGAGCATGCAAGAGCAGAACGTTGTTTCTCTACTATCCCGGCGTCACTTTCTGGTGGGATCAGCCGCACTTGCAGGTTCAACGACTTTCTTCGCGCTCGATGCTTTTGCCGAGAATACTGATTCGGCCGCCCCGCGAGGGAAAAACCGCAATTTATTAGCCGCCGCTTGTACCCCGGACAAGCTGAAACAAGCACTTATCCCACAGCCTAAATACCGGCCTTTCCCAACGATTCATGATCGTGGCGCCTGGGAAGGCCTCCGTCCGGAGACCCGGACCGGCTTGCTTGCAGGCGGCGAAAAGTACCTGCAATACAAGTGGCCTGAGATGCCGGCTACCGTCTTTCTTGAATACGCCAGGAACGGCAACAGAACCGATTACGAAAACATTCGCAACGCTCGCATGCGCGCGCTGCAGGCTCTTGTATTCGCCGAGTGTGTTGAAAACAAAGGACGGTTTTTAGACGACATCACCAATGGTGTGTGGGCCACCTGCGAGGAAAGCTTTTGGGGAGTGCCGGCCCACCTCTACATTCAGCAAGCCGATTTGGGACTTCCGGATCCGAAGGATCCTATCGTCGATCTGTTCGCCGCCCAGACGTCTGCACTATTGGCTTCCACCGTGTACGCGCTCGATTCAACCCTTGATACGGTTTCGCCGCTCATAAGGGAGCGGGTCTATTTCGAGACCGAGCGTCGTATCCTCGAACCGCTTCTGGCCAAGAACTTCATGTGGATGGGCTTGCCTGGCGGCAAGCCACGTCACGATCTGCCCTGGATCGAGGTTCCGGAAGGCAAGGTGCAGCCGGTAAATAACTGGGATGCATGGATATGCTGGAACTGGTTGACGACTGCTTTGCTGATCGATCGAGATGAGGACCGCCGCTACCGGAGTGTGAGGAAGATCACACTTTGTTTGGATAAGTTCATCAACACATACCCCGACGACGGCGGCTGTGAAGAGGGTCCCGGCTATTGGAATGTGGCTGCGGGCGCGATGTTCGACGCGCTTGAACTCTTGTATTCCGTGACCGCCGGGGCGGTCGATATCTTTAACCAGCCGCTGATCGCCCAGATGGCGCTCTATATGAATCGCGTTCATATAGCGGGTGACTACTATCTCAATCAGGGTGACGCCAGCCCTATCATTCATCTCGATGTGGACAAGATGTATCGCTTCGGCCGAAGGCTGAAGAATCGGGATCTGATATCGCTCGCTGTGGCAAGCATTCCGGCCCAGTATCACCCTGACACGCTGCCGGCGATATTCAATGAGACCGAGTTGCGTGCCCAGCCTGCTACCCAGGCAAGGTTGCTGCGTGATACCTGGCTTCCGGACTCCCGGATCATGGCTGCCAGGCGAAAGGCGGAATCATCCGATGGGCTCTATCTGGCGTGCATCGCAGCCGACAACGGGAAAAGTCACAGTCACAATGACACTGGAAGCTTTTGGGTCTACTCCCAGGGGTTGCCTGTTCTCATGGATATGGGACAGGAGACCTACCAGAAGAAGAGCTTCGATGCCCACCGCTACGAGATTCCTTCCACGCAATCCGCGTATCACAACCTGCCGACGATCGGCGGCGTACAGCAGGCCGTGGGACCAATGTGGGGTGCCACGGACGTGGTCTACGAGTCCAATGACCGTTCGGCCCAGCTTGCGATGGAGCTGGCAAAAGCATATCCACCCGAAGCCCGGTTGAAAAGCTGGCGCCGCATAGTAAAGCTCGACAGGACGAGCAACGTGGTTGAGATCAACGATAGTTACTTCCTGACCGAGCAGGTATCCGAAATCACCTTGAGCCTCATGACTGCCTGCACCGTAAAGGAAAGCGGAAAAGGCCAATTGACCTTGATCTCATCACAGGGTGCTCCGCCGACCTTGATTTCTTACGATGCCAACCTCCTGTCTCCAAGCGTCGAGACCATACCCCTGGAGAACACAGAGCTGAAACGCAACTGGGGAAACCAGATCTACCGCATTCAATTGAAGACTCCAGGCTCGAAAACCGCCGGTCGCCTGAAGCTGACAATCTCGACTGTCTAGCAGAAAACGCAGATCTCTCCACTTCGCTTCCTAAGTTTTTTGCTTTGTATCAGGGCACGACTTCAGTCGTGCCGTAAAAGGCACAAGAAAGAGTAGGGCTTTAGCCCCTGCATGAGAATTCCAGAATTTGGGAAGGCCGAGGGGCGCACCGCAGATCCCTCCACTACGCTACGCTCCGGTCGGAATGACAATTTTGTTTGGGAACGCTAAGGGTAGTTTCCAAGATGACTTGTCATCCCGAGCGAAGCCGAGGGATCTGCGGTGCGCCCCTCAGTCTTCCCAAATTCTGGAGTTCCCACGCAGACACTTTAGACCCTGCGCTTCTTTCCATTCAAATCTGTGAAGAGTTTCGGAGGCAGGGGCTAAAGCCCGGACCATTTGGCCAGGAGCGGCACGACTAGTCGTGCCCTGATACAAAGCAAAAAGCTTTAGCGTAGCGAAGTGGAGAGATCTGCGGTTCCTTTTCGGCCCCGCAAGCACGGTAACGTTAAGCATGCTGAAATGGCTGTCGCTAACCGTTCTCCTGGCAATCACCCCAATCGCAGCCCACGCGCAGGGCGCCCTCCTGGTCGTCACCAAGCAATCCCACGCGCTGGCGATCGTCGACAGCACGACCCTACAAGTGCTCGCCCGAGTGCCAATCGGGGAAGACCCGCACGAGGTGACCGTTGGTCCGGATGGAAAAACCGCCTATGTCTCCAACTACGGCGAAGGCACCCTGCACACCCTCGCAGTCGTAGACCTCGTTGGGCAAAAGCCACTGCCGCCCATCGATCTGACTCCCCTGCGCGGCCCTCATGGACTATTCCTTCACGACAGTACGCTCTGGTTCACCGCCGAGGGATCGAAGGCGCTGGGAACCTTGAATCCGGCGACTGGCCGGGTAGACACCGTTCTCGGCACCGGGCAAGACAAGACCCATCTTGTATGGGTCTCTCACGATGGCCGCAAGGTCGTGGCCTCGAATGCCGGGTCAGCCACCATGAGCCTTCTTGATCGCACCGAAGTAAAGCCGGTCATCTTTCCCGGAGCCCCGCCATCTCCCGCAGCCTACACCGCGCCAGGTTGGAAACATACTCTGATCCCGGTAGGCAAAGCCGCTGAGGGCTTCGCTGTTTCGCCGGATGAACGGGAAGCCTGGGTAGGCAATGAAGACGGGACCATCTCCATCGTCGACCTCGCAGCGGAAAAAGTTGTCGCATCCCTTGCGGCGGATGTGCCCGGAGCCAATCGATTGAAGTTCACGCCGGACGGTCGTCTGGTGCTCGTGACCACGCACACCGGCAAAGACCTCGTCGTGATCGACAGTCATACCCGCCAGACCGTGACACGGATTCCAATCGAGCAGCACGGAGCCTCGGGAATTCAGCTCCAGCCAGACGGCACCCGTGCCTTTGTAGCTTGTCCCAGGGATCACTATGTAGCCATTGTCGATCTCCACCGGTTAGAGATGGTGGGAAAGATCGATGCCGGCCGTGAACCGGATGGCCTCGCGTGGTGGGCCCACTAGACAACCGTTGCGTAGTCTTCGCGATAGGGTGTGAAGATGTCCAGGACCTCCGAGTCCTCCACTGCCGAAGCCTGATGTTCGACATTGCCCGGAACCAGGAAGCTATCTCCCGCCTTCGCATCGAACACGCCGCCGGGATGCTGAAACGAGAGATGGCCGCTGACGATATACACCAGCTGCTCGTGCGGATGGCTGTGCCTGGCGCCCACCCAACCCTTTTGCATCCTATGCCGGACCAGCATCATGCCAGGGCTGTAAGACATCACTTGACGCCGAAGACCCGGCTCAGGGTGGGACATGGTTTCGTCCTGCGAAGGCACGATCTCGACTGCGCTAAGCGACATAAATTCTCCTCAATTGAGTTGCACACGGTTATTCAGTTGCGTGATCTCAGGAAGGCTGCCCCCGGACTCGACACTGACGCTGCCACCCTTCCAGCTTGCACCAGCGGGTAATGTAAGCGCGACAGTGGCGGTTTTAGGAAACAGGTCAAGAGGTGCCTTTAGGGCGGGACTGCGGACGGTAGCGACCACCTTTCCCTCACGATCGCGCAGAACTACGCGCGCTGCCGGTGCGTCGACCGAGCCCAGGCTGTGCACGATGACGTTCATCCGTGAAACGCTCACCTTGATGTCATCAGGACCAATGCCAAGATCAGGCCGCGACCAGTACGGAACCCCAGGCTTTACCAACTTCAATTCGAGCTCGGTCGTCGTACGGGGCGCAAAAGTGAACGTGAGATCGCGGCTGCGCTCGAAGTCTTCGGTCCGCTTGCCGCCGTCCTGGGTGATCTCCCACTTCCCCGGATCAATTTCCCAACCCGTCATATGCGCGGTCACTGGTTTCTGATCGAGGTTATAGGCCGTAATCCGGATGTGATCGGGGGTGCCCTCGGGAATCAAAATGGCGACACTCTGGTCGTTCGCGGGGGCATCGAAGCGCCAGCTCACGACATTGCCGGGATAAACATAATTGCGCATAAGCGCCACCCCGCCCAGCCTGCCGCGCTGTAGTTCCCCATTGTTGAAGTAGACCCGATCGATCCACAGGCTGCCCTCCCGATTGATAAACTCCCGATCGACCGCAGTCTCTATCTGAGAAGCATAGACCTGGTTGAGGTAATCTGTGTTGCCCGTGACCTGCCATGAGAGTTGCAGATTGGTTTCCCGCGTATTGCCGGCGTCGTCTCTTCGGTCCGAGGAGGAAGATTGCAGCACCTTCTTACCCCACGTGTCGCGCACGTTGAGTATGTCGAGCGCGTCTGAGTTGATCGACCGGAGCGAGGCGACTGGATCGTCGCCGAACGGAACGACGTACTTCTTGTCTCCGGTCCACCGGTAAGCCGCCCAAAGGATAAAGGCCGGCTCCTGGCTCCCAGGCAGATCTTCGTTGGTGTGGAAGTTGACCGTGTAGTGCATTCGGTACTTGCCGTCGGGGTCGACATGACGATGTGCAAGAAACCCATCCGCGATTTGTTCAATCATGGTGCGGGTCCGCGGCGTGCCGTTGAACAGCACCAGCGAGAGCGCAGGATGAAAGACCATGTAGGAGCGCGATTTTCCCCAACCCCATACGCCCCCCTCCGCCATCTTCGTGCCGCTGTAGTAGGACGAGCGAACCTGCCGCTGGCCTGCGGAGTTGATCCCCGTCAGCCACTCCAGGCGGCGGGAGCTCTCCATTGCGCGCTCCAGCTGCTTGGGGCTGCCGAAGTCGATCATCATCGCCTGGCCGAGAACATTGAGACCGTCCTCGTAGCTATGCAGTTCGTCATACTGCGCCGTCGCCAGTCCATTGGTGAACATATTCTGGGCGTACATCGTGTCCAGGGTTTTAAGCAGCGATGCCTTGAGTTTGTCGGGCGTCGCGCCCATGAACGCAAGGCCCGGCCACCAGTTGAGAAAATCACTGTCGTCGGAGAGCCCTCCTCCAAATTCACCATTTGAGATTTGCCGGTTGTCCACGTACCAGTTGATCAGGCGCTCGAGATGGCCAAGATCTTCTACCTGCAGAAACGCCCACTGCGGCACACCGTCAGGCGTCGCGGGAAGCGTGAATGGTGGACCGGGTTGGCCGGGATTCATCTCGTGCCAGTATTTTCGTCCCAGGTCATTCTCCGGATCGACCCGCAGCAGATCGGTAATATCGGCATCAAAGCGGTTGAAGATGTTCAGCTGGCGCGAGCCGACATTCTCTTCGACCAGGTTGGCGTAGTTATCGCGGACCTGGGTCAACCGATCGCTGGTGTGTTCGGCGAGCGCGTCGTCCCAGGGCTTGAAGATGAGGCGAAGATGCGCCCCCTCAAGCAATTTCGGTCCAAACTCAGGACTTGCCGAAGCAAGCGTGAGATACAAGCTCTTGCCATTGGGAAGAATGCGATCGCGGGTATCGAGAAAGAGAGTGTAAGGCTCGCCCGGCTTGACCGAGAAGCTGTAGTCGAGCATGTCGCGCATCGGCCAGATCGGATCTTTGATCTGGATATTCATGGGCACGTAATCACCGTGCGTCGGCTTGATCTTCATTGCGGGCAGATCGATGGCAATGCCATCCAGGCCCGCATGCAGATTCTCCCAGTCATGAACCACGCCGCGACTGGATCCGGTCGGCAAGGCACGGAAATCCGCGGGAATGAGAATGTGCACGATCGGCAAAGACGCCGCCTCGTCGATCGCTTTCCCCGTCGCGGCTCCCGGCATCGCCACCATGGTGGCGCGTTGATCGGCGGGAAATCGGCCATGGATGTAGTCGACCAGGGGCGCGAGCGACGGGTTGTCTTGCGCACTCTGACGAGTGAGGGTGTAGCGCAGGACCGCAACGCCCTTGGGCTCAACCCCCGCATGAACGTAATAAGCAGCGAATTCTCCAATCGGCCACTCTTGCTTGGCATTGGTGAAGCGAACTTTTTCCCCAACGATTGGTTGATCGAACTGGTGCGTCGTGCGTTCCTGGCCTTGCGGTCTTTCGAAGAGTGTTTCCGCCAGCAAGGGCGAAGTATCGTGCTGATCCGTGTCGGCAATCGCTGCCGGCTCTCCCTCTCCTGGAGTCAACAACGACCAGTTTCCCCAGGCTCCTCCCTGGATCTCCAGATGATTCCACGGCTCTTTCGGCATATAAAACGTGACGGATTTGCCCGAGAGCGAGTAGCAATCCCAATCGGGAAGCTGGAAGTAATCGTTGCGGCCAATCAAGCGGGAGCGGTTATAAACGCCAGGCCACGTGGTCTCACGGATGCCATCCGTGCCCTTCCACCACCAGCGTTTCAAGTCGTACGCGTCGTGAATTTCAACCTTGCGAACGATCGTGTGCGCGTCGGGAAGTGGAGACGGAATATCTCCGGCGCGATTCCATCCAAACCGGAACCACCAATCCTTTTGCCAATCCGGAGCGGCGGCAGGAATCGGCGGAATCGATTGCGGCGTCTCATTTCGCGCAAGCGAAGCGACGTTCTCGTCAGACAGCATGCGGTCGTAAATGCGAAGCTCATCGATGTCACCGCCGCGATCGTAGTTGTACGAACTCTCCACTCCTGTCGGGCCGATGATGCGCGAATGAGGCCCGAACTGGTCGAGTGCGGAATCGAACATCCCCGTTGCCGCCTTTTCACCAGCCAGCTTGCCGTTGACGTAGAAACGAATGCCTCGCGTCTCGTCCCACGCCAGTGCCAGGTGCACCCATTCGTTCCCCTTGGGAAAATTGGGCATCGTGTAAGACACACGTGTGCGGCCGAGGTTGACGTCGGTTACAAATGCGTCGAAGCCGTGCCCGTTGTAGTCAATGCGCAGCCACACCATGTCCCAGCTCGAGTGGTCGCCATACCCAACCCGAAACACAGGGAACTCCGTGGCATCGACCGGATCCCGTGATCGCCAGTAGAAGGAAAGGGTTCCGCGCTGAGAATAAATGTTTCCCGGGGCCCAATAAGAAAGCAGCTGATCGTTGCCGCATTGCAGGTACGACCCTTTGGCTCCGGCGGGAAGTAACTTCACATCCTTAAGGAAATTCGGCTCTGGCTTGCCCCCCGCGGCGTAGTCTGCGCGAAATCCATGATCGCCGGAAAGATAGAAAAGCAGCCCAGGCTCGTCGGCACCAAACACCGCAGAAGGAAAAATGCAAAGCGCAAACAACATCGACAACCAGCGCATCATAGCGACCCTTTCCCTCCGAATGCTTCCCCCAAACAAATGAATGGGTGCCCCACATCTCGCTCGTTTTTCGCGAGATGTGGGATACCGCAGCGCTACCCCAGCAACCCTTAAATCCCAACCACGCTACCGAGCCATCCACCCGCCGTCGACCACCAGCACTTCACCCGTAACATAGTCGCTCGCAGAGGAAGCGAGAAACACCGCCGCGCCCGCGATGTCTTCCGGTTCACCCCATCGCGCAGCCGGGATCCTCGCCAGTATCTGGCTGTTGCGAACCTCATCCTCCCGCAACGCGGTTGTATTTTCAGTGCGAAAGTACCCCGGAGCAATCGCGTTCACCTGCACATTACGCGCCGCCCATTCATTAGCCAGCGCCTTGGTCAGTTGCGCAACCCCTCCTTTCGATGCCGCATAGGCTGGCACACGAATGCCGCCCTGAAACGAAAGCAGCGAAGCAATATTGATGATCTTTCCCTGCCGCCGCTCAAGCATCTTTTGCCCGGCCAGCTGGGAGAGCCGGAAAACGCTATTCAAATTCACCTGCACCACGGTCATCCACGCCTGCAGGTCGTGATTCTCAGCCGGCTCCCGATAGATAGTGCCCGCGTTATTCACCACGATATCCGGTGGCGCCCATGCGTCCCAACACGGCGGCATAGAGTGAATCCGCCCCCTCCGCCTTACCCAGGTCGGCGGCGAAACTTTGCGAGTTGCGCCCCGAGGCGCGAATCTTCTCGCTGGTTTCGTCCGCAGGGCGGCGATTTCCATGGCATGCCACCGACGCGCCGGCCTCAGCCAGTGCCATTGCGATTGCGGCGCCGAGACCCGTGGCAGACCCCGTGACCAGCGCAAGCTTTCCGTCAAGACGAAACCTATCAAGAATTCCCATCGCTTGCGTATTCTTTTGTTTCACAAAGAGAATGTCAACGTCTGCCTTGCGGAGACTGTTGTCGGACATCGGAAAGTGCTCAGGACCCAGTTTCATAAGCGCTAACTTGTTTAGGCCCGCAAACGCGTCATCCTGAGCGGAGCGCTTCACCTATCTATCGCATGAGAGAGGCTTGTAGCGCGGAGTCGAAGGACCCCGGCGGTGTTTATCTTACCCATGCTGCTCGGAGCTTTTCGACCACTGAAATCCAGGTCCGTGCCGAAATTTTTTAACTCTGGGTTGACCGTGACGCATACTGGATTAGTCCCGGCCTGTGGGACAATATTTGAAGAGTCATATGTCTGAACTTGCCCAGATCGGTTCTCGGCCTGCAAAATCCCCAGGCGTGCGCACCCGTTGACGTGCCAATACCGTTCTCTGGCTTCAAGTTGTCACGCTGGCATGGATGCTCATCGAATGCGGCGCATCCCTGTATGCAGCCGCCACGGCACACAGTCCGGCATTGCTCGCTTTCGGCTCCGATAGTTTTGTCGAGCTGCTATCCGCAACAGTAGTGCTGCTGCAATCGTATCGCCCAAATCCATTTCTCGAACGCACGCGCGGGGCGAACCGCATGCCGTTCTGCTTTTCGTTCTTGCCCTGATCGTCGCCTGCACGGCTTTGCTCTCGTTCTTGTCTTTCACTTGCGGCCTGAAACCAGCTTGACTGGGAATGATCGTGACGCGAGTGCTCTGATCGCCATGCCGGTCCTGGCCTGGCTTCAAACGCAGGGAAGCACGGCGCACGAACAATGTTGCTCTGGCAGCCGACGCAGTGCAGTCAGCCACCTGCGCCTATCTGGCTCTCATCACCTTGGCTGGCCTGGCTGCGAATGCCGCGTTCCATATCCCATGGTTTGATTCGCTTGCCGCTCTGCTTGCGATCCCCATCCTTCTGTATGAAGGGCGCGCGGCTTGGCGAGGGGATGCTTGCGGATGCTGCTGAGCAACGAACCTGCTGCCCGTCGGCATGTCCCAAAGAAGAGATTGCCGATAAAAATAAATATCCGCGCAACAAAAGCTGAGGTAAACTAAGTCAGAATTTCAAGGAAATTGACCATGATAGCCAACCCACAAACCCGATCCCTCGCCCATCAAGTCCTGCCTCGCGGCGTATCGGACTTTGTTGGCTTGAAGGAAGCAGAGCGCCCCTAGCGCACTTCGTTTGCGGATTTACGAAGGCCCTGAGGCGCAGCCTCAGGGCCTTTTCTCATTTCCCTGGGGTCACCTTCCTTGTTGAGCCATCGGCTCAACCCATCGCCGAGGTGCTGCCTCGCGATCTACCAGTTGTCTTGGGTGAGTGATCTATGCGTGTTTCCCGAAATCAACAGCAACGTGATGCGTGACGTACTTGCTTTCCTCCTCCGCCACTGGCGGCGGGAGGCATGGCTGGTCGCCGGTGTTGCCTGCTCCATGGTGGTAGCGACCATCGCCGACCTGTTCATGCCTGTCTTCGCCGGGCGCATGGTGGATGCGATTGCCATGCACTCCACAACCCACCGCAAGGCGCTGCGCGCCGCATTGTCGGCCCTGGCCACCATGCTCCTGTTGGGCGGCATCCTGGTCGCCGGACGCCATTTATCGTTGATGGGCATTAGCCGGCTCACCATACGGTTGATGGCGCGCCTGGCCGGCGATGCCTTCTACCGCGTGCAGCGATTCTCCACCGACTGGCATGCGAATAACTTCGCCGGCTCGATCGTCCGCCGCGTCACCCGCGGCATGTGGGCGGTGGATCTGATGGATGACACGCTACTGCTGGCCTTGCTGCCCGCATCGCTGGTGCTGGTCGGCAGTGCGCTGCTGCTGGGTTCGCATTGGCTGTCGATGGGCCTGATCGTCGCTACCGGCGCAAGCCTCTATGTCGGCCTTTCCATTGCGCTGTCGCTGAACTTCGTGTCTCCGGCGGCGCGGCTGTCGAACGCACAAGACACGCTGGTGGGCGGCGCGCTGGCAGATGCCGTGACCTGCAACGCGGTGGTCAAATCCTTCGGCGCAGAAGCGCGTGAAGATGCGCGGCTTGCGCCGCGTGCTCGACAAGTGGAGCCGGCGCACCTATCGCCACTGGACCAACGGCACCTGGAGCGGAACCACGCAGATGATCGTGTTGCTGGGGCTGCGGGGCTCGGTGACCCTCTATGCGATCTGGTTGTGGTGGCAAGGCCGCGCCACGCCGGGCGGAGTTACCTTCGTGCTGACCAGCTACTTCATCGTGCATGGCTATCTGCGCGATGTTGGCCAGCATGTGGCGAACTTGCAGCGCAGCGTGAACGAGATGGAAGATCTGGTCGAGATGCACGTGTTGCCGCTGGGGGTAGCAGACCTCGCCGGACGCGCGAACCGATCCGCATCGACAAAGGGCGAGGTGGTCTTCGACCGCATCACCTTCTGCTACGGCGCGCATAGCAGAGCCGCTCTTCCGACGACTTCACGCTGCGCATCGAAGCCGGGCGAACGCGTGGGCCTGGTTGGCCACTCGGGCTCCGGCAAGACCACCTTCGTCAAGCTTCTGCAGCGGCTCTACGACTTGAACGAGGGCCGGATCCTGATCGACGGGCAGGAGATTGCCCGGGCGGCGCAGATGTCGTTGCGGTCGCAGCTTGCGCTGGTGCCGCAGGAGCCGTTGCTCTTCCATCGTTCGTTGGCGGAAAACATCGCCTACGCGCGTCCGGAAGCAACCATGGCGGAGATCGAGCGTGCCGCGCAGCTGGCCAATGCGCACGACTTTATCATTCGCCAGCCGAAGGGCTACGCCACGCTGGTGGGTGAGCGCGGGGTCAAGCTCTCCGGCGGCGAACGCCAGCGGGTGGCCTTGGCTCGAGCCTTCCTGGCCGATGCGCCGATCCTGATTCTCGACGAGGCGACATCCAGCCTCGATTCGGAATCGGAGGCGCTTATCCAGGAGGCGATGGCGCGGTTGATCGTAGGCCGTACCGCCATCGTGATCGCGCACCGGCTATCGACGGTGCGGATGCTCGACCGCATCCTCGTCTTCGAGCAGGGCCGTGTGGTCGAAGAGGGAACCCACGAGGCGCTGGTCCGCAAAACAGAGGCACCTACAAGCGCCTCTTCGAGCGGCAGGCCCTTGGCCTGTTTGTCGAGGAGTCTGACATGGATGAAGCAGAAGAGCTGAGCGCCTGAAGAAGTGCTGCAGAGGGGGCCCACCCCGTCAAGGATAGGCCCCCTCTGCTTTGTCTATCCCGCCCACGGTCAGGTATGGGAACTCGACTGTTTCCTTTCGCCGCTCGGATCGTAAACGGCGACTCCGACGCGAGAGTCAGCGCATCCGTAGTAGAGAAACCACTTGTCGTGGAAGAACACCAACCCTTCCGCGAAAGTTGTACCAGCCGCATACTGGCCGCTTTGTTCCCATGGCTCCTCAGGTTTGAAAAACGGCTTGTCTGTGCGTGCCATGAGCTTCCGGGGATCATCCGCCGAGAACAGCGCCTGTCCGTCGGAGTAAGCGTTGGCGGCAATTCCTGGTGCTCCGTCGACTGCGCCATTCTTGCCGTTGTAGATGAGGACAATGCCATGATCGGTAACCAGCGAAGGTGGCCCGACTTCGGGGAATGCGCTGTCGAAATGCCCCGGCCGCCGGCGCAGCAACACGATCGGCTTGCCCGACAAATCCTCGACCGGTGTCCAGTGGATCAGATCGGGCGATGTTGCGAGCCGCACCTCCATCTCTCCCCAGTACATCCAATATTTTCCCTGGATTTTGGCGGCGATCAGCCGGCCATTCGTAAGCCGGGTTACGATGCTGGCCGATTTGTAATCGAAGTGCTGGTATTTTTCGCCCACCAGCGCGGGTCCCTGCTTTGCCCAGTGAATGAGATCAGTGGAGGTTGCAATTCCGATGTCGGTAGCGCGACGATTCCACTGGGTGTAGGCCAGAATATAGGTACCGTCTTCGCGCTCAACCAGCCGGGGATCTTCGACCCCTCCCGGCCATTCCCTGTCTTGTTGGGAATCAACATCAGGATAAAAAACCGGAGCCGGCTGGGTTGTGAAGTGGATTCCGTCCTCACTCGAGGCCAGGCCCAGCCGAGAGGTGTGCATGCCGATGACCATAGTCCCCGAGTCGTCCTCGGCCCGATAGAGAACGTAAACCTTTCCCTGCGCACGATGGCTGCAGGATTGAAGGTATGCAGCGCCTCCCAGCGCACGGGTTTGTTGGTAATGGGATCGGTAAAGACGGATTTCGGATTGGGCTCGATGATGGGCGCATCGACCGGGCGCACGAAAGGACCGAGCGTCCAGCCCGGGCCCTGCGCCTGGGTGAGTGCCGAACTCGCCGCCAGGAAAAGAATGGAGAAGCTGGTGATGCCTGTCTTCCGCACTTAAAGCCCCCCCAACAATTCACGGCCGATGAAAACGGCCCTCCAAAACAGCCTTCGCCAAAATATGTCCGTCCATCGCCTTCAACACATCCGCCTGCGTAGCATCGGCACCAAGGCTCAACTTGGTATCCAGCGCAAACAGCTCGTAAGTGTAGTGATGATAAGGTCCCGGGGCACGTGCGCCCATGCCCATGTACCCCACCTTCTTCCCCCGGTTCAGCGCCTGGATCGACCCATCAGCCATCTGTGCCTGCGCAGGCATCCCTTCCGGCAGCTCCCGCGCTGTTCCCGGAATATTAAAGATCATCCAATGCAGAACCTCTTCGGTGGTCTTATTGAGCGACGTATCAGGATCATGCAGGATTAGCGCGAAACTGACCACGCCGTCCGGCACGTTGGTCCATGTGAGCTTGGGGGAAACGGGAGCGCCGTTTTCCGCCGCCTGGGTGTACTTGTTAGGAATGATTCCGCCGTCGTCAAACGCCGTGGTCGTCAACGTCATCCCAGGCTTAGTCATCGGTGGCGGAGCCGCTGGAGTCTGCGCGACCGCACCGAGGGTTGTCATCAATACCGCAATCACCACTAACTTTTTCATCGTCGCTCCTTTACTTTCTGCTGCGATAGAAGACGTGCCACACTTTTCCATTCTGGCTGTCGGTAATGTAGATAGACCCATCCGGGGCTTGAGCCACGCCATCGGCGCGCGCCAGCGCGTCGGTAGGACTTACCAGCGGATCCTTGCCCGCGAATCCCCCAGCGAAGGTCTCGGACTTACCAGACGGCTTCCCACCGGCGAACGGTTGAAACGTCACGTTAGAAGGCGCCTGTGGCAGAGGAGCACGGTTCCAGGAGCCATGGAAAGCGATGAAGGCTCCACCCCGATAACGAGCGGGGAATTGGCTGCCGGAGTAGAACATCACATCCACCGGAGCCCAGTGCGCCGGAAAGCTCGCGATAGGCAGTGCAAACGAGCTGCAGCGCCCTACCGTCTTGCCATCGCCGCCATACTCAGGATTCAGCACCAGCTTTTGGTGAACATAATCGAAAAAACAATAAGGCCAGCCAAAATTCAATCCCTGCGTTGCGCGGTACATGGGCTCCGCCGGAAGCGTCGCATTCTCTTCCGCGGTAAACTTGCCCGGCCACAGAACATTCAACTGGTCCCGGCTGTTCATCACGATATAGATCGCGCCGTCGTGCCACGTGATCGCCGGCTCCTGGCGCAGGCCAGTCACAAACTTTTCGCCGTCCGCTTCTTTCTGGTGCAGTTTGTTTTCGTCAAATTTCCAGATGCCGCCGTGCGTCTCCAGCAGCGGACACGGATCCTGGCCCACAATCCCTTTCTGCCGATCCTGCGACTGGCAGGCATTGGAGGGAGAACCAATATTGATGTACAGCGAACCCTTCCCGTCGAACGCGATGCCCTTGTCGTGATGTTCATGTTCCGTAGGCAGGTCCTCAACCACGACCTCCGGCGGCCCCATGGCTTGAGTTGCCCCGGCGTCATCTTCCAGCGCTCAACCGACTCCACCTTGGCTACGTACAGGTAGCCGTTGCGCAGCGCAATTCCTGTACTGCTCCCGTCCCCAAAATATTCCTTCGTCTCGAAACGTCCGTCGCCATTCTCGTCGCGCAGTGCTACCACGCCGCCGGTCTTGCCCTTGCCGCTCTGCAGCGCAACATACAAATCGCCATTGGGAGCCGCCACCGCGTGCCGCGCCGTCCCCAGTCCGTCCGCCGCCACCAGCGCACAGAATCCCTCGGGCAGCGTCAACCCCGCATTATCCGGATCGCAAACTAATGGCGTGGCTGCATGCAATCCCGGCGTCATACAACACACGGCTGCTATAAACAATCCAAGCAAGGAGCGTTTTGAAGTCATTTCCCGTCTCCGAATCGACGATCCAGCACGACCAAGGTAGTGTAATCTCTTACAGGAGTCGACACGTGCTTGCGAAAAAGAACGTCCTACTTTGCATCGGCCTTATTCTAGGCGGAACCTACGGCCAGTCGCTTTACGGTCAGGCAGACGCAGAAGCAAGCGGCCTCTACACCGCCGATCAAGCCCACCGCGGAGAGACGGCTTACAAGAAGCAGTGCACATCGTGTCACGGGGATGCGCTGGATGGCGTTGGACCCTACCCGCCGCTCAGCGGAAATGACTTTCTCTCTAAGTATGAGGGCCAGCCAGCCGCCAATCTCTATGACCTCATCCAGAAATTGATGCCGGCCACCGCCCCTGGCACGCTCACTCGCCCGCAAGCCGCCGACCTGCTTGCTTACATCCTCAGCTTCAATAAATTTCCCACGGGAAAAACAGAGTTTCCCAGCGACGAGGATAGTCTCAAGAAGCTCGTCCTCCCCAAACCTGCTCCTTAGTGGCCCAAAGCTTGTGCAATCGCCCGTTCCGCCAGGGGCGCCATCACGGCGTACCCTTTTGCGGTCGGATGAACTCCATCCGAAGCTAGTCCCGGGAGCATGGCGCCCTTCGCATCCGCCATCTCGCTGTAGTAATCCAGGTAGACGAATCCATTCCTGGAGCAGAAATCCTGCAGCCACTTGTTGAGCTCACGGATCCGCTCGACCGGTTGAATGCTCGGTTTCCACGGGTACGAGAATGCCGGCGTGATGGACGCAAACACTACCTTGATGCCGTTCTGCTTGGCGATATCGGCCATCGAGGTAAAGTTGTCTTCGATCATCTGTTGCGTCGTGGGGCCGGTGTTCCCTGCGACATCATTGGTGCCCGCCAGGATGACGACTGCGGCCGGATGAAGGTGCACTACATCCTGCTGGAAGCGCACCAGCATTTGTGGAGTGGTTTGCCCGCTGATCCCCCGGTTCACGTACGGCTTGCCGGGAAAAAATTCCCCCGGCGACACCGAGCGTCCCCACGCGTCGGTGATCGAATCTCCGAAAAAAACCACGCGCTGTACACCCGGGGCCGCCGGCGCGAGGGCATCATTGTCCGCTTGGTAACGAGCCAGGTCAGGCCAGTCCTGCGAACCCGTCTTTTGCGCCCACAGGTATCCTGCGCAAAGCACGGCACCGCATATGCATAGAACTCGTTTTGCCTTCATCCTTACAGGTGATACCAGTGGTCGGCCCCAAAGACAAGACCCAGCGTAATGAGAGCAATCACGATCTCTCCCACTGCGCCTACAATAAACGGCCGTGCGCCCTGCTTGCTCAGCTCGCGCAGGTTAGTTCGCAAGCCCACGCCGGCGAAGGTCAGCAGGAAGGCCCAACGGGAGAGGTTCCCCACCGCCACCAGTTGCGTCTTGCTGAAAAAGCCCACCGTGGCCAGCAGAGAAATCAGCAAAAATCCCAGCACAAACTTGGGAAATTTCCGCCACAGAAATGCTCCCTTGTTCTCGACTTCCGCAGCCTGGCCCTTGGAAGCCCAGTAGATGGCATAACCCAGAACGATAAATCCAATCGTCGCGTTGCGGCACGTCTTGGCCAGCACCGCGACTTTGCCCGCTGCATCGGAGTAGAGCGCTCCAGCCGCCGTAGCCTCCGCCGTGTTGTCGACGGCGAGCCCAGCCCACAGGCCGTAAGCATGATCGCTCAGGTGCAGCCAGTGTCCCACCAGAGGAAAGAGAAACAGCGAGATCGCTCCGAGCAGCAGGATCGCGGCGATGGCATACGAAGAGTCTTCCTCATCAGCATCGATCGCACCCTGGGCGGCGATGATCGCGGAGACTCCGCAAATAGACGATCCGATGGCCAGCAGACTGACTAACTTGGGTTTGAGTTTGAATGCGCGCCCCAGGTAGGTCATGAACGTGAGCGCCAGAACGAGTTCGATGGCAATCAGGACCAGGGAAAGCCCGCCCAGTCGCCGAACATCGCCCAGCAGAAAGCGCGCGCCCAACAGCACAATCCCTGCCTTGAGCCAGAATTCGTACGTCGCCACCCCGGAGCGAAAGATCGCCGGAACACCGACTGTATTGGAGATAGCCAACCCAATGAGGATGGCCCACAGCACATACTCAATATTCGGCAGCACCAGGTGGTGTGCCTTACCGTAATGAGCAATGAATTGCTCAATGAATTTGCCCGCGTAACCAACGACGGCGAGCAGCAGAATTCCCGGTATGAGGCCCGCGGCGGTAGCCGGCGGGGCGGCGGGTGCCTCTGTCGTGGGTGCAGGTGTTCGGATCGCGGGACTGGCCATGGGTCTACCTCTTTCTCGAGATCGCAGCTACCAGGGGATGGTTTTCAGAATGCCGAAGCGGACTAGCAATGCCGCGGCGAACGCCAGCAGAACGGCCCAGGAATCAAGGGAAACGCGGCGAAGCGGCGAAGAACTGGACATATGCGGAGACTCCTATGAAGACTGCCTGAATGGGATGAGGGGGCTGAATTTCAGAGGGGAAAGAAAACTAGCAACAACAACAGGCGGAGAGCCTGTTCATAGTGCAGCGCGCGACGGTAGAAGTGGCATCGTACACAGACCGGACTTTACCATAGCCCCGAAGACGACGCAAGGCAGCCCACCCCCAGAAGATCCTTCCGAAACGCAGAGAAGTGGAGGGACCTACTGTTCTCCCTCAAGCCCTATCATCCGCAGCTTGATGGAAGCGCGCCCGCCCCCTTTGTCATCCCGACCGGAGCGTAGCGCAGTGGAGGGATCTGCAGTTCAACAGAATCATCCTGGAAATGTTTTAACCCCACCTAATTGGAGCTAATCGAATACCGCACCACCAGCCCCTCAACATAAGTGACATCCACACGCCGATCCCCGCTCACATATTCAACCACCTGTGTCTTCAACCCGTCCCCGGAAACAGATTGCGACACCTGCTTTCCCTGCCCAAACAACTGTGTAACCTCATCCATCTTCATACCGCGCTTCAATTGAGCCGTTGCCGGGATCGCTCCATCGCTCGCGCCATTTTGCATGGGCGGAGGCGGCCCCGGCGCAGGCCCCGCCTGTCCATTCCCTTCAAAACTCAAATAATCCGAAAGCAACTTCATCACTGCCTCCGGGCTCTTCTGATCCGGCGGAATCTTCCCATCCCAACGCAAATTAAACCGCGAGCCACCCTGCAACCGTTGATCCGCGACCTTCTGCGCCTTGATCTGGCTCGCCACCTGGGCCGCATTCCGGTTATCGTCTTCCTGGCGCTGTCGCCGTGCTCGTTCCCGATCAAGGTCACGCTGCAGTCTCCGCCTCTGATCGTCGTCAGTACTATTCGCGATATCTCTTTCCAGTTGTTTCTCGTAGTCGCTCTTATCGACTGATTGCGGGGTGACCGTAGAACTGCTGTCATCGAAGAAGGTGCCAAAACCACCTCCATCCAATTGAAACTCGATGCGATCGTCCTTGACCACGACCCCAGTCACCCTGGCCGTGTCTCCTTTGCGAATCGCGACCCCATTAGCCTTCAGCCGATTGGAATATTCTTTCCAGTTCATCGGGTTGTCTTTGTTGAAGCGCAGGTCCACCCCCTGCTGGGTACCGGGCATGTCGATCTTTACCACCACTTCCTTGCCCACGAGGCTCTGCAGCGGGTCCGAATTTTGCCCGCTCAGCGCCAGCGCCCAAAGCGTGACGGCAAAGACAACTCTGCTCCGTCCTGAAGCAAACACATCGACCTCCTGGTTGGGGACGGCATGATCATAAGCGAGGCGCGTTCGAGGCTCAATAAATTAGTGAGCCAGGCGATAGACTTCTGACCCCGCGAGCAAAAAGGCCCCGGTCCCAAAAACATAGCTGGACGCAGCCGTGAAATCGCCAGGAGCGGCGCCCACCGGTTGAATGCATCCCAGCCGGCCGTCCTCGTAGATATGCGAGAGCAGACCCTGCCAGGCTTTCTCCACCACGGGTAGGTATTTCGCGCGCTCCAGAATGCCGGAGTTGATCCCGTAAGCAAACGCGAAGGTATAAAAAGCGGACCCGGAGTTCTCCGGTAGCTTATAAGCATCCGCATCCAGCAGCCCAGGCCGCCACAGCCCATCGGCTCCTTGCAATCCGGCCAATTCCTCCGCCATCTCTTTGAACTGCGCGACATACTTTGGCCGCGAAGGATAGTCGCGTGGCATTTCAGCCAGCACCCGGGCCAGGGCGGCAAAAACCCATCCATTCCCGCGTGACCAGAAAATCGGGCTGCCGTTCGCCTCGTGCTTGTCCAGGAACGACTTATCGCGAAAGAAAAGGTGGTTCGGGGGACTGTAGAGCAGGTTGGATGTGATCCACCACTCATGGTCCATAAAGTCCAGGTACTTGCGGTCTCCGGTTGCCCGGCTCAATTTCGCCAACACCGGAGGGGCCATATACAGCGCATCGCACCACCACCACAGTGGCTTCTCCGGATTGTCCGGCAATGCCATCACCTCATCCATGCGCTCCCGAATGGGCGCCATCATCGCCGGATCGTGATGACGAAAATAAAGGTCGAGGTACGTTTGGCCGATGGCTCCATCGTCGGCATTCGGCACCCGTGGACCCGGCTGCCAGTTAAACTTCTTCGACATCCGCAGCATAGCCTGCTGATATTTCTCGCGGTTGGCCGCTTTGGGTACGGCCATAAACCCGGTGTAGAGCGCGGCGAAAGTCCAATCCTGGCTGAACCCCGGTTCCGCTCGGGCCAACTGCCAGTCGGCGACCTTCTGCATGGCATGGCTCACGTTCTTTCGCGTCAGCTTGGGCGACAGATCGGTCGCCAAAGGGGGCGCAACCGCCGGCGTATCGCCCACCAGTGGCCGCTGTTCAGCAGCCGTCATTTGACCGAAAAGGCCGTTGGGAATGAGCAGGAAAGCCGCAGCAATGCCCATCCTCCCGATCAATCGAATCATAGGGTTGTTTCCTCTGGCGAATCTTATAACCACCCAGACAACTTGTCACAGCAGCGGGGGTTCTTTCCATTAGTCGAAGTGTGTCCGAGGTCGATTCATGGATAAGGCGCATGGTCTGACGGCGAGTCAGTTGGTGATCTCTGTCTTCTTGCTGACACAGGTGTCGCTTGCCGCAAGGAAGAACCCGCCCGCAGACCAAACCGTGATGGTCAAGCTCCCGGCACCTCCTAAGCTCAAGCAAATTCAAGGCGACGACCGAATCCTCCATGCGCTCGACCGGCTGACCTTCGGTCCCCGCCCGGGTGAAGTCGAAGAAGTGAAGGCTATCGGTCTCGACGCCTGGATCGCCCAGCAGCACCATCCCGCAACCATCGACGACACCGCGCTCGACCAGCGCCTGCAACAATTTCCCGCCATGCGCTTGTCTGAAGAGGACATCACTCACAAATTCCCTCCCGGCAGCTTGAGCACCGTGTTCCTGGCTTCGAATGGCAACATCGGCGAAGTGATGCGCTTCCTCGTGCAATCGCCGGAGTTCTGGTCCGTTACGTCCTACCGCGCAAAAATCAAAACTCCCGAAGATTTTGTGATCTCCGCGGTGCGTGCGGGCGGCATCGACGTCCAGGACGCCAACGTAGTAGTGAAAGCAATCGGCGACCTCGGGCAGCCGCTCTATGGGCGGCAGACTCCCGATGGTTATTCGATGTTATCGACGCCCTGGGTAAACAGCGCGGCGCTGCTGGAGCGAATGAATTTTTCTCTGGTCTTGGCCGGCAATCGTCTCAGCAAGGGAGTGACGGTCGATTGGTTAAGCAAGCTGGGCGCGCCGTCATTGGTGCCGGAGCTGGAGGAGCGCCAGATCGAAGATCTGTTACTGCACGGACATGTCTCGGACAATACGCGAAACCTGGTCTTGCAGCAACTGGGCACCACTCAGCAACAAGCGAAGCCAGTTGTGGCAGCCCAGCAAGCCCATCAAACCGCAGACCACGAAGCATCCCTCATCGCCGGACTACTCTTGGGATCCCCCGACTTCCAGCGCCGTTAAACTGCTGTTTCCTTCATCCAAAAGCCAATCCCGATTGAAAGCGCCCCTCTCCCCTTTGTCATCCCGAGCGAAGCCGAGGGATCTGCGGTCTTGTCCCCCTAATCAATCCCCAACTTATACTGCATCCGTTCCAGCGAAACCCCTTTCGTCTCCGGGTAAAACTTCAAAATCAGAAAGAAATCAATCACCATCATCGCCGCAAAAAATATGAAAGGGTAAGCGCCGGAAGACCCCGCCATGATAGGAAACACCAGCGAGATGATCGCATTCGTCACCCAATGCGCTGAACTTCCCAGTGCCTGGCCCTTCGACCGCACCCGGTTAGGAAATACCTCGCTGATATACACCCAAACCACAGCACCCTGAGAAATCGCGAAGCACGCGATATAAGCCATCAGCAACCACACCAGCCAATGCAGATGCTGATGCGTCATGAAGACATAGGCAACTGCGGTCAGGCATATCGCCAATCCTACGGTTCCGATCAATAGCAGCTTCTTACGCCCGAATTGATCGATGACCGACATCGCCGCAAGGGTGGCCACAAGATTCGTTGCTCCTACAGCAACAGCCTGCAGAGCCCCGGACACCTTCGTTGCGCCCGCGAGCGTGAAAATATCATTCAGGTAATAGAGAACCGCATTGATTCCCGACAACTGGCAGAACATGCCGACAGTGATCGCGAGAAAGATAGGGAACCGGTACTGCCGGGAAAACAAAGGGTCACCGGCCGCCGCGCGCTCCTGATGAATCGAAGCCACAATTTCCTCGAGCTCCCCTTCTGGTTTTGGAATACCAGTAAGCCGAAGCACAGACAGTGACTCCTCGAGCTTGCCTTGCATAACCAGCCATCGTGGGCTGCGCGGAATACCAAACAGCGCAAACAGAAAACAACAAGGCCGGCACTGCGGAGATGCCGAGCTGCCACCGCCATTCCGTGGCGCCAAGCCGCAGGCCGTCGATCCATGCGTTCGAGATATAGGCCAGCAAAATACCCACGACAACGTTCAGTTGAAAGCAACCAACCAGCCGTCCGCGCCATTCAGGGGGAGCTATCTCGGCGATATACATTGGCCCCAATACCGAAGACCCTCCGATGCCGAGTCCTCCGATAAATCGAAAAAAGATGAGCGCCGTCCAGTTCCACGCAAAGGCGCATCCCAATGCGGAGACCACATAAAAGATGGCCATCACGCGAAGACTGTCCCGGCGTCCGAATTTCTGTCCGGGGATGCCGGCAGTGATCGCCCCAATCACCGTGCCCAACAAAGCGCTGGAGACGGTAACTCCGAGCATGGCAGGCGACAGATTGTAGGTCTGCGTCAGGGCGTTCGTGGTGCCCGAAATCACCGCGGTGTCAAAACCGAACAGCAGGCCTCCGAGTGCGCCCACGACGGTGCTTTTTACAACATGGATGTTAATGCTCATTTGTCTCCGGTTTTTCGACCAGCTTCAATATGTAGAACCGAACTCCGGAAAGTGGATTGTCGTTGAATCTCGCCGGTCTCTTCAAAACCCAGCGACCGATAGAGTTCGTTTGCTTCCGGCATGGCCTCATTCACGGTATCAAGCACCACCGCCTCGCATCCATGCGATCGTGTCCAATCAATCGCGGCGCCCACCAAACCTCGTCCCACGCCGTACCCACGAAAACGCGGCTCTACCCACAACCGCTTCATCTCGGCGGCGCGCAGGCCGTCTTCGAGCGTTCTCTCCGTGATCGCAACACAACCCGCTCCCTCACCCTTGACCCGCGCCAGCAGCAGGTCGGCCTCTTTCCCCGCATACTTGCCCGGCAAGCTGCGCAGCTCTGCGTCATAACCGATAAGGCAAAGACCCGCGGCGCCAACCGGCGAGGCGGTCAGGAACCGTCCATAATTGGCCAGCAGCGCGCGCGCCTGCTCAGTATCTTCCGGCCAATGTGCGCGGGCGATTTCGTATTCTGTTCCGCTCGGTGCCATGGGCACTCCCAAGCTAACATTGCACCCGGCACTGCGCTATCCATACAATCGCAGCCATGAAGATATCAGCGCGTAATCAATTGCGAGGCAAGGTAGAGACGGTCGTCTTGGGCGTGGTCACGGCGAAGGTGAGTGTCCGCGTGGGCGAGAATCTCATCGAGAGTGTCATCACCCGGCAAAGCGTGGAGGAGCTCGGCATCAAAGTGGGGGACGAGGTCACCGCAGTCATCAAATCAACCGAAATCATGTTGATGGTGGACTAGTGCACTCGCGCGCTCGCTCGAGCAGCAGGGTGCGCTCGCGCGAATTGCGAGTGAGCGCTGCCGCGTTCTCGAACTCCGCACGCGCCTCGTCGAACCGGCCAAGCCTGCTAAGCAGTTCGCCCCGCACGCTGGGCAAAAGATGATAGCTCTTCAGCGAGGGTTCGGACGTAAGCGAGTCCACCACCTCGAGCCCCGCTTGCGGGCCGAACGCCATCGCCACCGCGACCGCACGATTCAGTTCGACAATGGGAGAGGGCGTGATCTGCGCCAGGGCATCGTAGAGCGCGACAATGCGCGTCCACTCGGTGTCTTCAGCGCGTTAACCGCTCGCGCATGACAGGCGGCGATCGCGGCCTGTAGCGCGTACGGGCCAAACGCCGCGCCCAGCTTCTCTGCCCGCTCGAGCGCGGCCAGCCCGCGATGGATGAGCAGTTGATCCCACTGCGCGCGGTTCTGCTCCAGCAACAGGATGGGCTCGCCCGTCGGCCCGACGCGCGCCCTGGAGCGCGACGCTTGAATCTCCATCAGCGCCACCAGGCCGTGAACCTCGGGCTCCTGCGGAACGCATTCGGCCAGGATCCGCCCCAGGCGAAGCGCATCCTCGCACAGACGCGGGCCTTAACCAGTCGTCACCTGAGGTTGCCGAGTATCCCTCGTTGAAGATGAGGTAGATAACCTCCAGCACCGATGTCAGACGGGCGGCGAGTTCTGCCCCGCGGGGCACCTCGAAAGGGACACGTGCCTCGCTGAGCGTGCGCTTGGCGCGGACAATCCGCTGCGCGATGGTGCGCTCCGGGACCAGGAACGCGCGCGCGATCTCTCCTGTGGTCAGCCCTCCCAGCAAGCGCAGCGTGAGCGCGACCTGGGCCTCCTTGGAGAGCACCGGATGACAGGATATGAACACCAAGCGCAACAGGTCGTCTCCGACCTGGTCGTCGAGCGCGCTGACCAGGTCGGGTACGGCCATTTCCTTGAAGGCAAGTTCGCGGCCAACCTCGTCGAGTTTGCGCTCCAGCCGCGTGCTTCGGCGGAAGCGGTCGATCGCGCGATGCTTGGCAGTGGCCATCAGCCAGGCCCCGGGATTATCCGGGATGCCTGACTGCGGCCACTGCTCCAGCGCTGCCACCAGCGCATCCTGGGCGAGGTCCTCGGCTACCCCGAGATCGCGCACGATGCGCATCAACCCGGCGATGAGCCTCGGCGACTCAATTCGCCAGACTGCGTCAATGGCTCCGATGGGTGTCGGTAGCCTGTCACAGCTACCCATCACACCATCTTCAATCCGCCGGCGCAAGCCGGGCCGCTAACCGGCGTCAGCCCTGATTGCGCTTGCCCGACTGCAGCTCGGTAAACCCGGCTGCGGCCTCCTGCACGTCGGCGGGAAAATCGGACATCTCCTGCACCTGGCGTACCTCGACGATGCAGTCGTCGCCCGGGCACCGCTTTGCCCATTCGATTGCCTCCTCTCTTGATTTCACCTGGATCATCCAATACCCGCCGAGCACCTCCTTGGCCTCGGCAAAGGGCCCATCGGTCACCTTTGCCTTACCGCCGGCAAACGTAACCCGAGCCCCCGTAGAGGGTGGATGCAGTCCGTCGAGCGCCAGCAGCACGCCCGCCTTTTGCAGTGACTCGTTATATTTCATCATTGCCTTCACCGCCTCGGCGCTCGGCATGGCGCCCGCCTCAGCCTTCTCGTATCCCTTGGGGATCATCAGCATCATGAATCGCATCGTCCTATTCTCCTTTTGCGAAATTCCTGACTCTACTGGAACGTCGAACGACCCAAACCAAAATCGACGCTGGGATCGTGTTGCTGCAAAAAAAACTTTAGGGTGGTGGAAATGTGGACGCGGGACCGGCTCGACTGGACGGGCTGCTGAGCGTCGGAGGCGATCGGCCGGGATGACACTTCCGCTTAGATACTGAAGTCCCAATCCCAAACAAAGGTGTCATCCCGACCGGAGCGTAGCGTAGTGGAGGGACCTGCTGTTCATCCTCCCAGGGCCGCGAAGCTGAATGAAAGCACCGCCCTCTCCTTTGTCATCCCGACCCGGATTTCCTGTCACGCGGCACTAGACATCTTCGCGTGGGCGCCTTTCTGGCTCTCCGCAAAACCGCTATTCGAAAACCTGGCGCAATTCCGTCTCCCCGTCACCTGCCACCTTGAGGAACTTCTTGATGAACTCGACAGCCTCCTGCTTCGACCCAACGTTGATCAAAGCAAATCCACCAATCACTTCCTTCGATTCCGTGAACGGCCCGTCGATCACGTTGAACTTTCCGCCAGACATGCGAATTCGCGCGCCAAACGAACTTGGCAAGCAGCCCTCGGTCGCAAGAAGGATGCCGGATTTCATGGACTCCTCAATCAGCTTCCCCATTACCTCCATTTCCTGCTGGGTTGGAGGAGTGCCCTCCGGCTTGGCGGATTTATACAAGCACAAAAATTTCATGGTTATCTAGCTCCTGTCTTCCTCGTATCGGATTTGGGCCCGGATCCGATTGGCTGAAATCCCGGCTCTATCTACACATCGAACAGGGCGATCAGAAATCGACAAAGGTTCATTTTTTTCCGCGCATGTTCGAACCCCGTCCCGGCGAACGCGCGCGCGCAGCTCGTAGCAATTTGGCTACCAAATCTGCTTTACACCCCTCACGGCACCCCTCCATTGCTATATCCTTTTGTTATATCTTTCCGCTACATCCCTACGCCAAGCGGGAGAGCTGCAAGAGAACCTTTCATTCAGGAGCGCCAGGCATCGCTTTTAACCAGTCTCATTGGCATTGTGCTCTTCCTGATGATTCCGCTATTTGCGGCCGGTATCGGCGACCACTTAGCAAAGTGTGCGCACTGGCTGCGCGGTGCATGACGTTAATCCCGCGGGTGCCGTTGGCTTTTCTCGTGGTCCTGCTGTGCGCAGGCACGAACCTGTACGCGCAAATAGCCGCCTTGCCCCTAACCCTGCAACAGGCCATCGCCCAGGCACGCGCAAAGAATCCAACACTTCTTTCCGCCCAGCAACACGTCACCGCCACTCGGGCCAGCGAAGTCACCGCCGGCCTGCGTCAGAACCCTAACTTGACCCTCGGGGGCACCGACGTCACCTTGCCGGCGGACAACCCCGGCAACCCTTACTCCTATTCGGCAAACCTCTCCCGCCTCTTCGAACGAGGGCAGAAGCGGCGCTGGCGCCTTGACATTGCCCATGCCACCACTGACGTCACCCAAAGCCAATACCAGGACACGGAGCGGCAGACCATCCTTGCCGTGAAACAAGCCTTTACTCAAATGCTGGCCGCAAAAGCCGGGTTGAAGATTGCGGACGACAATGTGCAGGGCTATCGCAAGACAGTCGATTTGAGCAAGCAGCGCCTCGATGCCGGCGACATCAGTGCCACGGACTACGATCGCATTGAGCTGCAACTTGCCGAATTCGAGGCCGACTACGACAGCGCGAACTTGAATCTTGAGCAGTCCGCAGATCAGCTGAAAATGCTGCTGGGGATCGACACCCCGGCCCCAGCGTTTGATATCACCGGTACCCTCGATCCTCCTCAGACCAGCCTGACCATGGCCGAAGTGGAGCAGCGGGCACTCGCGGAGCGTCCTGATTATCGCGCAGCCCAGCAGTCTCTTCGCCTGGCCGAGGCCAACGTCAAGCTGGCCGAGGCTTATGGAACCACCGACCCAACGCTCGCCGGCGAATATGATCGCTCGGGCAATGACAACTCGGGCGGCTTCCAGGTAAATATCCCCTTCCGGATCTTCGACCGTAATCAAGGCGAAAAGGAACGAACCCGCTACGAGGCGCAGTCCAGCCGCTTAGCGGAGACGGCCGCACGCAACCAGGTGATCAACGACGTAGACCAGGCCTGGGCTGCTTACCAGACGGCACTTGCCCAGTCGCGGCGCTACAACGGCCGCTATCTCGGCTTAGCTTCGCGCGTGCGCGACAACCTGGAGTTCAGCTATCGCCATGGAGGCAGTACTCTGCTCGACTACCTCGATGCTCTTCGCGACTACCGTCAAACCAATCTCGATGCCTTGAATGCCAATGTTCAGGTCTGGCTTGGTCTCCACCAACTCAGCTATGTCGCTGCCTCGGAGATGGTCCCATGAGTCCTGCCTCCCAGGATCCCACGTCGTATCGCGCCCTTCGTCGTATCTGGATAGCCATCCTGCTCGCATGTCTGGGCTGCAGTGAGCATGCGCCCCATCGGCCGCGGGCGACGACACCACACAGAAAGCCCCGATCGAGGTCACTACCGTCCATCCGCAGTCAGTTACGGATCGGCTGATCCTCCCCGCGCGCGTCGTGCCCGACCCCACCCGCGTGGTCCACATCTACTCTCAGATCACCGGCCGACTGGTCGAATTGTATGTGCGGCCCGGGCAGGACGTAACCAAGGGGCAAACCATTGGCCTCATCCAAAGCAGCGAGATTGCCGCGGCGCGAGCCGACTACGATAAGGCGAAAATCGAAGTAGCCCGTTCCGACCACCAACTGGATCGTGCCAAGCTTCTGCTCCAGCACGAGGTGATCGCGCAACGCGACTACGAGGACCTCGAAGCCGCGGATCAGGCAGCGCACGCCGAGCTCACCCGCACCATCCAGCGAATTCACATGCTAGGCTTCTCCCCCGAAGGATCATCCGACTCGGCCCCCGTGCGCGCACCCATTAGCGGCGCGGTGCTCGACATCGGATCGGCCAGCGGTGAAATGCAGCGTTCCCTGGACAACGCGAATCCCATCGCCACCGTCGCCAACCTGGACTCGGTCTGGATCCTTGGCGATGTCTATGAACGGGACCTAAATACCGTCCGCGCCACTCAATCAGTCGAAGTAACCTTTCCCGCCTATCCGGATGAAACACTGCACGGCACGATTTCCAATATCTCCGATGCCCTCGATCCCACCAGTCGAACCCTCAAGGTGCGCGTGGTCCTGCCCAACCCGAGGCATCGCCTCAAGCCTGAAATGTTCGCCAATCTCTCCATCGCGCGTACCACCGCACCGGAATTTGTTCTTCCCACGACCGCGGTCGTTCACGAAGGCTCCTCCAGCTATGTCTTCCTCCAGACGGATCCGGGAAAGTATGAGCGGCGCCAGGTGACCACGGGCGCTTTGCGCGGCAAAACGGTGGTGGTGACCTCCGGGCTCAAAGACGGCGATCAGGTCGTCACGACCGGGGCGGCGCTGCTCCGCGCCCCCACCGGAGACTGAGCATGAAGGCACTGATCAGAACCCTGCTCGAGTACAGCGCCATCGTGCTGATTGTATTTGTCGTCTCTTTGGAAGTCGGCGTCTACGCATTTTCCAAACTCGACATCGAAGCGTATCCCGATCCGTCACCGCCCCTGGTCGAAATCATCACCCAGAACCCCTCGTGGTCTGCCGAAGAAATGGAACAGCAGGTGACCGTTCCCGTGGAAGCCACGTTGAACGGTACCCCGCACCTCGATCAGGTGCGCTCCATCAGCATCTTCGGGCTCAGCGACGTAAAGCTCTATTTCAATTTCGACAGCGACTATTTCCGCGACAAGCAGGAAGTCCTGAACCGTCTCCAGACGCTGTCTTTACCCGGCGGATTGCAGCCTCAACTCTCGCCCTGGTCGCCTATCGGTGAGATCTACCGCTATCAGCTCACCGGTGGCGGCTATTCGCTGAATGAGCTGAAGGCCACACAAGACTGGCTCGTCCGCCGCGAACTGAAGCAGGTTCCCGGCATTATCGATATCACGACCTTTGGTGGCACCACCCGCCAGTATCAGGTCGAGGTCGACCCCAACAAGTTGCTGGCCATGAACGTCACCCTGCCCCAGGTGCTCAACGCCATTCAGAACAGCAATGCCAACGCCGGCGGCAACTATCTCACCCTCGGCGATCAAAGCATCAACGTGCGTGCAATAGGGCTGTTGAAGAACACCGATGACATTGGTTCCGTCGTCGTCGCCGAACGAAATGGAGCTCCGGTCCTGGTGCGCGATTTGGGCCAGGTGAAAGAGGGCATCCAGCCCCGCCTTGGAAAGGTCGGCCGCAATGGCGATCCCGACGTCGTGCTGGGCATCGTCTTGCTGCAAAAGCAGGAGAAGTCCCTTCCCGCGCTCGAGGGCCTGAAACAGAAAATTCACGACTTGAACCACGGTGGTTTGCTGCCTCCGGGCATGCACATCAGCACCGTGTATGACCGCACCAACCTCATCAACACCACCACGAAAACCGTCCGCCACGTTGTCTTCACAGGGCTGGCTCTCGTGACCCTGGTTTTGATCACCATGCTTGGCGACTTGCGCATCAGTTTCCTCGCCGCGGCCACCATCCCCTTTGCCGTGCTTTTTGCTTTTTCCATGATGGTGCTCACCGGCCAGTCGGCCAATCTGATCTCGATCGGCGCCATCGACTTTGGCATTCTCGTAGATGCCTCGATCGTCGTGCTGGAAAGCATCTATCGCAAGCTTTCACGGCGCACAGAAGACGAAAGCAACGTCGATCTCATCATCGAAGGCACCAGCAATGCTGCCAAGCCCGTGCTCTTTGCCACCCTCATCATTCTCGTGGCATTCATTCCTCTTTTCACCATGCAGGGCGTTCCCGGCAAGATTTTCGCGCCCATGTCGGTCACCTATGGGTTCGCACTGACCGGTGCTCTCATCTTTTCCCTCATCTTCGCTCCGGTGCTGGCCAAGTTGGTCGTTCCTACCCAGTTGAAGCAGGAGAAGCACGAAACGTTTCTGGGAGGCTTTCTCCTCCGCCGATACGACAATGGCCTTCCCCGAGTCCTCGCCCATCCCTGGCTCGCCTGGACGTTTGCCCTGGCTTGCCTGGTCGTAGCCGGCATCCTCTTCACCTTTGTTGGCGGAGAATTCATGCCGCCTCTCGAAGAGGGCAACTTGTGGATTCGCGCTACTCTCCCGCAGGATATTTCTTTCGACGCCGCGGCAAACATTGCGGACGAGCTGCGGGCGCAGATTGCCAAGTCTCCCGAGGTGATCCAGGCCGTCTCGCAAATGGGCCGCCCCGATGACGGGACCGATGTCGTGACCTTCAACGACGTGGAAGTCTCTGTCGCGCTCAAACCTCCCGGTGAGTGGCGTCCGGGTCTGACCAAGAACGGATTGATCGATGAGATGAATCATCGCCTCTCCAAAATCCCTGGAATGGATCTGAACTTTTCCCAGAACATTCAGGACAACGTCGAAGAAGCGATGTCCGGCGTTAAGGGAGAAAATTCGCTCAAGCTGTTCGGCGACGATTTTGACACCCTGTCGCGTCTCGCCAACCAGATCTCGCAGGTGATGCAATCCGTGAGGGGTGTTGCGGATGTAGGCGTCTTTCGCGTTGGCGGCCAGCCCAGCCTTCTCATTCGGATCGATCGCGCGAAGGCTGCGCGTTATGGTCTCGCGCCGGCCGACGTCAATGCCACCATTCAAGCTGCTGTGGGGGGCGCAGCCGTCACCCAGGTCATTGAAGGCGACCGCAGGTTCGATCTCACCGTCCGTTTCCCGGAACGGTTCCGCAATGGCACCGATGCGATTCAGGGCATCCTGCTGCCGACGCCTGATGGCAACAGAATCCCCATAGGGCAGATTGCCGACGTAGAGACAAAAGATGGCGCGTTCATGATCTACCGCGAGAACGGCCGCCGCTATATTCCAATTAAATTCAGCGTACGCGGACGCGATCTCGCCACTACGATTCAGGACCTGCAGCGCGAATTGGCCAACAAAATAAAGCTACCGTCGGGGTACAACTACACTTGGGCGGGAGAGTTCGATAGCCTGCGCAAGGAACAGCGCCGACTTGCCTTCATCATCCCCATAAGCCTGGTCGCGATCCTGATCCTGCTTTACATCCAATTTCGGACGTGGAAAGACGCCCTCATCGTGCTTGGTACCTTGCCGTTCGGGGCCATCGGCGGTGTATTGGCGCTCTTCTTCACCCGCACACCCTTCAGCATTTCAGCGGCGGTTGGCTTCACCTCGCTCACCGGGGTTGCCACCCTGGGCGCGGTCGTCTTCCTTTCCGGCATCCGCCGGGCGCAACAAGAAGAAGGTTTTGAAGCCGGCCTGAAAAAAGGCTGCAGTGATGAAATGCGCCCGGTGGTCATGGCCTGTATGGCAGCCGGCCTGGGCCTCTGCCCTGCTGCGATAGCCAACGGGATTGGCGCTCAAGCCCAGCAACCGCTGGCCCGCGTTGTTGTGGGCGGCATGTTCACCACCGTTCTGGCAATCCTGTTCGTGATGCCCCTGCTCATTCGCGGCCTGCGCACGAAAGACCAGGTCTAGCCTAAGCAACCGGCGCGGCCGGTCTATCCTTTTACACGCAGTGGCGACAGGGACCTGCTGTTCAGCATCCCCGATATCAGATCCAAATGAAAGCACCGCCGCACCCTTTGTCATCCCGACCGAAGCGTAGCGCAGTGGAGGGATCTGCAGTGCGCCCCTCGGTCCTCCCGAATTCTTCCCGCCAAACCTCAAAGTCCCAAACAGAAGTGTCATCCCGACCGCAGTGGAGGGACCTGCTGTTCACAATCCTCCATATCAAATCCAAATGGAAGCACCGCCCCACCCTTTGTCATCCCGACCGTAGCGGAGGGATCTGCAGTGTGCCCTCGGCCCTCCCGAATCCTTCCCGCCAAACTTAAGTCCCCAAAGCAGCGTCATGGTCAACCAAAAGGTTGACTTCCATCTCCACCCGACCCATCTACCCTCGACCTGTCGCCATTTAACGTAATCTAGCGTGGTGACTTGCTTACCGGGTCGAATGCGCATTGGAAGAAATCGAAGCCTGGCCTGCACACTAGCGCTGCTCCTGAGCGGATGCCATTCCTCCAACCTCCCAAAAACCGGAACCACGGCATATCTGGATGAAGTCAAATCCTTCTATGTAGGCCTCGCAGCGTTGCAAGTGGGGGACGACGTGCGTGCTGACACCACCCTCCAGCGGGCGACTCAGCTCGCGGAAGGAGAGCCGGCTGGCTGGGCCAACTGGGGCTTGCTCGCGCTACGCCAGGGAAACTTCGATGTCGCCTCGCAACGCCTGGGGCGAGCGCAGAAGCTGGTCCCGCAGAATGACCAGATCCACTATTTGATCGGTCTACTAGAAAGCAAACGTGGCAATCCGTCGCAGGCCATTGTCGAGCTGCGCAAAGCAGTCCAACTCAACCCGCATAACGTGCGTGCCATGTACTTGCTCGCCCAGGAAATAGAACGTCAGGGCGACCTCAATGGCGCAGCCGAATTTCAGCAACTGCTGCAGAGGATCCTGGCCGACCAACCAGGCAACACCGCGGCTTTGTTGGAACTCGGGCGTGCGGCGGCAAAGCAAGGCGATGCGCAGACCCTGCACTCGGTGGTAGCGCAGTTGACGGCTCGCGCCGCAACCTGGCCGCCGGAGGTGCAACAGCAGTGGACCGCTTTGCAGACTGCGGCCACCGCTCCCGATCCCCGAACCGCAGCTGTTCGCATTGCCTTTCTTCGCAACTCGTTAATGCGCCTGCCGGACTTCCGTCAGAGTCTCAGCGTGATCCAGCCGGCAGCAGGGAACGACGCCACGCCGTTCACTCGCTTCCTGCTGCTACCCACGCCAAGCTTTACCCCGCCACCGGCCGATACGACCATCAACTTCCACGTTACGGATCTAACCTCTCTGCAAGGGAACCCATGGACCTGGATTGGAGCTGTCTCGCTGAGCGGCGAAGGCGCGCCAGTGATTGCCGTAGCCAACAGCCATAGCGTCAAGCTGGCCACTGGCGCGGAGTTTCCTTTTCCCGGCAGATCCGCGGACCTTCAGCCCGAGTCCATCTTGCCGGTCGATTTCAACTACGACTTCAAAATGGACCTCGTCCTGGCCGGCGAAGGCGGCGTTCGCTTCCAGCGTCAGGAAAGCCCCGCATCCTTTACCGATGTAACCGCGCAGACCAAGCTGCCCCCAGCCGTGTTGAGTGCCGCCTACACCGGTGCCTGGGCCATCGATGTCGAGGCGGATGGGGATATGGACATCCTCCTCGCCAGCGCACAAGGAGCGCCGCTGGTGTTGAGAAACAACGGTGACGGAACATTTACCACCACGCATCCGTTTGCCGGGGTCGCAGGCCTGCGTGGCCTAGCCTGGGCCGATCTCGATGGCGACGGCAATCCCGACGCCGCTATGATCGATGGTTCCGGCGCGCTGCACTTCTTTCAAAACCAGAGAGGCGGCGTGTTTAACCAACTGGCACTGCCTGCCAATCTGCCCCATGTGAAAGCGGTGACCGTCGCCGACGTGAGCACGTCGGGAACGCTTGCCCTGGTGGCTGTTGAGGAAACCGGTGCGCTGGTCGCGATCACCCGCGCGGGTGAGGGATGGACCGTGGTCCCGCTGGGGAACGCCCCGCGGCTTGCGCGAGACGTGCGCTTGCATGCTGCGGACCTGGACAACAATGGTGCGGTGGATCTACTGATAACCTCCGTCGCACTCAATCCCGGAGATCCTCCCGGCGCGTTGCTCTGGCTGGGCAGTGGAGCGCAGAAATTCACTCAGCAGCCCACCCCAGCCGGCTCTGCGCGGGTCCTTGGCGTTGCCGACCTCAATGGCGATGGAAGACTCGATCTCCTGGGGCTCTCCGCCGAAGGCCACGCTCAGCAGGCAATCAACCAGGGAACTAAAAAGTATCAGTGGCAGATCCTTCGTCCAAGAGCACGGGTGGCGACGGGAGACCAGCGCATCAACTCCTTCGGTATCGGAGGGGAGATGGAACTGCGCTCCGGCCTGATGGTGCAAAAGCAGCCGATCACGTCGCCCCAGGTGCATTTCGGCTTGGGCGACCAGCGCGGCGCCGATGTGGTAAGAATTCAATGGCCCAATGGCATGGAAAACGCAGAGTTCGCGTTGCAGGCGGATCAGGAAGTGTTAACCGAGCAGCGTCTTAAAGGTTCATGTCCTTTTCTGTTTGCCTGGAACGGTAAGCAGATTGGCTTCGTTAAGGATGCAGTGCCCTGGGGTTCGGCAATTGGACTGCAAATTGATTCGGTGGGCTCCCCGGGAATCGCAGCCACTGAGGAATGGTACAAAATCGGCCACGATCAGCTCGTCCCACACGATGGCTACTACGACCTGAGGCTGACCGGAGAGCTATGGGAAACCTACTACTACGACTACCTGAAATTGATGGTGGTCGATCATCCAGCCGGCACCGAGATTTTCACCGATGAGCGGTTTGTGATTCCACCGGTCAAGTTGGCCATCACCAGCGTCGCGCCTCCCCATGCCATTGCCAGAGCGACAGACGATCAGGGCACCGATGTGACCGCGATCGTCAGCAAGCTCGATGACAGGTATCTCGACACCTTTGGGCGCGGCCAATATCAGGGACTCACCCGCAATCACTTTGTCGAAGTCGAACTGGGCAACGACGTACCCGCGACCGGACCCCTGTGGTTGATCGCCCGGGGATGGGTGCACCCGACAGACTCCTCAGTGAACGTCGCCATCAGCCAGGGGCATCACGAAAAGGCGCGTGCTCTGAGCCTGGAAGTGCCTGACGAACACGGCGGATGGCGCACCGTCCAGTCAAACCTGGGCTTCCCCGCAGGCCGGAAGAAAACCTGCCTCATCAACCTCGAGAATGTCTTTCTGCCTGGCACGCCCCGCAAGCTGCGTCTGCGGACCAACCTTGAAATCTACTGGGATTCGATCGAGTGGGCCCAGGGCCTGCCCGATGCGCAACTCAAGGTCACGCGCTTGGATCCGTCTCTGGCGGACCTCCATTACCGGGGATATTCTGTGGTCCACCAGGCAAATGCTTCATCTCCCGAGTTGCCCGATTACAACCGCATCGCAGCCAGCAAACAAATATGGCGCGATCTCGAGGGCTACTACACTCGCTACGGGGATGTCCGCGAATTGCTCACCGCCATCGATGATCGCTACGTGATCATGAACGCCGGCGACGAGATCACTTTGCAGTTTGCCCAGCAACCCCCTCCCCCCGCAGGATGGGTGCGGGATTATGTGATTGCCGGCGACGGATGGATTAAGGACGGGGACTACAACACTGTTCAGTCTCGAACCGTGCAACCCTTGCCCTATCACGCGAGAAGTAAGTACAACGAGGCTCCAGGCAATCTGGAGAACGAGTGGGTGTACCGCCAACACCCGCAGGACTGGCAGAATTATCACACCCGGTACGTGACCTCCGAGCCCATGGAGCAGGCACTTAGGAGCAGCGTAACCCAATGAAGGCGAGCCTCACCGCGAGAATCATTCTGGCCATTATTTTTGTAGGCTTGTTAGCGACTCCCCTTGCCGTCAAGCAGGTTTCTGCGCGGCCGGCAAGAGGCCCAGGAAAAGTTGAATGAGGGCCAGGCCTTAGCAAGATACGGCTTTCATCTGCAGGAAGTCTCGCAACAGGCCGGCGTAACCTTTATTCACCAGGCGCCAACTTTGGACCCCAAGCTGAATGGCATCATGCCCGAGGTCGCGTCGATGGGCGCTTCGGTATCCATCGTCGATTTTGACCGCGATGGCTGGCCCGATTTCTACGCGACCAACAGCGCAATCGGCAGCCAGAACCACCTGTACCACAATATGCATGACGGCACCTTCCAGGATGTGGCCGGGCCAATGGCGCTTGCCGACGTGAACCGGGCCGGAAGCGGCGTCTCCATGGGAGCGGTCTGGGGCGACTATGACAATGACGGTTACGAAGACCTATTTCTGATCAAGTGGGGAAAGCCTGAGCTCTTCCACAACGACCAGGGCCGCGGCTTCACGCGAGTCACGGATACCGCCGGCTTGCCGCCATGGATCAACGCAAACACCGCCGTCTGGTTCGACTACGATGGCGACGGACTCCTCGACCTGTTCGTGGGCGGCTACTACTCCGAAAACCTGGACCTATGGCATTTGGATACCACGCGCATGATGCCGGAGAGTTTTGAGTACGCCAAAAACGGCGGCCGAAAGTTCTTGTTTCACAATCTGGGCAATGGCAGGTTTGAAGAGGTCAGCGAAAAGGTAGGGATCAAGAGCAATCGGTGGGCGCTTGCCGCCTCTGCCGCGGACTTGCGAGGCACCGGACATCCCGACCTGTTCATTGCCAACGACTACGGAGTATCCGAGCTGTACTTGAATGATGGCGGACACTTTAAGGAGGCAGGCGAGGCGACCGGCGTAGGATTCGCGCCCAAGAGTGGCATGAACGTCGCCTACGGGGACATTCTGAACCAGGGTAAGTACGCCATCTATGTCTCGAATATCTCGCAAGAAGGGGTGCTGATTCAGGGCAACAATCTCTGGGTGCCCCGCGACGGTGAATCGAGCTTGAAGTATGAAAACCTGGCGCGGGATATGGGCGTAGAACTCGGTGGCTGGAGCTTCGGCGCGCAGTTCGGCGACCTGAACAACGATGGCAATCTCGACCTGTACCTCACCAACGGCTATATCTCCCTCAGCCGGACGCAGAGTTACTGGTATGACTTCTCCAGGGTAGCGGGGGGCAACAGCAAGATCATCGCCGACGCAGCCGATTGGCCAGCCTTCAATGGCCGCAGTTTATCGGGCTATCAGCAGAAGAAGGTTTGGATCAACGATGGGGCGGCAAAATTTGTGGATGTAGCCCAGGCCGTGGGCGCAACCGATACCTATGACGGGCGCTCAGTTGCGCTGGCCGATTTGTGGAATCGTGGGGTTCTCGATGTGGTGGTGGCCAACCAGGGTGGTCCATTGCTGATTTACAAGAACACGGTGAGCCCGGAAAATGAGTGGGTCGAACTTGCCCTCGAAGGTACGAAGAGCAACCGAAGCGCGATCGGCGCTCAGGTCACTCTCTATTGGAACGGCCGCCAGCAGGTGCAGGAGGTTTCCGGCGGCAGCGGTTTTGCCGCACAGAACGATCGGAGGCTGCATTTCGGGCTGGGCAGGAATCCGCAGATCGAGAAGGCGGTCATCCGTTGGCCGTCGGGCAAAGTGCAGACCGTCGAAAACCTCGTCGCCGGAAAGCTCTACAATGTCAAAGAGGCTGAATGAGTAACGAAGTGAGCTACTGCGCAACCGGCGAAGCTTGCGCGGCGTGGAAGCGGTTCTTCAGCCCATCTAATCGTTATCTCTCCCCGTTGCTGATCTCCTGCGTTCTGCTCGTAGGCCAGCTCTCGTACGGCATCCTCGAGAGTTACACCCGGACCCTGCTGGCGATTGTCACCAGCCTTGTCGCGGAGCTGGTTCTCTCGCGCATCTACTTGGGCAAGTGGCCGAACCTGGCGAGTGCCTACATCACCGGCATTAGCGTAGGTATCCTGGTGCGCTCCCCCGCTTTCTGGCCGTATGCGCTATGCGCGCTGATCTCCATCATGTCGAAGTACGTGCTCCGCGTTCACGATCGGCACATCTGGAATCCATCCAACTTTGGCATCGTAGCCATGTTCATTCTCGCTTCCGGCACAGTGGCGGGATTGAGCATCCAGTGGGGAAATTTTGTCTGGCCGATGCTCGTGATCTGGACGTTGGGGTCGGCGATCATCTGGCGTCTCGGCGTTTCCACATCAGTGCAACTTATGTAGCTGTCGTTCTTCGCGTTCGCCTTGCTTCGCAGTTGGATCACGGGCGATCCCTGGCGGTCAGAAATTTCTCCCATCACCGGGCCGATGTATCAGCTGTTCATCTTTTTCATGATTACCGATCCCAAGACCACGGTGCGCTCTAAAACCGGCCAGTGCATGACGGTATTTGCGGTAGCCGCGGTAGAGATGGTGCTGCGCCTCCACCAGGCGGTGTATGCTCCGTTCTACGCTCTCTTCCTGGTGGGACCTACGGCCATGTTGATCGAAATGTGGATGGACGTCCCGCCGAGCCCGCCTGCTGGTCGCGCATGCCTGAAGTCCTCTACGGCCTCGCTATCATTCTGTGCCTGCTGCTGAGTCTTATACTCGAGTGCATGGGCGCAACGGCCTTCGGGACCGATTCGTTTCGTTGACGCGACCGCCGCGTCCGGCATTTCCTTTCGCCATCACAGCGGCGCCTTTGGCAAAAAATACCTTCCCGAGACGATGGGGAGCGGCGTCTGTGTCTTCGATTACGACAACGACGGATTTGCAGGACATCCTGTTCGTGAACTCGATGGATTGGCCAGGTCATGGCTCCTCCAAATCCTACCCTGCTCTTTACCACAACAATGGAGATGGAACCTTCACTGACCGCACCCGGCAAGCCGGGCTGGCGGTGGAGATGTATGGCATGGGTTGCGCCGTCGGTGACTACGACAACGACGGCAAGGAAGACATCTACATCACAGCCGTGGGATCGCAACCATCTGTTCCGAAATCTTGGCAACGGCCGCTTCACTGATGTGACGGCGCGGGCGAAAGTTGGGCGGCAGTGGGTTCTCCGAGCGGCGCCGTATGGTTCGACTACGACAACGACGGCAAGTTGGACTTGTTTGTGGCGCATTACGTGGAATGGTCGGTGGAGACGGATCAGGTTTGCTCCCTGGACACAAAAAACAAGTCGTATTGCACCCCCCAAATTTACAAAGGCGAGAGTGCGAGGCTCTACCACAATCGCGGCAGACGGGACCTTTGAGGATGTTACCCAGCGCGCCGGTTTATACGACGCAACCAGCAAGTCACTCGGCATTGCCCTGCTTGACTACGATGACGATGGCTGGCTCGACCTGCTGGTGACCAACGACACCCAGCCGAATAAGCTCTATCGCAATAACCATAACGGCACCTTCACCGATGTTGCCGTGCAGGCGGGCGTGGCCTACAGCGACGCCGGCGCCACCCGGGCGGGCATGGGAGTGGATAACGGCGACTATGAAAACTCCGGCCATCCCGGCCTGGTGATCGGCAACTTTACCAATGAGGGCATGGCGCTGTACCGCACCGACGGCTCAGGTCTTTACTCCTCTGCTTCCGATAGCGACGGGGATCGACCGCTGGTCATTGCAGTCGCTCACCTTCAGCACCTTCTTCTTCGACTACGATTTGGATGGCCTGCTCGATATCCTGGCAGTGAATGGTCACGTAGCCGACGACATCAGCGTGACGCAACCGCATCTGAAGTATGCGGAGCCTGCACTGGTATTTCGAAACAAGGGCAGGGGCCTGTTTGACAACATGTCGACGCAATTAGGTCCTGCGCTGCAGAGGCCAATGGTGGGCCGGGGCGCCGCCTATGCGGACTTTGACAATGACGGCGATCTCGACCTGGTGATCACCGAGGCCAATGGCCCGGCACGGCTGCTCCGTAACGAGAACGGCAATCAAAACGATATGCTACGGGTCAAGTTGCTCGGCACGCGCTCCAATCGCGATGGTATCGGAGCGAAGCTGACCCTCCAGGTCGACAATAACATTCGTCTGTTACGTATGGTGAAAGACAGGTTCCGGCTATTTGTCGCAAAGTGAGTTACCTGTAACCTTCGGGCTTGGGGAAGCCCGACCCAGCCAGAAAAATGCGGCTTACGATTGCGTGGCCCAGCGGCCAGAAGGACGCCATCGAAAACATCAAGCCCAATCAGACCATCACCGTGCAGGAAGGTAAGGGAATCGTTGCGGCGCATGCCTTCGTATTTCAGAAGCCGAAGCCGTAAGTTTGGGTGCGTACGCTTTCCCTGCAAATGAAGTGCAACCCGACCCATCGAACAGGGTACGACTTTTACTTGCAAACTGAGAATTTTCGATCCCGACGCACCCGTAGAGGGTGTGATCCCTACTTGCAAATGAAGTGTCATCCTGACGCTTACCCGTAGAGGATGTGACCTTGTACTTGCAAAATGAAGTGTCATCCCGACCGGAGCGAAGCGCAGTGGAGGGACCTGCTGTTTTCTCATCCACTATGCGATCTCAGATGGAGTCACCACTCTCCCCTTGTCATCCCGACCGGAGCGTAGCGTAGCGGAGGGATCTGCAGTGGCCCCATCGGCCCCAAAAGCCCGTCCTATCCAGCATTGCCAGTAATCTCCTCCCGGCCGACTCCCAATTTGTACGCCGAATCCAGCAAGTCCTCCCCGCGCACCGGGTACCAATTTCGACGCGCCGGATCACCGAACCCCCCAAATTAAAAGGCTCTATCAACCGCAACACCTCTTGCGTAAACGCCAACCTATCCGCATCCCCATCCAATGTACGCGCGCTCGAGCAGACCCGAGCCGCCGGCCCGAACCCGGATGCTCATCCAACAAAAATCCAGCCGCCAACTCCGGCTTGCCCAATCGCAGCGCGCTCTCAGAAAAACTGACCGCGGCAAAATATAAAAGCGACACCGCGGTAAACGCAGGGAAATTGCCCATAGTCGCGTACAGCGCGCCAATCAGCCGGCACGCAGCCAGTAACTCACTTTCTGTTTGCTGTGCATATCCCTGCAATTCCTCCAGCGAGGAATCACCAGTTCTGGAGAATCCGCGCAAGCCTCTCTATACCCATCAACGTGAGAGCAAAACCCGTAGACAGCAGAGGATCAACAAAACCAGCCGCAGAAGGCAACATCGCCCATCGCCGGCCCACGATGCTACGGCTACGAAAACTCAAAGCCGGCATAGTGCCGGAATGGCTGGCACGCAACCGCCTGCTTGAACTGCGCTTTCAACATCGGCAGGCGCTCAAGAAGCCGCTGCCACGCAGGTTCACCCTCGCTAAGCCCCAACTCCGCGCCACCGCTTGTGTAGCAGCGACGCCGGCGCTGGTAACTCCGTTGTTGAATCGAAGCACCCAAACCCATCCGCCCTCAAACACATGGTGCACAGCCGCATCATCCGACAGGATAGGGTGGCGTGTCTCCGCCAACTTCCGAGCGCCCTACGCCAGTGAAGTGGCTGTACAGGCTCTCAGTAGCCAGCAGCCCTGGCAATGGAGACTCTTCCAGCCGCAGCGCACGATGCAGAAACCCGCGCGGCCCGGTCGCATCAATCACAAAACCCGCCTGGAACCGAAACCACTCATCCCCGTCCGACCAACAATAGTCGCGCCATCCTCCGCAAAATCCAGGCTCTCAATCCGAGTGTCGTCGTGGTACTCGACCCCAAGCCTCTGCGCCTCTTTAACCAGGAAGTGATCCACGTCAGCCCGGTACCAATGAGTGTCCGCGATGTCATCATGTGGGCTCGCTGCCACCAGCAGTTGACCGTCCTCGTGGAAGAAGCTGAACCCGCGCTTGAGTCCACACGAGATCTCCGGATAACTCCGTTGCCAGCTTCCCCATTTTGCCAGCGGTGCGATCCGCGGCAAATCATACGTAACACTGAGCCGCTCCAGCAGCAGATTGCTAAGCGGTGTGGTGGATTCTCCAATCGTGACCCGTGGATGCCGGTCCCGTTCCAGCAAAACCACCGAAAGCCCCAGTTGATGCGCAATCATCGCCATCAAGCTGCCGCCGAAGCCGGCCCCGATCACGGCCAGGTCGAACCTGCCAGTCAACTTGCACCGCCGCAACGGTTACAAGAAATCCTCTCCGTAACCACCTGCTGCAAATTCATCTGCCGCAGGCGGCCGGCGCGTTGCTCATGGCAATGCGCGCAGGACTCACGCAATCCCCAAAGATCGGCGAAGACTCTGCCCGCCTTGAGACCCAGGCCGTACTCCATCGCGGACTCTAGCGTATGCAACGCAGGAGCAGAGAAGTCGCCGCTTGCCGCAAGCTCCTCCATGGCGCCGTTTCCCCCACGCGTCGGGATCAGGGTCGCGGCCGTGGCACCCTGCTCCATAGCGAAGTCCAAAGAGCGCTCCGCCCACATCAGCGCCTCGGCTGCACGCATATAAGGAGGCTGCACCAGGATAAAAACCCGAAGATCAATCCCGTTGCGCTGCAAGAAATCCGCCGCGGCCGAGAACTGATCAAGCGTCATGCGCTTGTTAAGCCGCCCGAGCACTCCCGGATGCGCCGTCTCCAGCCCCATCGCAATCTCCAGCTTGCCGCTGAACATTTCGCGGAATCGCAAGCACGCATCCCCGATGAGCGCGGGATGATTCTCGACGATGACCCGATCGAAGTGCCGCACGCGCTGTGCGATGGCCGCATAATCCTGGGTAGGAATTGCGCGCGGATCGAAAAAACTGCCGCTGTTATAAAGCTTGATTTGTCGTGCGGGCGGCAGGTTCAGAAGCGCATGATCGATCTGTGCCGGGATCGCCCCCACGGGAACCGATTCCGTGAGAGTGTTGCGCCACAGATCGCACATCAGGCAGCGAAACGGGCATTCCCGATTGGTGAGAAAAATAGTGGCTACCGGTACAACCACACCCCGGCCCGCACACTCCTCTTCTACAAAATACTCATATGGAAGATACGGATCGCGTTTCTCCCGCGCCGGACGGCGGCTCAGTATCCAGGCATCCGCTACAGAGTTCATGAATACAGCGACAGAAACTTCTGGCGATACTCCGCCTCGCGAAACGGTAGCTTGGAATGCATCGTGCTTTCAGAAACAGCCCCATGCTGGAAGCGCCGCTTGGAGAACACGGGCATCTCCAGTCCGGTCACAGCCTTGACCCCGCGCGATACAATCTCACCCTTCAACCGGTACAGCCGCTCCACATCATAGTCAGTGAGTTCGATGAACGGAATACTTTCCGCCACCGCAATCACGGCAGGCTGAGTAAACGGGCTGAACCCGCGAAAACCGAAGTGATGCGCCGGAGCATAGGTCCTGCTGTAAGAGCGGCTGAGTCCGCCGCTGTAAGTCAGGGAGTGTTTGATCTTCCCCACACCCCAACCCTCCTGATACAGCATCGGGTTGTTGATCACGCTGCGAATCGTGAGCTCAGGATTCTGCTCAATCGGATAATCCTTGAGATTCTCGTCCCCGCCGTCTCCATCAATTAGGTAGCACCACTCCGGATAGCGTTGGCGCAGGCTCCGGCATAACGCCATCGCCATGGTGGCTGACTGCACATCCAGCGCTTTGTAGTCTTCCACCACACGGATCGTCTCATCGACATCGAGCGCTTTCTCATCGGCTGCCACCGGTTCAAGGAAAAGCCCCAGGCCGACTCCATCGAGAAAAGTACGAGCCTGGTCAACATCGGGACCATCCCCCAGATCGAGCACAAAAGCCTTAAGCCGCGAGGGATTCATCCCCAGCTTAAGCATGACGTGATACGTGGCCAGGAAAACGCTGCCGCTGTCGATGCCCCCCGAAAAGCACACGCCGATAGGCTCCTGCGAAGGCACCCGGGGTAGCCACTGCGCCAATTCGTCAGCCAGCGCGCCAATATATGCCCGCCCGATTTCGTCGAGGTCCGTCGTGCCCACGCCCTGCGCAGGCGTGAAGAAGCGCGTATAGACCGGGTCCGGATCGGGGCAACCGATAAGCTGCAAGGTAACCACATGATGCGCCGGAACCATGCGTGTATAGCTGGGGTGGAACTGCGCCTCGAGCCCCTCCACTTTCAACCAGTTGTAAATCGCATCGATGCGCGATGCGACAATCAGTACCGGACCTTCCCGCCGCTTAGCCAGAAAGTAGCGTAATGGGCGGTCAAGCGAGCGCGCCATTCTCACCGTCTTGCCCGCGCGCGCAACCAGCGCAAACGAGCCCGCGATGCGGCCTACCGCCTCCGGGGCTCCGTTCAGCACAAACTCTCTTGCCTCCTCGACCGAGAGGCGATAGAGTTGGTTCGCTTCCGGCTCGGTGAGATCAACTACGCGCTCAATGTACTGATCCAGCATCGTGTCCCAGAATAACCCATTCTTTCATTTTGCCCGGCCCTCCGCCGAAAGGTGGATACAGGTTTCAATCGTTGGGAGGTTGACCGCGCCCTCCCGTTCAAGCAACCCTTACGCAGACAATATGAGACAAAAACTTTTGACCCTGCTGTTCCTTCTGGTGGCCACATCCAGTCCTTTGCTTTCCCAGGACAACTTCTTTGCTAAATGGGAATCGCGAGCCAGTGCGGCCCAGGCCAGGCAGCCGTCATGGCCGCCGCCATTGGTCGCGCCCTATCCCATGCTGATCCAGGTTTTTCGTGCCGACTTCACCCGCCAGATCACGCCCACAGGCACCTCTACCTGGAACTACGGCGCAAGTCGAGGGCTGAATCTGATTCCCGGCTTTAACAGCGAAGTCGATGTCTATTACGCCCCCTACATACAACACAACACGCCGAAGGCGAAAGACGGCTTCGGAGATGTCGGGTTTCTGTACAAGTACCGCTTCTTCTCCAGGAATGAAAAGCAAGGGGCCTTCATGCTCAGCGCCCAGCTCACCGCGACTATCCCCACTGGCAGTTACAGTAACGGCAGCCCTGATTCCTCAGTTTCGCCGACCCTTCTTTCGGGCAAGGGATTTGGCAAATTCGATGTCATTTCCTGCCTGGGAGGAACCCTCCCGACCGAGGAAACCAACAAAATAGGTCGTTCCATCGCGTGGAATACCACCGCGCAATATCACCTCTCCAAATGGGTGTGGCCAGAGCTAGAGTCGAACACCACCTGGTTCTTTGCCGGAAAGAACGATGGAAAAAAGCAAAACTTCGTGACCCCTGGCATCCTCTTCAGCAAATTAAAATTTCATCCCAGTGATGAGACCAGCCGCACCGGCGTTGCCTTCGGCGCAGGCATGCAAATTGCAACCTCGCAGTTCCACACCTACAACCACGAACTCGCCTTTACCACCAGATTCATCTTTTAGGTGGGAACAGAAGGGAGATGGCCTTCTGGAGTCGCGACTTTGATCATGCGCCTGAGCGCCGGAACACAACCCTTAAATCGTAGCCCGCGAAGAAGGCTGCAGCCACTTACAAACCTGGTAAAGCAGATACTCGCCCCCGCGGAACAAATCCAGTAACAATCCAAACAGGAGCGTCTTGCACGTCCCGTGCGGCCGAAAACGCGAATAAACCGAGTTAAGGCTCCACGCCGGAACCGTATAAACATCGCCCGCTTGCAGAACCCCGATCCGATTTCGGATAGGCGACTCGTAGATCACTCGCTCAATGCCCTGATTGAAGAACATCGCCAGACCGAGAACCCGTCGGCTGTACATCGCTGCTTTCAGATACGGAATCTTTTGCTGGCGGCGAGACTCGATAAGAATCCGAGACGCTTCGGATGCGTGCCTTAGCGCTGCAGTCACGCCGTTCGCGGTCATAGGATCCACCATAGCTGCCGCTTCTCCCGCAATCAGCCAATTCGTTCCCGCCACCCGGCCATGCATCCGGCAAACAAAAGAAGTCACAGACGGGGAAACAGCCGGCACAGACTGTAGGAGGCTCGCAAAACGTGGAAACCGGCTTAGCTTCCTGGTGAGAATCTCGTTGACCGTTTGTCCCTGTTGACGCATCGTCTTGATGGTTTCCCCGGGGGCCACGTATCCCACACTGATGGTGTTGGGATTGATAGGTATTTCCCACACCCATTCCATATAGCGCGGCTTCACTCCTTCGGCGTATAGCGTCGTGCCTTCAATCGGCTCGGCAACCGGAAAATACCCCCAGATGGCAACCTTCCGCGGGCCCGACTCATACGCGGGTAACCGAAATGCCCGAGCAAACAGGCATGCCGCACCGCCCGAAGCGTCTATAAACCAGGGCGAAGAGATTCTGTTGCCGAGCTGAGTGGTGACGGCTACGACCCGTCTCCCGCTGGTCTCAACCTCGACCACCCGATCCTGTAAAAACGTGACTCCCCGGCTCGCAACAATCTCCCGCAAGAGTTGGTTCAGCCGGCTCCGGTCTACATGCAGCGTGCGCAGTTCGATATTGAAAGGCGGCCTGCCCAACCATTCACCAGGAATGTATTCGCGGTCGCACCCGTCGCCCAATTTCAGCGTGACGTGGCGCTTGTAAGTCGCGATCTTCTCTGCGATCAGTTGTTCCATGGTCAACCCCAGCGCCTTTAACAAGCCGGGGGCAGACCAGTCCAGCGACTCGCCAACCGAACTCGTGTCGGCCACGTCAGGCTCGATACACAGAACCCGTAAACCAGCCTTGGAGAGATGAATCGATGCCGCCATGCCCGCGAGGCCGCCGCCAATAACCGTCACATCGATCGCGTCTGCAGGGGTTTGCATGGAAGGCATGCAACAGCATACCTTGGGCCACGCGGGGTGGGCTCTAGCCTCCACCTTTTGGTCGAGGTAGAAGTCCCCGTATAGACGCTAGAATTCGACTGCAAACCAACGGGCTGAAAACCGAGGCTGGAATTAAGAACAGAAAGAGGTCGAAAGACTTGATGGTCCGTCTCCGCCCGATCGCGCTGATAGCAGTCCTGCTGCTGCTCTGGCAATTCGCCGTCACCCGGAATCCCATCCATCTCCTGCCCACGCCCTGGGGAGTGGTTACCGGAATCGGCGACCTATTGCAACATGGACTGCTGCTTAAGTACGTGGTCGCCTCGTTGTTCCGTGTCACCTGGGGCTTTGTTCTTGCCGTTGTTCTCGCTGTGCCTCTGGGTCTCTTCATCGGCTGGAACCGCCGGGCAGGCTTGGCCTTGAATCCCTTGATCCAGGTCCTTCGTCCCATCTCGCCCCTGGCCTGGATCCCCCTGGCCATTCTCTGGTTCGGCGTCGGAGACTTAGCCGCAATCTTTCTGATTTTCCTCGGCTGCTTTTTCCCTCTGCTCGTGACCGCCATCAACGCAGTGCAGGGAGTCCCGGCTGTCTACATCAACGCCGGCCGCAATTTCGGGCTCAGCTCAACCGCCTTAGTTTCGCGCGTCCTCTTCCCCGCGGTCATTCCCCAGTTGATCATCGGCATGCGGATCACCTTGGGGGTTGGTTGGCTGGTAGTGGTCGCGGCCGAAATGATCGCGGTCAGCTCCGGCCTCGGCTTTCTGATTGTGGACGCTCGCAACGCCGGCAATCGCTATGACCTGGTGGTCGCCGGTATGGTGATTATCGGACTGATCGGCCTCTTGCTGGATATGGGGATGCGATCCCTGGAACACGTCAAGTCGCTGCGGTGGAGTTACTCGGAGGATTAGTTGGAAAAAACGAAGCTGCAAGCCGAGCACGTCCACACGGTGTTTACCCGTGACGGCGAAACCACGCCCGTGCTCAACGACATCAACCTGCAGGTTGCCGATGGCGAGTTTGTTTGTCTCCTCGGACCCTCGGGCTGTGGAAAATCAACCCTACTCAGCACCATGGCCGGTTTTCTATCTCCCACCAGCGGGACCATAAAAATAGATGGCGAAGTGGTGGTCGGACCCGACCCGCGGCGCATTTTTGTCTTCCAGGAACGCGGCGTCTTTCCCTGGCTCACCGTCGAAGGCAATATCGAGTTCGGCCTCTTCCATCTGACGGCTGCGGAACGGCGGCAGCGAGTGGCCCACTACATAAAGATGGTCGGCCTCGAGGGCTTTGAAAAAGCCTATCCGCCCGCGCTCTCCGGAGGCATGAAACAGCGGCTCGAAGTAGCGCGCGCCTTGGCCGTAAACCCAGACATGCTCTTTCTCGACGAACCCTTTGGCGCGCTGGATTCCATCACCCGCCTGATCATGCGCGGCGAACTCCTGCGCATCTGGGAGGCGGAACGCAAGACCATTATCTTTGTGACGCACGATATCGATGAGGCAGTGCAGCTTGCCGACCGGGTAGTCGTCATGAGCGCTCGCCCCGCCACCATCCAGCAAATCGTGGAAATCGATATCCCTCACCCGCGAGACATCAGCTCCGCGCGCTATCTGGAACTTCGCGACGGCATCTTTCAACAGATCGGTCTGGCCCACAAAATATGAACTCACTCGTGGAACCGAAAAAGTGGGAGAAATTTGTCTTGCCCGTTCTGGCCAGCGCGCTCGTTCTCGCGTTGTGGCACTATTCCGTCGCCTGGACTGCAACCAAAATTTTCCCCTCGCCCCACGATGTAGGGAAGGGAATTGCGGAGCTCATCCGGAAGAAAGTGTTATGGCGCGACATCATCGATTCTCTTCGTCGCGTCCTCATAGGGTTCGGCGCCGCGGTCGTCATCGGTGTCCCTTTGGGATTGACACTGGGTTGGTATCCCGCGGCCAACCAGGTAGTTAATCCAGTGCTGCAGATACTGCGCCCCATCAGCCCCATTGCCTGGATTCCGGTCGCCATCATCCTGCTGGGCGTAGGCGACCATGCCGCCACCTCTCTCATCTTTCTCGGAGCACTTTTTCCCATCGTCGTGGCCTGCGTCGACGGCGTATCGAATGTGCCCTCCGTCTACCGGCTCGCCGGACGCAACTTCGGCCTCAACCCTGCCCGCATGCTGACCCGGGTCGTGTTTCCCGCCGCGCTGCCGAAAATCATCGTCGGCTTGCGCATTGCGCTCGGTATCGCCTGGTTGGTCGTCGTCGCTGCGGAGATGATTGCCGTCGATTCCGGCCTGGGCTACCTCGTCATCGATTCGCGCAACTCCGGCAAGCGCTACGACCTGGTGGTTGCCGCCATGCTGATCATCGGCCTGATCGGGCTGGTCCTCGACACCGCCTTCCGGCGCCTTGAGAAAATCAAATCCGTACGATGGGGATTCCGCGATGAGTCTTAAACGTAAGATCGTGTTCGGCGTGTTCGGATGGCTTCTGCTCATTACCGGGCTGCACGCCTGGATGAACGTGAATTGGGGAGCGGTTCTCAACGACTATCAACCGCCAGAGAAACGAAAAATCACGGTTGCCTATCTCCCTGTCACTTGCCAGCTCACTTGTCCGGTAACCGACTACATCTCCAAATACTCTCTGTCTGGTGAAATGTTTCTGCCCCGCATGTTTCAGGGCTTTCCAGAAATGAAAGAAGCCCTGATCTCGAACCGGGTGCAGGCCGCCTTCGTCGTCGCGCCTTTGGCCATCGCGCTCGTTTCCCAGGGAGTCCCGATCAAGATCGTCTACCTGGGCCATCGTTACGGCAGCGCAGTCGTGGTCCGTAAGGACGGCCCCATCAAGAGCTTTGCCGACATGCGCGGCCGCACCATCGCCATCCCGAGCCGCTTCTCCGACGAGCGCCTCCTGGTGTTTCGCGCCATGAAGGTTTGGGGAATCAAGCCGAGCGAAATCAAAATGGTCGAGATGGCGCCCCCCGATGTTTCGGGCGCCCTGGCAGCCCATGCCATCGATGCTTTCGTGATGGGTGAACCTTTCCCGTCGCAAGCCGAACTCGGAGGCTTTGGACGAGTCCTTTTCCAGGCCCGGGAATACTGGCCCGACTACATGTCATGCATTCTCGTCGTACGCCAGGATCTGATCGACAAGCGCCCTGAAGTGGTCCAGACCCTGGTCGATGGAGTCGCTCGTTCCGGCCTCTGGCTCGACACTAGCAAACCTCATCGTGAGGACGCCGCGGACTTCGTCGGCCGCTTCTACTACAACCAGAAACCCGCACTCCTGCGATGGGCCCTCACCAAGCCCATGGACAGGGTTACCTACAGCCCCCTCGCCCCGCGCAAAGCAGACTTCGATATGGTGCGCGATCTCATGATGGAAACCGGCGTATTGAACAAGAAGATCGAATTCAGCGATTACACCGACACCCGCTTCTCTGACCAAGCCAGTATCCAGACACCCTGGAGATATGAACCCGGTACAGCAAACGCCCGATAGGGAGACAACGAAAATGATACGCAGACAATTTCTTCAATTAGCGACAATGGTCGGCGTCGGTGGCTTGGCGCCTCTCGAAAGCATGGCCGCGGCATCGACTAAAACAGTAACGTATTTCGTCCAGGGCTTCAGCTGCATCACTTGCGCCACCGGCCTCGATACCATGCTCAGCCGGCAGAAGGGCATCGCTTCCAGTAAATCAACCTACCCCGAGGGAAAGGTCACGGTCGCCTTCCATCCCAGCCAGACAACGGAGCAGGCAATCGTCGCATTCATTTCCGAGTTGGGCTTTACGGTGAAAGGTTAAGATGAATTCGCAACTAGCTGGCATCCTCGCCGCGTCCCTCGATCTTCAGCAACCCCCCGTAGCGATTTCCTTCACCGACACGATACCTGCCGGCGTGAAGAGCCATGCCGGCCGTGTTCCCGCCGGCTGCAGATTTTGGGAGGATGGAGCAGCCACCGCATTTGCCACCACCGCCTCCGACCACAATCTCTGTGCCATCGGTGTTTACACGCACAACCTTCAGTCCTCGCCCGCGCAACAGACCGACCTGATGGATGCTCTTAAGGTCTTCGGTGACCTTGACTATGTGCGGCCGGAAGATCTGGCGTCGATTCCCGTTCTGGCCTCCCAGCCTGCGTACGTCACCTATGCGCCCCTGGCCGAATCTCCCTTGCCGCCGGACGTGGTGCTCCTTTTCGTAAACGCCAATCAAACCCTCATCCTCTCTGAAGCAACCCAGCAGGTAGAAAACCAGAATGCACCAGCCATGGGGCGGCCGGCCTGCGCCATCGTTCCTCAGGTCATGAACACCGGCCGGGCGGCGCTAAGTTTGGGCTGCTGTGGAGCGCGCGCCTATCTTGACGTCCTGACCGACGACGTAGCCGTTTTTGCCATCCCCGGACCCAAACTCGAAGCCTACGTCCGCAGGATCGAAGCCCTGGCCAAAGCAAACGGAATCCTCACAACCTTCCATCAACTCCGTCGCAAAACCATAGCCGCCGGAGGAACCCCCACCATAAAAGACTCCCTGGCCGCCCTGGCCCCATAACCCCGTCCGCGCAGCGAATCACTCTCTTGGACTCTTTCCCAGTAGCGAATCAAAGGGTGCCCCACATCTCGTGCCGGTATGAGATGTCGGATACCACAGCCGTTCACCCGAAGTCCCGGACTCAAGAAGAGTTATTAGGGTGTCCCGCTTCTCTCAACAGCACAACAAACGAGGCATCCTTCACTCGTTCACAGAAGCCCCGATCCCACAAAATTCTCCCGATTTTAATCCCCCAACCCAACCCCACCTCCACCCTTACCAAACATCTGAGAGAATCTCTGCATCGGCAAAATTGCCCACGACAGATCCAAACTGCTGCTCGGGCATCTAACCCGCAAGTCCCACCAGGGAGCAACTCCCATCAGGGAAACGGAGCAAAGCAATGGCAACCGCAGTGAAGGTGCAACCTCTCACCCAACGAGCCGCCTGGAAGGCGCTCGAGGCCCATCACGACAAAATCAGCAACGTCCCTCTGCGCAAGTTGTTCTCTGACGATCCCCAACGTGCCGCCCGCTTCACCATCGAAGCCGCCGGCCTTTTCCTCGACTACTCCAAGAACCGGATCACCGAGGAAACCCGGAAGCTCCTCCTCCAGCTAGCCGAGGAATCCGGCCTGAAAGAGCGTCGCGACGCAATGTTTCGCGGAGAGAAGATCAACATCACCGAAAAGCGCGCCGTGCTGCACGTCGCCCTGCGCGCCCCCAAAGGCGAGAGCATTGTCGTCGACGGTGAGGATGTAGTTCCCGGCGTCCACGAGGTGCTCGACAAAATGAGCGCCTTCTCCGACCGCGTGCGTAGCGGAGCCTGGAAAGGCCATACCGGCAAGCGCATTCGCAACGTCATCAACATCGGCATCGGAGGCTCCGACCTCGGCCCGGTGATGGCCTATGAAGCTCTGAAATACTACAGCGACCGCTCCATGGTCTTCCGCTTTGTCTCCAACGTCGACGGCACCGACTTTGCCGAAGCCGTGATTGACCTCGATCCCGCGGAAACCCTGTTCATCATCTCCTCCAAAACCTTCACCACCCTTGAGACGATGACCAACGCCCACACCGCTCGCGACTGGGCACTGAAGGGCCTGGGAGACGAGAAGGCGGTCGCCAAACATTTCGTCGCCGTTTCCACCAACGACAAGGAAGTCACCAAGTTCGGCATCGACACCGCCAACATGTTCGGCTTCTGGGATTGGGTCGGCGGCCGCTACTCCATGGATTCCGCCATCGGGCTCTCCACCATGCTGGCCATCGGTCCGGAGAATTTCCGCGCTATGCTCGACGGCTTCCACCAGATGGACGAGCATTTCCGCACCGCTCCCCTGGAGAGCAATCTCCCGGTAATCCTCGGCCTGCTCACCGTCTGGTACACCGACTTCTTCGATGCCCAGACCATGGCAGTCCTGCCCTACGAGCAATACCTGAAGCGCTTTCCCGCTTACCTGCAGCAGCTCACTATGGAGAGCAACGGGAAGCACGTCACCCTCGACGGCGAGCGCGTCAGCTACGACACCGGCCCCATCTACTGGGGCGAGCCGGGAACCAACGGGCAACACTCCTTCTACCAGTTGATCCATCAGGGCACCCGGCTGATCCCCTGCGACTTCATCGGCTTTGAGAAGACCCTCAATCCGCTCGGCCGCCACCACGATATGCTTCTCGCCAACGTCTTCGCCCAGGCCGAGGCGTTGGCCTTCGGTAAGACCCCGGAGCAGGTTAAGGCGGAGGGAACCCCCGATTGGCTGGTGCCTCACCGCGTCTTTGAAGGCAACCGCCCGTCCAACGTCCTGCTGGCCGATAAACTGACCCCAGAAACGCTGGGCAAACTCGTGGCTCTCTATGAGCACTCGGTATTCACCCAGGGAACCGTCTGGCAGATCGACTCCTTCGATCAGTGGGGCGTCGAACTGGGCAAGGTATTGGCCCAGAAAATCATTGCCGAGATCGAAGCCCCGAGCGATGCTGGCCTGCAGCATGATCCGTCCACCAACAACCTGGTGCGCCGTTATCGCAAGCAGAAATAAACCGAGCACAACCGCCGGAGAATACAAAACTAAAGAGGAGCAAGTATGCAATTAGGAATGGTAGGTCTGGGCAGGATGGGCTCCAACATGGTCAAGCGCCTGTTGAATAACGGCCACACCAGCGTAGTATTCGACCGGTCGCCGCAGGCCGTTCAGGACCTGGAGAAAGCAAAAGCCGTAGGGGCTTCCTCGCTGGCCGACATGGTAAGCAAGCTCACCAAACCACGAGCCATCTGGCTGATGATCCCCGCTGCGGTAGTGGACGACACCATCGCCGAGATCGCCCCGCACCTTGAGCCGGACGACATCCTGATCGACGGCGGCAACTCTTACTACATCGATGACATTCGCCGCAGTCAGCAACTGGCAAAAAAGGGAATTCACTACGTAGACGTCGGCACCAGCGGCGGTGTCTGGGGCCTGGAGCGGGGCTACTGCCTCATGATTGGTGGCGATACGGCTGCGGTCGAACGCCTCGACCCCATCTTCAAAACCATCGCGCCCGGTGTCGGCGACATCCCCCGCACTGTGGGCCGGGACAAGATAGGCGGCTCGGCGGAAGAGGGATACCTCCATTGCGGACCAAGTGGGGGCGGGCACTTTGTCAAGATGGTGCATAACGGCATCGAATACGGAATCATGGCCGCGTATGCTGAGGGTCTCAACATCCTGCACCACGCCAATGTGGGCAACAAGAAGGGCGACATAGACGCCGAAACTACGCCACTGCGCGACCCCGAGCACTATCAGTTCGACTTCAACCTGTCGGATGTCGCCGAGGTGTGGCGGCGGGGCAGCGTCATCTCCTCCTGGTTACTCGATCTGACTGCTGCCGCTCTCACCAAGAGCCCCGCGCTGTCGGAGTTTGCCGGCCACGTCTCAGATTCAGGCGAAGGTCGTTGGACCATCAAGGCAGCAATCGACGAAGGCGTACCCGCCCCGGTGCTCACCGCCTCGCTCTACGAGCGTTTCAGTTCCCGCGGCGAAGCCGACTTTGCCGACAAGCTCCTCTCCGCCATGCGCTTCGAATTCGGAGGCCACGTCGAAAAGTCAGCAAAGTAATCCCAAACGCAGATCCCTCCACAAAGTTCGCCAGAACGCAGTGGAGGGACCTGCCGTTCCGTCCATCCACTAACCAATCTCCCCCGAGAGCGCCACCCTACCCTTTGCCATCCCGAGCGAAGCCGAGGGATCTGCGGTTCAACGGACCTGTCCTGGAAATGTTTTCAACACAGTGCAACCGTCCTTGAAGGGTACGGGCTTCAGCCCGTGCAAAAAACCACCGTAAATAATGGCTGTAGCAACTGAGGCATCTCAGCCCTCTTCACCCAAACCCGGCTGACCAGGGAGAGATGCTAGAACTGATTCCATTCCGCAATGGAGGATGATCAATTGGGCCGTAGCTCTCGCAAAGCCCCCTCTATTCCTGTCTTTCCTGCTCTTGGTGCTCGCCGCGAACGCTCAAGCTCCCTTGCGCACCATAGGCTTCCTCACCGATTTTGATGTCAAGGATGATGCGGTCGGTATCTGCAAGGCGGTGAGGGATCGGGTTGCTCCCGTCGGTGCGGCGCTATCCTCGACCTTTCGCGGCCGCGATATTTTCTCTCCTGCCGGAGCGCATTTGGCGCGCGGCGACGATTGGACCACGGCTGGACCAGTCGTCGATGTCGCCAAACTCGTGCGGCTGCAAATTCAATCGGCGACCATCGACGCCGGGGGATTGCATGGCAAAGTGCTTGGGGTGGATGGACCATTCGGGAATCTGGTGCTCAATGTTCCAGCGGAAATCTTCGCCAAGCTAGGCTATGCGATCGGCGACCCGGTGCCGGTGGTGTTGGGCGGCCACGAGACCTTCAGCGATGTCGCCGTGGGTGCGCCCTTCTTTTATATTGATTCGCGCGGGCGGCTGAGCCTGGGGATCAATCAGCGAAATTTTTCCGAAACCTACAAGGTCTCGCCGGGTACGGAATTGGTAATTGCCGCCAGGCACTGAGCCGAAGCGTAGCGTAGTGGGGGGATCTGCGGTGCGCCCTTCGGGCTTCCCAAATTCTGGAGTTCTCACCCAGACTCTTCAGCCCGTACAAACACGGTGTCTTTTAGCCACCGTGGCACTCATCGTGAAGCAGTGACCTCAGTACCGGTCTGCAACCCCAATTCATTGAACTGCTCCGAATACATGTCACTCCCCAACTGCCGCACCTCCGCAGGCGAATGCGCAACAATCATTGTGAAAGCATCTCGCGCCTTCGCGCGATCCTCATCCCCGATCAGTTCCGTATTCCCCGCCTCTTCATGCAAGTCCGACCCATGGAGCATGCCGTACAAGCTCATCGTCCGATCGTGCTCCGTGGCGTCGGTAGCGACAATCATGATGAGATTGTCATGCACGTGAGGAATAACCGTGGCGCCGCTTACTTTTGCCTGCGCCATCATGATGGCAACCACGCCCAGCGGCTGGGTCACGTGAAAACTCAGCAGCGACGTCTTTCCTGCCGCGTCGCGATCGAAAACAAGCGCTTTCTCCTGGTGGAAGTACCTTGCCAAAAGTGCGCCAAGCTGCCGCGCTCTCTCGCTGGAGCAGCCGTCGATCATGCCGGAATTTTCCGCCTGCCCCTTCCACACACCCACCGCGCTGTCGATGCGCGGCTGTTGGCACAGAGCGGATGCAAGATAGTGGCTCACTGCCATATAGTGCAGCTGCTCAAATGAACTCAGAGAGCCTTCGGCGCAGGACATAGTCAAAGGACCCTTGGTGCTGGGGCTCACAAAGACAATGCTCTGAGCAAACACCGCCTGAAACGATGCCATGACTACAATCCAGGCAGCGAGCTTTCGAGCAGTTTTGCAATGGGTGTAGACCGAAGCGATCGGCCGGGGAAAACCACTCCTCGCCCTCGCGATCAATCCACAGTACTTGCGAAACTGCTCCATGCTCCTCATCGATACCTCTTCTCCTGTCCTGCGATGCAATAAGAACAGGGCTATCGGGGGGCCCGGACTTACCTATCGGTTGCGAATGTTAGCTTTCTGTTTCGCTGCTGGCCTGGACTACCTCGGCTCCAGGCCGCAAACGCTCATAAACGCTTCCTGACTGCACGCGCTTCGCCAGCATCTCGAAGCAACTGGATCGCAGACCAGGCTTGTGAATAAAAATGTCAGTGCACGGTTCGATCGGCTCGCAATATCTTCTAAGCAACAGCGAGGAACCTCCAACAAAATTGATCAGCTCCTGCTTATTCGCAATTTCATGCTCCAACATAAACGCGCGCATCACCGCTGAAATCGATTCCTTCTTGTAATGCATGTCGTTCATCTGCAAGTCCACATAAGTCACGTCATGCAGCCGCCAGCCGCTCAGCAGGCTCAGCCAGGGACCACCCGGTATCCGCAGACCCATGGAAAAGAATTCCGAGTTATTGCGCAGCAAACGGTGTCGCGCATGAAAAAAACTGCTGGCACGCTGCGGCATCGCTTTAGCTTCCAGGTCTAGCATGACCTCCAGGGCTTGTTGCGGTTCCAGCGAAGCGATAAATTCAACGTTCGCACTCTTCTCCAGTTGCTGCCGCTTTCCTGCCAGGCTGCGTCGCGTGCGTGGACCCAGGCCCGCCAGCATCCCTTCATAGGTGCTGGCCAGCGGCAGTTTGTGCTGTACCTCGGTTCCGCGAAATCTCCTGAACTGGCTCCCCGGGCCCATTACCTCAGTACAGGACTCGGCAGATGCCTTCATCGTGATGCTCACGCCATGGATCCGCGCTCGCTTCAGCAGCGCCTGACTCGCTAAATGCACATACTGCAGGCGCAGTGCTGCAGGCGCCGCCACCAGGCTTTCGCCGATATAGTCTCCCCCACGGAAAAGCCCCAACCCGATGCCAAACCTGCAATGCTCATAGAAGAGAACGCACGCTTCCAGTTCTTTATCTCCGCGGATCAGTACCGCGGCACACCTTCTGTTTGCCACAGCGTTTGCTGCAATAAAGTACTCCGGCTCCGTGGTGAGGTCGTCTTCCTGCCCACAACGCCGCCGGAGTTCACGAATCTCCGCAAGGTGTGTGTGGAGTTGTCGATTCCCGATAACCACTTGCGCAGCTTTTGGCCCGTTAATAAATGCGGTCCCGATTCTGGAACTCGAATCGGGCAGTACAGCAGGACTAAACACCTGCGCACTACTATCAATCAAACCGCTTGGACTCACGTTGGTTCTCCCGATATATGGGGTATCGCACTATGAATAAGTGTGTGTGTTCATCAGGAATTGGCAGCAACATCTTGCAAAGAAACAGTAACAGTACGTCGGTTTTCCCAGTAAAGACGCCACCTGCGCTGTTTGCGCTTTTTTAAAGTGAATTCGCCCTTACAGTGGAGCGAGTATACCATCACGCTTTCCTAAGAGAAGCAAAATATTCTGGGCCCTTTGGTACCTTTTCCCAGCAACGAACCGCGGTGCGCTCTGAAGAGGTGGTCGAACTTACCAGCTGGGCCGAGCGCGACGATAATAGAGAACAGTAGACAGGAACACCGCCACCAGCAAACCATCGCAACCAAGGCTGGTCCATGCGGCTCCACGCCAGGAAAAACGGGGCAGAACCATCAGATTCAGCACAATGTTAACTAAGGCGACAACGACCTGAACCCCGGTTCGCGTCCGCTGAAGCCCCGCACCTGAAAGCGCATCTGCCAGAAAAGAGTGAACGCAGCGCAGCAAGGGAATGAGCGCCAACCAGCGAACCGCACCCACCACCTCCTCGTACTTAGAGCCCAGAATCACCGGTAAACCCGGAGCGAACAGCCATAGTCCGGCAGAAGCGAATGAGCCGTAAATTGCGGCCTTTGCGATCAGTGACAGTGCGTAGGGATAGGTCGCGCCCAGGCCATCGGCCCCTTTGCCGAAGAACTGGGGGTAAGCGGCCGCTGCCAGGGAACGAACGGGGGTCATGGCTACATCGATCACACGATAAGCGGCCGCGTACACACCGGTAGCCGCCAGGCCCGACAGCCGGGCCAGCATGATCTTATCGATGTCGTTATAGACCGTTGCCGCCGAGCCGGCGACGCTGAAAAACACCCCCTCCGCCACATCCTGCCTTAACGCCTGCAGATTCGTGGCCGGCCGTCCCCAAATCTGTCCGCCCTTTACCACCGCATAGATCATGCCCAACAGGGTGGTAAACAGATACACCACAACCCAACCACGGAGCGTCACCGGATGCACCGCGAGCGTCAACCCCACGATGCCGGCAAGCCGCAACAGACTGATCACCACGCTCTGGATGGCAGTCTGCTTCATCCGCTCCATCGCAGTAAAACCGAAAGCAGCCAACTCGGTTACTTTGAGCAGCACCAGGTCCGAAATACAAACCATGATGACCACAAAAGGCGCAGTCTTAAGATGAAACAGCAAACTCAACCCCAGCCCAGCGCAGGAGAGAGCACTACCGGAAACCACGGTGAGCACAATACCGTTTCCCCAGCAAAGATTGGCCTCTCTTGTGCCTGCGCGAACGTTCTTGATGAAGAGATTGGCTGTGCCCAGCCCTGAGAACGGCCCAAGAAGAGCGGCCATCGCCACTACGGTTACAAATGCGCCATAGCTATCCGGCCCCAGTGCTCGCGCGATCAGAACAAAGTACGCAGCTTGAATAACCAGCCTCGAACCTTGTCCGACAGATAGATGGGTGGTGTCCCTGAGCAGCCCCCCGGTCTCTTCAGGCGTCGCTACACGACCCTCTCTAAGCTCGCCTGCCAGTCTCACCTCCCCTTCGCCCGAGTCTCGCATCCGAACCTAAATATTTCCCCATCAAGCTCATTAAGCACCACATCAGAATCGGAGGGAAACGAAACACAATGGGTCGACCCGCTCCCGAATAAGTCCTGAGTCATAGCATCGTGGGAGGCAATCGACGGCTGCCCCACGTTCGCCAAAGCGGAACCCGGATTTCCTGTCGAGCTTGCTGGCGTTGGCGTACTTCATGCGGCTTTCCTTAATGAAAGCCGCACACGTGGTTATTGGTGCTGCCCCGTGCAGGAAATCCGGATACGTGGGCCGAAAACGACGGGCGAAGCCCATCGAGTCGCTTTCGCTGCATTGCCCCCAACCCACCCCGCCGCTTCCTATATCCTTTGCATGACCGTCTCAAAGGGGTGAACTTCTTGTTCCATCGCAGTTTCCTGTTCCTTTCGCTCCTCGCACTTTCAGCGGATCTACAGGGCCAGGCCCCGCAACCCCCGCAGTCTCCGCCACAAGCCATGGGTGTAACCACCGGCGGCACCCACGCCCCGGTGCTCGACTCCGAAAAACGGCCCATCACCGCCGGCGGCTTCGTAAAAACCGGCCCCGTGATCTTCCAGGACATAGCCGCCAAAGCCGGCCTGACCGTCTGGCACCACACCATGGGCACTCCGCAAAAGCAGTTCATCCTCGAGGCCCCAGGCTCGGGAGTGGCCCTGTTCGACTACGACAAAGACGGTTGGCTCGACATCTACATGGTCAACGGCAGCACCTACGACGCACTTTCCGGCAAAACAACGTCGCCCCACGCCGCCCTGTTCCACAACAACCATGACGGCACCTTCACCGATGTCGCGGCCAAAGCCGGAGTGACCAACGACCGTTGGGGATTCGGTGTAGCCGTCGGCGACTATGACAACGACGGCTGGCCCGATCTCTTCGTCGCCAACTTCGGCAAGAACCGCCTCTATCACAACAACCATGACGGAACCTTCACCGACACGGCGGAAAAGGCCGGGGTGCAACTGGGCAACTGGTCCAGCGGTCCCACCTTCGGCGACTACGACGGCGATGGTCGGCTCGATCTGTTCGTCTCCGGCTACGTCCACTACGAACAGGATCAACCCCCCGGGCTCGATGGCAAGAGCGTGGCCTCGAACTTCTGCCAGTTCCGCGGTGTAAGCGTGATGTGCGGCCCACGAGGGCTCAAAGGAGAGCACGACCACCTCTTCCACAACAACGGCGACGGTACCTTCACCGATGTCAGCGTCAAACTAGGGGTCGATGATCCCAATGGCTACTATGGCTTCTCCTCGATCTTTGTCGACCTGAACAATGACGGCAAGGTAGATCTGCTGGTGGCCGACGACTCCACGCCCAACTACCTCTACATCAACAAAGGCAACGGCACCTTTGAAGACGACAGCTACGCTTCCGGATACGCTCTGAATGAGAACGGCCGCGAAACCGCGTCCATGGGGGTCGCCGTCGGGGACTACCAGAACAACGGCCGGATCGGCCTCTTCAACACCACCTTTTCCGACGACTACGACGTGCTCTACCGCAACGATGGCGATGCCAACTACACCGACGACAGCTATGCCGCCGGGGTAGCGGAGCCGACCGTCCCCTTTCTCGGTTGGGCCACTGAGTTCATCGACTACGACAACGACGGATGGAAAGACCTGTTCCTCGTCAATGGCCACGTCTACCCCATGGTGGATCAGAACAACTGGGGTACCACCTACGCCGAGCGGCCGCTGTTATTCCATAACCAGCTAGGCAAAAAATTTGAGCTCGTGCCGGCCGTCGAAGGTACCGGCCTGGCGCTGGTCATTCCTGCCCGCGGCGCAGCCTTTGGCGATCTCTTCAATGACGGCCGTATCGATGCAGTGATCAACAACATCGACAGCGTGCCCGTGCTGCTGCGCAACGTCAATCCTGACCACCACCACTGGGTAGAGCTGAGCCTGATCGGCGGAGCCAAAAGCCCCAGGGACGCAGTGGGCGCTACCGTATATCTCACCGCCGCCGGCATGCGCCAGCGCGGGGACGTCCTCAGCGGGGGCAGTTTTGTCTCCTCCAACGACCCCCGGGTTCACTTCGGTCTGGGCGATGCGGATAAAGTGGATGCAGTCGAAATTCATTGGCCCAGCGGGCTGAAGGAAAAGGTGAACCTGCCCGAGGTGGACAAAATTTTCACCGTGGAAGAAGGCAAGGGCATCTCCGCAACCCAGCCAGCCGGCAAGAAGAACTGAATGGACACGAACCTGCAATTTCCGCACCGCCGCTACGATCCTCTGCGCGACCGCTGGGTCCTGGTTTCCCCCCACCGCACCCAGCGTCCCTGGCAGGGTGAGGTCAGCCGGACCGATGCGAAACCCGCGGTCCACTACGATCCGGAATGTTATCTATGCCCTGGGAATGTGCGCGCAGGCGGCAAGAAGAACCCGCCTTACGCCAGCGTCTTTGCGTTTACCAACGACTACGCCGCCCTCCTGCCCGACTCCCCCGAGAAGATAGAAGAGACCGGCCACGGCCTGCTGCGCGCCGAAACCGAGCGCGGCATCTGTCGCGTGTTGTGTTTCCACCCCGACCACAGCCTGACCCTGGCAGGCATGGAAGTGCCCGACATCGTGCGGGTGGTGGAAGCCTGGACAGCGGAGTTCATCGAGCTCGGTGCGCGCCCGGAGATTCGCCATGTGCAGATATTTGAAAATCGCGGCGCGATGATGGGGGCCAGCAATCCCCACCCCCACGGTCAAATCTGGGCCACTGAGCATATCCCGGACGAAGCGGCCGCCGAGGTCACCAACCAGAGCGCGTATCGGCGGCTGCACAACGCCTGCCTGTTATGTGACACCTTGTCCATTGAACTGGACCAGCGCCAGCGCATCGTATGCGAGAACGACGAATTCGTCGTCCTGGTGCCCTTCTGGGCGGTGTGGCCCTTCGAGACCCTGGTCCTCAGCCGCGCCCACGTGGGCAGCCTCCCGGAATTCGCCCCCGCTGAGCAACGCGGGCTGGCGGACATCCTGAAGCAAATCACCACCATCTACAACCGCTTGTTTGCCACCAGCTTTCCTTACACCATGGGATTTCATCAGCGGCCGACCGACGGGGACGCGCATCCTGAATGCCACTTTCATGGTCACTTCTATCCCCCCTTGCTGCGGTCCGCGACCGTGCGCAAATTCATGGTCGGTTTTGAAATGCTGGGTATGCCGCAGCGGGACATCACCCCCGAGACCGCCGCCGAACAACTGCGCACTGCGGCAGGTGCCGGCACGTGATCACGCACCGCCTCCGCCTGGTAGCGTTGCCCTTCTTCCTCTCCCTCTGCGCAGTGGCCCAGGTGATTACCGTAGACCACGGGCCGAATGCAGAGGCGCAGCAATCGAAATCCTATGTCGTGATGGTCTCGCTCGACGGCTTCCGTTACGACTACATCGAGAAAAACCGCGCCAAGCATTTGCAGGATCTGGGCGCTGCGGGTGCCATCGCCCGCGAGGGAATGATCCCGTCTTATCCATCGTTGACCTTTCCCAATCACTACACCCTGGTGACCGGGCTCTATCCCGAACACCACGGCATTGTCGCCAACAATTTCTACGACCCGGCCCGTAAGCAGCAATATTCCTACCGTGATCCCGCGACGGAACGTGATGGAAGCTGGTACGGAGGCACGCCCTTATGGGTGCTGGCGGAAAAACAGGGCATGCGCACCGCCTGCTTCTTCTGGCCTGGCTCCGAGGCCGAAATTGACGGTGGGCGGCCCACCTACTACCTGCATTTCGACGATCGCTTCCCCGATGAGAAGCGAATCGAACAGGTCATTGCCTGGCTGCGTCTTCCCGCTGCGCAGCGGCCACACCTGATCACCCTTTACTACTCCAACGTCGATCACGCCGGCCACCAATACGGGCCTGACAGCCCGCAAACCGCCGCCGCGGTCGCCCATGTCGACCAGCTCATGGGAGATCTTTGGGCGCAGCTCTCCCGGTTGCAACTGCCTATCGATCTCATTGTGCTCGCCGACCACGGCATGGAGAAGCAGCAGGGTCCCTGGATCGATCTTTCGAAGTACGCTGATCTCACAAATTTCACCACTGTCGGACTCCTCCTTTACCCCAATTCCGAAGCCGCGGCGGAGAAGGCGTATCAGGAACTGAAGATCAAAAGCGATGCATTTACCGTCTACCGTCGGCGCCGCGTACCAGCGTCGTTGCACTACGACGCCAATGCCCGCGAAGGCGATCCAGTGATCGTGCCCAACGGGCCGTACGCCATTCGACCGCATGGCAAGGTGGACGATCCACTCCCGGAGCCGGGGATGCACGGCTACGACCCGCGGACGATGAACTCCATGCGCGCTCTCTTCCTCGCCGTGGGCCCGGATATCCTTCCCGGTTCCAAACTCGAACCCTTCGAAAACATAAACATCTATCCCCTGGTAGCGAAGCTTCTGGGCCTGGACCCACCTCAGGTCGATGGCACCCTGAATGTGCTCTCAAAGATTCTGAAAAGCACCGCCGAAGACGACATGGCCACGAAGTAGCTCACAACGTAGGTGCAGAAATCGCTCTTGTCATGCCGACCGAAGCGAAGTGGAGGGACCTGCTGTTCCGTCGTTCCCAATAGCGAATGTCGAATGGAAGCGCCCCTCTCCCCTTTGTCATCCCGACCCGGATTTCCTGCCACACAGCACTGGGTAAGGCCTCGTGTGCGCCCTTCCCCAAAGAAGGGCGTATGAAGTGCGACAACACCACCAAGTTACACAGGAAATCCGGGGGAGCGTAGCCGAGGGATTTGCAGTTCAGCGGACCGTCCTGGAAATGTTTTCGGACTGAACCCCAACCTATTTGACCGCGTTCAAAAAAAGTCTTGACGGCCGAATCTTGCCCGGCGCACAATTTGACCATGGTCAAATTAGATCCCGGTACCGACAAAGGCGAGCAAACCAGGGAGCACATCTTCCGCACCGCCCTCCAGGTCTTTCGCGAGCGGGGCTTCGATTCCACCACCATGCAGGAGGTCGCCAGCCGCTCCGGACTTGCCAAAGGCGCCGCCTATTACTACTTCCCCAGCAAAGAGGCGATCATTCAGGCCTACTACGAAACCGTGCAGGCCGAGCAGGAGCGTCTGTGTGCGCAAGCCTTCGCCCGCAGCGCCGTGCTGCGAGATCGTCTGGCCGTGGCCATGAATTCCAAGTTCGACCTGGCCAAAGACGATCGCAAACTCCTCGGCGTTGTCTTCCGCTACACCGGCGAACCCGATCACCCACTCTCCTGCCTGGGGGAGGGAACCGCCGAAATCCGCAGCCGTGCCACCCAGGTATTTCGCGACGCGATCGCACCCGAAAAGCTCCCCAAAGACCTGCAGCAACTGCTGCCGATAGCGTTGTGGGCGCTCCAAATGGGCCTCCTGGTCATGTTTCTCTACGACACTTCGGAGGAGCAGCATCGCACCCGGCGGCTCGCCGGCGGCGCACTCGACTTGACCTTGAAACTCCTGAAGCTCGCCCGGCTCCCCGTCTTGAAACCCGTGCGGACAAAGATTCTCGCCCTCCTCCGTGAAGCCGACTTACTTCCCGAAAATTGAACCGCTCCCTGCGAGGAAACATGAACGAAATCGAACCAAGATCAAACAGCATCAGTCCGGCTCAATGGGGCATCGTGGCCCTGGTCGTCGCCTTTAGCGCTGGATCAATCCTCTACAAACTGCTGATGCATGTGCGTTTTGGCCACAGCGCTGCCATGTTTATCGGCGTGCCTGCGGTGCTGGCCATCCTGCTCGCGCTCACCCCCAGGGCAAAGAGCGCTACCGGAGCCATCCTGAAAGGGATTACCCTCGCTCTGCTGATCATTGCCCCGTTGTTGGGCGAAGGCTATCTATGCATCCTCATGGCCTCACCGCTCTTTTATATCGTGGGCATCGTGATCGGATGTGCGGTGGATTATGGGCGTAAGGACCGCAATGCAACCCTGGGTTGTGTCGCCCTGGTTCTCTTGCCCATGTGCCTGGAAGGCGTCTTTCCCGCGATGACCTTTCGCCGCGCCCAGACCGTCGAAGTTAGCAAATTGGTCAATGCCTCGCCGGCGTTGGTTGAGCAGCAACTCGCACAAAGCCTGCGGACGAATACGCCTCTGCCCTTCGCGCTTCGCGTAGGTTTTCCCCAACCCATCCAAGCCTGGGGCGACGGCTTGGCCATCGGGTCCCTGCGCACCATTCACTTCACCGGCGCGGAGGAGATCCGCCCGGAGATCTCGTCATGCGCGTGACCGAGCGCCGCGATGGCTATGCTCGATTCGAAACCATCTCCGACGGCAGCAAACTACCCAGTGGATCCGCTGGAACGGCTCTGAAGTGGCGTGGCGAAGTCTCGACCCGAATCACACCCGGGTGACCTGGCGCATTCACTTCGATCGTCAGCTCGATCCTGCCTGGTATTTCACTCCCTGGGAAAGAACCGTCGTCGGCGTGGCAGCAAAGTACCTGATCGATGCCAACGCAACCCCCGCGGGGAGTCGATAGTGGACCGGGGAGACTGGGAGCGGGCAGCGCGCGATTTACCTTCCCCTGGCGGCAGTCCATTTTGGCAGGCTGGCTGCGTGGACGCCGTCCCCGCCTGTTTGCCGCTAGCCTGCTCAGCATGTTGTGGACTCTGCCGGCGCTGCTCCTGCTGCAGCAACTGAATGCATGGGCGAAGTGGTGGACCTTCCCCCCGTCCGCCGCCAGTTTCCGGGAATATGCCACTGGAACTGTTTCTAGGTTGGTGCATATTGTGGGGCCTCCTCCCCGAACTAGCTTTTCCCGATCTGGCGCTCGCCGCTACTGTCGCTGTGATGGTGGCAATTGACTGCTTGTTCATGCCGCATGTGCACCGCCTCTGTCCAACTTGGCCCCACTGGTTTGTGGGCGAGCTCGTGGGAGTCGGCCTGGTGTTGCTTCCCGGGCTTGTGTCTCGCCCGCTGGACCCGGCGAAATACCCACCTGAGCCGGCGGGCAGCCATGCAACTCGTCATCTCCGCCCTGCTGTTTTTATTCCTGCTCCCGGAAGTTTGCTTTGCGTTACGCCCTGCTGCGGGCTGGACACCCTTGTTGGCGATGCCTGGTTGGTCGCGTCAGCTCGCGTTGCAAGCCGTGCTGGTTTTGGCTCTTCCCGGCATCGCGGCGGTGGTCGAATTTGCGCAACGAGGGCAGGGAACGCCGATTCCCTATGATCCCCCCAATCCGCCTGGTCACCAGCGGAATCTATCGCTACTGCGCGAATCCCATGCAAGCCTCCTGTGCCCTCGTTATGCTCGTCTGGGCGGGGTTGCTGCGCAACGGCTGGTTGCTACTCGCTCCCCTGGTGGCCGTCGTCTACTGCGCAGGCATCGCGGAATGGGACGAGGCCCAGGATTTGCAGCTTCGCTTTGGCAAAGACTGGCAGGACTATCGCTCCCTGGTGCGCAACTGGCTTCCCCGCTGGCGGCCTTACCATGCGGGCCCGCCCGCCATCCTTTATCTGGGGAGAACCTGCCTGCCCTGTAGCCAGGTGCGTTCCTGGCTTGAGGCCCGAAAGCCCCTGGGTCTGCGCATCGTTGACGCGGAAGCGCTTCCTTCAGGATCGATCCGCAGGATGCGCTACGAAACCAGTGCCGGCGCTGTGGATGGAATGCGGGCAATGGGCAGAGCCCTGGAGCACCTTCATCTTGGCTGGGCCCTTGCCGGCGCCGCCCTGCGCCTCCCGGGAATATGGCAGCTGATTCAATTAATCATGGATGCAAGCGGGTTGGGCCCGCGCTCGCTCGAACCCAGCCGCGAAGTCTCGAATCCTGAACCCTGTCACGCCATCTCATGCTTATCGGCTCATGAAAAATTCCCCGGCGACTGAAGTTCACGTACTCGACAACCCGATCTGGTCTGCCCTCTCGACGGAGCAGGCCTACCTGGCGCAAGCCAATCGTCTTGCCAGGCGATTTCCCGGCGATGTAGCTCCGTTCGGAGCCATGGCAGGTCAGTCCAGTGCTGAATACCAGGCGCTCGAGGAAATACTCGCGGGAGACACCGCCGCCTTGTTTCTCGACGCACCGCCCGTCCTGCCCGCCGACTGGTCGATGGTCCTCAGCGGAGAGATGTATCAGATGGTCTTCGACGCTCCGCCTCCCGCCAGCCTGGCTTTCACCGCAAATTGATCGGCAGCCGACGTTCCGGAAATGTTGGCCCTAACCAAACTCACCGAACCAGGCCCCTTTCTCCCTCGTACCATCGAGCTGGGCACCTACTTCGGCATCCGTGAGTCCGGCTCGTTGGTAGCGATGGCGGGAGAGCGGCTCAAACTCACCGGTTACACCGAGGTGAGTGCGGTCTGCACCCATCCTGATTACCGCGGACGAGGATACGGCAACGCGCTGATGTCGGCAGTCATCGCCGGGATCATGCGCCGGGGAGAGACGCCCATTCCTCCACGTGAAAACCGAAAATCCCGCTGTTCGCCTGTACCAGAAGCTGGGCTTTAAGGTGCGTGCCCAACTCCATCTGGCGGTGATCAAAAACGGTCCGTCATGAACCGAATCCCGCGGCTGCGCGGTAATCAAAAGTAACTTAGTTCGCACCTTTTCTACGCCGGCGCCACTCCGCGGGCTGGCAGGTGCCGATAAACATCCATAGCAACTGCAGTTACAATCGACAATGAACATGCCCGAGGTAAAAAACACCCCCGCTGCCCGATCCGGCGAAGCGGTTGCCGCCGCCGTCCCCGACCCGGCCTCTCTGCCTGAGCGCTACGATCCGGCGGATATCGAAGCCCGCTGGCAGCAGCGCTGGGATGCGGACCCGGACCTTGTACCGCGCTGAGCCCGAGAGCAGCGGCAAGCCGAAATACTACGTCCTTGAAATGCTGCCCTATCCGTCGGGCCAGCTGCACATGGGCCACGTGCGCAACTACTCCATCGGCGACGCCCTGGCTCGCTACATGTGGATGCAGGGCTACAACGTCTCCATCCCATGGGATGGGACGCCTTTGGCCTGCCGGCGGAAAATGCCGCGCTTAAGAACCATACCCCGCCCCGCGAGTGGACCCTGGAAAACATCGCCCAGATGCGCCGCCAGATGCGCCGCCTTGGTCTCAGCTACGACTGGCAGACCGAAATTACCACCTGCCTGCCCGACTACTACCGCTGGACGCAGTGGTTTTTCCTGCGCATGCTGGAACGCGGCCTGGCGTTTCGCAAACAGAGCAAGGTGAACTGGTGCCCGCTTTGCGCCACCGTGCTCGCCAACGAGCAGGTGATCGACGGATGCTGCTGGCGTCACGAAGACACGATCGTCGAACAGCGCGATCTGGAGCAGTGGTTCTTGCGCACCACCAACTACGCCCAGGAGTTGCTCGAGGGTCTGGACAAGCTGCCCGGCTGGCCGGAAAAGGTGCGCACCATGCAGCGCAACTGGATCGGGCGCAGCGAAGGCGCGACCGTCGATTTTGTGCTCGATCCAGCCGCCCACGCAACCGAAACCGGCCGCGACCACGGCAAGGCTCCCTCCCGCCGCACGGAGGATTTGTTGCCGGTGCTGCCCATCGGCTCCGGACGCGACCCGCATCCCGGTTTATACCACCCGTCTGGACACCATCTTCGGCGCCACCAGCTTGCAGCTCGCGCCGCAGCACCCGCTGGTCAAGCAGTTTGCCGAAGCCGATGAACGGTTGGCTCGGAAGTGGCTTCGCTGGTCGAAGAGCAGAAGAAAGCGCGGGAAGCGGGCGATCCTGCGGCCATCGAGAAGCACGGCATCTTCACCGGCCACTACGCGATCAACCCTTTCAGCGGGGAGCGCGTGCCCATCTGGGTGGCCAACTACATCCTGCTCGAGTACGGAACAGGCGCGGTGATGTCGGTGCCGGCGCACGATGAGCGCGACTTCGAGTTTGCCAAAAAATACGGCCTGGAAGTGCGCATCGTGGTTTTGCCCCGGCGTAGCAGGCGAACCGCCCGCCGCCGGTCAGCCGGACGAGCCGGTTCTGCCTTACACCGAAGAAGACAGCCTGCTGATCAACTCCGGGGACTACAACTCCCTGGGCTGCGAGGAGGCGCGGCAGAAAATGGCGGCGTTTGCCCAGGAACATGGCTTCGGCAAGCCGACCGTCACCTTCCGCCTGAAGGACTGGGGCGTCAGCCGCCAGCGCTATTGGGGCGCGCCCATTCCCGTGCTCTACTGCCCCAAAGACGGCATCGTGCCCGTACCCGACGATCAGCTTCCCGTCCTGCTGCCCGATCAGATCGAGATCACGCAGCAGGATGGCTCCCCGCTGAGCCGGGTTCCCGACTTTCGTGAATGCGACCTGTCCCCGCTGCGGAGGGCCGGCCCGGCGTGAGACCGATACCATGGACACCTTTGTCGACTCCTCCTGGTACTTTTACCGCTATCCCGATGCCCACAACGCATCCGCTCCCTTCAGCCGGGAGAAGATCGACTACTGGTTTCCCATCGATCAGTACATCGGCGGGGTGGAACACGCCATCCTGCACCTGATCTACTCCCGCTTCTGGACCAAAGTGATGCGCGATCTGGGCCTGATCAGCAATGACGAACCGGCGACCCGCCTCTTCACCCAGGGCATGGTGATCAAGAATGGCGCCAAGATGTCCAAGTCCAAGGGCAACGTGGTTTCGCCCGACGACATGATCGCCCGCTATGGCGCTGACGCCACCCGTATGTACGCGCTCTTTGCCGCACCGCCGGATCGCGATCTCGATTGGCAGGAGGACGGAGTGGCCGGGGTCAGCCGTTTCCTCGGCCGGGTTTATCGCCTGGGCATGCGCTACCGCGATGCGTGCGCAGCCGGGCCGGCCGCGCACCGGCCGCGCCCAACTTCTCCCCTGGCGCAAGCGCTGCTGCGCAAGCTGCACCAGACCATCCGCAAGATCACTCAGGATTTTGCCGGCCGCTGGCACTTCAACACCTCCATCGCCGCGGTCATGGAGCTGGTCAACGAGATCACCGCCGCCGAGCCCGGCTTGGCGGAGATGCCGGCCGAGGCCTCCGCTCAGCTGATGGCCACCCTTCTGCCTTCGCTGATCCTGTTGCTCGCGCCCTTCGCGCCCTACCTTGCCGCCGAGTTGTGGAGCGAAACCGGCGGCGCCGGCGCACTTCTTCGCCACCCGTGGCCAAGCTTCGATCCCGACCTGGCCCGCGAAGAGGAGTTGGAAGTGCCGGTGCAGGTCAACGGCAAACTGCGCGCCGTGGTGAAGCTCCCGCCCGACGCGGGCAGCGAGGACATGCAGCACGCAGCGCTGGCAGAAGCAAAAGTGCAGGCCGCCATCGCCGGCAAGCAGGTCGTCAAAGTGGTGGTCGTGCCAGGCAAGCTGATCAACATCGTGGTGAAGTAGGCTCGATGAAAATAAAGTTGGAATGGCCTTCTTGTAGCGTGCGCGGAACTCAGTCTCTGTTCCACATCTGCGCTGCCTGCTGGAAACGGCCAAGCCTGCTGGGATGGGAACTGCTCTGGCGTTGGGGCTTCGGCCTTCCCGCCGCGGCCATCCTCTACTACCAGGCCACCCGGATCGCGGCCCGGTGCTCTCAGCTCTCCGATGTTTCGCTCAACGATCCGATCGAAGCGGGTCAGCAATTGGCGCTGGCGGCCGCAGCGCTCAGCCCGGGGTCGAATCGTCGCCGCATGGCTCGTGCCCCTGCTGGTGTGTCGTGGGCCGTCGCGTCCGGGCTCGGCCGCAGCGCCGTCCTCAAGCGCCTTGACCCGCCTTGCGTCCCGCTCCGTTCACCCTCATCGTGCTGCAATTCTTGGGCATGGCGGCCCTGGTGGCCGTCTGCCTGGGCTGGTACACGCCCTCCGCTGGGCTGCGGACGCAACCCTGAAGCACACCCCAGCCCAACCTGGTTGCCTAGAGCGCCTGGGTCATCTGCCTTTCGCTCGGCACTTCGTCCTCTGGGCGCTGCTGAGCTGGATTTTTTCCATCGCTCCCTTGCTCGCGATGCTGGAGGGCAAGGGAGTCCTTCGCCAGCCTGGCGCAGCAGTCTTCATCTGGGGGCCTTGACCGGCAAGCTGGTCGAAGTCAATCTGGTGCTCGGCATTGTCCGTCTGGCACTGATCGTGCTGGCCATGGTGTTCTCCGCCATTCCGCTCCCCTTCTACCGCCGACATGACGGGAACCGCGCTCTACCTCTGGTGGGCGTTTGTCACCCTGCTCTACTTTGTGGCCAACGACTTCTTCCAGGTAGCGAGGCTGGCCGCCTTCATCCAATTCTGGCGCCTCTACAACCACTAAATCCCAAACAACCCGGAAACCCTTTGCGACTCTTGTCCCGCAACTCAAACCCTGCAAAATAAACAGTGGATACTTCCTCGATCGTCATCCTTGATTTCGGCAGCCAATACACACAACTCATCGCCCGCCGCATACGCGAGCAGAACGTCTTTTCCGTCGTGCTTCCCTGCAGCGCTTCGTCGGCTGAGATCCAGTCTCATCATCCCATCGGGCTCATCCTCTCCGGAGGCCCTTGCTCGGTGTACGACGCTGACGCGCCCGCCGCGGATCCGGGCATCCTCACTCTGGGACTACCGATCCTGGGTATCTGTTACGGGCTGCAATTTCTCACCCATCATCTCGGAGGCAAAGTACGCTCGGCGGCTAAGCGCGAATACGGGCCGGCCCACGTGTCCATCGTGCCCGGACAAGCGAACAACCCGTTGTTCGCCGGTCTACCCGCATCGCTCGATGTCTGGATGTCCCATGGGGATGAGGCCCTGGAATTACCACCCGGCTTTTCCCTGACCGCGCGCACTGCCAATGCGGTCGCCGGCATTGCCGACCCTGCGCGCAATATCTGGGCGGTTCAGTTTCACCCCGAGGTTCGCCACACGCCCAGAGGAACCGACCTGCTGCGCAATTTCCTCTTCAACATCTGCCACGCCCAGCCCAACTGGACCCCGGCCCAATTCATCCAGTCGACCGTCGCCGCCATCCGCGAACAAGTAGGAGACGGCCGCGCCATCTGCGCCCTTTCCGGAGGCGTCGATTCCTCGGTTGCCGCGGTGTTAGTCGAGCGAGCCATCGGCGATCGCCTCACCTGTGTCTTTGTGAACAACGGCGTGCTGCGCAAGAACGAATTCCAGCAGGTGCAGCAAAACATGCGCGACAAGCTGGGCCTGCGGCTGGTCGCCGTGGACGCGAGCGATCGCTTCCTCTCCCGGCTGGCAGGGGTCCTCGATCCGGAACAAAAACGCAAGATCATCGGCAGCGAATTCATCGCCGTTTTCGACGACGAAGCCAAGCGCATTTTGGAGCAGCAGCAGGGAAGCGCCGCCTGGCTGGTGCAGGGCACGCTCTATCCCGATGTGATCGAGTCCTCTTCCGTCAAAGGCCCCTCGCAGACCATCAAGAGCCATCACAACGTCGGCGGCTTGCCCGCCAACATGAAGCTGAAACTGATCGAGCCCTTGCGCGACCTGTTCAAGGATGAAGTGCGGCGTATTGGCCGCGATCTGGAGATGCCAGCTGAGATCCTCGAGCGGCAGCCCTTTCCCGGACCCGGGCTGGCTGTCCGCATCCTGGGAGAAGTAACTCCCGAGCGGGTAGCGCTGCTGCAGGAAGCCGACGACATCGTAGTCAAGGAGATCAAAGCTGCCGGGCTCTACCAGCAGATCTGGCAGTCCTTCGCCGTGCTGTTACCGGTCAAGAGCGTAGGAGTGATGGGGGATCAGCGCACCTACGCTTACACCTGCGCCATCCGCGCCGTGCATTCCGAAGACGGCATGACCGCCGACTGGGTGCCCTTGCCTTACGATTTGCTAAAGAAGATTTCCAGCCGCATCGTCAACGAGATCCACGGCATCAACCGCGTCGTCTACGACATCACGTCCAAACCACCGGGCACCATCGAGTGGGAATAAGCAAGACCGTAAATGCGGGGGAGCATAGCGCTGGTGCCTGTTGTCCCTAGTCAGGCAAAGGAAGAATATAGCCTTCAAACAAAGAGCAGCAAAGAGCAAACAGCACACAACAAACAGCACACAGGAAATCCGGGGAGCGCAGTGGAGGGACCTGCTGTTCCCTTAAGCCACTAGCCAACCTTCCCTGAGAGCGCCCACTCTCCCCTTTGTCATCCCGACCGAAGCGAAGCGAGTGGAGGGATCTGCAGTTCAGCAGACCCCTCCCGAAAATGTTTAGAAAAACCCAGGTCTCATCGCAAGACTTGGGCCATTCCACCTAAGCCAACGCCAGAACATCGGCAGCCGTCACCCCAACCTTGGAAAACCAGGAGTGCGCACCTTCCAGACCCTTATTAACGTTCTGGATGTTCTTCACCCCCTGATCCTTGAGCCAGCTCTCAAAAGCCTTGGCGCCGCTCTTGGCATAGATCGCAATCCCGTCCTTCCACGTAGCCCGTCCGCAAAGGACGCCGTTGAAGGAAGTGCCGCTCTCCACCGCCAGCTCCAGGGTTTCGATGAATACCGGATTGCTGACCCCGGCAGAAAGATAGATGAAAGGCTTGTGGGTAGTAGTCGCCGCATCCTTGAAATGCTGCAACGCTTCCGTCCGCGTATAAGCGGCTTCGCCTTTGAATGCCTTGGTGCCCTGCACAAACTCCATTTGCACCGGCACCTCGACCTTCAGCACGTCAATCAGATATTTCTCCTTGCCAAACTCAGACATGGAACCGTAAACAATCTCCGGCTTTTTCTTGGCGTACTCGAGCGACTTCTCGCTGTTGCCATGCACGTCGTAACCGACAAATTCCAGGAAGAACGCGATGTCATGCGCCCGGCATTCGTCGCCGATGCGCTCAATGAACGCATGCTTCTGGTCATTCACATCGCTCTTCTCAAAGGGCGTGTAGTAAAGCAGCACCTTGACGCAGTCCGCACCCGCCTCTTTCAGCCTGCGCACTGACCAGTGGTCGAGCAGATCGGGTAGCCGCCCCGGCTGGTCGGCATCGTATCCAGTCTTTTCGTAGGCCAGCAGCAAACCTTTCCCATGGCGCAGTTTCGACGCCGGCAATCCAAACTCGGGATCGAGCAGGATCGCCGAGGAGTATTGCGTGAGGACGTCGGTGACCAATTCCTTGAACTCAACCAGGGCGGAGTCCGGCAAGTCGGAGACGCCCTTCTCTTTGGCCAGCGACTTCTTCAGCGATCCGCGCTGATCCATCGCGGCTGCGGCAATCACCCCGCGTGCATCCGAGACCGCCTTAAGTCCGGCCAGTTTTCCAGCTGTCAATTTTGTCATTGCGATTTCCTCTCAATTTTTTGCCGTTGTTTCCCGCGGCTCATTCTAAAGCATTCCCGCGGCTATGAAGTGGTCGAAGCCAGCGCCGCGCGCTGCGCCTCCACCAGTTCGATGATCCCGCGCTGCGCATGATCCATCATCTCCATCAATTTTTCCCGGGGAAATGAGTTGCGCTCCGCGGTCGCCTGGACTTCTACCAATCCGCCACCTTCCGTCATCACCACGTTCATGTCAACTTCGGCCTGGGAATCTTCTTCATACGCCAGGTCCAGCAGCGTCACTCCCTCGACGATCCCAACGCTGGTCGCGGCTACCAGTTGTGTTAGCGGCAGCTTCTTCAGCGTTCCCGCCTCCACCAGCCGCCGGAAGGCGATGGCCATCGCCACGCAGGCGCCCGTGATGGCGGCGGTGCGCGTGCCTCCGTCGGCCTGCAGAACATCGCAATCCAGAATCACCGTGCGTTCGCCCAGCGCCTGCATATCGACCACGGAACGGAGCGAGCGGCCGATAAGGCGCTGGATCTCATGCGTCCGTCCGCCGACCTTGCCTCGCTCCGCTTCGCGCGGTGTTCGGGTCAAAGTGGCCCGCGGCAGCATGCCGTACTCCGCCGTCACCCACCCCCTGCCGCTGTTCTTCAACCAGCCTGGGACCCCCGTTTCCACGGTGGCGTTACATAACACCCGGGTGTGGCCCACTTCAATCAGCAGAGAGCCCTCAGCCATCGAAGTGTAATGCGGAGTAAGGCGCACCGGGCGCATCGCCTGGGGAGCCCGATCATGCGGCCGGAAGAAGGCCGCTGCGGATTTCTGCTGGGGGTTCATCCCCTGATTGTATGAGAGCGCTTGATTTCCAACCGAGCCTCCCGGCGGAGCTTGACCGTTCGCTGAGCTTTCCCCGCCGCGCCCGCCGCCAGTTCCCATTTCGGGATCTGCTCCAAAATGGGAATCACCCCTAAACCACACAGCGTCTTGGAGTTACCTCCGCCACGAGCGCCCTGGCGTTCCCATTCCAGGAACGATGGGTCGAACCTGCCCCCCCACGCTCTCAGCACAAGTGCTTCTCCTGCAATCACTTCTCACCCTTTTCCCTCGCTCCCATCCCAATGGTCCCCCGCGTGCTCTTATCACCCACGCCGGCCCCAATCCCACGGGCCCCGGCAAACGCAACAGCCCGGAACGACGGGCAGGAAGCAGGAGGGGTTTCCATGAATCTCGGTCTTGAAACCGGAGTGCAAAGGCTCTCTGAAGCAGCCCAGCGATCGCCATTCGATGCTCACCCGGCGGATCATTTGTCAGGCGCAGGTTTTCCGCACCCGCAAACGCAAGTTGCCGCCATAAATGTCGATACAGCAGGCAGGGAAGTTCCTCTATCCGGCCAGAAAGGAATCTGCGTACAATGGCGATAACTGTTCCTGTTACATTTCCAGTGACAACTATGTCGCGACCCGTGGAGCGCACCGGCAAGCTTCATCTGCTCGTGGTTGACGAGGACGCCGCGATTCGCTCGGCGTGCTGCGAAATAGCGGCCGACCTGGGCTTCGTTCCTCAGACTGTTTCGAGCATTGAAGCCGCGCGTACTTTGCTGCGCGATCAGGGTATCGACATCCTGCTCCTTGATTTGCGTACTCCGCTCGAGGAGGGCCTTGGGCTGTTGCACGAAATCAAGGCGCTCAATGCCGGCCTGGTGGTTGTGGTCATGACGGCCTTCGCAACCGTTCCGGCCGCGGTCGAGGCCATGCGCACCGGCGCCGCCGATTACCTGACCAAGCCTTTTGCCATGGATGAACTCGCCGCGGTGCTCGAGCGCGCGGCGGAGCGGCGCACGGTCGAAGGTGCCAGCCGCCGTTTACGCGAATCTCTGCGCTCCGGGCAGGGCCTGGGCAACATGATTGGCCGCAGCCCGGAGATGGACAAGCTGTACCGCATCCTGGCCAAGGTAGCGCAAAGCTCCCATCCCGTGTTGATCCTGGGCGAAAGCGGCGTGGGCAAGGAACTGGTCGCGCGCTCCATTCACTCCAACGGTCCGCACGCCGACCGGCCCTTTGTGCCCATCGATTGCGGTTCGCTCGTGCCCACCCTGATGGAGAGCGAACTCTTCGGCTACGTGAAAGGCGCGTTCACCGGCGCCAATCGCTCCAAGGAAGGGCTGCTGGCTTCAGCCCAGGGGGGTACCGTCTTTCTCGATGAGATTGGCGAGCTGCCGCTTGATTTGCAGGCCAAACTGCTGCGTGCCTTGCAGGAAAAGGAAGTTCGCCCCGTAGGTGCCACCCATCGCGTGGCCATCAACGTTCGCATCCTGGCGGCTACCAACCGCAACCTCGCGGCCATGGTAGAGCAGGGCCGCTTCCGTAAGGATCTTTATTACCGGCTCAGCGTGGTCAACTTGCGTATCCCTCCCCTGCGCGAGCGCAAGCAGGATATTCCCCTCCTGGCGGCGCACTTCCTGGAGCGGATGTCGCGTGAAACCGGCACCATCCACACCCTGAGCGACGACGCCTTGCGCACCCTGGTCGATTACGAATGGCCAGGCAACGTCCGCGAACTCGAGCATTCCCTGGATCGCGCCTGCACTCTTTCCTCCGGACCCGTATTGCACCTGGGCGATCTGCCTACCCAACTGCAGAACTTTCATCTGCAGAATCGCCGTTCGGTGGCCATTGCCGCGAACCCTCTGGGTGCTCCCGGTTCTACCCGCGCGCCCGTTTTGCCGCTGGCCCAACTGGAGAAGCAGGCCATCCTCGAAACTCTATCCAAACTGAACGGAGACAAGCTCCTGACCGCACGCCTCCTGGGCATCGGCAAAACCACGCTCTACCGCAAGCTGAAGGAGTACGGTATCGGCGCTCCCGAAGGAGAAGACCACGCCAGAAACGATGACTCCGAAACCTCAGGCCTATCACGCCCCTGATTCACGATCTACGGTTCTCTAACGTACTGCAGCTTCGACTCCGCCGTCCCAGGCTCAAACGAGTCCTGGCCGACATGTGCCCATGCAAGTCAAACCTTAAAGGAGATAGTCGTGTCATTACCTGCGCAGCATAGTGTCCTCATCATCAGTCCCATCGCCGACGCGGCGCAGGTCGCCGCATCTCTTAGCGAGGCCTTGGGTTGTTCGGTCAAAGTTGCTGCCGGCCATCGCGCCGGCGTGATTGAGTTGCGCCACCGCGACTACTCCGTGGTGGTCGTGGACGACTGCATGGCGGAAGCCAATCCAGCCGCAACCGAGGTGTTGTGGCAGAGCCTGGGTATGGCGGTGCCGGTGCAGATCAACTTTGCGTTTCACGGCGGAGCTCGGCTCGCCCGCGAAGTGCAGGCAGCGATTGGGCGCCGGGAGCAACAGCAGGTGACGGCTCTGCGTGCCGCCGCGTCGCTGTTGGAAAGTGAGTTGAAATCCACCGTAACCGGACTGTTGCTGCAGTCCCAGCTGGCTCTGGCTGAACCTCAATTGACGCCGAAACTCACCGGCAAACTAGAGCTGGTGGCTGAGCTAGCCGGCAGTCTGCGGCGGAGGCTCGAAAGGGCCCAGGCCCAACCCGAAGCATAATTCCTGATACGGATGACAAAGAGGGGACGGCGCTTCCATCCAGATCCGCTGCTTCGGACGATGAACCGCCATTCCCTCAATCCACTCACGAGGCGCTCAATGGAAGCGCCGCCCTTACCCTTTGTCATCCCGACCGAAGCGTACCCGGATTTCCTGCCACACAGCTCTGGACAAGGCCGCGTATTCGCCCTCCGTAAAGAGGGTATGAAGTGCGACAACGCCACCAAGCCCTATAGGAAATCCGGGGAGCCTAGTGGAGGGATCTGCAGTTCTACGGATCATTCCTCGAAATGTTTTCGACAGAACCGAACCGTAGCGCAGTAGAGAGATCTGTTTTCTTTCCTCCTCACGCAGACTTCGAAACCCCAGTAAAGTTCGCCCTTAGCCACTGAGCCAATTCCACTCCTCTTCCTCCACAAGTCTTCTCTTCCTGGAAACCCCACCCCCCGATGAGTGCTGGTGCGCGTCCGTCCGCGGGATTTCGGCATCTTAAGGGATAGTCGGAGTTGGTGTAAGCTTAAGTCGTTCTCAACGCGGCTCTCCCGTCGATTCGTGGTTGTTCTTTCATGAATTGTTTCGGGGTTTTGCAAGGCTGGCTGGGCTGGATCGATCTGACATCGACCCCGGGTTCCCGAAAATCGGGTGCAGGAAACGGCTGCTTAGAACCACAAACATCGCAACCTCGGCTCATGGGCTGATTCCGGGAACGGGACAGTCCGGGCAGCATAGCAGCGCAGAAACTTTCGCATTAAGGGAGAGAATTATGAATAAGCACGCTGTATCCCATTCCACTTGGAGGCATGCACCGGGGCAGACTGCATATGCGCTCGCTGGCACGCTCTCGCTGGCGGGCTTGCTGATGCTGAGCGGCTGCAACAAGACTCCAGCTCCTGCTGCTCCGGCCCCGGATTCCCCGTCGACCGCCCAGGCTACGCCGGCCCCTGCTCCGGCTCCCGCTCCCGCTACGGAACCTGCGACTGCGCCGGCCCCTGCTCCAGCGCCTGCTCCCGCTCCCGCGCCCCCCCCTCCTGCGATGGCTGCGGTCCCGGCCACCCCTCCTCCGCCGCCTCCTCCTAGGGAGTACACTGTGCCCGCCGGCACGGCTCTGGCGGTTCGTCTGGAACAGGCGGTAAGCGCGAAAACCAACAATGTGGGCGATACGTTCAGTGGCGCGCTGGCCCAGTCAGTCGTTGTCCATGGCGTGACCGTCTTACGCGCCGGCATTCCGGTCACCGGCACCGTAGTTGGTGCAAAAGGTCAAGGAAGATTCAAGGGAAACGGAGACTTGGCCATAGCGATTCGTAGGGTGGGCAACTATTCGGTCACCACCACCAGCTATGAGAAAGCAGTCTCCGGCAAAGGCAAACGCACCGCCGGCTTCATTGGTGGTGGCGGCGGCGGTGGTGCGCTGATCGGTGGTCTGGCGGGTGGCGGCAAGGGTGCCTTGATTGGTGGCCTGCTCGGAGCCGGTGCTGGAACCGCGGGCGCGGCCTTCACCGGCAATAAGGATATAACCATTCCGGCCGAAACCGTGGTCACCGTAAATCTGTCAGCACCTATCACCGTGACGAGGAGCGCCCCGTCGGAGCCTCGGTGACTACGGCAAGCTGTTGCGGAAGTGGGATTGTGATGCTGATAGGGGTCCGAGTTACTCCGGCCACTCCACTTCTCTTAGCTGTTGCGGAAGTGGGATTGTGATGGCGCTCGAAGTTGCAGATACTTCGAAGCATTATCAGGGTTAGGTGATTGGGGTAATCTCTGCTCGCGGGCAGCCGTTCTGAGCAACGGCTGCACCCGCCCCTTGTTCCTTTTACACCAGCTCCGGAGGGCGAATGGACAGCGATCCCGAAGGCAGGGCGCCGCGCAAGCACACGAATGGCTGGATGACGGTGCTGGCGTTGGGCCTGCTGGCCGTTGGTTTGCTCGCCTGCCTTTATATTCTGATCGGATTTCCCGCCGAGGCGCAGGTCAATGGTTCGACCACCGCGCCCGCGAGCACGGGGGCCCCGGCAAGTGTTTCTCCTGCTTATGCGTCTCCTGCGCTAACCCAGCCGATTCGGCGACCGCTCCCGAATTATGGAGCCCCGGTTGCCGGCGCGGTGCTGGCTAGCGGGCAGACTCCGGTGGCCGCTTCGCCCCGGTCCGATAGCAACACTGACGAAGTTCGAGCCGCGATGGCCAAGGTAGAGGACCAATTACGCCAGTCGCAGGAGAATTTGCAGCAGGCAGCCCGGGCACAGCGCCGGACCCGCACGGCATCCGCCATCTTCCTTGGTGTCTTTGCCGTGATCGCGGCCCTGATTGTGATTCAGGTCTACCTCCAGGCGCGTGCCTGGGACAACGATTCGTCGCGCGCTGTCGCTGAAGTGCAAGCTGTGTCTGCGCAACTGGAAGTCCTGCGCGATGCTAGGGCGGAAGCCAGAAGTTCGTTACCAGGACTCTTGCAGGAGGTAGGCGAACAGCCTCTGAGTTTTCAAGAGGAGGGCAACGCCTTTCCCTCCCGTGCGCGAGCGATCATTGATGACATCGACGACTTGGCCTACATCGGTCAGGGCCGTCTTGCTTTTTACGATTTGCCCTCGGAGCCGGAAGCGGCGGTGTACCTGAACGGCCTGCTGCTTTCCGCGGTTTCCCATCTGTCCCGCTCGGATCCATGGACTTCCTTTGCCCGGCTGGACCAGTTTTTCGCCCAATTGGCTCGCTTTCCGAATGCCGTGGAGCGGCGACGGATTGCTCAGGCCTACTCCTATCGGGCGCTGGCCGCCTACCAGATTCTGGAGACCCAGGATAAGGAGCCGTCGTGGCTGCGGAAGGCAGAGCGGACCCAACTTGAAACCATATCCAAACAGGGTTTCGCCGACGTGGCCCATGCCGCGTCCGTTGACCCGGAGTGGAAGCACACGACCTTTGTCGAAGCCTTACTCTGCAGCCGCTTTTATGTCCCCGAAGAGGCTCCCGACAACAGTTCGCGAACCGATCTTTTCGTCCGCGGCCTGCGCCGTGCGGTCACTCTTTACCGCGGCTTGATCGACGAGAGAGCGTATCGCGGGCCGGCACGGCGCAACCTGGTGCGCTGCCTCAAACGGATCGCTGAGCAAACCGGGGAGAAGAGTGATTTCTCCGATTTCGGCTATGCCTTGAACGCCTTCCCCACCGACGAGGAGCTTGCCGACGAGGCGCTCGCAGCCCGCCAGCCCGCGTCTCAGGACCGGTTTCTATGGCAATGGCTATTGGGTGACGAGGAGTTGTTCGCAAATGTCGAGCGCCTCAACCAGGCAGAGTACCGCGCGTTTTGGATCCGCATGCTGGACACCAAAGTCCATCTCCGAAACTGGAGAGCAGACTTGGCGGAACTGCAGCAGTCGCGGCCGGCGATGAAGGAATGGAGCATCCAGCTGCTGCAATCCGAGCCCCCCATTTCCTTGTCCAATGCCATCTCGCGGCGCCAGGAACGCTTTGACACCCCGGCGTCGGGCGCCTGAGCGGGGCCATGCTCCGCTGAACGGGGCGTAACCCGAAAGTTACTAGCGGTCCGGCTGGCAATTCAATCCTCTCCTTCGTATCATGAGACTGTGCCTGTTTTGAGGATGGGCGAGTAATTAGGAGTATGAAGGAGATACCAATGCCTACCAAGAGCGCAGAAGCGCCCAATGGAACCGCCAAGCGCCGCAAACCCGCGGCCAAGAAAGAGACCCCCGCCGTCACCGCCCCAGCACCCACGCGGGAAGAGATTGCTCGTCTGGCGGAGAAGTTCTGGGCGGAACGTGGCTGGCCGGAGGGCTCACCAGAACAGGATTGGCTACGGGCAGAAAAAGAACTGAGAACCGCTTCCTGAGCAGTGCGGAAGGCTGAGCCTTCCCGGGAATTCGGATCCCTGCGTCACTTCCGCAGCTACTAACTCTGCAGTAAACACTTGCCAGTCGAAACTGGAGAAAACAAGTCGGAAAGCGCTCCGCCGGAATGCTCCTAACCTCAGGGTTTTTTGAGGTTTTTTGACCTCCCGGGCACCGGCAAGACCTCGTTTAATCTCAGTAAACACCTGCGTCCAAATAACCGTTCCAACCTTTGTTCAGTATTCCTGGGATAGCTGCCCCATCCATCTCTCCGGCGGCCCAACGGAATTGCGGCAACCGGAGGATGCAGGCCTGGTACCACCCCTCCCCATTCCGGTCACACTTCAGTGATCTTGAGACTTTGCCGCGTTCGGAGATACTTAACACCAAGGAAGAACCGACTGTTTGCTCTTCCTGCAGTATATTTTTCTTTGCATTTTTTTCTGCCGCGTCTCGTCACTCATGAAAAACGAAGTGCTCGACATTCTGATTTTGGGCTTGCTCGTGGTGCTGTTTGCCTCGATTTACCGCAAACGCGCGACCGCGCGCCTGCGCTTCTGGGTCATTGCCTGGGTCCTGGTCCTGGTCCACTTCTTCGCCCTGCTGCTCCCGGCTACTTCGCCCCGGGGACAAGAGCTGGTCGACAGCCTGAGCATCAGCGCGCTGCTTCTCTCCGGCCTGTGCTTCCTGTTTTCCGCCTCGGCTATCTTTGAGTCCCGTGAGGGCAGCGGTCTCACCGCATTCGGCATCGGAATTCCGGCGCTCTTCTATACCAATTATCTGATCTTTGATGGGGTGCACCAGTGGCCGTTGTATGCGGCCGCCCTGGTCACCGCGTTGGCCGGTATCGTCTTGGCCTGGAGGCTTTGCCGCGGACGCAGCCGAGTTTGGGCGGTCATGACGTTCGCCTTTTTCGGCGGAGGCATCTGGACCCTGGTCTCGATCGCGCAACAGCAATCGGATCACGGCATCCTGGCACTGTTGTTTGTCATTTTCCTCACCTTTGCCGCCCTCTATTGGTTTGATTACCGGCGCACCTCGACCGGCGTCCTGACTTCCATCTTCGGCCTGATGGCCTGGGCGTTAGTTTTTCCCGTTGGACTGATTTGCGACCACCTGGTTCCGGCAGGGCAGATCCCCACGGAATTGTGGAATGTGCCCAAATACTTTGTCGCTTTCGGCATGATTATGACCATGCTGGAAGACGAGTTTCTGGCTGTAGGGCGTGCCACCGAGCACTACCGTATGCTCTTCGCCTCCAACCCCCACCCCATGTGGGTTCATGATCCGGAGACCCTCCAGATCCTCGAGGTCAACGATGCCGCGGTCACCCACTATGGCTACTCGCGCGAAGAATTCGTGGCCATGACCCTCAAGGACCTGCGACCGACCGAAGATGTCGGCACGATTCTGCGGGAGAACTCCGCTACGAATTCCACCAAGCTGACCGGCCCCTGGCGTCACCGGCGTAAAGACGGCTCCTACATCCAGGTGGACACGGCGTCTCATTTGATTGATTTTCAGGGGCGTAAATGCAGTTTCGTTCTGGTGCAGGACGTCACCGACCGGCAGCAGCTGCACGAGCAACTGCTCCACCAGGCGCATCACGACCTGCTCACCGGCCTACCCAATCGGTTGCTGCTGGAAGACCGCATGCAGCAGAGCCTTGCCCAGGCGTCCCGCTACGGACAACAAGCGGCCGTCCTGTGCCTCGACCTTGATCGTTTCAAGCACATCAACGACAGCTTTGGCCACGCCGCCGGCGACTTGTGCCTGCAGCAGGTGGTTGCCCGGGTGTCGGCGCGCCTGCGGGCCGTCGATACCTTTGCCCGCACCGGCGGGGACGAGTTCGTGATCATTCTCGGCGAGCTGGCCAATAAGAACAGCGCCCTCATGGTTGCGCGCAGCATTCTGGAAAGTATTAACAAGCCGATCGAAGTGGACGATTATACCTTTGACATCTCGGCGTCGATTGGCATCTCGATCTATCCCGACGATGGCGTCGATCCCGCCCAGCTTCGCCGCTCGGCCGATGCTGCCATGTATCGCGCCAAGCAGGCGGGAGGGGGGCACTATCTTCTCGTCTCTTCGCATGTCAGCGGCTCTGCCGACGAGGTCAGCGAGTTGGAACGGTTCCTGCGCAGCGCGCTCAAAAACGATGGACTGGAGCTGTATTACCAGCCGCAATATTCCATCGCCGGTACTCTCTGCAGCCTGGAAGCCATGCCGCGTCTGAACCATCCGCAACTGGGCACCGTCGCCGCCGATCGTTTTCTACCCATCGCAGAAGAGTGCGGCCTGGTGGTTCCCCTGGGTAACTGGGTTTTGGATGAGGTGTGCCGGCAAAGCATCGAGTGGCAAAACCAGCAGCACCCACCGCTGCGCATCGGGTTAACTGTTTCTCCACTGCAGTTCCTGCACTCCGACTTTTCCGCCCGGGTGCTGAACACCGTGTCCCAGCACGGCCTCGACCCCAGACTTCTCGAACTGATCGTGACCGAAAGCACGGTCATGCGCAACCGTCCGGAGGTCGCCTCCCAGATGCGCAGCCTGGCCGCTCTGGGTGTCCATTTTTCCGTCGCCGACTTTGGCAGCAGCTACTCCTGCTTGAGTCACTTGCACCAGCTTCCCGTCAGCACGCTCAAGATCGACTGCTCTTTCGTCGAGCGCATTTCCGATCCCAACGGGACGTATACCATCGTGCAGGCAATCATTGCCCTGGCACACAGCCTTGGTTTTAAAGTCGTAGCCGAAGGCGTCGAGCGCGCCGATCAGACTGGAGTGCTTGCGCAACCTGGGCTGCGATTTTGTGCAGGGGCATCTTCTCGCCCCCGCCCTGCCGGCTGCGAATATTCCCAAATACCTCGCGTCGACCACCCCGCCGGTGGTCAGACATTCGCGCCGCTGACCGTCCTGCGCCTAGGGCGCGACGATCACCCCGCACGCGATTCTCGCGCCGGCATTGCCCGTAGGGTCGGTCATCATATCGTCCGCCTTCTCATGGATGACAAACGCCGTGCCCCCATTGGCGAAGACAGAGTTCTTCGCGTCCTTTTTGAGCGAAATGCTTTGCGTGATGAAGGAGACGTGGTCTGTGCCGTCGGCCATCACTTGCAGGTTCATGGGCATGTCGCCGGCATGAGCACCCTTGGGATTCTTGGTTCCATGCTCTTTGCTATCGGGATTGAAGTGGCCGCCCGCGGTCTTGAAATCCGGCCCATCGCACTTGGCCGTCTGATGCACGTGGATCGCGTGCTCGCCCTCGGGAAGATTCGACAGATCCAGCTTGACCTTGACTCCGTTGCCTGCGGGAGTAAGCGTTGCGGTCCCCGCATCCTGCCCCGTGCTGGTCTTGAAGTCGACTTCCAGTCCCTTGTTCTTGTGCATCGCCGCCGGCGCCGACAGAACCAATAAAGCCGGTAGCGCACCTACGCATACTCTGAGCAATCTGGTCATTCTTCTCCTCGCGTCCTGACCGGGTTTCCGGCCACCGCTAAGCATAACCGATCTCGATCGCGGACATTATGTAACTGTCACTGAAAAATATAGAGATTCCGATGAAACGTTCTAAATCGCCTGTTATCAAAGTAATGCACAGCATGTGTTATGTACGCCCGGAGCCGCCGAACCTAGAGTGATAACAACAACGAGAGTGGGCGCTGGCATGGTTCCTCGCATTTTGATCATCGATGATGAAGCCGATATTCGGGAAGTGACCGCGCTTAGCCTGGAAACCATCGCCGGCTGGCAGGTCATCCTCGCCCCTTCCGGGGCGCAAGGCATACGCCGCGCTTCGCTGGAACAGCCCGACGCTATTTTGCTCGACGTCATGATGCCCGACATCGATGGTCCGACCACTTTTCAGATTCTGAAGCAAAACGGGAATACCGCGCACATCCCTGTCCTGCTGCTCACCGCAAAAGTGCAGGGTCAGGACCGGCGCAAGCTGGATGAACTGGGAGCGGCGGCCATCCTTTCCAAACCCTTCGATCCCCTGACACTCGCCGACCAGATCTCTGAAATCCTCGGCTGGGAGCGAGACGCTGCTTCGAAAAGCGGAACCTCCGGCGCCATCTCCCTGGCCGGGGACTGACTTCAGACTAACGCGACAACGAACTTTTGATTTGTATCAGGCACGCTTCAGTCGTGCCGCCCGGCTTTTAGCTCCCACCTAACCGCTGATCAATTCCTTCCGACCACGAATCAAGGGTGCCCCATATCTCGCTCGCTTTTCGCGAGATGTGGGATACCACGACCTCTATTGGCAGTCCCAGGGGCCCAAGAACGTAGATCGACAGTGTAGTCTCGCACATCTCGCGAAAAACGAGCGAGATGTGGGAGACCTCTTGATTCCTGGTCGGGACAGGGGCTTACCCCGCCTTCCAGACCAGCTACGTCGTCGGTCTCGGCTTGACGGCCAGGAAGACCGGCGGCAACGGCTTGCCATTGATATCGGTAAGCTTGGGGTTGATCTGCTGGGTATCGAGCAGGGTCGTGGTGTCGATCAGGTGCAGCAGATTATCGCCCGTGGTGCCGGCAAAGAAGATGGTGTTATCCGGGGAGAAGATGCCGGCCACCGGGGCCAGCGCATTGCCGGTCAGCGTGACGCTGCTGAGCGTTCCCAGCGCCCCCGCTGTGGTCGAAGGTTTGTAAACCGGCAACAACGCGCCCCCGGCGGGTGGTGTCGGTGGCGTTGCTCCCATAGGTAACGAAGGCCTCCAGCGAGTTGGTGGCGGCCACCACCTGGTTGATGTTGGTGATGCCGTATGCCGCCAGCGACGTCTGATTGACCACCGGAGGCGGATTGAAGGTGATGCCCGTGGTTTGCCCGTTGGCGTCCGAAGGACAGGCATCGATCGGCACGGTAATCGAGAGATCCGTCAATACCGCCGGATTGGCGGAGGCGGCGATGATGTGTTTGCCGTCCGTGGTCGAGGCCACATGGTCGGAGACCGCGGCCACCGTGGCGGCTTCGGGATAATTCACCACCGGCGTGACCGTGGTCTCCGGACACTGGCCATAAGCCGAGGTCGTCGCGCCGGAGAGAAACACCGCGGCTGCGGGAATGGTCACGGCCACGTCGGGAGAGCAGAACATGTTGTAAGGTGTTGTTGGGGTTGGCCGTGGTGTTGGGCGGATAGCTCGTGGGGTCGGTAGGAATCGGGCTGGTGGTGTTGGTTGCCGGGCAGATACCCGTGGTCGGCGTAGCCTGGTTGGCCGGCAGGGTTTCGACCGACCAGCCGGTGAAGATGTTGTGGATATAGAGCACCCCGTTGCCCACGATGTAAACTGTCTGCCCATCCGGCAGTGAAGGCGGCTCTCTGTCCGATTCCGGCGAAGGAGGTGTAAGCCCCCGAACGACGGGGTGTAGAGGTAGAGGACACCACGCAACTGATCGTTCACCACCACCGTGGAGTTGGTGGGCGAGACGGCAAGCACCACGCCGGGCACGTTGGCCACCTCCGAGCCAGGCTGTTGGTGGCCGCGGTATAGGTCATCAGCTCCTGATAGCTGCCGAAATAAAGCGTGGTCCCGGTTGGGTCGAGGACCATGGAGTTGGGCGAGTAGGGAATCTTGATCTGGGAGCCGATGGTGCCGGTGGAAAGATCGATGGGGACGAAGTAGGGCGAACCCGGGCTGGATACCCAGATGTAATTGCTGTTCTTGCCCGGGGAAGTGATCTGCACGAAATTGCTGATCACCGGCACACCTGTGCCCAGGGTTCCCATGACGTTGATGGGAGCAGGATTGCAGGTGGTCGGCTGGCAAATGGCGGTGATTGCCGAGTTCGAGGGGAAGGAGGCCGTCACCGCGCCGGTGGAGCTGACGGCGATCGCGCCCGGGTTGGTGGACACGTAGCTCAGGGCCAGACCGTTGATCACGTTGTCCATTGATGTCCGTCACCGTTGCGGTCAGCGCCAACGGGGTGTTGAGGGTGACGCTGGCGCTGGTGGCGCCGGTCGAGGCAACGCTGAGCGCGATCTTGGCCGGCGGGCAGGTGTAGAAGTAGCCGGCGTTGCTGCTGGTCTGGGCAATGGTGCCGGTGATGAGGGTAGAGCCCGGGGCTTGCGCCGTGGCCACGCCATTCTGGTCGATCGTGACCACGCCGGCGCTGGCTGCCGCGTAGGTGATATGGCCGATGACGTTGTTGCAATCGTTGGTGGTCGGGCTGCAGAAGATGACCGGGCTTGCCCAGCGCTGTTGGTGATGTACGCCGTGGCGTCCAGCTGCTAGGTTTGGCCCTGGGAAAGACATATCGGCGCGCCTGTCGGCGTTGGTCGGGCCGACCAGCTGGAGGCTGGTGATGGGAGGATGGGAGTACACCGCGACCTGGTTGCTGGTAAATCCGCCGGCGCTGGCCGTCATATACGCAATGCCGGTCTTGTTTGTGGGTAGGCAGGTGGTGTAATCGGCGACTGCGGGAGTATGGAGATTCCACGTGCCGCCGCAGACCGCGCCGGTGGGAGAAACGTCAGCAATGGTCCGGTCCGTCGTGCCGTAGGTGTAGGTGCTGATCGAAGCCGCCGGCCTTTGCAGTTCAGCGCCGATGGGGCTTGCAGTTGCGAGGTTTGCGAGAACGCGACCGAAAGTCCCGTGGTCTGCGGCTGCAGCGAGATCGAGATCGGCTGGCTGTTGGTGTAGCCGTAGCCGGCCCCGTTGCAGTAGTCGGCATTTTTGTTAGCACAGCCCTGGAGAGAAAGACCCACGGGAACGGTAAGAAGAATCAAAACTACAAAAGTCAAAAACCGCTGCATGAAACCTCCCCGCCGGGTGTCGCCGCTCCCGGCGGTTTATGAACTACTGAGCGCATCTCCGCTATTTTTTCGCCGGAGCCGCTGTCTTCTTCGTGGCACTTCCTCACGGAAACACCACAGCTGATGCCTGTCGCTGCTGCTTCAGCAATCGAAGAGCGCTCTCTTGCCTGAACTGTTCCACCAACCAGCTCTGCGCCAGGCGCACTCTCCAATGTCTGTAGGAGCGTGACTCTGCGTCGCCCGATCGCCGGCACCATGGCAACTCGCTCGATGCCGTTGCAAGTTGTTCGTGGTCAACGTCCTAAGTGTAGAAGGGACTGGGCCACGAGGCAACAGGGCACGGGTTCATCGGCAGCACCTAGCTGTGCGGCGGCATGTATTGTTCGAACCACGACAGCGCGCGCGCCAGCACATCGCGGCGATGTTGGGGCGAGTTGAAGCGATGACCCTCGTCTGGGTAGACCACCAGCTGGGTGGGCACGTGCTCCGCCCGCAACGCATGCCAGAACTCGAAGGACTGGGGAGCGGGACACTCTCCATCCCGGTCCCCGACCACCACCAGCGTAGGAGTCTTGACGTTGCGGATGAAATCGATGGCCGAGCTCTTGGCGTAGACCGCGGGGTCGTCATACACCGAGGCGCCGAAGAACGGGATCATCCACTGGTCGATCGAGTTTTCGCCATAGTAGCTCTGCCAGTTGGAGATGCCGGCACCGGCCACAGCGGCGTGAAAGCGCTGCGTCTGGGTCACCGCGAACATGGTCATGAAGCCGCCGTAACTCCACCCGGTGAGGCCGATGCGCTGCTGATCGATGGGAAACTTCGCGCTCACTGCGTCCACCCCGGCCAGGATGTCGCGCAGGTCGCCATAGCCGAAATCCTTGCGGTTGGCCTGGGTGAATGCCTCGCCCTCGCCATAGCTGCCGCGCGGGTTGGGCATGAGGACGAAATAATCCAGCGCAGAAAAGGCGATGGGGTTGTATCCCAGGTCCGGCCAGCGCGGCTGAACCTCGCTCGAGGGCCCGCCATGCACGCTGACGATCAGCGGATATTTCTTGCCCGGATCGTAGTGGGCCGGGTATAGCAGCCAGCCCTGGACCGGGAAGGTGTCGCTGCGTCCAGTGGATCGATTCGGATTTGCCCCACAGCGGCTTGAGGCCGTCGTTGTAGTGCGTAATCGGTGACCCGCTCCTCCCAGTTGGCCCAGGTACACCTCGGGAGCTTCGGAGAAGGAACTCTTGATGAATGCCACCTTGTTATGCTGGTCGATCGAGAGGCTTTGCTCCAAACGTCCGTCGCTGACCGACGCGGGAATTGCCGGATAGCCGGGTCCTGCGGTCTTTCCACCCGTCGGGGTCGAAGCGGGCCGATCTCCACCTGTCCCGAGCTGACCCAGGAAACCAGCAACTGCGCGGACCCTTCGGCCGAGGTCAGCCAGTGAATCCAGGCTGCGGTCCTGGTGACGTTCGGGGTGACGTCCTTCGCCTCTCCCCCGGCAGCAGGTATCAGGTAAATATCGCCGCCGGTGGCTCCCTGGTCGCTCATCAGGCCCCCGATGAACGCGATCTGCTGGCCATCCGGCGACCAGCGGGGCACCGCCATCTGCAGACCGTGCAGCGGGCCCGGCGTGTGTTCCGGATCGAGAATGGATCGCGGCTGACCGCCGGCCAGTGGCTGGGTGTAGAGCTGGGCCACCCACCAGTTGTTTTCTCCCGGCGGCGGCGCGGCCATGTAGGCCAGTTGCCGGGAGTCGGGTGCCCAGTCATATTCATAGACGTGCAGCGCGGCGGGGTGATCCTGGCGGAATTCGCCGGAGGCGGCTTCGATGACCGCGACCCGCTGGATCTCCAGGCCCTCGACCCCGATGACCCCGGCGGGCGGCTTCATGGGCGCCAGGGCCCCGGCCGGGCGGGTGGCGCCTTCGATGTACAGGCAGCCAATGTGCAGGCCGTCGGGAGAAAAGGCCAGGCTGGTGACTCCGCCGTGCAGATGGGTTAGGCGCCGGGGAGCAGAGCTGGCCGCGGCGGGAGCCGCCAGATAGACGTCCGCTTGCTCGCTTGCGCCGTCCGGGCCATTGCAGTCCGAAGTGAAGGCCAGGGTCTTGCTGTCCGGCGACCAAGCCAGATTCTCCTCGCTGCAGGGCGCTCCGTTTCCGGCGGTCAAGCGACGGGGGCGGGACGGATCGGCGGCAGGTGCGACCTGAATCTGGATTCCTCCGTCCGCCATCCACCGCCCAGGCAATCGTTTGGCCGTCGGGCGAGAGCGCCACCTGGTGCGGATGTGCGGGTCTTCTCCAGTTCAGCGATGACACTGGCGATGCGAGGATCGACGGGCGTGGACGCGCCAGCGGCTGCGTGGGTAAGAATGGTTGCGCCCAGAAGGCCCAGGCAGGCGCGGGCAAGGGTGCGAACGTGCAGCCCCAATAGGCACAGGGGGGAACAAGGCGCGGACATGTAGCAGGGATGCTAGCACAAGCTTCTATCTGCCAACCAAGCCAGATGCCCCACATCCCCCTTGCAAGAAGGGACGGGGCTTTAGAGTCTGCGTGAAAAGTCTCCGCGCTTTAACTCCAGAATTTAGGAAACTCGAGGGGCGCACCGCCCGGTCGGGATGATAATTCATCTTGGAAACTATACTTAGCGCTCCCAAGCAAACTTGTCATCCCGACCGGAGCGTAGCGCAGTGGAGGGATCTGCGGTGCGCCCCTCGGGCTTCCCAAATTCTGGAGTTAAAACGCAGACACTTTAGCCCCCGCGCTTTTACCTGTCGGAATTTCGAGCATAATTATGCTGGTTGGGGGCTAGCGCCCCTGATGGATAGCCGCCTCGGTTTGCCAAGAACAGTCCTCACCATTGACGCCGGCGAACCGTCTTGGTATCTTTAAAAGGTTCCGCATTAGCCAGAAAAGTGCGTGCTTGAACGATGTGCTGTGGTGTTTCGCAGCAGACGCTCCTGAGACTGGCAGCAAGACTTTGCGGCCCACTCATCAGGGTCCCTTCAAAACGCTTGCGTGATGCAAGGGAAACAATCGCATCGGCCTTTGCGACACCTTCCGCCTGGGGAGGCTATGCGGGCCGGAACTTCGAAACGGAACTGGCTTCTTTCTGGCGCCCGGTTTTTCCGGTGCGGGCGTATCAGCGCGTGAGCTGCAGAAAGAAACGCGCGGTCACCGTCGATGTTCTCGTCTTGGTTTTGAGCAGGCAAGGCCAAAGCAGCAGCCGCTGGCTTTGTGCCCCGGTAAGCGCCGGATTCAGGCGTTGTTCCGGCAATGTGCGGCGAAGCAAGATTTAAGGAGTAAGGTTTGCCTACTTTTAGTCAGCTCGTGAGAAAAGGCCGGACCGCGGCGCGCTACAAAACGGCTTCGCCGGCGCTGCAGGGCTCGCCCCAGCGGCGCGGCGTTTGCACCCGCGTCTACACGCAAACCCCCAAGAAGCCGAACTCCGCGCTGCGTAAGGTCGCGCGTGTCCGGTTGACCAACGGCGTGGAAGTGACCACGTACATTCCTGGCATCGGCCACAACCTGCAGGAGCACTCGATCGTGCTCATCCGCGGCGGCCGTGTGAAGGATCTGCCGGGTGTGCGTTACCACGTGGTGCGCGGCACGCTCGATTCGGTCGGCGTGGCCAACCGCAAACAGAGCCGCTCCAAGTATGGCGCCAAGCGCCCCAAGAGCGGGGCGAAGTAGGCAGTTCAAAGTAAAAGGAAATCTATGCCGAGAAAAGGACATATCGCAAAGCGGGAAGTCGCCGCCGATCCGGTTTACAACTCGTCGCTGGTGACAAAATTCGTCAACTCGATGATGTGGGACGGCAAGAAGTCGACCGCCCAGGGCATCTTCTATCAGGCCATGACCAACCTGGAGCAAAAGGGTGGCGACGAAGCCTTAAAGCTGTTCAAGAAGGCGGTTGAGAACTGCAAGCCGCTGCTTGAAGTAAAGACCCGCCGCGTGGGCGGCGCGAACTACCAGGTGCCGATCGAAGTCAATCCCGAGCGGCGCACTTCGCTCGCCATCCGCTGGCTGGTGACGTACGGCCGGGCGCGGGGCGAAAAGGGCATGATCGACAAATTGACCAGCGAACTGCTGGATGCGGCCAACGGCCGCGGCGCAGCGATGAAGAAGAAGGAAGACGTTCATCGCATGGCGGAAGCCAATAAGGCATTTGCGCATTACCGCTGGTAGTCGGAGTTGCAGGGCCTGCCGCCGCAAGGCAGCGGGCGCAACCAAAGCAGCAAGAAGAATCGCGAGTCTAACGTCTCGCGCGAGAGTGAGAAAATACCGTGCCTCGTCTAGTACCACTCGATCGTTGCCGGAATATCGGAATCATGGCGCACATCGACGCCGGAAAGACCACAACGACGGAGCGCATTTTGTTTTATACCGGCATCACCCATCGCATCGGCGAAGTGCATGAAGGCACGGCGACGATGGACTGGATGGAGCAGGAGCAGGAGCGCGGCATCACCATTACCTCCGCCGCCACCACCTGCACCTGGCGCGATATCCGTATCAATATCATCGATACCCCGGGCCACGTGGACTTTACCGCCGAGGTCGAGCGCAGCCTGCGCGTGCTCGACGGCGCGGTTGCCGTTTTTGACGCCGTGCACGGCGTCGAGCCGCAATCGGAGACAGTATGGCGGCAGGCGGACAAGTACTGTGTGCCGCGCATTTGCTTCATCAACAAGATGGACAAGATGGGCGCCGATTTCGAGCATGCCGTCGACACCATCCGCAAGCGGCTGAACGCGCGCCCGGTAGCCATTCAAATCCCCATCGGCCAGGAAGCCGGCTTCAAAGGCGTAATCGACCTGATCGAGATGCGCGCCATTCTGTGGCACGACGAAACCATGGGCGCCAAGTACGACGTCGAAGAGATTCCGGCGAACCTGCTCAAGAAGGCGGAAGCCTTCCGCATGCAGCTGGTCGAGTCCGTGGCCGAAAACGACGACGAGATGCTGCACAAGTTTCTCGAAGGCGAAACGCCCACCCCGGCCGAGCTGCGTAAGGCATTGCGCGGCGCGGTCATCGGGATGAAGCTCTTCCCGGTGCTGTGCGGCAGCTCGTTCAAGAACAAAGGCGTGCAGACGCTGCTCGATGCGGTGGTCGAATACCTGCCCAGCCCGCTCGATGTTCCTCCGATCGAGGGCCACAATCCGGACAACATGGAAGAGGTCATCCTCCGCCATGCCGACGACAGCGAGCCGCTGACTGCGCTGGGCTTCAAGATCATGACCGATCCTTTTGTCGGGCAGTTGATCTTTATCCGGCTCTATTCCGGTCATTTGAAGACGGGCGACACGGTGCTCAATCCGCGCACCGGCAGGAGTGAGCGCATCGGCCGCCTGCTCAAGATGCATGCCAACAAGCGGGAAGAGATCGTTGAGATCTATGCCGGCGACATTTGCGCCTGCGTGGGGCTCAAGAACCTGGTGACGGGCGACACCATCTGCACCGACAAGTCTCCGATCGTGCTCGAATCGATTGACTTCCCGGCTCCAGTGATCCACGTGGCGGTCGAGCCCAAAACCAAGGCTGACCAGGAAAAGATGGGCATGGCCCTGGCCAAGCTGGCGCAGGAAGATCCCACCTTCAAGGTGCACACCGATCCTGACTCCGGCCAGACCATCATCAGCGGTATGGGCGAGCTGCATCTGGAAATCATCGTCGACCGCATGATGCGCGAGTACAAGGTCGAGGCCAACGTAGGTAAGCCGCAGGTCGCCTATCGCGAGACCATTCGCAAGAAGGCTGAGGCGGAAGGCAAGTACATTCGCCAGACCGGTGGTTCGGGCAACTATGGACACGTGAAGATCCGGGTCGAGCCCAACGAGGCCGGCAAAGGCTTCGAGTTTGTGGATGCCATCAAGGGCGGCGTGGTTCCCAAGGAATACATCAAGCCGACCGAGCAGGGCATTCGTGAGGCGCTGCAAGGCGGCGTGCTGGCCGGCTACGAGATCGTCGATGTCAAGGCGACCCTCTACGACGGCAGCTATCACGATGTCGACTCCAACGAAATGGCGTTCAAGATTGCCGGTTCGATGGCGTTCAAGGAAGCAGCTCGCAAGGCGACGCCGGTGTTGTTGGAGCCGGTGATGTCGGTCGAAGTTGTGGTTCCCGAGGAGTACATGGGGACCATCATTGGCGACCTTAACTCCCGCCGTGGCCGCATCGAGGGCATGGAGCACCGTGCCGGATCGCAGGTCATCAAGGCCAATGTGCCGTTGAGCGAAATGTTTGGCTATGCCACCCACATGCGCTCTTCGACCCAGGGCCGGGCCAACTACTCGATGCACTTCAATCGTTATGAAGAAGCGCCGCGGTCGGTCTCGGAAGAGATCATCGGCCGTAACCAGGGCAAATAACCCAGAGATTTAGCAGGAGAGAGGGACGAGATGGCGAAGGAAAAGTTTGACCGGTCCAAACCGCACGTGAACGTTGGGACGATTGGACACATCGATCACGGCAAGACGACCTTGACGGCAGCAATCACCAAGGTATTGTCGAAGCACAATCCGAAGATCCAGTTTCGCTCGTTTGATTCGATTGACAACGCGCCCGAGGAGCGGGAGCGCGGCATTACGATTGCCACCGCGCACGTAGAGTACGAGACGGCGAACCGTCACTACGCCCACGTGGATTGCCCTGGTCACGCCGACTACATCAAGAACATGATCACCGGCGCGGCGCAGATGGATGGAGCGATCCTGGTAGTGGCGGCGACCGACGGTCCGATGCCGCAAACCAAGGAGCACGTTCTGCTTGCCCGCCAGGTAGGTGTTCCTTACATCGTGGTGTTCCTGAACAAGTGCGATGCGGTCGAAGACGAAGAGCTGACCGACCTGGTGGAAATGGAAGTGCGGGAATTGCTGTCGAAGTACAACTTCCCTGGGGACGATGTGCCGGTCATTCGCGGCTCTGCCCTGGGCGGGTTGAACGGCGAGGCGCAATGGGAAGCCAAGATCGATGAGCTGATGGATGCGGTAGACAAGAACGTGCCCCTGCCGGCGCGTGCCATTGACCAGCCCTTCTTGATGCCGATCGAAGACATTTTCTCCATTTCCGGCCGTGGCACGGTAGTGACAGGCAGGATCGAGCGCGGCAAGGTCAAGGTAGGCGAGGAGTCGGAAATTGTCGGCTTCCGGGAAACCCGCAAGACCGTGGTCACCGGCGTTGAAATGTTCAAAAAGCAATTGGATGAAGGACTTGCCGGAGACAACGCTGGCCTGTTGCTGCGCGGCATTGCCAAGGAAGACGTGGAGCGCGGCATGGTCCTGGCCAAGCCGGGATCGATTACCCCGCACACCAAGTTCAAAGGCGAGATTTACGTCCTGAGCAAGGAAGAAGGCGGTCGTCACACCCCGTTTTTCAATGGTTACCGCCCGCAGTTTTACTTCCGCACGACGGACGTGACCGGGACGGCAAAGCTGCCCGAAGGCACCGAGATGGTGATGCCTGGGGACAACGTGCAGCTGGAGATTGAATTGCACACTCCAGTGGCCATGGAGAAGGGTCTGCGTTTTGCCATCCGCGAAGGCGGCCGTACGGTAGGCGCCGGCACCATCAGCGAAATCATCAAGTAGTGGAAGCAGGAAACTCAAGATGGTAGGACAGAGAATTCGCATTCGCCTCAAGGCATACGACTATCGGGTGCTCGATACCTCGACCGGTGAGATTGTCGAGACCGCCAAGCGTACCGGCGCCCAGGTAGCGGGCCCCATTCCGTTGCCGACGGTGAAGAACAAGTATTGCGTGCTGCGTTCCCCGCACGTCGACAAGAAATCGCGCGAGGCCTTTGAGATCCGCACACACAAGCGGCTGATCGATATCCTCGAGCCCACGCAGCAGACCATCGATGCGCTGATGAAGCTCGATCTTCCGGCCGGCGTTGATGTAGAGATCAAGGCGTTCGAGAAGTAAGGAGAGCAAGATGTCGGTCACGGGAATTCTGGGCAAGAAAATCGGCATGACGCAGCTGTTCGATGATCGAGGTGAAGTACACCCGGTCACCGTGCTGCAGGCAGGTCCCTGCGTGGTGACCCAGCTGAAGACTTTGGCTGGTGACGGCTACAGCGCAGCGCAGATCGGCCTGATCGAGTTCGTCAAGGGTGGCAAGGTGAACAAGCCGATGGCTGGCCACTTCGCCAAGAACAACGTTCCTCCGGTCAAGCTGATGCGCGAGGTTCCACTCGAGGCGGTCGCAGACGGCGAGAACGGCCTGAAGGCGGGCGACAAGGTACTGGTCGACATTTTCGAAGAAGCCAAATACGTCGACGTCATCGGCACCAGCAAGGGCCGCGGCTTCGCCGGCGTGGTTCGCCGCCATCACTTTGGCGGTGGACCCAAGGCGCACGGACACATGTTCCAGGTGCAAGGTTCGATCGGAGCTTCGTCGTTTCCTTCGCGCGTATTTCCCGGGCAGCGTATGCCGGGGCACTACGGAGCGAAGCAGATCACAGTGCGCAATCTGCGCATCCGCGGTATCGATCTGGACGAAAACCTTCTGATGGTCGAAGGCGCGATCCCTGGTCCTCGCGAAGGCTACGTCATGATCTCCAAGTCCAAGGCACCGCCGCGTGAGCGTCGTGGCTTTGGCGGCGGCGGCACGGTCGATCCGTTGAAGGCCTCGAAGAAGGCGTCCGGCGGCAAGCCCTCCGGCGGCAAGAAGAAGTCGTAAGAAGCAGGGGCTTTAAGGCTTTGTATCAGGGCACAGATTCATCTTGTGCGAAGGCGCTCTGATTTTAGGGCTTTGTATCAGGGCACGACTTTAGTCGTGCCGTAAGTGCGGGAATATTCAGGGGCTTTAGCCCCTGAGGGGCGATAAGGGTTTCAACCCGCCCTCTTAAGGAAATGCATATGGCAACGATTGATGTAATCGATCTGGGTGGAAAGACGGTTGGCTCGTTGGAACTGGCGGACGAGATTTTCGCGCCCGAACAGATCAACGAAGCGCTGCTCTGGGAAGCGGTCAAGCACTATCGTGCTGCGCTGCGCCAGGGCACTGCCGCCACCAAGAACAAGAAGCTGGTCTCCGGATCGGGCAAGAAATTGTGGAAGCAGAAGGGTACTGGCCGGGCTCGCGTCGGTTCCGTGCGGTCGCCGATCTGGCGTCATGGCGGCACCGTGCACGGACCCCAGCCACACAGTCACGATTACGCTTTTCCGCGCAAGAAACTGCTCGGTGCTCTGCGTGCCGCGCTGGCTTCGAAGCTGGCTGACGGCAAGCTGACCGTAGTGGACACCCTGGAGTTGGCGAACGCCAAGACCAAGGCCTATCGCGCGGCGCTGGACAAGCTCGACGCCAAGCGTACGACCTTGCTGGTAGAAGCCGGCCAGGAACCAGGCCGTACCCTGGCTCTCGGCGCGCGCAATCTCCACCGGGTGGAGTTGATGGTGACGAAAGAAGTGCACCCCTACGATCTGCTGCGCTACGAGCGGGCTATTTTTTCTCGCGCCGCTATCGAGCAACTGCAGGAAACGTTGAAGAAGACCGTGTCCCGGCGCAAGCATGCCGGTTCGGAGGTGGCCTGATGCCGACTCTCTATAACGTAATCAAGCGCCCCCTGATCACCGAAAAGGGTTTGGGCGCGAAGGAAACCGAGAGCACGCTGGTATTCGACGTAGCTCCCGATGCGACCAAGACCGAAGTCAAGCAGGCAGTCGAGACGCTGTTCAAGGTGAAGGTACACAGCGTTCGGACGGCTAACTTCCTGGGCAAGGAGCGCCGCCGGGGCAAGTTCTCCGGTTTTCGCCCCGATTGGAAGAAAGCCTATGTTCGTCTGCAGCCGGGCGAGAAAATGCCCGACTACGTCAACGCGATGTAAGTGAGCTTAAAAGATGCCGATTAAGACATACAGACCGATCACACCCACGCTGCGTTTCCAGACATCTCTGGTAAACGACGACATTACGACGAATCGCCCGCACAAGCCGTTGCTGGCCGTAAAGCAGCGTACCGGCGGCCGCCGTAATTCCGGCGATTTGACCATCCGTCACCATGGCGGTGGCCATAAGCAGAAGCTGCGCCTGATCGACTTCAAGCGGGACAAGTTTGGCGTGCCAGGCAAAGTGGCTTCGATCGAGTACGATCCCAACCGCTCCTCGCGCATCGCGCTGGTGCATTACCTCGACGGCGAAAAGCGCTACATCATTCAGCCGGTCGGCCTGAAAGTCGGGCAGACCGTGATGAGCGGCCCCGAGGCGGACATCCTGATCGGCAACGCTCTGCCGCTCAAGAACATTCCCGCCGGCACCACGGTGCACAACGTCGAACTCCGCCCCGGCAAAGGCGCGCAGATGGTGCGTTCCGCCGGTGCATCCGCGCAGCTGGTAGCCAAGGAAGGCGATTACGCTCTCTTGAAACTGCCCTCCGGAGAAACCCGCCGGGTGCTGGTCGCGTGCATGGCAACCGTAGGCCAGGTAGGCAACACCGATCATGAGAATGTATCCATCGGCAAAGCGGGACGCAACCGTTGGAAGGGGATTCGGCCCAGCAATCGCGGTGTGTCCATGAACCCGGTCGATCACCCGCACGGCGGCGGCGAAGGCAAGACCTCGGGAGGCCGTCATCCGGTCACTCCATGGGGACAGCCGACCCGTGGTTACAAGACACGCAACAACAAGCGGACGGACACGTTTATCGTCAGTCGCTACAAGAAATAGTCAGGAGCAGCGCAGCATGGCACGTTCGACGAAAAAGGGTCCGTTTATCGATACCCACCTGATGGTGAAAATCGATGCGATGAATGCGGCGAATGACAAGAAGGTCCTTCGCACCTGGTCGCGCCGGTCGACGATTCACCCCGATATGGTGGGACACACCATCGCGGTGCACAACGGCAGAAAGTTCATTCCGGTCTACGTGACGGAAAACATGGTAGGGCACAAGCTGGGCGAGTTTTCGGCTACCAGGACGTTTAAGGGTCACTCGGCAAAGGCCGCCGAGTCCTCCGCCAAGCCTCGCTAAAAAGGGAAGAAGCCAATGCAACTGGAAACACAGGAATTCCGGGCCGAAGCGAAGTTTCAGCGGGTATCGCCGCAGAAAGCTCGCCTGGTGCTGGAGCTGATCAAGGGTCGGCGCGTAGGAGAAGCACTGGAGACCGTCGCGTTCACCAAGAAGGGTGTTGCGCCGCTGGTCGAGAAGGTGCTGCGCGCGGCCATTCAGAACGCGAACTATCTCAGCCAGGAACGGGATTTGGACGTAGATGTGGACAACCTCTACGTCAAGACCGCGCTGGCCAACGAAGGACCACGCATGAAGCGCATTCGTCCTGCGCCGATGGGACGGGCCTTCCGCTATCAGCGCCGGATGGCACACATCGTGATCTCGGTGGCGGAGCGTAAACGCGCCGCCCTGGTCGAGACCGCTGATTCGGAAACCGCGAAGCCGAAGAAGCGCATGCTGAAGACCGCGAAGAAGGCTGTTGCGAAGAAGCCCGTGGCCAAAAAGAGCGCGGCAAAGAGCTCGAAGAAAGCCGCAAAGTAGGTTCGAGGAAATTATGGGACAAAAAGTTCATCCTTACGGCTTTCGACTGGGCGTCAACAAGCCATGGCGGTCACGCTGGTTCGTCGAGCGCGACTACGACAAGTTGCTCATCGAAGATGTGCACCTGCGCGAGGAGTTGAAGGAAAAGCTCAAAGCAGCGGGCGTCAGCTCGGTTGAGATCGAGCGTCCGGGCAACAAGCTCCGGCTCATCATCCGCACCGCGCGTCCGGGCATCGTCATCGGCCGCAAGGGCGCCGAGATCGAGAAGCTCAAGACCGACCTGCAGAAGCGCACCAACCGCGACGTGTTCATCGACATACTCGAAGTGAACAAGCCGGAGCTGGACGCGCAGTTGGTGGCCGAGAACATCGCCCTGCAGCTGGAAAAGCGCGTCGGTTTCCGCCGTGCCATGCGCAAGGCAGTCGATTCGGCACTGCGTTTTGGCTGCAAGGGGATCAAAGTTCGCGTCTCCGGTCGTCTGAACGGCAACGAGATCGCGCGTTCGGAGTGGTATTTGCAGGGCCGTCTGCCGCTGCACACTTTGCGTGCGGATATCGATTATGGGTTCGCGGAAGCGCGCACCACTTACGGCGTGATCGGGGTTAAGACCTGGATCTATCGCGGTGACATTTACGAGCAGAAGCGCCGCCAGCCACAACCGGCGGGCACCAGCGGGGTGTTTTAGTCATGTTGATGCCAAAGAAGGTCAAGTACCGCAAGCAGCAGCGCGGTCGTATGAAAGGCAAGGCGTGGCGCGGCTCTGAGCTTTCCTTCGGGGACTACGGGCTCAAGGTCATGGAATGCGGTTACATCACCGACCGGCAGATCGAAGCCAGCCGTGTGGCGATGACCCGTTTCATCAAGCGCGGCGGCAAAATCTGGCTGCGTCTGTTTCCCGACAAGCCGGTGACCAAGAAGCCTGCCGAAACTCGTATGGGTAAAGGCAAGGGCGCCCCTGATCATTGGGTAGCAGTGGTTCGTCCGGGCAAAGTGCTGTTTGAGATGGAAGGGGTCAACCCTGAGATCGCGGCGGAGGCTATGCGCCTCGCGTCGAACAAGCTGCCCCTCAAGACGCGCTTTGTGATGCGTCATGACGTCAAGCCCACAGCCGTAGTCAAGTAGAGAGAAGAGCGATGGAAACGGAAAAGATTCGCAACCTGAACGATGATGAGCTGGAGCGGCAGCAAAAGACGTCGGCCGAGCAGCTCTTTCGCCTGCGCTTCCAGATGAAGCTGGGGCAAAACGAAGGCGTAAAGAAGCTGCGCGATCTGCGCAAGGACGTAGCACGCATCAAGACCATTGCCCGCGAGCGGGCGCTTGGTCTGCATGGCGCGGCGCTCAAGCCAGCCGGCGAAGTGGCTGCCAAAACAAAGAAGGCCAAGCCGGCCAAGAAGGGAGCTCGCTAAATCATGGCAGAATCTAAAGCAGAATCCAGGCGAACAGAAAAGATTGGCAACGTGATTTCGACCAAGATGCAGAAGACCATCGTGGTCGAGGTGGAGATGCGCAAGACCCACCCCAAGTACAAGCGCGTGATCAAGCTGAGCAAGAAGTTCTACGCCCACGACGAGCAGAACTCCGCTCACGTCGGCGACGTGGTCAGGATTCGCGAAAGCCGGCCATTGAGCAAGCTGAAACGCTGGACGCTCGAAGAAGTCATTCGCCGTTCCTCGCTGCCGCAAGTCGAAGAGATCGCGCAGCCGGTAGTTTAGGTTTGGGACGTTGTCCCTGCAACCGGCCAATGGGTGCCCCATATCTCGCTCGTTTTTCGCGAGATGTGGGATACAGCCGGACCTAAATGTTCGTTGTGAGTAGGGCAGGAAGCCGTCAGGCTAGCTAGGACAGAAAGAGTCGTAAGGAGAGACGAGTATGGCAGTACAAATGAGAACCATGCTGGAGGTCGCCGACAATTCCGGCGCACGCAGGCTGCAGATGATCCTGCCCCTGGGTGGCTCGAGTGGCAAGAAGGCCGGCCTGGGCGACGTGATCACTGCCTCGGTCAAGGAAGCGTCTCCCGACGGCCAGGTCAAGAAGGGCGTCGTCGTCAAAGCAGTCGTCGTCCGGACGCGCAAGGAATATCGCCGCCGCGACGGAACCTACATCCGCTTTGACCAGAACGCCGCGGTCTTGATCAACGATGCGGGGGAGCCGGTAGGCACCCGCGTCTTCGGTCCGGTCGCCCGCGAACTGCGGGAAAAGAAGTTTTTGAAGATTGTGTCGCTGGCCCCGGAAGTAATTTAAGGCCCGGGCATTGGAAGCGAGGAGCTTATGGCATTGAAGTTACAACGCAACGATACGGTGGAAGTGATTACCGGGACCGATAAAGGCAAGCGGGGCCGCGTTCTGCGCGTGCTCGGCGATAAGGATCGGGTTCTGGTCGAGCACGTCCGCATGGTCAAGAAGCATGTCCACCCCAATCCGCAGCGCAACATTAAGGGTGGCATTGCCGAGCAGGAAGCGGCGATCCAGATCTCCAACGTGATGTTGGTCTGTGGATCCTGCGGCCCGGTGCGCGTCGGGCACAAGATTGAAGGCGACACCAAGGTTCGCGTGTGCAAGAAGTGCGGTCAGACTCTGGCTGCGAAGAAGAAGTAAATCACGCAACGGTAAACGGGCAGAAACCGAGCCCACTCCGGGACCGTGAAAAGAAAGAGACGGATTTATGGCGAAAGTAAACGCGAGACTGAAGGAAAAGTATCACCAGGAAATTCGGCCGGCCCTCCAGAAAGAGCTTGGCCTGACCAACCTCATGGCGGTTCCCCGCCTGGAGAAGATCGTTCTGAATATGGGCCTGGGCGAGGCCACGCAGAATGTAAAGATCATGGATCCGCTGGTCGCAGACCTGGCGTCGGTCGCCGGGCAAAAGCCGGTGACCACCAAGGCCAAGAAGTCGATTGCCGCCTTCAAGGTGCGCGAGGGCATGCCCATCGGCGCCATGGTGACCTTGCGCGGCGACATCATGTACGAATTTCTCGACCGGCTGATCTCCGTGGCGCTGCCCCGTGTACGTGATTTTCGCGGCGTATCCACCAAGAGCTTCGATGGACGAGGCAACTACACGCTGGGCATGCGCGACCAGCTGATTTTCCCCGAAGTGGATTATGCGCGCGTGGAGAAGTTGAAGGGCATGAACGTCACCATCGTGACGACGGCCAAGGACGACAACCAGGCGCGTGCCCTGCTCCGGCAGTTCGGCATACCCTTCCGCCAGACTGCGTAAGCAGAGAGGATTTAAGAGAGACGAATGGCAACCACAGCGAAACGAGTTAAAGACGCCCGCAAGCCGAAGTTTTCCAGCCGCCAGCACAATCGCTGCAAAATTTGCGGCCGGCCGCGCGCCTACCTGCGCAAGTTTGGCCTTTGCCGCTTGTGCTTCCGCCAGTTGGCGCTGCGGGGCGAAATCCCCGGTGTAGTCAAGTCCAGTTGGTAAGTATTTTCCCGGTGTAACAAGAACATTCCCGCTGGTTCTGCGGCCTTGAATCAAGCCAGGCCGGAGCGAACGGGGAGTGGAGGAGAGAGAATGAGTTTGACCGATCCAGTAGCCGACTTTGTGACGCGCATCCGCAATTCCATCCGTGCGCGCCACCAAAAGCTGGATGTTCCGGCCTCGAAGCTGAAGACCGAGATTGCCCGCATCCTCAAGGAAGAAGGCTACATCGCCAACTACAAAGCAGCGGAAGAGAATGGCCGCGCAGTACTGCGGGTCTACCTCAAGTACGGCGCCAACAACGAAGCCGCCATTCGCGACCTGTCGCGCATTTCGCGCCCCGGCTGCCGCGTCTATGTCGGCCGCGATGAAATCAAGCGGGTGCAGAGTGGCCTCGGCATCAGCATCATGACCACGCCCCGGGGCGTAATGACCGGCCGGCAGGCGCGGCGCGAAGGCGTCGGCGGCGAGATCCTCTGCGAAGTCTGGTAGAGCGTCCCAGGAGATAGATATGTCACGTATAGGTAAAAAACCGATTCCGCTGCCCGCAACCGTGAAGTACACCGTGCAGGGCAACACCGTGCTGGTCGAAGGGCCGAAAGGCAAACTGACCGCCATGCTGCCCACGGGCATTACGCTTGAGAAAAAGGACGGCACGCTGCTCGCAGTGCGAGAGAAGGAAGAGCTCGCAGCACTTCACGGCCTGACCCGGGCACTCGTTTCGAACGCAGTCGAGGGCGTAACCAAGGGCTGGACCAAGGAGCTGGACATTGTCGGCATCGGCTATCGCGCCGAGCTGAAAGGGAAAGGCACCGTTGTCTTTACCTTGGGCTTCTCCCACCCGATCGAGTTCCCCTTGCCCACCGGCATTGACGTAGCCATCGATCCCAAGCAGACCCACTTGACGGTGAGCGGCATCGACCGGCAAAAGGTAGGCCAGGTAGCCGCCGACATGCGCTCCCTGCGTAAGCCCGATCCGTACAAAAACAAGGGCGTGCGCTATATGGGCGAGCGCTTGAAGAAGAAGGTCGGCAAGACCGGCGCTAAGTAAAACCGAACGGGGCTGCAGGGCAGCTCCGCCTTTAGGAAAGGAAGACCGTAATGTTACCGATCAGACAGAGAAATGTAATTCGCCAGCGAGTGCACTTTCGCATTCGGCAAAAGATGGAGGGCACTGCGGAGCGTCCACGGTTGAACGTGTACCGCTCGCTCAATCACATCTATGCCCAGGTCATCGACGATGCCAAGGGGGAGACGCTGCTTTCCGCCTCCAGCCTCGCAGCCAAGGTGAAGACCGGCGGCAATGTAGCGGCGGCCAAAGAAGTGGGCAAACTGGTGGCCGAGCGGGCGATCGAAAAGGGTATCAAGCGGGTCGTCTTCGACCGCGGCGGCTATCTCTATCACGGGCGCATCAAGGCCCTGGCGGACGCGGCACGCGAAGCAGGTTTGGAGTTCTAGGAAGGATCGGAAAAGAGCATGGCAATACTCAAGCGGAAATTGGACGCCGGGCAGTACAACCTGAAGGATCAGGTGGTGTCCATCAATCGTGTCACCAAAGTGGTTAAGGGCGGCAAGAACATGTCCTTCGCGGCACTGGTGGTGGTCGGGGATCCCTCGGCCGGTGTCGTGGGTTTCGGCTCAGGCAAGGCGAAGGAAGTACCCCAGGCCATTAGGAAAGGAATCGAGGCAGCCAAGAAGAACCTGGTGCACGTAAACCTTTCCGAGACCACTATTCCCCATCAGGTATTGGGTCGCTTCGGATCCGGCCATGTGTTGTTGAAGCCGGCGCCGGAAGGCACGGGCGTCATTGCCGGCGGCGCGGTGCGCGCGGTCATGACCTCGGTCGGAGTGCAAAACATCCTGACCAAGAGCCTGGGCTCGGCCAACCCCCACAATGTGGTCAAGGCCACCTTCGATGCGTTGGTGCAGTTGCGCGATCGTGGCGAAGTGGCTGCCGCTCGCGGCAAGCAGGTACAGGAGCTATATTGAGATGGCAGACACTCCGAAGCAAGCTAAGACGATGATGCGTCTGGAGTACTACCGGTCCTCGATTTCCACCCCGGAAAAGCACAAGCGGGTGGTTAAGGGCCTGGGCTTTACCCGGCTCAATCAAGTGGTAGAGCGGGAAGATACGGCTTCGATCCGAGGCATGGTGAAGGCCGTGCCGCATCTGGTGCGGATCGTAAAGTAAGCCGAAAAAGCGAGTCGGTTGCACCAGGCCGGCGTTGAGCGAGGATACTATGTCGAAAAATCTCTCTAATTTACGGGCGCCCAAGAACGCCAATTCCGGCAAAAAGCGTGTCGGCCGCGGTATGGGTTCGGGCATGGGCAAGACTTCTTCCCGGGGCCATAAGGGCCAGCGTTCGCGCTCCGGTTCCCACATGATGCGTGGTTTTGAAGGCGGCCAGATGCCGCTTCATCGCCGCCTCCCCAAGCGTGGCTTCACCAACATCTTCCGCACCGAGTACTCGGTGATTAATCTGAGCCGAATCGCCGAACTGCACGACGAGTTGGGCCATGCGGAATTGACCCTGGAGGCCTTCACCGCCAAGGGGCTGCTCAAGAAGCGCAACGGGCTGGTCAAGGTGTTGGGTGATGGCGAGTTGACGGTTGCGGTGACCGTGCACGCGCACAAATTTTCCAAGTCGGCCCAGGAAAAGATCGAGAAAGCCGGCGGCAAGGCCGTTCTCGTCGCCTGAGGCATTCCCAAAGGGACAGAAAGCCAAGTCCCGAAGGGACGGTTGAAAGTAGCCCAGCACGTAGTCCTGGGTATGATTTTGGAGATGGCTCAGTCCCGCAGGGACGGCTGAACGTTACCCAGGACGGAGTGCTGGGCTAAGTGGCCTGCGGAAACTGGTTTGAGGAACGGGGCCTTTGGCCCCTGAGGCACCGACCATATGTTTGAGAAGATCGCGAATATCTTCCGCATTCCCGACCTGCGCAAGCGGGTGTTGTTTACGCTGGGCATCCTCGCCGTTTACCGGCTGGGCTCCCAGATCCCCACCCCGGGTGTCAACCTCAAGTTGCTGGCGCAATTCTTCGACCAGCAGGCAGGCAGCGCTCTTGGCCTGGTCGACCTGTTCAGCGGCGGAAACCTTCGCCGTTTGACCATCTTCGCCCTGGGCATCATGCCCTACATCACCGCCTCCATCATCTTTCAGTTGCTGACCGTGGTTTACGAACCGCTGGCCAAGCTGCAGAAGGAAGGCGAACTGGGGCGGCGCAAGATCACCCAATGGACCCGCTACGTCACCGTCGTCCTGGGAGCGGTGCAGTCGCTGGCCATCGCCCTGACCCTGTCTCACGGCTCGGGCGGTGTCTCTTACGTGTTGAACCCTGGCCCGGGCTTCATTCTGATGACCATGGTGACCCTGACCACGGGCACTGCCTTCATCATGTGGCTGGGTGAGCAAATCACCGACCGCGGCATCGGCAACGGCATGAGCCTGCTGATCTTCGCCGGCATCGTGGTAGGCCTCCCCCGCGGCATCCAGGACCTGATCGACAAGGCACGCACCCAGGCATGGGGTTCCTTCACCATCCCGGCCCTGGTCATCCTGGTGGTCATGATGATCGCCATCGTGGCCTTCATTGTCTTTGTCGAGCGCAGCGAACGCCGTATCCCGGTGCAGTATGCCAAGCGAATCGTCGGGCGCCGCCTGATGGGCGGACAGTCCACCCACCTCCGCTCAAGGTCAACTCCGGCGGAGTTATGCCGGTCATCTTCGCCAGCTCCATCCTTTCGGCGCCCCTGCTGTTTGCCAGTTCCAATTTCGTGCGCAACAGCGGCTTCCTGACCCGTGTGTTCGACGGTCTCCGCCCCGGTGAACCCTGGTACGAGCTGCTTTACATCGTAGGCATCGTTTTCTTTGCCTACTTCTATATCTCGATCGTGTTCCGCCCCGATGACATTGCCGACAATATGCGTAAGTACGGGGGATTCATTCCCGGAATTCGCCCCGGACGCCGGACCTCCGACTTTGTCAACGACGTGCTCACCCGCATTACCCTGGTGGGCGCGCTTTATCTAATCGTGATCTCGCTGATCCCGCAGATTCTCATCAGCGGCATTCACCTCAACGACCTTTGGCTGGTAGGTGGATTCTTCGAAAAGCTGCCCACTTGGGTCACCCACGGATTGAACGTGAACTTCTACTTCGGCGGTACCTCGCTCCTGATTGTCGTGGGCGTGGCGATGGATACGATCAACCAGGTAGAGTCGCAGCTCATCATGCGTCACTACGATGGCTTCTCCCCGCGCAGCGGCCGGGTGCGTGGAAGGCGGTCGTGGTAAAGGCGGTGGAGGGCTTTCAAGCCCGCCCGGAAACCCCATCCTGGAAGCAAATTATCCCCGGTCCCATGCTGTTCATGGGGGCGCCGGGCTCAGGCAAGGGAACCCAGGCCAAAGCACTCATGGCTGCCTGGGGTATTCCTCAGATTTCTACCGGTGACCTGCTCCGCGACCACCGGACTCGCGGAACCGCCCTGGGGGCGCAAGCCACCCAATTGATGGATTCGGGTAAGTTGGTCCCCGACGACCTGGTCAACCAGATGGTGGCCGAACGGGTGGCCCAGCCCGACACCGCTCGGGGCTACATTCTGGACGGGTATCCGCGGACTTTGGCCCAGGCGGAATGGCTGGATCAGCGGTTGGCGACAGCCACCCCACCCGGCCTTCCGTTGATTGCAGTAAGCATCCAGGTAAGTTATACTCAGTTGTTGCGTCGTATCACGGGCCGGCGCAACTGTCCAACCTGCCAGCGTATTTACAACGTTTACCTGCAGCCGCCGAAATTCGATACGGTATGCGATGTCGAAGGCACACCGTTGGTCCAGCGCGCGGATGATGTGGAAGCGGTTTTCCATGAGCGGATGCGGACTTATGCGGCGCTGACGGCGCCGGTTGTGGAGCATTATCGCGCCAGCAGCCGGTTCGTCGAAGTAGATGGCGAGCAGCCGGCGGGTGAGGTAATGGCGGGCATCATGGCCGCCGTGACGCGGCTCAGATCCGAGACTTAGAAAAGAGAGTTGAACAGGCCAATGGCCATCATGATCAAGACGCCGCAGGAGATTGAAAAAATGCGGCGCAGCGGAGCGGCGGTTCGTGCAGTGCTGGAGCATGTCAAAGCACTGGTCAAGCCCGGGGTTACGACCCTCGATCTGGAAAATGCGGCGGAAGGCAAGATGGCTGAGTTGGGCGCCACCTCCGCATTCAAGGGCTATCGCGGTTACCCCTGTGTCTTGTGCACCTCGGTGAACGAGCAAGTGGTGCACGGCATCCCTTCCAGGGAGCGGGTGCTGCGCGACGGCGACATTGTCTCCATCGACTTCGGCTTGGTGTTGGATGGCTATTACGGTGACTCCGCGATCACTGTTCCCGTCGGACTGGACGTAGCGCCCAAAGCCCAGCGGCTGTTGGACGTGACCAGGGCTTCGCTCGAGACCGCAATCAAGGTGGTGCGGCCGGGTGCGACGCTGGGCGATATTGGCGCAGCGGTGCAGGAAGTTGTGGAAGCGGACGGGTTCAGCGTAGTCCGCGAGTTTGTGGGCCATGGCATTGGGACCCGGATGCATGAAGATCCGCAGGTTCCGAATTACGGGCAGCGGGGAGTTGGAACCAAACTGCGTGCAGGTATGGTTCTGGCGATCGAGCCTATGGTGAATGTCGGCAAGCCGGGGGTTCAGGTATTGAGCGACGGCTGGACGGCGGTCACAGAAGATGGAAGCCTGAGCGCTCACTTCGAGCACACCGTGGCGGTGACAGCCGAGGGCGCTGTGATTTTGACGCAGTAGGGAAGGAAGCCTGCGGGATAGCCATCGCGGGCAGAATCGGGATAAGGATTGTCGAAGGAAGACGCGATTGAAGTAATGGCAACAGTTGTGGAAACGTTGCCAAACGCGATGTTCAAAGTCGAGCTTGAGAACAAGCACCAGGTTCTGGCGCATGTTTCGGGACGTATGCGGAAGAATTTTATTCGTATTCTCCCCGGCGACCGGGTGGCGGTCGAGCTGAGTCCATACGATTTGACCCGTGGCCGAATCGTTTACCGCTACAAGTAGGAATACAAGTCAGGAGCAGTAATGAAAGTTCGGGCATCGGTAAAGAAAATTTGTGACAAGTGCAAGGTCATCCATCGCCGCGGTGTGGTGCGGGTGATCTGCGAGAACTCCAAGCACAAGCAGCGCCAAGGCTAGTTGAGACGCCGATAGGAACTCTGTCGGCATAGAAAATCAAGGGGTGCCCCATATCTCGCTAGTTTTTCGCGAGATGTGGGATACCACAAAACCAAACTGAGGGTTTTCCCTCGGCAGCAACAGGCACCGAAGAGGCTAGTTAGCCATAAAGGCTTGCGTTGAACCTCTCCGGCACCCTTAAAACACGAACTTCTGTCCCCGCGGCGAAGCTGCAGGACAGCAAAAAGCATTAGATAAGGATCAGGTATGGCACGTATTGCTGGCGTCGATTTGCCCCGCCACAAGCAGGCAAAAATCGCGCTGACCTACATTTTCGGTATCGGTAACCCTCGCGCGCTACGCATCCTGGAGACGGCCAATGTGGATCCCGTCAAGAAGGTCCAGGATCTGGGCGAAGACGAGGTAAACCGTATCCGCCAGGTGATCGAGAACGAAGGCCAGATCGAAGGCGATCTGCGCAAGGATGTCTCGATGCACATCAAGCGGCTGATTGACATTCAGTCCTATCGTGGTCTGCGCCATCGGCGCAACCTGCCCGTTCGCGGCCAGCGCACCCACACCAACGCGCGTACCCGCAAGGGACCGCGTAAGGGCACAATCGCAGGCAAGAAGAAAGCGACGGCGAAGACCTAATGGCGAAACCAGAGCAAAAAAAAGAGGGCGCCGGCAAGGCCGCCAAGAACAAGAAGTTCAAGAAGCGCGAGCGCAAGAACGTTCCTTATGGATTGGTCTACGTTCAGGCCTCGTTCAACAACACCATCGTGACCATCACCGACGGCCAGGGCAACACGCTTTCCTGGAAGAGCTCAGGCTCGCTCGGCTTCCGCGGATCGCGTAAAGGGACTCCCTTTGCCGCGCAGCAGGCGGCGATGAACGCGGCCAATCAGGCGCGTGACCATGGTCTGCGTTCGGTGGATGTGCGGGTAAGTGGTCCGGGTTCCGGCCGTGAGTCTGCGGTGCGCGCCCTGGCCGCCGCGGGACTCGACGTTCGCTCCATCCGTGACGTTACGCCGATCCCACACAATGGTTGCCGTCCGCCCAAGCGCCGGCGCGTATAACAACAATTTTGCTGGACCGGGACGAAGGATTAAATCCGTAAACCGGTCGGCCTCTGAAGCAAGGAGAATTACGTGGCACGATATACCGGACCAGTCTGTCGCCTTTGCCGTCGCGAAGGCATGAAGCTCTTCCTGAAAGGCACCAAGTGCTTTTCCGAAAAGTGCCCCATTGAGAAGCGCAACTTTGCTCCCGGCCAGCACGGCCGCGACCGCAAGCCCAAGATCGTAGGCTACGGCCTGCAGCTGCGCGAAAAGCAAAAGGCCAAGCGCATTTATTTCACCCTGGAAAGCCAGTTCCGCGCCTATTACGAGAAGGCATCGCGCGCTCAGGGCGTCACCGGCGAATTGCTCCTGCAGCAACTCGAGCGCCGGCTGGACAACGTAGCATTCCGTCTCGGATTTGCCAGTTCCCGCCGCCAGGCGCGTCAGATCGTGCGCCATGGCCACGTGGAAGTGAATGGCCGCAAGGTGAACATTCCTTCCTTCCAGGTAAGCGTAGGCGACGAGATCAAGATCCGCGAAGGCAGCAAGAAACTTACAGTACTCGAAACCTCGACGGAATTTGCGAGTCACCAGGTAGCGCCCCGCTGGCTACAGGTCGACCACGCCAATCTTTCAGGCAAGGTGCTGGCATTGCCCAAGCGTGAAGACGTGAATCTGCCGGTCAACGAGCAGCTGATCGTCGAACTGTACAGCAAGTAATAAGACGTAGAGCAGCAGATTTAAAAACCGAAGGAGCAACGAGCACGGCCGTAGCAGAATGCTTCGCGACGCTTGCCGTGCATGGAGAGGAAACACAGATATGCTTTGGAGAGGATTCCAAAAACCCAAACGTCTCGCAGTCGATACGGACACGCTCACCGAGAAATACGGAAAGTTCAGTGCTCAGCCTTTTGAGCGCGGCTTCGGCACTACCATCGGCAACGCGCTGCGCCGTACCCTGCTCTCATCGATCGAAGGCGCGGCAGTTACCGCGGTCAAGATCGAAGGCGTACTGCACGAATTCCAATCGATCACTGGTGTGGTGGAAGACGCAACCGACATCATCCTGAATCTCAAGCAGATTCCCTTCAAGTTGAATGGCGAGGGACCGAAGGCTCTTTATCTCCGTGCGGACCAGCCGGGTGTAGTCACCTCCGGCATGATCGACGCCGACGGAGACGTCGAGATCCTGGACAAGGATGTCTACATCGCGACCGTCAGTGAAGGTGGCAAGCTGGACATGGAAATGCGCCTCAAGCGCGGCCGTGGCTATGTTTCCGCCGACAAGAATTTCGATTCCGACCTGGGCATCGGCTTCATTCCTGTGGACTCAGTCCACTCCCCTGTGCGCAAGGTCAACTACACCGTGGATGCCGCTCGTCTGGGTCAGATCACCGACTACGACAAGCTGACCATTGAAGTCTGGACCAATCGTTCGGTTCTGCCCGCTGACTCGCTCGGCCTCGCGGCCAAGCTGCTCAAAGATCACATGAGCATCTTCATCAACTTCGAGGAAGAGATCGAAGCCGAGAGCGCGCACGACGAAGGCCGCATGCAGTTGCGCAACGAGAACCTCAATCGTTCCGTCGAGGAACTCGAATTGAGCGTACGCAGCTACAACTGCCTGAAGAACGCGAACATTCAGACCATCGGCGAGCTGGTTCAGAAGACCGAGCCGGAAATGCTCAAGACCAAGAACTTCGGCCGCAAATCCTTGAACGAGATCAAGGAAATTCTGGCGCAGATGGGCTTGTCCCTGGGCATGAAGATCGACGAGCATGGCAACGCGGTGCCCGGACCGACCAGCGTATTGCCGGCCGCGACCCTGGCGGCGAGTTACAACCGTTACGACGATGAAGAGGACGACGACGAGGAAGATCTCGATGGCGTAGATATTCCTCTCCAGTCGGAGCCGGAGAACTTCTAAAGCGGCGTGGCCGGTGAGTTCGCTCACCGGCCACCGCTCAATTTCGCAGGAAAGAGAAACACATGCGCCATCGCAATGCAGGATACAAACTCGGACGAAACACCAGCCACCGCCGCGCTCTGCTGCGCAACCTGGTCACGTCCATTCTTCTAGAGGACCGGGTGGAGACCACCATCACCAAGGCCAAGGCTGCGCGTCCTCACGTAGAAAAGCTGATCACCTTGGGCAAGAGAGGCGACCTGCATTCCCGCCGCCTGGCCCTGTCATATCTGCAGACCCGGGAAGCGGTCTCCCGTTTGTTTGATACCGTGGCGCCGCGTTACGGAGATCGTGCCGGCGGCTATCTACGCATCGTGCGTACTGGTTTCCAGAAGGGTGATGGAGCCGAGAAGGCCTTCATCGAACTGCTGGGATCCGAGCACGAGTTGGACGAGAAGCGTCAGAAGCGCGCCGAAGCACGTGCCAAGCGCCGCGAAGAAATCGATAAGGCAATGTCAGCGGAACCCCCAGCCGACGGCAGCGGAAGCCACGCCTAAGTTCGAGCGTTAAGAAACAGCAGGTCCCTCCACTGCGCTACGCTTCGGTCGGGATGACACTTCTGTTTGAGATTGGAAGTACGTACTGAGGCACTCAAACGCTCGTACACTCAAACACGTAAACAGAAGTGTCATCCCGACCGAAGCGTAGCGCAGTGGAGGGACCTGCTGTTTCTTTCGTCTAACCGGACGCTTTTCGCCCTCCCCACAAAGCCGTCATCCTGAGCGAAGCGCTGCGCGGATCTGTCGTCACAGGCTCCGACCGGAGCGATTTACGAACCAATCTGCAGCACAATCTTCCCCACGATGTGCCCCTGTTCGATTCGCCGGTGAGCCTCAACAACCTCTTTAAATGGAAAAACCTCTGTCTTAAGCGGAATCTCTCGTGAACCAATCGCCGCATTCAACTTCATAAACGCGTCATGAGACATCGTCCCATCAAAAGCAATCCCGCGATGGCCATTCAAGTGTGGTTCAGGTTCGACCCCATGGGGATATCCAACCGGGGCCTTCGCCTTGAGATGTGACAAAAAATCGTGGAGCGTGTCGCCATTGGAAGTAATCAGGCAAGCATCGAACCCTTCTTTTGCTGCGCGCTTAATCACGGCCTCATGCTCCGGTGAATTCGGATCGATGGTGTGTGCAGCCCCAAGCGAACGAACATATTCCTGAGCGTCCGGCCGAGCAGTGCCCACTACATTCACCCCTTGGCTGCTCGCCAGCCACACAGCTAATGAACCAACTCCACCGCTGGCGCCGAATACTAACAGTGTCTGTCCACTCGTAACTTTCAAAGCTTCAATTCCGGATTGAGCCGTCAACGCGACACACGGCATACCTCCGGCAACCACCATGTCGACGTGTGCCGGAACGCGCGCCACTCGATCCGCAGGAACGCTGACATACTCCGCGTGGAACCCGCCTGTGCTATTCCCGTAGCTGTACGAGTAGATCCGATCGCCAACGCTCAGATCTTTCACATGGGAACCGATCGCGGCAATCGTCCCACTCCCGTCAGCGCCGAGAATCGTTCCCGCTTTCACTGCTCCCCAGGCGCCCGCACGTTGCTTGGCGTCCCAGATGCCGACTCCGGCATATGCAAGCGCGATGATTACGTGGTTCGCAGCCACACCAGGCACGGGCACGTCTTTGATATGGAGCGTGTTCGGCGGTCCAGCCTTCTCGACAACGACTGCCTTCATAGTCTTTGGAAGTGTTGAGTGGTTCGTCATCGCCTGTCTCCGTTGCTGAGTGCGAGGTAGATAGCGCTCAGATCGTAGGACCCAAAATCCTGCTCCGCATCCGACCATGTTTTGGCGATCTTATTGAGGACCGGAAGCCGAGAAGGCCCGTCTCCTGCGGCTGCGAGCGCAAGCAGAATATCTTTATGTGCCCAGCGAAGCGGGAATTCGGTTTCTGCGGTGCGCTTCTCTCTGATCTTCACCAGCTTAGCGACTGCCCACGCCGGAACCAGGGGACCACCAGAGACCAGCGCTGCGAAACGCCCTGGTTCCACTCCAAGATCATCCTCAAGTACCGATATCTCTGCCACATCTTCCATGAGGATTCCCATCCAGGCGTTGAACAGGAGTTTCATGCGTGTTCCCTGCCCCACTGCGCCGAGCCAATGGGTTTGGGCAGCCACCGCATCGAAGAATCGCTGCACTGGTTCGCCCGCGCGGGTTTGGTCACCCGAGGCAAGAACCATCAGCTTCGCTTGCTCCGCAACACTCTTGCTACCGGAAACCGGCGCATCGATAAACACAATCTCGGGTCGTGTTGCAGCAAGACGCGAGGTTTGATCCGTGCCCTCGACACCAATGGTTGACATCTGTACCCAGGCCGCTCCTGGCCTCATGGCAGCAAGCCCTTCGTGATCCTTCATGATGCTCAACACCGCAGCGGCATCTGACACCATGGTGACAACGACGTCAGCCGCGTCAACCGCCTGCCTGGGAGTCTGCACGATCTGAATATTGTCCGAAGACATCGTGGAAGCACGTTCGGCCGACCGGTCCCACCCCATGACATGCAAGCCGCCGCGAGCAGCGCTACGCGCCAGCGCCGCTCCCATGATGCCCAATCCGAGAATGGCAACATTTGTACTCATGCAAATAAGATGCGCCTACCGGCGCTTGGACGCGCCCAGCGTGGAGTCATCTTGGAAACGAAACTCAGCGTTCCCACACAGAAAAGAAGACGAAAGACTGCTTCTACTCTCTTGTCCGTTGCAAACAGAAGTGTCATCCCGACCGGAGCGAAGCGAAGTGGAGGGACCTGCTGTCCTCTCAGCCACTATCTGATACCAATTGGATACCAATTGGAAGCGCCACTCTCCCCTTTGTCATCCCGACCGAAGCGTAGCGAAGTGGAGGGATCTGCAGTTCCGCGGACCCCTCTTGGATTTTTTTTCGATCAATGCGTACCGGCGCGGAGAACCCGAAACCCTACTCCACGTGGTAGTTAGGCGCCTCGCGGGTGATGATCACATCGTGCACGTGGCTCTCCCGCAGCCCGGCGCTCGATATCCGGATGAAGCACGACTTCTCCTGCAACTCCTGGATGCTAGTTACACCCCACATAACCCATCCCCGACCGCAATCCACCCACCAGTTGGTAGACCATCGCTTCCAGCGGCCCGCGATGGGGCACCCGCCCTTCAATCCCTTCGGGCACAAACTTGGCCAGCCTGTTTTCCCCGTTGCGCTCCCGTGCCACCACCCCTTCGGTCGAAGGCCTCTCCTCAATATCGCCCTTCCCCTGAAAGTAGCGCTCGCCCGAACCCTGCGACATAGCCGAGAGCGAACCCATGCCGCGGTAGGTCTTAAAACTGCGGCCCTGGTAGAGAATCGTCTCCCCCGGGCTCTCGTCGACCCCGGCGAACAACGACCCGATCATCACCACGCTCGCGCCCGGCGGCGATCGCCTTGGTTACATCCCCCGAGTACTTGATGCCCCCATCGGCGATCACTGGAATATTGTGCTCGCGCGCCGCCCGGTAACACTCGCTGATGGCGGTGATCTGCGGCATCCCGGCGCCGGTAACCATGCGCGTGGTGCAAATGGATCCCGGCCCGATGCCCACCTTTACCGTATCGACCCCGGCTTCGATCAGCGCCTTCGCCCCTTCATAGGTGGCCACATTGCCCGCCATCAGGTCCACGTCGGGAAACCGCTTCTTGACCGCGCGAACCGCATCCAGCACCCGCGAGGAGTGGCCGTGCGCCGAGTCAATGGAGAGCACGTCGACCCGGAAACGGACCAACTCGGCGGCCCGTTCCAGAAAGTCGCCGGTCGCGCCAATGGCCGCGCCGACCCGCAGCCGGCCCTGATCGTCTTTCGCCGCGTTGGGGTACTTCAGCTTCTTCTGGATGTCCTTGACCGTGATCAGTCCCTTAAGCTCATAGTCGCCATTGACCACCAGCAGCTTCTCCACCCGGTGCTTGTGCAGGATCTTCTCCGCCTCTTCCAGCGTGGTCCCCACCGGAACCGTGATCAGGTTTTCCTTGGTCATCACATCGCCGATCGGGATGTCGGTACGGGTCTCAAACCGCAGGTCGCGATTGGTGAGAATGCCCACCAGCTTCTTGCCCTGGGTTACCGGAACGCCGGAGATCTTGTAACGCCGCATCACCTCCAGCGCATCCGAGATAAGCTGTTGCGGCTCAATGGTGACCGGGTCGACAATCATGCCGCTCTCCGAGCGCTTTACCTTGTCCACCTCGCTGGCCTGCTGCTCCATCGTTAAATTGCGGTGAATCACGCCCAGGCCGCCCTGCTGCGCCATGGCGATGGCGAGGCGCGACTCCGTCACCGTGTCCATGGCGGCGGAAAGCAGCGGGGTATTCAGGGAAATAGAACGCGTGAGCAGGGTCTGGGTGCTTACTTGCGCGGGGACAACGTCGCTGTAAGCGGGTACGAGGAGGACGTCGTCAAAGGTAAGAGCTTCCGGTACGGGTGTCTGGATCATAAATGTGCGCTATGTTAATCCTATAACCTACAGCAGAAGTCCAGCGCTGGCCGGAACCGTTGAAATTCAACGGAAAACGGCGTATTCTTAAGTTGCAGACGAATTTGTCCCTTGGCTTCGCCTTCAGCGCACAGCGGAGAAACACGGAGAAATGAGTGGGCGAAAGCCCACTTTTCTTTTGGCTGCGAAGCATCTTCATCTTGAAGCGGCAACTATGGCATTGAGTATTGAGCAAATCCGCCGAACGGCGGATCGGGTCGCGGCATCGCACGGGCTGGACGTGGTGGAGATCGAATACCTGGGGGGCAGCAAGCATAGGGTTTTGCGCGTCTTCATCGAGCAAAACGCCGAACAACGCGCCCGCCGGGCCGAGCGAGGCCGGCGAACAAAACCTGCTGGAGCACCTGGGCGCGGAAGGCATCGCGCTCGATCAGCTGGCCTGGGTCACGCACGAGGATTGCGAACGGTTCAGCCGGGACTTTGGCACGGTCATCGACGTAGAGGAGCTGGTGCCGGTAGACGACTACACCCTGGAGGTCTCCTCTCCGGGGTTGGACCGCAAGCTGGCAACACGGGCCGATTACGAGCGCTTCCAGGCCAGTCCGGTCAAGGTGCAGACCTTCACCCCGGTTGCGGGCAACCGCCACTGGCTGGGGAAGCTCACAGAGGTAAAGCCGGAAGGAATTGTGCTCGACCTGACGGCAAAAAAGCAAAAGGGGAGCAAGAAGGGGCCGGCCCCGGTGCAGACAGTCGAGATTGCGTTTGCCAATATCGAAAAGGCCAATCTGGCTCCGGAAATTTAGAGCAAACAGGTAAAAGAGAAAACCATGGCGAGTGTTCTTTATCAAAGCATTGAGGCGTTAAGCCGGGACAAGGGAATTGATCCGCAGATCGTCGTTTCCGCGGTGGAAGACGCCATTGCGCTGGCCACGCGCAAGTACTACAAGACGCAGGAAAACATGCGGGCCGAGCTGGACCGGGAATCGGGTGAGATTCGGGCCTACGTGTACAAGACCGTGGTCGAGGCTCCGGAGCAGCTGGAAGATCCGGTGAACCAGATCACCCTCGACGACGCCCGGGCGCTGGCTCCGGAAGTGGAGACTGGCGGCGAAATCCGCTATTACAAGCCGACCGACGTGCTGGGCCGCATCGCCGCCCAGATGGCCAAGCAGGTCATCTTCCAGAAGGTCAGGGAAGCCGAGCGGGACACCGTCTACAAGGAGTACGCCCATCGTCTGGGCGAGGTGCTGAACGCCACCGTGAAGCGGCTTGAATTGCAGGACGTAATCTTCGACCTGGGCAAGGCCGAAGCCAGAATGCCCAAGCGGGAGCAGTCGCGTCTGGAGCAGTTTGCCATCGGAGAGCGCGTCCGCGTGGTGCTGCAGCGCGTAGACCGCGCCGCCAAGGGCCCCCAGGTGATCGTCTCCCGCGCCGTGCCGGAGCTGGTGCAGAGCCTCTTTCAAAGCGAAGTGCCGGAGATTTACGACAACACCGTGGTCATCCGGGCCATCGCCCGCGAAGCCGGCGAGCGCACCAAGATCGCCGTGCTGTCCCGCGACAAGGATGTGGATCCGGTAGGCGCCTGCGTGGGCATGAAGGGCATGCGGGTGCAGTCCATCATTCGCGAGCTGCGCGGCGAGAAGATCGACATTATCGAGTTCAGCGAAGAGATCACCACTTTTGCGGAAAAGGCTTTGCAGCCGGCCAAGGTCAGCCGCGTAAGCATCACAGACTTAGGCGAGAAGCAGATTGAAGTGATCGTCGACGACTCCCAGCTCTCCCTCGCCATCGGCAAAAAGGGCCAGAACGTGCGTCTGGCGGCCAAGCTGCTGGGCTGGAAGATCGACATCAAGAGCGAGGAAGAGAAGCGCCAGGAAGTCGAGCAGCAGATGCAGGCGATGAGCGGTGGGCCTTCCACTCCCATCGAACAGGTGACGGAGCTGGGCGAGCAGATCATCCAGAAGCTGGTGGTTGCCGGCATCACCACGGTCGAAGCACTGGCCGACATGACGCCGGAGCAACTGGAAGAGATTCCGGGCATTGGCGAGAAGACGCTGGAGAAAATCAGCCTCGCCGTACGTCACTATTTCGGCGAATACGAGCCGGGCGAAGAGCGTCCCGCCGCGGAGGGAGCAGTGGCCAAATCAGACGAAGAAGCTAGTCGCAAAGAGCCAGGGCGATCGAAGAAGCCCAGTCGGCCGAGGAGATCGACGCCCTTACCCTGGATCAGGAAGGGGAGCGGGAAGCTCCGGACACCGAGGACGGTTCGGGTCCGATCAGCGACGATGTTGCCCGCGATGCGCATGGAAGAACTGACGGAATCGGGCCGGGATCTCGATGAGATCGGCGCGAGTTTCCGAAGACCCCGGGCCGGGAAGATACCAGCGAAGTCCTCGCCAGCCACGTACCGAACTATGAAATAGCCAGGTCGGAGACCGTGGACGAGGGAACGTGGAAGAAGCCAGCCAGGAAACCCGGCAGGACCCAAAAATAGACGAAGGTGGCGTTTAAATTGGTTCGGCAAAATGACAAGTACCGCGTGGTTGTGTAACGCCACATTCCACGTTTTCAGAGGATAATAATAAGACCTGTCATTCCCACGGCCGTGAGGGTGCTATGAAAGTCTGATTGGCGGAGGGTACGACACAAAGGGACGGATGAGCAAAGTTCGGATTAACGATTTAGCACGCGAACTGGAAGTGAAGAGCAGGGCGATCCTTGACTCCCTGACGGCACGTCGGCGTGACCGAGAAAAAGACCCACTCCAGCTCGCTGGAAGAGGATGAAGCGGAGCGGGTCCGCCAGCACTTTCACCGTACCGGGAAGAACGGTGCGGGGCGGCGCAAGGCAGATAGCACCGAGCCGAAGCAGAAGATCGACTGGTCGCGGGTATCGAAGCCGGGCGACGTGCTCAAGGCAATTCAGCAGAGAAAAGATGAAGCTGCGGCGATAGCCCAGCGGCCTCCCGTGTCTCAGCCGCCCCGCTCGCCAGGCCGTCCATTCGGCGCTCCGGTAGCCGCCTCCTCACCAGTGGCCGCCCCGGCGCAACAGCCGGCGGCCCCGGCGTACCTCGTCAGCGTCTGCGCCGTCGCGCCGCCCGCTACGTCGCCACCGCGGCTAGCCCGGCGCCAGCCCCAGCACAGCCCCCGTCAGGGACTAGCAGGGTCAGCCCCGGCCAGATTTGGGCAGCGTCCAGGCCCGGCCGAACCCAGGTGTCCATACAGCGAATCCCGACCCCACCGCCGCCCGCGCCGCGCCGGATTGTTCCCCAGCCCCGCCAGGAGCCGCGGATCGTGGTGGCTCCACCGCCGCCGCCCCGCCATCGCGGCCAAGCCGCCGGCCGGACCAGTGGTCGCCAAGCCCCCTGTCTCCGGGTGTGGAAGTCCGTCCGCCGGCCAGCCGCGCCGGGTATGGCGCAGGCCTGCGGTCCCGGCGCAGAGGTGCGTCCGCCAGCGCCAGCCGAGCTGCGTCGCTCCGGCTCCAGCGCAGCCCCGGCCCCAGGCGCCTCCGCCGCCATCGCCTCAGCTCGCCCGAGTGCTGCCTGAGATCGCGGCTGCCGCCGCCAGTGCGCAGCGACTTCCTGCAGCCAGCGGAGCCCGTGGCGCCGCAGGCGCCTCCTCCGCCTGCTCCGGCGGCGCGGCGCGTGATCATGCCCCAGACCGGCCCGCGCCCCGTTTACCAGGCTCCGCCTCCGCCGCCTGTGGCCCAGGCCGCGGCGCCGGCATCGAGCGCCCCGCAGCCCCCGGGAGGCGGCCATTCAGCGCGGACGGCCGATCTTCGATCGTGGCCGGCCCGGCGGTGGACCAGGAGCCGGTGGACCGGGTACAGCCCTCGCCCGCACAGGACGCACCCGGCGGTGCGCGCCGGCCCATGCACCCGACACGGACCCAGCCGGGTGGACCTCCCGGCCCCGGTGGACGTCCCGGCTTTGGCGCCCCGCGCCCTGGTTTTGGTGCTCGCCCTGGCTTTGGCGCACCCCGCCCTGGCGTGGGTGGTGCGGGTGGCTTGACCCCGCCTCCAGGCGAAGCTCCGCGCCCGCAGAGGGCTGCTCCGCAACAGCGTCGTGGACGCCAGCAGTATCCCAAGACCAAAGAAGGCCCAATGAAGGGCTTTGCCCCGCCGCCTCGTTTCGGCGGAGCGCAGATTCCCCAGGAGCCGGTGCCGATCACCCGTACCATCACGGTGACAGAAGGCATCAGCGTAAAGGATCTGGCGGAAAAGCTGGGCGTGCGCGGCAAAGACCTGATCGCTTCGCTGTTGATGCGGGGCGTTTTTGTCACCGTCAACCAATCGCTCGATGCTGAGTTGGTGAAGGATGTGGCCGCTCAGTTCGGCGCCGACACCCAGGTCATCACCTTCGAAGACGAGATGGCCAATGAGGCCCTCGAAAACCTCATGAAGGATGAGGACGTCAGCGAGATTGAAGTGACCCGGCCGCCGGTGGTGACGGTCATGGGCCACGTCGATCATGGCAAGACGTCGCTGCTCGACGCCATCCGCGAGACCGATGTTGCTTCCGGCGAAGCCGGCGGCATCACCCAGCACATTGGCGCCTACAAGGTTCGCATTGCCAAGCAGGACTCGCCTGCATTCGGCCGCGAGATCGTCTTCCTCGATACCCCGGCCACGAGGCCTTTACCCGCATGCGTGCCCGCGGAGCCAAGGTCACCGACATCGTGGTGATCGTGGTCGCGGCGGACGATGGCGTGATGCCGCAGACGCTGGAAGCGGTGGACCATGCCAAGGCTGCCAACGTGCCGATCATTGTTGCCGTAAACAAGATCGACAAGCCGGATGCACAGCCGGACCGCGTGAAACAGCAGTTGGGCGATCGCGGCCTGGTGCCCGAAGCGTGGGGAGGTTCCACCGTATTCGTCGATGTCTCGGCGAAGAAGAAGCAGAACCTCGATCTGCTGCTGGAAATGATCTGCCTGGTCGCCGACCTGGGCAACCTGAAGGCCAGCCCGGACCGCCCCGCCGTAGGCACGGTGATCGAAGCCAAGCTCGACCGCGGACGCGGCGCCGTAGCTACCGTGCTGGTGCAGAACGGTACCTTGCGCGCGGGCGACAGCTTCATCATGGGAAATACCTTCGGCAAGGTGCGCGCCATGTTTGACGACCGCGGCCGCGCCAACGCAGGAAGCCGTGCCCTCGACCCCGGTTGAGATTCTGGGTCTCGAAGGCATGCCGGACGCAGGCGACACGGTGCTCGTGGTTGCCGACCGCGATAAGGCCAAGGGCATTGCGCAATATCGCAAGATGAAGGAGCGCGAGTCGCAGCTGGCGAAATCTTCGCGGGTTTCGTTGGAAGGCCTGGCGGAGCAGATCAAGCAGGCTGGCGTTAAGGAACTGCCGCTGATCCTTAAGGGAGACGTGACCGGATCGGTCGAAGTACTGGCCGACTCGCTGCAGAAGATGTCGACCGAGAAGGTACGCATCAAGGTACTGCACACCGGCGTAGGCGCGATCACCGAGAGCGATATCCTGCTGGCTTCGGCTTCGAATGCGATTGTCATCGGCTTCAACGTGCGCCCCGAGCGCAAGGCGGCCGATCTGGCAGAACAGGATGGCGTCGAGATCCGGTTGCACTGATATTACCAGCTAGCACGAAGCGAACAAGAAGGCGATGCTGGTCTTGCTCGAGTATCATCAAGGAACAGCGTCGTTGGCGGGTCAGGAACATCTTCCGATCCCCAGGTTGACACCATTGCCGTTGCCGCGGGAATGTTTTTCAAGCGCAGTCGATTCGGGCTGTTGGCGATAGCGGCCATCGCCAACATCGTCCGCTACTCGACAAGCTCCCCGAGGGGTTTACCGCTGATCGGACTCGGCTTCAGGTCATCCTTAATTCGAAAAACGGCCTTATCAACCTTCCGTTTCATCTGGATCTCGATCATGAGCGTCTGGTTCGGAACGAGGAATTTTGCGAGTCTGCGGCAGCGACGATTTGTACTCGAGCATTTCGTAGAATGCGCAGAGCGTCCTTCGATCGCTCGGGGCGCGCAACCGCTTGAAGGCCGAGCTTTTTCCCGAGTTTCGGATCCTGTAGCCCTTCCTCCAGCTGGTCGGAATTCAGGTAATAGGTTAGCTTGCCAGGATTACGCTGATTTCGTTGCCGGTCCGTGAAGAAACCGACCGGTAAGTCATTCCGACTATAGCTTGGTCCAGCCGTGAGATAGAGATCATAGTCCTCCAGGGCGTTTCCGCGATCATCGATAAGGCGGAAGACAAGCATGCAGTGGCGATCATGGCGAAAAATTCGCTCTTCGAAGAACAGCTTGCTTTCCCGTTCGACCCGCTGGTCAGCCTGTGACTTTTTTGTGAGTTTCTCGAATTCTTCCACGATATGGTTATAGGTGGCCCGGCTGTTCACTTGCAGGCATTTCAAGACCCACTGCGCGGTCGGATGGGTGTCCGCATTCGCCATTCGCACGCTGCCGATGATACCCATCTTCTTACCTGAGTGTGACAACCCGTGAGTACCTGAAAGTCCGGGAAGCACACCGAGACCTATCACGGATGACGGTTCGAACTTTTTCACCTTGAGCCCGTCGCGGCCATCTTGCACGAGTCGTAAGAGGGCGTAGTTCATGTTTGCGGAGGCAACTCTGACGACTCCATCGGAACCTGACTCGCCCGTGTATGCGTTGAGATTGTCGTAAAAGCTGCGGTCAATCCCCTGACCGGTCAGCACAAAGGGATACAGCTCATTTTCAGAATATTTATAGGACAGCCAGCTTTCGTTGAGTTCCCAGCTCTCTTCGCCGCCGAGCTCTAGCCAATCAAGGACACGCTCACCCGGCTCGACGCCCCCCGCAAAGAACTTCATCCGCGACAGCCGGCTTTTGCCCAGTTGTGCCAGGGCTGAGCCGTGATTGGCCGGAGCCAGCATGACGAGATGGCTCAACGGACACCGGCGGAGATCATTCCTGTGGTAGAGATCGATCCACTTCCGTACAACCGGACCACCCGTGGAATGGGTAACACAGGCAAAGCGCTCGCCTTTCTTAATCCTTTCGCCGGCAGCGTCCTTCACTGCTTCGTCGAATGCGCGTGCAATGTCGTCAAGCGTTACTGTGTCTATAAAGCTGATGTACTTGCCGAGATAGATATTGCCGGTTTTGATCGGGATGTCTCCGGAAAGGCCCTTCTGCTCGAGCCAGCGCGGCAAGTCTGCGTAGGTGTCCGTATGCCGAACGCTCCAGCCGTGGACAAAGATGACTAACATTGATCGACCTCACGTCCAAATGCAGCCACTCGATGATTGCTGACTTCAGACCCAGCATTACGAACTACGCCGACAAAGTGCGGGGCAAGAATTCGCACGAGAGCCAGTTGCTGTGGCCGGCGGACACCAGCGCGTGCTTGTCCAACTGAGCCGGAGCCAGTCTAGTGTGGTGGGTCTCATCTCGCAAGCGAGACTTTCGGATGGACTTTTACGAATCGCAGCAGGACGGGATGCAAGCGCCTCTCGAGAGGCCGCTTGACGCGGGGCATCATAGCCGGATGGACTTTTCGGCAAGAAGAGGCAGCCTGCTCTTAGAATCCAGGTTGGAAACTGATTAGCGGGAGCGCCCACGCACGGGCATAACATGTTCGATCAAGCCACTGCGCACTTGACGCGCAGCCGGTTGCCTCGGTGTGGCAACCGTCACCGTCACAGGCTCCTGGGAGAAAACCAACTCCTCATAATGGGGGTTGTCGAGGGCGGCCGCAAACGCCCTGCGGCCGCGTGCCAGCGTCTCTGAGTCGATGGATATGCCTGAAGCCTCAACTCCAAAATAGCCGTGACCGAAATCTCGAACGATACTCATACGCTTCTAAAAGGTTACTCCTCAAAGTCATCCGTAGTCAATTTCTTCGATGATTTATGCTGCCGCCGGGACGCAGTTTTTGCGAACGCTTCGGTGTATAGCATCTGGTTCAGATGATGCTGAAATGCAACCAGTTTTTCGGGCTCGCGTTCCAGCAACTCGGCGATCGGACATTCCTCGCGGGAGCTGCCGATATTGATAACCCCATAGGGTGCGCGGTTCTGATAGACGGCCACATCGTTCTGAAATGTGCCGTCGTCTACTGGAATGTGCACGGGGAACGAAACGAGCTTTTTGTGCTCGAGCATGCCCTTGATATGCTCGTAATAGTCGGGCGCAAGTGCCGTGTCGTCGCTGAAGTCTGATGGCTGGGGCGCGTCATAAACGCGAATGCGATTGGCTTTGAACGCGCGTCCCGCGATTCCTCTGCCATAAGGCAAAGGCTTGGCGTCGGGTAATGGAAAAGGCGTGCACTGGCCTGCTACGCCATCTGAGTGCGCCAGCCCGGTAATTCTTAGCTGACCTACCTTGTCCTGGTCGGCTCCCGGCGCCATTTCGAAGATCATCAGGCTGCCATCTAGCTCGTGTTTCCATGTTCCGGTGCGCCTGCTCTCTCCCTCGCCTTCCTCTCTTGTCAGCAGGTAGTTTCGCCCGGCGCGCAGCGCATCGCACACGGCCTTTTCCGCTGGTTCTCGCTTGCAAAAATGCGTAACGATTTTCGTCAGCAGGTCCGCCCCTTCCCGGGCCGCCGGCGCCTCAGGAAATACCACTGGATACCGTAGGCAAGATCAGGCGTGGGAGCTTTCACGCGTATGGCTGCAGTATTCAGCGATTCGTAGTAGCGCAGCGCATGCGCGCTCTTCAATCGCTTGGTGGTCTCCTGATCGATCTTCCAAAATCTGGAGTTTTCCTGTTTAGGATCCACCTTCGCGATGCGCAGCCTGGGCGCCCCCGCCAGCCTGAACCCGCGTGGAAACTGCACCAGCACGGTCAGCTCTTCAATCGGGTCTTTCGGGATGAAGTGGGTGTATTCGAAGACCAGTTGCTCGGTGCCGTATTTGCGCTTGAACTGCAGTTTGTCCATGGCAAAGGCGTCGACAGCCAGCCACTCATAAGAGTAGGAGTGCCCCTCTTCCGGGTCCGGTGAGAGCTCGGGCTGGAACTTAACGGGGATGTTAGCAGCGCTTTTGGCGCTGTGATCGTCCGGTAACGGCGGAGGCTTCTTTACCGTGAGACCGCCCTTCCCGGTAACGCGCAGGCGGTCAAGATAGCCGGAGGTCGGAGGCAGGTTCAGCAGATGAACTCGCGTGCGGTCACAATCCTTGGTGATGACGAGATCTTCGCATTCCACGATGCGGTGGGCATCTCCGTCCGGCAGGAGCACAGTAATGGAGGCAACTTCACGATAGCGGTATCCCAGCATTTCAGCCGTGCGCATGACAACGTCTTTCGCCGGTGTCGTGCTCTTGAGCCGCTTAGGCTCGCATCTGCGTATCCGGTCGGGGATGTCTCCCTTGGCAAACTCCGTGCCGATGTCCCTGATTTCGACTCGGCGCAGCGCCGGCGTGCTTACGAAATCGATGAGGCGGATGCCTCGCGGCTCCGAGGTGTAGCCGCCGACGGTAGCTCCCCCGATTACAAACATCTTCTTCTTATTGAATTGCTCAGTTCTCTGATACGCCTGCTGCTTGTGCCCGGTGAGCACGATATCGAAGTTAAACTCCTCGAGAAGCTCCAGCAGCAAGGGAGAGTCCACCATGAATTCGTAGCCTTTATGTTCGGTCTGCTGTCCGGGATAGTGCACGACGTGATGATGCACGATGGCCACCTTCATGTAGTTGTTCCAGTCGGCACCGATTTTTTCTTTCTGGCTCCTGAGGTTGTCCTTGAGCCAGGTTACTTGTGCCTGTGTAACGTGGGAGACATCACGAATCAGATACTTCCGCACGCTATCCTCCCGTGGTTTCTGAATCGCGATCGGTGGATTGGAGTCGGTAGCAGCAGCGCTCGGATTGGCATTCTTGGCGACATGTTCCCTGAGATCGACCAGCATCTTCCGGTTCAGTTCGCCACACCGTATGGCTGAATTGATGTTGAGCACCAGAACTAGACGTTGATCGTCCACGTGCACCGGCCACTTGTCGAATTGAAATTTCAGCTTTTGGCTCTGGTCACCTTTGCTTAACTGACCGGTGGGAAACAGGCAGCTCCGCATTCCTGTCTGCTTGACCAGATTGCGGAACAGCTTAAACTTCTCATCGAAATACCCCTTTTGCTGAGGATCCAGCGCCCAGGTCACGTCATGGTTGCCGGGAACAATGCAGATGGCGTTGGGATCGGGACAAAGCGCGAGCAGTTTGGGAAAGCACTCTTCGCGAAAGCGATCGAAGCCCTCGGACTTGCCTTGCGTGGTTAGATCGCCTCCGATGGCAATGAAGCTCAAGTCTTTGCCTTCGAAATTCTGCGGCTGCAGGAGCTCATCAAACTGCGGGAAGACGTTCTCACGAATTGCCTGTTCGAAGTTGTCTAGTTCTTTTGGATCGTCGAGGTAGTTGGTGTCGGGGCTGGCGTAGTGCAAATCCGTGATCCATAGGAATGTCCAATGACCCATACCCGCCTCACAGCAGCAGCTTACTCGCTAAGCGCAGCGATGTTAATCCTCCGATAGAGAAGAAATCAACGACACGGAAGTGGAATATTATTAAGCACATGGCCTGTCCTGGTGAGAAAGCAAGCAGAGTGTCCGCTTGGCGGGCAGCGCAGGCCTCCGCTCCAGACGCCCTCCTCAACCCCAATCTATCTCTCCCAAAGTCCCCTCTTCTGGCGTACTTTTCCTCCGCCCAAGTGGCCTACTTTCACGCCGCCCTCGATGGCCGTGTCGGCACCAATCTCCATCGCGCGTAGAAGCGAAAAACTGGCGTTGATGATGCGAAACGTCCTTTATCGCAACCTATCCAACATCGCACATCACGTCCCAGAATCCTTCTGACTGTGATCCTTGGTTTAGTGATCTCTGAGGCTTATCCTTGGCTCTCGCACTTTGTGCCCTCATAATGGTCTAGCAGCCGATGCCAACGCCTGATCCATCGCGCATCTTCATCTCCTATGCCCGGAAAGACGGAGCCACGCTCGCCCAGCGCCTGCAATCCGATCTAACGAGGGAAGGCTTCGACGCCTGGCTCGACACGCAGCGCATCGCCGGTGGTGCGCTGTGGAGCTTGACAATAGAGCAGGAAATCGACGCCCGGGATGTGACCATCGCGCTTCTGACACCCGGCTCGTATGAGTCGGAGATTTGCCGGGCGGAGCAACTTCGCACCCTGCGCGAAGGCAAACGCCTCATCCCGGTACTAGCATCCTCAAACGCCGACCGTCCGCTTTACCTGGAAGAGCGACAATACCGCAACTTCACCGATCCGCGCCGCTACGACGAGCGCTTCGAGCAACTGCTGGGCGACATCCGCGGCGGCGTCACCGCGGTCCTCCTCGAACGCTATCGCGCGACGCCCGTCAAGTACCTCACGGCCCCGCCGCGCGTGGCCAACTACCTCGAACGGCGTGAAGCGCTGCGCGATTTACGCAACGTTCTCTTTGCCGAGGACCATCGCCAGCCCATTGCCCTCACTGCGGTCCACGGCATGGGCGGCATCGGCAAAACGGTGCTGGCAAAAGCGCTGACCGACGACGAGGTGGTGCAGCAGGCCTTCCCGGACGGCATCGTCTGGATCACCGCCGGCAAGGAACGCAAGCGCGACTTCGTCCAGGAGATGCGCGAGGTGGCCAAGGCCCTGGGCGACGACCTCAAACTCTACGAAAACCGCCTGGCCTGCGAGCACCAGTACCGTACCATCATCGCCAATAAGGCCGCGCTCATTGTGGTGGATGACGTGTGGACCAAGGACGACATCGAGCCGCTGTTGGCCGAGTCGCCGCGCTCCCGCTTTCTTTTCACCAGCCGCGACGCATCCATTGGCCGGTTTGTCGGCGCGTATGAGCATCGAGCCGATCTGCTGGATCTTGCGCGATCGCGCGACTTGCTGGCGGCGTGGGCGAACCTGCCGGTCGCGCAACTCCCAGCCGAGGCCGACGAGGTCATCCGCGAGTGCGGCCGACTGCCTCTGGCCCTCTCGGTGGTTGGTGCCATGCTGCGCGATGCAGACTCGCGGTTTTGGAAGGATACGCTCGATTTGCTGCGCAAGGCGGATATTTCGGCAATCGAGGAGCAGTTACCTCCCGGACAGGTGAGCTTTTACAAATCAGTGGAGATTAGCTTTCGGTTTCTGAAACCGGATATGCAGGAGAAGTACAAGGCATTGGCTGTGCTGCTGGAGGACATGTCGGCTCCGTTGCAGATTCTGAGACGCTGTGGAGCGTAGATGAGGACAAGGCCCGGCGCACAAGTCGCCACTTTCTCGACCGTTCTCTGGCACTAAGAGGTGACGCAGGTGAGAGCATTCTTCTTCACGACCTCCAACTCGATTACGTGCGTGCCCAACATCCGGACAGAGAGGCGTTAAACCTGATTCACGAAGCCGTCCGGCATTCGTCAGCCGTGGTTGTCAAAGATCCATCGCAATTTGCATCGCAGGTTGTCGGGCGGCTATTGCCCGTCTATGGCCAACCCAACGTTAGGCAGTTCTTGGAGTCTGTATGTGCGTACAATCCCTATCCTTGGCTTCGACTGTTGTCCCCCACCCTGGAAGCGCCCTCAGGCGAGTTCGTCCGGACGCTGGCAGGTCATGAAGATGCCGTCACTGCCGTGGCGGTGACGGCGGACGGGCAGCGGGCGGTCTCGGGGTCTGAGGACCACACGCTGAAGGTGTGGGACTTGGCCAGCGGGAGCGAGCTCCGTGCCCTCACCGGGCACTCGAATTTTGTCAATGCGGTGGCAGTGACACCGGACGGGCAGCGGGCAGTCTCGGCTTCTTCGGATGGGACGCTGAAGGTGTGGGAGCTGAGCAGCGGGCGCGAGCTGCGTACCCTCACCGGCCACTCGCATGCTGTCAGGGCGGTGGCCGTGACACCGGACGGGCGGCTGGTGGTCTCCGCTGCCGGATCCGTTGGATCACACGGGAGAGCTGAAGGTGTGGGATGTAGAGCGCGGGCGCGAGCTGCGCACCTTGGCCGGTCACCCGGTTGGTTATGCTGGTATCCATGGCGTGGCGTTGAGTGGGGACGGGCGGCTGGCGATCTCCGCTTCTGCGGACAAGACGCTGAAGGTGTGGGAGGTGAGCAGCGGGCGCGAGCTCCTCACCCTCAAAGGCCACTTTAGTGCTGTCAATGCCGTGGCGGTGACGCCTGACGACCAGTGGGTGGTCTCAGCGTCCCATGACTGGACGCTGAAGGTCTGGGAGCTGAGGAGTGGGAGAGAGCTGCGCATCCTCAGCGGCCACAGAGCTTCTGTCAATGCGGTGGCAGTGACACCGGACGGGCAGCGGGCAGTCTCGGCTTCTTCGGATGGGACGCTGAAGCTGTGGCAGCTGAGCAGCGGGCGCGAGTTGCGCACCCTTACCGGCCACACGCGTGCTATCAGGGCAGTGGCCGTGACACCGGACGGGCAGCGCGCGGTCTCAACCTCGTATGACAAGACGCTGAAGGTGTGGGCAGCTGGCAGTAGGCGGGAGGTGCGCACGTTCAAAGGCCACTCCGATCGTGTCGATGCAGTGGCCGTGACCCCGGACGGGCAGCGCGCGGTCTCGGCTTCATATGACAAGACGCTGAAGGTGTGGGATTTGGGGAGCGGGCGCGAACTGCGTACTCTCACCGGTCACTCCGATCATGTCGATGCAGTGGTGGTGACCCCGGACGGGCAGCGCGCGGTCTCGGCTTCATATGACAAGACGCTGAAGGTGTGGGATTTGGGGAGCGGGCGCGAGCTGCGTACCCTCATCGGCCACTCGGCTCCTGTAACTGCGGTAGCCGTGACGCCGGACGGGCACCGGGCGGTGTCGGGGTCTCAGGACTTCACGCTGAAGGTTTGGGATTTGGCCAGCGGGCGCGAGCTACGCATTCTCACCGGCCACTTGACTACAGTCTGGGCGGCGGTGGTGACGCCGGACGGGCAGCAGGTCATCTCGGCTTCTGGGGACGAGACGCTGAAGGTGTGGGAGCTCAGTAGCGGACGCGAGCTGCGCACCCTCACCGGCCACGCGAATTGGGTCCATGCGGTGGCGGTGACGCCGGACGGGCAGCAGGTGATCTCGGCTTCTGAGGACAAGACGCTGAAGGTGTGGGAGCTCAGTAGCGGGCGCGAGCTGCGCACCCTTACCGGCCACACGGATTCGGTCGACGCAGTGGCGGTGACGCCGGACGGCCAGCGCGCGGTCTCGGCCTCGCCGGACCACACGCTGAAAGTGTGGGATTTGCAAACCGGAGACGTGTTGGCCACTTTCACCTGCGACAGCCTGGCGCATTGCTGCGCCTATTCCGATGCTCTCAAGCTGATCGTCGCCGGCGACGAGGACGGCCACGTCCACTTCCTCCGCCTCGAAGAGCCGAAATCTACAGCCCGAGCCGTTCAGTAACTGCACGCTGACCCGAAACCGGCTTTATGCAAAATTCTCCAGCCTATCCTCAGCGAACCTGGCAAGCACTCATGGAGTGCCTGAGAGATTTGGTTGCGATAGTCACACGCTGGACTCGGGCTTGCCAAACGTTACTGGGTGATAAAGGACGCTATCGCCAACTTGTTTCTGGATATAGAAAGCGGCTCCCACAAAACGCTCTCGGCGTTTCGATGTCGCAGAAATCCCGGCGGCCCACAACCAAGGAATTCCCATCGGAGCATTTCTGACGTTAACGTCCTCTATCACGATGAGAACCAACTCCTCAGAAGGCAAAACGGTAGCGGAGGGTTGAGCACTGGGGCCGCAGTGCGAATTTCGCCCACAATTGCATTAGTAAATAATGGCCGACTTCGGGAACGGCGGCCATTCGATCGGCGAACGATCGGCGATGAGTCGCACCGGTCAAATGGGCGTAGAGCAAACGGAGTCGCTCCCTCCGGAAATGCATCAGTACTCGATCGGAGTGTGGAACCGAATCGCCGGGAAGATTATCCGAAAGTCAGGCGCGCGTACCGTTAGTTCTGTGGAAGGACAGGTATCAGCCTTTTGGCTAATTCGATGATCTGTGCCTTGACCTTTTCGCTCGCTGGTTTGATCCGCAGATGAAAGGTCCATCGGCCGTCAACGTCACGTTTCAGGTCTACATAACTGCTGAGTACTAAAAGGGCCAGCGACGTAGCGCCGATGAATTCGATGGGGTCGACCGCGAAGTCTCTGGCAGGCCGAGCCAGCGAGCTACCTGATGTGGAAACGTCAGGAGCTAGCTGTGCATAAACGGGGTCTTCGGCAAGGACTCGAAGGGCTTGCTTGGTCAACAGATCCAATGCGTCGGCGAGGGGTTCGGACTCGAAAGCGACCGGTTGATCGATACGTTGAAGGCTTTCGAAGAGAGACTGCCGCGTCTCTGCAGATGCAGCAGGTTCGCCGCCCGGCTTCAAGTTGGAAGCCCTCAGGACACGGCGAAGGAGGCGTTCGGCATCCGTTTCACTTAGAGAATCAATATCGGTTCGAGCAAGAGGAAGCGTATTCATTGGTCAGTTCTTTCTGGTTCGAGTTTGCTGGGCGGAGGAGTGCCAAACCCCACGCTCATAAACTCCATCACGTTCGAGCCTGGCAGTTTGGCAAAAATCCATTTGTGAGCCATGTACGATGCCATGTCAGTCTGTAACTCACCCAAATAGTATCTGAAGTTCTCCGCTACCGTCGCGAAAGTCGCCTGGTCACTAAGTTCACTGAAAATGCACGCCGATTGGATAAAGTATTCGCCAGCCTCCTCCATGAACTCATTCTTATAGAGGGTTTTGGCCCATTGATGGTAGGTTACTGCGGCGCTGCGCCGATCTCTGGCCGCTTCGAATAGGGCAACAGCGTTTTCGAAAGCAACCTTGGCCGCCTGAACATTGTTCCCCAAACCCTCGACCTCACCCAACAGACTGATGTTCATTGCCTTACCAATAATGTTGCCGGCTTGTTCGTCCAGTGCGATGGCGCGTTGCAGGAGGACGCGCGCTTCGTCATAGTTGCCTTGGGCTATACGGGCTTGTGCCTGGGCACGGTTTGCGCCGGCTTGCAAGTGGAGAGGTGCCGAGTCGTATAGCATAGTGGTGGCATCCTCGGTTCCAGCGGCAGGATCGCCCGAGCGTATGTGCAACTGTGCCGATTCGTAGGCGATAAGCCCCGCAAGTTCCCTATCGTTCGACTGCTCAGCATGCCGCATGGCCCGGAGAATCGCGTCGCGATAGGCGTCAATATCGCCAAGCACTTCGGCCAACTTCCCTCGCTGGTAGTGGAGCTCTGCTTTGACCTCGTGCGGCAGCTCATTCTGCGCCTCATTGGCTCTTGTCTCGGCCTGCGTAAGCCACCGCTCGGACTGATTGAGATTGCGTGCCATGCGGGCCGTCTGGGCAGCACCAAGCAAAGTTCTCACTACTTCCTCATTGTCGGGATTGCTCTCACATATGGCTACCAACTGGTGCTGGACAGTGATCGCCCGCTCGAAAGCCTGCCGATCAATCCAGAAGGCGGCGATGCTCCGGCCAATCTCTATCGCGATATTCGGGCGCTCTAGACCACCGGCCATCAACATGGCGGTATGCAGGGTTCCTATCGTCAACGTGCTGTTTTCGACGGGACGGGCGAGCTTGGTCAGCGATGATCTCGACGAAGGCGCCACGCATTTCGTTGGACGGAGCTAGCTCGGCCTTACATCGCAACGCGCCGCCAACGGAGGGGTGGAGGAACTTGCGCTCGTGTAACAGGCCGGCTGCCTCGAGTCGAATGAATGCGGAGTCGACCATGTTGTCTGAGTCATCCCCATAGATCTTGTACATCATCCGTCTGAACATAAATTCATCGATCATCTCCTCGTGCAGGCTCACTAAGGGGAGTACCAGTCGGAGGCTGGCGTTGTCGAGGCAGGACAGAGACTGTTCGAGTCGGCGTGCATCGGTCTCTTCGAGCTGCCAAGGGCGTAGCCGCGATAGATCGCCGCGCAGGTCATCATGGATGACTCCGGCGGACCGTCCTTGGCGTACTCGGGAGATCGCATCAATGGTCATCAAGGGGTGACCAGCGACATAGAAAACAAGCTCATCAAGACCATCGCGCGCCGTGGACGTCTCATCCAGATCGACTTTTCCCGCAGAATTCCCGAGGAGTTCTTTAACCAGTTGCCAGCGTTCCTGGTCTTTCAGGCCGCCCAAGGGAAGTGAACCACAGCCCGCAACGTCCAGAAGCCAAGCCTCGGGCCCGCGACTTGCCGCTAGGACCGAGGATTGTGAGCCAGCAAGGCGATCAAGCCATGCGGCAAGGCGAGCGCGGTCATCAGCACCAAAATGGTTCAAGGATTCGCCCTCTCCTTGCTGCCGGACAGCATGGACGTGGTCCCAGACGATCCAAGACGGATTTGCGGCTACTGCCTCAGCGACACTCAACTCCAGCCGATCGATATCCATGGTTCGGTCGGGCGGGTTGGGCAGGGATCGGCCCATATGCCAGAGGACATCGTGTGCGCTGCGCATGCTCTCGAAATCGATCCAGATTGCTGCGCGGGAATCTCCCGTTCGCTCACGCCACCAAAGGAACTCGCGAAGTAGTGTGGTCTTTCCCTGTCCCGCCAAGCCATGAATGAGCAGCAGGGAGAAGTGCTTCTCGGCACAACGGTCCAGCAAGAATATCTCACCACTGCGGCCAACAAAACGCTCATTCCAATAAGGCTGTTTGTTGCGCTCGTACCCTAAATGGAGTACAGGGGCCTGATCAAGTCTGCTTCGGGGTCGCCGCCCGCACGGCGGTAGACGACGGGCACGAACCAATCTTGGATTTTGACGGTGCCACCGATACACGTTCTGATTGGCTCCCGAATCATGTCGAAGTGGCCGTTCTCAACCGCTGTGCAAACGTTCTCGCCGGAGTTCAGGCTGCAATAGAATCCCATGAGAAACGGCGCCGCCGCATCGACGTGGAGGTTGTACGCCATAGCAGTGACATCGTGGACTTTGGGGTGGTGCAACAGCGCGGTTGCGACGGAGGCAAACGGCGAGTCAGTCTGCCCATCCGGCATCGCAGAACGACAAGCGTTGAGAACAACGTGGGGTGGACAGCAATCGCCGAGCGCGTCCAGCAGCTGCCGAACGGAGATGGGACGAGGCTGTGCATCGTTGTCCTGAAGCACTAGATGGCCGTGTGGAGCACCTCCGTCGAGTGAGCCCCACCATCCGTGGCAGTCGAAGTGAAGGGCATCCCAATAATGATCGGTCGAATGGATCGTCTGCCGCAGGTTTTCGAGGGTAGGTGGGCGGAGCATAGTCAGCTGCAGGGGAATCAAAGCGGAGGCGATGGGCCGACCGACTAGCCGGTAGTCAACGTCGTTCATTCCTTGCCGGGCCGTGACGAGCAACACTTTCAAGCCCTTGACAGGGTCGTGTGCTATTGACGTATCGGGCCCATGGAGGGCAATGCCATAGCGGCGTTCAACAGCCATCATGCGCCCGATGGGGCAGTCGTGATGATCAAATAGGACCTCCCAGGGCCAAGCAAGCACCTGAGGGTCGGCGGAATGGATTTCGATGCGGTTTCGCTGAGAAAGTGACGAATCGGCCAGCGTGTCGTAAACGCTTCGGACTTGGTCAGTGGTGAACAGATTGCTGAAGCCATCTTTGCCCCAGTCGCGGAGGGCGCGTAAAACGTATCGCGCGCGTTGAGCGCCCATGGCGGTAGGCTGCTGGATAAATTGCTCAAGATACCAGGGCAGAGCCTGTGCGAGATTAGATTTTGAGTCGGCCGGGACGGGCCAATGAGCGGGCGGCGCGACTGATCCGGCCGGAGTAAGTTGGTCGCGGACATGCTTGAGTACGAACATCTCGGGTCCTGAGGCAGATTCGCGCGCGAGGATGGTGCGGCGAAGCCATACCTCAAAGGATGGCTCGGTTTCCTCGTTGACCTGAACGATCTCAAGAATGCCCTTCATGACGGTATTTGCATACGGATGAACGTGACTTAGTGCATGTATTACGCAACGGAGTGTATTCCTTTTTGCCGACTAACGGAAGTTGAAGCCCGATCGGATAGAAATTGGCCGTCGTGCATGATCCTCGCTTATTTCCGGCGACCGGCAGCGTTGGTAAACACCAAACGCCAGTAGGGCGGCTACTAGCCACAAATGCTGAGCGCTTCGTCGCAGTCACATCACGGCGCCTTCGCGTTTAAGCAGACTCCGAAGCCTTCATGAGAGCCATCGTTGTCTTCGGGTGAGGTTGCCCTTTTCGGTAAATAGGCGAAAAAGGACTTCTCGCGGCTGCTCTTAAGCTACGCGCGAAAGCACATGGCCGAGAGAGACACGGCACAGCAAAGGTGTTCCAAGAAGAATGCGGATCAGTAACGAAAAACGTCGCAGGGTCTAAGGATGTCGTTAAGCGCATTTTGGGGCAGCAATCCAGACGAGCGACTGGTCGCTATATCGGACAGATTGAGCCCAATCCTGCTGCGGGGTTTGCCGCCAACCTTTGTGAATGATAAAGGACGTCATCACGCGTTACAGCGTAGTTGGCGAGATCATTTCTCATTTTTCCCGGAGGGTGAAACCGGGTTCATAGAGTCTGATCAGGCCTTCCACGAAGGCTTTGGCGTCTCTCATAGTAGTCTGCGATTCTGCTTCATTTCTGAACTCGCCTCGATGAACAATGGCGTTGCGTTCCTTGTTGATCCTGTCCGCACACGCCTTAAGAGATTGCATTTCTCGTTTTTTCGTTGCATCGCCGCTGCACATCGGAATCAACAGACGATTAAGTTTTCCGTCGATACCATTCGCCCATATCAGGAGGCTATCGATAAAACCGGCGTCAAATTGACTTCTGGATGCGAATTCGGTGCGTATTGCGAAGTTCGTCGCGATTTCCGCAGCGGTTGCCGCCCGGACGACGACAGCCGCCCATTCTTTGCGGACATGTAGCCCTCTGAGTTTGTTCCACTGAGACTGAATCTTCTCGAGGTCAGTCGCTTGTCGGTAACGCTCACGGTTGTTCACAGAACGTGGCCTTCCTGTCTCTCGGTGCAAAACTATCACAAGAAAGGTACAATCCTGCCGCCGAGGGCTAAGCGTTAACCTTAGCTCCTCCGCTCCTCCGTCTGGGATAGCCGAACATAAAGGACGTTAACGTAGTACTATTCTTTGCTGAAGAATCGCCCCTCTCAGGTGGCCAGCACCCTTGCGTCCATTGCGTTCGGGAATTGGATCCGCATCAGATTGGTCCCCTTGCCCTAAAGCAGTCCGAGCAAGCATGTACGCCTTCTGAAGAGCCCCGCACCTATCTTTATTGGTGGCTGCCAAATAGGCATGATTGAGCGAGCTCCTGCGAGTTCTCGAAGTAGAGGCCGGGCTACCGCCACAGATTGGGGAAACCATCGGTCACGGAACTGGCGCCTTGAACTCATTTTCCTGTTTTCCTGGCAGCCTTGAAAATCTTTCCGAAGACGTTTGTCGCGTCGCGCAGGGCCTTATCCTGTAAATGGGCATATCTCTGTGTTGTCTCGGGTCTTGTGTGCCCCAAGAGCTTACCAACCTTCGACAAAGAAACGCCGCTGCTCACAAGGTAAGACGCGAAGTTGTGCCGAATATCGTGGATGCGCAAGACAGGGCGATATCGTGTGATCACGCGCCGTTTGCCTTGGACGGTGTACGGCTCGGCTAGCCCGGCAGACCGGCAGACCTGTACCCAAGCGCGGCGAATCGTCTTGCGCGCTCCTGCTTTGCCGGGGAACAGCGGACCTCTCCCGGTGCTCGCCTCCTTCATGCGGCGCAGGAGTGCAAGAGCTTCCTCACTGAGAGGAACATGCTCGATTCTCTTTTCCTTCGTCGCATGGCTCGGCTTTGTCCAGCGACCTCGCGCGAGATCGAATTGTGTCCAGTCCGCCGACAGTACTTCTTGTTCACGCCCTCCAGTCACCAGCAACAGGCGCAGGCTGTCGGCGGCATTCTGTTCCGGGTAGCTGTCCAGAGCTTTGAGGAACTCGTGCATTTGCTCGACTGAGAGCCAGAACTCCCGCGGACCCTCATGGAACTTCGGGATGCCGCGCACCGGGTTGTCCCCTCGCCATCCCCACTCCACTGCGAGGTTGAACATCTTGCTGAGCAACGCGCGCACACGATTCGCGCGATAGGGATCGCTTTCAGCGATGTGTGCAGCAGCTCCAGGTCGCGTTTTGAGACCGCCTTCACGGGCAGCGATACGAGGCGCGGCCGGATGATGACATCGATCATCTGCCGGTCGTTGCGAATACTGGACGGTCTCTTGTGCGCCAGTGCGTGGCGCTCAAGATGTTCGGTCGCCAGTTCATTTAAGGTGGGTTGGTCGCGGTCCTGCGCGCGCCTCTCTAGCGGATCACGACCGTCCAGAATGCCGCGACGCAATTCGAGTGTCCGCTCCCGCGCCGCCGTTGCACTCAACTCAGGATGGCGACCTATGGTGAAGCGCCGCTTTCGTCCGTTGAGCCTGTAGTCGAGAACGAACGCAATCACACCTGTACTCGTGATTCGCACCCCGAAGCCCGGAATCTCGGTGTCCCATGTGACCAGGTTTCCCCGCTTAGGTGGGGCGAGGTTCTGGATGGTGCGCTGCACAATGCGGACTTTCATGACGCCTCCGTGTCACCACTGTGTCACCAAAACACGCGCATCTATGGCGTCTAGTGTCTCCCATTGTCAGCGGAGTGTCAATATATGTCCTTGTATATAAGAGAGTTATTTTGCAGATGCTGTGTTTTCATGTCACCACAAGAACACGGTCGG
>CAVYFF010000001.1:0-185980 GCA_963767745.1 uncultured Acidobacteriaceae bacterium | reverse complement strand
CCCGTATGTCGTCCGGCGTCCGTGCCCTCTGGCTTGGGATGGCCTCGGGCTGGTGTCCGGCGGGGTGGTATTTCTCGAGTTGTCAAAACTGCTCAATCAAGAGGACGCACTGGGCGCACCCTGTTTAGATACGGTGATTCTTGCTCTCCGCAGGCGCGCCTTCGTGGGGCGGGGTGCTGCGGACAGGCTTCATCCGTCACTTCGATGTCACACTACGGTTTGCTACACGGACATCAGGCTGGCAAGCGCTGATGCTTTCGCGGTGGTGGGCGGCGGATGCACGGGTGGAGCGCATGGGTGCGAGGCCAAACAGTGTCGTCGTGATAAAGACGGCGCTGACGTGTGTTCTTGGTCCCACAGTAGTACGGTTTTGGGATGGCGTCCAGAGACTGAGCTGGTGAAGAATTCTTTGGTAACCGCCATAGATCGATTACCACTCGCAAGTCGCTTTTGATGTTTGCTTCGGCACGTGTGTAGCCGATTGCGGGTAAGTCCTTTGTTTCATGAAGGTGCTCAAAATTTCTGTTTGAGCATCTTGCTTCTTTCATGGGTTGTTACTGTCCCCCGCAGAACTGATGATCAAGGGGTATGCCCTGCCTGTCACCACCGTCCGTCACCACCGTCCGTCAACAACTGACATCGTCGCCATTGCTAACAAGGTCATCGTGGGCTCGATAAAGCCATGTGTCGATACGGCCACGGGCAGACGCTTACGGTTAACCGTTGCTTAGAGCGTTTGCAATTAAACATGAGGAAAGGCGGGAGGGGAGCTGGTTCAAGATTTGGCTTGATGTTTGCAAACCTGGTAGATGGGTGACGAGAAGATGCGGCTGGCTCCTCCACAAAAGAGGCTGCCATCACCATCGTCCATGATTTGATATTTGTAGCTGTAGTTGCGGCGGCATGGGGTACGTCCTGTGTCACCACCGGTGTGTGTGTCACCACCGGTGTCGTCACCACCGGTGTGTCACCACCGGTGAGTGCGAGGCAACTGCAAAATACCCCTGCCGGTAATTGAGGGAATACCTGTGCGTGTCATTTCCACGCGGATTTTGCGGAACTCTGCCCCAAATAGTTTTTGGGTTAGCCTTTTATCTGTCGTTGATCGGTGCCGAGTGCCCCGCGCGGCCCTACCACTTCGAACCGCACAAGTTTTGCTCTCGCCGCGGGATTATTCCTTCTTCAACTCCGCGGTCCAGTTCAGCAACACTGTGAGGGATTCGGGCGATTTTGTCGCCGTGTCAATAAGGAGCCGCCTGCCATCGGGAGCTACGTCCCAACCGAGAACCTGCAAGCTACCTTTCCCAATCTCGTCATTTACTTCAGGATGGCCGATCTGAGCCAAAGGTACTTGGAACAAGATTTTAGGAACGCTGGCGTTGAATATGGTCCCCTCGCTTACGTCCACAGCCATCAGTTTTCCGTCAGAGGACACATAGAACAATTCCTTGCCATCACGACGCCAGCGAGGCTGGCTGCCACCATCACGGGAGATCGCCGTCTTGCTGCCGCCGTTCGGGGGCGCCGGAAAAGGTTGAATATAGATTTCGGATCTACCGGACTCGTCCGAGGCATACGCGATCCAGTGTGCATTGGGAGAGAATCGGCCTTGTCCTTCGCTGTACTCCGTATTTGCAAAAGGTGTGGCTGTCCCAGACGCTGTTCCATCGCCCGCCACAGGCAAGACCCATAAATCGCCATGAGTTCGAGGGTCCCGCTGGGTGAAGAGCAGGAATCGCCCGTCACGCGACCAATCGTCCGGGAACCTCGGGTCACCCGTTGCACGGACCAACTCCTGCTCCTTCCCGGCGCCATTGGTAGCCTTCTGATAGATCCCATACCCGCCGGCACGATAAGCAGCAAAGGCCACTCGGCTCCCGTCTGGCGACCAGACCGCAGCGGAATCCGGGGACAAATCGAATGTTAAGCGGGTGCTCACACCCCGAAGCAAATCAAGAAGCCAGATGCCCGTTTCGCCCTGTCCCATCCTCGGGTCGACCTTGGAAGCGGCCAGTCGCGTTCCATCGGGCGACAATGCAAAATCGGCGTATGAATAAGTTCCGGGCTGCCCGGCGTTGCCCAACTTTCTACCCTGCCGGTCAAACCAGGTAAGTTGAGAAAGCCAAAGCACTCCCGGTCCAGCACTATAGGCTAAGGCGCCGCCTGGCGAGACGGAAAAGAATCCGGAAAGGAAAAGGCTCCCGACCGGTTCGGCAACAGGGATCGGATTACCCTGCGGTTGCAGGATCCTCTCGTCGAATGCCTGGGCCAGCAATGTGCCCTCACGCAGAAAAAGCAAGTGCCCCACCCTGGCGTCGGCGGACGCCGCATAGACCGCCATCACTGGGGTAGAGAGTATTCGCCTGGAGTTCTGTTGTTCGGGCTTGACATTGAGTGACCCGAGATAAATACCGGGATTGTTAGGTGCTCTCAGATAAAAAAAATGCTGCCCGTCCGGCAGGAAAGATGGAAATGTGTGGACTTCGTTGCGCCCCTCAGTGGTTGTAAGCAAAGCGGGGACGCCGCCCGCAGCCGGAACCTGCATAATGCCATTTCCGCCGGTGCCGAAAATAATTGTGCCTTCCCTGTTCCACGCCGCCGCCCAAGACCCCGGCGAAGGCATCGCAGATATCTTGTGGAGGCCCGCCGGAAATGTCGATCTTCTTCAGCTTGCTTCCCGATTGAAATGCAATGAACCGGCTATCCGGCGACCAGAAGACCGGGACAAGGATATTTTCCGTGCCGGGCAGCGGGTGCGGTTCCAGCGAATTAAGAGCACGAATCCAAACAACGTCGCGCCCGTCTGTACCGGGCGCCAGAAAGGCCAGTTGGCGACCATCGGGCGAGAAAGTGAAGGTGCGAGCTCCAACAGGCAGTCGGATCTCGAAGCGCACTGGTGTGATCATCGATAGCCTCTTGCCCCGAAACAAGAACGTGGTCAGCACAACAGTGGCGCCCAGCAAGGCCGCAACGCTCCAGGCAAGCCATTGTCGACCAGCCTTCCGTGGCACCGCAGGTGTAAAGATCCCAGTCTGTGCCCCCGATTCGGCTGCCCATTTCAATTCGAGCGCAAGGTCACGGGCAGTTTGCCAGCGGTCCTCCGGGCTCTTGGCCAGGCAGCAGACGATCGCGTGGCCCAACACTGCCGATACCAATAGCTTGACGGAAACAATCGGTGCCGGCTCATCTTCGAGGATCACCGCCGCAACGCTCAAGTGGCTTTTACCTTCGAAGGCTCGCTTTCCGGTCACCATTTCATATAGGACCGCTCCTAGGGAAAAGATGTCGCTGCGCCCATCCACCTCTTTTCCCTGCACTTGTTCCGGCGACATGTACTGGAACGTCCCCATGACCATGCCCTTTTCCGTGAGCGGCGAATTTGCGGCGGGGCTGGACTGAGTTACGGTCAAGCTTGCCGAAGCGGACGCATTCGCGGGCAAAGATTTCGCAAGACCGAAGTCCAACAGTTTGACGCCAGTCTGGGTGAGCATAATGTTGCCCGGCTTCAGATCGCGATGGACGACGCCGGTACGATGAGCCATTTCGAGCCCTTCGCAGATCTCAATTCCATACTTGACTACTTGATCGGATGAAAGGGCACCCTTTTTCAAGCGGCTAGCAAGGGTCTCTCCTTCCAGGTATTCCATCACCAGATAGTCGACTCCATTCTGGTGACCCACGTCGTGGAGAGTGCAGATGTTGGGATGGTTCAAGGAAGAGATCGTGCGCGCTTCGCGGTCGAATCGCTCCTTGGCATCAGGGTCCTCAGAAAGACTCGAGGGAAGAATCTTGATCGCGACGATGCGGTTGAGCCGTGTATCCAAAGCACGATACACCTCGCCCATACCACCGGCTCCAAGCGGTGATTGAATCTCGTACGGTCCGAGTCTGGTGCCAGAGATGAGGGTCATCCGTGGACGCCATTATATTCCTGCGCAATACGTTGCAGCGGCTGCACTGATTCCGGGCCTGTGGTCGGCGATCGGGAAGGAGTTTATGGGCACCGTAGAGAGCAGTAATAGACGCTTGTGGGAAGTACGTTCGCTCCCGAATTACGGCTAACGGAAAGCTGAAAAGTCTCAATTGTTGGTATCAGGCCAATGCACTCATCGAGCGGGAATGAGCCACCCTTCTGAGTTCCGGTCGGATTGTCGCCTAACCGGAAGTTTCTTCCCAAGGGCCAGTTCCGTCCGGGTGGCCGGTGACACGCTCTTAGCTATGGATTGCAGCTTCCAGAACGCTCAATGAGCGCATTAGCGATAATGCACTCGTTCAGTGTCGCACGTACGATCGTTGACGAAAGGCATGTTTCGGGAGACATCCTCATGTGAACGGAAACGTCGCGCGCCCATTCGGGGCAGGCACGTCAACCACATCTCACAAGATTTGGTGATTAAGGATGTGAAGTTATTTGATCCTTTTCGCGTACAGATCAGTGCCTCCTTCATGCATGATCAATTCGGGCGCCCGGCCGCTGCTGTCCGTCACGAAAGTGATTTGAGCGTCAAAGGCCTTGAAGAAATAGTCGCGGACATTCTCAGGAAATATCCGAATCTTCTGCTGGTGCGGAAACTGCACGAACAAACGATCATTGGCGCGGGAAACGGTCATAACGACCGAAGTCGCCTCGTAGTTTCCGATGTAATTGTCATATACCTTCGGGTCGACGGCGATTTCTGTGCGGTCCCGGGGAGGAAGTCCCAGCACGATCTCCAAGAGCCGGGTAGCCAGCGCAGACGCGCCCGCGGCATCCGAATTGATCAGCACCACCACGCCAGCCCGCGGGCCCGGAGCAATCAGCATCATCGCGCTGGCTCCTTGCTGCGACCCGCCGTGACCGACGTCCTTTACACCGTCCGTACCTCCCAATTGCCAACCCAACCCATAGGCCATCCTGCCACGCCCGTCCGACGGCATTTGCGGGTTCCACATGGTGTCTCGTGTGGAGCTTTTGACCAGCTGATTGTTGAGAATCGCCACCTCAAATCGCGCCATGTCGGGTGCGGAAGAGAGCCAGCCCCCACCGGGGACTTTGTAGCTGGAATCCAAAAACTCTGCGTTGACCACGGCGCCAGCTTTATCTTTTGAATAAAACCGGGTACGAAGCGGGATGACGGCGAAGCGATCATCCGGACGCGTTTGCAACATACCCGCGGGGACCAGAATATTTTCGCGAACTGCGTCGGCGTACTTCTTGCCGGATGCTCCTTCGATCGCGCATCCGACGAGCGTGTAGCCTTGCGTGGAGTAGTTAAAGTGTGTCCCAGGCTGCGCCAGCAACGGATCGTTCGCAAAAAACTTCAGGCCGCCTTCGATTCCATTGTCGAAGTGATGTACGTTGCCCACCTCGGGGTCGTTCTCGGATTCGGAGTAGGGAGTTTCAGGCACGTTGTAGTAGCGAATTCCGCCGAGATGTCCCAAAAGCTCGCGAGTAGTGATAAGCCACTGCTTCTGCGGGAATTGCGGGCAGTACTTCTGCACCGGGGAGTCCAGATCCAGGCTACCGCGTTCCCAAAGCACCATGGCGGCAGTGGCCGTGATAGGTTTCGAAATTGACCCGATGCGGTACAACGTTTGTGATGTTGCAGGAACGGAGCTTTCGAGATCGGCCATGCCGAATCCCCCTGACCACACGAATTCTCCATTCTGTACAACAGCAACAGAGAGGCCCGGCGCTTTACTAGCTTCCATGAAGTTGGAAACGGCAATTTCAATCTTCGATTGACTCTCGGCTGAAAGCTTCCCGTTCTGAGCCACTGCACAACCCGAGGCCAGCAGGAACGCGAAAAGCCGCACAAAGGTTATCGCAATCTCCTGACATCGTAGGTGACAAATTCGCCCGCCATCGCGATGCGGCTTCTGATTCATATCTCTCTCCAACCGGAACAAGTCGGCGGCACACAACGATCCCAATGGTAACTCGAAGAGGGTGCACCTTATGCTTCCGATGCCTTGGCATGCTGAGTCGCGATTCTGGTATGGCGATAACACGCCAATGCGCTCACCGAGCCCGGTATCGTCTGTTCTTGAGTTCCGGTCGGATGGTCGCCCATCCGGAAGTAATCCCAGTCGCGGAAAAGCCGATCACCCGACCGATGCTCCCCCTGAACGGGGCGCTCCGGTGAATACACCGCCGTTTGGACGTTAACCGGGAACTTACTCAAAACCAGACTTTCCAGGAGGTTAACTTGCGGGATGGGCGCTAGCGCGAATGCAAGGATGGCAGAGGACTGTCGGGACCCTCTTGCTCCGGACTCCTTTGTGGCTTTTTTTCCTTCTGGTTTGGGTGGTGTTCTGGAGGGATCGATGTGGATGGACGTCCATTGGACCTCCCGACATCGCCGTGACTTGCGCCTCCTGCTCGTCTGTGTCTGCGTGGCTGCAGGTCTTCAATCGCGGAAAAAGACCAAGCCTTGAAGCAAGTCACTGAACTTTGCAGTCCGGGGAGCGCCATCGTTGCAGTGAAACAGCGCCTTGTCACAAAAAAGCAGCCTTAGCTTTCCTAGGGCTCGATAATTCCATTTCGGACCGCATAGCGAACAAGATCTGCCGTAGACCCAAGTTCAAGCTTACGCATAATCTCCCGCCGGTGTCCTTCCACCGTGCGGTCGGTAATAAAAAGAATGCTGCCGACCTCCTTATTGCTTTTACCCTCTGCCAATAACTGAACCACTTCGGTTTCCCGAGTCGTCAGCGTCCCGCCGTCTTGTCTTCCGGCCTCACGTCTCGAGAGATACGCATCCACCACCGTCTCGATCACGCTCGAAGTAAAAAATCGCTTGCCTGCGGCGATACTCTGCACGGCGGCAGTCATGTTTTCCCCGGCGTCCGATTTCAGAACCACGCCCCGAGCCCCCGCCTCCAGCGCGTCCAGGATGATCCTTTCCGTCTCGTGCATCGTGTAGATCAATATCTTGGTGCGGGGCCGGCTTTTTAAAATCTGGCGCGTTGCTTCCAAGCCATTTAAACCCGGCATGCTGACGTCTAAGATCGCAAAGTCCGGTTGCAGCTTCTCCGCCATCTCAACCGCCAGTCTTCCATTGGACGCTTCGCCACATACTGTCCAGTCAGGCTGCTGCTCCAGAAGGAATCTAAGCCCGGACCGCGTGAGCTCATGGTCATCGGCCAACAGAATGCGCAGCAGCATATCGCTCCTTGTCTATCGGCACCGTTGCTATTACTTTTGTGCCACGCGAATTCGAGTCTATCCTGAAGGTTCCGGCGAGTTGCCGCAGCCGTTCGCGCATCCCGGCAACACCCACACCTGTGACTGCTGCGCCCTGCGCTTGGGCAAGCTCCTGCGGGCTCATACCGGCGCCGTCATCTTCGATTGCAAGCGTCACCGTATTATCTCGCCCTACAAGGGTCACCACGATCGTTTGCCCGCTCGAGTGGCGCATGACATTGTTCATGCTTTCCTGCACAATCCGGAACAAGGCTCTCTCCGCTTCCGGGGCAAGCTGTATTATTTCTGATGGCGATTCAAACGTAATTCTGAGATTAGTTCGCTTCTGCAATCCATCCAAGTACCAGCGGACGGCGGCAACCAGACCGAGATTATCCAACAAAGGAGGGTGGAGGGCGAAGGAAACCGTCCGCACCTCATCCAGCGCCTGGCGGCTGGCGGAATGCGAGTCCCGCAGGAGCCTGCTCAACGCCGGATGACCTGAGGGAAACCTCGCGAGCACCTGCCCGATGGCCAATGCGATGGCCGACAAGTGCTGCCCAGTTCCATCATGCAGATCGCGGGCAAATCGGCGCCGTTCCTCATCCTGGGCCACGAGCAGCCGCCCGGTCATGTCGCGCAGGGAGTCTTCTGCCAGTTTGCGCTTGGCCTGCGTAAACAACAGGTAAATAATCAGGCAGAGCTGTACCATCAACAGCGCGGTTGCGGCGCTGATACGCCAACAATATTGCTCCCACATCCCGAGCGTTTTGAATCGAACGATGCTTCCGGCAGGAAGATTTTTTTCGGTGAGGCCCCACTGCTTAAGCTGTCTCGAGTCAAAAATGTAAGAAGCGGTCGCTTCAGGCGATAGAGAGATGGACGGCGCGGTGTGGCCGTGCAACATCTGTACGGCGATGGCAGCGAGCAGTTCGCCTGACTTGTCAAAGTCGACTACATATCCGCCCACGGCTCCATAGCCGATCGTGGTGTCGGCTGCCGCATAGATGGGAGCGGCCGATACACGCGACAAGGAATGCACCACATCCCGTGTGGAGTAATAGCGATTTCCCTGGGCGGCGCGTGTATAAGAGATTGGCAAAACAATCGTGTTCTGAGGCAGGTGAGCCAGGTACTGCAGGAGACCCTCAACAGAATCTCCAGCACGATAACTTACGGGCAGATCCGACTTCGCAAGTTGTTCGCGGACCTCTTTTAGGAGCAGCTCATCCTCGAGCGCCGTTCCGGCGATCACCACAATACTCCTCGCCTCCGGTTGCAATCGGCGAGCCGCCGCGATCGTACGATTGAGGTCAATCCTGAACCACACCTGGGCGTTGCTCTGAGTGTTGGAGACGTCGGCCGCCGTTGCGAACGAAGTAAACCGGGCATAGATCGTTGGTACTCCGGGCAGAATAGCGGGACTGTCCGAGCCTACAAAAATGACTACGTCAATGCCGTGCGGTGTATATCGTTCCCGAATCCACGAGAGCACTTTGCCTTGCGTTTCCGGAAGCCGTGTCGATTCCATCTGTTCAGAAAATAGTTCTACATCTTCGGCCAGCTCTCGCCGCAAGTGATTGAGCATCCCTTGCTGAAGTTCCATGGACGCCGGAGAGAAGCCGCCACTCTCATATACGAGCAGAATCCGGATTGGTCTGGAACTCGCGGCGTGCGCCGTCGTCAGCAGCGCGAGAGCGAGGAGCAGCGCCGCGAGCACCCTTGAGCATCGCCAAGAAGGCATGAAATTACCTTGTAAAAAGCGCGAGTTAAGCCAGATTTTACGGTGTATCGCCGGGACTAGCAAGAATGGCGAACCATCGAGTCCACGCTCAGTCACGTAGTTTCCGCTGGCAAAACAGGTGCTTATCGCTATTCCGCATCGGCATGGCCTTCCATAGCCTTATCAAAGAGAACGCCGTCGCGCACTCAGGCTGAAGGCAGAAGGTGATGAGTGAACGAGCTGTTGATCATAGGCTTTACCGAAAAACATCGAGCACTCGAGGTGTTACCACAGCTACAGCGCCTGCACTTCGACTGGACCGGTGATCTGCAGAATGCGGTTGCCGTCGAAGTGGAAAGAGACGGCGGCCTAAAGCTGTTCCTGGGGCTATCGCTTGACAGCGAAACCAGCACCGAGTGCACTGCGCGATGGAGGAGTATCCTGGACGCAATCCTGCCGCCACATTATTGGTCGTACCAGGCGCCGGGCATCGTCCCTGAAGGAAACGGACGCCCTCCACAGCCCAGTCTGGACCAAGAATTCATCCGCGATGCTGCGGCTCTTCTTCAACCGGGGAACTCGATGCTGCTTGCCCTTGTGCGTGACGGAAAAGCAATGCTCCCGGTGGTCTCGGGGTACAGCCGCTTTCCCTTACATACCCGGCTTCAGTGGCTCTGAAACAGGTAATTTCCGCGGAAAAATCAGGTACTTCCCGGGGTAGGCGCAGAGACTTTCCCCTTCTATCTTCGGCTTGTTCCTACGGCGATCAACGCAAACCGGGGAACACCCAGCAAACTTAAGGAGCGACCTATGCGATCTCAGCTTTTTTCCCGAACTCGTGCGCTTGCCGCGGCGGTTCTGACGCCTATCATGTTTTTCGCCGGTAGCGGCATTCCGGCTGGTGCCTGCACGCGCGCTGTCTACCTGGGCACCGACAACGTGGTGATCACTGGCCGATCGATGGATTGGGCCGAAGATGTCTACTCCAACGCCTGGGTATTCCCTAAGGGCATCGCCCGCGATGGAGCCTCTGGACACGGGAGCGTTAAATGGACCTCGAAGTACGGCAGCCTTGCGGTATCCGGCTATGATGCCGGCACGGCTGACGGCATCAACGAGAGGGGGCTGGTTGCCAACGTGCTCTATCTGGCGGAGTCGGATTACGGCACGCCGAAAAACGGCCAACCCACCATCTCAATAATGGCGTGGGCGCAATACGTACTGGACAACTACGCCAGCGTTGCGGAGACCGTGGATGCGTTAAAAGCCGAACCCTTCGAGGTGATTGCGCCGAAACTGCCCAATGGTAAAGGCGCGCAGTTGCACCTGGCGGTTTCCGATCCTACCGGCGATTCGGCGATCTTCGAATACATTGGCGGCAAACTGGTAATTCATCACGACAGAAAATACCAGGTGATGACTAACTCTCCCAGCTTCGATCAACAACTCGCGATCGATACCTATTGGACGGGTGTGAATCCTCTGGCCTTTTTGCCTGGATCGATCAGTGCCGCCGATCGCTTCGTCCGCACTTCGTTTCTGATCAAGGCCATCCCGACAGAAGTCGATACAAAAATAATTAAAGCGGTTCCCAATGGAACCTATGAGAACCAGGCAGTGGCTGAGGTTCTCGGCGTCATGAGATCGGTAAGTACGCCATTGGGGATCACGCATCCCGACAAGCCGAATTTGGCGTCCACCTTATGGCGCACCGTTTACGACCAAAAGAACAAGGTGTTCTTCTTCGATTCCGCCACCAGCCCCAACGCCTTTTGGGTTCCACTGGCTGATCTTGATTTGAGCGAGGGCGCGCCTGTGAAGAAGCTCACCATGGCGGGGGGCAAGGTTTATGCCGGAAACGCTGCAAGCAAGTTTGAACCTGCGACAGCCTTTACTTTTGCCGCAGCTCACTAGTCGACAAGAACAAGGGGTACGCTTCGCGTGCTGCATTTAGACGCGCGAGGCGTTCCAGCCCTCCCAGGCAAACCGATAAAAATGTCTACCGCAGCGAGCGACCCACTCGACTAAAAAACGCGAGAGCACCCGCCACGAGCTGTGATCAGCTTCCTTGAAAACCGGATTCTCTGTAACTTGCCTGCCAGACTGGTCTGGCTGAGGGAAGTTGATGGAATGAGACTTTGCAGGCACCACGGAGGGTCCACATCGCGCCCGCCAATTGGATGGAGCCTTCCTCTTTCGTCATGAGCCGATGGTCGCCAATTCCGGAAATCACTACTCAGTACGAGTAGCGAGGATAAGACGCTTTGACCTCCAGCACGACACGATTAGTAATCGAGACGCCCTTCTCGTCGCTTGGCCGAAAGTCGAACACACGAAAAGTACCCCACCATTCTGCGGTCGCAGGGGCTAAAGCCCAGACTATTTTGGTCTGATACAAAGCAGGAAGACTCATTCCGTAGCGTGCTGTCCTTCATCCATTGGGGTACGTTTCGTCCCCGTCGCCCCTGACCTGCAATCGTGTTTCCCTCGTGAGGTAACCTCCAAACCCATTACCAATCTGGGATTGTGAACGGGATACTTCTCTGTTTTATGCTGGTTGATTGCAGTTCAGGCCACGACCACCCGGGAAGGCAGGGTCACCTCTGTGAAAGCACGACCATGCTGGTGCTTGCATCTGTCTTCGAGCCGTTTCTCTGGTTTTGTTCTGTCATTCGGATTGGTTGTTTGCCTTAACGGGTGCGGCGGTGGATCAAGCTCAGCAGGATCCTCCGGAGGAGGCACCACTCCGGCACCGGCTATCTCGTCGATCAACCCGGCCAAGGTACCTGCAGGATCCAGCGCTCTGACGCTGACTGTGAACGGTTCAGGATTTCTGAGTACAAGCGTAGTCCAGGTGAATGGCACCGCTGAGACCACAACTTACGTCAGCAGCACGCAATCGACCGCCATAGTTCCGGCAAATCAGCTGGCAAGCGCAGCAGAATTGACGGTGGTGGTGTCGAATGGATCCATAAATAGCGGCTCCGGCACGCCAACCAATCTGGAGGTTGACAATCCCACGCCACAGCTCACGGCCATATCGCCTTTCGGCGCCACCACAGGTGACCCTGCCACGACCATTACAGTGACCGGTTCTTCCTTCGTGCAGGGAGCTCAGGTTGTCTGGAACGGGACGCCGCTCTCCACAACGGTTGTTAGCTCGACCGGGGTCACGGCACAGATTCCCGCGAGTGATTTGACGACAGCATCCACGGTGAGTGTCCAGGTGCAGAACCCGTCTCCGGCGGTGGAACATCGGGGAGCCAACCGTTCACCATCTACTCCGGCGCAACCAGAGTGCTTGGAATCCCACTTGCCGCGAACGACATCGCGTGGGATGCCACGCACCGGCCGATCTATGCCAGCGTTCCAGGGGCGGGCGGATCAGCCGGCAGCCTGGTTGCGGTCAATCCCGTAACAGCGGTAACGAGTGCGCCCGTCGCTGCGGGCAGCAATCCAAATCAGTTGACTGTGACTTCAGATGGCTCGGAGCTTTGGGTGGGCCAGGACGGCACAGGCTCTGTGCAACGATTTGCTCTGCCGGCGCTGACGCCGAACCTCCAATTCACATTGCCAAGCTTTGGTCCACAAATGCAGACAGCCATGTCACTGCGCGCCGCGCCGGGCAGCGCTGACACCGTCGCGGTGCTCCTGAGCGATCCGGGCTCTGGCGGTTTCTCGTCGAGAGGGGTGACGATTTACGACGATGCTACGCCACGCCCGGCTGGGCCTGGCTCGTCGACGTATAGTCTTACCGCGCTTGAGTGGGGCGCCGACGAAACGACGCTTTATGGAAACCAGGGCGAGTATGGGACGTGGGGCCTGGATGTGATGGGCGTGGACAGGTCTGGCGTGACCCTTGCGACGGTGTACCCGTATGAGTTCAGCGAGGTTCGTGCCAACCAACAGCGCGTTCACTTTGATGTGACGACAGGTTATTTATATGGCGATGACGGCCGTGTGGTGGATCCGGCGACCGGCAACCTGGTGGGAACCTACAACCTGCAGGGGATCATCACACAAACCAACTTCAGCACCCTTTGTGTTGTGGATTCGGCGCAAGGTCTGGTGTTTATTTTGGGTCAGACCGAAGACCAATGGGAGTTGAGCACGGGGTACACGATCAGAGTCTACAACCAGTCAACATTTCACCTTCTCAACTCGCTTACGATTCCGCAATCCAACGGCACGCCGCAGCAGTTTATTCGCTGGGGAAACGCAGGGCTGGCCTTTAACGCAGTCGCACAGCAGAACACGAATCAAATTTCGACTCTTTATTTAGTGGATGGCAATTTCGTGGACGGGGCGGCGACACCGGATTTCACCAACGGGGCAGGAACCGAGGTGATGCCGGCTCCGACGGCCATTAGCCCACAGAGTGTAACTGCCGGAAGCGCCGATGTGACGATGACGATGAGCGGGGCGAATTTTACGCCCGGCGCGTTGGTTTATTGGAACGGGCAGACGTTGAAAACCGATTATGAGAGTCCGGCGCAGTTGCAGGCGACGGTGCCGGCGTCGGACCTGACCAGTCCTGGCGTGGCGACAGTGACGGTTTCAAACGGGAGCGGCGCGGCGCCGAGCGAAGCTCAGCTGGCGTTTACCATTGTTCCCGCTGGAATGGGGCTGACCGCGCTCAACCTTGCCGCTTACGATGTGGCGTGGGACGCGAAGAGCGGTCTGCTTTATGCTGCAGTCGGCAGCAGCGATCTCAACTATCCGAACTCGATTGTTGCCGTCGATCCCGCGACGGGAGGGGTGGTGAAGAGCGCGCTTGTGGGCGCCGATCCGCGGCTGGTGCGGACGACCGCGGACGGCTCCTATTTGTACGTCGGATACATGGCGTCGAGCTTCGTTACCCGGCTGCAATTGCCCGATTTGAACTCACCGCTCACGTGGCCGTTGGGAACGCTCCCTGCGAATGGGCCGCTTATGGCAGTCGACCTGCAGCCGTCTCCTGTTGCATCGCAAACTGTGGCCGTTGCCGGAGGCACCGCTGTGATGCTGAACAATACTCGCGAATATTTGCAGACCAAGAGCAACGGGACCCTGACGATTTTTGACAACAACGTACCCCGACCGGCCACGTTGCCAGGGACTAACACTGCGCTCGATCTGAATTATTACGACAGCATCCAATGGGCCGCTGACGGCGCGACAATTTATGCGGCCGATACATCCGTCTCCGATTTCGATTTGTACAAACTGAGCGTGAACCAGCAAGGAGTAACCTACGATGCCTATGTAGGTGGAGGGGTGGACAGCCCGGTTCTGGATGCGAATCCCGATTGGTTCAGTTGGAATTTCTTCTCCGACATTCACTATGACTACGGGACTGGCCTGATCTACGACGACAATGGCTTGATCATCGATCCTGTCACCGGGGGGCAGTTGGGCGAGTTTGGGACGTCATTCGGATGGACCGCGCCTGATTCCTCGACGAATACGGTTTTTATCCTTCAACTGACGAACCAGACGAGCCCGGTGTCGCAAGGGGAGTACACGATTGCCTCCTACAATCAGAAGACATTTGCGCCAGTGGGCAGCCTTGCATTGAACGGAATTGTGGGCCAGCCGATGAACCTGATTCGGTGGGGCGCGTCGGGCCTTGCCATTGCCACCGATACCAACCAGGGCCAAACGATATCCGGACCGTCGGGGATGCTTTACATCGTGAACGCTCCCGCTCTTATAACCTCAAGTCCGGAAGGGGCGGCTCGGAAAAACCCCGGGGAAAACACGACGATACGATGGAATTTCCACACAGCACGTCCACTGGAGTACTGACAACGGAAATCCAAAGAGCAACCGTCGTGAACTACGACGTTGAGACGCTATCGCGTGCGGAATGCTGTCTGCTCGCGCAGCTTTTACGACAGCAAACCACCTTTTGAAACATAGCGTGGCTCTGTTTGCCCAAAGTGCCAAGTCCTTATGCCCACAGATGGGGACATAGGATGACGAGGATACTCGAAAAGTACCCCACCATTTTGCGGTCGCAGGGGTTAAAGCCCAGACCGTTTGGTCGGGGGGTGGCACGACTGAAGTCGTGCCCTGATACAGAGCGAAAGCTTGTTGCGACTAACTTGGACAGCCCCGTGCGGTCCAGTCCCGAAGGAGCGTCTGAAAGTTCTGAAAGTCATTCAGGACGACTCCGTTGGGCTACTTCGAACAGACTTGTCCAAATTCGTCGCAACCTGAATTACGGGTGGCCCATATCTCTTTCGCTCTACGTGCTTCTTTCTGAAGGCCGAAAAAAGGTTAAGGTTCGTGGTATCCCACATCTCGCGAAAAACGAGCGAGATATGGGGCACCCACGATTCCTGGAAGGGACAAAATTGGGATGGGCCACGATTCATTGCTCCATTCCTCTATCAAACGAGCACCCGGTCTAACAATTGGCTAACTGCGCGGTTGCTTTCGATGAAGGCGTTTCGATGATCCATGGCGCCGGAAAGGTCTGAGTGCGCGAAGGCGATTCTTCCAAATGGGCCGTCGCGGAGGGCCTGACGCGGAGCAGGATTTCCGTTCAGACCGAAGAAAAAGCCCGGCTGGGGATTGATAAAGGCATGGCCCCAGCGGTTTAGAACGATTCCCGCAATGTCGCGCTTGGCGTCGAAGCCCGAAGCCCCGAACATGTCCGTCATCTGCTCGCGTATTTGCTTTTCGTATTCCGTGAAGGGGGTCGAGAGCAGTTCCGCACGGCTCAAGCTGCCCTGGTCGGCCAACGGAAGCCCCGGTTTTTGAAAGCCTACTTCGAAGTTAAGCACCGTGGGAAGATCGGGGCCAACGAAGGGCGTATCCACACCAAACTTCGCACGCGTAGGTACATTGACAAAGTTGCCGAACCCCTCGAACCAGCTCCCGCTGGAGAGGCCAAGATCGTAGAGGAACCGCCAGTTGCGAACCGCCACGTTGGCAAGAAGGTAGGGCGAATAATGAAGCTGCGCATACGCGTTACGCCGCGTTTCGTCCAGATCGCGCACCACGTGCTTCGTCATCCATCCGCCGCCGGCCATCACCACCGTCCTGGCCTTGATGCGTTGCGGGCGGCCATCCTTTACGTAAACGATCGAAACGAACTCCGACTTGTTTGGCTCTCCCATATGCTCGACGCGCACAACGGTGGAGCTGAGCCGCACGCGGACACGCTGGTCTGCTGCATCCAGGGCGTCGAAATTGATTGGGTTCTTCCAGACCGCCTCCATGGTCCGTGGGCCGTCGAAGGCTGCCGGGATGAGCGTTTTTACCATCAGCCGCATCATGCCCGAGTTTCCGCCGGGAAACATCTGGATGCCCGTCTCCATACTGTTATCGACGGTGGGAACGGTTTTCTCCCATTCGTAAATCAGAAAGGCAGACAACACGTCAGGGCCGAGACCGAATCCATCTGCGACTTCCGCCCTGTCCAGGCGTATGGTCTCCCGGCTCACTCCATAGGTGCGCACCAGGTAGTCTTCGATGGTCATGCTGTCTAACTGACGGGAGACCGCGTCGCCGGGATAGTCGTAGACCAGGGGCGGCGCGATATACCGATTGTGGTGCAAGGTGAGCAATTCCTGGCGGGTCTTTTCCGAGAAAGGGGTGCCCTCCAGATTGTTTCCCCAGGGATCCTTTACCCAAATACCCGGGCGATGACCGAACTTCGCGCCAAAGAAAAAGCCATACGCAGGTTTGCCGTCGATCGTGCCTACGCCGTAGGTGCTCCTGGATAAAGACATCTTCGGAGAAGGCCCTTGCCAATCCTGGTAGGACTTGAAGGCGTTCCAATCCAACCCCATCGAGTCGTAGACGGTGCTTAAAAAACTGTTCGGGTAAGGGGGCTGGAAGTGCACGGATCCCTGGGCAGCATAGAGACGATGGCCGTCGACTTCGAACTCGTTGCGCTTGGCCACACCACCGAAGATGGCCGCGTTGTCGAGCACGATACAGTTGCGCTTGGCCCCTGTTCTCTGATGGAAAAACAAGGCCGCAGACATGCCGGAAAGACCTCCTCCGACGACGGCGCAATCGTAGATCTCACCGGTATCCGTGATTTGCGAAGGAACCTGATCATACGCGCCGTCACGCACCGCGTGAGCGTTGTGCACGACCTGCTCGCTATTGCCCGCGGAGTTTTTGTAGTCGCCCTCGCCGGTGTACCCGCTCCAGGCTACGGGAGCAGGCGCATTTGCTTGCGCAAGAAGTTCGAGGGGAGACGAGGTCACGGCCAAACCGGCGGAGGCGACGAGCGCCCCTTCCAGAAAGTCGCGGCGCGAAATCGACTGATTGAGACCGAGAATTTTGTCCAGGTGGGGGCAGTGTTTTGACACTTTAATTTCCTTTTTAGGAGGCTCGACACATAACTGTACAGGAATGCCGGGCCTCCGGCGCCTGCAATCTCTCGTGCTTTCTTAGCGCTTCCTGCTCAACTACAGGCCAAGCTGAGAAAACTATGGCGAGATCCTGAAGAAAAAAGGCCTACCCTAGGTGGAGCGGGGAAAGACTACGTGATCACTGCTGCAGAACTGGCGCCCATTCCTCTCTTCGCGGTTCTGGACGAACCCGCGCGCCAAAGACTCGCACAAAAGGCTGCGGATATCCACGTGGAAGACGGTGACTGGGTCATACGGGAAGGCGAGGATCCTCGTTTCTTTGTCGTTCTCGAAGGCTTACTCCAGGTAGTGAAAGATATTGTGGGCCAGCGCCGGGAGCTTGAGGCACTCAAGGCGGGTGAGTTTTTTGGCGAGATTCCAATTCTCCTGGGCACAGCAAATATCGTCTCCGTGCTGGCCGTAACTCGCTGCCGCCTGGCGCGTTTCGACCGACAGCAACTTCAGGAGTTGATTCGAGATTCCGCCTCCTGCGGCACAGCCATTTTTCAGACGATGACGGAGCGACTCTCGATGGCGCCACAGTACGTAAAGGAGACCCCCTCCTCACGAGTTCTCTTGGTGGGATCCCCTTATGACGCGCATTGCCGGGCTATCCGCAGCTTCCTTTCCGCGAATCGGGTGCAGTATGACTGGGTGGATAGCGAACTTGAGCCGGAGCGTTCTTCCTCCTTCGTTCCGCGAGCGAACGATGGAGTGGCCGTCGTGGTCGACGGTGCGACGGAACTGGTGACTCCGACTGTCCGCACGGTGGCACAAGCGCTGGGTTTCCAGACCGTGCCAAAGGACAAGAGTTATGACGTTGTGATTGCGGGCGCAGGTCCGGCCGGCCTGGCGGCTGGAGTTTACGGAGCTTCGGAAGGGTTAAAGGTGCTGATTGTCGAACGCTCGGCCGCCGGAGGACAGGCCGGGACATCATCCCGGATTGAAAACTACCTGGGATTTCCTACCGGCATTTCCGGTGATGAACTCACCGAGCGCGCACTCAAACAGGCACGCCATTTCGGCTCGGAGATTGCGGTGACACGCTGGATCGAAGCGGTGCTCGTCGCCGATACGGGCTATCGCCTGGAACTGGATGGCGGAGAGCACATTTTGGCTCCCACTGTGTTGCTATCAACCGGCGTCGAGTGGCATCGGATGGAAGTCCCGGGATTGGACCGCCTGCTTGGCCGTGGAATACTTTACGGCGCCTCTCGTCAGGAGGCCCATAGTCTAGCTGGGAAGAGGGTATTCGTGGTCGGAGGGGGTAACTCGGCCGGCCAGGCGGCTGTTTTCTTTTCTAACTATGCTGCTGAAGTAATCATGCTGGTGCGTGGTGCCGGACTCGCCGCGAGTATGTCGCAATACCTGATCGCGCAGATCGCGGGCAAGGGCAACATTCGCATCGAACCATGGACAGAGGTTACAGAAGCGCTTGGTGGAGAGCGACTGGAGCGGATCGTAACCACCACTCGTGAACGAGTTTCCACTACGCGTAGCGCTGACGCCTTGTTGCTGATGATCGGCGCGACGGCGAACACATCCTGGCTTCCCATAGCCCTGGAGCGTGATGCCAAAGGCTATATTTACACCGGAAGAGATCTGACCGCGTGGCCTCTCGATCGAGAGCCGTTTCCTCTGGAGACGAGCCTGCCGGGGGTATTTTGCGCGGGCGACGTTCGTCACGGTTCGATCAAACGTGTAGCCAGTGGTGTGGGCGAAGGCAGCATGTCGATTGCGTTCATCCATCAATACCTGGCGCTCACCGGGGTGCCTGATCTTACCCGCGTTTGAAATTCCACGACCGCCTTAGGAAGCCTGGGCCCGTCTCGGGTGCCAGGGTACGACTTCCTTCTGTTCTTCCTTCGAGTAGGGCTCACCAAAATAGGGGAACTCAGTACGGATGCGATTGCGATCAGGGGCAGCGCCGTCCTGGATGGGCTTGTTTGACACCAAGGTAAGCATTACATCCTGAACATCATCACCCAGTGGCCTCCCATTGAATCTCGCGACATCGAATGCAGCGACCGTTCCTAATTCATAGGGCAAGGTGTCTGGGCATAGCCGAGAGACCATTTGCTTTGCGTATTCTTCCGGGTTCAGGGCAGATCCTGCATAGGTAACCATCTTTTGGATATAGTCTGCGATGTATCCCGAGAATAAAGTGATGTCCTCGGATGGCACCGATTTGTTGAAGGTCTCTTTCACCTCTTGATCGCTGGGATCGTTGAGACAGAGGTGCGTGACCATCGGAAGGCCCCAACGTGAAACCTGCATCTCGGGAGCATGGCCGTAAAGTGACACCGTAGCCCAGGCATGAACCGTTCCCTTTCCGATCAGATGGTTTGGGACTTCGAGGACGATCGCAGTGATATTGCGATGGTGGAAGAAGTTTTCGCGATGGCGCAGAAACGAATCGCCGTCATACCTGTGTTCGTTGTAGAAGGCATTCTGAAGATCACGCATTGCGACAGCGTCGGCGGCGAACAGATCGGGAGCGATTCCGACGAAGGCGCGAATACTACCCTTGCTTTGGACTTTGCCCGTATCGCCTTCTATCAGAAGCTCGCCCTTGTCCCCGCCGATAGTCTCGCGAGTGGCTCTACGGACCTGAAACTTCTGAACATGGACATGCTCGTCGCCGTTCACATGTCTCGGTTCGCTGAACCTGAACTTGAAGACAACGTCTTCGTGGGCGTCACCATTCAGGTCCAGGCGGAAGGCATACAAACCCTCCGTGTGAAGGGTATCCGGTGCAGAGAGGACGACATCAGGATTGACGGTCATCGCCATCACCGTTGTGTCAGGGGCACCCTGAAACAGATAGAGATCACACACGTTCAGGCTTGGATCCTCTTTCGCAAGTTTGGTATCGAAATGATGGGACATAGTTTCCTCCCGGATTAGATGGGGATTAGATTCAAAATTTTTGCAATTGGGATGAAACGCTGGACCGATTTTTTAGTTTCTCAAACGCCCGGGAACTATCCTGCAAACCTCTCCATTGATGGGTTGCCAGCTCGCACCATCTGCGTACCTCACGGGGTTCAGCTCCACATAGCTGACCGTGATCCAAGCAACACAAGTCTACTCCTCTGCTGAGGCCCGAAATCCGCCGACAGCGGGTTTGCTTATGTGGCGAGGCGGCGACCAGCGGTTGCCCTAACGCGCTCCGTTTCCCAGCACGATCGTGTACGCGTATAGCGAAACTTCCTGCTCCGGAGCGGGTTCAAATAAAGGGGCGGAGAAGCGGGTAGTGGCGATGGAAATCACTGAGAAGCGCTTTCGACAGGGGCTTTTCAATGCCCGATTCCGCTGCAGCGATCGAGTTCGCGTGAGTGTGGCCCTGCTGTTGCCCGGCAAAGAACATAGGAGAACAAGCAAAATGAAACGCGCAAATTATAGGTTCATTCCCGCACTGGCCTTGGTCCTCGGAGTATCTGTTTCCGCTTTACCATATGCGGTTGCAGCGGCGCAGCCTGCCCAGAACGACACTAACCTGCAGGCCGAGGTCATTAACAAGGCGTTGAATAAGCCGAACCTGAAGGGAGTTAAGGCGACTGCACATGACGGAGTCGTTACCTTGACCGGAACCGTGCCACTCTTCGACCTCAAACAAGAGGCGGACAAACGCACTCATAAAATCAAGGGGGTGCAGGCCGTGGCAAACGAGATCCAGGTTGCGGGTCCAAACCTTCCCGATTCCGTGGTGGAGGCAAAGCTCGTCAAAGCCATTTCCTATGATCGCGTCGGTTACGGCACGACGCCGTTCAACGCAATTTCGGTTCAAGTGCAGGATGGCACCGCAACGCTGTCGGGCGACGCCTACGGGCCTATCGACGCATCCTCCGCCCTCGCGCTGGCTGCCAACACGCCGGGGGTGAAGAATGTGGTCAACGAGGTTCGTGTCGATCCGCTTTCGCCAATGGATGACCGCTCGCGTCTTCAGCTGTTTCGGACCATTTACGGATTTCCTACGCTAAACAAATACGCCCTGGACCCGGCGAAGCCAATCCGCATCTCGGTGCAAAACGGCAATGTGACACTCTACGGTGTGGTCGATAGTCAGATGGACAAGGATGTCGCTGGTATACGCGCCAACTCGGTACCTGGAATCTTCAAAGTGACCAACGACCTCACGGTCGCAGGCAAATCGGAGAAGAACTAGCGGACACGTGTTCCATTAGAACTTTCACCAGGGTGCGATTCACATCGCACCCGCTTTTTTGCTTTTCGTTCGTTATACGCTGCGCAAGTAGCCGGCTAGCCTCAAAGGGCTTCGGTGGTTGAAGAGCCGCTAACAGTACCGGTGAGACAGGCATCGCTGGGGTTCTTCGACTCCGCGCCACAAGCGCTGTTTCAAGCGGCTCATCTGTGAGGCGCTCCGCTCAGAATGACGAGTTTGTGGGAATTTTGACGAAGACCGAGAGCGCGACTTCCGCGTCATCGAAGGCGTGTGGGCCCCAGACGAATGTGCTTATTCTTGCTTGCGAGCTAGAGATGTCCTGGACGAACCTCGCGCAGGCCTGGTGGCGCACTTCGAGAAGGTCCTACAGTGCTTTTGCTGGAAGGATGGAGGCGCGGGTCGGAATCGAACCGACGCATAAAGGTTTTGCAGACCTCTCCCTTACCGCTTGGGTACCGCGCCATCTTGAACAATTGTAATGCCGCGCCGGGCAGAAACTGGTCCGGCAAATGCGACTTTCAGACCATTCCGGCGGTGGGGCAGCTACCTGGAGCGGGAGACGGGACTTGAACCCGCGACCCTCGCCTTGGCAAGGCGATGCTCTACCACTGAGCTACTCCCGCATACGTCCTGAGGCAGTATATCGGTCGGCTTACCGCCGGGTCAACGCAGGGCCCTATTCCCCACCCCGGAGATACGCCTCGACCGCCGCCAAGTGCCCCTCTATGCCCAAAGTTGTATCAACCTCCAGTTTCTCCTCCGGAATGGGCTCGAAATGCTGTTTGATCGTGCGATAGAGCCCCGGATCGCGATTCTGCGCCGGATGGGTGGGATCGTTCTGCGCCAGGCGCGCTTCCGCGACCACATCCGCACAGGTCAGATGGAGGATGCGCCAGCGAACTCCGGCACGTTTCGCCGCGTGCAGGACCTCTTCCACCTGCGCCCGCGTGGAGAAGGTACGCCCATCGAAAAAGATGTAGTCCACGCGCCGGTGCTGCGTCAGGTAGGAGGCCGCATCCAGCATCGCGCGCATGCACAATTCATCCTGTGGCGCGGTGTAGTCCGTCAGCGTGCCGGGAAACAGCGCGCCGCGCACACGATCCTTATCGAGAACGGCCGCGCCCAGGCGCTCTGCCATCGCCCGGGCAAGCGTGCTCTTGCCGGTTCCAGGCAGCCCGGCAAAAAGTACCCAGGTGGTCATGGAGATCACGCCTGCGGCGGCCTATGCGTCCAGCAGACGGCCGTCGCGCATGTGCAGGATGCGGTCTCCAATCGCGGCGGCCTCAGGGTTGTGGGTGATCATCAACACCGTCTGCTTGAACTCTTTGTTGGAGCGCCGGAGCATCTCCAGCACAGCGTCCGAATTGACGGTATCGAGGTTGCCGGTCGGTTCATCCGCAAGAATAATGGCAGGGCGCGTGATGAGCGCGCGGGCAATGGCCACGCGCTGCTGCTCTCCGCCCGAAAGCTCCGAAGGACGGTGATCGAGACGCCCGGTTATGCCGAGCATCTCGCTGAGATGTCGAAGAAGCTCTTCGTCCTGCGGCTGGTGGCTGGCGGCGATCTCGCGCGCGATTTCTATATTGCTTCGCGCCGTCAGCGTAGGCAACAGATTGAACTTCTGAAAGACAAAGCCAATCTTCGTCTTACGCAAGACGGTACGCCGGGAGTCGGTCAGCTGCGCAAAATCGACGCCATCGATCAAGACGCTGCCCGAGGTCGCACGCGTCAGACCCCCAAGGATGTAGAAGAGCGTCGATTTGCCGCTGCCGGAGGGTCCGACGATGCTGACGAACTCGCCCGGCGGAACGGAGAACGACACTTCTCTGAGGGCAGGAACCTCTACCTTACCCGCACGGTAAACCTTGCTGACGTTCTTTGCCTCAATGATGGGCTGCACGTTCCTGATTGTAACCGGCAAACCGCGGCTCTCGAGCGAGAGCCGCCATCAAACGCCTACTACCAGCGAATCGGTGCTCTCCGGCTGGTGGTCGGCCAACAGCGGCCGCAAGCCGTGTCCCTTCTTGGGGCCGCGCTTGCGGGCTACCATCACGCGAATGCGCTCCAGCAGCTCAACCGGCGAACAAGCACCCTTGGGCAAGAAGGCATCGGCACGATTGGCGCGATCGAATGCCTTCACGCTGCCGCTGATCAGGATGGCCGGCACTTCCGGCGCCAGCTCCTTCATGCGGCGTATGAGCTCGTTGCCATCCATATAGGGCATGATCAGGTCGCTCAAAACCAGATCGATCCCTCCTTCACGAAATAACTCCAATGCCTGTTGGCTACCGGATGCGGTCAGCACCCGATACCCGCGAGTTTCGAGCAGGAATTTGCGAACGGAAAGCGACTGCTCGTTGTCATCGACACATAAAATGGTTTTCTTTGGCCTCATGGATCCTGAATGTCTCCTTTCAAAGGAGTTGTGAAACGCGGGCACACAGCACATGTCCGCAGCTGGGGGAGAGAACGGAAGAAATCGCGTCGTGAATGGCAGCGCCTGGCGAATAGGGACCCTTTTGCAGTCACCATGCACGATGGGACAGCAGGTCTTCGTCCAGCAGCAGCGCCCATCCAAGCGCGTCCGATCTGAATTTAGTTGTCAGATTTCAAGGCCGACAGTTGCGTTACCTCGAAAGCAACGCTTGCACAGAGTACGAAGATGAAAGCGATGTGTAAACGGAGAAGATGAAGCGAAGTGCGACTTGTTTTTTTGTTCAGGTTCCACCGCGAGGCGGTGTCGCGTTGCCAGTCTTGCGTATACGCGTCATCAGCCCTGTTGAAAGCATGTGAATCGTTCAAGGAAAAGACGCTCTTTTGCTGCAAGATCAGTGCTGCCCGAAATGAAAATTCCAGCAACGACTCGGCGTGTTCCCTTTTTTATTTCATTCCGCCCGGTGTTTGGTTCTGGCTCATGCACAAGAGCGAGGTTTGACACCTCATGCAGCCGGTTCTATTCTAGAACGAGTCGAAGCCCGTCGCTTCCTACTTGAGAAATGCCAAAGATCTCTCACCACCCCGGCTCCCTCTGTTGCAGCTGCTGTTGCTGTCGCTGCTGCACGCTGCGGGTGTGTTCCTAGATCGAATCGCAAGCTTCGAATCCTGACATACGTATCCACTCACCCGCAGCCGGCCCCCGCCGCGGGTTCCCTTGTGCTTGGAAGCAAGCCCGGAAACAGCGCCCCGAAGGCCTACTGCCAACCGCGTTTTCACGAGGAAACCCACATGAGCACTGAATCCCGCATTCCACGCATTCTCGAACAGGCGCCGGACTTCAAAGCAAAGAGCACGCACGGCATCATCCAGTTGAGCGATTACACCGCCAAGGGCAAGTACGTATTGCTGTTTTCCCACCCTTCCGATTTCACCCCGGTGTGCACCACGGAGTTCATTGAATTCGCACGCCGCTCGGCTGATTTTGAGAGATTGAACGTGCAGTTGATCGGCGTGTCGATTGACAGCATTTACTCCCATATCGCCTGGGTGCGTGACATCGAGCGCAACGCCGGGGTGGAAGTAAAATTCCCGGTCGTTGCCGATCTCGACCAGAAAGTGTCGCAGCTATATGGCCTGGTACATGAGGCAGCCTCGGATACAGCCACGGTACGGGCTGTCTTCGCGATCGATCCCAAGCAGAATATCCGCGCCATCGTTTACTACCCGATGCAGTTGGGGCGCAATGTGGATGAGCTGATCCGCATTTTCGAAGCGCTGCAGACGATCGACGGCAATGGGGTATCCGTGCCTGCTAACTGGAAGGTTGGTGATTCCGTCATCGTCCCGGCTCCGGTTACCGTGGAAGACGCGCGCAAGCGGACCAACGGCGGTGGGGCGGGCCTGGCGGTAGAAACGTGGTACCTGGCAAAGAAAGACCTTGTCAGCCAGGCAAAGTAGGTAAACTCTGAGGGCAGCCTTGATAAGGCTGCCTCAGAGCGAGTGAGCACCGGTGGCGAAGTGGCTAACGCGCTGGTCTGCAAAACCAGTATTCGCCGGTTCAATTCCGGCCCGGTGCTCCAAACAAGTTCTGACTGAGCGGCGACGCCCGTCGCTACGATGGCTTGTTCTGGTTCAGATGAAATGGAATTTGGTCAGGGCCGGAGCGTAGCAGAGCTAGGGGAGGTTTTCTGCGGTTTCGGGATCTACTTTGCCCAGGCCGTGCTTCTCCATGCGATAGATCAGGGTGCGGCGGCTGATGTCGAGGTAGCGGGCGGCCTGGGATTGGTTTCCATCGAACCTTTCCAGAGCGCGGCTAATCAGTTCGCGTTCGACCGCTTCCAGGCTGATGCCTTCTTCAGGCAAGTTTGGCCACAGGACGGCAGTGCTGGGAGAGACCGGCACCAGCTCTTCAGGCAAATCATCCGCGGTGATCAGATCTCCAGAAGCGAGAACCACCAAACGCTCCAGCACATTTTCAAGTTGACGCACGTTGCCCGGCCAACGATACGAAATTAACCGTTGGTGCACAGCGGCGGCCATCTTCACATCGAGTAGACCATGCCGCTCTTTGGCTCGTTGAAACAAGCTATCAATTAACTCGGGGATGTCTTCGCGCCGCTCCCGCAGAGGAGGCACCGTCAACGGAACGACTGCGAGCCGGTAGTAAAGGTCTTCGCGAAAAGTCTGGTCTTCTACCATTGCGGAGAGGTCGCGATGGGTGGCTGCGATGACGCGAACGTCTACTTTGAGCGGCGTACTCGCGCCAAGCTTGTGTACTTCGCCCTCCTGGAGGACTCGCAAAAGTTTGACCTGGGCTTCCAGTGGAAGTTCCCCTACCTCGTCGAGAAAAATTGTGCCCCCGTCGGCAGACTCAAAACGTCCGAGCTTATTCGAGAGCGCTCCCGTGAATGCTCCCCGCACATAGCCGAAGAGTTCGGATTCCACCAGGTCTCGGGGTATCGCGCCGCAGTTGACGGCGACGAACGGCCGATTGCTTCGGCGGCTATTGTGATGAATCGCACGGGCTACGAGTTCCTTGCCCGTACCAGTCTCTCCCCGAATGAGCACCGTCGTGGTTCTCTGGGATACGCGCGCCGCCTGATCGAGCACGCGGAGGAGGCCTTTGGAGTGGCCAACAATGCCGGAGAACCCGTAACGCTGATCAAGCGCTGAACGCAGTGTGCGCACTTCTTCAAGCAGGTTCTGCCGCTCCATCGCGCGATGCACAATCAGGACGAGGGCTTCGAAGTCGATGGGCTTGGTCACGTAATCGTAAGCGCCCATCTTCATGGCTTCTACCGCGGTTTCTATGGTGCCGAACGCAGTCACCACGATGACCGTCGTCTGCATACCTTCTTTCGTGACGCGGGCGAGAAGCTCCAGTCCAGTGGTAGGCATTTTCAGGTCAGTGATGATGAGTTGGGGTTCCACCTCCCTTAGCATCTTCCAGCCTTGGTCTCCGTCCGCGGCCAGAGATACCTCATAACCAGCCTCTTCCAATTGCATCTTCATGACCCGGCGCAAGCTGCTGTCATCGTCGACCACCAGGATGTGATTGGGGCTCATAGCGCTTCTGCCTTGGTAGATTGCTGTGCGGTCGCTGCCAGGACAGGCAGTTCCATGCGAAAGACGGAACCGCCGCCGTCATTGGGTCTGCAGGCGACTGTCCCGCCGTGCTGTGTGGCTATGTTCAATGCAATGGCAAGGCCGAGCCCGGTTCCATTCTCCTTGGTGGTGAAAAAGGGATCGAAGATACGCTCCCGATCCTCTGCCGCGATACCGGAACCCCGATCGCAGACATCGACGCACACGCTGTCTTCGGAAAACAAAATGCGGACTGCGACCTCTCCTTCCCCATCTGTCGCCTGGATGGCGTTGAGAATTAGATTCAGTAACAGCTGCTTAATCTGTTCCGGATCGCACTCGATCTCACGCGGCTCCCCTGCTGAAACCAACCGCAGCGTTATGCCTTGACGGGTGGCGGTGTGCTGGGCAAGCGCCGTGACCGACTGAAGCAGCTCCAATGGTTCTGCGCGCTGCAGACGGGGCAGGCGCGGACGAGCGAAATCGAGAAAGTTCGTGAGTAGCTTGTTGAGCCGCTGGGACTCCTTGGTGAGGATCTCGAGGCACTCGGTGCGGGCTTCGGCAGAGATTTGCCCGCGTGCCAGAAGCCCGGCCGCTCCGCTGATGCTTGCCAACGGATTGCGGATCTCATGGGCCAGGCTGGCCGACAGTTGGCCGGCAGCGGTGAGCCGCTCAGTCTTTTTTAGATGATCAATATTCTGTTGCAGCTCTGTATACACATGCTCCAGTTCAACCTTGGTCGCTTCCACCCGTCTTCGCTGGGTGCGTTCACGGTCGGCCAGAAGACCGGCTATCACCGCAGCCAGGCCGAAGGTACTGATTTCTACCACCTGGTCCTGCGCATCCAGGGGCTCTTGGAACCAGTGACGGTAAATGGAGGGGCCCTGTAACACGGTGGCCAGCAGGATGGTTTTGAGCGCTCCGCGCCAGCCGAAGAACATGCCTGCCAACATGAAGGGCAAGATGTTGAGGTGATGGAGCACGTTGTGCAAAATCACATGATGCGGGGGCACCATCCAGTTGAAGGCCGCCAGCGCGATCACCAGGATCACAATCAGCGAGGCCTTTGCCCGCGGAGACCGCAGGCTGGACGGACGTGAGGACATGCTTCCATTCTCCCATGTTGACCAGGGATAGCTATCCAGGGAGGGCAGCAACAACGTTGCGGAAGTATGCCTGGGAATCATCCGAACAGGACAGTGCATTTGGACGGCCAAGTAGGGTTGGCGGGATTCTCTGTGCCCGGCAAGGGTTTCCGGCCACGGGGATAGGTATCGGCTGTACGTTTCGGAACAGGGGGTGGCCCTTATGGAACACCTGCTGTGCTGTGCAATGCCTGGATTGGGAGGATTGAACGATTGTCCTTTGGCCAGCCAATTGCATAGACCACGGCGTGACACCTTGCAGATCGATTCTATTTCTGATGTTTGTGCCATGTTGCCTTCTTTGGGGACAGTCGTTGCCTCAGGCTCCGTCCCCAGCCTCGCTCGGACAGGTCGCAACTGACTCGAGCCGGCTACCCATTGCAAGCAAGTTTCCTCCGGCTCCGCGTCTTCAGGCTCCTTTTCTTCTCCAGGAAACCGAGACGCTCGCCGCTGCTCCGGCCACCGAGAAACCTCTGGGCCTCACCTTGGCGGACGCCATTGCCAGGGCACAGCGCAATCACCCCAGACTGCAGGAGGCTTCTGCGGTGACTCAGCGCGCCGCGGCCGCAGCCCGCGTGGCCCACGCGTATACCAATCCCAGCCTGGAAGTTTACGAAGGCCAGCAATATGCAAGGCCAGTGGCAATCCCCGGCCTCCCGGGCCTGCTGCAGCATTATGCCGCCTATCAGACCATCGAGATTCCGTCTGAGCGCCGTGCACGCCAGCGCGCTGCGCAGTACTCCGTGGTGGGTAGCCAGTCGGCGCAACAGTCAGTGATGTTGTCCGTCGTGGGCGATGTGAAACATGCTTTCTACAATGCGCTCCGGCGCCGCGAAGAGATCGGCCACGCACAGGAGAACCTGCTACTGGTGGAAGACCTGCGACGGCGAGTGGAGGTGTCTGTCAACGTCGGCGAAGAAGGCCGGCTGGAGTTAACCCGGGCCGAGGCCGAACTAGGCCGTGCACGGTTTGCGGTCACGAGCGCACAACTTGAGTTCGCCAATGCGATTGCGCTGCTGCGGGTCGCGATTGCCGGGGACGGAGACGCACAGCTCGACCCTCAGGGCGAGTTTGAGGGGCGCATTACGCTGCCACCGCTCAAGCAGCTAAGGGAACACGTGATGCAGATCCACCCCGCCTTAGCCGCGTCGCAGGCTGAAATTCAGGCAAAGCTCGCTACGCTCGATCGTGAACGGGCTCTGCGCATCCCCCAACCCATCGCATTTGCTGAGTTCGAGAACCAACCCGACCTTCGTTTCTGGCGCACGGGAGTCACCGTGCCGATTCCCTTGTGGGATCGACGGCAGGGACAGATAGGCGAGGCGAAAGCCGCAACTTCTCAGTCGGCTCTGTGCTTTACCAGAGAACGCTCGAACTTATTTCGGCGCTGGAGCGGGCCTACGAGCAATATCAGCTGGCCGATCAGCAGGTCACTTCGCTTGAGTCCGGCTCGCTGCGCGCTGCAGTGAGCGCGGTGGACGCGGCCAAGGCTGCCTATCGTTTTGGCGAGCGCGGCATTGTCGAAGTACTCGATGCGCAGAGGGTGCTGCAAAGCGTTCGTGGCGACCTTGTGGATGCGCAGTTCGCGCGCCAGTCGGCGCTGGTGGATTTGGAAGAACTCGGCGCCATTGCGCCCGGAGCGAAACCCTGATGATCGATCTACTTTGTTCCCTGCCACATTTCCCAGGCCGTGGAACGCGCCATCGTTATGGGGCACTGTTGCTTCTTATGTTGCTTCTGGTGGCAACCCAGGGCTGCAAGGGGAAACAAAAGGCCAGCGCGGCCGAGAGGACGGCAGACCCGAAAGCAAATCCGAACGAGGTAGCGATCACCCCGGCGCTGGCGCAAAACCTTAAATTTGGCACGCCTGAATTGACGGAAGTCGACGGCACGTTGCAAGTGGCCGCACACGTGGAGACGGATGCGCGGCGCATCGCCCGCGTGGGCTCCCCGGTTTCAGGGCGCATTCTCGAACTGCTTGTGTTCGAGGGCCAAAAAGTGAAGGCGGGCACCGCCCTGGCCATGCTGCACAGTACCGATTTGTCAGATACCCAACGTGCGCTCATCAAAGCCGCATCGCAACGCGGTCTCGCTGAGGCTTCAGAAAACCGAGCCGAACAACTGGTGGAAGCTGATGTGATTGGCCGTGCCGAGCTTGAGCGCCGCCGGGCAGAGCTATTACAGGCGAACACCGAAGTGGAGTCATGCCGCACCCAACTGCGCGGGCTTGGGATGACAGAACCGCAGATTCGGCAATTGGAAAGCAGCCGCAAGCTAAGCGCGGAATACCCCATCGTTACCCCAAGAAGCGGCACGGTGCTGAAACGCGAGATCACTGTCGGTCAAGTGGTGCAGCCATCTGATCCCGCCTTTACCATTGCCGATCTCTCCAGCGTGTGGATCGTGGCCAATGTACCGGAGGAAGATGCAGGCCAACTGCGGAAGGATATGGAGGTCCAGGTGCGCATTCCCGCTCTCTTGCAACAGGGAATGAGCGGGCACCTTGCCTTTGTTTCACCGATTGTCGACCCAGCCACGCGTACGGTGGAGGTCCGCATGGACGTGGCCAACGCTGACGGCTTATTGAAGCCGGATCGAACTGGCCACCATGGTGCTGACCGGCCACGCGGATCACAAACTCACTGTGCCCAACGCTGCCATCGTACGAGAAGACAACCAGGATTACGTATTCGTGCAGAACGGCCCCCGGACCTATGCGCTGCGCCAGGTTTCGCTGGGAGATGAGGAGAATGATCGCCGCATTGTGCTCAGCGGCATCGGGCAGGATGAACACATCGTCACCGACGGCGCGTTCCACCTGAATAACCAGCGCAAGCAGAACGCGATCAAGGGAGGCGTTTAGATGCTGCACTCCATCATTGCAGGAGCTTTGCGGCAGCGGCTTATCCTGGTCGTCGTTGCCCTGGTGCTGGTGGGATTCGGAATCAACGCGGCAGAACATCTGTCCGTGGATGCCTTTCCCGATGTGGCCAATATCCAGGTGCAGATCGCCACCGAGGCCACGGGGAAGTCTCCAGAAGAGGTGGAGCGTTTCGTTACCATTCCGATTGAAATTGCCATGACCGGTTTGCCCGGCATGACTGATATGCGCTCGCTCAACAAGCCCGGTCTGTCTTTGATCACGCTGGTGTTCACAGACTCGAGCGATCTTTTCCGCGAACGGCAGATGATTTCGGAACGCTTGTCGGAACTGCGCGACAGAATGCCGGTGGGCGTCACGCCGGTGCTCGGGCCTATCACCAACGCGTTGGGCGAGGTCTACCAATACACGCTCGAGGTGGCAAACGAAAGTGCCGCGCATCGCCCGCTCACCCGCGACGAACTTATTGAGCGGCGGACCTTGCAGGACTGGGTGGTGCGTCCGTTATTGCGCTCCATTCCTGGAGTCGCGGAAATCAACTCCACCGGCGGCTTCGTCAAGCAATACGAAACGTTGGTTGATCCGCAGAAGCTGCACTACTACAACCTGACCATCAATAATGTGCGCGACGCCCTGGCACAAAATAACGCCAACGCCGGCGGTGGTGTTTTGCGCCAGCATGCAGAGCAGTATCTTATCCGCAGCGTTGGGCTGGTGCGTGGTCTCGATGACATTCGAAATATTGTGCTCACCGAGACCGGGGGCACACCGGTTTACATTCGCGACGTGGCTGAGGTGCGCATCGGCACAGAAGTCCGTTACGGGGCCATGATGAAGAACGGCTATACCGAGGCCGTGGGTGGCGTGGTGCTGATGACCAGCGGTGGCAATGCCAAAGAGATTGTCGGCCAGGTAAAAGAGCGCGTGGCGGAAATCAATCGCAAAAACATGATTCCGGGCGGGCTGCAGATCGTTCCCTATTACGACCGCTCGGAACTGGTAGATGCTGCCATCCACACCGTGACCGAAGTGCTAGGCGAGGGCGTGCTGTTGGTGGTGGTAGTGCTGGTTCTTTTTCTTGGCGATCTGCGCTCCAGCCTCATCGTCAGCGCGAATCTTGTGCTGACGCCGCTGCTCACTTTCCTGGTGATGAATGGCGTCGGCTTGTCAGCGAATCTTATGTCCCTGGGCGGTCTCGCCATCGCGATCGGGCTGATGGTGGACGGGTCTGTCGTCGTGGTAGAGAACATATTTGCGCGGCTGAGCCACGCCAAGCACGATCAGCGCCCGGGAGATACGTTCGCCAGGCTGCACGTGGTGCTTTTGGCGGTGAAAGAGGTGGCGACGCCGGTGCTCTTCGGCGTGACCATTATCATCCTCGTTTTCCTGCCTCTGATGACCCTGGAAGGAATGGAAGGCAAGTTGTTCGCCCCACTGGCGTACACGATTGCCATCGCGCTGGCTATCTCGCTCGTGCTCTCGCTCACGCTTTCGCCGGTACTTTCTTCGTACCTGCTGAAGGGTGGCTCCGAAGAAGACACCTGGCTCGTCCGCCTCCTGCGCAAACCCTATGAGGCTTTATTAGGTTGGGCGATGACGCATCGCAAGATTACGGTCATTGCGGTCATCGCTGCCTTCTGCGGCGCGCTGTTTCTCGTTCCCCTGCTGGGTACGTCGTTCATCCCGGAAATGCAGGAGGGCACGCTCTCGCCCAACGCCGATCGTGTGCCTAACATCTCGCTTGAGGAATCGCTCAAGATGGAGAAGGAAATGCAGGTCCTGATGCTACAGGTACCCGGGGTAAAAAATGTGGTCTCGCGTTTAGGCCGCGGCGAGTCGCCTGCCGATCCAGCCGGTGCCAATGAGGCCGACGTGCTCGCCTCGCTTACTCCTCATGACAAGCGGCCGCGTGGCATGACCCAGGACAGCATTGCGGAGCAGATCCGTGAACGGCTCACGGCTTTGCCCGGCATCAACCTGGTGATGTCGCAGCCGATCAGCGACCGGGTGGACGAGATGGTTTCCGGGGTGCGGGCCGATGTCGCCGTCATGCTCTACGGCGATGATTTGGATACGCTGGTCGAAAAGGCTAACCAAATTGCAAAAGTAGCGACCGGCATCGAGGGAACGCAGGATACGCGCGTTGACCGCGTGGGAGGCCAGCAATACCTCACCATCGACATTGACCGCGGCTCCATCGCGCGCTATGGGCTTAACGCGGCGGACGTAAACGATGTGATCGAAACCGCGATCGCGGGCAAGGCCGCCACCGAGATTTATGAAGGAGAGCGCCGGTTCGCCGGCGTCGTCCGATTGCCGGAGGATCTACGCGACAGCGTGGAAGACATTCGCGAATTGCAGATCAGCTCGCCGGACGGACCGCGTATAGCATTGAAAGACCTGTCGCGTGTGAAGGTGGTCGAAGGGCCCGCGCTCATCAATCGCAACATGGGCAAGCGCCGCATTGTCGTCGGCGTCAACGTGCAGGACCGCGACCTGGGCGGGTACGTTAAGGAACTACAGGAGAAAGTAGAACAACAGGTCCAGCTGCCCGCCGGATATTACATCGAATGGGGTGGACAGTTTCACAACATGCAGCGTGCCCTGCACCACTTGATGGTGATTGTGCCGATCACCATTGCCGCGATCTTCTTCCTGTTGTTCATCCTGTTTCAGTCGGTGCGTTTTGCCGCGCTCATCATTACAGTGGTGCCCCTCGCATCGATCGGTGGCATACTCGGACTCTTTTTTTCCGGCGAGTATCTCTCGGTTCCCGCTTCGGTCGGGTTTATCGCTCTTTGGGGAATTGCTGTGCTCAATGGCGTGGTGTTGGTGTCGTACATTCGTAAGTTGCGTGAGGAGGGGCTGACACAGGCGAATGCCATCCGCGAAGGTACGCGGTTGCGATTCCGGCCGGTTATGATGACAGCTACCGTTGCCGCACTTGGTCTGGTGCCGTTTCTCTTTGCTACCGGACCGGGGTCTGAGATTCAGCGTCCGCTGGCGATTGTGGTTATCGGCGGCCTGGTCAGTTCCACGGCGCTCACGCTCTTGCTGCTGCCGGTGGTCTATGCCGCTTTTGAGGGTAAGAGCGGGATACCGGCACCCGATTTGAGGTTCGAGAGGACCTATGCTTCTGAAAACATTCCCGCCGCCTCCTGAGGGTGGCCAGCCCGCAATCCTGTGCCCGTTGAACGCCAGTCGCAGGGGAACCGCTGTGACGCTCACACTTACCGTGAATGGGCGTTGACGACGGCTTCAATTCCCTCCGGGTGCTCCAAACAAGTTCTGACTGTGCGGCGACGATGTCCTGGGCTACCGCAGATCCTTGAGGCAGCCTCAGATACAGCTACGGTACGGGCCGGCCTGGCGGTAGAAACGTGGTACCCGGCAAAGAAAGATCTTGCCAGTCAGGCAAAGTAGGTAAACTCTGAGGGCAGCCTTGATGAGGGATTTGCCCGCAGAGCGAGCTGAGCACCGGTGGCGAAGCGGCTAACGCGCTGGTCTGCAAAACCAGTATTCGCCGGTTCAATTCCGGCCCGGTGCTCCAATCAAGTTGTCCAAGCTGCGACGCTTGTCGCTACAATGGCTTGAGCGCGGATCTCTCCACTGCGGTCCGATCGGGATGACACTTCTGTTTGTGCTTTGAGATTTGAGACGGAGAATTCGGGAGCGCCGAGGGGCGCACCGCAGATCCCTCGGCTTGGCTCGGGATGACAAAGGGAGGGGCGGCATTTCCATTCAGATTTGGTATTGCGGATGATGAACAGCAGGTGCGCTATCGCTTCCGCGGGAGTGACAGATCCACGTCGCTGGCAATGAGCTGTTTGGTCAAGAGGATGATCTGTCCCTGATGCAATTGCAGGTGGCTGACAATCCGGTAGATCGCTTCGAGGATGGTCATCGGGCCCCAGTTTCCAGTTGGCTGAGGGTCGATCATTTCCAGCAAACGCGCGGGCGGCAGAGACCCGATCACTTCTCGGCATTCTGCGAGGGTTGCAGCAAAGCGCCTACGAATCTCACCGCATCGCTCGGAAGGAGAGAGCGTGAACTCCGAGTCTCGTTGACGCACATCCGGCTGGCCGTCAATGCCATGCAGAAACCACTGGCGCAGATTGCCTTCAAGGTGAAGTAGAAGATTAGCGATGGAATTTTCGTAGTCCGCTCCACGGCACCATATCTGCTCATCCGACAACTTATCGAGACATCGATTGATGTCGTTTTCGGAAAGCTGCATCCGCTTCACCGATGCGGAAAGAAACACTTCAGAAATCTGCTCAGTCATAAGGCACTCATCATAGACGCTCGGTTGCAAGTTCTTCCAGCACAATTGCAAGTTGGTGAACCCCGCGCTTGATTTCCTGCGCATTAACCGCGGCAAAACCCATTTGTAATCCCTGGCGCCGGATCGGACCTCGGCTGTAAATAGAGAGTGGAATGACTTCCACCTTACGGGCCTCTGCTGCCCGCCTCGCGGTCTTACTATCGATTCCCTGCTGTAGCCAACCCACGGTCTGCAGCCCGGCTTCTACGCTCGAAAGCTCCAGCAGTCCTGCGAGGTTCCGCCGCGCGCTTTCCATCAATGTCGACAAGCGCTCAGCATAGACTTCACGCATGCGGCGCAGGTGCCGGCCAAAGTGGCCCTCGACAATGAAGTCGCATAACACCGTTTGTTCGAAGGGCGCAGCATGCCGGTTCAGGACAGACTTTGCGGCGGCAAAGTACTCCACCAGATCGGGTGGGAGCACCAGATAGCCGAGACGCAACGAGGGAAAGAGCACTTTGCTGAAGCTTCCGCAGAAAAGCACCAAGCCCTGCCGATCCAACCCCTGCAAAGCAGGTATGGGCCGGCCAGCATAACGGAATTCGCTGTCGTAATCGTCCTCGAAGATGAGAGCACCCGAACGGCGAGCCCATTCCAGCAACTGCAGGCGCCGTGGCAGGCTCATGGTCGTGCCAACGGGAAATTGATGTCCTGGTGTTACGTAGGCCAGTTTGGCTTTGCGCACCCGCGGCAACTCCATTCCTTCACCATCCACAGGCACGGGAAGGATCTTTGCCCCCAAAGCCTCGAAGGCCATCGCTGCGCCGGGATATCCCGGATCCTCCAGGCACACCGGATCGCCGGGATCGAGAATCAGCCGTCCTACGAGGTCAAGCGCCTCCTGCGTTCCGGAGACGATCATGACCTGCTCCGGCTTACATTGCGTTCCCCGCGAAGTGTTCAGATAGTCGGCGATGGCAGTCCGCAGCGGGGAATAGCCGAGCGTGTCGCAGCCCAGCAATTGCGGCATGGAAAGGTTTCGTAAACGGCGTTCCGCGATCCGTGTCCAGATCCTGGTGGGGAATAGATCGAGGGCAGGCAGGTTGGCGCGAAAGGCTCGGGTCGGGCGGCTTTCCAGGTTTGGGAACGCCTCCACGCGTACTCCATAGGCGGAGAGTTGGCGCGGCCGCTGTTTTCTCACGAGGAACTTTTGCTTGAGGACCGTCTGTTTGAGTTTTGGAGCCACCTGCAGCAGGTGTTCCGGTAAAACACTGCTTACGTAGGTACCTGATCCTCTGCTTCCATGCAGGTAACCCTCCGACTTCAACTCTTCGAATGCGCTGACTACGGTTCCGCGGGAGAGCCCATATTGCCCGGCCAGATCTCGCGTCGCGGGCAGCCTCGAACCAGGACGCAAACGGCCGCTCAGAATGTCGGCGCGCAGAGCCCCGTAGAGCCAGCGAAAGGCCGGGATCTTCGCTTCCCGCGATGGCAGTGTCAAATTGTAGGGAGCGCTGCGCATAAGTGGTACAGCGTAATTTGCCACAAGTGGCCCTACTGGACAGTACCACTTCTTGCTAGCCTGTTGGCATGAAGAAACGATCACCTCTTCTCGCCGTTGTACTCGGTTCCCTGTGCTGGAGTCTCCCTGGTACGAGCGTAGCCGCTGCCGACGGCCCGCCCCCTGAGGCTCGAGTTCGGACCGTGTTTTCCCAGGCTTTGCCGCAGATGGACGCGGCCCACTTGCAGGTGACCACGGTGGAGGTGACCTATCCGCCGGGCGGCTCGTCAACACCCCACAGCCATCCCTGCCCGGTGATTGGTTACGTTCTGAAAGGCGCGGTGCGGATGCAGGTGAAGGGTGGCACTGAGTCCATCTATCGGGTTGGAGACAGTTTCTATGAGGCGCCCAACGGCATTCACATGGTTTCAGCGAATGCAAGCAAGAAGGAACTGGCGACCTTCCTGGCGTATTTCATCTGCGATCATTCGGGGCCTCTCTCTGTAAAGGTTCCAATGGAGGGCAAGCCATGAACCCGAACATGAGAAGGCTGGCGTTTCTGTATGCCCGGGTCACGCTTGCAACCGGCTTCTTGTCTGGGATCGCCGATCGATTCGGCTTGTGGCGTGGCCGGAATGTAGGATACGGAAATTTTGCTGGATTCATCGCATACACGGCGAAGGTGAACTCCTTCATGCCGGCCTCCTCCATTCGTTTCCTCGCCTGGGCTGCCACGGTTGCGGAATTGGTTCTCGGCGTCTTGTTGCTGATTGGAATTTGGCCACGCTGGACGGCTCTGGCAAGTGCCCTTCTGCTCGTGCTCTTCGGTACGGCGATGGCTATTTCCTTCGGCGCCAAGTCGCCCCTGGACTACTCAGTGTTTGCCGCGTCCGCTGCTGCAATCCTGCTGACACTGAACGAACCCCGCACTCAACCGGTCTGATCGGAGGACCTATGCATCGTCGACTTTTTACCCTTGCCGTGACCATCGCGATTCTGGCGGGATCAAGCGCAACAGGATTGGCTGCCAGCGCGGATGAGCGTTCGCAATTATTGACCGTGCGGCAAGCGGTGTGGCGGTCCTGGTTCGCCAACGATGTAAGCACCCTGAGGAAACTGGTTCCTCCCGGCACCATTGTCATCAGTGCCGGCGAGCCGCAGTGGAAGCACCAGGATGAGGTGCTCCAATCCGCTGTGCAATTTCAGAAGGACGGCGGCAAACTTGTCCGTCTCGAGTTTCCCCGAACAGAGATTCAGCGTTTTGGGGATGTGGCCATCCTTTACAGCGCGTACATAGTGGAAACGAAAATGAAGGGAAAACGCTCGGTTAGTTCTGGCCGCGCTACGGAAGTCTTCGTCCTGCAGGATGGTCAATGGACCAACCCCGGTTGGCACACCGATGCGGAGAAGTGAGGCAGGGTTTATTTCAGCAGAGCTGTCCAAACTAGCGCTTCGTTCCATTGGAATTTCGTGCAGGATTTACGATGGCCGGGGCTTTTAGAGTCTGAGTGAGAACTGTGCGCTCAAACTCAAGAATTCGGGAAGGCCGAGAGGCGCACCGCAGATCCCTCCGCTACGCTCCCCCGAATTTCCTGTGGAACTTAGTGGCGTTGGTGCACTTCATGCGCCTTTCCCTTACAGAAAGGCGCACACGCTGTCTTGTCCAGTGCAGCGTGGCAGGAAATCCGGGTACGCTCCGGTCGGGATGACAATTCAGTTTGGGAACGCTAGGTGCCGTTTCCAAGATGAATTGGAATCGCCGACGGCCGAGCTTAATTTGGACAAGTCTGCTATTCCAGGGCCCTACCAATTGCTTCCACGAGAGAAGCGAAGTCATACGGGCCGTCATGCCTTTGACCGTTGATGAAGAAGGTTGGGGTTCCGTTCACACCGCTGCGCACGCCGCTGCTGAAATCGGCTTTTACTCGGGGTTCAAACTCCTTTGACTCCAGGGCCTCAAGCAGCTTGTCGGGAGCAAGATGCAGTTGCTTTGCCAGCTCCGGCAGAAGTTCGTCGTCGCCCAGGCGCGCCTGGTTTTCGTAGATCAGGTCGTGCATTCCCCAGAACTTGCCGTTCGCTCCGGCAAATTCCGCGGTCTCGGCCGCCGGCTCCGCAAACGGATGCATCTGGGTCAAGGGAAAGTTACGGAATACAAACGATAAGCGCTTGCCGTAGTGTTTCTGCACACGCTTGACGATCGGATACGCCTGCCCGCAAGAGGGGCATTGGTAATCTCCGTACTCCACCAGGGTGCAGGGAGCGTCGGATCTCCCTGGCGGTGGTCCTTCGCACTCACTGCAACAGAAAGCTTGGCCATCAGGATCTCCTATTTTTCCAATTCTTCTAACGCCTGCAGGATGCCATCTGCTCCAGGATTGACCGCGATGGGCGATAGGTGACTCCAACGAATGATCCCATTCTTATCGATGACGAAGAGGGCGCGTTCACTGAAGCCCGCCTCTGCGTGGTAGGCGCCATAAGCGCGAGAGACGACGCCTTTCGGTTCGAAATCGGCTGCCAGGGGGAAATGGAGGTTGTGATCCTTAGCGTAGGCTGCATGGCACCAGGCGCCATCGACAGAAATGCCCACGAGCTCCGCCCCGAACTTTTTGAACTCGGGCAACACCTCGTTATAAAGAGCCATTTGATCGCCGCAAACCGGGCTCCAGTCTGCCGGATAGAAGGCCAGGATGACTGGCTTTCCTCGCAGGTCCTTGAGCGAGAGTTTCTTGTCGGGGGAGACCGGAAGGTCGAAATCGGGAGCCGTCGTGCCGGGAGTCAGAATGCCAGCCATGAAAAATCCTCTCTTGTGAGATGCATAAGAGTAAATTACGCCTCGTTTTGTTTCTCAAACCCAAAGGCGCGATAATTTCGCAATGGGACAAAGAACACAGATCGAAAAAGGACAGGCCTTTCGTGCGCTCCACCAGCGTGATGGCGCATTCATCATTCCGAATCCGTGGGACATCGGCAGTGCACGCATACTGAGCCATCTGGGATTTGAGGCGCTGGCTACCACGAGTGGCGGCTACGCTTTCTCGATGGGAATGCCGGACTACGCGGTTGGCCGTGAGGCGATGATTGCGCATGTTTCGGTGTTGGCATCCGCTACGGACCTGCCGCTCAGCGCCGATCTCGTGAACGGATTTGGAGACGCACCCGAAGTGGCTGCGGAAACCATCCGCCTTGCGGGCGCTGCGGGAGCGGTTGGTGGGTCCATCGAAGATGCGACCGGACGCGCGGGCGATCCTATTTATGAACTCGCGTTGGCAGCGGAACGAGTCCGCGCGGCCGCAGAGGTTGCACATGCCCAGGGTTTTGCGTTTACGCTGACAGCGCGGGCTGAAAATTATTTGCACGGCCGGCGTGACCTTAAAGATACGATCAAACGGCTGCAGGCATATCAGGAGGCGGGCGCCGATGTGCTGTACGCCCCTGGCGTCACCAGCAAGGATGAGATTGCTACCCTGGTTAGGTCGGTCGATCGCCCGGTGAACGTCCTTATGGGACTCGCGGGGGTTTCGCTAAACCTGGCAGATTTGTCAGCAATGGGAGTCAGGCGGGTGAGCGTCGGCAGCGCTCTCGCCCGCGCGGCGATGGGTTCGTTGGTGCGGGGCGCGCGAGAAATGCGTGAACACGGGACTTTTGCTTTTGCTGACGAGGCGCCCGTGGGGCGCGATATTGTCGATATGTTCCAGTGATTTCTCCTTGCGCAAAACCTTTCGAAAAACATTTCCAAGAGGGGTCCACGGAACTGCAGATCCCTCCACTTCGCTGCGCTTCGGTCGGGATGACAAAGGGGAGGGTTGCGCTTTCCTGGAAGTTGGTTAGTGGATGACAGTACCGCGGATCCCTCGGCTTCGCTCGGGATGACAAAGGGGAGGGTTGCGCTTCCCTGGAAGTTGGTTAATGGATGACAGTACCGCGGATCCCTCGGCTTCGCTCGGGATGACAAAGGGGAGGGTTGCGCTTCCCTGGAAGTTGGTTAGTGGATGACAGTACCGCGGATCCCTCGGCTTCGCTCGGGATGACAAAGGGGAGGGTTGCGCTTCCCTGGAAGTTGGTTAATGGATGACAGAACCGCAGATCCCTCGGCTTCGGTCGGGATGACAAAGGGGAGGGTTGCGCTTTCATCCAGATTCGCTATTGCGGATGATGAACAGCAGGTCCCTCTACTGCGCTTCGCTCCGGTCGGGATGACACCTCCGTTAGGAAGGCACAAAAGAAGTAGGAGTAGTTGTCTGCTACGCTCCGGTCGGGATGACACCTCTGCGAGGAACGGATAAAACGACCGGAGCGTAGGGGTTTGCTTTTTTATTTCGGGATCAATGCGGTCTGTCCCAGGTGAAAGCCAATATGATTCGTTCTGCTCAGCAGGACGGAAAAGCGATTGCGTGAGGGATCTTTGGCGAAATCTTCGTCGGAAACGGATGCATGCTTCTGTAGCCAGTCAGCCGCCGAAAAGCTCTCAAAGCCTGCGAGCAACTTCCCGTTAATCTCGTCCCAGGACTTCTTTATCTCTTGAGGGTTGGGCAGTTCAGGCTTCGCTCGATCCGGATTGGAAATGAACAGGGGATCATACTCCGGACGAAAGACGCTCTCCCACGTAGAGCAGGGGAAGCATACGATCATGGACGGCCGTGAGATGCCCCCAGAGGTAAATCAAGCGATTCTTTCCCGGCGCTACCTCTTTCTGCAGCTGCTCTTGAGTGAGCGGGGAAAACAGCTTGTCGGCTCTCTCGATGTTGGTCCTCCACAAGTTCAGTGCGGATGCGGCCAACGCTTGTTCAGGGTTCATGATGGTTCCTCTTTCGTGGGTATTCCCATGAGAGTAACCGGCGCCGAGAAAAGGTTCAGGCAGATGGTTGCAAACGTAACTTTTTGACCAGGTCTTGAAAGCGAGAGTCGCTGCGGCATCCGTCGAAGATTGGATCGATGCCTATCATGTCCATCCCCTTGTCGCGGTTCAGATAGGCCCGGTTGAACCAGCGCATCGCTGCATCGGGTTGGCGAAGTCCGCAATAAACGGCCGCGATATCAACGCCGGAGACATAGCTACGGGTGGATGCTGCTTCCAACTGCCTGGCAATCTCCAGCGCCTGCTCGGATGCCCCGGCAAGTGCAAGGGCATGACCCTGCAGAGCCTGTACATTTGTACCTCCGCCGAAAAGTGCCAGGGAGATCTTGAACTCGGCCAATGCCTGCTCATACTTCCCTTGCTGTTCGTAGATCTTTCCTTTTACCTGGTGAGCTTCGGCGAAATAAGGGTTGCGCGCCAGAACTTCTTCCACGCGCGCCATAGCTTCCTGAGGCTTGCGCGCCCAGTAGGCAGTCTCCGCAGCGTCGGTGCTGATGATGGTCGACAACGGATCCAGAGCGCGAGCCCGCTGAATCTCAACCTCGGCCTGCTGCGTTTTTCCCAAGCGGGAAAGATGCAGGCTGTACCAATGGCGGGCAGTCGGATAAGAAGGATTCAATTCGAGGGCATGCCGATACTCAGCCTCTGCCCCCGGCCAATCCCAATCCCGATCCGTTTTCACTGCACCCAGCACAGTATGAGCCTCAGCCAGGCCTCCTCCAAGCTGCAGGGCCCGCTCGGCAGCCTCCTGGGCTTTGGCAAGCGCACCTGAAGGGCCGACGTCTCCATAACTGCTCAGCAGCACGTAGGCGTCGCCCATCGCAGCATAGGCTTCCGCGTACTCAGGGTCAGCCTTGATTGCTTCCTGGTAATACTCAATGGACTTATTCAGGGATTCGAGGGTGCGTTTGTTCCAGAGAAAGCGGCCTCGCAAATAAAGGTCGCGCGCCTTGACACTTACCGGGCGCAGCTTAGCGGGGGATGCACTGCTTCCGAGGGCCACGGCAACATGGCGCACGATGTCATTGGTCACCGGCTCCTGCATGCTCAACAGGTCGTCCCCACTCTCCTCATAGACTTGCGCCCAGAGGTGCCGATCGTTTCTGACGTCGATCAGGTTCGCGGTGATGCGCACCTGCTTGCCGTTGTGTAGAAACGATCCCTCCAGGACTGTGTCTACATTCAGCGCCCGGGCAAGTTCACCCACCGGCACCTGCTTTCCCTTGTACTGCATCATGGAGCCGCGCGAGATAACGCGAAGGGGGGTGCTGCCGGCAAGGTTGGTAATGAGCTGGTCTGTCATGCCGTCCACGATGTAGTCCTGATCGGAATTCTGGGCCAGGTTCACAAAGGGTAGAACGGCGATCGAGTGAAATTCGCCGGCCACATTCGCCGGCACGGGCGCCGGGTGCCAAACATGCACGACGTAGGCAACCGCGGCTGCGGCAACGAAGATCCCTACCAATACCAGGGCAATCAGTCTTTGCGAAGCGGGCCGGGTCGCCGTATTTTCATATCCTTCATATGCTGGGTTTCCTGCCGGCGGTAAGACTGGGGGTAGTGGCTCTGCGGGCGGAACGTCGAGCAGCTTGTGATTCCCCTCCCCGGTGACGTCGCCATGGCCATTGAGCGCCGAGGGGACTGGGATTTCCTTGCTGGCGAGGGGGTGCGGGGGCGGTTCAACAGCAACCTTCGCGATGAAGCGGTACCCCTGACCAACTACGGTCTGGATGAAGCGTGGGTCCCGAGGATCGTCACGAAGGATGAAGCGCAACTTGTTAACTGCTGTGTTAACGCTGTGATCGGTATCCTGGAAGGCGTTCTCGCCCCAAAGCCGGCGATTAATCACATCCCGGCGGACCAGCTTGCCCTCACTTTGGAGCAGGAGGATAAGCAGCTCCATTGGGATGCGCTCGAGCTTGAGCGCGTGACCGGAGCGGCGTAGCTCGTAGCGTTCGATGTCTAGATCAAATTCCTCAAAACGGATTGGTGCGGCCACGGATCAGCTCTCTAGCTCGCGCTCATTCTACGCGGTCCACTTTTTCCCCTGGTTAGTATCGTTGGTGACCGCAAGTTTAATTCTCAAACGCCTCTATCCGCAACTGGAAATCGCTGTATATAGCGGAAAGAGTGAGCTTTATGGGGTTAGACAAACTTTATATCGGTTTTAGAAGCTGTCTATTGACCGAATCCGGGGTGGACCACGATCATTCCTCTCGATCCCCCCATTCGTGTTCCAAGAGCTCGAAGTTTCTTAATGGGCTCGTATGGAACCAGCGAACGGTCTTTGACTGCAGGCCGCATACATAGTTATGCCTTGCAACAGACCTAGCTTGCAGCGCTTTCCACGGGCCCGAATTTCATGGTTATCTTCGACCGGCAGCCAACAGGCCAGTCGACCTAACAAACTCTTAGCAAGCCGCCCCCAGTTGCCTGGCGGAAGGAGCCGTTGTTGATGAAAAGATTAAGGAGCACAACCGGATGGTTAAGCGCTGGCACGTGGTCGGCGGCAAGTGTTTTGCTTGTTTCTGGTGCGCTGGCCCAGGGGCCACTGTCGGCGAAGGTCACCGTTACACCAGTCGCCGTATATACCGGCAGCAGTCCGCTACCCAAGCCACAGAAGATTCTCGTCTACGACTTTGCCATCAACCCGGACGATGTCCAGGTGGACAAAGTGCAATCGCTGCGGCCAAGACATTTGATTACCGGAGACAAGAGCCAGAATGCCGTCGCGGCCAGCGCGAACAAGACGTTCTATCAGGAGCTGGTCAAGGCCATGGAAAAGACGGGTATCCCCGTGGAGCACGTGGCAGTCGGGACCAAACCTACTGACAACGCAATGCTCATCCAGGGATCGTTTACCTCGCTGAAAGAAGGCACCAAGGCGGAGCGCGACACCATCGGCATGGGCACCGGGGCAGCAGACGTGGAAACCAAGGTCGATGTGCATCTTAAGACGCCGTCCGACACGGTCCTGTTGTCACAATTTCAGACTGAGACCAAACCCGCCGCGAATGCCGGCTCCGCGGTTCCCGTGGCCGCCGGATTGAACCCCGCCGCAGTTGCCACCAAGTCAACGATTAGCGACCGTAAGAAGACTGTGAACGCCTACGCCTCGAAGACCGCCGACGCTACGGCTAAGCAGATCTTCAAGTCCATGGCCGCACAGGGGTGGATCAAGACCAATGACAAGGGCGAGCTCGCCGAGTAGGGGCGGCCTGATATGAGTTCCGTGGCTATTCAGTCAGTAAAGCAATCTTCTATCTAAAGGAAGCAGGAACAAATGAAAAGGATCCTTCGCACACTCTCACTCTCGGCGGTCCTGGCGGCGCAACTGCCCCTGGCCTTCGCCGCTCCCCAGGATGCAGCCGCCAACCCGGCAAAAGACAAGTTTCAAGCCGACATCAAGGCAGCGGTCTTGAATGGCAGCATCACCATTCCGCAGCTCAAGGAATTGCAGGCCAACGCAGAAATCCTGAAGGCCTACAAGGCAAACCAAACACCGGGCGGGCCCGTCGACCTGCTCACGCCCTGGGGCGCGGTCTCAAAGATGAAGGCGGTTATGGCCAGCGTCAAGCAACCGGACCGCGAAACGCTGGAGCAGGACCTGCAGTTGATGATGGCGACCAAACAGCCCACAGCGGTCTCGACCGAAGCAGCACCGAACCCGGGCGCAAAACTCGGGAAAGACATATTCGGTGCCGTGATGCACGGTAACCCGACCCAGGCTCAGGTGAAACGTTGCAGGACAGTCTGAATGGACTGCAAAGCATCAAGACCAGCGGAGAGGGCAAGCTGCAACAGTTCATGGCGCTCAAGAAGGCGAAGTCGGAGATTGAGCAAACCATGGATGCGGGGGATTTTCGTCCCCAGGACCGGCAAGCCGTACTAAATGACCTGAACAGCCTGGGACCCCAAGGCGGGGGAGGCGGAGGACTAGAGAGGCCGTTCCTAAGCTGCTCACACCTGACATAGGTGATGACGGTCCAACAATGATGCGAGCTCGTTACATAAAGTCATTCTCCGTGGGCAGTTGCCGGGATTGCGTTGATGGCCGGGATGCTATCGCCGGGGACAAGAACCCTCAGGCGATCTCCCGGTCCTCTCGCTGACTCAGGCCGTTCAGATTGCCGTCGAAAACAACCGGCCGGTAAACATCGCCAAGCTCGATATCGTCAAGTCGAAGTGGGAGGTAGCTCAAACCAAGACCAAGCGTTTCCCTGCCATCACGACGTATCTGTTTGCTTCGGGAGATATAACCAACCCGACGTTCACTTTTCCCGCGGATCTGTTCGATAACCAGACAACCGCAGAAGCTAAAGCTTTCCAATCGGGATTACCGGAATCAGCCTCGGTGCAGGTAGCACAACCGCTCTCCCAGCTTTACCAGATCCATCTCGCCGTCCGGGAGCAGGAGTTATCCACCGATCTGGCCAGCCAGCAATACAGAGGCCAGCGGCAGTCGATCGCAGCCAGCGTGAAGCAGGCGTACTATGCCACCCTGCAAACGGAGAGCGCTCTCGAAGCGGCGCAGGCTTTGGTTAAGCAATACGAGGAAACGGACCGGGTAGCGACGGATTATCTGGCCCAGGAATCTGTGCTCAAGTCGGACAGCCTGGAGGCCAAAGCGAAGCTGGCCCAGTCGCGCTATCAGATCGTGCAGTTGCGCGATACCCTGCAAACCCAGAAAGAGCAACTGAACGAGCTGCTGGCGCGCGATCTTGATACCCCCTTTAGCACCGAGCAGGTGCCGCCCATCACGCCGGCGGAGATGGACTTGAAGACGGCGCGGAAACGGCGCTGCAGCAGCGGCCCGAAGTCAAGGAAGCGGAAATTGATACCCAGCGCGCCGATTACGACCGCAAGCTCTCCAGGGCCAAGTACATTCCCGATGTCGGCGCAGCCATCCACTACCTCGACCCGATCAACACCGAGATTTCTGCCGCAGAATATTCTTTCCGCCGGCTGGAACTGAAGTGGGATCCCTTCGACTGGGGAGGACGCCGGGACGAGGTGAAGCAAAAGGATGTGTCGATCCAGCAAAGCCACTACCAGCTGCAGGAAACGCAGGCCCAGGTGATGCTGGATGTCGACAACACTTTCCGCAAGCTCCAGGAGAGCCGTTCGCTGCTCGACGTGTCCCAGGCGGCCCGGGACGCAGCCAATGAGAAGCTGCGCGAAATAAACGATCAATTCAAACAGTCCGCGGTGCTGATGCGCGATCTGCTGCAGCAGCAAGCCGCCGTGGCCAACGCCGAACATGATTACGAACAAAGCCTGCTTTCCTTCTGGAATGCGAAGGCTGCCTTTGAGAAAGCGCTGGGGGAAGAGTGACTGCCATGAATCCCGCATCTGCCAAATTTTCGACCGCCATGCTGGCTGCCGCCCTTTTGGCCGGCCTGACCGCGTGCAAGCAACAAAACGCCGCGGAGACACTTGCCCCTCCCTGTGCACACGGCACTGGTACAGCCCATCGCCATGGGCAACGGAGCGAAGTACTCTGCCAGCATCGTTCCCTACGCGCAGGTTACGCTGGCGTTCCAGTCAAGCGGCTATGTCGACAGCATTCGGCAGGTAAAGAGCCCAAGTGGGGGCATGCGCAATATCGATCAAGGGGACTGGGTACAAAAAGGAACCGTGCTGGCCGTGGTGCGGCAGCAGGATTATCTGGACAAGGTGCAACAAGCGAAAGCGCAGCTCGCGCGCTCGCAGGCGGATAATGACAAAGCCAAGCTCACCTTCGATCGGGTCTCTGCGCTCTATGCTTCACAGAGCGCAACCAAGCCCGACTACGACTCCGCCCAGGCCCAGCTTGCCAGCACTACGGCGTCCGTTTCCGGAGCCCAGGCACAGCTCAGCGAGGCCAATGTTGCGCTCGCATACTGCTCGCTGCGTGCTCCATTCAATGGCTGGATCGTAAGCCGCAATGTTGATCTGGGCACCCTGGTCGGGCCGGCCACCAATGGCTTTACCCTTGCCGACACGCAATCGGTGAAGGCCGTCTTCGGTGTTCCTGATATCTTCGATGAGCCGGGTCCGGCTGGGCCAGCATCTTGCCATCGCCACGGATGCTTTCCCGCAGCCGTTTGCCGGCAGGGTGAGCGCGATTTCACCGGCGGCGGATCCGAAGAGCCGCGTGTTCTCGGTGGAGGTGACCATCCCCAATCCGCACGATCGGTTGAAGTCGGGAATGATAGCGTCGCTGGCGCTCGAAGGGTGCGCAGCTGCCGCAATCGGTGCTGGCGATTCCCTTGTCGGCAGTCATTCGTGACCCGGGGCGTCGCCAATGGCTTCGCGGTGATGATTGCGGAAGGCGGCGGGGACACCGAGACCGCGCGCTTGCGGGCGATCGAACTGGGCGACATCTACGGGAATATGATTGCTGCAAAAGGCGGCTTGAACTCCGGAGAATCGGTCATCACTACGGGTGTCGCCTTGATAAGAACGGCGACAAAGTCCGCATCATTCCATCAAAGCCATGACACATAAATCTGAAGCCGAGTACATCGCGCACACGCACAACACGGCGCGCTTCTTTACCGAGCACCGCCGGTTTCGCTGGTGCTGTTGATTGCGGTCTGCATGTGGGGCTGGTTCGGCTATATGCACATGCCCAAGCGGAAGGACCCGAGCATTCCGGTGCGGGTGGCAGTCGCTTCGATCGCGTGGCCCGGGGCGACCGCGCAAGAAGTAGAGCAATTGGTAAGCCGGCCGGTGGAACAGATCATGGCGCAAAACGCCTTTATCAAATCTCCTTCGGCGTCTGACTTTGGCATCCGCTCCATAAGCTTCCCCGGGCTTTCCCTGGTCTATGTTCAGCTGGATGACACGGTGAATGACCCCAAGAAGCAGTTTTCCGATATCAATCTCAAGTTGAACGCGCTCAATAGCAAGCTGCCCCAGGGCGCGGGACCGATCCAGTTCAATAGCGATTTTGGCGACACGGCTGCGCTGATGCTGACCATCGCCAGCCCCAAGGCGAGTGAGGTGGATATCGCTTTGCGCGCCAGGGCGATCCGCCAGGCGATCGAAACCACGCGTGCCGCAGAAGTCGGCGCGACGCTCCACGGCCACGCGTCAGTATTGTGTATGCCTTTCCGCTTTCCGTTTCGCCGACGTTGGTGCGCGACGCATTTGTCGCGGTCATGCAGGCCGGCGGGCAAAATAAGTATGTCTCCGATGCCGCACTTTTTTCAAGGCAGCGGCTTCATCGGCGCCGACGTCAGCTCTCCTTTGAGCGATGACGAGTTGCGCGCGCTGGGCGATCGCCTGGTGATGGAGAAGTTGCACAGCTCCGAGATCCATCCAGACAGTTGGCCTGCCGCCTTCATCCGCGATCCTGCGGATACAGAAATGCGTCTGGCCGCGGTGGCCGGGGATAAGTACTCCTATCGGGAGCTGGACGACTTTACCGACCTGATGGGAAGAACCATTCAGGGCGCACCGGAAGTGGCCAAGATTGACCGCAAAGGCGTGCTGCCGGAGCAGATCTACCTGGATTACTCCCAGGAGCGGCTCGCCGCGTATGGTTACACTCCTTCGAATTTGAAGGACATACTGGGCGCGCGCAATATCACCCTTCCCGGCGGCCAGCTCGAGGTCGGTCCGCAGAGCATCCAGATCGATCCTTCAGGAAAATTCACCGAGCCCGCCGCAAATCGGCGACGTGATCATCGGCTCTTCGAAGTCAGCAGCGCAGAGCCCTGTTTACCTGCGCGACCTGGTGGACATTTCCCGCGGCTACCAAAGCCCGGCGAAGTATTTGAACTACCTGACCTGGGCCGACAAACAAGGCCACTGGCGCCGCAGCCGCGCTGTGACCCTGGCCGTGATGATGAAAGACGGCGAGCAGATCGATGCGTTCGGCCGCAGTGTAGACGCCAAGCTCGCGGCGGTGAAGCAATATCTGCCGGAGGACCTGATCATTGCGCGTACCTCCGACCAGCCGCTGCAGGTGGAAGAGAACCTCAGCCTGTTCATGGACGCGCTCTATGAGGCCATCGTCCTGGTGGTCCTGGTGTCATGGCTCGGCTTTTGGGAATGGCGGTCCGCCCTGCTGATGGCCATCTCCATTCCCATCACCCTGGCGATGACATTCGGCGTGCTGTACCTGTTGGGCATTGATATCCAACAGGTCTCTGTGGCCACCTTGATTATCGCCCTGGCCTGTTGGTCGATGACCCGGTGATCGCCGGCGACTCGATCAAGCGTGCACTAGCCGAAGGTCAGCCCAGAATCATCTCCGCATGGCTCGGGCCCACCAAGCTTGCAACCGCCATCATGTACGCCACCGTCACCAACATTGTTGCCTACCTGCCGTTCCTGTTGGTAACGGGAAGCACGGGGGAGTTTCTGCACAGTCTGCCGATTGTCATGACGGTCGCGTTGATTGCCTCCCGCCTGGTGTCGATGTCGTTTCTTCCTATGCTGGGCTACTACCTTCTGCGGCCGGAGAAGAAGGTCGAGAAAACATTGGAGGAGCGGCGCAACAGCGGCTTTTTCGGGCTGTACGCACGGGCCGCAAAATATTCCATCGAACATCGTTGGAAGTTCTTCTTCGCTTCCCTTCTGTTCCTGGTTGCTGGGGGATTCATCTTCGCCCAGTTGTCAAGCGCGTTCTTTCCAGAAGATGTTCAATATTGGTCTTACATCGATGTATGGCTACCCAACGATGCCACACTCGAGGCCACCAATGAGACGGCACAGAAGGTAGAGCAGATCGTCCGCGAAAAGGCGGTGCAGTTTTCCCGGGAACATCCGCAGAAGGATCATCCCGGCGATGTGTTGCACTACGTTACCACCTTTGTAGGCGGAGGCGGTCCTCGCTTCTGGTTCTCTGCCTCGCCCCAGCTGCAACAATTGAATTACGCCCAGGTGTTGATCGAAGTCACCGATAAGGAAATCACTCCACAGTTCATCAAAGAGCTACAGCCGGTGCTCACCGCTTCAATTCCTGGCGCGCGCATGGATGCACGCCAGTTGCTCACGAACCCCATCGACTACCCGATTGAGATCCGCATCTCCAGTACCGCGGATGTAAACGCCAAAGACGAGGCGGCAGATATCCGCGGACTGCGCGACATCGCCGGCAAGGTTGAAGATATCTTCCGCTCTATTCCGCTTGCCCAACGTACGCGCAATGAGTGGGGAGAGGAGAATGCGCTGATCTCGTTGACCATCGATCCGGATCGCGCCAACCTGGCCGGTATTACGAATATGGATGTCGCCGATTCGTCGACCGCCGGCCTGAGTGGATCCACGGTCAGCGTCTTTGCAGGAAAACCAGAAGCAGATTCCGATTGTTGCCCGGCTGCGCATGAACGAGCGCGCGCAGCTTTCTGATATTCAGAATCTGTATGTCTACGGCTCGCAGGACAACACCAAGATTCCGCTGGTGCAGATCTCGAACATCGATCACGACCTGGTCAACGGGCGTATCGTGCGGCTGGAACAATTCCGCACGATGAACATCCGCAGCTTCCCTGCTCCCGGGCACCTGAGCTCTGAAATCATGAAGCAGGCGATGCCCCGGCTCGCAGAGCTTACAAGCCTCACTTCCTCCCGGATACGAGATGCAAATTGGCGGCGAGTATGACAAGACCAAGAATGGTTTCAAGAATCTGGCGACGGTCATGCTCGTCTCAACCGCGGCCATCTATCTGGCCTTGCTGTTTCAGTTCAAGAATGCGATCAAGCCGCTGTTGGTGCTGGCTGCCGCGCCCTATGGGATGGTGGGCGCATTCATCGCACTCTGGATTATGGGCGAGCCCTTTGGGTTCATGGCGTTCCTGGGTGTGGCCAGCCTGATAGGCGTGATCGTAAGCCACTCGATCGTGCTGTTCGACTTTATCGAGGAGCGGCATGCCGAGGGAGATGACTTTGAGCTGGCGCTGATTGACGCCGGTATCCTGCGCCTCCGTCCAGTTCTGATTACAGTGGGCGCCACGGTCCTGGCGCTGTTGCCGCTGGCTTTGCACGGAGGCCCATTGTGGAAGCCGCTCTGCTACGCGCAGATTGGCGGCCTGCTGGTGGCGACCGTGGTCACCAAGTTGCAAGTACCCGTGATGTATGCCATCTTTGTCCTCGACTTCAAGATTCTCAAATGGGAAACCGCCGAAAATGAGCTACCGGCCCCGCCTGTCAACGCGCCACCGCTCCACAAGCCCAGCTTCAGCTAAGGAAACCGCATGCCATGGAAAAGACTTTCTGGCTTTGGCTCGGTTGCACGGTCTTATCGTTGCCCCTCAGTGGGCAAAATCAAAGTGCGACCGTTCTCAAGGAATACGATCAGGCGATCGATCAGGTTGCCGAGCGTGCGATGGAGTCTGTGGTTGAGATTGAGGTGACGGGCTACGGTGTTCCGGAGAACGATAAGGATCGGGAGGTGGACAATGCAGGCCCTGGTACGGCAACGATCACTCGGCTCGGGAGTGATTGTCGACCCTGATGGGTACATCATCACCAACAATCACGTGGTCGCCGGCGCGCTGCGTATTCGGGTGATCATCGCGCCGACAACGGTTGAGCTGGTGAGCGGGAACACGCAGCTGCATAACCCGCAGCGCGTGTATGAAGCAAAGCTGATCGGCACTACCCGATATGCGGACATGGCGTTGATCAAAATTGAAGAAAAAGGCCTGCCCTTTATTCCGCTTGCCGGAGCAATTCGATTTCCGTTTAGGGCAAACCGTGGTTGCCATCGGCGCCCCCGAGGGCCTGGATCATACCGTCACCAAGGGGATTATCAGTGCAGTCGGGAGGCAGCCCGAGGTGGACCGCCCTATGGTCTATGTGCAAACCGATGCACCGATCAATCCCGGCAACAGCGGCGGTCCGTTGATCGACCGGAACGGCAATCTGGTGGGCATCAACACTTTTATTTATACCTCTGGCGGAGGCAGCGAAGGCCTTGGTTTTGCAATTCCGGAACCGATCGTGCGGGCTGTTTACCACGAGCTGAAGGATCACGGAGTCGTTGCCAACGTAACCATTGGCGCTCATGCGCAATCCATAACCCCTGCGCTGGCCGCGGGCTTGAAGCTTACCGCAGGACTGGGGCGTCATCCTTTCCGATATTGACACGGGTGGTCCAGCCGCGGCGGCTGGCCTGCATGCAAAGGATGTTGTCACCCATGGATGGACCTATTCCGCGTGGACTCACTGCCCAAATACACGGCCTTTCTTTATGTCCACAAGCGGGTCCGCCCATCCAGATGGAAGTGCTGCGCGATGGTAAACCGCTGACGATTTCGGTCACGCCCGTCAATGCGCCTCCGCAGGTCGATAATCTGTCGGACCTGATTAAGCCCGAGAGAGACCTGATCGCATCGCTGGGAGTTTTTGTGATGGACCTCAAGCACTCCGAGGTAGGCGCCATGCTCAATCTCCGCACCGATACCGGCGTTCTGGTGATTGGGCTGCTCGGAGGAGAACCCGCGATTGCGGCGGATCTCTCGGTTGGGGATGCGATTCGCGCCGTGAATGGCACGCCGCTGAAGAGTCGCAGCAGTTGCGCCAGGTTCTCAGCGGGTTCAAACCCGGCGATGCGGTGGTGCTGGAAGTAGAGCGGCAGTCGGTCCTGCAGTATGTTGCCTTTGAGATGGAGTGACAGAGCTGACGTCCAATCTAAAAAGGACCAAATTACTCGGTACGTAGGGCCTCCATCGGGTCAATCCGGGCCGCCAGTTGCGCGGGCACAATCGAACCCAATCCGGCGGTAACCAACACTACCGCCGACACCACAGCCAGCATCCCAGGGTCACGTGGGTTCCCGCTCGTCCAGCGGACAAACATCCCGCTCAGCATCAGGTCCAATACAAGCCCGATGGCGGTGCCTGCGACAACTGCCAGCAGCGAAGAACGCGTTACTAATCTGACGATGTGCTTGCGCTGCGCTCCCAGGGCGATCCGCACGCCTAACTCCCGTGCCCTCTGAGTCACCAGATACGATTCGATGCAATACAGGCCGCTTACCGCGAACATCAGCCCTAGCAAGGCAAATGCGGTAAAGAGGCTGGTAATAAACTTCTCCCGTCCCAGGCTGTCGCCCTCCAGCATGTCCTCAGCTGTTACCATGTCGCCCACCGCCTGGCCAGCGTCGATGGTGTGCACCCGCTCTTTGATTCTGTGCAGGAGCGCGGCAGTGGGCTCGCCTTCGGTGCGGATGATCAGGTTGAACCAGTCATAAGTGATCGCGGTGTACGGCACAAAGACTGACGGGGCTATCTGCTCCTCGAGACCCTGATTCGGCGTATCTCCCACCACGCCAATGATCTGAAAGTGCTGATCTGTTCCCGGAGCAACCAGGGTCCACACATTCGCCGGGACGACGCCACGATTCATCACAACTGTCTGTCCAATCGGATTCGTGTGCGGAAAGAATCGCCTCTGCATCGCCTGGTTGATCAATGCCAGATGCGCCGCATTCATCATCTCGGTCGAGCTCCAGACGCGGCCCTGGAGCAGAGGAATTTTCAGGGTTCGAAAATAATTGAGGTCTACTCGCTGCTGGTCTGCCTCCCCGCCGACTGAGTCGGCTGCTGGCACGGAAACCGGCATACGGCTGCCGGAGCTCGGCGGCATACCAGCTTGTGCTATCGCCGCCGAGATCACCCCGGGTTCCGCAGCAATCGCTTGCCGGATGTGCTCGAAATAGTGGATCCGATCCCCCCAGGTAGGATGGCCGCCCTCCAGAGACACAAAGTTCGCGGAAATCAAATGGTGCGGATCGTAGCCCAGATTGGTATGCATCAGTTGCGACAATTTCTGTACGGTCGCGCCCGAACATGCAAGCAGGAGCACGGTAATCGCCGTCTGGCCACCGAGCAACGCGATGTGGCTGTTGTGCGTGCCCTTTCGCCCAGCCAGTTTGTGCGATCCAGCATCCGCCGCCTGCCTTAGATCCGTGCGCGCTGTGCGCACCGCAGGCCAAATGCCACACGCCACCCCCGTGAGCACCGACACGACCGCACCGAAAAGCAGCACCGGCAGATTGAGTGCGATGTTGGCCTCGGGCGGAAATAGCCCCGGCAACGGAACGAGAAAGTGCCGTACGAGCCGAATCCCTGCCAGCGCCAGCAACACGCCGCAGACTCCGCCGGTGACGGAGAGGAGCAAGGACTCTGTTAATAACTGGGTCACGATTCGCCGCGGCCTCGCGCCGAGAGCCTTGCGTAACGCAATCTCCGCCTGCCGCGCTTCGCCTCGCGCGAGCAGGAGAATGGCCACATTCGCGCACGCCAGCACCAGCAGGAACGATACCGAGACGGAAAGAAGGATCAGCACGCCACGCATCCGCCCAACGAGCAGCTCGTTGATGTGGACCAGATGCACTTTGAAGTTCGGCGGAAAACTGTCCGGCGTTTGTTTAGCGAACGCGGCCAGCATCGGCCCAATCGCCTCTTCCGCCGTCCGGTCGCTTACGCCTACCTTCAAACGCCCGTAAACGTTGGCAATCCGATGAGGATCGGCTGAGTAGGTGAGCGGTGTGTACAAGTCGGAGCCCATCCAGGCAAAACGCTGCGGCAGGACACCCAGGATGGTGTAGTTCTCGTGATCTAATTGCAACGTTTTCCCAACAATGTCGTTGCGCGCCGCATAATGCGCCTTCCAGAACGGATAGCTCAGCACCGCTACCTGCGCGCTGTCTGCTGGCGAGAACTCGCGTCCGAGGAGGGCTGGCACGCCGAAATACGCAAACCCGTCTGGCGACAAACGCGCTGTCTGCACTTGCTCGGGTAGTTCTTCTCCGGTCAGAGCGCGGCTAAAGAGGTCCTCCGCGATGGCTCCGTCGAGCACTGGCAATTTCTGGAACTCGAGGAACTGCGGACCCGTCATTGCCAGGTCAAAGGGGAACGGCGTCTTATCGTAGAGGTGCAGATGCACCATACGCAGCGCGTCCCGATACGGAAAGGGGTCGATCAACACCGCGTGCACCACGCTGTAAATTGTGGCCTGCGCACCCATGCCAATTGCCAGCGTCGCGACGGCTGCAAAGGTGAATCGCGGAGATTTCACAGCCTGCCGCCAGGCAAAGCGCAGGTCAGTGGCAAGGTTCTCGAGCAGAGACCATTGCCAGACCTCGCGGCTGCGCTGTTCGATCAGGGTTACATTCCCGAACTCCCGGCGGGCAAGGTTGGTCGCATCCGCTCGCGACATGCCCTCCTCCACCAGGTCTTCGATCTTCTCTTCCAGGTGCTCCTGAATGGAGATTGAAAGGTCGTCGTACTGGCTTCGGCGAGAGAAGATCGATTTGAACCAGCGCATCGGACATCCTATGTTTTAAAGCAGTTTCGCAATTACTGTGGTCTGATAAAGATCGCGAGGAGTGGTTTTCCTTGGGAGAAAACCACGAAAGGGCCTATCGCTTCGGTCTACACCAATTGCGAACCTGTTTTAGCGGTTGCCAGCACCCGGGTGATGCCCGCAAACATCTTGTCGAAACTCAAAATTTCCTGCTCGAGACGGCGCCGGCCAGCAGGAGTCAGCACATAAATTCGGGTCGGACGTCCCTTGGCAGAAACCCCCGGCTTCGATTGCACCCATCCCTCTTTAAGCATTCTTTGCAGCGCCGGATAAAGCGATCCTTCTTCGATCTGCAATAAGTTGTCAGAAACCTGCTTGATGTGTTTGACCAGGGCGTAGCCGTGCATTGGTTTCAGCCGGAGGGAGTGCAGGATCATCATCTCCAGCGCACCGGGGAAAAGATCGCGGAACTCAGGGTTCTTTCCCATAATTGAGTTGATCTTATTCCCCGCATACCTATTTTGCAAATAGGTATGCGCAACAAAGCTTTCGTCGGCGGGTCAATTATCCGAATGCCGTGGTTCGTTGACATAATTGTGGGACCATCGTCTGAAGCGAAGAGGTGAGAACAATGGAAAGCCTGCTGCAGGACGTTCGCTATGGGATCAGATCCCTTCTCAAGTCACGTCGATTCACGCTTGCGGCGGTGCTCACCCTGGGGCTCGGGATCGGCGTCAACACCGCGATGTTCAGCGTGATTCATTCCGTGCTGTTAAAGCCCTGGCCTTTCAAGGATCCCGCACGCGTGCTGGTGGTCTCCCAGCGCCAGGCGAATGGGAACCTCAATCTCTTCTCTACCCAGGACTTTCTCGATTGGAAGCAGCAGGGTGGACTGTTGGCGAAGATAGGCGCTCACGTCAACTGGCAGTTCAACCTGAGCAGCGCCGAGGACCAGCCTGAGCGCATTCCCGGCGGCCAGGTGTCGTATGACATGCTGCCGATGCTGGGCGTGCAACCGATACTAGGCCGCTTGTTTTCCGCACAGGAAGACGTTGCAGGATCGGGCAACTTCGTTGTGCTGAGCTACGTTTTATGGAAAAACCGCTATAAAGCAAATCCCCGCATCACCGGCACGGCCATCCAACTCGACGGAGCGCCTTATACCGTCGTAGGCGTAATGCCCGCCGGCTTCGATATCTTCGGCGGCAAGGAGTTGCTGTGGACGCCGTTGCAATTGCGCCGGAACAACGGAATCGGCTCATCGCCGAACGTTCACTGGCTGGGCGGCTTTGTTCGCCTGCCTGATGGAGTGAGCTTGGAGCAGGCGCGGGCGGAACTTGATGGCAATTGCGGCCCGCCTGCACCGCGAAGATGCGACCGGCGATGTGGGGTTTGGCGTTTATCTCCAGACGTTCAATGACGCTTTCACCAGCGATGTGCGGCCCGCGCTGCTGATGCTGATGGGTTGCGTCGGTTTTGTGCTGCTGATTGCCTGCTCCAATGTGGCAAACCTGTTGCTGGCCCGAGGATCCGCGCGGCGGCGTGAAATGGCGCTCCGTACGGCGCTGGGTGCTTCGCCATCACGAGTTGTCCGGCAACTGCTGACGGAGAGCGTGTTGCTGGCGTCCGTCGGCGGTGCGCTTGGAATTGCCGTTGCATTTCTTGCTCTGCGCGGGATGCTGGCGATTCATCCTCCGAGCGTTCCTCGCATCGAGGAAGTCAGCATCGATGGTGGCGTGTTGGCATATTCGCTTCTGATTTCTGTGGCGGTGGGCATTCTGTTTGGGATGGCTCCAGCCATTGAGGCCGCGCGTGTCGATGTGAACGATGGTCTGAGGGAGCGGGGAAGCGCCACCAGCCAGGGATTTGGCGACGCACCGTTCCGTGCTGGTGATTACCGAAACCGCGCTGGCGTGCATTCTGCTGATTGGTACAGGGCTTGCACTGAAGGGCCTCTGGTCACTGCGGAGCGTCGAGCTGGGGTTTGTTCCGACGAACGTGCTGACCTTCCGCATCGCTGCGCCCTCGCAGTTGACAGGGCAGCGCATTGCGGACTTTTATCAGCAGGTGGCAGAGCGAATTCAAGCTGTGCCCGGAGTGCAATCGGCAGCGGTGGCTCGCGACTTGCCCATGAGCGGCACTGATCCTTCGATGCCCATTGCTGTTGAGGGGAAAAATCCAGTCCCCGTACAGGGGGAGATCGTTACCCGCTATCGAGCGGTCGGCGAAGACTATTTTCGCACCTTGCAGATTCCGATGCTGCAAGGGCGCGCCTTCAACGAACACGACACAGCGAGTACGCCCGCGGTCGCGATTGTGAGCGAGAGCCTCGCTCGCAAATATTGGCCGGGAGAAAACCCGGTTGGCAAACGGCTGAAGCCTGATTTCAAAGGCAGCTCATGGTGCACGGTGGTGGGAGTTGCCGGGGATATCCGGCACTGGGGCGCGGATGTGGACATTGAGCCTACCGCCTATTATCCCTATACGCAGATTCCCGACACAATTCGGCCACTGCTGGAAGCGAATATGGGCATTGCCATCCGCAGCACCCTTGGCGAGAGCGATCTTCTGCCCTTCGATTCGCGCCGCGGTGGCGGATGTCGATAAGAATGTGCCAGTCTACGAAGTGAAGACCATGGATTCGATGGTGACGGATTCCGGGTCTTTGCGCCGCTTCGATCTGTCGCTGCTGGGCATGTTTTCCGGGCTCGCGCTTGGCTTGGCCGCAATCGGAGTTTATGCCGTCATGGCCTATTCCGTTTCACAGCGCACCAGGGAGATCGGCATTCGCATCGCACTGGGCGCGCGTTCGCAGGCAGGTCTTGTCTCTGATTCTGCGCAGGGGGCGAAGGCTGGCTATTGCTGGGGTTGTCGCAGGCGTAGCTCGGCGCGCTGCTGCTGAAACGCATTCATGGCAAGTCTTCTCTACGGATTGGAAGCCACTGATCCGCTGATTTTCTCCGTGGTTCCCTTGTTGATCGTGTTGGTGATCCTGTTGGCCTGCTATCTGCCGGCATATCGAGCCACCAAGTAGATCCGATGGTTGCTTTGCGCTATGAGTAGCGCCACGCTGTTTTTTGGTGGCAGAGCTAAAGAGTCTGCGTGAGAACTCCCGAATTTGGGAAGCCCGAAGGGCGCACCGCAGATCCCTCCACTACGCTACGCTCCGGTCGGGATGACAATTTTGTTTGGGAACGCTAAGTATAGTTTCCAAGATGAATTGTCATCCCGACTGCCACGCGGCGCTGGAGAAGGCCGCACCCAGGACTGTCGTTCTGAGTTCCTCGAAGAACGCTGACCGGTCCCTTCTGTGTCTGATGTAACGAGAGCGGTCGTTGGGCTTCGCCCATCTTTTCGTCCCACGTACGCTTGGGCGAACGTGGGGCACCCGTCGATTCCCTCCAACTCTTGCATTCCCGTAGGTCGGAGATTATATTTCTCCTATTGGGTAACCATAGGAGAAATGGTGGGCGACAAAACCGATGTTTGGCAAGGAACTCTTGCGCTGATGGTTCTGCGCACGCTTGAGACGCTCGGTCCGCTCCATGGCTATGGTGTCGCGCGCCGGATCGAGCAGACCAGCGGCGATCTGCTGCAGTTGAACTACGGCACCCTCTATCCGGCTCTGCTCAAACTGGAGCAGGAAGGCTTCATCCGCTCCCACTGGGGCGTCTCCGAAAATAACCGCCGGGCAAAGTATTACGAGCTGACCAAAGCCGGCCAGCGGCAATTGAAGAAAGCGGCCGCCGAATGGGAGCAGACCACCGCGATCCTGGCGCGCTTCCTGACCCCGGCTGGCGAGGCATAAGGAGGCGCCATGCGCAAAGTGCGAGCCTTCGGCCTTCGTATTCTCGGCTTATTCAACCGGCGCCGTTCGGACGATGACTTCTCTGCCGAACTCGAATCTCACATCGCGTTTCATACCGACGACGGCATCCGCGCCGGGCTGGCGCCCGAGGAAGCGCGGCGCCAGGCCCTCCTGCATCTCGGCGGCGCAGAGCAAACAAGACAGGCCCATCGCCAGCAGCGCACTCTTCCCTGGCTCGATTCTCTTTTGCGGGACACTCGCTATGGTCTGCGCACGCTACGCAGAAGTCCCGGGTTTACCGTCACCGCTGTGCTCACGCTTGCCCTCGGCATCGGGGCTTGTACGGCCATCTTCAGCCTGGTGAATGCGGTCCTGGTTCGATCGTTGCCCTACGGAGACCCTGAGCGGCTAGTCTATCTGTTCACGCCCAACCCACACATCCCCATCCCTGCTGACGTCATGACGCCGAGTTACGCGGACTTCTACGACTTGAAGCAACAGAGCCATTCGTTCGCCGACATGACCGCCTTTGAGCAGGCAACGTTCAATCTCGCGTTAGGCGGTTCGGTGGAGCGGATGGGCGCTGCTCGCGTGGACGAGAGATTTTTCGCGACTCTCCAGTCGAGTCCGGTACTCGGCCGCGCGATCGGGGCCGACGACAATCAGCCGGGCCATGAGAGGGTGGCCGTGATCAGCCATTCGCTTTGGCACTCGATGTTCGGGGGCAGAGCGGACATCTTAGAGCGCTCCATTCCCCTGGATGGCACCAGTTACAAAATCATTGGAGTTATGCCGCCGTCGTTTCAGTACCCATCCGACTCCGACCTGGCTAATGGAGTCGCTGCCAGCAAAACCACACACATCTGGATCCCACTTGCGCTGACCCCAAAGCAGAAGATGGATCGCGAACCGGGAAGCGATGAGGTGATCGCTCGTTTGCGCCCCGGGGTCTCGGTGAGTCAGGCGCAATTGGAAATGGGCACCATCATGACTCGCCTGGACGCGCTTCATACCGGCCTCAGAGGTTGGGGCGCGTTCATCAAGGGGTTCCTGGACACCGCCCTCGGCCCGGTGCGTCCCCTCATGTGGATGCTGCTTGGTGCGGTGTTTCTGGTGCTGCTAATTGCCTGCGGAAATGCGGCCTGCCTGCTTCTGGCCAGGGCCGCTCACCGGATGCGCGAACTTGGCATGCGGGTCGCGCTGGGAGCGGGCCGCAGCCGCATCATTCGTCAACTGCTTACCGAGTCGCTGCTGATCGGCGTTGCCGCGGGAGCCCTCGGAGTTGGCTTGGCCTGGATCTTTCTACGCATCCTGCCCCATCTCGACCCCGGCAATATTCCGCGCCTCAATCAAGCTTCGCTGGATATGCGGGTCTTGCTGTTTACTGTCGGCGTATCTCTGCTCACCAGCCTGTTGACCGGCATTCTGCCGGCATTGGCTGTTTCCAGGGTGAGCCCTGCCGGTTTCCTGGCATTCAACCCGGTGCCCACGCACAGCCGCTCGCAAAGCGCGTTGATCGTCGTGGAGGCGGCGATGGTGGTGGTGCTGCTTGCCTGCTCCGGGCTGCTGATCCGCAGTTACCTGAACGTCGAATCGGTCGACACAGGGTTCTCGCCGTCCACGGTCACCATGAACGTCCTGCTTGACGCGCGCTATTCACAACCGGAGCAACGTCGCCCATTCTTCGCCAATCTCATTGGCAAAATAAGCGCCCTTCCGGGGGTGAACGTGGCTGGCGGCATCAACTACCTTCCACTCACTCATTCCGAAAGCCTGGGGTACTTTTGGGTAGAGGGCTTCGCGAACGAGAAAGATCAAATGGCCGAAGGACGTGGCGTCACACCGCAATATTTTTCAGCCATGAATATTCCGCTAATCGCGGGGCGCTTCTTTACCGAGAGCGATGTTTCCAGCACTTCGCGGCCAACCATCGTCAACCAACAATTTGCCAAAGTGTATTTTGCCAACCGCAATCCGATTGGCGGACGGATCAGTACTGACGACAACCATACTCAATGGAGTACTGTCGTGGGCGTAGTCGCGGATGTGCGCCATACCAGCCTGGAAGAAACGCCACAGCCACAGATGTATGTCCCGGACTATGACGGCGGATCGATCGTTGTTCGTTCGGAGCTTCCACCGTCTGCCCTGGTGGCCGAGATTCGAGCAACCCTGAAGAGTATCGACCCAGCCCTTGGGTTGGCCGATATTCACACGATGGGCGACCTGGTATCGGAGGCGAGCGCACAGCGACGGTTCCAAACTACGCTGCTCACCGTTTTTGCCGGCATGGCTCTGTTTCTCGCGATGGTTGGCCTCTATGGTCTCATAACCTATTCCGTGAGCCGCCGAAGCCGAGAATTGGGTATCCGGATGGCTCTGGGCGCGCAACGAGACGACGTCACGCTGATGATTCTGAGGAAGGCAGGATTCTTGTTGGGCCTGGGCCTGGTCTCCGGCCTTGCCTGCTCCTGGATCGCCACCCGAACCATCAAAGCCTTCCTCTTTGGCGTCGGCGCACACGATCCAACCACGATCTTGTGGGTCTGCGTATTGCTTGCCGTTTGCGGGTTCATCGCTGCTCTCATCCCCGCGCGGCACGCCGCTTCGATCGACCCCATGCAGGCGTTGCGGACGGAGTAGCCAGGCTACGGCTGGCCAGCTCCCGCAGTCGTTGCGGCCCGTTTGCGTACCGCCTCCTCTATCGTCGTTGCACAGGGTTCACAAGCAAACCGGCGCGCCATCGTCAACGCGGTTTGACCTCGATTGTCTGCCAACGTGGGATCGGCCCCGGCAGCCAGTAACGCACGGACCATTTCCAGGATGAAGGCGTGGCCCATCAGCGCCGTATCGCCGTTCTTGTCGCGAGCATCGACGGCCGCTCCCGACGCCAGCAGCAGCGAAATCAGTGGCTGAATGGACGCCTTTTGTAGTCCTACGGAGAATAGGGCCGTTCGGCCTTGCCAGTCCTTCTCGTTGGGCGACGCACCGGCCTTCAGGAGCAGGCCAACGATTTCGGGACCCTCCGACCCTTCGCCGGCGCGTTCTACCGCAAAGCTGAGTAACGGAATGTCATTGATGCGCTCATGCACATCCACCGGATACTCCACCAGGCGTCGCACCATGGCCGCGTTTTTTGAGAGAATCCCATTTCTCAATATGCTGCCCGCGCCCTCGGGCTTGGCTCCCTTGTCAATCCAGAAGTCGAGCAATTCCACATTCCCGCTGAGGGCGGCGGCAGCAAGACAAGGCTGCAGCACCGCCTTGCTCATTCCCGGTTGCTGGGCAAACATGCGCTCGACCAGAACCGCATTGCCCGACGAACTGGCCACACAAATGGGCGCATCCTCTCGCTTCTTCTCATCTGCAATATCTACCGGAGCTCGGGCACGCAGGAGCGCCTCGAGCAGATTCGGATCCTTACGCTCGATGGCGCTCCGGTAGAGGGCGATGTTGTCTGCGCCGGCACTGCTGAAATCCCAATGCTCCGCCCGGAGCGCCTTGTAGGTTTCCTCATTGCCCTTGATCCAGCGCTCGGTCCCAGCCGCTTCATCGATTTGCTGCTCCAGCGCGCGTATGGCATCCGGCATCCCGGCGGCGGTACCGACGTAGTCTCTCGACCACCTTGGTCGTTTCCCCGATCTTCAAAGTGATGGTCTGGCTGGGATTATCCGTAACCATTGCGCTATAACTGTCTTTTGCCGACAGGAAATTCGCTTTGCGAAATGCATTCAGCAGGGTCTGGATCGTCTCCGGCGAGACGTGAGCCGTATGATGGCCGGGCACGAGCACATAGGCTTCTCCTACGAAGTGCACGACACCGGATCCTTCGAGCGATACGGTGTACGCGGGGCACCTGCCGTAGCACCTCGTTCGACTTAGCGCAATGACGAGCGTACGCAGGTCCACCTTCTCAGGAAAAGGGACGTTGGTTGGAAGCCACGTCTCCGGTGGGACTATCTCGACCACGTCGTTTACCTTGGCAAGTACCGGCCTGCCATCCCTGGTAAAGGGCGTGAATAGACGATCCCTCTCGATCGCCTCCGCCTGATCGTAGAACTGCGCCGGGCCTCGCGTCGCGTGCGCCTGCAAAACCCGGCCGCCGGGCGAAACGATGACCTCGAGCTCCACTCGCGCGTTGATCCTTTCCATGGGAGAGAGCTTGTCCAGGTCCGCGTGGATTGCCTCGCGAGGTCCGGCGATGTGCTGCCAAAGGCTAGCTTCCCGGGGGTTCAACTCCACCGGGGTCTGGGCGGCCACTGATCCCGTTCCATACAAGGCAAAAGCAAGCAGCAACGCACATTTCATCAAGGGGCTAAGCCTCCTGCCGCCGGGGGCGCGGTCCAGTTCAATAGGTGGTGGTGATACTTAGACGTAGGGACGCCGTGGTTGCCCGATAGAAAATGGTAGCTTGAACCTAGCAGGAGCCGATTGTCGACCCATTTGCAGGAGGAATTGTGGGTACCAGTGTCGCTGCAACAAAGAACGCCGAGTCACACCTATCCACCTGGCATCGATACCCAACCCTGTATGAGATCAACACCTGGATCTGGCTCTTCGAATTGAGCCAGAAGTATGGAAGGGCGGTTACCCTGGCCTCGATCCCAGCAGCCGAGTGGGACGCTCTCGCGAATTATCGCTTCGATGCTGTTTGGCTGATGGGAGTTTGGGAACGAAGTCCAGCCGGCATTGCGATTTCGAATCAAAATCAAGGACTGGTTGACGATTTCCGGCGAGCCCTGCCTGACTTTCTACCTGAGGACAACCACGGATCGCCCTATTGCGTAAGACGTTACGTAGTCGATTCCCATCTTGGCGGCCCAGAGAGTCTTGCCATTGCCCGGAGCGAACTCTCGAAGCGGGGCATGAAACTGATCCTGGACTATGTGCCCAATCACGTGGCGCTCGATCATCCATGGGTGGCCAATCATCCTGAGTATTTCATCCTCGGTTCCCATGATGCCGGCCACGACGACATCTCCTACTTTGATAGAGCGGGAACGTTTTACGCCCGTGGAAAGGATCCTTATTTTCCGCCGTGGCCAGATGTCTTGCAGTTGAATGCCTTCGCACCAGGACTTCGTGAGGCTGCGATATCTACGGTATCCAGCATTGCCGGGCAGTGCGACGGCATCCGATGTGACATGGCGATGCTATTCCTGAATGAGATTTTCGAACGCACCTGGGGCGGACTCGCTGGACCCGGGCCCGCATCGGAATACTGGACAGACGTAATCTCTGTGGTCAAACGGAAGTTTCCTGGTTTCGTCTGGATCGCGGAAGCGTATTGGGATAAAGAGTGGCAACTGCAACAGCTGGGTTTCGATTTCTGTTACGACAAGCGACTCTACGATCGCCTGGAGCACACCAACGCAGCGAGCATTCGCCAACATCTGCGTGCTGATCTTGGTTATCAGGACAAACTACTTCGATTCACGGAAAACCACGACGAACCACGAGCGGCAACTGTCTTTCCACCGGCGAAGCAACGGGCGGTGGCAGTGATTGTTGCCACGCTTCCAGGGCTCAGGCTTTTTCATGAGGGTCAATTCGAGGGGCGCAAAGTGAGACCGCCTGTGTTTCTCGGTAGGCGCCCGGACGAATCAGTCGATCAGGAGTTGCAATTGTTCTACGAGACGCTCCTGAAAGCGACGGACAGGCCCGCTTTCCGTGATGGCCACTGGAGTTTGTGCAGCCGAACTGGTTGGCCAGACAATGCGACCTTTCAAAATTTGTTGTGCTGGAGTTGGTTGAAAGATGACGAGAGGTATCTGGTCATCGTCAATTTTAGCGACTCCTCCTCGCAGGCCCGGGTGCAGGTTCCATGGGCCAGCGCAGAGGATGGCGAGTGGGAGTTGGTCGATCCAATAGGTGGCACGATCTTTTCGCGGCTCGGAGAGGAAATGGAGTCGCCGGGTTTGTTCGTGGAACTCGACGCGTGGGCTTTCCACTTCTTTGAGTGTCGGCGAGGCCGGCCAGCTTGAGAACTTATTGCGCGATCGCGGGCTTCGGTGGTCGAAAAGGTACGAGCAGCGTGGGTAAGACAGCATCGATGGGGTCCTTCGACTGCGCGCCACAAGCACTGTCTCACGCGATAGATGGGCGTGGCGCTCCGCTCAGGATGACGCTTTTGTGGGGAGTTGACGGAAATAGCCTTAGGCCGTGAGCTTTCTACATTCTTTGAATGTCGTCGAGGCCGGCCAGCTTGAGGATTTATTGCGCGATCCGCGGGCTTCGGTGGTCGAAAGGGTGCGAGCAGCATAGGTAAGACAGCATCTCTGGGGTCCTTCGACTCCGCGCACAAGCACTGTCTCACGCGATAGATGGGTGAGGCGCTCCGCTCAGGATGACGCCTTTGTGGGAAGTTGACGGAAACAGCCTTAGAGCATTTAGCTTGTAGATTTGCCACGACAGATCCTGTTCGCGGGCTTCGGTGGTCGGAAGGGTACGAGCAGCATGGGTAAGATAGGGAGCGCTGGGGTTCCTTCGGCTACGCTCACAAGCACTGTCTCACGCGATAGATGGGTGACGCGCGCCGCTCAGGATGACGCCTTTGTGGGAGTTTGGGGGAACAACCTAGACAATTAGCGCTTATGGCGTGCTGTGTGTTCATTTATTGCGCGATTCTTGACTGAGTGGTGGAGTGCTGACGAGTTGAGCTTATGGATGTTGTTTTCTTACGCCGGTTGCTCTCTGGTTCTGGATGGGCCGCGCGTATGTACGAGGCGGCGGCCATCAGTCGCACCGCGGGCTTGGCGTCGCTGAGTTCTTCGCTGAGCGCATCCGTCACTTCCTTGCCGTGATAATCGCCCAGCAGTCGCGCAGCCGCAGTACGCACCGCGGGGTCGGAATCGTCGAGCGCGTCTATGAATTGTTTCATCGCCGCGGTCGACTTATCCTCACCAAGTAAGGTGGCTGCAACCACTCTGGGATGAATTCCGTTCTGCCCCCTGCGCCCGCGAATTGCGCTGAGTCCAAAACCAAAGGGGCCCAGCAACGCGAATGCGCCCTGCTCCGCTCCGATCTCTGCCAACTTTGTAGGGCTGTGCAGATCCTGATCGGCCTCGTGTTTCTCCGAACTCACCAGGCCGCGATTTGCCTTGCGGTCTCCTTCAAGGACTGCCTCTAGAACGCTCTCACCGCTCTTGTCGTTCATCTTCCAGAGACCTACCGCGGCGGAAAAACTAACCTCTGGTGCATTGTCGTTGAGTGCCTGCTTCAGGTCAGGGATAAAGATCGCTTTCTTGCTGGAGGCCATCGCGGTCACTGCAGCCAGCCGAATATACCGATCCTGATCCTTTTCCGCATCGCGCAACGAACCTACGGCTTGAGGAAAATCCCCGAGTGTTCCAAGCGAAGCAATGGCGTCGATCCTCATCGGCTCCGCCTTCGTCGTTTTGTCGGAAAATGCATTATTGAGCATGTCCCAGGCTGCACTTGTTTGGGACTCCACCGTGGCGCCGGCAGAGCTAGCCGGTTTGGCCACGGGCATGTCCGGCTCCTCGTCGCTATCGGGAGACGCTGCCGCGGGAGCAGCCTGGGGAGAGGCTGCAGTCTGTCGACCCTGCACCAATCCAGCCACGCTCAACAGGCCCGCAAAGACCGCCAGGGTCATCCACATCTTCATCGCGCTTCCTCGCAGTTTCTCGACCTCACGTTCTCCCAATATGACGTCCCGCAACAGGCGATGGCTTCAAAAATCATCGAGCACTGCGGGCAAGAACAGGTCAGCATCTAACTTGATAGGATGTCGAGGTTGCTCTTAAGTTCCGCCCTAAATACGGCAAGGAGCAAGGCATGGAACGTCTCGAGGCGCACAGGCTATTTTTTGCCAGGCTGGTTACCGCTAAGGCCGGCGTCGCGGCGGGCAGCGAGCTTGCGGCAGCTTTCGCGTCCACGCCTCGCGAGCATTTCGTCGGTCCGCCTCCCTGGAAGGTGTCCACGACGGCCGGCTACATTGAAACACCTACGGACGATCCAACGTTTCTTTATCAGGATATCGTCGTGGCCCTGGGCACGGAGGGACCGCTCAATAACGGAGAACCAACGTTGCATGCCTCTTGTCTATCCACTCTGGCAATTAAGCGCGGAGAAAGGGTGGTCCACGTAGGGGCTGGTACTGGCTACTACACAACCATACTGGCTAAGCTCGTGGGCGAAGAAGGAGTGGTGGATGCCTACGAAATTGATACCGCGCTGGCGAAACGCACCATGTCCAACCTGGCCAGATTCCCACACGTCACCATTCATCATCGCTCCGGCTCGGAAGGCCCGCTGCCCCAGTGTGATGTGCTGTACGTGAACGCTGGAGCGACTGCACCGCTACCCGTCTGGCTGGATGCTCTGAAACCAGGTGGGCGCTTATTATTTCCGCTGACGCCGGGCGAGGGCTTTGGAGCGATGCTTCTGATCACCAGGCAGAGCGACCAGGGATACCGAGCCAGATTCTTATTCCCGGCGCAGTTCGTCCCCTGCACTGGCGCTCGCAATGACGCCGAGGGAAGAAGAGTCACTGAAGCCTTCAGGACTAACGATTGGAGGAAGGTGAATTCGCTGCATCGAGACGATTCGCCTGACGAGAGTTGCTGGTGCTCTGGTTTTGGCTGGTGGCTCTCCACTGCATCCCTGCCGAACCAAACCTAGTCCGCGCGTTGGGCACTGTTCTAAATACACGGCTTGCCAAGCTGTTTGAGACGGTCCAGGGTGTCGGCTGACGGGGCGGAGCGGCACAGAGCTTCATGGGCGCCGGAGGCCTGGTCGTCCTCCTCGTTCGCTACCAGGCCGAGGAGCCAGTCTACGGCCTCCTGCCGGCGAGTCAGTGCGATGGCAGAGAGAACGGTGTTACGGAACCAGGCATCGCGCGCGGCGGCGAACGTGGATCGCAGCAACTGGAATGCTTCTATCGTGTGCGTCTGGGCGATCGCCATGACGGCCTCCGCGGCAGAATCATCTTCGCGAGAGAGAAACCGTCCGGCCCACGCAATCGCAGAAGGGCCTTCGAGCGCCAGCACCCCAGAGAAGCAGGCTCCCTGGAATTCGGGATTATCCGAGGGGAGCTCGGCAAGCATGCGGAGGAGGAGCGCGGCGGAGTCGTTGCCCACCTGCTCGATGGCACGAACCACGTTGATCCGGACTGGGAGTTCTTTGTCTGCCAGCAGCGGAATGAGCTGGATGAGCAGGCGATGGCTGTTTAGTTCGCGGCATTGGACCAGCGCGAGCGCACATGTACTGCGCAGCGTTCCGGCGGTGTCGGCCGATCCGCCCCAAACTGGCTCAAGCTGGACATGTCGCATGCCAACAAGGAACAGTTCTGGTTCTTGATATTCAAACGCGGCCAATGTTTTAGCGAGAGCATTTTTGGCCCAACACTGTGGGTCAGACTTTGCGGAATTTTCGACGAACCGTGTAAAGGCTGTGGCAAGATTTGGTATGAGTGCAGTCAGCTGGTGATGAAGGATGAGTGCGGCGGCCTTGGAGACGATCAGATTGTTGCGATGGCTCAGCGCCTTGGCAAGCTCGGGCTCGGCGACTTCCGGCGACGCGTCGCGGAGAGCTTCCAGGGTGGCGAGTTCGGCGTCGAAGGTACGTTTTGCAGGCATGCAATCGAACGTATAAAAAGCTACAGTGCTTTCCTGTAATGGACACAGCGATCAACAACTTCGAAAGCCAACATTTCATGGACACGTTGAGAAAGACTACTGTCGATCCAGGTATCCGAAGCCATCTCGACACATCCATGGCTACGCGCCCAATCCTCCGCGGCAGCTAGCAATTGCGCACCCAAGCCTCTTCTGCGCAGGCTTTCTGTCACAAACCAGCCTTCCACGAAACCCACCGGTTGCCGCGTATCGCAACCATCCGCGTGCGAACGCAAGCCGACTTCGAGAAAACCGGCGAGCAAGCCATCTGTTGCTTCGGCAACGAAGATCACTGACGGCAACGTGGCTCTTGGCTTGCCCGAAAGAATCGGCCTAATCTCCTGCTGATGCTCTTCCCAGGAGGTCTCGGGCCATAGCGCCTCGCAAAGACGAGCCACCTGTTCATCATCTGATGGCACGCCGAGCCGGATCCGGGCTTCGCTCATTTGGTCATTTTAATATCGCTTCTCTTGTACGCCGTAAACTCTCCGAGGCGCTCTGAACTGCTGAATCGGCGTATGATTCTTGCGTTGGAGTCAGGGGGGCGGGATGTTAAAACGCGTATCTATTGTTATTGCGCTAGGTCTCGTGGCGACCTTTGGGTTCGCGAAAGACAAGACGAAAGGCACTTTGCCGCCCTATGTGCTTCAGGCTCGAACCATCGCCGTCGTCATCGACCGGACTGCAAATATGTCGATCGACGATCCGCAAGCGAATCAAATCGCACAAAGAGATGTCGAGGCGGCCCTGCTGAAGTGGGGAAGGTTCGAACCGGTCTCGGACAGAAAAACCGCGGATCTGGTTGTCGTGGTGCGCAGGGGAAACCGGCGTTTAATGGACGAGACGATGCCCGATCCTCGACAGGGTAGCGGAGGGATCAACCCTAACGACCACGGCGGATCGATGGGGCCTCCACGGAGTTCTCAGCCAAATCTGCAGACTGAGCCTGGCCTTGGGCCGGGCCAGCAAACGTCCCGCTCTCCAGAAGATATGGGGGACTCGGAGGACTCATTTACTGTTTTCAAAGGGGGCGACGATCCCGCCTACGCTGCCCCGGCGTGGAAATATGTAGGGCGGGATGGCCTCAATCCACAGACGGTCCCCGCAGTGGCAGCGTTTAAGAAAGCATTGGCCGCTGCGGATAAGGCCGCCGCACAGAAATCTTCCGAACAGACCTCTCCGGGCAACGTACCGCAGTAGATTGGCAGTCCCTGGTAAGCCGAAGAATGTAGATCAGCAGCCGTGGCATCCCACATCTCGCGAAAAACGAGCGAGATATGGGGCACCCCATGATTCTTGGTCGGGACAGAAATTGGACCGGCAGGTTCTCACACTCTGCTAGAGTGCATTCCTATGGAACACTCAGTTCGTCTTGCGGTACTTCGCTTCGGCCTATCTTCCGTGCTCAGCCTGCTGGTGTGCCTCACACCTCACCTTTTGTTTGGTCAAGCTGCCGGACCTGCGGTGCCGGATTGGGCCCAGCCAGGATCCCCCACGCACGTCCAGGTGCCCCCGCCCGCCGACTTTCACCGGCCAAGCAGAAATTTTGATATCCCTATTGGCGTGTTTCAGGGTCAGTCTGACATCGGCGCTGCAATCGTGCCGGGCGCAGCCAGCTACGACGCCTCCACGCAGCAGTACACCGTCACATCGGCCGGCTACAACATCTGGTACTCGCGCGATGAGTTCCGCTTCTTGTGGAAGAAGATGTCTGGAGACTTTTCTCTCGCCGCCGATGTCACATTTTCCGATCCCAAGGGATACGGCGATCGCAAGGCAGTTCTCATCATTCGCCAGAATCTGGAAGATGACTCCAAAGAGGCCATGATTGGAGAACATGGGGTGGGCATGATCCACCTGGCCTGGCGTCCGGACAAAGGTGCGCTCATGAAGGATGCACAGTTTCGTTTCGGGGGCACCCTGGCCGGGATCAAAGCGAAGCGTATCGGAATTGAAAAACATGGCGATTCGATCGCCATCTTCGTCAGTCTCGCGGGCGAACCGATGCACCAGTTGGGCCCGCCCATCAGCCTGCATTTCGACGAGCCGTTTTACGTGGGCATCGGCTTCTGCTCCCATCTGCCTGCCACAACCGACTCAGCCGTGCTCTCCAATATCGTTCTCGAGAACTCGGCAGGCGCAGTGCGCTAGGGGTGAGATTAGACCGTGGGAACCAGTATCTGGGTGATCAGCTGATCTTCGGGCGTCGTCCTCGGATCGTTCACGTAGTTCTCGATGAAATAGTCGTCGCGCAGCGGCAGCTTCTTCTGAGAAATAATTTCCTGCACTCGACCGCTTGCCGGGCCGAGATCCGAGTAAGGTCCGGTCAAAACAAAGCGGCTGTACTTGCCACCTAGGAATTCCACGTAGCTGAGGTCTTTCGATAATTTCTCCGGCGGCGCGGCGAGTGAAACTCCCGCGCGGTATATCTTGGGCCCCACTTTGTAGAGGCTCATATATCCCGTGATCTGGTTGTGCTCCGCAACCCCGGCTACCAGTTGATGGAAGCTCTGCCAAGCCTGGGGAGCATGGGTTTGAAAAGGTCCAACCTTCTCAACGAAGACATAGTGGGTCGGTGGCCAAGCCACGATCTCAGGCGCTTCTGTGAGGTTCATGAGTTTTCCTTTGCGAAGTCAGCACTAGTGGGCAAAATACCAACCCCCGGCTACGCTGGTCAAAAGATGTTGCCGCTATCATTCATATTGGTTGACATAGTCAATCAATGTAAATGATACTGCATGCATGGCGTCCACCCCAAAAACGCCGCCTGCAGACGTGACCAGCGAGGTCGCCAGGTTCCGCCATTTCAACCGCATGTACACGCGGTACATAGGAACTTTGAACGAAGGGCTCCTGAACAGCGATTACAGTTTGGCGGAAGCCCGCGTCCTCTATGAACTGGCGACCCGCACTGCGCCCAAAGCAAGCGAGATCGCCGAAGAGCTTGGAATGGACGCTGGATACCTGAGCCGTCTCCTGGGAAAATTCGAGCGCGACGGACTGTTAACCAGGAAGACCTCGGAACAGGACGGCCGTTACGCGGAACTGATGCTCACGACGCGTGGCAAGTCTGTTTTCAAGAAGCTGAATGCGCTTTCCGACGAACAGGCACGGGAAGCGTTGGAGCGGCTCGCACCCACGGCCCGTATGGAGCTTGTTCATTGCATGCGATCGATCGAGAGCATCCTCATGAAAGTTGATTCCAATCGAGTGCCGTATATCCTGCGCCCGCATCGGGTTGGCGATATGGGGTGGATTGTCTATCGGGAAGGCCTTGGCTACGCAGAGCAATTCGGATGGGACGAAACCTTCGAAGCCCTGGTGGCGAATATTGTTTCTGAGTTCATCACCCATTACCAGCCGGCCCGTGAACGGTGTTGGATCGCCGAAGTCGATGGCCAGAACGTCGGCCACATCTTTTTGGTCAAGCACCCCACGCAACCACACACCGCAAAGCTTCGCCTGCTGTTTGTTGAGCCAAGCGCGCGGGGCATGGGCCTCGGCGATACTTTGGTAAAGGAGTGCGTCCGCTTCGCACGCACAGCAGGCTATCGAAAGGTTGTTCTGTGGACGCAGAGCATTCTGACCGCGGCGCATCGCATTTACGAAAGAGCCGGCTTTCGCCTGGTGAAAGAAGAACCCCACCACAGCTTCGGCAAAGATCTCGTAGGACAGGAATGGGAATTGGAATTGAAGTGAACGAAAACATTCCCACGACGGGTTCGTAGAGCCGCAGATCCCTCGGCTTCGCTCGGGATGACAAAGGGGACGGCGGCACTTCCATGGAAAGTCGTTACTTGAAATAGAATGCGTTTGCTCAGCAGCTGCTTTAATGGAACCGTTGGCGTCCCCTTTGTCATCCCGAGCGTACCCGGATTTCCTACTTCACCGCCCTGACTGGCGACCACTGATGTGGTTCTCTCTAAAGAGAACCACATGCAGCTGACCGAAGCCGCAACTCTCGGACAGGAAATCCGGGGTAGCCGAGGGATCTGCGGCTCTACGAAGCCCTCCTGGAAATGTCGTACCCACCTCTAGAACTGAAAGCGCACCCCTAACTGCAACTGGCGAACGTTGAGCGCGAAGTTGCTGTTATTGATGCCGGTCACCTGCCCGAACTTAGTGGAATACGGAGTCAAGGTGTTGCCCGCCCCAATCGTCTTTGAGCCGGACTGGAGTATATCGTTGACGAAATAAGCGGAGGTGTTGACCGCGCTCACATTCGGATGGTTGGCAATGTTGAATGCTTCGCCGAGGAACTCAAGCCCGTAGCGCTCACGGAAAAGCAGCCTCTTCGAAAGACGCAGGTCGGCGACATACGTCGCGGGCTGCTGGTTAGCATTGCGGTTGACAATCGGAACCCGGTTGTCGTTCGACGTAGCTCCCGACCCGTTAAAGGAGGAGGTATTGACAATTTTCTGTACAGCCGCGCCCGGGGTGACGGTAAGTGTGCTGGAGGAGCCGCTGATGCCTACCGAATACGGCAGCCCCGTTTGCGCGGAGAAAGCAGGAGCCAACTCAAAGTCGTTAGCCAGATATCCCCACGCTCCGTGCAAGCGCCAGGGTGAGCTGATTACCGCGGCCATCACTAGCCGATTGGGAATGTTCTGGTTGGAATTGCCTTTTTCCAGACGAATATTCGTTGGATCCAGCATGGCATTAGCGGAAGCTCCGGTGGTGTTGTTCTCTCCGTAGTCGAGCGCGTGCGACCAGGTGTAGTTGGCGGTGAATTCAACCGAATGCGAGAGCTGGTGCTTGAACTGTCCCACCAGTGCCTCGTAATTCGAAGTCACACCGCTGAAGATGTCTGTGATCGAGCTGAAATTAGGATTCGGCCGCAGGTTCTTATTGGCAGTAGCAAGAAATGCGTTTGTCGTGAAGGTAGTTCCGTTGCGGATGGGGCCCTGTTGCTGCGGATCGTTGACAGTGAAAGTGACAGCAGTTGGCGGGGGAAGGTTGACATCCACAAAATCAGGCAGGCGCCGTCCCCACGATCCGAGCCAGGAGACGCTAAACACATCGTGATTGGTAATCTGCGTCTCAACGGTAAGGTCAGCCTGATGGATCTGAGGCACCTTGAAGTTGGGATTGAGATAGTCGACGGTGGCGTTGCCGCTGGCTGACCCAAGGCAGGCACCTTGCTGAGCGGGTGCGACTACCTGGGGGAAAGTGGGAGCGCAGGTCTGTCCTGCATTGAACTGCGGGTTGGTTTGGCTTCCCGCAGCTCCCGTGCCAATGATGGCCTGATAAAGGGTGGAGTTGATTGCACGTGCAAAGAACATGCCGTAGCCGCCGCGCACGATGGTCCGGCCACTCCCGTACACGTCATACGCGAAGCCAACGCGGGGGCCAAAATTGGTCTTCATGTCGTTCAGCTTAAGTGTTTGCGCAACAGCCAAATTGGGAAGCGGCTGCCCGGGAAAGCTTTCATACTCCCACCGAATGCCCAGAGTGAGGCTGAGACGGCGAGTCGCTTTCCACTCATCCTGGGCGAACAGGGAGTAATCGCCGGTCGTAAAGGGTAGTCCTGCAAGACCTGCGCCCTGGTTGAAGAAGGTGTAGTGTGTTGCCTTGGAGGCAGTTCCTGCGGTGTTGGCGAGGTATTGGTCGGAGATGTAGTTGCCCAGGGTTGTGTTGCCGCTGTAGGTGTAGCCGCCAAATTGGTTATACAGGTTGGAAAGCAGATCGTAAGTATGGACGTAGTCTCCGCCGAACTTGAAGCTGTGATTTCCGCGCAGCCAATTCACGGTGTCGGAGATCTGCCAACGGCGTTCGTCAGGATACGCCCCGCGCAGAAGAAACTGCGGAGTGCCGATCTGGAAAAAGCCGGTTAGATAGACATTCACCGGCAATCCCAGGGGATTGGTGTAGTCCGGTGTGTTGATCAGATTCGCGGCTTCATAAGCAGTCGGCGCCTGGTTGGTCTCGTATTCGAAATCGCGGCCATACATATAACGCGCTTCGTTGGTCCACGCAGAGGTGAAGAAGGTATCCAGTTTGCCGACGATCCAATTGTCGCGCACGTAGTCGTTGCCGAAGCTCGAAAGTCCGTAGGCAACGGCGGGGCTGGTCTGGATGCCGGCTGGGGAAGTCCAGCGCATCCGGTTTGCTTCCACCGAAACGTGGTTCTTTGCATTCACTTGCCAGTCGATCTTGGGGAAATAGATGGTCTGGTCGCCGGTTCGAGGCGCGGTGCCGAGCGTGGTCTGCAGCCCCGCAATACCGTTGTTGTAAACACTGTAGGCGCTGTTTGCAGATCCCGCGTAGGAAAGGCCGGTGTTGGTGGCGATCTGGCAGACGTTCGCATCCTGGTACGACGGAGCGGCAGAGCCGGTGCCGCCGCAGGTCTTACCGGCGGGGAGCGTGGGGTCGGCTGGCGTATAGAAGTTCGCGTTGGGGCTGGCGCCGGTGATCGTAGCTGCAGCTGGGAAGTCGTGGTAGAAGCGATCCGCCGCAAAGAAGAAGAAGATCTTGTTCTTCCAAATAGGGCCACCGACCGCCAGCCCAAATTGACGGCGAAGGTCGGTGGGTTTGAAAGGCACCACCTGGAAGGTGGGCGGGTTATTGGAGACTTCGACGGGATGGGTCACGGTTGAGTTGGTGGCTGCCCAGGCGCTGTCCCGATCGAAGTAGTAGCCCACTCCATGAAAACCGTTGGTGCCACTCTTGGTGACCGAATTCACGATGCCGCCCGCGGACCGGCCGTATTCAACAGAGTAGTTAGATGTGTTTACCTGAAATTCCTGTACTGCCTCCTTGGCGGTCGAATACCCTGCCCGAGTGCGGCCCCGCTCTTCGGCGAAGAAGGCCTGATTGTCATCTGTGCCGTCGATGGTTACATTGTTGAGCAGCGTGCTCTGCCCACGAAAACTGAGCAAGCCGTAGCCATTCGAGTCGTTGACCACGCCAGGCGTCATCAGCGCATAACTGGACCAGCGATAGTTGCTGACCGGCAGATCGTGAAGGATCTTTTGATCGATAATGCCTGCAAAATCCGGACTGGTGGTGTTCACCAGCGGAGAGGCGCCGGTGACTTCCACCGTCTGCGAGGTGGAGCCCACCTGCATATGCGCATCGACCGTGGTCAGCAAGCCCACCTGCACGATGAGGTCGACTGACTTGTAGGGTTCAAACCCTGACGCGGCCACCGTTACGCTGTAAGTCCCCGGCTGAAGGTGAATGGCGCGGAAATACCCCGAAGCATCTGACTTGACAGTTTGTTCAGCGTTGGTTGCATTCTCGTGCACAGTGATGGTTGCGCCGCTGACAATGGCGCCCGACGAATCGACCACGGTGCCTCCCACCGCTCCATCGACAGCCGTTTGGGCGCGCGAGACCGGGATAATCAATGAGAAAAGCAGGGTCAGCAGTGCGTAGAAACTGAAACGAGCAGTTTGCTGCATTTGGCTCTCCAAAAAATTAAATTGTTCGATCTGCTGCTAGATGTGTAGCGGGGTACCGGTTGGACTTTGGCCCCTCATCGCGCCCGGCATCGACACCGCGGGGCTATACGTAACAGTATTGTCGCAAGTCATCTGCCTAACTATGGCAAAAACCTTTTACATGAGTGTAAATTTTAGGAAACGAAATGTTTCGTTCATCCAATGAACAAATGACTTCGGAATGGCAACTATCGCTTTCGCCTGGTCGATTTCACGGACGATGCGGGTAGCAACCTCTGCCGCGCCGGACAAGTTGATTCGCGTACGATCAGCTCCGGCTCTACGGCCACCTGGAGGGGAGCCTTGGTGTCAGAGGGCCTGAGTTGCTGGAGCAGCAACTCGACAGCCAGTTGGCCCATTTGGTGAAGGGGCTGGCGAATCGTGGTCAGGCTCGGCGTTTGGAAGGCCGCCTCTTTGATGTCGTCGAATCCAACCACCGACACATCCTCGGGCACCCTCAGCCCACTGTCATGAAGCGCACGAATACAACCTATCGCCGCAACATCGTTGAACGAAACAACCGCGGTGAAACTACGATGATGGGCCAGCAGCTGCTTCACCACCGGATATCCCAGTTCTGGCGAAGTAAGATCCTTCTCCAACTGGATGGTCATTTCCGGCCGGATCGAAAGGCCGAGATCCCGTGCCACTTCCACCATGCCCTGCCACCGTGCGTCGGAGTCAGAGCTGTAGGGTTGTCCGCGCATGAAAGCAATCGTGCGGTGCCCCAAATCGTAAAGATGGCGGAGGGATAGCTCCGCGGCGCGGTGGTGGTCGAGCACTACGTTGGTGACTCCACTCACACGCCGATGGCCGGCGATCGCTACCACCGGCAGTGGCAGCTTGTGGGTCAGGTTTGTATCAATCGCAATCAGACCTTCGGCGCCGCGGCTGATGAGCATACGTGGGTACTGCTCAATCAAATCGGCTCGGTGTCGGTGGTGAGCGATAAAGTAGAAATAATTTTCTTCGAGCAAGCGGTCGCCGATTCCGGTCATCACTTCGGCGTGATAGCCATCGGCCAGCACCGGAACCAGGATGCCGATCGTCATGGTGCGGCGATTTCTCAACGATCGCGCAAGGAAACTGGGCTGATAGTTGAATTTGAGTGCCGCCTTGCGGATTCGCTCCCGTGTAGCTTCGGGAATGGAACGTCCGGGCACATCATTCAAGACGACTGATATCGTCGTTGGATCGAGGTTCAGATAAGCAGCAAGGGTCTTGAGACTGACAGGTCCGCCAGGCTGGCTATCGTCGCCCTTACGCTTGCCCATTGCGCTACTTTGTCCTTGCTTTTGTCTGTAAGCAACAAAATAACAGCCGCGAGCCTTCTAGACAATAGTTTGTCTGGATACCTAATCGGCACCCCGAGCTTTGCCTTTGCCGGAAGTGCTGTCGCGCGCGGGAGCAGGTCTCTCGGTGGCAGGGCTAAAGAGTCCGCGTGAGAGCTCCAGAATTTGGTAAGCCCGAAGGGCGCACCGCAGATCCCTCCACTACGCTACGCTCCGGTCGGGATGACAATTTTGTCTGGGAACGCAAAGTATGGTTTCCAAGATGAATTGTCATCCCGACCGGATCGTACCCGGATTTCCTTCCGTCGATGTGGCCCGACTGAAGTTATTTGGAGCCCAATTTGGACAAGTTGCCTTCCTTCAATGTGTAGAAGTGGTCCGCGGCCAGATTTGTCAGGGTCTCGACCTTTCCCGACGGCCAGAAAATCTCCAATTTATCCAGCTTTTCGTGGTTGCCCAGGCCAAAGTGGATCCTCAGATCGCTTTGCGAGAGATAGCTTCCTCCGCTCCGCACCTCGTCTTGCTGGACGAGATCGCCGGCCGTGGCCCGAAGACGCGCGTTGAGCGCGAGCGGGCTGCCTTTCGCTGCCTCGAGTTGAAGGCTGATCCAATGGTTGTGGGGGCCCCCCTCGGTTCGCAAAATCATCGGCTCCCCTTCCAGGTTTTCGACCACAATCTCCAGGTGGCCATCATTGAACAAGTCCCCAACGGCCAGTCCCCGGCTTACCTGCGGAATCTGTATCGCCGGGCCCGCCAGCTTGCTTATGTCGCGGAATGTGCCATCGTGCTGATTGAGATAAAGCAGCTTAGGCTCGCGAAAGCGGGTGCCAATATCCTTGATATCTACCTGTGGGTAGACATGTCCGTTCACCAGGATCAGATCAGGCCAACCATCGTTGTCTAAATCGAAGAATGCATCTCCCCATCCCACATAGGGCTCCGTACCACGGGCAATTCCGGAAGGGTAAGACACATCCGTAAAGCTGAGCCCACCGTTGTTGCGGTACAGCGCGGCGTACTCCTCGCTGAAGTGCGTGATAGCGATCGAGAACAGGCCTTTGTGCTCGTAGTCGCCGAGCGCCACGCCCATGTTGGCTTGCTCGCTGCCGTCGAGATTAACGGCTACGCCGGCGTCGAGGGCGACATCGGTAAAGTGGCCGTTACCATCGTTGCGGTAGAGATAGTTGGGCTCCCCGTCGTTGGCAACAAACAGGTCCAGACGTCCGTCATTGTTGAAATCACTCCATACCGAAGTCAACCCGAAGAACCGTTGCGGGTCTGAAACTCCAGCGGCCTTCGACACTTCGGTAAACGTCCCATTTCCGTTGTTGTGATAGAGAGAGTCCGGCGATCCCTTGAGCCCGCGGGGGCCGCACTGCACCGAAATCCCGTGGTACTGACAGGTTGGCTTGGAGCCGAATTCCGGCAGATCTTTGAGGTCCAAGTCCACATAGTGGGGGACAAAGAGGTCGGCCCAGCCATCGCCGTCGTAGTCTGCGAAGGAAGCTCCCGTGGCCCAGCCGGAATCAGTGCTCAGCCCTGCTTGCCTGGTTACGTTGCTGAAGGTGCCGTCATGGTTGTTGTGGTACAGGGTCACCCCGCCAAAACATGTGACTAAGAGATCGGGCCAGCCGTCGTTGTCGTAATCGCCAACCGCCACCCCCATGGCCCAGCAGGGAGTGCCTACACCAGCCTTGTCCGTTACATCGGTAAAAGTGCCGTCATGGTTGTTGTGGTACAGCGCGCCGCGTGCTTTGCGCCCGGCCAGCGCCATGTCGATGCCCGGCGCATTGGTGAAGTAGATGTCCGGCCAGCCGTCGTGGTCATAGTCGATCAGCGCGACTCCGCCGCTCATCGACTCCACGATGTACTTCTTCGCCGGGGACGAGAGATGATCGAATTGTATTTTCGTGGAACGAGTGATGTCGACGAGTTGGGGAATTGCGGCGTTCGATGACTTCGCCGGAACACCCTCTGCCGCGGCGGGGTGTTGGGCTCGGCCGGCACCGGGTTGCGAGAAGGTTGCCAGCCCGATGCATAGAAATATGGACGCGGGGGCTCCGCGCATCCGTCTCTTCCTCAAGTTGATGCTAGCGCTCGTTTACTTTCCCTCTGGCTCCTCGGGAGACATTCCGGCCGGGTGTACCTGCATCTCTTTGAAGATAGGCTCAAGTTTTTCTTTCATCGTCTTATATTTTTTGTACTCCTCCACCTCGTGTTGCGAGTCGGCGGTCCGTCCCATTTCCCGATAGACGGTGCTTAGGCGGAAGTGGGCAGCGGCGTTTGTCGGTTCCAGCTGTACCGCCCGTTCGAGCACCGGCAAGGCCTTCGCTTGCTCGTTCAAGGCGATCAGGGTTTTTGCCAATCCAAAGTCGGCCTCCGCATCATCAGGCTGCAAGCGGAGGGCAGCCTGGTAGTGCTTGATCGCCTGGGCAGAATCCCCCCGGCGGCTGGCTATATCCCCCAGGCGGCTTTCCGCGCGCTCATCCATGGCATTCTCCGCGATGGCCGCCTTATATTCCGACTCGGCCCCTGCCTTCGTCTTGGCGTCTTCCGAGACGCCAAGCAGCTCGCCCAGTTCAAAATGAATGCCGGGAAGTTTGGGATCGATTTCGAGGGCTTTCTGATATTGCAGCCGGGCTCCGGCGGTGTTGCCTTGTCTTGCTTCTTCGTGGGCCATCATCTGATGCGTCTGCGCAGAATCGGGAGCTGCCAGCGCCAGGCTGAGCATGGCTTCGCTAGCAAGGTCGGAATAGACGCGGTAGCCGGCATAAAGCACGGCCGGGTTGACCGGGTCAGCCTGGCGCATGGCGTTCACCACTCCACTCGCCTTTTCCAGATCCTGGCTTGCTGTATAGAGCTCCAGCAGCTCCATGCCAACCTGGATTTTTAGCTTGGGCTCGCTCACGGCAGGAAATGACGCTTCCAGATGGCTGCGGGCGTTTTCGGTTTCGCCGGTGCGTTTCTCCGCCATTCCCAGCAGCGCCTCGATTTTGGTCAGGGTCGGCTGCATTTCCAGGGCCGTTCGCAGATGAGGGACGGCCTTGGCGTAGTCGCCCTGAAAAAACAACAAGACTCCGAGGTTACCCTGCGCGTCTAAGTTTCTGGGTTCCAGAGTGACTAAAGCTTCAAACTCCGGGATCGCGAGGTCGGGCCGGTGTTGGCTCAGGTATTGCTGAGCCTGGCGGGAATGTACCGCGATCTGGTCTTGATTGCCAGCCGCCTGGGGCCAGAGGGGAAGGGTGACGAGGAATGCCAGGAGCGGGGTACAGAGTTTTTTTTTACGCACATCGCCTTCGAATGATACCGCGCCTGGCGCCTGGTCAGGAATTTCCTCCCATCGCCAAGCTAAGAACTCGCTGGTTTACACCGTGGTAATGACCTCTCACAAGAAAGGCTGGAGACCGTGATGGATGGCGCCAAATTCCCTGCCGCTCTCGCCAAGCCCTCAAGACACACGGTTGTTTTGGAATCAACGGGTTCGGAGATGGCGCTTGACAACTTTAGGCCGCTTCCTGTTATATTGCTCGCGCGCGGCCAGATGAAGAAAGACAACCGTTTGTCTTAGTGAGTTTGGTTGCTAAAGTGGATAGATAGGAATCAAGACGATACATAGCGGTACAAATTTTGGGAGGTTAGGTATGAAGATTAGACGATCGAGCCTGCTCGTCGTAGTTCTTCTCGCAGGATCTTTTGCAGCAGCTTTTGGACAAGCCACAAACGCCGGTGACATCAGCGGCACGGTCACCGACACAACCGGCGCCGTCATACCGGACGCCACGGTTAACGTGGTCAACATTTCAACCGGGGTTGCCCGCGATTACACCACCAACGCAGCCGGAATCTACGACACCAATTCCATCGTTGCGGGCGACTACAAGATCACCTTTTCAAAAGCCGGGTTTACCACGGTGATCCACTCCTCGATCACGGTCAACGTGGGACAACTGCAGCTCAATGCGTCGCTGGCGGTAGGTACTGTCAGCGCTGAGGTAGTGGTGAATACCGATGTGCCCCTGGTGAATACGGAGAACGGCGCCGTAACGACCACGATGAGCTACGAGACCATCAGCCAGCTGCCACAGGTGTCAGCGATTGGGCAGAATTGGTCCAGCTTCAATATCCTGCAACCGGGACAGGCGGGAGCTCCAGGAGGGCAGCCAGGGGTCAACGGGGACAGGAACTTCGAACGGCACCATGCTCTCGGTAAACGGCAACCTGCCCTTTAGCACAGTGCTCGCAGATGGAGCCGAGACCACTTTGCCGGCCAGCGCGAACTCCGATATCACCGTCCAGGAAGACATCCAGGAAGTACAGACCAGCAGCTCCGCCTTTTCTGCGCAATATGGCGTAGGGGGCATTCTCTACAACCAGATCAGCAAAGGGGGCGGCGATCGCTTCCACGGTTCGGCGTATGAGTATTTCCAGAATACCGCCCTCAACGCGAACAATGACACGTTCGGTTCAACCGCGACCAAGCCGCAAATCCACTTCCATGAGTTTGGGGGCACGGTCGGCGGCCCCATCATCCGGCAGAAGCTTTTCTTCTTCTTCAACTACGATCACATCATCGACAACGGGGGCAGCGCGGCAGCATTTCACACCACGCCCACGCCGGCGGAGATGAGCGGTAATTTCGCTGGTCTGCCTACCATTTACGACCCCGCGACCACCACGGTTTTCCAACAGGCGGGCACCTTTACCTATCCCGGCGCGAGTGCGCCGACCGCATGCCCTTGCATCAGCCGCACGCCCTTCCCCAACAACCAGATTCCGGCCGATCGCTTTGATCCCGTCGCCAAGAACCTCCAAGCCTACTTCCCAAAATCCAACACGGCCGGATCCATTTCCAACGGCCAGGTAATCAACAACTACACCTACACTGCTCCCAACATCAATCCGTTCACCAAGTTTTTTGGGCGCCTGGACTATAACCTCACCTCGACCAACAAGCTCAACGGCTCGGTCACCGAAGGCAACAATCCCGGCAAAAATTTCGGCTGGGGAGATTGCCCGATCGACTGCCAGAGCGGGGACGTGAGCAGGATCAACAGCCAGGTGACGGACGTGTGGAGCATCAGCTCGCGCATCACCAACGAGGCGAGACTCGGCTACACCAATCAGCTTAACTTCTTTGTGCCCTACACACTCGGCAAGGGGTATCCGGCGAAGCTGGGATGGCAGTACGCCAAAGCGGATAACTTCCCCATCATCGACATCACCGGTATCAGTGACAGCAGCTTCAATCCAACCAGTACGATGCTGACATCGAACATTAACGCGGTGTACAAGGAGCATGCTTTTGCTCCGTCTGATGTGGTCACCATGGTGGTTGGGAAACATGTGCTGCACTTTGGGGGCGAGTTCCTGATCTACCAGAACAACTCAACCGCCTGGGGCAACGTGAATGCCGGACAGATGAAATTCACGGGGAACTATACGCAGGCTTTCGTCGGCGACAGCGCCAGCGGTGTTGGCTACGCGGACTTCCTCCTGGGGCAGGTACAGAATTGGCAGGCACAGGCAACGCCGGAATATGGCGGCCGCGAGAAGCTTCCCCAGATTTTTGCTCAGGATGATTACAAAATAAAACCGAACCTGACCTTGAACCTGGGCCTGCGCTACCAGATTCAGACTGGCTGGAGCGAAACGAAAGGCAACGAGGCCTCCTTTGATCCAACCATCACCAACCCCGTTACCAATACCCTGGGCGCGATCTGGTTTGGTTCAACCCACCTCAACGGCCGCACACACCTGCAAAAGCCGGTCTACAACACCTTTCTACCCCGTGTAGGTTTCGCCTACCAGCTCAATCAGAGAACTACGATTAACGGCGGCTTCGGTCTTTTTGCATATAACTGGAGCAACGACCAATATGGCGGAGGAATGGGTCAGGCCTTCGGCTCAAAAGGCGCGATCAACGACAATACGAACGGGCTCACTCCGGTCGTGACACTTTCTGGAAGTGGCGCCGCCCTGCCGTATGTAGCCAGTTCGACCGCTCCCGGAGCGTACAACGGCCAAAGCTTCAACTTCAATGCGTACCATGAACCGGTCGGGGGTTCCTATCAATGGAACCTGCGGGTACAACGTCAAATAGGCAGCGACTTCGTGGCTTCGCTCGGTTACGTGGCAACGCATGGCCACAACTTGCCCTTCCCCGTGGACATCAACCAGGTGCCGCAGAACCTGCTCTCTGCCAACGACCAGGGATCGCGGCCCTTCCCGCAATTTGGGTCCCTGAATACCTCGGGTACGCCGGCTAACGAAAATGCCATTTCCAACTACAATTCGTTGCAGGCTGTGATCGAGAAACGCATGACCCAGGGTCTCAGTCTGCAATTCAGCTATGTGTGGTCCCACTTCCTCGACGACATCGACTCGGCCGGCTGGGGAAGTCACTCGGGCGCCACTCAGATACAAAACTCGTTTAATCCGTCTGCAAATTACGGCAACTCCAACTTTGATATTCGTAACGCGTTCAGAGGGTATGCGATTTACGAGTTGCCCTTCGGCAAGGGGCGGCAGTTCGTGAATAGCAGCGCTCCGCTCGATGCAGTGATCGGGGGATGGCAACTTGCCGGCACACTTATCCTGCAGGATGGCCAGCCCTTTACTCCGGTGATGTCCAGCGGTGCTAATTCCTACTCGTTGGCGGGCAACAACTTCAACTGGTTCCCGAATGTGATCGGCAATCCCAGACTGGGGAACCGTAGCCAAAATCAATGGTTCAACGAAGCAGCGTTTGCTGTACCGGCCCCCGGCACCTTCGGAGACGCGCGCCGTAATCAGCTCACCGGCCCTGGCCTGGAACAAGTCAACCTTGGCCTGGGTAAGACTTTCCACTTTACGGAAGGGGTTAACGTAGAGGTCCGGGCCGATGCCAACAATGCCTTCAATCACCCCAGCCTGGGGCTGCCCAACACCAACCTCACGGTTTGCCCATCGTCCGGCGTGCTGCCCAGTACATGCAGTGGTTACGGCGCGATTGCGACTGGAACCTCAACGATTACGAGCCTGGCCACTGGAAGCACGCAGAATGGCCGCACACTGCAGTTGAGTGCGCACCTCACGTTTTAATCTGATCCCTCCCCTTAGCACATCCTCTCGGGTACCGGGTTTGTCCGGTACCCGTTTTTTTCATCGCGAATTTCAGCGCAGTGGAGAAAACCGCAGATCCCTCCACTGCGCTACGCTCCGGTCGGAGTGACAATTTTGTTTGGGAACGCTAAGTATCGTTTCCAAGATGAATTGTCATCCAACCGGAACCGAGGGGTCTCCGCTCCAGAATTTGGGAAGCCCGAGGGGGCGCACCGCAGATCCCTCCACTACGCTAGGCTTCGGTCGGATGACAATTTTGTTTGGGAACGCTAAGTATCGTTTCCAAGACGAATTGTCATCCGACCAGAGCCTAGCGTAGTGGAGGGATCTGCGGTGCGCCCCCTCGGGCTTCCCAAATTCTGGAGCTAAGGTGCAGAGTTTTCACGCAGGCTCTTTGGCCCCTGCATGTTTGTCTATCGGAATTTCGTGCGGATTTGCGGTGGCAGGGGCTAAAGCCCAGGATCATTTGGCTTGAGGCGGCACGACTGAAGTCGTACCCTGATACAAAGCAAAAAGTTCCACAGGTCTCTGCTCGCGGGCAAGAGGCTACTGGTTTTTTGCTGTGCGACGGGGGGTCTTCCTCGATGGCCCGGTTGATTCGCGGATGATCAACTCAGGCTCCACGGCGATTTGTGGTGGGCCATTGCCGTTCGCGCCGCCGAGCTGCTGGAGCAGCGTCCGGACCGCCAAGGCTCCCATCTGGTGAAGCGGCTGGCGAATCGTGGTGAGACTCGGGGTCTGGAAGGCGGCTTCTTTGATATCGTCGAAGCCTACCACCGATACATCCTCAGGCACTCGCAACCCCACATCATGGAGTGCACGAATGCAGCCGATGGCGGCAATATCGTTGAAGGAGAGAAACGCCGTAAAGTTGCGATGATGAGTCAATAGTTGCTTCACCACCGGATATCCCAGCTCCGGCGATGTCAGGTCTTTCTTCAGCTGGATGGTCAACTCCGGCCTTATCGAAAGACCGAGATCCTGTGCTACCTGCACGATGCTTTGCCACCTCGCGTCAGAATCGGAGCTGTAAGGCTGTCCGCGCATGAAGGCAATGGTGCGGTGTCCGAGATCGTAAAGGTGACGGAGTGACAGCTCCGCGGCCCGATGATGGTCAAGCACTACGTGGGTCACTCCGCTCACCCGTTGGTGGCCGGCGATTGCGACCACGGGCAGGGGAGGTTTATCCGTCAGGTTGGTATCTATCGTAATCAATCCTTCGGCGCCGCGGCTCATGAGCATGCGAGGATACTGCTCGATTAAATCGGCGCGGTGGCGGTGATGGGCGATGAAGTAAAAATACTTCTCCTCAAGCAGGCTGTCGCCAATTCCGGTCATCACCTCGGCGTGATATCCGTCAGCTAAAACGGGCACGAGAATGCCAATCGTCATGGTGCGGCGATTTCTCAAGGAGCGTGCGAGGAAACTGGGCTGGTAGTTGAATTTAAGCGCCGCCTTGCGGATGCGCTCCCGCGTCGCTTCGGGAATGGACCGCCCAGGGACCTGGTTCAGAACAACCGATATCGTCGTGGGGTCGAGATCGAGATAAGCCGCAAGAGTCTTGAGACTGACAGGTCCAGCGGGCTGGCTATCCTCACGCGTGCGCTTGCCCATCGTGCTGCTATGGCCTCATCGACAATTGGTTTCTATTGATAAGAATATTATCGTTGGGAAGCGTTCTAGACAAGGGTTTGTCTAGGCTATTTTGTCGCACATAAGGGGGTCGATCAGGACCTGTCCAATCAGGACCGGGGAGCTACAGGGTCCGCTTGAACAGGGGCGTCGCGATCAACAGGGTGACGACCCCAAAGCCGGACAGGAAGAGCAGGTCCATGCGGATCGCCGTCAGGCCACCGTCTTTAAGCAGAATGGCCTTGAAACCGTGCACAGCGTAGGTAAACGGGTCGAGGTGCGCGATGACCTGCAGCCACTTTGGCAGCCCTGAGACGGGAGAGATTGCTCCGCTGGGAAAGAAGAGGAGCGTATTCAGTACGCCAAACATCATGCGCGGCACCAGCGGGTCATCGACCCGCACCATCATCAAAAACATCATGCCGTTAAACGCCATGGAGGTCGCGATGATGAGCAACAAGAGCAGGAGAGCAGATTCCGGGTTAAAGATGACGCCCAGACCGGCCAGCAGAGAGCCGATGACGGTGATGCAGATGCCCGACAACACAGCCTTGATCGTGCCCGCGAGGTTCAGCCCCATCACCAGTTCAAGACTGGTAATGGGGGTTACCAGATAGCCTTCATGCACGCCGCGTGCTTTGTCGTCGATATACAGCATGCCGCCACCGATCATCACCGCCACATACATGGCGAGGGCGACAGAGCCGGCGAGCAGATACTTCATGTACTCGACATAGGGATAAAGCTCGACGATCTGGAGCGCGATCTGCTGCACGACCTTCTGTTGAATGACGGGGGCGTTCAAGGCGTCGACCAGCGATTGCATTTCTGCTTCCAGGCTGGCGCTCATGGTCTGGTCGCTGTTGTCGACCACCAGGCCGATCGCTGGAGAATCACCCGCCAGTACCCGCCGCGAATATTGTGCCGGGATGATCACTGCTCCGTCGATTTTGCCCGTGCGTACGTCTTCTCTCGCCGTTTTTTCATCGTTATAGGCCACGGTAGTGAAAGTGCGGATATTGACGGCAATGGAATTGAAGGCCTCTTCGATCTTAAGTGCCTGCGAGCCCCGGTCGTAATCAACCACGCCCATCCGGGCGCCGCGAATCTTGCCTCCGAAGGCGTTGCCCAGGATCACCAGTTGGACCAGCGGCAGCGCCATCGACATGATCATCAGGGTCGGTGAGCGGAAGAACTTCCGCATCTCTCGTTCCACAATTGCCATCATTCGTTTCATGCTTGCGTCCCTGGGCGCGGCGGCATAACGAAGCCCAGCGCCTTGACCTGTTCGTCACGAAGCGCGCGCCCCGTGTAGTGAACAAAGACATCATCGAGCGAAGTATTCTGTACGCTGAGTGCCTTGATGGTTTCACCGTGTTTCAGAACCATCTCCACCAATTGCGTGGTGGTGAGTGAGCCATTCGAGGTGAGCACCCTGTACATGCCTCCGCTTTTCGATTCGACTGCAGTCACGCCGGCCAGCTGTTTCAGCCGATCAGGCCACTCCGCGGATTCGTGCGTCAAATGCACTTCCACCACATTGTCCCCGGGGACGCTTTCCTTGAGCGCCATCGGCGTGTCGAGCGCAACCAGCTTGCCGTGGTCGACGATCGCGATGCGATCGCAAAGCCGATCGGCTTCATCCATATAGTGGGTGGTGATCAGCATGGTAAGGTTGCGGGTGTTCTTGAGGTGGTTGAGCATCTCCCACACGGCCACGCGTGAAACCGGGTCGAGTCCGGTGGTGGGCTCGTCGAGAAAGAAAATGCGCGGGTTATGAATCAGGCCGCGGGCGATCTCAAGACGACGGCGCATTCCGCCGGAAAGGGTCTTGGTCTGTGCGTGGCGCCACTTGAGCAGATCGACTGCCTTCAGCAGGTCGTTGATATTTCGCTCGCGCTCTGCTTTGGGAACCTCATAGAGCTTGGCATAGATGGAGAGATTTTCTTCGACCGTAAGATCGATGTCGCTGGTAAGCGCCTGGGGAATGACGCCGATGGCTCGCCTCACCGCATCGGGTTCGCGCGAGACGTCATGGCCGGCGATGATCGCCTTCCCGCTGGTGACCGGCAGCAGCGTTGTCATCATGCGGATGAGCGTGCTTTTGCCGGCGCCGTTTGGCCCCAGAAGGCCGAAGATCTCCCCTTCCGCGACCTGGAAGGTGATGCCGGCGACCGCTTCGAAAGTACCGTAACGCTTGACGATGTTGTCGACGACGATCGCCGGCTGTGGGTTGCCGGCACTCATCGCGTCACCGGCTTGTCCTTCGGGACATAGACTTCAGCGAGCATTCCCGGTACGTAGCGCATGCCGGGATTGTCAATCAGGAGCTTCAGACGGATCGTCTTGATATCCCGTTTACGGCGGCTCACGTCGCGTTGGGTGGCGAAATCCGCTTCCGCGGATTTGGCGATCACCTTGCCCTGGATCGTGGCACCGCTCGGCATCACGATGCGCAGGCTATCTCCGAGTTGCACGGAGTCCGCCTCCGTCTCGGGAAGGGGGGCATAGATCCAGGTCTGGGTCAAATCCGTGATGGTTACAATCGGTGTTCCGGCCGCAACCACCTCGCCTTGCCGAGCCGCTCTCACATTGACCTTGCCGGCGATCGGCGACAGCACGTTTGCATATCCCAGTTGAATCTGCGCCTGATCCAGAAGGGCGCGCGCATTCTCCATATCCCCGCGGGTCGCGGAAACGGTTTTGGCAGCCGCTTGCGCTTGAATCGTATTCGCGACTGCGACTTTCAGGGATGCTTCCGCAGCGGCGACATTTGCCTTGGCGGAATCGACAGCCGCCTGTGCGGCGTGCAGCGCCGTGGCCGCTTCGTCCCGCGACTGATAACTCATGATTCCCTGGCCGGCCAGCGCGACGATCCGCGAGGTATCGGCGTCCTGATGCTCGTACTGGGCCTGGGCCTGCGCCAGGGCGGCCTGCGCACTCCGCAGTTGCGCTTCGGCATTCGTCACCTGGCTTGAGGTGCCCCCTTTCATCTGACGCTCGGTATCGCTCGCTCCCTGCAGCTTGAATCGTTGACTGGCCGCGGTCGCCTCGGCAGCCTGCCGGGCCGCCTCCAGATCATCACTTTGGATGGTGGCGATCAGTTGCCCGGCGCGCACATCGTCGCCTTCATCGACGGTCAGGGTCTGGATCCTGCCTGGAATGCGCGAGCTGACGATCACTTCATTCGCATCTACTGTGCCGATGAGTTGGAGATCGTTCGACCGTTGGGCGGTGAAAAAATACCAGCAGAGCGCGATGACCAGCAAAATTCCGAGCAGGATAAAGACCCGGTTGCGTGCATTCATAAGCACTTTCTCCAGACTTGAACGTTCGTAGGCTTGGGCATGGGCATCTCGGCAAGGACGCGCTTGGCCAGCTTCGCGCCGTGGGCGCGGTCAACAAACAGGGCATTCCCGAGGAACTCGACGGCGGCCGTACGCCGGGATTCGATGGCGGCGGGAGTGAACGGGTCGAACGGCAGCACCAAACGCATCATGGGGGCACTAAGAAAATAGAGAACGTTTGCACCCAGCGCTGAATAGACGACCTGCAGCCAGTCCATCTGGCAAAGCTCGCCCTTCTCCATACCCTCGTGGACGGCCTCCTGCAGTTTGGCCATCAGGGGCTTAAAGACGTTCTTCACCAGCACAGGCATTGCATCGCTCTGGCCACGACGCATACGAACCAATTCCTGCTGCATCAGGCTTTGAAAGTCGCGCTGGGTGAGGATGCGGTCAAAGTGACTCAAAGCGGTACGCAGCACGCGGCTCCCCGCGCTGTGTTTAGGATCGAGGGCAGCGAAGGCGCGCTCGGCGGCGACGCTGGAGACCTCTTCAATGGCCGCCTGGTATAGACCGCTTTTGCTTTTGAAGTAGTAGTAGAGAAGCGCCTTGTTGACCTTGGCTGATTCCGCGATGGCCTCGGTGCGCGCGCCCGCAAGGCCGTGCTCGCTGAACTCTCGAATGGCAGCGCGCAGAATGGCCTTCCGGGTAAGGTCGGCACGGCGATTCGTGGTGGTGGGTTTTGCTAACATTAATTAACCGGTTAGTTAAAATTATAGCAGTTGGCATGGCCGAAAAAGGCCCGGGTGCCCGTATCTCGCTCGTTTTTGCGAGATGCGGAGTACCGTCAGTTAAAGTCCCGTCAGGGCCTGCACATCTGAGCACTCCAGCATTTGAGAAGCCCGAAGGGCGCACCGCAGATCCCTCCACTGCGCTACGCTCCGGTCGGGATGACAATTCTGTTTGGGAACGCTAAGTATGATTTCCAAGATGAATTGTCATCCCGAGCGAAGCCGAGGGATCTGCGGTGCGCCCTTCGGGCTTCCCAAATGCTGGAGTTCTCACGCAGACTCTTGTGCCCGGAACATATTCGCCTGGAGTGTGGCGACGAAAGTCGTGCCTTGATACAAAGCAAAATTTACTTTGTTTTCGATTTCCGTCGACTCTTGGGCACTTTGCCGATTCTGGGATCGCGGGCGAGGATCAGTTCGCAGGCGCGCATGACCGCTTCCTCGAAATCTGCCGCGTCGGCCGGAAGCACCTGCCACCCCGTCACTTCTTTCCCGAATAGCTGAATGGAGCGCATGCTGGGGAACTCCCGGCGCAAGCTCTTATGGTGCTCTTCCGTGGTGGCCAACCACAATCCGTTATCTTCTCTCTGCTTCTGCTTCTCGCGCAGCATAAGGACAATCTTGTTTCCAACATAGACCGCCAGGCAGCCGAACATGGGTCGGGTCTCAATTGGGATCTGGGCGAGCGCATCCAGCACAAACTCGTAGGGCACAGCCTTACGCGGTTTGACCGGAAATATTTCTTCCCGACGCGGCTTTGGCATCGCGCCCATGATAGTACAGTGTGCACGCAGAGTATATTCCTTGTGAATATAGCCACCGTGCATATAGTATGGCGGTTATGGCCGATGACATCAAGGCTCTGCTTCCGCTCCAGACCACGACCTTCCATATTCTTCTGTCTCTCACCGACGAAGACCGGCATGGCTACGCCATCATTCTCGAAGTTGCCAGACGCACCCAGGGAGAACTCAAGCTGAGTGCGGGCACACTCTACCGCTCCATTCAGCGGATGCTCGAAACCGGCCTGGTTGTTGAGACCAGAACTCGGCCTGCTCCCGAGATGGACGATGAACGCCGTAGATACTACCGCATCACCCCATTAGGCAAAGCGGCTGCGGAAGCGGAGGCGGGGCGTCTTCGCGACCTGCTCAAGATGGCGCGCCTGTGCGGAGTAGCACCCAGGACAACCTGATGAACTTCTATCGATTGCTTCTCCATCTCTATCCCTCCTCGTTCCGGGCAGAGTACGGCGACGAGATGACCACCATCTTTGCCCTCCAGTTAGAACGAAGCGCCGGAGTGGGAGCAAGATGTGGGCTGTGGGTTTCCGCATTTGCCGAGGTGCTGTTCAACGCGGCCATGTTGCATTGGGAAATTGCCCGGCGGGACTTGTTCCACTCGACGCGATCCTTGCTTCGCTCCCCTGGTTTCACACTGACCGCGATCCTGCTGATTACCATCGGCATTGGCGCGAATGTTGCCGTCTTTACTCTGGCTAATTTTGTACTGTTAAGGCCTCTGCCCTTCCCTGAGCCGGACCGGCTAATGCATGTTTGGGAAAAGCACCGGGGTTACTCCAGAATGGAACTTTCTCCCGCCAATTATCGTGATCTCAAGGCGTCCAGTCATTCGTTCTCCACTCTCTCCGCCTACAACGGCAACTCGATGAGCCTGGTGGGCCAGGGCGAGCCGCAAAAGATCGAAGGGTCTTCCGTCACTGCAAATCTGTTTTCCGCCCTGGAAAGGCCTGTGCTGATGGGCCGTTATTTCAACGAGGCCGATGGTCAGGCGGGCGCTCCTGGCACAGTGGTGTTGAGCTATTCGTTGTGGCAAGCCGCGTTCGGAGGCGATCGAGACATACTCGGAAAGTCTGTTTCTCTCGACAATCAGCCCTACACAGTGATTGGGGTGATGACGCACGACTTTCGTTTCCCCACGCGCGAGACACAATTTTGGGTTCCATTTCGATTTAAAGAAGAGGATTACCAGGACCGCGACGACAATATGCTGGTCGGGATTGGGCGGCTCAAGCCAGGGGTATCGCTGGCCCAGGCAAACAGCGAGTTGTCGCTGATCGCGGCCCGGTTGCGAAAGCAATATCCAAAAGAGAATGAAGCGGTAGACCTCTCCGCGGTCGCCTTGCGCGATGACCTTCCCACGGAATCTCGTCTCCTGTTGGTGGGCTTGTGTGGCGCCGCGCTCTGCGTGCTGATCATCGCCTGCGCTAATCTGGCGAATCTTCTCTTGGCGCGTTCGGTCGCGCGACAAAGAGAGCTTTCGATTCGTTTGTCGCTGGGCGCCGGCCGCCGTAATCTTCTGCGCCAGTTCCTTACCGAGAGCCTGCTGCTGGGCTTAGCCGGAGGCGCCAGCGCAACCGCGGTCGCCATCGCAACATTGCCACTGCTCGCACGTTTGGTGCCCAGAGAACTTCCAGTGCAGCAGCTACCACCGGTCGACTTGCAGATGTTGTTGTTTGCCCTGGGGCTGACGCTGATGACCGTCATTGCGTTCGGCGTCGCACCCGCGTTGCAGGCGTGCAGAGGCGCGGGCTTTAGCGGGCTTCGGGTGGGCGTACGCACGGGAGGAGCAGGCAATCAACGGACGCGATCCGCGCTGGTGATTGCCGAGGTCGGGGCCTCGGTCGTGCTCCTGGTGTTGTCAGGATTGCTTATCCGCGCGTTGTGGCGGGTGCAATCCACCGATCCTGGATTCAGAACTACCGGCATCCTGTCGTTGCGTACAGACTTGCCGTACCCGAAATATATGAAGACCAGTACGCGAGATCAGTTCTACGAGAAAGTGCTGACGGATGTGCGCAGGCTACCGGGAGTAACGGACGCCGGATATATAACTGCCCTTCCTATGACGTGGGGCGGGGGTATCTGGCCGGTCGTGGTCGATGGACGAAGCCAGATTCGCACCGAAGGTAATTCCGCCAGTCTGCGCTTTGTCACGCCCGGTTTATTTTCAACTCTGGGCATTCCCATCAAATCGGGACGCGGGGTGAGCGAAAGCGATACTGCGGATCGGCCCTACGTTGCGGTCGTGAGCGAATCGTTCGTGCGCCGCTACTGGCCCAATCAACAGCCGATCGGAAGGCATTTTAACTTTGCTTCGAACGAGCACGAGGTCATCGGCGTGGTGGGGGACATCCGTGCGCGGGGCCTGGAGAGGACCAGCGAGCCCCAGGTGTATCTCAGTGCCAAACAGGATCCCGACGATGCGCACGTCTTCTACGCGCCTAAAGACCTGGTGATCTATTCCTCGCGGCCGCCGGACACTCTCCTGCCCGCGATCCGGCAGATCGTCCACTCAGCAGATCCCCAGCAACCCATCTCAGACATAAGAACCATGGACGAGGTCGTCGCCGGAGAAACGGAATCGAGAACCATTCAGATGCGGGTGCTGGTTGTCTTTACCGGGGTGGCGATCCTGTTGGCCGGCCTGGGCATATACGGGCTGCTGGCATTCACCGTTTCCATGCGCCAACAGGAATTTGGCATCCGCATCGCTTTGGGTGCAGGCCATGGGGATATCTTCAAAATGGTATTGATCCAGGGAGCGTACCTGGCAGTCGCTGGCCTGCTGCCTGGGCTGGGGTTCGCCTACATCGCTGCCAGGCTGCTGCAAAGCCTGCTTGCCGGCGTACGCCCGGCCGATGCGCTTACGTTTTCGACCGCAACCGCACTCTGCCTTATCACCATGCTCATGGGGACGCTGTTCCCTGCCCTTCGCGCGGTTCGATCCGATCCTACCGCCGTGATGCGGGCTGAGTGAAGGAGTCGGCTCAAAAACTCAAAAAAATAAAGATTGATGGTCCATTCTCGTGACTCCTGAACGACTATCTCGTGAACAGAGCCATATTGCCCCGGTTCAGGAGGAACGATGAAGTACCTTTGCTCAATTTTCTTTGACGAAACAAATCTGGACGCGCTTTCCGAGAGTGCATCGCAGGCTTTGACCGACGAAAGTCTCGCCTTTGACCAAACGCTTCGCGATCGTGGCCACCTCCTCGCGGCCCAGGCGCTACAACCCGTAAGCGCATCGACCACGGTGCGGATACGAAATGGCAAAGTGTCCGTGACCGATGGGCCTTTCGCAGAGACCCACGAACAAATCGGCGGTTTTTTGCTGATTGAGGCCAAGGATCTCAACGAGGCTATCCAGTTGGCCTCGAAGATCCCGTCCATCCGTCTCGGCGGCATCGAAGTGCGGCCCATCAAGGAACTCACAGCCAGTCAACTAAACAAATGAAACCGATAGGATGGATTCGACCAGGAGTTTGCGGTGGGGATTCCGCACAAAGACGAGGACGGGGCGGAGCGAGTGCGCGAAACGGTGGACGCCGTTTATCGTTCTGACTCGCGTCGCGTCCTGGCCACACTCATCCATCTACTAGGTGATTTCGATTGGGCCGAGGAAGCGTTGCACGACGCCTTTGCCGCGGCAGTGGAGCAGTGGCCTCTGAACGGCGTGCCGGCCAACCCGCGCGCCTGGCTGGTCTCGACCGGCCGTTTCAAAGCCATTGACGGCATGCGCCGACGCGCCCGGTTTGACGCGTCGATGGAAGAGCTCGGGCGGCGACCGGACCTGGAAATGGTCGAGCCCCTGGAATGGGATGAACAAAGCGTGGAAGACGACCGGTTACGGTTGATCTTCACCTGTTGTCATCCAGCGTTGGCAGCGGACGCCCAGCTTGCACTGACGTTACGCGAGGTTTGCGGTCTTACCACTGAGGAAATCGCGCGCGCATTCCTCACCACCGCACCCACCATTGCCAAGCGCATCGTGCGCGCCAAAGCCAAGATACGCGATGCGCGCATTCCTTATGAAGTGCCGTCGCGCAGCGATCTGCCGCAGCGACTGGAGCGCGTGCTCCAGGTAATCTACCTGGTGTTTACCGAGGGCTACGCGGCATCGTCGGGCGAGTCGCTGACGCGGCCCGATCTCTCCGGCGAAGCGATCCGCCTGGGGCGGCTGCTGGTTGAGTTATTGCCGGAGCCCGAAGCGCAGGGCCTGCTGGCGTTGATGCTCTTGCAGGAATCGCGCCGCAGCGCACGTACTTCATCCACCGGTGACCTGGTGCTGTTGAATGATCAGGACCGCTCGCTCTGGAATCGGGATTTCATCAATGACGGAATTTCGCTGGTAGAGCGCGCGATGGCGTCGCGTTCTGCCGGCCCTTACGCGTTGCAGGCTGCGATCGCCGCAGTGCATGCCAACGCGCCTACCGGAGCTGCGACCGACTGGGCCACGATCGTCGAGCTATACGACGTGCTCCAGCAAGCGAGCCCCTCACCGGTGGTGGAACTAAACCGGGCCGTGGCCGTCGCCATGCGCGATGGTCCTCTGGCGGGCCTCACTCTCATCGACGCGATCCTGGCGCGCAGAGAACTGGAGGACTACTATCTAGCGCATTCGGCGCGGGCGGATCTATGCAGGCGGCTAAAGCAGAGGGCGGAAGCTCGCGCATCCTATGAAAGAGCGCTGGCCCTGGCACGGCCAGAAGCCGCCCGGCGGTTTCTTATGAGACGGTTAAGCGAATTGACGGGCGAGGCGGAGCCATGAGCCTGGAAGATGCAGTGCTTTCCGTGTGGCAACAGGTCTTCGCTGAAAACGCGAAGTCGGTAACTCTGGAGGGTGTGAGTTTTCCCATCCGTCGAACCAGCCGATCCAAACTACGAGAAGTGGATTTCAAATTCGGCGATACAGCCTTGCGTGGCGTGGAACAAAATGCGACCACAAACTCGCGTTGGGCTAAGCTCGCGCGGGAAGGTAAGAAGGTGATGCAATTTCTCGCGGACGGCCGCTACGTCGCGGTCGTCGTCGATGGAAAAGTCACCCTGTATCAGGCCGCGCGTGAGAAGTGAGGCTAGCAGCTATGTGTGCGCATCAGGAGGCCGCGGATCGGGCGTTCTCCGGTTGGATATCCTTGATCGTTGGCAAAGCCTTGATCGCTGATCCTGATTTTTGCTGCGCCAGCCTGATCTCGTAGAGGCTTTGTAAGTTCAGCCAGAACTCAGCGCTCGTACCGAAAAAGTGCGCCAGCCGTAAAGCGGTGTCGCCTGTAATCGACCGGCGGCCGTTCAAGATCTGCGTCACCCGATTTGTCGGCACGCTGAGCTGGCGCGAGAGCTCGGCTGCGCTCATGCCCATCTCTCTCAATTCCTCGGCCAGATGCTCGCCTGGATGGATCGCTTTCATTTTTTCTCCGGTCAGTGGTAAGCCACTATTTCCACGTTCGACGGGCCCTTCGCGCCTTCGGGCCACTCAAAGCAAAGCCGCCATTGATCGTTGATTCGTATGCTGCATTGACCTTTCCGGTCACCCTTCAGCCGTTCAAAGCGATTGCCTGGTAATGCCGAAAGATCCCTGACTGCGGCGGCGGCCTCCATCCGATCCAGCTTAAGGCGGGCGCTCCGCTCAAAACCTGTGAACGCTTTGACTTGCTTCCCGGCCGCGAAGTCGCTCGTTCGCTTGTCCCGGTAGCTGGCAATCATAAGAAACAATAGCAGAATTTACGCTGTACGTCACTCGTCCCGTTCGAAGCCGATCAGGCACATTTTGTTTACTACTGTGAGGTTTGTAGAGTGTCGTTGTAGGAGTGCCATGCCCAACCCAGGTAGTGCGGGTTTCCGCTCAACGTATCCTGCACCAGCTTCAGCATGCTGGGAAGCTGTTGTTGATAGTCAGGCATGCGCAGGCCTATGGCCAGCTTCGCTAGATTGGTTCCGTTGAGTCCCTGATAGGCCATATCCATAAACCTGGCGCTGGCTTGGCGAAGCTTGTCTGCTTGCGCCGAAGTGCTCTCTCCGTCTCCCGGACTGCTCAGCTCATAGAGCATCAAGGTCAGCCTCGGCAACGAGGACATCAGCCCCTGGCGCTGACTCACATCACCTTTGAGAAATTTATTCGGGATGTCGGCGTTCACCGTCATCTGGTTTTGCTCCGCCACGACACGAACCGCACGATACGTATCCAGAAGATTGGGCAGGAATCCAAGGTTTCCCGGTCCTTTGTTCTCCTGGCGTTGTTGCGGTTCTATGTCGAGGTGAATGCCATCGAACCGCTCGTGGGCATGTCCCCGGTTATAGGACAAAACCTCGTTGACATGCGCCATCAGCTTGTCGCGGTGCTTGCCAGGCTCGTCCGCGTCGGTGCTCGACAGCAAGGCCTCGACCCGGATGTGCGAGTGATGGAGCAGGCCGATGAGCTTCTGTATCTCCTGTTCCTCCGCCGAGCCGCCGTTCTGGGAAGAAAAGGAGAGATAAACCTCGTTGATTTGGTGCGATCGGCAGAAGTCCCGCAAAGCCTCGCCCCGGGCCGGCAGGTCAAGAAGAGTTGGCGTCTTCCACACCCAGAGTCCGTGCACCGGGGTTTCCTGGCTAAGAGCGCTGGGTCCAGCCGTAAAACAGACGACAGCCGCCAGCACCCAGTTCACGATCCTCATGCGGATCCCTCCTCTTTTCAGCGCAATAAGCATAGTAGATAACCGCGGCCAGAACCATGTGGATCGACAGCGCATCCAACCAAATACGGAGATCAACACCATGCCTGAAGAATCCAAGATCGAAACGCCCTCAACCCAGGAAGAACTCCACGCTACAAAGACGCGCCAGGAAGAGAGGATTGACCGTTTAGCCGAACAAGCTGCCGAAAGGGCCAGCAAGTCGGAAAAGCGGTACGATCAGGACCACGATATCTTCACCAAATAGACTCGTTGTCACCCAAGCCGCCGCCGGGACCCTTCCAGCGGCGGCTGTTTACCAGCCCCCGCCTGCGGACTACAATGACTACATGGTCAATATTGTTTCGCAGGTCCGCCCATGACCTTTCCTGAGCACGAACTCCACTTCTTCCAGAAGTTTGGACTGACCGGGCGCCTGATCGAGCGGTGCCTGGGCGAGGCGCTTTCCGCCGGCGGCGATTTTGCCGACCTTTACTTCGAATCCATCGCCTCTACTTCCATCTCAGTCGACGAGTCGCTGGTCAAATCCGCCAGCCAGGGAGTCAGCGCCGGGTGCGGTATTCGCGTCTGCTCCGGAGATCGCACCGGCTATGCCTATACCGACGACCTCTCCGCCGAACGGCTGATGCGTGCGGCGCGCACCGCGGCCCTGATCGCCGACGGGCCTTCCAGGCAACAGATGGCGGGCTTCCGCGAGACGCCGAAAGCAAGCCTCTACCCCATCTCAGCCGCCGATGCCGACGCGGGTGTCGCCCCCAAGCTGGAGTTGGTGATGCGCGCCGACCGCGCCGCCCGGGCCTATGATCCGCGCATCGTGCAGGTGCGCGCGGGCTACAACGACGAGCTGCGCCACATTCTCATCGCCGCCTCCGACGGCACTTTTGCCCATGACACCCAGCCACTGGCGCGCTTGAACTGTTACGTCATCGCCAAAGACGGATCGAAGAGCTCTCGCGGCGGCTCCGGCGGAGGCGGCCGGGTCGAATTGAACTTCTTTGAAGGCGATAAGTCGCCCGAGCACTTTGCCCGGGAAGCGGCCCGCCAGGCCATCCTGCAACTCAATGCCGTTCCCGCCCCGGCAGGTGACATGGAGGTTGTTCTCGGCCCTGGCTGGCCGGGCGTCCTGCTGCATGAAGCCGTGGGCCACGGGCTCGAAGCCGACTTCAACCGCAAGAAGACCTCAGCCTTCGCCGGCCTCATCGGACAGCAAGTCGCCAGCTCCAAGGTGACGGTGGTCGACAACGGCACCATGCCTTCGCGCCGCGGATCCCTGAATGTGGACGACGAGGGCTCGCCCACCCAGGAAACCGTGCTCATCGAAAACGGCATCCTCAAGGGCTACCTCAGCGACAAGCTTTCCGCCCGGCTCATGGGCATGGCAGATACCGGCAACGGACGCCGCGAAAGCTACCAGCACATCCCCATGCCGCGCATGACCAACACCTATATGCTCTCCGGCGAAGACAGCCCGGAAGACATCCTGCGCAGCGTGAAGCGGGGACTCTACGCGGTGAACTTCGGCGGCGGCCAGGTGGATATCACCAGCGGCAAGTTCGTCTTCTCCGCCTCGGAAGCCTACCTCATCGAGGACGGCAAGATCACCGCTCCGGTACGCGACGCCACCCTCATCGGCAATGGGCCGGAAGCGCTCAAGTATGTATCCATGGTGGGCAACGATCTGGCTCTCGACGAGGGCATCGGCACCTGCGGCAAAGACGGACAGAGCGTGCCGGTCGGCGTGGGCATGCCCACCATCAAGCTGGACCGCATGACCGTAGGCGGAACGGGCCGATAATGTCGCATCGCCACTCCCATCTCCACGACCGAAAGCAAGACTGACATGCAGCAGCTTGCGGCCGATGTGGTCGAGCGCGCGTTGCGGGCAGGAGCCACAGAAGCCGAAGTAGTGATCCGCGAAGGTGACGAATTCTCTACCCTGGTCCGCCTCGGCCAGGTGGAAACGCTCAAGGAATCAGGCGCGCGCGGGATTGGTCTGCGCGTCTTTCTTGGCGCGAGCGGAGGTTCATCGCACGGCCAACACCTCCACCAGCGACTTTTCCGAGGCGGGCCTGGCGCATCTGATCTCCGGCGCCATCGATCTGGCCCAGGTTACGTCACAAGATCCTTTTGCCGGATTGCCTGAACCCAGCGCCATGGGCGCAGCTCGCCGGCGACCTCGACCTTTACTACGAAGATGTCTATGGCCTGCCGGCCGCCGAGCGCATCGAGTACGCGAGGCGCGCCGAGGCAGCGGCTCTCTCCGCCGATCCCCGCCTCCAGCAAGAGCGACGGCGGCAGCTTCGACGCAGCGACCGGGCACAAGGTGATGGCCAATTCACGCGGCTTTGTCGGAGAGTATCGCCGGTCCTATTGCTCGCTCTCCGCCATGCCCATCGCGGAGACGGAGAAGGGCGCCATGCAACGGGATTATTGGTTTTCCAGCGCCCGCACGCTGGCCCGGCTGGATTCTCCCGAGAGTATCGGAGCGGAAGCGGCCCGGCGCACGCTGCGCCGCTTGAATGCACGCAGGGTTCCCACCCAGCGCGTGCCCATTGTCTTTGCTCCGGAGATCGCCCGCTCGCTCATCGGCAACATCTTCGAAGCGGCCAACGGAGACAGTATTTATCGCGGCGCCTCCTTCTGGACCAACCAGCTGGGGAAGCAGGTCGCGAGCGCTAACGTAACCGTGATTGATGACGGCACCATGCCCGGCGCTGTTCGGCACCGCGCCTTTCGATGGAGAGGGTCTGCCCACGCGGCGTACGGTCATTGTCGAAAACGGCATTCTGAAGAATTACCTGCTGAATACCTATACCGCGCGCAAGCTCAACATGCCGAGCACCGGCAATGCGTCGCGCGGGCTGGCCGGCACCCCCGGCATCGGCGCCGGCAACCTCTTTCTCGAAAAGGGCATTCGTCTCGCCGCAGCAGCTTCTTGCCGACGTCAAGGCTGGTTTTTATGTCACGGAGCTGATGGGGTTTGGCGTGAATATGGTGACCGGCGACTACTCCCGCGGTGCGGCGGGTCTGTGGATCGAAAACGGCGAGCTGACCTTCGCGGTCGAGGAGAGTCACCATCGCCGGCAACCTGAAGGAGATGCTCAACAACATCGTCGCCATCGCCGACGACCTGGAATTTCGCGGCTCGGTTGCCTCCCCCACCTTGCGCATCGACGGAATGACCATCGCCGGGGAATAGCGCTAACAGCAGGTCCCTCCACTTCGCTACGCTCCGGTCGGGATGACACTTCATTGGGAACACGGAAATTGGTTTCTGTAACAGAAGTGTCATCCCGACCGGAGCGTAGCGAAGTGGAGGGACCTGCTGTTGCTTCCGGTGTAAACACCGCTATCAAGGCTCAGCACGCGAACCAGCACAGAAGACGCTACAGTGTATTCGGGAACCTATGAGAGCCGGGCTAGCTCATTCCATCCGCTTCGATCCGGCCGACCCCAGCGCCAGCCTGGCTGGGCTTCCTGAGGCGCCGGCTGTTTTCGCTCTCTGCGCGGCCGACCCCGCGGCCGAACCCTACCTCAGCAAGACCACCAACCTGCGCCGCCGCCTGAAGCGCTTTCTGCGCGGACCCCAAGTCCGGCGATGCAGCGCTCCCGGCGCCTGCAGCTGGCGCACATGGTCGACCACATCGAGTACAGCGTCACCGGCTCTGACTTCGAATCCGCGCTGTGCCTCTATCAAGCTTCGCTGCGCGCCTTCGGGGAACGGGCGCGAAAGCGGCTGCGCCTTCGGCCTCCGGCCTTTCTGCGGATGTCGCTCGACAACCCCTATCCGCGTGTCTACGCAACCGCCAAGATCAGCAAGACAGCAGCCAACGCCCTTTTCGGTCCGTTTCCCTCGCGCGCAGCCGCCGAGCGCTACGCGGATGAGATGCTGAACCTGTTTTTGCTGCGCCGCTGCACCGAAGACCTCAACCCCGATCCGGCCTTTCCCGGCTGTGTTTATTCGGAGATGAAGATGTGCCTCGCGCCCTGCTACAAGGGCTGCTCCGACGAGCGCTACCAGCAGGAGTCCGCAGAAGTGTTTGCCTTTCTCTCCACCCGCGGCGCCTCTATGCTCGCCCGGCTCGAAGGCGAGCGCAACGCCGCCTCGGAAGCGATGGAATTCGAACGTGCCGCAGCCATTCACCAGCGGATGCAGAAGGTACAGAGCGTGGCCCACCTGGCCAGCGAGGCGGTGCATCCGCTGGCGCAACTCAGCGGCATCCTGGTTCAGCCATCGGCTGAGCCCGGCCATGTTGCGCTTTTCGCCCTGCGCCGCGGCGTGTGGAACGGGCCTGCGCTCTATTCCATCGTTGGCATGCGGCTGGCGAATGAGCGCTCGGGGTCCAGTTCCCTCTTCGCCCATCCCGTTGCGCTGGAGCCTGTTCCCCTGGAGGGCGCTCCCGGCGCTGCCGGCAAAGGATCTGCTGGAGGCGCGGCTTGAGGAGGCGTTGTCGGAGCTGGCGCAGTCCGCCGCGAAATCAGTATCTTCGCAGACCCTGTCCGACCATCTGGCACTTTTTACGCGATGGTTTTACCGGCCGGCGGCACGCTCCACCGGAGAAATGATCTTTGCCGGAGCGATGGCGAGGTGGCCCGCAAGCCCCTGCTGCGCGCCATCTCCCGCGTCGCCGCGCGCGCCAACAGCGCCAACCCGGAAGAGCTGGCCAAGCCTCCGATCCAATGGCACGCCTAAGGCTTTTCGTGTCTTCCTACCGTGAATTTTGGACGCCGAGCGAAAATCTAACCAGGAGACTCCTGCTACACTGAGGGCACGTGAGGGGGAACCATGGTTGAATTAGTGCCATCCATCCTCTCCGCCGACTTCTCCAAGCTGGGTCTGGAAATTGAGGCCGCCGAGCGGGGCGGCGGCTCCGTCATCCATATCGACATCATGGACGGCCACTTTGTCCCCAACCTCACCATGGGGCCTCCGGTGGTCAAGTCTCTGCGCAAGGTCACCAACCTGCCGCTCGATTGCCACCTGATGATCGAAAATCCCGCCGACTTTATCCCCGAGTTCGCCGATGCCGGGGCCAATTGGATCAGCGTGCACTACGAGGCCTGCCGCCACCTGCACCGCACCCTGCAACTAATCGGCCAGCACGGCATGGAACCCGCCGTGGTGATCAACCCGGCGACCCGGGTCGATTTGCTGATCGAAATCCTGCCCATGGTTCATCACGTGCTGGTGATGAGCGTGAACCCGGGCTTTGGCGGCCAAAAGTTCATTGACTTTCTCACTGGACAAGATCCGGCAGCTGGCCGCGCTCCGGGCTGAACTCGATCTGAACTTCAGAATCGAGGTCGATGGGGGGGTGGCCCACGATACCATCGCCTCGGTGGTCGAAGCAGGCGCGGATCTGCTGGTCGCCGGCAGCGCAGTTTTCGATTCCGGACACCCGGAAAAGGAAGCGCGGATGCTGCTCCAAATGGCACGGGAGGCGGAACAGCGCCGCGAAGGCCAAAATTTCCATCCGCACGGGCCGCCGCCATTTAACATTAAGTAAGCCACAGTGGCAGGGCACTACTGGGATCGCACGGCTCCCGGCGGGGCCTGTGCCCATGAGGTGCTATGCAGCGTTTTTTATTCCGGATCTCCACCCTGTGTCTTCTTTGCGCACTCCCCGCGTACGCTCAGTTCGGCATCTTCAAGCCTTCTAAACCGTCGACACGTCCCGACGCCCAACAGATCCCCTTGCCGGAAACGCTTCCAAGCAGCCGGATAAGGAGCTCTTCGAAAAGGCCATGGTCGCCATGAAGAAGGGCAAGTTTGACGTCGCCCGGCTGGATCTGCAGACGCTGCTGAATACCTACCCGGAATCCGAATACCAGATGCGCGCCAAGCTGGCCGTCGGCGATAGCTGGTTCAAGGAAGGGGGCACCGCCGCCCTGACCCAGGCCGAGGCCGAATACAAGGACTTCATCACCTTCTTCCCCAACCAGCCGGAAGCCGCCGAAGCGCAGATGAAGGTGGCCGACATCTACTACATGCAGATGGAGAAACCGGACCGCGACCCCAAAAATGCGGCGCAGGCGGAGCAGGAATACCGGACCATGATCCAGCAGTTCCCCGACTCCACTTTTGTGCCCCGCGCCAAGCAGCGGCTGCGGGAAGTGCAGGAAGTGCTGGCCGAGCGCCAATACCAGGTTGGCAGCTTTTTATGCCTCGCACGAGAACTGGGCGGCGTCCATTGCCCGCCTGCAGACCGTTACCGATAGCTACCCGCTCTACAGCCATAGCGACCTGGCGCTGATTGGGCCTGGGAGACGCGTATGCCGCCGAAGCCCGCTTATGTGCAAAGCGCGAATCGGCCCAAATCAATCCCAAGGCCAAGCAGGAACTGATGAAGGCCTACGATGACCAGGCAGCGGACGCCTACGCTCGCGTGGTCACGCACTACTCCATGGCCGCCGCATGTCGAAGATGCGCGCGAGCGCCTGATCGCGCTCAATCGCCCCGTGCCCGAGCCCACCAAGGAAGAACTCGCCGACAGCGAGGCAGAAGAGCAGAGCCGTACCGGCATCACCTTCAAGGATCGCGCCCTTTTGCTGGTGAAGCGCGGCCCGGTCACAGTGAACGCTGCCCGTGTCGGGGAGCCGACCCTGGCCGACCCCCCGCAGGTGACAGCGCCGGATGTCATAAGCACGATACCGGCCTGTATCATCGCGGCTCTCAAAGACAAGCCGTTGCCGCCGGTAGCACCTGCCCGGACCGGCAGCCGCGCCGCGGCCACGCAAGCTGCAGCGGCAGCGCCCGCGCCAGACGCTGGCGCGACCGCTCCAACTGGAGAATGTGCCGATCGCGGATGGTGGCGCACCGGCTAGTGGCGCACCCGCTATCGGAGCCCAAATTGTCAGTACGGGTCGAACAGGCAGGCGCAGCGGCAGCCGGCCGCGCCGCCGACATCCGCGCCTCCGACTTCGGCGCCGGAGTACCGCGGTGCCGGCAGGACCAGCCGTGATCCGGAGGTGCAGCCGCGGCCGCGGCTGCAGCCGGAGTTCCTGGCGCACAGAATCCTGGCGGCTTGGCGCCGGTCGGCCCGACCAACAACCAGCCTTGCCTCCGATCGAAAAGCCGGCGGAAGCGGCCGCCCAGACCAACGATGTGCCCCACGCCGCCCAGGTACAGACCGGCACCGATACCGGTGCTACCACCGCCAACGGCAAAAAGAAGAAGACCCCGCGCCCAAGTTTGATTCGAGCGACGAGTCTTCCAGCAAACACAAGAAAAAGAAGGGCCTCGACAAGCTCAACCCGTTCTGGGCGACGTGCGGGCTGCACAGTCCGCGATCGAGAACCGGCACAAAGAAACAGCAGGTCCCTCCACTACGCTGCGCTCCAGGTCGGGATGACAGATTACATCTGCGAAGGCAATGACAGTGGCCCGATCGGAGCGCGGCTCTACTCCAAGCCCCCTAGAAAGCACGACAAGACGCCCCCATGCCTCGTGACCTCCCCAAAGCCTACGACCCCGCCGCGATCGAAGATCGCTGGGCGGCCTACTGGGTCGAAGAAGCTCTCTTCGACCAGCCGCACCCGGCGAGCCCTCGTCTGCGCCCATCTTCACCATGCTGCTGCCCCCGCCGAATGTCACCGGCCGGCTGCACATGGGGCACATGCTGGAACACACCGAGATGGATATCCTCACCCGCTGGCGCCGCATGTGCGGCGATCTGGCCCTGTGGATTCCGGGCACGGATCACGCCGGCATCGCCACCCAGATGATGGTGGAGCGCCAGCTCGCCGAAGAGCACAAAACCCGCCAGCAGATTGGGCCGCGAAGCCTTCATCGAGCGCGTCTGGCAGTGGAAGCAGCATTACGGCGACGCCATCCTCGACCAGATGCGGCGGCTGGGCGCGAGCGTCGACTGGTCGCGCGAGTACTTCACCATGGATGGCCCGCGCTCCGCAGCGGTGCGCGAGGCCTTTGTCCGGCTCTACGAAGAGGGGCTGATCTATCGCGGCGCCTATATCGTCAATTGGTGCCCCCGCTGCCAGACCGCGATCTCCGACCTGGAAGTGGTGCACGAGGAGCAGCAGGGCAAGCTATGGGAGATTCGCTACCCCGATCGTGGGGAGAGTCCGGCTTCGTCACCGTGGCCACCACCCGGCCCGAGACCATGCTGGGCGACGTCGCGGTCGCGGTTCACCCGGACGACGAGCGCTACACCCACCTGCACGGGAAGATGCTCCGCCTGCCGCTGACCGGACGCGAGATTCCCGTCGTGACCGACCCCTGGGTCAGCCGCGAATTCGGCACCGGCGCGGTCAAGGTGACGCCCGCGCACGACCCCAACGATTTCGCCCTGGGGCAACGGCACGGCCTGCCCTCGATCAGCGTGATGGACGAGACGGCGCACATGAATGCCGCCGCCGGACCCTATGCCGGCCTCGACCGCTACGAGGCGCGGCAAAAGGTTCTCGCCGATCTTGAAGCGGAGCAGGCTGCTCGCCGGGGTGCGCGACCACGTCAACTCCATCGGCAAATGCGACCGCTGCAAGACCGATCGTCGAGCCCCTGCTTTCGACCCAGTGGTTTATCCGGATTCAGCCGCTGGCCGACCCCGCCATCGCCGCCGTGGAGCAGGGCTACATCCGCTTTACGCCCGGAACAATACGCCAAGACCTACTTCGAGTGGATGCGCAACATCCACGACTGGTGCATCTCGCGCCAGCTCTGGTGGGGCCATCGCATCCCCGCCTGGCACTGCGCCGCACTGCCGCAACATCACCGTGGCGCGCACCACGCCCGAGGCCTGCGCCCACTGCGGCAGCAGCCGCATCGAGCAGGAAACCGATGTGCTCGACACCTGGTTCTCCTCCGGCCTGCTGCCCTGCTCCTCGCTGGGTTGGCCGGAGCACACGCCCGATCTGGACGCCTTCTATCCCACCAACTGCTGGTGACCGGCTTCGACATCCTCTTCTTCTGGGTGGCGCGCATGATCATGCTGGGCTGCCACTTCATGCTCGAGGAGCCGATGGCCGACGGCAGCAAGCGCACGCCTGAAGGACGCGGTGCCCTTTCGCGAGGTCTACATCCACGCGCTGGTGCGCGACGCGGATCGGCAGAAGATGTCCAAGACCAAGGGCAACGTCATCGACCCGATCCAGATTGTCGAGCGCTTCGGCACCGATGCGGTGCGCTTTACGCTGGCCGCGATGGCCTCGCCGGGAACCGATATCGCCTTCAGCGAAGAGCGGACCGACGGCTATCGCGCCTTCGCCAACAAGATCTGGAATGCCGCGCGCTTCATCTTTATGCAAATGGAGCGAGCCGCCGAGGCCGGCATCGTCGTGCGATCTTAAGCCAGCTGGCAGCGGAGCCGGCGGCGCGCCGCTCGAAGCCCGCTGGATCGTCTCCCGCCTTCATCGCACCGCGGGCGAGATCAACCAGGCGCTCGGGCGAATATCGCTTCCACGAAGCGGCCAACACGGTCTACAGCTTCTTCTGGGGCGACTTCTGCGACTGGTATCTCGAAATCGTCAAGCTGCGTCTCGATTTCAGCGCCCCGGCCGAATCGTGGTCCGCGCTCGCCACCCTGGTGAGCTGTCTTCGAATCTGCCTTGCGCCTGCTCTCCCCGTTCATGCCCTTCATCACGCGAAGAGATCTGGCATGCCCTTTACGAGAACATCCGCCCGCCAAGTCGATCGCGCTCACGCGCTACCCGCAGCCCGCAAGCCGGATCTGCTGGACGATGCAGCAGAGCAGCAGATGGCGCAGCTGCAGGAGCTGATCGTCGCGGTGCGCGATATGCGGCGGCAGCTCGGCGTAGAAGAAAAGGCGGCTGTGCCCATCCTGCTGCGCGTTTCGCCGGCGGAGCGGGCGGAGATCGAGCAGAACCGGGACATCGTCGGCCGCCTGGCCAAGGTTTCGGCAATTGAGTTTGTCGATGCCATGCCGGAGGGCGCGGCGTGCGCTCGGCGCCCGGATTCGACGTGGCGGTTCTCTATGAGCGTACGATCGATTTTGCGGTGGAATGCGAGCGGCTCACGAAGGATTTGGCGCGCTTTGAAAAGGAAGCTGCCAATGCCGAACGTCAGCTGGGGAATGAGGACTTTCTCGGCAAGGCTCCAGCGAACGTGGTCGATGGCCTGCGCCGCCGCGCGGCCGAGTTGAGCATGCTGATTCCCAAAACCCGCGCTGCGCTGGAGAGCCTCGCTGCAACATGCGAGGCTAACTAGGCTGACTAAGGAAGCCAATGGAATGGAAGAGCAGGCGCGTTGAGGCCACCCTGGAACAGGCGCTGGTCGAAGACAAGGCCACCAACGATGTCACCACGGCCCTCACCATCGATCCCGGGTTGCGCGCCTCGGGCACCGTCGTCGCCAAGCAGGATTGCGTGATCTGCGGCTTGGGCTGCATCGCTCGCTTCCTCGAGATCTTCATCCGGCTCGACAAGAGGAACACCAACCGCTTCGAGGTGATCAACCATCCGGAGATGTTCGATGGAGTCCGGGTCAAGAAGGGGCAGGCGGTCGCGGTCATTCGTCGCAATGCGCGCGCCATCCTGGCCTGCGAACGCGTCATCCTCAACCTGATGCAGCGCATGAGCGGCATCTCCACCGCACCCGGAGTATGTCGACGCTGTCGCCGGCACCAAGGCCAAGGTGCTCGACACGCGCAAGACCGTTCCCGGTCTGCGCTCCTCGACAAGTATGCCGTTCGCTGCGGCGGCGGGCGAGAGCCATCGCCTCGATCTTTCCGACGGCATTCTGATCAAGAACAATCACATCGCGCTGGGCGGCGGTATTCCCAAGGTGCTGGCCCGCGCGCTTGCCGAACGCAAGCCCGGGCAGACCGTCACCTGCGAAGTGCGGAGCTTTGTCGAGCTCGATCAGGCGCTTGAGGGCGGCTGCGGAATCGCTGCTGCTGGACAATATGAGCCCGGCGGAGATCAAGAAGGCGGTGGCCATCGTGCGGGGCCGCGGCCCGCCGATCCCGCTTGAAGCTTCGGGCGGCATCACCCTCGAAAACATCCGCAAGTATGCTCTCGCCGGGGTTGATTACATCTCCGTCGGCGCGCTGACGCACTCCGCAGCCGCTGTCGATCTCAGCATGCGGGTCACCACGGACATTTTCTAGGGGTCGGTGAAACTGCAGATCCCTCGGCTTCGCTCGGGATGACAAAAAGGACTGAGTGGCCCTAGCCTTCCATAGGAGGTTGTTGCTGACCTGAACCGTTTTCATCACCTTGGACCGCACGAGGATAGACCTTGCTCATGACCAACCCTCCTCAGGAAGACGCCTACGATCTGGCTGCTCTGACGCCGCGCTGGCCGGCACTCCCTTTGCCGGCAACATTCGCTACTTCCCTTCCATCCACTCCACCAATGTGCTGGCCATGCGGGAGGCCGAGGAGGGCGCTCCGGAGGGCATGGTCTATCTGGCCGACGAGCAAACCGCCGGGCGCGGCCGGGGAGCCCATAGCTGGCACTCCGCTCGCGGCGCCGGCCTCTACGTCAGCGTCCTGCTGCGCCCCCGCGTCGCGCCCGCGGACATTCTCTGGCTTTCGCTCGCCGCCGGTCTCGCGGTGCGCGAAGCGGTGCGCCAGGTCACCTCGCTCGAGGCCGATATTCGCTGGCCCAACGATCTGCTCCTGGGCAGGAAAAAGTTCTGCGGGATTCTCACCGAATTGAACGCGGAGGTCACTCGCGTGCGCCACGCGGTCGTGGGCATCGGCATCAACGTGCACCAGGAAAGCTTTCCCGGCGAATTGGCGACTGATCGCGTCCTCGCTGCGCATCGAAACCGGCCGCGACTGGCCTCGCCAGGAGCTGCTTATCGCTTTGCTACAATCGCTTTACCGGGAAGCGCAAGCGCTCAGTGCGGAGACAGCCGGCGCGGCCTTGAACATCCTCAGCCGCCTCGAAGGCGCTTCCTCCTGGATTCGCGGCAGGCACGTGCATGTGGACGAGGCCGGAGGCTACTCCGGCGTGACCGCGGGGCTGGACGCGCGCGGCTTTCTTCGGGTGCGCACCCCCAGGGCCTTCGCACGGTACACTCCGGCGGCGTCCGGGATGATGACTGAGAACTCTATGCTGCTCACCCTCGATGTCGGCAACACCAATACCGTCCTCGGCCTTTACCGGCTCAAGGCTCCGACGAACTGGTGACTCACTGGCGCATCAGCACGCTGCAGAGCCCAGACCGCGGACGAGTACGGCGTGCTGCTTCTCAACCTTTTCGCCATGCGAAAGAGTGGAAGCGACGGAAGTCTCGAGCATCATCATCGCCTCGGTAGTGCCGCCGCTCGACTCCACCCTGCGCCAGGTCTGCGAGCGCTACTTCAACCTGAAGCCCATGTTCGTCGAGCCCGGCATCAAGACCGGCATGCCCATCCTGGTCGATAACCCGGCCGAGCTGGGCGCCGACCGCTTGGCGAATGGTGTCGCGGCCTTCGCACGGTACGGCGGCCCGTGCATCGTGGTCGACTTCGGCACGGCCACGACTTTCGACGTGATCTCGGCAAAGGGGAGTACCTCGGCGGCGTGATTGCTCCGGGACTGGCCATTTCCGCCGAGGCGCTCTTTGCGCGCGCCGCGAGACTGTCTCGGGTGGACGTGAAAAAGCCCGCCAAGGTGGTCGGCACCAACACCGTCGCGCACATGCAGAGCGGACTGTACTACGGCTACATCGGCCTGGTGGATGGCATCCTGGAGCGCATCTTGAACGAGACGCGGAACCCGGACTCGCAGGCACCAAAGATCGTTGCCACCGGCGGCCTGGCGCGGCTCGATCGCCGACGATTCCAAGTTCATCGATACCATCGACGACATGCTCACGCTCGACGGACTGCGCCTGATCTACGAGCGCAACCGCGTGGCCAAGAGCAAGCACAGCCACAGCGAAGCGGCCGGAAAGCACGCCTGAAGCCGTCGTGCAAAATTACTTCAACTACTTCACCGAGATTGAAGAACACTTCCAGCGCCGCCGCGGATCGCTGCTTCTGCTCTCCACGCTCGACTGGGCGCTGATCGAGACCTGGCGCGAGGCCGGCATCCCGCTGGAGGCCGTGCTTCAAGGCATCGACGCCGCCTTCGACAAATATGACGCCCGGAAAAACAAAGCCCGCGTGCGGCGGGTCAACGGCCTGGCATACTGCGCGCAGGAAGTCATCTCCGCTGTGGAAGCGATGAAGGAGGCCGCCGTGGGCGCCGCGCCCGCGCGGCCCAGGCGACAGCGGAGCAAGGCTTTGAACAGGAACGCATCGCCGCCCATCTGGAAGCGGCCGCGCAGCAGCTCCGTGCAAGGCAGGCGGGACCGCTGGCTCGAGATTGCCGATCGTCTGCAGGCGCTCGCCCAGGATGCAAGAAGGACGATGCCCAATCTTGAAGAACTGGAGCAATCCCTCACCGCGCTCGAAGAAAAGCTCTTCGCGATCATCCTGACCACGACACCCGGAAGCCGAGCTGCTCGCGCTGCGGCAACAGGCCAGCTGCGAACTTGCTCCCTACCGCAGCCGCATGCCGGCGATGCAGATCCGCCAGGTCGAGCAGCAATTTCTGCATAAACGCCTGCTGGAGAAATTCAACCTGCCCCGGCTCAGCCTGTTCTACATGAGCCAGGCATGAAGCTGCGCATCGAGAAGGCTATCTACGGCGGCGACGGGTTGGCGCGCATTCCCGCGAGGCAAGACGGTTTTTGTTCCCGTGACCCTGCCGGGCGAACTGGTGGAGGCGCACGATCGCCGACGGACCGCCGCAGCTTCGCCACCAGCGAGCTCGACTCCATCCTCGAGCCTTCACCCGAGCGCGTCGTGCCCGGCTGCGAATATTTTCCCCGTTGCGGCGGCTGCCAGTACCAGCACGCCAGCGCCGCCTACCAGTTGCAGATGAAGCTCGATATTCTGCGGGAGACGCTGGCGCGCGCGCATTTGCGCGTTCCGGTCGAGATTGGTGAGTCTCGGCCGGACCTCCGTGGGGTTATCGCAACCGCATCCGCCTGCATATGATGAAACGGTGCGCTTGGCTATCGCCAGCGCGGATCGCACCAGCTGTTGCCGGTAACCCATTGCCCCATCGCCGCCCCGCTCCTCGAACAGGCGATCGCCGCTGTCTTGCGCATTGCCGCAGAGACCCGCCTCGAGAGGCTCTGCGACGAGGTGGAATTCTTTACCAACGGCGAGCAGGATCAACTCCTGGTCTCCCTTTGGCCGGCCCGGCAGCGATTCCGCGATCAGCGCGCTCGAAGGGTTTGCCGAGCAACTGCAGTTGGCAGCTTCCGGCCCTCACGGGCGTGGGGCTGTTTTCGCAGAACACCATGACTCACTGGGGACAGCGCTCGCTGCTTACACCGTCTCCGGGATCCCGTACCAGGTAAGCCTGGGCGGCTTCTTTCAGGTCAATCGCTTTCTGCTTCCGGAACTGCTGCAGTTGGCGGTGAAGGGTAGATCCGGGCCGGCTTGCATGGGATCTCTACGCCGGGGTTGGCCTGTTTGCCACGGCGCTGGACTTTGAAAAGGTAACCGCGGTTGAATCCGAAGGGTTTTCCGCCGCGATCTGAAGAAAAACCTAGAAGGAAGCCGCACCGCGCTGTCCGCTCCAGTACGCTTGATTTTCTGCGCAGCCCTGCTCGGCGCAGGAGAAGCCAGAACTTATTCTGGTGGATCCGCCTCGCGCCGGTCTGGGCAAGGAGATTTGCTGCTCATCTGGCGCGAGATCGCCGCTCCGGAAATTATTTATGTTTCCTGTGATCCTGCAACGCTCGCCAGAGACTTGCAGACACTGTTACACTCCGGGTATCCCGTTGAGAAGATGACACCTGGTGGATCTGTTTCCGCAAACCTTCCATCTGGAATCGGTACTTTCTCAAGCGGAATTGATGTGTCGACATCCCTGAAGTCTGTGTGATGATTGCCTCGCAAGGCTTTGATCGGGGCACGACTTTAGTGCTGCCCTGATACAAAGCCCAAGGTGCACGTGACGATGCTCGAACGGCTTTCGTTTCGCCACCGCGCCTGCGCTTATGCTGCCTTGTGGCTCTCCGCCGGCATCGTGCTCGCCCCATTCCATTGGATAGTCCCCGCGTTCTCATCGCTTCGCACTTTGCTGCTCTGCTCTGCTTCTCGCTGCTGCGCTTCACACAAGCGCTTCGTGTCGCACTGCTGCCGCTCGCCTGCACATGGCTGCTGCTCGGACTGTTGCTCAGCGAAATCCAGCCCGCTCCCGAATCCGCAGACGCAACTCAGCTCGATTGCAGACAACGGCGGCGCCACCGCAGTCGAGGGCGAAATCGACCGCACCACACCCGTCCGTCTCACCCAATCCACACTGCCCTTCGGCAACGACGCGCGCGGGAGAGGAACAGAGCGAGAGTCTCGATCTCCGCGTTCGCTTCCGCCGATGGCCGGCCGTCTGCCGGCGGTCTGCGCGCGACCATTTACGGCCCGGCGGGCCAGCCATTCCCCCCAATCCACTGCGGAGACCAGATCCGCGCCCTGATCGCGATGCATCTGCCGGAGCGTTATCTCGACCCCGGAGTGTGGGATGCGACCGCGTGGCTGCGCCAGCAGGGCATCGGCGTGGTGGGCTCGCTCAAGGCTTTCCGCCTTGACGTGACATCCACCCGCGCGCGCGGCAGCTTTCCCTGCTGGCTGCATTCGCTGCAGCAGGCGGGCAGCCAGCGGCTGATCGACTTCGCCGGCTCGTCGGCATCATCGCGATTGCCTGCATGGCTGCGCCTCAGCTACGCCGGATGCAGGCATGCTGAGCGCCATGATCCTGGGCGACCGCACCTACCTGGATCACCAGGCCCGCGTCGGCTTTGAAAGCACCGGCTCCTTTCACCTGCTGGTCGTCTCCGGCATGCACCTGGCGATCTTTGCCGCATGCATCTTCGGCCTGGCAGGCATGGCTGCGGCTGCCCCGCGCCTGGTCTACCGCCGTGACCATTGCCTGCTCCTTCGCCTATGCCCTGCTGGCAGGCTTTGGCGATCCGGTGCAGCGCTCTTTCTGGATGGTGACGCTCTATCTGCTCGCGCGGCTGCTCTTTCGCGAACGCAATAGCCTCAACGCCATCGGCTTTGCCGCCCTTTGCCTGCTGGCCTTGGACCCGCGCTCACTTCCGGGACGCGAGCTTCCAGATGACGCTGCTCTCGGTGCTGATCGTTGCCGGGATTGCGGTTCCCGTGGCGGAGCATACCTTCGGACCCTACCTGCACGCCGCGCGGAACCTGGGCCTGGTGGTGCATCGACCCCGACTTGCCGCCGCCGCTGGCGCAGTTTCGCGTCTCTCTGCGGCTGATCGCCGGCCATCTGCAGCCGTTTCTCGGCCGCGGCCGCCCGAGCCCTGCCTCCGCTTTGGTCCGGCTCACTGCTGCGCATCTTGAGTTGCTGCTGGTCTCGGCGCTGATCGAGCTGGCGATGTCCCTTCCCATGGCGATCTATTTCCATCGCATTACCGCGCTGGGCCTGCCGGTCAATCTGCTGGTCGTCCCTCTGATCGGCGTGGCGCTCCCTTCCGCGCTCATCACCTTTGCTACCTCTGCTCATCTCGCCCTCGCTGGCCATGGCGCCCGCCACCGTGACCGCGGCTCTGCTGCACACCATCAACGGCATCGTGCGGCGTAGCGGCATGGGGGCGGGCGACATGCGCATCTCCAGCCCGGGCACGCTCGCCATCGTGGCCGGCATTCTGCTGATCGGCCTGGCGGTCTGGGCAGCGCGCAACAGCCGCTTTCCCGTGGCCCTCCCCATCGCGGCGCTGGCCTTGTTCCGCGGCGTGTGTCTTCTATCCCCGGCCACTGCTGTATCACCCCGGCGTGCTCGAGGTCACGGCCATCGATGTGGGCCAGGGCGACTCTCTGCTGCTGGTCTCTCCCCAGGGAAAAACCCTGCTGATCGACGCGGGCGGGCCCACCGGAGGCGCCGCACAGAGCCCCAACGCCAACTTCGAAATCGGCGAAGATGTGGTCTCACCCGTGCTCTGGACGCGCAATATCCGCCGCCTCGATGCGGTCGCGCTTACCCATGCACACAGCGATCACATGGGCGGAATGCCTGCCGTCCTGCGCAACTTCCGTCCCCGGGTGCTCTGGGTGGGCAACAACCCGGCATCCCGGCCTATGAGGCCCTGCTGGATGAGGCCCATCGCCTTGGCATTCCGGTCGAAGCTTTGGCCGCCGGCAGCCGCTTTGCGTTCGGCGGCGCGCATGTCGAGGTGCTTTCTCCGGCGCGCGACTACACTCCGGGCACGCCGCCAGCAACGACGATTCGCTGGTTCTTCATGTCGCCTATGGGCATACCTCGGTTCTGCTCGAAGGCGACGCCCAGGCGGGCACGGAGCGGCACATGCTGGGCGAAGAGCTCCACGCCGACTTGCTCAAGGTCGGCCACCACGGCAGCAAGACCTCGACGATCCCCCCGTTCCTGGCCGCTGTGGCGCCCAGGTATGCCGTCATCTCGGTCGGCCATCACAATCCCTATGGACATCCCAAATTGGAGGTTCTCGATCGGCTGCAGGAGGACCAAGTCAGAACCTTTCGCACCGATGCCCTGGGCGCCACTTCCTTCTATCTAAATGGCACTTCGGTGACCGCCGAGCCACTGGCGGGAAGGTAACCAGGCACCTTTTTTGTGTTGGAGTGCCGCTGGTTCCGGTATACGATTCGTTAAAATCAGGAGGAAGGGTGTTCCCAATGGGGTCAAGCGAATCCGATCGCAACGACGAATCTTCCTGCCACACACTCAGTTCGCCACCTGCCACCCAGTCCCCCCAGGAAAAAGTCGAGGAACAGCGTAAGATCCGCCGCCTGCAGATGATGATGGACATGGTGATGTCTGTGATCAGCCAGGATGGAAGCCTTACGGTCGACCAGGCTGCGGAGTTGGTGGCCGACAGCAAGAAGGCCGCCCTGGCCATGTTTCCCGACAAAGAGCTGGCTTATAACATCATCTACAAGCCCAGGCTGCAGCGGTTGATGCGCGAGCGATACCGCATTCAGTAGCTGCTCTATTTGAGCGAGGTGCTCACCAGGCGCATGGTGATGGTTCCCCAGAAAAGCCGTGCCCGCATCTGCACCGGGATCCGGCGATCGTCGTCCGTGTACCAGATCCAGATGTTGCCGCGATTCTTGACCACTCCCGCATCGGCGATGGGTTGCACCCGGATGGTTTGAAAGGTTCCGGCGAGGGTGACTATCTGCTCCCGCGCCTCGGCCTTCATGGTGACATCCACCACCCGCATGGCGTCAGCCACCGGCATGTGGAAGCTCGCGCCTGGCTGCAATGGCTGGGAACCGCCGTAGAAGATCGCTGACATCAGGTCGGTCACACAGGGTGGGATCGGCGCCTGCTGCAATTTGCTGGTGCCCGTGACTAGGTTCTTTTCCTCCAGCACCTGCTTGCCTTCGGCAAAACGCAGCGTGCTGGTCAGCTGCCGCCGGCCTTCCTGTAGTTGCTTTGCAAAGCTGGCGGAGCAACCGGTAGTGCGATTGAAGTAAGACTCAAAGCGATCGTTCACGCGAAAAAGCAGGTTGACCGCGCCGATCGACTCGCCGGTGGCGATGATGTGCTGCATGTTCCCCAGCTGCTCCAGGTGGAAGGTGGCGGTACCGGCTGGGAAAACGCGCCAATCCACCGCATAGGTGAGCGTTTCTTTGGCTGGAAAGGAGAAATTCGCCGCCGGAGGAAGCAAAGAAGGAAGGGTCTGTGCAAGGCTGGCCACCGCCAACAAACAAGCCACCTGCACGAAAAGTCTTGGATACCTTATCACCGTTAACTCACTCCAACGAATCAGTGGCGGATCCACAAAGCAGCGACCAAAACAGCGTAAATGGCGCAGGCACCCAAAAATGAATTGTACTCGCGGTGCTTACGGTAGAGGGCAACGGAGAAGCCGCCATCGCCTGCGAACCTCGCAGGTCTCAGCCGCGGCAATAGGCGTGGCACGCGTCGGGCGTAGCTTTCGAATCCGGGAAAGGTGGAGCGCAGGAACTGTTCTTCGCTGTAGATGGTGGGTGCGTAGATGAGGAGGAACAGCAGCGCAAGGAAAAGGGTGATCCACAGGCTGCGCGAAGCGGCGGCGAAACCGAAGGCCATGAGCATGGAGCCGAGGTAGAGAGGATTGCGGGTGTAGGCGTAGGGGCCGGTCACGGTTAGCTGTGTGTTTTTGGTTACATAGCCCGAGGCATAGGAACGCAGGAGGAGTCCTGGCAGGACCAATAGCAGACTCCAGGCGAGGGAGTTTGCGCTCGGGCGGGCTCTCCACAGATAGAAGGCTGCGAAGAGAAAGCCGGCGGGCACGCGGATGCGCCGTGCGACTTTGCTCCAGCGGGCTAGCATGGCTTGGCCATTTCGGATACGCAAGAGACGGTGAGGTGATGCGACGGGTGCCCCACGTTCGCCCCAGCGTACGTGGGACGAAAATGGATCGTTTCCACTGCTTTCCGCCGGCTCAACCGCGATGGTTGGGGCTTCGCCCCATCGTTTTCGTCCCACGTACGCTGGGGCGAACGTGGGGCACCCGTCCTATCCTTTAGTTCGTTTGCAGTCATGGCTTTTCCTGTAGAAGATCCATTGCTGCCGCTACGACCTGGTCCGGGGTGATTGTCAGCAAGCCGGCCTCTGGCTCCACGTGCCGGGTGTGGTCACGCTTGCTTTCGGGATGGCGAAGCACGCGGAAGGGCACCCCGAAGGGGCCGTTCCGGCTGGGGTCGGTTGGCCCGTAGATTCCGACGACCGGCTTGCCCAGCGCACAGGCCAGGTGCAATGGCCCGGTGTCCCCGGCGATCACCAGGCAGACACGGCGGGTTAGAGCGATTAGCCGTTCGAGCGTGAACTCCGGCGCCAGGGCGACGCCCCCGCTGGCGCGCACCACCTCCGCAGCGATGGCCTGCTCCTGCGGGCCGGCATTGACCAGCACCATGCAGCCTTGCTGCTGCAGGTCCCTGGCAACCGCTCCATAGCGCTCTGCAGGCCAGCGCTTTGCACCCCATCCAGCGCCCGGACTGAGCAAAATAACAGGCCGGTCGCCTGCCCCACGCAGGACGTCGTCTGCCCAGAGCTCCGCCTCACGGTCGACCGGTAGCGGCGGAAGAATCGGAGCAAGCGGTTCGCCGGCGGCGGCTGCGCAAACCTCTACTGCTTGCTCGATCACGTGCACACCCTTAGTTCGGACCCGTTCGTCGAAGAGAAAGCGCGCGATCCATTCGCGAGGCTGGTCTTCTCCAATCATGCGCGGAGCGGCGGATAGCCGGCCGGCAAGGGCCGATCGCACTGCGCCCTGCAGATCGATGCACATGTCGTAGCGCTCCGCCCGCAGCTGCTGCCGCAAAGCGCGAAGTTCCTGGAACGTCTGCGCTCGCAGCGGAGAGCGAGCCCAATCTTTGGCCTTCACCAGGTGGGTACGATTCACCAGCGGCATTTCGTCACCGGAGCGGAGCAGCGCCTGCCAGCGAGGCTCGACTGCCCAACCCAGATACCACTTCGGGTGAGCTTGCCGTAGAGCCGCAACCGCCGGCAGAGCATGCAGAATGTCACCCATCGCGCCCAGCCGCACAATCAGGACGCGGGTTTGCTCATCGTTCGGTAACAATGAGTGATTTTCTCATACGGCCGAGTACCGCCTCTTCGTCTTCGAATTCCACCGTTAGCGGGGCAGTGAAGAGCGGAGCGACCGCGTTGAGACGCGCCTGCATGGCAGCGTCCAGCTTTACCTCATCCTTGGCCGTCATCACAAACGCGTCACAACCAACACGCCGGCCGCGCTCCGCCAGCCGGTCGATGTCTGCCATGGTGTAGCGATGATGATCGCGGAAACGCTTGCGTTCCACTACGTCCACCCCTGCCCCGGCGAGAGCCTGGAAAAACTCGTCCGGTCGCGCGATGCCACAGAAGGCAACAGCTCGCTGTACCGGCCGGGGCAGCACCAGCCTACGCCGCACTCGCCAGAAGCTGCATTCCCTGCGTGCATAAGCGCGGAACGCGGACTCCAGCTCAGCATCCTCCTGGCGAAGTACGATCACATCGGCCCGCAAGAGAGATGAGAGCGGCTCACGTAAGCGTCCCGCCGGCAGCAGCCGCCCCTTGAGATCACTCCGGTGCACCACCACAATGTCCAGGTTTCTTCCCAGTTGACGGTGTTGGAATCCATCGTCCAGAAGATGGACGCCTTGCCCCGCGAGTTCGCTTTCCGCCAGCAACCCAGCCTCATAGCGGCTGGCGCCTACGTACACCGGCACGCCCGTTGAACGAGCGATGAGCAGGGGTTCATCCCCATATCGCTGCACACTCCCTGCTCCGTCAACGCGCTCCACTGTCTGCTCCGATCGTCCATAACCGCGTGACAGGACGTCGACATGGAATCCCTCCCGCTCGAGCAGGCGCGCCAGACTAATTACGAGAGGGGTCTTGCCCGAACCGCCCACGGAGAGATTGCCGATGCTGACCACCGGCCAGCCCAGCCTTTGCACCGGGCCGCGGTCAAAGCGCTTGTTCCTGGCCCGAACCAGCGACCCATATAGTAATTCCAGCGGGGCCAGCAAAAGTGGGCTCATGGAGTGGGCAACAAGCCCAACAGAGCGGTGATGGCCCGTCCGGTTGCGCCGGATTCATGATGGAAGACCTCGAGTGCACGCACGCCCAGGGTGTTGGCGGCCTCCGCATCGGTCAGGAGATTTTCCAGCATGGGCACCAGCGTTTCCCTGGTCGCCAATTTCAGCGCTTCCGCCTGCAGGAGGGTATCGATGATGGCCCGGAAATTCGCATAGTGTTCGCCCATCACGACCGGTACGGCAAATTGCGCCGGCTCCAGAGGGTTGTGGCCACCCGCCGGGACCAGGCTTCCGCCCACGAAGGCGACCGAGGCCAAGGCATATACCGATGCCAGCTCACCAATCGAATCCAGCAGAACCACGGTGCCGGGTTTTATCCTGGCCGGGCGTTTCATCCAGTTGGAGCGGCGCACGGTTTGCTGATGCCGATTCTTCAGCAGCTGGGCCACGCGCCCGAAGCGCTCCGGATGGCGCGGGGCAAGAATCATGACGCAATCCGGGATGGCCTTGAACAACTGCTGAAAAGCATCGATCAGGATCTCTTCTTCGCCTTCGAGGGTGCTGCCGCACACCAGCACCCGGGTTCCGGGCGCCAACTTCTCACGCAGCTTGGTGGTGATTGCTGCCGGCTCGGCGCTGCGCACGTCGAATTTTAGATTGCCGGCAAAGGAAACCCGGCTCGCGGGCGCGCCAATGGCCTTCAGACGCTTCACATCCTCCTGGCTCTGCGCGAGCACGATTGAAATTCCGGACAGAATTCCCTTCCACACTCCACGCAAGCGCAAATAACGCGGCAGAGAGCGATCGGAAATTCGCCCGTTTACCACGGCGACGGGAATGGTCGCCTTGCGGCACGCGGTGAGCAGATTCGGCCAAAACTCTGTTTCCACCAGCACGAGAAGCACCGGATCCAAGACCCGTAGGTAGCGGCGCACGATCCAGGGAAAATCGAGCGGGAAGTAGAAGGTGTGGTTGGGACCGGTACGCTCCCTGGCCAACCTCTGACCGGTGCGCGTGGTGGTGGAAAGCAGGACACGATACTGCGGGGCGCAAGCGCTGAGTTCGTTGACCAGACGGCTGGCGGCCAGCACCTCTCCGACCGACACGGCATGCACCCAGATGGTCTTTCTTGAGTCGCCTTCCCGCAGCCGGTCGGGCACCCAACCCAAACGCTCGCTGAGTCCCTCGCGGTACTTGTCGCTGGTGGCCATCGCCAGGAGCCAATAAGGCAGGCCGAGAGCCAGCACCAGGAACAACGCGAAGGTGTAGATGATGAGCGCCATGGCGGGTTAGCCCTCTTTACTCGCGACACCACGTAAGCTCATAATCGAATGCGGGAATGCCTCGCCGACCTGTTGTTGCTGTATGGCTGTTCGTTGTACTGCTCTCGTGTCCGCTGTCGCTCTTCCGGGCCCGTGGCGCCGACCATGCAGCGCCTCCCGCCGGGGTGGCGACCAGCTACCCGGCGTTTGACCAGCATCCTGCCGAGCAGGTCGCAATCGCCGCCGACCCCTACAATACGCAGGAAAAGGCCTCGATCTTCCGCTTCAAATACCTGCAATACGGTTTTATGCCCATCCGCATCATTGTTACCAATAACGGGGATAAGCCTATCTCACTGATCGATGCGCGCATCAACTTCATTACTGCTTTCGGCGACAAGATCCCCGCAGCCTTGCCGGAAGAAGTGGAGCGGCGCATCGGTGGGATAAAGCGCCCGGACGGCGGCTACAAGCTGCCCGGCCCCTTGCCGCGCATCGGGAACAAGTCCTCGACCAAGAACAAAGACGTGGAGGAGGATTTCAAGTCCTTCGAATACTCCGCAGTAGCGGTCGAGGCGCACACCACGCGGGCCGGCTTTCTCTTTTACGATGTGGAAGGGCTGGCCAATCCACTGGCGGGCGCCAAACTCAACCTCCGCATGCTGCGTAGCGCGGATGGCAAGGAACTCTTCTACTTCGAGATCCCCTTCGACAAGTACCTGGCCTCGCCGACGAAATAGCGGGGAATTACTCGTAATAGGTTGCCGTGGTCGTGTCCGTTTCCCAGATGGTGCAGTCTTTGACGGCGACCCGGCCGCCAGTCATCTCCACGAGCTGGCGGTTGGTTTCATCGTAAAAGTAACGCGCCAGGTTTTCCGCCGACGGGTTGAGCTCGATGAAGGGCTCTAGGTCGTTGAGCATCTGGTGGTCGATGCGATCGATCACGGGACGCATCACCTGCTTGAGCAGCTTGAAGTCCAGCAGGAGCCCGGTTGCGTCCAGTTCCCTGCCCCGCAGTGTCAGCCGAACCTTGTAGTTGTGCCCGTGGGGGTTCTCGCACTTGCCGCGGTAGTTGCGTAGGTAGTGCCCCGAGGAGAATCCCGATTCGACTGTAACTTCATACATACTTCCTTGATTGTATCCGGGTTCATTTGCGACGGCTGTTGCGTCCCAGGCGGGCGAGCCCTTCCTGCAATTCCCGTCGCATGCGCTCCTCACTCCTGCGCTCCACCTGCTCGAACATGGCGGTCAATATCCCGGCCAGGGCCGAGACCAGAGAGGTCAGCAGAAAAACCAGGCCGAACATCTTCCACAGCGAGCCGTTGGTCGGCAGGCTAGGCTGTAAGGCGTTCGGCACCAGGCTCATGCCGCAGGAAATGAGCGAAAACAGCAGCAGTGAGGCTGCCAGCCAGTAGAGGTTTCGGGACATTCCCTTCATAGATTGTTGCTTTCAACGGCTCGGGGGAAGGTTGCGCCAAAAGCGCCCTATGCGCCGTATGTTACTTTTTGGTTACTCTTCCAGGTTCTGTCGAAAAACATTTCCAAGAGAGGTCCGCTGAACCGCAGATCCCTCGGCTTCGCTCGGGATGACAAAGGGGACGGCGGCGGCTCCATGGGGAGCGGCCGCTTGAGCCAATGCCTTCTGTCCAGCAACCGCTCTAAATAGAAGCGCCGCCGCCCCCTTTGTCATCCCGAGCGAAGCCGAGGGATCTGCGGTTTCTTTTTCTTCCTCATGGTTGGTGATCCTGGGAAAAGAAATTCTCGACATCCATTATGTCGCGGGTCAAGCGGTAGGGCGGCAGGCTTTCCAGGAAGACCTTTCCATAGCGCTGGCGCTCGATGCGCGGATCGAGCAGCACCAACACGCCGCGGTCTTCGAGTGAGCGAATGAGGCGCCCGAAACCCTGTTTGAGAGTGATGACGGCGGCCGGCACCTGGTAGTCGAAAAATGGATTCGCTCCAGTGGCTGCTACCGCACGCATACGTGCCGAAACAACTGGGTCCGTGGGCACCGAGAAGGGCAGCCTGTCGACAATCACACAACTCAAGGCTTCGCCCTGCACGTCGACGCCCTGCCAGAACGATGAGGTTCCGAAGAGGACTGCGTTGGGCGTGTTGCGAAACTCCTCGAGCAGGGCTTTACGCGGCGCTGTGCCCTGCAGCAGGCAGGGATAGTCCAACTCCGGCAGCAGGCGCTCATAGAGATCGCGCATCTGCTGGTAGCTGGTAAAGAGGCAGAACGCCCGGCCGCGGGTGATGTCGAGCACGCGGCGGATGCTGCGCGCCGCCTGCGCGGCAAAGGTGGGCTCACGCGGATCAGGCATTCCGGGCGGCAGGTAAAGCAACGCCTGCTCTTCATAGCGGAAATGAGAGGGCACAATCAACTCGCGCGCATCGCGCAAACCAAGCCGCTTTCTTAAGTGAGCAAAGCCGCCCTGCACAGTCAGCGTCGCAGAGGTGAGAATCACGCTGGGATATTGCTCGAAGAGCAGCTCGGAAAGCAACTCGGAGACATCGATGGGCGTGGCCTGGAGATAGGTATTGCGTGTTCCGCGTATCGAAGATCCACCTCGGCGCTCGATCCAAAACACGGTGTTGACACTCTCCGCTTCCATCAAAAAGCGCAGATGCTCACGGATGTCGGCCACCCGCTTCTTCAATCCCATCGACTCTTCCACGCCGCGCAGCCTGTCCAGTTCCCCTTCCAGGCGATGCAGCGCGTTGGTGACCGCCAGATAGACATCGCCGTGCTCTTCCAGAAATTGTTCGCGTTGTTCGAAGGGCATGCGGCCTTCTGCTTGAAAATTATTGCCCCGGGGCAGAGCGCCAAAGAACATCCGCGCGCGCTCACGCAGCATGTCTCCGCAACCCTTGAGTGCGCTGGAATGAGCCTGCCTGGCGCGCAGCACGGTTTCCAGGTCGCGCACCAGCTCTTCCATCCGCACATTGCTCAGGCTGATGCCGAAATAACTTGACGCAACATCTTCCAGCTCGTGGGCCTCGTCGAAGATCACCGCAGCTGCCTCGGGAAGCACACCTGCATCTGGAGCAGCCTTAGCCTGTTGCTTGATCGCTAAATCGGCAAAAAAGAGATGGTGGTTGACGATGATGACATCGCTTTCCAACGCCCGCCTGCGCATCTCGGTGATGAAGCATCGTTCATAATCGGGACAGCTTTGCCCCAGGCAAGCCTCGCTACGCGCGTCCAGCTTCGACCACACCTGGCTCGCTTCCGGCAGCGCGTCGATCTCCACCCGGTCTCCGGTCTGAGTGGTCTTCTCCCAGGCCGCGATCTGCTGGAACTGGTCGATTTCTTCCAGCCCATTCAGGATCGGCTGGTCGCGCAAGGCAAACAGCTTGTGGCGGCAGAGGTAGTTCGCCCTGCCCTTCATGTAGCAAACACGCAGCGGTCCCAGCAACGACTCCAGAAAGGGGACGTCGCGGAAAAACAGCTGCTCCTGCAAGTTCTTGGTTCCAGTGGAAATGATGACTCGTTGCCCGGTACGAAGGGCGGGCAGCAGGTAGGCGAGGGTCTTGCCTGTCCCGGTACCTGCTTCAACGATCAGATGTTTGCCTTCCTGCAGGCTACGTTCTACCGCCCGGGCCATATCCAGTTGGCCCCGGCGAAACTCGTAGGGCAGCGCGGAACGCGAGAGCATTCCCCCGGGAGAGAAGAAGTCGTGCAGCGAAGGCAACGGCTTAGCGGAGATGGTAGCGGTCGACAAGGGGAGGCCGGTAAAACTCTAAGTCTATACGGTCAGGTAGCGGTTGTATGAAAGACTAAAACAGACCATGAAGCCGATTAAAGGAACCAAAGCCAGAAAGCCCAAGCCGCACTCTCTGGGAGGAAAACGTGCTGCGGTGGCGAAAGCCGCGCGCCGGGCCACGCCTGCCACGCGCGGCCAGCATTCGCGGGCCGAGGTCAAGCGAGGGGCGGCTGCGAAAGCTGCCGCGGAAGCCAGCGCGGCTGCGCGTTTAGGCAAGATCCGCAAACGTCCGGTACAGTCCATCGCGCAGCGCCAGGGACCGATGCCGCGCATCGAGGCCGAACTGCCCGATCCGCTTGCGGCGATTCCGCCGATCACCCGCCGGGAGGTGCCAGTCGATACCTCGACGTGGCCGGTGCTGGCCATCGTCGGGCGCCCCAATGTGGGCAAATCCACACTCTTTAACCGGCTCACCAGTTCGCGCCGTTCGATCGTGGGGGATGAACCGGGCATTACCCGTGACCGCATCTACGGCGAGATTGAGTGGTCGGGCCAGCACGCCCGCGTGGTCGATACGGGCGGGATCCTGCCCGACGATCCCGAGCTTATTCCGTCGGAAATCTTTCGCCAGGCCCAGGTTGCGCTCGAGGAGGCAGACTCCATCGTGATGGTGGTCGATGGGCGCACTCCCCTGGCCGCCCCCGATTATGATTTGGCCCGCATACTGCTGCGTGGTGGCAAGCCCTTGCTGCTGGCGGTCAACAAGATCGATACCGAGCAGATGGAACAGCAAACCGCCGAGTACCGCCGCCTGGGCATTCGCGAGATACTCCCGATTTCCGCGGAACACGGAGTCGGGATGGGCGAGCTTCTTGATCATGTGTTCGCCACGTTTCCCAAGAGCGTCGTCCAGGCACCAGCAGAACTAGAACCGGAAGTAGCGGAAGAGGAAGAGTCGCACCACCGGACTCATGGCGAATTCCAGCAGCATGAAACCTCGATTGCGATCATCGGCCGGCCCAACGTCGGCAAGAGCACACTGCTGAATGTCCTTACCGGTTCTTCGCGTGCGATTGTTTCTCCCATTCCGGGAACCACGCGCGACGCCGTCGACGAGGTGATCGAATACGACGGCGGTCTGCTGCGCTTTGTCGACACGGCCGGGATCCGGCGCAAGGGCAAAACAAAGTTGATGGCGGAGAAGCTCTCCGTGGTCATGGCGCGCCGCCATCTGGAGGCAGCCGACGTCGCGCTGCTGGTCATTGACGCTACTGAAGGCGTCACTTCGAACGATGCCACCATTGGCGGGTATGCGCACGAGAGCGGCCGCTCGGTGATCCTGGTTGTCAATAAATGGGACCTGGTGACCACCGGCCGAACTGACGGCAAACCACCGGCCGACAAGGAGATCTTCGAGGAGCAGTTACGCAAGGTACTCAAGTACCTGGCTTATGCGCCGGTGGTCTTTATTTCCGCGGCTGAGGGAAAGAACATCCACACGGTGCTCAAACTGGTCAAAGAGGTTGCCGCTGAGCGGCGTAAACGCGTCTCTACCGGACAGATGAACCGGTTCCTGGAAAAAATCGACTTTCAGCGAGCCACCGTGCCCGCCGCCAACAAAATGCGCATCTTTTACATGACCCAGGCGGCTGTCGCCCCGCCCACCTTCATCCTGTTCACCAATCGGCAGGTTAAGTTGCACTTTGCCTTTCAGCGGTTTCTGGAAAACCAGATTCGCGCGGCCTTCGGGTTTCGCGGTTCCCCGATTTGGTTCAAGGTGCGTGCCCGGGACAAGTAAGTGCACCTTTCTTGCTATTCCCCGGCCCTTCTTTTCATGGGATCGTCGATAAATTCGTTTTCGACATTCGTCCAAGAAGAGCAAGGAGCAGTGCCATGTGGAACTCGATTGGTACTTGGTTTTGTATTATGGGGCTGATCATCGGGCCTTTCTCCATCGGGATCTTTTTTGAAGAAAAGCTGCAACGCGCTAACCGTGAGTTGGGCTCACGGCTCCTCCGCAGATACTGATCCCCTCTATCCACGCGACAACCAGGTTGGCGTTCAGCCATCCCTGGCGGGGCTGTTGCTCAAATTGTGTTCGGGTACAAGCTCTGTCCAGTCCCGTAAGGGACGTCTGATATTTGTCTGCTCGTCAATACAACGAAAGCGGTCAATACAGCGAAGGCGATTGTTGGGCTGCGCCCATCGTTTTCGTCCCACGTACGCTTTGGCGAACGTGGGGCACCCGTCGATTCCCTCGGACGCGGGCAGGACGCAAACTCCGCCGGGACTGCGCGTAGCACTCCGACTGCACCTGTCTTACTCCTGTGACGCGGGGATGACATAGACTCCTTGATATGAAAAAATTTGCGGTGTTGGGCCTCCTCATCCTGATGCAGGCGGCGTGGGGCCAAACTTCGCCTGCGAAGTATCCTGAGTTTCCTAGCGAAACGCCCGCCACACTCCAGACACCAACCGCTGACTTCGATTATGTGCGGCGCGCCGTGATGATTCCCATGCGGGATGGAGTGAAATTGCACACCGTGATTCTGGTGCCTAAGGGGGCCAAGGGGGCACCGATCCTGCTTACTCGCACGCCGTACGATGCGGACGCGCTCACTACCCATGAAAGCAGCGCCCACCTGGGACCATCGCTCCAGGGCTATGACAATGCCACCGAAGTGATCGTCGAGGGCGGATATATCCGGGTGATTCAGGACGTGCGGGGCAAGTATCACTCCGAAGGCGATTACGTCATGAACCGTCCTTTTCATGGTCCGCAGAATCCTACGCCGGTCGACCACTCGACGGACACCTACGACACCATCGACTGGCTGGTGAAGAATCTCCCGGAGAGCAACGGGAAGGTGGGCATCCTGGGTATTTCCTATGATGGGTTCACGACGTTAGCGGCGCTGGTCCATCCTCATCCCGCGCTCAAAGTCGCGGTGCCGATGAATCCCATGGTGGACGGGTGGATGGGCGACGACTGGTTTCACAATGGCGCCTTCCGCGAACAGAACCTCACCTACATCTACGACCAGGAGGCGACGCGCGATGGCACGGCCAAGTGGTGGACCGCAAACCTCGACGACTACGACACCTACATGCAGGCGGGATCCGCGGGCGAATTAGGGCGACGCCACGACCTGGAACAAATGGGTTTCTGGCGGAAAGTTCTGGCGCATCCGGCTTACGACGCATTCTGGAGCGACCAGGCCATGGATAAGATTCTGGCCGCCGAGCCAATGAAAGTCCCAGTGATGCTGGTCCACAGCCTGTGGGATCAGGAAGACATTTACGGCGCCATGGCGGTGTACAAGGCGATCAAGCCGAAGGACACCGAGAACAAGGTATTTCTGGTAATCGGTCCCTGGCACCACGGGCAGGAGATCGAAGACGCCAGTACCCTTGGCGCTTTGAATTTCGACAGCGCGACGGGACTCTATTTTCAACAGCAAATCCTTAGGCCGTTCCTCGACCAGTATCTGAAGGATGAAGCGCCTAAGGAAGCGATCGCTCCGGTTACAGCGTTTGACACGGGAACCAACACCTGGCGACGCTTGCCATCCTGGCCTTCCGGGTGCGCGAGCGGCTGCACGATTCAGCCCAAGCCGCTCTACCTCAAGGCAGGCGAGAAGCTCAGCTTCACCTCGCCGCAGGCGGATGACGCGGCCTTTGATGAATACATCTCCGACCCGGCCAAGCCCGTGCCTTACCGCGCCCGGCCCATCCAGCCCATGGGTTACTCTGCCGGAATGACCTGGTCGGAATGGCTGGTCGACGACCAGCGGGAACAATCCGGGCGTCAGGATGTTGCGGTTTTCGTCTCCGATACGCTGACCGCCCCACTGAAAATCAGCGGGCAGCCGATCGCCAACCTGGTGGCCTCCACCAGTGGCACGGACTCCGACTGGGTGATCAAACTGATCGACGTTTATCCTGACGAGGTAGCCAGCCAGCCGGCCTTAGGTGGATATCAGCTGATGATTTCGGCTGATATTTTCCGCGGACGCTATCGCGAGAGCCTGGAGCATCCGGAGCCCATCGCGGCCAATCAACCACTGCTTTACCACTACGCGCTGCCGACGGCGAATCATGTCTTTCTTCCCGGGCATCGAATCATGGTTCAGGTACAGTCGAGTTGGTTTCCGCTCTACGATCGGAACCCGCAGACGTTTGTGCCAAACATTTTCTGGGCCAAGCCAGGCGACTTTCAAAAAGCCACGCAGCGTGTTTATCACGCGCCTGACCATGCTAGTTTTGTCGAGTTGCCGGTAGTGACGACATCGAATTGAAAAGAGGATTCTATGAGCGCAGCAAAATGCTACCCATGTAAAAGATCATGTAAAGCATGTGAAGCCGCACACCAAGGGCTGTGAGGAATGTCTCAAGATCGGGGACAGCTGGGTCCACCTCCGCATGTGCCTGGAGTGCGGCAAAGTTGGCTGCTGCGATTCATCCAAGAACCGTCATGCCACGGCTCACTTCCACGCCGAGGGACATCCGATCATGCGCTCTGTCGAACCCGGGGAAGATTGGCGCTGGTGCTACATCGACGAGACATACGTCAACTAGCGACTTCTTCCAGTTCTGGGCGGAGCTCCGTCACTTCGGGCTTGTCTTTGATGAGAATGAGCGCGACGCTGGCAACGATCAGGGCGGTGCCGCATAGCATGCGCACGGTGACCACCTCGCCGGCAAAGAAGTAGCCCAGGGCTACAGCTACTACGGGATTGATGTACGCATGGCTGGCAACGCGCGTGGCCGGCATCCGGCCGAGGAGCCAGACGAAGGCGCTGAACCCCAGCAGCGAGCCGACTATCACCAGGTAAAGCAGAGCGCCCACGGCCTTCGCGGAAACGTGCGGAAAGGGATGCATCTCGCCGATCAACGCGGAAAGAATGAGCAGGATCGCGCCGCCGAACAGCATCTCCGCCCCGGCGGTAATTCCCTTTGACTTAGGCAAGGGCAAAGCGCGCGTGAGGACCGCGCCCAGCGACCAGGCGGTGCCTCCTCCCAGGATGGCAATGCAGGGTAGGAGGGCAACGTGCTGCGCATTGTGCATCAGCAACAGCAGAACACCCACGAACCCGACGACGATGGCAACCAGAAGGCTCCAGCGGAAGCGCTGCTGGCGAAAAACAAAAACCTCGAGCGCGATGGTAATCAATGGCAAGGTTGCTTCGAGAACGGAAGTAAAGCCGGACGGCACGTACTGCTCCGCCCAGAACACCGCGCCATAGGTGATTACGAACATCAACGAACCAATCGCTACCAGGCTGCCCCACTCTTTGCCACTCGGGCGCGGGACGGCCCGCAAAAACGCATTGCGGCGTAGAGCAAGGTGCCGGCCAAAAAGAAGCGCGATCCCGCGGCAAACAGCGGAGGCACCTGCTGCACAGCGATACGAATGGCCAGGTAGGTCGATCCCCATAAAACGTAAATCGCGGCAAACGCCAGAAACACGCGTAGGTCGAACCCGGTTTTTTGCTTTGCCGGACTAACCGCTGTAGTTGCCATGACTGGTTACATTATAACCGCGTTTTCGCTAACCACTGAAAGTATTTTTGAGAGTTATAATAAAAATTATGAGCGGGCCCGAACCATTTAAATTGCATGCGGAGCATCCGGCGCTCGAGTTGGTCAATACCCTGGATATGCGTTTTTCCGCAGAAACGATTGAGCTGATTCCTACGTATCGAGATCTTCTTCGGTTGTGCACGCAGTTGAAGTTGATGACGGCGGATCAGGCGCGGAGGCTTGGCGCGCACCGTCGAGGAAAAGGACTGCACAGAAGGTGCTGGCATCTACGGTTGAGCTGCGCGAGGCGCTGGCAGCGGTTCTCTACAGCCGGATTGACGGCAGCAAGCTTCCGGACGGACAAGTGGAAATACTCGAACGGCACTTCCATGCCGCGGCGCTGCATCGCCGGTTGGTTGCGGACGATCCGCATTGGGACTGGAGTTGGGCCGGCGTGGAGCGGAACGCGGAGATTCCATTATGGATGCTGGCCCAGAGCGCGGCTGATTTGCTGGTCTCGAGTGATGCGGAGTTTATTAAGGATTGCGGCGATCCGACTTGCCGATGGCTTTTTCTTGACACGAGCAAGAACCATACCAGGCGATGGTGCGACATGAAGACATGCGGCAACCGGATGAAGGCTAGAAGACACCAGGCTCGATCCCAGGGGGCTTCTTGAGCGGGTTGGGAAAAGATTTCCAGGAGAGGTCTGTAGAACTGCAGATCCCTCCACTGCGCTACGCTGCGGTCGGGATGACCAAGGGGAGGGTGGCGTTTTCATTTGGATTTGATACGGCGGATGATGAACAGCAGGTCCCTCCACTGCGCTACGCTTCGGTCGGGATGACACATCTGTTTGGGATCGGGATGTCCGTACCTAGATATCTGTTCAGGGATGAGATGTCAGATATGTATTTTCCGGTCGATGTAGCGAGAGCGATCGTTTGGCCGCGCCCATCATTTTCGGTCCGAAGTACGCTGGGGCGAACCTGGGGCACCCGTCGATTTCCTCCGACGCGGCTTTGACCGTTGTAAACTGAAGTTCTGACGATGCACTCTATCCGCACCGCTACTCCTGCTGACATTCCTTTGATTCTGGAACTTATTCGCGCTCTTGCCACTTATGAGCGGGAGCCGGACGCGGTCAAGACTACCGAGGCCGATCTGTTGCGCGATGGGTTTGGCGAACAACCTTGTTTCGAATGCCTGATTGCGGAAAATGAAGAGGGCGAAGCGGCCGGATTTGCTCTTTTCTTCTACAACTACTCCACCTGGCGGGGACGATCCGGCATCCACCTGGAAGACCTGTTTGTGCTGCCCCGCTTCCGCGGGCTGGGCATCGGCAAGGCGCTGCTGGCCAGGGTCGCCGCGCGGGCCGCGGAGCAAGGGTGCGTCCGGCTGCAATGGGACGTTCTCGAATGGAATCAGACCGCCATCGACTTCTACCAGGGGCTGGGGGCGCAGTTTCTGGACGAGTGGCGGATCATGCGGGTCAACGATGGCGCTATTCGCACCCTGGCAAATTTGGCAGCAGAAACGGAGCCGGCCAGTTGAGTAGCCCAGCCCGAGTTTCTGTCATCGGCGGCGGCCTGGCCGGCCCCGAGGCGGCGCTGACGGCGGCCCGCCAGGGTTGCCAGGTTGACCTCTACGAGATGCGCTCGATCGTGGACGGCACGCTGCGCTCCACGCCGGCGCATCAGACCGCCGACTTTGCCGAGCTCGTCTGCTCCAACTCCCTCAAGTCGGAAAGTGAAAACACCGCGCCCTGGCTGCTCAAGCAGGAAATGCGCCGGGCCGGTTGCGCCCTGCTCAGCTGCGCGGACGCGAGCGCGGTGCCCGCCGGGCATGCCCTGGCAGTCGACCGGGTGGAATTCTCCCGCCTGGTTGCCCTGGCCATTGAGCAGGAAAGCCGCATCACCGTTCATCGGGAAGAGGTGACCACGCTCGACCCCGACCAGATCACGATCGTCGCCACCGGCCCGCTCACCTCGGCGCCGCTCTGTACAGAAATTGCCCGGCTTACCGGCAGCGGCCAGCTGGCCTTTTACGACTCCATCAGCCCCATCGTCGAAGCCGATTCGATCGACATGGAGCGAGTCTACTTCGCCGCCCGCTACGACAAAGGCACCGCCGATTACATCAATTGCCCCATGTCCAAAGAGGAATACGACCGCTTCTATGACGCTCTGGTTGCGGCCGAAGCGGTCGAGAGCCGGGAATGGGAGAAGCTGGAATACTTCGAGGGCTGCCTGCCTATTGAGGAGATAGCCAGACGCGGCCGGGACACGCTCCGCTTTGGCCCCATGAAGCCGGTCGGCCTGCGCGATCCGCGCACCGGCAAAGTACCCTGGGCGGTGGTGCAATTGCGCTGTGAGAACCTCCGCGCCGATTCCTATAACCTGGTCGGCCTGCAAAACCACCTTAAATTCGGCGAGCAGGCCCGGGTTCTCCGCCTGATCCCCGGCCTGGAAAAAGCAAAGTTCCTTCGCTACGGCCAAATCCATCGCAATACCTACATCAACGCTCCCCGGGTGCTTACCGAGACCCTGGGGCTTCGCGATTACCCTCGAATTCTGATCGCCGGGCAACTCTCCGGGGTGGAAGGCTACACCGAATCCATTGCTACCGGAATGCTTGCCGGGCTGTATGCCGCCCAGCTTGCCCACGGGGAGCCTGCGGCCGCCGTGCCCCGCGGCACCGCCCTGGGCTCGCTGGTGCACTACATTACCCATGCCGAGGCCAAAGGAGTTCCAGCCGGCAAATATTACCTTCGATCTGCTGCTGCCGCTGGAAGAGGGTTGCGGAAGCAGATACGCGACAAGCGGGAGCGGCACCGCCTGCAATGCGAGCGCGCCCTGGCGCTTTTTGACGCCTGGTGGCCGATTTTTTCGACGGTTCGGGCCTAAAACACATCTAAGCAAAGCAACGGCCGTTTGCCCCGGCCTTGAATTGTTTTTGCCTTCCATTTAACGTGGTCGTGCTATACGGGCGAGTTATCCGCTGCCCTTTTCGAGGAGATCTATCATGCGTTCGAAATTAAATCTGTGGCTCGCTATCGTCGTACTAGTCCTCGTTCCGATCGTTGCGCGTGGCCAGGACACCACGGCCAAGATCCACGGACACGTACAAGACCCTGCCAACGCTCCCATCGCCAATGGCCAGGTGATACTCACGCACGGATGGCAAGACGCCACTGTTCACCTTCACCACCGACGCGAACGGCGACTATAAGGGCGAGGGCATCAAGCCCGGCACCTACTACGTCACGCTCTACGCCACACCGGGAAAAGCGGTCGACCGCTTCGATAACGTGAAATTTACCGCCGGCACCGACACGCTGCAGGACTTTGACTTAAGCCGCGAGGAGTACGTGAAGAAGTTGCCTCCGGATCAGCAGAAGGCGCTGGAAGAGGCCAAGAAGAAGAATGCGGAAATTAACAAGGAGAACCAGAGCGTCGGCAAGCTGAATGACCTGCTCAAGCAGGCGCGCGCAGCCAACGCGGCCAAGAAGTACGACGATGCAGCTACGGCGATGCAGCAGGCCACGACCATCAAGCCGGATGCGGCCGTTTTATGGCTGGAGCTGGGAATCGCGCAGACCGGGCAGAAGAAGTACGACGATGCCACCACTTCGCTGAAGAAGGCGCTGGACCTCGACACCAACTCCAAAAAGCCCAATCCTGAAGTCGAAGCTGCCGACAACAACGCGCTGGGCGAGGTTTACGCCAATACCAACAAGATCCCAGACGCGACTGCGTCCTATGACGCTGCAGCCAAACTCCAACCTACCAATGCGGGCATGTTCTACACCAACGAGACCATTGTTCTCAGCCGTGCGGGACAAACCGACGCCACCATCGCCGCCGCGGACAAGGCGATCGCTGCCGACCCGACCAAAGCAATTCCCTATTACCTGAAGGGACAGGCGCTCATCTCGAAAGCCACCGTGGACCCCAAGACGCAGAAGATCGTCGCTCCCCCGGGCACCGCGGAGGCCTACAACAAGTACCTCGAACTGGCCCCCAATGGGCCCATGGCGCCGGAAGCGAAGTCCATCCTGGCGGAGATCGGGGAGAAGGTTAACACGACCTACAAGAAGAAGTAGTTTCCATCGATGGTTGTGTCAGGGCGAAGGGACGCTGCGAAACAGCGTCCCTTTGTTTATGTTGGGGCAATCTCTTGAACAATTCCGCTCCATCCCGGGTGGTCAGCTACGCGGAGGCCGATCAGGATTGTCCGCGAGCATAGCGATCGGCTCGCGTCCCGGCATCCTCCGGAGTCCGTTGGACTGCTCGACAGCTTAGGCAGGGTGCTAGCCGAGGCGGTGCCGGCCGACCGGGACCAACCGCCGTTTCCCCGCTCCACGCGCGATGGGTTTGCCTGCCGCGCGGCCGACGGGCGGGTCCTCTCCCTCTCGAGGTTGTGGGGTCCATTCGCGCCGGCGACGCAGAGTCGATCGAGGTCACCGCAGGCAAGGCGGTCGAGATCATGACCGGCGCGCCTGTGCCCACCGGGGCCGATTGCGTGGTCATGGTGGAGCACGTACAACGGGACGGCGATACGCTTCGCCTTTCTCCCGGCCGCAGCATCGCCCCCGGTGACAACATCGTTCCCATGGGAGCCGAGGCCCGCGCGGGAGACGCTATCCTACCTAGAGGTACACGCATTTCTCCCGCTCAGATCGCTGCTGCAGCAGCCTGTGGCAGGGCTCAGCTGAGGGTGTTTGCCCGTCCCCGGGTCGCCATCGTGGCCACCGGCGACGAGTTGGTCGAGGTGAATCAGCAACCGCTGAAACACCAGATTCGTAACTCCAACAGCTACTCACTCGCAGCGCAGGTTCTCGCTGCCGGAGCAGAGCCGGTGCGGCTCCCGATTGCGCGCGATGAGCGAGAGCATCTTGAAGCCATTATTCGCACCGCGCTCGAGAATGACCTGGTGCTGCTTTCCGGCGGGGTCTCCATGGGAAAGTACGATCTGGTGGAAGAGGTCCTGCTTTCCCTGGGGGCAGAGTTCTTTTTCACCGGCGCGATGATCCAGCCGGGCAAGCCAGTCGTCTTCGGAAGACTTGGGGCCAGGTTTATTTTTTTGGGCTTCCCGGCAATCCTGTATCGACCATGGTTACGTTCTCGCTTTTCGTTGAGCCGCTGCTGGGCGCGCTTTGCGGCGATGCTCGCCGCGGACCGCGCTTCGCACAGGCGCGCCTGGCAAGCGAGGTCCGGGTTAAGACCGGCCTTACGCGGTTTTTGCCCGCCAGGCTGACGGATTTGACCGTGCAACCCGTCACCTGGCAAGGCTCCGGCGATCTCGCGAGCACCAGCCGGGCCAATTGTTTTCTTGTGGTTCCGGAGGACCGGCCGTTGCTCGCCGCTGGTGAGACGGTCGAAATACTGCTATGCCTAGTCACACCATGGAAAAGCTTTCGCATTACGACGCCGAAGGCGGCGCGCATATGGTCGATGTGAGCGCCAAGGCGGCGACGCGGCGCGAGGCCGAAGCATCGGCCTTTGTCGTGCTTTCTGACGCTGTGCTTGCCGCTTTACCGCAAAACCCCAAGGGCAATCCGCTTGAGGTTGCGCGGTTTGCGGGCATTCAAGCGGCGAAACGTACGGCGGACTTGATTCCGATGTGTCATCCGCTGCCCTTGAGCTTTATCGATGTGTCGGCGACGGTGGTTGCAGGCGGCATTGAGATTCGTAGCACGCGTCGCAACTGTTGCAGGTACCGGTGTGGAGATGGAGGCGATGACGGCTGCGGCTGTCGCCGCGCTTACGATTTATGACATGTGCAAGGGGATGGACAAGTCCATTGCCATTCGGGAGATTGTTTTGCTGCGTAAATCCGGAGGGAAGAGCGGGGATTACGTTCGGACTTAGTGGTTTCGACTGCATTGGGCTTCGCACCCTTCCAAGCGGTAACTCGTTTGGAAAGGTGCTGGCTTTTACATCTCGCACATTTGCCGTAAAATCGTCGGATACCTGAGCGGAGCGCCTCAACCTCTTTTCGCGATCTACGACAGACGCTCGCCGAGCGCGGAGTCACGCGATCATCTCGCGATGAGCGCTCCGCGAGATATGACGGTTTCGTGGCAGATTTTTGAAAAACATCTGAAATCAGTTAGGGATTCGGCCATCTTTTTCGTCCCACGTACGATGTGGGCCCTTCTACTTTGTCGCGTTGCGGCGGAAGCAGCGCAGAGCATGGTCGTTGACCATTCCTGAGGCTTGCATCCAGGCGTAAACGATGACGGGCCCGACAAATTTGAAGCCTCGCTTCTTGAGCGCTGCGGAGATCTCCTCGGAGAGAGGGGTCTTCGCGGGTACCTGGCCAGTTTTGTTTTTGATTGGCTTTCCTCCGGCCAAGTTCCAAACAAACTGGGAGAAGTCTTCGCCGTTGCGCTTCATCTCCTCGTATATCCTGGCGCCCGCGATGGTCGCGTCGATCTTGGCGCGAGAGCGAATGATGCCCGCGTTGCCGAGCAGACGGGTCACATCCGGCTCGCCGAATCGCGCCACCCTGGCCGGATCGAAATTGCGAAAGGCTTTCCGGAAGGCCTCGCGCTTGCGCAAGACAGTGATCCACGCCAGACCGGCCTGAAATCCCTCCAGCATGAGAAGCTCCCAGAGCGCCCGGCTGTCGTACTGCGGAACTCCCCATTCCTTGTCGTGGTAGGCGCGGAGCAGCGGGTCGCTTTCAGCCCATGCGCAGCGATGCGGCTCACTCATCGGGAAGCCACCGAGAGTTCCTCACGCACCATTGGGGCAACGCGAGTGCCGAGAATTTCGATGGCATGCATCATCTTCGCATGCGGAAGCGTCGACACGCCCATCTGGAAGGTAATGCGGGAAATGCCGCCGAGCGCCTGGTTGATATAGAGAATCTTTTCTGTGACTGTCTCGGCGTCTCCGATAATCAGCGCTCCGGTAGGACCGCGCAGGGCATCGAACTGCGCCCGCGTGGTTGGCGGCCATCCGCGCTCTTTGCCGATCTCGGTGAAGGTGTGAGCGTAGCCGGGGAAGAAGTCGTCCGCTGCCTGCTGGTTAGTGTCGCCGAGAAAACCGATGCAGTGCAGCCCCACTCGCAACTGCTCAGGCGCGATGGCCGGCGCGGCGCCCCGCCTCGCGGTACAGCTCGATGTGCGGGCGAAAGCGGTGTGGTTCGCCGCCGATAATGGCAACCATAAGAGGAAGCCCCAGCGCGCCGGCGCGCGCGAAAGAAGCGGGCGTGCCCCCGACACCCAGCCAGATGGGCAGCGGGTTTTGCAAAGGGCGCGGGTAGATGCTCTGTCCCGTAAGCGGAGCGCGGTGCTTGCCCGACCAGTAGACCTCGGTGTTTTCCCGAATCTTCAGCAACAACTCCAGCTTCTCGGCAAAAAGTGAGTCGTAGTCATTCAGATCCAGACCAAAGAGAGGAAAGGACTCAACAAACGAGCCACGGCCGGCAACGATCTCTGCCCTGCCCTGTGAGATCAGATCCAGGGTTGCGAATTGCTGAAAGACGCGAACCGGATCGGCGGCGCTCAGCACCGTAACGGCGCTGGTCAGGCGAATACGTTTGGTCAGCGCGGCTGCCGCGGCGAGGATGACCGGCGGCGCCGAATCAAGAAACTCGCGCCGATGATGTTCGCCGATACCGAACACATCCAACCGGACTGGTCAGCCAGGACAATTTCTTCCAGCAGATGCTGCATGCGCTCCGCAGGAGTGAGGGCAACACCGGTCACTGGATCCGGAATGGATGCTGCAAAGCTGTCGATGCCGATCTGCAACTGGTACTCCTTGTCCAGGGTCGCCGGATTACGGAGTATTGGATGCTTGATGCCTTAATAGTTTCAGATCCCGCCTACAGGAATCGGCGCCAAGTCTGAAGGTCCCTCGCACGCCGATCCTCGTAAATGGCTAACACCTCGTCAAGTTTCTTGAGATCGATTGGCTTGGAGAGGTAACCGTCCATACCAGCCGCGATACAGCGTTCACGATCACCTTTCATCGCCAATGCGGTCATGGCAATGACTGGTTGATGATGCCCGGTTAGACTTCTCCTTCTCACGCAGGGCGATCGTTGCTTCGATCCCGTCCATGCCGGGCATATGCACATCCATCAGGACCAGGTCGAAGGAGTGTTGCGCTAACGAGTGGAGAGCTTCTTCTCCGCTCGCGGCCAGGGCCACACGATGACCGCGCTTTTGTAGCAGGCGAGTTGCCACTTTTTGATTGACTTGATTGTCTTCCACCAGGAGGATGTGCAGACTTTTCACACTGTTGGTGTCGTTGTCGTCGACGATCAAGACCTTTACCCCTTGGACCAGCAATGAGGGCGTCGCGTTGTCCACCACAGCAGAGGCCATGGTTTCTGTGTCGAAGCACGCGGTGAAGTGAAAGCGGGATCCAACACCGAGTTCGCTCTCCACCCACATACGTCCGCCCATCATCTCCACCAGGCGTCTGGAAATGGTCAGGCCGAGGCCCGTTCCCCCAAATTTCCGGGTAGTGGACGTGTCGGCCTGACTAAAGGGATCGAATATCATTTCCAATTTCTCCGGAGCAATGCCCACCCCGGAATCGGAAATGATGAAGTGCAGCATCGAGGCCTTTTCGGCGAATCCATCAGGCATTACTTTCAGCTCCACTTCCCCTTTGGGCGTGAACTTAATGGCATTCCCAACCAGATTGAGAAGAATCTGGCGAAGGCGGCCCGGATCTCCCCTGACTAAGACCGGCACTCCCGGCGCAACCTCACACCGCAATTCGATCCCTTTTTCGTGTGCTCGATGCGCCATCGTCTTCAAGGCGTTTGTCGATGCAGTTGCTCAGGCTGAAGTCCATCTCTTCGAGGTCGACCTTGCCGGCTTCGATCTTCGAGAAATCAAGTATGTCGTTGATCACATTCAGCAAGGCGTGTGCGGAAACCTTGACTGTTTCGATGTAGTCTTTTTGCTCCGAGGTGAGCTCGGTCTCCATAGCCAGGTCAGTCATGCCGATGATGCCATTCAGCGGGGTGCGAATTTCATGGCTCATGTTGGCCAAGAACTCGACTCTTTGCCCGGCTGCCGGCTTCCGCGACCTTCACTTTTTCCCGTTCCGCGTTCATCTCTTCCATCATGAGGAGCCGCTCCTGGCTGAGCTTGAGTTCCATGGCGTGGAAAGAAAAGCGCCGGTCAACAGCGGCCACCACAAATACTGCCAGTAAAGTCAGGAGCGCACCGAGCGCTATGTTCGCCAAGCCAATATCGGAGATGTCGATTGCGTGCTTTAGATCGGATTTGTCCAGCGGGGACGGGACAAAAGCTACGCCGGCCATTGCCACATAATGAACCACGGGAATGGCCAGACCCATCAAGAAGCCGTTACGCACCTTCCGCCAAGTCCAGGATAAGCTCTGCTCCCGAACCGCGAACGTAAGACGAATAGCGATAAACGAGATGATGATGCCGAGGAGTACAGACAAAGCCACGATGCCGCCGGAATAGACGCACATGGCGGTCATCCGCATGGCATGCATCCCGATGTAATGCATGGATGCGATGCCGCTACCCATGAGCACGCTGCCGACAACAGCTGCCGGCGTGGTGAGGCGTGCTTGCGTGACCACGAACAATGCGACTGCGGAAGCAAGGATGGCCGCTGCCATCGACAGCACGACCGTCGGCCAGTCATAGCGCACCAGAACGGGCAGTCGAAAAGCTTCCATCCCCATGTAATGCATCGACCAGATGCCGATACCCATGGCAAAAGCGCCACCGCCCAACCAGGCAGGCCTGGCTCTACGGCGAGCGACGGTCATTCGCCCTGAGAGGTCGAGTGCCGCATACGCAGCCATGAGGGCAATCGCAATCGACAACGCGACCAGGCGATAGTCGTAATGTCCAATCAAAGCAGAGCCGCCGAGTTCCTTCATCGCGCCTTCCACCCGGCTCGAACTTGAGTACGAGGCTTCCTTCGGCTGTTTCAATTAGGTAAAGAACACCTGTGAGGCATATCGGATCAAAAGGCGGCAGTCATCAAGCTATGTGACCACTGCAAACTCGCCTGAAACTAGGGTGTTGTAACTCGGACCAAAGCTGTCGTATATTGCGGAGGGACGGGTTGTAATCGGACCAAAAGTGTCGTATATTGTATTACATGCGAATGAGTCGCAACTAGAAGACGATGTTGAAGCGCTGCGATCTGTTAAATGAGGTGGAAGCTCGAGGCGTTCGTTTGACCGCGCAAAGACGCGCGTTGATCGAAACCATTCAGCGTGCAGATGCCCATCTGGACGCGGCCACCCTGCTGACGCGGGCTCGCGAGCGGGACCCCAAGATCGATCGCGCGACTGTCTACCGGACGCTTGAGTTGCTCAAGCGCATGGGGCTGATCGATGAGCTCGACCTGATGCACCTCAACGGAGAAAAACATTACTACGAGGTCAAGACGCAGAAGGATCATCTGCATCTGGCGTGTTTCCATTGCGGGCAGATCGAGGAATTCGACAGTCCCACATTTCAGCGTTTGAAGCGAGAGATCGCCGCCCAAAAGGATTTCGAAATACACGTAATGCGTCTCGAAGTAGGAGGGCTATGCCGGCGGTGTGCGGCGCAGCAAAAAGTTTCCTGACGATTCGTTGAACGAACAACCCAGATCCCCGCGGGAATCTCTTGGCGGAGACCGCGAGGACCTGGAGACCACAGCCGAATAGACTGCGGGTTCCCTTCACTATAGGTCCCCCACCTGCAGGATTTCAACACGGAACGATGACCAGCGCATGCCTCGCGCCGGTCTGATTACCCAAGGTGTGCCTGGGGAGCAGGAACGATGAAGGTTCGTGAGCAGAGTGTTGTCACCCGCAGGGTCCTGTCTAAAAAGTTTTTGTCTTTCCTGCTCCTTTGGCCGGTGATCACGGCCGGGGCTCAGGCGGTTCATCCTGGACGGGGCGCGATTTCTGCGCAGGACCTGGCCAAGCTTGCGGCTCCCGCTGCATCCGGATCGGACGCGGCAGACCAGGTTTGCGCACGCTTTGCTTCCGGCTCCGCCACCACCGCGCCACCCGAGTTGGAGAGCCAGAACGGAGTGCTGGAAGTCACTTTCAAGTTCGCTCACCGTAACGGATGCGCAGGGACTCGTCCGCTATTGCTATGTGACGAACACCGGCCTGGAAGCGCCCACCCTTCGGGTCAACCCGGGCGACCAACTGATCATTCATTTCCAGAATGATCTGCCCGCAGCGTCTGCGTCCAGCGCGAGAAACAACATGGCCGGCATGAAGATGACCCTTTCCTCTCATGACGCCGCCACCAGCACCAGCAGCGCCTGCAACGGGGCGATGTCAGCGAGCGCGACGAATATTCACTTCCATGGAACGAATGTGGCGCCTGTTTGTGGACAGGACGAGGTTGTCCACACGTTGGTCCAGCCGGGGCAGAGCTTCGATTACCAGGTGCAGATTCCGCAAAATGAACCGCCGGGACTTTACTGGTACCATCCGCACCCACATGGATTCTCCGAAGGACAGGTGCAGGGGGGCGCGACCGGAGCGCTGATTGTCGAAGGTTTGCAAAATCTCGATCCCGCATTAGCAGGCCTGACTGAGCGCACCTTTGTCGTGCGCGATCAGGTGCTGCCTACTTCGGAAGCCAACGACCCGAACATCCCTGCCTGGGATTTGTCGATCAACTATATTCCGGTCACCTATCCGAACTACACACCGGCTGTCATCCAGACCAATCCAGGGCAGCAGGAGTTGTGGCGGGTGGCCAACACGGCCGCGGACACGATCCTCGATTTGCAATACGTGGTCAACGGGACTGCGCAAGCGGTGCAGGTTGTGGCCATCGATGGATACCCGATTGCGTCCGGCAGCAGCGGGCAGCCATCGGAAAGCGAGACCAGCATCCTTCTGCCTCCTGGCGCGCGCGCGGAGTTCGTGGTCACGACGCCGAAGGTGAGCGATCAGGCGCAGTTGGTCACGCAGTATTGGGATACGGGTCCGGATGGGGATTTCGATCCCACGCGGACAATCGCGAATGTCGTGAGCCAAAACGGGATTGAAGGCTCGTCCGCAAGCAGCGGAGCGGTTCCCAGGCGGCTGCCAACGCCTGCCGTGAAAACCAAAGTCACCCGTTTTGTAGGGCTGGCGGCCGCCACACCCGCGGCGCAGCGCAACCTCTACTTCTCGGAACTATTGCTAAACCCGGCAGACCCGAATAGTCCGACGAACTTCTTCATCACCGAACAGGGACACGTACCCACGTTGTTCGACATGAACAATCCACCGGCCATCGTTGTGCACTCGGGCACGGTCGAAGACTGGGTGATTGAAAACACGGCGCTGGAAGATCACATCTTCCACACTCATCAGATTCACTTTCAGGTGCTTGAGGTCAATGGCCAACCGGTCAATGATCCAGCGATTCGGGATACGGTGGATCTGCCCTTCTGGAGCGGAAGTGGTCCTTATCCCAGCGTGAAAGTCCGCATGGATTTTCGCGACCCGAATATCGTCGGCACCTTCGTCTATCACTGCCACATCCTCCAACATGAAGATCAGGGGATGATGGCGGCGATCCAGGTGCTGCCCTCTACCGGCCTGGCATCGACCACCACCGCCACTGCTTCCGTCTCGAGTATTACGCCTAACGCCAGCGTTACGCTGACCGCGAACGTGGTCGATGCTTCGACCGGGGCTGCCATGCCGACGGGCACGGTTCAATTCCAGCTCAACGGAGTAAGTGTCGGCGGCCTGGTGACACTTACGAATGGACAGGCAACTTTGACCACTCCCGTCAATGGCGTCACCGGAAGCAACGATCTGACGGCTTTCTACCAGGGCGACGCAACGTACATGGAATCGGTTTCGGGGGCCGTTCCGCTTACGATTTCAAATTTTGCGATGTCTTCACCCGGCGTAACGGCTCCGCTGGGATCGGCAGCCATTGCTCCTGTAACCGTGAATGTAGCGACTAACTACACCAGTCCGATCACCTTCAGCTGCAGCATGCCCTCTGGCCTGACGCAATCGGCGTGTTTCGTGAATCCAAATTCGATGACTGGAACAGGAAAGGTCGCTCTCACCGTGAACACTACGCCAGCGCATCCCGCCGTTCATCGAGTGAGCAGCCGGAGCGGTCCTGGTTGGTTCGTTGCCGGCGGCGATGTTAGTTTGACCTGCCTCTTCCTGTTTCGTTTTCCCCGGCGCAGAGGCCGCTGGGAGGCGATGACCCTCCTGACTTTGGTGGGCATCTTCCTCACCGCGATCGGTTGCGGTGGCACAGGGCAGACCAATCCCGGGACGGCGAAAGGGACTTATACCGTCGTCGTCACCGGCACTGCCGGCAGCGGATCATCGCAGTACCAGACCAGCGTCAATGTTCCCGTCACGATTCAGTAAGCGAGAGAGATCAGGAGTGAGTATGTGGAAGAGAGTGAGACGACTGACGGCCAGGATTGCGGGAACGCTTTGCGCCGTTGCGTTCTTGTCAACGGCATTGGCATGGGGCAGCGTGGGGGGCAGCATCTCTGGAACGATCAAGGATCCGTCGGGACGAGTTGTGCCGGACGCGCAGGTGACTGTTCACCAGACAAACACGGGGCTCGCTTACCAGGCGCACAGCAATAGCAAAGGGTATTACATCTTCCCCGTTTTGCCGGTTGGCCAGTATGAGTTGGACGTGCAGGCCACTGGTTTCTCCGGCTATCAACGCAACAACATTGCGCTGGATACGAATGCGGCGATCACGCTGGACGTTTCTCTCGATGTGGGCACTGTAGCTGAGACGGTGAGCGTCAGCGATAACACCTTGCATGTGGAGACTGCGAGTACGCAGCTTGGCCAGGTGATCACGGGCAGACAGATCACGGCTGTGCCGCTCGATGGCCGCAGCTATACGGACCTGCTTTCCCTGCAGCCCGGCGTGGCTCCGCAAACAACCATCACTTCCACCACGGTGCAGGATGTGGGCGCCACCGTCCTCAACCCCTCGGGCACACTCGATCCGGGTACGATTGCGGTGAACGGGCAGCGGGAGTTCGCGAACTATTTCAGCGTGAATGGAGCCGACGTCGAAGAGGATGTCAATGCCGGCACGGCGATCGTGCCTAACCTCGATGCCATTGACGAATTCCGTATTATTACCAGCAACTTCGACGCGGAGTACGGAGAGTTCAGTGGCGGCCAGATCAACGTCATCACAAAATCCGGCAGCAATTCATTCCATGGCAACGCGTTTGAATTCCTGCGCAATACTGACCTGGACGCACGCAACTACTTTTCTCCTACGCGGGGGGCCTTCCGGCAGAACCAGTTTGGCGGCACCATCGGTGGACCCATTCGGCACGACAAGATCTTTTTCTTTACCGATTACCAGGGAACCCGGCAAACACAGGGTATCGATACCGGCACCATCAGCGTGCCCTCGAACGCGGACAGGACCGGCAACCTCAGTGACTTCGGCAGCCAGCTGGCTGGCGTAGTGGGCGGCCCGTACTTTGCAAATCTGCTTACGCAAAAACTAGGCTACGGGGTCACTCCAGGCGAATCCTATTATGTACCTGGGTGCACTGCTTCGACGCAGTGCGTTTTTCCCAACGCGGTGATTCCTCAGAGTGCGTGGTCTGTCCCTGCGCAGCGCATGCTGCAGTACATCCCGGCTCCGAATACACCCACCGGCTTCGCCACTTCTTCCTTCAATCAAACCGTGCGCGACGATAAAGGCGCGGTCCGCATCGATGCCAACAGCCGATGGGGCTTGCTTTCCGCCTACTACTTTATCGACGACTTCAATCTCAATAATCCATATCCAGTGGCGCAGAGCGGCGCCAGCGTTCCCGGGTTCGATGCCATCACCACCGGCCGGGCTCAACTGCTGGCTCTGGGCAATACGAAGACCTTCAATGCCACCGAGTTCAATGAACTCCACATCAGCCTGATGCGTGACTACACCAACCTCGGTCAGCCGGTCGGAGGGCGGAACATAAGCCTGGTTTCACAGGGCTTCGCGAACGCCGACGGCACTCCCAGCATCGTGCCTCTCGACCCCAAAGGGCAGAGCGTCGAGAATCTCAACTTCAACGGGTTCTCTACCGGAGCGGCAGCCAACGAACTCGTTCAGGCGAACAATACGTACCAGATCACCGACACCTTTTCCAAGGTACTGGGCAACCACACGATCAAGTTCGGCGGTGAGTTTCATATGGATCAAGTCAATGCCGACCCGATTGCTCAATTTAACGGAAGCTTCGTCTTCTCCGGCCAGGAAACCGGCGTCGATTTCGCCGACTTTCTTATCGGCGTGCCCAGCCAATACAACCAGAGCCAGCTCAATCCTTTCTACGCGCGCAATAAGTATCTGGGATTGTTCGCGCAGGATAGTTGGCACGCGCTACCCAATCTTACTCTCAACTACGGCCTCCGCTGGGATCGCATCGCACCCTGGTCTGAGAAGTACAACCAGATATCTACCTTCGTCGCGGGTGCGCAGTCGGTGGTCTTTCCCGGTGCGCCTCCGGGAATTCTCTATCCTGGGGATCAAACCGGGGGTCAGGCGATTCCTAATACGCTGGCTCCTATCGGCAATGTTAGCTTTTCACCCCGCGTGGGCCTGGCGTGGTCGCCCCAGGCTGAGCAGGGGAGCTTTCTCGGAAGGTTGCTGGGTGGGGCAGGCACGACCAGCGTCCGAGCCAGCTTTGGGAATTTCTTTACTGCGATCGATGCGCTCTCCATCGGTGTGCTGGCGGCCAATGCGCCCTACGGCACGACCTATACCAGTCCGGCTCCTCCGCTGTTCGCGACCCCGTTCATTACCGCGGCGAGCGGACAGGACAATGGTCAACCCTTCCCTTACACATTTGCTCCGTTGAACTCTTCGCGCCGCAATCCCGATCCCAACATCAATTGGGCTACCTATGAGCCGATCAGCGGTATCCCGGGCTATGACATCCACAACCACACCCCTTACACCGAAGAGTGGATGCTCTCGATCGAACGGCAGGCTGGCCCCAACACAGTATTCAGCGCCAGCTATGTGGGTAGTTCCAGTCATCGCCAGAGGGTATTGATCGAACCTAACGCTGGAAACCCGTCTTTGTGTCTGAGTCTCAGCCAACCAAGCGAGGTGCAACCGGGAACACTAACCTGCGGGCCGGGCGGTGAAGACACGGTCTATTATCCGATTGCCGGCGGGCAAGTGAACGGAACGCGCGGGCCTTTGGGATCAAACTTTGGCAGCAATGCGCTGCAATCGAACATCGGCCACGCCAATTACAACGCGCTCGAACTCAGCGCCCGGCACCGGAGCGGACGACTTGAATTCTCCGGCTCCTACACCTACAGCAAATCGATGGACCAGTCGTCGAATGTGGCGGAGGAGGTCAATCCTTTCGACCCAGCGCTCAGCTATGCTCTGTCGTCGTTTGATGTCAAACACAACTTTGTTCTGAGCTATGAATACCAATTGCCTTTCGATCGTTTTCTTCGCCCCAATCGGCTAAGCCAGGGATGGTCTCTTTCCGGAATCACACGCTTCGCGAGCGGTTTTCCGATCACCATGGTCAATAACGGAGACAACTCTCTTATTGGTACGAATCCGAACGGTATCAACAACAGCAGCATCGATGAGCCCGACTATAACGGCGGTTCCCTCCACCTGAACCATAATCCCGCGCACGCATGGGAATAATTACTTTGATAGTGGGACCTTCAGCATGAATGTGCTGGGAACTCCGGGCGATGCCAAGCGGCGTTTCTTTTATGGTCCGGGTGCTGACAACTACGATATGGCAGTGGCCAAGAATCTGGCGCTCACCGAATCGAAGTCGCTGCTCTTCCGGGTGGAGGCGTTCAACGTCTTTAACCACACGCAGTTCAATGGCGCCAGCTCGGTGGACGGGAATATCGGCAGCTCGACCTTTGGCAACGCGATCAGTGCCGCGCCACCACGAATCCTGCAGGGGGCGCTCAAGTTCAACTTTTGAGGGCGCTCTGCGATACTGGAGCCGATGCGTGATTTCTTCAGGGCCTCTCATCTCGGTCTGCTTTTGTGTCTTCTGCTTGCGGGCAGGCCCGCCGGTGCGTATTCGCTCCTAACCCACGAACAACTGATCGACCTGACCTGGCAGAGTTCGATCGTGCCGCTGCTGCGCAGCCGGTATCCGGGTATTACGCCGGAACAGCTGGAAGAGGCTCGCTCGTACGCCTATGCAGGCTGCGTCATTCAGGATATTGGCTACTATCCCTTCGGCAACCAGTTCGTCTCCGACTTGACCCACTACGTGCGCTCCGGCGACTTTGTCGTTCACCTCTATCGCGATGCCAAGGATGCTAACCAGCTCGCCTTCGCCGTTGGGGCTTTGTCACATTACATCGGCGACAACATAGGACACTCGATCGCTACCAACCACGCGGTGCCCATCGAGTTTCCCAAATTGGGCGCGAAATATGGCCCGGTGGTTACCTACGGCCAGGATACACATGCCCACGTGCAGACGGAGTTCGCCTTCGACATCAACGAGATTGCGCACCACCGGCTCGCGCCGGTTCACTACCTTCGCCACGTCGGCCTCAACGTGCCCACCGAGCAGCTCGCCAAGGCCTACTACGAGACCTATGGTTTGAGTGAAGACTTTTCCAAAGCCAGATCCAGCCGCATCAATGTCGGGGGCTTCCGCTTTGCTGTCCGCAGCTTCATTCCCCGTATCGCATATGCCTTGACACTTCTGCGCCGCAACCATATGCCTGTGGACCCGACGGATCCCGAGATCAAGAAATTGGACGGCGAGGTAGCGCGCGTGGCGGCTGAGAATAACTGGGACAAATACCGCAAGAAAGCCGGCATTGGAACTTATACGCTGGCGGGGTTCATCTATATCCTGCCCAAATTTGGGCCGCTCAAGTTAGTCGCGGTTAAGGGTCCCACCGCTGCGACAGAAGCAGACTACGTTCGCAGCGTCAACTTGTCCACCGACGCTCTTAGTGCCGCGCTGGGGCGGTTTGTTAAGCCGCATCAGACGCTGGCCAACCGCGACCTCGATACCGGCGCGCCTGTTCGCCCTGGGAGTTATCGGCTTACGGACGATACGTATGCCAAGTTGCTGCATCGTTTGGTTGTCGATCCCAAGCATACGATTCCTCCTGGTCTTAAGGCGGATATTCAGAATTATTATGCCGACCCGGGGGCGCCGATTCGAACGAAGAAAAAGCCCGCGGAGTGGGCTCGGGTTCAGAGTGAGTTGCAGACTTTGCGGAGTATGCCGGTGAGTGACCAGCCCATCGCGGTGGAGACGGAGTGAGTCGGGCTTCACATGTCGAGGAAGCCGCGCTTTAGGGCGATCATGACGGCGTGGGTTCGATCGGCGGCGCCTAGTTTTGAGAGGATGCTCTTCAGGTGCCCTTTGACGGTGTGCTCCGAGATGCCAAGTTGCTGCGCGATGATTTTGTTGGAACTGCCTTTAGCTACTCCACGGAGGGTTTCCAGCTCGCGGAGGGTGAGTGCGTCGTCGGCGACATGCTCGGCCATCTCGGCGGCGATTTCCTGGGGAATGCGGCGATGGCCTGCGTGAACCAGCCGTATGGTGTCGATCAGCTCGGTCCGCAGCATGCTCTTGAGCAGATAACCGGAGGCTCCCGCCTTGAACGCCCGCAAAGCCTGCACGTCCCCGCCGTAGGTGGTCAGGACGATGATGCGAGCGGCAGGCCACTCGCTGCGAATGGCCGCGATGGCGTCGATTCCGTTCGCCTTGGGCATGCGCAGATCCATCAGCGTGATGTCAGGCTTGTGGGTTCGAAATAACGCGATGGCTTCTTCGCCGTCGGTTGCCTCCGCCACCACGGTCATGTCCGGCTGGGCCATAATGGCGCCGGAGATGCCGCCCCTCAAGAGAGGGTGATCATCCACGGTAAGCACTGTGATCGTGTGCTGGCCACTCATCATGGTTGCCTCGGGCAGATTCTACTCCCTGGCAACCTGGCCTAACCCCCCTCGAAAGGATCGCTTTTAAAGCCCCCTTTTCAGGCGAGAGAACGATGGACATCATTTTCTTGCTGACATGAAATTTGCGACTTCCTGATTGAGTCCACCATCAGGCCACGCGAACCCTTCTCGCGACGGGATGGGCTTTCTTGCCAGGGCAAGCGGTTTGGCGGCGGTCACCTGGTAAGACTGGTATTCGATGGTCAGAGTCGCGACCCCTCCCAGACGAACACTGGTTACGGTCTTGTTCTCCTTGGGCAGATAGAACCCGTTGTCCACTTTCTGGTAAGAGTGATGGATCTCTGACTTAGTGGTCCAGAAGGATGGATTGCGCGCTGGCTGCGCTTCGATGCGGGTGACCGCGAAGTCGTGCCCGTCGATCCAGATTTTGCCTCGATACAGGAATCGGCTCTCTACCTTGGGCTCAACGTTGAGCACATAGTTTGTACCTTCGGTACCGGCGAGAGAGAAGTTGTAGTTGTCCGGACCGAGTTCGGTGTGCTTGCGGTTGCTGGAGTCGCCGGCCTGCTCTTCGCTTTCCAGCAGCCGGTGGAAGACGCGATTCTGAATCAGCTTCGAGCCGGTTGTGCTGACGATGGTGAAGTGCTTAGAGGCAGGGGCGTCAAAGTTTACCTCCACGTCCATCGTCGCCTCCGCAGAGGCAGGGAAACCATGATATTCGAGGCGATAGCTGCGCTTACCTTGATAATGCTGCAGGCCAGCCGCACGTTCTCCGTTCTTCTCCATCAGATGCTGCACAATTTGCTCTGCACTGAGGGGCGGCAGGGCTGGATCGCTCTGGGACCAGGCTGCATGCGCGCACGCCAGGGTCGCCAGAACCATCCACGTGTAGCCTCGCATGTGTCGACTTCTGCCGGTTGTCATCATCTGATCCCCCTACCGCGGTTTCACCATTGATTTAGACCGGAGCCGAAAACCTGCCAGGGTCTTGTCGGGGGCAGAGTCATTGTGCCATTGCATTCCAGTCTGCCCTTCTTAGATGCAAAATGATCTCTACTTCTGATGCTTCCCGGTTACGAATGGCACCTTTTCCACGTAACGCTGAGATGAGTTTTCCGAGCCACGGGCTTTGGTTTGGTTGCTGATCCGCATCTGCCCCTGCCCGGAGTATCGGCGGTGTCGAGTGCCGCGCGCATTAAAAATCACCAAATAGATGGGGAATGCACTTGTTTGGGAAACAGTTACCACGGTCCGCTTGTCAAACGGGACTGCTCTGTTATTTTAGGTGGACGATTGAGGTTACGATCCGGTCGCGGGGTGCGGCATGACTTCGTTTTGGCAAGATGCACGGTACGGCCTGAGGATGATCCTGAAGGCGCCCGGGTTTGCCGCGATTGCCATTTTGACGTTAGCGCTGGGGATTGGCGCGAATACGACGATCTTCAGCTGGATCCACTCGACGCTGCTCAACCCTGTGCCGGGCCTCGCGAACCCGGAAGAAATGGTGGCGCTTTCGCTGGGTAAGTCGAGCGAAAACCCCTTCCCCTTTACCTACCCTGATTACCAGGCGATGACCGACGGGCAACAAAGCCTTTCCGGCATCACCGCGTACAACATTCCATCGCCCGTGAATTTGGCCGGCAAAGGGAAACCGGAGCGCGCGTGGGGAGTGGTGGCGTCGGCCAACTACTTTGAGGTGCTGGGGGTACGGCCGATTCTCGGCCGCACTTTTCTACCCACCGAAGACAAAAAACCAAATGGCTCGCCGGTAGTGGTGATCAGCTACCAGTTTTGGCAGACGCATTTCGGCGGGGATGCGCAGGTCATTGGGCGCACGATGGACATCAACCAGCATCGCTACACGATCGTAGGAGTGACACCGGCCGATTTTCAGGGAAGCCAGACCGGAATCAGGTCGGACCTATGGCTACCCATCTCGATGGAGCAGCAGGTCGTGCCGGAAGGTGATTTACTGCATGACCACCACCTCTTCTGGCTGTTTGCGATGGGCCGGCTGAAGCCGGGCGCCACGATGCAACAGGCCCGTGAGGAGTTGACGTTGCGCATCGGGCAGGAAGCAAAAAAATATCCCCAAGAGCATAAAGGGCACGACAGCGTAACCGTATCGCCACTGTGGCGAGCGCCATTTTCAGCGAATGCGCTGTTCTATCTGTTGCTGCCGATGCTGATGGCCATTTCGGGGGTAGTGCTGCTGCTGGCATGTGCGAACGTGGCGAACCTGATGCTGGTGCGATCGGTGGCACGTCGGAGGGAGCTGGCGATTCGCATGTCGCTGGGAGCGACGCGGTGGAGGCTGGTACGACAGCTATTGGTGGAGAGCGTGGTGCTGGCTCTCGCGGGCGGGGCGATCGCCATGTTGATCACTTTCTGGACCGCCGGATCCATGATGAGATTCATGCCGCCGATGGACTTTCCGTTCCTGCTGAAAGTGCGGGCGGACCGGGTGGTGCTGCTGGCGACGGCAGTGATTTCACTGCTGACCGGCCTGATTTTTGGGATCTTGCCGGCGCTGCGGGCGTCAGGCCAGGCGCCGGTGGAGGTGCTAAAGGAAGAAGGTGGTAGCTCGTCGGGAGCGAGGAGCAAAGGGCGGCTGGCGAGCGCGCTGGTGGTCGCGCAAATTTCGCTTTCGTTGCTGCTGTTGGTTTGTGCGGGACTGTTTATTCGCAGCTTCCTGAGTGCACAGCAGATCGATGCGGGTTTCAATGCGCGAGGAGTGTTGCTGGCTTCCTACGATTTATTTCCGGCGGGGTATGCGGAAGCGAGTGGCATAGAGTTCGACCGGCAGTTGCTGACCAGGCTGGAAGCGCTGCCAGGGGTGCAGTCCGTGGCACTGTCCAGCCGGGTGCCGCTCGCGATGGGAGGGACTTCCACCAGCGTGAAGCCGGAGGGTTACGTGGAGCAGCCGAACGAATCCATGGAGGTACAAGTGGGCATTGTGAGCCCGAACCTTCTGAAGACGATGCAGATTCCTCTGCTGAGGGGACGGGAATTCACCGCGGACGACACCAGGAAAACGCAGCGCGTAGTGATCGTGAATGAGAATTTTGTGGAACGTTATTGGCCCCACCAGGATGCAATTGGGAAGCAGGTGCACTCGGATTTGACGAACGAGTTTTTCACCGTGGTGGGCGTGGCGCGGAACAGCAAAGTGAACACCTTGAATGAGGCGCCGACGCCGTTTATTTATTTGCCGCTGTACCAGGTGTACCGGCCGAGCATGATGGTCACGGCGCGGGTGGTGGGAGACCCGCTGGGATACGCGTCGAAAGTAAAGAACACGGTCCAGGAGCTAAACGGGGACGTTGTGATCCATGACGTGTCGACGCTCGAAACACGCGAACAGATCGCGAGCTTCGTGCAGAGATTGGCGGGAACATTTGTTGGTGCGTTCGGACTGCTGGCGCTGGTGTTGGCGGCGGTGGGAATTTACGGCGTGACCTCGTACACGACGCGGCAACGCACCCACGAGATTGGGATTCGCATGGCGCTGGGCGCCGCGCGCCAGGATATTCTCAAGCTGGTGCTTGGGCAAGGGGTACGGCTAACGTTAATCGGGGTCTGTCTCGGGCTGTTGGTTTCGTTCGGGTTGACACGTTTCTTGAGCAGCCAACTATTGGGTGTAACCAGTACAGACGTGCTGACGTTCTCGATCGTGGCATTTCTGCTGTGTGCGGTGGCGCTGGTGGCTTGTTATATTCCGGCGCGGAAAGCGATGCGCGTGAACCCCATGGAGGCACTCCGGAACGAATGAGCGCGTAAGCGCTTCCCGGGCAACACGTTTATTCAACCTCAACTTTTCTCGGGCAAGGAAGGTGCTTCGTCAATTGCAGACGGTTGAAGCTACCTTCCGTGGTGTAGGCGACAGCGTCCATCAGATCATGCATGATCTGCAGACCTCTCCCGCTTTCCGCGAGCGAAGCCCTTTCGGTGTCGCGGATCTGGAGTACGTCGGTGCCGTGGAGAAGCCGCTTTGCATACTCCGCCGGCATGGGGGTTCCGGTGTCGACGATTTCCAGGCCTAACTGATCGATTTCCATTGTAACTACAACGGAGACTAAATGGCCGGGCTGCCCGTGATAGGCGTGCTGGATGGCATTGGTCACTGCTTCGACGGTACACAACTCCACTTGATTTGCAGCGACTCGATTCAGGCCAAGGTAGATGCATACACTGCTTACCGCAGCCGCGACCAGAGACACATTGCCAAGGTCACTGTCGATGCTAAGCTCCAGGCGGTTCACGCAAAAACTCCGTAGGTCAGGGCTAAGGTATTTCAATGGCCAACAACGATACGTCATCTCCGAAGGACGTAACCGCTCGCCAGGCTTTGATTTCCGTCAGCAAACCGCCGAGGAGCGCATCGAGGGGTTGTGTCGCCCATTGCTGCAGGTAAGCGAGCAGCCGGTTCTCGCCAAAGGCTTCCCCTTGCAGGTTCATGCATTCGGTGACGCCATCCGAATAAAGGAGGAGCCTATCTCCGTGACCGGTGGGAATATCGAAACAGTCGAAGTCTATGTCGGGCCACAGGCCCACCGGCATGCCACCTGAGCCGAGCAATCGTGTGTTTCCGGCTTTGCTTATCAGGATCGGACCCGGGTGCCCAGCTTGAGCGAGGCTCAGGGTGGACGAGCCGGTATCGAACAATCCGTAGACGATGGTGAAGTATTGGTCGTCTTTTGACTGGAAGCGCTGGTTGAGTACTCGGATCGCATCCCCTGGAGATAGGAGCTCAGAGGCCTCGTGATCGCGGTTGTAGCGCTTCAAAGGGTTTCCCGCTGTCTCATCAGGAGTCAGCATCATGCTCAACGTGACGGACAGCATCGCGGCCGGTACCCCATGCCCGGAAACGTCGAGCAGGTAGAAACCCACGTGCTTTTCTCCCATGGCAAAGAAGTTGAACGTATCTCCGGCGACATAGCCCGATGGCTCGAGGCGCCACTCGCATCGGACACCGTGAGCCAGCATGGCCGGCGGTGGTAAGAGCCTGGTCTGCATCCAGGCCGCGGCTTTCAAATCGTCCTCAATCAGCTTGTGCGCCGATTCGAGGCGGCGGTTAATGGCGGCAAGTTCGCGGTTGTTGTCGGCAAGGCCCTGCTGAAGACGTAAGACGCGCTCGCCGGCACGCACCTTGACGCGCAGTTCCTCGGGGCTGATGGGTTTAACCAGGAAGTCGTCGGCGCCGGCATCCATGCCCTCGATGAGATCGGACCGGGCGGCTTTGGAGGTGCAGAGAATGACGTAGATGTAGTGATCCAGGGCGGCTGCGCGAATTTTTCTGCACAGGTCTACGCCGGGCAGATGGGGCATCAACCAGTCGCTCACGATAAAACTGATTTGGCCTCGTTTCACGAGTTCCCAGGCGAGCTGTCCGTCGTTAGCCTCCACCACCTCGTGGCCCTGGAGACGAAGCAATTCAGACAGGATCGAACGGGCGACGGTGTCGTCGTCCACAAGCAAAATCTTCATCCTATGCCGACTGGCCCCCGTGCCCCATTCTTGTTTATCGGCGAGCGCCGGGAACCATTTACGGTGAGAATGCGGGTCATTCTCCCTCAACCTCATCTTTGCGTGTTCTCAGCCGATGGGATGACTGAGCAACGGAGGAATCATATGCCGCTGACGATGCAGGCAGCCGGCCATGAATCCCTCATCGATGGGATTCAGTATCACCTGCGTTACTCAATCGGAAATGCAAGAGGGAGCGTCTCCAGGCAGGACATATTGCAGGCTCTGGGTTATGCGGTTCGCATCCGTCTGATTGACGGGCTGATCGAGAGCGAAGAGCGCCGCCGCCTCTCCAAGGGCAAGCGTCTGTTGTATCTTTCCGCAGAATTTCTCATTGGCCAGTCACTGCGCAATAATCTCTTCAACCTTGGTCTTCTACAGGAGGCGGAGCAGGCAACCAGGCAACTGGGCTTTGATCTGAGTGAGGTTGCCGATGCCGAATCCGACGCGGCCCTGGGAAATGGAGGCCTTGGCCGGCTCGCAGCATGCTTCATGGAATCGTTGGCCACCAGCGGAATGCCCGCACACGGATTTGGCATCAACTATCAGTTCGGTCTTTTCAAGCAGGAAATCGAGGATGGCTACCAGAAAGAAAAAGCTGACCAATGGCTGGGCTACAACTCTCCCTGGTTGATTGAGCGGCCGGGGGAGACCTGCACCATACCGCTCTACGGGCATATTGAACATGAGCTGGCCAAAGACGGTACCTACAATCCAATGTGGGTTGACTGGCAAATCATCATTGGGGTTCCCTACGATCTGCCGGTAGCCGGGTTCGGCGGCCGTACGGTGAATTACGTCCGTTTATATTCAGCCCGCGCCTCAGACGAATTCGACATGAAGATCTTCAACTCCGGCGACTATCTTCGCGCGGTTGAAAACAAAATGAACACGGAGACGATTTCCAAAGTTCTCTATCCCTCCGATACAGCGCCGGCCGGCAAGGAACTGCGCCTGGTGCAGGAATACTTCCTGGTGGCGTGCGCCTTGCGAGATGCCGTTCGCGATTTTCAAAGAGATATGCCCGATTCCAGCATGGAGCGGTTCCACGAACACGTGGCCATCCAAATGAACGATACGCACCCTTCGCTGGTGGTGGCGGAGTTGATGCGAATCCTGATCGATGAGCATGCCCTTGCCTGGGAGGCCGCGTGGGCGGTGACCCAGGCAACCTGCGCATACACCAATCACACCCTCTTGCCCGAGGCGCTCGAAAAATGGCCGATAAGTCTTCTGGAACATGTGGTGCCGCGGCATCTTCAGCTCATTTATGAAATCAACCGCCGCTTCCAGGCGGGGGTGAAAGAGAAGTTTCCCAGCGACCCGCAACGGCTCGAACGAATGTCCATCATCCATGAATCGGGGCTGTGGGAAGAGATGCGCATGGCCAATCTGGCTATCATCGGCAGCCATAGCATCAATGGAGTCGCGGCGCTGCACACGCAGCTGTTAAAGACTCGCCTGGTACCAGACTTCTATGCCTTGTGGCCGGAGCGATTCAACAACAAGACCAATGGCGTGACCCATCGGCGATGGCTGGCCTGCTGTAACCCGTCCCTGGCGGCGTTAGTCACCAGATCCATAGGCGAGGGCTGGATCACCAACTTTGCCGCAATCCGGGGTCTCGAAGCTCACGTTCGGGACCTCGCGTTTCAAGAGGACTTCCGGCGGATCAAGCGCGAAAACAAAGTCTGGCTGGCCACCCTCATCGATGAAACGGAAGGGATTTGCGTCGACCCGGCATCCCTGTTTGACATTCAAGTCAAGCGGATCCATGAATACAAGCGGCAACTGCTGCATGCCATGTACGTCATGCATTCTTATCTGGGCATGGTTGACGAGGGCGTGCAGCCAACCATACCCCGAACCCATATCTTCGCCGGCAAGGCAGCGCCAGGATATGCGATGGCCAAGCTGATCATCAAACTGATCAACAACATTGCTGCGACCGTCAACCAGGATCCTCGGGTAGAGGGCTGGATCAAGGTGGTGTTCCTGCGCGATTACCGGGTAAGTCTAGCGGAGAAGATCATTCCCGCTGCGGACCTGAGCGAGCAGATCTCGACTGCGGGGATGGAAGCCTCGGGAACCGGGAACATGAAGTTCGCCATGAACGGGGCCTTGACCATCGGCACGCTGGATGGCGCCAACGTCGAGATTTTGCAAGAGGTAGGAGCGGACAACATTCACATTTTCGGCCTGAAGGCAGAAGAGATCGAGATCCGGCGCAGTGCCTACAATCCTAATGATTGTTATCGCTCGAGCCCCGCAGTTCGCCGGGTGTTGGATGGGCTCAGCCACAATCGCTTCTCTGCTCACGAACCAGGACTGTTTCAACCGATTATCGACTCGCTGCTTCACCAGGGCGATTACTACTTCCACCTGGCGGATTTCGATTCTTACCTGAACGCCCAGCAAAAGGTGAGCTGTGATTTTCAGGACGTGCCCGCCTGGACTTCGAAAGCTATTTTGAATGTGGCGCGCAGCGGTAAGTTCTCGAGTGACCGGGCGGTTGCTGAATACGCACGCGATATTTGGGGGATCGTGCCGGTGGCACGCTGAGCAAGGCCTCTCATTGCAGTCAGATCCAGAGGAAAGTCATGAGATTCGTAGAACAAAAGATCGGAAGCAACGTAATTCTGGCGGTGCTTGAGCCCCGCCTGGTTGCCGACAAAGCTGAGCCCTTCAAAGATGCTGTCGGCCGTTATTGCAACAATGGCCCAATTTCCCTGGTGCTCGATCTGGCCAAGGTGGAATTCATCGATAGCACCGGACTGGGCGCGATTCTTTCGGTGCTGAAGCGTATGCCTAAAGGAAGTGAACTGATGGTCTGCCGGCTGAACGAGGCGGTGACCAATATGTTCATGCTTACCAGGATGGATCGCGTCTTCACCATCTGCAAGACAGTGGATGAAGCAGTGATCGCACTCAGTCACTAATCGAAACAGCCTGATACCGGAGAATTGGGGAAGGCCGAAAGGCGCACCGCAGATCCCTCGGCCTTCCCCAATCTTCTTTGCTCGCTTCGGTTAAGGTATCTTTTAGGTGCGTGGATACCGCCTCGTCAAAGCCCGGTGATCTCGTCCTGCCTCGCACGCCGGCGATTCCCTCCCCCTCCGGGCTGCAACCAAACCTCCTGCAGGATCTTTGGCTTGCTGCCAACGGGGCGAGCTGCGGGATTACCTGCGAGGAGTTCAGCAACGTACTCACGGCTGTTGGCGAAAAACACAACTATGGCCACGCCGCCAGCGTCGAAGCGGATGCCGCCCAAAGAGTCACTTTCCTGCGTTCCCTCCGTTTGCCGGAACTGGCCCTGGCCCACTCCTGTGCTTTGGGACGCGAGGCCGGCTGGCAACGCTTCCTCAGCGTCTATCGTGACTCGCTTACGCAGGCCGCCATCGCAATTGCCGGCTCCCCTACCCTGGGCCATGAACTCGCTGACTCCCTTTACGCCGAGCTGTATGGATTGCGGGAACTCGACGGCCAGCGCCGTTCTCCCTTGGCGTCCTACTCGGGCCGCGGGTCGCTCCTGGGCTGGCTTCGCACGACGCTGGCGCAGCGGCATGTTGATCACCACCGCCGTACCCGCCGCGAAGAACCGCTGGACGATGTTGAGCCGTCCGCCCCTGGATTGTCTTCGACCCCAGAACCGGCCGAACTAGCGCGGCTCACCGATGCGGTCAGCCGCAGCCTGCAGGGGCTTGCACCGGAGGATCGCTACATGCTCTCTGCCTACTTTCTCGATCGTCAGAGCCTGCTCGAGATCTCCCGAGTGCTGCATATCCATGAGGCTACGGTCAGCCGGCGGCTTAAGCGGCTGGTCGCCCAACTCCGTGAGCGGCTCCTGCAAAATCTCCAAGCGGGCGGCCTGAGCAAACGGGCCGCACAGGAAGCTCTCGGCACCGATCCGCGTGATATCGAATTAAATCTGCGCGTGATGCTGCAAACTTCGCAAACCCCGACGTTCTCCGGTATGGCGGCGTCCGTAACTGGCACGGCATCAGACAAGATATGAGCGAACTCCTCCAATCCGGGCAGCATCCAGACGCGGACCAGCTCAGCGCCTTCGTTGAACACGTTCTGCCGGCGCATGAGCAGGAAGAGACCCTCGCCCACCTGGCGGTTTGTTTTGCGTGCCGCAGCATCGTCGCGCTCTCGCTGCCTGCGCTTGAAGAACAGCCGATTCCGCAGCCGGCAAGGCGACCCTGGCTGTCTGGTTGGAACATGGTATGGTCCGGAACGGCCGCTCTCGCTGCAATGGTCCTGGTCGGGGTTTTGCTTCGCAATGGCTCGAACGTTCCCAGCCATGTGCCAACGGCACAGACAGCACAGGCCGTTCCTCTGTCTCCTCCGGTAGTCCTGCATCAGCAGCTGCCGTATGCGGCAAGCAAGGGGGCGCAAACGTTCACGCAGCCAACCGAGCCGCCTTCTGCCGCGGCTCCGCGAGCTAAGGCCGGCGCACCTCCAGGCCGTCCTAACAAGCTGGTCCAGGCGGCTCCGCCTGTATCCGCGGAGGTGGGTGGAATCGCAAGTCACGAGGCGACCTCTGCTAGCGCCGCGACGAAGGCTTCTGTCTCAGTCGCCGCTGCGAATGATGCGCTGGAAACGGAAAACGTTGCGCTCCGCAGCACGCTCGGCCCTGATCAAGCGGAGGTTATCCTTAGTCATCATCCCTTGCCCAGCGGCCTGCAGTCCGTCTCGGCAGTTGCAAACGCTCGACAGGCCGTCGCTATCGATGCCCACAACGCTCTCTTTCTGAGCGACGACGGCGGGGAACATTGGAGTGCAATCTCTGGGCCATGGCAGGGCCGTGCGGTAAAAGTGGAACTGGCTTCCTCCACTCCGGCCAGCAGCGTCAATGCTATGGGAGCAGGCGCTCCATTCAGGCCGAGTGCAGCTCCGGTCTTCGGCCTCGTACCCGGTCAGAAAAAATCCAGTATCGGGGGTGACGTCACCGATCCCAGCGGGGCGTCTATTCCTGGCGCATCCGTAGTTATTACGAATTCGCTGACTCAAGTTTCCCGCACGGCCAGGACGGATGGTTCCGGACACTACGTGGTGAACAACCTCGACCCGGGCACGTATGCGCTGGAAGCAGAAGCTCCCGGATTTACCTCTCAACAGCTCTCGGGAGTCGCGTTGAATCCAGCGCAGCAGAGTCAGATGAACATCAGGCTTGCTATCGGTTCATTGAGTCAGACTGTGGAAGTCCAGGGGCAGAATCGGGTTGCTGCCGGCGCGTCTTTGTTCGCCGCTCGGCGCCCGATTCCCTCGAGGTTTGAGATCACGACTGATACAGGCGAACAGTGGACCAGCACTGATGGACGCTCGTGGAAGCGTAAGTAGACGGGCTTATTAAATCCCGAAGGGACAGCTGAAGACAGACTTGTCCAAATTGCACCCCGCGACGAAATTGGATTGCCGCCTGAGAATTCGGGAAGGCCGAGGGGCGCACCGAATTCTCAGGGGGATAACCTCACATTCTTGTCACAACCTGGGGACGTCCCTTCGGGACTGCGATCGTCGGGCACCCGTCGATTCCCTGTGACTTGGTCGTGACTAAAGTTACCCCCTAAAAAAATCTGCATTTTTTTGTGCAAGTTCCGCGAGGGTGCACGTTCTCCGGTCAGACAAGCCGCTTGATCAGCTTGCCAGGAGAGTTTGCATGACCCAACTTCTTCCTTCACTCCGCCTTCTGCTGGCTTCCTGTCTCTTACTGCTCCTTGGAGCTGAGCCGCTTGCTATGCAACATGTCAAGCTCTCGGTGGCCATTCCTTACCATGCAACGCGGCCGGGCAGCGGTAAATTGGTGACTGAAATTCTCGACCCTGAGGACCACGTTCTTGGGCGCACAGAACATACCGTGGATACGGCCCAGGGCGATGGCGCCTGGCATCAAGTCTTAAAATCCGAGAAGCCGTTGCCCTTCGAAGACATCGTCTGGCAGCGCCTCCGCTATCACTTCGCATATGCCGACAATGGCGCTCCCGCGATCGAGGGCATTGCGTCCGTCTCGGATATTCTTCGCCGGCCCGTGGTCCACATCCTCGGCCAGACCGAGTATCTCGCGGGCAGCCGCGCCGCTATCCGGGTCATCGTCTCCGACGCCAACAATAACGACATCGCCGAGCCTGGCATGATGCGGGTTGAACTGTTGGTTCCCCATCAAAATGCGCGGCCTCTCTTCTCCGGCCAACTCAATCAACGCGGTACGCTCGAAGCCCAGTTCCGTTTTCCGGCCGGCCTCACAGGCCTGTACCAGCTCCGTTTCGTCGCGGATACCCCGATCGGTTCCACCGAATACACGCAGCCTGTCGAACTCAAAAAGAAACCGTCCATTCTCTTAACTACAGAGAAACCGATCTACCAACCAGGGCAGACGATCCATGTCCGCGCGCTGACACTCGATCGTGCCGATTACCGCGCCGATAGCGGCCGCAAGCTGACCTTCGAACTGGAGGACTCACGGGGCAACAAGGTGTTCAAGAAAATCACCACGACGGACAGTTACGGGATAGCCTCTGCCGAGTTTTCGCTTGCCGACGAAGTCAACCTGGGCACTTATCATCTGCGCGCGCTGATGGACGATAGCGCCGCGCCCACGGACACTGCGGAACTTGCCCTTAACGTGGAACGTTATGTGCTGCCGAAATTCAAAGTTGCCCTCGAATTTACCCAAAAGGACGGCAAGCCCAAACGCGATTACAGGCCAGGCGACCACGTGACCGGGACAGTGCGAGCGAACTACTTCTTCGGGAAGCCGGTCGATCACGCCGAGATCACTGTCAAGGCGTCCAGCATGGACGTCGCGGTCTTCGATGCAGCTTCTGCCAAAGGAACGACAGACGGTGACGGTGTGTATAAGTTCGATCTGACGCTGCCCAACTATTTTGCCGGGCGGCCGCTGAGCCAGGGCGCGGCACGCGCACTCATCGAGGCGACCGTAAAGGACTCCGCGGCCCACAGCGAAAGTCGAGGCGAACCGGTCACCATCAGCCAGTCGCCGCTGCTGCTCACCGCTGTTCCTGAGGGGGGCGCACTGATCCCTCATCTCGATAACCAGGTCTTTGTGATCAGCTCCTACCCCGACGGAACCCCGGCCCAAACCACGCTCACGGTTCACCTTCCGGGGACGCGGACACAGCAAGTATCCACCGACAGCGGCGGTGTAGCGGTGATCCGTCTCAATCCTGGCTCCGGCCTGGATGCCATGACCGTGGACGCCAACGATCACCGCGGCAGCCGTGTCTCCAGCAACATTTCTCTCAAGACCCGCACAGGGACGGACCAGGTCCTGCTGCACACAGACCGCGCGGTCATCAAGGTGGGCGATCCCATCCAGATCAAAGTGCTCTCCACGCGCGCTCGCGGCGCCGCATACGTGGATATTGTCAGGAACGGCCAAACCGTCCTCACGCGCGATGTCGAGCTCGAGAGTGGTCACGCCGAGCTCACGCTGAATGCCACTCCCGAGATGGCGGGCACGCTCGACATCGACGCGTATGTCTTTGGCCGCGATGCTCAACCGGTTGCCGACCATCGGCTCGTCTTCGTCCAGCCTGGCGATGAGTTGAAGGTCGAGACCACCACTGACTCCGCTGTCTATAAGCCAGGTTCCGACGCAACGATCCACTTCCACGTCACGAATGCTCGGGGCGATTGCGTCAGCGCCGCGATCGGTCTAGAGATAGTGGACGAAGCAGTTTTCGCGCTCGCGGAAAAGCAACCAGGCTTCGCCAAGGTCTTCTTCTACCTGGAACAGGAGGTAATGAAACCGCGCTACGAGATTCACTCGCTATCTATGCCGAATGTCGTCGAATCTTCCGGCCGATGGCGCCACGATGGGGAGGAACAGCACGATCTTGCTGCGCGCGCCCTCTTTTCCGCGACGGAAATAACCAATCGAGCGAAGCTCAACACCGAGTTCGGCCGGAGTTTGCCCCAGGACAAATATGAGGAATACGCGCAGCGATACCGCAAAGCGTTCGTCCAGCAGGTTAACCGCCTCACGGACAAATTGGGCGAAGGACTCTCCAGCCATCCCTCGCACAAAGAAGTATTCAGCAGGATTGAAAAGCTCAACTCGACCCCGGATCAAATGCCGCACGACTCCTGGAACACACCGTTCCGCATCGAACCAGCCTCCTGGAATCGGGGTACCTATCTTTTCTACCAGGTGCGCAGCGCCGGACCGGATCGTCAGTTCAATAGCGCGGATGATCTTACCATCTACATTCAGGATCGCTCCGGAAGCATCGTCAGGCAAACGCAAGTGCAGCCTGGCCGCGACGGCTCGCTGAACCTCGAGATCGAACATGATCGCGGCCCGTTCAACGGACGCGCCGAAATTACCGGAACGGTCACCGATCCAAGCGGCGCTGTGATTCCTGGGGCCACCGTCACCCTGCGTATGCTCTCAGACAACGAGAGCCGCACGGCTCACGCCGACGGAAGCGGAGGCTTCACCCTGGCGGGTCTCCCCGCCGGGCTCTACGCAGTACAGATTTCCTCTTCCGGTTTTGTCGTTCTCTCCCGCAACTTCGCTTTGCAGGCACGGGACCGGGCGGTCATCTCGGCTATGCTGGCACTGGGTAGTGTAACTGAGACGGTTACTGTGGTAAACCAAACTCCGATCCTCAGCCTGGCGGTCCACGATGCCTTCGGCGGAGTTGAAACCGGAAGCGGTGTTCGACGTCAGATGCTTGCCCCACCGGGCGCTGCTATGTTCGCGGCGACGAAAGGGCGCAGCTTCACACAAGTGATTGCCTCTGCTGCCCCGTTGAGCAAAGGCGCCGCCGACCCAGCCCCGCATGTCCGCTCCTACTTTCCCGAGGCCCTCTACATCAATCCGGAGATCATCACCGATGCCGGCGGCAACGCGAACATATCCATCCCCGTAGCCGACTCAATCACCACCTGGCGCATGGCTATGCTCGCGTCCACTCGCTCCGGCGCGCTTGGCACCGCTACCTCCAGCCTTAAAGTCTTTCAGGACTTCTTCGTTGATCTCGACCTGCCGGTCACGCTGACGCAGGGAGATCGAGTCTCCATCCCCATCGCCGCATACAACTACTCCGGCAGGTCCGGCAAGGTGTCGCTCAAGCTTGAGCCGGAGGCATGGTTCTCACTTGATCACGACAGCCCGAAAAAGACGATTGCGGTCGAATCAGGCCGCGTCGGCAGTTCGCAGTTCACCATTAATGCGAACCGTATCGGCAAATTCAAGCTCAGCCTCAGCGCCCACATGGACGGAGCAGCCCAACCGCTCAACGACATCGTCGTTCGCGAGATTGAGGTCGTTCCTAACGGCCGCGAGGGGAGCCTCGTCTTCAACGGCCGGCTCGAAGGCGCTGCTCAGCACGACCTCCATTTTCCAGCGCAATCTATCCCGGATGCCACCACCCTTTTCGTTCGCCTCTATCCCGGGCCGCTTAGCCAGGTGATTGAGGGCATGGACAGCATCCTGAGCATGCCCGGTGGCTGCTTCGAGCAGACGTCGTCGAGCACCTATCCCAACGTGCTCGCTCTCGACTACATGAAGCGCACAAAGAAGCTCACACCGGAGGTCCACGCCAAGGCTGAGGGATACATCGCCAACGGTTACCAGCGATTGCTCACGTTCGAGGTCCCCGGCGGCGGCTTCTCCTGGTTTGGCCGGGCGCCTGCCAACAAAATTCTTACCGCTTACGGCTTGATGGAGTTCAGCGACATGTCGAAGGTCTCGGACGTAGACCCGAGACTCATTGAGCGCACGGCTGACTGGCTCGCCCTTCAGCAACAATCCGACGGGAGTTGGAAGCCGGATACGAGCTTCATTAATGAGGGCGCGACCAATCGCTACAACTCCGATGTTCTCCGCATCACCGCGTATGTCGCATGGTCGCTCGCGAACACCGGCTATCAAGGTCCGGCTGTTGAGAAGGCCAAGGAGTATATCGAGTCCCACTCCGGCTCAAAGCTCGATAGCTACACTCTGGCCATCATCGCCAATTTCGCCGCCGACTATAAGAAAGACCGTGAGTTTACCAGGCGCTCCATGCAGTCCCTCATCGACGCCCGCCAGGAGAAAGGCGATCAGGTCTTCTGGACAGTCGAGGAAACAAGCGTCTACGCGACGGGCGCAAGCGCAACCGTAGAGACGACTGGGCTCGCCGCCCAGGCACTGTTGAAGTGGGGAGAGGCGTCGGAGGTGGCACGCAAGTCGCTTAGCTATATCTCGGCAAAGAAGGAAGCCTCCGGCACCTGGGGCACAACCCAGGCTACGATCGTGGCCCTGCGGGCGCTCCTGCTGGCAACGCAACTCAGCGCCTCGGATGTGCGCGGCTCGGTTGCCGTCGTGCTGAACGGCAAGCCCGTCGAGATGTTCCGGCTCTCCACGGAGAACAATGACCTGCTTCACCAGTTCGTTTTAAAGAACATCGATGCGCAGAAGCCAAACACGGTGCGACTCAAGTTCGAAGGGACTGGCAGCCTCGCATATCAAATCGTTGGCCGCTACTTTACTCCGTGGGAAGAAAAGGCTATCGTCGAGCCTCTCTCGATCGACGTTGCCTACGATCGAACGAAGCTGGCACAGAATGACATTGCCACCGAGAAGATTACAATTCGCAACAATCTCGACAAGACCGCCAACATGGTGATGGTCGATTTGGGTGTCCCACCCGGCTTCGACCTGCTCAGCGAAGATCTGCAGGCGCTCCAGGAGAAAGCGTCGGGGGACACAGCCGGGCGGCTTGAAAAATTCAGCCTCAGCGCCACGCAGGCAATCCTCTATTTCGACGGACTTTCTGCGAAACAAACGACGAGTTTTTCCGTCCGGCTGCGGGCAAAATATCCAATCCGGGCCCACACCTTTCAATCCCGGGTCTACGAATACTACGATCCCGCAATAAACGCGACGGCACGCCCCGTTTCGTTGGAAGTGAGCGGACGCTAATTGACTACGTGTCGCGGGGGCTTCATCCACCCCGAGTCCGGTGGAAGGCTAAAGAGTCTGCGTGAGAACTCCAGAATTCGGGAAGGCCGAGAGGCGCACCGCAGACTCTAAAGCCCTCGAACAAGTGCACAGTTGGCAACCGCTACCATCCTCCGGTATACAGCTACAGGGGGAAGTCATGTCGAAATTGCACTATCAATCCGGGTTTGGTAACGAGTTCGCGACGGAAGCAGTCACGGGTGCTTTGCCTAAAGGCCAGAACTCGCCCCAGAAGTCCTCCCTCGGGCTCTATGCCGAGCAGTTCAGTGGTACCCCCTTTACCGCTCCAAGGGCCACCAACCGCCGTTCCTGGCTCTACCGCATCCAGCCCTCCGTAACCCATAGACCCTTCGTCCAACTCCCTGGCAACGGCATGCGGAGTGGGCCATTTAATGAGGTCCCTGCGACTCCCAACCAGCTCCGGTGGGATCCGCTGCCCATACCCGATGCGCCCTGCGATTTCCTCGACGGCATCGTTACCATGGCGGGCAACGGCAGCCCGGCGGGACAGACCGGGTGTGCCGTGCACATCTATGCCGCCAACCAGAGTATGTCCGGGCGCTTCTTTTTTAATGCCGATGGAGAGATGTTGATCCTGCCTCAACTGGGCAAACTGCGATTCTTCACCGAGCAGGGGATTCTTGAAGTTGCGCCGGGCGAACTCTGCGTGATTCCACGCGGCCTCAAGATGCGCGTCGAGCTGCTGGAAGAATCTGCCCGCGGTTATATCTGCGAGAACTACGGTCTCGCTTTCCGCTTACCGGATCTCGGCCCCATTGGCGCCAATGGGCTGGCGAACCCACGCGACTTTGTTTCCCCTGTAGCCGCCTTCGAAGATATAGGCGGCAACTTCCAGAGCTTGTGCAAGTTCCAGGGCAATCTTTGGTCGGCGGGCATCGATCATTCGCCGCTCAACGTGGTGGGCTGGCACGGAAACTACGCGCCTTACAAGTACGACATGGCAAATTTCAACTGCATCAACACCGTCAGCTTCGACCACCCCGACCCGTCGATCTTTACCGTGCTCACCGCCCCCACCGCGGTGCCGGGCTCTGCCAACGTCGACTTCGCCATTTTTCCCCCGCGCTGGATGGTGGCTGAACACACCTTTCGCCCTCCCTGGTTCCACCGCAATGCAATGAACGAGTTCATGGGCCTGATCCGCGGCCAGTACGACGCCAAGGCGGAAGGGTTCGTGCCCGGCTCAGCCAGCCTGCACAGCTGTATGCAGGCCCACGGGCCCGATGCCGAGACCTTCGACCGGGCAGTCAAGGCTGAACTCAAGCCTCAATTTCTCGGTGACACGCTGGCCTTCATGTTTGAGACCCAGTTAGTGCTCAACCCGACGCGCTTCGCGCTCGAAACGGATTCCCTGCAGCGCGAATACTTTCAAGTGTGGCAAGGGCTCAAGAAGCGTTTCACCGGAAGCCCCCTTCCGTAAATGTATCTATGAATGATACGCATGATCCCCAGCGTCAAAGCTGGGTGGCCTCGGCCAATCACCCCGGGGGCGCGTTCCCGATTCAAAACCTGCCCTTTGGCTTGTTTGCCGGGCCAATGGCGCCCACGGTAGGGATTGCCATCGGAGACCAGATCCTCGACCTGCGCCGCTGCGCGAGCCTGCTGGCCTCGCTCCCGGCAGCGACCCGCGAGGCCTGTGCCGCCCCCATGCTTAATCCCCTGATGGCCCTCGGCCCTCAATCCTGGTCTGCTCTGCGCGCCCGGCTTAGCGATCTGCTGCGTGCCGATAGTCCCGACGCTTCTGAAAATCAACGTGTGCTGGCGCCCGACCTGATGAGCATGGCGGGCACCACGATGCTCAAACCAGCGATCATTGGGGATTACACCGACTTTTACGCCTCGATTGATCACGCCAGAAATGTGGGCAGGCTCTTCCGGCCGGAGAATCCCCTGTTGCCCAACTACAAATATGTGCCCATTGGCTATCACGGTCGAGCATCTTCGATCCTGGTCAGCGGCGCAACGGTAAGGCGCCCCGCGGGCCAGATTGTTTCCGCCCCCGGCGCAGCGCCTCATTTCGCGCCCAGCCAGTCGCTGGATTACGAGGTCGAAGCCGGCTTTTTTATCGGACCGGGCAATCCCCTGGGAGAACCTATTGCGGTCGAACACGCAGCATCACATGTTTTTGGTGTGTGTCTGGTGAACGACTGGTCGGCACGCGATATTCAGGCATGGGAGTACCAGCCGCTGGGGCCATTCCTGGGCAAGAGCTTTGCCACTACCATTTCGCCCTGGGTCGTCACTATGGAGGCGCTTGCTCCCTTCCGGACGCCCGCGGCTGCGCGTCCACCCGGGGACCCGGCTCCTCTGGGCTACCTTAATTCCAAACAGGACTTGCAGGAGGGGGGCATCGATCTCACGCTGGAGGTTTCCTTGCGCTCAGCTCGCATGCGTGAGACTGGAACCGATGCCGTGCGCCTCGGCCGCAGCCGCCTGCGCCATCTTTATTGGACGGTCGCGCAGTTGGTGACCCATCACGCGAGCAATGGATGCAACCTGCAAACCGGGGATCTGTTGGCCAGCGGTACGGTTTCCGGTCCCGAGCATGACGCTCGCGGAAGTTTGCTTGAACTCACCCGGAACGGGCGCGAACTCTTCTCATTGCCTACGGGCGAGAAACGCGGTTTTCTTGAGGACGGGGATGAGGTCGTTGTTCGCGGATATTGTGAGCGGGCTGGTTGGGTGAGTATTGGTTTGGGTGAGTGCTCCGGGATCATTGGAAGTTAGGTCGGGAATCCGCAAGAACATCGATAACGGCCTCAAGAGTTGCCGATCAGGAGCAGTGGAATCCCACATCTCGCGAAAACGACCGACCCCCTGAACGATGCTCTTGAGGTTTATTTCTTTTCAAACAGGAAGAGCACGCGGCCGTTCGTCAATTCCTCACGTGTCAGGATGGTGAAGTGGCGGGTGAATTGGGTAACGAAAAAATCTTCATCCAAGTGGGCATAGAGTTCGTCCCGGCCACGACAGAGATCGATGTAGCGCACATCCGTCTTAGGAACCCACTCCACGATGCTCCAACGACGAGTGAGCGATGCCAGCAGCGCGGCCACGTCGGCCATAGGAATCTGATCGGCAAGCAGCAGATGATGAAGGATACCCAGCATCATGACGAAATCGAAACGTTGGCGCGCCCGCTCCAATAGGGTGAGGGACTCGGCATTGCGCCATCCAACTGACGGGGTTGGTCTGGCCACATCCGCGACCAGGGGAAGGATGGGCAGGCCGGCCGCCCTGGCATCTCTCCAGCTACGGTCCGAGGAGGCGACGTCGGTGTCCCAGGCAACCACGCGTGCGCCGGCGCTGGCCGCTATGCGCGAGTAGTGACCGGTATTGCCGCCAATATCGAGCACCGACTCGGGGCGCAACAATTGCATGGCGCGCTCGACGAATTCCTGCTTACGCAGGCGTTCCCCTTCGCTGTAGTGATCGAGGCCGATCTGGTATCCACTCCAGCGCGAATCACGTTTGTTGGGCTCCAGCGCATGCAACGCTTTTGCAAATTTCTTCAAGTTGCCGTTCAGAACTGCGGTTGCGATCTCAGGCGATTGCTGCAGGCGAGGCGACGACGCAGATCCGCGCTTGCGGCTCTCGAGCATAAAAGGAAGCGTTATGAGCGAACGAAGCGGAGCGGTCCAACGTTCTGCCCCTGAAAGGTAGGGATACAGGTCCACCGGTTCATAGCCATCCCGGCGATTGAGAGTTGCCGCCAAAGGCCAACCCAGATATTTATTTGCTGCCAGGGGCAAAAGAAAGGTGCGGGCGAATTGCCCATAGGCGAGCCACAACGGGCTGCCTGGATCACGCCGCTCGATCGAAAGCAGATCCACAAAAACCGGACGCGAGCCCTCGAAGAGGATATTGAGCGGGGTGGCATCTTTGAGAATCCAGCCTTCGTGGAGCAATTGCGTGCAGAATTCGAGCGTCAATTCTCCGGCTGCAACCCACTGGCCAGGAGTCCATTCCCATGGATAGGAGGGGAAAGAAATACGCGGATGCCGGAGCAGGAGAGGCTGATCCTCTTCCGCGGAAACGACCTCGCTGGCAACCAGGTGGCCCTGGTCGGTCCAACGCCGAGCAAGGTCAGACTGCAGAAAGCGCAGCGCCTCGGCAGCGTAGCGAGGGTGGACGGTTCGCAGCACATGTTCGCCATCGATGGACAGCGATCCGGCGGGATCGCGAAACGTCGCAATTGACTGCGACGCGCCCTGGCTCATGGTTGGTTCTCTGCAACCTCTGACTGTGTGCCGGCGGGCGACCTGCGCAGCGCAAGCAGGATCCGCTTCACGCGGTGGCGTAGATAGTAAATCGCGCCCGCGCACATGGAACCGGCGACCTGGAGAAAGACAAAGCCGGAACCTGGATCGACATAGGCTTGGGCCGGCCGCTCAAACGCGACCAACATGGCGGTAATCTGGATGACCCCGAATACGAAAAGGAAAATGCGTAGAACGCGGGGGGAGTAACACGGTCTCTTCACGAAGCTCCTCGAGGCGCGGGTGAACCTGTAGTTTTAACGTTCGACAATGACCAAAAGTTGCGTTCCCTTAACTTTTTTGTCACTGTCCCTTCATAATTGCATAGACGGCAGGATTGTTAGCGGGGATTACGATGTTTGCTTTTTAGATACCCCAAAAATGGCACCATGCTTCCCTTAGGCGACGTGCAACTCGTGCAGATTCTCGATACGGCATTGGCCGACACCGCCCGCCGCAGCGGCGATTGGCTAGTGTGCAAGGCCGGATGCACACAGTGCTGCGTCGGGGTCTTTGCCATCCACCAGCTCGACGCCGCGCGGCTTCAGCAAGGGCTGCAAGAGCTTACTGTCTACGACCCCGAACGAGCCCATTCCGTTCGTGAGCGGGTGCAGAGATCGGTTGAGCGCCTTGCCGGGAGCTTCCCCGGCGACCCTGTGACCGGCCTGCTCGATCCCTCCGAAGAGGCTGCTGAGCATTTTGAAGACTTTGCCAATGACGAGCCCTGTGCCGTACTCGATCCCGTCACTGGGCTGTGTGATCTGTATCGTTCCCGTCCGATGACCTGCCGCGTCTTTGGGCCTCCGGTGCGCTCGGAGCAAGGTCTCGGCGTTTGCGAGCTTTGTTATCAAGGAGCTACGGAAGAGGAGATCGCCGGGTGCGAAATGCCAGTGGATCCGGATGGTCTGGAAGCCCAGCTGCTGGAGGAGTTCGAGCAATCCTCGGGGAGGACCGGCCGCACCCTGGTTGCCTTTGCGCTGGCAGGCATTTAGCTCGCCGTTTAGCCAGGGGCGGGCGTTCCACCGGTACAATCACCTTTGAGACTTCCGCAGGAAAGCAGAGCCATGCCTACCCATCCCGTGACTGCCCTAAGCACCGCCGTAGGTGTCGCCGCCGCAAATGCCGGCATGACCGTGGTCTCCTCTGAGGAGGGGATCGATTTCAATGCGCGCCCCACCGCCATCTTCCGGATCGGCCTTTCCCCGGATGCTCCGCCGGAACGCACGCTGCGGCTGGAGTTGAGTGAGGACTTCGACTTCAATCGTCCCGAGCTCTTGCCGGCCATGACGGCGCATTTGCGCGACGAGGCCAAGCGATTGCGCAATCCGCGGCCGGATGCCTATGTGACCGTAGCCGGCATGCCCATTACCTTCGGCGACTTCCGTTGGCCCTTCCACCGTTCGACTTCGGGCGCCGACACCTACATCGTGCACGGTGTGGTCCACGTGGCCGACGGCACCGATTCCCTGCTCCACGCCAAGGTCTCTGCCAGCATGACTGTGACCTTTGCGGAAATTGTTCCCGCTCCCGAGCAACCCTATGCGGAATCCTTCATCTACAGCGCGATCCGCAAGACCCTCGACCAGGGTCAGCTGGAACTGCTGAAGAGCGGCAATCGCCAGCCGGTTCCGGTCACCACACGCTATTACAGCCGCTGGCAGAAGAAATTCTTCTTCAACGATACGGATGAAGCAGGCCGGCAACAGTTTTTGCTGTCCAAGATCTTCTGGCTCTCGGGTGTGCTGGGCAACTCCCGGCCGGTATGGATCGCCGACCCGCGAGACGCGCAATACCTGAACACGACCGAGGAAGAGCTAACGCGTATCGCGGCGGGACTGGCCGCTTCCGGGCTCGCGACCCTGAGCGAGGAAAAAGACTTTGCTGCCGCGACCCCAGCCCTGCTGGCGCGCGAGGCGGAGTTCCGCGACCGCCTGCAGCAGGCTTTCGAGCTGACCAAGCCGACGTTCAACGAGGATATGCGGCACGGCCACACCAATATGTAGGTTCTTGTAACCCTCGACCCTGCATGTGCGTCTCATCCCCACGGAGAAATACATGCGCAGCAGAACAATCGCCGTGGGAATCGTCCTGGCACTGATAACCGCGAGTGCACTGGCTCAGAAGACGGTGCTGGTGGAGTTGTTTACATCTGAAGGATGTTCCAGTTGCCCGCCTGCGGATGCGCTGCTCAGACAAGTGAATGGAAGCCAGACCAGCGCGGGGCAGTTAGTGGTAGGCATCAGCGAACATGTCACTTATTGGAATTCACTTGGATGGTCTGACCCCTTCTCGTCTTCGCTCTACACGGAGCGGCAGAATGCGTACAGTGAGCGATTCCACCTGGAGGGCGTGTACACGCCACAAATGGTGATCAACGGCGCAGAGCAGATTGTCGGCAGCGACCGTGCAGCGCTGCTGCATGCTGTGCAGGAAGAGGCAGAGGAACGTCCGCGGGTCTCTCTCCGTATTCTTTCGTTGGGCGTCGCGGGGACGACCTTGACGGTGAACTTTTCCACGAGCGGTGACTTGCCGGCGAACGGCGCCGACCTGATCGCGGTGCTCACCGACGATTCCGATCGCTCCAACGTGCTTCACGGGGAGAACTCGGGGCGCAATCTGGCGCACGTCGCGGTGGCACGATCGATGTCTCGCGTGGCCAGAGTGAAGACCGCCGGCGAGCGGACGGTTCAGATCCAGATTCCAGCTTCATTCCAGGCGGCGCAGGGACATCACCTTATTCTGTTTGCGCAGTCGCCGGGAAGCGGACGCGTGCTGGGAACCGATACGAAACCGCTCTAGAGACGATCGCATGGCCACCGAGTTACGAGATGAGTCGCGCATGATCGCATCTATCGTTGCCGGCGACGCGCAATTGTTTCACGAACTGATTCGCCCCTATGAGCGAAGGGTCTATGCCATGGCTTTGTCTTTTCTGCACAACGAGGCGGATGCGGAGGACGCGGCCCAGGAAGCCTTCCTCAAGGCCTTCCGCAACCTGGCCAACTTTCGCGGGGAAGCAAAGTTCGGGACCTGGCTGACCAGCATCGCATTGAACGAGGCAAGAAGCCGTATTCGCCGCCGGGATGCGATCAGGATGGAGTCGCTGGACGAGCCTCAGGAAGATGGGGAACCGGTTTCTCCTGCCTTGCTGCGGGACTGGAAGGAAATACCGTCGGAGGCACTGGAGCGAAAAGAGGTTAGGCAGTTGTTGCAAAAGGCCATCACCGCTCTGCCGCTCATCTACCGCGAAGTTTTTCGGCTCAGAGACATTGAGCAGCTGAGCGTGCATGAGGCGGCGCAGGCGCTTGGCATCACGATCTCTTCCGTCAAAGTCCGACTGCATCGGGCGCGCATGATGTTGCAGAAGAAGCTGGCGCCACAGTTGAAGGAAGTGGCTCCTAAGCGGAGGCGATGGGCATGGTGATCGCGTGCAAACACGTTTGGGCGCACATCTCCGGCTACCTCGACCGAGACCTCCCTCCGGATGTGCTGGAACAGGTGCAGAAGCATCTGGAGCATTGTGAGATTTGCTCGGCCATCCTGGACTCGACGCGCAATATTCTGATCCTGACTGCGGACGAGCGGGTATTTGAATTACCGCTCGGTTTCAGTGAACGATTACATGCGCGGGTCGAGGAGGAGATAAAGGGCATGGCGCCGTGATTGAGGGGCGTCCCTCAGCGGCTAAAACCCCAGAATTCGGGAAGCTCGAAGGGCGCACCGCAGATCCCTCGGCTTCGCTCGGGATGACAATTCTGTTTGGGAGCGCTAAGTATAGTTTCCAAGATGAATTGTCATCCCGACCGGAGCGTACCCGGCTTTCCTGCCACGCTGCACTGGACAAGGCAGCGTGTGCGCCCTTCCGTAAAGAAGGGCGCATGAAGTGCACCAACGCCACCAAGATCAACAGGAAATCCGGGGTAGCGTAGCGGAGGGATCTGCGGTGCGCCCTTCGGGCTTCCCAAATTCTGGAGTTCCCACGTGGACTCCAAGGGCCGTACCCTCCGGATAACGGGGACGAAACATTTCTACTCCAGCGTAATTTGTGTCGTGTCCGTTTTCATGGGAACGGTTACTCCCCAGCGTCCGTCTTGTTTTTTGAGCGCCACGATTTTGCCGTCCACGGAAGCGCGATTCGCCTTTGGCGTCCAACCTACCGCCTCCACGCGATACTCGTGCCACCAGGGCTTCCACTGACCTTCCTGCTTTGCGATCTCTACGTGGAGCGATCCATCGGCGGCCGTGGAGCAGGAGAAGTGAATGCGTGCAAAATCCCCCGTGCGGTAGCCGAAGGTATGACCGTCGTCGGTGTAAACCTCACCCGCGCAGGGCTCGACAATGTTCACGTCGGCCGCATGAGGAAATACCCGCAGGGTCAAGGGGCCATTCGGCAAGTCAGCGGTACTCTGGGTCAGGGGCGCAATGGGCAGGATGCTGCCGCCACGCACGTAAACCGGCAATTGATCGAGCCTGGGCGTGACCATCAGCGGCTTCTGCGCCAATACTTTGTCGCGCTGCTCCAGATCCAGCGTTCCACTGAGATTGTTGAACTTGAACTGTTCGCCGGTCCAGTAGTCGTACCAGGTTCCCGGCGGCAGATGAATGGTGTAGGGAGCTACTTCTTCGGGGGAGGGATTGGGCGCAACCAATATGTCACTGCCAAAGAGAAATTCGCTTCCACCCGTGGTGAGGTCGTAGGGGCTGCCATCTTCGGTGGCATGCGGGAATTCCAGGAAGAGGGGGCGGTTGATGGGTAAGCCATCGTGCGAGGTTTCCTCCGCGACGGTGTACAGATAAGGCATAAGCCGGTAGCGCTCTTCGATAAAGTGCCGGCGAATGTTCTCCTGCTCGGGTCCATCCACCCACACTTCGTGCATGCGGGTTCCCTTGGCAGAATGGTCCCGGTCAATGGGCTGGAAGGCAGACAGCTCGATCCACCTGGTCAGCAGATCGGGGGGCGGTGAGCCGGCAAAACCTCCGACGTCCGCTCCGGCAAGCGAGAACCCGCTCAGGCCCAAGTTGACCAGCTGAGGAATGGTCATGCGCAGGTGATTCCAGGTGGAACTGTTGTCGCCGGTCCAGGTCGTGCTGTAGCGTTGGCCTCCTGCGTAGCTTGCGCGCGTCATGACAAAGGGCCGTTCGTTGGGCCGCAGCGCAAGCTCCCCTTCGTAGGTGCCGCGAGCATTCTGCATGCCGAAAATGTTGTGGATCTCAACGTGGGGAGCAGTCCGCTGGCGGAAGCCGGGCTCGTCGATGCGATGCTGCACGTTGTCCGGCATGGTCTTTCCCGGGCCGTCAAAAACCGCGGGTTCATTCATGTCATTCCAGAACCCCGCGACTCCGTCGTCGACAAACGTCTTGAAGAGCCCACCCCACCATTGCCGTGTCTGCGCCCGGGTAAAGTCGGGAAAGACCGCGGGGCCGGGCCACACCTTGCCGACGTAGATCGAACCATCGGGATTCTTCACAAAATGATCGCCGGCGAGCCCTGTGTCATACGGGGCGTAGCCCACGTTCGGTTGACGGGCTACATGCAGGTCGGTGATCACCACCACCTTGAATTGTTCCTGGGCCAGGTCTTTCACCATGCCGCGGAAATCGGGAAAGGCTTTCTCGTTTACCGTGAAGGGCCAATTTTCATGCTGGAAATCAATGTCCAGCCAGAGCACATCCGAGGGGATGCGATCCTTGCGCAGCCGTTGCGCAATCTCGCGTAACTGCGATTCGGGAAAGTAGGAATAGCGCGATTGCTGGAAACCAAGCGCCCACAAGGGCGGCAGTGGGGTTGGTCCGGTAAGCCAGGCCCAGTCTGTCACCACCTGCTTCGGCTCTGGACCGTAGATCAGGTAATAGTCGATGGGCCCGTTCAGCGACCCGAAGGTGTAGCGATACACATCGTTGCGGCCGAAGTCGAAGTTGGTGCGCCAGGTGTTATCCAGGAAGACGCCGAGCGTGCGCCCGCGGTTCACGTTCAGAAAAAATGGCACGGTTTTGTAGATGGGGTCGGTCGATTCCTGCCATCCAAAAGCATCGGTGTTCCACATGGTGAACGACTGGCCACCGCGATCGAGCGGCCCTGGTTTGTCTCCCAGGCCGAAGAAGTGATCGTCGAAACTGCGTTGCTTGCTGATGGTGAAGCGGGTTCCTTCCCAAAGCACCGGGGCTGCGTCCTTTTGCAGGACGTTGCCTTGAAGGTCGGCGACAGTGAGCAGCAGATGATCGGCTACGGTGACCCGCAATGCCTTGGTGGTGAAGCCGTTCGTATCGGGGGTAACCGCCACGCTGCTGGTGCGAGCCTGGGGCAGCACGGCCCAGGAGGCATCTTCCGGCACGGCGTCGCCCTTCCACACGCGCACGCGGAGGATGTCGTCACGCAGGGCGGTTACCTGGAGCGTGAGACCATCCGCGGTTGCGGTCAAGCCGCTTTGGGCTGGGGTTATTTGCTGGGGAAGCGCTCTTGTGGGGAGGAAAGCGAGAGCCAGGAAGGCAAAGAAATGAAGAGTGAGCCCGCGCATATTTCTCCTTCGAGCCTGAAACAGCATAGGGCGCCACATCACGCATAGACTGCGGGACGCCTTCAGAACAATCCCTGGTGTTGATTCCTTTGCACCAGGAACCCAGGGATCGGAAACGTGGGTAGCCAATTGCCACGATTGTACTCAATCAATACGGCACTGACCCCATTCATTCCATTCACGCTGCTGATGGTTTCTTTGGCCGGTACTGTGTTGTCCCGAATCAGCAGACCGGAGACCAGGCATCCAGGCATGTCCTGAATGACAATTCCCGCCACGTTGGTGTTCACCGAAGAGATCATAAGGTTCCCGGCGCCCTCGCTGATCGAATTGTGCAGAACGTCGGTGTTGATCACTGGCCCATACGACGCCGGACCGCCGTATGGACCAAACGCGGAAATCATGATCCCATTGCCCGAGTTGGTCAACACATTGTCTTCGATCACGCTTTCGAGGGAGTCGCCAAGGACGATGGAAGCGCCGAGCGTATCGGTAATTTGATTGTGCGCAGTGGTCATGTGAAGTTCGTATTGAGAAATAACGATGATCGACGTCGCGTCGGGAGTAACCTGCCAAGGCCTGGCGAGATGGATCGTTCGACCGCTATAGCTTTCAATAAACGAATATTGGCCGACCCCTCTGCCCGAAATGATTGCGAGGCTGGACGCTTGCGGATTCGTTGTGCCCATCCAATCCCAGGCGGGATCATGCGCCAGGGTCACCGTGTCTGCAATGCTGCTCGCAATGGGACCAATATAGGATCCCCCATCTCCGTCGTTGGTGATCACCTGCTGGCCGTTTGAGCCCATGTTCCGGAAGGTGTTATAGCCTACGTAGATATTTTGCGAAAGGGCTGACGGGCCGAAACGGCTGTTTGCGCGACTAATGCTTAGTCCAGAGCCCGCGGATCTTCCGCCAGGACCTTGTCCGGGCACATTCTGGGAGTAAACCAGGTTCTTCTCAAAGATGATGTTCTGGCTATCAACGATTCCCAGGCCCGTCCAATTGTTCACAATGATGTGATTTCCAGAAACAACCCCTCCGTCTCCGAAGCTCACATCGAGAATTTGATTAGAGCCGGAAAGAAAAGTGGAATCGTAGATCTGGATATCCGGGCCTGCTACGAGGAACATCTGTTGTCCCGGCGCATCAAGGTTGGATTTGAAATTCAGGTAGCTGAAAAACAAATGGCCGGAGGTCGCCGGATTGCCGGTCGTACTGTCGGTGGACGCAACGAGACTGGGATTCGCGGGCGCTTCCAGGGATAGATTTGCTAACCCGAAATGCTGAGGAACCGCAAACCATACTTTAGGCGGGCTGCCTTTGGGTTTACCGAAGAATCGAGTCGAGCCGGCAGAGGCTCCGCTCAGGAACTCGTAAGAATGGCCTGCGATGCCACTCGCGAGCATGAAGTCGCCCGCCGGTATCGTGATAAAAACCACCTGCTTCGCGCCTGCCGCCGGCGCATTTCGATCCAGACATGATTGAAGGAGAGGGGTGTTATCTGTGGCTCCATCGCCCACGAGGTCAACGCATGTTGCGTGTTTGACAGTGAATGACGAGGGTGGATAGACAGTGATCTGGCCGGCAGGCGCAGAAGTCGCGCTCCAGGGAAAGGTTCCCACCCAGAGAGTGTAGGTTCCAGGAGTGAGCTTGTTGGAAACCCGGGCTGCGATGGAGTTGGCGTCCAATGCCGAGGGTCGCAGCCGATGGACCTTCCCGGTTGCCGATTGAAGAATGACCTGCATAGATGGGGTGAAATTCTTGCCGAACATTCTTAACGTCGCACCCGGTTCGAGCCCGCAATCACGGACCTCGTGCTCAAGTGCTTTTTCTGGCGTGGTGAGGGGAGGAACTCCAATCACCCAATCGATTGAGGGCACGTTCGCCAGGCCGAGCGTTGGGGGCGATGAGGGGTCTTCGATTTCAAACCCATAAACGCCGTCAGGGAAACTCGAAGGGATCAGGAACGAGAGCCCCGTCGTGCTCTGTTGGGTGGCGCTAACGATGAAGGAGCTGTTCCTGACGATTGATTGCCAGTCTCGCGTTCCGGAAGGAATTACCGCGACTTTTACGCGCTTTACCGCTTGAGTAAATGCGCCCGTCAGAAGCACAGATTGTCCCGGCTTGGTCTCTCGTGATGTCCAAAAGATCGCATTTGCGGTGTAGGTTGGAGTTCCCACTTGGAGAGTTCTCGCGTCGACGTAAACGGGCTTCGATCCTACTCCCCAGTCATGATTCGAAACTCCGGTATTTGGATTCGTACATCCGCTGAAAGCCTGGAGGTCGCTGGGTTTTGCGTCGATTGGTATCTTGCTTGTTTGCGCAGCCGCAGCTAGAGCAAAGAGGCCGAAGGCAAGCCCTAGAGACAAGAGGCGAAGGGATACCATCCCACCAGTATAGGCAGAGGAAGCAAACACCAACGCAGTTTTGAGGCAATCTCTTGCCGCAGTCAGAAGATCAACTTCACCGCCAGCTGCATTTCTCTTGGGTCGAGGGCATTCGAGATCACAGCGAAATTCGACGCTCCAAAAATCCGACCTGGCAGAGTGAAGTTCGGATGATTGAGCGTGTCGTACGCATCCACGCGAAATTGCAGATGGATCGATTCCCCCAACGCCCAATCTTTCTGTAGGGATGTGTCCAAATCAACGAAGCGTGGTCCAACGACGGAGTTGCGCGGATTGTTCCCAAACGTGAATCCTGCTGGGAGGGAGAAGGCCGCGGTATCAAACCAGCGGTTAGCGGTTTTGGGCCCGGCATTTGGGTTGCCGGTGAGGTTGGGCCGCTCGATATTGTTGCCGTTCACGAGCCCGATGTTTGCCACGTCGTTGGAAGTTCCCAGGTTCACGGTAAAGGGAGCACCACTCTGGGCGATAAGAATTCCGCTCGCGCGCCAGCCGCCGGCAAGCGCACGAACCCAGCCAGTGGTTCCCTTCGCAAAGGGCAGCTGGTAGAGAACGTTGCCAACGAATCGGTTCCGGTGGTCGAAGCTTGAATCCGCCTTCTCGGCCGCCTGATTGTGGGCGTAAATATTCTGCGGGAGATTCAATTCAGCATTCGTGGTGCCGGCGTCTGAGGCGTCGTCGATCGAGTGGGACCATGTGTAACTCGCGTCAAACGACAGGCCGTGGGAAATCCGGTGGTTCGCTTCAAATGTCAGGCCGTTGAAAGCGGCCCAGCCGTCCCAGCGAATCGTGGTGTATGCGTTCAGGTTTGAGAACGGACGGCGAACCTGTACAGCGCCCGCGCCGGGCGTGGGCAGGTTGACGGCGGTGGAACTGTCCGCGTGAACCGTCCGCGAGCCCGCGTACTGAACCGAAAATGTGGTGTTCGCGGATAGCAATGTCTGCACGGTCAGATTCCATACTTCGTTGTATTCAATTTTGAAGTCGTGATTTACTCCGTTTGCGCCGATCGCCCCATTCGGATTTGCCATCAGAATGCCGGCGGTGGCCAAGGTCGGAATTCCAGTCGCGTTGTTGACAGTCTTGTTCAGAAAGAACGGCACATTTTCGGCAAGATTCTGAAGGACGCTGTAAGCCGCCTGGTTCGTGAATACGCCAAACCCAGCACGCACAACCGTTTTGTTCAATGGGGGCACCTGCCATGCCAGCCCGATGCGCGGCGACAGACGCAGGGGACGGGTATCGAGCAGGCTGTTATTCCAGTTCGCGGTCGTATTCGATACGACAGGAATCGACGGGTTCTGCGCGGCGGCAAACGCAGCCAGAGTCGCCGCGCTCCCGGTGAGGTTTGCGGGATTGCCCGCGGCTACGAACCTCGCGGATCCAGTGCTCAAATCTATGTTGGAGGTTTGGTTGGTTTCTGCGACGAGGTTCGAGTTGTATTCGTAACGGATACCCAGATCCACCTTGAGTCCAGGGCTGAGCTGCCAGCCGTCCTGAAAGTAAAAATGTGCCCAGTTCGTATGGGCATTTTCCGCTCCCTCCCCGATGCCCACCTGCCCTTGCGATGGATACCCGAACAGGAAATCAGCCAACGCGTTTCCACTGTAGGACCCGTTGAAGGTATAGGTTCCGCGGGCATTGTTAGGAAAAGCCGGATTGAACGAGATATGGAAAAAATAGCCGCCGAAAGTAAAGACATGCCTTCCGTGCTGATAGGAGACATTGTCGAAGAACTCGAAATTGCGATCGGTCCTGGTGTTGAAACCGGTGGCTGTTCCGATGGTGGAGAACAGACCGCTCAGATTGGCCTGCGGATAGCCCATATCCGCAGGGTTCGTCGTGGTGCCGTTCAGCCCATACGTTGCCGCGAACGGATTGCCGGCATTAGGATCCTTTTGACCACCTGACACGCGTAGCCATCCAAAGCGAAACTCGTTCACCATGGCCGCGGATAAAACGTGGGTCTCACCCAGCGCGAGATTAACAGTGTGGGTCTTGAGAATTCTGCCAAAACCCGGCAGCAGGGCCTCGTTCAGAACGCTCGAGCCGAAAGGGTCGAGCTGGTTTGCATCCAGTACAGAGGCGCGCACGAACGTAGTGTCGGCCGCCGATATCTGTCGATCCAACCGGGCGTTGTATTGGTTGGTATCGATCCTCTGTTGTCCGACACTCCTCAGATTATTGCTGTTCCCGGAGGAAGTCGGAAGGGGCAGGAGATTTAGCAGGGCCAGGGCCGCTTTCGTCGATGGATTGGTGGGATTGTAGTTCGGATCGTTGTTCAGGTTGTTGTTGGCGATGGCCGCTTTGCTAATCGGGTCGTGCACCGCGCTAAGGCCCGCAAGATTGCCCGCTCGTTCCGCGGCTGTTGGAACGCTGAACAATTGGGACAAAGAGTTCGCGCACCCTCTGACCATCGTAGTTGACGAAGAAAAAGGTCTTATTCCTGATGATCGGCCCGCCGACCGCGGCGCCAAACTGGTTCTCGCGAAACGGCGCCGGAACACCCGGCGGAGCGAAATAATTCTGCGCGTCAAATATGTCGTTCCTCACGAACTCGTAAGCGCTGCCGTGAAAAGCATTCGTGCCGGATCTGGTGATGACATTGACCACGGCACCGGATTTGCCGCCAAATTCTGCGGTGTAGTCGGCTAGCTCCATGTTGAATTCCCGCATGGCATCGGGAGATGGACTCAAGGCGACGTTGTTATAGTATTCATCGGTGACGCTGGCGCCGTCGACGAGAAACAGATTGTGACCGGTTCGGTTTCCCAGCACGTTAATCAGTTGTCCCGTCTGCTGCAGGGAATCTCCGCGTGTGCCTCCGGGTGGGTTCACGACTCCAGGGCTTAGAATGGCCAGCTCCAGGAATTGGCGGTCTTTCAAAGGTAGGTCGACTATCTGTTGGTTTTCGAACACGGACTTAATTTCGGCGGATTCAACCTGCATCAGGCCGGCACTTGCCTCGACCGTCACCGATTGATTCGACACCCCCAGGTCAAGAGAGAAATCCTGCCGGACATGGTCCCCGGCATGCAATACTACTCTATCCTGAACGGCCTGTTTGAAACCCCGTGCGTCGACGGTCAACTTGTATTCCCCCAAGGGAAGCTGCGGCAACAGATATTGCCCGGCACCGTTCGAAGTCGCAGTACGCGTTTGCTGTGTGGCTACTTGTAATGCCGTTATGGTCACCCGAGAAACTAACGCCCCGCTCGGGTCTGTGATATTGCCGGTAATATCGGCCGTGTTCATCTGTCCAAAAAGTGCGCTTGGGAGACATGCGATCAGGCAAACGAGAAGCAAACCTCTTCCCTTGTGGCGCGCCTGGTCGACCGCCCAATTGCGTTGCCGGTTGGCATTCGATTTCGCATTGATTGCGTTAGCCATACGTGGGGCTCTGATCGCTATTGGGCGTAGTGTTTCACACAAACCGGGAGATTTCAGGGCAACTTTTCGTGTTGCCCGTCCTCCGCTCAGAATCCAGAAGGTGTAGATCGGTGATCGGGCGAACCTCGGTCGAGAGACCCCCCACGAGCTCGCCATCCGTGGACCGCAGTGCAGAATCAGCGGACCGCAGGACACGAATGGCGAATCGCTCTCGCTCCGAGCGCTCAGTTGTCGTCGTGCATGCGACGTAAGTTGTTCTTGTACACGGCCTTGCCAATCAGCGTCTCCCAGGCGCTCGCCTGCGACCTGATCGGTTCGAAAATGTATCCCACCGTAAACGCGTGCGTCGGAGATGTCGTCGGTAATCTGGTCGAACGTGGTGTATTGCAACACGATGTCGGGCACGGTGGGATTTGACAACGTCATGGAATGCCCGCCTTCACCGTATATGCGTCTCAAAACCTCGGCTGCGCTATTGGCTGCGCTGCCGTGGTTGGAGGGATAACTCGGGAAACATGGAGTCGTGACAAAGGGGACAAAGCTGGGATCAGGATCGGTCTTCGGATTACCGTCTGTGTCGCCAGCATGGATCGCTGTTTCGGGCCGCCAGAAATTGTAGTGATACTTGTTGAGGAACGACGCGACCAGGCTGTCATTCATCGCCATGTTCATCAGGGCCAGAGCCCGGGCATTTTCGGTCATCGAATGCCACCGTTCCTGTGCAACCTGCTGAACGGCCTGATTGAAGACCTGGGTTGGCGAAGCCGCCGCATAGAAGAGCGCGACATTCGCGCGATCTTGTGGCCGCTCCGTACTGTCGACGCCTCCAACCGTCATCACCTCGTTGTAGGTTTTCGCGTAAGCGCGGCTTGTGAGTGCTGGCGGTGGATCGAGGAGAAAATCACTAGCACTGGCGGATGCCGAACGGAGTTATGTATTGCCATTGAAACGCGATTCCGACGCGCGACTCCATTCATAATCGGACAGCTCGGTGTGGCCTGCCATTCTCCTGGAACCGGCGGCCCGGGTATCTTGAATTGCGCAGGCGACGATCCGTCGTTTGCGCGCAGAGCGATCATGGCCAAAGCTGCGGCATCACCCGTGGCAATGCCGTCGGTCTTGGCTTGACCGTCCGGTATAGACGCGAGGGACTTGGCGCGCTCGGCGGCGAGGGTCGTAGCGCTCATTGGAAAATAGTTGTTAAGCACGTGATAGGCAGCCTGGATGGCTGCAGCCTCGGGGCTTGCACCTGGCGGCGCCACGATCGTGCCGAGATAGGGATGATACTCGCCCGTGATGGCGTTCACGGATTCGAATACAGCGAGTTGTACGATTGCCGCGTATCGTGCCTGGGCGAATGGGTTCTGGCCGTTCGTGACCGCTGTGTTCACCGCGATCACGTTCCAGTCCAATACGACATCGGCTTTCGCGACCGCAGCCCCGAATAGAGCCGCGATCAACATGCATAGCCCGAGAACCCGGTTCTTTGTGTTGCCATGTATCTTTTTCATTGTGCTTCCTCCTGATTCTTCACTGGCTTTCGGTCAGTGGTGATCGGCATACTTGCGGCAACGGAGGCGGTTGTCCATATCGGAGAGTGTGTCGCGGCGTTATGCTTTGTGTCGCTCTAAAGACAAGCGGGAATTGCACTTGCATCAGCCTCTACCGATGTGGTGTAGAATCGCTCTGCTTCCATGGGGTGTGCCATGGCTTCCGAGCCAGCTGCAGTGGAGCAACCGATCCGGTTCGGCGAGGGCTACGAGGTCGACCTGCGTCCTCCAAGGCTCCGCCAAGGCAGTCATGTGCTGAAGCTTGAGCGTATCCCGTTCGAGATCCTTCTCCTGCTGCTTGAACACCGGGACGAGATTGTTACCCGGGATCAAATCGTTTCCAGGGTTTGGGGCCAGGGTGTCTTCCTGGATACCGACAACAGTATCCGGGGCGCGATCCGCAAACTTCGCCAGGTCCTGAAGGATGACGCCGAGACCCCACGGTTCATACAGACCGTGACCGGACAGGGGTATCGCTTCGTCGCGCTGGTTAATACCCCCAAAGAACCAAGCGCAGCTTCCGAACCAGTGGCAGCGAGTGTTCCCACCAGCGACCGGGATTTCGTGTCGGAACTCGATAGCTGGTTACAAGCCCGGAAACTGCGTATCGTTGAGCCGGATCAGGATCGCACCCCGGGAAAGACGACGGACGCCGGAACCGGGCTGGCGAATCGCAAGTCCAACCGGTGGCTTTTCGTTGGCGCAGCCGCTTTGCTCTCAGTCGCGTGCCTTCTGTCTTTCCTGGTAGTTAGGAGTTGGCGACGAGCCTCGAACCCGCCCACACATTCCCAGGGCAAGATAGTCCTTGCTGTTCTGCCATTCGAAAACTTGAGCCGCGATCCCGACCAGGAGTTCTTCAGTGACGGACTGACTGAAGAAATGATCGCCCAGACCGGAAAGCTGAATCGGGATCGACTCACCGTGGTAGCCCGCAGTTCGGTTGCAAAGTACAAAGGGACCCATCTGGCCGCGAAAGAGATCGGTAAAGAACTGAACGCGGATTATCTTCTCCAGGGCAGCGTTCGCCGCTCGTCGGACCGTGTACGCATCACCGTCCAACTCGTCGAGACTCAAAATCAGACCGACCTCTGGACCGAGAGTTACGACCGCGAACTCAAAGATGTGCTCGCGGTGCAGGATTCCGTCGTGCAAAGCATCGCGAGCCAAATACACATCGCTCTCACGGAAGAACAGAAAACACGTTTAGCAAATCCGCGGCAAACAAGGCCTGAAGCCTACGAGGCGTATTTGAAAGGCCGCTACCACTGGAACAAGCGAACAGCCGACGGCATGCAAAAGGCGGAGCATTATTTTCAGCAGGCCATTGACAGCGATCCAACCTACGCCCTGGCATATTCCGGGCTGGCCGACTGCAATAGCGGACTTGCGTGGCACGGGTTCAAATCCCCGGCCGACGCGCTTCCGAAAGCTTACGCGGCCGCTCGCCAGGCGGTGGAGATCGACCCACAATCGGCTGAGGCCCACGCCTCCCTGGGCCTTGTGTTCAGCCATGGTTGGGATTGGGCCGGAGCCGAGGCGGAGTTCAGGCGTGCTCTGGAGTTGGATCCTCAATATGCAAATGCGCACCACTGGTACGGAGACTATCTTTCCATTAAGCGCCGCCATGACGAGGCGCTTGCCGAAGCCCGCCGTGCACTGGAACTCGACCCACTTAATCTAATGATCAGCACATGGGTGGCACTGCGGTACTACCAGGCACGCGACTATTCCCGCGCAATCGAACAAGGTCGAAGCTCGGTTGAACTGGACTCGAACTTCGCAGCGGCACACCTTCTGCTGGGCGAGGGCTACGTTCAGGCAGGCTTGCACAACGAGGGCGTGAGTGAGCTGAAGCGGGCTGCGAGCCTGTCAGGGGGTAGCCCACTTTACACGGCCCAGGTCGCGGTTGCCCTTGCAGCGGCAGGGCGGAGGAGTGAAGCACTCCAAATCGCACACGAACTGGAGACAGTCTCGAAGAAGCGTTACGTTTCACCCTACGGGTTGGCCCAGATCTACGCAGCGTTGCAAAGCGATGAAGACACATTCAAATGGCTGCAGGCCGCGTATCGCGATCGCGCTGTCTGGATGGAATACCTCGCCGTCGATCCGGTCTTTGATCGCTATCGCTCCGACGATCGTTTTCAGGAGCTCCTC